>CBDETM010000002.1:0-5581181 GCA_965242905.1 Caldilineaceae bacterium
GGCCACCAGCGACATTCACATGCAGCACAAGCTGCGCATGTCGCCCAACGAAGTGCTGGAAACCGTGGGGGATATGGTGCAGTATGCCCGCAGCCTCTGCGAAAACGTCGAGTTCAGTCCTGAGGACGCCGGCCGGAGTGACCCTGAGTTTCTGGTAAAGGTGTGTAGCGTTGCGGTTCAGGCGGGTGCCACAACACTGAACATCCCGGATACGGTTGGGTATACGACTCCGGAAGAGTTTGGTGACCTGATCGAGTATCTGCGCGAGAACGTGGAGGGCGGCAAGGACGTAATCTTCAGCGTTCATTGCCACAATGACCTGGGCCTGGCGACGGCAAACACGCTGGCCGGTGTGCAGAACGGCGCTCGCCAGATCGAGGTTACTATCAACGGTATCGGCGAACGCGCCGGAAATACGAGCCTGGAGGAGACGGTAATGGCGTTGTATACACGCCAATCCGTTTTCGACCTGCGCACCAATATCCGCAGCCAGGAAATCCATCGCAGCAGCGACATGGTCAGCCGGTATACCGGTATGGTGATCCAGCCAAACAAGGCGATCGTTGGGACCAACGCGTTCGCGCACGAGGCGGGCATCCACCAGGACGGTATGCTGAAGAACAAACGCACCTACGAGATCATGGACGCCGACACGATCGGTTTGCACCAGAGCCGTCTGGTCCTCGGCAAGCATTCGGGCCGCCATGCGCTGGGCGTGCGTCTGCAGGAGATGGGTTACCACCTGGAACGGGAAGAGTTGAACGAGGTGTTTTCACGGTTCAAGGACCTGGCCGATAAGAAGAAGACAGTCACTGACGCAGACATCGAGGCGCTGGTGGCGGATGAACTGTATCAGCCGATTGAGATTTGGGAGCTGCTGGGCGTGCAGGTGCAGTGCGGGACAAATATGACGCCCACTGCGGTGGCTACGTTGCGCAACAATGAGACCGAAGAAGTGATCACTGAGGCCAGCTTTGGCGCGGGTCCGGTGGATGCCGTCTACAGTTGCATAGACAAGGTTGTGCAACAGCCGAATGAGCTGACCGAGTTTCTGGTGCAGGCGGTGACTGAGGGGATCGACGCCAATGGCGACGTGACTGTCAGAGTCGAGGCGCCGGAGAGCCGGGGTCATAGCAGGACGGCGCAAGGGCGTCCGCGGCGGCGGCTTTTCAGTGGGCGTGGGGTTGACACGGATATAATCGTGGCGAGTACGAAGGCTTATCTTCAGGCGTTGAATAAGCTGTGTGCGGCGGATGAGGATGACGCCGAGGTCGCGATCGCCGCTGGTGATACTGAGGTGGCTGCGGTTGGGATTTAGTTAGGTATCGAGCAACGGGGCGGCGATACGGTATAACCGGATTGCCGCCCTTTTTTTATTTACGAAACAAAAGCGAAGAGCTTACCTGTTTTTCAGTTTCGTCACTTTTCAGTGGTGTAGATTTCATGGGAACTCCAGACTCAAACCCTAGGGCTACCAAATTCTGCGGAAAAGCTAAGCAGTGTTTCCAGCAGCCCTTAAGAGTTTTCCTCGCACTTTTCCTACTCGCCACAGTTTTACCGCCTGCAAGTGCAGATGCACAGGAAACCTCATCCACATATACGATTTCCGAATGCGAGCAAGTCGAAGAGGAACTCTTACTCAGTGACCTCAATCGTATTACCCAATCTGTCCTGGAACGAGAAAAGAGTGGGCTAGATTTAGACAGAATTGTCGAAGAGAACTGGGCAGAACTAGACCTAGACAGCGTGGTGGACAAAGCTGTCGACGATGCTACCGAACGGGTTCGAGATGAGAGAGGCACTCTGGATCGGATTTTCTCCGGCTGGTCAGAAGAGAAGGCAAAGGATTTTGCCGAAGCAATCGCCAATTATGCTTTCGATTCTCCAGAGTTTCGTAACGCCATTGACAGTTTGTCCTCTGCTATTGTCGAAGATTTAACCGCTGAAATTCACTTGATGACAGAGAAGTCCGCTTCTTCTGCCTTCTTGTGTGTACAGGAATTTATCGGCGCTAAATTTTCTGATGTCATGTCGGAAGTCTTGGAGGATAGCACGAAAGCCTGGTTGGAAAGTCTTGAATTGGGAAACATTGAAGGAGAGACAGACTTTGTAGAGTTGGGAGACCGGACTTTATCAATTGTCGGAATTGGCGCCATCGTGGGCACACAGATTGCCAATGCGGTTGCAAGAAGGGTCGCCCAGGGGATTCTTGGCAGAGTCGTCACACGTATTCTGGGTAGGGCCGCCTCAGCAGTTGTCCCAGTTGCAGGTTGGGTCATAGGTGGCGCCTTAATCGTCTTCGACGTTTATCAGGCTTGGGAAGGTTCATTGCCTCAGATTCAGGAAGACCTCAAATCTGAATCTGTGAAGGAAACCATTCGCAGTGAAGTCGTTTCTGTCGTGGATCAAGAATTAACTAATTCGATGCCTGGAATCTCCCAATCAGTCACCATCGAAATCTATAGACGGTGGAGGAGTTTCCTGCAGGACTTTGAGCATGTCTTGAGACTGGCGGAAAACAATGAAGACTTTCGCCTTTTGCTGGACGACGTTACGCCTGACCAGATTGACAAACTTTCCGAACTGGTTGAGGTGACGACCGACGTTCTAGGCATAGAGTGGTTAGCCAGGATCATTGGCAATGGTGTATTCAAACTAATCCTCGATCTCCCCAGAGCGTCATTCAAGATTCTTCGTGACACCTCTGATCCTGGTTTGGTTCTGAGGTGGGCCCAAGTTGCAGAAGAGCGGATTGTAGGTGTGGCAGAGACGGAACTCTACAAGTATGCATCGCCAGAAATGGTTGGGGATCGAGAGACTCTTGAGAAGATTCTTGCCCTGATGGATCCCTTTATAATTCAAGACTTGATGCAGAGGGGAAAGGATGAACGAGAGGCACTTCTGGGATTGCCGACCATACAGACACAATGGATTCTCACAGTACTGTCCAGGTCACAAACTGACTGGGTGAGCTCCTATCTATTGGAATTGCCTTCGCCCTCCCAAGTCCGGCTGGTGGAATTTTTTATCCGGGATCGTGCCCTGATCTCCCTCTTGCAGGAGACAGAGGGCTTGCAGGCCCAATTTACCGCTGTTCTCAGCCTGGCAGAGGATTTCGCTAGAGTCGATTCGATTCTAAGCGAAACGCAGGTTGACCAAGTGGCAAAACTGTCCTTGCTAGTTGAGGTGGCGTCCAGAGTCTTGGATGCGGAGCAGTTAAGGGACATGATTGAGACGGGCCAGTTTAAGGAGATTCTTGCGCTACCTCAGGACACATTTGAAATCCTTGGCGACACTGGTAGTCCGCCAGTCGTCCTCGATTGGGCCGAACTGGCGGGCGACTCTATCGGGAAAGTAGTGGAGAAGGGAGTCTATCTTGTTGCCGTTCCAGAGGATTTCTCTGGGCGGGAAGAATTGGAACGCCTGCTTGCAATTGAACACGTTCTGGCCATCCAAAGACTCATGGCGATGAATCCGGAAGAAAGAGAATCGCTGCTTCAACTACCGGCGGAAGATTCAAGGGGCGCCCTGTTAGCCGATTTGTCCGATGATGAGCTGTCCTGGCTCGCATCCTACCTGACAGGCCTTTCGAAACCAGCCCGTCGAATATTTGCAGGGAAGGTAACGCAACTGCCGGACCTCGTATCTATTCTGCTAGGTTCGGAGGAACTGGGGGAAAGATTCAAGCGGGTGTCTGAACTTGCTACGCAGTATTCCCAACTGAGGATCACGTTTGACAATGCCAACGCGAATGATATCGATAAACTTTCGGACTTAGTAGTTGTTGCGGAGCATACTCTCGCGGCGGAGAGACTGACAGAATTCTTCATTTCCGGCCAGTTTGAAGACATACTCGCCCTGCCTCAATCTGCATTCGAAATCCTTGAGTGGAGCGGGAGGGCAGACCTGGTACTCGAATGGGCTCAACTGGCCGGGGATGCCGTTGATATGGTCGCCAAGACAAGACTGCATGAGGAAGCGGACCCCCACCACTTCAGGAATCGAATAGAACTTGATAAGGCGTTAGCCCTCGTTGGCACGGAAACTCTGACTTGGATAATCCAACTGAAACCAGGGACCAGGGAAACCGTATTCCTATTGAAAGCAGACCCCGAAATATTGTGGCTCCATAGGTTTGGTAGTGGCCTGGCGGAAGACAAGATCGCACTGGTAACACACACTCTTGACCGGAATCCGGCCATGTTGGCCGAGCTCGACAAAGACAGCGTTGGGCAGCCCGTGAAGTGGTCGCAGAACCTTGAGCAAGTCCTGGCATTCGTCTCGGAAAGGACCGAGCAGCCTCAAGCCTGGTGGCCCACTGCCCTTATGCTATCCGCTGCGGTTGATCTCACCACTGGCAACCTGCCCTGGCAGCTGTACTGGCACTACCATCAGACTCAGTCCCTCATTCTCTTGGCTGCGCTCCTGCTGCTGTTGGGTCTGACGATCCTAGTCGTCTCACTTCACCACCGTCAGCGCCTGCCGGAAATTTGGAACGCCACAGGTCGACACCTGGGAGATCAATCATAGTGCGGAAACCATACTCCATTCAGCGAGACAGACTCACATTTCCTTTTCTCCTCTCGCTTCTGCTCTTCTCGTTGTTCCCTCCGGAGGCAGCAAGGGCCCAATCTACCGCTCCTGTCTCCTATACTTTTGAGGAATGCGACCAGGTCGACGAAGACAGACTCCGCGAGGAACTGAACCGGATCACTCAAACAGTGGTCGCCGATGAGCAAAGTCGCATCGATGTGATCGCGATTGTAAACCGCCACTGGCAAGACTTGGGAATGGACTTGCGGGTAGACCGAGCCGTAGACGACGCAATCGAATTGGTCCGCAGCGATACAGGCTTTTGGGAACGGATCTGGTCGGGCTGGTCAGTCGCAAAAGCCGAAGAGTTGGCAACAGAAGTGGCTGAACAAGCGTTCGGTTCTGAAGGATTCGCCAGTCGATTTGACGAGCTTTCGACTGAAGTCGCTAACGACATAGTGGAAGAGATCAGAATAGTCACGGCGAAATCGGCATCCACTGCCCTAGACTGCGTACAGGAATTCATTGGTGGAAGGTTCTCAAAAACCTTGGAAGCGGAGTTGGACCGGCAGATTGAGGCAGAACTGGAACTGCTGAAGCTCCGGCCCGATACCGATCAGAGCTTCCTGGACATCCTCGAAATCCACTCCAACCTCGCGGGCGGGGTCGCTGTGATCATCGGCACGCGCATTGGAGCTGAGTTAGCCAAGAGACTGGCAAGCGTCCTCACACGGAATATCGTTGGCAGAATCCTGTCGCGTATATTGACCAGCACACTAACGGTGGGCATCCCTTTTGTTGGCTGGATTGTCGGAGGGGCTCTGGTAGTCATCGACCTGTTCAACTCCAGAGATGGCGCGCTGCCCCTAATCCAGGACTCCTTCCAAAATGACACTGTCAAGACTGAATTGCAAAGATGGATGGCTGAAGCAGTAAGCGAAGGGCTGAGACTAGAAATGCCCACACTGGCAAGAAACGTTGCAAATAGCGCTTTCAGCCAGTGGCAGGAGTTCCGTCGGAAGTTCGCCCGCGTCCTCGAACTGTCCGAGTCCAATCCACGCTTCAAACGGATTCTGGACTTCACCGATGTAGATCAGCTGGCCAAGCTCTCCGACCTGGTCGCTCTTGTCGAAGAGTATGAGCCGGACAGGCTGCGGGATCTCATCAATTCAGGCCAATTCGAATTTATGCAAACGCTTCCGGAAGAAGCCTTGGCGATATATCGCCATTCGGGAAAGTCGGAAACTCTTGTCAGCTGGGCCAAGCTTGCCGGTGACCTCCTCCTCAAAGTGGTCGATTACCAACTGTACCTTGTGAGTGAGGTCTCGGACTTCGCGGACCGCGATGCGCTGGAGCAACTCTTGCGGCTGGAAGATGAGACAGCCATCCTAGAGTCGATGTCACTGGACCCAGAAGGCAGGAAAGCGCTGCTGGACCTGACAACTGAAACTGCTCGATCGCTACTTCTCGCCGATCTGACAGCGAGCCAGCTTTCGCTTCTTGCCTCTACGTATTTGACGGCGCTGGCGCCTCAGGACGCAGAGCTTCTCGCGAATTTTGTCCTGAACAATCCGCGAATACTCTCCTTGCTCGAAGGCGATCTTGTTCGAGATGCATTACTCAAGAGTCAGAACCTGTTGGCTGCCCTCAACTTCCTCGCCGAAGGAACGACCGGGGAGCAGGGGTTCGGCGGAGTTTTCCAAGCCTTGAAGGACCTCGCCCCCTTACTCTCCGGCGCTGTGCCCTGGTTACTATTCTGGCAAAAGAATGGAAAGGCCCTGAGCAATCCCCGCAACCTGATCACTCTTCTGGGGGGACTGCTACTGCTACTTCTTGTTCTCAGACTTGCGTGGGCGCGTCGCCGCACAGAGGTGAATGTGACCGTCAATGTCCCAGACCATCGAGAGGCAGACAGGGAAAGAAAATGAACCTGACCGCCCTCGATCAACCCCACCGCCCCGACGTCGAAGTCGGCGAGCTTCTCTTCGTCGTCGTCGTATACGCCGCCAACATCGTAAGAGACGTCAGAGAGAATATCCGCAACCTCGTCGGCGGACGTATGACCCACTACGAATCCCTGATCGAAAAAGCAGTCGAGCAGGGCCTCTCCGACCTGGAGCAAAAGGCGGCGGATCGGGGCTACGATGGGGTCCTTGGCGTTAAAATCAGTCACCCGGTGGTCGTAGATGGTGGCGTCGAAGTTATTCTCTATGGCAACGGCTACAAACTGGCCGCGCATAGTGGTAAACCCTGACGACCCGACGCACCGCACCAAACTTTCCACAGCCGATCAGGACGACGCCCAGACCACCACTGACCACTGACCCGCGAGGCGGTCGCGGGCATTTTGTTTCCCTAGTGCGGGGACGCCACACGTGACGCCCCCGCGGGTCATTGCCGGCCTCACGGGTTTGGCGAGGTCTCAAATCTGGCTGTTCGTTCAGCGTGGCTTACTTACCCCCATCTGGGAGCCGTACGCCTCGCGGTTCGGCCAGCCCACCGTACACGTTCTCAAGCAGCAGGAGGCGCCACCCTAACAAGAACGTCTCCAGGCCACGCCGCCGACTACGGCAAGCCGCCGGCCACTGAACACTGCAGCTCTATCCACTGTAGTTCACATGAAGGGCTGTCGTCGTCAGCCCAACTGCATCGTTCCCTAGAGGGCCCCAAAGTTGACGAACCGCCAATTCTCGTGTAAATTACACGAAATCATTGCGGGTTTATCCCGCCAAAATACTCCTGTTGACAAGGTTTTACGGTTCGACAAAGACGTCTTCCGAACTTGGCACACGTGCTTCCTTCGCATCCATCGCTTTGATGCAGAGTCGATTTCGCTTAACCAACTGCTCTGAGCGAAGGACGCGGAAGGAGATGCTCTATTGAGGAGATGACGTTATGTCGGACATGAAATCTAGTTCCTCCTTTTATCACAAGTCCACTCCCCAAACACTAGCGGGTCTGCCTGCCAAGCAAGGGCTGTACGACCCGCGCTATGAGCACGACGCTTGCGGAGTTGGATTCGTGGTTAACATCAAGGGAGAAAAGTCGAACGCCATCGTCACTCAGGGGCTGGAGGTACTGCTGAACCTTGCACATCGCGGCGCGTGCGGATGCGAGCCGAACACGGGCGACGGAGCCGGCGTTCTCATGCAGATGCCGGACAAGTTCATGCGGAAGGTCGCCGAGGAGGAGGGGATCGACTTACCTCCCGAAGGCGACTACGCGGTTGGGATGGTCTTTCTTCCCCCAAGAGGGGATTACCGCTTCCTGTGCGAGCAACTTTTTGAAAGGATAATCCGCTCAGAAGGACAGACTGTTCTCGGCTGGCGCACAGTTCCGACGGCCAATGATGAGCTGGGCCACACGGCTCGCCTCGGCGAACCGGTCGTGCGGCAGGTTTTCATCGGGCGCAACCCCAATCGGTTGACAGGTGACGACGACCTTGCATTCGAGCGCAAACTATATGTAATTCGGAAGCAGGCGGAAAACCGGATCCGATATTCCCAGTTGCGTGAAGGCGACGCGTTCTACGTCGCCAGCCTCTCATCTCGCACAGTCGTTTACAAAGGCATGTTGATGGCGCCGCAGGTCAAAGGATTCTACCCTGATTTGTTGGACGGGGATATGGAATCGGCCTTGATCGTCATTCACTCGCGGTTCAGTACCAATACCTTCCCCAGTTGGGAGCGTGCTCACCCTTACCGGTACATGATTCACAATGGTGAGATCAACACTCTGCGCGGGAACGAGAACTGGATGTTCGCCAGACAGTCCCAGTTTGAGAGCGAGCTGTTTGGCAGTGACATCAAGAAGATTCTGCCTATCATTCACGATGACGGCAGCGACTCGGCTAAATTCGACGAAACGCTCGAGTTCCTTTATCTATCCGGGCGGACGCTGCCGCACGCGATGATGATGATGATCCCGGAGCCGTGGTCTCAGCATGAAACGATGAGCGACGCCAAGAAGGCTTTCTACGAGTACCACAGCACAATGATGGAGCCGTGGGACGGACCGGCCTCCATGGTCTTTACCGACGGTACAATTGTAGGTGCAGTGTTGGACCGCAACGGGCTGCGCCCCTCGCGCTACTGCGTCACCAAAGACGACATGGTGGTGATGGCATCGGAGGTGGGCGTACTGCCGATGGAGCCGGAGCGCATTGTCAAGAAGGCGCGCCTGGAACCGGGTAGGATGTTCCTGGTCGATACGTCGCAAGGCCGGATCATTTCCGACGAGGAGCTCAAGGAGACGATGGCCGGCGCGCATCCTTACCGCGAGTGGCTTGACGAGCACCTGGTCAGCCTGGACGAGATGCCCGAGCCGGAGGCGGAAGTACCGGGTGTTGACCACGGGACCATGCTCGAGCGGCAACAGGTTTTCGGCTACACATTTGAGCAGTTGCGTATTCTGATGGCGCCGATGGCTACCGATGGGGTCGAAGCGCTGGGCGCCATGGGCAACGACACGCCGGCGGCGGCTCTGTCCAACCACTCTCAGTTGCTCTACAACTATTTCAAACAACTTTTTGCCCAAGTGACCAACCCGCCGATCGATGCGATCCGCGAGGAATTGATCACCGCCACCGAGGTGATGATGGGCACCGAGTTGAATTTGCTTGAGACCAAGCCGGAGAACTGCCACCAACTCAAGCTCAGACAGCCCATCCTCACCAACGAGGAACTGGCAAAGATCAGGCACATTGAGACCAGCGGCGCCGAGGGCTTCCGCACCAAGACGCTACCGATTCTCTTCGACGTACACGGCGGGAGGGATGCGTTGGAACAGGCGCTTGAAGACTTGTTTCAGGCGGCGACCGATGCAATCGAACAAGGGTTCAATATCCTGATTCTCTCGGACCGAGGCGTTGGTCCCGGCATTGCGCCGATCCCGGCATTGCTGGCTACGTCAGGGTTGCACCACCATCTTATCCGCAATGAGACACGAACGCGCACGGCGCTGGTCGTAGAATCGGGAGAACCGCGTGAAGTTCACCACCTTTCTCTACTCATCGGATTTGGTGCTACCGCGGTCAATCCATATCTGGCGCTGGAGACACTGGACCAGATGATTCAGGACCGGCTCCTCGTCGATATCGACCACGCTACCGCGACTTACAACTACGTCAAGGCGGCGATGAAAGGTGTCGTCAAAGTGCTGTCCAAGATGGGCATCTCGACTATCCAGAGCTACTGCGGGGCCCAGATATTCGAAGCACTTGGGCTGAGCCAAAGGTTGGTAGACAAGTATTTCACCTGGACTTCCAGTCGCGTTGAGGGCATCGGTCTCTCCGAGATCTTCGATGAAATCAAGATACGACACGACCGGGCCTACCCTGTTCGCCTGTACGCCCAGTCCGAGTCCAACGGCCACGGTCTGGTTGCGTTGAAGCCGGAAGTGTCTGCTGCCAACGGTAACGGCCACGGCGGCCAACTGCTCTCACCCGGCGGCGACTACCAGTGGCGCAAAGATGGGGAGTTGCATCTTTTCAATCCGCGTACCGTACACCTACTTCAAAAGGCGACCCGCGACAATGACTACGAGTCCTTCAAGGCGTACACGAAGGACATCGACCAGATGAACAAGGAGTGGTGCAACCTGCGGGGCCTGCTGGAGTTTGATTTTGATGGCTCCGATAGTATCCCCATCGACGAAGTTGAGCCGGTGGAGTCGATCTGCAAACGCTTCAAGACCGGGGCCATGTCTTACGGCTCGATCAGCAAAGAGGCGCATGAGACTCTTGCCATCGCGATGAACCGCATCGGGGGGCGGAGCAACACGGGCGAAGGCGGGGAGGATCCGGCCCGCTACATTCTTGAGCCGAACGGTGATTCGAAGAACAGCGCAATCAAGCAGGTGGCATCTGCCCGCTTCGGGGTGACCAGCAACTATCTTGTCAATGCGAGGGAGTTGCAGATCAAGATGGCGCAGGGGGCCAAACCGGGCGAAGGAGGCCAGCTGCCTGGGAAGAAGGTCTACCCGTGGATTGCGGAAGTGCGGCACTCGACGCCCGGCGTGGGGTTAATTTCGCCGCCGCCGCACCATGACATTTATTCGATCGAAGACCTGGCCGAACTGATTCACGACCTGAAGAACTCCAACCACCACGCACGAATCAATGTGAAGCTGGTGTCGGAAGTTGGTGTGGGCACGGTTGCGGCCGGCGTAGCCAAGGGCCATGCCGACGTCATCCTGATCAGCGGCCATGACGGCGGGACAGGAGCATCGCCGCAGACCAGCATCAAGCATGCGGGCCTGCCCTGGGAATTGGGTGTTGCCGAGACTCACCAGACTCTGCTCATCAACAATCTGCGCAGCCGCGTTGTCGTGGAGACCGACGGGCAGCTCAAGACCGGCAGAGACCTCGCAATTGCGGCACTGTTGGGCGCTGAGGAGTTCGGGTTTGCCACAAGCCCTCTGGTTGCATTGGGCTGCATCATGATGCGCGTCTGCCATCTGGACACTTGCCCTGTCGGCGTCGCCACGCAGAACCCCGAACTGCGAAAGATGTTCACGGGCGACCCGCAGCACGTGGTCAATTTCATGTACTTTATCGCCCAGGAGTTGCGGGAGTACATGGCAAAGCTCGGTTTTCGAACCGTGAACGAGATGATCGGGCGAACCGACCGTCTGGAGGCGCCACACTCGATCGAACACTGGAAGGCACAAGGCATCGACTTGACCGCAATCCTGCATCGACCCGATGTGCCGGAGGATTGGGGGCGCTACTGCCAGATAGACCAGGACCACGGGCTGGACAAAGCACTGGACAATACGACACTGCTCGAACTTTGCATGCCTGCACTCGAAAACAGTGTGGAAGAGGCGCAACGGGCGCACGCCGCCCAGAGTGGCGATGGAGTGGAGAGCTCTCTGAAGCGAGTCAAAGAGTCGCTGCCTATTCATAACACGAACCGGGTTGTGGGAACCATCACAGGAAGTGAAATCACACGACGATTCGGACCTGAAGGGCTGCCCGAAGACACAATTCAACTGCACTTCCATGGCGCTGCCGGCCAGAGTTTCGGGGCATTCATTCCCAGAGGCATGACGCTCGAACTCGAGGGTGATGGCAACGACTATTTCGGCAAGGGGCTCTCTGGCGGAAAGATAATCGCCTACCCGCCCTATGGCTCAACTTTCAAGGCTGAAGACAACATTATCATCGGCAACGTGGCCTTTTACGGCGCGACCAGCGGGGAAGCTTACGTTCGCGGCATGGCGGGCGAGCGCTTCTGTGTCCGAAACTCCGGAATGCATGCTGTCATCGAGGGCGTAGGCGACCACGGCTGCGAATACATGACCGGCGGCCGTGTGGTTGTATTGGGGCGCACTGGGCGAAACTTTGCGGCAGGCATGTCCGGCGGCATTGCCTATGTCCTGAACGAAAAGCCGGTGGACGGCGTCTACTTCGACAGACGAGTGAACCTGGAGATGGTTGAGATCGGGAAACTCGAAGATCCGGATGAGATTGCCGAAGTTCGAGAAATGATACAGCGCCATTATGCATACACCAGCTCGGAAGTGGCCGGAAGGATTCTGTCGGATTGGGACGCTTACGTTGGCAAGTTTGTCAAGGTACTACCTAGAGATTATAAGCGCATGCTACAGTGTCTCGCCGAAGTAGAGGCCATGGGTCTAAAGGGGGCGGAGGCGATGATGGCCGCGTTCGAGCGCAACAGCCAGGACCTGGCGGCGCGGGTGAGCGGGAACTAAGGATTGCGAGAAGGAATACATCGACCCGGTATTGCGCGTTAACCCTTTCCACGCAATACGCAGTCAGGAGATTTCGAATGGGTAAACCAACCGGCTTTCTTGAATTCGAGCGGCAGCCATTTCCGGAACGCGCGCCCCTTGAACGAATTCAGGATTGGGACGAGTTTCATCTCCATCTGTCGACGGAAGACCTGCAGGAGCAGGGCGCCCGTTGCATGGACTGCGGCATTCCGTTTTGCCACACGGGTACGATGCCGGAGGGCGGCTGCCCCATCAACAACTTGATCCCTGAGTGGAATGATTTAGTCTATCAGAATCGCTGGCGCGAGGCGTTGGACAGGCTGCACGCAACCAACAATTTTCCTGAATTTACCGGCCGCGTCTGCCCAGCCCCGTGCGAAGGCTCGTGCACATTGGGCATTATCGACCCACCGGTAACGATAAAGAGCATAGAATGCGCGATCATCGACAGGGGATTTGAAGAGGGTTGGGTGGTAGCACAACCGCCCGTAGTGCGCACGGGAAAGAAAGTAGCCGTAGTCGGATCGGGGCCGGCCGGGCTTGCCTGCGCCGACCAGCTCAACACAGCCGGCCATACCGTCACTGTATATGAACGGGCCGACCGCATCGGCGGGCTACTGATGTACGGCATCCCCAATATGAAGCTGGAAAAGGAGCGCGTCGAACAGCGCGTCGAACTGATGCGCGCTGAAGGCGTTACCTTCATTACAAACTGCGAAGTAGGGAAAGACATTCCGGCCGACGGTCTTCTGGAAGAAAACGATGCGATCGTACTCTGCGGGGGCGCCACCAATCCCCGCGATCTGCCAATCGAGGGCAGGGAGCTGGAGGGCATCCACTTTGCCATGGAGTTCCTTCACGGCAATACGAAGCAGCTGCTCGATGGTAAGTATGGCGAAGTTCCAGGGGAAGGCTACAGCTATCCGTTTATCTCGGCTGAGGGCAAAGACGTTATCGTGATTGGAGGCGGCGACACGGGAAACGACTGCCTGGGTACGTCGATGCGACACGGGTGTAATAGTGTCAGCATGTTTGAGATCTTGCCGCAGCCGCCTCCGGAACGGGCTGCAAGCAATCCCTGGCCGGAGTGGCCGAACATTTTTCGCGTGGACTACGGCCACGCGGAAGCGGCAGCCCGTTTTGGCGCAGACCCGCGCACGTTCGAGATCAGCACCAAGAGGTTCGTAGGCGACGAAAACGGCCGACTGAAGGAACTCCACACTGTCCTCATCGAATGGCTGCCAAGCGTAAACGGGGCTCGCCCCGAAATGCGCGAGGTGCCAGGCAGCGAAAAGGTGTGGCCGGCCCAGTTGGTATTGCTGGCGATGGGTTTCCTTGGGCCGGAGAATCCGGTGCTGGATCAGTTGGGTGTCGAGAGAGATGCCCGCTCCAATGCCCAGGCCGAGTACGGCAAGTTCGCTACCAACGTTCCCGGCGTATTTGCCGCAGGCGACATGCGCCGCGGGCAGAGCCTGGTTGTTTGGGCGATCAACGAAGGACGCGGCGCGGCGCGAGAGTGCGACCGTTATCTGATGGGCGAGACGAGCCTACCTTAAGCAGGCCGACCCCCAGGAATTGTAACAGAATAGAGGCAAGGAAAGGTAGAATGGGAAAGACGCTATTCGAAAAGATTTGGGATGCGCACGTGATTGCGCAAGATGAAGGCGCGCCAGCCGTGCTCTACATCGATGCCCACCTGGTTCACGAAGTCACGTCCCCGCAGGCGTTCGCCACACTTCGGGAACGGGGCCTGCCAGTGCGTCGGCCGGACAAGACTTTCGCCACCATGGACCACGCCATTCCCACTCGCATCGGGGCCGTGGAGGTCGACTGGCCGGACGATGCTGCCACCCAGGTACGCGCCCTCCGAACAAATTGCGCCGACTTCGGTGTTCCACTGTTCGATATTGAGGGCGACATCCAAGGCATCGTGCATGTCATCGGGCCCGAATTGGGGATCACCCAGCCTGGCATGACGATCGTGTGCGGCGACAGTCACACCAGCACGCACGGCGCGTTCGGTGCGCTGGCGTTCGGCATCGGGACCAGCGAGGTCGGGCACGTATTGGCGACGCAGTGCCTGATGCAGAAACAGGCGAAGACCTTCGCCATCAACGTGGAGGGTTCGCTTGGACACGGTGTGACGGCCAAAGATATCATTCTCGCGATCATCGCCAAGAACGGCGCCGGCGGCGGCGTGGGCTACGTTTTTGAATATCGCGGCGAGGCGATCCGGGCCCTCGACATGGCCAGCCGCATGACGATCTGCAATATGAGCATCGAGGGGGGTGCGCGCGCAGGGCTGATCGCCCCCGACGAGACTACATTCGAGTACATTAATGGGCGTACGTACGCGCCCAAGGGCGATGCCTGGGACAGTGCGGTCGCCCACTGGCGCACGTTGAAGACTGACGATGACGCTGTCTTTGACCGCGAGTTGACGCTGGACGCGACCGCGCTGGAGCCGATGGTGACCTACGGAACCAATCCCGGCCAAGGCGTGCCCGTCACCAAACGGGTACCCAAAGCAAGTGACCTGGAGGATCCGGCAGAGAGGCGCAGTCTCCAAAGTGCGCTCGAATATATGGGCCTGACCGAAGGCCAGCCGATAGAAGGACAGCACGTCGACATTGTTTTTATCGGCTCCTGCACCAACAGCCGTATTGAAGATTTGCGCGCCGCGGCCGCCATTGCCAAGGGCCGACGAGTCTCGAACCATGTGGAAGCGCTGGTCGTACCGGGATCGAAGGCTGTCAAGGCCCAGGCCGAGGCAGAAGGACTGGACCGCATTTTCAGCGAAGCTGGATTTGAGTGGCGCGGGGCAGGATGCAGCATGTGCCTGGCGATGAACGACGACAAGGCAGGCGAGGGCAAGTATGTCGCCAGCACCAGCAACCGAAACTTCATGGGCAGACAGGGCCCGGGGAGCCGTTCCCTTTTGATGAGCCCGATCATGGCCGCGGCTGCCGCAGTCAACGGCCGCGTTACCGACGTGCGGGAGATCCTCTGATGCAACCCTTCACCACGCTGACATCGACCGCACTGCCGTTAAGAACCGAGAACGTCGACACCGACCAGATCATTCCGGCCCGATATCTCACTGCCGTCACCCAAGAGGGGATGGGCGATGGACTGTTCTCATGGTGGCGCTACGCCCGTGACGGCAGTCCAAATCCAGACTTTGTCCTCAATCAGCCCCAATTTCAAGGGTCGGAAATACTCGTGGCCGGACGCAATTTTGGCATCGGGTCCAGCCGTGAACATGCCGTTTGGGCGCTCACCCAGTATGGTTTCCGAGCCGTTATTTCCCCAGCGTTCGCGGACATTTTCTACAATAACAGCCTGAAAAACGGACTCCTGCCCATCAGGTTGCCTGAAGAGACGGTCGGCCGGCTGCTTGATTTGGTCGAGGAAGTTCCGCATACCAGCATGTGCATCGACCTGCCAAGCCAGACGGTGACACTGCCGAGCCTTGACAGCGGCGGCACGGGAGAACCGGAAGGTTCCTGGTCATTTGAAATCGATCCCTTCCGCAAACATTGCCTGCTGCGCGGCCTGGATGACCTCGGCTATCTTCTGGACAAGGAGGAGCAGATCAGCGCCTTTGAGGCCGCGGCGTCAAACTGACGGTTCTTGATTTCAAGCTGCCCGTGCCGCGAGGACTGGTTCCGGAAGCAGGCTATCGGGAGCCGGCGAATGGAAGGGGGATGAAGCGGATGACAACGGGCGCGCTTCCGGCGGATGGCAAGAGTGCAGTGTGGAAGAACCCCTCGCTGGTCGACGGTTTCCTCAAAAGAGTGCGCAAGGGCGTCCCCCTTTCCCAGATTCAGTTGGACGTGATGATGCGGGTGATCGCCGGGCCAGAGGCGGACCAGGCCCAAGGCGAGCGGCCGGTACACAATTTCCTGGACCTAGGTTGCGGCGACGGAATTCTGGCGGCAGCGATCCTGGAGAAATATCCGCGCGCCAGGGGGACGTTGGTCGATTTCTCCACGCCAATGCTTCAGGCTGCCCTGAGCAACCTGGAGGCCTACAGTAAGTCGCTTCACGTCTCTTCTGCAGATTACACCGACCCATCCTGGTTCGATATTATCTCCGCGCACGCGCCCTTCGACGCGGTTGTTTCCGGCTTTTCGATCCATCACCAACCGGACTCAGTTAAGCGACAGGTTTATGTCGATGTTTTCGACTTGTTGGTGCAGGGCGGTGTCTTTGTAAACATTGAGCATGTATCTTCGGCGACGCCTCGAATCGAGGCGCTGTATGATGATTATTTCATCGACACGCTTTGGGCAAGCCAGCTGACAGAGGGCGAAGGCCAGACTCGCGACCAGGTGGCGGCTGCATATCACAGCAGGGAAGATAAACAGGCCAACATTCTGGCCTCGGTGGAGCTGCAATGCGAATGGTTGCGCGAGATTGGCTTTGACGACGTGGACTGCTACTTCAGAATTTTTGAGCTGGCAGTTTTTGGGGGCAGACGGCCATTGACAATGGATGAAGACGTCGAATACGCGGCCTAGCCGCAGGAATGTAGGATCGCACCGGTCAGAATCCAGGGTATCCGAAGGAATCTTGAAAGGCCAGAAAGGGTAGTGTTGACGGGGCCGGTCAGAGGCAGAATACTGTACAACTGAGAAACTCACAGCAGATCCAGAAATTTCCGACATTCGGCCTTATCGAAGGGAGCAGGCCGAGACAGAGACCCCAATTGAGAAGGAAGAATGACGAATGGATGCAACGATTGTTATATTGGATGGTGACGGAATCGGCCCGGAAGTCACGGCGGAAGCAAAGAAAGTCCTTGCAGCGGTGGCCGATCGATTCAGCCACAGCTTCGTCTTCGACCATCAGCAGATCGGCGGACGTTCCATCGATGAGTTGGGCACCAGTTTGCCGGAAGAGACGGTTGAGGCAGCCTCCGCGGCGGAGGCAGTGCTGCTTGGCGCCGTAGGTGGGCCGAAGTGGGACGACCCCAGCTTGCCCGACAGACCAGAACAGGGGGTCCTTGCTCTGCGAAAGAGCTTGGACCTGTTCGCCAACCTGCGCCCCGTAAAACTGCAACCAGAGCTACTGTCCGCCAGTACCATCAAGGAAGAGACGCTGGAAGGTGTTGACCTTCTGGTCGTACGCGAATTGACCGGGGGCATCTACTTTGGCGAGCGCAAAGAGCCTGACGACAACTTCGAAGCCTACGACACAATGCTCTACACCAGGCCGGAGATCGATCGCGTCGTGCGGCTGGCCGCGGATTCGGCGATGGAGCGCAAGCGCCGCCTCGCCAGCGTGGACAAGTTTAACGTTCTCGCCTCCTCACGACTCTGGCGCAGCGTGGCGACTGAGGCTCTGGCCGACTACCCCGAACTTGAGGTCGAGCACATTCTGGTTGACGCCATGGCCATGCATCTGATTCGCAGGCCGTCTGACTTCGACGTGATCGTTGCCGGCAACCTGTTTGGAGACATACTCACGGATGAAGCTTCGATGCTGGCCGGGTCGATGGGCATGCTGCCTTCAGCCAGCCTGGGTGATGTCAGCAACCGGCACAACCTGCCGCTCGGACTGTATGAGCCGATCCACGGCAGTGCACCCGACATCGCCGGACAGGGGATCGCCAACCCTCTGGCTGCGATTCTGAGCAGCGCGATGCTTCTTCGGCACAGTCTTGGACTGGAGAAGGAGGCTGCGGCGGTGGAGGAGGCAGTAGATGCCATCCTGGCTCTGGGTGTACGGACGCCTGACATTGCCCAACCGGGAACGGAGACAGCAGGAACAGAGGTCCTCGGTGATCTCGTAGTGAAAGAGATTCGGGACGCTTAGCTTAAGGCATCTCAGGGAACGCTGAAGCAGAGCCTTTCCAGTACCGCGGTTGGTCCATTTGGAAAGCTCCCACTTTGGACCGTTGCTGAAGGAATAGCTGTAGGGGCACCTGAATGATTACCTGGCCCAGGCAGGGTCAAATCGATACAGACGTTGATCCCGAGAAAGGCAACGCATCGGAGCGGCGGGATGCGGACCGCCAGTTGCGGTGGACGGTCCGCCAGCTTGGAAACGTTCTTGGCGAAACGATCGTCGAGCAGGAAGGCCAGGCAATTTTTGACCTTGTCGAAGAGTTGCGGGCACTTACGCGGGCTCAGCGGCAGGGAGACCGAGACGCCGGACCCCAGATCGAGCGGCTGACCGCGGACCTTGTCAGTGACTTCGACAGCACGTTGGGCGTGTTGAAGGCCTTTACTACCTATTTCCAGCTCGTAAACCTGGCAGAGGAGCAGCAGCGGGTGCGGGTCATTCGCCAGCGGACGGCAGAGGCGGAAGAGACTGACCGCCACATGCCTGAGACCATAGCGGAAGCCGTCACGAGGCTGCGTAAGGGGGGAACGCCGGCTTCTGAATTGGGACGCCTTCTCGACGAGATGCTGATCAAACCGGTCTTCACCGCCCACCCTACCGAGGCCAAGCGCCGCACAATCCTTCTGAAGCTGCTCGACCTGACCAGATTGCTGCGTGAGCTAGACACCAACGTACTCTTGCCGAGTGAGGAAAGGGACAACTGGAATCAGATCCGCGAGATCGTTGTCTCACTTTGGCAGAGCGACGTCAATCGAGACCGACGTCCGGACGTGTTGGACGAGGTGCGCGAGGGGCTCTATTTCTTTGATACCACACTGTTTGATCTGTTGCCGGAGATCTACAGCGAGTTGGGTCACGCGCTTGAAAGGGAATTTCCTGACAGTATTTTCGGTGAAGACGACGAGGCGGGTTCAGACCGGCTGCCCACTTTTCTGCGCTACGGTTCGTGGATCGGCGGAGACAGGGACGGCAACCCATTTGTAACTCAGGATGTCACTGAAGACGCCTTGCGTCAGCAGAAAGAGCAGGCTCTTGAGCTCTATCGCCGTACTGTGGTCGGCATGTATGGGCATCTCAGCGTGGCGAACACACGCGGGGCCTTTTCGCAGGCGTTTCTCGACAGTTTGGCCGGGGACCTAGAGAGTGCACCACCGAGCGACAAAGCTCGCCTGGAGCGCTTTTCGCTGGAACCCTACCGCCAGAAGATGATCCTGATCTACCGGAGGCTGGGCGCGACCCTGGCGCAGAACAGGGAAGCGTGGCAAGCGCAGAGGCCTGACCCTTGGGCGTACTCCAACGCCGACGAATTCATTGCCGACCTGGAGCTGATCCAGGAAAGTTTGCGCCAGAACAAGGGAGACCGGCTGGCCGAGGGGCGCTTCGAGCGTCTGGTACAGCAAGCACGTATTTTTGGCTTCCATCTGGCTTCAATGGACATTCGCCAGCACTCAGACCGCCACCTCGAGGCGGTCGCCGAACTGGTGAACCGCTACTACAGGGCGAAAGATCCTGATTTCGATTATCTGGCTCTTTCGGAAGAGGAGCGGACGGGGCTCCTGGTCGAAGAAATCGAGAGTCCGCGCCCGCTAACGGCCCGACTGCTCTACAGCGATGAGACCAACGAGACGGTCGCCCTTTTCCGGCTCATCCGTCAGGCACATGAGCGGATCGCGCCGCAGGCCATAGGCGCGTACATTATCAGCATGACCACTTCCGTCAGCCATGTATTGGAGGTCCTACTGCTGGCCAAGGACGCGGGCCTCTTTGGCCGGATCGATGTCGCGCCCCTATTTGAAACGATTGATGACCTGGTCCGGGCTCCGGATGTCATGAGAGCGTTATTCGAGTCCCCGATCTACCGCCAACACCTGGCGCAGCGAGATAACTGCCAGGAGATCATGATCGGCTACAGCGACTCCAACAAGGATGGCGGTTTTTTGCGTTCCAGCTGGTCGCTGTACCAGGCACAGGAAAGACTGGCCCAGATTTGCAGTTCCTACGATGTCAAACTTACTCTCTTCCATGGGCGCGGCGGCTCAATTGGACGCGGCGGCGGGCCGGCCAATCGCGCCATTCTGGCGCAGCCGCCGGGATCGGTCCAGGGGCGGATCAAGCTGACCGAACAGGGGGAAGTGATCAGCGCCCGCTACAGCAACCGTGCCATTGCCAAGCGCCACCTTGAGCAGCTGGTCAACGCCGTATTGATTGCAAGTTGTGAATCTCATCATGACGTCGTGAGCGACATTTCGGGGAGCGAGAACTCCTTGCACTCTGTCAATACGGACTGGGTGAAGATCCTTGAGACGGCCAGCGAACTCTCTGAGCGGAAGTACCGTGCACTTGTAGAGAAACCTGCTTTCCTGAGCTACTTCCACGAGGCGACGCCGATCGAACAGCTGGCGCAGATGAACATCGGTTCGCGGCCGGCCAAGCGCCGCCAGACATCGGACATCTCAGACCTGCGCGCGATTCCGTGGGTATTTGCCTGGACCCAGAGCCGAGTGAACCTGCCTGGCTGGTACGGCCTAGGTACGGGATTGCAGGCAGAATCAGCTCATCGCATGGCAGTATTGCAAGAGATGTACCACAACTGGCCCTTCTTCCGCACCGTCATTGACAGGGCACAGCTCTCGATGCGCCGGGCCGACATGCCAATTGCCTCGCTCTACGCGTCTCTGGCGGCGGATGCGACGCGCACTGCGGTTTTCGGCGAAATCATGGAAGAGTTCCGTCTCACTGAACGGATCATATTGGAGATAACCGGTCAGGCGGCACTCCTTGACAACGAGCCATGGCTCCAACGCAGCATCAACCTGCGCAATCCCTATGTGGATCCGCTCAACTATATTCAGGTCGCGTTGCTAAGCAAGCAGCGAACCGGCGGTGAGCAGCAGTTAAATGACGCCCAAGCAGGTCGCGACGGGACCAAGGAAGACCCCCGCTTACGACAAGCGATCCTGCTGTCGATCAATGGAATCGCTGCCGGTTTACAGGCGACGGGCTGACAGGGGTGCATCCCAGATTTGGCGTGGAAACAGTCTGGCAGGGAATCAGTGCCAGCGGTGGCTGAAGTCGTTTACTGTGCTTTGGCGAGACGCAGGGCAGGCACGAGGCCGGCACCTAAGGGGATCTGATGGGACTGGCGGGACGGGTCTGGCTAGACACTTTCGACACGGCACCCGTCACCAATATCGACACCAGGTCGGCGAGGCATGTTGTAGGAGAGGGGGCGTTGCGGGGGCGGAGCCCCCGCACAAGGGAGGGCCGAATAGGCCCGACCGCCCAAAACTGCAGTAGTCAGTAGTCAGTGGTCAGAGACGTCGCTTTGGGGGCCTCAGATTTGATCGCGGCGTGGCCATGTTGTGGTCTCGGCCAGAGGATTGCAAGAGATCACACTCATTTTGGGATGCACGCGGCCGACAGCGGGCAACATCGACAAATCGTCGCCAATTCTGGCGGCTCTAATGTGATTAGAATGATATGGAGTCTGGAGAAGTGAAGATTCAACTATTCGACACTACGCTGCGGGACGGTACTCAGGCCGAAGGCGTTTCGCTCAGCTGCGATGACAAACTGCGTATTGCCGCCCGGCTCGACGAATTCGGGATTGACTACATCGAGGGCGGCTGGCCAGGCTCCAATCCCAAAGACATGGAGTTCTTTGACCGGGCCGCGAGAGAGCTGTCCCTTAGGCACGCAAGGTTGACTGCCTTCGGCTCCACCTGTAAACGGGACACCGATCCCGCCGACGATCCACAGATACAGCTGCTGCTTGAGGCCAACACGCCGGTCATCTCACTTTTTGGCAAGAGCTGGGATCTGCATGTGCGCGATGTCCTGCAGACGACGCCGGAAGAGAATCTGCGCATGATTCGCGAGTCGGTGGCCTTTTTCGCAAGTCGAGGCCGTGAGGTAGTTTACGACGCCGAGCATTTCTTCGACGGCTACAAGAAGAACTCTGAATATGCCGTAGAGACACTCAGGCAGGCCATCGCCGGCGGCGCCACTTGCATCGTCCTCTGTGACACTAACGGCGGCTGTCTTGCCTGGGAAGTTGGCGAGATTGTACGGGCAGTGCGACGGGAACTGTCGGCCGTCCTCGCGTTACCAGTTGAAGACGGGAACGGCGGCCGGTCCTTTGCCGAGCAGAGCGGAGGGAAAGTCACTCTAGGCATCCACGCTCACAACGACAGCGACACCGGCGTGGCGAACTCGTTGGAGGCGGTGCGAAACGGATGCAGCCATGTTCAAGGAACAATAAACGGATACGGGGAACGATGCGGCAATGCCAACCTCGTCAGTATCATTGCCAACATGCAGTTGAAAATGGGCTATGCTCTGGTCAACGAGGAAAAGCTGGCCCACCTGACCGACCTCAGCCACTATATCAACGAGCTCGCGAATCTGCGGCCCAATACGCATCAACCCTTTGTCGGCCAGAGCGCCTTTGCCCACAAAGGGGGAACGCACGTAAACGCCGTTCTCAAGAATGTAGACAGCTACCAGCACGTCGAGCCGGAGGTTTTGGGAAATCAGACGCGAGTTCTCGTCAGTGAACTTAGCGGCAAGGACAATATTGCGATAAAGGCGGATGAGTTCGGGGTCGAGGGGCTGTCGAGGGAAAAGGAAAGGGCGGTACTCCAGCAGATCAAGGAGTTGGAGAACGTCGGCTTCGAATTTGAGAGCGCAGAGGCAAGCGTGGACCTCATGTTGCGTCGTTCGCAGGAAGGATACCAGCCCAATTTCTCCCTTATCGACTACTCGGTTTCGGTGGCGAACCGCGCCGGGCGCGGGCTATCTTCGGAGGCGACGATCAAGGCTGAAGTAGGCGACCGAATCTACCACGAAGTAGCCGAAGGCAACGGGCCGGTAAACGCCCTGATGCTGGCGCTGCGCAAGGCGATACAAGGGCACTTTCCTCACCTGGACCGAATGCATCTCCTCGACTACAAAGTGCGAATTATCAACAGCGACCAGGGCACGGGGGCATCTGTGCGGGTGCTCATCACCAGTTCAGACGGCGTGCACAACTGGACGACTGTCGGGGCGAGTACCAATATCATTGAGGCCAGTTGGACGGCTATCTCAGACGCCGTCGAGTATTTCCTCATCAATTATGATCCGAACGTCGAGAGCGGTTTGCCAGCCCGCGGTGCTGATATCGATAACATGCGGTTGGCGTCAGGGGGAATCATCGCGGGTAAGTCGCAGACGTTTTCTGAAGAAGAACGGAGCGCGGAACTCTCCAGCGCCGGATAGTCTGGTGGGGTCACGCGGTAGACGCGGGCCGGCCATCCTTTGAACAAGAAAGAGAGTCCAATGTCAGTCACTACGAGCAGTAAACTCAACAAGTACAGTCGTGTGCTCACCCAGACAATCTCGCAGGTCGGTTCTCAGGCGATGCTTTACGGCGTCGGGCTGACCGACGAAGACATGCACAAGCCCCAGGTCGGCATCGCCTCGATGGGTTGGGAGGGCAACACGTGCAATATGCATCTGAACGCTCTTTCGCGGCGGGTCAAGCAGGGGGTGCAGGAGGCCGGAGCTGTGGGCCTGATATTCCACACGATTGGCGTCAGCGACGGGATGTCCATGGGCACGGCCGGGATGAAGTTTTCGCTCCTGAGCCGTGACATTATTGCCGACTCGATCGAAGCGGTCATGCGGGCCCAGTGGTACGACGCCAATATTTCTCTGCCCGGTTGCGACAAGAACATGCCCGGTGTGTTGATGGCGATGGCGCGCGTCAACCGGCCCAGTCTCATGGTTTACGGAGGGACGATCAGCCCCGGTATTCTTCAGCAACCAGGAAACGGTAGCGTGCAGAAGCTGGATATTATCTCCGCTTTTGAGGCTTACGGGCAATATCTGGCGGCGGACATCGACGAGGAGCAGATGCGGGAGGTTCTGCGCAATGCCTGCCCCGGTGAAGGCGCGTGCGGCGGCATGTATACCGCAAACACCATGGCATCCGCCATCGAGTCTCTGGGGATGAGCCTGCCTTACAGCTCCTCCTACCCGGCGACCAGCGAGGGCAAGCAGCAGGAGTGCCTGGAGGCAGGCGCGGCCATCCGCAACCTTTTGGAGCTGGATCTCAAGCCGCTCGACATTCTGACCCGCGAGGCATTTGAGAACGCAATCACACTCACGGTAATCCTTGGCGGATCGACCAACGCCGTGCTACACCTGATGGCCATCGCCAAGTCTACGAATGCAGAGCTGACCATTGACGACTTCCAGGAGATTTCCGACCGTACGCCGCTGCTGGGCGATCTCAAGCCGAGCGGCGAGTACGTTATGGAAGACCTGTATGAGGTCGGCGGCGTTCCCGCAGTGCAGAAGATGCTGCTACGCGAGGGCTTTCTTCATGGGGATTGCATGACTGTCACCGGCAAAACGCTGGCGGAAAACCTGGAAAGCGTTCCC
This sequence comes from Caldilineaceae bacterium, assembly GCA_965242905.1. Lineage (GTDB taxonomy): Bacteria > Chloroflexota > Anaerolineae > Caldilineales > Caldilineaceae > Bin5. The sequence goes on from CBDETM010000002.1 coordinate 24,547, forward strand.
GACCTGACAGAAGGCCAGAAGATCATCATGCCTGTGGACAAGCCGATTAAGGAGACCGGGCATTTGCAGATTCTGTATGGTAACCTGGCCGAGACCGGCGCCGTCGCCAAAATAACCGGCAAAGAGGGCGTGCGGTTCAGAGGCCCCGCGGTTTGTTACGACTCGGAGGAAGACTGCCTAGCCGGCATCGAGAGCGACGAGGTCTTGCCCGGAAACGTCGTCGTCATCCGCTATGAGGGCCCCAAGGGAGGGCCGGGAATGCGTGAGATGCTCAGCATTACCGGCGCCATCATGGGGAAAGGGCTGGGCAGCGACGTCGCCCTGATCACTGACGGCCGCTTTTCGGGAGGCAGCCATGGCTTCGTCGTCGGGCACATTACGCCGGAGGCACAGGAAGGCGGCCTGCTCGCGCTTGCGCAGAACGGCGATATGATTACCATCGACGCCGAGAACAATTCGCTCACGCTTGAGGTTTCAGAAGAGGAGATTGACAGCCGTCGCGTCGCCTGGAGTCCGCCGGAATACAAGGCCAAGAGCGGCGTGCTTTGGAAGTACATCAGGACCGTTTCCAGCGCCTCCGAGGGCTGTGTCACCGACGCCTGAGCTCTAAATGCTCGACGGGGACCGCAAGCAGAAGAAACTAATGGGAGCAACATTCATGAATTCTGGCAACAACGTCCTCCGTCTGGGCACGTCGACCTACTCCTACTGGCACTTCACGCCGGAGAAGACGCCGATCGAGTCGGTGCTCGATGCCGCGGCGGAGCTTGGCCTATCAGGGGTGGAGATACTACACCGTCAGATGGAATCGGAGGAGAACGCTTATCTGCAGAGGCTTAAGCGACATGCCTTCACTCTCGGCCTCGACCTTTACAACCTCTCGATTCACCAGGACTTTGTTCACGACGATGCGGACGTGCGGCAGCAGCACATCGACCACACTCTCCACTGCATCGATCTCGCCCACGAAATGGGCATTCCATCGATCCGGGTGAACTCGGGCGGTTTCCGCAAACAGGGCAGCTTCGACGATCTGATCAAGGCGAAGGGGTGGGTTGAGCCGTGGGAAGGGTTCACGATGGATGACGGCTTCGGTTGGGTGACGGACGCCATCGAGCGCTGCTTGCCGCACGCTGAGAGGCGGGGCGTGCTTCTGCTGCTTGAAAACCACTGGGGCCTGACGACTTTCGCCGATGACATGGTGCGCATAATTGAGGCGGTCGACTCGCCGTGGCTACAGGCGATCCTTGACATGGGCAACTTCCTCTTCGAGGACAATATGTACGCGGCTATGGAGCGCATTGCGCCCTACGTGAGATTGGCCCATGCCAAGACCTATCCAGGCGGGGGCTCCTGGTACAGCCTCGACCTCGATTACGGCCGCATTTTCCGCATCCTGCTCGACGCCGGTTGGCGCGGGTACTGTTCTATTGAGATGGAGGGCGCGGAGGACGCGGCAACCGCGGTTCCGAAGAGCATTGAGATGCTGAACAAAGCCTGGGGCGACGCCATCTGAGGTTTTTGTGCTGAGAGGAAGGAAGGACCCGAGGAACAGGTGAATTGGAGAAGTCCTCAACCACGAGGGCACCCACAAGGGGTGCCCCTACGGTGGGGTGGACGGGCGGAGGAAAGTGTTAGTGGGCCTCAGATCCTTGCATACCTCTCGCGCAGCACTTTCTTGTCAAACTTGCCCGTTCCGGTCTTTGGAATCTCGTCGATAAACTCGTAGCCGTCGGGCAACCACCATTTTGCAACCTGCTGTTCCAAGAAACTGCCTAGTTCTTCAGCGCCGGGCTGGATCCCACCGTCGGTAGGTACAACAACCGCCAGCGGGCGCTCGCCCCAGCGTTGGTCGGGCACAGCGATAACGGCCGCCTCCAGCACTTGTGGATGGGCCATCAATAGATTCTCCAGCTCCACGGATGAGATCCACTCACCGCCGCTTCTCACCAGATCCTTTGTGCGATCGGTGATCGACATGAACCCGTCTGCGGAGATGGTGACAACATCCCCGGTACGAAACCACCCATCCTCGGTAAAGCTGTCGTCGCCGCCCTCCAGCTTGTAGTAGGCTTGCGCCACCCACGGCCCGCGCACTTGCAGTTCACCGAACGTCTCACCGTCCCAAGGCAGCTCCTGACCCGCCTCGTCCATGATGCGCATGTCGACGCCGGAGATAGGATAGCCCTGCCGAGCCTTGACGTCCCACTTCTGCTCCTGCGGCAGATCGTGGTGGTGGCTTAGCAACTTAGATACCGTGCCCAGGGGCGACATTTCGGTCATGCCCCAAGCGTGAACAACGTTCACGCCCAACTCTTTTTCGTAGGCCTCGATCAGGCTGCGGGGCATGGCCGAACCGCCCACCACCAGTGCGCGGATACATGATATGTCACGCGGATTCTGCTTCAGATCGTGGTAGAGTCCATTCCAGATGGTAGGAACGCCGGCGGCGACGGTTACCCGTTCGGTCTCGATCAGATCTGCGAGCGCGGCCGGTTGCATATGCGGGCCAGGCATGACCAGGTTTGCCCCTGTATTTACCGCCGCGTAAGGCAGGCCCCACGCCATGGCGTGGAACTGCGGCACGACCGGTAGGACCACATCGTTCTCGGTGAGCCCTACCGCAGCGGCCTGGCACGACCCTACCGTATGCAGATACATCGAGCGGTGACTGTAGAGCGCGCCCTTGGGGTGGCCAGTCGTGCCGCTGGTGTAACAGAGCCCCATGGCCTGGTTCTCACCTTCCACTCTCCAGCCGTACTCATCGTCCGCTGCCGCCATCAAGGTCTCATAATCGTGCACCTGGCCAGGAAGCTTGGCCGCTGCCGAGCCCTCCTGAGTGTTGAAAAGCACGAAATGGTCGACCCCGCTGATTTTCTCGCCAAGACCTTCCATCAGCGGCAACAGCGTCGCGTCGATGAAGATCACCTTGTCTTCGGCATGGTTGATGATGTAGGCCAGCTGGTCGGGAAAGAGGCGAATGTTGAGGGTATGAACGACAGCGCCGGCGCCCGGTGCGCCGAAGTAGAGCTCAACATGCTGGTAGTTGTTCCAAGCAAATGTGCCGACGCGGTCGCCTGGTTGCACACCCAATCCTTCGAGCACGTTGCAGAGCCGTTTCACCCGACTGTAGAGGTCACTGTAAGAATACTCGTGGAGCGAGCCGTCAGGCAGCTTGGTCTTGATTTGCTTGTAGGGATAGAGTCGATTCCCGTGTTCCAGGATGCGGTCAATCGTGAGCTGATAGTCCATCATCAGGCCGGAAAGCATACGAATGCTCCTTAGCTGTCCTCAATAGATTCGATGCCAGTGTGGATGGGGTGTGCTGTGGAGATTGTAGTACCTGCCAGCCGTTTGGTCAACCGGCGGCTCCATTCCTGAATCCAATGAAGGGGCGGTGCTTACCTTCCATCTGGCCATCTCTTCACGGTTCATCAACTCAGTTTTTCCAGTGCTTTTCCTTTTCACTGCAGTCAGACGAACGCGCCCATACCCGTGATCTCCCGACCGGCGATGAGGAGGTTAATCTCGTTTGTCCCCTCATAGGTGTAGGTAGCCTCGACGTCGGTGAACAGGCGCGCCACATGGTTGTCGATCAGAATGCCGTTTCCGCCCAGAATCTCGCGGGCTAACGCTGCTGCGCGCCTTGCCTTGGCCGCGCACGCCTGTTTCGCCAGCGAGAGCTGACCTGGGGTTGCTACGCCAGTCTCCATCAACTTAGCAAGCCGCCAGACCAGCAACTGCCCCTGTGCCAGATCGGCGGCCATCTCCACAAGTTTGGCCTGGATTAGCTGAAAGGCAGCGATCGGTTTGCCAAACTGTTCCCTTTCGCAGGCATAGTTCAGTGCGAATTCGTAGCAGCCGGCGGCGAGGCCGACGGCTTCCCATGCGACGCCGGCGCGAGTGTTGGCCAGGACCGCCGTCAGATCGCGAAAGCTGTTACAACCGGCGAGCCGGTTTGCTTTCGGCAGATGCACATCTTCAAGTGTGATTTCGGCCTGATGCACTGCCCGTTTAGCGATCTTGCCCTCCATCGCCGTCGCGGAAAAGCCGGGCAGCTGCCCAGGATCCTCAAGGACAAAGCCCCCAAAGCTTCCGCTTTCGTCCCGCGCCCAGACAATAATCAGGTCGGCAATCGTCCCGTTGCCGATCCACCTTTTTTGACCATTAAGCACGTAATGGCCGCCGACACGCTGAGCTGTCGTCTGTACGTGCGCCGCGTCCGATCCTCTTTCCGGCTCAGTCAGGGCAAACGCACCCAGCCGGTCCATCCTCGCCATCGCCGGCAGCCAGCGTTCCTTTTGCTCCTCCGAGCCTAGCATACCGATTGAACCCATCGCCAACCCGGAATGCACACCGAACAGCGTACTGACTGAGCCATCCACCCGGCAGATCTCATACTTGACCAACCCGTCGCTTACATTGTCGAGCCCCGCGCAGCCGTACCCCTCTTGTGTTCCACCCATGATGGGCAGCTCACGCAGGCCTAGAGCCAGGTCCAGAGCAATCTCGCCCCGCTCCCAGTAGTCATTTATCGTTGGCTTTACATCATACTCCATATACTTCCGGACCTCGTCGCGCAGTTCCTTTTGGGGTGGCGTCAGGAGGTCATCGAATTGAAACAGGTCCAAGACTGGCGTGGTCATCTTAGTCCCCTATTGGATTGGTCTAGATTTCTGTATTGTAGAACTTCGGATCATACGTAGCAGTTCGGAGGAACAGTTTCGTGTCCAAGTGTTTTTTGGGTCTGTGAATTATGAATGGTAGCCGAGATCCAGCGGGAAGCTGGGCACCCTTCAAGCTCTACTCCAGAACGCTAGTAGCCAAAACTCTGTCCCTTATCTTACAGGATCTGCGACGCGACTGAGACGAGAGGCGTGGACTGCCTTTGGGGATGACGGCGTTGCATTTGCGAATCAAGTGATGGGAAGGGGCGAGATGCTGGCGACGAGCAGAGGCTAATTGGCTCTACTGAGCGATTGAATGGCTGGGTTAGGCCGGTCGTGCCGCTTTCTTGTCCCCTTACGTACTACGTAGCATGTGAATGTGTGCCAGCCAAAGATGCATTCGCCTTTCATTGCGGGGCGGAAAAGATGATCATCGGGACGGGAGCCAGGCGAGGTAGCAGAATCGTTGGATTGACACTGAATTCGCAGTCGAAGGGCGCTGAGAAAGTGTAGATATTCAAGGCGTCTGACGAAAAGGTACTGAGTTCAGATAGTGCTGTGGCGGTTCTCCTCATAGCATGGGTGCCGCCTTCACCCCCAGAAAGTTGCCTTTACTGTTCGATCCAGCGGAGCCGCCGCACGACTTCGGCGATCACAGGTTCCAGTTCCTCAATCTGATCGCGATGAACGTTGAACCCAAGGGCAACGAGCCTTTCGCCGTTGGGGGAAAGGAGCCATATCTGCCACACGACGTTTTTGGTTGCGTATTCGCCGTATTTGATCGAAACCACTTCTTCGTCCGACGGTCTCATGCCCTGTACCAGTTCAACCACGGCCGGCTCAATACTGTAGGTCTGCTCTGAGGCTGCCTGTGCGTATCCCGCAGGGCTCTGGCCGTTGGCAGCGAACGAAAAGACAAGCAGGAAGTTGCTCGCATCACTCTCCTCCTGGCCAGTCTGCAGACCAAGACCAATCACGGCATCGTCGCGTCGAAGGCTCATGGCCGAAACGATCTCACCCAATCCCAAGACGTCGAACTGTTCATCTGATACTTTGTTGGCCGCGGACAGGAGGGCCAGGTCGGCCGCGGTAGGATGCGCGGGGTCAAAGTAGCGCCAATCCGAGGGAAGTGACAGTGACAGTCCTCTTGCCACGTCGTCATAGGTCAGCCAGCCGGACTCGTCTGCGGTAGGAATGTCTTCTGCTCCGGCTGGCGCGGACACATAGTCTCCGTGCAGCCAGCCCAGTTGGCCGCGGTATTCGATCTGCCACCAGCCGCCGGCCGGGCCGCCAACTGCGTCGCGGCTGATTGCGGCAAACTGTTGGCCTTCCCCTGCCTTGCCGAGGATGGGATAGTCAGTGCCTGGGCCGGCGCGTACGTTCATCAGGTGCTCGAGGGTCACCTGCGGACCTGACCGGGGCAAGTGGGATGGATCGTCCAGCCACTGGATTCTGCGAACGACTTCGCGCAGGAGGCCCTCCACCCACTCGGAATATTCGCCCCACGCGTCGTAGGTGACGGTCAGAAAAGTACCTCCGTCGGGAGATAGAATTATCACGCGCCAGCCGGTCACATTTGCGTCGGGGACAGTAACAATCCGGTTTCCGAAGGCCTGCGTGCCGTCAATGCGGTATTGGATTGTGGCGGTTTCCTCACCCCATGGACGCAGACCGGGACCGATCTCGATGCCATCCACTTCAGCCAGGCCGGAGGCACCAAGTTCTTCGCTCAGCAGGCGTGCAAACGTCTCGAGAGTTCGGCCTTCGCTTGGTACTGCTAGCAGATGAAATCCGTTGGTCTCCAGCGGGGGCGAACCGGGATCGTAGGGGAAACCGGCGCCGACAAAGTAGTCCTCCTGGCCGGGTTGAGTCAGGAATCCGACGTAACCCTCCCGCTCTTCGAAGAATGCTTCGGCCAGTTCGTCATCCCCAAGTTGTGAGCCGAGGGCGGACAGTTCCTCTTGTGTGGATACAAAGAGCCACCTATTTGGATGGAAAACTCTGATTCCATGTCCTGCAACTTCGAAGGCAGGCCAATCCTGAAACGGACCGCCTGACGACGAAGGGGTATCCCCTACTGGGACTACCAAGGGATTGTGGATTGAAATCAGCGGCGTCTCGGGCGCAGGCCCGCTGACCGGAATGCCGGGGTCAGCAGGTAAAGGAACGCATGCGGTGAGAAGCAGGGCAGCCATTGAGAGGATTGCCCCAACAGAAGTAGGATAGTTGTATTTCATGGTCTACTGTCCCTAGTCCACGTAGTCTACGCAATTGCATTGTCTTCCCATGGTGGGATTCCGGAAAGAAGGCTGAGGGGCTCTTCTCAGCGATTCATACCAATGGCGAATGACAACTCTCCACTCTATCATTGTGCAGGCAAAGAAGCATTTTTTCAAGTGTGGTTTTACAAGGAATCTCTCCATCTGTCGTTTGGGGTCGCGACGGGGGCCGGTAGACGGAGTCTCCGGGTCAATTGTCTGCGACGCCCCGTGTACCCTGATTTGGAGCTTCATGTCCGTGGCAATGCTGAGCACAGCATGCTCGGCGCGCCGTCGACGAGGCTCCAAGGCAGTCGCAGCACCGTCCGGCGAGGGCACATTGGAACAGTTGCCTGCGAACTTGCAGAGCATTTTTCCAACTACCGAAGTGGTGCAGTGGTTCCGTCTTGTGTCTGTCTTGACCGTATGCTACAGTTCAGGATTAAGGAGGCAAGCATATGGCAACTGATTTGAAGTCCCTATTTCGGGTATCGGGCCCGTCGCAAGCCGACATCGAGTCCTTCCATAGCGACGGCTACATTGCCTTTCCCAATGTCTTCACCGACCACGCCAGGAAAGCCCTCATCAAAGAGATCGAGGGCCTTGACCAGGTTCGCGAATTCGTCAATGAGTTGCAGGCCCATCGCGGCGATCCCAAAGCCTACTTTATCCGCCCCTGGAACGAGCGCGGCCCCTACAGCGACCAGCTCATTGACGACCCCTTCATAAAAGCATTGTTGACGGCCACGATTGGCAGTGAGTACCACTTCTGTCACTCAGCTCTCAACATTGCCCCGCGCGGCATCGGGCCGATTCGCTACCACCAGGACCACCATCATTGGAAGCACGAGAATCCGGTAAACCTTGCGGAACGTGACAGATACTATGTTCAGATTCTCTACTATCTCAATGGCTTTCGGCGCGGCGACCGCAATCTCAAAGTGATTCCAGGCAGCCACCGCATTGCGCCGATCGAGGACGCTGCGGTTGACAGAGCGCGAGCCGAAGCGTTCCCGAAGAGAATGCTTGCCGGGGAGTTCGACGTCGAGGCCGGCCGGCCCCTGCGTGAGAAGCAACTGGAACTGCCTGCGGGGAGCATGGTATATATTGACGCCCGTATTTTTCACGGCGTCGAACCGAAGCCGACTGACTCTCCGCAGCCATACCGGATCTTCAACATCGACATCTTTAAAGAGGCCGGCCCCCCTCACCGGTACACGCAGGAGATTCCCTCTGAGTGGATGGCGCGCGCGGATTCACACCGGAAGAGGCTTTTTTTGCGCGAAGCGTATCGTGAAGGCTGCTGGGACTCGCTTTGAAATAGCCTTTTGGGACTGTTCGATTTCTGAACTTCTTCTCTCATGTATTCATGGTACCTCCGTAGCCTTGTGTGGTCACGCTAACGTTAATCCAGAGTACCTCGCTTGACCCCGCTTGACTCGCGCCGGCCCCCTGTGCGACACAACCTGCCGAACAGAAAAAGCCGATTCGCTGCCCAAATGACAGGAGCACACCAGCGCAATGGCCGACTTCCTCCGCTACCGACAGATTCACCTGGACTTTCACACAAGCCAGCAGCTTACCAACATCGGGGGCGAGTTTGATGCCGCGGCTTGGGCGCAGCAGCTGGTCGACGCTCACGTTGACTCGATCACCTGCTTCGCCCGTGGCCATCACGGTATGATCTTCTACGAAACTCCGGCCCACCCGGAGCGGCGCCACCCGCGCCTGCAGTGCAATCTGCTCGCACAGCAGATCGAAGCGGCTCGTTCCCGCGATATTCGGGTACCCATCTACACGACGATCCAGTGGGACTACTACACAGCGCAGGAGGAACCGCAGTGGCTGCAGGTGGCCGCCGACGGCTCCATCCAGGGCCAGAAGCCCTACCAGGCCGGCTTCTATGCGAAGCTTTGCCTGAACACGCCTTATGTCGACTTTCTAAAGGCCCACGTTGACGACATGTTCGCCCAGATGCCGGCGGTGGATGGGCTCTTTTTCGACATCGTCCAGGATCAGGACTGTTCCTGCACCGCCTGCCGGCTCGAGATGCTGGCACAGGGGTTGGACCCCTCCAGCGACGGGGAACGGCGGACTTTCGGCCAGGGCGTGACCGACCGTTTCAAGCGGGATATGTCGGCCCACGTACGCAGTCATAGCCAGGACTGCACCATTTTCTACAACTCCGGCCACGTCGGCCCGCGGCAGAGGGCGACGGGGGAGACTTACAGCCACTGGGAGCTGGAGTCTCTACCTTCGGGCGGGTGGGGCTACATGCACTTTCCGCTTTCGGTGCGCTATGCCCGTACAACCGGCCACGACAGCCTGGGTATGACCGGGAAGTTCCACACGTCCTGGGGAGATTTCCAGTCTTACAAGAACGAGGCCGCGCTCCAGTTCGAGTGCTTCCAGATGCTGGCCCTCAACGCGAAGTGCTCCATCGGCGACCAGCTCCATCCTACTGGGCGACTCGACCAGGCAACTTACAACCTCGTGGGCCCGGTCTACCGCGAGGTGGCGCGAAAGGAGCCATGGTGCCGCGGGGCGCGTGCGTTGACTGATATTGGGGTGTTCACTCTGGAAGAGTTCACCGGCGAGCGCCTGACAGCGGAGACGGTCGGCGCGGTGCGCATGCTGCAGGAGGGCGGCCACCAGTTCGACGTTGTCGACAGCCAGTCGAGCTGGGATGGGTACCGCTTGCTCATCCTGCCCGATGGCGTTCCACTTGACGGCTATCTTGAAGGCAAGGTGAACGACTTTCTCGCAGCGGGCGGCAAGTTGATCGCCTCATTCGAGTCCGGTTTGAAGCCAGACCTGTCAGACTTTGCGTTGCCGGCATGGGGGGTGCGCAAGACCGGCGAAGGGCCTCTTGACAGCAATGGTGAGACAGTGCGAGGCCGGCACTTCGGAAGTGGTGACTATGTGGACTATCTGCGTGCGGAAGGGATGCTGGCAGCGGGTTTGCGCAACACCGAGTACGTCATGTACATGCGTGGGCTGGCAATCGAAGCCGCGGAGGACAGCGAGATTCTTGCGAGGATGGTGCCTGCCTACTTTGATCGGACTTGGCAGCATTTCTGCTCTCACCGTCAGACGCCCAGCAGCGGCGAGCCTGCCGGACCTGCCGCCACGCGGAAGGAAGACGTCATCTACTTCGCCCATCCGATCTTTCGCCAGTACCACCGCAACGCGCCGCGCTGGTGCAAGCAACTGCTATTGAACGCGCTCGATATGCTCCTGCCGGACCCCCTGCTGCGGCACAGCGGGCCGACGGGCATGTTGACCGCCTTGAATGAGCAACCCGAACAGAGCCGTTTGGTCCTGCACCTGCTCCACTACATTCCAGAACGTCGCGGCCTGGACTTCGACGTGATTGAGGACGTGCTGCCCGTACATGATATCGGTGTGAGTTTGAAGTTACCCGGACCGGTAACCGGCGTTCGCTGTGTCCCGGACGGGGAGGCGCTGGATTTCATCGAGGATCGAGGAAGGCTTGAATTCAGCGTGTCCGAGGTGAAAGGGCACCAGATCGTGGAGATAGGGCTGGGCTAGGACTGCCGCAGGCTGAACATTGTACGCGGTCTACGTCCTCTGCCAGTAGTCCAGTACCAGGACTTTTTCCAGGTGAGGGCGCAGGACGGCGCCAAATGCGGTGTGATCAGGGTGGGGGAGATAGGCGTCGCGGTCGGCTTCGCTGGCGAAGGTGACGAAGAAGCAGTGCGTAAAGCCTTCTGACAGGCCCTCGACGCTGACATCGGTGCCCCATTCAAAGTCCTGGATCACGTCAATTTTGTCCGGCAGGGCTCGAAAGGCGTTCTCGATTTGGCGAACGTTTTCAGCTGGCGTTCCCTCTTTGAACTGAAACAGGACGACGTGTCGCAGGACTGACTGTTCAGACATATGGAATCTCCGTTAGGTTGTGTTCCGTTCTGAGTCATTTGGAGCCGGATCGGCAAATGCAACCTACCCGAAGATCGACCACTTGGCAAGAGAACGGGAAGCTGGGCTGCAGCGCACGCATACCGATTCTGGCGTTTCGCCCCTTTCGCTCGCCGCGCGCCTTCGTCATATGACCAGGAGTCGCTGACGTTTGACCGGCGCGGCTGTTGCCGGGCCATAATGTTGACAATCCACGAGGGACGTAGAGTTCCATGAAGCTCAGAGTAGGGTGGGGCAGCCACGAGGGTACCCACAAGGGGTGCCCCTACGGTGGGGCGGTAGGGTGGAAAGGAGAGTCAGCCGGGCCTAGCGTTCAACTTCTTCTGCAGATTGGAATCCCTCAAGACAACTGCAATTCTTGACTCAGGCAGTTTTCCCCGGGTGCATCGCAGATTTGGGTTGGGAACAGTCTGGCGGGGAATCAGTGCCGGCGGCGGCTGGACTTGCTTGCCGTCTTTTGGCGAAACGCGGCGCAGGCGCCAGGCCTGGCCGTAGGGTGGCGTCCGTCAGTTAGGGAGGTTGAAAGGGCAGGCACAAGGCCGGCACCTGTGGGAATCTGATGGGACTGGAGGGACGGGGTCTGGCTGGACACCTTCGATTAGGCAACCGTCACCAATATCGACACCCGGTTCGATGAGGCGTGTTGTAGGAGAGGGGGCGTTGCGGGGGCGGAGCCCCCGCACAAGGGAGGGCCGAATAGGCCCGACCGCCCAGAACTGCAGGGGTTAGGGGCTGGGGGCCAGGGGTTAGAGACCGCGTTGTCCTTGCCTCAGAGTTGATTGAGGACTGGAGACGGCTCTGATGCTTTTTGAGGCATAAGAAGGTTCACCTCCATTTTGGGATGCACCTGTTTTCGCCTTTCTTCTTGACCCCGCATTCGATGTCTGATAGCATGGCCGGACCTGTTGCCAACATGCTTGACGAGGCCAGAGCTTTGCGGACACACGACGCCTCCAACAGCTATATGCAGTAGACTACCAAAAGGAATTCATATGCCCGACGCCCGCCCCAACATCCTTTTTATAATGTCGGACGACCACGCTTCCCACGCGATGAGCTGCTACGGCAGCCGCATCAATCGCACGCCCCAACTGGACCGCATCGCCGAGGGTGGCATGCGTTTTGACAACTGCTTCTGCACCAACTCGATCTGTACGCCCAGCCGGGCGGTGATTCTCACTGGCACCTACAACCACGTTAACGGCGTGACAACGCTGGCGTCGACCCTTGATGGCCGGCAGGTGACGATGCCCAAACTGCTGCAAGCGGCAGGTTACCAGACTGCCATTGTCGGCAAATGGCACCTGGGACACGGCGGCGTAAATGATCCGACCGGTTTCGACTATTGGAATGTGCTGCCCGGCCAGGGGCTCTATCACGACCCCGAGATGATCGAGATGGGTGAGCGGAAGGTATTCCCCGGCTACGTTACCGACCTGATTACGGACTTTTCGCTGGACTGGCTGCGGGCGCGTGATCCGGAGCGGCCCTTCATGCTCATGTGCCATCATAAGGCGCCGCATCGCTCGTGGGAGCCGGACGAAAAACACGCGCTGATGTACGAAGACGAGGAGATTCCTTATCCGGAAACTTTTGACGACGACTACAGCAACCGCGCGGCGGCGGCCGCAGCGGCTGAGATGCGCATCGACCGTGATATGACGCTGACTGATCTGAAACAGCCGACGCCGGAGGGGTTGACGCCGGTGGAGGAGAAAAAGTGGAAATACCAGCGCTACATCAAGGACTACTTGCGCTGCGTCGCCTCAATTGACGACAACGTTGGTCGACTGCTCGACTACCTGGAAGAGGAAGGGTTGGCGGAGAATACCATCGTCGTCTACACCTCGGACCAGGGGTTTTTCCTGGGCGACCATGGCTGGTATGACAAGCGATTCATGTACGAGGAGTCACTGCGCATGCCGCTGCTCATCCGCTATCCGCGTGCTGTCGAGGGTGGGACGGTCAACGATCAGATGGTTCTGAACGTCGACTTTACGCCGACGCTGCTTGAGTACGCCGGCGTCGACGTCCCGGAGCACTTCCAGGGGACCAGTTTCCGTTCACTTTTAGCGGGCCGAAGGCCGGAGGGCTGGCAGACATCAATGTACTACCGCTACTGGATGCACCTGGCACACCACCACGTTTATGCCCACTATGGTGTGCGCACTTTGCGCTACAAGCTGATCTATTACTATGCGGACGGATTGGGGCAACCTGGCGTCATTGACGAGTCCAAGGAGCCGGAGTGGGAGCTCTTCGATCTCGATGCCGACCCCTATGAACTGAACAACGTGTATCTTGATCCGGATTATGCCGGCGTAGTAGAGGAGCTAACCGAGGAGTTGCATCGCCTGCAGGGCCGTGTGGCCGACGAGCCCTACGACCACCCCACGGCCGCCGGCACATGGCGGCACTGACCCGACAGACCACAAGGGACCATGTCCTGTTAAGGCCATGCTTAGACCCTGAGTGAGTCTAAGGAGAGAGCCACGAGTCGCTGAAGCTGAGATGCGAACTGGCTGTGGCCTGGCAGTCGCGAAAGCAAATAAAAAAGGCCGTGCGCGATAGGAAATGCGCACGGCCTCTTTTTTTGGTTAAGTTTCCTGGTCGATAATGGGGAGAACGTCGCGGCGCTAACCTCGCTCGGCGGCGACGGGAAACAGGTGAGCGCGGCCTAGCCACAGAGCCAGCGCGCCCAGAGTGGCAGAGATCACCACGCCGCTGACGGCCACGGCGACGACTCCGCTGATGGAATAGATGCCCCCGGTGCCCAGGCTTCCCATTGCTGAAGCGATCGCCACCATAGTTTCGTTGATGCCCTGCACGCGCCCGCGCTGCCGCGAGCCCTCCAGGGCAGCCGAAAGCAGTGAAGAGCCGGCTATATAGCTGAAATTCCAGCCCAGCCCCAAAAGGAAGAGCGAGACGAACAGTACCGGTAACTCGGTCGAGAGCGGCATCATAATGGCGGCCAGTACCTGCACGAGCGCGCCGCCAAAGATCATTGGGACGCGGCCTACGCGGCCAGCCAGCCAGCCGCTCAGCCCCGAAAGACCGAACATACCCAGCGTATGCGCCATGAGCACGTAGGAAATTGCATCGGCTTTGTAATCGGCCCGGTTCATGTGCAGCGGCGTAACCACCATCAACAGTGTCATGACCATCTGCCCGATCGCCATGGCCGCGATCGCCAGTTGAACGTCGGGAAGCTTGAGAAGCTCCAATACCTGCTTCAACCCCTTGGATGTCGCGCTGCTGGTCGAAACGTCACTGGCCGAGCCTTCCGACGATCCGTCATCAGACCTGAATTCTCTCCCCTTTCGAGCCAGGAGTGCAGCCAACTCCTTTGGATCGGGCCGCAGTGCGACAAGCAGCAGGATCAGGGCCAGGGCCATCAACCCCGCACCGAACCAGAAGGGGCCCACGTGCTCGTGGAATCCCTGAGCCCTGGCTACTTCGACAGACGGCTCAACAAGAAGAGGTCCGCCTACTGCCCCGACCGTGCCCGCAAACACGATCATTCCGATCACTTTGGCCTGTTGTGCTAGTGGGAAGATCTCGGCGGCGGCGTAACGTGTCTGTTCCAGCGCGGAACGGCCCATGCCGAGAAGGATCGCGCCTCCAAGAAAAACAACAAGCGAGCCCGCGCTGATGGCTGCCGCGGACACCAGCATCCCTGCGATTACAAAGGAAAGGCCGACAGCGAGTCCTATACGCCGCCCCGCCTTGTCCAGCAGCCAGCCAAGCGGATAGCCCGCTCCCGCCCGACCCACCATCGAAAGCGCGTTGGGAAGCCCGATAAGCTGTACTCTGCCGCTCAGGGAGTAGGAGATAATCGGCGTCAGAACGAAACTGCCGATCATCGCGGCACTGTTCAGGCTGCTGACCACAAAGAGGACGATGATTAGCCGCCGCTGCACGCGGGACATTGGGACCATGAAGCCAGAATCCTTTACACGAGAGACCTGTCCGGCGCTTCACAGACCGGACTCGGGAAGTGCCTTAACATGAAGAGGTGTGGGCTACATTGTAAACAGACATCAAGCAAAGAGCAATTGCGTACACTTCTTGCAGTTCGGGGGCACGCCCCTGCTCTGCGTTTCAATCTGAATCCGACAAGAATATAGGGGCAGATTCTTGCGGCGAACAGGCGGTTGTGGTACGGTTCAACCGGTCTGAGCCTTGAGCAATCGGGTTGAACCGAATGTGCTGAATCCTCCTCCACTCTACAGAGAGATTCCCGGGCAAATCGCTGTCCCGTTTTGGCTACAGCGCTCCACTTTTTGTGACCCGCCAGTTCACTAACTGCTAAGGAAAGCGCGATGACATCGAACACAAAACCGAATATCGTCCTGTTCGGGATCGACTCGTTACATGCAGATCACATGAGCTGCTACGGCTACGAACGGTTGACCAGCCCCTACCTCGACCGATTCGCCTCTCAGGGTGTCCTCTTCGAAAACACATTCAGCGCGCATATACCGACAACAAGCGCTTACGCCTCAATGCTGACCGGCATGGACGTCTTTTCAACACAGGTCGTGGCGCTGCGACACCAGGGCCCGCTGCGGCCGGAGGTAAAGACGCTGGCCGAAATCCTGCGCGAAGAGGGCTATCACACCATCTGCGTCGGGTTCGACGGGAATCCCAGCAGTCGCGGTTTTGACGAGTATCTCAGCTATACGGCCTGGGGCTCGTGGGAGGAAGGACGTCTGCCCAAAGCACAGCTATTGAACGAGCAGGCGATTCCTGCGATCGATCGCATGGTGGCAGAAGACAAGCCCTTTTTCCTCTTTTTGCGGCACATGGACCCGCACGCGCCATACCTTCCGCCAGAACCGTATGAGCGCATGTTTTACCACGGCGACGAATGCGATCCCAGCAACAGTTCAATGGAGCCGGTGCTTGCCTTCAAGCCCTTCCGGGATTTTCTTGCCTCGTGGCTGCCGCCTGGCATCACTGACAAGGACTATGTGATCGCACAGTATGACGGGTCAATCGCTTACATGGACGCTGCCATCCAGTCGATCTTCACGGCGCTGGAAGAGCACGGAATCTTCGATGAGACGATCGTGGCGATCAATGGGGACCATGGTGAGACGCTCTACGATCATGAGTGCTGGTTCGATCACCATGGCATCTATGACAATGTCCTTCACGTTCCATTGATGCTGCGCTATCCACCAAAGTTGCCGGCCCACCGCCGCGTCTCGGGCTATAACCAGCACAAGGACCTCGTGCCTACGCTGCTTGAACTGGCCGGCATCGACGCCGGCATCGACTTCGACGGGAGATCGCTCCTGCCAATGGTCGAGGGCAGCGCGGCGTCGCACGAGAGCGAGATCTATATCACCGAGTGCACGTGGATGCGAAAGCACGGCTGGCGCACGCCGCAGTGGAAACTGATGCTGGCACTGGAGCCGGACTTTCATTTCAAGCCGCCGGTGGAGCTCTACAACCTGGTCGAAGATCCGTTGGAGAACTGCAATCTCGCCGATGAATTGCCCGGTGTCGTGGCGGCCTTGACGGCCCGTCTGGATGCCTGGGTGAGCAAGCGGGAGGCGGAAACCGGGTTGCCGAATCCAATCCACCATCAGGGTGACTGGCACGGTCTCAAAGGGGTCGGCCCCTTTACCAGCTCGCAGCAGGCCTACGACTCGCTCTACATCGGCGACGCCAGCGCCGCCCGGCGTCTGCAGGCGAAGTCGCGTGAAGTCGAGGAAAAGGAATAGGGGAAGGCGTGACGGCTGCGACTACGAAACCGAACATCGTAATACTGGGCATTGACTCGTTGCGGGCAGACCATGTGAGCTGCTACGGCTACGACCGTCTGATCACGCCCCATCTGGACCGTTTTGCTTCCCAAGGCGTCCTTTTCGAGAACACTTTCAGCCCCCATATTCCGACGACCAGCGCCTATTGCATGATGCTGACCGGGATGGACATTTTCACTTCGCAGCTGGTCGCGCATCGCCCAAAGGGCCCGCTACGGCCTGAGGTGAAGACACTGCCGGAGATTCTGCGCGAGCACGGTTACTACACTGTCTCGGTCGGTTTCTCAGGCAGAGCAAGCGCGCGGGGCTTCGACGAGTATCTGAATTTCACGCAGATGGGCAGTTGGTCGGATGGAAGGGTGCCCAAGGCGCAGCGGCTGAACGGGTTGGCGCTGCCGGCGCTGGACGGCCTGGTGGCAGCCGACAGGCCGTTCTTTCTTTTTCTGCGCCACATGGACCCGCACTCGCCGTACCTGCCGCCGCAGCCTTTCGAGCGCATTTTCTATCACGGGGATGAGTGCGACGCTGACAACCGATCGATGGATCCGGTCTTTGCGTTCGAGCCGTTCAAGCATACGCTCATCGATATGTTGCCGCAGGGGATCAGCGACAGGAGATACGTGAACGCGCAGTATGACGGGGCGATCGCGTATATGGACGCGTGTATTCAGTCGATTTTCACAGCGCTCGAAGCACATGGCATCTTCGACGAGACCATCGTGGCGGTAAATGGCGACCATGGCGAGGAGCTTGACGAACACGGATTCTGGTACGATCACCACGGCCTTTACGACACTGTGCTGCACGTGCCATTGCTATTGCGCTATCCGCCCAAGCTGCCATCGTGCAGGCGCGTTGCCGGCTACAACCAGCACAAGGATTTGGTGCCGACATTGCTTGAGCTTGTGGAGATTGACTCTGGTATCGAGTTCGACGGCCGCTCATTGCTGCCAATGATCGAAGGCGAGGTGGCGTCGCACGAGGGCGAGTTTTATATTACGGAGTGCGCGTGGATGCGCAAACATGGCTGGCGCACACCGCAGTGGAAGCTGATTCGTGCGCTCGAACCGGACTTTCATTTCATGCCGCAGGTCGAGCTCTACAACCTGGTCGAGGATCCAGGGGAAAGCTGCAACCTGGCAGAGGAGTTGCCGGAAGTTGTGGCAGCGCTGACGGCGCGAATGGAGGCCTGGGTAAGCATGCGGGAGGCAGCGACGGGTTTGCCCAACCCAATTCATCACCAACCGGGCTGGCACGACATCGAGGGCATCGACTATTTTGCAAGTTCGCAACAGGCTTACGACAATTTGCGGATTGGGCGCCCAAGTCAGGAGGCGCTGGAGCGGGAGCGGAAGCAGATGAGTTCAGCAGGAAAAAAGGTATAATCCAAGACGAATTGGGGGCGGGTGAAAACAGTTAAACCGGCTGGCCCGACCGGTCGGCTCACAACGGAGCGAGATAGATGAAACTTGGCGCAAATTCAGTCCTGTTCGGCGGTTACGACATGGAGACCGCCTTCCGGTGCATCGCGATGGCCGGATACGACGGCATCGAGATGGCCGCCATCGACGCGATGGCCCAGCACCTGGTCTTGGACCGCTGGCAAGAGCTGGCGCCGGAGATCAGACAGCTGGCCCAGACCTACGAACTGGAATTGCTTGCGATGGAGCAACCAAGTCGGGACCGGGAGCTGATGGAGAAGGCGATGCAGGCGGCCGTTGAGTGCGGAATCCCGATTGTCAACTGCGGGCCGGGGGGTGAGAGCGGAAACGAGGAAAGCCTGGTACAGACTATTGACGAGCTGGGCGAACTCACTCAGATGGCGGAGAAGTACGGGGTTACCTTGTGCGTGAAGGCGCACGTGGGGGCCAGTATTTTCGATACGCCAACGACGCTGCGGGCGATGGAAGCGATCAGCTCGCCTAACTTCGGAATCGACATGGACCCGTCGCACATATACCGCGCCAACGAGAACCCGGTTGAGGCGATTGCCGCGGTGATCAGCCGTGTCAAGCACGTGCATATACGAGACTGCAAGGGGCGACAGCATGGACCAGGAAAGCCGGAATTGCAGGCGAACGGGCGCGGGGACATTGACCTAGTGGGGTACGTACGCGTGCTGCACGAGAATGGCTACACGGGACCGCTGAATCTGGAGGTAATCGGTGCGAGGGAGTATAGTTTGGAGCAGTGCTGCGTAATTGCTGCTGAGAGCAGGGGTCATATGCAGGCCTGTCTGCAGGCGTGCGGGGCACTTTGAGCTGCCGCCGCACTCCTTCATCCGGCGTTTAAGGTGGTCGACTGTCCCACCCATAAGTCACACTATTTCAGAGGAGAGGCAGATGCTCACTTCAGATCAGATTGCCCAGTTCCAGGCTGACGGTTTTTTGAACGGCGGGCAGGTGTTGAGCAATGAGGAAGTAGAGACGCTGCGCGCAGAGGTCATGCGCGTCATTGATGAGCGGGAGCGCGACGACATCCCTCAGCCCGTTCATGTTCGAAATATGAGTCGTGATGAGAGCAAAGCGGTGTGGCAGATCGTCAACATTTGGGAAGCGAGCGGCCCTTTCAGAGACCTGATTAGCCGGAAAGACATCACCACCGGCATCGCCCAATTGACAGGCGCCACAGAGCTACGTATCTGGCACGATCAGATCCAGTACAAGCCGCCCCAAACCGGCGGGACGACACACTGGCACCAGGACGCCCCACTATGGCCGATCATCCGCCCCATGACCGAAGTAACTGCATGGGTGGCGCTGGACGACGCAGACGAAACGAATGGCTGCATGTCGATGGTACGGGGTTCCCACCAATGGGGCAACAACATTGCGTATCTGCAGCAGCTGGAAGAGATCAACAGGATGCCGACCGAGTTTGAGGGGAAGGAACTTCAGGTGGCGAGCTGCACTGTGAAGAAGGGCGAGGTTCATTTTCACCATGCGCTCACCTGGCACGGTTCGCATGACAATAACAGTGATCGTCCCCGACGGGCTATTGCGCTGCACTACATGACGAACGAGACCTATTATGTCGCCAGCGGTGAGCATGTGATGAAAGCGTTTGTCGAAGTGGAAGACGGTGAGCAGTTGCGCGGCAAGCACTTTCCACAGGTGTATCCGAAAGGTTAGGTCGGCGGAACGGAGAGAATTGGGCAGAGAGGGATTCGCCGGAGGGAGGCAGCTCGACCCCGGTCAAGGTCTTTAGCCAGGGACGCCCACAGTTGAGCGGAGATTCATCACATGGTCCGAATCGGCATTGTCGGATGCGGCCGCATCCTCAACGCACATCTGCAAGGTTACCGGCTCCTGCGAGAGGCCGGGTATGACGGTTTTCGCATTACGGCGTTGTGTGCCCGAAACGAGGACGACGCGCTCATGTTCCGCAAGCGCGGCGAAGGGCCGACACCGCGGGCGGCGGTGCTGGCGCCGGAAACGGGGGACCCGTTGGCGGCGCCCCACATCTATCTGGATGAGTTCCAGCCGGATACCGACGTTGCGGTCTTTACCGACTACAGGGAAATGATAGCGGCGGGTGTGGTGGATGCGGTCAACGACTTCACGACGCTGTCGATGCACCACCAGATTGGAGCGGCCGCCTTCGATGCCGGCCTGCATCTGCTCGTGCAGAAGCCGCTGGCGATATCGGTGGCGGCGGGGCGCCTGATGGTAGACGGCGCCAAGGCTAAAGGCTTGACTCTGGGACTGTTCGAAAATGTGCGCCAGTCGGCCGGCACGCGCGCGGCGGCCTGGGCCATTGGCAGTGGGCTGATCGGCAACCTTCAGCTGGCGCTGTTTGGCGGGATAGGCGGGCTGTGGTCCCCCGACAAGATCGTGGGTGAAACGCCCTGGCGTCACCGCAAGCTCGAGGGCGCGGGCGGGGGCGCAATAGACATTGGCGTGCACGTTATGCACATGGTCCGCTATGTTTGCGGCGAGGTGGCTGCCGTCAGCGGGACTGTGCGCACGTTTGAACCTGTGCGCTACTTGCACGGAGACCCGGCGGCCGGACCAAGCGTTGAGGCCAACGTGGACGACACCTACCTTGCGACGGTCACTTGCGAAGGCGGTGCGCTGGCGCAGTTAATGTGGTCCTGGGGCGGCCACGGCGAGGAGACGCCGATCCCGGGGGCGCCGGTCTTTTATGGAAGCGAAGGGTGCATCAAGGGCGGTGAGATTATCCTTGACGATGGCAGCCGCCGCAACTTGCAAGAGGCGTTCTGGGCTGAAGCAGACCCGGCACTACGGGACGTCCAGTTTCCGCTGGTGGGGGCTAACGAAACGCGCCTTACCGACCCGTTCGCAATCCAGCAGTACGACTGGCTGGAGGCCATAGGCCGGGGGGGCCAGCCTGAGACGGACGGTGAGGAGGGCCTGCGGGACCTGGCGGCTGCGTTTGGGATGATTGAGTCTTCCCAGGTGGGGCGGACCGTGTCGATGGAGGAGTTGCTGTCGGGAGAGGTGTCTGGTTACCAGCGCGAGATAGATGACCACTTCGGTCTTGGCTAGACTGCATAGCGTCGACATGAAGGTGACGAGAAGGTGAAGACCAGCGCTTTCTACGCAAGAGTCGTGGAATGGTCAGAGGAAGACAACTGCTACGTCGGCAGTTGTCCCGGACTATTCTATGGGGGATGCCATGGCGAAGACGAAGAGGCGGTTCTCGCTGAACTTTGCCGCATCGTAGAGGAGACAATTGAACTCTATACGGAGGAAGGCAAGCCATTGCCGTCTCCCACTGCGGGTAAGGACTATGCAAGTAGAATGCTGGAAATTGCCTGATAGAGTGAATCAGCATTTATCGTCATTTCCGATTGGATGGAATGAGTAACCGGTACCATTTGCAGGGAATCCAAGAAGAGAGAAATCTATGAAACGTGTCGGGATTGTCGGAGCGGGTGGGATATCCAGAACGCACGCTGACCGCTGGAATCAGATGCCGGGCATTGAGCTGGCCGGTTTCTATGACATTGTAAAGGATGCCGCCAGGGCGGCTGTACAGAGATCCGGGGGCAGAGTTTTCAGGAGTATGCATGAGCTGCTGGATTCCGTTGACTACGTTGACGTGTGTACGCCTGGTACGGCCCACGTTGAGCCCGTGGTGAAGGCGTTGGAGGCTGGGCACCCGACAGTATGCGAGAAACCGCTTGCAAACAGTTTAATGGACTGTGCTCGGATCCTGGACGTCGCGGAGCGCACGGGAACGCCGCTCTTTGTTGCGATGGTGGTCCGATTTTTCCCTCAGTTTGCTAAAGCCAAGCAGGTGCTGGACAGCGGGGCGATTGGCGCGCCCGGAGTTATACGCACTGTACGCAGCGGAAGTTTCCCGGACGCGGGGTCGGCTTGGCGCAAGGGTCTTGCCATAACCAGCTACTACGCCGATTTTGCGCAGAGCGGGGGCGTACTATTGGACCTGTGTATTCACGACATCGACTACCAGCGCTGGTGTTTCGGAGAAGTCGAGCGTGTCTTCGCACGGGGAATGATGTACGCAGGTAAGGAACCGAAGGACCACGCGCTGATTACGCTGCGCTTCGCAAACGGGGCAGTTGGCCACATTGAGGGAAGCTGGTCTTACCCCCGCGGGCACTCTGCGACCCGCATCGAAATCGCTGGCACAGGCGGGATCATTGAGTGGGACTCGCGGGCGCGGGCGCCGGTGGAGGTGGCCCTGGCGCAGGAGGACGGTAGCCTGGCGTCGTCTGGAAGTTCACCGACGGCGCCCCAGCATGACCCTTACTATGCTGAGCTGGCACACTTTGTGCGTTGCGCCGAGGCGAAAGAGCCGTTCCTGGTTACACCCCATGACGGTATGATGGCGGTGAAAATCGCACAGGCTGCAATCAACAGCCTACAGTCAGAAAAACCAGAGATTATCAGGTATGACAGTTGAATCAACGGTCTTAGCAGTGGGTCCCATTCCGTTTGCGTGTTGCATCAGAATGCAAGTCTATTCGGTCCCGGATCCGCTGCCGCAGGGATAGAGTCCAGTCCAGAATAAGAGGAAAACCATTAGATGTCAGATATTCGAATCGGCATGCTCAGCTTTGCCCACATGCATGCGGTCAGCTACGTTCACTTCCTTTCTCATATGGAGGGCGTAGCTATTGCAGGAATCTACGACGATGACTATGACCGGGGGGGCCGATTTGCCGCCCAGTATGACGTGCCCTATTTCAGACGGGTAGAGGGTTTGTTGGACCAGGAGTTGGACGGGGTGATCATCTGTTCAGAGAATGCGCTGCATGCGCCACTGGTTCTGCAGTCTGCCGGTCGTGTTGACGGTATACTTTGCGAAAAGCCCATTGCCACGACGGTGGAAGATGGGTTGGAGATGATTGAGCGCTGCAGGGAGACAGACACGAAACTGCAGATCGCCTTTCCGATGCGTTTTGCCCCGCCGGTGATGGAGTTGAAACAACAGTTGGATGCGGGCGTTCTGGGTGAAATCTACAGCGTCAAGAGTACCAATCATGGCTCTATGCCCGGCCGCTGGTTTGTCGACCGCAAACTGGCTGGCGGCGGAGCGGTGATTGATCACACAGTGCATGTAGTCGACCTGCTGCGCTGGTTCTGGGACACGGAGGTTGAGGAGGTCTACGCCGAGGTCGGTCATGAACTGCTGCATCCAGGTCTTGGCATTGACGATGCAGGACTGCTGAGTTTCCAGCTGAAGAATGGCGTCTTCGGAACACTGGACACGAGCTGGTCGCGGCCGGAGAGCTACCCGACCTGGGGGGACGTGAAGCTGGATGTCCTCGGGGAGAATGGATTGATCAGTGTCGACGCTTTCGAACAGAACCTGCAGGTGAGTTCGGAGGAAGAAGGCAAGACTTCCTGGGTCAATTGGGGCAGCAGCGGCGATGAAGGACTGGTGGCAGATTTTGTTGACATGATCTGCGAGGACCGGGAGCCTTCTGTAAGCGGCGAGGACGGGCTGCGAGCATTGGAAGTTGCGCTGGCCGCCTATGAGTCGGCGAGGCGGGCCGAGCCTATACTGTTGTGATTGAAGAAAGAGAGATACTTGCTTCCTGCCCAACTGAGCGCAGAGGAATATACCGTTCGACATTTTTCCTAAGAAGGCACCTAACTCTCAGATGACAAATGAGTCAAAAAACTGTCCTGAGTGCACGCAGAATTCTCCTTAGTGAGCCCCTCTTTTTCGACACTGAGACAACGGGTCTGGACAGATTCGCTGAGATCGTCGAGATCGGTGTTGTGGATGCGACCGGCCAGACAGTGCTCGATAGTCTGGTGCGTCCGAAGCGACGTATACCCGCCGACGCTACATCGGTACATGGTATCACCAACGATATGGTGCTGGACGCCCCAACGTGGCCGGAGATCTGGCCAGAGGTGAAGCGTCTCTTTGCCGACCGACGAGTGGGCACATTCAATGCCGATTTTGATCTTCGCATGATGCGGCAGTCGCATGAGCAGCGTGATCTGCCATGGGAGGATATGGGCGGGAGGGCCTTCTGCGTGATGAAGATGTACGCCCGATACTATAGTGAACTTGTAGGTGTCGGCAAAATAAAATGGCAGAGCCTGCAGCGCGCGGGTCAGCAGTGCGGCATCCCCTTGCCCAACAGTCACAGAGCAGTGGACGATGCCAGGCTGACAAGCGCCGTATTCCGGCACATGGCGGGGCGTGAAGATTCTCCATGACCTGGAGAAGCCTACCCTCAAAGAGCAAGACAGTCGACCAGAAGTTGAAGGCGTTCCTTCGAGGGAGAACGCAGTTGGCTGAGGAACGCCTGGACTGGTCGGGTGGAGGCAGGGAGCTCGTACAGACTCGAACTACCTACGCGCTGACCCCGTCGGATTCACCCCCGTTGAGCCATGTAACGTCCGTCAGGGCTATTCTGATGCGAGGCCCGCAGGTCATGGTAATGCGAGATCCTGACGGGGAGCATATCGTGCCCGGGGGACGTCTGGTTGTTGGTGAAGGGCTGCTAGAAGCCTTGAGGCGGGAACTGTTGGAGGAGACAGGCTGGAGTGTTCAGGGGGAACCAGAGCTCATTGGCCTGTTTCACTTCCATATCCACACACCAAAGCCGGCAGGCCACCGTTACCCCTATCCGGAATTTCTTCAGATGCTTTACAGAGCCGAGGCTGAGGACTATTTCCCGGAGGCTATGGAAGTAGACGGATTCGAGGTGGGCGCCGAGTTCCGGGCAATTTCGGAGGTTCGGCGACTGACTCTTTCTCAGGGCGAGGTCGCGCTTTTACGATTACTGCGCCGAACCATATGAATCCCGCCGGCACACAGAGCGGGTACGGCCTGGTCATCGCCTTTATGATTGTCGCCAAGAATCGCTTTCCAGAGCGCGGCAAGGATCCTTGATCTGACGGCGATTTGGCTCTGAGAGAACATCATGATCGACTGCCTGCCGGATCCGCTGGCAGATGGTAGAGCGGACGCCAGCCCATTAACTGCTGACGTCTTGCAGGCTCCGATCAGTCTAAGATACGCGTAGGTCTCTCCGCCAGCAATCGCGAGAGCTGCGGATTTGCCAGCCCTAACCGCGACAGAGCTGCGAGAGAGAGCTGGCTACTGCACGGCAAACGGCCTCCTTTACTTGCTCCGCTCCTCCCTTACCTCAATCTTGACCGATACTTTGTGCGGCGCGCCGCCGCGAATGATGTGCAGAATCGTCTCTTTGCCTGTCAAGTCGCTTCGCAGAGCAGCTGCCAAATCCTCAGGCGTGAGGATTTTTTTGTTTTTAAGGTTGACGAGAATATCACCCACGACCAGGCCTCCCCGTTCGGCAGGGCTGTCAGGGGTAACGGAGTTGAAAAGTACTCCCGTCTCCTGACGCAGTTCACTTCTCAGGGCAGGGGGTAATTGAACGGTCTGCACGCCCACGCCCAGGTAGCCTCTACGTACTGAGCCATGTTTCAGTATGGCTTCCACCGTTGGCTCGACGGTGGTGCGGGTCAGAGCGATGCCGCCATCCCGACTCAAGGCAGAGGTTGACATGCCGACGACGCGCCCATCTGCGTCGACAATGGGGCCACCGGAAAAGCCTGGGTACATGACAAGGTCGGCGCGCACGTAATGGCTGATCCGAGTTCCGCCGTGTAGACGCCAGTCCTCACCCAGGGCGCTGAGAATGCCCATGGAAGCCTGGATGGTTGAGCCCGGCCGGCCGAGGGCGAACACCATGGCGCCTACGCGCAACTCTTCTTCGGGTGACCATAGGGAGGCTGCAAGGTCGTCGCGGTCGATGCGTAACACCGCCAGATCAATGGCAGGATCGCGTCCGACCAGGGTTGCATTCAGTTGGTCGCCGTCGGGCAGGGCGACTTTCACATCTTCAGTCCTGACAACGTGGTTAGCGGTAACGATAACACCTTCAGCTGACCAGACGAGTCCACTTGCGGGAATCCGGCGGCGGCCGTTTACCTGCACCACACTCTGCTCAGCAGATTCGACTACGGCCGCCATTGCATCAGCCATTGCCCTAAACTCTGTAGTCATATTTGTTCTCCATTAGAAACATACTTCTGAGAGGCGAAGCGCCATCAACAGTTTGTAAATCGTACGTTCTCAATGATAGCGCGGAGTCACATTCAATTCATCCGCAGATCTGACTGGTTTATCCCGTTAGTTCGGGTGGGTAGGAGGCTCCAGGCGCTGCTTGCCTGTTTCGGGCTGTGCGCCAGCGTCGATCTGAGCCGTTGCGGGGGTCAGAGGGTGAGAAGCCCCAGCCTGGTGGCGAGGACGACAGCTTCGGTGCGGCTGCTGACGTCCAACTTAGTGAGGACCGCTTGCACGTGGAATTTGGCCGTGTTCTCGCTGATGCCCAGTCGCAAACCGATTGCCCGGTTGGTCAGGCCTTCAGCCAGTAGGGACAGCACTTCCAGTTCTCTGGGTGTGAGTGGTTCGGGGATGGACTGTTGGGAAGGCGCCGACGACATCCACAGAGGAGAAGCAAGGGAGGGGTCTGTAACTGAAAGACCTTCGGCGACAGAGTAGAGGGCGGCGTGCAGCTGACGCGCCTTGACACCACGAGGTAGAATTCCTGCAACGCCCATTTGACGCGCGGTCCCAGGAGAGTCGTCGTCGGGTAGCATGGCGATGACCGGCAGTCCGTCCTCGACCAGATCGGTTACTGTCTCCCAGACCTCAGTTGAATCATGAGCCGAGAAGTCCCAGCCCATATCCCAGACCAGGACGTCGGCGTTCCCCGTTTCTTCCTTGGTCAGTTGGGCCGGGGTCTCGACCAGGACCGCGACGATGGCCTGATCCAGATCAAGAATGGCCGCCAGGCCGTGCCTGCTCAGCGAGTCTTCTGCGAAGACTATTACGGTAAGCGAGTCCTCCTCGTGTCGTCGCATGGCGTGAATTTAATCACGAGCCTGGATTCCTGTCTGTGGGAACGATATCAATGTCTAACGGACCCCCGTTTTGGGAGTAAGGTGTTCGCCGTCCCTGGAATCGGTTGGCGTGGTGCGAGCCAAGTCAAGCGAGATTGGAAAGTTCGGCCAGAAGACGGTCCGTCTGTTCGGGGCGGCCGACAGATATACGAATGCAGTTGTCGAGGCCGGGCTTCTGGTAGTAGCGCACGAGGATGCCGCGCTGTTCGAGAGCCAGCTTGAGAGCGGCGGCGTCTCCGCTCCCAGTCGTCCTGAAGCCCTCAACACTGCAGAGGATGAAATTGGCGCTGGAAGGATAGGGCAGGAGGTACGGTACCTTTTGCAATGCTAAAAAGAGACGGTCGCGTTCCGCACGCATCTTCTCAACAGTCGAGAGCATCTCGTCGACATAGCGGAGGCTGGCAAGACCGGCTACTGTGGCAGCTACGTTTACGTTGTAAGGTTGCTTGAACTTCCAGATGATAGGCATCATCCAGGCAGGAAAGATACCGTAGCCCAGTCTCAGGCCTGCGATGCCTGCGGATTTGGAGAAGGTACGAATGATGACAAGATTGTCGTGGTCCAGGACCCAAGGCGTGCGGCTTGTTTCGACAGCGAATTCAACGTAGGCTTCATCCAACACGACGATCACGGGGAGTTCCAACAGCCGCAACAGGTCCTCATCGGGCAGCCAGTTGCCCGTAGGGTTGTTGGGCGAAGTGAGAAAGAGCAGCTTGGGGCAGGCCGATTCAGGGTCTTGGGCTGCGGCGTCGACCAGATCACAGATTGCCTCGACGTCGATGTGGTAGTCGTCAGTTCGCCAGACCTCCAGGACTTCTGCACCGACCAGCTTGGCGTCGAAGCTGTACATGCCGAAGGTTGGGGGCGTGTTTATGATTGCGTCGCCAGGGCCGAGAAACAGGCGGCAGAGATAGTCGAGGATTTCGTCGGTGCCGTGGCTGGGCAGTATCTGTTCGACGGGCACTGCTTTGGCTGCTGAAGCGGGGGATCCGATGCTTTCTTCAGTGTTGCCGGTGGCTTGCTGCTCGTCTTGCAGATGGTCTGCCAAGGCCTGCCGAAGTTCGGTCTGTTGCGGGTCTGGGTAGACGTGGTAGTAGGCGTATTCGGCCAGGGCTTCGGAAACGGCAGGGTGCGGGCCGTAGGGGTTTTCGTTGGCGTCCAGCTTTACTATTTCGGCAGCGGGAATGCCGAGCCTCTGGCTCAAGACTTCGAAAGGTTGAATTGGTGTGTATTCTTCCAGGCCGGCAAGGTGCGGGTTAAGGAGCGTCTGATACGTGGAGGCTGCCATTAGGATGGTTCGTCCTGTCTGTGGAATGTCGGATTGAGCCGGCGGCTCACTGCGGCGGCGTGGCCGCCTAGACCTTCTGTGCGCGCCAGGGTCTCAGCGGCGGGGCCAATCGCGGCCAACGCCTGCTCATTGAGGCCGATGAGGCTGATCAGTTTGACGAAATCGGTGACGTTGATCGGGCTGGCGAAACGGGCCGTGCCACCCGTGGGCATGACGTGGCTGGGGCCGGCGGTGTAGTCGCCCAGCACTTCGAAGCTGCGTTCGCCGAGGAAGATCCCGCCGGCGTTTTGGACGTGGTCGACCCAAAGCCAGGGGTCTTCGACGAGGAGACATAGGTGCTCGGGGGCGTATTCGTTGGCGAGCGAGAAGGCCTCGTTCATGGAGTCGGTGACGACAATGCCTGCCCCGCGTCCAAAGGTGGCGGCGGCGATCTGGTCTCGCTCCAACTCCTCCAATTGGGTGTGAACCGCTGCCTGAACCTGGTGCGCCAGTTGGCGACTTGGCGTCAGGAGCACGGCGCTGGCCAGGATGTCGTGCTCGGCCTGGGCCAAGAGGTCGGCAGCGGCCAGCTGCGGATCGGCTGACTCATCGGCGATGATGACCGTTTCGGTGGGACCGGGCAGGCCGTCGATCCCGACGAGGCCGAAGAGCTGCCGTTTGGCCAATGTCGTGAACAGGTTGCCCGGCCCGCATATCTTGTCGACGGCGGGGATGGTCTCGGTACCGTAGGCCATTGCGCCGATTGCCTGTGCGCCTCCGGCGATGTAGACGGCATCGACGCGGGCAATCAGGGCTGCAGCCAAGGTAACTTTATCTGGCAGGCCGGTGTCCTTTTGCGGAGGCGTGACGACGATCAGCTCCGGAACGCCGGCGACCTTCGCCGGGATCGCGGTCATCAGTAGCGTGCTGGGCAGGGGTGCGGTGCCGCCGGGAACGTAGATGCCCACGCGCTCTATGGGCCGCACGAGCTGACCTACGGTTCCTTCGTGGTCGTTCTGAATCCAGCTCTGGTTTGGCTGGCGGCGATGGAAATTCTCGATGCGTTCGGCGGCGAGCGCCAAGGCCTCACAGACCTTGTAATCGAGGTCAGCGGTCTCTTGCAGGATGGTCTGGGAGTCAACGTGCAAGTCGACGAGCTCGACTTCGTCCAGCTTTTTTGTCCATTTGCGCACGGCGGCATCGCCATCGGAACGGACCTCCGCAAGGATACGGCGGACGGCTTCGTCGGGGCCAATGCGTGAGCCAAAGATGCGCTCATTGGCGTCAAGCATTTCGTCAGGCAGGTCGAATGCGTCCCAAGGCTGTCGGCGCAGTATCGAGTTGCGTGCAGCGTTGGCATCGAGGATGGGAAAGAGGTTGGTCATTGCAGTTGCACTTTGCGGTCAGGGTAGCGGGGACCGGAATTGAATTGGGTCGACAGATGCCAAATCACTGTCTCATGCGTTCTGCGTCTTCCATTCTGCCGAGGACAACGACGATGTCTTCTTCCTTGATCTGAAAGCTCGCGCTTGGGCTGACAATCAGGTCGTCACCTCTGCGGACGGCGATCACAGACAGGCCATATCTTTGGCGCAAGCTCAGCTCCGACAGGGAATGGTCCCACGTGCTAGGCGGGGCCAGGAGCTCGACGACACCGACTTCGTTGCTCACTTCCAGATAGTCGACGAGGTGTCCGACGGCCATTTTTCGCCCCAGACGGCGGCCAGCCTCATGTTCTGGCAAGATCACCTCGTCTGCGCCTACCTTTAACAGAATCTCCCTTTGCGTTATTGTCAGGGCCTTGGCGATGACGCGCTGAACGCCGAGTTGCCTCAGGAGAACTGTGGCCAGTAGATTGTTCTCAAAATCGGTACCGATGCAAACGAGTCCGGTGTCGAAGGTTTCGACGCCGACCTGGCGCAAGGCGTCGATGTTGGTCGCGTCCAACTGCACGACGTGGGGGAGTTCGCCGCTGAGCGCCTGCACGCGGCTATGGTTCGAGTCGATGGCCAACACGGTGCAGCCGTTTTCGACAAGGGTTGTTGCGACGGCAGTGCCAAAGCGGCCCAAACCGATGACGACAAACTCCGACTCCCGGCCTCCTCTTTTGAAGGGCGAGTATTGAGCAGGCCCAGTGGCGGTCCGGTCCTCCTCCGTTGTGCGAGCCGGGGCGGACGATCGTGCAGCGAAAGGGGACAGAAAGCGGACAAGGCGGCCAAGGAATCGATGAATCGGCATTGAACGATCTCTGATAACGGCGGCAGACACTTTTGGAACAGATGACTTGCCCGATGCCCGGACGAGAGTCTATAGCTGTGTACGCGTGTTCGTTGCCATAGTGTTTCTGACGCTACTCCAAGCTGACTTTCAGCCCGTTCAGTCGGCGTGGAACAATTAGCGCATTATAGCATAGTAGTGGGGTCTAAACCTTTTCAAACGGGGCATCTCATGATACGATTCGCCAGACTTGCAACCAGCAGTTTGGGGTTGGGCACATTGACTGATGCAAGAGGGACGCAGGTATGTCTGACAGCACTTTTAAGCCAGTGAAGGTCTCACTTCATCCGCGGTTTTTCTCGGAGAAGAAGCGGTTGTTTCTTGAGAGCGGTTCTCTCAGGGCATCGCTCTTCGAGTTTGAGAGCGGGGTCGCGGCCGTCGAGCTCGAGAACGGTGTGAGCGAGATCGTCATGTTGCCTTTTCAGGGCCAGCAGATCTGGTCGGCAATCTTCGGCGGCAGAAATGTGACGATGAAAACAATGTTCGACCAGCCGCGGCCAACTTCAGACTATCTTCAGACCTACGGTGGGTTTCTGCTCCACTGCGGGTTTACTGCGATGGGCGTGCCGACGGAGGAGGATGACCATCCGCTGCATGGTGAGCTGCCCAACGCCGTCTATCAGCATGCGTGGCTTGTATTGGGGGAAGATGAAGGCGGCGCATACATTGGTTTGGGTGGGCAGTACCAGCATACGGTGGCCTTCACGCAGAACTATACTGCGACGCCGCTGGTGAAGCTATACGCCGGCGCCAAAGAGGTGAACGTTTCCTTGTGCTGCCGCAACTGTAAGAAGACACCGATGGAGTATATGTACCTGGCTCATGCGAATTACAGGTCAGTGGAAGGTGGGCGTATCGTGTACAGCGCCAAGGTCACACCGCAAACGGTACGCATGCGCCGCAGCATACCCGACCACATCAGCACGGGGCCCGATTACCTGGACTTCCTTGACCGTCTGGAAGAGAGGCCTGAGGGACATCATGTCTTCGACGAGAGCATGACTTTCGTGCCGGAGCTGGTATTCAGTATTGATTACGACGCCGATGACATGGGCTGGGCCCACACGCTGCAGGTGCATCCGGACGGCGGCGCGGACTATGTGCGTCATCGACCGGAGCAGCTGCCGATAGGGGTCCGATGGATATGCCGCACTCCGGACAAGGACGCCCTTGGGCTGGTTCTGCCGTCCACTGCGGAGCCGGAAGGCAGGAGCGCCGAGCTGGCCAAAGGCAACGTGAGAGAGTTGGAAGGCGGCGGAGAGTGGCGCTGCGACTATGTTTTGGGGACGCTGGACGCTGAGGAAGTGGCGGCTGTCGAAAGAAAGATCGGGGAAATCGGTTAGCGGGCCGCCGATGCGTTCAAGGTTGAAAGTGTCGCAGGGCAGGTTGGTCGGAGTTCAATTAGGGCACCCAGGATGCTAGTGGTCAAGGTAGGCGGCGGCAAAGAGTTGAATATTGACGCCATCGTCAACGATATCGTTGCGCTGCAGCAGTCTGGGAGGGAGCTGGTCCTGGTTCACGGCGGCGCAGAGACGACGAACGACGTGGCCGAGGCGCTGGGGCATCCGCCTCAGTTCGTTACAAGCGAGAGCGGCTTTGAGAGCCGGCGCACGGACAGGAGGACGCTGGAGATATTCGAGATGGTCTACTGCGGCCAGCTCAACAAGATGTGGGTGGAGAAGCTACAGCTAGCGGGGGTGAACGCCGTCGGGTTGAGCGGATTGGACGGGCGCATTTTCGAAGGCAAGAGGAAAGACAGGTTGAGGGTGCGGGTCAATGGGCGGCGCCTGGTGCTGCGAGATGACTGGACCGGCACGGTTGAGCAGGTGAATGTGGAACTTCTGCGGCTGTTGATGGGGGCAGGCTACTTGCCAGTCCTCACTCCTCCGGGGGCGTCCGACATTGGCGAGGCGATAAACGTGGACGGTGACCGTGCAGCGGCCATGGTTGCCGCAGCATTCGGGGCTGAAGCACTAGTGATTCTCTCCGATGTTCCGGGCCTGTTACGGGAGTTTCCCGATGAGTCCAGCCTAATTCGTGAGGTACCGCGCGCGCGGGCGGACAGTTTCATGGAGTTCGCGAAAGGCCGTATGAAGAAGAAGGTGATGGGGGCGGTGGAGGCGGTCGCGGCTGGCGTACAGAAGGTTATCTTTGCCGATGGCCGAGTCGAGGCTCCAATTCAACGAGCTCTAGAAGGCAACGGTACTCAAATAGCATAAGATAACTGGCGATGGAGTCACAGAGAGTAAATTCAGATCACATTTCGGGAAAAGCGGTGGTATTTGTGTCAGAGACCATGTGGTAGTTTGCGATTCGTCAACGCTCAAGGTGAGATAGAGAGCCCAATCCAAAATAACAGACTGAGTTTCGCGCAGTCAGCCGAAAAGAAATGGAACAAAGCATAGTTGATACTCAATTCGCGGTGAGCAATACGCAGGCCTATGAGTCGGGCGTGGTTCCACGTCGCGGGGAAACTGTAATGGTAGCCGGCGAAGGCTGCTGGATGATAGATAGCGAGGGACAGCGATACCTGGATCTGACTTCGTCTCAAGGTGTGGCCATGTTGGGTTACGGCCACCCAGTCCTGACAGGGGCAATTCAGGAGCAGGCAGGGCGCATGCACGCCTGTCCCAACTTCTTTCATAACGATACGCGTGCGGAGTTTTTGAGCAGGCTAATCTCGGTTACACCTGAGCACCTGACGCGGGCTTTTTTGGGGAATAGCGGCGCCGAATCGATTGACGGCGCAATCAAGTTCGCGCGTCTGGCAACGGGGCGTACGGGTATCGTGGCTGCGCGCAACAGCTTTCATGGGCGTACTTTGGGGGCGCTATCGATCACGTGGAACCCCAGATACCGGCGCAAGTTTGAACCGCTGTTGCCAGATGTCAGCCATGTGCAGTTCAACAATATCGAACAGCTCGATGGAGCCGTAGGCGACGGGACTGCCGCGATGGTGTTGGAGGTTGTGCAGGCGGAGGGGGGTGTGCACGTAGGGAGCGCCGAATTCCTGGCCGCGGCACAGCAGCTTTGCCGGGAGAGGGGTGCGATGTTGGTGATCGACGAGGTGCAGACCGGCTTCGGACGCACCGGGCGCTGGTTCGGTTTTCAACACTTCGATTTAGAGCCGGACATCGTCGCGCTGGCCAAGGGCCTTGGGGGAGGATTCCCTATGGGTGCGGTCGTTTACACGGAAGAGATTCAGGAGAGTCTGTTTTCCGGGGCGCACGGGAGTACATTTGGCGGCAATCCGCTGGCGTGCGCGGCCGGAATCGCGGCACTGGGGGTATACGAGGACGGATTGATCGAACAGGCGGACAGGGCTGGCCGACGCCTCGGGGAAGCCTTGGAAGCGGCCATCGGTTCGCGCAGAGTTGTACGCGAGATACGGGGAAAAGGCCTCCTGATCGGCATTGATCTGCGCACGAAGGCCGTACCGTTTCTAAAGACGCTGATGGAGGAGCACAAGGTACTGGCGCTCCCGGCCGGATCAACGGTGCTGCGCCTGCTGCCGCCGCTGACCATCAGTAACGAGGAAATCGAAATGGCCGTAGAGGCAATTGCGGCCACACTACCAGATTCAGTCTGACACAAGAAGTGCAGCCACAATGGCAAAGGAATGAAAGGTGAAGATCTCATATAACGGCGTTTTTGTAGACGATCAAGAAAAGGCGTTGAAATTCTACACAGAAGTCCTTGGCTTTGTGAAGAAGGTGGACATTCCCGTCGGAGAATTCAGGTGGCTAACAGTTGTATCACCCGACGATCAAGACGGCACCCAGCTGCTCCTTGAACCAAACAATAACCCGGCTGCCGAACAGTATCAGAAGGCGATATTCGAGCAGGGAATACCGGCCACGATGTTCGACGTAGAAGACCTGCAAAAGGAGTATGAACGGCTGAAGGACCTGGGTGTTCAATTTGTCGTTGAACCGACGGACTATGGCAGTTACTCTATTGCATCGTTTGGCGACACGTGTGGAAACGTGATTCAGATTATTCAGACCTAGCGCGGAGTAAAAGGATGGACCGGGGCAATTGTGGGCCAGCCCCCATACAAGTCCAATAGTTTGGGGGACAATGTTTGAAGGGAATCGAACTTTCTTGCACTCACATTCTGGCACATAGCATGAAGGTAGTTTTTCACATTCAAGCCTGGCGAAAGTCGCTCATTGGGCAGTTAAAGGACTACCACTACGTGGCTTGATGTTGTCGGAGGCGAAAAGACAATCGGGAGTCAGAGAATGGTTGAAACAAATCAGAACGGTGCAGAGATGCAAAACGGCGCGGGAGCCAAGTCGGTCAAGGCTGAGGAACAAGAGACGCTGCACGAGGTG
The DNA here is from genome assembly GCA_965242905.1 of Caldilineaceae bacterium. GTDB lineage: Bacteria > Chloroflexota > Anaerolineae > Caldilineales > Caldilineaceae > Bin5. The sequence continues at coordinate 59,448 of CBDETM010000002.1, forward strand.
ATCGTGATAGGCAGCGGGCCGGCAGGCTGGACAGCGGGCTTGTACGCGGCGCGGGCCAACCTGGAGCCTCTTCTGATCACCGGCGATGACTACGGCGGCCAGGTCAGCATTACGTACGAAGTTGAAAACTATCCTGGATTTCCTGAGGGATTGAGCGGTCCTGACCTGGTGGAGAAATTCAAGGCGCAGGCCGAGCGATTCGGCTGTACAGTCTCCTACGATCATGTCACGGAAATCGTGGTCGATGAGCATCCCTTTACGGTTCGCACTGCCCAGGACAAGGAGTACAGAACCAAGTCGCTGATTCTGTGTACAGGGGCAAGACCCCGGTTCCTGCAGGTGCCTGGGGAAGAAGAGTATACAGGAAAAGGTGTCAGTTACTGTGCCACTTGCGACGGTTTCTTTTTCCGCGGCAAGGAGTTGGTCGTGGTGGGTGGGGGCGACAGCGCGCTTGAAGAGGGACTGTTCCTGACCAAGTTTGCCACCAAGATACAGATAATTCACCGGCGGGACGAGTTGCGCGCCAGCAAGATTTTGCAAGACCGGGCGTTTGACAACGACAAGATCAGTTTTGTGTGGAACCGGGTCGTGACATCGATCAAGGGAAACGAGAATGGCGTCGTTTCCGGCGTGACGACGCGTGATACGCAGAACGGCGCAGAGGGGGAACTAGACACTGACGGTGTCTTCGTCTACATCGGGCACATCCCAAATAACGACCTATATCACGGGAAGCTGGACCTGGATGAGGACGGTCATCTAATTGTCGACCCTTCCACGCGGACGAATATTCCGGGCGTATTTGCAGCCGGTGAGATTGCCGACAAGGTTTTCAAGCAGGTAGCGACCAGCGTCGGACAGGGTTGTGCAGCGGCGATGCAGGCGGAGAAGTTCCTGGCCTCACTGGAAGCAGTTGGGCTGCCAGACCTCAGCGAAGACCCGCGGGCCTGGCCCACACCGGGCGTTCCTAAAGCGCAGACGGACCTGGTGGCCGCCGACTGATTTTCCCCAGGGGCCGCCAGATTTTGTGCACAGGTGAGGCGGTGCTACGAGAAACTGCCGCTCTACGTAGAGGCATCGTTCCTGGCGAAGGATCGGAACCGTAGTGCCGTCTCCTCCAAGTAATACACCCGACGATAGAACTACGGAGGCGCTGGCACGCAGCGCCTCTCTACTTTCCATTGGCGCGGTTGCGAGTCGCGTACTGGGTCTTGCGCGGGAGATGGTAATCGCCAGCTATTTTGGCGCGACCGGGCCCGTTAGCGCCTTTACGGCGGCAAGTACAGCGCCCAAGATGCTGTACGACTTTCTGGTCGGAGGCATGTTGAGCGCGGCGCTCGTTCCGGTGCTCAGTGACTATGCCCGGCTGGACCGAAACCGAAAAGACAGTGCTCAAGAGGTCGACCAGCTGCTAGAGGGCGCGAAAGTTGGGCCGAATCCTGAACTGGTACGGCTGGTGGGCGCGCTGCTCAGCCTTGCGGTAGTGTCACTGGCAGGTCTGGCTCTTTTAATGGCCTTCTTTGCTCCGCAGGTAGCCGGACTGCTTGCGGGGGGTTTTGACGACTTTGATCCCGCGCTGCTTCCGCTGACTGCGCAACTGGTAAGGCTGATGGCGCCGGTCGTCTGGTTTATCTCCATGGCCGGTCTCTTGACGGGGGTCCTTTTTGCGCTCCAACGATTCAGTGTGCCCGCCCTAGCCTCAGCCGTCTACAATTTAGGAATCGTTGTTGCCGCGCCGCTTCTGGCGGGTCGCGTGGGCATTGTCAGCCTGGCGGTAGGTGTGCTAGCCGGAAGCATGGTCCAGTTCGGATTGATGGCATGGGACCTGCGTCGGGCCGGACTGAAGTTCACGGTGAGGTGGAGTCATCCGGCGCTTGGGCGAATCGTACGGCTGTATTTGCCGATCGCGGCCGGGTTGATCGTGGCGCAGTTCCAGGTTGGGCTAGACAGGCGGCTTGCCAGCGGTACAGGGGTACAAAGTATCGCCTGGATGAGCAAGGCGACGACGTTGCAACAGATGCCACTGGGGATGATTAGCGTTGCCATCTCCTTGGCGGCACTGCCGCGTCTGAGCCAACAGTTTGCCGCAGGTGACGAGGGGGCTTACCGTGCGACGCTGGCTAAGGGGCTGCGCATGGTGCTCGTGATGATCGTGCCACTCCTCGTAGGGTTGGGCTTGCTGGCTGAGCCGACGGTGCGGTTACTGTTTGAGCGGGGACAGTTCACGGCGGACGACACTGCGCAGGTGGTTTCGGCTCTGCAGGTATATCTTGTGGGGGCGCTTTTTGCTTCGATCGATTTTCCACTGATTTATGCATTCTATGCACGCAACGATACGCTGCTACCGGCGCTGGTGGGGGTGCTCAGCGTGCTGGTTTATGCCGTTTTGGCGCTGGCGCTGATTGAAGGGCTGGGCTTCCTTGGTCTGGTATGGGCGGACACAGCGAAGCAGGGCGCTCATGCTGTTGTAATGCTGGGGTTGCTGTACTGGAAGTTGGGGAATGTTGCGACGGGCTGGCGACCCTATAGTGCAGGGGAGAAGGTGGAGGGCCGGGGAAAGTGGGGAATCGGGCCGACCGTACGGTCCTTCGGGTCGGTCATCGGGGCGGCGGTTGCAATGGCGCTTGTGATGGCGTGGTTGTTATCACTGCTGAACCCTGGAGGAGAGACCTCGCTGTCGAATGACCTTTTGCGGATCGTTGTCTGCGGTGGCGGCGGCGCCCTGGCCTACGCTGGCTTCTTGCTCTTGGTGGGTCAACCCGAGGCGAGGCAGTTGGGCCGGGCTGCTATGCGGCTAAGGGGACTTGCAAGGGTAAAGTAGGCCTTGACAGGTCGCCTCCTGGCTTTGAGGCCAGGGGGAAAAATGGTGAGGACATCGTTCTCTCAATGGACGGCCTCATGGACAGAATTGAATTCATAGTGTCTTCCCTGAATCTACCGGACTCCTACAGTTTCCTCAACCTGGCCCTTCTGAGGCGTAGTTTCTGGATGGCGATCGCGCTGTTCGCGGCCCTGCTTCTTATCGGGGGCAGCGTTCCGCGTTCAATCCCCACACGTGCCCACATAATCAAGTCAGCGGTAGCCCTACCTGATTTCAACTTTTTCGCATGGGAGTTGAATGCGCTGGGAAGGGCGGTCTTTGGGGGCGAGAGCCCGCTGAAAGACGGGCTTGATGAAGAAGCCCAGGTAGGGCTGGTGCGAGCCTATTTTGAGCGGGCGAAGCTGATCTCGGAAAAGGAGGCGGAACTAGACGGGCTGGTTTCGGAAGAGGCTTCGGCGGCATCTGGTGACGCTGAATCAGATACAGTTAAGGCATCCGATTGGGCAATGCAGTGGGCTGGTCCGGCCGGTGATGCCATAGTTGTACCGGGACGCGAGATGATGATTGATGAGGCGCGTCTGGAACTGGCCGGTTTGCGGCGCCAGCAGTCAGCTGATCGTTCGCTGGTAGAAGCAATCCTGCAGAACCAGATTCGCGAAGAGATACGTGAAGTTGACCTGGGCCTGCTGGGCTTCGTTTGGCCGCCTGTGCAGTTTGCCTTCATCGAACCCCCGCTGAAGCTGACCGTAAGCCCGCGCGACCGAATCTCTACGCTCCACTCACGCGTTCTGCAGGCCGATTATGATCCTGTTACGCTGGAGGAGAGAGAACATACAATCGAGGCCCACACGGGCTTGAGCGCGCATATTTCACAGATTGGGGGCATGGCCGTCTTCCCGGCGATGGTTGTAGAAAGCAGTTCGCTCAGATGGGTATTAGAGACTGTTGCGCATGAGTGGGTGCACCACTATCTGTTTCTTTTCCCTCTGGGTTTGCGTTACGCCAGCAGTGACGAGGCGACAACACTCAATGAAACGGTTTCGGAGATTGTTGGCGTGGAAATCGGTGAACGGGTATGGCGGCAGCTCTATGACGTTTCGGCGCCATCTGCGGATCCTGCGGCAGGGACGAGCGACGACATTCTCTGCGCCTGCAGCACGGCCGATCTTTGGGCGCAGACATACGAGTTGGAGCAGGGTCGCTGGGAGCGATACGGGCGGCCACTTGCGTTCGACTTCCGGCGGGAGATGCGGGAGACACGGCTGCATGTGGACAGGTTGCTGGAAGCCGGGCACGTGGAGACCGCGGAGAGGTACATGGAAGGGCGCAGGCGATATTTTGTGGCGCAGGGATACCCCTTGCGCGTGTTGAATCAGGCTTACTTTGCTTTCAACGGCAGCTATGGGACAGGCGCGGCTTCCTCCAACCCAATTGGCCCTATGTTGGAGCGGCTGCGCGAGGAGAGTGACAGTTTGGCCCATTTTTTTGGGCAGGTACGCTGGTTTACGAGTTTGGCCGACCTGGAGAAGGCACTGCAGACCAATGGAGAATAGCCGGGGTCAACCTGACAGAGCACGACTTGATTCTGGGACTATGACGCTGGGACTGAATTCGTTTTCCTTGTAGCAGGTCAAATCGGGTCACTCATCCCCGAAATGGAGCATCCAATGGCAACATACCGGACCGGAATCATTGCCTGTGGCATTATCGCCCGAGTCCATGCCAGGGCATGGCTTGGCGTTGAGGGCAGACCAACCGAGATTGGGGCAATTGCCGACTCCAATGCGGACGCCTTGAGGGAGTTCGGGGAATTCTTCGGGGTCCCCGAGGCGCACCGCTACTCCGATTACCGGCAGATGCTGGACAGTGAACGACTCGATTTCGTCGACGTGTGCTCCTGGCACCAGCTGCACGCGGAGATGGTCATTGCGGCCGCGGCGCGCCAGCCGAAAGCGATCATCTGCCAGAAGCCGATGGCCGTGGACCTGGGGGAGGCGGAGGCGATGTTGACGGCGTGCCAGCGGAACGGCGTCAAGTTGGTGATCGCGTATCAGCGACCTCACCACGCAACGTGGTTGAAGGCGAGAGAACTGTTGCGGGAGGGGGCAATTGGCCGCGTTGTCCAGATACAGCTGGAGGCGGGAGGAAATCTACTCAATACCAACTCGCACAATATCCGCCTGGCTCTCTTTCTCATGGATGAACCGCAGGTAGAGTGGGTGATGGGCGCGGTCGAACGCACGACAGAATTGCTGGAGCGCGGATTGCCGGCGGAGGATGCCTGCCTTGGCGTGGCGGCTTGTGACAATGGCGCCACGATCCTTATCATGGGAGACCTGATTCAGGGTTTGGGCCAGGGATGCCGAGTGATTGGGACGCAGGGGATCATGGAACTCAGCACGACTTATCATCCTGACGAAATGGTCCCGTCCGATGCGCCGATGCACATGCCCGAGGGGCTTTCGGCCCGCTACAATTTCGAGATTGGTACAGTCCGCTACTTGAACGGGGCAACGGACGGATGGGAAGAGGTGACCGAGACCTGGCGCGATTGCTGGTCGCAGCAGTGCCGGGAGGCGATTGACTGGGTCGAAGGGCTAGTGGAATACCCCATCAGCAGCGGTGAGCGAGGGAGGGCTGTGCAGGAGGTGATGATGGCGCTGTATGAGTCGGCGCGAAAACGGCAGCGGATCTACCTGCCGTTGAAGACGCGTGTCAATCCACTCAGGCTTATGGTCGAGACGGGGGAACTGGAAGCGGAGTGGCCAGGCGAATACGAACGCCGCGCAACACTTGTGCGCGGCGAAGGAATGTCATGGCACGAAACGTAGAGCGGCGGGAGCGGACTTTTCACTCTTCTCTGATGGTGCCATCCGGACGCACGCGCTTTGGGCGAATTATCGAAACGCTGTCATCTTCGATGATGGGACGGTCGTAGATATAGGGAGGCTCCAGGACTGCCTGTTGCGCGGGAGTCAACTCGTCCACCCAGTCGGGCATTGAGGTCTCGTAGACGCCGCCGGCAAAGTGCAGGTAGTTGGGCGAGAAGCGGTAGAGGAGCGAGCGACGCTGCTGCTTGGCCCTCCAGGGCAGGGTCCCGTGAATGGTGGCCTCGTTGAAGATGACCATGTCGCCGGCTTTGCAGGGCACATTGTAGACCAGTTCACGGTTTTTTTCGTAGCGCGCAATATCCTCAGGCATGGGGAAGTTGGCCTTATGGCTTCCGGGAATCACGCAGAGCCCGCCGTCGCCTTCATTCACGTCCGCCAACTGAAACTGGCAGACAATCATGCCGCAACGCATCTGGCCATTGGCATAGCTGTAGTGCTGCGTGCCGTCGAACACTCTGCTGGTTGACCCATGCAGGCGAAGCCCTTCCGTCCCCGTCGTTGCAGCCAGCATAAAGGGTGCATGGTCCATCTTCCAGCCGCGGCCGAACATTGTGTTCAGATAGGGGAGCAGTTTTGGATGGGCCAGCAGATCGCGGAAGGGCTGGCACCAAGGTTTGTCCCATGTCAGCATTCCGCTGAAGTAGTCGCGTGGGATGTCTCCCGCCATGTCCCCATCGGGGTTCGAATTGGGGTCAGGAATCGCTTTGTCCCAGTTGGCGTCGAAGGCATTGTTAAGTTCCTGTACTTCAAGAAGAGTGAGGAAGTTTTCGACCTTGAGAAAACCTTGCAGGTCGAACATGAATTTCTCGCGTTCGTTCATTGCCTACTCCTTTGCACCCCAGCCGGACACGTAATCCGTTAGTTAGTTGAGAGTTGCTGCTCTTTTCTTGGGGGAACTTTGATGAATAAGAGGGGTTGAGGGAGAAGGGAGCGCGTGCTTCTCGCCCGCGCTCCCCAAAAGGCAGAGGCCGGTCGAGCCCCAGTCATTCCTTACTTCTCCAGAGCGAACGTGGCCTTAATCATGATAGCCACTTCGACCTCTGATGGGGAGTTGGCCAGTGAACTGGGCGTTCCCATCAGATAGTAGCCGCCGGTGGCCGTTTGCCCAGCATGGGCAATGCAGCCTCCTGCCGGTCGGATAGCGCCGACGGGGGAAACGTCCTCTGAGACTGAAATGACGCGGCCGAGCGACATCTCCAGAAGGCCGGCCATTCTCGTCGCACGCTGTCGTGCGTCTTCGAGTGCCGCACGCATTGCCTCCAACTCCAGGGCGGCGCAGTCCTCGACACGGAACACCATGTTCGCCCCCTGAATCGTTGGTCCCCGCCTACCCTCCATTTCGTCCACGATTTCCTGCATCAGAGAAAGTAGTCGATCCAGTTCATTGAAAGTGAAGGCAACTTCACCAGCGAAACTAGAGGGCCCATAGGCATAGTTTTGGCTGAGGTAGTTTATCTCGATGGTTTCCACATCAATGCCGTGGTCGATCAAGAAATCACTAACTTCCTCAAGGTCGGTGGGCTCGACGAAGGACAGCTCCGGGCCTGCAGGGCCGTATGAGGGCTGATCGCCAATATACAGATTCACGCTGACACTGTCCGGCGCGGTCGACGCAGCACCGTAACCAAGGACAGTGACACTCATGGGAGGATCGGAGGGAATTTCCTGATTTGGCGTCGCACCGAGGCTGGTTGCAGGGACCAAGAGGAGCGACGCAAGTAACAGGAGTGTGAGGAGGGCGTTTTTCATCAGACGTTCCTTTCTCAAGATATTGTTATCATTCAGCGCTAAGTGCAGTCATTGCACTAATTCATAAGGCCAGCATCGAGCCGAAAGGGTCGCCGCGTTACAGGTTGGCGTCAATTTTTGGGGCAGGTAAGGACAGCCTTGCCAGGCAGCACATTCGCCGGAGAGGGGAATTTCCAGACTAAATTTTTTACGGCGTTGCCTGCGTTATGCCAGACTTTTCGAGGAGCAAACAGCTACCAGGTGGAGAGCGGCTACCTGGAGTAGCAGAGTGACTGACAAGAACAGGAGGCATATTGAATGTAACTTATCCAATAGAAACTGGCAAATGGTTTTTCGGGGTCAGATGTGGTTGAAACCATCTCCTAAGCAGTGCGATTTCTTCCTGAGTCTGACCAAACGGATGCAACTCTACTGGCCAAGGTTTGCAATCGCTGTTAGGACTTCCCGGGGCCTCTGGAGGGACAGTCTTTTTCTTGCTTGACACAGCCCTGGCCCACAACTATGATCTGACGTGCCTTCCCCTGAATGAACCTTTCGAGCAGCCCAAATGCACCCCTACGACCAGGTTTGCTGGCCGCCCGTATTGTCGATCAAGATGAAGAGAATAGCCTTTCAGCAACCACAGTCCTTTCAGGCATACCGCGTGTTCCGGGAGGGGGAGTGAGCGAATCCTGCATGTGATTCAGGCAGGCTTGAGAACTTATCAGGGAGATTACGGAGAATCTGCGATGAAGAAAACTGATAGAGATCCAGTTCCGATGACTGAGGAGCAGAAATTCTTCTTTGACTTGCGGGGTTGGATCTTGTTGCCGGGCGTGCTTACGCAGGAGGAAGTTCGCACGATGAAGGCAGAGGCCTACGGAGTTGACTCAGTGAGGCAGCAGCAGGCAATCAATCCCAGACAGTCGTTTCAAGGATCACTGCAGACTTTGCTTGACCACCCGGCCATCGTTGGCATTTTGAGTGAGATCCTGTCAGAGGAACCGTTTCTGGCGGACGACTACTACGCTTTTCGCTGCGAGAATTCATTTATCACGATCCGACCGCCTGGCTGGAGCAAGACGGAGCGCAGGGACGGCGGAATGCCGCATGTGGTGCGACCGCCGCAACAGGCCAACGCGATGCGCTATCAGGCGGCCGGCGGGAAGATATTCGCCGGTCTGACGCGTGTTGTCTGGGAGCTGGAGGAGGTGAAGGCCGGGCAGGGAGGCACATCGTTTCTCAGCGGGTCGCACAAGTCCCATTTCAATTACGGAGGGCCGGACCGTTACCGCCCCAACGTCAGCGACTCTTCCTGGGAACAGAGTATCAGGGAGATGATGGAGGACTACAGCTGTCCGGCTGGGTCGGCGGTGATCTTTACCGAAAGCCTTCTGCACGCTGCAAATGACTGGACCAACCCAGACAATCCTCGTTGTGCGGTATTCAATTGTTACAATTCATTGTGGGCGCAGTGGCACCGGCTGAACCTGGATCATGAGATCATTGAGGCGATGCCGCCCAAGCGGAGGTCGCTTTTCCGGGGCGTGTGGCAGATCGGAGGTGAGAATTTCGCGTACTCGGAGGAAAACCGCAGCCTGTGAGATGTCACACGTTTTGTTTCCTGAAGGCTTGGCGCGGCTCGCGAATCAAGGCGAGGAAACCGGTCATCTCTTCCCCTACCAAAGGAAGCGTCCTCAGGGTGGAGCCCTCCACATGGACACGGTCGCTTCATGACTGAAGACGCCAAACTACAGTAAAACTGATCTGCGGAGATTGCGATACGCAAGGTGACCTGGGAGAGGACACACAGAAAAGTAAAGATGGCGGCCATTTAATGCCGAAGGCAGGTTGATGCAGCGACCCACTCATTGAATGCCATCGACAATCCGTTCAGAGTGTTCCCCAAGATTTCGTTAACGAGACAGGTAGTGTTTGAGTATGAATGAGGCTCAAAGGGCCCGGGCGGCCATGCGCCGGGGAGAGTGGACCGGTACAACGGCATTCAAGGTTCCCGGATATGTTCAGTGCAACCTGGTTGTCTTGCAGGAGTCGGAGGCATACGACTTTCTGGTCTACTGCCAGCGAAACCCGAAGGCGTGCCCACTGATTGAAGTAACCGACAGCGGCGTGCCCGAGCCGCGTTTGAGTGCACCGGGGGCTGACCTGCGTACAGATCTGCCGCGTTATGCTGTCTTTCGGGATGGTATCCGGTGCGAAGATGTGAGAGACATCCGGGCTCTGTGGAAGGATGACAGTGTTGGGTTTCTGATTGGCTCAAGCCTTACGTTCGACGATGCGTTGGAGCGGGCGGGCGTTCCGAAGTCAGAGGAGGTCTGGGTGCTGAACACGGATCTGCCGACCGTTTCCGCAGGGAGATTCGAGGGCCCGCTGGTGGTGACTATGCGCTGGATGACGCCGAGCCAGGCGATCATTGCAACACAGTTGACTAGCCGTTTTCCGTTTAATCATGGGGCGCCGATACATGTTGGCGACCCGGGCGAGATTGGCGCCGATCTTGCATGCCCAGTGGTTGGGGAGCCTGTGGCGGACATTCCAAATGGTGTGATGCCGGTCTTCTGGGCTTGCGGCGTAACGCCGCAGCAGGCTGCATTGCTGGCGAAACCTGAACTGATGATTACCCATGCACCGGGACATGGGTTTGTTACCGACCTCAAGGCAGATCAGTTCTGCCTTCCATAGACCAAGGAACATCTAATGACTGCATACAGACCGGCCATGCAAGAAGCGACGCTGTCTGAGAATGGTTCAGTGGACCGCTCAAGAGCGATGGGGGAGCCACTGGGCCAAAGGACGAACGCCATTCGCTGGCTGCAGAAGAAGGTGATGGAGAAGGCTGGGGAATTGCCAAAGGACTTTGAGAGCCGAACTGACTGGGAGTCTTACCGGAACGGGCTCAGGGCCGAATTGCCCAGGACGATAGGAATTCCTGAGTTTCCGCCTTTGCGAGACAGTTTGGTTCGTGCTCACTTCCAGGTCGGTTCGAGTGCTGTTTGTGAGCGTGTGGATGTCTATGTCGACGAGGACTACGCTATCCCTGCATTTGTGTTTTTGCCTTCGAATCCGCCGGCGACGCCGATGCCGGGACTGGTGTGGAATCCCGGGTGGCCGGAGGACAAGTGGAAGCCCGCGTACCAGGCCTTCGGGGTGCGGATGGCAGAGCAGGGGTTTGTGGTACTGGTCCTGGACCACGCGCCTTTTGGTGAGACTTCGCCGATGAAGGACAAGGCGGATATGGGGATGTCGTTGCTGATGGGCATGGGCGATGTCCTTGGGGTGAGCCAGCTGGGCCTGCGGGCGGCGGAGACGATGCGGGCCGGGGAGTACCTGCGGGCGCGGGCCGACGTCGATGAGAACCGGGTGGCTATTTCCGGGCTTTGCCAGGGGGGCATGGATACCTGGCTGGTGGCGGCGCTGGATGAACGTTTCTGCGCGGCGGCGCCTTTGTGCGCGGCTACCACGTTTGAGATTCATATGGTCGAAATGGCATCGTATTTCGCGAATGCCGACTCGTCGCCGTTTCCTTTCGGCATACTGAATGTTTGCGATATTCAACACCTGCATGCGGCGATCGCACCGCGCCCGCTGCTGGTGCGAGCCAACCTAGGCGACCAGTGGTGGCCTATGAGCGGGTTCAGCGAGCTCGAAAGATTGACGCGGCAGGTGTATCGATTTTACGAGGCAGAGGACAGGGTGGACTTTCGGGCTGAAGTACATGAACACAACCTCACCGGGCCCTTCGCCGACGCCTTAGAATCGTTCTTGCTGCAATATGTATAGCCTTTAAGCCGAGGGCAGATTGCTCCAGACACAGTTACTGTCGTTTACTCCTGTGTCGGATTGCGATTGACGGGGCAAGGTTGAGCCAAGGTCCTGATCTGCTGGAAACGCGGGCCGGCAGAAGACGCCGCGTGGAAATTCCGACCGGCAACGGCAGCCGCGACTCGACGATGCGGGGGAAGAGTTGCGGGGAGTGGGCGAAGGCACTGGAGTCGACTGTTTTCCGTAACGTACAAGAAGAAGGCGCTCAAGATGAGAGTTGATTCAGTAAAGACATTCCTGGTGGATTCGGGTTCGGCGAAGCACTGGCTGTTCGTCAAGATAGAGACTGACGAAGGGATCCACGGATGGGGCGAAGCGTACACGCAGTTGGACCGGGACCGCGTCATCAAGCGGCAGATGGATGAACTGTCCCGACACCTGATCGGGCGGGACCCTTTTGATATCAAGCAGTTTGTCTTTTCGGCGTACTCGGACTTTGCGGGTAAGCGCGGTAGCCTGGAACTGTATTGTGCCATCAGTGGCATAGAGCAGGCGCTGTGGGACATCGTGGGCAAGGCGGCAGGCCAGCCGGTCTACAACTTGCTGGGCGGGCGGACTCGAAGGCGGTTGCGGGTTTACGCGAATGGCTGGGGCGGGGCAGAGGAGCCGGAAGAACTGGCGGAAAAGGCCAGGTCGGTGGTTGCGCGGGGGTTCACTGCACTGAAGTTTGATCCATTCCCCGGTCGGTGGCGGGCCTATATTGACCGAGAGCAGGAGGAGGAGGCGGTTGAGAGGGTACGGGCCGTGCGCGAGGCGGTGGGGCCTGACGTGGATATACTGGTCGAGGTACATCGCAGGCTGGCGCCGATGCATGCGGTGCGGGCGGCGCGGGCGATGGAGCCGTACGCGCCTTTCTGGTTCGAGGAGCCGGTTTCGGCGCGTGACCTGGACGCTTTGTCTGAGGTACGTCATTCGATAGCGTTGCCGGTTGTGACGGGGGAAGAACTCTATACCAAGAATGAGTTTCGAGAGGTATTTGAGAGGCGAGCGGCGGACATTCTCAACCCGGACGTTTGCAACTGCGGGGGAATCCTTGAGCTACGAGAGATCGGGGCAATGGCGGAGGCCTATCATGTGGCGGTGTCGCCGCACAACTACAACAGCACGACGGTTGGGCTGGCCGCCACGCTGCACGCGTCGGCGGGGATGCCGAATTTCCTGATCACGGAGTACTTTGTCAACTTTGAGGATGTAGGTAGGGAGATTTCGCTTCAGTCGTTCGAAGTTGAGAACAGTTACATCACGCTTCCGGAAAGGCCTGGTCTAGGGATTGACCTGGACGAACAGGCGTTGGCGGAACGGCCGTTTCGTCCGCGGCCTCTGCGGGACTTGCCAATGGACTCCAGTCCCGACAACTCGATGGGCTAACTTTGTGCTATCCTGGAGAAAAACCGGTTAGCCACATATCTGTCAGGATATCAAATTTCCTCCGATATTCTACGGGATCCTGTTTGATACTATCAGTTGCATAGCGGACCATTATCTCCTCGAAGTAACCTGCCAGGACGGTGAATTCTATACGCCCGTTTCGTAGTAACGAGAGTACATCATCAAGGTCACCCTCCGTGCCCCGTTCGATCTTGCTGAGAGCGGTGCTGTAGAGGTCGAAGTGGAAGACCTCCAGCTGTCCGTAACGGCCAATGAAGGGGCTTCGCTCACGGTAGCCCAACGGGAGCGGGATGAAATCGGCGGGGGAGGCTTCTTCGATATTCAGTGAGAGTCGTTCTTTCAAGTCGCGTACTGCTTCGACAAACGCGCTGTGATCCCGGTCATCAACTTCGAAGCTGATGTCGATGTCAAGAGTCTGCTGGCGGAGTCCTTCATAGACCAACGTCGTTCCACCTACCAGGTATAGTCGTCCAGGTCTTGTGAATCGACGCCCCAGGCTTTGAAGGAATCGTTCTATGCCCTCGCGATCACATCTTTGGCGCATTCGATTGGGTCGCTTTCTCCAGCTTTAGCTGCCCTATAAACAGTTCAAACGTGTTGTTAACTGCTTGCAACCGTTCGAAAGGGTACTGGGAACGCGCTTGCCACGCGTCAGCCAGTTCAACCAGCCCGGTCTTACCAAATCGTTCCTCGGGCAGAGGCAGACCCATATGGTGAGAAAACAGGTCGGGTAACAGAGTCATATCGTCGAGGTAGATGCTCAGACGAGACCGCCAGTTCCGCTGCAGGTAGACGGCGGCCATATAAAGAGTTTGCAGGTCGAGCGAGGCTACATCGTCAAGGCTGGCAGCCAGATCGGGGACAGAGACCGAGATTCCTGGATGACGGAGGAGGAGCGGTATGATCGCGAGGCGCAACCTTGAATCGTTCTGGTGCAGCAGCGCGCAAATGAGCTGCTCGTGCGATTCGAGAACTTCGCTAGCGACTGCGTCGCTGGGGGCAAGATAGGAGATACCCCGATCGCGGAGGGCCGCGACCAGGGACTCTCTTGCGTAGCTCACTTCGGCCATCCGGTGTTCGTCCAAGTCTCTTTCAGTTGCTGTTGCGGAGGGAACGCGGCCTCACGCAAACGGGTCCTCGACCCAAGGGTACTTGTGGAGGTCGACACGTTTGAAGGGGATCTCGGTGTAACGGGGCGCGACGGCGCCGGGCGCGGCCATGTAGATAATCTGGGAAGCGATCGGTGAGAAACCGGCATAGAAGTGTTGGGAAGACTTCACGACCAGGATATGCTTTTTCGTCACGTCGACGCCGAGGTTGGTGAAGACATCCGGGCTCATGGGCTGGCCACGCTTGCTGCTGACGATGATGTCGATGCCGTTGCAGTTGAGGCAAACGGAATCTCCGCAGGGGATGCGCATAGGGTCGCCCTGCTGCGGCCATTCCTGGACCATGTCTTCGGCGATGGCGGTCACTTTGACGGTCAGATCGAGGGGGTCGCCGGACATGGGGCCCATTTTGCCGCCCAGACGCAAATCGAGGGTCGATCCGACGCCGCCGGACATGGCGACCTGGACGGCGATGGGATCCCACATGGTGGCGATGCCGGCGTTGTCGATTCCCCTGTCAAGCATGGCCTTGAGCATGAATGTGGAGTCGCTGGCGGCGCCGCCGCCGGCGTTGTCGGCGCGGTCGGCGATCACGACGGGGCCGGTTGGATCGGCCAGAGCCTGCTCCAATGCTTCGTCGATTGAGTAGGGGGTTTGGTCAAGCTCACGGCGCATGCCATGGAACCTGCGCCCGATCTCTTCAGCCACACGTGCTGCCTGTTCGGGGTCGCCGTCGGTGATGGCCAAGGCCTGGGCGCCGCAGGTGGGGACGTCTCCCCAGGGGAAGCAGTGGACAAGCGAGATGGAGAGGATGCCGTCCTTGCCTTCCATTTCGAGTAACTCATCGACAAAGCTGCGCAGAGGTTCGTAGGGCGTAAGATAGAGGCCGATCATGCGGCAGTCGAAGAGGGCCATTGTGGGATTGGTCTTGCCTTCGGCGGCATCGGCGATGATGTTGAAGAGGTCGGATGCGCGGGCGGCGACATCGGTATGGGGGTACTCTTTGTAGAGAACGATGGCGTCGGCGGTGTCGATCATGTCCTGGGTGACGTCGCAGTGGAGATCGAGCTCGACCCCGATCTTTACGTCTGGGCCGACGATTTGACGGACGCGATCGATGATGTCGGTCTCGCAGTCATCGTAGCCCTCGGCGACCATGGCACCATGGAGACCCAGGAGAACGATGTCGACGGGCATGGCGGCCTGCAGTCTTTCAAGCAGCTCATCACGCAGGCTTTCGTAAGTGCTGCGGGTCGTGATGCCGGCGGGCTGCGAATAGGCAGACATTCCGAAGACGTAGTCCCATCCGCGGGCCTCTGTATCCGATTGGAACTGGTCGAAGGCGGGCTTGGTGCCTTTCTCGACGTCGTCATCGGGCCTGATGATGGTGTAGTCGCGCATACCCGTCGGCATTGGCGAAAACGTGTTTGTTTCGGTTGCGATTCCGCCTGCAAATACTCTCATTGCGTCAACCTTTCTTTGGGGTGATAATGCTTGCAGCCATACAGCCTGGATTGCGAGCAAGAGGCACGGGCCCTCCGACTCGGCAGTTGAGGGGAATGTTAGCACATGTGGCCGTTGCGGCGTATTTTCTGCCCGCGCGTAGAAACGGCTACTGGATGAATCCCGGCCCTCCCATCGCATCAATCGTGGGCGCCACATGAAAGGGACAGCAGAGGATGAGTAACGGATCGCAGAGGAGATTTCGTGTCGCCCTGGTGGGGACCGGTGGGATATCCCGCGGGCATGCAACTGCTTGCGAAAACCTGGAAAGGGCCGAGCTCACGGCAGTGTGTGATGTCTCGCCGGAAGCTCTTGAACGCTTTACGCAGCAGTTTTCGGTACCCAATGTCTATTCCTCAATGGAGGAGATGATCGATGCAGGTGAATACGACATTGTTGTAATCTGCCTGTGGGGCGCAATGCATTCAGAGGCCGGCATCCAACTGGCGGCATCGGGGCGCGTGAAGGCGGTCCTGTGTGAGAAGCCGTTCACCCAGAGTGCGGCGGAGGCCAGGGCATTTGTGGCTGCCTGTCGAGAACGGGGCGTTTTTGTGGCGGAGGCGTTCAAGTTCCGGCATCACCCCATGCATCTGAAGGCGGAGGAGATCGTTCGTCAGGGCGGGATTGGGGAAGTGCTGAACGTTCGGAGCACGTTCTGTACCAACGTTCCGCAGGGGAACCGACGGCCCGAAGCCAATTGGCGCTGGAACCGCGCCAAAGGCGGGGGGGCGATTTATGATCTGGCCTGTTACAACGTTCATCAGGCACGCTTCATTTTTGACGAGGAGCCGGAGACCGTCTACGCGGTGCAGACCAAGGGTGTCGAGGTCGACGACGCGGCGTACATTCTGCTGGGCTTCAGCGGCGGACGGACGGCGCAGTTGTCGGTGGGGTTTGACAGCTGGGCATCGCAGTACGTGGAGATCTGCGGGGATGCGGGCCTTGTGCGGATTGACAAGGCATGGAATAACGAGAACCAGGACGTGGCGCTGGAGTACCATTCGGCGAACGGTGTGGAGACGATTGCTTTCCCGCCGACACATCAGTTCACGCACCAGTTGGATCATCTATGCGACTGTCTAGAGCATGGTCAGGCTCACCGGATATCACCAGAAAGCAGTATCGCGCAGATGCGGGTTCTTGATGCCGTTGCCGAGTCGATGGAGACGGGAGCGGTTGTCCGACTGTGAAATTGGCAGGGAAGTTGACAGAATCTTGCCGGTTGGATAGGATTCGGCCTGTTCCCAGACAGAAAAACTCTACCTCCCCGCAGTTTCGACTGGGCGTGAGGAAGTTTGAAACGACATAATAAGGTCACAGGAGAAATTAATCATGGCAGTCAATGACGCACATCCGACGATGGAGCGGGACCTCAGATATTTCCCCGCCACGACAAAAGAGCCGAAGAAACTGACCCCGGAGCAGATTGACTACTTCAATGAGCATGGGTACGTGTTTCCAATTGACCTTTTCTCGGAGGAAGAGGCGGATGCCAACCGCGCCTATTTCGATAAGCTGTTGAAGATGGCGTCGGACGCCGGGCTTGACAGTTATTCGGTCAATGCCTGGCATACGCATTGTGAAGGCATCTATGATCTGGTCATGGACGATCGGATTCTCGATTATGTTGAAGATATCCTGGGGCCGAACATCGTTTGTACTATGACGCATTACTTTTCGAAGATGCCCAGCGACGTGAAGTCGGTTTACTGGCACCAGGATGCCTCGTTCTGGGCGCTGACGCCGAGCAAGGTGGTGACGGCCTGGCTGGCAATTGATGACGTGGACGTGGAGAACGGGGCGATGAAGCTGTTTCCGGGCACGCACTGGCTGGGACGCATTCCGTTTGAATGGGTGACGGACGAGGAGGAGGGCGTGCTCAGCCAGCATGTTCATGAGCCGGGGCGATACGGGCAGCCGGTTTCGGTCGAATTGAAGGCGGGCCAGATTTCGCTGCATACAGACATGCTTCTGCACGGTTCGCAGCCGAACCCTTCGAACCGCCGGCGCTGCGGTCTGACGATCCGCTATTTTCCGGCGGACGTTCGAGGCCCGGAGCCGGAGAAAGGACATGGGATCATTGCGCGCGGCGTTGACCCGGACGGTTACTGGCAGCCTTTGCCAAGGCCGGAGGGGGATGCCATCCCGCCCCACTTGCTTGAGGAGCAGGAGGCGTAGTAGCGGGTCCGACGGGTAGGCGGGGCCGACCGGGCAGAGTGGAAACGCTACGGCAGCCGGCATAGCAGCAGATCACAGCCGAGAAGTAGCGACTTACCTCTACAAGTTCAGGGCGGTGCAGCATCCAAGGAGAAAAGGGATGCTGCGCCGTTTTTTGTTGGCTGAATTTCTGTGAGATGTGTTTTCTGGCCCGAGTCAGACGGCAACTGCTTCTTCGAACAGGGAGGGAAAGTGTCTGTAGGGATCGCCTGGATCGCGAAAGAGGATCTGCTGACGGGGCGTCAGTTCGGCATTGGGCGGGGGCTGGACGCGCCGGGCCGTCCAGGCTACGTGTGAGATGCAGTATTTGTAGAGAAGGGCCCTGCGTTCGTGCTGCGCCTGCCATGCGGCGGTGCCGTGGGTCAGGGCCTCGGTGAAGAGGATGGCGGAACCGGCGGGGGCTTCGGGGATGATGACGCTGGGAGAGTCTTCGGGGGCTTCGTCGATCTGTGGGGGCAGCTTGTAGTTGCTCTTGTGGCTGCCGGGGATGCAGCAGAAGCCGCCCTTTCCGGGGCCGGTGTCGGTGAGGCACCAGGTTACGACGACGAAACCGTTGTAGATCTGGTCGTCACGAAATGGGACGTATTCGCCTGGGTTTGCTCCTGTGGTCGGGGAGGTAGCACCGTAGTCGGCATGAAGGCGGCCGCGGGGCATGCATTCTTGCATGTACATGCCGTAGATTCTGTCGAGGCGGAAGCAGTCGCCGAGGCGAAAGCGCAGGATTGGCATGATTGTTTCGTGGTCCAGCAGATCGACGAAGGGCCGGCCCCACTCGAGGAAGCCGGGGCCGTCGGGTGCGCTGCCGAAGCGTTGCGTTTGACCGGGGGCGGGGAGCTGTTGCACGTCCAGGAGGCGGTTGAGGGTTTCGACTTCAGACGGGGTGAGGGCGTTTTCGATAACCAGGTAGCCCTGGACGTCGAAGAGATATTGCAGCAGTTGAAGATCGCTCATTTTGCGCCCTTTGTATCCGGGTAAATTACGGGATTGGTTGTGGTTACCATTTTGAACCCAACGATACATATCCTAAGACATGTCGAGGGCAAGCGCAACTGCGCTGGGAAACGGGGGCAGGACAGTGTTGGGGAGGGAAGTGGATCTGTTGAGAGGCACAGGGCGGGCGTGAGGCCTGCGCCTAACGTGGCGGTTCGGGGAGGTAGGGGAGGGCGGCGGGGCTGAGAGTACGAGGGCAGGCACAAGGCCTGCCCCTACGGGGGGGTCGGTTGATTGGGGCTTTGCCTGGGAAATGCTCGGGCGGCGCAGCGTCCCGTGATTGTCGGGATGTGCCGTGCCGCCCGAGTTCAATTCAGCGCCGCAAGGAGGAACAGCGCTAAGGCTATGATCGAATCGTTATTCTATTGCTTCCTGGACAGGTCCGATTGTCGGGCTCAGGCCGCGCTTGAGGACGCCTTCGCTGTCGGTGTAGGTGACGTAGACTCTGAGGAAGGAGCCGACATCATCGCTGGTCGGGGTGTAGGAAGCGGTGTCTTCGACGTTGATATTGTTGATGTCATCCCAGTCGCTGAGGGCGGTCTCGGAGCTCTGCCACTGCCAGTCGCTCAGGTTGGAGTAGGAGTCCTGCGAGAGAGACAGCTGGGCTGTGATTTCCTCTCCGACGGTGGGACGCTGGTCGGTGTTGAAGTAGACGGTATTGGTCTCGGTCTGCGGGGTCGGTGTTGGCGTTGGCGTAGCGGTTGGCGCTGGGGTAGCGGTTGCTCCAGGGCCTGGTACCAGGCCGTTGGACGGGAACCAATCGGACCATGGGCCGGCGCCGAGGAGGTTACGGCCACGCGTGCGGAAGCGGTAGACTCTTTCGGGGTCGAGACCCTTGACGGTGTAGGAGACTGCTTCGGTTCCTTCGGTTACGCCGGAGATCGAGATCTCGCCCTGAGTCGTCCAGGACTCGCCTGTGCCGACGGAGGTCCATTGGATATCGTAGGAGGATACATGGAGAAGCGGCAAGGAGAGGGGCAGGGGGGCAGTCTCAAATTGGACAGTAAGCTCCTCCATGGAGTGTTGCTCGACCTGGCCGGAGGAGGACTTTGGCGGGGGCGCCATACTCATGGCGGCCACAATTGCGCCCGCGACGATTAACACTCCGAAGATGGCCAGGGAGATTTTGTTAATCAACAGGCGCAACATGACAAAGCTCATGCGCAAGATAACATGCAAAAAGACACGAAAGACCATCTGAACGCGATTTACTTCTCTCATTGGCAAGTTCGCCATTCTATCATCCTCCTGGCTAAATGAGTCCGGGGCTCCAAAATGATGTTGCTGCTACGAATAGGTCGGCCTTAGAATTTCGGCTCAAATAAGGAATCTCCAGCGCGTAGGTCTAGTTTTCAGTATAGTAGCTGGGTATTGGATTGTAAATCCAACCACTGCAAATTTTCCTTCGAAAGAGACGCGAGTTTATGGGTCAGGACGTCGTGAAATTACTCTGGTAGAGGCTCTCTATTTGCGTTGAAGCGGGGGTAATTCGGGACTCGGCGTCTACTTCGACAGGATGGCTACGAACCGTCAACGTCTCCAACAAATTGACGGATCGTAGGGGGGGCGTAATGGAATTCGCATACTGATTTGTAAGAGGGTTTGACAGGCAGATGGAAGCCCGTGGGCGAGAATGCGCCGGCTTCAGGCAGATGGCGTCCTTCTCGATTTGGAGCTTCGGGAGGGGATAGCGGCTCGAAGAGATGAAGTGTGGTCAGACTTGCGTGAAAGGGGCTACTCGCTCTCTATCGTCCCACGAGCGAAAGCGAAGGGCGCGCGGCAGGGTCATGCAGAATCGGGCGGCGGCAGGTAGATTGTAAGTGGTTGGCGCCGATCACTCTACGACGGGGCCGATTGTCTGACTGAGGGCTCTTTTGCGCTCGTCTTCGCTGTCGACGTAGAGGGCGGAGGCGCGCAGGTATTTGCCTTCGTCGGCGCTGGTGGGCGTGTATCTGGCCGAGTTTGCGGCATCGTAGTCGGTGATGTCTTCCCACTTGCCGAGACCATCGTTGGACCGCTCCCACTTCCAGGATCCGAGGTCACTGTAGTCGCTATTGGGGAGAGTGAGTTCGACCTCGATCCTAGTGCCGACCGTGGGCGGGTCGGCGCCCGCGGAGAATCTGACTACGTCTGCGACCGTGTCGACGGCAGTGACAGGGCCGATAGTCTGGCTCAAGCCTCTCTTGTAGTCACCTTCGGAGTCCTTGTAGACGACTGAGGCGCGGAGGTATTTGCCGTTCTCGAGAGAGGAAGGCGTGAAGATGGAGGCATCTTCTGCGTCGTAGTCGGTGACGTCGGACCAGCCGCGGAGGGCGTTATCGGAGCGGTCCCATCGCCAGCGGCCGAGTTCGCTGTAATCGGAATCGGAGAGAGTCAGGCGGGCGCGTACGGCGCGGCTTACAACGGCGGGGTCATTGCCGAAGGCGAATTCCACGGTTTCGGTGTCGATTTCGGCGGTGACCACAGGACCTACGGTAGGACTGAGGGCAGTCTTGCCTTCGTCGTCGCTATCGACATAGTTGACGGAGGCGCGGAGGTATTTGCCTTCGTCGGCGGCTACGGGAGCGTAGAGGGAGGAGTCGGTCAGCCTGGCACCGGGTACGGCGCGCCAGCCGGTGAGGCCGTCGTCGGAGCGTTCCCACTGCCAGCGTGAGCGGTCGGTGTAGGTGTCCTCGTCGAGGGTCAGGGCGACTTTTACGGTTTGCCCGATCACGGGCGGGTCGCCGCCTTCGGCGACTCTGACTACGTCGATAACCGTCTGGCGGGTTGGTGTTGGCGTCGGGACGGGTGTTGGCGTTGGCGCGGGCGGGGGATTGACGATGACGCAGGCGGTCAAGACCACTGTGGCGAACAGCGCAGCCATCCAAATGAACAATGATCCGCGGGGCCGGCGTCCGTTTCCGGACTGGGGCGTGGGGCGGACTTGTCTGCTGTCTTCGGCGGGCATGCGTTGGTTCTCCTTCACGCGGTCGTGGTCTTGAGAGGTGCCCTGACTCTAGGTTGGGGCGGGCGAGCGGTCAACGTTGTAGGCGCTGTCTATGGAAGAACAGTGGTCAAATGAGTATACCGACTGGCAATTCAATAGTCAAACAGATGGGGCTGAGGCGGATGCAGTCCATATTTGAGGGGGAGACTTTCCGGCGGGAAGTTGAAGCTGGCCGCGGCTGAGATTGTTTGCCGCTGTTTTTTGAGAGGCACAGGGCAGGCACAAGGCCGGCACCTACCGGAGGTTGAGGGGTGGGACGGAGTAGGCGACGCGTAAGGGAGGGGAAGGGCAGGCACGAGGCCGGCCCCTGCGGGGATGTGAGGGGACTGGCGGGACGTGGTCTGGCTGGACAACTTCAAATAGGCACCTGTCACCAATATCGACACCAGGTCGATGAGGCGTGTTGTAGGAGAGGGGGCGTTGCGGGGGCGGAGCCCCCGCACAAGGGAGGGCCGACTAGGCCCGACCGCCCGGAACTGCAGTGGTCAGTAGTCAGTGGTCAGTGGTCAGAGGAGGCGCCTGCGCTGGCTCAGAGTTGAACGCAGAGTGGCTAGGGATTGTTCGCTGGCGGAGATTCACGGGGGCTCGATCCGGCGACGGACTGTGGGGGCGGGTCAGCCTTTGACGCCGGTGATGACGATGCCCTGGATGTAGTTTTTCTGGGCGATGAAGAAGAGGATGATGCAGGGCGACAGAATGATGAGGGAGGCGGCCATGAGGAGGGTCCACTCGACCCTGTGCTGGCCCTGGAAGAAGCGGAGGCCGAGGGCGAGGGTGTATTGGTCCAGGTCTCCGAGGAAGATGAGGGGACCGAGGAAGTCGTTCCAGTGGTGCATGAAGGAGAAGACTAGGATGATGCCGAGGGCAGGTTTGATGAGGGGGACGCAGATGCGATAGAAGATGCCGAAGGTGCTGCAGCCGTCGACGCGGGCGGCGTCGTCGAGCTCCAGGGGGAGGGTCATGAAGAACTGGCGCAGGAGGAAGATGTAGAAGGCGCTGGTGGCGAAGAAGGTGGGGACGACGAGGGGGAGGATGGTGTTAATCCAGCCCAGCTCCTTGAAGAGAATGAAGAGCGGAACGATGATTGATGGATAGGGCAGCATCATGGTGGCGAGGACGAGAAGGAAGATGGCGTCGCGGCCGGGGAAGCGGATGCGGGCAAAGCCGAAACCGACGATGGCGCAGGAGACGATGTGGCCGAGGATGGAGAGGCCTGTTATGCGAATTGTGTTGAAAAGCCACTGGTTGAAGGGGAGGATGGTCCACGCATTCTGGTAGTTGCCGAAGCGAGGCGGGACGGGAATCCACTCGATGGGGAAGGTGAATTCGGTGCCGGGTTTTTTGAGGGAAGTGCTGATCATCCAGAAGAAGGGCAGCATGACGCCGAAGGCCCCGATGAGCAGGACCAGATAGACGGCCGTCTTGAGCACGAGGTCCTGGCGGCGGCGGCTCTGCCAGAGGCTTGACAGGGAAGAGAGCAGAGGCTGCAGGTTGCTTTGTTCGAGACTGTGTTGAGCCATCTCATCAACCGCCTTCGTAGTAGACCCAGCTGGAGGAGGTGCGCAGAATGAGGAAGGTGAAGGCAAGGATCACAAGGAAGAGAACCCATGCGAGCGCGGAGGCGTAGCCCATGTTGAACCACTGGAATGCGTTCTGGTAGAGATAGAGGACATAGAAGAGGGTGGCGTAGTTGGGGCCGCCGTTGGTCATTATGAAGGCCTGGGTGAAGACCTGGAAGGAGCCGATTATACCCATGATCAGGTTGAGGAGGAGGACGGGGGTGATCATGGGTACGGTGATGCGGCGGAACTTCTGGAAGGCGTTAGCGCCGTCGAGCGTAGCGGCCTCGTAGAAGGTGGTAGGGATGCCCTGGAGGGCGCCGAGGTAGATGAGCATGCCGCCGCCCACGCCCCAGACGCTCATGACGATGAGGGCGGGCAGCGCCCAGGTCTCACTGCCGAGCCAGGCAGGGCCCTTGATGCCGATGCCCTTGAGCATTACGTTGATGACGCCGAAGCGGGGATTGAAGATCCACATCCAGAGGAGGGAGACTGCGACGCCGGCGGTCACGCTGGGGAGGTAGAAGAGTGTGCGGAAGAAGCCGATGAGGCGGATTTTCTGGTTGAGCAGCATGGCCAGGAATAGGCCCAATGCGAGATTCAACGGTACGTTGAGGAGAAAGATGATTGTCACTTTGAGGGACTGCCAGAAGAATTCGTCTTCGAACATCTTCTGGTAGTTTTCAAGGCCGATGAACTCGGGTGTGCCGACGATGTTCCACTTGGTGAGGCTGATGGAGAAGGAACCGAGGAGCGCGCCGGCGGTGAAGACCACAAAGCCGACGATCCACAGGGAGATGAAGGCGTAGCCTTCGAAGACGTTTTTCCAGTAGAGTCTGCTCTTGCCCAGTATCAGGGACCGACTCATAGGTATCAGGCTCGGCGATAGCAGGTTCAGGGAGGACGAGAGGCGGGGGGCTTCGCGCTCCACGTCCCTTCAGGGGGCCGCCTGTGCGGACGGCAGTAGGACTACTAGGCGTTTTCGGCCAGAATTTCTTCGATCTGTGCGCACATGTCGTCGGCGGCCTGCTGGGCGGACTTGGCGCCGCGCAGGGCGTTGTCGACCTCGGTGGTCATGACGGTGAAGAGCACGCGGTAGGGCTGCGGGCTGCGCGGGACGAAGGGGTTGGGGATGGTGTTGATGTACCCTTCGCGGATCATGGGGATGTCGAGCGCGCCGAGCGGTTCGGTATAGGCCTTGGACTCGAAGATGGAGTAGCGGGTGGGGCCGTCGGAGAAGGCGAGGGTGATGCCGCTGTCGTAGCCTTCTTCCCAGGCTTCGAGGCTGCTGCGGTAGACGGCCCAGTCGAAGGCTTCCTGGGCGTACTCGCTGGCGGAGGAGACCACGATCTGATCGGTATCGCCCCAGCAGCGGAAGCCGGCCTTGCCGGCGGGGACGAGGACGAAATCCCACTCAAAGGGGAGCTCGTAGCCTTCGCGCAGGTCGCGGACGGAGTCGCAGGTGGTGCCGCCGGCCATCACGATTCTGCCGGTGTTGAAGTTGATGCCCAGCTCGTTGGCCTGCATTTCGGGCGGAGGCTGAATCTTGTGCTCCAGCACCAGGTCGGCCATGAACTTGATGCCTTCGACGGCATCGGCGCTGTTGATGGTGCAGGTGGAGACGGCTTCGTCGAAGACTTCGCCGCCGGCGGCGCGGATGAGGGCAAGCTGGTTGGTGCCGCCGGAGCCGCCGTAGAAGTACTGGTCGGTCTCACCGTCGCCGTCGAGGTCCTTGGTGAGCTCTTTGCCCATCTCGATGAAGGTATTCCAGTTCCAGCCGTCGGCGCCCTGTTCCCAGTAGAGTTCGCCGGGGAGGGGCATGCCGGCTTCCTGGAGCAGGGTCTTGTTGTAGCGGAGCTGGTGTGTGCAGGATTTCTGGGGCAGGCCGAAGACGACGCCGTCGAAGAGAGCGTCGCCGTGATAGACGACGTCATCGTAGTTGAGGTCGGCGCCGTAGGCATCGATGAAGTCGGTCAGCGGGATGGAGCCGCCGGCGGTGTGTGTTTCGGCCATGAGAGCTGGGTGGCAGCCGAAGGTATCGGGCGCGGTGCCGCCGGCGACCATGACGGGGATCTTGGTATTGTAGTCACCCCAGGGGAGGACGAGGGGTTCGACTGATACGCCGGGATGCTTGGACTTGAAGAGCTCGGCGAGCCCGGTTTCGGTAGGTACGTCGCCTTCGGAGCCATGCCTGGCCCAGCCGATGGTAATTTCTTCCATGTCGGCCATTTCGTCGCTGCCGGTATCGGTTGCGACGGGCATGGCGCAGGCTGCCAAGGCTGCGGTGGCGCTGCCGGCGGCCATCCACTTGAGCATGGAGCGGCGGCTGATTGTTGTTGTCATTGCGGGTTCTCCTCGAGTGCCTGAAGGGATTCAGAAAATGACTTTGAAGGATGAGTCCATTGGATTAGCTGGTGTTGTGTGGCGCGGGTCCGGGTTGTTCGGACTCGAGAGGGCAGGGGGCCGCCAGCCGTTTTGTTCGTTCCGTCGGGATTTTACAGTCTAGGGATAGGAAAGTCAAGCGGCTCATTTGGGGGCCGTCGTACTTTCTTGCGCTGTCAAAAAAGGCAGAATAGAATTCACGCTCAAAGTCCAACATCACCAGGGCGACCAAACGTCCGCACCAACCACTCAGGAGTACCCTACATGCTCTATTCCAACATTCCCGGTATTGACAAGCCGGTCTCCCGCCTCGTGCAGGGAACGATGTGAATAGACGCCAAGGCTCTCGACACCGCCTTCGCCGTGTTCGACGCCTTCCACGCTGCCGGCGGCAACTGCCTCGACACGGCCCACATCTACGGCGACGGCGACAATGAACGCGCAGTCGGTCAATGGATCAACGAACGCGGCCTGCGCGACGAGATCGTCATCCTCGGCAAAGGCGCCCACCAAAGCGAGGACCGAAAACGGGTCACGCCCTACGACATCCAGTCCGACCTCCACGACAGTCTGGCGCGCTTCAAGGTGGACAGCATCGATCTCTACGTGCTGCACAAGGACGATCCCGAAAAGCCTGTCGGCCCAATCGTCGAGACACTGCACGCAGCCAAGGAGGCCGGCCAGATCGACGCCTACGGGGGATCCAGCTGGAGCGCCGAGCGCTTGCAAGAGGCCAACGAGTACGCCGCCGCGAACGGTCTGACCCCCTTCGTCGTCAGCAGTCCCCAGTTCAGCCTCGCCGTACAGATAGAGCCGCCCTGGCCCGACTGCGTCAGCGTCAGCGGGCCGGCCGGTGAGGGCGCGCGCGCCTGGTGTCGCGAGAATGGTGTAAGGCTATTTGTCTGGTCCAGTCTGGCCGGCGGCTTCTTCAGCGGCCGCTTCCGTCGCGACAACCTTGACACATTTACCGATTCGTATGATCAGCTCGCTGTGAAGGTCTACTGCGAAGAGGAAAACTTCAAGCGCCACGACCGCGTGCAGGAGCTGGCCGCGGACAAGGGCGTCACCGTGCCCCACATTGCTTTGGCCTACGTCTACAACCAGCCTGAAGGCATCCACGCGCTGTCAGGGGCGCGTAACACCGATGAGGTTCGGGTAAACGTCGAGGCGTCCGAGATCGAGCTGTCCGAGGAGGAAATAGCTTACTTGGAGCTGAGGATTTGAGCAGAGGATATCGGTCGCGATAATTTCGACCAGCTGAAACCTGTTCTCTTACGCGGAATTGGTCGTCTTAGGCTGCTTACATCTCATGTCATCTCACCCGTTTCACCAGTTCCGGGCAAAGGAAAACGACATTTACGCCATTTTCCTTTAGCGCCTGCCGATCATACCACCAGTCCCTGTCTGTGGCGTTCAAAAGGTCAGGGAGCGTACCGCTTGCTCTTACAACAGCGACGAACTTGCGGTCAGAGCGATCGAATGTGCTGAGGCGGGGATCCTTCGGGAATTCTGCAAATCCTCGACTGGCATCGACTGTCACGGGCACTATTCGGCACCTCTGAGGTTGCGCTTGGTTTTCCCACAGCCACTTAAAAAAGGCATCGCCCAAGCCGGGCTGGCCGGAGTGACTCAGGTTCCTTCGGTACTCTTCCAGGATCAAGCCTTGGTCGTCGAGTAGTGTTTTGCGCTCTGCTTGCACCTGCCTAATTGCTCTAATGCAAGCTTCTTCACACACAAGATCGGCTTGGCTTGCCATGAAATTGGCAGTGACTGCAACATTGGTATCCAAAACTACCTCGAAACTGTTCATTTTCAGTTGGCATTCTGACGGCGCTTGAGTCCTGCTTCGCTCATGGCTGCAATTTCCCCGAACTGATCTCCGAAGAAGTCTTGGGGCCAGTTGCGTATATTGCCTAACAGGTCAACCTCTAGCATCTCGAGTTTAGAGACACCATCCGCAGCAGAGCAGAAGTAAAGGCCGACGTCATGCTCAAAGAGCGCCTCTTCAGCGATGCGGCGCTGAAGTCGGCGCAGGAGGTGTTCGCTATGGCTTTCGACCAGAATCTGTACGCCCCGCTTGCGCCAGGCGTCGATGAAAACATCAGCGAGGCCGGATTGGACACTTGGGTGCAGATGAATCTCAGGTTGCTCCAGGACGACCGTCGATCCTTCTGGCACGTAGAAGCAGAGGACAAGCACCGGCAGGATTTGCGATACGCCGAATCCGACGTCGGTTATGAGCACATCAGCCGCTTTCGGGCTCATTCGCACCTTCACCTCAAAAAGGCTACTTCCCTCGGCAACAGGTACGACGCGGAAGTCGTGGATCAAGCCGAGATTCTGCAGCCACCGAGCAACGTACTGCTCCAGGGCAAGTCGGTGCTTCCTATATCCAGGGCTGATCTTTAGCCCTCGCTGGCGGGCCGCCAGCAGCGCATCCACGACCAGCTCTCCAGCTTGTCCCATATCAGTGGGTTGTCCGCCGGACCAATTATAGAACCGCTGAGGGAAGGCGCGCAGGGGACCAAGGTAATAGACGTCTTCTAAACGTTTTTCCAGAGCAAATTCAAGATCGGTCAGAAACCCGGCATTTTGATAGTTGGCGCGAACCGTGTCCGGAAATCCGTAGCATTTGACCAGAGAGGAAACAACCCAAGGCCTTCCCGTCTTTTGGATAAACTCGAAGTCCGCATTCTCTATGAATGGCCTATACTTGCTTCCAGTCCCCCGTCTCATCTCGAATACTGCTTCCCCCACGCGATAGGACATTCTGTCCACGACTAACCGTTCACGCGCGCCGGCCCCCTCCAACCTTGAGACAACCTGAAATCCGACATCATTGCTTTGAGTGACTCTCTTTTTTTTGTCCGTATCCGTGACTTCAATGGGTTTTTCAGTTCGCCAGTCAAGTGAGAGCCCCAGCGCGTTATCCGTTTCGTGGTCGTGCACCACGGTTGCGAAATCACCCAGGTCAACGCGGGTTGCCGCCCCTCCAAATTGAAAGACGATCCCCCGATCTGCCGAATCGGCTGTCTGCTTCAGGAGTAGAAGGGCGTGTATCAAACCAGACTTACCTGAGCTATTTGCACCAAAAAAGCCGGTAATCGGCCTGAGAGCGATATCTCTAGTGTCCTTCCAGGATTTGAAGTTCTCCAAACGCAGCCGAGTCAACATTAGTCACACTCCCCAACTTCAAATCTTACACCGGTCCGAACGGGGCATCCGATTGTGAGTAGTGTTGCCTGCCCGATTCATAGAAATGCGCTAACCTGCATTATACCACCCTATGAAGGTATCACTGGTCTAAAGTCCGTTGTTTAGCGGCGGGAGTCTCCTTTTGCGCCTTCAGATTCAATCTCCCAATCTACGTGCTATTTTCGATCGCTGTTGCGAGCAGTTTCCGCAGAGCGGGCAATAGAATTGGGATGTCGGTATGAAAAATGTCCCAGATAACGTCGTCATCCAGCCCCAGGTACGCGTGCGCGATTTGGTTGCGCATTGCGATTGTTTGGCGCCAAGGAATCTCCGTGTGTGCGTCGCGCACTTCAATTGGAAGATGGGTTGCTGCCTCTCCAGTGCTCTGCCGTGAAAGGGCCAAGGCAGCTCGGCTCATCCCTGGAAATCAAGAGGCGACCCGGTCATAAACCCGGATCGCCCCTCTACACTGGTGGAGATGGCGGGAATCGAAATAACATGTTTCAAAGGCCTGGTCAAGGAATTTCGTGAGATGTGCAATGGATTTTGGGACGCGCTGGAGGCATTTAGGGTGGTATAGATCAGTTGGGGAATTCAGAGTACGGTGGCGTTTGGGGAGGGCGAGTGCGATGCTTGTGGGAGAACGAGGGCAGGCACAAGGCCTGCCTCTACGGGGACGGTGAGGGGGGAAGGGGGAGGTGGCGCAGGTGGCGCCAGGGCAGGCACGAGGCCTGCCCCTACGGGGGCGGGGAGGGGGGAAGGGGGAGGTGGCGCGGGTGGCGCCAGGGCAGGCACAAGGCCTGCCCCTACGGGAGCGGTGAGGGGGGGAAGGGGGAGGTGGCGCAGGTGGCGCCAGGGCAGGCACGAGGCCTGCCCCTACAGGGGCGGTGAGGGGGGAAGGGGGAGGTGGCGCGGGTGGCGCCAGGGCAGGCACAAGGCCTGCCCCTACGGGGCGGTGAGGGGGGAAGGGGGAGGTGGCGCGGGTGGCGCCAGGGCAGGCACAAGGCCTGCCCCTACGGGAGCGGTGAGGGGGGAAGGGGGAGGTGGCGCGGGTGGCGCCAGGGCAGGCACAAGGCCTGCCCCTACAGGGGCGGTGAGGGGGGAAGGGGGAGGTGGCGCGGCTGGCGCCAGGGCAGGCACAAGGCCTGCCCCTACGGGGCGGTGAGGGGGGAAGGGGGAGGTGGCGCGGCTGGCGCCAGGGCAGGCACAAGGCCTGCCCCTACGGGGGCGATGAGGGGGGAAGGGGGAGGTGGCGCGGCTGGCGCCAGGGCAGGCACAAGGCCTGCCCCTACGGGGGCGGGGAGGGGGGAAGGGGGAGGTGGCGCGGGTGGCGCCAGGGCAGGCACGAGGCCTGCCCCTACAGGGGCTTTGGGGGGAAGGGGGAGGTGGCGCAGGTGGCGCCAGGGCAGGCACAAGGCCTGCCCCTACGGGGGCGGTGAGGGGGGAAGGGGGAGGTGGCGCGGGTGGCGCCAGGGCAGGCACAAGGCCTGCCCCTACAGGAGCTTTGGGGGGAAGGGGGAGGTGGCGCGGGTGTTTTTGCTGGCGGGCCAGGAGAGGTCGACTGTGAGGGTGTTGCCGCCGCAGAGGCGGTTTTCGTAGATCATGGATGGTGCGAGCAGGTTGTTGACGACGACGTCGAGGTCGCCGTCGCGGTCGAGGTCGTTGACGGCGAGGCCGGCGCCGTTGCTGTCGTAGGTGCGGACGACTTCGCCCTCGATGGTGGTGACGTGGTCGAGCGTGTGGGCGACGAAGCGATTCTGGCAGGGATGCGGCGGGCTACGATGGGGCTGAACGGAGACATTGACTGCGGGTGCTACGGGTCCGCCGACGGGCACACAGGCTGCCGTCAGAGTGAAGGAGATGAGCAACGAGAGGAGGCTGGGCGCCCTTGTACTCACTTTGGCTAGCCGGTTCACTAAACTGCTCTACATCGTGGGCGGGCTTTGACTGGGTCTGCAGCCAGGTATGTGACGACAGCAAGGGTCTGATGACGGAAAGGTGTTGTTATCGGGAAGGTTGGCGGGGCCATGATCAGAGCTCCTGATCTTCCTCAAGCCAGGCGAGGTTGAAGCGGGCCAGGGTAAGGCGTTCGTAGGGTTGGCTTTCGCCGCTTTCGTAGAGGCAGCAGAGGTCGCCGTTGGGCAGGGCGGCGAGGTCGGAGTAGGCGGAGGGGCCGGGGTGGAGGGCTCGGGCGGCGGGCCAGGTGCGGCCGCCGTCGGGGCTGAGGCGGACGGTCATGTTCTGACGGCGGGTGCTGGCGGGGTTGGCGAAGAGAAGGCGGCCGTCGGGGAGGGCTTCGAGGCTGGCCTGGCAGACGGGCTCGATGAGGGTCTGGTCCCACTGGAAGTCGGTGAAGGTGCTGCCCTCGTCGTAGCTGCGGGCGATGCCGCGATGCGTGCCGCGGACGAAGTTGCGGCAGTTGATGTAGAGGCTGCCGTCCCGGAGCTGGGCTATGGCGCACTCGTTGGTGCCGACTTCAACGTCGCCGCCGAGCAGCCATGTTTCGCCTAGATCGTCGCTGTAGATGACGTGGGAGTGGTAGGGGTCGCGGCCGCGGTCGAAGTGGATGCCGACGATGTGATCGCAGGGGACGACGAGGCGGCCTGAGGTGAGCTGGATGCCGTGGCAGGGACCTGTGGCGTACCAGGTCCACTGCGGGTCTTTGACGGAGGCGGTGATTTCGCGCGGTTCGCTCCATGACTGGCCGTCATCGAGGCTGTGGGTGATCCAGACGGTGCGGGGGGCCTTGCCTTCGCAGATCATGGTTTCATCGCCGTCGGCGAGGTTTTTGCAGAAGGGCAGGAAGATGGCGCCGGTCTGGCGTTCGACGACGGGGCAGGGGTTGCCGCAGGTCATGCCGGACTGGGTGACGACGACCTGGATGGGCGTCCAGGTGCGGCCGTTGTCGAAGCTGCGGCGGAGGATGAGGTCGATTTCGCCGGCGTCGCCGCGACCATGTTTGCGGCCTTCGGCGAAGGCGAGGAGCGTGCCGCGGGTGGACAGGGCCAGGGCCGGAATTCGATAGGTGTGGTAGCGGCCATCACCGCTGGTGAAAAGGTCCTCCTGCACGCACGTGGGTTGACCCGAGTTTTGGCTTGTGCCCATGCTGAGTCAGTCCTTTCAGTCGATATCTTCCGGGTTGATGAAGACACCCACGAGGTGGGCGGACCCGGCGGGATCGCCGTAGTTTGTATAGTCGACCCACATAATGGTGCCGTTTTCGAGCATGAGCCAGGAGGAGTAGCCGTGATCGGGGGCGGGCGGTTGATCAGGGTGGTTGCCATGGATTTGGATCATGCGGTTCCGCTGGTACTCATCGGGGAAGGTGTCCGACTCCGCTCCCCATTCCCATTCGAAATCATCAAGGGTCGGGTTCAGGACGCGATAGGAGACGTAGCGCCAGAAGCTTCGTCCGCCTGCGGCGGGTTGGCCGAACTGAGTGTAGAGGTTGAGAGGACCGGCACGGCGAGAATCGCCGATTGGCCTCTCCTCGCGGAATATGCACTGGTTGATGACGGTTTCGCCGTCAACCTGAATGCGCAAGAGGCCGCGGTGGTGGCGGATGGTGATGGTACGGTAGGTGGTCATATCGACGGGATGGCGGAAGTCAGCGCCCTGGCGGCTCCAGATGCCGTCGGAGGCAACGTTGACGACGACGCCCAGCTTGGCAATCGACATAAAGGCGGCGGGCTGACCGGGCCGGCCTTCGACCTTGAGCACCGCTTCCATGTGGATATCGCTGAGGGCGGATTCAGGGGGCAGGAGGCAGTATCGGGCCTCGTGGCCGGGCAGGTTGTCGATGATGAGGGCGACGCCGTCCAGAGATGCCTGGTACTTGCGGCGGGGGCCGCCTATCTGGTAGTCGCCGGCTTCGGCCTTGATGTCGCCGCACCAGCCGTAGGTCCCGAGGGGTCCGTTTACATGGCGGCCGCTGACGAAGATGCGGCCGTCGGGCAGCTGCTTGGCGTAGGGGCGGTCGAGGGCGAAGGGGCACATCTGGAGCGGGGACCAAGTGCTGCCGCTGTCGGTGGAGAAGGTCACGAAGGAGGGGATGCCGGCGTGGTGATTCTCGCGCATGATACAGGCGAGCTCCTGGCCGCCGACTGCGTCGGGGTTGTCGAGGAGGACGATGGCGCCTTCGCAGACGCGATGGTAGCCGTCATAGGCGATGGTGGACGCTTCGTACCAGGTCTCGCCGCGGTCGTCGGAGCAGGAGAGGATGACGGCGAACTCCTGGGTATCGCCGCGCATGATGTGGGAGGCGACGCCGAGTCTGCCGTCGGGGAGGTCGAGGATGCGGTCGGGTTCGAAGCCCATGATGTTGGGCTTCTGGGCTTCGGTCCAGGTGTCGCCGTTGTCTTCGCTCCAGTAGAGCCAGTTGCCGGGGGGCTGGTCTTCGTGGAAGTGGCTGTGGTCGTCGTGGTCGATGATGACGACGAGGCGGCCGTCGTTGAGGCGGCTGAGACGCGGGGTGACGAGACGTTCGTCGCCTTCCTGGAGGTTGGCCTGATCGATTTCGCGGTGCTTGAACCAGGTGTGGCCGCCATCGTCGCTGGCGAGCAGGGTCAGAATCTGGTTTACCTGGGACCAGTGGGAGTCGGTGTCGGAGTAGATGAGCATGAGGCGGCCTGAGGGCAGCTCTATTATGTCGGGGTTCTTGGTGAAGCGTCCGGGGCTGCGCCAGACGTCGAAGACTTTACTGGCGACTGAGCGTGGATGGATATGCACAGTTGCTCCTTTGCATTATGTCAGGAGATGGATGAAGTCGTATAGGCGGCGAGCATTGGGTGTGTTGGCGGGCGGCCCGACGCGAGACGGTCAGTTCAGAAGGGCCTTGAAGGCGGCCTGCCAGTCTGCGTAGGTTGAGCCGGCGCCCTGGCCGCGCACGACAAAGGGGGGCCGCTTGGTCCTTTCCAGCTTGGCGCGCATGAATTCTTCGCCATCGAGGACCTCCTGGGGCGCGGTGTAGGTACCCGGTGTGCGGCAGTAGCGGATGTCGATGCTCCATCGCACTTCGTCGGTGTGGTTGATTTTGCTGCCGTGGAAGGTCATGTTGGAGAAGAGGAAAATATCGCCCTTCTTCATGGGCATTGGAATTGGGGCGCCGCGTTCTTCGGGATCCTCGAAGGAGCGCATGTTCATGTTCTTGTCGCGCTTGCTTTCGATGAGCTCCCAGGCGTTGCTGCCGGGGATGACATAGAGGCAGCCGTTGATTTCGTCGACGTCGACGAGGGGGATCCAGACGGTGATGATGTGGGCGTGGCGGGACTGTTTGCCGTAGTACTGGCTGTCCTGGTGGAGGGGGAAGGCGGTCAGTTCGCTGTCGGGCATTTTGGGGCGGAGGTGGTAGTCGCCATTGAAGCTGATGTTGGGGCCGAGGAGTGGTTCGAGGGCGTCGACGATGCCGGGATGTTGGATGAGTTCGTGGAGCTCGGGGCCGAGAGCGGGCTGGTTCCAGGAGCGGAGGCGGATTTCGTTTTCGCGGTGGAGGGCGGCGAGGCGCTGGCCGAAGGGCAGGTTGGGGAATGGGTCCTTGATTTTGCCGTCGTTGAACATTTCGTTGGCGTAGATGCCGACCTGGCGGTGGATGCAGGCGCGCAGGGGTTCGAGGTCGGCGGGGGGGATAGCCTGGCGGACAAGGAGGAAGCCGTCACGTTGGTAGTTGTCGTACATCGCTTTGCTCTCCTTGTGGAGTCCATTTGAATTTGGGAGCCTTGATCTATTTTCGCGTTATCTGTTGTGTCTTGCAACTTTAACTGCAGTGGTCAGTGGTCAGTAGTCAGTAGTCAGTAGTCAGTAGTCGGTGGTCAGTGGTCAGTAGTCAGTAGTCGGTGGTCGGTGGTCAGTGGTCGGGCGAATGTGAGTTGGGGGCAGTTTGGCTGGGCTAGTTTTTACCAGCGTTTACAAGCGTTTACAAGCGTTTGCAAGAGTTTGCGAGAGTTTGCAAGAGTTTGCGAGGGTTTGGGGGTAAATTGAACTCTTTACAGGGAGATGGGCTCTGAATGGTGCAGGATGGGTCGTGAGGGGAGGATTGGGGGGAAAGGCGAAGGGTTGGGCGGTGAATGGCGGTGGTTTTGGGGGGATTGGGCGTGCGCGGCGGGTGAATGGGGCGCAATTGGGGGGTCGTTTGGGGAGCGACTGGTAGGGGGAACTGGCCGCTGACCGGGAGGGCAGTGGAGGCGAGTTATATTTTATTTTATTGTTACGACCCGGGTTGCTTTATGGGGTCGAGTGCGGGGGCGGCCCGCTGGTGGTATCGCCGGCGATGAATTGGGTCTCAGTCGAGCTGAGGCCCTTGCCGGCACGAACTATCTGCCGATTATTTCGAGTTGTTCCTTCTCCTCCACTGTTCTCTGCGCTGCCAGGAACTCATCCATTTTGCGACGTTTTTCGATGTCTTGTTCAAGTGGGTAGTCCGCGGCAATGCTGCCTAAGGGCCGGACTTTCATGAAATGCGGATCTCTTTCGGCGTCCCCGGGTTCGCGATGGATGTGGTTCTCTCGCCGTCCGGCCAGATTGTTCAGCTCAAGGAGAAAGTTGTTACACTGGCGAATTTGGGCGGTCAAGGTTTCCGGGCAGAACTCGACGTCTTCGGGGTCGGGGTCGGGTCCATAGCCTGTACTGACCCCGGCAGGGATCTGGGTCATGTAGCGGCTGGTGACGGGGTCAAGAGGCGGGGGTTCGGGATCGGGGCCGTGTTCGAGATCCTCCAAGGCCTCTTCGAGTTCATCGCGCAACTCTTCCACCTCTTTCTCAATGTCTAGCCGTCGTTGTATCGAGTGCTTATAGGCTTCTTCCATTTCAGTCCATTCGTCAATGTCCTCCTGGGAGTAGCCTGATCTGGTGCGGTGGTCGAAGCGAGACAGGCCTTCGGAGGTGAGTACCACCTGCTCGGGCTTGTCCCATGCCTCTTGCTTTCGTTCGGCCAGACCCTGCTGGATGAGCGAATCGACGCGGTGCTGGTTGTGTTGGGCGGCGATCTCTTCGGCTGTCTTGAGGATTTCGATGTTGCCGCGGTCGCCAACGACTTGGGCGGCGGCTGTATGGAGTTCTTCGGCGCGGATATCCTCCATTTCTTCGTCGGCGAGGCGGTAGAGGTCGATGCGCGTTTTGGCGCCGCGACAGATGGCGGAGAGGGCGGAGGGGTTGAGCGTCCCTTGCAGCACGCGTTGCATGGCGTCTCCGACCA
This sequence comes from Caldilineaceae bacterium, assembly GCA_965242905.1. Classification (GTDB taxonomy): domain Bacteria; phylum Chloroflexota; class Anaerolineae; order Caldilineales; family Caldilineaceae; genus Bin5. The sequence continues at coordinate 95,250 of CBDETM010000002.1, forward strand.
AATCGAGATCGTATTTCAGTCGTTCAGGGATTCGTTTGTCGAGGCGGGCGGCGGTGGCGGAGTTTTTGCCGCCCTGGGAGCGCCATTCATGGACCTGGTCGGGGGCGGGACCGTGGGCGATGCAGTAGCCGTCGTACTGGTCGAGGGCGTTGCCCTGGCAGGGGCTGCCGTCTTTTCTGATTCCTTTGCAGAGTTTTTTGGACACTGGTCATTCTTCCTTGAATGCGTGTTGCTCACTTCGTCCGGCTACGGTGCCGGCGATGGCAGCGGATTGGTTAAACGCACCGGGATAGTGTGCCGGAGCGAAGAATGTATTATAACACGGGAAAGGGGTGATTCTGGACGAGGATTTGCTGGATTTTAGTGGATTTTCGTGATGGATGGGACAAGGCCGGCACCTGCGGGGAACTGATGGACAGGGGGGACGTGGTTGGGCTGGATACTTTCGATTAGGCACTCGTCGCCAATGTCGACACCAGGTCGTCGAGGCGTGTTGTAGGAGAGGGGGCGTTGCGGGGGCGGAGCCCCCGCACAAGGGAGGGCCGAATAGGCCCGACCGCCCAGAAAAGCAGGGGCCAGGGGCTGGGGGCCAGGGGTTAGTAGTTCGTTTTCAGATGCGGCGGGCGCACCATTGGATGCCGCGGAGGATGGTTTTGCGGAAGTTGGGGTCGGTGTAGGTGAGGTTGTCGTGGCCGGACTGGAAGCAGAAGACGCGGGCGTTTCTGAACTGGCGGGTCCAGCCGAGGACGTGCATGCTGTTGGGGTGGTCGGTGGTGAGGAGGAGGTGGCTGTCGTCGCCGGCGCTGGCCATGGAGTAGGTCTCGTCGACCATTTGCCAGGGCTGGATGCCGTGGGTGATGGGGTGGTCGGGGTCGGCGATTTGGACGGAGAGCTCCTGTGCGTGGTCGTAGCCGAAGCTGCGATCGGAGATGCCGACGAGTTCGGACCAGAAGGGCCACTGTTCGTAGGCGAGGATGGCGTGGTGGAGGAGGAAGATGCCCTGGCCGCTTTCGCCGAGCTGCTCGAGGACGGGGCGGGTGCGCTCTTCGGGCAGGCCGCGGGGCATGTTGTAGAAGAGGAAGACGTCGTAGGTGTCGAGCACGTTGCCGACGTCGGCGGCCCAGTTGGCTTCGAGCTGGATGTAGCTGTCGACCTGGGGCATGTCGCGGAAGATGGCGTGGAAGCCGGGAACGTCGAAGAAGTGGCCGCCGGTGATGACGGCGGTTTTGATGGTGTCATTGTCGGACTGGTGTGTGCTCATCGTCTGATTTTCCCTTTTTCACCAGGTGAATACGGTACCGAGGAGGTCGTTGGGCCGATCGCGGAGGGTGTCGTAGATGCGTTTGGCCTCTTCGGCGGGGACTATGTCCTGCATGAGTGATGCAAGGTCGATCTGGCCGCGGCTGTGGAGGCGGGCGAGGTTTTCGAGGTCGTCGACGTAGAAGTGGCTGTTTTGTTTGAGGGTCAGGAGGCGACGCTGGGCCATGTTGAAAGGGTAGGATACACGGTCGCGTCCGGCGATGAGGAGGACGCGTCCGCCCATTTTCATGGCGAGGATGAGCTGTTCTTCCATGCCGGGGACGCCGGCGAAGTCGAGGACGGCGTCGTAGGATGCGTCGGCGATTTGGGCAGCCCAGCGGTCGCCCTCGACGTTGAGGGCTTTTTCGGCGGCGCCGATCTGACGGGCTATGTCGAGGCGGCGGTCGTCGACGTCGCAGATGGTGACGCGTGCGCCCTGGAGGGCGGCGAACTGGGCGGCGGCCTGGCCAATGCAGCCGGCGCCGACGACGAGGAGATTTTCGCCGAGCTGCGGGGCGGCGTTGCGGACGGTGTTGAGCGCGACGGCTACCATGCCGTAGATTGCGGCTTGGCGGCGGTCGACATCGTCGGGGAGTTTGATGAGGAGATCGTCTTCGGCGACGACGATATATTCGATATGGGCGCCGGTGCTTGCGCCGATGAAGATGTGGTCGCCGGTTTGGAGACGTTGGGTGTCGGGTCCGGTCTCGATGACGCGGCCGACGGTCTGGTAGCCGTATGGCATGGGCAGGAGGTGGTCGCCGGGTGCGTAGTTGCCCCTGTGGAGCTGGTTGCGTTCGGTGCCGTTGGTGATGCCGGAGTAGAGGGTCTTGATTTTGACCTGGTTGGTGTGGGGCGGGTCGGGATCGGGCCAGTCGGTGACAAGGACCTTTTCGCGGACGTTGTCGTCGCGGTTTCTGAGTACTATGGCTCTCACGGGTCATTCATCCTATTGGGAGGTCGCGGGGAGTCCGCGAAGGACACCTGTTTATCCGCGAAGGGACGCGAAGGGGCGCGAATAACACCTTCTTGATCCGCGAATGAGCGCGAAGGGCAGGTTGCTTGATTCGCGGAGGGCGGCCTTAGCTTGGCGGTGGCTGCGCGGATGATATGTTGATCGGCTGTTCATGTGGTGCAATGTAAGGGTCAGTTGGGGTCAGGATGCCATATATTGGAGAAGGGCGCAATGCGGTAGTGGAGGGCTTTTGATGGCTATGCGAAAGGGAAGTATGTGGAGGGATGGTTTTGTGGCGGCGGTGGAGCGGGGGGCGTTGAGTGAGGCGATTGAGGTGCTGGATGGGGAGAAGACGGCTCATGCGGGCACGCCGCGGCAGGCTGTGAAGCTGGCGGCGGTGAAGGTGATGGGCGGGCACTTTGGGGAGGGGACGGCTGCGTTGTATGCGGCGGCGATGGCGTTTGCCTGTTCAGAAAGTGAAGGTGCGCAGGAGGTGGGGCTTGTGCTGCTGGGGCAGTTGTTCGGGCACAATCCGAGTGAGGTGACGGGTGTGATTTTCAGACTGGCCGACAGCGAGAATTGGGAGGTGCGGGAGTGGGCGGCGAGTGCGTTGAGGCGGGTGATCAGCGAGAACTTCGAGGCCATTTATCCGACTGTGCGGGAGTGGGTCGGGCACAGTTCGCCGAATGTGCGGCGGGCGGCGGCGGTGGCGAGCGCGTGGGCTGCGGGAGGCTGCTCGGAGGCGGAGTGCCGGATGCTGCTGGAGGCGTTGACGCCGCTGCTGGAGGATGACGATCCGTATGTGCGGAAGAATATGGGGGCGTTTGCGGTTGGGGACAGCTTTCTGAAAGCGCAGCCGGCGCTGGTGGCAGAGTGGCTGGGGCGGGCTGACAGCCATCCGCGGGCGCAGTGGAATGTGGCGATGGCGCTTTCGGCGGCTGAGGCGGCGAAGCATTTCGGGCTTTTGTCGGGGCTGCTATGCGGGCTGGCGGCGGACGAGCGGACGGTGGTGCGCAGGGCGGTGTACAGGGCGGTGTTGAATCTGGGGAAGCGGGTGCCGGAGGAGGTCAATTCGTTGGTGGAGGGGTGGAAGGATGATCCTGAGCGACGGCATGTTTATGATCATGTGAGGGAGAAGCTGGGGGAGGGTGGTGGTTAGGTCTGGGAATTGTGGTTGAACGGAACCTGCGATCCGCGAACGGAACAGAAGAACACCTGTTTATCCGCGAAGTGACGCGAAGGGGCGCGAAGAACGGCTCTCTTGGTCCAGGACAGGCTGCTTGGAGGCGCGGGCCAGATTGGGAGGGTGTACGAGGGCACCCACAAGGGGTGCCCCTACGGGTGTTGGGAGAGGGGGGCGGGCCGGATTGGGCGCGTGTGCGAGGGGAGTCCGTACGGGTGTGATTGGGATTTGGGCACGTCGAGTGGGCAGATTGTCTGAATCAGGAATTGCAGGATTGTGGGTCTGGATTTTCGGGATTGCTGATGCTCGCTCTTGACGGCACTTGTGCCGGCTGTGGGGCCTTTGTTGGCTGGCGTTCGGTTGTTGGGACGGCACGGGAGCTGGGGTTGGAAGCCCGGTGGAATAGGCACCTGCTGGGGAAGGGGCATATGGTCGATGAGGCACGTTTAGGGGGGGCGTTGCGGGGGCGGAGCCCCCGCACAAGGGAGGGCCGACTAGGCCCGACCGCACAACTGCAGTAGTTAGTAGTCAGTAGTCAGTAGTCAGTAGTTAGTGGTTAGTGGTTCGTTGTGGGGCTTTGGTTGACTGGGATGTTTTTGGGCGTGGGTTGGGTTTGGGGTGGGTGGGGGAGGGCGCATGGCGGAACCTGGGGGATCGGTTCCGCCGTGTGGATTGGGCGCTGGCTAGTTTTGCTTGAAGGTGATGTTGTTGCAGCCGACGCTGTGGCCGATGGTCATGGACCATTTGGGGGAGAGCGGCGAGAGGTTTGAGAAGTCCTTTGAGTTGTGGCTGCCATCGGTGTTGACGCCGGCGGGGCAGTTTACGACCCAGATTTCGACGAAGGTGCCGGATGAGGCTGGTCCGCCGAAGGGGGAGAAGCCCCATTTGCCGGTTTCTTTGCCGCAGCCCGAGCATTTGGTGTTGCGGGGGCCGTTGAAGGCGATGTGGACGCATACGTTGTTCTGTACGTTGTTGTTTCTGTCACGAATGATGCCTTCGAAGAAGGTCTGCTGACTGTTGGCGGGGCAGTTGCCGCTGTCGATGAGGGAGTAGGCGAAAGCGGGCGGCGGCGGGACCGGGGTGGCGGTGGGTACGGGTGTGGCTGCTGGCGTTGGGATGGCGGGGGCGACCTGGACGAGCTCGGGATTGGTGGCGGTGACGAGCGGGGCGTAGACCCAGCCGTACTGGCTGCCGAAGATGATCTGCCACCAGCCGCCGGCAGGGTTTTTGCCGGAGATGGTGTATTGGTCGCCGGGTGAGGCCTGGCCGATGACGTTGTAGTTGGTGCCGGGGCCGGCGCGGACGTTCATGGCTCTATTGATCGAGACGGTGGGGGAGGTGGAGGTGGCAGTGGGAATGGGTGTGGCCGTCCCTGTTGGTGTCGGTGTTTGTGTAGGCGCGGGTGTGGGTGTTGCGGTGGGCGTGTCGGTGGCTTCGAGCGCGGCGAGGCGTACCTCGAAGTCGTTCATGCGGTCGGATAGGGAGGTTACGAGCTCGACCATTGCCTCCACTTTTTCGGCCAGGCTTTCGAGCGTAAGGGTTGCGTCCTGTGCATAGAGGGGGGCGCCGACTCCGATCAGGAAAACAACGATAAGGAGCGTGAGAAGGAGTTTTTTCATTGTTCTTCTTTGCCTTTCTCGCTTCTGGGATGAAATGGGAATAAAGATAATGATTACAAATCAACTATATTTGCTGCTTCCGGGATTGTCAATCCCGGATTGGGGCTGGGATGTGGTTGCTTCGGCGGGTTGGTTGCAGGTGCTATGATGGGGCGCGGGGACGACTTACTTTCCGCGAAGGGGCGCGAAGGACACCCTTCTTTTTGTCTGAATCAGGATTTGCGGGATTTTGATGGATTTTCGGGATGGCTGGCGGAGTGGGTGGATGGTGGGTCAGTTGTGGAAAGTTGAGGGTTGGGGCTGATGCTGGAGCGGGTTTTTGACTATGTGGTTGTGGGGGCGGGGTCGGCGGGGGCGGCGCTGGCGGCGCGGTTGTCGGAGGATGCGGGTGTGACGGTGTTGTTGCTGGAGGCGGGGCCGGATTACAGGTCGGGCGAGGCGCCGGCGGCGATGCGGAGTCACAATCACGGTGAGATCCTGCTGGGAGAGGCGTACAGGGCGGCGTACCAGTGGCCGGGGCTGGCGGCGCGGCGGACTGAAAGGCAGGAGGCGGCGCCGTTTGTGCGCGGGCGCGGTATGGGTGGGAGCTCGGCGATAAACGGATTGATCGGGCTGCGGGGCGAGATGGACGATTTCGACCGGTGGGCGGCGCTGGGCTGTGACGGGTGGTCGGGCCGGGAGGTGTTGCCTTCTTTCATGCGGTTGGAGGATGACCTTGATTTCGGGGATGCGCCAAATCATGGGCGCGGGGGTCCGGTGCCGTTGTGTCGGGCGCCATTGGAGGAGTGGGGCGCGGTGGATCTGGCGCTGCGGGAGGCGGCGGTCGGGCTGGGGTACGGGTGGGCGGAGGACTATCATGCGCCGGGCAGCACAGGGGTGTCGCCGGTGGCGCTGACAGTGCGGGATGACCGGCGCGTTTCGACGAATGACGGCTATCTGGAGCCGGCGCGGGGGCGGGCCAATCTGACGATCGTTGGCGGGGCGCTGGTTGAGCGGGTGGAGTTTGGGGGGGTGCCGGCGGAGGGAGAAGCTGGAGGGCGCCGGCGCGCGGTGGGTGTGCGAGTGGGGGGGGTTGAGGGTGTTGAAGGCGGCGGGGCAATTTTGCGGGGCAGGGAGATTCTGCTGTGTGCGGGGGCGGTGCATTCGCCGGCGATCCTGATGCGGTCGGGGATTGGGCCGGGTGCGGTCCTGGAGGCGGCGGGGGTGAAGTGCATCGTTGAGCTGGCGGGGGTCGGGGGGAATCTGCGCGACCATCCGACGGTGGGGCTGCATCTCAAGCTGCGTCCTGCGGCGCGGGCTGGGGGGCCTCATGCAAGGCGGACGAACTGCTGTGTGCGGTACAGCTCGGGGCTGGCGGGCGGGGGGCGCAATGACATGCTGATAGCGAGCTGCAATGTGTTCGGGATTGAGGGGGAGGCGCTGGAACGGGGCGTGATCGTGGTGTCGGTTTTTCAGGCGTTTTCGCAGGGCGAGCTGCGTATCACATCGCCGGATCCGCAGGCTGAACCGGTGATCGAGGAGCGGATGTTGTCGGACGGGAGAGACCTGGTGCGGCTGCGCGACGGGGTGCGACGGCTGTTGGCGCTGGCGGAGCATCCCGCAGTTGCGGGGATTGCGGAGGAGGTCTCTCTCGGTGATCTTTACGGTGGTATGTGCGGCGGGATCGACGGGTCGGTCAGTGACGAGGAGCTTGACCAGTGGTTGCTGGAGGCGTGTATCGATTGCTTTCATATTGTGGGGACGTGCCGCATGGGGGCGGTCGAAGACCCGGCGACGGTTGTGGACTCGGAGTGCAGGGTTGTCGGGGTGGATGGACTGCAGGTGATCGATGCTTCGATTATGCCTGAGGTGCCGCGGGCGAATACGCATTTGACGGCGGTGATGATTGGTGAGCATATGGCTGAAAGGCTGAACTGCAGTTTTTAGTAGTTAGTTTTTAGTTTTTAGTGGAACGCCACTGGCCAGAAGAGCACCAGTGAACGGTGGTTGGTAGAAGGTGGCATGGGACAGTGCGGGGGGAGTGGACACTGTTGGGTTGACGCATTGATGGGGAAGAATGCACGGGGGAGAGGAGGGGAGTGAAATGGCAACGGTGAATCATGTGTTGCGTCAGCAGTTTATCAAGGAGGGTTTCGCGCTTTTCAGGGGGGTGTTGGAGCCGGAGTTGGTGGGGGCGTTGCGGGCGTGGAGCGATGGGGTGCTTGGGGAGCAGGAGGCGGCGCATTTTGAGCAGAACCGGACGACGGGAAGCATGGTGCTGATCGATTGGGCGATGGCGTACCGGTACAGTGTGCTGGCGGAGTTGATTGCGCATCCGGGGGTGCTGGCGGCGCTGAGGGCGTTGGGGTTTGCGGAGCCTAAGTTCGGGCACGGGCGGATAATCAGCAAGCCGCCGCAGAGTCCGCCGCTGTTCTGGCACGAGGACGGGCGGTTCTGGGATGATCCGGTGAGCTATACGTGGCAGCCGATCCAGTGTTTTCTTATGTACTATCTGACGGATACGGACGTGCGCAACGGCTGTTTGCGGGTTATTCCGGGGTCGCACCGGAAGCGTCATGCGCTGCATGATCAGACGGCGCCGATGCATACGGACGAACTGAGGACGTACGCGAACCCGGAGGACGCGGCTTTCCAGGCTGCGGAGGGGGAGATCGACGTGCCGGTGAAGGCGGGTGACGTGGTGATGGGTTACGGGAGGCTGTTTCACGCGTCTCATGCCAACCTGAGCGACGAGCGGAGAACGGTGCTGACGATGTGGTACTATCCGCATTTTGTTGATCTGCCGGAGCGTACGCAGGCGACGATTTATTCGCTGGAGGCGAAGAACGGGGAGACGGGGACGGGCGCGGAGCGTGCGTTGCAGGCGCGGATGGAGCCGCTGCGGATCGTGTACGAGGGCAGCGCCGAGCCGATTGCGACGCAGTGGACGCCGGGTCCGGCGCTGAAGTAGGGGAGGCCGGTTAGGGGGCGAGACGGCGGCGGGTCAGATCTTGCCTTTGGCCTTCATATCTGCGGCGAGCATTTTCTGGTAGGCGGCGTGGGCTTCTTCGTCTTCTTTGGCGCGTTCGGAGTAGTAGATGAAGCCGATGGCCTGGCGAGTGCGGGCCTGGCTGCGGTTGCCGTCGGCGCGGTGGATGGTGAGGGCGTTGTGGATGAGGAGGTCGCCGGGTTGGGCGGGGAAGGCGACTTCGTCTGCGAGGTCCTGGGGTGTGCCGTAGTCGGTTACGCCCTGGGAGAAGCCGAGTGTCTGGGTGCGGCCGTGGGGGCGCAGTGGGAGGAGGTGTGAGCCGCGCACGTAGCGAACGCAGCCGTTTTCTTCGTCAACTTCTTCGAGGGCGAGCCACATTGTAAGGGCTTCGCAGGGGTGGAGCATGAAGTAGTAGCCATCCTGGTGGGGCGGGGTGGCTTTTCCGATGCGGGGCGGCTTGTTGAAGTACTGCATGTTTTTGCCGACGACGGGGCCCTGGAGGAGGAGCTCGGCGAGTTTTTCGAAGCGGCTGTTGAACATTAGGCGGTGAAAGAAGGTGTCGTGGTTGAAGAGGCCGATGATCTGTTTGAGCGTTTCGGGCTGGCCGAGGTTCTCGTAGAAGACCTGTTCGCGGGGGAGGCGGGGGACGGTGTCGGATATGAAGCGGGCGACGGATGCGCGGGTTTCGGCGACCTGGTCGGGGGTGAGAAAGCCGGACAGGGCGACGAAGCCGTCACGGGTGTATGAATCGAGCGCTTCTTGGGGATTGTCTTGCCAGTGTTGTCCGTTGAGTGTGTTGGTCATTTGGGGCTCCGGGGTGGGGCTTGGAATATAGTTTTTCTGGTTATGCCTTGCGCGCATGTAATTGAAAGATTATAAACCATTGTAGGATTGACAGGATTTTGTATGTGAGGGATTATATCTCTCTCTTGCAGGAAAAAAGGGTGCCAGCTAAGAAGGAGCGCTAGAATGGCAAAGAAAATTGATAAGCTAGTTCAAATGTCGAGAAAGCATCTTGATGATGATGAAAGCACAGTCGAAGTCATCATGGGAGCGTACGAGACCGAGGTCTTGGGCAATGACTCTGTGAGGACAGGAATTTTCATTGCAACGGAGACTAGGCTAGTTTTCTTCGCAAAAAAGATGTTCGGGTTTCAGTTGGAATCCTTTCCCTATAGTAACATTTCTTCAATGGAAATGAGCAAAGGACTTATGGGGCACGCCATCAGTTTTTTTGGGTCAGGAAATAAAGTTTCGATGAAGTGGATTAGTTCTGAGGAGGAGACGGTCCACAAATTTGTCAGCTTTGTCAGAAGCAAACTTGAATCGTCAAAAAGTTCCGATACAAGTGAAAGCCGTCTACAGTACGGTATTTTGGAACAGATTAGGGAAATCGCAGAACTCCATGAGCAAGGCATCCTTACTGATAGTGAGTTCGAAAGTAAGAAACAAGAACTGCTTGATAGGATCTGAGGACATGACAGTGCGTAAACAGAAAGGACCCGAAATCTTGGGCCCGGAGGCATGGGCAAGTGTTTTCCATTTTGTGCCACGGTCAGACCTGACTCCGTGACAGAAACGATATAGACTCACTCACTCCGACTGAGCAATTATTGTCTGTGGCTACTTTTTTCTCATTCCAATGAATGGTGGGAATATGACAACCCAACGCAACGAACCCCGAATTCCGAAGTACTATGCCTTCATGCCTCCATTGAGGAACGCTCTCCGGGACAATCCAACAATCAGTGAAGAAGAACTGAAACGCTTTATCAAGAACGCAAGAGGATGGCCTTTGGATATGTATGATCCGTTTTGGAACGTTCGGGAACTCTCTCACCAAGGAGTAATGAGGACGCGTCGAGACCTATTCAATGACAGATTTGCCTTGGCTATGAGACGAATTCAAGGTCGAAGATAGGGTGTCTGGACGGAATTGAGAAATAGTAAATCATTCCTGCGAACACTGTAGTTTAGTGAATTCATGTGGAAATGCGTACTACATTTACTGCCACTGGGGGCACTCTATGGCGCTCGTTTGGGCCAGTTAAGGCCCCCGGAAGCTGGCTCCTGACAAACCAGGGCACCTTGAAATGGGCCTGTGCTTCGTCGTCATTCTACTCCAGGATGCCGAGGTGGCCGAGGTTCATGCCGACGCGGCCGCCGTCTACGTGGATGGTGGTGCCGGTGATGTAGGAGGCGTCGTCGCTGAGGAGGAAGGCGATGGCGCCGGCTATTTCTTCGGGGCCGCCGCGACGCTGCATGAGGCAGGAGTCGATGGGCGTTTCTTCGAGCTCTTTTTTGTAGGCGGCGGGGTCGGGGTGGGAGGCGAAGTGCATTTCGGTGACGATCCAGCCGGGGGCGACGGCGTTGACACGGATGTTGTATTGGGTGAACTCCTGGGCCATGGTCTTGGTGGTAGAGACGACACCGGCTTTGATGGCGTCGTAGACCCACATGCCGGGGCGGCCGAGGTAGCCGCCTTCGGATGAGAGGTTGACGATAGCTCCGCCTTCCACTTTGAGGAGTGGGAGGAGATGTTGGGTCATCATCACCCATCCACGCAGTCCGACGCGGGTCTCGATTTCCCAGTTTTCAATCCAACCGCCGTCTTCGATGCTGCCCTGGCGAAGCAGGGCGGCGTTATTGACAAGAATGTGGAGAGAGGAGACGTTCTCTGCAACTTCGCGCGCGCAGTTCTCCACTGAAGAGTCGTCTGCGAGGTCAACGTTGACATAGGCGGCGCTGCCGCCTGCTGCGCGGATCTGGGAAACGGTTTCAGCGGCCAGGGCGGCGTTCAGATCGGCGATGAATACGTGGGCGCCTTCGGCTGCGAGGCGCTGGGCGGTGGCGCGGCCGATGCCGGAGGCGCCGCCGGAGACGAGGGCCGTTTTGCCCTGGAAGCGGGTCATTGCGTAAGGGTTTTGGGTCATTGCGATGGGCCTGTCAGTGCCTGGAGGAGGGTGAGGGCGGCCCTGGCGGAGCGCCTGGCGTCGTCGAATTTGCCGGTCTCGATGACGACGTAGTCGTCGTAGCCGGCGTGCTGCAGGGCGGACAGGACGGCGGGCACAGGGACATCGCCCTCGCCGAACGGTTTTCTGTTGAGGCCGTCGTAATGGAGCTGGTCGGGCGTGCCGCGGGGGTCATCGCCGCGGTGGTATTCCTTGGCGTGGACGCGTACGATGTGCCGTCCCAGTTGGGCGATCTCTTCGAGAGGATCGTAGCCGAGTGCCATGCAGTTGGCCATATCCCAGTAGTCGCCGACGGCGGGGGAGTCGACGCGTTCGAGGAGGGCGGCGGTCTCGTCGCCACGGAGGGTGTGCTCGATGGCGAGGGTGACGCCGGCTGCTTCGGCTTCGGGGGCGAGGAGGCGCAGGTTGGCCTCGAGGCGGGCGACGGATTGGTCATCGTGCATCATGGCCGTGCCGAAGAAGGGCACAAGCAGGTAGGCCGCGCCGAGGTCGGTACAAAGGCGGATGCCGGTGCGGACGGCGTCGAGGCCGAAGGCTTCCAAGTCGGCCTGGGCGAGGCCGCCCCGGTTGAGGAAGTGGGCGGCGACACAGGGGATGTCGACGCCGGCCTGGGACGCGTTCTGGCGGATCGTGTCCCGGTTTTCGGGGGCGAGAGGGCCGCCGGGTTGGGCTTCGGTGAAGTCGTACCAGTCGAGTTCGACGCCTTGGAAGCCGAGGTCGGATGCGACGGTGAAGACGGAAGAGAGGGGCTGCTCGATTACGTTTTGGAGGGTGCCGAATTTCATAGATCAGGGCTCACTGAGGGTTGACGGAAACGGGAATGGCGGGGACGAACTTCTGTAGATCCGCGAAGGGGCGTGGAGAACACCTTTTTCCGCGAAGGGACGCGAAGGGGCGCGAAGGAGATCTTGCTTATCCACGAAGAGACATTGAGCGCCAAGGAGAAAACCTATCAAGGTTGTGGAAGATTAGAGCTTTCGAGATCAAGAGTAAAGAGAATCGCCTCTAGCAACTGCTCCATTTCGCGTTTCGCAAGCCTTTCTCTAACCAGAAACCTCCGAATCAAAAGGAGTCTTATTCGACTGATTCGACTTTGCCGGACTCGAGGGAGCGGTTTGCTGCCAGGGTGACGGCGAGGGAGTTGACGGCGTCGGCGTAGGAGGAGCGGACGAGGCTCTGGTCCTGGGTTTCGACGGCTTTGATAAAGCATTCAATCTGGCGGTAGTAGCCACGTTCCTGGCCGTGGTAGTTGATTTCCTCCTGGTCGACGTAGCCGGAGAGTTGGGTGTCCATGACAAGACGGAGGTAGAGGTCGCGGCCGCAGAGCTCGGTCATGAAGCCGTCGCGGGCGCGTGCGGAGCAGGTACTGACGACGCTGCCTATTGCACCGCTGGCGAACCTGAGATTGACGGAGGTGCTGTCCTCGAAGTCGGCGATGGTGTCGTCGGGGCCGTCGTGGCCGAAGGCCTGGACTGATTCGATTTCGCCGAGGAAGTAGCGGAGCCAGTCGAAGACGTGTGTGCTCTGCTCGACAATCTGGCCGGCGCTGACGGCGAACTTGCCCCACCAGGGATGGGAGTGGGGCATGCGGGCAAGGAAGCGGCCGATGCCCATGCCGAGGTCGCGGCCCTGGACGAGCTCTTTGGCGCGCTCGGTGATATCCGAGTAGCGTGTCATGTAGCCGACCTGATTGATGCGTCCGCTGGCGGCGACGGCGTCCTGCGTGCGGCGGGCCAGGTCGAGGTCCAAGGCGACGGGCTTGGCGACGAAGACGTGTGCGCCGGCCTGGACTGCGTCTATGGTCTGCGTGTCGTGGGCGGCAGGGGGGATGGCGACGAAGACGACGTCGAGGTTTTCGCGGTCGAGCATTTCGCGGTGGTCGGTGTAGCCGGTGCAGTTGAGCTCGTCGGCGACACGGGCGGCGGTCTGTTCGTTGATGTCGCAGACGGCGGCTACGGGCCGGTCCAGTTTTTCGAGGCTGCCGATGTAGTTTTGGGCGATTCCGCCTACTCCGATAAAGGCGATCTGCATCGTGTGTGTTCCTTGCTTGCTGTGACGAATGGTTTGGGTTTGCTGTTTTTGCGGACGCGGGCGGGTCAGCCGAGACGGACGTAGAGCGTGTTGCCGCGGCGTTCGACGGGGTAGGTCTCCAGGTGGTCGCAGGCAGGGGCGCGCAAGGCGCGCCCGGTGGCTATGTCAAAGCGGCCGTTGTGAAGCGGGCACTCGATGACGCCGTCGATGACGAGGCCATCGGCGAGGTAGGCGTATTCGTGTGTGCAGAGGCCGTCGGTGGCGTAGTAGCGGCCGCCTTTGAGGCGGTAGATTGCGAGGGTTCTGCTGCCGTGGTCGAGGCGGATGACGTCCTCTTCTTCGATGTCTTCGACGGGGCCGATTTCGACCCACTCGCCGTTGGACTCGGCGGGGGCGTTCGATTCAACGACTTCGGATTCCGGGTCCTTGGGAACCGGTCGGATCACGCGATGGTCTGGGTCGCCGGTGGCCTGTTTGATGAGAGCGGGAATCAGCTCCTTGTAGGCTGCCCAGAGGCTGGTGTAGGGCGGGGGCATCTGGTCCTTGACGGCTTCATGCAGCTTGGGCAGAGCATGGAAGGGGGTCATGGGCATAGCGTGATGTTCAAGGTGGTACTGCATGTTGACGTAGAGGAAGGCGAAGACGGGATTGACGTAGATGGTGCGCGTGTTCTGGCGGTGGTCGTAGGTGTCTTCGCCGAGGCCGGCGTGCTGGGGAAGGCTGAGGAGCTGCTGGAGCCAGCCGCCGTAGAAGCGGGGGAGGAGTACGAACATCATGGGCAGGATGCTGCCGATGGCGATGGACCAGACGATGAAGGCGGCGTAGATGGCGACGTGGACGCGACTGGACCAGTACATCTTTTTCAGATCGCGTTCGGGTACGAAGTCGCGCACGTCGGCGTTGGGGCGGCCGCAGGCGTTGCGGATCAGGCGCCAGACTTCGGGCGGACCGCTGCGCAGGTAGAAGAAGTCCATGAGGAGCTTGACAAGGTCGGCGGGGCGCTGGACCTGGATTTCGGGGTCACGGCCGACGAAGTAGGTGTGGGTGTGGTGGCGGGAGTGGCTCCAGCGCCACATGTAGGCCTCGCGGATGCCGAGGAAGGAGGCGACGGCGTAGACAAACTCGTTGAGCCAGCGTGTGCGGAAGGGTGTGCCGTGGCCGCTCTCGTGCCAGCGGGAGTCGGCGGAGGTGTAGATGGTGCCGTAGACGAAGAAGGCGGGGACGGCCCACCATGTGCCCCAGGAGATGAAGGCCAGGTAGGCGCTGACGCCGAGGAGCAGGAACCAGAGGCCGAAGTGCCAGAGCCCGGGTCCGTCGCGGCGCTGCATGATTTCGCGCATCTGCCGGCGGGTCAGCCTGGGTTTCCACCACTGCTCTTCGAGGCGGCCCTGGATGCGGTCGCCATCGAGTTCGACGGCGTCGCGGTTGCCGCCGGAGAGGCTGTAGTCTCTGCGAATCGCCTGCACGCTCATGGCAGAACTCCTGGCGAAAACCGTCCTAACGGGGAGCCAATGCGAATCAAGTCGAGTCAAGCGACGCGGACGAAGATCGAGTTTCCGCGGCGTTCGACGGGATAGGTCTCGAGGTGGTCGCAGGCGGGGGCGCGCAGGGCGCGGCCTGTGGTGATGTCGAAGCGTCCGTTATGGAGCGGGCACTCGACGACTTCGTCGATGACGAGGCCGTCGGCGAGATAGGCGTATTCGTGGGTGCAAAGGCCGTCGGTGGCGTAGAATCTGTCGCCTTTGAGGCGGTAGACGGCGAGCGTGCGGCTGCCGTGGTCAAAGCGAATTACATCTTCTTCGTCGAGGTTTTCGACGGGGCAGACTTCGACCCATTCGCCGGCGGAGGCGGCAGCGGCGAGAGTCTCTGCGGCATCGGTTTCAGGGTCCTGAGGGATTGGCCGCATTATCTGATAGTCGGGATCTCCGGTGGCCTGTTTGATGAGGGCGGGGATCATTTCGCGGTAGCACTCCCAGAGGCCCTTGTAGGGCGGGGGCATTTGATCCTTGACGGCTTCATGCAGTTTGGGCAGGGCGTGGAAGGGGGTCATCGGCATGGAGTGATGCTCGATGTGGTACTGCATGTTCATGTAGAGGTAGGCGAAAACTGGGTTGACGAAGACGGTGCGGGTGTTTTCGCGGTGGTCGTAGGTGTCCTCGCCGAGGCCGGCGTGCTGGGTGAGGCCGAGAAGCTGGTGGAGCCAGCCGCCGTAGAAGCGGGGCAGGAGCACGAACATCATGGGCAGGAAGCTGCCGATGGCGATGGCCCAGATTGCGAAGGCGGCGATGATGGCGAAATAGATGCGGGAGGACCAGTACATTTTGGGCAGTTCGCGTTCGGGCATGAAGTCGAGAACGTCGGAGTTGGGCCGGCCCAGGGCGTTGCGGAAGACGCGCCAGACTTCGGGGGGCCCACTGCGGATGTAGAAGAAGTCCATGGCGATTTTGATCAGGTCGGCGGGGCGCTGGACCTGGATTTCGGGGTCGCGGCCGACGATGTAGGTGTGGGTATGGTGGCGGGAGTGGCTCCAGCGCCACATATAGGCTTCGCGGAAGGTCATGAAGGAGCTGACGTGATAGAGGAGTTCGTTGAGCCAGTGGGTGCGGAAGGGCGTGCCGTGGCCGCACTCGTGCCAGCTGGCGTCGGATGAGGAGTAGATGGTGCCGTAAATGAGGAAAGCCGGGATTGCCCACCAGGTTCCCCATGAGATGACGGCGAGGTAGGCACTGACGGCGAGCAGGAAGAACCAGAGGCCGTAGTGCCGGAAGGCGGGGCCGTCGCGGCGCTGCATAATCTCCCTCATCTGCTGGCGGGAGAGCTTTGGCTTCCACCAGGTTTCTTCCATCTGCTTGACGATGCGGTCATCGTCGAGCTCAACGGCGTCCTGGTGGCCACCGGAGAGGCTGTAGTTTCTGGGGATGGCCTGCACACTCATGGGAGGTCTCCTTTCTCGAGCACGACCGGACTGGGCGCTGACATGCGAAGGACTGCGAGAAATGGGCCGAAGACGGGCGCAGGGGGCCGCGTCGTTGCCGGCGAGATGTTTTCGCTACAGGCTTGCCTGGGCAAGAGAAGTTCGTGTGCGGTCTTACAGGGTAGGCTCGATTCAGTTACGGCGCGGTCACAGGGGGCGGTGATCTGTGCAGGAACGAGCACCCGGATGCGAATTATACATGAAATGTAGGAATATCGCACGTTGGGCCGGGAAGGGGGAGATGGCCCGTTCAGGGAGGCATTTGCCGGCAGGCATGGGGTGCCGGCCGGGCTGGGGACGGGGGGCAGCGGCGGCCACCGGAACCACGGAAAGGGACAGTGGATTTGGGGCGTTTCTCTGCTGTAATGGCCCAGAAAAGCGAGGGGAATCCAGCGTGTCAATTGGAGACGCAGATCGGGCCGATTTTATTCACCAGGATGCCAAAGAAGCAGATGATCTGAGACGGTCCAAAGCGCTGATTTGCGATTCTTCGCTGCATTTCAGGGGGCGTAGGGTGAGTTGATAAACTTATGGGAACAGTTTAGCCGTGTTCTGTATGTTGTGAAATACAAGACCGATCGATCCGCGAAGGGATGCGAAGAACACCATAGGCGAATCGGGTTTTCTCTGCGCAGCTGCAGGGCCCGCCGGTGAGAAGCGTTCTGCCCCCTCAGAGCGCTGTTCTGACAGAGGTCTAGGGGCCCAATCCATTGGGGACATCTTCATGAGACGGCATATGAATTCGTTAGCCCGCGGGACAGTGGCTCTCGTGCTGGCCGTGGTCGCTGTCATTTCAACTGCCGGCAGCGCTTCCGCCACTGAAGAGCACATCGTCCAACCGGGTGAAACGCTGAGCGAGATCGCTAAACAGTATGGAACAACGGTTGAAGCCCTGCAGGAGCTCAACGGCCTAGAGGACGTCAACTATGTCCGGTACGGGCAGCTGCTTCTGATCGGCGGCGAGGAAACTGCGGACCCGGCATCGCAGAGTGAAGAGGAGTATCAGCTCTACACGGTCCAACCAGGCGACACGCTGTTCCGACTGGCCGGAAAGCATGGAATCAGCCTGACCAGGCTCATGTCGATCAATGGATTCACGTCGGAGGAGTGGCTCAGCCTGGGTCAGGAACTGCTGGTGCCGCGTGCGCTGGCACCCGCTGCTCAACCTGTTGATCCGGTAACAGGCCTGCGGCCGGCGACACCCATACCGGCGATGCAACCGGGGCGGACGCGCCTCGCTTTACATACTGTACAGGCAGGCGAGTCCCTGACTGACATCGCTGAGCTGCACGAAGTTAATCCCGGCGCGCTGGCCAGGTTGAATGACCTGGAGAACGGAAGCGTTCTTGAGCCCGGCCGGGTCTTGCGCATTCCATCCGAAAACGGGCTTGAACTCCTGGAAAGCATGAGTCAGAGGCTCGACCAGGCCCTTTACCCGACTCTCACCGAACGCTGGATTGAGGTCGACCTGAATGAACAGATTGCGATTGCCTATGATGGTGTCAGACCGGTCAAGGTGTTTGTTATCTCATCCGGCGTGGGCGACTCGCCCACGGTCACGGGGACATACCGCATCTGGGTAAAGATCACGATGCAGGACATGCGGGGCGGCAACCGCGCCACCGGCACGGCCTACCATGTGGAAGAGGTCAAGCATGTTCAGTACTTTTTCGAAGACTACGCCTCTCACGGCACGTACTGGCACAGCAACTTCGGCAGGCCCATGAGCCGGGGTTGCATCAATTTAACCGAAGATGATGCCGAGTGGCTCTTTGACTGGGCGTCCCCCTTCATGTACAGCGATGAAGATGACGGCTGGATGTTCAGCACGGACATCAACCCGGGCACGCTGGTGCTGATTCATGAGCGATAGCGGGCGCGCTGGCCCGTTTTGGTTGCAGGCCCGGTCTCCTCCGCGAGGCCCCCTCCTTCTCTTCTCTCCTTTTCTCCTACCGCAGGTCTACCTCCCCTCTGCCCCTCAGAAACCTGGAAATTTTACATTTGACACAGCAGACCGCTGGTGTATAAGGATGTTGTCGTAATGCAGAAAGCCCGGAGCGACAAGGCGTGAATCTGTGGGTGACGTGACGACCAGCACTTTTGCGTTCTTTGAACAGTTCCCGGACTGACAAGCGGCAGTAGACGCCATTGAGACAATGCGGCGGCCGGACGGTAAGATAGAGTGCCCGCATTGTGGGAGCGGCCACACCACCAAAATGCGGGACTCCCTGTACCATCAGTGCAACCAGAAGGGATGCCGCGGGTAGTTAACTTTCAGAATCGGAACTACCTTTGAACGGTCTCACATCACCTTGAACAAGTGGCTGTACGCCACGTATTTGCTGCACACGGCCCGTAAGCGTGTCAGCAGTCTGAAGCTGGCGCACTAACCGGGAATCACGTAGAAACCGGCCAGGTTCCTGCTGAAGCGGTTGCGCAGGGCTTTCGACATGAGTGGCTAGGTCGAGGTTGACGAGAGTTTCTTTGGCGGCAAGGAGGCCAACAGAGATGCCGACAAGAAGCTACGGGCCGGGTGGGGGCAATCCAGAATTGGGGTGGGAATTGTCTGGGAATTCATGCCAGTTGTGGCTGGGATAGTTTGCCGGCTGTTGCAGAGACGGAGGGCAGCCGCCAAGCCTAGCCTTACCGGGAGGTCCGTTGATTGGGGGGGGCAGGGCTGGCACAAGACGGGTCCCCGGGGGGAAGTGATGGGACTGGCGGGACGGGGTCTGGCTAAGCACCTTCTATTTGGCACTGTCACCAATGTAGACACCAGGTTCGGCGAGGCATGTTGTAGGAGAGGGGGCGTTGCGGGGGCGGAGCCCCCGCACAAGGGAGGGCCGAATAGGCCCGACCGCCCGGAACTGCAGTTTTTAGTTTTGAGTTTTCAGTTTTTAGTGGTTAGGGGGCAGTTTTGCGCTTCCGCTGGTTCAGAGTTGATCATGAGATGGTTGGGGGTCCGCAGCGACCTGAGGCGAGGGGAAGTTCGCACCCATTTTGGGATGCGCCCGCCGGGTGCGGTACAGGTGACAAGGAGGCGGTGTTGGGCATGCGGGAATTACAGGGGCGGATGGCGGCCGATCCGACTGACGACAGAACCGCGCCGACGATCCAGCAGGAAATTACCGATACGATCCAGGAAGGCGCAACCCCTCATTCTAAAGGGCACAGAGCCTACGGCGGTTGTGGAAACCTGTGAGAAGAATTCAGAGGAGAATGCACCATGAACCCCGAAGAGATTTTGTCGCACAAACCAAAAGTATTGACGCAAGCTCAGAGGGAGCACTACTTTGAGCACGGCTTTGTTGGTGTTGAAGATCTGGTGCCTAAAGACACGATTGCCGAACTCGTGCGCGTGACGAACTCCTTTGTCGAGGCCAGCCGAACAGAGACCGAATCAGGGCGTACATTTGATATTGGGCTCGGGCATGGGCCGGACACGCCGGTATTGCGACGCTTGAGACGGCCTGATGAGCAAAGTGATGTTTATTGGCGTTTCGCCAGTGGGCTCATGGCGGACGTGGCACAGGATTTGGCCGGGCCCGATGTCGTGTTTCATCATTCAAAATTGAATTTCAAATGGTTTGATGAATCCGACACGGTTAAATGGCATCAGGATATTCAGTTTTTCCCCCATACCAATTACAACGTCTTTACGATTGGCTGTTATCTGGCTGATACCGACATGACAAACGGGCCACTTGCCGCATTGCCCGGCAGCCATAATGGCCCGCTTTACAACCAGTATGATGCCCAAGGAAACTGGATGGGCTGTTTGAGCGATGACGATGCGTCGACGATTGACATGGAAGAGGTTGTCTATCTGGCAGGAGCTGCCGGTTCCATTACAGTTCACAATGCCCGAACGCTTCACTATTCGCCCTCCAGCAAATCACCCGATCCACGCCCGTTGCTGCTCAACTGCTATAGTTCTGCCGACGCCAAAGCCTATACGCCACACCCCGAGCCCTCATGCCATGCTTACGAAGTCTTGAGAGGCGAGCCGGCTAAGTGGGCACAACACGACCCTCGACCCTGCCAGATACCGCCGGATTGGTCTGGAGGGTATACCTCGATTTATGCGGCACAGGCCAAAGAAGACTAAGTTTTGACTCTGAAAAGCATCCAGTTGCTTGCTTGCCACGGTCAGTTCCGACCTGTAGAGGTGAAGTGGGCCCCAAGAACTGAACCATGAGCTAAGGTGCAAAGTGGGGCAATTCGCTCAGCCAGGGGAGCACATTCCGATGACCGGACGCGAGCCGATGTCCAGCGTGGACCGGGCCTGGCTGCTGATGGACGATCCTACCAATCCGATGGGATTTATACGCTTAACTGCACAAGATTTTGGCGACGCTAACGCAACGCAAACATTACTGGCATTACACGGGTTGTATACGGTTTCAGTAGCGTGTAAGTATAGTACGGAGAGAGTAGTTTACGTCATTGGACTTATGTATACAGATCGGCTACAATTGTAGGGTGATGGACGCGCAGAGGCCCTGACACATAACCTTGTCCGGGCGTTGTCAGGGCCTCTGTACTGTTGCGAGTGCCGATCCCAAGGTGGGTGCGCGGACTGCCAATCCGCGTAACTAGAGGGTTCAACTCCCCCGGCACTCTCTCGTGGCCCAGTACTTCAGAGGATAGAAACCGCTCTGCCAAAGCGGAAGTCGGGGGTTCGAGTCTCCCCTGGGCCACTTCTTACACAGCCTATATAGTATAGGCGTGTATATTGATTTTAGCACAACTCGATTACTTGTCAACCTTTGAAAACTTTGAGATCGCCGTATTCTCAAGGCCACGGCGGTTATATGACAGGTGTGACTCTGCAAAGGGTGATTATTTGGGACACATATACCTGATTAAACAGTTGTTCTACCTCACCCTAAATCGCGTCTTTGCCTTGTGAGGAAAAGTCATGTGTATCTCCAGCCCGCCCATGAGCGAGACTGTAACGCGATCAGCTTCTAGCAGGTTGGTTACGAAGTCGTTGTCCTTCTCTAGTCTTGCGACTTCATCTTCTGAAAGTTCGCGAGAGATGTTTCGGATGCGCTGTCTGATTATTGGGTTTGGCTCGGTTTGCATTCCTGGACAGAATCGAGGCAACGGTTTGGGTTGCGTGTCGATCTTCATGCCTGGCGGGTATTGAATAGTGCGAGTCGCGTTGCATTTGTGGCAACGTTCTGTTTCTATCAGCCCGTTGGTGAATTCTCTTTTGTGGACTACTGCCCATTCGTGATTTTGGTTGTTCATTGTGTGTTATACCTTTGATTTCAAAAGGAGGGGCTACTGGGTTCTCAGTAGCCCCTCCTTGCCTGTTTGGTGACGCTTGTAGACTCCCCCAATCTTGAATTACCAATTCGGGTCGTCTGATGCCTGCAACATGAGTTCAGCGCAGCGTTCCATGTGTGAGTTCGCTGATAGCAGGATTTCTTCGTCCAACGTGTCTATCCCTTGTGCCAACTTTGCGCTGAATTGGTTGCATTCGTTTGTGCCTTGCAACACCAGCGTGTGGAAGTCTTTCAGAGAGTCGGGTGGCGTGAGTTCCTGTACTCGTTCATAAGCAAGAGGGAAGACACTGAGGTGCAGTGCGACCTCTAACCTCCACTGGTCATCTAGTAGCAGGAGCGGATTTTCACTTGACTTTGTGAGCAACCCCACAATTGCTTCAAGATTGGAGCGCAAGTCGTACCCTAACGGGTCGCTGTACACGATGGTCAGCATCTCCTGCCTATAACCGTCAATGTCAGCAGAGTTGGAAGTTGGGGCAGTTACCTCGACAACGGGGGCTTCGTCACCGTTTTTGACATCCATCAAGTAGGCTGCTGCCCACCCCTCCTTGCCTTGAAATTGGAAGCGCAGCCAGTCCCTATGCTCATTGGTTCCTGTAATGATGAAGGATTGCCCCTTCGTCACCACCCCAATCACTTCGTAATTCACTCCTGGCCCTGCCCTCACATTGACATTTTGGCTGTCAACTATGAAGGTAGCCTGTGCCGGTCGCGGCGTAGGCGTTGCCTGTGAACTGCGCGCTCGCTGTTCTTCCTCTGAAGCAAGAACGACACCACAGTTTTCAATCAGGAGATCATCGTCCGAGAACACGTTTAAGTCGAGTCTGGCTCGCCCATAAACGATAACCACATTCCCCACCCGTAACCCTCTAATTTGCGAACGCCTTGATGTGGGCACATGGCATGTTACGTCCAGCAAACTGCCATCTCTGAACTCGATATGCCAGCCTGGACTTCGTTCGGTGAGACGGGAAATCCTTCCTTTCACATAGACGTTCTTGCCTGTGTATCTGCGCTTAAAGGCGTCCCTGTCTCCCGTATACGCAGAGCGCACCGTCTCAAAAGATGTGGTTGGAGGGAGCGGAGTTGGCGTCAGTGTCGGTGTTGGCGTGAATGTTGGTGTTGGCGTCAGCGTAATCGTGGGCGTGTGAGTTTGTGTGGGCGTATGTGTCGCTGTAGGTGTGACGGTGGGCGTGCTAGTCACAGTATGTGTAGCAGTGACTAAACCCAATTGGTTTTCAAGCGCGACTATTCGTGCTTCAAGCTCGTCGTCTTTTCTCACTAATCCTTCGATGGAGTCTGCAAGACTCTCAAGGGTAAAGGTGCCCTGAGCCTGGACTTGGGTTATACCCAATATTGCTAAAACACAGATTGTCAAGAAGAGAGTTATGCGTTTCATGTGGTGCCCCCTTGTTGAGTTAGGAATAAGGACGCTTGCCACAGCAGCCACTTGATTCCGTACGCCAACAAGGGGACGCGATACGTCCCCATCCTGTATTTACGGAATCAAAAAAGCCCCCACAGGGGGACTCTGCTACTGTGGCAATCGCCACTTTATCACATTGTTTGGTTGTTTCAAACGATTAGAAAAGCCACCGTCATTTTGGCGGTGGCTTTGGCTTCTCCTTCTTCGCCTTTGGCTTTTTCCTGTGCTTGCTCGGTCTGAATGCAAGCACCCGTTTCGAGATGCGGTCGAGAGCCTCTTTGTCTACTTTCTGCTTCTTTTCTGTCATAACCCCTCCTTTACCGGACAGGCCCCGCTAACCACCACCTTACCACCCCTCCTAGTCTACGGTCAACTCCTCATACGTGAGTCGCTTTGAGATCGCGTTCTTTGCGAGGTAGGTAAGCCTGTCGATGGTATGATCGAATTTCTTACTACAGTTTAGGCGGAACACGAATTCATTCACATACCTCCTCATGTTCTTGCGCGACCAATGGTGGTATACACCTTTGTACCCTCGTTTGAGCACAGCCCACACGCTTTCGATACCATTGGTTGTCACGTTACCGTCAGCGAACTGCCAGTTACTATGATTCACTGTCGCGTGGGAATACCACTTGTTTACCTGGTGGTATCCACCATGGTCGTCAGTGTAGACTGTTGAACCTCTTTCCACGTTCCTCAATATCTCCGGACTCAGAGTGCGCGCAGTGGTATCCGGAATAGGGTACGCGATCACCTCCCCGCTCTCGCGCTCGCGCAACCCAAACACTATCTCCTTACCACCTATTGGCCCAGGTGGTAGTTTCTGCTTCCGTTCGTAGTGCATGTTCTTCTTACTACCACCTACGAACGTCTCGTCCACTTCCACCGTACCACTAAGTGGTATAGCTTCGACATCGCACGCCTCACGCAGTCGATGCAACATGAACCAAGCCGTCGCCTGCCTGACCCCCAGTTGTTTCGACAGGTATATACTGGAGATACCTTTACGCGAAGTTTCGAGGAGGTACATCGCGTAGAGCCACTTATGAAGTGGAACATGCGACCTCGCGAATACTGTATCAGTGCGGACAGTGAACTTTTTCCTACAATCTCTGCACATCCAATACGGGTGTGCTTTGAGCCTTGTGACTCGTTCACTATCACAATGGGGGCAATACATACCCTCCCCCCACCGCACTTCCTCAAGGTACTCGATGGCAGCATCCTCATTTGGGAACATCTCAAAGAATTCGAAGGTACTGATCGTCGTCTCTCCATTTTGCGTGTCCATGATACGCGCCCCCTTTTTGGCAGTGAATGTTGAGATTCCACATAATAGCATATCTTGGCATAAATGTCAAGTTCGACGAAATGTTAAGCGCACGACGACAATTGTGAACTGAATTTGTCAAGTTATAAGAACCGCCAGCCAGCCAGCAAAAAATCTGGAATCACGTACCTCCTTTCTCCCCCAAAAAATGGACACACCCCCATAAGCTGTGCTACATTGAGGTTCTGACCCGATTGCGATAGCAAAGGAGCTACAGGATGAGAAGTTATTTCACCATCCCGCCCTAATAAAGAAAAAAGTTGCGCACAACCCTGATTGTTTCTATGAACCATTTCGTACCAGGGATCGCAGATATTTCAACGATTTTGATACCGTCTAACTTCCCAAATTGACGGAGCGCATACAGTCTGGCCTGCGCATCATCAAAGTCCTCAGCCACGATCTCGAATCCCCATTTCGAGCCTTTGTACATATAGTGGCAGATGTAGGTCCGCCAATTTCCTTTAGGAGAAGAACTCATGAGATTTGTCCTTTACAAAGATAGAGCAGGCGAGTACCGTTGGACGCTTTATGCTGCCAACAACAAGATCATTGGTGCCTCAAGCGAAGGGTACGTCAACAAATCCGCTTGCCTCGACAATATCAAGGCGATCAAGCGTTGCGGAAATGCCCCGATAGACGACCAGACTTAATGCTATCTAGCCTTTATACCAAAAGTGGGGTCCGAGTATCTCGGACCCCACTTTCTATTACCAGATGGAGGCTTTATGTTTGATCTTTGGGTATTTCAATTGTTGGCAGCGTCAGCGTTAGGTGCTATCGGTTGGTATCTACGCTCTCTTTTTGAATCCGCAAGAAGAGATAGAGAAAGACTTCAAGGGGAATGGAGAAGTCTTTATTTGAGTCTACTTTACCCTTTTATCACAGCGATAGGGTCGAGCAAAAACCCTGAACAATTGCAAAAGGTTCTTAATCACGTTGACACAGAGGAATATAGACATACCCTTTATGAAATAACCCTGATTGGTTCAGATGAGGTTGTAGTAGCCTTTATTGATTTTATGAGATTATTTTGGAAAGCGGAGCGAGAAGGAGAGAATGTGAGCACCCAAGCAATTATCACCCATTGGGGTGGTCTGCTTCTCGCCATCCGAAAAGACTTAGGATTAAAGAATACCAAATTAGTCGCGGAAGATATGCTACGAACTCACATAAAAGATATGAATTCGTAGTTGATTACGCCCCCCCCCTCACGGTCAAGAAATAGGACTCGATTCTGTAAAGTTAGGCGTATAAAACCCATCAAAAAAAGCCCACCTCGCGACGGGCAGTCCGCTTGTGCCACTGTTTTCATTTATAGAGGTACGACAATACTGCTAACGAGACACCTCCGAGACTCAATGCAATCCCAACGTAGTGCAGCAACCTGTTGGCTCTGACCTCTTTCTTTTTCTGTCTCTCTGTATGCAAAAAGTAGGCATCCACCATATTGGGCTGATTCTCGTCGTACTTCATAAAGTCACAGCTTTTCCTTTTTAACCTCAGGAATTTTTTGTCCTCATCCGACCCAACAAAATCCTTTTTCCTCCATTCCTTCATAAAACAACTGCTAAGTCTTGGGTATGCAGTATCCGGAAACCCTAGTATCGCAGCCTCTCGTTTTTCTGTATCCCATGAAGTAACATGATCATTCATCCAATATTCAAGGTTGTTTAGTGAGTAACTCTTAGTATCATGCAAATGCCAATGTAGCCAATGACAATTCTTGCAGCAACGCCTCACAGTCTTACCTCCCCCATCCTTCTTACCGTGCAAACCCAACGACAAAATGATACCACAAATCAAAAAAGCCTACCCCTGTGGTAGGCTTTGCACCCCTATGTGAATATGAATTACTACAAACCTCCTCTAAGTCTCAAACAACTCCTTTACAAGCTCGACAACACCAATCATCTCCTTATAATATTCATCTGACTCCTGCTTAGACAAAACATTGAGCAAGGTGTCTAAGTCTTCTATTATTGCCTTCGTTTGGCCTGAACGTTTAGCCAACATACGGAGGATTATCCACGTGACATGAAACCTCGCGGTGGAATCAGTGTGTATGGGATCAGGAGTCGCCATTTGTTTTTCGCTCACTATCACTGTGCCCCCTATCCAAAACAGAAATTAGTCCTTCAAACACTGTCGAAGCAAACTTCGTCTGCTGCTCCTGCGATGACCTCGATTGTTCTGCAAACAACCTCAATGCTTCCGCCATATCACTCTCACTAGACCTCGAAAACCAAGGTATTCTCTTCATAGCAGACTGAACTACACCAACCAAGATTATAGCCAACACTAGACATAGAGCAAGAGGGGCGACCTCCCCCACCTCAGCCAGTTTTACAAGATTATCCATGTTGATGCTTAACCCCTTTCAGTTACATACCCCTGCATTGTAATTCCCAATACAAGAATAGACAACCATGAAGAATATACTATAGAGCAAGTGTCACTAACTATCCCACTTTAACTCTACAGTATCGCCGCTGGGCTGAACATCACAATTCTGTGCAGTTAAGCGTATAAATCCCAATCCGATGGTGATCAACGGCTTCTGGATTTTCAGGGAGCCGCTGAGCTACGAGCATGTGCTGGCTGTGCTGGAGGAGCGGCTTCTGGTGCAGGAGCGCTTTCGGCAGCGCGTGGTGGAGGATCGGGGGGCCTTCAGAAACCGTTCCTACTGGGAGATCGATCCGAAGTTCGATCTGCGCGCGCACGTGGAGCGCATCGTGTTGCCCGCGCCTGGGGATACGGAAACGCTCAACAGCACCGTAGCTCGACTGCTCACCGTTCCTCTGGACCTGAACCGGCCCCTGTGGACATTTACCCTAATCGATGGCTATAAGGGCGGCAGCGTCTTCTTCGCGCGGGTTCACCACTGTATCGGCGACGGCGCGGCGCTTGTACGAGTTCTGTTCGCATTGACGGACGGGACTGCCGACGGAGAGGGTCCCGTAGGGGCCGCGGCTGCCGGTCGTCCTGCGACGCGGGTTGCCGCGCGTCCGGGCACGGCGACGTTGCCGGAAGGCGGCAGTGGGGCCGGAAAAGCGGCGAGTTTGCTGTCGCGAGCGGCAAGGGGCGGACAGCTGGTTGGGAAGTTCGTCGCTGTGCTGGCCAAGCTGGCGTCAATGCGGACCGACGACAAGACGGCTTTCAAAGGTGAGGTAGGGGTTGGAAAGGCGGTCGCGTGGTCCGAGGGCATTCCCCTGGATGATGTAAAGTTCGTGAAGAATACGATGGGGGCAACGGTGAACGATGTCCTGGTGGCGGCGATGGCGGGCGCTTTGCGGCGGTATGTCGAAACTCGGGGCGACAATCCAGAGGGTAAGGAGATCCGAGCGATGGTTCCGGTGGACATTCGCGGTCCCGAGGATACGAAACTTACGAACCGATTCGCTCTCGTGTATCTACCGTTGCCGATCGGCGTCGCGGATCCGATTGACCGCCTGTTTGAGACAAAGCGCAACATGGATGCCATAAAACAGTCGCCTGAAGCGCTGGTTACCTACCAGGCCATAGCAGGATTAGGGGTCGTTTCGGACAAGATTGCCAGGGGCGTGCGCGGCTATTATGCCGACAAAGTGAGTGCGGTGCTGACAAATGTGCCGGGGCCGTCGGAGAAACTCTATTTTGCCGGGAAGCTTCTAGACACGATCGTTTTCTGGGTGCCGCAGTCCGGCTCAATTGGCGTGGGAATCAGCATATTCAGTTACGCGGGGCAGGTGAATATCGGACTTATCACCGACAGGGGGCTGGCGCCGGATCCGGACACCATAATTTCTGCATTTCAGGAGGAGTTCGACAGGTTACTGAGCATGGCGCGCCTGCGGGACACTGAGGCGGGCTGAGTGCGGAAAAGGCCCCACCGTAAGGCTTCAACTCCACTTCTGACTCAATATCGTTGACAGTTCAGGAAGACCGCTGAGAATTCAGCAAGAACGGAAGCGCTTCAGGCCTTTTGGGGATGTTTCGCGCCTGGAAATTGTGATAAGCAAAATACATCGATCCGCGAAGTGAGGCGAAGGGGCGCGACGAACAGCGAAGACGTATTAGGTTTGAGGAGTCGGGTGGCAGGTTGTGCCTGTTTGACTGCTTTCTTTCAGCGCTCCTGGAGGGGGGTCCAGCCGCGGCCGGGTGTGTTGGGGCGGGTTGTTTCGTAGCGCTGGCGGAGCTGTCTGAACTGGTCGGCGGAGTGGATTTCGCGGGCGGGATCGTTTTGGTCGCGGATGACGAAGTCGGCTTCGGGGGGGTAGCAGGCCATGGTTACGGGGTCGCGTTCGGTGGTGTAGGCGGCGGGTTCTTCGTCGATGTTGTTGGGGACGTGGGCGCTCTGGTAGCGGAGGTCGATGCTCCAGCGGACCACGTCTGTGGTGTTGGCGAAAGAGGCGTGGGGGGTGAGGTTGGTGAGGAGGAGGGCGTCGCCGGCCTTCATGGGGACGGGGACGGGTTCGACTGCGGGCAGGTCTTCGTCCGGGACTTCGAGGAAGCCGGCGTGTCCTTCGGTGTAGTGGCGGAGGATGCCGGTCTTGTGCACGGTTGGCATGACGTGGAGGCAGCCGTTTTCAAGGGTGGCGTCGACGAGGGGGACCCAGCAGGTGACGATGAGGTGGCGGTCGCAGTGGGCGAGGAAATAGCCGGAGTCCTGGTGCCAGGGGACTTCGCCGCGGTCCCAGCCGGGGAGCTTGGGGCGGATGCGATAGACGGATGAGCCGATGATGTCAGGTCCGACGAGGCTTTCGATGCAGGAGAGGAGGGCGGGGTGGCGGATGGTCTGCAGCATGGCGGGGCCGTTATAGCCGCCGCCGCCTTTGCCCATCACCTGGCGTGTGATTTCTTCGCCGGCGGCTGGGTTGTCGGCGTGGATGCGGGCGAGGCGGAGGCCGAAGGGCTGGTCGGCGTGGATGTCGGTCAACTCGCCGGCGGCCTGCAGTTCGCGGGCGGCCTGATCGATGATCTCGGTGAGGGCGTCCTGGAGCGGTTTGAGGTCTTCGGGGGTGAAGAGGCCGGATTTGAGCAGGTAGCCCTGGCGGTGGAATTTGGCTTGTTCTTGGGAGGAGAGGCTCATAATTCGTGTCCGGTTTCTTTCTCGCAGTGTAACTGTTAAGTCATGGTTTGCGTGCGAACTCTCTGAATCACGACAGGCGGATAGTCAGGATTTCTGAAGCGGGCTCTTGATGGTACTGGCGAGACCTACGGGGCCTGTTTGGAACTTGCATCGCCTGCCTTTGCGGACGTTTGCTTGCCCTGGCTCATGCCCGGAACCAGCGAAGACTCGGGAATTGGCGGTATGCATTCTTTCGCAGGCGTCCCGGGCGGCTTGGCGGCACACGGGTGGTGGGGGGCAATGAAGGGAGCGTTGCGGGATCCATCCCGCCGCGCAAGGGAGGGCCGCAGGCCCGACCGCCCAAAAGCAAGGAAAGGGTAACACACTTTCTGTGCCGCACCCTGGACCGCGAATTGAAAAAGGCTGCGTATAGATTCTACAATCTTGAATCGTTTTTCTCAAGTAATTCAGCCGCGCAGGGCGCCAACGGTCAGCCCCTGCATAAAGTTGCGCTGCATGGAAGTAAACAGGATGAGGACGGGCAAGGCGGAAAGAAAGGAGCCGGCCATTACGATCCCATACTCCATGCGGTAAGTCCCCACCATTCCTGCCAGGATGACCGGCAACGTCTGGAGCTCGCGCGTGCGCAGGATTACGAGCGGCCACACGAAGTCATTCCACGAGTTCAGGAAAGCGAGTACGGCGAGCACGGCCATGGCGGGAGCGGCCAGTGGCCTTGCGACGCGCCAGAACGCGCCGAATTCAGTTGTGCCGTCAATGCGAGCGGCGTCCAGCAGTTCATCGGGAATCGATTCCATGTTCTGCTTCATGAAGAAGATGCCAAAGGCACCGACGATGCCCGGCAGAAGGACGCCGATGTAGCTGTCGACCAGCTTCAGCCGAATTGCGAGGACGAAGAGGGGGACAAAGAGCGTGTATCCCGGCACCATCATTGAACCGAGTAGCAGGAGAAAGAGCAGGTTCTTCAGGCGGAACTCATACTTGGCGAAAGCGTAACCGGCGAGGGAGCAGAAAAACAGGTAGAGCAAGGTATGGACGACAGCCAGAAAGGTGCTGTTGAGGAAGTGGCGCAGGAAATCGAATTCAACAAAAAGATTGACATAGTTCCCGAAAACAAGCTCATCGGGGATAAAGGTGGGCGGGTTGCGAAAGATCTCAGACTGCTTCTTGAGTGAGGCACCTATCATCCACAAGAATGGGATGGACATGTAGAGCAAGGCGCCAGCCAGGAAAAGGTGGGCAGCTACCGCTTCTATTCTGGGCCAGAGTTTCGGACTGGTTCGCATGTCAGCTGCGCCCGAAGGCCCCGAAGAACTTGAGTTGCAGAAGGGTCAGGATGAAGATGATGACGGCCAGTATATAGCCGACAGCCGACGCGTAGCCCATGCGAAGATAAGAGAAGCCGACGCGGTAGAGATAGTTGGCGATGGTCAGACTGGCGTTGTTTGGGCCTCCTCCGGCCAGAAGCAAGGGTTCGGCGAAGAACTGGAATGAGCCAATAATTGTCACGACGACGACGAAGAGGCTGACCGGCCGCAACAGGGGCAGGGTAATCTGCCAGAACGTTGTCCAGCGGCCGGCGCCATCAACAGATGCGGCCTCGTAGACGTCGGTGGGGATGCTCTGAAGGCCGGCCAGGAAGTAGAGCATAGTCAGGCCGGTATATCGCCATGCGGCCACGAGCAGTACGGACAGCTTAACAAGCTCTTCGTCGAGCCACTTCAGTGCGTTGAGGCCGACGGCTTCGAGTGCGACGTTGAAGAGGCCGTATTGGTGCTCGAACATCAGCAGGAACATGATGGTGGCGGCCACAGTACTCGTCAGCACGGGCAGGATGAAGGCGATGCGGAAGACCGATTTGGCGCGCACGACGGCCGCGTTGATCAGCAGCGCCAAGAAGAGCGCCACAGGCAAGATTACAATTACTGCGCCGATGGCATAGTAGGTTGTATTGCCGAGCGATTTCAGGAAGATTTCGTCTTCAAACAGTTCGAGATAATTGGCAAGGCCGAGAAAGGTCATCGGACCCGTTCCCGGCCATTTGATCATGCTAAAGTAAAGGGCCGCGATAAGCGGCCCCAGTGCAAACACGACAAAGAGGATGTAGAAGGGAGAGATAAACAGATAGGGCGCCAGTCGACGTTGATAGCGGTACCAGAGGCGCTCTCTAATATGCTGCTGCGTGATCGAGTGCATCAGCCTTTATCGATGGTCTCGCGAAGTTCCTGCGCCATGTCTTCGAGGGCCTGAACAGGGCTTTTGTCACCGGCAACAGCTTCGGTCACTGCGCTACTGAGCAGGTTTACGGCCTCGGAGAAGAATGGGTGGCGGTTGTGGCGGGGAATCTCGCCGCCCAGATCACGGTAGAGAGCGCCGATCGACTGGTCGCTGTACCAGGGATCGGGCGCCAGGTAGCGTTCATCGTCGAGCATGGAGAGGATGGGGGGGATAAGGCTATTGACGCCATACTCGATGTATTTGTTGTCCTCGTCGAAGAGGGCGAATTCGATGAAGGCCCAGGCGGCGTCAGGCGCTTCGGATTGTCTGGTGATGGTGTAACCGGTACCACCGTGGGCGGTTGTTCTGGCGCCGCCTTCCTCCCAGGCCGGCAGAGGCGCGGCCATCCACAGGCCATGGCCGGGATCGCCGACGTTCAACTTGATGAAGCCACCGAACCAGTCGGCCCCAATTCGTCCGGCGATCGTGCCTTCTGTAAGCGCGGCGTAACTGGCAGGTCCGCTAGGGGTGACTGCGAACGTACCGCTGGCGAGTTGATCGACGTAGAAAGACAGTGTGTCGATCGCCTCGGGCTGATCGATGATCACTTCGCCGTCGGCGTTGAAGATGCCGCCAGTGCCTCGTTGTGTCAACAGCATCCAGTAGTCGCCCCAGTTGCGATCGGCGAGGGAGATGGCTGCCGCCTCGGTGCCCTCGAACCCCTGCGCGGCCTCGGCAAAATCTTGCCAAGTTGCAACGGGCATTTCGATGCCAGCTTCGGCATAGAGATCGTGCCTGTAATAGAGGACAACGGGGCAGAGACAGTGGTCGATGCCATAGACATGACCCAGGTAGGCGTAAGGATCGGTGCGGGCCATCACGTAGTCGTCGACGTAGGGTGCGATCAGGTCGGTCAGGTCGATGAGGCCGATTTCACCTTTGAAGAAGCGGCTCATTGAGCCTTGTTCGATGTCGGCGATGTCGGGCGCCCCGGTGCCGGCGGCGAAGGAGGCTATCAGGTTGTCAAACAATTGGCCGCCTGGGATCTCTTGAACTTCGATCGTAACATCGGGGGCGATTTCCTTGTAAGCTGGGAAGATGGCCTCGTAGAAGTCGGTGAAGAATGAGCCGAAAGTCCATAAGGAGAGTTCAACTGGTTCCGACATGGGCGCGGCATCGCCGGCGGTTGCGTCGTCAGAAACTGTTGTGGCGGGCTGACAGGCTGCCAATGCGGTAGCGGCGGACGCGCCCATGGTCATGAAAGCGGCACGTTGCAAGAAATCTCGGCGAGAGAGTTTGGAGGTATTCACGATTTCTGCTCCTTTTTGTGTTGTTGTCAGGCTGGTCCCGGAAGGGCAACAGCTCAACGTAGCAGAGCTCAGAATGCGGGTCTCACGCTGTGTCGATGGGGGGCGTCAGTTACTCAGTAACTTCCGGCAGGGATGTCCTCCCACTGCGTCAGCCACTCCTCGTAGCTCAACACTGCGGTCGGGTCGGACAGGCTGTGGGCGACGAAGCCCTGCTTCTGACCTGTTTCGGTGGCTTGTGCGGTCGATTCGTAGCGCACATCGATGGACCAGCGGACCTGATTTGAGCGATTGGGCAGGGCGCGGTGGGGCGTGATCTGGGTGAAACAGAGGGCGTCGCCGGGTTCCATTTCGATAGAAACGCCTTTCAGACTGTCGCGCACTTCGGGCGCGAGGCCAAGGAAACCGGTCTCGGGGTCGTTCCAACCTTCGTGAAGCGGGCCGCGGTGCAGGCCGGGTGCGACCTGAAGGCAGCTGTTGTGTTCGGTAACAGGCTGCAAGGGCATCCAGATCGAGGTTACGTGGACCTGCTCGGCGTCGCGATAGTATTGGGCGTCCTGATGCCAGGGCGTTAGCGTCCAGATCTGGTCAGGGAGCTTGGGGCGGGCGTTGAAGATGCCGTGGACGGAGATTTCCGGTGTGTCGAGCAGATCCTGGGCCAGCGAGATCAGGGCGGGATGGATCAGGGTGTCGAACATTTCGCGACTGACGAGGTCCCGGCGGGGGCTGCGAACATAGTTGGGCCTGCCCGCGGTCTCCCAAACGTGTGCCAACCGATGCTGAAAGTCAAGGCCGGCCTGCGAATCATCGATCAGCCCTTCCTTCATCCAGCTTTCGATGGTGTCGTCCGCCCATCGCGAAAGGACGGTCCGCAGCAGGCCCAAGAGGTCGGAGGGAATGACGTTGGGAGCGTGGAGGTAGCCGTTGGTCTTGTAGAAGCTGCGCTGTTCCCGGGTCAGGACTGATTTCATGAGCAGGAGCCTCTCATTGAATCTGTTGGTCCCCGGGGAGAGCGGACACGGTGGATTGCTCGCGAGATTGAGGCCATTTTAGTGAAGGCGTTTGGTTCCGTCAAGTCCCCGAAAGCAAACTCGGGCGCCTAAGCGGCTCAGCGCCGGCCAATTCTGCGGGGACCGCGGCGAAGGAGAGATTCGACTCTTCCGGCGCGATTGTTGGAATCTGGCCGACGGGCTTCTGCTATCGGCTCAGGGCGGTCTGAGACTGAAATTTATGCGGCATTCCATACCTGAATGTCTCGAATGGCGCCTGTGGGATTGAGGATTCCAGTGCGGCCGGTGGCTTCGGTGGGGAGGCTGTAGGACTGGATGAGGAGGTCGTCGAGGTAGAATTCGAGGACCGATTCCTTGAGGAGGGTGCGGAAAGTGACTATGTCGCGGAAGGGCCAGGCGCGGGCCATGACGTCTTCGCGCTGGGATTGGTTTTCGGACTCGGCCATGAGTCCGAAGTGGGTGACGCCGGCGGGGCCGACCTGGATGTAGCTGCCCAGACCTGGCGCATACTCGATGTAGAGGCCGGGCCAGTCTGTTTCGGGCAAGCCGGCTGTGGGAAGAGCGACACTGCCTTCGATTACTACGCCGCCTGCAGAGTCTACCGGTGCTTCTGCCATTTGGACGCGTCCGCTGGCGGCGGTGAATTGCGTCGAGACCGGGTTCTTCTTCAGGGCTTCGTTCCCCTTCCAGTATCCGAACCAGAGTGTGCCATTGTCGTCGACGAAGGCTCTCTTTAAGGGAGCCCAGTAGCAGATGTCGCGGCCGGTGTCGAGCTGGAAGCGGGTTACGGCGTGGTGGTTGACGAGGATGTCGTCGGGGGTGCGGAGGAAGCGGGCGAAGTAGGTGTGTTTGTGCTCGCCGGAGTTTTCGAGGAGGGCGTAGTTTACGGGAGCGACGGTGTAGGGGCCGGCGGGGTTGCCGGCGATCATTGTCTTCATGGTTCGTGAGCCCTGGCCGACGATGGCGTAGTAGCGGCCGTTGAATTCGGCGACTGCGCCGGCCTCCATGCTGTGGGGCGGGTCGGCGCCTTCCCAGACCAGTTCGGGTGAGGGCAGGGCTTCCCAGTGGACGCCGTCATCGCTCTGCCCGAAGCCGAAGCCGACTGTGTTTTTGGGGGTGGCGGTCCAGTAGCCGTAGTAGCCGCCTTCCGGGCGGGGGAGGGGGAAGATGCAGTCCCAGCGGCCGTGCTGCTCGTAGTAGCGGGTGTCGACTTTGAAGATGTGGTCGTCGCCGAACTTTGTCCAGTTCATGAGGTCCTGGCTATGGGCGAAGAAGATGTTCTGGGTCTGGCGGCCGTCGTCTTCGACGCGCCATTCGGAGTAGTTGCAGATGAAGCGGCCGCTGGTGTCGAAGTCGGGTGATTTCCAGACGGCGCCGGTGCCGAGGTAGGTGACCATTTTGTCGGATGCCTTTATGGCCCAGCCGTGGTCGGTCCAGGTGACACCGTCGGGGGAGGTGGCGAGGCCGAAGCCCTCGCCGGGGCTGTACTCGGTGATGAGGTAGAAGAGGTAGTAGGTGCCCTCGTGGTAGAACATCCAGGTGTCCCAGTGGGCGTCGACGCCTTTGGATTTGAAGAACATGGACTGGGTTGAGGCTGTCATGTTTGGCGGCTTCCTTAGGTGGATGGCAGGGCAGAGATGCTTGTGGTCAGACGTTTGTCGGGCTGCGGCGGGGTGATGGAAAGTGTCAAACTTTGAGGCCGGAGTCGACGAGGCCCTCGACGTAGAATTTGCCGAGGACGATAAACAGGAGGACGAGGGGCAGGGAAGCGATCACGTAGCCAGCATAGAGGGGGCCCCAGACGCTGAAGTCCTGACTGGTCCAGCCGGCGACGCCGCCGTAGGTAGCGGAGCGGGCCAGCTTGTAGAGGCCGACCGCAATCATCTGTTTTTCGTCGTCCTGGATCATGACCAGCGGCCAGAGAAATGAGTTCCAGACGCCGATGAAGTTGAGGACGGCCAGGGTGGCGAGCCCGGGCAGTGACAGGGGCAGGGTGATGCGCCCGATGAGGTCGAGGACGCCGGCGCCGTCACAACGGGCGGATTCGAAGAGCTCCTCCGGGATTCCGGCGATGAAGGCGCGCATGAGGAAGATGCCGAAGATGGGGCCGCCGGCCAGCTCGGGGATAATCATGGCCCAGCGCGTGTTCAGCAGACCGAGGCGTACGTAGACCATGTAGGCGGGGATAAAGGAGAGGACCCAGGGGACCATCAGGAGGGCGATGATGGCGTAGTAGAGGGTTTCGCGGAAGGGGAAGTCCATGCGGGCGAAGACGTAGCCGCCGATGAGCGAGAGAAGGAGCATACCCATGAGGCCGATGATGGCTACGATGATGGTGTTGATCATGTAGTCGCCGACGATGTCCCAGGCGGCGACGTAGTTGCGCCAGCGAAGGGGGAAGCTAATGGCCCACCGTTCCCAGCGGTATTGGAGGCCGTTCTTGAAGGACCAGGTGATCAGGAGGTAGGTGGGGATCAAGGAGAGCAGCAGCATGACGGTGATGAACAGGTGCGATCCGATCTGGTAGTAGCGGAGGGGGCGCCGGGTGGGCGGAGCGACCTGGGTGGAGGTTGTGGTACTCACTTGCTGGTCTCCTTAAGCTGCCTTTACTTCCTCAATCTACTCTAGTGGCGGACGTCTTCAACTGCGGGATGGACTGTGCGGTTGACTGCGAGCGTCGCGGAAAAGGTGATGACGAAAAGGACCATACCGATGGAGGCGGCGTAGCCGAATTGCTGGGTGCGGAAGGCCTTGTGGAACATGGTCAGGCCGGGGACCATGGTGGCGAAGCCGGGGCCGCCGTCGGTCAGGACGAGAATTTGTTGGAAGGAGGTAACGCCGGCAATGACGGCGAGGATCGTCATGAGGCGCACTTGTCCCAGGACGAGGGGCAGGTCTATTTGCAGGGTGCGGCGGAGGCCGGTGCAGCCGTCGACTTCGCAGGCGTCGAAGATTGATTCTGAAATCTGGCCGAGGCCGCCCAGATAGATCAGGGTGCCGACGCCGGAGACCCAGGGGAAGCCCATAAACATGATGGCGTAGAGGGCGGTGGCGGTGTCGCCAAGCCAGTTGCGCGCCAGAAAACCGACACCGAACTGTTCCAGCAGGCCGTTGATCACGCCAAGGTTGGGGTCATAGATCTGTTTCCAGAGGAGTATGACGACAATGAGGGGTACGAGCATGGGGATGATGAGAAAGAGGCGATAGAGCTCCTTGGACTCGCTGTCGCGGATGCGGAAGATGAGGACGGCCATGATGAAGGGGATGACGGCGCCGGAGAAGAAGAAGAAGGCGAGCAGTTTGAACATGTTGAAGAGCTCGCGCGGGGTTTCGGGCGAGGTGAAGTAGACGCCAAAGTGCTGGAGGCCAACGAAGCTGGCTTCGACGCCGGGCCGCCAGCGGTAGAAGGCGCGAAGGAGGCCGAGGATGGGCGGGTAGTAGTTGAAGATGAGGAGGAGGATGAAGATGGGGGCAAGGAGGGCGTAGGCCTGCCAGGAGCGGCGCATTGCCTGCCATGTTGAGAGCTCACTTGACCTGAGGGGAATCCTTCTGCCGGCGTCGGCGGCGCTGCCCTGTTCTGCAGTTGCTGTACCTTCTGTCATGCTATCTCCCTGAGCTTTTCCTAATTCAGGACCTCGAATCCGGGAGGAATTCTAGTGTGCGTTCAGTTTGAGAGACTGCGTATTACGTATCGCGTATTGCGTAGAGGCCGACATGAGAGGCGCGACACCATTTTGTGAGCCACGCGAAAGGTCCTGGTGTCGATCGGGAATTGAAGTAGGGACGCTCATTCAGGCTATTTGAGAGTCACATTCATTGGTCAGGCCGAAACCGGCAGCCAGAGTTCCCCTCTGGAGTGCACCCGATCAGTCTGAGGAGGTCGGGTTTTCGACTGGCACTTCGATGGAGAAGCTCTTGTCTACTTCGAGCCAGCGCCCGATGTTAATGTCGATGACGTTGATGATAGAGTCTGTTTTTATGTCGTAGGCGGTGGCGGGATTGGGCGTGAAGGTGATTTCGACTTCGCCGTTTTCGTCGGTGTAGGACCACTCGGGGATCATGAGGCCGTTGCCGGGCTGCAGCCAGGCCTGCAAGGTGTCGTTGACGCGCGGTTGGCCGTTTTCGGTGACACGGACGGTGAGAATGATCGAATCTTCGCCGTCGGATACTACTTTTTCCTTGTTGAACTCGCCTTCAATCACGACGTTGTTTAGACGCACCAGCGATTGGATGAAGTCGGCGGCAAGAAGGGCGAGTATCAGGAGGAGCAGGCCGACAGCGGCCAAGCGGATTTTGCGTAGCATCGGAGCGGCAGGAGGGAGAGAGAATGTGGTGAGCGGACAGGGCGTGTCAGGCCGCGGCCCGCTCACCAAGAGATTTAACGATTTAGCTGTCTGCTTCCTGGTCGGCGAGCAGGGCTTCGTAGCGGGCGACACCTTCATCCCAGGAGCGCTGCTGGCGCTCGAAGAATTCGGCTCTATCCATGTCGCCGATCACCCAGGCCACGAAGATGCGCCGCCACTCGGTGAAGTAGTCCCAGTCCCAGAGGAGCCCCATGCCCCACCAGGCGATGGTGTAGGTATAGAGGGGCAGCTTGTAGCCGCCGATGGTGGACCAAAGCGGGCCGAGCTTGGCATCCTTGGCGGACGGGATAAACTGCTGGTTCTCATTGTTGAGGAAGGCGTTATTTTCGGGCTCGGTGATGAACTGCCACCAGTTGATGACCTGGTCGCGGTTGCCGCGCATTTCGGTTGAGGACTTGAGCATTACGTCCTGGGGACCGCGAATGGCCTGCACGTGTTCGCCGGGCACATTGCCGTCGCCGGCGGTATAGTCATTGGGGTCGACTGCGCCGGGCGTACTGACGGTGGGGGGAATGTCGGCAGCG
This sequence comes from Caldilineaceae bacterium, assembly GCA_965242905.1. Lineage (GTDB taxonomy): Bacteria > Chloroflexota > Anaerolineae > Caldilineales > Caldilineaceae > Bin5. The sequence continues at coordinate 133,794 of CBDETM010000002.1, forward strand.
GCGGGCATAGGCGAGGGAACGAAGGTGCGCTCGAAGTCAACGTTGGGGTCGTTGGCCAAGGTAGCGAATTCCCATGTGGCCCGGTACTGCATACCGACCGAGCCTTCGCGCCAGAGGAGGTCGAGATCGGTGGTGTTGAAGCCGTCGACCCAGGTCAGAGCGAGAGCGTACATTTCGTCCCAGGCGCGCTGGTAGATGGGTGTGTAGGGGCCGATGAGCTCGGCGTTGTGAGCGGGCAGAGCTTCCTCGATGCCGACGAAGAAATCGTTGTCGGCGTCCATTTCGATGCAGACTTCCTGCATCATGGGTGGGAGGATCTGGAGGGCAAGGGGCCAGCAGTTGCCGGTCTCGCCTTCGCGGGGTCAGGGAGAGAGGCCAAGGCCGGCTTGTTTGAGGGCCTGGGAGACCTCCATCTGTTCGGTCCAGGTGGCAGGCGGCGAGAGTCCGTGCTCGTTGAAGATCTCCATGTTGCAGGCGAGACCGACTTCGAGGTAGGGCCAGATGGCGCGGATGGGGGCACAGTAGTCGAGGCCATCAGACCAGGTCAAGGACTCCATCATGGAAGGATAGAAGCTTTCGGACCAGGTGTCGTATTGGATTGCGTAGCGGCTGGGGGCATCAAGCCAGTCGTCGATGGGGACGCACCAGCCGCGTTGAACGAGGTCGAGGCGGCTCATCAGGTCGGGGGATTCTCCCGAGCTTACTGCGGCGGTGAGCCAGGCGTCATCACCGGATTCGTCGAAGACGACGGCGATGTCGGGGTTGATCTCTTCAAAGCGCTCGGCGAGAATGCGTGCTGCGTTGCCGACCAAGGGGTGTTCGGCAGAGCGGGTGGTCCACTCTGTGGGTTGCAGCTGTGCGAGGTTACAGTGAACGTCCACCCTTTCCATCGCGGCCGCATCGCCGCCGGAATCATCAGCCATCTCTTCTCCGGCGGGTGCGCCTGGGGCGGCGCAGGCGGCCATCAAGCCCACGCCTATTGCGCCAGCGGAGGCTTTCAGAAAGTTTCGTCTACTCAGACCATTGCCAGTCATTTTCTGCCTCTTCTCCTTGTCCATGATAGTCGATTGATCAGGAAGGCGTACGGGCCCCGATGGGCGCCGTATCGAGAGCGAGCAGCAGCGGGCTATTTCACCTCCTCAAAGTTGAAGGATCCTGGTGATGGTTCCGATATGACTCTCAAAAAATCGTGCAGAGCGTTTTTTCAGCCACTGATTTGGTAGGCAGTGATGGGCGGAGGCCAGATGGCAATCTATGTCTCAACCCCGGCTGCGGCCAGTGCTTCTCTGGCCGCCTGAGCATTTTCGGAATCGGGATCGAATCTGATGGTGCGTTTCAGGCCGATTACGGCGTGTTCGTCGCCGGCGCGGGCAAGTTCGAGGGCTTCGGCGAAGCCTTTTTCGCCGAAGCTCATGTCGCGGGCTACGACGGGGTTGTCGAAGTTTTTCCAGTAGTACTGGTATTCGTCGGATTTCCAGTCTGCGTAGACCTCTTCCCATTCGAGGCCGCTGGGGCCGTGGGGGGTGAGCATCTGCTCGGCGATGAGGTCGCCGACGGCCTGGTAGCGGTTGTCGAGTGAGAGGCGCAGGCGGTCCTCAGTGTAGTTGGGCAGGGCCTGGTGGATGGTCAGAGCGGGGAAGATGAGGGTGTCGCCAATCTCGAAATCGGTCGAGTGCCAGTTGGGTTCGATCTCTTCTTCGGCGTCGACATCGACTTTCAAGGCGCCGGCGCCGAGGGAGAAGTGGTGGTCGAGAACGCGTCCGACTTTGTGGGAGCCGGGGATGACGGCGAGGGGGCCGAGCTCGATGGGGCAGTCGCCGATAGGGGCCCAACTGGTGTAGGTCTCAAAGTTGCCTTGGAAGTGGACGAAGTCCTGGTGCATGGGGGTGGTGTGTTCGGTATATTTGGGGAACCAGAGGCGGGCGATCTGGTTGGGGTGGGGCATGATGGGGCGGCCCATGATCTTTTCGATCATGGACGTGACCTCGGGCCAGTGGCCGGCGCGATGGAAGGGTTCCAGTTTGTAGACCTGGCTGTAGCCGTCGGTATATTCGCGATCGCCCTCGGTGCAGTTCCTGGTTGTGTCGGCGATGCCGTCGACGGGGTCGGTGTCGGGCAGGAGCCAGCCGATTTCCTGGATTTTGGTCATCATGACGCGGCGCAGCTCGCTCATTTTATCGGGGTCCTGGAGCTGTTTGAAGAAGAGATAGCCCTCGTCGGCGAGGCGGCGCTGGAGTTCGGGGGGATCGCTGAAGGCGTCGTTGGAAACGCGGAACTCGCGGATATCCCTTGACATTGGAACTTCCTTTCATGAACGTGTGCGCAGGACCTTCTGTTGGGCCTTTTCCAGGCGGGATTTACGGTACAAGGATACTGATTGTGAATTGTGATGTCAAGTGGCTTGCAAATGGGAGGCAGTGAGAGGCCAGGGGGAAAGCAGATTGGTCTTTTCGTGACTACACGAAGTGGCCTCGGGGTTGCGTGGTCCGGTGCAGATCTGGCTCACGGAGCCGACTGGCGCATTGACACATTCTGTTTGGGCGCGTAGGATGCACTCCTGCGATGAGGGGCAGATTCACGGGAGGAAGGCTATGTGCTCATTCGAGATTGGAGACACGATCTATCACAACCCCCTTGGCGCGGAATCGGACGCGGCCGGTTTCCGGCTGGAGGGGGAGGCGCGCATCAGCTTTCCCAACGGGCGGCTGCGGATGGAGAATCTGCGCGATCCGGCGGAAGGGCAGAGGTCCAATTTTGTGCTCTGGTGTCCGGAGACGTTTGCGGCGGACGTGAGCATCGGGTGGGATTTCTGGCCGGTGCAGGAGCCGGGGTTGTGCATTTTGTTCTTTGCGGCGGCGGGGCGGAGCGGGGAGGACCTGTTCGATCCTTCGTTGGCGGCGCGCACCGGGGAGTACCAGCAGTATCATCACGGGGACATTGATGCGCTGCACGTCTCGTATTTCCGGCGGAGGTGGCCGGAGGAGCGGGCGTTTCACACTTGCAATTTGCGCAAGAGCTATGGATTTCACATGGTGGCGCAGGGCGCGGACCCTTTACCGCCGGTGGCGGATGCGACGCCTCCTTACCGGATCCAGGTTGTCAAGTGTGGGGCGGTGGTTGCGTTTTCGATAAACGAGCTGCCGATTTTCAGTTGGCGCGATGACGGCGTCAGCTACGGGCCGGTGTTGGGGGGCGGGAGGATTGGGTTCCGGCAGATGGCGCCGCTGGTGGGGGAGTATGCGAATCTGGAAGTGCGTACTGCAGTAGTTAGTAGTCAGTAGTCAGTAGTCAGTAGTCAGTGGTCAGTGGTCGGTGGTCGGTGGTTAGTGGTCAGTGATGAAGCTTTGAACCGAAATTTGTCAATGTAATAGGGAGCGATTGGTATGGGTGAGAGTGAAGGGCGGGTGGTTTTCGCCGAGAGTTTTGAGGGGGAGTTGGACGAGGAGTGGTTCTGGATTCGGGAGAATGCGGACAGGTGGCGGATTCGGGATGGGGGGTTGGAGATCGTGGTGGAGCCGGGGGTAGCGGGGACGGTGCGGAATGCGCTGGTGCGGCCGGCGCCGGACCGCGGCTCGGGCGTTTACGCGATTGAGGTGACGGTCTTCAACCATATTGTGCCGACGCAGCAGTATGAGCAGGCGGGGATTACGTGGTACCAGGACGGGGAGCCTGTGTTCAAGGAGGTGAAGGAGCTGGTGGACGGGGAGGTGTTCATCATTCCGGGCAGCAAGGCGATGCCTACGCAGAGCGTGCGACTGCGGCTGGTGGTGGACTCTGAGTCGTGGGAGGCGCAGTACAGGCCGGCGGGCGCTTCGGAATTCAGGACGGCGGCGACGGGTGAGCTGCCGCCGGGGGTTAATGAGCAGGTCAGTATCCAGTGCTATAACGGGCCGCCGGATGCGGAACACTGGATCCGGTTTGAAGATTTCCGAATTATACGTCTTTGAGGGAACTCAGTCGCAGACCGTTGCTGTTGCCGGGGGATACTGCCGGTTCAGTCGGCAGGCTGGAGGCGCAGCTCCTGGCCGGCGAGGTAGCGCTGGGGGTGTGACAGGGGTTGGCCTGGGAGATAGAGGGTAACGTCGCCGGCGCCGTGGACGCGCCAGGTGGGGCCTGAACCGTCGCTGATCATGGCGGTTTCTTCGTCGATGCCGATCAGTGTTGCGGTGGGCAGGAGGTCGCGCAGGCGGTCTGCCCAGCCCTGTCCGAATGTGTTGTGATGGGGGAGGACGATGGCGTCGGGGATGAGTCCGAGGCCGGCTGTCGTGCCCTGGCCGTGTGGGTCGTTGAGATGTTCGCAGAGTACCATGGCGCCGGCGCTGCTACCGGCGAGGATGGCGCCCGCGTCGAGGGCTGCGAGCATGGCGGTCCAGGCGGGTGTGTCGCGCAGGGTTTCGCAGAGATAGCCGGGGAATCCTCCGAGCAGATAGACCAGTTTTGCCTCTCTGATCTGCTCCACCACTGACTCTTCATAAGCTGAATTGCGGTCGACCAGGGGGACGACCCGGACGTTGGTCGCGCCCAGAGATGTGAACCAGCGGCGGCCGTTTTGGCCGGCGCGGCGGTGGTTATTGTCGGGGGCGGCGGCGGTGGGGATGATGGCGATGGGGGCGTCAGGGCCGCCGGCGAGTTGGATGCTGAGGCGGTCAGGGGCGGCCATTTGGCCGCCGAACTCGGAGCCGCCGGCGAGAAGGAGGTGACCGGACATTACAGTGCTGATTTCCCCCATTGACTTCAGGCCGGCAATTGCCGGGGCGGTGTGTTTGTCGATTGAATCATAATATCAGCAAAACATAACATTCCGCGAAGGCACGCGAAGGGTCGCGAAGGAGGCCAAGGGCGTATCGAATGTCATTGCGAGATTGCGCGGCCGCCGCCAAGGACTGTGTGCAATCTGGCTGGAATGCGGTTGACGGCGTGTTCATTGGGATTCCTGTAGGGGTGCAACCCAGTTTTTGGGTGGGAAAAGCCTGGCGGCTTATGGAAAGACGCAGGGGAGGCGCCGGGCCGGACATCATCGTGGGTTCCGTCAGTTGAAGGGGATGCGAAGGCAGGCACAGGGCCGGCACTTACGGGGACTTGATGAGACTGGCGCGAAGCGGTGTGGCGAAGTCCTTTCAATAGGCACTTGTAACCAATGTCGACACCAGGTCGTATAGGCGTGTTGTAGGAGAGGGGGCGTTGCGGGGGCGGAGCCCCCGCACAAGGGAGGGCCGAATAGGCCCGACCGCACAACTGCAGTGGTCAGTGGTCAGTGGTTAGTGGTCAGTGGTTAGAGAAAGCCGGGATCTATGGACGATTGGAGGCAAGGAGTCGGAAGTCACCAAGAGGCTGTATTGGGAGATGCTGGCTGCAGCGCGGCGCATGGGCTTTCGCCGGCATTAGCCTTTTACGGCGCCGGCGGTGAGGCCGGAGACGATGTATCTTTGCATGGCGAGGTAGAAGACGACGGGCAGGACGGAGAAGACGAGGCCGGCGGCCATGTACTGTTCGACGGGGGTCTGGGCGATGGCTTTGAGGGTGGAGAGGCCGACGGATGCGGGCATGAAGTCGCCGCTGCTGAGCATGATGCCGGCGTAGAGGTATTCGTTCCAGGCGAAGAAGAAGGCGACGACGGCGACGGCGGCGAGGCCGGGCGCGGAGAGGGGGAGGACGATGCGCCACAGGGCGCCGAGTTCGGTGCAGCCATCGACGACGGAGGCATCGAGGACTTCGTGGGGGACGTTGTCGAAGACGCCCTTGAGGATCCAGATGCAGATGGGGAGGATGAAGGCGGCGTCGATGAGGGCGAGTGACGGGATGCTGTTGAGCATGTTGAGACGGCGGTAGAGGATGTAGAGAGGGATGAGGATGAGGACTTCGGGCAGCATCTGGGTCACGAGGAGGAAGAGGCCGAAGAGGTTGCGGCCGGGCCAGCGCAGGTTGGAGAGGGCAAAGGCGCCGAGGACGGAGAGGGCCATGCAGAGGAGCATGGTCATGGCGGCGATGAGGAATGAGTTGCGGAGCCACTTTGCGATGGGGTGTTCGCTGAAAAGCTCGCCAAACTGATCGAAGTAGAGCTCCTGGGGCAGCAGCGGGGGCGGGAAGTGTAGGATGTACTTGCTGGGCTGGAAGGTGCTGATCATCATCCAGTAGACGGGGAAGACGATTATCAGGGAGACGACGGCCACTGTGAAATAGAGCAGGGCGCTGTTTATGAGGCGCCGCAGTGGGAGCCTGGGGGCTGGTGCGCGGGTGTCCTGTGTCTGGGCAACCATGTCAGGAGGAGTCCTCGGCGCGGCGGACCTGCATGAGGATAAAGACGAGGGCGACGGCCAATGAGACGACGAAGCCGGCTACGCCGAGGGCGGTGGCATAGGAGTAGTCGTAGAAGCGGAAGGCGGTATTGAAGATACGGATGACGATGGTTTCGGTTGTGCCTGAAGGGCCGCCGCCGGTCATGAGGAAGATGATGGTGAACTGTTTGAAGGAGAATATGGCGGCGAGGACGACCAGCAGCTCCAGGGTTGAGCCGATGCCGGGGAAGGTGATGTTCCAGAAGAGCTGCAGCCGGTTGGCGCCGTCGACGCGGGCGGACTCGTAGAGCTCCTGGGGGATGGACTGCAGGGCTGCGAGGATGACGAGGCTGTAGAAGGGGAAGGCCTTCCAGGAGGAGATCAGCACCATCCATCCCATGGCGAGCTCGGGTACCTGGAGCCACTGTGGATTCTTGGTGACGCCGGGGAGCATTCTGGCGAGGATGTTGACGACGCCGAACTGGGGGCTGAGGATCCAGATGAAGATCATGACGACGGGCACTTCGGGGATGGCCCAGGGCATCATGAGCATGCCGCGGGCCACGGGGCGGAAGCGGAAGGGGCGGTTGAAGAGGAGCGCGGTCAGGAGGCCGATGGTGAGGGCGACTATGATGACCAGGGCGGTGAAAAGGAGCGTGACGCGGATCACTTTCCAGAAGGCCGGGTCGGAGAACATGCGCTCGTAGTTGGCCCAGCCGACCCAGATGGTGGCGGCGCTGGAGGCGAGCTCGATGCGGGTGAAGCTGCCGTAGATGCCCTGGATGATGGGGTAGACGATCAGGAGCCCTTCGTAGAGGACGATGGGGAGGACCAGTGCGAAGGGGAGGAGATAGCGCCGGCGGAGGAGGGGGTGAGACGCCTTCGTCCCTCCGGAGGGGTCCGCGAGGGCGTCTGAATCGACTCGTTGACTCATTGTGAGTATGAAATGGCCGCTTGCGAGAGGTGAATTGGGCCTGGGCGTGCAGGCGATCGGTTAGCCGCCCGGAACATGTCACGAGACGGAAAGGCGAGGGGGATGCAAGTGAACGGTTTCGTTCGATCCCCCTCGCCTTATGCGTTATGAGATGCGGTCGGCCAGGTCTTCGGCCTGCACCTGTGCGATCTCCATTGCTTCCTCGACCGACTTGCCGGCGATGAGTACGTCGGCAAAGTTGGTGATGACGATCTGTCCGAACTCGTTGAAATTGTAGACGAAGTCGCCGACAATATCGAATGGCGTTACGTAGTCGACGCCGAAGTAGCCGGGTTTGAGCCACTCCAGGGTGTCCAGGTATTCCTGCCTGGCGGCGGAAGGCTGGGCGAAAATCACATCCTGGCAGCCTTCGACCATACGGCGGTAGTTGTCCGGCTCATACATGTAGGTGACGAACTCCATGGACTCTTCGACGACCTCGGAGTCCTTGTTGATCATCATGGGGTGGATGCGTGCGATCGACTTGTTGGTTTCCCAGGGGATGGGCGCGCTGCGGAGTTTGGGATAGAGATCGGGGGCGTCCTTGGTGAAGGCGCCGACGGCGGCGGAGACATAGAGACCCTGGGCGACGTCGCCGTTCTGGAAGAGGCGGTAGCCGGTTGGGTTGTCGGCGCCCTGGGGCATGGCGACGTCATACATCTGCTTGAAGAGCTTGAGGCCCTGAATGATGGGATCGGAGGTCAGCAGCGGGGTGGTGCCTTCGGCCCAGATGCCGTCGTAGGGCATGCACCAGACTTCGAGCTGGAACCAGAAGTCGGAGGGTTCGCTGACCAGGTGGGTAGCGAAGAAGCCGTACTTCTGGTTTTCGCGATCGGTGAGGGCGGCGCTGACGTCGACCCATTCCTGCGGTGTGGTGGCGGGCGTGATATTGGCTTCTTCGTAGCGGTCCTTGTTGTAGAGGATGCCGAAGGCGACGGTGACCATGTCGAGGCCGTAGAGATTGCCGTCCTTACGGAGGGCGTCGTGGGCGGAGCTGAGATCGGTGATGCTGTTGCGCACGAGTACGTCGTCGAGGGGGACGAGGAGGTCGGACTGGATGAGGCGGGGCGCCAGCTCGGGCGTGGCCATGATGATGTCGCCGTCGAGCTGGCCGGACTGGGCGCCGACGATGGTTTTGGTCGTGTACTGGTCAAAGGGGATGTTTTCGGCCACGACTTCGATTTCGGCCTGGTATTGGTTGAATTCGTCGACAAAGTTGTTCCAGGTATCGCCGCGGTTGCCTTCTTCGAACCACCAGGAGAGGTAGCGGACACGCGTCCTTTCTGCGGGGGCGCCGGCGGCTGCGTCACCGGCGGGCTGGGCGGCCGGTGCGCAGGCCGCGAGGAGCCCTAGTCCGGCCAATGCGCTTGCGCTGCGCAGGAAGTCACGCCGGTTGAGGGTGCCGGGTTTTCTCGGTTGTGATCGCACAGTTTGGTCAGCCATTTTCGCGAGCCTCCTTTTGGAACGTTGCCACTGGCTGGACATGTGTGGAGGAGAGGGGAAGAGAAGAGAGGAGAGAGAAAGTACAGTGGCTCCTGCTCGTTGCTCGGCCCTGCGGCTCCAGGGAATACTATATATATTGAGTTTGTTCGTGTCAACCGCGATCTTTTGGGTGCCTTGTGCCGGGTTGGCGAGAGAGGGCGGGCACAAAGGGGTGACCATACGGGGGTGGTGAGGGGATGGGGGAGGAGGCGTGGGTTGGCGGGAAAGGGCACCCACAAGGGGTGCCCCTACGGGTTTTCGGCGTAGGTCTCGAGGGGCGGGCAGGCGCAGATGAGGTTGCGGTCGCCGTAGGTGTTGTCGATGCGGGCGACGGCGGGCCAGAATTTGTTTTCGTTGACCCAGGGGGCGGGGAAGGCGGCGGTCTGGCGGCTGTAGGGGCGGTCCCAGTGGTCGGCGGTGACCTGGTCGGCGGAGTGGGGGGCGTGGTGGAGGGGGGAGTCCTCGGCGCTGATTTCGCCGTCCTGGACGGCCTGGATTTCTTCACGGATGGCGAGCATGGCGGTGCAGAAGCGGTCGAGCTCGTCCTTGGACTCGCTTTCGGTGGGCTCGATCATGAGGGTGCCAGCGACGGGGAAGGACATGGTGGGGGCGTGGAAGCCGAAGTCGATTAAGCGCTTAGCGACGTCGTCGACCTGGAGGCCATGGTCCTTGAGGAACCGGGTGTCGATGATGCATTCGTGGGCGACGCGGCCCTGAGCGCCCTTGTAGAGGACAGGGTAGGCGTGTTCGAGGCGGGCGGCGATGTAGTTGGCGTTGAGGATGGCGATGCGGGTGGCTTGGGTGAGGCCGGTCCCGCCCATCATGGCGACGTAGGCGTAGGAGATGGGGAGGATGGCAGCGCTGCCCCAGGGCGCGGCGGAGACGGCGCCGATGGCGTTTTGGCCGCCGACGCCGGGTACGACGGCGTGGCCGGGAAGGAAGCGGGCGAGGTGCTGGGCGACGCAGATGGGTCCCATGCCGGGGCCGCCACCGCCGTGGGGGATGCAGAAGGTCTTGTGGAGGTTGAGGTGACAGACGTCGGCGCCCATGTCGCCGGGGCGGCAGAGTCCGACCTGGGCGTTCATGTTGGCGCCGTCCATGTAGACCTGGCCGCCATGGTGATGGACGATTTGGCAGATTTCCTGGATGGCTTCTTCGAAGACGCCGTGGGTGCTGGGATAGGTGACCATGAGGGCGGCGAGGTTCTGGCTGTGCTGCTCGGCTTTGGCCTTGAGGTCGGCGACATCGATGTTGCCGTCATCGTCGCAGCGGACCACGACGACCTCCATGCCGACCATGACGGCGGTGGCGGGGTTGGTGCCGTGGGCGGAGGAGGGGATCAAGCAGACGTCGCGATGGTCTTCGCCGCGACTGCGGTGCAGGGCGCGGATTACGAGGAGGCCGGCGTACTCGCCTTGTGAGCCGGCATTGGGTTGGAGGGAGACGGCGGCGAAGCCGGTGATCTCGGCCAAGGCGTGGGCGAGGCGGTCAAAAAGTTCGAGGTAGCCCTGGGTCTGCTCGAGCGGTGCGAAGGGGTGGATCCCGGCGAAGTTGGGCCAGGTGACGGGGATCATTTCGGCGGTGGCGTTGAGTTTCATGGTACAGGAGCCGAGGGGGATCATAGAGTGGGCGAGGGAGAGGTCGCGGTTCTGCAGCTTGGTGATGTAACGGAGCATCTGGGTTTCCGACTTCATGGTGTTGAAGATCGGATGGGTGAGGTAGGGGCTGGTGCGGGCGAAGGGTCCGGGGAGCTCGAGATCGATGGCGCCAGCCAGCGCGGCCATCTCGGACCCGGCGTAGGTCGAGCGGCCATCCGGTGCTGGCGGGGAGGCGTCAGGGCGGGAGGCTTTGCCGAAGATCTCCAGGAGGGCCTCCAGCTCTGCGACGGTTGTCTTTTCGTCGAGGGAGAGACCTACTCCTCCGTCGGCGTACAGGCGCAGATTGAAGCGGTGTGCCGCGGCGGCGCGGGCCAGCTCGTCCTGGGTACGGGGACCGCCCGTGATCTTGAGTGTGTCGAAGAGCGGACCGGAGTCAGATTGCGCAGTGGTGTAACCCAGTTTTGCGAGCTCGGCGGCGAGAATTGAGGTCAGAAGCTGGAGGCGGCGGGCGATCTTCTTGAGGCCGCCGGGACCGTGGTAGACGGCGTACATGGAGGCCATGATCGCCAGCAGGACCTGTGCGGTGCAGATGTTGCTGGTGGCTTTGTCGCGGCGGATATGTTGTTCCCTGGTCTGGAGTGCGAGGCGGAGGGCCGTTCTGCCGCGGGCGTCCTGGGAGACGCCGACGAGGCGGCCGGGCATCTGCCGTTTGAGCTGGTCGCGGGTGGCCATGAAGGCGGCGTGGGGGCCGCCGTAGCCCATGGGAACGCCGAAGCGCTGGGCGCTGCCGACGGCGATGTCTGCGCCCCAATCGCCCGGGGGCGTCAGAAGAGTCAGGGCCAGGAGGTCGGTGGCGACGACGACAAGGGCGCCGGCGGCGTGGGCCTCTTCGACGAGGTCGCGGTAGTCGCTGATGGTTCCCTCGGTGTCGGGGTATTGCAGGAGGATGCCGAAGGTATCGGAATCGGGGCGGTAGTGCTTGTGGTCGCCGACGACGACCTGGTAGCCGAGGGGTTCGGCGCGTACTTTGACGGTGTCGATGGTCTGGGGATGGCACTTCTCGGAGACAAAGAAGGTCTCTGCCGCGGCGCCGCGTTTCTGGGCGCGTTTGCACATCATCATGGCCTCGGCGGCGGCGGTGGCTTCGTCGAGGAGGGAGGCGTTGGCGATGTCGAGGGACGTGAGGTCGGACACCATTGTCTGGAAGTTGAGCAGGGCTTCGAGGCGGCCCTGTGCGATTTCGGCCTGGTAGGGCGTGTATTGGGTGTACCAGCCGGGGTTTTCGAGGATGTTGCGCAGGATGACGGGGGGCGTGACGGTGTCGTAGTAGCCCATGCCGATGAAGGAGCGGAAGAGCTGGTTACGGGCGGCCAATGTTGCCATTTCGTCGAGCACGTCGGACTCCGGGCGCGGTCCCGGCAGCGAGAGGGGTCGTTGGGAGCGAATGGGGGCCGGAACGGTCTGGTCGATCAGCTGGTCGAGCGAAGCGGCACCGACGACTTGCAGCATCGCCTTTTGTTCTTCGTGGTCGGGCCCCAGGTGCCGGGGCACAAAGGAATCGGTGCGTTGCAGGAGGGCCGCCGGTCCTTTTGCGCTGGAGGCGGGATCCTCGTTTTGCCGCGCATCGCTTGCCCTGGATGAAGGGCCGAGGCCGTTGCCTGCGGTTCCGGACTGGGCTGCGTGGGATTGCGGGTTCATGTTTCTCTCCTCTGGTCTCCGACCCAAATTGGGAAGAAAAAACGGGCATCTCAAAAGAGTGCCCGTTGCCTCTGTCCTTGACCTGAGAGATTGACGCACACGGTCCAGTAGTGGGGATGCGGCCCGGGAGCGTTTCTGCTTTCCCCAACTGGCCCGTTCGGCGTGCGATTGCCCCGTCGGTGGCCGTTCGCATGCTGTTGAGCGGCGCTTTCCAAAGGTGCCGTATCGCGACGATCCTTTTGCCTGAGAGTGTGACCGGGCAGGCTGGGTAGTCCTGCAGGCTTGCCCCTTCGGCGCTTCGTTTGCGAAGTCTCTCTCGTCGCGCGTCAGCCTGTTATTCAGTTCTGTTTCCCGACGCAGGCCATTGTAGCGCAGCGCCTGATATCGCGCAATTGTCAGAAATCGCGTGATTACAACTATAATTTGTGGCGCGATATGCTATTGCCGCCGTCATGCTCAGGCGGCACAGATACGGCAGTTCAGTTGCGGGTTTTGGGGAAAATGCGGGTTATTTCGGGCAGCGCCAAGGGGCACAGGTTGCAGCCGGTTCCGGGGGACAGCACGCGTCCGATCACGGACCGGGCCAAGGAGGCGCTGTTTTCGATTCTTGGGAACTGGATCGAAGGACGTTACGTGCTGGACCTGTTCGGTGGGACGGGTGCGGTGGGCATCGAGGCGCTGAGCCGTGGTGCGGAGCACGTACAGTTTGTTGACCGGAGCCGACCTGCGGTGCGCACTATTCTACAGAACCTGGCGCATTGCAGAGTGGCGGAGCGGGCGACGGTTGCAAGGCGGGACAGCTTCGAGTTTTTGGCGAGGTTTGAGGGCGAGCCGTTTGACCTGGTCTATATCGCACCGCCGCAGTACAAGGAGATGTGGGAGAAGGCGCTGCTGGCGGTAGAGGCCTGCGAGGCGCTGCTGGCGGCGGAGAGTGTGGTCATCGTGCAGATTGATCCGCGCGAAGAGACGCCGGTCGCTCTCGAAACATTGATCGAGTTTGACAGGCGCCGTTACGGTAATGTTCTGCTGATATTTTACGAAGTTGTGGAATAGGCGGCGAAGGCCGGAAGTCAAGCTTTTCCGGTCAGTCGGCGACGGTGGTTACGACGGCAAAGTAGACGATGCGGCCGGCCTCGGCGTCGGGATCGACGGTGACGGCGGTGCTGCTCCGGCTGGCGAGGGTGTAGCCCTGCACATCCTCGACCGAGATGGTGTATTGGCCGGCGTTCAGCTCTTCGAAGCGAGTACCGGCGGAGCCGACGTCGTTTTCGGCGGCAACTGTTCTGCCGTCCGGGGAGGTGAGGGTGACAGTGGCGCCGGCGATGAGGTTTTCGTCGGAGTCGAAGAGGCCGTCGGCGTTGACGTCGAGGAAGAGGTAGACGAGGAGGGCATCGGGCGCGACGTCTTCGCTCAGGACGGAGGCGGGCTCAGGGTAAGGGAGAGCGGGTTGGGCTTGTTCGACCGGCTGTGAGGCGGCTTGGCGGGTCGAAGCGCTGGAACGGGTCGAGGCGGCAGCCCTGTCATCGTTTTGGCGGGAGGAGACGGACGGCGACTGGCGTGAGGCAGCTTGGGTATCTGATTGGGTTGCAGAAGCACTCGCTTCCATCTGAGAGAGCGCGTCTGTGAGGGCGGCGGTGAAGAGGTCGAAGTTGCGGCGGGTGACCTGGAGATCGTTTACTGCGCTGTCGAGTTCGCTGATCCGGATGCCCTGGGCGCTGAGTGTGCTGTCGAGGTCGGCCAGGCTGGCGTCAAGGTCAGTGAGGCTCTTCTGGAGGGCGACGACGGCGCCGGCCTCCTGTTCGAGGAGGATGAGGCGTTCGCTGAGGGCGTCGACGTTGGTGTTGACGGTTTCGAGGTCGCCGGCGACATCGGTGAGGCCGGCTTCGAGGGCGTTGACCCTGGAGATGTTGGTAAAGTTGAGGGTGCCGCCGTTCCAGATGGCCAAGACCAGGAGTGTGAGAAGCAGGCCGATGATCGCGCCGCCGATAGCAGAGAGGTAGGCGGTGAGCGATTCTTCGACTTCGGGCATGCTGAATTCCAGTTCAGGCGGCTGCTTTGTCTGGAGTTCCATTGGATTGTCCTCGGAGGTATGCGTCTTTTGCGCAGGTAAGCGAACGACAGGGGGGGCGGTCTCGGGCTGCGATTTTTGAAGTTGGCACCGCCTATTGAAAATACAGAAATCTCACGTTTCTGTCAACTGGTATGGGTCTGATGGATTTCGTCCAGATTTGGGGTGGTGGGAGGGCAGGCACAAGGCCTGCCCCTACAGGGGGTCGAGGGTGTGGTAGAGAGGGAGCGATGTGGGAGGCGGGCGCGGGCAGGCTATAGTTGTCGCGTATCTTCGTGATGACGGGCCTGGCCGGGTCCTTTGGGCGGGAGTCGAGCCGGTAAAGGAGCGATAAGAGTCAAAATGGCGAATCAGGGTAGTGAGCCCACGGATGAGAAGGGCCTGACGGGGCTGGCGAAGGAGGCGGGTTACGCGCTACGGCGGGCGGGGTTGACGGTGGCGGTAGCGGAGAGCTGCACGGGCGGGCTGGTCGGTCATTTGATGACGGAGATTCCGGGCAGCTCGGACTGGTTTCTGGGGAGCGCGGGGGTATACAGCTATGCGGCAAAGGAGAGGCTGCTGGGGGTAGACGGAGAGGTCCTGTTGCGCGATGGGGCCGTCAACGCGACTGTGGCGAGGCAGATGGCATTCGGTGCGTTGCGCGAGTACAGTGCGGACGTGGCGGTGTCGATAACGGGTGTGGCAGGCCCGGGGGGGACTGTTGAGAAGCCGATGGGGCTGGTCTATTTGCATCTTGCGGCCAGGGACGGCACGAGCCGGGCGGAGGATGCGGTGTGGCAGGCAGACCGTCGTGGGAACAAGCTGTTGAGCGCACAGTGTGCGCTGGAGATGCTGCTGTCCTATGCGACGGACAAGGCTGATTGATGGGTCGAGAGGTAGGGATTGACGAGCCCGTACGCGTGGCGGTGCGTGCGCTGCCGACAGGTAAGGTTGCGCCGAAATCGTTTGTATGGCAAGGCAGGACGCATTTCGTCATCGCTTTGGGCCGACAGTGGGTCGAGGAAGTTGACGGCGTTCGCTGGCGATGTTTCCTGGTGCAGACGCAGGGGCAGAATTCCTACGAATTGCGGTGGGAACCGATGGAGGACGAATGGGTCCTCCATCGGGGCTGGCTCGTGAATCTGGTGTGAAGGCGCGCGGTCAGGCGCCGGGCCCGTCTCCCCAGTCGGGTACGGACAGAATTTCCCCGTCTTTCAGAGCGGACTTGTGGGCGATGACGCCGGCTGCCATGTAGCGTACCGCGGACCAGACGTGGATGGCTGGCTGGCGTTCCTGGTGTACAGCTTCGACGAATTCATGGACAAGGAAGGGATGTGAGCCGCCGTGGCCGCCGTAGACTTCGGAGGTGCGGCTGACGGTTCGGAAGGCGTCTTCTACTTCGGGTGGCAGGCGGTGGCGCATTTCCTGGGGAGTGAGGGGGGTGCGGCTCTCTTTGTCGCACCATTGTTCGTTCTCGTAGCCGCCATGTGTTCCATAGATGCGGAAGGTCTCGCGGTTTTGGAGGCCTATTTCGCGGAGTTCGCAGATGCGCATGGTTGAGCCGTTGCTCATTTGGAAGAGGGCGGTCTCGTTGCTGAAGGCGTAGCCCTGTTCGTTGAAGTAGGTATCGTCGGTGCGGTTGGCGTAGCCCCAGGCGCAGACTTTGAGGGCGCGGGCGTTCATCACGCTCATGGGGCCGCTGGTGGAGTGGGTGGGATAGTGCATGGGCCCTGTGAGGATCCCTCTGCCAATGTAGTCGTCCCTGGCGGCGATCCATTCCTGACCGGCCTGGCCGGCAAGTCTGTGTTCCTGGACGAGGCGCAGGTTGCTGCTGGGGCTGTCGACGTCGTGGTAGTACTCTCCTTCGCTGTAGACGAAATCCCCGAAGGCGCCTTCCTGGTTGCGTCGTCTGCAGTAGATTGCCTCAGGTCGGTAGAAGGTCGTTTCGCCGAGCATGTAGGACTGGCCGGTGCGTTCCACGGTTTCGACGAGGCGGGCGCACCAGTCGAGGATTTCGTCGCCGTCAGGCAACATCACGATTGGCACGGCGCTGTAGACGTGTTTACCGGCCTGCATGGCCTGGACGGCCTGAGGGGCGTGGAGCCAGGGCTGGGTGAAGAGGGCGAGGGCGTCGACGTCGCTGGCGCAGATTTCGTCGAGGGAGGCGTAGGCGTCGCGGGGATGAAACTTGGCTTGCCAGTGGTCGAGCCCGGCGAAGCGGGCGATGCGTTCGGGTTCGCGGTCGCAGAGGGCGATGCGATCGACGAGTGGGTGGCTCATGAAGAGGTTGGCGAATGAGCTGCCGAAAGATCCGAGGCCGACGATGCCGAGGCTGATGCCCATTTTGGCTCCTTTTCGAGGGTCTAACGTGAGGGTTTGGCGGCGTGAATTCGTGTCGAGTGTGACGCCACGCGCTGTAGAAGGTGTTGGACGAGCGTAAAAAGGGGGCTCTGCGTGCCAGCGAGGCAGAATTTCAGATTGCCTAAGTGAGATTCTTGCGCAGTCTGTCCAGTTCTTCTCTCAACTGGCGCAGCTGTTCTTCATTCGCCGTAGCTCGTTCTTCGGCAAGGTGACGGGCCGTTTTTTGCGCGGCCGCATGATCTTCGGCCTGTTGGCGGGCCGCTGCTTCCGCGGCCGCATGGTCTTCGGCCTGCTGGCGGGCGGCGGCTTCGTGGTCGGCGCGTTGTGCTTCGTGGACGGCGCGCTGTGCTTCGCTCTCGGCGCGTTGTGCTTCGTGGTCGGCGCGCTGTGCTTCGCTCTCGGCTTTAGTTGCCAAGACGTGATAGCCAGGTAGTACGTAGCCCCGGTATACGGGGTCCAGCGCCAGTTGTTCGTGGTCCGGCATACGATACAGGTCTTGCAGCCGGAACTGCAGGCCTTCCATTACATCAGAGCGGATCACGCCTTCATGCGGTTGAATGGTCTGATAGCGCCTATCGGAGGCGAGGCGGTAGAAGCGCATGTGCTCGCCTTTGGGGTCGAGAATGAAGTATTCTCGAACGCCGCCGAGGGCGTAGTCTTCCTTTTTCTCCTCAGTGTCGCGCAGGACTTCCGCGGCGGTGGAGTCGGAGACAGCTTCGACTACAAGGTCGCAGACGCCTTCGAAGTGACGCTGGTCGAGGCGGCCCCAGAACGTGGGATTTGTGTCCAAGATGACGCCGACATCGGGTTTACGCACGGCTTCCCTGTGTCCGGAAGGTTCATTCGGGTCGGGCATTTTCAGTTCGAAGCCGGTTTCCAGATTGATAAGGGCCGCGTGCTTGAAGGTCTCGATGTTTCGCTGCAGGAGGGAAAGAAACCAGTTGTAGAGGTCCAATTGGGGGCGATTGGGCAAGGGTTTGGCCTCCAGGATGCCGTTATTCCATTCGTAACTTACGTCGATATCGGGGTAGGGGTTTTCGTACCACCTTTCGAAGTACTCTTCTTTGGTGACGCGACGCCCTTCGTCGGGGGCAGGGTCGCCAAAGCGATAGGGTTTTCCTGGCCGGGAACCGTTTCGGGTCTTGACCGGGCCGACATTCTGAATGTCTTGTGGGTGTGGCTGCAGAATCTCTCTTGACCGCATATTCTCTCCTCATGCGCCGGAACCGTTACGGGTGCCGTCCACAGAGTTCATTTGTTGGTTGGCGTTGGAAAACCATTCCGAGCCAGAGAGGCTTCACGGGGCGTATTTTAACACGAAGGGAGTCGTTGATGCCAGCGATTTGGCCGGGCTGGGGAGACTGATTCTGGGCATTTCTTGCGCGTTAATTTGGGAAGGGGTGGTCGATTTGGCTGGCTTTACTCATTGTGGATTTCGTAGTAGGTTTCGGGCACGAGGGTTGACTCCTGGATTTGAGGCAGAAATGTAGCTATAAGAGGAGAGACAGGATGAAGGCTGCGATCATGTATGAGGCGCATGCGCCGGTGGCGGTGAAGGAGGTTGAGTTGGAGGAACCGGCGTTTGGGGAGGTGCTGTTGGATATTGTGGGGGCGGGTGTTTGTCACAGCGATTACCATTACGTAACGGACCACCGGACGCCGCGGCGGCTGCCGTGGCTGCTGGGCCACGAAGGGGCCGGCGTGGTGCGGGCGGTGGGGGAAGGTGTGCGCGACTTTGCGCCGGGGGACAAGATTATCCTGTCACTGGATGCGATGTGCGGGAGCTGCCGGAACTGCACGAATGGGCGGCCGGCGCTGTGTGAGACGCACAGGATGGAGGCGATGAGCCGGTATAAGCAGGATGGTGAGCCGATCTATCATGTACGGCCGACTTTTGTGGAGCAGACGCTGGCGCTGGCGGATGCGTGTGTGAAGGTGCCGGATGATACGCAGCTGGAGCAGGCGTGTCTGATCAGCTGCGGGGTGATCACGGGGATCGGCGCGGTGGTGAACCGGGCGCAGGTGGAGACGGGAGCGTCGATGGCGGTGTTTGGCTGTGGGGGCGTGGGACTGAACGTGATCCAGGGCGGTGTACTGGCCGCGGCGGGGAAGATTATTGCGGTGGATACGGTGGACTACAAGCTGGAGCTGGCGGAGCAGATGGGTGCGACGCATTTTGTGAACAGCGCGAAGGAGGACCCGGTCCGGCGGATCATGGAGATTACGGGCGGGGGCGCGGACTATACGTTTGAGGTGGTCGGTTTTCCGGCGATTGTGAGGCAGGCGATCGATTCTGTGCGGATGACCGGGACGGCGGTCGTGGTCGGCGTACAGCCGACGGGGCAGGATGTTTCGGTGGACGGCTGGCATCTGCTGGAGGACAGGACGTTGATGGGGGCCTTTCACGGGGCGGCGCGGCCGCGTGTGGATTTTTTGTGGATTCTGGACTTGTACAAGCAGGGCAAGATC
Organism: Caldilineaceae bacterium; assembly: GCA_965242905.1. Classification (GTDB taxonomy): domain Bacteria; phylum Chloroflexota; class Anaerolineae; order Caldilineales; family Caldilineaceae; genus Bin5. Next base: position 152,697 of record CBDETM010000002.1, read on the forward strand.
AAGCTGGACGAACTGATCTCGCGTTACAGGCCGCTGGACGAGATAAATGAGGCTTTTGCGGACATGAAGGCGGGCAAGGTGGCGAGGTCGGTGCTTGTGTTTGATTGAGGCGGCGCCAGCCGTGTTGCTTGAGAGAATGAAGGCTGTCTGAACCGTTTACGAGCTCTTGCGCGGATGATTCAATCGTCCGTGCATGAGCGTTATCCCCGTTTTGCCACCCCTCGGTGAGTTCATCCCGGTACACGGGTACAGCAACAGTAGAAAAGAAATTTGCCGATCTTCAGAGTTGCCGGGCAGGCACAAGACCTGCCCCTACAGGATGTCCGCGGGTTACCCCGTTGCCGATGCGGGCCGGGGGGACCGGGCACCCACAAGGGGTGCCCGGTCTACAGTAGCGTGCGCCAGTGGCGCCGGGCAGACAGAGTTCCTGACGAGACCTGTACGTGCGAATGGGATGTTGGGCAGTCAGACCGAATTGGCGAACGGGGTTTCAGTACAGTTTAGGGGAAAGAGGTGCCCCCTTGCTAACTGAATGGAGTGTAGGTGCCATAGTTACACGCATCACAGGGCAAGGGGGCATGATGCTCCATCCAGTACGTCCTTTGAACGTGTAGCTATGGCACTTCTATTATGACACACTTATCGAGAGAAAGAAAACGGTGAAATTGCTGAAATTCATTTTGCACATAGGGCAGACTGTATGGTGGCGGGCGTGGTAATCGACACGGAATTCTGGGGGACTTCGCTCGCAGAATGGAAGGTTGAAGTCAGGGAAGTGCTGTGGTTAGTGGTTAGGAGTTGTTGACATTTGTTTGATCCGGAAATTGGAAGCCGCGTTGTTGTTAGTCCACACGGGCACCCACAAGGGGTGCCCCTACGAGTAACTTGGGATAGGGATAAGAGCGGGGAGAGGCATACTCGTTGACGACTCTCAGGGTTGGGATTTGGCGAGGACTTAGCGGTCACCATCGGGAAAAGGGTGCCCCCTTGCTGTCCTGCTGGCGTGCAGCTGCCTTAGGTGCACATCAGTGAGGGCAAGGGGGCCCGGAGCAACAGTCTGTATCTTGGCGTGATGCGCAACTACGGCATGCCAATTGTAGCACAACGGTTGGGTACTGCAAACACTTAGGGGGCTTCCATCTGTTTTGGAATCTAAATCATTTGCAACGGGAACAAGTGTTGTCGGGCCAAGGAAGAAATCAATAATCCAAATGGCGGGCCGCTAGCGGTTGTTGCTCCTGGCCATGCGGTAGCCGACGCGTGGTTCGGTGAAGATGTAGGTGGGCCTGGAAGCGTCGTCGCCCAGTTTACGGCGGAGGGTTTTGACTGCGGTTCGAAGTGGCCGCAGGTCAAGGGCACCGGCGAGGCCCCAGACATGCTGCATGAGATGGTCGTAGGTCAGGGTTCTGCCGGCGCTGGCTGAGAGGTGGGCGAGCAGCCGGTATTCCAGAGGTTTCAAGCGGACGGGACGGCCGGCGAGGGTAACGGCGTGTTCGGCGTAGTCGATGGCGAGATTTTTGAACAGGTAGGGAGTTGAGGGAGGGAAGACTTCCTGGTTGCGCAGGGCGGCCCGGATCCTGGCCAGGAGTTCAGTTTGGGAGAAGGGCTTGACGACATAGTCGGCGGCGCCCAAGTCGAAGGCGCGGGCAACTATGTCTTCCTGGCTGTAGGCAGAGAGGAAAACGATGGGCACGTTTGCGATGTTGAGAATCTCGTTCATCAGATCGATGCCACTGCTTCCGGGCAGCATGAGATCGAGCAGGATCAGGTGCGGTTTTCTTTCCTTGACGAAGCGCAGGGTCTCGCCGGGGTCGGCGGTAACGACGGGATCGAAGCCGGCTTTGGACAGTATATCGCGGACGTATCTGAGGGAAACGGGATCGTCATCAACAACAAGTATACGGGTGCGATGGCGTCGGGGGTGGGGCTGTGCAACTGGTGTTCGGGCATGCGGTGACGGCGTGTTGTAGGCGCCTTCTTCGACGGCGGCAGGGAGGGTGAAGGTGAACAGTGCTCCCATTCCCGGCCCGTCACTTTGGGCCCAGATGCGACCTCCGTGTGCCTCTACAATGCCTTTGCAGATGGCAAGTCCGAGGCCGGGCCCGCGTTCGCCCGGCGGTCCTTTTTTGAAGAGGCGGGGCAGCAGGTCGGCGGCCAAGCCTGTGCCCTCATCGGCAACGGCTACGGCGACGTGGACACCTTTGCGGACAGCGCTAATGCTGATGGCTGAGTTTTCGGGCGAGTTTTCGGCCGCGTTGGCGAGCAGGTTATCAAGGACCTGGGCGATACGGCGGCGGTCGGCCATGACCCGGGGGAGGTCCGGTTCCAATTCGATGTGGAGTCGATGCCTGCTGCCGCCGCTAAGAAAGGTACTTCTGGCGGTTTCGACCAACTCGGTAAGCATGACCGGTTCAGGGGATAGGGAAAGCGTTCCTGCGTCAATATGGGCTACGTCGAGGAGGTCGTTGATGAGGCCGCTCATGTGGTCGGCCTGCCGGTCGATAATGCGGAAGAACTGAAGCATTTCCGTGGAGCCGAAGGACGTGGGGGCGGTCAGTACGGTAGCTGCCGAACCTTTAATGGAGGACAAGGGGACGCGAAGTTCGTGGCTCATCATTGCCGAAAACTCGGACTTGAGTTGATCCAATTCCTCAAGCGCGGCCAGGTCCTGGACGGTCACGACCAAGGAGTCTGGCTCCTCATTCTGTTCCCGGTAGATGGGGGTGGCGTTGACTAGGATTCTGACGGCGTTGCCTTTGGGGCCACTGATTTCGATTTCCTCGGCGCGGACGGTCTCGCTGGTTTTCAGGGCCTGGGCGATGGGAAACTCCGGAAAGGGGATCTCATGCCCGTCGGCGCGCCTGATGGTCACCAGGCCCAGAAGCGTTTCGAAAGTCGTATCCGGCGGCTGCAGGGTCTTCACGATTCTTGCCGCTTCCCGGTTGTAAGAGACCAACCCCCCTGTCTGGGCATCGAGTACAACAACACCAAAGGGCGAAGTGTCGATCAAGGTTTCCAGCCTGGCCCTGGCCATCTGTTCGTTCTGAAAACGTTTGGCGTTGGCGATGGCCAGGGCCGCCTGGGAGGCGAACATAACCAGCGTTTCTTCGTCATCAGAGGTGAAGTAGTCGGTTCCTTTTTCCTTGTCAGTGAGGAAGAAGTGACCCACGATTTCGCCGAGGCTGTGTATCGGCGCGGCAAGAAAGGGCATAGGCATGTTCAGAGGCATAGCCGGCCGGTATTCGGGGAGACCGAGCATTTTCATATGGCTGAGAAAGTCATTCAGGCGCAGAGGTTGCGGAATGCCGCGGAGATATTGGTAGATCCCCATACCTTCGTGCCATTCCCACAGGTTCTGTGCCGCGTCCGGTGTCAGGCCGGAGGTTAGAAAGGTTGGTCGTTCTCCCAGGTCACTGTGGAGAGTAAAGACGCCGTACCTGGCGCTGGTCAGCAGACGCGCACTATCGAGGACTTCCTGCAGAACGCTCTCAAGGTCCAGGCTGTCGGTGATGCGGCGGCTGGCTTCGCTCAAGCGAGCAAGGCGGTCGCGTAGTGTTTCGACTTCAAGCTGCAGTTTTTCGACCTGAGTCAATTGAACTCTCCATTGTCGTGGGGGAATAGGGCAATTGCGAAGGTCCCGTTTTTGCGTTGAGGGGACTTTGTGTTGCGTCGAACCCGATTCATTTAGCACCACTTTAGGTCCCGGGCCCGACATTCATAAGATTTCACCAAATCGGGGTCTTGTGTTCATTGTTTGCTCACACACGTGGTGTATTTTAGTTACAATCGTGTTTTTGTAAAGGGAATGTAGAGCGGAATTGCGTTGCAGGGTGTGAAATCAGTAGGAGAGAAGGTTGTTCGGTTCAAAGCGGCGGCCTTGGAGGCAAGGGTGTGCCTAGATGGGGAATCAGAGCCTTAGTTACACGCATCACAGGGGCGTGAGGGCTGAACCCGTTCCCGACCGGGCTGCAGTCCTCGGGCAAGTACACGCACCGCCAAGGCCGCCGCGTTGGGCCGAGCGGTTCGGTGAGACCAGAATCTGAAGACGTGCAGGGCCGGGTTCCGGAGTATTTTCACCAGCCGGGCTGGCATTAGGCCTGGTGGGTGGACTCGCGAAAAGTTTTTCACTTTGGCAAGGCCGACATCGAATCGAAGACTGGTACGGGCTTGCATCTTTTGGAAAGAGCCGCGAAGGAGATTTGACTTTGCGGCAGGTCGTCATACTCTGTTTCGCAGCCAAACATGATCGTGGAGAAATTCGAATTCGAAGTGCGCGATTGGATTTGAAGCGATGGCCAATTTGAACTTGTTGCGGACAATTTCGCATGCACCATGACTGATGTGAGTTCCACGAAGCACCCGCGTCCCCTTCGCTGAGCCGCCATCCTCTGGCAGGCCAAGACGACAGTTCTTACACGATAAGTCAACAACATAGAACGAGCGACGATGTGCAAGGCAGCGCCAGTGTGCGGTTGTCTCGCGGCGTTTTGGCGCGGGTGTGGCGGCAGCGTCGACACACAGTCAAGATCCACGGGTCTTAGGCTGACGTGAGCCGGGGGCGTGAGAATGCGGGCCTTGGTTAACCTCCTCAGTTGTATTCTGAGCCCGCTTGTCTGACTGGATATTCAGTGCAAAGGAGCAGCCCGCATATTGGGGTGGTATTGGTCCGGCGGGGGAAACTCGCCGGCGGATGCCGCACCTGTTTCCCGGGGAGCGGGGAAATACCGGGCACCCACAAGGGGTGCCCCTACTGGTCGGGTGCCAGCGGGGAGACACCGGGCACCCACAAGGGGTGCCCCTACGAGTCGGGTGCCAGCGGGGAGACACCGGGCACCCACAAGGGGTGCCCCTACGAGTCGGGTGCGAGTGCAGACCACGGGGGAGGGGCCAGGGCGGGTTCAGGGCCGGCACCCACGGGGATTGCAAGGGACTGGAGGGACCTGGTTTGACGAAAATCTCTCGATTTGGCACGTGTCACGAATATCGACACACGGTCGGCTTGGCATGTTGTTGGCCGGGGGCGTTGCGGGGGCGGAGCCCCCGCACAAGGGAGGGCCGAATAGGCCCGACCGCCCAGAAAAGCAGGGGTTAGGGGCTTGGGGCCAGGGGTTAGTGACGGCTCTTCGCCTGAGTCAGAGCTGATCGCGGACTGACCATGGTTTATCTTCTGCCGGAGTTATACGAAAGTTTGGCAACATTTTGGGATGCAACGTGACTCGAAATGGGGGGTTGCACTTTTTTTGAGAGATGGGGTATATTCTGGGCGGACGGCGTTCGCGCTTGCGTCCCCGCCGTCCCTCCTCAGGATCCTCGAAAACCGAATCGCCAGAGACATCGGGAGGAACCTCATATGTCTGCGCATGAGCCGATCTACTTGACCGACTTGGGTTTGAGCCAGCCTCAGCTTGCGCTATCGACCGACAGACGGAAGTATCACTGGCAGGTTGTTCCCTACGAAACGGCTGATTTCAGCGGGAACATGCTGATTGCCGGCCCGGAAACGGAGGCGCCACCGGTAGCGCTGCCGCTTGGCGTGTCGGGTTGGCACCATATCTATCTCGGATTCTGGAGCAACTGGACGGAGGATTTGCTTCGCGTCAGGTTGTCAGGAGACGGGTCGTTCGTCAAGGTAAACAGGGAATCGGAGCCGGGAAAGTTTGCGGACAACTACTCGTTGGACGAAAGGTATTGGAAGACGGCCGATCTTACAGGGCAGGACGTGGTATTCGGCCAGCAGACGGCCGGCATGTCACAGCCGGCCTATATCGCTTTTGTAAAGTTGGTTCCGCTGGACGACGAGGAGGTAGCAAGGCTCGTTGCCGATCGGGGCGAAGGCAGCAACAAGCGCCTGATCTGTATGAATGACGGCTTCAGCGACTTTGGCCGCTTCCGGCCAACGAGCCGGGAGGAGATCTGGGAGTGGCTTGAGCCATTCAGGGACACTGATTTTCAGAAGATGTTCTGGTGCCCAGGTGCAGGCGGGGATGTCCTCACTTATCCTTCGGCGATCGGGAGTTTGACGGGGAGCAAGACGAGGGATTACCCAAGGATTGTTGACCGCCGCATTGGTGAGTCGATGCAGATTCTGGCGGGGGCGGGGATCGACACGGTCGAGACCGTGGTGGAGTACGGTCACAGTGTAGGGCTGGAGGTCCACATCAGCCAGCGGATGGAGGCGTTTCAGTGCTGTCCGCCGTTTGAGGACTACTTTACGGGTGATTTCTACCGAGATCACCCGGAGTGGCGCTGCGTAGACATTGACGGGCGCGAGATTGCGAGGATGAGTTATGCATTCCCGGAGGTGCGGGAGCTGCTGCTAGCGGTATTTCGTGAACTGGCGACGCGGTACGACATTGACGGCGTGAACCCGATCTACAATCGGGGGGCCCCCTTTGTGCTATACGAGGCGCCGCTTGTGGAGGGGTTCCGGCAGGAGACGGGCCTGGACGCAAGGGAGTTGGCGGAGGACGACGAGCGGTATTTGCGCTACCGGGCGGGGGCCATGACGGAGTTCATGGTGGATTTGCGGCGGGAGATGGAGGAGATTGGCCGTTCGCGGGGGCGCCCTCTTGAGATTTCGGCGCACGTGCTGAACAATGCGGAAACAAACCTATTCTACGGATTGGACGTTCCGGCGTGGGTGGAAGGGGGCTTGATCGACAATCTGATTTCGTATCCGTGGCGGGATGAAGAGATCGACGTCGACTACTTCGGGCAACTGACGGCCGGTTCGCCGGTCCAGTATTATCCCGAGATCATGCCGCGAACGATGCCTGCGGAGGATTTCCGTGTGCGCGCGCTGCAGTACTACGCGGCGGGGGCCGACGGGCTGTGTTTCTGGGATACCAACGGGCGTTATCAGAGGTTCAGGGAATGGAGCATGATTCGACGCCTGGGGCACAAGGACCAATTGGAGAGTTGGGATGACGGCGATGGGACCTTGTACCGCACGGTTCCGCTGCGCAGCGTAGGCGGGTACGTGCTGGACAAGTACCCGCCGCATTGGGCCTATTGATGGCAACTTATATTGCAAACAGGCTGCTGCTGGCCATTCCACTTATTCTGGGCATTACGCTGATCACGTTCAGCTTTATCAACGTGGCACCGGGCGACCCGGTGATGGCGATGATCAACCCGGAAGAGGACATGTCGGCGGCCAACCTGGAGCGGCTCAAGGAGGAGCTGGGGTTGGACAGGCCAATCGCGGTGCGATACGCGATCTGGCTGGGACAGCTGGTTCAGGGCAACTTTGGGTATTCGTATCATACCGGGGAGCCGGTACTACGCCGCATTGCGGTGCGTCTGCCGGCCACGCTGGAGCTGATGGGTTTCGCCCTGGTCATGTCTTCTGTTCTTGGGATCAGTCTGGGTGTACTGGCGGCACTGAAGCAGTATACGATCTGGGACTATGTGCTGACCCTTTTTGCGTTGCTCTCGATCTCGATCCCTTCCTTTTTTCTGGCTCTTCTGGCCCTTTATGTCTTTGCGCTCAAACTAGAGTGGTTTCCAACTTTTGGCATGCGTTCGGTGGCGTTCGACGCGCCGCCGGCGCTGCTGGACAATCTGCATCATTTGGTACTGCCGGGCGTTATCCTGTCGCTGGACCTGACGGCGGGGCTGACGCGGTACATGCGGTCGGGTATGCTGGAGGTGTTGTGGCAGGAGTATGTGACGACGGCGCGGGCGAAGGGTCTGAAGGAGACGCGGGTGGTTGTCGGGCATGCGCTGCGAAATGCGCTGCTGCCGGTCATCACGATCATCACATTGCGGCTGCCGATTCTCTTTGGGGGCACGGTCATCATCGAGACGATGTTCCAGTGGCCGGGCATGGGGCGCATGGCGATCCAGGCGATTTCGCAGCGCGACTATCCTGTGCTGATGGGGCTGACGTTTATCGCGGCGGTGCTTGTCCTGTTCAGTAATCTGACTGCGGATATTCTGTATGCGGTGGCCGATCCGCGCATACGCCACGAGTAGGGTTGATCGCATGCGTTCTTCACAGGAGTTGCGTTCGTTGTTGACCGGGCCGGTGACGTCGCTGCACACGCCGTTCTTTCGGGACGGCGAGATTGACTATGGGAGTCTGCGGGGGCTGGTGGACCGGGGTATCGAAGCCGGCAGCACGACGATGATGCTGACGTACGGGGACAGTCTCTTCTCGCTGCTCACGGACAGTGAGGTGGCCGAGGTGACGAAGGTGGTGGCTGAACATACGGCGGGGCGGGCGGCGGTTATTGCGGCCGACCGCATCTGGTGGACGGGAAAGACTGTTGAATTTGCACGCTTTGCGCGGGAGGTGGGGGCGGACCTGCTGATGGTGTTGCCGCCGGATTGGGCCGGTTCGTGCACGGCAGACACGTTTGTTGCCCACTACGGGGCGGCGGCGGCAGAGATCCCGGTGATGGTGGTGACGAACGTGTTCAGCCGTTCGCACGCGCTGGGGCTGGAGGTGCTGAGGCGGCTGCGAGACGAGGTGGCAGGGGTGGTGGCGATCAAGGACGACCTGGTTGGCGTGTTCGCGCGGAAGATGGCGCTGCTGCTTCACGGCCACTGGGCGATAATATCGGGCGGGCAGAAGCAGAACCATTTTGACCTGATCCAGTACGGGTGCGACGGGTATCTGTCGACCTTGTTGACGTTTGCGCCCCAGATTACGCAGGCCTACTGGCAGGCCGTGCAGGCAGAAGAGTGGGGTGCGGCAGCGGGCATCATTCGCGAATACGACATGCCTTACTTTGACTACGTGCTCGGGGTGGAGGGAAGCTTTGACGCGGCGCTGCACGGTACGTACGAGCTGTTTGGACTGGCAGAGCGCTGGCGGCGGCCGCCATATCATTCGCTGACTGATGAACAGATGGAGCAGCTGTCGCAGAAGTTAGCGGACATGAAATTGCGCCAGGTGTAGATAGTTTGACACGAGGAAACGACTAAGCGAAGTTCTGTGTGTATACTGTGTGCGGTCTGTCCGGGCAGAATGTACCATCAATGTTTTTGTAGCGGGCTCTGGATGGTCATGGCGGTGAACGTTGGTCACATAGGGGAGTTGCCTTGCTTGTCATGGCTGCGCTGGTACATAGTCCGAATCTGCCACGACGCGCGGTTTTGGGGAAGCCTGGTCGCAGCGGGTCGTCAAGGTCATATTGCCACACACTCGCTGCGGCGGGGGTTGTAGGAGAGGGGGCGTTGCGGGGGCGGAGCCCCCGCACAAGGGAGGGCCGACCAGGCCCGACCGCCAAAGACTGCAGGGGCTAGGGGCTGGGGGACAGGGGTTAGTGAGGGCGGCAACTGGTGGGCCGATAGGTGTGAAGAGGAGTGAGGAGAGACTTCGCTCGCCTCGTGCGGCGGCGGGTACTGAGAGAGTCTTAGTCGTTGCGACAAGGGGATAGACTGTCGGTGCGGGACGTACGTCTGTCTTGGCTTTGACAGTTTTTCTTGGCTGCTTTAACGGTATAGGTAACGTTATTTTTCAGTTTCCAGGAGGAGATCCATGCGAAGTATCAGTGAACGGGGCGTAAACCGACGTGAGTTTCTGAAGGCGAGCGCGCTGGCAGCGGGCGCGACGGTGCTGGCGGCCTGTGCGCCTGTGGCATCGGATGCAGGCGCCGACGCAGCGATGGACGAGGCGGCTGCAGAGGAGATGCAGAGGGGCAATCTGATTGGCCTCTACGGGGGACCGATTAACAGTTTCAACCCCCTAACGGCGGTGCAGGGCTTCCAGTCGCACTTTTTCCAGTGCGTACTGCCGCCGCTGATCCAGCAGAACGTGCCCAAGACCGGCTTTGTGCCGATCATGGCGGAAAGCTGGGAGGTCTCGGACGACGCGACGCAGTACACGTTCCACATACATCCGGATGCCAAGTGGCACGACGGGACGGACTTTACGGCCGAGGACGTAGTCTATACCTACGAACTGTATCTGAATCCGGCGACCAAGTCGCGGCAGGTGAGCAACCTGGCCATGATCGAGGGGGCGGAGGCGTATTCCAACGAAGAGGCGGACAGCGTGGCCGGCATCACGGTTGTGGATGACAAGACGGTCCAGTTCACGACGGCGTATCCGACGGGGCTGTTCCTGTTCCAGGCGACAAATGCGATTCTGCCAAAGCACGTTTTGGGCGACGTGGCGCCGGACGCTCTGGAGAACCAGTCGTTCTTCTTCGAAGACCCGCTGGGATCGGGTCCGTTCAGGTTCATAGAGTACCAGACGGACCAGTTCATCCGGTTGGAGGCGAACGACGACTGGCACTGGGGCGCGCCGAAGCTGGGCAGCTATATCATGCAGATTGTGGCGTCGCCGGACGTGGGCCAGATCGCGCTGGAACGGGGCGAGGCCCATTTCAATGCCTGGGGCGGGCTCAACACGGGCTCGACGGAGGTCGTGCAGTCTTTCATCGACAACGCCGATTTCAAGGTGGTTGCGACGACGGGCGTGGTGTTCACGGCTTATTCTTTCAATCTGAGGCGGGGGTTCTTTGCGGACAAGCGGGTGCGGCAGGCATGGCTGCATGCGCTGGACAGGAAGAAGATCATTGAGGTCTTCCAGGGCGGGAACGGCACGATCTATAATTCGCCGCTGATCCACGGATGGTCGATCCCTGACGATCTCAACCCATACGACTACGACGCCGAGCTGGCGCGCAGCCTGCTGGATGAGGCCGGTTGGGACTTTGACCAGGAGGTCACGGTCAATCTGATCACGCTGCGGAGTGAGGAGGCGCGGGCACAGGTGGCCGCCGAAAAGCAGATGCTGGAGGAGGCGGGCTTCAAGATCAAGATCGAGGAGATGGACAGCTCGGTCTGGGTGGAGCGGTTCTATGACACGCACGATTTTGACGCGGTGCGAGTGGGCTTCGGTTCGTTCCCGGACCCGGACGGATTCCTCAAGTTCCACCTTACGACACAGGGCCGCAACGCGAACGGCTATTCCGAGGCGATTGGCGGCGACTTCGAGGAGAAGGTGATCGAGGCGGGTCAGCTGACGGACCAGGCCGCTCGCCAAGAGATCTATTTCGAACTGCAGAGGACGCTCAACGACAACCCGTCGCACGCGCCGCTGTATGTGGGCAACAATGTCTGGGTATTCAACGGTGGCGTGAACATACCTGAGATTACGGACCAGGGCGTTGTTGGAGGCCTGGCCGACCTGTCCAACCCACTGCCTGCGAAGCGGGACTGGTGGACGAACCTGGAAGGCTGGTCTTTCGACGGATAGGAATCGGAGAGAAGGAAGGGAGAGGGTGTCGGCATCCTCTCCCTTCACGACCCATCTGGAGTAGGTGCGCAGACCTGCCGGCTGTGCGCGCCGTCTCATGGCCAAGACCCCTTTGCCTGAAAGCAGCCCAGAGCTGATGGAGTTGACTGACCGGAAGAGCCCGAACACGGTGGCGGCGCGCTTCCGGCGGCACAAAGTGGCCGTGATCAGTCTGGTGATCATCGCGATCCTAGGATTTGCGGCAATCTTTGCCCCTTTCATCGCGATACAGGACCCTTACACGGTTGACCTGGACAGCATCCGGCAGCCGCCGAGCGCGGAGCACATTCTGGGGACGGACTCGGCCGGGCGGGATATGTGGGCGCGCATGGTGTACGGCGCGCGCATATCGATGTCGGTGGGATTCGTCGCCAATGTCATCTCGATCACGATTGGCGTATTGATCGGCACGGTGTCGGGTTACGTCGGGGGTCGAATCGACAATGTACTGATGCGGTTCACTGAACTGGTGATGAATTTTCCGACGTTTTTTGCGATTCTGATGCTGGTGGCGCTGCTGGGGCCGAATATCATCAATGTGATGGTGGTGATTGGCGTTTTGGGATGGGAGGGACTGGCGAGGCTGCTGCGGGCGCAGGTGCTTTCGCTGCGGGAACAGGCTTTTGTGGAGGCGGCGCGTTGTATTGGGACGCCGCATTCGCGGATTGTATTCCGGCATATACTGCCGAATCTGCAGCCCTATATCCTGGTGGCGGCGACGCTTGGCGTTGCGGGCACAATACTGACCGAGTCGGCGCTTTCGTTTCTGGGATTGGGGGTGCAGATTCCACAGGCGAGCTGGGGGAGCATGCTGAATTCGGCGCAGTCGCTGACTGTACTTACCAACTCGCCGTGGTTGTGGCTGCCGCCGGGCATTGCGATTTCGGTAGCGGTGCTGGCGATGAATTTTGTGGGAGATGGTTTGAGAGATGCTTTCGACCCGCGAATGGAGGTGTGAGTGATGGCCGACCAAGACGGCGCGGTATACATCAAGGACCTGGCTGGCTGTCAGCCTGAGAGTGCGCTTTCAGAAAAGCCGAAACGCGGCGCGTGGCACGTACAGCCGTACGAGACGGCGGAGTTCAGGGGAACGTTGTTGAGTGCAGGTGAGGAGACGGCTGCCCCGGAGGTTTCGGTCGGACTCGAACTGAGCGGATGGCACAGGATCTTTGTCGGCGTCTACCCTGACCACCGGGGGCGCGGCTCGATTGAGCTGAAGCTCAGCGGTGACCCGTGCTTCACCCACTTGAACATGGGCCCTGATTGGGCAGATACGAATCCGCATGGACACAACATCTATGAACTGCTGTGGAAGGATGCGGACCTAACGGGCCAAGAGCTGTCGATTCGCCAGGTTTGCACGCCAACCGGTAGATCAGATGAACCGGCGGCGGTTTCGTGCGAACGGACGAAACTTGCGTACATCAAGCTGGCCCCTATGCCGGAGGGCATGGTCAGGGAGATGGAGAGTGAGCGGCAGCGGACGGATACGCGGCGGCTGTTTGCTCACAATGACGCGCACGGGTATCTGTATCTTTATGGCACGGCGACTGAGGAGGCGGTGCGGAACGAGATCGAGCCGTACCGGCATACCGACTTTTCGCGGCTCTACTGGGAGTGCGGAGCCGGGGACACGATGTTCTACCTGGGGCAGGTGGGCCGGTTGCCGACGTGTGACGGGGTCGAAGATTTCGACCGGCAGGGCGACCGGCTTCATGCGGAGACCTGGCGCACGTTTCGAGATCAGCAGCTTGATCCGTTTGTTGTGGCGCTGGAGGCGGCGCACGAGATTGGGCTCAGCTTTCACGCAAGTTACCGGCCGGCCGGTTTTTTCTACCCGCCGCCTTTGGAACAGTGGAATCCGGGCAGTCTTTATTTTTCGCGGCCGGATCTGCGCATGGTGGGTAAGGACGGCGGGACGGCGCCGCGTATCTCCTACGCCTTTGCAGACACGCGGCGCTTTGTCATCAGCCTACTGCTTGAGGTGGCGCAGCATCCGGTGGACGGCGTGTGCATACTGTACAACCGGCGACCGCCGCTGGTGGACTACGACCCGCCGCTGGTGGAAGGGTTCATGGAGGCCTATGGGGAGGACCCGCGGCAGCTGGGGGACGATGATGCGCGCTGGCTGGGCTACCGGAGCAGCGCGCTGACGGCGTTTCACCGGGAGCTGCGGGCAGCGCTTGACGGGCTGGCGCGGGAGCAGGGACGAGACCGGATCGCTGTTTCGGCGTGTGTGCTGAACCGGGAGGAGAACTTTCGGAACGGGCTCGACCTGGAGGGATGGGTCGCGGAGGGTCTGGTCGACACGTTGATCCCGTATACGGACTTGCCAGGCGTGGACAGCATGGGGATGGCATGGGAGGACGAGGAGGCGGTCAGGTATTTCGTCGACCTGGTGGAGGGGACAGATTGTGAACTTGCGCTGAACATCATGCCGCGCCACATGCCGGCGGAGGCGTTCGGGCGGAAGGCGGCTGCGCTGTACGGGCAGGGCGTTGAGAACCTGTTTTTCTGGGATTCTGCGGGGCCAAGCGGGCGCGCCCACTTCGGGGCGAGCTGGAACGGGCTTCGAAATCTCGGTCACCGGAAGGAGATCGAAGCGTGGCTTCAGGACGGCGCGCCAGGCGTACGGCAGGTTTCGACGCCGCTGCGCAAGTTGGGAGAGTATGACCTCACATACCAGACGCCTGGCTGACGGAAGCGCTGGTCAGAATGGCGTTACCTGGGGCGGGCCCGGGTCGATGGAAAAGGCCAGGGCGTCGAAGTTGCGGCGCATCAGGTCGAAGCGCAGGCCGGCGTGGTCGGGGTCGTTCCAGAGATTTTCGAATTCGCCGGGGTCATTTTCCAAGTCGTAGAGCTCGCCCTGTTCATGGCCGTGGTAGACGACGATCTTGTGGCGGGTGTCTCTGTACATGGTGGCGTAGCTGCCTTCGTACTGCGCGCGGCCGGGCACGTCGGGATTCAGAGCCCGGTAGAATTCGCAGCGGACGAAGTCGCGGTGCCGATCGGGCGGCGCTTCGCCGCGCAGAATTGGCAGTAGCGAACGGCCCTGCATGCGCAGGGGGATCTCCAGACCGGCTAGGTCGAGAAGCGTGGGCGCGATGTCGACCAACTCGACCAGGGCGTCGCTGACGAACCCGGCCGGGGCGGGTAGAACGTCCTCGGGCGCGGCGTCTTCGGAACCCTCCGCGGCGCTTTCATCCTCTTCCGCTGATCGGTCTTCCTCTTGACTATCTTCAGCCTCCGGTTCTTCGGGCAAGGGGAACTGGCCGGGCCAGCTGATGATTAGCGGAACCCGCACCAACCCCTCGTAGAAGCGACATCCCTTCAGAAGGAGACCGTGGTCTCCGAGCATTTCGCCGTGATCGCTGGTGAAGATGATGACGGTGTTTTCGCGCTGCCCGGTTTCTTCGAGGGCATCCAGGAGACGTCCGATATTGTCGTCGATCAGTTCAATCATGGCGTAGTAGGCGGCGATCACGTCGCGGGCGTTGAAGTCCTCGGGTGGACGGGACTCGTTCTGGAAGTCTCCGGGAATCAGTGCCTGGGTCGCAATATCGCTCTGCCGGAACGGTGGCGGCGGGATTTTGGATGAGTCGTATCGATCGCGGTACTCCTGGGGGGGATCGAAGGGGGCGTGGGGGTCGAAGACGTTGACGCTCATCAGCCAGGGGCCTCGGCGCCTCTTCTCCGAAAGAAACTCGATGGCGCGGTCGGTGCACCAGGTGGTCTGGTGCAGGTCGGGCGGGATCGAGGCGGGATCCTCGCGGAGATCGCGGAGTGCGTATCCTTGTGCGGCCAGCCAGTCGGCATAGGCGTGTCCGGAGGGGAAGCGGTCTTCGGGATCATGGCTCCAGTGGAAGACTCTGTAGCCGTCATTTTCAGGGCGGGGTTCTTCGCGGCCGTGGGCGCCGGCGAGGTGGAATTTGCCGCTGAGGCCGCAGTCGTAGCCGCTCTCGGCGAGGAGGGCTGTTACGAGAGGGGCGCCTTCGCCCCACTTTTCGTTGCCGTTCATGCAGCCGCGCACGTTGCCGGGATAGCGGCCGGTGAGGAAGCTGGCGCGGCTTGGGGTGCAGATGGGGCTCTGGCAGAAGGCGTGGGTAAAGGCGACGCCTTCTGCGACGAGGCGATCGAGGTTGGGCGTGTTGATGTGGGGATTGCCGAGGGCGTGAATGGTGTCGAACCGCTGCTGGTCTGAGCAGAACCAGAGAATGTTGGGGCGCTTCGCCTGGGTCATAGGATTACCTCCGTATGTCGTTCCCTTTCGATTTTCCTGCGCACCTCTGCGTTGACGGAAGACCTGTACGCTTACATCCTATTTCTACCGATCCTGAATGCGGGCCTCACTGACCGTTCCGGGAACGCTGTTCGAGGCCAGTCCCCTTGGATAGCAGAGAGTCGCCATTGCGTTCATCTGCGGGCGATCTTGAAGATTGCGCCTGGCTGATAGGCGACAAAATACAGGTTTCCGTCTTCATCAGTTCCAATACTACTGACAATATTGAAGGCTTTCAAGACCAGTTCCGCACGCCACCCTTCGCGGCTGACGCCATGCGGACTGCGATTTTCAGAGGGGGCGGGCCTGTGCAGGCTCCAGATGTCTCCGCGGCAGAAATCGGAGAAGAGGAAGCGGCCATTGAGGTGGGGGAGCTCGTCGCCGCGATATACGACGCCGCCTACTACGGCGCAGCCGCGGGCGCGTTCGTACTCGGCTACGGGCAGCGTAAAGATGGCAGCCTCCTGGCAAGGCACGGGCATGCCGGAGATTTTCAGGCATCGCGTGCCTTCGATCGTCGGCCATCCGAAGTTATTGCCTCCCGGGCTGGACTGAGGCACGAAGTTCACTTCCTCGCGTCTACTGTGACCTGTATCGGGGATGAATAGGTCCCCGGTTTCGGGGTCGAATGCGAAGCCCCACGGATTTCGCAGCCCTAACGCCCAGATTTCAGGTCGATAGCCCTCGACATTGACAAACGGGTTGCTCGGTGGGATAGCGTAGAGGCGCTGGGATGTTTCCACGTCGATTCTCAGGATTTTGCCGAGCAGCTGGTCCGGGAATTGACTCTCGTGGGGAGGAAGATCTTCACTGCCGCCGTCGCCGACACCGACGTACAGGTACGCGTCGAGGGGGCCGAAGGTGATGCGGCCCCCATTGTGAGCATGGTGCGGCTGGCCGATGGCCAAGAGCAGTTCCTCGCTGGCGGGGTCCGCTGTTTCGAGGTCGGGCGCGGCGGTAAAGCGGCTGACGACCAGGTCTCCTGCGAGGCTTGTATAGCTCAGATAGAATTGCTGGTTGGAGGGGAAGCTTGGGGAGAAGGCTATATTCAGAAGCCCTCTCTCACCGCAGCAGGTGATTTGGCCCGAGATATCGATAAAGAGCTGTTCGTTTTCCACTCCGTTCTTGAAGATACGTATACGCCCCTCTTGCTCCACTATGAAGAGGCGTCCGCTGCCGTCGCCGGCGTGGGTGACCTGTACAGGCAGCACAAGATTCTCGATAACCAGCTCCCTTTTCAGCTGAGGGGTTGCGGCGGTGACTGCGGTTTGCGAAGCCGGCGTGCCGAACACTCTCACTTCACGCCAGGCGACCCAACTGGGGCTCTGGAGGGTATGGACAAGCAGATCGTCAACCGGTTGAGGGGGGTTCAAGTCAATCGTCAGAGTTTGCCCATCTTCCGTGTGGATGTCTGTGAGTCTCTGAAATGGGGTACGCACGCCCGTCCCGTTGCCGAGCCAGAGGACGTGGGACGTCGGGCCGGCCGGAGCCTGTGCCACCACAAGCTCGATTCTGTCGACAAGGTAGAGATCATCGAGGGTGACGGCAATCCATTGGGCGGCAAGATTCTTTGCGTTCCAGTTGGTTTCCGGATCGCCGTCGAAGGCCAGATGGGCCGTTTCTTCGCCCTCGGAAGAACGAGCTTCGCCCGTGAGCGCAACATTCCGGCTCTGTAGGGGAGGTGGTTCTGTGGGCTGAGGTTGCGGCTCGGGTTGAGGCGTGACGGTCGGGGAGGCGGGGGCTTCTGCCGACGGCGCGGCCTGGGGCGCGGGTGAGGAGAGGGCGGGCACGGGCTGCGACTTGCACGCGGTGAGGAGTGCAAGGCTCAGGAGTAGGGCGGAGCACAGGATGGCGTATTTCATTGGTCGAGCTTCCTAAGGACCAGTTTGGGGATTTCGGGGAGGATCTTCTCTACGATTGCGCTTCTCAAGCAACGGCGAGAGCTCGGACAATCGAAGGGAAAGCGGGATTTCATCGGACTATTCTGCGGTGATCTTGTAGACTAAGCCATTCTGGTAGCCAGTCACGTATAGGTTGCCCTCTTCATCCTCACCGACGCTGCTAATCGGGACGGAGGCTTTCAGGACCAACTCACTCTGCCAGGCACCATGGTTCGTCTGAATACGGCCAGAATCTCCGGTTGCGTCCGGCTTAGTGAGGCTCCAGATGTCACCGCGGCAGAAATCTGCGAAGAGAAAACGACCTCTCAGGTGGGGCAATTCACTGCCGCGGTAGACGACTCCGCCCACGATGGCGCAGCCGCGCGTGTGATCGTATTCGGCTACGGGCGGGGTGAAGATTCCGGCCTGGCGACAGGGCACAGGCAGGTCTTCGAACCTGGGGCAGCGGGTACCCTCGATCGTGGGCCAACCGTAGTTTTCGCCGCCGCCGCTGGACGCGGGCTGGAAGTTGAGTTCTTCGCGATCGTTGTGTCCCGCATCGGGGATGTAGAGTTCTCCTGTTTGGTGGTCAAATGCAAAGCCCCAAGGATTTCTAAATCCGAGTGCCCAGATTTCAGGGCGGAAGCCTTCGTCGGTGACGAAGGGATTGCTGGCTGGGACTGCATATGGTTGGACGCCTGACTCCACATCGATGCGAAGAATCTTTCCGAGCAAAAGAGCCGGGTCTTGGGGGAAGTGGGAAGGGTGACCTTCACTTCCCCCGTCGCCCATACCGAAGTACAGGTAACCATCATTGGGACCGAACACAAGCCGGCCCCCATTATGTACATGGTGTGGTTGAGGGACAGTGAGAAGGATTTCCTCGCTGGCGGGATCGGCGACATCGGGGTCATCGGTGGTGGTGAAGCGGCTGATTACGGTGTCATCAACGCTGTTCGAATAACTCAGATAGAACTGTTTTGTGGCAGAGAACGTGGGAGGAAAGGCGACGTTGAAAAGACCGCGCTCCTCGCAACAGTTTACTCGATCGGTTATGTCAAGGAAGAGAGTCTCGTTGGCTACGCCATCTTTGGCGATGGTGATGCGTCCCTGCTGCTCCACCACGAAGATGCGGCCGCTCCCATCTCCGGCGTGGGTGACCTGTACGGGTAGCACAAGCTGGTCCAGGATCTGCTCTACGCGCAACTGCGGAGCCGTCCCGCTTTCGTGGCTGGGAACATAGGGCAGCCCTCGGACCCTCACTTCCCGCCATGCGACCCAGCTGGGGCTTTCCAGGGTTTGGACAAGGAGCTCCTTGACGGGTCGCGGGGGGTTGATTTCGATGGTGATTGTTTGGCCATCTTCGGTGTGGATGCCTGTGAGTTGGGTATAACGCGTACGCACGCCGGAACCGTTATCAAGCCAGATGGTGTGCGTGGTGGGACCAGCAGGGGCCTGGGCGACCACCAGCTCAATTCGGTCGGCAAGATAGAGGTTGTCGAGGGTGATGGCGATCCACTGTGCAGGATGATCCTGGGCACTCCAGGCAGTCTCGGTCACGCCGTCGATCGCGAAGTGCACCGAGACTTCATGCGACGAGGCTCGTGCGGTACCCTGAACGGCGACGTTTGGACTCAGAGATGCCGGCACAGCGGTATGTGTCGGAGACGGCGCGGGTGTGGGTGTTTCCGTAGGGATTATGGTGGGGGTTGTTGTTGCAGCGGGCTGCTGGATGGCCGTTACCACTGCGGTCGGACTTTCAGGCTCCGATCGTGCTGCGCATGAGGTAGAGAGTAACAGGATAAGCAGCAGACCTGTCGACGCGACTGCATATCTCATTGGGGGCTCATGTGACGGGGCAGGTGGGTAGTGACGCTGGCGAGATGGATTGGGTGAACACAGTTTGAGAAATGGAGACGGATTGGGCCGAACGGACGGACGAGATGGTCGACAGATCATCTCGAAGTGATCATATAGATTGTACCATCCTGGAAGCCTACGGCGCATACGATGCCTCGTTTGACTGTGCCGAGGCTACTGGCGGGGGAATCCGGCGGTGGCGAGGGGTGCGCTCTGCTACTTTTTTGCTTTTGCCGGGTACAGGTGTGCTTAGTTCGCTTGCGTCCCCAAGCGTCACCGCTGCAGAGGACTGTGAAAAGGAAGAGGCCGCTCGCGGCGGGGAGGCGAGGCCGAAGAGCAAGCGTTTCCGGCAGCAGGCGGCCACAGCGGGTTCGAGCTATCTCTCGGCAAGGGTGAAGATTGCCCCGACCTCTTCGACATGGATTGTGAAATATACATTGCCCTCTTCGTCGGCTCCCACACTACTGACGGGCAGGCCTGCCGAAGCCAACAGCTGACTCCGCCAGAAGGTGGCTTTTCCTCGGGCGGCATCCTCTTTGGCACGTTCAATCCCCCAGATTCTGCTTGTACAGTAGTCGGCGACGATGAAGGTGCCGTGGAGGCCGGGGAGGCTTTCTCCGGCGTAGACGGCGCCGCCGACGATAGCGCAGCCTCGGGTGTGGTCATAGTCGGCAACAGGCAGGACGAGGCCGGCGGCGCTGCAGGTGAGGAGGTCATGTTCGAAACAGATGCTGCCCTCCATGACGGGCCAGCCATAGTTCTGTCCGCCGCCGGCAGCGGCGGACTGGAAATTTACTTCCTCGCGTTTGAAGTTGCCGGTGTCGGGCAGATAGAGGTCGCCGCTCTCTTTTTCGAAGGCGAAGCCCCATGGATTGCGGAGGCCCAGCGCCCAGATCTCGGTGCGATGGCCATCCAGGTGAACGAAGGGATTGTCTGCGGGCACGCCGTAGGGGTGTTGGCCGGATTCGACGTCGATACGGAGGAGTTTGCCCAGCAAAGAATCGGCTGCTTGCCCTCGATTATCGGGATCGCGGGGGAGGCCGCCGTCGCCGCTACCGATGTAGAGGTAGCCGTCCAGGGGACTGAACTCCAGGTGGCCGCCGTTGTGGTTTTCGTGGGGCTGGTCGATGGTAAGGAGAATCTCTTCGCTGAATTCGTTGGCGCGATTGGGGTCGTCGGAGGTGGTAAATCGACTGACGGTGGTGTTACCTTGGGTATTGGTGTAACTCACGTAGAAGTGCCCGGACTCGGGGTAGGATGGCGGGAAGGCAAGTCCGAACATGCCGCGCTCGCCTTGGCAGCAGTTTACGCGCTCGGAGATGTCCAGGAAGGGAGGTTGTCTTAGTGCGCCTTCGTGGACTATGCGAACGCGGCCGGGTAGCTCGACGACGAAGATTCGCCCGCTGCCATCGCCGGCGTGGGTTACGCGGACAGGGTAGTCCAGCCCAGTAACCACTTCGGCGACGGTGAAGCGTGGCTCCTCGTGTTCTGCGACGGGGGCGTCCGGTTGTGTGCCGAAGACACGGAAATCGCGCCAAGCGACCCAGCTTGGACTGTGAAGAGTCAGAATCAGGACCTCGTTGATTTTCTGAGGGGGGTCGATTGGGACGGCCAGGACCTGGCCATCGTCAGTGTGGACGTCTTCAAGACGCGCGTAGAAAGTGCGCAGGCCTGAGCCGTGACGCAGCCAGATTTCATGGGTCGTGGGGCCGGGTGGGGCCTGGGTGACGACCATCTCTACTCTGTCAACCAGGTAGGTTTGGTCCAAGGCTATTGCATACCACTGCGGAGCAGGCTGTTTTGAGCTCCAGATGGTGTCGGTATCGCCGTCGATTGCCAGGAAAGCCTGGTCATCGACAACGAGGTGGCCTTCGTCGCCTCTGATGTATGCGAGCCCTGATGCGAGGGGGGCAACATTCTCGCCAAGGGGCTGGCCGAGTCTTGCCGGGGAGAAAGGCGGTTCGGCTGGAGACAGTGAGATTGTGAGCCTTGCTCCATTCGATGCGGCGCGTGCGGAGCCGATGTTTGCACGGCCATTCTCGTGAGAGGAGGAGCAGGCGACAACAAGGATGGAGAGCAGGCAATAGGAGACGGCTTGGAGCGTTTTGGTTGAAATTGGCATAGGTTCTCTCTGGCCATCGGTTTTTTGACTAACGCGACTGCTTGGGGGTCCGATGGCCTCCTTCGGTGGAGGAAACTGCTGTTGCAGGACTCACTCCTCCTGCAACAGATAGAGGACCCCGTCCTGGTATCCGGTGGCGTAGACATTGCCATTTTCATCTTCGCCGATGCTACTAATTGGTACGGAGCCTCTGACGAGCAGCTTGCGTTGCCACTTGCCGTTTGTGTCTACTTTGGGTCGTTCCAGCCCCCAGATGTGTCCGGCACAGAAATCGGAAAAGAGGAAGGTACCTTGCAGTCCTGCGATCCGGCTGCCTCTGTAGACGGCGCCTCCCACGATAGCACAGCCCTGCGAACGTTGGTATTCGGCAACGGGACGGGTGAAGCCGGCGACACGTTCAGTGCAGGGCCTGTACTCGAAGCAGATCGTGCCTTCCAATGCGGGCCACCCATAGTTTTCGCCACCTGAACTGAGGGCAGGCTGAAAGTTAATCTCTTCCCGTTTCGAATGGCCCACGTCGGGAAGAAACAGGTCCCCGGTTGATTTGTCGAAGGCGAATCCCCAAGAATTGCGGATGCCCAGCGCCCAGATTTCACCGAGGGCGTCATCAGCCGGCGAGAAGGGATTGGTGGACGGAATACGGTAGGGTTTTTCGGGTCCGCTGACGTCGATGCGGAGGATTTTGCCGAGCAGGGTGTTGGTAAGCTGGCCAGCGTAATTGTTCCAGAGACCGCCTTCGCCGCTGCTAATGTAGAGGAAGCCGTCATTGGGGCCGAAGGCGAGGGTGCCGCCGTTGTGAATTTCTCCGGGTTGATCGACGACAAGAATTGTTTCTTCGCTTGCGAGATCGGTGCTGTTCGGGTCGTTACCTGTGGTGAATCTGCTTATGACAAGATTGCCATCGGCGTTGGTGTAGCTTACGTAGAATTGCCGGTCGGCGTGAAATGAAGGGGGAAAGGCGATATTGAGAAGGCCCCTTTCCTGGCAGCAGCTCACGATGTCGGTGATGTCCAGGAAGGGTTCGTGCCTGACCGCGCCATCCTGGACGATTCTGATGCGACCTTTCTGCTCGACGACGAAGATTCTGCCGCTGCCGTCGCTTGCATGTGTGACCTGCACGGGCAGGTCGAAGCCTGAGGCTGTTTGGGCCAAATTCAGTCCGAACTGGTCTTCTGATGAAGCTTCGGGAGCTGGCATCCCGTAAACGCGCAGCTCGCGCCAGGCGACCCAGCTCGGGCTCTCCAGAGTGAGAATCAGGACCTCCTGGGCGCGCTGCGGCGGATTGATTTCGACCTGCAACAGCTGTCCGTCTTCGGTGTGGTTTTCAGCAATTCGATGGGCCAGGGTAAGTATTCCCGACCCGTCGTCGAGCCAGATTTCATGGGTTGTAGGACCGGCGGGGGACTGTGCGACGACCATTTCCAACCGGTCCACGAGAACTTCCTGGTCGAAAGTGATCGAGAACCATTGGGTGGGAAGGCGATTCGAGCTCCAGAAGGATTCAAGGTCGCCATCGACGGCGCGTTGCGCGGTCACTTCGTCCATCCTATAGGCGCCATTCCTTTCCTGCGTAGATCCGCGGCTCGTTCCCAGTTGGGTAATGTTTTCACTGCGCCATGGGGGAACGGGCGCGGCTTCCTGCCGTGTTTCTACAGTTGTGGCCGGAATTGAAGCCCGGTCGCCTTCGATTGGCATACATGAGGCCAGGACCAGGGCGGAAAAGAGAGCCCAGGATGCCCATTGCCAGGTCAAGCTTTTCGGACGCGGATCGACTTTCTGTCCTATGAGGGAGGTACGCGGGAGGCTCGAGGGCACAAGATTGGGCTTTTTGCTGTCGCCGGTGCTCGACATCAATGACGAAGACCTTACAGAGAATAAGGGTCAACCGCGTCGCGGAGGCCGTCGCCGACAAAGTTGAAGGTGAGTACGGCCGCGATGACGAAGAAGGCGGGGATGAGCAGCCAGGGTTGTTGGAGGAGGACGCTCACCAGCTGCGCCTGCTTGAGGAGGGCGCCCCAACTGGTCTGCGGGGGCTGGATGCCGAGGCCGAGAAAGCTGAGGGCGGTTTCGGCGAGAATCATGCCCGGGATGGCGAGGGTGGCGACGACGATGATGTGGCTGAAGGCGTTGGGAAGCATATGGCGGAAGATAATGCGGGCGTCGGAGGCGCCGGCGGCCCTGGCGGCGAGTGTATATTCCATTTCGCGGTACGACAGCACTTTTGCGCGTACCTGTCTCGCCAAGCCGGTCCACTCGACAAGGGATAGGATCACCGAGATTGCGAAAAAGCGCTGCAGCGGGGACCAATTGGGCGGCATAGCCGCGGCCAGGGCGGCCCACAGGGGGATGGCGGGGAAGGACATCAGGAATTCGATGACGCGTTGGATCAAGGTGTCGAGGCCACCGCCGTAGAAGCCGGAGATTGTACCGAGGGTGGCGCCGAAGATGATTGTCAGGATAACGCCGACCAGCCCGATTGTCAGAGAAATCCTTGCTCCCATGAAGACGCGTGCCACCATATCATGTCCCAGATCGTCACTACCCAAGAGATAGAAGACGCCGGGGGCGTCCACTCCGTAGAGGTGCCGGTTGAATGGAATGAGGCCAAGGAGCTTGTATTCGTATCCCTCGACAAAGAACTTAATCGGATATTTTGCTTCATGGATTTCGCTATAGACAAAGCGAAAGGTGTCCATGTCGAGTTCGCTTTCCAGTCCGTAGACAAAGGGCCGCAGGTGGAAGTTCCCCTGTTCGTCAAGAAAGCGGGGAAGTTGTGGAGGCACGAATACGTAGTCCTCATGGACGTCGGTGTAGGGGATGGGGGCGATGAAGTCTGCAAAGAGGGCCGACATGTAGAGGAGGAAGAGGACAACGCCGCCGGCGATGGCCAGCTTGTTGCGCAAGAAGCGGCGGCCGATGAGGCGAGCCGGTGAGATGGCCGTTGTTTCGCGGGCCTCTTCGCCGGTCTGAAAATCGAAGGTTGCTGCGTTGGTCGCCATAGTCAGGTGTAGCGGATGCGGGGGTCGATCCAGACGAGAAGGATATCGGCCAGAAAATTGCCGATGACCAGGAGCCCGGCAAGAAAGACGAGGAATGTGCCGGCCAGATACATGTCCTGCTGGAGAAGTGCGTTGAAGTAGAGGGGGCCTGTGGTGGGCAGGCTGAGTACCATGGACACGATGGTTGCGCCAGAGATGATCTGCGGAAGGCTGGTGCCCAGGATCATCACGAGAGGATGGATGGCATTGCGCACCGCATGGACGATAATGACGCGACGCTCAGGCAGACCCTTGGCGCGGGCAGAGGTGATGTAGGCGATTTTGAGCACGTCGAGCAGATTGCCGCGCATCATACGGATAAGTCCGGCGGTGCCGGAGGTGCCGACGACGAGCACGGGGATCCACATGTGTTTCAAGAGGTCCCACAGTTTGGCGACATCCCAGGGGGCGTCCACATACTCTGGCGAGAACAGTCCCCCGACAGATTGATCAAAGACGATGGCGGCGATCACCATCAAGATCAGGGCGAGCAGAAAATTGGGGATGGAAAGGCCGACCATGCCGATGGTTGTGAAGAGGTGATCGCTGGCCTGATATTGGTGTGTGGCCGAATAGACCCCAATTGGGATGGCGATAAGCCAGGTGACGAGCAGGGTTGAGATTGAGATGACCATTGTAAGCGTCAGCCGTTCCCAGATGAGCTCGTTTACATCCTTGTTGTAGGCAAAGGAGCGGCCGAAGTCGCCGCGTACGAAACCGGACACCCACTTCCAGTATTGCACATAGACCGGCTGATCGAGGCCGTACTGGCGCACGATCGCTTCGAGCTGGCGCTCGGTGGTCCTGGTTCCTTGCGCTTCCAGCTGGGCACGATAGACATCCATGTATGTGCCGGGCGGCAGATTGATAATCACAAAGCCCACAATCGAGACGAAGAACATCGTGACCAGCATATAGAGGAAACGCGAGAGGATGAACTTCTGCAAGGGCGGGCTCCGTCCTGCTACCTAGTTCGGGATTCAGACTGCCACATTATGCCAGAAAGCGGACGAAACGCCCGCCTTTCCGGTTAATTGGAGTTGTACTGCCGTGTAGCCAGATCGGAGAGAGGAGCATCGTAGCCACTCCCCTCTCCGAATTGAGCCATACTTTCGTTTCGCTGTTCACCTAACATATCTGGCCAAGGGACCTTCGGAGCCGAGGTCCAGTAAGGTCATTGGATAGCCAGTCATGCAGTCGCAGATTCGAGATTCCGCACTGCTTCCCTTATTCGGCGATGAAATAGACTTCGGGATAGGTCATAGCGCCTGGCATACCCAGCACCCACGGACCCAACCAGCCGCCGAGCGGGATATCTTCGCTGGTGGGAACGTTGTGGAACTGGTTGCTGGCGATCACGATGTTAGGTGGATCGGCGATGCCGCCCAGCAGGAACGGGCCTTCGTCGATGTGGATCTGAATAATCTCGAAAGTGAGTTCATCGCGCCTGGCGAGATCCGGTTCTGCGATGGCCTGCTTATACAGTTCCCACATGCGGAACATCGGGTCATCGACGGGAATCTCTTCGCGCGGGGGCGTACGATCGCGCGGGTCCATGTCCAACTCGGTACCTTCCTTGGGCGTTCCCTCTGCTGCCATCCAAGCGCCATACAGAGGAGCCCAACGCCCGCCGCTTCCGTATGAGATCAGCCAGGCAGGATAGGTGAGCAGATCGGGACCGTCAGGGGCGCCGCCGCCGTACAATCGAATGTCATAGGTGGCGTTTGTCGTCATCACGCCGACCTGGGAGCCGGGAATGGAATTGACATAGGCGTTGAGGCCGATAGCCTTCCAGTCTTCGGTCATGAGTTCGGCGGTCTCGATAAAGGCGGTGTTTCCAGCCGGGAAGTCGATGCGCACTTCCAGTGGTGAGCCGTCGGGGAGATCGCGGAAGCCGTCGCCATCCTGGTCGGTGACATCAATTTCGTCGAGCAGGCTTGCAGCCAGCTCAGGGTCGTAGGTGACGGCTGACTCTCGCCATGCGACCAGAATTTCCTGGCCCTTTTGCGAGCGGTTGAACTGGGCGGAGTTGGGGGACATGGTGCCGGTGCTGGCCTCGCCACCCAGACCAAGGAAGGTTATCTTGCGGATGCGCTCGCGATCCATGGCGTGGGAGAGGGCGCGGCGGTACTGTGTTGTGCGCACGATGGCTCGTTTGGCGTCGTCGGGGTTATTCCAGTTGACGCCCCAAGCGGGGGCACCACCTGCGCCGTTGTCCCACAGGAGGACGCGATAGTCGCCGTTGGCCTCGTTTTCCTTCAGGACTGCCAGATCGCGCAGCGAGAGGTGGGGGTGGGCGTGGAAGTTGACGTCGCCGCTGAAGATACGCAGCTTCAGGACTTCGGCGTTTTCGGCGAAGGAGACTTCCATTCTGTCGATATAGGGCAGCTGATTGCCGGCGGTGTCGACGGCGTAGTAGTAGGGATTGCGCTCGAGGATCATACGGTTGCCTGGTTCAAGCGTGACCAGCATCCAGGCATTCAGAACCGGCCGATCCGGGTTGTTCCACCAGTCCTGCTTTTCGGTGAATTCTTCGTAGTCGGCGGCATCGGAGTAGTTGGGATGGAACTGTTCCAGATAGTGACGCGGATACGGTCCAAAGTTATAGGAGATACCGCCGTTGACGAATGCGGCCAGCTCTCTTTCGATGAGGGGAGAGGAGGCTGCAAACGAAAACCGGATGGTGTAGTCGTCGATTTTTTCGGCGGTCATGGGCTGGCCGCCTACGAGCGTCCAGGCGGGCATTGCCATGGGATGGTCGGGGTTGGCAGCCATGTCCTGCCACCAGAAGAGGACATCGTCAACGGTAAAGGGGTGTCCGTCCGACCACTTGGTGCCTTCACGGAAGTAGAAGGTCCACTGTGAGGCATCTTCATTGCTCTCCCAAGCTCTGGCCAGCCCGGGGCCGACAGCGGCGCCGCCGTCTTGCCAGTGCAAGGGGGAATGGCCATACATATACTGTGAGGTGTCGCGAAAGTCAGTGCTGGTGGTAGTACGTTTGAGCGTGCCGCCATACTGGCCGATTTCGATCCAGGGCAGGTCGATCACGAGTGGATCGATGGGAATACGTTCCTCGAGAGGAGGCAGATCGCCGGCTGCGACCATTTCGGCGAGCATCGGCGCCTCTTTGGCGGACATCATCGCATCGTCGGCGGCCTCTTCGGTGTCCTCGGAGGAGGCGGCTTCTTCTGCGGGCGCGGGCTCCTCTTCGGCGGCAGGTTGCTGGCCGCCGCCGCAGGCCGAGAGGACCAGTGCAAACACCAGCAGCAAGACCCACAGGGCCCTTGCGGTAGGGGTCACCTGGCTCATTCGGAATCTGAACATGGGAATCTCCTTTAGGTTATTGAATTCGCTCATGCCGAGACGGAGGATTGCGTCTCAGCCGGGCAGGTACCGGTCAATGGCGTACGTCGATGTGGTAGAACTCAGTATGGTAGCCGGGCCAGCTGGTATTGCGGCGGTCGGCTTCGGTTTCAGGCGGCACGGGCTGGGTGACCCAGTTGCCGCCGTCGACCGCTGCGGATCCCCTGGCCTGGTGACGGTGGATGAGTTCGGTACGTAGTCTTTCGAGATGCGGTGAGGCTTCGGCGGCGTCTGCGAGGTTGCGGAGTTCCTGCGGATCGGATTCGAGATCGAAGAGTTGCTCGCTGCCGCCGACCGGGAACCAGATGTATTTCCAGCGGCCGTCGGTGATGGCGTAGTTGCCGGGCCTGTCCTGACTGCCGAGGGCAGATTCCAAGTAGGGTCGCGGCTCGATCTCACCTCGCGCCAGGGCGACAAGGTCGAGGCCGTCGACGTCATTCGGGGGTGTGCCGCCGGCGGCTGCGACGGCAGTGGGCAGAATGTCGGCGAGGGTGACGAGTGCAGGGTTGCGCGTACCGTGCTGGCGGTTGTCCCAGCCCTGCGGCATACGCAGTGCGAAGGGGACGTGGGCCGAGGCTTCGTGGAAGAAGCCCTTGGCGCCGGCGTGGTGATCGCCGAGGTATTCGCCGTGATCCGAGGTGTAAATGATGAGGGTATCGTCGAAGATGTCCATGTCCTGCAGGGCGGCGAAGATGCGACCCATGTTATAGTCGATCTGGGTGATGACGCCGTAGTAGGCGGAGCGCGCCTCGCGGATTATCTCGGGGGGCACGAGGTCGAAGGACTGTTTTTCGCGCATGAGGCGAAATGCGTAGGGAACGTCTTCACCTTCACTCCAGTCGCCGAAGACCGGTGCGGGGATGTCACAGTTTCGGTACATGGAGTAGTAGGGCTCCGGGGGATCGATCGGGGGATGCGGCTTGGAGAAGGAGCACCAGAGGAAGAAAGGCAGGGTGGGGTCGCGGCGTTCGCGGATGTATTCGACGCACTGTTCGGCGGTCCAGGATGTTAGCGTCAGGGCTTCGGGGACGGTTGCCATGCCGGGGTAGAGCTCGTTTTGGCCGAGGCCGTGGTGCATGGGCTGGACGTCGTAGCCGCGGCGGGCCATGTGGCGGTAGTAGTCCTCGGGCAGGACCATTTCCTGGAAGCCGTGGCGGGCGCGCTGGGGCGTGAAGTGCATTTTGCCGATAGCGGCGGTCTGGTAGCCGAGATTACTCATGCAGGTGGGCAGCGTATTGCTGGCATCGGGGATTGCGCGGGAGGATGGCCCGTTGCCGGTCATTCCGTGGGTAGTGACGTATTTTCCGGTCATGATGGACATGCGCGAGGGGACGCAGACGGGACAGTCGCCGTAGGCAGAGGTGAAGTCGATCCCCTCACGGGTCAGGTGATCGAAGTGGGGCGTGCGCATGAAGGATGGTGCGGCGGCACCGGCGGCGTCGAAGCGCTGCTGGTCGGTTGTTATGAGCAGGATATGGGGTCTTTCCATGTGCTACACGTCCAAGAGTGAGGTGGGCCGTTGTGTGCGGTTGTAGCCAGGGAAGTCGGGCGGCATTGTAACATAGGCGGTGGGGCGAGCCAAGTCAGAGGGACATTGGGGGTGCGGTCGATTCCTGGGGCTGGGCAGTGCAGGTGGGAGCTGGCGGGCGTGGTGCCAGACGAAGTTTGGCGGCTATTGGGGAGGCACAGGGCGCGACCAAATCGGACCGGTGAGGGGGATGGCGAAGACGAATTGTGATAGAAATGGGAGGGCAGGCACAAGGCCTGCCCCTACATGACCGGGGGGAGGAGGTGGGGGTAAGGTCTGGCGTGGGCGGGAATTGCGGTGGTCAGTGTCATGGCGGTACTTCCGGTCAAGGAAGGTCAAACGTCCGTAAACCGGGGCGATCGAGGATGCGCCGACGGCTCTGGCCGAAGCAACTCGGAACTCCTTTGGTTGCTTGATGGGATATAGAAGCCTCTGGCGAAGATCAAGGGCAAGATTGGATGGGTTGGGCCTAGATTCGGGCAGGCTGCCCTGCTCAAGTGATTTCGAGGGGGCATCTGGTCCGAAGACATTGCTGCCTAGCCTTTTCCCTCAAAGTTTTTTCCCGCCTCGAAAAGAACCGGTTTGGCACGAGTTTCAATGAGAGCCAGACATCGCCTTGACAGGCCGACCCTATTGCGGCGTCAGCGCGGGCACAAGATGCATCAGTCAGAAGTGATTCCGACACGCTCACAGATGTCTTTGATATATTGCAAGGCGGCGATGTTTTCGCGGTCAAAGTCTTCGGTTGCCACCCATTCCTGAGGGACATCGGATACAGATCTGGCCACACCGGGCACATCTTCCAGTTCAATTGAAACGACGCCGTTGAAACCGACGTCTTTGAGTGCTATCATCACGGCTTCCCAGTCGATTTTCCCTTTGCCCGGCCGCCAGTGAACATTGGTCGTGCCGTCATTGTCGGAGAAGTGGCAGTGGAAGATTCTGTCAGCCAACTGATAGATGACGACATGGGGGATCTCGCCAACCGGAAAGAGGTGGCTTGGGTCAAGATTCATCCCCAACGAATCCGACCCGACATGCTCGATCAGACGCAGCATTGAGGCTGCGTTGGCCATATACTGGTAGGGATGCGGCTCAAGTGCGTACTTTAGTTCCGCGTCTTCACACAGACTGCAGCAGCGGCGCATGGTGTCGACATAGTCCCGCCAGTTCTGCTGCCAATTGAGACCGGAGGGGATATCTACCTGGAATTTCTGCATATGCGGCAGGTCAGTTATCCGCGGGAACTGAATGTTGAACGGATGGACAGATACGCTGTTGACGATTTCGGTTCCCAGTTCGACACCAACTTCGACTACCTTCTTGAAGTGCTCAACAGATTGATCTCTGTCTCCCTTATCCGGACTGGCCATTCCTGGCGGGGTTGAAACAAACTGAGATAGCAGGAGGCCTTCGCTATCAATGATGTTCCTGAGGTCTCTGATTGTCTGCGGCGTGTAGTATTCGTCAAGGACCTCTCGCTGCCACGCGATCAGCTCGACAGCGGTAAACCCTAACCGGGCGATTCTCGAGATTGATTTGTCATAAGGGGTAGTCCACTTGAATGGCCACACTGAAGCACCGAACTTCATCGTCTACCCTCGCTTTCAAAATGAGTCTGTGATTTTCCAGATGAATTGGGTAACTGCCAAGCCGTTTTTTGTGTACGCGCTGCGTGCCTTCTGCCAGGGTCCGGAATGACGGAAGGCACCGTCATGGTTTCTGTGGCGAGCCCTTGACTGTCGTAACGATGCACGTCAGGCCAGATTGGGCGTTGCCACTCATGACTTGCTTGCGCTGGCACATACTCTGGACGTGTCATGACGCGGGGGCTTTCTGGTCGCCGCTTACCTGCTGCGGCGAGAGGTTTAGGCGGGGGCGTTGCGGGGGCGGAGCCCCTGCACAAGGGAGGGCCGAAGGCCCGGAACTGCAGTAGTCAGTAGTCAGTAGTCAGTAGGCAGTAGTCAGTGGTCCGTGGTCAGTAGTCCGTGGTCAGGGCAATCGCGAACCTTACAATATTCGGCCAAGTTCGCTCATTTCACTGGCATTACTCCAGAATTTGGCGCCTTTCAGGCGAGACCAGCCTTGCATATAGCCTCTGTTCGCCCGGTAGTAACGGCAGACCCGCTGTTATCACGAAGTTCGAGATAGCCCTGGGTCAGTGGTCAGTTACAGCGGCGCTAGACGGTAAACTGGTGAACAGGGGGAAAACCCGGCTTGCCAGTCGTTGCCAACTGTTTGCCCCATCGACGTCGGCGGCTTCGTAGAATACCCTCGAGATGTTTTACAGACGCTGTCAGTGTCGCGCTAACTCTCTACCTGGCTTCTGATAGGCGCCCAGCCAGCGGTCAGCATCCGGTCCAACTCCTCGACCTGCGCTCTGTGTTCCGGGCGTCCGGCGATGTTCACGTTCTCCCCCGGATCATTGTGAAGGTCGAAGAGTTCGAAGGCATGCCCTGACGCGGAATCGCGCAGATGCCAGAGGTCGCCTTCAGCGGGAACATTGTTATAGCGAGTGAGGCGGTAGCGGTCTGTGCGCAATGTTTTGGCATGGCCTTGATGCATCATTGAGAACACGCCCGCTTTCCACTCTCTGTCCGGGTTTTCGAGCAGCGGGGCCAGACTCAAACCCTCCAAATGCGGTGGCCGCTCGAGTCCGACCAGGTCGCAGAGTGTGGGATAGAGATCGACCAGTTCAACCAGGGCATTGCAAGTCAGGCCATCAGTCAGGCCCGGGACGGACACAAGAAGCGGGATCCTGGTCGATTCCTCGAAACTGGATGTTTTGGACCACAGTCTATGCTCACCGAGATGCCAGCCATTGTCGCCCCACAACACAATCACTGTTTCGTCCAGCTGGCCAAGTCTCTCCAACTCCGACAAAACCTTTCCGATTTGGGCGTCAGTGAAACTCACGCTTGCCCAGTAGCCGTGAATGCACTCTCGTTGCTTTGCCTCACTCAGGAGCGGGAAATCATCCTCACTGTACTTGCCAAGGTCGGAATAGGTGCGGTCGATTTCCTCTTCGCCGTAATGCAGGAAGTCACCCAGATTTGAAATGCCGATGCCGTCTTTGGGGAGAAAAGGGTTTTGGGCGAGATCTACATCGTCACGGTCGTAGAGATCCCAATACTTCTGCGGCACGGCCCAGGGCAAGTGAGGCCGGTAGAAACCCAACGCCAGGAAGAGGGGATTGTCCTGCTCCTGAAACTCCTGAAGTACCTCGATCGCCCGCTGTGCGATAATCCCATCGGGGTAGGCGTCGTCCGTGGCGTCGGCCGCTTCGCAGATAGGGGGAAGATCGAGGTCTGCCTTGGCCTGGCTGAATTGCCGGCCAAAGTTTCTCAGCTTGCGCAGGTTTTCGTCAAGTTGATAACCGGCGCAGTAGCCGTGGACTGTATAGGCCTGTTCCTTGAAGGTATCGCGGTAGCGTCTTGTCCAGCCGGCCTCGTCGTCGTCGTTGCGGTGATAGACTTTTCCTATGGACACCGTCCGGAATCCCTGTGCCTTGAAATAGCCCGGAAGGCTGGGCTCCCCGGGCGGCGGGGAGCCCAGACCCCAACGGTTGCCAGTCGGTTGGGAAGGGCGTTTTCCCGTCAGGAGGCTAATTCGCGAAGGGCCACAGACAGGTACCTGGCAGTAGGCGCGGTTGAATTGTAGTCCGCGAGCCGCGATCCAGTCCACATTTGGGGTATGCAGTTTGGCTTTGCCAAAGCAACTGATCTCAGGCCGCAAGTCGTCAACGGCGATGAAGAGGACGTTTTTGGGCTTGGTCATGCCATGTCGTCCAGGTAGTACTGCTCCGGATAGGTAATGGCGCCTGGATATGCGACTACCCAAGGGCCTAACCAACCACCCAGGGGCAGTTGATCGCGTGTGGGCGTGTTCTTTACGCGGTTGCCGATAATGGCGGGACGCGGCAGGTCAGCGATGATGCCGAGCCAGAAGGGCCCTTCGTCGACGTGGATCTGCAAGATTTCATAAACCAATTCATCCCGTTTCTGGCGATCCGGCTCACTGCGGGCCTGCTTGTGCAGTTGCCACATTCGGTAAGCCGGATCATCGGGCGCTGGTTCATCCCAGGGGGGCTGGCGTTCATGCGGCGGGTTTGTCGGCGTCAACGCCTTCCCTGGGAGTGCCTTCGAGGCTCATCCAAGCGCCGTAAAGAGGCGCCCAACGGCCACTGGGGCCGAACGAGGTAAGAAAGACCGGGAAGCTAAGTAGGTCCGCCGAACCCGGGGCACCGCCGCCAAAGACACGGATGTCGAAGGTCCCTCCCAGGAAGATCTGTCCCAGTTGAGCGCCCGGCATGGCGTCCACTCTTGCGTCCAGCCCGATGGCCCGCCAGTCCTCTTTCATCAGTTCGGCTGCTTCGGTAAACGGGCTACCGGCGTTTATCTGGATCCAGATTTCAAGGGGTTCTCCGCTGGGCAGCTGTCGCCATCCATCTCCATTTTGATCAGTCACGCCTGCGTCATCAAGCAGGCTGGCGGCCTTTTCGGGATCGTGCTCAACTGCAAGGTTCAGCAGCTGGTCCAACAGTTCTTGGCCCCGGGTCGAGCTGTGATATTGGCGAGAGTTTATCGAATCGACTGCCGTGCTGGCAGGCCCGCCCAGACCGAAGAAGGTCAGTTTGCGGATTCTCTCGCGGTCAATTCCATGGGAAAGCGCGCGGCGGAACTCAACCTTGCGATAGACGGCCTGCTTCTCCGGTTCAGGGTAGTTCCAGTTGATGCCCCAAGCCGGTGCGCCGCCGGCGCCGTTGTCCCACAGTTCCAGTCGATAGCTGCCGTTTTCCTCATTGTCCTTATAGATGGCAATGTCACGCAGACTGAGGTTGGGATGGGCCATGAAGTCGATTTCGCCGTTGATGATTTTGAGGTTGAGAATCTCGTTATTCTCGGCGAAACCGACGTCTACGGTATCAATGTATGGCAGCTGATTGTCTTCCACATCCACCATGTAATAGTAGGGATTGCGTTCCATCACCAGTCGCTGGCCTGCCTCCAGCCGGACCGGCCGCCACGCATTCAGTACCGGGTGCTCAGGATTGGTCCACCACTCCTGTTTTGCGGTAAAGGTCGAGAAGTCCTCGGAATCAGAGTAGTCGGGATGGAACTGTTCCATGTAGTGCCGGGGCTGAGCGTCCAACCCTGTGCCTATGCCTCCACCCACCCAGGCTGCGATTTCAATATCGGTAATGGGTGAGGGGCCGGCAAACTGGATGGTCAGGGTGAAGTCGTCTACTTTCGACAGCTGCATCGGCGCGTCACCCGACATGGTCCAAGAGGGCCGGGTAGAGGGGTGCTCTTCGTTGAGAATCATGTCGTCCCACCAGAAGATAACGTCGTCGACGGTGAACGGCTCACCGTCCGACCAGCGGGTACCTTCGCGGTAGTAGAGGGTCCAGACCGTCGCGTCTTCGTTGACTTCCCAGGCTTTGGCCAAGCCAGGCCCTACTTCCTGCCCACCTTCGGTCCAATGCAGGCTGGAGTGACCGTACATGAGTTGTGTCTGATCACTGAAGGAACTGCTGGTTGTGGCCTTACGCAGAGTTCCCCCGTAATGGCCCACGTCGGACCAGGGCAGATCCAGAACCATCGGGTCTACGGGAAGCCGTTCATCTACAGGGGGCAGCTCGCCGGCGCTGACCAGTTCGGCCAGCATCGGGGCTTCACCATATTGTGACGAGGGTGTTGGTAGTTGCTCGCGTTGGACTGCCTGGGGTTGTTCGGCTTCGGGAGACGGTTGCGTCGGGGTGCAGGCTGCAGCGACAGTACCGGCGGCGGCAACTGCGGAGAGTTGCAGGAACCTACGTCGGGAGATCTTTCGCTCGATCATGGCCATTGTTCTCCTTTGCAGTATGGTTAGAAAGTCTCGATACGAGTTTCAACCTTACGTTTCCAGGGACAAGGCACGGGGGATTCTATGGCGGACGCCGAATTAAACGTGAACGACGCGGAAACATAGCAATTCAGGACGCTGCAGGAAATTGAACTGAAGTCGCGGGAGAATCTGTACGCCGTCTGCGGTGTATAAGGAAGAGAAAGGCCATCGGGACTTCACCTTTGCTCTCATTCAGCAGGTGGGGGAAGATCATTCAACTGACAGAATGAACCGAGCATTGCCAGAACTTGCAAAAGTAGAGCCGCAACACGCACTAATCTGTGAAGGACTTGGGAGGGCCTGATGGTATCACAGACTTGGTGGTAGGCACAAGAGATTGCAGGTGTTGGGGGAGCATCCCAGTTTTGGGGCGGGAAAGGGCGGGCACAAGTCCGGCACCTGCGGCGATTTGGCGTGGCTAGCGGGACGTGGTCTGGCTGGACACCTTCAAACAGGCACCTGTCTCCAATATCGACACCAGGTTCGACGAGGCGTGTTGTAGGAGAGGGGGCGTTGCGGGGGCGGAGCCCCCGCACAAGGGAGGGCCGAATAGGCCCGACCGCCCAGAACTGCAGTAGTCAGTAGTCCTTAGGCAGTAGTCAGTGGTCAGTGGTCGGTGGTTAGCGGCCAGTTGTTTGGCAGCCGGTATTTGCTGCGCTCGGTCGTCTTTGCTAATCTACCACCACCGAAGCAGGGGAGTGCAGGGAACGGCGCGATTTGCGAGGGAGGGCAGGAGAGAGGGGACTTCGGGGCGCTGTTGGATGTTTTGGAACCGGGAAGGTTATACGAGGACAGGGAGATATTTTGGAGAGTGCTATGGACGATTTGGGCCAGCCTAATTTGCTTTATATTCACTCGGACCAGCATAGTCCGCATGTGACAGGCTGCTATGGCGACGATCTGGTCGATACGCCGAATCTCGACCGGCTGGCGGCCAACGGGGTGGTATTTGAGAATGCGTATTGCAGCTCGCCGATCTGCGTTCCCTCGCGGATGTCGATGCTGAGCGGGCGGCACCCGTTTCAGAACGAGGTCTGGACGAATGAGCACGCGCTGGAGTCGAGGATTCCGACGATTGCGCATGCGATGGGCGCGGCAGGGTATCGGCCGGAGCTTGTGGGGCGGATGCACGCGCTGGGGCCGGACCAGCTGCATGGGTATGCGGCTCGGTTTGTGGGCGACCACGGGGCGAATCACCCGGGCAATCCGGGCCCTGATCGCGGCATTCTCGGTGTCACGGCGGGGCCGCATCATCTCAGTCTGAAACGTTCGGGGCCGGGCCAGAGCGGGTACCAGGTGCATGACGAGGATGTGACGGCGGCAACGATCGAGCGATTGAACAGGTTTGGCGTGCAGAAGCGGGCGGGTCTGCTGAAGCAGCCATTCAGCCTTTCGGTCGGGTTCATACTTCCGCATCCGCCGTATGTGGCGCGGCAGGAGGACTACGACCTGTATGCGGGCAGGATGGGGCTTCCGCGCAAATCTGCGCCGGCGCCCGAAGACCAGCATCCCTTCCTGCGCTGGTGGCGCCAATCGACGGGGATCGAGGTGATGGACGAAGAGGAGGTACGCCGGGCGCGGACGGCCTACGCGGGTCTGGTTTACCGCACGGACGCGATGATCGGACAGATTTTGAACGCGCTTTCTGAGAACGGGTTTGACGAGAACACTTTGATCATTTACACGTCGGACCACGGCGACATGCAGGGGGAGCACGGACTCTTCTGGAAGCACGTGTTTTATGAAGAGTCGGTGCGGGTGCCGCTGATCATGAGCTGGCCGGGCAGGATTGGCGGGAATCAGCGCTGCGAGCGCGTCGTGAGTGCGGTGGATGTTGCGGCCACGATGCTTGACGCGATGGAGGCGCCGGCGCTGCCCAACGCGGCGGGACGCAGCTTTCTTCCTCTGATAGACGGGCGGGACGAGGCGAAACCGTGGGAAGATACGGCGTTTTCGGAGTATTGCACCGATACCTTTGGTCCTCCTGAGGGTGCTTACCAGCGCATGATCCGGCGAGAAGAGTGGAAGTACATCTACTACCATGAACAGCCTGCACAGCTCTTCAATTTGAGAGAGGACCCGGACGAGCTGGTTGACCGTGCGGAGGATCCCGGTTGCCAGTCAGTTCTGCGGGACCTGCGGGGCGAGATCTTGCGGGAGTGGGACCCTGAGCAGGTGCGGCGGAAGATGGCGCAGAAGCGAGCAGATGAGCCGATATTGGTTGGCTGGGCGCGCAATACAGGGCCGGAAGAGCGGTACCGGTGGCCGATGTTGGGAGAGATGAACTGGCTGGCTTGACGGCTTGACTTCGTCGTTGCGCGGGCGGGCATTTTGAGTTGCCCACCTGCGGCAACTGTTTAGCTTTCGCCTCAATCCCATTTTTCCAGTTCGAGTCCGTGAGAGAGCGTGTCCTCGTCAGATGATGAGGACACGATTTTGCGCGCCCGCGCCTTCCGGCGAAGGGATGGCTGGCATCTGCCATGCCGAGTTCTGTGTGCGTATGGTGGGCGGTCAGCCGGGAACAGGGGTGACGAGATGTACTGTCAGGAATCGGGCGTTGCCTCGCCGGTGGGTGAGCAGTGGTGCGTGGTGAGCAGTCGTCGAGGTTTGACCTGGGATTCCGAAGCCCACAGTGTTTTCAATCGGCGAGGGACGCAACGTTTCACCCAGCACCGGCGCGGGTGGGGGAACAGTCAGGGCATTCACGAGGGGTGGCCCGCGGGGCGTTTCGGATGGATAGGGCGTTTTTGGGGGCGGGCGTGGGCACCCACAAGGGGTGCCCCTACGGGGGATTTGGATGCATAGGGCGGTCTGGGGTGTAGGAAGTGGGCACCCACAAGGGGTGCCCCTACGGGGAGTTTGGATGGACGGGGCATTCTGGGCAGGTTGGGGTTATGGTTTGTGGCGCAGGTGGTACTCGAAGAGGGTGTGCAAAACTGTGACGAAACCGTGTCAAAGAGCATGGGGAAGGGGTCAGATCAGGTTGTTTTGCATTTCGGGGAACATTTTGTTCATACAATCGGTCTTATTTGCCATCGGGAAGGTATTAAATTTTGATCATAGCAAATTATGGATAGAATGTTGCCATGGCTACTGTCACCCGACGGATGAAGCCGAAAGTTGCCGTTTCCGGGAGTTCATTGAGGCGGCAAACGGGGCGGCGGATCCGTGTTCTGGTACAGTTGTCAGCGTTGACGGCTGCGATCGCAGGACTCTGGATACTTTGGAACTTGACGGCAAGCACAGTCGAGATTGAAGTGGACGGGGTCACAAAAACAGTACAGACCCACAGGCGGAACGTGGGTGATTTGCTGACCGACGTCGGCCTGCTAACGGGCCCGGAGGCAGCATCGGGAGGCGGACTGACCGAGAGTTCCATCGTTCCTGCACGTGTGGCACAGGCGCAGGATACGGTCAGAGATACGTCGACCGTTGAGGGGGTTGCCCCGTCGCGGACGGCGGCCCCAGAAGGCTTACGGATTTCCCACAATCTTGACACCAGGATAACAGACGGTCTGCGTCTTTCGGTTGAAAGGCCGCAGCCCTTCCTTATCGTTGCGGACGGTCGGGAGTATGAGGCAACGAGTTGGGCCGAGACGCCTGCCGAACTGCTGGCTGACGCGGGGATTCCATATAGTCCTCGCGACCAGGTATTGATTTACGGTAAGGAAGTAGGGTGGGAGGACCCAGTTCCGATGGAGCGGAGTCGGGACAGCGAGACCCGTCTTTCGGGCGGGCCGAGTTGGGACAGGGTTGAGAGAGCTCCAGTACTGATCGAGGTCAACCGCTCAGTCCGTCTGACGGTCTACGAGGACACGATTCCCTATACGATACAGACGCTGGCGGACACGGTGGGCGAGGCTCTGCGGGATGCGGAGGTCACGATTTTTCTTGGCGATGAGGTGCAGCCCGCGCTGGGCACACCTGTCAGCTCGGGACTGCGCGTTTTCATTCGACGAAGCATTCCTGTCAGTCTGGTGGCAGACGGAGTGCTGTATAGGACGCGAACGCTGAGCGAATCCGTGGGAGACGTACTGGCGGAGATAGGTGTTGGCCTGACGGGCCTTGACGAAGTGACTCCTCAGCTAAGCGCCGGATTGTATCCGGACATGCAGATTCAGATTGTACGCGTTCGGGAAGAGGTCGAAGTACAAGATGAGATCGCTCCGTTTGAGACGGAGTGGGTCGGGGATCCGGACCTTCCAATTGACACTCTGGTTGAATTTGAGGGGGCAGAGGGCATTACGCGGAGGCGCTTCCGCGTTCTGTATCGGGACGGCGAGATGAACGACCGTTCCCTGGAAGACGTCTGGGTGGCACAGGAGCCGCGCAACAAACGGATAGTGTACGGCCAGAAGATAGAAGCGCAGACTTTCGTCACGGAAGACGGCCAGGAGATCACCTACTGGCGCAAGATCAGGATGAGGGCAACCAGTTACAGCGCGTCCACCGCCGGGGTCTCTCCAAGCCTACCGTGGTACGGGATTACGCGCACAGGGGACCGGATGCGGAAGGGAATCGTAGCCGTGGACCCGAACATCATTCCGCTGCGCACCAGGGTGTACGTTCCCGGATACGGATTCGGGGATGCGCTGGATACGGGCGGCAACATTTTGTTCCGGCGCATAGATTTGGGCTATGACGACCACAACCTGGTGTTGTGGAGCCGCTGGGTTGACGTCTACCTGCTGTGGCCGCCGCCGCCGGAGCATCAGATTGAGTGGGTGATACGGAACTGGCCGATAGAGCCTCAGTAGCGGCAGTATTTGGGCCAGAAAGCAGTAAATCGACGTGCCAACTGACTGTTCAGTTGGCACGTGAAGATCCAGGACTCTGGGACGGGCCCATCCTCTCCGAGACAGACACCCCAAGTCAGCGTGCGTTCAACTCGAATCCAAAGAACAGGCACAGAGAGCCAGCGTAAGTCGGACCACCGATCCCAGAGGACCGGAAAGTCCTTCTTCAGGCGTTTTTGATTGCGGTGCAGCACCCGGCGCGGCCGGTCCAAAGCATCAGAACGAGGGTGTCTTGTGTCGTAACTTTCGCGAGCGACCGTGATAGAATTGTTGAGCAATTGGCAGGTTGCCTGCTGCCGGCTGTGGATTCAGGATTCTGATCTTGCTGTGGCGGTGACGCCCGGATACCGATGCAAGCTTTTTCGCGAAAGTCCTCTTCGATAGTCATTTATTTTGTTTTGGGTGCGGTCATAGTGGCCGGGCTAGGGTTACGCACCTGGAACGTCCAGTTTGACGGCGGCTTGAATTCTCACCCTGATGAGCGAAGCACGACTTGCTTCTATGCGCCGACGATTGGTTGGCCCTCGACCGTCGATGCGTTTCCGGACCCGCAGCGCAGCCCGCTCAACCCTTTGTGGGACCGCCATAACGAGCGGCGGCGGTCGTTTACCTACGGCCACTTTCCGCTGTATCTGGGTATTCTGACCGGCGAAGTGCTGAGCAGATTGGCCGGCCCGGCCGGTCTGCTGCCCCTTCCCGATCGAACGATTGGACTGATGGAGCGGGCCAACACGGCCTGCGAAGGGGTGGCAGTTGCGGGCCGGTTGATGATGGCCCTTCTGGACACGCTAACGATCTTTTTGCTTTTCCTGCTGGGGAGGCGGCTCTACGGGGCGTTAGGCGGTGTTTTGGCGGCGACACTTTACGCGTTTACCGCCCAAGCCATCCAGCTCAGCCACTTTTTTGCGATGGACCCGGCAAGCACGACATTTGTGGTGGTAGCTGTGTATGGTGGCGTGCTGATTGTGCAGGAGCGCTCCTGGCGTGGTGTGCTTCTGGCGGGAATCGGCGCGGGGCTGGCGGTCTCATCCAAGTTCAGCGCGCTTCCGATTCTGGCGGCGCCACTGACGGCGACGCTAATCCTGGAATGGAGGAGAGGAGAGCAGAATCGGTCGATCGACGGGAGGGGGAAAGCAGGGAGCTCACTCCATCAATTGTTGGCCGCCTATTTGGCAGCTGCCGTTGTTTTCTTTGTCACCAGCCCTTATGCGGTGCTCGACTGGGTGAGCTTCATCCAGGCAACGCTGGTTGAACAGGGCCGTATGGTGCGCGGCGTGGCCGATTTTCCCTTTACGCGGCAGTACCGGAATACGGTGCCCTATCTGTATTTTATTGAGCAGCAGGTCGTCTGGGGGTTGGGCTGGCCCCTGGGGTTGGCGGCGCTGGCCGGAAGCGCGTGGGCGTTGGGTAAGGCGGCAC
This sequence comes from Caldilineaceae bacterium, assembly GCA_965242905.1. Classification (GTDB taxonomy): domain Bacteria; phylum Chloroflexota; class Anaerolineae; order Caldilineales; family Caldilineaceae; genus Bin5. The sequence continues at coordinate 194,119 of CBDETM010000002.1, forward strand.
TCTACCGGGCGAGGGCCGGAGAGCTCATCGTATGGGCCTGGGTTGTGCCGTATTTTGGTATTACGGGTGCGTTTTTGGCCAAGTTCAACCGGTATATGAGTCCGGTGCTCCCCTTTGTCCTGCTCTTTGCGGCGGGGTTGATCGTCTGGCTTCTGCGGCTGAGAGCCAGTGGGAGGCTTGGGCTGGCTGCACGTCTTTCGGGCGTGATACTGGCCATGGCGGCGGTTGGGGGCGGTCTGTTCTGGTCGCTGGCGTATGCCAACGGCGTCTATGGGAGCGAGCATACGTGGGTGACGGCCAGCCGTTGGGTCTATGCCAAGGCGCCGCCGGGTTCGGTGATATTGTGGGAGTCATGGGACGATCCGCTGCCGAAGAGGCTGCCGGGGGAACCGGGGATGGATATGGGCAGCCACGGTCTGCGGCACATCGACTGGTCGCCGTATGAGGAGGACACGGCGGAGAAGTACGAGATATTGAAGGAGAAGCTGCTGGCGGCCGATTACGTCATCTACAGTTCCAAACGCATTTACGAGAGCGTGGATGAGTTGCCGGCGCGGTACCCGATGACCAACCTCTATTACGAGCTGATGTTCGGGGGGCAGTTGGGCTTCGTGCTGGCGGCAGACTTCACGACGCCTCCGCGATTGCTGGGCCTGACGTTTCCGGACCACGATGCCGACGAAAGCTGGAGCCTGTATGACCACCCGCGGGTGTCGATACTGGCGAAGGAGCGGGCGTTGAGCGGTTCTGAGATCGACGGCCTGTTGGGAGGGTCGTGGGAGGGCGCCGTGCATTGGGACCGAGGTCGTGAGCCCGCGCTGGCGCCTGTTCTAAACGCGATCGGGCTGGGGAGTGCGCCTGAGAGCCAGGACCGGGGCCTGATCAACCTTTTGCTGGCGCTCGTGCAGGGGCAGGCGATTCCGGAAGGCGGAGACGGGGCGCGGGCAGAGGGTACAGAGGGTGCAGAGGGGTCGAGGCCTTCGCTTCTGCTGGAAACGCCGCTGCGGGAACTGCCTCTGGTGGACAATTACAGATGGAACACGGCGGCGAGCAGATCGCCGTGGCTTGCGGTAGGCTGGTGGTGGCTTGTTGTTTCTGCGCTGGGCTGGGTGGCGTGGCCGCTGGCATTCAGGCTGTTCGGCGTACTGCGCGATGGCGGGTTTCTGCTGGCCAAGACGTTGGGCTGGCTGTTGAGTGGGTGGCTGCTTTGGATATTCGCCAGTTCCGGGCTGGCGCAGAACACGGTGCGCAATGCGTGGCTGGTCGCGGGCATGGTTGCGCTGTTGGGTGCTGGTGTACTGGTTTTCACGTGGCGGGATGTAGTGTCGTTTGTGCGGCGCATGTGGGGGATTTTGCTGGTTGGGGAGGTGCTGTTCGCGGGTTCATTCCTGTTCTTTGTGCTGGTCCGGCGGGCGAATCCGGACATTTGGCAGCCCTGGTTCGGCGGTGAGAAGTTCATGGAGTTTGCGTTTCTGAACGGGATTTTGCGGAGCCCGTATTTTCCGCCGGTTGATCCGCATTTTGCGGGCGGGTACATCAACTATTACTACTACGGGATCTATCTGGTCGGTTACCTGATCAAGTTGACGGGGATCTACGCGGAGGTGGCCTTCAATCTGGCCATTCCCATGTTGTTTGCGCTTACTGTGGTTAACGCGTTTGCCGTTGCATATTCGGTGAGCGGGATCCGACCGCGAGGGAACCGTACGCGGCTGCAAAGCACGGCGGCCGGCGAGACGCCGGCGCGTCCGTTTACTGCTGAACAACCAGAGACCGGAGTCGGCGCCGTTGAGACGGATGATGCGGAGGAACTGTTTTCGGCTGGGCCGGGCGACGGTCCAACCGGGGAAGACGTAGCAGAACAGGAGCGATCCCAAAGCTGGGGCGGCGGTCCACACTGGGCGCTGGTCAGGGGTGCAAGGCCGGAGGCAACCGGTTCAATCAGCTATGTAAAGGAGGACATTTCCGGCACAGGTTTCGAGGCAGAGGCTGATGCGAGAGGGGGGCCGCAGGAAGGGGAGCCGTCGAATGGGCGACCTATCGGCCCGCAGCCGTCCTGGCACGAAGGCATAGGTGCGGCGCTGCTGGCTCCGCTGTTCGTCGCCGTTATCGGCAATTTGGCTGGATTTGTGCAGTTGGTGCAATCGCTGAGCAGAGTCAGCGAAAGCGGTTTTGTCAGCAGCGTTCCGGGAATTCAGAAGGCGGTCCATGCATTCAGCGGGTTGTGGCGCGTCTTGAGCTCCGGCGCGGCTCTGCCGGGATATGATTTTTGGGCGCCCAGCCGTGTGATTCCCCATACGATCAACGAGTTTCCCTACTGGAGTTTCACCTATGCCGATTTACATCCACACATGATCGGCATTCCGTTTTCCTTGTTTTTCGCGGCGCTGGTGCTGGCGCTTCTGGACAGCCATAACGTTGACTGGCGCAAGAACTGGCACAGCGGGGCAGTGCTTGTCGGCGGCCTGGCCTTTACATTGGGGGTGCTGGCGGCGGTCAACTTGTGGGATCTGCCCACGTATCTGGGGCTGGGCGTCCTTGCGCTGGCGGTCGCACTTTACCGCAGGGGAGGGCGATTGCATGTTGTGCCGGTTGCGGGGTTGGGGATCGTAATGGCGGGCGGGGCATATCTACTATTTTTGCCCTTCTTCAGCAGCTACACGAATGTTGCGGCGAGCGGTATCGGGTTGGTGCGGTCGCCTGATGACCTGGGCAAGTGGACGCAGATCTGGGGGTTTTTCGCGTTTGTCATCTTTACGTGGCTGGTGGTAGGGCGGGGGGAACTGCGCCGGAATCGCTATTTGCGAATTCACAGGTTGCTTGTGCGGAACCCGACTGTCGCCTATTTCACCGAGGTCATTCTGCTTCCGGCGCTGTTCCTTGCTTCTTTGCTGCTTCTCCTATTTACAAACCAGACGGTACTGGCTGTCTGCGTGCCGGCGTTTGGCATAGCCGTCTCGCACCTTTGGCGGCGCGAGAGAGAGGCTGACACGGGAACGATATGTGTTGCGCTGCTGGCAGCGACGGGCCTGGCGGTACTGGCCGGAACTCAGGTGGTGTATCTGAAGGACCATCTCCAAGGCGGCGACGCCTACCGGATGAACACTCTTTTCAAGTTCTACAACCAGGTATGGGTGCTCTGGGCTGTTGCGGCGGCGATCGCGCTGCCGAGGATCCTGGCGCGTTTTGAGTCGATGCAGCGGGGCAGGGGTATAGAAGGAGAACTACCTTCGGTTGGTGTGGAGTCCTGGAACTCGCGCTTTCGTTTCAGAACGGCGCTGGCGGCGGTCCGAGGCGCCTGGGGGCTGGCCTTTGTCGTTCTGGTTGCGGCCAGCCTGGTCTATCCTCTGCTAGGGACGCCGTCGCGGCTTTCGCAGCGATTCCCGGGCTGGCGCCCTCCGATTGGGACTCTGAATGGGATGGCCTTCATGGAGAAGGGCGTTTACCACTGGCCTGACAGCAACAGTGCCATCGAATTACAGTACGATTGGGCGGCGGTGCAGTGGTTGCTGCAAAACGTACGGGGCAACCTGGTGCTGGCAGAATCTGCTCAGCTCGACTATTACCGGGCCGGGGGCACACGTGTGGCCAGCCTAACGGGATTGAGCGGGCTGTTGGGAATGCACGCGGGGGAACAGCGTTACCGTAAGGACGTTGGCAAGCGGCACGGCCTACTTTCCGAGTTTTGGAATACGGAGGATCTGGCGCGTATGGAGAGCCTGATAGAGGAACTGGAGATCGGACTCATCTACGCGGGCCAGTTGGAAAGGCAACAACATCCGGGGGCAGACTGGAGACTGGCGGAGCTGGCAGCCTCCGGGCTCCTGGAGTCGGTCTATCGGAACCCCGAGGTTACGATATACGCGGTTTCCTCTCACATTCAGGGCCAGCTAAAGGGCCGATAGGGGGCAGATGCGCCAACTCACAGGTCTGGCGCCGATGGCGGCAGGCATTTGGCGAAGGGCGCCGCGGTGGCTGCGCGGCGCGGTTACGTGGGGGGTCACCGGCAAAGTCATCGTAGGCGTGAGCGGCGTCCTGCTGAACGATGATGAGCAGGTCCTGCTGTTGCGGCATCGTTTCCACAATACGAGGCTGTGGGGGCTGCCCGGAGGCTGGCTGTCTCCCGGGGAAACGATCCATGACTGCTGGCGACGGGAGGTGAAGGAGGAGCTGGCGCTGGAGGCATCGGTCGAGCGTTTAGTCTGCCACCGGGCGATGGGACGCATCCTGGAGTTCTATTTGCTGGGGCGGATCGGCGGCGGGCAGATTAGAATCGATCCTGTAGAGATTCTGGAGGCCCGTTTTTTCGAAGCAGACAGTTTGCCGCCGATGGGGTCCTTTGGGAGACGGGTAATCGGGGAGGCGTTTCTTCAGTTCGGGGGGGCGATGGAGTCGGGACAGGTATGCAGAGCAGATGAGGCGACGGAGGTAGGATTGGGGGAGATGGCGAGTGAGGAGCGCCGTTTCTCACTGGGCGAAGAACCGGCAGATGCCGGCGACGGGGGAGAGGGCGGGCTGCGTGCGTGAAATCGTCGTTGCTTTTCTGTCCTGGTATGCGGTAACGCAGGTTGTAAGCGGGGCGGCGATGCCGCTGACACTGAGGCAGTTCAGTGCTCTGCCGGATCGCGGTTATGCGTTTGCGCGCGTATTAGGGATATTCCTGGTGAGCCTTGTGCTCTGGCTGGGAACCAGTTATGGCCTGCTTCGCAATACTTCAGGCGGGGCCTGGCTGGCGGTCGTGCTTGTGGCTCTACTCAGCATCTGGGCTCTACTGCGCGGCAGCCAAGCCGATGGGAACAGCGAACATTCCGGACCCGGTTTCCCCCTGAGGCTGCTTCCTTCCTGGAAATACATTCTGAGTGTCGAGCTTCTGTTCCTACTCGCCTTTGCGGTCTGGACATGGGTACGTTCGCACGATCCCGCGATCAACCACACCGAACAGCCGATGGACCTGATGTTCATCAACGGGATCTGGAGCAGCGCAACGTATCCGCCGCGCGATCCGTGGCTGGCCGGCTATGCAATCAGCTACTACTATTTTGGCTACTGGATGATTTCGACGCTGGCTCATTTGTCCGGCCAGCTGCCTGAGATTGCCTATAACGTGGGGCAGGCGTGCTGGTTCGGCCTGCTGGTTACGGCGAGCTTTGGGGTGGGGTACAACCTGTATCGACTTGGTTCCAAAGAGGATAGGCAGGAGGAGGAGAAGGACTCCAAAGGTTCGACAGATGGGCTGAAGGTTGAGGGGGCCGGGGATGCCTTCCCGTACCTGGCAGGGCTGCTGACGGCGGTTGCCGTGGCGTTGAGCTCTAATCTGCACATGATACTGGAGTGGCTCTATGCTCAAGGTGTGCGGATGGGCGGCTTGATTCAACTGGTCGACGTATATAATTTTCCGGAGCGGGCAGAGGTGACGCGCAAATGGTACATTGACAGCGGGTGGAGCTGGTGGTGGCGAGCCAGCCGCGTAATTGAAGACATCGACCTAGACGGGAACCATATCGAGATCATCGACGAGTTTCCGATCTTCAGTTATGTACTGTCCGACAATCATCCCCATTTGCTGGCCATGCCGTTCGTGCTTCTGGTCGTAGCCATCGCATTGAACTGGTTCAGCCCAGAGGGACGGAACCGCGGCGCAACGAAGGCACACCAGGACAAAGATTCCGGTGAGGAGCCAGTAAAGACTGGCTCTTTCCGTTCCGACTTGAGTGCTCAGGTCAGATCGGTTTACGGCGCGATGGGCGCGGGCGGGCTTCTGCTTGTGATAGCCGCGGCCGGTGCGCTACTGTTTTTGAATACCTGGGACTTCCCTCCTTACTGGCTCCTGCTTGTATTGGTAGCGATGCTCACGGGCGCCCGCAGAAGTGGAGATACTGTCGTCGCGCTGCGCAGGGCGCTGACGCGGGGGACGATCGTTGGGGTTACGGTTGTCCTGGGGGCCCTATTGTTGTATATGCCGTACTTTTTGACGGCGCAGAGCCAGGCGGGGGGCATTTTGCCAAACTTGCTGCATCCGACGCGACTGCCCCAGTTTCTGGTGATGTTCGGGCATTTCCTACTGGCGGGGGCGGGTTTAGTCGTCCTGGGCTGGCGGGAGGGGCGACCTCGGGCGGATGTGCTGGTCGCGGCGGTGGTACTCGTTCTGGGACTGCCACTGGTGTTTCTGGTGACGACCGGGCTGTTGTCGGCGAACGCGTCGGAGGCGTCCGGCGACCTGTTGGCGAGCATCGTGGGGCGGCGACTGGGGCATCCCGGGACGTTTCTGTTGATGGGCGGGCTAACGGCGGTCACAGTGAGTCTGCTGTGGCAACGGCTGGCCGGGTCGGGAAGCGGCGCACGGACGACCACCTTTGTCCTGTGCCTGTTCGCGATTGGGAGCCTGCTGACGTATTTGCCGGAGTTTGTGTATCTGCGTGATAACTTCGGCACGCGCATGAATACCGTATTCAAGTTTTATTACCAGAGCTGGTTGCTGTTCGGAATCGCGGCGGCATATGCGATAGCCAGGTATATTGAACTGGCGGTGCGTCGCGCCGGTCAGGGAGGCGGGGGCGGGGCGGCCCTTCCCACACTGGGGTTAGTTCCATCGGTTCTTTCTCTCCTCCTGATACTGGCGACCCTTGTCTATCCTGCGGCTGGGGCGTATGCTAAGATTAAAGGGTTCGGCACGCGCGAGCCGACTCTCGACGGCCTCGCCTACGTGGGTGAAGATGAGCTGGCCGTTATCGACTGGATCAGGAGCAATTCGCGTCCTGAGTCGGTCGTTCTGGAGGCCAAGGGGGCCAGCTACCGGGCAAATACTGCGCGAATCAGCGCGGCGACAGGCAGGGCGACATTGTTAGGATGGGATGGACACGAGGCCCAGTGGCGGGGGCGGGCGTATGGCGAGATGGCTGATGGTCGGGTCGAAGCCATCCGAGAGATCTATCAGTTTCCGCGTCCTTCTACGCTGGAGGAAACGCTGAATCGCTGGCAGATCGACTATGTGCTGGTTGGCCCGGAGGAGCGCGCCCAGTATGGCGTTACGCCTGTGCTGGAAGAGCGGTTGGGCCAGATCCTCGAGCTGGCCTATGATCAGGGAGGCTATCGGATATACCGCGCCAAGGGCGCATCGGACAGATAGAGATCGGGTTTCAGGGGCAACAGGCTGCAGGTGACACCAGGGAAGAGTAACGTTCAAAGAGAGGTCAGGGGTCCACTCACAGGGGGCCAATCAGCTGCGGAGCCGTTTCGCGGGGCGCGGGCGACTACGCCGGAAGTGAGCGGGCCATCGGTGGAACATGCTTTGTACGCGATTCTCTTCGTGCTGGCATTGGGACTGCGACTTTATTCGCTTGGCGACCTGAACCTCGTGTCACCCCTGGAGGCCGCTCAGATCTGGCCTGCCTGGCTGGACCAGTCGACCGGCGTGCAGGAAGAGAGCGGGGTTCCAGACCCCCGTCCGCCCTTGAGCCCCCTACTGTATACGATACAGCGCACGTTATTCTTTGTGACGGGGGGCGGGAGCAGTTTTTGGGCCCGCTTCCCGCTGGCATGCGCCGGGGCGGGCCTGGTTCTGGCGGCCTGGGCGCTGCGGCGCCGCCTGGGACGGGGCGGCGCACTTATGGCAGCAGTTTTGTTCGCGATCGATCCCTGGCTGCTAGCATTCAGCCGGCTGGCTGATGGATCGGCCCTGTCAGCACTGACCTTCGTGCTGCTCCTTGGAGCACTGTTTGATGACAGAGAAGAGGCTGTACGGGTAAATCGATTTGCGGTTATAGGCGGTCTGTTCCTGATTAGTGGTCCGCTGGCCTGGCTGTTGCTGCCCCTGATTCTCTTTGCCTACTATCTGCTCAGAGAGGGGCGGCTAGCGAGTCTAATTCAGCTCCAGGGCAGGCAGGCAGCACTGGTTTGTGCGGGTACGGCTGTTGTAGGATCAACCGGGCTATTTTCGAACCTTGCCGGCTTGTCGGCCGTTGGTGAAAGCGTGGGAACTGCAATCGCCCACCTGGTGGGTTCGTCGGGGACAGAGGGGATCCTGCTTGCGGAGCACAATTACACAGTAACGTGGGCGCTATTGAGGCTGCTTGTCGATGAGCCATTCCTCCTTCTGTTTGGGGGCGCTGGCGTGGCAATCGCCCTTTACAGGACGGTATTCTTTGCGGGAAGCCGGGCGGGGCGGATTGTCCAAGGCGACGAAGTCGTTGGAACCGACAGACGAGCGACCATGGACGCAATTTGGCTCAATGTTCTCGTTGCCGGTGTGGGCTGGGGCCTCTTGTTGATCCTGTTGCCGGGGCGGACACCGGTCAGCCTGCTTGTTGTCGGGCTGCCATTGCTTCTACTGGCGGCGGGGACGGCGACGCACTTTGTGCGGCTGGGGCCGACCGGAATGTTGTTTCAGGACAGCTCACGGTTGCCGGCGCTGGCCACGATGGGGATTCTGCTTGTAACTGCTTTTTTCTGGACGGGCACGGTAAGCAGTTCGCTTCGAGACGGCAATTTTGATCCGCGTCTGGCTATTTTTTATCTACTGATTCCGGCGCTGGGCGCGTTTTTCGTTTGGTGGTCGGGAGAGCGCGCCAGCATGCATGCATTTGGCTTCCTGACCTTGGTTGCGTTTTTTCTGGCCCAAGCCAGCAGCAGCTGGATGCTGAATCTGAGGCCTGAATACGGTCATAGCCGTTCACTCTACGCTGAGACCGGGGACGGTGGGATGGCATTGCTGACGGAAGATATTGCCCGGCTTAGTTCCCTGCGGACAGGGGATGCTACGGCAGCTCCCGTCTATCTTCAGGTCGAGTATTCCCATTTGCCATTCTTTTTCTGGCATTTGAGAACCATGAGCGATCTGCGCTGGCACCCTGGGAGCGATCTAACCGGGGTAGAGGCAGATGCCATGGTAGTGTCTCGCGGGACGCCTGGGAATGAGGGGGAATTGGAGCTGCTGCCCGCCGGTTTCGTTGGCAGCAGTTACTCTGTGACACAGCGCTGGCTGCCGACTGAGATAGGGAGCGCCGGCGCCATGTTAAGGTGGATGCTCTTTCGTGAAAGAAATCAGGCGGCGGGGAGCTTGCCAGGGCGGCAAGAGGTAGACCTTTGGGTACAACGGGAGAAGTAAGCGATGGCAGAAGGACGGAGCGAGAAGCAAGACGAGACCGCAGTCGAGGTCACCGAAGCGCACCTTCAAGAGACCTCCACTGAGATTCCTCCGGCCGAGGAGCAGGCGGAGAGTCTGATGGAGACTTCGGCCCTTGGGGAGTCACAACATTCCGTACCGAAGGAAACTGGCGGGCCGTCCGAAAGTATCCTGGACTCGAACCTATTTGCAGTGCTGCGGGCCAATTGGGAGACCATGGCGTGGGCAGCGATCCTGATCGTGGCGGTAGTCAGCCGGTTTTACGCGCTTGGCGTGCGAGGGATGAGCCATGATGAGAGCCTGCACGCCGTATATTCTCTCGATCTTTATCGAAACGGGAGCTATCAGCACAACCCAATGATGCATGGGCCGTTCCTCTTCCATGCGAACGCGTTCATCTATTTTCTGTTTGGTGTCAGCGATGCCACGGCTCGGTTCATGCCGGCTCTGGCAGGAATCGGAACCATCATGGCGGCGTGGTTTTACCGGCGGTGGATTGGGCGAACGGGCGCGCTGCTGACGGCACTGCTCTTCCTAATCAGTCCCAGTATTCTCTTTCACAGCCGGTACATACGGAATGACATCTACATCGTCCTTTTTTCGATGGTTTGGGTGTATTGCATGTTCCGCTATTTGGAGGAGCGGAGGCTGAAGTGGCTCTACTTTACCGTGACCGCGATGGCGCTTGGCTTTGCTGCGAAAGAAAACCAGTTCATGACGGGCACGATATTTGGCGTCTTCATGGTGGGGGCAGCGCTCTGGCGCTGGTGGACGGGGCAAGAGAAACTTCGAGACAGTTTATTCGCTGATATTGCGGTCCTACTGCTGACGCTTGTTCTGCCGTTTGCTGCGCCGCTCGGACATCTGCTCTTCGGTTGGGATGCACTTGCGTACAGTACGACTCAGGATCTGGCCAGATCGGCCATTCTGGTTCTGCTGATGGCGGTACTAAGCACAGCGATGGCCTACTTGTGGTTTGGTCCGGCGAGCGGGAGCGTGAATGGAAGGGGTTCGCGAGGTGGGCAAGGGCAGGAGGGCAGGCTCAGCTTTTCCAATTGGGCCACTCTGATGGCCCTGTTCTGGGCGATTGAGATCATATTGTTCACCACATTTTTTACGAATCCGGTAGATGGACTTGCGACCGGAGTGGTCGGCAGTCTCGGATACTGGCTGGCTCAGCAGGCGGTGCAACGCGGGAGTCAGCCGTGGTACTACTATATAATGCAGAGCTTGCTCTACGAGTTTTTGCCGCTTCTTCTCAGCCTGGGAGGGCTGGCTCTGCTCGCGATTCGCCTGCGCGGGCCCTTTGGGCGAATGGCGGCCGCCGTGGAGGGTGAAGGGGTCGATTCGGAGGTCAAGGGCGGGAACGGCGCTTCGCAGCAGGGGCCTGCCAGTGCGGCGGAGAGTTCGTTCGTGCGGCCCTATCTGGTTTTCTTTTTTGCCTGGTGGGGGTTTGGGGCCTGGTTGTCTTATTCCTACGCTGGGGAAAAGATGCCGTGGTTGATGACGCACATGGCGCAGCCGATGGTACTTTTCGGAGGCTGGTGGGGAGCGGAGATCCTTCGTCGAATCGACTGGAAGAAGGTGCGGGATGCGCAAGGCTGGTGGCTGCTGGTTCTGCTGCCGGCACTGCTGTTTGTTGTGGCGACGCTGATCGGCTCAATCCCCGGCGGCGGGCGCGACGTAGACACGCTGTCGCGGACTGTGCGCTTCATACTTGCGCTCGGCTTGCTGGTCGGACTGCTTTATCTCACATATATGGCTTTTGTGCGCTCGGGCTGGCGACTGACGTTGCGTCTGAGTGCGGTGGCCGTATTCACGATACTGTTTCTGCTCACAGTTCGGTTTTCCTACCTGCTTACCTACGTCAACTACGACATGGCAACCGAATATCTTGTTTATGCCCATGCCGCGCCGGATGTAAAGCGGGCCCTGGAGGAGATTGAGACGATAAGCGAACGTACGGTTGGCGAGCGAGAGATTCAGGTTTCTTACGACGATGACGTTGCCTGGCCCATGACCTGGTACATGCGCTTCTATCCGAACCACATATTCTACGGTGCGAATCCGACGACTGAAGCGATGAGCGCGCCGATCATCCTTGTCGGCAAGAAGAACTATGCGAAAGTGGAGCCGTACGTTGGACGCGATTATGTGAGTCGGAATTACAGGCTCGTGTGGTGGCCTGAAGAGAGCTACAAGGGGGAATGGGACGGGGAGAAATCTCAAGGACTGACGTTTGAACAGATCTGGGGGGCGTTGAGAGACAGTGAGCGGCGCAGCCGCCTGTGGCAGATCTTTTTCTTCCGCAACCACCCTGACCGTACGCTGACGGAATGGCCTCATAGACATGATTTTCGCATGTACGTACGTAGGGACATTGCTGAGATGGTGTGGGATCTGAACGTTGTTCCCACTGCCGGTGGAGGATCATTCCAGTCGCCTTCGTTCAGCTATGAGGAGATTGATCGCAGCGCCAGCATCGCGTACAACGGGCTGTACAGTGCGGTTCCTCTGGCGAACCCCCGCTCCATAGCGGTTGGGGCTGACGGGCTGCGATACATACTCGATACAGGCAACAATCGCGTTGTGGTGTTGACCTCCGACGGTAGTTCCCGTTTTACTTTCGGAAGTACGTGCTTTCTGGCAGAAGGCGAGAGCAGGGGCTGTACCGATCCTGACGGGGAAGGGCCCCTGGAGTTGGGGGACGGTCAGTTTCGAGAGCCGTGGGGAATCGCGGTTGGGGCTGACAACACGGTATTCGTGGCCGACACGTGGAACGGGCGAATTCAGGTCTTTGACGGCCAAGGGAATTTCCTGCGCAAATGGGGGAGTTTCAGCGTGATCACCGAGGATAACAGAGACCCGTACGCGCTATTTGGCCCGCGGGGATTGGCAGTGACGCCGGCTGGCAACCTGCTGGTCGCCGACACCGGGAACAAACGCATCCTTGAGTTTACGCCAATGGGCGATTTCGTCCGGCAGGTCGGCGGGGGCGGCGTCGTCCTGGGCCACTTTGAAGAGCCGGTTGACGTCGCTGTCCACCCGACAACCGGCAACATTCTGGTCAGTGACGCCTGGAATCGCCGGATACAGGTGATATCGGCGGAGATGGTGCCGTTATACGAATGGCTGATACCGACCTGGGAGAGCCAGGACATTTGGGACAAGCCGTTCGTCGCGGCTGCCCCTGACGGTACGGTGTATGCATCGGACCCGCAGTTTGCCCAGATTTATGTAATCTCAGCCGGCGGCGAGATCCAGTTCAGTTTCGGGAGATATGGTTCGGATCTCAACCGCTTTGCCAAGCCGACGGGCATTGCAATCGATCCGCTGACAGGCGAGGTATTGGTAGCCGACGCGGATAATCACCGGGTTCTCGTATTTGCGGGAAACTGAGCCCAGAAACAGTTGGATTGGTAGAGCAGTCCCAAGCGGCGCTACGGCGATCGTTTGGGTAAGATTGGCTCTGGGCGGCAGTTCGTCCAGTGCCGGTGACGTACTTGCGTTGCGTAGAGCCTTCCACCATTGGAAGTTTCGGATTTGGCTTCTTCTCCTCCACACGGTGAGAACAGATTCTCGGTGGAGTCGTGGCTCTGTCACGGGTGCGACTTCTTCAACCGGCCGAGCGCTGCGTATTGCGGACGCTGCGGCCGGCCTGCAGATGTCGCCTGCCCGCAGTGCGGTAGAGTAAACCCCGGAGGGCACGAGTTCTGCGATGGTTGCGGGGCGACGATTTACGGAGGCGTTTCTTCAGGAAGGAAAGGCGTTGGTGTTGGCGCCCACATCCGGCAGCTGCTTGTGTCGGCACGCGAGAAGGTGGTGCGCGGGGGGCTAGTCTGGGACACGCCTTCGCATGACGGGCGGAGGTTACGGGAGTTGAACCGGGCGTGGGTGGGGCGGAACGGCTGGGAACTGACGGCAGTCGTGCTGCTGACGGTGGCGGCTGCATTTCTGCGCGTGTACAGACTCGAGGAGATCCCGGCCGGGTTTCACGGCGACGAGGCAGTGACCGGCATCGAGGGTCTGCGCATACTGCAGGAGGGCTGGATTGGGCCGTATACTACGTCAGCGCTGGGGCAACTGACGGGGCCGTTCTACCTGACGGCACTGATGATCTGGCTGCTGGACGCGTCCATTTTCGCGGTTCGACTTTCGATGGGGTTGTTTGGCATTGCGACGGTTCCGGCGGCGTATTTTCTGCTGCGAATCGGGTTCGGGCGCTGGATCGCGCTGTTCGGCACTTCGGCACTTACGGTGAGCTACTGGCATCTGCACTTCAGCCGGCTTGGATTCGGGGTGGTCCCGCTGGCTTTTGCGTCGACGACTGCGGCAGCGGCGCTGGTGTGGGCGATGAAGTCCTACGACGCGGGGCGTCCTGGTGAACGAGGCAGGAACCCGTGGAGCTGGTTTGCTGCCGGCGTGCTGTTGGGGCTGATTCCCTACACGTATTTTGCATTTCCGACGTTTCTGGCTGCCATGGCTGCTTCGGTTACACATTTCATTGTGTTACAGAGGGAGTCTTTCAGGCGCAAAGCGCTTCCTCTTTCGCTACTGGTATTGGGCGCGGCACTGAGCGCGGCGCCGGTGCTACAGTTCGCTGCACGTTCGCCAGACGCCTATTTCGGCCGCATGAACCAGAAGTCGGTGTGGGACTATCACGAGTTTGTCAACGCGGATGGTATTGCCGAAAGGGCTGGGTTCATTGCAGAGCGTGTTTGGGAAGCCCTTTCCCTGTTGCTGCGGAACCCGCGCATGGACGGTGTGGACGGAATCGGGGGCGTAGGTGCGCTGGACCTGGGTATCGCGTTACTCGCCTACTTTGGGCTTTTCGTTTCGATCCGAAAGTGGCGCAGTCCACCACATCTGATGGCCGTACTGGTCGTACTTGGCGCTCTTTCGGGCCTGGTGCTCACAGATCCTTCGGCCGGTTCGATGCGACGCAGTATCACAGCGATACCATGGGTATTTGGACTGGCAGGGGTCGGCGCCGGGGCTGTGGTTCAGTTTGGGTACCGTCACCTGGGGGACTGGGGGCGGTCGGCAGCGGTGGGGGCATCGGTCCTCGTGCTCCTGGTAAGCGGAGTCTGGAATCTCAGTTTCTATTTTATTGAACTGCCCAATACGTCGACATTCAAGTGGACATTCGCGACCTACTATTTCGAGTCTCTTGACGCAGCGCATTCTTTTGAGGATCCCGGTACAATCTACTACTTTTCGGGGCAGCGCAGGTTCGAGTATGAGACGATCCGTTTTCTTTACCCGGACAGTCATGGGATCGACAGGTCGAGGGAATTCGGGACATTCGACCTTGAGAAGCTCGACCCGGGACCGGTAACGTACCTGCTGGAGGGCCCGTATGTTGAAGAGATCGACAGGATCATGGAGATGTATCCGGGAGGGGAACTGATCGTCGATGAGGGGCCCGACCCGTTGTATGTCATCTATCACCTCAAGGGGTAGCCGAAGTTCGAAAGGGTTCACCCCGGCGCGTTTTTGATTGGATTCTCCAAATTACAGTGAAAGACGAAGGACTTCAGTGACGGGCCCATGCTGAACAGGGAACGGATCATGGGGCAGAGGACCTGCACGGATTGCGGGCATGCCAACCGTCCTGCGGCGAATTTCTGCGAGTACTGCGGCGGGCGACTGCCGGCCACAGTGAACTGCCCCCAGTGTGGTGAGGAGTGTGACAACGGGCAGCGCTTCTGTCATGCGTGCGGGTTTTCGCTGGCCGGGGGAGGCAGCAAGGCGAGGGAAGCGGCAGAGGCAGAGGTCCCTGCCGACGCCTTTGGGGAGAGGCCTGTTTCGGACGCTTCGTTCCGTCGGGGATGGCGAGCCCTGTTGGGCAGCACAGTTGCGGCATTCCATGGGTCAGTCGTCAGAGAGATGGTCGGGGCTCTGCTGTCGCCGGGCCCCCCGTCTTTCAGCCAACAAGGCGGGCATTCTGCGAAGAGCGAGCGACCTGATGATGGCGGCGGCGATTCCCTGGAACAGGTCGCCCATCTTGGCACCGGGGCGACAGTTCGAGCGAATGTTTTGTGGGGCGTGCTGGCAGTTGCCGGCGCGGTGGGCGGCCAATGGCTGCTTGTGCAGAGGCAGATTCTGGCGGCGGTGGTCCTGTTCGGTGGTGCGCTACTTGCAGGCCTGTGGGCTTTTCGAAGGAGCACGGACTTTGCCGTGCCGGCACTGGGCAACCATGAGCAGTTGAAGCGCTTCAACCCATTGTGGCTGCTTGCAGTCGTCTTGATCCCGGCGGCATTCGCGGCGTGGTCGTTGGAGAGGCTTCTGACAAACCCGGACCGGCCTCCAGACAGCTTCTGGCAACTGCACTGGGCGAGCGTTCTTCTTCTCATTGCAAGTGTTTTCCTGGCACAGAGAGTTTTGGACAGACAGGGTAGCGGTGCGCAGCCGGACGGCGCAGACGATCCTTCGCCGACTAAGGCTGGAGTGCTGGCAACGGGTTCAGGCGCGAAGCAGCTTCCATGGAGCACCGGCCAGCGTGTGCTTGTCCTGTTGATTATCTGCTTAGGGATGTTTCTGCGGGTATACAGGCTGCCCGAGTTCCCTGCAGGCACGTGGTATGACGAAGCTACGGCGGGACTGGAAGCCCAGCGGATATTGAGCGAGCCGGACTATCGCCCGCTGTACGTTAGTGCGCTAATGGGCCCGGAACACTACGTTTATCTGGTCTCGTTTCTGTTCCTGTTATTGCCTAAGATCACATTTGTCGTTCGGCTTGCGACGGTCATCACTGGTGTGCTGTCGGTGCCCGCTGCATACCTGGCCGGGAGCCAGTTGTTTGGCCGAGGACCCGCGCTTGCGCTTGCCTTTCTGATCGCGGTCTCGCGCTGGAGCGTGAATTTCAGCCGAATCGGCATGTTCAACATTCTGATGACGCTGTTTGTCTTTCTGGCGATCGGCCTACTGTTCAAGGCGTTGCGGAGAGGTCGGCTGACCGACTATCTGTGGGCCGGGCTATGTCTGGGATTCGGCCTGAACACGTACTACGCTTTTCAGCTGTTCCTCGCGGTCGTTGCCGTGTTTGTTTTGTATCTCCTGATCTCGAACTGGCCACTGATACTTACGCAGTGGAAGGGGCTTGTGGTGTTGGCGATGGGTGTACTGCTTTTTCTGGCGCCACTGGCCAGTTTTGCGTTTGCCCGACTTGACCGGTACCTGGAGCGGACGCGAACGGTATCGATCTTTGAGGAGTATCCGGAGAGCGAGGTCTGGGGAAAGGTCAGGGAAAACGCTGTCACGCACTTGCTGATGTACAACGTGCGCGGGGACCCCAACGGCCGCCACAATCTGCCAGGGGAGCCGATGCTGGCGCCGGTGGCAGGGGGGCTGCTGGTGTTGGGGCTCGGGCTCAGCCTGAGCCGCTTCTGGCGCTCACGATTTCTGCTGCTGATACTGTGGTTTTTCGGTCTGCTGGCGGGAGGGGTATTTTCGCTCAGCTTTGAGGCGCCACAGTCATTGCGCGCCATAGGTACGCTGCCGGTCGTGTATCTGCTGGTCCTAGTCCCGCTGGCGATGCTGTGGCAGAACTGGTGTGCGGCCTCTTTGCACGGGTGGAGTCTGAAGGAGGGAGAGGGCGGAAAAGGTTCAGGAGGGAGCTACAACAGGGTCCATGCAGCAGTCAGCAGGATCGTCGGGCAGTTCTGGCAGGTCTTTCTATGGCGGGGCACACCGGTCTTGTTGGTAACGGTGATACTGGCGGCGGTGGGCGTTTACAATTTCAGAACCTACTTTGTCCGGCAGGTGAACGATTTTGCGGTTTGGAACGCTTACTCCACAGGAGAGACGATCGCGGCGTCGGTGGTGGCGGAGCACGTAGGCAGAGTCGACACTGACGTCTATCTGACATCGCACTACGCGGGACATCCGTCGGTTCGCTTTGTGGGCAGCTCGGTCCCGTACTACAGGGCGATCAAGTATACGGAGACGCTGCCGATGCCGCTCTCGCCGGAGCGGACCGCGCTCTTTCTGATGGATCCAGAGCGCCGAAGTTTCTTCGAGCAGGCGCGCAACTTCTATCCGAATGGCGAGTTTTTCGAGCATAGGCCGCCGTTTGGCGGTCCGACGGTCCTTTACGAGGCGCGCCTCAGCCCAGATGACATATCTTCGATTCAGGGCGTGGAAGTGTCCTACTTTGAAGGTGAAGCGTGGACGGGCAACCCGGTAATTGTTGAGAGGCATGCCACGGTTTCGGTGAACTGGCCGGGCGAGGCCCCGCTCTCGGGGCTATTTTCGGCCGAGTGGACGGGGATTCTCAACATTGAAGAGTACGGCCCGCACAAGTTTGTCCTGCGCGCACCGGCGGCTGCCGAACTCTACATAGATGAAGAGCTTGTGGCCCAGATTGATAGAGAGGGAGAAAGAGAACAACCGGCAGGTAGGTTCGAAACTGAGACCGGATTGAGGCTGGCTCTGGGGCTACACAGGGTACGAATTCGGGCGGTTGGCGGGGACGGTCCGGTATCGCTTTCCTGGCAGCGTCCCGGGGAAGAGGAGCAGATTGTGCCGTCGTCGGCGCTGCATGTGCCGCCTGTTACGAGCAGCGGTCTGTTGGGAAGGTACTATGCGAATGGGGACTGGCAGGACCCACCGGCATTCACTCGAATCGACCCGCAGATCAATCTCTATTTCCACGATATTCCGCTGCCACGCCCGTACACGGTGGAGTGGGTGGGCAAGCTGGCTGTACCGGTCGAAGGCGTCTACCGGTTGGGGATTGAGTCGATAGACGAGTCGGAGCTGTGGGTCGACGACATTGCGGTGGCAGCGAGCCCAGAGCCGAATCAGTACGATGAAGATTCGATCACGTTGACTGCGGGCCTGCATGACATTCGGATCCGGTATGTCGCGCGCACTTCGCACTATCACGTCAACCTTCATTGGGCGCCGCCGGGCCAGGGGAGAATGTTGGTGCCGGCAGAGGCGCTGGTTCCTCCTCAGGGAAACTACGACCATTTGGCAGTAGAGGACCTTGCGATATTCGACAGAACTGCAGAGGCGTCGCTGGCGGGCCTCCCGCTTGACGTGTCGCTGCTGCCGGTCGATGCGGAACAGGAGGCTGCATTTGAAAGCGTAAGCGAGATTTTTGAACGGCCGCGGGGCGTGGCGGCGGCCAACGGGCTGCTGTATGTGGTGGATCCCGGTCAGCAGTCGATGTTCGTATTGGATCCCGGCGGGCAGGAGATCGCCCAGATTCGGCGATCGAACCGGAGGTTCAGCGAACCGGTTGATGTTGCGGCCGACGCGGCGGGCAACGTTTATGTTCTGGATGCCGGGGAGGGAGGGCAGGTGTCGATCCATGACCCGGCGGGCGACTTTGTGCGAGCGGTTCCTTTGTCTGATAACATTGCGGACAGGAGCAGAGGCATAGACGTAGACGAGGCGGGCCGAATCTGGCTGGCCTTGACTCCTGCTCTTGCGGTTGCGGCGTTTGACGTGGAGGGCAAGGAGCTGGCGCGCATCTCGACGGTCTTCAGCCAAGGGGACTTTCAGCCGGTTGACGTGGCCTACCATGCCGACGATGCCATCTACGTTGCCACGGTGGGCACGACGGCAGTCATACGTTTTTCACTCAGCGGCGAACCGCTGACTTTGTGGCCTCTGTCTACGGCAAACAGTGTGGACGGCCCTCACATGGCGTTTGACAGTGCAGGGGCATTGTACGTAACCCAGCCGGAACTGGGAGGCTTTGTGCGGATTTCGTTGCAAGATGACGAAGATATCGGAGTGTGGGCGCTACCGTCCAGTCAACCGATCCGCAAGCTGGTTGGCGTCAGCCTGGGTCCCGAAGGCGACCTGTTTCTGACCGATAGCGAGAACGGCAGAGTATACCGCGTTCCTGTATCGCCTTAGCGCGGGCGATAGAGGGACAGCGGTTGCCGCGTGCCAAAGCGGGCTGGCAAAGGCGGCATTCGTAACCATTCTGCCGGGGCAGGCGGTGCCGGGTGTTGGTTTCGGCGGGCGGCCAGCATCGTCGGGGGCTGGAAGCGTTGGCGAACAGGCTAGTATCTCCGTGCCCACATTTCAGTCTTCGACGAATCTCCTTACTGACGGGCAACTTTTTTGAGCATCTTTGGAAGGACATGTCGAGAGAAGAGGCGGTTGTAGTCTGCCCCAGATGCGAGAATTCAGTCAGACGTGAGGCCAGGTTCTGCGACCAGTGCGGCTGGTCGTTGTCTCACGGGGCATCCGTCGACGGAAGCTATTTCGACGGGAGGGAAGTACTCAGCAGTCCCGACGCAAGCGATGGGACACGGCAAGACGAAACCGAACAGGGCATTGAAGAGGTCGCGGAGGCGTGGACAGAACCGCAGGTCGAGGCGGGCTTGTCCGGGGCGCCTCGCCGTGCTGAAGCGACATTTCAAGAGAAGGTAAGGAGCGGGGTCCGAACGCTCGTCCTGTGGAGCGGGAGTCCATTGCTGCTATTGGTGGTGCTGGTGGGGGCGGTGGCAAGGGACAGTTTCAGGAGGGTAGATTCGCAGGCGGCGCCGGCTCTGCAGGGGGAGAGTGTGGAGGCAGTTCCGGGGAGTGTACCGGGAATGGCGTTACCTTTGGAGATCGTCACGCCGTTTACGGGGGAAGAGAGGAGCACTGATTTCGAGACTGTGAGCGAGGCATTCGAACGTCCGAGGGGCGTGACGGTTTCGAATGGCAACATCTACGTTGTCGATCCCAGCCGTGGTGCGCTGTTTGTCCTGGACGGCGCGGGACGACAGATCGCCCAGGTAGACCGCTCAGACCGCCCCTTCGTCGAGCCGGTCGACGTGGCTGCGGACGGGGCAGGAAATGTCTACGTCCTGGACGCGGGCGATGGCGGCCGGGTGAGTATCCACGGGCCGGACGGGGCGTTTCAGGAGGTCGTACCCGTTCCTGACGGTGCTGCTGACAGGAGCAGGGGGATCGACGTTGACAGCCAAGGTCGTATCTGGCTGGCGATGACGCCGGCGCTGGCTGTTGCCGCGTTTGATTCATCAGGGCAGCAATTGATTCGCCTTTCGACAGATTTTGAGGGAACCGATCTGCAGCCGGTCGACGTCGTGTTTCAGTCCGACAGTTCTATTTTTGTGTCGACGGCGGGGATGACTTCAGTGCTGCGATTTACAGTGGCCGGCGAGTTGCTGAACCTGTGGCCACTGGTCACAGCCAACAGTGTGGACGGGCCCCATCTGGCTCTTGACAGCGAAGGGACGGTTTACGTTACTCAACCTGAACAGGGGGGCATCCTGAGGATATCCGGGGACGGTGTTGAGGACCTGGAGGCCTGGGTCCTTTCGGGGGGCCCGCCCTTGCGGAAGCTGGTTGGTATCAGTGCGGGGGAACCGGGAAGTCTAGTGGTTACAGACAGTGACAATGGGAAGGTCTACCGCGTGGAGATTTCACCTTGAGAGGCTGGCGGCGGCAGTGATTTGCGTCGCGCTGGAGGAAAAGTGGCTGAGATACGGACCGGGATGACAGAGGAGGCGCGCGGGCGCGCCTTCTTCAATGAACCTGACGCGGCGGGGTTGATGCACAGGGCGTTCACTCGCTCACTCGGTTTCGACAGGGAGGACATGAACCGGCCTCTGATCGGGATTCTGAACACGTACAGCGAGATGAACAACTGCCATGCCCACTTTCCCGAGCTGGTGGAGGCGGTCAAACGGGGCGTTTGGCAGGCCGGCGGGTTTCCGCTTGAGTTTCCAACGATCAGCCTGGGAGAGATCTACCTGACGCCGACTTCGATGCTGTGGCGCAACCTGGCGGCCATGGACACGGAGGAGATGATACGCGGCAATCCGATGGACGGTGTGGTGGTGCTGTGCGGATGCGATAAGACGACGCCGGCGGCGTTGATGGGCGTTGCGAGCGCCGACCTGCCTGCGATACTCGTCTCGGGGGGCCCGATGCTGAACGGGCACTGGCGGGGCCAGACGCTGGGTGCGTGCACAGATTGCCGGCGGCTGACGACGGAGTACCGGGCGGGAAATCTCAGCGACGGCGAGTATGCGGAGGTGGAGGAGAACCTGGTGCGGAGCCGGGGCCACTGCATGGTGATGGGCACGGCTTCAACGATGAACTCGCTGACGGAGGCGCTGGGTATTTCTCTACCCGGAAACGGTGCAATCCCGGCGGCAGATTCGCGGCGCATTCTTCTGGCTGAGCGGGCCGGGCGGCGCATTGTGGCGATGGCGGCGGAGGGGCTGCGGCCGTCGCAGGTTCTGACGCGTGAGGCGTTGGAAAACGCGATCACGCTACTGTGCGCTTTGGGCGGAAGCACGAATGCGGTGGTGCATTTGCCGGCGCTGGCAGGGCGACTTGGCATCGATCTGCCGCTGGACCTGTTCGACGACATCAGCCGGCGGACCCCGTTGCTGGCGAATGTACGGCCTGCGGGTGCGTTTCAGATGGAGGACTTCTTCTATGCAGGGGGCGTCTCGGCGGTATTGCGGGAACTTCTGCCGCTGCTTCACGGCAACGCGTCTACGGTAACGGGGGGGACTGTCGCGGAGAACGTTGCGGGGCGCGGCATCGTCGACAGCGAGGTGGTCCATTCGCTTGACAGCCCGTTGAAGTCGGAGGGCGGGCTGGCGATCCTGCGGGGGAACCTGGCGCCCTCGGGGGCGGTGATCAAGCATGCGGCGGCTTCACCGGGGCTCATGCGGCACCGGGGGCGGGCGGTCGTCTTTGAGAGTATATCGGACCTGCAGGAGAGAATCGACGATCCGGCACTGGAGGTCAATCCTGACGACGTTCTGGTACTGCAGAATGCAGGTCCGATAGGGGGGCCGGGCATGCCGGAGGTGGGGAATCTGCCGATCCCCAGAAAGTTGCTAAAACAGGGCGTACGCGATATGGTGCGTATCTCTGATGCGAGGATGAGCGGGACGGCCTTCGGCACGATCGTGCTGCACGTGGCGCCGGAGGCTGCGGTGGGAGGGCCGCTGTCGGTTGTACGCACGGGGGATGAGATCGAATTGGATGTACAGGGCAGGCGGCTTGAATTGCGCGTCGAGAAGGAGGAGTTGGAGAGGCGGCGCGCGGCATGGCGACAGCCGCAGCCGGCGTACCGACGCGGCTATGGCAGGTTGTTTCTGGACCATGTGATGCAGGCGCCGGAGGGGATGGATTTTGACTTTCTGCTGGGCCGGGATCCTGTGGAGACGGTGGCTCAGCCCAAGTTTTAGGGTGTTGGGTACTCAGGGGTTGGTAGTCAGTTTCTCGTTCTTAGTGAACTGCATTTTCTTCAATGGTGTGCGAACCAATTGGGGCAGAGGGCATCGCCTGTCTTGCCTGCGTTGGCACACACTTGGAATATGCCAAGACGCGCGGTGGGGGGGAAGCCCGGTCGCAGCGGGTCGTCAAGGTCAAATAGCCACACACTCGCTGCGGCGTGGGTTGTAGGAGAGGGGGCGTTGCGGGGGCGGAGCCCCCGCACAAGGGAGGGCCGAATAGGCCCGACCGCCCGGAACTGCAGTAGTCAGTAGTCAGATGGCAGAGGCTGCAACGAATAATTTAGATTAGGGCTGAGGAGGAGAGAGAGTTGCTCAGTTCGTTCAGTCGCGCTGGGATTGTTGCTTGGCAGTTGCCTCAGTTCTTTGAGGAAGGTAAGTAAATTGGAGGGATGGAGAGATGGCTGAGTTTGCGCCGGTTGATGAGCAGATGGCTGTGTTGATGCGGGGGGTGGAGTTTGGCGACGAGCGGACGCGTGACAATATGGAGGCGGAGCTGCGGGTGAGAGTTGAGGAGAGCCGGAGAGACGGCCGGCCTCTGCGCGTTTATTGCGGCTTCGATCCGACGTCGAGCGATCTTCATCTGGGGCACACGGTGCCGCTGCGAAAACTGAGGCAGTTCCAGGAGCTTGGTCATACGGTCGTCTTTCTGATCGGCACTTTCACGGGGACGATTGGGGATCCGAGCGACAAGGAGAGCGCACGTACGCAACAGAGCCTGGAAGAGGCGATGGGGAATGCGCGGAGTTTCACACAGCAGGCGCACAGGGTGCTGGACCCGGAGAGGACGGTCGTTGATTACAATCACAGGTGGCTGAGCGAACTGGACTTTGGCGGGGTTATTCAGCTTGCCAGCAGCTTCACCGTGCAGCAGTTTCTGGCCAGGGACAACTTCAGCAAGCGGCATGCCAAAGGGGAGCCTATTTGGCTACACGAATTCTTTTATGCGCTGATGCAGGGATATGATGCGATCATGCTGGACACGGACGTGCAGATAGGCGGGACGGACCAGCTATTTAACCTAATGGCAGGGCGCACGTTGATGAGTGCGCGGGGAATGCGGCCCCAGGTGGTGCTGACTTTTCCGATTCTGGTCGGGACGGACGGTCACCTGCGGATGAGCAAGTCGACCGGCAACCATATCGGGATCGATGAGGCGCCGGGCGTGATATTTACCAAGGTGGTCAACCTGCCGGACCATACTTTCCGGAATTTTGCGGAGCTGGTTACGCGCTGGGGCCAGGAAGAGATCGATGGGATGGTTGCCCAGATAGAGAGCGGCGAACTGGCGCCGCAGGCTGCGAAGCGGGCCCTGGCGAAGGAGATTGTCAGTATCTTCCATGGCGAGACCACGGGGGAGCAGGCGGCTGTGGACGCGGTGCGCATGCACGAGGGTGCGGCGCCAAGCGACGCGCCAGAGTTCAGGTTGTCCAAGGAGATGAACCTGCTGGACCTGATGAGCGAGGCGGGTCTGGTTCGCAGCAAGGGAGAGGCGCGGCGCCTGATTCAGCAAGGGGGCGTGCGGCTCAATGGGGAGGCGGTCTCAGACGGCGTGCAAACGTCGGTCACGCCGAACGGCGGCGAGAATGTTCTTCAGGTTGGAAGGAAGAGGTTTCTGCGGGTCGTTTCTGACGAATAGCGTGGACCGAATTTCTCGGGGGAAATGGACGGTTTTTTTCGGGCCAATAAAGAAAGGAACCGGATGCCACGCTTCCCCCGATAGTGGCTTCCAACCACAACGTGACAACTCGGTCCCTAAGTCATAAGTATAGCACGCTTTTATTTGCTTGTAAAGGGGTAATTTCATCGAATTTCAGGTTTTTTTCGAGTTTTTTCGACAAGATCGAGTTGTTCTTGACATATCCGGGGGCGATGGTGGGGGTCTGACGTAGATGTGCACATCCCGAATTCATATTCGATGTTCGGAGGGACGAGATAGCTTCCGGATTCGAACCTTTGCACGGCGCCAGGACCTTCAGGCGTGATCAGGATTGAATTAGCGTAAGGAGCGAGCGATGGGGACATTTGATGGGAAACGCGGCCTAATATTTGGCGTTGCGAACAAGAATTCAATTGCGTGGGGAATAGCGCAGGCTTTGGCGGAGGAAGGCGCGGAGATTGGGTTCAGCTATGCCGGCGACTTTCTGGAGAAGCGGGTCACGCCGCTGGCGGAATCGCTGGGCAGCCGGTTTGTCGAGGAGTGCGACGTTACCGATGACGCGGCGATTGACGACCTTTTCGACAAGGCCGGGGACCATTTCGGAGGCCTCGATTTTCTGGTGCACTCGATAGCCTTCGCGCCGCGTGAGGATCTGGGCGGGCGCTTCGTGGACACCAGCCGCGAGGGATTCCGCGTTGCGCTCGATGTCAGCTGCTACAGCCTGGTGGCGCTGGCCAAGCGTGCGGTCCCGTTGATGCCGGGTGGCGGCAGCATGCTGGCAATGACCTATTACGGTGCGGAGAAGGTGACGCCCAATTACAATGTAATGGGCGTGGCCAAGGCTGCGTTGGAGGCGACAATACGCTATCTTGCCTGGGACCTGGGCAAAGACCAGGTGCGGGTGAATGCGATCAGCGCCGGTCCGATCAAGACGTTGGCTTCGGCGGGGGTCAGCGGGTTCCGGAAAAGCCTTGGATACGTGGGGACTGTGGCGCCGATGGGGAACGTGACCCAGGCCGACGTGGGGAATGCGGCCCGGTTCCTCCTGGGAGACTGGGCGGGTAAGGTCACGGGCGAGGTCGTCTACGTGGACGGCGGGTACAACATCATGGGCGCCCCTGAGATGGACACTGTGTGAGGCAGCGGTCGGGCGACGCCTGGTGTGAAAAGCAAACAGGTCAACCCAGTGGGGGGTTGACCTGTTTTTTTCATGTCTTAGTTCGGGAGGGAGGGCATTGCCCCGTAATTGACTTCCCCGATTTCCCCATGGTCTGGCATTTGAACTGCCGTGGCGGGAGCGACGGGATTTGAACCCGCGACCTCCGGCTTGACAGGCCGACATGCTAACCGCTACACCACGCCCCCATCAGGAAATCAAGACATGCGAAATTCAGAGTAACACGAACGGGGTCGGATGTCAAATGAAACCGGTGCGAAATTGTTTGAATGCGGGCTGGGAGAAGGTGGGATATGGTTCCGCTTCAGCTTTTGCGGGGGGGCAGGCGGGGTATGCGTTTACCCACTCGACGCAGGAGACGAGAGGAGATGGCCTTCGATTGGGCGGGCAGTTTTCTGGCGCCTGAGGATTGGCGGGGCCGGCGGGCACTGTCGACGATCCGCTGGGCGGCCTGGCGTCCCTGTTCCAAGGCTTCACGATAGTGGCCGGACATTAGCTCCGGGGTTATTTTCTGTCCTTCTGTGGCCCAGACTGTGACGGCTCTGCCGATGGCCCAGGTGCCGGCGTAGGCGACAGCCACCTTGGGCACGATGCCCCAGACAGGGATCAGTCCGCTCATCTGGCGGGCGAGCTGGCGGAAGAGAAAACCACCGCCGAGAACGCCGACGATTTCGCCCAAAAGCTTCTGGGGGGAACCGGTCTTTCCCGAGACGAGGGCGATCTTGTAGGCCATCATCAGTTGGTTCTTGGTGAGAACGATAGCGTCACCGGCGCCGAGGACGAAGTTCAGCCCGGGCACGGTTTCGCCGAGGCCGGTGGTGAAGGAGTAGCTGGCGTTGACCTGGGAGGTCTCCTGGATGAGCATGTTGAGGGCGGCCGTGCGCAGAGGCGGCAAGCGGCGGGCGAAGGGCAGGCGGAGGGAGGGGGGGACGATTTGTACCAGCGCGGCTGCGACGCGGCCGACAGACTGTTCGGACCAGTCCGGGATGGCCACGCGCAGGTGTTCCCCGCGGCGGGCGATGGCACTGTCGGGACTTTTGGCCTCGAGGCCAACTACGACTATCAGAGAGGGGATGGACTGGGCGTTGAGCGCTTGTTGCAGAGAGACCAGGTCGGGGCTCAGTTCGAGCTGGGTAGAGACAAGCAGGGCGCAGTCCGGAGTTGTCCGGGAAGGCTGTGAAGTGGAGGTACGTGTTTCAAGATTTCGCGGCGCAATCTCTGTGCTCTGCGAAAGAAGGCCGGAGCCGGTGCTGTCGGTGACGGTGATCCATGGATGGAAAAAGTCGGCGGCGGGGGAACTGAGGCAGGTTGCAGCCTGTTCTGCTTCGGCTTGATCGTCGGCAGCGATCAGCAGATGGAAGGGGGATTCGATTTCACTCTGGATTTCAGCAAGATTGATCTCACTGACGATCTGCCAGATGGAACGCAGTGGAAGTGAGCGCATCGTTCACTGCGCCTATCCGTAAACGAGTGCGTCGTCGCCGGCGCCGGCGGCGCCTGAGTCAAGGACGCGGGAAAACGCTTCGATGGTGCGGTCGATGTCGGCGGAGGAAACTGACAGATTCGTGACTGCTCTAAGGAGGTTGCCGCCAGAAGGATTCAGCAGTACGCCGTGTTCCTTGAGGCCTGCGGAGAGCTGAGCCGGCGTGATGTCGTCGCGGTGTAACTCGAAGTAGACGATATCGGTCTGCACAGATTCGGGGTCAAGGACGATACCGTCCAATTTGGCGATGCCGTCGGCCAGTCTGCGAGCGTTGGCGTGGTCGTCGGCGAGTCTTTCGATCATTTCGGTGATGGCAACGATGCCGGCTGCGGCGATGATGCCGGCCTGGCGCGTGCCGCCGCCGAGGATTTTGCGCATGCGGCGCGCACGTTGGATGAAGTCGGGGTCGCCCGCGACGACCGAGCCAACGGGTGCGCCGAGCCCTTTGCTCAAGCAGACGCTCACACTGTCGGCTTCCTGGACGAGGCGGGCGGGGGCGACGTTGAGGGCGACTGCGGCATTCCAGAGGCGTGCGCCGTCGACATGGAGTTTGAGGCGGTGGCTGTGGGCGGTTTTGCCGGCGGCGTCCATGTATTCCACGGGCAGGCAGCGGCCGCCGCTGCGATTGTGGGTGTTCTCGATGGCGAGCAGGCGTGTTCGAGGGTAGTGCTCGTTATCGGGGCGGATGGAATCCACAACCAGGTCGAGGTCCAATGTACCATCGTGGGAGGTAGGCAGCGGGCGTGGATGGACGCCTCCGAGCGCGGCAGCGCCGCCTTGCTCAGACGTATAGATGTGGGCCTGATCGCCGAGGATCATTTCATCGCCGCGACCGCAATGGCTGAGTACGGAGGCGAGATTGCCCATGGTGCCGCTGGACACGAATATGGCGGCCTCTTTTCCGAGCAGTTCTGCTGTGAGAGCCTCGAGCCGGTTGACGGTTGGGTCTTCGCCGTAGACGTCATCGCCGACGGGCGCGGAGGCCATCGCCCTTCTCATTTCGTCGGTGGGGTGGGTCACGGTATCGGAACGGAGATCGATTGCTTTTTCAGTCAAAACAGTTACCTTTCGTCTTGCCAATGAAGCGCTGTCCTGTGAAGGCAGGGCATAGCAGGTACCTTTCCATTCTAGGTTGCGTCGGTTTGTTGGTGCTGACCAATATAGCCGATGACGACGATGTTTCGGGCCTTATCCCAGTCGAAGGCAATGCGAATTGTGTAACGAGAGTCCTTGTTGCTGCCGGTGCCGACGTGCCTCTTCAACCAGAGTTTTTCGCCCCCAAAACTGGTCGTATACCAGGGCTCGTACTTCTTCATCGTGTTCCAGCTTTGATGTCCTGTATAGCTCCAGCCACAGACCTTCTTAATTGACTTATTCAGGTCGGTTACTGTCAATTCCCCCACTTTGGAACGGTAGAAGGTCGTTGCAAGCCATTCGAGGGCGGCCAATACGTTGGTGGGTTTTTCATATGTATTATCGTCGATCTCAGATTTCGAGTTGGGCTGAAAACGCAACTCGCCTGCGTACTTTTCTTTAGCAAGCGCCACAGCGGTTCTCACGTCTTCAACCAGCAGATATTTGTCTTTACTGGGCGGCTTCGCGGTTTTCCGCATCCGCTTGCTCGCTTCTTCGTAAGCGATCCGCCAGAGCCTAACAACATCCTGTGTCGTCTTCAGTTCGCCGCGAAGCTCCTGAAGCTCTTGTCTGAGTGAGCTATTTTCGGCCTCCAGGGAGGCGTTTACAGTATCCGAATCATGGTGTGTTACTGCACCGAGTTCATGAACAGTTTCATCGCTGCGGACATGCTTGGTTGTATGCGTGGATTGGAGTTCGTCGTCTTCCGAGGCTGATGTGTCCGAGAGCGACAGTTCAGCGGCGGGCGTATCCGTCGAAACAGGAGGCCTGTCGGGGACCTCAGCTGAAGAAGATTGGTCGTCCGGGTGGGTACTATCGATTTGTGCAGACCCGACTTGCTCTTGGCGAGGAGGGGCCGTCGATTCGGGGATTAGGGAGACCTGCCCATTGCCTGTGGCTCCCATTACATGGTCATCTTCGTCGGAGTTGGAAAACAGCCGATAGATTTGTTGGAGACAGCCGAGAATCTGTCGCTGAAGTTCTCCACGCTGCGGCCAAAGGGCTACTTCCTCTTCGATAGTCGGAGCAATGTCGTGAAGAGGCTTGTAGTCGGTCAGCAAGACCTTCAGTGACTCTGTCTGGCGCAGTAGCTCCGCCATTTCCTCGGGCGTTGCCAGGTGATTATCTGCATGCCGATATGACAGCCGCTCAACTGACAAGGAATCGGGATCGATCTGAAAGAAGGACAGTTCACGTCCGACCTCTTGCTTCATCTCAGCCAGAATTGCATGATATTTCAGTGTATAGCTGCGTATATTCGTTTTGTGTTGAATGATTTCGGTGGCGGATGCTACGAAGTCGTCCGCTTGCTGCCACTGCGGCGCGTCTGCGGGCAGTTCGCGCAGTTCCTCGAGCCACTGGGGGAAGAAGGCGTCATCCTGAGACTCTGCCGGATCGACATTGTCACTTTCATCAGGTTCTGGCAAATTCCCTGACACACAACACAGCATGAGGGCTACATCGTTTTCTTTGAAATGACTGTGTGAAGCAACGATGCTGGACTTTTCCCGCTGCCAGATGTCGGTATTCCAACTGCCAGCAAAGCGGTTCGCGGAAAAGTCGATGCCTTGGGTTGGCATTTTCAGCTTGGACAGGTGTCCGAATACCTCTTCATAGAGCTCGGGATGGGAATCGATCCATAATTGCAGTACCGAACCAACGAGCTCAGACGAGACGGGCAGGAGACGAAGAATCTCAGGAAGGAGAAGCTGGGTGTTCGCTTTATGGGGGTTTCGGAATCCTTTGATTTTCACATTCTTGCGCAGTGCCGCTCGGAGTGGTTGTCTCAGCTCTCCACGGGCTTTCTTCCTCTGCTCCAGAGCGCGTTGAACCACTTCTGCGCTGAAGTCGCTCGACATCAGTCCGACGATATAATTCAATTCCGGCGTTGCTTCACGCATATTTGTCACCATTATTCATCGGGGCAGTGCCTGGTGAACTTGCGGCACCATTACGGACGGGTGAAAACGAGAAGAGAAAAGCTGGGGGCCGGTGCTGAATGCGACCGAACCCCCCGCTTCTCTCTCCTCAATTTGGGGTCACTCAATAGCGACTATTCGGGTCGGAAGGTTCCGACGATTGCCTTGATCTCATTCGCCCGATTCTGGACCTGGTTTTGGGGTACGGCTACAACCAGGATGTAGGCTGTATCGTTTGCCCGCAATGCAGTAATCGTAATGTGGGCATCGAACAGACCCTGACTGGCCAGATCGGCGGTTGCAACGCCACTAATCGAGGGCAGGTTGTTGGTTGTGCCGGCCTCAAGGCTTTGCACTTCCACGGGTATTGGCAAGGGCAGACCTTCCAGCTGACTCTCCAGCCATTCTACCAATCTTTCGGACGAGATATCGTCGTCGAGGCCGGGGAAGATGCCGACGCCGGCCATGGCGGCGATAGGCGGCCTGGAGAAGATTGCCAGTTGTACAGCGAGGTGGCCGGCGTTTTCGCCACCGGGGCCTGTGAGGGCGTCATCCACCTGCTGGGCTGCCTCGGGGCTGACGAAGCGCATGATCTGGCTCAGCTGGCCGCTCTGCAGGTCAAAGACGGACCAACCGCGCGGGACGGCAAAGGAGTAGCCGAGGCGATCGTTCTTGACGGTTGCCCAGCCGCTGGGAATGCTCACCTTGGGTACGGGGGCGGGTGTAGCGGTTGGCTCAGGCACCGGAGTGTCGGTGGGTTCGGGCTCGGGCTCGGGAGTAGCGGTCGGCTCCGGCTCAGGTGTGTCGGTCGGAGGCACCGGTGTGGGCGTATCGGTCGGCGGGACCGGTGTATCCGTAGGGGGCACGGGCGTGTCGGTGGGCGGCGGCGAGGTAGCTGTCGGTTCGGCCTGCTGCCTTCTGTTACAACCGGCGAATACCAGGGCTGCCACGAGAACGATTAGAACGACCATGTAGGATGGTTTCGCCGAAGAGAACCGGCTCCACCATCTGGCTCGTTCAACTGTCGAGTTCTGCATCTTAGTCCTCCATTTTGGATAGTTAGAGCCGCAGCTGCGACTTCATGAAACTGTGTGTGTTTTGTAGATCACTATTGTATATCAGCAACCCCCCTTCAAACGATTGTAATATACCGTTGGCCTCAACCGGCTGGCCGGAAGCCCAACCCAACGCCTGTCTTACAAAGAGGCTTTCGGCCCAGATTTGCCCGATGCCGCGTACGGGCTGATACAGGTCTTCTGCGGGCGACAGAAGGTCTGGGGAATCGACAAGTTCCTGCATGCCCTCGCGCCAAGCATGTTCTCGTTGTTCCCACTCATCGTTGCTGAAATAACGCAGGTAGACGACGGGTTTGTCCAAGCGGCCAAGGGCCATGCCGGTCTGGAAGAACTGCGTCTCGAAGGCCACGAGGACCGGGACGCCTTTCGGGCAACCCAGCTCCTGAGCGATCGACTCATTTACGCCGAGATAGCTTTCGAATTCACCTGCGGTCTGATACTGGCAGGCGCCGGCGGCATTTCTTACCGGTACGGCGGGTGGTGCGGAGCCGGTCTGCGATTCGGAATCAGTAGAGGTGGAAGAGGCGTTTACTGGGGTAGACTGCGATGCTGCGGATTCTTCCGTATTGGTCTGCGAATCGGGGGCCGGCAAGGCTTGGGCAGGCGCGGCGGGATCGGTTTGGTTCTGCAGGGCAGTCGATGGTAAGGCTTCCCGCAAGGACTCCAAAACTATTGGGCCTATGATCAACAGGCCGAGAACAAATGCAAGGCCGAGGCCGAAGCCGGCAACGAACAGTGGCAACCGGGTACGCTTCGACTTACCTGATGCTGAAGAAAGGGCTTCGGGCTCTGTGGACCTGTATGGGGGGATGTCCTGCGACAAAGAGACGTCGAGGCTGCTCTCCGAGCCGGGCACAATAACCGTTTCGGTTGTTGGGGAAGGAGACGGCGGCAATGCGACCGGAGGCAGCGAAACAAGGGTAAGTGTCGACGTCTGTTCGGCGAGCGCGCTTTCGTGGGACTGGATGCGCCCGGCTATGGCTGTCAGGTCGTCGGCCAATTCGCGGGCGGCGGTGTAGCGTTCATCCGGATTCTTGGCCAGGCTTCGGCGGAGCACGTCGACCAGTTCAGGTGGCAGTGTGGCCAGCAGATCGTCGGGTAGGGCAAGTGGCGCGTAGACGTGAGAGTGCAGTATCTGAGTGGTTGTGCCGGTGAAAGGCGGTCGACCGACCAGGCAACGGTAGAGGACTGCGCCCAAAGCGTAGACGTCAGCGCGCCCGGTGACCTCGCGACTGCTTGCGCACTGTTCCGGGGCCATGTAGGCAGGTGTCCCAATCGTGCGACCCTCGTTTGTCAGTTCGGGCATGTCGAGGGCACGTGCGATGCCAAAGTCGGACAGTAGGGGCGCGACCGGCAGCTCGGCGGCAGGATGCCGGGTGGGATGGTCTGAGCTTGACGGCGCGCCGATGAGGAGTTGTTCGGCTTCGTAGAGGGCTGAGGCGGAGTCGTCATCGGGGGGCAGGCTACTCAACGGGCCGGGGTCGAAGGGACGCAGAAGGATGTTACTTGGCTTTACGTCACGGTGGACGATTTCCTGTTGGTGTGCGTAGTCGAGGGCGCGGGCGATTGGGGCGAGAAGGTTGCAGCTTTCGGCCACGCTGAGGCGGCCGCGGCGTTTGAGGAGCTGAGCCAGGCTGTCGCCATCGACAAGCTCCATGGCGATGTAGGCGGTGCCGTCGGCGGTTGCGTCACCGACCTGAAGAGTCTTGACGATGTGCGGGTGCTTGAGGCTGGCGACGGTGCGGGCTTCCTGCTGAAAGCGGTTGCGTACAGCGTCGTCGGCGCCGGGAGACAGGATCTTGAGGGCGACCTTGCGTTCCTGGATCTGATCAAAGGCCTGATAGACGCCAGCAGTGCCGCCGCTCCCCAACCGTTTGCCCACGAGGTATCTGCCGATCTGCCGGCCGGTCAGATAGGTACTCGCTGGCTGGGGGCGATCCTGGCCCGCGTCAGCAGGCGCCGCGGAGCGGTCTTCGGTCCTGTGTTCTTTTTCCTTTTGATCAGACCTAACGGCTGCGCCGGCAGGTTCCTTCTGGTCCGGTTGCATGTTTGTGGCGTAGACCCAGGCGCGTCATCGATTGGAACGATTTTGGCAGTGTGCACCGACTGCGGCGCGGCTAGACTTTTCTCCGCCTGGCTTTGGGTGACTTAGAACGAGGCTCGCGCGTTCAGTTGCGTGATCGCGCGTCGAAGTCGACACTTTGAACGCTGACAATTCGCCTTGTCCGGCGCGTCAACAGTGACGCAGTCCAATCGGGGCGCGAAGGTTGAGAATCTGCATTTCGCGGACTATAATACCAGAGAAACAGGAATAGGGAAACAAGAAGCCAAAAGAGAGTACAGGGTTTCGTTGACTGTGTGTGCAGAGCGGTCAAGATTCAGCAGGCAGGGAAGATCTACAAGCCCGTCGGGGACAGTTCTGAATTGATATTGTGACCGATGGACCAAGTTGATCGGCGAAGGTCGGCCGCCCTTGCACCTGGAAGTCGCAGTACAGACAGCTTATGAGCCCTTGTGGCTGGGCAATCAGAAGAGAATCGATGGAAGGGGAGGCAGACTGGGCGCGGCTTGTTGCCTAGCTCAGGTATGCGAGAGTTCACCTCCAATGGGGTGCTCATTTAGCTGACGGGACCAGGACGGGCCTTGCCCGGGCCACTGATGAAGGCGAATGGAGCATTTATGCGTGGAAGTCAGAACGCCAGATTGGTCTGTCTCAGCGGGCCTGATGCCGGTACGGAGTATGAGCTTGCCAAGGAGCATATGGTGATTGGGCGGTCTGAAAGCGCCTCTGTCGTGGTGAACGATGGGTTTGCCAGCCGGCAGCATGCCGAGCTGCACTACATCGAGAACGCATACCGGCTGCACGACCTGGAGAGCAAGAATGGTGTATTCGTAAACGGGAACCGTCTGTCTCCGGGCGCGACGGCATGGCTGGAGGACGGGGACGAGCTACAGTTTGCGGCGACCCGTTACCGATTTCACGACCCCTCGGCCACGATCACTGCACCATATCTGGAAGCTCTTCCTGAGGCGGGCATACGGGTAGAACCGGCAACGCGCCAGGTATTCATTGACGGCAAGGTGCTGCTGCCGCCCCTGAGTGTGAAGCAGTTCGACCTGCTCTGGTACCTCTACCAGAATCGCGGGCGGGTGGTCAGCAAAGACGAGCTGGCGACGCACATCTGGTCCGAGGTCGGGGGTGATGTTTTTGATGCCAGCATAGATCGAATGGTCAGCAGAGTGCGGAACCGGATCGAGAATGCGTCGGCGACAGACGGAGAATCGCAGTCGCGCTTCATTGTTACGGTGCGCGGATTCGGGTATCAGCTGACAGAAGGGTAGTTGCACGGCGACAACTTGACTTACCCGTTGCGGCTCGGGTTCAGGTAAGACGGAGTGGTGACTCGCCTGGCTCTTGTTGCAGCTGCGGCGCCCCTTCCCGCTTTCCCTCCTATCTTCCCATTCAGAGACTTAAACGGCAGATCTGATCCATTCCGGTGCAGTTGTCGTGCGCGGGGATGGCACGCGATCGTAAGCAAACGGTCCGATTTGTGTTGCGGAAAGTTCGGGATTGAAGACGTAGCCCGGGCATATCCTTGTTTCGGAGCCATTTGGAAACCGACTTGCCGGGCCGACCGGATTGTCCAACGGGTTGGCGACGGGTAGGGCGGTACAATGTGAAATGGAAAGGATATGCCGATGTCAACGTTTCAGAGCGAAATGGTCTTGGGAGAAGCAGGTCTGGAAGTGGTAGGCATGCGAGGGGGCGGTGCGCGGTCGCGGCGGGAGTCGGGCAGCAGCTCCGAAGCGGTTGCCGTCAAAGACCGCGGCGGATGGCCACAGAGCCTAATCTCGGCAGCACGGGACGGTGACAAGCAGGCGTTTCAGGGTCTGGTTGAGGGGCATTGGGGCTCGGCGGTGCGGCTGGCGTGCAGCATAATGCAGACTGAGGAGGCTGCCGCGGATGCGGTGCAGGAGGCGTTGATCAAGGTCCACCGGGCGATGCCACGTTTCAAGGACGGCAACTTTCGGGCGTGGCTGCTGCGCATCGTGTCCAACACGTGCTACGACCATCTTAGGAGCCAGAAACGACGGAACGCCTTGAGTCTCGACCAGATGATTGAGGAGTCTGACTACGAAGCTTCGGCATGGAGCTGCGACCAGAACCCGGAGCGATACGCGTTGCGGCGAGAGCAACTGGCAGGTCTAGACCGGCTGATCGAGGGGCTCCCTTCCTGGTACCGGGATGTGGTCGTCCTGGTGGATGTTCACGGCTACGATTACGGCGAGGCCGCGGCGCATCTGCGGCTGCCGCGGGGCACGGTCAAGTCGAGGTTGAGCCGCGCCCGCGCGCATTTACGAAATCAACTGGCGGCTGCGGATTTGCTGTCCTGACCGCCAGTGGGACTGTTCCAGGGACTGGGGAACCGGGTCCAATCAGGCGCCTTCTCGGTTCAGGCCTTCGATACCGGCGCGCAGCTTGTCGATGTCGTCCTCATCGTTGAAGAAGTGGGAGGAGACCCTTATCAGGTCCGGCTCGGGTACGGACCGGATGAGTACGCCTTTCTCGGCCAGTTGCTCGACGGCGGCTGACGGGGAGATGCCATCGATGGTGAAGCTGGTCAGACCGGCATACGTTGGGGTGTGGACGAGGCGGACGGTTGGTATGGCGGAAAGGACCTCGCGGGTCAACCGGGTCATCTTCTGTGTGCGCCCATATACCCACTCCAGGCCCAGCTCCTCCAGCCATTGCAATCCGCTCCACATGCCGGCTATGGCGGGGCCGTAGGTTGTGCCGACCTCATAGCGTTTGGCCCCGGCAGGGGGCAGGAAGATCCCGGTTTCGTCGTAGGCGCCACCGTCGCGCAGGCTGGGGTAGCCCACGTAGGTCTGCAGCAGGTCGCCGATTCGCTCCTGGTTGACGTAAAGAGCGCCGATGCCCTCTGGCCCGCAGAGCCACTTCTGGCCGGGAATGGCGTAGAAGTCCGCCCCTGACGAAGCCATATCGAGGCGCATGGCGCCGCCGGACTGGGCTCCATCGACTGCGAGGAGGCCGTCATGGCGGTGGACAAGGTCGGCGAGGCTGTCGATGGGCAGGACCGTCCCGGTCTTCCATGAGACATGGGCGATTGAAACCAGTTTGGTGCGCGGGCCGATGACGCGGTCGAACTTGGCGAGGATGGTGTCTTCGTGGTCGTCTTTGTCGAGGGCAACCATGCGCACTTTGAGGTCAAAGCGCCGGGCGGCGGCATAGACGGGCAGGAGCCCGCCGGGATGCTCCCATGAGTTGGTGACGATCTCGTCGCCCGGCCGGTATTGAACTCCCCAGGTTGCGATATTCATGCCATCGGTTGTGTGGTGGGTGAGGGCGACTTCACCGGCCTCGCATCCAAAGACGCGGGCGAAGCCGGCGCGCAGGGCGGCTGGAACTGACTGGGCAGACGGGCCCATTCTCGTCAGGCGTCCGGCCTGAAACTGCTGCCGGTTTTCTTCCTCGATGGCGTTGGCCGCGGCGCGACTGAGGGGACCATAGCTTCCTGTGTTGAGGTAGGCCGAGGCCTGAACGGCGGGGAGCTGGTTTCTGACTTCTGTTAGGTTTGGTGACATTCTCTTTGATCTCGTTTGTATGACTGTTACGTGAAAATGGGCGCTTCAGACCATTATATGTTCTTTGCAGCACCTTAGCTGAAAGTTGACCTGGTGGAGTGGGAAGTTCAGCCGAGGAAAGCCCACTGGCTGGGGCCGTGGGACTGCAAGTAGAGTTCGACGGCGGTTTCGGGGTCGCTGCGCACAGCGTGGGGCTGGTTGCGCACCCACTGCTGGAAGTCGCTGGCCCAGGGCTGGCCGTCTTTGATCGTACGCAGATTGAGCGCGGCGATCGCACCGCTGGATTCAAGGAGGCCGCTGGAGCGGAAGGCGCTGGCAACGCGATCAAAGTCATAGTCCAATCTTTGGAATTGGGGTTGCCAGGCCAGTTTGCCGTCTTCCTGAACGAGGTCCAGGAGGAGATATTGGGCGCGGGGATCGCCGTTGTAGGGCATGCCGACGCTACCGGGGTTGAGAATTCGTTGCCCAGTTTGACTCGAGAATCCGTTGTGCGCGGGTGACGAAGAGGTTGTGATGGTGCGGTCCAGCGGCTGGTGCGTGTGGCCGCAGATCAGTACGGGTTCGTCGTACAATTCGATCTGGCTGGATACCGACTTTTCATCTGCGTCGGGTACGATACCGGCAAAGGGGTTGTCGGGGATTCCGTGGAAGAGTCGCAGCGGCGAAGCGCCCGCGGTCTCTATGAGGAGGTCGTGTGGGAGGAGGCGAAGGTAGCTGAGTTCGTCGGGACCCAGTTGCTCCCAGGTCCAGTGCATATTGGGAAAGCGGTTTCTGTTGCTGAACACAGGCGAGCCATCCGGTGTATTGAGCTGGGCGAGAACCAGGTCGTGGTTGCCCTGGACTGACGGCCAGTTTCGTTGACGCAGGATGTCGATAACATCGCGGGTCCAGGGGCAGCGGTTAATCAGATCGCCAAGAAGAAAGACGGCGTCAGGAGCCTGTTTGTCTAAATCGCTCAGCACGGCTTCGAGAGCCGGCAGATTGCCGTGGATGTCGCCCAGGAATGCGAGGCGCAGAGTAGAGTTCATGTGTGCCGGGCCACCTTTAGCGGGTCGCGTTCGTCAACGTACTGCTCGCGTCCGGTGGCTTGGCTGTAGGCGATAAAGGAGTGCCGGATGTCTTCGGCGTCGGGGTCGTGTCCGTTGGCCCAGCACCAGCGGAAGTAGTTGATGATCTCGGGTTCGGCTGTGACCAGCTCCCAGTAGAAGAGCTGGGCAATTACGCCGCCGGCCTCGAGCAGCCCTTCGCTGGAGAAGGCCTCAAGGACTGGGCGGCGGTCATAGGGTACGCGGTGGTGCTGCACGCGCCAGCCGCCGGGTTGCTCGCTTTCGGGTACCGATTCCATGAGGGCGAACTGGGCGGCGGGGTCGCCGTTAAGGGGGAGACCTATGCTGCCGGGATTCATGAGGTGCCAGTGACGGCAGGTTTCGGCGGGGGGTGCCGGGGGCTGGAGGGGGCCAGCGCCACTAAAGAGAGCACCGCTCTCGTGGGGATGGGTCATGGGATCATCCGAATCGGGCTTGTAGAGGTGTCTGTCGACCTGTACGTGGGTATGGGCAGAGATGACGTTACGCTCTTTTATTGGGTCGATTTCGGCGATGACTTTCTCGTCGGGCATGTTCTGGTAGAAGCCGACGCGATTGCGGCCGGGCACACCGTGCGCGACGCGGATGGGCTGTGCGCCGGGGAATAGAAGTCGCAGCTCATCGGGCAGTGCGGCGAGGTAGTTGGCCTGCTGGGTGCCGACTCGTTTGACAAGCCAGTGAAGGCTGCCCCAGCGTTCGGAGTCGCCGGCGCCCTGGGGAGCACGTTCGGTGCCAAAGTCGAGGAGGTAGAATTCGTGGTTGCCGCGGACTACGGCCCAGTCGGAAGAGCGGACGACGTCGACGACGCCGTTGTTGAAGGGCATGGGGTTGATCAGGTCGCCGTCGAGGACGACGAAGTCGGGCTGGAGCCTTTCCAGTTCGGTCAGGACGGCTTGCAGCGCGGGCAGGTTTCCGTGGATGTCGGCGAGGACGGCGAGGCGCATGGGCATTGAGCTATTGTGCAGGAGATAGTCTGCGGCACACTGCCCGCTATGCTACCCGGTGGATGGAGAACCGTCAAACTGGGACTGCAGTGGTCAGTGGTCAGTAGTCAGTAGTCAGTAGTCAGTGGTCAGTGGTTAGGAGTGGGGCATGGGGAAGGCGGGGTGGGGTGCGATTGGTGGGGGCGTTTGTTGACAGGGGAGGGGGGCTGTGGCTAAGATCGGAAGGGGATTGGGCAGGAGTTGATGGAGCGGGGATAAACAGGGAGGCAGCGATGTGCGGTCGATTTGTGTTGCGGGCTTCGCCGCAGAATTTGCAGATGTTGTTTGAGCTGGATGAGGCGCCGCGGACGGGGCCGCGGTACAACATTGCGCCGACTCAGCCGGTGCTGGCGGTGCGGCCGAATCCGCACGGCGGTATGCGTGAGGCGACCTTTCTGAATTGGGGGTTGATCCCCTTTTGGGCGAAGGACCCCAAGATCGGGAGCAGGATGATCAATGCGCGGTCGGAGACGGCGGCGGAGAAGCCCTCGTTCCGGGCGGCTTACAAGTACCGGCGCTGTGTTGTGCCGGCGGATGGGTTCTATGAGTGGAAGAAGGTGAAAGACGGCAAGCAGCCTTATCTTATCGGTCTGGCATCGGGCGAGGTTTTCGGGATTGCGGGGCTGTGGGAACACTGGGAGCAGGACGGCTCGGTGATCGAGTCGTGCACTCTGTTGACGACGGATGCGAATGCGTTCATGGCGCCGCTTCACCATCGCATGCCGGTTATACTCGACCGGGAGGACTACGACGAGTGGCTGGATGCGAGCGTGCAGAAGGCGGATACGCTGCTACACCTGATGCGGCCTTACGAGGGCGGGGAGATGGAGGCCGTGGCTGTGAGCAGGACGGTGAACAACCCGCGCAACGACGAGCCGGGCTGCGTGGAGCCGGTGGAGGGGTAGGGAGGCACGGTTGCCGTCCGGCGTGCAGCTGAAGGCGGGCGACCGACAGTTCCCGGCCGGTCTACTATTTCCGTTGTGGCGAGTCCACTACTCCAGAGGAAACTGAAATCGATGACTGCGACAGTTCGAAATAGTGAAGCCACTGACGGCACGGCGAAGGCTGGGTGGGAGAGGGCCGATTTTGTGACACCTGCGGATAAGCCGCCGCAGAGGCTGTTTGTGCCGGGACCGACCGACGTGCATCCGGCGACGCTGGCGGCGCAGGGCGCGCCGATGATCGGTCACCGCAGCGAGGAGCTGGAATCGCTTTTCGGGAAGTGCAGCGAGCAACTGCAGGCGTTGTATTGTACGGAGGCGCGGGTCTTTACGGTTGCGGCGTCGGGCTCCGGGCTGCAGGAGGCGGCTATCCGGAACGCTGTGGGCGGTCGGGTGATCAACTTTGTCAATGGGGCGTTCAGCCAGAGATGGCATGACGTTTCGATTGGATGCGGCAAGGAGGCGATCGCGGTGGAAGTGCCGTGGTGCACGGCGGTCAAGCCGGAGCAGGTTGAGGAGGCGCTGCGGGGGGCGCTTGGGGACGGCCCGGTGGACGCGATCACGGTCGTTCACAATGAGACGAGCACGGGCGCGGCGAGCCCGATCGATGCGATCGCGGCGAGTGTGCGGCGAGTCAGCCCGGAGACGCTTGTGCTGGTGGATGCGGTGTCTTCGTTCAGCGGCGTGAAGCTGCCTTTTGACGAGTGGGGGCTGGATTTGCTTCTGACCTCCTCGCAGAAGGCGCTGGCGGTGCCGCCGGGGCTGGCGTTTGCGGCAGTGAGCGACCGGTTGATGGCGCGTGCGGCTACGGTTCCCCATCGCGGCTGGTATTTCGATTTCCTGCAGCTGGACAAGTACCGGCAGCGGAGCACGACTCCTGCCACGCCGGCCATCTCTCTGATGCGTGCGCTGAGCGTACAGCTTGACCGGATATTCGCAGAGGGGCTGGAGGCCCGTTACGCCCGTCACGCCTTCTGCGGGCAGATGAGCCGCGAATGGGCGGCGGATAAAGGCTTCGGTCTGATGGCGGAGAGTGGGTACGAGTCGGATACGGTGACGACTGTTGAGAACGGCCGAGGGCTGGATTTGGGCGAACTCTCGCGATTTTTGGGAGAGCGAGAGATGCAGGTCGCCGGCGGTTACGGGCCCTACAGGGGCAAGGCGTTCCGAATCGGCCATATGGGCGAGGTGTGGCCTTCTGATCTGGAGCGGCTTTTTGCTGCGGTTGAAGAGTTTGCGGCCGGGAAATGAGGATAAAGTCAGATTCCCTCTTCAGAGCGAACTGGAGCTGCGGATTCCGGGCAGCCCGAATTGAGGAAGACGCACAGAGGGAAATACCGGCTGCGTGGTTGACAAGCTGAAATGCTTTATCTGGTGGCCACGCCGATTGGCAACCTCGGCGATATATCCTTGCGAGCCCTGGAGACGCTGCGATCAGTCGATCTTATCGCGGCAGAGGACACGCGCAAGACGGGCCGGTTGCTGAAGCACCACGGAATCGACACTCCCCAGTTTTCCTACCACGAGCACAATGAACAGCAGGCGGTAGAGCGGATCGTCGGCGCGCTGCGGGGCGGGCGTTCGGTGGCGGTGGTGACTAACGCGGGCACGCCGGGTATCTCCGATCCGGGTTTTACGGCGGTGCGGCGGGCGCTGGAGGAGAGGTTGCCGGTTTCGGCAATTCCGGGACCGACGGGTCTGATCACGGCGCTGATTCTCTCGGGGCTGCCGTTGCACAGTTTTACATTTCGGGGCTTTGCACCGCGGAGAACGGCGGCACGGCGACGGTTTCTGGAGGTGGACGCTGACTCGCCGCACACGCTGGTCTTTTACGAGAGCCAGCACCGGCTGGGGGCATTTCTGAAGGATGCATTGTCGGTGTACGGTGACCGTCCGGCCGCTGTGGCGAACGATTTGACGAAGCTGCACGAAAGGGTGCAGCGTGGAACAGTCGGTTCCCTGCTGGAGACGGTCGCGGACAGGAAGTTGCTGGGCGAGTTTATCGTTGTAATAGGCGGCTGCCGTTGAGAGCGTTGTACCCTTTGCGCAGGCCGCAACCGCTGTTTTCAGGCACCCACTCCTCTTTTGGGCAGCACTCCCCCTGAACAGAAAGCTCCCATAGACGAACCAGTCCGCGAGAGGGGCTCTCGGACCTCTGCGTTCCCCCTTTCGCTGGAAAGAGACTTTCGAACCGTTTTTGTGAATCGGTCTGTCCGGACTTGGGATTGCCGGATGGTGGGGACTCTTGTAGCGGCTCTCGATGGACTTGGCGCCGTGTGGAGGGCCCGATTGGGGCTTTCCTCGTCTGGTAAGCCGGACGCCTGCCTGCCGAGGCAGCTGCTCTGAACCGGCCAAGTCCGGAGCGCTGGCGGGTCTTGTCCGGTTGCATTGGCACCCGCTGGCTGGACGGCACCAGGTCCTTTAGGCGTGTTGTAGGAGAGGGGGCGTTGCGGGGGCGGAGCCCCCGCACAAGGGAGGGCCGACTAGGCCCGACCGCCCGGAACTGCAGTGGTCAGTGGTCAGTGGTCAGTGGTCAGAGATAGGGCTTGGCGAGCATGGGTGGTGGAGGGCGCGGACTGGAAATGGCTTTGAGCAGTGTTGGAGAATAGATGGTAGGGCTGTCAGGAGGGGGCGTCGGCGGCTTCGGCGCGGCGGCGGATTCTTCGTTCGAGGACGGGCGCGGAGGTGACGACGGCGACGCCGCAGAGGATGGCGAAGCCTCCCAGGAGCTGCTGGGGCGTCGGGAAGACGTCGAAGAGGAGCTGGGACCAGAGTACGGCGGCGACGGGGCTGGCTGCCAGGGCAATGGCGAAGATGCTCATGTCGAGTTTGCGCAGGGTCCAGTAGTAGAGGAAACGGCTGACGACGACGTCGACGGTGCCGACGAGCAGGAGGATGGGAAATGCCTGGGCCGAGGGGAGCGCGAAGTTTCCGCGGGCGAGGTTGAAGAGGGCGAGGAAGGCGGCGGTGAGGAGGAGGCGGTAGAAGAAGAAGTTGAGCAGGTCGACTTCGCCCATGTTGCGTTTGGTGAGGGCGGCGTGGAGGGCGTAGATGAAGGTCGAGAAGAGTATCATCATGGCGCCGATGCCGAGGTAGTCGCCGGGCTGGAAGGAGATGACGGCGAGGCCGACGACGGCGATTGCGGAGCCGACTCCTTGCATCAGGGTGAAGCGTTCGCCCAGCCAGAGGAGGCCGAATCCGAGGCTGAAGAGGACCGTCATCTTGCCGACCATGGCAGCGACGCCGGGGTCGATATAGGCCATGGCCTCATAGTTGAGTCTTGTGCTGACGGCCACGCACATGCCGATGGCAAGGAATGTGGGCCACATGCGACGCAGGGGATCGAGACTCAGTCTGCGCGTTACAAGGCCAATGATGCCGACTTCGACGAGGGCGACGGCGATTATGTAGAAGGCGCCCAATGCGGGCTCGATGTAGGGAAAGACGAGGCGGGCAAATACGTAGTGCAGGCTGTCTATCATCAGGAGGCAGATGAGGAGCGCGGTGCCGCGTGCGTTGCCGGAACTGTCCCCGCCTTGTGACGAAGCCGGGGCGAAAGGACTACTGCGCGGCATGTCCCTCATGTGATCAGCCTTTGCAAGGGGAGTGGTGGACGAGGGGGGAGGTTGCCATTTGCCCAAGTTTGCGTCTTGTTC
This sequence comes from Caldilineaceae bacterium, assembly GCA_965242905.1. GTDB lineage: Bacteria > Chloroflexota > Anaerolineae > Caldilineales > Caldilineaceae > Bin5. Next base: position 237,190 of record CBDETM010000002.1, read on the forward strand.
GGTTGACGCGTTCCCCTCTCTTGAGGCGTATCATATCCGGCCTCTTTGAAAGTCGCCAAAAGGGGGGAAGGCGGTTGTGCTAAAATACGGGCGGGATGGGACGTGCGATGTGCGGGAGGCAGCTGGGGGCGACTGGGATGGTTCGCAAGATTATCCACTTCGATCTCGACGCCTTTTACTGTGCGGTTGAAGAGTTGCGGCACCCTGAGCTGAAGGGAGTCGCGTTTGCGGTGGGCGGGCGGCCGGAGAGCCGGGGGGTTGTGGCATCCTGCTCCTACGCGGCGCGACAGTTCGGCGTCCGGTCGGCGATGGGGATGGCGCAGGCGATGAGATTGTGTCCGGAGCTGCGGGTGCTGCCGCCGGATATGCGAGAGTATGGACAGGTGTCGGGGCGGGTGATGGGGATTCTGCACAGTATGACCCCGCTGGTGGAGCAGTTGTCGATCGACGAAGCGTTTCTTGAGGTGACGGAGCGGCCTGAGTACGCTTCCGTGCTGGCGAAGAGGTTGCAGGCGCAGGTTGCGGAGCAGCTGGGACTTCCCTCTTCGCTGGGTGTGGCGACGAATAAGCTGGTGGCCAAGATCGCCACGGATGTTGGGAAGGCGGAAGTCCAGACGGGCGATTACCCCAGGGCGATCCAGGTGGTGGCGCCGGGTAGGGAGGCCGAGTTTCTGGCGCCGCTTGCGGTGGATGCGCTGTGGGGGGTCGGTCCGCGTACGCGGGAGCGGCTGGCTGAGATGGGCATTCACAAGGTCAGTGATGTGCTGGCGGGGTCTGCGGAGGGGCTGGCGCGGCAGCTGGGCAAGCTGGGCCGGGATCTGTACAGGCAGGCGCAGGGGCTTGATGAGCGGCCGGTTGTTACGGAGCGCGAGGCCAAGTCTATCAGCCAGGAGACGACATTCGCGGAGGATGTGGTTGATACGGAGACGTTGAGAAGGGCGTTGCGGCATCAGGCAGGGCGGGTTGGGGCGCGCTTGCGGGGCAGCGGGTTGGCGGCGCGGACCGTCATATTGAAGTTGCGCTGGGCTGACTTCACCACGCTGACACGGCAGACTACGCCCTCACATCCCGTGGAGGACGAAGAGGAGATCTACGGAATCGCTTCAGACCTGCTGGCGTCGAACCGGCCTGAGGGGGCGGCGGTACGGTTGATTGGGGTGGGGTGCAGCGGTCTGGTTCCGGCGGTAAGGCAGATGAGCATTTTCGATATGGCGGCGGACCCGGAGGCGCGGGCCAAAGAGGACCAGCTGAACGAGGCTGTGAAAGGGCTGCGGAAGAGGTTCGGCGCGGATGCGATCCGGCGGGGGAGCGATTTGTGAGACCGATATTTGGCTGGCTAACCTGGGGTGGAAGCACAACCGTCTCCTGGGGCCATTCTTGTAGTTCCGGATTTCCATGTCGGTTCTTGGACAACATTGACATGAGTCGCGAGCAGGTTACTTCGATATCCTTTCAGTTGAGATGTACTAAGAGGAGTTGAAACGGATGCGATACGAAGTGCCGATCTCTGAAGAGTTGATTGACGAGCTTTTCCCATTTTGGGCGTCGATTTTTGGGGAGGTATTGCCAGACATTGCGCGTGAAGTCTTTCTTGGCGCTGAAGATGCCTATAGCGGGGGCACTCTCTACTTGCGAAGGGAAGAAGGACGGCTGGCAAGCACGTGCTTCACGATGCAGTCGAAAGTGGTGCCGAGTCTGGCAGGATTCAGTGAAGTGGCCACGGACCCGCAGTTTCGGGGCAGGGGCTTAGCGACCGAACTGTGCAGCTGGGCCGTGGAGGAGTTTCGTGCGGCAGGCGGTGAGGCGTTTTTCCTGGGCACGGTCAACCCGGCGGCGGCGCGGGTCTATCACCGGCTTGGGTGGCGCAAGCTGGCCGGAGCCAATGTGATGGCGAATATATTGAGCGGGGAATCTCCTGAGGCTTTCCTGGTGAACTACTTTTCGGGTGAAGGAGCAACGGTGGTGGAGGCGTCGCCGGCGGACCGTATTCCGATGATCCCGCTGATCCTTTGCCCGCATGACTGGCAGGTGATGGACGCGAATACAGGCGTGTGCTCCACTCGCTATGCTACGCAGAATTCGTGTATGGGGCTGTATGTGCGCTATGAGCGGATGGGGACGGGGGGCGGCGCCTGGTTTGCGGCGAGGACGGCGGAGGGGAAGGTGGTCGGGTTGTCGACGGCGCGCAGGGATGAGGGGGGTGCGTTCCAGATTGACGCGTTTGCGCACGGCCGCTTTGGGGAAGTCTGGGAAGGGCTTGTGCAGGCGGCGGTAGGCAGGTCTCAGGAACTGGGCGAGGGCGGGTGCTATGCCGTCGTCTCGGTTGAGGATGAAGAGAAACAGTCCTGGTTTGAGTCGCTGGGATTTCGCGGGGCCGGTTCGGGTGCAGAGTTTGCACTGGACGGGAGGCGGGTGGCTTCGGTGAGGATGGAGAAGAGCTCTGCGTAAGCGGTAGTGGAGTTGGCGATGACAAGGCGGCTGGCCAAGTGCCAGCCGCCTTTTGTTTGGGGATTCCATTTTGCTCAGGAGACCGCCTGCCGCGAGAGCAGGAAAAGTGGGCGCTTCAGACCTACGTAGAGGCGAGCGGAAGCAGAAATCTCAGCTTCTACCCCATCATGGCGTCATCGCCACTCCATTCAGTGTCGATACCGACATAGTCCTTGACAAGGGGCTGGAGGTGATCCGGAAAGGCTTTCATGAAGGTCCTGGCGTCCTCTGACAGCGCCCAAGGGGCGTTGACGGGGTAGTCGCGCGGTCGCAGCCCGATGCCACAGGAGAGGCGAACGCGGTCGATGCGGTTGGGGAAGGCTGAGTGATAGGTGCGGGAGGCGAAGATTATTTCGTCTCCCGGGTCGGTGAAGAGAGGCACCATGCCGGGAAAGTCGAAGCCGACGTAGCCCTTGGGCTCGGTCCCGATGCGATGGAAGGAGCGCTGGTCGGGGGTGAGCTGGAAGCCCTCGGGCCCTTCCCAGCCTTCGACATGGGAGTCTTCGACCACGGCCAGTCCGCCGTGCCTGGGGTGTGAGCCGGTGATGTAGAACCAGAGGCCGGAGGGCCAGGGGCCGCGGTTGAGTATGTCACCTGAGAAGGTGGGCGGGCCGTCGGTGAAGCCGCAGAAGTCGGAGTGCCAGGTGAGAGGGTCGGAGCCGGGGTTGCGGATGATGGCGGCGGTGCGGTTGATGGTGAGCTCATCGGCCTGGCAGAAGACGCGCTGGGCGCGCATGAAGGGTTCGTGGTCGAACATTTTCCACATTGCGGGAGAGTGTTCGATGAAGGATGTGTGGGTGAAGCTGTTGCCTTCGCCGAGCGAGTCGTCGGGGTCGATCACCTGCTTGACCGATTCCTGGAGTTCTACAACGAGTTCATCCGAGAGGACATTCTTGACGATGGCAAAGCCGTGGGCTTCGACACATTCCTGGGCGGCGTCCAGCTCGTCCAGCGTGAACTCATATTGGTAACCCAGCTCCGGCTTCTGTATGTGGCTGTAGTCCATTCAAAACTCCTTCTAAGGTAAGGCTTGAGGTGGTGACGTGCCGGCCCGGCCATTTGGGGCCCAGGCATGCTCGACTCTCGGCCGACTCCAGGCTTAAGGCACACGTTTCAGAACCGCTTCCAAGCGCGGCGGCTTGCGGAAGGGCGTCTCGGCGGCACTCAAACGCGCCCGATTCATTATCCCATCATAGCATCATCGCCACTCCAGTCATCGTCGATGCCGACGTAGCCTTCAACAAAGGGCTGCAATCGTTTGGGGAGAGCCTTAAGGAAGGCCTGTGCGTCGTGCGAGAGTGGCCACGGGGCTTCAATTTTGAAATCACGCGGGCGGTAGATGATGGCGCAGGAGAGCCGGACGCGATTTGTCCGATTGGGGAAGGCGGCGTGGTAGGTGCGGGACGCGAATACGATCTGGTCGAAGGGATCGGTGAAGATAGGCACCAGGCCGGGCACGTCGAAACCGACGTACCTTTCTGGATGGGTCCCCTCTTTGTGAAAGGATCGTCGATCCGGCGTGAATTGGAAACCATCGGGCGGGGTCCAGTCCTTGCGGTGGGAGTCTTCGATGAGTGCCAGGCCGCCATGTTCGGGATTGGAGCCGGTGATATAGAACCAGAGGCCGGACGGCCAAGGGCCGCGGTTGAGTACGTCGCCTGAGAAGGTGCGGGGGCCGTTGGAGAAGCCGCAGAAGTCGGAGTGCCATGCGAGCGGTGCGGAGCCGGGATTGCGCAGGATTGCTGCAGAGCGGAGGATGGACAGGTCCTCGGACTGGCACAAGGTGCGCTGTGCGCGCATGTAGGGGTCATTGTCGAGCAACTTCCACATGGCCGGAGATTGTTCGATGAAGGAGGAATGGGTGAAGCTGTTTCCCTCTCCCAAAGTGTCATCCGGGTCAAGAATCTTTTTGACGGACTCCTGGAGCTCCTGCACCAGTTCATCTGAGAGGACTTTCTTGATGATGGCAAAGCCGTGCGCCTCGACGCAATGGTGGGCGGCGTCCGGTTCGTCGAGTGTGAATTCGTAGCGGTAGCCCAGATCGGGCTTTTGGAAGTGGCTGTAGTCCATTCAGTTCTCCGGCCGAAGAAGACGTACATGCACTGGCACGACGGCCACGCCCTGAAAAGCGCAGCCGCCTACCAGAAAAAGCAGTCATTGATTGTGGGGAAGCAGCTTCGCGTCGCCAAGCGCTGCTGAACGCTCTGCACTACCCCATCATGGCGTCGGCTTGCGGTTCGGCATCGTCGGGCCGCCAGTCGTTCTGGATGCCGGTATATTCCTCCACATAGTGCTGATAACGCTCGGGTAGGGCCTTTATGAAGGCCTTGGCGGTATCAGGAAGCGGCCAGGGCGCGTCGATCTTGTATGCCTTGGGGCGGAAGCCGACGCCGCAGGAGAGGCGGACGCGGTCGATGCGATTGGGGAAGGCGGCGTGGTAGGTGCGGGTGGCGAAGACGAGCTGGTCGGTTGGCTCTCCGAAGAGGGGTACCATGCCGGGCACGTCGAAGCCGACGTAGTTATGCGGCTCTGTACCGATGGGGTGGAATGAGCGCTTGTCCGGGGTCAGCTGGAATCCCTCGGGCCCTTCCCAGTCCAACCCGTGCGAATCCGCGATGACGGCGAGGCCGCCGTGCTTGGGGAAGGAGCCGGTGATGTAGAACCAGAGCCCGGAAGGCAAGCTAAATTTATTGAGCACATCTCCCGCGTTCTGCGGAGGACCCTCGGCAAATCCATGCCAGTCGGTGTGCCAACCGAGCGGATCGGAGCCGGGATTGCGGATGATGGCGGCGGAGCGGTGAATTGTCAGGCCGCCATCGCCGCAGTAGAAGCGGTTCACGCGCATGAAGGGCTCGTGGTCGAACAGTTTCCAGGAGGCGGGGGAATGCTCGACGAAAGCGGTGTGGGTAAAGCTGTTGCCCGCGCCCAGCGTGCCGTCGGGATCGAGGACCTCCACAACGGACTTCCTGAGGTCTTCCACCAGCTCCTCGGTCAAAACGTTCTTTATGATGGCGAAGCCGTGCGCTTCAACACATTCGTTCATGGCATCGAGTTCATCGATGCTGAACTCATAGCGATAGCCCAGGTCCGGTTTCTCAATGTGACTGTAATCCATAGAAAGCTCCTCGCGAGTAGGCTGGCTTACCTATCCCTTCAGTGACCCGATGGTGATCCCCTGAATCATCTGCTTTTGCATCAGTATGAATGCGACGATGGGAAGAACGGACATGAGAATGGCGGCCGACATACCGATTCCATAGGCGGGACCGGTGCCTTTCAACTGGAACATGATGATGGATACGCCGACTGGCATGGTGTAGATCTGTGGTTTGTTCAGGACCAGCAGAGGCCAGAGGAAGTCGTTCCAGTGGTAGGTAAAGGTAAAGATGCCGAGGGTAGCGAGAACGGGTCTGGATAGCGGGATAGTAATCAGCCACCAAAGCTGGAGCTCGTGAGCACCGTCGATGCGGGCGGCCTGGAAAAGTTCGTCCGGAAGGGTCACAGCGAACTGGCGGAAGAGGAAGAGTGCGAAGGGAGAGGCCAGGCCGGGCAGGATCAGGGCCCAGTAGGTGTCGTGCATGCCCAGTTTCAAGGTGAGGACGTAGGAGGCGATCAATGTCGACCAAGCCGGGACAAGCATGGTGGAGATAATGAGCCAGAACAGTTTGTCGCGGCCGGGAAACTGCTTGCGGGCGAAACTGTAGCCGGCAAGGGAGGCCACGAGGACGACGCCCAGGGTGAAGGCTGCGCCGGTGAAGACGCTGTTCCAGAACCACTTGAGGACAGGCGAGTTGGCAACGCCGCTGCCGGTCAAGAGGTCGATGTAGTTTTTGAGGACGGGCCGAGTCAGAACAAAAGAGGGGGGAATTGTAGCGACTTCGGAGGGGTGCTTGAAGCTGGTGATCAGGGCCCAGTAGAGCGGGAACAGGGAAACTGCGGCAAGCACGAGGATCATGAGGAGCGCGAGGTAGCGTAGTGCGCTGGCCGATCCTTCCGGGAGCAGGCGCAGTTGCAGCAGTTCCAATAGTGAAGGCGTCTGTCTGTTGAGCCGGGATTGTGTTGCCATGTTCGGACCTTCGGTTCAGAATTCCACAACCTGGGAAAAGCGACGGAACTGGAAAATGGTAAAGCCGACGGTTGCCACGAGGAGCAGCAGTCCGGCGGCGGCGGCGGTGCCGGCGTTGGCATAGAAGATCAGCTGGTTGTAGATATAGTAGCCGACGGTGATGGTGCTGTGTACAGGGCCGCCGCGCGTCAGAACGTAGATGGGCACGAAGACCTGAAGGGCGCCGAGGGTGGAGACGACGATCACGTAGAGCATTGCGGGTGTCAGGAGCGGCAGGGTGATCGACCAGTGCTTGCGCCAGAAGGCGGCGCCATCCACGGCGGCTGCGTCGTAGAGGCTGGAAGGGATGCTGAGGAGGGCGGCGCAGAAGATAATGATGGCGACGCCGTTACTGGAGACTATGGCCATGCCGGCGAGGGAGGGAAGGGCGGCATAGATGCTACCCAGCCAGTTGACCGGTTCCAATTTGACGAGTGAGAGTGCGTAATTGAGGACGCCTACATGAAAATCAAAGACAAAGCGCCAGATTATTGCTACGGCAAGCCCGGAGATCACGCCTGGCAGGTAGAAGGCGGCCTGGAAAAAGCCGCGCAATGAACTGCTGCGAAGTGAAACGATAAGTATAGCTGTCAGAAGCGAGAGGGCTGTCGAGATGGGGACGACCATCAACGCGTAATAGAAGGAGTTGACCATGGACTTCTGCGCGCTGGGCATTTCGACGACATCGGCGTAGTTCTGGAGGCCCACGTACTCAGTGACGCCGCGGGGATGCCAGTCGACGACGCTCAACCAGATTACCATGCCGTAGGGAAGGAGGAAGAAGACGACGAAGAAGGCCATGAAGGGCATGATGAGGAGGTAGCCCCACAGCTTTTCCGACTGGGCGATTGTCAAGCGCGGCCACGGGAACGTCTTTGGCCCTATTCGCAGGCCGCTGTCGATTTTATCTACTCGATCTGTCATTTTTTTGTGGGGGCACTGCGTATTGCAGGGCGACCCTAAGGTGAGTGCAATACGCAGTGCTTGTATTGAAACTCTACACGTACCATTCCAGGTTTGCGATGGTGGTGCAGAAATCCTGTACAGCCTCTTCCGGTGGAACAGGCAGGAAGATCTTCTGATGCACGAGCTCGAGCTGTTCGACGGTCTCACGTGCGCGGCCACCGTGGGCGGAGGCTCTCTGCCGTCCGTAGGGAATGTAGTGCTCGTAGTGCCATTCCAGCATGGGGTTGGTGACGCCTTCAACTGCAGAGACGCGAGCGGGCAGCAGGTACTGTGCTATCCACTTCTGATTTTCCCGATTGGAGAGCCAGAGCGCAAAGTCGATGGACGGGTCGATTTCGTTGGCTCCGCCGGCGCGGTAGACGATCGAATTGACATCGAGCATGGGGCCGCCCCAGTAGAGGGAGTGCGGTACACCCGGGTTGGTGGGGGGCTGGACAAAGATCCATCTTATGTCGCGCTCGGTATCTGTGACGACCAAGGTATCGGGATCGACTTCGACGCCGGGACGCTGTGACCAGCCGATGCTGGGGCCGATACCGCCGAGGAGGGACTTCTGGAAGAAGTAGTCCCAGCGGCTGGCGCTGAGGCCGTTGGGGTTGGGGATGACACCATGGACGAAGTAGAGATCCTGCAGCCATTGCAGCCAAGCGATACCCTCCTCTTCGGCCAACTTGCAGACCCATTCGCCGTCTCGGAGTTCTACGGTATCGGTTCCCCAGTTCCAGCTGAGAACCTGATCGGGCCAGTAGAAGAAGGGGTTTGTTTCGGCGGCGGAGAAGACGGCGCCCCAGACCTGTGAGCCGTCATCGCGTTCGAAGGTGCAGGCCTGCATCATGGTGAGGTAGTCGTCGAAGTTCCAAGTCCGCTCGGGGGCCTGGGGAAGCAGGTGATCTGCGCCGGCCTCGGCGACGATATCGAGGTTGAGGGCCATGCCGTTGGCGAGGGTGTAGAAGGGCACCATGTAGTTCTTGCCGCGGAAGTGCATGCCTTCGTACCAACCTGCGGGCAGGTCATCCTGGAACTCCTGAGGGAGCTCGATCTCCACGGCGACGTCGGATTGCAGAGCCTGGATGATACCGTCAACGCTGGCGCGCAGGACTGTGTGGGGAGGATTGCCGGATGCGATAGAGGTCTGAACTTTGACAATCGAGTCCCATCCAACGGCCTGGTAGCTGATGGTAACGCCTTCGGTCATATCGCTGTATTCGTTTGCTTTTTCCTGTTCCCAAGTTCCGTGAGGAAGGATATCGCCGGGAAGGCCGAGGGGGAAGGACCACCATTGGATTTCGACGGGGGCCATGGCGGCCTCGCTCTCCGCTCCTTCAGAGCCCGGGGCAGCAGGGGCTACGCAGGCAGCCAATGCGGCCGCGCCACCTGTCAAGGCCGCGGTTTTCAAGAAATCACGTCTTGATAACGAACGTTGCATGGTTGCGTCTCCTTTGGATTTTGAACGCCCACCGATGAACTTGGGGGGATTGTGTAGATTATATGGCTACTGGTAAGGGTGTCAAATTGCCAAAAAATGGGATCAAGTATGCGGTAGAATTTTGAAGCCGTATTTTGAATGTATTGTATTGCATAGAGGGGGAGATGACTGGCGCGTGAAAATAGAGTAAATTGCGTGAAGAGTATTGGCGGCAGACGGGATTTACCTCGTCGAAAGAAGCCCGACCGATGTTGACACAGAGAAACCTTGGTTTTTCGAACGGAAGACTCTTCGGCATTTGCGGTTACCTGGACGGGAGAGTGCGCAGGCGAAAGAGCCAGGGCGAGTTACAGTAGCGCAGTTCCAGAACGGGCATGGGCTTCAAGAAGCTGGATGACCTCCGAGTCTCTGACCTGGCGAAAGTCGTGGTACCAGGCGCCAACTCCCCAGAACGGGGAGGGTGAAAGCAGGGCGACGACCTGGCTGACAAGGCTGGTTACCGCGGGCTCTGTGTTGCCGGCCGGCGGGGTAGGCTGGGTCTGCAGTTGGGCGATGGTGCTGGCGGGCGCGACGGGGACAGCGGGAACGATTTCACGCGGTTCGCGCTGGATCAGGGCCTGGATGGCGGCGCGCATGGAGGCCCCGGTGGCCAAGCCGTCGTCGATGAGGAAGACGGTACGGTCCTTGATAGGGGCGGGTGGGCGGCCGCGGCGGAACAGTCGGGCTCGACGGGAGAGTTCACGCTGTTGGTGTCGGGAGATCTTCCGGATTCGGTCTTTGCCCAGCTGCTGCTGTTTGACAACTTTCTGGTTGATGACCTGGACACCGCCTTCGGCGATGGCGCCGAAAGCCAGCTCGGTCTGGCCGGGGACGCCGAGCTTGCGGACGAGCCAGACGTCGAGAGGGGCATTGAGGGCACGGGCGACCTCGCTGGCGACGGGTACACCACCGCGCAGGAGGCCGAGGACAAGGGGGTTGACAGCCTCTAACTCCCGGAGCATGGCCCCGAGCAGCGTGCCGGCGTGACGGCGGTTTCGGAAACGCTGCGGTCTTGCGTTTTTCACGCAACAGCCTCTGAATGGGATGTTTCTGACGGAGAGGAGAAAAGAGAAGGACTCTTCGAGAAGATGGGGGTAGGTTCCGGGGGGAGCCGGAGCGAGGAAGCCACTCCACTCCCCTCGCTCTTTGCTCCTCGGTTATTGCTCCCGGTCGGGATTGAGCAGCCAGGCTACGAGGGCCTGGATCTCGTCTTCGCTCAACTTTTCGGCGAAATTCTGCGGCATCTGGCCGGCTTGCTCGTAGGTTTCGACTACGAAGGCAGTAGGATTGACGATGCTCTCGTAGACGTATTCTTCGGCGGTCATGCCTTCGACGCGGGTGCCGGCGCGTTCGTACAGGTCGGCAAAGTTGGGGCCGTTCTGTCCGTAGAGATCGACCTGTCTTTCTTCGAGGTTGTGGCAGGCGAAGCAGGCTTCGCCCGTCCAGATCTCCTGGGGCGAGCGGATGTTGCGGGCTCTGTACTCTTCGAGGGCGGCGGCCTGCTCTTCTTCACTGAGCAGGATGTGGGCCGTGTTCTGGAATTCGGCCGGTTTGAAGACGTCATCGAAGGGTTGGAATGGGTCTTCGTCCGGTGTTTGGGCGAGGGCAGATTCTTTCCAGTTCATCACGAATTTGGTCAGATCTATCACTTGGTCGCCGCGCATCGGCCCACCGAATTGCCCTCCCCAAGTGGGCATGACCTCAGGCCACTGGCTGTCGGTTTTGCTGGGGCGGCCGGCGGAGATGGTCAGTTTGACGTAGTCTTCGAGCGAGCCGACCCAACCAACGTCCTTAAGGCGACCGGTGTCGGTGAAGAAGTAGTAGCTGTTCAGACCCGGACCCTTGCCAAGGATTCCCTGGCCGTCGGGTCCGTGGCAGATGAGGCAGTTGTCGGCGAACAGTTTGGCGCCGTTTTCGATGGAGCGGCCTTCCCAGTTGATGGTCTGCGCTTCCATGCGCGGGTTCTCGCTAACCAAGACCATCAGAAGGACGATGATGCCGACGAGTGAGGACAGAATGCCCCACATAATTTTGGCGATCGGGGACCTAGTGTAGAGACGATGCATAGTTGCTGTATTACTCTCCTACAAGAGCGCCGGACAGACTCTTCCAGCCGTCGGCGACTTGACCGAGGAAGAGGTGTTTCCAGCCGTACTGTTCCCAGTAGAGGGAGTCCTCGTGCAGCCAGAAGGTCTTTTCATAGTAGCCTTCCTCTCCCTGGGCGTTGAACCAGGTGATCTCCCAGTTCAGCTTCTTCAGCTTGGGTTGGGCCTGGGTTATCGTCAGGATGCCGATGGGCGCGTTGAAGTCGGGGTCTGTGCGGCGGTAGTAATCGACGGAGTTTTCGAATTCGTGCATGAGTTCGAGAAATTCGTGGTCATGCACGTCGTACTCTTCATCGGTGCGCCAGACTCCGAGAGGGAGATGTTTATAGCCAATTTCACGGGAGAGGCCTGAACCTTCTTCGGGCATCACATCCTGAACGATTTCGACCGAGGGGGCGCCTTCGACGGCGTATTCGGGGGTGCCCATCCAGCTCCAGATAATCATGACGGCGCCGGCGACGATTCCGGCGACGATGGCGACTTTGCGGTCTTTGCCGCGGCGGCTGGGGTTGTAGTCGAGGTAGGGGATGGCCATGAGCAGGACGAGCAGGACGCCGGGCAGCAGGACGCCGGCGATAAACTTGTCTGCGATTTTGAGCAGCCCCTGCAGCCAGTAGAAGTACCAGGGCGCGACGGTATGGAGTGGCGTTGATTGCGGATTGGCAATGTGTTCCAAGGGAGCCTGGAAGAAGAAGACGGTGAGAACGATGAGCAGGGCGGTCATGACGGTGAGGAAGCTGGTCTCGTCGACGAGGACGTCGGGCAGGTAGTAGACGCGCTTGTCGGCGGGGACGCGGTTGGCGGTGTCCTCACCTACTTCTTCTTCGTCGGCGGGGAGGCTGATGCCGAAGTGGACAACCTTGTAGTAGTGGACGAAGAAGAAGAGAATCAGCAGCAGCGGCAAAAAGAGGACGTGCAGCAGGTAGAAGCGCAGGAGACCGTTGGCGCCGATGTCGGGGGCGCCGCGGGCGAGCAGGTTGACGGTTTCGCCGACGACGGCGGGGGGCACGGCCTCGGCCATGGAGGTACCGATGGTGACGGCCCAGAATGCGAGCTGGTCCCATGGGAGGAGGTAGCCGGAAAAGCTCAGGAACAGAGTCATCACGAGCAGGAGCACGCCGGTGAACCAGGTAAACTGGCGCGGCGGTTTATAGCTGCCGGTGAGGTAGCAACGGACCATGTGTAAGGTAACGATTGCCACCATTGCTTCGGCGCCGAGCCGGTGCATATCGCGCAGGAACTGGCCAAAGGGAATGTTGGTCAGGAGCAGGATCATGTCTACGTAGGCGCGTTCCGGCGAGGGCGCGTACCAGATCATCAACAGAATGCCGGTGATGGTTTCGACGATGAAGAGGTAGGTCGAGAGGAGACCCAAGCGGTAGGTATGGGTAAAGCGGGTTACACTCTCGTGGTAGTAGGTGGGCTTGATGTGGAGCAGGAAGCCTTCGCTATGGGGCTTCAGGCGCGGGTTGGGGCGGCCGGGCGGTTCGCCCTGCATCATGCGTCGGAACTCACCGACATCGATGCCGGCGGTCAGGCGGGTGAATACGTCATCGGCCTGGGCAGCGACCGCGCCGAGAACTCCTTTTTCGCGAATATTTTCCTGGAGTCCCATCTTTATCTAACGTCTCCTGGTATGATGAATTCAGGTTGAGGACGCCCTACCTTTGTCCACGATAATCTAATGGACTGTCCTTGCTTGGCAGCCCTTGAATAGTCTTGCCCGTGTCGACAACGATTTCTGCTTCAAGCGAGGCGAATCGTGGAGCTTCTACCGCGTCCTCCGTGAGAGTCGTCTTTGCCGCGACAGTGCGGCCTGTGACAATTTCGACCACGAATTGGTCCAGGGACCGGGGAGCAGGGCCATAAAAGTAGTGTCCATCCCAACTGAATCGTGACCCACACATGGGACATTCAAAGCGAGCATTCGCTGTATCCCACATGTACCGAATCGATCTGACGCCCCAGGCGTGTGTACAAAGAAAGAAAAAGGCACGCGGCCCTTCATCAGTATTGACCAACCAAAACCTGCCATCGACATTCAACTGCGGGTCACTACCGACAAGCGGTAAGTCGGCGGCGGCGCCGAGAAAAAACCTGCCTCCGAACTCGTTTCGGGGCTGACGAGGGTATAGGAACTGATACCCTGCGACACCGCTACCCACCGTCAAAGCCGCCACCGTCCCGGCCCATACATAGGTGAGCAACTCCCTGCGGCTGACGTTCTTGTTTCCTGGATCTGCGAGTGAGCCGGATTGTACAGTTGTCGAGAGAGCTTCGTCAGCAGTTTCCGAAATTGTTCCTTCGCCCCGGATTTGCTGCGGTTGCATGCCTGGTCGGGCGGTCACTTAGGCCGGATGCTCCTCTCAGGAAAGGTCTCCTCTACTTATTCAGCCGGGTAAGGCGGTGTCTTCATCCAATTCGAGTTCGATTGGTGTTGCGACAGCTTTGGCGGGCGAGATTGCAGCCGGCTTGCCCTGCAGACGTTTACCTGTGTCGACGATGATTTCAGCGTCGGGAGAGGGTACGGCCGGGGCGGCGACCAAGTCGCCTGCATCGGACGTTTCGGCAACCACGGAACCGCCCTCTACGACCTGGATCAAGAAATGGTCGAGAGATCGAGGTGCAGGGCCCTCGATATAGTATCCTTCGCGGCTGAACTTGGAGCCGTGGCAGGGACATTCGAAGCGGTTGTTGGAAGGCTCCCATTTGTACAGGCAGCCGAGATGCGTACAGACCATATAGAGGGCGCGCGGGCCATCATCGGAATTGATTAGCCAGAATTTGCCGGTCGCGTTGCCTTCGGGGTCGATTCCAATTTGAGGCAGCAGGTTGGCGGCGCCGAGATTGAACTCGCCGCCGAATTCACCTTCGCGAAAGCGCGGATACATGAACTGGTAGGTTGCGAGGCCGCTTTCCAGCGTCAGAAGGGTCAGGGCACCGCCCCAGGCGTAGGAGAGGAATTCGCGGCGATTTATGCCTTCCTGGCCGATATCGAAGCCTTCGAGGACGGCGGCGCGGCCTACCGGTGCGACTCTGTCTGCAGCAGCGGCGGCGGCGCTGCCGTTGCTTTGGACGGCAGTTGGGGTCTGCGCCTCCATTGTGGCTGCGGCGACTGCGGCCGGGGCTTCTGCGACGGGCGCGACCTCTGCGGCGGCGACCGGTTCGGCTTCGGCGACTGCTGCGGGCTCGGGTTGCGGGGCAGGCTCGGGCGCGGTTTGTGCGGCTACGGCAGCCGGTTCGGGCTGCGGGGCGGCGGCTTCCGGTTCAGGCGCGGAATCTGCGGCTTCACCGGTGGTGCCGTCGCGGGGGGGCAGCATCTCGCTCACATCGACGCCGAGTCTTTCGGCTGCCGACTCCCGGGCGCGGTTAACTCTTTCGAGCCATGCCTGGTTGACTTCGGCCATTGTGACTGGTCTCCTTGGAGATGCGGGAAGCCTGTCCTACATCTCGCCCCTTGCTCATCCTGCCAGCGGGTAAGACGACACAGGGTTCAATGCCTGGCGGGACGGCGATGCATCGTTCGATAGAGCCGAATTGAGTATAGCAGGGGGAAGGTACATTGTCAAAATTATCACAAACGATCTGGCCGCGTAAGTTGCTCGTGTTTCAGCCTGTCCCATTTGGCTAAGTCGGAGGGTGAACAGAGTTTCCTGAAAGTCGTAGTATAAAGCGTCAAAGGGCGTCTGACTGATATCTTGTGCGAAACTGGGATGGGTCAAGAACGAGATAGGATTCTACTTGTAGATCGCGCAAGAAGTGGCGATTGGCTGAAACCAAGTAGGGAATGTCCATCCACTCGACAAAGGCTCCAATGAAAGCGTCGCCCTTTACCGGTAATCCAAGACCTACATACTTCTCAACCAAGTTCAGTGGGATTGGTTCATCGACGACATATGCGAAATCAGAAAGAGCAAAAAGCCGATTGAATCTTCGCACCTGGCCGGGCGTAATCAGGTTTCGGTTCACTTCCTGGACTATCAACCGGGGAATGACCACGGCGATATCTGCGCCTATTGCGTTGACCAACCATAGAGAGTCCGGATCGGTTTCCTGTAGAGCAGGTATAAAGACGCTACTATCGATACAGATGAGCGTACTCGGCATCAAAGATCTCACGCCTCGTCTGGCGCAATTGTTCGACGACCTCTTCCCGGCTCGAACCGATGCTCAAACCGCCGTCACGTTTGATTTGCTCGCGCAGCTCTTTAAATTCTCGCAACCAAGTGCGCCTCTGGTGGGCTGTCTCAATTAGCGTTGCGACGAGGTCGTCCGGGTTGGTCTCTGCTTCGACTGCAAGCTCCTCTGCCTTAGCGTAGAGGGTGGCTGGCAACTGAAGTGTAACAGTCTCCACATCCATGTTGCTCTCCTTTATAAATCCACTTTTCTCCTTGAGGATTCTACCACACTGGCCCACCTTTCCTTAGCCTAGTCAAAAGGACATAGGCATCTTATTGGGAGAGAACTTTGAGGAGATAGTCAGTTTTCAAACCGGCTCGTTTACGTTTGGCGGCAATTCCGATTTGGGCACTCTTCTCTCGGCGTAGGAGGTTGAGAGCCAAGCGGCACAGGATGGCCAGGTTGTGCTGCGCATGGCCCTGACGGATGCGACTGTCGTCCTCATCCAAGACCCAGTGGGCTGAGTTCTCTATGCTCCAGTGGCTGCGGGTGGAAGTCAGGAGCAATTTGGCATCGGGAGACAAGTTGGAGATGAAGTATTGCGTTGCATGCGAAGTGCTTTCTGGCAGTTGTCGTTTGGCTTCGACCCTGACCAGGCTTTGCAGTTGTGACCACTCCTGGTCAGGGTCCATGTAGGCCAGGAATTCAGGGGCAGAGATAACCCAACAGCGCCTGGTTTCGATGCGACCGTGGTCCTTTTCTATCGTCTGGTGGAAATCGTGGGCAACATTGGCAAATTCGTTCTGTTTCTCCAGTGTGAACATGGTCTCGACCGCTTCATGCAACTGCGGTCAGTTCTGTTTGAGGGCCAGAACGAAGTCGGCGCCGCGCTCTGTGATCTGTTGTGCAATCGCATTCTGACAGCCGATGGCATCGATTGTCATAATTCAACCAGATAGCTCCAACATCTCCAGAAGTTCAGGGATTGCCGTGATCTCGTTGGCGTCTGCCGCCACCTCGGTCTGCGCCAGAACCAGCCGACTCCTCGTTGCCCAGGCACTGACTAGGTGCAGCGGTCCCGCTTCTGCCTGCGCTCATGCGAACGACGAACCGTCTTCCCATCTATGGCCAGCAACTGTCCCTGCGTCAACTCATGTAGGCGCTGCACTCATTTCATAATACAGGCCTCATACTGCTCTGCATCCAGCCTGGCAAAGACCCGGCCAAAGGTGTCATGCGATGGGATTCCGTTTGGTAGTCCCAGCATCGCTTCCAGCCAGTCCCGTTTGGCGTGTCCAAACTCTTCTGTCTCGACCCAGTTATCCGCTCCGCATATGACTGCACAGATTGCAATTACGATGATGTCGCTCAACGGATGAAACTTTGTGCGTTCAACGCGAGGATCTTCCAATTCCTCGAAGTGCTCAACCAGTGATACGCCCCTTTTCTCCGCCATGAGTCCCCCCTTTGTCTAGTGAAAGGACTCTCAGTCGCATCAAATCGTATCGCTTACGTCATCTGACCTATTTCTCAACCCAAATTAGACGCAATAGTCCTGGGATATCAAGAGGCGCAGAACAAGGTGTAACCGTCTCCCTAAGAGGTCTATCCCCGCGTATGCAGGGGAACCTCAGCAAGACGGGCGAACTGACGATGCCGGAGTTTCGCACACCATTCTCGATGCCTGAGACTGCGCGCCGTTGAGTATGTCGACGACAGGTGCTAAGTTGCCGATCGCGAGGAAGCCTGAATGCGTTCGACAACCCATCGGGTTATCAGTTGCGCATGGGAGATTCCGTGCAACCGGGCAAGCGACCTGACAATCCGGGATTCGTCTGGCTCAAGACGAACGGTGACGGTGGCTTGACAGTTAAAAACCGGTTCGTCCACCTCCTCAAGTTCGGCATCGAAGTCGGTTAGATCATGTGTGTCCCAGAAGTCGGCGAGCTCCTGGATCGAATCGGTCTGCAGAATTTTATTGTCGTTCATCGACTCCTCCACTGCATATATCGCCGTCTTTCCTTCCCTGTCATCACTCTGGCGGTGACAGGAAGTCCTCTGCCATCAGGAAATTGAATTGCCACACAGAACAGGTAGCGGCCCGCATTTGTTTGTCCCAAAATATAGTAGGCTGGATTTTCTCCTCAGGATTTTGCACGTAGAACCAGTGGTCGACCGAAGCATACCTCCTCGACTTCATCTATCGTAATGCCGTGTCGCGCAATGTGTTCGATTCTGTCCTGGGGCCACAGCAACTCGCCTATTTTCATGCCCAATTCATTTTCTGCCCTTTCGTTGTTGCGCCCCACTATACCATATGCTTACCGCTGATGTCCCACGGCTGGGATAGGGCAGTCAGGGCAATTGCATCCTATTGCGTCAATTTCTTGTGAGGCTGCCCGAAATGTAGGGGCAGGCCTTGTGCCTGCCCCTCGTGAAGGCTCTATGTCTGTTCCTTGAGAATCCCTTTCGTGGACTCTCTGGCTAACTTCGGCAATGTTGGCAAACCAATTCAGATGCGATTGCCCTGCCCGCAACTATGGCAGACGTAATTCTGTCCAAGCGCCAGAAGAAGCAAGGAAGGGCGCCCACAAGGGGCGCCCCTACCAGATGCAGGCAGCTTTGTGCGGTTCCTTCGCTGTTCGATTCATTTTCCCTTTGGCCGGCTGTACATCCTCACATCTGCTTGCCCACATTTGATTGGGCCGAATGGAGACTAGGATTCCAGCTGCTCCAGGCTGGCTGTGACCTGGTCTCGCTGGGCATTGAGGTTCTCGAGTTTGTCGCGTTCGCGCTGGACTACGTGCTCGGGGGCCCGGGCGATGAAGTTTTCGTTGTCGAGTAGTCCGGTGGTGCGGTTGATCTGGTTGTCGATGTTGTCGAGCTCCTTGTGGAGGCGCTTGCGCTCGGCTTCGAGGTCGACCATGCCGGCGAGGGGGAGGTAGGTTGTGATGCCGCCGGCGGAGAGCTGGACGGAGGGACCGGAATCGGTGCCGTTGGGGCTGGTTTCGACTGTCACCTGGGATTCGTCGAGGCGGGCAAGGGTGGTGAACAGGTCTAGGTTGTCCTGGGCGAGGGCGCGGCCGCTGCCGGCGAAAACGGCGGCAATGCGACGGCCGGGTTCGACGCTGTATTCGGCGCGGGCGTTACGGATGGCGCGCACGATCTCCTGGATGCGGCCGAATTCGTCTTCGGCGGTGGCGTCGCGGCGCTCGGCAGGTTGGACCCAACGCTGGGTCATGAGGGCTTCGGCGTGTTCGGGGACGCCGGGCAGGTGGCTCCAGATGGCTTCGGTGACGTAGGGCATGAAGGGGTGGAGCAGGCGCAGGGACTGCTCGAGCGTGTAGGCGAGGACCTGGCGGGTTGCGGCGGCGGCAGCGGGGTCGCCGCCGTAGAGGCGTGGTTTGGCGGCCTCGATGTACCAGTCGCAGTATTCGCTCCAGAGGAACTCGTAGAGCTGGCGGCCGGCTTCGCCCAGCTGCCAGTTTTCGATGAGCTGGGTGACATGGTTTTGCACGGTGTTCAGGCGGCTGAGGATCCAGCGGTCGGCGAGCGTCTGTGCGTTCTGGGGGGGCAGGGCGTAGGTGACGCTGTGGAGGCCGTCCGTGTTGTGCAGAGAAACTTCGCCGGCATCCAGATTCATGAGCACGAAGCGGGCGGCGTTCCAGATCTTGTTGGCGAAGTTGCGGTTGGCTTCGATGCGGGAGACGCTGAGCTTCATGTCGTTGCCGGGCGTGCTGCCTGTGAGCAGGGTGAAGCGAAGGGCATCGTTGCCGTAGGCGGCGATGAGGTCGAGGGGGTCGAGGGCGTTGCCGAGGCTTTTGCTCATTTTGCGGCCGTCTTCGGCGCGGACGAGGCCGTGGAGGTAGACGTAGTGGAACGGCACCTTGCCGGTAAAGTAGAGGCCCATCATGATCATGCGGGCGACCCAGAAGAAGAGGATATCGTAGCCGGTTTCGAGCACGGTGGTGGGGTAGTAGCGGGCGAGGTCGGAGGAGAGAGAGGAGTCAGACTCGTCCGCTCCGTTGCTCTCTTCTATTGCTTCGAACTGGGGCCAGCCGAGGGTGCTGAAGGGCCAGAGGGCGCTGCTGAACCAGGTGTCGAGGACGTCTTCGTCCTGTTCGAGCTCGGCAGTCTGGCCGTAGAATTCGATGGCCTGCTCGAGAGCTTGGCTTTGGCTGCGGGCGGCGAACTGATGACCGTCGGGGCCGTACCAGATGGGGATGCGGTGTCCCCACCATAGCTGGCGGCTGATGCACCAGTTGCGGATGTTTTCCATCCAATGGTAGTAGCTGCGTTCGAAGCGTTCGGGCACGATTTTGATGCGGCCGTCCTTGACGGCGGCGATGGCAGCTTCGGCGAGAGGTTTTGCTTTGACGAACCACTGGGTGCTGAGGAGCGGCTCGACGATGGTGTGGCAGCGCTGGCAGTGGCCGACTTCGTGGACGTGCGGTATTTCGCCGACGACGAGGCCGGCGGCGTCCATGTCGTGCCAGAGTTTTTCGCGGGCGTCGAAGCGGTCGAGCCCGGCATAGGGGCCGGCGGCGGCGTTGAGGGTGGCGTCTTCGTTGGTGATGTTGACGAAGGGCAGGTTGTGGCGCTGGCCGATGAGGTAGTCGTTGGGGTCGTGGCCGGGCGTCACTTTGAGGGCGCCGGTGCCGAATTGCGGGTCGACGTGTTCGTCGGCGATGACAGGGATCTCGCGCTCAAGGATGGGCACAAGGGCGGTACTGCCGATGAGATGGGCGTAGCGCTCGTCTTCGGGATGGACGGCGACGGCGGTGTCGCCGAGGATGGTCTCGGGGCGGGTGGTGCTGACTTCGACGTGGTCGGTTGGGGAGGCATCGCCGTTGGATGCACGCAGGGGGTAGCGGAAGGTGTAGAGTTTGCCATCGAGTGGTTCGTGTTCGACTTCGAGGTCGCTGATGGCGCTTTCGCAGCGCGGGCACCAGTTGACGAGATAGTTGCCGCGGTAGATGAGGTCGTCGTTGTAGAGGCGGATGAAGGCTTCGAGGACGGCGTCGCTGAGGCCGTCGTCGAGGGTGAAACGTTCGCGGGACCAGTCGCAGGAGATGCCCATGCGGCGCTGCTGGCCGCTGATCTGGCCGTGGTATTCGTCTTTCCAGGCCCAGACTTCATGGAGGAAGCGTTCGCGGCCGAGGTCGTGGCGGGTGGTGTCGTTTTCGGCGAGTTTTCGTTCGACGACGTTTTGGGTGGCGATGCCGGCGTGATCGGTGCCGGGGACCCAGAGTGTGGGGCGGCCAGCCATGCGATTGTAGCGGATGAGCATGTCCTCGACGGCGCTGGTGATGGCGTGGCCGAGATGGAGGGCGCCGGTAACGTTGGGGGGCGGCATGGAGATGACGAAGGGCGGGGCGTCGGGATCGGCGAGGCCGCTTTCGATTTGCTGTTCGGGGCGGAAGAATCCTTGCGACTCCCACCATTCGTAGAGTTTTTCTTCCCACTGCTGCGGTTCGTAGACCGTGGGCATTTCCTCACGCGTTTCAGGCTGTTTTGTCGTTGTCATTTTCGCTATGCTCCCATCGATAGTTTGCCGGCGCTGGACGGCTGGACGGTCGGTTCAAGTATTCGGTCACTGTGTAAGCGAGTTTGAGTTGAGAGCGGGTCAAAAAAATAAGTCACCTCATCCAAAGGACGAAGTGACTCCGCGGTACCACCTTGGTTAGCAGGCGAGGTTCTTGCCGGCTCTCTCTACCGCGATAACGGGCGGACCCGGGGAGAGCTGTGCAGCGGGTCTGTTGACTCTCCCAGCCTTCCCGGCGACATTCCCCAATGCGACCCTTGCGCTCGTTCTGCGATGCCTTGGCCGTCAAATGCGCAGCGAAAACGAACGCCCTTTTCAGCCGGGAGGGCGTTTCTCTGCCGTTTGCGCGCGTGGGTACTCCTCCGGTGCGCTGCCGTTCTCAATTTATGCAGCCGATTATAGGTTGTGGGGGGAGAAAAGTCAATTTTGGGCGGGGCAGTGGGGAATATGCGGCAGCCGAGGTTGGTTATGTTGGCCGACTTTTTGGGGGAGTCGAGGGCAGGCACAAGGCCTGCCCCTACAGGGGTGTTGAGGGGAGGGTGATGACGGTGCGTGGTGGCGGGAAAGGGCACCAACAAGGGGGGCCCCTACGGGGCGTGTTGAGGGGATAGTGATGACGGCGCGGGGTGGCGGGAAAGGGCACCCACAAGGGGTGCCCCTACGGGGCGTGCGCAAGTGAAGACCTCGGGAGGGAACCAGGGCAGGCACAAGGCCGGCACCTGCGGGGATCTGATGGGACTGGCGGGACGTGGTCTGGCTGGACACGTTCGAATAGGCACCTGTCACCAATAGCGACACCAGGTCGATGAGGCGTGGCCTGGTTTAGGGGGGGCGTTGCGGGGGCGGAGCCCCCGCACAAGGGAGGGCCGACTAGGCCCGACCGCCCAAAACTGCAGTGGTTAGTGGTCAGTGGTCAGTGGTCAGAGGCGGCGCGGGTGTGGCGGAGGCCTTCGAGGGAGTAGAGGATGAGGGCGGTCCAGATGAAGGCGTAGCCTATTAGTTGGACGGAGGTGAAGGGCTCTTTGTAGAGGAAGACGCCGAGGATGAATTGGGTGGAGGGGGCGAGGTATTGCATGAGGCCGATGGTGGAGAGGGGGATGAGGCGGGCGGCGGCGCCGAAGCTGACGAGGGGGATGGCGGAGACGATGCCGGTGGCGAGGAGGAGCAGGCCGATACGGGGCGAGGCGACGGCGGCCCAGGAGGCGGGGTCGGGCTGGGCGGTGTAGAAGAGGAGGAGGAGGGCGGGTACGAGGAGCAGGATCATTTCGAGGCAGAAGAATTGCATGCCGCTGATGTCGACTTTTTTTCTGATGAGGCCGTAGAAGCTAAAGGTGCCGGCGAGGGAGAGGGCGATCCAGGGGAGCTGGCCGAGGCTGATGGTGAGGTAGATGACGCCGGCGAAGGCGATGGCGACGGCGATCTGCTGGCCGCGACGCAGGCGCTCGCCGAGAAAGAGGCGGGCAAGGAGGACGCTGAGGAGGGGATTGATGAAGTAGCCGAGGCTGATCCTGGCGACATTGCCTGTGTCGACGGCCCAGAGGTAGGTGATCCAGTTGGCGGCGGTTAGGAGGGCGGCCGTGGACACGAGGAGAAGCGTACGCGGCGAGCTGCGCAGTGCGGGAAGCCAGGACAAGTCCTTGAGGAGGGCGAGGGCGATGATCATGGTCACGGCGGACCAGATCATGCGGTGGGCAAGGATTTCGAGCATGGGGAGGGCCTGGAGCTGTTTCCAATAGACAGGGAGGAAGCCCCAGGTTCCGAAGGCGATAAGGGCGTAGAGGTAGCCGCGGTAGGAGGAGAGAGTCATTTTGGGGAGGATGGCGGTGGGTTGGCTGCGTGTGGACCAGGGTGGGGTGCGGTGTGTATTGTAGTTCGTAGTTGGTATTGCGTATCGCGTATTTCGTTGTGTGCAGGGGCTGGCGGCGCTGTCACAGTTCCGCTTTGGTGCGGGCGAGAAGGGAAGGGTGGTGGTTTATGGTAGTGGCTGCTGGGGAGATGAGATGTAGCGATCAAGGGCCGCTGCTTTTGAGGAGGAGGCGGCGGCGGGCAATTTTTTCGACGGCAGGGCGGCTCCAGGGCATCTTGTGATAGGCGCCTTCCAGCCACATTGGGATCTGGTCGGCGTAGTTGCGGCTGATGGGGTGGCCTGATTGACCGCTGGCGGTCACGCTTTGGGCGGCGTCCCAGTTGCCCATGTCGAAGATCTGGCGGTATGCGGCCTGGACCTGGACGAGGCCGGGGGGCATTTCGGACAGGAATCCGGTCTGGTTGGGGGTGGTGCCGTCGCCGCCGATAGGGTAGGGGCCGCGGTTGAAGAGCCAGCCGAGGATGGGAGCGCTGCCAAGGGTATGGCTGTAGCGGATCTGGTGCATACGGCCCCATGCCCACTTGCGGGGCGTGGGATTGACTTCGCGGCGCAGGCGGTGCACGGCGAGCTGGAGGGCGGTCTCGATCAACTCCGCTTTTGTGCGGCGGCGGCCGGTGGCGGCGTCGGCGTACCAAGGGGAAGTCTCTTCGTTTTTGAGAAGTTCGAGGAGTCGAGTTTGGGCGCGGAGCAGGAAGCCGTTGATGAGAAAGACGGGGCTGCTGCCCTTGCCAAAGAAGCCAGGGGCGGTGGGGCCGAGCTTTTGGCCGAAGGTGAGGTCGAGGAGGTGCAAGAGGGTGTAGTGGAAGACGAGGGCGGCGGGGCTTTCCTGGTCCATGCGGTAGCCCCAGTCCTGCAGCATGTTGACGGCGACGCGCACGTAGGGGTCGTCGCTGAGGTGGCCGGTAAGCAAGGGGGTCAGTTCGCGGGCGTAGAGGCTGGTCTCGTCGAGCTGGATCTGTTCCATGTCGCGCAGTGTGAGCTGCTCTTTAGCGGTCAACATCTCTTCGATGCGGCGGGCGCGCCAGCCGGGCATGGTCTCGAAGGTGAGGACGTAGGGGTAGTCGTCGCCTGTGATCTTGTTGTTGGCGGTGACGACGAAGCCGCTGGGGGGATTGAGAAGGCGGGGGAGCTCCTCATCGGGGATGAAGCCGTCCCACTCGAAGTCGCCGCTCCAGCCGGGGACGGGGACGAGGCCGTTGCCGTTGCGGCGGATGGGGACGGCGCCGGCGAGGCGGTAGGCGATGTTGTCTTCGCAGTCGGCGTAGACGAAGTTCTGGGAGGGTGCGGTCCAGTCGACGAGGGCGGCATCGAATTCCTGCCAGTTGCGGGCGCGGTTCAGGCGGAGTACGGAGCGCATCACCGTGCCGGGGTCGTGGCCAATCCAGCGGAGGGCGAGGGGCGCGGCGGTGAGTACGGGCTCGTCGGGAAAGCCGACGTCGGGACTTTCGGAAGTGAGGATGCCTGTGAGGAGAGGCCCGTGGCGGGTTACGACTACCTCTTCGACGTGGGGGCGGGCGCGGTTGCGCAGGTAGATTTCCTCGCGGAGGACTGTGGCTTCTTCCCACTGGCCCTGAAACTCGAAGCGGGGCGTGCGACCGCTGTCGTTGTCGGGGTGGGGGCGTTCGATGTAGAGGTCCTGGACATCGGGAAAGGCGTTGGTCAGGCCCCAGGCGATGTGCTGGTTGTGGCCGATGATGATGCCGGGTGCGCCGGCGAATGAGGCACCGCTGACGTGGAGGCCGGAATCGGGGATGCCGGGAGAGGGCGGGCAGGTGAGATGCATTTCGTACCATGTGCCGGGCATGGACATGACGAGATGCGGGTCGTTACAGAGGATGGGGCGTCCGGTGAAGGACTTTTCGGCTGAGACGGCCCAGGCGTTGCTGCCCTGTCCGAATTCCGGTGCGGCGACGCCCAGCCAGCCTTTCAGCTGTTCGTATTGGTTGAGGATGAGGCCGGCGGTGTGGAGGAGCCGCATCGACTCCTGGCTGCCTACGCCCTCCATTATTGCGGGGTTTGTGTTTGGATAGTCCGGTTCCAGATCGGCGGCGAGGGTGGGGTCGAGTTTGGCTGCCAGCTGCAGGCGGACGAGTTCGCTTTCCCAGTTGACGCTGAGGCTCCAGCCCATCATTTTGCCGAAACCCAGTATGTCGACGGGCGACCACTCTTCGGGCTGGCGGCGGAGGAGGTTGAATTCGGCGGCCAGCCGGCCTTTGCGGCTGCGGATATAGGCGTTTACGCCCTGGCAGTAGTGTTGCAGCGCGGCTGTTGTGGCGTCGTCGAGGGCGTCGAGTTCGGCCTGGGCGGCGCGGTGGAAGCCGACGATGCGGCTGAAGCGATCGACGTCGAGGGCGGCGGCGCCGAAGAGTTCGGCGAGGCGGCCGTGGGTGACGCGGCGGTTGAGCTCCATCTGCCAGAGGCGGTCCTGGGCGTGGGTGAAGCCCTGGGCGCGGTAGAGGTCGGCTTCATTCTGGGCGTAGACGTGGGGGATGCCATGCTGGTCGCGGAGAATTTCAACTGCGGCGTCAAGTTCGGGGAGGTCCAGCTGGCCTTCGTGTTGTGGCGCAGGGCGTTGGACGAGCCACCAGTAAATGTAGACGATGAGGCCGCCGCCGAGGAGGAGAAAGACGAAGAGAAGGGCGACGGCCAGTATCACAGTTATGAGATTCATGGGCTTCCGACTATTGCGAAACACTTGCCATTGCTTTGGGCTTGACGGGAGGAATGGATGGTGCAGCCAGTGCGTTCCCGTTGGTTGGGAGGCTCAGTTCGCCTGTTGGCGCCGGGGGGTTGCGGTCAGCCGCGCTCTTCCTCGATTCTAACACCTGTGTTAAAACCAAGTGAAATCGTAGTTGGATCACAGCGGCTCCCCGGTTATTGAGCTTCACAGAGACGGCCAGTCGGAATATACATTTCAGATGCGAACCGATCTTTTCGATTATGATCTGCCGAAGGGCTTCATCGCACAGTGGCCGGCCGAGCCACGAGACAGTAGCCGTTTGTTGGTCCTGGAGCGCAGGACCGGGGCCGTTGAACATCGCCGTTTCAGCGAGATCAGCGCGTTTCTGGGAGCGGGCGATGTACTGGTGGCGAATGACAGTCGCGTGGTTCCGGCGCGGCTGCGGGGGCGGAAGGCGACGGGCGGGGCGGTTGAGATTTTCCTGTTGCGACAGCTGGATGAGAAGGGTCTGGAGTGGAGGTGCCTGGTGCGGGGGAGGGGACTACGCGCGGGGGTCAAGGTTGAACTGGATGGCGGCCCAGTGGAGGTAGAGATAGTCTCGGAAGGCCAAGGGGGACAGCGCAGGGCGCGCTTTTCGAGGGCAATCAGGGGTATTCTGGATGAGCTGGGAGAGATGCCTCTGCCTCCTTATATCACTGAGTTCGCGGGCGACGAAGGGCGATACCAGACAGTTTACAGTCGAAAGGATGGCAGCGTCGCGGCGCCGACGGCGGGCCTGCATTTTACGCCGGAGCTACTGGAGAGCATACGGGGCATGGGTGTAGGGTGGGAGACGGTCACTTTGCATGTGGGGCTGGATACTTTTGGACCGGTGACGGCGGAGCGGGTGGCCGACCACCAGATTCACCGTGAGTGGGTAGAGCTGTCGGTGGGGTCGGCGGGGGCTATCAATGCTGCCAGGGATCAAGGGGGACGAGTCGTTGCGGTGGGGACGACGTCGACGCGGGTGCTTGAGTATTGCGCTACGACTGCTCGGGGAGCGGATGGGTACGGGCCGGCAGCTAAGGACGCGGGGGTTGTTCCATTTGCGGGCGAGGTCGATCTGTTCATTTACCCCGGTTACCGTTTCCAGGCTGTGGACGCGCTGCTGACTAACTTTCATCTGCCGAGGTCATCGTTGCTGATGCTGGTGAGCGCGTTTGTGGGGCAGGCGCATCACGGGGACCTTGACGCCGGACGGCAGATGCTGTTTCGGACCTATGAGGAGGCGAAGGAAGAAGGGTATCGCTTTTACAGCTTTGGCGATGCGATGTTGATTTTGTGAGGTGGGGGGTCGAAGTTTGAAATTGGGCCGACGAAAGTGCCTACACAGCGGACGGCGCCGGTGGGGTGGAAGGCGACGTGGCGTAGAGGGGTTCGCTGTGGGCGCGGTCGTGGAGGTCGGCGATGCAGGCGATTCTCTGGGATGCCATCCATTGTTGGAGCTCGGCGCGGATGAGGCGGATGGCGTCGGGGCCGCGGTGGTAGATGGCGCTGCCGACGCCGACGACGGTGGCGCCGGCCATGAGCATTTCGACGGCGTCCTGGCCTGTGGTGACGCCGCCGGTGCCGATGATGGGTGTGTGGGGGCAGGCTTTGCGGGTGTCGTAGACGGCCTTGAGGGCGATGGGTTTGAGGGCGGGGCCGCTGATGCCGCCGGTGCGGTTGGCGAGGACGGGCTGGCCGCTGTAGGGGTCGAGGACAAGGCCGGGCATGGTGTTGATGGCGCAGAGGGCGTCGGCGCCGGCGTGGACGGCGGCCTGGGCGATGCGGCCGACGCTGGGGACGTTGGGGGCGAGCTTTACGATGACGGGGATGGCCTGGCCGGCGACGGCTTCTTTGACGTAACCGGTGACGGCGGCGGTTGCGTCTGCATTGGCGGCGAAGGGTTCGCCGAAGCTGTCCTCGACGTTGGGGCAGGAGATGTTGACTTCGATGAAGTCGGGTTGCGCGGATGCGATGCGGCGGGCGACGTCACCGAATTCAGCGGCGGTTGCGGCGAAGATGCTGGCGATGACGGCGACGCCGCGGGGTTGGAGCTGGGCTTTGGCTTCGCGGAGCAGGCCGATTTCCTCTTCGACGCCGGGGTTTGCCAAACCGATGGCGTTGAGGAGGCCGCCGCCCCAGTCTATGCAGGAGGGGTTGACGTGGCCGTGGCGGGGTTCGGGGCCGCAGCTCTTGGCGGTTACGGCGCCGCAGCCTTCGCCGGCTGCGCGCACGAGGAGGCTTACGGTCGTGCCCCAGATGCCGCTTGCCAACACCAGCGGCGAGGGCAGGTCACGTTCGAGAAACGGGACTGACAGGTTGGGAAGATCCTTGCTCAATGCGGAAATCTCTCAAATAAGCAGGCTGCTCAGCTACTGACTTTCCCCAGCGGGTGCGGGTAAACCGAGCGACTGCCGAATCTCTTCTGGGATATGGCCGGTCTCGGATAGCAGATGCAGGACATCTCCCAGTGCCAGGACGCTGTGAACGCGTATTCCGGCCTTCTGCAGGTTTTCCACTCCTCCCTGCTGCCTATCCAGCAAAACGATTGCATCCTCGACAACCAGTCCGGCGGCGCGGAACAGCTCGACCGAACTGACGATGCTGCCGCCGGTGGTGATGACGTCTTCGATTACGACCACGCGTTCGCCGGGCTGCCAGAGGCCCTCGATGTCCTTGCCGAGGCCGTGGCTTTTGCTCTCTTTGCGGTTATAGATGAGGGGGACGCCGCTGGCCAGGGCGACGGCCATGCCGATTGGGAGGGCGGCGTAGGGGACACCGGCGATGCGGTCGCATTGCAGTGCGGCCAGTTCTGCGGCGTATGCGGCGGCGGCGGCCTGCATCAGTTCGGGACGGCTGACGAGGAGGCGGAGATCGACGTACATGGAGGACTTTTTGCCGCTGGCGAGGGTGAAGTCACCGAACTGGAGGGCGCCGAGTTCGGCTAGGCCGATGATGAGGTCGGTGTAGGACTCTGCGCCTCGAGTGGGTTGCGGGGCAGGGGTGGCAGGCTCATTTTTCGATGTGGAAGAGGACTTAGCGCGTGCGTCGTTTATGTCTTGGCGGAGGCGAGCGGCGGCCTGGCGCGGGTCGTCGGCCTGGGTGACGCCGCGGGTGGCGGCGACGAGGACGCCGAGAGCGTCGGCGCGCAGGCCGGCTGATAGCGCTGCCTGGAGGTCACCACCCTGGGCGCCGATTCCGGGGGCGAGCAGCCAGGCGTCGGGCGCGACAGCGCGGACATCGGCGAGTGCCTGGGGATAGGTTGCGCCGACGACCAGGCCTACGGCGGGCGACCAGCTGACGGCTTCTTTGGCTACGCGCATGAACAGAGGGCCTTTCCCGTCCTGCCGTTGGCCGTTAGTGACGGTCAGCTTTTGGAAGGCTCCGGCCGCGGGGTTCGAGGTATGGCAGAGAACGAACAAGCCCTTGTCGGGGTAGGCGGCGAAGGGGGCGATGCTGTCCTGGCCGAGGTAGGGGCTGAGGGTGACGGCGTCGACGCCGAGTTCTTCAAAGCAAGCGCGGGCGTAGGCGGCGGCGGTCGAGCCGATGTCGCCACGCTTGGCGTCGAGGAGGACGGGGATGTTCTCGGGTATGGCGGCGATGGTTGCGCGCAGGAGTTCCATGCCGGGCTGGCCGAGGGCTTCGTAGAAGGCGATGTTGGGTTTGTAGCAGCAGACGAGGTCGGAGGTGGCTTCGATGACGGACTTATTCCACGCCAGCAGGGCCTGGCAGGTCGTGTCGTCAGTGCCTTCAGACAGTTCCTCCGAATCATGGGCACCGGCCCAGAAGCGGTCGGGGCAGGACTCGGGCGTTGGGTCGAGGCCGACGCAGAGGAGGGTGTTGTTGCGGTGTGCGGCGGCTACCAGCTTGGCGTAAAAGGACATGCAGGGCCCTCACTTTGACAGAGTAGAACGGCGCGGCCCAGGCAAGTTGTGCGACTGGCCGGTTGTCTAAATCCATGCTACGCCACGCGGTTGGATTGGCCAAAACCGGGCATATAGGGATGCGTTTCGAGGTGTTTTGGCGATGGGCGGCGGACTACATGGCGGCGAGGGCGGCGAGGCCAGCCTCTTCAAGGTCTGCCAGCAAAATTTCCTCTTGTTGGGGAGAAATCGTTTCCTGGGGGAGGCGGAGAGGTCCGCAGTCGATGCCGAGGGCCTTCATGGAGACGCGCAGGGCGGCGGCGACGCCGTGGTCGATCATGACTTTGGTGAGGCGGTTGGCCTGCTTTTGGAGGGACAAAGCCTGGCGAAGTCACCGGACTTGCAGGAGGCGTGCATTCTGCTGTAGGCGCCGGGCATGACGTTGAGGGTGGAACCGATGTTGCCGGGGGCGTTCATCATGGCGGCGAAGACGCACTGTTCATCCATGCCGGAGAAGATGGTCCAGCCGCGATCGGAGGGCAGGTCGTTTCCCAGGTCGATGATCTGGGCGAATTCGTACATGTTGGGGCCGGTGTATTTGGCGCCGCCGACGTTGGGAAATCGGCAGAGGAGTTCCTTCATCAGGGAAAAGGCGTCGATCTGGCCGCCGAAGAGATAGGGGAAGAAGGGCAGGTCGGGCGCGGCGGCGGCGATGGCGCCGTAGTGGCGGTATGTGGCATCGAGGCCGCCGAGGTAGACAGGCAGTACGGAGCTGACGCCGTCGACTCCGTGCTCCTGGGCATGGCAGGCGAGGGCGGCGGCTTCGACGGTGCTGATGCTGCCGACGTGGACGATGACGGGGATGCGGCCGCCGACCTGGTCGATAGCGGCTTCGAGGACGAGGCGACGATCCTCGGCAGAGATGAGCAGACCCTCGCCTGTGCCGCCGAGGACGTAGAGGCCGTCGACATTTTTGGCGAGCATGTAGTCGATCAGTTCGCGGAGGGCGGTGAGGTTGGCGCCGCCGTCGGCGGTTGCTGGCGTGATGAGCGCGGGCCATGCGCCGTGGAAGGAGTTGTCCATGTTGGAATCAGCCTTTGATGGAGCCGAGCATGATGCCCTTTACAAAGTAACGCTGAATAAAGGGGTAGATCAAGAGGATCGGCATGGTGGTTACGACAATCATGGCGGCCTTGAGGGATTCAGCGGGCGGAGGATCGATCAGTTCGGTCATTTCTGCCAGGCCGGAAGCGTCACCGTACTGGCCGGTGCCGAATTCGAGGATGCCGCGCAGAACCAGCTGCATTGGAAACTTGGAGGGTGTATTGAGATAGATGGCGGCGTCGAACCAGGAGTTCCAGTGCATGACTGCATACCAGAGGCCGACGGTGGCGATAACGGGCATGGAGAGCGGGAGGTAGACGCGCAGCAGGACGGTGAGCGGGTTAGCGCCGTCCATGATGGCGGCTTCTTCCAATTCGTCAGGGATGGCGAGCATGAAGTTGCGCATGATCAGGAGCCACCAGGGGTTAATCAGTGGCGGCAGTATCATCGACCAGAAACTGTCCAACAGATTCAGTTTTTCGACCAGGACAAAGTTGGGGATGAGGCCGCCACTAAAAAGCATCGTAAAGAAAATAAACATCGTGATGGGGACGCGGCCATAGAGAGTGCGCTTAGAAAGGACGTAGGCCAGCGGGAAGGTGAGGAACAGATTGAGTCCCGTGCCGATGGTGACGCGGGCCAAGCTGACCCCAAGAGAGGTCCACACGAGCGAACCCTGGCCCAGCAGCAGGTGATAGGAGGTGATCACGGGCTCTTTGGGATAGAGAATGAATAGTCCGCGCAGGGCGTATTCCTTACCACTGATCAAGGAAGTGGAGACGACCGAGAGAAAGGGAAGCAGGAAGAGTAGTGTCAGAACGGCAAGGACAAAGATGTTGATCCAGTCAAAAACTCTCTCGCCCCGGGAATATTTCATGGCGGCCCCCTACCAGAGTCCTTCCTGGCCGAGCTTTTGGGAAACCTTGTTGGCCATGTACATCAACGCGAGAGCGAGAACGGACTTGAAGAGACCGACTGCGGCGCCGAATGAATATTGACGGCCGATCAGACCGGCGCGGTAAACATAGGTATCGATGATGTCGGAAACGGAGTAGACCGACGGGGAATAGAGCAGGATAATCTGCTCGAACCCAGCGTCCAGCATACCGCCGATGCGGAAGATGAGAATAATGACGATAGCGAATGAGATGCTAGGTAAAGTAACGTGCCACATGCGCTGGAAGCGGTTGGCGCCGTCCATGGCGGCGGCTTCGTACATTTCCGGGTTAATGGTTGCCATTGCAGCCAGAAAGATGATGCTGTTCCAGCCGGCGTGCTGCCAGACATCCATTGTGACGATTATGGAGCGAAACAGGTCGGGGTCGGTGAGATAGGCTTTGGGTTGGCCGCCCAGCGCGACTACGACCTGGTTGAGCAGCCCGCCCTGGGGGGTCAGCATGGCGCGTACGATGCCGGCAGCGACAACCATCGAGAAGAAGTGGGGCAGGTAGGAGACGGTCTGGACGGTGCGTTGGAACAGGGTTACGCGCACTTCGTTGATGAGCAGGGCCAGAATAATGGGCACGGGGAAGCCGAAGATCAGCTTGTAAAGGCTAATCAGGACGGTGTTGCGCATTATGTTCCAGAAGAAGATCGAGTCAAAGAAGTTGCGGAAATGCTTCACGCCAACCCAGCGGTCGAAGCGGAAGATGTCGGTGATTCCCAGGAAGGGATCGTAGTCCTGGAAGGCGATGATAACGCCGACCATGGGGAGGTAGCGGAAAACGACAAAGTAGAGGAGGGGGATCGCGGCCAGAGCATAAAGAAAGCGATCGCGTTTGATCTGGCGCCACGCTTCGCGCCATCCCTTACGCTCGGTGTAGGCAGGAGAGGCCGGGGTTACGGACAGGCCTGGATGTTCGCCGCCAAACTGCTGCATCTAACTGTTTCCGTAGTTGAGGGGCTAGTGAAAGGGAGGGAGGCGTTGTAACGCCTCCCTCTTCAGTTCATGGTTATGGATGGTAGAGCCGGAACTGCTCGGTGTAGAGTTCGCTCCAGCGGTCGAGACCGGCGCCGCTCAGGTCGTCAACAAAGCTGCTCCATTCGGACAGGGGGCGGTCACCGGAGATGAATTTGATGCTCTCCTCGTCGATGAAGCGCTCGAGGTCGACTTCGCCGGGGAAGGCGTCGCGAATAGCGGTGCGATCGTAGGGCACGTCGAAGTCGACGGGCATGCGACCGCCATCGTACTGGTTCCAGTAGGTGTTGATGTGCTTCCAGTGCCGGTTCCAGAAGTAGCTGCCATCGGGCTGTTCGATCTGAACGGCGGTGGCCCAGGTTTCGGGCCCGAGGCCCAGGGTGATCTGGTAGTCGCGCGAGTACTTTTCCTCGCAGACCGGGCTGCCGGCGGCGAATTGACGGGCGATCTTGGCCTCTTTGTCGACCCATTCCCAGTCCTCACCGGGGATGCCCCAGGAAGCAATGAGGTAGTTGGTCACGTCATCGGGCCCGCCGGAGTAGATCCAATTGACATACTTGATGACGGCGTCAGGATGCTCGGACTTGCGTGCGATCATGTAGGCAGTGTTGGAGCCGGCGTTGTTGGTTTTGGCGATACCGGAGGGGCCGACGATCTTGAGGGAGAGGATGTAGTCTTCGTCGACGTAGCCGGCGTCGCGTCTGATATCAGACCACCAGCCAGTGATGCGCGAGTACCAGCCCAGCCAGAGGCCGATGGTCAGGGTCTTGAGCATGGAGCGGTAGTCGGGGTTGGCAAAGGACTCCTGCTGCAGCCAGCCGTCCGCCCACCACTGATTCATCTTGGCGAGCCAGTCCGGGTAGCCCTCCTGCAGCTCAGGCGGTTTGAGCATGTTGTCGGCGGGGTCGATCCAGCGGGAATAGCCGTGGTCGGTGTATGCGCCGAGCGTGTTATACATGAGGTGGCGGCGGCCCATGGTGGTGATTACGGCTTCCGGGTGATTGCCGCGCATGGCGAGATAGGCTTCTTCCATGCCATCCCAGGTGTCGGGCACGTCCAGCCCGGCTTCGGCGAGCCAGTCTGAGCGGAAGAAGGGGAAGTGTGTGTGGCCCATGAGGCCGAGGCGGGGGTAGCCCCAGGTGGTGCCCTCAAAGTCCTTCATCATCTTCCAGTCAAGGTCGGAGTGTCCGGCGAGAATGTTCTGTCCGCCGGCCTCAAGCAGGTCGTCGAGCGGATTGACGATGCCTTTGAAGTCGGGCCAGGCTCCCTCGAAGACATCCAGCGGTTCGGTGCCGGAAGCGATGAGAAGATTGAGTTTCTCGGTCCTGGCACCGCCGGGGGGCAGGAGGTAGGCATTGACGCGCACACCGGTCAGCTCGAGAAGGTGGTCGCGTACGGCAGCGGTGCGTTCCGGATTGCCGCCGCCGGGGCAGGGTGTGCTCGTCGCTACCCAGATATCGGGCGGCTCCATTTCTCCGCCGTCGGCCATGTCCGCGGGTGCGCCTGCGGGCACGCAGGCCGCGAGGGCAGCCCCCGTTGCCGCGAGGCCCATGCCCTGCAGCATCTGTCGTCGATTAAGCTTTGCTGTTGTCACAATCGATTCTCCTTTCACAGATGGATTGGATGAACGAAGCGAACTTCAATTTGAGAGCAATAGGACCGGCGGTCAGAATGAGTAGGGCGACGAGCCGGTCTACGCGTCACGCGATAAATGGATGAAACTGACTCCAGCGTTCGCCCTCCCAGGGGGGAAAGAGACGGCCTACGTTAAGGAGTCCGCGGCTACTGAGAAACCGTTTCTGCTCGCGGTTCAGCATCAGTCAAGACCCCGCATTGGGAATGGCAACCAGTGAAAGTCGTTTGTGATAAAGGGTTTCGAGCGGCCAGCAACCTTGAATCAAAGAAGTCGCGGGCCGCAATCGAGTCAGCCGGGCTGGCGGTTGCGATACAAGAGTGATGGCCTAATTTTACGCATTATTTTCAATTGCGCAAGGTCGGTAAAGGAATGTCCCTTACCGGGAGGGAGGACATGCAGGATGGGGACGCCGATGCGGTTGTTGCAGTAGGCGTTTTCAAAAAGCTTGCCCTTCTCGGCAAGGCTGACGAGGTTGAGCGTTTGCACAAAGGGGGCGGCCGCAGCAACCAGTGACGGCGGGATCGTGCTCATCGCTCACTTTCGGAAGAATGTTCGGTCTCTTCATTTGGGTTGCGTGCCAGGATTGGGGAGAGCGGGCAATACCTGGCCCATGGAGAGACAGCCCGGCATCAAGATTTCAGATGTTTACTCCCCAACCGGCTGCATCCAACACACTTACCAAGCCAACTGTTCACTTGGCTGCATTTCGATTTCGGGCTTGCCATCAACGTCGACCCAGCGGCCGCACAGGTCTCCTCCCTCGCTGATTCCCAGATTGACCTCTGTCCCGTCCATGCGGAAGATGGGGTGGTAGTACTTGGCGACCTGGTGGGCCTCGCCGGCGATGTAGTGGCCGATCAGGGCGCGGCGGAAGCGGTCCGAGGTTGTGTTTGGGAAGCTGCCGTGGACGACCTGGCCGTTAAAAAATACGACGTCACCGGGCTTCATGATGACGGGTTGAGCGTCCACGTTTTCAGGGAGGTCGACGGTGACGTCGGTGAAGCTCTGGGTGGTGTCGGCTTCGGCGGTGCAGAGGAGGGGCCAGGCATGGCTGTCGGGTACCATGCGGAGGCAGCCGTTTTCTTCGTCGCAGTCGTCGAGAGCGAGCCAGGCGGCGATACAGGTGCCGGGCTGGACGCGCAGGTAGTGCTGGTCCTGGTGGAGGGCCTGGCCGCGGGCGCCGGGGGGCTTGAAGTAGAGCATTGTCTGGACGGCGAAGGGTTCGCGTCCGAGCATGTCGGTCATGCAAGCATTCAGGCGGCTGTCCAGCATCCAGTTCCAGCTGAGTTTGTCCCAGCGGTGCATGTGAATCATGCGGGGATATTTCTTGAGCGGGTCATTGCTGTCGTTATCGACACCGGCGGAGTCGCCGGGGTAGGAGCCGGCGGCTCTAAGGTCCATGAAGTGCTGGCGGAAACCCCGGACCTCGGCCTCAGAAAAGAGACCGGGGACATTGAGGAAGCCTTGGTTATCGAATTGGGTCTTCTGTTCTGTTGTCAGCATTTGGAGCGTTCTCGCGGTGCAGTCAATGACAAGGATTATGGAATTGGCAAAAGGCTATTTCGGTACGTGTGGGTCCTAGTGCTGGGTCTCCGGTGCCGAACGGGCCATTACATTGGGAAGACAGTAGTAGAAGCTGGAGTCATGGCCAATTCTACTGATTTTTCGGGTTTGTGCAAGGTCTGCAGGAAAGCGGGCGCCTCCGAGGGTTTTGCGTGGTCGGGGTCTGAATCAGGATTTTCGGAATTGATGAGGATTTTCGGGATGGCAGGCGATCGTGTGTTGTCTGCGGGGCGGGGACTTCTGCGCGGGATGAAGAATTCGGCCAGAAGTGCTGTCAACTGCTTCGTCTACTGAATTGTGATCTTTGTGCCGCGACTTATTCTCTGCCAGAGTCAGGAAATATAAGTTCATGGAGTGTGGTCACGAGGCCGAATCCGAGGGCGAAGGCCATCATGAGTGCTATTCCCGATTGCTCAAGGAAAAGTTCAAAAGCAATCGAGGTGGTAGATAGGATGAGGAAGGCGAAAAACAGCCTTAACTTCATGGGCACTGCGTCCAAGCGGTCGAATATCTTTTCGATAAATCTCCCCACGACAAGCCCGACGAAACCACCGAGTATGAAGGAGAAGAGAATCGAAGTGAAATCGATTGCGTTGAAGCTCATCGTGTATTTGTAGCTACTAAGCCATGATCTGTGTGTGCTGTGTGCGGTCTGCCTGGGCGGAAAGTAACGTCCGTATTTCCGTAGGGGACTCTCGATGGTCTTTGCGGTGAACTTTGGGCAAATCCAGGAACTGCCTCGCCTGCCTTGCCTGCGCCGGGACATAGTCGAAACCTGCCAAGTGGGGAGATGGGGGGGAAGCCCGGTCGCAGCGGGTCGTCAAGGTCATTTAGCCACACACTCGATGCGGCGGGGGTTGTAGGAGAGGGGGCGTTGCGGGGGCGGAGCCCCCGCACAAGGGAGGGCCGAATAGGCCCGACCGCCCAAAACTGCAGTAGTCAGTGATCAGTGGCCAGTGGTCAGTGAAGGCGGCGAATAGAGGAGGATAGGTGTAGAGGGGAGAAAGGAGAGGGACACCTTCGTCGAATGGAATCATGAGTGTCATTTGGCAAGGACTTAGCCGTTGCGAGAAGTCTTTTCTGTCGTTGCTGATAGAGCTGGAAAACAGGAGGGAACTATTGCAGCGTGGATGTGATGGGGGAAGGTGGCGTGATCGTCTGTCAGATGCCTTCGCCTTCTTCGGGAGTTTCCGGAACCGATTCATGTGGGTCTGGCTCAGCTACCTGGATACGCCACGCGGGGGGGAGGAGCGCTTCGAGCTGCGGGCGCAAGGGGGGCGGGTCGAAGCCCAGGTCGTAGGCACGTGTGCTGTCTAGGGCGACGTTGGCTGAACGGGCGGCGAGGAAGGGCGTTTGCAGAAGGCCAGCGTAGGAGTCCAGGACGCTGATGGGAACTGCCAGTTGCTCGTTCAGTCCGAGGATACGGAGGGTGAGCAGGCCAAGCTCGTAGACGCTGATCTGGTCGCGGCCACCCAGGTGGAGGCGGCCGACTACGCGATCGATTTCGGCGATGTTGACATCGTCTTCGAAGCCGCTGCCGGCGAATTGCAGGAGGCCTTGGGCGGCGATTGCAGCGCTTACGGGGGTGCGGATGGCGTCGCCGAAGAGGGTGATTTCCTGCTCGGCGCGGAATGCTGCGACCAGCTGGCGGTAGAAGCTATCTCTCCCGAGGAGAGAGTAGCCAATGAGGAGGGGAAGGCGAGCGATGACGGCGTCGGCGTAGGCGGCCAGGATCCCTTCTTCTGCCAGGGCGCGGTGTTCTGCAAAGACGTTGATGGGCGTGGGAGGGTCGTCCTCGGCGTAGGGGGCATTTGAGCCGTCAAAGACAAGGTCGGCGGAGGTGAAGAGGAAGGGGATATCCTCGTCGCCGCAAAGTGCGGCCAGGTCGGTTGCGGCGTTCAGGTTGATGCGAAGTGATTCGTCGGGGTATTTCTCACAGTAGTCGAGGTCGGTGATGGCGGCGGCGTGGATGACGGCGGCGGGCTGGACGTCGGCGATCATGGCCTTTGTTTCGCTGTAGTCGCCGAGGTCAATACGACCGTGGTCGATGTTGCCGAAGAAGTACTGGGCCTGGCGGCGGGTCGTTCGGTGATAGGTACCGACGGGATGCCAGTTTTGGCGGGCGGCGCGCAGGATATGTGAACCCAGAAGACCGGTTGCGCCGGTGATGAGGAGTTTGGGGGGCATTTTACCAGTGCCAGACCTGATTCCAGGCGGACAACCAGTCGTCGCCGACGCTGCGGACTGTGTAAGGAGGCTCCAAGGTTACGCCGGGACGGCCGCGGAAGGTGTCGAGGTTCTCGGGACTGCCGACTTCGAAGGTGATGGTGGTGGGGCTGCTCAGCTGATAGGGGGGCACGGCGCTCAGATCCGAGAGGGCTTGGCGGGCGCCGTCTTCGATCATCTGGCGGGCGCGTTGCGGGGGAATGTGGCGGGCGGCGTAGCGGGAGAGTCCTTTCTTCACGGCGACGGTGGTGAGGCCCTCGCCGAGGAGCTCGGAGGATTCACGGCATACGGCCTCATCGCCGGTCACGAGGAGGACGGGTGCATTGTAGTAGCCGCAAGCGGCGGCGTTGACCCCAACTTCGCCGACGGCCTGGCCGTTGAACCAGAGATGGCGCCAGAGCACGGTTGAGATTGTGTGGCTGAGGACGCCGTCGGCTGTGCCGGCTTTGGCGTGCATGCCGACGAGGAGTACGGCATCACAGCCGGCCTTGAGTGTGTCGGTGTAGTGGCTCCAGGTGTGACCGGCTACCCATTCGCAGCGGGTATCAAGGAGTTCGGGGACGAGAGAGTTAAAGGTCCAGGGTCCGCCGGCGCCGTGGCAGTCGACGACGACGATTTCGGTGGCTCCGGCTGCGGCCGCGCCGCGGACGGCGGCGTTAATTTCCTCGGTATAGAGACGCCGGCCTTCTTCGTACATTGGTTTGCCACCGTTGACCTGGTCCCAGGCGATGATGCCGCTCACGCCCTCCATGTCGGTCATGATCTGCACGCGCACAGTCGTTCTCCTTTTCGGGGTTGGATTTGGTGGAACTTGGGGCGTCCAAGGCTTGACGCGAGACAGTCCGGAGGCTTGCGCTTCCGGACTGCAAAGGGCGTTTATGGATGCCTGCCCTTGCGAAGGAAGGGCGATTGGCGGGCGCCCGCGATTTGGGGCAGGCGGCGCTTAGTCGGCGGCTTCGCTTATTTCGGCTGGCAATGCGATGGGGAACGGCCAGTCGGTCGAAATTCTTTCCTCTTCTTCCAAGGCGCGCGCCTCTTCCTCCAGGGCGCGGGCTTCTGCTTCCTGTCGGTCGCGGACTGCGCGAGCGATGGCGTCGTCAACGCTTCGTTCGGTGAGTTCCCAGGACTGTTCGAGTGCGAGGGCCAGTTCTGTAATGAGCAGGGTCCGGGCTTCGAAAAGCGCTTCTTTGTCGGCTTCTGTGAGGTATTTGGATGCTTCGCGCCAAGCCAGGTCACGAACAGCGGCGGCAACCCGATTGGGATAGCCGGAGTGAATCTGCTTATCGATGGCGTTGCGCCGCACTCTGAACTCGTCAGGAAGGTCGAGGGGGTGCAGTTCGAGCGTTTCGAAGACACCAGATATGAGGGCGACCGGCATGACGGGGCGTACGCCGGTCTGGTCTATTCGCCGCACCGGCACGTGAACGGTGAGACGATTGTGAATGAACTCGATGACGTAGTAGCGCTGGAAACCCTTGACCAGTTCCTTTTCCTGGAAGGCAACGATTTTGCCGGCGCCGTGTGACGGGTGGATTATGCTCTGCCCAATGTTGAAGCCCATCTGAAGCTCTCCGTTCGCTTGATTGTCGGCTTCTGCACCTTTGGGAACACTTTTCGCCGACCCAGCCTCAGGCAAGGCGGCGAAGCAACGTTTCAAATGCTCGTAACCAGCGCCGTTGCTGCCCCGAGGCAAATCCGATTGGAAACTGTGTTTTGCGACTGCCGCCGACAGTTGAGGATCCTGGATTACGGCAGTTGTAATGGCGGCAAGATTATGGGCTGCCGCCCGCTGTTTTGACGGGCCGTCTTTGGCCCAAACGGAGCCCGATGAAAGTCAGTGAGGCCTTTCGCCGGGCCGCGCCAATTCCTGAAACTGACTATTTCAGGACTTCAAATCTTAACATGATCCGGGCGCCATTTCAATGCAATTCGGAAGATTGTCTGAGTGAAAAAGTCAGGTTCGGCAGGCGGTTCAAGTGGGGAGAGAATACTCTGGTGGGGATGAAATGATCGGTGCGAAAAGAGGCGCTTTCAGGCCCGCGAAAGCGTTTTCATACGTTCTTGATGATTTCTGTGTGATTTGCCTACGATCGATCTACGGAGACTTCGGGGCGAGATTTTTGGGGATTGGGCGCCGGTTTTTGAACCAGTTTTGGACACTAATTGTGCATGGGTGATCCTGCTCTTATGTTGCGCAGTGCAACCCATTGATTTGGGCCAAAAGAGGGCGCTTTGAGCAAGAAGTGCAAGGCGTGGACGTATGTGAGTTGGGATATCTGGCCGGGAAAGAGAAGCGGCGTTTTGGTTCCGGTCTGGGGACTCACATCGTCTGGTATCCGTGCCAGAGGATAAAGGCGGCGAGGCCGCGCCAGGGGCGCCAGTTTTCGGCCATTGCATCCAACTCCTGCCGTGAAGGGCGGGCAGGCAGGCCCTTCACTTTCTGGGTGCCGACGATGATGCCGAGGTCACTGGCGGGCCAGGCATCGGTGCGGCGCAGGGCGAACAGGAGGTAGATTTCGGCGCTCCAAGGACCGATGCCGGGCAAGGCGGTGAGGGCAGTGCGGACTTCGTCATCGTTGCGGTCGGCGAGGAGGTCGAGTTGGAGGCGCCCTTCGAGAATTGCGGAGGCGAGCTCGCGGCCGTAGCGGCTTTTCTGGCGGCTGAAGCCGATGGCGCGGAGGGCATCGTCGTTGAGAGACTGGAAGCTGGCCGGTACGGGCGGGCCGATGGCGTCGCAGAGGCGCTGGTAGGTGGAGGCTGCCGAGGAGCGGGAGACCTGCTGGCCCAGGATGATCTTGAGCAGGGCCGGGAAGCCGGGGGGCTGGCTGCGAAGATTGGGGGGTCCATGAAGGTTCAGGACCGTGGCGAGGTCGGCGTCCTGTGCGGAGAGGAATTGCAGGCCTTCATTGAGCGTGTCCTGGCTGAGAATCTTCATTTCAGATTTGACCTCTTTGCAGGTAGTTTGGCGCGGGCGTGTCCGGGGGCGAATGTTGGGGATGTTCTTGTCTCGATTGTACAGCCGGGCATTGCGGATTGCTGATTCGTCTTTCGGGAAGTAAGGCGAAGCTCAAGGGGCGGGGTCATCCGGGCTAAGAATCAAGTTTGCGATGCAGGTAGCGGCCCTGCCCAGGAAGGCCGACGAACTGTTCGTCACGTACGGTTTCCGCACCCCTCAGCAGAACGGTTCGCGGCCAGCCCAGGACGTTCAGGCCTTGATAGGGAGTCCAGCCGGCTGTTTCGTTGAGGTCGTCGGCGCGGATTGTTTTTTCTCTAGTGGGGTCGAAGATGACGATGTCGGCGTCGTAGCCGGGCAGAAGGGCGCCTTTGCGCTGCAGGCCCATGCGGCGGGCCGGGGCGGTGCAACAGGCGGACACCCATGAAGACAAGGGAAGTTCGCGTTCGTTGACGCCGAAGTGGTGTATAAGGGACAGGCGCGCCTCGATTCCGGGTAGACCGCCCGGCACGTCGGCAAACGAGGCTTGTTGTTTCTCGCGACGGGTCCACGGACAGTGATCTGTGCTTACGATGTCGAGGGAGCGGTCGCGCAAGGCGCGCCACATGTCTTCCTGGTCAGCGGCGGCGCGGAGCGGCGGGGCGCAGATAAAGAGATGCCCGTCGCTGGCGGCCAGATGTTCGGCGGCAATGAGGAGCAGGTAGTGAGGGCAGGTTTCGGCGGTGATGTCGAGGTCGCGGTGGCGGGCGGCAGTCACCTGAGCCAGGGAAGCGGCGGCGCCGACATGGAAGACGTGAAGCGGGCAGCCGGCGAGGGCGGCGATTTCGGCGGCGCGCTGGACGGCGCTGGCTTCGAGGCGGGCGGGGCGGGTTCGTTCGTGCCAGATTGGTTGCGAGTGGCCGGCGGCGACGGCGTCTTCTCGCAGCTGGTCGAGAAGGGGCCCGGTCTCGCTGTGGAGGACGACGCCTCCTCCGGCGGCGGCGACGGCGCGCATGGCTCTGAGCAGGGCTACGTCGTCGAGCTGCATGCGATCGTAGGCCTGGTAGAGCTTGAAGGTTGCGCATCCGGCGGCGACAGCGTCAGGTACGTCATGGAGGCGGTCCACGGCGGAGGCGTGCCAGGTTGGGATGGTCATGTGGAGGCCGTAGTCGACGGCGACGCGGCCGCCGGCCGCGGATTGTCGCTTGCGGAGGGCCTCCATCAGAGGCTGGTGCGGCTGGGGGTCGGTGAAGTCGATGACGGTGGTGGTTCCGCCGCAGGCGGCGGCCACGGTGCCGGTTTCGAAACTGTCAGTGCTGGTGAGGCTCCCAATCTGCATTTGCAGATGGACGTGGCAGTCGACGCCGCCGGGGATGACGTAGCAGCCGGAGGCATCGATCGTGCGGTCTGCGTTGAGGTGCGCGCCGATGGCTGCGATGGATTCCTGGTTGACGGCCAGATCTGCAAAGACGGGTCCCGCGGGCGTGATTAGCTGCCCGCCGGTTATCGCCAGATCATACATAGTCGGGATGTGCCTGGCCCCATTTGGCGCTGAAGACCTGTTCGGAGAGAGGGTGGCGGCTGCGGGGGGCAAGTTCGCGTTCGCGCATCGTGTCGGAGAGGATGGAGGGGTCAGCGAGGTAACCTATGGCAGCGGAGACGACCGGCTCATACTGGTCAGGGATTCCCAGTACTTCGCGTGCCTTCTCCCGGTTAAAGCCGCCCATCTGATGGATGTATAGTCCGCTGGACATTGCCTGAATCGAAAGGTGGGCCATGGCCTGGCCGACGTCGTAGTAGGCGTAGGTGTTGCCGCCCCTGACGTTTTCCGGTTTTGGCTCGGTGACGGCGATAAGGAGGAGGGAGGCATTCTTTCCCCAGGACTTATTCGCTCCCATGAGCGTACTGAGGATGCGGGCAAACCCATCGGCATCGTGATGGCGGGCAGCGATGACAAATCGCCACGGTTGCAAGTTGCGGGAGGATGGCGCCCAGCGGGCGGCTTCAAAGAGGCTGCCGAGGACTTCGGGAGGGATAGCGCGGTCGGCGAAGGCGCGGGGACTCCAGCGGTTGGCGAGGAGATCGTTAATGGGATAGGTGGTAACAGCGCGTTTATCGGTGTTGGGCACTTATCTTCTCCTTGGGAATGTGCGCTATTGGATCTTAAGCAGAACGCAGTGTGTCTCGGCGCGGATATCGTATGCGCCAAGGGCAGCGGGAAGGAGGAGCCAGGAGACCTCTTGAAGCGCGGTTGTCTGGCCGTCCCAGTGGAGGGAGG
Organism: Caldilineaceae bacterium; assembly: GCA_965242905.1. Taxonomy (GTDB): domain Bacteria; phylum Chloroflexota; class Anaerolineae; order Caldilineales; family Caldilineaceae; genus Bin5. Next base: position 280,073 of record CBDETM010000002.1, read on the forward strand.
CAGTGCCAGAGAGGCAGCCCCAGATTTGGAAGGAGCTGTCGTCGCAAGAGCCGTCCCACACGGCGCCTGGCTGGCCTATCAGCCGGTCGACTTGAAAGTAGGGACAGGAGGTCTGCGCGTCGGCGGCTGCGTGCAGGTTGGCGGCGGCGGGGCCGCCGATGGTGCGCAGGTCGGCCAAGGCCTCGCGGACCCAGCCATCGGGGGCCGAGATAACCGGAGGCGGGGCGATTGAGGGCTCTTCCATGCGCCAGTCGATGACATCCAGGGCCTGTTGGACGTGGAGAGGGCGGGACTGGCCGCCGGCCTCGGTTCGTCCCCAGTCGTAGAGGCGGTAGGTGGTGTCGCTGTTCTGCTGGATTTCGGCCACGATGGCGCCGGGACCGAGTGCGTGGACGGTTCCGGCGGGGATGTAGACGGCGTCGCCGGTTCGAATGGGGATGCGGTGAAGCATGGAATCGATGGCGCCGGTTGCTGCGGATTGGGCGAAGCGCTCGCGGTCGACGCCAGCTTTCAGCCCGTAGATAATCTCGGCGCCGGGTTCGGCGTGCAGGATGACCCACAGTTCGGTCTTGCCCAGGTCGCCGGCATGTTTTTGGGCGTATGCGTCGTCCGGGTGGACCTGGACAGAGAGCCAGCTGTTGGAGTCGAGAAGCTTGATCAGCAGGGGAAACGTATCAGAGTCTACTGAATGGCCGATGAGTTGCTCTTGCCAGCGCTGCTGGAGTTCCTCCAAAGTAGAGCCCGCCATGGGGCCGGTTGCAACCCTGGACTGACCGTTGGCGTGGGCGGCGATCTCCCAGCTTTCGGCGATTATGCCGGACGGCAGCTCTTTGCCCAGCCTTGTTTCGAGGTTGCGTCCGCCCCAGACATAGTCTTTGAAGACGGGGAGGAAAGAGAGAGGGTAGACACCTGGCAGGGCACGTGGCGTTGGCTGCTCGCCAAGGGGGTCATTTCTGTTCATTTCTTCTTCCTGGCCTTCGTATTCGTCTTGGAAAGGCGGGAGGTCGAGCATTTTGTGCCAAGCGTACTCTCCCAGTATGCGGATGGAGGCGACGACGGGCGCGGCGAGAATGGCGCCGAGGAGGCCGGCGAGTGAGGCGCCCATGATGACGCTGACCATGACGAGGAGGGGGTGGAGGTTAAGGGCTTTGCCGACGATGCGAGGGACAAGCAACGTGTTTTCGATCTGCTGAATTACGATCATGGCAACGGCCACGGCGAGAGCGAATTGGAGAGGTGTCAGGCCGAAACTCGGGTCGCTCTGGAAGAAAGCGACGAAGATGGCGGCGCCGGCGCCGGCCAAGGGACCTATGACCGGCAGAAACTCCATGGCGCCGGAGAGGAGGCCCAGACCGAGGGCGTTGTCGACGCCGAGTGCACCAAGAACCACGCTTACCAGAACAAAGATAATGATGGCGAGAAGGGCCTGGCCTCGCATGTAGGCCGCCCATACCTGGCTTACGCTTGAGGTCAGGCGTTCGGCGTCGCGGCGAAAACCGGGTTTGTGGGCAATGTTTGCGATCATGTTGCCGATGCGGGGAATGTCGACGGCGATGTAGATCGAAATGATAAAGATAAGAAGTATCTGACCGAGAACCGCGACAGTTCCGGTGACGACGCTGGCGGCCAAACTACCACCGCGGCCCAGAATCGGCTGGAGCAGGCCAAAGACCTGGCTGAAGAGTTCATTCCAGCCGGGCAATTGGGGCACAAGGCCGGCGACCGGCACTGTCATCCCTGCGACTACTATCGACTCAGGCAGCTGCTCCCGCAGCAGCTGGAACTGTGCGAGTCCTTCTTCGAACCAGCCAGGCAGGCGGCGGGACAGGTCCAATGCTTGCTGGAAGGTTGTGACGCCGACGAGAGAGAAGGTCGCTATGACGAGAACGGCAAGTGTCAGGTAGACGGTGAGTACGACGGTGACCCGATTGGCAGGCGTACGCCGGTCGATGAGCGAAATCAGGGGGTGAAGGAGGTAGGCCAAAATAACGGCCAGGACAACCTGGTGCAGGAGGCCGCGAAAGACCCACACAAGCAGGCAGAACAGGGCAAGTGCCGAAACGGCGACGATGGCCTTGGTGGTTGTATTCCACGGGGGAGAGGCGGTGTGCACGATGGCGTCCTGGGTACCTGTACGCGTTGCGTGTGCCTAAAGGACCTTCAGATTGGCCAGCGACGCCATGAATTTCTTGACGCCAATATTGGGGAAGGCGACTGATACTTCCTCTTCGCCGCCGATTACGATGCTGTCGATTACCATGCCAACCCCAAATTTTGGATGTTCTACACTCTGGCGGCGTTTGAAAGTGGTGGGGGCTTCAGTTTTGGTGGGGCGGCGGCGGGGGCGGCGGGCCTGTGCACCGTCGGATTGAGAGCGATTGGATGTTCTGTAGGCGGTGGACTCGCCCGAATTGTCGTTGCCTTCCCGATATCTGCCGAACATAGCGGGGCCGTCGAGCCAACTGGTTGCCCGGTCGTATGCGGCGGCATGGCGACTGTGGCGGTCGACCTGGCCGCTGAGCAGTTGCTCCGGGATGTCTTCCAGAAAGCGACTGGCGGTTTGGAGTTCGCTGTTGCCCCACAAGGCGCGTTGGGAGGCGTGGACCAGGTAGAGGCGGTGCTTGGCGCGGGTGATGCCGACGTAGGCGAGGCGGCGCTCTTCAGCCATATCCTCCTCGTCCTCGCTGTGAATACTGCGGGCGTGCGGCAGCAGACCTTCTTCCATGCCGACCATGAAAACGACGGGAAACTCCAGACCCTTGGCCGTGTGCAGAGTCATCAGAGTCAGAGCTTCATCGTTTTCTTCGTAGTCATCCTGCTCGCTGACGAGGCTGATCTCCTGCAGGAACAGGCCAAGCGGGTCCTGTCCGGGTTCGAGGTCGTCGAGACCGGGGCGGTAATTGGCAGCTACGGCGCGCAGTTCTCTTATGTTTTCGAAACGTTCCTCGCCCTCGTTGCTGCCGTCACGGAGGCGGTCAAGGTAGCCGGAGTCGGCGAGGATGCGATCGAGCAGGGCGGCGACGTCCTCGTATTGGACGGCGGCGGCCATCCGAACCCAGACGTCGAGCATGGAGGCGAACCTGATCAAGGCGTTGCGGGCACGGGCGGCAAAGGGTGGCGGTGGAAGCCGCACGGGAGGGGCGACTTCATCTTCGTTTTCGCTGGCGTCACTGATGAGGGTCTGCAGAGCATGCCATTCGCTCACCGGGCCTGAAGCGGCCCAGGTCCGGAGCCGGTCAAGTGTTTGGGCGCCGATGCCGCGCGGGGGGACGTTGATGATGCGGTCAAGGGCGAGCGCGGCGGCGGGGTTGTGCACGAGGCGCAGATAGGCGAGGGCATCTTTAATCTCGCGGCGTTCGTAGAAGCGGGTGGCGCCGACGAGGCGGTAGCGCAGGTGGCGATGGACGCAGGCTTCCTCAAGGGCACGACTCTGGGCATTTGTGCGGTAGACGACGGCGGCTGCGCCGGGGCTCATCCCTGGTTGGGAGGTGAGTCGGGCCACCTCCTCGAGCACGTAATCAGCTTCTTCGGCCTCGTTATAGGCTTCGTGGACGGTAACTTTGAGGCCACTGCCCTGGTCAGTGCGCAAGTGTTTGGGCGTGCGGTTGGCGTTTTTGGCGATGACGGCGTTTGCGACATCGAGGATGTTTTGTGTGCTGCGGTAGTTCTGCTCGAGGAGAACGACTTTGGCAGCAGGGTGGTCGCGGCGAAAACGTAGAACGTTGCGGTAGTCGGCGCCGCGGAAGCGGTAAATGGACTGGTCCTCGTCGCCGACGACAAAGAGGTTGCCTTTGCCTTCCGGCGGGCCGACGAAGTGGGATGCCAACTCGTACTGGGCGGTGTTTGTGTCCTGAAACTCATCAACAAGGACGTAGCGCCACTTGTCCTGGTATTTGCGTCGGATTTCTTTATTCTTGCGCAGGAGGAGAACCGTGTGCATCAACAGGTCATCGAAATCCATGGCGTTGTTGAGGCGGAGTTCCCGTTGGTAACGGTCGTAGACGCGATCGCAGATTTCCTGCATATATCCGTCGGCGCTGACGAGATCCGGAGTAAGGAGGTCGTTTTTCCAGCTGCCGATTTGGGAGAGAACGGCGCGCGGGCTGAATTGTTTTTCATCCAGCCGCAACTCTTTCATCGTATCGCGGACGAGAGATAGCTGGTCGGCGGTGTCGTAGATGATCCAGTTACGTTGGAATCCTGCGGCATCGACCTCTACGCGCAAAACGCGGGCGCAAACGGCGTGGAAAGTGCCGATGGTCAGTCCTCCCAGACTGCGGCGGCGGCCTTCGACCGGTGGCGGGAAACGATGGCCGATCAGTTCTTCGACGCGGTCGCCCATCTCTTTGGCGGCTTTGTTGGTGAAGGTTACGGCGAGGACATGCCAGGGGTCGATCTTCTTTTCTTCGATCAGGTAGGCGATGCGGCGGGTGAGGACACGGGTCTTGCCGGAGCCGGGGCCAGCCAGTACGAGGACGGGGCCTTCGGTCGTCTGGACTGCGGCCTTCTGCTGGTCGTTCAATCCTTCGAGAATCTGTGACATGGGGCGTAGTGCGTATTTCGTATTTTTTTGGTCTGGCCGATTGCGGGCGAGTTGAGAATATGTCAGGTCGTCTGAAGGGACTGCCATGGTATGCGGGAAAAACGAATGAAAGTTACCATTCTTCCAGCTGAAAGCTCTCCCCATTTAGCAGACGCACATAGCTGTCGTAGCGTTGCGGCGAGACTATGCCTTCTTCGGCGGCCTGGCGCACGGCGCATTCCGGCTCGTGGTCGTGCGTACAGTTGGGAAAGTGGCAGTCGTTTACGAAGGGTTTGAGGTCGACAAAGTAGAAGCCAAGACTTCCCGGGTCGAGCTCGTAGAGGCCCAGCTCGCGAATGCCGGGGGTATCGGCAATGAAGGTAGCATCTCCGAGGGGCAGACGAAAGAGTTGGGCGTTGCGGGTTGTGTGGCGGCCTTTGCCTTCGAAGTTTCGGAGGTTGCCCACGCGCAGGTTGAGCTGCGGGTGGATGGCGTTGATCAGTGCGCTCTTGCCGACGCCGCTTGGGCCGGTAACGACGGTAAGCTTATCTGTCAGCAAGTTGCGCAAGTGCTCGAATTCGGTCGGCTCTGCCGGCGCGGACGCGTAGCGGGCTGGGACGACTTCGAATCGATCGGTAGCGCTCACGTACAGGAGTGGATAGCCCAGCTTTTCGTAGAGGAGAAATGTCTGTCGAGCCGCCTCCAGGCCGGTAAGGTCGACTTTGTTGGCGACGATAATGGCGGGGAGTTCATTGGCTTCGGCTATCACCAGGAAGCGGTCGAGCATGCGCAGGTGAGGCTCAGGATCCTGGACGGCGAAGACGATCAGTACCTGGTCCGGGTTGGCCACGATCACGTCTTCGGCGGGACGATTGGAGCCGGGCAGCTGCCGGTTCAGTGTTGAATCGCGCTCTTCGACCGAGTCGATCAGGCCTTTGCGTTTGCCCTCGAGGACGACTTGAACGCGGTCGCCGACTGCAATGAGCGTCAGGTCTTTGGTTCGTTCCTGGAGCAGGCGTCCGCGGACACGGCAACTGACAGTTCTGCCGTCCGAGGTGGAGACATCGTAATGATGCCCCCTGGCGCGCACGACGACACCGGCAACGGTCCGTTCCCTCTTCTTGGGTTTTGGTTTGCTTTTGGCCGGTGCGTCGAAATAGTCGTCCTCGTAGGCTTCATCCCATTTATCGTATGTTTCGGTGTTTCTTGACAAGGGCATCTCCTGGGGAAACTTGCCGGGCAATGGCTTCGCCTTCTGCGGGCGAATAGATTTCGGCCCAAGTGTATCAATTCAGGGGCTGGATTGGCAACACGCAGGTATCCCTATCAGCTGATGCGTCACTACCTGACACGGCGGGTGTATTCGGCCTGTTGCTGGCAACACTGGAGCCCAGTCAGAGCGGGGCAAATCTGAATGGGCGAACGCTTCACTGTCAGATTGAAATCTGCCAGCATGCAGAGGAGGTCGGCGGCGGGGAGCCCCATGACGCCGGCGGGGCAGCCTGAAAGGCTAAGGACGGGGCGGAATTGAGGATGTTGAATGGCATAGGCCCCGGCCTTGTCCATTGAATCGCCGGTGGCGATGTAGGCGGCAATCTCGTCTTCGCTGTAGTCGCGCATTTTCACGGTGGTCGTGTTGAGCAGGCAGCGCTTGCCTTTGAGTTCAGCGCCGGCAACAAGGGCGAGAGCCAGCGCTGTGTGGACCTGGTGCGTGCGGGCGCGCAGCCGGACAAGCATGGTCCGGGCCTCGCCGGCGTCGGCGGGTTTGCCGAGAAGCTCTCCCTCGATGGCCACGACGGTGTCGGCGCCGATGACGAGGACGTCGTCCGGCGGGCTGGGATCTGGTTTGGCTGCTCTGGCAGTGTGGCGAGCGGCCACGGTAAGTGTTTTGGCGAGAGCCAGGCGGGCTACCATCTCGGCGGGTGGCTCGTTGGGCGCGGGCGACTCGTCAATGTCGGCGGACTCGGCAAGGAAGGGGATACCGAGATCCTGGAAGAACTGTTGGCGGCGGGGGCTGTTGGAGGCAAGTATGACTTTGGGGGCGTTCATTGGCGCGGCAGGGGATGTGTGGGAGTGAAATTGGCGGCCGGATGCGGTCGTCTTCGGCGATGTGTGGTTTTTCGGAAAGGTACGTCGCTGACCCAGTTCATGTCCCCAAGGGACAGCAATTAACCGAAACGGGAATCCTGCAGAATAGGCGAAGCGCCAGCTTACATTGTAATGAGGTGGGCGGGAGTTCGCCAATAGTCGGGCGTGACCTGACTCCATGGCTTCGGGCAGGTGGTGGACTGTGCGGGCTGCAAGAGGGGACTGATGGGACTGGCGGGACGTGGTCGGGCTGGTCACCTTCGATTAGGCACCCGTCACCAATATCGACACCAGTTCGATGAGGCGTGTTGTAGGAGAGGGGGCGTTGCGGGGGCGGAGCCCCCGCACAAGGGAGGGCCGACTAGGCCCGACCGCCCAGAACTGCAGCAGCCAGTAGTCAGTAGTTAGTAGGGCCTTATGCTAGTTAGCGTTTGAAAAAAGTCCCCTGGTGAGATAACTTTGGAAGTCTCCACCAACCAAGGTAGCTCACCAGGAGGACCAATCGAATGATAGCCCACTTTGACGACTTCTGTCTATGGGTGTATGTGCTGGTTGACGACATGTACAAGGAACTGGAAGGACATTTGAGACGACCCGGGCCGAAGCCTAAGTGTAGCGACAGTGAATTGATTGCGATCAGTCTCATCGGCGAGTGCCTGGGATGGGACGTGGAAACGGAGATGCTCAGTCATATGCAGGCACATCGGGATAAGTTTCCGATCATACCGGATCAGAGCCGCTTCAATCGGCGGCGACGAAACTTGATGGGGACCATCAACGAGATGCGACGCATGATGTTGGCCAGGACGGAGCTTTACTGGGACGAGCATTGTGTCGTCGATAGCCTGCCCGTCCCTGTGGTTAAATTCCATCTGGCGCCGCAATCGCGCATCAGATGGTCCGATTGGGGGGCCGATTATGGGCCGGTTTCCTCCAAGAAGATAATGATCTTCGGTTACAAGCTGCATATGCTGATCACATTGGGTGGCCTCATTATCGACTTCGAGTTAGCTCCGGCGAGCAAGTTTGACTTGGCTGTCGGCCGCGAGCTCCTTGCCGGACACAAAAACCGCATCGTCATCGGTGACAAGGCCTACGTCAGCGCACCGGCAGCTGAGGACCTCTGGCATTACAATCGCATCTGCCTGCTCAGCAAACGGCGCAAAAACCAGAAAAAACAACTCACCAAACACATCCGCCGCCTCTATGACTCGATCCGCCAAATGATCGAAACCGTCACCAGTCAACTCGAAGCACAATTCTCGATTGAAACCAACCGCGCCCATACGTTGTGGGGCTTGTGTGCTCGACTCTACACTAAGTTGGCTGCACATACCCTCTGCATCTATATCAACCGTCTCTTGGGCGCACCTGACTATCTGAAAATCAAGAAATTGGCCTTTCACAACTAGCATAAGGCCCTAGTAGTCAGAGACGGCGCATAGCCTGGCGGAAACAGGAATGGAATGGACCATAGCTTGGGAGCCTCCAGAGGTATAGGAGATTTCGCCACCGTTTTGGGATGCACTCCTTTGGGGGTGAAATCTTGCCGGTGGTCGTGCGGCAAGGTATGATGGTGTGGCCGGACGTAAGCCGTCTTTGTCCCCCATGTGTGCCGGCACAACGGGCCCATCGTAGGGCGCAGGACCGCCATCCCCAGTGGCGGATGCGCCGTTGGTCCGGCCCGAATTGGGATGCAGCAATCTTCCACATTAAAGAATGTCAGGAGTCAGAGGATGACGGAAAGTCGCTCCGGCGGGGGGACGCCCCGCGTTCGAATGGCGTTTGTCGGGTGCGGCGGGATGGCGCGGCACCATACGCGACGGATTCTGATGCAGCAGGATACGACCGAGGTAAAGATCGTATGTGAGCCTTCGGGCCAGTCGTATGAGGCGTTTTGTGCGCTCTTTGACGAGGCGGGCGAGACGCCGCCCCCGAATGAGCCGGACCTGGAAAAGATGCTGGCGTGCGACGAACTGGACGCTGTTTTCATCATTACTCCGCACGTACTGCATTTTTCGCAGGCGAAGGCGTGTCTGGAGGCTGGGCTGGACGTATTGTTAGAGAAGCCAATGGTAATGAACGCGCAGGAGGCAGTGGAGCTGATTGAGGTGCGGGATCGAAGCAAGCGCCTGCTTTCCGTAGCCTTCAACGGCAGCATGTCGCCGCAGGTACGAACGGGAACGAAGATTTTGCGGTCGGGGAAGTTGGGAAGGATTCTGACCATCAGCGGCGTTGCGTGGCAGAACTGGATGTCCTTCACGACGGGCCTGTGGCGCCAGGATCCCGAGGTTGCCGGAGGCGGCTTCTTGTTTGACACCGGTGCGCATATGCTGAATACTATTTCGGATCTGGCGGGGGAGGACTTTGTCGAGGTTGCGGCGTGGATGGAAAACGAAGGGGCGCCGGTGGACATTCTTTCGGTGGTCATTGCGCGGTTAGAGTCGGGTGCACTGGTGTCGATGAACGCGGCAGGAAACACGAATTCCGTGATCGGCTCGGACGTACGCGTGATGTGTGAGAAAGGGATGCTGCAGACAGGGATCTGGGGGGAGCGACTACTGGTCCAGGAGATGGAGGACGAGGCGTTGACGCCGGTTGAGCTGCCCGAATCGCTGGGTACGTGGCAGCAGTTCCTGCGTGTACGGGCCGGCGAGATTGAGAACCCCTGCCCGCCGGAGATCGGTCTGCGCATGGCGCGCTTGTGGGATGCGATTAAGGAGTCGTCCGGTCAGGGTGGAAGGCCGGTGACGGTCGGCAGTTAGAGGGCCGTGAAGGGTGGAGAGTCATAACAGATGGGCAAAGGGACCGCACCCCAGGTGCGTGTGATCCGACACCGTTTAACAGTACCCAGAATATGGAGGAGACAGGATGGGCGACATTCGCGTAACGGTCTGGAACGAGTATCAGCACGAGAAGATAAACGAGTTCATCGGCGGAATCTACCCTGATGGAATCCACGGTGCGATTGCGGAAGGGCTGCGCTTGCATGGATTCAGTTCAGTAGGCACGGCTACGCTGGATGAGCCCGAGCACGGCCTGACAGACGAAGTCCTGGCGGAGACTGACGTATTGACCTGGTGGGGCCACAGGGCTCATGCGCTGGTGGACGACGAGATCGTGGAGCGGGTCAAGAGGCGGGTGCTGGAGGGGATGGGGCTGGTGGTCCTGCACTCAGGCCATTTCTCGAAGATATTTCGGAGCTTGATGGGTACGACGTGCAGTTTACGTTGGCGTGAGGCTGACGAGAAGGAGCGCATCTGGGTAGTCAAGCCGTCCCACCCGATCGCGCAAGGGTTGCCGCCCTACTTTGAGATTGAGGAGTGCGAGATGTACGGGGAGTTGTTCGATATTCCCCCGCCGGACGACCTGGTGTTCGTCAGCTGGTTTGAGGGAGGCAATGTATTCCGCAGCGGAGCATGCTTCCATCGGGGCAATGGGAAGATCTTCTATTTCCGTCCGGGACACGAGACGTACCCGATATTTCATATGGACATTGTCCGCCAGGTCATCGCAAACGGGGTGCGGTGGGCGGCGCCGGCTGGCGGCCCGACTTTTCCATATTTTCAGGAGGGCATGCCAGGTCTGACTGCTATCAACGAGAAGGATCCGTTGGAGACTATCGCGGAGAAGGGTTCGGTGCGGGACCGGGTTGGCTAGGGCTCGCGCACAAGGCAATCGCGATTTGGACCAATTTGGGTTAGATTTCGATTTGCTTTTGTACGGGGCTTGCCGCCCGGTGCTGAGAATGGGCCAAGAGCCAGGCTATCGAGGGACAGAATGCCGACGGATGAAAGACTGCTAAGGCGTATAACCGCACGTCCGGACGTATTCGGGGGAAAGCCTATCGTTCGAGGCATGAGAATATCGGTGGAGTTCGTACTAAGCCTATTGGCGCAAGGGATCACTCCAGAGGCACTTCTAGATGATTACCCAGATCTCGAATTCGACGACATTCGCGCATGTACTGTCTACGCGCACGCGGTTATTGCCGGCGACACGCTGGCCGCTGTGACTGTGAAATCGCTGTGAGGTTTCTCGTCGACCGATTGCAGTGAGTAGCGCCGCCATGTCCAAAAGGTCACTGGCGGTGCTTTTTTGTTGAGTCAGGAAGTTGAGTTCCGGCGCGTAAGGAGGGGCTGCGTAACAAGCAATAGGACTCACTCTTCGGCGGTCTACCGCAGAGCAAGCGCCACCTAGTTTTTGAGGCACCCCCTGTAGGAGTCGAACCTACGACCGACGGATTAGAAGTCCGTTGCTCTATCCTCTGAGCTAAGGGGGCGTATGGATACTCGACCGACGCTGGCCTATTTTACAGGATTTTGCGCCGGCACAAAAATTCATGCAGGAAATTGAGCAGAGGCGGGCGAGGTTGGCATCGAAATTGAGGAATTAAAGTCCTGCGCAGGACTCGGGCAGGCCGTTGTCGGATTCCTGGGCCTGTTGGCTGTTTTCGCCGCCCTCCTCGTTAGCGTCAGCTGTCTCGTCATCGCCCAGGAGCGGCATGTTTGCGGGTCGTTGGAGCAGGTTTCCCATGCGGACGCGGGCAATCACGGCTAACTGCGGGTTGCTGTCGGCAGCCAACTGAAACGTTTCTTCGAAGAGGTCAACAGCGCAAACCGTGTCACCTATGACCTCGGCGACACTTGCCAAAAGAAAGTAGCCCTGGGGATCGGAATCGTCGATCCCAATCGCTTCAAAGCCGGAGGTCCGGGCATCCTCCACATCGCCAACTGAAAGCTGAACAGAGCCAAGCGACCACCAGTAGGCCACGAGCTGCCCTGGAGGCACGAGAGATTTTGCTTCTTCGAGAGCCTCGGCGGCGCGTTCCTCCTGGCCCAATTTACCGCGTATTACTCCTTCCCAGATCAGGAGTTCAGCATCCGGCTGGGTGAGTTGAGCCAATGCCTCTTCGATAACGGCCAGAGCCTCTTCCCACCGGCCCTCGAAGGCCAGTTGCTGCAGTGTGGAGATTGCTTCGGAGGCGACTACTGTATTGGGGTCGGGGGGGAAGACGAAGGTGAGAAGGACCCAGATAAGCACCAACACAGCCAGGATGGAGGCGAAGGAGATGCTCAGTCTGCGCACCAACCGGCGGCGGGCTGCGGCCACCACTGCGTCCAGGCGCCACCAGAACCCTTCTGCGGGCTGGTTTGCCTGGCGCAAATGCTCCGAACCGCCGGCCAGGTCGATAGCGCGAACGATGCGTCTTGCCTCGCGCCGCACCTTGCTATGCAGGCTGCCCCACCGGGTGTATTCGGGGCGCAGATCGAGTCCGCTCGACTCCAGGTCGGCGAATCTTTGTTCGATGCGGTCCAGCAGCTGCAGAAACTGTTCGACGTTGTCGCGCCGCAGCTGAACGATCATCTTTTCCGCTTCGAAGAGGTCTTCCCGCAGACTTACGGCAAGACTTTGGCGTTCTTCCCGAACCGAGTAGGCCACTACTAACTGGCCTCCACCGCGACAGGCGTGGGAAGCAAGTTGGCTTCGGCCTGTGGCTCGTGCAGGGCGTGTTCTCCGTTTGGCGGCGGCGGAAGCACGCCGTTGCCCGACTCTACTTCGGCCAATTCCTCTTCGCGCTGGATTTCACGGTAGACGCGATTGATGCCGGACTTTATCTGGCTCTCAATTTTGGCTTTGCGTTCGAGGGGGACAGGGAACAGCTCCAACATTTCGCCGACCAGCCCGCTCTTTGCTTCATTCTTGGTTTTGCCGGCAAGGTAGTAGTCGCGGACGCGTTCTCGTTTGAACAGGATGTACTCTTCTACCCGGTAGGTGTCATCGGGACGGCATACGGGGCCGTGACCGGGCACCAATCTTTCGGCGCCGAGGGTTCGAATTCGGCGCAGCGCTTCGATCCACTCGAGAGAATCGGCCTGGGCCATGTACGGATGCTGGTCCACCCAGAGGATGTCGCCGACGAAGGCGATCTTCTCTTCGGGCAGCCAAGCGATGCTGGTGGCGGGTGTATGGCCGCCGAGATAGATCAGCTGTATCTCACGACCTCCATATTTGAGGCGAGCGCTGTCGGTGAAGGTAACGTTTGGGAGGATAATATCGATGTTGGTCAGCTGCTCCTGGATTTCCGGCTCGCGCTTGAAGCTGTTGTAGACGCGCTCTTTGAAGTTTTCGGTATATCCCGACATTTCCTTATAGGCGCGCTCGTGGGCGATCACGGTGGTAGGCTGAAAGTACTGGTTGCCCAAGGCATGGCCGCGATGGTGATCGGTGTTGAACACATAAAGGATGGGCAGGCCGGGGGCCTCAGCTTCAATCTGTTCCCGCCAGTCTTTGGCCTGTTTGGGGATCAAGGGCGTGTCGATGAGGATCAGGCCCTCGTCGGTGACGACAAAACCGGGCGTACAGCCTCTGTAAACTGTGTTAATAAAGAGACCCGGTGCGATTTCCTGTCTCTCGCCCAGGCCGGTCACCCCTATTTTATATGAAGTTCTTCGTCTGGCAGCCATGATCGAAACCTCTCGTCCAAGTGACTTAATACGCCGGTAGGAGCTCTACGCCGACATTCAGCTTCGAAGCCGTCTAGCCAATCACGATCCTGATTCTGATCCGTTAGTCTACATTTTTTTGGCCTGATCTGTCAAAGAGTGCAGGGCAAATCATTGGTTCTGACAGGAGATGCTTGTCCGGAATTCGGGTGGGAGCCCGGTTTTGAGAGCCGTTGGAGATGGTGGGGGGACCGAAGTGGCGATTTCGATTCTCCATGTGTTAAGTGTGATGGTGTGGGCGACCGACAGGTGGAGATGGCATGTTTTGGTGGTGACCGGGCAGGCACAAGGCCTGCCCCTACAGGGCTGATTTGGGGAATGGGGGAGACGGCGCGGGTGGGGGGGCCGGGCAGGCACAAGGCCTGCCCCTACAGGGCTGATCTGGGGATTGGGGGAGACGGCGCGGGGAAAGGCAGATGCGAGAATGGACTGCTACATGCTATAATCTCGGGAAATCAGATGGGGCCGCCGCAGGGCGGCTTAAGGATGCAGTTTTGCCGCGAGAGGAGGGCGGCGCATGACAAATACAGTTCGTCTTGGCGTCCTCACAAGTGGAGGTGATGCGCAGGGCATGAATGCGGCTGTGCGATCGGCTGTGCGTGCGGCGCTGGAGCGGAAGGCTGAAGTATTCGGGATATTCGAAGGTTTTCAGGGCATGATCGAGGGCGGAGAACTGATTCGCCCTTTCACGTGGGAATTTGTAGGCGGTGTACTGCAACAGGGGGGAACTCTACTTGGCACCGCCAGGAGTCCTGGATTTCTCGAAAGGGAGGGACGCAAGGAGGCGGTGCGCAATCTGCTTCTGCAGGGCATAAACCGTTTGATTGTGATCGGCGGCGACGGCAGTTTGACCGGCGCGCAGGTCCTGCGGGAGGAGTGGTGCACATTAGTTGAGGAGCTGGTGTCCGAGGGGAGCCTTGATCCTTCGGTCAGGGAGGAGTACGGATTTCTTGCGGTTGCAGGGCTGGTGGGTTCGATTGACAATGACATGTTCGGAACGGACCTGTCGATAGGAACGGACTCTGCGCTTCACCGCATCACGGAAGCGCTTGACGCCATCACGAGCACGGCGGCGAGTCACCAGCGTACATTTGTTGTGGAGGTGATGGGTCATCACTGCGGCCATCTGGCCCTGATGGGGGCGCTGGCTTCGGGCGCCGATTTCGCGCTGATTCCGGAGAGCCCGCCCAATCTGGATGCGTGGGAAGAGAGGATGTGCTCGATCTTGCGGCAGGGTCGAGAGATGGGCCGGCGGGACAGCATTGTAGTGGTGGCAGAGGGTGCCCAGGACCGTCATGGCAACCCGATTTCCAGCGGCTATGTTGAAGAGGTGCTGACCAAGTATCTAGGCGAAGAGGCACGGGTGACGGTTCTTGGTCATGTGCAACGCGGCGGTTCGCCCAGCGCTTCCGACCGGGTCCTGGCGACGTTGCTGGGTGCGGCGGCGGCGGAGGCGGTTCTGGATGCCAAGCCGAGCGACGAAGCGGTTCTGATTGGTATTGAGAACAACAAGATCATTCACAGCTCGTTGAAGGAGTGCGTGGAACAGACGCTCGAGGTCGGCAGATGCATCCACGAATGCCGGTTTGACGAGGCGATGGCGTACCGGGGCAAGGCCTACAAGGACTCGTTCCGCATACTGCGGACGTTGATACGCGCGAACCCGCGCCCGCCGCAGCCGAACAAGCGGCGACTGCGGGTTGCCGTCTTGACTGGAGGGGCGCCGGCGCCGGGAATGAACGCGGCTACGCGTGCGGTCGTTCGCATGCTGGAGGACAACGGCCACATTCCTCTGGGTGTCAAGTGGGGTTTTCGGGGCCTGATTGACGACGATCTCGAAGAGATGAATTGGATGACCGTCAACGGCTGGGCGCCAACCGGGGGATCGGAGCTTGGGAGCAGCCGGAAGACCCCGGAGGGCGCGGAGTTGTACGCCGGGGCGCAGGTTCTCGAGAAGCATCAGGTGGATGCGATCGTGATGATAGGCGGCTGGGCAGGATATCACGCCGCGCACAGGCTGTACGAAGAGCGACACAATTTCCCGGCTTTTGACATACCCATAATCTGCATTCCCGCGAGCATTAACAACAATCTGCCAGGCTCGGAATTGAGTATCGGCGCCGACACAGCTTTGAACAGCATTGTCGAAGTTGTGGACAAGATTAAGCAGTCTGCGGTGGCCTTTAACAGGTGTTTCATTGTCGAAGTGATGGGGCGATACTGCGGATACCTGGCACTGATGAGCGCCATTGCCACGGGGGCCGAACGCGTCTATCTGCACGAGGAGGGGATTACGCTCAAGGACCTCGAACGTGATATCAATCTCCTGAAGCAGGGGTTCCAGCAGGGCAAGCGTTTGGGGCTGATGATAAGGAACGAAGCTGCCAACTCCTTCTATACGACTTCCTTCATTTCCGCGCTTTTCGAAGAAGAGGGAGGGGATTTATTTGAGGTGCGTCAGTCCATCCTGGGGCACTTGCAGCAGGGCGGCAACCCGTCCCCGTTCGACCGCATCCTGGCGGCGCGACTTGCCTGGGAGGCAGTGCAGAGAATTGAAGAGACGGCGAGCCAACCGGGACCGAGGAGTTATTCGGACGTGGGGGCGGTTTGCCTGGGGATTCAGGAAGGCGAAGTAAACGCTACGCCGCTGTACCGGATTCCGCGGCTGATGGACGAAGTGCACCAACGTCCGCTTGAGCAGTGGTGGATGGAGCTGCGGCCGCTGGCGCGCATGCTGGCACAGCCCGGGCCCGGTTTTTTCGAACAGGCGGCTACTGGCCAGGCCGATCAACCTTGAGAATGACACTTCGGGCATCACGCCGTGACTGATTATACTTCCGTAACCTCTGAACTGAAGCGCGCCTACGATTCCAAGGCAGAAGAGCGGGATAGAAAACCTGTCCAGGGGTGGAGACAGGCGTTGTGGGCGGAGTTTTTGCGGCGTTTGCAGGCGGAGAATCTGGCTTCACTCCTGGAAATCGGCGCCGGAACGGGTCAGGCAGGACTTTTTTTCCAAGATGGGGGGCTAAGGGTCGTCTGCACGGACCTCTCGCCGGAGATGGTTCGATTGTGCCGTGCTAAGGGGCTGGAAGCCTATGAGATGGACTTTCTGCATCTGGATTTCCCGGATGATCACTATGACGGGCTGTTCGCCCAGAACTGCCTTCTTCATGTGCCAAAGGTGGACTTCGCAAAGGTTCTACGGGAGATCCGGCGGGTAGTCAGGCCGGAGGGGTTGATCTTCATCCTAATGCACGGTGGTCGAAGCTTCGAAGGGGTGCGGGAAGAGGACTTCTATGAGCCCAAACGCTTTTTTGCACTTTATGCTGATGACGAGTTGCAACCGATCCTAGAAGGCTTTTTCCAGGTACTTTCCTTCCAGGTGATAGTAAGAGAAGAGTCGAGCGCCGACAGCTTTCAGGCGATAACTCTACGCAATCAGAGTTAGGAACCGGGGTGTGGGACCGATGACGGCCACTGTGTTGTTCCTCTGCACCGGAAACTACTACCGCAGTCGATTTGCCGAGCACTTTTTCAATGAGCATGCCCGGCGAAAGAATCTGGCATGGCAGGCGAGGAGCCGCGGGCTGCAGCCAAGTCTGGAAAATCTGGGCTTCATGTCCAAGCACGCCCTGGAGCGGCTGCGCAGGCTTGGTATGGCACCGCGCGAACCGCTCCGTCTGCCGATAGACTTGCAGTCGTCGGACCTCATTGCTGCGGCGCTGACTATTGGAATGAATGATGTGGAGCACCGGCCCCTGATTGCGGCGCGCTTTCCGGAATGGACGGACCGGGTGCGCTATTGGAACATTTACGACGTGGATGTGACGGACGCAGATTCGGGGCTGGCCGCGATTGAGAATGCTGTACTGGCTCTATTGGACGAGCTCAGCGAACTTTGAGCACGATTTTGCCTATGTTCTGGTAGTCTCGCAAGCGCTCGTGGGCGGCATGAGCATCGGCGACGGGCATCACCTTGTCGATGACGGGACGGATCGAGCCCTCCTCGATTTGCCCCCAGAATTGCTGTCGGAAGCGCCGAATTATCTCCGCCTTTTCTGCGACGGGCCGGGCGCGAAGAACTGAGCCAATCAGGCGGGCGCGCTTGCCCATCAGTTGCCTGATGTCCACGGTTGCTTCTGAACCGCCCAGCGTGGCGATGAATACGAGGCGGCCCTTCACCTTCAGAAGGCTGATATTGCGCTCCAGGTATTCTGCCCCCACCATGTCGAGGATAACGTCGACGCCTTCGCCTTGGGTGAACTCAAGCGTACTGGCAACGAAGTCTTCGGTCCGATAGTTGACGGCCAGATCGGCGCCCTGGTCCTGACAAGCTTTCACTTTGTCAGGGCGTCCGGCGGTGGTGATGACGCGCCCTCCAGCGCCCTTTGCCAGTTGGATGGCGGCGGTGCCTACGCCGCTGGCGCCGCCGTGGATGAGAATGGTCTCACCGGCCTGGAAACCGGCTTCCATGAAGATATTGACGTAGGCGGTCAGGTAGACTTCCGGCAGGCAGGCAGCTTCTTCGAAGGACCAGCCGGGGGGAATTGGGATAAGGAGTCGCTGGTCGACTGCAACCTTTTCGGCATAGCCACCGCCGGCGAGGAGTGCGCAAGCCTGGTCGCCGACTTGCCAGCCTTCTACGCCCGGGCCAAGCTTGAGGATTTCTCCTGACATGTCCAACCCCATGATGTGGGGCGCTCCGGGGGGCGGAGGATAGTTTCCTTCAGCCTGTGACAGGTCGGCGCGATTCAGTGTGGTCGCGTGGATGGAGACGAGGGCTTCGCCCGGCTGCGGAATTGGGTCTTCCACCTCCCGCCAGACGAGTTGATGACCTGATTGAGTATGTTCGACTTCGATGGCGTGCATGGATCCGTTCCTTCGTGATTGCCAACTGTGTCCTACCTGTTGGGATGGAAGATGCTCAGACCATTTTGTTGGATGGGCCTGATGCCGGCAAATGGGATTGGCGGGGAAAAATGGTCGTGAGGAGATTCCTCTGAGCAGCGCTATTCGACCTCAAGTTGCTCAGGGTCAAGCTGGTGCCAGAAGACCGACCCGGACTCCAATGCTTCGTTGATCCGGTTGTCTTTGTACAGGCCGGCGACTGCAGCGATCGAGTGCTTTCCGGTAAACCGCGTCATGCAGTCGGCGTTTCGGATTGCTCTTACGGTGTCACGGCCATTGGCGGTAAAGGAGATTTCCACGGCAACGTAGCATGTTTCTCCGTCTTTGTCGGCTGCCTCCATGATAAGTTCAGCGCGACGGAAGCTTCTAAGGTCACTCGTGGAAATGCCTGAAATGTCAGCAGATTCGATAATCTCCCAGATCTCTTCTCTGGACAGGGTCGTCGCTTGCCTCAGGCCAAGGTCAGCGGCAATCGAGAGTGCGTCATCAATCGCGGCATTGCGTGCATGAGCGGCTTTCATGGGCGCTATTTCGTCACGAAGTTTCTGAATACTGTTCTCCACTGAATCGAATCTGGAATCAGCTGCATCGAATCTGGCGTCAAGGGTGTCAAATCTGGCGTCCACAGCGTCGAATCTGGCGTCAACGGCCTCAAATCTGGCGTCCACAGCGTCGAATCTGGCGTCCACGGCGTCGAAACTAGTGTCATGCTGAGCCAAGTGAGCTTCGATCGTGTCCAAGCGCTTGTTTGTGGAGGCGGCAAAGCTATCCACGGTTTCGGTTAGCCTAGCCATCGTTTGGGGAAGTTCGAGGACTTCCCTCGACAGCAGCCTAACGCGCATGGCTTCGACCCACTCAGGGTGATTGTCCATGATCCGCACAAGATCTTCAATTGTATTGATAGTGGTAGTCGTCATTTCCCGAACTCAATCAGTACAGTAGCCGTTTTGGCAATTGCCAAAGAGATGGCACAAGCCGAGGTTCGCACAAGCGTTCTTTCCAACAGTATACTTCATGGCACATTGCGGCCCAAAAGGGAAGAGAGGTTCAGACACTCTTTCAGATGTAGAGAGGTCTACTGATACGCCAGGGAGCCGTCCGGGCGTATGAGGAACGGCCTGTGCCAGGAGCGGCCAGGGTGCGCGGCGAGGGCGTCCAGATTCAGGTCGATGCCGAGGCCTGGCCGGTCAGGCAGCTCAAGGTAGCCGTCCATAAGCTTTATGGGTTCGTCGACTATTTCTGCGCGTCGTCCTTCATCGGCCTTGTACTCCAAAATCATGAAGTTCGAGGTGCTGGCGGCGAAGTGGACGTTTACTGCGGTGGCGACCGGTCCGCATGGATTGTGTGGGGCGACACTGGCGTAATGGACTTCGGCCATTGAGGCGATTTTTTTCATCTCCCAGAGGCCGCCGGTGATGCAGATGTCGGGTTGGATAATGTCCACAGCATGGTGGCTTAGCAGCTCGCGGAATTCGTGACGGCTGTAGAGCATTTCGCCGGTGGCGATGGGAACGTTCACCTTGTTGCTGAGTTTTGCGAGTGCCTCATAGTTTTCGGGGCGAAGGGGCTCTTCGACGAAGAAGGGTCGGAAAGGCGCTACCACTTCGCAGAGTTGGGCTGCACGGCCGATCTCGAGGATGCGGGCGTGGGGATCGAGTCCGATATCGATGTCGGGTCCGACGGCTTCACGGACGGCTGCGACGCGCCGCTCGGTTTCGCGAAGGGCTCGATTCCAAGGCATCTGGTGCCAGCCGGTAGGCAGGGGGCCCATTTTGAGGGCGGTATAGCCGTAGGTCTGGATGAGACGGATGGCATCCTCGGCTGCCTCCTGGGGCGTATCGCCGCCGATGCTCTGGTAGACGCGGACGCGGTTGCGGGCTTTGCCGCCGACGAGCCTGTAGACGGGCAGACCGGCGGCCTTACCGGCGATGTCCCACAGGGCGTGTTCGATGCCGCTGATGGCGGCGTTTACGACTGAGCCGCCGGGGAAACGGCCTCCTGCGTACATGAGGTGATAAAGTCCTTCGATGTCGCGCGGGTCGCGGCCGGTGAGCCATTCTGCGAAGTCGTGAATGGCGGCGACGGTAGCGCCGTCGGGCCCGCAGGAGAATGGCTCGCCGACACCGTGGATGCCCTCGTCGGTGTGGACGACGACGTAGGGTATCGAGCGATTGGCCAGTTCGGTCAAGTGCGTGTCGATGCGTGTTATTTTCATGGGAATTGCTCCTGTGGCGGAATACAGGAATTATCGTTCACTGTGCGATGTGTGTCAAGCCTTTCAGCGTGTTCGGGTGCATCCCTGATTTGGGGTGGGAACAGTCTGGCGGGGAATCGGCGCCGGCGGTGGCTGGCGTTGTATACCGTCTTTGAGCGAGACGCAGTGCAGGCGCAAGGCCGGCACGTACGGGGACCTGATGGGACGGGCGGGACGCGGTCGGGCTGGACACCTTCGGTTAGGCACCTGTCACCAATATCGACACGAGGCCGAATTGGCGTGTTGTAGGAGAGGGGGCGTTGCGGGGGCGGAGCCCCCGCACAAGGGAGGGCCGACTAGGCCCGACCGCCCAAACTGCAGTGGTCAGTGGTTAGTGGTCAGTGGTCAGAGGAGGCGCTTCACCTACTTCAGGGTTGAAAGCGGATTGGATATGGCTCCGTTGCTACATGGGGGAAGGGGAAGTTTTGCCCTTGTATTGGGATGCACGCATCTTGCCTTCTCGATTGACATATGACGGTTGCTGTGCTTTTATGGCGGGCACATGGGGAGACAGCATTGTCACTTCAACGGGCGGACCTGATGGCGTTGCACATGTCACTCATCGACACGAATTGCCCTAGAGAAAGCGGACGTTTGAGAACCGCCCTTCCATTGGGAGGCCGCGCCGAGAGATGAACCGAATTGAGATACAAATCGCGGTTGCCAAGGTGTCAAAGTACGCGTCCAGCGAGAGTGGGGACACGGTTGAGGTCGTGGAGCGTCCTCACGGCGGGATCAGTATCGTGGTCTCTGACGGTCAGCGAAGTGGACGCAGCGCGAAGGCGATCAGCAATGTAGTGGCGCGGAAGGCGATGAGCCTGATTGCCGAGGGGGTGCGGGACGGGGCGGTTGCGCGTGCGACGCACGATTATTTGCGGACGAATCGGGGGGGAAAGGTCAGCGCGGAGCTGGTCATTGCGAGCGTTGACCTGGTTACGGAGACGCTGGTACTCAGCCGTAACAGTCGTTGTCCCGTTTTGGTACAGAGGGATGGCGGGACGGAGTGGTTGGACGAAGAGTGCGACGCTATTGGGATTTACCGCAATACGAAACCAAATATCGTAGAACTTCCGCTCGAGCCTGGTTTGACGGCGGTTGTATTTACCGATGGGATTTGGAGCGCCGGGCACCGAAGCGGCGGCGCGATGGATGTTGCGGGTGCGGCCTGTTTGAACGAAGGAAGCGAGAAGAGCAGAGATGTTGGTGTGGGAGAGAATACCGCAAAGGGGATAGCCGATCGCGTCCTGGAAGCGGCGCTTGAACTGGATAACGGACGGCCAAGAGACGACTCGACTGTCCTTGTGATCAGGGTTGGTTCGCATCAGTGGGAGCAGAAGATCCGCAGGATGGAGATTTCTCTGCCCGTTTAGGGTATCCCGGGCCTTGCAGGATGTATTGCGGCTCATACCGACCGCCAATGGGGGCGGTACAAGTGAATTTGGACCTTGTCAAAATTGTAGGTGTTAGCGCGGCCGGCAAATCGACACTTGTGGCCGGTTTGAGGGGGCTGGGCTACAATGCCCGCCCCGTTGCCCAGGAGCACAGCCAGGTGCCTGACATGTGGCAGCGTATCCGGCCGCCAAACTGGCTGATATTTCTAGATGCGGATCTGGCGGCCCAAGGTGAGCGGCGTCCTGACGTCAGTTGGGACGAGCCTTGGCGCCTAACCGAATTGGAACGGCTGGCGCATGCGCGGACCCATGCGGACCTGGTCATCGACACCAGCCTTCTTTCGCCTGAGAGCGTGTTGGACCGGGCGGTCAGTTTTCTGCGGGTGAGGCGCGTTGAGGCGGCTTCTGAGCCGCTGGTGGAGTTGCCGCGGACGGGCAGTGTCTGGCATCAGGACTGACAGAAGCACTCGCACAGACGGCGGCTTTTCCTATTTTTCTGACTTAGAATACTTGGGGGAGATGGGGCCGTTGTGAATTTCGGATAAGTGTGGGACGCAGCAGCATGCATGGGCTGCGGCCCAACTCGAGACTTGCCATCGCAGGAGAGAAGGAAGCACAGATTCGCATGATTTTCGGTACCAGGATTTAGAGAGGACTACGTCAATGTCAATTCAGTCTGCAGAAAGGTTGTTTGCCTTCAACAGGTGGGCCTGGAACCGAGTTTTTCTGAGTTTGGAGGCGCTTCCGGAAGAGGAGTATTTCGCTGAACGCCCCTTCTTCTGGCACTCCCTTCATGGCCTGGCGGTCCACGGATTCAGTTCTGAGCGGAACTGGCTGCTCCGATCGCGGGATGCAATCTCGCCGCGTCCGGCGACAGCAGGGCAGTTCCCGACGTTTACAGCCTTACACGATTCCTGGGAACCATTGTGGGAAGCGTGGCAAGATTATCTCAGTTCGCTGACACCGAATGCGTTAGCGAGCTCGGTCCAGTATCGGAGTGATTCTAGTGAGGGGTTCAGCATTTCACTGGAAGACGTCTTGCGCCATGTCGTAAATCACGGTACAGAGCACCGGAGCCAGATGACACCTGTGCTGGCACAGTTGGGATATCCGACCGAGCCTCTTGACTTTGCCTATTTTGCCATGGGCGGGTAATCGTGGGACTGGAAGCCTTGGTTTGACGGGAAGGTGGTTGAATGGCGGGGCGCATACTTTTTCAGATGGCATTTGTGATTGACACAGCCCTGAAGCCCGGAGGAGAACGATATCCGGAAGTCAGCAGGATTGAGTCGGAAGACGGAACCGAGACGCATAGGGGGTATAGTACCGGCTGCCTCGCGTAACTCACTCCCGACAGCTGCCTCCTCTTCACTGCAGGTAACCTGAAGACGACAGTCGTCTTCTTTCGACTTCGCAACGGTCAGTCGGTACTTGGCACCTTGGTGCGGGCGCCGAAAAGGAAAGCGCTTGGCAAAAGAACAGCCCCAGATCTTACAGAGAAGGTTGACAATTCAGTGTGTGCGTGCTATACACTCTGCGTGGTTGCTGTGCGCGCCGGCCATGTGGGAATGAGGCAGGCCATGCAAGCCCCATGCCCCACCGACTCACTCAGATATGGGTAATAGCGACAGTGCGGGAAAGCCGCATCTGAGCGCGACTTGCAATCTCCTTGTGAAAGGATAAGACAGATGTCTGTTCATTCAACAGGCAGGCTATTTGAATACAATAAGTGGGCTTGGCGAAGGGTGTTTCCCAGTTTGGAAGCGCTCACGGATGAGGAGTACTTTGCCGAACGTCCCTTTTTCTGGGAGTCGCTGCACGGGCTGGCTGCTCACGGCTACGGTGCTGAGCGAGTGTGGCTGCAAAGGATTGGAGGCCAAAGCCCTGCGAGTTTGCCGGCCGCGTCGGAGTTTGCTTCCTTCGCTGAACTGCGGACGGCGTGGGAATCACTGTGGAGCGAATGGCAGGATTATGTTGACTCGTTGACGGCAAAAGGGCTCGAAGAGTCTCTCCATTACCGCGTCTCTGAAGGCAATGAGATGGAGATAAGGATGGATGATGTTCTGCGGCACGTGTTCAACCATGCGACTGAGCACCGCAGCCAGATGACTCCGGTACTGGCCCAGTTGGGGCATCCAACGGAGCCGCTCGACTATGGTCGATTTGCGGCGACGAACAGGCTGTGAGAGCCGGGTTCCTGACCGAAGTAAGGAAAGAAGGTGAAAATGCGATACACGGCAGAAAGCGTGCTGATAAAGCCAGAGTCCGACAGTGAGGACAAAGATCTCATCCTCACGGTGACTCCCCAGAGCGCCGGCTGGGAGTACATTTCATTTCAGGCGAGGCGGCTAGGGGATGGCGGGACCTGGTCCTTCGACACTGGCGAAAACGAGTTTGCTTTTGTCAATCTGACGGGACGCTACCGAGTCGAGAGCAGCAGAGGTAGTTGGGACGGCATTGGCGGAAGGACGGATGTATTCAGCGGCGGTGCGCACGCCCTTTATCTTCCGCGACAGACCAGTTTGACGGTCACGGCGGAGGAGGCGGGGGAGTTTGCAGCCACATGGGTGCCGACGTCTGAGGACCACGAACCGTGGTTGATCAGGCCGGAAGACGTGGCGATAAGCATAAGAGGCGGCGACAACGTCAGCCGTCAGATCAATGATTTGCTGCCTCCCGGTTCGCCGGTGCACAGGATAGTGCTTGTGGAGGTCTACACGCCGAGCGGCAATTGGAGCAGTTATCCGCCGCATAAGCACGACGTCCATATAGAGGACGAGGCTGGCGAGCTGATCGAGGCGGACCTGGAGGAAGTTTACTTCTACCGGATCGACCGGAAGGAGGGATTTGCCTACCAGCGAGTTTATACCGACGAAAACTCGCCTATGCACGCGGCGGGCAATCCTATCGATGCGCTGGTCCGGGTTGGGCACAATGAGGCGGTGCTGGTGCCGGAGGGGTATCATCCTGTGGTGAGCATGCCCGGGTACACGACGTATTATCTGAACGTGCTGGCGGGCAGTGCGCAGAGTCTTGCCAATCAGGAGGACCCGGATTACGGGTGGGTGAAGGAGAAGTATAGCGGCGTGGATGATCGCTTGCCGTTGTACTGACATTGGGTAGGGTGGACGATGACGGTGACGGGTTGGGCAACTCCGAGACGAGGTCAGAGGAAGCAAGGAAGATGACAACTGACAGTGAAGTGAGAAGGTACGACTCGCTGCACATGGGGCGCTCTTCGATCGACCTATATAGCAACGACGTCGGTGCGCCTTTTGCGGAGATCGGCAGCTTCGCGGCGTATGTGGGCGGCTCTCCGACCAACATCAGCGTGGGCGGGGCCAGGCTGGGCCTGAAGACGGCGCTTGTTACCGGTCTAGGTGAGGACCCGGTCGGGGATTTCATCGCCGACTTTCTGGAGAAGGAGGGCGTGGATTTCAGCTACAGCCCGCGTAAGCCGGGGCACCGGACCAGTGCGGTTGTGCTGGGCATCGAACCGCCGGACAAGTTTCCACTGGTGTATTACCGCGAGAACTGCGCCGACATCGAGCTGACGATTGACGACGTGCTGGCTGCGCCTGTTGCCGATGCGAAGGTGTTCCAGTTTGCGGGTACGAATTTGAGCAAGGAGCCGAGCCGCAGCTCGACGATGTTTGGGGCGGAGTATTCGCAGCAGGTGGGTACGACCGTCATTTTCGATCTGGATTTCCGGCCCGATCAGTGGCATGACCCGCGGGCGTTCGGCGTGGTCGCGCGTTCTGTGCTACCCAATGTTGACGTTGTCATCGGTACGGAGGATGAGATCAATGCGGCGGTGCTCAGCGATGCCAGTCAGATGTCGTTGACGCACTCGCAGGTGTCGGATGCGAAGGTGGAAGGCGACGTCGAGTCGGCAATCGGCTGGCTGCTGGAGCTGGGGCCGCAGGCGGTGGTCGAGAAGGTGGGGGCGCTGGGTTCGCGGGTGCATTTGGCTGGTGGAGAGGTTCTTGAGGCGCCCGGTTTTCCGGTCGAGATTTACAATATTCTGGGGGCGGGCGATGCGTTCGGGGCCGGGTTCATTTACGGGTTCGTGAATGACTGGGGCTGGCAGAGGTCGGCGCGGCTGGGGAATGCCTGTGGGGCGATGGTGGTGCTGGCGCATGGGTGTGCGAACTTTATGCCGACGTATGATGAGGTGATGGCTTTTGTAGAGGAGCGGGGTGGGTTATGAGTCGTGACCACATAAAGCCCAGGACCGCGGCAGCTTTGCCCAACAGTGCGCCGTAGAGGCATCGAGAAATGTGGATGTCTATCAGATGAGGATTCGATGAGTACGATTTCAGTTTCAAGGGTAAGCACAGAAAACTACAAGAACATTCACCTGACAGAAGGGATGGATCTTGGCTCATTGACAGTTCTCATTGGCGCAAACGGGTCGGGGAAAAGCAATGTGTTATCACTTTTGCAGTTTCTTCAGGAAAGCTTAGCTGGCGTTGAGACTGATGACCAAAGGGGGCGAACAAAGTTTGAAAACGCAGTTTCCCAGTTAGGCGGCTCAAGAATTTTGGATGGGACAGTGGACGCGCCTGCCAAAGTGAGTGTTGAATATCAATTCGCCCTAGAGAAAAGGCAATTTTCTCTAGGAATCGAACTCCTGGTTCCCCGGTCCCATCACAAGGTAGTAGTGGAACGAGAGTTTCTCGACAGCGGTAGCGGATACACAAGTCCCCCTGACTACTACAGAGTGGAGGGCGGTGCAACTGATGGCAGTGGCTCCGGCGTCATTTCCGTCTATGACCATCCTTACACCGTTTCAAAAGCAATGGTGAGCCCAGATACACACTTGGAAAGTATTCAAGACATTCCAAACAATGAACTCGCGTTGTCCGCAATGCCCCGTATACTTGAATCCAGTAGTTTTGCACCTGATAAGGTTCCCCTGTACGGACCTCGCGGCATGATATTGGATTCTTCCGTTTCGTGGAGATTCTATAACGCAAACAGTATGAACATAAATATGATAAAGTTTTCTGAACCTAAACTGGGCAGGTCAGATCTTTTTGTTTCTCCTTCAGGTGAAAACTTGGTGCTTGTCTTATACAACTTGTTTCACGAAGACTTCGAATTTGAAGAATCGCTTAATCAATACGTTAGGGAAATCTTGCCGGAAACCAGGAAAATACGTGCCCTGGCTCAAGGAAGAAATTCGGTATTCTTTGAGTGGCATGTTGAAGGCTGTGCCGAGCCATTCTTCCTGGACGAAATGTCGGATGGGTCGGTAAGAATGTTGTGTTGGGCCGTAATTCTCAATTCTCCCAGACTCCCGTCTCTGATTGTAATCGACGAACCTGAGCTTGGCATTCACCCCGCCTGGATGCAAATACTGGCGGAGTGGATCAAGAGAGCGGCGCAGAAGACTCAGTTGATAGTAACCACGCACAGTCCGGATCTGCTAGATTGTTTCACAGACCAACTATATGAAAGCGGCTACATTTATACCTTTGACAGAGATCCCGCGAGTAAGAGTCATTTTGTCCCTAAGCGATTAAGCGAGAGTGCCTTGTCCGGATGGCTTGAAGAGGGGTGGCAGGTCGGGGACCTATACAGAGTTGGTAATCCCGCGGTTGGGGGGTGGCCTTGGTAGTTTGGGTTTTTTCGGGAGGAGGAGAATCGGAAGTTAGAGGATTGATACCACTGCTCGAAAGAGTCCGCCCAGATTTCATTTTCGAACGCAAATCGCCAGTCAGAAGGAAGCCTGGTCCACGTCCGTCGGATGAACCTGGTTATGGGAGAACAGGAAGGAGCCACGCGCAGCTACTAGAGAAGCTGCTCTTTGAGTCACTAAACGCAGGTGGATTTTGTGATGTCATTCTCGTAATCGATGACCTTGACTGCCACGACGCCAGCGAAAGGCGAGAGCTTTTCGCCTCATCAATTGGAAAGGTAGAACAGGCGGCCAGCATTTCATTCTTTATTGGATTTGCCTCACCAGAAATTGAAGCGTGGATCGTTGCCGATTAGGACGGCAGTGTTGCCTCCGATCCGGATTTTCGGGGTTGTCATGGCCAGATGCGTCATTGGCTAAGCACCCAGAAGGCTGTTCCCTTCAGCCGACCCGAGACATTTGGTGTTTTTGACGAGGAGAGGGGTTCTTGTCGTGACAAGCTCTCCGACGCGATTGTCGAAGCTTCATTGGAATGCGGCGCAAAGTCCCGGTATTCCAAAGGCATCCATACAGCAAGGTTTTTGAGACAGATTTCGCCTGAGGTTGTGAGTGTCAAGTGTCCGCTATTCAGAGAGCTGTATATTCGCTTAACCATGGATGACTAGGATTGGGAACAAATGAAAGTACGAATTGCGACGGCCCCCGTATCGTGGGGCGTGTTGATGAAGGACACGCCGAACGTTCCTCCTTATAGCCAGGTTCTTGATGAGATTCGGGAGGCCGGTTATGTAGGGACGGAGTTGGGTCCTTATGGCTACCTGCCATTCGATGTTCCGAAGCTGCGCGACGACCTGGAGCGGCGGGGGCTTACGCTGACGTCGGCATTTACGATTTTCAATTTCCTGGCCGGGAAGGATGACGAGACGGTCTACCGAGAGGCGCTGGAGACGGCAGAGGTGCTTGCGGCGATGGGCTGCGATTACATTGTTCTGTCGGATGTTCTTTTTGTGGTGGAGAACCGGGGCGGGCGGGCAGGACGGATACGGCGTGAGGACTCGCTTAGTGACGCCGAGTGGGACCAGGCTGCCGAGAATGTGAACGCCTTTGCCAAGGTTGTGCATGACGAGTACGGCATGAGGTGTGCGGCTCACCCGCACGTGGGCGGATACCTGGAGACCGACTTTGAAATCGACGCGCTGCTTGAGCGCACTGATCCTAAACTGGTCGGTCTCTGCTTTGATATGGCGCACATTGCTTACGGCGGGGGCGATCCGGTGGCGGTGCTGGACAAGTGGCGGGACCGTACGTGGTATCTGCACATCAAGGAGTGCGACGGACGCGTCCGCGAAGAGGTAATCGGGCGAGAGGGCGATTACTACGATGGTGTTTCGTCCGGCGTCTTTCCGGAACTGGGCAAAGGGACCGTTGACTGGCAAGGGATCAACCGCATCTTGCACGAGATGGACTTTGACGGCTGGGGCACAGTCGAGCAGGATATACTGCCGGGAATCGGGATCGACGCTCTGGCAAGCGCGAGGGGTAACAGGGCGTTTCTGCGCGAGAGTCTCGGATGGTAATAGAGAAGGACCGTAGTTGAAGCGTGACAGAAGGTGCCATCGACTCAGCAGAGTGTTATGGACACAATAGTCAGGATTCGTCACCGGCTTGCGGATGCTTCTGAGCTGGTCGTTCTTATCAGCTTTCTGCTGGTATTTCTCTTTTTCTTCATCCGGGCTGAGAACTTCCTTTCGCTGGTTTCCTTAACCAACATACTTACTATCGCCAGCATCAAGGGCATTTTTGTCGTGGGCGTGGCGATGTTGATGATTTCCGGGGAGTTTGACCTGTCGGTAGGGTCGATCCTTGCGGTGGCGACGTTCGTCTTTGCGCTCAGCCTGGAGGGGGGGATGGCGCCGCTTGCCGCCCTTGTGTCAGGCTTGGCGGTCAGCGCGGTGCTGGGCGGGATTAATGGCTTTATCGTCATTCGTACGGGCATTCCCTCGTTTATCGCGACTTTGGGGACGATGCTGGCTTTTCGAGGTATAGCAAGGGCAATAGGGGGCGCGGACTTTGCACGTTATACCGGTGAACTGCCGGCATTGTTCACAGGACTGAATGGCGAGTTCACGTTTATCAATCGCTTAGCCGAACCGGCAGGAAGCGCGCGGATGGCGATAGTCTGGTTTCTGCTGTTCGCGGTACTGGCGGCAGTTGTCATGCGCAATACGCGTTTCGGTAGTTGGGTTTACGCGACGGGTGGCAACCGGGCCGCGGCCATCGCCCAGGGCGTAAGAACGAAGTACGTGATCGCGGTGAACTACATTGTTACCGGCCTGCTTGCAGGATTTGCGGGAATCGTGCAGTTTGCCTCGCGGCCGGCCGTGGATCCTCTGCGGGGCGAGGGTTGGGAGCTGACCGCGGTGGCTGCCTGTGTCATCGGCGGCATCTGGCTAAGTGGAGGATACGGCACGATTGTGGGCGCGGCCGTGGGCATGCTGTTGCTTCAGATGGTAGAGCAGGGCCTGATTCTTCTGGGCGTCGACGTGCAGCTGTTTCAGGCAACTATCGGACTGATCCTGATATTGGCGGTGATCAGCAATACTTATCTGAGTCGTCAGTAGACACTGGCGCCCGCCGTTACCAGGTTGAATGTCATACATTTTCACCATTAACAGACATGGAGGAGAGAAAAAATGAAGAAAAGGATGTATCTTATCACCACACTGATACTGGTCGCCATGCTGGCGTTGGCGGCCTGTGCGCCGGCTGGGGACAGCGGCCAGCAGGAGATGGCCCAGTCGGAAGAGAGCGAGGGCGCCGCCGCGGCTGAAGCTGGGGACGCAGATGGAGGACTGAGCTTTATCGCAGTTCAACACGCTGAGTGTGCCTGGGACTCTTTCTGGTGCACGGTGCAGAGCGGCATCAACAGTGCCGCGGACGATCTGGGCGTGGACGTGACGATACTGGCGCCGGATGAGTTCGACCTGGACAAGACGGCTTCGCTGATCGAGCAGGCGGTCGCCGCCAATCCTGACGGGATCATGCTGACCGTGACCGACCCGATCCTGTTCAGAGAGCCAATCATGAAGGCGATTGACGCGGGCATTCCGGTGATTGCCTATAACGCTGGTTCGGGCCCCATCGCCGACAACATTCCCTATTACACCTACCTGGGTCAGGATGAGTACCAGGGCGGTTATCTGGGCGGGCTGCGCCTGGCAGCAGGCGGCGGTACGCAGGGTGTTTGCATTAACCAGCAGGTGGGACACACCGGTCTGGATAAGCGCTGCGCGGGTTTCAGCGACGCGCTAGGTGAAAGCGGGATCCCGACAGAGGTCCTGGCCATCGGCGATGACCCGGCGGAGGCTACCACCATCATCGGCGACTATTACACGGCCAACCCGGATACAGATATCTTCCTCACTCTCGGACCAAACGGAGCCAATCCGTTCTACGTCTTTGTTGAGAATGAGGGATTGACGGCCGATGACATCACGCACGGCACGTTCGACCTGAGCGAGGAGATCAAGGCGAATATCGTATCCGGCATGACGATGTTCGGCATCGACCAGCAGCCGTTCCTCCAGGGTTACGGCGGCGTGTCGACGCTGAGCATGATCGCGCGTTACGGTATCCTGCCGGCGCTACCGGTATCGGCTACCGGGCCCGGATTTGTGGATGCGGCGAGCCTGGCTTCGGAGCCTGATGCGGATGCACCGGTGAGCGTCATCGCGGTCCAGCACGCTGAGTGCGCGTGGGACTCCTTCTGGTGTGTCGTGCAGAACGGCATCAACACGGCCTCGGAGATGATGGGCGTGGATGTGACGATCCTGGCGCCGGACGAGTTCGACCTGGACAAGACAGCTTCGCTGATCGAGCAGGCGGTGGCTGCCAATCCTGACGGCATCATGCTGACCGTGACCGACCCGATCCTGTTCAAGGAACCGATCATGAAGGCGATTGACGCCGGCATTCCGGTAATTGCCTACAATGCGGGCTCTGGTCCTATTGCGGACAACATCCCCTACTACACCTACCTGGGCCAGGATGAGTACCAGGGCGGCTATCTCGGCGGGCTGCGCCTGGCGGCGGGTGGCGGTACGCAGGGCGTTTGCATCAACCAGCAGGTGGGACACACCGGACTGGACAAGCGCTGCGCGGGCTTCGTCAACGCGCTGGGCGAGAGCGGCATACCGGCTGAGGTGCTGGCTATCGGCGACGATCCGGCCGAGGCCACCACGATCATCGGCGACTACTTCACCGCCAATCCGGACACCGATATCTTCCTCACCCTCGGACCCAACGGAGCCAATCCGTTCTACGTCTTTGTTGAGAATGAGGGACTGATGGCAGACGACTTTACGCACGGCACGTTCGACCTGAGTCAGGAGATAAATGCCAACATCGCGTCTGGTCTGACGATGTTCGGCATCGACCAGCAGCCGTTCCTTCAGGGATTCGGCGGGATCCAAGCGCTGAATCTGTTGGTTCGCCACGGCATCGTTCCGGCACTTCCTGTGACACCGACTGGCCCGGGCTTCGTCGATCAGGGCAACCTGTCCATGGTTCAGGAACTGGCGGGTGAGTACCGTTAGGGAGCTGAATTGAACGTATTCGTGGAAGGCTTCGATCAGGTACACTCGGGAGCGGCTCAGGCCGGACCGGGTGTACCTGGTTTTCAATGGTAGTGCTTCACGACAGAGTTCTTGCGTTGAATGACATCTGACATGCGCAGGTCAAAGAGCTTGCTCGACTCGCTAACCCATCATTTTGGCAGTTCTCCTGTGGCTGGGCCACTGGCGACATTTGTGGTTGTTCTGCTGTTGTGTCTGCTCTTCGTGCCCAATTTTGGTTCATGGCGCACGATATCGGGAATCGTAACAGCCGTTTCGATCTCCGGATTCGTAACGATTGGAATCACGTTCCTGATGGTTGCGGGCGAGTTTGATCTTTCGATCGGCGCCATGATCGCGATGAGCGGCTACCTGTTTGGGGCGGTGGCGGTTGGGGCCGATTCCCAGATCACGCGGGGGTTGGCGGCTGTGGGTTTGCCGGTCGCGGAAGGATCGGGCAACTTCGTTCTGGCTCTGCTTCTGGCGCTGGCCGTGCCGGCACTGATGGGACTGGTCAATGGTCTGATTCTGATTTGGACACGGATTCCGTCGTTTATCGTTACGTTGGGCACGCGTCAGATTTACCGGGGGCTGGTCTGGCTGACGTCAGGCGGGGTCCTGTTGCAGACCCTTGAGAGGCCGCCCATCTTCAACATGTTCAATGGCCGATTTGAGCTGCTGAACAATTTGCCAGTTCTTGACGGGGCTAACTTCCGCACAGCGACGGTGTGGCTTCTGGTCGCAGCTTTCCTGGGCCAGTACCTGCTTGTACATACGCGGTTTGGCAATCATGTATTCGCGATAGGCGGGAATGTGGGGGCTGCGACAGCTCAAGGTATCCGGACGGCACGAACGAAAGTGCTGTGCTTTGTATTCAGTGGTTTCATGGCCGGGGCGGCAGGTGTAATCTCCTTCAGCCAGTTTCGCTCGGTGCGGGTTGCGGAGCAGGCGGGGGTGGAGCTGACAGCGATTGCGGCCTCGGTAGTAGGCGGGGCACTGCTCAGCGGTGGCTATGGAAGCGTGTGGGGGGCAGTTGTAGGCATCCTCATGATTAGCCTTCTCCGCTCTGCCGTCATATTATTAGACATTCCGTTCATACCGGCGGACAATTTCCCAGCGGTCATCGGAGCGACGATCATTGCTTCGGTTATTCTGAACAACTACCTTCGCACGCGCGCGTCTGCTTAGGACAGATGCACACGGTTGGCGAAGAGACCGAAGGGCGGCGGAGTCCGAAGCCCAAGCATGTTCGGGCACCAATTTTGCGGCGGCGCCCCCTAGTGAAACAGAGGAGTACCGGCATTGGGAGAGGAAAACGGTCAACCCGTTGTCGTTGAGATGAAACAGATTGAGAGGCGCTTTGGTTCGGTTGTGGCGCTGCGGGGCGTCGATTTCACGGTGCGCAAGGGTGAAGTGCGGGCGCTGATGGGCGACAATGGGGCAGGTAAGTCAACCCTGATCAAGGTGCTTACGGGCGTCCATACTCCCACGAGAGGCGAGATCGTATTCGACGGGCAACAGGTGGTGATCAATTCGCCAGCAGACGCCCGTGCCCTGGGAATCGAGACCGTCTACCAGGACCTGGCGCTGGTTCCCCTGATGAGCATTTGGCGAAATTTTTTTCTGGGCCGCGAGCTGCACAAGCAGATGGGGCCTGTTCGCTGGCTACAAAAGAAGGAGATGAGCGAGCAGTGTAGGCAGTCTCTTCACGACATTGGAATCGAAATCCGTTCGGCGGAGGATAAGGTGGGGACGCTGTCAGGCGGCGAGCGGCAGTCGATCGCAATTGGGCGAGCGATCCATTTTGGCGCAAAGTTGCTCATCCTGGACGAGCCGACTTCGGCGCTTTCCGTGGCTGAGACGCAGAAGGTGCTTTCCTACATTGAGAACGCCAAGGAGAAGGGGCTGCCCGTCATTTTCATAACGCACAACGTCAATCATATCTACCAGGTGTCCGACAGTTATACGATCATACGCCAAGGCGAAAAGGTCGGTACCTATCAGAAGGGAGATTTGTCGCAGCAGGACATTGCCGACCTAATTACCGGCGCACGAGAGAAATAGGACAGAGTGAAAGTTGTGGATACAAACGAGCAGGCGGGGAGAGATTCACACAGCTCCATGGAAGGCAAGTTTGCCGTTGTAACGGGCAGCACGCAAGGGCTAGGCGAGGCAGCTGTGCGGCTGTTTGCGGAACGGGGCGCGGCAGGAATCATTGTGAGCGGGCGGAATGCCGAGCGGGGTAACGCAGTGGCGGCCGACCTGCGGAGCGGGGGCTGCCGGGCCCATTTCGTGCAGGCTGATCTGGCGGAAGTTGACGCATGCCGCAGCATCGTAGCCGAGGCGGACAGACAGTTTGGCGGGCTGCATGTGCTGGTCAACAGCGGTGCGCTTACGGTGCGCGGGAATATCTGGGACACGACGCCTGAGCTTTTCGACAAGATAATCGCGGTCAATACGCGGGCGCCGTTGCTGCTTATGCAGGATGCGTGCAAGCTGATGCGGCGCGAGGGGAACGGCGGGTCGATCGTCAATATTTCCAGCGTGGCTTCCTTCGGCAGCGAGCAGTTTTTGCTGCCCTATACGGCCTCCAAGAGCGCACTCAACGCGATGACCAAGAATGTTGCATTTGCGGTCATGCGCTACCAGATCCGAGTGAATGCCATCGCCGTGGGCTGGATGGATTCACCGGCCGAGGACTTCATTCAGCGAACCTTTCATTCGGATGGCGAGGACTGGCTGGAGAAGGCGGAGGCTGAGCAACCTTTCGGGCGCCTGCTCAAGACGGATGAAGTGGCGCGAGCGATCGCATTTCTGGCGTCGGATGAGTCGGGGATGATGACGGGCAGTTTGATCGACTTCGACCAGTCGGTGCGGGGGGCAGGTCCGGTGTCGAAGCCGCCGCCGCTGGACGATCCTTACTGGAACGTAGGCGCCATAGACAGCGCGTGGCAGTAGTAGGTGCGGGAGGTCCTGGCGACTTTAAGCTGGCATCAAGGGGTATTGTGTGAGCCGAACAGTCAAAGTCGGCATAATCGGAACAGGCGGCATGGGGGCGCGGCACGCTTCGAATCTGACCTACCTGGTGGCCGCGGCCGAGGTTGCTGCGATCATGGATGTGGATTTGGCGCGTGCCGAGGAGATCGCGGCGAGATGCGGCGGGGCAAAGATTTACTCTGACGCCGAGCAGCTCATTTCTGCGCCGGAAGTCGACGCGGTGGTGATTGCGGCGCCAAACAGCTTCCACGCCGAGTTGACGAGGGCGTGCATCGCTGCGGGCAAGCCCGTGCTCTGCGAAAAGCCACTGGCGACCGGGGGCGAGGAAGCCAGTGGAGTGATCAGTGCGGAGGTCAGTGGCGGTAGACGGCTTGTGCAGGTGGGTTTCATGCGGCAGTATGACCCGGCACATGTAGCGGTCAAACGGGTGAGCGACAGCGGGGCGCAGGGGAATGCGCTTGTTTTCCGCAGCGTTCACATTAACCCCTCCAGTGATGATTGCCCCTCGCTTGGCGACGTCATTACGGGCTCTCTCATTCACGACATTCACTCGGCGCGCTGGATGATGGAGGATGAGATCGTCGGCGTGCATACCTCCTACATTCCATTTTCGCCGGACCGCCCGGACAGCGCACGCTATGTCATGATCCAGTTGCAGTTTGCCAGCGGGGCGCTGGGCGGACTTGAATGTAACGCGGATGCCGGTTACGGTTACGAAATTGAGGTGAGTATCACCGGTGAAACGGGCGTGGTACACACGAGTCCTCTTCAGAGCCCTGTCGTGCGGCACAGCAATGCGAGCGGGCAGTGGGTGGAGGAGGACTGGCTGCAGAGATTCAACACGGCCTATGTCAATGAGGTCCAGGCGTGGGTGCAGTCGATCCAGGACGGCAAGGCAACGGGACCGAGCGCGTGGGATGGATATATTTCGATAGTTGTGGCCGATGCCTGCATCGAATCTGGTATGAAGGGGAAGCCGGTGGCGGTCAGGTTGCCAGAGAGGCCTGCCATTTACGGGTAGCTATGTCAGTAGTTGTTTAGCTTGGGATGAAGCCGCTCTAAGAGTCCTGACACTGTAACAGAATTGAGGAAACTGATGAATACCGAACGTTTGACCATGGCGCAGGCGATCGTACGATTTCTCAAGAACCAGTACAGCGAACGGGATGGTGTGGAGCAGCCCTTTTTCGGCGGCTGCTTTGGTATATTCGGTCACGGCAATGTTGCCGGAATCGGCCAGGCCCTGCAACAGTATCCGGATTTTCGCTATTACCAGACGCGCAATGAACAGGCGATGGTGCATACGGCAGCGGCCTATGCCAAGCACACCAACCGGATGCGCACGCTGGCCTGTACAAGCTCGATCGGTCCCGGGGCAAGCAACATGGTGACCGGCGCGGCGACTGCGACGATCAACCGGTTGCCCGTGCTGCTGCTTCCGGGGGACATCTTCGCCCGACGTAACGTGGCTCCGGTGCTGCAGCAGCTGGAGTCGGAGCACAGCCAGGACGTTTCGGTCAATGACTGTTTCAAGCCGGTCAGCAGGTACTGGGACCGGATAAACAGACCAGACCAGTTGGTGACGTCGTTGATCGAGTCGATGCGCGTGCTCACGAGCCCGGCGGACACTGGCGCGGTAACGCTCTCGATTCCGCAGGACGTGCAGAC
This sequence comes from Caldilineaceae bacterium, assembly GCA_965242905.1. Classification (GTDB taxonomy): domain Bacteria; phylum Chloroflexota; class Anaerolineae; order Caldilineales; family Caldilineaceae; genus Bin5. Next base: position 316,664 of record CBDETM010000002.1, read on the forward strand.
GGAGGCGTTTGACTATCCGTCGGCGCTGTTCGAGAAGCGGGTGTGGACGGTGCCACGCAACCGGGCGGATGCGGCCGCGCTGCAGAAGGCGGCGGCGGCGATCCGTGCGGCAGAGAAGCCTTTGATCATCGCCGGCGGGGGTGTGCTATACAGTGATGCGACGGCGGCCCTGAGAGAGTTTGTCGACCGTTTCGGCATTCCGGTTGCAGAGACGATGGCCGGAAAGGGAAGCCTGCGGTACGACCATCCACTGCAACTGGGGGCGGCCGGCGCGACCGGCACATTTGCTGCGGAACAGGTGGCGGACGAAGCCGACGTTGTAATCGGCATCGGCACACGCTACAGTGACTTCACCACGTCCAGCAAGACGGCGTTCAAGCATCCTGATGTACAGTTCGTGAACATCAATGTTGCCGAGTTTGACGCGTACAAGCACTGCGCCATTCCGCTGGTCGGTGATGCGCGGGTCACGCTGGAGGAGTTGGGGGAACTGCTGGGCGGCTATCGCAATGGCGACGAGAGTGTTGCGCAGGCACAGAGGCTGCATGACGAATGGGAAGCGGAGGTGCAGCGCAACTACGATCTTCACGAGGCTGAGAGCGGGCTGCCGTACCAGGGTGCGCTGATCGGGGCGGTGAACGACCAGGGCGACCCGGACGCGGTGATGGTGTGTGCGGCGGGCAGTCTGCCCGGAGACATGCACAAGCTGTGGCGGGCGAGGCACAGCAAGCAGTATCACCTGGAGTACGGTTACTCGTGCATGGGCTACGAGATCGCGGGCGGTCTGGGCATCAAGATGGCGGAGCCGGAGCGGGAAGTCTACGTGATGGTGGGCGACGGCAGCTATCTGATGATGAATACCGATCTGATCACTTCGATACAGGAAGGGTACAAACTTACCGTCATTCTGATGGATAATACCGGCTTCCGCTCGATTGGGTCTCTCAGCCGTTCATTGGGGCAGGGCGGATTTGGCACGCGGTACATTTATCCCGGTCAGGTGGAGGCGGCGCACCGCAACGGTGAATCCTTTAACGGGCTGCCGACGGACGAGCCGGGATACGATGTCGACCCGCTGCCGGTGGATCTGGCGATGAACGCGGAGAGCCTGGGTTGTCATGTCATCCGTTGCGAGAGTGTGGGCGACGTCGTCCAGGCGTTGCAGGACGCCAAGAGTGTGGACAGGACCACGGTGATATACGTGCCGGACGATCGCTATCTGGGCGTGCAGGGGTACAGCTGGTGGGACGTGCCGGTTGCTGAGGTGAGTGAACTGGACTCGGTCAACGCGGCGCGTGAGGAGTGGGAAGAGATGCGTGCAGGCGAGAGGTATTACATTTGAAGCAAGTGGCAGACCCAACTTTGCAACCGCAAAGAACTTTATCTCTGCTGCATCGGATAAAGGGAGCCGCGTGGGGAATCTTGTAGAGTTCCGGGTATCGGCAAAGGAGAATCCAAATGGCTGCGTCGGTAACACCAAAGCCAGACCTGGTGGAAGATTACGAAAGGGAGCGTGGAAAACCGATGCCGAGTTTCAACCACGGTGTCGTGCAGGCGAATCTGATAATTGCCCTAAGTGATGCTTGTCGAGACCGATTTCTGATTGCCAGCGAGCTTTCTTTGGCTTCCGACCCAACAATGACTCCCGACATATCTATTTGCAATTTGAGGCAGCCTGACTGGCTGCATGATGAAATACGGGTGGCTGAAGCACCATTGACCACGGTTGAAATAGTCTCGCCTTCTCAGAGCATCAATGACTTCGTCCCCAGAATCGAAGAGTATTACCGTTTTGGGGTCCGATCGGTCTGGCTGGTACAGCCTCCCTTGAAGCAGGTAGCGGTATTCACTCCGGATGTGGACGCCCGCGTATTCGTAGAGGGCGAGGTCATTGATCCGACGTTGGACGTCAGAGTGGCGCTTGACAAGATATTCTCCTAGGAGAGGCTAGAGATATGACACAGAAACAGGAAGTTCTCAACTACGTCAACGGCCAGTGGGAGCGAAACGGTGCCTCGGACGCGCTTGACGTGCATAACCCTGCGACGGGCGGCACGATAGCGACTGTGGGGCTGTCGCCGGCTGCGGAGGTGGATGCGGCGGCGCGGTCTGGGTTGAAGGCCTATGCCGAGTGGCGAGAGACGCCGGTGGTCGACCGCGTGCAACCGCTTTTTCGGTTGAAGATGCTGCTGGAGGAGCATCTGGAAGAGATTGGGCGGGTCATCACTGAGGAGTGCGGCAAGACTTTCGCGGAGAGCGTGGGCGAGATGCGGCGGGGTATTGAGAATGTGGAGGTCGCGTGCGGCACGCCTTCGCTTATGCAGGGGTGGAACAACGAGGACATTGCGAGCGGTATCGACGAGCACATGTTTAGGCAACCGCTGGGCGTGGTGGCGGCGATCACGCCGTTCAATTTTCCCGGCATGATTCCGCTGTGGTTTCTTCCCTATGCGGTGGCGACCGGAAACTGCTTCATTCTCAAGCCGAGCGAAAAGGTGCCGATGACGACGCAGAAGCTGTTTGCGTTGATTGAGGAGGCCGGATTCCCGCCGGGCGTTGTGCAGCTTGTAAACGGCGGCGCGGATACGGTCAACGCGATTCTCGACCATCCTGAAATTCGGGCGATCAGCTTTGTGGGCTCGACTGCAGTGGCGAAGTACGTCTACAGCCGGGCCACGGCCAACGGCAAGCGGGCGCAGTGCCAGGGCGGGGCGAAGAATCCGGTGGTGATCATGCCGGACGCGAATATCGAGACGACTACGCAGATGATGGGCGATTCGGCATTCGGGTGTGCGGGCCAGCGGTGTCTTGCGGTCTCGGTTGCGGTGACGGTCGGCGAGGCCAGAGATCCCTTTACCGAGGGCATCGCTGATCTGGCGGCCAGCCGGAAGGTGGGTTACGGCCTGGACGATTCCACGGAGATGGGACCTGTCATCACGCGGGAGAGCAAGCAGCGCATCGAGGGCCTGATTGAGGACGGGGCACAAGAGGGGGCGCGTGTCCTAGTGGATGGGCGACAGAAGAAGGTGGCGGGGTACGACGATGGCTATTGGGTGTTCCCGACGGTGCTAGACTCGGTGGACCCGGCAAGCCAGATCGCGCGTACGGAGATTTTCGGCCCGGTTCTCAGCCTGATGCACGCGGATACGATTGAGGACGCAATTGCGTTGATCAATGATCGAAGCGTCAGCGCGTACGGGAATATGGCCTGTCTATTCACGAGCAGCGGCGCGGTGGCTCGCCAGTTCCGGCACGAGGTCGACGCCGGAAATATCGGCATAAACATCGGGGTGGCGGCGCCGATGGCCTTCTTCCCGTTCAGCGGCTGGAACGAGAGCTTTTTCGGCGATCTCCACGCGCAGAGCCGACACGGGATAGAGTTTTACACACAGACGAAGGTTGTAGTGGAGCGCTGGCCGCAGCATTGGAGCAGGAAGTTCTAGGTGCAGGCGGTTCGTAAACTACTGCTGCACACTCGCCCCGCCGGTTGCAGGTTCTTCGGGACTTGCTTAACGGCGGGGCTGTCTTGACCAGCCGGGACTAGCACGACTTGAGGAAGGTGAGGCAGGCATGGTCCAAGAGATAGGTATCGGCGTCATTGGCATGGGCTGGATGGGTACGACCCACAGCCGGTCCTACAGGCTGGTGAACGACCGTTTTCACGACAGCAGCGTGCGGGTGCGGCTGGTGATCTGCGCCGACGATGTGGCGCACAGGGCGGAGGAGGCGAGAGATACGCTGGGATTCGAGGCGTCCACGACTGACTGGCATGAGGTCGTCGATCACCCCGAGGTACAGGTCGTCAACATCGCGGCGCCGAATTTCCTGCATAAGGAGATGGTGGAAGCGGCAACCAAAGCCGGGAAGCATGTCTTCTGTGAAAAGCCGGTGGGACGCAGCCCGCAGGAGACGGCGGCGATCGAAAGGCTGGCGCGTGAAGCGGGTGTGATGAGCTTTGTCGGCTTCAACTACCGGTGGGCGCCGATGGTGCAGCATTGCAGGGAGCTGATCGACTCGGGCAAGTTGGGTCGTCTGACGCATTACCGGGGCCGCTTTTTCGCGATGTACGGCAGTAACCCCTACGGGATGTTGACGTGGCGCTTCAGGAGGGAGCAGGCCGGGCTGGGTGTGCTGGGCGATATCATGTCGCATACTGTAGACATGGCGCATATGCTCGTCGGACCTATCAGACGGCTGGTCAGCAGCCGGAATGTGTTCATAAGAGAGCGTCCATTGCCGGTGCCCGGACAGGGGACGCACTTTTCGGTCGGCAAGGAGGGCGACCCGACCGGCGAGGTGGAAAACGAAGACTACGTTGGCGCCTTGGTCGAGTTTGAGAACGGCGTGCAGGGCAGTTTTGAGGCCTGCCGGGCTATCTTCGGGCCCAAGTGTGAAATGTCGTTCGAGGTTAACGGCACAGCGGGCGCGGCCAATTGGAACTTTGAACGGATGAACGAACTGGAGTTGTATCTGCCCGGCAGGGACGGGATGCATGACGGATATACAACGTTGCTGGGGGGCCCTGCCTACCCTTCCCATGCGCGATTCAATCCTGGAGACGGCATTGGGCTGGGCTACGAGGACCTGAAGGTACTGGAGGCGCACAATTTCCTGATGTCGATTGCCGAAGGAGTTCAGCGGTCGCCCAGTTTTGCGGATGCGCGGCGCCTGGCGGAGGTGCAGGAGGCGATGTCACGGTCCTGGGAGAGCGGCGCGTGGGAGGAGGTACGACCGCTGTCCGACGAGAGCAGCGTTTAGTGGCCTCCTTCAGTACAAACCCACATCGGATTCAGGGAGGGATTTGATATGTCGGAGGCAGTAAGGGTAGGTGTCGTCAGCACAAGTTGGTGGGCGGACGCGATGTATTTGCCGGCATTGGACGCCCATCCGGGAGCGAATGTGGTAGCGGTCTGCGGCCGAAACCGGGAACGGGCAGAGAGTTTTGCAGCGCGCTGGAACATTACTCAGGTATACACAAGCTACGAGTCGCTGATTGAAAGCGGTGAGATTGAGGCGCTGGTGGTGGCGTCCGGTCATGAGACACACTACCCGATCACGATGCAGGCACTGGATGCGGGCTTGCACGTGCTATGCGAAAAGCCTCTGGCGCTGACCTACGGTCATGCAGCTGAGATGGCTGCCCTGGCTGCGGAAAAGGGCGTTGTTCACTGCACTCCATTTACGTACCGCTTCATGCCGACGAACAGGTACATCAAGGACTTGGTGGAGGATGGCTACATTGGCAGGCCGTATCACCTGAACCTGCGATACTATACGGGCTACGCGCGCGAGCCGGGCTATGGATGGAGGCACGACCGGGCTTTCGCGGCAACGGGTGTGCTGGGCAACATCGCGTCGCACTTTTTCTACCTGGCGTATTGGTGGTTTGGCGAGGTCACAGATGTGTTTTGCCTGGCGGGAGAGTTTGTTGACCGGCCCGATGTCACACCGGAAGGGAAGCCGTATGAACGAACGGAGGATGGGGCCTACACTTTGCTGAAGTTTGCGAATGGTGCGCAGGGGCTGGTTCAGGCTTCGGCCGTTTGCACGGAAGAGTCGGTCTTCGGGCAGCGGCATGAGTTCGATTTGCACGGGGAAGAGGGTACGCTGCGCAGTGTGATCGATTGGGTTGAAAGGCAGGATGTTGAGGGCACACGGCGAGGAGAAGGTCCTACGCGGCCGCTCGAGTTGCCGGAGCACGTTTGGGGGGCGGCGCGGCGCGATACGGTGCACAATACCTATCGAGATGTTTTCCGGGTCGAGGACAATATGACGCGGGGTTGGATCAATGCGATCGCCGATGGGGAGCCCTTCAGCCCGAGTCTTGAAGATGGGGCGGTCGTACAGCGTATCACTGACGCGGCTGATTTGAGCGCACGCGAAGGGCGCTGGATCCGGCTGCAGGATATAGATTGAGGAGGCAGCGGTGGAGCAGAAGGTCAGATTCGCTATCATCGGAGCCGGGCGGATTGGGCAGGTTCATGCGGAGAATCTGACGCGTCATATCCAGGAAGCGGAGGTGGTCGCGATCGCCGACGTTGTCAAGGATGCGGCGGAGCAGACGGCGCGGCGGTTCGGCATTGCGCAGGCGAGCGGAGAACCGGAGGAGGTCTTCGGTCGGGAGGACGTTGATGCGGTGGCAATCTGCTCATCTACGGAGACGCACGCTGATTTCATTATTCAGGCAGCCCGAGCGGGCAAACACGCATTTTGTGAAAAGCCGATCGCGCTGGACCTGCCTGCGGTAGACGCTGCGCTGGCGGCTGTTGCAGAAAGCGGAACGAAACTGCAGATTGGCTTCAACCGGCGGTTCGACCCCAACTTCCGCAATATTCGGGATGCTGTGCGGAGTGGTGAAGTGGGAACCCCCTATCTGGTGCAGATCACGAGCCGGGACCCGGCTCCGCCGCCACTGAGCTATATCAGGGGCTCCGGCGGCCTGTTTCTGGACATGATGATTCACGACTTTGATATGGCGCGCTTCCTGCTGGACGACGAGGTGGAAGAGGTTTCGGCCTCGGGAGCAGTTCGGGTTGATCCAGCAATAGGGGAGGCTGGCGATATCGACACGGCCGTGGTCACGTTGCGGTACGTCTGCGGTGCGCTTGGCGTGATCACCAACTCGCGCCAGGCTGTGTACGGGGGCGATCAGAGAGTGGAGGTTCTCGGCTCACTTGGGTCGATCATGTGTGAAAACAACACGCCCGACCGGGTAATCAGGCAGACCGAGGCCGGTGTTGTCCATGCGAAGCCACTCTACTTTTTCCTTGAACGGTATATGGCCGCGTATGCGGATGAGTTGCGGTCCTTCATTGGCGCAATCCGGGATGATACGGAGGTCGAAGTAACGGGCAGAGACGGACGAGCCCCGGTGGCGCTGGCCCTGGCTGCGGGCAGGTCATACAGGGAGAATCGGGCGATCGCACTCAGCGAAATCTCACCTTCAGAGAGTCCAAGTTAGCTTTTTTTGTTCGACTGCGATCCGGCCGTGTCCTTTAGCCGGATCGACGCGCCAATTACCAGGGCAGGCTGCGTCCTAGTCATCCTCGATTCGTTTCCCAGACGCCCTTGCGTAAGTCTCAGAAGAAGGCGTTCAGTATCTCTCCAGCTGGATACTCTCCGGTCAGAACTTCATACTGGAACGTGATAGTCCCTATGGCGGCTTGAAGTCGGTGAATTGGCAGAGCGTCGTTTCGGTAATCCAGTCCTGGAATCTTCACGCTCCTCAATGCTTCCGGGGCATTCTTTTTTGCACATCGTGCAACAACAAAGCCATGTTCTGTGTGTGTACCGTGTGCGATCTGTCTGGGTGGAATGCACGGTCAGATCTTCTGTAGCGGGCTCCCGATGGTCATGGTGGTGAACAGGGGATATACGGGAGCTGCCTCTCCTGTCTTGCCTGCGCTGGCACGTTTTCGGTTACTATCAGGAAGCGCGGGCCGCCGCGGGAAGACAACTTCGTATTTCCCACACACTCGCTGCGGCGCGAGGTTGTAGGAGAGGGGGCGTTGCGGGGGCGGAGCCCCCGCACAAGGGAGGGCCGACTAGGCCCGACCGCCCAGAACTACAGGGGCCAGAGGCTGGGGGCCAGGAGTTAGAAGAGGCGGCGTTTCATAGAGAATTGGAATGAAGTGGAGAGAGGTATCCTCGTTTGCAGGATTCGGGGTCGCCACCAGGCTGTGATTTGGCGGTTACTTCGTTCATCAGATAGTCAGAGTCTCTACGAATACCGTTCGATTGCACTACAGTTCAGTTGCATCGCGGGGCGGGCTGCCTACGTTATTCGGGAATGCGACTGGGAAGGTGTTGTTTCCCGTTAATCAACCCTTTTGGCTATGGTAGACTTAGGAGACGATGCAGGTTTTCTGGAAGCCTCCGATTCGTCCCCGACCGGCCATTTGGGCCGAGAATTTCAAGATGCTGTAACGCTGGCTGCACGCAGCCCTTCTCAATTCTTTCCCGTCGACCTATGCAGTCTCGGTGGCGACTCGCGACCTGATCGGGGTTCGATCAGGTGAGCACATTGGGGCCGAGACATTGAAGAATCGCCGTATGTCAAGTCGTAATGGAGAACTACCCACAGTGAGGCGCACGCTGAGCGCGGCTGGGCCCATAGCGATGGTTGTGGCCCTGGCAGGTGTCCTGCTCTATCTCCTGCTCTACAACGGCCGCGCTGATTCAGCCGATCTCGCTAAAGACGTGAACCTGACGACCGGGGCGGAACGCGCCGATTTGCGGAAGGCGGAAGCCGGAGATAGCGGGCTCCTGGAGAGCCGAACTCAGATAAGCGCCCTCTCGAGTCAGACTTCAGCGGTCCCTTATACGAAGACGCTGGGTGTTTCCGAGTTCGGGCTGGGTTTCGTGAACTCGGCCGAGACCAACAGCGGGGCTGGCAGGATCCAACGCGGGGTAGATACCGGTGTTCGCATGGACCGCTTTCCCGTCTATTGGGAGCAGGTAGAGAAACGGATAGGGGAGTTTACGTGGACCGGCCAGGACGCGGCCATTCTGGCGAATGAAGGCAAGAACCTGAATACCTTGGCGATATTGCTGGGTACTCCTCGCCAATATCGCCTGGGGAGCCGGTCAGCTTCGACATCGCTCGGCGGTTCATTCACGGAATTGCCGGAGAACTTCGCACCGAGATCGGCGGATTGCCTGCCGCAGGAGGCCGGGGGCGAGTGCGATCTAATGGAGGTGATAGATGTTTCCGGGAGGCAGGTGCGAGTTACGCGGGACGGGCTGCAGGGGCAGTCCGGCACTTGCCAACGTCACGAGGGTCCTCCGGCGCCATTTGGGTTGAGTAATTCGATATTCACCGACGGCACCGATGTTCCGTCGACCGATGCACGGCTCAACCCAACAAACCCATGGGCCCGCTTTGTCGGCGCGGCGGTGAACCGGTACAAGCCTGGAGGCGACGCGGGCACTAACATTCGCCATTGGGAGATCTGGAATGAGCCGGACCTGTGTCATTTTTGGTCGGGGACGCCTCAGGAATACGCTCGCTTGCTGAAGGTTGCCTACATTGTAATCAAGTGGATTGACCCCGAGGCCTACGTGGTGTTCGGCGGCCTTGCGCACTTCGAAAACGGGCAGTGGCTCTATGACATGTTGGACGCGCTGGCGACCGACTCTCTAAGCATTCAGAACAGTGGATTCTTTGACGCGGCGGGCAGTCATCATTATTCGCTATCTTACGTCGGCTACCAGTACACGAGGAAAGTTCGCAACGCGCTGGACGCGCGCGGTTGGGGGGATAAGCCGATCTGGATTACGGAGAGCGGTGTGCCGGTCTGCAACGACTACCCTGGTCCTACCTGTCCCAGCCCGTGGCGGGCCACGGCAAATGAGCAGGCGTCGTACATTTGGCAGAATATCGCTTATACCAGGCTGGCCGGCGGGGGTCCGATATTCCACTTCATGCTTCACGACGATTGCGGGAACGTGGTTGCGGTCGATTCGCCTGACGGGTTTGGGCTGGCGAAGAACGAGAGCATCAGTTTCTGCTCGCCGTCCAACGCCGAAACACGGGTGTCCTACAATGCCTTCAAATTAGCCAATCAGCACTTCACGGGCACTGAAGTTGCCTGGGCGGACATTGAACGTTTTCGGGTGCGGCGGATTGCATTCTATCACCCGGAGACAGAGGAGCGGCGACTGCTGACTTGGTCGCTCAATACGCAGGCGCAGACGGCTGAGATTCCGGCTACGGGTACTAGCGGCCGTCTGATTCGATTAGATGGTACAACAACTGTCGTAACACCGACCGCCGGAATCTATGAGGTCAGCCTCAATGGTGCGACAAATACGAACTGGCCTGACGGGCAGGGGGGATACAGCATGGGCATATACGGCGAGCCTGTGTTACTGATTGAAACGGACACGATGTCACCCACGGCGTCGATAGTGGGCCTGCCGGCTCACTCGCCGCAGACTTTTCCCGTGACGTGGCATGCAAGAGATTGGGGCTCCGGGGTGATATCGACTTCGGTATATGTAAAGGTCGATGATGGAGATTGGGAACTGTGGCAGGATGGGGTTGAAGCGTACGGCAAGGCATCCTACACCGGCGAGGCTGGCAAGAAATATGCATTCAGTGTCGCGGCAGAAGACAGACTGGGGTACAAGCTGGATGCAGTTACATCGCTGGCTGAGACGACTGTTGCGGAACACAGTTCCGTTACGGGCAGAGTTATCAACCCGGCAGGGGAGGCCGGCGTTGGGGTCCAAGTGAGCATCGGCACGACAACGGCCACGACCGACGCGAGCGGCCGGTTCACGATGACGGTGCCGATCGGGAGCTGGAATATCTCAGTTGGTAGTCAGCTGCTGATGCGAAGGCGTGTTTTCGGTACGAGCGAGAGCCTGGCGCTGCTCTACTCGCCAGGGACGAATGCTGTGACAAATGGGGACTTCGAGAATAGTTTCGCCGGTTGGACGAAGTCGGGGAGTTCCTCCTCCCTGATCGAAGCGCAGACCGGTGCGTCGGATCATGCGCTGCGGCTGGCCAGTGAATTCGTTCCTAATGATGGCGTACCCGGGACCGAGGGCAGCGACGGGGGTAACAGCACAGTGTCCCAGCGGGTGACGGTTCCTACGGGCCGACCCTATCTTGCAATCGCCTACAAGGTGGAAACAGCCGAACCTGACACGGGAACGGACAAGTTCGAAGTTATTGCGGTGGAGGACGGTCAGGCTGCGAACTATATGTTGGTGCAGCGTACGAGCAGCGGGTGGCAGTACCGCTCGTTCGACATGTCGCAGTACGCGGGCAGGGAGATCAATCTGATTTTCAATGTCTACGAAACGTCGCCGAACCGGCGCACGACCGCGCTGGTCGACGTTGTAACGCTGAGTGACGTGCCGGCACAAAATCTACAGAGCAGTGGGCCGGGGGCCAGGCCACGGCCTGCAGAAGTGCCTCCTCCTCCTCCCGTTTCGGCAGAGCCTTCGACGCAAGAAGGAAATGCGACCAGCGGCTACAGGGTCTTTCTGCCTACGGTCCTAAACCTCAGAGACCAGTAGCGGAAGCCTTGCGTCCCATTCAAACTCTACAGATCCTCTTCAAGCCCGACGAACTCCTCTTCAGAGGATAGCTCGCGCCACAAGAACCAGGAACCGGCACGGCGCTGTCCCTTGGGTGCCCGGTCGTAGTAGAGGTCGAAGAGCCTGCCCTCATCTGTGCGCACGCGGTAGTAGACACGGCCCTGTCCCCAAGATCCCTGTGTTCGGCCACTGCGTACGAAGTAGGGAGGGCGTCCGCCCTGTGTGCGGATTTCGGGTTTTCCGTAGCGGTGCCAGTTCGCCAGCATCTCGACGACGGCGTGAGCTTTGCCTTGCCAGGTAAAGGCGTCGGGAACTGGCGGCTTCTTCTCCAGTGAGAATCCGGAGGGCAACTTCACTGATATCTCGCGGCCGATGAACTGCAAGGGATCACCTCGGTACCAGGGCGAAGACGGTGAGCAGGAAGCTCACAGGCCTCCAGTCACGGGCGCTTGCTGTTTGGCATTGCGTGCGTCGATCGAGACCAGATGTAGTAGAGTCAGCACCACCAGCAAGGCGGCAATCCCATAGACCGGGGCGAATCCTACCGATGCGACCAGCCAGAATGCGAAGAGCGGGCCCACCGCGGAACCCAGATCGGAGGCGGTGGCATAGGTTGCAACGAACATTTGAGGGTGGTGCGTGACCAAGGCGGCTTGATTTGCGTATGCGTCCAGAACTACGTTTACACCGGTGCTTACGATGAGGACAGCCAGCAAGGCAATAAAAGACATATTGTTCTGAGCCGCCAGCATCAGAGTCAGTCCGAGGCAGAGCAGGAAGACCAGAACGATGGTCAAGCGCATTCGCCCAACAAGGTCCGCCAGTGCTCCCATGGCGGCACCGAGAAACAGGTCGGAAAACCAGCGTGTTCCGAGTACGATTCCGGCCAGGGCACCCACCTGCAGGCCCAGCAGGAATCCGCCTGAGAAGCTCGCGAAGCGGTCGGCCAGAAACACGGAAGCTGTGGCAACAAGGATGGAGTTCAGGAGCAGCTTGAAAAACCCCACAAGCAGGATGGAACGCTGAAGGGGATCGGACAGGGCCTCAGTCCAGCCGCCGAGAATCTCATGTTCTCTGCGGCGGGCATTCTTGGCCTGCTTCTGGCTGACATCAGGGGAATCGGTTTCTGCGTTGGCCTGGTTATCTTCATGCTGGGGCGATGCGCTTGCGGGCCAGGAGAGGCCGAAAGCGATTGGGATGGAAACCGCTGACAACGCTGCAATCGTCCAGACCGTGATCTGAAAGCCGAATTGATCGAAGAGAAAGCCTCCAATTAAGGCGCTGATCGCGCTGCCGCCGCGTACAACCCCCCACTTCAGGCCCATCAGCCTGCCCGCATCAGCCCGGTCGCCGGTCCAGATAGATTGGTAGGTGCCCTGACGGAGACCTGACCAGCTGACGCCCCACCCTATCCTCGCCAAAAGAAAGACGATGAACCCGAACTTGAAACCATACAGAACGGTCGTCAGGACTCCAAGTATGGCTGATATCACGAACGCCCGGTACGGACCGAAACGGGCGAAGATTGCTCCGAGCCAGGTATTAGAGAAAAGCCGGATGAGGCGGTTGGCGCTCAAAAGGATGCCAACCTGCTGTGGAGACAGTGCGAGCTGTCCCGCCGCGAGAGGGAGGATGGCGTACAGAAGTGAATCGCCCATGATTGCAAAGCCGACGGCCCCGGAAACGATAAGCACCAGGACAGTAGGGGGCGACAGGCGGGATGGGCGATCGGCTGCAGACGAATCGGGCTGAGGTTTCAGTTCAGTTCGGGACATTTTGGCAGTTAAACTGCGATGGCAGGCGGCAACTGACAGGAATGGCCTCGTTTTTCGACGATGAGGTGTTCGCCGATTCGAGCCATTGTAACATAAGCTCTTCCAATTTGGCTTAAGGCGGATAGAGTCGGGAGTCACTGCGGCTTTCCGACAGTTGAGGGAAAGGGAGGTCGGGTTGCAACAGGGAATCGGCCCCACCGATCGGGTTCGAGAGTGCAGGTACTGGCGCGTATTTCTTTGACAGAGCAGGATTCTACAGCTACTATCGGGATGACACTTCGTTCCAGGCGCCCATTTGGTTCAATGCTTATTCTCCTGCATCCAATTCAAGGACAGACCCAGTTTCTTGATCATAGAGCGTGTCACTGCGAGTTCCTCCATTCTTCCAACTGAGGGGGTTATAGTGAATCCAAATACGGCCAAAGCCAAGATGCTGACAGGCCAGCCCGCCTTCGGATTTGCGCTGTCGATGGGGTCGGCGCTGAATGCGGAGTCGTTGAGCAGAAGCGGGATTGATTTTGTGATGATTGACAGACAGCACGGCTCCTGGGGTGAGGACAGTGCGATTGCCGCGCTTGTGGCGATCAATGGGAGCCCGGCCGTTCCCATGGCGCGTGTGGCGAGGAATGACTACACGTTTATTGGCAGGTTGCTGGACGAAGGTGTGATGGGCATGATTGTGCCAATGGTCGATACAGCTGAGCAGGCTCGAATTGCAGCCGACTCCTGCCGGCTGCCGCCGCTGGGCAAGCGGTCATGGGGCTGGGGCCGTGCCAAATTGTACGGGGCGGACTATGCAGACTGGATAGACGAGCAGCTGTTTGTGGCGGTGCAGCTGGAAAGTGTGGAGGCAGTAGGCAACGCGGAGGCGATCCTCAGTACGCCGGGCATTGACGGCTGCTGGACCGGACCGAGCGACCTGTCACTTTCGCTGGGCTTTCACCCGTCCGAGATGGACGACCGGGAGGAGCATGCACGTGCGCTGGAGACTGTACTGAAGGCCTGCGAAAACACGGGCAAGATTCCGGGCATCGCAGGGGGGAGTGTGGAGGACGCACTGAGGCGAGCGGGTCAGGGTTTTCGGTTTATCACGGCGACCAGCGATGGCGGCCTGTTGGATGCCGGCGCGAAGAGCGCCGTGGCGCGTCTTTCCGAATTCACGGTATAGAATACCTCTGGCGGTCTTTGGGAAGGGGCAGACGGTTGGAACTACGAAACTCAAGGGGCGGGAGATCCTCTGGTTGCGTTCCCTGATATATGAACAGGTAGCCTGAAAGGAGTCTCAGGATGGCCACTTCGTCTGACTTTCTCGTCGTCGGGGCCGGGATATTCGGTGTAACGACGGCTTTGTCGCTGCGAAGCCGGGGATACGGCGTCACCCTCATTGACCCCGGCCCGCTTCCTTACCCGCTTGCCGCTTCTACGGATGTCAGCAAGGTGGTTCGTATGGAGTACGGAAGTAACCGCCAGTACACGCGTATGGCGATTGGTTCGATCGAAGGCTTCCATCGCTGGAACGAGTTGTTCGGAGAGACACTGTACCATGAGACAGGAGTCCTGGCGGCCTCGAAAGGGCCGATGCCGGACAACGAGTTCGTAAGCAGCAGTTACAAAATGTTGCTGGAGGAGGGTCAGCGGCCAGAACGTCTTCCCGATGGTGAGATATCGCGGCGGTTTCCCGCGTGGTCAACCGGGGTCTACGTAGACGGCTTTTACAATGCGCGCGGGGGCTACGCGGAAAGCGGGCGGGTTGTAGGCAAGCTGGCAGAACATGCCGCGGCTGTCGGGGTCGACGTCCGGCCCGGTCAGACAGCGGATCAGCTCTTGCTGGATGGCATCCGTGTGCAGGGGATGCGTACGCGTGAGGGAGCCACATTCAACTCCGACCATACGGTGATCGCGGCAGGTTCGTGGACGCCGTGGCTGTTGCCGGAATTACAGTCGGTGATGACGGCGACCGGCCATCCGATATTTCACCTGAAACCGATAGATCCGGAGCCGTTCCATGCGCCTGACTTTGTCGTTTACTTTGGCGACACTGCGCGCACGGGTTGGTACGGGTTTCCGATGTTGCGTGAAGGAATCGTCAAGGTTTCACGACACGGGGTTGGGGTGACGCTTCACCCGGAGCACGATGAGCGTATCGTGCATGAAGAGGATCACGCTGAACTGCGCATATTCCTAAAGGACACTTTTCCAGCGCTACTAGATGCTGAAATCACTTATACGCGACGATGTCTGTACAACGACACGCTCGATGAGCATTTCTGGATCGACCACCACCCGGAGAAGGAGGGACTGAGCGTCGCCACAGGGGGGAGCGGTCACGGGTTCAAGTTCGGGCCGGTACTTGGGGACCTGATCGCGGACGTGGTAGAGGGCAGGCCGAATGAGTGGGCAGATCTTTTTCGGTGGCGGGAGCTCTCGCCGGACACGACGGGGGAGGAGGCTTCACGATATCACGGCGATGCTGAAGGCCAGAAGTAGGAAGTGTACAGAGCAACTTTCGTTCGTCAGAAGGGGTTAGACAGTTTACGGAAAACTTAATGACTCTCAAGTTTGGACCTGAAGACTATGACCGGGCGGCGGAGTTCGTGCGTGCGCGGACGGGCCGCCAGGATTTGCGCCCGTCCGAAGGGGGGCCGATCGGCCTTGTGCTCGGCAGTGGGCTTAATTCGCTGGCCGAGGCGGTCGAGGAGGCGGAAACAGTCTCCTACGAGGAGATCCCGCATTTCTCGACCAGCACAGCACCCGGGCACGCGGGGCGACTGATCGTGGGCCAACTTTCCGGTCAGACGGTGGTGGTGATGCAGGGTCGCAACCACTTCTACGAGGGCTATACGGCGGAGGAGACTACCTTTCCTATCCGAGTGATGCGGCGTCTGGGCGTTGGCAGGTTGATCCTGACCAATGCTGCCGGCGGCGTGAATCCCGCCTTCCTTGCAGGGGATCTGATGTTGATCGTAGACCACCTGAACTTTGTAGGCATGGCGGGTCACAATCCCCTAATCGGCCCGAATGTGCCGGAGTTTGGGACGCGTTTTCCGTCATTGACACACGCGTATCCGCGTGCACTGCGCAAGGCGGCCCTGGACTCGGCTCAGGAGTTGGGAATCAAGCTGCGCCAAGGCGTGTATGCTTTTCTGGCGGGCCCAAACTTTGAGACGCCGGCGGAAGTCCGCTATCTGCGCCTGGTGGGGGCGGACGCGGTGGGGATGAGCACGGTACCGGAGGCGCTGGTGGCGGTCCATGCCGGGATCGAGGTACTGGGTATCAGCACGATAACAAATGTGGCCGTGGATCAGCTGGACTCGGACAAGGAGACCAGCGAAGAAGAGGTAATGGAAACGGGCAGAATCGTGGTGCCGCGTTTGACAGCATTGTTAACAGCCGTCCTGGAACGGTTGTAGGTTGGCGAGGCAGAGTTTGAGAGGCGGGGGCCTCGTCGCGCGGCCCTTGCCATTACGGAACAGTTTTTTCGCTTGAGACCTCTTTCAGGACGGTGGGAAGGCCGTCCTGAAAGAGGTGTTTTCAATTGGAGCTGTTCTCCTGCTTCTCCTCTTCCTGCGGTGTGTCCTGGATTTTCAGATGGGCATCCTCGGGCCGCTCTTCGCGCATCACTTTCACGAATTCTATGTGCGCGGGCTGCCGAACGAAGCCGAGCCGGTTGTTGATTCCCAGCATTGCCTGATTGTTGGTCTCGTTCCAAGTTCGGATTTCATTGTATCCATTTTGCAAGGCGAATTCGACGGAACGAACTTTCAGAGCCATGGCAATGCCGCGCTTGCGATGGGAGCGGGTCACGCCGGTTATCCCAACATATAGCAGTTTGGCTTTTGCCTGGCTGGTCCAGAGGTTGGTCATTCCCACATATTCGCCGTTGTCAACGGCGACAAACCAAGCGTCGGGCAGCAGATTTGTCCTCTCCCATACCTTCTGAAACTCATCAAAGGGCACTTTGGACGGGGGCTCCGGGCTAGGGACGTCGCGGTCGATGAGCCACTCCAGTTCGTAGAGTTTTCGATCCCGGTTTGGGTCGGACTCCAGATCCGTGACGGTCTTGATCTCAATGCCTTGGTCGGCGACTTGCCGCGAATAGCGACTCCACTCGTCAAGATCGAGGCTGGCAGGATCCAGACGGGATTCCCAGTCCCGCATGACTTCGTTAAATCCCAGTTTCTCAGCGAACCGGATTCCTTCCTCGTAGTCTTCGCGCGTGTGGGCGAGAAGGCGCAGGGGGTCGAACTGCTGGATTTCCTGGCAGAGATGCTCCCACAGGGCGGCGCCGACGCCGCGCTTGCGAAACTCGGGGAGCACTTCGACGCCTACAAACAACTTGCCAGGATGGTTAATCCACAGTGACTGGCTATAGTTGGCATAGCCGACGGGCTTGCCATCGATTTCGGCGAAGAACCGACCTCTCTTTACCAGTTTCGAGCGTTTTTCATCTGACTCCTTCCACTCATCCACTGTATCGGGATATTCCGGCCAGACGGCGTTCATGATTTCGACCGCTTGACGGTAGTCTTGGTCGTTGGTCTCAAAGGGGCGAATTGTGATCAAGGTTCATACTCCATTCTGAAAGTTCATCGGGATTCCGGGGATTGAGGACGACAGAATTATCAACTTTGCATCTCATTTCTTCAGTGCGCTCTCAGGCTACTCTAAGCAACAAAAAAACCGTGGAGCGGTCGAAACACGCGTCCACGGTTTTGGAAGCAGTTCAGCGTTGACTCAACGGTCAGGCGCGGATCTCCTCACGAAAGACGCGAAACAACCAGAGATGACGTGCAACTTAATTCGCATGGTGTTCGCTCCTTTCTGTGTGGAACTGCGATGGATGCCGTATTCGTGTCAAGACACGCCGTATAGGGTAACAGGTATCGCAAGCGGAGTCAATTTTTGGGGCCGGCCGTTTCGGCTGCGGGACTGGTTGGCTCTACTGTAAAGGCTCGGTTATGACTTTGGCGAGCACCGCGGCCGTTTCGGCGTCCACGACTGACTGAATCTGATTGGCTAAATCGTCGAGGGGCAGTTCGCGGATTTCGTCGCCGCTGCGCAGCTTGAGCTCTGCGACACCATTCTTTACGCCCCTTGCGCCGACTGTGAGACGGATAGGGATTCCCAACAGATCGGCGTCATTGAATTTGACGCCGGCACGCTCATCGCGGTCGTCATACAGGACTTCCACACCGGCCTCCTGCAGCTGATTGTAGACTCGCTCGGCAGCTTCAGTTACTTCAGGCGTGCGCCGTGTTGCCAGGCTGACAAGATAGAGTTGATGGGGCGCTATCGTGATCGGCCAGATTATGCCGTTCTCGTCGTTGTTGGTTTCGATGGCGCTGGCGATAAGGCGGCCTGAACCGATTCCGTAGCAGCCCATCACCATCGGCGCGCTGCCGCCGTCCTCGTCGAGGAATGTGGCGTCCATTGCCTGGCTGTATTTTGTGCCCAGCTTGAAGATATTGCCCACTTCCACGCCGCGTACGGCCCGCAAGGGGGCCTGGCAGCTTGGGCAAGGGTGGCCGCCGGCGGCTGCAACCACGTCCACGGTCAGGTCGGGCTCATAGTCCCTTCCACAGTTGACATTCCTGAGATGCCAGCCGTCGCGATTGGCGCCTGCGACCAAGTTGGGGCTGTCGGGAATCAGATCATCCACGACCAGGATGACGTCGTCTCTGCTGATGCCAACGGGAGAGCCGTAGCCGGGTTCAGCTCCGACGGCTCGAATTTCTTCGGTCTGAGCCGGGCGCAGCTGGCGGGCCTGCAACGCGTTCGTCAGCTTGGTTTCGTTCAGCTCCATATCGCCGCGGACAACGACGAAGACGAACTTTTCCTTTTCTTCGCCATCCTCCTCAATTGTTGCCACCAGGAACAGTGCCTTGGCGGTGCGGCTCTCGGGGACATTTAGGAATTCGGCGAGTGCGGCGATAGTATCTACGTCAGGGGTAGCGACCTCTTCCAGAGGAAGGGGGGCTTCTCCGGCCTGGTTATCTTCGGCCGCCTTCACGAAGGTGGCGACCTGGCGATTTGCCTTGTACCCGCATTCGTCACAGAGGAGCAGAGTGTCCTCTCCGACCTCGGTCAGGGCCATGAATTCGTGGGCCATGGTCCCGCCCATCATGCCTGTATCGCTTTCGACCGCAATGACGTCGAGGCCGGCGCGGCCAAAGATATTGAAGTAGGCCTGGTAGACGAGCGGATAGTATTCGTCCAGGCTGGCGATGTCGGGGTGGAAGGAGTAGCCGTCCTTCATTGTGAACTCGCGCACCCGAATCAGGCCGCCGCGAGGGCGGGGTTCGTCGCGGAATTTAGTTTGAATCTGATAGAGCATGACCGGCAACTGGCGGTAGCTGTTGATGACACCGCCTGCCAGCTCCGTGATCACCTCTTCGTGGGTCATGGCCAGGACCAGCTCCCGGCCGGCGCGATCGGTAAGGCGGGCGAGGTCGTCGCCGATTTCGTACCAGCGCCCTGTCCGTTTCCAGAGTGAAGCGGGCTGCACGACAGGCATGACGATCTCCTGTCCGTCGATGGCGTCCATTTCTTCACGCATGATCTGTTCGATTTTTTTCTTAACGCGCAGCCCCAGGGGCAAGTATTCGAAGATCCCGGCCCCTACCTGCCGGACCAGCCCGGCCCGCAGCATCAGTTGATGGCTGAGAACATCGGCGTCGGCGGGTGCTTCGCGCAGAGTCTGGAAAAAGAGTTTCGACAACCGCATATTTTTTTGTCCTTGTTCAGATTTCAGTATTTCTGGCCACTTGCCCCAGGTGTCGAAGGTGCGCGTCAGATTCAGAATGGACGCTGACATCCAAAGGCTTCACGACTGCTCAGCTGCGGGACCTCCACCCGAATGTGCGCCAGATTGCTTCAACGGGTGGAGGATGTAGGGTCTGGGGAGGGGACAGGGCGCGAGTGCGATGCAGGCGGTTCGGATTCGGTTTGCTCTTGACGGGGCCTCAAAGCGAGTTGCACCAGAATGCAGGCTTCGATGACGTCCAGTCCGTGATCCTGTGCCCACTGGGCAGCAACGGGGCTTTCGGCGCCTGGTTGGAACCATATTGCTTGTGCGCCAGCGGCTCTCGCCTGTTCGACTACGGCAGGGGCTTCAGGTGGCGGCACGACCATATTGATGACCGCCGGCGGTTCGGGCAGATCGGTCAGGCTAGCGTAGGCGGTATCGCCTTCGATCAGTTGCTCGCGGCGGTTCACCGGATAGACGGTGTAGCCTGCCTCTTTCAGCTTCAGATAGATGCGA
Source organism: Caldilineaceae bacterium (assembly GCA_965242905.1). Taxonomy (GTDB): domain Bacteria; phylum Chloroflexota; class Anaerolineae; order Caldilineales; family Caldilineaceae; genus Bin5. The sequence goes on from CBDETM010000002.1 coordinate 336,749, forward strand.
TTGCCGTATTTGGCCCTATCGTTGCTGGCGCCTACGACGGCCCAAACCGGTTCGTCTACGTATTTCGCGATCAGGGACTTCAGGTCCTGCATTGTGCCGCCCGCCCTATCGTTGGGTCGCATGCTGAGCCAGGGGGAACCCAGGCATGATGATGGCTTTCCTAACGGAAAAGTATACTTTCGTCCGAACTGGTGTGTCAAAGTTATGTCGCGTTGGTTTGCAGTGCACATTGGGAGAGGGGATGGTCTGGCGGGAAACCATGCCAAAGGTGGATAGATTATTTCTGGCTTGTAACTGCTAAACCAAGTTCTGTGAGTACTGTGTGCGGTCTGTCTGGGCGGAATGTATCGTCAGTATTTCTATAGCGGGCTCGCGATGGCCATAGCGGTGAACGTTGGGTAGATATGGGCGTTGCCTCGCCTGGCTTGCCTGCGCTGGCACATACTCGGAATCTGCCAGGACGTGGGGGGGTGAAGCCCGGTCGCAGCGGGTCGTCAAGGTCAAATCGCCACACACTCGCTGCGGTGGGGATTGGAGGAGAGGGGGCGTTGCGGGGGCGGAGCCCCCGCACAAGGGAGGGCCGAATAGGCCCGACCGCCCAAAAGCGAGGAGAGAGTGAAGAGAAGAGAGGAAAGAGAAACTTTCAGGCTTACTTGGGTCCGAGCCGCAAATTGAATATGGCTACGTAGTGACCTCAGGTCCGGTATCGGGCAGAGTCGGCACGGGGAGATAGAGGCCAATAGTTGACTTCGTTGCCAATCGTCCATTGCTTCTGATATACTTTATTCACATTCGAAAGGCAGAGTTCCTCCACCGCGAGTGCTGTTGCCGGCGTTTCCGTCGACCTGATGGGTGCTGCGCGTAGCTCAGCGGAATCTAGCAAAGGAGAATCAGTTGCGATGTCAGTCTACGACCAGAAACCATGGGTAGAGAAGTACGAATCGGGTGTGCCGGACGCAATTGAATATAACGGCCAACTCACGCACGAAATGTTGGATGCCTCGGCCCAGACCTATTCCAACCAGATAGCTACTCGCCTGCTGCTCGCATATTTGCCGTTGGGCATCACCGTCCAGGCCAAGCAGACGTATGCGGAACTGAAGGACTCAGTTGACCGTTTTGCTTTTGCGTTGCGACGAATCGGTTTGCAGCAGGGAGACCGCATTGCGATCATGCTGCCGAATATCCCTCAGCAGGTTATTTCATTTTTCGGCTCGCTTAAGGCAGGTTGCGTCATTGTCAACACGAACCCGACATATACGGCGCGGGAATTGAACCATTTGCTGGAGGACAGCGGCGCGTCTGCCATTGTGATCCTGAGCGGGTTTGCCGAGCGTGTGTCCCAGGCACGCGAAGGCACGGAGCTCAAGCACGTAATCGTGACGGATGTGCCGGACCCGCTGGGTTTTCCTTTCAACAAGCTGGTGGCCAGAAAGGTGCGGGAATCGGGCATGATGACGGACGTAGCGGACGGCCCGGGCATTTGGGCGTTTGACAATCTGCTTGAGACAAGCGCACCCAATCCGCCCAGCATAGATGTTTCTCCCGATGACGTAGTCCTTTTCCAGTACACAGGGGGTACGACCGGCTCACCGAAAGCGGCCATGCTGACGCACCGAAGCGTCATGTCCAACGTACAGCAGATCGAGGCCTGGTACAGGAACCTGGAATACGGCGGGGAGAGGACGCTGGGCGCGATACCGTTTTTCCATGTGTACGGGATGACTGTGGCGATGCTGTTCTCCATGTATACCGGCGCCGAACTGATCGTAACGCCTGACCCGCGTCAGACAGACCTCGTGCTGGACATTCTTCACCGCGAAAAGGTTACGATGTATCCCGGCATTCCTACGATGTACACGGCGATCATCAACCATCCAAAGGTGGACGAGGTGGACCTGAGGTCGATCAAGGCTTGCCTTTCAGGGGGTATGTCGCTGCCGATTGAGATTCAGCGCCGCTTCGAAGAGATAACCGGCGGCAAGCTGGTGGAGGGTTACGGTCTGACCGAGACATCGCCCGTGGCGTGCGCCAATCCGATCAACGGGATGCGCAAGGAAGGAAGTATCGGTTTTCCCGTGCCGAGCACTGAGGTTGCAGTCGTCGGGCTCGACCCGAATGAGGCTGGGGAGTTCGAAACGGTTGCCGCTGGGGAGGAGGGCGAACTGATCATCCGGGGGCCGCAGGTGATGAAGGGCTACTGGAAGCGTCCCGACGAGACGGCAGAGGCCATCACTGAAGAGGGCTGGTTCCACACCGGCGACATCGCGCGCATGGATGAAGACGGTTGCTTTTACATCGTAGACAGGAAGAAGGACCTGATCATCGCCAGCGGCTACAATATCGTGCCGAGGGAGGTTGAAGAGGTTCTCTATATGCACGAAGCAGTGCAAGAGGCAGTGGTGGCAGGCGTACCGGACGCGGTGCGGGGCGAGACGGTCAAGGCGTACATTGTTTTGAAGTCGGGTCAGACGAGCACGCAGGATGAGATCGAAGCCTTCTGCCGGGAGAATCTGGCTCCGTACAAGGTGCCGAGGCTGGTTGAGTTTCGCGACGAATTGCCGAAGAGTCAGGTGGGCAAGATTCTGCGGCGGGTGCTGGTTGAGGAGGAAAAACGCAAGATGGCGTGAGCAAGGATTGGGATCGACACCCAGTTGCGGCTCCGGCCAAGTGCGCAAGGTGAAAGGATTAAGGAAGGCGTCATATTTGACAGTTTCGGCGTCGACTCTTATGATTAGGCGAGTGCGCCCCCGTGGTGGAATTGGTATACACAGCAGGTTGAGGGCCTGTGCCCTTTAGGGCATCTCCGTTCGAGTCGGAGCGGGGGCACCAGAGATGGGATACGTGAGAAGTTCGCTCACGTATCCCTTTTTTGTTTCCATGATGCAGAATGAGACCGGAGGTCCGGCTCGGGAAGATAAGGGGCAGTAGACGGGAGGCATAGAGGGCTACAAGGACGGCTCTTGTCATCGCGTCCGTCCACAAAGGCCAATCAGACGGTTTCAGTCGCCGAGATGTGCGAAGGCCTTCATTCCACAGTAGGTTGCGGCAGAGCCCAGATCCTCTTCGATACGGAGAAGCTGGTTGTACTTAGCGACGCGGTCGCTGCGGGCAGGCGCCCCGGTCTTGATCTGTCCGGTATTGAATGCCACAACCAGGTCGGCGATGGTGTCGTCCTCGGTTTCGCCCGACCGGTGGCTTACGACTGCTGTCCAGCCGGCGCGGTAGCTCATTTCGATGGCTGCGATGCTTTCGGTAAGAGTACCGATCTGGTTGACTTTGCACAGCAAGGCGTTGCAGGCGCGCTCCTCAATGGCACGTTCGATGCGTGTCACATTTGTAACCAGCAGATCGTCACCGACCAGTTGGACGCGTTCTCCGATCTTTGCGTGGAGCTGACTCCAGCCTTCCCAGTCGTCCTCAGCCATGCCGTCTTCGATGGAGATGATAGGGTAACGACTGCACCAATCGGACCAGAGGTCGACCAGTTCCTGGCTGGAAAGCTCCGTACCCTCGATGTCGAGCTGGTAGCGGCCGGTTTCCTCAACGTATAGTTCGCTCACGGCTGGGTCGAGGGCGATGAATACATCTTCGGCGGGTCGATACCCGGCTTTCTCGATTGCCTGTAATATCACGTCGATTGCGGCGGCGTTGCCTCCCAGACTGGGGGCGAAACCGCCTTCGTCGCCGACATTGGTGCTGTAACCGGCGTCGTGGAGGACATCCTTGAGCGCGTGATAGATTTCGGTTCCCCAGCGGACGCCTTCTGCGAAGGATGGGGCGCCGGCCGGCATGACCATGAACTCCTGGAAGTCGGTGCTGTTTGCCGCGTGTTTGCCGCCGTTGAGGATGTTCATCATGGGTACGGGAAGTGTGTGGGCGCTAACGCCGCCGAGGTAGCGGTACAGAGGCAGGCCTGAGGCTGCGGCAGCCGCTTTGGCGGCGGCCAGGCTGACCCCCAAGATGGCGTTTGCCCCCAACTTGCTCTTGTTGGGGGTTCCGTCCAGTTCCAGCATGGTCTGATCGATGGCTACCTGATCGAGGGCGTCGGCTCCCTTCAGCTTCTGCGCGAGTACGGTGTTGACATTCTCCACGGCCTTAAGTACGCCTTTCCCGCCATACTTTGACTTGTCTCCGTCGCGCAGTTCGACGGCTTCATGGACACCGGTGCTGGCTCCGCTGGGCACGGCGGCGCGACCTGTTGCGCCTCCCTGCAACCGGATCTCAACTTCGACAGTGGGATTTCCCCGGCTGTCCAAAATCTGCCGTCCGACGATATTTTCGATAAGAGTCATCGAAGATTCCTTGTTTCTTTGCTCCGGCAAGGTCTTTTCGCAGGTCTTGGCGTACAGAGACGTTCAAATCAACTGTCTACGTTGCCTCTTGCTGGTCAAGTGTGCCGGTGGAGAACTTGTAAAAAACCAGAACAGTTAGTATGCTTTGGCACTACGATAGTGGGCAAAGAGCGATCCTGCAAGTTGCAGAGGATGCCGTCGACGGGAGAAAGCAGACCGGATGTCACTGATCTACCTGGACCATTCGGCAACGACTCCGTTGCGTCCTGAAGTTTTTGAGGCGATGGAGCCGTTCTTTGGTTCGACAGAGCAGAAAAGCAACTCGAAGTACGGGAACCCATCCAGCATACACGGAGCGGGCCGTGCGGCGCATGCCGGACTGAGCGAGGCGCGGAACACGATTGCGGACGTGCTGGGGGCTTCGCCCAACGAGATTGTATTGACGGGTTGCGGAAGCGAAAGCGACAACGCGGCGCTGCGCGGGATCGCGCTGGCGAGGCGCCAGCAGCTCGGAACGAATCGCATCATCACCACGCCGGTTGAGCATCACGCCGTACTATACACTGCAGAGGACTTGCGGGACTTTTTTGGATTTGAGTTGACGCTTTTGCCTGTGGACGGCGAGGGCCTGGTCAGTGCGGAGGACCTGGGGCAAGCACTGGGCGACGGCTCTGACGTTGCGGTGGTCAGTGTGATGTATGCCAACAATGAGATTGGCAGCGTGCAGGATATCGGCGAATTGGGGGCGCTGTGCCGGGAACGGGGGGTACCGTTCCACACGGATGCGGTGCAGGCTGCAGGGAAGTTGCCTCTAGATGTCGAGGTGTTAAAGGTAGACGCGCTCAGCGCAAGTGCGCACAAATTTTACGGACCTAAAGGCGTGGGCTTTTTGTATCTGCGGCGGGGCACTCCGTTTCATCCATTTCTGATCGGCGGCAGTCACGAGAACGGGCGGAGGGCTGGCACGCACAATGTACCCGGTATCGTAGGGATGGCGACGGCGCTGGCACTGTGCGAGGCTGAGCGAGAGACAGAGATGGCCCGGCTGGGCCAGTTGCGGGACCGGATCATAGGGCACACGCTGGAGTCTGTGCCGGGTGCGCGTTTGACCGGGAGCTTCACGAGGCGGCTGGCCAATCATGCGAGTTTCACAATCCGTGACGTAGAAGCCGAAGGCATACTGATCGCCCTAGATCTGGCGGGATTCGCCGCAAGCAGTGGAAGCGCGTGCACGAGTGCACGTCAGCGGCCCAGTCACGTACTGGAAGCAATCGGTATTCCCGTAGAGGAGCTAGCCGGGGGCCTGAGGCTAAGCCTTGGATACAGTAACGACGTTAAGCAGATGGGGCTACTCCTGCAAAGTCTGCCTAAGATCATAGACCAGCACCGACAGAGCATGCCCGCTCCTCTATAATATTTTAAGTTGCCGCCAACGTGGACGGCGGCTGCTCCCTTCCGGTATGCGCAGCTCTCCTCGAAACCTTCCTCATCAGATCAATTCAAGTAGTCATGACCTGACGCTTGTAGGTCTGCTCAGCCTGGACTTGCCGGCCATAGTCAGCTTGATATTTGTCCTGGGTGCTGTCATTCCTGCATCGCTAGTCCTAACTCTCGGCTATCTGCCAGTTGGCTTCCTCAGTTTCGCGTTTGGGCGCGGCAACATGGACATACTGGTGTTTGAAGGCGCGGAGATTCCACTTCTGGTGGCGGGGTTGGGAATTATCCTCCTTTTGGCGGCGCCGACTTTCTATTGGCGAGTCCAACACTTCCGCCGGATTCTGTTATCCACCACAGTCGTTCCCGGACAGATCAGGAGTTTGAACTTCACTCCGCTGGAGTTCAGCGTTGACTACGTGTACTGGTTTCAGCAGCGCGCGTATGCAGGCCGCAATGCGATCAGGCGCAATCACCGGCGGGAGAAGCGGTCGAGCTTACGACCCGGCCAGAACGTCTCTGCATTGGTGGACAGCTCCCAGCCGGAGGCTTCGGTCGTGCTCGAGCTATATTCACGCGGCGAAGCGGGCATGGGCCTGTAACCTTCAACGAGGCCTGACACCTTTTTTCCAAAGCCACTACAGATTTCTCGAACAGGGTGGCAGCAGGTCAACGCGGTCAGAATCGGGATAGATAAGAAGCTGCATTGTTGCGCTATACTTAACCCGGTATGGATCTTGACTGGACGTACAGGCCGCGTCGCCGACGCCGCAGAGGGTGCTTCCTCTGGAGCGGTTTGGTTCTGCTTTTGGCCGTCTATCTGTACATACAGCGCCCAGACTGGCTTGTGAGACAGCAGCCACCACCCGCTACGACCCCGACTCCGAGCGCGCTCTACTGGCAGACGAAGGCGGAAGCGCACATCGCCGCCGGCAACTTCGGCGAGGCCGAGGCCGCGCTCGAGCGAATGGCCGAGCTGGAGCCGGAGAGTGCCTACCCTCTGGTTGCTCTGGCAGAACTGCACTTGATGGCGCGCAAGGTCGAACAGGCCTATGCGCTCACACAGAAGGCGGTTCGTCTTGAGGAGAAGAATGTGGCGGCGCTGGCGATGCACGCGCGCGTGTTGGACTGGCGGGGGAACTACGATTCGGCCAGCGACTATGCATTTCAGGCGCTCGAACTGGAGCCGGACAATCCAGATATCCTGGCGGTTCTGGGAGAGATTTACAGTGACGTGGGGAACTACGGCGTCGCGTTAGATTACCTGGAAGAGGCCCTGGCAATCGATCCCTCGAATGTAATGGCGCGCCGCAATCTCGGATATTTGTACGAGATCCAGCGGGACTTCGAGCGCTCAATAATCGAGTACGGACGGGCAGTTGAACTCGCACCGAAGCGGCCTGATTTGTTCATCGAGCTGGGAAGGCAATATGAGCATCAGGAAGAGTGGGAACTCGCAATTGAAAGCTACGAAAAGGCGGTGAATGCGGGAGAGACTGCGTTTGCACTTGACGCCCTCGGCTGGGCTTTATGGCAGAGCGGCGACCATTTGCAGGCGTTGCGCATACTACGCAGGGCGGCCGAACTGGAGCCGGAAAACGGACTTGTGCTGGCCCATCTAGGGATGGCTTACTACCGCCGCCTTAACTACGAGAGCGCTTCTGAGACGCTTGAAAGAGCGATGGAGCTTCTCGACGAAGATGAGATCAACGCCCAGTTCACATTGACCCTAGGGCTGTCCCACGTCTACAAAAAGCCACAAGAGTGTGACCGGGCCGTACCCTGGCTGCAGAAGACGTTGGAGTTTGCGCCGGGGCTTTCTTCTGCCCTGCATGGTTTGCGCCGGTGTAGTTCAAGTTAGCAGACCTGAACTCCTGCCCCGGGGAGTGGACGTCGGGGCTCGCAGCACATGAACGAAAAACTGTAGCGGAATCATTGTTTCGAACTGTCATCAGAAATGTCATTCAACCGAGCCCGTCTGAAGTCCTCCTTGCCCCGCCCAACAATTGGGGCGCCTGCGCGCGGAAACGGGCGGCGCGGTCCTGAAGAGCCGGCAGAACCGGCAGAGCCGCCTGCGCCGATGCGGCCACCCGCCCAAGCCGAACGCAGCGCTCTGATCCGAGAGCGGGTTGCCACCCGTACTGTAACTTCCAAACGACGTCTGCAGCGTCACGGTACCCCCCTTCGAGTCCTACAGCAGCCGATTCAAGCAGGTATGCGGAAGGTTTTCGACCTGCGCCGCCTGCTCTTTGTGGTGGGGGCGACCGCCATCGTGTTGTTGCTGCCAACGCCGGAGGGGCTGAGCATAAACGGTCACAAAGCGCTGGCGCTCTTCGCCTTCTCAGGCCTGATCCTGGCACTGGAACCGGCCCCCTTGCCAATTGTTGCGTTGCTGGTGCCAATTGTTCAGATCGCACTCGGGGTGGATGACGCCGGGGGCGCGTTCGAACCATTCGGTACACCGGTCGTATTCCTAATCCTCGGAAGCCTTTTCCTGGCAGAGGCATTGCGAAAACATGGTCTCACGCGGCGCCTAGCGCTGCATGCAATTGTGAGAAGCGGGGGACAGTTCGGCCCTTTGCTGTTGGCGCTGATGGCGATCACCGGCGGGCTCAGCATGTTTGTGCTGAATACGGCCACCGCCGCGGTACTGATACCGGTTGCAATAACGATTGCCCAACAGGTGCCGCGACCAGAGGATGGGCGCAAGGCATTGGCGGTCCTGATTCTCGCGATTGGCTACAGTTCGAGCATCGGTGCGATCGCCACAATCATGGGGAGCGGAGAAAACGCGATCGCCAGTGGTCTGCTGGGGCAGCTGTACGGTTTCGGGTTCGTCGACTGGATGAAATACGGTTTGCCGGTGGTGCTGGTGTTGATTCCGCTGGCGTGGCTGCTTCTGCCGCGTTTGTTCGCGCTGCCGAGACTGACGATCGACATCGAACCGGCCAGGCGGGAGATCGAGCGGTTGGGCGGACTTTCCGGGCCGGAACGGGAGATTATCGCCGTGCTGCTGGTGTCGATCAGCCTGTGGATTGCCGGGGGGTACATCGAGCATATGCTCAACCTGCCGGCCACACTGTTGAGCAGCGCAGTGATAGCAATCGGCGCGGTGGCCGTGCTTTCGGTTGAGAAGATCGTTGACTGGAGTGATCTGAAAGGCGTGAACTGGGGTGTATTCTTTGTAATCGGCGCGGGTTTGACTCTGGGTGATGCTCTGGAGAAGACCGGAGCCAGTGCCTGGTTCGCCAGCCTTGTTGCGCCGACGTTTGAGGGTTTGCCCTTTTTTGGTGTGCTGGCTGCCTTGATCCTGCTGGCCTTCTGTATCACGCAGTTCATGAACAACGTTCCCCTGGGCGCGATCCTAGCTCCGGTACTGATCACTCTGGGGCAGGCTTCCGGCATTGATCCGGTCCGGCTGGTCATTCCAACGATCTTTGCTGTGGCGCTGGCGTTTGCGCTGCCCAGCGGCTCGGCGCGGATGATTCTGATCGCGGTCACTGGCGTGGTTAGCCGACAGGAGATGCTGCGCGCAGGCGTGATCGTCGGTCTAGCATGCTCGGGAGTCGTCTTTGTATTTTTCCTGGTGCTCAGCCAACTGGGCATGATCTGATGGATTTCGATTTGGTCCCGACTCAAATGTGAATTGAGAACGCAGGCATGTAAGTCTCAGCGTAAAACGACAGGGGGTAGAGAATGCGCGTCTGGCTAATTGGCGCCGGCAATATCGGTTCGGTCGCGCTGCGGCAACTTCAAAAGAATTCGGCAGTCGAAATCTTCGTCAGCGACCCTTCGGACCAACCGGAGGCTGTACTCAGCGGCCTGATCGAGCGGGTCGATCTCGTGGCTAACATTTCGCCCGTAAACGTCAATGAGATTGCACGTCGGGTGCGTCCAGACCTAATCCTGCTTTCCCCCGGCATAGGCGAACAGGGCTTTGGCGCTGTGGAGGGAAGCAAGGCTCTGTCTGAGGCGCTGAACTACGAGACGATTATCGCCAGCGAATATCCCTGCCTTATCCTTTCGCTGTCGAATCAGAATTGAAGGGCGCCATTGAATCAGTTGGCGGCAATTGTCTGATATACGTTTACCGACACTAAGAGATGATGGACGACTTTTCGGAGATTCGGCACAATTTGGGTGTATACAGGCTGCGGGGATTCAGCGGGCGCGACGCGGAACTGGATACATTGTGCAGGTGGTTGCTAGAAAGGCGCGAGCAACCTGCGCTGGCGATAAGCGGTGGGCAAGGGAACGGCAAGAGTACGCTGGCCACGGCGGCGGCGTGGAAGACGATTCACCACTTTCCCGATGGGATCATCTGGGTGGGGGCGGCGGGCCGGGACCGGTTCCGGATGTACGATATTGTGCGTACGATGGACACGGTGCTTGGCACTACTTTGACGCGGGTTAGCGAGGAGCGCTGGGGAATCGGCATTCTTGAACAGCTTTACCGCCGCCGCCGCTTGCTGATTCTGGACGAGCTCTCAGACGCGACTGACCGTGAAATCCAGATTTTGGCTGAAATCATCAGCCATTTGCATGACACGGAGAATCAGTCCCACATACTGTTGATCGATCGCGACATACACCCGGAGTTTGTTGAACTGGTGGGTGACCGACACCTGCAGTTGGGCGGGTTGCCGCTTTCGGAGGCGGTAGGCTTTGTCCACGCGCGGGCGCCTGAATCGGTCCGCGATACGGCGTTACGCAACGTCGAGGGCCTGCATCGCCGCACAGGCGGAAGACCCCTGAGCATGCGTCTGGTCATGGGGCTGTTGATGGACTTCGGACTGTGGAGCGAACTGGACGAGCTGCTGGCGGAGCTACCGGCCGAGGACGGTGTGACGGACATGTCCAGTATGGCAGGGTTTGCCGTCGAGAACTTTGCCGCTTTCTGGCCGGAGGCCGGGCTGATCCTGGATCGATTGGTCAGCGCAGCAGGCGGTGCTACCTACCAGGCGCTGACTGAGCTGTTCACGGAAGGGATGGGCACCGAGGCCGAGAAGCGCCAGACATTCGAAGGTCTCGTTTCGCGAGCCCTGGTGGAGGTGGATCTATTTGATCGCAGGATCGTGGTGCAGCCGGTGGTGCGGCGCTATCTTGTGGAAGGCGCGGTCAAGTTGGGGGAGGACTGGCACCGTCAGCATGCGCGATATTATCTGCAGTTCGCGCAGCGTTACCAGGAGTTGCCGATCCAGCGTTGGCGGGAGATCGATCCTTTCTGGGGAAACGTTCATTGGGGCGCGGACTGGGCTACCGATCGGGTGGAGCGCATCTTCGGACAATCAGTAGAGACGATGGTATTAGAGAAGCTCGAGATCGAGGGGCTGCGCGACATGCCGATCAATTTTCTTGCGGTGCAGGACGATCTCAAGTTGATGCGGGACTATGCGCTGGCGCTGGCCCACTATGCATTCTGGCGTCACCCGCCGGGCATCTGGCGCTGGTTGTGCGGAGGGGCTGTGGCTTCAATCGCGCTGGGCGACGCGGGTGATTTCGGATGGATGCTAGCCAACATAGGCCGACAGCGGTTTTTCAACGGGGAAGTCGAAGAGGCGATTGAGTGGCTGCAAAGAGCGCTGCGTATATTTGACGAGCGAGATATGCTGATGGCGATGGCCTACGGGCATACTGACCTCGGCACATCTTATCGCGTGTTGGAAGAGCCGCGTCATGCGCTCGATCATTTCTGGCTGGCGTTCGAGGCGGCGGCGCAGCTAGGCGACCCGCGTTCGCTGGCGCCTGCCTACATGAATCTTGGCAGCGCATATTTGAGCCTGAACAATTTCGAACGGGCGATCGAACAACACCGGAAGGCGCTGCGAGTGGCATTGCGGCTGGGTGACGAAGGGCTGGTGGCCAGCGCTCACAACAACCTGGGTCTGGCGATGGAAGGGATGGCGATGTACGCTGAGGCGCAGCGCGCCTACGAGTCGGCCCTTGCAGTCTTTCATCGAAACCGGGACGACACCGGTATAAGTACCTGTTACAACAATCTCGGATCGGTCTGCTATGCGCGGCAGGATTTCGCGGCTGCCCTCGACTGGTATGAGAAGGACCTGGCATTGTCGGACCGGCGGGGGGCCTGGATGGACAATGCGGCCACGCTGCACAATCTGGGCCACGTGGCGTTGGAACAGGAGAACCACGATCAGGCGGCTGAGTATTTCCGCCGAAGCCGCGAGCTGTATGCCGCCTTTCAACTGGAAGAGTACGTGGCAGAGGAGGACGAGATGCTGTCCTACGTCGCCGCGGTAGCCTCGCCGGGAAGATCCCAACGCTAACAAAACGCTTACGTTTAGGGTAGTTCAGATTCTTGTCAGGCGACAGGAACTATGCTACACTTTCTGATGGTTTAGCACTCAAGGCTTTTGAGTGCTAAATGGAATCTGACAGGCTGTACGGGACCGTGCCGGGATAGTTCTTTACGGGCTATACGGCCGGTATGAAGTGCGCGAACGGATTCTTATCCCGCCTAAAAATGCGGGGATTCAACAGCAACAGGTTTTTCATCAGTAAGTGTCGAAAGGCAAGGAGGAAGGTCGAATGAATCTCAAGCCGCTCGGTGACCGGCTGGTAGTCCAGCCCCTGGAGGGGGAGGAGCAGACCTCCACGGGTATCTATCTGCCGGAAACTGCCAAAGAGAAGCCGCAGCAGGGCGAGGTGGTCGCAGCGGGTCCCGGCGCACGGGACGAAGACGGCAAGCGCATTGCCATGGATGTAGCCGTCGGTGATATCGTTCTTTACGCTAAGTATTCCGGCACGAACATCAAGCTGGATGCGACTGAGGTTCTGATTCTGAAGGAATCGGACGTCTTGGCGCTGGTTGAAAGTTAATCGGACCTACACTGAAAAAGGTCAATTAACCCGCCCCTGGAGCGCGGGTCAAACTGGAGGAGAAAGACCGTAATGGCAAAGCAACTTGAGTTTGAAGAAGAAGCCCGCCGCAGCCTGAAGCAGGGAATCGATGCCCTGGCGGATGCGGTAAAGACCACCCTCGGCCCCAAGGGCCGCAATGTGGCGCTGGACAAGAAGTGGGGCAGCCCGACCGTCACCCACGATGGCGTCACCGTCGCCAAAGAGATTGAACTGGAAGATCCGTTCCAGAATATGGGTGCGCAGCTTCTGAAAGAAGCCGCGACCAAGACGAATGACATTGCCGGTGACGGCACGACCACAGCAACTGTATTGGCCCAGTCGATCGTGAACGAGGGCCTTAAGAACGTCACGGCCGGCGCCAACCCGATGCTTCTCAAGCGCGGCATCGAGGCCAGTTGTGATGCGATTGTCGCTGCGCTGAAGGACATGGCGACACCGGTGGCCGGCCAGGAAGAGATTGCCCAGGTCGCAAGCAATTCGGCGGCTGACAACCAGATCGGAGACCTGATCGCCGAAGTGATGGACAAGGTGGGCAAGGACGGCGTCATCACGGTTGAGGAAAGCAAGGGTCTTCAGTTCGAGACCGAGTATGTCGAGGGCATGCAGCTCGATCGCGGCTATCTCAGCCCTTATTTTGTGACGAACAACGAGAGGATGGAGGCGGAGCTCGACGCGCCCTATCTTCTGATCACCGACAAGAAGATCAGCAGTGCCCAGGACATCGTTCCTCTGTTGGAGAAACTGGTCCAGGTTGGCAAGCGTGAACTGATCGTGATTGCCGAGGACGTAGACGGCGAGGCGCTGGCGACTCTGGTCCTTAACAAGCTGCGCGGCATGTTCAACGCCATGGCCATCAAGGCGCCCGGCTTCGGCGACCGCCGCAAGGCGATGCTGCGCGACATCGCTATTCTCACCGGCGGGCAGATCCTCTCGGAAGAGGTCGGCCGCACGCTTGAGAGCGCGCAGTTGGAGGACCTCGGCCAGGCGGATAAGGTCATCAGCACCAAGGACGCCACCACAATCGTAGGCGGCCACGGGGCCACGGAGGAGATCCAGGGTAGGATCGAAGAGATCCGCGCCGAGATCGATGCCAGCACCAGCGACTATGACCGCGAGAAGCTGCAGGAACGTCTGGCCAAGCTGGCCGGCGGTGTTGCCATTCTGCGCGTCGGCGCTGCGACCGAGACCGAGCTCAAGTACCGGAAGACCCGCGTCGAAGACGCGCTTAGCGCTACCCGCGCCGCGGTCGAGGAAGGTGTTGTGCCCGGCGGTGGTGTTGCCCTGATCAATGCCGTTTCTGCGCTGGATAACGTAGACATGGATGATGCCGATGCCTCAACCGGCGCCCGGATCCTGAAGCGGGCCCTGGAAGAGCCGATGCGCATGATCGCCACGAATGCCGGACTTGACGGCGCGGTGGTCATCGAGAAGGTGCGCGGCCTGCACGAGGGCGGCAAGGCCAACACGGGCTACGACGTGATTCAGAATGACTATGTTGACATGATGGATGCCGGCCTGTCCGACCCGGTCAAGGTTACGCGCAGTGCGGTCGAGAATGCGAGTTCGATTGCGGCGATGATCCTGACGACTGCGGCGCTGGTTACGGACATTCCTGAGGAAGAGAAGCCGATGCCGGCCGGCGATCCCGGAATGGGCGGGATGATGTAGGGTTGGCTGGTTTGGGAATTGAATAGAGTTGAGAAGGGCGCCGGGGGTGGAAAGCCTCCGGCGCTTTTTCTTTGGAGGCAAGGAGAGACAGTTTATCAGTTGAGGCGGGGATACGATCAGGCCTCCAAATAAGGCTCAAACAGTTCCTCGACTTGGACTATGAATCCTTCCAAGGTTGGTGACTGGAGGGTATGGCCTTTGACATAGGTTCCTGCGACTTTGAACCGATTCTGTCCTCGCAGTAGGACCATGACCGTCTTGGCTTCAGGATCCACAATCCAATACTCTCTCACGCCGTGATAGGCGTAGAGTTCGAGCTTTGTGGTCCGGTCTAGTTCGGCGGTGGAAGGGGAGAGAATCTCGACGACCAGGTCGGGAGCTCCTTGAACGTATTCGGGCTTGAGTATCTGGTTTCGCTGTCTCGAAACGAACAGGATGTCTGGTTGAACTACGACTGTTTCTGAGAGGACAACGTCAGTAGGGGAACAGAATAGTTCTCCCAGATTATGTTCATCTACGTATCCAGAAATAGCATTGAGCAGTTTCCGCAAGATGAACTGATGATACAGGAGTGGTGCGGGGGCCATAACCAACTCTCCATCCAAAAGCTCAAATCGCTCTTCGTCCGACGTTTTCAAGTAGTCGGCGTAAGTGTGCTTTGCCTTCACGTTTATCACGTCTGGCCTCCTAAGAAGAAGCTGGAAAAACGAGACAACTAAGCTCTTCCAGACCAAGTCCGATTATAGTACAAATGCATCAGGCGGAGATCAGTCCTGTCAAACGCGCGGGAGAGAAAGGGAACGACCAGTAGTTCGGCAAGGTTTCAGAGTTCGTCGGTCTGGATGGGATGGATCAAGACTCCATCATGACTCATAATCTTGAGACTGGGTAAGACACTTAGACAGCAGTGGCGGAGATATGATCAGGTCTCCAAGGAGGCCTCAAACACTTCTTCCATCGGGAGTCTGAATCCCTCCAAAGTTGGTGACCGGAGGATATGGCCTATGCCATAGATGCCTCCGACCTCGAACCGGTCTAGTCCTAGCACTAAGACCATGATCGTTTTGGCGCTGGGATCCACTATCCAGTATTCTCTTACGCCGTGTCGGGCGTATAGTTCGAGCTTTGTAGTCCGGTCGAGTTCGGTGGTGGAAGGGGAGAGAATCTCGACGACCAGATCAGGTGCTCCACGGATGTTGTCTGGGGTTATGATTTGGGTACGTTCATTCGAGACAAAAAGCAGGTCGGGCTGCACAACGTTAGTGTCCGACAGGACTACGTCGAAAGGAGAGAAATAGACCCTCCCCAGGTTGTGCTCTCTAGCAAAGGTTCCTATCAATATGTGCAGGACACTCGAAATGTACTGATGAATCTCCTTGGGGGAAGGGGACAATATCAGTTCTCCGTTCAGCAGTTCGTAACGCTCGTCGTCCGACGTTTCGAGGTAGTCGGCGAATGTGAGCATGGCCTTAACACTTTGCACATCGAGCCTCCTCAATTGAAGCAGCGAACGTCATCTAACATTGCCCTCCGTCGTTTCCCAAAAACATAGCACAAATGTATTAGAGAACAAAGATTCGCTCCACGCTCAGGAAATCAGCTACCTGAACAGACAAAATGCGATGAGCAAATGCCAGTCGAATAAAAGGAGGCTAGTGGAACTGCGGCCTAAACTAATCGCCTGTGGTCCGGAATTCTTATAGTCGTCTACTGCTTCAAACGGCTCTCAGAAGGGTACTCTAGTCTAGGCAAAGCGTTTTTGACTGGCCTACGCATTGCCTGAGTTCCGTTTGGAAGTCCAAGCGTGTAAGGACCTTACTCCTCTGGCTACACTTATCTCGCCGTGTAATACCGGTTTCCAGCACAGGTCCGGCACAGAGTGCGTCCAGCCACTTCGATCTCGCGTTCGTTGATGACTTCTTCGCCGCACTTGTCACATATTGCCCGCGCGCTGGCGCGGCTGACGATGGCGGCGACTGGGGTTGACAGGGTCACCCACTCGAAGGAGAGAAGCTCGTCGTCGGGCATGCGCTGGTAGCCGTGGAGCATGGCGAAGTAGCGTCGCGATTGCTCGGGGGCGTAGTCGCGGGCGCGGGTGCGGACGTCAGTTTGCGGGGCGACGCGGAGGGCGCGTTCGGTCTTGACGTCGACGAAGGTTGCGGCGATTTTGCCGTAGTCTTCGACACGCAGGGTGCGGCCGCCTACGGATACGCCTGTGACCGCCTCTACTCCGTCTACGAAGCAACCGTCGGTCTCCACGATCACAAGCAGGCGCTTGTCGGTGCGAGGCACTTCGAGTTCCAATGCGGCCGACGCGGCGATTGCGCAGCGGGCTCCCAGAACCTGACGGGGGCAAAGGTGGTTGTGGCGGGCGGAAGCCACTGCAAGCGCCGTTTCCAGCGTTGGCAAGTCAACGAGGTTTTGCGTGTCGATAGGTATCGCCATTGGCGCACCTCCTTGGGTGCGAAACTCTGGCTTGGGGCACTGCCGGCGGCTGTTTATGAACTGAACGCGTTGCAATGCGGCGACCTCGACACATTATACCATTGCGATCAAGTCGCCTGATTTGCACGCAACGAAGTCGTTAACCAACTGGATAGCAACGGGACACGCGCGTATTGCCACAGCCATGACGGAAAATCAGCGATTGTGTTAAAATGCGCTGCATGATTGGGGAAACCAGTAGAACCAGGCATGAACGGCCTCCATCTGAGACTACGGTCTTTGTCGCCATGAGCGGCGGCGTCGACAGCTCGGTCGCGGCGGCATTGCTTACTGAGCAGGGCTACCGGTGTATCGGCGTGATGATGCGGTTGTGGGCGGAGGCGGCAGCCGGTGAAGGATCTGGAAACAAGTGCTGTGATGAGGAGAGCGTGGAGGACGCGCGCCGCGTTGCGGACCAGTTGGGCATGCCGTTCTACCTGATCAATGTCGAGCGGCCCTTCAAAGCGAAGGTAGTGGATCTCTTTATCGAGGGATACAGTAGCGGGCTGACTCCCAACCCTTGTCTTGCATGCAACCGGCACATCCGCTTCGACTATTTGCTGAACTATGCCAGGCGGCTGGGCGCCGATTTCCTTGCCACCGGCCACTACGCCCGCTTGCGGCGACAACCGGACGGAAGCGTTCATCTGTTGCGCGGCGTTGATAGGCATAAGGACCAGTCCTACGTCCTTAGCGTGCTGGGCCAGGCCGAGTTGCGCGACCTGCTTTTCCCTGTCGGCGAATTCGCAAAGGAAGAGGTGCGGCAGATGGCGGCTGCTCGGGGGCTGCCCATTCACAGCAAGCATGATTCGATGGATCTATGCTTTGTGATGGATGACGACTACCGGCGCTTTCTTTCAGATTGGGCCGCAGACGCGATGACGGCGGGCGACATCGTGGATGTTGAGGGAAACGTGGTGGGCGAGCATGAGGGGTTGCCAAACTATACGGTGGGGCAGCGGCGGGGCTTGGGCCTGAGCGGGACGGCGGCCCCTATGTACGTCGTTGCGTTGGAGCCTAGTCGCAACCAGCTCATTGTAGGGCCATCCGAGGCGCTGGGCAGGTCTGAACTGACGGCTGCGAATGTGAACTGGACGGCAGGCAGGGCGGTTTCCTCGGGTAGCCGCGTCGAGTGCCAGATCCGCTATTCGGGGAAACCTCTAGATTGTACGGTCTATCCTCAAGAGGATGGCAGAGTGCGTGTCGCGTTCGAAGAGCCGGCGCGCGGCATCAGCCCGGGTCAAGGAGCCGTGTTCTACGACGGCCCCCTCTGCCTTGGGGGAGGGCTGATTGAAGGAGGGGATCCCGGCGAAGATCCGGCAGCAACTGAGAAGACGCCGGACCATCGAGTTTCCCTAAACTGAGTCCGAGGAGGTTCACGACTGGTTTCAGGTACTCCATTCGCGTCGCTAATTCTCAGTCCACCGGTTCTGCTGGCTACGTTGCTCGTTACGGGCTATGCCAGCTTATTCCACCTGTGGACGGGCCGATCGCTGCGGGAACTACCGCAGTATCTGATTGCGGCTGGTGTGGGATTCATGCTGGGACACTGGGTGAGCCAGACATTGCAGTGGCAAACCTGGGAGGTTGGGCAGCTCAGTCTGCTGGAGGCGACGCTGGCATCCATTATTGCCTTAATCCTGGTCCGGGTTGTCACACACTAGTGCAGTCTTCTGGGCAGGGGGGCCGGTGCAGCCGCTGGATGAGGCGGCCGTAGTAAACTGTGCCGATTGCAAAAGGAGAGCGTCGTGGTCAGCGCGACAGTTCGGGATATCGCCATCATTCTCGTTGCGTTAGAGATTCTCATAATGAACGGTCTGCTGGTGGTTCTGATCTGGCAGGTCTGGCGCTTGGTCAAGATGATACAGGCCGAAGTGAAACCGGTTATTCGAGACGGCCAGGAGACAGTCGGCACGGTTAAAGGTTCGGCTGAGTTTGTGAGCACGAGTATCATTTCGCCCCTGATTTCCACGAGCAGCAGACTGGCCGGGATCGTACGATCCGTACAGGTGATCAGGTCGGAATTGAAGAGTTCGATGGACGGGATGACACCGGCACGGCGCCAGTCGCGAGTTGATGACACAGAGCCGCCCCAAGAGGCGACGAAATCCCAACCTCCGGTCGCTTGACAGGGCAATAGAGGATACGCCACGTAGTTGGTAGTGCAGGCCTGCCCATCATGCCAGAGCCTGAACCTCTTCATGGCGCCGCAGATTTCTAAGAATAATTCGATACCGGCCAAGGTGCTGCCACCGGCGGGTGCAGCCATGCACTCGTATCTCTTGCATGTTGCGTTGGTGTAGGTGGGGTCTTCTGACAGAAAGTCAATTCTCTCAATAATCGAATTTTTCAGACGGAATCGAACGCAGACTCCAGTATTGGATAGAGGTCCCACGGAGTGATCAGATGAACTACTGGCAGACGGAGCTAATCCGACTGCGTGGTGTGGAGCCGGAGGACGGCGACACTTTCTGGCGCTGGAACCAGGACAGCGAGATGGCGCGAAATCTTGAGTTCGTCTGGCCGCCTGTTTCTGTTTCCCAGGTACGGGAATGGGCGGCGGCAGAGGCGAAGAGGAAGATGGAAAACGACTCTTTCAACTGGGTTATCGAAAATCGCGATGGCACGGCGGTCGGTTTCATTCACACGCACAACTGCAGTCCTCGAAACGGCGTCTTCAAGTACGGACTCGGTGTTGAAGTCTCCCACAGGCGCAAAGGGTATGCGGCGGCGGCTGTGGTGCTGATTCTGCGCTACTATTTTGAAGAGTTGCGCTACCAGAAGGTGACAGTTCAGATGCACAGCGAAAACGGGAGCTCCCAAGCGTTGCACGAGAGGCTAGGATTTGTACGCGAGGGGGCTGTACGGCGGGCCATCTACTCAGGCGGGCGCTTCCTAGACGAACTGTACTACGGCATGACAGTTGAGGAGTATCAACAGCGGTATGGCGAGGCAAGCGGATGAGTCGCCGCATCGGTGTGAAGCGGATTGACCCGACATCTGACGGCTGGCCCAGCCAGCTGCGCGAGATAAGGAGGCACTTAGGGGACAGGTCTTCGCTGCTCCCCCATCATTTTCTGGAGGCTGTCCTACCGAAGATCGGCGGAGCCTGCGTTGCTCTCATTCAAGATGGACGCGGGGCAGCCGGTCCGCCTTGCGGCTACGCGTTTCTGCTCCCGCGGGGTACTGGCGAGGATGGCGCCACTTATACGCTGCGGTACGAGCATGTTGACGGGTCACCTGCACTTGGCGCAGACGCGGTTACCAGCGCCGTCGGCGAGGTTCTGGCTCCAGAGCAGAAGACGCACTTTTACCTGCCTGACGCGGACCACACTTTCACACCCACGCATATCGATCTCGACGGAATAATTTGTGGGCGACCCGATGCGGATGAGGCAGCGGAAGTTCGGAAGATGCAGCAGTCGATCTGGCATAGCCCTCCGGACGGGCTCTACCCAAGCGATTTGCACAGCGACGAAGGGGGCATAGGTTGCTCGCTGGTGGCCCGTGTTGACGGCGTTCTGGCCGGATTCCTGTTGGGGTTTTTCCGGTTTCCGACAGGCCCGGCCGGTGCGGGGATGCACATTTACCGCCAGGACCTTCAGTTGGAATCTCAACTGCTTGCGGTGGCTCCGGGCAAGCGCAGGCGCCGAATCGGCCAGCTGTTGAAATGGGTGCAAGCCCGCCAAGCCGTTGAGCAGGGCATCGACTTGATCAGCTGGACTACAGACCCGCTTCTCTTTGCCAATGCCCTGCTCAACTTCAACAAATTGGGCGCAGTCGCCTGCGAATTTCAGCCGAGCCTATATTCCTTTCGCAACGAATTGAACCGGGTGATTGCCTCCAGATTGAGCATTATGTGGGCGGTTCGTTCAAGGCGAGTGCAGCTGGCGCTGTTAGGCAGAGGACAGCCAGGACCCTTGGAGGTTAATGCAGATCCAGATCTGACGGTTGTCAACCGAGCGGACGGACCGCCGCTGTTCGGCGCTACCACTGCCCGTATCGCTATCGAGATCCCCTCAGACTGGGTGACTCTACAGAGACAGGACACGCCGACCGCGCAGCGCTGGCGCGACATCACGAACCGGCTGCTGGACCATTATCTCGGTTCGCAGCCGGGCCGGTATTTCATCACGGGTACAGGGGTAGCCGGGTCGCGGCGCTACATCATTGGCGAGCGCGTGGATGACAGGTTGCTTGAGGCGTTGTTTGCGCCTGCGGTGCGAGAGGCGGACTGGAATCTGTAGTGCTCCAAGATGCCTGGAAGAGGGAGCCGTTGGCCGGGAAGGTTCACGGTCAGACCAGGAGTTGGTCAATCTCGACGTCGTGGCGCAGCTTCCGGGATTGGACCATGGCGCGCTTTTGAAGTAGGCGGGGCAGGCCGAGGAGACCAGCGATCTGGCCCCGGAGGCGGGCGCGGGCAGCGCTGCCGCGAAAGTTGCGCAGCGCGTCAAGCGCGATCGAAAGCTGTGCGCCGACAATGTGGGCGGCGTGATCCACCAGAAGAGAAGTCGGCATATTTTTGGCCAGAGTCCAGATCGTGTTGCGCCCCACGTAGAAGCTGCTCAGCTCGTCGCCGCCGCTGCCGCCGAGTTTGTGGTAGACATGCGCTGCCGGTGCAAGAACTGCTTGCCAGCCAAGGAGTTGAGCGCGGAACGAAAAGTCCACATCCTCGATATACATCCAATAATCCTCGTCGAAGCCGTCGAGGGCTTCCCAAAGCTCGCGACGCACTGCCATCGCGCCGCCGCAGCCGCCGAATACCTGCTCCGAATTGTCGAATTGGCCGCTGTCAGTAGCCCAAACGCCTCGATTGCGTGGAATCCCGTCCCTTCCCATCATGTCCCCGGCCGTGTGGATGCGGTCGCGTTCCTCGAACAGGAGGAGCTTGGCGGCTACGATTCCCGCCTGGGGGTGGGAGCAGATTGCTTTGGCCAGTTCTGCGAGGAACTCCGGCGACGGTTGGGTGTCGTTGTTGAGAAGTACTATGAAGCGGCCGCGGGCGGCGCGAGCACCTTGGTTGACGGTGGCGACGAATCCTGAGTTTTGGGGGCTGGCCAAGATGCGCGTTTGACGGGCGTTCTCCTGTACCCATTGCACTGAGTCGTCGCTACTGGCGTCGTCGGCGAAGATGACTTCGAAGTCGGTAAACTGCTGCGCATCGAGGCCGGGGAACAGGTCGGGCAGGTGGTGGATGCCGTTGTAATTGGGTATGAGTACAGAGAAAAACGGAGTTTGTGCGGCTTGCTCAGTTGATTTGCGCGCAGTTGGTTTTTGACCGTTCTCGTTCATGTCGTACCCCAGTTCACCTTTTGGATTCTGTCTGCACGTAGTCGTGAAGGGCATCACGCCAGTCGCGCAGGGTGATACCGAGGGCCGCCGAGGCATTGTTGACCAGGACGGCGTGAGGGGGAGGAGTCGTCGGGCGAGGCCACTCCTCGGCGCTAATGGGTTGGATGGGAAGGGCCTCGCGTCCAGTAAGGCGCATCAGTTCGACTGCCCAGTCGTAGCGGCTGGCCCAGCCGTCGTTTATGAGATGGTAGATGCCGTAGCGTTGTGTTTCGATCAGCTTTGCGATGGCGGCGGCTACATCCGGGGCGTAGGTTGGGTTACCGAACTCGTCGTTCACAACGCGAAGAGCGCCGTGCCGGTCTGCCGCGGCGCTGATCTTGGCGGTGAAGTTGTTGCCCCCCGCGCCGTAGAGCCACGCTACACGAACGATGTAAAGGCGGTCCAGTGATAAGGCTGCGGCTCGTTCTCCCGCGGCCTTGCTGCGGGCGTATACGCTGCCGGGGCAGGTCTGTTCGTATTCGTGGTAGAAGCATCCGGCCTCGCCGGCGAATACCTCGTTGGTACTTATCTGTACCAGTGTTCCACCGCAGCGGGCGCAACCTTCGGCCAGGTATTTGGGGCCGAGGGCATTTACGTTGAATGCAAACTGCGGGGCTTCTTCGGCACCGTCGACGTCGGTCCAGGCGGCAGCATTGATAACGAAGTCAGGGGCGGCTTCTGCCACAGCGTCGGCAATCGCGGGGTCTGTGATGTCGTACCGGGGGCGCGTCCAGCAGGTAAGCTGCCCTGCGGAGCTAAAGCAGGAAGCCAGGGCCTGTCCTAGTTGTCCGTTTACGCCTGTAATCAGAATGTGCGGCATGGAGTTGTTTCTGCGGTCCGGTTTGCCCTCGTGAACGCCAGAGGCTTAGGCGTTTCAGTATACCTGACATCTTGCGAGCGGCAGAAGATTCACCTGCATTGGTAGTTGCGAAGCCATTTTCTCTGTGCGTGTTGTGTGCGGTCTACCGGGTCAAGAGTGACGGGGTTTAGTGTCAGGACTTCTGAAGCGGGCTCGCGATGGTCATTGCGGTGAAGGTTGGGTATGTATGGGGGTATCTTCGCCGGTCTCGCCTGCGCTAGCACATACTCGGAATCCGCCAAGACGCGAGAGGGGGGTGAAGCCCGGCCGCCGCGAGACGACGACTTCAAATTCGCCAGACACTCGCTACGGCGCGGACAGGAGGGGGGGCGTTGCGGGGGCGGAGCCCCCGCACAAGGGAGGGCCGAATAGGCCCGACCGCCCAAAAAATCGAGGAGAGAGTGAAGAGGAGTGAGGAGAGAGAATCTCGCTCGCCTCGTGCAAGTTGGCGAACTGTGAGTGGCATGGTAGTTGCGTTCTCAGCTTGCTCAGGTGTCTTGGGCCAGGAGGGCTCTGATCAGATCTGGAAGGCAGTTTCGGAGGGGGAAGAGATCGTTGTAGCCAACGTGGCCTCCGTAGGGCAGGACGTGGACACGCAGTTGGGGATGGGCAGGCAGTTGGGTGAAATCGTCCGAGGGTATGAGCGGGTCGTTGGCCGCGGTGAGAATTGTCAGCGGGGCGGCGAGGCCGTGAAATTCACTGGGCTGGACTGAATAGGCGTCCAAGTATTCTTCCACGCCACTGTAGTGGGACATGCTTTTGGTCACCCAGTCGCTCATTTCCCAGATCGTCGGGACGGAAGCCAAGGGTGTAAAGTCGTATAGTTCGGGAAACAGTTGTTGCTTCTTGAGGAGCGAATCCAGCCAGCGGCGGCGAAAGTAGCGGCGCAGGAGCCGGTGGTTGTCCAGCAGAATGCATGTGAGCCGGGGATTGAGGACGGGATTGACCGCTATGGCCCGGCGCAGGTTGGGGATGGGACTAAGGGCATGGCGCAGTGCCATGCGGACGACGAAATTGCCGCCGAGAGAGGCGCCGATGATGAAGAAAGGCCTACCAGCAGCGAGAAGGCCAACCTGCTGGGTCGCGGCGTGGAACTCCTCGATGAGGGTTGCGAAAAAGATCCCCGTGTTGAGGTGGTGCGTCGGTCCATGGTCGCGCATGTTGATGCGGACGACGTCATATCCTGTGCGAATCAGAGAGCTGCCCAGGATGAGATTGTAGGCGGAGTGGCTGTCTCCTTCCCAACCGTGCACCAGCATTGCCAGACCTTTAGGAGGTGTTTGCGGGTCGACGGAGTTCCGGTGCGGCGTGTAGAATCCAAGCAGCCGCACGGCCCGGCCTGGATCGAGATCCGTCCTGTCAGGTCCGGCGTCAAACAGGACTATCTGTTCGTCTTCGTTGACTAACGCGGCGTCCCGGGGGATGTGGCGGCCAAGAATCGTCTGCAGATTGCCATCGCGTAGAAGCCTGTGGGGCTGGTACTGGTTCTCTGGGTCAGGGTGCTTTGCGTGCATGTTTGAACTCGTGAGGCCTAACCTATTGTATCGCGGGGCTGACGGGCTTCGAACAAAAAAGCGGCCTGGCTTGAAGGCGGGGTTTAGATGTGCGGCCGAAGCCGGATTCTTGCCCCATGACAGGTCGTCTTTGCACGGTGGACTTTAATGCGATACAATTCTATGATATTATTCTCGCGCCCTTCGTCTAGACGATTGGGTCGGCTGTTTTTTGCTGGCGGACATTGGCATATACAATTATCCCGGTGCCTTCTCTGCCCTAGTATAATGTAATGTAGTGGAAAACGAGGTCTCATACAATGGTTAATCAGTTAGCGCGCCTTGGAGCGGAGCCAGTTGGGGTCCATCCCGATGGTCTCTCCACGGCGGCGATAGACGCCCCTTCTTTTGAGTCCTTTCTGAACGGCGATGGTGAACTGGTCGATGCTTTTTCGCAGGGAATCGATGCCTGGTGGGAACGGACGGCAGAGGCAAAAGCAAGCGAACACTACTACTATTTTCAGCCGGTAGATTCACTTGAGGGGCCATGGGTACATACTGAGGGCAAGCGCAAGCTGATGTTTGCGACCTACAGTTACCTGGGACTGATAAACCATCCTCGCATTGTGGCAGCAGCCAAAGAGGCGGCAGACAAATATGGAACCGGCACTCATGGCGTACGCATTCTCGGCGGCACGCTAGATCTCCACACCAAGATGGAGAGGACGATTGCCGATTTCGCACGGAGAGAAGAGGCCATTGTCTACAGTTCCGGCTATGTTACCAATCTGGCCACGGTCAGCACGATTGTCGGACGCGGAGACTGGGTATTTTCGGACAGGTGGAATCATGCGAGTATAGTCGATGGCTGTTTGCTGGCCAGAGGCAAGTTTGTCCGCTTCCGCCATAACGACATGGATGACCTCGAAAGACAGTTGCGGCGCGCTCCGGAAGGGGCAGGGAAGCTGGTCATCGCGGACGCCGTGTTTTCGATGGACGGCGACATCTTCAATCTGCCGGATGCGCATGAGATTTGCAGACGATACAATGCGAGGCTGATGCTGGACGAGGCACACAGCATCGGCGTACTGGGCAAGACCGGACATGGGATCGAGGAGCATTTTGACATGTACGGCTCCATCGATCTGAAGATGGGTACACTCAGCAAGGCGATTCCGGGCATTGGAGGCTATGTGGCGGGCAGCGACAAGCTGGTCACATATTTGCGGCATACTGCGCGCGGCTTTGTATTCAGTGCCGCATTGCCGCCGTCGGTGGCAGCTGCCATTACCGAAGGCTTCAATGTGCTGGAAGATGAAGGTACAGAGCGCAATCGCATCCTCCTCCGCAATGCGCAGCAGTTCACTAGCGGTCTGCAGGCCGCCGGTTTCGACACCGGTCAGACCGAGTCGCCGATCGTTCCAATCATGGTCGGGACTGAAGAACGCGCATTTGCAATGACCAAATTCTGTCAAGACAACGGCATATTTGTACTGCCTGTTCTGCCGCCGGCCGTTAAGGAAGGAACCGCCCGCTTGCGGGCCAACGTTACGGCTGCCCACACTGAAGAAGACATTGAGTTTGCATTGAGCGTCTTCATCAAGGCGGGACGCCATATTGGCGTGATTGAATGAGGCAAGTGGGGCAGATTGCGTGAGTGCCGGATGCGCCGGTCATTTGCCGCGCAATGGGGCCGAAACTTAAGGGGCCCGAAGTAGATTCACAATGAAACGGGTCGTCTCCATCAGCTTGGGCAGCAGCAAGCGCAATAAACGGGTCGAGACCACGATCCGGGATGAGCAGGTCGTTCTGGAGCGGATCGGCGCCGATGGAGACCAGAAACGGATGCGGCGTCTGTTTCTGGAACATGACGGCCAGGTGGACGCCTTTGGTTTTGGCGGTGCAGACCTCGGCCTTGAGGTAAACGAGCGCTACTTTCCGCTCCATTCGGTCCGCAGCATCGTTGCCGGTGTACAATCGCCGGTGGTTGACGGCGGCGGCATTCGCACCGTTGTGGAGCGACAGACTGCGCAGCGACTGCAGAATCACCTGCCCCCACATTCCAAGCGAGTATTATTTTGTGTGGCTGTCGGCCGCTATGCGATGGTGCGCGGCTTTCTGGACATGGGTTATCAGCCGCTATTTGGCGACCTGGCTTTCGGTCTGGGAATCCCTGTTTTCTTGCGAAGTCTGAGCACCCTTCATTTGCTGGCCCGGATTCTGCTGCCGGTCATGTCCCGATTACCTTTCTCCTGGATCTACCCAACCGGGGAACAACAGGAGCAGATCGTCCCCAAATTCGCGGCACAGTACGGTTGGGCCTCGATCATTGCCGATGATTTTCATTACATCAAGCAGCACTTGCCCCCGAGCCTGGAAGGCAAGATCATTGTGACAAACACCACAACGGACGAAGACATAAGCCTTCTCAAGGAGCGAGGCGTTTCCCATCTGGCTACGGTGACACCGCGATTGGATGGGCGCAGTTTTGGAACGAACGTGATGGAGGCGGCCCTAACGGCCCTGGCTGGCAAAGGGCGTCCGCTATCCGCTGCGGAACTGAAGGAGATGTTGGATGAGGAAGGGATGACACCCAGCCTGCTGGCACTGCGTTGAAGGGAAGAGATAAAGGCAGCACAGCCAGACTCGAAAGGGTAGCTTCAGGTACGCCTGGCAAATACGTTAAACAGCCCGATAAGGGCATTCACTGAAAGGGAGCAGTATTGTAGATGAATTCAAGGACCGTTGTGACGAATGCCGAATGCCTTGTAACGATGAATGAAGAGCGCGAGGAGATCGCTGACGGCGCGCTTGTGATGGAGGGTCCGCAGATAGTCTGGGTGGGCGCGACTATCGACTTGCCGGCAGAGTACAAGGACAGGGCGATTACCGACTCTTCGACAACTCATCTTGACGCGCGCGGGAAGATAGTCCTTCCAGGCTTTATCAATACGCACCATCACTTCTTTCAGACTCTTACGCGGGTAGTTCCGGCCGCGCAAAACGGCGTTCTTTTCGACTGGTTGCGCGCTCTGTTTCCCATTTGGTCCTGTATCGGTCCTGATGATGTACATGTCAGCACACAAGTGGCGTTGACGGAGCTACTTTTGAGTGGATGCACAACCAGCAGCGACCACCACTACCTGTGGCAAAACGGGACGCGTCTGGACCACCAGTTCGAGGCCGCGGAGGAGATCGGCGTCCGCTTCCATGGCGCGCGAGGCAGTGTGAGCCTTGGCGAGAGCAGAGGGGGCTTGCCGCCGGACTGGATGACGGAACAGGAACCCGACATTCTTGTCGAGTCTCGGAGATTAGTGGAAGCGTATCATGACGCATCCCGATTTTCCATGCGCCGGGTAGTGATAGGCCCGACGAGCCCGTTCAGCGTCACGCAGGAGTTGATGCGCGATTGCGCAGCACTTGCCCGCTCTTTTGGTCCTGAGATGGATGTACACCTTCACACACATCTGGCGGAGACGCTCGACGAACAAGATTTCTGCATGGAGCGGTTCGGTTACCGGCCGGGAACTTATGCTGAGGTTGTGGACTGGTTAGGCGATGACGTTTGGCATGCCCACTGCGTGCATCTGAATGAGGAGGAGGTCGGTAAGTTTGCGCGTACAAGGACAGGTGCAGCACACTGCCCTACGAGCAACATGCGGTTGGCGAGCGGTATTTCCCCGGTGCGGGCGATGCGGGATGCCGGTGTGAACGTGGGATTGGGCGTGGACGGCAGCGCCAGCAATGATGGCAGCAACCTGATGGAAGAGGTGCGGCAGTGCCTGCTGCTACAACGGGTAATGGGCAATCCCAAGGGCATGACGGCGCGGGAGGCGCTGGAGATCGCCACGTTGGGCGGGGCCTCTGTGTTGGGGCGCGACGATGTCGGTGCGCTGGTGCCGGGGATGGCGGCGGATGTAATCGGATTTGACCTTTCGGCGTTAACTTTCGCTGGGGGCGCGGTGCATGATCCGGTTGCGGCGCTGGTTTTCTGTTCGCCGCAGCCTGTCGATTTCTCCTTTGTCAATGGGCGGCTCCTGGTTGAGGACGGTGTTCCCCCGCACATTGACGTGCCCAAGTTGGCCGAGCGCCACAACAGGGCTGCCTTGGCGCTTTTGCGCCGCGCAGAAGGCGGTTAGCGGCCGTGTCCTTGGAATCGGAATAGGCCTGCCCTAGAGGGTAGGACGCCTTCAGCACTGTGCTTGCCCATCCGGATGGCGATGGGTATAGTAGTTTGCAGTTTCCATGGGCGGCCTTACCGATTTCACCGATGCGCAGCCAGACAGTCATTCTCACCCACGAATTTGCAGATTTTGATGCGTTAGCCTCCTTGCTGGGGGGAGCACTGCTCTTCCCACAGGCGTTGCCAGTCCTGCCGTGGAAACTGAAACGCAACGTCCAGGCCTTCCTTTCGCTGTACCGAAACCAGTTTCCTTTCGTCGATCCACGACATCTGCCGCGCGGCAGCGTCGAGCTGGCGATTGTCGTCGACACGCGGAGATTTAACGCGGTAAAGGGAATGGGGGAAGATTGCCGGCATCTGGTGATTGACCACCATAGTGCGACCGAGCCGCTGCCATCGGGTTGGGAGGTCTGGCAGGATTCCCTTGGTCCACATACGACGGGTGCCAATGCCACGCTGCTGGTTGAGCGTCTGATGCAGCAGAACAGAGGGCTTTCCCCGTTTCAGTCCACCCTGCTGGCGTTGGGAATTTACGAAGACACCGGCAGCCTGTTGTATCCCTCCACGACGCATCGCGACATTCGTTGCGCGGCCTGGCTCGTCGAGCAGGACGCCCGTCTGGACGTGATGCGACGTTTCCTGAATTTCCCTCCCACCGACGCGCAGAAAGAACTGTCCGCACAGTTGACTGATGGCGCGGAGCACTTGACGGTTGCAGGTCAGAACGTCGTGCTGGCGATGGCGGATGCCCCCGATTATGAAGATGAACTCAGCGGCCTTGCACACCGGCTGAACGATCTTTTCAACCCAGATGCACTGTTTGTCGTCGTAAACTTAGCGGATCGCGTGCAAGTTGTGGCCCGGAGCAACACCGATGCCATCGACGTCGGGCTGATCACTGGGCGTCTTGGGGGCGGAGGCCACAGGCGAGCAGCTGCTGCCCTGCTGGAAGGGACCGATATTGCGGCGGTTAGAGAGCGTATCGGCCAGCTGGTTCAGGAGCACGCGGTGGCTCCGGCAACCGTAGCACAGATCATGAGCCGGGGTCGACCACGTACCCTGGAAGACGGGATGACCGTAGCCGATGCGATGGGGTTGATGCAGCGCTACGGCCATGAAGGGTTTCCCGTTCTTCACGGAGGAGAGGACGGCCGCGGCAGGTTGGTGGGGATCCTGACTCGACGCGAGGCAGACCGGACCCTCGGCCACCGGCTGGGCAAGCTACCGGTACATAAAGTGATGCGTCAAGGAGAGTATACGGTTCGCGCGAATGCCCCAATCAGCACACTTCACAAGCTGATGATCGAGAGTGGTTGGGGACAGATTCCTGTTGTGGATGCCGGCGGCGAGATGGTCGGAATTGTTACGCGAACTGATCTGCTTAAACTTTGGGGCGAAGAGAAGGAGGCTCCGCCGAAGATTCCGGATGTCAGTCGAGAATTGGGAGAGATCCTTACCGAAAGCCAACACCGGCTACTCTGGCTAGTGGGTGAGACTGCGACTGAGATGGGACATGCGGTGTATGTTGTCGGCGGATTCGTTCGAGACCTGCTGTTGGGGCGCCTCGACAGTTCCGACAGAGCTGGATTCCTGGACATGGACCTGGTGGTCGAAGGGGATGCGATCGAACTAGCGGAGCGCATTCAGAGCAGGTGTGGAGGGCGTATTGTCACGCACGCCCGATTCGGTACAGCCAAGTGGATTCTCGACGAGCCCGGCTACCCGATGACGTGCCCTGACCTGGTAGCCAGCGGCGAGGGGGCCGATCCAGGCCGGTTGCCAGAACACCTTGATTTTGTTACAGCGCGCACCGAGTTCTACACGGAGCCGACCGTGCTGCCGACCGTTGAGCAGGGCAGCATCAAACTGGACCTGCACAGGCGGGATTTCACAGTCAATACGCTGGCTGTCGCTCTCACTCCGGACAGATGGGGGGACTTGCTAGATTTCTACGGCGGGTTGTCAGACCTGAGGACGGGAGTTTTGCGGGTTCTTCACAGCCTCAGTTTTGTGGATGATCCGACTAGAATCCTGCGGGCTGTGCGCTATGAACAGAGGTTTCGGTTCCGAATCGACGCGCGGACGCTGGAGCATCTTGTGGATGCGTCGCCGTTGCTTGGGCGCGTTACGGCGGCGCGAATTCGACAGGAGTTGGACCGGATATTCCGGGAAGAGAGACCTGAAGATACAGTTCAACGCCTAGACGAATTGGGCATTCTCAGCCGGATACATCCTGCATTGCGGGCCGGAGAGTCCTTTGCCAGTCGGTGCGCATCGCTTCGGGATTTCCTGAGGGCGGGGAGGCAAATTGAGGCAGGGAGCGGGGGTGACGACAGTGCGGTTGAGGCGATAGCAGGTCAGCTGCAGTTAGACGACACGCCGGTGGAACGACTCTATTGGGGACTTCTCATTTTCGATGTGCTGCCGGTTGATTGCGATAGCGAAGGCAAGGCGTCACCGATCGAAAAGGAACTGAGCGAAAGGCTGCGGCTTCGAGGCAAGACGCAGGGCCTGATGCGCCAGCTCAGGATGGTCAAGAGACACGTGCCGGAGTTGACCGACTTACAGCAACGGCCAAGCGAAGTAGTGGCCATTCTCGACAGGGCGCAGCCGGCTGTGTTGCTGCTGCTTTCGCTTGTGGAGGAGGATTTGTTGCTGCACAGGCGATTGAACTGCTACGTGCACAGATGGCGGCACGTTCGCCCCGCGCTGGATGGAAGAGACCTGCTGCAGATGGGATTGCCACCGGGCCCGGGGTATGGGCAGATCATGCGCAGATTGCGCAAGGGTCTTCTCGATGGGGAGATCGAGGCCGGCGAGGCGGAACGCCAGCTGGCAGAGTCAATGGTACAGGAAATGTTGGAGGCAGCCTGAACAGCGCTGCCAGCACGCACGAGGAAATCTACAATGAAGATCACGGCAGTCAGTCCAGTTTTTGCGCAGGGGGAGCGAAAGACGTTCGTCTTTGTCAAAGTGGAGACGGATCAGCCAGGGCTGGTGGGCTGGGGAGAAGCCACTGTAGAGGGGAAACCGCGGGCGGTGGCCGGCTGTGTGCAGGACATGGAGCCGATGATCCTGGGCTTCAGTCCGCTTGAGGTGGAACATTGCTGGCAGGTGCTCTATCGCAGCGGCTTCTGGCGACAGGGCGTCATCGGTCTGTCCGCTCTTTCGGGGATCGATCAGGCGTTGTGGGACATCAAGGGCAAGGAGGCGGGCAAGCCGATCTATGAGCTTCTCGGCGGGAAGGTACGGGACCGTGTACGGATGTACACGCATTTTGGCGGCGACACGCCCGAGGCGATGGCGGAGAGCGCGCTTTCGAAGGCGGCGAAGGGTTGGGACGCGGTCAAGACGGTCCCGATACCGATCACAAATATCCTGGACGGGCCAAGGGTATTGGATGAAGCGGAGGCCGGGCTGAAAGCGGTGCGGGAGGCGGTCGGCAACGGCGTGGATATTTTGTTGGATATGCACGGGCGGGTAACGCCGCAGATGGCGATTCGGTACGCTCATCGATTTGAGCCGTACTATCCGTTCTTCATGGAGGAGCCTGTGCAGGCGGAGAACCCGGCGGCTATGGCGCAGGTAGCGCGCGCCACCAATATTCCAATTGCCACGGGCGAGCGTCTCTTTACTCGCTGGGGCTTTCGAGAAATCCTGGAAACAGGTGCGGCCAGCCTGTTGCAGCCGGACGCTTGCCACGCGGGCGGCATCAGCGAGATTCGGCGCATCGCGGCGCAGGCGGAGGTCTATTATGCCGGCCTTGCACCCCACAACCCTTACGGGCCGGTCTCGACAGCGGCGTGCGTCCACGTGGATTTCACGACGCCCAATTTTGTCATTCAAGAGATGGTTGACCCTGACGATTCGCCACTCTCAATGACGGAGTTCGTCGTCGAGCCGTTGACGGTTGTCGACGGTCACATTTTGCCGCCCGAAAAACCGGGGCTTGGTGTGGAAGTGGACGAAGCAGCGTGCTCTCGCCATGCACCGGACTTCAGTTCAGGTGAGTTGCGGAGCATCTCCCGGTCCTATCTTGCCCGCCACCGAGACGGCGGTATTGCCGATTCCTGAGCCGGGTTCGCGCCTTGTGAGGGCGGACCTTTCCACAAAACCCGAGGCG
Source organism: Caldilineaceae bacterium (assembly GCA_965242905.1). Lineage (GTDB taxonomy): Bacteria > Chloroflexota > Anaerolineae > Caldilineales > Caldilineaceae > Bin5. The sequence continues at coordinate 369,501 of CBDETM010000002.1, forward strand.
AAGCTATCTCATGGCCCCGATTCTCTCCGGCAAACGAATCGTACTCGGCATCAGCGGCGGCATCGCGGCCTATAAGGCGGTGACGCTGGCCAGCCGGCTTACGCAGGCCAATGCGCTGGTGGACGTGATCATGACTCACTCGGCGGCAAAGTTCGTTGCGCCGGTGACGTTTCAGTCGATCACGCAGCGGAGTGTTGCGACCGACACTTTCGAATTCTGGCATGATGCCGGCCGGTTGCGCATCGGGCACGTGGCGCTGGCGCATGCAGCAGACCTATTCATCATCGCGCCGGCGACGGCGCACACGATTGCCCGTCTCGCCCTTGGCCTGAGCGACGATCTGTTGAGCATCACAGCGCTCAGCTACAAGGGTCCAATGTTGCTGGCTCCGGCTATGGAGACCAACATGTGGACGCATCCGGCGACGATGCGTAACGTACAAACTTTGCAGGATTGGGGTGTGGATTTCATCGGTCCGGCTGAGGGACGGCTGGCTTCGGGCGAAGTGGGAGAGGGACGCGTCGCGGAGCCGGAGGAGATCTTCGAGGTCGCCTGTAAGGTGATCGGACGGGGAGGACCTCTGGACGGGTTGCGGGTGGTGATCACGGCTGGCGGGACACGTGAGCCGATTGATCCGGTCCGATTTGTGGGCAATCACTCGACGGGAAAGATGGGGTCAGCGCTGGCGCGAGCGGCGCGTGATCTTGGCGCGGATACGGTACTCGTGCATGCTCCATTGTCAGTGCATCCTCCGGGCGGAATCTCGCTGGTGCCCGTGCACACAGCCCAGCAGATGTATTCGGCCGTGATGGAGGAGCTGCCTGAGACGGATGTACTCATCGGCGCGGCGGCGGTGGCTGACTACCGCCCAACGGACAGCGCTGACCATAAGCTGAAGAAGACACCGCAGCAGCAGGTGATTTCGTTGGAGAGGACGCCGGATATACTGCATGAGGTTGGAATTCAGCGGGAGGATGGCGGTCCGGGCCCGAGCCTTGTCATCGGTTTCGCTGCGGAGACGAACGATCTGGAAGCGAACGCAATCGACAAGTTGAAGCGGAAGAATCTCGATCTGGTTGTTCTCAATGACGTGAGCGCGCCGGACAGCGGCTTCGCGGTGGATACGAACCGAGTTACTCTGTTCGAGCGCGGTGGTAGCAGAGAGGCCTGGCCGCTTATGAGCAAAGACGAAGTGGCACAGGCGATAATGCAGCGAGTTGTGGTGCGACTGGGCAGGCTGGACTGGAAAAGGTCTCAGGCGAGAGCCAGGGGCGACTGATCCTAGTGCTGGTAAACTGTCGACAGGTGAATTGGACTACGCATTTGGCGCTCTGAAAGACATGCAAGGATTCTTGCTATGCCTCTCACTTGCAAGCAGGAACGGGAGATCGCGGGCGCGCTGAGGGAAGTCGATCCGGCACAGGTCTCTGTTTCACGGGAATTATCGGCGGCACAACGGTTGCAGCAAGGACTCTCGATGATTCGAGTCGCCGAGGGTGTTGCATCCTATCGGTTACGGACACTCCGGCCAGAATTGACCGAAGGAATGTCGCTCGGACTGGCGCGCAAGGCAGCATTGGACGGGAGGGAGGCGGTGGCAGAGGATCCGCAACAGGAGTTCGGAAATTTCGTCCGTGAGGTTCTTGATGCCCTTGAAGAGGCAAGCGTCACCTACCTGGTGGGAGGAGCCGTTGCCGTTTGGGGATGGGGTGAGGCCCGAACCACACGGGACTTCGATGTCGTCGTTGATTTGCCGTTGGAGCAGATGGCCGAGTTTTCCAAGGCGCTGGAGGCCAGAGGGATGCTCGTACCTGTGGAAGTCATTCTCGACCACTACAATTCGCCTTCGGACTTGCCAATCAACGCCATCCACATGCCAACAGGCTACAAGCTAGAAGTTTTCCTGCTGCGGCCCGAAGATGCGCTTCGTGCAAGTGCATTGCAACGTCGGTTGCTTGTCGATTTCGGTCCGGGAATCGGGGAGGCATATGTCCATTCGCCTGAGGATCTGATTCTTTATAAGCTTCAGTACTACCGTCTGAGCGGCCAGACCAAGCATATCCGTGACATCGGCAGCATCGTCGCCATGGTGGGTGATGACAGCCTTGAACAGGACTATCTTTCGCAGTGGATTGACCGGCTGGAACTAACTGAGATCTGGATGGAGATCAGGAAGCAGTTGGTGCAACCAGACGGCTAGTATGGGGGTTCTGCCGGGCCCTCGTAGCCACACATGCCGATCCGCGGTGAATTTACAACAGGTAGGATCATGTCATGATCATGTGAATGTTCGTTCACGTGCCGATCGCACACGAGACAGGGCCTGTTTTCCCAAAGGCATTGGGTGCAAATCCACTCGGCCTTCTTGGGGCAGGCCATGCATTTCATTGTAGGCGCATTGTTGCGCGATAACAGCCGAATGGGTTTGCCGGCCCAGATACCTGAACGCACAGCAAGTGCAGAAATCAGCAGTTTGGTTGGTGTGCCGAAGTCATACTTGTATTGCGCCTCAGTTTCCAACTCAAATGCGGCTGCAATCCGTGTGGACATTCTCCTGGTTTCGGCGATTGCCCAATCGATTTCAGTATGTCTATCGTAGTAGATTTCGTTGATTAGAAAGTGGCTCAAGTGGCCACAACACTCCAGCCAAATGCCTCGCAGGTATTGATCCAACTGGTCAAGCGTGGCCTGGCCTGCAATTTCCAGGTGAAGCCAATAGTCGGAACTCCAAACATCCTGGATCAGCAGGTGAATTATCTTCTGCCATTCCCCAGACCCCTTTGCATCAGATTCGATTGCGCTGGCACGCTCGGCACAGGTCTCCAGATGACGAGTCATTCCCCAGCGAGTGTATGCCTTGCCACAGAACTGACAGTTTCCCCTTGTTGCCCTTCTGCGAGCCATTTTTCTCCTTACCATACAGAGGCTGAGTCAGAAGTAAGACTTGGTCCAATCACATCCTATTCTTCGCTGACCTCTACGATAATCCAATCGGTTCCCGTCCGGCCGAAGGTCTCGGGCGCGTACATTTCCTCTGCCTTGGCTGGGGGCGCAACGAAGGCGCCTGGCGTGGTGGCGCGGGCCAGGTAGCTGTACTCGTAGACGCCGGCCCACAGATAGGGGGTGAAGGCCTCGGCGCGTTCGTCGCGCAGGTTCTGGTGTTGATACCAGCTGCCCCACCAGCGGCGCCCCGTCCGGGTCCTGTTGGAATCCCTGGGGGGTTCAGCGGTTACGGCCAGATCCGGGTTAAGTATCTCCAAGCCGGCCGGCAGGTGGTCCACCAGAGCAACGTGGACGCGGCGGGAGGGAGCTGCCATTGTCAGTCTAACCCTCACGCGGGCTCCAGCGCGGATGTGCCAGACTCCATCTTCATCGCGACTAACGTCGGCGGGATCGTCCACAGCCTCGTAGATGCGCTCGACGGTGAAGCCGTGGTCGGCCGGTCCCAAGCTGAGGTTGATGGGGGCGTACCGGAGGCCCAACCGGTAATAGAGCCGGCCCTGGCCCTCTTTCTGGACTATCAAGGGCAGGTCACCCTCTGCGCCTAGTGCACCTTCGTGCAGGAATTGCATGGGCAGGGAAAGGCCTACGTTTTCCGCCGAACGACCCTGGAAGGCGCGTCTAGCTGCGAACTGTTCGCCCAACCAGATTCTAGCGACGAAATCGGGAGTCTGGGATTCGAAGGCTTGGAAATACCTGTCCATTGCCAACAGCACCCAGACGTTTTCCTGGGTATTGCCCCAGCGGCCGGCGGTTCGATGGCCCAGCAGGCCGCGTACTAGCTTGGCTATCAGGTCGCTGTCGGGCTGGTCAACCACAAGTGCCTCCAAAAGGACAGCATCGGAACGGCGGCTTGAGTGGAGCAAGAGGTAGTCGCCGTCGCTATAGCCGGACGCTACCGTTGCTGCGCCCGCTGTTTCGGTCACGCGGTTGGTGATGAATCGCCGCATTTCGGTTACGGTGGACTGGGAGCCAGCATCGCCGGTCAAGACGAAGAGCAGCCAGCCGATGCTTTCCAGAGAGAGGTTTTCCAGTCCCGCTTCCCTAACCAGCGACCGAGCCTTGGCAGGATCTTCGTCTCTGAGCAGTTTGCGGACATACAGGGCATAGGAGGAGAGTCCACGGCGGGCGTCGATGGCGTACCAGGAAGGGAAGTGCTGCTCGATATTGCGAAGATAGTCGAGAGAACGGCTCACCATTTCGTCCGGCACAGTGTACCCTTTCTGACGGGCTCGGGCGAGGGCATGTGCGACATGGACGCTGTGATAGGGCCAGATCTCGCCGCCGCGCCGCCAGATTGGGAAGCCGCCGCCGTAGTCCTGCATTGCGTGCAGTGTCTGAAGGTCTCTGGCCACTGACTGTTCGATTTCATCCGGGGCAGGCAGGCCCGCGGCGTCGAATGCGGCGAGCACGTCACGCAGCGCGGCCACGGCAAGGATGCGGGAAGCGATTTGCTCGGAGGAGTCGAACGGGTATTGAATCAGATAGATGAAGGCGTCTGTCAGTGCCTGCAGAGCGGTGGAGGAAAGGGTTACCTCCAGGCCGCCATAGTCAGGAATTGCGTCTGCTGGCGGCCGGATGGGCTGCAAGACCGCGCCGCTGTCGTCGATTTCGCCGTAGACGGCGAAGGCTTCGGTGGTCGCGGGCGTAAAGACGGGAAGGCTGATCTCGGCGGCGTCGGCAGTGGCTGGCTGGTTGGCGTCGATGGCGCCGAACTGGAAGCGTGACGTACCGGCGCTGGCCGAGGATGTTGGGAAGCGCAGTTCGACGCGGTCATTGGCAGGAACAGTCACGGCGTAGCCGGCGGCTCCTTCCACCCCGCTCTCTCCCACCAGATTGGCGTTTGAAGCGCGGACGATTGCCTGTACTTCCATAGGCTCGTCGGTCTGGTTTTGCAGCACGACGGGCAGCTCGAAGCTGTCGCCGAAGTTGAGGAATCGGGGGGCGGAGGGCCGCACCATCAGGGGCAGGCGGGCAGTCAGGTTGGATTCGCCGGCACCAAAGAAACGGTCACCGGCAACTGCGACGACCATTACCCTGTAGCGGGTGAGATTGTCAGGAAGTGTGACCTGCACGCTGGCCCGGCCGTCCTGGTCCGTATGAATTTCGGGCGCGAAGAGGGCTAACGGGTCAAAGTTGAGCCGGGCCCGGATCGACCGCCCGCTGCTATCGTCGGCGCCTTCTTCTTCGGCTGATTCGTCGGCCATGGCCATTTCTGCCATGGCGGGGGTTGCCGCTGCCATGGCCATGGACCTTGATTGCGTCAATGTCTGCGGAGGTTGGGGCGTTCCGGTCGGCGCAGGTGTTTCGCTCTGCAAGGACAGGCTGCTGGCAAGAATGAGATCATCGCGGTTGTAGTAGTCGCTGACGCCGCGCCCGCGCTGGCTGTAGAATACAGTCACGGGGTCGATGAGTCGATAGCCGGTCAGGGCGAGGATTGCTTCGTCAACGACGACGACGGCGAACTCGGCGCCGGCAACGGGTTCGCCGTTGGCGTCTTTCACAAGCACATCGATAGTGGTCTCTGTGCCAGGCTCCAAGCGGGCTTGCCTGGGCTGCGCATCGACCTGGAGCGTACGGCTCAGCGGGGGAATCGTCAGATTTAGCCTGCCGCGGGCGTAGGCCGGGCGGGGAGGCAGTCCCTGCAGGGCGTTGCCGGCATCGTCGACGCGGTTGCCTGCCCCGACAATATCCACTTGCAGATGGATGTTGGGTATGTGGTCTTCTTCGATTGGAACGCGCAGGGTGAAGGTAGGGCCATCCATGGTGAAGCGATGGCTGGAGACAAGCCCGTCGCGCCGGAGGGTCAGGAGACCCTCTGCGGGGTAGAAGGGAGCTTGCACAAGGATTTCGGCCGTGTCACCCGGGGCATAGTCCTGGCTGTCGGGAATGAGCTGCAGCTCTTCCCTTTCCAAGTTGGCGCTGGGCGGGCGCTGCCCACCGGTCACCCAGCGGGTCAATTGGGTACGGTTGAGCCGGCCGTCGCCGTCGGTGACGGTGGCGGTGATACGGTACTCTCCGCCGACTGCCGTTTCAAAGGAGCAGGTGGCGAACTCGTATTCGGTGTCGTTCTGGTCAGAGGCGGAAGTGGTCTCGACATTGCATTCCTGCGCTTCCTTTTCGACCTGAAGCCAATTGCCTTTGCGATACTCCCAGTCCAAGAGAGCTGCTCTTACCTCTGCGCCATGCCCTTCGATGGCGGTTCCATCTATATCGGTCACCACGACCTCGACAGACAGGGGCTCGCCCTGTTCAACGAAGTAGCGCGCTGTGCGCAGGCCGACGTAACGGTCGGCAGGATGGAGCAGGAGACCCGAGCTGCTACTCCAGGCCTGGCGATTGACGTCGATGACGGTAGCTGTAGCGTCGACAAGCGTTGGGAAATGCCTCACCTCATCTTTGTTGCCTGCGTCAGACGCAGTCTCGTCGACGGAGGTGTGGAAGTCGATGCGGAGGACGTGCTGGCCGGCGGCGTCGGTGCGGGAGCTGAAGGATGCGTGACCGAGGTAGTCTGAATGCCCGGGAAAGCCCCACCACGGGAGCCATTTTCCGAAGACAAAGTCGGACCAGTTTGGGGGTTCGTAGACGCCTTCTGAGGCCTCGACGTCCCAAATTACTTCGGCGCCGGGTAGCGGGCCGCCGGCAAAGTAGCTGGCGCTGACGGTTGCCAGGGCGCGGCCGCCGGCGACGTGGGGCCCTTCGCTGATTGTAGCGCTGACTTCATATTCGGGCCGGCGGAACTCCTGTATCTGAAAGACGTGGTCGTGGCGGGACTCGTAGTCGCCGTCGACGGCGGACTGCAATTCGATCCAGGCGTAACCCAGATTGACGTTGTCCGGCAGGTCAAACTGAAAGTGGAAGCCGCCCAAAGGGTTGATAGGAGCCCGACCGGTGTGAATCTGGTTGTTTGACGAATCGCGTACGGTATAGTCGAGTAGGGAAGCCGCTCCTTCGGGCAGGAGGCTCAGGTCGCCTTCAGGGCTACGTTCCGTTTGGCGCATCCAGCCTTTGACGCTTACCGTTTCGCCTGGGCGGTACATTCTGCGGTCGTCAAAAACAAAGTAGCGAATATCTGCGCGTTCGGCGCGCTGCTGCCATCCGTTCCAACCGGTCTCGGTCCTGTAGTATTCGTAGCGGTTTTCGGGGAGGAAGGTTACGTCTTCGCCGCGGCGGGCGATGAGCAGCTGGGAGCTGTTACGGGGCAGCCTCAAGCGGGCTGAGCCGGTCACGTCGGTGACTTCCTGTACGTCTTGCGGCCAGAGGGTGACCTCAACACCGCTGAGCGGAGCACCGTCAGTCAGGCTGTTTGCCCAGACGAACATCTCATCGGCGTCGACGAAGGCATCGAGGCCTATTTCGGTCACCTGGACCCAACTTATGATACGCGTTTCCTGCAGCTGCCGGTTGAGAAGGGCTGATAGCATTCCGCCTTCCGGCTCAATGTACAGGATTATGTGGCCGGTGCCGCCGTCAAGCGCTGGGGTCAGATCGATCGCAGTCTCGATCACAGTGTCGAATTGACGGTTGATCTCCACCTTGCGCTCCATGGCCAGTTCGCCGGGGGGCTCGAGCCGGTCGTCGCGCCAGCGGTTGCTGCGCCACTGCTGGTATTCGACGAACTGTTCGGGAGAAACGCGATAGGCGCGCACGTTGACCGCGTAAAGATTGACCGTGTAGATGGGGAAGGCCGGATCGGCGTAGGGGTCAAGTAGAGTAATCGGGCCATGGCTGCCTGCGGCGAGGAAGGCCTCGGCCGGCCCGATTGTGAACTGGGTCTGCACATCATTGGCGAGCGACTGACCGAAAATGTCGGTCAGGTCAGAGGCGATGGTTACGTCGTAGGCGGTTCTTGCCTTTGTGTTGCCAACGATCCAGATTGAATCGCCGAAGACTTCGAAAGAGACGTGGTCGAGCTCCGGCTCAATGGCGATTAGCGAGGGGTCAAACGACTCGGTGTCGATGGGATTGTTGAATCGCAGGGACAGTGGGCTGATAGGCGGGCACTGGGCGCCTCGTCCCCAGCCGCACTCCTGCTGTCGGAGGACAAAGGGGCCGGGCGTGCTAAAGCTGTAGCTCTGGGGATGGGCGGAGACGAGAGGTCCCTCGGCGGACGGAGTGCCGGGCGCGAAGGTGACAGTTACGGTTGTGCTCGGGGGCAGGAGTTCATCGGAGACAAAGGCCAGCCACCTGTTGTCGGCCGACCTCCTTATCAGGCGTTGAACGCGGGCGTCGGAGGCGATTTCGTCCTGGCTCGCGATACGCACCGTGTACTCACGGCCCTGTGCAGCCACCTGGATGTGTTCGATTACTGAGGATGGCTCGATGTTTTGGTCGAATGAAGCGAAGAAGACAGGTTCGCGTGTGTGCGGGCCGCCGGTCGGATAGGCGTACTGCAGAGTAGGGGCGGGTGTTCGGAAGGTCCAACTGACCCCTTCTGCCAGTTCTGTCCCGTCGGCGGCCAGAATGCCTGCGGGAATGGAGGCCGAGAACTCGGTTGCCATGGGCATTCTGGCAGTACCTCCAAGGCCGGCTTGAAAGAGAAGGGTTCTCGTGCCGACCCAGCGCCAGCGCCCGGGCAGGGCCGGCGTGAGCTCGACTGGAATGTCCCCCGCGGCCAGCTCCTGGTGGCTGGTGAGAGGAACCATGGGAAGGTTGAAGGTCACGCTTAGTTGGGGAGCGAGAGGGACATCTCCCTCCGGCGCAAAGCGCAAGACAGCCAGAGGCGCGCCGGCGTGAGTGTCGGGTGTCGTCTCTGCCTGAGGGGGAGGAAATGGCAGCTCCACCTCCTGGCCGGGACGTGGCGGCGGCAGGCTCTGGTCGGGGAGACGCACCTGGGCGATGTCATCTTCATCCTCCTGAAGGGGAGGCAGACGACTCAGCAGCTCCTGGATTTGCTCCGGAGACAGAGGGGTCGCGGCGGCCAGGGGAGGACGGTCCTGGCCGCCGTCCCAGCCGGGTTGGCCTTCGCTTAGCGCAAACGGTGGAGAGCTCTCTTCATCGAATTCCTGCTCAAAAGGGTCGGAGAATTCGTCCGTGTATACGTCAACAATCGGTTCCGGTTCTTGTACCGCTGACGCAGCGGCACTGCCCAGAGACAGCCCTTCCGGCGCGCTGACGCCGCATCCCAGATATGTGAAAGCCAGCAGAAGCGGCGGCAACAGTCGGAGAATTCGATTGGACATGGTTCCAGGCTCCTAAAGGGCCGGTCCTTAAGTTTGATACGAGCCGTCCGGGATCGGAAAGGTGCGGCCCTGGTTGGCAGCGGCACCGTGCTACGAGATTCAGGCGCCAAGGTTGTTAAGCAACATCTCGAAGAACTCTGCGCCAAGGTAGGCGGCCAGCGCATGCTTAATGATCTTACCGCTGATGACCACTGCGAGAAACTGCAGGACGGGCATACGCAGGGCACCGGCGAGGATACCGGCGAAGTCGAAGATGGGCAAGGGGAGAATAGCAAGAACGAACAGAGCGGGAGAGGTAAAGCGAGTGGTCATTCTGTGGAGAAAGGCGTTGAACCTTCCCTCGTTATTGACGAGATTGCGTCCGGCCTTGCCGGCCAGGTAGCCGGACAGTTCTCCCAGCCCGCTGCCGAAGCCGGCAACGACTCCGAGGAGGACGGGGTTCAGGTGGGCGCCCAAGGCGAGAATGAGGGCCAGGCCAGGGGCGGGCAGGATGACAGTCGCGCTTCCGATCAGGCTGATCAGAAAGCTGCTCAAGTATCCCCACTGGCTGAATCGCTGCACCAGTTCTCTTTGGGTGCCGAGCCAGAATGCGCCAACGACGATTGCCAGGATTCCGAGTATCTGGAGAGCTGTGATCCACGGATTGGGTCTCGAGGCGTTGCGGTCGCCTTCCCCGGGTTCTACAGGGAAGGCCGGACGTGCGTTGCCTTCCTGGCGACTGGCCTCATTCTGAATCAGTTCGGCTTCACTGGTCGAGTCCATGGCTTAACTCGCGTCTGAATCCTGTCCACTTCGTCAGGGAGAATGGGGGCGAGGACTGTTGGTTGCTCTTCAAGATCAGTACTCGTGTAACTCCAGGAGACTTCGTCTTTTTCTGGCCGGGGCCTCACAGGCATTGAGGCATTCGGCAGTATAAGGGCTGTCCCGTCTTCTGTATTTTCAGGTGTAAATCGAGTCGTTCTCACCCCGAAATTACAGAAGGACCGGCAACGGAAGGGGTATCAAGGCAGTACTGGGACTATCTGCATCCTTGCTGGACGGCGCTCGAATCTGCGTGCGGAAGGATGAAGGTCAGGGGGTCCGCGGCTATTCCCCTTCTTCAATCTCGACCGTTTCCAGCAGATCGCCGGGGGAGGCAGCTCCCCTCGGGTCACGCAGCGAGATCGAGAAGAGCACGTCCATGCCTTCTACAACCTCGCCGAAGATCGTATGGTTGCCGTTCAGCCAAGGCGTTTCGGCGAAGGTAATGAAGAACTGGCTGCCGTTGGTATTGGGGCCAGCGTTTGCCATTGCAAGGAGGCCAGCGCGATCAAACTGGAGACTGGCTGCGATTTCATCCTGGAATTGATAGCCGGGTCCTCCTGCACCAGTATTGGAGGGATCTCCGCCCTGGGCCATAAAGTTCTCCAATACTCTGTGAAAGTGGGTGTCGTTGTAGAAACCGTCACGAGCGAGGAAGACGAAGTTGTTGACCGTAATCGGCGCTTCCGCTGCAAACAGTTTTATTCGAATGTCACCTTTCTCGGTCTTGAAGACGGCGTAGTATTCGGCTTCCGGATCGATGGTCATATCCGGACCTGTTTCGTACATGCCGTTGCGGTCGGCGGGCTCCAGGGCTGCTGCGACACCTCCTGCGGTTTCCTGGGAATCCTCTGTTGCTTCTGTGGGGGCAGTACAGGATGAGAAGGCGAGGGCAAGGAGCATCAGGAGGAGAATAGCCAAGCTTGCAGGTCGCTGAATGAAGCGGGCGGCCCAGCCGGAGAGACAGTTTCTATCGGCCCAACCATATCTTGCAGACGTTTGATTTGCGGGACTGTCTTGGCGTCCAGGGGAATCTTTGGCTGTGGTGCGCTTACATTGGGATTCAGGGAACAAAACAGACTCCTTTTCGGAATATATCGGAAGGCAAGGCCGCTAGCGGGCCGGATGCACAGGTTCAGGTGTCCTGGAACTCAAGTTTCCACAGAGCGAACATTGCCAGCAGGAGAGCAGCCAGTCCGACAATGACAGCCTCCTGTAAGTTGGCTTGGGTTAAGAAGACAGAAGCCAGACCGGTTCCTCCTGTAATAAGATAACACAGAAGGACTGCTTCGCGCTGACTTCCCGTACGCCGGGCGAGCCTGTGACTGACGTGGTCTTTGCCCGCAGTGGTGAGAGGATTCTTGCCGCGTCGCAGGCGGCTGAAGAAGACAAGGGTGGTGTCAAAGACGGGCAACGCCAGTACGAGAATGGGAATCATCCAAGTAATGCTTGCACTGTTGGCGGGGAAACGCAGCTTGATGCCGACGGCGGCCAGGAGGAAACCGAGGAACAGGCTGCCTGTGTCACCCATAAAGACCTGGGCCGGATTCCAATTGTAAACGAGAAAGCCGATGCAGGCGCCAAAAAGGGCAGCGGCCAAGGTCCCGACGAGATATTGATCGCTCATGGCAGCCAGGAGCGTGAAAAAGGCGGCGGCGATGGTGGCAACGCCGCTGGAGAGTCCGTCCATATTGTCCAAGAGATTGAACGCATTGGTGATGCCGACGACCCAGAGCAGGGTCAGGGCTATGTCCAATATGCCGTGAAAGAGACGGACTTGCACGCCGGAGAGAATGAGAATGAAGGCTGCGGCGAGCTGAAACAGAAGCTTGAGGTAGCTCCCCATGCCGCGGCTGTCGTCGAGCGCGCCGATGATACTGACCAGCGTGGCGCCGACGAAGATACCTACGACTTCGCTGACATAGCTGCGTTCACCCCAGAGGGCGAGAGCGGCGATGAAGGCCAGATAGATGGCGGCACCACCCATCAGGGGCACGGGCGCGCTGTGGATTTTGCGCGCTGAGGGGTTGTCAAGTATGCCCATTTTGAGGGCGGCATAGCGTACCAGAGGCGTGCCGCCGATGGCGATGACGAGAGCGCTAGCCGCCATCAGAAGAAAGGAACTCATGTGACCACCAGGATTCAGGCGCCAGTCAGGTTATTCAAGGGAATCGACAAAGGATTGGATGCCGGCCTTCTCGCTGTCGGGCGCGAGAGACAGAGCAGATTCTGCGAACTGGCGGGCTTGACGGTTGTCGCCCAACTCAGTGTGCAACCGGGCCATCTGGAACGGATGGCGGTAATCGTCGGGGGCGAGGTCCATGAGGCGCCGAAGGATGTCTACTGCCGCCGGTAGTAGCCCGTTCTCTTCATTGACTTCGGCGACGAGGCGATACACAGCGATGACAGAGTCTCTGTGTCCATGGCCGTCTTCGATCAAGGCAACGGCTCGTTCAGCCCACCGGGATGCTTCTTCAGGGCGGTTGAGCGAGCGCGCAAGCAGGATCAGATTGCGTACAGCGTTGAGGTCAGTCGGGTGGTTGTCATGAGTCTTTAGAATCGTCTCATATGCGCCGGCCAGATCGCCAGCTTTCGACTGCTCTGATGCCTTGAGGGTGAGTAAGGTCAGGCTATTGGGCAGCCTATCCATACCTTGATCGAGGGTCCGGGACAGTTTCTCTGACGCGTTCTGCCGCGAATACAGCTCTGCCAAGAAGGCATAGGTGTTCTCGAAGCGGTCGTCCAGGGTCAGACTGTGCTGGAATGAAGCTTCTGCCTCATCGAGCCGGTCCATCAAGGCCAGGACCTGGCCGCGTTCATTCCAGAGATGGGCAACATTGGGGCTCAGAGACAGGGCAGCGTCATAGTATTGCAGGCTAAGCTCCAGTTGCGGGATGCGGTCTTGGGGATCCTGGGACAGGGTAGACCAGCGCCGGTGCAGACGGGCAAGGTTGGCGGTGTGGTCTGTGTTCAAAGGGTTAACTTCCTGGGCTTTTTGCAGAACGGTCCTGGCGGCTGCGAGGACGCCGACTTGACTGAGTCGAGCAATATCATCGACATCCAGATTCAAGATGTCCTGGAGTGAGGGTTCGGCCGGTAGAGTGCCGGAAGCTATGCTGGGCGCGTGCGCAGCCTGTTCGAGCAGGCTGCGGCCGAGGAAAAGCATATAGTAGTCCTCTGTGGGTCGAACTGACAGGGCTCGACGGTACAGATCTGAGCTTTGCACCCAAGCGCCGGAGGTGTCGAAACTCTGGCCCTGTTTGTAGAATATGTCGGCACGGACCTGAGCAATATTGATGCCGCCGATGATGTAGACGAAGGTTGCCGTGAAGAGAAGCGTTGCGCCGACGGTAGCCAGGCCGCGGCCGAGCCAGGCACGTCTCGTCTCGGCCAGATCACGCCAGGCGAGGACCAGTCCTGATAGCAGGCACCAGAGGACAACGATCCAGGTGTACAGGCTATAGTGCCCGGCGATATGGTTGAGTTGCTCGGCTACGGTACCGGTTCTGGCGCTGGGCAGGAGCCGGGCGGCGTGGATGAGGCCGTAGATCAGCCAGGCGGCGCACAGCAGCAGGCCGTACAGAGCCGCCGAACGCGCCAACAGGGGGGCAGTACCCACGGTGTTGCCCCGATCGTGTGCTCTATTGCGGGGGGCCGTTGAAGCGCTTTGCTTTGCGCGCGGCACAGGCGCCAGACCTGGAAGTTGAAACATGACGGCGGCGGCGCCCAATACGGTCGCGATCAGCCAAGTGAAAAAGACGAGCCACAGGATGTCGGTCGGGCTGCCGGCAGATTGGGACGGGGCGGGAGAGCCCAGCCCGGCGAACAGAATCGAGAATGGATTCGACAGTCCCTGGAAATTGACCGTGAAGAGGAAGACCAGCGTCAGAATCACCAAGGCGTCGGGCAAAATTGTTGAAGGCAGGCGGAGGTCCCAGGACATGGTGGAAGCTCTTGCCTGGCGGCGTCCGCGCCTCTGGCGTGCCCGTGTGGAAGAACGCCTGTTTCCGGGGTTCACATCCTGCGGGGCATTGGGCGCGGGCTGACCTACGGCGTCTTCGCCGGGGGCGAAGGTTTCCGGGTTGAGCAAGCGCATGCCCAGCGCCAGCATGAGGGCCACGATCGCCCAGAAATAGATGCGCGTGGATGCGATGGCGATGCCGAGGTGAATCTCAACATAGTGGGCGATGATTGCGGACAGGGAGGCAACCAAAAGGAGCTGGCGAGGGCGTTGGGCGGACTGGGCTGACGACTCCGGCTGAAGAAAGACCGCCAAAGTGACGTAGGCAATGAGTCCTAGTATCAGACCGGTGGGCCAGTTCACGCCGAGGAAACCGACGCTGACGCCGCGCAGCAGGAAGAGGAGGCTGAGGAGGAGGCCTCCGCCTATGAGCATGGAAAGGAACAGTATGCCATCGCGACGGGAACGGATGAGACCGAGCCAGCGCAGAGCCCAGTAGAAGATGGAGAGGAAGAGGAGCGAAGCAGCCAGCAGGCCGACAACGCCTGTCATGGCCAGACTGTCCCATGTTTCGTTGTGGGCGCGGTCGGGGCTGGCGTTACGGGACTCCCATTGGGCCAGCTCAGGCGGATAGAATCGATTGAAGGCCATCCACAGCGTTTCGGGGCCGTAGCCGATCAGGGGACGCAGCAGGTTAAAGGGATCGTCGTTGCCGTCGGGATAGGTCAGCGGTTGGTGGGGGGAGATCATTTTGACGGTGCCCTCCCAGATCAGGACACGGACGCGGCCCGTGCCTGTGGCGCTGTCCAGCATCGTGGTCAGACGCCCCCAGATTGGAACCTGACTGAAAGCGTTACCCAGCGCGGTCGTATTGAGGAGGACAAGCAGAAGGAGGCCGGCGACGCCGAGTCCGACCCAGGATGCGGTCCAGGCGCGGTAGTTGCGCGGACGCATGGCGGTCAGGAGAAGGAGAACAAAAACGTACATTCCGCTGGCGAGGCCGAGCCAAGGTCCACGGCTCTGGGACCAGAAGATGGCGAGCAACTGAACAACGAGGACAAACAGATAGGAACCGCCTGCCAGAACACCGGCCAAACCCGAATCGCCGGCGGGAGTCTGCCTGTCCTCTTGCGGCGATGCGGCGTCATCTGGCTGGGGACCGCTGGACAGCAGATAGGCGAAGCAGGAGAAGGTGCGTTCGAGCGTGAGGAAGAAGGCCATGATCAGATGTGCGGCGAGGAAGATGGGATTGCCGGCGCTGGAGGCGATGCGGGCGGTGACGTCCTGGCCCCAGGGCAGGGGATCCTTGCCGAAATGCTGGAAGACGCCATAAATGGAGACGGGGAGGCTGGTGACAATTACCGTGTGTTGGAGGCGCCGCAGCTGGGACGGTTGTCTCAGGTGGGCCGCGGTGAGGAGAGCGATGATGAGATAGCTGGAGAAGGTGTAGGCGCCCTGAAGGCGGTGGTAGGAGCCCCACCAGCTGACAGCAGGTGAAATGCTAAGGAGGGTACTGAGGGCATAGGCGAGGGCCAGCAGCAGGACGGGCAGCAGGAGCGGCTGCTTCAAGAGACTGCCAAGTTTCCATTCAAACAGGGGCTGCTCTCCGTCGGGTGCAGTTGGGACGCTGTTTCGCGCCTGAGGCGGTCCTGCGCCAGCGGGCAGCCAGAGCGGGCCGCCGTCAAGAACCTTTACCAGATAGGCCAGGAGCATGACCAGGGAGATGGAACGGATCAGACTGATCTTGTCCGGTTCGAAGACGCGGCTGGAGTAGGCGTTGAAGAAGAGCGGCGCGATTATCAGAGCGGCCAGCCAGCCGGCCTCGATTACTGATTCGCAGTATCGCTGAACCTTCGTGTGACGCATTGGTGGACCCGATCGGTTGGAGAGCGCGGCGCGGAATTCGGAAACAGTGTTACAGGCCGGCCATTTCAGACAGTCCTACGGGCGCGGAAGCGAAATATGCGCCCAGGGGGCTGGCCTGAGAACTGATTCCAAACGCTTTGCTTACATGTCATTCCCGGCTCTGACCTTCTGCCAGGCTTGCGCCAACTCCGTGAAGGCCAAGGCAGCCTCATTCGGTCGCGTATCATGAAATCTGCCGGTATTGTAGGTAAGGACAAGCTCCTGGCGGGCGCGAGTGATGCCAACGTAGAGGAGACGCAGGCGTTCGGCTGCAAATTCCCGCCGAGCTTCTCGAGTCGCCTCGCCCTCGATGTATTCGTCGAGCGTCCCCATGTGTAGTTGCCTGGTCTGCTCCAAGGCTTCCTCTGTCAGATTGAGGTTGTCGCGAATGAACCTGGGTTGCCCGCGGTAGTATTCGTGGTCTCCGCCGCTGGGGAAACTGTAGTTGCTGACGGATGCCAGATGGACCCGGTCCCATTCCAGGCCCTTAGCCGTGTGCATGGTTGCAACGGTCACTTTACCGGCGGGTGGTTCAAACCCCCGCGTCTCTTCGCCAAACCCCTGAAAGCGGCGTTTGTTGGCGGCGGCTTGCTCCAACTCCTTAGTCAGTTCGGGCAGTCGCAGCTCAGGCCGTTCGCGGACGCTGCTTGCCAGGAGGATGGCTGCGCTGTGGGCCAGGGCACGTTCGGGCGCTTCCGTGAAGAGGTCCTGTCCAAGGGTGAGAACCAGTTCGTCGACGGGCAGCACCGCGGCTGAACACCAGCGTCTGAGGTCTTGGCGGAACCGGTCTACTACGGGCCGGAAGCTATCAAAGTCGTCGATCCAGGCCAGCTCCTGCAGCCAGTCGTCGCCGGCTGCAGGGTAGACGAAGCGCTCCGGAAGTCGGAGCTGGCCGAGCGCTTTGGCGAAGCGCATCGCCGGCGGGGGCAGTTCACTTTCGTGCGCGTTCCGGTTGGGTTCCGAAGCCACTGCAAGCCAGGATGGAGGCGACTCCTCCGGGCCAGGCGGGCGGGATTCCGAATCCGGCTGCAGAGGGGCATGGGAGAAACCTCGCCGCGCCCACCAGACATCGGTCCATAGAGAACGCAGATGGGAAGGGTTGGCGGGCTGGCTGATGTAGCGCATTGCCTTGACGAGGGCGTCTACGGCTACGCGGGTTGTATTCGTGGAGCGGAGCAGCGAATCGTCGAAAGGGATGCCGGCGTTTTCGAGAGCAAGGCTGAACTCTTCGCCGCGGCGGTTATCGGGGACGAGGACGGCGACCGTCTTTGCGGGATGCTTAGGCAGCCATCGTTGCAGGCTGGTCACCAGAATTCTGATCTCATCGGCGGGCGTGAGAGGCGGATCGTAGAAGTAAACGGCTGGGCTTCCGGGATCGGGATTGCGCTGCGGATCGCCTTTTTCGGTGGGGAGAATGTAAGGCAGGGAGAGGGCCTGGTCCGGTGAAAGAACGGGATGCTCCTGACGGCTCCAGTCGATGAAGCAGTTGGCCAACTCGATGATCGGCATGGCGCTACGGCCTGAGTTAGGAAGGGGTAGGGAACGGACAGATTCCCTGTTTGTGAAGTCTCTGAGAAAGCGGGGATCGGCGCTGGTAAAGGTTGTGTTGATGGCCTGGTTGGGGTCTCCTACGCGGACCCAGTTTCCGTGGGTTGCGGTCAGCAGGGAGAGCATCTGCTCTTGCAGGGTGCTGCTGTCCTGGGCTTCGTCTTCAAGCACGTAGGGCCAGCGCTGTTGGAGACGCGCCAGGAGGTTGTGATCGGTCTCGAGAGCCTGGAGGGCGAGGAGGATGAGGTCGTCAAAGTCGACGCCGCCGCGCACACTGAGGCCGCGCAGGTAGTCGCGGCAGACCTGGAGTCCAAAGGAGAGTAGAGGCCAGGCGCCGGACTGCCGCTGCAGCAGGTTTTCGAGGGAGTCGGGATCGGATCGCAACTCCTTGACGCGACGAATGACGGCGTTGGCGATTTCCTGCGCGGCGCCGGGAAGCTGGCGCTCCATGTTGCGGGGATTCTGGAGGTCCTCCGGTCTGATGTATGCGCCGAGAAAATCGGGATTGGACTGCAGGTAGTTGTTTACCGCCTGACGTTTGATGTCCTGGCTCACTCTTTCGTCAATGATGTCGAAGTCTTCACCGAGGGCAACCAGGCCCGGGCGTTCGCGGACGATTTCATGGGCAAGGCTGTGGATTGTTCCGACGCGAAAGCCGCTGGGGAGGAGGTGACGGCTTTCGACGACGCGACCGATACTGCTGCGGAAATTCTCGGCGGCGGCGTTGGTAAAGGTGACGACGAGGACTTCCCGATCATCCAGGGGGCCCGCGGCTGACAGTTTGTGCACCAGTTTGGCGGCCAGGTGGCTCAGGGTGAAGGTCTTGCCGCTGCCAGGCACAGCGCTGATTCCGAGGCGACCTCCGTTGTAGGTGAGGATCTCCTCCTGTGCAGGGCGCAGTTGCTGTTCAGCGACCATAAAGTTGTTGGCAGTAGGCGGGCAAGATAGCGGGTCGGCCCTGTAGCTGAGGTGCGCGGTGGGGTTAGCCGGGGTGGAATGGGATCACAGTTCGATCTCAGGCCAGAGGTCCGAGAACTCTCAGGACGCCAACAAACCGGCCCTTTGCATCGAGACTTGCGTGCGTGATCAGTGCGGGAGCGGAGCGGCCGTCCTCCAGCTTCACCGTCATCTTGCGATCACGGTGAAGTTCGACCATCGTCTTTGTTGCGTTGAGGTTACTGGTATCGTAATAGATTCGGACGCGCTGGTCTTCCGGGTGATTGTCGCTGCCGAACTCCACGATTTTGACTTCGTCCAGCACGGCCACCGGCTCGGCCATGGGGTCCAGATAGAGCGTTGCTTTCATGCAAGACCTTCCACTTTATTGGGTCGATACAGAACAGCCGGCTTGCCTGTGCAAGCCGAGTGTTCAGGTGAGATTTGCCCGACTCTGACCGGAAGGAAGCTCTATTTGACTGCACGCTACGACGTTCAGATCCGTGGCAAGCCAAGAGCATTCTAGCAGACCGCCGAAACCCAGAGCAAACTGGAGGACCCGTAGGGGCCGTAACTCACGCGGACCAGTTCAGTCTGTTAACTGGCCGGCATCCAAGCGCGGGGGGCAATGCCTTCGACATGCGTTTTGACGTCGACGACGGCCGGTCGGCCTGAGGAGAAGGCGCGGTCGAGTGCTCCTGGGAGCTCGCCCGGCTTGTTGACGGTGATTCCGAGGGCGCCGAAGGACTCGGCAATCCTGGCGAAGTCAGCATCCTCGAATAGCCAGAGCTCATCGGAGCCAGCTGTGCGGCCTCCGTATGTCTGCTCTACGCCGCCCTGTTCCTGATTGAGGGAGTGATTGTTGTTGACTACGGTCACGGTGTTGATACCGCAGCGGACTGCGGTCTCCAGCTCTGCGATGTGGTACCAGATGCCACCGTCGCCGGTGAAGCAGAGGACGGGGCGTTCGGGCTGTGCGCACTTTGCACCCATGGCGGCTGGCAGGCCCCAGCCGAGCGATCCAGAGCAGCGAATGTAGCTCTGGTCGGCGTGTTTCAGGTCGAGCATGGTCCCGGTCCAGATTCCGGCGTGGCCGGTGTCGGAAACGAGAATTGCGTCGGACGGCAGGTAATCGCTCAGTTCGCGGCAGAGGCGTTCGGGACGCATGGGAAGGATATCGGAGTTTACCAGATGGGACACTTCCTCTTTCCACTGTTGGACCAGTTCCTGAACGCGACTGAGCCAGGCTGCGCGGGTGTTGCCGGGGGCGGCGCGGTCGATCATGCGCGTGAGGCTGCTCTTGACATCGCCATGGAGACCGACCTGGACGGGGTAGTTGCGGCCGATTTCTTCGGAGTTGATGTCGAGCTGGATGATGGGCGTGCCCTGGGGGGGAATCTGGTAGGCATTGGTCACCTGGCCGCCGGCGTGGCTGCCGATGAAGAAGACGAGATCGGCTTCAAACATGAGCTGGTTTGAGCAGGCGCGGGAGTATGAACCTGGGACCCCAACAGCCAGATTGTGATCGGAGGGGAACATATTTTTGGCGTTGAGCGACGTTGCCACGGGGATTGCAAGTTTCTCGGCCAGTTCGATGAGCTCGTTGCGTGCATCGGAGGCCACGACTCCGCCACCGGCGACGATGACCGGGCGTTGGGCGCGGTCAAGAAGCTGGAGGGCGGCGTCGATTGCGGAGAGCTCTGCCTCGGGTCTAAAGGGGGGCAGCCGGGTGAAGGCCTCTTCGACTATGACTTCGAGGTCGGCCTCGGGTTCGACGACGCCCTGGCCGGCTATTCCCTCGAAGTCGAGGTGGGCGGGGCCAGGCGTGCCGGTGGTGGCGGCTCGAAATGCCTGGCGCAGGTAGACCGGCAGGTGTTCGGGGGTAGAGACGTAGGCGCTGTACTTGGACACGGCCGAAAATGGATTGACGTGGTCGACCTCCTGGTAGGCGTGGCGCTGCTGATTGATGAGCAGCTCACGTCCCGTGAGCGCGACGACCGGGGAGCAGGCGAGGTAGGCGTCCTGCAGACCGGCAGCCAGGTTGAGGGCGCCGACAGCCTGGGCCATGCAGAGGCCAGGGGCGCGTTTTGTACGGGCGTAGGCGTCGGCCATGTAGGCGGCGGCTTTTTCGCCGTGGGTCTGCACGCGCTTGATCCCCAGTTTTTCCATCTCCATCAGAGCCCTGGGGCCGATGTAGGGCATGAAGAAGACGTGAGTGATTCCATATCCATGCGCCATTTCGGCGATGAACCGGCCACCGGTCATGCTAGGCATTGGTTGTTCTCCTGAAGGGCTCGATGGTGTTGTGGAAGATGGGTTGGACGGATTGGATCTATTGATAGCATCAGTTGGATTTCTTTGCAATGCGCCAGAACAGGAATTTCGTTGGCTTTGTGAGGAAGTGGGCGAATTGTGCGGAAGCTTGCGGGCTAACAAGCCCGAGTCTGGTGCCAGGGCGCTCACATTTGTGTTCATGAGAGTTTACGAGAGTTTGCGTGCGTTGTGGGGGTTGTCTGAATCAGGATTTGCAGGATGGCGGCTGGGCGGGACACAGGTTTTGTGTGGAGGCAATCTGACTCGGGAATTATGTCGGCGGCGGCTGATATTTCATACAGGCTTTGACGAAGGCAGAGGGCTGGCACGAGGCCGGCAACTGCGGGGATGTGACGGGACTGGCGGGACGTGGTCTGGCTGGACACCTTCGATTAGCCACCCGTCACCAATGGCGACACCCGGTCGATGAGGCGTGTTGTAGGAGAGGGGGCGTTGCGGGGGCGGAGCCCCCGCACAAGGGAGGGCCGAATAGGCCCGACCGCCCAGAACTGCAGTAGTCAGTGGTCAGAGGCGGCGCTAAACCTGGCGGAAGCTGGAATAGGAACTGACCGTGGCTTGGGTGCCACCAGAGGTATACGAAAGTTCGCCCAAACATTGGGATGCACACCGGCGGCTGAATGCGATTGAGTCAGGTGGTTAGACGTGCTATGATCTGAGGCGTGTTTCGGTATGGTATGCGACATTGGAATCGCGGTTGAGGTCTGGGTACGGAATCGGCGGGTGCAAGGGGTGTGGTTGTTTGGGGCAGGCTGCAGTCGCTGGTGCATTTTCCGTATTTTGGGCAGTCAGATTAGGGTCCGAAGTTTCTGTATTTGAAGTTCCAACATTTGTCGTCAACTGCGTGGGCAGAGCCAGAGATTGAAAGGATGGGGGTGTGTCGAAGATTCTGAAGGTTGGGGTGGTAGGCGTGGGCGGGATCGCCAGGGCGCACATGCCGGGGTGGGCCGCTTCGGAGGAGGCAGAGGTCGTGGCGGGAAGCGACATTTCGGCGGAGGCGCTGGAAAGGTGGGGCGCGCTCTACGGGGTGAAGAAACTGGAAAGCGACCCGGCGGCGCTGTTCAGCGACCCGGACATCGACATTATCGACGTGTGCACGCCCAACCGGTACCATGCGCCGCTGTCGATCGCGGCGCTGGAGGCGGGCAAGCACGTACTATGCGAAAAGCCGCTGGCGCCGACACCGGCGGAGATCCGGCAGATGATCGCGGCGCGTGACCGGACCGGGAAGCTGCTGATGACGGCACAGCATTTTCGCTTTCGAGGGGATTCGCAGGCGCTGAAGGCGGAGGTCGGTACGGGGACGCTGGGGGAGATATACCACGCCCGCAGCTGGATGCTGCGACGGGGGTGGCTGCCGGTGCGGCCCGGATTCATATACAAGAAGCACAGCGGCGGCGGACCGACGATCGACGTGGGCGTTCACATTCTGGACCTGACACTATGGCTGATGGACAATCCGCAGCCGGTGGCGGTTTCCGGTGTGGCCAAGGCGCCGCTGGCCGAACATGAGGGGGCATTCAGCGCGTGGCGTCTGGCACCGGTGCCCAAGGACATGGACGTGGAGGATTTCGCGGCCGCGTTCGTGCGCTTCGAGAACGGGGCCACTCTTGTTCTGGAGACCAGCTGGCTTCTGCATCACGACACGCCGGGCGAGGACACGCAGATCTGGCTGTACGGTACGGAGGGCGGCTGCCACTGGCCCACCACCAAGATCCTGGAAACGAACTACGAGACGAAACAGTTTTCGAACCGGGTTCTGCAGCTGACGCAGGACAAGATGGAGCCGCACGCCCTGGAATGTGTTGAGTTTGCCAAGGCTGTCCTGGAAGGGGGGCCTTCTCCGGTGCCGGCTGAGCAGTCGCTACAGGTGCAGGAGATTCTGGACGGCATTTACCGCAGTCAGGAGGAGGGGCGAGAGGTACGCATTGAGAGTTGAGAGCTTGATGGCAGAATGACCCAGGATGCGAGAGCAGATATGGCCAGCTACAGGCTGAGAACGCGCATGGGACGGAAGGACGGGGCGCCGCCGGGGAACGATGCAGCGGGGGCGCGAAACTCTTGCAGTGGGGCTGCGTATAGATTGTAAGCAGTTGTATTCGGCCACAGAGACGGCAAAGCCGCCGCTACCCAGTTCTGCAGGAGTTTGCAATGAATGAAAATACACCAAGCCAGCCTGAGCAGGCATCGGGACCGGAGGAGCAGGAGATCGTAGTGCCGGAGGCCCAAACGGCAACGGTAGAGGTCGAGATCCCGGTGGAGACGGTTGAGAGCGAGGAGCGTGCCGGACCGGACGAGAACAAGGACACGTTTCTATTCCGTCATCCCGAGGACAAGATAGTCGGCGGGATCTGCGGCGGGCTGGGCGACTATTTTGGGATTGATCCGATACTGGTACGGATCATGTGGGTGGTACTGACACTGGGGACGGCGGGGACCGGGCTGCTTGCCTACGCCGCGCTGTGGCTGCTGCTTCCCGTAGGGACGGCAAAGGCGGGGCAACATGCCCCGGCAACGTTGGAGCTGAATGAACGCAACGTCGGGCGGGCGGGCCTTCTGCTGGTGGCTTTCGGCGTCATCTGGCTGCTGGCGAATCTTGGCGTCTTACCGGCCCTGTGGCACGTCTTCTGGAGTGTGATGGGCCTGGTTTTCTGGCCGGCCCTGTTGATCGGCGCAGGGTTGCTTTTGCTGAAGAACCAACGGGCGTGGCGCAGCCGCTTGTTCAGCGCGCGCGCAAAGGTACGGGAGAAGAGATCACAGGCGACGTCGCGGCTGAACCGCGAGTCGGCCAAGAATGGTCTGCGCCGTGCGAAGTCAAGCATCCCGCTGAAGCGCAGCCGTGAGGAGCGAATGTTCTTCGGTGTGTGCGGAGGCATCGGCAAGGCGATCGGTCTGGACGCCAATCTTGTGCGGCTGATCTGGGTTGCCTTTGCTATAGGCAGCGTCGGCACGGGGGTACTGGTTTACGTGTTGACGGGTCTGTTGCTGCCGGAAGAGGAGATGAGCGCGAAGCCGGTCCGTATACAGGAGCCCCAGGACGTAACGGTCATTGACGGGACGGTTGGTTGAAACGGGAGGCTGCGGTCTGAGTTTTGGGAAAGTGGAAGGCTTCGTGCGCAGGTAGAGGGGCTTCAAGCCAGACAGGGGACATGAGCATTGGGCAAGACTGAGAATTTCGTGATCGGCCTGATCTTTGGTGCCGTCGCCGGCGCAGTCGCAGCCTATATTTTCGGACCGTCACGGGCCACAACATTCGACTCCAAGTACCAGTCGCGCTGGGACCGGGCTTTGGCCGAGGGGAGAGAGGCTGAACTGAGGCGGAAGGCTGAATTGGAGGCGGAACTGGCCGAAACGAAGCGCCGCCACACACCCGGGCAGGGCGCGTAGGGCACCAGAGCGGCCCCGGTGTTGCATGACCAGCGGCTGGGGAGGATGCCCCGGTTGCATCATTGCAGGAAAGGCTAGCCGCTCAATTCTGGCAGGCGGGACAGAAGTGCGTGCTGCGCTGCGCGAGCACTATACGGCTTATTGAAGTACCGCAAGCGAAGCAGGGCTCGCCGCTGCGGCGGAAGACCCGGAACTGTTCTTGAAAGCCGCCCTTTGCTCCCGTCGGGGGAGCATAGTTTTGGACCGAGCTGCCCTGCGCCTCGATTCCCTTCAGCAGGACATCCCTCAAAGCCAAGTGAAGACGCTCTATCTCCTCGAGGGCAAGTGATCCCCCGGCGCGGCGGGGGTCGATCCTGGCGCGGAACAGGGATTCGTCGGCATAGATGTTTCCGACGCCTGCCAGCAGGGATTGATTGAGCAGGAGCGCTTTGACGTTGGCTTTGCGCCCGGCCAGCGTTTGGGCCAGGGTCTGCGGGACGAAGGCATCGTCGAGCGGTTCGGGACCCAACTTTCCCACAACTTCTCCGGTATCCTCGACCAGCCAGATTCTCCCGAATTTGCGAGTGTCGCGATATCTCAGCTGTTCGCGGGTGTCGAGGTCGAACAAAACGTGGGTGTGCTTGTCGACGTGGGGCGCGGCTGCGCTCGCGCCTGGGGCCGAGGGAGGGTGAAGGCGCAACTCGCCGGTCATGCGCAGGTGTACGATAAGGGTCTCGGCACTGTCCAAACCGAGCAGCATGTATTTTCCGCGGCGTCCGAAGGAAGAGAAACTGCGCCCGCGGACTAGGTCGGTAAAGCGACCGGCATCAGGGACGGCGATAATGCGGGGCCAGTGCACCTCGGCCGAGAGGATAGTTTTTCCCTTCAACAGAGGTTTGAGCGCGCGAACGTAGGTTTCAACTTCGGGGAGTTCAGGCACGGCGGCTTCTGGACTTGGTGCGGCTAAGGAGCCAGAGCACGATGACGGCCAGAACGAGAAGGATTCGGGCGTACCTGAGGACGGTAACCAGTGGCTGGTCGGCAGGTTGTGCGCCCTGGTTGTCAGAAAGTTGCTGTTGATTGGTTGCGGCGGCACCGGAGCTGGTATCAGGTTGCGGCTGTGCGGCGGCCTGCTCTTGTTCCGGTGAGGCAGATTGCTGTCCTTCATCCCCGATGCTCATAACACCGATTTGAGGGTCGTCGTCTTGCTCGTCGCTGCTGTCTGCCACGGCACCTTCAGCTCCGCCTTCGGAAGCAGACTGTCCGCCGGCGCCGGAATCAGGCTGCTGCGAGAGAGAGCCGCCTACGGCCGTCACCTGCCCCTCGGGGACTGCGGGGCCGCTGGAAAGCTGCTCGTTCCCTCCTGATTGCGATCCTGGCTGCGTCCGCTGAAGTCCGGTTTCGGCCACAAATACCAGGAGCAGCAGAACGGCCGCGAGGGCGGCTGCGTTGCGCAGCGCCAGATCGCCGCCACTCAGGAAAGTGAGAAAGCGCTGCCAAGGGCTTTGCGGCGGGGCTTCGACTTCGCTGGGCGGTGATGCGTTGACTTTGGCGAGAGCGCGCCGCTCCTGGAGGACGTCAGCGACCTGATCTTCGGTCAGCGTGAAGGAGCGGGGAAGGGGCACGCTGGGCAGATCCTGCAGCAGCTCGACGGTCCGGCGCAGTGTATTCACCTCCCAAGCGACCTGTTCGCTGGCCGCCATGGCTGCCTCTACACGTTGCCGTTCTTCGGTGGTAACGTCGCCGTCTACGTAAGCTGCTACCAGATCTTCATCGACCGAATTCAGACTTTGAGGATCCATATTGGTTTGCTCTCTGTTATCGGCTCACGGGCTTGAATGACCTCTCAACTCTTCACGGCCTGTCTGCCACTTTGCTTGAGTGAATGGAACTTTGGCTTCTATACAGCCAACCTGCAGAGGATACAGTTCTCCCCTACTTCAAAGAATGACGATAGACTGACGGCAAAAGTTCCGCGTTCTTGCTCAGATAGTCGCGAACTCTTCCGCGCGCACGATTTATCCGTGATTTAACCGTTCCGACGGCGGCGCTGGTTATCTCCGCGATCTCTTCGTAGGCATACCCCTCGACATCGCGCAGGACGATGGCAGTACGCAGGACCTCGGGCAGGGAGGTGATGGCCGACCCGATGAGCGCCTGAAGCTCCTGGCGTTCGGCATATTCGTGGGGAGTTTCGCTGCGATCGGTCAGCTGGGCGACATACTCTTCTTCTACGGGCATGTCGTCGAGGCTCTCGGTACGTTTTCGCTGACGGCTGCGCAGGTGATCGTAGCAGGTGTTGACGACGATACGCATGAGCCAACTCTTGAAGTTGCCGCCACGGTAGTTGTCAAGCGCCCGATAGGCTTTAATGAAGCTGTCCTGCAGGGCATCGGCTGCCGAATCGGGGTCGTCAAGAAGGCGATAGGCGACGCCGTATCCAAGACCCTGGTATTCGATCACCAGTTGGTTGAACGCTTCCAAGTCTCCTTGCAGAGAGCGTTCTATGAGTATGTCCTGGTCCATGAAGAGTCTGCTATGGCACCATTGCGGCGAACCACTGTGGAGGCAGGGGAGCGAAAGGTCACTACCCGCTCGTTGCGCAGCTTTTCGGTTCGCCTGAAGTTAGGGCGGATGGGACAGAAATCCAGTGGGGAATGCCAGCCCCAGAGCCGGGTATTTGACTGAATCTGACCGCAACCGCTATAATTTTTCTGAGCCGAAGTGGCGGAATAGGCAGACGCGCACGACTCAAACTCGTGTGGGGAAACCCGTGTGGGTTCGACTCCCACCTTCGGCACCAGTCTGAGTTAGGTATTCCCCGCTGGGAGAGAGCAGGATTCAGGCAGATAGTCCCCCTGTCGGCCAAGAGAGAGCAGGCCAGAGGTAGAAAAACCCTGCTATTGGACGGTCTGCAATGGTAGCAGACCGTTTTGCGTCTTGCCGCATCTCACCTTCCAAACCTGTTTGGATTCATTATATCAGGCGCGTGGCGGTTTCTCCACTATGCCAATAGCATCCTACCATTCGCGTCCAGGAAACCTCAAGACCGGGGAGTGCAGTGGTCAGTGGTCAGTAGTCAGTGGTCAGTGGTCAGTAGTCAGTGGTCAGAGACGGGGCAACCTCTTACTGCGAGTTGCTCGCGAGATTGGTTCGGCTCCGCTGCTACGCGAGGCATGGCGAAGAAGGCACTCACATTGGGAAGAGAGCTGTCGAGAAGGCATTGGAGATTGTATACCCGTTCTGGCACAATAGAAGTTGAGTTGGGCCGGGAATACGGTGTCCGAAAGGAGTAATCATGTCTGTTGATTTTCTGCGCGCAACGCCTCTTTTTCACGATTTGTCAGACGTGGAGCTGGAGGAGATCACGGGGATACTGCGCGAAGAGAGTTTTCCGGGCGGGGGTACGATCTATCGCAGCGATGAGAACTGCAGTGACCTTTATCTGATACGGGGCGGCTTCGTGCGGTTGTTTGATTCAAACGGTTCGGTTCTGGCTACGCTCGGGCCGGGCAGTCTGTTGGGTGAGGCCGAGTTTCTGCGGGGACTGGCGCATAACACCAGCGCGGTGGCCGCGTCAGACGTTCACCTGTGGTCCCTGCCGGACTCGGAGCTGCGCCAGCTGCTGCAGAGGCAGTACGGCATTGGGATCAAACTCAGTCAGAACTTCGGCGAGCAGATTTCGCAACTTGAGGACTATCTGGTTGAACAGCTCATCAAGACGCGTGCGTTGGGCGGGCTTCCGCACCGGGTGATCGAGCCGATGGCGCGAAGTATGCAGCCGCAGCAGTTGCAGCGGGGCAAGTTTCTGTATCAGAGCGGCCAACGGGCTGAGGCACTTTACCTTTTGGAAAAGGGTGCGCTGGAGTTGCAGCCTGCGCCCACACCGGAGGAGCCAAGCCCGACTGCGAGCCTGGTAGAGCCGGGCAATCTATTCGGGGTCCTGCCGTTGTTGACTAACAAGCCGTACAATGCGAGCGCGTTTTCGGTAGACGACTGCCTGGTATGGTCGTTGCCGGCGGCGACATTTCACAGCTTGAGCAGCCAATACCCGCATTTGCGGCGGGCACTGGGAAGACACAGCCGCAGCCGGCTGAGCTTGACGGACCAGACGCAGGCGGTGGTCAGGCTGGCGCAGACGCCTCTTTTCGGCCAGCTGGAACCTTCCAACTTGCATGCCATCGCACAGAAGCTGGTATTGCAGCACGTCCCGTCAGGTGAACTGATCTACCGTCTCGGCGAGAGAAGTGACTCACTCTTGCTGGTAGATGAAGGTGAGGTGGAACTGACGGCAGAAAATGAGAGCGGTGTGCTGCAGGAGCTGGCCCGCGTTGAGGTGGGGAGCTATTTTGGGGCGATGAGCCTGTTAACGGGCGAGGACCGGGCTGAGAACGCCACTGCGATCGGCAACACGAATCTGTGGGTCCTCTACCGGTCCGACCTTGAGGAACTGGTGGGGCAGTTGCCTGCGATAGGCCAGGCACTCGACCGGGCGTTGGCGTCGCGGACTGCCTCGCGGCCGGCGCCGGTGACAGCGGAGCGACTGCGGCGGTTCCCACTGCTGGCCAACCTCGAGGTCAACGAGCTCAGGGAGGTGGCCCGCTATTTGAGACAGGCCCATTTGCGGCAAGGGGAACAGGTATTCCGTGCGGGAGCGCCGAGCGATGCGCTGTATTTCATTGAGAGAGGAGTCGTGCGCCTTCAGCTTCTGAACGGGGCCGGCAGTTGGACGCGCGGTGAGGGAGAGGTTTTCGGGGAGAAGGCGATTCTGTCGGATGAGCCGTACGGTCAGAGTGCGTTCGCGGAGACTGACGTAGACCTGCTCTACGTTGAGTATCCCGGGCTGGACTTACTTAAATCGCGCTTGCCCTCGGTCGCAACGGATCTGCATCGCATCCTGAGCCAGCCCGCTGGGGGCGTTGATTTTCAAGCGGGGGCGCCGCCGCGCCCCAGCGTCGATCCTGCAGCAGATGCGCCGGCCAGTATTCCACAGAGGCGACATGAAGAAGGGGCGGCCCAAGCGTTTCCGCCACCGGCGGGCAGACCGCGTCCGAGCGGAGGCGGTTGGTTCAACAACCTGAGCGCGTGGGGGAAGATCCGCCTGGTTCTCGTTGTCTTGCTGCTGGCCTATCTTGGTATCGTGGTGGCGCCCAGTCTGTTGGGCATCACTTTTTGAGCCGTACCGGCGGCGCGTATGGTGGCGCCGGCCGTGAGGGATGCCGGCAGGACGACGCTGCGCTGTCTCTATTCACCATCCCTTTGCGAGGACCGGCCACTCGAGTTCAACTTCGCCATCCCTGTGTCCGACGATGCGCGGGAAGAGATTGTTGGAGACACAGCAGTGGTTGACGAGGACGCTGACTCTTTCGCCGATCTCCGGCTTGCGGTCACAGCGCGACACATCCACGTGGCCGTGTTCCTCTGAGAGCTTGAAAATCTCAGCATCAGGATATTCGACTATCAGTCCGTGGCCGGGAGACTGGCGGGCGCCGTCTGCTGCGAGGGACTTGCTGCCTGAATCGAGGACGACCCTGTCGTCGGTGGGGCGGCTGACGACGGTGGCCAACACGATGTAGGAGCATTGGTCAAGGGTCATGGCACCGGCGTCGACGAGGTTGCGGTCTCCGTAGACGTACATACCGGCGCGGTGTTCATCGATTTCGGTGAACTCGTGGGCTTGCCACATGACAAATGAACTGCCCCCGCTGACCCGCTCGACATCCAGCCCGTCCTGGGCCAGCAGCATTTTCGATTCGCCCATGAAGGCGTTCGACTCCGGATTCGAAGGGTAGACCATCAGTCCGCCAAAGTGAAGATGGGAGGCGCAGTCGATCTGGCGAGCCAGCTCGCGGACACCTTCCGGCGTGGTCACGCCACAGCGCTCATAGCCGCCATCCATTTCAATCAGGACGGGGAGGACGGTGCCTTCATGCGCGGCGGCTTCGGCGTATCCGGCGACGGTGCGGGCTGAGTCCGCGGTGACGCTCATTTTTGCGCGGCGCGACAGGAGCATCAGGCGTCTCAGTTTGGCCTTGCTGAGCAGGTTGTAGGGCAGAAAGATATCTCTAATCCCGGCGCTGCACATGACCTCGGCTTCGCTCAGAGTCTGGCAGGTGATGCCGACGGCGCCGGCTTCCATCTGCATGTGGGCGATTGCAGGGATACGGTGGGTCTTGATATGGGGCCGGTTATCGATGTCGTGACTGTCCAGATAGGTCTGGAACCGGTCGATGTTGGTGGCAAGGCGATCCAGATCGACGACGCCGACGGGCGTTTCCAGGTCCTCGATGTGCATAGTGTTACCTCGATTGAATGAAGAGCAGCACGATCAGGATGACTTCGACGGCCTTGGTCACGAGGCCGAGCCCGTAGTCGAGCGGCTGCGGGAAGATTGCAAAGTAACCGATGATCGTAACCGCGGTGTAGACGATCAGAACCCAACGGATCTGGGTTCTCCAGTTTGCGAGTTGAGGAAGCAGGTAGAGAGCGATGGCCAGCGCGATGAAGCCTAGCCCATTCAGAACCAAAATGAATTGACTTTGGAAGCCAACAAACAGGTGGATCAGGCCTGTCAGCAGTGCGAGGCCGATGATGCGTTTTGACTGTGAATCCAATGAACGCAGATCCAGCATGATCGTCTTTCTCCTTTAGCGGTCATCCTCAAGCGTTTCGCTGCGAGGGGGATGGGAACACTCACTATCATTGCACAGACTGGCTTTTCTTACAACGCCGATTTATGCGCTGACAGCGGGCTGATTGGGAGGAGGTTTGGCTCATTCCTGGGGAGACAGAACCTGCTGTTCGCCAGTTCAGTGCGGGGGTTTGCCGCTCTTTTTTGAAGGAATTGGAAGCCGGTTGAGATGGCCAGCAACGCTCAGGAGCCGGCTGCGCCGACGCGCAACCAGCGCTCTTCGGGGACCCAGAGTGTGAAGTAGCCGCTGCCTAGGACGAGAAGGAGCGAAGCGAGTACGAGCAATGTCAGGCCGACCCAAGGCTGGCCGCCAAAGATGAAGTAGAGATAGGCGGCAGCGTTGACGAAGCCCGCCGACGTCCTGGCGCCGATGCCGAAGAGGGCCGTCAGGCCGGCGGCGGCAGCGACGGCGGCGACAGCCCAGCTCAGCGAGGCGGGAAGGGCGGTGCCGGATGCGAGGAGGGTCGAGACCACAAGCGCGACCAGGAGAGCAATCGCAATCCTGAGGAGTACGGGCGCCCAGACGAAGGCCCAAAGTTTGAGGCGGGCGCGCCAATTGATGTAAGCGGGATGGGCCGTCCGAAGCCAGCCGATGGTTACGAGCCAGTCGCGCAGGAAGCTGAGGGCGACGGCGCCGCCGAAAACGGCGCCGACGGCGTAGGTAACGGGGGGCTCGAAGATAGGCCAGAGGACGGTGGAGAGAAAGATCATCAGCAGGCCGGCGATGATGCGGCGCTGGTCGCTGTCGGTCATTTGGTGGTTGGGAAGGCCCTGCCGGGTACGCCACATCATTCCCCAGACGAAGAGCGGACGCGCAAACGCGACGAGCAGGAAGACCAGGGGCAGTTGTCCGTATTGCACGGCCAGGGCAGAGGCTACGAGAACGCCAAAGCCGTCGAATTCCATGTCCAAGGTCTCGCCGAGACGGGTCACTCTGTTCGATCTGCGGGCCAGGTAGCCGTCGAAAACGTCGGCTACACTTGCCCCGATATAGAGGAGAGCAGGGAGCCAGTCCAAGAGGCCGCCGGGTCTTGGCAGGAGGAGGAATCCGGCCATCCAGGCATAGGCAAGGCCTCGATAAATGGTGAGTACGTTGGCCGGGCCCAGGTCGGCGAAGAGCTCCTGGCGCCCGGGGGCATGGTTTTGGTCGAGGACGCGTCGCAGAAACCAGAAGACGCCGGCCACGGTGAGGGCAGAGATCATAAGCCAGCGGCGGGCGCTGAAATCGGGGTTCAGCGCGCCCAGACGCAGCAGTATGGCACCGACCACGAGGGTCAGACTGCATATGAGCGTGAGGCGGCGGCTTTGCCGCTGCAGGTGGGCAACACTTTGCTCAGCCATCGGTTGTCCTCTTGCGGTATAGGCGTGGGGACCCGGTGGCCACCTTAGCATAGAATAGTGCTTTGCTCAATTTGAACTGCAGTGGTCAGTGGTCAGTAGTCAGTAGTCAGTAGTCAGTGGTCAGTGGTCAGTAGTCAGTAGTCAGTGGTCAGTGGTCAGTGGTTAGTGGTCAGTGGTCAGTGGTCAGTGGTTAGTGGGTTGAGAAGGGGCAAGGGAGGGTGAGCACTGTTGGATAGGCACGTTGGTGGGGGAGAGGAGAGGGGATAGAGAGAGGGAAGGGTGCGGGGGGCAGTCCGATTTGGGGGCGGGGAAAGGCAGGGACACGGCCTGCCGCCAAGGGGACTTGATGGGACTGGCGGGACGGGGTCTGGCTGGAAATCTTCTATTGGGCACCCGTCACCAATGTCGACACCCGGTCGATGAGGCGTGTTGTAGGAGAGGGGGCGTTGCGGGGGCGGAGCCCCCGCACAAGGGAGGGCCGAATAGGCCCGACCGCCCAAAATAGCGAGGCGAGAAGGGAGAGGAGAGAGGAAAGAGAGAGGGGCGGGTGCGGGGAGGGTATTCGCAGACGGTGGAATCTGTGTGCTATGATGGGGCGGAAACAGGTCGCGAATGGAGATATTTGTGTCGAAAACCGTACCGCTCGTCATCCATGCCACCCATGAAGCCGGCGCGAAGGTAGGAGGCATTGGGTCGGTCCTGGACGGGATTCTGGGCGCAAAGTCGTACAACAGCCAGGTCGGGCGGACGATCCTGGTGGGGCCGATGTTTGGCTGGGATCCTGTGCAGATGGCGCGGCTGACGGAGGCGGGGAACGGTGTGGAGATCCGCTACAGCAGCCTGCACGGGATTCGGTACGACGTCGGTGAGCCGGTGCAGCAGGCGCTGCTGACGGTTGAGCGGACTTTCCACGTGGCGCTGCTGTACGGGCGTCGGCAGTTCGGGGATGCGGAGCATGAGATTCTGCTGGTCGATGCGAGCAATCCGCACATGGGGCACGTGGAGAAATTCAGCTACTTTCTGTGGGAAAATTACGGCGTCGAGAGTTTTCGCTACAACTACGATTTCGAGTACAACCTGTATATGTCGATCGCGCAACCGCTCTTTGCCGGGTTGAAGGCGCTGGGGGTCGACGCGGGACTGGCGCCGCACGAGCGGGTGATCATCGCACACGAGTGGCTGGGACTGCCGGTGGCATTTGCGGCGCAGCTGAATGAGCCTGAGCAGTGGCGGACTGTTTTCTATGCACACGAGGTGGCGACGGCGCGGTTGCTGGTAGAGAGCCACGCCGGTCACGACACGCGCTTCTACAACGCGCTGCTGCGGGCGCGGGATTCGCATCTGCCGCTGGATACCGTCTTTGGCGAGCAGGACTCGTATTTCAAGCACGCGGTCGTCCGGCAGGCGATACATTGCGATGCGATATTTGCCGTGAGCGACTCGGTGCGGGAGGAGCTGCGGTTTCTGGGCGGGCCGTTCGCCAATTGCAGCATCGATCTTGTCTACAACGGCATCGGGTCGGAGGAGATCAAGGTAGCGGACCATCTGGATTCCAAGCGCCGGCTGCAGGCGTACTGCCGGACGTTGCTGGGGTTCGAACCGGACTACGTTTTCACGCACGTGGCGCGGATGGTGATGTCGAAAGCGCTGTGGCGGGACGTGCGGGTGATGGCGCACCTGGACAGGCTTCTGAAGTCGGCAGGAAAGACGGCGGCGCTTTTTGTGCTTGCCACGAGTGAACCGGCGGGCCGGCAGCCGGAGCTGATCGAGAGCTGGGAAAGTTCGTACGGGTGGCCCGTGGGACATCGGGGCGACAACGGCGACCTGGTTGGCGAGGAGGCGCCGTTCTTCTTCGACGACGTCGAGCCGTTTAACCATTCCGCAAGCAGCAGCAAGATCGTGTTGGTGAACCAGTTCGGTTGGAGCCGGGACCGGTGCGGCACGCGCATGCCGGCGGATATGGGGTTCAGCGATGTCCGCCGCGGCAGCGACCTGGAGTTTGGGCAGAGTATCTATGAACCGTTTGGGATATCGCAGATCGAGCCCGTGCAGTTCGGCGCGCTGTCGTGTGTGAGCAGCGTGTGCGGGTGCATCGGATTTGTGCAGGCGGCGGCAGAGGCGCTGGTCGAGCAGGGCGTGCTGGCGCCGATTGAGGCGGAAGGACAGGGCGTTCGAGTCATTTTGCCCGGCGGCGGCCAGCTGGGGACAGCATTCGCCGACAAGGGTTTCCCGCTGGTGGTGGCGGATTACGTGGGGTTGCCGGCGGAGCAGATGCCGGGGACGCCGCGGGATGCCCTGGATATCGACGGCGCAGCGCGGGGGCGTATCGAGGCCGGCAGTTCAAGAGAGAGCGCCGGGCAGATATTTGAGCGTCTGCCGAGAAGCCGGGAGCAGATGGCAGAACTGTTGCGGCTGGGCAGCGCGCTGGCGGGCAGCATGAGCTGGGAATCGGTGGTAGAGACGAGCTTTCTGCCCGGGCTGGCAAGAATCTGCAGGGAGTAGGGCCATTCATTCTGGTGCCAAGAGTTGCTGACGATTGGCCGCCCTGATATTTGTGGTCATTTCATGTTGTCCGTCCGCGATAGGCACAGAGATTCACCAAGCGCCCTTAAATGGTGAGGCAACCACGAGGGCACCCACAAGGGGCGCCCCTACGGGGAATACGGCGGGTCGGCCCAACGTAGGGCAGCGGTCCTGGGCACCCACAAGGGGTGCCCCTGCGGTGGGACGCGTAGTTGGTAGGAAATGTCAGAAGTCAATTGAACGTTGTGAAGGCGCCGTCAGATGGTGACGTCTTCTGAACGTGAGGTTATTCACAGTATTGGCGCCATCCTTTAGCCGGGACGCCCCAAGTCGGGAGAGAAGGACGCAATCTTTTGATCGGATCGTGGTTTACGGATGATGAGGCCTACCTTTTCGGCGAGGGAAACTTTCTCTATGGCTATCGCAGGTTCGGCGCCCACTTTCGTACGGTGGCTGGCGTCAGCGGTGTGCAGTTTTCGGTCTGGGCGCCAAATGCCCAGGGCGTAAGTGTCATTGGGCCCTTCAACGGCTGGGACCCTCACGTGCACGTCATGGAGGCCCACCGGGAGGGGATCTGGGAGCTCTTCATCCCCTCATCTGCCGCGCCAGCAACTACCGCCACGCCCAGCGCCGGTTTGGAGGCGGGCAGTGAATACAAGTTTTCGATTCAACTGCCGCTGGTGGATATCCGGATCGACAAGTCGGACCCATACGGCTTTTTTGCGGAGTATCCGCCTGGGACGGCCTCCCGAATCTGGCCCATGGACAGCTATCCGTGGGGGGATGGTGAGTGGGTCGAGAACAGGGCCAGCAGGCAGGCGCTGGACCAGCCCCTGAACATCTACGAAGTTCATCTCAGCAGTTGGCGAAGAAACCCCGAAGATAACCGAGTTCTTGGCTACCGTCAGCTGGCACATGAGCTGGTCGACTACGTGAAGGAGATGGGCTACACGCACATCGAGCTCATGCCGGTGACCGAGCACCCTTTTGAAGGTTCGTGGGGGTACCAGAGCACCGGGTATTTCGCGCCGACGTGCCGATTCGGCACGCCGGACGACTTCAAGTATTTCGTGGACCACTGTCACCAGAACGGCATCGGCGTGATCCTGGACTGGGTACCGGCCCATTTTCCCAAGGATGCTCACGGGCTGGCCTATTTTGACGGTGCGGCGCTGTATGAGTATGAGGACCCGCGGCGTGGAGACCATCCCGATTGGGGCACGAAGATTTTCGATTACGGGCGCAACGAGGTGCGCAATTTCCTCGTGGCGAGCGCCCTGTTCTGGGCGGAGGAGTACCACATCGACGGGCTGCGCGTGGATGCGGTTGCCTCGATGCTGTACCTGGACTACAGCCGAGAGGGGGCGGAGTGGATTCCGAACCAGCATGGCGGGCACGAAAACCTGGACGCTATCTCGCTGCTGCGGAAGACGAACGAGGTGCTGCATGAGCGCGTGCCGGGCGTTCTGACGATTGCGGAGGAGAGCAGCATCTGGCCGATGGTGTCGCGTCCGACGTACACGGGCGGGCTGGGGTTCGATTACAAGTGGAATATGGGGTGGATGCACGATACGCTGAATTTCTTTGAGATGGACCCGCTGTTCCGGCGCTACAATCATCACCTGATCACGTACAGCCTGAGCTACGCCTTCAGCGAGAATTTCATTCTTCCCCTGAGTCATGACGAGGTTGTACATCTGAAGGGGTCGATGCTTGAAAAGATGCCAGGGGACCGCTGGCAGAAGTTCGCGCATCTGCGGCTGCTGTACGGCTTTATGAACGCCCATCCGGGCAAGAAACTGCTTTTCATGGGGGGAGAGTTCGGACAGTGGCGTGAGTGGACTGAGATCTTCAGTCTTGACTGGCATTTGCTGGAGCTTGAGGATCATCGTAGTTTGCAGCGTTTTGTTCAGGACAGCAATCGCCTCTATTGCCATGAAACGGCATTGCATCAATCGGACGCCAGCCTGGGTGGATTTCAGTGGATTGATTACCAGGACGTGGACCATTCGATCACCAGTTTCGTGCGCCGCGATGCGGAGGGCAGCAGCTGGATTGTGGTGGTCTGCAACTTTACGCCGGTGCCGCGGCACGGGTACCGCGTCGGTCTGCCCGGTCCGGGGCGCTACCACCAGGTCCTGAACAGCGATTGGGAGATCTACGGCGGCAGCGGTGTCGACAACCCGATTCCGCTGGAGGCCGAGGAGGTTGCGTGGCAGAGCGCTTCCTGGTCTGCGTTGATGGAGTTGCCGCCGCTGGGTGTGCTCTACTGGAAGCTGGAGGCAGACTGAGGCAGCTGTGCGCTGAGCTTGGGGAGCAATTTGAGCAATCGGGAAGGATGGCAGGGCGGAGAGTCACCGATGTTAGGCGGGATAACCGGCCTGACCGCGCGGACGGTCTTCGGTGCTGCAACCGCGCCGCCGGGGCAGGCATTTTCTCTCGATTTCCGGGACGGGGAAATAGGCGGCTGGGGGGATGAAGGCGCGGGATTGGCAGGACCGATCCTAGACGGGAGCGGATGCACGCTGCTTCCAGGCTTTATCGACGTTCACATTCACGGCAGCGGCGGGGCGGACGTGATGGACGCGACGTGGGAGGGCCTGGAGACGATGAGCCGTTTCCTGGTCCGGCACGGCGTGACCGGCTTCTACGCAACGACGGTTACGGCGTCTCACGGGGCTACGCTGGCGGCGGTGGAAAACGCGGCCCGGTACGTTGAGCATTCGCGGGCGGGAAACGGCGAAGAGAGGGTTGCCGGGGCGCGGGTGTTGGGTGTTCATTTGGAAGGGCCGTTTCTCAGCGCGGCGTTTCCGGGAGCGCAGAACCCGGCGCACATCCGTCCACCTTCGGCGGCGGAGTTTGAGGCGCTTCTGGGCGCGGGGCCGGTGCGCATGATCACACTGGCTCCGGAAGTGGCGGGGGCCGACGTCTTGATCGAGATGGCTGCGGCGGCGGGTGTGCGGGTGGTGCTGGGGCACACGGCGGCGACATACGAGGAGGCTTCTGCGGCGGTTGACGCAGGCGTCTCGCAGGCCACGCACACGTACAATGCGATGACCGGGCTGCACCACCGGCGGCCGGGCGCGCTGGGCGCGACGTTGAGCGACGACAGAATCTACGCGCAGTTAATCGCGGATGGTATCCACGTCCATCCGGCGGCTATGCGGATTCTAGGGCGCTGCAAAGGGCCGACGCGGACGCTGCTGATCAGCGATGCGATTGGGGCTGCGGGTATGCCAGAAGGGCGGCACGAGATGGGCCGTCTGCCGGTTTTCGTGCAGGACGGCGCGTGCAGGCTGGAGGACGGGACGCTGGCCGGTTCGGTGCTGACGCTGGATACGGCGTTGCGGAATTTCATGTCGGCCACGGGGTGGCCACTGGTGCAGGCGTGGCCGGCGACGAGTCTTTCGCAGGCGCAGGCTATGGGGATTGACAGGGAGGTGGGCCGGATCCGACGCGGGGCGCGTGCGGACCTGGTCCTGCTGGACTCTGAGGTGCAGGTAGCGGCTACGGTGGTTGGAGGGCGACTGGCCTACTTGCGGGACAGCTGGCGGCTTCAGGGTTGAGAGGCGGCAGGCCTTATGAGCCCACCCGGGCTATCACGGCGCCAGCGGCACCGGCGGCCAGAAGCGCTTCCTGTACGGTCTCCACTTTTTGATACTCCACGACAGCTATCAGATTGCCGCCGCGGCCGGCGCCGCTGAGCTTTGCGCCGGCAGCGCCGGTCTCTTCGGCGACTTCGATCAGCCGTTCGAGCTCCGGTGCGCTGACGTCCAACTGACGCAGAAGCCGCTGGTTTGCGCGCATCAGCGGGCCCAGCGCGTCCACGTTTCCGGAGACGATGGCCCGGCGGGCGGCTGCGGCTATTTCTCCGATGCCGTCGAAGATCTCCTCGTAAACCAACCTGTCACTTTCCCAGGCGCGGCGCACGTCTGAGACGACTGCGGCTGTGGAACTGGCGATCCCGGTATCGGCGATGACGAGGTGGAAGGGGCGGGCGATATCAAATCGCCGCGGCGGTTGACCGCGCACGAACCAGACGGGCTGCCGGTAGACGACGACTGTGTTGTCTATGCCGCTGGGGTTGGCGTGATGCAGTTTTTCGACGGCGTAGACGGTGCGGTTGACGGTCTCGAGGTCGGGTTGGGCGCGATCTTGAAAGTCGCAGTGTGCGAAGACGGCTTTCACGAGGGCGGCGCTCACGGCCGCGCCGCTGCCCATGCCGCCGGCTATGGGGATGTCGCTACGGACGGTGAATTGCCAGTCGGGTTCTGCCTCGATGCCGGCTTCTTGGAGCGCAAGGCGCACGGCGAGCGCAAGGGGGTCCTGGGGCTGACCCGAAAGGGATACGTGAGCGCGAATGTCGGGGGCAGCGATTGTGCAGCCGGTCCCGGCGGGGGCATCGGTGAGGGTGACGGTTGCCATTACCTTGGCCACGGGTACGGCGATGGCTGCTCTACCGTAGACAACGGCGTGTTCGCCGAAGAGTATGACTTTGCCCGGGGCGGTTGCCGTGGTGGTTGTCATGGGGTCAGGGGGCGGGAGGTACCTGCGACTACTCCGCTTGGGACAGTTCTTTGCGGATAGCGTCGGGAACATCGGTGATGATGGCGTCTACGCCAAGGGCGGCGAGACGAAGGGCTTCGGCGCCGCTGTTGACGGTCCAGGCGTTGACCAGCTGGCCGCGGCTGCGTGCCTTTGCGATAAACTGGGCGTCGATTGAAGTGAAGTAAGGGTGGAGGGCCTCCGGTGCGAGGCCGCGGCTGAGCCAGGGGCGGCAGAAGTAGAGAAGGAGATCCTTGAGTGGCAGGCTGCGGACTTTACGCAGGAGGCTACTCTTCCCATCGGGCGGGTGAGGCGGCCTGTCAAAGTAGAGGAGGCCGAGCGGGATAGATGGATCGAGTTGCCGCATCTTGCGGAGGGCGATGGGATTGAAGCTGGAGACGATTACCCGGTCGTAGAGCCCGCGCCGCTGAATCAAGCGGGCCAGCGGCTCGGGTTCGCGGCCTCCGTCCCAGTCCATGTTCTTGATTTCAACGTTGACAACACAGCTGTCGCCTACGAGGTCGAAGACCTGGTCCAAGGTGGGAATCGGCGTGCCGGAGAAGGCGCTGTCAAAGCGGACGCCGGCGTCAATTCCGGCGAGTTGGGCCAGTGTGTGGGTGCGAAGGGGGCCGGCGCCGGTGGTCGTGCGTTCCAGGTGGTAGTCGTGCAGGACGACCAGCTGGCCGTCGGCGGTGGCCTGGGTATCGAGCTCGATGCCGTCGGCGCCCATTTCGAGAGCTTTCGCGAAAGCCGGCAGCGTGTTTTCCGGTGCGACGGTGCTGGCGCCGCGGTGGGCGAAGATTTGTGGTTTCCTGGTCACGATTCTCTTGGCGTGGGGCCGTACTTGGCGGCGGACGGTGCGGGACTCAGGAGAGCGGCAGTGGGATACCAGTTGGTATGGTCGCTGATCGTCGAGGGCACTCCCGAATTGCCAGAAGGGTTGCAGGCCGAGGTCACCCCTGCAGAATGAACATCCATTCTTCCAGCCCGTCTTCGTTGGGTTCGTGTTCGACATGGCAGATGCGAAAGTTGTGACGTTCGATGATCGTAAGGATATCGATCAGGGAACGGCGTTCGGCTTTGGCGGGGTGGTATTCGAGTTCGCCGATGGAAACTTTGACGTCCTCTTTGATGAGGCTGTCGCCGAGTACTTCGATGCGCCATGTCTTGCCCGTGGATGATTGGCGGGCTTTGGTTTGAAGAATGATGGTGTGCATGGTTCCTCTTATTGTACGATTGACCCGGCATGTGCGGCCTGGTCTCCGGATGGCTACTAGGTGTGATGGTTTGGAATCGGACCGAGGGACAAGGGCAAGGCATCCCTAAGCGGCAAGTCTACCGAATTTAGCAGATTTCAGCGAATTCCTTGACGGCGTTTGACCGCCGCTATCACTTTGTCGGCGGCGCGCGGGTTGCCTTCGACCGCGCCGAAGGGATCGCTGATACCGGCAGGGCTGCGGCTGAGAACTCTGAGGGAGGAGAGGATGCAGTGGGGCAGGGCATTCAGATCGTAGCCGCCCTCCAGGGTGCAGATCAGCCGGCCACCGCATAGCGACTCGGCAAGGGCGAGGAGATCTTTCACCAATGCTGCGTATCCGCCGACGCTCAGGCGATGGGCGCTGAGCGGGTCCATCCAGTGGCCGTCGAAACCGGCGGACAGGAAGATTGCGTCCGGTCGGAAGTCGCGGGCGAGGGGGTGGACCAGCTGGCGGAGGGCTGCGAGGTAGCCGGCATCACCGACGCCGGCCGGGAAGGGTATGTTGACGTTGAAGTGTTCGCCGGGGCCTTGTCCGACTTCGTCGATGCTGCCGCTGAAGGGGTAGTGCGGATACTGGTGGATGCTGATGAAGAGGACGGAGGGGTCGTCGTAGAACATCTCCTCGGTGCCGTTGCCGTGATGCACGTCGAAGTCGACGATGAGGAGACGTTCGGCGCCATGGTTTTGCTGCGCATGGCGGGCAGCGACGGCCACGTTGCCGAAGAGGCAGAAGCCTTTGGCGTTGTTGGGCCGGGCGTGGTGGCCGGGCGGCCGGACCATGGCAAAGCCGTTGCCGGCTGCGCCGCTCATCACTGCGTCGGTCAGTTGGAGGAGGCCGCCCACAGCCCGCAGGGATGCTTCCCAGCTGTCACGGAGGACGTAGGTATCCGGGTCGAGCCAGAGTGCCTTTTGGTCCCAGCTCTGGAGCCTGATACTTCCGCTAGCGGGCTCTTCGATGCCGCGGCAGATTTGCTGTAGTTGTTCGACGTAGGCGGCGTCGTGGACGGCCAGGATTGGGTCGAGAGGGGCCGGAGCATTGGTCAGGTTCGTCAGGGAGTCGAGGATGCCGTCGGCTTCCAACAGCGCCCACGTGCTCAGCATGCGTTCCCGGCACTCGGGATGGCCGGGGAAGCTGTGGTTGCGTTCGAAGGGGTCGTAGACAAATGCGGTGGTCATATGGATTGACTGTGCCGGTTTAGGAAAACTGTCGAATCCTGATGCACTCTCGCCTCCCCTCAGTTTCCCCAAGCAGAGGTCAGATCGAAATCCCTGTCTGACTACGTTTCGGAATGGAAAGTGGGA
Source organism: Caldilineaceae bacterium (assembly GCA_965242905.1). Lineage (GTDB taxonomy): Bacteria > Chloroflexota > Anaerolineae > Caldilineales > Caldilineaceae > Bin5. The sequence continues at coordinate 411,191 of CBDETM010000002.1, forward strand.
ATAAACAGATCGGTTCCCAGCCGGAAACGCAGGTCAAAGCTGTGTTCATCGGAGCCGAACGGCTGGACCTGAGTCTGAATGGTGACCGGGCCGTCGAAGGCGACAGGGCGGGTTGTGTGCAGGGTATCGCCGTCCCAGAGCAGACTGACCGTGTCCTCTTTTCCCTGCGCCCGGTAAGGGAGTTGGATGAGTGCCCACCAGTCCCATTGGGAAGGCCACTGCCTGTGTATTGTCATCTCGCCGTTTGCTGTGGTGATGCCGAGCAGATTCCAGATTGACGCGGCGTTGGGGGCGGGGTGGCCGGATGGTGAGGCACTGTCGCAGTTGGCGAGCCGCGTTGCCGCGCCGGCCCATCTGGCGGCGTCTTCGGTCTGATTGAGTTGAAGGGCCAGGGAGGAGGCAGCGGCCAGGGCGCGGCGGGCTGCTTCGGTGGCGGCTGGGGACGAGGCTGTAGCACAATAGGCCGCCAGTTCATTGGCCGCGGTGGTGAGGGCTTGCTGGTGCGTCGACAGCCATTCGTGGTCAGGGAGGCGCTGCAGGTGGGTGTGCAGAGTACACAGGTAGGCAGCGGCAGCGAAAGGAATGTCTTCATCGGGCACGGCGACGGGACCGCGCGGGAGGACGGGGAGGCGGCGGGGAAGTGCCCCGCGGGTACGTTCGGCGACGCGGCGCAGGGTATCGAGCATGTTGCGGCTGTGTGCCGGGGCGAAAGTGTCGAACAGGTCGATGAGTCCTGGGACGGATTCGATGGCGCGGTCGGCGGGTGCAAAGCCGGAGCGGAAACGGGCCAATTTCTGGACGGCGCCGATTTTGGCCTGTTGCACGGCGTGATTGGTTGCGGCGTCAGGGGACCAGAGCCGTCCGCGGTGCGTGATATCGTGCCAGCTGCCGCGGCTGCGCTTGAAGGCGCGTGAGATGTCGCGCTGGACGAGGAAGCCGTTCCAGGCTACCTGCTCGCCTACGTCGCTGAGGGCGAGGATCAGTGGGAGGTCGACCTGGCCGGCGACGAGGACGTGGTAGATCAGGTGGGCCTGGGAGGCGCTGGGAAAGTCAACCAGGTCGGGGCGTCCTTCGGCGGCGCCGAAGACGCGTGTGCTCTCGGCGTTGCGCTGGCCGTGGGCCCCCCTGGCTTCGCCGGGGTCCTTCTGCACGACCAGGAGCCCGTCGACCATGCGCTGGTCCAGGGGTTCTCCCCAGTCGATTTCGACGCGAATCTGGATCAGGCGGTCGCCCTCGGCCTGGGCTTCCATCATCCAGAGAAGCGACCGGTCGTAGTAGCTGTCGAGGGGCGCGAAGATGCGTTTGCTGACGATTACGCCTTCGACGCCGTAGATGGTTTCCTGGTAGCCGGGGTAGAGCTGGACGGCGAGTGGAAGGACATCGTCCAGCTGCTCGCTGCTGATGCCGCTGCTGGTATAGATGGGCGCGTCGATGCGGATGCGGATAGAACGGGCGTAGGCGCGCCTGTGCCAGTGCCAGCGGAGGTCGTAGAGATCGCTGTCCCTGTCGGCGACAAAGTAGAGCTCACCGTTGGTGTGGGGAAACCTGACCTCGCCATCTATGTCGTCGTACTCTTCAAGTTGGGGCTGGTCGAGCGCGGGATCTGTCATCCGGTCGTTATCTTCCTTGCCTTGGTTAGTCTGATAAAAGTCGGTTGCAATTTCTATGGTGGCAGGGCGCGGATGTGGGGCTCTCTGCAGGTCAGCCGGCGGGCGAACCACCATCAGCGCTGACACCGGCCATGAGGAGACCGATTTTCTCGCGTGTTGCCTGGCTGCGCGGCAGTATGGCGCTGATTTGGCCGTGGAACATGACGGCGATGCGGTCGGAAAGGGCCATGATTTCGTCCAGCTCGTAGCTCACAAGGAGGACGGCAATGCCCTCGTCCCGCTTGGCGACGATCTGGCTGTGTATGAACTCGATTGAGCCGACGTCGATGCCGCGCGTCGGTTGCGCGGCGACGAGAAGGCGTATGGGGCGGCCAAACTCGCGGGCGACGACCATTTTCTGCTGGTTGCCGCCGGAAAGACTGGCGCCGGAGGTCCTGACTGAGGGCGTGCGGACATCGAACTGCGCCACCAGTTCTTCGGCGTGCTGGGCGATGGCCTGTTCATTCATGGTGAGGCCGGAGGAGAAGGGTCTCTTGTAGTAGGAGCTGAGCACCAGATTGTCGGCAACCGAGTAGGCGTCGACCATGCCGTACATGTGGCGGTCTTCAGGCACGTGGCAGATGGCGCCTTCTTCGGTGATGCGGCGAGGGGAGGCATTGGTCATGTCGACATTGTTGATGCGTACTGATCCGGCGGTGGCGGGACGCAGGCCGGTGACGACTTCAACGAGTTCGGTCTGGCCGTTGCCCTGTACGCCGGCGACGCCGACGATCTCGCCGGCGCGCACGTCCAGCGATACGCCGCGCAGGGCGGGCTCGCCGAGGTCGGTGAATGCTTCGATTTCCTGAATCTGCAACAGAAGTTCACCTGCGCTGGCCGCCTCTTTTTCGACTTCCAGTGTCACTTTGCGTCCTACCATCAGGGCGGCGAGGTCCTCCTGCGAGACGGTGGCCGGGTCGGCTTCGCCCACCATTTCGCCGCGGCGAAGGACGGCGATGCGGTCGGCGATACGCAGGACTTCCTTGAGCTTATGGGTGATGAAGATAATCGATTTGCCCTGGCTGCGCAGCAGCTCCATGACTTTGAAAAGGCCCTCTATTTCCTGGGGCGTAAGAACCGATGTTGGCTCATCGAGGATCAGAATGTCGGCGTTTCGGTAGAGCGCCTTCAGGATTTCGACGCGCTGCTGAACGCCTACGGGCAGGTCTTCGATGACGGCATTGGGGTCCACAGGCATGTTGTAACGTTCTGACAGCTCGTTAATCTGCGCGGAGACGCTTTCGCGATCCAGTAGGCCGCGGTCGACGCTTTCGCTGCCGAGCATGATGTTGTCGATGACGGTCATGACCGGCACGAGCTGGAAGTGCTGATGGACCATGCCGATGCCCAAGTCGATGGCATCGCGGGGAGAGTGCAATTCGACGGGGCGGCCATCGACTCGGATCTGGCCCTCGGTAGGCCGGTAGAGCCCGTAAATGATGTTCATGAGAGTCGATTTGCCGGCGCCGTTTTCGCCAAGCAGTGCAAGGATTTCACCCTCATGCAGTGCCAGGTCTATGTCTTTGTTGGCGACGACCCCAGGAAAGAGCTTGGTAATACCGTTGACTGCGAGTTTTGGGGGGCCGGCATTCGCTTGCTGGGCCTGAGTCGATTGGGCCGCGGTCATGAGCTACCCTCCGTCTCGTAGACTTTGCCTTCGGCGGCAGGGGGCCGCACACGGCCGACTAGGCCGGAGACGGCAACGATGGTTACGACGTAGGGCAGCATGGAGATGAACTGACGGGGGACCTGGGTGACACCGGCTAGCAGGAGCTCGTTCTGGAGGGCCTGGGTGTAGCCGAAGAGGGTTGCTGCGCCGAGGGCGCCGATGGGGTTCCAGTTGCCGAAGATCATAGCGGCAAGGGAGATGAAGCCGCGGCCTGCGGTCATGCCCTCCTGGAACTGGCCGACTGCCTCGAGGACGAGGAAGGCTCCGGCGAGGCCGGCCAACATGCCTCCCAAGGAGGTGTTAACGTAACGGTAGCGGTTGACGTTGATGCCGACGGTGTCGGCGGCGCGGGGGTGTTCACCGACGGCGCGCGTGCGCAATCCCCAGCGGGTATAGAAGAGACCGACATGCACGACAACGACCATGATGAGAGCAAGATAGGTGATGGGGGGATTGTCGAAGAGTACCGGTCCGAGCACTGGAATCTGGGCCAGTCCGGGAATTGGGATGGAGGAGAACTTGCCTTCGGCGATGGCGTCGCGGTTGTAGAGATAAGAGGAGGTGCCGAGGGCGAGGATGATGATGACTGTGCCTGAGATGATCTGGTCCATGCGAAACCGGATGGAGAAGAGGGCGTGGACGGCTCCCATGAGGCCGCCGACGGCCATGGCGACGGCGACGCTGAAGATGAGGCTGACGGCCAAGGGCCAGTGGTTGGTGCTGGTCTTGGCGACGAAGCCGGCGAAGGCGCCGGCGAGCATCATGCCTTCGATGCCGATGATGATGATGCCGGACCTTTCGCAGAGGATTCCGCTGAGGGCTCCGAGGACGAGAGGCACTGTGGCGCGCAGGGTGAAGTTGAGGGCGCTGATGCCGAAGAGCACACGCAGCCAGGTCTGCTCTTTGAGCGGGGTGAGATTCACCAGGATAGCCATGACGACGAGTGCGAGCGCCACGATCATGGTGTTGCCGTAGCGTCTGCGCAGGCGATGGAGTGCCGAAACGGGTGCGTTCCTGCTCACGTGCCACCCCAGCTTGTGCTGACTGCGGAACCGGCGTCCTGATCGGTCTGCTGACGCAGTCGGAAGATCATGCGTATGATGAGAGGTGCGGCGACGAAGGCGAGTACGAGCGCCTGAATGATCTGGATGATGTCGGCGGGGACCCCTGACACGAACTGCATTGTGGCCGCGCCGCCGTCGAGTGCGCCGAACATGAAGGCGGCCAGGAGGACGCCGATGGGATGGGTCTGGCCGAGCAGCGCGACGGTAATGCCGTCAAAGCCGACGGCGCCGCCGAATTCGGGGGCGAACTTGTGGTTGAGGCCGAGGGTTTCGATTGCGCCAGCAAGGCCGGCGAGTCCACCGGCAAGCGCCATCGTGAGGATGATGGTGAAGTTGACGCGAATGCCGGCGTAGCGGGCGGCGCGCATGTTGTGGCCGACGGTGCGCATTTCGAAGCCGAGGGGGGTTTTGAAGATCAGCCACCAGACGAGTATTGCGGCGGCCAAGGCGAGAAAGATTCCGTAGTGGACGCGGTAGGGGGGACCGAAGAGCCACGGGATCTGAGCAGAGAGCAGTACGTCGGGCGTCTCGGAGATTGCGCCGGCGGTGCGATCCCAGAGGGGGCCGGGGGTCTGGCCCTGTGTGCCGCCGGCGTAGACGGTCCAGCCGCCGAAGAGGGAGGCGACGTAGTTGAGCATGATGGTGACGATAACTTCGTGGGCCCCGGTGTAGACTTTGAGGATGCCTGGGATGGCGCCCCAGAGCAGGCCGCCGACGATGCCGGCGATGAGAGCGAGGGGCAGGTGGATGAAGATGGGCAGGCCTTCGAAGTTGATGCCGACGGCGACGGCGAAGACGGAGCCCATCACGAACTGGCCGGATGCGCCGATGTTGAACAGGCTGACCTTAAAGGCGAGAGCAACGGAGAGTCCCGTCAGGACGAATGGGACGGTCTTGCGAATGGTCCGCGCCCAACCTTTGCCGTCGCCGAATGCGCCCTGGAACAGGCCGCTGTACGCGGCCATGGGGTCGTCACCGGAGAGTAGCATGACAATGGCACCTGCGAGCAGGGCAGACAGGAGGGCGAGCGAAGGGATGAGGAGCGCGCGCAGGATTCTACTTATGCCTGTTGTGGAGGTGGCGGTCGCCAAGACGGGCCTCCGTCTGAAGGCGTACTATGCGGCGAGGGAATACCGAATTCTTTCAGACTGACTGCGGCGGGATTGCAGGTACGGGGAGGGAAGTTGTCCCGCCGCGGACGGTTCCAGATGTGAAGCGGGAGGCCCCGCTGCAGAGGCATCCCGCTTCAGATAGATCCTCGCCGGCTTCGCCGCGGGTGCGCTTGACGAGGACCCAGATTACCGGTTTACGAGCCGGTGGAATCAGTTGCCGTATCCGGTGTCGATTGAGCCATCGATCAGGCCGGCTTTGGTCGCTTCGAGCAGATCCTTCAGCTCCTGCGGGATCATGTCGTCAAAGTCGTGGAAGGGAGCCAGGTCGGCGTCACCGAAGTAGTTGCCGCCGGGAAACTCGCCCTGGCTGGCCAAGGTGACCAGTTCGACAACACCCGGGGTTATCAACTTCATGGCGCTGGAGACGAGGCAAGGCTGGGCGGCGGGCACGGTATTCCACTGGTCGGTGTCGACGCCGATGCAGAAGACGGTCTCGCCGGCACCATCAGCGGTGGCGATCTCCTGCAATGCGCCGTTGCCGGTGATGCCGCCGGCGCCGAAGATCACATCGGCGCCCTGGTCCAAAGCCTGTTTGGCGGTGGCGGCGCCCCATTCGGGATCGACAAAGGCCTGAGAGATTTCACCGGGATGGTAGGTGGAGATGACGTTGATGTCGGGGTTTACCGACTGGGCACCGGCGACGTAGCCTTCGTTAAAGGCAACGACGGGCGGAACGAGGTCGGTCCCGAGGACGGCGGCGATGGTACCGGTTTGGGACAGGCTGCCGGCGAGGACGCCGGCCAGGTAACCGGAGTGGTCCTCGTTGAAGATGAGGCCAGCCAGATTGGGCATGACCTCACCCTGGAACTGGTCAACACCGATGAAGAACACATCGGGATTTTCCTGGGCTGCGGTGGTGGTGGCGTCGCCCAGTGCAAACCCGACGCTGACGATGACATTGTAGTCGGCGTCGATAAACTGCTGCATATTGTCGGCGTAGTCTTTTGCGTCCTGCGTTTCGATGTACTTGATGTCATCTTCGGCCAAGCCGAGGGCTTCGGCGGCTGCGACTACGCCTTCCCAGGCGGACTGGTTGAAGCTGCGGTCGTTGACGCGGCCGACGTCGGTGACGAGACCGACTTTGAAGTCACCGGCCATACCATCGGCCGAATCGCCAGAGCCCGAATCGGTTGCCGGCATCGCAGCCGGCGCCGGGCAGGCAGCGAGCAGAAGCGCAAACGCTGTCAATATAACGATAAGGTTAAGTGTGCGGGGTGCTTTCATTCGGATTCTCCTTTGATGACGTGAGAAACAATCTCACCAAAGTGCCCGGGCTGACAGGACGTTAACTGCCATGTACGGCAGGTCAACCCGTTTGTCTATTCAAAATATCATGCTCTATATCTCGGAGGCACCGACACGGGAGGTTTACTACAGCGGTGCGACGTCAAGCAACTCTGGCACATTATATGCTGATCATAGAGGGTTAGCAAGGAATAGGAAACAGGGCGTGCATCCCAAATTTGGGGTGGGAACAGTCTGGCGGTGAATCAGTGCCAGCGGTGGCTGGCGTTGTTTACCATCTTTGGGCGAGACGCAGTGCGGGGGCCAGGCTTGGCCGTACGGTGGAGTCCGTCGGTTGGGGCGGGTGCGAGGGCAGGCCCATGGCCGGCACCTGCGGGGATCTGATGGGACTGGCGGGACGGGGTCTGGCTGGACACTTTCAATTAGGCACCTGTCACCAATGTCGACACCAGGTCGATGAGGCGTGTTGTAGGAGAGGGGGCGTTGCGGGGGCGGAGCCCCCGCACAAGGGAGGGCCGAATAGGCCCGACCGCCCAGAACTGCAGTGGTCAGTGGTCAGTGGTCAGTGGTCAGAGACGGCGCTCTTGCTGCCTCAGATTTGATCGCGGAATGGACATAGCTCTGTTGCTACCTCAGGTATAGGAGAGATGGCCCCAATTTTGGGATGCACGCCGAGACGGGAGCGCCCCGAAGTAAGGGCGTGCTTGTGATATACTGGGAGACTGACTCGGTGGGAGATTCTGCGAGGGAGGATCAACTGAACAGCAACGAACTGGCGCGGAAGATCGTCGAAATTATTGAAGAAAAGCAGGCGGCGGACATCGTGCTACTTGACGTAAGCGACCAGACCAGCATTGCTACATATTTTGTGCTGGGCAGTGTGGACAATGAACGACAGGCCAATGCGATACGGGATGATCTGTGGGAGCAACTGCAGGTCGAACAGAAGACGCGGCCTTTGAACGTCCACGACCTGCGGCAAGAAGGGGGAGGGTGGCTCCTGGCCGACTATGGGGATGTCATTCTGCATCTGTTTACGGAGGAGACGCGGCGCCGCTACGACCTGGAAGGGCTTTGGCGCGACGCCCACGTCGTGATGAAGATTCTATAGCTGGAGCAGATTTGGGAACGGGCAAGGCCGGATGCGCCCTGGTGTCAGGGCTTGGCGTTCAGGCGGCTACGTTGGACTTGTAGAGTGCGACGGCGTCCTCGGTATCCATGTGTTCGGTGGCGTCGAACAGATCGGTGGCTTGGCCCTCACGGTCGTCGACGTCAGGATTTTCAGTTGCCCGATAGGCGTCATCGTTTGCGATACCTGCGGCCAGCATCGTCTTGACAATCCGGGGCGGTGTGGAAGAGATATTGGCCCCGACCAAGGTACCGAAGAAGTTGGCGATTTCGAACATGGCCTCGAAGGGTCCGGCGGAGAGATGGACGCCGTTGTTTGCGATAGTCACTTCGTCGAATCCGTAGCGGGCAGGATTGGCGTGAAGCTGGCCGCGAATGGAGCCGGTTACGGCGCGTTCGGGGAAGGTATCGCCGATCATCTGGTCGCGCAGATTGGCCCACGGCTTTTCGGAGTGGAGGAGCATGAGGGCGATGCGATGGGCAGGCTCGGTGAAGTGGGCCAGCTGGGCGGGATGGAAGCCGTTGACGAGGATGAATTTTTCGCCGGTCTCTTCATAGGCCTGGACGTAGAACCCCGAACGAACTTTGTGCGCTTTTTTTGTGAACCAGAGGTCGTCCAAAGAGGCCGGCGTGAAAGCGGGATGTGCGTTCAGGAATTCGTGGCCGCCGAACAGAGGATATTCGGGAGGGGGGACGGCGAGGGCGTCGTAGACGGTTTGCCTGTCGGTGGCGTCGAGGCCGGTTGAGGCGGTCTTGGAGAGGACGTTGATGGCGCCATAGTGACGGTCCATGCTCTCTTTCTGTTCGAGGGCCGGGCCACCGACCAGAACCATGCCCTCTACGGAGGCGTCGAACTCGGCGAGCTTGGCCCAGATCAGGTCGATGGCATTGCCGAGGCAGGTCGGGTCCTCTATTGCCAGAATCTCCGGTTTAATGAACATGAGCAGCTCGTTCTGCCGCTCCGTCTGCCCGATAGCAGGGGGCTGAACGACTGCGATTTCCTCATCGCTCTGCAGTGAATCAAGCAGCGCTTGTTTCAGGTCGTCCTGACTGTGCACAAATCGCTCCTATAGTGCGCCGGGAAAGCCGGAAGAGAGGTCTGGTTGCGGTTGTGACGGGCTCGCTTCCGGACTGATTAAGGGTGGCGGTCCCAGCCGTGCCACCTTCGGAGCAGAGTACCGCAGACCCCATGTTTTGACAAAAAAAGGTTGTTGGGAAGACGGGTTCGCCGAGCCCGGATCGCGGCGCGCGCCGATTGTTGTCAGAATTCTCTTCTGGCGGCGTTCAGCAGGGCGGCGTCTTGGGGAGAGACGGAGATGTCGGTTGGGACGGCGAAGGCATTTTTGTAGGCGAAGCGAGTGACGGCGTACTCGCCGTCGGGGTCCATGGCTTCGAGGGGGGCACGGGCCAGCGCCTTGTCGTCATCATCGCCGATGTGGGCGGACACTACCCAGCCGAGGAGCAGGTTGGCGTTGAGTGAGACCAGGAGACGCGCCAGATGGAGGGCCTCTTCTGTGCGGCCATCGTGCCAAGCGGCTTCAAGCAGGCCGCTCTGATAGTCGAGGCGCCCGGGCTCCTCGTCTGTCAATTCGGCGTAGACGCGGATGGCCCTGTCCCAACGGCCGCCCATCCTATAGAGGGTTGCCAGTGCGGGTCGGGTGAGCATGAGAGGGCGCTTTTGGCGCAGAAGGGTGCGGGACAGCCCCTGGCGAATTGGGCGGTTGTAGGGCGCGTTTTCAAGGGCCAGAGTCCAGAAGCGTTGAGCTTTATTCAGGTTGCCGCCGGCTTCTGCGTCGCGGGCTAGGACGGCCCAGGCGAGTTCGCTGCCGGGGTCGGCGCTCAGAAGGCGCAACGCCCAGTCTTTGCCTTCGTGCCAGCGGTGCATCAGCCAGACGACCTGAAGAAAGCGGAAATATGTGGGCAGGTGGCGGGGCAGACTTTTGAGGACTACGCGAATCAGCGGAACGGCTTCTTCGGGGCGGTTGGCGGCGAGGCGGCGGTCGATGACCTCGTTCCAGTGGGAGAGTTGCGTGCCAATGGTAGGGGAACGGCCAAAGCGGGTTGGAGTCATTCGAGCCGATGCGCCCGGTCTTTTTGCAGCAGTTCGATCATGACGCCGTTTGCGGCCTGGGGATGGAGGAAAGCAACGAGTCCGTGGATGCCCTGACGCGGGGTTTCGTCGATGAGATGGACGCCTTTGGCGCGGAGCTCTTGCAGAGTTTGGGCAATGTCGGGGACGGCGAAGCAGACGTGGTGGCTGCCTTCGCCTCTTCGGGCAAGGAAGCGGGCGGTGCCGCTCTCTTCATCTGTGGGGGAGAGGAGTTCGATGGTGGTGCGGCCGGCATCAAGGAATGCGATTTCGACTCCGTGGTCGGGCGCGTGGAGGCGTTCAAGGAGGCGGAAGCCGAGGATGCCGCAGTAGGTGGCGAGGGCTGCGTCGAGGTCGTGGACGACGATGCCGACGTGGTCGATTTGGGCGTTGGAGAGTTGCGCTTTTTCTGAAGTACTCACCTTCCCACCCTATTGCAAATCTGTTGCAGACTGGCCAGAGCTGGCCGTTGGGACAGCTTCCAAACGGTCTAGCCAGCATACAAAATGCGGGCATTCTCTTCTAATGGTCTCCAGGCCGATTTCAAATACGGCAAGTGTGCCCAATATCGGCTTAGTGTAACCCGGCACAAGCTTCTCGGCACGCTTTGAAGGAGCCGATAAGGGTGAATCATCGATCTCTTCCGGACTGGCAAAGGCATTTCGGATGGTCTGAAACTGGTTGGCAAGTGTCGGTCTGCCAATGCCGCGACTAAACGCAGCGCAGTCGCTAAAGAGCATCGCCTCAAACTCATGCATCATTACATATGGGATGAATCTACTGGGGTAAAAGTTTTCCCCTATTTCCAAGCAGACATCTGCCAAGAGTTCTTTTTCGACAGTCCGAGCCTTTTCCGGATAGTGTGCTGTGTTGGCGTTCTTCCTTCCAGGCCATGAGCCAGACCCGCTCTGTGGGAGACCATAGAAGTCAACCATCGTGCTGACTACGCGTCCAGCATCCTGCTTGAGAAACCTCACTATATTCCTTTTGGCGCTCGGCCATGGCCTTATTGCGCCGGTTGGACGGGGAACGACCTCGGTGTATCCATAGTAGTAGAGATGAGGAGCAAGTACCTCTTTTACAAAACTCTCTTCGGTTTGGCCCTCAACATAGAGGAATAGCCTTGTCATCCCCGCAGTTCTCCAATCATTCCCGATTGGGGCGTCCGCCGAACTCATTCATTTCCCACAACTGTCCTAGATTGTAGTCTCCTAACCAGACTCTCAAGCTCTCAGCGTCAAGCCGAGTGAACACTGTCTGTCCTCGAAGACGGTCTGTCACGAGCACGTCATCGGGTTCAAAATGATTGAGAAGGACAGGAGATTGTGTCGCTAAGATGACTTGCGACTTTACGGAGGCAAGCTTAACCAGCGAGGCCAGCAAGGTAATTGCATAGGGGTGTAAACCTAATTCCGGCTCATCCAGAAGGATAACCGAAGGGCGCAACTCCTCTGGCTGCAGCATCAGAGTCGCCAGAGCAATGAAGCGTAAGGTTCCATCGGAAAATGAAGAAACGTCAAAGTAGGCGTCATTTCCTCTATGCCGCCATTCGAGGCGAATCCTGTCTTGGTTTAGCGCCAAAGGTTCAAGCAGAAAATCTTCGAAAAACGGTGCGACCAGCCGAACGGTACCCCGGATCAGGCGGTAACTCTCTTCATGCTTTTGGCGCATCAGATGCAAGAATGAGGCCAAATTCGAGCCATCCATGCGTAAGAATCGATTGTCATTTACATCCGCTGTCCTGCGCAGAGGCGATGCTGAGCTTGTGTCATGAAAATGATATAGTCGCCAACTATCCAGATGGTTCTGAACATGCCATTTGACTCCTCCACTGGCCGGCCTACTTATACCTGCCTCCCCGCCCCGACCTATAAGACTCTCGGCGTAGGGGCCAGGAAAGATCCCCTTTTCCGAGTAGGAAATAGTCTCTCTACCTGGATGAAGTTCGTCAGTTTCAGTCGACAGCAGATGTACTTCATATTGATTAACCTGGCGATCGAATGACAGATGAAATCTCAGACTATCGGTCGTCCTCGAACCGAAGTGCATGATTCTGTCAGCACCGCCTGCACGCGTCACATACAGTTGCAGGCGCCCCTGACGGATGGCGTTCAGGAATGAAAAAACTCCAATGAAGTTCGACTTCCCTGACCCATTTGCGCCGATCAAGACGTTGATGGGGCCAAGCTCAAGACCCTGGATCGACGCAATGCTCTTGAATCCTTCCACAGTGATGCTGTCGAGCACTTGCTACTCGTGATCCCCGTAGAGGCGCCAGCCGGGCAGTTCCAGTTCCGGTCCTGAAATGGCGCTCAGGGGTAGTTTCAGGAATTTGCCTTCGGCGCGTACGGCGACTGTGCCGTCGGGCAGAAGGATTTCGCCGCTGCCGGTGAACATGCGGCGGTTTTGCGTGAGGACACGGCCGCGGGCGCTGACTTCAGTTTCGAGCGGGACGGGATGCAGGAAGCGTGTAGACAGCTCGGCGGTTATGCCCCATCGTTCTACGTCTACTCCGGCGCCGTAGTTGACGGCACGGGCGATAGTCTCGTCGAGGACGCCGGTGAGGACACCGCCGTGCACTCGCCCCGGGTAGCCCTGGTGGCAGTGCCGGCCGGAGAAGAGGGCGAGGAGTTCGGGCGTGCCGGCGGTGGAGACTGTCTCGTAGAAGCGCACTTTCACGCCGGCTACGTTTTCCATGCCGCAGACAAAGCAGAAGGCGCTGTTGGGTTGCTTCTGCATTACACCCAACTTGACGGCTGAAATTCGCCGAACTCGGCGCGGAGGGCATCGCAGATCTCGCCGATGGTGAGGTCGCTCTCGACCGCTTCGACGAAGAGCGGCATCAATGGCGCGCCGTCAGTGCGGGCGGCTTGCCGGATGCGCTGGAGCATCTCGGATGCCCTGTGCGTATCGCGGCGGGTGCGGAGAACGGCGAGGGCCGCGATCTGCTCATTCTGCACGACTTCGTCGACATGCAATGTCTCCTCGGGGAGGGATGCGCCGCCCTGGTGGTGGTTGACGCCGACGACGGTCTGGTCCCCGCTTTCGATGGCGCGCAGAGAGGCGTAGGCGGACTCCTGAATTTCGCGCTGGATGAAGCCGTCGGCGACGGCCTGCATGGCGCCGCCCAATTCGTCGATGCGTTGGATGTAGGCGCGGGCCTGGCGTTCGATTTCGTCGGTGAGCCATTCGATATAGTAGCTGCCGCCGAGCGGGTCGACGACATCGCCGACGCCGCTCTCGCCGGCGAGTATCTGTTGCGTACGCAGGGCGATTTCGACGGCTTTCTCCGTGGGTAGTGCGAGCGCCTCGTCCTTTGAATTGGTGTGCAGGCTCTGGGTTCCGCCCAGTATAGCGGCCAAGGCTTGAACGGTAACGCGAACAATGTTGTTGTCGGGCTGTTGCGTTGTCAGGGTACTGCCGCCGGTCTGGGTGTGGAAGCGAAGGCGCCAGCTCTTGGGGTCGGCGGCGTTGAACCGTTTTCGCATCAGTTTGGCCCACAGGCGGCGGGCGGCGCGGAACTTGGCCACTTCCTCAAGAAAGTCGTTGTGAGCGTTGAAGAAGAAGCTGATCTGGGAGGCGATGAGGTCAACGTCGAGGCCGACGTTGATGGCTTGCTGCACGTATTCGACGGCGTTGGCGAGTGTGAAGGCCACTTCCTGGACGGCACTGCTGCCGGCTTCGCGGATGTGGTAGCCGCTTACCGATATTGTGTTCCATCTGGGCACGTTCCGGGCACAGTAGAGAAACAGGTCGGTCATCAGACGCATGGATGGGGCGGGGGGAAAGATGTAGGTGCCGCGGGCGATGTACTCCTTGAGAATGTCGTTCTGGACGGTTCCCCGCAGTTTTTCGAGAGGCACGCCTTGTTCCTTGGCGACGGCGACGACCATGGCCAATAGGATGGCAGCCGGGGCGTTGATGGTCATGCTGACGCTGACTTCGTCGAGGGGAATGCCCTTGAGAAGTGTGCGCATGTCCTGCAGGGAGCTGATGGAGACGCCGACTTTGCCCACTTCGCCCTGGGCGAGAGGGTGGTCGGCGTCGTAGCCGATTTGGGTAGGCAGGTCGAAGGCGACGGAGAGGCCGGTCTGGCCCTGTTCGATGAGGAAGTGGTAACGCCTGTTGCTCTCGGCTGCGGAGCCGAAGCCTGCGTACTGGCGCATGGTCCAGAGGCGGCCGCGGTACATGTTAGGCTGCACGCCGCGGGTGAATGGGTATTCGCCGGGGAAGCCGAGCTTTTGCAGGTATTCTTCGGCGTTGCCGTCGATGGAAGCCTCGACGGAAGGTGTGTAGAGGGGCTGGATGACGATGGAGGGGCTGCTGGTCGTGAACTGCTGTTTGCGTTCGGGGAAGCGGCTCACGACGGGGGCGAGGGTGTTTTCCTGCCAGGCTCTTTTGAGGGCGGTCAGTTTGTTGGGGTTGGGATGCGGCTGTGGGCCGCGGGCATTTGTTTTGCCACTCGGTTCATCCATCACGGTACACTCAGTCGAAGTGCGGCGAGTCCTGAACGGATTACATTTCCAGCCGTCCGGCCAGGGCGTTACTCAGGGTCATTTCATCGGCGTATTCGAGATCGCCGCCGGTTGGCAGGCCGCGGGCCAGACGGGTGACGCGGACACCCAAGGGCTTGACGAGGCGGGCGATGTACATCGCGGTGGCTTCTCCTTCAAGGTTTGGGTTGGTCGCCACCAGCAGCTCGCCTGTTTCGCTGTTTTCTGTATGTTCACCTGGATGGCCGGGCTGCAGCCGCATGAGCAGTTCGCGAAGCTTGAGGTCGTCAGGCCCGATTCCCTCCACGGGTGAGATGGCACCATGTAGGACGTGGTAGAGTCCCTGGTATGATCCGGTGCGCTCAATGGCCTGGACGTCGAGCGGTTCTTCGACCACGCAGATGATCGACCGGTCGCGTTGTTCGTTGTCGCAGATTGCGCAAGGGTCTTTGTCGGCGATGTTGTGGCAGAGACCGCAGAACAGGGTACCTGCCTTGAGGTCCTGCAGGGCAGTTGCCAGGGTGAGCGCGATCTCCTCGTCGCTGCGCAGAAGGAAGTAGGCGAGACGGGAGGCGGATTTTGGGCCGATGCCCGGCAGACGGCTGAAGGCGTCGATGAGGTTGGAAACTGGTTGTGCCAGCGGCGCCATTGCGCGATCTCAGGATGCTATAGGATCAGAATCCAAGGCCAGGGATGTTGAGGCCGTCGGCGAATCCACCCATGCGTTCTTCGGTGAGGGATTTCACCTTTTCGGAGGCGTCGCCTATGGCTGCCAGAAGGAGGTCTTCGAGCATTTCCACGTCGTCGGGGTCAACCACTTCGGGTTTGACGCGTACGGCCTGAACGGCCTGTTGGCCGTCCATATCGACTTCGACCATGCCACCGCCGGCGCTGCCGGTCACTATCTCTTCGGCCAGTTCTTCCTGTGCCTTTTCCATGTCACCCTGCATCTTGCGCACGCGGGCGGCGAGGTCTCCGCCCATGCCGCCGCCGAGTGAACCGCCGGCAGGCATGCCAGGGGCGCCGCCTCCGAATGGATTGTTACCACTTCTTGTTCTGCGATTTCTCTTCTTTTTCGCCATTTATTGTCTCCCGGTGCGAGTTGTATATTGCTGTTTCAGTGTTGGTCTCCTCCGCGACGGCTTTCGTTGACCTGGGCGCCCAGTTCGGACACGGCGTACTCCAGCAAAGGATCCGGCCCACTGGTAGTGTTCTCCTCGACGGCCTGCCCCGTGTTAGAAGGGATCGTGGCTTTTTCGCCGCTCTGGCAGATGACTGTTACCTGCTGGCCGAGAATCTCTGTCAGGATAGCAGCGATGGCGTCCCTGGTGTTGGCTTCGGAGATTACGCCCTGGGTAAAGGAGTTGTTTCCAAAGGCGATTGCCACGGCATCTCCGCCGATGGCAAGATCGCGTATGGAGCGCAGAGAGGCCTGTTGCTTGGGGCCGCACCGTTCGCGGACGGTGTTCATGAACTCATCCCAGCGGTTTCGCAGGCGCTGCATGGCCTCGGCATCCAGTGGCGCTGCGGCCGGCTGTTCGGCGACCGGACTCCGGTCGGGGCGCGCAGCGGGGGGCGTGGCGCCTTTGGCCGGTGACGGGGGTGTTGCCGGCTGCGCAACTGTTCGGGCCGGCGCCGCGGCAACCGGCTGAGGTTGAACGCCTTCGATGAGTTCGACGAGGGCCAACTCGAGGGGAAGCTGGGGCTGGAAGCCTCCTTTGAGTTCCGTCATCGCCTGGCTGAACCGTTTGATGGCCCAAAGCGTCTCGGCGTTGCCAATCTTCTTTGCCTGTTCCTGCATTGTGTGGACGGTGTCGGGAGCGCAGTCGTCGAGCAGCTCGCCGTCGCCGACCATTTGCACGAGCATTACGCCGCGCAGGTGTTCAATAACCTGGGCAACGAATTCATTGAGGCTTCCACCCTGGAGAAGCAGTTGGTGGATCAGTGCCAAGCCTGCGGATACATCTTTGGCCGCCAAGGCATCCACAAGTGCTGTTACCGTTTCAGTGGCGGCGCTGCCCAAGACCTGTTGCACCTGTTCCAGGGAGATTGCCCGATTGTCGTTCGTGGCCGAGGCCGCGCCGTAACTGGTCATCTGATCGAGGAGACTTACGGCGTCGCGCATACAGCCCTGTGCGCTGCGAGCGATGGCGAAGACCGCGCCTTCCTGGACTTCGAAACCCTCTTCGGCCGCGATATGCGTCAGGTGGGCTGCGATTTCGGCAACGGGAATGCGGCGAAAGTCGAAACGCTGGCAGCGGCTGAGAACGGTTGCGGGAATGCGATGGGGTTCGGTCGTCGCCAGTACGAAACGTGCATAGGGGGGTGGCTCTTCCAGCGTTTTCAGCAGGGCGTTGAATGCGCTGGTACTGAGCATGTGTACTTCGTCGATGATGTAGATCTTGTAGCGGGACTCGCTAGGCTGGAAGCCGACTTTCTCGCGGAGTTCTCTAACGTCGTCGACACTGTTGTTGCTGGCAGCGTCGATTTCGATGAGGTCCAACATGCGACCTTCGTTGATGGCGGTACAATGATCGCAGCGGTTACAGGGCTGGTTCTCGTGGTCGGTGCAGTTCAGTGCTTTGGCAAGGATTCTGGCGGTGGAGGTCTTGCCGGTGCCTCGGGGTCCGGCGAACAGGTAGGCGTGGGCGACCCGCCCTTCGCGCAGCGCGTTGAGGAGGGTGGTCGTCACGTGTTCCTGGCCTACGACCTCGTCAAAGGTCTGGCTACGCCATTTGCGGTACAGCGCCTGTGCCATGTGCCTCGCTCCAATTGGACGACAGATCCGGGGAAGTCACGCGTCCATACACGGCCCGTTCGGACCACACCGTTCAGTCTACCACCGGGCAGGGGCGGAGGCAAACGGATAGGTGATTTCGGGTGCGACGCAGATTAGGGGTGGGAACAGTCTGGCGGGGAATCAGTGCCAGCGGTGGTTGGAATTGTTTAACGACTTTGGGCGAGACGCAGTGCAGGCGCCAGGCCTGGCCGTACGGTGGAGTCGGTCAGTTGGGGCGGGTGCGAGGGCAGGCACAGGGCCGACACCTATGGGGATCTGATGGGACTGGCGGGACGTGTTCTGGCTGGACACCTTCAATTAGGCACCTGTCACCAATAACGACACCCGGTCGACGTGGCACGTCTAAGGAGAGGGGGCGTTGCGGGGGCGGAGCCCCCGCACAAGGGAGGGCCGAATAGGCCCGACCGCCCATAAGAGCAGTGGTCAGCGACTGGTCAGTTTGCTGGTGATAAATGCAAGGACCTGACGCAGGTTTGTCGTTGCCAACGTTTTGCGAAGACTTTCCCCATTCCGGGATGTGTTGGCGTTTTCGTGCGTGGTATACTTCATGCATGGGCAATAGAGTCATTCACTCACTTCCTCAGAGAAGAGTCGTGGAGGAGGCGGTCGCAGGGCTGGCCGATACAGATTCTGAAGCGGCAATGGCGCATGAAGTGGAGAGAATCGTGCGCGAATATGCCGCCGAACTGGTTGTTCTGGCGGTTCGCAAGCATCTAGGCACAGGAAACAGCCAGATGCGAGGGGGATTGGGCCGACTTGCGGCGTTGCTGGGTGGGCCGGAGGCGGCTGCGATGTTGCGCAAGGAGGCGGGCCGACGAGACAATCCCACACAGACGCGGTTGAATGCGGCGATGATCCTGGAGAAGTTTCTTGGGATCGAGGTATCGGCGGGTCTGATGGGCGATTTGAGGGACCCGAATTTAGTTGTGATGCAGAGCCTGCAAGATGCGGTGAGGGAGGCGCGGTCCAACCGGCATGTGTTGCTGGAGTATGTGAGACAGATGAGGCAGGAGAATCAGGAAATTGCCTATCTGGTCCTCGATTTAATCGGCCAACTGTCAGAGGCGGACCGACCCGAGTTGCTGCGGCTGATCGCGTACGATTCCCGTGGCGGCGTCGTGGAGGCTGCATTGGACAGTCTGGGCGCGCTGCGCGGGTCGGAAGTCGGGAGGCAGAGCGCGTCGGCTTTACACACGCTGCATTCGACCCTGGGGCCAGAACTGGCTCAGAAGGCAGCTCGAAACCTGCGCAAGCTGCGGCTTGCGGGCGTTCGCTGGGAACCGGAGAAGGCGGTGGACGAGTGGTGGGCGCTGCTCTCGCCAAGCGATATGCAGGGCACGCAGCACCTGTGGTTCCTCAGCGACGGAGACGAGAATGGTTGCAGACTGGTCGGACTGCGGGTTAACAGGGAGGCGGGCGTTCTCGGGGCATTTGGGGGCGAGGGCGTGGACCGCAGGCAACTTCCGACGAGGCGGCAAGTAGGGGAGCGGCTGTCTATTTCGGTGTCGCCCGGAGAGCGGAGCATATTCGTTGTCGTTCCGTACAGCTATGCGCGTCATTGCCTGCAAGAGAGTCTGGAGGGCCAGTGGCAGGGCTCTGGGCGCCCCCTGCCGGAGGAGTTCACGCTATACTGCCCCTTTGTGTTTGAATGTGAGAGGGAACCTGCTTCCGATGCGTTATCTTCGTTGCTGGCATCGGGGCCAGCGTTGTGGGAAGAGAATAGGGAAGAGCTGGCGAAGTTTTCGGCTGCGTTGCTGGAACATCCGGCTATGGCCGGCTGGGTCCTGCCGGTAGGAATTGCGGGTGCCGACACAGGAGAAATCAGGCGTCAACTGACGGCACGCAGAGGGGATAGAACCGGATTGCAGAGTCTGGCCGGCATGCCTTTGGAGGCTTTGGGCAAGCTGGCGGCTTCGATAGTTCCGGAAGAGGTCCCGCAGGAATTGGGCGGGCAGTTGCGGCAGGCATTACTGGCGCAGAGTGCGTGGCTGCACTTTGCGGGCGACCAGTTATTTGCCCGTTACGCAGCGATGGTTGCTGAGAGCTTTCTCAGCGAGCCGCTTCACGGCCATCCGCTACTTTTGCAGATGGTAGCGCTGGGATTCCTGCAACCATTGGGAGAGAGGAGGGCACAATGAAGATTCAAGTGAGATTGACTGAGAATCTCGATGTGTTCGGGATTGGGCAGATTCGGGTCAGAGAGCCGCAGTCGTAAACATCACAAAGCGGTACACACTCTTTATACAGATTTTGCACAACACTGAAAAGTGTGTTTTATATAAGGGGTAAATTCCTGTAAACTGGGAAGGGTGGGGTATAGTTCCTCTCCTGCCAAGTTTCGACCTATTTTGTCCAGGGAGAAGTAAGTTCGGCCCCGGCATGAAGCTGGGCACAGAGGCAGATTTGGATGAGGAGGCAGAATCTCTGGGCTATTGCGCCTCTTTTGCGGTGACCCCAGAGAGAAAGACAATCAACGGCAGCGTTAGGTATTCGCGAAAAGCAGGACGTGAGACTCCGTTGCGTAGTTGACTTTTAGCCTGCCTGGTGTGAACGGAACAGCAATGAAGCTGGCCACCACAATTTCATCGGGAACCACAGGCAAACTTACAACGCCGAGATGGGGTTGCTTGGTTTGCGATACCTTTTCCTCCCCTCTAGAAAGTAGCAAGGATTCTCCCACGCCCCGGAAACCCCGGAAGACAAAACCGATTGCAGTCAGCGCTCATATGGAAATCGGTGCGTGCAGTTGCGCCTTTCCTTTACAGATGCTCTGTCGGATTTGCCGCGACTCGTTTCAGGAAGAATCGGGGGTGGTGATTTATTTCCTATGGAAAGGAGTTGACTTACTACAGAAGGAAGGAGGCCGAGAAAGGGAGGAGTCTGGATGGGCAGAGGTAGGCGAAGGGAGAGCTTGTACATTTGCCGAAGATTGGGAGAAATCGACAGGGCACCCGCAAGGGGCGCCCCTACAGCTTGAAGTTTTGGCGCAACCTAGCCGTGTCCGGTCTTCCCTCTCCTGGAGGCAAGCGATCTGGGACGGGTACCGTTCGCACTGCAACTCTTGACGACTGGAAAGTCGGTCTCGGAGATTCCGTTGGGTAGACTCGGAGGAGCAACGTAGGTGACAGCTGTTGAAAGAGCCTTCTTGAGCAAAATAGGCGATTTGCCCAGCACGTGTGTGTTCCGAGGGCAGGCAGATAGCAGCTGGAAGTTACTTTCTGCAGCGACGCGTCGACTTATCAGTTATTTCGATAATGATGAAAGCGTCATTGAGAATGTACTCTATGCCGATATGCACTGGGTCTACCATCGATCGGTATTGTTGGACCCCGCAAGAGGCCATGGCTTTGGAAGTGCAAATGGCCACAAGATTCCGGACATTCAGCTTCTAGCCAAACTTCATGGCTTCGGCGCGGCAACCGGTTTCCTAGATTTCTCGTTAGATCCTTTGACAGCTTTGTGGTACGCATGTGAGGAGGATGGATGTGACGGGAGAGTGTTTGTACTGGACCTGGACGGTGAGACCAGATTTCGGCGGATATCGGTTGAAGAAGCAGTTCAAAGTGTCGACGAGATTTTCAGATGGCCTGACAGAGAGGGCGGAAACCTTTACTTTGAGTTGTCAGTTCAAGACAAGTACGATGCCCAGGCATCGCAAAGCGGAGGATTGAGCGTACAGGCGTGGCCGCTGATTCCGGCAGACGCGGTCAGTTCATTTGTCATCGCCGCATCTGACAAGCCGCGGATACGACAAGAACTAGAAGAGATGTACGGCTACCGCAGACCTGCGCTTTTCGCCGATCTACAGTGGTTCTCGGCTGTGAACAGTCCAAGACTTCCCATACCTGAGATAGAAGATCCTGAATTTAGCCTGCTTCAGGGCAACCAGTGCTATTTGCAGGGTGACCTTACTGGCGCGATCGCCCATTACGACCAGAGTATTGAGCTTGCTACTGATGAGGATTTGGGATACTTCCATTATGTTCGAGGAAATGCCAAAGCGGCATCGGGGGATTTGTGGGGCGCCCGTGGAGACTACGATCTGGGGATCCGATATGAAGAAGAGTTGGCAGAGGAACTCGCCAGGAAGGCAGACGTCTCAACAAACAAACACCGTGTGTGGCAACTCTACTATAATCGCGGGAACGTAAAGGCTGAATTAGAAGACTTGACGGGCGCGCTCGAAGACTATGGAGAAGCAATCCGCATAGGAATGCAAAATAGTGAAAGAAGAGCTTCGAGTTACCTGAACAGAGGAAATACATACCTCCAGTTGCGCAGGTTTTGCGAAGCAGTACGGGATTATGATGTTGCCATAGAATCTGGCAGTCCCTACGCACAGTTCAACAAGGGAAATGTACTTGTCACGTTGGGTCGCTTTGACGATGCGATTGAATGTTACGATGCCGCGATTCATAGTGGAGACAGGAGATTCGGTGTCATCTGTAATCGGAACAGTGTGGCGGCCATACTGAACAGGATAGGCGGGGACGGATACGTAGTGGACTCGCCGCGGTACAGAGACGATTCGCGACGTTTGGCCATTGAGGTATCTCTGAGAGCCGACCCTGAGAACAGATATACAGAGTTTTTCAATTTCCATGGCCCAACAGGAAATCATGGCAACACGGGAGGCATAAATCTGCCTGGAGGTAAGGGATACGTGGGCAATGTAGGGTTTGTCGTCGTGGTGAAGGGTGAGGCGTGGTGATGAAGATTGGGAACGCCTGAATTCGCAGCGTTCCATGACAGTGTTGCTTCTACTGCCAGCGTGTCCTAGAATGAGATTGACCAGGCAATGGTGCTGGACGTTCCAATTCGGGCGTAGTGCCCCGGAATTTGGGGGAAGACCGGAGGGGAAACTATACAAACGTGAAGGGTTTCCTCCTCGTCCAGCTGTTTGCGTACGTTGAATTGCACAGCAGATTCCCAGCCAAAGAAGAAATAATTGTACGGTAACCGGTGGAGCGACCGTTGATGCCTATACGTTCCACAGTTCGGTCAGGAGGCTAAGCGCGTCCTAAAGTGCGAGTCAATCGGAACCTGAAGCGGAATCTCATCTTTGCGCTAGCGATTGCGGCAGCGGTCATATTGGCTGCGCCTACGGCGTTGTCAGGGCAAGCTCCAGTGGGCCGAGATGGCGGGGCCTCTGAAGAGAGTTCCGCGATTGATGTTGCCACGGAGGTTGAGATTCAGCGCCAGTTCAACGAACTGCGGCGGGAGATTCTGGACGACCGGGCTGACTCGGTGGGATGGTGGCTGACCGGAATCGCTCTCCTGCTCGCCCTGACGGTGATATTATTGGGCTTTGCGGGGTACCTTGCTCTCAGGAGGTTGCGGGAGATTGAGGAGGCGGTACGGGAGAACGTCAGGGCGGCGCGCGGGCACGCAGAGGAAGCGGGCCGGCTTGCGGAAGAGATTCGGGGCTATGGCGGGAAAGCCGACGAGCCGCTGCGCAGTATGGCGGGCGTGGAGCTGCCTTTTGCGCGAACCCAGATCGGCGAGGAACTCAGTCGGGTGCCGGGCAGGGCCGGGGCATCTGCCATCGCGGAGGCCCGGCAGTTGGAAGAGGATGGACGACTCGACGAGTCGATAGAGAGATGGAAGCATATCGCCAGCGTTGCGGAAGGGAGCAATAACGAACTGGCTGCGCTGGCGTTTCGGTCCATAGGAGACCTGTCGGAACGGCTGAGCAGGAGCGTCAGGAGATGACTGAACGGCAAGCGCGCGCGTATTTCCTGCCGAGCAGCGGGTTGGGCGAGGGAGGCACGTCCGGGTCTCGGGAGGCGCTGGCGGCATACTCACAAGCGGTACGATTGAGACCGGATTACGCCGAGGCGTACAATAACCGGGGAAACGTAAAGAGCAATCTGGGCCAATATGAAGAGGCAGTTGCAGATTACGACCGTGCAGTTCATCTGAGACCGGATTTGGCCGAAGCCTACATCAATCGCGCCAATGCCAAGGCTGCGCTTCAGCAGTATCAAGATGCGATTGAGGACCTAGTTACGGCGACCAGGTTTGACCCGGAGAATGTATTTGCGTATTTGAATCGAGGGCAATTGCTTTCCGAGCTTGGCCAGTACGGGGATGCAATCGCCGATCTGGACGAGGCAGTCCGTATCGAGCCCGAATACGAGAGGGTCTACCTCGTGCGAGGGCGTGTCAGGTCCAGGCTTGGTCGGAGTCAGGAGGCAATTGCGGATTTCGATATGGCAATTGGGCTAAATCCGGACAATGTGGAGACATTCAATAGCCGGGGACTGTTGCAAGTCGAGTTGGGGCGGTACGAGGCGGCCGTCGCCGACTATGCGCACGCGATACGGTTGCGGCCAGAGTACGCGGCGGCGTACAACAATCGGGGCGTTGCGCTGGCCAAGCTGGGACGTCTCGACGCGGCTGTGGGCGACTATGATGAAGCAGTCCGGCTGCTGCCTGAGAGCGCTGAGCCATACTTCAATCGCGGGAATGCGAAGGAGCGTCGCGGCGAGTATGAGGAGGCCATTGCCGATTACGACCAGGTGATCCTGCGGCGGCCCAACGACGTAGAGGCCTATAGAAATCGGGCGGTGGCGAAGGCGGTGCTGGGACGGACAGAGGAGGCGAAGTCAGACTTTGACCGGGCGCTGGAGATTGCGGCGGGACGAATCTGAGCCTTCGGTGTGCTGACCGGGCCGCGGGATGGCGGCAATCGGACTCCCAAGTAGAACCGATCACTTTCCGGACAGATGCGGCGCGGGGCGCGGACGCGGGCGGCGACAGAGTAGGTACGCTAAAGCGCGGGGGGCCTAAAGGGACAGGTCCACCTTTACTTAGAACTCCCCCGAGGGCCTGGTATTTCGTCTCCGACCAGGTCCCGTGTCTTGTCCAGGCAGAGGGCGAGTTGCCCTCACAGTTCAGAAGATACCCAGCTCGTCTTTGGCGTCCTCGGACATCATGTCGGGATTCCAGAAGGGGGTCCAGACCAGGTGGACGTTGACTTCGCTGACGCTGGGGAAGGCGTTGTGGGCGGTGCGCTGGACGTCGCTGATGATCTGCGGGCCGACCGGGCAACCGGGGCTTGTCAGCGTCATGGTCACGTCGATGTTGTTCTCTGCGGTCACTTCGATATCGTAGACAAGGCCGAGGTCGACGATATTCATCATCAGTTCGGGATCCTTGACATGGGTCCTGATTTCGGCTCGAACCTCGTCGGGCGTGGGTAGTGTGTTATCGGTCATCGAGTCTTTCTCCTCAGAAGGGTCTTTCCACGTAAATGTCGCCACCGTCAACCTGAACTTCGTAGGATGGGGTTGGCTCGAAAGCAGGCATGCTGAGCGCCTCACCGGTGCGGATGTCGAAGCGGGCGCCGTGCCTGGGGCACTCGACCTGGCCGCCATCCAGGACTTGACCTTCGACAAGAGGGCCGCCATCATGCGTACAGACATCCTCGATGGCGTAGTATTCGCCGTCCAGGTTGAAAACGGCGATACGGATACCATCCAGTTCGACAAGAAGCCGTTCTCCCGGCGGGATGTCCTCAGTTGCGGCGACTCTAACAAAATCTTCCATTTGTGCTTAGTTCCTCGGCGTTTGGTCTAGTCAGGCCACTCTGTCAGGCCGTAAAGACCTGCCTTGAGCGCTTTCAAGGGCAGGAGTGCGCATTTGAGGCGGACGGGCCCGATCTCTATTCCGAGCAGGTCGAGGACCTCCTCTTTGCCCCATTCTTTGAGTTCGGCAACGGGCATGCCGATTATTTCCTCCATCATCATTGACGCGCTGGCCTGGCTGATGGCGCATCCCCGGCCTTCAAAGGCGGCATCGGCTACGACGTCGTCTGCGATCTTCAGGTGGACGGTTATCTCGTCGCCGCAGAAGGGGTTCAACTCGTGACGGTGGACATCGGCGTCCTCCAGCTTGCCCTTGTGCCGGGGGTGCTTGTAATGGTCAATGATGGCTTCTCGAAACAGGTCCATGTGCCCGTAGTATTGGCCTATAGGAAAGGCAAAGGGCGGTAACAGCCCCTTGCCTTTTTTGTGATAGGCAGCTTCAGATTGCAGTAGGGACCAAGCGGCAGAGTCGCAGCTTCTACCTCTCGATGGGCAGGCCGACGGCATTGCCCCATTCGGTCCAGGAACCGTCGTAGTTGCGGACGGTGTCGTAGCCGAGCAGATAGGTCAAGACAAACCAGGTGTGGCTGCTGCGCTCGCCGATGCGGCAGTAGGCTACGATGTTGTCGCTGCCGCTGAGTCCCTGCTCTTCCTCATAGATGGCACGCAGGTCATCGGCGTTCTTGAAGGTGCCGTCGTCGTTGGCTGCGCGTGCCCAGGGTACGTTGCGGGCGCCGGCGATATGCCCGCCTCGCAGCGAGCCCTCCTGGGGATAGTCGGCCATGTGAAGCAGTTCACCGCTATATTCGGCTGGGCTGCGTACGTCGACGAGTGGCAGCCCGGCCTGCTGGTGAGACAGTACTTCGTCGCGCATGGCGCGGATGGCGGCGTCGTTGCGTGCAGGCGCGCTGTAGGAGGCGGCGGGATAGGAGGGTGTGTCGGTCGTGAGCTCTCTGCCCTCGTCGACCCACTTCTGTCGGCCACCGTCCATCACTTTGGCGTTGGTGTGTCCGAACAGTTGGAATACCCAGAAGGCGTAGGTCGACCACCAGTTGCTTTTGTCACCGTAGAAGACGATTGTGGTGTCGTTGGAGATTCCCAGCTTCTCCATGAGAGCCTGGAATTGCTGTTGACCCACATAGTCGCGAACGACGGCGTCGTTCAGGTCTTCGTGCCAGTCGATTTTCTGTGCGCCGGGGATGTGGCCCGTGTCATAGAGCAGGACGTCCTCGTTTGATTCGAGCAGGCGGATGTTGTCGTCATTCAGATGAGCGGCGACCCACTCGGTGCTGACCAACACGTCTGGATTGGCATAGCCTTTGTCTGCCATTGCACTCCTCCAAGATTGGATATCTGTGATTACCTACTAATTTTGCGACTGATTACCGTTTCCAACTTGCGCATGACGGCTTCGACGGGAACGCGATCGAGCACGCCCTGTAGAAAGCCCTGCACTATCATTCTTTCGGCCTGCGGTCTGGTGAGGCCGCGGGCCATGAGGTAGAAGACGTACTCGTCCTCGACCTGTGCGGCGGTGGCTGCATGGGTACAGCGGACATCGTCGGCCTCGATTTCGAGCCCGGGAATGCTGTCG
Source organism: Caldilineaceae bacterium (assembly GCA_965242905.1). Taxonomy (GTDB): domain Bacteria; phylum Chloroflexota; class Anaerolineae; order Caldilineales; family Caldilineaceae; genus Bin5. The sequence goes on from CBDETM010000002.1 coordinate 437,683, forward strand.
GCGCGGGCGCTTCTATCCAGGATGAGGTTTCCATTGCGTTGGAAGGCGTCGGTCTTCTGTGCGCCGGGCAGCACTTTGATTATACCCATGTAGACGCTACGGGCACGATGTTTGAGAGCGCCGTTGAAGAGAAGGTCGCTGTAGCAGTTGGCAACGCGGTGCAGTTGCAAGGTCTGATGGTCGATATGCTGGCGCCGGGTTGGGAAGTAGAGTCCCAGAAGCTCGCCGTGTCCACCTTCTCCTCGCAGGTCCAGGCTGAGGAAGGCCTTTGTCAGACGGCTGCCCCAACTTACCTGGATCCAACGCAGGTCGGCGTCCTTGCCCAGAACTGCCCGCCCGGTGAGGAAGTTCCAGGCGGAATGCTGGAAGTCCTGCAGATTCATGTAGCGGACCTGGGCGTTGTCCATCAGGATAAGCTCCACGACGGAGGCCTGCAAGGCGTTTTCGGCGCCCATGAGATCATCGACAAGGGTAACTTCGGCTCCTTCTTCGGCCACGAGAAGGGTATGGTGATATCCACCGACGCGTTCGCCCTGGAAGAGGACCGCATGCAGAGGAAGTTCCACCTTCGTGTTGCGGGGGACGAAGATGAAGGAGCCGGTATCCCACAGTGCGGCGTGCAATGCAGCGAATTTGTTGGCGTCCGGGGTTACAGCCTCGGTCATGAAGTACTTTTGCACCAGTTCAGGGTGCTGCTGTACGGCCGTTTGCAGGTCCGTAAATAAGACGCCCTTCTCTTTCAGATTTTCGATTTCCTCGCTGTACAGAACGCCTCCGTCACGATAGATCAGGCAGGCTGAGGACTCCATCTCCTCAAGGGAGGTAAGGAGTTCCGGCTCCAGGCCATCCCGTTCAACTGTGCCGTCGGGGACGGCGAAGGGTGTAAAGTTGTCCAATTTGAAGCCGGTCAGGCGCGTGCGGCGCCAGGCTTCATCGGTGGGCTTGGGCCATGGCAGGCTTTCGAAGGTCTGCCAGGCTCGCAAGCGGAATTCCAACATCCAGCTGGGTTCGTTTTTTGCAGCCGACGCCTGGCGCACGGTTTCTTGCGAGAAGCCGGCGGCTGCGTCGACGATTTCCTGTGGTTCCTTTAGTAGTACAGTCACAATCATTTGCCTCGTTACGGAAGACGGGAGGCAGTTGGTCTTTGACTGCTTCCCGGTGCGCAATGCGCGATTCGAGTCGCCTTACGCCCCTGGTTGGGGCGGATGCATGCTTCAGGCGAGCTATCCGATGCTGCCCTCCATCTGCAGTTGGATAAGCCGATTCATTTCGACGGCGTACTCCATGGGCAGTTCTTTTACAAGGGGTTCGATGAAGCCACCTACGATCATGGCGGCGGCCTCGTCCTCGTCAATGCCGCGGCTCATCAGATAGAAGAGCTGTTCTTCTCCGATCTTGCTGACCGATGCTTCGTGGCCGATGCTGACATCGTCCTCGTCGATTTCGATGTAAGGGTAGGTGTCGGAGCGGCTGTCGGCGTCCAGCAGGAGGGCATCGCAGACGACATTGCTGCGGCTGTGTTGTGCGCCTTTGGCCACTTTAAGGAGGCCGCGATAGCTGGCGCGGCCGCCATCCTTGCTGATCGACTTGGAGACGATTTTGGAGCTGGTGTTGGGGGCGGCATGGACGACTTTACCGCCGGCGTCCTGGTGCTGTCCGTTGCCGGCGAAGGCGATGGACAGGATTTCGCCGTGGGCCTGGGGGCCCATCATGTAGACAGCGGGGTACTTCATTGTCACCTTGCTACCGAGATTGCCGTCAATCCACTCCATGGTGGCGTCTTCGTAGGCCATTGCGCGCTTGGTGACAAGGTTGTAGACGTCGGTGCTCCAGTTCTGGATGGTCGTGTAGCGGCAGCGTCCGCCCTTTTTGACGATTATTTCGACGACGGCGCTGTGGAGGCTGTCACTTGAGTAAATAGGCGCGGTGCAGCCTTCGACGTAGTGGACGCTGGCACCCTCTTCGACGACGATAAGGGTGCGTTCAAACTGCCCCATATTTTCGGCGTTGATGCGGAAGTAGGCCTGCAAGGGAATGTCGACGTGAACGCCTGCCGGTACATAGACGAAGCTGCCGCCGCTCCAGACTGCACTGTTAAGCGCGGCAAACTTGTTGTCTGCGGCCGGGATGACGGTGGCGAAGTACTCCTTGACTATGTCTTCATGTTCGCGGAGGCCGCTGTCCATGTCGAGGAAGACAACGCCAAGCTTTTCCCACTCTTCCTTCAAGCTGTGGTAGACGACTTCAGACTCGTACTGGGCGCCTACGCCAGCGAGGAATCTGCGTTCTGCTTCGGGGATACCGAGGCGGTCGAAGGTTCGTTTGATGTCCTCCGGCACGTCGTCCCAGCTCTTGCCCTGCTTTTCAGCGGGGCGCAGATAGTAGTAGATGTCGTCGAAGTCGATGCCGCTCAGGTCGGCGCCCCAGGTCGGCATCGTCTTGGAGAAGAAGATGTCGAGTGCGTCGTGCCGGAACCGGCGCATCCATTCGGGCTCGTTCTTGATGTCGGAAATCTGGTCGACTACCTGGTGCGTCAGGCCTTTTTCGGACTTGAATACGGCGTTTTCTTCGTCGCGAAAGCCGTACCGGTACTCTTCTTTGACGCCTTCAAGATGTTGTAGATCGGTATTTGATGCCACGTTTATCCTCCTCTAGCAGGACTGGCAAGACGGGTTGTGTGTTTACCTTTGCCTTCGAGTCCCATGCCTCACTTGTAAACTACTCTACCGAGAGAACCCCAGCTCTGTTTTGCCTACCTCTTGCGTTGCTATCGTATTTCAGGCGGCCACGGCCCCAGCCACAAACTCATCTTCAACCCACTTGTAGCCCTTTTCTTCCAATTCCACAGCCAGTTCGGGTCCTCCGGTGGTAACGATGCGCCCGCCGAAGAAGATACTGACGAAATCGGGCTTGACGAAGTTGAGTATGCGCTGATAGTGGGTGATGAGCAGGAATCCCCGGTCCTGCGTGGCCAGCTTATTGATGCCGTCCGAGACGACCTGCAGGGCGTCGATGTCCAGGCCGGAGTCGGATTCGTCGAGGATCGCGAATTTTGGTTCCAGCATAGCCATCTGCAATACCTCGGTGCGCTTCTTCTCGCCGCCGGAAAAACCATCATTGAGGTAGCGGCGGGCAAAACTGGAATCGACGTTGTACTCCTTCATCTTGGTATTCAGTTCGCGTCGGAACTCGCGCATGGGCATGAGGTTGCTGCCGATGACACCGTTGGCGTTACTCTCGGTCTCTTTGCTGGTATAGCCGCGCACGTTGGAAACGGCGGTACGCAGGAAGTTGGCGACACTGACGCCGGGAATCGAGACAGGATACTGGAAGGCGAGGAAGATTCCCGATCTGGCGCGTTCATCGGCATCCATATCGAGGATGCTTTCGCCGTCGACAAGGATGTCGCCCTGCGTTACTTCGTAGTGGGGATGACCTGCGATCACGTAGGAAAGTGTGGATTTCCCAGAGCCGTTCGGTCCCATCATTGCATGGATCTCGCCGGTGTGCAGCGTGATGTCCACACCTTTGAGAATTTCAGTATCTCCTACAGAGACGTGCAGGTCTTGAATTGCTAGTGTACTCATGACTTTCGTGACTCCTCAATGTGACGGCTGGTGCCAGCCGTGATCAACACGATAAGAAAACTGCAATGCGAATGACCGGTTCAGGACTCGAGTTCAAGTTCGGCGTTACTGCTCTGCGTAATCACAAAGGAGCAGCTGCCATGCCCGTCCATAATGCAGTCATCCAGAGAGACATCTGCGCCCAGGGCCTGCTGCATCATCAGCTGATCCATTTCGCAGATCTCGCGATGTGCGATTGCAAGGTCGTGATAGGGGCAGTTATACATCTTCAAGGCTATGGTATTGCTTTCGGACGCGGTTACGTCGGTGAGTACGCCTTGCCGACTCAGAGCCCCGGCCAGTTCCTCGACGCGATGCTGCAGTTCGGCCGCACTGACGCTTTCTGCGTACCTTTCTGCGAGTCTAACGCCGACGCGATTCAGAAGGGTGCCCATCTGTTCGGCGCCGACCATTCCGTACATTTCCTGGAGCATGGTCAGAGCGAGCACATCACAGCGGCATGCGAACAGTTCCCGGGCAGCGTCGGTAGCTACGTAGATGTAATGTGGACGCCCTACTCCGGAGCGCTCCTCTCGCCGGTCCAGATAGCCATCGGCCTGAAGGGCGTTGAGATGCTGACGGACGGCCGTTGTCGTCACGCCCAGTAAGGATTCAAAGTCCTTGATGGTTGCGGAAGGATTGCGTTGCAGGTACTCAAGGATCTGCCATGCGGGTGAGTTCTGGTCCGGACCGATAGACATTGGATTGTTCCCTGCTGTTCAGGGCCGGATGCGTTGCAGAGCACACATCTTAGTCAGGCCTGCTTAGACGTATTTGTTCAATCTTACTACAAGAAATGGGTTTTGTCAATTTACACAGTTTATATTGTAAAAATTGACAAAACCCATAGGATGACTCTGTGTTTATACCATCCAGATTCATTTCCCTCCAAAATCGGAGCACCTCGATCGACATCAGTTTCGATCGGGAGGCGGTACAGTGCAGTTTAGCATTCCGGCTCATCCACTGTAGCGGCTGACTTTTGGCGGATCGTCCACCATCCTTTTATAATCGCTGTTTGTGCGGTCGCCACGTTGTGCGGAGATTGCCGCCCGGCCGGTTGCTGGAAGGCATATTGCACTGGGTGCAAGTTGGGGTCGGCGTGCCGAGGTGAGTTCGGTGCGGGCCCAGGCGTACTTGCAGAAGCCGGGCAGGAGGAACGGTTGATGGAGTTCAATGTTGCACAACTGATGAAGGAGGCGACCGGCGCTTCAAGAGAGTACGAGCTCGACGATGACATCACGAACCTCGATGGCGGTCTGACGCCGCTGGGCAAACTGACCGGAGACCTGGTGCTGTTGCGCATTCACAGCGGTGTGCTGGCCACGGGTGACTTGCGCGTTGCGCTTTCATTGCAGTGCGGGCGCTGCCTGGAACCGGTCAACGTTCAGGTGTCGGTCGAGTTTTCCGAGAGCTTTCGTCCCTTGACAGACATACAGACAGGGCGCTTTCTTTCGCCCGAGGAGTTTGAAGGTCAGGCGGAGGACCTGACTGACGAGGCGCTGCTTATCGATGCGCAGCACATTCTCGACATTTCCGAGGTTGTGCGTCAGAACATCTGGCTCTCCGTACCGATCGTAGCTGCCTGCGACTACATTGACCCGGCAAGCGGCAGCGCCGACCCAGATGCTTGTCCAAGATACATACAGTTGCTATCTGAGTCTGCTCTTGCCGATACGGTGGGCAAGCAGACATCATCTGAAGCCGAGGGGATCGACCCGCGTTGGGAGGCGCTGCTGGCGCTGCAAGATAAACCTCGCGGTGAATAGACTGAGGAGAACGGGATATGGGACCGCTACCGAAAAGGAAGATCAGTAAGGGCCGGCGCAACCGGCGCCGTGCGCACCACGCGATCGGGGCTCCGCGACTCGTGACCTGCGCGCAGTGCAATGAAAAGACGCTGCCGCACAGGGTCTGCCCGCATTGCGGGACATATATGGGCCGAATGCAGGTCGTGGACATGGACGAAGAAGAAGCCTGAGCCAGATGAGTTTACCGCTAGCGTACGGTGAAGAATCCAGGCCGTTGATTTTTCTGTTTCCAGGACAGGGCAGCCAGCACGTGGGCATGGCTAAGGAACTGGCCGAGGCGTACTCGAGCGCACGTGCGGTGTTCACAGAGGCGGACGACGTTCTGGGCGCGGCGATCAGCAGGATTTGCTTTGAAGGGCCTGAGGACCTGCTGACGGATACGATCAACGCGCAGCCGGCGCTGTTTGCCTCGAGTCTGGCGGCGTTGCGTGCCATGCAGGAGGAGATGGGATGTCTGCCGCGGCCCGCTTATTTCGCGGGTCACTCGATGGGCGAGTATACGGCTCTGGCCGCGGCCGGTTGCATCGGCTTGGCCGACGGGTTGCGCCTGGTGCGCGAGCGGGGCCGGCTCATGAAGGAGGCGGGCGCGAAGCAGCCGGGGCGGATGGTGGCAGTGATCGGTCTGGAGGAGAGCGTGGTTGCCGGGATCTGTGCGGAGGCGGCTGCGGCAAGCGCTGGGGTTGCGCAGGTCGCAAACGATAACTGTCCCGGGCAGGTCGTAATTTCCGGTGACGAGGATAGCATCGCGACCGCCATTACCGAGCTGGAGGGTGCAGGTGCGCGGCGAGTCGTGCCGCTGGCGGTCAGCATTGCCGCTCACTGCCCTTTGATGGGGCCGGCCGCCTCGCAGTTGAGCGCTCGGATCGAAGCAACCAAGGTGCGGGAGCCGCTTGCTCCCGTGATTGGCAATACCAGCGGGCAGCCACTTGACAGCGCGTCAGCGATCCGCCAGGAGTTGAACGCGCAGCTGACAGGCAGTGTCAGGTGGACCAGTTCGATGCAGCATGCGGTCGAAGGCGGTGTCGAGACGGCTGTGGAGATCGGCCCCGGCAGTGTGCTTACGGGACTGATGAGGCGCATCCACCGGAGGGGACAGCGGGTGAATGTGTCGAACGCGGACGAAGTTCGGAGATTCGCGGGGGAGTTCGGTTGAGAACAGGAGCACGGAGCGGTTCGTTGCCGCGTGCGGGACTGAGTTGGCTTCTCTCACTTGGTTCTGGCACCGATTTCAGCCCGGAAGCCTCGGTGCATTCAGGGTGAGTCAGGTGCATCCCAGATTTGGGATGGGAACAGTCTGGCGGGGAATCAGTGCCAGCGGTGGCTGGAAATGTTTGCCGGCTATTGGCGAGACGCTGTGTGGGCGCCTGGCCTGGCCTAATCGTGGGGTCCGTTAAATGGAGGGGGCGCGAGGGCAGGCACCTACAGAGTGTTGATGGGACTGGCGCGACGTGGTCTGGCTGGACACTTTCAATTAGGCACCCGTCACCAATGTCGACACCCGGTCGATGAGGCGTGTTGTAGGAGAGGGGGCGTTGCGGGGGCGGAGCCCCCGCACAAGGGAGGGCCGAATAGGCCCGACCGCCCGAAAAAGCAGTTTTCAGTTTTGAGTTTTCAGTTTTTAGTGAACTGCTTTGTACGTGGTGGTCAGATGAAGGGGTGGGGTCAGTAGTCAGAGACGGCGCTTATTCTGGTGGAAACTGGAGTGGGAACTGACCGCGGCTTGGTTGCCTCCAGAGGTATACGAAAGTTCGCCCCATTTTGGGATGCACGCGGTGAGTTTGGCTGTTCCTCTTTTGGACTTAGTGTAGTAGAATAGCGGCACATTCGCCACCGCACCGAGGGATTCCATGGATTTTAGCGGAAAGATTGCGCTGGTTACAGGTAGTAGCAGCGGAATCGGAGCGGCCATTGCAAAGGAGCTGGCTGCAGGCGGCGCGCGCGTTGCGTTGAACTACCGGGGCAACCGGGACGGGGCCGACGCGACGGCTGCCGAGATCCGGGAGGCCGGGGGCGATTGCGCAGTTTTTCAGGCCGACGTGGGCTGTTTTGACGGGGCCTCCGAGCTGGTGAAGGAGGTCGAAGGGGAGCTGGGCAGAGTCAACATTCTGGTGAACAACGCGGGGACGACGCGTGATGCGCTGATGATGAGCATGAAAGAGGATGGATGGCGTGCGGTCATCGGCACAAACCTGGACAGTACCTTTCATGTAACCAAGGCGGCGCTGCGGGGCATGATCCGGCAAAGATGGGGTCGGATCATAAATATTTCCAGCGTTGTCGGGCTGGCCGGGCAGGCCGGGCAGACGAACTATGCGGCAAGCAAGGCGGGCATGATAGGCTTGTCCAAGAGTCTGGCGCGGGAAATAGGAAGTCGGGGCATCACGGTCAATGTAGTGGCGCCGGGTTTTGTGCCGACGGCGCTGACGGACGTGATGAGCGACGAGCAGAAGGAAGAGACGGTTGCGCGCACACCCCTGGGGCGGTTTGGTTCGCCGGAGGAGATAGCGTGGGCTGTGGCATTTCTTGCGAGTGAACGGGCCGGATTCATCACCGGGCAGGTTTTGTCGGTAGACGGCGGCCTGGTGATGATGTGATGTTTGCGAGTTGACGTACAGGGGACAATGATAGACCAAACGCAGCGACTCATGGAGCTACCTGCAGCAGCCGATCCAGCGAATGCCGGTGCGGGGGATTGCGCGCGCTTGAAGGGCGCGGGGATCCAGGGAGCTTGTACGGGCGGCTCCAGGTCAGTGTCCGGCGCGGCGGCGGTTGAAACGGAAGTGTCGGACGGGTGGAACGGTAGCGGCGAAAGCGTGGTTGGCCGTCCGGCTGAACGGCGACGCGCTCGCCGCACAGCGTTGCAGGTTCTCTATGAGGTAGACTGTACTGGTCACCGACCTGGTATCGCCCTGGATTACCGCCAGGCAGAGGAGAAATACGCCGCTGAGACTCTTGCCTTCCTATACTGGTTAGTGAGCGGGGTCATTCGTTACAGGGCAGACCTGGATGCGCTGATTGGGCGTTATGCGCCGGAGTGGCCGGTGGGCAAACTGGCGATCGTCGATCGCAACGTACTTCGTCTTTCCATTTTTGAACTGTCGAGCCCAGATGCGGACGCGCCGCCCAAGGTTGTCATCAACGAGGCGGTGGAGCTGGCCAAGACATTCGGCAGCGACAGCAGCCCCCGGTTTGTTAACGGTGTTCTTGGCACCGCGCTACGAGAGATTTCCCTGCCACCCAAGTACAGACAAGTGAGCCGGTAACATCTGGCATGAACAGCATCTTCGGCATAGGCGTCCTTGAATTTATATTCATTTTGATCTTTGCGCTGATCTTCCTTGGGCCGGAGAGGCTACCCAAGGTAACCAAAGACGTACTGTTTTTCATTCGACGGCTGCAGAGGCTGTCGGGAGATTTGACGCGCCAAGTGAACGAAGAGATTGGGGACCTGCGCGAACTTGATCCCAGTTACCATATGAAGCAGCTGATGGACGACGAGGAGGAAGAGGAAAAGTCGATCGGACAGGGTGCCAGCCAAGCGTCGACTACGACGACGAAACAGACCTCGGCGCCTTCTCAACCTGCGCAGGCTGCGGAAGCAGCAGCAGCTTCCTCCAACCAAGAGGCTGCACAGGAGAAGACTTCGCCCCAGCCGGCACTTTCGGACCTGAATACAGCTGCGTCGGCTAACGGGCGGCAACAGAGCGGGGGTAGCAGCGACAGCAACATCAAGACGGCGGGAACTTCAATACCGTCAGCACCCAAAGCAAGTTCGGCCAAGGTGACGACCAGAAACACATCGGCCGGCTCGGCTGCGAGACGGAGCGGCAGTACGCAGAAGCGAGGCGTAAAGACGCTTTCGGAGCTACGAAAGCAACAGCGAGCGAAGAGACAGTCCAGTGCCAGTGGGTCGGATTCGGCATATCTGGATGAGCGAAACAAGCGCGCTCAGCGGCGGGCCGAAAGCCGGCGCGAGGCGGTGGCGGCACAGAAGAGTGCGCAGGACGAGGCGTCGGAGCAGGAAGAGGCTGCGCCAGAAGTCACAGAGACCGGAGCCAAGAGCGAGCCGGCAGCGCTTGTTGAGATGAGCAGTAACGGAGAGGGCTCGGGTGGGGGAGCCTCCGATAGCAGGGTCGTTGCGAGCGAGGGAAGCACCGAGTCCGATGAAGAGGCGGTAGCTGCGGTGACGGAGGATGTGGACGGCGAGGGTAGCGAGGAGACCCAACTGTGACGCAGCAGGCTACGCCCCTAGATACCGATCCGTTTGATGACAGCCGAATGGGGCTGCTCGAACATCTGGCGGAGTTGCGCAACCGGATGATCTGGATCGTGGGCGCGCTACTGTTTGGTATCGTCGGCAGTATTGCATTTGTCGAGCCGGTCATCGCGTTCATTACAAGCCCAGTCGAAGAAAAACTGATAGCAATCGGCCCAACGGACACCATTTTTGTGTTCTTCAAGGTCATGTTCGTGATGGGCGTGATCGTTGCGATGCCGGTCCTGGTCTATCAGATCGTCGCCTTCATTGCTCCTGGTCTGTATCCCCACGAAAAACGAAGTCTGTTCCTGCTTTTGCCTGGGTTCATGGTTCTTTTCTTCGGCGGCGCCGCGTTTGCCAATTTCGTCATGTTGCCGGTGGCGGTCGGCTTTTTGCAGAATTTCCTTGGCGATGTAATCGATCAGGAGTGGACGGTCGACCGCTACGTTGGATTCTTCACGCGCATTGTGTTCTGGATTGGCGTTTCCTTTGAAACGCCTTTAGTGATCGCGTTTCTGGCACGAATCGGCCTGGTTAGCGGGCGGCGGTTGCTGGGGATGTGGCGTCAGGCGATAGTGATCATCTCGGTTGTGGCGGCGATGATCACGCCCACGATCGATCCCATCAATATGACGATAGTCATGTTGCCGCTCATCAGTCTGTATTTCCTGGGAGTCGGACTGGCGTTCCTGCTTTACAAGCCGCGAGCGCCGCGAGATTTCGATGAGATGGACTGGGGAAACGATGAAGAATGACCGGGAATCATTGATCGCACGTAAACACGAAGTGCTGCGGGAGTTGACGAGAGCACGACGGCAGTTGGAGGCCGCGAGTAGTGCAGATAGCCGCCGTCAGCGGAGCCGGCGTCAGCAGTTGGAGGGTGAGGTCGAGCAGTTGATGGCGGAAGAGTACCGGCTGCGTATCGCAATCGACCGGTCGAAGTATTGATAGGCAGGCCCCATCGCGGGGTCGACCGACGCCGAAGAGTCAAGCGGGGCAGGCAGAAGGACGTTGCCTGCCCTGAGTTTTTGGTGGGCAGATTTGTGTGCAAGAGGCGCGTTGTCTAACGCAGAGAGGGGAAGTCTTGCAGGAACAGTTCGACGCATTTATCACTGCCGGATATGATGCTGACAAGCTGGATCGAGTCAGTGAAGCCGCCGGCGTTGCGCATAAGTCTCTTGTGCCATTGGTAGGGATGCCGATGGCGTGGCATGTCGTACAGGCTTTGGCGGAGAGCGATCGCATTGGTGAAATCGTTGTCGTTGGCATCGGGCCGGACGAGATCGACTTTGGTGTCCCGGTGCATCATGTGCCAAACCAGCCCAGTCTCTGGGCCAGCCAGAATGCCGGGTTGCGCAAACTCCGAGAACTGAATGCGGACGACCGCTATGTGATTGCTCTTTCGGCAGATATCGCGCTCTTGACCGGAAAGATTGTTGATCGCTTTATCGAGGCATGCGAACCGTACGAGCACGATGTTTACTGGGGCATTGTTCGAAAGGACGTAATGCTAGAGGCGTTTCCTGACAGCAAGCGGACCTACCTGCCGCTGCGGGAGGGAGCCTTTTGCAGCAGCGATCTGTACCTGGGCCGTCTATCGGCCGGTTTCCAGATCCAGGATCGAATCCGGTATTTCATTGAAAATCGCAAGAACGTTCTGGCGCTGATATGGAAACTGGGACTGCCTACGATGGTCAAATTTCTGCTGCGCCGCCTTGCCATTGCCGATATAGTGGACGTCGCCTATCGGATCGCTGGCGTGCGGGGGGGTCCGGTGGTTTTGCCGCTGGCGGAGGCTGGCATGGACGTGGACAAGCCGGAGCAGCTGGTGCAGGTGCGGGCGTATTTGGAGAGGAATCCCGATCATCCTGCCAATACGCGTGCTCAGAGGCGAACTGCAGGGCCGGGCGAGGTCTGAGAATGCGAAGGCTTCTAGAGAGATTGAGCGGGCTGGATGAAGTGTACAGTGCCCGCGCGGCGCTGAAGGAAGATCAGCTGACGGCGCGTCACCCTCTATACTGGCTGGCACATGTCGGGGCGCACCTGGGCGACAGTGTCTTGTGGCTGCTCGTGACGCTCTTTCTTTGGCGACGATCGCGGGGCAGCCGGCAGAAACAGAGGCGTCTGATCGGTTGGACTATTTCGTTCGCGGGCGGCGCAGCGGGGACGATGCTGATCAAGCAGGTGGTGCGACGTCCCAGACCGGGCAGCGGACGTTTTTTGTACGGGGTGGGGCCTGATGAGCACAGCTTTCCGAGTGGGCACGGTGTGCGGTGCGGTGTCATATTGACATGGGCAGCCGCTCTATGGCCGGGCGCGGGCAAGCTAGCGCCGTTGCTGGTACTTTGGATCGGCTGGGCCAGAGTCGCGCTGAACATCCACTATATCGGCGACGTAGTTGCCGGGCTTGTCCTCGGCGCAGGTCTTTCTCAGATCATACGCAGGCGTGCTCTGGGTCGAGGCGAGAATTGAAACCGGCATTTGGGGTGCGTTCCGAATCGGCTGTGCCGGTTGGGGCTACTGGCGCAGCCTGATTTCGTACTCGTAGTAAGCTTCCTCGGTGGTCACCGGCGTCAGTCCGCTGATAGCCAGAACAACCTCACTTTCTCTGTCCAATCCATCCAGATCGATGCGGAGGCTGCCGTCGCTGCCCACAGACGCCCGTTCGAAGCCGGCGAGAGCGCCTTCGTGGAACACCATGGTTTGCACGAGCCACTCCTGCGGAAGAATATTGTCGGTCAAAAGCCAGCCTTCGCTCTCCCAGCCGTTTTCCCCGTCAGCCCAGTTTGTAGCGTACCCAATTGCCGGTATTTCGATTTCGTCGATAAACCAACCGGGTGCGTTCACTGCATCGTCGGTGACATACTCGAAGCGGATGGATACGCTTTTGCCGGCGTAGGCCCGCAGGTCATAGTTCTCCTCGATCCAGCCGGGCGTCCTGGCAAGAAGGGAAGGCGCGCTCTGGGCGGTATAGGCGGCGCCGAAGCTGTTTCCGCTCGGGTTTGCGGTCGTGGTGCGCTGGCCGGGAAGGATATCCCATTTTCGGGCGTCAAGGCTGGCCAGCACGTAGCCGTAATCGTAGTCTTCCTCGATGTCAAACCACATGCGCACGGTCATGGTCAGGTCATCGCCGGGTGAAACATCGGTGAAGTCGAAGTTTCGCGTAAGGTGAACGTCGGAATCGTCGGCCCGGTTGCTCCACCAGGCGCGGCCGCCGCTAAAGTGTTCCACGCCGGCAAAGCGAGTCGTTGTGTTGCCCTGAAAGTGGATAGCTGCGTTACCGCGTCCGCTAAGGGAGATGTAATCAACGCCGAAGTTGCGTACGGAAGCATTCCTGGTGCCCTGGGGCAAGCGACTGACCGATTCTGCCAGGGCGGGCTGAGGCGGCTGTAACTGTGCGTAGCCGGCAATGCCATGGCGGGCGAGTGCGTTGAAATCGCCGACATAGTTAGCGATGACCCAGTCGGCGAAGACATCCTCGAAGGAGAGATTCAGGCCGGCCTCCTGCAGTGCGGCGTCGAAACCGCGGGTACCGTTAGCAGGTTGGGAAACGACGGCGCGTGTCATCTCTTCGCCGAAGCGCTGAAGGAAGTAGGCCATGAACAGGTAGGCACTGCCGTAATGGCGGGCGTTGTCATTGGGGTCGATGTTCCAGGTGTTCAGCTGGGTGTCCGGTTGCCTAGCATAGACGTAGGCAAAGCCAAGGTCGGGGGGATAGCCGGCGACCTCCTGGGCCAGCTCGCTCAGTCCCTCGTTGACCCAGGTTTCTTCATTGCGATCGTTGTGCCAGTGAACCATGTGCTGAAATTCATGCGCCAGAACCGTTTCGTAGAGCTCATAGTCACGGAGTTGACGTAGCCAGTCCAAGCTTATGGAGAACATTTCCTTCTGGTTTGAGAAGGGATTTGCCAGGGCGCTGAAGGCGTCGGCGCCGCTGAAGTATCCGGCGATGCCGCGTCCCAGGCGGGTTGCGTGCAGGATGTGCAGGCGGGAGTCGCCGTCGATTCCCGGACTGGGCTCAGAGCCGAAAAAGGCGCGCACTTGCGGATAAATCCTTTGCGCGAAGCGGTCGGCTGAAGCGGCCATGGTTTCCAGGTCAAGCTCGTGGCCTAGTTCGGCCCAGAGGTAAACGACTTCATTTTTGTACAGTAACTCGGCCTCAACTTGAAAGTGCTCATTTGAGTCAACGTTGGAAGCCCAGAATAAGATTCGGTCCCCGACGGCGTATTCGGGGGAAGATTCCGATTCCGGAATGGAATCTACTCCCGGGCGCAGGCGCAAGGCCAGATCGCGCAGGTCCCGCGTTGGGACATAGACGGCTTTTCGGGCCTGAGAGTCGAGGGCGAGAGAGAGAGGCTGAGGTGCCTTGGCTGCGTCGGTCGGTTCTACGGGTCTTTCAACAGCCGGGGATGCCTGAGACGACTCTGAGGTATCCAGGCTCTGAACGCTGACTCTAGCCGGGCCGTCGGCGCCGCTGCCTGGCGGGAACAGATTGTCCAAGAGGGACGTGCAACCGCTCATCGCCATTGCGCCAGAAATGAGGAGGGCTGCGACGGCCAGGTGCAGGAATCGATTTCTTACGTTATTCATGGGGATGGGTGGAGCGAGTTTTTCAGGTCGTAGCGCTGGGGACGGTAGGATTGTTGTGGGTTCGTTATACTCATCTGCCTGCGAGAACGTACCCGAATAGCTGCGCCGCGAAACGGCTGGCAGACCTGGAACGACGGTTCGATTGAACTCGCGGGGCGGCTGGGGTCATCGGCCAAGGACCCGATGTTCCAGTCCGGGCGCGATTGTGCGCTCGGTTGCGTCCCAGCTGATGGGCTGCGGCCGCGGGGCTTCGAAGTTGCGGAAGACGCGGCCCAAGAGGGCAACGGCAACACCGACGTATACGATGCTGCCGAAGAACCAGATAATGCCACCACTGATCATTTGGTCCTGCATCGTGGTCAGTTCGGGAAGGGGCAGGCGGCCGGCATAGTAGCTGTAGGCGGGCGTGTTGCGGAATGCCAGGGTGACGCCGGTTACCATGTTGGGGACCTCTCCCCCGAGGATTACAAAGAGAAATGCGATTGCGGGATGCATGGGTTGCCGCAGGCGCGGGCCTGTTCCCAGCGGATGCCACCAGAAAAGCATATAGGTAATCCAAACGCCCCACAGGCAGAGGCGATAGGCGGACGGACGGATGAGGAGCCAGTTGGCGAAGACCGGCTCATGCCAGAGCAGGAAGACGCTGAAGGCCAGCAGCCAGATTGGAAGTGGGTTTGTCAGTCTGCGAATCAGAATCCCCGACCACGTAGATTTTTTGAGCTTGCTCACCGTCCAGCGGCGTGCAGAAGGCGGCAGGCCGCGCAGGATGACGTGGGCCGGGCAGGCTAGCCAAAGGAAGGGCGGGGCCAATAGCCCAATAAGCATCTGCTGACCAGCCCTGCCGATGAGCAACTCCTGTTGAAGCGTTACCAGGGGCGAATGGAATGCCAGTGCCAGTGCTGCCGTCCCCGCGCTGAAACTGACGAGGCGGGCAGTCGTTGCAAGAGGGGAGCGTTTACGCCTCAATCGCAGCCAGCAAAAGGTGTAAGGCAGAAAAACAGTCAGAAGTGCGGCGGCAGAGCCAGGGTAGAGCTCCCAAGTGGTCAGAAGCTCCGCAATCGAGGTATTCATGGATGCAAGCATAGTCGCGGCGAGACGATTTGCCAAACGGTGCACGGCAGGGGACAGGAGTCAGTAGTCAGTAGTCAGTAGTCAGTGGTCAGTAGTCAGTGGCCACTGAAGGCATGGGGTCAGGGAGGTAGTGTACGGATGTTGTGGCGCAGTATCAGGGTGGAGCGGCCTTAGGCAGGATACAAGAGAAGGATGGCGGTGTGCGGGGAGCAGAGAGGATGGGCGGGGAGGCGGTGAGCATTTACGAAAGGATGCTTCTGGTCGTTCGGGAGATCCCGTTTGGGCGGGTCGCGACCTATGGGCAGATTGCGTGGATTGCGGGGGCGGCTTCGCCACGAATGGCCGGTTACGCGCTGGGCGGATTGGCGGCTGATACTGACGTGCCGTGGCAGCGGGTCGTGAACGCTAAGGGAGGGGTCAGCCCGCGGGGGGATCCTTTGGCGACGGACCGCCAACGCAAACTGCTGATGGAAGAGGGTGTCCGATTCGAGGCGGACGGTCGGATCGATTTTGACCGGTTTGGCTGGGACGGGCCGGACCCTGAATGGTTGGAAGCGAACGGCTTTACGCTTCTGCCCTGGCGCGCTCGTTGATGAACTGCGGCGTAAGGCCAGGAGCACCTAAGACGCTTCGCCTCGGCTATGCGCTTCCGGCCTCTTGTTGTGTCTGCGAGGCGAGACGGTTTTGCAGCAGAGACCTGGCTGCAAGCTGGAGGTCAGCATCGGCCAAGCCTCCTATCAGCGCGAAGACGCCGACATAGGCCGCCAGCGCGGGCAGGATGGCGAGCCATTCATTGACGCCGATCGCGGACAGACCGTAAAGAAGGAATCCCATGGCGACGGCGGAGACCAACGGCCGCCAGACCAGATCCGGCCAGGGCGTGACGCCGACGCTGCGGTGAACACGGCGGGCGAAGAGGAGGAGCAGGCAGATTTCGCTGAGGATGGTTACGACGGCGGCGCCGATGAAGCTGAACACGGGGATTAAGAGGAGATTGCCTGCCAGATTGAAAGCGACGCCGAAGACAAAGGCCTTGGTCAGATAGCGCTGCTGGTCGGCGGCGATGAGGACGTATTGGGTCACGCTGTTGACGAAGCCAATGGGGATGCTCCAGATGATTACCTGCAGGGCCAGTACTGAGCCGCTTCTGGAAGAAAGCGCTTCGCAGTTGACGGTCCCGTTTATCGCCCCGAACACCTGGCAGGCGCGGTCTGAAATCAGAGCGACTTCGCTGGATGCGGAGGTGAATTGGACGCCTCCGAGGAGAAAGATAAGAGGTTGGGCCAGCAAGGTAACCGTAACGGCCAGCGGCAGGCTTACGATGAGCAGTAGGCGAACGCCAAGCGTGTAGGATCTCAGCAGGGCAGCGCCTTCCTGCCTGGCCAGGCGGCTCATCAGCGGGAATATGGCCAGTGTGAATGTACTGGGGATGATGTTGAGGCCATCCAAGTATTTGAGGGCGACGCTGTAGAGGCCTACGCTGGCGGCCCCGACGAGTGGGCGGAGAATCCAGATGTCGATGCGCCAGAAGACCGTGGCCAGGAGGTGGTTGATCATAAGCGGGCCGCTGGTCGAAAGCATCCATTTCTGCAGTGCCCAGTCCCACTTCCATTGGGGCCTGAACAGCGTTGAGCGAACGAGCCAGTTCAGCCAGATGAGCTGGACAGTGTTGACGAGCAGCGCCACCCAGGCCAGCCCGATGATTCCCCAACCGAGCAGAAGGACCAGCGCGCCCAACGTTACCTGAAGCAGGGCCATGGCGATGCCGAGGCCGGCGGTGTATTCCATCTTTTCGAAGGCGTTGAACAGACTGCTGAAGGCGTCGGACCAGTTGGCAACCAGCATCACCAGTGCGAAGACGGCGACTGCTTGAATTTCTACGAGGCCGATGGGAGCCGGCGCCCCCAAGGTGCTTTCGACTCCGGACCAGCCCGTCGTCATGGCCAGGAATGAGGCCCACAGGTTTGCCAGAGAGCCTCCCCAATTGGATGCCAGGCCCACTGAGGACGTGAAGCGGGAGCCCCCGACGGCAAGAGCCATCAGAACGATGCTGACTGCCCAAAGGAGAGTGCGAAGGGACAGTACATTTGTAAGAAAGAGGCTGGACTTGCTCTTGTCGGCTGCGACTTCACGAGTGACCAGGGTACCGAGGCCGTAGCGGCTCAAGATTTCAAAAATGCCGTACACGGCTATCACCCATGCGTATTGTCCTGTCCCTTCCGGGCCCAGTATACGCACGTACAGCATGGCAAAGACGAAGTAGATAATCCGGTTTGCCAGATTCAGGCCCATGGGGACGACGGAGTTTTTTGCGACGGTACGGGCTGCGCCGGCGGTCGCTTCGGGGCGATAGAAGCGGCCCCAGGCCCACCACAGCAGTAGCAACAGGCTGAGCATGGTTGCCAGGAAGCTGATATAGAGGCCGAGTTTGAAGCTCATGGGGCTGTAGGTGAAGCGGACGGTCCACTGGCCGCTTTGGGGCAGGTAGACGGCACGAAAAGCCGAGTTTGCGCGGTGAATGGTCAGTTGCTGTTCGTCGTTCTCATTGCCGCCAAAGGGCCGCAGGTAGGCTGTCCAGCCATCGAAGTAGGCGTCGGTGAGGACCAGCCAGCCTCTGTCACTGAGGTTGACGTCGATGAAGACGGTGTTGGCCGTGTAGCGGCTGATTGAGGTGACTGCCGTCTCAGGACTGGATGGGATGAGGGCTTCGTTCGCGGCTGGCGCTTCCTCGATGAAAACGATCTGACGCAAGTCTGCTTCGAGGAGCGGCTGCTCTGCGGCGGGCAAAACGACCGCCTCGAAAGCAATGAAGGCGCGGGGGAAGACCTCGAGGTTCTCATAGACTCGAAGGGCGTCATCTTCGTAGACCTTCCGCCACGAGTTTGAATTGGGGACGACCAACTCCGACAGAATGTACTTAACGCCGAGAAGGTCGAGCAAGGGATTCTCGAGCGCGGCGAAGGGATTGTGGTTGTTGGCCGGGCCGGCGGATGCGTAGAGCGGCGCGATGCGGTTGTAGAGCAGTTCGCCGCTCTGGTCGGCGACGCGATTCATCAGGTTAACGTACTGCTTTGGAATAATTGAGTCGTAGCCGCGGATGTCCTGCCATCCATAGTACATGCCGACATTGGCGTTAAAGGTCTTGCTACCAGGAGGGTCAAAGGTGGTGAAGCGGAAGGGGGCATAGCGGATCTCGTCATTTGAGCCTATATTTGCCTCCTGGTTGATGAATCGGACAACGGGAGGCACATTTCGCAGCGGTGAAAGGGCTGGGTCGGAGGCGGGGTTGAAGGTGCCATGAGCGGCGAATAGGTCGAGTGCGAGAAGGGCAACGAAGGAGAAGGGAAGAAATGTGAAGAGGCGTGCCATGGATCTCCCACTACCGGGCGCGCCGTCATCTGTCTCTTCTCGCCTGGCAGCTCTGTCATCCGTTCTTGTGAGTCGCCACAGTAGCAGCCCGGTCACAAGCGCAAAGGCGCCGAAGCGGGCGATGCCGACGCTCTGGTATCCCCAGAACATGCGTCCATCGGCAAATGCCGCTTGGGCCAGATCGGATGCTTCCACAGCCCTCTGTGCGAGGTTGACGAAGGGTGAAGGAATGAAGTAACTGGCGGCGACGGCCAGGAGCGCGGTCAGGCCCGCAGCAGCAGCAGAAAGGGCGAGAAGGCCGACGAGCCAGGTGAGGCGGATGCGGAGCCGCCCGAATGCGAGGACACGTTGATTGCTGGTATTCGTGCTGAAGGAGAGGGCGTGCTCCAATCCGATTCCGCCGAGAACTGCCATTGCCAGGGTGAAGGGAAAGACCCATCTGAAGGGACTGTGAAGCTGGTCCCAGCCGGGCAGGCCGAAGAACAGGAGGGCGTAGAGTGGCGTGCCGAATGCAAAAAGCAGGGAGACCAGCGCCAGCGAGGAGAAGAGAAACGTAGGCACGCGTAGCTGACTCTGTGCGTTATGCGGCATGCGGGAATTGTGGTCGCGCGAACGGGAGACGGAGGTTGCGAGGGGGACGCCGACCGCGAGCGCGGCCAGCAGCCATGTGCTGACTCCGACATAGTTGCCGCCCTCCACGTAGTTCTTGATGCCCCAGAAGATGGTATTGCTGGCCTCTCCCAGCCAGTTAACGGTCGCCGGCTGCCAGCGGAGAGCCCAGAGATCGAACCAGTGGTGATGGCTGGGGTTGCCAAAGATGTCGGGCAGGAGGAAGGTAAGGATGTGGCGGTCCGGCCAAGCCCAATCGACGACCTGCCGGTATGAAGCGGAGCCTTCGCGGAAGTTTTGCTGCACCAGCTCATAAAGGGGCAGGAGTTGGACTGCGCCGGCGGCAAGGCCCAAGAGCGGGATCAGGAGGATCCAGGCGGCGATTTTGGCCAGCGCGTGCAGGACGTGCCTTTTTTTGCCTTCGCGGCGGGGTTGGTCAGAGGAGGGCGTCTGCGCCTGGTGATCACCACCCGGGTGTTGAAGTCTCCGCCATGCTACGAGAAGGCGAGCGATGGTGTAGATACCCGAAACGAGTAGCGTATAGTAGAGGAACTCAGGGTGACCGGCGAGTACAACCAACCCGACTATTCCTATACCGGCTACCACATAGGGGATGGGGCGGAATCCGGCTACGCCTTTCTGCTCCTGCTTCCGGATCATCCTTTCGATTGTCGCCAGGAGGAGAGGGAGCCAGGAGGCGGCGGCGATGACCATGGTGAAGACGACGCTTACAACCATGAAGCCACTGAACTGAAAGGCGACGCCGCTGAAGAGAGCGGCCACGGGCCGCAGGTTCAGTACGCGGCCGAGCAGATAGGCGTTGACCCCGGCGATGGCCAGCTGGATCGCGGTGAACCACCCGAACGCTATCTCAATAGGAAGGAGGTAGAAGAGTGCGCTCAGGGGGTAGGCGGCGCTGGCCTGGCCGGCGGCGAAAAAGGGTGCGCCGGTAAACAGTTGCGGGTTCCAGAGCGGGATCTCATTTTGCTGCAGTGTTCGACGTACATGCAGTTTCCAGACTGCATTTTCCAGGACGAGGTCGCTCAGCAGCTCGTTGTGCGGCGTGATGTCGGGTTGCAGAGATTGCCAAGGCTGGAAGCGGTAGAGGTTGTCATAGGGCAGCAGCGTGTTACCGGCGAATAGAACCGGGCTGAACCAGATAAGGGGCAGGACGGTCAGGAGGGCGAGGGCGAGCAGGTCGGGGCGGAAGCTTCGAAGCCGGTGCATTATGTTGGCGAGTCGGCGCGGCGGCATCTAACGGTGCGGGGCCGGCCGGCTGCTATCAATGACTGGCCGAGGCTGAGTCAGCGGCTCCCTGGCACCTGAAACACGTTTGCGATGCCGCCACAGCAGTTCCCAGACGCGCCAGACAGACTCCACTTTGACCGACACATTCATTTTGCTCTGGCCGACGCGTCGATCCTCAAAGTGGATGGGGAGCTCGATGATGTGGAAGCCAAGCTTTTCGCTGAGGTAGGCCATTTCGACCTGGAAGATGTATCCGTTGCTTCTGACAGTGTACAGTTTGATATCCTGAAGCGCCCTGCGCTGCCAGAGTTTAAAGCCGGCGGTCATGTCGCGTACGCGGATTTTCAGGACAGTGCGGCAGTACATGTTGGCCCACTTGCTGAGAAGACCTCGCCACCAGCTCCAGTTCTCGTCCAGCGTTCCGCCCGGCACGTAGCGGCTGCCGATGACAACGTCCATGCCAGTGGCGAAGACGACGCCGAGCATCTGCAAAATGTAGTTCGGACTGTGGCTGAAGTCGGCATCCATCTGAACGATGTACTCTGCGCCATCTGAAAGGGCGCGCTGAAAGCCGGCGACATAGGCGGTGCCCAGTCCGGCCTTTTGCGGTCGATGGATAACCGAAATCCGTGTGTGGACCTGGTTGTAGCGTTGCGCCAGTTTGTCGGCCAGTGCGCCCGTGCCGTCGGGGGAGTCGTCGTCAACGATGACCAGGCGCAGGTTCTTAAGCGGCAAAGTGAAGAGAGTCTCGACCAACTCTTCCAGATTGTCGGCCTCGTTATAGGTAGGCACGACGACGGCAAGCGCTGCCGCGTGCATATTGGATGCGTTCACGTCAAGGGCGATGGCTCCCGGAAGATCCTTGGCGGCCTCAGTATGCGGAACTTCCTGGAGACCAGTGGATGCCGATGCAGATTGCAGTGGGTGGGATTGAGGCTTACGCCTGTTTGCAGGACCGTTCACTTTGCTCTTAGATTAAAATGTTTGGTTGTGGCACGATAGGCCTACGTATGGCGAACAGCTGATGTTCGTGCCTGATGGGAAGGCAAGAAGGACGACTTCCATTAGAACACAACTATTGTCTTTCCGCCACAACATGGCTATACTGAAGTCCCAGAAGATACTGTAAATCACCAGCAAATAATGCGGCGGCCAGGTGCGGGCCGCCGAACATTTCCTCACCGGCCGTCCCCAGCCAAGTAAGTTGCAAGTTTCATGAACAAAGGCGAAACCAGAGATGATTAGCGCCGATAAGTTGATGCACAGATCAGGCCATTTGCTACAGACAAGAACGTGGTTGCGTGTTACTATGCGGAAGCGCGGGGTGTTGACGTGCGCCCTCTTGGGCCTTAGTGTGGTGTTGCTGGCCGCGTGCGTTCCAATTCCTGATGAAGATCCCAACCTGGCCTTGGCACAGGAAGTTGCTGAGGTTGAAGAGGAGAACGCCTTGCCTCCAGGGGTGGTGCCGTTGGAGAGGGTTAACGGCGCAGCCGTTTCGCAAGGTCCGGTAGAGGAAGAAGCAGCGCCAAGCGAGAGTACCGCACCTGCGATTCTGACGGTAAGGCGACCCAGAGCCAACATTCGCAGCGGACCCAGTATCGACTTTCAGATTGTGGGTCGGGCCGTGGAAGGCGATACTTTTACCACGACCGGACGGACGGCTGAAGGATGGTGGCGCGTTTGCTGCATCGACAACGAGGACAGTGCAGAAGAGGAGACTACCCTGACTGCCTGGATGTCTCAGATTGTGGTGACACCGGATGAAAGCGCTGAGGCATTGCCGACACTGATCCCACTCTTCCCAGAGGACCTTGCGGCCTCGTGGAATGTGGAGTATGAATGCGGATCGCGGCGCTGCGCGGTGAACGAGTGCTCCGCCGTTTCCAGAACGGAGATACACAACGATCGCGATCTTCGCTGGCTGGCGATCAATCGAATCGTTACCTGGGAGGAGGCGTGCGGAGAGGATTCCACGTGGCCACACCAGATTGACCGAATCGAGGGTACCGAGCGCTATCCTAACTCGACCGGTCTGTTCTTTTTCAACTACTGGCTTGGGCCCCGGCCCGGGATTGCCAATGCGCTCTTCCACCTGGAATCGGGAGAAGAGATAGAGGTCTGGTGCAGCGATGAACAGGTAGCGGAAGTTGCAGAGGAGAGCGGATGGACGACGGTATATAATGGTCTGACTTGCCATGACGTACGCACAGGCATGCTCGTCTCGATGCAATACACGAAGCGCTGGTTTTTCACCGGGGAGTTCGAGGGCGATAAGTACGACCGGGCCTACTTCGGTGATTTCGAAGTCTATAAGGTTAAGCTTGACCAGACGAACGCGCTGCTGGCGATTGTCAATGCAAGGGCGGCCGAATAACTGGATTTGACGTACCGACCTCAGTCAGATAGTGTCCTCGCAGATGCAGGCCCGGCTCACGCCGGGCCTTGTTTATTCCAGCTAAGGGAGTTACCAAGCCATGTTCTGGGTGTGTACTGTGTGCGGTCTGTCTGGGGGGAATGTACCATCAGAATCTCTGTAGCGGGCTGGCGATGGTCATAGCGGTGAACGTTCGGCATATTTGGGAGCTGCCTCGCCTGCGCTGGCACATATTTGGAATCTGCCGAGACGCGGGGTGGGGGGGGTGGAAGCCCGGCCGCCGCGGGACGACAAGGTGAAATTAGCCACACACTCTATGCGGCGCGGACAGGAGAGGGGGCGTTGCGGGGGCGGAGCCCCCGCACAAGGGAGGGCCGAATAGGCCCGACCGCCCAAATGCGAGGAGAGAGGGGAGAGGAGTGAGGAGAGAGAAACACCTTCGCTCGCCTCGTCCGGCGTCGCGCACCGAATAAGGCTTAGTAGCTGATTAAGGGACGTTTCTCCTTAGCAGGAAACCGGACTGAATCCCTTCTCAAGAAGACAGTTTTCCAGCTCTTGTTTCGCCCTGGCGGCGTAGGCGGCGTAGCGTTGACGCTTGTTGCGGACGCGCTCAGGGAGGGGAGGCAGGAGGCCCATGTTTGCCTTCATGGGTTGAAAGTCATCGGGCGCGGCGTGGGTGATGTAGTGGAAGAGGGCGCCGGACATGGCGGCGCGGGGCAATTGCAGTGGGGGCTGGTCGGTCAGTAAGCGGGCCATATTGATCCCGGCAAGGAGGCCTCCCAACGCGCTGCCAACATAGCCTTCGGTACCGGTAATCTGGCCGGCAAAGAAGAGATCGTCTCTTTCCTTAAACTGTAGCGTGGGACGCAGAAGCGTTGGGCTGTTTATGAACGTATTGCGGTGCATCTGACCGAGTCGCACGAACTCGGCGTCCTGCAGGCCGGGAATCATTCGCAGGATGTCAGCTTGTGCGCCCCACTTCACGTTTGTCTGGAAACCGACAAGGTTATAGAGGGTGCCGGCGACATTGTCCTGCCGGAGTTGAACGACGGCGAAAGGGCGCTTTCCAGTTTTGGGGTCATGCAGACCCACCGGCCGCATCGGTCCAAAGGCAAGGGCGTCCTTGCCCCGCTGGGCCAGCGCCTCGATCGGCATGCAGCCTTCAAAGTAGCGTTCAAGTTCCTTGTCGGCGCCCGAAAGTTCGAGCCTGGGGGCAGCCAGCAGGGCGTCGACAAAGGCCTCGTACTCTGTCTGATCGAGTGGGCAGTTCAGATAGTCGCCATCGTCGGTACCTTCGCTGCCGGCCTTGTCCCAGCGGTTGCGGCGAAAGGCGATCGTAGTGTCGATGCTTTCCAAGGTGACGATTGGGGCCATGGCATCGTAAAAGTAGAGGTAGGGGCCGGTAAGGGTCTGGACGGCGCGGGTCAAGGCGTCGCTGGTCAACGGGCCGGTGGCGAGAATCGCCGGGCCTTCGGGGATGGCGGTCACCTCCTGGCGGAGGAGCTCGATGCGCGGGTGCGAGGCGATGCGGCCGGTGATCTCGTCGGCGAACTCATCGCGGCCGACGGCGAGGGCCTGTCCGGCCGGCAGGGCGTGTTTGAAGGCTGTGCGGATCACGAAGCTGCCCAGATGCAGCATTTCGTTCTTGAGAATGCCGAGAGCGCGGTCGGGTAGCGTGCTGCCCATAGAGTTCGAGCAGACCAGCTCAGCCAGACGGTCGGTGACGTGGGCGGGTGTTTGCCGCACGGGACGCATTTCATAGAGACGGACGGAGAATCCCCGTTGCGCCAACTGCCAGGCCGCTTCGGTGCCGGCCAGTCCACCTCCTACCACTGTAACTGTCTTGCCCATTTTTCACTCTGGTTGGATAATGAAACGCTGTTCAGCAAGGGACGGTCCGGGGGTCGATACGGGGCGGCCGCAATGGACCCGGCTCGCGCTGCGCAGGAGAAAATCCGGCATGGGCGACCCCTGTCGCAGCATTGTGCAAGTTTACCACCAACGAGCAAGGCGCCAAAGAAATTCATGATGAACGCAGTCGACTTGATCACCAAGAAGCGTGACGGCGGCGAGCACAGCGCCGCTGAGTTGGAATTCCTGATGGAGGGAATCGTTCAGGGGACCGTCCCCGACTACCAGATTGCGGCCTGGGCAATGGCGGTCTACTTTCGAGGCATGACAGCGGCAGAGTCGACAGCGCTGACGCTGGCAATGGCCGGTAGCGGCGAGAGGCTCGATCTGCGCGAGCTGGCGGGGTCGGAAAAGCTGATTGTGGACAAACATTCCAGCGGCGGCGTAGGCGACAAGACTACCTTAACGGTGGGGCCGATCGCGGCGGCGTGCGGGTTACCGGTAGGCAAGATGAGCGGTCGCGGGCTCAGTTTTTCAGGCGGCACGATCGACAAGCTGGAGGGTATTCCCGGGTGGGGCGCTAGTCTGAGTACTGCACAGTTTCGCCGCCAGCTGAGGGAGGTGGGACTGGTGGTGGCAGCCCAGACGGCCACGCTGGCGCCGGCAGACCAGATGCTGTATGCGTTGCGGGATGTCACGGGCACGGTGCCGAGCCTGCCTCTCATTGCAGGCAGCATCATGAGCAAGAAGCTGGCTGCGGGGGCGGACGCCATCGTACTGGACGTAAAGTGCGGTCAGGGGGCATTCATGGAGTCGCCGGCGGAGGCGAAGGAGCTGGCCGAGCTGATGGTTTCGATCGGAAAGGGGGCTGGGCGCCGGGTGACAGCGCTGGTTACAGCGATGGACCAGCCTCTGGGAAGGGCGGTGGGCAACATTCTTGAGGTCCGGGAGGCGATCGATACGCTCCAAGGAGGAGGATCGCCCGACTTCCAGCAGTTGACACAGGAGGTGGCGTCGGAGATGCTTCTGCTGGGCGACCCAGAATTGCACGGAGAGCAGGAGACGGCGGGAGACGAGGCCGGACGTGAGGCAGCCAGGCGAAGCGTTCAGGAGGCCATTGACTCCGGGGCAGCCTTTGACAGGTTCGTTCGGTTTGTGGCGGCGCAAGGCGGTGACGCGGCCGCGGTCAAGAGTCCGGAAAGGCTAGCCAGGGCGCCCGTGACCGTAGAAGCAGAGGCGACGCGGGACGGGGTTGTCAGCGGTGTGGATGCGCGAGCAGTCGGTCTTGCCGTGGTGGCGCTAGGCGGGGGGCGGCAACGTAAGGGCGACGAAATCGATCACCGCGTCGGTATCGTGCTGACGGCGAAGGTGGGTGACAGCGTTTCAGCTGGGGATAGACTGTGTACCGTGCATGCGGCTGACGAGGATGCGGCCGGTTTTGCGGCGGAACGTGTTCTGAAGGCCTACAGTTTTTCTGATGCGGCACATAACTTACCAGAGCGAGCAATCGTATTGGACCGGATCACCAGTTGACGTCCTGCCTCTGCGCCACCACTGACTTGTACATGTTCAGTGTCGACTTGGCGATTGTGAGCCAATTGTACGAGCGTGTGACCTCCTGCAGTGCACGAGCGCGCATGGCCTGGGCCTGAAGCGGGTCGGTGAGTAGCTGATCAACTGCCCAGGCTATGCTTTGCGTGTCATTGACTCGCACAGTGAGACCGGTGCGCCGGTGGTCGACGACCTCTGCCAGCCCGCCGACTTCGCTGGCGATGACGCTACAGCCGGCGGCCATAGCTTCAAGAGCAACAATACCGAAGGGCTCGTACAGGCTGGGAAAGACGGCTGCGTCGACGCTGCGATAGAGGCAGTCGCGCGTTTCGCTGTCGACAAACCCCAAGAGTTCAACGGCCTCCCCGATTCCCAATTCATCGACCAACGGCTGTAACTGCTCGCTGTTTCTGCCTGCTACAATCAGACGCAGGTCGGGATGTTTTTCGTGAATGAAGGGAAGCGCCTGCAGCAGCACCTGCACGCCCTTCTCCGGGGTGATGCGACCGATGTAAAAGAGCAGTTTTTCGCGGTTGGGGGCGAATCTGGCTTTCAGCTCGCGAACTCGCTCCTCCGGGCAGGCCTGAAATGGGGTGACGTCAACGCCGTTGGGGATGAAGGTTACTTTGTCCAGCGGCACATCGAAGAATCTGCGCAGTTCGCCGGCCATGTAGGAGCTGCAGACGATGAGCCGCCAGGATTCGAAGCAAACTTGCCACTCCAGCTGGTTGATATTGCGACTTGTTTCGCTGGGCAGGTGTGATTGGTGTCTTCCTCTTTCGGTGGCATGGATGGTGGTAACGAGAGGAATCCGCCAGGCGTGCTTCAGTTCGATACCGGCTGAGGCGGTCAACCAGTCGTGGACGTGGATCAGCGAGTATGGGTTGGTGCCATGCAGCTCCATTGCCTTTGACACCAGGTACCGGTTATTGTCGACGACGCTGTTAAAGAGGTCCAGGGGGTTGACCGAAGGGGTTTCCACCCGGTGGACGGTTATCAATTCCGACAGTACCTCAAGGTGGTGGGCGTTGCCGGTGCGGGGCGTCAGAAGATCCAGGTGGAAGGGAGGCGCTAGTTCGCCTGAAAGGGCACCAAATGCCCGAACAAGCTCCGATACGTGTCTTCCTATCCCACCTACCACGTTGGGGGGGTACTCCCAGGAAATGAAGAGAATGCGCATTCGAAATTCTGCGATAGATTCAGTGCGGATTCTGTGAGCCTGACTGCCACACCGGCCGATTCCGTGTCAAGGAAGCTGTAGGATTTTCATCAGTCCGGTTTTCCCTTCGAGGTCAAGAGAGAAGACTGCCAGTTCACGCTTGTTCGAAGGGAGGTCATCTTCGGCGATCTGCTGCAGAGCCCGCCGCGTAGCGAGGTAGACGGCGAAGGCTGTCGGCGATGCGTCGGCATTCGCTGCTGACCATTCTATATACTGGTCTGCACTTTCCCCCAAGGCGACTACCCAATAGACGGGTCCGGGAGGAGTTCCGTCGAGCCTTTCCAAAAGCAGAGAATTAAAGACCGGATCGCCGGCTACGGCCGTAGTCCAGAAAGGCACTAGAGGGCTCTGCGTTCGCAGATCGCCCAGAAACGCCGCGCCCTCAGCGGGACCGCCAAGCCAGAGCACAGCGTCGGCTGCCGCAGCGCCGGTGGCGGAGTCGACTGCGGTGACCGACTTGCCGGTTTTCGAGGACCACCGTTCAGCGGCGTTCTGAGGCCAACCGAAGTCGAGGCCGGCAACAGCTATGTTCGTCCCAGACATCTCGGAGATAGTTGTCTCGATCAGAGTCTGCGCTGCTTCGCTTGAGGCCGGTCTTGTTTGCGGGTGCCATGACACGCCTGAAGCGGCGATGACTTCTGCCACTGCAGAGACCTGACGCGCTTGCAGAGGTCCAACCACGGCCAGGACCGTTTCGTCGCGGAGCATTTTAGCGGCTGAGCGGCGGGCCTGGGCCGGGTCGGCGGAGGTATCCAACGCGAGAGGCAGCGCCTCGAACTGCTGGAGCGGGTAATCCGCCAGCGCCATGCGCATTGCGGAAAGAGCTTCGTATCCGCTCTCTCGGTGGAGTCCTTCAAAGGGAGCCAACAAACCAATCTTCACAACAGGCCGCGTGGGATTGCAGGAAAGGAGAAACAGGGAAAACAAGAGACAGAATACGACGCGAGCTAAGGTTAGGGCGCGGCCCATCGTACCATAGACAGTTAGGGGTGCGAAAGTTTTTGCAACCACAGATGTTTCGCGTGACCGTAGCACCCGGAACCCGCCCAAAGCCAGCTCCAGGTCGCGTCATGCATCAGAGGGCTACCCGCCTAGGGTTGATAGCCGTAGATTGCGAGATTCTGGTTGTGCTCAGCGAGCGTTTGGGCGAAGACATGGCGGCCTTCGTCACCGGTCGCAAGGAAGAAACAGTAGGACGTCTGCGTTGGATTGCTGGTGGCCTCGATGGCTCGCAGGCCTGGGCTGGCGATAGGACCGGGCGGTAGTCCCGGGTGCAGATATGTGTTGTAGAGGCTTTCGACCTGGGCGTATTCCTCAATCGTCTGGGGCTTCCACCACCAGTTGCCAGTCGTGCCTTTGGCGTACTGCACCGTTGGGTCGGCCTGGAGATATGTTCCGCCAACATCGCGACAGTCATTGTTGAGTCGATTGATATAGACGCTGGCGATCAAGGGGCGCTCGTCATCCTGGACGGCCTCTCGTTCGACGATAGATGCAAGGGTGATCAGTTCGTGGCCGCTCATGCCGCTGCTGCCTCCACTGAGACCGCCGGCGCCGACCCGGTTCTCAAAGTTGTCCAACATGGATGCCAGGACAAGCTCCGGGCCGGTAGCGTTCACAGGAAAACGGTAGGTGTCGGGGAACAGATAGCCTTCCAGGGAGGCGCTGGGAGGGAGATTGCTGAGGAAATCGTAGTTATCCAACAGTCCAAGGCTCTGAGGCTGGCGAACGGCTGTCAGAAACCGCTCGCCGTCGATGACGAAGTTTTGGGCCAAGCGCTCGGCGATCTCTTCAGCCCGGAAGCCTTCAGGAATGGTTACCAAGACTTCCTCGAAGCGAGCCTGCTGCAGCTCGCGGGCGATCTCGGGTATGGTCATGGAGTCGGCCAGCATGAAGTTGCCGGCTTCAATTTCTCTATCCAGTTTTTCCACTCGCAGGTAGAGGTTAAAGAGGTCGGCATCGTGGATGAAGCCGGCGGCGGCGAGGCGCGCCGCAATGTAGCGGGCAGGTTCGCCTGGATTGATTGTGAATGCCCGCGGACGAAGATCGTCGCCAGCAGGGATTAGCAGTTCCTCTTCGCGGAGTCTCAGCGTGAAGGCCAGTATCTGCGCCTCGATGTTCTCCGGAGTCAGCGCGTCCTCTCCTTCATCGGGATCGATCAGAGCAGCCGACTGTCGTTCGACGGCCAGAAACTGCTCCGTCAGGTGGGCGCGAGACACAATTACTACGCCCCACAGAACGAAGAGAACCAGAATCAGGAACGAAGCTCGAGTCAGGTTAAGGAGCAACGGCTCCTTGTGGGCATGTCTATTTAAGCGGCGAGTAACAGCTTCCCTTTCCACGGTGGGGTTTCCTAGTAGAAGGCTTTCGCGGCCCAACTGAACAGTGGTCCGGCAACCAGCCAATTGTAACACTGGGCACAGCCAAGACCAACGCGCGGTCAGTTCGTCTTCCCAGTATGCTTTGTTGGGTTACCGTTTGTCTGATATTCTAGTGTGAACGATCAAGGGTGGCGCTACGGTTCCGTGCGGCAGGGGTTGTAGTTGTCGGGGTTGTCGAGCAGGTCGCTTTCGCTATTGGTCGCGCGCTGCGCTTTTCATTGGGCCCTCGTAGGTACTGCGTTTCTATGGACAGTTCATATTTTTGGAATCTGACCGCTGCGGGGATGGCCTTCCTCCTGCCGGCTGGCATCGTCCTGGTTGCGGCATGCGGTATGAGGGCGGAGAGAGTGTGGGATGCCGCATTGGGAGGCATGGCGGCCTTTTGTCTGGCGGGGTTGGGGTATTGGGCGGCTGGCTTTGCATTTCAGTTCGGCAGTGTCGGTTTTGTGTATACCGATCACCCTGAGTTATCCGGCCTGCTGAGGGGGTGGAGCCCGCTTCCAGAGGGTTGGGGCGTAGGCTGGATTGCGGCGGGCCTGGATGGGTGGTTCCTGACCGGCGCTGCGGCGACACCGGCGGCGATGGGCCTGTTTCTGGCGCACGTGCCCTGGTCCATGACAGCAGCGCTGTTGCCGGTACTGGCTCTAAGAGGGCGCGCCCCGGCGCTTGCAACGCTAATCATCGCGTTGGTTGTGGGTGCGCTGGTTTATCCGCTGGCTGGAAACTGGGTTCAGGGCGGAGGGTGGCTGGCTGCGCTGGGGAACAACGCGGGTCTGGGACACGGGTTGGTCGATTTCGGAGGCGGGGGCACGGTGTTTCTGGTGTCGGCTTCAGCATCTTTGGCGGCACTTCTGGTTTGGCCGCCGCGGGCGAGGGCACAGGGGCAGGCTGCCAGCACTGAACTTCCTATCGTTCATTTGCCACTGCTCGCAGTCGTGGGTTCTTTGTTTGTGATGGCGGGCGTTTTGGCCTGGGTGTGGGCAAGCCCGGTACAGCAGCCGGGGACGACCCCATATTCGGCGATGCGAACGGCTGTCAACGGCCTGCTTTACGCTGCTGGCGGCGTGACAGTTCCCTTACTCTACACCTGGTTTGTAACCGGTTCGAGCGATCCGGGGATGAGCGCGCGAGGTCTGGTGGCGGGGGTCATCGCCGGACTGGCAGCGGGGCCCTTTCCCGGACATGCGGGCGCGCTGCTGACAGGGCTTTTGGCCGGGAGCAGTGTTCCATTCGTGACATACGCGCTGCAAAGAGTATTCCGCCTCGAAGACGGCGCCGGCATCTTTGCCACCGCGGGGATTCCAGCGGCAATCGGACTGGTATGCGTTGGCATATTCGCTGACGGCGCTGCGGGGGCCGGTTGGCAGCAGGTGGGCGCCGGCAGCTATTTGGGCGTTGAAGGTCAGGGCGTTACGGGTCTTCTGGCCGCCGCGGGTTATCGGAGCAGTTTTCTCGGCCAGTTCCAGGCGCAGATTATTGGCATCGTGGCACTGGGACTTTGGGGATTCGTCAGCGGCAGCATCATCTGTGTGCCGTTGGGCCTGCTATTCTACGGTTTAGGAAGGGCGGTGCAGAGCGACGAGAGTGTCAGGGAACAGGTTCCAAGTCGAGGCAGGCAGCAGCACTGGCCCGAGGGCACGGGAGCCGGGCGGAGGGACACTTCCTTTTCACAGGAGATGGCGGCGCGGCCGGCGTCGGAAGTACCGGCGGAGGAACCCCGTTTTCAGTAGGCGTTTCAGGCGTCGTTGGACAATGCACAGGTTGCCAGGTTGAAGTACTGGGCGCCACCCGGGCCCAGTACGCTGCGAATGAAGTGCAGTTCGCTTACTCTCCAGTCGATCCAGATCT
Organism: Caldilineaceae bacterium; assembly: GCA_965242905.1. Lineage (GTDB taxonomy): Bacteria > Chloroflexota > Anaerolineae > Caldilineales > Caldilineaceae > Bin5. The sequence goes on from CBDETM010000002.1 coordinate 469,489, forward strand.
GAGACTCACCCTCTTCTGCGGCGCGGCGCAGTTGTTCTGATGCCACGCGTAGTGCGGGGCGCGCGGCATTGCGTGCGGTACGCGCCAGGGTGATGTGGGGCGAGAAGCGGTTCCGTTCCGGCGGGAATCCTACTTGCCGGGCTAAGGATTCCAGGTCAGTTTGCAGCTCCAAAAGGGCCTCCGCATCACCTTCGATTCCCACCCAAAGAACGCGCAGATTTGACCAAGAGCGGAAACAGCCGAGCCCGGAAGGTGACAGCGAAAAGGGGTCGTGTCTGGCCGCGATGGCCGTCAGTCCATTCTGCAGCAGACGGCGCCGGGATTCTTCGGTTTCGCCCAGGAACCGTAGCGTGAGGTGCAGGTTTTGGGTGTTGGTCCAGCGTAGTAAGGACGGCTGTTCGCGCAGCGACGGTAGCTCTTTCAGGCGATCTTGCAGCGCTTGAAGTTGCTGCTTTACAGGGTGGGGAATCTCTAAAGCGATGAATGTACGCACCGGTGATACAGACCTCCTACGTTCAGGATGGTTGCGAAAGCGACTATCTTAGCAACTCCTTCAGATCTGCGGCCAACGCTTCTGAGGTCACGTCGGCGCTGAACAGTGCCCGCCAGTTCCCTTCTCTGTCGATAAGAAAGATACGCGAAGTATGGTCGAGGAGATAGTATTCGTCGTCAAGGCTGTGGCCTTCGGCGGCGCCAGTGTACAGGCCGTAGCCCTGTTTGACGGCCTCCAATTTGGTTTCGGGTACGCGGACTGCGTAGAACCGGGGATCGAAGGCGAGAATGTATGGCTCTAGTCGTGCGAGGCTGTCGCGTTGCGGGTCGACAGAGACGAAAACGACTTTGAGATCTGACCCCAAAGCGGGGGCTTCCTTTTCCAGCAGTTCCTTCACGGCAGCCAGTTCGAGCATGGTCAGGGGACAGATATCGGGACAGAATGTGTAGCCGAAGAAGAGAAGGACGGGGTCGCCGATCAGTTCGGCGAGTTCGAAGGGGGCGCCGTCAAAGTTTTGGCCGCGAATTGGCGCGGCCAGGTTGGCCTCTTCGAAGACTGTGCCGGCATACTCGTGTTGCCGACAGGCAGCTATGAGAAACACTATCACGCCAAGTAGAAAAAGGATAGCCAGTAGGCGCAGCGGCTCCCGCTGGCTGCCAAGACCGGCAGTGGAGCACATTGCGTTTCTCGCCCCCAAGACCAGGGTTGTGAATCTCTTTCTTCTGCGGTTGATCCGGTGTAACCCGCTCATGTCGGAGATGGGTTCCTAGGCTGGTACGGGCTTGCCAATTCGCAGCCCCGTACGGGCACCTTTCCCCGGTCAGGAGAAAGCCTGTTTTTCGGTCTGACAATTCTAACACACGGCTTTTCAACCCGGTCAAACAGTGTATCTGGCCTGCCAAAGTGACTTGGATTCAGCCCAAAATTCAGTTGTAATGCCAGGAATTGATGTCCCAATAATCCTGCGGAAATTGACGAATCACGTGCTGCGTGCTAATGTTCACTGCTGGCGCGGCCTGGCCATTTGACGCGCGCCATGCGATTGTGCAGACACTGGAGCGGACACGAATGAACGAGATGATATCAGACTTGCAGGCACCGGTTTCAACCCTTTGCGCCTGGACCGACCAACCTGATCCACGTGAGCTGCTTCGGGAGCGGGATCCTGAAATCTACGCGGCGATAGAGTCAGAGCGGAGGCGGCAGACAGACGGAATCGAACTGATTGCCAGCGAAAATTACGTCTTTCCCGAGGTGCTGGCGGCGGCAGGCAGCGTGCTTACGAACAAGTATGCCGAGGGCTATCCGGGGCGCCGTTACTATGGAGGATGCCAGTACGTTGACATCGCCGAGAAGATTGCCATCGAACGTGCGCTGGCCCTTTTTGGCGCTGAACACGCCAACGTACAACCGCATTCGGGCGCGCAGGCCAACGCGGCAGTCTATATGGGGCTGTTGGAGCCGGGCGACACTGTGCTGGCGATGAAACTGGACCACGGCGGGCACTTGAGCCATGGATTTCATCTGAACAGCTCCGGGCATTACTACAACTTCGTCCACTACGGGCTCGATCCCGAAACTGAGCAACTCGATTACGATGTTATCCGGGAGACGGCACTGGAAGTACGTCCCAAGCTGCTGCTGGTCGGGGCGAGCGCGTACCCGCGCCATTTCGACTTTCAGCCTTTGCGCGAAATCGCCGACGCGGCTGGTTGTCTGCTGATGATGGATATGGCCCACGTAGCGGGCCTGGTTGCGGCTAGACTGCATCCCGATCCGGTGCCGTTCTGCGACGTTGTCACGACCACGACGCACAAGACGCTACGCGGGCCGCGCGGCGGTCTTATTCTTTGTCGGAAGGAACATGCGAGGGCGATCGACCGCGCAGTATTTCCCGGAATTCAGGGCGGGCCGCTGATGCATATCATCGCTGCGAAGGCGGTCGGATTCAAGCTGGCGCAGACGGAGGCGTTCAAGGCGTATCAACAGCAGATTCTGGACAACGCGCAGGCGCTGAGCGACGCGCTACGGGTTGAAGGACTGCGGAGCGTTTCCGGGGGGACTGACAATCACCTGCTGCTGGTCGACCTGAGCAGTTTGGACGACGAGGAGATCAACGGCAAGGTGGTCGAGACAGCTCTCGACAATGCTTCAATCCATTGCAACAAGAACATGATCCCTTTCGACACGCGGAAGGCAATGGTCACGAGCGGTATCCGGCTGGGTACTCCTGCTGCGACGACGAGGGGGATGAAGCAGGGCCAGTTTGAACAGATCGGCAGATGGATAGCATCGATTGCTCGCGAGCCCAAAGAAACGGCGCTACAGGAATCGGTGCGCGACGAGGTGCTAGAGATGGTCAAGGCATTTCCGGTGCCGGCTTAGCGGGGCAAAGGGTTGGTGTCTGTGGCGACAAGGGTCAAGACTCAGTTCGTCTGCAGTGAGTGCGGCAGTGCGCAGATGAAGTGGATGGGAAGATGCCCGGATTGCGGCGAGTGGAACACACTTGAGGAGAGCCGAATCCAAGAGAGCGCGATGGCGCTGGGCGACGGCAGTTCCCTCCAAGCACCTACTCCGCTGGCACTGCCGGAGATCCCCAGTGAGCCGTCGCGACGCATTGTTCTTGAGAACGCGGAATTGAATCGCGTGCTGGGGGGCGGTATTGTGCCGGGCTCCGGAATCCTGGTGGGCGGTGATCCCGGGATTGGAAAGAGTACGCTGCTCATCCAGACGGCTGCGGAGGTGGCGCGCAAGGTTGGACGGGTTCTATATGTGAGCGCTGAGGAGAGCGCGTATCAAATAGGGCAGCGTGCGTCGCGGCTTGGTCTGGACGAGGGCGGTCTGCTGATTCTGGCGGACACGATCCTGGAACAGATTTTGGCGCAGATTGGGCAGGTGAGGCCTTCCCTGGTGATCGTTGATTCGGTGCAGGCGATCCACAGCAGCGCGAGCGGCAGTGCAGCCGGGTCGGTTGCCCAGGTACGAGATTGCGCGGCCCATCTGCTGCGACAGGCCAGACAGCTCAATATCCCACTGTTTCTGGTGGGGCATGTCACCAAAGAGGGGGCAATTGCGGGTCCGCGCGTGCTGGAGCATATGGTGGACGCGGTACTGCAGCTGGAGGGAGAGCGGTTTCATGCTTACCGCCTGTTGCATTCGGTCAAGAACCGCTTCGGAAGCACGAATGAAGTGGGAGTCTTTGAAATGACGGAGCGGGGAATGGCTCCGGTTGCCAACCCCTCGGCGATGTTTCTGGCTGAACGGCTGCCAAACGCGGCGGGCAGCGCGATTGCGGTGCCGATGGAGGGTAGCCGGCCACTGTTGGTTGAGGTACAGGCGCTGGCAAGCCCGACGGCGTTCAGCCAACCGCGGCGCACGGGGAACGGCGTGGACTTCAACCGGCTGCTGCTGGTGACGGCTGTTCTGAGCAAGAGGCTAGGTCTTTCGTTGAGCGCGCAGGACGTTTTCGTGAATGTCATAGGGGGGCTGCGCGTTGGTGAGCCGGCCGCTGACCTGGCGGTGGCGGCGGCCATTTGCAGCAGCTACCGAAATGTTCCTGTTGCCGCCGAGGTTGCTCTCATCGGGGAAATTGGTCTGAGTGGAGAGCTGCGCAGTGTGAGCCAGCTTGCGCTGCGTTTGCACGAGGCGGCCAAACTAGGCTTCGGGCGTGCGATCGTGCCTCGTCATGCCCTGCGGCGGAAAGGTGCGCGATCGGGACAGATTGGGGCGGACGACAAGGGCAAGGGAGGCTCGTCAGACATTCCCTCAGAAATCGAAGTTATCGGTGCGCGCACTGTTGCCGACGCTCTGGACGCGGCGCTCTTGAAATAATCTGCCAATGACGTGAATAGTGGAGAATACAGATGTCCAAACAGGCGAATGTTGATTCATATCAGCAGTTTCTGCGTGACCTGTTTCACAGCGACGACGCGGATCTGTCCAGGCTGCAGGCAGAGGCGGAGTCTGAAGGGATCCCGGGTATGAGTATCGGGCCGGAGCAGGGGAAGTTTCTTCAGCTGCTTGTGCAGTTGACGGGTGCCAGAAAGGTGCTGGAGATTGGTGTGCTGGGCGGGTACAGCGGGACATGGATCGCGCGTGCTCTGCCAGAAGGCGGGAAGCTGATTGGGCTGGAACTGGAGCAGAAGCACGCCGACTTCGCGCGCAAGCAGTGGGACAGGATGGGGCTGTCCGACAAGATCGAAGTGCGGGTCGGTCCGGCGCTCGAATCGCTGCCGCACTTGTCGGAGGAGGCTCCATTCGATCTGGTCTTCATTGACGCAGACAAAGGAAACTATCCGGGATATTTGGATTATGCGCTCCAATACAGCCGGCCAGGCACGGTCATTCTGGGAGACAATGTAGAGATGTGGGGGAGCCTGGTGGATCCTGAGAAGCAGGACTGGGACTGGGTGCAGGGGATGCGCAGATTTGCGCGTTCGCTCAGCCAACACGAGCGGCTAACCAGCACGGTGGTCCCCTATCCGGACGGGCTGGCGATGGCCGTGGTGAAGTGAAGACACGACCACGAAGGCGGGCCAAAGTCTAACTCCCAGGGAGATAGATCCGGCCAGTTGCCTGCTCCCGAAAAGAGGAAAACGCAGAGGCAAGGCGTGATTCGCCTTGCCTCTGCATGTCTCTGACAGGGACAGCTGCTTTTCAGCGCGTCAGAAGGGGGCCTAGAGGACGTCCGCCAAGCAGGTGAAAGTGGGTGTGGAATACCTCCTGGCCGCCGTGCCTGCCGACATTTGTAACAAGGCGCCAGCCGTCAGAGGCCACGCCTTCCTGCGCAGCCAGTTGTCCGGCGACCTGGGCAATTCGCCCCAGAGTTTCTGCCTGGGCGTCACCCATTTCTCCCAGATCATTGAAGTGCTGATTGGGAACGATCAGTATGTGAACAGGCGCCTGCTCTGAAATGTCCTGAAAGGCTGTTACCAATTCATCCTGATGGAACTGTTTCGAGGGCAGCTCCCCTGCGACGATTTTGCAGAAAATACAATCCTCACTCATTGGACACCTCGTTCCAACTTACTGTTCACGCTGTCGATTTTGTCCTGCATGCTTTGTTCACGATCGCAGCGGGTTCCGACTTTCAGGCTGGTTGTGATGCGTGGCGCGCCCATCTCGTGCACAACTTCATGGCAACGCTTGACGGCGGCGAAAACCTGGTCCCACTCGCCTTCGACGTTGGTGCCGTAGGCGTGCATACGATGGCTGAGGCCGGCGTCGTCGAGAATGCGCTCGCAGGCGGCGATGTACTCAGAGACAGAGACGCCGACGCCTATGGGTACGACACAGAGGTCGATCATGACTTTCATGGCGTTATCCGATTACTATGTTGACCAGTTTGTCGGCGACCACCACGACCTTACGCACCTGTTTGCCGTCCATCCAGCGCTGCACGTTGTTGGAAGCAAGGGCCATCGCTTCCAGCTCTTCTTCGGCGGTATTGGGCGCCACGCTCAGCTTGTCGCGCACACGGCCGTTGACCTGGACGACTACGGTTATCTCTTCTTCTTTGGCCTTTTCCGGATCAGACTGTGGCCATCCCTGGATATGAACGCTAGAGCCTTCACCGTTTCGCGCCAGCCGCTGCCAGAGCTCCTCGCTGACGTGAGGAAAGACGGGGGCCATCATCAGCAGCAGATTGCGAACTGACTCCTGCCAGATTCCCCTTTCTGCCTCACCGCACTGTGTGCTTGTGAAGGTGTCCTTGACACGGATCAGATAGTTGTTGAACTCCATCAGGGCGGCGATGGCGGTGTTGAATCGGAAGCTGCCAAAGTCTTCGGACACTTTTGCGATTGTCTGGTGCAGCTTGCGCTCCAGGCCGCGGACGTCGGCTTCGGTCGGCGCGCTCCCGGTACTGTTCGATGCCGGTTCGTCCAGAGTGACACCCCAGACGCGGTACAGGAAGCGGCTCACACCTTCGATGGCGCTTGGATCCCAGGGACCGCCGTGTTCCCAGGGGCCGATGAACATCAGGTAGCCGCGAACGGTGTCGGCGCCGTACTTGTCGACGTATTCGTCGGGATTGACGACGTTGCCGCGGCTCTTGGACATGCGCTCACCGTCAGGTCCCAGAATGATGCCCTGATTGAACAGGCGCAGCATGGGTTCGTCGAAGTCGACTACGTCCATGTCCCGCAGCGCTTTGGTGAAGAAGCGGGTATAGAGCAGGTGCATGGTGGCGTGCTCGATGCCGCCGGTGTACTGATCAACGGGCAGCCAGTAGCTGCCGCGTCCGCTGTCCCAAGGCGTGTCGTCCACGGCCAGGGGCTCGCCCGCCTTGTGGTAGGGATCGACGTAGGCGTATTGGTACCAGCTGGAGCACATGAAGGTGTCCATGGTATCGGTCTCGCGTTCGGCGTCGCCGTTGCACTGCGGGCACTTGACGTAGCGGAAGCCTTCGTGATAGTTGAGCGGACTCTCGCCGGTAGGCTTGAACTGGGCGTCGTCGGGCAGCCGGACGGGCAGGTCGGCGTAGGGAACGGGCACCGTCCCACAAGTGTCGCAATGAATCATGGGAATTGGGGTACCCCACATGCGCTGGCGGCTGATCAGCCAGTCGCGCAGGCGATAGTTGACGGCGCCGGTCCCCTTATCGTTTTCCTCCAGCCAGGCGATGGCCGCCTTGACGCTCTGCCCTTCCTCTTTGCCCACAGTCGTGCCGTCTATCGGACCGGAGTTGATCATGACGCCATCGCCCGGCCAGGCAGCCTCCAGGTCGTCGGCGGTGCGTACGCGGCCGGCCTCGCTGTCGGGCGGTGGTTGGACGACGAGGGCGATGGGCAGGTCGTGCTTTTTGGCAAACTCGAAGTCGCGTTCATCGTGGCCGGGTACGGCCATGATGGCGCCGGTGCCGTAGCCCATGAGCACGTAGTCGGCGACCCAGACGGGGATGCGCTCGCCGTTGACCGGATTGATGGCGTAGCCGCCGGTGAAGACGCCGGTTTTCTCCTTGTCCTCGGCAGTACGTGCGATCTCGTCGAGGCGGCTTGCCTGTTCGACACACTCTTCGACGGCGCTGCGCTGCTCGTCGGTGGTGATTTTTTCGACCAGAGGATGCTCGGGAGCCAGCACCATGAAGGTGGCGCCCCAGAGCGTGTCGGGCCTTGTGGTGAAGATTTCGATGGGGTCGCCGGCCTCGGTGCTGAAGGTTACTTGCGCGCCGTCGCTGCGGCCGATCCAGTTGGTCTGCATCACCTTCACGGGTTCAGGCCAATCGATTATGTCCAGGTCGTCCAGCAGCTCCTCGGTGTAGTTTGTGATGCGGAACTTCCACTGGTTCAGATCTTTTTTGATTACCGGCGTATCGCAGCGTTCACAGTGGCGGTCTTCGCCCCAGACCTGCTCGCGCGCCAGTGTGGTGTTGCATTGGGGGCACCAGTCGACGGGCGCGAACTCCCTGTAGGCCAGGCCCATTTCGTGGAGCCTGAGGAAGAACCACTGGGACCATTTGTAGTATTCGGGGTCGCAGCTGATGGCTTCGCGGTCCCAGGCCCACATAGCGCCCATGCGACGGAGCTGGCCCTGCATGCGCTCGACGTTGTTGTAGGTCCACTCCTGGGGATGGGCGTTGTTCTGGATGGCGGCGTTCTCGGCAGGCAGGCCGAAGGCGTCGAAGCCGATAGGGAAGAATACATTGTAGCCACTCATGCGGCGAAAACGGGCGGCTGCGTCGCTAGGCGTCATGGCGTACCAGTGACCTGTATGCAGATCTCCGGATGTATAAGGCAGCATCGTCAGGGCATACCACTTGGGTCTTGCCGGGTCTTCGACGGTGTCATAGAGGCCCTGTTCTTCCCAGGCGGCCTGCCATTTTGGTTCGATTTCCGTATGTCTGTACCTGTCGGACATGGTATGTGTCTCCTGTAACGGAGGATTCTTGTATTGGTATCTTCTTACGAAGAGTGTTCTGAAAACATTGGCGACGCGACATGACAAACATGCGCGCGCCTTTGCGATTCATGTTCCGTATCGTTGTTGGTGGTTGCGCCCGCTCAGGAACAGGGCATGGGGTACTCAGAGCCCTGGCGCGGGCTATCTAAGAGCGAGGAGGCCGCCGACGGAGATGCCGGAGGTGGTGAAATGAACTGGGATGCGTGGTTCTCGTGCATCAATTCTCATAATGGAGGCAAATATAACACGTGGTTTCTAGTTAAGGCAAATCAGAGAGAAGGGTTTATGAAGAGGCTCTCATTGGCTACGGGAAGGAGGACAAGATCGTGGTCAGTGAATTTGGCAGGAGAACAGTTCAGGGGTTAGGTTAACCAGCAGTCGCGTGGCAATGGGTTCAGCGTTTTCTGCGAGACTCTTTGAACATCGGAGAACCAGGCGAAACGGTTGTCAGTGCTGCACGAAAGTCAGGGACAGTATGGCACAGGGGCGGAGCGCACTCAGTTTTCTTTATTGAGGAAGCAGCAATGAACGGGAGCTTCTCTTTCGGTATCATCTCAGTTGATCTTGACGGTACATTGTTTCGCAGTGATGGCATGCCCGCGCCCGAGGGCGTACGGATGCTGCAGGCTGCTGCTAAAGCGGGAGTTCGGGTCGTAATCAATACTACGCGAAACGCTGCCGGCGTTCAGCAACTGTGTGCACAACTAGGGTTGAGCGATCCAATGATTTGCACAAATGGGGCGCAGGTTTTTGGGTCTCCTACAGGTCCGATTTGGGCTTCTTACACGATTCCGATGGAGGTCGCGCGTGCGATTGCCCGGCTCGCGGATCGCAATGGGTGGGAGGTTAGCACCAGTGTGGGAAACAGCAGTTACTTGCGGCAGAGGCCGGGGCAGGCCCTCGGGCCTGTGGAGAACAGGACCATCGCAGGGCTGGAAGGCAGTCAAAGCACTTCACAGCTAGTGATTGTTTCAGCAAACGAGAAAGCCTTGGTCGCAGAGCCTAAACGGATGATTCTGAATGAAAGGGATGCGATTGCCGCAGCAGGGGAACTTGTAGCGCGGTACAGTCAAGCGTGCCGCGCAGAGACGTATTTCGAGCCCGACGGCAGTCTGCATTCGCTGTGTATTTTTCCCCTTCGTGCCGACAAAGGTACGGCGCTCCGCCTCGTGGCAGGTAAGCTGGATATTCCTCTGGGGCAGGTCCTCGCCATCGGTGACAACCCCAACGACATGCCGATGTTTGCCGCGGCAGGCACTAGCGTTGCGATGGGCAATGCGCCGCCCGAGGTGAAAGATGCAGCCACAGTCGTCGGTCCAACCAATGATGATGAAGGGGTGGCGTGGGCAGTGCGACGGTTTGTCCTGAAGGGCCGGAGCTGACAGTTGCCGGATCTGTCGACTGAAAGTAGTGACAGGGCTGAAGCTGAATCATAGGCACTGGAAGGTGTGGCTATTGATCGACCACGGAGCCGTCGGCGTGGAGGCGGGTTTTGACTGCGCGCGGGGCGTAGGGATGGCGCTCGGCGGCGTCTTCGGCGAGCTCGATGCCGATGCCGGGTGCGTCGGGGATGATGAGGAAGCCGCCTTCCTGGGTGAGGGCGGTCTTGACGATTTCGCTCTTGGGCGGTTCGTTTTCGCCTATGGGGTATTCCTGGAGGGCGAAGTTGGGGATGCAGGCGGCGAGTTGGATGCAGGCGGCGGTGCTGACGGGGCTGAGGGGGTTGTGGGGGACGACCTGTACGTGGAAGGCTTCGGCGAGGGCGGCGATCTTTTTGGCGTGGCTCAGGCCGCCGACCATGCAGACGTCGGGACGCACGAACTGGACGGCGCCGCGCTGAAGCAGGGCCTGAAACTCCCAGATGCTATGCAGGCGTTCGCCGGTGGCGATGGGGATGCCGATCTTGGAGGCCACGAGTGCCATTTCGTCGAGGTTGTCGGGCGTTACGGGGTCCTCATAGAAGAAGGGATGGTAGGGTTCGATGCCGCGGCCGAGCACGATTGCTTCGCTGGGGGTAAGGCGGCGGTGGATCTCTATGCAGAGGTCGACGTCGCGGCCGACGGCCTGGCGGTAGGCGGCGACGGTCTCGATGGCGTCTTCGATCATGTCGACGTGGGTCTTGAAGTAGGGGAGGTCGCGGCTGTCGTCGAGGAAGGGGGTGAGGTGCCCGACGGCGGTGAAGCCGCGGGCGCGGGCGTCGGCACAGCCGGCGATCAGCTCTTCCTTGGTTTCGCCGAAGACGTGGTAGTAGACGCGAGCTTTGTCGCGCACTTTTCCGCCGAGAAGTTGGTAGGCGGGCACGCCGAAGTGCTTGCCGGCGATGTCCCAGAGGGCGATGTCGACTGCGCTGAGTGCGCCCATAACGGCGGCGCCGCGGAAGTGGCTCCAACGGTAGAGGTACTGCCAGTGGTGCTCGATGCGCAGGGGATCCTGGCCGATCAAGTAGCGCTTGAAGGTCTCGACGGCGCCGGCTGAGGCTTCGAGGAAACCCCAGGCGCCGGACTCGCCGAGACCGGTGATGCCGGCGTCCGTGTCCACTTCAACGAACAGATAGCGGTCAACGAAAATGGTACGGACATCGGTGATCTTCATGTTGATCTCCCTCTAGCGGCTGTTTATCGCCCAATCCTTGGCGTTCAGGCCGCTGCGGATTCGCCAGTTCAGCAGAGTCTGGAGAAGCTCTTCTTTGCGGGCTGCGTGGTCGGGGTCGTCCCACAGGTTATTGACTTCCTCAGGATCGTTTACAAGATCGAAGAGCTGGCCGTATGGTTCGCCGACAAAGTGGACCAGTTTCCAGTCCTTGGTACGGGCCATGGACATGTATTCGGCGGGCAGGAGGCCATCGCGGCAGTGCTCGGCGAAGACGGTTTCGCGGCCGGGCCAGTCCTCGCCGGCGAGAGCAGGCAACAAAGATTCGGCAGCGAAGTCCTCCGGCGCCTCGAGGCCGGCGAGCTCGAGAATGGTGGGCCCCAGATCGAAGAGAGAACAGAGATGATCGAGCGAGCGGCCGCCTGCGAAACGGTCAGGCGCCCAGACAATGGTGGGCACACGGGTGATAGTGTCGTACATCGTCCACTTCTGGCTGTGGCCATGATCTCCGAGACAGTCGCCGTGGTCCGAGGTGAAGATGACGACGGCGTTTTCCAAGTAACCCTGTTCCTCAAGGGCGGCCAGCAGCTCGCCCACTTTTTCGTCGATCATCGAGACGTTGGCCATGTAGTAGGCGCGCTGGCGGTGGCGTTGTTCCGGTGTTGGGTCGAGGAGGTGCATGACTGAATCGTGGTCCACCTCGGCGTTATGGGCGCGCATTTCAAGGAAGGGGGGAGGCTGACCGGCGAGCTCCTCCTCTGTGACGGGTTGGAGGGGCAGGTCCTTGTCCATGTAGGGCTGACTGAAGCGGGGGGTTGGGTCGTACGGGGGGTGGGGGCCGGGAAAGCCAACCTGCATGAAGAGGGGTCCGTCCGGTTTGGGCTTGTTGCGAAGCCACCAGGCGGCAAAATCGCCGACGAACATGTCGGAATGCAGGTCTTCGGGCAGCTCCCAGTCGAAGGCGCCGAGGGCTTCATTGTAGTCGTCGCGCTGGCGGTAAAGAACACGTTGCTGCTTGACGTGGCCGCGGGCGCGGAGGGCCTTGTCCCATTCGTCGTAGTAGTAGCGTCCTTCGAGGTAACGATCCTTGTTCTCGACGACGTAGCGCTCGTGAAAGCCGAGGGGCGTCTCGAAGGGGGAAGTGTGCATTTTGCCCACGTTGAGGCAGTGGTAGCCGCCGGCGTTGAGGTCCTCGACCCAGGAGCTGGTCCAGCGGTCGCCATTCTTGAGGATGCCGGTGGTGTGGGGATAGTAGCCGGTGAAGAGGCTGGCGCGGGCGGGTGCGCACGACGGCGCGGTGATGTGGCAGTTGGTGAAGCTCACCCCCTCTTGCACGAGTCGATCGAGGTTGGGGGTCTCCATGTAGTCGAATCCGAGCGCGGCGATGGTGTCGAAGCGCTGCTGGTCGGTGATGATCAGGACAATGTTGGGACGACTGTCGGCCATAGGGTCCGGCTCCTCGGCGCTGGTCACTGCGCCGCGGCGGCGCGGATCGTTTCCTTCTTTTCATCAACGCGGAAACATTCATACTGGTTGTCGCGCATGAAGCGCCGGGCCAGGTCGATAGCCTGGGCCTCGGTGAGGAGGCCGTCGGAGATTTCGGCCTGCATGACCCTGGTGAACCAGGTGCGCGCCTGTATGGCGTAGGCGAGGGCGGCGCCGGGGTAGCCGGTATCTCCGCCGAAGAGGAAGAGCTTGTTGGCCGGGGCGGCGTGAATGAAGCGGCGGACGAACTCCATCGAGCTGTAGGGGTTGATGCTCCAGGCCCAGCAGAGGTCGGCGTAGACATTGGGGTAGTGCTTGGCCAGGGCGACCAGCTCTTCGGTATACGGGTAGGCGATGTGCATGAGGACGAAGCGGGCTTCGGGATATTTCGCCAGCAGAGGGCATAGATTGCCGCTGCGGATATAGTCCACGGGCATGCGGCTGTGTCCGGCATAGTAGCCGGTGTGGATCTTCATGGGCAGATCATGCTCAATGCACAGTTCCACGCCGCGGGCCCAGCACCAGTCGCCGAGGCAGAGCCTCTGGGACTCGTCGATTTCTTCGCCGTTGCGCAGATAAAGGTCGAGGGCCCTGGCGGCTTCGTCGTCGGTGCGCTCCTGCCAGCGCAGAGTGCGGTTGTAGGCGTGCTGCGATTTGACGGCGATGGCCGGGGAGGAGGAAGAGGCGAAGATGGTCTCCATCACACGCTGCAGTGAATAGAGGTCGGATACTTCCTGGCCGGTATTTTGGGCGATTTCTTCGTGATTGGGCCTTCCTGAGCAGAAGTCGACCCAGGAGATGTCATAGAAGAAGAAGTCGGGCCCCGAAAGGTCGGGGAGGACGGTCATTGATTTGGCATCGGTCTGGATGTGGTCCAGGTTGGCCTCGTCGCGGAGGAGGCGCAGGCGCTCACCGGGCTGGTTGAAGGCGGCGTTCTTCTCCTGGGCGGCAGCGATTGAGTCGGGGGTCAGCTCATCGATGTCGTAGAGGTCTTTGGCGATGATGCTGACGGCTTCGCCGTAGCCGGTGTACTGCGCTCTCGCCCAGGCTTCCTGAATGGGGGCAAAGCGGGCGGCCACGTCGGGGTCTGAACTGTCGAAGAGTTTGTCGAGCGCTTCCTGGGAGGCTCCGGCGACGAACAGGTCGGCGCCAACGTAGTTTTGAAAGAGCTGGCCGAGGATGTCCGGATTCTCGTCGAGGTAGGCTTCCTCGCGCCGCATATGCTCATGCGTGTCGACGAGCGGGGTCTGTTGGATGAAGGCGGCGATATCGGATTGGGGAGACATGGGCGCTAGCTCGCTTTCAGTTTGGCCTGCCATTGTTTGCGGAATTTGCTGACTTTGGGGCGGATGACGAATAGGCAGTAGGGCTGGAATCCGTTGTCGCGGTAATAGTTTTGGTGATAGGACTCGGCGACGTAGAAGGTGTCGAGCGGGACCAGTTCGGTAACGATGGGAGCGTCCCAGATCTGGGGGGCGTAGTCGCGGATCATCTCCTCGGACATTCTTTTTTGCTCCTCGTCATGGTAGAGAATGATGGAGCGGTATTGGGGCCCCACATCGTTGCCCTGGCGATTGGGGGTGGTGGGATCGTGGGAGGTGAAGAAGACTTCGAGGATCTCTCGAAAGGAGACCACGGAGGGGTCAAAGGTGACCTGTATCACTTCGGCGTGGCCGGTGGTCTTTGCGCAGACCTGCTCGTAGGTGGGGTTGGGGACGTGGCCGCCGGCATAGCCGGATACGACCTGACTTACGCCGATCAACTCCTCATATAGGGGTTCGAGGCACCAGAAGCACCCCCCTCCCAGCGTGGCAGTTTCCTGAGAACTTGCTTGATTCGTCATTGCGTCTTCTCCCTAACTCTACTGTTCTGCGGTGTGCACATTCGCCGTAACAGGACTGTTGCCTGCGCGTGCCAGAGACTCGTTCCCTTTACTGTCGAAGGGAGTCACAGGCGGGGCATATTGGCCGCACGCGGATGGCTTAGCAGTGTTCACGTTCCTGGTAATTGGCGTGGCAGTTGCGGGTATCTTACCGCAGAAGAAGACCGAGTCCAACCGGGCCGGGCTGAAACTGCCAGCCGAACATCTGACCGGGCCGACTTGCGAAGTGGTCAATTTGTGATATGTTTCTGTCGACATTGACCCGTACCTGACGGGGAATGCGAGTCGCCTTTCTTCAACCTCAGACAACGTTAACCTGAACTAAGGAACTGTACAATGATTCGAATCGCTGAGATGCTGCCACCACAGCCATCGCCACTGTGGACGCTCGTCAAACAGTGCGGCGTAAACTATGCGGTGGGGGCGATGGATATGTCTACGCTCGACCATCCTGATCCAGACATGAAGCCGTGGGGATTCATGAGCCTGGCGCGGGTGAAAAGCGCCTACGAGAATGCCGGTTTTCGTTTGGAGGTGCTGGAGAGCCGTCCGCCATTGGACAAGGCGAAGCTGGGATTGCCGGGACGCGATGAGGAGATAGAGACGGTTTGCGAACTGCTGCGTAACATGGGCAGACTGGGCATTCCGGTCTGGTGCAGCGAGTGGATGCCTATTTTCGGTTGGATGCGGACGGCGACGACGATACCGGAGCGGGGCGGTGCGCTGGTGTCAGGATTTGACTACGACGTGATGCGAGAGGCGCCCCTGACACCTTACGGTGAGGTCAACGAAGAGCAGCTGTGGGACAATCTGAAGTACTTTCTGGAGGCGGTGGTGCCGGTGGCGGAGGAGGCCGGGGTGAAGATGGCGATGCACCCCGACGATCCCCCGCTGTCACCGATCCGAGGACTGGGCCGAATCATGCGCAGTGTGGAGAATTTCCAGCGATTGATCGACCTTGTGCCGAGCCCGGCGAATGGCATCTGCCTGTGCCAGGGCAACTTTACGCTGATGACCGAGGACCTGCCGGAGGTGATCCGGCATTTCGGCGCCCAGGACAGAATCTATTTCGTGCATTTCCGTGACGTGAAGGGTGTACCGGAGAAGTTCAACGAGACCTTTCACGACAACGGGAAAACGGATATGCTCGCCTGCATGGAGGCCTATCGCGAGATAGGCTTCAAGGGCGTGCTGCGGCCCGACCATGTGCCGACGATGGAAGGCGACAGCAACGAGGACGCCGGCTATTCCTCGATCGGCAGGTTGTACGCTATCGGCTACATACGCGGCCTACGGCAGGCGGTCTACGCGGCTTAGCCTTCTGCCCCTACATTTCGAGCATCCACTGAAAGATCATGTCGTCGAAGTCGGGCAGTTTTTCGTGGCCGAAGTCGGGGTAGATGACGGTCCGTTTGGGTGAGCCGATCTTGTTGAAAGCGGCGTATTGCGTGGAGGGCGGGCAGACCTGGTCCATGAGACCGACACCCATCAGCACTTCGGCCTGGATGCGGGAGGCGAGGTGCTGGACATCGATGTAGCCCAAGCGCGTGAAAACCTCTTCTTCGCGTTCGTGGCGGGGGTCGAAGTTGCGGAACCACTCACGGAGTTCGGCGTATGCGTTCTGGTCCATATCGAGGTCCCAGACGCGTTTATAGTCGCAGAGGAAGGGGAAGATGGGAGCGGCGCGCTTTACGCGCGGTTCAAGTGAGACGCAGGCGAGGGTAAGGCCGCCACCCTGGCTGCCGCCGGTTGCGCCGACGCGTTCGGCGTCTACGTCATCCATGTCCATCACGATCTGGGCAAGGCGGGCGGTATCGAGAAAGGTGTGGCGGTAGAGGAGATCCTCGGGTTCGCCGGCGAGGCCGCGTACGATGTGCCCGCGCAGGGTCCAGCCCGGGACGCCGCCGACATCGATCGACTTTCCGCCACCCTGGCCGCGGCAGTCCATGGCGGCGACGGTGAATCCGGCGGCGACAAAGCCAAGCTTGCTCTGCCAGTCGCCGGCGTTGCCGCTATATCCGTGGAACATAAGCACAGCCGGGTGGGGCTCCTGTGCGTCGCGGGGGCGCAGCAGCTTGGCATGGACGCGAGCGCCGCGCGTGCCCGTGAAATAGAGGTGAGAACAGTCTGCGTAGGGAGCCTGAAAGTCGGCAGGGACCAGCTCCACATCGGGATCGGTAGCGGCGAGTTCGGCGAGTCCGGCGTCCCAATATTCGTCGAAGTCGGCGGGGCGCGGGTTGGTGCCCTGGTAGGAAGGGAGCTTGTCCAGAGACATATCAAAGAGTAGAGGCATGGTATTTTCCTTCGACTGATGGGTGAGTTGTGGTGTTCACGGCGGTTGCCGTCTTTTTGGGAACGTGCCGCACCTATTGTCGCGTCAGTCGGACTTTGATTGCAAGTAGAGCGACGCGGCGGGTGGATCCTGGATTTGGGGTGGAGGAAGTCTGGAGTGGGAATCGTGCCGGCGGTGGCTGAAAATATCTGCCGGCTTGTGGAGAGATGGAGGGCGGCCGCCAAGCCCGGCCGTACTGGTGGAGGCCCGTTGAATGGGGGGCAGACGGCGGGCACAGGGCCGGCACCTACGGGGATTTGATGGCGATGGCGGGAAGTGGTTTGGTTGGACACCTTCGATTAGGCACCTGTCACCAATATCGACACCCGGTCGATGAGGCATGTTGTTGGGGGGGGCGTTGCGGGGGCGGAGCCCCCGCACAAGGGAGGGCCGAATAGGCCCGACCGCCCGGAATTGCAGGGGTTAGGGGCTAGGGGCCAGGGGTCAGAGACGGCCGCTACATCGGTTTAAGAATAGAGTGGGGGAATGGCTTTGGTTTCGTTGCTGGAGGAGTTGTAGGAAGGTTCGCACTCACTTTGAACCGAACCCATTGTGCCGATTGGTCTTGACCAAGGCGTCGGAATCGGGTAGGATATGCGCGCTTTGCGAATTGACGGTTTCCCACTTGCGTATTCGTGACAGAAGTACCAGAACGCGCGGGCTCCGGACCTACTTTGAAGGTGGGAACCCGGTGTTCGCTTCCTCGTCGGTCGGTGTCGAATGCGTGCAGCTGAGTGAGCGATAGCGCCAGCCACTCGGTGAGCGGACAGCCCAGCTTTGACCCGGCACCTACTCATTTCCCTGCCCAGAACCGCACGCACGCTGATAGCGGGTGCGATTTCAATATAGCCTTAAATTTCACAGAGAGAGAAGAAAGATGAAAACTGAACCTTCGGCCTGGGATGCCCTAAAGTTTCGTTGCATCGGTCCGCCGCGGGGTGGACGCGTCGTCGCGGTTGCAGGACATCCGACTCAGAGCAACGTCTTCTATTTCGGCGCGGTTGCGGGCGGTGTGTGGAAGACGGTGGACGGCGGCACCTATTGGGAAAACATTACGGACGGGCAGTTCAATGTTTCCTCGGTGGGGGCAATTGCCGTATCTGAAGCGGACCCGAATGTCATTTACGCGGGGACCGGCGAATCGACGATCCGGCTGGACGTGAGCTGGGGGGACGGCGTATACAAATCCACCGACGGCGGGGAGACGTGGAAGAACGTAGGGCTGCGCGACAGCCATCATATCGGCGAGATTCGGATTCACCCGCAGGACCCCGATACCGTCTACGTGGCTGCGCTGGGCCATGCGTTCGGGCCGAATGATGAGCGCGGCGTCTACCGGACCACCGACGGGGGCGAGACCTGGGAGCGGGTGCTGCATGTGAGCGATGGGGCGGGCGGAGTGGACCTGACGCTGGACGTCACCAATCCGCGTATCATCTACGCCACGATCTGGCAGGTGCACCGCCACTTCTGGGAGCTGGTCAGCGGCGGGCCGGACAGCGGGCTGTGGAAGTCGACCGACGGCGGAGACAGCTGGACTGATATCAGCCGCAGTCCCGGGCTGCCGCAAGAAGGTATTCTGGGGAAGATTGGCGTCTCGGTATCACCTGCCAAGCCAAGCCGGATCTGGGCGATCGTGGAGGCGGAGGGTGAAAAGTCGGGCGTGTACCGCTCCGATGATCGGGGCGCCACCTGGGAGCATCTGACAAACAATCAGGACCTGTTGAACCGGCCGTGGTACTACCTACACATTTTTGCCGACCCGCAGGACCCCGACACCGTCTACGTCAACAACCTTAAGATGTGGAAGAGCATCGACGGGGGCAAGGAGTGGAGCGAGATCACGACGCCGCACGGGGATAACCATGACCTGTGGATCGACGCGGCCGACCCGCAACGGATGATCAACGGTAACGACGGCGGGGCCTGTGTCAGCTTCAACGGCGGCGAGACGTGGAGCACGATCTACAACCAGCTCACGGGCCAGTACTACCATCTGGACGTGGACAACCAGCAGCCCTATCATGTTTACGGTACGCAGCAGGACAATTCCAGTATTGCCGTGCCGAGCGCGACGGAGAAGGGGGCGATTCCCTGGGGTGACTGCTACCCGGCGGGCACGGGGGAGAGCGGTTATATTGCTGTGAAGCCGGACGATTCCGACATCGTTTACGTCGGCGCGGTCGGCTCGTCACCCGGCGGCGGAGGCGCGTTGCAACGGTACGACCACCGCACGAAGCAGATTCGCCTGGTGACGGTGTGGCCGGAGCCGTTCAGCGGATTCGGGCCTAAGGAGATGAAGTACCGCTTCCCGTGGACGTTCCCGATTCTTTTCAGTCCTCACGACACCAATGTGCTGTATACGTGCGGGAATCACGTGTTTCGGACGACGGACGAAGGCAGCTCGTGGGAGATACTCAGCCCGGACCTGACGCGCAACGATGAGAGCAAACTGGAGGCGTCCGGGGGCCCGCTCACCCTGGATACGAGCGGGGCGGAGCATTACTGCACAATTTCAACGTTCATTGAATCGGCCCACCAGAAGGGTCTTTTCTGGGCGGGCAGTGACGACGGCCTGATTCATATCAGCGAAGACGGCGGGGGCAGCTGGCGCAACGTGACGCCGCCGGAGCTGCCGGAGTGGAGTTTTGTGACGGTCATCGAGCCGAGCGCGCATGACGCTTCAACGGTCTATGTAGCGGCAACGCGCTATAAGCTGGACGACTACAGGCCGTATCTGTTCAAGACGACCGACCTGGGACAAAGCTGGCAGCGGCTCGACGGCAGCTTCCCGCAGAATGAGATCACGCGCATGTTGCGGTCGGACCCGGAGCGGGAGGGGCTGCTGTACGTGGGTACCGAGTCGGGCGTATTCGTCTCGTTCGATGACGGCGGGTCGTGGCAGAGGATTCCGGGCAACCTGCCGGTGGCGCCGGTTTACGATATGATTGTCAAGGACGGGGACCTGGTGGTGGCCACGCACGGCCGCTCCTTCTGGATCCTGGACGATCTTACACCGTTGCGGCAGGTCAGCTCTTTGGAGGAATCCGAGGAAGGCGGGGCGCGACTCTTTGCGCCGCGCGAAACGCTGCGACGCTGGCTGCCATGGACGGTCAGCGGATCGCGAGGCGATGCGCGCAACTATGCGCTTGCCTTTGGGCAGTTGATCACATTCCGGGACGAAGAGGATGAAACAGGCGGGAGTACGCGCCGGGTCCTCGACGGGGGCGAGAATCCACCCCATGGCGCGATCGTCTATTACAGTCTACCGAGCGACGCGGAGGATGTGAGCCTGACATTTCTGGATGCCTCGGGCAGTGAGATCCGGTCGTACGGCCCCAAACCGGCGAAGGAGGAGATGGAAAAAGAGAAGGAGGAAACTCCCTCCATTCAGTACATTCCCACCGGCGCAGGGCTCAACCGATTTGTGTGGAATATGCGCTATGCCGACGCCGAACAGCTGCCGGGCGACCCGTTTACGGAGAAGAGTGTCACAGGGGCGATGGCGCCACCAGGGACCTACCAGGTGCGCCTTACAGTAGACGGGGAGAGCCAGACAGAATCGTTTGAAATCTACATCGATCCCAAGTTGGATCGGAGCGAGGCGTCGATGCAGGCCCAGTTCGATCTGTGGCAGGAGGTAAACGCGAAGCTTACCGAGACACACCAGGCGGTTAAGCGGCTGCGCAAGGCGCGAGAACGCGTGACGGCTATGGCCGAGATGGTTGGGGAGAGCGAGGCCGACGAACAGACGAAGTCGGCGGTCAAGGAGAGGGCAGAGCAGATTGGAGAACAGTTGGGAGAGGTGGAAGCTCAGCTGGTTCAGCCCGAAGCCAAGGTGGCGTTTGACAGGCTGCGACTACAGACTATGCTCAACGCCAGGCTGCACAATCTCATCAGCGTAGTTTCCGCGGCTGACGATGCCCCGACAAAGCAGACGTATGACGTCTTTGGTGAACTGAGCACGAAGGTCGATGCAGAGTTTGACAAACTTGAGTCGATTTTGGGTGAGAGTGTAGCCGACTTCAACGCGGCGGTGCAGGCGGCGGATGTGCCTCCGGTAGTGGTCTAGCGATTCGATGCGTGACCCACTGGCAGTAACAAAGAGCGCAGGGTCTCCTGCGCTCTTGAAGATTTCTTTTGCAGATTTTATCGTACGCAGCGCCTATCAGATGGGCAAGACGCCACTATTGCCTATTTTCGCGGCGTCGCTGGGGGCATCGGACGCGCTGTTGGGGTTGATCGTCTCGGTCTCGACGGTAACGGGCATGGCGACAAAGCCATTGTTCGGCCTGCTCTCGGACCGTATGGGCAGGAGACTGTGGCTTCTGATCGGTACGCTGGTCTTCGCAGGTGTGCCCTTTCTCTATTCCGTGATCGAGACGCCCGGGCAGCTTATCGTCATCCGGTTGCTGCACGGCACGGCGACGGCGATCTACGGCCCGGTGACCGTGGCGTATGTGGCGGAGCGCGGGGGCAAGCGCAAGGCGGAGCAGCTCGGCTGGTTTGGCATGGCGCGCAGCGGGGGCTACCTTGTCGGGCCGGCGGTGGCGGGCTGGCTGTTGCTTGCACTGGAGCCGGTCGCGGTCTTCACGCTCATCGGTGTGCTGAGCATGGCTGCGTTCGTTCCGGTGCTGTGGATGGGCAAGGACGAGGCACGCCCTCCCGAGACGGCAGTGGCCAAATCCAAGGCGAACCTGGAAAAGGCAGGGGGAACGGCTGCAGGGTTCGGCGCCGTCAGAAGGCTCTTGAAGCGGGAGGCGGGGCTGTTGGGTACGCCTGCGGTCTGGCTTTCGGGTGCTCTGGAGGCGGGGGTTTTTGTCGTGACCTACGTCATCAAAGCTTTCTTGCCGATCTACGCGCTGACAGCCGGATATTCTACGGTCGAGATAGGTCTGTTCTTCAGCGTGCAAGAGGGCGCGCTGATTGTGTTGAAGCCCTGGGGCGGCAGGCTGGGAGACCGGATCGGACATCTCAGGGCGGTGTCGCTGGGGATGGTCTGCCTGGCGGTCACTCTTCCCTTCATACTTGTGGCGGAGGGTGCTGCGGGGCTGCTGGCCGTGGCTGCGGCGATGGGTGCAGCACAGGCTCTGATTTTCCCGGCGACGGTTGCCCTGATCGCGGAGCAGGTGCCGACGGGAAAGGTTGGGGCGGGGATGGGTTTGGCCGGTTCGCTGAAGAATGGCGGCAAGGTGGCGGGACCGGTGCTAGGGGGACTGCTGATCGCCGGACTGGGGTATAGCGGTCTGTTCTGGCTGCTTGCGGGCATGTTGCTTGTGGGTGCGCTGGTCCTACTCATACGGGTACACAGCGCAGATTTCTCGATTTTGCCGAAGACGCAAAAGGTGAAGAGTTGAAGGTAGGGTCATTCGATTCTGGCCTGCCGGATCGTTGGGAGCAGAAGCAGAGCCAGTTCCAAAGCGAGGGCCGCGGATCCGACGAGAAGAGTTCCTCGCAGCCCTATTGACTCCCCCAGAGCTCCGCCGATAAAGGCGCCGACGGTTGCAACGCCGAAAAGCACGAAGCGGCGAGCGGCGGTAACACGCCCCAGCAAGCGAACAGAGGTAATTGCCTGGCGCAAACTGAGCTGATTAACGAAGTAGAGCGTGCTGCCCAGACCGACAAGGGCCTGAGCGACGCCGACAGCAGCTATTTCGCGGCCAATCAGGTCGGCGGTCGCCAGCAGCAGCGTCCCCGCGATCCACAACAGTTTGCCTAAGAGGAGCGTCCTCCCAGCTTGCAGATGCCGCGCGGCTCTTCCGGCAAGCATCGCGCCAGCCAGGGAGCCGATTCCAGAGCAGGCGGCGACGATTCCGATTATGGTCGGCGTGAAGCCCAGCTGATTGACGAGAAAGAGCATCTGCACCGCCGCTGCGATGGAACCGGCCAGCATTCCCAGGCTGGAGGTGATTGTCAACGCTCTCAGCAGCGGCGTTCGGAGGAGTTCGTAGACTCCCTCCCCCACCTCACGACCAATTGATACCGCGGCAGCCCGGATCCCTTTGACGGTCTCCGGTGCGTCGTCGCGTTGTGGATGTACGGCGGCGGGTGGCTCTTCTTCAGCGACGCCGCCGAGGGCGATGGCGGAAAGCAGATAAGAAAGAGAGTCGACGAGAATGGCTCTGGGGGCGCTGAAGAGTTGGACCAGTCCGCCGGCGGCGGCCGGTCCGGCGATGGCGATAACGGCGTCGCTGGTGGAAAGTTTGCTGTTGGCCTCAACCAGTTGCCGTTTTTCCACCAGGGCTGGAAGTACTGAAATGGCGGCGATTTGAAAGAAAACGGTGAGGGTACCGGCGGCAAAGGTTACGAGCCAGATTTGGAGAAAGGAGAGCTGGCCCAGCCAGGCGGCGATGGGTATAGTGACCAGGAGCAGGGAACGTCCTATATCGGCCCATATCAGAATGGGCTTGCGCCGGACACGGTCTATCCAGACGCCGGCAATTAGTCCGAAGAGGAGGTTGGGGAGAGAGCCGGCGGCGGCAAGCAGGCCCATCTGCGCGGGTGTTGCGCCCAGAACGAGGACGGCGGCGAGCGGCAGAGCGACATTGGTGATTGCTGTGCCGGCGCCTGAGGTGACGTGTGCGACCCAGAGCCGGGCAAATGACCGGTTCCGCCAGAGACTGTCGGGGTGGGTCATTGGTCAGGTCGTGCCGGGCATAGCCGACGCCAGGGCGCGTTTCATCCACTCTTTGACGGCTATTGCCGAGTCCCGGACAGATGTGCCGGTTGTATCCAGAAGGGTTACGGGCGGCGTCTGATGCGGTCCGTCCGTCTGAAGCCAGCGGTTGAAATCCAGTTGTGCGGCCAACTGTTCGGCCTGGCCGCTTCTGCGCCAAGCGGGGCGGTTCAGGAGGCGCTGGCGGAGCAGGTCTTCTTCACAGACAAGGGCCAGGTAGTGGACCCGGCCGAAATAGCGGCGCTCAAGGCACTGTTCGATGTTTTCGGGGACGGCCAGGCCGGCGCCAAAGAGGGCCGCGGGGCGGCCGCCTTGGCCGATGTTTTTCGCCATGCGCAGCCATGTCTCGAAGAAGCGACGATGGCCGTCTGAGGGTGCTTCAAACTCCTTGAGCCAAAGAAGGTCGGCTTCGAGGAGCACGGCGGCGGTGAAGCGGCCCGAGAGCTCATGCAGGATTGCGGTTTTGCCAGTGGCGCTGGCTCCGCCGACGAGGAGGAGGGGCAGTTGCAGAAACGGGTGAGCACGACCGCACCGGGGACAGGTGGCAATAGCCAGCCACGCGTCCTGTTGCCAGTGGTCCGGGAAGCGGGGATGGGAGAATTCAACTGAGGCAGCCGCATCGGTTACCTCTTTGTCGACGTGGTAGTGTCCGCAGTTGACACAGACATTGAACATTGGGAGGTCCTGCTCAAGGCGGCGCCCAGCCTGCCTGTTCTGTGAAGGGATTTGAGGAAGCCTTTGTGAAGGCATTCAAGTTGCCAGTTCCTCCTTTGCATATTATCATGGCCGAGGTAGAGGGAAGAAGAGGGTCGATCTTCGTTCCCTCTTTATTTTTGGGCGCGAATGCCCGAGGAGGAATCATGTAAGCCGATGCGCAGAGGGGGCGACCGGTTTATGTTAAACGGCATTCAAGCATCAGGCGTAGTTCAGTTCGACAGCACTGAGAAGAGAATACGGGCACAATGATAAGCGACAGGCAGGCAGATACAGTACCGCGTCCCAGGCTCAGGCACGAACTGCTGACGAATACGGTCTTGCTGGTGGCTGGCGGGCACTTTCTGCTGGAGCTATTTCACCAGTATTTGCCGGTCTTTTTCCCGCTGTATCGCGCCGAGTTCGGGTTGACCTACGGGCAGATCGGCATGATTACCCTAGTTGGCACGACGACGATGTCCTTGGCGCAGCCGTTGTTCGGATTCTTCATCGACCGTTTTGATGCGCGGCGTATTGCGGCTCTAAGCGTCATGTGGGTGGGGCTGATCATGGCTGTGCTAGGCTTCAGCGGCAACTATTGGGTCCTGCTGATCGGCGTGGCACTGGCAGGGTTTGGGTCGGCAGCATTTCATCCTGCGGGCGCTTCGGTAGTCACAAAGGCGACAGACGAAGGGAAGCGGGGGCGCGCGGTCTCGTTCTTTGCGGTCGGCGGGAATGTTGGGTCGGCGGGCAGTCCGCTTCTGCTGGCGATTGGATTGGGATTACTGGGGTTGAGGGGGACAATCGTCCTGCTTCCGGTTGTGGTCCTGGCCACCATCTGGCTGGTCAACGGGCTGGGTCAGGAGAGCAGAGGAGATCGCGAAGCGCATCGCGAGCGCCAATCGCGGGCGGGAGAGGGATTCTTGCTGGGCCTGGTCCTCATCACGGTGGTGGCGATGACACGCGCCTGGTTTCAACTCAGCCTGACGACCTATCTGCCGACGTTGTTGGAGGACAGGGGCTATTCGGTCGTTTACGGTGGGCAGATGCTGTTTGTACTTTCGCTACTGATCGGTGTTGGCAGCCTGTTTGGCGGGATCTTGTCAGACCGGTTCGGCCGCTGGCAGGTATTGCTGAGCAGTTTCGCGATGCTCGGGCCGGCATACTGGTTCTTCATCAGCTCAGGCGGCGGCGTGCAGTTCATTTATGCCGGCGCGATCGGCTTCCTGCTGGGATGCACGTACCCGACGACGGTTGTCGTTGCGCAGGAGGTGTGGCCGCGGGGTATGGCGATGGCGTCTGGCCTGGTAATGGGATTGGGGTGGTGGCCAGGGGGACTGGGCGCGACATTTACAGGTTGGGTAGCGGACCAGATGGCGCTGGAGACTGCGCTGGAGGGCCTTGTGGTGGCTCCTGTTCTGGGCGCGCTGCTCATGGCGGTCTTTGCTGTAGCGTTGCAAAGACGAGGAAGTTCTTCGATGGCGTCAATGGACAGATCGTCCGCAGTTTAGGAGTACTGAAATGGCGAAACCGCTCCCCGTATTGCTTGACGTAGACACTGGAGGCGACGATGCGCTGGCGCTGCTGCTGGCGATGGCGTCTCCGACGCTGGATGTGCGCGGGATAACCTGTGTGGCGGGTAACTGCGCATTGGAGCAGGTCGTTACCAATACACTCACGCTATTGGACGCGATCGAAGCGCCGCCGGTACCGGTGGCGGCGGGGATGGACAGACCAGTTCTTGGTCCCGGGCTGCCGGCCCCGCCTTTGCACGGGGGTGACGGGATGGGTGATCTCGGCCTGGGGGCGCCGCGGCGTTCAAGGGTCGACGACCATGCGGTCGAGTTTCTGCGGCGCGCGTTGAGCGCCGCAGACGAGCCGATGACTTTGATCTGCCTGGCGCCTTTGACGAATATTGCCATGTTGCTGCGGATGTATCCGCGTATTGAGGAAAAGATCGAGCGACTGTTTGTTATGGGCGGGACATACGCGTCGCCCGGAAATACCACGCCTGCAGGGGAATTCAACGTTTGCCACGATCCGGAGGCGGCGTCCATCGTGCTTCAGAGCGGGCTGCCGGTTACTTTGTACCCTCTTGACCCATTCATGCAAGTAAGGATTACATTGGAGGAAGCGCATAGGCTGACCCAGGCGAAGGAGGCCGGCGCGCGTATCGCCGGCGGAATTATTCTACATTACTGCCACTTCTTCGGGATGGATTTCTCACTGATCGGTGACGCTGGGACGGTAGCGACTGTGATCGACCCGGAGGGCGCCACTACGGTAAAGCGACCCGTCCACGTGGAACTCGCAGGCGGCGTGACAAGGGGCGCTACGGTTTTCGACCGACGCATACTGACGGACGGATTCGCAAGAGAAGGCGAGTGGACTGAGGTGGACGTTGTCACTAAAGTAGACGCGTCCCGCTACAGGAAGCTGATGGCGGCAGCCCTTGGCGCAATCGAGGCACTAGACGACTAGCGAGAACCGGCTCTCCCGACGCCCCGTTTCCAACTCCTCTCAGAATCATCGGCCGGATATCCAGCGAAGCAAATAGCAGAAAATTACCTGACACCTGCAGAAAGTGCTCTAGGCCAGAAGTGCCTCGGCATTGGCGCAGAATATCTTGTGTCGAACTTGTGCGGGCAGTTCGAGGCTGTTGAGCAGGTTCTGCATGCGGTCGTCGAAGAAGTCGCGACCGAAGAGGAGGCGATCCTGGAATTCGATGAGGAAAGGCTCGGCGGTCGGACCGCTTTCAGGTGAGAACGGATGGTCCTCGATCTGGCTGAAATCGCGTGTGA
The DNA here is from genome assembly GCA_965242905.1 of Caldilineaceae bacterium. Classification (GTDB taxonomy): domain Bacteria; phylum Chloroflexota; class Anaerolineae; order Caldilineales; family Caldilineaceae; genus Bin5. Next base: position 496,339 of record CBDETM010000002.1, read on the forward strand.
GCGCGGTATAGGCTGAGCCGGCGGAGAGGTCGGCGTAGAGGTTGGGATAGGTGCGGAAGAGGTGGAAGAGGCGGCCGCCGGGGAGGACCGGGCCCTTGGGGTAGGCGACTTTGTCATACTGGTCGTCGCCGGAGACGTGGGCCCAGAAGCCGGGCGCGTGGCCGATGAAGACGGTATCGGGACAGGCCTGCAGGGCGCGCTCGAAGGAGTCGATGCTGCCGCCGTACCACCAGTCGGTGCGGGGATAACGGTGGCCCGTGGGAATAGGGTAGTCGATGTGGAAGGTGACGGGCAGACCTTTCTCGCCGCAGAAGCGGAACAGGCGCAGGGCATCGGGGTTGTCGTATAGCATGCGGAGTTTGATTTCGCCGCAGACCTGCACGCCGTGGATCTCGATGGCGGCCTGGAGCTGGTCGATGGCTTCGGGGCGGCGGGGATCGGGTGCATAGCCGAGGATGAATCTATCGGGGGCGGCCTGTTTGTAGCGCAGACAGGCTTCGAACGGGACCGGGTAGGCGCTGCCGCCGCCGAAGTACATGGCCTTGAAGTAGCTGGCCGGATTGTATTCGTCCGGCGGGCACTCCCAGGTCAGCAGCCAGGTCTTGTCGATTCCGAAGCGGTCCATATTGGCGAGGAACTTGGGCAGGTCATGGCCGTGCCAGTCGGGGTGGTTGTGGGCGTCGATGATGGTCATGGGCGGTTATTTCAGACGGTACGGGGGTTTCTTCATCTTCCTACCTGGGAGATGCCCAAGGTTTTCTGGTGGGTAGGTGTCGCTTTGCATGTGCATGAGATGTGGCATTGGAACAGATGCCTCAGCATGCAAAAACCAAAGTTTCCAGATTGCCAGGGACCCGGAGGTTATGGGGGTTCGATCGCAAGGGCCTGCTGCCCAAGCACAGCTTATACTTTCACTGTGGGTGGAAGATTGACCTGAGAATGACAGTCGCAAGAGGCCAGGAGTCCGTGGCTAGAATACACGCCACTCTTTAGAACGCAAAGTAGTATGAGTGTGTTTCTCACTAAGGCAGGATTACGCGATATGGCGAGAAGATAGTTGCGACCTAAGGTGGGGAGAATGCCTGGTGGAGCTTTTCGTTTACTACCTCTTCCCAGTCTGGCCCGATGCTGCGAATGCGGTCCGCCAGATCGGCGTCCAAAGGAATGGGGAGCATGACTTTTGTAGAATCGGGTTCCCTTTCTTGCGAGTGCTGATAGCTCTCGACAATACTTGGAATCACCTCGCTGGCGGGCCGCGCGTGCTTGAACCACTCCTCATCCAGTTCAATCGTATCGGGGTCGGCTGCGATTCCAGCGTCTATGGCGGCATCTTCCCCATATTCAACTTTAGCCTCTTCAAAGGAGTTACCCCGGGATTTGCCGCTGTTCATAGTTTCTGACCTCGCGAGAGTTGGCCCTTCGGAAGCTGATTATGCGGATATCCGCACCTCGCCTGGTAAAGACAACTACATGGAGGCGAGTGCCAACACGTCCCACTGCGATGTAGCGTTGCTCCTGGTGCCGATTGTCCTGTCTGACTGTCGAATCCGCCCAATCGAAGCCTTCAATTGTCGAGAAGTCGACGCCGTGTTTCTCCTGATTTACGCGACGTTTCTCCTCGTCCCACTCATAGCCCATACGTTCATTGTAGCTGAAACTAGTGGGGGCGGCAACTCGATGGTTGTCTTCTCCCGTCGCAGTGGCAGCTAGCTTCGGACGGCAGCATAACCCCCGAAGTGCGCCCGAAGGAAGCCTCCGTTTCAGAATCAGGGAGCCTCTCTCTATCTGTCCCTTTTCGATGCAACTGAACTGGGAGTATCTACCCAGGGAAATCGTAGCAGTGTCGCCGACGGAATTCAGGTTCCAAGAGCGGCTGGGGTGCATTCCAGCTACGAATCACTAGCGTTCGTGGAGCCGGCGGAAGGTCTGTGTCAGGAGGTCGATGAATTCGGGAATCCGCGGCACAGCGAGAGTGAGTCTCCGTGGCAGCTTGCCGGTAGTGCGGACAGGCAGCAGAGGGCACACAAACGGCTCGTCAGCCAGAATGCCCGGCCGGGAGATGGCAGGAGGGGTCGTGATGTCGCTGCGGACTATGGCAGGTAAGGTAACAGGTGCTTTGTCGTGCCGGAACTGTTCTCGTCGCCAGAAACCTTGGCAAGTTGTAGTGGTGACAGCCAGGGTGATTGTGGGTGTCGATGATGGTCATGTGAAGTTTCTCAGGATGGAGAGGACGGCGCCGAGGGCAACTACTGCAAGGCAAGCAGCCAGGATAACCCCAACGAGGAGGGGGGCGACAACAACAATTATAGCCCTCCCTTGGGTCAGATTGTATTCCACTTTAGTGGCGTAATAGGCGAGTACAAGCTGGTAAATTGCCAAGATAGCGCTAACGCAGCCTCCAAGCACCGGTATAAATCCGAGAACGGAGGTAACAATCATGAGCGGCGCGGCAAAGGTTGCATAGAGGTAGGTGTAGCGACCATACTGTCCGATTCCGCCCAGAAGTCTAGCGATCAGGTGGTATATCCCAACGCCGATGAGGAAACTGATGGGCCCGATAATGATGGTGGCGAAGCTGAAGGCCGTTCCTGCGGTTGGGCCGGTTTCGACGGCTGTCCCGAACTCGTCCTGGACTTCGGGGGGAAGCAGGTCCACAAGCTGATCAAAACCGCCCATTGGTGCTGAGAATATGGTGGATCGGAGCGCGCCGAGAAGCGCTGCAATAACCGAAGCCGCGACGATCCAGGTGAGTGCAGTCGACAGCGTCGCGGAGGCGTTCTCCCGTTGGGCGGCGAAGAACTCTTCGCCGGGCTGGGTCAGTGCATTCACCCACGTTCGAAAGATCCGCTGGATGTCCATGGGAGTTTCCTCTGCAGTAAAGCTGAACGCTGTTTTATTGGATTGGAATTTAGCAGTTGACCGGCGATTCAGTCCAGCCAGACCGCTTACTCGTCTAAGTATGCACGGGTAAGCTTACTACAGTTCGGGAAGTTGCACGAAGACGAATACTAGGGGAAGATCTGGAGTCGGAGACGGGACTCAGACATCAAACTGGAGGAACTATGGGTGCAAGAGTTGATGAGTCGGGGCGGAGATGGGTTCGGGCAGAGGTTGAGACGCCAGGCACGGTGGAGGAGGTTTGGCGGGCGATCAGCACGGATGCGGGGCTTTCGTCATGGTTTACGCGGTCGGAATTCGAGAAGGGTGCGGACGGCCAACAGACGCGGCTCCTCGTCCATTTTGGACTGGGGATGGACTCAGCGGCGACGATTACAGAATGGAATGCTCCGTATGGCTTTGCGGTCACCAGCGATGAGTTCATCCGAGGCGGGCCAGAGGTGGCAACGGTTTGGCGAATCGAAGAGGGGGAAAGCGATTCTTGCGTCGTGAGCGTCGAGCACAGTCTGTACGACGACAGCGATGCGTACGATGCCCACATAGAGGCAACGGAGGCGGGTTGGCCGGCGTTTTTCCGGATTCTGCAACTCTATATGACCCACTATCGCGGTCAGCCTTGCACGTTAATGGAGTTGATTGGCCCGGTCTCTGAGAGTTCTCAGTTGTGGGAGAAGCTGTCAACCGGGCTTGGATTCGCCGGGGCCGAGCCGGGAGAACGCTTCAGCGCACCGGGGGGCGGGGTGCGTTTTGCCGGTGAGGTCTGTACAGTTCCAGACGAGACGGAGATTATTCTGCACATTGACGAGCCGACAAGCGGCGCGGTTCATCTGTTTGTGTGGGCCGTTGACGAGGAGAACCTGTTGTCGGTCAGGTTCTATTTGTATGGCGAGGATGCGGCCGAGGTCGTTGCGCGGGAAGAGCCGCGGTGGCGTTCGTGGATGGGGGAGCAGTTCCCATCATTCAAAGTCTGAGGAAGTGGGACGGACAGGCGACTGCCGGCAATTCAGACTCCTTCGCAAATCAGCGCGGGCCGAGGGCTAGCTCAGAGTTTGTTTGCCGTCAGCCAATGTACAGCTCCTGTTGACGCGCGAGTCGTGGCGGCTTATTCGGGTATTCCCCATATTTGCGGTGAGGCGATTTCGAGGCAGTTTTGCGATGGGTCGCGGAAGTAGATCGATCTGACGCCTCGCGTATGGATCTCCTTCTCGATTTCTACTCCGTTTTCGGTAAGGCGTTGCTTCCAGCGATCGATTTCGCTGTCTTTAGCAGCGAATGCCAGGTGTCCCTCGCCTTTGGCGCCGTGTGTGGGGGCGTCTTTTGGGCCGCCCGCGGAGACGGCGGTGGCTTTGGCGTCGAAGAGCAGCACCATGCGGTCGCCGCAGCGCAGGAAGACATGGCGACCTTCCAGTCTGGAGTAAAAGGTAAGTCCCAGGATCTCGGTGTAGAACTTCTCGGCGGCTTGCAGGTCCGAGACATATAGGGCAGACTCCAGAACCTCTGAAACGCTCATCCGGCCATTCATGAGTGCACCTCTCCAAATTGGTTGTCACGGCGGGCCGACGAAAGAGTCTTCTGCGTTTGACCGTGGGAGGTTCACTGATCACGCGGAAGGGCAACGGCGGTCAGCCTGACTGATAGTTTCGTAGCTTCTCTTTCAGGAAGCTGACACAGCCCGGCACCTGCTCAGGGGTCAGACTGTGGAGGACGAGGGCGCCGCGGTAGCCGCTTTGATGGAGTAGCTGCAGGTAGTAGTCGTAGTCCAGCAGTCCGGTTCCGGCGGCTTCGTGGCCGGCTTCGCCGTCGCGGCTGAGGTCTTTGGCATGGGCCAGGGCTATGTGATCTCCCAGCAGATCGAAGGCCTCGTCCAGGATTTCGCGCTGGCGGTGGATCGTTCCCTTAGGAAAGACATTGGCGCCGTCCATGACGATCGTGATCCTGTCAGAACGCATCGTGTCCAGAAGTTGGCGCGCCTTGGCGGGTGAATTTACCACATTGGAGACCTCTGGCTCAATGCCCAACCGGACGTCGTGCAGTTCAGCCAGGGAAATGGCCTGTTGCATGGCGGCCAACAGGTCCGACCAAGCCTCGGGTGAACTGTTATGCGGATGATCCGCCCACATGTTGTCCGGATTGCGAGTTCCGGTGCAGAGGGTCAGCAGGTTGGTGCCCAGTTCGGCGGCGTGTGAGGCAAGGACTTCCAGGCGGCGCATGCCCTGGGTGCGTGCGGCAGGGTCCGGATGGATCATGTTGTAGGTGGCGGACAGGGAAACCACCTCGATGCCGCGAGCGCTGATCTCGCGGCGGGCCCGTTCACAGGCAGCGGAGTCCAGCCCGTCGGGCATGTCCGAGAGCCCCATACAACTTGTGTTGAGTTGGATGTGGCGGATACCGTGAGCAGCGACCGCGTCAAGAACGCCTGCGAGAGACGGCGCCTCAAAGGTGCGGGCGAAGATTCCAACTTCCATTCAAACGCCTCCTGTTATTGAATCGAGCTCAACCCAGTCGCCGCCTGTGGCCGCGGAATGTGCGATGGCGGCCATCGCGCGCATGGCGGCGAGGCCGTCATGGACAGTGGCTCCCCACTGGGGCTTGCCGTGAAGGATGGTGTCGGCCCAGCCTTCGAGCTGCTGGCGGTAGCCGTGGCCGTCCTGGCCGAGGGGGCGCGTGTAGAGGTCATCGCGGGTAGAGAAGCACTCGACGCTGCCGGACTTGTGGTACCAGGAGAGGGGCAGGCGGCCGCGGACGCTGCCGTGTTCGCCCTGGATGCGGAAGCCCTCTTCGAAGTCACCGGCGACGGTGATGGTCAACTCCAGGTTTCCCAGGCTGCCGTCGGCGAAGGCCAGATCGACGAACCAGCAGTGCCGGCCGAATCGTTCAAGATAGCGAGAACGCACCTGCAGGATTTCGCTTTGGGAGAGGAAGCGGGTGGTGTCGGTGAGGTGGCTGCCGTGGGCGAGCATGAGGTAGCGGCGGCGGTCGGCTTTGGGGTTGCCGGAAGGACGGCGGACGCTGGAACTGGTCTCGATGATGGGCTGGAGGGCGTCGGTCATGGTATAGCGATGGACGGAGTCATAGTACCAGAACTGGCCTGACATCAGGCCGCCGATCTCCTGCTGAATGAAGCGGCGGGCGTGGATGACGCCGGGGTCGAAGCGGCGGTTGTGCCCGACCTGGAGGGTGAGGCCGGAGGCAACCACTTCGTCGCGGAGCGCCTCGCACTCCTCGACGGTGACGCCCATGGGCTTTTCGACGAGGACGTGCTTGCCAGCTTGGAGCGCCTGCAGCGCGAGCTCGACATGATATTGATCTGCAACGGCTACGATGACGGCCTCTACCTGGGCGTCGGCCAGCATATCGGGGTAGCGAGTGAAGCTGCGTTGAGGGCGGTGGATGCCTGCAACGCGCGCCAGGAGGTCGGGGGCGGCCTCGCAAAGGGCGTAGAGCTGGGTATTGCGACCCTTACGACAGGCCTCCAGGTGCGCGATTTGTGCGATTGGCCCGGCACCGACTATACCGACGCGGAGCTGGCGGGACTCCTTCCGGATGGGCATGGGTTACTCCAGAGAGCATTCCGTGGTCAGTCGATGAGGGCCTGGTAGGCTGCTACTCGGAACTGGCGTGCGACCGGGTAGTGGCCGAAGGGCATGAACTGTGACATGAAGATGCCCAGCATCTCCTCTGCGGGATCGATCCAGAATTGGGTTGAGGCTGCGCCGCTCCAACTGTAGTTTCCGAGACTGCCCGGGGTGCTGGTGGCAGGAAGGTCGACGAGTACGCTCACCCCCAGACCAAATCCATAGCCGGCTTCGACATCGTCGCCGATGGCGATGGGAACCAGTTCCGGGGGCAGATGATTGGCGCGCATGAGTTCGACCGTCTTGGGTCCCAGCAGGCGGTTGCCGTCGAGGGCGCCGCCGTTGAGAAGCATTTGGCAGAAGCGCATGTAGTCGCCCAGGGTTGAGACGAGGCCACCGCCGCCAGAGAGAAATGCGGGGGGCTGGTTGAAGCGGCTGTTACGGGACGCGTCAAAGAGCTCAATGGTCGGTTCTGCGTCCTGATCGCCATTTTCTGATTGGGCTGTTTTGTCGTCGGCGTCGCTGTCGGCATCACTGCCAAAGCTGAAGCCGCCTGGGGAACAGTAGCAGGCGGAAAAGCGATCGAGCCAGTCGGCATGGACATGGAAATCGGTGTCTGCCATGGCGAGCGGCTTAAAGATCTCCTGGCAGAAAAACTCGTCCAGAGGCTTGCCGGATACCACCTCGACCAGGCGGCCGAGAACGTCGGTGGCGTAGCTGTAGCGCCAGCGGGAACCGGGGTGGTAGAGGAGAGGGAGAGCTGCCAGTTTGTGTACAAACTCTTCCAGATTCAGTTCCTCACGGTTGGCGAAGGTCTGGCGATACAGGTTTTCGACGGGGGAGTCCTGGTCCCAGCCATAGCTCAGGCCAGCGGTGTGCATGAAGAGATCTTTGATGGACGGGGGCCGGTCAGGCGGGACGAGGTTCAGGAGGTCGCCTGTACAGACCCGGGCGTCGGTGAATTCGGGCAGATAGGAGGCTACGGGGTCATCGAGGAGGAAGTGGCCGTCCTCGAACAGCATGAGGGCGGCGACGGCGGTGATCGGTTTTGTCATGGAGTAGATGCGAAAGAGCGTGTCTTCGGTCATGGGCTGGCCGGTCTCGAGTTCACGATGACCAAAGACGTTGGAGTAGGCAGTCTCGCCTTTGCGGTAGATCAACCCGCTGGCGCCGGCAAGTTGACCGTTGTCGACGTAGCGTTGCAGTAAATTGTCGACGCGTGCGAGGCGCTGGGGGCAGAATCCGGCTCGTTGTGGTTGAGGGGTTGTCATGGGGATTCCTTGTTTCGGTGTGAGTTACGATTTCGGAGGGCACTGCTTTCGATGCGCTGGCTGCGCGGTGGGTTACACGTTATGTTCAGTCGACGAGGGCCTGGTAGACGGCGAGGCTGAACTCACGCTCGATAGTGTAGTAGTCGGAGGGTATGAACTGCGTCATAAGCAGGCCCACGAGTTCCTCCACCGGGTCGATCCAGAAGCGAGTCGTGGCCAGGCCGCCCCAGGCGTAGGTGCCGACGCTGCCGGGTGCGCTGTAGGCCGGGGGATCGACAAGGGCGCTCATTCCCAGGCCGAAGCCATGTCCGGCGCGGGGGCCGTCGCCTATTTCGATCGGAACCAGATTGGGCGGCAGATGATTGGCGCGCATCAACTCAACTGTTTTGCGCCCGAGCAGGCGGTTACCGTCCAGGACACCTTCGTTGAGCAGCATCTGGCAGAAGCGCAGGTAGTCGCCGAGCGTTGAGACGAGACCGCCGCCGCCGGAGAGATAGGCGGGGGGCCTGGTGTAGCGGCTGGTGCCTGGCGCGTCGTAGAGCTCAAACAGCGGTTGGGTCCGATCCATTTGGCCGTCTCGATGGGCTGGTCTGGCGCTTGATCTGCTGGCGAGATCGCTGCCGAATCTGAAGCCTCCGGGGGGGCAGTAGCAGGCGGCGAACCGGTCGAGGGATGCGGCGGGGACGTGGAAGCCGGTGTCTACCATGGACAGCGGTTGGAAGATCTCGCGTTGGAAGAATTCGTCGAGCAGCTTGCCTGAGACCACCTCAACCAAACGGCCGAGCACGTCGGTGGCGCGGCTGTAGCGCCAGCGGGCGCCGGGATGGTAGAGCAGAGGCAATGCGGCCAGCTTGGTTATGAAGGGTTCAAGAGAATGACGCTCGATGTCGCGGAAGCTCTGGAGATAGAGTTTTTCGACCGGCGAATCGTCTCCCCAGCCGTAGCTCAGTCCGGCGGTGTGCATGAGGAGGTCTTTGATTGTGGGGGGCCGGTCGGGAGGGACGAGATTTTCAAGGTCACCCGTACAGACCTGGACACCGGCAAACTCCGGCAGTATAGAGGAGACAGGGTCATCGAGGAGAAAGTGGCCGTCTTCAAACAGCATCAGGACAGCGACGGAGGTGATCGGTTTTGTCATGGAGTAGATGCGGAAGATCGTATCCTCGGTCATGGGTAGAGCCGACTCGAGATCGCGCTGGCCGAAGGCGCGGCAGTAGGCGATGCTGCCCTTGCGGTAGATCAGCCCGAGGGCGCCGGCCAGATAGTTGCCTTCGACGTAGCGCTCCAATAGGTTGTCCACTCTGGAGAGGCGCTGAGGTGAGAAGCCAGCTCGTTGCGTTTCAACGGTTGTCATGGGGATTCCCTATTAAACGTGTTGATTGGGTGGAAGGGTCTAACGTCTCCTGGCATTGACTCGAACGGCATCAGTTCGCAATTGGTCAATCTGCCGCGGCAGCGACGCTTGACAGTTCGGTGCGTTCAGGAATTGGCAGGTGGACGAGAGCCGCGAACAGGCCCAATGCGATTCCTGCGATCCAGATGGGCGTGTAAGAGCCGGTGGTGTCATAGAAGCGTCCTCCCAGCCACACGCCGATAAATGCGCCGATCTGGTGGCTGAAGAAGGCGATGCCATAGAGCGTTGAAAGGTAACGCGCTCCAAAGAAGTAGGCGACTGTACCGCTGGTGAGTGGGACCGTTGCCAGCCAGAGGAAGCCCATCGCCCCTCCGAAAACCAGAGCAGAGGTAGGGGTGAGGGGCGTCAGCAGGAAGATCAGGATGACGATGGCCCGACCCAGGTAGATGAGGCTCAGCATATATTTGCGGGAATAGCGGTCGCCCAGCCAGCCGAAGAGCATCGATCCAAGGATGTTGAAAGCGCCCACCAGTGCAAGCGCGCCGGCAGCCACGAATTCCGGCAACCCCTTATCGCCCAGATAAGCGGGCAGATGGGCGCCGATGAAGGCGACATGGAAGCCGCACACGAAGAACCCGGTCGTCAGGAGCAGGTAGCCGCGGTGGCGGGCGGCCTTTCTCAGGACGCTTCGAAACGGTTCATCAACGTGAGGCTCTTGCGCGCCGTGCAACTGAGTGCCGGGACGGCGGGGTAGTCCGAAGGCCAGCAGGGCTACGATTGCCGGTACGGCGGCCAGGGTGTACAGGGCGCCCTGCCAGCCGAGATTTGAAAGGAGGAGTTGGGCCAGTGGCGGAACCACGAACATACCCGCGGAACCCATTGCGGTGATCAGGCCAAAGACCCGGCTGCGCTGGCTCTCTCCGATCAGCTGTGCCACTGCGCCCAGTACAACGACGTAGGAGGTGGCGCCGAGGCCGATGCCCACCAGCAGGCCGAAGGAGACAACCAGCCCCATTGTTGTGGTGAGGAGTGTAACCAAGACAAGGCCGCCAGCGTACAGGACCGAGCCGGCGATGACCACCTGCCGCGGCCCGAAACGGTCCGAGAGTAGGCCAACCAGGGGTAGGCCGAAGACCAGGTTGTTGACGGCGAAGGCGATACTGAGGTTTTCGCGACCAGTCCCGAGCGTTTCGGTTATCGGCGTGAGGAAGAGGCCGAAGCTGGACCGGATTCCGGAACTGATCATCACAGCCAGCGATGCGGATACTATAGCGGCGACTACAAGCTTGCGGTTATTGCTCACGCGACAGATTCGACCTGGGGTGGGACAGCGAGAAGGGAAACGGTTGCGGCCTGCACACGGCCAATCGAAGTTTGCCAGTCTTCGAGCTACTTTTCGATTAATTCTCGCACGAGTAAGGCAGTTCTCTTATGCTCCCATGTTGCGGAATTCTGCCCGCCGTGCAACGGAAATGTAGACGACAGCGGCGGTGATGGCAAAACCGAACCATTGAAGCGCGTAGCTGAGGTGGTTGCCTTCGGAAAAGGAAATGTCCGGCTCGATGCGATGGGGTAATGATTCCGAGTAGCCCGCGGCACGCGGGCGGTCCAGGTCAAGAGGTCTGCCGTTGCCAGGCGTCAGCTGCAGGACGACCGGTAACAGGGGATATGGCAGAGTCTGTCCGATTGCCTCGATGTCGAGCCGGTACCATCCTGTAACGGTGTCCTGCGGTATCGCCGATACGGTTCCGTCAGGCCGGCGGCGGGTCGGTTGAAGGATCCCGAAGTGCGGGCCGGTATGTTGTTCGTCGAGCCCGCGCCAGTTTGCGGTGTCGGCCTCGCCGACTGGAATCCAGCCGCGATTGACCAGAACAGCCTTGTCGGAGCCGGCAAGGAGGAGCGGGGTAACAAGGTGGAAACCGGGCTGGCCGGCGTAGCTCTGATTGCGGATTGCCACCTGGCGGGCGTAATCGAATTCTCCCTGGGCGGTAGCCTGGCGGTCGCGCGTCTGGTCCTGGGGTAGAGGCGTGACTGAAAGGTCGATGGGAGGTGCGGCCAGGGCGGCCTGTCGTTGCTGGTTGTACGCACGCCGCTGGTCCAGGCGGTCCAATTGCCAGAAACCGAGGGAGGTCATTACACCCATGGCGAGAAGGACGAGCAGAGTCTTCCACCACCAGCGGCGACCGAAGAGGAGTGCCAGAGTTTCCCGGACCTGGCGGGCCGACGGGGCAGTTTTTCTCACTTGGGACAGCCGCGGTCGAAGATCCCAAATTGGGCGACGGCGACCCGCCCGAGTTTCGGGCAGCCCGACCATTATGAGGACCCTCCGGCGGGCGCCGGGTCCCGCTGCTTGACTGGTGCAGGGTCTTCGAGCTCGGTGGAGGGCTTTGTGGCCCAATAGAGGACGACCCCACCAGATAGCAACAGAATGGAGAGAATACCGCCAAGCAGGGCCCGCCACGGGAAGGCTCTGGGGAGAATCTCATCCTGGTAGCTAACGACCTGCTCGACGTCGCAGGGCAATGTGGCGTCTCGGACCTGTTGATCCTCGTTGTTCTGTTCTCCTGCACAGCCGGGTGGGACAATGGTGACCTGCACGGACCAATTTCCGCGTCGGGCCGGTTCAAAGGAAGCTACGTAGAAGAGCTTATTGAGGGCGTCTTCGTGGGTTGCCGCGGCGCGGAGGGTCTCGCGGCTGTCCATGTGCATAAGCTCGACTGTAACTAAGGCATCGAGAATGGGGCCGCCAGCCAGTCCGGTAGAGTCTCCTTCAATGTTCTCTGTCAAAGCGATGGTCACGTGGTATTCGCCAACTTCGGGCGGCTCCGGGTCAGACCAGAGATAGACCCGGAAGGGGCCGGCAGGCACATTGTTCAGGTGCTGAATGCCGATGCCGCCGTGGGCGAGTAGAGGCACTGGCAAGAGAATGCCAGTCAGGAGCATCAGTACGAATGTTGTTACTAATAACGTGTATCTTGGCAAACACATAGTTGTGTCCAGTACTCTCGGACTATCCAACCAATCAGTATTGCTGTGCCGTCCGCGGAGCGCCAATTCGAAGCATGGCGACGGTTAGCCGGAGGCCAGCGGAGTTGGGCCGCCGCGATTGGGGGGCGGCGCCAGACCCATCACGGGCGGATGCGGGTTTCGGACGCGTGCATCTTGCTCAGCGCTCGCAAGCAGACGTGCCACCAAGGCCAGGGCCGCGATCACATACATCATGCTGCCAGGAATCCACATGATCAGCCCTCCCCATACCTGATCATCCATGACGCTAAGGCCGTAGAGACGGGGCAGGGACTCGTAGTAGGGGTAGATGGGCGTTGCGGCAAAGGAGAGTGCTACGCCGAGCAGCATGTTTGGCGGGATCATGGCCAGCACGTAGGCGACGCGGAGCCACTGGGCGGGCCTGGCGTGGAAGCGGGGCGCGGCGCCTGTGACGTGCCACCAGAAGAGAAGCGCGGCGCCGAAGAAGGTGAAATGCTCCAACCCATGCACAGCGCCAAATCGCAGGGCGAGGCTGTAAGCGTTGCCATCGTGCCAAGCGAAGAAGATGAGGACGTATAGTGCCCAGGCAGTGGAAGGGGCAAGGGCCTTGAGAAGAACACGGGTCAGGAAGGCGTCTCCTGCCAACCAGGCGGCCAGCCGGCGAAAGGAGGCGGCGACTGAGATGCGCACTGGTGTTGGCAAGGCCCACAGAAAGGTCGGAAAGGGGTTTGCCAGGAGAAGAAGCGGTGGGGCAACCATCATCAGCAGAAGATGTTGCACCATGTGGATGGAGAAGAGGTGGCCGCTAAGTACTGCGATTGGGGAGAGCAGCGCCAGTGCCAGAAAGAAGATTCCGCCGGTGTAGGAGGCGAGGCGCCAGCGGTTTGCAAAGCGTCCGTCGCTGCGGCGGCGCAGTCTCAGCCAGCCGGCAAAGTGAAGCGCTCCCAACACGGTAAGTGTCACCAGGATCTCGGGGCGGAGATCCCAGGAAAGCAGGAGCGCTCTAGTTAGCGGATTCATATGCGACTGGGTTGGGTCATCCTAGACAAACTTCGCTGCGGCGATGCTCCTATCAGTGAGGTACTTCGATTGTTGAACCGATAAGATAGATGGCCGGATAGAAGAAGATCCACACCAGGTCCACATAGTGCCAGTAGATGGCGCAGGCCTCGACGCCCCAGTGCCTCTCGCTGGAGAAATGGCCCTTGCGGCCGAGCCACCAGACGTTGAGAATCAGGACAACGCCGGAGAGGACGTGCAGTGCGTGCATGCCGGTCATGCCGAAGACGACGGCGCCGAAGACACCGTCGGTAGGCTTGAGATGGCCTTTGACGATGCTGGGGAACATGCCCCATTCCCAGACGACTACGCCGATGAGAAATGCGGTGCCGAGCGCGGCGGTGATGAGAAGGCTGACGAGGAAATCGGTGCGCTTGTCGTTGGCGATCGAGACCTCGGCGCGGTTCATGAAGTAGCTGCTAAGGAGGAGCACGGCGGTGACAACGAGGCCGGCGAACTGGTCCAATTCCGGCCGTACGACCTCGCCGTGGGGGCCGCGCCAGAGGTAGAAACGGGTGACCAGCAGAGCGAGGAAGAGAAAAGCTTCGGAGGCGAAGAACAGCCACATTCCGAGCCGGTTGCGGCGCGTGTACTCCTGGTAGGTTGGCAGGTCTACTTCGCCGGTGTGGTGATGATCATCGGCGGCGTGGCCGTGTTCGTGACCATGCTCGATAGCGGTAGCGGTCATCAGTGTTCATCCTCCGACCAGACGCTGCGAATGTGCATAAAGTAGTTGACGACAAGAATGCCTTTCAACAGCGCCAGAATCATGAGGATGGCGAAGGAGTCAAAAGGCGGAGTAATCGCAGCGTAATACTCTACAAGCGTCAGAATAGCCAGAGTAATCGCGACGATAATTCCTTCGCGATAGATGGCAGTCTTTCGTTTAGTGCGGCTTTGTTCGCTCATTTGGGCTCTTTTCTCGGTGCTGAACTTCCGGCGCAACCTCCATTATGGAGAATGTTCCCGTTGCTAATCGTCACCTGGAGATGCCGTCGTCACATAGCCGGAGTCGGCTAAGCCGTAGTCGTAGGGCTCACCAACGACCCGCAGAGGGGCGGGGAAGCTGTGTTCGGGAATCGGGGAGGGGATCTGCCACTCAGGCGAGCGGGAGCGCCAAGGGTTATCGCCTGCGGCAACGCCGACTTCGGCGTTCTGGAAGAAGTTCCACAGCATCAGCAGGACGCCGAAAGCGATTGCGAAACCGGCAATCGTTACTGCCAGCTGCCAGTTTTCGATTTGACCGGCTCCCAGGGTTGGGTCGTAGTCGGCGATGCGGCGGCGCATTCCCATCACGCCGACACCCATCTGCCCCAGGGTCTGCACCCAGAAGGCAGGTGTCATGATGAAGAAGTGGATCTTGCCGAGTGTTTCGTTGTACATGCGCCCCGTTACTTTGGGGAACCAGTAGTAGAGGGCGGCGAAGAAGGGGAAGACAAAGCCGCCGAACATGGTGGCGTGAAAATGGCCGACCACGAAGTAGGAGTCGTGCAACGGGAAGTCGGTGGGCACGGTGGCCAGAATCGGTCCGGTCAGGCCGCCTATCAGGAATACACTGATTGCACCGAGGACGAACAGCATCGGTGTATCGAAGTGGATCTTACCGCCCCAGATTGTTCCGAGCCAGCTGAAGAATTTGACACCCGTAGGGATGGCGACGAGCAGTGTCGCGTACATGAAGGGGATGCGAAGGATGTCGTTGTAGCCGGAAACGAACATATGGTGGCCCCAGACAATGAAGCCGACGATGCCGATCGCGAGACTGGACAGTGCGATCCACTTGTATCCGAACAGCGGCTTGCGGGAGAAGACAGGCAGCAGTTCGCTGACGATGCCCAGGCCTGGCAACACGAAGATATAGACGGCCGGGTGGCTGTAGAACCAGAACAGATGCTGGAAGAGTACAGGGTCGCCACCGCCGACCATGGGGCTGACCTCACCAAGAATCCCGCGCGGGTCGAAGAAGCCCATTCCGATCGCCCGCTGCACGGAGACCATGAGGAAGCTTGTACCGATGAGCTGCGTGGCGGTGAGCTGCAGGAGACTGGTGGCGAATACGGCCCAGCAGAAGATCGGCATGCGGAAGAGACTCATTCCCGCAGGTCTCATGCGCAGAATTGTAACCAGGAGGTTCAAGGAGCCGACGATTGAGGACAGGCCGATCGCAAAGACGCCCAGGAAGAAGAGTTGATAGCCGATTGGCCCGCGTGCGCTAAGGGGAGGATAGGCAGTCCAGCCGGCGTCCCAACCGCCGACGAAGAGGCTGAGCAGCAACAGAATGCTGCCGGGCACGTTGAACCAGAAGCCGAGTGCGTTGAGGCGAGGGAAGGCCATGTCCTCGGCGCCGATCATGAGAGGCACGAGGTAGTTACCCATGCCGCCAACGCCGAGGAGGATGGCAAAGATCATGATCATCCCGTGCATACCGATGAAGCTGTTGTACAGGTCGAGGCCGAGGAACTGCAGGCCGCTGCGCGCCAGCTCGGTGCGGAAGATCATGGCGACGGTGCCGCCCACCATAAGGAGAAGGATTCCCCAGACGGTGTACTGCACGCCGATGACTTTGTGGTTGTAGTCGACGCTGAAGTAGCGGGTCCAGGCCGGTTTGTCGACGGGAGGGCCGTGGTGCAATGGCGTGGGAATACCTTTGGTCCATTTCAGCCAGTCATCGAGGGAGCCGACGCCAAGGAGGAAGCCGATGATACTGCAGACGGCGCCGACGGTCCAGGCGGGTTCGGCGGCCCAGGCTTCCCAGCCGAGGAGTATGCGCACGGCGCAGGTCAGCAGCATACCGATGACCATGCCAAGCACCTGGCCAACGAGGCCGCGTGCGATACCTAGAGTGAATAGCGACATTGAGAATCTCCTGCCAGGCGTTTCAGGACAAGACTGCAAAAACCTGCGAGTACGGCAACATCAGGCCTCCACTTTGTCGAGAGGCGCCTCATTCCTGCAGTTGGGCGACTTGCTCGGACTGCCAGAGTTTGAACTCTTCCTGGCTGACAACGCGTACGGTGGCCAGCATACCGCTGTGGTTGGTGCCGCACAGCTCCGCACAGCGCAACACATATTCGCCGATCAGATTGGGCGTGAAGCGTACGTGCGTGACCATGCCAGGAACGTTGTCCTGCTTGACACGAAATTCGGGCACCCAGAAGCTATGCAGGACATCGTCTGAGGTCAGGTCCATGCGGATAGGCGTGTCTACAGGCAAGACCAGTTCGGGTGTGACGGCGCCGGATTCCGGATAGGTGAAGAGCCAACTCCACTGCCTGCCTTCGGCAATGACCACATATTCGTCGGGATTGGGCCTGGTCAGGTCGATCAGCATAGTGGTGGCGATCCAGGAGAAGTAGACCACAATGAAACAGGGAACGACCGTCCAGATTATTTCGAGGAGACCGTTACCGTGAATGTGCTCGCCGTCGCCCTCATCGCCGCGAGAGCGGAATACGATCAGTGCGTAACACATGAATACGGCTACAAGGGCGAAGAGAAAGGCGATCAGCCAGATGTGCAGGTCAAAGAGGTAGTCGATAGGGCCGGCTTCGACGACTGCGGCCGCCGCTTTGAGGAGCACGCTGTCCAGGATCCAGTACACGAGAAATGTACAGATCACGATCAACATGGAAGCGATGATAAAGTGTCGACGGTTATTCGCCATAGTACTGCTTTCCTCAATAGGCCCAGACTAGATCGTCTTGTTTATGAACCTGCAGGGGCGCCACCCAAGAGCGGTGTTCAGACATATGTGGTGCGACTGCGGCACCCGAACGACATTGTACAAAAAGGCACAAAAGATGTCAAAGAAATGGCTGGAATAGTTGCATAGGGGAATTGCCATGGTCAATGGTCAAAACAGGGCAATCGCATTTTATTGGGAGTGTACTCTCCAGAGATAGTCAGTTTTGCAACCGGTTCGGTAACGTCCGGCAGAGATGCCGGTTTGAGCGCATTTCTGTCTGCGAAAGAGGTTGAGAGGCGTTCGGTGCAAAATGGCCAAGTTTTGCTGCGCATGAAAGCCTTGGGTGCTGATGCGCGCACTTCATTTATCGTGGACCGTTTGTCCTGGTTGTGTGGCACAGGCTTTCTCGTGTGTGTGTTGGACGAGAGTTTACGAGCGTTTGCGAGTGTTTGGGTGATGTCTGAACTGTGATTAACGTGATTCAGGTGATGGGCTGCAGTAAGGGCCTGGCTGGCGCCGGGGGTCTCATTCCAGCGTCTGCGAGAGTTGTACAAACCTTCACATGGCGGGTCGTGTTTTGGCGGGAATGTGGCGGAAATAGCGGAAATGGCGGAAATGGCGGAAAAGTCGGGTAAAAGCGGGTGAATTTTTTTCTGGTTCTTGTTGTCGTAACGCTTTTGCATCAGTTTTTGCGAGTCTGGAGCCTGTTCCCGGTTCTGGCAAGTTCTCTACGATAGCTCTTCCACCCCTCCAACAGACGACAGACTCATGCCGGTCAGCTGGCGATGGGGGGCAGGGGGTCGGGTCCGGAAGGTCAGGGTCAGGTAAAATCGGCTCAGGTCGAATTGTGTCGGGTCAGAGCGGGCAGTTTAGCTTACGTCTCAGGTAGCAGGTCTTGCGGGAGCGGTTTCAGTGTAGTTCATTCGCCCTCCCGATTTACCTGGCTGCTTTATGACTTTTCCTTTCGTGCCAGGCCATTGAAGTTGACCTATGTGATTTCCCGCTTCACGTGCCCACATTGTGAGCAAGATATTGTGCCGTTAGGCGACGCACGCACAGGGATATTATAGCACTGATTTTGATGCAATCGCCCTCGAATTTCGGGGCTGTCCCGTTTTGGGGTGGTAACAGTTTGGCAGGGTAGATTCTTGGCAGCGGAGGCTGGAATAGTTTGCGGGCCTTAAGGAAGGCGTAGGGCAGGCACAAGGCCTGCCCCTACGGGAGGGGGAAGGGGGGAAGGACAGAGTGCCGCGTTTGAGGGCGGCGCGGGGCTGGGCACCCACAAGGGGTGCCCCTACGGGGGGTCGCAGGGGGTGATGGAGAGGGTGACGCGTATGCGAGGTGGGCACCCACAAGGGGTGCCCCTACGGGGGGGTAAGGGGAAAGGACTGGGTGGCGCGTTTGAGGGCGACGCGGGCCTGGGCACCCACAAGGGGTGCCCCTACGGGGATCTTATGGGACTAGTGGGAGTGGTCTGGCGAAACACGTTCGATTGGGCGCATGTCACCAATATCGGCACCAGGTCGGCGAGGCGTGTTGTAGGAGAGGGGGCGTTGCGGGGGCGGAGCCCCCGCACAAGGGAGGGCCGAATAGGCCCGACCGCCCAGAACTGCAGTAGTCAGTAGTCAGTGGTTAGTGGTCAGTTTTCGGAGCCGGCGATTTCAATGCCTCGGCGTAAGTCGCGGACTGGCCGGTGTTTCGTCGCTGAAAGAGATACGCGAGTGTTCGCGCCTAATTTGGGATGCACCTTGTTATTTGGGTATGTTGCCTTTTCGGATGGTGGGAGATATATTTGAAGGTGGCTATACGCAGGTTAAACCGTGACACGCGCCTTTTCTCAGGTATCAGACCCAGGGGTTACCCAATGAGCGAGTTTTCGACGAAAGAAGCGACAGGTGTAGAGGTTGATCCAGACGGAAGTGCTGCGCCTACGTTGAGGGCGACCAGCCCGCTTGTGGACGCAATCGTCGAATATGAAGGACAGATGGTTCGCAAAGGCTTCAGCGAGAACACGATCAAGGCATTTGCCAACGATCTCAAGATACTGCGAACTTTCATGGACGGGTCGGCTGTCCTGCGTGAGATTCAGACGCGGCATCTCGAAGATTTTCTCGAATGGATGCAAAGCGAACGAGGCAGGCCGTGCAGCGCGAAGACGCTGTCGCGACGCATTACCACGCTAAAGGTCTTCTTCGCGTGGCTGCACGGCGTGGGGGCGATCGGTACCGATCCTGCTGAACCGCTCATCCAGCAGTCGGTGCGGACACCACTGCCTGTGATTTTGAGCAACAACGAGGCGGGCAAGCTGATGCGGGCCTGTCAGGACTGGCTGTGGGACCGGATGAAGTCGGATGCGCGCCCCTATGTCCTTGTAAGTCTTCTGTTACAGACGGGAATCAAGAAGAGCGAGGCGGTAAAGATACTGTTGGATGACATCGAGCGCCCTGAATCGCAGGAACCTTCGGTGTTCATTCGCTATGAGGAGGAGCGCTACGCGCATAAGAACCGTCGGATTTCGCTGAACACCGGCTTTCTAGGGCCGCTCGACCAGTACCTGGAGCAGTACAGACCGGAGAAT
The DNA here is from genome assembly GCA_965242905.1 of Caldilineaceae bacterium. Classification (GTDB taxonomy): domain Bacteria; phylum Chloroflexota; class Anaerolineae; order Caldilineales; family Caldilineaceae; genus Bin5. Next base: position 515,747 of record CBDETM010000002.1, read on the forward strand.
TTTCTTTTTGAATGTACGCCGCGCAATCTGGAGTACGTTCTGGAGGAAGCGGGCATTCGAGCGGGCATTCGCCGCATCCAGGTGGGCTTTGAAACGCTGCGATGGACGAGTGCGGTGCGGGACTTCAGGCAGGGGATGAAGGATGAGTCGCTGCGGCTCAAGATGGGTTTGAGCAAGGTCTCCTGGCGGGAAACGAGTTTCAAGATCCAGCGACTGGCCGGGCAGCCGTAGACGGAAACGCGCCCTCGATTGCAAGGGACGGGCGCCGAGCTTACAATACAGTTTTCATGCCGGCTAGCGCGGCGGCAGCCAGTTGCCGGTAGCGCTTCTGCAGTACCAGGCGCTCTTCATACCAGGACTGCGGGCGCGGCGCGAGGCGTTTGTCTTCGCCTGATCGCGCTTCGGGAAGCAGGCGTCCCAGGCGCAACGTCCACCAGATCAGCATAAGCACTTCATATACGGCGATCCGGGAACGGATCGCCGTGTCGTTGCTGTGGGCGCAATAGAGGTCTGCAAGTTTGCGTCTGTGCCGGAGCGGCCAGGTTAAATGGGCGGCATGGACAAGAAAGTCTGCTATCTCGAAGGCAGGATCTCCCCAACCGCTGTACTCCCAGTCGACTGAGGCCCAGGAGAGGGGGCGGCGGATGAAGTTGCGGATGTTTGGGTCGCCGCGGCAGAGATGCAGTGGCGGGCGCGGCCAGCGCGGCCATGGAATCGACAGGGCCTGGTCAACGAGGTTGCTCACGGCCCGGGGCCACCCGGTTGGCGGCAGGCGGCTGTGTTGGTAGCTGATGGCCCGCAAGGCGTCGGAGGCCGAGGTTACGTAAAGGACAACGGGACGAATGTTGGGACGGTCCGGACCTTTGGGGAGGGAATGGATTTCCAGGAGGTGCCGGCAAAGTGACCCCCAGGCAGTGTCATCCGGTGGAATTGCGTCCGACGAGTCGCCGTCTAGCCAGGATTGCACGATGACCTGTTGGGGGTAACGGTCGCGGTCGAGCAGGAGGGGTCTGGGAGCAAGCCTACCGGATTTTTCGGCCAGCAAGGTCAGGGCGGCCCACTCGCGCCCGGCGCGGTCACGATTGTCACGGACGGTGAATTTTACGGCCACATCGCCTTGCAGCCCGGATGCGCGAAAGACACGACCATTCATCCCGCCGCGGATAGGGTGGATTTCCCAGTCTTGCCATTGCCACGCGCTTCTGGATTGCACGGACGGATTGCGAGGGAACGGCGCCGATCGTTGCGATGCGGAATGGTCGGGCGCGGCCGGCCCTTGGGAGCCGCCGGCGCCGCTTTGGACATTTTCTTCCTGCAGTAGTTGCGACAGATGATTCACCAGTTGGCGCAGTCCTGCGTTGTCTTTCTTCATACTGCCCCGTAAACGGTTTTGGTCAGCTTGCCCCACTCCTGCAGGGAGAGAGTTTCGGCGCGGCGGCGGGGATCGATGCCGGAGGAGGTCAGCCAGAGATCCGCTTGCCTCTTCGAGCAGGGGAGACCGGCGCTGAGGCTGTTGCGAAGCTGCTTGCGTCGCTGGCCGAATCCTGCGCGCACGATGCGGAAGAAGCGGTGCGGGTCGACTTCGGGGACGGCCGGCTGGGGGCGCACGTCGAGGCGCACGACACGGCTATCGACTTTGGGGCGAGGGAGGAAGGCTCCGGCAGGGATTTTATGGAGGGCACGCGGGCGGGCGTAGAATTGCACGCTTACCGCGAGGATCGACATTGCGCCGGGCTGGGCAACCATGCGCTGAGCCACTTCCTGCTGCACGAGCAGGACTGCAAGTGTGGGGGGAGGAGGACTCTCCAAAATGTGTTTGAGGGCAGCGCTGGTGATGTAGTAGGGGAGGTTGGCGACTACTTTATAGGGAACGGCTGCGGAGGTGGGGCCGGGCCGGTCGGGCTGGTGCGCGGGTAGGAGGTCTGCGGGACTTAGTTGCAGTATGTCGCCGTGTACGAAGGAGACGTGGAGTTGGCCGGCGAATTCTGCGCGCAGAATCGGGATCAGCCTCTGATCCAGTTCGACGGCAACGACGCGGCCGGCCTGTTCGGCGAGGTGATGGGTCAGCGCGCCGAGGCCGGGACCGATCTCCAGTACGGTGTCGTTTTTCTCGAGGTCAGCGGCGGCGGCGATACGGGTGAGGTGGGAGGGGTCGACGAGGAGGTTCTGGCCCAGGGATTTCTTCAGTTGGAGATTGTGGCGGCGGAGCAGGTCCAGTGGTGAAGGGGCGCTTTTATTCATCCTCCAGGCTCAGGACAGTCATAAAGGCCTCCTGCGGAATCTCCACGGAGCCGACCATTTTCATGCGTTTCTTGCCGGCTTTCTGGTTTTCGAGGAGTTTGCGCTTCCTGGTCACGTCGCCGCCGTAGCATTTGGAGAGCACGTCCTTGCGCACGGCCTTTACATTGGCACGGCTGATTACCTTGTTGCCGACGGCGGCCTGGATGGGGACAACGAACTGCTGGCGAGGGATGATGTCCTTCATCTTGCTGACCATGCGCTGGCCCTTGGTGTAGGCGTTCTCGCGATGGATGATGATGCTGAGGGCGTCAACGGGTTGACCGTTGACCAGGACGTCGAGCTTGACCATATCGGAGGCTTGATAGTCCTCAAGGACGTAGTCCATGGAGGCATAGCCGCGAGTGCGAGCCTTGAGCTCGTTGTAGAAGTCGACAATAATCTCGGACAGTGGAATCTGAAAACTGAGCTCCACGCGCTTTGTATCCAACCAGAGCTGATTCTTGACGCGGCCGCGGCGCTTTGTCACCATTTCAAGGATTGGGCCGATGTATTCGGAAGGGGCGTAGATTTGCAGGCTGCACCAAGGCTCCTCGATATGTTCAATCTCGCTGGGATCGGGCAGATCGGCGGGACTTTCAAGGAGAAACTCTTCGCCAGCGGTTGTTACCACACGGTAGGCCACTGAGGGAGCGGTAAAGATGATGTCCAGGTCGTACTCTCGCTCAAGGCGCTCCTGTACAATCTCCATGTGGAAGAGGCCGAGAAAGCCGAGGCGAAAGCCGAATCCGAGGGCCTGGCTGGTCTCCGGTTCGTAGGTGAGGGCGCCGTCGTTCAGGTGCAGTTTTTCGAGGGCGTCGCGGAGATCGTGGTAATCGTCGGAGTCGGTGGGATAGAGGCCGGCGAAGACCATGGGTTTCATGGGCTCGTAGCCGGGCAGCGGTTCAGGAGCGGGGTCGGCGGCGAGGGTGATGGTGTCGCCGACGTCAAGGTCCTGCACGCTCTTGAGGCCGGTGGCGATATAGCCGACTTCGCCGGCGGTCAGCCGCGAGGCCTTTACGGGGGCCGGTGTGAGGATTCCGATTTCGATAGGGTCGATGCGTTTATCGCCGGACATTGCATACAGGGGGGCCGGCGCCGTCATGGCACCGTTCACCACCCGGATGTAGGCCACAACACCCTTGTAGGGGTCATAGTGGCAGTCGAAGATCAGGGCCTGCAACTTTTCGCTTGCGTCGCCTAGCGGGGGAGGTACCTGGTGCACGATCTCCTCCAGAACCTCCTCAATGTTGATACTGTCCTTGGCACTGATGCGGAGGATGTCGGAGGCGGGTACAGCCAGCAGGTCTTCGATATCGCGGGCAACTTCGTCGGGCACGGCAGCCGGCAGGTCGATCTTGTTGAGGACGGGGACGATGGTCAGGTCGAGCTCCATCGCGGCCAGGAGGTGGGCGACGGTCTGGGCCTGGATGCCCTGAGAGGCGTCCACGACGAGGATGGCGCCTTCACATGCCTGCAGGGCGCGCTTGACCTCGTAGGTGAAATCAACGTGACCGGGCGTGTCTATGAGGTTCATCTCATAGTCTTCCGGGGGGCCGCCGTTGGCCTGGCGGCGGTAGATCATGCGCACGGCGCTGGCTTTAATCGTAACACCCTTTTCGCGCTCCAAGTCCATGGAGTCGAGAAGCTGTTCCTTCATCTCGCGGTCGGTGACGGTCCCGGTGTGCTGGATGAGTCGATCGGCAAGCGTGCTCTTGCCGTGGTCGATGTGGGCGATGATACAGAAGTTGCGAATGTGGTCGAGGTTCATGTGAGTGGCGGCACCGGTTGACTGAAAAAGTTTGCCGTCAAAGCGAAAACAGTATACTACAGGTAGGCTTGGCGCCGGTTCTTGCGATTACGTGACATTGCACCGGGCCGCGTTGGAGGCATTTCCGTGTATCCATCACTACCTTTGGGGCCGTTATCGCTGCCTACGGCCCAGATCCTGGCGATCGTGGCTGCCTGGTTCGGACTGTCGGTCATGGCGCGGGTTGGCAGGCGGCTTAAGCTGGACCCGGACATGATCTGGAATCTGGGCACGATCGCCTTGGCGGCGGGGGTCATTGTAGCCCGGCTGTCGCATGCAGTCCAGTTCTGGAGCGTGTATCGCGCGGAGCCGCTGCTTCTGGTCAGCATCCGGCCGGGGGGACTGCTGTTGTGGCCGGCGGTGGTGGGCAGCCTGGTCGCGGCCTACCTGTATTTGATTCGCGTGGGGGTTGATCCAAGACCGGTCGGGGTGGCGGCTGTGTTCGGGCTGCTGGCGGGCGGTGTGGTGCTGGAGATTTCGAACTTTCTGACGGGCGCTGTGGTGGGTACGATGGGCGTGCCGGCGGGCGCGTTGTCCTTGTTTCTGTCCTTGACGGGGGATTCTTCTGAGGCGGTCCAGTCGCAGTCGGCCTCGATCCGTCATCCGGTTGCATTGTACCGGGCCATAGGGATGATGCTGATCATTGGCGGGTCACTGGTATGGGGAAACTGGCGCGGGCCGGGTCGGCTGGCAGGCCAGGCAATCCTGGCGTTTGCACTGTTGCGGCTGTTTGCGGACGGGTTTGCGGCGGACAACCGGCTGTTGGGATCGGTGCGTACTTCTCAGGTGGCGGCGCTGATCGCGGCGGCAGGGCTGGCGTTTGTGCTGGCGCGGACAGCGGACAGGGAGGGCCGACAGCAGGTGGCAGAAACCGGAGGGGAAGGCTTCAGTTCTGCAGAAGAGTGAGATTCACAGTCGAGAGAACTGCCGAATCAACCTCAGCTGCGAGAAGTTGACTGCCAGGGAGTGCGGAGTCACGAAAATCAACAGAATGCATCCGCTACAAGAATTGCTGAATCACCAGCAGGATGCCGGTCTCGATTGAAATGTGTGCCGGTGAGGAAGCCAGTGTGTTGCTCACGCCGCGTGTACTGCCAAGGCGCAGCGTTGCGTTCGCCAAGGGGTACTCGAGTCCTTTGTAGGTAACGCCGGTTACCTCTTCACTCAGAGCGATTGCGCTGACGTAGCAGCCCTCCGACCCTGACAGAGTCAACTGCTGGGGACCCCGCAGCACACGCGCCAACTGGTCTCCCTCGGCAACGGCCAGTGGCACATTCCGATTCCTTTCAGCCAGAATCAACAGATTGGCGAGGGTCTGGTCGAGGCGGCCGCCGAGAGCGCCGATGAGCAGGATTTCTGCGGCGCCGTCGCTGACTGCACGTGCGATGGCGAGCTCCAGATCGGTGGCGGCCTTGGCGGCTGGATGCCTTTCCACGGCGGCGCCTTCCTGCTGGAACCTGGCGAGGAGGTCCTCGTCGATGCTGTCCAGGTCGCCGACGATTACGTGGGGCGACAACCCCAGGGCGTCCATGTGGCGCGCGCCGCCGTCGGCTGCGATGCGATAGTCATCAGAATGCAGCCAGCGCGGCGTCGCAGCGTAGTCGACGATTTCGCCATTGACGAAGATTACGGCCCGCAATTTTCTTCCGCCCCTCTACAAAAAGGCCTGCCAAGCAAAGATCGACAGCATCATCAGGCTGATGATGAATTCGACGGCCATGGCCATCAGGAAGCCGCCCACATAACCCTTTACAGCTCGCGTCGCCCTGGCCCTGTTTTCCTGTACAGTTGAGGGGCTCTGCGGGTTGGTTGCGGTGTTCAGGCCTGATCCTTCCGGGGGGGCAACCTGTGCGCGACGGTACTCCATGAACCAGAGGGCAGAGATCGAGCCGATCACGGCCCCGATGAAGGTGCCAACGACGGGTACGCTGGAGAGCAGGATCGCGCCGACGAGGCCTCCCAATATTGATACGCCGATGGACCGCCAGCCTGCGCCCGACCTTTTGCTGCCGAGAAAGCTCAGGGCCAGGTCGGCGCCCCAGGCGATGACTGTCAAAACGGCGAGTACAAGGAGCGTCGGCCAACCGATGCGTACAAAGCCGTCTGCCCAGGCCCAGACCAATGCGCCCAGCCAGATAAGCGGCGGTCCGGGCAGCAGAGGAACGAGTGCACCGACGATTCCCAGGAAGATGAGCAGATAGCTCAAAACGAAGAAAAGGTTCGAAATGTCAAACACGCCAGGCTACTCCTCAAGGGAAAAAGAGCCGTCCTGAAAGTGAAGGGGCAGGACAGTGTTCATAGCAAAAAGCGGCGGCAGATCCAAGTCCAGGTAATCGTAGAGTGACGGCGGCACCCCGGTATCGGCGAGGAAGAGCTGGCCAGAGGCAGCCCGTGCGGCCGGCTGCAGGAGCCCGCGCTTAGGCAGGGCAAGCGTCATGGTGGCGGTCGCCGAGACATGCGGGACATAGAGCTGGCCGCTGGTCGAGTCGAGGCCGCTGGGGGCGTCCAGGCTGAGTATGGGGGCTACGCTGCTGTTTGCGAGCTGGATCAGGTCAGCGGTGCGGCCGTGTGGGTCTCCTGAAATGCCGTAGCCGATCAGCGCGTCGACAACCAGGTCGGCCGGGGGGAGCTCCCAGCCTTCCTCGGCCCAGGCGAGCGGGGCGCCCATTTTCTGAAGAATCGAGAGCTGGTCTTTCATCGCGCCTGGCGGCAGGTCGGTGGGAAGATGGGTTAGTACGATCTGGACCCAGGCGCCCCAGTTGAGAAGATGGCGGGCGGCGGCCAGACCGCCGCCGCCGTTGTTGCCGCGCCCGGCGAGGACGACGATTGGGCGGTCCTGCAAAGCGTCTTCGTCATCATCTTCGTCGGACAGGAGCTGTTTGGCGAGCAGGGCGAGGTTGCGGCCGGCGTTTTCCATCATCTGGAGCAGCCGGATGCCGAAGCGCTCGACCATCAGCCGGTCCACTTCCCGCATCTGGTCGGTGGAGAGGGCTGGCAGAATCACGGGAGTTGCTCGGGCATCGGCGGCGGCACGAGCAGAAAGCTGAGAAGCCAGCAGACCATGGTTGGGATTACGATTGTGCTGGTCCACATGTGAACCGACCAGGTCGACCCAACTGTAGGCAAGAGAACGGTGTAATACCCGCCGTAAAGAAGCAGGGGAATCGCCGGGGCAAGCCAGCGAACCGAGTTCGGGTTGCCGGATGGATTTGCCCGCCATGCAAGATAGTCTACAGCCACGGCGGGGACGGCCATGCCGACGGCGAGCCAGATCATGAGAGTGCGCTCGTAGTCCAGAATGGTTGCGCCCAGTATTGAGAGGCAGAGGACTGAGGAAACTGCTCCAAGGGGCAGCCGCCAGCGGCGCAGGGTCAAGAGTAGAGGCCCTGCGAGCGCGGCAGCGGTGATGGTCGCCCCGACCAGGCCCGCCACTTTGCCTACGTCGTTGCGAAAGTAGCCGCTGCCTGTCCCAGGTGTGCCAAGAAGGACGGTGACGGGGAAGAAAAACATCATAAAAAAGGTTAAGGCAGCCAGAAGGGCGCCCAAAGAGGCGATGGCAGGCCCCAACTCGCGCCAGCTTGCCAGGGCGTCCTTTCTGTTCCAGGCGGCGCGCAGCGGGCCGGTTACAGTCAAGCCAATACCGAGTCCCAGGAGGATGTGGGTCGGGCTGAAGAGCGCTTCGGCGCCGTCCTCGATTCCGAAAAGTATGTGCCATACCATGTCGCCGACGCCGCCGGCAGCGAAGATGAACAGGCCGACTCCCGTCAGGCGATAGCCGTCGGGGATAGCAAGAGGCAGTGGATAACCTCGCCTACGGTTGGCAAGTACAGCGGCACCAAATGCAAGCGCCACCAGCAAGAATCCGCTGTAGAAAAAGGCATGCCAAGGTGTGAAAAATGACTCATCGACTCGCCCATGATTGTGTGCCCAGCCGTCCAGGTACAGGCCGCCGACGAATACCGCGCACAGCAGGTTGATCAGCCAGTCGAATTGCAACCCCGAAACGGGCTTCGCCCGGGCGGTATTCTCATGGGGCCTGGTCGGGGCCGAGGCGATGGAGTCTGAGAGAATCGATTCACTCATCGGCAACATTCCAATATAGATTACGCACCTGATTTAGCTTGGTTTCAGTGTAACCGAACTGGAGAGCCAATCAAAGCGCACACGGGTAGTCGAGTCTTCCTCGAGGCAGATATTGCCTGCTTGCCAATCGCGGTAATAGCGGAGGCAGAGTTGGAGGCATCTGCGGAGACGGGTTGCCTCGTTTCGGAAACCGAGGCGGAGGCATTGAGGGTCCAGCATAATCGGATTGGAATCGTGGCAACCCGTTTGTAAAATCCATCTCTACAGTGGTATTCTACGCGGTACAGCATATTCCGTTTGACAGTTGCGGCAGGGGTTGCCTCCCGTAAGGTAAAGGCGCGTGAACGAATTCCTGAAAAAGGTCAAACCGGCCGTTCAGTTGGCATTGAAGGAGGATATCGGCAGCGGAGACGCTACCACTTTGGCAACGATCCCGGCGGAGAGACAGGCCAAAGGACGGTTTCTGGCAAAGTCGTCAGGTACGATAGCAGGGCTGGAAGTAGTCGAACTGACCTATAGTCTTCTTCAGGACTGGGAAGCGAAATCGTCCAATAAGGGGATAGGTCAGCCTTTTCAGTTCTGCCCTTATGTTGAAGACGGTGAAAGGGTTGCGGCAGGGACTGTCGTGGCGAGCGCAAGCGGCCCGGCTCAGATCCTGCTGACGGCAGAAAGAGTGGCGCTGAACTTTGTGCAACGCATGTCGGGTATCGCGACATTGACACGGAGGTACGTTGAGGCGGTCGAGGGCACAAAGGTAGTGATCCTGGACACGCGCAAGACGGCGCCGGGATTGCGCGTGTTCGACAAGAGGGCGGTGAAGCTGGGCGGGGGCTTGAATCACCGCTTCGGTCTCTTTGATATGGCACTCGTCAAGGACAATCACATCGCGGCGGCGGGGGGTATCACGGCGGCTGTTGAGGGCATCCGGGGACGATTCCCGGGTCTGGAAATCGAGGTTGAAGTGTCGGATCTAGTCCAATTGGAAGAGGCGCTGGCGCTCGACGTAGACCGGATTCTACTCGACAACATGACGCCAGAACAGATTGGAGAGGCCGTTGCCATCACCGCGGGTCAAACCCCTCTAGAAGCGTCCGGCGGCATCAGCCTGGAGAAGGTGGCGGCGGTGGCCGCGACCGGTGTGGACTATATTTCGGTGGGCGCGCTCACCCATTCGGTTCCCGCGCTCGACATCAGTTTCGATTTGGAGATGGCAGTTTGACGCTCTCCACATGAGTACAGATGTAAGAGTCCGGCTACAGATAAAAAAAGCGAGGTAGCACCCATGGCGGCGGCAACACTGACAACACCCCTGGCAGAGGTCACCGATGCCAGGTCAATGTACGAGGCTCTTGCGCACAGGCTCCACAACGTGGTCCTGGACGTAGAGTTGCGCATCAAGGCGGAGATTGCGGTGCAGATAAATCGCCTCAAGAAGGAACGCAACGCGGTCATCCTCGGTCACAACTACATGGAAGCGGCGCTGTTCCATTCGATTCCGGACTTTGTCGGCGACTCGCTGTACTTGAGCCGGATGGCGGCCCAGACCGACAAGGAGGTGATTGTTTTCTGCGGCGTGGAGTTCATGGCGGAGACGGCAAAGATTCTGAGCCCGGACAAGACGGTCCTGCTGCCGGCCGAAAAGGCGGGCTGCTCGCTGGCCGCAAGCATTACGGCGGAGGACGTGCGGCGCCTGAAGGCGCAGTTTCCCGGGGTACCGGTGGTCACATACGTGAATACATATGCCGATGTAAAAGCGGAGACGGACGTCTGCTGCACGAGCGGAAACGCGGTGGCGGTCGTCAACTCGCTGGACTCGGAACAGGTCATTTTCCTGCCTGATGAGTATCTGGCCAAGAATGTGGCGGAGGAGACAGGCAAGCAGATCATTTTCCCACAGGCCACCGGCGTAGAAGGGACGCGAGGGGGCGGAGGCGAGCCGGCAGCGGTTTCGTTCGAAGCGCTGGGCCAGACCCACCGCGACCAGGATACCGGGCACCCGGTGATCCCGTTGCAGACGGAGGCTTTCGACTTGATCGGATGGCACGGCCGGTGTGAAGTCCACGACAAGTTCACCGTAGACGATATCCGGCGCGTGCGGGCCGAGTTTCCAGATGTCGCGGTTCTTTCGCATCCGGAGTGCAGCCCGGAGGTGGTTGCGGCATCGGACTTTACGGGTAGTACTTCAGCGATGATCCGCCACGTTGAGGAGACGGACGCGCCCCGTTACCTGCTTCTGACGGAGTGCTCGATGGGTGACAATATCATAGGGGCCAACCCGGACAAGGAGATGCTGCGTCTTTGCTCTGTCCGCTGCCCGCATATGGGCCAGATTACAATGGAAGATACCCTGGCCGCGCTGGAAAAGATGCAGTACGAGATAACCGTTCCCGAGGAAATCCTGGTCAGGGCTGCTCGTTCGGTCCAGCGCATGGTGGAGATCGGCTAGCAGTCTGCGCTTCCATTGTCTCAGACCGCTCTCAGCAGCTTTTCGGAGTTACCATAGTATTGGAGCGGGCCGACGCCGGATTACGGATGATGGTGGTTGCGCGCGGGTGTGAGCCCCAGAATACACAGGGTGCATCCCAGATTTGGGGTGGGAACAGTCTGGCGGGGAATCGGCGCCAGCGGTGGCTGGGGTTGTTCACCGACTTTGGGCGGGTCATGGTTTGGCTAGGCACCTTGGAATAGGCACCCGTCACCAATATCGACACCCGGTCGATGAGGCGTGTTGTAGGAGAGGGGGCGTTGCGGGGGCGGAGCCCCCGCACAAGGGAGGGCCGACTAGGCCCGACCGCCCAGAAAAGCAGGGGTTAGGGGCTTGGGGCCAGGGGTTAGTGACGGCGCTTATTCTGGTGGGAACTGGAATGGGAATTGAGTGTGGCTTGGGGGCTTCCAGAGGCATAAGAGAGTTCGCCCCAGTATAGGGATGCACCCGAATAGACTTGGTAAATTGGTGCAGGGCAGGGTTCACCTGTACCGTTCAAGGGTCAGGCGATTTGGGGGGAACAAAGCCTTGTCCACCTTCCAAAGGGTTGAACCAGGCGAGCCGGTCGCCAAAAGCGACGACTTCGCCGAACACGAGCACTGCCGGCGCGTGAATCTCAGCAATTTCCATGGCTCGGGCCAGTCCGGCCACTGTTGAGCGAGCCACTTTTTGATGTATTGTCGATGCACTTGCAATTGCGGCGGCCGGGGATTCGGGATCGCGGCCGTGCTCGACCAGAGCTTCACAGATTTTCTCTGCGGACCGAACAGCCATCAAGACGACAAGGGTGGGCACTCTCGCCATCAGCGACCAGTCGACATGTGACCCTTCTTTTGTGGGATCCTCGTAGCCGGCAACAACCGTAAAGGCGCTCGCCTGACCGCGATGGGTGACCGGGATGCCAGCGTAGGCGGGCGCGGCAGTTGCGGAGCTTATGCCGGGCACAACTTCGTAGTCAAGTCCGGCTGCGGCAAGCGCCAGGCACTCCTCGCCCCCGCGGCCAAAGACAAAGCCGTCGCCCCCTTTCAAACGCACGACCTGGAGACCTGCGCGGACACGCGCCAGCAGCAAGGCGTTGATGGCGTCCTGGGTCATCGCCCGGGCCGCATAGCCCTGCTTGCCGGCGAAGATTTTCTCGGCCTGGGGACGGACTTCATGCAAGAGCTCCTGGGCGATCAGCCTGTCGTAGATAACGACGTCGGCGGCACGCAGCAGAGCGAGGCCGCGCACGCTGATCAGGTCGGCACGCCCGGGCCCCGCGCCAACAATGTAGGCTTTGCCCTTCATGGGGTGTGCGCCTTCCTGACGGGAGGGTGCTGAACGACGAGTTCAGGTTTCCCCAGCGGCAGTGGTTTCATGGCTCATGTTCCAGAAGTGCGGCGATGCGGTCACGGGCGGAGGTGGCCTTGCGGGGCTGTGCTGAGTAGGTGCTGACGGAGACGATCAGATCGTCGTGACGAGTGACTGCGGGCGAATGAAAGTTGCCTTCGGCCGGTGCGTCGGCCACGTTAACCAGAAGCTTCTTCCTGTGCGCGGCCTGCGCGATTGCGCGGTTGACGGTGCGTACGTTGGTGGCGGCAAACACGAGGGCAGCGTCCTCCAGGTCACCGTCTTTGTAGCCGCGACGGATCCACTCGACCTTGCCTGATTCGGCCCAGGCGGCGATCTGCTCTGTTGCGGACGGGCTGACAAGGCGCACGGGCAGTCCAGCGTCCAGCAGTCCTCGCACTTTGCGCTCGCCCACGATACCGCCGCCGACGACCACGGCAGTTCGTCCAGAAAGGTTGGTCACGGTCAGAGGGTATCGCACCACTTTGGCTCTCCTTTGCTCAGGCGTACGAAGGCGGGCGCCGGCCGGGGGAACCCGCCAGGATCGCGTCGACTACTCGCACGGCCTGCACGTTTTCGCGGACATCGTGGACGCGGACGATCTGTGCGCCGCGCTCTACGGCCATAGCGTTGGCCGCAATTGTGGCCGGGAGCCTGTCATCCACCGGGGCGCCGCCTGCCATTTTGCCCAAGAAGCCCTTGCGAGAACAGCCAAAGAGGAGCGGGTAGCCCAGTTCCTGAAACTCATCGAGGCGGGAGATGAGGGAGGCGTGCTGGGCAGGCGTTTTTCCGAAACCGATACCGGGATCAATGATACGGTGCCAGCGGGGAACGCCGTCGAGGCGGGCCCGCTCAAGAGCCGCGGATAGTTCTTTACGTACACCGGCTACTATGTCGATCGATTGTTCGAAAGGGGAGGGCGGGCCGCTTGGCGCGTCTGCGGTCGAAGGGCCGGTGCGGAGGGGCGCACGATTGTCCATCAAGACAAGTGGCACACGGGTGCGAGCGGCCAGGGCGCCCATCGAGACAGAAGCGCGAGGACTGAGAGGCGGGGGTTGAGATGGATCCTCTCCTGCGCGGCCGGCCAATTGGGTCGATCGCGATCCTGAGACGTCGTTCAGCCAGCTGGCCCCGGCATCAAGAGCCGCCTCGGCGACTTCTGCACGAAAGGTATCGATCGAAAGGGGAACATCTACGGCGCGGCGCAGGGCGCTGATGACGGGTACTACCCGATTGATCTCCTCCTCGACGGGCAGGTAGTCGTGGCCGGGACGAGTTGAGTAGCCGCCCACGTCGAGGATGTCGGCACCGGCGGCAACAAACCGGCTCGCCTGTGCAAGCGCCGCCGCGACCTTGTCAGGCTCCTGGGCAAGTCCGTCGCCGGAGAAGGAGTCCGGCGTGATGTTGAGTATGCCCATTACCTTTGTGCCCTGCCCCCAATGCCACAGTTTTTCGCCTACTGGCATCACCCGGGCTGGTACCGGCATCTGCAGGCGCCGCCAGAGCTCCGACACTGAAATGTTCAGGCGGGGATGGCGCAGTTGCCGGTCCAAGTCCAAGAGAGGAGCCAGCACAAAGTCCCGTTCGGGAATGCCGATGTGGGGGATGGTCAGATCGGGGGTATCGACGAGAGCATCGTCGAAGAAAAGGATATCGAGATCGATGACGCGGGGACCGTAGCGAATCGATTTGATCCTTCCGAGGGCGACTTCGGTCTGCTTGACGGCGCGCAGCAGTTCTGACGGGGTAAGGCGTGTAGAGGCTTTACAGACTGCGTTGAGGAAGAGGGGCTGATCGGTGACCAGGATCGGATCTGTTTCGTAGAGGTGTGACGTCTCCACTATGGTCAGATACGACGACATGGCATCCAGGGCAGCGTGGAGATGGCCGGCCCGGTTTCCGAGGTTGCTGCCCAGGGCGATGAAAGCTGTGTGGGGCATAGATAACCCGGTGACGCAAGTTGCGTGCCAAAATTTGTTGAGCCGGGCCGCCGTCAAACGGGTGGCGTCCGGCCACCTTTCACGGCCCTGGCAGTCATCATTCGCAGGTACGGAACTGGCAGGGCCTCAGGCCGAATTATATACTCTTTGAACCGCGAAAGCAGCATTGATTTCGGGTGGATGCCCTTTCTGAACAGTTCAGGTATAATCGTTATGGGTGCCATTGCTTGTTTGCAGAGCAGTATTGTGACCCTTTTCTTGCCAGAAACGGGGTTTTGTACTGCACTCTCCGCCCACGGCAGTTCGACAATCCCCGCGAATGAAGCCTGTGAAGGCAAGATGACATGGACGAATTGGATTTCGACTATCCGCTTACCGATGAACAGATTTCTGCTTACCGTGGCGACGGATTTGTGAAGCTGCCCAAAGTTCTGTCGGCGGAAGTGTTGGACGTATATGGCGCGGAGTTTACGCGCCTCGTGAAGGCCCTTAACCGGCAGACCCTGGCCCTGGAGGAACGGAACACGTACGGGAAGGCCTTTCTACAGATTCCAAATCTGTGGGAACACAGCGAGATGGTGAAGAGTTTTGTGCTCTGCCGTCGATTGGGCAAGATCGCTGCCGAACTGATGGGCGTTGACGGTGTGCGCATGTACCACGATCAGGCGCTCTACAAGGAGCCTGGGGGGGGATTTACGCCCTGGCACGTCGACCAGTTTTACTGGCCGCTGTCAAACGACAATTCGGTTACGGCCTGGATTCCCTTGCAGGAGGTCCCGTTGGAGATGGGACCTCTTTCGTTCTGCGTGGGGAGCCACAAGCTGTTGAAAAATCGGAATCTATCGATCAGCGACGAGAGTGAACGGCGGATCGGCCGCACCTTGCACGACTATCCGAAAAGCATTGAGCCCTTTGCTTTGGGGGAGGTCAGTTTTCACTCCGGTTGGACATTTCACCGTGCGGGGCCGAACGAAAGCGACAGGATGCGGGCGGTGATGACCATCATCTATATGGAGGACGGGATGCGGGTCGCGCCGCCGAAGAACGAGAGTCAGCAGAGAGATTGGGAGCGCTGGCTGCCCGGCGCCCAGTTAGGCGAAATAATCGACACTCACTTGAATCCAGTTATCTACTCTGCCCGCGATTGACGTTTGCGCTGCGCCCTCTTTTGCCGGGCCGGAGGCATAGTGTGACGCATACCATCCACGGACTGAGGGCAGCAGGTGGGCGTTGTTGGGTGAATCGAAGAGATACTCAGGAGCAGGTCTGAATGAAAGGTGTAGCCAAACTAAGACCTGGCGTGGGCCAGGTGGGTCTGCTGGACGCTCCCGAGCCGACGGCAATCCCGGGCCATGTCGTTATCGAAGTGACGGCTGCCGGGCTTTGCGGGACTGACGTACATATCTATCACGACGAGTACCCGTGTCGGCCACCGGTGATCCTCGGCCACGAAGTTGCGGGAAAGATCGTTGATGTTGGCAGCGGCGACTCCCGATTTCGAACCGGGAGTTCGGTGACCAGCGAACCCAACTTTGCGCTGTGCGGAACATGCCCTTTTTGCCGTGCGGGGATGCTGTATCATTGCCCGCAGCGCGCGTCAATTGGAAGCGGGGTAAACGGAGCATTCGCCCGCTACGTGCTTGTGAAGGAACGATCGGTGCACCTGTTGCCTGACGGCGTGGACGAATGGTCAGGGGCATTGACCGAGCCACTGGCCTGCTGCGTTCATGCGCTGGAAAACTCGAGGGTTGAGCCAGGGGACCTGGCGGTGATCACAGGGCCGGGCGCCATCGGTCTGATGATGCTTCAGGTGGTGAAGGCGGCCGGTGCGCGGGCGGTCGTGATTGGTACGGAAACCGACGAAGCGCGGCTGGAACTGGCGCGGCAGCTTGGGGCGGACGAGACCTTGATAGCGGGCAAAGACGACCTTCACGAGCTGGTGATGGAACGCACGGATGGTCTCGGCGCGGATATCGCGTTTGAGTGCTCCGGCGCAGGGCCCGGCGCGCAGACGGCCCTTGAACTGGTGCGGCACAGAGGGCGCTATGTGCAGGTGGGGCTTTTCGGCAAGCCGGTGTTGTGGGACCTTGAGCAGGTCTGTGTGAAGGAGGTGCAGGTACAGGGCACCTTCGCCACGGTAGCCAGTTCGTGGCGTAAAGCACTGGCCCTGTTGCAGTCCGGCCAGCTTCGGACGGCACCACTGATCAGCCACCGACTTCCCATTGAGGCGTGGCAACAAGCTTTTGACCTATTCGAGAGCCGTGAAGGGGTGAAGATCGTATTTTCGCCAGAGTAGGAGCTCCTGGGGCCGGCAACGGACGCTTACCGGTCGCCGCGGGGGCTGCCGGCGTCTTATTGCTCACGCGGGCGTTGAACGCGTTCTATACTGCGCTCATCCATCGAATTTGTATCCCATTCCAATACTTTTTGCATGACTGAGGCCGTACGCTCCACATTTCCGGTGGGCCGACGTTGTCCCAATTGCGGTTCAAGGGTCGCTCAGAACGCTGAAACCTGTTACTTCTGCGGTCATGAACTGACCGGAACTCCCAGGACAAGGCCGGCGCGCCTGAACATACGAGATGCAGTGCTGGCACTCACGCTGCTGGCGATCGTGATTGGCTGGTGGCAGTTCGGCAGTCTGGGCGACAATTTCCAGGGGACGAATGGAACGCAGACTGAAACCAGCCCGACGTCGCTGGAATCTGCGGATGCCGTGCCGACGACCGACCCGGACGGTCAACAGCCCGACACTGCCGTGGGCCGCCACACAGTGCAGTCGGGAGAGACCTTGCTCGGCATCGCCGGCAGGTACGGGGTTACGGTGGAAGAGATACAGGCTGCAAACGACCTAAGCGGGACGCTGATCCGAGCCGGCGACGTACTGCTCATTCCGGTTGCGGCCTCGATCACCGAGAATGGGGGCAACGGCGCGCCGACGATATCGACGGTCTTCAGTTATGTAGTCAGGCCGGGCGATACGGTCATATCGATCGCCGTCCGGTTCGGCACGACGGTTGCGGCCATCCAGGAAGCAAATGGAATCGGGCCGGACGATCTGATCAGACCTGAGCAGGTGTTACAGTTGCCTATATCGGGGGTTCCCTCGGCTATTCTGGCGCCGGAGGGAACAGTCCCCTCCAAGCAGGACTCGGATTCAGATCAGATCTACCTGCCGCTGCAGTTACTGGGGCCGGAAGACGGTGAACGGATCCCTCATTCGGAAGACGTTTTGTTTCGCTGGCTGAGCGGCGGCCTGCTGGAAGACAATGAGTGGTATGTCCTCTATATCTGGCCGTTGGAAGGGTTGTTCGAATTGCCGCCACCGGTTTGGACGAGGGCCACGAGCTATCGGCTGCCGAGCCAGTGGGCGCCGCCCCCCGACCGGGACGTCACTTACAGGTGGCAGACTTCGGTTGTGCGTGTTGTGACGGGACAGGAGGGAGGACTGCGTCTTGAGGCGGCGAGCGGGCCCGGAGAAGTACGCGGTTTCGAATGGTTTGGCGGCGGTAACTGAGTTGGAACTCTGGATGTTCATGGTGGTTGCGGCCCCCTTTGATCCCATAATCTATGAGAATGTAGCTACAAAGCCACGTTCTGTGTGAGGACTGTGCGCGGTCCTTCTTGGGGGGATGTACCGTCAGTATTTGTGTAGCGGGCTCGCGATGGTCAAAGCGGTGAACTTTGGGCATATATGGGGGTTGCCTGGCCAGCCTCGCCTGGGCTGGCACATACTGGGAATGTGCCAAGACGCGGGGTGGGGGGGTGAAGCCCGGCCGCCGCGAGATGACGACTTCAAATCAACCACACACTCGCTACGGCGCGGACAGGAGAGGGGGCGTTGCGGGGGCGGAGCCCCCGCACAAGGGAGGGCCGAATAGGCCCGACCGCCCAAAACTACAGGGGCCAGGGGACAGGGGTTAGGGGTCAGAGACGGTGCTTCGCCTGAGTCAGAGTTGATCGCGGACTGACCATGGTTTATCTTCTGCCGGAGTTATACGAGAGTTCGCCCCCACTTTGGGATACACCCGCTTGGGTTGTGGATTGCCATATCGTGGTGATGGTTGTATAGTAGGCGGGGCTCTGAGACTTGACTGCGGAGGCAGTTTCCGGCGGCCTGCGACTGCTCGGCGCGGAGGGCATTTGTGTGCCGGAAGTGCGGAGAATGTGAGTTCGGAGGCCACCGTTTCCCGACTCATTTCGCTGAGCAGGGCCGAATGCAGAGCTTCCCGTAGTTCCAGGTATGGCTGCAGGGAAAACGCAAACGAGCCGCTTTTCTTCTACTCTAACTTTCCACATTCTGAAGCCAACTGTTTCATCGACATTAAGGAGGAATTCATGCCGCGACCAGTAACGCTCTTCACCGGTCAGTGGGCGGACTTGCCCTTCGAAACCATCTGCGAAAAGGCGAAGTCATTCGGCTATGATGGACTGGAGCTTGCCTGTTGGGGCGACCATTTCGAGGTGGACAAGGCCCTGGAAGACGACAGCTATGTGCAGGGACGCTGGGACACTCTGAACAAGCATGGTCTGCAATGTTTTGCCATCAGCAACCACCTGGTAGGGCAGGCCGTTGCGGACCGCATTGACGAACGGCACGAGAGCATTTTGCCGCCGCGCATATGGGGGGACGGTTCTGAAGACGGAGTGCGCGCGCGTGCTGCAGAGGAGATGAAGGACACGGCGCGTGCGGCGGCCAAACTCGGTGTGAAGGTCGTGCCCGGGTTTACGGGTTCACCGATCTGGCATCTGGTCTACTCCTTCCCGCCGAACCCACCCGACTTCCTGGAGAAGGGCCTGGCGCTCTTTGCCGAACTGTGGACACCGATTCTGGATGTCTTCAGTGAGAACGGGGTGAAGTTCGGGTTGGAAGTTCACCCTACTGAGATTGCTTTCGACATCCACAGCGCTCAGAATGCGATTGACGCGCTGAACGGTCATGAGGCCTTCGGTTTCAACTACGACCCCAGTCACTTCGGTTACCAGGGTGTGGACTACGTCGGCTTCATCCGCAAGTTCGCGGACCGCATCTTCCACGTGCATATGAAGGACGTTGGCTGGGCGGACAGCGGCAGGGAGGCAGGCGTTTTTGGCGGCCACGCCGAGTTTGGCGACCATCGCCGCTACTGGGACTTCCGTTCGGTTGGGCGCGGCAATATCGACTTTGAGGCGATCATTCGGGCGTTGAACGATATTGGCTACAGCGGACCCCTTTCGATCGAGTGGGAAGACGCGGGCATGGACAGAGAGCACGGCGCGACGGAATCATGCGCCTACACGCGCAAGATTGACTTCCCGCCGTCCGAAATCGCGTTTGACGCGGCCTTCGCCGAATAGCTGCTTTCTCAGTCATTGGGGTAGACCTTTCAGGAGGCGGACCACCGATTTCAAGCCAGAAACCAAGTAGATAAAGAGGGATTGACCTATGAGTGAAGGATCCGGATTCACATCGATGGCTGGGGCACGGGCCGAAGGCGACGCCCCGGAGATCGGCGTCGGGATGCTCGGCTACGCCTTTATGGGCAAGGCCCACAGCCATGCGATGCTGAATATCGCCCACATGATGTACCCGCCGCCGGCGGTACCGAAGCTGGTCGGTATTGCAGGACGAGACGAACAGGCTGTAGCGGAGGCCGCCAGGCGCTACGGATACGACGGCTACTATACGGACTGGCGGGCGATGCTCGACAACGACGACATTCAGCTTTTCGATAACGGCGGTCCGAACGATACGCATGCAGATCCATGTATTCTGGCCGCTGAACGGGGCAAGCACATTCTGTGTGAGAAGCCGCTGGCGCGCACTGCCGACGAGGCACAGAGTATGTTGGAGGCGGTGCAGAAGGCGGGCGTGAAGAACATGGTCGCGTTCAATTACCGCTTCGTGCCCGCGATCCGGCAGATTCGCAAGCTGGTTGACTCCGGTCTTCTGGGCAAGATCTACCACTTTCGGGCGGTGTATCTGCAGGAGTGGGTGATGGCCCACTACGAGCTGCCGATGATTTGGCGGTTGCAGAAGTCGGTGGCGGGAAGCGGTGCGCTCGGAGACCTGGGAGCCCACATTATTGATTTGGCCCGCTATCTGGTGGGCGAGGTAAAGAGCGTTTCGGGCATGACCCGGACCTTCATTGAAGAGCGTCCCTGGGACGACGGCACGATGGGCAAGGTCGACGTCGACGATGCCTTTACCGCGCTGCTGGAGTTCGATGGCGGCGCGATCGGTACGGTGGAGGCCAGCCGCTTTGCCGCGGGGCGCAAGAACGGGCAGCGCCTTGAGATCAATGCCGAAAAGGCCAGCATTGTCTTCAACCTGGAGCGTCTGAACGAACTGGAGATTTTCTGGGTGGGCGATGAACCGGCTGAAGCCCAAGGCTTCCGCAACGTGCTGGTATCGGAGCCGTTCCACCCCTGGTGGGAGAACTGGTGGCCCCAGGGTCATATGATCGGCTGGGAGCACACTTTTGTGCATGAGATCACGCACCTGTTGGACTGTATCGTCAACGATGGAGACGTATCTCCCATTGGCGCGGATTTTGTTGACGGCTATCGCAACGCGGTAATCTGTGACGCGATCCTGGAGTCGGCGGCGACTGGGCGCCACGTGGACTGCGTGTACGCTGCCTGATGAAGTAAGCCTCGAGCCGGTCAACTGGGGCGGTGGTCCTGCCGTTCTGCTCAACCGCCAGATTCCGGACTGAGCGCGATGGCGCTCAGTCCGGAGATAGTTCGGAATCGGCCGACTTCCACGCTTGTAAACTCGACCTTCGCCAGCTTTCGCCCGCAGCGGGGGAGGTTGGCACAGCGGCCAGGCATCCCCCTCACCAACTTGCTTGTCAGCGGGCACGTATTGCAAATGCGGTCAGGGCGCGGCCTGGGTGCGGCCTAGCAGCCAGTCTTGTGCACTCTTGCAAAGTTGCATCGCGTATCCTCCTCGGCGCCCGGGTAATTTGTCCCCTCCGCATGGCGCCCCTAGATTTGCTACAGAATCTGCCGCGAGACGGCCATACAGGAAACCAGCGATGAAAATCGATCGAATTGAGCTCCGCCGCATCCATATGCCGTATGTGCGCCCCTTTGAGACGAGCGGGTGGCGTCACGAAGGCAGCGATGCCGTCATTGTACGGGTGGACCAGGACGGGGTAACGGGCTGGGGCGAGTCGCCCGTGAGCGACGGTCCCTGGTACAACGAGGAGACCTTTCACACGGCGCTGATCATGCAGCGGGAGTTCCTGGGGCCTATGCTGCTGGAGGCGGATATTTCAGCGCCGGAGGATGTGCGCGGGATCTTCAAGAAGGTGCGCGCCAACCGCATGGCGAAAGCAGGGCTGGAGTTTGCCGTGTGGGACCTTTTTGGGCAGGCGCAGAACAGGTCATTGGCCAGCCTCCTGGGCGGCACGCGCGAGGAGGTGGCGGTAGGCGTAAGCGTGCCGATCCATGCAGAGACCGGCGCGCTGCTGGAAACGGTAGAGGGTTACCTGGCGGATGGCTACCAGCGGGTCAAGTTGAAGATCAAGCCGGGCTGGGACGTCGAGCCGACGCGAGCGGTACGCGAACGGTGGCCCGACCTGTTGCTACAGGTGGACGGCAACAGCATCTACCATCTGGAGGACGCAGATCATTTGCGGAAGCTGGACGAATTCGATTTGCTGCTCAACGAGCAGCCGCTCGACCACGACGACATCTTCGACCACGCCAAGCTGGCAAAGTTGATTGAAACGCCGGTGTGCCTGGACGAGAGCATCGTTTCCGTTGATCACGCGCGCTGGGCACTGGAGCTGGATGCGTGCGGCGTGATCAACATCAAGCCGTCCCGGATCGGCGGGTTGGCCGATTCTGTGGCCATCCACGATATGTGCCAGGCTGCGGGGATACCAGTTTGGCACGGGGGCATGCTTGAGACGGGGATCGGGCGGGCCATCAGTGTGGCACTTGCGAGCCTGCCAAACTTCACGCTGCCGGGGGATATCAGCGCCAATGACCGCTACTTTGTGCGAGACATCGTAACCAATCCGTTTACGCTAAACAGCGACAGCACGCTTTCCGTGCCGGACGGGCCGGGGCATGGCGCCCAGGTCGACGAGGCTTACCTGGATGAAGTAACGGTGGAGAAGGTCTGCCTACGCCGCGATGGGTAACGGTGTCGGCGTTGGGTCCTCGAAGATAGGGATGGGAGGCCTTTTGGTCAGTTCCCTGGTGCGCCAGGGATCGGAAAGCACAATTGTATGGCAGTTAGAGTCAGTACCATGTAGGGAGGTCCTCAATGGCGAAGAAGCGGGGAAGACCCTCCTTTATCGGCATCGACCTGGCGTGGAGCGACAGGAACCCGTCGGGGGTTGCGGTGATTCGGAACGGGCGGTTAGTTGCCTGTTCGGGTGGACTGAGCAAGATGTCGGAGATTGTCGACTTCATAGGCGGTCATCTTTCGCGTCGAAATGGGTCTGTGGTGGCGGTGGATGCGCCGCTGCGGGTACCAAATGAGACAGGAACCAGGGCGTGTGACCGTGCGCTGTCGGCAGACTGGCGTCGTCATCAGGCCGGGGCATATCCGGCGAACAGGAGGCTGCTGGAACGTGACGGCGTGGTGCGGGGGGAGGCACTGACCGCGGCGCTGTCCGAACGATTCCAGTTTTCGGAATCAGATGTGATCCCCCGGCGCACGAAGGCGCGGCTGGTGTGCGAGGTGTATCCCCGTCCGGCCCTGGTCAGCCTGTTTGGGCTTGAGCGTATCCTCAAATACAAGCGAGGGCGAGGACGATCTTTTGAGGAGCGCTGGTCGGAGTTTGATAGCTATCGAAAGCTTTTGCGGACACTGCGCAAGGCCGACCCGCCGCTGCGGAGGACCAGACAGCTACTGAGGAGTACGGTCGTGTACGGCCTGCGAGGGGCCGCTCTTCAGGCCTATGAGGACACTCTTGACGCGGTTACCTGTGCCTACATCGCCTCGTACCTCTGGCGGCACGGGCCGAGACGGGCGACGCGATACGGTACGCTGGAGGAGGGTCACATTCTGGTGCCTCATGCGGCAAGGTTCAAGTAGCCGCCGTGGAGGCCTGCGCACCCGGTGCCGGTCGGTGAGGACCTGCCGGCGCCGGGAAACGGTACAATCTTCGCAACACTCTTTCTTCGTTTAATCCACGACTATTTTCAGGCTTCTACTGATTTCCACGCCGGCCCTGCCCCTTGCGACCTGCGGCCTGCATCCTTGCCCATGAATCGCGCAGGGTGATCGTGCGATTGAAGACCAGCCGGTCGCCGGCGCTGTCGGGGTCAAGGCAGAAGTAGCCCTTGCGCTCAAACTGTACGGTCTGGCCGATTTCGAGGTCCAGCGCGCCCGGCTCCAGTTGGACGCCGTCCAAGACTGTCAGCGAGTTGGGGGAGAGGCTGGCCATGTAGTCCTGGCCCTCGGGCACGTCGTAGGGGTCCTCAGTGTTGAAGAGTCGATCGAAGAGGCGTACTTCGGCTGGAATGGCGTGGTCGGCGCTTACCCAGTGGATTGTGCCGCGCACTTTGCGGCCGTCCGGAGCATAGCCGCCCCTGGTTTCCGGGTCGTAGGTGCAGTGCAGCGCGACGACTTCACCCTTGTCGTTCTTAATGACCTCCTCGCAGCGAACGAAGTAGCCCCAGCGGAGGCGGACCTCGCGGCCGGGCGCCATGCGGTAGAATCTCCTGGGCGGGTCCTCCATGAAGTCATCTCGATCTATGTACAGGTTGCGGCTGAAGGGTACGGGACGGCTGCCGGCGCTCTCGTCTTCCGGGTTGTTCACGGCATCGAGCCATTCGGTCTCGCCTTCTGGGTAGTTGGTGATCACGACCGGCAGGGGGTCGAGGACCCCCATTACGCGCATGGCGGTCTGGTTCAGCTCCTGGCGAATGAAGTGCTCCAGCAGCTCGATCTCGACTGTGCTGTTGGTGCGGGCGATACCGACGTGCTGGCAGAGATCGCGCAGCGCCTTGGGCGGTACGCCGCGCCGGCGCTGACCGGCCAGCGTTGGCATGCGGGGGTCGTCCCAGCCGTTGACATGGCCTTCCTCGACAAGACGCATAAGGCGCCTTTTGCTCGTCACCGTGTAGGTGAATTCGAGCTTGGCGAATTCGATCTGGCGAGGATGGTAGACGCCGAGCGAGTCGAGGTACCAGTCGTAGAGGGGGCGGTGGTTGAGGTACTCGAGCGAACAGAGCGAATGGGTTACGCCTTCGATCGAGTCGGACTGGCCGTGGGCCCAGTCGTACATCGGGTAGATGCACCACTTGTCGCCGGTGCGCTGGTGTTCGGCGTGGCGGATGCGGTACATTACGGGGTCGCGCAGGTTGATGTTGGGCGCGCTCATGTCGATCCTGGCGCGCAGGACGCGGGCGCCGTCGGGAAACTCGCCGGCCTTCATGCGCTGGAACAGGTCCAGGTTTTCTGCGATGGACCGATCCCGATAGGGGCTGTTTGTGCCGGGTTGGGTCAGGGTGCCGCGGTGGGCGCGGATTTCTTCCTGGCTGAGATCGTCGACGTAGGCATGGCCATCCTGGATGAGCTGGAGCGCCCACTGGTAGAGCTGGTCGAAATAGTCGGAGGCATAGAGGACACTGGCCGGTTCGTAGCCGAGCCAGCGGATATCATTCAGCTGGGCCTCAACAAACTCCTGTTCTTCTTTGAGGGGGTTGGTGTCGTCGAAACGCAGATTGCAGGCGCCGTTGAACTCAGAGGCTACCTCAAAGTTCAGCCCGATGGCTTTGGCATGTCCCACATGCAGATAGCCATTGGGTTCAGGCGGGAAGCGTGTTTGGAAGCGGCCATTGAACCGGCCCTCGGCTGTGTCACCGGCAATTGCTTCGCGTATGAAGTCCTGCGCCACCACTGTAGAATCGCTCATCGGTACACCCTCAGCACGCATGCCTAGTTTACGCAATCGGGACATTCCGATTACGTGAAGGTCAGATTTCCATTTTCAACTGGCACCAAGAGTCAATATACATTTCATCACTGCGCGGGGCAAGAAAACTGATCCGGGAACCACAAGGCGGCAGCCAAAGGCGTGCTATCACCATGCTTTCCGAATAGATGTCTGGCGCATCAGATGCCGCTTGCGGCGGAGAAACCGCCGTCTACGGGAACGACGATGCCGGTAACGAAGCGGGAGGCGTCGCTGGCGAGCCAGACGGCGACGCCAATCAGTTCATCCGGCTCACCGAATCGGCCCATGGGGGTATGGTCCACGATCTGTTGACCTCTTTCAGTCAGGACCGGGGCGTCCTGCGATCCGGCAGGGGCGTCCTGTGCAATCAGGAGCGCCCGGTTCTGCTCGCCGATGAAGAAGCCGGGGGCAATCGCGTTCACCCGGAAGCCGGCGCCGTGTTTTTGGGCCAGATCGACGGCCAGCCAGCGGGTCAGGTTGTCGACGGCTGCTTTGGCGGCAGAGTAGCCCATCACGCGCGTGAGGACCTTCTGGGCGGCCATGGATGAGATATTGATGACCGAGCCCTTGCCCTGCTCCGCCATTGGCTCGCCGAAGATCTGTATGGGCAGGACGGTGCCGGTGAAGTTCAGGCCGACGACACCTTCGAGAGCGCTGCGGGGGACATTGAAAAAGGTAAGGTTGCCGAAGACGGTTGCGTCGGGGCGGTTGCCTCCGGCGGCATTGATCAGGACGTCGATCCGTCCCCATTTTTCGAGCAGCGCGTTACGCGCTGCCAGCAGACTGTCCTCATCAAGGACGTCGGCCGGAAGGGGCATCGCCTCATGGCCGGCCGCAGCGATATCGTCTGCCACGGTGCGGGCTATGTCTTCGCGCCGCCCCAGGATGGCGACTCTGGCCCCGGCCGCGGCCAAGCCGCGGGCCATGGCACCTCCAAGTACACCGGTGCCGCCGGTTACGACGGCAACCTTGCCTTCCAGTGAGAACTGTTCCCATGCGCTCATGGACTACTCCTTGCTGTGAGAAACGAGGGAGGAGGAATCCATTCATCGTGCGGCTCCCGCCTCGCCCTTGGTAGTTTTTCAGCTATAATCAGTGGCATGTGAGAGTCAGACAATCAGTTGACCTGCATTTTGTACACTGTCTTCAATCTACTGCCAACTCCGTACGAACGAAAGGAATACTCTGTGAATGTGTCTCTACGCAATTATATGCCCGAACGGGCTGATCGATTTTTCAGCGGCAGCAGCGCCCAAAGATCCGTAGCTCGCACTCTGTTTGAGAGCGTGGCAGACCTGCCATTGATCTGCCCGCACGGGCACGTGGACCCGGTGCTTTTCGCCGATGCTTCGTATCATTTCAGTTCGCCGGCAGAGTTCTTCCTGATTCCCGACCATTATGTTTTCCGGATGCTCTACTCCCAGGGCGTTCCCCTCGAAGCGCAGGGGGTGCCAATGAACGAAGGGGAGGATGCCAGGGAGGTCGAATCGGACCACCGCAAAATCTGGCAGACTTTCGCCGAAAACTACCATCTGTTTCAAGGTACTCCCACCGGCCTGTGGCTGCGGGATGAACTCCACGATCTATTTGGCGTGAGCGAGAAGCTGACGCCTGAAAACGCGCAAGCGATGTATGACAAGATAGCAGAACGGCTGGCGGCGCCGGACTTCACGCCGCGGGAGCTGTATGACCGGTTCCGGGTTGAAGTGCTGACCACGACCGACGCCGCAACTGATTCGCTGGAACATCACAAGACGATCGAGGAGTCGGACTGGGATGGGCGCATCTATCCAACTTTCCGTCCCGACAAGGTCGTGAATGGAATCGATCAGCCGGAATGGAAGGGGCAGATCGACCTCTTGCGGGATGTGTCCGAAATCGACATCGGGGATTTCTCCTCGTACATAGCAGCGCTTGAGGCGCGGCGCGACTTCTTCAGAGAGATGGGCGCGACGGCGACCGACCATGCGGCCGAGACCCCGTACACGGAGGTCCTGTCGCCGGGCGAGGCGGAGGCACTCTTTCAGCGGGGCCTGGCGGGAAGCGCGTCTGCGGAGGACGCACGGCGTTTCACCGGGCATATGCTGGTTGAGATGGCGCGCATGAGCAGCGAAGACGGTCTGGTCATGCAGCTTCACCCCGGTTCGATCCGCAACCACAACGCGGCGGTGTTTCAGCGTTTCGGCGCGGACAAGGGCGCCGACATTCCCCATTCGCTCGACTTCACCCGCAATCTGAAGCCGCTCCTCGACCGCTTCGGGTCGCACCCGGCGCTGCGCCTGATCCTGTTCACACTCGACGAATCGACCAGCGCCAGAGAGCTTGCCCCGCTGGCGGGGCACTACCCGATCCTGCGCATCGGGCCGCCGTGGTGGTTCTACGACAGCATCAATGGAATGCGGAATTTCTTCGCGCAGGTGATGGAGACGGCAGGCATTTACAACACTGTTGGCTTCAATGACGATACGCGGGCCTTCGCTTCGATCCCGACGCGGCATGAACTCTGGCGACGCATCGCATGCGACTGGCTGGCCGGTCTGCTGGTCGAGGGCCAGATCGATGACGAGGATGCATTCGCCATGGCGCATGCTCTGGCGTACGGTCTTGCGAAGGAGGCCTACAGGCTGTAGGGGACGCGGAATGGCCGCTGCGGTGCCGATTTTTCCGATCCGTCCCGATCACTGACCGGTACAGGTCAGTCCTTGATATCTGCTTGCGTCCACTGGTTATCGACCAACCGCCACATGTCTCCGGTCGGGTTCTTGTCTTGCAGCTCGGGCGGCAGACGGTGCTGGCGCACGTTGTCGTAACTGTACAGTGCGGCGAAACGGCGGATGCTGGCCGGGATGCCGACGGAGGTGAAACCGGGATGTCCGGTGGCCGGGAAAGGGCCGCCATGGTTCATTGCGGCGGTGACGGCGACGCCGGTAGGCATTTTGTCGTTCAGAAGGCGGCCCACCTTGGCGCGCAGGATGGGGGCGAGACGATCGTACAGGTCATCATCGGAGCCGGCGTTGTCGGTGTAGAGGCAGCCGGTGAGATTGCCTTCGAAGCAGGCGATGATCTGCTCCATCTGGTCGGCGTCCTTCGCCAAAATGACCAGTGAGGAAGGTCCAAAGGCCTCTGTCTGCATGGCTTCGGGACTGGAAAGGAACTGGTCGCCCGTTACAGTCAGCAAGGTGTTCTGGTAGTAGAAGCCGGACTTATCCGCGGCTGCGCCGCCGGCGACCACTTTGGCCCCGTTGCCGGTCAGGACCTGGAGCGATTCGTCCATGCCTTCGGAGACGCCGCGGTTGAGGAGAACGCCGGCTGCTCCTTCATTGAAGAGTGATACGGACTGCTCTACGAATGCCTCCGACTCCTCGCCGGCGATGGTCATCACCAGGCCTGGATTTGTGCAGAACTGGCCGGTGCCCATGGTGCAAGAGGTGAAGAACTCTTCGGCGATTTCCTGCGAGCGTTCAGACAGGGCACCGGGCAGCAGGAGAATCGGGTTGATACTGGACATTTCCAGGTAGATGGGTTTGCCGTGCCGGTCGGCGACGTCCTTGAGCCGCATGCCGCCATCGCGGCTGCCGGTGAAGCCGACGGCGGCGACGCGGGGGTCGGCAACCAGATCGTAGCCGTGTTGGGGATTGAAGCGATAGATGAGCTGCACGAGGCCCTTGGGTGCGCCCGTGCTGAGGATAGCTTCGAGCGCGGCTTCGGCCAGGAGCTGGCTGGTGCGGGAGTGGCTGGAGTGCGCCTTGGCGATGACGGGGCTGCCGGCGGCGATGGCCGAGGCGAAATCTCCACCGGCGGCACCGTTGAAGGCAAAAGGAAAGTTGTTCGGTCCGAAGACAACGACGGCTCCGGGCAGGGGGCCGTAGTAGGAGCGAATGTTGGCGGCGGTGTCGATTGTGGCCTGGGTCCAGGAACGGGCGCGTACTGCGGCGGCGGCCTGGCGCAGCTGGTCGGTGGTGCGGGGAAGCTCGATGGCGTTCAGGCGGGTGGGCGCGGGCAGGCCCGTTTCGAGATGAGCCGATTCGACGAGCGCGGCGGCCCTTTCTTCGATGCGGTCGGCGTAGGTGTCGAGAAAATCGGCCTGAAGCTGGCGGGGGGTCTGACGGAGTTCGGCCACGGCGCCGGCGGCGGCCTGCAGAACTGCCTCGATGTCATCCCATTCGGAGTATGGAAAAGACCATGGCAGCTTTTCGCCGGTCATGGGATTGGTGGACTGGTAACTGCCGGTGGGATTGGCGGCAGCGCGAAATTCTCCGTTAATCAGCAGCGGTTGCAATGACATTGGAAGTGGAAGCTCCTATCGGGTCAATCAGGGTTCAGAAATTATGTTTGGAGGGGATGCCGCCCTCTCATCCAGGATTGGCGCCCGGTCTCAGTCCACTTCCGCCGAGCGTCGATGCCAGTCTTCGGCGAAGAGATTGAAGTGGACTCTGCGGCGGGGATTGGCGGCGACTACGTCCTCATCGAGGGTGACGCCAAGGCCGGGGCCGGATGGCAGGGCAAAGTAGCCGTCTTCAATCTCGGGATTGCCCGGGGCAGCCTGCTTCACATAGGATTCGGCGAAGTCGTTGAAGTGCTCCTGGATCTTGAAGTTGGGCGTGCAGGCTGCCAGATGCAGTGCGGCCGCGGTCGAGATGGGGCCGCCCACGTTGTGGGGCGCGATGAGCATGTAGTAGGCTTCGGCCCAAGCGGCCAGCTTCTTTGTATTGAAGATGCCGCCGAAGTGGGTGATATCGGGCTGGATGATGTCGCAGGCCTGTAGTTCGAAGAGTTCGCGATACTCGTACATCGTATGCAAACGCTCGCCGGTGGCCACGGGGATGCCGAGGGGCGCGATGGCATCGGCAGCCTTCTTCTGGGCGGCGATGTTTTCGGGCGGTACCGGTTCCTCCAGCCAGGATGGTTTGAAGGGGGCCAGCTCGCGGGCGAACTCCACCGCTGTCACGGGGTTGAAACGGCCGTGCATCTCGATGAGGATTTCCACGTCCGGACCGACGGCGTCGCGCACCGCTTCGACAAGTGAGATTACGTAGTTCTTTTCCGGTCTTTCCATCTCGTAGAAGCCGGCACCAAAGGGATCGAACTTGAGGGCTTTGTAGCCTTTGTCGAGCACTCGTTTGGCGGCGGCGTGGAACTCATCAGGGGTGCGTTCGCCGGTATACCAGCCGTTGGCGTAGCCCTTGATCTGATACCTCACGGCACCACCGAGCAGCTTGTAGACAGGCTGGTCCAATGCCTTGCCGATGATGTCCCAGCAGGCGACCTCGAGCAGTGCGGTGACGGTCTGTGTAATCTCGCCGGCGCGACCGAAATCCTCGCGAAACATGCGGGCTACAAGGGCCTCGACATTGAAGGGGTCTTCGCCGAGGATGTAGCGGGGGGCGGCTTCGCTGAGGTAACCGAGGACGCCGTCGGTGCGGTTCAGGGCGCGGCATTCGCCGACCCCGACCAAGCCGTCATCGGTCTCTACTTTGACTATGGTCAGGTTTCGCCACTCGGTGCCCAGCACCATCGGCGTTACTTTGGATATTTTCATTGGAGTCCTCGTAAAGTGGGCTTTCAGTTCAGAGACGTGTTGCGCATACTGTAGCGCAATTGCGGTAAATGTGCCAGATTTCGGGTGCAACCTGGAGGTTGTTTAAGGCTGATTTGGCCAAAGTTTCACGGGAAGGAGAGTGCACTGATTGGGGGCGTGCATCCCGGTATTGAGGTGGGAAAAGCCCGGCAGGGCGTTAATGCCGGCGGTGGCTGGAATTGTTTGCCGGATCCTGGAGTGACGGAGGGCAGCCGCCAAGCCTGGCGCTACCGAGAGGCCCCTTGATTTGGGGGACTATGTCAGGCACAAGACCGGCACCTGCGGGGATCTGATGGGACTAGAGGGACGTGGGTTGGCGGAATCCCTTTGGTTGGGCACCCGTCCAATATCGACACCAGTTCGGCGAGGCGTGTTGTAGGAGAGGGGGCGTTGCGGGGGCGGAGCCCCCGCACAAGGGAGGGCCGAGTAGGCCCGACCGCCCAAAGGCGAGGAGAGAGTGGAGAGGAGTGAGGAGAGAGTGAACACGTTTTGGGATGCGTTCCAGCAGGGGTTGATGTTGACTTAGGCACTTCGACTTGATAAAATGCAGCCAACTGTCGTTCAATTGGGATGTCTCAAACGGAGCGGCCGGTGGGCCGCGGTGGAGAAACAGATGCCGAATATCAGATCAGCCGCTAAGCGGGCGCGCCAAGACTTGCGACGCCGCGACCGCAATAGGGGATATCGCAGCGCCGCCCGGACAGCTGTGAAGAGGGCGCGTGAATCAATTGAGGAGTCCGATCCGGAGGCGCCTGAGGCAGTACGCGTGGCTTTCGTAGCTTTGGACAAGGCTGCGCAACGCGGCGCCATCCATGCCAATAATGCCGGACGCCGCAAGAGCAGATTGAAGCGCATGCAGAAGAAAGCCCTGGCAGAATAGAGGCAGTACAGTTTCAGCCAGGGATACGTCCCGGTTCGGTTTAAGCCGGGACATGAAGAGTTTTCGAACAGAAGCCGCCTGTGTTCGCAGCAGGCGGCTTTTTGCGTGCTCAGTCCCTAGCCGGGCGGGGCGTCGTCCCATTCGCCAAGGCGGGCGTAGTAATCGCAGTCGTCCTGCATTACGCAGCTGGCACAGCGGGGCGTGCGGGCATTGCAAACAGTGCGGCCATGGCGAATCATGTTTACATGCAGGCTGAAGTAGGTTTCTGCCGGTAGCATTTCCTCCCAGACAGCCTTGATCTTTGCTGCCGACGCGCGGCGGCCGCTGATGCCGAGGCGCTGGGTCACGCGCTGTACGTGCGTGTCGACAGGAAAGGCTGCCATGCCGTAGCTGAAAAGAAGGACGATGCTGGCCGTTTTGTGGCCTACGCCGGGAAAGCGCTGCAAGTATGATTGGGCGGCTGCCGGCTCCATTTCACGCAGGTGTTCCAGACTGTAGCTCCCTTCCTCCCTGAAAAGGATCTCCAGTGTCTGGACGATGTGGGGCGCCTTCTGGTTGTACATCCCGGCCACCCGGATGGCGTCTTTGATCTCATCCAGGGGTGCGGTGCGCACGGCGTCCCAGTCACTGTCGAACCGGTCTTTGAGCGTTTGGAAGGCTGCGCCTGAATTGCGGTCGTTTGTGTTGGCGCTGAGGATGGTTTGGATCAACTGCTCGAAGCCGGAACGGGAAGGTTTCCACTCCGGCTCACCGTATTCTTCCAGGAACAGTTGGTAAATCGTGCGGGCCCTGGATGCCAACTCCCGGTTCTCTGCGGCCATTTTCTCGTCGCGCTCGTGTTGGGGCCTACGACGTCCAGCTTTGGGTTGCGATGCGGGGCAGCCGCGCCATGAGGCGGCTGGCTACCTCGTAGTTGTTGGTCTTGAGGCGGGCGGCGGCGTCCTCCACGGAGATTGTCGAGCCGTGCTGGTCTCCGATCAGGACGACCTCGTCGTCGCGGGTAACAGGGAGCCCCGATGCCGCGAGTTCGGTTACGTCGACGAAGGCATGGTCCATACAGATGCGGCCAACGACGGGCAGCTCGCGACCGCCGATGAGCACAGTTTTCCAGGTACGGGGACTGCGCGGAAAGCCGTCGGCGTAGCCCACCGGTATTACTGCGATTGTGCTGGGACCGGGCGCCCGCCATGTGTTGCCGTAGGAGACCGGTTCGCCGGCGTTGAGGCAGCGCACCTGGGCGATGCGTGCCTTCCAACTGAGAACGGGCCGCATTTCGGGCGGCGCGGGCACTTCGTCGCTGGGCGACAGACCGTAGAGGAGGATGCCGCAGCGGACCGCGTCCAGATGCGTTTCCGGAAGGTCGATGGTTGCGGCTGAGTTGGCGGCGTGGGCAATGGGTGGTCGACAGCCGGCGCGGGTGAGCCGCGCCAGCAGATCTTTGAAGCGCCGAAGCTGCTGGCGTGTGTATTCCTTGTCGGACTCGTCGGCGGTGCTGAAATGGGTATAGATGCCTTCGAGGTGAAGATGGGGATTCTCTGAAATCATCGCGCAGAGATCGGGGGCGGCGGCAGGATCGATGCCGAGGCGGTGCATGCCTGTGTCGACCTTGAGATGTACGGTCAGAGGGCGACCGAGGCGAGAAGCGGTCTCAGCGAAGGTGAGGGCGGCGCGGGTTTCGTAGACGGAAACTGTGAGGTCGTATTCGAGCATGGTTTCGGCCAGGTCCGGGGGCGTGTATCCGAGCAGAAGAATCGGGGCGCGCACGCCTGCTGCGCGCAGGGGGATTGCCTCGTTCACGGAGGCGACTGCGAGGCGGTCTGCGCCGGCGTGCAAGGCGGCCGGCGCGATCAGGTCGGCTCCGTGGCCGTAGGCATTGGCCTTGACGACGGCATAGAGGAGCCGTTGCGGCCCAATGCGCCGTCGAAGCTGGCCTATGTTGACCGCCAGAGCGGAAAGATCTATTTCCAGCCAAGCCGGACGGGGTATCGGCTGCTGGTGTCGTTGCTCCTGGAGAGAGACGGAGGCTACCATCCGTTCAGTTCCTGCAGCCTTTGCCACTGTTCCCATTCGAGACCGGCTTCACCGAGACGATTTGGCTTGCGTTCGCCGTGGTAGTCGCTGCCGCCGGTTTCGAACAGGCCGAACCTGGCCGCCAACTCGGCAAAGCAGGCGATCGGTCTGTCGGTCGAGTCTCTGCCTTCGGGGGCATAGGGGTACTGGATTTCGAGTCCGTCGAGGCCGACGTCGACCAGGCGGGCCAGTGACTCTTCTAGGCTGCGAATGCGCCGGTAAATGCCTGGATGGGCGAGAACGGCTTTGCCGCCGGCGGCGTGCGTGAGCTCGATTGCTTCTATAACGCCAAGAATGAAGGGGCGGGGCACGTGAGTGGGATTTTCGGCATCTGAGGCGAGGTATTGCTGGAAAACATCGCTAAGGGAAGTGAACTTGTGCGGGTTGTACTTGAGTGCGATCTGTGCGATGTGGGGGCGGCCCGGTACGCCCTCTGCCAGCGCCAACACTTCATCCAACGGGACACGCAGTCCATAGCTTTGCAGGCGCTCGACCTGGCGCGATTTTTGTTCTATGCGACTATCCTTGAGCCGGTTCAGCGTAGCGAGCAGAGTCGGATTGGTCGGGTCGATGCCATAGCCAATGATGTCAAAGTCACGAAAGTCGTTTTCGCGGTCGCGAGAGGTACTGAATTCAACGGCGGGAAGGACATGTACGCCTGTTTCCGCACCGCGGGCCTGAGCGGCAGCCACACCGAGCACGCTGTCGTGGTCGGTGACGGCCAGAACGCGGATACCCAGTGCGGCGGCTTTGTCGATCAGTTCTTCAGGTGAGTCGGTGCCATCTGAACAGTTGCTGTGGGCTTGCAGGTCCACGGGGTATATGCGGGGGGAACGGTCGCGTTGGACATCCATAGCGTTTCTGTCCTATCGCTGTCAGGCGTGCGAGTTGAGCAATATGGGTACCACATGTAGCCGGCAACAGAAAAAGAAAAAACGTCCGGGTGGCCCCGGACGCATTTCCAACCCCGCAATGTCGTGTGATCCAGTGGGTACGAACCGAGGTTCGTAGGTGGGCGCCGGCTGGTCGCTTCCGTCTTGCCCTCTCCCCTGGTAGGGCGGGCTATCACATCCACGTACCTTCACCTTGCTCCCGTGAGTCTGTTGTTGGTTCGCCCTCAAACTAGTCAATCACGGGCATTGCAGGGCTGCAGTGAAACTATAGCACAGTATGAGATCCCCTGCCAAACAAGGTTTTGGCAATCGCCCGGTTTCTGCCGGGCAAAGTCGAAGCGAGTCGCGAGTCCACCAACTCTATCTTGCGACGTTCGCTCCGGGCCAAAAGTGGGACGCCTGATTGTACGTTCGGATAGTGGGCGGCGCGGCGCCAGGTGCCGGCCGCTGTCTCAGGCCACTGATTCCTTTTGCTCTCTGACAGCGATATGCAGTTCGGCAAGTTGATCGTCGTCAACCGGGCTCGGGGCCTCAAGGAGAAGGTCGGTCCCGGTAGCGGTTTTGGGAAAGGCCATCACCTCGCGGATGCTCTGGGCGTCGGCAAAGAGTGCGACGACGCGCTCGATCCCCATAGCGATACCGCCGTGGGGGGGCGCGCCGTATTGGAAGGCTTCCAGCATATGGCCGAACTGTTCGTCCACCTCGCTCTCGCTCAGACCGAGGCGTTGGAACATGCGCATCTGCTGATCACTGCGGTGGATGCGGATGCTGCCGCCGCCGATCTCCCAGCCGTTTAGTACGACGTCGTAGGCCTTGGCTTTGACGTCCGCGGGACGCTGTTCGAGGATGCTCCAGTCCTCGTCACGGGCGCTGGTGAACGGATGGTGAATGGCGCCCCAGCGATCTTCATCGCTGTCGTATTCGAGCAGGGGGAAGTCTACTACCCAACAGAAGGCAAGGAGATTGGAGTCGATCAGGTTGGATCGTGCCCCGATCTCCAAGCGCAGGTTGGCAAGTGCAGGGTTGGTCACAGATTCTTCGTCGGCCACGAGGAGAATCAGATCGCCCGTCGCCGCGCCGGCAGCCTCAATGATGCCTGCGATCTCCTCCTGGCTGAGGAACTTGATGATTGGACTGCGCAGGCTCTCGTTGGGATAGTTTCCGTCGTCGTCGGCTTTGCCGGTAATGCCGATCCAGGCCAACCCCTTCGCGCCATAGGGCCTGACGTATTCGATCAGGTCGTCAGTTTCTTTGCGGCTGAGCTTCGCCCCCTGGGGATATCGAACGCCTTTGACGATGCCGCCGGAGGCGACAGCGTTCCTGAACACGCCGAAACGGCTGTTGCGGACCTTTTCGGTCACATCAAACAGCTGGAGCCCGAAGCGAATGTCGGGGCGATCAATGCCATATTTGGCCATGGCTTCGTCGTAGGTCAGGACCGGGAAAGGGGTCTGCTGGATGGGTTTGTCGCTGATTTCAGCCGACAGGCTTATAAGCATCTCTTCGATGAGCGCCATGACGTCTCCAGCTTCTACGAAGCTCATCTCCAGGTCCAACTGCGTGAACTCGGGCTGGCGGTCGGCGCGCAGGTCCTCATCGCGAAAGCAACGTGCGATCTGGAAGTATCGCTCGAAGCCGCCGATCATCAGCAGCTGTTTCATCTGCTGGGGAGATTGCGGCAGGGCGTAGAAGCGGCCCGGATGGATGCGGCTGGGCACGACGAAGTCGCGTGCGCCTTCCGGTGTGCTCTTCAGCAGGATGGGTGTCTCGACTTCGAGAAAGTCGCGGTCGTAGAAAAAGTTGCGAATGAAGCGGACTATCTCGTGCCGAAGCCGCAGATTACCTGACAGCTTTGGGCGGCGCAGGTCGAGGTATCGATACTTGAGACGCACAGCCTCATCGACCTCGTCGCCCTGACTGCCGCTGATGACGAAGGGGGGCGTTCGGGCCTCGCTCAGGATTTCCAGATCAGCGGCTATGACCTCGATCTCCCCGGTCTCCAGTTCGGGGTTTTCGAAGCCCTGCGGGCGTTTTTGAACTGAGCCGCTCACCTTGACAACGAATTCGCTGCGAATCTGGGAAGCAATCTCAAGCGCTCCGGAGCAGTTATTCCCGTTGTTGGCGCCATTGGAGGGATTGGCCGCATAGGGCAGATTGAGTTCGGGGTCATCGGAAACGGTGACCTGAGTGATGCCAAAACGGTCGCGCAAGTCCAGGAAAATCAGTCCGCCGTGATCACGGCGGCGGTTGACCCACCCGGAAAGAGTGACCGCTTTGCCGGCATCGCCGGCTCGCAGTTCGCCACAAGTATGGGTCTTAAGCATAACAGTGCTCCGTAAGGTTGGAACGGCAGAGTCGCGCGCTGTAAGGGCGCACAGTGCAGACGAGGCTGTGCGCTCTCGGTGCCCATTGCAGTAGACGCCCTGGCACGCATTACAAGAAGCCCAATTATAGATGGGAGGCGGGGGCGATGCAATTTTTGAACCCAGTCTATGTGTCGCGGCGGAATCATTGGGAAGACTTGACTAGGCGTGGGCTGGCCTTTATCGTAATGCAATGGAAAAACAACTTCCTTATCGCCAGCATTAGCTTCAAGCGCCAAAACGAGAGGAGCGTTTTCATGCCGGTAAAGATTGCGCAGGTAGAGAAGCGATTTTCCAGTCCGGGGCCGCATCCGAATGGACTCCAGGCCAGCGCCGATGGGCTGTGGTGTATTGACCAGGGCAACGACAGGCTCTATCGGCAGGACTACGAGACGGGAGAGGTGCTATTCGACGTCCAGACCGACACGGTCAAATCTAGCGGCATAACAGTGGGCGGGGGCTATGTATGGATCGCGTCCACGTATGAGAGGAAGATTGCGCAGTTGGATGCGGAAACGGGCCAGACGGTAGCCAAGTACAGTTCGCCCGGGGCCGGTATTGTGGCATGGCGGGAGGGCGCGGCGGATGCGCAGGAGACAGGCGCCCACGGGCTGGAGTGGCGCGACGGCAGGCTGTTTGTCGCGTCTCCGCCCTCGCAGATGGTGCATGTAATGGATCCCGACGGCTGGCAGGAGGTGCACAGCATCCGTGTACCGGGGCTGCGGGTACACGGGATCGCATGGTCGGAAGATGGGAAGCTGTGGGCGGCGGACACGTCGGCGGGCACGGTCTGCCTACTGGATCCTGAGAGTGGACGGATCTTTGATGTGATACGTGTGGAGGCGCCTGACGAAGTTCACGGCATGACCATCCGCGAAGGGGTGCTGTGGTTCTGCAATGCGGAGACTTGCGATATTGGCAGGCTGCTTGTGGCATGAATGCCGTCTGATACGACGAAATGGGGTTTACGAAATAGTAACCGACCAGGCCGGCGCTCCAGACAGCTGCCCGTCTGTCGCTCGGGGCAGCACGTTTGCTGCATACCTGGAACTTCAGTGGTTCAAGGCAAGTGCTAGCAGACTATTGACCATTAATAAACAGGGCAATATTCGTAGCGTGCAAGATTGACAGATGGCATGAGGACACGGGTTCCCAGACATTGGAAGGCGGGAGAATGCCACACGTAAGCTATGCCGACCCGCGACCAGACACCTGGCGTAATCGTTGACGCAAAGGCCAGCTTGCACTATAATATGAGCGAAAAATCCGGCGTTGGCGCAGTGGCTTAGAAGAACTGGGAAAGCGATCTCCTCGTGGATAGTACAGCTTCTCAACCTGCGGCATTTCGCGATGATCTCAGGCAGCAGGTACGGGCCGCCCCTAGTTGGTTCCAAGGACGGCAAGGCAGGCGACTGCGCGAGATGCTGCTCGCCTATTCGTTTTTGGCACCTGCTTTCATAATTATTGGTCTCTTCGGTCTCTTTCCCCTTGCTTTCGCCGCCTATGAGAGCACGTTGCGCGGTCTGAATAAGATCGTCGGCTCTTACGACGGTTTGGGCAACTACGTCAAAGCGGTTGACAACCTCATCTACATCATTAATTTCTGGATAGCTGTCGGCTTAATCTATTTCGCCGTGAGTGCGATCGCACGCGCTGTTCAGGAGCACCGGCAAGAGCAGACGAATGCGATGCGGTGGGCCTTGCCAGCAGTTCTGACAGCGGCAGGCACTGCTCTGTTTGCCCGATTTGTGTTTATTCTTTTGCCGGAGATGCTGCTAATCCCGTCCAAACTGCGAGGGCAGAACAACACGCAAGAAGCATTTCGCAGTCTGGTGGTTGAGACATGGTGGCTGCCCAAGGTGCAGGTTGCGCTCTGGATTGGGGTCGTCTTTCTGGCTGTGGGTGCGTTTTGGGCGCTTCTCATCAATAGACAGATGCCGAAGGACGGGCGTGACCGCATCTACTTCATGCCATTCTTCAGCGCAGGCATCTGTTTAATCAGTGGCGCGGTGTTGATCTGGTTTACGTGGACGGAGATCAGCGCGGCGTACGCCGAAGCACTTGAAGAGGGCGTGGGTTTGGAACTTTGGTCGCAGATCGTGACCATCAGTGCTGGGTTTCTGCTTCTGCTGTTAGCCTGGCGTTTGTGGGAGAGCGCGAGCGATCGTTCTTCCAATACGGGCGTGGCACTGCGGCTGGTGGGCGCGGTGTCGCTCATGGCGGGGGCCTGGGTGTTGATTGCCGAGCTTCCGAGAGTCGTGGCGGCGGGCGATGAGGACTGGTGGAACGGGTTGATGGCGACCGTTTTCTACGTATTGGGAACGGTGCCGATCCAACTTGGGCTTGCGCTGATTCTAGCGGCGCTTCTCTTTCAGAAAATTCGAGGACAGACGCTCTTTCGCGTCCTTTACTTTCTACCATACGTTGCGCCATTCGTGGGCACGGCCGCGGTGTTCAGGATCATTTTCTCTAACCGCCCTACCGCGCCACTGAACAGTCTACTGGACCTGTTCGGCGCGGAACCACTGCTCTGGTTGAGTGAGCCGGCCGGGATCATACAAATGCTCACTGGAGGGAAGATTGATTTGGGGCCAATACTGTCGGGACCCAGCCTGGCCCTGGTCGCGATCATGATCTACGGCACGTGGACGTATGTCGGTTTCGATACTGTAATCTTTTTGGCTGGGCTAGGGGCGATACCCAACGAGCTATATGAGGTAGCGGATATAGACGGCGCAGGGGGGTGGGCGCAGTTTCGGCATGTGACGCTGCCGCTGCTTTCGCCGACTATCTATTTCCTTTCGCTCTACGCGGTGATAGGTACTTTCAAGGCTTTCAATCACATTTTCGTATTACGGCAGGCGGCGGCGCTGGGCACGACCGATACAGCCAGCATCGTAATTTTTCAGGCGTTCAAGCGTGACACGAGATACGGGTACGCGTCAGCGCTAGCCATACTGCTGTTGCTCATTATCATGATCATTACTCTTGTCAACAACAGGATTGCAAGCAGGAGGGTCTTCTATGGCTAATGAAGCGATAGCCAATAGTGCCCTTCAATCACGCTGGGCCGATCCGGCCACGCGGCGGGCTGCTCTGAATCAGGCGATCATATACACCGTGCTGATAATAGGCGCAGCGGCCGCAATATTGCCATTTCTCTATACGGTGAGCGTGTCGCTGATGAATCTGACCGAAGCCACCGGAGGACGGGCACTGCCTTCCACGCCGCAGTGGACCAACTATACAGAGGCTTGGCACGACGCGCAATTCTCTCTATATTTCATGAACAGCGTCAAGATTACGCTGATTTCGGTCGGCGGGGCGGTTGTGTTCTGCGCGCTGGCGGCCTATGCTTTCGCCCAGATGGAGTTTCCAGGTAAGAGCTTTCTGTTTACTCTGCTGCTCTCGACTCTGATGCTGCCCGAAGCGATAACCTGGGTTCCAAACTTCATCACGGTTTCCTGGTTGGGCCGCATTAGCCCCATACCATGGATCAACAACTGGCCTTCGTTGACGATTCCATTCATGGCGAGCGCGTTCGGTATATTTCTGTTGCGCCAGTTCTTCCAGCAGATTCCTCGCGAACTTTGGGACTCTGCGCAGATTGACGGTTCCGGGCATTTGCGCTACTTGATCACGGTGGTTCTGCCGCTTTCCACTGCCGCGGTTATGACGCTGGTATTATTTGGTTTTGTGGGCGCCTGGAATGCGCTTGCCTGGCCGATTCTGGTGACGACGTCATCGGACTGGCGACCCATTTCCTACGGACTGCTTGTTTTTCTGGATGAGGCGGGGGCGCTTCTGCACTTGCAGATGGCGGGTGCAATCATCACAATGCTGCCGATCGTCGTCCTCTATTTCTTCACGCAGCGCCATTTCATCGAGGGGATTGCTACGACCGGGCTGAAGGGTTAGCAGACGCTGTTTGACAAGGGTACGGTAAGATTCGAGACTATAACAGTCAGTACTCGATTTTCAATTTCGTGTTATCCGTTTCGGTATTCAACCATAACAGGAGATAGAACCTTATGAATACAAAACGAATGTGGATGTTGGCAACGCTTCTGGTCGCAGCTCTCGTTTTGGCGGCTTGCCCGGCGCCGGCGGCTCAAGCGCCGGCGGCGATGGAAGAGGAAGCGCCTGCGGCCGAGGCGATGGACGAAGGGCCATGCGCTCCGGCGGCTGACGGCCCGCTGGCCGGGATCGATCCGCGCGGTCAGACAATCGTATGGTGGCATCAGCACCGTGGCTCTCGCGAAGAGAAGCTCGCGGTGATCGTCGAGGATTTCAACACGAACAATGAGTGCGGCATTGTCCTCGACGCGCAGAATCAGGGCGGTTACAATGATATCCGTGACAAGGTGAATGCCAGCACGGCGTCGGGTGAGCAGCCGGCGAGTCTAATTGTTGGTTATCAGAACGACCAGGCCTTTTACCAGTTGAACGGCGTCCTAGCCGACTTTGACAAGTTCATCGACGATCCTACGTGGGGATTCACAGCAGAGGAACGTGATGACTTCTTCGCCAGCTTCATGGAGCAGGGCGTCCATCCGGTTTTCGATAGCCAGCGCCTGGGCTTCCCGCCCAACCGCTCGATGGAAGTGCTCTATTACAATCAGACTTGGCTGGAAGAGCTGGGATTCGCCGGGCCACCTTCAACGCCGGCAGAGTTTGAGGAGATGGCATGCGCCGCGGCGGAAGCGAACGGCGATGGCACCGGCGGCTACATATTGCGAGATGATGCCTCAGCGACGGCGTCCTGGACATTCGCTCTCGGCGGCGACGTGTTGAACGAGGACAACACTGGCTATGTCTACAATGGACAGGCCACGATTGACGCCATGACGATGCTGAAGCGCATGTTCGACAATGGCTGCGCCTATTTCTTCACTGAAGGTTACCCGAATCCTGAGTTTGCAGCGCGGCGGGCAAGCTTCACACAGGGCTCCAGCTCCGGCCTGCCGTTCTATGCCAACGACATGGTCACTATCGCTGAAGAGCAGGGACGGGACATGGACGTGTGGGGCGTGACAGCGATTCCGCATACGACTGAGAATCCGGTGCAGAACATCTACGGCGCCGACGTCATGATTACGGCGGGCCCGCCGGAGCAGGAGCTGGCGGCGTGGCTGTTCATTAAGTGGTTTACTTCACCGGAGGTTCAGGCGCGCTGGGTAGAGGCCAGCAACTACTTCCCCACCCGTGCGGGAACGGAAGCGCATCTGAGCGGCTATGTGGAGGAGAACCCGCAGTATGGCGAGGCTTTGGCCCTGCTAGGTTACGGCGCGTATGAGCCGCAGCTCATCTCTTACCAGGCTGTGCGCGATGCCGCGGAAACGGCCTTCAATGAGATTATGCAAGGCGCGGACATCCAGGCGACGCTCGATGCGTTGACGGAGACGGCCAATGAGCTGCAGGAAGAGCTGATGGGTGAGGTTCAGTAGGAGTCAGGCTTCGGTATTGTAGCAGCACCGAGTTGACAGAGTTGAATGTACAAAGGAGTGGAGGGGTTGCCCCTCCACTCTTTCTATTTCAAGATTCTGATTCTTTG
Source organism: Caldilineaceae bacterium (assembly GCA_965242905.1). Lineage (GTDB taxonomy): Bacteria > Chloroflexota > Anaerolineae > Caldilineales > Caldilineaceae > Bin5. The sequence continues at coordinate 557,913 of CBDETM010000002.1, forward strand.
GCGGTCTTGCCGTCCCCTCTAGGCCCTCTACGCGGCCGGCCGCGGAAGTCCAGTTGCTGGAACCGCTCGAAGTGTCGCTTACTGCCATCCTCCTGCTCCTCGCCACCCCATTCTCGCATGCGCTTCTCGGTGGCCTCGAGGTCGTCGAACTGGCTTTCATGACAGAGAATCGCCTTGATCTTCAGTTCGAGGTCATCAGTAATGTCGACTTCAACATCGGACTCTTCGGCGTGGCTGATGTAGAGCTGGCTGATGTTGTGGGGAGGATAGCCCTCGTTGGTCAGGTCGGGGTAGAACATCGGGTTGTCGGCGGCCGGGAAGATGGCCTCGAGGGCGATGAGTCCGGCGTTGCGATGATCGGGATGGTTGATGTAACCGCGCCCTGAGACGTAACGGTCAGGGCTGTTGCAGATCACCAACTGGGGACGGATGCGGCGAATTTCGCGACATACACGTTTACGGATTTCGGGCGTTGGACGGAGAAAGCCGTCCTCCTCGTCCATAAAGAGGACATCCTTGACCCCGCATAGGGCGGCTGCCTTGCGCTGCTCCTCTTTGCGCATCAGGATCAGCTGGCGGCGGGTGACGAGGGGGTTATGGTTGCCTTTGTCGCCGTTGGTCAGGATCATGTAAGTGACTTCGATGCCCTGACGGGCCATCTGGATGGCGGAACCGGCGCAGGAGAAGTCGGGGTCATCGGGGTGCGCCATGATGATCAGGACGCGCTCCACTTCTGACCAGTCGGGTGGTTTCATTTGGCGAGAATCGGTCATTTGGTTATCTCCTGAGACTACGGAAGAGTCAGCGTACAGAAAAGCCCCTGCGGGCGCAGGGGCAATGTTTCGAATAGAACGGGCCGACACGGAAGGAAGTCGTCCTGCCAATTGCGGACTTCGGCCGTGGACTTCACCGGCATTAGCGCCTAGGGCGTCACAGGAGAGCAGGCCCGCGCAAAGAGGTCGACAGAGGTCAGACCATGTCGAGGGCTTCGTATCCGGGTCCTTCCTCGAAGTACATAGCGTTCAGTTCAGTGGTGTAGGCGTACTCGTCCGGCAAGTCTTCTTCTGGCAAAATAGCATCGGTCGGACATTCCGGAACACAAGCGCCGCAGTCGATACAGGTTTCCGGATCAATATAGTACCAGGGCCATTCCTCTTCGGGCATGCCCGGGATAATGCATTCCACGGGGCAAACCTCTACGCAGGCACCGTCCCGTATGCACAGATCAAAGATCACGTGGGTCATGGATTGACTCCTCCATCAAGCTAAGTAAAGCTGAATTTGAATCGATAGCGCCTAAAAGCACAATTGCCCACGATTCAAAAGCACCATACAACAGGTCTTATAGCCAGTGCAAATCTTTTTTGTAGTCTGTTGAATTATAGGCTGCGAGTAACCAATCCAGCGCGAAAATCCTGCAGTAAGGCCTTCCGCACAGAACAGTGTCGAAACCGTGATGCGCGGTCAGGCCACGTGGCTCAACCGCTTTCGGCGGGCCGGTGTGTGCGGGCAGGTTGGATTACTCATCACGATCAGCGAGGGGAAACCTGGGAACGACGCCTCGATTGACGAGGTTTTCGGCAATCGGCCAGTATCCGCTCAGGACGGCCGCCGCGTTGGCAATGCCGCCGTTTGTGACGTCCTGCATTGCCTGTTCGGAGATGGCGCCGACGTGGGGAGAGAGAATCACGTTATCAAGCGAGAGCAAAGGGTGATCCGGCGGCTTCTCTTCTTCGACGAAGACATCGATACCTTCGAAGGTGTCGATTCCTGCGCCTGCCAGCGTTCCTGCGCGCAAGAGCTCCACCAGTGCCTTTTCGTCGACGATTGCGCCCCGCGACGTGTTGACAAAGTAGGCACCCTGTTTCATTTTGCGCAGCATGGTCTCGTCGAGCAAGTGGTACGTCTCATCGGTCAGGGGCAGGTGAAGAGACACATCGTCCGACTCTTTGAGCAGGTCCTCCAGGCCCATCATTTCGACGCCCAGTTCATCTGCGGCCTCCGTGGGTGCGGCCATGTTGCGGCGTGTGGCAATAACGCGATATCCGAAGCCCTGCGCCCTTTTGGCCACGGCGCGGGCTGAGTTGCCGAAACCGATCAGGCCGAGCACGCGGCCTTCAAGGCGCTGATTGGCAGAGGCCTGGCGGCGCGCTACATTCCAGGCTCCGGCCGCCATTGCTGCGGACATTTGGGGCAGTTTGCGGTGTAGAGCCAGCAGCATGGCCATGGTGTGATCGGCCTGTTCCTGGACGCAGAAGGTGGGGACATTAGTAATGAGGATGCCCTTACGGGTGGCGGCGGCGACGTCGATCTTGTCGGTCCCGGTACCGAGGCGGGAGATCACGCGGCAGCGGCTCAGGCTTTCGATAACACCCTCGGGCAGCGCGGTGGAGACGACGAAGATGGCATCGCAGTCGGAAACGCGGGGAATGATCGTGGAGGGCGTATTGGCTTCCACTTCGAAGGGATGGAGGTGGTGCTCGCGGAAGCGGTCTCTCTCGTATTGGGACATTTGCGAGAGGACGGCGTTGAGACGGACAACGCGAAATGCTTCAAGATGACTCCAGTCGGACATGGGCTCAACTCTCTCGATTGACTGCTCAGAAGTGCGGAATTCCCTGCTGCTGTGAAGCCTGGAGTTTTGCTGTGTGCAAGCCACTCCAGTTCGTTTGTGCAGCCGTAGCCAACCTCGTTCTGAACGAAAAAAACTGCTTGCAATACCACCAGGGCTATGCTACGATTTCGATCATATCCAGTATACTGTTGGCAGATTTAGCCTGTCAATTCCTGTAGCTGTTTTTGCCCTTCATCTCGACCAGTTCGGTACGCATTACATCTCTATGAATGGGGGAACGACACACAAAGACCAGAACGTTGACCATTCCATTTTAAAGAGCTTTTGCTTGCTTTGATCTAATCCTTGCAGAACGCCCGATCGCCTCTCTGCGGGGGGTCTGAGAAGACCCGTCGCCAAGATTGCCGCCTGTATTGTCTTATGTATCCATCGTGAATTCAGCAAGTCACTCAAGGACCAAGCGAGGAGAAAAGACGATGAACCAAAGACGAATCAGCAGACGCTCTTTCTTGCGGCTCAGCGGTGCCGCTATAGCTGGCGGCGCACTCGCCGCATGTGCTCCCGCCGCGCCCGCCCAGGAGAGTATGGGTGAGGAGTCTGCCGCGGCGGAGCAACCGGCAGGCATTGAGGGGAGGACTTACACTTTCTGGGGTCTGCAATATGATCCCCACGTAGAGCGTTACCACATGCTCGCCGACGCATTTGAAGAGGAGACCGGCGCTCAGGCCGTAATCGAGCCGCAGGGATGGCCGCTGGAGACCAAAGTGATCTCTGCCATGGCCGCTGGCACGGTGCCCGACGTCACCTGCATCATGGGCAAGCAGCTTGTACCCTTGCTTGAACAGGGGGCACTGATACCGATGGCGGAGGCCGTTTTCGAGCCGGCAGGTATCGATCCCGATGAGTTCTTCAACCCAGGCGCAATCGGTGCTTTCTTTTACGATGGGAACCATTGGGGCATTCCGGTCGAGGATAACAACGTAGGACAGGCGGTCGGCGTGCGTACGGATTGGGTCGCGGAGGCCGGGGACGAGGCCGGGGCCATATGGAGCCAAGGCCAGGAGCTGGGCTGGTTCGACAGCTTCGAGTCGGTGTGGCAACTGGCTGAAATGTTGCAGCAAACGGACGACGCCGGCAATGTTACGGTGTGGGGCATGAACGGCCAGGGTTGGGACAACCGCACCTGGATGGGTATCATGCGCGACCTGGGCCAGCATTGGTGGGATCCCGACAACCAGGAGTTTTTCCTCAACAGCGAAGAGGCCATGGAGGCACTCCGGCTCTATGTCGACGTTCCGATTTTCGAGCGCGGCATCGAGACACATCTGGACATGCATCACATGAACGCGCTTCTCGCAGGGCGGGTCGCTATCGGCGTGGGCAACAACGCCATGGCCGGTGAAGCCGCCAAGATCGACGTGCAGGTCGAATCGGTGGCAAGGCCGCCGACCACACCTGGGCAGGACCCGCTTTTTGTCGGCGAAGGCGGTTGGGGATTTGAAGTGCCCAAACAGGCGGAAAACCAGGATATCGGCACTGCCTTCCTGCAGTTCATGTGTACTTACGACGCACAGTACATCTTCGCCGGAATATATGGCGGTACGATGCCGGCGGCTGTAGAGGTCATGTACTCAGATATCTACCAGGGTGACGATCCGGTCAAGAGCAGCGTGCGTCGCGACGTTTTAGTGCTGCCCAATACAGTCTACTATGGTTGGGGATTCGGTATCCCCTCGGAGATGGAGCGCATTACTTCGACAGCTATCACCCAGGTGCGTACGGGAGAGTTGCAGATCGCCGAGGCGTGTGAACAGATGCAGGTTGAGATGGTGCAACATCACGCGCAGTGGCTGGAAGCGCAGTCATAAACGCGAATTGAACAGCTGACAACGATGAGCAGGTTTCCACGAAGAGTCGGGAACCTGCTCGTCCCTTTTGGAGGATCGAGTGGACAGGCTTTGTCCAGTGACACTGCCTTAGTAGGAGTGAGAGGGATGGCGAGAAAGCCTGGCGAACGCCTCACAGCCACGATCCGGATCTTTCGTAAGCCTCAATTCTGGTTCGGCCTGGTCGTGATGGCCCCGCTCTTCGTATGGTACGTCTGGTTCGCGTTTTCGCCGATCTTGCGCGCCTTCTGGATGGCAGTGGTGGAGTACCAGATACTTCGGCCTGAAGAGAGTCCTTTCGTCGGCCTCCAGCACTTCAGGATGCTGTTCGAATACAAGCTTTTCTGGGTTTCGATACGCAATACACTGGTCTATGCGGCGGTATTCTATGCCGGCATGGTCCCCCTTGCCCTTTTCGTCTCCGCATGTCTGACCTCGGTGGCGCGTGGACGCAGTTTCTATCAGTTCGTGATCTTCCTGCCCGTGGTCGTATCGCTGGTGGCGATTTCGCTCCTGTTCAAGATGCTAATGAACCCCCAACTCGGCCAGATCAATCAGTTCCTCAAGGCGCTGGGGATTCCGCCAAGCCAGTTTCTCACCAGCCACGAGACAGCACTCTACTCTGTGATTGGCGTGGACATCTGGAAGGCACTCGGATTCTACGTGGTGATCCTGACAGCGGGCATGTTGAACATCCCTGAAGAGATGTATGACGCGGCCAAGGTGGACGGGGCCGGCATCTGGCAACGCTTCTGGCGCGTGACCCTGCCACTATTAGGTCACACACTGACACTAGTCAGTGTGCTGATCGTGATGCACGGGTTACAGGTCTTCACGCAGGTAGTGGTTATGCCTTCTCAGCCTGGCGGGCCGGGCAACGCCACCTACGTGCTGAACCTGCTGGTGTACAACGAAGCATTCACCAATCTTCGCTTCGGCTTTGCCACAGCGACCGCTTTTACCCTATTCCTGTTCGTATTCCTGATCACTGTTGTGCAACTCCGGCTTCTGCGGCCAAGATGGAGTTATTGAACTCAAGCGGTTGACGGGTAGCAGGAACACATTATGCAAAGCAACGACGCGGCCACGACCTCCAGATACCGGAGAGCAGCCCTGGTCGAGCAAGTTCGCGTCGCGGTCGTCCATGCGATATTGCTGGCCATCGTCTTCACATCGGTCATGCCCTTTGTATGGATGTTCTTCGGCTCCTTCAAGTCTTACGTCGAACTCACAGGCGGCGAGAGTCTTGTGCCGAAAGTCTGGACCGTGGACAACTACCGCGCTATCATCTTCCGCGCGAACTTCCCGCAGGCGTTTTGGAACAGCACATTGGTGGCGCTGATTGTCACTCTGTCCGTCCTGCTCACCTCGTCGGCGGCGGCCTATGTATTTGCCAAGTACCGCTTCTGGGGCAAAGACCAGCTCTTCGTTGTTATCTTATCGACGATGATGGTTCCTTTCGCCGTTGTCCTGGTGCCCCTTTACGTTACGGTCGCCGATATTGGGCTGTCCAACAAGCTGGAAGGGGTCATTGTCCCGGTGCTGTTCTCCACCTTCGGCATCTTCCTGATGCGCCAATTCATGGAGGGGATTCCCTCGGACTTGATCGATGCCGGCCGTATTGACGGCGCGTCGGAATGGTGGATCTTCAGCCGCATTATAATTCCGCTATCCACGGCGCCGATGGCGGCATTGGCAGTCTTCACCTTTTTGTTTAACTGGGACAATTTCCTGTGGCCGTTGGTTGTGCTGACAAGCCCTCAGTCTCAGACATTGCCACTGGTGCTTGCGGGGCTGCGCAGCCTCTATTGGGAGCGATACGACATGTGGGCGGCGGGATCTATGCTGACCGTGGCTCCCGTCATGTTGCTTTATGCAGTGGCGCAGAAACAGTTTATCCGAGGCATCACCATGACTGGATTGAAGGCTTAGGAGGAAGAGTTGAAGATTCAGAAGCTTGAGACTGTCTGGTTTGAAGAGCAGTTCAATACGCTCTGGCTGCGGATCCACACCGATGAGGGGCTGATCGGGTTGGGCGAAACGTATTACGTTCCTCGCGCCGTTGCCGCGGTGATCCATGATGTGTTTGCCAACCTGTTGGTGGGGCGCTCTGTTTTCGACATCGAGAACCATTGGAACAACATGTTCGCCACGGTGAACTTTTTCGGGTTTGCGGGCGCGGAGACGCGGGCCATATCGACGGTTGACGTGGCTTTGTGGGACCTACTGGGGCAGTACACCGGCCAGCCAATATACAACCTTCTGGGCGGAAGAAACCGGGACCGCATACCTATCTACAACACGTGTGTCAGTCATGGCCCCCATATGGACTACCACGCCTGGGCAGAAGGGCGGGCTGGAGAACTTGCGCAGGAGTTGCTGGCTTCGGGAATCCGGGCGATGAAGATCTGGCCATGGGACCAGTTCGGCGTTTCACTGGGCGGTCCTGTTGGACAGCGCGCCGGTGTGGGCGCGGTGGGGCCTGTCGGCCACTATTTGGACCCGGATGATCTCAAGCGCGGCCTTGAACCTGTCCAACAGATCCGGGAGGCGGTTGGTGACAAAATGCGGATAGCGATTGAAGGTCATGCCCGCTGGAACCTGCCTATCGCCATTGATATCGGCCGAGCGCTGGAGGCGTACGACATCATGTGGCTGGAGGAGATCATTCCACCTGACAACGTCGATTCCTACGCCCGCTTAGCCGCGGCGACAAGAGTGCCTCTGTGCGTGAGCGAACGTCTCTTCACACGTTTCGGTTTCCGGCAAGTTGTTGAGAAGAACGCAGCCCATATCGTGATGCCCGACATGGCCTGGACAGGAGGCCTGACGGAAACGCGTAAGATAGTCGCACTGGCGGATACGTATTACTTGCCTTTTACTACCCATGACACGATCGGTCCGATTGCGTTGTGGTCGGCGGCACATTTGGCTGCACACGCGCCCAATGCCATGATCATGGAGACCGTAAGGGCGTACACGGAGGGCTGGTACAACGATGTGATGACGGAACGGCTGGTGATTCGCGAGGGTTACATTGAGTTTCCTGACCGGCCCGGGCTCGGAACGGCGCTGCGGCCGGAGGTTCTGGCGCGTAGTGATGTTCACGTTGAGGTCAGCGACGCGTCCAGTCTTAAGGATGTTTCGACTGGATGACGTTCATTTCCGCTGGAAGAAGTCCTGCGCCACATTTCGTATCCCTTGCCGGGGCCGATGGACCTGAAACACGCTTGTTGGGCCGCAGCCGTACGTTAGATGCGCCAAAAGTAGGCAGTCATGTTCGAGCCCCATAGTGTGAAACTGCCTATGAATAAAGGCGAAGGACCTTCAGAGCCAGTTTTCAGCCGGTGTCGTAGCTTAAGTATTCAGATAGCATTCTTTTCGAAAAATGGTAGCGTAATTCTGCGGCACTTGAATTTCGACGCATTGGTGGTGGTGAAAGGTCAATGATGCCAGTTTTGAGTTTGCAATATGTATAATTATACATAATAATTCTCCTGATGAGAGTAGAATGGTCCAAGGCAAAGCGAGAGTCCAATCTTCGCAAACACAACTTGGACTTTGTTGATGCGAGAAGAGTGTTTGAAGGGCCTGTCATTTCTTTTTAGGACGACAGGTTTGATTACACCGAGGACAGATATGTCTCAATCGGGATGTTGAAAGGAACTGTGGTGGTAATTGCTCATACAGACAGCGAAGAAGCAGTTCGAATCATTTCAATGAGAAAGGCAACAACCAATGAACGACGATTCTACCTTGGAGAGTTCGCAGACGGACTGGAAAACACTGGAAGACATGAAGGATGAGGATATCGATCTAAGTGAGATACCGGAAATTACGGCGGATCAGATGGCTCGAGCAACCTTGCAGGTTGGAGGTAAGCCTGTATCAAGACGAAAAGTGAGGGTAAACATTTATTTGGACGCCGAAGTGGTGGCATATTTCAAAGCGCGGGCCGGTGGCCGGGGTTATCAGACGTTGGTAAATGAGGCGCTAAAGGAGAGTATTCGAAGTAGAGGGATTGAGACCCTTCTTCGACGAGTAATTAGAGAGGAAATGAGCCCAGGAGCAAATCCAGTTTAGTTCCTTTGAATTCTCGCTTGGACTGTGGTTGGCTGTTAGCGAACATGTCCTCCAAATGTAGGCAGTTACTGCCGAGTCGTGCCTGTTTGCAAAGAGTTTCCGTTGCTTGACGCTGTAAAGTGACCTCCCGGCGGCCCCGGGCTGAATAGGCCCACTCTTCACCAGCCCACTCATTCATTGCCCATCTACCAAAATTGAGAGTGTCACATGAATAAGAACGTCGTGATTGCATATCCCGGATTCGGGGATATCGAGATAGAAATGGAGATCCTGAGCGCCGCGGGTCTGGAGATCGAGCATGTGGGCAACCTGGACACGGAGGAGGCCAGGCAGGCCGCGCGGGGATGTGGTGCTCTGATGGTAACGATCCAGCCGGTGCGGGCGGATCTGATTCAGAGCCTGGAACGATGCCGACTAATCTGCCGCGTTGGGACGGGGTTGGATGCCATCGACATCGAAGCGGCCACGGAACGGGGCATTTGGGTGACTTACGCTCCCGACTATTCGATTGATGAGGTCTCTACGCACGCCATTGCGCTTGTGCTGGCGCAGGCGCGCGGCCTGCCGGGTCTTCTGGACGCGACACGCCGGGGAATCTGGAACAGTGAAAAGGGGGGTATTCTCTACCGGTTCAGCGACCAGACTCTGGGCATCATTGGTTGCGGCCGAATTGGCCAAGCGACGGCGGCCAAGGGTCGCGGATTGGGGCTCGAGGTCTTGGTATATGACCCCTACGTTAATGCGTCGGAGATGGAGGAACTGGGTGTTCAGGTTGTCGATCTTGAGACGCTGCTACGCAATTCTGACTATATCTCTCTGCATTCGCCGCTGACCGACGAGACACGCCACCTGATCAATGCAGAAACGCTGGCGATGATGAAGCCGTCCGCTTATCTGGTGAACGCGGCGCGCGGTGCTTTGGTTGACGAGGATGCGCTGCTGGCAGCAGTTCAGGGCGGGCAGATCGCCGGCGCCGCGCTGGACGTTTTGAATGTCGAACCGGTGGCGGCGGACCATCCCTTCCTGAAGGAGGAACGCATCTTGCTCACGCCCCACGCCGGGTGGTATTCTGAGGAATCCAAAATTGACGTGCGCGTGCAGGGGGCAGAAGAGGTGGTACGCGTTTTACGCGGCGAGAGGCCGCGTGCACCCGTCAATGAGGTCCCGAGCGAATAAGTTGCAGCAGAGGAGATCACAGGAATGACCCACCCACTCTTTGATCTGAGCGGCCGCGTTGCCATCGTATCGGGTGCGGCGAGCGGCATGGGACGTATCACGTCTATAGGCTACGCCGAGGTCGGCGCGGATGTGGTGTTGTTGGATATCAACGAGGTTGGCGCCCAAGAGACCGCGCATGAGATCGAGCAGATGGGCGGTCGCGCCCTTCCGGTCAACTGTGATATCTCGGACCCGGACCAGATCCGGGCGATGTTCGAGCGGGTTGACAGCGAATTTGGTCGGGTCGACGTGCTCAGCAACATTGCGGGAGAAGGTATTCGCACAGACCCGCTGGACCTGACCGAGGGCCAGATACAGCAGGTGATGCAGAACCTGGTTGTGGGCCGCTATATTTGCACGCAAGAGGCGGCCAAACGGATGATGACGAGGGGCCGCGGGAGCATATTCAGCATCGTTTCGATCGCCGGAATCAGCGCACTTGGGCGGGGCCACATTGCATACAGCATGGCGATGGGTGCGGTGGGGGCGATGACACGGGAACTGAGTACGGAATGGAGCAGTCTGGGTGTACGCGTTAACGCGATCGTCTGCGCCCAGATCATGAACCAGGACCTGGAAGTACGAATCGCGGCGGACCCGGCGCTGGGTGCTTCCTACTTGCGGGGTCTGCCTATTGGACGGATGGGTCATCCCAACGATATAAAGGGGCCGGCGATCTTTCTCGCCTCTGATGCTTCGGCCTGGATGACAGGCGCTCTGATTCCCCTGGATGGCGGCAATCTGGCCAAGAATGTAAGCGGTTCCCATCCGGGAATGCCTGCAGTTGTGCCGACCTGAGACTGCCCCGGCCGGCTGATGGCCGACATACACAATTCAATGGAGGTGGGTGGCATGGCCCAGTCCGAGCAACTCCTTTCTCTTTACAGGCAGATGCTGATCATCCGCTATACAGAGGAGCAGCTGGCCCGTTCGCATCAGATGGGTCTGATTCACGGCGCCTGTCATACGTACGTCGGCGAAGAGGCGATTGCGACCGGCGTGTGTGCACATCTGCGGCCCGACGACGCCGTCTTCAGCACGCATCGCGGGCACGGGCACGCACTGGCGAAGGGAGTCAGTCCGCGGGAGGTCGTTGCCGAGCTTTTTGGGCGTGCGACCGGCTGTTCGCAGGGAAGGGGAGGCAGTATGCACCTCTTTAAGCCGGAGGTGGGGATGATGGGAACGAGTGGGATCGTCGGCCCATGTATACTGCAGGCGACGGGGGCTGGGTACTCGTTCAAGCTGCTCAAAACAGACCAGGTCGGCGTCGCTTTCTTCGGCGATGGTGCGGTGAACAACGGCGCGTTCCACGAGGGACTGAATCTGGCCAGCATCTGGAAGCTGCCGACGCTGTTTGTCTGCGAAAACAACATGTACGCCACCGAAGTGCCCTTTGCTTATTCGGCGGGCAATCCGCACGTGGGCAACCGGGGACCAGCTTACGGGATGGAGAGCCTGACTGTAGACGGCAACGACGTACTGGCCGTCTACGAGGCGGCGGAGGAGGCGGTGCAGCGGGCACGCGGGGGAGAAGGGCCCACATTGATCGAGTGTCGGACCTATCGCACGCGTGCCCATGCCGAGGGCATGCGAGACGCCGGCTACCGTACGCCGGAAGAGGTGGAGGAGTGGAAGGCGCGTGACCCGATTACACGCTACAACGAGTGGCTCCTGAAGAATGAAGAGGCGGGCACTGAAACGCTGGCCGCGATAGAGGCGGAAGTGAAGGAGATGGTAGCGGACGCGGAGGAGTTCGCCCGCAACAGCCCATGGCCGGAGCCGGACACGGTCAGTGAACACGTATTCAATCAGGGGTGAAGGCCATGCGAGAGTTGACTTACGTTGAAGCCACGCTGGAGGCCCTAGACAGCGCGATGGCGCGCGATCCCTCGATCTTCGTCGTCGGCGAAGGGATTGGCGAACGGGGGGGCAATTTCAATACGACAGTCGGCCTGTACGACAAGTACGGCCCCGAGCGCCTCTGCGACACGCCCATCAGCGAGCGCGGCTTTGTCGGCATGTGCGCGGGCGCGGCCATGACCGGCACGCGTCCGGTTGTCGACTTCATGTTTTTGGACTTTATTCTCGACGCCTTTGGCGAGCTGGTGAATCAGATAGCAAAGATGCAGTACATGAGCAGCGGCCGGCTCAAGATGCCCATATTGCTACGCGGTGCGATTGGGATCGGCCATTCGGCAGCAACCCATCACTCGGGCAGTTACTACCCGATTTTTGCACATATTCCCGGATTCAGGGTGGTGGTTCCAGCCATTCCCAGTGACGCCAAGGGGCTATTCACCACAGCACTGCAGAGCGACGATCCTGTGCTTTTTCTTGAACACAAGTCGCTGCTCTTCAATCGCGGCGATGTGCCAGAGGGCGATTACGCCATTCCCTTCGGGCAGGCGCGCATCGCGCGGGAGGGGTCGGACTGCACACTCGTCGCGATTGGTTCGATGGTAGACAAGTCTGTTGCCGTTTGCGAAAAGCTGGCAGAGGACGGAATTTCGGGCGAGGTGATCGATCCGCGCACGATCGCTCCGCTCGATATGGCGACGATTCTGGAGTCGGTCAGCAAGACGGGAAGGCTTCTGATTGTGGACGAGACATTTCAGCCTTGCGGTGTGGGCGCTGAAATTGCGGCGCAGGTCATTGACGAGGGATTTGACGATCTGGACGCCCCGATTCGCCGATTGAACGGCGCACATGTGCCGACGCCTTACAGCCCGCCACTGGAGCTTGCTATCGTCCCAGAGACGGACGACATCGAACAGAGCATACTCGGTCTGCTTGCCGAGTAGTTCATACGTTGAAATATCGGGAAAGTCGTTCACTCTTCAACCTCCGGAACATCAGCTGCTCAATTGGGGATATCCGATGGCCTACGAAGTGACGATGCCGCGCCTGGGTTGGACGATGGAAGAGGGGGTCTTCGGCGAATGGTTGAAGCAGGACGGAGACGAAGTCCAGGCTGGGGACTTGCTGTTTACAGTGGAGGGCGACAAGGCTACACAGGAGGTCGAAGTATTCGAGTCCGGAATCCTGCATCTGCCCTCCACTGCGCCGGCACCCGGTGACGTCATTCCCGTGGGTGCGTTGCTGGCCTACATCGTCCAGGCCGGTGAAGCGCTGCCCGCGGAGGGTAGCCAGTCCCCCCAAATTGGAGTGCAGGAGAGGCAGTCCAGCATGGCGAGTCCGGTTGGTGCTGCAGAGCCTGCGGTCCAGGGGAATCCAGCGACGAAAACGGTCGCCGCGGACGGTCGCGGCGCTCCAACCATTAGCCCCCGTGCGCGGCGAGTAGCCGGCGAACTGGGGGTGGATTGGACCCTCCTCACAGGGAGCGGCCGCACAGGACGCATCGTTGAGCGGGATGTACGCGCCGCGGCTGAGACGATGGTTGAACCGGTTGGGGTGGACATTTCCCCAGTGGCGCGCCGCATGGCTGTGGAAGCGGGCATTTCGTTGGAAGAACTGGCGGCGGTCAGGCCGGGCGGTCGGATTCAGCGCGAGGATGTCGAGGCTGCCATCGCGGCGCGCCGTCAGCCTGTGCCTGCGGACGAGACAGCGGCGCACGTCCTGCCACACACGCGCATCCGCCAGATAACGGCCCAGAGGATGGCAGAAAGCGCGCACACAACCGCGCCCGTCACTTTGACCACCGAGGCCGACGCCACCGAGTTGGTGGCTTTACGTGAACAGCTAAAGTCGAGCTATACTCGACGCGGGCTGGCCGTACCTAGTTACAATGACATTTATATCAAGCTGTCTGCTGCCGCGCTTCAGGAGCATCCCAGGCTCAATTCCAGTTGGGGCGACGAGGGTCTAGTACTTCACGGAGAGATTCACATCGGTTTTGCGGTGGAAACCGAGCGGGGACTGCTGGCGCCGGTGCTGAGGGACGTGCCGGCGAAATCGTTGCGGGTGATCGCGACTGAGTCTGCCAGCTTGATCGAGGGCGCGCAACAGGAACGCTTGAGTCATGAGGCGATGCAGGGCGGAACCTTTACGATTACGAATCTGGGCATGTACGGCATCGACGCCTTCACCCCTATCATCAATTTGCCCCAAGCCGCCATTCTTGGTATCGGGCGCATCGTCTGCAAACCGGCCGTACACGATGGAGAAGTCGTGCCCCGTCAGATGGTTGCACTCAGCCTGACCTTTGATCATCGCGTCGTGGATGGTGCTCCGGCGGCGCGCTTCCTCAACACTATACGCGAGTTTGTCTCCGAGCCGATTCTGTGGCTCACAGCCTGACTGCCAGTGGTACGGCGGTTGATGCGAAAAAACCTTTCATTTGGGTCGTTACTCGGCCATATCTGCCCTTTACTTACGAAGACCCGAATTGCCCCGCGGCGCTCCTCCGATAGGCAAGGCCCGGTTTGGTGTACACGAATTTCACCTTGCCGGCAGTAACAGCGTTAAGGCACATGCAGGTTTCGGTGCGGAAAGAACTGGCCGAGACACTGAGCCAGTTGCTTGTCTAAAGTCACAAGGGAGAGATAGTGCGGGCTGCCGGAAGGTACCGCAGTAAGGACCATGTTTGCGCTTGTGAAAAAATTGACATTGTGTTCGAATTCCATAATATTGGCGAGTGCCCCACGTAGCGTTTCTCAATGTCCATACATTCGAATTCACAGAGGAGATGGCCAGAAATGATGCAGAGAGAGAGTTTGTCCAGGCGAACGTTTCTCAAGATAAGCGGAACTGTTGCCGGCGCGACGGTACTGGCGGCTTGCGCGCCAGTTGCTGCCCCTGCAGACGACGGCTCGATGGGGGAAGCGGCTATGGCGGAACCTGTTACGATTCGCTATGGTCGCCATGATCCGGCCGCGGGCGTTGCAGTGACGCTTGAGTCATTCCATGAAGAGTATCCCGACATTGTAGTCAGCGTTGAGCAGATTGGCGAGTTTCACGCTAAGATTCCGGCGCTAGCTGCAGCCGGCACGCTGCCCGACGTCGTTCGCAGCTGGGAGGCGATGGCCCTCGACATGGGGCGAAACAATCAGTTCATCGACGTTCAACCCTATGTCGATGGCGAGCCTGGCTTCGATGCCGAGGACTTCTATGAGAATTGGTGGAACTATCCGGTCGTGGAAGGAAAGCGCTACGGCGTTCCCGATGCGGCTGCGCCCCACGTGACTTTCTACAACGCGGATCTCTTTGACGAAGCGGGTGTCGAATATCCGAACAAGGACAGCTTCACCTGGACTGACTTTGAAGAAAAGGCCCGAGCTATCAGTGATCCCGACAATAAGATTTGGGGGTCGGAGACGATCCCGGTTGGATGGCACATGTTCAGTGTCAAGCAGGCCTGGCAAAACGATGGCAGCTTCTACAGCGAGGATTTCCTTGAGTCCAGGCTTGATAGAGAGGAGACGATCCAAGCGATTCAGTATTGGGCGGACATGCTTCTCGACGGGAATGTGATGCCGTCACCTTCCCAGATTATTGGCATCGGCGGCGCCGGAGCGGCAGCGGAACTTCTGGCAGCAGGTAAGATTGGGATGCAGCGGATGGGTTCCTGGATTACTGGAAGTCTTGTTGACGCCGGCTTCCGCTTTAACGTAGTCGCCGAACCGAGCCAGGCCCGCCGCGATACGATCACGCACGGTGCGTTTAACAACATTGCCACAACTTCCGAGCATAAGGATTTGGCCTGGACCTGGCTCAACTACAATACCAGCACCCAGGGCATTTACAACTACGCTTCGAACGCGAACTTCCCGGGTACGCGCCGCTCCTCCAATGAGATCGAACCGTTCCCATGGGTTGCGGAGGTAGATTTCGACGTGGACTGGGACGTGATCCCTGACGCGTTAACGTACGGGCACATTTTGCCTGGACCGGCAAATGAAGGTGAGGCACTGAAGCTGATCGGCGACGCCCTAGAAAGGGTTTACTCGGGCGATGCGAAGGCCGCTGATCTCTTCCCCGATGTTTCGCCAAAGGTAACGGCCGTTATTTCGGACATTTAGGACGGAAGTGTGTGAACTATGGATCCTCGAAGGCTCACGAAGGCAAGGTCTACTATCAGCGCTTTCGTGGCCTTCGAGGGTTAACAGATCGCCTTTAGACAGACCTGTCACGAGCGGATGGCGGGCCAGATCTGAGCATGCAAATGGGGTAGTTATCCGTGGCTTCAGCAGTCATCACACCTAGCGGCAGTTTTTGGAAGAGCAGACGATTTCGCGATGCGATGGTTGCATACGCGTTCATCTTGCCGTGGGTGATTGGTTTCATCCTGTTCGTTGGCGGCCCCATCGTTGCATCTTTCGTACTTAGCTTCTTCCGGTGGAAGATGATCGCGCCACCCAGATTTTACGGGCTGACCCATTACATCAACATGATTACCACGGATGAACTGTTCCGTACTTCGATCTGGGTGACCTTCAAATTTGTACTGATTTCAGTTCCTATCGGCCAAGTATTGGCCTTGATATTGGCTTTGCTGCTCAATCAGCGGATAAGGTTTCTGGGATACTGGCGCTCGGCATTCTATTTGCCTGCTGTAGTCAGCGGGGTGGCCGGTTCGGTCATCTGGGTGTGGATGTATCACGTTGAGCTGGGAATCGTGAACAATGGCCTGGCGCTGATCGGAGTAGAGGGGCGGAACTGGCTCTTCGACAAGGAGTTGGTCCTGGGTTCGTTGATCGTCAAGAGCCTCTGGAACATAGGCATCCCGATGGTCATTTATCTGGCTGCGCTGCAAGGGATGCCGCAGCAGTTGTATGAAGCGGCAGACATCGACGGCGCCGGGGAAGGCCCGAAGTTCCTTTCAATCACGCTGCCCATGCTGTCACCTGCCATCTTTTTCAACGTAGTAATGGGGATCATCGCGGCGGTGCAGACCTTTGCGGAACCTTATGTGATGACGGGAGGCGGGCCGGACAACGCAACGCTGTTTTTGGGCCTCCACCTCTATCAGAACGCCTTCCATTACCTCAAAATGGGCTATGCTTCGGCGATGGCATGGATCATGTTTCTGCTTATCTTTGGGCTGACGGTATTTCAGTTCGGGCTTGCCGGTCGCTGGGTCTATTATGAAGGCGGTGCCCGCTAACCTGCCGGGAGTTACGAGAGTGGTCGCTGGCAACGAAACTGTTCCCTCAGCTGAACGGCTGCAAAGTGAGGTCTATACACAGCCCAGCAGATTACGCACACTTCTGCTTGGCAACCGATTTCAGACCGGGCTGGTTCGGCTGATCGTAATCTATGTTCTTCTGATTTTCTCTGCATTCTTATTTCTTTTGCCGTTTTACTGGATGGTGAACACGGCGCTTAAGCCGCCCAACCAAGTCTTCACACTGCCGCCCACCTGGATTCCGAAGCCGGTAATGTGGTCGAATTTCCTGACGGCATTCACGATTCAGTACGAGACGGACCCACCTGTCTACAATTATGCACTCAATACGGCAATCGTTACAGTCAACGGGGTGGTCTCGACGATATTCTCCAGTGCGCTGGTGGCGTATGCTTTTGCCCGCCTGGAATTCCCGGGTAAGAACATCATTTTTATGGGCATCCTCAGTACGCTCATGATCCCCTTTGCGGTCGTGATGGTGCCTCAGTTCATCATTTGGCGGTATTTGAACTGGCTGGACACGTTGTGGCCGCTGATGATTCCGCACTGGTTCGGGTCGGCATGGAATATCTTTCTGCTGCGCCAGTTTTTCATGACGATACCGAGAGAGTATGACGAGGCGGCTTATCTTGACGGCGCGTCGCGGTGGCACATTTTCATCCGGATCATTCTGCCACTTTCCAAGCCTGCGCTGGCGGCTGTCGCCGTGTTCGCATTCGTTTTCTTCTGGAACGACTTTCTGGGCCCGTTGATCATTCTGTCTACGCCGGAGAACTTTACGCTGACGCTTTTCCTGGCAAACTTCAATGTAGCCTACCGGGGGACGCCGTGGCACCTGTACATGGCCGCTGCTCTCATCATCATACTTCCCTGCCTGATCCTGTTTTTCTTTTCTCAGAACGCCTTTCTGAAGGGGATTACGGTTACCGACCTGAAGGGTTGAGGTAAGCTGCCCCATCACGGGCCATTCTGCACGACTTTCCTTCACAGATACTGAGGCACCTATGAAAATCAAAGATATCCGCGCATTTGAGATTGCGGCCGAGGCACAGCCGCAGACGAAGCCGCGTACGCCAAGCCGGGCCGATACCATTCATATGAACCGTCCCATGGCACGCTATCCCCGTTTTCCCAACGGTGAGGGGCACGTCTCAATGGCCCCCTGGAAACGGCCGGCTGTGCTGGTTACAGCTGAGGACGGCACGCAAGGCTTCGGCATCTCCCTCTACGGACCGGTCGTGACGAGTTTGATCAACGAGCATTTCGGTCCCAATCTGGTCGGTGAGAACGCGATGGCGACTGAGAAACTGTGGGATATGATGGTACGGCTGTCAACCGCATTCAGCCCTACAAGCATGACCAGTTATGCGATCAGCGCGCTCGACGTGGCCCTGTGGGATCTGAAGGGGAAGTTGCTGGGTCTGCCGGTGTACGAGCTACTGGGAGGGCCGCAGAAGGAGAAGATCTTCTGTTATGCATCCGGTTTCGACCAGGAGTGGTACATGGAACTGGGTTTCAAGGCCACGAAGCTGTTCAGCCCCTGGGGACCTGAACAGGGGTTGGAGGGTCTCAACAGGTTAGAGGAACTGGTTGCAAGCACGCGCGAAACCATCGGCGACGAAGTGGAGCTGATGTTGGACGGCTGGACGGCATATGATCCCGAATACACTGTGCGTGTGGCCGAGCGGATGCGGCCCTACAACCTGAAATGGCTGGAGGACTATATCCAACCGGAAGATCTTTTGGGCTACGAGTCGATCCGGCAGCGACTACCCTGGCAGACCCTGGCGACCGGCGAGCACTGGTACAATCTGGCGCCCTTTGCCCACGCCGCGGGGAAGCGGCTCGTAGACATTTTCCAGCCGGACGTGCTCTGGTGCGGCGGAATCACCGCGGCAGCCAAGATCTGTCACCTGGCGCAGGCGAATAACATTTCGGTCATTGCGCATGCCGGGATGAACTATCCGTTCGGCCAGCATCTTTCCATGGCGATGCCAGCGGTCACGTGGGGGGAACGATCGGAAAGTGTCTCGGCCCCCGGCGTGCCCTTGGAGGAGATGGTCAAGCTGCCGGGCACTGCGGTGATAAAGGACGGCTACGTGCGGCCCAGCGATGCGCCAGGGTTTGGTCTCGAAATCGACGAGGCGTGGCTGGAGCAGGTCACTGTTTGAATCGAGACCTGGATGAATCCTCCGCGCCTCTGCGGAACATCGCGTCCACGCAACTAGAATTCCTTAGGTTTCACTGAACTGGAGAGATACCCATGGAACTTGGCTACTTTCTTATGCCCGTTCACCCTCCCGAAAAGGACTTTACGCAGAGTCTTGAAGAGGACCTGGAGTTGATCGAGCGGGCCGAGGCACTTGGGTACTCCGAGGCCTGGATCGGCCAGCATCACTCGGTCAAATGGGAGCCGATGCCGTCGAACGACGTCTTTATCGCAAATGCGATGGCTCGCACGAGCACGATCAAGTTCGGGACAGGCGTGACGATCGCACCCTTCCATCATCCGGTCAACGTGGCGGTCCGCCTGTCGATGCTGGACCACCTTTCGCGCGGCCGGCTGATGTGCGGTTTCGGCCAGACCGGTATTCCCACGGACCTCAGCCTGTTCAACCTGCCGGCGGATCCGGGGGTACTCGGCCTGATGACGGTCGAGAGCATCAACATGGTGCTGAAGCTGTGGACGACCGACGCGCCCTTCGACTTCAAGGGGGACTACTGGCATATACATATCGACGAGACCCGCCCGGATATCGGATTGGGCGAGATCCTGCGGCCCTACCAGAAGCCGCATCCGCCGGTGGCGATGGCGGTCCTGAAGGGCACCTCGATGGCGGCGCGTATGGCGGGGCAGCGCGGGTTCTTTCCCGTGAGCACGAACCTAGTTCCCATGGCGACACTGGCCGAGCACTGGGAGACATTCTGCGCCGGAGCGCGTGAAGCCGGCCGCGAGACACCCGATCGGAGTATCTGGCGGATAGCGCGCAACATCTTCGTTGGCGACTCGAAAGAGGAGGCGTTCGATTTTGCTCTCAATAGCGCCTTCGGACGCTCCTTCGCTTATCTGATCGATTTGATCGGGCCCGGGCGCCTGGACGGGTGGAAAGAGGACCCGGAGATGCCGGACGAGGAAGTTACGGCAGAGTACGCGGTGCGCCGGCTGGCGATTGTCGGTGACGTAGACGAGTGCATTCGCCGTTTGCAGGAGATTCAGGAGTTGACAGGGGGGTTCGGGACGTTGCTCGCCATCGGTCATGACTGGGATGACAAGCCGCGCTGGTTGCGGTCGATGGAGTTGTTGAAGAATGAGGTGGTCCCTGCATTGTAGTACTGTTGATGAAGCCATCAACTGAGACACGCTTGCGTCAATTCGGGAGTGATGCGGCGTAGGCCTCACAGACAGAATTCATGACGACCTATTGCACCGGAAACGCGGGCGCTCACCATTCCGAGTGGGATGGTTTCGTTGATTTAGACCTCTGCCTCTGCCTTTAACCACGTTGTGTGCGAAATCCAGCTTGGTTACGTGCTGGCGGGAGATTAGGCAAACAATGTCAGGAGAATTTGACAGGAACAGTTTTCTGCGCTAAACCATTCGCGGTGGAAGGCTATTCACCGCATTCCCTACTCTGTCCCCCAGGCAGGCCAAATCCTAGCTTCAGTGCAACGAATAGCGCAACTTCTGTCACACTCTTTGTGTGAACATAATCCATTCTATCCACTTCCCTAAAGGAGTAAGAAATGACAGAACAAATTCGCAATCGAAACGAATCAGGCGGCCTGGTTGACGGCCAACTGAGTCGAAGGAAGTTCCTGCGCGCGGCCGGCGGGGTCACCCTGGCCTCTGTGGTAGCGGCCTGTGCCGGGCCGGCCCCTGACAGCGGTGCGGACGCCGGAGAGGCTGAGGAGGCGATGGCCGAAGCCCAAGGAATTACGATGCTCATCCGCACAGATATCCGCAGTGCGTACGCGGCGGATGATGCGGTTGAGCGCTGGAACAACGAATTCGAGTCACAGGTTGCCATAGAAGAACCGGCCGGCGCTCCGGATACGAAGATTCAGGCTGCCCAGGCGGCCGGCGACCTCATCTGGGACGCTTACTCGGTCGTGGTCTTTCCGTGGGATGCTCCCAGGTGGCACAGTCGGGGCTTGATTCAGCCCATGGACGAGTTTATCGAAGCATCGTCGATTCCAGGCGCAGACGAGGTCGTGCCGGGGATTATCCCGTCGATTTTCGAGGTTCACAAGATCGAAGGGAGCCAGTACGGCATACCCGGCAATGTCGGTAGTGTCGCATTGGGTTGGTTCTGGGAGCCGATGGAGAAGGCCGGTTTTGACAGTCAGCCAATGACTTGGGATGCGGTACGGGAAGCAGCCGAAAAGATCGCCGAAACCAGCCCGGACTTGACTCCGTTCGATGCCGCTTGCTCGCCGCTCTGCGATCTGTACGCCATGATCTGGGGGGCAACTGAGACTCCGATTACCGACGATGGCTTGATTGATATCTCCGGCGAGGCGAGCCTTGCTTCTCTGGGGTGGATTCGCGAAATGGTTGAAGACGGCCTGATGGCGCCGGCTACGGGTGAGAATTTCGGCAACTGGTTGAAGGGCGGTACTGCGTTGCTGACCTCGTTTGACGTTCATGGCACTATGGCCCAGCAGACCTTCGGGCAGGAAACTGCCACGACCGGAATCAATTTCTTCCGAGAGGATCCAGAGGTTGCCGGAACAAAGGCAGGCACGCCGTTCTGGATCAACTCCACGGCTCTGCTGAACAAGGCCGCCAACCCGCAAGGTGCTGTTGACTTCACTCTGTGGTGGTTTGGGCCGGAGAATAAGGCTACAGGTCAACAGATAACACAAGTTGCCGCCAAGCCTTGCTACCAGTACACCTACGACGAGTTTGTCAAGGACGACCCAGTGCAGCAGTGGCAACTTGAAGGCATCGAGCTGGTTCGCAACTCGGTTTGGTTCCCGAGCAACCTGTTCTTCGGCCTGCAGAACAGCAATCTTGCACCAGAGATGCAGCGGTTGCGTGACGCGACGCAGAGTGTCACGCCTGAGGAGGTCGTTGAGGTGGCAATGGAAGGCATTCAAATCGACCTCGAAGAGTTGAAGGAGTCCGGTCGCTACGATCAGATGATGATGGCCTAGCAGTGGCCGCTAGTCAATCAGCGGCAGCCAGTTCACCTGGCTGCCGCTGATCAGCTCCCCTCCCGCGTTTCCAGGAGTCTTCGATGACATCACAATCAGACACCGGGGGCGGCGGCCTTTTCGCCGCCGTTCGCAGATATCGACAGACAAGCGGTCAGCAGGTCTCCTTTCGGAAAAGCAACCTCTTGGGTTACGTGTTCATTGCGCCGGCAATGGCACTGTACCTGACCTTTAACGTTTGGCCGATCTTCCGGGGCCTTGCCATGGCGTTTACCGACTATCGCTTTGTTTACCCGGATACGCGGTGGGAGTTTAACGGCTTAAGTAACTTTGTCAAGATGGTGGGAGACCGGCGGGCGATGGATGCGGCGGCGATTTCGCTGAAGTATCTGGCATTCGTCGCGCCAGCCATGATCCTGATCGCTCTGATCCTGGCGGTGCTGATTTCCAAGGTCAAGAGAGGGGCTGCCTTCTACCGCTGGGTGGTCTATTTGCCAGCGGTGCTGCCCGTGGCCGTGATTTTCCTGATGTTCGGAGAAATGTATGGCTTTCAGTTCGGCTTTATCAACACCGTTTTGCGGGGTTGGGGAATCGAAAATCCCCCTAACTGGCTGGGGGATCGAACGCTGGCATTACCCTCGATCGGCGCGGCCCACATTTGGATGATCTTCGGTTTTCCGACTCTCCTGTTCCTGATTGGCATCTACAATATCGGCAGCGAAATGTATGAGGCGGCGTCGCTGGACGGCGCGAACGGTTGGCACCAGTTCCTGTATCTGACTGCCCCACTGTTGAAGCCGACATTCGCACTGATCGTCGTGCTGAATCTTCCGCTATTCGGAGTGGTCGAGCCGATGTTAATTCTCAACAACGGCGGGCCGGCCAATTCTACGCGTACGCTTGGCCTGTATCTTTACCAGCAGGCCTTCGAGGTCGGTGATCTGCGGCTGGGGTATGCCGCGGCTATCAGCCTGGTCATAGGTGTGATCAGTGCACTGATAGCGGGAGTAATCTTTCGCTGGTCGCGACAGGATTAGAGAGCTATGGGCGCGCAAATGTTACTCGTGAAGGCGACCCTCACCACAGAGGTTGATCTTAAGCAAAAGGACTGACTTATGGCGACGGAAGCGGATGCAAGCAGCATTGGACAGCAAGCACAGAGAGAGACAGACAGCCAGATGTTCCGGTTGCGCGTGTGGCTGCGGCAAAAGGACTTCTTCTCGCACGTGCTTCTGGCAGTCGTTACTTTCATCGTTTTGTTGCCGCTGCTGTGGATCGTCTCTACATCTTTCAAGGACCGGCTTGAGTTTTCAACGAATTCAGCGGCTCTGATTCCCAGCAGCTTCAGTCTCGTGAACTATATGTACATGTTTGAAGCGATCCAACAGTTGCCCATTTACATGAGAAACAGCTTTATCCTTGCAGCGGGCGTGACGCTCATCCAGGTGTTCTGTTCGGCTCTGGCCGGTTACGCATTCGCCCGGATGCGTTTCTGGGGCCGGGATTTCATATTTATTGCAATCATTGTTTCGATGTTCGTGCCAAGGGCCGGGGGGTTGATGGCCCTTTACGAATTGATGACTTTTCTTAAGCTGCGCAACAGCATTCTCGGCCTGATCCTGCTCTTCGCGGCCGGTTTGCCCGCTGCCATCTTTATCATGCGCCAGGCCTTTCTTGCGATTCCACAGGAGGTAGAAGAGTCCGCATTCATTGACGGCGCGAGTTGGTGGCAGACATTCTGGCGAATCGCCCTGCCTCTGGCAACCAGCGCGATGGTCATCATCGGCACGCTAGCCTTTGTCGGCGTCTGGAGCGATTACATCCTCACGTATACGATGATCGACCGCGATTCGCAGATGACTATTTCGGTTGGCATCAAGAAGGTGCTCGCGACGAGCTACGAGTCGGCGCTGTCACCACGATTTCGCAATCAGTTCGCGGGTGAGGCTGCCGACGCGACTATGCTCCTTTTCAGCGCATTGCCGGTGATTATCATCTACGCACTAATGCAGAAATGGTTTATGAGGGGGTTGACCGAAGGAGCTATCAAGTTTTAGGCGTTGACAGTTTGCTTACTTTGCCGATAAGTGAGAACGGCTGGGTGTTTTTCGCAACCTAAGAGGTTCGCGGAGCGGTCCCGGTCGACGAGGGTCGGTATAGCTGTTTGGCCCAAGATCCAATCTGCGTTTCCGCCGGGAAACGCTTTTTTCTTTCCGAAGCCGGCTGCTGTTGGCAACGAGGACGGCTCTCTAGGCCAACCCAAGCTCTTCGTCGATCTCCAACTGGTAGTCGTTGACCTTCTCTGACAGCACCTCCTCCATCGATAAGGCCCTGCCTGCCTCACTTGATTCCAGCATCGCGTAGGATAGCGCAACCGAACGCGTCCCCTGAGTAGGGTCGACTTCGATGCTGCCGCCGTCCTCGATTGCGAGGCCCAGTTCGCCATATTCGACGGCGAGTAGTTTGCGGTCGGTCACGGTAAAGGGGAAGTCGTAGCCCCAGAGGCGGTCGCCGCCGAAGAGAGCAGCTGTGATGGGTTCCAAGTGGAAGTCTGGCACAAGATCCAGGAGGCTTGCGTCGCAGGTCGACTCGCCGTCTTTGTGGAGTGTGATGAGCTGCCCGGATCTGTCGGGAGGCAGCTCGAGCGAACCGGCGGAACCATGGATCTGTCGCGTCCACAGGCCCTGACCGTGGGCGGCGTGGTCCTCTATGAACTGGCAGACGGCGCCGTTCTCGAAGAGTATTGTCGCGTATGAGGCATCTTCGGCGGTGGCTTCAAACTGTGCGGGCATCTCTTTTTGCCACTTAGCGTACACGCCAGAGGGGTTACTGGTGGATCGGCCTTCCGGTCCGGCGGCCGGGTTGTACCGTATTGGTTCGTGCAGGCGGGACTGGGCGTAGACCGTACTGACTGGGCCGAGGTAGAACTCAAGGATGTCAGCGAAGTGGACGCCCACGTCCAGGAGGACGCCGCTTTCGTTTTTCTGGTGCCGCCAGACTGAGATTGTCATTTGGCTGCCGCCCCCCATGGTGTTGTGAATCATGAGGCGGGGCGACCCGATGACGCCGGCATCCAGCAGGGCTTTTCCAAGCCGATTCATTGGATCGCGGCGGTAGTTCTCGGCCACGCTGACGATAGTCCCGCTCTTTTCGGCGGCCTGGCGAATGCGATTGCCGGCGCGTACTGTCAGACCGACCGGTTTCTCTATCATGGCGTGCCAGCCGCGTTCCAACGCTTCTTCGGCTACTGTATGGTGGTAGCGGGGGGTTGTCGTAATATCGACGGCCGCTACGCCCAGGGCTTCGAGCTCCTCCAAGGATTCGACGACCTGCGGGCGTACTCCCAGACGTTCTTCGGCATCGTCAGCCAGCGATTCTGCGTTGGCCCGAACGGGGTCGCAGGCGCCGACCAGCTCGAAGGGCGAGAGCCCGGAATTGTGCAGTTCGGCGAGGCCGTACAGATGGCGATGGCCCATTCCTCCGCAACCGACGATAGCGAGAGGGATCTTATCCATGAGGGGTCCTTTTTGGGTAGTTGAGGCAGTCGAATTGCCCTGGGTTGCAGAAGCCGAGGCACGACTTGAATTGGTTTAGGCGGCTACTCTTCACTCTTGAGGAGCTGCACACTGGATGCGTAGAACAGGAGCGGCAGGGTCAGGTCCAACAGTGACCAAAGCCAGCCCTGAGAGTTCGCAGGGTCGGAAAACTGGAAACCAACATAGTTGTAGAGAAGGCCGAAAAACAGTGCGACTCCAGAATAAAATACTGCGTTTGCCTCAAGGTATTCCCTGGTAATCGCTTCTTCAGAAGACGCATTCACAGATTGTTTGCGTTGGTAGGCATAGTAAACCACGATAATCATGCCCAAGACGAGGAGAGGATCAAGGATCCGGTAAACTGTATCGGCCACGCCTTCTCCTGTGGGGTCATAGAACTGGGACGCGATGTATTGCACATAGGTCACAACGGCTAAGACTCTGAGATAGATTGAAAACAATGACTTCATGCTCCTCCTCCTTGAGAAGACAACAGGTAGCCAAGCTTCATAAACTCAATTAACACGAGCATATATTGGGTATGACAAGGAGATTCGAGACCGATTCAAGTTGACCGACTAAGGTTCTCTGCCAACTGGGCACCAGTTGGAGCCAGTCTACAAAATATAACGCATTCACTTGGCTTTGGAAAAGCGGTTCTGCCACATGCCTCAGAGGATACTTGTAGTTGCAGGAGTGAAAGAGTTGCTCAGTTGGCTTCGCCCAGATGGAGTCGGGCGATTGTTTTCTCCGGTTCCCAGACGCCAAGCTCGACAGTGGGTTGCAATGATTCGAAGTCATAGACGACCAGTCGCAGTTCATAGTCGCCGGGAAGGAGCTCGTCAGGCAGTTCAGCCAGATGCAAGGTATCGACCACTTCCTCAGCCATCCAGCCGCTGGTCGGCGCATGGTCGGTCGACCTGAACAGAACATGGTCCCCTTGGTAGACCCTCTTTCCTTCAGCATCGTGAAGGCGCAGGGAAATCGAATAGTCGATTTCCAACCCGGGCGCTGTACTCCATCGCAGGGCCACCCAGAGGGAACGACTCTGTTTCAGGTTGAAATGTTGCTGTTGGGAGTCCAATTGCTCCTCGCCTTGGGCCAGCGCGAACCCATGGAGTCCTATGCCGCGATCGTATTGGACTGACAGCGGTTCCAGGTCGTCGAAGAACGCCCAAGGACGAGACAGGTCAACATCGGCGTAAGTGTGGATCCGAAAGGCAGGGTACTCCTCGCTTCCCAGGTAACGTCCATACTTGCCAAGTAGAACAACAAAGCGTTCAGTCTCGTAGTGGGACCAGTTCGCCCCGCTGTCGTCGTGCCAGTCCACAATGTTCACCGCCGATACGTTTTCCATTGCCGACAGTGTAGACACGGTCTCCTCAGTCAGGTTGGGCCTACCCAAGTAAACGACATGGGCCGGCGCCGCATTTTGATCCAAATACTCGAAACTGTGATGCCACGTGTAACTGGGAATCAAATAGGCCGCTTCTGCGGGGGCCGTGCGCGCGTTCACCACCTGAGACAGCTCTTGCCACTGCGTCGAATACAGTTGCTCGATTCCCGTGGCGACGTCGGCCCATTTGAGGAAATATGTACGGTAAGAGAGTACACCCTGAATCAAAATCAGGCCGCCGACAACAAGGCCAAGAGCGAGCGGGGCACTCGCTGCATCATTGACCCAGACGTGGGTACTCCCAGCAGTTGGGCTGGCGGTGTTTTTCGATCGATTGAGACTGAGCAGTGTGACCGTCGCGTGAACAAGACGAGAAAGAGGACGGAACCGGACCGTCCCCCAGACGCCGACGCCGATAAGCAGGTAGATGGCCGGCACCGCGCCGATCAAGCGCAACGAATTTGGGAAGTTATGATCTCTAGATAGCATTGCTGGCAGAAGCATGACCACCAGCCAAGAGAGCATCAGGCGATTCTGGGGCCGTCGCCAGTGCCACAGTGAGATTCCGGCACCGAGCCAGAAGAAGAATGCTTCCAAAGCGTTCAAGAGCGGTTGGCCAGGCAGATTCTGGCGCGGGTTCGGATCGCCGCTAAAGCCAAAGATCAGAAGATGGCCCCACACGTTGTCGAGAAGGGCCCCCAGCGGATCTCCCTGGCTTGTGCCGCGCCGAAAGACTGAGATTTGACCGCTGCGATAGAGGAAGTCTTCGGGATGCAGAGCAAAATAGACGAGAATCGGGGCGGCCACCAGTGCGGCCACGCCCACGAAAAGACCGACCCACGGCAGTTCGTGCCTGATGCGAGAAAGGAGCCGAGTCGAGTGGTAAGCGACAGTTCCCAGCTCGCCTCCTTCTGCTGCGTACTTTCGCCAAGGCCAAGGAAACAGCAGACTCAGACCAAAGAACAGGAAGAGTAAAGGAGCAAACCGCGCTGCAATGTATGTGTAAGGCAGTAACCCGGCGCACAGTCCCGCCAGCGCGATCCGCCACCAGACGCGTTGCCTCCATCCCCACCAGAGCAGGGCAATGCAGAGCGAAAGCAGGAGAGGCAGAAAATTCGCTCTGTAAGCCGTGCGGCCGATGACCGTCAGGCCGAATGAGACTGCCAGAAGGCCAGCTCCTACGCCGCCGACAAGGAGACCGCGCCAAGGTGTCTCTTGTTGGCTATCATCGTCACGTCCATAGAGCAGCCACCCCAACCAGAATACGACAAAGACTGTACCCGCACTGGCCAGAGCAGTGGGCAGACGAACGGCCAGGACAGTCGTCCCAAATAAGGAAGTCGTAAGGGCCACGGCGTAGACGATCAGCCCTTCACGCCCATTGTTTTCGGTAAAATAGACGGCGTGTTCGCCTTGCAGTACGTGGAGAGCGTCAACGCCGTGCGCCCCTTCATCGTTATAGAGCCTAGGCGGCAGTTCGCTCAAGCGTTGCAGGCGCAGCAACACAACGGCCAGTGTCAGAGCAACGAGTATCGCCCCGGTAACCCAGACCAGCCTGAGGCGTTCGTTTTGTCTCGTCCCGGTTTCCTTAGCGCTTTGCCCCGAGGATATGGTTTCAGTCATTCAATGTAATCTACACACCTTCTGGTATGAATTAACAGCTATCAAATCTACTCTCGGACTTTCTTAAGAATCCAAGATACATGGGGATGAATTGCGCTGAACGCACTCGGGCAAGCATCTGTTATCGTCTTCAGTGCACACCAATGTCACCTCGGGCATCCGATTCCCTGGTTTACTTGTGGAATCTGAGCGTTGGCGTCACATCTGGCCAGAAGCAACTGGCGGCTGCAGGGAGGGTGAACAAGGGGGATCAGGCGTTGTGCCGGGTTTTCGAGCAGTTCGGATGGCCCGACGAGAAAGTCGAGCTTTATGTCATCCATAGCAGACTTCTGGCTGGCGTGATCGCGGGCAATGCGGCTCCTTGCGCGTACTTACGCGATTCCAAGAGGCAAAATATATTTTCTGCTCTTCACGGGACTGGAGGGTTGCCCAGCGGATACAGAGTCCATGAGGGGGGCGAGAGAACAGGAGCGAATGTCATCTGACCATGTCGAGGCCGCGATAGCCACTACGGCAGACTCTTGTCATGATGGCTGAGCTGTTCTGTGCCGTCGGCGGTGACAAGGAAGGCATCTTCCAGGCGAATGGCGGTTACGCCCGGGATATAGATACCCGGTTCCAGCATAATCACATTGCCTTCCTGGAATTGCTCCTGGTTGTAGGGGACGATCCGGGGCGCTTCGTGGCCGGTCAGACCGATTCCGTGGCCGGTGTGGTGAGGATAAACGTCGTAACCGCCAGAAGCCATGAAGCTGCGTACTTTGGCGTCCACTTCCATCGCTACCTCGCCCGGGCGAATGAGAGAGACTGCATAGGCGAGGGCTTCCTCGACGAATTTGTGCAAGTCTACCTGCTGGGCTGTTGGCTGTTCGGCATAGTAGGTAGCGCAACTGTCGGTCCAGTAGCCGTCAACCACGACGCTCAGATCGAGAATGAAGGAGTCGTTAGCGATGATCTCAAAGTCCAGGGGCGCGGCGCTCATGTTCCCCGGTCTGTGGCCGACGATGCAGTCATTGCCCATCTGCATCCATTTGCCTGCCTCGCGCTCCACAGCCGACTGCACTTCGGTCCAGACGTCGATTTCGCGCTGGCCCAGACGCACGGCTTTGCGGCCGGCTTCGTGACCGATGGTTGTCAGGCGGAAGCCCTCGCGAATGCGGGCCAATTCCTCCTCGGTTTTAACCGCACGCAGCGGCAAAAGCCAGCCTTCGAGCGACAGAGGTTCACTGCCCGGCAACGCCTCGCGGAGCGCTTGCCACAGGCCCAGAGTCAAGCTCTTTTCCTCGGCACCAACCTGACCGGAAAGCCCATTGACGCCGGCAACAAGCTCCCGCAGTGCTTCGGCCAGCCGGGCGGGAGCGTCGATCGGCTGTTGAATCGTATAACCGACAATCGGAATGTACGCGCAACCGGTTTCGTCGCCGAAAATGGAGGCTTCGCCATATCCTTCATCGGCCAGCAGGGTGAAGTTGCCGCGCTCGAAGAGGACCAGGGCTGGCGGGGACAGATGCAGACCTGTCAGCCAGCGAACACTGTCGATATCAGAGAAGAGCGCCAGTTCGACACCGGCTTCTTCAAGCATCCGGGTCGTCCGCTGTCTTTGCTGTTCGTGCATTGTGACTCTACGTCCTTGTCCTCGGTTTCATGGCCAGCGATGTCGAGAAACGGTCCAAGCTTCGGCGAATGGAGACCAATATTGATTCTACCACGGCATCTGGCGCTTGGAATACTCCCTGCCGATGCGGGCCGCCTCCTCTGTTGCCGAGCCGACCATCACGCCTTCATCGATGCGTTCGACAACGTCGTGGGGGCGCACGCCGTTGAGGAAGAAGACGCCGGCCTCATCGCAGGCCGCCTTCACGCGAGCACGGGCGGCGCCCATCTCCTGGGGATAGGGCGGGTCGTGAGCGTCGGGATGGCCGAGGCTCATGCCCATGTCGCCCGGTCCCCACTCGGCGAAGGCGATGCCGGGCACTGCGGCGCTGGCTTCGGCGTTCGCCAGGGCGCGTTTGTTCTCGATCTTGAGGCCGAGCATGATTTCGCCTTCGGGATTTAACGGCCACACGTCTGCCTTGTCGACGTACTCCTGAGGCGTCACGCCCCAGATCTCAGCAGCCATGGACTGTCCTCCGGCCCCCCTTCTTCCCTGGGTCAGCCCGTTGGGGCCGTCGGAGAGACCGATATCGTGGACGGGATAGCGGGAGGACTCGACGAAGACACGGACGGCGCCGGGGGTCTCGGCGTGGCAAAGCAGGATTCCGTGAACGCCGCGGGCGAGGACCTGTTTGACCATCCAGGCGTTGGCCCGCATCACATTTTCGTCGGTGCCGTCGGTTGGCAAGGTGCAGATGACCGTGGGCGTCCTGTGTCCGCTTCGGGTCTCGCCGGCATCGGCCAGCCCGCGCATGAATTCGCCAAGTCCGACGGGATTGAAGGCGCCATGCTCGAACTCCACCATCAGATAGTCGGCCCAGGTGTCTCTGTGGGCGGTACCGTTTTCGTAGGTCAAGCCACCGCGTACACCAGTGTAATAGACGGGTTGTCCGGCCTCCAGCAGTTCGATTGCTCGGTTAATGCGCGGCATTCAGTTTCCTCGCTCTGAATTGTAGTCTATGTGTCGCTGGCGAATCTATAGCGCGCGCAGCGGTTCTTCGATCATGTCTACCAGGGCTTCAAAGAACTGGGCGGCACGGACGCCGTCGACCGCACGGTGGTCGCAGGAGAGGGTCAAGGTCATCATGGGGCGCACGGCGGGCTGCCCGTCCACTGCGACGACTCGGTCGGCGATGCGGCCCACGGCCAGAATGGCGGCCTGGGGCGGGTTGACGATGGCGTTGAAGGCGTCTACGCCGAACATGCCCAGGTTGCTGATGGTAAAGGTACCGCCTGCGAAGTCGGTGGGTTGCAGGCCGCCGCTGCCGGCGCGGGCGACCAGGTCGGCCCTGCGGTCGGCGATCTCTTCGACGCGCAGGCGGTCTGCGCTGTGAACCACGGGCACGAGCAGCCCGTCTTCGACGGCGACGGCCAGGCCGACGTTGATCTCCGGAACGGTGACGATATTGCCGTCATCCCAATAGGCGTTGAGGCGTGGAAAACGGGCCAGTGAGAGTGCGGCCAGCTTTGTGAGCAGATCCGTGTATGTGATCGTTGCCCCGTCCGCGGTGTTGGCGTTGAGAATCGTGCGCCAATTGATCAATTGGTCTGCATGTACCTCCCGCACCAGGTAGAAATGGGGCACGGAAGTCCAACTGCCCGTCAGGCGTTCGGCCATGATCTGCCACATACGGGAGACGGGCTGCACTTCGGATTCGATTGCTGCAGGGGCGGGCGCGGCGATGGCGGGGGCTTCCGGCAGCGGCTGTGCCGACAGGGGAACGTCGGCGGCAAGCACTGCTCCCTCGGGTCCGCTACCTGCGAGCGCTGCAAGGTCTATGCCACGCTCTCGAGCCAGCCGCCGCGCTTTGGGCGAGGCGAGGACTCGCGTGCCGGAACTGGTGGAACGGATGTGAGCCTCGACGTCTTCCTTGGAGATGCGGCCGCCAGTGCCCTGGACGTCTGCCAGATCGACACCGTGTTCGGCGGCGATGCGGGCGGCGACCGGGCTGGAGGGAAGAGGGGCTGCCGGGCCTGTTTCCACTGCGGGCATTTCTTTGGGTTCAGCCGCTGCAGGCGCTGCGGGGGCTGTGGGAATCTCCTCCCCCTCGGCTGCGATCAGCCCGATCACCTGGCCGACTGGAATTTCATCGCCTTCCTGTGCGGTCACGGCGGTCAGGAGGCCGGAGGCGGGCGCTTCAACCTGCACGTCAACCTTATCGGTGGCCACCTCCATGAGCGGCTCGCCTTGGGTAACCATCTCGCCTTCTTTTTTGAGCCAACGCAGCAAGACACCCTCGTCCTGGGCCATCCCCAGAGCCGGCATTATCACTTCTTTGGGCATGCAATCCCCCTTTTTTGGGCGTCCTCAGTTTGATTTACCGGTACGGTGGGCTGTCTTAACCGCACAGGGATTTGGCCGTCTCGACGACGTAGTCGGCGTTTGGGATGGTCAGGTCTTCCATCGCTGGAGAGAACGGAACCGGTACGTTCATGGCGCCAATGCGCTTAACCGGAGCATCGAGATAGTAAAATGCGCCGTCGGCGATGACTGATGCAATTTCACCGGTGACGCCGTACTGACTGTAGCCTTCATCCAGGACAAGCGCTCGACTGGTCTTTTGCGCGGATTGGATCAAAGCCTGGGTGTCGAGGGGGTTCGTAGTGCGGGGATCAATCAACTCGGCACTAATTCCTATGGAATCCAACTTTTCTGCCGCCTCCAGGGCGACATAGACCATTGAACTGGTGGCAACGATAGTGATATCCTCGCCCGTACGCTTTACATCTGCCTGGCCGAGAGGGAGGGTGTATTCCTCTTCAGGTACGGGGCCCTTCTCCTGGTAGAGCATCTTGTCTTCGAAGATAACGACGGGATTGTCGTCGCGGATGGCGCTCTTCATCAAACCCTTGGCGTCGTACGGGGTGGCGGGCATGGCAACCTTCAGGCCGGGAATGTGGCTGAAGAGCGCGTGCAGGGACTGGCTGTGCTGGGCGGCGGAGCGGCGACTGGCCCCCAGGGTCGTCCGCAGGACCATGGGCACTTTGAGCTTGCCGCCGGACATGTAATGTGTCTTGGCGGCCTGATTGATCAGTTGGTCCATCACCAGAGTCGTGAAGTCGCCGAACATGATGTCGACGATAGGGCGCATGCCGGTGATGGCCGCGCCGACGCCGATGCCGGCGATTCCCGCTTCGGAAATGGGTGAATCGATGACGCGTTCGGGGCCGAATTCGTCCAACAGGCCGACGAGAACCTTGAAGACGGAGCCGGCCGCGGCCACGTCTTCACCAATGAGAAATATGTTTTGGTCGCGTGCCATTTCTTCGGCAATGGCTTCGCGAATGGCTTCCCCGAATGTGATCTCGCGCTCACCCGGTGCGTGGATGGCAGGGCTGCGACGGGTTCCGTTTTCATGCGTAGACATGCTGGTCCACCTCGCTTTCACTGGGGAAAGAGGCCTCTTCGGCGAAGGCAACTGCGTCGTCAACGGCGGTCTTCACTTCCTGGCGGATTCGCTCCAAGACATCCTCTTCGGCCTGCTTACTTTTCAGCAACCAGTCCTCGAGAAGCGTCAGCGGGTCGCGCTTGGCCCATTCGGCTTCCTCTTCGCGAGTGCGGTACGGGCGGTCGATATCGCCGACGTGGTGCCCGCGGAACCGATAGGTGTTGCAGACGAGGAAGGCCGGACCGCCTCCTTTGCGTGCGCGGTCGATGACAAGGCGGGCGGTGGCATGGACGGTGCGAATGTCCTGGCCGTCGATAGCCTGCGCATGGACGCCAAAACCTGTGGCTCGGCCGACCATGGAGCCGGCCGCGGCCTTGGAGTTGTGCGTATACTCGCCATACTGGTTGTTTTCGCAGACATAGATTACGGGCAGCTTCCAGAGTTGGGCCATGTTCATCGATTCGTACAGTAGCCCCTGTCCCAAGGCACCGTCGCCGAAGAAGCAGACCGAAACCTGATCGGTTCCGCGCAGCTTGATGGACATGCCGGCGCCGGTGGCGATGCCTGCGCTGCCGCCGACGATGCCATTGGCGCCCAGGTTGCCGGTTTCCTGATCGGCGATGTGCATGGAGCCGCCTTTGCCGCGGCAGTAGCCGGCTTCCTTGCCCAAGAGTTCGGCGAACATTTTGTCCAGCGCGGCGCCCTTGGCCAGGCAGTGACCGTGGCCGCGGTGGGTGCTGGTGATGTAGTCGTCCTGGCGCAGGGCTTCGCAGACGCCGACGGCGATCGCTTCCTCGCCGATGTAGAGGTGGGTGATGCCCGGCATGCGGGCGCTGGTGTAGAGATCGTTGGCCGTTTCCTCGAAGGTGCGAATCTTGACCATCTGCTCATAGGCCTGGAGCCAATGTTCGGCGTCCAGATCAGGTAGGCTCGGGTTGGTATCGTTCGTTTCACTCATAGCGTCACCCCATTGTTAAACCGGATTCTTACCAGTGCATGACCCAGCCACTGTCAACGTTAACGGCCTGGCCGGTGATATTGCGGGCGTGTTCCGAGGCCAGGAAGACTACGGTGGAGGCGATTTCCTCCTGGGAAACCAGGCGGCCCAGTACTGCCAAGCGGCCGATCTTCTCGGTACACCATTCTTCGTAGGTTGGTCTTTCGTCCTCCGGCATGTCGGCGATGGAAAACTTGTGGATGCGCCTCTGGAGGGGCGTGTCGACCATGCCGGGACAGATTGCGTTGGCACGTATATTGTAGGGGGCAAAATCCTTAGCGGCAATTTGCATGAAGCTGAGCACGGCGGCCTTGGAGACGCTGTAGGGGGGATCGGTCTGGGAGCCGATCTGTCCGGATACGGAGGAGAAAAAGAGGAATGTGCCCTGGCGCCGGGCGATCATCGGCTCGTAGAAGGCGTGGGCGGTGTTGACGGCGCCGAGGACGTTGACTTCGTGGACGCGGGGCCAGTCGGAGGGCTCCAGGTTCCAGAAGGGGAAGCCGCCTTTGCCTGAATCGATGCCGACTGTGAAGACAACGTGGCGTACTGGACCGAGCTCCTTTTCAACGCGGGTCGCGGCGGCCTGCAGCGCGGCAAAATCGGTGACATCCACCTGCTCGGAAAAGGTTTCGACGCCGTGAGAGGCGGATTCCTGGGCCACATCACCCACGACCGGGTCGCGGTCGAGCAGTGCAACGGCGGCGCCTTCGGCTGCGAAGGTCTTGGCGATCATGCGGCCCATTCCGTTGGCGCCGCCGACAACGACGGCGACCTGACCTGCGAGTTCCAGATTCATTACCTTCCTCTGCTGTTCAGAAAGTGTCAAAGACACCCGGTTCCAATGTAGTCAACACGTCTACTTTTCTCTGGCGGAGCCATTTCACAACGGCCTCAGAGACGAGTTCATCATTATAGAATTCAGTCTTCTCCGTTCTGCGCCCGGAGTTGAAGTTTTTCCAACAGCTTCGAAGGTGTTCGCCGACGAAGTTCTTCGACAAATGCCTCGTTTTCCTCCATCGACTGGTCAATTTCGGCGCGATGGTCGAAATAATATTCAAGGGCCGCGTACACGTCAGACAGCGACAGTTCGTATTCGGCAGCAATCTCGTCGACGCACTTGCCCATGCGCTCGTGCCAGATAACGATGTTTTCCACTGTTATCCGGTGTCCGGCGATACGGGGTTTGCCACTTACTATTCCAGGGGTAATCTCGATATGTTGGTCCAGAGATTTAATAGCCATAGGTGTTCCCGACAACGTCTACTTAGCTGGTTTGGCTGTCGTGAAATATGTTCATGCTTGAAGCACTTCAGGTATGGTGAATCAACGCCAATGCACTGCACGCTGGATTCAAAGTTCAAGTCTAAGGATCCGCCCCGGTGCGATTCGCCTTGACGCGGGGGGTCAGGTCGAACTGGGTCTCGTGTCCATGGAAGAAACGATCCAGTTCATCTACCATCAAGGAAAAGAAGCCTAACGACCCTGTTGAACCGCCGAAGGCGCCTATGTGGGGGCTGAGGAAGACGTTGGGCAGCTGGAGGATTTCGCTGTCGGGCGGTACCGGTTCGGGGTTGAAGACGTCGAGGCCGGCGACGATATCGCCCTGTTTGAGCCTTTCGATGAGTGCGTCCGGGTCGGTCACTTTGCCGCGGGAGACGCTGACGAAGACGGTGCCTGGGCGCAGGCGGGCCAACTCTGCTTCGCCAAGCATCCCTTCGGTGGCGGGCGTGTGGGGTACCAGGCAGACGACGACATCGCAGGAGAGGACGTGTTCCAGACTTGTCTGCAGAAATCCCAGTGCCTCGGGCAGCTCGCGAGGCAGGTAGGGATCGTGGACCCAGATTTCGGTCTCGAAGGCGCGCAGGAATTTCATGAGGCGCCGGCCCATGTGTCCGCAGCCTATCAGGCCGACGCGGCGGCCCCAGAGAAGACCCTGCATACCCTGCATCAGGGTGGGGTCGAACCTGGTGTGGCCGGCGATCATGCGGCGAAAGTGTGCGGCGCCGTTTTTGAGGCTGACGAGAATCAGGGCCAGCGCCCATTCAGAGACCGGGTAGGAGGAGTGGTTTGTGGTGTCGACGGTGCGGATGCCGCGCGCCCAGGCTGCGTCGAGGTCGATGCGGCTGGCGAAACGATCGCCCTCCATTTCGCCGATTATTTTGAGCGCTGGTGCGGCGTCCAGCATGTCGGCCGTCACCGTCGGCGCTCCGAGGCAGACGACAAGGGCGTCATGGCCCGGCAGCGATTTCGAGAAATCGAGTGCGGCTTGGGGGTCGGTATTGGTGTCGTAGATGCCGCCGCCTTCGCAGGAGAACCAGTCCCAGTCGGCAAAGGTTTCCAGCCGGGTCAGGTCCTGCGGATCGACATGGTTGTAACGAATGTCTTC
This sequence comes from Caldilineaceae bacterium, assembly GCA_965242905.1. Lineage (GTDB taxonomy): Bacteria > Chloroflexota > Anaerolineae > Caldilineales > Caldilineaceae > Bin5. Next base: position 594,896 of record CBDETM010000002.1, read on the forward strand.
GTTGAAGGCCAACAGCACTCTGGGTCGTTTTTGTGACATAGGCGTTATTTCAGTCTGTAGGCTTCAGTTCAGCCAAAGTTCTCTGACTGTCGGGATTGCACGGCGGAAACCTTCTTCGCCGGTCTTGCTGGCCTCTTCGACGGAGATCCAACCGTCGAAACCTGCTTTCCTAAAGCGTTCGAAGATGGCATTCAGGGGCGTAACGCCGGTGCCAATGAGAACCGGCTCAAACGAACCTGCCTGCCTGATGTCGCTGACATGGACTGCGGCCACGCGCGGCAGTACGGCATCCAGCACTGTCAGCGGGTCGTCGTTGACCGCCAGCAGATTGGCGGTGTCGAAGAGGAGCTGCAACCCGCTGCCGGCGGTCCTGTCGCAGATTTCGAGGAAGACAGAGGCTGTCTGGGAGAAATCGAAATAGGTCCAGACATAGCCGATGGCATGGTTCTCATAGACGAGCGTGACGCCGGCGGCTTTTGCTTCGTCGACCCATTCCGACAGGCCCTCTGCTGCCCAGGAAACACCGTCCTGGCGGTTGACGCCCGGGTGGTTCTGTCCGGCGGTGACGCGCAGGAAGCTGACACCCAACTGTGCTGAGGCGTCGATGTAACTGCGGAGCTCCTGCCGGTGTTGCAGTCTCACGGCCGGGTCCGGGTGGGTAAAGTCGGTGTAGGTCACCATGCCTGCAATTTCCACGCCTGCGTCCTGCGCCTGCCTGCGCAGTCCGTTCAGATAAGGGCTTTGCAGAGAGTCCAGATGGGCCACACTGATGTCGGCCCCGTCCAGACCGATGTCGGCGGCCAGGCGGAACCAGTCGGCCAGCGTGCGCTCGCCGCGGCTGATTTCGGGGTAGAGGGAGGCGGGGAGGCAGGAAAACGGCATAGCGTTATGACTCGGAGATGGCGACGACCGCACCCGAAGATGCGTCGCAGTAGATGAAGCGGCTGTCGGGATCGACGCTGAGGCCGTGCGGCTCCGGTTCGGAGTCGGGCACGGTGATGCGGTCCAGTTCGGAGCCGTCGTCCAGGCTGAGTTTGACGATGACGCGGTGGCCGGTATGGACAACCCAGACGCCGTCCTCCTCGCGCACCACGCCGTGGGCGCGCGTGTAAGGCAGAGGGATAATGTGCTGGACGGACCAGTCGCTGATACGCATCTTGGTCAGCGTTTGGTCTTTCAGCGTCGTGAGCCATAGATGGCCCGGTTCGTGGTGGTCATATTCGATGCCATGGGTGCCGCCGCCGTTAGGCAGGGGATGGCGCGAAATGGTCTTGCCGGTCTCGGGGTCGACGCGCAGCACCTCGCCGGCCGACTTGCCAGCGTCATGCGCCCGTTTGGGCCTCCATTTGTCGGCAGAGCCGTTGGCAGCCAGCCAAAGGCTGTCCTCGCCCCAGGCCATCCCACTGGTGTTGGATGAGTCGCTGGGGATTTCGCGAATCATCATGGGCACGCCGTAGTAGTCCAGCTCGCCGTTGCGCTCGACCAGCATCACGCGGTCGGTGATCTGATCGACGATCCAGAGACCGTCAGCGGTCATTTGAAGGCCATTAGGCACTGCGTAGGGAGATCGGAACAGTTTCTTGTATTTCTGCATGTTTCACCCTTCCGGAATGTGTGAAGAAGCGGCCGCGCGGGTGCGGGCGGTGGTCGATTACTGTAGTCCTGCCGGAGCGGAGACGCCGACTGCATTTCCACTTTCGACAATGCGCGCCCAAGTGCTCTCCTCGATTGGGATTCCGTTTTCAAGGCGATGTTGGCGCCGTTCCTCTTCGATTTCACCGGGATAGTAGATCCTCTTCACGCCGGGCAACTTGGGCGAGGACCAGACCCATTCAACCAGCTTTTCCACTTCCTGTTTGTATTCGTCGGGATCGATGAAGCTCTCGATCTTAATGGCGAGCGCGAGCCAGCCGGAGGCGCCGCGAGTCGGGGGGTCGGCGCTGCAACCGGCCCAGGAGAGGCCGCCGGCGATGGCATCGACCATCATGCCGAGTCCGTAGCCCTTGTGTCCGACTGAGCCTCCCAGCGGGAGCATCGCGGCATCACGGGCCATAAACTCATTCGGATCCAACACTGCGTTGCCTTCGGCGTCAATCAGCCAGTCGTCCGGTACTGGCAGGCCTCGCGCTCTTTGCAGGTCCACCTTGCCTCCGGCCACCATGCTCGTCGTCATGTCCAGCATCAGAGGCGCTCCGCCGGCGCGGGGGGCGCTGAAGGCGAGCGGATTGGGCGGCAGCCGGCGGCCGGTGCCGCCGAAGGGCGCGGTGAAGGGGCCGCCGCCATTGAGGAGCAGCAGGCCAATGCAGTCCTGCTCGGCGGCAATAGGTGGAAAGGCGCCCAGACGGCCGATGTGGGTGGACTGGTGGACGGCGACTGCGCCGAATGTGTGCTGCTTGGCGCGGTCCACGGCCATTTCCATGGCCTTTTTTGCGAGGACGATGCCCTGCATCCGCTGCGCGTCAATGACGACCGATGCGGGAGATTCGCGCACGATTTTGAGGGGGCCGACCGGCTTCATGGTGCCCTCGCGCACTGCGGTTATGTAGCCGGGCAGGCGGATGACACCGTGGGAGTCATGACCGACGAGATTGGAGTCGACGAGGTGGTTGGTAACGTCCTGTCCCTGGTCGGCGGGAAAGCCGGCTGCGGCGAAGATAGCGGCGCCGTATTCTCTCAGGCTGTCGTGGGAAATGGTTGGCATTGGCGCAGGTTCCTGTGCTGGCTGTATTGGCTAGGGCAAATGGGAAGGATGTACGTCGCGGCGGTCCATGGCGCCTGCATTGCCGGGCGTGTGTTCCTGGAGAAGCCGGCTGGACTGGTTGGTTTCGTGGAAAAGTATACCCTGCGCAGTAGAAAGATTCAAGCGGCAACGACACGCGGCAGTCCAGTTCAGATTCGTCTTCACGGTGGTCCTCAAATGGGTTGCGGGCAGTTCTGGCAGAAGGACAGAATGCCCTCGTCATTATACCATCTTGTGGTAACCACCTGTTTCTGTATGTGTGTGTTAAGCAGGGCATACGCATCCCATCGGAAGGGAGCTTTAAGGAGATAGTCAGTTCTCCGTGCGGCGCAAGACTGCCAGGCCGTGTCGCGGATGGCCGTGACAAGGTCTTGCTGATGCAGTTTGTTTCGAATGAGCTTGTACGAGAGTTCACGAGCGTTTACGAGCGTTGGCCAGATTGTCTGAATCAGGATTTGCTGGATTTTTTGGATTTTCAGGATATGGTCCGTCTCCTGGCGCGGATGTGGTTGGACGAGCGTTTACGAGAGTTTGCGAGAGTTTGCGAGAGTTTGCGAGAGTTGGGCGGACTGTCTGAATCAGGATTTGCTGGATTTTTTGGATTTTCAGGATGTGGCTTGTCTCGCGGCGCGGATGTGGTTGGACGAGCGTATACGAGAGTTTGCGAGAGTTTGCGAGATTGTCTGAATCAGGATTTGCTGGATTTTTTGGATTTTCAGGATGCGGCTTGTCTCGCGGTGCGGATGTGGTTGGACGAGCGTTTGCGAGAGATGTACGAGTGTTTACGAGAGTTTGCGGGTTGTCTGGACTGCAGTTTTGTAATCTGTGTGATGGGCTGTGATTTGAGCTTGGCTGGCGCCTGGGTTCTCGTACCATTGTCGGCGCGGGTTGTGCGAGAGTTGTACGAACCTTTACATGGCGGGTCGTGTTTTGGCGGGAATATGGCGGAAATAGCGGAAATGGCGGAGAAGTTGGGTAGAAGCGGGTATAATTTTTTTCGCGGTCCTTGTTGTCGTTACGTTTTTGCATCGGTTTTTCCGATTCCGGAGTCAGTTCCCGGTTCCGGCAACCTCTCAACGAGTCTCAATTTCGACAGACTCATGCCGGTTTGCTGGCGAAGGGGGGCAGTGCGTCGGGTCTGGAAGGGTCATGTCGGGTTAGGTCGGGTCAGAGCGGGCAGTCTTCCTATTTTGGACTTTGGCGCCTGAATTCGTACACGTTTCCTGGCTGTCTTTGCTGAGTAATTGGTTAACAGGCTTTCGGGCGCCTGTAGGCTCCCAAGGTCTCTCATGCGCCTTCAGATTCCCTGCCAGCGGGCGTCATGGGATCTCAATGACGATACGCGCGCAGCGATGACTATATGTCTTATCGATGTCTTTTCGGTACGAGGCTATTATATCACTGATTTTGGTGCATTTGCGCTGGAATTTCGGGGTTCGGTCCACATTGGGGATGGAAAGGGTATGGCAGGTGGAATTCATGGCAGCGGCGGCTGAAAAGGTCTGCGGGCTTTGAAGAGGGCGAAGGGCGGGCCTGGACACCCACAAGGGGTGCCCCTACGGGGATTTGGTGGGAGTGGTCTGGCGAACCACCTTCGGTTGGGCACCTGGCCAATGTTGGCACCAAGTTCGGCGAGGCATGTTGTAGGAGAGGGGGCGTTGCGGGGGCGGAGCCCCCGCACAAGGGAGGGCCGAATAGGCCCGACCGCCCGGAACTGCAGTAGTCAGTAGTCAGTGGTCAGTGGTCAGTGAAAGCGGCGATTGATGATTGACAGGTGTGAGTTCAGGAGTGGACAGAGAAACACTCTTGCTCCTCTGACTGTGAGTCGCTAGCGGAGAGTGGCCAGGGTGTCGTTTCAATTTCCGGAGGAGCGGACTGGCGTAGACGCTTGGCCCGGGATGGCGGCCTTTTTCGTTGGTAGGGTCAGCGGTGTTATTCTTTGGGGCAGTTCGGGTGGAGGGTCCCTTTTTAGGTTTGAGAGCAGCTTTTCCCAGACAAGGAGAGTTCAGATATGGCGGAGGTTCGTGCCCAGGGCGGCGGTGTGAAAGAGAGCGCGTTTACGATGGATACGTCCAGCATCAAGTACGGGCCGGGCGTGACGCGTGAAGTCGGCTTTGACATGAAGAAGCTGGGGGCGAAACGGGTGATGGTGGTGACGGACCCGCGGCTGGCCGGGGGCGAGCCGGTGGCGGTTGCGCTGGAGGCGCTGCGGGCGGAGGGCATCGATGCGGTGCTCTATGATGAGGTCCGTGTGGAGCCGACGGATACGTCCTTTCTTCATGCGATCGGTTTTGCGCGTGACGGCAACTTCGACGGGTACGTGTCGGTGGGGGGCGGGTCGACGATTGACACGGCGAAGGCGGCGAATCTCTATGCGACTTATCCGGCGGATTTCCTGGACTACGTCAATCCGCCGATTGGCGGGGGGATGCCGGTTCCCGGCGCGCTGCGGCCGCACGTGGCCGTGCCAACGACGGCGGGCACGGGCAGCGAGACGACCGGCGTGGCCATCTGCGATCTGACGGAGATGCACGTAAAGACCGGTATTGCGCACCGGGCGTTGCGGCCGCAGATCGGCATTCTGGACCCGCACAACACGCGGACGCTGCCGCAGATGGCTGCCGCGAGTACGGGGTTGGACGTGTTGAGCCATGCGCTGGAGTCTTTGACGGCGCTGCCGTACGACGGCCGCGACGCGCCGGAGTCGCCGGAGCTGAGGCCGGCGTATCAGGGCGCGAACCCGATCAGCGACATCTGGGCGACCAAGGCGATTGAGATGGTGGCGGCGAACATCGTGCGGGCGATCCAGGACACGGAGGATGACGAGGCGCGCAGCGCGATGCTGCTGGCGGCGGCCTACGCGGGCATCGGGTTCGGCAACGCGGGCGTGCATCTGCCTCATGGGATGAGCTACCCGGTCAGCGGGATGGTGCGGGCGTACAGACCGCCGGGTTATCCGCCGGACCATCCGATCATTCCGCACGGGATGGCGGTCATTCTGAACGCGCCGGCGGTCTTCCGCTTCACGGCGCCGACGAATCCCGAAAAGCACCTTTACGCGGCGCGGTTGATGGGCGTGGACACGACGGGCGCGGCAGCGGAGGATGCGGGCGAGCTGCTTGCAGGGGCGATCATTGACCTGATGCAGAAGACGGGGGTTCCCAACGGCCTGGGCGCGATCGGATTCACGGAGGAGGACATTCCGGCGCTGGTCGAGGGGACATTGCCGCAGCACCGGGTGACGAAGCTGTCACCGCGACCGGCGGAGGCGCAGGATTTGGAGGCGCTTTTCCGGGACGCGATGAGTTACTGGTAGTTGGGACCGAACAGGCGCGTATTGGGGCAGGGCGCGCTGGCGTGCACAGACCACGTCGGAAGTGGAAGATCCAGGAAGTCAGCTGACGAGGCGGCTACTGTTTCAGCGCCCGTTCCAGTACCTGGGCCATGTGCAGCGGGGCGCGGCCGGCGAACTGCTCAATCTGGTCGCGGCAGCTGGTGCCGCTGGCCACGAGTAGTGCGGCGTCGGGCATTTCGCGGACGGCAGGGAAGAGCCGCTCCTCGCCGATGTCACGGCTCACTTCGAAGTGACCCTTTCCATAGCCGAAGTCACCCGCCATTCCGCAGCAGCCGCTGTCGATCACCTGCACTGTGTAGCCGGCGGCGCGGAGCGCGGCCACGCTGGCCTCGTTTCCGATCAGCGCTTTCTGGTGGCAGTGACCGTGGAGCCAGGCCGTTCCCGGCTGGTCGCGCCAGATTGCAGAAAAGCCCGATCCAAGACCGATTTTACCCTCTTCACTGCCGTTCCCGTTGGTTTCGGGTGCGGCTGTTTCGCGGGCGATGAATTCGTCGAAGGTCAGCGCGTTTGCGGCCACGATCTGCGCGGCCTCGGGATCGGAAGCCAGATCCAAGTATTCGTCGCGCAGGGTGAGGATACAGCTGGGTTCCAGCCCGACGATGGGCAGGCCCTGGCGGGCGTAGGGGGCGAGGAGGGCGACGTTTTTGTCGACCCAGCCGCGTACTTTGTTGGCCTGACCGCCGGTGATGAGGGGGCGTCCGCAGCAGGCGCGCCCTTCCGCCAGGCGCACATCGTAACCGGCGGCCTCCAGTACCTTAACCGCAGCCTGCCCTATTTCCGGTTGGTTGTATTCGGCCCAGGTGTCGTGGAAGAGAATGACTGTGGAGGGACTCTTTCCGTTTGCAGGGCGCGGCCCCGCGGTCGCGGGGCGGCGGGCAAACCAGGATGACAGCGGCAGCCGGGCGTAGGCGGGCAGGGTCCGGCGCGGGTCGACGCCGGCGCGGGCGAAAGCCGCTTTGGCGGGTGCGGACTTCATTCCCCAGTTGACAAGTGGGACCAGTGGGCGGCCGAACCGAAACAGCAGACGGTTCAGTGTGGGCAGTAGTCCCATGAGCCGGTTGAAGAGGGGCAGGCCGTTGCGGTCGTAGTAGTGGACCAGGTATTCGGCCTTGATGCGCGCCATGTCGACTGCGGAGGGGCACTCGCTCTTGCAGGCTTTGCAGCCGATGCAGAGGTCCATCACGTCGTACATTTGCGGCGAGAAGAGCTCTTCTGGGGGTATGCGGCCGGCCATGGCGTTGCGCAGGGCGTTGGCGCGGCCGCGGGTCGTGTCCTTCTCGTCTTTGGTGGCGATGTAGCTGGGGCACATTGTGCCGGCGCCGAGCTTGCGGCAGACACCGGCGCCGTTGCACATTTCGATGGCGCCGGCGTAGCCGAAGTCGCTGCTCCAGTCGAAGACGGTCTGCAGCTGAATGGTGTCGTACTCTTTGCCGAAGCGGAGATTCTCTGTTGAGGGGGGCGCGTCGATGATTTTGCCCGGATTCATGCGGTTGTCCGGGTCGAAGACGTCTTTCACCTGGCGCAAGGCGCCGTAGAGTTCGGGACCGAACAGGCGGGGATGGAGATAGCTGCGGGCGAGGCCGTCGCCGTGCTCGCCGCTCATGGCGCCGCCGTAGCTCAGGGCGAGATCACAGGCGTGCTCGCCGACTATGCGAAGAGTGTCGATGCCAGTACGGTTCTTGAGGTTGAGAAGGGGCCGCACGTGCAGGCAGCCGGCGGAGGCGTGGGCGTAGACGGCGATACCGGGCACATCTTCCTGTTCGCCGCAGAAGTCGAGGATTTTCTGCAGGTATTCGGCAAGCTGTTCCTGCGGCACGGTCGTGTCTTCGATGCCGGGGACGGGCTTGTAGTCGCCGCGGCGGCCCATGAGAATGTTGAGGCCGGCCTTGCGCACGTCCCACACATCTTTCTGGCGGGTGGGATCCAGAATCTTAACGACGGTACTGCGCCAGCCGCGTGCGTTAAGGAGGCGCTCCAGGCCGTCCAGTTTGGCGGAGAGCTCGCGTTCTTCGGTGCCGTAGAATTCGGTGAGGAGCACGGCCTCCGGGTCTCCGACGACGAAGTGGAGCCGCTTGGCCCACTCAGGCTGAGCTCTTGCCAAGTCCATGAGATGCTTGTCGAGGAGCTCGGAAGCGCTGGGGCTTGTTTCGAGGATGTCGGGAATGGCGGCGCAGGCGTCGACGAGGCGGTCGAAGTGGACGACGGCGAGGGCAGTCATCTGCGGCTTGGGAACCAGTTTCAACTTTGCGCTGGTAACGGTTGCGAGCGTGCCCTCGCTGCCGGCGAGTAGCTGGCTGAGGTTGAAGCGGTCGATCTGGGAGGCGTCGCAGAATTCGGAGCGGTAGAGTTTATCGAAACCGAGTTGGGCGCGCAGGAGAGCGGCCTGTTCACCGGCCCGGCTGTCTCCGTTGGTCGCGGCTTCGTCCTGGAGCAGACCGTGCAGGAGACGGTCGAGGCCGTAGCCCGAGACACGGCGCCAGTGGCGGGGCCAGCGCTCCAGGATTTGCTCAAATTGGGCGCGCACGATGCCGGGGACTTGGCGGTATATCTGCGCTTCAAGGGTGTTGCCGCGGCTGCGGGTTTCCAGCTCTGTAGAGGTGACCGGCCCGAAGCGGGTTGCGGAGCCGTCGCTGAGGATTACGTCGGTCTCCAGCAGGTTGTCGGCGAGCATGCCGTAGAGGATGCTGTGGCTGCCGGTGGCGTTGTTGCCGATCGAGCCGCCGACGGAGGCGCGGTCGGCGCTGGCCGGATCGGGACCCAGCATCAGGCCGAGGGGGGCCAGTGTGCGGTTGAGTACGCCGATGGAGATGCCTGATTGGGCGGTGACGGTGCCTGCTTCCTCGTCGACTGCCAGGATGCGGTCCATGTATTTGGTGGTGTCGACGACGAGCCCGGGGCCCACGCACTGGCCGGCGAGCGAACTTCCGCCGCCGCGAGGCAGAAGCGGGACATTGTGGCGTGCGGCGAGCTCAACGGCTGCCTGCACGTCATCTGCTGAGCGGGGGATTACAACACCCAGGGGTTGAATCTGATACTGGCTGGCGTCGGTGCTATAGAGCATGCGGCTGTAGCCGTCGAAGCGCACTTCGCCTTCGACAACCTGCTCCAGCTCATGGACCAGTTCCCGCGTCTCCTGTAGGGGTCCACTAAAGGTGGATGACGGGATGGTGGCTGGATCCTGAATCAGTGTGTGCTGCGTCATGGTGGCGTTATCCTATATGTTCACGACTTCGTGCGGGATTGGGAGCGCCAATGGGATTTGACGTGCTCCGATTTGAGACTCCAGCGAGAAAGGCGTGGATTGCTCTGCACTTTAACAGAATCCAGCTTTGCGGTATACTCGCGTATCATTGCAGGGACAAGGCTTTGCAGATAGTCGGGTCAGGACTTGGCGCTTGCCTGCGCTGCGAAGCCGCACTATGGGCTGATTCGAACAACAGGAGAGTTGAATGACCACTAGCGTAAACGGAAACGGCGCGCAGATCAAAATGTACACGACCAGCTGGTGCCCGGATTGCTGGCGGGCGAAGTCGGTGATGCGGGGAAACAGTGTCGAATTCGAGGAGATCGACATCGAGAGCGATGAAGAGGCCAGGGAGCTAGTGCAGAAACTGAACAAAGGCAACATGTCTGTGCCTACGATCGTCTTTCCGGACGGCGACGTGCTGACCGAGCCCTCGACGACGGCGTTGATGGCAAAGCTCTCCAAGCTTTAGCGGTCCTTCTGCCGCCCGGGTGGGGGCCAACGTTTTCGGCGCTGGCCTCAACTTCCGGAGCCAGCCTCGTTCAACAAAGTAGGGGACCGGCAATGGTACGGTGTGAAATCGAACGCAGCGGCGACGGTTTGACCCTGCGATAAGAGATTTTTCATGGAAAGAGAAGATCCGGTCCTGGAAGTGGGGCCGTGGATAAAAGGAGATGTGCGGGATCCTCTTGAGGACGTGAGGGCCAGCCGGTCACCGACCTAGTGCGTTCTCGCGATCCTGGCGGCCCGGAGAGGCCTACATCTCCGCCCTTCAGAATATTGGAATTGAAAGGTCAGGTGCCCAGGCATGGAACATTCACTCCTGAGTCATGTCGACTTGAGCCAGCGGTTGAAGCGGAAAGAGTACGAACAGATACTCGTGGAACGTCAGGAGCAGTTTTTGGCGCTGCGTCTGCAGTTGGGCGGGCAGATTGGCGGCAAGATTGGTCCGCCTCTGCTCATACTGTTTGAGGGATGGGACGCGGCCGGTAAAGGGGGCTGCATACGGCGGCTGACGGCGCCGTTGGACCCGCGCCATTTCTCGGTCCACCAGTACCAGGCGCCAACCGACCGAGAGAAACGACATCATTTTCTGTGGCGTTTCTGGCCGGCGGTTCCGGGCAGGGGGGGTATGTGCATTTTCGACCGTACCTGGTACGGGCGCGTGCTGGTGGAGCGGGTAGAAGGTTTTGCGAGTGTCCCGGACTGGCGGCGGGCCTATGAGGAGATCCGGCATTGGGAGTCACTGCTGGTCTCGGACGGGACGATTCTGATCAAGTTCTTCCTTCACATTTCCTCGAAGGAACAGAAGAGGCGTTTTGAAAGCCGAGCCGAGGATCCGCTGCGCCAGTGGAAGCTGACGGATGAGGACTGGCGCAACCGGAAGAGACGCAAGGATTACGAAGAGGCGATTGTGGAGATGGTGGAGAAGACGGATACGGTGATGGCGCCGTGGACTATAGTGGCCGCGGAACAGAAGCGTTTTGCGCGGATCAAGGTTTTGGATACGGTGATTCAGAGTATTGAGGCCGCATTGGGTTGATATTAGCGGTGCAAAACTCTATTTGATCCACGAAGGGCCGTGAAGAACATCTTTTTATCCGCAAAGTCACGCGAAGGGTCGCGAAGAACACCTTTTTGATCCACGAAGGGCCACGAAGGACCGCGAAGAACACCTTTCTTTCCGCGAAGGCACGCGAAGGGGCGCGAAGAACACCTTTTGATCCACGAAGGGCCGCGAAGAACTCCTTATTGATCCACGATGGGCCGAGAAGAACAGCAGAGGCTACTGGGGTTCTCCTTAGCTTGAATGCGCGGGGCAGCCGCGCTTTGTTCCAGTAAATTGTGTTCAGCCAGTCGTCGACTAGCCCTAGAGAGTCAAATGTCCCTCAACGAGAAAGTTGCAATTGTTACGGGAGCGGCGTCCGGTATCGGGCGGGCCTGCGCGCAGCGTTTTGTGGAGGAAGGGGCGACTGTGCTGGCCTGCGACATTGACGGAGGCGGGCTGGAGCAACTGGCGGCCGAAACAGGGGAGGGCCGTCTTCATACCGTACTCTGTGATGTGACGAAACGGGTTGACGCGGAGTCGAGCGTCGGCAAGGCGCTCTCGGTTGGCGGGAGGCTGGACTGCCTGGTGAATTCGGCTGGGATTACGCCGCGCACGTTGCCGCCTGAGGCAGATTTTGAGGCGCGCTGGGACGCGGTGATGGAGGTCAATGCCAAGGGCGTGTTTCTGATGTCGTATGCGGCGTTGGAGGTGATGAGACCGGCAGGCCGGGGCGCGATTGTGAACCTTGTTTCGGTGATGAGCATGGTTGGGTACCCGACATCGCTGCCGTTTTCGGACGGTTTTACGGCGTATCCGCACAGCAAGGGGGCGGTGGCGCAGATGACCAAGGAGATGGGCGTGCGGTTTGCGGTTGAGGGGGTGCGTATCAATGCGGTTGCGCCCGGGTTCGTTTATTCGCCGCTCACGGAGAATGTGGTCGGGAACCCGGAGGTTCATGCGGAGATGAAGCGGTTGCATCCGATGGGGCGGATGGGGCAGCCGGAGGAGGTGGCGGCGGTGGTGGCGTTTTTGGCGTCGGATGAGGCGTCGTTTGTGACGGGGAGTGTGTGGCCGGTGGATGGGGGGTATACGGCGCAGTAGTTTGCTGAAGGCTACGTTTGATTGGGGCTTAGATTTGGGCAAAGGGCATTACGGGTTAAACGGCTGTCTGAAAGGACTGTCCCAAGGGTTTAAGATCGGCAACGTCATGGCAAGAAAGTTTGGCGCGAATTTGCTGGAATCGGCTGACAGTTTCTGCAGAGTAGAGTCGTTCATCGCAATGTAGACAGACCTCGGCAGGGGCGGTCACAGCAGCGGTATTTGCGCCACCACGTAGTAGCTTCTCGACTTCCTTCTCGACCATTTCACCTCCACAGATCGGACATTTTTTGAACGGCATCAATTGTCTGTGCTCCTTCCGCGCTCTTTGAGTCTACGGCTTGGGTCAGGGCGTTGAGAGGTGAATGCGATATGTTGTCCCTCCACGAGGGACAAGAGGTTTCACGAAGCCCCATCGAGGGTGAGGCAACCAAGAGGGCACCCACAAGGGGTGCCCCTACGATGGATGCCTGGTTGTAAGGAAATGTTAGTGAGCCCCAAACAGCTCTGAAATGTCTTTCGCAAGGACAGTCTTCGTAGGCCAAAACGGAGGAGACTGACAGAGAACGCTTAAAGCGTTAGCTAGGCCAACTGTGCTTTTTGTTGGGCGTGGTGAGTGATGGGGATCCGATTGCACTGAACTGCGCCGAAAGGGTCTTCAGGACTCGCAGGTCATTGGGCTACATACCGAGTCTCGCCGGAATCTTCCTCGCTCTTCTTTCCCAGACTTGATGCACGACTGGTCAGCGACTATTCGTCGCTGACGTTTACGCCCATTTCAGTGAAGACTTCCCGCCAGGGTCGGGCTGTCGACGGGTCAGACTGCCACTCTTTCAATGCTTTCAGTGCCCGCTGTGCCGCCCAAAATTCTTTCAGTTTTTCCAGAAAGAAGATGTTGTCGACAAGGCGCAACAGGTGTTCCTTTAGAGCCATTTACTTTTTCTCACTTTTCAAGGCCCGCCACACCCGTTCGGGTGTGAAGGGGATCTCGCGGATGCGTACGCCGGTGGCGTCGAAGATGGCGCTGGCTATGGCGGGGGCCATGCCGTCCATGGGGATTTCGGCTATGGCTTTGGCGCCGAAGGGGCCGGTGGGCTCGTAGGTCTGGACGAGGATGGTGTCGAGCTCCGGTATTTCGTTGGCGGCCAGGATTCGGTAGTCGCCGAATCTGCTGATCTCGAGGCGGCCGTTGTCGTCGTAGGGCATCTCCTCGCAGAGGGCGTAGCCCAGGGCCTGGGTCATGCCGCCTTCGACCTGGCCGCTGGCAGTGACCGGATTGATGGCGATGCCGCAGTCTACGGCCATTACAGCCTTCTCGACGGTCACCTGGCCGGTCTCCGTGTCCACTTCCAGGGCGGCGTACTGGGCGGCGAAGGGAGGGGGGCTGACGTAGCTCATGTGGCTGGCGGTGGCCATGATCTGATGCTGCTCCTCCTGGTGGATGCTGTGGAGGGCGACAGTCTCCAAGGGGACAGCCTGGCCGCCGGGCGCGATGACCTTCTGGTCTTCCAGCCAGAGCTGATCGGCGTCGACACCTTCGAACAGGTGCGCGGCGGCGTGGCGGCGGATTTGGCTGCTGACGTCTTCGGCGGCTTTGAGGACGGCGCCGCCGGAGATGTAGGTGGTGCTGCTGGCGTAGGCGCCGGTGTCGAAGGGTGTGAAGTCGGTGTCGCTGCTGTAGATGAGGATCTGCTCAAGGGGTACGCCGAGCGCCTCAGCCGCGATCTGGGCGAGGACGGTATCGGAACCGGTTCCGAGGTCGGTTGCGCCGACGAGGAGGTTGAAGGAGCCGTCGTCGTTGAGCTTGATGCTGGCGGCGCCCATGTCGAGCCCGGCGATGCCGGTCCCGTGCATACAGATTGCGAGGCCGATGCCGCGGCGGATATGGGGGCGGTCGGGCGGCGCCATCCAATCGGGGTCGTTGCGGCGGTCCCAGCCGATGGACTCGGCCCCGGCTTCAACGCACTCTGCGAGGCCGCTGCTCTCCACCGTTTGGGGGAAACCCTCGCGTCCTTCTCCCATCGCCACCGCCATGGGCAGTGACTGGCCCTCTTTGACCCAGTTGAGGCGCTTGAATTCCACCGGGTCCATTCCGAAGGCGAGCGCCATTTCCTCCATGTGCTGCTCCAGGCCGAAGAGGGCCTGGGGTGCGCCGTAGCCGCGGAATGCACCGGGTACGGGTTTGTTGGTGTAGACGACATCACAGTCGAAGCGGGCTGCGGGCAGCCAGTAGGTGCTGAGGGCGCGAAAGCCGGTGACCATCTGCACGGTGAGACCGTGTGTCCCGTAGGCGCCGGTGTCGGCAACCACTCGGACTTCCATCCCGACCAGTTTTCCGGATGCATCCACGCCGCTGCGGAATCGCAGCCGTTGCGGATGGCGTGTGCGGGCGGAGCTAAACTCCATCTGGCGTGTGTATTCGAACTTTACCGGGCGGCCGGTTGCGATTGTCAGATGGGCGCAGAGGTCTTCGATGAGCATCTCCTGCTTGCCGCCGAAGCCGCCGCCGATGCGCGGTTTCACGACGCGGATGCGGCGGACGGGCAGGCCGAGCAGGGGCGCGACCATGCGACGGACGTGGAAGGGGACCTGGGTACTGGTGCGGATGACGAGCCGGTCGTCTTCATCCCAGTAGGTGATGACGATGTGGGGCTCGATGCTGGCCTGCTGCACCTGGTGAACGCGGTACTCGCTTTCGAAGACAAAGTCGGCAGATTCGAGCGCGGCATCAACGTCGTTATGGTCCACGAGCAGTTTGACGGCGACGTTGCGTTTGGCGTCGTGAATCATTTGGGCGTCGTCTTCGTCGTGAATCACGGGCGCGCCGGTCTGCATCGCTTCTTCAGGTGAGAAGGCGGCGGGCAGCTCCTCATATTCGACCTTGATGCGTTCCAGCGCCTCCTGCACAAGCTCTGGCGTTTCAGCGGCCACGGTCGCCACCCTGTCGCCGACGTAGCGGACTTTTGAATCGAGGCAGACCTGGTCGTAGGGGGGCGGCTGGGGGTAGCTCTGGCCGCCGCTGGCGTAGATGACGCGGGGCAGGTCGGCGTAGGTCTGGACGGCGTGCACACCGGGCAACGCGAGCGCATCGGAAGTATCGATCGAAAGAATGCGGGCATGGGCGACGGGGCTGGTGAGGAGGCCGCCATAGAGCATGCCGGGCAGCTCGACATCGTCGGCAAAGACGGGCCGACCTTTGGCCAGTTTGACGGCGTCCACCTTTGGTTCGGGCTTGTTGACGACATGGGTTTTGGGCGGCGCGACGGTCACGGGGACGATGCGGGTCTGTGTTTGTGTGTCGGGCCCGCCGTCGTGCCAGCCGTTTGAAGGGAGCTGGTCCGAGGCCGGCCATTCGCCGGTTGCGGGGGCGTCGCGTACGTCTATTTCGGGAGCGGGAGGGGTCTCTCCCTGCAGCTGGGCGGCAGCGCGGAGGATGGCCTGAACAGGTTTCAGGTAGCCTGTGCAGCGGCAGAGAACGCCGGCAATGGCTTCGCGGACGGCGTCTTCGCTGGGCCGGGGTTCCTTGTCCAGCAGGTGCTGGGCGGCCAGGATCTGCGCGGGCGTGCAGTAGCCGCATTGAATGGCGCCGCACTCGATGAATTGCCGCTGCAATGTGGAGATGCGAGGAGACAGGCGTTCCTGCCGGCTCCTTTCCGCGCCTTCAGCGTCTTCGCCCTCCAGCCCTTCAAGGGTGACGACCGAAGCACCGTCGGCTTGGGCAGCCAGCAGGATTCCGCTGTTGACAAGGCGGTAGCTCCTGGGGTCGTCCGGCGTTCGGGTGAAGAGAATAGCATCTGCGCCGCTTTCGCCTGTCTCGTCGCCATGTTTGAGGCTGAAGATACGCAGACGGCGCAAAGCCGTCCGCAGCAGCTCTCCGGGGAAGACGTCGATGAGATGGTGGGTTCCGTTGACTGTGAGTGAGATTGAAGAGGGCATGGTTGGGATGTAGTGGATTGAGTCCAGAAGTCTGCAAGGTCTCCCGGCTATGGGTGAGAGCCTGTGGCGTCAGCCCGCGCCCGCCGGCCCACGACTTCGGCCATGGCCAACCTGTATTCGCCGCTTCCTCTGAAATCACCTGCGGGGACGAGCGGGCCACCAGCGATTCGGGGACGGGAACCTACGCCGCAGAGGGCTGTTCGAGTCGAGTCTGCGCGGTTTCCGCCGCTGGAGGCTCCACTCCGGGAGAGGTCGCCGTTGGCGGCGGCGACAGCAACTGCGGCAACGATGCACCGGTCCATCGGCGTTCGGGCAATACGCGCGTGGCCGGCTTTGGCATGGACAAGGGGCAACTGAATCCCGGTTATCAGCATGGGACCATGCGAGGACCGAGGGTTGGAAAGGGTGAAATCTTCCAACAGCCGGTGCGACTCGCCACCGTCTTTGTCGACGGCTACGACCGAGGCGTTGAGCGCCAGTAAGGCGGCGAAAAGTTCGCTGTCGGGCTCGGCAAGTGCGACGAGGCCGCCGACTGTGGCGGCGTTGCGCAGGTTCTGGGGTCCTTCAAAGCGGGCGGTAGCCGGCAGGATGCCGGCGGCCAGATCTGCGCATTGAGGATGTTCGACCAATTCGGTAAGGGTTGTCATGGCGGCGACATGCAGGCTGGAATCGATGTGCCTGATGTAGGACAGTTCCAGGGCGGCCAGGTCGACAACGCCGTCGACGTCGCGCCGCTGCCGCGTTTCCAGGGCTCCCACGAGATGGGTGCCCCCGGCCAGGGGCAGGCGCCGTGCGGTACGATCAGCCAGTAGATCGAGGGCGTCGGTCAGGGTCTTTGGTCTGTGATATTCCGCGAGAATTGCCATTGTTGATCTAAGTTTTTGGAATTGGGAAACGTGGTGCGGGTTACTCGTGCAGGGATTACGCGCCTGGCGGCGGCTCCGGCGCAAGATCCAGTTCCTGCAGCAAGCCGACCAAGCTGAAGTTCATCGCCAACACGACCGCCGCCGGTGTGAGCAGAAAGATTGGCAAGACGGTAACGAAACTGACGACGAGCAACAGGACCTGAAAGAGGAACATGAGAAAGGTATAGAGAGGGTGGCGCAGGGCGAGAATGAAGGCGTTTCTGAGGACCATCTTGATACTCATTTCGTCCTGCTGCCAGAGCAAGGGAAAGAAGTATTGACCCGCCATGAGAACGATGATCAGGATCCAGACCCATACGATACTGATGATCTGGGCCCAACTGGCGGTGCTGGCGCCGTAGAAGCGGATGTTCACCGAGACGCCGGCGATCATCAGCAGATTGATGCCGAGCAGGAGCCAGCTCTTGCCGATGGTGGACTTTGCGCCGTCCCAGAAGAAACCGCTCTCCACCCTGCGGTAGTTGGCGACGCGGTTGGCCGCGTTGTGGATACCTGCCGTCACCGGTCCCGCGGGCAGTACCAGGAAAATCCCGACCCACCAGAGGACGCTGAGCCAGACCCAAAGGAGCAGATCTTCATAGAGCGCCTTAATCGTGCGCCACATGACTGTGAATGCTTTCATATCAGTTCCGTCTGCCGCTTGGCTGCTGCGCGGACCAAGGGAAGCCCCGTCGTCGAGGCTGGACCAGGTCCGTGAAAAATTTCTTTGCCATTATAGCAGCAGCCCCCTGTTTCTCGGAATCGAGCGGTTGAGGGGGGTGCGTCCCGGATTTGGGGTAGGAAGAGGCTGGGAATCCAAGCCGGCAGCGGCTGGGACAATGGGCCGGCTGTTGGAGCAGAGGCGGGAAGCTGTCAGGGCCAGACTTAGTTGGGAGGTCGTTAGATTTGGGGGGCCAGGGCTGGCACAAGGGCTGGCCATGGGGGATTCGATGGGACTGGCGGAGCGGGGTCTGGCTGGGCACCTTCTATTAGGCACCTGTCACCAATGTAGACACCCGGTCGATGAGGCGTGTTGTAGGAGAGGGGGCGTTGCGGGGGCGGAGCCCCCGCACAAGGGAGGGCCGAATAGGCCCGACCGCCCAGAAAAGCAGTTTTAAGTTTTGAGTTTTCAGTTTTTAGTGGTTAGGGGGCAGTTTCTGCGCTTCCCTTGGCTCAGAGTTGATGGCGAGATTGTTGGGGGTCGGCTGGGAACTGGGGGATGGGAGAGTTTGCTCCCATTTTGGGATGCAGACGAGATGGCGCATAGTTTTGCCACTTATGAATTGGGACAGATATAATGAGTTGCGGGGCGGAAGCGGGCTGAGGTAACTGATCTGAGGCAGGGGAGTCCCCGCCAAGAGCCCGACGGAAAGGGCGCGAAGCCTCTCAGATTTGCGGAAGATTTCGATCGAGTTGAGCAGCAGTCCACCTGGCGGAGGAAAGAGCCGAGGGGGTGAGTTCGCCCCAAGCTACTCGGAGGATGACCGATGACCGAGCACGGCAGGAAGATACTTGTATGCGTTGCCTGGCCCTATGCCAACGGCGAAAAGCATATCGGACAGATTGCGGGCGCGTATCTGCCGCCTGATATCTTTGCCCGTTACCAGCGCATGGCAGGCAACGACGTGCTGATGGTCAGCGGCTCCGATACGCATGGTACGCCGATCACTTTGCAGGCGGAGAGGGAAGGTCTGGGTGCTGCGGAGGTGGTGGACAAGTACCACGAGCTTTTTGTTGAGGGCTGCGTGGCGATGGGCCTGACTTTCGACCTGTACACGCACACGGACACGCAGAACCACTGGGACGTGACGCAGCAGGTGTTTCGGCGGCATATGGCGAACGAGTACATTTACAGGGAAGTGCAGAAGCAGTGGTACGACCCGGAGGCAGGGCGTTTTCTGGCCGACCGCTACGTGGAGGGAACGTGCCCATTCTGCGGCTTTGGCGAGGCGCGCGGCGATCAGTGCGACAACTGCGGGCGCCTGTATGATGCGCTGGAGCTGACCGACACAAGGTCGAAATTGAGCGGGAGCAGCGAGCTGGAGGTACGGGAAACCGAACATTTCTTTCTCGATTTGGGGGCGCTGAATGAACCTCTGCTGGAATGGATCGGGAGCGATAAGGAGCACTGGCGCAACAACGTTCTGAACTTTACGCAGGGGCAGCTGAACCTGAAGGAGCTGCGGGGGCGGGCGATAACGCGCGACATCGATTGGGGCATAGACATACCTCTGGAAGGTTACGAGAGCAAGTGCATTTACGTCTGGTATGACGCGGTGCAAGGTTATCTGAGTGCGGCAATCGAGTGGGCTGCTTTGAGCGGCGGCAAATGGCAGGACTGGTGGGACCGAGACCTTTCGCCGGACGCCCGCCACTACTACTTCATCGGCAAGGACAACATCCCTTTCCATACGCAGATCTGGCCGGGCATGATTATGGCCTATAACGATGAGGCCGAGGCGGACGGCGAAGCAGCCAACATCTCCGGTCTTTCGGAAACGGCGGAGCCGCTGAAAAAGGCGCGTCTGCACCTGCCGTATGACGTTCCGGCCAACGAGTATCTCAACTTTGGCGGGGCCCAATTCAGCACGAGCCGGGGCAACGTTATCGGTTTCAATACGGTCCTGGAGGAGTTTGAGGCGGACGCCTGGCGCTATACATTGACGGCCATGGCGCCGGAGACAGCGGATACCGAGTTCACGTGGCCTGACTTTGTGGAACTGGTGAACAACGAACTGGTGGCGAACTGGGGCAATCTAGTCAACCGGGCTCTAGGTTTCGCGTTCAGGCGTTTCGAGGGGGCGGTGCCTGAACCGGGAGAGTTGGACGCGACGGATGAAGCCTTGTTGGCGGAGATACGCGGTGGTTTCGAGAGCGTGGGAGCGCTATACGAAGCGGTGAGGCTGAAGGCGGCCCTGCAGGAGGCGCGGCGGTTGAGCCAGCGCGTTAACCAGTACCTGAATGAGAAGGAGCCCTGGCGGACTTTTGGGACGGATCCACAGACAACGGCGACGACAGTGTACGTGACGCTGCAGGCCATCGACTGGCTGAAACTGCTGTGGGCGCCGATTCTGCCCCACAGCAGTGAACAGCTGCACCAATACCTGGGTTATTCGGAACCGCTATTCGGAAAGCTGGATACGACGGCGGTTGACGACAAGCGCGGGTCGCATTTGGTGTTGCGCTACGACCATGGCGGCGCCAGCGGGGCCTGGCAGGCGCAGACGCTTGCGGCGGGTCAACTTCTGCGGAAACCGGCGCCACTATTTGTCAAGCTGGATCTTGCCGTCGTGCTGGGTGAGGAGAACGGGTAGCGCGTGACAGGGCCCATGCACAAAGGGATCGATGCAACCGCCTATGTCCTGGCTTCGATTCTGACCGTCTATGCGGCCCTGGGCACACTCTTCGCGGTCAAGACTCCGCCCTGGCAGAACCCGGACGAGCCGGCCCACTACAATTACATTGCTCACCTTGCGGCCGAAAGGCGGTTGCCTGTGCTGCGGATGGGCGACTATGACGAAGAGTACCTCGCGCGCCTGAAGGCGGAGAAGTTTCCGCCGGATCTTTCGATAGAAGCGGTCCGCTACGAGTCCCATCAGCCTCCTCTTTACTATCTGCTTGCCGTCCCGGTCTACTGGTCGGGCCAGGGCGAACTGCTGGCCATACGGCTTTTCGGCGTTGTGCTGGGCGGCGGCGTCGTGCTGCTGGTTTTCCTGTGTGCGCGTGAGGTAGTTCCCGGGTTGCCCCACATTGCTCTCGGGGCGGCCGCCTTTGCAGCTTTTCTTCCCATGCACGCGGCGCTGATGGCATCGGTAAACAATGATGCCCTAGCGGAACTGTTGATCGCCGGGACTGTGCTTGCGCTGTTGCGGTGGCAGCGGCTTGAGGCTGGAAGCGAAGCAGGCAGAGGGGGGCGCCACTTGCTGGCGGCCGGAATCCTGATCGGGCTTGGCTTTCTCACCAAGGCGACCGCTTATGTGCTTCTTCCCGTCGCGTTAATCGTGGTTATCGCTCGGTCAGCCTGGCCAGGGTCCGACGGCAGGACACCGACGGGAGAGTTGGCTATGCGGCTGGCGCTGCTAGTTGGGCCTGCATTGCTGCTGGGACTACCGTGGTGGATCCGAAACAGCCTGGTATACGGGAACCTGGATATTCTCGGCCTCAGCTGGCACGATGCGGTTGTGACCGGGCAGCCGACAGCGGCGGCATGGATCGCGGAGCACGGGTGGGGCGCGTATTGGGAGCGGGCGTGGACGTTTACCAGCAAGAGCTTCTGGGGTGTGTTTGGCTGGTTGGGCGTCTTTATGGATGGCCGCGTCTACACAGTTCTATACATTCTGACAGCTATGGCGGCGGTGGGCATCCCCTTCCGATTGCGGGCGGGAGTGAATCGCAATGAATGGCAGTGGGCTCGCCTCCTCTCTTCTCCCGGGATGACTCTGCTGCTGCTGTGGCTGGCGACGCTGGCTGCTTACGGCTGGTATAATCTGGGGTTTATCCAGCACCAGGGCAGGTATCTTTTTCCGGCGCTGCCGGCGTGGAGTCTGCTCTTCGCCATAGGCTGGTGGGCGGTGCTCGAAAGGCGGGCCAGCCTCGCGGCGGGTTGCGTCCTGCTGGCGGGAGCAGGCGCGCACATTGTGGTTGCGACGCTGGCGGGTGGAACGGCAGACAGGTGGACCTTGCTGCTGTTCGGGATGGCGGGCGCCGGCATGCTACTTTACGGGCTGCTTTGCGGCCGTATTTCCCGGGTCTTTGGCGCCATCGAAGTTGGGGACCAGGACGGTACTTCCTTGGACGCGTCTGACCGGCTACGCAATGGCGGTGAATTGCGTACGATTTTGTATGTCTGTCTGTTCCTGGCAGTGGTAGCTCTGGACATAGCCATACCGTTCCTGTATATTGTCCCTCAGTTGAGTTGGTAACATTGTGATTCCAGTTTGCGGCGATCTCAGTTCCCGAAAGAAGTCGTTTCGGGGAAGGACGCGGTTGGAATTCCTGCAGCTGCTATCCGTATCGCCGGCGACTCTAGCCTGAAGCACTGAAACTGATGAGTTCAACTGTCCCATTGCCCCCAGGACGACAGATTGTACCGATGCGGGATCTCCGCGGCCCGACGAAGGTTCATGGCAGGCCCCCCAGCGGCGTCGAATACATTCTGATCTGGCTGTGCGTAGCGATCGTGGCCGTTACAGGCGCGTTTGCCGGCTGGCAGTTCTGGCACACGGACCGTATTTTCAGCGGCGTGCACGTGGCCGGCGTGCCCGTAGGCGGCGAGACGCGTGCGTCGGCGTTGCTGCGCCTGCACCGGGAGTTGACCCCTTATCCGCTGGCGCCCATCTTCCTCGAACTCAATCCCCAAACTACGGAGGGCACCGGGGCAGCAAGAGCTGCGGTCAGACGTTGGGCCCTGGGAGCCGAGCTGCTGGCGCCGGAGGCGGACCTGGAGGGGGCAGTTAACCTCGCCTATCATGTTGGGCGGCAAGGCAGCCTGTTTGAACGCATTCTCGGCCAGTGGCGGGCCTTCACCGGGCAGCAGACGGTGTGGCCGGAGGTGCTTGTCAGTGAAGGCGTTGTGCGTCAGGCCGTCGGCGACGCGGCTTCCGAGGTGCGGCGTCCGAGCCGGCCTGCCATTCAGATTGGCGATATCTCCGTGCCGCCGCAGCCGGGCCTCGACGTTGATGTGGCTGCGACGGCTCACCTCATACTGGCGCAGCTGGCGAGCGGACGCTCGGGAACGGTGCCGCTGCAGACTTACAGCACTGCGCCGCCCCAGAGCGCGGCGGGAGACTCGTCACAGAACAGCGCGGGCGCGGGTACATCCGCCTTCGATAGCGTTTCAGGCGGTCTCGCGGCCTCGCAGCCGGTCGTTTTGCGGCACGAAGGATCCGGGACTGCATTTGCGCTTGACGGGGCGCTGTTGCAGAGGATAATGCCCGGGGGGGATCCCCGTTTTCTCAATGAAGAGGCGCTGCGCTTTGTGGTCGAGGGCTGGGCGAACCAGGTTTCCTATCCTGCCCAGGACGCGCGTCTGCGCTTTGACGATGCGACATCCGCGCTGACGGTGATACATCCGAGCAGAGCGGGCCAGCGCCTGGACGTCGACCTGACGCTCGAGGCTGTACGCAATGCGCTGACCACCGACCAGCGGACCGGTGCGCTGCCGATCTTTTCCATACCGCCCGCGGTCAGTTCCAGTCGTTTGAACGAATTGGGGATCAGAGAGCTGGTGGCCAGCGGCAGCACGTACTTTAAGGGGAGCAGCAGCACGCGCGTCTACAATATCGAAGTCGCGGCAGAGAAACTCGTGGGCGTGGTCGTGCCACCCAACGGCGTCTTCAGTTTCAATTCGGCGATTGAGGCGGTTAGCGGGGCGAACGGATTTGAGGATTCGGCCATTATCTGGGGGGACCGCACGGCTGTTGGGGTTGGGGGAGGCGTATGCCAGGTGAGTACAACGGTTTTCCGGGCGGCGCTGGAGGGGGGTTTTCCTTTTCTTGAGCGCCACAATCACGGCTACGTGGTGAGCTGGTACGGCGACCCCGGATTTGACGCGACGATATATACTCCGTACGTCGATCTGAGATTCCTCAATGATACGGACGCGCACCTGCTGATCCAGCCCGTGGTGAACAGTGAGGAAGGAATCCTCACCTTCCGGTTTTACGGCACCAAGCCGGACAGAGTGGTGGAAATCGGTGAGGCGGTGTACGAGGATATCAAAGAGCCCGGCGAACCGATCTATCAGGAAGACGCCAGTCTGGAAGCCGGGCAGATCAAGCAGGTAGAGTGGGCCAAAGACGGCCTGACCGCGACGGTCATTCGCAAGGTCACCGAGAATGGACAGACTCGCGAGGACCCGATCAGGTCGGTCTACCGGCCCTGGAACGCGATGTTCCTTTACGGTCCGGGGACAGTCATCCCCGGCGTGACCGATGTCAAGGAGGAGCCGACCGCGACACCGCAGTCTGAAGGAAACAGTGATGGAGGCGGATAAGCGAACCGGCGCTACACGGAAACCAGGACCTTTTCTCCCCTTGATGCCCCCCGTCTATCCCGTTTCGTCCCGCCTACAATGCTCCTGACCATCGACATCGGAAACAGCAGCATCGTCCTGGGCGCGTTTGGCGACGACGATGCCCCGGTTGCCGCCTGGCGGCTGCCGACGGAGAGGCGGAGCCGGACGGAAGCGGTCAGGAAGTCTCTGTTGCGATTCTGGCAGGAAAACGGGTTGGGGGCTGAAGAGTTTGAGGGGGCTGCTTTGTGCAGCGTGGTGGCTCCTTTGACCGAACTGTGGAGGGGGACGTTGGAGGATGCCCTTGGCCGCGAGCCGGTTGTGCTGCACCAGAGGATGGAACTTGGCATGGTGCTGGACGTCAGGAACCCGGACCAAGTAGGGATGGACCGGCTTGCCGACGCCGCGGCGGTGCGTGTGCGTACAAGGGGGGCGGCGGTTGCCGTTGATTTCGGGACGGCGACGACGTTCAATGTGGTGGACGGAGAGGGGCGATTCCGCGGCGGGGCCATTGCCCCGGGCCTTGCGACTGCGGCGGAGTCACTGAAGGTCGCTGCCCCCGGTCTGGCTGAACTTTCCAGCGTGTTTGGGGATTTCACGCCTACTTCAGATGAGGTCGAATCGGGTCCTCCCGCCCCGGCTATCGGCCGCGATACCGACGAGGCCCTGCGTTCGGGGATCATGCTAGGCTATGCGGGACTGGTCGATGGACTCCTTACCCGCATCCGTGATGAGTTGGACTCCCCTGTCACGGTCGTATCCACCGGTGGACTGGGGCACGTCATCACCCCGCTGACCAGCTCGATCGACCACTACGATCCCTGGCTGACGCTGGCGGGAATCCGCACCGTTTACGGGCTCAATGTCGTAAGCGACTGAGGTCTTTTCGGACTTCGCCTCTCACAGCCCTCACACCGTTATTCCAGCAGTTGACGATAGCAACGCAAGGTGGCTTCGGCGGTCGCCTGCCAGCTGTAGAGGCCGGCCTGTGCCAGCCCCTGCTCGGCGCGCAGGGCGCGCTGGCGACTGTCTTCGATGAGTTCGGTCATGGCACTCCTGATCTCAGTGACGGAGTGCGGGTCAAAAAGGAGGGCGGCGGCGCCGGCGACTTCAGCCAGGCCCGGGGTGTTCGAGCAGGCTACCGGCGTTCCGCAGGCCATCGCCTCGAGGACGGGAAGGCCAAACCCTTCGTAGAGGCTGGGAAAGACGAACAGTGTCGCGGCGCTGTAGAGGGCGGGCAGGTCGTGCTCCTCCACGGGGCCGAGGAAGCGGACGGCGTCACCGAGCTGGAGGGATGCGGCGCGCTCTTTGGCTTGGGGGTAGCGATGATCCCAGGCGCCGGCGATGACGAGTGGGGGGGCATGGTGCGAGGCAATCCGGGCGTAGGCGTCGACGAGGGCGGGCAGGTTTTTGTGGGGCTTGTTTATGCCGAGATAGAGAAGGAGCTGGTCGGGAAGGTGGTACTTTTGGCGTACGCGGCCGACTTCGCTGGCTGGCTGAGGTCGGTAGCGGGCGGAGGCGGCAAGTGGTGTGACGCTGACTTGGGAGGCAGGGAAGCTAAAGTGTTTCAACAGATCGCTGCGGGCGGCGTTGGAGATGGCAGCGATGCGGTCTGCCGTGCGCAGAGCGAGAGTGGCGGCCAGTCGGAAGAAAAGTCTCGCTTTGGCGGGGACGGTCTGCGGGAATTTGAGCGGGATGACGTCGTAGAAGGTCAGGAGGGTGGGTAGAGCCGTGCGGTAGGGCATGAGGTAGTATGGACTGTGGTAGACCGCTGCGCCGCCGGACTTTAGTCGTTTTAGCAGGAACGGGATCTGCCACTGCTGCCGGATGTCGAATGGCGATACGGGCGCGGATACCTTTGTGCCGGGCAGTTTGGCGGCACGCTCCAACTCCGGGACGGAGGCTGACGTATCTTGAAGCGCGGAGGGTGGCTGGTTGTCAAGAATGGTCAGGCTTTC
Source organism: Caldilineaceae bacterium (assembly GCA_965242905.1). Classification (GTDB taxonomy): domain Bacteria; phylum Chloroflexota; class Anaerolineae; order Caldilineales; family Caldilineaceae; genus Bin5. The sequence goes on from CBDETM010000002.1 coordinate 620,693, forward strand.
GCCGGCGCTGAGCAGGGGCGTCAGGGCCGATGCGAGGTTGCTGACGTAGCGTCCGATGCCGGGGAAGTGGGGTACTGCGGTGCGAGCATCGAGAATGTAATGGCTCATTGGACGGCGGGGACAGGATGACCAGGAAAAATGGAAGGAGGGACAGACAGTCGCAACTGCCTCTCAGCTCTCTCTTAGCGCTTCCTCATAGAAGGCGATAGTAGCGTTGATCATCTCCTGGAGAGAGAATTCGCTTTTGACACGCCTGCGTCCTTCGACTCCCATCTTAGCTCGCAGCGCCGGACTCGCGAGCAGTCTGTTGATAGCCACGGCCAGCGCACGCGGGTCGTTGGGCGGGACAACCAGCCCCGTTGCACCGTTGCGATTGACGTAGGATGTGCCGGTTCCCAGCTCCGTGCAGACTACGGGCAGGCCACAGGCCATCGCCTCAAGCTGCACGATTCCCAGTGCCTCGGCGCGGTTGGTGGAGGGTAGAATGAACAGCTCGGCGGCGTAACGGGCGGCGAGAGTATCCTCATCTGAAGCGTCACCAAGGAAGAATACTTTTTCGGTCAGATTTTGCTTATGGGCCAGTTTCTGCCACGCCTCCTGCATTGGACCGGTCCCGATTATCAGCAGCCGGGCGCGGATGTCGTGCATGGCCCGGATGAGCACGTCAACGCCTTTGTAGTGGCGCAGGCGGCCGATGAAGAGCAGGAGAGGCAGGTCACCGTATTGGTTGCGCAGGTTTTGTGCTTCACCGCGAACCTGCGCGGTTTCCTCGAAGCGTTCAGGTTCGATGCCATAGTGGATGACGCGGCACTTGTGGCGCACGTCCTGTAAGAAGGGGGAAGACTCTATGTAGGCAGGGCTGGAGGCGGCGATCAGTGCGGCACGTTGCAGGACCCTTTTGAGGAACGGCGCATAGAGTTTTCCCGTTCTTCTTTGGCGAACGATGTCGCTGTGGTAGCTGATCACGGTTGGTTTTGTGCGTCCCAGCATGAGTTGGGCGAGTTCGGCAAGCGGGTAGGGCGCGTGGAGGTGGACGAAGTCGACGGTCGCCATCTGGCGGCGCAGCTCCACGAGAAAGGGCAGGCTGATGGGCGTGGACAGGATTGTGGATTGGCGTCCCGTCTTTGTTACGGGGACACCGTCGATGGTTTGGCGCTGGGTAGCCGGCCCGGTATTGGTGACGAGGACGCTGGCGTCTACGCCCTCCGCCAGCAGGCCGCGTGCCAGCAGGCGAATGTGGTTCTCGATGCCGCCGACGACGGGGTGGTATTCCTTGTACAGTAGGAGTACTCTCATGGGGCATTGCGCCAGTCGTTCGCGGCAGAGGGACTGGACATTTTCTACTCACTCCCGACCAGTTCCTGATAGAGCCCTTCGAGTTGGTCAACAGTGCGTTCGATTCGGAAGTGTTCCTGGACGCGAAGTCGACCTGCCCGACCCATGCTTCGGGACAGTGCGGGATCTCTCAGCAGTCGCGAGACGGATGCGGTCAGAGCGGCCGTGTCGCCGGGTTGGGCGAGGAGGCCGGTTTCTTCGTGCAAGACGATTTCCGGCAGAGCTCCGTGCCCGAAGGCGACGACCGGTTTGGCCATGGCCATGGCCTCGATGTTGACGAGGCCGAAGGGCTCGGGCGCGCCAGGATGGACGAACAGGTCCATTGCCGCAAGAGGCGGACGCACGTCGGCGAGCTGGCCTGTCCAATGCACGCGACCTTCGAGGCCGGGCTGGGAACGAAGTTCAAGCAGGCGAGCCTCGTAGTCGTCCTGGACGCCGAAAGGGTCGCCACCGACGATCAGGAAGTGACAGTCGGGTACGGCGGCAGTGAGCTGGGCTGCCATTTGCAGGAATGTGTCCTGCCCTTTCCAGGGTCGAGTTCTGCCGATCATGCCGACAATAGGAGCATCGAGGGGGAAGCCGGCCGCTTTGCAGATTTCAGCCCTGTTGTCAGCTGTGTATTGGGCCGGGTCGAAATGGGAAAGGTCGATTCCGTTGTGGAGGACTGACGCACTTTTGGCGCGGGGCAGGTGCGCGGCGACTGCACGTGAATTGGTGACGACGCGGCCGGCCGTGCTGCAAAAGAGGTACTTGCCCAGACGGTCGGGCCATTTGGCGGCTGGTTCGGTCTCCGAAAGCCAGAAGTCGCGCATGTGCCAGACGAGGGGAACGGACGCGAGCCGGGCGGCCAAGGAGGCGTAGGCGGTGGCGCGTATCGTATTACTGTGTATCAGTGCGGCGCCGATTTGGCGGGCCGTTTTTGAAATGCGCCGGGCCTGTTTCCACAGATCGAGCAGACTACGGGAGGAGCCGCGGAGCCGAGGCAGTGGCTGGAGGTGCACTGGAATACCTGCTGCCACCGCCTCTTCGGCAAGCTGACCGGGGGGCGCGATCAGATGAGGCTGCCATCGAGCGCGGTCCAGGAAGGACATGAGGAGGAGGAGGCTCTGTTCTGCTCCGCCGAGGGCATCTGCGTGGTCCACGAAGAGAATGGGGCGTGGTGTCATAGGGCGCGGTCAATTATGGACAGGAATTGGCGGCCGACACGATCCCAGTTCATTTCGCGCTCGACCCAGCGGCGGCCGGTGCGGCCCATTTTTTGTCTCATTTCGGCGTCATTAAGGAGTCGTAGAAGGGCCTCAGCCAACGCCGGAGGGTCATCGGGAGGAACGAGTAGGCCCGTTTCGTTCTCGAGTACGGCTTCGGCGGCGCCACCGCTGCGGGCCGCGACTACGGGCAGACCGCTGGCGCTGGCTTCGAGGTAGACGAGAGGGAATCCTTCTCCCTGACGTGATTCAAGATCGACCTGCGCTGGCATCACAAAGATCGAGGCACGGCGATAGAGTTCGGGAAGGTTTGGGATTCCTTTAGACGATTCATCATGGGAGACATCTCCCAGGAAGCGGACCGCGTGTGCCACCTCCAGACTTCGGGCTAAGCGTGCCAAGCCACCAAGCTCCGGACCAGCGCCAGCGATCCAGTATTGTAGGTTTGGAAAAGTTTTCAGGAGGGTAGGAAGCGCGGCCATAACAACTCTGTGGCCTTTGCGCGGTACCAGTCGACTTACGGTCAGGAGAACAGGCGGATCCGAAAAAGGAGTCTCAGAAGGGGCAAAGGAATATGGATCTACACCAGGATTGACAATTTCCGGGGTGGGCAGACCGAAGTCCTTCAGTCGCATAGCGCTGTTCCGCGACACAGTAACCAAGGGACGAGCGCATGCTAGTAGGTGATTGAAGAACGGAGCATGCCAACGCAGCTGGGCAACTTCAAAGTCGCTGTAATGTGTCAGTACAACTAACCGTCCCCTCGAGAGAATCGCCGCCGGCAAAAGCATTCTGGGATGCGCATGGCCTACAACGGTGATTTGGGGGCGAAACGTTGCCAGTACTTTGGCGAAATGCCAAGGCATCGATGAAGGCAAGGAGACAAGCGAAAAGGGCTCTTCTTGAAATAGAGTGGCGTCACCTTGGGGAACCGCCACGGTTAGACGATAGTGTCGGCCAACGCGTCGGCTCAGTTCCAAGAGATATCTTTGTACGCCTCCGGTACTCGGCGGAAAGTCCATTGTGAGCAGGGCGACTCTGGCGAGCTGTCCCTTAGGCGAATGGGACTTGTCGAAGGTTTCGACAGGGTCAGCCCTAGGCATACCGGACTGTCTCTTCGAATAGCGATTCATAGGCATCCACAACCCGTGTCTGATTGAAAACAGCGACGCGCTCCAGTCCTTGCTGCGCCAACCGCTGCCGTCGGGGCGTGTCCTGCAAGAGGGACAAAAGCGCAGCTCCCAGCTCGGATGGTCGGGCCAAAACTCCCCATTTGCCGTCTTCAAGCAGTTCTCGTGCCCCGGTGTTAGGTGTGGCTACAACCGGCGTGCCACATGCCATGGCCTCAATATAGGGGATACCAAAGCCTTCATAGGTGCTGGGCAGGCAGAAAACCCAGGCGCGACGATATAGATCAGCAAGGGTCTGCTCGTCCGGGGTCGAAAAACAGACAACGCCTGGAGCTTGAACCTCCCGCTCTGCCACAATCCAGAGTTCGGCGTCAGGCAGGGCTGGTCGTATCTGCGACTGAAAAGATTCCAACAGCATTTGGCCCCGCTTGCGACCGGCCAGAGTGCCTACGAAGAGTATTACGGGTTGGTGTGTGCGGAGGTTGTTGTTCAGATTGGATTCGGGGTGGAAAACCTGAAAATCAACAGAATTCGGAATCACGCGATCGATGCCCCATGCGTATTTCCGAGTGCTGGCGCTTACAGCTACGACTCGGGTAGCCTTGGCAACTTCCCAATATTCGCGTGGCGAGATTGTCAAGTACCACAACCGTCTTTTCCAGGTAGTCGCATGTATTGCTTCAGCCAGAGCTGACCCGTGTAGTGTCCTCACGAGCGGAGGGTCGGGGCGACGGATCATTGCGTTGTTGCCATGGGCATGAATGATGTCGAATTCGCTGAAGTCCTGTGCAGCATAGCGCCGTGCCAGCTGCCAGAGCCAAAACCATGTGAATAGAGGATTCGCTGGAGATGCCGTAAGCACATTGTGCACTTGATAGCAGGCGTCAGGCGGCTGTTCGTCGGTAGAGAAGACGGTCACTTTGTGGTCGCGTTTGGTCAGTGCGTTAGCCAGCCTGTGTGCCACGTATGCGACGCCACCGGTTTTCACACGGTTTGACGAGGGCAGTTGGGAGGAAAGGACTGCGATCTTCACAGTTGGTCGATTGCCTCCTTCCTTACGGGCCGGTCAGTTTTCACCGCTACAAGTCCTACCAAAAAAGGGGATAACACATTGAGGATGTCCACATCATGGCCTTCTCCAGAAATTCTCAGCCTGCATTCTCTGTCAGAAGCCAGGATAGAACAGGAGGACGAAAGTTCTTGACGAAGAAGCAGGCCTTGTAGCGGCGCGGCCTTAGGCAACTTCAGCCTCGGTCGAGGAGTCAGGTGACAAGGGTAAATTCACTCCGAGATCAGGATTCACGCCTGAATGGTCAAGATCGCAGGCGATCATGTTTCCAATACGTAAAACTGGCGGAAAGAACTTACTTCTCCGTTTAGGACAAACCAACCTTTTCCCTGTAAGGAGAGCCCACCTGAGAGGCATTTATTCCAGCGACAATTGTGATTCCTATTCTCAGGATGGAGGCGGACACTTACTGAAGATCATTGTTCCAAGAGTCAAGCATTAGCCAATTTGTGACTATCTGACAGGGGCGGGGTTCCCCTGAAGGCGCCTGCAGTCTCACTTTGTTCCGGCTGGCCTGCTCTTACGATGAAGAACCAGTGACGGCCTATTCGCGGTGGAGTCTGGAAGGGTGGCCAAGTTCTCAAATTGACCGCACTGTCGCATTTTGTGTTGATTGATAGCTCAGACAACTGACCAGTAATGGTTTCCTGTTGTAAAGCCTGTGCTCAGGAGCCAACTGGTTACATTGTTGCCAAGAAAACTAACTTCTGTTCAGTCACCTGAATGTTTCTCCTTTCAACAGAGGAGGTATTTGTCACCTGGCTGAAACCCTATAGATAGTTCCATCCGTCAGTTCCGCCACAACTGAAAGCTCTACTACTTGCTCCAACTCTGCAGTCTCAAATTGATAAACTCTTATGGTGTCGTGGAACCATACAAGATAGGCCGGTTGCGGACCAGGCCAGGTGCCGACAATGGAAGAAACTGGCCTTCTGGGCTCGCTGGAAGCGTAACCTGTAGCCGCGGGTGAAAAAGATACAGAGGCGCCGGAGAGAATGTAGATGGCATCCGGGTAGTTGCTGTAGAGCGGAGAATCGTCATCGTTAGAAAGTATCTCTTCTCGCAAGTAGCTGACCGTTTCACTTGTTCTCCAGCTGATATGGCTGAATCCAAGGCCAGTCCGCATTTGCTCCGCGGCTGTGTGTGCTACTTGCAATGACGGAATCGCCAACCACAAGTACAGAATGACGTAAGTCAGTTGCCGCACTTTCAAGATCCCGGTATAGCCGAATAATCGAATCGAGAACTCTGCTGCCGTTCCGGCCAATCTCTGTTCAACAATGAAGAGAACGATGAGAACAAATGGCACGTAAACTGGAGACATTAGCCTGTGGTTGATTCCATCGTGTGCAGTGAATGTGGAAACGAGGACCAGTAGAGTTAAGTAGATTCCAGTGAAGAGAAGCTCAGGACCGATCCGGCGGAAGGCAGGTCTCAGCACCTGGCGAAAGTTTCCTGGTGACCAAGGCAAGCCAAGTAAGAATCCAGCAATCGAACCCAAAACAAAGTGCGCCTTGGTAGACTCAAGATTGTCTGCGAGATAGTCCAAAGGTAGAATCCAGCTCAAGACTCTGACCAGTGGAAAGTAAAGATTATGGTGGAGTGGAAAAGTCGACGGATCGCGGTGGCCCAGTAACGTGTTGGCCAAGACGAAGTTTCTAGCTGCCCATGCCCCCAACGGAACCGCCGAAATTACACAGTACACGATAAGGTGGGTCAACTTAGAGTGCAGTGGACCTTTGTGAAGATAGAGTATGGCCACTACCCCCGTCACGGCGCAAAAGGTGCCAGTGTAGCGCGTCATTGTTGCAAGGCTGGTGATTACTGAAAGGAGAAGTAAAAGCTTGACTGACCTCTCAATCAGGTAGCTTTCTAGAAGAAGTAGGAAGACTAGAGTCCAGAATATGAAGAGCAGTTCAGTAAGGGCGAAAGTGGAGAGGCGGAAAAGGACCGGGGACAGCGAAACGGCCAGCATACCAAAGATGACAGTTGACGGCCTGATCAGGCGGCGCCGAAACAGAAGGCCAGAGAGGTAAACAATAAGTCCGAATAGTCCGGCGTTCAGGTAACGAACACCTACTGTGGGGTCGAGCCCTAATTGCCGTTCTATCAGTGAGAGGACTACTGGGAATAATGGTGCTTGGAGAAGCAGGGGAGAGGAATCATACAAAGTCAAGCCATTACCGGCGGACATATTTCGTGCAGCCGCAATGTATCTCACTGAATCGGGAGCGATGGCGATGCCGTTGGTCGCGGTGGCAACCAAGGAAGTTAAGGCAACTGACAGAGCCAGCACAACCGAAAGGATCCCGACCCCTGTTGGTCTGGTGGCGCCTAGCCTAGCAATCCAAAAAGTGGTGATTCTGACGAAAACCGGGTGATGCAAGTTATAACTCCTGCTCCACTGGTACAATTTGACTCTCAACTCGCCTCGCTTTCAACAGTATCTTCATTTTAGAGGCCTTAAGACTTATCTGTTGCATTGTTCCGTCTCCGGTCAAGGGTTCAGTTCTTTTGAGGACTTAAGCACCCTCCATAAAGATCTTGGGCATCTCCTCTAAAAGTCTGTTTCCGTTGTGGGTCCAGTGTTCAACGTAGTGGGCTCACAGGACGTAGCGGCGACAAACTTACTGTATTGGCATTTGAAGGCGTCCTACGGAATCGACTAGGCGGTACAGGCCAACTCTACTGAGGACTGTGTCAGGTGTCATTCTGGCACTATTTCTGCTCATTTCCCTGCCTGAGGAATTCTGACAAGCCTTGCCCTAGGCAACTGCCAGTGTCAAACGCGTGGGAGCAGGAGTTCAAACAAGCGCAATCCAAGCTCTGTAGACGGGTGACAGCAGGCAATGGGCAGTCTTGCATCAGCTGTGACCCAAAGAAAATAACCCTCATTGGGCCGGGGCACCCTCTTGCCCGTATTCTCAGCAGGCTGCCCCTCGGTCCTTACACAATCTGTCGAAGGCAGGCGAGAGGACGGTACCTCCATCTTCACAGTTCGCCTACTACATTCGTCTGCGCAGGCCGGCCCAGTATCCCCGCCAAAGGCCGCGAAGCGAGGGGAAAGTCCGTTTCGGATGTTGCTGCAAAATGGCCTGTTTTACCAAAATCCAACCAAGTTCCCTTTTTAAGAACCAAGGTAGGTATCGTTGCTGGAAATTCTTGGCGAAGAAGTAAGCGTTGTTTTGGTGACGTTCTGAATAGTAGCGGCCCTCATCTGTGGCTTTACTGATATGGGCGCCCCCGTGTTGGTGACCAAGATGTACTACTGCTGCCTCGGGGTCATAGGCGATCTTATAACCTTTGCGCAATATGCGCAGCGAGATATCAGTCTCTTCTCCATTAGAACGGCCTATGTAAGCATCGTCGAAAAGGCCCACTTCGAATACAATCTTACGTGGTATGGACATGTTCCCGCCCCTCAGGCTGTCAGTGGTTCCCTTGGGGACATCATGTTCCCAATAATCGAACATACGCCCATTACGGGCTATCACACAAGGTCTCGGTTGCGAGGGCTTCTTTTTTCGCTCCACATATATGCCACCTGTGGCCGCGCCCACGCCCGGCTCCATTAAATTGCGTAAATGCAGTTCGATCAGGTCTACCGGCGGGATTATGTCGTCGTCGCAATAGAGGAGGTAGTCGCCTCGGGCCATCTTCGCGCCAACATTGCGAGCGTTTGGAAGGTTGACCCTTGATACATATTGCCAGCGAAATCTTTTGGGATACTTAGTTTTGCATTCCCGAATATAGCTCTCGGTGTCCGCTTCGTGCATAGGGGTCTGATCTATAACCAAGAGCTCAAATTCGGGATAGGATAGAGAAAGTAGGTGCTCGATTGTATCACACAGGACTTTTTCGCGTTGATAGGTGGCAACGATAACTGACCAAAAAGGGCATTCAGGCATTTTTCATCCTCGTACAAGAAAGTTTACGAGGCCTTGATAGGCGGGCACAAAGTATGGTGGCAGGTGCTGGCTCAGTCGATTTAGCAACTTCTGGTCTGAGGCGCTTAACGCCGCGAAGGTTCTCAGCATGACCGGGTAAATGAGCAGCGCCGCGGCGAAAGCGACCACTAGCCCGCCCAGCCAGGTGCTGATGAGCCAAGCTGCTACGGCGGCTGTGAGAGCTGCAAGCAAGATGCGACTCAGAACTCGGAATGGAAAGTCCACTTGCAAACGCCTCGCCGCGTGGGCCACAATCATGCCGCTAGAAACGGTGTGACTACCGCAGGTGGCCAGAGCCGCGCCCGTTGCACCAAATCTGGGGACCAGGAGCAATGACAGTATGATGTTGACGAGCGCCATAACTGCGTTCAGACGGACTACGTAACTTTGTTCCTCCAAACTGTATATCATGGACACGCTGACAGAAGCAATGGCGCCCCCGATGCTTCCGACAAAGAAAATAGCCAGTATCGGGGCCATAGCCCGGAATTCCGGACCGTATAAGAGGGCTACCGACGACGCGACCGCTGCTCCTCCGAGACCGATTGGCATAGCGATTGCGGCTGCGATTCGATTTGACGACAGGTAGACTTGAACGATTCGCTCACGATCGTTTTGTCCTTGCAGCGAAGCTAACGCAGGAAGTAGCGTCGAAGTGAAGATTGCCGGTATAGCCATTGACTTTACGGCCAAGTCAAATGACTGGCTGTAATAGGCGATGTCTACATCTGTAACAAAGAGCTTCAGAAAGAATACGCCAAATCGCTCGTAAGGAATGGTGCTGGTGGCGAAGATGAGAACGATGTCCCGACTGTAGCGGAGTATGCGGTGGCGCAACTCAGGCGGGATGGTAGGCGCCTCGGTGCCCGGCAACGTATAGTGGTCCGGCAACTTCCAGCCGATTAGGAGAATGGTGAGAATGCGCCGCCCAATATACGCAAGGAGGACCGGGTATATCCCGTAGCCGAATGAAACGACTGTAATCGCGGCAGCTCCATAAAGAAAGCCCCCTATCAGGCTGGCCTGGCTAAAGAGTCGAAAGTCCGAAGCGCCTTTAGCCGCTGCCAGGAAGAAGACTTCCACAACGACGAAGAGAACGGAGAAGGCGACAAGGGCAAGGGCAGCCGTGTCGCTGGAGGGGATGAGCAACGAACAGAAAAGTACGATGCCGGCAATCAACGCACCTAGTACCAGCTCAATGCGCAACAACCTGGCGAATACGGCTGATGCAGTTTCTCTCTCTTCCCGGCCCAGATACTCGGCTCCGAATTTCGTCATTGCCTGCGGAAGGCCGGGGGAGGCAATTAGTGCGAGGAGACCTATCAGCCACAGCCAGTAGTTGTACTGGCCAAAAACATCTGCCCCAAGAGCGCGGGCAAGGACGATACTGGTGATCAGTCCCATCACGAGACCACCGACTGTGCTCAGGGCGCTCCAGTATGTGTTTCTGGCGATGGTCTGATAGACACTCATGTGGATGATCCAGGGCAATGAGGCCTCGAGACTCAACTCTGGGCGGTCCTTGCCTGACTGTTAGCGGTTCTTTTGGCTTGTGCGAGAAGCCCGAAACTGTCTCATTCGACGTCATGAGTAGAGCCAATCCCGGACCCCGAATCGACCCAGTGGCAGCAAGCAACGGTCTCCAATCCCTTGCTCTGCCCAGCGAAAAGCCCGAATACGCTCAAGGCCGCGATGACCCATCCGGGACCTCTACACACAATCTTCATTGAGCCGGACGAGAGCTTTCACCAGCTAACGTACAGTGTTCAGCTCAGCGAGAAACCCAGTCTTACTATTGGCGACAACCTCCGACATGCCAACCTTCCGTGAGGAAAAAAAGACCGGCTCAATTCAAGCCATCAAGGGGACAATTTTGCTCGCCAGGCAGACTTGCGCTGGTTAACTAGGCGCCCCCAGCGGCTGAACGGTAGACATTAACCGTTTGCACTGCTGCGACTCGCCAGCAGAAGCGGGCTGCTTGACGCAGGCCTTCTGTACGCATTTGCTCAGAAATCTCCGGATTGGACAGCACCTGGCGTACCGTATTGGCCAAGGCCTCGCCTGTCATCAGTTCGATGTAGCGGGCTGCTGTACTCGCCACTTCCGGCAGGCTACTAGCTTTGCTGCAGACAACTGGTGTGCCGCAGGCCATCGCTTCCAGCACGGGGATGCCGAATCCCTCGTAGAGGCTGGGCATCAGGAAACAGTCTGCGCCGCTGTACAGGGCCGGCAAGTCTTCATCTGGAACGCGCCCGGCAAAAAGTACGTCATCGGCCAGCTGCAGCTGATCCACCTTCCTCTGCACGTCATCGAATAGCCAACCGCCTCCTCCGGCCACGACGAGACAGTGAGAAAAGCCTCCCGCTTTCAGCCGGGCGAGGGCCTCAAAGGCAAGCCGGTGATTCTTGCGCGGCTCCAGCGTTCCCACCATTAGCAGATACGGTCGCCGGATACCATGCTTTTCCTTTACCTGCCGGATCTCCTCTTCGAGGGCGGGTCTGAATCGCCCTTCAATGCCTTCCTCGACGACAAAGACCTTTTGCGTTGGCGTGCCATACAGTTCAAGTAAATCCTGTTGCGTGTGTCTGCTCACGGCAATGATAGCATCGGCGCGGCGGACAAACAAGGGCATGGCTACGCGCAGGAAGGAGCGATTTGCGAGAGTGTGGTGCTGCGGATAGCGCTCGAAGATCAGATCGTGGACGGTCATGACCGAGGGCCGCGTCGTCCAGGGAAGGAGGTGCTCGGTGGCATGGTAGATGCCTCCGGCACCGAGTCTGCGATCCACGACGGGGGCTCTCAGCAGCTGACATGCGAGCACTCCAAGCCGCCAGGGATACTGACCTAGTGGAAAAGCGCGCGTGGGAATCGGAGCGAGCGAGGTGGGGAGCTGGTGGCCGCTGTGACGGTTGTAGAAGAGATTGAGGTCGACCGTGTCGCGACAGTGCTGCCACAGTGCGGAGGCAAGGCTCTCGGTATAGCGGGCGAGGCCGGCGCTCTGATGGACGGCGGGTCCGGCGTCGAGGAGGATCTTCAGACGTGCGGCCTTATGGCGAGAACGCCGGGGCGGAGCTTTAGCTGGTGTTGGCCGCGCCTCATCGAGCCCTTCACTCATCGCCGGTATCCCAAGCCTCAAACTCGTAGTGCTGCTCGACGGTTGCGAGGGTCCGGGCCTGATGGTTCAGCCAGCCGTGCACTGCCTCGCCCAGATGAGCAAGCGGGCTCTGGCGCCTGGTGCAATCCGGCAGGGCGTCGAGAAAGACCTCGCCATAGCTGCGTTGCCACAGGCGGCTGTCCAGCAGAACGACGACGCCGCGATCGGTGGCGCTGCGGATAAGGCGTCCGAATCCCTGTCGCAGGCGGATGACCGCCTCGGGCACGGCATATTCGTGGAAGGGGTCCTCATACAGCAGGCTGCGGGCTGCATAGAGCGGGTCGGTGGGCACGGCGAAAGGCAGGCGGGCGATGAGCAGGCAGACCAGTTGGTCGCCGGGCAGGTCGATCCCCTCCCAGTAGCTGCTGGTGCCCAGCAGGACGGAGTTCGGATTGGCGCGGAAGTCGCGCAGGTTGCGGGTGCGGCTGCCCTCGCCTTGTTGAAGCACGGTCAGCCCGGCGGCAGCGAGGGGGGTACGGATTGCGTCTGCGCTGGTGCGCAGATGGCTGTGACTGGTGAAGAGGACGAGGGTTCTGCCGCCGGCGGCGAGGGCAGCCTGCTGAATGGCCCCTTCCAACGCGGGCTGGTAGGTGTTATGGTCCGGCGGCGGCATGTCGCTGGGCAGGTAGAGGAGCGCGTTTCGTTTGTAGTCAAAGGGGCTGTCGATCACGGACCCGTTTGCGTCCCAGCAACCCAGCCGGTCGCGCAGATAGTCGAAGTGGTCGCCGGCCCGGAGCGTGGCGCCCGTCAAGACGACCGCACGTTTTCTGCTGAACAGTTCGGTAGCCAGTTTCTCGCTGACCTGAATCGGCGCGCTGCGCAGAACAACCGAATCGGCGCCGCGGCGATTTCTTGTACTGCTCCTGGGTGATGACCTCCCTTCTCCAGCCAGCTCCAGCCAGGCAACAGACTCTTCCTGGTGGTTGAGGGGACGCAGAATCGCATCATCGGCAACCTGCAGCAGGTCGGCAAGGTCGGTCTGGCCGAAGTGCAGCGTTCGCAGAGCATGTGCTGTGCCGTTGTTTGCAGAGGATGTGTTTGCGGAATCATGGCCGTATTGCCACCACTGGGATGCGTCCAGCCGCTCGGCCAGATCAGTCAAGAGATCCAGAAGGCGGCCGATGCTGCGGCTGATCCCATCCCATTCGATTTCGATTTCGCTCCAGGCCGGCTGCGCTCTCATGCGGCTGTCGAGGGCGACCTGCTGGGGATAGCTGGACGAACCGCGCGCGTGGGTCCTGGTCTCGGCGTGCCGTCGGACGAACCCGTAAAGGGCTTCGGCAAAGGGAGGGAGGCTGGTTCGCAGATCCTGGCTGACGGGAGCCACTTGAGCGGCCAGTTCAAGCAGATGGTCTTGATCCATGCGAGCCGCCAGGTATTCGGCTGCTCCTTCCAGTCCGTCAAGGAGATTGGTCAATGCACGCAGGTCAACCTGCTTCGTAAACTGCTCGGTTGCGGCGCCTTCCAAGTGATGGGCTTCGTCCACGATCAGCGTGTCATATTCGGGCAGGACCTGGCCGCCGGCAGCAAGATCGGCCAGGAGGAGGGCGTGGTTGACGATCAGGAGATGGGACGAACTGGCCTGCCGGTGCGCTTCCAGGTAGAAGTCACGGTAGCGGCCGCCGAGGAAGGCATGCCGGCCGGGGGGACGTGCGAAAACGCACCTTTCCAGGCTACATTCGTCGGCATGGGAAGCGACGTGTGCCATCAGAGTTCGCTCTTGCCGGTCATGAATCGGCAGCTCGCTCAGGTCACCGGTTTGGGTATGCGGCAGCCAGACCAGCAACTTGGCCAGGAACCGCAACTCAAGGGGAGTGAGGCTCTCTGCAAAGAGCCCTCCGCGGCCGCGGGATGCATCCAGCCAGTTGGTCAGCCTGCGCGTACAGAGATAGCGGGACCGACCTTTCAGTGCCATCGCCCGGACATCCTGGCCGGGACCTTCGTCCAGGTCCGCGCCAATTTCAGCCAGGGTCAGGGCCACGCGGGGTAGTTCTTTTTCGAGTAACTGGTCCTGCAGGGGAAGGGTATGGGTGGCGATGACAACGCGGCTCTGGTTGTGCATTGCCCAGGCTGCGGCGGGCAAGAGATAGGCCAAGCTCTTGCCGGTTCCGGTTCCGGCTTCGATGATTTTGTGATCGCCCCGATTCAGCGCGTCCAGTGTCTGAATTGACATCTGCAGCTGGCCGTCGCGCCTTTCGAACACAGTGCCGGCCTCGGCATCGAACTCCATAGCAAGGGGACCGTCATCTGAAAAGGCCTTGACCAGGAATCCGCCGGCAATTTCTTGCGGAGAAGGGTCAGGCCTTAGTGGAGGATCGTTTCTCCTGACCGGCCTGGTCAGGCCAACCGTGTTTTTGTCCAGCCCCGCTTGCTTACGGCGTTGCAACTCTTCGTCAAACAGGAGAAGTGGGTCCCATTTGCCGCCGCGACCGGCTTCGCTCAAGGTTTCCAGAACGGAATCAGGGAGCACCCTGATCTGCTGCAGAAGGTGGAGAAGAAGATCGGCGGTCGCCTCGGCGTCATGGCCCGCCCGGTGGGCCGTTTTCAATGGAATCGACAGAGCCTTGCACAGCTCCCCCAGACTGTAGCTATCCTGTCCCGGCAGCAGAATCGTAGCCAACTCGTAGGTGTCGAGAACAGGCGCGTGCAGCTTTACGCCGGCCGCACGCAGGAATGAAGTGTCGAATCCGGCGCTATGGGCGACGACTGCGTGCGTGCCGTTCCCGAAGAAGGTAAGGATATCAGGAATAACCTCATCGATGGCGGGGGCGTCGGCAACGTCGGCAGGCAGGATGCCGGTTATCTGTTGAATGCGAACGGGGAGGGGGCGGCCGGGGTTGATGCAGGTCGAGTAGTATGCGCGCGGGCCGTTTTGCTGAAAACGCACGGCTCCGAACTCGATAATGGCATCGCGCTTTGGATTGAGTCCGGTAGTCTCCAGGTCGAAGGCAACGAATGTACGGGAGGGCATAGTCAGGGGGCTGCGGGCGGCGTGCTGGTCCGGGCCAAGTTCGGGGGCCTCCGGTTACTGCTCTTGTGCGCCGTTGCTGAATTTGATGGAGCCGGCCGTCCTGGTGACGTTGCCGGTATAGAGCCAGGAGACCTGTCGCAGAGTAAGGGCCTGGTCAAACTCGGTCAGCGCTGAAATGCAGTCGGCGGGCACGACGACGGAGAACCAGCGCAGGCTGGCTGAGGCAGCCGTGTGGAGGACGCAGATGCTGGATACGGTCCCGACAATCACGAGGTTGCGCACATTCCAGACGTTGGCGAGGAAGTGCTCAAGCCAAGTGCCGTAGAATCCGTCATAGCGGCTTTTCTGGCAGACGAGGTCTTGCGGATGCGGCGCCAGCTCTTCAACGATCTGCCAGCCCCAGCTATTTGTTTCACAGTGACGCGGCCAGATCTCCCATTCGGGATCGCCGGGGAAGTGGCTGTCCTGTGTGTAGGCGATGCGCACGCCGGCGCGGCGAGCGCGCGCCAGGAGGCTTTGCATATTGTCGAGTGTGGAGGCGGCGTCGGGCACAACCAGGGCGCCGCCTTCCTTGACAAAGTCGTTCTGCATGTCGACGACGATCACGGCGCTGCTGTGCGCAGGCAGTTCGACGGTGGACTGCCACGGGATCTCAGGAACTTCTACGGTATTGCCAGGAATCTGCATCCGGCCCTCCTGTCCCAAGCCAGCGGGAAACGGGTTGCCTTGTTGTGAACAAGTCGCCGCGAATCACCGGTAGTTGGCTATGCCAGCTCCCAGCGGCTAGGGTTGATTCCGGGGGCCTCGCTGGCCATATTGGGCGGCTTGTTGCCGCCGCCGTAATCCCATTTCCGAGTGTTGCGGTCGATAAAGAATTGTTTGACGTCGGACGGCAGTTTCGCCAATTCTTCAGCCGGCCACTGATCTACTTCCTCTTCGACCGGACCAGCCCAGGCAGGGCGATATGCGATGGCCAGCAGTTCACGGGCGTAGTCTCCCACGTTGGGAAAGTTTCCATGGAAGACTTTGTGGTTAATCAACACGGCAGAGCCGGCCGCGGCAGTCACCATGACCTCCTCGGGGTGGGACTCATAGCGAACGTAGGGATTGCCGTGCGCGTGCATGACGAGATGGGAGCGAGGGATCACGCGAAATGGAGAGACCTCTTCAGTCAGCTCCTGGAGGTAGTAGAGCACGCGGACCATGCAGGGGCAGCTGCCCTCGTAGCCGAAGATTTTCGAGCCATAGGGCTGGCCGTCGGTATGGAGGCTGATACCCGGATGGCCCGGTTCGGAGCGGGCGTAGGCGTATGACATGAACACAATATCGTCGCCAAACAGGCGCTCCAGAAAGTGGATCGTGGGCTGATGGGCAATCAGCGCGGTTATGGCGCCGCCTGTGAACTGGGCTTTGGGGCGGACCTGCTGCTTAACGCTGTAGTCCACTGCGAATGTATTCAACTTGGCGGTCTCTGTACGCAGAATCTCCAGATGCTCTTGCGTGAGCAGATCGGGGATGACGGTGTAGCCTTCCACTTCGAGCTGGTAAACATGCTGGCCGTAGCTCAGTTTGGACCAGTCACGGTCGTCGACTTTCACTTTGTCCATGGTCGTCCTCCCTACTTGGGTGAAACTTCTGGTTCAAGGCAGCGCGGCCC
The DNA here is from genome assembly GCA_965242905.1 of Caldilineaceae bacterium. Classification (GTDB taxonomy): domain Bacteria; phylum Chloroflexota; class Anaerolineae; order Caldilineales; family Caldilineaceae; genus Bin5. The sequence goes on from CBDETM010000002.1 coordinate 637,161, forward strand.
TGTTTTCGTGCATTGGCGAGTTTCAGCGGTGAAAGATGTAGAGCGAGCGGTTTTCCAGAGGCAGGTTGATCCTTTTTTCCTGACGGTGGCTCTCTGCAAGCGCCAGGCAGACCTCGGTCAGATGATGGGCGACTTCGACCGGACCCAATGTTTGCCGTCCCTCTTCGTGCGCAAGGACCAGGTCCTCCAGGCAGTACTGCGTCGCGCTGTGGTCAGGTACCAGCTCGACGGGGACTTCGGCGGCGATGCGCGATTTGCCAGCCTGGTTTTTTCGCAGCTGCAGGCCGTTTCCGTTGTCGAATACGCGCACGCTTCCGCCGTCGCCCATCACTTCGAATTCCCAGTTGCCGGCCGGGACGCTGGTGGCAGCGATGCCATTGGCAAAGGTAAGTTGGAATATGCCGTAGGGATCATCTTCGAGGCGGTTGTCAGGGATCCGATGATCGATGGTGTTCAGCTCGCCCCAAATGCTCTCGACCTTGGGATCGTCCAGCAGGAAGCTCAATGTGTCGATGGAGTGAATGTGTCCGTGGAGCAGGTTTGTGCTGGCATAGTGAATGGCGGCCTTGGGTTCGCCAATTTCCCCATTCCTGATCAGGTCACGCGCCTGGTGGTAGCGCAGATTGAAGCGGCGCAGGACACCTGAGTTGAAGAGGGAGCCGTTTTCCTGGACCGCCTTGAGGATCCCATCGGCTTCCTCCATGGAACAGGCGATCGCTTTTTCGCAGAAGATGAGCCGGACTCCCTCTTCCGCGGAACGCGTCGCCATCTCGGCGTGGAGATGGCCGCGCGTGCAGACGGCAACCATGTCGGGGTCCTCCTGGCGGATCATCTCGACGTAGTCCTCGTAGAGCGCGTCGACGCCCCAACGCTCTGAGAAAGCCGCCCGTTTGGAGGCATCGATGTCGGCACCGGTGACCACCTGCAAGCGTTGGCTGGCTTTGCAGGAGGCCGCAACCGAGTAGGGGGGACTCCTGTCGGGGAACTCGTCGTCGATTGTGCTGCCCATCCGACCCAGTCCGATGATGGCGACACGATAGGTTTTGTCGGTCATGTGCATTTCTCCAGTAGACGATGGCCAGCGGCTTGACCAGATCTGAGAGAGTCAGTCCAGTCACTGGCCACTGAGTCTGCGGATACGGGCGGGAACGGAGTCGTTGGCGGTCTCGGACGAGAGCAGGCGGAGTGAACGGTCGGGCAGCGGCAGGTCGATGCGACGGCCGCCCTGACGATGCGACTCGCGCATCGCGATCGCAATCTCCAGCGCCTTTCGTCCATCTTGGTCAGAGCAGCGGGGCGGTGCGCCGGTGTCGATGCATTGCACAAGATCTTCGATCACGGCCAGGCCCATGCTGGGGATGGTTGTGGGCAGCGGGAATGGTGCACGCGCCGGCAGGTTGCGGCCGCGCGGCCCGCCGGGTACCCAGCGGTAGTATTGCGTCTCCATGCCTTGGGCCAGGGAACGGACCCTTCCCTCTGTGCCGATCAGATCGAATTCCCACTGCGCGGCGCCCGTGGGCGTGCCGCGCAGAAAGCCGCGTACATTGTTGTCGAACACCATGTAGCCGTTGCCCATCAGATCTTCGTCGCCTGCTGCCTTCTCGTCCGACTCCATTTCGCCGAAGACCCACTCGACGTCACCGCCGGCAAGGTAGCGCATGGTGTCGATGGCGTGGCTGCCGTTGGCGGATAGGGTGCAGCGGGTGTAGGCGGTGATCTGCAGAATCTCTCCCAGTTCCCCTTCTTCGACCATGCGGCGCGCCTCGGTAAAGAAGACGTTGTAGCGGCGGGAGCAGTTTACGGCGACGGCTACGCCCTTGCGGGCGGCGAGCTCGATCACTTCATCGGCCTCGGCGAGGCTCAGGGTGAACGGCTTCTCTGCCCAGATCGCCTTAACGCCGGCATTGATGGCATCGATCATGATTGAGGCGCGGAGACGTGCGGTCGTGCACATGCTCACGAAGTCGGGCCGCTCCGCCTCCAGCATTTCGCGGTAATCGGCATAGATCTGCCTGTCTTCGAGACCCCAGCGTTCGGCGAAGATTGCGCCCTGTTCTGCGTGCGGGTCGGCCCCTGCGACCAGTTCGGTGTGGGGGGAGGCCACATAGGTAGGGGCGTGACAGTAGGGCATAAAGAACTGCCCGCCCTGCCGGATTTCATCGTCGAAAGTGCTGCCCATGCGCCCCAGACCGATGACGGCTGCGCGATAGGTACTTTCGGACATGTCTGTTTCTCCTGAAGGCTACGGTTAGCGCATCGTTTCCAGCGGCCATGGCAGATGCAGGATTCTGGGCGGCAAGGGCTGCTGTATTGGGCAAAGCCTGAAGAGCAAGCGGCGACACACTGTTTGGCGGTGAGCAGCAGGCCCTCCACTGTTGAACCCTGGGAGAGTAGCTGTCATCATTATCGGCCCGGTAGTGCCACAGCAGTTGCAGACAGCCTATCTTCACTCGCTATGCGGCAACTCGATTGCTCTGCAGTCTGCGGACACGGGCGGGTACGGCATCGCTGCGAATTTCGCTCGAAAGAATGCGCAGGGAGCGATCGGCCAGCGGCAGGTCAACGCGACGGCCGCCCTGGCGGTGCGACTCACGCATGGCGATGGCAATTTCCAGTGCTTTGCGGCCATCCAGGCCTGAGCAGCGGGGCTGCTTGCCGGTTTTGATACAATCCACGAGATCCTCAATTACGGAGAGCCCCGAGCTAGGAATGTGCGTAGGCAGTGGGAAAGGCGCCCTTGCCGGCAGTCCCTCATCACGCAGTCCGCCGGGCACCCAGCGGTAGTATTGCGTTTCCATCCCCTGCGCCAGGTTCCGGACCCGTCCTTCGGTGCCGATCAGATCGAATTCCCACGGCGCAGCGCCCGTCGGTGTACCGCGGATGAAACCACGCGCACCGTTGTCAAAGGCGAGGTAACCGTTGCCCATGAGGTCCTCTTCGCCGGCGGCCCTTTCGTCCGACTCCATTTCGCCGAAAACCCACTCCACATCTGCGCCGACGAGGTAGCGCATGGCGTCGATGGCATGGCTGCCGTTGTGGGAGAGGTTGCATTGCGTATAGGCGGTAATCTGCAGGACCTCGCCCAGTTCTCCCTCATCGACCATGCGGCGCGCTTGATTGAAAAAGACGTTGTAACGACGGGAGCAGTTGACTGCGATGGCAACACCTTTGCGGGTGCTGAGTTCGAGCACTTCGTCGGCTTCGGCCAGACTGAGCGTGAAAGGCTTTTCGGCCCAGATCGCTTTGACACCGGCATTGATGGCGTCGATCATAATGGCGGCGCGGTGTCGTGCGGTCGTACAGAGGCTCACGAAGTCGGGCTGTTCCGCCTCCAGCATTTCACGATAGTCGGCGTATATCTGTTCTCTTTCCAGGCCCCAGCGACCGGCGAAGATTTCGCCCTGCTCCGCATGTGGGTCGGCGCCGGCGACCAGGTCGGTATGGGGGGAAGCCGTGTAGGTAGGGGCATGACAGTAGGGCATGAAGAACTGTCCGCCGCGTGTGATTTCGTCATCGAATGTACTGCCCATACGACCGAGGCCGATCACGGCGGCTCGGAATTTCTTCTTTGGCATGCCCATCTCTCCCAAATGGTGTGGTAGGCTGATCGTTACCGGCTAGGCGACCACAGGCTCTTGTCGCAGCCGCCGTACACGAGCGGGCACGGCGTCCTCGCCTATTTCGACCGACAGTATGCGCAGAGAACGGTCGTCGATTGGCAGGTCGACGCGGCGGCCGCCCTGGCGGTGCGACTCGCGGAGGGCGATTGCGATCTCAAGCGCTTTGCGACCATCTTCTGCCGAGCAGCGCGGGTCAGAACCGGTCTCGACGGCGTTGACGAGGTCGGCAATGACCGAAAGTCCAGTGCCCTGAATGCTCAAGGGCAAGGGAAAGGGCGCACGCGCCGGCAGACCTTCGTCACGCAGGCCGCCGGGAACCCAGCGATAGTACTGCGTGTCTGTGCCGTTTGCCAGCGAACGGACGCGTCCTTCGGTGCCGATGAGATCGAACTCCCATGGCGCAGTGCCGGTGGGCATGGCGCGAATGTAGCCGCGTACTCCGTTGTCGAAAGCCAGGTAGCCGTTGCCCCTCAGGTCTTCCTCGCCGGCTGCTTCTTCGTCCGACTCCATTTCGCCGAAAACCCACTGCACGTCGGCGTCGACGAGATAGCGCATCGTGTCAATGGCGTGGCTGCCGTTGTGAGAGATGTGGCACTCGGCGTAGGCGGTTATATGCAGGAGCTCGCCCAATTGTCCGTCTTTGGCCATACGGCGCGCTTCCGTCAAGAAGGGGTTGTGGCGTCGCGAGCAGTTTACGGCGATGGCAACACCCTTGCGGGCGCTGAGATCGATGACGGCGTCGGCTTCGGCCAGGCTCAAGGTGAACGGCTTTTCGGCCCAGATTGCCTTTACGCCGGCCTCTATTGCATCCTGCATCATGGCGGCCCGATGGCGGGCGGTCGTGCATACGCTGACGAAATCCGGCCGTTCCGCTGCCAGCATGTCCCGGTAGTCGCTATAGATGTGCTCGGAAGACAGGCCCCATCGATCGGCGAAGATGGCGGCTTGCTCGGCATGGAGGTCGGCGCCGGCGACCAGTTCGGTGTGGGGCGAAGCCACGTAGCTGGGCGCATGGCAGTAGGGCAGAAATATCGAGCCGCCCTGCTGTATTTCATCGTCGAAAGTACTGCCCATGCGTCCCAGACCGATAACCGCTGCTTTGTACATGAAATCCCTCCGTGGACAGATTTGTTCTCGAATAAAGGAGGCAGTCGCTGGGATACGCGGCAGGTTGACACGCGGTAGAATCACCTTTACGATATGCTAGCGTATTCTTCCAATTTGCGCTACCGCGATTGATGCCGCCGTCCACGCCATTTGAGGACTATAATCTGATACATCCTTGGCCGGGGTGGCTTGTTGGCACGCCCGAATAGGGCGCAGATTTCAAAGTGGCGGCGCCACCGACGAACCGGTCAAGCACAATTCAGTGGAGGCCAGTCCCGATGCAAGAAGTACACGCAGCCCTCTTAGGTCTATCCCATCCCCACTCGTTGGCCCACTTGCGCACGCTCCAGGCGGTTTCGGAGGTTGCCAGCATTGTCCTCTGGGACCCGGACGAGACTCTCTTGAAGACGACCCAGGAGGACCAGGGAGAGAAGGTCAGCGCGACAACTACCGATTTGGGGTCAGTACTGGCAGAGGAGGAGATCCTGTTTGTGGTGGCGGCGTTGCGCAACGACCTGGGCCCGCCGATCTTCACTCGCGCCCTGGAGGCGGGCAAGCACGTAATCACCGACAAGCCGATCGGCAAGACCGCTGTAGAAAGCGCGGAAGTCGCGGCTGTAGCCAAGCGCGAGGGGTGCAAACTGGGCGTCTTTTACCAGAACCGAGCCTTGCCTCCGATCCAAGACGCCCGGCGCATTGTCGAGCAGGGTTTGATCGGCGAGCTTGTCTCGGTTGAGATGCGCATGGTGACGACTCAGGTGCAGGTACGGGATCCCAGTCACTGGCTCTTCAATATGGATAAAGCCGGCGGTGGGATCCTCTCGTGGTTGGGCTGTCATTATATCGATCAGATCCTGAATATCACGCAGGACGAGATCGTGTCGGTGGCGGCACAGATTGCGACGCGCAGCGGCGAGGATATCGACGTGGAGGATGTGGCCGCGCTGTCGTTGGGGTTTGCCTCGGGCGCGGTCGGCACATTTCACGCAGGCTACATGCTGGCGATGAGCGGAGGCGGTTATCACAACGTTGGCGGTTATGACACGTACGTCAGCGTCAACGGCCGTCTGGGACGTATCACCTACAGCTCTAACGGCACGCCGACCAGCATACAGGTCGAAAGCACACATCCGAGTTGGGCGACAGCGCCGCGGCGCACATTTGACTACACGTTCGGGGATTCGCCGGCCTACGGCGGCGCCTCGGGCGAGACGTTCCTGCGTGCTTTTATCAGTGCCTGCCAAGGGAAGGGCGAGCCACTGACGACGGGCGAGGATGCTGTACGCGTCGCCAAAGTGGTGGACGCGGCGTACGAGTCGAGCCGCAGCGGACGGCGAGTTGAAATCTGAGAGCGGAGAGAGTTTGTGACTTCTAGAACCGGAACGCTTTCAAGGGTTAACATACCGCAAACCGCGGAACATAAGCGCCTGGAATGGTACCGAATGCGGAAGAACAACTGGAAGCATTGGGGACCTTATCTGAGCGAAAGGGCTTGGGCCACGGTTCGGGAGGACTACAGCCACAACGGTGACTGCTGGAGTTACTTTACACACGATCAGGCTCGTAGCCGGGCCTACCGCTGGAATGAAGACGGGCTGGCAGGCATATGCGATCGCAATCAGTACCTCTGCCTCGCCATTGCCTTGTGGAACGGCAATGACCCGATCCTGAAAGAGCGGTTGTTCGGGCTGACCGGTCCAGAGGGCAACCACGGCGAGGATGTGAAGGAATACTACTACTATCTGGATAGCACGCCGACACACAGCTACATGAAAATGCTTTACAAGTACCCCCAGGCTGCTTTCCCCTACGGTCAGGTGGTGGAGGAAAACCGCTGGCGCGGGTACGATGACGACGAGTACGAGCTTCTGGATACGGGTGTTTTTGACGAGAACCGCTACTTCGACGTCGTGGTCGAGTATGCCAAGGCAGATGAGAACGATATTCTCGCCCGCGTCACGGTGACAAATCGAGGACCGGAAGGGGCACGTTTTCATCTGATGCCAACGCTGTGGTTCCGGAACACCTGGAGCTGGGGGTATGAGAAGGGGCCTCTGGGCGATGTAGATGAGCAGCCACGGCTGTCGCGACAACCGGGCCCGAACGGCATCCTGACACTGGGCATAGAGCACCCCGTCCTGGGGCCCTACCACTTTTGGGTTGAGGATGCCCGAGAAATCCTATTCACCGAAAACGATTCGAATTCAGCTTTGCTCTTCGGCATGCCCAACCGGACGCCCTACGTGAAGGATGCATTTCACCGTTTTGTCATCAACGGTGAACACGAGGCGATCAATCCGGCGGAACAGGGCACAAAGGCGGCAGCCCACTATTTCGATTTCATTCCGGCAGGTGGGTCCAGGGTGTATCGCTGGCGCCTGTCCAATCTTAGCCACCGCCACCCGTTTGGCAGAGGGTTCGAAAGAGCGTTTCGTCAGCGGATCACCGAGTCGGACGAGTTCTACAGGGCGATACAGAAAAAGGGCCTGAGCAAGGATGAACTCCGGGTTCAGCGCCAGGCACTGGCGGGTATGTTGTGGACGAAACAGCTCTATTACTATGACATCCCTCAATGGTTGCGGGGGGATCCGATCCTGCCGGCGCCGGAATGGCGCCGGAACGGCCGCAACGGCGACTGGGACCATCTTCATAATTTCGACGTGATTTCGATGCCGGACAAGTGGGAGTACCCATGGTACGCCACCTGGGATACCGGCTTTCATTGCATTCCGCTTGCCCTGGTGGATGCAGACTACGCGAAGCGCCAGTTAACGCTCTCCACTCGCGAGTGGTATATGCATCCAAACGGCGCCTTGCCTGCCTACGAGTGGCACTTTGGCGACGTTAATCCGCCGGTGCACGCCTGGGCAGTGTGGCGGGTCTACAAGATCGATGCCCGCCAAAGCGGCGTTCCTGATAGACCGTTCCTGGAGAGCCTTTTTCACAAACTGTTGCTTAACTTCACATGGTGGGTCAATCGGAAAGACCTGGATGGCAACAATGTCTTCCAGGGCGGATTCCTGGGGCTGGACAACATCAGTGTCTTTGACCGCAGCGCAGGCCTGCCCGAAGGCGGCCACATCGATCAGTCGGACGGCACCGCGTGGATGGGTTTCTATTGTCTGATGATGATGAAGATCGCCCTAGAGCTTGGAGAGCAGGACTCGGTATATCATGGTATTTCAACAAACTTCTCCGTCTACCAGGATATGGCAACCAAGTTCTTCGAGCACTTTTTGCGTATCGCAACTGCGATGAATGAAGATCGTGGCGGAGGGGCTTCCCTGTGGGACGAGAAGGACCGGTTCTATTACGACCTGCTGCATTTGCACGACGGTACTCTGATCCCTTTGAAAGTTCGGTCAATGGTTGGGCTGATACCACTGTTTGCGGTTGAGACGCTGGAACCGCGATTGATGGCCTCGTTGCCGGAGTTCAACCGACGTACGCATTGGTTTATTGAGAACAGGCCGCGGTTGGCATCGACAATCAGCAGTATCGACGCACCGGGCGTGGGACAGCGTTACCTGACCTCGCTCTTGTCACGAGACAAACTGGAGAGCATATTACGCTACCTTTTGGACGAGGAAGAGTTTCTTTCTCCTTATGGGATTCGATCGCTTTCCAAGATTCATGAGAAGCATCCCTATCACGTGCACGTCGGCGACCGGACTTTTGAGATTCAATATGAACCGGCCGAATCGCGCTCAGGGATGTATGGCGGCAACTCAAACTGGCGGGGTCCAGTCTGGTTTCCCATCAACTTCCTGATTATCGAGAGCCTGCAGCGCTTTCACCACTACTATGGGGACTCTCTGAAAGTAGAGTGCCCAACGGGTTCAGGCGTCCTGATGACTCTGGACGAGGTGGCCGTTGAATTGTCCCGCAGGCTAATGCGGCTTTTCCTGCGCAACGAGAAGGGCGGGCGGCCATTTAATGGTGACACGCCAATCTTGCAGGAGGACCCCCACTGGCGGGACCACATTTTGTTTCACGAATACTTTAACGGTGACAATGGTTCCGGTTTGGGGGCAAGCCACCAGACAGGCTGGACGGGCCTGGTGGCGAAACTGTTGCAGCAGTCTGGCGGGAATTGAGAAGTCGAGTGCCCCAGGGGTCGAAGTCCTAATGTTACTGAATTGTAACTACTTAGCCATGTTCTGTGTGTGCACTGTGTGCGGTCTGTCTGGAGGGAATATACCGTCAGTATTTCTGTAGCGGGCTGGCGATGGTCATCGCGGTGAACGTTGGGCATATATGGGAGTTGCCTCGCCTGTCTTGCCTGCGCTGGTACATACTCGGTACCCGCCAAGACGCGGGGGTATGCCTGGCCGCCGCGGGTCGCCAAGGTCATATTGCCACACACTCGGTGCGGCGGGGGTTGTAGGAGAGGGGGCGTTGCGGGGGCGGAGCCCCCGCACAAGGGAGGGCCGAATAGGCCCGACCGCCCAGAGCTGCGGTGGTTAGTTGTCAGAGAGTTCGCTTCCCCTGCCCCAGTGTTGATCGCGGAATGGCAATGGCTTAGTAGTTGCACTGAATTCATTTTGTCACTTAACGCATAGAGGTAGAAAACAATGAAACTGGCGACTTATGTGGGAAGCGCAGGGGAACGGGTGGGCGTCGTGGATGGGGACCACATTTACGACATACGAGGAGCCATGGAGGCGTGCCGGTTGGGAGATCCGGCTACTGTCGCAGACATGGTTACATTTTTGGGGGCCGGTGAGGCGGCGATGGAAGGCGTCCGCGCCACGTTCGAATGGGCCAAAAACAAGAACGGGCCGGAGTTGAAGATTCCTCTTCACAGTGTCACGCTGCGGGCGCCGCTGCCCAGTCCCGGTAAGCTGATGTGCCTGGCGGGAAATTACGCCAGCCATATTGAAGAAGGCGGCGGATCCTACATAGGCAAGGAGAAGATGATACCGCGCTTCTTTATCAAGCCTACTTCGTCGGTCACGGCAACGAAGCAGCCGATCCGCATTCCGGCTTCGACGGGCTTCGCCGACTGGGAGCTGGAGCTGGCGGTCGTGGTTGGCAAGACCGGCCGCGACCTGACGCCGGAAGAGGCGGAAGAGCATATCATGGGCTACACGATATTCAATGATATATCGGCCCGGGAACTGACCTTCCGAAATGAACTTCCGGAACAAGAAGGAGACTGGTTTTTCGACTGGCTGGTGGGCAAGTGGCTGGACACGTTCGGGCCGATGGGGCCGTGGATCACGACGCGTGACGAGGTCCCTCATCCTGACCGTCTGCGCATACGGCTATGGCACAACGAAACGCTTCAGCAGGATGCGAACTCCGGCCAGATGGTATTTTCGCCGGCTGAAGCGCTCTCATTTGTCTCGCAGTTTGTGACGCTTGAACCAGGAGACCTGCTGAGTACGGGAACGCCTGCCGGCGTTGGTCACGCCAAGAAGGTGCGATTGGAAGCAGGCGACCGCATTAAGGGCGAGATCGAAGGACTCGGCGTCCTAGAGAATACAGTCGAAACGCTTTGACACCATAGGGCTATACTAAACTGCGTCTCGAGGGAGTTGAGCAAAGCATTTCGGCTTAGGGAGGGGATCGATGCCCTGCACCTGCTGCGAGCCGCCGGCATTCGCCGACTATGAGGGGATGTTCGATACGGAGTGGGCGTCAAGAGAGGCGGACGCCTTTATTCGCAACGGTCTGGAGAGGCGGGCGGAAAGGCTGGTTTCCTATCTGTCTGAAAATTGTACCGAGCCGCTGCGCATATTGGACGTCGGCAGCGGGGCCGGGGGTGTGCATCATGAGCTGCTGCGCCGCGGCCTGGCAGAAAGCGCGGTCGCAGTAGAGGCTTCATCGGCGTACATCGCTGCGGCGCGCAAGATCGGGGAACGGTTGGGGCAGGATGGCAAAGTACACTATGTTCACGGCGACTTTACCACCGCGGCCGGTGTGATCGAGTCGGCCGATGCCGTGATCCTGGACCGTGTTATCTGCTGCTATCCCCATTTGAAAGAGCTGCTGGGGGCTTCTGCGAACAAGGCCGAGCGCTATCTGGCGCTGAGCTATCCGCGGGAAAGGTGGTGGGTGCGCCTGGCGTTCGGTCTGTTCAATGTGTATCTCAAGATAAAGCGTAAAGATTTCCGGACATTCGTTCATCCCCATAGTGAGGTGCATTCGATCGCAGAGCGTGATGGACTGGAGCCGGTCCATGCGGAAACGGAAGGGTTCTGGCAGATCACCGTGTATGAAAGGATCAGTTCAGGTTCAACCGCGTAGACCCTCCCCTCTTGTCTCCTCTCCCACCTAAACTTACAGATGACACTGGGCTTGGGCCACGATATCGATGCCCACCAGGTCGCTCCATGCCTGCAGCAGCCGTTTGGCTACGGGGCCGACCACGCCGTCGCCAACGGGCAGACCGTTGAACTTTGTCGCGGGCATAATGCAGTAGGGTGTGCTGGTGAAGAATGCCTCGTCGGCGGTGTAGATGTCGTAGGGCTGGAAGTCGGTGATCTGCGTAGGGATGCCTACAACGCCGGCGAGTTCGAGGACGGTTTCGCGGGAGATGCCGGCGAGGGCGCCGCGGGCATGGGGCGTCTTGAGGACGCCGTCGGCCCAGATGAAGAAGTTGCCGCCCTTGTTCTCGGTCACGTTACCGTCCGTATCCAGGATAACGCTCTGGGCCTGCGGGTCGACCAGCTTGACCTCGGCTTCGGCGAGGGTATAGGCGAGGCGGCTGCGATTCTTGATGCGGGCGTCGAGCGATTGCGTGGGGATGGCCCGGCTGAAGGGCGTGACCGCGTGGCAGCCTTCGGTGTAGAAGCCGGCCCAGTCGCGCAGGATCATCGGTGCGGTGTTGATGATAACTGTGGCAGGGGAGCGCTGCAGGGTGGGGTCGGCCGCGGCGGCGCCCATGCCGCGCGAAATGTTGTGGACGATCCAGACGTCTTCCTGGGGCGGCACGTGCGGCAGATTGGTCTCCAACACATTCAGCGTGACGGCTGTCATCTCGTCGGGGGACATTCCAGCGTTAATGCGGCTCACTTTGAGGGACTTGTAGAGGCGTTCGATATGCCTCTCCAGCTTAAATGGTGTGTGGCCGAAAGTGCGGGTTGATTCGGTGACAGTATCGCCCAGGGTGACGGCCGTATCGAAGACGGAGATCCTGGCCTGATCGGGCGGGAACATCTCGCCGCTGATGTAGACGAGATGTTTGCTGGCGTCGTGTTCCATTCCTGTTGCTCTCCTTTCCCATAGTCTCCAGATTCAAGACAGCGGAGCCAGTTGCTGGCTCCGCTGTCCCGTTACGGTTTCAGTCCTTCAAGGCGGACGGGTCGCGGGTTTCTTCTCCCTTTGAGAGTAGTGACAGACGCGCCCGCGCCCGAGATAGGAAATCTCTATTCGTTGATGAACCACTGCGCCGGGATGGTCGGCGTCCACTCACCGGAGATCGACCAGGTTACCACATTGCGCAGGCGGTTGTTCACGTGGGTCAGCTGGCCGAACTTGGGATCGTCGACGACGAGACCGATCGACCAGATATTGTCCATGTGGATCTCAAAGACTTCCCGCATCAAAGCATTACGGGTGTCCTCGTCCGGTTCACCCAGGATCTGGTCGCGCAGCACGCGCAACTGCTTCACATCATCCGGCGGCTCCACGCCTTCGGCGCCGTCGGTGTCCAGCCAGGCGGCCCAGTCACGGGCCCACTGCCAGCCGCGCATAGCGAATGTATTCGAATTGAGCGTTGGATGGACAGGGCCTCCTCCGAAGTGGCCGCCGCGAGCAGACACGTCATGCTCGCCGGAATTGTGGCGAGTGCCCCACAGCTGTCCGGCCTCCGGCGTCACTGTGGCATTGATTCCGACCTCACCCCAGTAGCCCTTGACCAGTTCCATCAGCTCGGGCGTTTCGGAGGGCCAGGCCGTTGTGGCGGAGATGATGAGGAGCAGTTCGTTGCCACTCGGTCCCAAGCGGAAGCCCTGATCGTCGCGGGCGGTGAGACCTAGGTCATCGAGCATCTGGTTGGCCAGGTCGGGGTCGAACTGGGTCCAGGATAGGAAGAGCTCATCTTCGCCGTGATACGGTGGCCCTCGCAAGGGCGCGATTTGCGAGGCGAATACACCGCCCTTGTAGATCAGTTTGATGATCTCTTCGCGGTCGATTGCCACGGAAAGGGCGCGGCGAAAGTTCTTGTCGTTATAGAGCTGGTGCTTATCCTCGTCCTCGGTCGTATAGTTGAACATGATGTTGCCGTAGGCGTTGGGCATCCAGTTGGCATAGGCGAAGCGGAAGTTGCCACTTTCCCTATTTTCAGCCAGGACCGGGATGTTGGCAGTGCCCAGGCCACGAACGAAGTCCAGCTCACCGGCGATGGTCTTCAGGAGCGCGGCTTCGGCGTCAGCCACGCGGATTTCGTGAATCTCATCGATGTAAGGCAGTTGGTTTCCGGCGGTGTCCACCTTCCAGAAGTAGGGATTACGGACATACACTTCGACCGGATTGGGGGGTACTGTGGTCGGAATCCAGGCTGCCAGGCTCGGCTTTTCGGTGTTGACACTACCGTTCTTCTGTCCGAACAGGTCCATCCAGTTGTCGAAGCCGCCATCGTCCATCATCCCTTCAATATCGGCCATTTCGGCGTAGTCGGGATGGAACTTGGACAGGTAGTGCTTGGGGCTGGTGGTCGGTCCGGTGCGAGGCCCGCCCCAGCTTCCCAGGTAGGTGGGGAAGAGTGCGTAGGACTTGGCGAACGAGAACTGGACGGTGAAGTCGTCGATCATCGCCAGGTCGGCCATTTCGCCGCCGCGGCTAAGCAAGGTAGGTGGTGAAGGCGTCAAATCCTCATTGAGGATGATATCCTGCCACCAGAACATGACGTCGTTGGCGGTGAAGGGCTCGCCATCACTCCACTTGATGCCTTTGCGCAGGTTGATGGTGAGCTGGGTATGGTCGTCGTTCCAGGACCAACCCTCGGCCACGTTGGGAACGATCACGCCCTTGGGTGAATGGAGAGTCAGAGGCTCTATCACCCACCAACCCATCTCTCCCATAGTGCGCTGACCGCCGACGGTTTTGCGGAGGGCGCCGCCATATTTGCCGACGGCCTCTTCAGGCTTGATGACGATGGGGTTGATTGGCAGCCGTTCCTCGACAGGCGGCAAGTCACCGCTGGCGACCATTTCGGCGAGGGCGGGCGCCTCCTGGTAAGAGTCGATGCCGCCGGCGTCGGCGGGCGTGTTGTAGACTTCGCTCTGCACTTCACGCTCGCCGGCTCCGGCGGGCGGGTCGGTCAGCACGGGGCCTGTTATCGTGACAGCTTCCGACGAGGCAGACTCGTCGGCGGCGGGCGCGGACTCTTCTGCCGCGGGTGCGGCCTCTTCGCTCGCGGCCGGTTCGTCGGCGGCGCCGCATGCAGCCAAGAGCAGGGAAAGAATGATCAGGAAAGGAACGAGTCTGGAGACACCCTTCGCCAGCCTTGCGCCGACAGTGGTGCCACCACTCTGAGAGGGAAGTTTGCGACGGGACACAGTTTTGCTCCTTGTGCGTGAAAGATTACGTTTGCGAAACTCGGTCATTTTTGTGAAGTTCACACCTCCTGTCTCGTTCATTGATGTCTTGCCAGTGGTGAAGGCAAGGGTCCATCGTGGGTCTACAGGTAGTTCAGACGCAGAGAAAGCGATCGGTCACTGCGGCGAATTGCGTACGCCTTGCAGGTCCAGTTCCTCTGCGAAGTGACAGCGCACGAAGTGGGGCTGGCTGCCGTTCGACCCCGCCAGATCGACGAGCTGGGGTTCTTCGACGCGGCAGACGTCCTGGACGTACGGACAGCGGGGATGGAACGTGCAGCCGGCCGGCACATTTGACGGGTCGGCGACATCGCCTTCCAAGATGATGCGCTCCCGGCGGCGGCCGACCTTGCCGGTCTCAACTACGGGCACGGCTGACAGCAGGGCCTCGGTGTAGGGATGCCGGGGCTGCCGGAAGATCGAGTCGGTACGTCCCAGCTCAACGATCTGGCCGACGTACATCACCGAGACACGGTCACTCAGATATTCGACAACGGACAGGTTGTGGGTGATGAAGAGATAGGTCAGGTGCAGTTCGGATTGCAGCTCTTTGAGCAGGCTGAGGATCTGGGCCTGCACCGACACATCGAGCGCGGAGACCGGTTCGTCGGCGACGACGAAGTCGGGGTCCAGGGCCAGGGCGCGGGCGATAGCAATGCGCTGGCGCTGGCCGCCGCTGAAGGCATGGGGATAGCGCCGCATGTAGGTCGGGTCCAAGCGGACGCTGCGCAGGAGCTGGGCCACCCTCTCTTCCAGTTCACGTCTGCTGGTGATCAGCTTACGGGTGACAAAGGGCTCGCCGATGATTTCGAGGACGGTAAGTCGCGGGTTAAGCGACGAGAAGGGATCCTGGAAGATCATCCCCATATGCTGCTGAACGGAGCGCAATTCCGGCCTGGTGAGCGAGGTAATTTCGATCTCTTCGCCGTCGCGTTTGCGAAACAGGACCGATCCACCGGAAGGCTCGATCGCCCTCATCACGCAGCGGCCGGTTGTCGTCTTGCCGCAGCCGCTTTCCCCGACCAGCGCAAGGGTCTCGCCGCGTGCGACGTGGAAGCTGACTTCATCGACCGCTTTCACCTCGCCAACGTGGCGACGGAAGAAGCCGCGCAGGATGGGGAAATACTTACGCAGGTCGGTTACTTCAAGGACATTGTCGGCGCCGGGCAATCCCTTGCTGCCTTCAAGTTGCTGGGGCAGCCGGCCAGGCGGAGAATGCGTGGTTGTATTCGTGCCGTTTGGAACAGCATCTGCTTGCGCCATGTTCTCAGTCCTGGACATACAGATGACAGCGGACGCGATGCCCTCCCGCCAACTCGATCTGGGGCGGCAGGTGGACATCGCAGACGTCGGGTATGAACTCCGGACAGCGGGGATGGAAGGGACAGCCCGACGGCCGGCGATAGGGGCTAGGTACGGAACCTGAGATCGGATCGAGCTCCTGGCTGTGGCCTTCTCCCAGCTCAGGTACGGAGCGCAGAAGACCGATCGTGTAGGGATGCTTCGGGTCGCGAAAGATGACATCGGCGGGGGCGCTTTCCACGTCTTTGCCCAGGTACATGATCATGACGCGGTCACACAGTTCGGAGATGACAGCGAGGTCATGCGTGATGACAATCAGCGCCATGCCCATGTCCCGCTGCAGGTCCTTCATCAGCTCAAGCACCTGGGCCTGAATCGTAACGTCGACGGCGGTGGTTGGCTCGTCGGCGATCAGCAAGGCGGGATGGCAGGAGAGCGCCATTGCGATCATAGCGCGTTGACGCATACCGCCGCTGAGTGCAAAGGGGTAGGCGTCGATGGTCTGTTCCGGCTGGGGCATACCCACGCGCCGCAGCATTTCGATCGCCCGGTCACGCGCTTCGTTCTGGCTGCAGTCCTGGTGCAGCCGGATCACCTCGGTGATCTGATTGCCAATCGTGTAGACCATGCTGAAGGCGGCCATGGGCTCCTGGAAGACCATAGCGATCTCGCCGCCGCGGATCTGGCGAATCTCCTGGCCGCGATCATCCAGTTGCACCAGGTCGACAGATTCACCGTTCTGGAAGAGGGAGATTTCCCCCATAACGATTTTGCCGTTCTTGGGCACGATACGCAGGATTGACTGGGCGGTAACGCTCTTGCCGCAGCCGCTCTCGCCGGCGATGCCCAGGGCCTCGCCGGCGTGTATGTCAAAGGAGACGCCGTCAACGGCCTCAAGGATGCCCTCTTGCGAGAAGAAGTGGGTGGCCAGATTGTCGACGCTGAGCAGGAGTGGTGACTGGGTCATGTGACAGGTTGGCGGTCTGCCTAGATTGACGAATAGGGGTCGGCGGCGTCGCGCAGGCCGTCGCCGACAAAGTTGAAGCAGAGAATGGCGATGATGACGAACAGGCCGGGGGAAAGGAGCCAGGGAGAGTCGGCCAGGACGATGATCCGCTGGGCGTCCTTGAGGAGCACGCCCCAACTGATGGCCGGGTTCTGCAGGCCCAGGCCGATAAAGCTGAGGGCGGTCTCGCCGAGGATCATGCCGGGGACGCTCAGCGTAAGCGAAGCGATAATGTGGCTGGTGAAGGAGGGCAGCATGTGCTTGAAGATGACGCGGGCCTCATTGGAACCGTTGAGTTGGGCGGCCATCACATACTCCTCTTCGCGAAGAGACATGAACTTGCCGCGCACGACGCGCGCCAGCCCCGTCCAGCCGACGAGGGAGAGAATAACCACGATGCCAAAGTATATCTGCACGACGGTCCACGTAGGAGGAAGAGCCACGCTCAGCGCCATCCAAAGCGGCAGAGTGGGAATCGAACGCAGGAATTCGATGATGCGCTGGATTACCAGGTCGGTGACGCCGCCGAAATAGCCGGAGACGCCGCCCATGATGACGCCGATCACGAAGCTGATGGCGATGCCCAGCAGGCCGACGGACAGCGAGATGCGGCCGCCGAAGATGATGCGTGAGAGAAGGTCGCGTCCCATCTTGTCGGTTCCGATGAGGAAGAAGGTGCCTTCTTCGACGCCGATGAGGTGGATGTTGCTCTCGAACAGGCCCCAAAGTTTATAGGAATCGCCGCGAACGAACAGTTTGACGGGGAATTTCTGAGTTTTGTCCAACTCCCAGGTGGTCCTGAAGGTGTTTTCGTCCATCTGGGAAGTCATGCCGTAGACGAAGGGGCGCAACTGAAATTGGCCATCGTCGAAGAAGCGCAGCCGCTGCGGGGGCATG
Source organism: Caldilineaceae bacterium (assembly GCA_965242905.1). Lineage (GTDB taxonomy): Bacteria > Chloroflexota > Anaerolineae > Caldilineales > Caldilineaceae > Bin5. Next base: position 654,638 of record CBDETM010000002.1, read on the forward strand.
AACATGTAATCGGTGTCGTGGTGGGCGGGGTCGTAGGGCGAGAGGAATTCGGCAAAGATAGCAAAGATATAGAAGATTGCTATCAGCAGCAGTGAAACGACCGCTACCTTGTGCCTCAGGAACTTCCAGCGAATCAGCTGCCACTGGGTAGCGACCGACAGGTCCTCTTCGCTGGCGTCCACCCCAGTGTTGCTCGATTGGAATCTTTCTTCGATTACGGCCATTGCAGTTCTACCAGTCTGTTGCGGCTTGCAAATTCGAGTTGGAAGGCCTTCTTTGCCCGGACTTCAGTCTCAGATGGCGCCGCGAATGCGGGGATCAAGCCAGGCGAGAACGATGTCGGAAAGCAGCGTGCCCACCAACGTGAGCGTGCTCAGGATCATGACCACGCTGCCTGCCAGGAACATGTCCTGGCTTAGCAGTGCGCCGACAAAGAGCGGGGCGATGGTGGGCAGACCGAGTACGAGTGAGGCCAGCAGTTCGCCGTTCACGAGTGTAGGCAGCGTCCAGCCGATGGTGCTGGCGACGGGATTCATGGCGATACGGAAAGGGTATTTGACGAGGAGCTTGCCCTCGGACAGTCCTTTCGAACGGGCCACCATCACATAGGGCCGCTCCAGCTCATCGAGCAGATTGGCGCGCATGACGCGGATCAGGCCGGCCGTGCCGGCGGTGCCGACGACCAGGGCCGGCAGCCAGAGGTGCTTCAGGAGATCGATGAACTTGGCGAAGCTCCAGGGCGCGATCAGGTATTCGTCGGAAAAGAGGCCGACCGCGACGTTGCCGGTGGCAACAAAGTAGTACCACAGGATGAGGAGGGCGAGCAGAAAGTTGGGCGTCGCCAGCCCGATGAAACCGATCAGGGTGAAGAAATAGTCCCCAAGCGAGTATTGACGGGTGGCGGAATAGAGGCCGATCGGGATTGCGATTGCGTAGGCAAGGAAAAAGGAGGCGACCGAGATGGCAAGACTCCAAGGCAGGCGGTCGGCGACCAGTTTGCTAACGGGCTGGTTCCATTCCAGCGAGCGCCCCAGGTTGCCCTGCATGATGTTGCCAAGCCAGCGGAAATAACGGACGTAGGTGGGCGCATCCAGACCGTAGCGCTTGCGCAGCGATTCGATTTCGGCCGGGTCGACCGCCTCCTGCTCCTGCAGGAGTGCATTCACATAGGAGTCCATAAAGTCACCCGGCGGCGCCTCAATGATGACGAAAGAGATGACAGAGACGACGAACAGGGTAGGGACCATCAGCAGGATGCGGCGAAGGATAAAGGACCACATAATCGGAATTGACCAGGCGTCAGTGTTTTTGCAGTGAAGCCAGATAGATGGCGGAGGGCGCCAGGCCCGTTCCGCTGCCTTCGTGACTCGAGTAGTAGGATAGTAAGGCGCTGTCCGGTCCCAGTTCGACGAAGCCGGGATAGGAGTTGTCGCCCCCGCTGGGAAGGACGGCGATTTCCTCCAGCTCTGTGCCGACCAATTCATACAGGGCGGTGACGGGACCGTCTTCGGTGTGCTTGCGCCCGCCGACCAGGATCTGATTTCCCCAGCGGACAAGGAGCGGGCCGCCGATGTGCCTATCCAGATCGGTGCACGCCCAGTTTGTGAAGGGATGGCGGGAACGGCAAAGTTGAGCCGGCCGGCCGCCGGCGCGAGCGACCGCAAGCAGGTCGCCGTTGTTTTCGAAAAGCAGCGCGGTTTCGTCGCCGTGGGCGGGTTGAATCAGGCTGAGCGGCGTCCATGTGAATCCGTCAAAACTTTGCAGCAGCCAGGACTCCATCCACTCCGGGGGCTCGTCGCGCCGGGCAAGCACGTCGAAATTGCGGATGCGGCGGCCGTTGAGATAGGCCAATCCGTTGTGTGCGGCCGCGCGCCAGATGTAATGGCCGTGGGTACCGTCCAACATGCGCGGCCCGTGCCAGTTCTCGCCGTCTTTGCTCCAGGCGCAGAAGCCAAGATGATCGTTGACGTCCCTGTCCTCGGCGTTTCCGGGCGTCACCCACCAGGCGCCGGTGTAGACGAACAGCTTGTTGTCGAAGACCAGAAAGTGGGGGTCTCTGACATCCCGGTTGGCGACGCTGAAGGAATGGACCTGATTCCAGTCCGTTCCGTCGTCACTGGCCATGACGACGATGCGCGACGTGGTGAAGAGCATGTGGCCGTCGGGGCAGCTGCGGAATGTCAGATAGAGGCGTTCACCGAACCGGCACAGGTCGGTGAACGCATTGTGATTGCCGTCGTTGAATAGTTGACGGACGGAACTGACTCGGATGGAGGGCACGAAAGCGGCTCTTGTGGGAAAGCACAAGTTCGGGTCTGAGGACTACGGCTGGCGCATTGGGCTGACAGTGTCAGCATTATAGGGAAGTTTGGATGGATGTCAAACGCGCGGTGGAGTGTGGGGCATCTCGTCTGCCGGCATGGCAGGACAAGGGAAGCCTTCGCACTTCCTGTTCCGGAGGCGTGTTCTTGAAGTCGACGGGCATTTTCGCGCGGCCGAAATGGAAGACGGGCAGTTTGCGTAAATTTCTTCTGAAGGATGGGGCGTTATCTGTTCACTTCAGAACGTCATTCTCGGCAGATCAGCGCCGATGGCGGTGTTTGTAATGAGATCGTGCGCCCTGCCCGTGCAGTTGCAGTGAACATAGACGCAGCCGTCGATGACGATCTTCAGATTTTCCGGGTACTTGATGGCCCAGTCGGTATCTCCTGGGCCCATCTGCCTGCCCCGGTACTGGCGATAGAACACGACGCGCCCACCTTCTTCAATGAAAGCTTCGGCCAACTCCTGGCGTTCGCTCGGGGGTGACCCAAGGGTGTCCCAGACGCGCAGGCAGTGGAACGTCCGGGCGCCGATGGTAACGTCGTAAGTTCCGACGCCTATGCCCTGCCCGCGGCTCGTGCGAAATGAGCCATCAGGCTGGCGCCGGTAGCGGCCGTCGTCACAGATCTTGCGATTCGCACCACGGCCCCAGTCTGCTTCAAACCATTTGTCTTTGAAGGTTCGCAGCACTTTTCTGTCGTCCATTTGCTGAACAACGCCCAGCCATCTCGTCTCCTTTTCGTCGAGCCTTGCATAGAAGAGGCTTGGACTGCCGGGCACATCCCAGTCTTCGCGTATCGCTCGTTCCCGCACGGCGATCTCGACGCAGTCCAGGTTATGAATTCTGGCGAGGCTGGTTGCGGACATTTCTGTCACCGCGCTCAATTCAAGTGTATCGGCCTCGTAGGCGGCTTTCATCGAATGGTGCCCGAGGGAGGGTACGATGGGCCACCATTGCAGTTGGGGGAGATCGAGGTGCGATATTTTTTTGTCGCTCTCTGCAATGGATATGGGGGGTCTGGTCGTTGGGAAAGGGTGGTTGAATGACATTGCGATGTCCACATTACGGTGAGCCTCATGTATCTGCGGCGGCGACAGCCCGGCCCGTAACAGTGTTTCAGCTTTGAGAAAGCGGCTTCCTCGGGGGCCAAGCGCAGCAGGCGTATAGCTTTGCACACGTGGACAGTTCCAGCCAAACCATTCAGGCCGCGTTTTCGTGTGCGTCCCAGTTTTGGAGCGAAGAGGGTCAGGCGGGGAATGCGCTGCGGCGGTGGGCGATATTGTGATCCGGTTGTTCGAGGGGCACAGGGCAGGCACAAGGCCGGCATTTACGGGGATCTAATGGGACTGGCGGGACGTGGTCTGGCTAGGCACTTTCAATTAGGCACCCGTTTCCAATGACGACACCCGGTCGACGAGGCATGTTGTAGGAGAGGGGGCGTTGCGGGGGCGGAGCCCCCGCACAAGGGAGGGCCGAATAGGCCCGACCGCCCAGAAAAGCATATCCAATGGTCAGAGGCGGCGCTTCTTCTGACTCAGGGTCGTTAGCGGATTAGACTGGGTTGGTCGCTTGAGAAAGAGTCAGAGACTGTACCCCTATATTGGGATGCACCCGGCTTCCGGAATTCGTTTGCTTTTCCTGCTTCACAGCGTATATAATGCCAACCGCCCCGCGCACTGCAAGCTCGTCGGAAGGACACTCAGAGTCGGCAACGGAATGCTCGCGTTCATCGTTCGCAGAATCCTGCTCCTGATACCGACGCTTTTCTTCATCACCATTGTAACTTTTCTGGTGATTGAGTTGCCCCCGGGCGACTATCTCGACGCGTACGCAGCCAACCTGGCGGCAGGCGGCGACCCCGTCGACCAGGAGCGGCTCGAGGCGCTACGCAAGCAGTTCGGCCTCGATAAACCAGTCCCGTTGCGCTATCTGCAGTGGGTGACGAACATATTGCGGGGCAATTTCGGCTTTTCGTTTGAATGGAACGTACCGGTTGAGGCGCTGATCTGGGAAAGGCTGGCGCTGACCTTCTTCATCAGTCTGTCCACGATACTTTTTACATGGGTCGTGGGTTTTTTGATCGGCGTCTATTCGGCGGTCAACCAGTATTCGATTGGCGACTACATCTTCACTACGCTGGGCTTTATCGGCCTGGGGCTACCCAATTTCCTGATAGCGCTGGTGATCATGTGGTACGCGTTCGACCAGTTCGGCCTGCGATTGAGCGGCCTTTTTTCTCAGGAGTATCGGGGCGCGCCGTGGAGCCTGGCCAAGTTTCTGGACATGCTCACCCATTTGTGGCTGCCTTTGCTCATCCTGGGAACAGCTGGCACGGCCGAAATGATCCGGACAATGCGCGCCAATTTGCTGGACGAGCTTAACAAGCCGTATGTGGAAACGGCGCGCGCCAAGGGGTTGAAAGAGCAGGTGCTGGTTCGGAAATATCCGGTGCGGGTTGCGCTCAATCCTTTCGTAAGTACGGTCGGCTGGACGCTGCCAAATTTGATTTCGGGCGCCACGATTGTCTCGGTCGTGCTGAGTTTGCCCACCACCGGGCCGATGCTGCTGGGGGCGCTGATGACGCAGGACATGTATTTGGCGGCCAGCTTTTTGCTGATGTTGAGCGTGCTGACGGTGGTGGGCACATTGATATCGGACCTTCTGCTGGCCGTTCTCGACCCTCGAATCCGAATGGAAGCACAGTGAGCTGGGTGGTTGACGCCAGAGCCTCTTAGCCGGTACCGGCGCGGGGAGAAGCCATGACGCAGGAAACTGCTGAAAGGCCCGAATCGACTCATCTGGATGACGCGGCGTTTGACGAAGTTCCGAGCGAGCGGGAAAGGGTCTTTGTCGCAACGCCGGGACAGTTGATGTGGTGGCGCTTTCGCCGGCACAAGATGGCGTTGTTGAGTAGTGTCGTGCTGATTCTGCTCTATCTGGCGGCTCTGACCTGGGAGTTTCTGGCGCCATACGACCCGCTGCGCCACGACGTGCAGTCGGCCTATGCGCCGCCGCAGAGGCTACAGTTTTTCGATGAAGAGGGGTTTCATTTTCCTCCGTTTGTGTACGGCTTGAAAAGTGGGCGCGATCCTGAGACATTCCGCAAGATCTTTGAAGTGGACGAGTCGGTCAAGCATCCGATCAAGTTCATGGTGCACGGCGATCCGTACAAGTTCTGGGGCGTGATGGAGACCGATCTGCATCTGTTCGGGCTGGAAAGCAACGAGGGCACGGTATTCCTTTTGGGCGCGGACCGGTTGGGGCGGGACGTGCTGTCGCGTTTGCTGGCGGCGACGCGGATATCGGTCTCGATTGGGCTGGTGGGCGTGATTCTCAGCTTTGTGCTGGGCGTTCTGATCGGTGGAATCTCGGGATACTACGGCGGTACTGCCGACATATTGATACAGCGAATCATCGAGTTCATTCGGGCGATGCCCAGCATACCGCTGTGGCTGGCGCTGAGCGCGGCGATTCCCAAGGACTGGCCGGTGACGAGGGTCTATTTTGCCATTACGATAATTCTCTCCTTGATTGGCTGGACCGGTCTGGCTCGGGTGGTGCGCGGGCGCTTTCTGTCGTTGCGGGAGGAGGACTTTGTGCAGGCGGCCCGCTTCGCGGGCGCGTCGGAAGGACGCATCATCATTCGCCACATGACGCCTTCGTTTCTCAGCCATATAATCGCCTCACTGACTCTGGCCGTTCCGGCGATGATTTTGAGCGAGACCAGTCTCAGCTTTTTGGGCTTGGGCATGCGGCCGCCGGCTCTCAGTTGGGGGGTGCTGCTGCGGGAGGCGCAGAATTTGCAGGCGGTGGTGCTGGCGCCGTGGCTGCTCACCCCTGGGTTGCTGGTGGTGATCGCGGTGCTGGCCTTCAATTTTGTGGGCGACGGGCTGCGCGATGCAGCCGATCCTTATGCCCGGTAAGAGACGAGGACCGGGAAGCGGCTCAGGAGAAAGAGATTCCCAACAGGAGATAAACCAGTGAAACAGGACACAGAAGAATGACCGAGATTGTGGTTGACCCTGCCGAGATTGAGTTCTTCCAGAACAATGGCTACATTCAGTATCACGATTTCTTTTCGCCGGAGGAGATGGCCTCGTTGAGGCAGGCGCTGGACAATGCGGTCGCCAGCGAACGCGAGCGAATTCGCGGCGCCGAGATGGGGGGGCGCTTTTCCGAAGACTATGAACGCGTCTTCAATCAGATGATCAACTTATGGACCGACTATTGGCAGGCGAAAGAGATCGCGTTTGACTCGCGTTTGGGTGAGTACGCGCGCCAGTTGAGCCGCTGCCAGCACGTGCGCATCTACCACGACCACGCGATGATCAAGCCGCCGGGCCAGGAGAGCAAGCAGACGAACTGGCACCAGGACGCCCCCTACTGGCCGATGGACCCGGTCGGCGCGCTGTCGGCCTGGATCGCGGTGGACGACGTGAGCGTCGAGAACGGCTGCCTGCACTTTGTGCCCGGCACGCACAAGCACGGCAGGCTGGATCCTATCAGCCTGACCGACGAGGACGACAGCGTCGTGGACCGGTTCAAGGAGCAGGGTTATGAGGTGCCGGAGCCGGTGGCGATGCCGATGCGCGCAGGGGGCTTAACGTTTCACCATGGCTGCACCTTTCACTACGCCGGGCCCAACCGTACGGACAAGCCGCGGCGGGCCTTCGCCATCATTTACATTCCGGACTATACGCGTTTTACGGGAAGCCATGACGCGGCGGGGGCGGCGGAGGAGATGGAGGAGGGCGGCCCCTGGGAGCACGCGATTCATCCGATAATCGCCGGACGGTGACGAACAGGATGGATAGCGTGACCGTGCTCAGAACAGGTGGACCGGGAGATTTCTGCAAGGGGAGGCTTCGAGACGCACAGATCTCGCAGACCGAATCGGATCCGTGTGGAGAGGGAAAAAGTGTCTGATGCGTCTATTAGATGTCATAGTCGAAAAGCATGAAGACGGCTATGTCGCCTATGCAGTTGGCCTGAAGGGCGCTGTCGTTGGCGAGGGGGATTCTTTCGAAGAGGCAGTTGCCGACATCACATCTGCGATTCGGTTTCACATTGAGACCTTCGGAGATGAAGAACCCGAGACGGATGAATAGTTCTGGAGGCATACATGCGGGCGTGGCCGATGACCAGGCGACCTATCATTAAAGGCTCGCGGTAACGGAATGAGAGTGGCCATCTGAAGAAGAAAAGCTCGCGCACAGATTCAGCCATTCCAGTCGAATGCGTTACTCCGGCTCTCATACATCATTCAACAGAGGTAACTGCTGAGCCATGTTTCGTGTGTGTACTGTGTGCGGTCTGTCTGGGGGGAATGTACCGTCAGTATTTGTGTAGCGGGCTCTCGATTGTCATGGCGGTGAACGTTGGGGCTATGTGGGCGTTGCCTCGCCTGTCTTGCCAGCGCCGGCACGTACTCGGAATCTGCCAAGATGCGGGGGGAGGGGGGTGAAGCCCGGCCGCCGCGAGCCGACAACTTCAAATTAGCCACTCACTCGCTACGGCGCGGACAGGAGAGGGGGCGTTGCGGGGGCGGAGCCCCCGCACAAGGGAGGGCCGACTAGGCCCGACCGCCCAAAAGCGAGGAGAGAGTAAAGAGGTGTGAGAAGAGAGATGCATCTTTCGCCATGCTGAAACATGGGCGCCATTGGGCAAGGACTCAACAGTTACCAACAGAGATTCAATACTAACGAGGAAGAAACAATGCAAGAGAAGGGTCTCGTAAACAAGACACGTTCCACGGGGCGCGGGCCAACGATCTGGCTGGCCGGGCCGCCGGCGGACCTGGAGGAGTTCATGCCGCTGGGCATCGAGGGCATCGTCACCAACACGGTGGTGCTCAATCAGTACGCCAAGCCGTATGGAAGCGTCATCGCGCTGATCGAGGCTTACCTGGCGATGACCGATAAGCCGGTCGTCATGGAGATTGACGGCCACACGGTTGAGGAGTTGCTGGCGGTGGGGAAGGTCTTCACCGACATGTCGCCGCAGATCATTCTCAAGATCCCATGCACGCTCAACGGACTCAAGGCGTTCAGCATTCTGAGACAGGAGGGGGTCGAGACTTTTTGCACGACGGTGTTCTCGCTGACGCAGGCTGCGGCGGTTGCACAGGCCGGCGTCGACCATATTTTGCCGTTCTGCGACCCGGTGCGCGAGATGGGCGGCGACCCGACCAGGCTGATCCGCGAATGCGCGGGCATGTTCAGAGGATGGGACGACCGGCCTTACATCATGGCGGCGCTTGTACGCTCGGTGGAGACTGCGTACGCGGCCTTCCGCGACGGCGCCGACGAGCTGGTCACCATGTGGACGGTTTACCGCGATATGCTGGACCATCCACTGACCGACCACTGGAACAAGGTATTCCTGGACGAGTGGATTGATATGCACAGTAGCGGGCTGCTGGCCGGCGTTCCGGTGGAGGAGCATAGCTGAGCGTGCCGCTGAAAGGAAAGTCACCGTTGCGATAAAACTGAATTTCAGTACAATTGTGCGTGACGACATAAATTGCAGAAGGAAGCTTTCAAAGAGGGTGGACCCCGGTGACTAGCACAAAGGAGGAGAGTCGTGGCAGACATTAGCGCTGAACGAGAAGGCTTGATGGATGGCATGCCGCGCGACGAGCGCGGGTACTGGCAGCCGGAAGGTCAAAAGTTGCCCAACCCGGTTTTCGCGTGGCCACCGGAGCCGATGAAAGTGGCGAAGTGGCTCTGGAATTACCTGTTTCCCTGGCATCTGATCTATATGGTCCTGGCGGCGTTGACGGTCATCTACCTACAGCCGGAGATGTCGCGCATGACCACGTTCAAAGCTGACTGGATCGCGTATATCTTCGTGCGCAACCAGATTATGTTAATCGTATTCGTCAGCGCATGGCACGTGTGGCTGTGGGCGCGCAAGAAGCAGGGGTTCCAGTTCAAGTACACGCCGGACTGGATGGCGAAAGGTAAGAAGCAGTTCCTGGGCGGCAATCAGTTGTTCGACAACATTTTCTGGAGTTGTGTCAGCGGCGGCACGATTTGGACTGCGTACGAAGTGGTAACGCTGTGGCTATACGCAAATCAGTACATTCCCTATCTGGATCCGCGCGTGCATCCGGTCTGGTTTGTCCTCGTTATGCTGGCGATACCGATGTGGAGGCTGTTTCACTTCTACTGGGTACATCGCTTCCTGCACTGGCCGCCGCTCTACAAGGCCGGGCATTATTTGCACCACCGCAACATAAATGTCGGTCCGTGGTCAGGGCTGTCGATGCACCCGATCGAGCACATTCTCTACTTCAGCTGTGCTGCGATTCACTGGATCATCCCGTCGCATCCGATTCATGTGGTGTTCAACCTGCAGCACGCGGGGCTGACGCCGGCGCAGGGACATGCCGGGTTTGAGGCGGTTATCGTCAACGGAAAGTACAACCTGGCGGGGGCATCCTATTTCCACCAGCTGCACCACCGCTACTTCGAGTGCAACTACGGAGAGCCGGACATGCCGTTCGACTACTGGTTCGGTACCAGCCACGACGGCTCGGAAGAGGCGCACGTGGCGATGCGCGAGAAGCGATTCGCGCGCCATAAGATCCGGACTTCGGCCGCCTAGTCATTCAGCTGTCAGAGACATTTCCCGAACTGCCTGCCACCGCAAACCAGCTGGCAAAAGGATCGGGATGCAAAACAGGAGATGCAATCGATGACCGAAGCCATACGCATCGGGATCGTTGGCTGCGGCAGCGTGATGCAGCGCCCCTATATGAGGCTTATCCAGCCGATGCGGGCGACAGGCACTGTCGACGTAACCATTGCCTGCGACATCAGGGAGGAAGTCGGGCCGGTTGTCCAGGACCGGCTTGGCATAGAACGTTTTACGACGGACTATGAGGAGGTGATCGATTCCGACGTCGACGTTGTGATGGTTCTGACGTCGATGCTCGAGCACGGCCCGATCACGCGGGCGGCACTGGCGGCGGGGAAGCATGTCCTGGTAGAAAAACCGATGGCGGTGACTCTTGAGGAAGCGGCAGAGATCGTGGAAATGGCCCAGAGCAGTCCGGGCCTTCTCGTATGCGCCCCCCATGTTGTCCTGAGTAACACCTATCAGACGATGTGGCGTCACATTCACCGGGGAGATATTGGCAAGGTGCTGATGGCGCGGGCCCGCTACGGTCATTCAGGGCCGGATTGGAGGCCGTGGTTTTACCTCGAAGGCGGCGGCGCGCTGTTCGACCTCGGTGTGTACAACATCACTTGCCTAACGGGCTGGCTTGGGCCCGCCAAGCGGGTCATGGCAATGACTGGCGTGGCGATTCCCGAGCGGGTGGTCGGAGGTAAGATGATGCAGGTGGAGGCCGAAGATAACGCCCATGTGTTGATCGATTGGGGCGAGAATGTATTCGGGGTTGTGACGACAGGTTTCACGATGCAGAAGTACCGAAGCCCCGCCGTCGAAGTTTATGGCAGCCAGGGAACAATCCAGATGACGGGCGACGACTGGGCGCCAACTGGATATGAACTGTGGCGCAACGATGTCGGCGCGTGGCAGATTCATGAAGGCACGGACCGGAGCTGGACCTGGACGGACGGCATACGTCATTTGATTGAGTGCATACAAGAGGGCACGACGCCGATTGTACAGCCGGAGCACGCCTACCATGTGTTGGAGATCATGCTCAAGGCGCAGGAGTCTGGTCGCGACGGGCAATCTAAGGAGCTCGGGAGTACGTTCACGCCGCCTACATTCGAGGAGGAGGAGGAGGTAGAGGAAATAGCGGAGCACCTTGTCCACGACTGGACGCAGCGCTGATGAGCTATTCGGCGTCGCCGCGACCCACATTCGACGGCCCGGCGCATATCCCCTATGAAACGGTGACGCGTCACCTCTGGGGCGACGAGGAGTCGGGGGAGGTGGCCGACTGGATATACGTTTCCAGCAGTAAGATCCACCAGCTGGTCTTTGGGCTGCCGCCTGGCGGGGCCTTCAGGCACTCGGACAACTACCGTACCATCTTTGCTGCAGACGAGGTGATGTACGTGTTCAGCGGGGTGATGGTGCTGAGCAATCCGGAGACAGGTGAAGTGCATCGCGTGGGGCAGGGCGAAGCGGCCTTCTTTCGCCGAGACACGTGGCATCATGCCTTCAACTTCAGTAGTGAACCGCTGCGTGTCATCGAGTTCTTTGCACCGCCGCCCTCTCAGGGCACGTCGGGGTCATACGCGCAGACGAAGCCGAATCTGACATCGCCAAAGTATTCTCAGGACCAGTGGATGGGCCGCTGGCCAAAAGCACAAGCGCAAGCCGCGGAGAATTTCACGATCCGGCCGGTACGCGTCAGGGACCTATTGTGGCGGCTGGAGGGGGCGGAGCAGCAGTTGCTGGTGGGAATACTGGCGGCGACGGAGCATCTGACGGTGGGGAAGATGCAATTGATGGCAGGGCAGCGCAGCGATATCGAGGTGCACGCCGGCGATGAGAGTCTATACCTCCTAGAGGGAGATTTGAACGTGCGCGTTCCGGAAAACGACGGGCCGCGCTGGTTTGAGCTCAAGCCAGGTGATGGCTTTTTCGTCCCGGAAGGCACACCGCACCAGTACTACAACATGTCGGACGCAGCAGCGTCGTTTCTCTGCGGGATTGCTCCCAGGTATTCGCCTGACGTTCCGGAAGTGTTCTCCAATGGTAGAGAACCCTGATCCTGCGGCCTGGGCCATCGGCCTGGATGTGGGGGGAACCAAGATCGCCGCCGGACTCGTAGCCCACCCTTCCGGCTCTGTCCTCTCCCGCCGAACGATCCCGACGTTGCCGCAGCGAGGGGGCAAGGCGGTCTTGTGCGATACGCTGGCCCTCGCCGAGGGGATGATGGAGGAAGCAGGGAAAAGGAACCTGGATCTGCTCGGCATCGGTGTGGGCGTGCCCGAACTGGTTGATCCAGAGGGGGAAATTACCAGTTCCCATTCGCTAGACTGGCAAGGGATGTCGGTTCAGAGAGAGTTTTTTCGCCTTGCGCCAGCCATCGTCGAGTCGGACGTGCGGGCAGGGGCTCTGGCTGAGGCGATGTCCGGCGCCGGACGGGGGTACAGACTCTTTGTCTATGTCACGGTGGGAACGGGCATTTCGAGTACGCTGGTCCAGGATGGTCGCCCGTTCGCAGGAGCTCGCGGCAATGCCCTGGTCATGGCCAGCAGTCCGTTCACCGTGGAATGCGATGTTTGCGGCACAGAAGTTAATCCCATTCTGGAAGAGATTGCCAGCGGCCCTGCTCTGGTAGCGAGATATAATCGGTACAGTTCAGGGGCAGCGAGAATGGGCGAGGATGTAACGGCAGCAGCGGCGAGGGGAGACGAGGCAGCTGTACGTGTTGTCCGTAGCGCGGGTGAAGCGCTCGGCAACAGTGTTGCGTTTCTCATCAACGTGATGGACCCAGAGGCGATCGTGGTTGGCGGCGGGCTTGGATCGTCAGGGGGGCTTTACTGGGACAGCTTCGTCGCTTCGACACGGGCTCACATTTGGGCTGAGAACAGCCGCGGTTTGCCCATTCACCCGGCGGCAATGGGGGCGGATTCGGGACTGATTGGGGCTGCCGCATCGATCTTTGAGAGAGCAGGACTGTGAGACCCGGCAGCGCCTGGATAATGCACAAACCAGACATGAGAGTGGCGACCAGGGCTCGAACTATGGGCCACTAATGGGATGCCATAACATGAATGTATTGGAGACTCTGAACACATTTCAGGAGGAGAAGATGAGCAAGCGTTTCACTCGACGTAGTTTTCTGCAACTGTCGGCGATGACTGCCGGAGGCGGGCTGCTTGCGGCCTGCGTTGCTCCTGCCCCGGCCACGGATGATGCGGGGGCCGGCATGGCCGAGGAGCCAGTGGAGATTAGGCTGGCGGAGGGAAGTTGGGTGGGTCCTGAGGGCATCGCGTTCTGGACCGATGAGATCATCCCGGCGTTTGAAGAAGGTCATCCAGGCATCAATGTGACATTTGAGAACGCGGAGTCGCCCGACTATGCGGATAAGCTGTATACGCAGTCAGTGGCAGGTGACGCGCCGGATGTGATGTTCGTCTGGGGCGGCGTCAATTATAACCTGATGCAGAAGGGACAGTTCCTCCAGTTGGACGACTACTTCGACAGTGCGGACCTGGAGGACTTCTATCCGGCAAAACTGGACGCTCATCTGCTGGACGGGAAGTTGTACGGTATGCCCAAGTATGTATCGACAGTGGCGATGGCCTACAACAAGGACATCCTCGACGAGGCCGGTGTCGAATATCCTGACGGCACATGGACGTGGGACGACTACGTGATCGCCTACGAGGCGACGACCAAGCGTGATGACAGCGGCGAAATCGTCCAGTGGGGCAGATATGTAGCACAGCAGTATATGGAACATTACGTCTGGATGAACGGGGGCGAATGGATGAACGCGCCGCTGTTCGGTACAAAGTGCCTTCTTGACGGCGAAGAAGCCATTGCGGCCCTAAAGTATAACTACGACCTGATCTACGGCAATAATCAGGTCGCGCCGATTGCAGGTTCAGTTCCGGAAGTCGGCTGGCACAACATCTTCTCGACAGGGAAGATCGCGTTTGCTGAATCCCACAGTTGGACTGTGACCAATTATGTACGCGAGAACGATTTCAACTGGGACTTCACCGACCTGCCGGTTTCCAATGACGGTGGGAAGGCAGGCCTGACGTTTGCCGACGGCTACGGCGTCGCAAGAGCGACGCAGGAACCGGACGCGGCGGTGGCGATGGTAAGGTTCCTCACGGGGCCTGAAGCGCAGAAGGCGATGGCGCTGAGCATCGTGGGACTGCAGCCGACGCGGCGCAGTGTTGCAGGCGAGGTCTGGGATGTAGATTCAATGGGGGCGCAGGCCGGTTACGATGTGGCTGCATTCTCTCGCATCATGGACGATGCCCGTCTTGACCCGGCGTTCCAGGAGAATGAGAAGGTCAACTCTGAGGTCTTCAGCCCGATCTGGGACCAAATCTGGATTACTGCTGAGATTGGCCTGGAAGAAGGCATTAACCTGATCGTTGAACGCATCGACGAGATTTTCGCCTGATAGCCGTGCAGATGGTCAGCCCGGACAGACGTTGAATCCGGGCGCATTGGACCCTGTCCAGACTTGAACCTTGACGGCCCCAGGCCGGCGTGCTTCCTGCTGCGTTCTTGTTCGAAAGATACGCGAAAGAAAGCACGCTGGCCTGATCTGAGGAATCGGGGCGAGCTTCTCCCTAGAACTGGTGAGGAAGCTTCCTCACCGCTCCCATCCTACTCCAGGAGACTGGCAGGAGCTGTAAGGATTCAAGATTCCACCTTAAGCGGTAACAAGAGATGGTGGTGGACTGATAGGGACTGCATCGCAGCCGTCAAGAAGCTGTCCTAATTCTGAATCAGGAGGAACCATGGCAAATCGAATGAACCGACGCGATTTTTTGAGCCTGTCCGTGGCGACGGCAGGCGGCGGGCTGCTCGCGGCCTGCGTTGCCCCGGCGGCCGCCCCTGAAGATTCGGGGGCGTCGATGGCCGAGGAGCCTATCGAGATCAGACTGGCGGAGGGTAGTTGGGTTGGTCCTGAGGGGATCGCATTCTGGACGGATGAAATCATTCCCAGTTTTGAGGAAGGAAATCCCGGCATCAACGTCACCTTTGAGAATGCCGAATCGCCCGACTATGCCGACAAACTCTATACGCAGGCGGTGGCCGGCGATTCACCCGATGTCATGTTCGTATGGGACAACATCAATTATAACCTGTTGCAGAAGGGACAGCTGCTGCAGCTGGACGATTATTTCGAAAGCGAATACCTGGAGGACTTCTATCCAGCTTTGGTTAATGCCCATCTGTTGGACGGGCAGCTTTTCGGTATGCCCAAATACGTATCAACGGTCGTGATGGCCTATAACAAGGACCTCCTGGACGAGGCCGGCGTCAGTCATCCAGACGGGGAATGGAACTGGGACGACTACCTTGCGGCATACGAGGCAACGACCAAGCGGGATGACAGCGGAAACATCGTCCAGTGGGGAAATTACGTTGCACAGGGGTACATTCAACACTACGTCTGGATGAACGGCGGCGAGTGGATGAATACCGAAATCTTCGGTACGAAATGCCTTCTGAACAGTGAAGAGGCGGTGGAGGCTCTCAAATTCAACCACGATCAGATCTATGGTGACAGTCCCGTGGCGCCGATAGCCGGGTCGATTCCAGAAGTCGGATGGTGGAACGTCTTTTCGACCGGCAAGGTGGCGTTCATGGAATCTCACAGTTGGACCGTGACCAACTACATTCGTGAGAACGACTTCGCGTGGGACTTCATAGATCTACCCGTGGCACGTGACGGCACCAAGGCAGGCCTCACCTTCTGCAATGGGTACGTGATAGCAAAGAAGACGAAAGAGCCTGACGCGTCTGTTCAGCTGGTGAGATTCCTGACCTCGCCGCAGGCTGAGGAGGTCATGGCGTTGAGTATTGTCGGACTGCAGCCGGCGCGGCGCAGCGTGGCCGGTGATGCCTGGGACGTGCGATCAATGGGAGCGGAAGCAGGCTACGACGTGGCCGCTTTCTCACGTATCATGGAGCATACACGGTTGAACCCGGCTTTCCAGGAGAACGACAAGGTCAACTCCGAGGCGTTCGGTCCAATCTGGGACCAGATCTGGGTGACCGGTGAAATAGGCCTCGAAGAGGGCGTCAATCTGATTGTGGAGCGCATCGACGAGATATTCGCCTGAGAAAGCTGGATTTAAGGGGATGATGGAGAGGAGTAGGTGAGACCCCTAAACGAGGTAGAACAGTGCCTTTCCTTCTCCTTGTCCTCTTATCCCTACCCGCTCCATTCTTGTAACTCGGGATTGGAAGGCAGGCCCAAAACATGAGCGCCGAAATTCAGAGCAGCCAGACTCCATGGGCAAGATTGCTCGCATCGAATGCCTGGTCGCGCCGCACATTGCGGCAGCGGGAGGAGTTGATCGCGTATCTCCTGGTCTCACCATGGGTGATAGGGTTTCTGGCGTTCATTCTCGGCCCCATGCTGACTTCGTTGGGCCTAAGCTTTACTGAGACGGACCTGTTCACGCTGGAGTTTGTGGGGTTGGAGAACTACACCAAACTCCTCTCCTTTGACACGACGCGAACGCTCTTCTGGACGACGCTTTACAACACGGCCTATTACGTTTTCCTCAGTATCCCTCTGACGATCAGCGCCGGGTTTTTCATCGCGATGCTGCTCAACCAGAACATTTCCGGGCAGCCCACCTACCGAGTCGTTTACTATCTGCCTGCAGTTATTCCCGGCATTGCCACTTCGCTGTTGTGGCTGTGGCTGTTTCAGCCTGAATTCGGTCTAATCAACTGGGCGCTGTCGCTGGTGGGAATCGAGGGACCGCGCTGGTTGTTCGACAGGAGTACGGCGAAGATGGCCCTAGTCCTCATGAGCGTGTGGGGCGCGGGATCCAATATGCTCATCTTCCTGGCCGGGCTGCAGGGCATTCCCACCGAACTGTACGAAGCCGCGACCATTGACGGGGCCGGCATTTGGCGGCGCTTCCGCAGCATTACGATCCCGATGATCAGTCCGACCTTGTTCTTTGTGGTGGTCACGCAGATTATCTGGTCATCACAGGTATTCACAAACGTGTACGTGATGACCGAGGGCAAGGGCGGCCCTGCAAACGCCACGCTCATGATGGTTCTCTATCTGTATCAGGTGGCCTTCCGGCAGTACCGGATGGGGTATGCCAGCGCGTACGCCTGGATCTTTTTCCTTATACTCCTGGTCTTTACGTTAGTTCTCTTCCGATCGTCCAAGGCGTGGGTCTACTATGAGACAGAGATCGGAGGTCAGAGGTCATGAGCGGCGCGGCAGTCGGTATGGGCAGTTCGCGTGCGAGCATAGAGCGAAGCCGGAGAACGCAAACGTTCTTTATCCACGCCGTACTTATTGCCGGAGGGATCATCGTAATGATTCCCCTGGCGTGGATGCTCTCCACATCGCTTAAGCCGCCGCACCAGATCACCAAGTTTCCGCCGATATGGATTCCGGACCCGTTCGTGTGGTCAAACTACGTTCGGGCGGTGACGATCTTCCCAGTATCGTTCGTGGTGTTTGTGCGCAACTCGATGTACATGAGCCTCATGATCACTCTGGGGACGGTTCTTTCCAATGCTGTCGTTGCCTTCGCTTTTGCCCGCCTGACCTTTCGAGGAAGCCGTGTCCTTTTCATTATTGTACTGAGTACGATGATGCTGCCGCAGCAGGTAACGATGATCCCTCTCTTTATCCTGTTTTCCAAGTTCGGCTGGATAAACACTTACAACCCGCTGATTGTTCCCCACTTTTTTGCTAACGCCTACTTTGTTTTTCTACTTCGTCAGTTCTATACCACCATCCCACGCGAGCTGGACGACGCGGCGCGAATCGACGGCTGCGGCGTAATTGGGTTGTTCCTTCGTATCATGCTGCCGTTGAGCAAGCCGGCCCTGGGCATCACCGCCATCTTCGCTTTTACCTGGGCGTGGAATGAGTTTCTGGGGCCGTTGATCTATTTGAGCAGGATGGAAACCTTTCCGCTAGCGATCGCGCTCTCTTTCCTGCGAGCTGCGCATGGCGTGCTGTGGTCGGAACTGATGGTGGTCTCCTTTATTGCGATGCTGCCGCCGGTACTCCTTTTCTTCGTTGCGCAGAAGCATTACATTCAGGGCATCGTGATAACGGGCGTTAAGGGGTAGAACTCCAGTCCTTCAGCTTGTACATCTCCGACCGGAAAGGAAGCCAAAATGATCTTCAAACCCAGCATTGTCGCGCGCATGTGGGATACCTGGCTCTACTACCACGAGGGCAAGCATTACCTCTTTTACCTGAGCAACTCGCTCGCCGACGTACGCTGGGACGGGATGAGCGTGGCAGTATCGGAGGACGGCGTCCACTTTGAAGACCACGGCGAAATCATCCACAAGGCGGATGACGCGGTCTGGATGGGCACCGGCATGGTCTGGCGGGTGGGGGAGAAGTTCATGCTCAACTTTTCGGAGGAGCGGGCCGGCATACAGGAGATCTTCTTTGCCGAATCAGACGATTTACTGCACTGGACGCGCCTGCCGGACGAGGAGTACATCTGCCGGGCCGATTCACGCTGGTACCATGAAGACCCTACCTTCACCAGGCCGCGTTGGGACTGCATCTGGGCGCTGCCGCGCGAAGAGGGTGAGGGTTACATTGGCTTTCTGACGGCCGTGGCGCGGCACGGTCCGGCGGGGTTGTGCGGGACGGCCGGGTGTGTCGTCTCTGACGATGGCCGGCACTTTCGCGCGGCGCCGCCGGTGATCGAGACCGGCGTGTGGGGGGACCGCGTTGAGGTGGGGGCGGTTGAGAAGTTCGGCGACCGTTACTACATGCTGCTGGGGGTAGGGTCTGCGCCGCTGGGCGCCCGCCAGCGTTCGCGGCTGCCTGCAGGCGAGGGGGGGATGTTTGTGTTGAATTCGGACAGCCAGGCGGGACCTTATGTACTGGATCCCGGGCAGGCCCCGTTCCTGGGCAGCAGCCCCGTCCTCTATACATACTTTGCCCGCTTTTATCGCTGCGGCGACGAACTGTTGCTCAATCACCACACGGTTCCGCGCAGTGGGCACGCCGGTCCGGAGGACATTTACTTTTCGCCATTGAAGTCGGTGCAGCGCGACGACGCCGGTCTACTGAGTCTGCACTGGTGGACGGGCAACGAGGCGCTGAAGGGAAGGGAAATGCCTGTCGTCTTGGAAGGAAGCCAATTGTACGCCCTGCAGGAGGACGCATGTTCCCTGGAGGTCGGACAGGCGCAGCTCAGCGCGGTATCGGGGGGCCTGGCCATCCTGCCGGCGAAGTATGACACTGCACGCGGTGTCATACTGGAGGCGGAGGTGACGGTGCACGCTTCCGATGCCGCGATTTCCGGGGCGGGGCTGTTTGTGGAAGGTGAGACGGTCAACGAGGGGACCCTGTTGTTCGCGCAGAGCGACGGGCGGGTGGCGGTCGGGCGCTACGACGGCTATTCCTTCAAGATGCAGGATGCCAAGCCGTACGACTTCACGCCTGACGAACCGGCGCGCTGGCGGCTCCTGCTGCGCGATGCGCACGTGGAGCTTTACATTGACGACGAGCACATCCAGTGCTTCACGATGGACCACAGACCGGGGGGGCGGTTGGGCTTCGCGGTCGAGGCCGGCAGCGCGACTATCAGCAAGGTCCAGGCGTGGGAGATGTCACTTTGAGGTGGGCTAAGAGTTAGACTTCGAGTCAGTCTGTCTACAGAACTACACAGTTGAATGCCCAGCAGCGCCACTCGACGTTGTCGAAGTTGCTGAGTTTCAGCCGCAGCCGGTTCTCGCCGCGTCTGAGCCTGACCGGTACCTCGCTGGTCGCGAAGCCTTTTTCATGTCTGATGGTCGCAACCGGCACGTCGTTGACCCACACCTTCATCCAATCGTCAAAGCCGAGACACAGCGTAACTTGCCTGTCTGAATCCTCCAGCAGCACGGTTTCGGCGTAGGCAGCGACGTTGGCAGGCTGCGTGCCCGTGTTGCCGGTGGCGTCACGGCGAAACCAGCGGGTGAAGTCGATCCAGGTCAGCTCCGGCGCTGTTTTCACCGCTGTCAAGGACCGTCCGCCCCATTCCCACTCAGCCGGCCACTGGTCTTCAGGCTTCTCTGGGAACTCTACACGTTCGAAATCATCGAATGTCTGGCAGTCAATGGGTCCGGAGAGCGTCCAGCGGCCCGGGGTCTCGACTGCCGGGGCGTCGCTCCCTGCATCTTTGTAATAGTACAGAACGCTCTCCATGTCGTTGGCGCGCGTGCCGAATCGGAGCGACAGCGACGAGTTGAAGGTTACGCTGTCGGCGCCGAAGAAGCGATAGGCGACGACTTCTGGACAGTCAGCGTTCAGGCCATCAACGTGCGGCGCCCCGGACCAGTCGCTCATTTCCGGGTACATGCCGAAGGAGTGGCCAAAGACGTCCTCGCTGCCGATGCCGCGCAGGACGTGGGGGATGGTTTCGCCGTCGATAAGCCAGGTGTCCCCGCCGGTATGCCAGATCATGTCCCGGAAGTCACGGCGCCTGACTGCGTGAAACAGGCCGGCAACGAAGCCTTTGCCGCGGACCGCGCCGAGCAGAGTCGAACCCAGGGGCTCGGCGGGCTTTTCCTGGCTGAATTGCGTGTGCAGCCGGTAAGGGGTGACGGTGACGCGGCTGTCGTACTTCTGCCAGTTGACCATCGACCAGACTGAGGTCGATTCCGCTCCCGTGTTGTGCAGGCTGATTCGGCACGAAAGCTGGAAGGGGAGAGGAAAGTAGGCGTTGTAGCCGTTCAGGGGCATCAGCTTGATTGGAGCCGACTCGATGCGATAGGGGGCCAATCCCAGCAGGACGCCGAAGAACTGGTGTAGCGACATCCTGACCTGAGGCTCACCGCCATCGCAGGCGATCTCGATGCGGAGGTTTTGCGGCGATTTGGCGGTTATCCAGAAATGGCGGACGGAGCCGGGGCCCTGGGCGTCTATCAGGTCACAGGATTGGCCAGGGTCCAGATCGAACCGTTTGGTGGTGCGATGGGTCCGATATTCGGCGGGGAGTTGGATCAGGGGGAAGATTGGATCGGATAGCAAGGCAGCCCCTTTATCCTTTACAGGCAGGCATTTCCTGTCGCTCTTTGGATAACCTTCGTGTTGGTAAAGTGGTCGAGGCGCTATTGTTGTGCCGGCGCCGTCCGCATACCCTTTTCCACGAGCAGCGCTTCCAGCCACTCTTCTTCAGCCTTGCTCAATGAGACCGGCGGAGGCTTGCTGTAGTCAAGCAGCAGGTGATAGGCACCTACCTCGTAACAGCGAGCAAGAACAGAATTAAGGTCCACCACAGCGTCATTGTCTTCGGGCAACAGTGGAACCTTGCAGCGCGGCAGCCGGACCCTGAGAGGTATCGCGTATACTTCCACGCTTGTACGTCTTTGGGGACGACTGATGCATATGTTGTAGCGCCAGTCGTGGGGGGAGTGCAGTTCGAAGAAGCGAGCATATGTTGCAGTGGGCCGCGACAGGAGATCGATCTCAACCAAGTTAACGGGCGTGCCCAGAATCTTGTCCTGCTTTTCAAAATACTGGTCTCGCCCGCGTCCAATCTTATTGGCAGGGCTCAACACTTCGATCAATGTCACAACCTTTCCTGACGCGACATTGACGACCTGGATGTATGGAACGCGTCGTTCGTCATCCAAGAATCTGATCGTTTGTGGCTCATCAGCTACAAGAGAGCCGTAAGCGACCTGCGTCTCCGACAGTTGGTGCGGAGGCTCAACAACCATGACGTCGGGTATGACTTCCTTGCCATAGGGCTTCAACTCAATCCTTTCGTCAATGCGAGCAACATATTTGGGAAGCAGTTGCGGTTGAAGTATCTCGGATGAGTAAGCGATGAGGCGCTGGTGCAGATCCGGCCAGCGTGCGCCATGTTCCAGATATGGGTCCATGCCAGGGAATGGGCTGGGCATACCAATCTCCTTATCAGAAGTGCAGGGTATGACCTCTCTTATACCGTGTAAATCAGCTTTGGTCAACGAAACATGTAGAACGCGTTCGTTCTACTATATTATCGGGGTATTTGACATGCACGGCCCAACGTCCTTTCCTTGTTTCTGCTCGGTCAGATCAACTCTTTCTTCTTCAGAGAGATTTTTGCAGAAGGTTGTCATGAGTGGCATCAAGGGTTAGACTGTCCATCACTCAACCATTCATGGAAATCCAAGCATGTACAACAATCGCTACGGACACATGGTCCACGAGTACACGGTCGGCCGCGTGCGCAGCATCCTGCAGGAACGGGCTGCAAGGCTAGATGCAATTCAGACGCGGGCTCAGGCCGAGGCATACGTGGAGGAGGTGCGCGCTAAGGCTTCGCGCTGTTTCCCGGCGTTGCCGGAGAGAACAGATTTGAACGCGCGGATTACCGGAACGATGGATCTTGGCGATATCCGGTTGGAAAAGGTGGTTTACGAAAGCCGACCCGGTTTCCTGGTCAGTGCCAACCTTTACCTGCCCGCGCGGTTCGAGGACGAGCTGCCTTGCGTTCTTGGACTGTGCGGACACTCCGATACGGGCAAAGCTTATGGGCCTTACCAATTCTTTGCTCGCGGTTTGGCTGCTAAAGGCTTTGCTGTCCTCATTATGGACCCGGTGTCGCAGGGGGAGCGGCGGCAGTTCTACGCCGAAGAGGGTGTGCCTGAAGGGGAGGCCGGGCCCAGGTCGACGGTGGCCCACAACATGATCGGCAATCGTATGCTGCTAACCGGCGACTTTGTGGGCAGCTGGTTCGCCTGGGACGCGATCCGCGGGCTTGACTATCTGCTGGCTCGGCCGGAAACGGACGCGACACGCGTCGGGGTTACCGGCTGCTCCGGCGGGGGGACGCAGACGACACAGGTGACAGCGCTTGATCCGCGCATTACGATGGCGGCGCCGGACTGCTATATCACGAGCTGGCTGTGCAACCTGGAGAACGAGCTGCCGGCGGATGCCGAACAGAACCCGCCGCGCGCATTGGCGTTCGGCCTGGACGAGGCCGACCTGCTGCTGGCCTATGCGCCGCGCCCAACCATGATCCTGGCCGAGGAGAACTGCTACTTTGATCTGCGGGGCGCAAGGCAGGCGCATGCCGAAATGGAGAAAATTCATACGTTGCTCGGCTCTCCCGACTCGACCGAAATCAGCGTGGGCCATTTGGACCACGGTTTCCATAAGCATGCGCGCGAGGCGATGTACCGCTTCTTCATCAAGCATGCAGGGTTGGATGTCGAGTGCCAGGAACCGGTGATGGAGGAGATTCCGGAGACACAGCTTAACGCCGCCGGGGGGGAGGTGGTCCCCTTCGGCAGCAAGAAGATTTTCGGCTTCACGCAGGCGCGGGCCAGAGATCTAGGGGCGCAGCGTTCTCGCCTTGAATACGATGCACTGCAGGACGCTGTAAGAGAGCATTTGCAGATTGAATTGCCGAACTCACCGCCCCACTACCGTTACCTTCGCCGCAGCGGTGGGCAGGATGCTACAACCGGCAAGGGATACCAGTTCGCGATCGAGACCGAACCGGGCATCCAGGTCATTCTGACCATGTTCGGCGACCTGGAAAACCAGTGCCGCCGGCCTGTGGGTGAGGTCGCACTCTTCGTCGGCCATCTCTCCGGCGAAGAGGACTGTGCCGTGCTTCCCTGGCTACAGGGACGTATCAGCGAAGGCCAGCGCATCCTCGCCGCCGACCTACGCGGCACGGGCCAGAGCTTCCCCACTTCCTGCGGTTCAAGTGAACTGCTCGAACCCTATGGGGCCGACTATCTCTACGCCAGCTTCGGCAGCATGATGGGCGAGAGCTATCTGGGAAGGCGGGTCTATGACCTGTTGCGCACGATGGACTGCCTTAAGGACGGCGGCGCGACCGTTCATCTGATTGGACGCGGTATCGGCTCGGTGCCGGTGGCGCTGGCCGCACTGCTGCACAGTTCGCAGCCCACGTGCGAACTGGTCCACTACCTTCCCAGCTATCAATTGTTGATTGACAATCCCTTGCACAATTGGCCGTTCTCGTGTTTCATTGAAAACTGTCTTGAAGTGTTCGACCTGCCCGACATCTACTCTGCACTTGACGACAGGTTGAAGAAGTGTGATCCCTGGGGGCCCTGGATCTGACGGCGCCGCCCTCACCGGATCCACATGGCCACATCCCAGATTAGGGGAGAACCGAAAATGTCATATCGCGACCCTGATTTCCTGCGCGACCACATTCGCAGCATCATCTCCTTTTACCACCCGGCCTGCATCGATAACGAGTACGGGGGTTATATCAACCAGATGCGTGATGACGGCTCGGTATTCGACCGCATGACCAAGCACCTGGTCGGGACCTGCCGATTTGTGTACTGTTACTCGGTCGCTTCAATTGAGCTGAACGAGCCCGCCTACAGGGATGCTGCCGCTCATGGGCTGCGATGCCTCACGGAGATGCACCGGCAGCCGGACGGCGGATCCGCGTGGGTGCTGAGTGGCCGGGATGTCGAGGACGGCGACCGCCACTGTTACGGGCACGCCTTTGTCCTGCTGGCCGCGGCCTGCGCGGCCAAGGCCGGCGTTGACGGGGGCGTTGAGCTTGCTGCCGAGACTTACGATCTTCTGGAGACGCGCTTTTGGGAGCCGGAGGCGCAACTCTACTCCGATCTGATCGCGGCGGGCGATTGGGATGCAGTTGATCCCTACCGAGGCCAGAATGCAAATATGCATATGTGTGAAGCGATGCTGTCCGCTTTCGAGGCCACCGGCGAGTCGCGCTACCTCGATCGCGCCCATCTTCTGGCGAAGCGCATCTGTGTTGAACTGGCTGACAAGGCTGACGGACTGGTCTGGGAACACTACCGCACTGACTGGACGCACGACTGGGACTACAATAAGGACGATCCGCAGAACCTGTTTAAGCCATACGGATACCTGCCGGGGCATTTCACGGAGTGGACCAAGCTGCTCTTGATCCTGGAGCGATACCGTCCAGAGGACTGGATGCTGCCCAGGGCCCGACATCTCTTTGACGTAGCTCTCGAGAAGAGCTGGGACGACGAGAACGGAGGCATGCATTACACCTTCACGCCCGACGGAGCTATCCTTGATCGCGACCGTTACTACTGGGTGTTGTCTGAAACGTTCGCGGCTGCGGCCGCGCTGGCACTGCGTACAGGAGACGACGGTTACTGGGCGTGGTATGACAAGGCCTGGGCGTACTCCGACAAGCACTTTGTTGATCACGAGTACGGTGGATGGTACCGGATTCTGGACGCCAACAATCAGAAATACGACGACCTCAAGAGTCCACCCTCCAAGACCGACTACCACCCCCTTGGCGCCTGCTATGAGACGCTGGAGGCGATGCGACTGGCGGGCGCAGAATAACAGCGGGAACGAAGATCCCTGTAATCAAGTAGACGTTTGAACCACTTCTTCGAAGAAACATAGTTCGGATCTGACCGCGCTGGCCCTGTCAGACAGGGAGCCAACGCGGTTTGTTCATTGGCCCTCGCAACAGACAGCATGGGTTCCACCGCGGCGCCGGCCCTGGCAACCTTCTCTTCCCCGCAGTTCTACGCAGTCCACTACGATGTATTCAGCGAAACCGATGGCTATGGGTTCCGTCGAACACCACTACCACCGGATCGGGCTGCAGGAGTTCCCTTGTCGCTTTTCTTGTGTTTGCCCTGACTTGATAACTATGTATACTTTGCGTGAACTACCTTTTGCTCCGATACTTTCCGCTCCTATCTCCAGGCCGTAGAATGAGTAATCGGCTATAGCCGTCCTCAATTGCTCTTCTAAAAAGGGGAAAACTGCCCTTTGAACTCCCTTGCAATGGATTGCTGAATCAGGAAGTACCTTCGTTCGCAAACGCCAGTTTGTAGGACAAAGGAGGTGAACTTGGAAGCAACTTCCAGAGACTGCACTGTCAAGCCGGCAGCAACCGAAACTGCATCGCCACTGGAAAGGAGAAGCGCAAAATGAGCAAGCAACTTTCACGTCGTGACTTTCTGCGCATCGGCGCCGGGAGCATGGGGGCAGCGGCACTGGCCGCCTGTGCCATGCCAACGACCGTCGAGGTGCCCGCGGCACCTGTCAGACCCGAAATCGTTCAGTTGGAGTATGCCGGGGTTCACGCCCCCTCAGGTCTGGTTGGTGAGTTGAAGAGAGAGCTCGTGGTTCAATTCAACGATGCAAATCCGGACCTACGTCTGGAGTATACCTGGGGCGCGGCGCGCACGGCAGGAACGCTGGCATCAGAGGCGCTGATGGCCGACATCGCGGCCGGGATTCCACCGGACCTGGTCGACTTCGAACCGGCCTCTGTCCCGCTGTGGGCGGAGAACGAAGCCCTGGTTGATCTCTCCGACAGAATGAGCGCCGCCAACCTCACCACCGATCTGTTCTATAAAGCAGTCAATGACCAGAACCTGTGGAAAGGCAAGTGGTACGCATTCCTTTATTCGATGGACGGACGCGTTCTCTATTACAGGAAGGACCTGTTCAGAGAGGCGGGCCTCGATCCGGATAACCCGCCCACGCATATCGATGAGATCGGCGCGGCGGCCGAGGCGCTGACGAAGAAAACCGGCGAACGGTACGAGTCGATCGGATTCATCCCGTGGGCGTTCCAGGGGCGCTGGGTCTACACGTGGGGATTCAGCTGGGGGGCAGAGTTCATGAATCCCGAGACCCTTGAACTGACCGTGAACCACGACCAGGTCGTGGCCCTGTGGGAATGGATGCGGGACTGGCGCGACCAGTACGGCGGCATCAACGTGATTACCTCCTTTACCGAGGCGTTCGGAGCGCAGGCCCAGGACCCGTTTATCATGGGCGTAGTGCCGATGATGATCAACGGCAACTGGATGATCTCGAACTTCAGGAAGTACGCCCCGGACCTGGACTACGGCGCCAGCTGGATTCCCTACCCGCGCGAGGGCGGGCAGGAGGCCACCTGGACCAGCGGCTGGAGTTGGGCCATCCCAGTTGGCACAGACTACCTCGACGATTCCTTCCGGGCTTTGAGCTACCTGGCGGAGCGCGGAAACATACAGTGGTACAACCTGGGCCGATCGAATTTCTCACCGTACATTGAGCACGGTGAGAGCCCCGAATTCCGCGAAAACCCGGCGATGAGCTTCTTTGTCGATACCCTGCCTTTCGCCGGCATCATGCCGCCGACGCCGATGAGCGACATGGCCTGGGCGGGCCTGAGCGACGCCTTTGACGATCTCATGCACGACAAAGTGGATGTGAAAGAGGCGCTGGATGCCTTAAACGTCCGGCTCAACGAGGAACTGCAGCAATACCTGTAAAGCAGAAAAGTTGAACAGATAGTTCAGTGTTCAACTTCAGGGCAGTGCATAGGGAAAAGTGAGGGGCGCGGAGAGTTCCCCCACTTTTCCCTATTGTGAACTACCTTCATGGCAGGGAGCAGATGACTGCAATCAGGTCGATCCGTGAAAGTAAGATCGTACGCCGGAAGCTGATGTGGGGGCTCATCTTCATTTCCCCCTGGCTGATCGGCTTGATAGGCTTTACTGCCTATCCGATCGGCGCTTCTCTGGCATACAGTCTGACCGACTATGCAATCATGTCGCCTCCGAAGTGGGTGGGACTTGAGAACTACGTTGAGATGCTCACTGACGACGATCTGTTTTCCAAGAGCCTCTCCAACACGGTGATCTTTGCCCTGTTGAGCGTTCCCACGTCGATTGCAGTGGCTTTCGGGCTTGCCCTGATGCTGAATCAGAGGGTGATGGGCAAAGCGGTCTTTCGCACAATCATTTTCGTGCCTACGCTGGTGCCGAGCGTGGCGCTGGCCATTATGTGGCTGTGGCTGTTCAATCCCCAGTTTGGCGTCGTCAACGGCATGCTTTGGGAACTTTTTGGCATCAATGGGCCTGGGTGGCTGACGGATGAAGACTGGTCGAAGCCCACTCTTCTCCTGATGTCGCTGTGGACCGTCGGTTACGGTGTGGTCATCTTTCTGGCGGGCTTGCAGGACATTCCCCAGTCGCTATATGAGGCCGCCGATATAGACGGCGCAGGTGTAGCCCAGAAGACCCGTCACGTGACTATTCCTCTTCTCACCCCGGTCATCTTCTTCCAGCTTGTCATTTCCATTATCGCGATCTTCCAGATATTCACCGCTCCTCACGTCATGACAGGGGGAAGCGGGCAGCCGGCAAAGTCGTTGCTCTTCTACGTCATGTATTTGTACCGCCAGGCCTTCGTTTACATGAAGATGGGCCACGCCAGCGGCATGGCCTGGTTGCTCTTTCTGATCATTCTCGCTTGTACGTTGGTTATCTTTCGCACGTCAGGATGGGTCCATTACAGCGGCGGCGAGAGAGGAACGACAACCAAGACGTGACGCGCCGGGGGGAGATTAGGTGACTACCCGGTCTTTTCCCGCCGCGCGGGGCCGTAACCATCCTACATTGCTATGCTAACGAAAGCGGACTCGGCAGCGCATGAAGTTGACTGGACAGTCCTGCTCACGCGCTTCATTTTTCTCATAACCCTTCTGACCATTTCGGTCCTGTTCATACTGCCCTTCTTTTGGATGCTAATGACATCTCTTAAGGCGCCCGTGGAGTTGATGAAGTGGCCGCCCGGATGGTTTCCCGACACATTCCGATGGCAAAACTACGAGGATGCGGTGACCTACATCCCATTCTTCCGATACGTGGGCAATACGATGGCGATAACGCTCGGCTCTATCCTCGGCGTCCTCATCTCCTGCCCCATGGTTGCCTATGGATTCTCACATATCGACTGGCCGGGACGGGATTTCCTATTCGTTGTCATGCTGATGACAATTATGATTCCATTTCCAGTCACGATGATCCCACTTTACGTGCTTTTCGCCAGGATTGGCTGGATTAACACCTATTTGCCGCTTGTTCTGCCACTGTTTTTCGGTGTTCCTTTTTACATATTCCTTTTGCGGCAGTTCTTCATGACAATTCCCGGAGAGTTAACCGACGCCGCCCGTATCGACGGAGCGTCGGAGCCCCGCATCTACTGGCAGTTGATTTTGCCCTTAACGAAACCGGCGCTGGCCACTGTTGTCCTCTTTCAGTTTCTGAGCAGCTGGTCGGACTTTCTCGGGCCGCTGCTCTATCTGAGAGATAGCGACATGTTTACGATTGCGGTCGGGCTGCAGATGTTTCACTCCGAGCACGATACGGAGTTTCACCTGCTGATGGCGGCCTCCACTATACTTACGGTTCCCATCATTGTTATCTTTTACCTGGTACAACGCACCTTCATTCAGGGCATTACTTTGACCGGGCTGCAGGGAACCTGATTTGCCGGCGTCGTGGAAACTTGCAGTTTTCCTGAATGCGAGTAGCGTTAGGGGAGACGAGACATTTACTTATCGGTTGCATTTTGTTCACGTCTGCCACTTGGCCCGTTCTTCCATATCGAAGCGAACAGAAGGGAAGGCGTCAATAGGAGGACCCAGTATGAAGGCTGATCAGGTTGACTTGACCCGAAAGAAGTATCAGGACGAGGGATTCTACATTCATCCGGAGCCGCTGCTTCCGCAAGAGGTGGTGGAGAAGGCCGTTGCCGGCATGGACGCGTTGAGGGCAGGCGACTATGAAACGGGTATTCCGCCGCGTCCTTCGTCGTGGAGCCCTGGGGACGACCCCGACGCGCTCTGCAAGATTGAGATGCCGCAGATCGCAAGTCACGCCATCATGGAGCTCGTGTCACATCCGGCACTGGGGGCCAAGGCGGCAGAGATCACCGGAGCGGAGGCGCTGCAAGTATGGTGGGTGCAGCTGCTTTACAAGCCGCCAACGGCCGCGGGACAGGAGGTCCGGACCCATGTCGGCTGGCACCAGGACTACAACTACTGGGGGATTTGGGAGGATGACAGCGAGCTGTTCACGGCCTGGGTGGCGCTGAGCGACGTTGCCCCGGACTGCGGCCCGATGAACTTCGTGGTTGGTTCTCACAAGTGGGGTTTGTCCACCAAGAGCGATTTCTTTTCTCAGGACTACGATGCCTTGCGCGAAGCCATCCGCGCTGAGCAGGATCAGGAGTGGCAGGAGGAACCTGCAATTTTGCCGCCGGGCAGTGCAAGTTTTCACCAGAAGCTCACTTTTCACGGCAGCGGCCCAAACCTGTCGTCGCAGCCGCGGCGAAGTTTCGCCGTGCACATGCGCACGGAAAAATCCCGCCCAAAGGACAATGTCCGCCAGGGGCTAACCACATTCATCGACGATCCACGCTACTGCCCCATCGTCTTTGGAGAAGCCGACGCGCTGAAATGCGCATAATCGAACCGCGCTTCCTCCCTACGCCAGATAGCGACAGAACCAGTCAAACTACCAATATAAGTGTGGTCTAGTTACACGGTGATCACACTTTAGTATTTCTTTATAGGAGAACAGGTCCATGACCGTCAAACCATACAACATCGAACAGTCCAAAGCCTTGCTTGACCGCTCCGATCAGCTGATTGTGCGCGGATGCCAGGGGCACAAGCGCAGCCACGACATGCTCGAGCTAGGGTATCCCGTCTTCACCCAGCGGGCGGCCGGCGCCCGTTTCTGGGATGTGGACGGAAACGAGTATCTGGACTATCTGATGGGCTTCGGGCCTATCCTGCTCGGATACAACGATCCTGTCATCAACGCGGCGGTGCAGGCGCAGATGGAGGAAGGCACAATCTACAGTACTGCCCACCCGAAGGAACTTGAAGTCGCGGAGACGTTGATCGACCTTATTCCTGCGGTGGAGATGCTCGGCTTTCTGATTGGTGGCAGTGCGGCC
Organism: Caldilineaceae bacterium; assembly: GCA_965242905.1. Classification (GTDB taxonomy): domain Bacteria; phylum Chloroflexota; class Anaerolineae; order Caldilineales; family Caldilineaceae; genus Bin5. The sequence continues at coordinate 685,345 of CBDETM010000002.1, forward strand.
ACTTCGGCGGCGGTACGGCTCGCCAGGGCTTACACCGGGCGCGACAAGGTGATCCGCAGCGGTTACCACGGGTGGCACGACTGGTCGCGCACGGAGGACGAGGGTGCACCGTCTGTGATCGCTCCGCTTACGATTGAGGCTCCCTACGGCGATCTGGATGCGCTTGAGGACATCTTCAAGCAGAATGACAACGAGGTCGCGTGCTTGATCATGGAGACGATTCGCGACAGCGGGCCGCCGGAAGGATTCCTGCAAGGCTGCGTAGATATGGCTCATCAGTACGGCGCGCTGTGTATTTTTGACGAGGTCAAGGTCGGTTTTCGGGTTGCCTTCGGCGGGGCAGGGGAGTACTACGGGGTCACACCTGATCTGACGGCCTTTGCAAAGGCTTGCGCGAACGGATATCCAGGCAGTTTTGTTGGCGGACGCAAGGATATCCTGGATTCGCCGCAGTGCCAGTCGAGCTGGATGGCGGCGACCTTTCACTGCGATCTGCCCAGCCTCGTCGCGATTGAGACGGTCATCAAAGAGGTTAAGCGGCGCGACGGGATCGCTTACCAGTGGAAGATCGGCAACCGCCTGATCGAAGGCATCAATGCGGCTTGTGAAGAGGGCGGACTTGGCTACCGGTTGACCGGTACAGGGCCGATGCCGACGCCGGTCATGGACGAGGAAGACAAGGACCGTTGCATCGCCATGCTGCAGGGGTGCCTGGCGCGCGGATTCTACCTTCATCCCATGCACCCGATGTTTCTGACCCTCTCTCACAGCGAGCAGGATATCGAGGACACGATCACAGCGGTTCAGGAGTCGATTGCGGATCTGACGTGAGGATGCAGGAGGCGGAACGACTCATAGGCAGAATAAACTGAGCAGGCGTAGAGAGTTCCTACACACACACTGAATAGAGCAGATGAGCGAACGAATCGATGTGCCCATTGTGGTGAATCAGGAGCAGGTCGAATTCTATGTGGACAACGGCTATCTTGCCGTGTCCAACCTGTTGGACGCGGCTGAGTTGGATGAGTTGAAGCGGGACATTGTCAAGGTCGCCCGCGGGGGTTATCCCAATTTGACAATCGATCCGGTGCCGCCAGAGTTCAGCGATGAAGAGGTTCTTTCCAAGATACTGGCTATCCATCAACCGCACTATGTCAGTCCTATAATGGAGAAGTATACACGCCACCCGCGAATCAGCGGCGTACTCAGCCAGATTACGGGCGCGCACCTGGCGCACTGGTCGGGTAACGTAAAGTGCATGCAGTCGATGCTGTTTATCAAGCCGCCGGGCTACCAGGGCCAGTCCTGGCACCAGGATGAGAACTACATTCCGACCCGCGACCGCTCGCTGATCGGGGCTTGGATTGCGATCGACGATGCCTATGTGGAGAACGGCTGTATGTGGGTGATACCGGGTTCGCAGCGGCCGGGCTATCTGTATCCGACGCGCCGACACGGCAACCCGGACGAGTTCGACACGCACGACGAGATGGCGACCGGGTTCGATGAGGCACTTCAGATTCCGGTTGAGGTGAAGGCCGGCAGCGTCGTGTTCTTTAACGGTTATCTGCTCCATCAGTCGCTGCGAAACCGGACTGAAGACAGTTACCGGCGCGTACTGGTCAACCATTATTTGAGCAGCGAATCGTTGCTGCCGTGGGTCAAGATGTCCGATGAACAGCCGGTGGCACGTGTCGACGTGCGCCGTGTCATTCCGGTGGCGGGCGTTGATCCATACGCCTGGAAGGGATACGAAAAGAGTCCTGCGGAGGAGACCAGACTCTATATCCGGAAAGCGACACTCGACGAGGATTGAAGCAACCCAGTAAGATGAAGGAATCTCCGCGTCTGTTCTCCACTTAGTTCGCTCCAGAGGTTCGGAGGCAATATCTGCATGGCTGATCAGGGTGCCGCGGCGTCAGATTGCCGCGTAGAGCATATCAGTTTTCATGGATGGGAGGCCGTCAGGCTGAGCAACGGCCTGGTCAGCCTGGTTGCGGTACCGGACGTCGGCGGTCGTATCATGGCTTATAACCTGGGGGACTACCCCTATCTGTGGTTCGACCGCAACCTCGCGGGAAAGCTTTTCTCTCCAGAAGAGAATATGGGCGACGGGAGCATTGTTGCCTGGAAAAACTACGGCGGCGACAAGACGTGGCCGGCGCCCCAGGGCTGGGACAGCCCCGACCAGTGGCATGGTCCGCCGGATCCGGTTCTCGACACCGGGCGCTACGCGTTGGAGATCCTGGACTCGCCGGCAACCGCGGCTTCGATCCGCATGGAGAGCCTGCCCGACCCCCGTACCGGCGTGCAGATCTCCCGCCAGGTTACTCTCCATGCTGGAGGCGGCCGCGTCAGCCTCCATTTAGAGATGACGAATGTCTCCGACCAGGTGCGATCCTGGGGCATATGGGACATTGTCCAGGTGGATGCTACCAGCCTCGACGACAACGGCGAGGAGACCCACAACGAACAGGCATGGCTCTACATTCCGACCAGCCCGGACAGCCGTTTCTCACGCGGATTCAACGTCATGTTCGGGGAGGAAGACAACCCTGAGTGGCAGCCGGAGGTACGGCCCAACCTCTTGGGGGCGCAGTATCTGTACCAGCTGGGCAAGATTGGCATTGATTCAACGGCCGGTTGGCTTGCTTTCGTCAACCAGGCGACCGATTTCGCGTTCTGCCAGTGTTTTACCTTCTTTCCCGGCGAGGAGTATCCCGATGACGGCGCGTCGGTTGAATGCTGGACGACCGGGCACGGAGAGCCGGTGGGCGGACTCGATTTCGGCAAGCTCAATCTATTCCATATGGAGGCCGAAATTCTGGGACCCTTGCGCAGGATGGCTCCCGGTGAAACTCAGAGTCTGGACATTGACTGGTACGTTGCCCGCTGTCCCGGCCCCATCGTGCACGTTACAGATGCCGGCTGTGCCAATCAGCAGTTGAAGGCCGAGTCCATCGACGCGGGAATCCGCCTGACCGGTGTTTTCGGTCTCTTCCACCTGGGCAGCGTGCAGCTTGTTTGGCTGGATGAAGATGAATGCGCTTTGGAGACCGAGACGCTTGCTCTCGTCAATCCGCTTAACGTGCTGCGAGTGGACTGCGTGCGCAGGCCGCCGCCCGGCGCGCAGGTTGCGCAACTGCTTTTGTGCGACGCGCAGGGACAGCCCATCTCGCAACTGGACAGTTGCCCCATTCGTTAGGTACGGGAGGACGAACCAGGTGGAATACCTCAGCCCTTATGGACATCTGCGCGGTTTCAATTACGTGCCCAGTACAGCCGTCAACGACATCGCGTTTTGGCGTGACTACGATGAGGCGCTGGTCGAAAAGGAGTTAACATACGCCCAGCGGCTGGGTCTGAACAGCGCCCGTCCATTCCTGGCCTACGTCGTTTATGAACACGACCCCAAGAGTTTTCTGGGCCGGCTCAGACATTTCGTACGTGCGGCCAACGACCGAGGAATCAGCGTTATGCCGGTGGTGTGGGACTCCTGCTTTGACGACACACGCCCTACGATCGACTCGACCGAGAACAAGTGGATTCCCAATCCAGGCGTACAGCGGTTGGGGCATGCGTTCTGGCCGGCCGGCGAGGCCTATTGCGCGGACCTGGTGCAGACGCTGGGTTCGGAGCCTGGTCTGGCCATGTGGGACATAATGAACGAGCCGCTGATTACCAGCTGGGTGCGGGATGAAACGCCGGAGAGAGAGGAGCGCATGGGCACAATTTGGAGGTTTGTGCATCATTTTTGCGGCGTGATGAAAAAACTTGACAGAGCGCATCCGATCACGGTTGGCGTGGCCAATGTGGCGACGCTGGCGCATGTGGAGACGTATGTGGATGTACTTTCTTATCACGATTATCTACCTACCCGCGCCGCGATTCGCGCCCAGATCGACGACGGCATACGCGTGGCGAAAGCCAACCAGAAGCCGATTTTCATCTCGGAACTGGCATGCCTGGCGCGAGCCAACCCGTACGACGTTACGCTTGAAATCTGTCAGGAGGCAGGGATCGGCTGGTATCTATGGGAGTTGATGATAGGCAAGAGCCGCTGGCGGGACATACACGGCGTCGTGTACCCGGACGGCACGGTGCGGGACCCCAGTATTGTGGCCGCGATCCAAGGTTTTTTCCGCCGCCGGGGCCCGGACATGATCCCACCTGCGGTGGACAAGGAAGGAGCCGCTACAAGGGTACTTAGCCAAGCGAAGGCGTGGCTCGGCACGCCTGACGGTGACTACGCGCAGGGCTCAGCGCTGCTTGAGACAATCGCCAATCTTCTGGAGGCCGGCGAGCACGTGCCGATGAGCAGTCCGCCCAGCGCGAGGGTGCTGGCGCTTGCCGAGGCCGAAGAGAACGGCTCGAATCGCGCTGAGCTTGTCCGCCTGCTGGTCTTGTGGAGTGATGCACTGGCCGCTGCAAGTTCCTGAAGAAGGAATCCTCGGTTGTTCACAGTCCGCCTAGAGGTGGGGTGCATCCCAGATTTGGGGTGGGAACAGTCTGGCGCGGGAATCAGTGCCAACGTTGGCTGGGGTTGTTTACCGTCTTTGGGTGAGACGCAGTGCAGGCGTCAGGCTTGGCCGTACGGTGGAGTCCGTCAGTCGAGGCGGGTGCGAGGGCAGGCACAAAGGCGAGGAGGGAGTGGAGAGGAGTGAGGAGAGAGTGACGCGGTCTTGTCTGAGCAAGATTGGCTCGGGGACTGGCGGGAGGTGGTCTGGCTGGACACATTCGATTAGCCACCCGTCACCAATGGCGACACCCGGTCGATGAGGCGTGTTGTAGGAGAGGGGGCGTTGCGGGGGCGGAGCCCCCGCACAAGGGAGGGCCGAATAGGCCCGACCGCCCGGAACTGCAGTTTTTAGTAGTCAGTTTTTAGTTTTTTAGTGGTTAGGGGAAAGTTTCTGCGCTTCCCCTGGCTCAGAGTTGAACGTGAGATGGTTGGGGCTCCGCAGCGACTTGAGGCATGGGGAAGTTCGGCCCAATATTGGGATGCACGCTAGTGGTGGTTGTGCATAACGTAGGATGCAATTTAATATCGCGGTTGAAAGGAACGACAGAATGCGAACCCTGGTGTTTTGCGACGACAGCGCCCATCCGGCCTCTCTGACGCGGGATGGACTGGCTGCCCTGGAGGACTGCGGACATGAGTTTGATTGGGTGGAGGATCCCTGCGGCTGGCGGACCGAGAGTTTGCATCAGTACCCGCTCGTCATCTTCTCCAAAGCCAACAACCGCTCCAAAGTTGACCATGAACCCTGGGCAACCGAGGAGACCGGACAGGCGTTTTCCGAGTATGTCGCCGCAGGCAACGGCATACTATTTCTGCATTCGGGTACCGCTCTGTACGACAACTCGCCCTCTCTTTGCCACCTGATGGGCGGGATTTTCACAGGCCACCCGGCGCAGTGCCCCGTGACCGTCTCCCCGAGCGTCGACCATCCGCTGACCGCAGGCAGTGGGCCCTTTACGCTGATGGACGAACATTACATGATGGAGATGAACGATCCGGACGTGGATCTCTTTCTCCATTCCGAATCCGAACACGGCAGACAGCCGGCCGGCTGGACCCGCACTCAGGGCAAGGGCCGGGTTTGCGTGGTGACGCCCGGGCATAACCCGGAGGTCTGGCGCCATCCTTCTTTCCAGACCTTGTTGCGGAACTGTTTGTCGTGGTGCGCACCGGAAGGCGAGCGCGGAGAGGAGCAGTGACTATGACCGCCCCGATGTTGCCCCGCAGACGACTGGGTCGCACTGAACTTGAAATTCCGGTAATTCCGTTTGGCACGCTGGGATTCAGCAACAGTTTCGGTTTCGTCAGCGATGAGGATGCCGTCGGTCTCATAAGACATGCGATATCTTTGGGAGCCAATCACTTTGACTGTTCCCGATGCTACGGGGACTCGATGCGCAAGCTGGGCCTGGCCCTGCTCGAAATTCCGCGTGAGGAAGTGATCATCACGGGGCGTCTGTGTTGTCACTCGGATGCGCCGTGGGGCGGCTATCACGGTGCAGGAGAAGCGGACTACTCAGCCGAACGCGCGGTCCGCGACGTGGAGGACCAGTTGGAGCTTCTCGGAACCGACTACTTCGACGGGGTAATGATCCACGACCCCAACAGGATTGAGCCGACGCTGGCCAGAGATGGTTCCCTTGCAGGTCTGTTGCAACTCAAGGCACGCGGCCTTGTGCGCAATGTTGGGTTCGGAATGGAACCGCACGACTTCCACTTGCAGGCAATTGCGACGGGGGAGGTCGATCTGCTCCTCTGCTTCAACGACTATAATCTCGTACGCCAGACGGCTGCAGACACGATACTGCCTGCCGCTACCGCTGCCGATGTGGGCGTCTTGAACGGATGGTCGATCCTGCGCGGCCTGCTGACCGGGGTCGACATCGACGAGGTCAGGACGCGACGACGCCACAGGGGCAACGACGATGCGGAGGCTGCCCGCGCTTACTGGAACTGGTGCCGGGAGGAACAGATCGATTTACTGCAGCTGGCCATCCAGTTCTGCCTGCGAGAGAAGCGCATCCATGGAAACCCGATTGGCAGTCTGAATGTAGAGCAGTTGGAGGCCAACATTCGCGCCGCGTCGACGCCTCTGGACGAAAGCGTTTGGACCAGATTCCAGGAACGGTTCGGAGCCGGGGCGCCACAGTGAGGCGTTGAGCGCAATTCATTGATCTCGCAGGGCAGAACGTGTTGCAGGACGGTATGACTAAGGTATGACCGAGAAGCCAACTCAGGAGGAAAGCAATGACCCAGACGCCACCGCCGGTGCCGCGGCGCCGGCTCGGCCGGACCGGACTCTCAGTACCGGTCATTCCCTTCGGGACGCAGGGGTTCGGCAACCACTTCGGTTTTGTCAGCGACGAGGACGCGGTTGCCCTGATCAAACATGCGGTTTCGCTGGGCGTGAATCATTTTGACTGCGCACGGTGTTACGGGGATTCTCTGCGCAAGTTGGGTCTGGCGCTGCGTGAGATCCGGCGCGAGGATGTCATTATCACGGGGCGTCTCTGCTGCCACTCGAATGCGCCGTGGGGCGGCTACCGGGGTGACGGCGAGCCCGATTATTCGGCAGACAGGGTGATCCGGGACGTAGAGGACCAGTTGGAAATCCTGGGCACTGATTACTTCGACGGCATGCTGATCCACGACCCGAAGCGCATCGAACCCACCCTAGCCAAAGACGGCACACTGGCCGGCCTGCTGCAGCTGAAGGCGCAGGGGTTGGTGCGCAATGCGGGATACGGGATGCGTGAGCATCATTTCCACCAGGAGGCGATCGCGACGGGCGACGTCGATCTCATCCTGTGCTTCAATGACTACAATCTCATCCGGCAGACTGCCGCCGGGACGGTTCTGCGCGCGGCGGCTGCGGCCGATGTCGGCGTGATGAACGGCTGGTCGATCCTGCGGGGGCTGCTGACCGGCGCCGATATCGACAAGGCCAGAGAGCAGGGACGTTACAGGAACGACGAGGACGTCGACGCGGCGCGGGGCATTTGGCAGTGGTGCCGGGAAGAACAGATTGACCTTTTGCAACTGGCGATCCAGTTCTGTCTACGAGAAGATCGCATTCACGGCAACCCGATCGGCAGCTTGAACGCGGCGCAGTTGGAGGCGAATATTCGGGCGGCGGCGACGCCGGTGGACGAGAGCGTGTGGGCGAAGTTCCAGGGGGAGTTTGGCGTCGCCGCGTAGAAATAGGGCGGGGTTTCCGCGCACGCAGCGGTCTTGCAGAGGTAGAAGGGCCTGCAAATGTCGTTTGACTTGAAAGAGATCACCGGTCTAAAATGCCACCGGCAGGGCTGGAGGGGAGTATTTTCCTGACAGTTACCGACGAATCCAGCTAGTGGCTCGTTCCTTCGGCCACTCACCAAATCCGTTTTCGTATTCCGCATTCGTACACACTTGTCGTGAAGGACTTTACACAAGGAGACTTACGATCATGCAGAAGCAACGTTTAAGCAGGCGCGGATTCCTGACTTTGGCGGGCGCGACGGGCGGTGCAGCAGTTCTGGCGGCTTGTGCACCGGTGGCAGCGCCGGTTGACCAGGCGGCAGCTTCGGATTCGGAAGAGGCGATGGCAGATGTCGAGCCGGTTACGGTGCGGGCGTGGATGGGCGAGCGCTACACGCCAACGCCATGGACCAGCCGTTCTGCGGAGAACCCAATCGTCATCAACGCGCCGCGTATTCTCGCCGAGCGCTACCGGGAGGACAACCCTGGAACCGAGATCGTTTACGAAGAAGGTGCCGCGGGAGAGGACGAGTTCGCCTGGCTCACTGCCGGCGCCGCGGCGGGGACGGCGCCGAACCTGGTGCGCAGCGCGCACAATTTCGCCGTGCAGAACGGTTGGGCCGTGCCGATGGACGACTACCTCGCAGAGCCCAACCGCTACGCTCCGGAATATGATTCGTGGAAAGACGTTTTCTGGCCCAACTTCATGACCTCGCTTGTTCAGCCGGATGGGAAGATCTACTGCGCACCAATCGACAACATCTGGCCCAACATCCAAGTCGGCCTGGCCTACAACAAAGACTTGCTCGATGAACTGGGCCTGGATCCGCCAGACACATGGTCTGCCGAAATGGAGGTTGCCAAGGCTTTGAAGGAGGCCGGCGGCGGGTTGGCTCCCTGGCCGCCCGAGGCAGCTAGAGGCGACCTCTGGGCTTTAGCGCTCCAAATCATGCCATCCATGATGCAGCAGGTCTGCCCTGATATGGACCTCAACGGGGACTTTTTCGTCGGCATCGAAGAAGCGTTGCCCGCTTACCGCGCCGGTATCATCGGACCTAACACGCCGATCTATAAGCGCGCCTTTCACGAAATGTACGAATTGGCCAGTTACTGGGTTGAAGGCTTCAACACCGTCGATGTCGAATTGCTGTGGCGCCAAGGAAAATTGGGGTTGCGCTATACCGGTACGTGGGAGTTCTCGCAACTGGCCAACGATCCCAATATTACTTTTGAGCGCGGCTTCCTGCCGCCGCCGCTGCCCAATAGCATGGACATTCCGGCGACGGACACAACGCCTGGCGCCGCCGACCCGCCGCGGACGACGGCCGGTGATGGAACTGTACCGGGTGAAGTGCTGAAGGCCGAACAGGGATCGGAGTTTGTTGCCATGGCGTCCTCGACGGAAGAGGACGGCAACCTGGACCAGTCGATCGATGTCTGGATGTTCATCACGGAACCGCAGAACAATGCCTTCATGGTCAACGAGAACCAGTCGCGCATCTCTTCGGCCAGGGACGCCCCGCTCGGATCGATCTGGTCGGAGATCGCCACCTTCAAGTTGCCGCTGTACGATTACACCATCGTCTGGTGGGGCCAGGGCTGGTACTGGGACAGGGACAACTTCATGCGCTGGCGGCCGATTTTTGTCGAATGGATTACGGGCCAGATCGATGAAGAGACCTTCTTCCGGCGGCAGGAAGAGGAGTTTGCCGCCGGCGCGCAGCGTTATGAGGAGATTCTGAAGGAGCAGAGCGACGACAGCTAGGAGTCAGTATGAACCGGTGGTCAATGCTCTGGTCCGGCATTGGCCACCGCCCTCGAACTGCCGGATGCGGCTATCGGTGTAGACTACGTGCAGGCGTAAGTAGGCGTGCGCGATATCATCGAGGCATTCGACCAACCCAGAGCCTTTGCTGAGTGAATAAGCACAACCATTCTGAGCGTGCCGGTGACTGAAAACAACTGTCGGCGTTTAGGGAGACGCAGGGCAGGCACAAGGCCTGCCCCTACAGGGATGTGATGCGACTGGCGCGCCATGGGTTGACGAAGCTCTTTCGGAAGGGCACCTGTCGCCAATGTCGACACCCGGTCGGCCAGGGATGTTGTAGGAGAGGGGGCGTTGCGGGGGCGAAGCCCCCGCACAAGGGAGGGCCGAATAGGCCCGACCGCCCGGAACTGCAGGGTATAGGGGCTGGGGGCCAGGGGTTAGTGGTCAGAGATGGCGCTTCCTCTGCCTCAGAGTTGATGGCGGACTGGCCATGGTTTCGTCGCTTTCAGAGAATTGCCAGAGGTCACCCCCGTTTCGGACTGCAGCCGCGGAAAGATTTCGTTTGACACGCGAGTGAGCGTTGAACTATCATGCCACGAGAGCAGGATAGGGGGGGAGGTTTCCTGACAGTTCGCGCCAAATCCATCGAATTGCCCGACCACGCCCGCATTCACCAACCTTTTGCTCGTAATCCGCAATCTTACATAGCTGCAGTTAAGGCCTTCACCCAAGGAGAGTTACGACCATGCAGAATCGACAGTTAAGCAGGCGCAGTTTTCTAACCCTGGCAGGTGCAACCGGCGGCGCCGCGTTACTCGCTGCCTGTGCGCCCGCGGAGGTTGAAGTCGACCAGTCAGCCGCAGCCGACGATTCGGGAGAGGCAATGCCCGATGTTGACCGCGTGCCGGTGCGCGTTTGGATAGGAGGCAGTTATACGCCTACCGAATGAACCAGTCGTTCGGCCGAGAATCCCATCGTGGTGAACGCGCCGCGCATCCTCGCCGAGCGCTACCACGAGGAGAATCCCGGAACAGAGATCGTGTACGAAGAGGGCCCTGGCGGCGAGGACTATTTCGCCTGGCTGACGGCCGGGGCGACGGCGGGAACAGCGCCTAACCTGGTGCGCAGCACGCACAATTTTGCCGTGCAGAACGGATGGGCAGTAGCGATAGACGACTACCTTGCCCAGCCCAACCGCTACGCGCCGGATTATGATAAGTGGATAGACATCTTCTATCCGACCTTCATGAACTCGCTGATTCAGCCGGACGGCAAGATTTACTGTGCGCCTATCGACAACATCTGGCCTAACATCGAGGTCGGGCTGGCCTACAACAAGGAGACGTTCGACAGCATGGGGCTGGAACCGCCATCGACGTGGAGCGCACAGATGGAGGTGTCCAGGGCGCTGAAAGAGGCCGGTGACGGACTGGCGCCATGGCAGTGGGAGCAGGCGACGGGCAACCTGTGGCCTCTGGCGCTGCAGATCCTGCCCTCGATGATGCAACCGATCTGCCCGGATATGGACCTCAATGGGGACAAATTCGTTGGCGTCGACGAGGCGCTCCCCGCCTACCGCGCCGGCATCATCGGTCCCAATACGCCGATTTACAAGCGCGCTTTTGAAGAGATGTACGAGCTGGCAACCTACTGGATTGACGCCTTTAACACGGTCGACATCGACTTGCTTTGGCGAGAGGGCAAAGTGGGGCTGCGTTATTCGGGTTCGTGGGAGTTTTCGCGCATGGCCAATGACCCCAATGTAACTTTCGAGAGAGGTTTTCTGCCGCCCCCGCTCCCCAACAGCAGTGAAATTCCAGCGACGGACACCACGCCCGGCGCGACCGACCCGCCGCGCACGACCGCCGGTGACGGAACGGTGCCCGGCGATCTGCTGACCGCCATTCAGGGATCAGAGTTTGTCACGATGGCGTCCTCGACAGAGAAGGACGGCAATCTGGAACAGACGATCGATTTCTGGATGTTCCTTACCGAACCGCAGAACAACGCATTCCTCGTCAATGAGAACCAGGCGCGCATTTCTTCGGCCGTGGACGCGCCGCTCGGTTCGATTTGGCAGGAGATTGCCACCTTCAAGTTGCCCCTCTATGAGTACGCGATTGCCTGGTGGGGCCAGGGCTGGTATTGGGACAATGACAACTTCATGCGATGGCGGCCGGTATTCATCGAGTGGATTACGGGCCAGATCGATGAAGCAACTTTCTACGAGCGGCAGGAAGAGGAGTTTGCCGCCGGCGCGCAGCGCTACGAAGAGATTCTGCAGGAGCAGACCGACGACAGTTAGAAACAGTATGAACCGGTGGTCAGTGCTGTGGTCTGGCACTGGCCACCGTCCTCGGACAACAGGTAGCTAATCACAGGTTTTTGCCGATAATGGGAAGAGGACGGCTGCTCGCATTCGCCGCTATCGGACTGCTGCTGGCGGCTATCGCGGTCGACTACGCGCAGGCACAGGTACGCCTGCGCAACATCTCCATCACCGGGGAGTTCGATCAGCCCAAGGTAATCGCCGACGGCAAGAGCTCGATCATTCTGACCGTGCGCGTGACCGAGAACGGTGAGCCGCGGGGCAACGCGCTGCTCCAAGCCTGGCTTGAATCCGGCGGCGGTCTTCTCATCCCGGAGTGGAACTATACCGACGAAGAGGGTTACGCCGAGTATACGTACACGCCGAATGCGGCGGGCCCCTACGATCTGCAGGAGGATACGATCGCGCATGTGATCGATATCAACGTCGGGCGACTGTTCGAGGTTGATAAGCATTACCGGATTCAGATTCCGATTGAAGCGCCGTTGACAACGGACTAAGGAAGAGGAACTGCTGCATGAGCAGTGCGCAGACAACGCAGACAGATACGGCTCCGGGCGGTCGCCGGCTTTGGGGGAGAAGGAGTGAAGCAGCGCCGCTCAGTTGGAGAGCGTTTCGCCGCTCGTGGCAGGCCTACGCGCTCCTCAGCCCGATATTCATTCTGCTAATCATATTCGTCTACTATCCCCCTATTCTGGGCCTCGTTCGCGCGTTTTTCCGCTGGCGCCCCGGCGTACCGGCTACGTTTGTCGGCCTCGACAACTTCGTCACATATTTCACTTACGCTGAGACCCCGCATGAATTGGTCAACATCGTCAAGCTGTTGGTTTTCGGCCTCTTTGCCGGCATTGTGATGCCGTTCATCATGGCCGAGTTGATCTTCTTTGTGCGCTCAGCGGCCCTGAAGGAGCTATACCGTCTTCTGGTCATCATCCCGATGCTTGTGCCAGGCATCGTAACGGTGCTTCTGTGGCAGAAGCTCTACGATCCGTACCTCGGGCCGATCAATGACCTACTGCGGGCAATGGGCCTTGAGCATTTGGCGCTGAACTGGCTGGGCGAGCACCGGATCGCCATCTATGCGATTATGTTTGTCGGGTTCCCGTGGGTGTGGGGGGTGGGCACGCTGATCTATCTGGGCGGGCTGGGCCAGATTTCGGACTCGGTATATGAAGCCGCAGCATTGGACGGCTGCACAGGCGTGGGGCGGGTATTGCGCATCGATATTCCGCTGGTGCTGGGGCAGGTACGCCTGCTGGCGATCCTGGCGATAATCAACGCTATCACAGCGTTCCAGAACATTCTTGTTCTCACGGACGGAGGTCCGGGGTTCTCGACGATGGTGCCAGGGCTGACGATGTTTCATTCGGCCTTCCGCGCGCAGAAGTTCGGCTACTCCTCGGCAATTGGCCTGCTGTTGTTCATCATTGCGATGTCGGGGACACTGATCATTAACCGGGGCATCCGGCCTGCGAACGAAGAGCTAAGGCAGTAGAGCGTTTCAGTTTGACGCTGAATGCCGGGCGAGGCGGCTAAGCGACGACCGGCAGCATTTTTTGCGGGAAACAGACATGACGACCGAATTACAGAGGAGCCCGAACCGCCGCCCGCTGCAGATGTCCCAATTGGGCCTCCATCTTATGATCGCCTTCCTGCTGCTCCTCTCGCTGGTGCCGACGGCGATCATGATCAACCTGTCGTTCAAGAACGGGCTGCAGTACCGCTGGGAGCGCTGGACTCTGAGTCTGCCGTTACGAGGCTCGAACTATTTGTCGGCCTGGGATGTGATCGACGCCTATATGATCAATACGGTGCTTGTGGCCGTGGTCGGTCTTGCCGGCGTGCTGATTCTCTCGCTGATCGGCGGCTACGTCTTCGCGCGCATGCGCTTTCCCCTGCGAGAGCCGCTCTACTACGCTATTATCGCCCTGCTGATGGTGCCATGGGTGCTTTCCTTCATTCCCGCGTACATGCTCTACAACAATTTGGGCCTGCTCAATACGCGCTGGGCCTTGATCATCCCCAACGTCGCCGGGGGCCCGATATTCGGCATCTTTCTGATGCGGGCTTTCATCACCGGCATACCGGAGGAGCTCTACGAATCGGCGCGGTGCGACGGCGCGGGCGCGTGGTCGCTCATCTGGCGCATCACTTTCCCTCTTAGCCTGCCGGGACTGGCCACGCTCTCCGTGCTTAATTTCGTGGCGGAGTGGAATTCGTTCCTGTGGCCGCTGGTTACGATCAGCGATGTGAGCAAGCAGGTGATCTCGGTCGGCCTGTTCCGGCTGTCGCGGACGACCAACGATTTGGTCGATTTCGGATCGGGCGGTCCTCTCTTCGCCGGTTATGTGCTGGCGTCGATACCCCTGGTTATTCTTTTCATCGTGCTGGGCAAGTTCTACGTTGAAGGGTTGGTTGAGTCCGGCATCAAGATGTAGGCATCTCGAACAACTGCAACTGAACAATTGAAGATTCCCTCACCCCGATTCGACACGGCTCTTGTGGCGTCTCAGTTGGCCAAACAGACAAGAAGACTTCTGTAATTGGATTCGACGGACCGATCAGCTATTGAACCGAAAGGGGACGAAGACCATGCGAAGAGTGCGAGTTAGCCGACGGGAATTCTTGACGGTGGCAGGCGCGACAGGCGGAGCCGCTTTGCTGGCAGCTTGTGCGCCCGCGCCTGCGGGAACAGACGAGGGGCAGGCCGCTGCACCGGCAATGGAGGACGTGGAGCTCCAACTGGCAGGGTGGCCGGGTCAGGGGCCGGAGTTAATCGAAGGGCTGGAGACATTCGAAGAAGAGAATCCGGGAATTAAGGCCACTTGGCTAGAGACACCGGGAGATTACCGGGCGAAACTGCTTTCCATGATCGCGGCCGGCACGCCGCCCGATACTGCCTTCAGCACCGACTACTACACTTTCGCTCGCGATGGACTCCTGATTGATATCACAGACATGCTGATGGCCGATCCTTTGCTGGGCGCGGAAGACTACTTCATCCAGCCGCAGGAGGAGGAGCGCTGCACCTGGGAAGGACGCTGGTACGGCATTGGCTCATGTTGGGTTTGCCACCACATTTATTACAATCGCGCCATCTTCGAAGAGGAAGGCATCGACCCCCCGAGCAACGATCCTGACGAAATCTGGACGTGGGACCATTTCGTGGACGTTGCACGCCAGATGACGGTGGACGCGAACGGCAACCACCCCGGAGACAGTGGATTTGATATCGAGAACGTCAAACGCTGGGGCATGAACATTCCCTACTGGATGCACTGGTCATTCGTTCTTTCAAACGGGGGCTATGTCTGGCATCCGGAAACGAGGCTTTACGGCTACGATCAGCCAGAAGCGATTGAGGCAGTGCAGAAGGTAGCTGACCTGGTGCTGGTGGACCAGGTAATGCCCAACTCCGCTACCTTTGAGGCGATTGGCATGGGCTTCGTGCAGCTGCTGGAGACTCGTACGATGGCGATGGTGATAGAAGGCTCGTGGTCGATGGCCTATACACATGATATGCAGGAGCCATTGGGTACGGCGGTACTGCCTAAGATGAAAGTGCCCGCCACGTGGCTGTCGGCACATCTGCACACGATTATGCAGGGTACGAAGCACGTAGACGAATCCTGGAAGCTGGTCCGCTTCCTCAGCAGCCCCTACTACCAGGAGTTGTTCCTAGTTTCCGGCCTATGGTTGCCCAGCCAGAGGGCGTTGATAACAGAAGATGCGATGGACCGCTGGATGTCTCTTGAAGTACACCGGGAAGGTTACAGAAATATCGCTACCAAGTGGGTGCCGGATTACGGGCACCCGATGTACGGACCTCCGGGCGAAGGCGAGGCGAGCGGTTTCATCTGGCCGGCGCTGGACGCGGTCTGGATCGGAGACAAGACTGCCGAAGAGGCGTTGCTGGAGGCCACGCCAAAGGCGAACGAAGTCCTCGAGAATGCGTAAACCGACTTTCTGTGGCGGGTGACCAAGGTCCGGTCAGGATCCTAGTTCACCCGCCGCGCCTTGCCGGCCCTTCCCCGCCCAGCGCTGTACCCGGATAAGAGAATGTCTGCGATAAACCAGAGGCTCAGTAGTTGGGGTCTGAATTCACCCGCGGCCAGACGAAATATCACCGGTTACATCTTTATATCCCCGTTCATTCTTGGTGTCCTCATCTGGTTTCTTGTTCCGGCCGCCACCGCCGGGTGGCTGACATTTCAAAAGTGGAATCTGATCACGGCACCGCGTTTTGTCGGCCTGGACAACATCGAGAACCTGTTTGAGGACGAGCTCTTTCTGCAGTCTCTGAAGGTTACCACCATGTACACCCTGGTGGCGGTCCCTCTCGGTCTGGTGCTGAGTTTCTTCATTGCGTTACTCCTCAATACGAAGATACGCGGCATCAGCATCTATCGCACCGTCTACTATCTCCCCAGCATTGTTCCGGCGGTTGCGAGCGCGGTCCTCTGGGCCTTCATTCTGAACTCGGAGTTCGGACTGCTCAACGCCGGTCTGCGCGCGGTGGGCCTGCCCAAAATCCTCTGGCTACAGGAACCGGAATGGGCCTTGCCGGCTCTGATTCTAATGAGTCTGTGGGGACTGGGAGCCACCATGGTGATCTACCTGGCGGGACTGCAAGGTATACCGGATGTGTACTATGAAGCTGCTGAGATCGACGGGGCCGGCGCCGGGAACAAGCTGATTCACGTAACTATCCCACTCCTGTCCCCCGTCATTTTCTTCAACCTGGTCATGGGCATCATTGCCAGTTTCCAGATCTTTACCGCGGGATACCTTATTACCAGCGGCGGTCCGCAGAACGCCACGCTCTTCTACGTCCTGTACCTGTATCGGGCGGGATTTCTGCACCTAAAGATGGGGTATGCGGCTGCGCTCGCGTGGGTGCTATTCATCATCATCATGGGACTGACGGTACTCATCTTCAAGTACGTGGGAAGCATGATTCACTACGAAGATACTCGTTGACAAAGAGCTCCGGGCAGGAGTAGGTAATCGGCGGGCCTCCGTTCGGGGCGCTGGCAGGGAACAAAAGGGCTTTAGAGCGAAGTGATAAAGAACGTTGGACAGCGGACTCTAATTCAACTGATTCTTCTTGTTGGTGCAATCCTGATGGCTCTGCCGTTCCTGTGGATGGTAAGCAGTTCGCTGAAGCACGAACTTCACATTTTTCAGTTTCCGCCCCAGATAATCCCCAACCCGATACGCTGGCTTAATTATCCCGAAGCGCTGGCAAACCCGAATGCGATGCCGTTCCACATTTACGTCAAGAACACAGTGATTATTGTCATTGTGCGTGAGGCCGCGGTCTTACTTTCGGCCTCTTTCTGTGCCTATGGCTTCGCGCGGCTGCGCTTTGTGGGACGCGACATCTGGTTTGGCATAGTGCTTGCGACGATGATGGTGCCCTATATTGTTCTGATGGTGCCGACCTATGTACTCTTTGCCCGTCTCCAGTGGATCGACACGTTTCTTCCTCTCACGGTACCATGGTTCTTCGGAGGCGGTGCGTTTAACATTTTTTTGTTGCGCCAGTTCTTCCGCACCATCCCAGAGGAGCTGGCGGATGCGGCCCGAATCGACGGTTGTAACGAGTACGCCATCTATGCGCGCATTCTGATGCCGCTGGCCAAACCGGGCCTGATCGCGGTGGCTATCTTTACTTTCATCGATGGCTGGAACGATTTCATGGGGCCGCTGCTCTATCTCAACTCGCCGGAGAACTACACGGTTGCCCTTGGGCTTGCGCTGTTCCGGGCGGCCGTTGGCGCGTTTGGATCTGCAGGCGGGCGCGCTCGCTGGGACTGGCTTATGGCCGCTTCGACGGCTATGGTGATTCCGGTCATTCTTGTCTTTTTCGCCCTGCAGCGCTACTTTGTCAAAGGAGTCGTAATGACCGGGCTGAAGGGCTGAGGTCGGGACAGGCGCAGGGAGCGCAGAGGCAATGCGGCCACAGCCGCTGCCCATGCCTAGCCGGTATAATCCAAGAGGCGCAGAGAACTTTACTTGGGGAGTGAAGACTAATGTTCACGCAAGCTGAGATCGATCAGTTTCATCGCGACGGGTTCATTGTAGCGAAGGGAGTGATACAGGGCGAGGAGCTGGCCGCGCTGCGGGAGGCGGCAGACCGGGTGATGGAGGAGGGGATGGCAGGCGTCGATGAAGAGGGGCACCGCTACCGGCCGAACCCGGACGGATCGCGCACGTATTTCCGCAGCGAGTTCATGTGGGACCGGGACCCGGTTTTTCAGGCGGTGACGGCGAATCCATCGCTGCTGGCGCATTACGGTCAGCTGGTCGGACACCCCTTCATGCCGATCGTCGACTCATTCGTCTGCAAGATTCCGGAAGGTGATGTGCCGGTGTACTGGCATCAGGACCCGCCGTTCGGCGACCCGGACTGGCCGGATACTCATCCGATCCCCAACATCGACGCCGACATCTACCTGGACCATTCAACAGTTGAGAATGGCTGCGTGTGGGCGATTCCGGGACACCACCTGGTGGGCCACGTTGAGGTGGAGAATTATTCGGAGGAGATGCTTTTCGACGAGCTGGGTGCGGTGCCGATCGAGTTGGGGCCGGGCGATGTCAGTTTCCACTGTCTCTCTGCTCCACACGGATCGGCCGGCAACCGCACTGGTGATCTGCGGCGCACGTTCTACGTGCATTACATGAACGCCGAGGTACAGGAGCAGTGCTACGGGCACCTTGGCTACGTCCAGCAGTTGGAGAAGGAACGCGGTCTGTTCGACTCGCGGGCTTTGGCGGCAGCCCAGAAGATGATCGATGCACGCGTGGAGCTGGGCTACGGTGGACTGGAAGGAAGCAGTGTACGGCTGATGGAGGAAGGGTTCGAGTTCACGGGCGAACCGAGGACACCGCCCAGACACTGGGGCCCACTGATCGCCGCCATGTCCGAGGACGAGATCAGGCGCAAGAAGAGTCTAACCTTTTTGACGCCGGCAGCGTAATGCAGGCGAACCATCGGGCATCCCGCTTGCGGGCTTTGGTGGATCGGGCTTCATTTCCGATATCCCTTCTGCCTCCAGCAGGCTTCTTATATTGGGGCCACTCTGCACACTTGTAGCAAGTAGGCAGGTGGGTTGCTCCCACCCTTGTTTCGTTCCCATCAGAGGCGAGAAGGCAAGAGAACGTGATGCTTTCTTGAGTGGGAGGTAGAGGCGTGTTCACACAGGCAGAGATCGATCGGTTTCACCGCGACGGTATCATCGTAGCCAGGTGCGTCATTCAGGGCGAGGAGCTGGCGGCTCTGCGCGCCGCAGCCGATCGCGTGGTAGAAGAAGGGATGGCGGATAGAGCCCAGACCGAGCATCGCTACCGCGCCAATAACCAGGGAATCCCGACCTACTTCAGAAGCGAAAGGATGTGGGACCGCGACCCGGCTTTCCAGGCGGTGACGGTTAACCCGACGCTGTTGACCTGTTTTGGTCAGCTAATCGGGCATCCTTTCATGCCGGTGGTCGACTCCTTTGTCTGCAAAATTCCTGAAGGGGACTTGCCCATTCACTGGCACCAGGACCCACCCTACGGCGATCCTGAATGGACTGAGACGCATCCAGTTCCAAACATCGATGCCGACATCTATCTGGACCACTCAACGATTGAAAATGGCTGCGTGTGGGTGATTCCGGGGCACCACCTGGTCGGCCACGTGGAGGTGGAGAATTTCTCAGAGGACGCTTTGTTCGAGGAGCTGGGCGCGGTGCCGGTGGAGATGGAGCCGGGCGATGTCAGTTTCCACTGCATTTCGGCGCCGCACGGCTCGGCCGGCAACCGCACAGGGGACCTGCGCCGCACATTCTACATACATTATCTGAACGCGGAAACGCAATACCAGTGCTACGGCCAAAAGGACAGGATTCAGAAACTGAAAGACAGGCTGGGCCTGTTCGACGAGCGGGCACTGGCGGCAGTCCAGGAGATGATCGCCACACGCAATGCTCTGGGCTATGGAGGACTGGAAGGAAGCAGTTTACGCCTGGGCGAGGAAGGCTTCGAGTTTACCGGCGAACCAGGGACGCCGCCGCGATATTGGGGCACGTTGGTCGCTTCAATGTCCGAAGACGAAATCAGGCGCAAGAAAAGCCTCACTTACCTGACTGAAACTACATAATCGACCCCACATCGCGCTCACCGTTTTGAATTGAATGCGAAAACGACGGCCATCGCTCGTTCGGTGCTGGAGAAACCGTTGCGGCATGCCTCTTCGCTGGAACCAAGATGAACAACAGGTCTGCTTCGACTCGGTCCAAGGCGGGACGCGCCAAGATTGGGTGATGGATGTCTGGGCGGCCTTTGCACCATAGCGGCGTCGACCGAACAGTTCTCTTGCCATGCCCCCATATAACAGCTGCAATCTGACTTGCGACCTAAGGCGACTTGGCGTCGAGGCGGGCGATACCCTCTTTGTTCACTCCTCATTCAAGTCACTAGGGCCGGTGGAGGGTGGGGCTGAAAGCGTGATCCAGGCCCTGGAAGACGCGACTGGTCCGGAAGGCCTGTTGCTGATGCCCTCCTTCAATCTGGTGACGTGGGAGTTGCGGCCGGAAACGTGGGACATCAACAGCACACCATCTACGGTCGGATGGATAACGGAGCAGTTTCGACAGCTGCCGGGCGTCTACCGTTCAGACCACTACTCACATTCGGTGGCGGCACGGGGAAGAGGGGCGGAAGAGTTTGTCGCCGGGCATCTTCGTGAGGAGGGGTACGGTTCCCATTGGGACCGCAAGCCGTGGGGCAAGACTTTCGGTCTGCATTCGCCCATGTTCAGGGCGTATAAGTCGGGTGGAAAGCTGCTCATGCTGGGCGTGGATTACTACACTTCGACCTACGTTCATCTGGTCGAGGCGATGTACTGGCACACGTTGCGCGCCCGGAGCCGGGATGCAGAGCGGGAGCCTGCATTCCCAGCCCTGGATCGTGTCAAACTGGGCGTATTCTGGGAGCGTTCAGGGGGACCGAAGCATGGACGCGTCGGCGCCGCAGCTTGCCGGCTGTTTGGGATCCGAGGCTACGTCGACACGCTTCTGGCCGAGGTGGAAAGGAATCCCCGGCCATACCTGCGTTGAACGGTGACTTTTTTGCCACTTGGCGGGGCGAGTCGCCGATAGGCGCACTCCAACATTTAGTCAGGCTTATACTTGGGCTGTCGCGGCGTATGGTCACGGACCATGCGGGTCGTGCGCTTCTGCAGCGGAAGCTCGACTCTCGCTCCACCTTGGAGATGGGATTCGATGATGCCGAAGATGAGCTCGTTGCCGGCGCGGGCTGCGCGCACGCCGCCCCTGGGAGGTTGGCCAGTGTCGAGCGCATGGACGAGATCCTGGACGGCTCGCAGTGTAGAACTGGTTGGGGGTGTCTGCGGCGCCGGGGCGGGCTGGAGCTCGTTACGCCCGCGCAGACCTACAGGGGCGGCTTTCCGCACCTGCCATTCGCTGCCGTCGCCCAACGCGGTAATCGTTCCTTCGGAACAGATCGCCTCAGTATCCGAGGAGCGGGCAGTGAGCAGGACGTGGGCCTTTACCCCATTCGAAAACTGAATGGTCCCTTCGCCGCGCGGGTCGTCGGAAAGAACGTCGCCGTCGATCAGACTGTCGCCTTCGGGAAGGTGACCCTGCACCCATTCGGCAGGCTCATCGTTGTTGAGCCTCAGGACCAGGTCGAGAAAGTGGCTGCCTGAATTGAACAACGGGCCGACGTTATAGATGATAATGTGCTGCAGGTCGCCCAGTTCTCCGCTGTCGATGATCTCCTTCATGCGGTCGTATTTGGTATCGTAACGGCGGTTGGTGCCGAGATTGAGAATGGCGCCGTTCCTCTCGACCGCTTCGACCATGGCGTCGGCGTCGGCCATTGAGGCGGCCATTGCTTTTTCTGCATAGATCGCTTTGACGCCGCTGTCGGCGCAGTCAACGACGATGGCGGCGCGCGGCTCCGGTTGTGTGGCTACGCTGACGATGTCCAGGTCCTCTTTGGCGAGCATCTCGCGGTAGTCGGTGTACTGGCCTGCCGGGGGCACACCGTGCAGTTTGCCGAATTCGGCCATTACGTCGGTGCGGAGGTCGGCGCAGGCGACGAGGTCGGTACGGTCGCAGGTCGTGTAGCCGGCGGCGTGTGAGTAGGGCAGCGCGATCCTAGAATAGCCGACCACTTCGTTGTCGATGAAGCCGCCCATGCGACTGCAACCGATTACAGCAGCGCGGTAAGTTTTCATTGTTTCCTTCCCCCAGTGAAATGTTGCTCAGGTAGCGTTTTGCCAGGTTATTCGGTAAGGTCTTGCGGTTAGCCGAGCGCATTGATCCTGTCGCGCAGTTCCTGCGTCAGCCCCATTTCTTCGGCCTGGAAGGCCTGATCAACGTGGGACTTGCTGCGGCATCCGATCAGGACTGAGGTGACTCCGGGCTGACCGATTACCCAGGCCAACGCAAGCTGTACCATCGAAATGCCCGTATCCGCAGCCACCTCCCGCAAGCCCTCCATGCGGCGCATGGAGGCGTCGTTTTCGTAGATATCCCAGTGGTCGGGCATGACATCGAAGCGGGTGCCCTCGGGCGCGGTCCAGGTTTTGGTGTACTTGCCAGTGAGAAAGCCGGCGCCAAGCGGGCTGTAGGAGATCACGCCGATGTTGTGGTCAGCACAGAATGGCAGCACTTCGGCCTCAATATCACGGATGGCAACGTTGTAGTTGGGCTGAACAGATACCATGGGCGCCCAGCCATTCACATCGGCAATCCAAAGCGCCTTGCAAAGCTGCCACGAGGCGAAATTGCTGCTTCCGACGTAGCGTACCTTGCCCTGCTCCACAAGCGTATTGAGAGCATCCAGCGTTTCCTCGAAAGGCGTGCCGTCGTCGTAAGCGTGGAGCTGGTAGAGATCGATGACGTCGGTCTGCAGCCGGCGCAGGCTATCGTCGGCGAACTGCAGGACACGTTCCCGGCCCAGTGGCGGCGCGATTTTGGTTGCCAACACGACTTTCTGGCGGTTACTGCCGCGGGAGAGCCACTGGCCCAGTACCTTTTCGGAGCCTCCTGCGGAATAGACTTCGGCGGTGTCGATCAGGTTGATATCCTTGTCCATGGCGTAGTCGAGAATCGAAAAGGACGTTTCGGCGTCGATTTCGCGGCCGAAGGTCACACTGCCCAAGCCGATTGAACTGACGTTGAGTTCGGAGTTACCCAACTGGCGAAATTCCATCTTCTATACCTCCCTACATTCCTGAGTGGTTACGTTCTGTCTCGGATTCGCTTGCTGCCGGTCCCGGACTGGCGCGCTCGCCGCCCGAACTGTCTGCCATCGATCATGAAGCTTTCCGAGTTCAAATCTGTCGCATCCTCTTGGCTGCGGCCTCGAGGTCGGCTTGCCAGTAACTCGGGTTGAGCAGTTTGGGATCGTCGATTCGTAGCTGGCGCAGTTCGTGGAGCAGGTCGGGGGAGAGCGTCGCGCTTGCTGCCTCCAGATTCTCTTCGAGCTCGGCCTCGGTGCGCATACCGACGAGCACAGACCCGATTAGCGGTTCGGCCAGTGCAAAGGCGATGGCCGCCTGTGCAGGCGTGAAGCCACGGGCGGTTGCGTGCCGGCGATTGCTGCCGGCATTGGCAACGAGCTGGCGAAACCGCCTGGAGCGCGCTTTCAAGGGTTCGAGCCAGTCGGGCAGATAGTCGGCGCGTTCGGTCAGGACGCCCTGGAGCAGTACTGAGCGCACCATTATGCCTACACCTTTCCTTCTGGCCGCGGGAAAGACTCTGGTTGCCAGGCGCTGGTCGAAGAGCGAATAGGTGACCTGAATCGCGTCAAACAGCTCCAGACCGAGCGCGGCGAGGGGCAGATCGGGGCCGTAAAAGGAGCCGCCGCGCCAGAGAATCATGCCGCTGGCGCGTGCTTCTGAGAATATCTCGGCAACGAGGTCGGCCTGGTCGAGCAGGTCGGCGTCGACGTTATGGATCTGCCAGATGTCAACGTAGTCGGTTCTCAGCGAGCGGAGACTGTTCTCAAGGCCAGACAGCATGGCGCGGCGCAGGGCCTGGCCGCGCAACGTTCTGCCATCAGCTTGCACAGTGGCTTTGGTGGCCAACACGACCCGTTTGCGGCGGCCGCGCAGGGCACGGCCCAGGACCGCTTCGCTGTTTCCATAGGCCTGGGCGGTGTCGATGAAATTGATGCCACCGTCCAACGCCGCACCCACCAGGCGTTCGGCGGCGGACGAGGAGGGGCGGCCGTATTGACCGGGGACCGGGATTCCGTAGTCCATCCCCAGTTCTACGGTGCCCAAGGCGATCGGAGAGACCGATAATCCGGTTCGTCCAAGAGTGCGATAGTGACTGCGGTCCATTGGCTGATTCCAGCGGCTATTGGCAGGCGGTTGGTATGGCAACTGGCTATTGAACTGAGGTCTCTGGCTGTTCGTGGATGGGCAGCGTACCCGACATGTACTCTTGTTCCCACAGGGCTACCGTTTCCTTGACAAATTCGTCCACCGGCCTCTCGATTCCGTGTTGGGTCATCAGCTGCGGCAGCCATTTATGGCCGAAGGCGACGTGCTGGCGTTCGTCGGCCATGTCGTAGCTGACGAACTGGGCGGAGAGACGGTCGCCGGTTTCGGCGTAGGCGGCCATCTGTACGTGGCGGTGGGGGAAGGCGTGCGTTTCGTTGCCCATTGTGAGGAGGCAGTATTGGGTGGCGGCGTCGTACTGGCTGCGCCAGGTGTAGATACGCGTGTTCTGGGGGACCTTGGTATAGTCGCGTCCGTGCTGAGCCAGCCATTCGATGCCCAGTTTACAGTGGCGGGTCTCGTCGTAGCAATGGCGGGCGCTGTCGTAGGTGAAGGCCCAGGGCATGTCGGGTGACAGGTGGATAATGAGTGCGACGGTTTCGGCGGCGAGCATCTCCTGGCTATAGCTTTCGAAATCCCGCAGTCGCTGTGTCGCATGATCGACGTCGGTAATCCGTTTACCGGCGTCGCGATTGACAAGGCTGAAGCGGCTGTCGCGGGCGGCGTCGCGGGGGCAATCGAATTTCTTGCGGCTCAGGGCTGGTGCCGGCCTCTGGCGCCGGTCTTCGCGGCCGGAGACGCCTCCGGCAGCCGCGAGCAGGTCGGCGATATAGGTTTCCCATTCGCCGGGTGCATGGTCCGCTAGCGCCTCTTCTGCCCAGGCGAGTTGCAGCTCTTCGTCGATCAAGATGTGTTTGAAGGCGTAGAGTGTCGGCGCGTCGGGATTGGCGAAGGTCTGATCGCAGTGCCAGCGGTAGGTGTCGACCAGGGCCGGCTTGATGACGCGAAAGAGGCCGGCCAGGAGGTCGGCTTCGTTGGGTGCGTGGAGGGCTTCGGCCATCAGGTGTTCGAGCGCGTCGTCACCGGGCGGACGGAAGGCAGGCGTCTGGATTTCACGCAGGCGCTGGTAGAGATGCTGAACGTGTTGGGCATCTTCCCAGAGCAGGCGGCCCATTGCCAGTTTCCAGTCCATGCTGGCGGTAGCGGGAAGCCAGGCGGCAAGAATGCGCAGCGCCTCATATTCGATGAAGCGGTAGCGGTTGAGCAGTTGCTTGTTGTGAGCGAAATCAATTTGCTCAGGCGGGGACAGTACCTGCATTATCCTCCTCCTTACTCGATATCCAGGAGTGCGGCTGCATTTCCGTAGAAGATGTCCTCCACCTGGCGCTCGGTCAGCTTCAGCCGGTCGCAGGCGAGGCGGAGGCTGCGCAGGGATTCAAGGCCGATGAGAACCGGCTGCAGGGTGATGTGCTTCTCGCCCAGGTCCATTTCATCGGCGTAGAGCCAGTGGAAAGAGTCGCCGATGGCAACGCAGCGGCCGCGCGTGTGGCTGACATGGAAGTCGGTCCCGTACATCAGTTTTTCGTGGCCCATGGTCTCAACGATGGCTTCGAATGCGCCGGCCTCGGTCACAGCGGACGTGTCAAACCAGACATTGTCGAGGCCGCGCAGGCTCTCGATGCCTTCGATGGTATGCCAGGGGTTGAAGCCGCGGGCGGCGTGGGCCAGGATCAGTTGCATTTTGGGATAGGACTCGCAGTAGCGCCGGATGGTGGCCTGGTTGACCGGGTCGGCGAGGGCGCGATCGCGCACCATGTGCAGCGTGATTGTCAGCCCGAGCGTGTTGGCTGCGGCGACATGTTCCTCGGGAAGATAGGCCTCGATGGGCGCGGTCCAGGTCGGGTCGGCGGCGGTGTAGGAGCCGGCTCCTGCTTCGGGCGTGCCCAGGCGCGGATTCAGCGGGGCCATGGTGTGGTAGCATTTCAGGCCGGTCATGCCCAGGCGGCGGACTTCGTCGAGGACGGTCTCGGCGTCCATGTCGGGGGAGATGATCATCTGGCCGCGCGATTTGGCCGCCAATGGCGAATCGCCCTGCAATTCTGCGGCGATGAATTCATTGTTGGCCTGACGGTCGCCGAGGAAGACAAGTCCGAAGAAGAGGCCGCCTACGACACGTCCTCCCGGATGGAGCCACTCCGAGTACCGTTCGAACTCGGCCAAGCCCAGGCGGGGCGGCGTGGTTGCAAGCCCGGCGGGGGGTCCACCGTCCGGATAGTGCTCGTGGCAGAAGAGATGCGCGTGGGCGTCGATGATGCGGTCGGGCAGGAAGGGGAGGACCTCCCTTTCGAGGAACTGCTGATCGACTTCTTTGAATTCGTGCGAAAACATGGCAGGTATCCAGTAGCCTATAGCCTGTGCGAGACTTCCTCTTAAGGCGTCGTCCTATCGGACTTGACGGCGGAAGGGTTCCTTTTTGAGATTCACGGTGAGCAGGTCGTCGATATTGCTATTTTCCAAACCGGCGCGTACGACCTGAAGAGCCTCTGCAGCCGCTTCACCGGTCAGGCGAATATCCTCATCGGTGTGTGCGAGGGTGGCCTTGAAACTCATGTAGGAATGCACACCGCGTTTGGCCATCTCCTGGATGAAGAGGGTAGAGACCTTGCGGGGATCGACGTCGTCGGGGGTATTGATGGTGACGGTCGGACCGGTGTGCAGGCCGGTGCAGGCGCCGTCCAAGCCGGACTCCTCGATGGCCTGATTGAGGGCGGTGCGCAGCTTTTCGCCGATTTCTTTGAAGCGCCGGGGCGATTCGCGGCGCTTGAGCTCGCGAATGGTGGCAAGCGAGGCGGCCAGCCCGATGTTGTCGCTCCAGTACGAACTGGAGATGAACATGTGCTTGGCCGGTTCCATCACTTGGCGCGAACCGACGACGGCGCCCATGGGGTAGCCGTTGGACATGCACTTGGCGACTACTGTCATATCGGGTGTTACGCCGACTGCTTCCTGCACGCCGCCGACAGCGATACGCCAGCCACAGGAGACCTCATCGAAGATGAGGACGACGCCGTGGTCGGCGGCCAGCTGCTTTACCGATTCGAGGTAGCCAGGGGGCGGCAGCTCTGAGCGGGCCGGTTCCATCATGATGGCGCCAACCTCGCCGGCGTGTTCATCAAGGAGGGAGGCGAGCATCTCCAGATCACCGTAGATGAAGGGGATGACGGTGCCTTCGAGGGCTTTAGGCACGCCTATGGGCTCGATGCCGGCGAAGGGGAATTCGCCGCTCTCGGGGTCGACACCGAAGTTGGCGGCCTGGTACCAGTCGTGCCAACCGTGGTAGCCGCAGAATAGGACTTTGTCCTTGCCGGTGGTGCCGCGGGCGATGCGCACGGCCATGGCGCAGGCATCGCCACCGCCTTTGCAGTAGCGCACCATCTGGGAACTTGGGATGGTGTCATTGAGTTCCTCGGCCAGTTCAATTTCGAGTGGACTGTTGGCGGAGAAGAGGCTGCTGCGGTCGATCTGCTCCTTGACCGCGGCGTCCACGACATCATCGGCATGCCCCAGAATTATGGCGCCAACTGCGTTCATCCAGTCGATATACTCGTTTTCGTCGACATCGATAAAGCGAGACCCTTTGGCGCGCTGGGCATAGATGGGACTGACGCCGTGGGCGAACTGGTCGGCGCGACGGCTGATGAGCTGTGTCCAGCCGGGGATCAGTTCGCCGGCCTGGTCGTAGAGGTCGAGGGAGCGTGAGACATCGTGTTGGGCCGCGTTTGGGAAAGAGGTCATGGTGGCCTCCGTGATGCGCATCGACGGGCACTTGGTCCGCGACACGAGATCGGATTCTATTCTTGCCAGTTGAAGATCACGCCCAGCATGTTCTTTTCGCGATGGTAGGCCATTTCGTAGGCCTCGACCATTTCGCTGTAGTGAAAGCGGTGGGTAATGAGGCGGCTCGGTTCGAGCAGCCCGCCGGCCATGAGGGAAACGACGTGATCGGCGATATTGTCCCAGGCGTAGCGGTCGGCAGTATTGTAGGGATCGGAGCCGCCATCGGGATAGAGATATCCGGCCCGCTGGGAGACAGCGATCAGAGAGGTACCCTTGTTGTAGAACAGCTCCATGGCGAGCGGGTTGAAGTCGAGCGGCGGTTCGCCACGGCCGAGGAGGCTGACGACGGAGACGCGGCCGCCGGGGCGTACGATCTGCATGGAGGTGCGAAAGGCGGGCCAAGGGTTGGCGGTGAGGATGACGAGGTCGATACCCTGGCCGCGGGTGAATTCGTCGAGTTTGACCTCGAGGTCGGGATCGTTGTAGAGGAAGTTGGCGTGTGCACCCATCCTGTCTGACATTTCCATGCGGACGGGGCTGTTGGCGATACCGACGACGCGACCGCCGAAGAGGGGGCCCAGAGCGATGGCACCCAGTCCGAGGACGCCGACGCCAACGACGGCCACGTTTTCGCCGGGGCGGAAGTGGGCCTTGTGATAGCAGTGGGCACTGAGCGCATAGAGGTGAGCATAGACAGCGTCCTCGTCGGCGACTCCGTCCGGGATGACGACGAGGCTTTCGGACTGGGACATGATGTATTCGGACTGGTGCGGTGCGCGGGTTACGATGCGGTCGCCGACCTTGACGCGTGTGACCTTGCGGCCGGCGGCCTGCACGATGCCCAGATTGCTGTCGCCGACCCAGCGCGGATATCCTGGTGCACCGGGAACCTGGTCTGCGCCTTCGTAGTTGCCGCGATCGGTGCCGATTTTGAGCGCGGAGATGCGGGTCTTCACCCAGACTTCGTCGTCGGCAAGCCGGCTGACATCCAGTTCCTGATCCTCGATTTTCAAATCGCGCGGGCCATGCAGGATAGCTATTTTCATGCTTTTCAGCCTTTCACAAATGTCACCAGGTGGGCTTGGAAGGCGGTGTCATGCGCCGGGCACGCCGTCCAGGTCTTCACTACAATCTTTGAGTACGTTCATGAGACTGAAGTCTCCGCCCCAAGGGACCATCTGTGCGCCTTGATCGCGGTAGCGCTTGATTTCTTCGACGGAAGCGGCGGTGATGCCCCAAATCTTACCATGCTTTGCGGCCGCGGCGGCGACGGTATCGATCGCTTTTTCCATCGACATCTGACCATCTCCCTGCGTTGCGATACGCAGTGAAAGATCGGCGGGCCCGATGAACAGGCCGTCGATGCCGTCGATAGAGGCGATCTCCTCGGCGTTGGCCACTGCCTGGAGGGTTTCGACCTGTGTGATGAGGAAGGTCTCGCGGTTGGAGTCGGCGTTGTAGTTGCTCTCAGGATTCCAGGCCCCGATACCGAAATCCGCATCCAGACCTGCGCCGTCCATGCCGCGGTTGCCGAGCGGTGGAAACCTGACGGCCTGGACCACGTCGGAGGCGGTCTGCGGGTCTGAGATCAGGGGCATGAGAAAGCCGCTGGCACCGTCCTCCAAGTATCGATAAAGTTTGGTTCGCTCCAGGGTTGGAGGGCGGACCATGCAGTCGATGTCGTTATGGTAGCACATCATGATGATGGCTTGAACCTCGCGGGCGTCCATGGGGCGATGTTCGAGGTCAAACCAGATGCCGTCAAAGTTGTAGTGAGCGGCGTAACGGATGTAGAAGGGCAGGTAGTGTCCGAGGCCGCAGACGCGGGCAAAGCCGTCGTTGCGGAACTTCTGAAGCATCTTGCTCTTGCGCATGTCGATTCCTTTGTGTGACAGCATGAATTGCGCCGGCGGATACGACTCTGGTTTGGTAGCCGGCTGTGTCAGGCTGGGCCGGGATCGATTCTGGCCCAGTGTATGTCCATAGCTTCGTCTGTT
This sequence comes from Caldilineaceae bacterium, assembly GCA_965242905.1. Classification (GTDB taxonomy): domain Bacteria; phylum Chloroflexota; class Anaerolineae; order Caldilineales; family Caldilineaceae; genus Bin5. Next base: position 715,339 of record CBDETM010000002.1, read on the forward strand.
CCCGCGTAGTAGACGACCAGAGCCGTCCCGTCGGCCAGGTTCTCAGCATAGGGCAGGCCGAAGGTCCAAAGACTCATTTCGCTGAGCAGTTCGCTGGTGCTAGCGGTCTGATCGCTGGGGTCTTGTGCCTGGCTGTAGATGACGACCTCGGTTGAGGGATCAAAAGGGGCGTCGATGGCGGGGGAAAGCCGGGCGCGGATTGAGCGGCTGCCGAACCTGTCCACGTAGGGCAGGAGGACGCGGCCGTCAGCGAGCATGGCTGGTCGTGCGGCCTGGTCGGCGAAACCGAGGTCTTCGGCGCCGGTCCAGGTACGGCCGCTGTCGGTGCTGATGCGGCGGTGGATGTTCAGGTAGCGGGCTGTTACCGTGTCGTAGGTCCAGGAAAAGGTGGCGACGCGTCCATCGGGGGCGACACCGCAGCGCAGGTCCCAGTTGAAGATGCGGCCGCTGGGATCCTTGCCGGCCACAACTGGTTCTGCCCAGTTCGGGTCCACGGCCAGCTCACCTTCCTGGCCTGGGTTTGAGGACGAAATCTGACGATCATGGCAGTGCATGAAGACGACCTTCTGCATCCAGGGCGAGGCGTCTTTGTAGTGCTTGTTGGTCTCGATGCTCAGTGCAAGAGAGCCGTCGGCCAACATGAGAACGGGCGCGGTGAGGCTGGGGGGTCCGATCTCGTCCGGCATGGGGACGAGCCGCCAGGGAGACCAGGACTGGCCGTCGTCATTCGAGTCGGCGAGGAGTACCTGCATGGGCAGGCAGCCTTCGGTCTCCTCGTTGAAGAGGCCGCCGCCGGGCCAGGTGGTGCGGTCGATCCACATGGATGCGCCCAGCAGATGGCCGGGAGAGAGTTCGGTCATATAGATGACGCGCAGCGAGCCGTAGAGGCCATCCAGTGTGGGGTTTTCGACCGGTTTCCAGGGCTCGCTCCAGGTGCGGCCGCCGTCGGTCGAGCGGACGAATTCAACGGTCTCGTCGTCCGAATCTTTGGTGGTGCCGGTGCGGTAGGTGGCCAAGAGGGTACCACTGTCGAGGGAGATGACGGTGGGAAAGGTGAGGATAGCGCGGGATGTACCGGGCTGGCCGCGGCTGAGGGTACCGCTGTCGGTGATGTGCATTGTGGTGTTTACTCTGCGTTCGTCTGTGGTTGGAACAGCGGCGTTTCTGCGCCCACTGGAGTCGTGGTGGACCGAATAGGGGTATCCTACACCAGTTTGGCGCGCAATGCACACCGACAAATGCCTCCATAAGGGAAAGGCGACTGGCCCTCGACAGGCGAATTCTACTTCTCTCGCGACAAGGAATGGATGTTGCTCGATTGGGAGGGCAATGTTGTGCGATCCAGGGTATCGCTCACATAGTCGAAATGGGTGCATCCCAGATTTTGGGGTAGGAACAGGCTGGCGGGGAATCGGCGCCAGCGGTGGCCGGGGTTGTTTACCGTCTTTGGGCGAAATGCAGTGCAGGCGCCGGGCCCGGCCGTACGGTGGAGTCCGTCAGTTGGGGCGGGGGCGGGGCAGGCACCTGCGGGGATCCCATGGGACTGGGGGGACGTGGTCTGGCTGGACACCTTCGATTAGCCACCTGTCACCAATATCGACACCCGGTCGATGAGGCGTGTTGTAGGAGAGGGGGCGTTGCGGGGGCGGAGCCCCCGCACAAGGGAGGGCCGAATAGGCCCGACCGCCCAGAAAAGCAGGGGCCAGGGGCTGGGGGACAGGGGTTAGGGGTCAGAGACGGCGCTTGTTCTGGCGGAAACTGGAATGGTAACTGACCGTGGCTTGGGTGCCTCCAGAGGTATAGGAAAGTTCGCCCCATATTGGGAGACGCCCGTTGAAATTGGCGTTTTGACATGCATTAGATGTAGTGCTATAGTGCCGCCCAATCGCATCGCCAAGCAGCTTGACCCTGACCCATTTGCCACTTTCAAACACAGATTTCAGCACCTATTGCGCGTTAGGTTTCTGTTGATCTGTACCGCAACGGTACAGTTCGAACATATTGGAAACAGTCTTTCCCTTTTCTCATTTAACAGCACTTTCAAGGAGGAGACGTAGATGTTGTCGACACGCAAGATCCCTAAGATGTGGATCGTTCTGATGGCGCTGATGGCGATGGTTCTCGCCGTCTCGGCCTGTGCAGCGCCGGCAGCGGCGCCGGCGGCCGATTCGGGAGAGATGGCCGCTGACAGCGGTGACGAGATGATGGAAGAGAAGCACTTCCGCGCGACGATTCCGTTCTTCGCGCAGGACTGGTCGCCGCTGCGGGGCGGCGGCTGGAATATGCATTACCTGGCGTTCTGGAATGCCGGGCCGATGTACATTGACGAGCATGGGGAACTGCATCCTTACGTCTTCAACGAGTGGACGCCCAACGAAGACATGACACAGTGGACCTTCAAGATCGACCCGGACGCGGTCTATTCGGACGGCAGTGCGATCACGGCGCAGGATGTTGTGGCAACGTGGAATCTGATTGCCCACCCAGCCACTACGCACCAACGCGTTACGTTGTTCCTTACGGGCGTAGTTGGCTTTGAGGACGTGTTCAACGGTGAAGCGATGACGATGCCGGGTGTAGTCGCACTGGACGACAGCACGGTGCAGGTAACGCTAGAGGGTTCCGACCCGCTGTTCCACAAGAAGATTGCGACCAACCTGATTGGCCCGGTCAAGGCTTCAGTGGCTATCGGTGAAGACGGATTCGAGGTGGCGGAATGGTGGCACCCGAAGAACAACCCCGTGACGAGCGGACCTCTCATGCCGGATACGATGGACTTGAACAGAGGCGTTGTCTCCTTTGTCAAGAATCCCAACTTCTGGGTCGCGGAGCCGAAGCTGGACCGCTTAACGGTTACGTCGATTGAGGATACGACGATCGTTACGACGATGCTGGCCAATGGCGAGCTGGACCAGGGTTGGCCACCCAATGACGCCACGTCACAGGCGCTGCTGGGAGAGGACTTCTTCGAATGCGGGCTGGCGCCCGGCATTGGCGGTTTCTTCCTGAACCCGACGATCGAGCCCACCAGCGACATCAACTTCCGCAAGGCCTTGATTCTGGCGGTGGACAGAGAGCAGATCTTCAATCTGTCCAGCCCTGACGGCCGCGGATGGGTTCCGACGGGCGAGCCTTTGCGGGCACTACCAGGACAGGATCCGGAATTTGTCCCGCATCCCTACGACCCTGAAGCTGCCAAAGAGGCGATGGCCGCCTCCGCCTATGCGGATGTGGCGGATGTGCCGAAGATGATCATGGCCGGCGTAAGCAGCCCGGGCACTGAGGTGCTGGCGCAGTACATGGCCGAGCAGTGGCGGCAATTGTTTGGCATCGAGGCGATCGAGATGAGCCCGCAGTTTGACAGCTGGGAAGGCCCGGGCGCGCCGGCGCTGTTCCGTGACGGCGCGGGGGTACGCGTTCCCGATGCGGCGCTGATGCTACTAGGTTCACTGCACTCTTCGTCCAACCTGGCCCGCAACATCATGGGCGGCTATCACGACCCCGAGGTGGACGCGCTGATCGAAGAGGCTGTCACCAAAGGCGCCAATGATCCGGACCGCATCGCGCTGGCGCAGCAGGCCCAGCGCCTGTACCACGACCAGTGGATGGTGATTCCGATCGGTACTGGCTGCGGCGGCTCGGCCAAGGGCAATGTGATGCCTTGGGTGAAGGGAACGCGCCGCAACGCGGATGCGCAGTTCCTGGAGACTTGGACGATCGACATCGTGCATGATGAATAGAAGATTACCGTCGCGCAGGTTGCGGCGATAAGCCGGCAAAGGCGTCAAGAAGGAATTGGCGCCTTTGCTCGCGTTGTTTTTCAGAGGTGCACTTCTTCACACAATACGCGCAGTTGCCCTGGGAAGGTTTTCGGATTCCGGACCAGGGTAGTCGACTACGAGGAAGCAGGAAAAGCCATGGGTCAATACATCCTGAAGCGCATTGTATATTGGATTCCGGCTCTGATCCTGTTGGCGCTGTCCGTCTATGCGATGGCCTTTTTTGGCGCCGGCGATCCGATCAAGCTGATGTTCCTGCGCGAAGAGGGTGATGTGACTTATGATGCCCAGCGTCTGGACGCCATCCGCCGTGAGAAGGGACTGGACCGGCCGTTCCTGGTGCAGTTCGGGGAGTACACCTGGCATCTGGTGCAGGGCGACCTGGGAATGTCGGTGATTTCAGGTCGTTCGGTCAATGACATGGTGGGCGCCACGGCGCCTGTTTCTTTCCAGATCGGGATCGCCACGGTGATCCTAGTCTCGATTATCGGAATCCCCTTAGGTATAATAGCCGGGCTCAACCACAACAATTGGATAGACAACTCGATACTCGGCTCCGCGCTGTTTATCAGCGGTATTCCCAGCTATGTCGTGGGGCCGATGCTCATCGTCTTTATGGTATTGGGGCTGGGCGTCATGAAGACGACACCATATGGATGGGATGGTCTTTTCAGTTCCAAGGCGATCCTGCCCATGTTCGTTATGGTTTTTGGCTCGATTGCAATCATTATCCGTCAGACGCGGTCGGGCGTATTGGAGGTGTTGTCGGAGGACTATGTACGAACGGCGCGGGCGAAAGGTGTACCGGAGTTCATGGTAATCGTCCGCCACATGTTGAGGCCGGTGCTGACGCCGGTTGTCACCGTTCTGGGTCAGATGCTAATCGGTATCGTAAACGGGGCGATTATTGTCGAAAAGATATTTGGCATACCGGGCCTCGGCCGTCTGACGATCGACTTCACTTACGGTGTAGACTATCCTGTCATCGTTGCGATCACACTAATCGGCGCGCTTCTGGTGATGGTATTGAACCTGGCGGTTGATATTACCTATCCGCTTTTGGATCCGCGTGCGGCCCAAGCCATGACCGGCGTAGAGGAATAGACGAACTGAGGAAAGGGTGAACCTATCCCATTGCACTGTGAATCATTTCGCAATGAACAGACAGGCTCTTGACTAAGCATGACGACCCAGGATCTTGCAGTAGCCAGCGAAGTCGATGTCGTAGAGGCCAGCCGCACCAACCTGTGGAAGGACGCTGTCGCGCGTCTGGTGGCCAATAAACTTGCGGTCATCGGAATTATACCGATCGTTCTTCTCTTTTTCATCGCCGTGTTCGGGCCTTACCTAACGCCATACGATTTTCTGGCGCAGGATTTTACGGCACGGTTGGCGGCGCCATCGAGTGAACACTGGCTGGGCACGGACGAGCTGGGAAGAGACGTGCTCAGCCGCATTCTTTATGGGGCGCGCACGGCAGTCTCGGTCGGTCTGGTATCGACTGCGATAAGCCTGATCGTTGGCCTGATCATGGGTTCGCTGGCCGGATACCTGGGTGGGCGGGTCGATTTCATGGTGGTATGGCTGACGGATGTGACGCGCTCGATGCCGGCGCTGCTGCTGGCGATCGTGATCAATCTGACGCTCAAGACGCCGCTTGAAGCGTGGATGGAGGAGATGTACCTGGCGACGAAGAACGGATTCTTTCGGCAGACGATGTGGGTGGACCTGGTGCTGGTGTTCGGCGCTCTGGCGCTGATCCAGTGGCCCGGCTACGCCCGCCTGATCCGGGGGCAGATCCTATCGATTCGCAGCCGCAACTATGTGCTGGCGGCGCGCGCCCTGGGCATGCCGACGGGCCGAATCCTCACCCGATATGTGATCCCCAACGCCATGGGGCCGCTGATCGTTGCGGTAAGCGCCGGGCTTGGGGGCGCGATGGTGCTGGAATCGGCCTTCAGTTTTCTGGGCGTCGGTGTACAGTTGCCCATCCCCAGTTGGGGCAAGATGATTAGCGACGGTCTGCGCATGTACCGGACGCATCCCCACCTATTGGCCGGGCCGGCGGTGATGATGGCCATAATCACGGTCTCGTTTGCCTGGCTTGGCGACGGCCTCAACGATGCCCTCAACCCCCGTCAGTGGGGCGGTTAGTACTCCTGGTTGGAGGCTGGCCCGATTTTCAATCTCTGATTACATTGGTGTGACAACAATCATTGGAGACAGCGACGGCAACTATGTCCGTTCTTCTTGACGTGCAGGGTTTACAGACACGATTCAGGGTGCGTAAGGGCTATGTATACGCGGTCAACGGGGTCTCCTTCAGCCTGGAAGAGGGTGAGACGCTAGGAGTTGTCGGCGAAAGCGGCTGCGGTAAGAGCGTGACGATGCTGAGCCTGGTACGGCTGTTGCCGCCTGCGGCCAGCATCGAGAATGGGCAGGTGCTGCTGCGGGGCGAAGATCTGCTGCAGCTTGACCTGCGGCAACTGCGCGACGTGCGCGGGGGCCAGATCGGCATGATCTTTCAGGACCCGATGACTTCGCTCAACCCGTTCATCAACATCGGCACACAGATGGCAGAGCCACTCATCTATCATCGGGGTATGAGCAAGAGCGAGGCGCTCGCCCGCAGCGCGGAACTCCTGGAGATGGTGGGCATACCCGATGGTGAGGCGCGGCTGCGCGAATATCCTCACCAGTTTTCGGGCGGCATGCGCCAGCGGGTCATGATCGCCATGTCGATGTCATGCGAACCGGCGGTCCTGATCGCGGATGAGCCGACGACGGCGCTCGATGTCACGATTCAGGCGCAGATCGTCGAGCTGGTCAAGGAGCTGCGCGACCGGTCGGGCGTGGCAGTGATCTGGATTACGCACGATCTGAGTGTGGTGGCGGGCATTGCAGACAGGGTCATCGTCATGTATGCCGGCTACATTGTCGAGGAGGCGCCGGTTGACGCGCTGTTTGAAGATCCGCGCCATCCTTACACGGTGGGACTGATGGGAGCGTTGCCCAGCCTGGAGGGAGAGACGGGCTCTCGCCTGACGACGATCGGCGGTTCGCCGCCCGACCTGGAGGACCTTCCCGATTTTTGCCCTTTTAACACGCGCTGCCCGTATGCCATTGACCGTTGCCGGACGGAAAATCCGATGCTGGAACTGGTCGCTGACGCCAGTGACAGGGGACATCGGGCAGCCTGTTGGGTTGATATCCGTGACGTGGAAGTCCAGTCAAATGGAGCCGGCGCCAGCAGTTAGGGAGAAGCCGGCAGCGAGTTCTTCGACACCAGATCGCAGGTCTTAACAATGAGCCAAACCGATAGCAGCAACGGCGACGCCCTTGTCCGTGTTGAGAATCTGACAAAGCATTTCTCGGTGCGGATTGGCGCGTACGGCGAGACCAAGGCGACGGTGCATGCGCTGGACGAAGTCTCTTTCGACGTGAAGCGGGGCGAGACGCTGGGGCTGGTGGGTGAATCGGGTTGCGGCAAGTCGACCGCAGGGTTGACGTTACTGCAGTTGCATCGCCCGACTTCGGGGAAGGTCTTCTTCGACGAGAACGAGGTTACCGGGCTTTCGGACAAGGCGTTGCGCCCGCTGCGCAGGCGGATGCAGATCATCTTCCAAGACCCCTATTCGACACTCAGCCCGCGCATGACGATTGGGAACGCGATTGGTGAGCCGCTGTGGCTGCACGAGCTGGCGACGGGCCAGGAGGCACAGGAACGGATCGCCAAGCTGCTTGACGACGTCGGCCTAAACCCGGCCTTCGCGTTTCGCTACCCGCACGAGTTTTCCGGCGGCCAGCGCCAGCGAGTGTGCATTGCGCGAGCCCTGGCATGTGAGCCGGAGTTTATCGTCTGCGACGAACCGATCTCGGCGCTGGACGTTTCGATTCAAGCGCAGATCATCAATCTACTCCAGGACCTGCAGGAAGAGTACAATCTCACCTATCTTTTTATCGCGCACGATCTGGCGGTGGTACGCCATATCAGCGACAGGGTAGCGGTGATGTACCTGGGGCGCGTGGTAGAGATGGCGCCAAAAGAGAAACTGTTTGACAACCCGTTGCATCCCTACACAAACGCGCTGTTGCTGTCCGTGCCGGTGCCCAACCCTCGACAGGAGCGGCAACGCGAACACACTGTCATTCAAGGCAACGTGCCGAGCGCGATCAGCCCACCCAGCGGTTGCCGTTTTCATCCCCGCTGTCCACTTGCCTTTGAGCCGTGCGATCACGAGGTGCCTGAGTGGCGGGAGGTAGAGGCCGGCCACTGGGTGGCATGCCACGCGGTGTGACAGATCAGAGGCTGGCAGCACTCCCATCGCCACTGGCAACCAGACCTCGCAAAACATGACTGCTGGCAACGGCAAACAGACTGGAAATCTACGGTTGTTTTTTTCCACTCTTCCCTCACCAAACTGAGCAGGCTGGCAGATGAATAAAGTTCTTGCGGGCGCCTATCAGATTCTGGCTGAGTCGCCAGACCCGGAGACGGTGTATACCGGGTCGCCTTGCCTGGCGCAGTTGCCGTCGGGCCGGCTGATTGCCAGTTTTGAGTGGTTCCGCCCACAGCCGCTGGTTGAGAAGATCCCCGATCAACTCGAGATTCTGGTGAGTGACGACGACGGCGCAAGCTGGCGCAAGACGGCTGTGCTGGACATCATCTGGCCATCGCTGTTTGCCGTGGAAGGGACTCTGTACTGTATCGGGAACGCCAGGCTGAGCCGGGAGATCGTCATTGCCCGGTCGGAGGACGGAGGCGAGAGTTGGAGCGATCTGTCGCAGCTGTTTGGCGGACGTCATCACAACGCGCCGACCAGCGTTCTTTTCCGCAATGGGCAAGTATACCGAGCGTTCGAGACCTGCCCTGTCGGAGACGACGCCGTTGGCAGGAGCCAGTGGGAGTCGCTGGTGGTTGCGGGCGACCTATCGTGTGACCTGCTCGATCCTTTGGCGTGGCGGATGTCCAACAAGGTGCCCTTTCCAGGTGTACCGGATGTGCTCAGCCAGCGGCGCTATGATGCGAGTGCGGCGGACAAGGTGGTGGAGGACTGCTTCATCGAGGGCAACGTCATCGAAGTGCGCGGGGAGATGCGGGTACTGCTGCGCACGATTATTGACGGGCATACAACGGGGGGCATGGCCTCGGTTTGCAGGCTGGAGGACGACGGGGAGAAGCTGGAATACCGCTTTGTGCAGTTCTATCCGATGCCGGGCGCGCAGTGTAAGTTTCACATTGTTTATGACGAGGAGAGTGACCTATTCTGGACGACGGTGTGCCTCCCAACCGACACGTGGCAGGCGCGCGAGCCGCTGCGCGCGGTTGGGTTCGCAAGCCCGCCGGGCAACGAACGGCGCATCCTGATGTTGATGTACAGCCTGGACGCATTGAACTGGTTCCAGGCGGGCTGTGTGGCGATGAGTAGTAGCATTTTTGAAGCATTCAGCTATGCTTCGCAGCTTATCCGGGACGAGGACCTGCTGGTAATCTCGCGCACTTCGCAGGGCGGGTTCAACCAGCATGATACGAACCTGGTGACATTGCACCGCATCGAGAAGTTCAGAGAGCTGGCTCTCGATTTGAAACCGACCTACAGCAGGGGTCCGCGGCCGCACTAAAGGGATCACACTGAGAAAGAGGGAGGAAGAAAATGAAACTGGGCACATTCATGATGCCGCTTCATCCGCCGGAAAAGGACTACACGCTGGGATTTGAAGAGGATATCGAGTTTGTCGTGCGTGCGGACGAGTTGGGCTTTACGGAGGCCTGGATCGGTCAGCACCACACGCTGGCGTGGGAACCGATCCCGTCGAACGATGTCTTTATCGCAAACGTGCTGCCGCGTACAAAGAACATCCGGCTCGGCAGCGGCGTCTCGATTTTGCCGCAGCATCACCCGGTCAATGTCGCGGTGCGATTGGCCTATTTGGACCATCTTTCACGCGGACGCATCAACGCGGGTTTCGGTCAAGGGGGTGTGCCGACCGACTGGGGGCTATTCGACCTGCCTGATCCGGGTACGCAGGGGCTTATGACGGTCGAGAGCATCGACATGATTCTCAAGCTATGGCAGACCGATCCGCCCTTTGATTTCAAGGGCGACTTCTACCATATCAAGCTCGAAGGTGGAAACCCTGAGCTTGGAATCGGCGTGATGTTGCAGCCGTACCAGAAGCCACATCCGCCAGTCGGGATGAGCATTATTCGCGGCCGGTCACGCGCCGCTAACATGGCGGGCGAGCGGGGCTACATTCCCATCAGCACGAACGTGGTTCCCGGCTCGACACTCGCCGAACACTGGCAGACCTACTGCCAAGGCGCCGCAAATGCCGGCCGGCCGGAGCCGGACCGCGAGATCTGGCGTGTGTCGCGCAGTATCTTCATTGACGAGACTACTGAAGCTGCCTGGGAACGGGCCAGCACCGGCGCGCTGGCAGGATCCATGGCTTATCTGCGCTGGCTGATCGGATCGGCAAACATGGTCGAAGTTCTGAAGGACGACCCGGAGATGTCTGACGATGATGTCACGGTAGAGTATATGCTGAAGAAGCTGTGCATTATCGGCGACAAGGAGGAGTGCTTGCGCCGGCTGCATGAGCTGTATGAAGAGACGGGCGGCTGGGGCACGTTGCTCATGATCGCGCACGACTGGGACGACAAGGAGAGGTGGCTGGCCTCCATGGAGACTCTGGCCAACGAGATTGTGCCTGCGCTGCCTTGAAGTCCTAATTGATGTAAGGTCAGCAACCAGCATTTGAAACGCGGTAAATTCGAAACGACACAGTCAGGAAACTGATTTATGGCGAGAATGAACGGAGGGGAGGCGCTGATCCGATCGCTGGCCGCGGAAGGTTTGCGTGTCGTGTTCGGCGTGCCAGGTGCAGGACAGTACGAGGCGATCGACGCACTGTATACGACGCCTAGCGTCCGCTACATTGCGGTGCGACACGAACAGGCGGCCAGCTACATGGCGGACGGCTATGCACGTGCCAGCGGAGAGGTTGCCGCGGCGCTGGTGGTGGAGGGGCCGGGTCTATTCAACGCGTTGTCGGGGGTAGCCACTGCGTACGCCACCTCGTCGCCGATTCTGGTGGTGACGGGGGGCCATCACCACCGCAAAAAAGGGCTGGAACTCGACGAGGAGGCATGGCTGGGGCCGCTGACGAAGTGGGTGGGCCGGGCCGAGAGTCCGGCTGAGATTCCCGAGATCGTGCAGAAGGCGTTCGAGCAGTTGCGATCGGGACGGCCTCGCCCGGTGGGAATCGAGGTGCCCCCTTCGGTGTTCGCGGCAAGGGAGGAGGTCAGCCTTGTTCAACCGGTGGACGGGTCGGCTGGCTCTGATGACCCCGACCCGCTGGCAGTCCGACGGGCTGCGGAACTGCTTGTTTCGGCACGGCGGCCCGTGATTTGGGCTGGCGGCGGCGTGATGCGCGCCAAGGCCGCCACTTTGGTGGCCGAGCTGGCCGACTATCTGCAGATCCCGGTCGTGACGACGAGACAGGGTAAGGGAACCATTTCGGAACTTCACCCGCTCTCCCTGGGCACGGCGGAGATGCGATTTCAGCCGATACGGGACTGGTTTGCGAGGCGGGATCTGATCCTGGCGGTTGGGACGAGCCGCTACGCAAGCGGGGAAAGTCAGCAGGTCATCCGCATCGATGTCGACAGGGAGGAGATCGGCGGCGGCGATTATGCGGTGGCGATCCAGGGCGACGCGTATCCGGTTATGATGGCGCTCAACCGTGCGGTAGCCGCTGCAGGGCCTGCGCGAGCGGATAAGGCAGAGGCGGTGCAGGCAGAGGTTGCGGAGATTAACGGTGTGCGCTTCGATCCGTCCCGGCAGTTGCAGCCGCAATGGGGTTTCATGGAGGCGATCCACGCGGCGGTGCCGGACGATGCGGTCGTGATCCAAGGCATGAACCAGATGGGCTACTACAGCCGCAACTATTTCAGGGCAAAAGGGCCGCATACGTATCTGACAAGCTCTTCGCACGGGACGCTAGGGTGCGCGTACCCAATTGCCCTGGGCGCGAAGGTGGGATGTCCGGACCGGGTCGTGGTTTCGCTGTCGGGGGACGGCGGGTTTCTGTACAACGTGCAGGAGCTGTCCACGGCAGTACAGTACGGGATCAACGCGGTTGCGGTCGTTTTCAACGACAACGCATACGGAAATGTGCTGCGCGCGCAGATGGAGGAGTTCGACGGGCATGTGCTCGGCACCAGGTTGCACAATCCCGATTTTGTCGCGATGGCGGAGAGTTTCGGGGCGCACGGCGTGCTGGCAGAGGACGCGGATGCGCTGCAGGGGGCGCTGGAGGAAGCGGTCGCAGGGGAGAGTGGTAAGCCGGTGTTGATTGAGGTACCGGTGGGGATGTTGGACAGGGAATTTTGAGAGACGGTTCCATGTCAGGAATCTCCTTAAGGGTCTTCCGGCCACTTCTGACTCGTATGCCTAGGAGAGTAAGGCTCAACCCCGACATCGGATACGCGTGGCTGACATTCTTTCCTCTGAGGGATGGGAATTGTTTTTGTACTGTACAAGCTGTGGCCTTAGGGTAGAAGAGTGGGAGATTCCGGAGGATGAATGGAGAGTAATTCGGGAAACCAATGAACCCGTCATTTGCGGGTATTGCAACTTGCTCGGGGAATCTACTTTCGTCGAGTCTATGTACCTTACTCGTTGCGACAAGTGTGGCCACCTGTGTTACGAATGCGATACGGAAGTATTGAATGAATTGGTGTTGTGTGAGGACTGTATTGACGTTAGAGAAGTTTGGTCACGGTTCCAATATGAGACCCCAGCAAGAATCGAACCCCAGTCGGAAAGCCGAAGTAGGGCCGACAAGACGACAGAACGTCCAGACGATTCGCAAGTTGAGAGTTCACCTACGCCGGCCCGAGAGAGGACAGACGGCGTATCCAAAGATCCATTTCGCGACACTTCTACCGGCGACACTCAGCCGTCAATTGAGAAAAACCGAGACGCTTCCTCGCAAGAAACAGAGACGGAGAAGACAGATAAACCCGCAGTTGAACAGAATGGTGGGATGTCTGTGCCACCGCTCGCCAAACAGCAAGAGCACCATGAGGGCGGGAAAACAAAGGACAGGACCGAGAGACGCACGCAATCTCCAGTTGCTCAGGACAGTAAGAGCAAAGTCCCACGTACCGACCCCAAGTCCACGGGCGAGAAGGGATGTCTAAGTGGCACAGTTCTCATTACATTTGTAGCCCTCGCGTTCATTGTAATGCTAATGTACACTATTGGCGCTCGCGACAAGCGCACCAACGATACCGAAGTGTTGCGGGCGGCCTTGGTCGAGGCAGTCGCTGCGAGGGACAGTAAGCCAGAGTTGATTGAAGTTCGGGCAGGGTTAATGGACAGGTAATTCTGAAGGAGGAAGGGGCATGGCGGAAGTTTCCAATCTGAAAGAGCGAATTCACAGTGGCGAAGTGATCTTTGGCGTCGGCGCGCAGGTCTATTTCAACCGAACCCAACTGGAAGATCTGTTAGCCAAGGGCGACTACAGCTTCGTATACGTGGACAGCCAGCACACGGCGTTTTGCGAAATTGACCTGGAGAACTTTTGCGGTCACGCGGAACAGTTGGGGATTCCGGTGCAGCTGCGCATCCCGCATACGCGCCACACATACCTGGTGGGGCGCTATCTCGACTTGGGACCGACGGGCATCATGGTACCTGAAGTGGAAGATACTGCGGAAGTGGATGAGGCGATCAAGTATTTCTACTATCCCCAGGTAGGGCGGCGCAGTTCGGGCGGGGTGGCGCGGCGTAATCTGGCGGCGTTTGGGGAGCCGACCAACCCGTGGTCTGTCGACAGGCTGGCCTATGCCGATTGGTGGAACAGTAACGGCTTTCTGGCGCTTCAGTTGGAGTCGGTGGAGGCGGTTATCAATGCGGGCAAGCTGGCCAAGCCGGGTGTCGACCTGCTGGCGTTCGGGCCGAATGACCTGCGTTTCAGTATGGAGAGTCTGCCGCACAGTCCGTTTAAGACGGTGGACGAGTGTATCCGGCATGTGCTGGAGCAGATGAAGGACAGTACGGTGCAGGTTAGTTTGGGGGCGTCGAGCGAGGAGGAGCGGGACAGGTTGATAGAGATGGGGGTGACGGTGTTGCAGGTGGCGCCGGGGATGTGAGCAGCCCAACGGCCGCCCGTAACTCAGAAATCACTCGCCATCCATCATTTCTCAATTCAGTTGACCCCGCTACGGCCTTATTCAGAAGATATCCTGATTCGAAGGCACCCACGTTTCTTGTGAATGCCAGGCCTGGGGTACAATCCTCACCATTCCGCAAGCCGTCCTTGGCGAATCCAGCATTGGTACCAAAAGCCCAACCTCACCTTCACTATAGATTGCGTCGGTTTATATCCAGAAGCTTGCCAACCATCTCATCACTCTCAACAGGAGAACATGCCATGAAGCGCTACTCAGTTTGGATGGCCATTCTCATCTTCAGTCTGCTCATTGTCGGCTGTGTCGCGGCGGCGCCTGCCGGCGAAATGATGGAAGATGAGGGCCCCAAGGTGCTGGTCGTAGGCACCTCGCAGGAGCCGGAAAACGTATTTGTCATGTGGGGCTCGACGCGCACGGGCTCGGACGTGATGTCGTTCATGTGGCGCAAGCCGATCGCTTTCGGCGGCGACAACCAGCCCTTCGCCGAGATTCTAGAGTCGCTGCCCAGCCAGGCGGACGGCACCTGGGTCGTTGACGAAGAAGCCGGGACGATGCAGGTGACCTACAAGTTCAGGCAGGGGTTGAAATGGTCCGACGGCGAGGAGATCACCGTTCATGACCTTGCCATGGCTTTCGAGATCACCTCGGACCCCAACTACATCTACTATTCGGAGAGTTTCCCGGTCGAAAGCATCGAGATCGTTGACGACTACACGGCTATTCTCCACTACAAGGGGATCAATCTGTTCCCCGACCAGGAAGTGCGCACGCACGTGATTCCTGAGCATGTTTACCGGCCGCTGTGGGAAGAGGCCAAGGCCAAAGGCGGCAACGTATGGGAAAACTTCGGCAACATCGAGCAGGTTGCCATCAAGCCGGTCGTAAACGGCCCTTACATGCTGGAAGAATGGGTGCCGGGCAGCCATATCCGCCTGGTCCGCAACCCGAACTTCAACGTTGGTGAAGAGCCTTCAATCGATGAGGTCCTTTACCGCATCATCCCCGACCTGAACAGTCTTGCTGTGAGCGTCGCCAGCGGCCAGGTCCATTTGACCGACGGCTGGCTTTCGCTGGAGCAGGCGAACGCCATGGAATCGGCCCCTGAGGTCGACCCCATTTTTGTGCCGGCGCTGTGGCTGGAACACGCGACGATTCAGGTCAACCGCCCGCCTTTGAGCGACAAGCTGGTGCGTCAGGCCATTCTGACCGCCATCGATCGCGAGGGCATTAACGAAGCCCTGTTCAAGGGGCAGCAACCGCCGGCCCATTCGTGGATCAATTCGGCGCATCCCGCCTACAACCCGGACGTTCGCCAGTATAACTACGATCCTGACGAGGCCCTGAGGCTACTGGCCGAGGCCGGTTACACGCCCAACGCCGACGGTCAACTGGCCGACAGCGACGGCAACCTGCTGGAAATCCCCATCATTACGATCTCGGGAGACCGAACGCGCGAGCAGGTTTCAGCGCTGGTTCAGGCGCAGTGGCAAGAAATTGGCATCACGACCGAGGTGAGACCGGTTTCGGCGCGCCTACTTTTCTCCGAGACACTCTTTGATCCGCCCAATTTCGAGGGCATTGCGATCTGGCGCTGGGTATTCAATGCCAGGGTCGAACCACGCGGCTTCTGGTACCCCGGCGAATCGGCTGCGCAGTTGGACCAGCTATTTGCCGAGGGCAATACCTGGGCAGAGAATGAGCGCAATAAGGAGTTGATCGACATGATCGACGCCGAGCTCGACCAGGAGAAGCGCTATGCACTGTTGCAGGAACAGCAGGCGATTTGGGCGGAAGAGTTGCCGGTGTTGCCGATCTACTGGCATGTGCGCGTGGCGACTGTCAACACCGCACTGGAAGGCTACCAGCCTGCGGACCAGGCGATGGTCGGCTGGAACGTAGAGACCTGGGAACTGGAGTAAGACTCGTATCTCACGAGCAGGGCAGGTGGTTTGGCGCCGCCTGCTCTGCTCCTGGCACTATGCCGGCGGCCGCGTCCTCATGCGTCCGTCGGGAAACGATGCCGCCACAGTTTACCGCCCATGAGCCAGTACATCCTGCGCCGCTTTCTGCAGATGATCCCCACAGTGTTGATCATCACAGTGGCCGTATTCTGGATGCTGAAACTGGCTCCGGGTGATCCTCTCGACCTACTCCTGGCCGGCAATCCGGACATATCGCCCGAGCACGTCGAACACATCAAGAAGCTGTATGGCTACGACCGGCCGATCTATGAGCAGTACGGAAGGTGGCTGTGGCAGGTAGTGCAGGGTAATATGGGCTACTCGCGCATCTATCACCGACCCGTTCTCTCGATCATACCGGACCGGCTACTAAATACGCTGGTGCTGACCGGTTCGAGCCTCTTGCTGAGCCTGCTGGTTGCGATCCCCATCGGCGTCTACACCGCCCTGCGCCAATATTCGCTTCTGGACTACCTGTTCTCATTTCTGTCCTTCTTCGGGATCGCCATGCCGGTCTTCTGGTTTGGCTTGATCCTGATCCTGCTGTTATCCGTTCAATTGAAACTGTTGCCGCCAGGGGGCCATTACTCGCTGGAACAGGATGTAGGTATCTTTACCGTCCTGCGCTATTCCATCATGCCGGTTATCGTGCTCAGCCTGTTCAGTATGGCGAGCTGGATGCGCTACATGCGTTCGGGGATGCTGGAGGTGATCCACGAGGACTATGTGCGCACGGCGCGCGCAAAGGGTCTGGCAGAGGGCAGGGTGGTCGTACGCCATGCACTCAAGAATGCACTGATTCCCATGGTGACGCTGATTGCGTTGAGTATTCCCGGCCTGATCAGCGGCGCGGTGCTGACAGAGACGATCTTTTCATGGCCGGGCATGGGAAGGCTGATCTACGATTCGCTGATCAACAATGATTTCAATATCGCGATGGCGGTATTCCTGATATTCGCTTTTCTCGTGGCCCTATTCAACCTCGCGGCGGACATTCTCTACGCCTTTATCGACCCAAGAGTGGTCTACACATGAGCGCTCACAGCCTGGTTTCAGCGAAAACGCTCATGCCTCCAGAAAAGGTGGGCCTCCTGAGGTCCTTCGGAACCGGGGATTGACATGGCGAGCAAGTTGATCCAAGAGCAGCAGACGCGTACTTACTGGCAGGATGTCTGGCAGCGATTGCGCCGTCACCGCGTTGCGCTCGCGGCGCTGATCGTGTTCGGGCTGATCATTCTTTACTCGACGGCAGGTCCTTTGTTCTCCTCCTACTCTATTTCCAAGACGGATCTACGGTCGCGCCTTATTGCGCCGTCTACGGAGCATTACTTTGGAACCGATGAACTGGGAAGGGATATCGCCTTACGCATCATGGTAGGCGGTCGCGTTTCGCTCTTTGTCGGATTCAGTGTTTCGCTGGTCAGCCTGTTGATCGGTGTGTTAATTGGCTCGACGTCCGGGTATTTCGGGGGCCATCTTGACAGCGTCCTTATGCGCTTTACCGATATCATGCTGTCGATTCCCAGCTTACCTCTGCTCCTCATACTTTCGCGCTACGGGGGCGGGTCGGTGTTGAGCATTATTCTGATACTCTCGGTGTTCAGCTGGATGGGACTGGCGCGCATCGTGCGCGGCACGATTCTTTCAATAAAGCAGCGCGACTTTGTGGAGGCGGCGCGGATGACCGGGGCCCGCAACGGGCGCATTGTGTTCCGCCACATCCTGCCCAGTACGCTGGCTCCCGTCATCGTCAACGCGACGCTGACGCTGGGCTTTGCCATTATTGCCGAGTCGAGTCTCAGCTATCTCGGATTGGGCGTGCAGCCGCCGACACCGACCTGGGGACAGATGCTGATCGGCGCGCAACAGTTCATGGAGACGGCGCCGTGGCTGGCTCTGATTCCAGGACTGTTTCTCTTTGTGACCTTGTTGTGCATTAACTTTCTTGGCGACGGTCTGCGCGACGCGCTTGACCCCAAGATGACGCTGCAGAACTGAAACTCCTCTTACTCGTCACCATACAATCGTTTCGTCCACCGATCAGACGCTCAAGGGCGTCGAGTCCATTACAGGAGTTCCCATCAGTGTTTTCCGAAAGACCCGAACTCTTTTCCAACATCGGGATTCTGTGGAGTGAGCGCACGCGGCGCGCCAACGCAGAAGAGGCGCAACGCGCAGGAGCCGTTTACACTTTTGAAGACGCCTGGGGGCAAGAGAAGAACTGGCTCAAAGGGCAGTACGCCTATCTGGCGCCGAGCACGGTTTCAGCCTGTCTCAACCGCTTCAACCTCAAGCACAGTTTTGCCGGGGATGAAGGGCTGGCCGACCACCTGTCAGAGGTCTCGATCCTCTTTTTGCCCAGTGCACACAGCCTGACGCCTGCGGCGACCGAGGCAATCGGTTCCTGGCTGGATAGGGACGACTCGTTTCTGTGCGTATCTGGGCCCACCAATTTGCCGCCTGAACTGCTCGGCCTGACACGCCTGGAACTGGGGCAGACGGAAGGCTATACAGCCTGGCAGTGGGCGAACGACAGCCCCTTCGGCGACCGCACCAAGTGGGACGAGTGGTACATTTCAGGCTACAAGGGATTTACTACCTGCATTGCCGAACCAGAGGCTGGCGCCACGGTCTTTGCCGATTTGATGGAGATCAGTGGGGACTTGACAGGACCGGAAGCCGCCACACGTCAACGAATTGGCGCCGGTATTGTTCAGACGGATAAGAGTCTCTTCATTGCCAACGCACTCTTCGAGTACATGGGTGGTGTTTGGCAGGCGCACCTGAATGCTGAGGAGGTGCGGCGCTGGTTCAACCCGTTCAACTGGGCCGAGACACTGCTCTATCAATTGCGCGGCGTACTTTGGGCTTGCGGCCAGGAGGGACATTGGGGAACGCGGCTGCGGACTTTTGGCAGCTACGACGGGGTCATGAACATCCGCCACGACCCGGACAAGTCATTGGACATGACGATGCTCCGTTACCAGGGAGAGCATCTGATTCCGGCCACGCATACATTGCTGGATGCGAACATTTCACCCGAGGCGACCACAACGGAGATGGACCAGGAGTGGGTACGAGAGATTTCCAAGTTCCCGTTCATCGAGATCGGTCTGCACAATGATGCTATTCAAGAGAGTCCGCCCAAGTGGATGATGGGGGCTAACCTCGCCCGGCACGTGATCGAGTCCGAGAAGAATCTGGGGGTCCGACTTTACACCGGGGGGCGCCACGGCGGTTACAGTGTCTATCCGGAAATGATCGACGCCATGGACTTTCTCTACCAGAACGTGCCGCACTTCCTGGGGCTGGGCACTTTCCACTTTCACTTGATGGCCGAGTATGGGGACAGGACGCCCGATCCGGAGAAAGGTGACATGGTGGTCACCTACCAGACCCTGACCTCACCGACGATTGCCAGTCCCGGATTCTGGTTTCCCTTCCATGGCGTGGTCAGTACAACTGAAGAGTGCCGGCAGTTGCGCGGCTGGGACATGACACATGAGTACGACCCGCCGCCTGACGTGATCGACGCGGTTTACGATCGGCCGAACAGCAAGGACCAGGACCCGGAAACCGCACTAGCGGACGGCGTTTACCAGTTGCAATATCACCCCCTATTCACAGTGGATCCCAGCTACAACAACGGCCGCGGCACCTTTGACTGGATGTGTTATGGCATCAGGCAGGCCGAGCGTCTCAATTTTTGGCAGGCGACGCAGAGGGCGATCTACCAGCGAGTTCAGGACTACGAGGACATCCAGTATCGCGTGGCCGATAGTGGAAGATCCATTCACGCGCACAATCCGACCGACCGCACGATCGAAGAGCTAATGGTCGAAACGTCTGTCTTGCTGGGGGCGCCGGAGCAGGAGGGGCCGGACGCACTGGGTGCGGGCGCGGTTGCCGATGAAGTCGAGTATAAGCAGGAGGTGGAGTACTCTTCGCTGCGCCTTGAGGGAGGCGAAGGCCCGAATGGAGAACCGCGCTACCTGGCGCACATTGTCAGGAATCGCTTCTTTACCCTGCCGCGGATGGCGCCGGGAGCATCTTGTACGGTGCGTTTAGAAGGCGGCGGGCCCCAACATCCTTTCGTAGCCCAGGCCAACAGCAAGAGTATGCGTTTTGTCGACGTGAGGTTCGCACCCGAGTCTGGCGAGCTAACCGTTCACGCATACGTGATTCGCTATCAAGGTCTGGTGGTGCAGGGATATGCGCCGGGCGACCGCGTTCACGTCGAGGTGGACGGGGTGGAGAGGCA
Source organism: Caldilineaceae bacterium (assembly GCA_965242905.1). Classification (GTDB taxonomy): domain Bacteria; phylum Chloroflexota; class Anaerolineae; order Caldilineales; family Caldilineaceae; genus Bin5. The sequence goes on from CBDETM010000002.1 coordinate 735,541, forward strand.
GCCACTGGAGTCGGAGGACGGCCGCCTGATAGTGTACTTGCAGGGCCCTGAGAATCACTTCGCCGAAAGCACAATCGTGTTGCGGAAGCTACAGAGGTAGAGAAAATGCAACTGTCCGACGTTCGCCGGTTTACTCCCATAACGCAGGAGTATGCGTACTTTCAGAGCAGCGGGTTTTCGCCGAAGATGGAGCCGGTGATCGAGGAGACGAACCGCTGGGCGCAGTTTCAGAACGCCGGTGGGGCCGCGCCTGGGATTCACGAGAAGATGCTGGAGGGGTTCGAGGCGACGCGGGGGAAGGTCGCGCGTTCGATGAACGCCGATGCTGACGAGATTGTGCTGGGTGAGAACACGACGATCGGCATCAACATCGTGGCCAATGGGATCAACTGGCAGGCGGGGGACAACGTCATTCTGAGCGACAAGGAGCATCCGGGCAATCGCATTACGTGGTACAGCCATGTTCACCGGTATGGCATCGAGTTGCGTTTCCTGGAGGTCGTGCATGATGAGGAGCAGATGCTGGAGCAGTTTGAGCAGCTGCTGGATGCGCGTACGCGGGTCGTTTCGATTAGCCATGTCTGCCGCCGTACGGGACAGCGCCTGCCGGCACGGGCACTGGTTGACATCGCACATGATCGGGGCGTGCCGGTATTGCTGGACGGGGCCCAGGCTTACGGCGCGGTTCCGGTTGATATGCGCGAGCTGGATTGCGACTTCTATGCTTTCAGCGGGCACAAGTACATCATGGCGCCGCAGGGTACCGGTGGCTTCTACGTGCGCAGGGACATGATTCCCTGGGTGCAGCCGAGCTGGATCGGGTCTCATTCGCAGAAGGACTTCGACCTGGTGGGCGGTCTCACGCTGCTGGACGAGGCAAAGCGTTTCGAGTTCGGGACGCGGAACCTTGCAGACCAGATCGGATTTGGAAAGGCGCTGGATTTCTGGGCGGAGATAGGCTGGGAGAACGTGTTTTCTTATGTTTCCGGCTACACGGACCGTCTCAAGGCGGCCCTGCAGGAGGTCCCGAGCCTTAGGTTGCATACGCCGCTGCCCTACGGGAAGTCGTCGGGCATCGTCACTTTCAGTCTTGGAAATTATACGTCTGCGGAGATCCAGGAATATTTGAAGGAGAGAAAAGTACTGGTGGCCCCGCTGGAGTTGGACGGTAGGATGATTCGCGTGTCTACGCACGTCTTCAATAACGAAGATGATCTTGAGCGGTTGGTCAGTGGTCTGGTCGCCATGAAGTGACTTGGCCATCCATACGAGGGAGCGACTCTCGCCTCCCGAACAACCGGATTTGCGGGCGTTTCACGGGGTCGGTGTATGCCGGGCAAATAAACCTTGCGCGAGGGCCCCAAGCTTTTGACCGGAGCGGTAGTTAGCGCTATACTTGCAGCGATTTCTCACAATATCCCAAAGACTACAACCAAATATCTTTCCATCCCTTTACCCTTTAAGGAGACCTACGGTTATGAACAGATTTGTCCCATTGATCGCGCTGTTGGCAGTCCTGATCATGGTGACCGCGGCCGGTTGTGCGCCCGTGGCACCGGCGTCAGAGATGGCCGGAGAGGAAATGATGGAGGTTGTCAGCACAGGCGGCGTTAGTCTGCCTGAGGACGCTGCGCCTCTTGACCAGCAGGTGTTCCGCTCTGCAGGTATTGAAGGCAAGCATTTTGACACGATGCGCAATGAGTACGAAGGCTTCGCCTATGAGGCGACGATCGAGCAGCTGGCCAAGATGGGGCCGGAAGGCGACTGGCACCCGGCCGCGGCCGACAGCTGGGAGCTTTCGGAGGACGGCCGTACTTGGACCTTCCATCTGCGGCAGGACGCCATGTGGAGCGACGGCACGCCGGTTACGGCCGAGGACTGGGTGTACAGCTTCCGCCGGTACCTGAACCCGGAGATGGCCAACGTATACGCCTGGTTCCTGTTTGACCTCGAGAACGGTGAGGCGTACAACAAGGGAGAGGTTGACGTAGAAGAATTGGGCGTCGAGCTGATTGACGAGTATACGTTCTCGCTCACTACCACGGTGCCGATTCCCTACTATATGTTCAAGATCAACTGGCACGCGGCGCCGGTTCCCCGCCACATGGTGGAGGAGCACGGTGACGACTGGGCCAACGATCCGGCGACGGCGCCCAGCAACGGCCCGTACCGCATTGCTGAGTGGAACCGGGGCAAGAGCGTGATCTTCACGCCCAATCCCTACTACACGGGAAGCTACCCGGCGACATTTGAACAGCGGATCCAGGTGATCATTCCTGAGGTCGGCGCGCCGCTTCTGCAGATGTATCAGGCCGGCGATATTGATGGAGGGGTGGGCGTAACCGGCGATGACCTGGTGCAGGTGCTTGCTGATCCGCAGCTGAGCAAAGAGGCCTATATCAGCGTAATGAACCGCGGCGTTTACATCTATATGAACCAGCGCACGCCGCCCTTCGACAACATCCTGGTGCGCCAAGCGTTCGCGCATGCGGTTGACCGCACGGCCCTGTGCGACAACGTCATGCGGGGAACGTGCATTCCCGCGCACGGCTTCCTGCCCAAGGACTTCCCGTGCGAGCGCAATGACGATCCCGAGTTGATCGCGTTCCAGAACTATGATCCCGAACTGGCTGCGGATCTGATGGCGCAGGCCGGCTACCCCGGCGGCGAGGGCTTCCCCGAGATGACGATCTACACCAAGGAGGGTGAATTCATCCGCGAAGCCGAAGCGATCCAGCGTATGCTGGCCGATAATCTGGGGGTCAAGCTCACACCGCAGAACGTCGAGCGGGCCTTCTACGTCGACCAGATGCGCAACGGCGAACTGAAAGTCGCCCTCAATCGCTGGGGGGCGGACTTCATCGATCCGAGCAACTTCGTGGACTGGTGGGACGATCCCGCTGCCTCCTACTTCACCGGCTGGACCGACGAAGAGTACCGCAACCTGATCGATACGGCCCGCCCGATGGCGATGTCGACCGAGCGCTGCGACCTCTATCACGAGGCCCTCAAGATCCTGGCGCGTGACGCGATCGGCGTATTCGTAATGAACCCGGTACAGGCTGTCCTGTACAAGGACTATGTCTCAGGGCTGACCCTCACAGACGACGGCACGCTTGGCGTCTATAACATGATGCTCCTGGACAGCGCTTACATTAAAGAATAGTAATTGGGTGACGAGGAGAGGAGGGAGGAGCAGGTCCTCTCACCTCTCCTCTTTTCATTTCTATTTGCCCACTCTTCCACAAGGACGGAAGCACGGATGACGCGCTATGTTCTGGGACGCTTCGCCGGCATTATTGGCGTCCTGTTTATTGTATCTATCATGATCTTTCTCATGATCCACACCATACCGGGCGGCCCGTTCGACGCCATGCCGACGACATCCGAGTTCCGAGAGATTCCTGAACACATCCGCGAGAAGCTGATGGCCAAGTACGGCCTCGACAAACCGCTCTACGTACAGTATTTCCGCTACATGTGGGCGGCGCTGCGCGGGGACTTCGGCATCTCCTTCCGCTATGGGGAGCCGGTCACGGATTTCATCAGCCGTTCCTGGCCTGCAACTGCGCAACTGGGACTGTCGGCAATGGCAATTGGCATACCAATTGGCATCGGTCTGGGAATCCTGGCCGCGCTGCGTCCAAATACGTGGTTGGACTATCTGACCAACGTTGTTGTAATCACCACCTTTGTCACACCCGTCTTTGTTATCGCCATCATGAGCATCATCATTTTCGCGGTGATTTTGAAGTGGCTGCCTTCCGGTGGATGGGGGGAACCAAAGCAGTGGATCCTGCCCACCTTCGTCTATGCGGTCGGCCAGATCGGAGGCATGGCGCGCTTCACGCGGGCCAGCATGGTTGATGCGATGCAGGCGGAGTATGTGCGTACGGCGCGGGCGAAAGGGCTGCGAGAGAGCGCGGTTGTGATGCGGCACGCCTTCCGTTCGGCGTCATTGCCGCTCGTCACACTCTTGGGGCCGATGGTAGTAAACCTGCTCTTAGGGTCATTCTTCATTGAAGCGATTTTTCGCATACCCGGGATCGGGGGTCAAATTACTCTGGCCCTCTATAATCGGGATTACCCGGTGATCATGGCGCTGATCCTGCTTTGGACCTTTGCCATTGCCATCGCCTACCTCGTCACCGACCTGCTTTACGGCGTGGTCGATCCGCGCATACGTGTCGGCGGCACCATGTAAGACGCGCCTGAGGCCGCAACAGGCGCCAAGGAGATTTACCATTTCCACCTCTCCGGCGAAGCAGAATGGTGACCGGCCCAGCGCCGCCGCGCAAGCCGCCGTTCTAGCCCTCGACCTGAACTCTAAGCCTCGAAACCTGTGGGGGGACGCGGCCAGACGGTTTTCACGCAATCTTCTGGCCATGATTTCCGTGTCTTTCGTTGTGCTTCTGATATTCCTGGCCCTATTTGCAAACGTGCTGGCGCCGGAGGGTTATGACAACCAGCAATACGACAAGACGTGGCTCTTCCCCTCGCTTGAACATCCGATGGGCACAGACCCATTCGGCCGCGACATTCTGACACGAGTCATCTACGGTGCGCGTATTTCGCTGGCGATTGGCTTTATCAGCAATATCATCGCCCTTGCGATTGGCCTCCCTTACGGGGCGGCCGCGGCCTGGTATGGCGGCGCCGTCGACTTTGTACTCATTCGTATCATTGAAATCATCAACTCCGTACCCAATTTGCTGCTGGGCATTCTGATTATCAGCGTACTGGGGCCGGGCTTTCGCAACGTTCTCTTTGTCTTCGCAGTCACCGGCTGGATGGGAATTGCGCGCCTGGTGCGGGGGCAGTTCCTCTCCTTGCGCGAACAGGACTACGTACTGGCTGCGACCTGCATTGGCGTACCCAATTACCGCATCATCATCCGCCATCTGTTGCCGAACACTTTGTCTCCGATTATCGTCAGCGTAACGTTGGGCATCCCCGGCGCGATTCTGGGCGAGTCCGGCCTGAGTTTTCTGGGGATTGGCATAAACCCGCCGCTTCCCAGCTGGGGGCGTATGCTCAATGACTATCTCAGCGCGATTCAGTCGCACTGGTATCTGGCCTTTTTCCCGGGCTTGATGATCGCGCTGGCGATGTACGCATTCACGCTGATGGGAGACGGGCTTCAGGATGCTCTGGACCCGACCAAGTAGGTCATTGGCGGACGGGCGAGACGCGGCGACTGGAAAAGTCTCCCAGCAGCAAGAACAGCCCCCTTCCACTTTCAATCGGATATTTCAATGGACAGCGAACAAGGCGTGTCCGACGGCTGCCCCTTCAGCCGACTGCGCGCGGATATCCCTCTAACCAGCCAATACATATATCTGAACAGCTGTACTTTCGGGCCTGTTCTGCGGTCAGTCCAGCGTTGCATGGCGGATGCGCTGCGGGAGGAGAACGAGGAGATCATCGCGATTCGCGGGAAGGAGGCGGGCGTAAGCTTCTATGAACGCGCGGAGAGGGCGCGTCAGAGTGCAGCGGAACTGTTGGGGGTGTCGACGGCGGACGTTGCGTGGGTTTACAATACGACGACCGCTTCGCGGCTGGCGATCATGAGCGTGGACTGGCAGGCGGGCGACAAGCTGGCGGTGACGGACGTCGAACATCTCAGCACGCACCGGGCGGCGAGAGGTCTGGCGCAGGGTCGGGGCGTGGAAGTCACGGTTATTCCCACGGCTGAGCCACATGAGGGAATTTACCGGGGGCCCTCGTACTTCCTGGAGCAGTTGGACCAGATGCTGACGCCTGCGCACCGGCTGCTGGTGATCAGCCATGTCTCCAACATTGACGGGCGGCGGTTTCCGGTAATCGAAGCGACGCGCCTCGCGCGGTTACGGGGGGTCAAGACGCTGGTGGACGGGGCGCAGTCGGTGGGTATGATTGGGGTCGATGCGAAGGAGATCGGCGCCGAGTTTTTCAGCGGCTCTGTGCACAAGTGGCTGATGGGGCCGCCGGGAATCGGATTTCTGGTGGTTTCCGACGAGGGCAAGAAGGACTACAATCCTTTTTGTCTCCCTCTGCCAACGGACGCCGGTGGCCGCACTGACGGTAGTCTGATGGCTGCGGGGGCCCTGAATGAGTTGGGTACGCAGAATTATGCCTTGCGGATAGGCGCAGGCGCATGCGTGGAGACGGCGCAGCGAACAGGACTGGAGAAAATCGAAGAGCAATGTCGTTCGTTGACTGAGCGGCTGCGTGCCGGCTTGTGCAATGTCCCAGGGATCCGCGTCGCCAGCCCGGCGAAGTGGGAACACTCGTCGAGCGTGACGACAGTTCAACTGCAGGATGGGACACCTGACCGCTGTCTGAAGCTGGTTGAACGCTTGTTGGAAGAATATCGAATCGTCGTAAAATACCGTCCGGAGATCTGCGGTGTGCGCATTGGCGTTGCCGCATTCAATACTGCTGAGGAAGTGGAGCAGTTACTTACCGCACTGGGCCGCCTTTCCGCTCAGGTCTAAACAGCAGAGAGGAAGATTGAACCAACCATGTCAGAAACAAGCAACCGTACGCCAATTATTGCGATCAACACGCCGACGCCCCCTCCCTACTGGGCGCTGCTGCAGTGGGAACTGATCCGCAGCCAAACAGAGGCCGTCGAGGAGTTTTATGACCGTTATTTCGACGAGCGCGGCTACCTGCTTTGCGTTCCTCGCTGGGGCGGCGATGACGGGCCGGATGACGCCGCTGAAAATCTGGCGGGATGGACCATGCTGCACGCGCTGGGCGCGCCTGACCGTGTCTTGGAGCTGTATAAGAAGGGCTGGGAGGGTCATCTGCGCCAGTACACCGAGACCAAGACGGTGGAGGTGCCGTTTGCCCGCGACGGGATGTATTACAAAGAGTTTCCGGTCATGTTCGACTGGATGCACAACGGCGAGGGCTTTTCAGTTTTCTTCCTGCAGCCGCTGTCTGACCCGTATAACCACCTGGCGCGGCAGCGGATGCAACGCTTTGCCGGCTTCTATATGGGCACCGATCCCCAGGCTCACAATTATGACCCGGAGCACAGAGTCATTCGCAGCATGTTTAACGGCAGCCGCGGCCCGCTGATGCGCAAGTCGACCGGTCTTGACTGGGCAGGCGATTCGCTTGAAATCGAAGGCCGCTTCAAGCCGGGGCACGGCGAGAGAAACTATGCCGAAATGGTGGCCCACTTTGAGGAGTATAACGACGTGGTCGGCGACCACCCGCTCAATTTGTCGACGACGACGCTGGCTTTCAACGCCTATATGCAGACGGGGGACGCCAAGTACAAGGCGTGGCTGGTCGATTACATCGATGCCTGGTGCGAACGGACAGAGGCGAATGGGGGCATCACCCCCACGAACATCGGGCTGGACGGCACTATTGGCGGGGCATGTGACGGCAAGTGGTACGGCGGGGTCTATGGCTGGGGATTTACGGTGACAGTGCCGCAGACAGGGGAATTGGCGCACCGGCCGTTTTTTCTGCACCGCGTCCATTACGGATTCGGCAACGGGCTGTTGATGACCGGCGACCAGAGTTATGTGGACACGTGGCGCGGCGTCATCGACAACGTAAACGCAAACAGCAAGACAAGCGGCGGGCAGACACTCTACCCTCACATGTACGGGGACAAAGGCTGGTATGACTACACGCCGGAGCCGTTCAACACGGGGGCGCTGGAAGTGTACTACTGGTCAATGGACCGGGCGGACCTGGCGCGGGTGCAGGAGAACGAGTGGGTACAGTTTCTGGAAGGGGACAACCCTGACTACCCGGTCACCGCGCTGCTGGAGGATCTGAAAGAGGTGCGAGAGAGAATCGGCAAGGTGCGCAGCGACAGCAGTTCGCCGGATACGCGCATGTCTGACGACATGAACGGGTTCAATCCCGCAATGGTGAGCCGGCTGACGGAGCTTATGCTGGGCGGCCTGCCGACGGAGCGGCTGGGGTTTCCTCTCCACAGTCGTGTGCGCTACTTCAGTCCGACGCGGCAGAGGGCCGGCATTCCGGAGGATGTTGGCGCGCTGGTCGAGAGCTTGCGTGATGACGGGATGACGCTGACTTTGGTCAATACTGACCAGCTTAAGTCACGCACCGTCGTCGTCCAGGGCGGCGCGTATGCGGAGCATCAGTTCCTGAGTGTTACGCAGAACGGAGAAACGACTGCAATAGATGGCGACAACTTCACCGTGCGGCTTGGGCCGGGGTGCGGCAGCAGACTGCAGATTCGGATGGCGCGCTATGCCAACCGACCTACCTGCGCCTTCCCGTGGGCTCGGTAGAAGGCTCTGGAAGACTGGAAGGTCGACAGTTTCGAGAATCGTTCCCCCCGGCGGCGTCTACTGGTGCGCGCTCGACCCTTTGGAAGAGAAAGGCAATTTCATGGCAGACGAGAGTAAACCCAACGTCCTGATCTTTTTCTGCGACCAGTTGCGCCTCGATTTACTGGCCTGCTATGGGGAGACGCTCGTGCGTACGCCGAACATTTCTGCCCTGGCGCAGGACTCCTGTGTTTTCGAGCGGGCGTATACGCCCTGTGCGATCTGCTCGCCTGCTCGCGCCAGCCTACTTACCGGCCTCTACCCCCACGGCCACCACATGTTTAACAATTCGACCCCTGGATATTCCTACTGCGAGCATATGCGGCCCGGCGTCAGGATGATTCAGGACTGGATCGAAGAGGAGAGCGACTACGAGTCGGCCTGGTTTGGGAAGTGGCACGTCGGTCCTGCTCAAGACCTGTTTGACTCCCGCTTCCATCATACTCAAAAGCCTTACGAAGGCGGGCCCGAATTTCTGACCAGTTCTCACTGGCATCCCAGCACACGCATCGCGCCCCTGGTGGAAAGCGTCGGGCGGGGCACGGCAGGTACGCTGGATGTGGGGCTGGAGGGATTCCCCGATGTTGTTGCGGCCCGCTACTCTCAGGAGTTCCTGAACAACCGCGACGGGACGAGGCCCTTTTTCCTAACCTGTTCCTTCCCAGGGCCGCACAGCCCGTGGATGGTCCCAGACGAGTGGGGCATTCGTTACGACGCGGCCGAAATCGAATTGTGGCCCAATCGCTTTGACAGTTTTGAAGGAAAACCGATTAACCAGAGAAAGCTGCGCCTGATGCAGGAGATTCGCGGGAAGGAGCTCTTGCGGTCCGCTGCACGCCCGCTGCCGGAGGGGGATTCCCGTCAGACTCAGGAGATGAAGGACCGGGCGTTGCAGGAGTTGCTGGCCTGTTGCTTTTCCTACATGGAGCTTATCGACCTGATGGTAGGAGAAGTGGTGGCAACGCTCAAGGACCTGGGTCTGTATGAGGAGACAGCCATCGTCTTCACGGCGGATCATGGCGATATGGCCGGTTCCCATGGCCTTATGAACAAGGGCGCGTACATGTATGACGAGATCTACCGTATACCCCTGCTTGTAAAGTCCCCGGGAACGCCCCAACCCAGGCGCAGCGGCGCGTTTGTGCATTTGATGGATGTAACCGCGACCTGTCTGCACTTGATGACGGGGGATAAACAGGAGAGCATGATGGGGCAAGGCCTGCACGGCGAGTCATTGCTTCCCCTCGTGCAGGGAAAGGATGACTGGGGTCGGGCAATGCACTACGCCGAGTACCACGGCGACTGGTACGGTCACTATTCAGCGCGGATGGTGACGGACGGGCGCTGGAAGCTGGTGTGGAATCTGACGGACTTGTGCGAGCTGTATGATCTGGAAAACGATCCCCATGAGCTACGCAATTGCTTCTATGATCCTGACTACGAAGATGTGCGCGCAAGCTACTTCGACTATCTGATGACGGAGGCGCAGCGTACGGACGACGCGCAGTTGCGGCTGCTCCTGCCGCAAGTCGAGATTGCGGCACGGGGAACGGCCGGCCTCTGATCCCAACGAAGGGCAAATTCCAGAACGGCAGTCACTGCTTTATTTGTGCTAGCCTGCGCTCGTTCGACGACGCATACGGAACAGGCAGTTTGTATGGCCAACGCGAGCAAACCCAACGTCCTGATCATCCTTTGTGACCAGTTGCGGCTCGATCTGTTGACCTGTTACCAGGATACACTGACGCGAACCCCGAACATCACAAAGCTGGCCATGGATTCCTGTCTATTCGAACGGGCGTATACGCCCTGCGCGATCTGCTCGCCTGCCCGCGCCAGCCTGCTGACCGGCCTGTACCCCCACGGCCACCATATGTTCAACAACTCGACCCCCCGATATTCCTACTGCCAACACCTGCGGCCGGACGTGACGATGCTTCAGGACTGGGTCGACGAGGAAAGCAGCTATGAGTCGGCCTGGTTTGGCAAGTGGCATATTGGCCCGGCTCAGGACCTGTTCGACTCTCGATTCCACCACACGCACGACGAGCCATACGAAGGCGGGCCCGTCTTTCTGGAGACCACGAACTGGAACAACAAGAGGCAGGTCGGCCCCCTTGTTCAAAGTGTGGGGCGCGGCGCCGCGGGCACGCTGGACGTGGGGATGGAGGGGTTTCCCGATGTAGTCGCGGCCGGCTACACGCAAGCGTTTCTGCGTTCACGCGATGCGACGAGGCCCTTTTTCGCTATTTGTTCCTTCCCGGGGCCGCACTTTCCCTGGATGGTTCCAGAGGAATGGGGCATTCGCTACGACCCGGCTGACATCGAAATGTGGCCCAATCGTTACGACAGGTATGAGGGCAAACCGTTCAATCAAAGGAAAATCCGCCTCTTGAACGAGGCAAATGCTGGTGGTCTTTCTTCTGAGGAGCAGGACCAGGAGCTAAAGGAGATGCTGGCCTGTTGCTTCTCCTACATGGAGCTGATCGACGAGATGGTGGGCGAGATCGTGTCAACGCTCAAGGAGCTCGGGCTCTATGAAGATACTGCTATCATCTTTACGGCGGACCATGGCGACATGGCCGGGTCACACGGGCTGATGAATAAGGGCGCGTATATGTATGACGAAATCTATCGCATTCCCTTGCTCTTCAAAGGGCCTGGGGCGGGCGGGGCATCACGCAACTGTTCCTTTGTTCACCTGATGGACGTGACGGCCACGTGTCTGCATCTGATGACGGGTACGGAGCAGGACAGTTTGGCGGGCCGGCGCCTTCACGGGCAGTCTCTGCTGCCGCTGGCAGCGGGGGAGGCGGAGTGGCCGCGAAGGATGCATTACGCAGAGTATCACGGCGACTGGTACGGTCACTACTCGGCTCGTATGGTGACGGACGGGCGCTGGAAGCTGGTCTGGAATTTGACGGACCTGTGCGAATTGTATGATTTGAAGAATGATCCCCACGAGTTGGATAACCGCTTCTACGACCCCGGTTTGGAAGCGGTACGTGCCGCCTACTTCGAATATCTGACAGCTGAGGCGCAGCGTACGGGCGACGGCCAGCTGGGGTTGCTGGAGCCACAAATCGAAATTGCAGCACAGGGAACAGGGGGCCTCCGAGTCCGATGACGGGCAGGTTCCAACGCGGGCGTCACTGATTCATTGGTGCTCGCCGGTGCTCACTCGACGATGAATGCGTGAAAGGCAAAACGTATGGCCGACCAGAGCAAACCCAACGTCCTGATTTTCCTATGTGACCAGCTGCGGATTGATCTGTTGACCTGTTACCAGGAGACTCTGGTGCGGACTCCTAACATCACCGCCCTGGCCAACGACTCCTGCCTCTTTGAACGGGCCTATACTCCTCTGGCTCTGTGCTCGCCGGCGCGCGCCAGCCTGCTCACCGGCCTCTATCCACACGGCCACCACATGTTCAACAACTCGACCCAGTATTATTCCTACTGCGAACACCTGCGGCCGGACATGACGATGCTGCAGGACTGGGTCGACGACGGGAGCGAGTATGAGTCGGCCTGGTTTGGGAAGTGGCACATAGGGCCGGCGCAGGATCTGTTCGATTCTCGTTTTCACCACACGCACGACGAGCCGCACAAAGGCGGCCACGTTTTTCTGGACAGTTCGCACTGGCACCCGAACACGAGGATCGCCCCGCTTGTTCAGAGCGTGGGGCGCGGCACCGCGGGTACGTTGGACGTGGGAATGGAGGGATTTCCTGATGTTGTTGCGGCGCGATACACGCAGGCGTTTCTGCAGACGCGCGACAGGAGCAAGCCGTTTTTCGCTACCTGTTCCTTTCCAGGCCCGCACTTTCCCTGGATGGTTCCGGAGGAATGGGGTATTCGCTACGACCCGGCTGACATCGAAATGTGGCCCAATCGGTATGACACGTATGAGGGAAAACCGATTAACCAGAGAAAGATCCGCCTTTTGAACGAGGCGAATGCCGGTGGTCTTTCTGCTGAGGAACAGGACCAGGAGCTGAAGGAGTTGCTGGCCTGCTGCTTCTCTTACATAGAACTGATCGACACGATGGTGGGCGAGGTTGTGTCAACCCTCAAGGAGCTCGGACTCTATGAAGATACCGCTATCATCTTCACCGCGGATCATGGCGATATGGCAGGGTCCCATGGACTGATGAACAAGGGCGCCTATATGTATGACGAAATCTATCGCATCCCTATGCTTGTCAAGAGGCCCGGGCCGGGAAGCGCATCTCGCAACAATTCCTTTGTGCACCTGATGGACGTGACGGCCACATGTCTGCATATGATGACGGGTATGGAGCAGGACAGTTTGTCCGGCCGGAGCCTTCACGGGCAGTCTCTTCTGCCACTGATTGCGGGGGAGGCGGAGTGGCCGCGTGGAATGCATTACGCGCAGTATCACGGGGACCCGTGGGGTCACTACTCTTCGCGTATGGTTACTGACGGGCGCTGGAAGTTGGTCTGGAATCTTACCGATCTATGTGAACTCTACGATCTGGAAAACGATCCTCACGAGTTGAATAACCGCTTCTACGATCCCGTTTGTGGTGAGGTGCGCACTGCATGCTTCGAATACCTCCTAGCGGAGGCGAAGCGTACCGGCGACGCCCATGTCTTCTTGCTGAAGCCGGAACATGAAATGGCCATTCAAGGGATCCCTGTCCCTGGAAGCTCTTGACGGGCCAGCATCTCCCTTGCAGGCACGGCGCCGCTGAACCCATCCCAAATTGTCCAGAGATTTGAAGAGAACCAGAAGACAAAGAGGAGGTCAACGATGAAATTTGGTGTCTTTCTTCCCAGCCATGGACCGGCGAAGTCGCCTGAGGCGGTCCATCAGGTGGCGCGGGCGGCTGAGCAGGCCGGTTACGATTCGCTGTGGGCGGCAGATCATGTGCTAGTGCATCAGCGGTTCAGCGATTTCTGTATGATCGAGACGTTTGTCACGTTGGGATACGTGGCGGCTATCACCGAGACGATCACACTGGGCACGACCGTACTGGTGCTGCCTCAGCGCGATCCGATCCTGGCGGCCAAGCAGGCGGCGGCGGTTGACCAGTACTCTGACGGGCGCCTGATTCTAGGGCTCGGCGTGGGGTGGATGGATGACGAATATCGCTATTTGCGCACTGACTTCAGTAAGCGCGGGCGCATGATGGACGAGTGGATGGACGTGATGCGGGTCCTGTGGAGCGAGGATGAGCCTTCATTCCAAGGTGAGTGGATCAACTTCGAGGAAAGTGCGTTCGAGCCGAAGCCGGCGCAGGAAGGCGGGCCGCCGTTCACGATTGGCGGGCTGAGCGATGCGGCTATCCGACGTGCGGCGACGAAGGCGATAGGCTGGCATCCGATACAGATCTCGCCGGAGGAGGTCGCTGCGGGTATCGCCAAGATGCGCGCCTGGGCGAACGGTGAGCCGCGTACGGTTGTTTTCCATGCCCGTACTGAACTGGGTGATCAGGCGGACCCGGAGGTCTCGTTGATCAGAGGGTCAATGTCCGAAGTCAATGACCTCATCGGGCGCTATGCCGAGGTAGGGGTCGAGCATATGCTGTTCGACTTCAACACGACGCCTACTGCCGACGGCATTCAGGATCAGATGGAGAGGATCGCGTCTGACGTATTCCCGGTCCATCAGACGGCATGAGTGTCAGGGAACTGCGGGGCGCCTACTGCTTACAAGGAGTCGACTTCCTCGATCTCTGCCCAGCCGCCGCTGTCCTTTGACGCCTCGGCTGCCATCCCTATCATGTGAAGTTGGGCGACGGACTTTGCGTCCGCCGGCAACGGCGCGGTCCCGAGCGCTTCTCTAAGAGCATCGAGGCTGCTGGATTGGGAGCCGGTTTCGGCCAGGGGCTCACCGGCGACTGCGTCGAGAAATAAGGCGACGCATTCGTTCATGCCGGGCCAGCCGGCGCGCGGCTCGGATTCTGCAACCTTTTGGGCGGACCAGTCCGACTGGCTGCGCGTGCGCTGGCGCAGTTCGCCGGAGAAGATGTCCACTACCAGGTCGCCCTCATCACCGTTTACTTCGATGGTTGTCTCAAGGTCGATGACCGCTCCGAGATTGACTTGAACCGTGCCCCAGGCGCCTTTGTAGTCGAAGTGGCCCTGGCATTGTCGTTGTGCGCGGCCGGGCAGGCCGTCGCCTTCGAGGACGAGTACGCGAGTGGGTGTTGCGCCGAGAATACGGTTGAGAGCATCCACGTACCATGGGGCGAGATGGTTGATCGTGCTCAGATCGGATGTGGGGTCCGCGCCCCAGTTTGACTGCAAACGGATGCGGGCCGTGCGAGGCTGGCCGACGTCGCCGTTACGTACTCGTCGGGCCGCCTCGATGAAGGCGGGAATGAAGCCGATTTCAAGGTCGGCGTGGGTTACCTGGGGGGCGTGCAGCAGCTTCGTGACCATTGGGGGAATTCGCTGGCGCCGGTTGGAGAGGGGTGGTTCATAAAAGATCGGTACGCCGGCGTCGAGCGCCGCGGTCAGCGCTTCCTCGTGGGCGGTGTCGGAGACGGCGATGAAGGCGGCGTCAACAGGCGGGCCAGCCAACAGATCGGCGGCATTTGAGAATACGGAGACATCCGGGCCGAGTTCGGAGGCGATGCGCTGCTGCGTGGTTGTGCTCGGCGCGGCTGCGGAGATGATTTGGGCGCGGCCGTCGCGTTGCAGTGCGGGCAGGTAGGCCATGCGGGTCCAGCTGCCGTAGCCGATGAGTCCGACGCGAAAATCCATTGCAATTCCCTTAGTGCGTTCCCACTTTCAATTTCAGAACAACGGGTCAGGCCAGCGGACGAAGGCAAGTGCGCCCGCGAGCCGGGTGAAGTCCGCCTCGGTCAGGTCGTCCCGGTAGGGGAGCGCTTTCTGAATCGCCTCCGGCTGGCCGGCATAGCGACTGACGATCTTTTCGGCATTGATCTGGGCTTCGCCGTACTGCAGGACGAGGAGACAGAAGCATTCATAGCCTTCCTGGCGGGCGTACCAGGAGCCGACGTCGATCAGGCGAATTACCTGGTCGCGCTTGCGGTCAAAGTTTGTAAACTCGCTTACGCCTGAATGACACTTGGCTTCAACCAATATGACAGCGCTGTTCCCCAGCGTGATCAATAGATCCGGTTCCGAGTCGCCCTCCACCGTCTGCCGGCTGGGAGGCGGAGGTAGCTTTGGCCAGAACTCCAGCCTTGCCGCCTTAATGTCCTTAAAGACCTGGGGAGGCACTGAGCCAAAGAATGACTGCCGAATGAGCTGAGTCAGTATGCGTGTCCTCTGCGGCTCGTCGTTGAGCAGCGGACTGAAATAGTGCCAGGTGCGGGCATCTTCGGAGTTCTCGCTGAGGACTTTGGGCAGTCCTTCGGCGATTGACGGCGGGAACTTCTCGGTCAATTTGCCCTGAAGCGCCGGGTGCGCGGTATCGGTCTGTTTCAGTAAAGGATGATCTTCCGGCCGTCTCCAGACCCTGACTCTGGAGGAGCTGACGACGAACTCGCTCAATTTCCTGCCTTTCTTGCTTTTCCGAAAAAGGTTACAGGTTTCCGGTCGGTTTGCGAGCAGAACAGGCTCTCTTTATTGTACGGATACCGTGAGTTCCTGACAATTCCTGGACGGTCACACTTACAGTGGCAAAGTTCAGTAGGTGGCCAGGACGGTCGGAGAAAGCTCGGTTGGCAGGAGGGTCAAGGCGTGATACTCTGTGGCGCAGTTTGAGGCGCGGTACTGCCCACTGAATCCATTTCACAAGAGAAAGTCAGAATTGAAATCATGCCCAGATTCATCGTTATCGGCGGCGGCGCGATTGGCCTGAACACCGCTTACCAGTTGGCGCGCATGCAAGTTGGCAAGGTGACGCTGTTGGAGAAGGGTCAGGTTGGCGACGGCTCCAGCAGCCGCGCAGGGGGCATCATCACAGGGCTGCTATGGTCGGAGACGGGCGTTCTGGCGCGCATGATCAGCCTGCGCATATACCAGGAGTTGAGCACGGATCTGGAACGGTACGGCTACCGTTTCCAGGACGTCGGCTGTTTGAATTTATTTGACCCGGCATCGTGGCCAGAGCGGGAGGAGCTGCTCCCCCTATATGATCGTCTCGGCTTTGGCTACGAGATCCTCGACGCGGCGCAGATGCGGCGCCGCTGGCCAGATCTGACGCCCGAGGCCGACGTGATCGGGCTCCACGACGCTCTGGGTGGGTATAGTGAACCGCATGAATTCGTGCCGGGGCTGGCCAGGCGCTGCCGCGATCTTGGTGTCGAGATTCGAGAGAATGCGCGCGTCGACGGTTTGCAGATCGACAATGGGCGCGTGGTCGGTGTGCAGACGGGGCTGGGTGTGTTGGAGGCGGATGTGGTGATCTGTACGGTCCATGCCTGGACTGCAGCGTTCATGGCGGGCTGCGGTGTGCGGCTGCCTATCAAGTCCTTTGTGCACCAGCGGTACGTTTCTTCGAAGCTGCCAGAACGGGCATCGATTCCGGCAATCAACGCAAACCCGTACGGAGGCTATATCCGGCCGGCGCGCCTGGGTACAACCGACTTCCGCATTCTGGCGGGAGGGGAGACCGAAGACAGGGAGGAGGAGCGCGTCGACGGTCCTGCATTCCATATGGCGGGGCTTTCGGCTCCGAGGAATCTGCGGAGTCAGCTTTCTGAGAATCTGACGCCCCTTGTGCCAAAACTGGCCGCGACCCGCTGGGAGACTGAGCAAGTCGGGTTGATATCCTTCTCTCTGGACAGTGAGCCTGTTTTGGGGCATCTGCCTGAATTGCCTGGGCTGGTGGTGGGGGCCGCCTTTCATTCCGGTGGGTTTGCCTACAGCCCGGTGGCAGGGTTGCTGCTGGCAGAGTTAGCGGCCGGTGATTCTCCGAGTGTCGACATCTCCTCTTTCTCGCCGGGTCGATTCACCAAAGAGGAAACGGACGACTACCTAGCGACGACCGTAGTGCAGGCCGAAGCGTTTCGGCGCCGCCACTGAATTGGCAGCGCGCCTCAGCTGGGGTACATCCCAGACTTGGCTTGGGAACAGTCTGGCGGGAATTCGTGGGGGCGGCGGCTGGCGTTGCTCACCGGATTTTGGAGGGATGCAGGGTAGGCACAGGGCAGGCACCTATGGTGATTTGATGGGACTGGCGAGACGTGGTCTGGCTAGACACGTTCGATTGGGCACCCGTCACCAATGGCGACACCCGGTTCGATGAGGCGTGTTGTAGGAGAGGGGGCGTTGCGGGGGCGGAGCCCCCGCACAAGGGAGGGCCGAATAGGCCCGACCGCCCAAAACTGCAGGAGTTAGGGTCTGGGGGCCAGGGGTTAGAGACCGCGTTGTCCTTGCCTCAGAGTTGATCGCGGCGTGGCAATGGTTGGTCTGCCGCCAAAAGTATACGGGAGTTCGCCCCCATTTTGGGATGTACCCCGCGGCTTCTCTACTTTGACAAAACGGCAACGATTTGGCATA
Source organism: Caldilineaceae bacterium (assembly GCA_965242905.1). Classification (GTDB taxonomy): domain Bacteria; phylum Chloroflexota; class Anaerolineae; order Caldilineales; family Caldilineaceae; genus Bin5. The sequence continues at coordinate 753,291 of CBDETM010000002.1, forward strand.
GTTGCGGCGTCCGCACGGGCCGCCGACAATGGCAGGCGCGTCGCCGCGCGAACCTTCACAGGCTATCACCCGTTGCCGGAACTGACAATCGCATTTGAGCCCATTCTCATGGGAAGGCGAGAGTCGGAATGACAGTCGGCTTGCACAAGCCAGTTCTGTCCAGTCCACCGTCGCCCCCTGTGGGGGTGAACTCAACCAAAGCTCCATCAACTTCATAAGGGGAAACACACATGAGGCAATTGCATCTCCGATTCGCAATATCTGCCCTTCTGTTGCTCACGGTTGTTTTGGGCGCATGCGCGGCTCCAGCGGCCCCGGCTGCCTCCGATTCAGGCGCGGCCATGGCCGACGAGGGCGAAATGATGGGCCGGCCTTTGCCCGACGACGCGGCCGAAGAGCAGGTCATACGTTACGTTGCGCGCGGCTTCGGCAGGTTGAATCCTGCGGCAGAGGGTGGGTTCGGGCGATTCATTATTTCCCACATGTTCATGCCTTTCTTCCTCCGCGATGCGGAACACAACCTCTCACCCTGGTTAGCCACGGGCATAGACGCCAACGAAGATCTGAGCGTTTACACCATCCATATCCATCCGGACGCGGTGTGGAATGACGGCTCGCCCGTGACGGCACAGGAGGCCAAGGCTTACTGGGAGTACGGTCTGCATCCCGACAAGTGTGTTGGGTGCTATCTCTCCCGCTTCACGGGTTTTGACCTGATCGAGGGCGCGCAGGCCGTGATCGACGGCGAGGCCGACGAGGTATCCGGCGTCGTGGCGGTGGATGACAAGACGCTTGAGGTCCGGCTGGTCGGGCCCGACCCTCTGTTCCCGCAGCGGGTGGCGCTGTTTGACACCGGTTTCGTCAAGGTCGAGGACATCACTGGAGAGGACTTCTCTGCGACGTCCGAGACGCGCGTCAACGGTCCTTTCATGTTGCAGGATTGGGACGTCGACGAGCAGAAGTTTGAGATCGTTCAGAATCCCAACTGGTGGGGAGACAAGAAGCCGTTCATTGAGCGCATCATCGCCACCCCTTCAGCTGACGAGAATATCTCTTTCATTATGTGGCAGAACGATGAGGTGGATATCGCTTTCTTCCTGACCAACGTGCGTGAGCAGTTGGAGGAGGGGACGTTCACGGTGATTCCCTATGCCACCAACCTGTTCTACACCTTCTGGGCCGGCGTGGAGCCGATAGACGACCTCAACGTGCGGCGTGCGCTGGTCCACGCAGTAGACTGGCGCCCGGCGATTTCGGCGGCCTGGGAGGGCACACGCGACGACCGATTCATGTCGACGCTGCTGACGCCCGAGCTGCAGTGTTACAAGGATGGCAACTGGCCCGACTTTGGATTTGATCCCGAGCTGGCCAAGGCAGAGCTGGCAGCTTCCAAGTACGGTGGGCCGGAGAATCTGCCCACGATTCGCATCAGCACGGGCGGCCAGTCGCCAAACTACATCCGCACTGCTGAGATCATGGTAGAGCAGTGGAAGAACAACCTGGGCATAACCAACGTGGAGATTCGACCCGGCTGGCTGGATGTCTGGGGCCAGGACGCAGACCTGGTCAACGTCCGCCGCCAGAGCCTGGGTGCCATTTTGCCTGATCCGCCCAACTTCCTGGCCGGCCACTGGGCCAATTACGGGAACCCGGAAGCAGCCGGAAGCATGGCGGATGACGCTGAGCTTGCCGAGATGATCGAGTCTCTAAAGGGGATGTCTCGCGACGACCCGGCATTCTGTGACCTGGTGCAGGAGACTGAGGCGCGCATGCTCGGTCACTATCCCATTATTCCGATGATCTGGGATCCGTACGGTTACAGCGTCAAGCCTCGCATTAAGAACTTTGGAACCAACGTGGACAACAACTGGGCTACCCTGTTGGACATCTACGTGGCTGAAGAGTAGATGGAAAGGGGTGAGAGCCGCACCGGGCTCTCGCCCCTTCTTATTTTATTGAGGTAGTTTCCGAGGCGATCGAACCAAACGGAGGTAGAACTCGATGAAAGACAGAACAAAACTATTTTATCTGGTCTCACTTTTCCTGGTCGCAGCATTAGCCTTATCGGCCTGTGCCGCGCCTGCCGCACCGGCTGACACCGGAGGCGAGGCCATGGCGGATGAGGGAGAGGCGATGGAAGGCAGGCCGCTGCCTGACGACGCCGCGGAGGAGCAGGTAATCCGCTATGTGACCCGTGATCTCAGCCGGCTCAACCCGGCCTCTGAGTCCGGTTTCGGGCGACCCTGGATCTCCCACATGTGGATGCCGTTCTTCCTGAGAGACCGCAATCACGATCTGCATCCCTGGCTGGCGACTGAATGGGAAGTGAACGAGGACAATACCGTCTATACGATTCACATCAATCCCGATGCCACCTGGTCGGACGGCTCCCCGGTCGTGGCGCAGGAGGCGATAGACTTCTGGTCGTGGGCGCTCAGCCCCAGTTGTATCAGTTGCTGGACCTACCTGCGACTGGGTGTGGTTGATGGTGCACAGGCCGTAATCGACGGAGAGGCCGACACGATTTCGGGCTTGACTGCAATCGATGACAAGACGCTTCAGATCACCCTCGCGGACCCCAGCCCGACCTTCATTGCCAGCATGGCCCACTACAATACGGGTTTTGTCAAGATGGAGGACGTGAACGCCGACGAGTTTGCAGCCGATGCCAATACGCGCGTCAATGGCCCCTTCCAGATCAAGGTCTGGGACCTGGATGAGCGCGAGTATGAGATTGTGCAGAACCCCAACTGGTGGGGGGACAAGAAGCCTTATATCGAACGCATCGTCGCGCAGTGGTCCAACGACGAGAATATCACCTACATTATGTGGCAGGATGGGGAGGCCGACATCGCTCACTGGTTCACCAATATCCGTGAACCTCTGCGCGCCGAGAGCCCCGAACTGTTCGTACTCATCCCGTACGCCACCAACTTCTATTTCGCAATCCATGGCAGCAAGCCACCGATGGATGACATCAACGTGCGTCGAGCGCTGCTGCATGCGGTTGACTGGGATCTGGCCATCAGCGCCGCCTACGAAGGCTCCCGCGACGAGCGCGTTATGAAGACACACCTCACGCCCGAGTTGCCCTGCTTCGTAGCCGACAACTGGCCGGACTTCGGGTATGATCCGGAGTTGGCGAAGCAGGAACTGGCTGCGTCCAAGTATGGCGGTCCGGAAGACCTGCCCAAGATCCGCATCTCCAGCGGCGGCCAGTCGCCCAACTACCTGCGCACGGCTGAGATTATGGCGGAGCAGTGGAAGAACGTTCTGGGCATTACCGACGTCGAGATCCGGCCGGGCTGGAGCGATGCCTGGGGCCAGGAGGCTGATCTCATCAACGTTCAGCGCAACAGTTGGGGCGCGACGATTCCCGACCCCGCCGCGATGATCACCGGTCTGTGGAAGTATTACAGGGATCCTCACGATGTTGGCTTAGTGGATGAGGAGTTGGACGCGATGATGGCCGAGCTTCCCACCCTTGACCCCAACAGCGCCGAGTACTGTGAAAAGGTCTCTGCAGCCGAGAAGCGGTTGCTCAGCCACTACTATTTCCTGCCTATGATCTGGGACCTGTACGAGTACGTTGTACAGCCTCACGTTAAGAACTTCGATGCCAACGTGGACAACAACTGGTCCACGCTGCTCGATATCTACATTGCAGAGCACTAAGTCGGACTTGAGAGAAGCAGGGGTGGAGGCAATCGGTTCCTTCCACCCCTCTTCTTTGCCTTAGCGTATTGTGCTTCGTTTTGCAGAGAACTGGAGGATGATACCAATGAAAAGCAGATTGCAGCCGTTCTTGTTTACTACCCTGCTGCTGGTGTTGGCGCTGATTTTTGCGGCCTGTGCGGCGCCGGCCGGACCGGCCGCGACGGACACTGGCGGCGCCATGGCGGATGACGGGGAAGAGATGGCCGGGCGGCCGTTGCCGGACGATGCTGCGGAGGAGCAGGTAATCCGATATGTGACACGCAACTTCAGTCGTATGAATCCGGCCTCTGAGGGTGGTTTTGGCAGGCCTTTCGTCTCGCATATCTGGATGACTTTATTCCTGCGAGACTACGAGCACAATCCGCAGCCCTGGCTGGCCACCGGCTATGACGTCAGCGACGATGGCTTGACATACACGATTCACATTCATCCCGACGCCATCTGGTCGGATGGGTCAGCGGTAACGGCCCAGGACGTGAAGGTGTACTGGGAGTATGCGGTGAGTCCTGAATGCATTGGCTGCCGTATGTTCAACTACAGTGCCATCAAATTGATCGAAGGCATCCAGCCTGTCGTCGACGGCGAAGCGGACGAGATTCCGGGGCTGGTGGTCGTTGATGACAAGACGCTGGAGATCAAGCTAGTCGCCCCTAAGCCGATTATTATCGACACGCTGGCGAACTACAACACGGCGATTGTCAAGTTGGAGGACATTCTGGATGGCGGCGAGTTTTGGGCCGCGGACGGCACGGCGCGAGTAAACGGCCCCTTCAAGGTGAAGATCTGGGATCCAGACACGCAGGAGTATGAAGTCGAGCAGAACCCGATGTGGTGGGGCGACAGAAAGCCCTATATCGAGCGCATCATCGGTCAGGCGTCAGCGGACGAAAACGTGTCCTTCATCATGTGGCAGAACGACGAGGTGGACATCGCCCACTGGCTCACCAACATTCGTGAGCCGCTGCGTGCTGAAAACCCGGAGAGCTTCACCCTGATCCCGTATGCCACCAACTTCTTCTACACTTTGAATACGTCCCTGCCTCCGTTCGACGACATCAATGTGCGTCGGGCGCTTGTGCATGCGGTGGACTGGGATCTGGCAATCGACGCGGCTTGGGAAGGGGCGCGCAGCGACCGGGTCATGAAGACCCATCTCACGCCGGAAATCCAGTGCTACAAGGCGGACAACTGGCCGGATTTCGGCTACAATCCGGAACTAGCCAAAGAAGAACTGGCAGCCTCCAAGTACGGAGGACCTGAAGACCTGCCCAAGATTCGCATCACCACGAACGGCCAGTCGCCCAACTATATCCGAACGGCCGAGATCATGATGGAGATGTGGAAGAACAACCTGGGCATCACGAATGTCGAAATGCGTCCCGGACGAATCGATGCATGGGGCCAGGAGGGTGAGCAGGTACAGGTGTTGCGCCGCAGCTCGGGTGCTGTGATTCCCGATTCGGCCGAGTGGATGAACGGCTTTTATCAGCGACTGGGCGATCCGGCCAGACAGATCAACATCGTGGATGAAGAGCTGGGTGCGCTGGTGGACGAGATGGCGCTCTACTCATCGGCTGACCCCGAATACTGTGACTTCGTGCAGGAGGTCGAGTCGCGCATACTGGGGCACTACTACTTCCTGCCCATGATCTGGGATCTGTACGAGTACAACACCAAGCCCTGGATCAAGGGTTTTGACACGAACGTGGACAACAACTGGATTTCACTGCTCGACATGTATGTAGCAGAACGATAGACTACCGTGTAACCTGAAGCGGGCTGTCGCTGTCCGTTTGAGTTCGGGCAGCGATGGCTCGTCGTGATACCAGTCGCCAAGGATACCCAACATGTTCGTTTACGCCCTGAAACGCCTGGCCGTGGCTGTTCCCACCTTCGTTGCAGTGCTGCTCATCACATTTACGCTCACCGTGGTCAGCCCTTTCGATCCGGTGGCGATGATGATGACTCAGTTTGAAGGAACGCTCGACACTCTTGCAAGAGAAGAGGTCATAGAGAGAATCCGGGACCAGTACGGCCTGAACGACTCCTACTGGGTCCAGTTTACGCGCTGGGTTGGGCGTCTGTCGCAGGGAGACCTTGGCATCTCTATTAACGGTCAACGCGATGTTCTGCGCATGATCGTGAAAACGTTTCCCATTTCGTTTCAATTGGGTCTGGCCGGAGCCGTTGTCACCACTATATTGGGGATCCCCCTGGGTTGTCTTGCGGCTCTCAGACAGAATACCTGGTTAGACTATACGATTGTAGGGGGCACGCTCGGCTTCAGAACGGTGCCGGTCTTTGTGCTTGCTCCGCTGCTATTGGTCCTCTTTGTGCTTGTGCTCGATATTATGAGAGTGCCGCGCGGGTGGGACGGGCTCTTCCAGAGTAAAGTGATTCTGCCGGTCTTCATTCTCGCATTGGGTCCATTGCCGGTGGTTGTCCGGCAGACGCGAGCGGCGGTGCTGGAAGTTTTTTCGATGGACTATGTTCGCACTGCCAAGATGAAGGGGCTGCATATGTGGCGCATCATTCTGCGCCACATCCTTCGCAACGCCCTAATCCCCGTTGTCACCACGTTGGGCTTCATTGCCGAGGGTTTGATCGTTGGCAGCATTTTTCTTGACAGCATCTTCGCGATCCCAGGGTTTGGAGGCGTGGCTGAAGCCGGTTTTCGGGGCTTCGACTATCCGGTCATAATGGGCGTAACCATGGTCAGCGCGATCATGATTATTCTCACGAACCTTCTGGTTGATCTAGTTTATCCCTTCCTCGATCCCCGAATCAAGATCGAGTAGAAATCTTAGCGATCCTTGCACCGGGGACGCCGGATTGCGTGGGACCCGGCGCCACAAACAGTCTAACTATCGGGAACATCATTAGATGAGCGAAAGCAGCGAGTCAGTAGCTAACGGAAGTTTGGGAGAGGAGCTGGCGGGGGAAGGGGCGCTCCAGACACGGTCGCTCTGGAAGGATGCGGTGGGCCGCCTGTTGCGCAATCGACTCTCCGTAATCGGTCTCATTATCACTATTATGCTGCTGATAGCCGCCCTTTTTGGCCCTTATATTGCTCCATATACCTATACCGAGCAGGACCTTTTGAATGTGGCCAAAATGCCCAGCGCCGACCACTGGCTGGGCACCGATGAGATCGGGAGAGACCTATTCAGCCGGGTACTGTGGGGTGCGCGCACGGCTACGCTCGTCGCCATCTTTACCACATTCATCAGTGTGATTATCGGGGTCATCGTGGGCGCCATCGCCGGATACGGCGGTGCGCTGGCCGACAACATCACGGGACGCATCATCGACATCGTTATGTCGGTTCCGGGCCTGCTCCTGGCGGCGCTGATCGCGGTTTCGATAAAGGAGCCGGTTGTGTCATGGGCCGAGAACATCTACGATACAAGCGGCTTCCCCCTTTTCGCCGACACGACCTGGCTCGATCTTCTGGTCGTTTTCGGGGGTCTCGCATTTGTCTCCTGGCCTGGTTACGCCCGCCTGATCCGTGGCCAGATTTTTTCCCTGCGAGAGGAGCAGTACATTGAGGCGGCCAAGTCTGTCGGCGTCTCAGAACTCAAGATCGCGCTGCGGCATCTCCTGCCCAACGCCATCGGGCCGGTCATCGTCACCTTGACGTTCAGCTTTTCCAGTGCGATGGTCCTCGAGTCTTCGCTCAGCTACCTGGGCATCGGGGTTCAACCGCCCCAGGCCAGTTGGGGCAACATGATTGCCTCCAATATCGGCAGTTGGTCATACCGTCCCTGGCTGGTGGCCGTGCCGGCAATAACGCTGGCGTTCGTCACACTAGGCATCAACTTCCTGGGCGACGGCCTAAACGATGCACTTAATCCCAGGGCGAAGCGCTCGATCTGACGTGTTCGTATCTCGCTCTATCTGACGCGCCGATTGAAGAGCGGCAGCAGATCTGCTCTGGTTTCGACATTGCCGAACTCCCTTTATTGCAGAGCCGGATAGATCCCCAACGACAAGAAAAATCACACTACGACAAGGAGTTACCATGTCAGAAGCAAAGCTGCGCGCGGCCGTGATTGGAGGCGGACTGGGCGGGTCTCACGGATATGCCTATGCGCGGGCGCCAGAGTACGAGTTGGTGGCTATTTGCGATATCAACCCCGACGTCTTTCCGCGCTTCTTCGAGAGGGCCGAACTTCCCCCCGGCAGCATCAGGCAGTACACCGACTACCATGAGATGTTTGCGGAGGAGAGGCTGGACGTTGTCAGCGTGGCGACGCCGGACCACCTGCACACGGATCCGGTGTGTGACGCTTCGAACGCAGGCATTCGCGGCGTCATTTGCGAGAAGCCTCTGACGACAACGATCAAGGACGCCGACAGGATTATTGAAACGATTGAAGCCAATAGGACAAAGATGTCGGTGGACCACACGCGCAGCTGGATACCGTCATACCAGAGCGTGAAGAAGGCGGTATGGGATGGTGAGATCGGCGGGCTGACGCGAATCGTCGCCCACATGGGAGGCCGCCGTTCGATGCTGTTCCGCAACGGCACGCATTTGATCGACGGTGTCTGTTTCTTTGCCAATGCTTCGCCGGTCTGGGTGATCGCGGCACACGAGCAGGGCTTTGAGGATTACGGTCCGGTCTACGACGGCAAGGGCGGGAAGGATCCGCAGTATGATCCAGGTTCGACGATTATTATCGAGTTCGCGAATGGAGTGCGGGGTATCGTGAACAGTGCCAAGTTGACGCCCCAGCTGTTTGAGTATGATTTGCAGGGGCCGAACGGACGCTTTTGGCTTACGGACAGGCACTGTACTGCCTGGAAGACGGAGGAGAAGGAGGGTACGCCCATTCAGGTGCCGCCGCCACCGGGGAGGAGCTATGCCGACCCCTTTGGCGCAAATCTGATCCCGGCTGTCCAGGAGATGGCCAATATGGTACTGCGCGACGCCCCCAGCAGCTCCTCCCCCTACCGGGGCAGGGAGTCCCTGGAGATTATGCTGGCGGCCCTGATTTCGCAGACTAAAGGCAGCGCCAAGATCGAATTGCCGCTGCCTCGCGATTGAGGCAGAGAACGATGTCCAGAGACAGACAGCTGGTCGTGGGGGCGATATCCTCCCACGGCCATGAACTTGGTCACGTCAGCGTACTCGACCAGTTAGAGGAGGTCGGGGAGATTCACGTCTGCGCGGCCACGGACCTGGTTGACGTGGACGAGCTGGCGGGCGAGTCGGCGCGGGTGGTGGGCAAGTATACCAGCGTGGATGCGCTGCTGGCGCGAGCCGACCTTGACGCTGTGATCATGTGTGCACGCCCCGATCACGCGCCTCCGATCATGGAAAAGGTCGTAAGTGCCGGTCTGCCGGTCCTTTACGATAAGCCGGCCTCGACACGGTCTGAGGACCTGCGAAGGGTCGCCGAACTGGCACGAGGGAAAGGCCTCACAGCCGGGGCCATGCTGCAATGGCGTTATCATCCGATGACGCTCAGCCTGAAGCGCGCTTTGGCCGGAGGCGCGCTCGGCGATGTGATGACGATCGAAGGCAAGATGCTGAACGGCTTGCTGCAGTACCGGGACACCTCCACCTATTCGTTCGATCCAGAGAAGGCCGGACACGGTATTCTTTCCTGGCTCGGCTGCCATTGCCTCGATCTTGTCCTCCATTTGATGGAGGAGAGAGTGGTCGAGGTAATGGCCATGGTAGGCAACCTCAACCCGGAGAAAGTCGCCGTAGAGGACACAGGGTTTCTGATTCTGAAGTTCGAGAGCGGCCGCATGGGCACGTTCCAGGCCGGCTACCATCTGCTGGGCGGGAGGGCCACTTACGATTTCTACATTGGCATGCGCGGGACAGAAGGATTCGCGATACTGCCATATCTTGAACCACAAATGGAAACGTCGGGGGGCAGCGAAGTCGAGCAAACCGCAACCTACTCACTTTTCAGTGAAGCGCGCGGCTGGAATACGGGCGGCGTGCGCAAGGAACGCTTTGCAATACCGCATTCGCCGGTCTACGGCGGCGTCATGGCCGAGGAGCTTTTCCGTGATTTCTTCGACGCTGCCCAGAGCGGTGCACCGGCCCCGGCGCCGATCGAGGATTCCGTGCATATGCTGGAGATCATCGAGGCGGCTAAGGCGTCTTCGGCTACGGGTCGTGCCGTGGGTATCCCCAAGTAGTTACCGAAAGGCAGGGAACGATGGGCAGCTTGACCTATCGCGAGACGTTCGAAGATGGGGCGGGCGGATGGATAGCCTGGTTGGGACCCGGCCAGCCGGTGCCGGCGGTTATCGAGGACTGGGCGCTGGTCTCGCGCAGCCCGTGGGGTATCGACTCCAACCACGCTCCGCCCGGGGGCGGCTACCTGCATCTTCTGTTCATCCTACACACTGCTCCGCAGGATGAACCGAGCGGGGCTTATGCTCCTCTCCTGGGCGGAAACCGCTTTATTGACCTTGGCTACCCGACCGATTTCCGCAATGCGCGCCTCACCGTGCGGCTCAAGGGTGAAGTTGATTTGCAGGGTGCCGAGCTGCGGTTGCACTGCCAATCGCGTGTGGGAGACAAGGCGATCAACTTCGTGCTGACTTCGCAGTCCTTCGAGGTGACGCCGGATTGGTCGGAGCAGACGATCACGTTAGTGCCCGACCCGGAGCAGTGGCTTTGTCTGGGGGCCCGCCACGATCTGATGGACGTGTACGGCTGGGGCGATATTGACAGTGTGCTGCAGGACGTCAATATAGACATTATTCTCTTGTTACATCCGTTGAAGATCGTGCCGCTGAGCCCGCAGCAAGGGGGTCCTCACATTGGACGGGCAGAAGTAGACTATGAAGTAGACAGAACCCTTCTCCCTGCGGGTGAGATAAGGTTGGGGGAAGTGCAGATCGAATTCAGTGACTCTCATCAGAGCTGAGTCGACGCCTCAGGTTGTCCGAGCCTCATGAAGCATCGGTGATTCGTTGACACGACTTCATCTACGTGCTAAACTGCCGCCAAATTCAGCGATGTTGAGCGCTCTCCCATGCATGCCTCACCGTTAGATCAGGGACGCACTAAGGCATTGAAACAGTAACAGAACCAATTGCGTCCAAGGCTTTTCGGGGAAGGCTTACGAAGCCAGCAGAGATTCGACGCTCCGCCACCGCCATTTCACGCAGATGGGAATACACCGATGCAGGCGATCGTTGTTGTGGGGAGAGCAGTGAACGGGAATTACGTGTGCCGCGGGGCAAACGAAAGGAAGACTAGCCTAGCACAGTAACTGAAAAAGGAGGGGGTAACAGCAGTTAACGGGAACGGGGGGCTGACTCACTCCCACGTGTGGTACTACGGCATTTACTTATCGTCAGTAACACTTCTCATTCGAGCCTCATGAACCAGATGGAGTCAAAACTATGAAGAAGACGAGACTTTCTCGCCGTGATTTTCTGAGTGTCTCCGCGACGACGGCCGCCGGAGTCATGCTGACCGCCTGTGTGCCGGCTGCAGTACCGAGCGACGAGCCCGCACCCATGGCTGAGGCTGAGGCGCCGGCCGAAGAAGCTGTTGCTATGGACGGCGGCACGTTGACGTTTTCCACAGGTTCGCCCTGGGGAACTTTCAGCCCGTTCCGACCGACCTACCAGTACGGCTACAGCAGTAACACACCGGCGATGCTGACGCACAGCCGGCTGTTTGACCTTGACCGCAACAACGACACGCACCCGGATCTGGCGCTGGAGTGGGAGATATCCGACGACGCCACCGTGTACTCGTTCAGACTGCGCGAGGACGCCAGGTGGCATGACGGCGAGCCGGTCACGGCGAACGATGTTGTAGAGACGGTCCGGTTCATCCTGAACCAGGACACAAACATCAACCCCCGCCGCTGGATCAGTGCGCTCAAGGGTGGGCAGGACTTCTATGACGGCGTAACCGATGAGTTGCCGGGCGTTTACGCGACGGACGACTTCAATGTCGTCTTCGAGCTGGAGGAGACAAACGTCGGCTGGCATCTGTCAGCAACCACAGACCTGCAGATCCTGCCGGCGCACATCTTCAATGACGTTGTGCCAGCAGACATCGTAGAACACCACGCTCCGGCCTGGTACACGCCCGAACTGAACATCGGGTCCGGCCCGTTCAAGTTCGTGCGGGCAGAGCGGGACCAGTTCGTCGAGCTGGTCCGCAACGATGATTACTACGGCGGCACGCCCAAACTTGAGCGCATCATCTTCAAGAATTTCGGTGCGGCCGACACGCAGTTCATTGCATTGCAGAAGGGCGAACTAGATGTATGGAACGTCCCGCAGGACTTCTACGAGCAGTCGCTGGAACTGGACAATGTAAACGTACACTTGGTGAACCGCAACTACATACGCGTATTCCTGTTGAACTACGAATCGCCGATCCTTTCGGACAAGCGCGTGCGCCAGGCCCTGGCCTACGCTATTGACCGCGAGGGAATCTGCGAGGGCCTCTATTCCGGCCTGTGCACGCCCTACAACTCCTACATGGAGATGCGCCCGTGGCTGGCCGACGGTCTCAACCAGTACGAGTACAATCCCGAAAAGGCCAAAGAGCTGCTTGCCGCGGCAGAAGCCGATGGCAATTGGGATCCGAGCAACGTGCTACGCGTCAACTGGTACTACAGTGACGCGCTGCATCAGGACATTATGGCAGCCATCCAGCAGAACCTGGCCGCCGTCGGCGTGGAGACACAACTCCAGTACCTGGAAGGCACTTCGGCCGTAGAGACACAGTCAGCCTGTGACTTTGAGATGTATTACCAGGGGTGGGGCTTCTCCTTCCCCGAGCAGTACAACTCCTTCTTCACCGATGCGGAGCGCTGCCGCACGCCTTGGGGCGACCCAGACGCACAGGCGCTGTTCAACGAGACCGCGACCACGGTCAACCTCGAAGAGCGCATGGCGATTCATGAAGAGATCCAACGACGCCTCAACGATGAACTGCCGATGATGCCGTTCTTGCAGTTCATCGGCCCGGTGGCAGTCAACAAGCGGGTACTAGGCTTTAACGAGGACGCCCTATGGAACCGCTACTATCCGTGGAGTAACGGCTACGCCAACGCGGTCAACTGGGCTGTTTCGGGTTAACGAAATTGTGGAGAGTAAGCGGAGAGTTGAGAGGCAGTTCCCCGCCTCTCTGCTCCTCCCTCTCCGTGCCCCGGTCGTGAGAACATAACCTTGCGAACTTACATTTTGCGCCGCCTGGCGATATCAGCACCCATCCTCCTGGGACTGACAATGGTGACCTTTATATTCACCGAGCTGATGCCAGGCGACTTTGTCGACGCTTTGATTCCGCCTCTGGCTATCGTCAACTACACGCCTGAACAGTTGGAGTCGATGCGGGAGAACTACGGCCTCAATAAACCACCCCACACACGCTACTTGATCTGGTTGCGCGAGTTGGCGAAGGGCAATATGGGGAAATCGCTCATATCGGGGGCGCCAGTGCGGGACGAAATCCTGCAAAGGATGCCGGCTACGCTTCAGCTCACCGCGACTTCGCTATTGTTTGGCATCGCTTTTGGCGCGGCCCTTGGGATTCTTTCTGCGGTAAAGCAGTACACCTGGATAGACCAGACGCTCACGCTGCTTGGCTTCATCTGGATATCGACACCCGGCTTCGTTTTTGCGATCGGAGCGATTTTTCTGTTTTCATTGAAGATAAGTCTCTTTCCTACCTCCGGCATTACAGACTATGGCGAAGAGGCGTCGATTCTGACGCGCATTCACCACATGTTTCTGCCGGCGTTGGTGCTGGGACTGGGAAGTATGGCAGGCTTCATGCGCTATTCGCGCAGTAGCCTGCTTGACGTGATCCGCCAGGATTACATTACGGTCGCACGCGCCAAGGGGCTGGCAGAAAAGGCTGTCCTCCTGGGGCACGCCCTGCGCAATGCGCTCATCCCCCTGATAACGATAGTAAGCCTGGACATCCCTTTCTTGATCGGCGGTACTGTCATCATTGAGAGCATATTTGCGTGGCCAGGAATGGGAACATACAGCCTGACTGCCATTTACTCACGCGACTATCCGGTCATCATGGGCGTGAACTTCATGGTTGCGCTCGTCGTTCTGCTGAGCAACCTGCTGGCCGACATTACTTATGCGTTTGCCGATCCTCGAATCCGCTACGAGTAAGATGAGGCCCGTCGGCGATGCGCGGACCAGCTGAGAATCCCATGATATCCCTTCTTTTCTGTCGTCATTGTCCTGGGGAAGTGCGATCAAAATCGGAGAGATCGGGCGATGACCGCTTCTGAACTATCTGATACGCTGGACGCGCCCCAGAGGGACTCGGTACAGCAGCGATTCTGGCGCCGACTGTTCCGGCACAAGCTGGGGATGGTCGGCCTTGTGATGCTGTCGCTCCTGGTGATCGCGGCGATCTTCGCGCCCCTGCTGGCCGGAATCGACCCGGCGGCCATGGATCTGAAGATGAAGAACAAGCCGCCGAGCGCCGAGCACATCCTCGGGACGGACGCCATAGGCAGGGACGTTTGGGCCCGCCTGGTCTTCGGCGCCCGCGTTTCGCTCTCGGTCGGGCTTGTCGCAGTGGGTATCTATACCTCGATTGCACTCATTCTTGGCAGCATTTCGGGATATGCCGGCGGCCATGTCGACAACGTGATCATGCGCTTCACCGACATCATCATGTGTTTCCCCACCTTTTTGCTGATCATCACGGTGGCCTCGGTGCTGCCCCCCAACATCTTCAATATCATGGTGATCATCGGCATCTTTGGCTGGCCTGGCATGACGCGCCTGATACGCGGCCAGTTTCTAAGCCTGCGTAGCCAAGATTTCGTTATCGCCGCGGTTGCTGTCGGTGTCCCTACCCGGCGGATCATCTTTCGCCACATTCTGCCGAACGTGGTAGGGCCGGTGGTGGTGGCCGCCACTCTGGGACTGGCAGGCGCTATCCTGACAGAGTCGAGTCTGAGTTTTCTTGGACTGGGCGTTCAGCAGCCGACGCCGAGTTGGGGGCAGACATTGACGACCGCACTGCAGCTCCCGATTTTGGAGAACATGCCCTGGCGCTGGCTTCCTTCGGCGACTGCGATTGCCTTCGCGGTGTTGTCGATGAACTTTTTTGGCGACGCCTTGCGCGACGCATTCGACCCCCGCCAGCATCTGGACTAACCCCATCTTGGACTTGGTCTGCCTATTCGACGGACTCGCACATCAGACCAATTCCCCCTCTATGAAAAAGCTATAGTCTCGCATGGAATTGAGCGATGACCGGCGACAAATGCAGGCAGTTTCCAGCGGGAGAACGGCAGCTCTTCCTGGATGACGACGACATCGCGCGCATGGAAGGACTGCGTCGCGTGTTCCATCAGCCGCAGAAGCGGGGCGCGGTCATCCGGCGCGAGCCGGCTCTCGGCGGCAACCCGGAGATACGTTGTGCGCCGGTTTGGGATCCTGATGCGCGGGTGTGGAAGCTGTGGACTATCTGCATTACGCCGGAAGAGTTGCACGGCATAGCGGGCCTGTCGGGCTATCACGAGAGCCGGGACGGCGTTCACTGGTATCAGCCCATATTGAGAAAGGCGGAGTACCTGGGAACGCGCGAGAACAATCTCGTCTACATTCCGATGGGCGACGGGTGTACAGCCGAGATCCTGGGGGCTGTCTATGACAAGAGCGACCCGGACCCAGACAGGCGATACAAGGCACTGAGTTTCACCATGGCACCGGAGCTGGCGATCCTGTTCGCTACTTCTCCGGACGGTATTCATTGGACGCGTGTTGACATTCCTCCGATTGCATCAGGCGACGAGCCGAATTTCAGTTTCGATGAGGACAGACACCTCTTTATCGCCACCGTGAAGGTCCCGGGTCCATTCGGTCGGTCCCATGCACTGACGGTCAGCGAGGATTTTGAGAGTTGGAGCGAACCGGAGCTGGTGTTTCATGCGGACGAGGAGGACCAGGAGCAGGCTCGGCGGATAATTTCCGACCGGTTGGCGGACCCGATGCTGCAGCAGCCAGTTTTCAACCATCCGGAGGAGCACGGGGTTGACGTCTACAACTTCGCCATCTCCCGTTACGAGAGTAGATACATCGGTTTTGCCTCGATGTTTTACCATACGGGGCGGGCGTGGAATGACCGCAACCATGACGGCTTTCATCACGTCCAGATGGCGTGCAGCCGAGACATGCGCAGGTGGCAGCGCATGGGGGAGCGTGCGCCGTTTATCGGGCCGTCTCCTCTTGGGAGCGGGGCGTATGACACGATGCAGATTCTGGGACCCTCCTTTCCGGTGGTGAGGGGCGACCAGCTCTGGTTCTACTATTCCGGCATCCGGCACCGCTGGCGTCCGCCTAAGGTCAGCCCCGAGCGGGCTGCCATCTGTTTGGCTACCCTGCGGCGAGATGGCTTTATCTCGCTGGACGCTGATGCAGACGGCGGCGTTGTCACGACCGCGCCGTTTCGCTGGGAGGGGGAGCGGCTCTATCTGAATGCTGAGGCCGGGAACGGCGAGATCAGGTGCGAGCTTATCGGTTCAGAGGGTAGGGAGCTGGCCGGATATGGTCGGGATCAGTCCGTATCCCTCACTGGGGACGGCGTACGCCAGCCCGTCTACTGGGACAAGAAGGCAGTCATGCCGGTTGAGGCTGAAAGCCCGGTGCAACTGCGTATTTGGTTACGGGACGCACATCTTTACAGTTACTGGTTCGAATAGGGGGAGAAATGGCATCAGATTCCAGCCGCATTTTTGCACGTATGGAGAGGCAGCTATTTTTCGACGACGAGGACATTGCCCGAATCGAAGGGCTGGAAAGGACTCTGCACCAGCCCAACAAAAAGGGGGCGGTCATCCGTTCGGACCCAAACATGGTGGTTGTTGGTGCTGACGGCGCACCCGTCTACCGGCCACAGACGCGGACGGCGCCGGTGTGGGATGCCGAGGCGGAACTGTGGAAGTTCTGGACGATCGGGGCAAAGTTGGACTGGAACCACGGGCGCTCCTCCTACCACGAAAGCCGGGACGGGTTGCACTGGTACCAGCCGTCCATAGGCCAGCTGGAGTACCAGGGATCATTTGACAACAATCATGTTGCCATCCCACTGGACGAGACACGCACATCGGAAGCGCTGGGTGTGATCTATGACGCCAGCGATCCGGACCCGAACCGCCGCTTCAAGGCGATCAGCTTCATCATGGAGCCCGATCTCTCAATCATCTTTGGGGTATCTGCGGACGGGATCGTATGGAAGAAGCATGACGCGCCGGCTATCCTGTCCGGAGATGAACCGAATTTCAGTTTTGACGCCGCAGATCACCGTTATATTGCTACGGTCAAAGTGCGAGGAAAGTGGGGGCGGTCTCACGCGGTAACCACGAGCCAGGATTTCGACGAGTGGAGTGAACCCCAACTGGTCTTTCAGGCGGATGACGAAGACCAGGAGCTGGCGCGCGAGGTGATCGCGCGACGGCTGGCCAATCCCGCATTGCAGCAGACGGTGGTCAACCACCCGGAAGAGCACGGGGTGGATGTCTATAATTTCAGCATATCCCGATACGAGAGCAGGTATATCGGGTTTGCCTCCATGTTCCACCATGTGGGACGATCGGTCGACGGCCGCAATCACGACGGCTTTCATCATGTGCAGTTGGCCAGTAGCCGGGATATGTATACGTGGGAGCGGCAGGGCGAACGCCAGCCGTTTATCGACTCATCTCCTTTGGGGGGAGGCGCTTACGACACGCTACAGATGCTGGGACCGTCCTCGCCGGTGCGCCGCGACGACGAGCTCTGGTTTTACTACACGGGGGTCAAGTTCCGGCGGCCTCCTGCGAAGTGGGACCCGGACTACGCGGCCATCTGTCTGGCCGTATTGCGGCGGGACGGGTTTGTCTCGCTGGGCGCCGGCGAAGAGGGCGGTTCGTTGGTGACCGAGCCTTTCACGTGGGAAGGGGAGCGGCTCTATCTGAACGCGGTGGCGGACGAGGGTGCGGTCACTATTGAGTTGCTGGATGTCGACGGCCAGCCTGTGCCCGGATACGGTGGGGAGGACGCGACCAGTTTGAATGAAGACAGTGTTCGACAAGCGGTTGTCTGGGGCGAGAACAGCCGGATGCCTGATCCCACCAACGGGCCGGTCCGACTGCGCATCAGTCTGACGAATGCAGAGATTTACAGCTACTGGTTCGAGTAAGCCCCTGTCGAAGTGGTAAGCTGGATTTCGGAACCTATCTCTTAGCGCGACTTGGTCATAGAATTGCTATAGGAACTTTGGTACAACTGTGAGGAACGGACAATGGGTGAGACTGCGAATGCCGTAGAGACAACCTACGCCTCGGAAACTCCTAGCTCGCGAGAGCAGTTCGAAAGGGACCGCAAGTCGATGCCGGGCGGGGCGAAGGGCGCCTACTTTTACGCACCCTATCCCATCACCATGCAGCGGGGTGAGGGTTGCTACCTATATGACATCGACGAGCGGCGACGTGTTGACTTTGCCAATCACCATACCGGTCAGATTCTGGGACACAACAACGACGCCGTACACGCGGCGGTCGAGGCACAGCTCACCAGAGGCATTGCGCTGGGCGCGCCGACGGGTGCAGAAGGCGCGCTGGCGGAGGAGATGTGCAGCCGCGTGGCGTCGCTGGAAAAGGTCCGCTTTTGCAACTCGGGAACAGAGGCATCCTTGCACGCGATCCGGCTGGCGCGAGGGTTCAGCGGGCGTCCGAAGATTGCCAAGATGGAGGGAGGGTACCACGGCAGCCATGACCTGGTGGAGGTAAGCGTTGCGCCGCCGGTGGATAAGGCGGGCCCTGCCGACGAGCCTTATTCAGTGCCGACGGCAGGCGGCATGTCTCCGAATGCCCCCTCAGAGGTGATCGTCCTACCGTTCAACAATGAGGAGGCGCTGGAGCGGCTGATCCGCCGTCACCGCGACGAGCTGGCCTGTGTGATTCTCGACCCCAAGACGGGTATCCTGCCGGTGCGCAAGGATTACATACAGGCTGTGCGCCGGGTTACCGAGGAGAACGACGTGCTGCTGGTTCTCGACGAGGTGGTCGCATTTCGCGTCGCGCGCGGCGGCGCGCAGGAGCACTATGGTATCAGCCCGGATCTGACGACGTTCGGAAAGTTAGTGGGGGGCGGGTTCCCGGTGGGCGCGTTCGGCGGCCGGGCGGACATAATGGATCTGTTCGACAGCAGCGGCGAGCCGACCGGATTCTTCCAGAGCGGCACATTCAGCGCGCATGCGGTGGTGATGGCGGCGGGTCTTGCCACATTGCAGCAGCTGACACCGAGTGCGTTCGAGCATCTGAACGGATTGGGGGAACGACTGCGGGCGGGGTTGGAGGCGCTCAGCGCACGCATCAGTACGCCTCTGCAGGCGGTGGTGCTCGGCTCGCTGTTCAGCGTCTATTTCACGGATGAGCCGCTGGTGAATTACCGAAGCCTGGCCGGCAATGACGGTGGGATGGCGCACCGCGTTTTCCTTTCTCTCCTCAACCAGGGTTATTTTCTGAGCCAGGGGCTGTCGATGAATGCGTTATCGCTGCCGATGGAGGATGAGCATATCGACGGGCTCGTGTCAGCATTTGAAAGGGCGATTGAAGAGAGCATAGTGTAGCAGGACATTTTGCAGTATTTCCTGAGGCTCGTGGCCGGCAGGGACAGTGATCGCGGTTGTCACGCCTCATACCAGTTCGGTTGAAAGGACCAACCATGTACGCAATCGACTTTATTTCTGAATTCAGCGTCAACCCGATCCCTGAGCCGGATACAACGCTGGCTGCACTGCTGAGTCAGACGGAGGAGCATGACACGACGCTGACGCTTACAACATCGCGGCGGGGCCTGGTCAACCAGATCAACACGGAAGCGGTGGCCGAGACTCTCGAGATTACTGCTCAACATCCCCGTCTATTGGCCGTGGGCACGCTCGATCCCCGCTATTACCTCAACTGGCGGGACGACTTGCAGGCCTGTGTGGACGGGGACTGCGTGGCGATCCGTTTCGCGCCAGGGCCGCAGAATTGGAGCCCTGAGACGCTTGTGTTCGAGCACATGGTGGAGGCGGTCGGCGCCGCCGGGCTGCCGATCATTGTTGATTTCAAAGGATCGGACCAGGCGTTGAGCTGGATCCGGAAGGTGGCGGAGGTCTGCCACAGGCACGGCGTAAATGTCGTCATGAACGAGGTCAGCTATGCGCATATGGGCGAGCTGATTACGGTCATGCAGGTGTACGATAACGTGTATGCCGCGATTCGATGGCTGTGTCTGGCGGACGGCATTGAGGTGATGGTGGAGGCGGGCATTGGCGACAGGCTGCTCTATGGCAGCAACTCGCCCAAGTATTCGATACGTTCACTGCGCAACCAGATCTTCATGGCGAAGATTTCGGATGAACAGAAGCAGGCGATCCTTGGGGGCAACGCCCTGCGGCTGCTCGACATGGACATCGAGGAGCTGCCTGCGGAGCCACTCATGATCAGGGCTGAGGCGGACCTGCCGGATGAGCCGATCATCGACGTTCATGCCCATGTATCCGGTTTCCACTGTGCGGAGCCGTTCAACACGCGCTTTGAGACGAACGTTCCTGAGATGACAGAGCGGTGCAATATTCAGTACACATTCGTGTCCTCGTATAACGCCATCAACTACGACATGTGCGAGGGAAACGCGGATACGCAGGCCTTTCTCGATCGTTACCCCAATCTGCGGGGCTACATCGCAATAGACCCGCGCGATCTGGCCGGTTCGGTAGAGCAGATGGAGCGTTATTTTCAGGATCCCAGATTCGTGGGGGTAAAGCTTTATTGCCCATTTGGCGGCAACATGGCGACCAAGCGGATGCAGGACCTGTTGGACGAGATCGCGAAGTTTGGCCGGCCTACCAAGATTCACATGGATGAAGGGGGTTCACCTTATCCAGGCGTGCGGTCGGCGGCGGAGCGCAATCCGGATCTGGTGATCATCAAAGCGCACGGGGATGATGCGGAGGGCGCGCGGCAGGTGGTGGATCTGCCAAACGTGTACTTTGAGTTCTGCAGCAGCGGCATCAATGCGGGCACCATCCGCCGGTCGATGGACATTCTGGGGCCGGAACGGATCCTGTTCGGGACGGACCAGCCGCTCTTTGCGCCATGGTTCGAGTACGGGGCGTATGCCGATGCGATTCAGACTCAGCGAGAGGCTGACCTGATCTTCCGCGAGAACCCCAGACGGATCTTCCGCCTGGACTGACATGGTGCGGGGTCAGAGGCTTAGTAAACACCATTCGCCGAAACGGTTCGCGCAGTTCAGGGACATACAGGATAACGCGGCCGAAACTCTAAAAGGAGATTTCTGAAATGGCCATTGCAATCGAACGCAACTCGCCGCCGGTGCGGAGCGGATCGTTCGGGCCCCAGTGGGACATGGGCGAGGAGGAGATAAACGAGTTGATCGAGGTGATCCGCTCCGGGAAGCTGAACCGGCTGAGCGGCACCAAGGTCGTCCAGTTTGAGCGGGATTTCGCGGAGATGAACGGTGTCAAGTATGCGCAGGCGGTTACGTCGGGCACGGCGGCGGTGCATACGGCCGTGGGCACAATTGACCCCAATCCGGGCGACGAGATCATTACGACGAGTATCACCGATATGGGCACGATCATCGGCATCCTGTACCAGAACGCGGTGCCGGTCTTCGCGGATATCGATCCGCGGACGGGCAATCTAGACATTGCGGATGTCGAAGCCAAGATCACGGAACGCACAAAGGCGATCATCGTGGTGCATCTGTTTGGCAATCCTGCGCCGATGGAGGCCTATGTTGAACTGGCGCGAAAGTATAACCTCTATTTGATCGAGGACTGCGCGCAGGCTCAGCTGGCCGAATACGGCGGACGTCCGGTCGGCACGTGGGGCGACTTTGGCTGCTACAGTTTTGGCGGCAAGCACATGACGACGGGCGACGGCGGTATGGTGATCAGCAACCGGGACGATTTGGCGGAAAGGCTGAAGTGGTTTGCGGACAAGGGCAATCCGCGCAGCCCGATCTACGAGCACTACTATCTGGCGCCCAACTACCGGATGACCGATCTTCAGGGCGCGGTGGGGATCGCACAGCTGAAGAAGGTGACGGACGCGGTGCGGCACAAGCAGTGGGTCGCCAACCATCTGAACGAGGTTGTCGACGGGGAGGCGGGTCTTTCATTGCAGCCGGTCCTGCCGGAGGCGACGCATTCGTACTGGGTCTACGGTTTCCATGTGGACGCGGCGGTTATGGGAGCGACGGCAGAGCAGTTTGCGGCGGCGTTGCAGGCGGAGGGCGTGCCGGCCAACTCGCCTTACATGGTGTATCCGGTCTACAAGTACCCGGTGATGGCGCAGCAGCGCGCGTATGGGACGGCTGATTTCTCCTATGCGGGCGAGAAGGCGGCGGCCATGGATTATGGCTCGATGTCGCTGCCGGGCGGGGAGAGTTTCCTGGAGACGGCGGTGGTGATGCCGATGAGCCCCTCCTATACCGACAAGGATGTTGACGATTTCAGCACGGCGATAAAGAAGGTCGGCGACTACTACCGTTCGAAACTGTCGAGCCAGGGCTAAGAGATATGTCTATTCAGTTTACGTTCCGGCCGCGGGTGCCCGTTTTTGACGCCAATGTGCGGGTTGGCGATCTTCACTATCAGCCATCTCCCTGTCGCAATCGGGACCAGTTGCTGGCGGAGATGGACCGGCACGGGGTTGAAAGGGCGCTGATCTACCACGCGCAGACGGAGGAGGTCAGCCCTATAGATGGCAATGGATTCCTGGAAGAGTGGTTGGACGGTAGCAGGCTCCTTCCGCAGTGGTCGATGACGCCTACGCCCGACTCATTGGCGCAGGTGCAGTCATTGCACGAGCAGGGGCGCGTGCACAGTGTTCGGCTGCACAATGCGCGTAAGGTTGGGCTGCCCTTCAGGCCATGGGCATGCGGGACCATGCTCTCGTGGCTGAGCGAGAACCGGATCCCGTTGTGGATTCCGTTGCCCGATGCCGATGCGGACGAGCTGGCGATGACGCTGAGCGCCTTTCCGGAGCTGGTCACGGTACTGGTGGGCGCCCATTACAGCCACGCGCTGTGGGTGCGGCCGCTGATGACGACGCTGCCCAATGCGTACCTGGAGTTGAGTCGCATCGAGCCGCTGGGGGAGGTAGAGGCGCTGTGCGAAGAATATGGGGCCGAGCGCTTTGTGTACGGCTCGTGGTATGACCGCTTGGCGATGGGGACGATGCTCTTTTACCTTCACCATACCGACATCAGCGAGTCGGACCTGGAACTGATCTGCGCGGGGAATCTGCACCGCATTCTACAGGGGGAGGGCCGGCATGATTGAGGAGCAGAGAGTCATTGACTTTCACGGCCATACCGGCCGCCTGGACCTTTACAACGGGGTCGACGATCCCGACCTTATCCTGCGGGCGATGGACAGGGTAGGGATCGATGTCTCTTGCGTTTTCAACATTTTCCACCCAGACGGCACGACAGGGAATGACATCACGGCCCGGTTTGTGGCAGAGCATCCGGACCGCTTTGTCGGGTTCGCGTACGTTTCGCCGATGATGGCGGAAGGGATGGTTGCGGAGTTGACGCGGGCGATCGATGAGCTGGGGCTGGTGGCGATCAAGCTCTATCCGCCCTATACGCAGTGGGACCTGAACGAACCGATCTGGCATCCGATCTATGAGTTTGCGAATGAGCGCGGGCTGGCGATTATCTTCCATACCGGTTCGGACCCGCACTCCCATCCCGGGCTGCTGGCTGACTGTGCGGCCAAGTTCCCCAACGCCAACTTCGTGTCCGGCCACGCGGGCAATGTCGCGGAGCCGCGGGCGGCGGCGATCAGAGCGGCGCAAGAGTATCCCAATATCTATCTTGAGACGTGCTCGACGTTTAGGACGCCGGGCGTAATCGAGCAACTGGTGAATGAGGCCGGTGCGGACAGGGTCCTGTTTGGCTCGGACATTGCGCTGATGGATTCGCGGCCGCAGTTGGGGAAGATCATTACGGCCGACATTTCGGATGAGGCGAAGCGGCTGGTGTGCGGCGGGAATGCGGCGCGGCTGTTGGGAATCTGAGGCGGGTCAGGTGGTGCGAGTGATTTAGCCTAAGTGGCGAGGACATTTGGCAGGGGATAGCGAGTCGCTTGTGTTTCCATGATGCAGCCCGTGGGAGGTCAGTTCATGGACTACAGTGAATCCGATCGCGAGTTCTGGGAAGAGGAGCTGGCGGACTTCGTCCCGCAGAGAGTTTTCGATGCCCATTGCCATCTGTTCGATCCGGCGGATATGCGGCTGGACGCGCCGGCGACGACGCGGTCGTATGCCGACCTGGAAACGCTGCGGGCCTGGGGCCGTCTCATGTTTCCGGGTCGACAGATGAACTTTCTTCTGCTGGGGATGCCCAAGGTCGGCATTGACGTGGGAAAACATACGGCAATGCTTGCCGGGCAAGTCGCCCTAGACCCCTCTTCTCGGGCCAATCGCCTGGTCACGCCATCCTGTAGCATCTCCAGCATTGAAGAAGATATCAAGCGCACGGGCTTTATCGGATTGAAGCCCTATCGGGTCTTTTCTTCGAGTGGAGATACGGACTATTGCAGGATTCACGAGTTTCTGACGCACGAACAGATGGAGCTTGCCAACGAACGGGGCCTCTGGGTCACGATGCATCTGTCGCGGCCGGGCGGTTGCGCGGATGAGGCGAACCTGGCAGACCTTGAAGAATACACGACGCGCCGGTATCCCCGGATCAGATGGATCCTTGCCCATTGCGCGCGCAGCTTTACCTACTGGCCGATTCGGGAGGCGATTGATCGCTTGCGCGACATGCCAAATATTTGGTACGATCTGTCGGCGGTTACGACCATGCCCCCCTTTCTGACGTTGTTCCGAGAGGAAGATCTGAAGCGGATCTTCTACGGTTCGGATGGTGTCGATTCAGCTTTCTTTCACGGCAAATATGTTCCATTCGGGCGCTACTGGTATCAGGTGGAGCCTAATGAAGAACAGTTCAGTTTTGCCCACACGGACGCGCGTCCGGTTCTCTGTATTTACGAACAGATCATGGCCATGAAGCAGGCGGCTGAGATCGCCGAACTGTCCAGGGACGACATTGAAGGCATCTTCTGGCGCAATGCCATCGAGGCGTTTCAGATCGATCCTTAGGACGAAATTGCGGTTCCATGGAAGTTGCAGCGTCGCCAGTCGGTGATGTGACATTCAATCAGTTCAGTGTGGATGCGAAACCATACTAAGCGTACAGGAGGAACGACCAGAGAGTAGCGACTGTCCAAACTGATAGCCCAAATAGGATGAGCCTATGAGTCACGTGCATCAGCGTCCAGAGTTGGGTCCAACACCTGGCCCAAGTATAGCGGAGATGGAGGAGGGGCTGAGACGATGGGCGGCTGCCCGGCCTGGAATCATGCAGGTCGAGACCGTAGGTCGAACACCGAAGGGGCTGCCTGTGCTTCTTTGTCGCATCAGCGACGCTGACGTTGCCGACGAAGACAAGCAGGTGGCCCTTTTTACTTCGACACACAGCGGCGTTGAGCGGGTAACGACGGCCGGCCTGCTGCAGTTGATAAAGTGGCTTATCGGCGATGATTCTCTGGCAGAGGAGATTCGGCGGCGGCAGATTGTCCTCATCATGCCGGCGTGCGAACCGGAGAGCTATGACCGAAAGCTGATCGACGTTGCCGAGTTTTTCGCCGGCCGCAGCCGCTGGGTCTATGAAGGATGGGGGTGGGACGGACCCCTGGATCCTGAGAATCAGCCTGAGGCGATGGCGGTGAAGGAGGTCGTGGACCGGTACCAGCCGGAGGTCCACCAGGACGTGCATGGCATCTGGTTTGAGCAGTCGACGATGACGGAGAGCACGGGGATTTCGTGGGCTTCGAATCTGTACCGCGGGTACTGGCGAGCGATTCCCGATCTGATGAACCAGGCGGCGGAGGATGCCGGTTACCTGACTACCCGAGGCGAGGAGAGCGCCGGGCAGATGCTGTCGACTGTGCCGGTCGAGGGCGTGGAGCGCTGGTTCTATGGAAGTACGTCGACGCCGAAGGTCGTTTGCGGGCTGTATTCCTACATCCAATACCATAGCATCATACAGACTATGGAGGTGGGTTGGGAGGAGAGCACGGTGCTGCGGCTGCGACGGCTGCTGCAGGTCGGCAATGAGGTGTGGCGCGAGGAGCCCTATGCCGGCTACCCCGCCAATCAGGTCAGTTGCCGGTCGTCGGTGGCTATTGCCGGGTGGGGCAGGACAGCAGCGCAACGGCGGGCAAGCCGGGTTGAACTGTGGCGAAAGTTGCCGCAGATCTCGCATACGTGCGGGTGGCCCGAGGCCCGCGACGGCGTGGTGGCCTTTGTCTCAACTACACCGGAAAGCCGGAACCTGTATGCGCCGGGGGACGCATCGTCCGCGCCGAATCTGAACGAGCCGAATCTGGAGCCGATGTTTGCCAAGCTCAAGCAGAATCCTCGCTTTGACGGCGATGCCCTGGATGAGTTTCTCGGACTGTCGGTGTCGCGTCAGGTAACGTGGCCCCAGGTTGAGTATGAAGGACCGGCGGAGCCAATCCAGAACGGTCTTGCGATCAGACTTCGCCTTCCCCATCCGGACGTGACTTTCAAACATCTCAGATTGGATGGACACGTCATGGAACCGTCTGACGTTGACGGCTATTTTGTGTATCACAACCCCGGCACCATCGTGCAGGTCAACATTCCGCCCGGTAAGGTGGAGGACTTTCATGTGGTGACCGCTGTATTCGATTCGGCTGCGGAGCGGACATCGGGATTCCACCCTCAGGACTGGGACCTGAACGGTTGAAGCGTTGGGACCAGGTATGGCTGAGGCGAATGCTTCATCTTGATATTGGAGACTGGGAGGTGTCATGCCGGAAAGATGTGAACTTTGTGAATCGTGAATAGGGTCTGGGCAGCCTTCGGTCTTTGCGATTCCGTGTATCGGCAGCAAGCGTGTGATGACATCGGGAGTTTCTTCGATAGACATAGAAGGTCATGGGGGAGATATCCAAGATGAAACGCTATCCTTTGCCAATACTGATTGTCATTTTGGGGCTGTTCGTTGCAGCCTGTGTGGCGCCGGCGCCGGCCGCTGGGGAGGCGGGCGCGGCGGACGCTGAGGAAGCGGCGGAGCCTGCCGTCGAGCAGGTCATTCGCTACGGCATGATTCAGAGCATGAAGACGTTTGACCCGGCCCGGGAGGGCGGGTTTGGGCGCTTTATCATGCAGCATGTGTGGTTGCCGCCATTCGTTGCCGACCCGGACGCGAATCTGACGCCGGGAACGTGCACCTCGTACGACGTCAGCGAGGACGGGACGACCTACACGCTGCACGTGAATCCTGAGGTCAAGTGGTCGGATGGAAGCCAGTTCACGGCCAGTGATATCAAGGCCTGGTTCGAATATGTGGTGAATCCCGAGAATCCGGCCGGTTGGGTGCCGCCGAACTATGCCGGTATCGTGGGCTACGATGCGGTGCGGGACGGCAGTGCCACCGAGATGGAAGGGCTGGTGGTCGTTGACGAATTCACACTGGAGATCAACCTGAAAGAGGCGGATCCTCTGTTCATTTACAAGGTGCTTGCCAACTACAACTCATCCACGGCCAAAGCTGAACAGGCGTGGGCGGATTTGAATGGGGAGTGGTGGACCAACGATCCGCTGGTCACGGGGCCGTATACGATCGAGTCGTGGGATGACGACGTGATGAGCTACGTCTACGTGCCCAACCCGAACTATTGGGGAGAGAACAAGGCAGCGATACGGGTCGAAGTAACGTCGGTGCTTGCCGAGGAAACGCTGAGCCTGATGTATGAAAACGACCAGTTCGACATCGTCATCTTCACAGGCGCGGCGGGAGATGCGCTGTCGCTGAAGTATCCTGAAGATGTCGTGCCGATGAACTACCGGTACAGCAACATCTGGGGATTCAATCCGAATCTGCCCCCGATGGACGATCCACTGGTGAGAAGGGCGCTGATCCACGCCATTGATCACGAGCGCATCGTGCAGGTCATTTACGGCGACACCAAGGATCCGGCGGCGGGTCCCATCTACCCGGGCCTGTCGGGCCACCGTCCGGAGATTTTCGAAGAGGCCGGCGCGCTTCAGTATGATCCCGAACTGGCCAAGGAGGAGCTGGCCCAGTCATCTTACGGATCGGCCGAGAACCTGCCCAAACTCAATCTTGCGCTGGGCACGCCGGATGCCGAGTGGGTGCGGGGCATGGAGATGATCCTGGAGATGTGGCGAGACACCCTGGGCATCACGAATGTCGAAACCAAGCCGTGGTGGAATGACTGGGCACGCGGCGATGCCAGGGCGGACGTCGTGCACATGGGCGGCTTTGGCTGGGGTACGTTGCCGGACCCGGGACATGCAGTGTGGCGGGCCGCTTACACCGGGAACGCCATGAGCCGAATTCGATACAGCAATCCCGAGGTGGACGCGCTGCTTGACGAGGCGATGTCGCTAAGCCGGGATGATCCGCGCTTCCTTGAGCTGGTACACGAGGCGGAGCGGATTTACCTGGAAGACTACGTCTGGAAGCCGTTCTTTGTGGTCTCCTATTCGTGGCATGCGAAGCCCTGGGTGCAGGGCCTACAGGGCACCTGGTATAACAACTGGTACAACATTGAAGAGGTAACTGTGACGGAACGGTAGCCTAGCGTTTGACTGGTGTGGCGAGAAGGGAGGCTGGCTTGGGACATGAGCCAGCCTCCCGGATGCCCGCCATACGTGTTTGGCAAGTTCCGGTTCCTGCCAGAGGGCTGAAATGAACCAAGACACAGGTTTCGCCCAGGAATCTCGCGCAGGAAGCCGCGAGATTTTTCTTTGGCGCGGCATTCGCGGTTCGTCAGGCGGTGTGAGGAGAGGCTTCAGGTAACGCACAAGGTGACAGCTTCAGTTCATTTCGTATTGCGAGAGTGACGAGGAGAGTACAGATTGTTCAAGTATTTGATCATGCGCGTGCTCGGCATCATCCCGCTACTGCTGGTGGTTCTCGTTATTATCTTCACCTTGGGTCACATGGCGCCCGGCGACCCGATTGAGATGATGTATGAAAGTATGGAAACGGTGGTGGCTACGGAAGAGATGGTGGCACGGGAGCGAGCGCGGCTTGGTCTTGATCAACCGCTGCACGTGCAGTTCGTGAGATATGTGCGCAATGTTTTTCAGGGCAACCTGGGCGATTCGATTGTACGCAGCCGCCCCGTGTTGGGCATGATCCTAAAGGTTTTCCCTATTTCGGCTCAGGTGGGGCTGCTGGCATTTGTGGTTCTGGTTGTAACCGGCATACCGTTGGGCGTTCTGGCGGCGGTGAAGCAGAAGACGGCGGTGGACTATTTCATTGTGGGAGGGAGTCTTTTCCTGCGCACTGTTCCCGTTTATGTTCTGGCGCCTCTGCTGTTCATCATACTGGTGCTCAGGCTTGACGTTATGAATGTACCATACGGTTGGAAGGGTATCACGCATCCGAATGTCATCATGCCGACTCTGATGTTGATCCTGTTTCCCCTGGCGGTCGTGATTCGGCAGATGCGAGTTGGCATCCTGGAAGTGGCTGAGAACGATTACGTTCGCACGGCACGGGCGAAGGGGCTAAGGGAGCGCCAGGTGATTCTGGGGCATGTGATGCGCAATGCGATTACGCCGGTGGTGACATCGCTGGGGTTGATCGTTACGGGCTTGATCACGGGTTCCGTGTTTGTGGAGCAGATTTTTGGCATCCCCGGCTATGGGAATCTATTTGTGACCTCGCTGATTCAGCGTGACTATCCGCTGATGATGGGCTGCACACTCTTTGGGGCCTTCCTCATCATGATGAGCAATCTCATCGTGGACTTTGTTTACCCGTTCCTGGATCCCAGGGTGACGCTGTGACGAGTCAACCCTCGAGACAGGAGGCTGAGCAGGCGTCTTTCAAGGCCAGACACGAAATCCTTGCCGGTGAGCTCGACAGGCCGGAGTCCGGCCAGAGGGGACTGTGGAGCGACGCTTTCAGGCGATTGCTGCGCAACCGTTTGTCCCTGATCGGCCTGATCATCGTTCTCTTCACCTATATCACAGCAATTGCCGGGCCGTACCTGGCGCCATACGACTACCTGGACCAGAATCTTGAAGAGATTGGTTTGCCCCCCAATGCGGAGCACTGGCTGGGTACGGATGACGTCGGCCGCGACTATTTCAGCCGCCTGCTGCATGCGATGCGGACGGCGGTGTTGATTTCGATTCTTGTGCCACTCCTGACTCTTGTCATTGGTGTGACGCTGGGTACTGTGAGCGCGTATTCGGGTAGGGCGGTGGACAACACGATTATGCGTCTGGCCGACGTTGTGATGACGATCCCTACCATTCTCTTTGCCGCCCTGATCAATGCTTCGATTGCCGAACCACTGGAGGCCGTGATGGCGGCGCTGCAGGACCAGACGGGGTGGCGATTTCTGACCAACACCGTGTACGTGGACTATCTGATCGTATTCAGCGCGCTTTCGCTTATCTCGTGGCCCGGTGAGGCGCGGCTGATACGGGGGCAGATTCTTTCGCTGCGGGAGCAGGACTATGTGCTGGCGGCGCGTGCGGTGGGGGCGACCAACAAGCAGATCATGCTTAAGCACCTGGTTCCCAATTCGCTGGGTCCTGTCATTGTAAGTTTCACGTTCAGCATGTCGAGCGCCATGATTCTGGAGGCTTCACTGAGTTATCTTGGCATCGGCATACAGCCGCCCGGGGCCAGTTTGGGGTCGATGATCAACAGATCGATGCCGTCGTGGCGGACGTGGCCGCATCTGATCGCGATCCCGGCCATCGTGTTGGGGATTGTGACGCTGGCGATCAACTTCCTTGGTGACGGCCTCAACGACGCGCTGAATCCACGGCAGTCGGGCAATTGACGAGAGCGAATCTTGAACTTTCGTTGGAGTCCTCGGATATGGTCTCAAGGATCGGCCGACAGTGGTGAGCTGCTCTCTTACCCGTCGCTGCCGGAACTGGAGTCCTTTTACAGGGAATTGCTGGACGAGTTTTCGGGTTTTGTAGCCCTTGAGAAGGCAGGTGAGTCGGTGCAGGGGCAGCCGATCTGGCTGTTGACG
This sequence comes from Caldilineaceae bacterium, assembly GCA_965242905.1. Lineage (GTDB taxonomy): Bacteria > Chloroflexota > Anaerolineae > Caldilineales > Caldilineaceae > Bin5. The sequence continues at coordinate 784,123 of CBDETM010000002.1, forward strand.
ATCACGGACCGGGATACCAGCGACGAGGACAGACAGCGCGTCCTGATGGTTGGGCAGGAGCACGGGCAGGAGCGGAGCGCCAGCCTGGCCTTGCTGGAAGTGGCGCGCTGGCTTGTTACGCCTGAGGCGGCCGAGATTCGCCGCAGGCAAAGGGTCGGGCTGATGCCGGTCGTGAATCCTGATTCATGGGAGGATCTGCGGTTCAACAATGTGAATGACGTGAACCTGTATGCCGATTACTCTCTTGATGGCGAGCCTACCCAACCGGAGTCACAGGCTGTGGCAGACGTTCTCGATCGGATGATGCCGGAACTGTTCTGCTCGCTTCACGGGACGGAGTTTGGCTGGAAGTACCGTATGGGAGAGAGTAACGGGTTTTCGTGGACAACCAGCCAGTTCGATCGCGCTCACTCGCGTCTCTTTATCGAGGAGATCAACCGGGTGGCGGAGTCGGCCGGTTTCCCACAAGATCGGGGAGAGGAAGAGGCGGAGCGGATTCTGCCGTGGTTGCCGGGCAATGTTCACCATTCGTATTATTCAGGCCAGCGCATAACGTCGTGCGTGCATGCCTATCACCGCTATCATACACTCGCCAGTACGATGGAGGTTCACCATTCTCTCAGCGGGCTGATTCGCTGCAGGAGGATGCTCGAACTTGGCAACCAGGCGTGGCGGACTGAATCGGTCGCCGGCTATCCTGTGCGCACGATGTTCCAACAGGATGAGACCTTTGTTGCGGCGTATGGGCAGACAGCGGCTGAACGCCGTGCCAGCCGGGTGGAGCTCTGGGCGCATACGAACCAGTTTGTTGTTGCTCGAGGCGTCAACGAGCCAGTGGGTATAGCTCTCTCTGCCTTCTCGCTGGACCCTGACGATTTTGATCGCTGGCGATCATTGGAAATCGACAGTTTTCTGCAGCAGTATGGAGAGGAGATTGGGGTAGATCTGTCCGAGATGCGCGTCCGTTGCCAGCGGTTCGCTCGTTTTCAGAGTTTGCGCTGCGATCAGATCAGGCCGGTTGGGAATGGGCAGGCCAGACCCCTGTTGCGAGCGGCCAGCCAGGGGTTGGCGTTGCGCCTGCGGTTGCCGAACCGGTCGGATGTTCAGCGTGTGTGGCTGGACGGACGACCGATTGACCCGTCGCCTCGGGATGGCTACGAAAGCTGGCAATCGGCAAACGGATTTACAATCCTACAGGTCAATATTCCGCCAAGGGCCGAGTCCAGTCAGTTCCAGCGTCACTTGATCGCGGCGGAATACGGGGCACCGCGCACCGATCAAGGGAATCCGGCGGCAGCAGAAACTAATGAACTGTAAGTGAGCCAGAGCGCACCGAATTAATCCCTTAGCAGTCGGAATTTCAGATTCGACTCTTCAACAGCGGGCGGTAGGGGGCAACCCGACCTATCGCCCGCTGGTCGCGTCTTCGACCGCCGCGATCAGTTCTTCCTCATTCCAGGTTACGGCGACGGCGCAGTAGTTTTGGTGACTGTAGAATGGGTTGTTTTCGGCCTGGCGGGAGTCAGCAGCAAGCCGCATGGAGGGGTTGTAGTAGTACATGGTGACCGCTTGACCGTTGCCGCGGACAACGCTGGAGGGGTAGCCGAGATCGGTGCGGCGGGACTCTTCGGTGGTGTAGCCGTAGAGGTGGCCGGAGAAGGTCAGGAGACAGTCGAGCCAGGAGCGGCCGCGGTCGCGGCTGATGCGGCCTTCGATGCGGTAGGGGGGATTGCGGTTGCCGTAGGTGAGGAGGATGTCGCCATTGGAGAGGAGGACAAGATCGGCGGGGTGCTGGCGGGCCTGGGTGATTTGGGTGGCGGGGGACCAGGTGCGGCCACCGTCGTGTGATCGAGTGCTATGCAGGGCCTGGGCGGTGTCGTCGCGCTGCACAGCGAGGAGATCACCTCCGGACAGGACGATTAGAGCGGTCTCATTCCTATGCGGTGCGATTTGCGAAACTCTTTCCCATGTCCGGCCGTCATCCTGGGAACGTACGAGATAGGCGATGTCAGACATCTGCCCGCTCTGCTCGTCTGCGAAGGACCGACTGTTGTAAATGGATGCGAGCAGTGTCCCATCGTCGAGCGAGACTACTTTGCCGAAGAACGACGCGGTCGCCAGGGATTCAAACGACAGAGGATATGGTTCTTCCCAGGTCAGGCCGCTATCGAGGGAGCGCGTGGCCATCAACGCAATCGGTCTGGGGTCGGCGATGCGGAGCCCGCCCTGGTAGTTGCCGTCGGCGTCGTATCTGTGTTCACGCTGGTAGAGGAGGACAAGGGTTCCCTGGGATGAGACACCGAAGGCCGCGTCACGGTCGTCGTCCTCACCGTCGGCGACTGGATTCGGGGGCGTCCAGGTTTGGCCGGCATCGGATGAGCGCACAACCTCCATGCGCGCCTGGCGGCCGAGATGGCCGGCGCCGCCGCGAAGGGCGGCGACCACGTCACCGTTGGGGGCCAGTGCCAAAATAGGGAAGAGGCCGCCATCCTTGTAGGCGATGGTCTCGCGTGTCCCGGGTAAGGCGCGTACGTCAAGGATACGGTCCGGAGTCAGGTTCGTCACTTCAGTGTCTCCTCTCGTTCGAATGGTGGCACCTTTTCTTGGGATATTTTGGCCGCTCAAAGTCCCTAGTGTTCAAGGGCTGCCCCCAAGAGCCGAATGTCCTGTGAGATTCCTGGCCTATCCTGCCGGCGTTGGACGGCTGGCACAGTCCCGGAGGCCTCCTGGGAGCGCTGCTTCTCCAAAATCAGTTGTATACAGGCGGGAAGGCACGGGGTAGACGCCAGAGCTGTCTGAAGGCGGAGGAAACGGGCCTATTGCCGGCTTGTCGCGCGCGCCACGGCCGAGATCAGTTCCTCCTCCTTCCAGGTTACGGCGACGGCGCAGTAGTTCTGGTGACTGTACAATGGGTTGTTTTCGGCCTGGCGGGAATCAGAAGCCTGCCGCATGGAGGGGTTGTAATAGTACATTGTGACGCCTTGACCGTTGCCGCGGATTACGCTGGAGGGATAGCCGAGATCGGTGCGGCGGGACTCTTCGGTGGTGTAGCCGTAGAGGTGGCCGGAGAAGGTGAGGAGGCAGTCGAGCCAGGAGCGCCCGCGGTCGCGGCTGATGCGGCCTTCGATGCGGTGGGGCGGATTGCGGTTGCCGTAGGTGAGGAGGATGTCGCCATTGGAGAGGAGGACAAGATCTGCGGGGTGCTGACGGGCCTGGGTGATCTGGACCGGATCCGACCAGGTGAAGCCGCCGTCCTGAGAATGTGTGCTGTGCAGTCCCTGGACGCCGTCATCGCGCATGACGGCGAGGAGGTCGCCGCCGGGGAGCGCGATGAGAGCAGTCTCGTTCTTGTGGTGGGCGATGAGGGAGGGTTCTTCCCAGGTCAGGCCATCGTCGCGGGAGCGGACGAGGTAGGAGGAGTCGAAACTCTGGCCGCTGCGCTCGTCTTCCCAGGCCTGGCTGTTGTAGATGGGCGCGAGCAGCGTTCCGTCGGCGAGCGAGACGATTTTGCCGTAGGGTGAGCCTGAGGGCAGGGCGTCTATCGACAGCGGGTAGGGCTCTTCCCAGGACAGGCCGCGGTCGAGGGAGCGGGTAGCCATGATGACAACCGGTCTGCGGTCGGCTACCTGGGTGCGGCCCTGGTAGTTGCCGTCGGCGTCGTAGTTGTGCTGGCGGTGGTAGAGGAGGATGAGTGTGCCGTGTGGTGAAACGCCGAAGGCAGGGTTGCGGTCGTCGTCCTCACTGTCGGCAAGGATATTCGGCGGTGTCCAGGTCAGACCTCCGTCGTGTGAGCGCAGGATCTCCATTCGTCCTTCGCGACCAATGTGGCCGGCACCGCCCCGCAGGGCGGCGACGGCGACGCGGTCGGCTGTCAGAGCCAGGACGGGGAAGAGGCCGCCATCCTGATAGGCGAGAGTCTCGCGGGTGCCGGGAAGAGAACGGATGTCGAGGACAGGTTCAGGCGCCAAGATGGTCACTCCAGTTTGTCAGCTTGCTTCACCCGGTTTTTCGGGGGGTCTGGGGGTTTGTCGGGATTCCCGTTTCTGTTTACTGCTCCACTGTAGCCCTCACCAGCCAGACGCTATTTGTATCGTCCATGTCTTCAGGGATGCGACGCCAGCCGTTGGGCACGCGGTCATACGTGTAGAGCAGGGTGTTGTCATCGACGGCCACCACTTCGGTATAGGAGGTGCTTTTCTGGCGGGAGAGGTCTTCCGAGTAGACGATCTGCTCGTGGGGATGGCAGCTGTTGTGGTGGGCGAGGATGTCGATCTGCTGCCAGTTCAGACCGCTGCCGTCGGCGTTGAGCCAGAGGTAGAGGCCGGGGCGGCCGCCTGAGAGGGCGATTGCGCCGCCGGACATCACGGCGAGGCTGGGCTGGACGGAGAAGGGGCCTGCCATGGCGACGGCGGTGGACCAGGTGCGGCCTTCGTCGCTGCTCCAGGTCTGGCCGAAGGGCAGTTTGCTTTCGACGCGGAAGACGCACATGATGCGGCCATCCTGGAGGCGGCAGATGGCTGATTCGCTGGGGCCGCCATCGCCGGGGACCGGACAGTCGGCACCGGCGACGACTGAGCGCACCGACCAGTTGGTGCCGTCGGTGGATTCCACGGCGACGATGGAGTCGCGTTGGTCGCCTTCGAAGTGGCCGTAGGCGGTGGCCAGGTAGGTACCGTCCTCGAGCCAGAGGGTCTGGCCGTTGAAGGAGAATGTGACGACGTCGAGGCCGGGCAGGATGAGGGGTACGGGCGCGGGCATGCCGGTGATGACGACGCCGGTGGGCACGTAGTCAAAGACGCGCTGGCCGGCGGGAATGATGTTATGGGGTGCGCCGATCCCGTTGGGGCGGGGACGGAGATCGTAGGGGAGCATGATGCTGTCGCCGGAGTGGAGGTGGAGGAGGGTCTGGGCGCCGTCGCAGGAGACCTGCGGCTCGGTCCAGGTGAGGCCGCCGTCCTGGGACCAGAGTACCAGATAGGGGACACCGGAGAGATGAATATCGGGCACGGGCGAGATTGTAGAAAGGAGCTCGCCATTGGGCATTGTCCAGAGGTTGGGGAACCAGAAGTAGCCACGGCGGCGCCCGATCAGTACCGGTTCGGAAAGTGTGACGCGCATCCCATCCAAGTCCACTGTTGCAGTGTCGGTCCAGGTCGCTGTCATGTCAGTCATCGCTCCTTCCTTGGGCGATCCATTTAGAGTTCGTACTTTTGACTCAGCGGCTACGGGGTTTTGAGTTCGTGCTCGCCGTGGAGGTCAGCAGTGACCTGGGCAAACCGGTGGCCGTAGCGTTCGATCGTAGCGGCATCAGTGGCTTTGCCGTCGAGCGTGAAGGAAGACGGTGGGGATCCGCTGGCAGGAAGCAGGTAGAGCAGCGTTGCTCCGTTGAGAGCGTCCTCCGATTGAATACGGTATGTGCCTTCGGGCGTGGAGGCGCCGTTTGCGGCGGAAGAGATGGATACGCGGCGGCGGGCGCGTTCCCAGTTGTTGATCTCTTCGCTGGTCCACCATTCCATGCCGAGGCTGCGGGCGTAGGCGACGGTTTCGCGGATGGAGCGCTCGCATTCGGGGTCTTCGACGTGGGAGGGGTGGTAGAGGACGTGGGCGCAGCCGTAGGTGGCGTGGCTCTGGTCGACGAGGGGGCGCATGAAGCCATGGGGACAGACGACGGTGAAGTCCTGGGTGAGGAAGGGGAGGGCGATCACGTCGAGGAAGTCGCCGTGGGGACGATCGTCCTCCATAGGAAACCAGGGGTGGGAGGTTCCGAAGGTGAAGCCGCGGTCGCCGCGTGAATGTTCGAGCTGGATGCCCTTGTTCTGGCACCAGTAGTAGAACTCGAGGCGGCCCTGCCAGGCGATGCCGTGGTTCTTGTTGGAGACGATGTTGGAGAGGCCGGTCTCGTAGGCGAGCGTGTCGTACTGCCAGTCGAAGTCCATCTGGCTCCAGCGGGGGGCTTCGCGCACGGGGGCGTTGCCGGTGGCGTAGTGGAGAGCGATTTCGGAGGTGGACTCGATGAGCGCCTGGTAGAAGGAGCGATCATAGCCGGTAACGGGCATTGTGCACCAGGTGGAGGGTACGTTGAGCTCCTGGAGCAGGTCGAAGAGGCACCAGCCGACGAGAGGACGGTTGCCGTCGGAATCGTGGGACATGTGGGCCATCGAGGTCATCCCACGCGGCCAGTACCAGAGTAGGGGCAGGGGTTCGCCGGCGGTGCTGAGGAGGTGGAAGATTGCGCGCAGCAGGAGCTCCTTGAGGACGTCGGCCATGGGCGACAGGATGATGCGCTGATTGTAGTAAGTCCTGCCGTCCTGAAGGGGGATGCCGCCGGAGTAGTAGAGATCGTCGACGTCGTCGATTTCGACCAGATCGCCATCCCGTTCGGGGTCGAGGATGGAACCAGAGGGGGTGCCTGAGGACTCGCGCGGGGGGATGGGCACGACCGGCTTTCCCTGGTGGATGTGGAGCACGGACGTTATCAGGTCGAGTGCAAAGAGGAGAGTGCGGCCGCGACCGCGGGCGTGTGCTACCACGGCATCGGCTACGGGTCCGCCTGCCTGCGGCGGAGGCAAGATAGACTCGACCTGGGCGAGTGCAGTGCCGGCCACGGCCTTGACCAAAGCGCCGCCGAACACGTGCGTTTCCCTGCTCAGGCCACCGGTCACAGGATGGGTCGCGGCGGGTGGCTGCAGGTAGCCTTCTTCGAGGAGACGGATGGTCTGCACGCCGAAGAGGTCGTCCATGCCAGAGGTACCGGCGTTGCCGATGAGGAGGCCGCCGGCGTGAACGAATTCGGCCAAGCCTGCCTTCTGTTCGGAACTCAGCTCGAAGTCCTGCGCCAGAATGAGGAGGCGGGGCAAGGGAGAGTCACCGGCCAGGGCTTCCTGGGGCAGCAGCGAAAAGGGGATGCCGGCGTGGTGCAATATCTCGCTGATATAGGCGGCGGCGTATGGGGGAAGCTCGCCTGTTCCCTTGCGAGGCTGTTCGGGATTGAGGATAACTCCGATCATTTGGGCTTTCTCCTTACTTCAGCGGACGTTGGTAGTGCGGTGCTATAGTCATCCGGCCAGAAATCAGGCGTCGCGTGCGCAGCGGAAGCCAACGTGGCGGCGCATCATTTGGGGAAAGCGGTCATAGCGGGCGGCGCAGCGGGCGCGCTCGGCGATGTTGTACCAGGAGCCGCCGCGCAGCACGTTGTGGGCGTCATAGTGGACGGTTGGCTTCGTGCAGATGGGGTTGGCCGGCGGGCTGAAGCTGTAATAGTCGTCGGAATAGCGATCCTGGCACCATTCCCAGACGTTGCCGACCATGTCGCAGACGCCGAACGGGCTGACGTTGCCGGCGTCGGTGTAGCGGTCTACGGGGGTGGGAAGGCCGACGCCGGAATCGCGTGTGTTGGCGCGGTCGGGGTCCCACTCGTTGCCCCAGGGCCAGGGGCGTCCGTCGGTGCCGCGGGCGGCGAATTCCCATTCGGCTTCGGTGGGCAGGCGGAGTCCGGCCCAGGTTGCGTAGGCTTGCGCATCCCAGTGGGCAACGCCGATGACCGGCTGATCGGGCGCGGTGAAGCGGGGGTCGTCCCAGCATTGGGGCGGCGTTGCGCCGGTGTCCTGGAGATAGCGATCGTACTGGGTGACGGTGACCGGGTAACGGCAGATGTAGAAGGGATCGAGGCGGACGGTGTGCTGGGGGCTTTCATCGCGGAAGCGGGTAAGGCGCCAGCCGTAGCGGTCGGCGATTTTCTGCGCGTCGGCCGGGTCGGTCCCCATTTGGAATGTACCGCCGGGGATGGGAATGAGCGTCGAGCCGTCCTGGTTTTCGATATTGTCCACGGCCTTTTTGTCCTCCGGTTCTATTGCGCGGCCTGCTCGGCGTAGTGGAGGGCTACTTTGCGCATGGCGGCGGCGATGTCTTTGGCGTCCTGTTCGGTATAGGAGTTGCGGAAGAGGATGAAGCCGGTCTTGGGCAGTTCGCGCTCGGTGTGGGGCAGGTGAAGCGTGCTGTAGTCGATGCGGCGGTTGCCCTGCTCGTCGACGAAGGGGTAGCGGGACTGGCCGTAGGTGTCCTCGTCGGTGAAGATCGGGTAGCGGTAGAGGGGGCGACCCTGGATGTAGGGGCCGTAGCAGTCCGGGATGCCTTCGGCGCGAACGGCTGCGGAGAAATCATCGGAGGAGATGCCGGCCCTGGATTGGTCGACGGTGTAGGCGTAGGTGTAGTAGGCGCTGCGGTCTTCGGGGTGGACCTTTTGGATCTTGAAGCCGGGCAGCTGGGGCACGACTTCGTCGAGGATGGCGGCGGTCATGCGGCGCACGCGGGTGGCCTCGTGCCAGCGGTCGAACTGGGCGAGGCCGACGGCGGCGTGGAGGTCGGTCATGGGGTGGAAGTCGCCGAGGAAGGCGTAGCCCTTGGTGCCGCCGCGGCGGAAGGAGGTGGGGGCGAGGGAGCTGCGGAGGGCGCTGTCCATTTCGGAGCCTTTGCGGGAGAAGCCCATGGCACGGCGGGCGAGGGGCTCGTCGTTGGTGATGACCATGCCGCCCTGGTCGGTGGTGAGGGTCTTGCCGCCGAGCGAGAAGCAGCCGATGTCACCGATGGTGCCGACGAGCTGGCCGCGGTATTCGGCGAGGTGGGCCTGTGAGCAATCCTCGATGACGGGGATGTTGTGGGCGCGGCCGATTTCGAGGATGGGGCCCATGTCGCAGGGGTTGCCGTAGAGGTGGACGGCGAGGATGGCTTTGGTGCGGGGGGTGATACGGCGCTCGATGTCGGCAGGGTCGGTGTTGAGGGTCTCCGGGTCCCAGTCGGCGAAGACGGGGATGGCGTTGTGGAGGATGATGCCGAGGACGGAGCCGATGTCGGTGGTGGGCGTGGTGATGACTTCGTCGCCGGGTTCGGGGTTGACGGCGGCAACGGCGGCATGGATGGCGCCGGTGCCGGTGGTGGTGGCGACGGCGTATTGGGCGCCGTGGAGGGTGGCGAAGGCGTCGGCGAAGGCCCTCACTTTGAAGCCGGAGCGCCAGGCGTCGGTGGCGTTGTCCATGACTTCCATGAGGTGGCGGCGTTCTTCGTCGCCGAAGATCCACTTGGGGCCGAAGGGCTGGCTGCGCAGGGGCTCGCCGCCGTCAATTGCCAGTTTTGCGCTGGTCATGGGATGTTTCCTTGTCTGAATCAGGATTTAGTCAAGATTTGCAGGATTTTTATGGATGTTCACGATAATTGAAGCGCGCATTGGCTGGCGTTGCAGCGCCTGGTGGGCCGGTCGGGGAGCCGGTCCAGATGGCTGGCAGGACTTTGGCTGATGGTGGAAGGCAGCCGGGGCCGGGGACAGGGTAGGGTGTGCGCATAGAGTCGCACAGGTGGAGCTGGTCGAAAGTAGGCACCAGGTGGGCGAGGCATGTTGTAGGAGAGGGGGCGTTGCGGGGGCGGAGCCCCCGCACAAGGGAGGGCCGAATAGGCCCGACCGCCCAAAGGCGAGGAGAGAGTGTAGAGGAGAGAGGAGTGAGAGAAGGCACATTCACTGCCTCGTATTGAATCGAGAATTGGGCAAGTTTGTCATTGCTAACGGTTGAGAGCGGCGATCAGATGTCGTCGAGGGTCCATTTTGTGTAGGCGGCGTGGCAGATGCCGTCTTCGAGGGTGATCCAGTAGCAGGTGAAGAGGCTGCCGTCGTCGAACTGGACGGTGATGGGGTAGCCGACGTCGGAGCCGCCGCTGTGGTTGGGGTAGTCGGGCCACATGGGGGAGGCTGTGCCGGCATCGTCGCGCATGATGATGGTGTTGTCGGTGTCCCAGGTCTTGCCGTTGTCTTCGCTGAGGACGAGGCGGATGCCCATGGGTTCCCAGCGGTAGGTGACGCCGCAGAGGATGCGGCCGTCCTGGAGGCGGAGGAGGTGGGGGGGATAGCCCCTGACCTCGGTGCGGAGCGGTTGGGACCAGGTGAGGCCGGCGTCTTCGGACCAGCTTTCGAGCAGGTAGCCGCTGGTGAGGTGGCCGGGGGTTGAGTGGCGGATGTGGGCGAGGACCTTGCCGGGTTCGGCTTCGATGAAGCAGGTCTCGTCGCCGGTGACGCTGGAGACGCTGGAGGAGAGGGGGATGAGGCGCCAGTTGTCGCCGTCGGGGTCGGAGCGCCAGACGAAGACCTGGCCCTTGTCGCCTTCCTGATCGCGGGCATAGACGGGGAGGAGGATGTTGCCGGCCTGGAGGCGGGTCCAGCGGGGGAAGGCGGTCATCCAGCTGAAGCCGGGGACGAGCCAGTCGCGGCGGTCCCATGTTTTGCCCTGGTCGTGGGAGCGCATGACGAAGAGCTTGGGCATGCCGATGAGGAGGTCGTTGCCGGTGTTGTTGGGATGGGGGCGGGCGGTGAGGCCGAGCTCTTCGGCTTCGGCGGCGCGTTCTTTGGGCCAGGACTCAAAGCCGACGGTGCCGGCAGCGAGGTAGCTGCCGTCGGGCTGGACATCGGCGTAGCGGTCGTAGTATTCGCGCGGCAGGGCGGCGGGCCAGGCGAGGGGGATGGTCTGGTCGTTGGTTTCGGTGAACGTCTCGCCCTGGTCATCGGAGACGAGAACGATCCAGTCGGCGAGGCCGTAGTGGTCGGCGAAGGGGGAGGAGACGACACCGACGGTGAGGCGGCCGTCGGGGAGGAGTTGGGGAACGGGGCCGAGAGAGTAGCGTCCGGGGCGTTTGTAGAGGATGCCGTGCTGCATGATCTGTCTCCTGACTGGGTTTGCGGGTGACTTTCGGCGTGAGCCGGACCTGTCGGTCGCGGTTATGAGGCGCGCCAGCGGGGGTCGAGAATGTCCCGCAGGGCGTCACCGATGAGGTTGAGGGAGATAACGGTGCCTACCAGGACGCCTCCCGGCGGGACCCACAGCCACCAGAAGCGCTGAATGAGGGAGAGGTTGTTGGCGGAGGTGATCATGTTGCCCCAGCTGGGGGTAGGGGGCTGGACGCCGAGGCCGAGAAAGCTGATGCCGGCTTCGGCGATGATGGCTACGCCGATATTGAGCGTCATGTTGACGAGCACGAGGGGCATGAGATTGGGGGTAACGTGCTGGCGGACGATTCGGCCGGTGGTGGTGCCGATGGAGCGGGCGGCGAGGATGTAGTCGAGCTCGCGAATCGACAGCACTTGAGAGCGGAAGATACGGGCGTCAAAGGGCCAGCTGAGAAAGCCGAGTGCGATCAGCAGGGTCCAGGGGGTGGGGCCGATGATGGCGATGACGATGAGGAGGAAGAAGATATCGGGGAAGACGATCATAATGTCGACGATGCGCTGGCCGAAGAAGTCGATGACGCCGCCGAAGTAGCCGGAGAGCGAGCCGACAATCAGGCCGATGACGGTGCGGATGATGACGGCGGCGAGACCGATGAGGAGTGAAACGCGACCGCCGTAGAGGATGCGGGTGAGCATGTCGCGGCCGGTGAGGTCGGTGCCGAGCCAGTGGTCGGCGCTGGGGGGTTTGCGGATGGCCTGGACGTCGATCTCGTGCGGCTCGAAAGGTGTCAGCCAAGGGGCCAGAATGGCTGAGATGGTTATTACCAACATGAATATAACGCCGCCGACTGCGCCGGGATTCTGCAAGAAGAGTCGGAAGTTCTGGACGGCCAGCGACGGCCTTTCGATGGTGAGGGCCTGGGCCGAATCGGAGGCGTTATCGTTTTGCGCGCTCATGCTGGCAGTTCACTCCGAATAATTGGCACTACGAATAGGTAACGCGCGGATCGACCCAGCAGTAGCAGATGTCCACGATCAGGTTGCTGAGGATAACGAGAACGGCGGTGACGGTGATGGTGGCGATCATGATGGAAAAGTCTTTGGCCTCGGCTGCTTTTGCGGTCCACATGCCGACGCCGGGGTAGTTGAAGACGATCTCGAAGAAGGCGGAGCCGCCGATGACGAAGGGGATGCTGCGGCCGACGATGGTGAGGATGGGCAGGAGGGCATTGCGGAAGATGTGGCGGCTGCGGACGATGCGCTCCTTGAGGCCTTTGGCGCGGGCGACAGTGACGTAGTCGGCGCGCATTGTTTCGAGAACGCTGGTGCGAGTCCAGCGGATGAGGCCGGCCGAGCCGCTGATCCCCATGGCCATGACGGGCAGGATGAGATAGTAGACGCGGTCCCAGAAGTCGCCTCCGGTGCGGGCGTTGTACATGCCGCCGGCGGGGAACCAGCCCAGCCTTATGGCAAAGATGATGATGACCCAGGTGGCGAGGAGAAATCCGGGCACACTGATGAGGATGTAGGTGATGAAGGAGACGATGTTGTCGAAGGCGGAGTACTGGTAGAGAGCAGAGAGCGAGCCGGCGACGACGCCGATGCCGACGCTGAGCAGCGTGGCGAGGACTGTGAGGCGGATGGTGACGCGGACGCGGACTGCCAGTTCGGGGCCGATCAGTTCGGCGGTGCGCATGGCGCGGCCGAAGTCTCCCTGAACTACCCTGCCCAGCCAGCGGAAGTATTGGATATGGATGGGGTCGTTGAGTCCGAGTCTTTCGTGGAGGTAATCGCGATTGCTGGTGCCTTCGTCTTCGCCGCGTCCTTTGTAGGCCTCCTGGACGCCGAGTTGGTCGCGCACCTGCTGGGGCGTCATTCCCTGTGTTTCGGCGGTCACGAACATGAAGAGTGTGGGGTCGCCGGGCGCGAGGCGCATGAGGGCGAAGTTTATGTAGGTGATGACGATGAGCATGGGGAAGGCGACGAGGATGCGGCGGATGATGTACTGGGTCAAGATGCGATCCTTTATTTATCCACTAAGGGCCACAAGGGGCCGCTGTTAACGCCTTTTCTTTCCGCGAAGGGACGCGAAGGGGCGCGAAGGGGCGCGAAGAACACCTTTTTCTTTCCACGAAGGGACGCTATGTACGCTGTAATCAGCCGTCGAAGGCATTGTCTCGTTCCTGGCGGATTTGGGAGATTATGCGGTCAACGTCGATTGGTTTACCGTTCCGGCGTTTGCTAATTCTCTCCCGAAGTACTTGTAGACTATCGAAGAACGCTTCATCTACTTGGGCTCTTCTGGCAGCGGCTTCGTCGATCCTAGAAGCGTCTGATTCTGTTTGCCTCTCAGCTTCGGGATCGGTAGAGGGTTGAATGCAACAGTTTTCCATCAAGAATACCACCCAGGTTCACGAGACGACTTCTGCTCACAATGCTGCGTTGTGACCGGCGAGGGGGCGGCGGTCACAGCTTTTCGCTGAACAGACTTGGTTACTTCTCCAGGAAAGCAGGGAAAGAAGAGGAGGGAGGAAGGGTTCTCCCTCCTCTTCGCTGTCTGTTCTCTGACTAAGTCCTACTCGATCCAGTACCAGCTGACTACGCCTTTTTCACCGGAGGTGCCGAGCCAGTTGAAGGCTTCTTCGGGGATGAAGCCGCCGAGGTCGTCGGTCATCACGTAGAATTCGGCGATCTGGGTGACACCCCAGATTGGGCCGTCTTCGAAGTAGATTTCCATCAAGGCCTGGGTGGCGCGTGTTTTCTCGTCGGGGTCGGTGGTGCCCATGGCGACGTTACACATGTTTCTGAATTCGTCGTTGCACCAGTGGAAGCTGGCGGGCCAGTAGTCCTCATCGCAGCTGCCGACCCAGTATTCGCAGTTGCGCAGGGTGTTGGAGACCCAGCCGCCGATCATGCTGATGTCATAGTCGCCGCTGGCGCTGCGCTCCTGTTGGAGTTCCCTACCGGCGAGGATCTCGGTCTGGATTCCGACATCGGCCAGCTGTTGCTGGAGCAGGACGGGGGCGTCACCACCTGAACCGCCAAGTACTATCAGGACGCGACTGGGGTCCCAGATGCCTTCGGCTTCAGCTTCGGCGAGGAGCTGTTTAGCCATTTCGGGGTCGAACGAGCGCGGTACGACGAGGCCGGAGTCGCAGCCCTCGCAGAAGGACTCGGTGGCGGTCTGATGGCCGCGGAGCCCGAAGACGGAGTCTTCCGGCTGGCCGAAGCCGAAGTAGAGGACTTCAGCCCAGAGCTCGCGGTTGACGGCAAGGGCGATGGCGTCCATGACCTTGCGCGGCAGTTTGCGGTCATCACCGCGATTGAGGCCGTAGCCTGTCATCATGAAGGTGCGGGGATGGATGGCGGTATCGGCGAGGTCACTGACGGTCTCGTAGTCGCTGGCGCCGACTTTGACCATGTCGGACTCGCCGGCGAGGAAGTTGTCGAGTGTCAGGCCGGAGTGTTCGGCGTAGCGCTTGATGCCGGGCTTGCCGTAGATGGCGTTGCCCCACCAGTCCTCATTGCGCTGCAGTTCGAGGACTTTGGCTTCTTCGTCCCAGCTGACGACGCGGTAAGGGCCGCTGGTGACTTCGGGAACCCAGGCATCGGGGAAGTCGCCGGCCCAGAGCTGGGCGGCGGAGTACTGGCCGAGGTGGTGTTCGGGCAGGACGGAGAGGAAGGCAAGTGGGCGCCAGACGAGGCCGATGGGTTCGTCGGCTTCGATGCGCATGTTGAAGTCGTCGATGATCTTGATGCCGGAGATGGAGTCGGCTTTGCCTTCGAAGTAGTCCTGTCCGCCGGTGATGTTGGGGAAGAGGACTTTGGCATCGCCGAGCCAGTAGTCGGCATCGGCGTGATAGAGGAGTTCGAAGGTGAAGGCGACGTCGGCGGTGGTGATGCGCTCGCCATCGCTCCAGACGGCGTCCTCGTAAAGTTCGATCTCCATGGCCATGTTGTCGTCAACGCGCTCGATGCGGCGTGCAATCCAGGGCGTGGGGGTGGTATTGCCCATGGGGCCCATGAAGATGAGCGGCATCTGGACCATGTAGAAGGACTCGCTGCCGAAGTTCCAGTTGCCGGCGGTGATTCCGCCCCACATACCGACGCCGAACCGGGTACGTCCTGGGAGGACGAGCAGGCGGTCGGAGTCGACGGTGTCGGGGTTGACGGCGTATTGGATGCCGGGCAGTTCGGCCATGTCATCGCCCGTATCCTCCTCCATGGCGGTGTCGGCGCCGTCACCGGTCGTTGCGGGCGCGGCGCAGGCGCCGATGAGCAGGGCAAAGACCAGCAGGAGGGACAGCAGTGTACAGTTCAACCAGTTACGTTTGATACGCATGTCTCTTTCTCCTTTGGATAATGGAATTACTCGGGTCTATTCCAAGGTGCGCCGTTGCAGGGGTATCGAGGGGAAGATTCTGGTGGGCATTTTAGGGAAAAGCGGGGGGTGTGTCAAGGAGGGGAAAAAATGCAGTTTTTAGTTGTTAGTTTTTAGTTGGCGCCTGTCTGAATCAGGATTTGCGGGATTTATTGGATTTTCAGGATAGCTAGTTTGCTGTGGTCGCGTGGCGCCGGGTAGAGCGTTCTGCGAGAGGTTACGAGAGAATTGCGAGAGAATGGGGGGTTTTTTGATTTTGGATTGTGATTTTGGGGGATTAGGGGGATTTTTGTGATTTTCTTTTGTCTGAACGGGGACTTGGGGGGATGGGGGGGATGGGCGGGGATCTTTTGGCGGGGGTTTGGTGGGGTTTTGGGGCGGGAGAGGGAGGTTTGGGGTGGGTCTGGGGGGTTTGGGGGTGGGTGGAGGGTAGGGGAGTACGGCTGTTGCCCGGCGGGGGAACAGAAAGGGGTTTATATTCTATTTTTTTGTGTTGCCCCTATTCCCAGCGCAGGTGAGGCGGCAGGGTTTCGACTGGGACCCCTTTTGCCTTTAGAGATTCTCTGAGATATAGGAGGGTGTTTCTGTTGTGTTCTGCCTCTTCCAGTCTCTGTTTTTTGATTTCTTCCGTCTCTTCCAGTTCTTGCTTGTCGCTTTCTTCTGCCTCTTCCGGTTCTTGCTTGGGGTTTTCTTCCACCTCTTCCAGTTCTTTCTTGCCGTCTTCGTTCCGGGCGAGTTCTTCAGCATTGCGCATCAGGCGTTTGATCATGCTGAGTTGCTCTTCGAGGCGTTCCTGGGGCTTGACTTCGTCGTGGACAAGACGGTCGAGCCTGGAGCGGGTCTGGACGCCGGAGGGGAGTTCGGTGATGGACTGACCGGTGAGGGGGTCGAAGGGGGCGACGTCGTTGTGGGCGAGAGCGGAGAGGGTGTCTTCGACTTCCTCTTGCAGGTCTTCCAACAGTCCGGTGATCTCGGAGAGATCGGACCGATGGGGGTCATATTCGGTCAGTTCGTCATCTATTTCATTGAGAAACTGTTGGTTCATTTTGAGGTTGTGGTAGCCGAAGCGGCGGCGCCCTTTGTCGTTGAGGAAGATTTCGGAGGGTTGGTCGGGTTTGAACGGTTCTTTGACTTCGGCAAAGTCCTGTTCGACGAGGGCTTCGCGGCGGTGTTTATCCTGTCTGGCGGCCATGTCGTCGGCGGCTTCAAGGACGTCGAGGTTGCCGTGCAGGCCGAGGAATTCGGCGGCAGCGGCCTGGATTTCTTCGGCGCGGATGAGGTCCATGTCCTTGTCGGCCTGGGAGTAGACGTCGAGTTTCATTTTGACGCCGCGGCAGACGGCGGCGTAGCGGGCGGGGCTGAGGGAGCCGTCGATGACCTGTTTCATGCCGTCGTCGAGGATATCGAGCATGTCTTTGAGTCGTTCGGGGATGCGTTTATCGAGGCGGGCGGCTGTGGCGGAGTTTTTGCCGCCGAGGGAGCGCCATTGGTGGGCCTGGTCGGGGGTGGGTCCGTGGGCGATGCAGAGGCCGTTGTACTGTTTGAGCGCTAGTCCACGGCAGGGGCTGCCGTCTTTTCTGATGCCTTTGCAAAGTTTTTTCGACATTGAAAGTATCTCCATTGATACGAGTTGCACTCTTCGTCCGGCCGGGGGGCCGGCGAGGGCGGTGAATTGGTTGAGCGCACCGGGATGGTTCGGCGGTGCGAAGAGTCTATTATAACACGGGAATCGGGCGTTTTTGGAGGAATTTTTGCGAGTTTTGAATCAGGATTTGCGGGATTTTGATGGATTTTCGGGATGGCTGGCGAACACCAGTTTTTAGTAGTCAGTTTTTAGTTTTTAGTGGACCGCTACGTTTTCGGAAGGGCGCATTTTTTGTTTTCTGAATCAGGATTTGCGGGACTTGGACGGATTTTCAGGATGGAAGGCGGTGGTTAGACGGCGAAGAGATTGCAGGAGGGCAGTGTACGGGCGTGGGATGGGGGAGAGGGCAGGCACGAGGCCTGCCCGTACCGGCGCGATGTGGTGTGTTATGGGCCTTCGTTGCGCCACCAGCGGACTTCGTTACTGCCGCGTTCGGCGGAGGCGACGATGTCGAGGCGGCCGTTGCCGTTGACGTCGGCGGCGAGGACCATGTTGGCGTTGGTCCAGCCGTCTTTGAGGAGCTGCATGTCCCAAGGGCCGCGGGGGTCGCCGCGGTGTTTGAAGTAGGCGACGCGGCCGGTCTCGTGCCAGGCGGTGGCGACGACCTCGACGTGGCCGTCGTTGTCGAAGTCGGCGGCGATGGCTTCGAAGGCGTTGGGGAACTTTTGGCTGATTATGTGCTTGCGCCATTTGCCGGCGGCGGGGTTGCCGTCGTTTTCGTACCAGACGATCTGGTGATGTTCGAGGGGGACGCCGGTGGGGTCGTCGGGGGGGAGCATGCCGAGGGCCATGACGACGTCGAGGTCGCCGTCGCCGTCCATGTCGACGGGGTGGCCGTGGATGGGTTGGGGGGCGTCGTCGATGATGTGCTTGATCCAGGGCCGGTTGGGGAGGTCGCCGGTGTTTTCGTACCAGATGACCTGATTGGCGATACGTGCGGTGCCGAGGAGGTCGGTCTTGCCGTTGCCGTTGATGTCGGCGGCGTGGACGGCACGGGGTTCGGCGATGTCGTCTTCGAGGATGTGTTTGATCCATTGGCCGTCGCGGTTTTCGTACCAGACGAACTGGTTGCCTTTACGCCAGGTCGAGGCGGCGATGTCGAGAGCGCCGTTGCCGGTGAAGTCGGCGACGGCGACGGCGTAGGCGCCGGTGAGGGTGCCTTCGT
Source organism: Caldilineaceae bacterium (assembly GCA_965242905.1). GTDB lineage: Bacteria > Chloroflexota > Anaerolineae > Caldilineales > Caldilineaceae > Bin5. The sequence continues at coordinate 802,019 of CBDETM010000002.1, forward strand.
CGACGTAGCGGGTGCGCCATGAGGCGGCGAGGCGCGGGTCGCCTTCGTATTCGAAGTAGAGCAGGCAGCCGTTGATGTTGTCGATGAAGACGAGTTCGGGGCGGCCGTCGCCGTTGATGTCGACGACCTGGTGGCGTTCGAGCCATTCGGGGGTGCGTTTGTGGATGATGTGTTTGGTGAAGTTGCCGCGGCCATCGTTTTCGAGCCAGTAGAGGCCGACGTCGGTGTCGGGGGTGATGAGGTCGGGAACGCCGTTGCCGGTGAGGTCGTAGGCGGAGATGCCGTAGACGTATTCGTAGCCGTCCTGGGCGAGGTGTTCGGTGAGGTTGATGAGGTTGGGCATAGGGTACCTCTGGTGGGCGGTTGGATGTGGTGGGGACAGGGTAGCAGGGTTGGGAGGAGAGGGCAAAGGGCAGTTTTTAGTAGTCAGTTTTTAGTTTTTGGTGAACGGCTGCGTGCTTGGGAGTTCGCTTTTTTTGTTGTCTGAATCAGGATTTGCGGGATTTGGATGGATTTTCGGGATGGGCGGCGGTTGCACCAGGCGCGGCTGTTTCAGTAGGCGTAAGCTCTGGATCGGGCTGCTATTGCGACTAAGCAGGAACCGAGACTGACAGTGTTGACGAATATGGGCCGGGTACGTCGTCAGCGTTTACGGCACGGACGATGTACCAGTAGGTGACTCCAGCGGTAACGCCTGAATGCGTGTAGGAGGTGCCGGTCAGAGAGGTTCCGCCAATTCGTTTCCACGAGGAGAGGTTGCGGTCCCATACATACAATTCGTAGCGGGCCGCCCCTGTTACTGAGGACCAGCTGAGTCGCACACCGTTCGCGGTCGCGTTTCCGCTCAGAGTCGGTGCTGTCAGTGCGGTTGACTGTGAAACCGTAGGCGTGGCGGTAGGTGTGGCAGTGGGCGTGGCGGTAGGTGTGGCAGTGGGCGTCGATGTGTGTTGCGGGTCCTGATTGGTTGGTGCTTTCGGCGTGGGCGTGACAGTGGGGGTAGCCGTAGGCGTGGCGGTTGGCGTCGATGTGTGTTGCGGATTCTGACTGGCTGGTGCGTTCGGCTCGGGTGTGACTGTGGGGGTAGCCGTAGGTGTGGCGGTTGGGGCCGATTCTTGCAGATAGGCGGTTACAACATAGTCGTAGGCGATAAACTCCACGTCACTGTCTATGTAGCTGGTCGATGTGCCGTCTACCCTGATGGTCTTTTCGTACGGTTCGCCATGGTCATCATGTGTTCTGGTAATGATGTAGTGGTTTACGGAACCGGTAGCGGGAGGATCCCAGGTGACGATAATTGAATCTTCCACCCGGTCCCACGTCGGAACGATGGTTACCGTCCGCAAGATGGGAGCGCCGACCTTGGCGGTAGCGGATGGTGTAGCTGTCGGTGTGGACGTAGGTGTGAGGGTCTGTGTTTGTGGACCGCCGGGGGTTATAGTCGCGTATTCTGACCATACGCTGGCCTGGCCGGCGGCGTTCACAGTGCGGACGGTGTACCAGTAGACGGTACCGTCGACCGCGTCAGTATGCGTGTAGCTGGTGGCGGTCAGTGTGCCGCCGCCAAGCTGCCGCCAGCCGTTGGCACTTTCCCATACAAGCAATTCATAGCCGGCTGCGCCTGGCACAGCGGTCCAACTGAGCTCCACGCCATTCCCCGTCGCGTGTGCGCTCAGCGTCGGCGCCGTCAGTACGGTTGTCTGTGAAGCCGTAGGCGTGGCGGTTGGTGTAGCTGTCGGCGCATCCTCCGGTGTGGATGTAGGCGTGAGAGTCTCTATTTGTGGACCGCTCGTGGTCACGGTCACGTATTCCGACCATACGCTAGTTTGGCCGGCGGTGTTGACAGCACGGACGGTGTACCAGTAGAGGGTGCCGCCGACTGCGTCAGTGTGCGTGTAGCCGGTGGCGGTCAGTGTGCTGCCGCCAAGCTGCCGCCAACTGTTGGCGCTGTCCCATACAAACAGCTCATAGCGGGCTGCGCCTGACACAGCGGTCCAACTGAGCTCCACGCCATTCGCCGTCGCGTGTGCGCTCAGCGTCGGTACTGCCGGTGGTGTGAGTTCGGCTGTTGGTGAAGACGTAGACGTTGCTGTTGACGTTATTGTTGAGGTTGCTGTTGGTGTCGATGTATGTTGCGGATCCTGACTGGCTGGTGCGTTCGGCGTAGGTGTGGCGGTAGCGGCCGATTCTTGCAGATAGGCGGTTACCACATAGTCGTAGGCGATAAACTCCACGTCACTGTCTATGTAGCTGGTCGATGTGCCGTCTACTCTGATGGTCTTTTCGTACGGTTCGCCATGGTCATCGTGTGTTCTGGTAATAATGTAATGGCTTACGGAACCGGTAGCGGGAGGGTCCCAGGTGACGACAATTGAATCTTCTACCCAGTCCCACGTCGGAACGATGGTTACCGTCCGCATGATGGGAGCGCCGACCTTGGAGGTAGCGGTTGGTGTCGCTGTCGGTGTGGGTGTAGGCGTGAGGGTCTGTGGTAGCGGACCGCCGGTGGTTATGGTCACGTATTCTGCCCATGCGCCAGATTGGCCGGCAGCGTTCACGGCACGGACGGTGTACCAGTAGAGGGTACCGCCGGCCGCGTCAGTGTGCGTGTAGCTGGTGGCGGTCAGTGTGCTGCCGCCAAGCTGCCGCCAGCCGTTGGGACTTTCCCATACAAACAACTCATAACGGGCTGCGCCTGACACAGCAGTCCAACTAAGCTCCACGCCATTCCCCGTCGCGTGTGCGCTCAGCGTCGGCGGAGCAAGTGAAGAGTCCTGTTGTGCAGAAATCAGGTTTGGCCAGTAGAGAATGGCGAACAGTATTGTGGAGACGAGCACAAGACGGCTCATCATCTTTCTCCACGGTTACAGTTGTGCCAGGTGAAGCCCTTGTTCTGTTCAGGGACTGGCATTGGGTTTGGCGGTGAGTTTATCACGGCACGAGTTTGTATACAAGCTTTTGTTGTTGGTCGGCGGGCTGAGGGGGGCAGGTGTTGAGCAGGTCATAGATCAGTGAGGAGAGAGTAGTGAGAAGAGAGGAAAGAGAGAACGGCAACGGCGACTTCTTTTTGTCCGCGGGGGTTGGGCAGGGTGGTGCTGAAGCGGGGGAATGCGATTTGACAATTGGAACATATGTTCTATAATTCCGGCTGAAATGGAATCCGGCTCAAGCTGGAGGAAGGAATTATGCGAGTGGCTTGTGTTCTTATTACGCATTTGCGGGCGAAGGCGGAGATGAGGAGGTGGAGCGAGGAGAGAGGGGGGAGGAGAGAGGAGAGAGAGAACGGCAAGGGCGAGGAGAGAGGAGAGAGGAGAGAGGAAAGAGAGAACGGCGTTGGCGCCTCACACTCGGAGGAGTTTCGCTCTGATGCGCGGGGGGAGGGGCCGGCTGCTCAGGCTGTTGCAAGTGCGGAAGAGATGCGGGTGGAAGGGCCGGCTGCTCAGGCTGTTGCGGGTGGGGAGGAGGTGCGGGTGGAGGAGCCTTCGACTTTGATTGTGGAGCGTGGGGGGGTTGGGGGCGGGGCGCCGGTGGTGGTGGACTATTTTCCGGGGGCGGTGGGGGTGAAGGTGGGGATGACGCTGGAGCAGGCGGTGTCGTATCTGGCGGAGACGGTTGTGCTGAATGCGGATGAGTTGTATTACCGGCAGGTGTTCGGGGAGGTGATCCGGGCGTTGCAGGGGGTGAGCGACCGGGTTGAATGGGGGGAGCTGGGGACGGCTTATGTACGTATTGACGGGATGGAGGCGCTGTATGGGGGTGAGGAGGAGGTGGTGCGGGCGCTGCTGGAGGCGGTGCCGGCGGACCTGACGGCGCGGATTGGGGTGGCGGACGCGAAGTTTCCGGCGTTTGTGGCGGCGCGGATGCGGGAGCCGGGGGTGTCGAGCGCGCCGGAGGATGTGCGGGAGTTCCTGGCGCCGTACTCGGTGGAGCTGCTGCCGGTGGAGGCGGATGTGAAGGGGAAGCTGCAGCGGTTCGGTCTGTACAGGATGGGGGAGGTGGCGGCGATGGAGGAGCATCTGATGGCGGCGCAGTTCGGGAAGGAGGGGAGCCGGTTGTGGGCGCTGTGCCATGGGGTGGACGAGAGTCCGGTGGTGGCGACGGCGTTCGAGGAGTCGGTCGTTGAGGAGACTGCGCTGCCGTTCAACTCGACTTCGATCGAGCTGCTGCTGGTGGCGGTGGATACGCTGCTGCGGCGGGGGTATGCGCGGCCTGAGCTGGGGGGCCGGGTTGTGGGGGCGGCGGCGCTGCAGGGCAGGGCGCGGGGGTGGCCGCCGTGGGAGCTGGCGGTGGCTTTCAAGGAGCCGGTGGGGCGGTGGGAGGATGCGGCGGCGCTGATCCGGAACCGGATGGAGCTGGAGCCGCCGCAGATTCCGGTTGAGGACGTGACGCTGACGCTGTCGGATTTTCGCGGGGGGACGGGGATGCAGATGGGGCTTTTTGAGGATGTGAGGGAGACGGCGGGAAGGAGGGTGATGGAGATGGAGAAGCGGCTGCAGGTGCGGATGAACGGGAACCACGTGCTGCACCGGATTGCGGAGGTGGCGCCGTGGCATCCTGCGCCGGAGATGCGGGCGTTGCAGATCCCGATCGATCCGGCGAAGCGGGATGATATGAGGCCGTTGCATGCGCCGACGCCGGTGGCGGTGCGGGAGGGGTCGGGGGGAGAGCCGGTGGAGGTGGAGCTGGGGCGGCGCTGGCGGCGGGTGGCGCGGGTGGCGGACAGGTGGACGTTTGATCTGTGGTGGCTGGCGCAGCCGATCACGCGGGCGTATTACCGGGTTGGGTTGGTGGGGAATGGGAGTGGGAGTGGGTCGGATGATGGGCAGGTGACGTTGTTTCGGGATGAGCGGGAGGGGAATTGGTACAGACAGAACTGCAGTTTTTAGTAGGTAGTTTTTAGTTTTTAGTGAACATCTTTTTTCCGCGAAGGGACGCGAAGGACGTCTTTTTTGTTGTCTGAAGCAGGATTTGCGGGATTTGGATGGATTGTCGGGATGGGGAACACCAGTTTTTAGTAGTCAGTTTTTAGTTTTTAGTGGACGGCGGCGTGCTCGGAAGGGCGCCTGTTTCGTTGTCTGAATCGGGATTTGCGGGATTTGGATGGATTTTCGGGATGGTTGGGGAGGGACTGTGGGTTGATATCTGGCACGAGTTTGGGTAGGGCGAAGCACTTTGGAACAGGCACGATGCTGGAACGAGGCACCCGGTCGATGAGGCTGGTGTAGGGGGGGCGTTGCGGGGGCGGAGCCCCCGCACAAGGGAGGGCCGACTAGGCCCGACCGCCCAGAAGGGCAGTTTTTAGTAGTCAGTTTTTAGTTTTTAGTGGGCTGCTGAAGGAGACGAGTTTATGGATGGGGGATATGTGGAGCTGGGGGTGAAGAGCTTTTTTTCGTTTGGGGAGGGGGCGTCGCATGCGCATGAGCTGCTGGCGCAGGCGAAGGCGTATGGGTACGGGGCGCTGGCGCTGACGGATACGAATCTGTGCGGGGCGCTGGAGTTTGCGCGGCTGGCGAACAGTTTGGGGGTGCGGCCGATTACGGGGGGGACGCTGACGCTGGCGGACGGGTCGCGGGTAACGCTGCTGGCGAAGACGCGGGAGGGGTATTCGAATATTGCGCGGCTGTTTACGCTGGCGAACGGGGTGGACCGGAGGGAGCCGCGGCTGGACCCGAGGCATCTGGCGGGGCATGCGGAGGGCACGGTGCTGCTGACGGGGGGGCGTGACAGCTGTGTGACGCGGCTGGCGCTGGCGGGGCGAAGGCAGGAGGCGGAGGCGCTGTTGCGGGCGTATGCGGGGTGGTACGGCGCGGACTCGGTCTATGCGGCGCTGCAGCAGAATTTTCTACAGGGGGACACGGCGCGGAACCGCAAGCTGGCGGGGATTGCGGAGGAGGCGGGCGTGCGGCTGGCGGTCACGAACGACGTGCATTACCACGCGGCGGAGCGGTACCGGCTGCAGAATGCGCTGGTGGCGATCCGGCTGAACACGACTGTGGACCAGGCGCTGCCGCATCTGCTGCCCAACGATCAGTTTTATCTGAAGCCGGCGGCGGAGATGGCGCGTCTTTTTGGCGAATTTCCGGAGGCGGTGGCGAACACGGCGGAGATTGCGGAGCGGTGCGCTTTCGATCTGGGCACGGATTTGGGGTATACGCTGCCGAAGCCGGCGTTGCCGGAAGGGTATACGGCGGAGGGGTATCTGCGGGAGCTGTGCTACGAGGCGGCGGTGCGGCGCTACGGCGCGGTGACGAAGCAGATCACGGCGCGGCTGGAGGAGGAGTTCAGTCTGATCGGACGGCACGGGCTGGCTGGTTTTCTGCTGTTGTACCGGGAGATCGTGCTGATCGCGCAGGAGATCATGGTGGAGAGGGGAAGGCCTGCGGTGTTGGAGGGGCGGGAGCCGCCGGGGCGAGGGCGGGGGTCGTCGGTGGCGCTGCTGGTGGGGTATCTGATCGGGATCAGCCATATCGATCCGCTGAAGTGGAGTCTGACGTTGGAGCGATTTTTGTCTGAAGACACGACGGTGCTGCCGGACATCGACCTGGACTTTCCGCGGGCGCTGCGGGACGAGCTGATCGAGCGGGTGCACGAGCGGTTCGGGCCGGAGTATGCGGTGCTGGCGGGGGCGATCGCGACGTACAAGATCAAGGGGGTGCTGCGGGATTTGGGCAAGGCGCTGGGGCTGCCGCAGGAGGAGCTGGGGCTGCTGTCGAAGCAGATGCGTTCGCATGATGCGGGGCGTCTGCGGGAGGAGATGGAGCAGCTGCCGGCGTTCAGCCAGCGGGTGGGTGCGTGCGGGTGGCGGGAGCTGATCGAGCTGGCGCCGCAGTTGATGGGTGCGCCGAAGCTGCTGAGCCAGCACGTGGGGGGAATGATTTTGAGCAGCTCGCCGATACCGGAGATGGTGCCGGTGCGGGAGGGGGCGATGGCGGGGCGGTTCATCATGGACTGGGACAAGGACAGCGTGGCGGATGCGGGTTTTGCGAAGATCGATATTCTGTCGCTGCCGGTGCTGGACCAGTTGGAGGAGGCGCTGGATTTGGTGGAGGCGCGGGAGGGGAAGCGGCCGGACGTGAGCCGGATCGACCCGGAGGACGGGAAAGTGTACGACATGATCAATGCGGGGCTGTCGAAGGGGATCTTTCTGCTGCAGTCGCCGGCGCAACTGAAGATGGGGCAGCGGTTGCTGTCGCGCAATCTGCTGGATTTGGCGTACCAGGTGGCGCTGATCCGGCCGGGTGTGGGGGTGCAGGGGAGTGCGGTGTCGCAGTTTGTGGAGCGGTACAGGCACGGGGCGGAGTGGGAGTACGATCATCCGCTGGAGGAGCGGGCGCTGGCGCGGGGGTATGGGGTGATCGTGTGGCAGGAGCAGGTTGTGCAGCTGATCACGGATGTTTCGGGGTTGACGGCGGCGCAGGCGGACGAGATCCGGCGGGCGTTTGCGCGGTCGAACAATGAGCATCTGATCGCGCTGCACTGGGAGCAGTTTCGGGAGGGGGCGCGCGGCAAGGGGGTTCCGGAGGAGACGGCGCGCACGATCTTTGCGAAGATCAACGGGCATTACATGTTTCCGGAGAGTCATTCGCATGCGTTTGCGATCACGGCGTACCAGGCGGCGTGGCTGAAGTGCTATTACCCGCTGGAGTTTTTTGTGGCGCTGATGAACAACCAGCCGATGGGTTTTTACCCGCTGGAGACGCTGAAGCAGGATGCGCGGCGGTTCGGGATCCCGTTTCGCAATCCGTGCGTGAACCGGAGCGAGGTGCGGTGCAGGCCGGAGGAGGGTGCTGTGCGGATGGGGCTGGTGTTCACGAAGGACGTGGGGGAGGCGTGGGCGAGGCGGATCGTGGAGGAGAGGGAGAGGAATGGGCCGTACACGGACACGGGGGACCTGGTGCGGCGCACGGGGATGACTGAGCAGGCGGTGCTATCGCTGGCGATGGCGGGGGCGTTTGACGGTATTGCGAGCAACCGAAGGGAGGCGCTGTGGGAGGCGGGACTGACGGTGCGGTCAACGGGGAACGGGCAGCGGGCGCTGTCGCTGGCGCGGACGGAGAGTGCGGCGGCGTTGACGGATTTTGATGCGCGCGAGCAGATGATCGGTGAGTACGAGGTGCTGGAGCTGTATCCGAAGGGGCATTTGATGGAGTTTGTGCGGCCGACGCTGGCGCGGCACGTTCGTTCTTCGGTTGAGGTGGAGAAGCTGGACGATGGGGCGGCGGTGACGGTGGCGGGGTGGCCGGTGGCGAGGCAGCATCCGCGGGGGCGGGACGGGACGGTGTTTGTGACGATTGAGGATGAGTACGGGGACGTGCAGATTATTTTGTGGGGGGATGTGTTTGCGCGGTATAGCCGGGAGCTGGACAGTCAGGTGATCGAGGTGAATGGGACGGTCTCGAAGTGGGATGGGACGACGAATGTGATTGTGACGTCGTTGCGGGCGATACGGGTGGGGGTGAGGATGCCGCGAGCGCACGATTGGCATTGAACGGCAGTTTTTAGTAGTCAGTTTTTAGTTCTTAGTGAACGGGTCGTTTTTTGTTGTCTGAATCAGGATTTGTGGGGGTATGGAGAACATCTTTTATCCGCGAAGGGACGCGAAGGGGCGCGAAGAACGTCTCTTTTGTTGTCTGAATCAGGATTTGCGGGATTTTGATGGATTTTCAGGATGGATTGATCTACGGGAGGGTATGGAGAACATCTTTTATCCGCGAAGGGACGCGAAGGGGCGCGAAGAACGTCTCTTTTGTTGTCTGAATCAGGATTTGCGGGATTTTGATGGATTTTCGGGATGGATGGCGGGTGGTCGATGCACGAACACGAAGTGCGACTTTCATCTGCCAAAAGGGGCAGTGCGCGGCGGGGTGTCGCCCAGGATGCGCAGTAGTTAATCGGGCAGCTCGGCCAGGAATGATCTTACGGTAGGGACTAGCTCGGTGGGTATGTCCATTGTTGTTATTGTGGGGTCCTCGAAGGCGGCTTCGTCTTCGGCGATGGCCTCTTCGTCGGATTGGGAATCGTAATGTTGGATAAGGCGGCGGACGCGGTCCAGGTCCCAGCCTGGGGGGTAACGGTTCGGGTCTTTCATCTTCCTCTCCTTCTTGCGCGCCTTCGAAAGGCGGAAAGCTGTCTGCCTCTAAGTTCATAGGCAGTTATGATGAAGGATTCCTCAGGGTCGGGATGAGGGATATAAACCACGCGAATGTAGCGGCCTCTACGCGTTCGTCCGATCGCAGTTCGCGACCTACCTCTTCCGCGCCTGTCCTCACCTGGAAAAAACAGTACGTCTTCGACTTCGTTCTCTTCTACTCCATGGGCATAGATGTGAGGCTCGCCGGTATCCGGATCAATGAAGAAGCGCACAGATTCTCCAGGTAATCAGTTCCTCCTTAGCAGGACAATAGCAGTATTGCACTCTGCCATTTTTGCACATCTGTTCAGAATTGTCCAACATGGGAATACGGCCTTTGGCAACTCTGAGCGTACCGGGTTCGGTTATATGTCGGTCAAGTCAGATCGGAGCGACAACAGAATGCCAGAAAGCCGTGAACGGTGATGACAGAATTTTATGGCGAGTGGGACAGCTCCGATCCCAATTGATTCAGTTGACGGAGCGTTGGGCGATCTTGCTTTCGCTTTAGCGGAGTTGGTCTTGGTCTTCTGGTTGCCTGCAATTGTGGCGGAAAGGAGCAACGACCTCGGCCCGTTGGGCTGTGTGATGTTCTCTCGGCGGAACAGAATTGTAGCCGTTTTCGGTAGTGACGGCGTCAAACTGAAGGAGGACAATTAACGGATCTGCATGGGTGAAATCAGAATCAGGATTTGCAGGATCTTGAAGGATTTTCTGGATGGTTGGCGCGCGGGTCGGGTGAGGAAGGAGTGTCCATGGTGGGGCAGAAGTTTGCGTGAAGACTTGCCGACGCGGTTGGCGCGGATCTTGTGGGTTTACGGCGGGACCTACGCGAGGCGTGGTCGCTGGCGGCTAGATGCGCTCGAAGTAGCGGGTGCGTTCCCAGTCGGTGACGGCGTTGCGGAAGGCCTGGGCTTCGGTGGTGAAGAAGTGGGTGTAGTGTTCGACGACTTCGGCGCCGAATGCGGAGCGGGCGAGGTCGCTGGCGGCGAAGTTGGAGACGGCTGCTTCGAGGGTGGCGGGGAGCATCTGGATGCCGGCGGCGGCGTAGACGTCGCCGATGTGTGGGGGCGGGGGCTCGATCTGTTGGTCGATGCCGGCGAGGCCGGAGGCGATGACGGCCGCGTAGGCGAGGTAGGGGTTGACGTCGGCGCCGGGAATGCGGCACTCGATGCGGAGGCTGGGTCCTGTGCCGACGATGCGGAAGCCGGCGGTGCGGTTGTCGGGGGACCAGGCGAGTGCGGTTGGGGCCCAACTGCCGGCTTCGAAGCGCTTGTAGGAGTTGACGGTGGGGGCGTAGCAGACCATGAGCTCGGGCACGTAGTGCATCCAGCCGCCGAGGAACCAGCGGAAGAGGTCGGAGCAGGCGATGCCGGAGAGGTCACCGGTGCCGGGGAAGGCGTTGGTGAGCTCTGCGCCGGCGGTCGACCAGAGGCTGACGTGGAGGTGGGCGCTGGAGCCGGCTTCGGCGGCGTCGGGCTTGGCCATGAAGGTGGCGCTGCAGCCGAGTTGGTCTGATATTTCCTTGACTGCCTGCTTGAGCAGGAGGTGGCGGTCTGCCATTTCGAAGATTGGCGCGTAGCGGATGTTGAGCTCGTGCTGGTTTTTGCCGAACTCGCCCTTGGTGGACTCGACGGGGATGCCGGAGGCGGCGAGGTGGCGGCGGAATGCGCCGTTGAGGTCTTCGGTGCGGGCGGCCTGGAGGAGGTGGTAGTCTTCGCGGTACCATCCGACTTCGGCCAAGTCACGATAGCCGTTTCGGGCCGCGTCGAGGTATGAGGTGCGATAGAGAAAGTACTCCAGTTCTGAGCCGGCCATGGCCGTATAGCCGTGGGCGTGCAGGCGGTCGAGCTGTTTGCGGAGGATCGAACGGGGGGCTACGGCAACGGGCTCGTGGGTTGGATCGAGTTGGGTGTCGCAGAGTACAAGAGCGGTGCGGTCGAGCCAGGAGAGCTTGCGGAGGGTGGCGAGATCGGGTACGAGGTGGACGTCACCGTAGCCTGATTCCCAGTTTGAGAAGCGGTAACCGGGGACGGGCTCCATCTCCATGTCGACGGTGAAGAGATAGTCGCAGGCGTGGGTGCCGCGGGCGACGTCGGTGAGGAAGAAGGAGGCGTCGAGGCGTTTGCCCACGGGCTTTCCGTAGGGGTCGGGGAAGGCAAGGATGACGGTGTCGACGGCGCCGTCTTCTGCGGCGGTGCGCAGGTCATCGACGGTGAGCATTCCCGGGACTTTTTTGTGATTGGGTGGCACGTTCTTTGCCTCCGGCGTGGATGAATCCGGCGCGGACCGAGTGGGAAACTGCTACCGATTGTACGCGCAGGTTAAGTGGAGGGAATTATAAACGAGTCCTGGGGGAAAAACCCATCCGTGGAACTTACTGCACTGGAGCGGAACGTCAGGTTCTGGCCTGCCTCTTCCATTCTCGTGTGGGCCGCTGCGATGCATGCCATTGCAGGTCGACACTGATGGAGCCCTCTGCGGTCCAGTTCGGGCGTCTCGGTCAGGTTTGCGGGCTTCATGTGCGACGCGGGCTGGCCTGACGTTATTCTGATGGGACGCAACTCTACATTGACAGGTTGAGCTTGGGAGACCGACTGAGGCGAGTGCAAGGTGTGTTGGTGACTCTACGTATCGGGTCCAGTATGCTTATTTCTCCATGCATTCATCATTTTTCGCCCTGGAAGGATAGACCGCCAGATAGGCGACTCATTACGAAATGAATGCTAGCGGTTCAGGTTTCATCTTGACAAAGCTTGACAGCGCTCACGTTTCCGGCGAGAATCGTAACCGGTAAGCCAGAATCTTTATGCGGTCTGTCCAATTCAGGTTGGAGGGCTGTAACGGGTTCAGTACTCCGCTCCTGGTGCTGACGACACGGGCGGGGCCGATATGGGAGTGGGCCGGCTGCCTGGCGGGACATCCGACCGGCTTGGGGCGAGGAGAGAAGGGGGAGGAGAGAAGCGGCTTCCCGGCCCTTTATTGGAGAGCGGATAGCCTTTCGAAACCGGCGACAGTAGAGTAAGCAGGGAGGAGGATTACGGGATGGGTAGGCAGAAAGTCAAGTTTTCGAGCCAGGCTTCGCCGGAGGTGTTGTCGGCGCTGCGAGAGATTGCGCGGGGTGAGGGGCGACACTTTCAGGCTGTTTTGCAGGAGGCGATGGAGGAGTATATTGCGAACCGCAGTCAGGAGACGCCGCGCGCGGAAGTCATGGCGCACTTCCGGGCCAGCGTGGAGCGAAACCGGCTGCTGGGTGAGTTACTGGCCAGATGAATCATAACTTTCCCACAATCCTGGAAGTTGTGACCATACACAGTATCCTTATCGAAGAATTTGGGGGAACGCCGGGGATTCGAGATCAGGGCGCGCTGGCCTCGGCACTCATGCGGCCCCAACTTGGTTACTATGACGGCCTGATGGAAGAGGCTGCGGCGCTGATGGAGAGCCTTGCAAATAATCATCCCTTTGTGGATGGCAACAAGCGGGTGGCATTCTTCGTCACTGACGCTTTTTTGCGGCTGAACGGCCAGTACATCGACTGCGACAGTCTCGAAGCCTTCGAATTCTTCATGCGCTTATTTGAGACAGAATCGTTTCGATACGCGGCGTTGCTTCCGTGGCTGGAGGCCAAGGTGCAGCCGCTGCCGGGGCGTTGACCGGCCAGATCGAAGACGGTTTTGGCTGCCGATTCATTTCTCCTCTTGTCGGAAACGCCCAAACGCACCGATTCACCATTTGCCCCGTTTTGTGCGTCCGCTTGCAGGTCTCGCCAAAGGGTCGGTAGGGCGGCACTCACCTCGCCAGGACCAGATGAAAATTGAAAAGCCGGGACGCAGGCGGCGCCCCGGCTGTAGGCCTATGCATGATTCCGTGCAAGACAACAGGTGGCCGTGCAACTACCGGTCAGGCGTGTTCGGGATGGTTATCGCTTGAATCTTGTTGTATACACAACCTTTCGATCGGCGAAGTCACGCGAAGGGGCGCGAAGAACTCCTTTGTTTGTTCCAAGGAGGGCCACAAAGGGACACGAAGGGCACGCAAGGGAGCAACAACCAGGGGCACCCACGAGGGGTGCCCCTACGGGAGGTGGGTGGAGTGGGTGGGATGATGAGCGTGGCGCGTACGAGGGCACCCACAAGGGGTGCCCCTACGGGGGAGGGCTGGGGGGAAGCCCTTTTGCGCTATGGAAGGAGAGTCTGCTGATCAGGTGTAGAGCAGTTGCAATTTCTGGCCGGCCTGGATTTCGGTTTTGGCGGGCAGGCTGATGGCGCCGTTCTGTTTTTGGAATGCGACCGGTTGGCCGTCAAGGGTGATGGCGGATACGGTGGCGTCTGCGAGGAAGGGCAGCTGGAGGCTGCGGAGAGTGAGGGAGCCGTACAGGACTTCGAGGGAAGACTGCTGCGGGGTCATTTGGAACTGACCCCAGCCGGAGTCGAGGGACCAGAAGGTGCGGAATTCTCCGTTGTGGGGCTGGACGGGCTGGAAGCCGAGGCCGCCGTTGACCATGTCGAACTGGAAGCCGGAGAAGGCGTTGAGGAGGGCGTAGGATGCCATGCTGCGGGCGTAGTTGTTGCCGCACTCGAATTCGTTCCAGGGGTTGCGGCGTTCGCCGTCGTAGCGGTGGCGGACGGCCTCGACGCAGCGCATGCCTTCGTCGACGAGGCCGACCATGATCATGTGGCTGGCGGCGGCGTATTCGAAACCGTTCATGGTCTCCTGCGAGTAGGGCGCAGGGATGAGCGGCTTTTCGACGTCGTCGGGCCAGGCGCAGATGACGAGGCCGCCTTCGTCGTTGAGGGCGTAGATGCGGCAGGGGTTGTAGACCTGGCTCATCTCGGGAACAAAGTTGTACTTGTAGATGGCGGCGCAGGCCTGTTTGACCTGATCGGGGTCGTGGAGGTCGCCGAGGCCGTAGAGGGAGGCGTGCCACTGGGCGAGGACCTGGTCAATGCTGCTGCCCTCGCCGATCTGGTATTTGATCTCGCTGTGTTCGTCGTTCCAGTAGGCGTCGAGGGCGGAGCCGCCCTTGAGGGCATCGTCCTGGGGGCCGTAGGACTCGACGAGGGCGCGGTCGCCGAGGTCGACGCGCTGGACGTAGTATTCGCCGTTGAAGAGATTGGCGTCGACCCAGGCTTTGCCGCGTTCGAAGATGACATGGTATTGGGAGGCAGTTGCCACGTCGCCTATGGATTCGGCCATTTCGGAGGCGGCCTTGAGGGCGCCGAGGTAGAAGCCCGTGAGCCAGGAGTTGGGGCCGAAGAGCTCCATATCGAGGGTATGGTGCTGGCGGCCGGTGAGGACGCCGGACTTGTCGGGGTCCCAGCGGTCGATGTTGTCGGGACTCCAGGCGTATTCGAGGGACTTCTTGACGCCGGGCCAGATGGAGCGCAGCCATTCGTGGTCGCCGCTGATTTTCCAGTCGCGATAGGTCTTCATGACGCCGCCGAACTGGCCGTCGCAGCAGGGGCGGAAGGCCGAGGGGTCGGAGCCGAGGGGGAGCTGGATGCGGAAGGGCATGGCGCCGTTTTCGAGGAGGTTGTAGCGGTAGTCGGCGGTGCGCATGGTGCGCTCGAGGGCGGGGAATAGGAAGGGGAGCGCCTGCTGGTAGTTCCAGACGTGGGTGCAGCTGCCTTCGCAGCAGCCTTCGTCAGGGTGGAGCCCCTCCCAGCCGTAGAAGGTGCCGTCTTCGAGGCGGAGGACTGTGGGCGATTTGAGGATGGAAATGTTGGCCGAGACGGCGTCGAGGGCGGCGGCGGGGATGGTTGAGGCGAAGAGGGCATCCTGGAAGCGTTTGGTCTCGGCGTAGAGGCGGGGCCAGTGTTCGATGGCGTACTGGGCGCTGGCGCCGGAATCCTGCCAGCAGGTGGCGTAGTAGTTTTTCCAGTTTGGCGCACCGGCCTGCTCTTCTTTCCAGTAGTTCTCGCAGTTGGGGAAGCTCCAGCTGATGAGGAAGCGGACGCGGCGGGTTTCGCCGGCGGCGACGGGCAGGCGGACGGCGAGCAGGCCCGTGTCCTGTTCGGTGAAGCGGGCGCCGCCGGCTTTCTGTTCGCCGGTGTCGTACACGCGGTTCTGGAAGGGGCCGGGGGTATTGAGGTCTTTCCAGTAGACTTCGAGGTTGTCGAACCAGGCGCCGCGGAACCAGTTCTGCTGCCAGCTGACGTCGACATCGGCGGCGAGGCCGGCGTCGGTGGCGAGGGTCAGGTTGCCGTAGGCGGGGTCATCGGGCTGGAGGCCGTCGGTGGAGAGATGGAGGGTGTGGCCCCATGGGTTGGCTTCAACGGTGTTGAGGTTGGTGGCGGGCAGGGGGTTGGTGAGCACGCCGGCGATGGTGTAGGTGTTATCGGCGGCGGTGGTATTTGTTACGGTGAATTCGAAGAAGGCGGCGGGGATGCCGGAGTCGTCCTCGTTGGTGGGGATGAAAGGGTTGAAGGCGGTCAGCTGGACCTGGCCGGGGAAGGTGTCGTCGCGGTATGTGAGCTCGGCTATGGGGAACTGGCCGCGGAAGTCGACGCTTTGGAAGTGGGGGAGGCCGGTCAGGTATTCGCGGCGGGGGCCCCAGCCGAAGGTGCTGAAGGTGGGGGCGACGAGCTCTCCCTGGTAGGGCGAGTGCAGGTCGCCGTGGAGGATGCGGGCGTCGGTGATTTCGCCGTTGTTTTCGGCGCGGATGGCGAAGTGGGAAAAGCCGTTGACGCTTCCCTTGTTGGGGCGGTTGAAGATTTCCCAGTCGATGAGGCGTCCGTTGCCGGCGAGGCCGATACAGCCGGTGCCGATGCCGCCGAGGGGGAAGCTGATCTGGTTGGTTTTTTCGTTGCGGTAGACGAAGTGCTCCATGTGAATCTCCGGAAGGGCAGTAGTTAGTAGTCAGTAGTTAGTAGTCAGTGGTGGGTGGTCGGTGGTCGGTGAAGTGCGGTTTGGGGGACTGACTTATGGTGGGGCCTCTTTTTGGAGGACGAGGAGGTGGTTGGCGGCGATGAAGAGGGCGAAGACGGTTGGGAGGAGGAGGAGCAGGGCCGGGCTGACGTAGGCAATGCAGAAGCTGAAGAGGATGCCTATGGCGAGCAGGCCGAGGCTGTTGGCGGGATGGCGGCTGGCCAGGATCAGTGCGTCGCGAATGGCGGCGCGGACGCCTTGGTGCGGGTGCTGGAGCAGGGAGGGGAAGGCGTAGAAGGAGAGCGTTGCCATGACGGCGCATCCCAGGAGGTCGGCTGCCAGGCCGATCCAGACTATTGGGGCAACCGGGGGGGATTGGAGTGCTGGCAGTGTCGTCATGAGAGCGAGCAGTGGGAAGATCGTCAAGAGGCTCAACAGCGTGCTGCGACGCCAGGACTGGCGAAAGTCGTCAAAGAGTGAAAATTGCCGCGGCACTCTTCCCTGAAGGAGGCGCATTTCGAAGGCCAGCAGTGCGGTCCAGGCTGGCCCGATGGTGATGGAGGCTACGAGGAGTGTGGGGATGAAGAGTCCCAGCGTGAAGAGGAAGGAGGCAGGTATGCAGACGAGACTGAACAGGAGGGCCCCCCACAGCAGTTGAGGCAGGTTTTCCCAAAATGTCTGCCCGACCTGAACGACGTATGTGCTGGGGGTAATGTCTTGCTGAGACGTCATCCTTTCAGACCGGTAATGGCTGCGCCCTGCACGATCCATCGCTGCGCCAGCAGGAAAAAGACAAGGAGTGGAAAGATCGAGATCATGATGCCGGCGAGAACCTCAGACTGATTGCCGGAGCCCATGTAGCCGCGGATTGTGGCGATGGCGATGGGGAAGGTGAATTTATCCCAGTCGCGCAGGAAGAGCAGGGGGCCGACAAAGTTATTCCAGGAGGCGAGGAAGGTGAAGATGCCGAGAGCGGAGAGCGCCGGTCCCGTCAGCGGGAGCAAAATCTGCCAATAGATACGGAGGTAGCCGGCACCGTCGATCTTGGCGGCGTCAAGGAGCTCCTCCGGCAAGGATTTGAAGTGCTGGCGGAGGAGGAAGACGCCGAAGGCACTGGTTACACTGGGGAGAATGAGGGCCCAGTGCGTGTTCATAAGGTCGAGGGAGCGGATGATGATGAAGGAGGGGATGAGGGTGACGGTCGCGGGAACCATCAGGGAGGCAAGGAACAGGCCGAAGAGGATGTCGCGACCGAAGAAACGCAGGCGACCGAAGGCGTAGCCCGCCATCGAGCAGGTGAGGAGCTGGGCGGCGGTGACGATGAGTGCGATTTTGAGGCTGTTCCAGAAGAACAGCATGAACTCGATGTCGGGAGAGTTGATGACGGCGAGATAGTTCTGCCAGTGCAGGGCAGTGGGCCAGAAGTCGGGGGGGAGATCGAAGGAGTTCTTGGGATCGCGGAGCGAGGTCGAGAACATCCAGCTGATGGGAGCGATCTCGATGATGGCGATGCCGATGAGGAGCAGCCACAGGAGGGCCTCGCCGAGCCGGAGCCAGACGGACTTTCTATATCTTGTGCGAATTGTAACCGGCTCGGTCGCGGTCCCTGTTGTCGTAGCCATCAGACTGGTCTTTTATCTGTAGTCGTTTGGTGGGGCCGCGTCGAGTGTGGCAGCCCGTTATTCATAGTGAACCCAGCGCCGTGCGCCGAGAAACTGCAGCAGTGTGAGCGTGATCAGGATGACAAACAGGGTAAAGGAGACGGCAGAGGCGTAGCCCATCTCGAAGCCGCGGAAAGCCTTTTCGTAGATGTACATGGCGATAACGCGGGAGGCGTCGCCCGGGCCGCCTTCGGTGAGTACATAGACGTTGTCGAAGATCTGAAATGCGCCGATGAGAGAGATGACAATGGCAAAGAAGGCTGTGGGCGAGATGAGAGGGAGCGTTACATTACGGAACTGTTGCCAGAATCCGGCGCCGTCGATGCGGGCGGCTTCGTAGTAGACGGCGGGAATGCCCTGGAGGCCGGCCAGGTAGATAACCATCAGATAGCCGCAAGCCTTCCAGACATCGTAGATCATGGCGGAGAAGAGCGCCCAGGCTGAGCTGCTGAGCCAGGGTACTGGGTCGAGACCGATCTGGCCGATAAGGAAGTTGACGACGCCGCGGTCCTGGGTGAGGAGGAAGCGCCAGACAACGGCCAGGGAAGCGGTCGTGGTCATGACGGGGAAGAAGATAGAGGTGCGGAGGAGATAGCGAAGGCCCCAGGGCATGGCGCGGTTGAGGCCCACGGCCAAGAGGAGGCCGAGGACGTTGTTGAGGAAGGTGGCGCCGACCGTGAGCCGAAGGGAGTTCCAGTAGATCTTGAACAATCTGGAGTCGGACGTGAGGCGGGTGAGGTTTTCGACGCCGGCCCACTTGGGCGGCGTCAAGAGGTCGTAGTGCAGAAAGATGAGGACAAGGGAGGCGATAATAGGCAGGGCGGTGAAAGCCAGGAGCCCGAGCAGGGCGGGGGTGGCAAAGAGATAGCCGGCCCATGCTTCGCGCCGAGCCAGTGTGGTCCCCTTTTGGGGGTTGGCCTGCCTGTCGATTTTGTCGTCAGGCAGCGCTGTTGAAGTCATGGGGCGTCCTATCCGGATAGGTCAGGATAAAGGGTTGCCGAGCGGCAGGGGGACCATGAATCCCTTGCCGCCGGCAACCTGACATACGTAAGTGGGGGCAGTTATGCCTGCTTAAGCTTGTCCATTTCTGGCTGCAGCTCGTCATGGGCAGCCTGCATCGCTTCTTCGACGGTGCGTTCACCGTTCCAGATCGTGGCGTAGTTCCGGTTGAGGATTGGTTCGACGATATTGAAGTTGGTGGGCGACGGCACGGTGGCTGCGAAGTCGAGCGATTCGTAGAATAGCGCGGTGTTGGGCGGGCCATACTCGGCGAAGACGGGCATTGCGGCGACCGAACGCAGGGCGGGGATGCTACCTCCGACCTTGACCAAGTCGATGGAGGTGTCGGAGTGGGAAAGGTGCTTGACGACCTCCCAGGCCTCTTGCGGGTTCTCACTGGAGGTGGAGACGCCCCAGCCTTCGGTGCCGGCCACGGTCTTGAGCGGACCGGCCTGGTTCGGCTGATACTGGATGTCGTAGGTATCAAATTCTGCTTCAAGGGTACCGGCGATGCACCAGCGGCCGCAGGTGCGCATGACAAGGTTGCCGGCGTGGAACTGTGCCCAATCATCCCAGCCTTCGGGGTTGGGGGCGACTTTGTGCACCAGGATAAGATCGGCCAAGAACTGAAGTGTTTCGGCGACCTTGGGGTCGAGCAGGTTGGAGTCCAACCAGTCATCCGAAATTGGTGAGACGTCATTGGTGAAGTACCAGGCGCACATGCCGAACATGCTTGCGCCCCAGAAGGAGTAGGCGAAGCGGTCATCGGCGCCGCCGGTGACGTTGGCGACCTGGAGACAGGTTTGGAGGAAATCGTCCCACGTCCAGTCGGTCGGGGGCGGATCCAGACCCTCTTCCTCGAAGACGGTGGTGTTGTAGTACATGACCATGTTGTTCCAGGAGAAGGGGAACAAGAATTGCTTGCTATCGACCTGGAGCATTTCGCGCAGGGTGACGTGGATGTCGTTGTGGAGGATGTCATTGGCGGGCTCATCTGCGGCGAAGAAGTCGTCCAGCACCTCGAGGACGTTCTTGGCAGTGAGGAGTCTGAGCCCTTCGATGGCGATCATGATGACGTCGATCTGTTCGCCGCCGGCGATGCGAGTCAGCATTGTATCGGAGTAGCCGTCCCAGCCGCCTTCGCCCCAGCTGTTTGCGTTTACCTCCATGGCGATGTTGGGGAGCCTTTCAAGGGACCGTTCCAAGGCATTGTCGAAGGTGTTGACGGGCATGCCGGAGGTGGCGATGATAGTGACCGGCTCCATGGCGGGTGCGGAGTCGCCGCCGGCGTCAGGGGCGGCTGCGGGGACTGCACAGGCCGCCAGCGCGGCGCCGGCTGCGCCAACACCTGTAAGCCGCAGCATGTCACGGCGGCTCATGTTCTGATGGAATGATGTGGGTTGTCCGGACATACTTCGACTCCTAAAGTGGCTTGGTGGGCGAATTGGGAAGAAGCCTGGTTGGGGAATTGGGGCAGGGCAGACTGCCCCTGTTCTACCAGATGATGTGGGTCCCGTTAGCTGATTTCAAGGGGTCGTGGTGGGTCAGGCACCCAGGTAACAGGATATGCAGCATTCACAACTGCGGACAGATGGACAGCGCCACTTCGTGTGCTGTCGCTCGAGTAGGTTTCTCAACGGTTCTCATTCGGCAGGTGAGCGGAACCTGGCGGGTTATCGGAAAAAGAGTGAGAATCGTTTTTTCGGACTGTGGGGAATAATAGAACAGGCTTGGCGCGTTGCCAAATATTTGGGGGGGGCGTAGTTGCTTTGCTTGTGGGTCGTTGTACAGCAGAAGGAAAAAGCATGAGTCCGAGACAGCCGCGTGACGAGAAGGCCGAGCAGGGCGCGTGTGGCAAAGAGGTAGCCGGTCCATGCCTCGCGCCGCGTCAACGCAGTCAGTTCTTAGGATTCGGCTTGTCTGCTTACATTGTCTCCAGACAGTGCTGTTGACGTCATGGCCTGTCGTGTGCGGAGAGAACAGAAGGGTGGCAGGCTACCGAGAGGTCGAGGCGTAAAGGGCGCCGTGCCTCCGGCAACCTGCCGTCCCTGAATTGATCTAACTATGCCTGCTTGAGTTTGTCCATTTCGGGCTGCAGCTCGTCGTGGGCAGCCTGCAGGGCCTCTTCGACGGAGCGTTCGCCATTCCAGATGGTGGCGTAGTTCCGGTTGAGGATTGGTTCGACGATATTGAAGTTGGTGGGCGACGGCACGGTGGCGGCGAAGTCGAGCGATTCGTAGAAAAGCGCGGTATTGGGCGGGCCGTACTCGGCGAAGACGGGCATTTCGGCGACCGAGCGCAGGGCGGGGATGTTGCCGCCGAGCTGGACCATGTCGATGGAGGTATCGGTGTCGGAAAGCAGTTTGACGACCTCCCAGGCCTCCTGCGGATTCTCGCTGGCGCTGGAGATGCCCCAGCCGTCGGTGCCGGCCACGGTCTTGAGGGGGCCGGCCTGGTGCGGCTGGTACTGGATTTCGTAGGTCTCGAATTCGGCTTCGAGTGAACCGCCGATGCACCAGCGGCCGCAGGTGCGCATGACGAGGTTGCCGGCATGGAACTGCGCCCATTCGTCCCAGCCTTCGGGGTTGGGGGCGACCTTGTGCTCCAGAATCAGGTCGGCCATGAACTGAACGGTCTCGGCGACCTTGGGGTCGAGCAGGTTCGAGTCCAACCAGTCGTCTGACAATGGGGAAACGTCGTTGTTGAAGTACCAGGCGGCCATGCCGAACATGCCGCTGCCCCAGAAGGAGTAGGCGAAGCGGTCGTCGGCGCCGCCGGTGACGTTGGCTACACTGATACAGGTCTGCAGGAAATCGTCCCACGTCCAGTCGGTGGACGGCGGGTCCACGCCTTCTTCCTCGAAGATGGCGGTGTTGTAGTACATGACCATGTTGTTCCAGGAGAAGGGGTACTCGTACTGCTTGCCGTCGACCTGGAGCATTTCGCGCAGGGTGACGTGGACGTCGTTCTGCAGGATCTCGTTGGCGGGTTGATCGGCGGCCAGGAAGTCCTCCAGCGCTAAGAGGATGTTCTTGGCGGTGAGGAGCCTGAGGCCTTCGATGGCGATCATGATGACGTCGATCTGTTCGCCGCCGGCGATGCGGGTGATCAGGGTGTCGGAGTAGCCATCCCAGCCACCCCCGCCCCAGCCGTTTGCGTTTACCTCCAGGGCGATGCCGGGAAGCTGTTCTTTTGACCGCTCCAACGCGTTGTCGAAGGTGTTGACCTGCATTTGCGTGGTTGCGATGACGTCGACCGGCTCCATGGCGGGGGCGGAATCGCCGCCGGCGGCGGGGGCGGCTGCGGGGGCTGCGCAGGCAGCGAGGGCGGCGCCGGCTGCGCCAACTCCCGTAAGCCGCAGCATGTCACGGCGGCTCATGTTTTGATGGAGGGGTGTGCGTTGGGACATACTTTGTCTCCTTTGAAGTGTTTTGTTGAGTCAGGGGCAAGGTTTTCTGCCCCTGTGTTTCCAGATGTGGTGGATCCCTTTAGCTGATTTGAGGGGGCCGTGGTGCGTCCAAGTACGCAGGTAACACGACACGCAGCATTTACTACTGTAGACGGATGGACAGCGACCACTTCGGGTGCTGTCGCACAATTACGATTCACAACGGTTCTCGTTCGGCGGGCGAACAGAACTTGGCGGGTTTGCGATAAGAGAGTGGGACTCGATAATATGGAATTGGGAGCAATGATAGGACAGGCTTAGCGTGTTGCCAAATTTTTAGGGGGCAGTTGCAGTTTGCGTTTGGGTGGTAGTTTGGCAGAGGGAAGAAGCTTTGGTCTGAGACTGACACGCGCGGAAGGGTTAAAGACTTTCCCAGATCGAATATCCCGCCACTCGAGAATGGCTTCAGTTCGCGTTTACTGCCAGAAGCGTTCAGCTTTGAAATCGATTGGACGATATACTTGCCTTCTGATGGGACGAAATGACGGTAGCCAGGGCAGACACAGTTGGTTAGATTCAAGAGCAATTGCGCCGGAAGCCAGGCAATGCTGCCCTTGACAGTATGGGAACCCTTGAAGAGGACCGGTAATGACGACGATCGAAGAGAAACTGTCGGCGTATGAAGCAGACGTTGACTTTCCCGAGGTGAGCGGCATGGAGCATCTGCAGATGCTATTGACCCGTAGCGAACTGCTAAGGGCCGATCGTCTCCTGGACAGTGAACAGAAGACTCGCCTTGCTCGTGCAGATCGAAAGCTGGTGCAGCAGGCTCAGACATTCTACGAGGCCATTCAAGCGATTGCAGACCTGGCCAGCTGGCGCGAGCGTGCCGGCGGCGTAACACCTGAACATTGGTGGTGGTATGTGGATGTGATAGCGCAGCTGCCTGCCGGCACAGCTACGGCTGAAGTCAATGCCCTCTCTGTCAAGAAATGAGTTTCAATCTGGTGAAAGTTCGATTGAATCGAGCGAGGTTAAGTTCCAGCCGGGTCCGGGCTTGAAGGCTCGGATAGTTCCTCTTCCCAATCCTCAGAAAGTACCTGAGTCTCGCCCCTGGCTCTTCGTTCCTGCACATTCGAATCACTTTGACATGCGACGGACGCTTTGCTAGGATGGGGGCACGTTGGGCCGCGGGTTGGGCGCCAACTCTTTTCCATCTGGGAAGCGAAAAAAGGGCTCTAGCCGGCCTGGGCTGCGTGGATAGGCGGCAACGTGCGCGCGGCTGTGACTGGCCGTTGGGCCGGAAAAGGCGTACCAGCGCTGGAGATTCATGGTACTCCAAGAAGGAACTACCCATACGTTTTCCCAGATCCTCGAGCAGAATTCAGAGACTGAAGAGATACTTGCCGATTTAGGCTACCGCTATCGCAGTGCCCCCTTGCCATTGCGGTCGAAGGAGGTCCCGCGTTTTGCGCCGCAGGTAGAGCAGATGCGCGCGCAGATGCGGGAACGGTTGCCCTTTGTGCCGATGAACAATGAAGCGAGCGCGCGCGCGTTTTATGTGACGCCGGTTCTGTTGGCCGTGCTCGACCAGGTCAGGTTCAAGATGAACATCGAGTACGCGGTTGCGGGCGGGCGGCTGCAAGGCACTGTCGATTTTTTGCTGCGGGGCAGGCATGACGTTGTAGTGGCCGGTGTGATGAACGAGGAGATGGAAAGCGGTTTCAGGAAGCTGGCGGTCCAGATGGTGGCGGTGAGTGAGATGCTTGCAATGCCCACGGTCGAACCGGTCCATCCGCGAAGGGCGAGGAAGGCGCTGCGCGCCGGTCGCGCCCTGGGCGGTCCGAAGACAGCGGGTTTTGCGAAGGGCGTGCAGACGCGGTTGCTCGGCGTGGTTACAGCCGGGCCTAACTGGCAGTTTGGACTCCTGGATAGAGGACAGAAGACAGTTACAAAGGATACTGAGGCGTACCAGTTGCCACGCGATCTAGGGAGGCTGGTCGGAATCATGGCGGGGCTGCTGGGCGAGAGCGAAACTGAGCAGGGCGAACTCAACCGCGAAGGAGAGAGGTTGTCATGGGCGAACAGTTAGCGATGAATGGGGGCGCGCCGGTGCGTACGCTGCCCTTTGGACCGAGTCATTATTTTGGGGACGGGGATATCGAGGCGATCTCGGAGGTGATCCGGTCGGGTGCGCTGGGGAAAGGGCCGAAGGTGAGGCAGTTTGAGGAGGCCTTTGCGGCGAAGCATGGGGTCGCCCACGTGGTGACGGTGACATCGGGGACGGCGGCGATGCACACTTGCGTGGGGGCGGTCAATCCGGATCCGGGGGATGAGATTATCGTTACGCCGTGGACGTCGGGGGGCAGCATCATTGGCACGCTGCTGCACAACTGCGTGCCGGTGTTTGCCGACATTGACGACACGTTCACGCTGGACCCGGCGGACGTCGAGGCGAAGATCACGCCGAGAACACGGGCAATTATCGCGGTGCATCTTTTTGGCAACCCCTGCGATATGGCGGCGCTGCGCGACATTGCGGACCGGCATGGTCTTTTCCTGATTGAGGACTGCTGCCAGGCCCACTTTGCCGAATACCAGGGGCAGGTGGTCGGTTCGATGGGCGACATTAACGGCTTCAGTTTTGGGGGGAAACATCTCTCGGCAGGGGGCGGCGGCGCAGTTATGTCGGACAACGAGACGTTGTGGGAGCGGGCACTGATATTCTCTGACTGCGCGCTGCCGCGGAATGGCGGGCCTTTCGAGGGACGGCCATACGCGAACTATTTTCTGGCGCCGAACTACAAGATGAATGATCTGATGGCGGCGGTCCTGATTGAGCAGTTGAATAAGGTGGACGGGTACATCGAGAAGAAGATACATGCTGCGCAGCAGATTATGGAGCATGTATCTGACATCGATGAGATTACGCCACAGCGGGTGCGGGAGGGGGACCGGCACTCGCACTGGGTGCTGGGGATGACGCTGGACACGGACAGGATGGAATGCGATGCGTGGGAGTTTGCGGAGGCGCTGAACCACGAGGGGATTCCGGCGGGCGGCCCGTACATCGGGTCGGGCAAGGAGGGGCCGCTGTATCGCAACGAGTTCCTGTCGGCGCCGAACTGTTACGGGCGCAGCCGGTTTCCTTTTGACTACGGGCGTGAGAAGCCTTTGGACTACAAGCTGGTTGAGTGCCCGAATGGGGAGAAGTTGATGCGGCGCGGGTTCAGCTTTTCGATGCATCCGAGCATGGACGATGAGGACGCGGCTGATATTGCGGCGGGGATCCGGAAGGTGTTCGGGCATTTTCGGAAGCGGAAAACTGCAGTAGTCAGTAGTCAGTAGTCAGTAGTCAGTGGTCAGTGGTTAGTGGTTGGTGGGAGGTTTGGGAGAGGTTGGGTGAAGGGAATGGAGGAGGGGAGTGACTCGGGAGATGGGTGAGCAGAGGCCGATTTGGAGTGGGATTCATTATTTGCTTTATCTGCGGGAGGCGGGGGCGGAGGAGGATTGTGCGCGCTTCAGCCTGTTTGAGACGGAGTACAGCCCGGCGGGGGGTGGTCATGCGGGGTTTCTGCATATTGAGCCCGGGTGCATGGCGTCGGCGCCGGCGAGCGCGGTGTATACGGACAACCCGGAGATGGCGGGGTGGCTTTACGACAGGATGTACCGGGACAGCGATAATTCACTGGCGGCATGCGGTGACCGGGTGATCACGGCGCGATTTGGCCGGGGCGGGGATATGCGACAGCGGCTGGGTTACTCGATTGACAGTGTGGACGGGACCGTGGGGGCGGCGTGGACGGATCTGGAGGCACCTTTCGTGCATCACGGCGCGGCGGGAAAGTCGGGTTTGTACACGTACTGTCTTTTTGTTGTGGCCAACGGCGCCGGGCTTGAGGTGAACGGGGAGATGGTGCCCGGCGACCTTTATGCCCGCCAGGACTGGATTGCGCTGGTGGGGCGGCCGCTCAGTTCATGTTTGATCGCGGACGAGATCTGGGCTGAGACATGAGTCAGCGGCGGCCCGTGATGGGTAGTGGTTCAAAGTACAAGCAGTTTGGTCAATGCAGTTGGAGAGAACGTCAATTATGGGAAAGCTGAGATTTGCGCAGGCGGGTGTTTCGCTGATGCACGCGAACATGTACCGGGACACGCTGATGTTGTTGGCGGATGAGATTGAGCTGGTCGGCTTCTATGACCCGGACCCGGAAGGGGTGAGGCCGAACTTGAAGGCGGATGTGCAGGACGTGCCGTTTTACGACAGCCTGGGCGAGCTATTGTCGGAGGCCAAGCCGGATGCGGTGATGGTTTCGACGTACTTGAAGGATATGCCCGCGTGGATGCTGCAGGTGGCGGAGGCGGGCGTGCACGTGTGGGGGGAGAAGCCGTATGCGGTGCACTCCAGCCAGCTTGAACCTGTGGCCGAGGCGGTTAGGCGCAACAATCTGCACTTTTCGTGCGGCTACACGTGGCGTTTTCACCCGATCGCGAACCTGATCAAAAGGACCTGGGCGGCGGGGCTGCTGGGGAAGCCGTATTCGATTGAGTTCCGTTTTCTGACTTCGAGCGTGGCGAGACGGGACCCGCAGAACTGGTATTTCAGCCGGGAAAATGCGGGGGGAGGGATTCTCAACTTTCTGGGCTGTCACTGGTTTGACCTGATGCGGTATATGACGGGCGCGGATGTAGCGCGGGTTGCGGCGATCGAGGCCAATGTCGGGGGGCATGATATCGACGTGGAGGATGCGGCGGCGGTCTCGATGGGGTTTGACAACGGAATGATCGGCAGCCTGCATGCGGGATACTTCACGTCGGGGGATGGGGAGATCTCGGTTGGGCTGCGCGGGTCGCTGGGGTGGATCAAGTGGGACGTGGACGAAGGACGGTGCACGATCAAGAGCGAGCATCCGGAGTGGTCGGGCGCGCCGACTCGCAGCTTTGAATTTCCTTCGGCGCAGGTGCCCGGGTATGGGTCGGAGGGGAGGTCGTCGATTAAGGCGTTTGCGGCGGCGATTCGGGGCGAGGGGAGCAGTGGATACGAGGTGGAGGAGATTATCAGGTCGTTGCAGATCATTGAGGCGGCGCATGCGTCGGCAGCGGAGGGGAGGACGGTCTCGTTATGAACAGTTCAGATCCTTTGCGCGTTGCGGTGGTGGGCCTGCGGATTCATGCGGGCGGGCTGGAGCCGGACGGCAATCACGGGTTGATCAAGTCATTTCACGGGCAGGAAGATGCCCGGATCACGGCGTATTGCGAGTGGGATGCGGGTGAGGCGGCGGCGCTGGAGAGCCTGGCGCGGTACGATCCGGAGGCGCGGATCTTCGACAACCTGTGTGAGTTCTTTGAGTGGGACGGGTTTGATGCGGCGGTGGTGATGCTGCCGCCGGACGAGGCGACGCGGGCCGCGGAACGGCTGGCTGAGGCAGGCAAGCATATGTTTATCGAGAAGCAGGCGGCGCGCACGGCGCCGGAGCTGCTGCCGGTTTGCGAGCTTGTTCGGGAGAAAAACCTGGTCGTGCAGATCGGGTATCCGTGGCCGCGGCATCCGGTGGCGCAGGAGATCCGGCGGTGTCTGGACGAGGGGGTGCTGGGAAAGCTGCTGGCGATGGAGGCGCGGCTGGTGACGATTCAGGTTGCGCCGGGATTGCGCGAGCCGGACCACTGGATGTATCGCCTGGAGACGGAGGGGGGCGGTATTCTGCACATGGAGGGCGGGCACTGGCTGACGCTGTTTCAGATGTTTGCGCAGGCGAGGGTGCGCTCGGTTACGGCACTGTGCAGCCGGCGTACTGACGCGAGTCAAGAGGGTGTGGAGGATGCGGCGACGGTGGCGTTGGAGTATGAGAACGGGGTACATGCCTGCCTGCACATGGGGTATCTGCTGAGCGGGGTGGGTCCGCGCAACGACACGTTTATGGCGGTGCGGGGTCAGTTGGGGGCGGCGACGTGGGGTCCGGTCGGCGACGGTCTGTTGACGGTGAGCAGTGCGGCGCCGGCGTGGGCGGGTGCGCCGGAGCGGCGGTTTGATTTTCCGCCGGCGCCGCGGGCGGTGTATGCGGAGCAGTGGGGATTTGAGTACGTGACCGATTTTGTGCGGGCTGTGCGGGAGGGGGGGAAGCCGGTGGTGAGCATCGATGACGCTCACCACATTTTGCAGATTTTCGATGCCGCGTATGAGTCGTCGCGGACGGGGCGGCGGATAGAGATATAGGTAGCGACCTCAATTGTAGACGGGGGTCGTTGACGTTAGTCTGACATGGAGTTTGCGGGCCAAATGTGTAGTCAATCAGCGGGGGACAAAGGGTTTAGTGAAGTTCCCACGAGGATGGCGAGTCCACGAGGGCACCCACAAGGGGTGCCCCTACCGGGGGGGCTGAGAGTTCAGTGAAGTTCCCGGGCGGGTGGTGGATCCACGAGGGCACCCACAAGGGGTGCCCCTACGGGGGTGACGGCCTGGTGGAAAGAGATGGTAAAGGGTCTTAGACTCTGCCGGGGTATTCTTTGCCGCGAATGAGCATGAAGCGGAACTCACCGCGTGGCTTTTCGCACTCGGTGAGGAGACGGGCTTCTTCATCTTCGATGCCGAGGTACATTGTTTCGGACCGGATGTAGTGTAGAGCGAGTCCGCGGCGGCGGTGGGGGGTCGAGTTGGCGCCGGTGCGGTGGAAGTTGAGTCCGTGATGGAACATACAGCTGCCGGCGGGTAGTTCGACCGGGACCGGTTCGTTAAGGAGCGGGTTGGCCAGGAAGCGATCCTTATAGTCACGATCGATTGGCCCCCATTTGTGGCTACCGGGGATCACGGTCATGCAGCCATTGTCGACGGTGGCGTCGTCCAGGGCGACCCAACAACTGACGTGCTCCTGGGGCGCAAATTGATGCCAGGCCATCGAGTCCTGATGCCAGTCGGTTACGGTGCCGTGGAAGCGGGGCTTCATCATCAGCTGGTCGGTGTAGAGCTTGATGTTGGGGCCGATGAGGTCATCGATTACGTCGACGATCTCGGGTTTGCGGGCGGTGCTCTCGAAAATGTCGTCGAAGTAGCAGAGCTGGGTCATTTTACGGACGGCGTCGAGCGGTTCGACATCTTCGGGGAGGCCGTCGCGGAATTTGGCCTCGAACTGGATGTAGCGGGGCGGGACGTGGTTGACTTTGCCGCTGATGATGTCTTCGCTGCGCTGGCGCAAGGCGTTGAGGTCTTCGTCAGAGAGGATGCGGTGGTAGGGGAGATAGCCTTTTTCCCAGAAGAATTCTTTTTGTTCGTCGGTCAGGGCCATGTTGAGAACTCCTTTGCGAGTTTTCGGGCTTTCCCGGCCGCAGGCTGACGACCGGCTGGCACAGTTGTGAATTGCAGATAAAGTATAGCCAACAGGTGAATTTGCTGTCAATCAGAATTGGGCGTAAGCGGCGAAAACCGGCTGCGCGGTGACTGAAGCAAGGAAACCTGCCCAGAGGAAGAGAAAATGATACGAATCGGCATGATTGGTGCGGACAGCACGCATACGGAGGCGTGGACGCAGCTGGTGAACCCGGCGGACAGTCCTTTGCACGGGCGGGCGCAGGTGGTCAAGCTGTGGGGGGAGGATGCGGAGCAGGCACGGTCGAAGGCGGCGGAGTGGCAGATTCCGGAGGTGGTGGGGACGCCGGCGGAGGCCCTGACGGACGTGGACCTGGCGATGGTGGTGAACCGTTACGGGGACGACCATCCGCCGCACGCGCGGCTGGCGATCGAGGCGGGTGTACCGACTTTTGTGGACAAGCCGTTCGCGAACGAGATGGAGGACGTTCACAGCCTGGTCAGTTTGGCCGCGGAAGGGGGCGTGCCGCTGATGTCGTGTTCGGCGCTGCGCTATGCGGGGGAGGTCCTGGCGCTGCAAGAGAGGATGGCGGGATTTGGCGCGCTGAACTGTGCGGTTGTGAGCGGCGCGGCGGCAGGGGATTTCCCGGACCCGCGGGCGTTGCATCCTTTTTTCTATGGCGTGCATGCGATGGAGCTGCTGCATACGCTGCTGGGGGGCGGCGCGGAGGCGGTGACGACGCGGCGTACGGAGCGGTGCGATATTGGGCTGGTCGAGTATGGAGACGGGCGGCAGGGTGTGGTGAATCTGCTGCACAGGACGCCGGGGCTCTATCACGGCGCGGTGTACGGCGCTGAGGGATGGGGTGAAGCGGATATTGTAGACGGGAGCCGGTTCTATACTGAGACGCTGGCGCGGGTGATCCAGATGGCAGAGAGCGGAGAACCGCCGTTTCCAGTTGCGTGGTCGGTTGAGGTGATGGCGATGATGGCGGCGCTTGTGCGCTCGGCTGAGGAGGGCGGACGTACGGTGCCACTGAGTGAATTTGGGCAGTAATCTGACCGAAAGCCAGTGGGCAAAACAGACCAAGAGGGAAAGCAATCATTTTATGACTTATTCACCTTTGCAGATAGGCGTTGTCGGCCCGGGGCGGATGGGGCGCGTGTACGCGCGGCTGGCGAGCGAACTGAGCGAAACCAACCTGGTGGCGGTGTCGGGGCGGAGTGAAGGGGCCACGAACGAAGTCGCGGGACAGTACGGGGTCCCGGGGTATGCGAACGTCGGGCACGAGGCGATGCTGGCCAGCCACCCGGAGATCGAGGCGGTGGTGGTGGCGGCGTCGGAGTGGATGCACACGGCGCCGGTGCTGGCTGCGCTGGAGGCGGGCAAGCATGTGCTGGTGGAGAAGCCGATGGCGGTCTCGGCGGCGGATGCGCAGAGTTTTGTAGAGACGGCGGACCGGGTGGGCGTGCAGCTGATGGTGTGTCACAGTTTGCGGTTCGACCATCCCTATGCGGCGATGCGTGCGGCGGTGGCGGCGGGGGAGATCGGTGAGGTGATGCACTTGTATTCGCGGCGGAATACGATCGAGTTAGCGGCGGAGCGGGTGCTGGGCAAGTTTTCGCTGGCGTACTGGCTGACGCCGCATGATATCGACATGATGCTGTGGACGGTTGGGCGGCCGATTACGAGTGTTAAGGCGTATTCGCGGGAGAAGGCGAAGGGGAAGCAGGACTTTATTATCGGGGTGTTTACGTTCGATAACGGCGTGGTGGGGGTGCTGGAGACGTCGTGGAGTACGCCGGCGTTCAGCGGGCGGTCGCAGGCTGAGCACTTCAGCATTCACGGCAGGGAGGGCGCGGCTGAGGTATTGGGCCATGAGAACTCGGTTGCGATCTACCACGTTGGCGGAGAGCCGGACTATCCGGATATTGGGTATACGCCGGTGTTGCACGGGCGGCAGGAGGGGATGTTCCGGTCGCTGTTCAGCCATTTTGTGGGGGTTGTGCAGGGGAAGTGGGAGCCGATCGTGACCGGCCGGGACGGGCTGGCGGCGATCCGGGTGGCTTCGGCGCTGGAGCGGGCCCTGGAGAGCGGGCGTGAGGAGGCGGTGGAGCAGTAATCGATCGGCTTTACACAATGTGCCGAGAAGGACTGGTAACGGGGATGAAAGAGGCATGACGGTCCATTGGGGAATCGTGGGGGCGGGCAAGATCGCGGAGAGCCAGTTCGCGCCGGCAGTTGCGACGGCGGACGGTCACGTGCTGGCGGCTGTTTCGCGGCGGGATTTGGGCGCGGCGCAGAGGTTTGCGGACAGGCATAGGGCGCGGCGGGCATATGACAGTGTGGAGGCGCTGCTGGAGGACAGTGAAGTAAGCGCCGTTTACGTTGCCACGCCGCCGCATCTGCACGCGCGGGAGACAGTCCTGGCGGCGGAGGCGGGTAAGCACGTGCTGTGCGAGAAGCCGATGGCGATGACAACCGGCGAGGCGCGGGAGATGATCGAGGCGTGTCGCGATGGCGGGGTCATGCTGACGATCTGTCATTACCAGCGTTTCAATGCGCGTCATCAGCGGATCAGGCGTCTTCTTGAGGAGGGTGCGATCGGGCAGGTGACGGCGGCGCGTATCAACTTTTCGGACCGGTTTCCGCCGCAGCCGGGTGTCTGGCATCATGACCCGGAGATCAGCGGCGGCGGGCCTGTGATGGACTTGGGCATCCACTGTATCGATCTGCTGCGATTTCTGTGCGGGCCGGCGGAATCGGTTGCGGCGCTGGTGGAGACGCTGGTCGACAGGTCGCCGGTGGCGGACACGTCGACGTTGTTGTTGCGGCTGGCGAGCGGCGCGCAGGCGGTGGTCACGAGTCACTGGACGACTGCGAACCATGAACCGGAGCGTGCGAACGGCTTGGAGATCTGGGGGACCGAGGGGTCGATCGAAGCAGGACCGATCTCGGCTAAGGACTCGTCGGGAAGTTTGCGGGTGCTCACGGGAGACGGTATGCGGGACTATTCGGTTGAGGAAGGTGGACCGAGGCCGCATGTTGCGCTGGTGGAGGCGTTTGGCAAGGCGGTTACGGGGGAGGGAGCGAATCCGATTCCGGGAGAGGAGGGGCTGGCCGGGCTGGCAGTCGTGGAGGCGGCCAACGAGTCGGCACGCAGTGGAAATAGAGTAGCGTTGCAGGATCCCCCCGACTGAAGTATCAGCAGCGAAACATTGTACGAATTCGAATACGCAGCTATCAGTTTTCATGCCAGGACAGGACAGGATCATGCGCGGTGTTTTTTTCTGGGAAGCGGCGGGGTTATCGCTGGATCGGGCCAATCCGTACGGGGGGTTGCTGGGGAGGGCGATGCGGGAGGTGGGCGTCGAACTGGAGGCGGGGCACCCTGAGACGCTGACGAAGGCGTGGCTGCACGAGAACCGGGGCAAGATCAACGTCCTGCATCTCAACTGGCCCAACTACATGTATGACGATGAGGGGTTGGAGGCGCAACTGGGGCTTTTGACCGAGCTGATCGACAACCTGGCGCTGGCGCGACTGCTGGGATACCGGATCGTGTGGACGGTACACAATCTGTATCCGCACGAGACCAACAGCCACGATTTGGACCATCTGGCGCAGACGGCCATCACTCATCTGGCGAACTCGGTGATCGTGCATTGCGAGCACGCGCGCGAGCTGGTGCGGACGCATTTTCATCGTACGGAGGGTGTACACGTCATCAACCACGGCAATTTTATGTACCCGTACCCCAACGAGGTCGGCCGCGACGAGGCGAGGCGACGGATGGGGTTGAGCGATGAACATTTTGTCTTTTTCTACTTCGGGAACGTGCGGCGCTATAAGGGGATTGAGCGGTTGATCGAGGTGTTTCAGTCGTTGCCCGGGGCGCATTTGCGGCTGCTTCTGGGGGCCAAGTTCTACACGGAGTACGGGCAGGAGGTGGTGGCGTCGGTACCGCCGGACGACCCGCGGGTGATGTTGCGTTCGTCGCGTCACTTCGCCAACGATGAGTTTCAGTATCTGTTTAATGTGGCCGACGTTGGCGTCTTTCCCTTTCTGGAGGTATTGACTTCGGGTTCGGTGATCACGGCGTTCTCCTTTGGGATGCCGGTGATCGCGCCGGGGGTGGGATGTCTGACGGAGTTGGTGCCGCCTGAGGCCGGCATAGTATACAGTGCGGATGATGAGGAGGGGTTGAGGCGGTCGATGATGGAGATTCAGGAGCGTGAGCTGGGTCCGATGCGGGAGGCGGCGTGGGCGCGGGCGCATTCGCTGGACTGGGGGGAGATTGCGGAGCAGACTCGGCAGGTATATGGGTCCGGATAGGGTGGTGACTGTTGCCCGAACGTGCGGCTTATGGCGAGAAAGCTGGACGTGTCGGAGGTCTTAGGAGAAATCTGTGCGGATCACAGAGGTCAAAGCCCTCGAAGTTGATATGGATGTTTTGAATCCCGGGCGGAAGCGCCGGGGAGAGGGGCGCGCGTCGAGGCCGGCGTATGTGTGGGATGGGTTGGAGCCGTCGGGCCCGATGGGGCGATACCCGAAGTACAAGGAGCGGAGGTCGTCGTGGTCGGCCAAGTGGAAGACCACGGTGTGCGTGGTGACGGCGGAGGACGGTAGCTTCGGGCTGGGCGTGTCTTCGTTTGCGGGGCCGGTGTGCAGGATCATCAACGATCATTTCGCTGCGCACATTGTGGGCGAGCACTGCATGGCGACGGAGAAGATCTTCGACATGATGACGCGGCTGGCATCGCCGTACGGAAGCCAGGGGCTGGCGAGTTACGCCATCAGCGCGGTGGATCTGGCGTTGTGGGACCTGAAGGGGAAGGTGCTGGAGCGTCCGGTCTACGAGTTGTTGGGGGGACCGCAGAAGGAGAGAATTTTCTGTTACGCCACCGGTTTCGAGGCAGCGTGGTATCTGGAGCTGGGATTTCAGGCGGTGAAGCTGCCGTTTCCTTACGGGCCGGCTGACGGTGAGGAGGGTCTGCGGAAGGCGGAGGAGCTGGTGGCGGGCGCCCGTGAGCTGATCGGGCCGGACGTTGCGCTGATGCTGGACTGCTGGATGGCGCTGGACGTGGATTACACGGTGCGGCTGGCGGAGAGGCTGCGGCCTTACCGGTTGCGGTGGATTGAGGACTTTCTGCTGCCGGATGACAGGGAGGGTTTTGCCCAGGTGCGGCAGCGGTTGCCGTGGCAGACGCTGGCTACGGGGGAGCACTGGTATTTGCCGCAGCGTTTTGCGCAGGCGGCCAACGAGCGTGCGGTGGATATCTGGCAGCCGGACCTGCTGTGGGTTGGCGGGGTGTCGGCGTGTGTGCGGATCTGTCACATTGCTGAGGGGGCCGGGATTGAGGTGATCCCGCATGGGGGGATGAACTCTCCCTTTGGGCAGCATCTGGCGTTTGCGATGCCGGCAGTTACGTGGGGCGAGCGGTCCGGTGGTGTTTCGCCACCGGGTGTGCCGCTGGCGGAGATGGTTTCGCTGCCGGGGACGGCGGTTATTGAGGACGGTTATCTGGTTCCCAGTGATGCGCCGGGATTCGGAATTGAGGTGGACAGGGCTTTGCTCGCCAGTTTATGAGACGGATCAGGCAAGAAGGGGGGTGCATCCCAGAATTGGGGTGGGAACAGTCTGGGAATGTATGGCGGCGGTGGCTGGGACAGTTTGCCGGCTGTTGCAGAGACGGAGGGCGGCTGCCGAGCCTGGCCTTACCGGGAGGTCCCTTGATTTGGGGGTCCAGGGCTGGTGCAAGGCCGGCACGTTCGGGGACCTGATGGGACTGGCGGGACGCGGTTGGGCCAGGCACCTTCGATTAGGCACCTGTCACCAATGGCGACACCCGTTCGGTTAGGCGTGTTGTAGGAGAGGGGGCGTTGCGGGGGCGGAGCCCCCGCACAAGGGAGGGCCGACTAGGCCCGACCGCCCAGAACTGCAGGGGTTAGGGGCTAGGGGCCAGGGGTTAGTGGTCAGATGCCTGGCTGCCTCAGTTTTGATCGAGGACCGGACATGGCTCCGCCGCTATTCGAGGAATGGGGAAGATCGCCCTCATTTTGGGATGGACCCAAGAAGGGACAGAATTTGAAACCATTTGGGTAGCGTGTTAGTGTATACAGTTGGACGAATAAACTGTATACGTTTTCGCGAGTACGGATACAGAATTACCACTGGCGACATCCCCCCAGACAGATTTCCAGGCAGGCTTGCTAATGGTTCAAGAAAGTTTTCATATAGAGGTCAGCGGTCTTTGGAAGGTGTTCGGGGGCAGGCCGGAGCGGGCGCTGCGGCCGGAACACGCGTCGAAGAGCCGGGACGAGATACAGGATGAGCTGGGACTTGTCGTGGGGCTGCGTGATGTCGCTTTCCGGGTTCCCCGGGGTCAGACGTTCGTGGTGATGGGGCTTTCGGGCAGCGGGAAGTCTACGCTGGCGCGCTGTCTGATCAGGCTGATCGAGGCGACGGAGGGGGAGATAAAGTTCGACGGCGAAGACATTTTGGGCTACTCGCAGGAGGACTTGCGGCAGTTCCGGCGGGACAAGATTGCGATGGTGTTTCAGAATTATGCGCTTCTGCCTCACCGGCGCGTGCTGGACAATGTGGCGTACGGGCTTGAGGTGCAGGGCATGGACAAGGACAGCCGGTACAGGGTGGCGGCGGGGGCGATTGAGACGGTGGGCCTGAGGGGTTGGGAGTACTATTATCCGAGTGAGATGAGCGGGGGGATGCAGCAGCGGGTGGGGCTGGCGAGGGCGCTGGCGGTGGACCCGGAGGTGCTGATCATGGACGAGCCGTTCAGCGGACTGGACCCGCTGATTCGCCGGGAGATGCAGGACGAGCTGGTCATGCTGCAGTCTGCGCTGCAGAAGACGATTATTTTCATCACGCATGATCTGGATGAGGCGTTGAAGCTGGGTGACCGCATTGCGATTATGCGAGATGGTGTCATTGTGCAGGAGGGGACGCCGGAGGAGATCGTTACGCGACCGGCCAATGATTATGTATCCGAGTTTGTACAGGACGTGTCGCGAGCGAAGGTGATCCGGGCGGGGTCGATCATGCAGGCGCCTGAGGTGGTCATTCACGAAGGTCTGGACTGCCGCGCTGCACTGGCCGCTATGCAGGACAACAATGCCGAGGCGGCCTACGTGGTCGGGGATGGAAATGTCCTCATGGGAGTCCTCACGCAGGACGGGATTACAGATCTGGCGAACCAGCGCGTCGGGGTCCTGGAGGCTGCGCAGACGGAGGGTTTGGCGACGACGAGCCCGGCAACTTTCATTGAGAAGATCATCCCACTGGCGGCAGAAACGGAACATTTCATCGCGGTAGTAGACGAAGAGGGGCGGTTGCTGGGGGAGATACACCGGCGCGCCCTACTGGCTGGAATGGTCGACGAGCTTCCCGACGGCGGGTTGGCGGTCTAGAGAGGAGCTTTTGACATGACCCAGATAAACAGCCCACAGACTGGTGCGGAGCAGCCTGCCAGGGCGGTTGGGATGGATGCCATACTCAGAATTGAGGGTATGGAGCCGGATCTGCCGCCACGCGGGGCGGGCAGGAGAGAGATGCCGCCAGAGGATGCGCAGGCGCCGCGCAGCAAGACGGCGCTGCCCACCTATTACTGGCTCATCGCGTGGGGTCTGGTAATCGTGGTTCTGATTGTGTCATTTGGCCTAGGGGGCGGGGACATGGAGTTCCCCACAACAGTATCGCGGACCGAAGTCGAGACTGACAACGGCGGTACGCTTGTGCTGGAGAAGACGGTGCGGGAAGTTGTTGGCGGGGCAATTGACGATGGGGTCGACTGGATTACGGTAGAGATAAGCTGGCTTTTCGACGGGCTGAGCAGCGCGGTCGCTTATGCGCTGGTAACGATTGAGGATGTGTTGAAGTGGATTCCGTGGCCTGCGGTGGTGGCGGCACTTGCGGTCCTCGCTTATGCGGTGGGGCGCTGGCGGATGGTGGGGTTCACGTTGTTTGCGCTGCTGTTCGTTGGCTTCATGGATTTGTGGGAAAACACGATTGACACGATCGCGCTGATGGTGGTGGCGGTTGTGATTTCCGTAGGGGTCGGTTTGCCGCTGGGGGTGCTGGCGGCGCGCAACCGGGTAGCGGACAATCTGATGCGTCCGATTCTGGATGGGATGCAGACGATGCCCAGTTTTGTTTATCTGCTGCCGGGGCTGCTGTTTTTCGGGCTGGGGAAGCCGGCGGGCATCTTTGCCACACTGATTTACGCGGTGCCGCCGGTGATCCGGCTGACGAACCTGGGGATCCGGCAGGTGTCGGCGGAGGCGGTGGAGGCGGCGCATGCGTTTGGGACGACGCCGTTTCAGCTGCTGATGAAGGTGCAGATTCCGATGGCGCTGCCGACGATCATGGCGGGGATTAACCAGACGACGATGATGGCGCTGGCGATGGTGACGATTGCGAGCATGGTGGCCGCGGGCGGGCTGGGGGACAATGTGCTGCGGGCGCTGCAGAAGAACCAGCCGGGGAACGGGGCGATTGCGGGGCTGGCGATTGTGTTCTTGGCGATCATTATTGACCGGTTGACGCAGTCGGTGGCGCAGGAGCAGCAGGACAGGCGGAGTGCGGGGTAGGTCCCTGCCACAAGGGAGTAGAGTCTCGAGTCAGTTTATTCCTCAGAACTGTGAAGCCAAGCCTCGGTAAAGTACTTCGTTCAGGAACTAGCCGAAAGTATCACGCCGCAACCTCTAAGTGAGCGCAAATGATTAGAGTAGTCAGTTGGAACATCGCGAAGAAACAGGCTGCCTGGGATCAACTATTGCAGATGGATGCCGACGTCGCGCTAGTTCAGGAAGTCGGAAACGGCATGGCTAAGGGAATTACCGGCTCGCAGACGGGCAGCCGGGAGCACTGGGATTCCCATGCGTGGAATTCGTGCTGGTATTTCGGCAGATTCGAAAGATTGCTAGATCGTTGGCCGATGGTGGTTAAGCTGTCGGACAAGGTCGAGGTGGAATGGTTCAAGCAGGTCTCTCCAATAAGCGAGACTCAGGAAGACGAGATTGCCGTCAGCGGCATAGGCACGATCGCCGCCGCCAGGATAATCCCAAGGAACTCGGAGCCGTTCATCGCTGTGTCAATGTATGCCCGATGGAAAGATCCTCACCCTTCCGTCAAAAGCAACTTGATTTACTCAGATGGGTCGGCGCATCGCATAATTTCTGATTTATCAGCATTCATCGGCAGTATGGATCCCAGCACTCACCGGATTCTGGTGGCTGGAGACCTAAACATTTGTTTTGGCACTAGAGACGACTTTGGAGATGGATTTGGTGTTCGAGAACGTACCGTATGGGACAGAATGGCTGCTGTCGGCTTGGAGTTCTTAGGACCCCAGTATCCAAATGGCAGAAAGGCAGTTCCCACGCCCAGTTATTTGCCGCCTGATACAAAAAATGTTCCAACTTTCCACTCTCTAAAGCAGTCTCCGTCGACCGCGGAGAACCAATTGGACTACGCATTCGCTTCTAGGGGCTTCCACAAAGGCATAGAAGTGCACGCGCTCAACGGGATTGAAGAGTGGGGCGCAAGCGACCATTGCCGCCTTATGATTGAAATAGATGCTTAAGTCTGAATAGTGATGGTGCGTCGTCCGGATCAGCCTAGGCCGACCTTGTTGGAAGCCAATGGCTTTTGCATCATTTCCTACATCGATTAGGTACACCCATTTGGGAGGATGAAATCTTAGGAAACTCTTATAGGGTTTCAATAATGCTACTCGCCGTGATCGCTATTTGCGGCTGCGTTGGGGCAGAGCAGACCGACGCAGGCGAGGAGGTTGGACCTTCCAGCTCGAAAGAACTGATCGTCTTCGCCGACTACAACTGGCCCAGCGCCCAGATTCAGAACCGTATCGCCCAATACATAATTGAAAAAGGGTATGGCTATCCCACCGATGTGGTGTTTGGTGCGACTTTGCCGTTGTTCCAGGGTTTGCGCAGGGGGGATATTCAGGTAAGTCTGGAGATCTGGCTGCCGAACCAGATCGAGGCGTGGTATGAGGCGGAGGCGAACGGGGAGGTGGTTGAGGTCGGCAAGAGCCTGGGAAATGACTGGCAGTCGGCTTTCGTCATTCCTGCGTATCTGCAAGAGCAGTATCCTGACCTGGATAGTGTCGAAGACCTGAAGGACGAGAAGTTCAAGGCGCTGTTTGCGACACCGGAGACGGACGGGAAGGCGCGGTTGGTCTCGTGTGTGATCGGGTGGGCGTGTGAAGAGGTGAACGCGACGCAGATCGAGGGTTACGGACTGGAAGAGCAAGTGCATGTCATGAACCCGGGAGACGGGGCGGCGTTGAACGCTGATCTCTACGGTGCGTACGAGAAGGGGGAGCCCTGGCTTGGCTACCAGTGGGGCACGAATGACCCAGCGCTACTTCTGGACCTGGTGCGGCTTGAGGAGCCGGCACATAGCGACGAGTGCTGGTCGACGACGAAAGCCTGTGCTTACAGAGACGCTACAATTGTGGTTGCGGTGCATCCGGACCTGATCGAGGCGGCGCCGGAAGTTGTGGAGATGCTGCGGGCGTGGGGTTTCCGAATCGAATTGTATCGCGGGGTCGCGGCCTGGTTGGATAGGAACAGCGATGCAACATCGAATGATGCGGCGTTGTGGTGGCTGAACGGCAATGTCGATATCTGGCGGGGTTGGGTCACGGAGGAGGCGGCGGCGGCCATCGAGGCTGCGCTTGCAGAAAACGAGGTGCCTGATGGCTGGCCCAATGAGTAGGCTGGCTCTTCATGTTGCCTGTCTGCGCATGTCAATCAGGTAGCCGATCACGCGGTTGCTTGTAGCTGGCTGTCGCCCCGGGTTGGCCGGCTGACTTGCAGGCCCGGACAACTGTACCTGACCAGGGACCGGGTCAGCACGGCCAATAAAGGTCTTCAGATCTTCCGGACCGGGACAGAACCTGAACAGGTTCCTGGATGAGCCGGTTTGACCGTCAGTCCTAAGCCTGATAACATAGGGTCGCGGAAAAGAGATTCCGCCCCATTCGGGACAATTGTGGCGGTAAGGCACCGGTATGGCGTTCGTAGAAAAGATTGTCAGGCCTGGATTTGCATTTGTCTATGCGCTTGACGTTGCCTGGGTGGGTACAAACTTAAAGAAAGGCTAACGGGGCAAGACTTCACCCGATTGAAGGCGGCAAGGCGCCGTCGAGAAGGAAACCCGCCTTTGGGCAGGGCAAAATCGTCGATACGGAGACCAGTTGCGGCTACTATTGGACTGAAGTACGGAGAGTGCCGAGTCAGAGGCCCAAAGTAATTGCACCCTTTGTGAGACTGCTTGCTCCAGATGCCGGCCTTTCATTGACCATACAACCATAGGAGAGAATCATGCGCGTCCACTATCGATTGCTTATACTGTCTCTGATTGTCCTCTTTGTCGCGGGAGCGTGTGCGCCGGCGGGGCAAAGCGCGCCGGCTGCGGAGAGTGCGCCAGCTGAGGAGGCGGCTGCCCCGGCACCCACGATCGATACGATTATATTCAGCGACCTGAACTGGACCAGTGCACTGATCC
Source organism: Caldilineaceae bacterium (assembly GCA_965242905.1). Taxonomy (GTDB): domain Bacteria; phylum Chloroflexota; class Anaerolineae; order Caldilineales; family Caldilineaceae; genus Bin5. Next base: position 842,922 of record CBDETM010000002.1, read on the forward strand.
AGAACCGTATCGCCCAGTATATTGTAGAGAAGGGCTATGGGTATTCCACGGATGTCGTCTTTGGCTCCACTTTGCCGCTGTTCCAGGGCTTGCGTAAAGGCGACACGCACGTAACCCTGGAGATCTGGCTGCCGAACCAGGATGAGGCCTGGTACGAGGCCCTGGGCAACGGTGAGGTTGTTGAGCTAGGCGCGAGCCTAGGTAAGGACTGGCAGTCGTTTTTTGTCATTCCGGCCTATCTGCAGGAGGAATACCCTGATCTGGATAGTGTGGAAGACCTGAAGGACGAAAAGTTCAAGGAGCTGTTTGCGAGCGCAGAGACGGGAGGAAAAGCACGTATCGTCTCGTGCGTAATCGGCTGGGCCTGTGAAGAGGTGAATGCGGCCCAGGTCACCGGCTACGATCTGGAGGACCATGTACACGTCGTGAACCCGGGAGACGGGGCGGCACTGAACGCCGACCTCTACGGCGCTTATGAGAAAGGTGAACCGTGGATAGGATACCAGTGGGGCACGAATGACCCTGCTCTCATTCTGGACCTGGTCCGTTTGGAAGAGCCGGCTTATAGCGACGCGTGCTGGGAATCGAACAAAGCTTGTGCATACGAAGACGCGGACGTGCTTGTTGCGGTCCATCCCGACCTGGTGGACGGCGCGCCGGACGTCGTTGCAATGTTGACAGCGTGGGACTTCAGTATCGAAGTCTATAAGGAGGTGGCCCGCTGGCAGAGTGCGAACAGTGACGCCACGAATAGTGACGCTGCTCTGTGGTGGCTGAACAGCAGGTCGGACATCTGGAGTGCGTGGGTGACCGAAGAGGCAGCTGCATCCATTACGGAAGCACTTGCGGCGAATGAGATCCCGGAAGGGTGGCCTACGGAGTAAGCGAAAGGCCATTTCGCAGCACGATTGTGAATCTGAACCAAGCAGGGCGGCCCCAAAAGTGGGGCCGCTCTTTTTCGTAAGTTGAGCTTTTTCCGATTAGGCCGCAGAATTGTGCTATGATCCCCCATTCGATGGATTCAAATCCAGACAGAAGGAGAGACGTTTAGCGATGCGAGAGAACAGAGCCAAGCACAAGCTGGAACGGGGCGAGCCGGTTGTCTGCCTCTCAGGTAACAACTCCACGGACATGATTGATCAGCTGGGGCCACTGGGGTTCGATGCGATCTGGCTTGAAGGGGAGCACGGCCCGGTGGATTACGGTGACATTCCCGATCTGACGCGAGCCTGCGACCTCTGGGGCATGACCTCGGTTGTGCGGGTGAACCGGAACAATGAGGGGATCATCTACCGTACGTTTGATCTGGGGGCGCAGGGGATTGTGGTTCCGCACGTCAATACGAAGGCGGAGGCGCAGGCGGTCGTCAACGCGGCGAAGTTCCATCCGGCAGGCAATCGGGGCATGTACACGAGCCGGCAGGGATACGGGGTGCCGGACTACTTTGACCGGGCCAACGATGAGACGCTGGTGGTCATTCTGATCGAGGATATCGCGGCGGTCAACAACTTGGCCGAGATTCTGACGGTGGACCACATTGACGTGTTTTTTGTGGCGCCGAGCGACCTGGCACAGTCGATGGGTTATCTCGGCGGCGGGGGACATCCGGAGGTGCTGGCGACGATTGACAAGGCGCTGGAGCAGATTGTTGCGGCGGGGAGGACGGCCGGGACGCTGGTGACGGACGCGAATGTTGGGCACTACCTTCAGATTGGGGCGCGCTTTGTGTTGACGGGTTGGGCGGCCTGGGTAACGTCGGGCGGGCAGGCGTTTCTGGGGAAGGTGGAGGAGGCTGAGGGTTCGTGAGCGGAGTCGCGACTTAAGAGTTTGCGATCGAGTTGTTTGCACTCTTAGGGGATGCAAGGAGGGTGAGGCTTGTCCTTTCTCTCCTTCTTTTGTTCAGCGGCAATAGAGTAAATCTACGAAGAATCCTTCGTTTGCTCCCTCGCGATAACTGGAGACAGGAAGGCGGACATCAGTTCTCTGTTGATTTCGATGCCCTCATAGTTTCTTCTGATCAGGTCCATTCTCTCAAGCACATTGACGTCTCGCCGAATCGTCCGATCGGTCTTGCCAGCGTAGGCTTCCGCGATTCTAGGAGAAAGGTAGCGTAGTCTTACGATCGGTACAGGCTCTGTTTCCTCGGACAGATCGACCACGAGTTGTCGTCTGCGCAAATCTGTGGGACTTACTTTTTGGCGGAACGAACTGTGAACATGGTTTATCCAAAAAACGTGGAATTGCTGTGCCCGAATAGTCTGGAGCTGTTCATTCAGACCGTCATTCAGGCCTTGCAAGGCATACTTGATGAAGGGGACGACGTCGCCGCCCGACTTGCTCGCCAAGTCAAGTTGCCTGTAGTATTCCGTCCTAGTCAGATTGTAGTGGTTACTCAGGAGATGGGCTGCCGCCGTCGGTACTCCGCTTAACAGCAGTAGTTGAAACTCCACTAAGCGCGCAGTTCGCCCATTGCCATCGCCAAAGGGATGGATCCAAGCCAGATAAAGATGGGCAATGATCGCCTTCAGAGCTCCTGAGGCAATTTTGAATTCCTTGTTTGGAAGTAAGCTCTCGATATTGAGCCAGCTACACAATTTCGTCAAAAGATACTCGCAGTCCTGCTGGGGCGCTCCGCGGTATCGCCCTACCCCAACATCGTAATCTCGAATCAGTCCAGGAGAAACATCTTCCCTTAGAGGCAAGTCATGTAAGACAAGGGCATTTAGCTCCTTTATCCTGTCAACCGTTAGCTCAGAAAGTTCACCGGACAGAATGCCTTCCGGGATGTTGTTACAGGCGTCAACGATGTTCCTTATTTCTTGCCCCAAGTATTCTTTTGAAGGAGGAAGTTCGAGTTCTCCCCTTACCAACTCAAGGGCATCCTTTTCCGAAAGCGTATTTCCTTCAATGGCTGTCGTTGCCAGCGCACCCTTGGCCAGAAAGACCTGATGCAAGTACTCTTCAACGTCAGGCAAAAGCGGTACACCAGCGACCTGTGCGCATTTTGCCTGCACTTCTCCCAGCTGAAACCATAGCGTATAATCCACCCTGCGCAGGTCCAGTTGAAAGTTTATCCAGGGATGTGTCTCTTGATATGTTCTTGTTTCAGCCATAGGAAATTGTCAAGCCTCGTGCCGCTCCTGAGTCCTTCAGATTAGCACAGTTTTGAGGTCGGCATCGGAGAATAGAGAAGGCCTGAAGAAATTCTAAAGCGTTCAAGCACTAATTCAAAGTGGGATGCAGTACACTCTCGGAGGCCATTGACCAGGATTGGTTGACGATTGTCTGAGTTGGAATTCGCAGGCCCGCAGTGTTGTCAGTCCGCGATGGACACAGTGTTTCGGGAAGCTGCCGCGGGTGTGAGGCTACAAAGAGGGCACCCACAAGGGGTGCCCCTACGGGACGTGGCGGGAAGGCGGGGGCAGGGAGACGTGACGCGTACGAGGGCACCCACAAGGGGTGCCCCTACGGGGGGACATAGGGTTTAGGGAAGTTCTCAAGGGGTGGGGGGTCCGCGAGGGCACCCACAAGGGGTGCCCCTACAGGGGGTATTGGGAAGGATAGTGAGCCTCTCATCATAGTACATTATCTCCGGGGACAGTTTTCGATATGACGAATACGTCAGTTATTTCAGAAGAACAGTGGGCGCAGATTCGGAGTAGGGCGGGGCTGCCGCAGTTTGCGGGGGCGGTTGGGTTGTTGCGAAATGAAGTCGAGGACTTCTTTGCCCGCCCGGTCGGTGTGCAGGCGCTGCCGGGCGGGTATTATCACGACTATTTCTGTCCTCAGCATGCGGTGCAGCTGGTGTTTGAGCCGGACTCGCCTACGCTCCATCGGTGTCCGGTGGACGGGGAGACGTTCAGTGGGGAGCCGTTTGATTCGGCGTGGCGTTGGTCGGTGAATAACAGGTTGGCGGAGTCGGCGCTGCGGATGGCGGTGCTGTGGAAGCTGGAGGGGGAGGAGGGGAACCGGCAGCGGGTGGAGGAGATCCTGTTGGGGTATGCTGACGCGTATGATGGGTATAAGGCATATTCGGGCTGGCGGCCGGATAACCATGGGGTTGCGCAGTTCAGTACGTTGGATGAGGCTGTTTGGTCGATTCCGCTGGCGTGGTCATACGATTTGATTCGCTCTACGCTCGGCGAGGGGCAGCAGAAGGAGATCGTCGATAAGCTGCTGCGTCCGGCAGCGGATTTTCTGATGGCGCGTCATTTTGGCGGGATCCATAACTTTGCCTGCTGGCACAACGCGGCGATTGGGACGATCGGGGCGGTGACGGGGAGTGAGGAGCTGCTGGCCTTCGCGATTGACGGGAAGTACGGCTTCCATACGCAGGCGAGGGAGGGGATACTGGCGGACGGCCTGTGGTTTGAGGGTTCGTTCAGCTATCATTTTTATACTGTGGCGGCACTGCTGCTGCTGGCGAAGGCGACGGCTAACTTGCCGGCGTGGGACCTGCGGGAGCATCCGGCGCTGGCGGCTGTGCTGCGGGCGCCGGTGTTGTGCGCGTATCCGGATGGGAGTTTGCCGGCGACGAATGACTGCTGGTATTTCACGGGTCTGAACGACGACTGCTGCCACGGGGTACCCAAGGCGCCGGCGTTCTATGAGATCGGAAACGCGTGGTTCGACGAGCCGTTATTCGGGCAGGTGCTGGCGCGGGCGTATCGACACGGGCCGCGGGAGAGCCTGGACGCGCTCCTGTACGGAGATACCGAGCTGGAATCGGGTTCGGAAGAGGGACTGGCGCTGCCAAGCGTTCAGATGCCTGCTTCCGGTTATGCAGTTCTGCGTACGCAGCCGGAAGGGGAGGCGCTGCGGTCGGAAGCGAACGAGCAGTATGTTTTGCTCAAGTACGGGGTTCACGGGGGCGGTCACGGGCACCCGGACAAGCTGGGGCTGACTGTTTATGCACGGGGGGAACGCCAGGCGCCGGATTTGGGGACGCCCGGGTACGGGATTGATTTGTTTCAGGGCTGGTACCGCCAGACGATCAGTCATAACACGATTGTGCTGGACGGCAAGTCGCAGCCGGCGGGCGCGGGGCGGAGCATTGCCTTTCGGGCGGAAGGGCCGTTTCAGGTGGCTGACGCTGCGATCAGGTGGGGAGAAGACGTTGTCACCGGCATTGACGAGCCGACATACGGTGTCGATGAAGAGGCGCCCGAGGTCTACGACGGGGTGGCTATGCGCAGGGCGGTGCTGGCGCGGGGCGACTATTTTGTGGATGTTTTCCTGGTAGATGGCGAGAGGGAGCGCCGCATCGACTGGATCTTTCGCAATCGCGGGGTGCTGGCGCCGCTTGGCGATGGCGTTCCAATTGTGCCTGCCGAACTTGAGGGGGACGGATACGAGTACATAGACAACCTCAGCACGCGACCGGCGTTAGACAATATCGCTCTGGACTGGCAGTTTGGGGAAACGGGCATGAAGCTTTTCATGGCCGAAGGTGATGGGACGACTCTCTATGCGGGGCCGGCGCCCGGGAACCCGGCGGAGGATGTGCAGGACCTGATGATCCGCAAGCGGAATGCGTCGCGCACGGCATTTCTCAGCGTTTTTCATCCTTACGAAGGCGGACCCCGCATTGCCTCAGTCACGTGGCACGGCAGTGACCTGACCGGGGCGGGCTGGGCGGCGTGCACGGTGGAAGGGTCGGACAGGAAGGAGCTATGGATTGTGCGCTCGGGGCCGGATGTGGAGGTCCCCGCCTGGCTGGGCGACCTGCCGGCCAGCAGCCGCTTCGAATACACACTGGAGGACTGAGGCATGGGAAACAGTGCAAATAAGCTGGCTATAGATGGCGGTGCTCCGGTGCGGGAGGCGCCGTTGCCGGCGCGCGGGCATATCGGGGAAGAGGAAAGGGAGGCGGTCGGCGCGTATATGGACAAGGTGCTGGCTACGGGGACGCTTGGCGCGTACCAAGGTGAGGAGGAGGAGGCGTATTGCGCGGCGTTTGCGGAGTACCTGGGGGGCGGGTATGCGGACGCGGTGAGCTCGGGGTCGGCGGCGATCTACGTGGCGCTGCTGGCGCTGGAGCTGGAGGCGTTCAGCGAGGTTATTATCGGCCCGTTTACGGACCCGGGGGGAATAATGCCGATCCCCCTGCAGAGCATGATCCCGATGATCGCCGACTCTGCGCCGGGCAGCTTCAATACAGGGCCGGAGCAGATCGAGGCGTTGATTTCGCCGCGCACGAGTGCGATTATCGTGCCGCATATCGCGGGCGAACCGGCCGACATGGGCGGGATCATGGATCTGGCGGGGCGGCACGGGATTGCGGTGATCGAAGACTGTGCGCAGGCTCACGGGGCGCGGTTCAAGGGGCAGCTTGCGGGGAGTTTTGGCGACTTATCGGCCTTTTCGACGAATTCGGGGAAGAATCACAGCTCTGGGGGACAGGGCGGCATGGTCTTCACGCGGGATGAGGCGCTATACCAGTCGGTGAGAAGGATGGCCGACCGGGGCAAGCCCCATTTTCTGCCGGAAGGCGCGACGAACATGCAGGCGACGCTGAATTTCAACCAGACGGATCTGGCAGCCGTGTTCGGACTGATTCAGCTGCGCAAATTGCCGGAGATGATCGAACGAAGAGGGGCGATCGTCGGCCAGCTGATCGAAGGTACGGCGGACCTGGAAATGATCGCGTTGAGTCAGCCGGCGCGGGAGGTTGAATCGAGCTACTGGTTTATACCGGTGGCGTTTTACCCGGAGCGGGCGGCGTGCGACAAGGAGAGGATTTGCGCGAGCCTGCGCGCGGAGGGCCTGCCGGTTACGGACGACTACCGGTATGGGATGCCGCACCGGCAGTCGTGGTACACGGAGCGGCGCGTTTTTGGCAGCAGCGGCTACCCCTGGGCCAGTCCGCTATACAAGGGCGACCCGAATCGCGAGTTCCCCTGTCCCAATGCGCAGGCGATGCTGAAGAGCCACTTCACGTTTTCGCTGCATGAGAACTGGAGCACGCGGGAGATAGACGACGTGGTCGCTATCTTTCAGAAGGTGGCGGCGGCTTATCGGGCCGACTGAGTAAGTTGTAGGCAGGGCACCCCTACTCATTTCCCCACGGGAACGAAGGAATACGCAGGTCGCGGTCGGCGGCGGGCAGGTCGATGCGCGCGCCCTGGCGTGCGTGGGAGAGGTGGACTGCGAAACCGATTTCGGTGGCGCGGCGGGCCTCTTCGACGTCGCAGGCGGTTTTGCCGCGGCTGGCGACGGCGTCGACGAGGTCGCGGACGATGGCCGTGCCGGAGGGGAAGTCGCCTTCGGGGTGGGGGATGGCCAGGGGTTGGGGCGGCGCGCCGGGATCCTGCCAGCGCCAGGCGTGGAGGCCGTCGTCCATGATGGTGAGGCGGCCCTGATCGCCAATGACATCGAAGGCGGGGCGCTGGCTGCCGCCGGGTGTGAAGTAGAGGTGGACGCCTCCTTGCAGGCCGACGATGCAGCGGCCCGTCGGATCGAGGCGGCGGCGCGAGTCGGGCGGCTCGGTAGAGGTATCTTCGACGAAGCCGCTCACCCATTGGGGTTCGAGATCGCCGGCGAGGTGGAGGGCGACGTCGTACCAGTGGCAGCCGTGGTTGATGAGGTTGGGGATGCCGTAGATGATCATGGACTGGAGCTGGCCGACGATACCGTCGCGCAGGAGCTCGGCGAGGCGGCGGTATGAGACGAGCCAGCGGCGGTCGAGGCCGAAGGCCAGGGGGACGGAGGCGGTGCGGCAGGCGTTGAGGAGACGGTCGGCTTCGGAGAGGCTGGTGGCGAGGGGTTTGTCGCTGAGGATGCCGCGGACGCCGGCGGCGACGGCCTGCTGGACCTGGTCGGCGTGCATCTTCTGGCTGGTGGCGAGGCAGAGGATGTCGGGTTGTTGCTGCTGCAGCATGCTTTCGAAGTGGTCGTAGGCGGCAACGTGGTCTCCCCAGCAGTCGGTGAAGGCCTGACGGGTATCGGCGCCGAGGTCGAAGACGGCGACGATTTCGGTATCGGGCACGGCGTCGAATGCGGTGGCGAAGTTGTGATTGGCCGGTTTTCTGTCGAGCATGCGATGGCAGCCGGCGATGGCAACGCGCCAAGTCTGGGACATGGTGGAATCTCCTGTGCTTGAACTGCAGTGGTCAGTGGTCAGTAGTCAGTAGTCGGTGGTCGGTGGTCAGTGGTCAGTTAGAGTGGATAGTGGGGATGGGCCCGCTATCCACTTTTTTTGTAGGCGCGGGTTTTGGGGCGGTGGGGGAGGTTGTTCTTTGGTTGGGGGACGAGGGCAGGCACAAGGCCTGCCCCTACGGGGGCGTTTGAGGGGGAAGGGGAAGTCGGCGCGGGTGGGGGGCGGAGGCAGGGGCAGGGCCCGCATCTGCGGGGATTTGGTGGGGCTGGCGGGGGGTGGGTTGGCGGAGTTCTTTCGGTTGGGCACGTGTCCAATATAGGCACCAAGTCCGGCGAGGCATGTTGTAGGACAGGGGGCGTTGCGGGGGCGGAGCCCCCGCACAAGGGAGGGCCGAATAGGCCCGACCGCACAACTGCAGTAGTCAGTAGTTAGTGGTCAGTGGTCAGTGATAGTAGCGATTGATTGGTGATTGGGTTGGGGAGGGGGACGCCTTTCGCCATTGTGAGTCATGGTTGATGGGTTTTAGTTGGCGCGGCCGTTGGTGATGTGGTTGGCGATTTCGCCGTCCTGGAGCTCGTATACTTCGGTGGCAAAGTCGTCGCTGGTGGGATCGTGGCTGGCCATGAGGACGGTGATGCCCTGCTCGGCGACGAGCTGTGCGAAGAGTTCGAGGATCTGGCGGCCGGTCTCGCTGTCGAGGTCGCTGGTAGGCTCGTCAGCGATGAGCATGGCGGGGCCGTGGGCGAGGGCGCGGGCGATGGAGAGACGCTGCTGCTGGCCGCCGGACATTTCAAAGGGTCTGTGATCGGCCCAGCGGCCGAGGCCCACCAAGGACAGGCAGTAGGCGGCGCGGCGACGGCGGTCGGCGGCGGACTGGCCGAGAATACGGAGGGTCATCTCGACGTTTTCCTGGGCCGACAGGGTTGGGATGAGGGAAAAGGCCTGAAAGACGAAGCCGATATAGTGCTGGCGGATCTGGGCGCATTGGTCGGCGGTCAGCCTGTCGATGTCCTGGCCGAAGAGGGAGACGCGGCCTGCGGTAGGCGTGTCGAGGCTGCCGATGAGGTTGAGGAGTGTCGTTTTGCCGGAGCCGGAACGGCCGCGAAAGAGTGCGAAGCAGCGGCGGGGGACGGTCAGGTCGATGCCGCGCAGGGCATAGACGGACTGGTCGCCGACCGAGTAGACGCGCTGGAGATCGCTGACCTGTACCAGTGGTCCTCTGTAGAATTCGGAAATCACCAGGTCACCGGATTCGGCAGGGGAGTGGCTGGGGTCGGGGGTAGGGTCCGGCGGGGCGAAGGCGGCGCGGGTGGCGGCGTCACTGTTCCACTGAAGCGTGCCGCGCGCGCTGTCTGCGGGCGTATCGAGGCTGCTTTCCGGAGTGGAGGCTACGCCTTTGGCCCAGGGATTGTCAGCCTGGTCTGCGTCCGGCGTTTCTTCAACTTCGCGGGGTGCGCCCAGCAGGAGCCTGCGCCACCACGGGCGGCTGCGGCGGGGCGTCGGGTCCTGTGCCCAGGCGGCCAGGTCGTCCTCCTCGCCGGGGTAGGCGCGTGAGGCGCCGGCACCGCCGGTAAATGAGAGCTGTTCCTGTGCCTGGCGGATGAGGATGCCATCTTCGACCAGTTGGACGACCGCTCTGCGCCCGATGCCGCGCTGTTCCAGATACTCATGGGGCATCTGCAGCCGGCCGACGGCATCAAGGACGACGCGCTCTTCGAGCTGGAGGGAAGCGCTAGCGGCCGCCTCAACGGGCTCATCGGTGGCGAGCGGGACGTTTTCTGCGCCGTCCAGCGCGGCGGACAGCTGGTCATCAAGCAGGCCGGACTGGGATTGGCGCACGATCTCGGTGCTGATTTTGCCGTCGCGGATGCCGATAACGCGGTCGACGATGCGGGCGATGTCGCGGTCGTGGCTGACGATGATGCTGGTGAGGTTGAAGCGGCGGTTGAGGTCGCGCAGGAGCTGCCAGATCTGGTTGGCGGTGACTGAATCGACCTCGCCGGTGGGCTCATCGGCGAGGAGGATCTGGGGTTGGTTGGCGAGGGCGACGGCTATGGCGACGCGCTGCTGCTGACCGCCGGAGAGCTGCGCGAGACGGTGGTGGCTGTGGCTGAGGAGTCCGACGGCGTCGAGGAGCTCGCGTGCGCGCTCTGCGGGCGGCGCGGCCTGTTCACGGGCTGCGATCATGGGGAGCTCGACGTTTTCCTGGGCGGTCAGGTAGGGGATGAGATTGCGCGATGACTGCTGCCAGACGAAGCCGACGTCGTTGAGGCGGTAGTCCTCCAGCTCCTTATCGGGGGCCTTGAGCAGGTTGCGGCCGTTGACGGTGATCTGGCCGGCGGAGGGACGGTCGAGGCCGCCGATGATGTTGAGGAGGGAGGATTTACCGCTGCCGCTGGCGCCGATGATGGCCATCATCTCGCCGCGGCGGATTTCGAGATCGAGGCCCTGGAGGGCGACGACTTCGATTTCATCGATCTGATAGATTTTGACCAGATTGTCGCAGACGACGAGGGGGGTGCCGTTTGCGGCGGCGGTTTGGGTCATGCTGTTACTCCCTCTGTCCCATGCGCAGTACCTGGAAGAGATCGCGACGCGTGCTCCAATAGAGGATTACGGTCTGGGAACCCAATAGGGCTGTGCCGAATACGAGCGCGAGGATGCCGATCTGGCCCCAGGCGATATGGCGCACGAAGGGGGGCAGGGCAAAGATGGGATCGCCGCTTACGCGGAAGAAGGGTACGAAGAGCCAGGCGGTGGCGACGCCGATGGCCACGCCCCAAAGGACGCCGAATAGGATTACGCCCAGGTATTCGACGCCGACCATGGCGAGGACGAGCCTGGTTTTGAGGCCGACGGCGCGCATGACGCTGATCTGCTGCAGGCGTCCCTGGAGGGAGGCATAGGTGTAGACGAGGAGTCCGAGGCTGGCAAGCAGGGTAGAAGCGAGGAAGCCGACGGACAGAATGCCGTAGAGACCGATGCGCTCGACTCTTTCTTCGTCGAGCGTGAGGAGGGCGCGGGCGTCGCGGATGCGGATAGGCCAGATGCCGAGTTCGATGAGGCTGTCGACGATTGTCTGGGGGACGGCTTCATCGCTGGTCTGCATCCAGATCTGGTGCAGGCTTTCGTCCCCGACCTGATCGAAGACGTAGTCCAAGTTACCGACAAAGACTTCGGTATCCTCGGGGTAGGCGGTGGGAAAGTAGTCGTAAGCGCCGACGATGAGGAATTCGTGTTCGAAGGAGCCGTAGTTGATCGACATTGTCAGCTTGGTGGTCTGGCCTTCGAGGAGACGGCTGCGGCGCAGGAAGTTGCGGGAAACGAGGATCCCGTTGGGATACATGCCGAGCCGATTCATCATTTCGCCCAGGGGCGCGTAGTTGAAGTCGGAACGGTGAAAGGCGATGCGGGGAAAGTCGAAACGGTCGATGCCGAGAAAGACGGCGTCGATCTGGCGGGACACGCTTGTGTTGGCTTTGAAGACGGCGACGCGGGTAGCGTCTTCGACACCTGGGATCCCCTTGTAGTCGTCAACGGGCAACAACCAAGCGCTGACGACTTCCGGGTCGGGCTCCTCGTCGGGTAAGGCAGGGCCGCCCATGGCGGGAGGGGGGATGCCCTGCTGGAAGCGGAAGTCGGCACCGACCTGGTAGTGGATGCGGTCGGCCAGCCACTGGTCGAGGCTGAGGGCCATCGAAGCGTAGAAGGCGCCGAGGCTGAGACAGACCATGGTTAGGAAGAGGCTGCCGGAGTAGTGCCTGCCCTGGCGGTGCAGCTGGGTGAGGCCCATGTAGGCGACGAAAGAGCGGAGGCGGTTTCCGAGGCGATCGGCAGGCCCCATGAGCAGGGGAAAGAGATGGGTGAGGACGAGTGCTGAGGTAAAGACGAAGAGAGATGGTGTCAGTAGCAGGAGCGGGTCGCGGAAGGGATCGCCGCTGGGCTCCCAGCCGATGATGCCGAGTGTGCCGCGCTGGCTGAGCTGGCGGTAGGCATACCAGGAAAGGACGATGAGTGCGCCGTCGCCGATGAGCAGCAGGGTGGTAATGGCGGCGTGCGGGCGGGAGCGGGCGCGCAGGTGCTGGACGATACCGCCGCGGGCGGCGCGCAGGGCAGGGATGCCGCGCGCGAGGAGGAGCAGCAACACGGCTATGCCGATGAGCCGCCAGTCCACTTCAAAGATGGTGGCGGGGATCCCGGCGCGGGGGGTGAAGGAGAGGAAACCGGAGGCCAATCCCATGGCGCGGGCCATGATATAGCCGGCGCCGAGCCCGAGTGGGATGCCGACAATGAGAAGGAGAAAAGATTCGAGAAGGATGAGGAGTGCGACGAAGCGGCGTCCGGCGCCGCGCGAGGCGAGGATGGCAACCTCTTCCTGTTGGAACTGGGCGGTGACGTGGGAGAGAATCCAGAGAAAGAAGAGGAGGAGACCGAGGGCGGGCAGGCTGAAGCCGACGAGGAGTGCGGACAGGCTGGCCCTTCGCTGCAGATAGCGATTCAGTGGCAACTCAGGCGAGACATCCATTTTGGTGCCGGTGAAGCGCAGATCGGCCCGGCCTGGCACGGTTCGGAGTCCATTGGCGACGGAATCGGCCTGGTGGAGTTTCAATGATTCTTCGTCAGGGTTGAGGTACCAGACGGCGATGCCGGTGCGGCGACTGACGGCGGGCTCGACGGAACGGCGATAGGTGTTATCGGTGACGAGCAGGAGTTTGCGCCAGGAGATGGTGGTAGCGGACCAGTAGAAGTCGGAGAGTTCAGCCGGCTTCCAGACTCCGGCAACGGTGATGGGTATCTCGTTTCCGCTGGCTCCTTCGACCATATGGTAGGTCTCACCGACCTGGAAGCCCAGCTCGGTAGCCTTTTCTTCAAACATCCAGACGTTCACGGTGCCGTCGGCGGTTTCGGTGCCGAAGGGAAGGCCCTCGACGATGTCGATGCGGTCGCGGATATCGGTGACGACGGCGAACTGGATATTCTCGACGATGATGTTTTCTTTGAGTTCGGAGTAGGATGTGTCGTCTTCCAGAGGCTGGACGGTCATACCGGGGCTGGCGACGTAGGTGAGCGTTTCGGCGACGCTAAGACCGGTCTCTCTTTCGACGATGCGGCGAAATTCGTGTTCGAGGCGGAGGGCGCTATCGAGGGGCAGGGCGGCGGATTTGGGGACGATAAAGTAGAAACGCATGGTGAGGGGGGGACGGTGGAAGGTGGAGCCGATGTGGGCGAGCTCGTCCTGGAGCAGCAGGTAGCTGACGCCCTGTGAGAAGACGGGGATACTGGCAACCATGCCGATTGCCAGGACGATACTGAGGAGGGACAGCAGGGTCAGGCTGGGTCTGCTAAACAGGCGGCGGAGCGCCAGCCCGAGAAAGGGGAGACGGTTGGGCATTTATCGACCTAAGATGACATCGCCCTCTTCGAGACCTTCCAGCACTTCGACCATACCCTGGCTTTCGAGGCCGGTACGGATGTCGATGCGGCGCTGGCGGTCGCCATCCTGGACAACGACAAAGGTGCGTCCACCGAAGCGGCGCACGGCGGCGTCGGGCAGCAGGAGCGTGTCGTCGCGCACGGCGGCGACGACCTGGATGTTGATGAATTCTCCGGCGACGAGCGGGGGCGTTTCGCCTTCAACGGTGAGGTGGATGGAGCCGGGGAAACCGGGGATGAAACGGTCGCCGGAGGATATGGTGGGCAGTTGTGCGACGTGCACGGGAAAGGGCTGGTCCTGTGCCCAGCGATGAATGGCGGTGACCTCTTTGCCGATGACGAGGTCGGCGGCGCGCGCGGCCTGGCTGGAGACGATCAGTTCCACGGGTTCGGGTTCGACGATGACGATGAAGGGGGAGAAGGCGGGCACGTCGGCGCGACGCTGGGGCGGTTCGAGGGGGCCGCGCATGCTGTTGAGGCCGATACCGACGGCGACGACCTGGCCGGTGAAGGGTGCGCGGATGCGGCGTTCTTCGACCTGGCGTTCGAGGGCGGCGACGGCCAATTTGGCGCGGGCTACGGCCTGTTCCAGGGATGGGTCTACACGGCTTTCGATTTCGCGCAGGTTGACTTGCGCGATTTGCAGGGCTACTTCCTGGAGGGCGATCTCGGTGGTGTCGCCGGCCTCGTGGGCCTGTTGCATGAGCAGCTCGGCGCGTCGGGCCTCCAGTTGGGCTCTTTCGAGATCGAAGGTGAGCTCGTTTTCGTAGACCCAGAGGACGCTTTCGGCGCGGGAGAGGTCGAGGCGGGCCTGCTCCAGCTGTTCGAGCAGGTCGGGCATGATGAGCTCGGCGAGGATCTGGCCCTCTTCGGCTGGTTCGCCCTCGTTTACGAGGACGGAGCCGAGTTTGCCGTCGACAGCGAAGGCAAGCGGTTCCCAGCGTAGCGGGGCGACTTCGGCGATGATTTGGAAGCGGTCTTCGATGGTGCCGCGGGTTACGGTATATCTCTTCTGCTCCGAGGGGACCGGTGTGGGCCAGGGTGTGGGCGTGGGGACGGCGCGTACGGGGGTGAGGCAGCCGGCGAGCGCGGACGCAAGCAATGGCAGTAGGAGGAGCAGGCTGTACGAAGTGCGGAAGCGAGCGCAGGGACTCATTGAGTGTGAGGCAGACATCACTGGTTTCTGGGTAGAGTAACGTGACGAGTTGAAAGTGGAGCGCGCCGGGCGGGTGGGAACAGGTGAGCGCGATCCACGTTCTGCGAACGATACGTGCACAGGCTTGTGTGCAGTCCGAGACTAGGCTAAACGCAAACTCTGTAGTTGTCAACTCAACTTCAGTGGTGGGTGCATCCCAGATTTGTGGTGGGAACAGTCTGGCGGGGAATCGGCGCCAGAGGTGGATGGAGTTGTTTACCGTCTTTGGGCGAGACGCAGTGCAGGCGCCAGGTCTGGCCGTACGGTGGAGTCCGTCAGTTGGGGAGGGTGCGAGGGCAGGCACAAAGGCGAGGAGAGAGTGGAGAGGAGTGAGGAGAGAGTGACGCGGGTTTGTCTGAGCAAGATTGGCTCGGGGACTGGCGGGACGTGGTCTGGCTGGACACCTTCGATTAGGCACCTGTTACCAATATCGACACCCGGTCGATGAGGCATGTTGTTGGGGGGGGCGTTGCGGGGGCGGAGCCCCCGCACAAGGGAGGGCCGACTAGGCCCGACCGCCCAGAACTGCGGTGGTTAGTGGTCAATGGTTAGTGGTTAGCAATTGCAGCTTGCTGGCCAGGCCTGCCGCCGTTCACTAACCATTGATCACTGACAGCTGGTGTTTGGGTGGGCCTGTGACGGTCGCAGGCGTGCGGCGAATGCCGCCGGCGCTTGCGAGCGTGCTGGGGCGGGAAGTACGGAGGCGCAGGGCGCGGCTGGCATCGCGGCGTGTGGTGGGTGCGCTGTGCGTCGGGCGACGGAGCGGCGGGATTTGGCGTCAACGCGGCCGGGCTGCGCGTCGGTATCGAGACCTGCTGGAGTCGCGTTGAGCGGGTGGGGCTGGGCTGACGTTACTCCTGGTCCGGGGCCGGATGGGCGGGCGGCACCGGTTGGGCGGTGTGACCTCTCATTTGCGCCTGCATGAATGCCATGTTGCGGGCGGCATCGGCGAGATGCTGTTCGATGCGGTCCATGCGTTGGTTGGACTGTTCGTTGGCGCGGGTGAGCAGTTCGGCGAGGCGGGCGAGTGTCTGGTTTGTGGCCTTCAGGTGTTGTGCTGCGTCTTCGTGGGCGCGGGTGAGTTTATCGAGGGTTTGTTCGATGTGATCGAGGCGGTTTGTGTTATGCTGCTGGTTGCTCATGGGGGGTTCTCCTCGTGAGTCGGGCCCGGGGCGTTGCTGGCGCTGCCGGGCTTTTTGATTGGAAACTGCGTTTGAAGTGTACAACAGGGTGGTTGAAAAGTGAACGGCGGCGCGGACCGGTTTGGGGTAGGTTGGCGAAACTCCCGGCGTGGCGGACAGGGCTTGATGGGATTAAAGTGATTTACAGGGATTAACTGCGCTGGCCTAGCCTGCTTAGCTGGCCGCAGTTAATCCCCGTAATCGCCGTTGAAATCCCCTGAATCCCTGTGGGGTGTGCCGCGCGTCGAACGCGACGCCAGGATCACGGCGCGGCGTCAAGCTGGACAGCCGGGCCGGGCCGGGCTCTGCTATGCCGGGCTGGGCTGGGCTGGGCTGAGGTTACTCCTGGTCCGGGGCCGGATGGGCGGGCGGCACGGGTTGGGCGGTGTGACCTCTCATTTGCGCCTGCATGAATGCCATGTTGCGGGCGGCATCGGCGAGATGTTGTTTGATTTCTGTCATGCGTTCGGCGCCGGCGGCGATCAGTTGTTCGGCGCGGTCCATGCGTTCAGCGTTGTTGCCGGTCATTTCCAGCGTTTCGGCGAGCGTCTTCCCGCAATTGGAGATTAACTGTTCGGCGCGGTCCATGCGTTCGGTATTGCCGAAGATCAGTTGTTCGGCGCGGTCCATGCGTTCAGCGTTGTTGCCGGTCATTTCCAGCGTTTCGGCGAGCGTCTTCCCGCAATTGGAGATTAACTGCTCGGCGCGGTCCATGCGTTCGGTATTGCCGAAGATCAGTTGTTCGGCGCGGTCCATGCGTTCAGCGTTGTTGCCGGTCATTTCCAGCGTTTCGGCGAGCGTCTTCCCGCAATTGGAGATTAACTGTTCGGCGCGGTCCATGCGTTCAGCGTTGTCGCCGGTCATTTCCAGCGTTTCGGCGAGCGTCTTCCCGCAATTGGAGATTAACTGTTCGGCGCGGTCAAGACGTTCAGCGTTGTTGCCGGTCATTTCCAGCGTTTGGGCGAGCGTCTTCCCGCAATTGGAGATTAACTGTTCGGCGCGGTCCATGCGCTCGGCGCCGGCGGCGATCAGCTGTTCGGCGCGGTCCATGCGTTCTGTATTGCCGAAGATCAGCTGTTCGGCGCGGTCAAGACGTTCAGCGTTGTTGCCGGTCATTTCCAGCGTTTGGGCGAGCGTCTTCCCGCAATTGGAGATTAACCGTTCGGCGCGGTCCATGCGCTCGGCGTTGCCGGCAACCAGTTTGCCTGTTTCGGCGATTACCTGGCCGGTTTTTCCGATCGCTTGCAATGTAGAGCGGGCGAACTGTTCGGTTTGATTCTGCCTTTTGGCGGTCTCGGCGAGAAGTTTCTCTACTTGATCCAGGCGGTCTGTGTTATGCTGGGGGGCGCTCATGGGGGATCCTCTTGTGAGCCGGGCCCGGGACGTGTTGGCGTCACCGGGCGTTTTTGATTGGGAACTGCGTCTTCAGTATATGGCAGATCGACCAGAAATTGAATGTCTGTTGTGACCTATATCGGCGACTTTCAGACAGGCTTCGGCCGAGCGGGCCGGGCGTGGTTGCGGCTGAGCTCGTCGGCGTCGGCGTGTGGTCGGGCTGCGAGGACGCGGTGGCTGTGCTGGCGCGGTGAGCGGTTGGCATCGCGTGGACGGGTCGGCGTGCCGCGCGTCGGCGTAGAGACCTGTTGGCGTCGCGGCATGTTGTTAGGAGGGGGGGCGTTGCGGGGGCGGAGCCCCCGCACAAGGGAGGGCCGAATAGGCCCGACCGCCCAGAAGAGCAGTGGTCAGTGGTCAGTAGTCAGTGGTCAGTGGGAGCCGAGCGGGAGATAAGGCTGGGCAGAGCGGTTTGGAGAATCATTGCTTGCAGAGGCCCGGTTCGGTTGGCGGGGATGTGGGTCTGTGATACGGTATTGGTGATGTCCGGTGCTGCCGTGGAGGCGGGCCGGGTTGTTGCGTTTTGGGACGAGTTCGCCCGTTGCATCTTGTTGGACGCTCCGGCCCGAAAGTAGAGTGTTGAGTACAGGTCGCACGCATAACGCCAGGCAGTGGTGCCTGAGGCTGGAGCAAAGATGAATACAAAAGAATTAGTGAGTCGAACCGTCATTTGGGTCGAGACGGCCCTGGCCGGTTCACTTTCGCCCTCTGTGCGCCGTGTCATGCACATCGAGCTTTCGATGTCGCTGGCTTACGGCGTTTTTTATGCATGTATTATCCCGTTTACGCAGGTTGTGCTGCGACGTCAGGGCGCCACGGTTGATATGCTGGCGCTGTATACAGCCCTGCTTTTTGTCGGCTCGGTCTTCACGTCATTCAGCATCGTGTTGATGCGGCGGCGGCGTACGATCAACATTATTGTATTCTGCTGGCTGCTGGGGCGTTCGCTCTTTTTGCTGACGGCGTTCGTGACGGGCGCGGTGCAGCTGATGGCGATTGGGATCGTGTTCTGGCTGTTGGAAGCGTTTGTGATCCCGGCCTATACGCGGGTGATCCAGAAGATTTATCCTGAGAGCGGGCGGGGTAAGGTGATGTCGACGGTGCGGATGGGGCGCGTTTCGATCATCCTGTTGGTCACGCCATTGGCAGGGTGGGCTTTGGACAGGGTAGGGTACCAGGTCCTCTTCCCGATTGGTGCGCTATTCGGCATTCTGGCCACATATCTGTTCACGCGCATTGACCTCGACGAGGGGGAGTTGCCGCCGCGCCAGACGAAGACTTTTTCCGATCTGTGGCAGATTGTGCGCAGCGACAGGAATTTCGCCGTCTACCTGGTCAGTTACTCGCTTTTCGGGCTGGGAGGGCTGCTAAGCTGGCCGCTATACCCGGTCGTGCAGGTGGACCGCCTGCAGCTCTCGTATTCTGATATTGGATTGCTGGGCCTGGTGGAGTCAATCACCTGGTTTTTCAGCTATCTTGTGTGGGGACGGACGATCGACAAGCGGGGCGGTCTATTCGTCGTACGGGCTATCGCGGCGCTCTCGATCGTGACGCCGCTCACTTACATGTCGGCACAAAGCCTGTGGATGTTGATGCCTTCGGCTATTGCGCGGGGTCTGGGGATGGCGGGCTTCGAGCTGGGGCGGATCAGCGCGGGCATCCAGCTGGCTGACCCGGAACGGGTGACGGAGTATGCGGCGATCCAGTCGACGGTGGTGGGGCTGCGGGGACTGGTGGCGCCGCTGGTGACGGTTGGGCTGTTGCGACTGGGTGCGCCGCACAGCGCGGTCTTTTTGCTGAGTGTGGCTTTCCTGGTGATGGGTTGGGTGATGTTTGGGCGGGTGACGGCGCCGACGCCGGGGGATGAGGAGTACAGGGAGAGGCAGAGGTTGCGGTACCGGTGGCCGTTCAGGCGGCGGATTTCGCGGGTGTGATGTTTGTCTCCCGTGAATTGACTTGTCCACCATCTACTGGGACTGGTAGTATGGCGGCATCGGTAACAGCGCATTGGTCTTGAGACCAGCTCTTGATGGGGCGAAACAGCATCTGCGGGGCGCACGTTAAGTGAAATAGACAGGTACGGACTTCGTCGAGTCCCAACGAGCACTTGTCAAAGTGCAAGGGACGTCAGCCTGCCCTGAGCGCGGGCATTTCGGACATCCAGATCCGCCCGGGTAAGAATGACGAAATGGGGAACGCAGGAACCTCAATATGTGCGAACACGAGACTACCGAAATCCAGGGTCTTCATTGGGGTGACCCGCCAGACTTTCGCGTTTCGGTAAAAAACTTCGGGCCTATCGAGAGTGGAGCAGTAGACTTACGCCCTTTGACAGTTCTTGTTGGTCCCAGCAACACCGGAAAAACTTACTTCGCCGTATTGGTTTATGCGTTGCGGCAAATAATGGGTGGATTTCGACGGCTACCGGTCATAGATCATGAAAGGCGTCCTTTTTTTGATTTAGATTCGAACCTGCCAGGAGGGTATGCCTTCACCAAGGAGGATATCCAAGATTTTAGGGCGAAACTGGATGCAGAGGGTAGGCAGTTCAAATTCTCGGACTTTCCCATTAATCTGCAAGATACCGCCTGGATCACCATAGGAGATCCTTTTTCTTTGGGTGAATTCATTGGAATTGAACTGGAGCGCTGCTTCGATCTTGAATCAGTTTCTGAACTGGTCCGGTTGCCCGCAAGCGCGAAAATGGAGATTTCCCTAAGGGCCAGTGAGGCGAAGCAAGATCTGTGGAGCTACGCGTTGTGTGTTACTGATTCTGGTTTATCTACAGATGGCAAAGTCGAAGACATTGTACTTCTCCCAAAGGGATGGTCAGCTGAAGAGCTAGGAATCAGGCGAGAACTGCAGCAATTTCAACAGTTGCTTGAGGACTCCCTTAGAGAAGATGCTTGGATAACAAGCCCTTTTATTCTTGACTCTTTTGAAAAGCACCTCGCTAGTGCTGCGGGCTGGCATGGTGAAACTCATTACTTGCCGGCCGCCCGTAGTGGCATTATGCAGAGCCACCGCGTTATCGCCAGCTCTCTAGTAGCGCGGTCAACTCGCGTCGGAATGGAGCGCTTTCCAGAGCTTCCTACCTTTTCGGGCATGATATCAGATTTCTTGCAAAAATTGATCCTTTTTGAGGAAGACCGTAGTAGCGTGGGTTCAATGGCCAAGGCCGCGGATGCTTTAGAGCGAGAAACACTTGCAGGGCGGATCAGGTCGAATCGAGCCATCGCAGGGGGATATCCGGAGTTTGTCTACCGGCCCTGGGAGACCGAGAAGGACATACGGCTGGCGCGGGCGTCGTCAATGGTGACCGAACTCGCCCCGGTTGTGCTGTTTCTACGAGGCATCGTTTCCGCTGGCGACATGCTTATTATTGAAGAACCTGAAGCACATCTGCATCCCGCTGCTCAGACGCAGATGGCCCGGACCTTGGCTCGCCTCGTTCGCGCTGGCGTAAAGGTAGTCGTAACCACCCACAGCGACTGGCTTCTGATGGAACTCGCTAATCTGATGCGCGAGGGGGAATTAGAGGGACTATCGAAGGAACATGATAGCGATTCAGCCGAATCAGTTTCGCTCCTGCCTGAGGAGGTAGGAGTCTGGCTATTTCGCGAGCAAGACGATTCTTCCGGTTCGACGATTGAAGAGATACCGTTTGATAGGATTGAAGGGATTGAGCCGGAGGAATACGAAAGCGTTGCGGAAGCGCTCTACAACCGGTCAGCGGCACTGCAGAACCAGTTCCAGGAACTAGCAGGAGCCGCTGCGCGTGAGCAGGGGTGAAGTCCTAGACACGATCAGGTCCAGAGTAGGGGAAGAGAATCTTAGCCGGTCGCACCGACGTGAGGGTTGCCGGGTTTATTTGGATGGCGTGCCTTCGCCACGAATTACGGTGGACGCAGATCGCGCGTTTCCCGACCACTCGCTTGAAGGAAGTCGATGCGACTTGGTAATATTTCTGGTCGACACAGACGGCAAGCTCCTTACGGTACCGGCGGAGTTGAAGGCCGGGAATGTAGATGCATCTGAAGTACATGGGCAGTTGCAGCAAGGGGCAAACTTCGCTGTACGCGTCGCGCTGAGAGGTATGGAATCCAAACTTATTCCTGTAGTGTTCTACGGCAAACGAATCCACCCAAAGCAACTCCGTACGCTGAACCGCCTCAAAGTAAATTTTCGAGGCCAACGACTAACAATCAAGATTGCACGTTGTAATCGCCGAGGGAATCTGGCCGATTCGCTCAAGGGGTAACAGGCAGTCGTTGACGATAAAATGATCCAAAATTTGCGGGCCCGGGAGGGCACCCACGAGGGGTGCCCCTACAGTGGGATGGCTGGCTGGAGGGAAATGTCAACGACACCAGTTGTGTCTCGGTTTGCCCCGTCTTACTGAGCGAAGTTGCAGCTCAACATCAGAATTGCCTCAGTAATCCACAGAAAGGAACTCCATGAATACTTATCGTGCCGGGCTGGTTGGTTGCGGTCGGATTGGGACTCTTTGGGAGACGGACCCGCCGACGCCGCTTACGCATGCGGGCGGGGTGGCGGTGTGTGCGCAGACGGAGCTGGTGGCGGGGGCGAGCCGGGGGAACGAGCATCTGCAGGTGTTTGGGAAGATGTGGGATGTGGACGCTCTTTACCTGGACTACCGGGAGATGCTGGAGAAGGAGAAGCTGGATATTGTGTGCGTGGCGACGCATCCGGGGCTGCACCGGGACATTGTCGAGGCGGCGGTTGAGAACGGGGCGAAGGGCATTCTGTGTGAGAAGCCGCTGGCGCTGAGTCTGGAGGATGGGGACGCGATCGTGGCGGCGTGCCGGAGCACGGGGTGTGTGCTTTCGGTGAACCATTCGCGGCGCTGGAACCCGGCTTTCATCAAGGCGAAGGAGATGCTGGATGACGGCGCCATTGGCGATCTGATTTCGATGCTGGGCATCTGCCAAGGGGTGAAGCCGTTTCCGGCGTGGACTGCGGACGAAGAGGGGCCGTTGATCCACGACGCGGTGCACACGTTTGACTTGTTCAGGATATATGCGGGCGATGTCAAGTCGGTGATAGGGACAGCCCACCGACGGCACCGGCACGAATTCAGGGTGGAAGATATAAGCGACGCGATCTTCAGCTTTCATTCCGGGGTGAGCGCGGTCAGTATGGCCAATGAGCTGACCCGTTATGCGCGGTTCGGACTTGAACTGCAGGGGACAGACGGCGTAATCAGTCTTGAGTATGCGGGGAACCAGTGGCTGCTGGGCGTGGACACGACGGACCGCCTGAATGAGCCGGATCCCCGGATTGAGTGGTATACGCTGGAGCCACAGCCGTTTCCGGCGATTGAGGAAGCGAGCTCGATCCAGCTGGCGGTGGAGGAGTTGGTGCGCTGCATCGAGGACGGGGGCGAGCCGAGCTCGAACGGAGAGGACGGGGTGGCGTCGCTGGAGATGGTGATGGGTATATACGAGTCGCAGCGGCAGGGGAACCGGCCGGTGGAGCTGCCGCTGGCCGACCGCTCGTCGCAGTTGTACATGTTGCGGGACGAAGGGCACTTCTAAGACAGTCTTTGCCAGGAAAGAGGGTCCGAAATGAAACATCTCTTTATCGACGATCACGAGGTCGAGGCGATCGACAATCTGGCGCGCAAGCTGCACCAGCCGCAGAAGGCGCGTGAAAATGTCGTGATCCGGCCGGAGTACCGCTGGGAGAACAACTCGATCCAGGTTCGGACTTCGCCGGTGTGGCTGCCGGACGAGGGGATCTTCAAGATGATCTACCTGACCGGCGCGGAGGGGCTGGATCCCGAAGTCAAGCTGGATGGTACGGGCGCGGCGGCCGTCGTTGAGAGGTACGCCTGTTACGCCACTTCGGAGGACGGCGTGAACTGGGAGAAGCCCTTCCTGGGCCTGTACGACTATCCTGCGCAGACCTGGCGGGGCACACCGGTTGGCTTAGAGAACAACATCCTGCCCAGCGCGCAAGGCATGCTGCAGGGGCCGGTACACGATCCGCATGATCCGGACCCGAGCCGGCGGTTCAAGGGGTTGCGATACGGGGAGAGTGAACTGCGCTCGATGGTGTCGGGAGACTTCCTGCACTGGGAAGAGCTGGATGTTCCGTCTCTGCACAGTCATGACGAGTCGCACCTCACCTATGACGAGACAGAGAGGCTGTTCATAGCGGCGGCCAAACGGAACGGGCCTTACGGTCGTTCCTTTCAGCTGTACACGAGCAAGAATTTCGCTGACTGGGAGGAGCACGGGCTGATCTTTCATGCCGATCAGACCGATCAGGAGAACGGTTTTGAACGGCTGCAGAAGTTCTTCGACGACCCGGCCTACCGCAGCCCGATCTATAACCGGCCGGAGGAGTGGCGTACGGACGTCTACAACTTCCCCATATTTCCGTATGAGGGGCTTTACCTGGCGACGCCGGTGATGCACCATTGGGCGGGGAAACATCCGCCGATGTATGAGAACGTAGACAGCCGCAAGTCGGTGGAACTGGCATCGAGCCGCAATCTGCTGGATTGGGAGCGGGTGGCGGGTCGGGCGCCGTTTTTGGAGCTATCGCCGGTGAGTGACGGCGAGACGTATGATACGGGGCAGATCGTAGTTCTGAACAGGCCTGTGGAGAGGAACAACGAGCTGTGGTTCTACTATATGGGCTTCCGGTATCGTAATCTTTCGATTGAGGACCTCCTGAACAGGCGTTACCTGGATGGCAGCGCAATGTGCATGGCGCGGCTGCGGATGGACGGGTTCGTTTCGCTCAAGGGAGGCATTGAGTGGGGGTCGGTTCTGACGAAACCGATCGAGGTCAGCGGCGACAACCTGCGTGTGAACGCGGATTCATGGCGGGGCCGGGTAATCGCCGAAGTGATAGATGCCGGTAGCGGGCAGGCTGTAGATGGCTACACGAAGGATGATTGCGTTCCGGTTATGATGGACAGTATTGACGAGTGCGTTCAGTGGCGAGGCGGGCGCGGGTTGAGGGAGCTGGCGGGGCGGACGGTGCGCTTGCGTTTCCATTTGTGGCAGTCGGAGTTGTACTCCTACTGGTTCAGTTGAGGATAATCCGCGAAGGGCCACGAAGAACATCTCATTTTTATCTGCGAAGAGACGCGAAGGGGCGCGAAGAACACTTTTCAGGGATCATGCGGGTTCTTTGCTCGAGAGATAGTGCATTAGAAATGGAGTTTTGTGATGAGACGATTTGAGGGAAAGACGGCTCTGGTTACCGGGGCGTCGCTGGGGATTGGGCGCGGGATCGCGCTGTGCCTGGCGGAGGAGGGCGCGAATGTGGTGGTGAACTACCGTACTTCGGAGGCGGAAGCCCACAGCGCGGCCGAGGAGATCAGGGAGATGGGCAGTGAGGCGCTGGTGTGGCAGGCGGACGTTTCGGACCGCAGCGCGATTGCGGCGATGATCGAGGGGGCGGTTGAGCGCTTTGGCCGCCTTGACGTGGCGGTGGCGAATGCGGCGGTGTCGATCCGGGAGCCGGTGGTGGAGGCGAAGTGGGAGAACGTGATGCGCACGTTTGAAGTGACGCAGTTCGGCGTTTTTCACACGTGCCAACTGGCGGCGCAGCAGATGCTGAAGCAGCCGCTCACGGGACGCAGCCGGGGCAAGATCGTGATCATCAGCTCGGTGCACGAGGAGATCGCGTTTCCCAGCAGCGGCGCTTACAACATGTCGAAGGCGGCGATCAATCACCTGGGGCGGACGATGGCGGCGGAGCTGGCAGGGGACCGCATCAATGTCAACGTGATCAATCCTGGATGGATCGATACGCCGGGTGAACGCAGCTTTTACAGCGAGGAGGAGATAGCGGAAGGCGGAAAGCGGATTCCCTGGGGGCGGATTGGCGTGCCGGAGGATATTGGCAAGGCGGCGGCCTATCTGGCCAGCGATGATGCGGACTACGCAACCGGCTCGATATTGCGGGTTGACGGGGGGTTTGTGCACGGTCTCGTGCTGCCGGAGCCGGATGACGGCAGTGGTTAGTAGTCAGTAGTCAGTAGTCAGTGGTCAGTAAGGGGTTCGGAGTGAGAAGCTGGCTTCAAGAGGGGAGTGTCGGATGAGGGTTGCGACGGGTGGGCTGAGTCATGAGAGCAGTACGTTCACGCCGGTACCGACGACGATTGAGAGCTATCGGGAGCGGTTTCTGCTCGAAGGCGAGGATATACTGAGTACGTTTGCGGGGACGAATACGCCGATCGGGGGCTTTATCGAGGGTGCGGAAGCGCATGACTTCGAGCTGATTCCGACGTTGTTTGGAGAACCTCACCCGAGCGCGCCGACGCCGCGGCCGCTGTATGACGAACTGTTGGGGCGCATTTTGGACGGGATCGCGAAGGCGATGCCGTTGGACGGCGTGCTGTTGGAGCTGCACGGGTCGATGTCGGTGGGGGATCTGGACGGGCCCGATGGGCTGGGAGATGCGGAGGGTCATCTGCTAGCGGCGGTGCGGGAGACGGTCGGTCCTGGGGTGCCGGTTCTGGCGCAGCTCGACATTCATTCGAACGTGTCGCAGCAGATGGTAGAGATGGCGGATGTCCTGATCGGGCGGGAGAGCTATCCGGAGGTCGACATGTCGGCGCGCGGCCGCGAGTGTGCGGACGTGCTGGTGCGGATTGTGCGCGAGGGTCTGCGGCCGACGATGGCTTTGCATCAGATTCCGATGGTCTGGGGGCTTAACCAGGTGACCGCGCATCCGCCAATGCGGAGTGCGATCGCTGAGCTGCACCGGATCGAGTCCTTGCCGGGCGTGGTGTGCGGCTCGATTGCCACCTGCTTTTTCCTGGCCGACGTGCCGGATATGGGGGCTTCAGTCTACATTGTGACGGACGATGACCAGAAGCTGGCCCAAGCGCTGGCCGTCCAGTTGGGAGAGTGGATTTACGCACGGCGGGAGGACTGGCAGATGGAGTTGCTGCCGGCGCGTACGGCATTGGAAAGGGCACAGACGGCGGGGCGGTACCCGATCATTCTGGCCGATTTGCATGACAACCCGGGCGGCGGTTCGCCGGGCGACAGTACGGGCGTGTTGCAGACTTTTGTCGACATGGGTTTGGAGGACGCTTGCGTGCTCTATATTGTCGATCCTGAGGCGGCGGCGATCTGTCACGAGGCGGGCATTGGCGCGCGGCTGGCGCTGGAGGTGGGAGGCAAGTCTTCACCGTTGCAGGGGGATCCGGTGTCGATGGAGGTGGAGGTTGCGGCGCTGTCGGACGGGGTATTCCGGTATGACGGGCCGATGTATGCGGGGCTGAGCGGGAACATGGGCCTGTCGGCGCACGTAGTTCAGGATGGGATCCACGTGTTGCTGGTGAGCGGACGGGAACAGCCCTTCGATACGGCCTTTGCGCGGACGCTGGGTTTGGACCCGCGGCAGATGCGGTACATTTGTGTGAAATCGAGCACGCATTTTCGCGCGGGGTTTGAGTCGTGGGCGGGCGCAATCCACGTGGTGGCGGAGCCGAGCGTCCACAGTTTGCGCGATCTGCCATTCCGGCGTCTTGGCCGCGAGTTGTATCCGTTCACGACGGGGACGTAAGAGCTTTCTCGGAAGGGAAAAACTGGCAGAAGGGCGAGGGTGGGAGGCGCGGTTGCGTCTCCCACCTTTGTTTATTCTGCCACCTTTTTTGGGGAAATGCGGAGGAGAGCGCCCCCGGTAGGAGTCGAACCTACGGCCAAAGGTTTAGGAAACCTCTGCTCTATCCTCTGAGCTACGGGGGCAGGAAGCGCTGCACACGCCAGGAGACGATAGCACAAAGCTGCGGTCAGGTCAAAGAAATCGGCGGAAATTGGTGTTGGTGCGCTGAAGG
The DNA here is from genome assembly GCA_965242905.1 of Caldilineaceae bacterium. Lineage (GTDB taxonomy): Bacteria > Chloroflexota > Anaerolineae > Caldilineales > Caldilineaceae > Bin5. The sequence goes on from CBDETM010000002.1 coordinate 870,050, forward strand.
GATCGTTTGGGAAAAGGGGGTGGTGACGTTTTGGGCGGCGCGAGGGCAGGCACAAGGCCTGCCCCTACGGGTGGGTTGAGGGGGTGATGGAGGGGGTGACGCGGATTGGGGGGTGGGCAGGCACAAGGCCTGCCCCTACGGGGGAGTTGAGGGTGATGGAGAGGGGGGTGCGGATTGGGGGGTGGGCAGGCACAAGGCCTGCCCCTACGGGTGGGTTGAGGGGGTGATGTAGGGGGTGACGCGGATTGGGGGGTGGGCAGGCACAAGGCCTGCCCCTACGGGTGGGTTGAGGGGGTGATGGAAGGGGTGACGCGGATTGGGGGGTAGGCAGGCACAAGGCCTGCCCCTACGGGGGAGTTGAGGGTGATGGAGAGGGGGGTGCGGATTGGGGGGTGGGCAGGCACAAGGCCTGCCCCTACGGGTGGGTTGAGGGGGTGATGGGGGGGTGACGCGGATTGGGGGGTGGGCAGGCACAAGGCCTGCCCCTACGGGTGGGTTGAGGGTGATGGAGAGGGGGGTGCGGATTGGGGGGTGGGCAGGCACAAGGCCTGCCCCCACGGGTGGGTTGAGGGCGTGATGGAGGGGGTGACGCGGATTGGGGGGTGGGCAGGCACAAGGCCTGCCCCTACGGGTGGGTTGAGGGGGTGATGGAGGGGGTGACGCGGATTGGGGGGTGGGCAGGCACAAGGCCTGCCCCTACCGGAGATCTGGGTGGGGACGGGGGAGACGCCGCGTATGGGAGTGTGAGTGCAGGTGCGAGGGTTGGCCATACCGGAGCGGGTTGGGGGATGGGGTCGAAGCACGGTTGCAGCGGGTGGACAAGGTCATAATGCGCACACACTTGCTGCGGTGGGGAATGTAGGAGAGGGGGCGTTGCGGGGGCGGAGCCCCCGCACAAGGGAGGGCCGAATAGGCCCGACCGCACAACTGCAGTGGTTAGTGGTCAGTGGTCAGTGGTTGGGCGATTTGTTGGGTTGGATGTGATGTTTGGGAGTAGGTTTGCTGACACTTAAGGTGCATGGGAGATTACCTCTGTTTTGGACGGTACCGTTCAGGGGGGCGGGTTCGCTGATTTCGGTGGAGTGATGTACAATCGGCGGAAATTGTATGCCCATCACAAGTCTACCGGCGCGCTGGTTGCAGGCGCGAATGTGCGTGTTCTGCGCCTGTTTGGCGGGGCGTGATGCGGCGGACTGTTGCGATGATGAGACCCGGCCCGAACCACAGATAGAGAGGCTGCATGGAGACCGCACAGGATTTTTCGCGTGGCGTACTGAACAATGTCGGCGACGTGATCGTGGGCAAGGCGGAGGTGATCGAGCACCTGCTGATCGCGTTGCTATGCGAAGGACACGTACTGCTTGAGGATGTGCCCGGCGTGGGCAAGACGATGATGGCGCGGGCGCTTTCGGTGAGCCTGGGGGTGGATTTCCGCCGGCTGCAATGCACACCGGACCTACTGCCCAGCGACATTACGGGAACGAGCATTTTCAACCAGGAGACGCGCCAGTTTCAGTTCATTGCGGGCCCGGCGTTTACGCATGTTCTGCTGGCGGACGAGATCAACCGGGCGACGCCGCGGACGCAGGCGGCGCTTCTGGAGTGCATGGGTGAGCGGCAGATCACGGCGGATGGGCTGACGCGCCCGCTGCCGAGGCCGTTCATGGTGATTGCGACGCAGAACCCGGTGGAATATGAGGGCACATTCCCTCTACCGGAGGCGCAACTGGACCGGTTTCTCTTCAAACTGAACCTGGGGTACCTGTCGGGTGAGGAGGAGGGGGAGATGCTGGTCAGCTTGGGGCACCGGCATCCGATCGAGACGCTGGAGGCGGTGGTGGACGGGCACAGGCTGCCGGAGCTGGCGGAACAGATATGGGACGTGACGGTGGCGGAAAGCATTCGCGACTATATTGTGGGGCTGGTCCAGGCGACGCGCAGCCATTCGGACCTGGCGTTGGGGGCGAGCCCGCGCGGTTCGCTGGCGCTCTACCGGGGGGCGCAGGCGCGGGCTGCGTTGCGGGGCCGCGATTACGCGCTGCCGGACGACGTGCAGGCGCTGGCGCCGCTGGCCCTGCCGCATCGCTGCATCGTGCGCTCGGACGCGGCGCTGCGCGGGCGCACGGCCGATCAGATCATCACCGAGCTGCTGGAACAGACTGCGCTCAATTTGGGCGACGAGACGGAGGAGTGGGCGGTGGTCCCCGCGACCGAGGGACAGGAATAGAAAGTTGTTCGACCTCTTCTTTTTGCTTCTCTTTCTGTTTGCATTCGCGGTTTTCCTGCGAATGGACTGGATCTACTACGTCTTCTACGTGGTGGGGGGCGTGTGGCTGATCAGTCATTGGTGGACGCGGCGCAGTTTGCGCAACCTGCACGTATCGAGGCGGGTTCCGGCCAGAGCATTTGCCGGCGAGAGAATCCACAGCGATATCAACTTTCTGAATCGAAGCCGGCTTCCGATCCCGTGGCTGCGACTGCAAGAGAATGTTCCGATAGACCTGAGAGCGATCGAACAGTACAGCACGGTGATCAGCGTGGGCGGCCGGTCGCTGACCAAGCGCCAGTTTGAATTGCACTGCCACCGACGCGGTTACTATGAGGTCGGCCCGCTCAATCTGCAGACGGGCGATCTGTTCGGGTTTGCGGAATCCTCGTGGCAAGAGACTACGGCGCACCTGCTTACCGTTTACCCCAAAGTCTACTCTCTGGCGGACCTGGGACTGCCAAGCCTGCTGCCATTCGGCGATATGCGCAGCCCGCACCGGCTATACCAGGACCCGACGCGTATGGCGGGCGTGCGGCCGTACGAGAGCGGCGACAGCATGCGAAACATTCACTGGCGGGCGAGCGCGCACGAGGGCACGCTGCTGGTGAAGAAGTTCCAGCCTTCGATGGCGCTGAGTACGACGGTGGTACTCGACCTGGACCGCAGCGCCTTCCCCTACCGGGAGGAGTACAGCGGGAGCGAATGGGCGGTGGTGCTGGCGGCGTCGGTGGCCAGTCACGTGGCGGAGCAGAGGCAGGAGATAGGTTTTCTCAGCAACGGGGAGGACCCGCGCACGGGTGCGGAGGTGTTGGAGGTCCCCTCGCGAAACGGGCGCGGCCACTTGATGGGGATTCTTGAGATCCTGGCGCGTATTCAGATGCGGGACATGCGCCAAGAAGATGGGGAGTCATCGAACCGGAACGGCAGGGCGCCGAAGGGTGCGACGGACGGGCGTTCGGAAGAGGAGGTGTGGCGCTCTCCAATTGCGTTGCCGACATGGTTGCCGCGGCGGGTGGCGCATCTGAGCTGGGGTTCGACGCTGGTGGTGGTGACGCCGCGGCTGACCGAGGAATTGGTGTGGGTACTGCACGGCATGTACCGGCGGGGACTGAATGTGTATGCGCTGGTGTGCACGTTGCAGCCGCAGTTCAAGCGCATACAGGAGCAGGCGGAGGCGCTGGGCATTACTTCGCATCAGACGATCTGGGAATCGGACCTGTTGAAACTGCAGAATTAGTGGTCAGTAGTCAGTGGGCAGTAGTCAGTAGTCAGTGGTTAGTGGGGCCTTATGCTAGTTAGCGTTTGAAAAAAGTCCCCTGGTGAGATAACTTTGGAAGTCTCCACCAACCAAGGTAGCTCACCAGGAGGACCAATCGAATGATAGCCCACTTTGACGACTTCTGTCTATGGGTGTATGTGCTGGTTGACGACATGTACAAGGAACTGGAAGGACATTTGAGACGACCCGGGCCGAAGCCTAAGTGTAGCGACAGTGAATTGATTGCGATCAGTCTCATCGGCGAGTGCCTGGGATGGGACGTGGAAACGGAGATGCTCAGTCATATGCAGGCACATCGGGATAAGTTTCCGATCATACCGGATCAGAGCCGCTTCAATCGGCGGCGACGAAACTTGATGGGGACCATCAACGAGATGCGACGCATGATGTTGGCCAGGACGGAGCTTTACTGGGACGAGCATTGTGTCGTCGATAGCCTGCCCGTCCCTGTGGTTAAATTCCATCTGGCGCCGCAATCGCGCATCAGATGGTCCGATTGGGGGGCCGATTATGGGCCGGTTTCCTCCAAGAAGATAATGATCTTCGGTTACAAGCTGCATATGCTGATCACATTGGGTGGCCTCATTATCGACTTCGAGTTAGCTCCGGCGAGCAAGTTTGACTTGGCTGTCGGCCGCGAGCTCCTTGCCGGACACAAAAACCGCATCGTCATCGGTGACAAGGCCTACGTCAGCGCACCGGCAGCTGAGGACCTCTGGCATTACAATCGCATCTGCCTGCTCAGCAAACGGCGCAAAAACCAGAAAAAACAACTCACCAAACACATCCGCCGCCTCTATGACTCGATCCGCCAAATGATCGAAACCGTCACCAGTCAACTCGAAGCACAATTCTCGATTGAAACCAACCGCGCCCATACGTTGTGGGGCTTGTGTGCTCGACTCTACACTAAGTTGGCTGCACATACCCTCTGCATCTATATCAACCGTCTCTTGGGCGCACCTGACTATCTGAAAATCAAGAAATTGGCCTTTCACAACTAGCATAAGGCCCTAGTGGTTAGTGGATTGAATTGGGATGGGTTTGGGGGCAGATGGCTGAGACAGACGGGGGACGATATCAGGCTGCTTTCGATCATGCGTGGCAGGACTCTTTGTTGCGTCCGGCGGTGATCGCGGCGCTGGTGGGCTGTCTGGTGGTGGCGTTGACGTCGTTTGTGCGGCATATTGGGCCGGGGCTGCCGGAATCCTACTTGAATGTCCTGCGGATCACATCGGTCGGGGCGGCGCTGGTGGGGGGCTATACGACGACGATGCTGGTGCGTCCTGAGCACCGGCAGCGGCGTACGATGAGCTTTCGTCTATCGGAGCTGGGGTTGATCCTGTTCGCGGCGCGCATCGCGCTGTGGGCGACCGTGGAGGGATGGCCGGCGCCGGCGGCGATGGTGCTGCAGCCTTTCGGGGTTTTTCTGACGCTGGTGTTCATCATCAACGCTCTGTTTATCCTGATCGCCTGGGGGATGGCGGTGCTGGTGACGAACGATTTTCTGGCGATGGGCCTGCAGGCGGACGAACTTGCCGATCTGGAGGCAGCGTCGAGACCGATCAGCGGCGACGATCATCGCATACAGAGCGACCGAGGGGCGCTGGTGCGGCGATTCAGCGAGCGCTGGGCGATTGGTGGGATGTTGCTGATCGTGCTGACGGCGGCCAGCCAGGTGGGGATGGGCTCGAACGGATTTTTTGCGCTGGTGCGGCAGGATATTGCCGGGGGCGTCATCGGCGCGGCGATCGTCTATTTCGTGTTGGGCCTGCTGCTGCTGACGTTCGGGCATCTGGCGGCATTGCGGGCGCGGTGGCAGCTGGCAAAGTTGCCCAGTGAAGCCACGATCGTGCGCAACTGGCCGTTCTATGCGTTCGGTCTGCTGCTGGTGGTGGCGGCGGCGGCTTTTCTGATGCCGTTGGGCGGGACGTTCCGGCTGGCGCAGCTGATGGGGCTGGTGATGCGGGCCATTTCGGGGGCGATCTACCTGCTGATGGGTCTGATCATAGGCCTGATTGCCATGCTCTTCGGAGGCGACGAGGAGATAGTCGAGGAGCCGGCGCGCGAGCAACCGGAGTTTACTGCCCCGCAGATGGAGCAGGTGCAACCGGCGGAGGCGCCGCCGTGGCTGGGCGGCACGGTGTTCTGGATTATCATCGTGCTGCTGCTCGGCTATGCGACGTACATCTATCTTCAGGGTCGGGGCGTTAATTTTCAGTTGATATTGGCCTGGCTGCGGCAGTTTCTGCAGGGTTGGAAGCAGATTGGGGACGCTTTCAACGAGTGGCGATCGAGGCGGTTGGCGCCGGATGAGGAATTGAAGGAGAAGTCAGGCCGTTCGCGAGTGCGCCGCTGGCTGGATGAGCTGATGCTCGGGCGGTTGGCGCCGGATGAGCAGGTCCGCTATTTCTATGTTTCGACGCTGGAGAGCGCTGCGGAGCACGGTGTGCGGCGGCGCCCGGGGGAGACGCCGTACAGTTTTCAGGCGCGGTTGGGGACCCAGGTCGAGAGCGAAGACGCGGAAGCGGCGGCGCGTCTGACAGACGGCTTTGTGAGGATTGAATTTGCCCGTCAGAGCACGGAGGCGACTGCGGTCCCGTTGTTGAAACGGGCGTGGACACAGCTCCGGGACGCGATTGCGGGCTTGAATGAGGAGAAGCCGGGCCCGGGTACGGAGGAGCCCGGCGGCCCTGAGGCCAAGGAGGGATGACGGTTGGTTGGCAGGGGCTGGCGGCGGCGTCGAACTTTGACGCCGGGCTCGTGGGGGGAGAGGCAGTCCGAAGCAGTTCGTGCGTGGGCCTGGTATTCGGTGCTGTGCGGGTCACGAAGCGGGTGGTCGCGATTGGCATGTTGGCTCAGCGCCAATCCACGCAGAAGGCAGGTCAAATGTCTCCTATATGGAATATTTTTCCCGAAATTGGTCAATTACTACGTCACGTCCGGTGGTTTTTTTGTGCTTGACTGCACCTGAACAGGTGGTTATAATGAAGGGCTATAGTAGACAGGACAGGGCGGAAACCGTGTCCTGCGGTTTTCGGCTGCAAAGTCGGCAGACCGGCCGTCTTGCGGACAATTACGCAATTCACAGGTGGACAATTCGATGATGTCAGAGTCTGAGATGATAGGCGACGAGGCCGAGAACTCCGAAGTTGAAATTGCCGGTGAAGAGCAGCAGGTCGACGTAGCGCTGGAGGCTGAAGTAGCGCAGCAGGCCGATGAAGAGCCGCAGGCTGATGAAGAGCCGCAGGCTGACGAAGCGCAGCAGGCCGATGAAGAGCAACCGGTCGATCCCGAACAACAGACCGACGAAATGCTTTTTGAGCAGTACCTCGCGGAAGAGGAGGACCTCAGTTTGCCAGAACGAGGCGATCTTCGGGAAGGCATCGTCGTAGAGGTACGATCGAACGAGTTGCTGGTCAACATTGGCGCCAAGCGGGATGGGATAGTTCCTCAGTCGGACCTGAACCGGCTCGAGGAAGAGTATGTGGAAACGCTGCGTGAAGGTGAGACGGTGCCGGTGGTGGTGAGCAAGCTCACGACCAATGAAGGCATGTTGGTTCTGAGTATTGCGGATGCCCTGCAGAAGAAGGACTGGCTCGTTGCGGAGAAGATGCTGGAGAGCGGCGAGATCACGGTGCGGAGGGTAGTTGGCTTCAACAAGGGCGGTCTACTGGCCGATTTCGACCATTTGCGCGGGTTCATCCCGGCGTCTCATGTGGTGGGGCTGCCCCGAAACATGAATGAAGAGCAGCGCAATGAGCGGCTGCAACAGATCGTGGGCCAGGAGCTCCCGGTCAAGGTGATCGAAGTCGAGCGTCAGCGGCGGCGTCTTGTTCTTTCGTACCGCCTGGCGGAACGCGAGTACCGCGCCGGTCGCAAAGCCCAACTGTTTGAGGAGCTTGAGGTCGGTACGGTGGTAGACGGCGAGGTACGCAGCCTGCGCCCGTTTGGGGCGTTCGTTGACATTGGCGGCGCGGACGGGCTTCTGCATGTCAGTGAGATTGGCTGGACACCTGTCAGCCACCCGCGCGACGTGTTGAAAGTGGGCGATCGTATTCAGGTGGAAGTTCTGCGCCTGGACCCGGAGCGCAGCCGCATCGCGCTGAGCCGCAAGAGATTGCTTTCGAATCCCTGGGAGAGCATTGAAGAGCGCTACAGGGTGAATGACACGATTCTGGTCACGGTTACGCGAGTAATCGATTTTGGCGCATTCGCTCAGCTTGAACCTGGGATCGAAGGGTTGATCCACATCAGCGAACTGGCCGATATTACAGTTGCTGAGCCGCTGAAGATGGTCAGCAGCGGGGATCGCATTCCGGTGAAGATTTTGCGCATTCACCCGGACCGGCAGCGCATTGGTTTGAGCCGGCGGCAGGCCGACGAAATTGTAGGGCAGGCGCTGCTGGAGTCGGAGGCTGAAAACTTTGAGAGCAGTGCGTCCGAGGAGCCCGAGGCGGCCGTTGCTGAGGTAGAGGCAGAGGATTCAGAATCCGAAGCGGCCACAGCCGGGGCAGAGGCGGAAGTTGAGGAACTGGAGGCGGCGCTAGCGGAGTCGCCGGCAACGTATGACGGGTCAGAAGGGGCCGTTGCTGAAGCGGCGGTCGCTGAGCCTGAGGCGGAGGCGGCGGCGGGGGCCGGGACTGAAGTTGCGGCTTCGGCGGACGGGGAGTCGTCTTCGGAAGAGGAGAACTCCGAGGATGACGAGCCGGGTGGGTCGGAGGAGAGCCTCTAACGTGGCATTTGCGGTCTTTACCTACGGTCGTTTATAATTGCGCTGCCTGCCAGTCTACCGAAGCAAAATGGGCTGGCAGGCTTGTTTTGTCCGATCTGCATTTACAGTTTAAAGGGGGTGAGTTCGATTAGCGTTGAGTTGAGGCCAGGAGAGTCCCAGGAAAGTCTGATGCGGCGGTTCCGTAAGTCGGTAGCCGAGGCGCGTATCCTACCGATTGTGCGCCAGAAGCGCTGGTTTACTTCGAAGAGTGAAGTGCGACGCATCAACAAACAGAAGGCGATTCGGAAAGCACGGCGGAACGCGGCCCGGTCTTTCCGTTAGGGCATTTTCAAAGACCAGGCTGCGATGGCGCCGGCCACGCGCAAACTGATGGAGAGCTATGGCTGAGGAAATACTCACACTGGAAGGCAAAGTCATCGAAGCCCTGCCGAATGCCCAGTTTCGAGTGGAATTGGAGAATGGGCATGTTGTTCTGGCGTACTTGTCGGGCAAGATGCGGAGGAACTACATTCGGGTCTTTCTCGGTGACAGGGTGAGGGTCGATATGAGTCCCTATGATTTGACACGCGGGCGTATAACATACCGGCGAAAGTAGGAGGTATCTGCACCGGTGAATGCCGCCTGTGCGCGGGGCACTGGCGCACGGTTGGCGTTTCCGGATGCAGGGGCGTTGTTACTGGCCTAAAATAATCGAAGACTGCTGAAGTTGCAATGAGCCGGGAATGGGTTTCTTCCCGGTTTTTGTATGGTCGTTTTCAGGAGCGGGGCAGCTCACTGAGCGCTGCGACGGCGTCGGCCACGAAGAGGCGTTCGGCCTCGAAGGTCAGCCTTTCGCCGGCGCGGCCAAGCGGCTCCCATAGGACCTGGAACTGTTTGGCGTCTTTGGGGGGACGGGTGATCCGGCGGGGGGAGAGGAGTTGCATGAGGAAGTAACGTTCCTCGCGGATGTAGTGGGCACCCTTGTAATCGAATTCAACGGTACGGCGGCCCAAGTCGGCGAGGATGCGCAGGTCGCCGTAGCCTGTTTCTTCGCTGGTTTCGCGCAGGGCGGCTTCTTCGGCGCTCTCGCCGGGGTCGATATGCCCCTTGGGCAGGCGTACTTCGGCGCGACCTGGGCGGTCGAGCAGGAGCAGAAAGGTCTCGGCGGCGGGGAGGTGGTCGAGGGTATCTTTTTGGGCCACGATGCCGCCGGCGGACTTGTATCGAATCGTCTTCACAGTTCAACTCCTGTGCTAGAATACGGGCATGCAGACTCTGATTTCGGGGGCGGACAGTTTAGGGATTTCACTATCCAGCGAACAGATTGAGCAGTTTCGCGTCTATACGGCGCTGCTGGCTGAGTGGAATCAGAGGATGAATCTGACCGCGATAACTGAAAGTGTCGACGTGCAGAAAAAGCATTTTCTGGACTGTCTGGCCGGTTTGCCGCTGGTGGCGGAGGAACTCGGGTCTACTTTGCCACCGAAACGGGCACTGGCCTGCGTAGACATCGGCACAGGCGCGGGATTTCCTGGTGTACCGCTCAAGATCGCATGGCCGGGCCTGAAACTGACGCTGGTGGACGGCACGGCCAAGAAGATACGGTTTCTCGAGGAGGTCGTGCGTGCGCTGGGGCTCGAGAATGTAACTCTGGTACAGGGCCGGGCAGAAGAGCTGGGCCGTGATCGACGTTATCGCGGCCAGTTTGATTTGGCGGCTGCCCGGGCCGTGGCGCGGCTGAATACGCTGGCCGAGTATGTGCTGCCGTTTGTGCGGCAAAGCGGGCTGGCGGTCATCTATAAGGGGCCGAACGCGGCCGAGGAGTTCATGGAGGCGCGCAATGCTATCGAAGTACTGGGCGGCGAAACGGTGCGGTTTGCGCCTGTGACGGTACCGACGCTGGATGAAGAGCGGCGTGTTCTGCTGATCAAGAAGCTGCGGAAGACCGCCAGACGTTACCCCAGGCAGCAGGGATTGCCTCGCAAAGAGCCTCTGTGACAGAGAGCCGGTAGTGGGAAACGGGTTTGGGCCGCCGCCGGGGCGGATGCCGGGCCTGTCCAGGGCCAGCGAATCCTCAACGCAGGTAGTAGGTCATATGCTGGAAGTGGACGACCGGGTCGATGTATTCGACGCGTACATGGGCGGGGACGGACAGCGTGATGGGAGCGTAGCAGAGAATGCTGTTCAGTCCTGCCTCGATGAGTTGAACGGCGACGCGCTGGGCAGCGTGGGCCGGGACGGCCATCACGGCTATCTGCGCTCCTGACTCTTTGACCTGCTGGACGAGGTCTGCGAAATCCTCGATACGCAGGCCATGTCCAATTTGTTGCCCGATCTTCTGTGGGTCCTCATCGAAGACGGAAACGATTCGAAAGCCGCTCGATTCGAATTCCTGATAGTTGGCGATAGCGGTGCCGAGGGAGCCGGCGCCGACGAGAACAACGGGCCAGATCGTGTCGACGTTGAGGATTTTCTGAAGCTGCCGGCACAGGAATTCGATGTTATACCCCGTACCCTGTTTGCCGAATTCGCCGAAGTGGCTCAGGTCCTTGCGAATCTGTGCGGAGCTGATGCCCAGGTGCTCGCCCAGTTCCTGGCTGGAGGTTACCTCGCGCCCTTCATCAGCCAGGAGGCGCAGGGTACGCAGATAGACAGGCAGTCGCCCGATAACGATGTCGGGAATGGGGGCTTTCGCTGGCGCTTTTTCGTCCTTCACAGGTTTATGCTATCGCTTTCTCGTGTTGAGGAGGGTCGAATCGGTAGTGTCTGCTGGAGATTGTCGCGGCCGTCGGGCACAGAGGTCAGGTTGGCAGCTGGCCGAGCAGGCCGCCGGGCCCACGTATGACTGCGAAGTAATTCACTAAAGATAGCACAGTCCTGTCCGGAGAGCAACAGAAAAGGCAGTTTTGAGTTGCTAGTTTTTAGTTTCGAGGTAACTACTAAGCCTGAGAGGTGTCAGGGATGAAGGGTTGGTCAAGAAAGGCGTTGTGGATGGCATCAATTGCGTTGAGGCCATGTTTACGGGCAGTAGAGATATAGGAGCGCAAAGCACAGAAGATGTGGGCCCCGCCTTCTGTACGAAAGCAGCCGGATACCTTCTGTTGAACCTTTATCATGCGTACATCTCGTTCGACCAGGTTGTTGTCAAAAGGGATGCGGAAGTCATACATGAAGGCCAGGACGCCGGCCTTATGTTTGTGCAAGCGGTCAAGCAGGTTTTTAGGCGGCGACTGTTTGGGTCGCCCGATCGGTCTGGGTTTTGTCTTTGGCGGGGAAGGGTTGGCGGCAAAACCCTGGGCAATGAGCGCATCGTACTCGGCCTCGTAGTAGGCCAGGCGGTCTCGCGGCAAGGCAGTGTGTTGTTCGGAGGTTGATGCGACTTCGTCTTTGATGTCGCACAACAAGCGTTTCATCTTTGCCGCCCATGCCTGGTCGTACTGTTCAACGATAAAGCAGAGGTCGCGCAGGTGATGGACGTTGCAGAAGCTATGCTGACAGTCGCTGAACTTGAGGTAGGAGCGCCAGTAATCATGCACAGCAACGCCCTTGTAATGGGGCAAGATGCCTCCGTCTCGCATCCCGATATGCCCGCGTTTGTCATGCACGTGGTACTGGGTCAGTTTCTCTGTGCTGGCCACATGCAACCACCGCAACTGCCCTGCGACACGCATGCCGCTCTCATCGAAATGGACGACAGGCGCCGCAATCAGCTGTTGGCGAATCTGGGCCAGGCTCGCTTGCGTACGGCTGGCAAGTTGGCGGGCGGCTGTCAGCAACACCGGCTCCGATGGCGCATCCCCGTAGAGGGCAGTCAGCAACTCTCTGATGCGCGCCAGAGGGATGAACTGTTGGCCGTAGAGGTAGCAGGCGAGTGCCTTCAGACGCAGACCATACTGGGTCGGCTGACCCACGTTGGCGGGAAACGCTCCCTTTACGCACGCACCACAGCCAGGACACTGCTTGACTTCCGCCTGATGCTCTGTCACTTCGATTCTGGCTGGTGGAATGTCGAATACCTGCCGTTTCTCATGCCGCGTGACAGTCTCCGCATCCAGCTTTGCCTGGCAGTGCGGGCAATCCGCCAGCCTATGAACGATGACATGGTCCGGTTCCGCCACCTGCAGCAAGGTGCGTCCTTTATGCCCGCGTTGGCCACCGCGCGGCCGTTGCCCAGGGCGGCGCAGACTCTTGCGCCTGCTTTTCTTCGGACCATCACTGCTCGGTGGCTTGCCGCTGTTATGACTGTCTTTAGCCAGTTGATCCTGCAACTGCTGAATCAACTCCTGTTGCTCAGCCAATTGCTGCTGCAAGATCAGGATTACAGCGATCAGGCTCTCCTGGTCTAACTGCCTTAGTTGCTCTCGGTCCCGCTGGTCCTGTTTGCTCATGTTTCTTACTCTACATCATCCAAGAGCAATCACACATTAGCTCTTTCTCGTTACATAGGCTTAGTAGTTACGTTTCGAGTTTTCAGTTTTTAGTTTTTCATGCTCGGAGTTCGGTGGGGCACTGTGATTGAGGAATTATTTGGTTTGAAGAGACGGGTGATTAGGGGTTTGCTAAGCTCGCCGGCTGGGGCGGCGCGGGGTAGGAGGCAGGCTTGTTCACATGCGCAGGGTTTCGGAGTGGCCGTCGACGGCGAGGGCCTGACCGGAGATACGGGCGCCGTTATCGGAACAGAGGAAGAGTATGGTTGCGGCGACATCGTCGGAAGCAATCAGCGTACGCAGGGAGCTCTTCTGGCGGGATGCTGCGCGGATTTCCTCGACGCTGACGCCGCGGGTTGCGGCCTTGGCGGCGTAGACGCCTTCGATGCGAGGTCCTTCGACGGGGCCAGGGCAGACGGCGTTGACGCGGATACCGAAGGGGCCCAGTTCCATAGCAAGGGTCTTGGTGAAGCCGATCAGGGCCCACTTCGAGGCGGCGTAGGGGGCGCGCAGGGGGTAGCCGTGGAGGCCGGCGGTGGAGCTGATGTTGATGATGGAGCCGCCGCCGCTCGTCTTGAGGAGGGGGATGGCGAGGCGTGAACAGTAGAATGCTCCGTTCAGGTTCACGTCGATGGTGCGTTTCCAGTCGAGCGGCGTGATGTCCTCGGTGTTTGCGGTTGGGCCGGAGATGCCGGCGTTATTCACGAGCACATCGAGCCCGCCGAGGTCATGCGCAACCGTATGGAAGGCAGTCTCCATCTGCGCAGGGTCGGCCACGTCGGCGCGGACGATGGAGAGCCGGTCCTGGGCGCCCTCCAACCGGGCCAGGGCGGCTTCGTCTATGTCACAGATGCAGACGTGTGCGCCGGCCTGGAGGAAGTGACCGGCGATGGTCCGACCAATTCCGCCGGCTGCGGCGGATATGAAGACGCGCTTGCCGGCGATTCCCTTCATCTCCAGATCCAAGTGATTCAAGATGCAATGGCCGACTATGGGCCGGGTTGCGAGCGTTGCCGGCTGCTATCCGTAGGCGCCGTGGGGGAGGAAGCCGAGAAGGCGCCGCAGGCGGTCATCGGCGCCGTCGTAGACGTGCTCGGGCATGGTGTAGTTCATGAACGGGTAGTATTTGTGGCCGACGATGCGGCGGGCGTAGGTGACCTGGGTGATGTAGCGGATGCGCTGGCTGCGGTTGGGGCCGCCGCGGTGCCAAACCTGGTTGTTGAAGAGGATGACGCTGCCGGCCGGTCCGAGATTGTACTGGATGCGGTCTTCCCACTCGGTGCCGTCGAGCTGGCGGGAGGGGGGACTGGCGCCGAAGAGATGTGAGCCGGGGATGGTCTCGGTGCCGCCGTGCTCGATTTCGATGACGTCGGTCAGGTAGTAGTTGGCGGTGAAGAAGAGGACGGGCAGATGCACATTGGCCGGGATGTCGCCGTCCTTGACGATATAGTGAGGACGGTCGTCCTGGTGCCAGCCGTCGAGGCCGCCGCCGGGCGGGGAGATGAAGGAGTTGTTGTGGATGACGTGGCAGTCTGTCCCGATGATGGCTTCGGCGAGCGAGACCATCGGCTCCATGTCGAAGAGGCGGAGGTTGGCGGGACTTGTCTCGAACATGCGGTGGGCGAGGTGGGCGCGATGGCTCTTGTTGTTGAGTCCATTGGGGTTGTCGCGCAGCGCCACGTCCAGGTCGGCACGCATTTGTTCGGTCCATTGGGGGGGCAACACGTTGCGCAGGAAGAGGCATCCCTGGCGATGAAACTGGTCCACCCAGGCGTCGATCTGCTCGTCGCTGGCTTTTTTGCCTGCAAGATAGTCGGTACCCATTTTTTTCTCCCCTAGCTATTCAGTTTCCGGTTCGCGTCCAGAAATCACAACCTGCTTACTCCGGCAGGCGTGGACAGTTCAGTCGATCAGAATCCTTGCAGCCGGCTGAGGTCCGCGACAGGGGCCGGTAGACTCGCGATCCGCTGGATCAGGGCCTGGCGAGCCTGGCGCAGTTCCTCATTTTCGGCGTTCACAAGCACGGTGTCAAAGTAGATGTTAATGGGTGCGACCAAGCCTGCGAGGACATGACCAAGCGACGCGGCGAGGTCTGCGGCAGCGTCCAGTTTTGCGGCGGCGCGCTCGCAGGCGCGGTGCAGGTCGTGTTCCACCTGCTCCTGGTAGGCGGCTGGCTGGAGGGGCAGTTCGCGGTCGATGCTGCGCACGATGCGAGCACAGCGGGCATAGGCGGTAAGGGACTCTTCCCAGCCGGGTGAGGCGACGGCGGCGGCGAGATGGCGGACGGCTTCGACGGCTGCGAAGGGGTCATCGCCGCGGGCGGCCAGGACGGCGTCGACGACATCGGGGGGATGGCCGGTGTCGCGGAGCTTTCTTTCGAGACGGCGGATGATGAAATCGCGGGCGTTGGGAACGGCTTCGCCGGACAGGAGAGTTCCGTACAGTGAAGCGGCCTGTTCGAGGGCGGCTGTCAGGTCGAATGGCAGCTTGCCCAGTGTGAGGGCGTTGACGACGCCGAGGGCGGCGCGGCGGAGGCCGAAGGGGTCGGCGCTGCCGCTGGGGGTGACGCCGACGCCGAAGAGGCCGACGAGGCTGTCCAGTTTGTCGGCGAGGCTGAGGGCAAGGCCGGCATTGCTGGCGGGGATGGCGTCGCCGTCGTAGCGGGGCAGGTAGTGCTCGCGGATGGCTTGGGCGAGGGCGGGCGGTTCGCCGCTGTTGAGGGCATAGATTTCGCCCATAGTTCCCTGGAGGCTGGTCATCTCGACGACCATGGCTGTGACCAGGTCGGTCTTGCAAAGGGCAGCGGCCTGGCGGGCGGTCTCGATTTCGCGGTCGGCGGCGTGGAGCATGTGTGCGATGCGGGGGGCCAGGGAGTGGAGGCGTCCGGCCTTTTCGAGCATGGACCCGAGTTTGGCGTGGAAGGTGAGGGTTTCCAGCCGCTGGGTAAAGGTGTCGAAGGGTCTGGCTGTATCCTGCTTGTAGAAGAATTCGGCGTCGGCATAGCGGGCGCGGATTACGCCTTCATTGCCGTGACGGACTACGTCCGGATGTTGCAGGTCGTCGGCGTTGGCAACGGTAACGAAGCGGGGGGCCAGTGTTGGCGCGGCTTCGGGGTCGGAGGGTTCGGCCAGGACGGGGAAGTAGCGCTGGTGCTTTTTCATCACGGCGGTCAGGATGGGCTGGGGCAGATCCAGGTAACGCTGTTCGAAGGCTCCCAGTATGGCCCGCGGCGCTTCCACGAGGTCGGTGACCTCGTCCAGAAGTTCCTCGTCCGGCTCCCACGCGTATGTGCCTGGTGGGAGGGGGGCGGCGTCTGTGGTTTTGAGTTCGCGGGCGCGGGCGGCCGCTTTTTGCACGGCTGTGGAGATGGTGAGGCGGCGGTCGCGGCGGTTGAGCTGGATGCCCTGGGCGGCGGCGGCGGCGAAGTAGCTGCCGGCGTCGGCGATGCTGAAGGTGGTAAACTCGCCGGCTGGCAGGCGGGCCTGGGCGTCGCGGAAGCGGGGCCCGCGGCTTTGGCGTCCACTCCGAACGTCTGCCCAGGTCATGGGAACGACGTCTGCTCCATAGAGGGCGACGATCCAGCGAAGGGGGCGGGGATAGCTTTTGTTGCTGCTGTTCCAGCGCATCGTCCTGCCCCACTGCATGGCGTCGAGCAGGTCCTGGATGAGCTGGGGCAGGACGGCGGCGGCCGGTTCGCCTTCCAATTTGGTCACGGCGTAGACGTAGTTGTCGCGCACGATGAGGTCTGCGGGTTGAACGCCCTGGCCGCGGGCGAAACCTGTGGCGGCTCTTGTGGGCTGGCCGGCGGCGTCGAAGGCGCGGTCGGCGGGGGGGCCGCGGCGTTCGACGATTTCGTCCTGCTGGCGGGGGCTCAGATCCTGTACGTGGGCCACGAGGCGGCGTGTCGTGCCGGAGACGGAGAGGTCTGCGTAAGTCAGGCGAGCCTGATCCAGAAGTTCGGCCAGCCGCAGCTCCATCTGGTTGATGCCGACGGGTACATCGGAGGCGGGCAGTTCTTCGCTGCCCAGCTCGATAAGGAGCGACTGGGGTGAGGTTGCCTGCTCGGATTCCTTTAGGGATACGGCGTCGTGTGTCCCGTTGCGTTGATCCCCGCCCTGCTGGGCCACCTGGCCGTCATCGAGCCAGGGGTACTCCTCGCGCTGGCGTTGCTCGACGTAGAGTTCGGAGATGCGGCGGGCCTGGTTGCGCATGGCGGCGAAGAATTTGGCGCGTTCGGTGACGCCGATGGCGCCGCGTGTGTCGAGGATGTTGAAGGCCTGGCTCTGGCGGAGTACGTAGTCGTGGGCGGGGGCGACGAGGCCGCGTTCGATGCAGGCTTCGGCCTCGGCGTGGTAGAGATCGCACATGGTGCGCTGGCGCTCGACGTCAGCCAGCTCGAAGTTGTAGATGCAGTGTTCGATCTCCTGCTGGCGGTAGATTTCGCCGTAGGTATGGACGCCGTCGAAGTCGATGGACCAGACCTCGGTGCGCTGCTGGAGATACATGACGATGCGCTCCAGCCCGTAGGTGATCTCGACGCTGACGGGGTCGAGGCTGACGCCGCCGGCCTGCTGGAAGTAGGTGAACTGGGTTATCTCCTGGCCGTCGAGCCAGACTTCCCAGCCGAGGCCCCAAGCGCCGAGGGCGGGTGATTCCCAGTTGTCCTCGACGAAGCGGATGTCGTGGCGATCGCGTTGCAGGCCGATGGCTTCGAGGCTGCTGAGATAGAGCTCCTGGGGGTTACCGGGATCCGGTTTGAGGATCACCTGGTATTGGGTGTGCATCTGCATGCGGTTGGGGTTTTCGGCGTAGCGGCCGTCGTCGGCGCGGAATGAGGGCTCGACGTAGGCGACGTTCCAAGGCTCGGGGCCGAGGACGCGCAGGACGGTGGCGGGGTTCATGGTGCCGGCGCCCAGTTTTTCGCTGTGGGGTTGCCAGATCTGGCAGCCGTGGGCGGCCCAGTATTGGTGCAGACGGCGGATTGTTTCCTGCATGGAAGGGGAATCAGGCATTTCTCAACTCGATGGTAGCGGCTTGAATGTAGTGGTTCCCGTTTGATGGGAGACGCTTTATTTTAGTCGCTCTTGACGACAAAGCCATTTTCTTTCACGGCTTGTTGGAAAAGGCTTTCGTCCAATTTCAGGCCGAAGCCGGGCGCGTCGGGCAGCGTGACAAGTCCTTCATCCACGGCGTAGGCGGAGCTGTCGAGTCCGGGCGTGGAGAGCTCGTCCCATTCGACAAAGGCGAAATTTTTGGCGGCGGGGGCGAGGTGGCCGGAGACGAAGTTGCCCAGATGGCGTCCGTAGTGGTGGGGGGCGGTGCGCACGTTCCAGGCGTCGAGTTTGGGGGCAGTTTGCAGCCATTTTGTGAGGCCGTAGCTGAAGATGTCGTATTGAATCACGTCGACGATGCCTCTGCGGGCGTAGTCCAGGAGGTGAGGCGAGGCCGGTCCCTCGCCGTCGGCGATGAGGACGGACAGCCCCTCGCGCTCGATCCAGGCGTGCAGGTCCTCGTAGAGCTCATCGTCCTCGTGGAAGGCCTCCTCGAGCCAGAAGAGGTTACAGCCGGCGGTTTCGGTGAGGATGTGTTTGGCGATGTTAAGGGTATAGCCGTTGTTGGCGTCGATGAGGATTGCGGCATCGGGGCCGACGGCGGCGCGGACGGCGCGGACGACGGCAATGTCGCGGCGGTTGCCTTCCTCGAGGGGCATGTGACGGGCGCCGCGGCCGACCTTGATTTTGAAGGCGCGGTGGCCGTTCTCATAGCCGAAGCGGGATTCGGAGGCGATGAGGGCGGCGCCTTCTTCGTCGGTGGAAAGGTGCAGGTCGTCGATCAGGAGTGTGGTGTCGTAGCAGGGCACGCGCAGGGGCTCTGATACCTTCTTGCCGGCGCGATCCGCCAGGATCTTGTAGACGGGGCGGCCGGTGCGGTGGCCGAGAAGGTCCCAGAGGGGGTTTTCGAGGGCGAAGGCTTTCTGGTCGACGCCGTTTTCGGCGGTAATCAGTTCATCCAGGGGAGATCCGAGGAACTGTTCGGCCTGCTGGGGGGTGAGACTGCTGATGCCGAAGCCGGCAGCGCCATCGGCGGTTGTGATGCGGGCGAGGGGAATGGGGGCCACCCAGCCGTGGTCGTCCTTCTTGCGGGCGTTGTAGCCGGCCAGGCGGGGGCGGCGGCCTGTCAGGGTTCCCCATTCGATTGAAGCAATACGCGCGCCGGGCATCGGCGAATCTCCTGATCCTGGTGTCATGCTATTGGGCATTGTAGAAAAGATTGTGCGTCAGTGCCAGAATGGCGCCCCGCCTATGACAGTTCTGCGGCGGAGGCGCGTGACAGGTTGCGGCGACTTCGGCTGCCGTCCGGGCCTGGTCGGTTACCGGCCAACGGTAAAGCCGTTGGAAGCGACTGCCTGCTGGAAGAGCTGCTCGTCCAGGGTCAGAGCGAAGCCGGGTGTGTCCGGCATACGTACATACCCCTCCTCCACCTGGTAGGCGGAGCCGTCGAGCCCGGGGGTGGTGCATTCGTCCCATTCGATGAAGAGGAAGCCGTCGACGGCGGCGGCGAGATGGCCGGAGACATAGTTGCCGATGTGGCGCCCGTAGTGATGGGGCGCGGTCTTTACGTTCCAACCGTCGAGGCGAGCGCCGGTCTCGAGCCAGCTGGTCATGCCGTAACTGAAGATGTCGTATTGGATGATGTCGACGAAGCCGTCGCGGGCGTAGTCGAGGAGCATGGGGGAGGCGAGGCCCTCGCCGTCGGCGATGTTGGTGGACAGTCCTTCGCGCTCGATCCAGTCATGCAGGTCCTCGTAGAGCAGGCCGTCCTCGTGGAAGGCTTCTTCGAGCCAGAACACGTTGCAGTCGGCGGTTTCGGAGAGGACCTGTTTGGAGATGTTGAGATTGTAGCCGTTGTTGGCGTCGATGAGGATGGTAGCGTCAGGGCCGACCTCTGCGCGCACGGCGCGGATCACGGCGACGTCGCGGCGGTTGCCTTCGAGGAGGGGCATGTGACGGGCGCCGCGGCCGACCTTGATTTTGAAAGAGCGGTGGCCGTTCTCGTAGCCAAAGCGGGCTTCGGAGGCGATGAGGGCGGCACCCTCTGCGTCGGTGGCGAGGTGCAGGTCGTCGATGTAGAGGGAGGTGTCGTAGCAGCGGACGAGGAGGGCTTCAGAGACTGTCTTACCGGCCGATTGGGCCAGGAGCTGGTAGACCGGGCGGCCGGTACGCTGGCCCTGCAGATCCCAGAGCGGGAATTCGAGCGAAGCAGCGCGCGGCGCGACGCCGTTTGCAGTGTCGATTAGGTCTGCGACTTTTTCGCCCAGAAAGGCTTGGGCTGCCTGCTGGGTCAAGCGTCCGCAGGCACCGAATCCCGTTGTTCCGTCGGACGTGGTGATGCGGGCGAGAGGGACCCGGACTTCGTTGCCGTGGACGGGCCCGCGAGAGTTGCAGCCGGCCTGTCGGGGGCGCTGGCCCACGAGCGTGCCCCATTCGATGGCGGAGAGCGTAGCGCAGTTCATCTGAAGTCTTCCTCCTTCTTTCAGGTTTGAGAACGCCTCGACGGTGTGGAGGGCGAGGGCAATGCTTCAGCTTTCTCCGTAGCGAATGCCGGTGGGGACGACATCCGTTTCCTCGCCGCGGCGGATGGCTTCGGCGGTCTCGACGACATTTACGAGGTCGTGCTTGGGCTGGAAGCCGAGTCGGGTCTGAATTTTGGTCAGATCGAGGGTGAAGTAGTTGGCCTCGGGCAGGCGGGCGTCGGCGTAAGTGAGGCCGTAGCGTTCGGCCAGCCAGGGGACGGCCACTCCCCAGTCGATGATGGCGGCGCCCCCCAGGGTAAACTCCTCGCCTACGGCTTCCTCCCTCTCGATACCCAATACGAGGCCGCGGGCGATGTCGCGCACATCGCAGAAGTGCTGCTTATGGGGGACGCCATTGGGGTTGCGGCTGAGAAGGAGCTGATCTTCGCCGGTCCACTTGGCTCTGAGGTCGTCTAGCATCGCCTGCGTGTCCGGATCATCGCTGTTGTCCCATTTGTAGCGATCGTATGCGCTGCTGAAGGCGAGGCGCATGGGTATGCCGGCCTCGTTGAAGAATTCGCTGGGTTCGATCACGGTGGAGAAGCGAAATGAGGTCGAGGGCACCTGGTACTGGTAGTAGTAGGCCATGGCAAGCTCTTCGCCGATCCACTTGGTGAGGAAGTAGGGCATATGGTGGTAGCGGGCGACCATGTCCTCGGTTACGGGCTCTTCGAAGTAGCGGCCGTATTCTTCCAGCTTCCAGTAGACGGCCTCGGTGCAGGCGTAGACGAAGCGGTGGAGATTGGGGCATTCGGTGCGAACGCTTTCGAGCAGGTTGAGCGTGCCCATGGCGTTGAT
Source organism: Caldilineaceae bacterium (assembly GCA_965242905.1). Lineage (GTDB taxonomy): Bacteria > Chloroflexota > Anaerolineae > Caldilineales > Caldilineaceae > Bin5. The sequence goes on from CBDETM010000002.1 coordinate 891,110, forward strand.
GTCGAGGTACTGGCGGTTGTCGAAGGGGCCGCCGAAGGCTGCGGCGATGTGGTAGATGGCATCAACGCCTTTGACGGCGTTGCGGACGTCCTCCAGGTTGCGCAGGTCGCCGGTGACCGTTTCAACGTTGGCGTAAGAGTCCAATTTATGTGCGCGGCTGGCGTCGCCGGGATAGACGAGTGAGCGGACGTCGTGTCCTTTGTCGAGGAGACGGGTGACAAGATTGGCGCCGATGCGGCCGGTGCCGCCGGTTACCAGGATTTTCATTGCGGGACCTTTCGGATTGTCAGGTTCAGGGACTCAGTCTTTACAGCTTGCGTGAAGGGACAGAATCTCGGCGAAATCTTGAATGACTTTTTGCAGAATTTATGTGCAACCAATTGCTAATTATCCGGCACCTGAATCTTCCTGCCAAACGGCGGGGCCGGCTTGGTGGCTGGGTTCGTGGTCTGAATCAGGATTTGCGGGATTTACGGGGATTTTCAGGATGGCAGAGGATGGAATGATGGCTCCGGGGCGATTCTTTAGCGGGGACAGATTGGTTCGTTTGTTGGGCTGGAGAACGCGGCATCAACTTTTTCCGTAGCGGATGCCGGTGGGGAGCACGTCGGTTTTTTCGCCGCGGCGGATGGCTTCGGCGGTGGCGATGACGCTGTCGAGATCGTGCCGGGGTGCGAAGCCGAGCCGGGTCTGGATTTTGGTCAGGTCGAGCGTGTAATGGACGGGCGTGGGCAGGCGTGCGTCGGCGTAGCCGACTCCGAAGCGGTCGGCCAGGCGCGGGACAGCTTCTGCCCAGTCGATGATGACGTTGCCGGCGAGGTTGAATTCCTCACCGACGGCTTCCTCCTTTTCGATGGCCAGCAGGAGGCCGCGGGCGATGTCGCGCACGTCGCTGAAGTGCTCTTTGTAGGGGACGCCGTTGGGGTTGCGGCTGAGTAGGAGCTGGTCCCGGCCGGTCCACTGGGAGATGAGGTTGTCGAGCATGGCCCGGGTGTCCGGGTCGCTGCTTTCCATGGAGTTGTGCTGCTCGTAGGCTGAGCTGAAGGCGAGGACTTTGGGGAGGCCGGCGTCGTTGAGGAATTCACTGGGTTCGAAGATGGTGGAGAAGCGGAAGGAGGTCGCGGGCAGGCCGTACTGGTGGTGGTAGGCCATGGTCAACTCTTCGCCGATCCACTTGGTGAGAAAGTAGGGCATCTGGTGGTAGCGGGCGGTCATCTCCTCGCGAATCGGTTCTTCGAAGTAGCGGCCATTTTCTTCGAGGCGCAGGTAGACGGCGACGGTGCTGGCATATACGAAGCGGTGGAGGTTGGGGCAGTGGGCGCGCAGGCTTTCGAGCAGGTTGAGGGTGCCCACGGCGTTGATGGCCAGGTACTGGCGATTGTCAAAGGGGGCCATGAAGGCGGCGGCCAGGTGGTAGACGGCGTCGACGCCGTGGACGGCCCGGTCTACGTCGTCCGGGTTGCGCAGGTCGCCGGTGACGGTTTCGACGTGTTTGAAGGCGTCCAGTTTGTGGGCGCGGCTGGCGTCGCCGGGGTAGAGGAGGGCGCGGACTTCGTGGCCTGCGGCGAGGAGACGGTTGACCAGATTGGCGCCAACCCGGCCTGTGCCGCCGGTTACGAGGATCTTCACTGTGGGACCTTTCTGTGCGCCGCTGCTGGCGGCGTTGGGATGGGCTCCAGTGTATCAGAGGGGTAGAGGGGTGTCCAGGGACGGCAGTGGGAACTGCAAGTGATAGGGGCCAATGGCCGCAAGTGGGGGTGGAAGCCCGGTCGGATAAGCGTGTTGGTGGGGAAGAGGGGGCAAGGTGAGTGAGGCATGTTGTAGGAGAGGGGGCGTTGCGGGGGCGGAGCCCCCGCACAAGGGAGGGCCGAATAGGCCCGACCGCCCGGAACTGCAGTGGTCAGTGGTCAGTGGTCAGTGGTTAGTTTGGGGCGTTGGGGGGTGTTGGAGTTTGTGGTGGGGTGGAAATGGGCGTATAACGGGGAATGAGTTTATGAACCATTTGCGGACAGGACAGCCCAGGAATTGGAGGGAGCGGGTAATGAAGATTACGGATATGACGGTTGAGCGGTACGCGTGGCCGCGGCCGAAGCCGATCAGCAACGGGAAGTACACTTATGTGGACGTGAGCCTGAATCTGGTGCACATTTACACGGACGAGGGGGTTACGGGTGTGGGCTGGGGAGGCGGCACGGCGTCGGGGCAGGGGAGCGATCTGACGACGACGCTGATCGACTACTTCAAGCCGGTTGTGGTGGGGGAGAACCCGTTCAACTACCGGCGCATCTGGGAGGATATGTGGCTGCCGAAGCTGGTGGGGCGGCGGGGGCTGTCGACGCGGGTGATAAGCGCGATTGATATTGCGCTGTGGGACCTGATTGGGAAGGCTGTGGGGCGGCCTGTTTACCAGCTGCTGGGGGGGTACCGGGACAGCATTCCGGCTTACATTGCGGGCGGCTATTATGAGGAGGGGAAGGGCCTGCGGGAGCTGGCGGAGGAGATGGAGGAGAACCTGACGCTGGGGGCGAAGGCGATCAAGATGAAGGTCGGCGGGGTGCCGATCAACGAGGACGTGGAACGGGTGCGGGTGGTGCGGGAGACGATCGGGCCGGATGTAAAGCTGCTGGTTGACGCCAACAACGCGTACAAGGCGCACGAGGCGATCGAGATGGCGCGCAAGATGGAGAAGTATGAGCCGTTCTGGTTTGAGGAGCCGGTTGCGCCGGACGACTACAGGGGGCACGCGCGTGTTGCACGGTCGACGACGGTTCCGATCGCTACGGGTGAGAATGAGTACACGCGCTATGGATTCCGGGACCTAATCGAACGTGAGGGGGCGGCGATTATCAATGCGGACGCGCAGATTCTGGGGGGCATCACGGAGTTTATGCAGGTGGCGGCGCTGACTTCGGCGGAGGACCTGGTGATCGCTCCGCACGGGGCGCAGGAGGTACACGTCCACCTTGTGTGCGCCATCAATAACGGGTTGATCCTGGAGTTTTACCGAGAGACGGTGGACCCGTTGCGGATGCAGATTTTCGAGGAGACGATGAAGCTGGACGCGGACGGCAATGTGGATGCGCCGGACCGTCCGGGGTTGGGGATTACACCGAATTACGAGCTGCTGAAGCAGTACAGGGTAGGATAGTCGGGTTAGCCTATTGCGCTGCCAGTCCAGGTCAGGCAGTGTGACCTGGCGCGGGACCAAGTCTTAACAGGCCGGCATGGTCCATGTCAATGCCGGAGCGTTGCGGTTGATGGGCAAAGAGCTTTATTGGATGATACAGGTACAGCCAGTGCGGGTTGTGGTGCAGCCAGGACAGGCAACGGCTGTAGGCATCTCTCCTTTTGCCGTTGTCAACAGTGAGGTGGGCAGCATCGATCAGCTGGTCGGCCTTGCCGTCCGCAACGCCCTGCCACCAGAGTCCCTGTGTCTGGCTGGAGATCTTCTCCTGCAGCACGCGGTAGGTGCTTAGCGGGCTTGAATCGAACAGGGCGATATGGCCGATGCGCTTTTGGCTCGTGTCCATGGCGTATTTGGGGCGATCTGTTTCTTCTTCAATGCGGATAGGGATGCCGATGCGGGCGAGTTGCTCCTTGATGAGCGCCGCCACTTGGGGGGCGCGATCGGGGATGACGAGGGGCGTGCGCAGGAGCAGTTCGTCGGGCATGTCACAGGCGTCGAACAGCTTTTTGGCGCGCTCGGGATCATAGCCGTGCGGGCGCAGCGCGTCAGAGAACCCGAAGTGAAACGGGCTAACGACGGTGGCGGCGGGCTCGGCAAGTCCAGGCCAGACGTTTTCGATGATTTCGGCTACGTCAACAGCCAGATTGATGGCCAGACGGGCTTCCGGCTGGGAAAAAGGGATTTCATAGCCGTTGAGAAAGGCGGTCACGGACAGTGTGTTTGTGGTCTTGCGCCACGTCAGGCCGTCGTTTTCGGGAATGGACGGGAGCAGTTCGAGTCCGGTGGCAAGATCTACCTGGCCGTTCAGCAGGGCGTCGTGCCGATCTGATGCGGACTCCATCTGCGAAATGATCAGTTCAGAGAAATGTGAATCATGGCCGGATTTGTCCACGCTTGACAGTTTGAGCCGTTCGCCCTCCGCGTACTCTTCGAGCCTGAATGGACCGGTCCCCAGTGGTGGGTCGGCGGCGCCGGTCTGCTTCCCGACATAGACTGCGGCGAAGATGTCGGTCAGATCGCCCGTTGGCGAGGAACTTTCGACCTGCAGCTGTGTTCTTCCAACCGGCTCAATGCTCAGTGGTTCGAAGTAGGGCGAATAGACACCGCCCATCCCAAATGAGCCGCCTGCTCCCCGCATCCGTTCCAGACTTTGCACGACGTGCTCACTCGTGCAGGGTGAGCCGTCATGGAAGCGGGCATCATCACGCAACGTAAGCAGCCATAGGCGCCCGTCGTTTCGGACCTCGTAAGAGGCGATCAGGCCGGGCATGACGCGTCCGCCGCGCCAGTGCATGAGCGGTTCGTACACCAGTGCGAGGATGGTCTGCAGGTCGGGCTGATCGGTGGTGAATTCGGGCTGAAGCAGGTTCACTTGCGATTGGGCGATCCGCAATCGGGTCACTTGCGCGCCTCCTCTGCTTGTACAGTTGCATGCACGGCGGGAGTCCTCCTGTGTGAATGGCGAATCGCGCGTGGAAGGCGCGACGCCGACATTGAGGTCAGGTCTGCAGTTTGGGATCGAGTCTGTCGCGCAGCCAGTCGCCGACGATGTTGATGGAGAGAACGGCCGTCATGATGGCGAGGCCAGGAATGGTTGCCACCCACCAGGCGACGGCCAGGTAGTTCTTGCCTTCGGCCAGCATCAGGCCCCAGGATGAGTAGTCGAGGCCGCCCGGTCCCAGGCCGAGAAAGCTGAGCGCGGCTTCGGCGATGACCATTTTGGCAAACTCAAAAGAGGTGAGGACGATGAGCGGCGCGGCGACGTTGGGGAAGATGTGCCTGAGCATGATGCGCGCATCGCCGGCCCCGATCGCCTTGACGGCCTCGACATATTCCACCTCTTTGAGAACGAATACTTTGGAGCGGACAACCCTGACATAGGCCGGCCATCCTCCAATTGCGAGGACGATGATCATGTTGACGAGGCTGGGGCCCAGTACGGCGATCACGGAGATAGCCAGCAGTATGAAGGGGAAAGCAAGCTGCACATTGACGAACCAGTTAACGATATCGTCGAACATGCCGCCGTAGTAGCCGCTCAGGATGCCCAGCACAGTTCCGATCAGTACAGAGATGAGGACAGCTATCGTGCCGACGCTCAGAGAGATCCTTGTGCCGAAGACCAGCCGCGTCAGAATATCGCGTCCGAGGTGGTCGGTACCGAGAGAGTGACCGGGCGTGAGGGGAGGCAGAAACCTTTTGGCAAGTTCCTGATGGTCAGGCGTGTAGGGCGCTACATTTGGTGCAAATGCAGCCAGACCGATCATGATGATGATCACGGCGGCAAACGGGATCATGCCTCTGTCACCGGCTCTAACTTTCATCGCCTAGATACTCAACTCAGGTTGACTCTGGGGTTCAGGAATGCGTAGGAAAGATCGACCAGAAAGTTGATTAACACATAGATTGAAGCCACGACCAGGACCGCAGCCTGAACGACCGGATAGTCGCGCCCGTAGATTGCATTCACGGAGAGGCGGCCGATACCGGGCCAGGCAAAAATCGTCTCGGTGATGACCGAGCCGGCCAGAAGTGCGCCCAAGTCGAGGCCGATCAGGGTAACGAGGGGGATGACTGCGTTGCGAAAGGCGTGGCGCCAGAGAACTACGCGTGCGGACATGCCTTTAGCCCTGGCGGTCATGATGTATTCGGCCTGCAGGACTTCCAACAGCTCCGATCGAAGCAGGCGGGCGGTGCGGGCCATATTGAACATGCCCAGCGTTATACCGGGCAGGATGAGGCTGCGCCATCCGGCGCGCGTGCCGGTGGCGGGTAATACGCCGAGATTCACGGCGAATACGAGAATCAGGAGGATGCCGAGCCAGAACACGGGCATGCTCTGACCGATAAGGGCCGCGCCCATGACGGTGCGATCGATCCAGGTGTTGCGCTTGACTGCTGCCAGCACACCGAATGGAAGTGCGACAATGAGAGAGAAGGCGAGGGCGGTAAGCGCAAGTTTTCCGGTTGCCGGCACGCGTTCCAGCGCAAGATGCAAGGCATTTTCGCCGCTGCGCAGTGACTTTCCGAAGTCCCCGCGCAGGACGCCGGAGAGAAAGTTCCAATACTGCACGGGAAGGGGACGGTCCAGGCCGTGCAGCTTGCGTAACGCCTCAAGCTCTTCGGCTGTCGTGTCGATGGGAGCGAGCAGGCGGATCGGATCGCCGCTCAGGTGCATGAGAAAGAAGACGACGATGGAGACGCCCAGAAGAATGGTCAGCGATTGCCATGCCCGTCGAATGACATAGGACCAGAAGTTGCTCAAGGGCTGCGTTCCTCAGTCCAGCGTTGGACATCGATGAAATTGAAGCGGCCAAGTTTGATCGTAGGGGCGACGACACAGGTCGGAAACCACAACTCGTCGGTAAACTGAACTTTTCGATCCCTGGATATACCCTCGACCGTCTTGAAGGCCGAGAAGATCCGGTCCATCCAGCGGAAATTGCGAATGGGGCCGGAAATGCGGCCGTTCTCGACCAGGAAGAGCCCGTCGCGGGTGGTGCCGGCCATGTGTCCCTCCTTGCCTGAGAGTGGCGAGACGAAACCGTGGAACCGGCTCACCAGCACGCCGTATTCGGTGGACTCGATGAGGTCGGAGACGGAGTTTTCGCCGCCCTCGATCACGAGGTGCTGCGGCGAAGGACCGAACTCGTTTGCGGGCATCTGCGCGTGGCCTGTGGGTGCGCGGCCGAAGCTGGCTGCGCTGGTGAGGTCGTGGGCGATGCCTTTGGCGACACCGTTGACGATGAGGTCGAGGCGCTGCTTGTCGACGCCTTCGTAGTCGAACGGCATTGGCGGCAGGCCGTCGGTCATCATCTCATCGTAGACGGTAATTGTGTCCGCGGTGATCCGCCGGTCCAGATTGTCGAAGACGATGTTGTCACGGTTGCCGGCAGATTGCGCGCCCCAGACGCCGAGGCTCCTGAAGTTCAGGTGGAAGAACAGCTGCGCGACGGCAGGCGGCTCAAGAATGGCGGTCATGGGTCGGGCTTCGATCAGCTTGGGGCGGCGGCCCATCAGACAATTGACGGCAGCCTGCCTGGCCTGATCTTCGGCATCCAGCGCCTCAATGTCGCGGCCTATCCACGTATTGTAGCCCGAAGCGTTGTTTGCGGCGTCGAGCGCCACGGCCACAAGGGCGATGATCGAGAAGGGAGCGTAGCGGCGCAGTCCAGCAGAGTTGCCCACCGCCATTTCCAACCGGCGTACGCGGACGTTGCCAGCACCGTTGAGGCCACAGGTGCGGAAGAGGTTGCAGACTCGATCGACGATATGGGCCCGATCTTCTGCTCCGCAGCTCGCCGTAGCCGGGTTGAAGGTAACCACGTCCCGGCGTCCGTCTGCTGCGGCGGAATTTACCGGGTAGGCGAAGTCCGGCAATACGGCGCTGGGGGAAACGGTAGCGGCCAACTCTTCACTGCGCAGCAACGCCCGCTTCACTGCATCTTGCGAGAGATCGTTGCCCTTGACGATGACCAGCCGGCCATCCCAGACGGTGCGGAAGTAGATCTGGTAGTGGGTTTCGGTGACGTTCTGGTGAATGGCGAGGTTGGCGAAGCGCGTCAGATCTGTGTTTTCCGCTGCAATCAGGACTTCGGTGGCGTCGGCAGGACTTGCTTGCAGGCCGAACTCGATTGTCTCCAGAGCCTGAGCTTCGCCGAGGGGCATGTCAGTCTTGTTGTCGCTGCTCATCCGATGCCTCCTCCAACCTTGACTTGCTCGAAGCGGGCCGGCGGTCCACCTTGTCCGGTGGGGATGAACTGCCAGGGAAGCCCCTTACCGCAGCTGGAGATGCCCACCACCCGGTCCTCGCCGGGGCCGGCGATTCCACTGCAGTTGCGCCAGAAAATGGGCGCCTCCCCGTAGATGACCGGGTTCTTGACCAGGCCAACGATTTTGCCGCCGCGAATTTGCCAGCCGCGTTCGCCCATGAAACTGAAGGTGAGACGCTTGTCATCGATGTCGCCGCCCTTGAAGGTCTCGATGTAGAGTCCGTCATCGGTCTCAGAGATGAGCTGATCACGTGTCGACTGCCCGGGCACGAGAGACAGATTGGTGATGCGCACCATGGGGATGCGATTCCAACTGCTGGCGCGGGCGGTGCCATTGCTGGGTAGTTCCAGTTCGGTGGCACATTCGCGCGACATCAGGTAGTTTGAGAAGACGCCGTCCTTAATGATGGGAATGCTCTGGGCTTCGACACCCTCATGATCATAGCCATAGGTAGCGACCGCCTTGGGCCGGGTTGCGTCGGCGACCATATTCACCAGCTCGGATGCGTACTGGAATTCGCCAAGATGGTGGACTTGCAGGAAACTGGGCCCGAAGTTGTCCGACTCGTCACCCAGGGCGCGGTCCATTTCGATGGGATGGCCCATGGTCTCGTGAAGCACCATGCCGACAAGCGTCGGGTCCAAGATAACCGTTGAGACAAGATCGCTGCAAGGGGGGGCATCCAGCAGTTCGAGCGCTTCATGAACCATTGTAGCGGCGGCCTCAACCGGTTTGAGAGCCCGGACCAGCTCGAATCCTCCACTTCCAAAATCGGTATGGCTATGGGGATAGGTCCGGCGAAAGACCTGGCCGCGGTCGGAGACGGTGACAGCCAGTCCGGCGCCGGTCAGGGTGATTGTCTGCCCGATTTCGGTACCTTCCGAGGTAACCAGTTGGGATATCTCGCGGCGGAAGTCGAGTTTGGCCTGGGTCTTGGTCACTTTGTCGCTGGCGCCGGCCATGGCCTGCATGATGGCGTGGACCATCTCGACCTTTTCGGCGACGGGCATTGTGAAGGGGTCCTGTTCACAGGGGGTTTCGTAGGTGGCCCGGACGGGGGGGTTTTCAGCCAGCCTGACGGTACGCGTGCGACGGGGCATAGCCCGGGCGAGCGAGATTGCTTTGCTGACCGTTTGCGACGGCTGCTGTTGGGAAAGGTTGTCGCTGGCGAATCCCCACTGGCCGTCCACGAGGACGCGGATTCCGAATCCGCAGGTAGTGAATTCGGAGACGCCGGCAGCGCCATCCGTACCGTTTATCGCCTGTTGGGACTGATCTACGACGCGGCCTTCGGCATACTGCGCGCCCATGGACACGGCCATCGATACCAAGTCGCGTGCGAGGTTTATCATCCGGTTCGCTCCGTTTCAGACCTGCTGAATTGTTGTGCAGTTGGGAAAAAGGCCCCCTCCCCGGAACTCAATGGGGAGGAGGCCTTTGTGTCAGGCGCCTTTCATCGACAGAGGCCCCAAACTATCATCGATCTCCAGTCACGTCAATGGAGGCGTCGATCTTGAGGCGGCCGTCGGGGAAGGGTGCGAAATCCTGGACGCGGTCGTGGACGCCCCACAGGATGTATTGCTGGTGCAGGAAAACGACCGGCGCGTCTTCACGGAAGTATTCGACAGCCTCTTTGACGATTTCGCGACGCGCGTCGACGTCGGTCTCATTGATAGCGGCGTCGGACAGTTCGTCGAATCTGGCGTCAGGATGCTGATCGTTCGGGTGGGTCGAGTGCCAGATTGACAGCATGCGGGCGGCGTCGGGCACGGTCATGTAACCGAGCAGGAAGACCGGGCCGCCTTCATGGCTGTACTGCTCCTCGCTGAAGACACCCCATTCCAGCGTGTCCACGGTGGCATTGATGCCGACTTCCTTCAGCTGTCCGGCCACGGCCTGGGAGATTTCGGCATCCATCATATAGCGGCCGCGCGGGCTGACGATGCGCAGGTCAAAGCCGTCGGGATAGCCGGCCTCGGCCAGCAGCTCTTTGGCCTTGTCAGGGTCGTAGGGATAGGCTTCGAGGGCGGCCTGATATCCCCAGTATTCCTCGGACAGGACCTGGCCCTCGAGCTTCTTGCCGAAGCCGTCAAGGATGTTGGCGATGATGGCATCCTTATCGACGGCATAGTTGATGGCCTGGCGAACCCGCCGGTCGGTGACGGGCGTGTCGATCTTGGTATTGAACAGCAGGAACACCGAGCGCATGCCGGGGCGGCTGACGACGCTGAGGTCCTCCCGGTTCTCGACTTCCTGGACGGTGGCGGGTTGCAGGTCGGTGGCGATGTCTGCCTCGCCGGCAAGCAGCGTGGCCACTCGGGAGGCGATGTCAGGAACGGTGCGGAAGGTCAGCACATCGATCTCGGGCTCGTCACCCCAGTAGTTCGGGTTTTTGCGAAGCGTGATGTGATCGTCCTTGACCCACTCTTCGAGTACGTATGGCCCGGTGCCAACAGGATTGGAGGCAAAGTGCTCGGAGCCGTGTTCGGTGATGTAGCCCTCCGGCACAATGGGGAATTTGGCGGTGACATAGAGGTCGAACAGGGGGATGATGCCGTTGGTGTGGAAGTTCACGGTGAGATCATCCACGATTTCCACACTGGAGACGTAGCGTGTCTCTCCCTTGCGCATGGAATCGCTCTCAGGCGCCATGACGCGGTCGAAACTGAACTTGACCTGCTGGGCGTTGAGGGGTTCGCCGTTGGAGAACTCGACACCTTCGCGCAGCTTGTATTGCCACACAGTGGGCTCGATCTGCTCCCATGAGACCGCCAGATTGGGCTGGAGGGTCATGCTATGGTCGTAGTCAAGTAGTGTCTGCTGAATGTGGTTGCCGACATTCACGATTACCTGAGCGGTAACCCATTGCATGTCCATCGTCCACGGTTCCGTTCCCTGAACGATTACGAGCTCCTTCTCCGCTTCCATTGCTTCCTGACCTTCTGCCTGCTGGCCCGCCGCAGAAGGTGCAGGTTGAGCGACGCAGGCAGCCAGGAGCATCGCTACTATCAAGACATAGGCTAGTGCGAACATCGTCTGTTTCTTGCGCATCACTCTCTTGCCTCCTTGTGGTTGAATGTGATGAGGTACTCTCTGTCGGAAACTGTCGAAAGCAGGCACTGTGTTTCGGTTGTTCTCATGCAGTTGGTTGCCGTTCCCAAGCACGCATGTTGCATTCCGTCTGCAGGAAGCTGTTCAAGGTCAGATCTTCGGAGTACGACATTGCCTCGAGGAAGATGATGGCGTTTATAACGCTGATGGCTGCGTCCTGTAGGGCGAATCCGTGAATTCTCCATGGGTCTCGGATGTGGGACTGCCCTAGAGTGGACAAAGCGGTTGACCTTGGCATCCCGTTCAATGAGGAAGGGACGATTGTCGAAGAGGGAAGGGGAACCGAGACAGGCTGGCAATGCGAATTGGGACTCGAATAGAGTGAGAAAGCCTGCTTGCAGCGGCAACGGGGTTTGGTACACCAGCTGCGTCTTTAAGTCTCTAATTCCCGGTGGCACTCCCCTACATTTGGTTGGATTGGAACCGGATGGAGAATCGAACTCTGCGTGTTTGTAAATGTAATATAATAGCTGAAAAGGCGGCTGTCAAGGCGGTTTTTTTGGTCAGCCATGGCAGTGGTGACGCGTATGGAGGGAGGGCAGGCACGAGGCCTGCCCCTACCGGGGGTTGAGCGGTGGGACGGGGAGGGTGACGAGGATGGGAGGTGGGCAGGTACAAGGCCTGCCCCTACCGGGGGTTGAGCGGTGGGACGGGGAGGGTGACGAGGAAGGGCGGTGGGCAGGCACAAGGCCTGCCCCTACCGGGGGTTGAGCGGTGGGACGGGGAGGGTGACGAGGATGGGGGGTGGGCAGTCACAAGGCCTGCCCCTACCGGGGGTTACGGGGTGGGAGGAGAGGGTGACGCGGATGGGGGGTGGGCAGGCGCGAGGCCTGCCCCTACCGGGGGTTACGGGGTGGGACGGGGAGGGTGACGCGGATGGGGGGTGGGCAGGCGCGAGGGGGGCCCTACGGGGAATACATAGAAATGGAGGAACGTGGCTTGGCGAAACACTTTCGGCTGGGCACCTGTTACGAAAATCGACACCAGGTCGGTGAGGCATGTTGTAGGAGAGGGGGCGTTGCGGGGGCTCCGCCCCCGCACAAGGGAGGGCCGAATAGGCCCGACCGCCCAGAAAAGCAGTGGTCAGCAGTTAGTGGTCAGTGGTCAGAGAGGAGGCTTCCGGTGCAAGAGATTGGAACGGGAAGTGACCGCGGCTTGGTTGCGACCCCGGGGTATGCGAAAGTTCGCCTCCGTATTGGGATGCACCCTTCTTTCGCCACTCCGTTTGTTGATGATATGTTGTACACTATAGTTAGACCCGAAATTGGTAGATATAATGAGCGAATCTTAATTCTGGCATGGACACTTCCGATAGAACAGTACAGTTGATCGAGAAGGGCGGGGTGGTACCGGTCGTGCGGCTGCCGGACCTGGCGGGGGCCGTTGAGCTGGCGCGGGCGCTGCTGGACGGTGGGGTGACGGCGTTCGAGCTGACGATGACGAGCCCGGGGGCGCTGGATGCGCTGACGCTGCTGCGGGAGGGCGTGCCGGCTTTCGGACGGGGCGAGGCGGCGCTGGGCATGGGGTCGGTGCTGGACCGGAAGATGGGTGCGGAGGCGATCGCAAGGGGCGCGCAGTTTGTGGTGGCGCCGACGATGGACCTGCCCACGGTGAACTATTGCGCCGGGCTCGGTGTGCCGGTGATGCCGGGGGCGTTCACGCCGACGGAGGCGCAGACGGCGTGGATGGCGGGCGCGGCGGTGGTGAAGATTTTTCCGGCGACCAAGCTGGGGCCGGGATACTTCCAGGACATACTGGCGCCTCTGCCGCACCTGAAGCTGATGCCCACGGGCGGGGTTGACCTTGAGAACGCGGGCAGCTTTGTGCGTGCGGGCGCGGTGGCGGTGGGGGTCGGCAGTGCGCTGGTGCGCAAGGATTGGGTGGCGGACGGCGACTGGCAGGCGATAACGGAGCAGGCTCGCAGGTTTGTGGCAGCTGTAGGGGAGGCGCGGGCGGAGAAATGAGCGGGTTTGAGGTAGTCACTCTGGGCGAGACGCTGCTGCGCATGGCGCCGCCGGGCCAGATGCGCATTGAACAGGCGGCATACTTTGAGCTGGAGGCGGGGGGAACGGAATCGAACACGGCGGTAGCGCTGGCCCGGCTGGGTGTGCGGACCACGTGGATTTCACGTCTGCCGGAGAATGCGCTGGGACGGCGGATCGCGCGCACGTTGATGGGACACGGGGTGGACACGTCGCACGTCGTCTGGGCAGAGGGCGAGCGGCTGGGAACGTTTTTTGTGGAGTTCGGCGACGGGGCGCGGGCTACATCGATCATCTACGACCGGGCCAATTCGGCGGCGAGCCGCATGACACCGGATGAACTGCCGGAGGCGCTTTTCAGTGAGACGGGCGGGCGGCATCTGCACCTGACGGGGATCACGCTTGCGATCAGCGAGAGTTCGGCGGCGACGGCCTGGCGGGCATTGGAGCTGGCGCAGGCGGCCGGCTGGAGCGTGAGCTTCGATTTCAACTACCGGTCCATGCTGTGGAGTCCGGAGGCGTCACGCAAGGGTTGTCACCCCTTTGCGGAGAAGGCGGACATCGTATTTGCGCCGATTCGAGATGCGCAGACTCACTATGGTCTGCCGGAAGAGGTCACACCTGAGGAGGCGCTGACCGCGCTCAGGGAGCAGTTTCCGCGGGCGACGGTCATTCTGACGTTGGGCGCTGACGGTTCGATTGCGGCGGTACCGGGGCAGGCGCCGATTCGCCAGCCGATTTTTCCGGGGGGAGGAACGATCGGGCGCATCGGCGCGGGGGATGCTTTCACAGCGGGCGTTCTCTACCGTTACCTTCATCACGGGGGAGAGGCGCGGCTGGCCGACGCACTGAGGTGGGGCGCGGCGGCGGCGGCGATGAAGTATACGATTCCCGGTGACATGGGGCTTTTTGAGAGGGAGGAGGTGGCCGCGCTGGTGGAAGGCGGCGGCTATTCGGACGACGTCAGGCGATAGGGATCGCAGGCGCGAAGGGCAGGAGGGGGAGCCACGGCCATACGAGTACAACCTGATTTTGCATTCTTCTCCTCGGGCCGCAGCCGGCGGGCGGCAGATGGAACCGGTGGTCGGAGCGGGCTCCTCGTTGCCGGAACGGGCCACGGATGGTGGAAAACAGATCGCTGGAAAGCTACTATCAGATATTGGGTGTTCAGCCCAACGCTTCGCAGGAGGTGCTTGACGCGGCCTACAGGCGCCAGGTGCGTCTGCATACGGGGGAGTATCTGGACGACGCCGCCCTGATCGCGGGGCCGAAACCGTCGGACCCAATTCTGGCGAAGGTGGATGAGGCGTACCGGCTTCTTTCCAATCCTCTGAAGCGCTGGACGCACGACGAGGCGTTGAAGGAAGCGCGGCAGGTTCCGCTGACTGAGGAGGAGTTAGAGGTCGCCCGCAAACGAATCGAACCTCCGGACGCGTGGCTTTCGTACCAGCGCCTGGAGAACGGTTCGATCTATGTTCGGGTGGGCTGGGCGCAGGATTTCACGGCGATACACGAAGCGGTCAGTACGGCTATTCCGGAGACGGGGCGCACGTACAATGCCAGGCTGAACGAGTGGCGCGTAGACCCGAGATACGAGCCCGAGCTGGCGGCTATTTTCGCGAATTTCGAACGGGCGGACGTACAGCGGCCGCCGCGGCTGGCAGGCCCTACCTACCAGGGTCCGGCTTATACACCGTCCCCGCAGCATATTCCCCAGGGGTGGAAGGGCTGGCCGTTTCTGATCATTGGCGGCCTCATCGTTGCAATTATCGGCGCGGTCCTGTTTCCGGCAAACCGGGGGGAGCCGGTCTCTGCGGGGGCGACGGCGACTGCGCTGGCGTTTATCAGTTCGTACGAGCCTCTGGAGAGCGACTTTGACACCGCGGGCACGGGTACGTATTCGGGGCTGACCGGCGCGCTGCTGCATCCGTCGGTCAATTTGCGTGGGCGGCCAGATGTTTCAGCACCTGTACTGAAGCTGCTCACGAACGACCAGACGTATCTAGTCATCGGCCGGTTGGAGAACGGCAGTTGGTATGTTGCTACAACCGGCGACAACACGGGCTGGATTGCCGCCTGGACGATAGGCGTTGACGGAGATCCGTTGAGTCTGCCTGTTTTTGGTGAAAACGATGCGTTGCCGCAGGGGGCGGACTCGGACAGTGCGGAAGGCGACTCCGAATAGAAAGTAGCCGGCAGTTCATTCCCAAAAGCGAATACGGATGAAAATCGCTTCTTTCGTTTTGGCGGGGGAGTGGATAGAATAGTTATAGCGTAGCAGGACTGAAGCGAGAGAGGAGTTGATAGAGAGAACGAATCTCTAATTCCTCTCTTATTTTTATCTCTTCGAAACGTAAGCAGAAGCAGAGAGATGAGAAGGTCGGACAGAAAACCTGGATGGTACGGCCGTCTTCGCGGTGCAGGCATGCGCGCGGGTCTGCTGTCGCGCGGGGTGCTGCTGGTGGCACTGATCGTAACGGGCTTCACTGTTTATCGCTTATTCCGCGATAGTTCGACGGCAGACCAGGCAGTTGCGCTGGCGCAGCAAGGGGGCGAAGAGAGCGCGGCTACAGCGACACCGGAGGCGACGCCGGACAGCGCGAGACAGGCTGTGACGGGTTCGACCCAGTCGAGTGTGCAGGGGCGGGGCGAGGCGGCGGCACCGGTTGCGGACGCGGGGTTTGTGCGGCCGTACACGGTCGACAGTGGCCTGGATTACGTGTACACGGCGAGGATGGGGGAGCAGTGGTCTGTGATCGCCGGGAGATTCGATTTGGCGGCAGATCGGCTGAAAGAGGCCAATTCGGAGCTGTGGCTGCTGCGGGGGGAGGCGATTCGAGCGGGCGACCAGCTTGCCATACCCGGTCTCGGCGCGGATGCCGCGGTGCAGCCCGAGGTTTATGAGGTGCAGGCGGGAGATACGTGGGAGAGGATAGCCGGAAGGTTCTCGGTCACCTATCTTGATCTGCTGCTGGACAATTTCAGCTTGTGGGTATTGCGGGGTGTTGAGATTCAGGCCGGCGACGAGATAGCGATCCGACAACTGCCGGTCGCGGTGCGCAACGTGGGGGCAGCGCGCGGATGGGCGGGCGGGCCGCCTGTTCTTGCCTCTTCGTATGTCGCGACGAGAGAAGAGAGGGACCGGGCACAGACCACGGCCAACGAGTTGGGAACATATACCGTCCAGCCTGGGGACACATGGGAGAGCGTTGCGGAAGACACGGGTATCAACGTAGAGGCGCTGAAGGAGGTCAACGGCGAGTTCAGTGAGGGAGCGCTGCAGTCCGGAGATGTCTTGCGCATTTCGTGGATACTGCACGTGGCGCTGATGTTTCGCCAGGTTGAGGGAAACGGCGTCCGAAGCGCGACGGACTTGAGCAACCTTCCCGAAGCGGAGCGGGCCGAGCTGGCGGCGCGGGGACTGACTGTGTACAAGGAGCAGTACTGCGGCGTCTGTCACCAGCTGGAAAGCGCGGGAACGAGAGGCATATTCGGACCCACGCACGGTGAGATGGTCGAGATGGCCGCAGCCCGGCTTGAGGATCCCGCCTACAGCGGCGACGCGACCGACGTGTATACCTACCTGTACGAAAGTATCATCGAGCCGGGCAAGTACTATGTCGAGGGATATGCGCTGAGTCCCCACAAGATGCCGTCCTATCGCCATATACCTGAGGAAGACCTGGAAGCGCTGATAGTATTCCTGGCGGGCGAGTAAGAGCCCGGCAGGGGCCGTGCCAGGCTTGTGCTGTTGCAGGAAAAACCTGTTCGAAATGCGTTTGTGCGCCCCACGGTTGTCTGCACCAGTAAGGCGCGGCGCCGGGGAGGAGGAGTCAATTGAAAGTGAATCGATTGTTCGTCAACAGCATTCTGGCCGTGGTGGTTGTGTCGGTGCTGTGGATCGCGTCGGACAGCGCGATGGCGCAGGAACGGGAGAGCGGCGGCACGGTGATCGTGGAGGGCCTGAACGGGCCCCAGGGCGTACTGGTGATCGATGACGGCAGTGTTTGGGTCATTGACGTAGGACTGGGCGGCGACGAGGAAGTCGAGGTGGGGGGCCTCGACCCCAATACGAACGAAATCATCAGGGCGACCTATGGGAATACGTCGCGGGTGATGCGCGTTATACCCGGCGGCCAGCCTCAACTGGTGGCGACACTGCCTTCGATTTTTCTAGGCAGCGACATTGTTGGCGGGGCCCGGCTGGCGCTTCTGAACAACGAAATGTACGCCACGGCGGGCGTCTGGCAAGGTGTGGCCAGCGAGGAGGCGTTGCCGGACACGGCGGCAGTATTGCGTGTGTTGCAGGGCTCAGTGCTGGAGGTCGTACCGTTGTGGAAGCTGGAAAAGGAGCTCAACCCGGACGGCCATGTACTGGAATCTCATCCATATGGGTTGACCGCCGGCCCAGACGGTCTCTTGTACGTGGCGGAGGCGGGTGCGAATACGCTTGTGCAGGTGGACGTAGTCAGCCAGACGGCCAAGGTAATTGCCGTATTTGACGGCATTCCCGGCCCGCTGCCGAACCCGTACCGGGGGGGCGCGCTGGAGTCGGACCCGGTGCCGACGGGCGTCACCTTTGGGGCGGACGGCCGGATTTACGTTTCGCTGCTGCCGGGCTTTCCCTTCCTGCCCGGTTCGGCGAAGGTCGTGGTGGTCGATCCGGTCACGGGCGGCGTTGAGGACTACGCCACCGATCTGACGATGTTGACTGATTTGCGGACCGGCCCGGACGGCGAGCTGTACGCGGTGCGCTTCGGCATATTCACGGACGAAGGCCCAATTCCCAATAGCGGGGCGGTGGTCCGAGTGGGCGAGGGGGAAACCTCGCAGGACGTAGTCACGGGGCTGCCTTTCCCAACATCGGTTGACTTCGATATCAACGGGAATGCGTTTGTGACCATCAATGGCGCCAGCGTAGGCGAACCGGGCCGCGGCAAAGTGATCCGCTTTGAAGGGGTAGCCGTACAGGGCGCGCCTTCGATTCGCTTTGTCGAGAGCGCGACGGTGAGCCAGCAGGAGCCGGAGTTCGTGACCGGTTGCGACAGCCTGCCAAGCCATGAGGCGGTGAAAGCGGCGCTGGAGAGGGTTGTGGCAGGGGGCAACAACGGCGGGCTGGGAAACCACATGTGGGCGACTGTGGTGGACCGAGACGGGGTGGTTTGCGCTATCGCTTATTCGGGCGCCAACAGGGGTTCGCAGTGGCCGGGCGGGCGGGTCCTTTCGGTACAGAAGGCAAATTCGGCCAATGCATTCAGTTTGACGCAGCTATCCTTTTCTACGAGCAATCTGTATGCGGCGACACAGCCGGGCGGGAACCTGTACGGGTTGCAGGGCAGCACTCCGCTGGACACTGCGAAAGCCTACGCGGGGCCTGCGAGCGACTACGGCCAGGCAGGGGACCCACTGGTGGGTGAGCGGGCAGGCGGCTGGAGCCGCTCAGGAGGCGGGCTTTCTCTTTACAGTGCGAGCGGCAGCCTGGTGGGAGCAGTTGGTATCAGCGGAGACACCCCGTGCGCCGACCACATCGTCGCCTGGAAGGTACGCGATGCACTGCAACTGGATTTCATTCCGGCAGGGGTGAGCCCCAGCGCCGACGACAACATTATTTTCGATCTGCAGGCAAACGGGACAAGCCTCAGCGGCTTCGGCCATCCCCGCTGCGGATTTGACGAAGAACGGTTTACAGAAAAGCTGCCGGCAGATTTTCCGATTGGGACGGTCGGGGAGGTCGGGCGGTAGTGCGCAGGGAAGGCAGTGGGGGATAAAAGAAGGCGCGAGGGCACCGAGGAGGAAGCCTGCTCGCGCCGTACCGTTTGTGTACGCTCTTTTGTCTTTAGCTCTATGGCAGGCCGGCGATAAGGTCTTTGAGACTGGCAAATGTCTGGCGCGTGTTGGCGGCCTTGTCCTGCCCGTTGGCCTGCCAGTGCGTTTCGATTGTATAGGTATCGACCGGCTCGTTTTGCAGCAGAGTGAGATGGGCGTGCCAGTCGGTACCGCCGGCGCCGATGCGCGCCCAAGCGGTGAGGCCGGTGGCCTCGTCGAGGACAACTGCATCCTTGCAGTGAATATCGACAATGTGGCCTTTCACCTGCTGATAGCCAGTTGCCGGGTCTTCGCCGGCGACGAAGGCATTGGCCGGATCCCAGATGATTTTGAGATTGGGCATCTGCACGGCGTCGAGCACGAGCCGCATGTTGCCACCAGTATTGGCGTAAAGAGAGCGGGCATTTTCCAAGGCCAGCACCAGGCCTTCGTCGTGTAACCGCTGGCAGGCGATGCGGATGCCTTTGGCGATCTTGGCCAGAGTTTCCTCATCGATACCGCCGCCGTCCGGGGAGCGGGGGGAAGGGTTGTCGCCGCCTACATCGCGGGTAAAGCCGAAGGTGCGAATGTTGGGCGCCTTGAATCTGTGAGCAATGGTGATGAAGCGCTCCAGCCGATGCATATGTTCTTGAAAAAGAGGATGGCTCTCCATGGCGTCCAGGGAGACACCGGCCAGAGAGAACGGGCGGAAGAACATTCCACAGACCAGATGGGTGCGCAGGCCGTTCTCCGTGGTGAGCTGCAGTGCCCGATCCAGCTCTGTGTCGGTAAGCTCGTGGACCTGCTTGCCCCATAGGTTGTGCAACTCCACGTAGGACATACCCTCCTCGCGGGCGATTGAACAGGCACGCGCAAAGTCCTGATCGATCTCATCGGTAACGACTCCGAATTGGTACCGTTTCATAGCGGACATTTCACTCCCTCATTCGGGGATCTTCTATAGATGGTTGGTCAACCCAAAGAGCGTTGCCGCGGTCTTGCCGCAGATCTGCTCTTTCTCCTCATCTGACAGATGGGGATTGGCCAGCACCTCGGCGACAGGGCCGCCGATGGGCCCCATATCGAAGGGATAATCGCTGCCGATCAACACATGATCGGCGCCGACCATATCCACCAAGTAGCGCAGGGCCAAAGGGTGAAAGGACATGCAGTCGAAGTAGACCTGCTTCAGATAGTGGCTGGGTGGATGGGGAATGGCGGCGGCACACTCCTGGGCGCGCACCTTGTAGCCGTGGTCCATGCGCCCTACAACATAAGGAAAGACGCCGCCGGCGTGGGCAAAGATGATCTTCAGATCCGGCCATCGTTCGAGGATGCCGCCGTAAATTACCGATGCAATGGCCAGGCCGGTCTCGGCCACCATGCCCAGCAGATTGTGCAGGTAGTAGTCCTGCATTCGCTCCTCACCCGCAGGGATATAGGGGTGGACGAATACGGGCACGTCCAGTCCTGCAATCGTCTCGAAAAGAGGGAAATAGTCAGGATGATTCAGATTTTTTCCAGCTACATTGGAGCCGATCTGAAAGCCATGCAACCCGAGTTCATTGATCGCGCGTTTTGCTTCAGCAACGGAGGCGGCGATGTCCTGCAGCGGAACGGTCGCCAGCCCCAGGAACCGCTCGGGATATTCGGCAACCCTTTCAGCGATGCTCTCATTCAAGCGTGATGCCAGTTCCCTGGCCGCGCCGGCTTCTGCCCAGTAAGAGAGCGTGGGGGGCGCGGAGGAGATGGCCGCCATCGAGATTTGGGCGCTGTCCATGTCGGCCAGCATCTGCCCGGCGGCGTGGAAATCCGGCGTCAGCGGGTGATCGAAGTTGCCGGGGCAAACCAGATGCTCGCGGCCATCAGCTCGCCGTTCAATTGTGGATTGGAGGGTGTTCGGACCACGGGCCGCGTCCAAAAAGGCTTTGGGAAAGAAGTGGCAATGGACATCGAGGGAGAACATTTTATCAGATCTCATGAATAGGGCTGTTGAATTTAAGCCGTGAGAAGCGCCTGTTGCACTGCACGTTTCAGGCATTAAAGCTGCTGTTGAGGAAAGAAAGGCTCTCTTTCGCGAGCGCGTCGGGGCTTTCGGCCAAGGGACGCCAAATGCATGTTGCGCCTGCCAGTTCCGGGATGACGGCGTTGAAGGACTCCACCACCAGCCAGCCATCGTATTGGATATCCGCCAACGCCTGAAATGTCCCGGCCCAATCCACCTGTCCGCTACCGACGGCACCGCGATCGTTTTCGCTGCAATGGAAATGTTTGATGTGCGTACCGGCGCGGCGGATGGCGTCCGGGGTAGATTTTTCCTCGATGTGCATGTGGAAGGTGTCGAGCAGCAGGCCCACGGACGGCTGATCGACCGCATTCATCAGGCGGACGCCGTCCTGAACCGTATTGAGCATGAAGGTCTCGAAGCGGTTCAGCGGCTCGAGCGCGAGCGTGACGCCTTCAGCAGCGGCAACAGCGCCGACCTCCTGCAGAGACCGGACACAGTTGTCAAATTCCTGACGGGTGAATCCCCGACCCCGCAGTTCGCCGACGGGCACGGCCATGGGTCCGCAAAGGAGATCGGCGCCGAGGGCTGAGGCGGCGCGCACGACGTTTTGCAGCCAAGCCACCCCCTGTGTGCGGCGGTCGTCATCGATAAGACTGAGTCCGGGGGCCATGGCTGTGGAGGCGGTGCAGGCCAGACCACTGTCCAGGCAGGCCTGGCGGATAGCGGGCAAGTCAAGGGCTGCCGGATCGAAGATGGGAAGCTCAACGCCGTTGTAACCCATTTCGCCGATGAGCGGGAAAAGGGCCATCTCGCCGGCGTCGATCCTACCACTCCACACCATCAGATGAACACCGAGCTGGTGGCTGTGCATAGATCGTCCGTAACTACTGAGTCATGTTCCGTATGTGTGTGCTTTGTGCGGTTCGCCTGGATTCGGAATAACGGAATGTACTGTCAGGATTTCTGTAGCGTGTTCTTGATGGCTCAGCGGTGTAAGTTGGGTCTGATTGGGCATTGCCTCTCCTACCTTGCCTGCGCTGGCACATACTCGGAATCTGCCAAGATGCGGGGGGGGGGGTGAAGCCCGGCCGCCGCGAGATGACAACTTCAAATTAGCCACACACTCGCTACGGCGCGGACAGGAGAGGGGGCGTTGCGGGGGCGGAGCCCCCGCACAAGGGAGGGCCGAATAGGCCCGACCGCCCAGAACTGCAGTGGTCAGTGGTCAGTGGTCAGTGAAAGCAATTATTGAAGGGCGATATGTTTGATAGGGAAAGAGAAACGTCGTTCGCCATGCTGAATCATGAGCGCCTTTGGGCAAGGACTTGGCAGTCGCGATCGTCTTTATCCTTTCAGCCCGGTAAGGACGATCCCTTCGACGAAGGCCCGCTGGGCGAGAAAATAGACAATAATGACCGGCAGCACCATCAGGGTGGCCAGCACCATCACGTAGTGGGTCCAATCGAGGCCGCTTTCGAAGTGTTGGAGTGCGTTCAGTCCTAAGGCCAGGGTAAACATATCTCGTTTGTGCAGATAGATGAGCGGCGCCAGGAAGTCGTTCCAATTGTAGAGCAGGGACAAGACGAGAACGACGGTCAGCGCAGGCCGGGCCAAAGGAAGAATGATCTGGGCAAATATACGAGGACGACTTGCCCCGTCTATGCGGGCGGCGTCTTCCAACTCCAGGGGAATCGTGCGGAAGAACTGGCGCAACAGAAAGATCGTAATCGGGCCACCAAACCAGTCCGGCACGATGAGGGGCAGATAGGTACCGATCCAGCCCAGGCGCGTGAAGAGAATGTAGACGGGAATCATGGTCACGACGTACGGCAGCATCACGGTCGAGAGGATCAGGCCAAACATGATATCCCGCCCTTTGAAACGCAGCCGGGCAAAGCTATAGGCGGCCATGGAGGAGCTGATTATAACGCCCACCGTAGAGAAGATGGTGACTATCATTGTGTTGGCTGTATAGCGCGCGACCGCCACAACCTCGAACACTTCGCGATAGTTTGACCAGCGGACCGGATCGGGTATCCACTTAGGCGGAAAGACGTAGATCTCATGGGGCGCTTTCAATGAAGAAGAAAGCAGCCAGAAGAAGGGAATCAGCATAAATGCGCTACCAGCGGCCAGCGTCAGATGAATCAGAAAACGACCGGCGTTGTGCCTGACACGGTAAGCGGTCACGAGCCGCCCCCTTCGGTTTCGTAATAGACCCAACGCCGCTGACTGTAGAAAAGGATGATCGTCAGCAGCATTACAACGAGGAAGAGAATCCAGGCCATGGCCGATGCGTAGCCGTTGCGAAAGTATCCGAAGGCGTTGCGAAACATGTACAGCACATAGAAGAGGGCGGCGTTGTCCGGTCCTGCAGAGGAGGCAGAGGGATTGGATACAAAGAGGACATAGGCCACACCGAAGACCTGGAAGCTATTGATGACCGTTACAATCAACTGGTAGAAGATAATCGAAGAGGTGAGGGGCAAGGTCACATGGCGGAACCTGGCCCAGAGGTTGGCGCCATCGACTTCGGCAGCTTCGTAGAAGGTGCGGGGCACACTGGTAATCGAAGCCAGAAAGATGAGGACAGAGTTGCCCAGCCCCCACAGACCGATAAAGACAATGGACGGCACGATCCAGTCCGGATCGGTCAGCCAACGGGGCGCGGGCAGGCCCAGCAACTTGAGCGGATAGTTGATCGGGCCAAACTCCGGGTTGAGGCCCCAGCGCCAGATGGTGGCGCTGGCGACCACCGGCACGACTGAAGGCAGGTACCAGAGAGTGCGATAGGATGTGATGCCGCGCACATTGCGGCTCATCAGCAGAGCAATGGTGTAGGCACATGTGAGGGACAGAGGCACAAAAAGAGAGACATACCACAAGGTCACCTCAATGGATCGCAGCCACAGCGCATCAGTGACCAGTTTGGTGTAGTTGGCGAATCCGATCCACCGGGGGGCGGTGATGATTTCGTATTTGGTGAAGCTGAGATAGAAGCTGGCGAACACCGGGCCGAGGCGGAAAAACAGCAGCCCCAACACAGCTGGAACGATAAAGAGCCAGCCGAAGAAAGTCTCTTCGAAGCTGAGGCGATGGAAAAAGCGCAGACCTCGATCGGTCTGCGCGGCGGGTGTAGATTGAGCAGGTGAAGATTGCATTTAGGAGATTTCGCCCGTCTGCAGGATATGTTCAGAGCCCTGGCGCACCTCTGTGGCGACATCTTCCCAGCGAATATCACCGATCCAGAGTTGGTCCAAATACGGTCCCCAGTAGTCCAGCATCGTCTGATACCAGCCACCGTAGTAGGAGCCGATGGTGTCTCCGGGCCAGCGGAAGGTAGCCTGATCCTCGAATGCGTCATAGAACGCCTGGCGGTACTTCATTTCCGGCGGTGACTCATTGGTCAGGAACTGTTCGCGCAGGTCTTTACGGGTCGGCTGCTGCATACCCAGATCGACAAGAATCTGCTGCCCTGCATTGCTGAGGCAGGCCCAAGAGATGAAGTCGTAGGACTCCTGGGGATAGTCAGTCTGGGAGAAGACGCACAGGGGCGAGTAGTGGCCGTAGGATGTCTTCGTCTTGTTGTAGGGTACGGGGAATGTGCCCCAGTTGACACCAGCCTGGTTGATGCGGCCCAGGGACCAGACGCCGATGTGCTGCATGGCTACGTTGCCGGCCTGCAGGCTGGTCTCGCCAGCGGCTTCGTATGCGGGCGATGGATTGACAAAGTGTTTCAAACCCAGATCCGCCAGCCAGTTCATCGCCTCGATGAATGCATCCGAATCCATAGGCATGGTGCCGTCATCAGCGATAATTTCGGCGTCGTTGCCCCAGATATAGGTCGGCCGACCGTGACCAAAGCCAGCCCTAAGTCCGTACTGACGCACGCGGGCGGGATCGAAATCAGAATCGTTGGCTGAATTGTCGTCCAAGTCGAAGGTGAGGACCTTGGCGAGTTCGATAATTTCGTCCCATGTCATCCATGCATCCGGCTCCGGATGGGGAACGCCAACCTCGTCGAACAGGTCGATATTGAAGGCCATGAGCATGGCGCCACTGTCCCAGGGGATGCCCCAGCGAGCGCCGTCGTAGGTTTGGGCGATCCAGACGTTTTCGACATAGTCGTCTTCGCTAAAATCAGGATCGGCCTCAAAGTAGGGCTCAAGATTGGTTGTCACGCCCCTGCGAGTGAGGGGGCCGGTGGTGCGATTGGCGTCAAACCACATGTCGGGTCCGGTGCCGGCGGAGATCATGATCAGCAGGGCTTCCTGGTGGGAGGCACCGGCCACGGCGTTAATCTCGAACTCGATATTGGGGTTAGACTCCCTATACAGGGACATCTGCTGGTCCATGACGTTCTCAATGAACTGGCCGCCGCGGTTAAAGAAGTTCAGGGTAACTGGCTCGGCGGATGCGTCTGTAGTGGTGCCGGCCGGCACGGGCGGCGCGCACGCGGCTAACGCAGCGACTGCCGTGCTGCCCGCGGCCACCTGCAAAAAGCTTCTTCGACTCATTTCCGTTCGCTGCACTGTTTTCCTCCTGGGAATGTGATGGGTGGAACGTGTAAGGATGAACCGCGTTCACTTCGATAGAAGAATGACCACGGAAGAGTAGCTCCTGAAAAATAATGCTGCCATGATATGCTGAACTACAGGGATAAGCGGCGGATCAATTGTTGATGTTACGAAGATTGCGGCGTCAATACGCACAGGGTCCAACTGACACAAGGCAACGAACGCGTAACATCAGTTGACAAATGGTATTGCTGGCAGAACGAAGCAGGGGTATCAACCTGATTGCTGGAAACGTTTTCAGGACAGTATCGGATTATAACAGGACGACTATTCCATGCCAAAATTTATTTGTCGGTACGTGTGCATTTCACCCAGATTGTTGGGCGCGTCTTTTCTGAACAGTCGTTCATGTGACGGGGGATGAACTGTGGTGCGGTCACTGGCGCGATGGCCTGACAGGTTGGCTTGCACTCCGGCGCACAATAATATGGGGTACACACGCCGCCAGAGGATGCGCCCGATGGTATAGGAGGCAAAGGGGAGCCGCTTTCTCGAATCTGAAGTATAATGCTCAGGAGAGAAGGGAGCGCTAAGGCGCCAAGACCCCCTGTGCGCCTGGTGGTTTTGGCGCGTTATGATGAACATTCAGGTGATGAGAGGGTGAAAGATGAAGAATGGAGAAAGCTCCGAAGAGCACCGGCGGCAGGCGGAAGAAGAGAAGGGCAGCATCGCCTTTGCGATCGTGACCGTCTCGGATACACGCACGCCGGAAACTGACCGCAGCGGCCAGGCTATTCGCGAGATGGCCGAGGCGGAGGGTCATCAGGTAGTTGCCACGCGCATCGTGAGGGACGAGCCGGAGGAGGTTGCGGCGGCGCTGGAGGATTTCAGCGGGAGTGGTGCGCAGGTGATCGTATTTAATGGCGGGACGGGCGTCAGCAAGCGGGATCGCACGTATGACGTGCTGTCGCGGGCGTTGGAAAAGGAGTTGCCTGGATTCGGCGAGATTTTCCGGATGCTCAGTTACGATGAGGTGGGAGCTGCGGCGATGCTGAGCCGGGCGACGGCGGGCACGTACCGGGGCTGCGCGATTATCAGTTTGCCCGGATCGACCAATGCGGTCAGGCTGGCGATGGAGAAGCTGGTATTGCCTGAGATTCAGCATTTGGCGTGGGAGATAACGCGGTGAGCAGACGCCCTGGCTGGAATTGAGAGGGGTGCATGGACAGAGTTCGGCTGCGCGGGTCATCAGACGCGCCCAACCTTCGAGGTCGCTAAGCAACGGAGACCATGTTGCAGTTCGGAGGAATATTTTTTTCATAATATTCATTCTCACGTACAATAGGACGGCTTCCCCTGGCACAGATCGAATGCACTGCAGCAGGCTCAAGGCTCTGGTGCATTTCATTTTCGTTGGCCTGCGTTCCTCGAGGAAAACGGCTCCTTGTCCGGAGTCCGCATTCGTGAGGAAGGCCTGGTTTACCGCGGAAGCGCGGTGAAACTCGATTGAGTTCCAGTCGCATCCTTACTAAGGGCTTGACAATGACATTGCAGTCCCGTTTGCTTATTGGAATCCTCCTGCTCGCTTTGATTTCTGTGGCCGCGTGCGGTCGGTCCGATAGTGAGCCGACTACGACGCCGACAAAGACGTCAACGCCGGAAGGCGAGACGAGCCAGGCGCCGACGGACACACCAGTGCCCCCGACTGCGACTGCGACCAGCGAACCGGCGACGGCCACACCTGAGCCGGAGGAAACGGCTACACCGGCAGCGACGGAAGAGCAGGCAGACACGCAGTCACCGCAAACGGAAGAGGCTGGGGAGGGCGGATTCCTGCCGGCGACGATGGAGAGCCCTGATTTCGGTACGCAGGCCTTCCTCTGGTGGCGGCCGGAGGTGGCGGAGCGGGACTTGAACCTGTTACGCGAGGGCGGTTTTCATTGGGTCAAGCAGACTTTTGCGTGGGAGAACATAGAGGGTGCCGGGAAAGGGCATCTGGACTGGTCGTTTTCGGACAGGGTTGTACAGCAGGTGAACAGCGGCGGTCTGAAGCTGCTGGCGCGGATATCGATTGATCCGCAGAAGAGGGATTTCTGGGCGGGTCTGCCGCCGGCGAGCGCCGATCACTTTGCCGACTACGTTTTTGCACTGGCCAGCCGTTACAGCTGCAAGCCGGAGGCGGTCGGCTGTATTCAGGCATATCAGATTTGGAACGAGCCGAATCTGAGCCGCGAGTGGGGGCACAAGCGTCCGAATCCTGCCGAATATGTATATTTTTTGGGCCGGGCGTATGCGGCGATCAAGTCGGCGAACCCGAATGCGATTGTGATCAGTGCGGGGATGGCGCCCACGGGGGATGACAACGAGATCGCGATGCCGGACCACGTGTTTTACGAGCAGATGTACGAGGCGATGGGCGGGAGCAGCGCGGGTTATTTCGATGCGCTGGGGGTGCACGGCGTGGGGTTTGCGGCGCCTCCGGAGTTGGATCCGGAGGTTGCGGCAGCAGAGGAGCGATACGGGGGGCACAGGTTCTTCAGTTTCCGTCGTGTAGAGGATATTCGGGCGATCATGGAGCGGTACGGCGACACGGAGAAGCAGATCGTGCTTCTGGAGTTCGGTTGGACTTCTGATCCCGTTAATCCGAGCTATCGCTGGCATGGCAGGGACGCGGGCATTGATTTCGACGTGCAGGCTGAGTATCTGCGGCGGGCGTTCGAATGGGCAGAAGCCAACTGGCAACCGTGGATCGGTCTAATGAGCATGATCACGATGCCCAACCTGGCGTGGCTGAGCGACGGCAATGCGGAGGATGAGGAGCAGTTCTGGTGGGGAATTATGGAGCCGAGCCCGTGTTGCGGCCCGCCAACATTCCGGCCGGCATATTTGGAACTATGCCGGTACTTGAATGCGAGGGACGGCCAGCAGTGCATTCACGTTCCAGAAGGCCAGTAGCAACAGGAGTAAGTTTTCCGGCGGTTAACCGGTGATTTCCTGGAAGATTTGAATGGCGTCTTCGATCAAGCCGGCGATGAGATCGATTACGTCAGCGTCACCGGTCAGTGTACCAATTTCGAAGGTGGAAGGGTCGGGCTGCCAGTTTCCGGAGGCGTAGAACCAGCCGAAGAGGCCGGCGGCGATGACGAGGGTGAAGAAGATTCGATTGAGCAGCCGGCTGTGGCGATAGAAACGGGGCATGGAGGTTGTGTAGGGCTCGATTGGCGTGTGACCAGGGACGCTCTTGTCGAATGGAAAATGGTGACGCAGTATAGTCGAGTTGATTTTGCTATGGCGGCATGGATTTGCCAAATTCGGGGTCGGTGCTATACTCTGATTTGCTTCTGAAGCGGCTGTTTCTTGACTACGACAGTCCTAATTTGGGCGGGTAGCTCAGCTGGTTAGAGCGCACGGTTCACATCCGTGAGGTCGGGGGTTCGAGTCCCTCCTCGCCCACCACAGCAGTGACAGTTTTACCTCTCACTGTGCCTCAGAGCCGCCAGTTCCTCTGGACGGTGTTGCAGACGCCTCGCTTTCGAAATACAACCTGGACTTTCCCGCAACTCCGCAGCATCTATTTGCATTTCGCCCCCCAGCAACTGAGAGAGCCGCGGGGGATCCTGATCATTCCTTCCATTGTCCTCAAATGAAAACATTAAAGAAAACCGTCTACGAAATAATCGAAGAGGCTGCGCCGGGGAACCGAGCGAGCGAAATCTTTGACGTATTCCTCATTACGTTGATCGCTCTGAATGTCGTGGCGCTGATTGTAGGGACAGTGGAGGAGATTCATCGGATTTCTCCCGGCGCCTTTCACCTCTTTGAGGTCACATCAGTTGGCATTTTCACGGTGGAATATCTCTTGCGGGTCTGGACCTGCACGGAGAATCCGAGTTACGCGCATCCGGTTAAAGGTCGACTTCGTTACCTGGTTTCTCCGCTGGCGCTCATTGATTTGCTGGCGGTTCTGCCCGTCTACCTGGTCTTTTTCGTGAATCTGCGCGGGCTTGACCTGCGCTTCCTGCGGGTTGTCCGTCTCCTGGCCCGCATTGTCCGGCTGAGCAGGTACTTCAGCAGTCTGCGTACTCTGGGCAAGGTGGTGCATACGAAGCAAGGTGAACTGGCGGCTGTCGTGTCGGTACTCTTTCTGCTGCTGGTGATGACATCGTCGCTGATGTTTTTCGCGGAAAACCGGGCCCAACCGGAAGAGTTCGCCAGTATTCCCAGGGCGATGTGGTGGAGCATCATCACGTTAACAACGGTGGGCTACGGCGATGTGTTCCCGGTCACGGCGGCTGGGCGACTGCTGGCAGGGATCATTGCGATCGTTGGCATTGGGTTGTTTGCGTTGCCGGCAGCCATTCTGGGGTCGGGATTCATGGAGGAGTTGGAGGCGGGGGAGAGGACGCCGGTGAGATGCCCTCACTGTGGTGAGGTGATTGAAGGATAGTCTAGAGATTTGAATGCAGCCGCTCTTGGAATTCCCTGGCAGATGCGGTCTCGAAGAACAGTTCAAGCGCCTCTTTGAGATTCTCCCTTGCTTCTGCCTGCGTTTCTCCTTGACTCGCGATGTCCAACTCAGGGCATAGTGAAACGAAGCCGTCACCTTCACATTCGACTATTGTGGTCAGCTGTTCGATCATTGGTTTCTCCTCCACTTGGTCAGAAAAGTCACAAATAATGACAGAACTCGGGACGCGCGCCGTCTCCGCGTCGCGGCGCCATTGCAGACCGCTTGAGAGAAAGACGTCGATGCCAGAGTTGCCTGTTATGCTGCAAATGCCTCGACATAGCAGGGCCTGAAGCTCACTGAAATCTAGAAATTGACAGTTCAATAGCCCCACGAAACAGCAAGACAATCTGCCTTCGTTTGCCACTGGCAGGAAGCAAGAGGCCATTTTAACGCCCTGTAAACTGGGGCTGGCGGCGCTGGCGGAAGGCGGAGACGCCTTCTTCGGCGTCGGCGGTGTAGGCGGCGAGGCTGCCGGCGAGGGTTTCGAGGACGACGCCGCTGTCGCCGCCGGATGGGATGGCGGCGTCGATGAGCTGTTTGGTCATCTGGACGGCGACGGGTCCGTTGGCGGCTATGGAGTTGGCCAGGTCGAGGGCTCGTTGGGCCAGCTGGTCTGCAGGCACTACTTCGTTTACAAGTCCCCACTTTTCGGCCTGTTCGGCTGATATGCGATCTCCGTTGAAGATCATCTGTTTGGCGCGGCTCGGTCCGACGAGCTGCGGCAGGCGCTGCGTGCCGGCCCAGCCGGGAATGATCCCCAACTTTACTTCAGGGAAAGAGAGTTCGACGCCCTCGGCGGCGAGGCGCAGGTCGGCGGCGAGGGCCAGTTCGAGGCCGCCGCCGAAGGTGTAGCCGTTGAGCACGGCGATGACGGGCTGGGGGAGGCGGGCGTAGCGGGCGAAGATGCGGTGGCCGTCGCGGATCCAGCGGCGCCCCATTTCGAGGGGAGAGAGGTCGCTCCATTCGTAGATGTCGGCGCCGACGCAGAAGGCTCTGCCGGTGCCGGCGAGGAGGACGACGCGGACGTCGTGGTTGCGGTCCAGTTCGTCGGCGTAGGTTTCAAGGGCGGTGAGCATTTCGACGTTGAGGGCGTTGAGTTTGTCGGCGCGGTTGAGGACGACGGTGGCGACGGGGCCTTTGTATGAGAGTTGGACGAGGTCGGTGGTCATGGGGTTACCTTTGGGTGGTGTGGAGAAAGCTTCTTTTTCCGCGAAGGCACGCGAAGGGGCGCGAAGAACACCTCTTAGTCCGCGGAGGGGATTGGGGGCGTCAGGTGGCCGGTTTGCACGTTAGTCTACGAAGATTATATCTGGGTCAGGGTGGTTGCTGGCGGTCAAGGCGCCGATGGGGATGGCGTCTGGCAAAGTAGATTGGATCAGGTTTTTTTGGTCTGCGCTGATGACGACCACCATGCCGATTCCCATGTTGAGTACGCGGTAGGCTTCTTCCAGTTCCATCCCACTCCATTCGAGCAGTTTGCGAAAAATCAGAGGGACCTCCCAGCTGCGGCGATTGATGCGTGCGCACAACCCCGACGGCAGGATGCGAGGGATGTTGTCTTCAAGGCCGCCGCCGGTGATGTGTGCCAGGCCCTTGATGGCGATCCTGGCTGATTCCAGTTTCAAGAGAGGCGGCAGATAGGAGCGGTGGGGGGCGAGAGCGGCATCGATCAGCGGGACGCCGTCTTCCAGCGGCTGGTGCAAGTCGCGGTTGGCGAGGACGCGGCGAATGAGGGAGTAGCCGTTGGTGTGGGGGCCGCTGCTTGGCAGGCCGTAGAGCAGGTCGCCGGGTTGCATTAGGTGGGGGCGGGGCAGGAGGGCGGCCTGGTCGACCAGGCCGATGATGGTACCGGCGACGTCGCAGGAGCCGGGTGTGTAGACACCGGGCATTTCGGCGGTTTCGCCGCCGAGGAGGGCGCAGCCGGCGGAGCGGCAGGCTTCGGCTATGCCGAGGACGACGGCGGCGACGTTTTCGGGCACGAGTTTGTCGGCGGCGATGTAGTCGAGGAAGAAGAGGGGACGGGCGCCCTGTACGAGGATGTCGTTGAGGCAGTGGTTGACGATGTCGCGGCCGATGGCCTGCCAGCGGCCGTGCTGGGCAGCGAGCTTGACTTTGGTGCCGACGCCGTCGGTGGAGGCGACGAGCAGGGGCTGGGCGGGCAGGTCGTTCAGGGCGAAGAGGCCGCCAAAGCTGCCGACGTCGGCGCGTACGGCGGGGGTGAAGGTGGAGCGTACGGCTGACTTCATCAGATCGACGGCGCGGTTGCCGGCTTCGATGTCGACGCCGGCGTCGGCGTAGAGGCTGGAGGATTGAGACCCGAGGTGTCCTGCGCTGGGCGGTGGATTTGCACTCTGGTTGGATTCTGGCATGGCGGCTCGTTCAGGGAAAGAGGAAAGTGCGGACCAAGTCGAACCACTTACCTGACACAAGGAATGCCTTCGGTCGGGTGAAGGCAGGAGTTTCTATGCAGTCTCGTTTTCGGTTATCTGTTGCTCAATTTCATCTCTATTGGAACGGTAGTAGGCCCAGGCATTGGTCAGATCCTCTGCGCGCAATAGATGTATCTCAACCGATGCTGAAACCGTCAAATCGGACATCGATACTCGCAGTTTGGCAAGATTCGTAAGTGACTTACATTCCGGCCACTGCGAAGACTGCATTTGGGATTCGGTGTAATCATATCAGAGTACGGGGTGATCGTCTTACTTGAAAACGCTGTGGGGTTCGGTCCCGTATGTTGGTGAGGCCTCGCAGATCTCGCTGGTGGGTGACAGGGTTGCACGGGCTGGCGGCCTGGGTGGCACCAAGAATGGACTGCGCGAAGGTCGCCCCTGCCGGGGGAATGGGGGGCTAAATTTGACGTTTTTCCGGCGTGACGGTAATTCAGGGCGAGGGCACCCACAAGGGGTGCCATTACGGGGGAATGCAGCGCGGCACGGTTTGGCGTCCGGACCTGGGCACACACAAGGGGTGCCATTACGGGGGAATGCAGCAGGGGGGCGCATTTGAGGGAGTACCTGGGCACCCACAAGGGGTGCCCCTACGGGGGAATGCAGCGCGGCGCGGTTTGGCGTCCGGACCTGGGCACACACAAGGGGTGCCATTACGGGGGAATGCAGCAGGGGGGCGCATTTGAGGGAGTACCTGGGCACCCACAAGGGGTGCCCCTACGGGGGAATGCAGCGCGGCGCGGTTTGGCGTCCGGACCTGGGCACACACAAGGGGTGCCATTACGGGGGAATGCAGCAGGGGGGCGCATTTGAGGGAGTACCTGGGCACCCACAAGGGGTGCCCCTACAGGGGAATGCAGCGCGGCACGGTTTGGCGTCCGGACCTGGGCACACACAAGGGGTGCCATTACGGGGGAATGCAGCGCGGCGCGGTTTGGCGGGCGGAACTGGGCACACACAAGGGGTGCCATTACGGGGGAATGGAGCAGGGCGGGGGGAGATTCGGGCGGTTACTCGTACTTGAAGCTGCGAATGCCGAAGATGAACAGGACGGCGGCGGCGGCGAGGAGGACTGCTATTTCGGGGAGGACGTCGGGGAAGGCGCCGTTGTACCAGATGAGGTCCTGGAAGGCGTCCATGGCCCAGGCGACTGGGGAGAGGTGGCCGATGGTCTGCATGAATTGGGGGACGATTTCGAGCGGCCACCAAGCGCCGCCGAGTGGGGCGAGCGACAGGGACAGGAGGAGGACGAGGCCTCTGGCCTGGCCTTCGCTCTTTATCCAAGGCGCGAGAGCGAAGGTGAGGGCGGTGATGCAGAGGACGAAGGCGGCCATGACGGCGAGCAGGGCGGGTGGGTTGCTGCCGAAATCCATGCCAAAGCCGGCGCCGACGGCAAAAACGATGAAGAACTGGATCATGCCGAGGGTAAAGTAGGCGCCGATCTTGGCGCCGAGGATCTGTGCGCGGGAGAGAGGGAGGGCCATGAGACGCTGGAGAGTCCACTGGCGGCGTTCGCGCAGAAGGACGGCCATGCCGCCGAGCACTGTGAACATGACATACAGGGATCCCATTCCGGGCGCGGACTGATTGAAGCCGTTGTCGATGCCGCCTTCACTGTCTTCGCCGGCATCGGCGACCCGGAAGAGGACTGCTGGCGGTTGATCCGTCGACAGCTGCAGGGCGCGGTGGTAGATAGTGTTCAGGAAGCTGTGGCGCGTCTCCTCATCCAGAGCCGGAAGCTGGACTGCGGTGGTCAGATTGTCGAGCAGGGAGGCGGCCACGCCCTTCGTCATGGAGGCGCTGCTCGTGCGCTGAAGGACGGCGTTCAGGCTTTGCAGAACGGGGCTGGGCTGCATCGGATCGGACCGGGAATAGAAGTCAATTGCTACTGTCTGGAAGTCGTCCAGAGCGGCGGCGTAGCCGGCGGGGATGACGATAAGTGCGCTGGTCCTGCCGGAACGCGCGCGCTCGACGGCGCGATCCATGTGCAGGGGTTCATCATCGAGACGGCAGTAGTCGTCAGCATCGTTGTCGAGGGGACAGAGCACGAGGGCATCGTTGGCGGCGCGGAGCTCCTCGATCAGCTGGGCGGACAAGTCGCTACGGTCAAGATCGATCAGGTCGACTCGGAGGCGGGTCGGCCCGCCGCCGCCGATGCGGCCCAGGCTCCAGCCAATAACAATCGTAAGGAGTACGGGAATCACAAGCAGGCCGACAAGGTTGCCCCGTTGCGAGAAGTAGATTCTCAAATCGTTGAGGATGATAGTCAGAAGCGATCGCATTTGTGAAGTCTATGTACGGGCTGACAATCGCGCAGACGGTGTCATTCGTGAGTTGAGCTTGGGTTTAAAGGTCAATGCGGCGCTTAAACAGCCATGTTCCCAACAAGAAGAGCGCAATGCCCTGGCAGAACAGTACAATTATATTGAGTGAGACATCGGGCTGGGAGAGTGAAAGATCTACATAGGCATCCACGCCCCAATAGATCAGCGAAAATCTCGCGGCCTGCTCAGGCAGAGCGAAGCCGAAGGCGCCGCCCAGTACGGCCAGGCTGATGTTGATCATGGGCCCAAAGAGCTGGACCTGCTCGGGCGTTTTTGCCAGTCCGACAACAAACACGCCGAGGCCCGAAACGCATAGAGCCAGTGCCACGGTCACCGCCAGTAGAGCGGCAATATCGTTACCCCAAATGAATGTAGGCGCGCCGAGAACAGCAGAAGCGATAAGGGTCAGCGCTGCCATGAGAATGAGTATCTGCAGGAAGACGACCGCCAGGTTCCCAAGCAACTTGCCTGCAAGCAAATAGATGCGCGGGGTGGGCGAAACGATCAGTCTTTGCAGCGTCCAGTACTTGCGCTCTTCATAGATGGAATTCATGCCGAATACGCCGGTGAAGAGCGCAAAGAAGACGGCCTGCGCTGCGCCTATGGGGACGATAATGCGGGCAAATGGGGGCGCCTCCTGCAAGGCATCCAGCGGCTGTTGGGCGACGGTGACGTTGTTGGCGCCGGGCGCGATCAGACATACGAGCGGTTCGAGTGTTGTTGCGTCCAAGCCTTGCAATGCGGCGGCTGTTTCAGGCAGGTTTACGGCACTGAGATCGATGTCTCCTGCTGCAAAACTGTCCAGCATTGTATTGACGGACGTTTCCAGGGTGGCGCTGAGCGCGACGTTGACGCGCTCAAACTGATTGACGACCATTGCCACGATGCTGTGGAGAATGCGGGAAGAGATCGGGCGGCCATTGTTGGCATACACCTCGACGGACCCGGTCTCGTCAACGGGTTGGGTGTAGAGTCTGCCGCCCTCGTCAAAGGCGAATTGGGGGACCATTCGCCGACTGAAGCCCGGGGGGATTATGACCGCGGCTGCGAATTCACCGCTGTCGACGGCGGCACGCGCTTGTTCTGCATCTTGAACCGCGGTTGCGTCAAGCAGATCGTCCAAAGACCCCTCGGCAGCGAAACTCACCGCGCCGGCTTCTTGCGGCGGACCCATGAGAGTACATTCAAACTGTGCGACGTCGAAATCAACTCCTCCGGGCGTAGCCGTGCCGGTGATCGGTTGAGACAGCAATATGCCAGCCAGAATGTCGCCAAAATTGAGCTCGGAGCCGTTCTGCAGTAGCGGATTCGGGCCAAGGGCGGACAGGTCGGCAGGAAGCCCGAGATCTTCGAGGTCAAAGGGAAGGGCATCCAGGTTTGCAAACTGGTCCGGCAGGTTAATAGTCTCTTGCAGGTCTACACCTTCGTCGTGGTTGACAACGGCGACCGGGATGTCGGTGAAGTCAGGAACATCGGATTCGCCGAGTCCGCCGAAGGCCAGCCCGATGATGGTGGACAGAGCCAGCGGCGTCGCGAACATGAGAAGGATCAGGTTGCGATCGCGAAAGACTGTGTAGATTTCTTTCGCGGTGATTGCGAGAATCTTTCGCATCTTTGAAGGCGGTCTGCGGTGGACGTGAGGCGAGATGGAAGCGGGCGGTCAAGCTGCGGGCGTCCCCGGGAGTCAGTCTCGCAGGGCGCGGCCAGTCAGTGCCAGGAATACCGCTTCGAGGTCGGGCTCGCGTACTTCGACAGAATGGATGTCGATTCCAGCGGCGTCAAGCGTTTGAATGATTTGCGGGAGCGCAGTTCGCCCCCTTTTTGCAAATATCGTCACACGTGCGGGCGTGGATTCGTTGCCGTTGTCCCCGATTTGCTCTGGCGGGTTGTAGAGAACACGAGTCAGGCCGGCGATTTCCAGTTGCAGGCGTTCGATCAGCGCTTCGCCAACGTCCTGTCCTCCTGTGGTTATTTCCAGCCGGTCCTCTTCGCCCACCTGCTGCGTCAGTTCGTCTTGCGTTCCCATGGCGATGATTTGGCCATGGTCGATGATGGCGACGCGGTCGCTCAACTCCTGGGCCTCTTCCATGAGGTGTGTGGTGTAGAGGACGGTCATGTCCTGCTCGTCGCGCAGCATTTTGACGGTGTCGAGGATGCGGCGCCGGCTCTGTGGATCGATGCCGACGGTGGGCTCGTCCATGTAGATGAGCGGGGGGCTGTTGAGGAGACCGGCTGCTAGGTTGATGCGGCGCTTCATTCCGCCTGAGAATGTGTCGATGCGATCATTCTGGCGGTCGGCGAGGTCGACGAATTCGAGCAGCTCGTCTACGCGGCGGTTAAGCGCTTTGCCGCCCAGGCTGTACATTCTGCCGAAGAAGGCGAGATTCTGGCGGGCGCTGAGCTCGGGATAGAGGGCGATTTCCTGGGGGACGAAGCCCATGAGGCGCTTGGCGGCCATCGGTTCTGCGGTGATGGAGTGGCCGCCGATGGTTGCGTCGCCTTCGGTAGGCTGCACAAGGCCGCTGATCATGGAGATCGTGGTGGTCTTGCCGGCGCCGTTGGGGCCGAGCAGGCTGAAGATTTCGCCCTGGCGGATTACAAGGTTTACGCCTTTGACGGCTTCTATGGTGGAGCCATCGGGGCGGCTATAGGTTTTTCGCAGGTTGCGGGTCTCTACCATTGTTTGCATAGCATCGCCTCTTGAGTACATACGGCTGAAGGCGGGAAGAGTTTCAGCGGGGTAAGCAGTTCAGAAGCCGGAAGCGTCAAGGGAGTATAACATGCGGGTGAAATTGCTGTGGAGTTTGTACCGCTGTTGGGGTACATCCCAATTCTGGGGTGGGAACAGTTTGGCGGGGAAACCATGACAGCGGTGGTTGAAATTGTTTAGCGGCTGGTGGATAGGGGCGGGGCAGGCGCCGGGCCTGGCCTTTTCGTGGGGGTCCGTTAAATGGAGGGGGCGCGAGGGCAGGCACGAGGCCGGCACCTCCGGCGATCTGATGGGACTGGCGGGACGTGGTCTGGCTGGACATCTTCGATTAGGCACCCGTCCCCAATGGCGACACCCGGTCGATGAGGCGTGTTGTAGGAGAGGGGGCGTTGCGGGGGCGGAGCCCCCGCACAAGGGAGGGCCGAATAGGCCCGACCGCCCTGAACTGCAGTAGTCAGTAGTCAGTGGTCAGTGGTCAGTGCCTTGAGACTGAAAGAGACGGGAGATAGTGTTTAGTGACCACGACGATTCCAGTTGGGCCCGGTGGTGCGGGGCGGGTGCGGAGGGAGTAGGAACAAGGCGAAATATGCGCGGCTATTTTTTGCTTACTGGTGGGAAGGGAAGTACAATTGTGCAGGCAGCCGGCGCCCCTGGGCCGCTGTCCCTTTTCATATGTCGATAGATGACAATGCACGATGTTCTCCTTGCTTATGTCGGACGGCATCCACCCAGCGGACATTGAAGAATGACAGCCACTTGCTCCACGCTCACACATCTTTCCTGCGGCCGGTGTGGTGAGGCGTACGACTCGGAACAGCTGATCAATCTGTGCCCGGCGTGCGGGAAGCCGCTGCTGGCACGTTACGATCTGGGGCAGGCGGCGAAGACGCTGACGCGGGATTCTTTGCGGGGACGCGAACCGTCGTTGTGGCGGTATGAGGAGGTGCTTCCGGTGCGGACGCGGGCGGCTCAGCTCAAGCTGGGTGAGGGGTGGACGCCGCTGGTGTGCGCGCGTGGGCTGGGCAGTGAGATTGGATGCCCCGATACGCTGATCAAGGATGAATCGCTGAATCCGACCGGCAGTTTCAAGGCGAGAGGGCTGGTGATGGCGGTGGGCCGCGCCTACGAGTTGGGCGCGGGAGAGCTGGCGATTCCGAGCGCTGGCAACGCTGCGGGCGCGATGAGCGCGTATGCTGCCAAGGCGGGGCTGCCGGCCCACGTGTATATGCCCAAGGACGTACCGTCGGCGTTTCGGGTCGAGTGCAGCACTTTGGGGGCGGAGGTAACGCTGGTAGACGGCCTGATCACGGACTGCGGGGTGAAGGTGCGGGAAAAGGTCGACGAGTTCGGCTGGTTTGACGTAAGCACGCTTAAGGAGCCCTACCGGATCGAGGGAAAGAAGACGATGGGCTACGAGGTCGTCGAGCAGCTTGGCTGGCGCATGCCGGATGTGATTATTTACCCGACCGGAGGCGGTACGGGGTTGGTGGGCATGTGGAAGGCGTTTGACGAGATGGAGGCGTTGGGCCTGATTGGGAGCGAAAGGCCGCGCATGGTCAGCGTTCAGAGCAGCGGCTGTGCGCCGATGGTGCGCGCATTTGAGCAGGGGGACGAGTTTGCCGAGGCCTGGGAGGGCGCGGCGACGGTTGCGGACGGCTTGCGCGTTCCTGCAGCGGTGGGAGATTTCCTTATTCTGGGGGCGGTGCGGGAAAGCGGCGGCGTTGCCATTGCGGTCAGCGACGAAGAGATGTTGAGCAGCGCCAAGCAGATGGGACGGCATACGGGCGTTTTCCCGGCCCCTGAGGGTGCTGCTACACTGGCCGGTCAGAAGCAGTTGCTGGAGTCAGGCTGGCTTGGGGGCGACGAAACGGTAGTCCTATTCAATACGGGCAGCGGGTTGAAATATGCCCATTTATGGTCATAATCCTTACTGTGATTGACTTGAGAGAGTGACGATCCGGACCAAAAGCCAGAGCACAAGGAAGATAATCGAGGTGCAAAGTTGGAACGCATAAAAAACTACAGGGCCGCGGTCGCAGGCCCGGAAGAGACCCACGAAAGCCTGAGCGACGGCATCAACAGTATCGCCGATTTGCTGGCGCCGACGCTGGGCCCGGTCGGCGGGCACGTCGTGCATGAGCGGGACGGCACGCGCGGGCCGGAGCTGTTGGACGACGCTGCCACTGCAGTGCGCCGCATACTCAGCCTGGGCGACCCGAAAGTGGACGTCGGCGCGATGCTGATGCGTCACATTGTCTGGCGGATCGCGGGGAAGGTGGGGGACGGCGGCACGGCCACGGCCCTGCTGACGCGGGAGATCTACCGCCAGGCCTTGAAGATGATGACGGCCGGAATCGGATACCGGGAGCTGGAGATCGGCCTGCAGGCTGCAACCAGGGCCATATGCGAGGCGCTGTCCGAGCTGGCGACGCCGGTTGAAACCGAGGACGATCTTGCGGTGGTGGCGCTGACGGTTGTGAAAGACCGAGATCTGGCGGCGACGATCGGCGAACTGAGCTATCTGCTGGGCCCGGACGCGCGGGTCTCGGTCGAGAAGTTTGTGGCACCTTATCTGGCGCGTGAGTATCATGCCGGCGCCAACTACAAGGCCGAAATCGCCAGTATGCACCTCTACACTGACCCGATTCGCAAATGGGCCATTTACGGGGACTCTACCATTGCCCTGGTCGATGACACGCTCTCGGAGGCCGCGGAGGCGGTTGCGTTGATCGAGCTGGCGATGAAGATGGGGAAGAAATCTCTTGTCATTATTGCCTCCCATATCAAGGAGGAGGCGCTGCACGTGATGGTGCGCAACCAGACCGAGGAGAAGAAGAAGATTTCGATTCTCGGCATCCAGATGAAGGAGATCGGCGATCCGAGGCGGATGGCATTCCATGACCTGACGACGCTGACGGGAGCCAATATCCTGGGCCGCAACTATTACGCGTACGCGGCCAACGCAAAAGAGGAAGACCTGGGCGAGGCGATGCGGGTGCAGGTAGACCGCAAGATGATGCAGTTGCAGCCCTTTCAGAGCCGCATTGCGGAGATGCAGGAGACGGTTGATCAGCTGCGGGCGCGGCTGGAGGGCATGCGGGTTGATGACGATGAGCGCGACGACATCATCAATCGCCTGGCTGCTCTGACAGGGGGCATGGGTGTGTTGAAGGTGGGCACCAACCTGAAGCATGAGCGCGATGTCGTATCGGCGCTGTCGGAGCGGGCGCTGACCGCCGCTTCGCTGGCTCACAGGACGGGTGTCGTGCCGGGAGGCGGCGCGGCGTTCGTGCATGCGCGCAGTGCGCTGGACAAACTGGAGATGGACGGCGACGAAAACGTTGGCGTCAAAGTGCTGCGCGATGCCCTGGACGCGCCATTCCTTCAGATTGTCTCGAACGCGGGTATCGAATCCCCTTCGGTGGCGGCGCTGCGCCTAGAAGAGGCCGGGCCGGCCTACACATATGATGTTGTCAAGCAGAAGCTCGTCAATGCCCAGGAAACGGGGTTGGTGGATGTTACGGGCGTGCAGACTGCGGTGCTGGAAACGGCGGTGAGCGGCGCACTGATGGCATTGGGCACCAACACGATCGTATTCCACAA
Organism: Caldilineaceae bacterium; assembly: GCA_965242905.1. GTDB lineage: Bacteria > Chloroflexota > Anaerolineae > Caldilineales > Caldilineaceae > Bin5. The sequence goes on from CBDETM010000002.1 coordinate 932,090, forward strand.
GGAACCAACCGAAAGTATGGAACCGTAAACGATGTCGATCATTCTCTCCCTTTCAGAACATGAAGGAAGCATTTGGGCTGCCGGCCCCTACGGTCTGTTTGCCGTTGGGGAGGCGGAGTTGACCCCCACACCGCAGCCTCAGGAAAGATTGACTGCGGCCTGTAGCCTGGGGGACCGGATATTTACGGGCGGTGCGCCATTTGGCGTAGCCTATCTCCTGGACACAGCAGAGCAGTGGCAGGCAGCCTGGCAGGAGGGCGCGGAGTCGGCCGTGCTGACTTTTGCGTCGGCGCCGGACTACGACGACTCGGGCGTGATACTGGCCGGCAGCGAGGGTGACGGCGTGCTGCGCAGCCGCGATCGGGGTCTGCGCTGGATGCCGAGCAATTTCGGATTGCGAAACCTGACCGTATTGACGCTGGCGTGGGCGCCGCCGATGGAGGAGGACGCGTGGCCGCGCTGGCAGGTCGTGTTTGCGGGGACGGAGGAGGGAATCTACCGTTCGCCGAATGCGGGGCTGGGGTGGAAGCGCAGCGACTCGGCCGATGCGGCCTACCAGACGGTTGCGGTGGCGCCTGACGTGCATTGCAGCGGGGTGGTGCTGGCGGGAACGGAGGAAGGCGGACTCTGGCGTTCGACGGACGGCGGCCGGACGTTTGCCGGCGTGGAAGATGCGCCGGAGCAGGTGAACGCGCTGCTTGCCCTGTCAAACGGGACGGGTGGCGGCGGTTCGGCCAACTGGCTGTTGAGCGATGACACGCAGCTGTGGAGCTCGCAGGAAGGTTCGGCCTGGTCGCTGGTTGAAGGCAGCACGCCGGCACTTTGCATGCTGGAGGTGGACGGCAGCGTCTACGTCGGCGGCGAGAATGGTGTCACGGTGCTCGACAGCGCCAGTTTGCGGGTCGAAAGGCAGTTGCAGATTCCGCCAATGTAACGGATTCTTGGCGCAGTTTGTACGTCCCGCCGACCTGAAGTGCCGCCCCATCGGAGGGGATCCGGCGTGTAAGGCGGCGGGATTTTTGCACCCGGGCGTTCTCTTTCACGTTGCTGCCGAGCGATGGCAGCGGCACGCCAGGTTGATACGCGTCTACATTCAGGTCGCGTAGCCGCGCACAAGTAAAGCGCTCCTTTTCTGAGTCCTCTGCAGTAGTCCAATCAATCGCACACTCCGGAGAACGCCATGCTAATCATTGACGCCCACCTCGATCTGGCTATGAACGCGTTGCAGGGCAACCGGGACCTGACGCGTTCTGTCTATACGATTCGGACGACAGAGCAGAAGAACAGCGGCAAGGGGCAGGGCTACGGCACTGTTGCCTTCCCGGAGATGCGCCAGGGCCGTGTTGCGCTCAGTTTCGCGACCGCGATCGCGCGTTCGACGGGACGACCCGCCCCGAATATCGACTACGATCATCCCACTCAGGCCAGCGCGATGGCGCAGGGTCATCTGGCGTACTACCGGGGGCTGGAGGAGTTGGGAATCGTGCGGATCATCACCAGCCGGGGCGAACTGAACGAGCACTGGGGTGAATGGACGGACTGGGAGGAGGCAGGAGGTGACGAACCTCCGCTCGGTTTTGTGCTGTCGATGGAGGGTGCGGACCCGATTCTGACACCGGAGCACGTTGCGTTCTGGTACGAGGCGGGGCTGCGGGCGATTGGGCCGTCTCACTATGGCCCCAACCGCTATGCAGGCGGCACGGGGACTGAACTCGGCCTGGGTGAGGAGGGACCGGCGCTGCTGAGGGAGATGGAGCGTCTTGGCATCATTCTGGACCTGACGCACCTGTCGGATGAGTCGTTCTGGGAGGCGCTGGAGATTTACAACGGCCCTGTGCTGGCCAGCCACAACAACTGCCGGGCTATCGTCCCGCACCAGCGACAGTTCAGCGACGAGCAGCTGCGGGCGATCATCGAGCGGGGTGGGGTCGTCGGCATGGCGATGGACGTATGGATGATGTCGACGAAGTGGCGGGCGGGCCAAGAGTGGAACTACGACATCATGTTGGAAGATCTCGTGCCCCACGTCGATCACATTTGTGAGCTGGCAGGCAATGCGAGTAACATCGCCATCGGGACGGATCTTGACGGCGGCTTCGGGCGCGAGCAGTCGCCGGCCGATTTGGACACGATTGCCGATCTGCAGCGGATACCGGAGCTTTTGCGCGGAAACGGCTACGCGGAGGATGATATCGCGGCGATTTGTCATGGGAACTGGTTGCGGCTCTTGCGGGAGGCGTTAAAGGACTAGATCATGCAGCGAGGGACTCTGTCGGTTTTGACTCTGGCGGCGGCGCTGATTTTTCTGGCGTGCGGGCCGTCCGGGGGTGCAGGCAGCGGACGCGCGTCACAGAGCGATGCGGCGACCGTGGAGGTTACGGCAACTCCGACCGAGGTCAGTCTTCCGCAGGTCGAGGGGCCGGTGGATGGGGCGGACGTTTCCAACACGCAATTGGTGGCCTTGGGTGGGATTGTCTATGAGCAGTACTGCGCCTCCTGCCACGGCGCGGAGCTTGAAGGGGAGGCAAACTGGAAGGTACGGGATGAGAACGGATTTCTACCTGCTCCGCCGCACGATGAGACGGGTCACACCTGGCATCACCCTGATGAGCAGCTGTTTGAGATCACTAAGATTGGGACGGAGGCTTACGTAGGCAGGGGATACCGGAGCAATATGATCGGTTTCGGGGATCAGCTTGACGACACTGAGATCTGGGCGGTGCTGGCTTACATCAAGAGTGAGTGGCCGGCGAGGATTCAGAGGGCGCAGCCCAAATAGGTTGGTCTGATTCTGTAACGCAGAAACGTTGGTGGGCTAATGTAACCAATGAATTACCAAAGAGCAGCAGTGGAATGCCTAGACTCAGGGGCGGGAACATGACAACCAGAACAGTTCAGGAACTTCAGGTCGCCGTCTCTCAACTCTCGGCGCACGAACTGGCTCGCTTCAGGGCATGGTTCGAGGAATTTGAGGCGAAGATATGGGATGAGCAATTTGAAGAGGATGTCAAGAGTGGGAAACTTGACCATCTCGCCGAAGAAGCCATCGCCGATTTGCGAGCAGGGAATTGCAAAGAGCTGTAAGACATTTCGCAAACCCTAGTTTCTGGCAACGATAACAAAGATTGCCAAGAGACATTCAGCAGGTTGCTGACAGAAACTTCGAGTTGCTAAAGCGAAACTCCAGACATCCCTCATTGAGCTTGAAGAAAGTCGGCAGGTACTGGTCGGTAAGAGTAGGCCGAAAGTATCGCGCGGTAGCGATCGAAAGTGAGGAAGGTTTGGTCTGGTTTTGGATTGGAACTCATGCCGAGTATGACAAGCTAATTCGATAGACGTTTTTGAAGGCAGTCAGGCTGACAACTACGTAGCACTCACTCTGCATACCATTTCATAAGAGGCAACGGGAGACAGCAGAAATGCGCAAGGAAGTTTACACTGAGAAGGGCGCGCCGCCGGCGGGCATTTATTCACAGGGGATTGTGGCTGACGGGCCGGTCGCCTATATTGCCGGTCAGGGGCCGCTGGACCCGGCCACGGGAGAACGGGTCGAGGGCGGGTTTCGGGAGCAGGCGACGCGTGTTTTCGATAATCTGACGATCCTGCTGGAGGCGGCGGGCACGTCGTGGGAGCACGTGACGAAGGTCGGCGTGTTTCTGGCCGACCTGAGCGACTTCGCCGAGATGAATGAGGTCTATGAGCAGTATGTAACGAAGCCATATCCGGCGCGCACGACGGTAGGCTGCCAGCTGCCGAACATTATGCTCGAAGTCGATTGCATCGCGGTCGTGCCGGAATAGGGCGCGTGTGCATTTTTGAGCAGCCAAGAGAATAAGGAGTGAACCCATGACTTTTGACGAATTCAAGGCCAGCCTTTCGGACGACGCCCCGCCGGAAGGGGTGGGAGCGCCGCTGCGCGCGCTGTGGCTGGATGCTGCCAACGATTGGGACGGCGCCCACGACGCGCTGCAAGGGCAGCCGGACTTGAACGGTTCGGCCTGGGTGCATGCCTATCTGCACCGGGTTGAGGGCGATCTGCCAAACGCCAACGGCTGGTATCGGCGGGCGCAGAAGCCGGCCAGCAGCGCGCCTCTGCCAGAGGAGTGGGAGGAGATAGCGCGGGCCCTGCTGGAAGACTGATCGTTTCGAACGAAGCGACAGTTGTTCGACCGGCTAACGCAAGTTTGTCATTTGCGGAAAGGACCTGCCCGCCGCCCATGGTTTCGCCTTCATTCGCGCCCTCTGCCGAGCGCGTCCCTGAATCCCGAATTCGGGCGCTTGCGGACGTAGCATTCGGCATGGAGGATGTGCTATTCCTCCAGTTCGGCGAGTCGACGCTGCCAACGCCGCCCTACGTGATCGACGCTGTAAACCGGGCAGCGCAGGAGGGTTGGACTTTCTACTCGCCCAATCAGGGGCTGCCGTCGCTGCGAGACGCGATCGCTAACCTGATAGCAAGGCTGCACGGCGTAGAGATCGATCCCTCGGAGATACAGATCAATTCCGGGGGCGTGCAGGCGCTCAACCTGGCGATCAAGTGTGTGATCGATCCGGGTGATGAGGCGATTGTACTGAGCCCGAACTGGCCGAACGGGTCGGCGATGATCGAGATGTGCGGCGGACGGGCTGTGGAAGTGCCGATGGCGCGTGCGGGGCAGCGCTTTACGCCGGACGTAGAGGCGATGGAGAGTGCACTGACAGCGCGTACGCGGATGTTGCTGTACGCTTCGCCGTCGAATCCGCTGGGCTGGACGGCTACTGTCGAGGAACAGCAAATGCTGCTGGACTTTGCGCGGCGGCACGGGCTGTGGCTGCTGACGGATGAGGTCTACGAGCGCATTTACTACGGCGGTCAGGGCGCGGCAGGCGCCGGGCAGATAGCGCCCTCGATCATGAAACTGTGCTCGCGTGAAGACGCCGTCATCGTCGTCAACTCGTTTTCCAAGACCTATTGCATGACGGGCTGGCGGCTGGGTTGGATGGTGAGCCGGGCGGCTTTCGTGCAGAAGGCGGCGCAGTTGAACGAGTTTATCGTTTCGCACGCGCCGACGATGATCCAGCGGGGCGGTGAAGCGGCGATTGTGCACGGTGAGGACGATATCGCGGCGATGGTGGAGGAGTTTCAGGAGCGGCGGGACTTCTGTGCCGGGATGCTGCGAGAGGTTTCCGGGGTCAACCTGCCGGAGCCGGAGGGGGCATTTTATCTCTTTCCGCAGCTTGAAGGCGTTAGCGCCTCGTACCAGTTTGCTCTCGATCTGCTGCGCAAGACGCACGTTGCAGTTGCCCCGGGGAGCGCGTTCGGCAACGGCGGAGAAGGGTCGATCCGGATCTGTTACGCGCCGGGCATGGACGTGTTGAAGCCGGCGATGGAGCGGATCTGCGAGTTCATAGCGTCCTACGGTGGCGAGAAGCAGTAGCCCTTTGTAAACAGAGCCCAGACAAACAACATTAAGGAAGGCAGAATGAATCCGCAAGCGATCCTGGAAGAGCTGAGGACGGTGGATACGCCGTCGATCACCAACGTTGTCGCCACGTACCCTGAAGATCCGCTGTGCCTGGGCCTTTACAACCCGTGGACGGAAAACTGGTACACGGATGAGACGATACGCTGCATGTATCCTGAGCTGGGTGCGCTGGCGGGATACGCGGTGACGTGCGTCTATGGACTGCCGGACCCGAACTTTTCGCGGGTGGGCTTCTCGGACGTGCTGGAGGCGCTGGACGCGTCGCCGAAGCCGACGATTCTGGTCCTGGAGCAGAAGTTTCCGCGCGAGATTGCGGGGAAGGTGGGGCTGGCCGGCGGCAACATGACGGCGGCGATGCAGGCGGTAGGCTGTGTGGGCTGCATATCGAACGGGCCGTCGAGAGATATTGATGAGATCCGGCCGATGGGCTTCCAGTATCTGCTGAGCGGCGTTACGCCGGGGCACGGGGCGATGGCGGTGCAGGCGGTGAATGTGCCGGTGCACGTGCGGGGGATGGACGTGGCGCCGGGCGAGATCGTACATATGGATGAGAACGGCGCGTGCAAGTTCCCGGCTGACAAGATGGAGGATGTTCTGCGCAACGTCAAGCAGCTGCTGGCGCATGAAGAGGAACGGATCGGGCAGATGCAGAAGGCTTCGAGCGCGGCGGAGGTGCGGGCGATTTTGGCGGGGCACAGTTACGGGGAAGACGAAGAGTAAAAGGCAAGGAGAGAGTGGAGAGGAGAGAGGAGTGAGAGAACGTCTCGCTCCTCTTTTTTGTTCGTCGCAGATGTGCCACTTCAGGGCAGGGAGTCTTCGGTTTCGGTTACGTCGATGCGGACGGCGACCCAGCCGTCGTTGTCGCTGAGGATGTCGTCATTGATGCGCAGGTAAAGGATGCCGTGTTGGGTTGCCTGCATGTTCAGGCGTTCGCCGACGACGAAGCGGCCGCCGGTATCGCCGATGCGGCCGATGAGGGCGCCGCCGGAGCCGGTGGCAACGGGGTAGAAGCTGGGCGCGGGAAATCTCGGGTGACCGGCAGGCCCGTGGTACTCATCGGGCGTATAGAGCCATTCACCTTCCGCTTCGATTTGGATCCGGTCCCCTTGATCGATGCGCACACCGGTGCTCTGCCAGTCGCGGTAGGCGTAGATCTGTTTGGCGATCAGGTCACCGTGGCGCTGTGAGACGGTCAGGGCGCGCGGGGCGGCTTTGACCAGCGTCACCAGGACAGCGACAGCACCGGCAAGAAGCAGTAGTTTTCGCATGCGTTACTCCTCTGCCGAGGGCCGCAGCTCGAGGATTGGCTCGGCGCCGGTTCCCAGGATCCACTTGCTGTTCTCCTTCAGTTCGACTGCGATGAGATAGTCGATGTACTTTTCGGCGAGCGCGCCTTTGCCCTCCAGCTCGCTGAGAATGGCACGAACTGCAAGCTGCTGGGCATCGGTTGTGAGCTGGATCTGTTCGGCTTCGGCCGCGGCAGTCGTGGTGATGCGGTAGGCGTGGGCTTCGGCCTGTTTTTGGGCGGCGTAGAACTGGGCATCGGCGACGGTGCGCTGCTGTGCGGCTTCGGCCTCGGCCTGCTCCTGGCGCTGCACGGCGACCATGCGGTCCTTGATGGCGGACAAGACCTCGGCGGGCGGCGACGCGCTTTGGATCTGTACGGTCATGAATTCGACGCCGTACTGATCTTCCTTCTCCTTCAACTCCTGCATCATTTCAAGGTTCATCTCGGTGCGCTGGTTCATGACGCCGGTCATGGTCTTGGTGTTGATGACGTCGCGCAGTCTTCCCTGCACGAACTCGAAGACGATGCGCTCCGGGTCGTCGACGGCGAGGGCGAAGCGCTCGGGATTGGTGACGCGGTAGGTGAATTGGAGGGAAACGTCCATGGTGACATTGTCGGAGGTCATGGCGGGGATGCGCTCGACGTAGCCCAATCGTTCAATTACCTTGACGATGATGACGGTGTCGACCAGGGGGACCTGGATGTGCCAGCCGGGCATTTGGACGCCGAGGAAGCGGCCGCCGCGCAGGTGGAGGCCGCGTTCGAATTCGTGGATCTTGTAGACGGCGGCGCGGCCGACGTAGAGTGCGACCAGGAATAGGGCCAGCGCCGCCAGGACAATGACTGAGAGTTTGTAAGGGCGGTCCAGGTCCGAACCGACCGGTTGCCGTCTTTCGGGCACGGCAGTCACTACAGTTTCTTCGCTCATTTTTTCTTCTCCTTGGGGGGAATCGCGTCCTGGCATTTCAGATTGTTGCAGGACGGGTGGGTCGGTGGTCCTTTCTGGCGCCTCGGTCGATAGGGGCAAGGCCCGTGCGATCTCATTCTTAAACGACGCTAAGTTTTTGTCGATTCCAAGAATACGGAGCAACCATTGGACGAGGGGCGGAAGCAGTAAGGGCCCGCTTAGTATCAGCCAGGCCAGTCCTACGAGCGGGATCAGAATCATGAACATGCTCAGGATTCCTCCCAGGTTCTCTGCGTAGCCGTAGCTGAGGAGAAAGAGCATGTTGGTGATAAACACGCCGCCGAAGAGAAGCTCCGCCCGCGGCCAGCTCTTTTGGCTGTAGAGGCGTGTTGTAGAGGGAAGCCAGAACAGTAAAGCGAAGGCAGCCGCCCCCACAGTTGACAGGACCACAAATCGCCAGTCACCGCCAATTGAATCTGTTTGGACGAGCAGCACGAGCGGGAGGATGAGTGCTGCGTGTGGAAATACCGTGTATGCGGCGAGCAGCCGTTTAGACTTGTGCCAGCCAGCCCAGAGAACGGTCACGAAGTAGGGCGAGAATGCGAAGAGGATGAGGAGAAGGCCCAGAAATGCCGGGAGGACTCCGCCATCCCATTCCATCACTGAAAGGGCGAACTGGAGCAGAGTTGCGACCGCCGCGTACACTGCGAATCCCAGCCAGGTGTGGAACCAGTGTGGGCGTTGGGTCCGCCATGCGATGAGCGCGCCGCTGACGTATATGATGCGCAGAGACCAGATTACGGTTGGCCGCCACAAATCAGGGGAGAGGGAGTCTGGTACGTTGATTCCCAGCCAAAAGGCGGCGGGCAGCAAGAGGAAGGGTAGGGCGATGAGTGCTGCGGTGAGAAAGGTGAAGATGCGATGCATGGTCCTGGCACAGGAATTGTTCGTTTCTGGTCTTCAGTCTACCTCCAGGAGGGGCGTTCTTTCAGCTTCGTGTCAGTCCATTTCTAGACGACTGTAGTACGAGACGGACGAAAAGACACGTTTAGGGATTGAGCCAAGCGCAAGCCCTTACAGTTTTCGAAATGGGCAGATGCGGAATTGTGAGTCAGGATTTCATCTTAATATTATAGCATTTTTCTCATTTGCAGGCTCTCGCTCTTGGGAATAAAATGGCATTTATCTTCTACTGAGTGAGGAAAGACGTTTTCCGATTTGTTCCGGCAGGAGAGATTCCTAACCTAGCAAGGAGGATCAAAATGGGAGCGCAGCACAGTCTTAGTCGGCGAAGATTTCTGCAGGGGGCAGGCATGGGCGCCGCGGGGTTGGCGCTTGCAGCCTGTGCGGCGCCGGCAGCGGAGCCTGCGGCAGGTGACGCTGAGGCGCCCGCTGCCGAAATTCCTGAGGTCGTATTCTGGTTTCCATGGGAAGACCCGGCCCTGAATATTCAGAACAAGTTCAACGAAGCAGGGCTGGGTGTTACAGCGGTCTGGCAGCTTGGCGAATATGATTCGAACACGAAGACGATGGCCGCGCTGGCGGCGGGCACGCCGCCGCCGGTCTCATTCCTGGGACGCTGGCAGAGCGGCGATCTGGCGGTGCGCGATGCCCTGGTGGTATTGGACGACTACATTGAGGGCGCCCAAAACTTCACCTGGGACAACATCTGGGAGCGCCTGCAGAAGGACTCGATACTGTGGGGCAAGAAATGGATCGTTCCTTATACGACGGATACGCGTGCCCTGTTGTACAACAGGACGGTCATGGGAGAAGCGGGGCTTGATCCGGACTCGCCACCCCTGACGTGGGATGAACTGCACCAGATGGCAATCGATATAACGGAACTGGATGAAGCGGGCCGCCTGGATGTGATCGGGTTTACGCCCACATTCGGCAATCCGCCGGTGCATCTGATGTTTCTGACATTGATCTGGTGCCTTGACAGCGACATGGTCAATGAAGATTTGACCGCGGTTACGATCACCGACAAGGGTGAAGAGGCCATGGTCTTCCTGAAACAGTTGATGGACGATCAGGGAGGCTATGAGGCAGCTGGCGCGTTTACGAGAGGACTCAGCCTGGCGGAAGGAATCGATGCATTTTCGGCAGGAAAGGTGGGTCTGGCGATGCATGGGCAGTGGGTGCTTCGCAATTACGACAAATACACACCAGATCTCGACTTCGGCATGATTCCGGGTCCGGTTTTTCCGGAGTATGACATACACGCCAACTATGACGGCGGCGGCGGCTGGTTTCTGTTCAAGGAGGGTGGACAGCCCGATGATGCCTGGGCCCTGGTTGATTTTTCGATGAACGAAGAGTTCTATCTTGACCACGCCAATCAATTTGCCTGGCTGCCGGCGCGCTCCGACGTGGGTGAGCAGTGGGCCACATTTGACGAACGGCGCGAGGTCTTCGCGGCGACGGCGAATACGGTGCGGTGGATACCGATTTTCGTCGGCATCCTGGAGACGTTGGGTGACATTGCCACGATGTTCGACAATATTCTGATTGGCGGGAAGGACATCGCCAGCGAACTGGAGATCGCGGAAGAAAAGATTCAGGCTGTGCTGGACCGGCACAACGAATTCCCGGTGCCTTCCTAGGCCTAGCCTGAAGGGGAAAGCTGAAGGGCGGGATACGGGACTCGGTGCAAAGCCGGATCCCGTATTCTCGCTCTCGCAGATACAGCGCATAGGTGCAAGATAGGAGTTTCTGCCAGCCAGGAAGCAGTGGAAATGTTGACTATCGCGTTAGGACGGTTGGAGGGTAAGGGTCGAAAGGTCGCTCAGTTCTCTTTGGTGTACTTCTTGCTTATAGGCCTGGGATTTCTGTTTGCCATGCCGCTCGTGTGGCTACTCTCCACATCTCTGAAGAGCAATGAGCAGGTAGGAATGTGGCCCCCTGTATGGATTCCGTATCCATTTGTATGGGAGAACTATTTCGTAGCCTGGACGAGTGGTCGTTTCGGGCTATATTTCTTTAATACGGCATTCATCACGGTGCTGGCCACGTTTGGACAACTGCTGACAGCTTCAATGGCTGCATTTGGCTTTGCCCGCCTTCGATTTCCGGGCCGCGAGGTATTGTTCGCCGTTCTGCTGGCAACGATGATGTTGCCCTTTGTCGTCACGATGATTCCGACTTTCATACTTTTCAAGAATCTGGGGTGGCTGGACTCCTTCAGGCCGCTGATTGTCCCCTACTATTTCGGGGGCGGCGCATTCTTCATTTTTCTGCTGCGCCAGTTTTTTAAGACGTTGCCGAATGAGCTATTCGAGCAGGCCACGATCGATGGAGCTTCGAATTACCGCATTTACTATCAGATCCTGTTGCCTCTTTCCAAGCCTGCCCTTTCGACAGTGGCCATATTTGGATTCTTGCATCATTGGAACGACTTTCTTGCGCCACTTATCTACCTGAACAGCCCGGAGAAGTTCACGCTGGCACTGGGATTGCAGCAGTTTATCCAGCGTACTGAGGTCCGCTATCAGGAGATGATGGCGATGGCGCTATTGATGACCATTCCGGTCCTCCTGGTCTTCTTCTTCTTCCAGCAGTACTTCATCAGGGGGGTCGTAATGTCCGGGATAAAAGGTTAGATTGCCTGGGGAGGGCACTAACGCCGCGGACGAATCAGTTCAGAGTTGCCATTTCAGTACAGGGTTTTTTCCAATGAGTCAGGAAGCCATACCCGTAACGGAAAGCGATAGGATTGCACAACTTCCTGCCAAACCGCGCAGCGTTTGGGCAAGCCCGATACGCCGGCGTGAAGCCCGCGACGGAATCGTTTTCATTTTGCCCTGGTTTCTTGGCTTGCTGATTTTCATTCTGGGACCATTTGTTGCCGGGTTTTACTACAGTTTGACGGAGTATGACAGCCTGTTGCCGGCAAACTGGCTGGGCGTGGAAAACTATCGACGCATTCTGTTTGACGACGACCGATTCTGGCTTACCGTTTACAACACTGTCTGGTATGTGTGCGCAGCGGTCGTCCCGCAGGTAGTTCTTGGGCTGTTGCTTGCCGTCCTGCTGAACCAGAAGGCCAGGGGAATCACCGTTTTCCGGACCGTCTTCTTTATGCCCTCCATCGTTCCAATCGTTGCCTCGGTTTCGCTTTTCATCTTCATTCTGCATGATCGATTTGGCCTCCTGAATGAGACGCTCTACCAGGTTTTCGGGATTGTCGGCCCGAACTGGCTTACGAGCCCTGATTGGTCGAAACCTTCGCTTGTGCTCTGGAGCCTGTGGGGTATCGGAGGGGGGATGATCATCTATCTGGCCGGTCTGCAGGGCATCCCGCAGGCGCTGTATGAAGCGGCAGCAATTGACGGGGCGGGCGCGCTGCGCTGCTTCTGGAAGATCACGATTCCTTTGATTTCGCCGACGATTCTTTTTGTTGTGATTATGGGTATCATCGGCAGCTTTCAGATTTTCACGCCTGTATTCCTTCTGGGCAGCGCAAACTATGGGCTGGCGGCGGCAGGGCCGATGGATTCTCTCCTCTTCTGGGTCGTCTACATATACAACCAGGGGTTCTTCTATTTTCGTATGGGCTATGCCAGCGCAATCGCATGGCTGTTGTTCATGCTGTTGGTGGTACTCACTCTGATCCAGTTTCGGCTGGCCGGTCGTTGGGTTTACTATGAGGATGAGGCTGCCATTCGGTAGCCCCGCAATTGATCGCAGCGCCACACTCCCACAACAAGACTACGAGGAGACTTGACTGTGTCAGAAAGCCAACTTCGCGTCGGCTTTGGCGAAACGGATATCACGCCGCCGGAGGGTCTCTTCATGTGCGGGAGCCTCGACCCGCGCAGGAACGAAGGCACTACGGATCCGTTGCAGTCCCACGCGCTCGTGGCGGAGAGCGGCGGCCGGCGGATTGCCATTGTGGGTGTCGACTTGATCGGATTGCCCAAGGCGTTGACGGACCCGATTATCGCCGAAGCGTCCCGCCGTACAGGCATCGCGTCGGATGCGATATTGATCGCGTGCAGCCACACGCATAGCGGGCCCTATACGGCTGAGGGGGTCTATTCTTCAGACGTGATCGACGCGGACTATCTGGCGACGCTGCCGGACCGCATCGCGGCGAGCGTAGAGCAGGCGGCCGGACGGGTAGAGCCGGCTACGATGCACATCGGCAGGTCGCTGGTCCACCACGGCATCCATAACCGCCGCGTCATCTGTCCGGACGGCAAGGTGATGAACACGTGGATGCCGCAGGCGCTCAACGATCTGGAGTATATCCCGCAGGTGTATGGGACGGCAGGTCCGGTCGACCCCGAGATGTGGGTCGTCCGTTTTGACAGGCTGGACGGTTCAACACTGGGTGTATTCTACAATTACTCGCTGCACACCAACTCCAAGGGGGGCACGACCTGGTCGGCGGACTATCCGTGCGTGGTGGCGGAGCAGATGAGAGAGGAGTACGGTACTGAAGTGATCTCGGTCTACACGCCGGGCGCGTGCGCGGACATCAACGTGACGCTGGGAGGCGTGCGCTGGCGGGAGGGCGCAACTTTCTTTGCAGAACAGGCGGTGGATGCGGCGCGGCGGGCAGTTCCGGTGGAAGTACCGATCGCGGTCAGCGCGATGCGCCGTGATGTCACCGTTCCGCGGCGGGACCCGGCGGATCATTCGCCTGAGGCGATTGGGCGGCTCAACTGGGGTGGGGCGGGCGGACGCGCGGATGTCTTTGACCGGCAGGCTGAGCTTGTCGCCGGCTTGCCGGAGGAGTGGGACGTACCCGTCAACGCGGCACGCATCGGGCCGCTTGCGATTGCGTCCAATCCGGGGGAGCTGTTTGTGGAGCACGGGCTCTCGATCAAACGGCGTTCCCCTTTTCCGTACACGGTGGTGGCTGAGCTGACGAACGATCTGGCCATGTATCAGCCTACCGAGGCGGCCTTCGAACAGGAGGGATATGAAAGCCTGGTCGGGCCCAATCGGATTGCCCTGGAGGGCGTCGAACGGATTGTGGATACGGCGGTGGAACTGGTGGAAGCGTTGTGGAACGAATAGGCTGTCGTATGGCGGCGGAAGAGGCCGCTTGACAAGACAGTACGAACAGGCGAAGAAGGAGCTGGGGACAGGATGAGTAAGTTACAGACCGGATTTGTGGGATTGCACCGCGGGGGCGGGCTGATGCGGAGCCTGGCCGGGCATCCGCGGGTGGAGGTGGCGGCACTTTGCGATATTGACGAGGATACGCTGGCCGATACGGGGGCCGCTTTTTCGCTGCCCGACGAGAGGATGTTCACACGGTTTGAGGATTTCGTGAACGCGCCGCTGGATATTGTGGTTGTGGCGACGCCGATCGAGTATCACGCGGAGCATTCGATTGCGGCGATGGAGAGCGGGAAGCACGTGCTGTGCGAGCAGACGGCGGCGTACACGGTGGCGGACTGTGCGCGCCTGGTGGAGACGGTGCACAAGACGGGCCGCGTCTACATGATGGGTGAGAACTACTGCTACTTTCATTACATACGGGAGTGGCAGGGGTGGATAAAGCAGGGGAAGCTGGGGAAGATCTTCCACGCGGAAGGTGAGTACATTCACGAGATTGTGCCGCTGCTGCGAAACCCGGAAACGGGGGAACGCAGATGGCGGTATACGCGGGCGCCGATCTGGTATTGCGCGCACTGCCTGGGGCCGATTCTGACGTTGATGGAGGACCGTATCGTCAAGGCGACCGGTGTTCATTCGGGGAAGAACATCTATCCCGATGAAGGGCTGGGCTACCTGGACATGGAGGTAGGGCTGTTCCAGACGGAGAAGGGGGCCACGGTCAAGATTTTGCGCAGCCAAGTGGCGCCGCGGCATCCGGATATGATCTTCTACACGCTCTACGGCGAGAAGGGGTTTGTGGAGAACGGCCGGCAGGGCGGGTGGGGCGGTACGACGGGACTGATATACAGCGAGGAGGAGGCTACAGCCGAGGAAGGTGCGCGGCAGATCGAGTGCCCTACGGTGGACCCGAATGCGCCGGAGGAGGCGCGGCGAGGCGGGCATGGGACGTCGGAGTACTACATGGTGCGGGACTTCATCGGCGCGATTGAACAAAACACAAAGCCGCCGATCGACGTGGTACGGGCGCTGGACTTCACGATACCGGGTATCATCGCGCACGAGTCGGCGATGCAGGGCGGGAAGTGGTTGGACGTACCGCTGTTCTGAGATTGCCTGCCGCGCTGCGACGCGGGCGTTCAGTCGAACTCGTCGGCGGCTTTTTGGGCAAAGGGCTGGTTGGTCTGCTTGTCGGCTTTGGGCTGTGCGCCGGAGCGGCGGCGGCGCTTGCGGCCTTTGCGGCGGGGCCTGGGTCTCTCGGGTGAGATCTCGTCCTGGGAGATGACGGGGTAGGGTGTGAAAACGGCCTGATCCTCCTCGCTGTCGGCGAAGTAGATACGTTCGCGGCGGAGCGTGCGGGCGTAGTCGTCGAAACCTAGGGCGTCGACAAGCTCGTCGGGGCGGCCGGTTGCGCCGGGGCGCATCTGTACGCGCATGAATATGCGGTGCTCGGCCGCGGCGGGGTCGAAGCCGGTGTAGCGCAGCTCAAGAACCAGTGGGCGCAGGTTGTAGCGGTAGCGCTGGCCGTGGCGTTCCCGTTCGCGCCAGACTTCCCTCTTCTCAAGAAACGCCTCAATCTTGGCCTCCAGTTCCAGTTCGGACACCTCGCCGGCGTCGGCGTAGATGAGAATTGTGTAGTCGGCGCCGATTGTGAGGGACTGGGGCGACACCGTTTTGAAAGGCACTTCGGACGCGTCGAGCAGACGCACGCCGGGGGGCAGCTTTTCTACAATCCTCGTTGAAAGTTCATCAAGGGGTACGGGCGGGCTGAAGGCCACGTCGAGCAGTTCGCGCACGCCGGTCATGCCGAGGCCGAGGGGTGCGGCGAACTGGATGTGGGGCTGCGGGTTGAAGCCGCGCTTGTAGAGGAGGGGCAAATTGGCGCGGCGCAGGGTCCGTTCCCAGAGGCGGGACTCGTCCTGGTGGCTGATGAATTTAATTGCCTCGCCCTTTTCGTAGGTGAAGCGGACGCGCTGGCGCGGGTGCTCTTCGGGCGAGGCTGGCGGCTGCGGGAGGGCGTTTGAAGCCATCAGACGGTCTCTGCTGCGGCGATGCGCTGGGAGACGGTGCCGTGGCGGCGCTGGGGGACGCGTTCTGCGAACTGACCGGCGGCGTTCTCCAGTTGAATAAGCTGGGCGGGGTCGGCGCCCGTGCCGGCCGGGAGGGAGACGCCGGCTTCCTTCATTTCGTCGTTGAAGTAGAGCGGTACGGGCACGACGTCGACGGGCTGGCGGGTCTTGTCCTTGCCAAGGGGCGGACAGCACCATGCCTCATCGGGCGCTTCGCGGCGCTGTTCCTTGAAGAAGCCCAGAATGCCGCAGGAGAAGCAGTGTTCGCGGCAGTCGTCGACGACGCCGCCGGCGTAGGTGTGCAGATACTCCTGGGCGAGGAACTCCTTGTTGAGGCCGGCGGAGATGTGTTCCCAGGGCAGGATTTCGTCGAGGGGGCGCTGGCGGCGGGCGAACCAGTCCATCTCCAGGTCGCAGTCTTCAAAGGCCTGCTGCCAGAGATCGAAGCGGAAATGCTCGCCCCAGGCGTCGAGCTTGGCACCGAGCTCCCAGGCGCGCTGGATGACATCGCAGAGTTTGCGGTCGCCGCGGGTGAGGAAGGCTTCGACCAGGGTTTCGGTGGGATCGTTCCAGGTGAAGTGGATGGCGGGATCTTTGAGCTCCTGCTGCAGGAGACGGATCTGCTGACGGATGGTCGATTCCTCCTCCATCGGTACCCACTGGAAGGGCGTGTGGGGTTTCGGGACGAGGGTGCTGACGCCGATGCGCACGTTGGCTCTGTTGCCGAGGACACGGCGGCCGACGGCCAGCACCTTTTTGGACAGATCGGCGATGGCCTGGACATCGGCGAGGGTCTGGGTGGGATGGCCGATCATGAAGTACATCTTGATCGTCTTCCAGCCGCGGCGGTAGACCTCTTCGGCAGTGCGCAGCAGGTCATCGTCGGGGATGGGCTTGTTGATGATGTCGCGCAGGCGGTCGGTGGCGGCTTCGGGGGCGAAGGTGAAGCCGGAGCGGCGACGGCCTTTTTCGAGCAGGTCCATCAGGTCAACGCTGAAGCTTTCGATGCGGAGGCTGGGCAGGCCGACGGAGAGTTTGCAGTCGCCGTGGCGCTCCATCGTGCGGCGGACCAGCTCCTCGACATAGGTGTAGTCGCTGCTGCTGAGGCTGAGGAAACTGACCTCCTCGAAGCCGCAGTTGGCGATCATTTCGTCGACTGCCTGCAGGACTTCCTCCACGGGCCGTTCACGCACGGGGCGGAAGATCATGCCGGCCTGGCAGAAGCGGCAGCCGCGTGTGCAGCCGCGCATGATTTCGATGGCGGCGCGGTTGTGGACGACGTTGATGAAGGGGACGATGAAGTTGGTGACCGGGGGCGGCATGACGGTGACGACGCGTTTCATCACGGTTTCGGGGGCGTCGGGGTGGGTTGGGCTGATGGCGGCGATGGTGCCGTCGGCGGCGTAGCCGGCCTGGTAGAGCGCGGGTACGTATACGCCGGGGACCTGGGCGAGCATGGCCCAGAGTTTACTGCGGGCGTGTTCCGGCGGGTCCGTGCTGGCGGCGAGTTCCGCTTTCCATTGTTCGTGCACATCGATGATCTCGAAGATCACTTCTTCGCCTTCGCCGATGACCATGACGTCGAAGAAGGCGCTCATGGGCTCGGGGTTGTAGCAGCCGGAGCCGCCGGCGATGACGAGTGGGTGGGAGGCGTCGCGGTCTTCGGCGCGCAGGGGAAGGCCGGCGAGGTCGAGCATGGTGAGTACGTTGGTGTATAGCTGCTCGTAGGGGAGCGAGAAGGCGAGGATATCGAACCGGTTGACCGGGTGGCGGGTTTCGAGGCCGAAGAGGGGGATGGCGTCGCGTTGCATCACCGTTTCGAAGTCGCTCCAGGGGCAGTAGACGCGCTCGGCGAGGAGGTCGTCGCGCTTGTTGATGAGGTCGTAGAGGACCATGAGGCCGAGGTTGGAGCCGCCGAGCTCGTAGATATCGGGAAAGGCGAGGGCGACCTTGCTGCGGATGGCGGGGTCGTGCCAGTCCTTGGGGATGCTATTGAGCTCGCCGCCTGTGTAGCGTGCGGGCTGGGTCACTTTGTGGAGGACGCGGTCAAGGGCGCGTGAGATCTGGCTGGGGGTGGAAAGCATATTTGGTTCCTTCTCATCTGCCGACCGGCGGCGCCGTCCGGGTTGGGAGGTCGCGATTGCGGCCGGGCGGGATTTGAACCCGCTCAGTGCCAGGGGCGCAGGTTGGCGCTTCGCCCTGGCGATTGGGATTCCGGCTGGTCCGGGTGGACTGCCGGAGATGGGGTCATTATAGAAGGAGGCGGCGAGGGGATCAAATCTGTAAAGAGGGGTGCAGTCCAGTTTTGGTGCGAGAGAGGGCAGGCACAAGGCCTGCCCCTACGGGAAATTCATGGGACTGGCGGGACGAGGTCTGGCTGGACACCTTCGATTGGCCACCTGTAACCAATGTCGACACCCGGTTCGATAAGGCATGTTGTAGGAGAGGGGGCGTTGCGGGGGCGGAGCCCCCGCACAAGGGAGGGCCGAATAGGCCCGACCGCCCAGAACGGCAGTTTTTAGTAGTCAGTTTTTAGTTTTTAGTGGTTAGGGGGCATTGACTGGGCTTCCCCTGCCTCAGAGTCAGTTGCTGAGTAGCCATCGTATTGTCGCTGCCAGAGGTCTAAGAAAGTTTAACTCCTTTTTTGGATACACGCGATGGGGATGGGGTTTTGACTTTCGGGTTGTCCTCTCGTATACTGTTGGCTTACAGGCAATTGCAGCAAGCCTGCCCCGTTCGTCTAGAGGCCCAGGACACCACCCTCTCAAGGTGGAGACAGGGGTTCGACTCCCCTACGGGGTACAGGAACGAGAAATCCCGCTGAAATCAGCGGGATTTTCTTTTTGTCCAGAGGGGGTCGGAGGCGGAACGCGGCCTCAGTCGACGGCGATGATGGCTTCGATTTCGACGGCCCAGTTGGCGGGCACGGTGAGGCCGATGGCGCTGCGGGCGTGGCGGCCGGCGTCGCCAAAGAGCTCGATGAACATGTCGCTGCAGCCGTGGATGACGGAGGGTGTGTCGTTGAAGCCGGGGCCGACGTTGACCATGCCGAAGACTTTGACGACCTGGCGAACGTTGTCGAGGCCGGCGATGGTGTGGACGGCCTGGAGGATGCTGAGCGCGCAGAGCTGGGCGGCGCGGTAGCCCTCTTCGGTGGTCAGGTCCTGCCCGACCTTGCCCATGATCTCCTCGTCGCCGAAGCGGGAGACCTGGCCGGAGACGTAGACGTGGTCGCCGGAGCGGACTGCGGCCATCAGGCGGCCGCCGTCAAGGTCGATCTTCTCAAGTTCGTAGCCCATTTCTTTCAGTTTTGCGAGATAAGACACGTTTTGCTCCTGTGGGTTGTGCCCCGCGCGGCAAAGTGCGGCGCGGTTTTTGAGCGGATAGATGGGAAAAACGTTGTTCGTTGGAATCAGGTGGCCGGCGACAGCACCGGCGCCTCTTTAGTGCGGCGGTAAAGGTCGTCGAAGTCGGGGCTGCCGTCGTCGTCGAGGTAGGCGGTGGCGACGCCGCGCTCGTAGATGGGTTGGTTGGCGGTGCGCCAGTAGTTCCACATGCTGGAGCCTTGACTGAAGCTTGTGTCGGCGAAGTAGACGCGCACGCCGTTGGCGCGGCTGTAGCGGACGAGGCGGCGGGGGAGGCTGAAGTCGGCGACGTCGACGCGATAGGTGTCGAGTGCAGCCTCGTCGATGGTGATGCCGAGGCCGGGGGCTTCGGGGGTCTGGGCGTAGCCGCCCTCGACGGGGATGCGCTGGTCGAGCAGGTTGTGCTGGTAGAGCTCGTGGCAGTTGATGGCGGGCCACTGGGCGTGGCTGAGCACGGCGCCGAGATGGAGGGCCATGGTGGTGGTGAGGCCGGTGCCGACCATCTGGATGAAGAAGGGCATGTTGGCGGTGGCGGCGGAGATGCCGGAACGCAGCACGTTGGTGACGCCGCCGGCGATGACGAAGCCGTCGCAGTAGCCCTGCTGGATGGCGACGGAGCCGGGGACGCCGCCGTAGTGGTGGGCGATGGGGGTGCGCACTTTTTCGCGCAGGAGGCGGTTGCCGGCGACGTCGTTGGCCTGCATCGGGCCTTCCCAGATTGCAATCTTGGGGAAGTCGTTCTCGAGCTCACGGAGGACGGGCACGGCGGTGGATACGTCGAGCAGGAAGTCGTTCCAGTCGCAGTCGATGTGGAACCAGTCGGGCGTGGCGTCGCTGATGCGCTTGACGGTGGCGTAGACATCGTGCCAGGGGCGGGTCTTGATCTTGATGGAGGTGAAGCCGAGATCGACGGCGACGCGGGCTTCGGCTTCGTAGGCGGCGGGGCCCATGTCATGGTCCCAGAAGGAGACGGGGCACCAGTCGCGTACTTTGGGTCCCAGGAGGCGGTAGACGGGTACGCCGGCGATTTTGCCGGCGGCGTCGAAGAGGGCCATCTGCAAGCCAGCGCCGAGGGAGTCATCCCACATAAGGTCGAAGGGAGAGCGGCCGATGACGCGGTCGGTGTCGTCGACGCGTCCCCAGGTGTAGTTCTGGATGGTTTCGCCGTAGGCGACGGTGCCGTCGTCGAGGGTGAGGCGGATGACTTCGGATTCGGACCAGCGGTGGATGTTGGCGCGTTCCATTTCGCGTCGGACGCGGTCGACCATGGGGATGACGAGGAGTATGCGTTCGACGTCGGTGATTTTGGCGGTGGCGGTCATTGGGTGCTCCTGTGGGGTGGTTCCGGTTGGGGGGCGTGGGGTGGGTCGAGTTTAGGGGATTTTAACATGATGCGCGTTGATCCCCTTAAGCTGAACTGTTCAATTTTCGGACAAAGTTGGGCATATGGGTGGGGAAGAGGTGTGGTGCTGTTCCAGGAGGTGGCATCTATTGCACAATGGACTATGCGAAGGCAGGCTGCTCGGGCGGATCTTTCCTACATGATCGTTTCGTCAAGATTTGGGTTGATTTCTGATGGCCGCGATTGCTTCTTCAATATCTTTTTGGGCGTCCTCTTCCGGCACGTCAGGCATTGTTGCGTGCATTTCTTCTAAGAACGCAATCAGGCGAGCACCGGCCGGACCCTGGTTGTTGTCAGAAGAAAAGTCTTTTGGCTCGTTCCCTTCTTCGTTGCCGTCATTTTGTTTCATGAGTAACTCACATTCTGTCAGGGTGAGAATGGGAAGTGAAGTATTCCCAGCTGCTTGACAATTGTGTGAACGTGGCCGAGGTGAGCTCGACGAATCACTTCAGCAACTTGAGACCGAAATTCAAATGGATGACCGATGGGCTTGCCTATTTCCCGGTCTAATTCGATTTACACAGAATAAGGCAGATCCAGCCGCTCTTCCACCCAGTCACGCATTAGAGCAGAGACTGATTTGTTGGAAGCGACAGCTTCGGCGTGAAGTACGCCTTTTACGTATTCATCCAAATAGATGGTCAGCGAAGTACGACACAGGTGTTCATCCGAAAGAAAGGGTTCAAAGTAATCAGATGGATAAAGATATCCATCTTCGCTTCCAGGTTCGCCGAAGCTCTCGTCGATGATCCGGGTCATGCCATGCTGTTCGGCGACAGGGTCGGAGATGACTTTGTACACTTTTCCGATCGTCAGACCGAACAGTGGCTCTTTCTGTTTGGGCAGATTCTGATGCTGCAAATACGGCCTATTGTTGATGCACTTAGCGTAGTTCATTTAGGGACAGGAAGCCAGATTGGCGACGATATTTTCGCCTGATTTTCTCAACGCGTAATTTCCTCCACGAGGCGGGCCAGGACTATCTCTTCTTCGCCTTCCTCCAACGTTTGCGGATTCAGCATGATGGTTTCGTCCGGTCCGGAGGCTGCGTCTACTGACGGCGTCCCTTCGCGCATTCCCTGGAGGATCTCGCTCTGTGTTCGGCCTACGATGGAGGCGTCGATCTGGACGCGCGTGCGCGGCATCGGTTGGTTCGCCTCGCTGGGGAATGACCGGGTGGCAGTCACACCGTCCAGCCGGTTGAGCTCACTGCACCATCCGGCCACTATCTCTTCCATCTGCGAGGTGCGCGCTTCGTGATCGAGGGACAGGTAGCGCTCGACGGCGGCGAGCAGGCCCAACATTTCTTCCTTGCCGACCTTCATGGGGCGGCCGATGCTGTGGTTGGGGTTGCCGTTGAGAGCGCAGGCGTCGACGAGCCACTGCTTGCCGAGCACGAGGCCGGAGGACTGAGGGCCGCGCAGGTCTTTGCCGCCGCTGAAGATGGCGGCGTCGGCGCCCATCTGGGTGAACTTCCACAGGTTTTCGACGGGCGGGAGCTGGGCGGCGGCGTCGACGAGGACGGGCACGCCGTGTGCGTGGGCGGTGTCGATCACTTTTTCCAGAGGAATGTCGCCAGGCGACCCCAAAGCGCCCTCAAACCAGATCACCGCGGCAGTCTTTTCGTTGATCGCTCTCTCCAGCTGCCAGAGTTCGGCCTGGCCGGGCCAGCCGATCTCGATCAACTTGACGCCGACCTGGCGGACGGCGTGATCGTAGCCGTTGCGCTGAGACTTGTGGACGATGACCTCGTTCTTGAGACCGGTCAGGTCCGGCAGTTGTTCAATCGCCCATTTTTCGTTGCCGGTGACACAGGCAGCTATGGCGACGACGATGCCGCCGGCGGCGCCGGAACTGACGTAGCAGGCCTCGTTCTGGGTGAGGAGAGCGATACGATTGCCGACGCGGCGCTGCAGCTCCGGCAGTTCAACGAAGGATTTGGCCGCTGCCATCATCGCTTCCAGAACTTCGGGCGGCATGATGGAGCCGCCAAGCCTGGTGAGGGTGGCGTTGGCATTGATCATCGGAGTGATGTCCAGTTCTTCGTAGGAGGGCATGAGCGTACCACCTCTTTCCTGGTGATGGGAGGGCAACTGTAGGGACAGATGCGGCGCGTATCGCGTTGAACGATACGCGCCGCGAGTAAGAGAGTTCGGGTACAGCTCTAAGCCGGCTGCGGCAGGACGAGGTCGCAGGCGTCGGCGGGCATCCAGTGGGCATCTTCGCCGGCCCATTTGACGTTGCAGCCGATTGGGTTGGTCAGCGTAGTGCTGACGGGCTGGCCGGAGGTGTGCTCCTCCAGGGCGCTGTCGAGGTCAAAGACGGTGGCCTGGGTGGCGTCGCGCGGGCTGTCGACGCCGCGGCCGGTGTAGACCAGTTCGCGGTCCTTGTTGAAGACGTAGAAGTGGGGCGTGCGCAGGGCGCCGTAGGCTTTGGCGACTTCCTGGGTTTCGTCGCGCAGGTAGACCCAGGGGAACTTGTGCTCGGCCATGCGTTCGACCATGTGGCGGAAGTCGTCTTCGGCGTTTACATGGACGCTGTTGGAGTTGATACCGACGAACTTGACGCCTTTGGAGGCGAACCTGTCGGCGGTGGCGCGCGTGGCTTCGTCGGAGCCGATCACGTAGGGACAGTGGTTGCAGGTGAAGAAGACGACGAGCGTCTCGGCGTCGTCAAAGCAGCCGAGCGTATAGACCTCGCCGTCGGTGGCAATGAGCTTAAAGTCGAGCGCCTTTTCGCCGATTTCGAGAGTGAAAGCCATGATTTCCTCCTAAAAGGAAGCTACAGGGGACCGGTGGTCCGACGGCCCGCGGGCAATCGGATCACCGGTCATATTTCTTGCCGATCAGGACGGGCGCGGTTCGTCGAGCACGGCCTGCGTCTTGCGGTCGATCTCAGGTGCGTGTTCGGCGAAGGTGACCTCGCCCTCCCAGATCAGATTGAGCTCGGAGCGGAAGATATTGTTGGCCTCGGTGAAGCGTGTGTTCCAAGGCATCGGATAGGGCTCGACGCCGTCGGTGATCAGCTGGTCGGTGAAGCCGTACATGAAGTTGACTTCGTTGACCTGCGGATCGGTCCATACGGACTTGCGGCCATTGGTCTGGCGCTTGGCCTCCAGAACCTGAAAGACACCGGCGTCGTATGAGGTGTAGGCTTTGACCAGTTCCCAAGCCTCGTCGACGTGAGCGGAATCGGAGTTGATCATCCAGTGGTTGCCGGAGAAGCAGGTGCCCTGGCGCCCTTCGGAGCCGACGGGCAGAGGCACGGAACCGACTTCAAAGCGGTCGCCGACGCGGGCCTGGTTGTTGGTGAGGATGCCAACGGTGCTGGCGTGCGTTGCTTCCAGACCGGCCACGAAGAGGTTGGGCTCAACACCTTCGCGATCGGCGTCGCGGGAGGCGACCTTTTCGTCGAGGAGACCCACGTACCATTCGGCGATCTCGGCATGGAGATCGTTGTTGTAGGACATGGTGCGGCCCTCGAGATCCATGATCCAGGAATCGTTGGAGTCGGGCGCGCCGAAGGAGCGGGATACGTTGCTGTAGTAGTGCATGGCGATCATGCTGTCGAAGCCGATGCCGAAGACGCCGGCATCGGGGTCGGCTGCGGCGCGTGCCAGTTCGGTCCAGTCGGCGATGGTCCAACCGAGTTGCGGCTCGGGCAGGCCCTTTTCTTCCAGCATCGTCTTGTTGTAGTTGACAGCGATGTTGCCGCCGGGGTGGACGACGTCGGGCAGGCTGAAGTTTTTGCCTTCCCACTGGTTGCCTTCGAGGACACTGGGGTAGAAGTCGTCAAAGTCGTCCGGGGGAGCAGAAGCCAGCAGGTCGTCGATTTCGAGATAGATGCCCTTGAGGAAGTTGATGAAGATCCAGCGGTGATGGCCGTAGACCAGGTCCTGCAGGGTACCGGAGATGAAGCCGGTCTGCGTCTTGGTTTCGATTTCGCCGTAGATGGTGTCTTCGACTTCGACCTGTACGCCTGTTTCATCCTGGAAGCGGGTGGCGAATTCGCGCGGCATCAGAGCACCGTTGCCGGCGGGGGCCTGCACGCGCAGCATAGCCGCTTCAGCGGCCGGCATCTCTTCGCCGGAACCGGTCGCGGCCGGGGCTGCGGGTGCCGCGCAGGCAGCCAGCGCTGCGCCGGCGCCTGTCATCGCCATGCCTTTGAGGAACGTTCGTCGTGTGAAATGTTGCTGCATTGTCATGCGGTTCTCCTGAAAAGTGTTTGGGATGGAAAGGGCCCGACGCCCCTGCCATCAAATTGGTACGCATATACTTGGTGAAATGTTCGGCCTGCGGCCGTACTGACTCGGGTTTCGCTCTTGTCTGGCTCCTCTCCTTTCGGGTTGGTCGGTCAGCCCTTAATGCCGGACATTACGATGCCCTGGACAAAAAAGCGTTGACCGAAGAAGAACATGAGAATAATTGGGACCATAGACATGACACAGGCAGCCATCAGGAGATGCTGCATTGGCTCGCCGCCGACCTCGGGAACGGCGTTGAAGAACTGGAGACCGACCGAGACAGTGAATTTCTCGGGTGTGTTCAGGTAGATGAGCGGTCCCAGGAAGTCGCTCCAACTAGCGATGATGGTGATGATGGCAAGGGTTGCCAGAACCGGCTTGCACAGAGGCATGAGAATGGACCAGAAGATACGGAAATAGCCGGCGCCGTCAATCAGGGCTGCCTCATCCAGATCTCGCGGTAGGGTAAGGAAGAACTGGCGCATCAGGAAGATGGCAAAGGCGCCCCCGCCGAACCAGTGAGGCACCCAGAGGGGGAGGTGCGTGTTTACCCATCCCAGTTTGTAAAAGAGAACGAACTGCGGGATCAGGGTCACCTGCGCGGGCAGCATCATGGTCGAGAGCGTGATCATGAAGAGGATATCGCGTCCTCGGTATTCGAAGCGGGCAAAGGAATATGCCACAAGAGAAGCCGTGATCAGTGTACCAAAGGAGGTGAGGACAACGATCAGAACCGAATTGATGAACCAGCGGCCAACGGGATAGTCGATGTTGAGGACTGTCCAGTAGTTCGCCCACTGCGGGGCTGCGGGGATGAGAATCGGAGGAAATGCGAACATCTCCGGGATCGTCTTGAGCGAGCTCATTGCGGTCCAAAAGAGGGGAAAGCCGAAAAGGACGCAGAGGGCGAAGATGGTTGCATAGGTCAGCGCGCGTACGATGGGCTGCATAACCCTTTGCGGCGGAACCGGTGCCCGATGCAGTTGCGTATCCTGAGTAAGCGTTCCTTGCGCCATTGCGCTATCTCCTACCCGCCCTCATAGTGGACCCAGCGCCGCGAGTAGCGTACTTGTACCCAGGTAAAGAACATCAGGACAGCGGCGAGGACCCAGGCCAAGGCACTGCCATAGCCCAAGCGGAAGTACTGAAAAGCCTGAAAGTAGATGTGCAGTGCGAAGAACCAGGTGGCGTAGGAAGGTCCGCCCTGGGTGGCGACCCAGGCAGTCGTAAAGACTTTCAGCGCGCCGATCACTGCCAGAACGACGTTGAAGAAGATGGTGGGGGTGAGCATCGGCAGGGTAACGTGGCGGAACTTGGCCCAGGCGCCGCCGCCATCGATCGAGGCCGCGTCATACAGCTCCTGGGGCACGCCCTGCAGCCCGGCCAGGAAGATCAACATTGTGTTGCCCCCCATGGCAGCCCACACGTTGATCATTGTGACGGAGGCAAGGGCGCTGTCACGCGAGGCGAGCCAGCCCGGGGGGTCGGAGATGCCGATTGTGCGCAGGAATTCGTTGACAGGCCCCACGCGGGGGGCCAGCAGGAAGGTCCAGAGAACGGCCAGTGCCACGGCAGGGATCAGATGGGGTACAAAGAACAGTGTGCGGAATACGGTTGTGCCGAACAGTTTCTGGTTCAAGAGTACTGCCAGAATGAGCGCCCCGCCGACTGCAAACGGGATGTACATGCCGGCAAAGGTGAAGGTACGGCCGAGCGAAGGCCAGAACAGTTCATCCCCGCTGAAGGCCCTGATGTAGTTGCTCAAACCGGTGAAACGCGGGCTGCCGATTACGGCATATTCGGTAAAGCCGAAGTAGAAGGAGGCAAGAATCGGCCCACCCCAGAAGATAATCAGACCCAGAATCCAAGGAGCGGCGTACACGTATCCCCAGATTGCCCTCTTGGTCTGAAAGGGTGTTTGCGCGCCAACCAGCCGGCTGAGCAGGCTGACGTCATTGTCGGATGTTCCTTGAGCAGGTGCGCCGGTTTCTGCGACCGCCACGTTCACCTCCGTAACTCTGGATGAGATATGAATCTTCCCAGCAGTGGTTGAGAATCCCCGAAGGCCAAGC
Organism: Caldilineaceae bacterium; assembly: GCA_965242905.1. Classification (GTDB taxonomy): domain Bacteria; phylum Chloroflexota; class Anaerolineae; order Caldilineales; family Caldilineaceae; genus Bin5. Next base: position 958,976 of record CBDETM010000002.1, read on the forward strand.
TCAACTCTTGCTTACACGAAAGCAGTACGTCATAGAGAGGACGTACAATCTGCGTTTTCGTCTGTAGAGGCTCTGCAAAGGGAATTGCGTATCGGGCGTAGAGGGCGGATAATGCCCTTGTCGATTCGCTGCCTTTGGGCGGAATTATACTTGTGTACAGAGTTATCGCAAAAATTTTTCATCCCAAGTATACAACAGAATTGGCAGGTAGTGATCTTCTTCCGATTGACGAACTGGCCTTTTTTTGGGAATAAAGGCATTTGGAACAGGCCCGCAGAGAAAACAAGACGGAGGTGAGGCATGGCTATGCGAATCGGTATCGCTTCTCTGAATCACGAGTCCAACACTTTTGCGTCCTTCCCGACGACGTACGGGGACTTTCGCTTCGTGCGGGGGCAGGAGATCATCGAGCAGTACCGGCCAACGTTCCACGAGGTGGGTGGGTTCATTGCGGGAGCGGAGGCGTACGGTTACGAGATCGTGCCGCTGATGGGGGCGGTGGCGACGCCGGCGGGGGCAGTGGAAGCGGAGACCTATGAGTCTCTGCTAGACGAGCTTCTGGGGTTGATTCGCGACGCCATGCCGCTGGACGGGCTGTTGTTGGGTCTGCACGGGGCGTTTGTGGCGGAGAATTTTCCGCAGGGGGATGGCGAAACGACGCGGCGTGTGCGGGAGCTCGTCGGGCCTGATTTCCCGGTTGTTGTGACGCACGACTACCACGGCAACGTGCCTCCGCAGCTGGTGGAGGATGCGACGGCGCTAATCATCTACAAAACGTGCCCGCACGTCGACCAGCGGGAGCGGGGGTTGCAGGCGGCGGAGCTGCTCACGCGCACGTTGCGCGGGGAGGTGCGGCCGGTTTCGAGTATCGCCAAACCGGAGCTTGTCTATAACATCGCATTTCACAATACGAACATGCGCCCGATGAAGCCGGTGATGGAAGCAGCGATCGAGTTGGAGGGACAGCCGGGGATCCTGGCGACGAGCGTGGCGGCCGGTTACCAATATGCGGACGTGCCGTGGATGGGGCCCTGCATCGTGGTGGTGGCGGACGGAGACCAGGAGTTGGCCGACCGGGAGGCACAGAGGCTGGCCGACTTGATGTGGTCGCTGCGGGACGAATTGCTGCCGGATATTCCGAAGCCGGCAGAGGCGGTGGCGATGGCGATTGCGAGCGAGGAGAAGCCGGTCTCGATGATGGAGATGGGCGACAACATTGGGGGCGGCAGCGCGGGGGACTCCACGTTCGTGTTGGAGGAGTTGCTTCGGCAAGGGGCGAACGGCTGGGCGATGGCGCTGTACGATCCGGAAGCGGTGGAGGCGTGTGCGGAGGCGGGGATTGGCGCGCAGTTGACGCTGGCGGTGGGCGGCAAGGTGGACGACGAGCACGGGCCGACGTTGAAGGTGGAAGGGACGGTGCGAACGCTGCATGACGGCAAGTTTATCGAGACGGAACGCCGGCACGGGGGCGGGCGCGACTGGGACCAGGGACTGACGGCAGTGCTGGCGACTGGCGGAGGTCTGCTGGTGCTGGACAGCAAACGTACGCCGCCGATGAGCTTGAATCAGCTGCGGTCGGTCGGGATCATGCCGGAGCAGCAGGAGATATTTGTGGCCAAGGGCTCGGTTGCGCCGCGGGCGGCGTACGAGCCGGTCTCGGCGCGGATTATTGAAGTGGACTCGGGCGGGGCGACGTCGATCAGCCGGCCGCCGGAGGACTTTCGGCTGGCGCGGCAGGGGCTGTATGAGTGGACACAGGGCGGGTAGATGGTGAATGGGCGTGTGCAGGGGTGGGATCGCCGATGAGGTTGTCGACGATCTTGGCCGAAGAGACGACACCGGGGACTCCTGCGCCCGGGTGTGTGCCGGCGCCGACAAAGTAGAGGTTATCGACGTCTTCCGAGCGGTTGTGAGGGCGGAACCAGGCGCTTTGCGTCAGGGTCGGCTGGATGGAGAAGGCGGAGCCGAGATAGCTGTTGAGCGTGCCGGCGAAGTGACGCGGGTCGATGCGGTGCTCGGCGACGATATTGGCCTGCAGGCCGGGCAGGTAGTTCTGTTCGAGGAAGTCCATAATCGCATCGCGATAGGGTTGGGCCTGTTGTTCCCAGTCGATGCCGGCGCCGAGATGGGGGACGGGGGAGAGGACGTAGAAGGCTTCGCCGCCGTCCGGCGCGAGGGACGGGTCGGTCAAGGTTGGCATGTGGAGGTAGAGAGAGAAGTCCTGCGGCAGGTCTTTGTTGCGGAAGATGTCGCGCAGGAGGCCGGTGTAGTCCGGGTGCATCATGATGTTGTGGTGGGCGAGGCCGGAATCGCGGTACTGGCGTTTGGTCCCGAAGTAGATTACGAAGAGCGACATTGAGTAGTTCTTGCTCTTGATGCGGCGGTCGCTGTTGCGGGGCCGCTCTTCTTTTGGGATGAGGTTGAGGTAGGTCCAAGCTGCATCGGCGTTGGAGACGACGGTGCCGGCCTTGTGGACTGAGCCGTCTTTGAGGCGGACGCCGCGGGCGCGGCGGTTTTCGATAAGAATGCGGTCGACCTCGGCGTTGAGGTGGACTTTGACGCCCAGTTCCTGCAGGAGGCGGTCGAAGGCGTTGATGATGGCGCCGGTGCCGCCGAGGGCGTAGTGGATGCCCCACTCCCGCTCCAGGTAGTGGATGAGGACGTAGATGCTGGCGGCGGTGAGGGGGTTGCCGCCGATGAGGAGGGGCTGGAAGGAGAAGCAGCAACGGAGGAAGTCGTCCTGGAAGAATTTGGAGACGTAGCCGTAGACGCTGCGGTAGCTTTGCAGGCGGATGAGGTCGGGCACGACGCTGATCATGTCGGAGAGTTTGAGGAAGGGCTGGTCGATCAGGGCCATTCCGGTTTCGAAGATCTCTTTGGAGCTGGCGAGGAATTTATTGTATCCCTCGACGTCGGCGGGGCTGCGCTGGGCGATCTGACTGAGCATGGCCTCGTGGTCAGCGCTGACGTCGAATGGGCGGTGTTTGTCGTCGAAGATGCGGTAGAAGGGGTCGCAGGGGACGAGCTGGAAGTAGTCCTGGCGGCGGCGGCCGGCTGCGTGCCAGATTTCGTCGAAGATCCAGGGAGCGGTGATGACGGTGGGGCCGCCGTCGAAGCGGAAGCCGTCGATGTCGTAGACGTAGGCGCGGCCGCCGAGTTTGTCGCGCTTTTCGAAGAGTTCGACCTGGTGGCCGCGGGCGGCGAGGCGGGCGGCGGCGCTGAGTCCGCCGAAGCCGGAGCCGATGACGATTATTTTGGACACTGCGTTCCTCCATTGATCGCGGCCGGGGCTGCCATAGCACCGAAAGCGTTTGGCCTCAGAGACACCTGGTCTAAGAGACACAAAGCAAAGTATGACACAGGTCGGGCCAGAATTGCGAAACCGTGTTCGGGATGAAAATAGTGTTCAAAACCTGTACAATTTTCAACTATTCGATATTTGTTCAGCTATTATACATGAAGGAGATGCTGAGCCATATTCCGTTCTACTGCAGTGGTCGGTGGCGGAGGGGCGGGGTGGGAGTAAGTCGACTTTGCAGGACTCAGGGCCGGGGCTGAGATTGAGGGTCTGTGAAACTGCATTCATTTCTGAGCAGGTCCGGATGTGGCGTGTGCATCGCAGTCCTGGGGTGGGAACAGTCAGGCGGGGAGATAGTTCCAGCGGTGGCTGAAACTGTTTACCAACTCTGTGAAAGACACAGTGCAGGCGCCTGGCCTGGTCGTACGGTGGAGTCCGTCAGTTGGGGGTGCGAGGGCAGGCACTTACGGGGATCTGATGGGACTGGCGGGACGTGGTCGGGCTGGACACCTTCGATTAGGCACCTGTCACCAATATCGACACCCGGTTCGATGAGGCGTGTTGTAGGAGAGGGGGCGTTGCGGGGGCGGAGCCCCCGCACAAGGGAGGGCCGAATAGGCCCGACCGCCCAAACTGCAGCAGATAGTAGTTAGTAGGGCCTTATGCTAGTTGTGAAAGGCCAATTTCTTGATTTTCAGATAGTCAGGTGCGCCCAAGAGACGGTTGATATAGATGCAGAGGGTATGTGCAGCCAACTTAGTGTAGAGTCGAGCACACAAGCCCCACAACGTATGGGCGCGGTTGGTTTCAATCGAGAATTGTGCTTCGAGTTGACTGGTGACGGTTTCGATCATTTGGCGGATCGAGTCATAGAGGCGGCGGATGTGTTTGGTGAGTTGTTTTTTCTGGTTTTTGCGCCGTTTGCTGAGCAGGCAGATGCGATTGTAATGCCAGAGGTCCTCAGCTGCCGGTGCGCTGACGTAGGCCTTGTCACCGATGACGATGCGGTTTTTGTGTCCGGCAAGGAGCTCGCGGCCGACAGCCAAGTCAAACTTGCTCGCCGGAGCTAACTCGAAGTCGATAATGAGGCCACCCAATGTGATCAGCATATGCAGCTTGTAACCGAAGATCATTATCTTCTTGGAGGAAACCGGCCCATAATCGGCCCCCCAATCGGACCATCTGATGCGCGATTGCGGCGCCAGATGGAATTTAACCACAGGGACGGGCAGGCTATCGACGACACAATGCTCGTCCCAGTAAAGCTCCGTCCTGGCCAACATCATGCGTCGCATCTCGTTGATGGTCCCCATCAAGTTTCGTCGCCGCCGATTGAAGCGGCTCTGATCCGGTATGATCGGAAACTTATCCCGATGTGCCTGCATATGACTGAGCATCTCCGTTTCCACGTCCCATCCCAGGCACTCGCCGATGAGACTGATCGCAATCAATTCACTGTCGCTACACTTAGGCTTCGGCCCGGGTCGTCTCAAATGTCCTTCCAGTTCCTTGTACATGTCGTCAACCAGCACATACACCCATAGACAGAAGTCGTCAAAGTGGGCTATCATTCGATTGGTCCTCCTGGTGAGCTACCTTGGTTGGTGGAGACTTCCAAAGTTATCTCACCAGGGGACTTTTTTCAAACGCTAACTAGCATAAGGCCCTAGTAGTTAGCAGTAAGTGGAACACCAGTGGTCAGCGGTCAGTGGGGGAGAGGAGGGGGACGGCCGCCTTTGCGGTATTCAGGTCCGGGGCTGAGTTGGAGGGCCGGGTCCTGTGAGATTGCGTTCATTCCGATGCGGGTCCGGATTTGGCTGATCAGGGGTCTTGTCATATACTTTTTGTTTGTGTGGGTGGCCTGCCGCAGGGTTGTTGACCTGGTGAGGCGGGTAGCAATTGGCTGAGGATGCCAGCCCATTTTTCGTCCGAATTGCGGCGCCAAATGCGCCCCGCGGGTGGGGCGTGTGCAGTAGAGTGCCCGCAAGCCGCTATCCGAAGTTCCGGAGCAGCAGAGTATCGTTTCTCCGGGCGCGGTCAAAGGAGAGAGGAAGATGTACGCAGTGGTTCGAACCGGCGGAAAGCAGTACAGGGTTTCGCCCGGCGATATTCTTGAGGTAGAGAAGCTGGCGGGCGACGTCGGCGACAGCATCGTGCTGGAAGATGTGTTGATGGTGGCCGGCGAGGAAGGCATCGAGATCGGCCAGCCGAATGTGGCGGGCGCGTCGGTCACGGCGAGGATAACGGGGCAGCACCGGGGTGAGAAGATTCTGGTATTTCGCTATCGCCCGAAGAAGCGGGTGCGCGTGCGCCGCGGGCACAGGCAGTACCTGACCCGTCTGCAGATCGACAAGATCAGCGGCGACGGTTTTGAGTATGGGGAAGAGGAGAAGGAAGAGGCAACGCCCGAGGAGATCGTTGCGGCGGCCGTAGCCGGGGTTGCCGGCGCGGCGGCGGTGGCTGAGACCGACTCGGTTGCCGAAGCGGTAGAAGCGGTAGAAACAGTCGAGGCAGAAGAGACTGTCGAGGCGGACGTGGAGGAAGAGGCCGACATCGTGGACAGGGCGGTGGATGCGGTCGAGGAGACGGTTGCCAAGGCGGGCGACGCGGTCGAGGCGGTCGGTGAAGCGGCCGGCGAGGCTGTGGATGCAGTCGGCGACGTAGCCAGCGACGCGGTCGAGGCGGTCAGTGACATGGCCAGCGACGCAGCGGAAGCCATTGGCGACAAGGCCGGCGACGCGGTGGAGGCCGTCAGCGATCTGGCAGAAGACGCGGTGGAGGCTGTCGGCGACGCGGCGAGCGATGCGGTGGAGGCTGTCGGTGATTTGGCCGAAGACGCAGTAGACGCTGTAACGAAGAATCTCAGGGGCTTGGTTGGCAGAGGCAAGAAAGCTGACGACGCCGAAGATAACGAGAAGAAAGAGGAGTAAGGAAAATGGCCCACAAAAAAGGCGGCGGCTCCAGCCGTAACAACCGGGATTCGAACGGTCAGCGGCTGGGCGTCAAGAAATATGGCGGCGAGTTTGTGAAGTGCGGGAGCATTATCATACGCCAGCGGGGTACGCCGATCTTCCCCGGTACGAATGTCGGTAAGGGCAAGGATGACACGCTCTTTGCGATGCAGGACGGTTACGTGACCTTTGAGTGGGCCAAGAAGAACCGCAAGAAGGTCAGCGTCTACACGGCGGAAGAGAAGATGGCGCTAGGGAAGGCATAGAGATATGAAGCCAGAGATTCATCCCGAATATTTCCCTGCGGCGCAGGTCAACTGCTCGTGCGGGAACAGTTGGGTGACCGGCAGCACGGCGGCGGAGATCAACGTCAACATCTGCAGCCAGTGCCATCCGTTCTATACGGGTGAACAGCGTATCGTCGATTCGGTCGGCCGGGTTGAGCGGTTTGTGAGGCGGCTGGAATCGAGGCAGAGTGCGGCGGCCCGCCAGCGGATTGAGGTGGAGGCGCGGCAGGAGGCCGAGGCGGCGGCACGGCGGGCGCGGGCGCGCGGCGACGATCCCGAGGAGGCCGCGGCCGAGGTTATGTCCAGGTACGAGGCGGAAGTCGAAGCCGGAGCAGAGGCCGAGGTGGAAGCGTAAGCCTGTGGCGCGAGCGGACCACAGAATGAATTCCCAGTCCGGCGGCGGATGGATCGAGCTGATTTGTGGTTCGATGTTCAGCGGCAAGACAGAAGAGCTGCTGCGCCGCGTGCGCCGGTCCGAAATTGCGCGGCGCCGCATCCAGCTTTTCAAACCCCAGATCGACAATCGATACGGCCGCGAGCTGCTGGCGTCGCACAACGGCATGTCTCGAGGTGACGTCACCATACTGGAGGACACCGCTTCCTTGCTGAACCGGGTGAAGCGGGGTACGGAGGTGGTGGCGATCGACGAAGTGCAGTTTTTCAATCCTGCGGTGGCAGGCATCTGCCAGGAGCTGGCGGACCAGGGTAAGCAGGTGATTGCGGCGGGCCTGGACCAGGACTTCCGCGGCGAGCCGTTCGGGCCGATGCCGATGCTGATGGCGCTGGCTGAACAGGTGGACAAGCTGCACGCCATCTGCGTGCGCTGCGGCGCGCCGGCCACGCGCACGCAACGGCTGATCGACGGGAAGCCGGCCCGCTATGATGAACCGGTTATTCTTGTGGGCGGCAGCGAGAGCTATGAGGCCCGCTGTCGCAGCTGCCATGATGTGCCAGCCAAGCCGAGTACGAAGGCGCTGTTGGAAGAGCTGGGCTTTGTTTGAACGGCAGTTTTTAGTTGTCAGTTTTTAGTTTTTAGTGGACGTGCCCCGCGGTCGGGATGTGTGTAGTTTCCCATAGGGAATACGCGCCTCGCAGTCTGAATGTTCTGTTAGTAGACTCCCCTCTTTGCCCGTCAGGGTACAGATTTCTCCAATTTTGCCAGTTCAGGATCAAGACGATAGTTTGCCCTCTTTGTCTGGCTTACCCTGGTGAGGACGCCCGAGTCCATGGGGTAGGACGGCGAGCATCTGATGCGTGCTCTCCCTGACCAGGCAACTTTTCTTCACTGGGTAGCGACTGCCTTACTCTCTCAGGTTTGAGGTAGTTGCTCGCGCGCGTGGTGCGGAGTAGAGTGAGGATTCCTCCCGAGCGAGGTTGCGAAAAAGGGGCAAGATTCTATAATGGCGGGGCGGGACAGACGACATTCAACAGGCAGGGCACAATGAACCTTTTGACTCTTTTTGCGATTGGCCGCGAGCGGCAGCCGGACAAGGTAGCGATCGAATTCAGGGATACGCGCGGGCCACTGGCGTCGCTGGAGTTGACCTTTGCGGAACTGCAGCGGGAGGTGGGGAGATGGGCGGCTGCATTTGCGCGGATGGGCGTGCAGAAGGGGGACCGGGTTGCGCTGTATCTGTGCAACCGGCCGGAGTTCGTGATCGCGTACCTGGCGACGCTGGAGGTGGGCGCGATCATGGTGCCGATCAATCTGCGCTACCGCAGGCGGGAGCTCAGCCATATTTTGAACGATGCAGAGCCGGCGTTGCTGATGATCGAGGAGGAGCACTGGCCGGTGCTGGACGGGATGGTGGGGATTGAGGTCGGGCCAGGGTTGACGGTGCTGTCGGTGGACAGGGCGGCGAGCTGGCTGGAAGAGGCTGACGGCGAGGCGTGGACCAGTGCATCGCGACCGTTGACGCGCGGTGAGGATACTGCGCTGATCATGTATACGAGCGGTACAACGGGCACGAGCAAGGGGGCGGTGCTGACGCATAACCATGTGCTGGCGACGGTGACGGGCCTGCTGAGCGCGTGGGCGTGGCAGGCGGACGACGTGCTGCTGCTGCCGCTGCCGCTGTTTCATACGCACGGGCTGGTGGTGGGGCTGCACTGCGCGCTGGCGATGGGGGCGACGGTGCGGTTGCGTACAGGATTCGATGCGACGGAGACGGTGAAGACGCTTTCAGGCGGCGGGGCAACGCTGTTTTTTGCGGTGCCGACGATCTATACGCGGCTGGTGGACATGCTGACGCAAGCGGCAGTGGCGCCCGACTTTTCGTCGGTGAGGCTGTTCTGTTCTGGCAGCGCGCCGCTGCCTGCGGAGGTCCACAATGCGTTTGAGCGGCTGACGGGGAAGCGGATTCTGGAACGGTACGGGATGACGGAGACGGGGATGAATTTCAGCAATCCCTACGCGGGGCCGCGCGTGGCGGGTACGGTGGGCACGCCGTTGCCGGGCGTGTTCGCGCGCATTGTGGACGCAAAGGGGGAGGACCTACCGGCGGGCGAGGAAGGGGAGCTGCTGCTGCGGGGGAGCAATGTGTTCGACGAGTACTGGCGGGCGCCGCAGAAGACGGCGGAGAGTTTTGTGCATGACGAGCTGGGGAACCGCTGGTTTCTGACGGGGGACCTGGCCAGCATGGACCCGCTGACGGGCTATGTGACGCTGCTGGGAAGGCGGCATGAGCTGATCATTTCGGGCGGGCTGAATATCTATCCGCGCGAGGTTGAGGAGATGCTGATGGCGTTTCCCGGGATCGAGGAGGCAGCGGTGGTGGGTGAGCCGGACGCGGAGTGGGGCGAGGCGCCGGTGGCGTACCTGGTGTGCAGCTGCGAGATCGACGAGGTGGATTTGGAGAGGTACTGCCGGGGGCAGCTGGCTTCGTATAAGTTGCCGCGGCGGTTCAGGTTTGTTGGGGGGTTGCCGCGGAATGCGATGGGGAAGGTGCAGAAGCATATGTTGCCGCGGGGGTGAATCAGGATTTGAATCAGGATTTGCGGGATTTTGATGGATTTTCGGGATGGGGGTCCCGCGGGTTGGTGGTTTGGATGGGATGGGGGGGGGTGGCATTTTTCGTTGTCTGAATCAGGATTTGCGGGATTTTGATGGATTTTCGGGATGGGGTGTCGCCAGGGTTGGTGGTTTGGATGGGATGAGGGGAGGCTGGCTTTTCTTGTTGTCTGAATCAGGATTTGCGGGATTGTGATGGATTTTCGGGATGGGGGGTGCGCGGGTTGGTGGTTTGGATGGGATGAGGGGAGGCTGGCTTTTCTTGTTGTCTGAATCAGGATTTGCAGGATTTTGATGGATTTTCGGGATGGGGGGTGCGCGGGTTGGTGGTTTGGATGGGATGAGGGGAGGCTGGCTTTTTTTGTTGTCTGAATCAGGATTTGCGGGATTGTGATGGATTTTCTGGATAGGGGTTCGCGCGGGTTGGTGGTTTGGATGGGATGGGGGATGGCTGGCTTTTCTTGTTGTCTGAATCAGGATTTGCGGGATTGTGATGGATTTTCAGGATGGGGAGTTGGCGCGGGTTTATGGTTTGGATGGGATAGGGGGGTGGCTGGCATTTCTCGTTGTCTGAATCAGGATTTGCAGGATTTTGATGGATTTTCGGGATGGGGGTTCGCGCGGGACGAGGTGGTTGAAAGGGTGGAAGGATTGACGGGATGATCAAGGATGAGTTGACTTATAGGATTATTGGATGTGCGATGAAGGTGCATAACACGTTGGGGTGTGGGTTTCAGGAGGTGATTTACCAGAGATGTCTCGCTATTGAGATGAATCGGGCTGGATTGACTTTCGGTCGGGAGGTTGATGTAGGGATTTTTTATGATGGTTATTCGGTGGGATCGAGACGGGCGGACTTTATCGTGGGTGATCGAGTTGTGGTTGAGTTGAAGGCTTTGACTGCGCTGGAGAATGTTCATATTGCGCAGGCCCGGAATTACGTGGTTGCGTATGGCTATGAGGTTGGGCTCTTGATAAACTTCGGGGCGGAGAGTTTGGAGTATAAGAGGATATTCAATAGACACAAGAGTTCGCCGAACGGGAAACAAGCAAGTTCCTAATTCGCCAAAACATGGAGCACAAAATTGATGTCGCCGCTGACCTCAAGATGCATGAATACAAATGACTGAGCCGATCAAGTCTGTCGAAGAGTTTGTTGCGTGGACAAAGGCGTTGCGGGGCAGTATGCTTCTCTATCGCGGTCTGGCTAACTCCGAATGGGAAGTGGAATCATCGGCGTATAGGAGACTTAGAAGATCGGAAGCGATGTCGTCAGAGACGCTTCCTGCGATCATGTTTCAGAATTACATTTACACACTATTGGATGAAGCTAGTTTACAAGGTTTTCGAGAAAGGCAGGGTAGAAGTCTGTCGGAATTGGAGCTCCTTGCCGAATTACAGCATTTTGGCGCGGCGACATGCCTAATTGACTTTACAGATAGTGCTGCTATCGCTCTATATTTTGCGTGTCGTGAGAGATTTGACGCAGTAGGCAAGGTGGTTGCTCTAAGAACTGACGATATACAACGGTTTTCCACTATCAACTACGACGACTTGGAAAAGCCGGCAAGAGAGTTTCTAAATGGGGGCACATGGTGGATGTGGAAGCCTAGCAGCCTAAACAACCGCATCATCGCACAGCATTCAGTCTTCGTTTTTGGAGAAGGGAAGGTTGGAAGAGCGCTTTACGAGGAGATCAATATAGCTGCAGAATGTAAGAAAGACATTGTAGCAACTTTGGAAAATACATTTGGCCTCAGTGAACACAAGCTCTTCAATGATCTTGCTGGTTTTGCCCGCTTAAATGGACACGACCAGACATACCAAAGGCTCTCGGATGAAGACTACATCGTTCTGAGCATAGCGTTACATCAGCGAGGAGCACATGAGCAGGCAATTGAAAGCTATAGCAGAGCTATCGAACTTGCTCCCCAGAGGGCTGACTTATATAACGCTCGTGGGGCAGCTAAGAGCATTCTAAGGGACCCTCAGGGGGCCATCGCCGATTTCGACAAGGCGATTGAACTCGATCCCCAGCTTGCCGTGGCCTTCAACAATCGTGGAGCTGCAAAAAAAGCGTCTAACGACATTCCGGGAGCAATCGACGACTACAACAGTGCGATAGACTTGGATCCTCAATATCCAGAAGTCTTTTCGAATCGTGGAAAGGCAAATAGAGAGCTGGGCCGACTGTACGAGGCCCTGGCTGACTTTGACAGAGCAATCGAACTCAATCCGATGGCAGCCGCCGCGTATAGTTCACGAGCCGCTGTAAAGGGCGATTTACAAGACTTCCCTGGCGCGATCGCAGATTGTGATAGAGCGGTCGAACTGAATCCAAGTATCGAAGATGCTTATTACATTCGAGGAGCTGCAAAACACATGCAAGGCGATCATCAAGGGGCGATCGCCGACTGCAACAGAGCCATTGAACTCAATCCTAGTTGCGCCATGGCTTACTACTATCGCGGCATGGCAAGACATAGGTTGAACGACAAGAAAGGCGCTATCTCCGACTTCGACAGATCGATTGAGTACGATCCAAACTACGCGGCAGCATACAACAGTCGTGGAGTTGAAAGGCAATACTCCGGGGACGCTCCAGAGGCGATCGCGGACTTCACCAAAGCAATTGAACTCAAACCGGATTTCGCGTTGGCATATTCAAATCGAGGGAAGGCAAGACGTTCGATAGGAAACGAAGCAGACGCCGCAAAAGATTTCGCCAAAGCGAAAGAGATTGACTCAATTCTTCATCATGCAGATTAATGGGCAAGAGACCGTAACATAGATGAATTCAAGAACTGAACGCAAACCAGCCAACAAATGTGGATTCCATTTGGAAAAACGACTTTTCGCGATGGCGTCGTAACTGGAACACAGGAGCCTTCGCCGTTTTCTCGAAGTGTAAATTGTCTTGGTCGCCTTTGCGTCCCACATTAGTTCTACACCCACAAAGAGATTGGACGCAGGACGAAATAGATATGGGCGCATTTGGGACATGTTCAATGCGGCAATTGCTGAAGACGGGAGGCCTTGGTGACCGGACTATTCACTGCCACTATCGAGCGCAAAGGGGACGCGAACGTGGGTCTTTACCAAGAGCTTGATGTCGCCAGCCAGGGTCAAACGGTGGCCGAGGCGAGAGCAAATTTGAAAGAAGCACTGGATCTGTTTTTCGAGACGGCTTCTGCCACTGAACTTCAGAAACGGTTGCGCAGTGATGTGTCCATAACTCAGTGGAAGTCGAGGTTGTCGAGACTGCGCGTGTTATCTGGCCACGAAGCCTGTCGAACACTTGCGACTCAAGGGTTTCGGGAAGTCCGACGAAGAGGTAGCCATTTAACCATGCAGAGAGATCAACAGGCTTCTACGATCTCAGCCCCGGTACCTGACCACAAGGAATTGCGGCCAGAAACACTGTTGCAAATCGTCAAGTAAACGCGCCTTCCCACAGCCCTTTTTGAATGATGTCTCACTAACACTTATCACCATAAAATCGGCTGATCCGGCCTTGCTTCAGCCATCTGGCCTGCCACAATGTCACCACCCAGTGTTGAAATCGATGCGAGCGGACGATACGCCGAACTGCGGAGGGGGGTGCGGGGGTTGTGTGCGCGGTTTCCGGGGGCGTATTGGCGGGAGCTGGATGGGGAGCGGGGGTATCCGGTTGAATTTGTGGAGGCGATGACGGAGGCGGGGTTTTTGGGGGCGCTGATCCCGGAGGCGTATGGGGGTGGGGGCGCTTCGGTTGCGGAGGCTTCGGTTATTTTGGAGGAGGTGAACCGGAGCGGGGGGAATGCGGGCGTTTGCCATGCGCAGATGTATGTGATGGGCGCGCTGGTGCGGCATGGGTCGGCGGAGCAGAAGGAGCAGTGGCTGCCGGCGCTGGCGGAGGGGGAGCTGCGGCTGCAGGCGTTTGGGGTGACGGAGCCGACGGCGGGGTCGGATACGACGCGAATACAGACAAGGGCGGTGCGGGACGGTGATGAATATGTGATCACGGGGCAGAAGATCTGGACGAGCCGGGCGGAGTATTCGGATCTGATGCTGCTGCTGGCGCGGACGATGCCGCTGGAGACTGTGAAGAGAAGGACGGAGGGGCTGTCGCTGTTTCTGGTGGATCTGCGGGAGGCCGATGAACGGGCGTTGACGATCCGGCCGCTGGAGACGATGATCAATCATCATACGACGGAGATCTTTTTTGACGGGCTGCGGGTGCCGGCAGAGAACCGGATCGGCGAGGAGGGGATGGGGTTCCGGTATATTCTGGACGGGATGAACGCGGAGCGGATTTTGATCGCGGCGGAGTCGATCGGGGACGGGGGCTGGTTTATCGAGCGGTCGGTGGCGTATGCGAACGAGCGCGTTGTGTTTGACCGGCCGATCGGGCAGAACCAAGGCGTGCAGTTTCCGATTGCGCAGGCGTACGCGAATTTGCGGGCGGCCGATCTGATGCGGTGGCAGGCGGCGGAGCTGTTTGACAGCGGGAAGGCTTGCGGCGCAGAGGCGAATATGGCGAAGATGCTGGCGGCGGACGCGGCGTGGGAGGCGGCGAACGTGTGCCTGCAGACGCATGGCGGGTTTGGCTTCGCAAGGGAGCACGACGTGGAGAGGAAGTTTCGGGAGGCGAAGCTGTATCAGATCGCGCCGGTGTCGAACAATCTGGTGCTGTCTTATCTGGCGCAGCATGTGTTGGGGTTGCCGCGATCTTACTAGAACTGCAGTGGTCAGTAGTCAGTGGTCAGTGGCGAGCAACGAAGGATCAGGGAATATGGGATCAAGATGTGGGTTATCCTCGAGGAAGGCAGACTGCGAGGGAGTAACCGCTCTTGTGCACTTTGGGCACGATGGGGGACATAGAGAGATGGTTGGCAACAGCTGTGTAGCTCAGGATGCGAGTTTTGACGTTTCTGAATTTGGATGGGGCTGCGGTTGAAATGGGTCTACCACTTTCGCATGTTACTGTGGTTGCGTTGGAGCAGGCGATTGCGGCGCCGCTGGCGACGCGACATCTGGCCGATTTGGGGGCGCGGGTGATCAAGGTGGAGCGGCCGGGCGGCGGGGATTTTGCGCGCCATTATGATACGGCGGCCGGGGGGCTGTGCAGCCACTTTGCGTGGGCGAACAGGTCGAAGGAGTCGATCACGCTGGATTTGAAGTCGGCGGGCGGCAAGGATGTTTTGGCACGGCTGCTGGAGGGGGCGGATGTTTTTGTTCAGAATCTGGGGCCAGGGGCGGTGGACAGGCTGGGTTTTGGCGATGAACGGCTGCGAGCGGACTATCCGGAGTTGATCGTGTGCCACGTGAGCGGTTACGGCGCGGATGGACCCTACCGCGACAAGAAGGCGTACGATTTGCTGATCCAGGCGGAAACGGGTGTTGTTTCGGTAACCGGAAGCGAGGACGGGCCGGCGAAGAGCGGGATTCCAGTGGCGGACATTGCCGGGGGGATGTATGCGTACAGCAGCATTCTTGCGGCGCTGCTGCAGCGGGAGCGGGACGGTGGGGGGTGCGTGCTGCATGTTTCGCTGTATGACGGGTTGTGCGATTGGATGGGATTCCCGGCCTACTTTGCTTTAGGAGGAGAGCGACTGCCGCGTACGGGCGCGAACCATCCTTCGATCGCGCCGTACGGGCCTTATGCAGTCGGAGACGGGCGCACGATCCTGTTCTCGATTCAGAGCCAACGGGAGTGGGAGCAGCTTTGCACTGAGGTGCTGGCATTGCCGGAGCTTGCGGGCGATGACCGATTCTCGGACAATATGCGGCGTGTGCAGAACAGGGCGGCGCTGCGAGCGGAGATCGAGTCGGTCTTCGCGGGAATGACGGCGTCGGAGGTTGCGGAACGGATGGAGAGAGGGAAGATTGCCTATGCGGCGCTGCGGGAGCTGGAGGAGTTCTGGGCGCATCCGCAACTGATGGCGCGGGGTCGGGTGGCGGAGGTGGGGTCGCCGGTGGGGCCGTTGCCGGCGATGCTGCCGGCGACGACGAGCGAGTCCTGGCCGGCGCGTTTCGAGGCGATCCCGGATACGGGGGAACATACGCGGGCGCTGCTGGTCGAGCTTGGCTATGGGGTGGAGGCGATTGAGGGGTTTGAGCGAGACGATGTGGTGTAAGGGAAATGCAGTTTCTAGTTTCTAGTTTTTAGTAGTTAGTTTTCAGGTAGCTACAAAGCCATGTTCTGTGTGTGTTCTGTGTGCGGACTGCCTGGGCGGAACGGGCCGTTAGTATTTGTGTAGCGGGCTGGCGATGGTCATGGCGGTGAACGATGGGGATATGTGGGAGTTGCCTTGTCTGGCTTGCCTGCGCTGCACATACTCGGAATGTGCCGAGACGCGGGGTGGGGTGAAGCCCGGCCGCCGCGAGAGGCCAACTTCAAATTAGCCACACACTTGCTACGGCGCGGACAGGAGAGGGGGCGTTGCGGGGGCGGAGCCCCCGCACAAGGGAGGGCCGACTAGGCCCGACCGCACAACTGCAGTAGTTAGTAGTCAGTAGTCAGTAGTTAGTGGTCAGTGGTCAGTGGTCAGTAGGTGGTACGGAGGAGAGCGTAGTCTTGTAGGAATTTGCGAGGAGATTGGGGATGGGCGAGGGGCGATTTTTTGAGGATTTCAGTGTGGGGGATGTTTTTGAGCATAGGCTGGGGCGCACTGTGCTGGCGGCGGACAATGTGTGGTTTACGCTGCTGACGGTGAACCCGAATCCGATCCATTTCGATGCCCATTATGCAAGCCAGACGGAGTGGGGGCGGCCGCTGGTGGATTCGACGTTTACGCTGGCGCTGGTTACGGGGCTGTCGGTGGCGGATATTTCGCAGAATGCGGTCAATCTGGGCTGGGACGAGGTGCGGCTGCCGGCGCCTGTTTTTGAGGGCGACACGATTTACGCTCAGAGCGAGGTGTTGCATCTGCGGGCTTCGCGGAGCCGACCGCATCAGGGGATTGTCACGGTGCGGACTGTTGGGTTCAATCAGGACGGGGTGGTTGTAATCGAGTTCAAACGTACGCTACTTGTCTACAGGCGCGGTCATGGTCCGAAATCTAGTCGGCCGGTTGTTCAGGGTACTGCATGAGGGGCAGCAGAGGCGGACGCCAGGACGTCCAGGCAACAGCAGTTTGACCACAATTGGTACTGGGTTCAGGTCCGGTTCAGACGATTCAACGATGATACGCCTGGAAACGCCAAGACTGACGCTGATGGCACTGACGGTGCAGCAGATGCGCTGGCAGCGGGACAGTTTTGCGCGGCTGGAGCAGGCGCTGGGCCTGGCGGCGAGCGGGCAGCGGCTGGAGGACGAGCTGCGGCCGATCGTTTCGCGGGCGATCAGTCACATGCGGCGCAGGCCGTACCATGCGCGCTGGCATTGTCAGTGGGCGGCGGTGTTGAAGGAGGAGCGTCGCATTGTAGGCAGCCTGGCGTTCAAGGGTCCGCCGGACCGCGATAACGCGGTGGAGATTGGTTACGGATTCGATCCGAATTACCACAACCGCGGGTTGGCGACGGAGGCGGTCGGGGAGATGGTGCGGTGGGCGCTGGATGAGGAAGGTGTGGAGGCGGTGATTGCGGAGACGGCGAATATGAATGTGGCGTCGATGCGGGTGTTGCAGAAGGTTGGGTTTGTGATCACGTCGGCGACGCAGCGGTATTTGTATTGGAGAATCAGTTTTTAGTTTTGAGTTTTTAGTTTTTAGGTAACTACTAAGCCTGAGAGGTGTCAGGGATGAAGGGTTGGTCAAGAAAGGCGTTGTGGATGGCATCAATTGCGTTGAGGCCATGTTTACGGGCAGTAGAGATATAGGAGCGCAAAGCACAGAAGATGTGGGCCCCGCCTTCTGTACGAAAGCAGCCGGATACCTTCTGTTGAACCTTTATCATGCGTACATCTCGTTCGACCAGGTTGTTGTCAAAAGGGATGCGGAAGTCATACATGAAGGCCAGGACGCCGGCCTTATGTTTGTGCAAGCGGTCAAGCAGGTTTTTAGGCGGCGACTGTTTGGGTCGCCCGATCGGTCTGGGTTTTGTCTTTGGCGGGGAAGGGTTGGCGGCAAAACCCTGGGCAATGAGCGCATCGTACTCGGCCTCGTAGTAGGCCAGGCGGTCTCGCGGCAAGGCAGTGTGTTGTTCGGAGGTTGATGCGACTTCGTCTTTGATGTCGCACAACAAGCGTTTCATCTTTGCCGCCCATGCCTGGTCGTACTGTTCAACGATAAAGCAGAGGTCGCGCAGGTGATGGACGTTGCAGAAGCTATGCTGACAGTCGCTGAACTTGAGGTAGGAGCGCCAGTAATCATGCACAGCAACGCCCTTGTAATGGGGCAAGATGCCTCCGTCTCGCATCCCGATATGCCCGCGTTTGTCATGCACGTGGTACTGGGTCAGTTTCTCTGTGCTGGCCACATGCAACCACCGCAACTGCCCTGCGACACGCATGCCGCTCTCATCGAAATGGACGACAGGCGCCGCAATCAGCTGTTGGCGAATCTGGGCCAGGCTCGCTTGCGTACGGCTGGCAAGTTGGCGGGCGGCTGTCAGCAACACCGGCTCCGATGGCGCATCCCCGTAGAGGGCAGTCAGCAACTCTCTGATGCGCGCCAGAGGGATGAACTGTTGGCCGTAGAGGTAGCAGGCGAGTGCCTTCAGACGCAGACCATACTGGGTCGGCTGACCCACGTTGGCGGGAAACGCTCCCTTTACGCACGCACCACAGCCAGGACACTGCTTGACTTCCGCCTGATGCTCTGTCACTTCGATTCTGGCTGGTGGAATGTCGAATACCTGCCGTTTCTCATGCCGCGTGACAGTCTCCGCATCCAGCTTTGCCTGGCAGTGCGGGCAATCCGCCAGCCTATGAACGATGACATGGTCCGGTTCCGCCACCTGCAGCAAGGTGCGTCCTTTATGCCCGCGTTGGCCACCGCGCGGCCGTTGCCCAGGGCGGCGCAGACTCTTGCGCCTGCTTTTCTTCGGACCATCACTGCTCGGTGGCTTGCCGCTGTTATGACTGTCTTTAGCCAGTTGATCCTGCAACTGCTGAATCAACTCCTGTTGCTCAGCCAATTGCTGCTGCAAGATCAGGATTACAGCGATCAGGCTCTCCTGGTCTAACTGCCTTAGTTGCTCTCGGTCCCGCTGGTCCTGTTTGCTCATGTTTCTTACTCTACATCATCCAAGAGCAATCACACATTAGCTCTTTCTCGTTACATAGGCTTAGTAGTTACGTTTTTAGTATTGAGTTTTTGGTTTTCAGTTTCTAGTTTTTAGTATTGAGTTTTTAGTTTTCAGTTTCTAGTTTTTAGTGAACACCAGTCTTACCAGTCCTTTGAGGTTTGGCTGAATTGAGAAAGGCGAGGGCAAGACCCGGACTATCAAGAAAAGGGCACGAAGGGAGGCGGTCAGTTTTTTTGGACGATGTAGATGAGTTCGGAGGGGTAGGTGAGGGAGTCGGCTTGCCAGCCGGCTTTTTTGATCTGGGAAAGGAAGTTGGCGGTGTAGTGTTGGGCCATGCCATGTTTGCGGCCGGCGAGGGTGTGGTTGGGGAAGGAGACGATGAGGATTGGGGCGTCGATCTGGTGGAGGAGGCGTTCGGATGCGCCGCTTTGGATCTTTTCGAGGCAGGGCAGTGTTTTGAGGAGGAAGGCGAGGTCTGCGGGCGGTGTGTTCTTGTCGTCGAGGGCATTGTGTTGTACGGCGGCGCCGGCGAAGCCCATGATTGTGAAGAAGCGATTGAGGAAGTCGATCTGGTCGGAATAGATGTCATAGGAGAAGTAGGTCACATCGTTAGGGAGGGGCATCCAGGGGCGGGACAGCGGGTGCAGTCCGCAGGCGATATCGAGGATGGATGTGACGGGCGGAAGCCGTTGGAAGAGCTGCGGATAGAGGCTGTCGAGAATGGGGAGCCTTTCGTGGGTGGAGGCGTGGGCGGCCATGAGGCGGCGCAGGAGCGTACGCACGGATGGGTCGGCACTTGGGTCGCTGCCGGGGCCGCGTTTGGCGGCGGTGACGGTTGTTTGCAGTTGGCGGAAGGCGTCGTCGTAGTCGAGGTTGCGGCGGATGTAGGCGGCGGCGCTCTGATGGAGCTGGCTTTTGGCGGCTTTGACGGCCTCTTTGATGGAACGGCCCTTGGCGAGTTCGGCGGCGGCGATGTCGCGTACCAGGCCGGGGTGGATGGAGCGGTATTTTCGGGCGGTCAGGATGGAGGCCAGCGCCTGGTCCAGCCGGTCTTCGGGCGTCGGGTCGGCGTTCATTGTGGTTGGGGCGACTGGATTGTGGCGGCCGAGAGCGTTGTGGTGCGGGCCGTTTGCCGGGCAACTGTTACGTGACCGGCTAGGCCCGGCCGTTGCCGCCGGTGTAACGCTGTTTCAAGGCGCGATTGACGTCGCGTTCGGCGTCGCGCCGGGCGATGGACTGGCGTTTGTCGTACTGCCGTTTGCCGCGTACGAGGGCGATCTGGACTTTGGCGAGGCCGGCGTCGTTTATGTACATGCGCAGGGGGACGATGGTCCAATTGCGCTGGGTGGCGCGCGCGTGGATGTGATCGATCTGGCGCCGGTGCAGGAGCAGCTTGCGGGAGCGTGTTTCCTCGTGGTTGGAGCGATTGCCGTGCCGGTACTGGGCGATGTGGACGCCCATGAGCCAGGCCTCGCCGTTGCGGACGAGAACGAAACCTTCACGCAGGTTCACTGAGCCGGCGCGTACGGACTTGATTTCGGTGCCGGTAAGAGCGATACCGGCTTCGAAGGTTTCCTCGATGAAGTAGTCGTGACGGGCTTTGCGATTTGTGGCGACGGTGCGCGGCCCGGTCGGCGCTGTCTTTGTCTGCTGCTTTTTCTTAGCCAATGTCTGTATTCGTGGTCATTGGGAGCGCCTCGTTATTCCCCGGTTCTGAGTAACTCGAGGGCGCGATCGAGTTGCGGGTCTTCCTCGTTTTCTCTCTGCTCGATGGTCCGTTCGACGAATATGTCGGGCTCCAATCCGGTGTCGTCGATAGACCGGTCGGACGGCGTGTACCAGAGGGCGATGGTCACGCGCAGCAGGCTGTCGTCGCTGAGGGTATGGGGCAGTTGGACGCTGCCTTTGCCGAAGGTCGTCACACCGAGGAGGCGGGCGCGCTCGACGTCCTGGAGGGCGCCGGCGACGATTTCACTGGCGCTGGCACTGCCTTCGTTGACGAGCACGATCATGGGCAGGTCATCGGGAACGAGGGCACTGCCTTCGGTGTTGTAGGTTTCTTCGGTGCCGTCGCTGAAGCGCTCGATGAGCACGCGCTCGTCCTCGAGGAAGATGCTGGCCACGCGGATGGCCTCGCGCAGGAGGCCGCCGGGATTGCTGCGAAGATCGAAGATCAGGCCCTGCGTGTCGTCGGTCAGCAGGTTCTCAAGCTCGTCGCGCAGCTTCTTGCTGGCATCAACGGAAAACCGTTTGAGGGCGACATAGGCGTATTCGTCATTGTCCCCGTAGATTTCGCTCTCGACAACTGGGACATCGATCAGAGCGCGGGTAACGGGAAACTCCAGAGGTTCATCCAATCCTTCGCGGCGAACGGTCAAGTGGACTTCGGTCCCTTTTGGCCCCTTAATCCTGTTGATGGCTTCGTTCAGGCCGGTCAGTTCGGCCACATCCTGGCCGTTGATGGCGATGATCAGATCGCCGGGGCGAATGCCGGCGTTCCAAGCGGGTTGATCCTCAAAGGGTTCGATGATGCGAACTGCGCCCTCGTCTTCGGCCCATTCGACCATAGCGCCGATGCCTTCGAAGCTGCCCTCGATGCTTTCCATGAAGCTGGTGGCTTCATCGGGGGTCAGAAAGCCGGTGTTCTTGTCGTCAAGCGTTTCGAGCACGCCGCGGATGGCGCCGTAACTGCGTTCGTTTGGCGCGGGCAGCTCTCCGTAGAAGTCCTCTTCGACCAACTCCATCGCTTCCCAGAAGATGTCCAGGTCGTTGGGGGAGAGGGCGCGGTCGGTCTCGGCTGCGATCACGGTAGAGCCGGCGGTATCGTCGGCGTTGCTCATGCGGCCGATCGCAAAGCCCAAAGCGGAGCCCACGGAGAAGATCACAGCGGCGGCCAGAAGGACGGCGCAGCCAGTGAGATGCAGCTTTTGGCGGGAGGAGATCTGTTTTCCCAGACTAAGTCTGGTCAGTGCAGTCTGTTTATCGCCATTACCCATTGGGAGATTCCTGAGCGAGTAAGACTCGGACGAACGGCGGCGAGTGTGCCGACCATCTTCGCTTGAGACGGAACGAGTCTGGCAGAGAATCGCTTTCGAACGGATGAACTTCCAGAGATTCTACCATACGGGGTGGTTGCGGGAAAGGAATCGAGCATCCAAAGGGGTGCATCCCAGATTTGGGGTGGGAACAATCTGGCGGGGAATCAGTGCCAGCGGTGGCTGGCGTTGTTTACCGTATTTGGACGAGACGCAGTGCGTGTGCCAGGCCTGGCAGTACGGCGGCGTCCGTCAGTTGGGGAGGGTGCGAGGTCAGGCACATGGCCGGCGCCTGCGGGGAGCTGATGGGACTGGCGGGACGTGGTCTGGCGGGACACCTTCGATTAGGCACCTGTCACCAATGTCGACACCAGGTCGATGAGGCGTGTTATAGTAGAGGGGGCGTTGCGGGGGCGGAGCCCCCGCACAAGGGAGGGCCGAATAGGCCCGACCGCCCAGAACTGCAGTAACTGCAGTAGTCAGTGAAGGCAGCGAATGAAGGAGGGAATCGGGATTCTTTGGCGGGTGGAGAACGGGGCTATAATTGGGAATGCGGAGGTGCTTTGGGCGGGTGATTGGGCGCATCTTTGCCATGAGCCTCTGAACAGGAGTGACAACAGCAAATGCGGGAGGGGGAGAGATGACAGTCAGGACGGAAGATATTCAGCGACCGCCGCGGGCGCTGGTTGAGGGGCTGGCGGAGATTGGGTCGGCCACGGCGAGCGGAGAGTTGAGCAGGATGGGCATCAGCGATCCGCAGATTCGGGGGCCGAGGCCGTGGACGCCAGGGAAGGTTGCGGCGGGGCCGGCGTTGACGCTTCAGTTCATGCCGAAGCGGGAGGACCAGTACAGCGTTGACGAATACAACGACCCGGAGAAGCAGCTTCACCGCCATGTCCTGTACCACACGCAGCCGGGGGATATGGTGGTCGTTGACGCGAGGGCGAACATGGCGAGCGGAGTTTTTGGCGAGATGATGCTGACTTACTTTCAAGGCCGGGGCGGAGTGGGTGTGGTCATTGACGGCTGTATCCGCGACTATCCCAAGGCGCAGGAGTTGGAGCTGGGGTTGTGGCTGCGGGGGGTGACGCCGAACTTCCACACGCAGACGAGTATTTTCCCGTTTGCGGTCAATGTGCCGGTGGCCTGCGGCGATACGCTGGTGATGCCGGGTGACATTGTGGTGGCGGATGACGACGGTGTTGTGGTCGTGCCGATTGCGCTGGCTGAGGAGTTGCTGGACAAGGCGGGCGAGCACGCGGAGTGGGAGGAGTTTTCGCGCATGAGGCTGGCCGAAGGGGGGGATCTGCGCAAATATTATCCGCTGCGTGAGGACGCCCGGGCGGAGTACGAGGCGTGGAAGGAACGGCAGTAGTCAGTAGTCAGTAGTCAGTGGTCAGTGGTCAGTGGTCAGTGGTCAGTGGTCAGTGGTCAGTGGTCAGTGGTCAGTGGTCAGTGGTTAGTGGTTAGTGGTTAGTGATCGGCACTAATTGGATTTGTGGCGGCGGTGGGGCTGAAGAGAACGGCTCCTGATGTGGTATTATCGGGGGGTGTCGCCGCAGGTTTCAGAGAGGGATGGGTAGGTTTACGGTGTCTTCGTTTACCGAGTCGAAGAGAATGCCTGGCAGTGAGTGGTTCAAGAACCGGCCGCGGCTGTTGGAGGGCGTTTACGCGGGCTCGAAGTCGGCCCTGCAGATTCTTTACCCGCTGCTGAAGCGGGTTCTACCGGCAGGGTTCAGGGAGCGCGTATTCGTTTGGAGCGAAGAGGTATCGAAGGGTTATCTGTTCAACTGCCAGATGTGCGGGCAGTGTATTCTGCACAGTACTGGTATGACCTGCCCGATGAACTGCCCGAAGAATTTGCGCAACGGGCCCTGCGGCGGGGTGCGTCAGAACGGGCATTGTGAGGTGATCCCGGAGATGCCGTGCGTGTGGGTGCAGGCGTGGCAGCGGGACGCGCAGATGGGGCGCTACGGGGGCGAGATTCAGCTTCTGCAGCCGCCCGTCAACCGCGCATTGGAGAACAGCAGCGCGTGGCTGAATCTGCTGGAGGGCGTGGACGCGCAACGGCCTTCCGGCTGGTCAACGATTGAACTGGAGTAGAACTGTCGGCGCTGGGCTGCTCTTTGCCCCCTCGCAAGCCGAGACACCGCTTTCAATCCTCAAACTTAGAGAACCCACCTCTCTTTCACACTCATGACAAATCCAGACAAGCCTTCTGCGGCCGGTGAGTGGGAAACACATGGCGGCGAATCCCGACTGCGTCAGGTGTTGGAGGCCGGTCACTTTGCAGTGACGGCTGAGTTGAACGCGCCGGATTCGGCGGATCCGAAGGATGTCTACGCCAACGTAGCGGAACTGGGCGACGTATGCGACGGCATCAACGCTACGGACGGTTCGGGCGCAAACTGCCACATGAGCAGCGTGGCCTGCTGTGCGCTGATGGCGCGGGCGGGTTATGAGCCGGTCCTGCAGATGGGTTGCCGGGACCGGAACCGGATTGCGATTCAGGGCGATCTGCTGGGCGCGGCGGCGCTGGGCGTGCGCAACGTCCTCTGCCTGACGGGCGACGACGTGAGCGCGGGGGACCAGCCGGAGGCGCGGCGGGTGTTCGATTTTGACGCACTGCATCTGCTACGCACAGCCCAGATCATGCGGGACCAGGGCGTGTTGCTGAGCGGGCGCAAGTTGACGACGCCGCCGGAGTTTTTCCTGGGCGCGGCTGCGAACCCGTTTGTGCCGCCGCAGGACCTGCGGCATCTGCGCCTGGCGAAAAAGATCGAGGCGGGCGCGCAGTTCATCCAGACACAGTACTGTTACGACGTACCGGTATTCGAGGCGTTCATGCGGCGGGCGCGGGACATGGGGCTGCATGAGAAGGTGTATCTGCTGGTCGGCGTGGGGCCGCTGCGCTCGGAACGGGCGGCGGAGTTCATGCGCAGCCGGGTGCCGGGTGTGCATATTCCGGATGCGGTGGTGGACAGGCTGGCGAAGACGCCGCGGAAGGGTAAGCGGGAGGAGGGCATCCGGATCTGTGTGGAGATCATCGAGGAGGTGAAGCAGATCGAAGGGGTGCGCGGTGTGCATATCATGGCGTACCGGCAGGAGGAGGCGGTGCCGGAGATTGTGGAGCGGGCGGGGATCAAAAGGGAGGGACCGAGGGAATAGCGTTCTTACTTCGTTTCGCTCGCCAGGAGCTACCGAAATCGGTGGCTCTATTTTTTTGTAACGAAAAC
This sequence comes from Caldilineaceae bacterium, assembly GCA_965242905.1. GTDB lineage: Bacteria > Chloroflexota > Anaerolineae > Caldilineales > Caldilineaceae > Bin5. Next base: position 983,964 of record CBDETM010000002.1, read on the forward strand.
CCGAGGCGACAGCACACAGTGGGACTTGCCAGGAGTCGTACTCGTGAGTGAAATCTGAGGACGACCCATTCTTTGATTGTCCGCCTCGTTGAGAGACTTTTGGTGCGCAGTATCGGCAAAAAAATTCTGTTTGTCGGACACTGATTTGCTGAGTATACTTCATATAGATTTGGTTGCTTTGCCTATGGTCTTGTTATACGTCTGTTCCTTTTGCCAAGCGTAACGCGCGACCAAAGCCAACTCAGTCAGAAAGGAGCGAACCATGAGGAAGCATGTGATTTCTCGACGCCAGTTCATTAAGGTGTCCAGCATGACCGTTCTCGGAAGCGCGCTGGTTGCCTGCGGCGCGCCCGCAGCGCCCGCCGAGGAACCGATGGAAGCACAGGCGGAAACTGAAACGGCATCGGAACTGCCGCCTGCTACTGAAGGTCAGTATTCGGAGAGCCCAACCAGTGCCGAGCTTGTCAGTGCCGGTGAGCTGCCTCCGGTCGACGAGCGGTTGCCCACGAATCCGCTTGTGTGGGCGGACTATGATGTGGTGGCGATGGAAAAGGAGCAGGGCCAATACGGCGGGACCGTTCGGATCGGCAATGCCGGCGGCATCAACGGCCTGGCTACTTTCGGCCTGGCGCGCTACACGGCTGACGATACGCGCACTTTCGTAGCCGACATGGCGGAGAGCTGGGAGGTCTCAGACGACGCCACGAGCTTCACTTTCCACCTGCGCGAAGGCCATAAGTGGTCTGACGGCACACCCCTCACGGCCCACGACATGCAGTGGTATTACGACAATGTCATCCACTCGGAGTATCTGGATGCGCCGATGGGGTGGGCAGGGATGGAGACCACGACCGACAGGATCGTGGCCGTGGATGACTTCACCGTCCGTTTTGAGTTTGCGAAGCCAAACTCGCTGTTCCTCGAGCTGAGTCGCGGCGTTGCCGGCGGCGAAGCCGGCCTGTGGAGCCAGTCTGCGCCCCACTATGTGCAGAAGTACCATCCCGACTATAACCGGATGGACGAGTACGACGATCCCAAGGAGCAGTTTCAGAAGGAGGTGCAGGACCGACTGCCCTTCCAGATGACGATTCAGGACCCCGAACGTCCCGTACTCTGGGGCTGGAAGCCGTTCGAATACGCGGAGGGGCAGATCGCGCGCCTGGACCGAAACCACTATTTCCACTGCGTAGACCGTTGGGGTCAGCAGATGCCATATGTCGAGGTGATGGAGAATCTCCTGCTTGGGTCGCGTGACAAAGATGTCATTTTGCTAAAGCTGGTCGCGGGAGAGACCCATTGGGAGCGCCGTCTCGGCTCGGTTACCGACGTACCTTTCCTGAACGAACAGGCCGGCGACACGCTTGACTTCATCTACACGATCAAGCCCGAGGGTGCACAGCAGGGCATCTATTTCAGCGCCCACGCCGATGACGAAAACATGGACGCCCTCCTGAAGCAGGCCGACTTCCGCCGCGCGCTCTCGATCGCGATCGATCGGGCTACAATCAACGAGACGGCCTACTTCGGCCTTGGCAAGATCGGGCACGGCTTCAGCCTGCCCGGCGTCTTTGACCCAGAGATCGATGGCAAGTGGGTCGAATACAATCCCGAAGCCGCATCGCAGATGCTGGACGACCTGGGCATAACGGAGAGAGACGACGAAGGATTCCGCACGTACGAGAATGGCGAGACCATGACCTTCATTCTGGGTTCTGCGCCCGGCTGGCATCCCGGCGCGCAGGAGTCTGCAGAGATCGCGGCGGAGGGCTGGAACGCGATTGGGCTGCGTACTGTTGTCACGGTGGCGTCGCCCGGCGATATGATCGCCGAGTGGAGAGAGGGCATTTCGCACGCCTATGTTCGGTCCAGCATTGGCGGCGACGTGATGTTCGACCTCAAGCACAGCACGGGGCTGCGCTGGGGCGCACCCTCCTACCGCTGGTGGGTGACAAGGGATTTGCCTGCTGACGAGGTCCAGGGTGTTGAGCCGCCCGACGACCTGAAGTACTTCCTCGAACTGGGTGACAAGATTCTGAGCGTCATCAGCGAGGAAGAACGCGAAGAGCTTATCCACGAACGCCGCGTGTGGATGGCCGACACCTGCTGGTTCATCGGCATGGTCCAGACGGTGCCGCATGTCCTGGTCGCCAACAAGAAGCTGCGCGGCATTTGGGGCAGGGAAGAGGAGATCCCCTGGAAACTGGGCGCGGGAGACGAGGAGTTCTGGCCGCGTTCCTGGTTCTGGACTGAGTAACGGCTGCCGCATGTAGGCGGGCGACTTGCTCGCTGCCGATCGACGACTTTGTGTCATGTGAAATGAGGAGCCTTTCACTGATCTTCACCTGTTGGACAGGCCTGACGATCTGTGAAAGGCTCTCGCATTCTCTCGTGCTCCGCTTAGCCGTTGGGCCGTCGTGAGAAACCGGGTTGTGCGTATGAAGCTCGGAACATAGGTCAGCAAAACGCGTTTTGACGGCCATTGAGCGTGGGTTATCTTGATACACGGTACCGCCCACTACAGACCGCTCTTCATTGACGTTCCATGAAAACCTACATTTTGCAGCGTTTCCTCCAGATGATCATCGTCATGGTCGTGGTCATGCTGGTCAGCTTCATCATCGTGGAACTCCCGCCCGGCGACTTCCTCACTACGCTGCGCGAGCAACTGACCGACCAAAACGTCGACCCTAAGGTCATCGACTCGACGGTGGAGATGTACCGGGCGCGCTACGGCCTTGGCGAAAACTGGTTCATCCGCTTTGGCAAATGGGCCTGGTCGCTAATGAAGGGCGACATGGGCTACTCCATGCAGCACAACCGGCCCGCCAGCGAGCTGATGGGTGAGCGCCTCAGCCTGACTATCTGGATCAGCATCGCTACCCTCATCTTCATGTTCGTGGTGGCGGTCCCGATAGGCATGCTCTCTGCCATCAAACAGTATTCGGCCTGGGACCACTCATTCACTTTCCTGGCGCTATTGGGGGTCTCTGTGCCCAGTTTCATTACGGCGCTGGTCTTTCTGCTGTTATCGGTGACATTGCTCGGCGCGACCACGGTTGCCGGTCTGTTCTCCCCCGAATATGTGACGGCGGAATGGTCCTGGGCCAAGTTCGTGGATATGCTCAAGCATGTCTGGATCATTCTGTTCATCGTCGGGCTGGGCGACACGGCGAGCACAATCCGCGTTATGCGCGCACGCATGCTCGACACGCTGGGCGAGCCGTATATCGACACCGCGCGCATGAAAGGGCTGTCCGGCGCCAAGATCTACTTTCGCCACGCCCTGCGGGTCGCTATCAATCCCATCATCTCCAGCATCGGCCTGCGCTTCCCGCAGATCATCAGCGGCTCAACGATTGTCGCCATCGTCCTGACGCTGCCCCTGATCGGCCCTTTGCTGCTCGAGGCCTTACTGGGCGAGGACGTCTATCTCGCCTGCAGCATTCTGGTGGTCCTGACGCTGGCCCTCGTCATCGGCAACTTCCTGGCGGACCTCGCCCTGGCCTGGCTTGACCCGCGGATACGATTCGAGAGTTAGAAGGAGCGCTGAGTGGAGCAAAACGCGGTGGGAAACGGCCGGCACCTTCAGGACGAAAATGGGACGGAGGAGCGTTTCGACGTAACCAAACAGGTCTCCTACGGACGTCTCATCTACCTGCGTTTTCTGAGAAACCATGCTGCCGTCGTCGCGGCCTTTGCGCTTGTATTTATCTACCTGATAACGCTGGTGTGTCCATTCTTCGCTCCCTATGATCCGAACACGCGCTTTCTGGAGAAGGTCGCGCATCCTCCGCTCCTGCCCACGTTCATCGACGCCGAGGGCCAGTTCCACCTGCGGCCTTTCGTGTACGCGACCGTGCAGTCACGAGACCCGAAAACGATGGAGCGTATGTACACAAAGGACACGGCCCAGCGCTTTCCTATGCGGCTCTTCGTGCGCGGAGACGAGTACGATTTTCTCTTCTGGCACAGTGACGTGCATCTTTTCGGCGCGCAGGATTCGCCGGTCTTTCTGCTGGGCACCGACACGCAGGGCCGCGATCTCTTCTCCCGCATCCTTTTCGGGGGCCGCATCTCTACCACTGTCGGGCTGATCGGCGTCGCGATCAGCCTCATTCTCGGCATTGTAATCGGCATGGCGTCCGGCTACCTCGGCGGCGCGGTCGACGCCGTCATCCAACGCGGCATCGAAGTACTGCTTTCCTTTCCCAGCCTGCCGTTGTGGATGGCACTTTCCTTATCTCTGCCGCGTCACTGGAGTTCGATTCGCATTTTCCTGCTCATCACGATCCTGCTTTCGATTGTCGGCTGGGGCGGCCTGGCGCGGGTTGTGCGCGGCATGACGCTCGCGGTTAAATCTGAAGAGTTCGTGCTCGCGTCGCGCATGGGAGGCGGGGGAACCTGGTGGATTCTGATTCGCCACATCCTGCCCACCAATCTGAGTTACGTAATCGTGGCGGCAACGCTGGCCGTGCCCGGGATCATTCTCGGCGAAACTGCGTTGAGCTTTCTGGGCCTCGGCATCCAGCCGCCGATGATCAGTTGGGGGGTGCTGCTACAGGACGCGCAGAAAGTCTCTTTTCTTTCGCAGATGCCATGGCTGATCGCGCCGGCCTTCTTTATCATGGCGACCGTCCTCGCCTTCAACTTTATCGGCGACGGGCTGCGCGACGCCCTTGATCCATATTCCAACTTCTGAACTGTTGCTATTCCGTATCTGCACTGACCGGCCACTCCCAAGCTGATGAACGCCGCTCCAGATTCCGACAAAGTCTTGGACATTCGAAATCTCCAGGTCAGCTTCAGCTCCATTGCCGGCACCACGCGTGCGGTCAACGGGGTCAGTCTTGACGTGCGCAGCGGCGAGATCGTGGGACTGGTCGGCGAAAGCGGCTGTGGGAAGAGCGTCACGATTCGCAGCATCGTCGGCCTCGTTCCGTCGCCGCCGGCCCGGTTCGAAAACGGTGAGATCTGGCTGCGCACGCGCCGGGGCATGACCGAGACGCTCGCGCTGCACAAGAACATGAAAGCACTGCGACAGATGCGCGGGCGCGATGTCTCAATGATCTTCCAGGAACCGATGCGCTCGGTGCACCCGATGATGACGATCGGAAAGCAGATCACTGAGGGAATCCTTGAGCACGAGGTCGTCGACCCGGCCGAAGCCTACGAGCGCACCGTGGAAATGCTTGACCTTGTCGGCCTGCCGAACCCTGCCGCCCAGATGAACCGGTACGCGCACGAGCTTTCGGGCGGTATGCGTCAGCGCGCCCTGATTGCTTTGGCCCTTGTTTGCCATCCCCAACTCCTGCTTGCGGACGAGCCGACCACAGCGTTGGATGTAACGATACAGGCCCAGATCCTCGAGTTGATCCGGGACCTGCGCGAGCGCATGAGGATGTCGGTGCTGCTCATCACGCACAACATGGGCGTCGTCGCCAACCTCGCCGACCGCATTTCCGTCATGTATTTGGGCAAGATCATGGAGACGGGCACGGTTGAGGAGATTTTCAAAGAACCTGCTCACCCCTACACGCAGGGCCTTCTGGCGTCGATGCCGAGTCTTTTCAGCCAGCCCAAGACGCATTTGCAGTCCCTGCGCGGCGTCGTCCCAGAGCTTGCGATGGTGCCCAAGGGTTGCGTCTTCGCCGACCGCTGCCCCTACGTCATGCCCAAGTGCGACGAAACGCCGCCCGTGGTCGAACTGCGAGCCGACCATAATGCAGCCTGCTGGCTCTATGCTGACGGCGCGGAGTCGCAAGGCTCCCAAGTCGCAGCGACAGCCAAGCCGCCTCTTGCAACGGAGGATACGTCGAGGGATATCCAGACAACTGTCGGAGCGATCCCGGTACTCGGGTCTGAACCGGATTCAGACGCTTCCCGGGAGCAGCCTGCCGACAGTGACACTGCCCAGTTGCAGATTGAGAACGTCGCGCTCCACTATCCGATTCTGAGGGGACTTTTGCGACGCCAGGTCGGCACGGTCCGCGCCGTAGATGGCGTTGATTTGACGATCCGCCGGGGTGAGACGCTAGGCCTTGTCGGCGAGTCCGGATGCGGCAAGACTTCGGTTGGCCGTCTCGTTGCACGCCTGGTCGAGCCGACAGCCGGCCGAATCCGCTTTGGTGCGGACGGAGGGCTAGAGGAGATTACACACATTTCGCAGAAGGAGATGAAGCGCGTTCGTCGTGCGATGGGGATGGTCTTTCAAGATCCACTCTCATCACTGAACGCGCGCATGAATATCCGCAACATCGTCGGCGAGCCGCTAATGCTTCATCAGGTTGCCAAGGGAAGGGCGGTCGATGACCGCGTGGGCGAACTGTTGGAGATGGTTGGGCTGAGAGCGGCACACCAGAGCCGCTTTCCCCATGCTTTCAGCGGGGGACAGCGCCAGCGGATTGCCATTGCGCGTGCGCTGGCCACTGAGCCAAGTTTCCTGGTGGCCGACGAGCCGGTCTCGGCGCTCGATGTTTCGGTCCAGGCGCAGATTCTCAATCTTTTGCTTACGCTCCAACAGCAGTTCAATCTCTCGATGCTTTTCATTGCGCACGACATCGCGGTCGTCCGTCATGTCAGTGACCGCATCGCGGTGATGTACCTGGGTAAGATCGTCGAGCTGGGCAACGCCCGCGAAATCTGCGTCCGGCCCGTTCATCCCTATACGGAAGCGCTCCTGGCCTCGATTCCACTGCCGATGCCCGGTCTGGAAACGCTGCGGGAAATGCCCAAAGGCGACCTTCCCGACCCCGCCAATCCGCCCACTGGCTGCCGCTTCCACACTCGCTGCCCCTACAGCCAACCGATCTGCGAGGAGGAGGAACCCCTTCTGCGACACATTGCCGGCGATGCAGACCATTTCGGCGCCTGCCACTTTCAGGATGAACTGTACCTTGAGGGGGTTGAGGAGATAGATGAATTACACGCCCCCGGGGCGGCGGTCGCAGAGGGAAAGTAATTGCCAAAGAGGCCAGATGGAGGCAGTTGCGGTTTCAATCTGATGGCGCCAATAAGCAACTTGTATAGTCGCCAATTCCTCCCGATAAGGAGTTGCCATGTCTGTCCAGATGGCCCAGTACGGGACAAAGCACTCGCACGCCGCAGGCAAAATCATTGCCATGCAGGAGAATCCAGATGTTGAACTGGTGGGCGTCTTTGAGCCTGACATTGAGCACCGCGCGCGGCTCGCAGATTCCGATACCTGCTTTGCGACGGTGCACTGGTTCGAGTCGGCGCAGGAGATGCTCGCCGACCCTGCCATCGTCGCCGTGGCGTCCGAAGGGCTTAATGTCGAGAGCCTGGACCAGACCGAGGAGATCGTGGCAGCTGGCAAGCACGTATGGTACGACAAGGCTCCCGGTGACAACTGGACGCAGTGGCAGCGCGTCGTTGCCGCCGCCCGCGCGAAAAACCTGCTCATTCAGATGGGTTACATGCTGCGCTACCACGACGGTTTCCACCAGATCGCCGAATGGGCCAAGAGCGGCCTTCTCGGCCACGTCTTTTCAATCCGCGCACACATGTCGACCAACATTCCCACGGACCGCCGCAAGCAGATCAACGCCCATGGGGGCGGCATCTTCTACGAGCTAGCCGGGCACATGCTGGATCAGATCGTTTGGATTCTCGGCAAACCCACCAAAACGGCCTGCTATCTGCGCACAGATGACTACGGGACAGGCGAGCGCGTTGATGGGTTCGCCGACAACACATTAGGCGTTTTCGAGTTTGACGGGGCCATGGCGATGGTGGACATTGCGGCGATGGAAACGGAGCCGATGGCCCGCCGCTACGAAGTCTACGGCACTGCGGGCAGCGCAATCATCGTCGAGCCCTTCGAACCTGGTTCGCGCATCCGTCTCTGTTTGGCAGAGGCAACGGAAGAGTACTCTGCAGGTGTGCAGATGGTCCCATTCCAAAGCCGCTCGCGCCAGGAACTCTACGACCAGGAACTGAAGGCCTTCCTGCGCACCATCGCCGGCCAGCAAGAACCGGAGCGGCTGCCTGAACATGATCTTCTCGTACAGGAGACCCTTCTGCGCGCCGTGGGAACGCTCGTGGATTAAGAAGGGAACCATACTTCCATCGGGGTGGAGCAATGAAATGTATCGGTATTGAGTTCCCGGAATTGGGCGCAGCCAGACTTTTCGATCTGCCTGGTCCACCCCAACCCGGCCCCACCGAGATCGTCACGCGGACGCTGTTTTCCGGCGTCACGAACGGCACCGAACGCCACACGTTGATGGCGGACTTTGGCAGCCGTTTCCCGGCCCGATCGGGCTACCAGCATGTGAGCGTAGTCGAGGAAGTGGGTCGACGCGTCGATCAGTTTTCGGCTGGGGAGACGGTTTTCCTGGGCAATCATGGCGGCCACCGGGGCTGGCACCTCGTTGATCTGGCCGCCGCCAACCCGCGCGAGCGCCTCTGCATCGGGCTGCCGCCTGATCTCGAGCATGAGTTTTGCGCCCTCTTCGGCATCGCGGGTGTAGGCTTCAGGCATTCGCGGCGGATCCGGGTCGCGGCGCCGATGCGGGTGTGGGTTGCGGGCCTAGGGTTGATCGGTCAGTCGGTGGCGCAGGCCTCGCGGGCACTTGGCGCCCACGTCACTGTAACCGACCTCGACCCGCGCCGCCTGGAGATTGCAGAACAGCTCGGGGCCCACCGCGTGATCGACATCAGCGACGACAACGCCGTCGAGTCGCTCTCTGAGGGTGGTCCCTATGACCGAATCGTCGACGCCTGCGGGGCGCCCGATCTCTTTGATTTCATCTACGAGCACAAGCTTCTCGCGCTCTACGGCGCGATCGGCGCGCTGGCCGGCCGGCAGCCGACAGTCTTTCATCAGACGATGCTGCACGCTTTGCGGGCGTCAATTGAGTCATCGTCCCACTTTACGTTGGAAGACTTGGGGATTCTGCGCCATTTTTGCCAGTTAGGCACTGTTCGCATCGCGCCGATGGTGACTCACCGTGTCCCGGTGGAGGAAGCCCCTGCCATTTATGCGACGATGCGCGACGATCCGGCGCAACTCCTTGGCGTCATATTTGACTGGCAAACTTAAGTGGAGACAGAGTGGAAAGGGCGAGGTTGTATCGGGGTAGACGGAAGAATAGCTGTTTGGCGGGCGTTTCAGCGCGCACGTCATCAGGCTGATTTCCTTCTTGTTACGAGTTGGGGGGTTCCAAACTGGCTGGCGGGAGTCAGGCGGGGTAATCGATTCGTATCGAATCGAATTCGATGACGCCGCTGGGGAGGTATGCGTAGTCCGGCTCGTAGTCGCGGTGTGTGCGCAGGCGGTCCTTCATTTCGATGGGAATGTCGATTGGAACAACGTTCAAGGGAAATAGCACGAGAATCAGATCGCAGTTTACATCCCTGAGCGCCTCGCGAATATCACCATAGCCATAGAGTTCCTGCAGATCATGCCGGCCGCCCACACATGTCCATTGGGCAGGGTCGTCGGACAGCAAGAGAGTCTGCTCACTCCAGTCTCGAGTGACGGTGAAGGACTGGCCGGTGAGGGCGAAGTTCGGTCGTGTATCACGCACGTCTGCCTGCACCCACAGCGTCAGATTCGCCCCTTTCAGGTCCACATCGCCACGCAGACGAACGGTCAAGCGCGCGTTGGTCAGATTGCGGTCCTTACCCTCCGCCAGAAAGCGATTGACGCCGACCTCGGCTGCGAACTCATCCGTGTAATAGTCGGCGTGCGTGTAGAGGTAGGCAAGCAGATGCAGATAGCCTGCACCGGGGGCGCTGTGATTGGGGTCAACGCGCCAGGGGCCGCGCGTAACGAAGGCGCCGTCTTTCAGTTCGGGCCGATGGGATCCTGTACCCCATGCGCACCAGCCGCCGGGGCCGTTGTCGAACGTCTCTATGTAAGGTGTGCGATCCATTGCCGGTATCTCCAGAAGAAGAAACGACAGACTGATGGCGTAAGGGACGCTGCCTTCACATGGGTCACAGCGCTACCGATTCGGCAGCACGAAGTAGAAGCGGGCGCCGCCTTCGGCGCGGTTTTCGACGCCGATGACGCCGTCGTGGGCTTCGACGATTGCCTTGGCGATGGTGAGGCCGAGTCCGGAGCCGCCGCCGCTGGAGCGGCTGCGTGACGGCTCGACGCGGTAGAACTGTTCGAAGACTTTGGAAATGCTTTCTTCGGGGATACCAGGTCCGGAGTCAAATACATCGACGCGCACGCCGCCCATGACGCCTTGGGCGCTGACGGCGACGGACCCGCCGGGGGGCGTGTGGCGCACTGCGTTGCCGATCAGATTGGTGAGAACGCGGCCGATGAGGCCGGCGTCAAGCATAACCGGGTCGACACGGGGGTCGGCGCTGCCGGACAGCCCGATGCCCAGTTCTGCGGCCTGGACTGCGAAGCTTTCCAGTGAATCGGAGATCAGGTCGGCAAGCGAAATCGGCTGGCGGTCGAGATTGAGGCCGCCGGCCTCGATTTCGGCCATTTCGAAGAGTTCGTCGATGAGGACTGAGAGAGCGGCGGCGTCGAACTGAACCGTTCGCAGGTAGCGCTGTGTTTCATTCGGGTCGGTGATGTAGCCATCGGTGAGGGCTTCGACGAGGGCTTGGATTGAGGCGAGGGGCGTGCGAAGGTCATGCCCGATCCAGGCCAGAAGGTTGCGGCGGAGTTGCTCATTTTCGCGATGCCGGCTTTCGGCGGCCTCGAGCCGGGCGGCCATCTGATTAAAAGTTATTCCCAGGTGCGCCAACTCGTCTTTGCCGACAACATCGACGCGCACATCCAGCCTGCCTTCGGCGATGGCAGCGGCGGCACGGCCCACCCACTGGATCTTCTCTGATAAGGCGGTCGAGAGGAAGTAACCCAGTGCAGTTGCGATGCCGCCGGCGAAGATGAGCAGCACAGCCGCCAAGCGCAGATCATGATCGCTGGCGAACATGAGGCGGGCGGTAACAAAGACGTTTAAGAAGGTCAACAGGCTTGCGAATCCGTATCCCCCGACGAGGGTCCAGCTGAGTCGGGGCGAATAGTGCAGCCATCCCAGGCGGTAGACCAGATAGACGGCGGCGACAGACAAAAGCGCGGTGGCGGTCAGGAATTGGGCCATCGCCCAGAGTTCCTCAGTTGGTGGACTGAGGACGGCAAGAAAGAGGAGCAGGCCACCGAGGACAGCGATGATCACGCCGAGAAGAAAGCGAACTGAAGGCGAAGCTGGCGATGGAGAAATGGTTGTCGTATTCATAGTCCCTTTAATTGGGTGCCAGCTTCAGATCCTCAGCTGATCACCACGTCCTACTCTTCGGGTTCAAAGCGGTAGCCAACGCCCCAGACGGTAATAATGTGGCGCGGGTTCGAAGGGTCCTGCTCGATCTTCTCGCGCAGGCGGCGCACGTGGACAGTGACGGTACTGGCGTCAATAAACTCTGAAACGCCCCAGACCTGGTCCAGCAACTGGTCTCGATTAAAGACCTGATTTGGATTGCTGGCAAACATCCAGAGGAGATCGAACTCCTTGACGGTCAGGGGGATTCCACTGCCGGCGACGGTGACCTGGCGTGTGCGAGGGTCGATGTGAATATTGCCGCAGGTGAGTGGTTGATCGCCACCGGGAAGTGCGGGGGCCTGCTGGGTACGCCGCAGAACGGCTTTGACGCGGCTGACGAGTTCGCGCGGGCTGAAAGGTTTGACGACGTAATCGTCTGCGCCCAGTTCCAAACCGAGAATGCGGTCGATCTCGTCCTTGCGGGCGGTGAGCAAAATGATTGGGATGGAGCTAGTCGCTTGGACCTGGCGGGTGATCTCGTAGCCATCGACGCCTGGCAGCATTACGTCCAGGATGAGCAAATCCGGCGGGTCTGACTGAAGCAGGTCCAGTGCGGACTGCCCGTCGCCGACTACGGTTGCGTCGTATCCCATCTGTTCGAGATAGAGGCTGACAACTTCTCGAATGCTGGGTTCGTCATCGACGACGAGGATTCTCACACTGGCCATGTTTGGTGGACATCCCCAAAGGGATATCGCGAAGAAGTGCTGACAGCGCCATTGGTTAAGAAACCGGTAATCTTTGACCGCTGGCGGGGCAACTTCAATCTGGTATACTTTAGGTTGCGGACTTTTGCCGTTACCATTGTTGCATAACATGTTGGATTAATCAATCTCAAGGAGGAGAATTGACCATGCAACTAAGAAAACCGTTTTCCTTTCTGCTTATCGCGATGTTGTTGCTCTCCACCTCTGTTGTCCTGCTTCCGGCTGAATTGGCCCTGGCGGGCGAAGGGCCGATTTTCGAGTCGAGTCACGGTGGAGACGACCATGATGAGATGGGCGATTCGGTCACTTATGTTGTAAGGATTGAGAACATCTCCGGTGACAGCGACCTACCTACCCCGTTTGCGCCGGGCGTCTGGGTGCTGCACAGCGAACCCGGCGCACTTTTCATTGAAGGTGAAGCGGATAAAGGCTACGGTCTGGAAGCCCTGGCAGAGGACGGCGACCCGTCCGCGCTGGCTGAGGCGCTGAACAGCATGGACCTTCACGCAGGAGTCTTCAATACGCCGGTCGGCGCGGATGGTCCTGGAGTGATACTTCCCGGCCAAGCCTACGAATTTGAAGTGAAGGTTTCTGCCGACGCACCGTATCTTTCGTTCGCCACAATGTTGGTGCAGTCAAACGACCTCTTCGTCGGCCCTGGCGAGGCGGGCATCGCTCTCATCGACATGGACGGGATGGCGATGGAAGGAATGCAGGATCTTACTGCCGATCTCCAGCTGTGGGACGCAGGGACTGAGTTTAATGAGGAACCGGGCGTAGGCCCTGATCAGGCTCCTCGACAGTCCGGCGCCAACACCGGCCGTCCTGAAATCGGGGGCACTGTTCGTGTCGTGGATGACGGCTATTCCTATCCCGATGTCACGGCCCTTGTCAAATTCTCCGTCGATAAGGCAATGATGATGGAGGCCGGCATGGAGAAGGACGACGAGATGATGTCGGACAAGGACGACGAGATGATGTCCGACAAGGATGACAAGATGATGATGGAGAAAGACGGTATGATGGGCGAGATCATGCTGATGGAAGAGGGGGACACGCCCTATACCGTTGTGGCAGGCGATACGCTCGGATCCATCTCCCGGCGCGCCTACGGTGCAAGCAAGTACTGGGAGGTCGTCTGCAGCGCGAACGAGCTGGCGAACTGCAATCTCATCCATGTCGGCGATGAACTGATGCTGCCATCGCATGCCGACGCCATGGCCAAGATGGACATGATGATGATGGGCGAAAAAGATGGCATGATGGGTGAGAAGGACGAGATGATGTCGGACAAGGACGATGAGATGATGTCCGACAAAGATGACGAAATGATGTCCGACAAGGACGACGAGATGATGTCGGACAAAGACGAAATGATGAAGGACGACGGCATGATGATGGGCGACATCATGTTGATGGAGGATGGGCACACGCCTTACACGGTTGTAGCGGGTGACACGCTCGGCGCAATCGCAAACCGAGCCTACGGCAACGTCAACTACTGGAAGGCTATTTGCAGCGCGAACGAGCTTGACAACTGCGATCGCATCGATATCGGCGACGAGTTGCTTCTGCCCACGCAGGCCGAGGCCGAAGAGATGATGGACAGCATGATGATGGACGACGGCATGGATGCGATGGAGAAGAAGGACGATATGTAGGAATTGGGGGCGGCAAAGCCCAGAGTGAAGCATGGAGGCGCGCAGTGCGCGCCTCCATTTGCACATTTAAGACACTGAGATGATCGTGAAAACTCGTACGAAGGCATTGACCGACAATGAAGTCGGACGGCGAGATCGTCCTGACCTCGGTCACAGATGCGCCGTTCGATTGAGTTGCTGGCGACCTCAGGGTGGAAAGCGTTATCGATTCGCGGTGCTGGCGTTGTTCTGGATGTTACTGTTGGCCGGATGTGTCATGCCGGAGACCATTCCGACACAGAGCGATCAAGGGACCCAGAGCGATCAGGACGCAAAGGTTGAGGCGATTCAGACTCGAGTCGCGGAGGAACGGGCCCAGCAAGCTTCGGATCAGGAAGGAGCGATGGCCCCCGGCCCGACGGCGGAGCAGTTGGAGCTTCTGGCCAAGTTGCGGCCGCAGGGAGAGGCGCCAGAGCTGTTAAACGAGATATGGCTGAATTCGGAACCGCTCAAGTTGGCGGACCTTCGGGGCAACGTCGTGCTCGTCGAGTTCTGGACCTATGGGTGATACAACTGCGTCAACGTAATTCCCTCGTTGAGGGAATGGCACGAGAAGTATGCGGACGACGGTTTTGTGATCATCGGCGTTCACACGCCGGAGTTCCGGCACGAACGCGACGTGAATAACGTCGAGAATTCCCTTTTGCGGCTGGATATTGATTTCGCTGTTGCGATCGATAATGACTGGAAGACGTGGCGCTCCTACAACAACCGTTACTGGCCGGCGATGTACTTTATCGACAAGACCGGACAGATTCGCTACCTGAAGATTGGCGAGGGCCAGTACGCATACTCGGAGTCGGTGATTCAGGCGCTGCTGGCCGAGCCATACACTGCCAACTAAGTTGAGGCAGTCGCTTTGTGCCGATGCGGGGGCTCTAGAGAACCCCCGTGGAGGCGCGCACTGAGGCGAACACGTTCCACTTTGCCGCGCGGGCTTGCGGTGTATAGCCGCTCCGTAAACCGGGCGCCTGCTCAGGCTCTCCTCGGCGACACCAAGATCCAGCCACGATGGAAAACTCCGCAGCATCCTCGCTCCGGTTCGGATTCGATTCGGACGGTTCGATTCTCCAATCCAATACTCTGTTTTTAAGCGGGCCTTTCGGCGCCGGTAAAACGACGGCTGCAATTGAGCGCGTTCTATGGCTTCTGCGCCAGGAGCGGGTACGGGGCGACCAGATATTGGTTTTGGTTCCTCAACTGACTCTTGGGCAGCCCTATCAGGAGGCGCTACGCAGTTCTGACGTGCCTGCGGGGGCACTGGTGCAGGTGACAACGGTAGCGTCTCTGTCCCGTTCGAGTGTGGCGCTATACTGGCCGCTGGCTGCACGCGCCGCCGGATTTACCGAACCGCGCCGTGAGCCGACTTTCCTCAATTTAGAGACGACACAGTACCACATGGCCGGCCTCGTTGAGAGGGCTGCACAGCAGGGAGAGTTTGATGCGATTCGGTTGCAGAGGAGCCGCATCGTGAGCCAGGTTCTGGACAATCTCAATAAAGCAGCGCTTCACGGCTTCACGCTGGAGGAGGCATACGGCCGTCTGGAGAGTACGGTACCACCGGGCGAGAAGATGGTTGCGCGATTGAATGTTTTGCGAACGGCGCGCCGCATCAGTCAGGAGTTTCGGCAGCTGTGTCTGGAGGAGTCGCTGGTCGATTACAGCCTGCAGATGCAGGTCTTTTTGCGGGTTATACTCGAGAATGAATGGTGCAGGACCCATCTGTTTCGCAGGTTTCGCCATCTGATCATAGACAATGCCGAGGAAGAAACGTTCGCGGCGCAGGAGTTGGTGCGGCGCTGGCTTCCCCACCTGGAAAGCGCGCTGATCGTGGTCGATGAGGATGGCGGGTTCCGGGCGTTTCTGGGGGCGGACGCGGAGAATGCCGTGCGGCTGGCTGACCACACGGAGAAGCGCATTCGGCTGCGGCGGTCACTCGTCGCGGCGCCCGGGTCCTCGCGCTTGATTGGCAGGATCAACCGTGCCGTTGACCGACAAGCAGCCGGTGGCGCCCGGGAGGAAGGCGCGAATGGTGAACACGAATCGCAGGCCGGCAGCCCAATTGTGTATCCTGAGCATTCATACCGGTTCTATCCGCAGATGGTCGAGTGGGCAGTTGACCGGATCGAGAAGTTGGTCAAGGATGACGGGGTGGAGCCGAACGAGATCGTTGTTCTGGCGCCGTTCGTAAGCGATGCCCTCCGTTTCAGTCTGCTGTCGCGGTTGGAGGAGAAACGGATTCCGGCCACCAGTCACCGACCCAGCCGGGCCCTGAACTCGGAGCCTGCGGTGCGGACGCTGTTAACCCTGGCTGCGCTCGCGCATCCAATTTGGCAGCGGCGGCCGCCGCGGGCAGACGTTGCGCTGGCCCTGGAAAACGCCATCGCCCCATTGGATCCTGTTCGAGCCAGTGTGCTGGCCCAGGCCGCATATGATGTACGCGACGCCGCGGGCGCGGCGTTGCGGGACTTTGCAGGTCTGCGGGGAGATGTGCAGAGGCGAGTCTCGTTTGCCAGCGGGGAGCTATATGAGCGCTTGCGCAGATGGTTGGCCGACTACCGGGCGGAGAGTGAATACTCGCCGCTAGACCGATTCTTCGCCCGTCTTTTTGGCGAACTGCTGAGCCAGCCCGGTTTCGGATTCCATGAACAGGCTGAAGCTGCCCGGATAACCGACCGGCTTGTGCGTTCAGCGCAGGATTTTCGGTGGGCGACAGGGGGACAGGGCAGTCGACTCGGAATGGGGGAGGAATCTCCGGTTGCCGCCGGTTCACCTGATGAGGGGAGTTCGAGGAAGGTCGAGATCGGCCGCGCCTACCTTGACCTGGTGGAGGGGGGTGCGCTGGGGGCGCTTTATGTGCCGGCATGGACGGTTGAGGACAGTGCTGTGTTGATTGCACCGGCATACACTTTTCTGATGCGGAACCGAGCGGTGGACGTGCAGTTCTGGCTCGACATTGGGGCGGAAGGCTGGTGGCAGCGCATTCACCAGCCGCTGACCCATCCCTATGTACTGTCAAGGAACTGGCCGCGAGACAGGATTTGGGGTGACCCGGAGGAGTTTCGAAGCCGCCAGGAAAGTTTGCGGCGCCTGTCGATTGGACTGTTGCGGCGCGCGCGGCGCAGAGTATACCTGGGGTTGAGCGAATACGGCGAGAGCGGAATGGAGCAGCGTGGGCCTCTTCTGAGAATGCTCAATCGTGTCCTGGTACAGGCATGAGACAGGCTTGTCCGCTTTGTAGTGGGCATTTTTCTCGTACAAACTGGACTCAGCTACGATCCGGCCCTCCAGGTTACGAGACACAGAAAGATTCCACCAGATTTCCCCGTCCTTGGCCGCCCCGGGTATGAAGAAGGGGTAGCCGGCCAGGGCCCGGGAGCGGACATTGCGCTGAGCGGAGTGCCCGAAAGTGGGTGCTGCAGATGCCCTCAGAGGCGCTGCTCAAACGGACTTTTTTTGCGGTTGTTTGCTGAAATTTTTCCCCTGTATTACAATGTTTTGGCCTTTGAAACTGTGCCCGACCTTCCCCGTTTGCACGAGGCATCAGTTGGTCTACCAGAACACTGACGAAGAATGATGGAGCGGTTGGGATGTTACGACCGCAACGATTAATTCCACGAGAGATATGGGCCAGCGGCCTCCACCCATTTTGAATCTGACAACCTCTGCGACCTGTGAGTAGCGAATTCATCTTTGGCATCCATGACTTTGGCGGCGAAGATCATATGCGCGCGGCCAGAAAGCAGGGCTGGATTGTCTTCAGCGAAGTTGTGGGGCATGATCCGAACGATCTCACGGGCAGAGATTACAGTTCACTAAGTCGTCAGGGTTTGGGCGTCATCGTTTGCCTGAACAATGGCTACTTTCCCCAGGGAACGCTGCCGCTGAGCAGCGAATACGCCAACTTCGCGCGTCGCTGCGCTAATTTTGTTGCCGCCAGCAAGGGATGCAGCCGCTGGATGATTGGCAACGAGATGAACTATGCGATCGGACGCCCCAGTGCGGCGTCAGCCCTCGAAACGCGCAGGCACTTTGGTGAGGCGCCTGCGGGTGACCCGACAATGCGCAGTTTGCCGGAACGGTTCAGCGCACTGCTTAGCGCGACCGACAGGGAGGAAGCAAAGGCAGTAAGGGACGATGAGGAGCTGATCACGCCCCAACTCTATGCCAACTGCTATAGTATGTGCCGGCAGGCGATTCACGGGGTGGAAGGCCATGAAAAGGACCAGGTGTTGGTGGGCGCGGTAGCGCCGTGGAATACACAGACGGTGTATCCCGGCAATCCGAACGGCGACTGGGTAAAGTATTTTCAGGACATTTTGCTGCAGTGCGGCGCAAACGGCTGCGACGGAATCACGTTGCATACCTTTACGCACGGGGCGAACCCCACCTTGATACTGGACAACAGCAAGCTGCCCGACTTTCCCAAACACCACTGTCACTTCCAAGCATACCGGGACTTCATGCATGCGATTCCGGTCAACATGCGCCATTTGCCCGTGTACGTAACGGAAACCGACCAGGGGGGACCTTGGGAAAACGTAAACCGGGGGTGGATTCAGGCAGCCTACGCCGAAATCGATCGTTGGAACCGGCAGAACGCGCAGAAGATTCAGGCGCTGGTGTTGTACAGGTGGCCGCAACTGGACCGCTGGCACATCAAGGGGAAAGAGGGCGTCATAGAAGATTTTCGGGCTGCGTTGCGGCACGAATATCGATGGAACGTAGGTGCCGAGCAGGGCCAGAAGGAGCGGAAGGTCAGGCCGCAGTTTGAACGCCAACCGGAGCTCCAGCCGGACCTGGGGGCGGCGAGCAGGCCGACAGAGGCAGTAGAGGGGCGGGCAGAGGTCGACGTTACCGAAGAGATGCGGATGGGCCGCGGGATGGTGTACCGGGTGCAGTGGCTGAAGGGGAAGCCCCCCAGCCCGCTTTACCCGGGCCAGCGTGTCAGCTTCCCGGTGACGATCCGAAACATCGGTACAATCGCATGGCCGGCGCGGGGTCCGCAACCGGTCGCCCTCGGTTATCACTTTTTTCAGAACCGGCGAGAGCTTCCATTCCCCGACGGCCGTCCCGTCCTGACTGAACTGCCCGACGACGTAGCGCCGGGCGAGACGGTCACCATTGAAGCGCAGATGGTTTTCCCCGACCATCCAGGGAACTACACGTTAGTTCTGGACCTGATCAGCGGCGGCGAAAACTGGTTCCAGACCATGCAGTCGGACATTCTTACCCGCTGGTTGAGTGTGAGCGCGGCGCCCGAGACGGCTGATGCCGAGAAGGATCCTGTGCCCGAAACTGAGACTGTAGAGCAGGAAAGAGTAACGGTTGAACCGGCGCCGCGGCCGGAACCGACACCTGAATTGCAAGTGCGGGCGGAAGCGCGTTCTTCTACTGTGTTCGAGGGGCCACAGGTTGTCGATATCTCTCATGCGCTGCCGCACGGAGAGAATCCGTTCGCACTGCGCACACTCGACCAGATCCGGAGGCTGGTGATATGTCACACAGCTGCACCAACAGGCGTGCCGATTGAGACGGTTGCGCAGGCCCATATCGCGCAGGGCTATCCTGGGATTGCATATCATTACTTTGTGTTGGAGACCGGAGAGATATTGCAGGTGGCCCCGGTTGAGGCCGTGGTAAACGATGAGGCGGATTGGAGCCTGACAGGGGTGAACATCTGCCTGGAAGGCAACTTCGACGAAGCTGCGCCGGAGGCGGCGCAGCTGACGGCGACCGCGGCGTTGTGCGCCTGGATGCTGTCTCGATTCCAGTTGACAGCACAGAGCGTGGTTGGCATGTGCGAGCTGCTGGACACGTCCAGCCCAGGAAGAACGTTCGAAAGCGGCCCTGCCTGGAAGATTGCGCTGAACGAGAATATCGACCATTTTCTCACTGAATCGCCGCTTTCACCGCCGACAGAAGAGGTGGAAGAGGGGACTCCCGAATCGACGGACAGCCCGGGCGCGCCCGGGCCGGGGAGGATCCCGGCGTCGAGACCGCCGATGGAAGATGTGGTCGAGCGCCTGCCGCGTGATCCGCAGCGCTTTGTCCGGCGAGAGGCGGGCGATGTCGAATTTATCGTCATCAATCACACGGCTGCGCCGCCAATCACGCCGCTGCAGACGATTGCAGCGGCGTTCCATCGTCGCCTGCCGGGGATTCTTTATCAGTTCTTCATTGCCTCCAACGGCGCGATCTACCAGACTCAACCGCTGCTGGAAGCGGTTGACGGCAAAGTTCCGTACATTGCGCGTGCGATCAACATCGGCTTCGCCGGGGAGTTCAATGATGATATACCAACCCCGGATCAGATCAGTTCGGGGCGGCAATTGATCGCCTGGCTGATGGAGGAGTTCCCGCAGTTGACGCTGGCCAGTATACGCGGGGTGAACGAATTCATCAACCACACCTCTCCCGGAGAGCAGTGGCTGCAGGGACGGCGTTGGAAGGACGTCCTGATCAACGCGGTGCGGACTGGGGACGATCCGGCAGCGACGGATGATGCGATAATCGAAGGAAGGGCGGGTACCGGGGCGAATGGCCAGCAGTCGGCGAGCAGCCAGATGGAAGCGCTGGGCGGCGAAGGTGGGCGGTTGCGGAAGGAGGTCCCGGACGCGCGGGAGCAGCCGCTTCAGAGGGAGCGGGTAGCCCGGCCTCAGATTCGGGACATCAGCCATGCTTTGCCCAGACATCCTACGATGCAGTACCGTCGGCGGCAACTGGCAGCCATAACCCACATAGCGATCCATCATACGGCGCTGGCACCCCACGTCGGGCCCGAGCGCATCGCCCAGACACACGTTGACGAAGACCTTGACCGGGGGAAGAGTGCCTGGTCGGGTATCGGATACCATTATTTCATCCCTCCAGACGGCGAAATCCTGCAGACTCAGCCGGTGGCGCTGCGTACGCACCACGTCGACAGGCACAACTCATACGCGATTGGCGTTGCTTTCGCCGGCAGCTTTATGAACGGTTCAACGCCAACGCCGCAGCAGATACACTCCGGGGCGCGTCTGATTGCATGGTTGTTGCAGGAGTTTGCGTTGCAACTTACCGATGTTTTGGGCCACAATGAGTTTTCGTACAATTCCACGCCTTGCCCGGGCAGTGAATGGTTGGAGGGAAAGAGATGGCGCGACACGCTCATCGGAGAGATCGAGCGCGTTCAGAGCGGAGTTCCTCCGTATCATTACGTCCTTTTTCCGTCCGAGGAGTCGATGACCAAAACGGTGGCGGAGGCAAGCCACTATTTTGACGAGTTCAAGCCAGTGGCGGGCACATTCCTGGAAGATGCGCTTGAGGCACGGTATGTGACCCTGGTGGGGGCCGGAACGATCTCGACGGCGGAAGCCGAGAGACGGCTGGTGGACGCGGGGGTAGAGATCGACCACCTGGATGACTCCGATGCGATATCGGCCTCGCAGAGACTGCTGCAGCTGGCTTACAATAAGAGACGATTCCGGTCACTGCTCGAGTCGTAGGCGGCATGGAAACGGACCTCAATCCCCTCGGCGCGGGCTACCCCGTCAGTCTCCCGATCTTCGACGGCCCGATCGGGCTATTGCTCCATTTGATCGAACGTGAGGAACTGGATATTACGGAAGTGTCGCTGGTTGCGATCACGGACCAGTACCTGCGGGCGATCGAGGCGATGGAGGAGATTGAGCCGGATGCGCTGGCCGACTTTTTGGTGGTGGCGGCCCGGCTTCTTTACATCAAGAGCCGGGGCCTATTGCCCCACCCGGAAGATGAGGAGGATGAGGGGGAGAGCCAGAGCGAGGAGTTGATCCAGCAACTGCTGGACTATCGCCGCTTCAGGGAGGGGGCAGACGAGTTGCGGCTGCGCGCTTCAATCGGGTTGCGGACAAGCACGCGTTCGGCCCCGCCGGCACTGGATCGCAGGTTGGATCTGTCTGCGCTGACTATCGACAAGTTGGCGGACGCGGCGCAAAGGGCCTTGAACAACCTGCCCAGCGACCCGGTCCTACCTTCTGTTCGGTCCTACCCGGTCACCGTCGCAGAGAAGATGGAGGCGATCCGCGAACGGATCAGAGGCCAGTGGGGCAGGAACGGCGCTGCGAGCGGCACTGTACCATTTTCGGCGCTTCTGTCCTGTAGCCGGAACCGTCTGGAAGTAATCGTTACCTTTTTGGCCGTGCTGGAACTGATAAAGCAGAAGGAGATCGCGGCGGAACAGGAGGAAACGTTCGGAGAGATAATGCTGCGCGGCGTGCAGTAGTTGGAATTCAGAGGTGTTGCGGTGCAGCGGGGGCCGGCTTCGTTTTGATGCGACGCCGGCCCCCGTTCTGGTTCAGTCGGCGAGGGTACTCACATCGCCGATTGGCAGGCCCTGGACCTGGGCTTTGAGCAGCCGGCGCATGATCTTACCGGAGCGCGTCTTGGGCAGGCCATCGACGATATTCAGCTCGGCGGGCACGGCAATCGGCCCGACTTCATGACGCACATGAAGTTTAAGAGCGTCGACCAGATCGGAACTGCCGCTGACGCCATCGTTGAGGATACAGAAGGCGTGGATTACGTTGCCGCGCAGCTCGTGGGGAATGCCGACACAGGCGGCCTCGGCCACGTCCGGATGGCTGACGAGTGCGCTTTCGATTTCGGCGGTACCGAGCCGGTAGCCGCTGACTTTGATGACGTCATCCATACGGCCGATGATCCAGAAGTAGCCGTCATCGTCGCGGCGGGCACTGTCGCCGGTGAAGTACCAGCCCTGCTGGGCGAATTCGGACCAGTACTGTTCAACGTAGCGGTCCGGGTCTCCCCAGACGGTGCGGGCCATACCCGGCCACGGCCGTTTGATGACGAGATAGCCGTCTTCGTTGGGCTCGCAGGTGGAGCCGTCTTCGCGCACCACTTCGGCTTCAATGCCGGTGAAAGGCAGGGTGGCGCTGCCCGGTTTGAGGGCGACGACGGGCGTTGGCGTGATCATGAAGCCGCCGGTTTCGGTCTGCCACCAGGTGTCCATAATGGGGCAGTTTTCGCGGCCGATGACACGGTGGTACCAGCGCCAGGCTTCGGGGTTTATCGGTTCGCCGACGCTGCCGAGGAGGCGCAGGCTGGACAGGTCGTGTTGGTCGGCCCAGGCATCGCCGAAGCGCATCAGGCCGCGAATGGCGGTGGGCGCGGTGTAGAGGATGGTTATGCCGTAGTCCTCGACGAGCTTCCAGTAGCGATTGGGGTGGGGATAGTCGGGCGCGCCTTCGTACATGAAGCCGGTTGAGCCAAGGATCAAGGGCGCGTATACGATGTAGCTGTGTCCGGTGATCCAGCCGGGGTCGGCGGCGCACCACCAGAGGTCGTCCTCTTTGAGGTCGAAGACGTATTTCAGGGTGGTAGCGGTGTAGACCTGGTAGCCGCCGCAGGTATGGAGGACGCCTTTGGGTCTACCGGTTGTTCCGGACGTGTAGAGGATGAAGAGGGGATCTTCGGCGTCCATCGGTTCCGCCTCGCAGATGGGGCTGGCGATGGGGAGGGCCATCTCTTCGTGCCACCAGTGATCGCGGCCGGGGGTCATCTGCACATCCTGCATGGTACGCTGGAAGACGATCACCGTATCTACAATCGAGCTACGCTTGACGGCCTCGTCGGAGATGTCTTTGAGGTTGACGGTTTTGCCGCGCAGCCAGGCGCCGTCGGAGGTGATCAGTACCCTGGACTGGGCGTCGTCGATGCGGCTGGCGAGGGCCTGTTCGCTAAACCCGCCGTAGACGACAGAGTGTACGGCGCCGATCTTGGTGACGGCCAGCATCGCAATCATCAGTTCGGGGGTCCGTCCCATGTAGATGGTCACGGTGTCGCCCTTGCCGACGCCCTTGCCTTTGAGCACGTTGGCGAACTTATTGACTTCCTGCCAGAGCTGGTAGTAGCTGTAGTTCTGCTTGTCGCCGTCTTCGCCTTCAAAGATCAGGGCCAGCTTGTGCCTGCGCCAGGAGTTTACGTGCCGGTCCAAAGCGTTGTAGGCGATATTGGTCTTGCCGCCGACAAACCATTTGAAGAACGGCGCGCCGCTGTCGTCGAGCACCTTTTCGTACGGCTCAAACCAGTCGATCAGTTCGCGTGCGCGGGCATCCCAGTAGGCCTCGGAATCTGCGAGCGCCTCGCCGCGCAGCTCCAGGTAGTTGGGCACGTTTGCGCTAGCGACGGCCTCTGGCGGCGGTTGGTACAGTTCACTGTCGGCGGCCGGCACCTCGATTGCCTGGCCGTTTGAGCTCTGTTCCGACATTCTTCCCTCCTTCATTCGGTGTCTATTGATCGGCTCCGGATTGGCGACTATGATAGCACAGTTTCAGACGTGTGTTCAGACATTCTGTGCGGCCAGTTCTGCGATCTCTTCGGGGTGACGGGCGATGGCGACGCCGGCCTCCTGGAGTGCTTCAATTTTTTCGGCGGCGGTGCCTTCGCCGCCGGAGATGATGGCGCCGGCGTGGCCCATGCGTTTGCCCGGGGGGGCGGTCTGACCGGCGATGAACGCGGTCACCGGTTTGCTCATTTCGGTTCTGATGTAGTCGGCGGCAATCTGCTCGTCGGTGCCTCCGATCTCTCCGATGAGGACGACCTGTTCGGTAGCGGAGTCCTGTTCAAACATCTGCAGCACGTCGAGAAAGTTGAGCCCTTTGATGGGATCGCCGCCGATGCCGACGGCGGTGCTCTGACCGATTCCACGCTCTGTCAGTGCATAGATGACCTCGTAGGTGAGCGTGCCGGAACGGCTGACGATGCCGACATTGCCGGGGGTGTGGATGTGGCCGGCCATAATGCCGACTTTGGCAGATCCGGGGGAGATGAGGCCGGGGCAGTTGGGCCCGATCAGGAGAGATTCCGTTGAATCCAGGTAGGCGCGGGCGCGGGCCATGTCGAGTGCGGGGATGTTTTCGGTGATGCAGACGATGAGTGCGACGCCGGCGTCGGCGGCCTCCAGGAGGGCGTCAACGGCGAAGGCGGCGGGGACGAAGATGATGCTGGTATTGGCGTCGGTTGTGGCGACGGCTTCGTGGACAGTATCGAAAACGGGCGTGTTGCCGACTGCCCATTGACCGCCGCGACCGGGCACGGCCCCGGCCACGACATTCGTACCGTACTGGATCATCTGCTCTGCGTGGAAGGCACCCTGGCTTCCGGTGATTCCCTGCACAAGCAGTCGGGTATCGTTGTCGACGAGGATGCTCATGCACCTTCTCCTTTGGCGGCGGCGACGGCCATCTGGACGGCTTCTGAGAGCTGGTTGGCGGAGGGGAGATTGGAGTCGGCCAGGATCTGGCGTCCCTCGTCCTCGTTTACACCCACCATGCGGACGACGATCGGCACCTTTACGTTGAGGCTGTTGATGGCCTCGACGATGCCGTTTGCCACTTCATCGCAGCGGGTGATGCCGCCAAAGATGTTGATGAGAACCGCCTTCACGCGCGCGTCGCGGAGAATGATCCTGAGTGCGGCCAGTACCTTGTCGGCGCCGGCACCGCCGCCGATGTCGAGGAAGTTGGCCGGGCTGCCGCCATAGAGTTTGATGATATCCATCGTGGCCATGGCGAGGCCGGCCCCGTTCACCATACAGCCGATCTCGCCATCGAGATCGATATAGCTGATTCCGACCTCACGTGCTTCGGTTTCGGTGGGGCTGTCTTCATCAGGGTCGCGCATCGCGGCCAGCTCTTTTTGCCGGGGTAGGGCGCTGTCGTCAAGGAGGATTTTGCCGTCGACGGCCTGCAGCCGGTTGTCGCCATTGATGACGAGGGGATTGATCTCTGCGAGGCTGGCATCGCTTTCGACGAAGGCGCGGTAGAGGCTCTGTGCAATCCTGGTGAAGGCGGAGACGTGCTCTTTGGGCAGTCCGATGCCGTATGCCAGCTGGCGGGCCTGGTAGCCCTGCATGCCGAGGAGGGGGTGGACATGTACGGTGATGATTTTTTCGGGCGTTTGGGCGGCGACCTCTTCGATTTCAACGCCGCCCTCGCTGCTGGCCATGATGGCTACTCTACGCGCGCCGCGGTCGAGAACGGCGCCGAGGTAGATTTCGGAGCGGATGTCAGCGGCTTCGTCGACCAGGACCTTTTGAACAGTCAGCCCTTTGATGTCCATGCCCAGTATCTGTGCTGCAACTTCCTCGGCCTCATCCGGATTTCCGGCCAGCTTGATGCCACCTGCCTTGCCGCGTCCGCCGACCAGCACCTGGCTCTTGATGACGACCGGTTTGTCGATCTGTTCGGCGATGGCGCGCGCTTCGGCCGGCGTAGTTGCGACGTCCCCATTGGGGATGGGCACGCCATATTGGGCGAGAACCCGCTTCGACTGGTATTCGTGTAACTTCAAGAGAGGACTCCTCTACGATATGAACTGTGTTTTGTGCGCCAGGATGCCGCACTATAATTGCTACTCCCGTCGGAGAATTGTTGGGCTCTCCCAATATGCCGCCCCGTCTGCGGGCTCAGCCTTTCAGTCCGGTGAGAGCGATCCCCTGGATAATCTGGCGCTGGAAGATCAGAAAGACGATAAGCAGTGGGATGCTGGCAAGACTGGCCGCGGTCATGATCTTCTCCCAGTGGGTGGTAGATTCGCCGCGGAAGAAACTGAGGCCGACGGGCAATGTATAGAACTGGCGGCTGTTGGCCAGGATCAGCGGCCACAGGTAGGCGTTCCAGTTGCCGATAAAGTTAAAGATCGCCAGGGCAGCAATGGCCGGTTTGACAAGCGGAGCGGCGATGCGCCACCAGATGCCGAACTCGTTCATGCCGTCCATGCGGGCGGCGTCAAGGAGCTCGTTAGGAACCCCATCGAAGAACTGGCGCATGAGAAAGATGCCGGCGGCGGTGATGACGCCAGGAAAGGCGATGCCCCAGTATTGGGTGTATCCGATATGCCAGTTCCAGTTCACGCTCATGGTGAACCAAGGGATGATGAGCATTTCGGTCGGGATCATGAGCGTGCCGAGCATACCGATAAAGATGATGTTCTTGCCCGGGAAGTCGAATTTGTTGAGGGTGTAACCGACCAGGGTGTCGAAAAAGACAACGCTTGTCGTGCTGATTATGGCAACAATAATGCTGTTGAGATACCAGCGTTCGAAGCTGCTGGTATTGAGTACATTCAGGTAGTTCTGGAGGGTTGGGTTTTCGGGAAAAAAGGAGAAGTTGACCAGTTCGGGGGGCGGTTTAACGCTAGTAAGTATCATCCAGAAAAAAGGCGTGACCATGCAAACGCCGCCGATTGCCAGCAGAATGTATGCGATCAACAGCGTCCAACTGAAGCGGCGGCGGGCGCCGCTTTGGGCAGGCGCGAAATGCTCCGCGATCTGCAGCGTGCCCTCTGTGCCCAACTCTGCAGAAGTAGTCATGGAAAAGGTTCCCGGTCACCCCCGCCTAATACTCAACCCGCCGCGAAAAGAAGCGCAGCTGGATGATTGTTATCAGCAATATAAGAAAGAAAAGAAGCACGGTGAGCGCGCCGGCGTAGCCCATTTTGTAGCTGGAAAACCCCTCTCGATAAACTTCCAGCACGACAGTGGTCGTGCTTTTGAGCGGCCCTCCGGTGCCCTGAGGGCTCATGTTCTGGACGAGAGCGAAGAGCCGCAAATAGGAGATGGTGCCGAGCACGGTGAGGTAGACGATGATCGGATTGAGCAGGGGCAGGGTGATGCGCCAGAAAAGTTGCCAGGCGTTGGCACCGTCAATGCGGGCGGCTTCATAGTAGTGGCCCGGAATCTGCTGAATGCCGGCCAGGAAGATGATGACTGCAAAGCCGAGATTTTGCCATACGGCGACGGCAGTGATCGAAGGCAGCGCCTGTGAGGGGCTCTTGGTAAAAGGTTGCTGGGGCAGGCCGACCAGGTCCAGCGCCTGGTTGATCAAGCCGGTTTCCGGCTGATAGAGCCAGTTCCAGACGAAGGCGACGGCGACGGCCGAGGTGACGTAGGGTGCAAAGTAGGCGACGCGGAAGACCGCGGACAGGCGCCGGATCTGGGCGAGAAGCAGGGCAATGGCAAGAGCCAGTACCAGCTGAGATGGCACGCCGAAGAGGACGTAGCGAACGGTATTGGAGAAGGCGGCGGTGACAGAGCTGCGCGGCTTACCGGCGTCCTGCCATATTTCCTGATAGTTCTCCAGCCCCACCCAGGGACCGGTGCCTTCAAAAACATTCCAATCGCGGAAGCTGACGTTGAATGCCAGGATGGTTGGGTACCAGCGGATGACGACAAAGAAGACAAGGGCCACGCTCATGAAGATGTAGGCCCATATGATTTGCCGCTGGCGGAGTGTTAAGCGCATGGATCTATTCCAACTCGGTTTCAGCGTAATTCAGGCGGCCGACACTGGGAAGGCTCAGCAGGTCTGGACTGGGGCAAGGGGGATCTGTCCAGTTTAAACAATGAGTAAGGCGAGAGGATACCCCGGCCCGCAGGTACCCTCTCTCTTCGCGTATGTCACATGTCGTTTAGCGGCTGGACCAGAAGTCGTCCAGGACCTCCTGGTCGGTATCGGCGGCAATCTGCAGCGCAGCCGCCGGGTCTTCGTCGGTCAGGACCACCATGTCGAAGGAGTCGATGATGGCCTGGCGCTGCTGGCTTTCGTCGGCGAAGAAGGTGGCGTGGGAGTATTCCAGCCCTGCGGCGAAGGCACCCAGCTTCTCATCGGCGAGGAGTTCTGGATTGCTGCCGGCCGCGAGTTGGGCGGGCAGCTCGCCGACGATGTCGACCCAGAGGGCACCGGCGTCGGCGCTGGTGATGAACTGAAGGAACTTAACGGCGGCATCGAAGCGCGCCTGGTCGGCGGCGGCCTTCTTGGTGAGGCCATGGGTCCAATAGGAGCCGAAGGTGCTTTTGACGCCGTTATGCGAGGGCAGTTCGGTGACGCCGAAGTTCATGTCGGGATTGTTGTTGGCGATGGTGCCGAGGCGGAAGGAGCCGTCGACATGGAAGCACACGTGGCCGCCGACGAAGGCGTTGGTGCTGCCGTCAAACAGGTCGCGGTCGCCGGTTGCGAGCTCGGTGTGGAAGGCCAGGAGATAGTTCCAGGCCTGCAGACCGGCCTCATCGTTGTAGAGGACCTCGGAGTAGTCATCGGTGTAGGGCACGCCGCCGAACTGGCGCACCAGCACTTCGCGGAACCAGTGATGGTCCTGGGCGGAGGGGTCGGCGACAAAGCCCTGGACGACGAGCGAGCCTTCGTCATCGCGCTGGGTGCAGGCGACGGCCTGATCGGCCAGCTCATCTAATGTCGAGGGCGGATTTTCGGGATCGAGGCCGGCATCCGCCATCAGGTCCTTGTTGTAGAAGAGGGCCAGGGCGCGCACTGCTGTGGGAAGCGTGTAGAGCGTGCCTTCGACAAAGCTGGCCTGGACCATGGGGCTGAACTCCTCAGCAACCATGGCGGGCGGGAAGGCGTCCTCGGGCAGAGGCACGAGGTAGCCGGAATCGATCCAGACGGATTGCCAGCCGTAGAAGAGGGTGGCGACATCGGGGCCGACGCCGGCGGGAACGCTGGCGGCGATCTTGTCGCGGAACTCAGCGTAGGGGATGTCGGCGTTGTGGACGACCTTGATGTTCGGATTCGCCGCTTCGAACTGGGCGATCAGCTGGTCCATGGCGTTCACTCTGGCGGCGAAGTTGTACTGCCAGTACTCGATTTCGATCACTTCGTCAGCCATGGCCTCTTCAGCAGCGGCTGGCTCAGAGGCCGTTTCTGCGGCAGGCGCAGCCGGCGCGGGGCAGGCGGCCAAGAGCATTGCGGCCACCAGAAGTGTGCCTATCAACACATACAGTTTGGAGCGCTTCATTGTTGGTATCCTCCTTAGGGTAGAGTACGTATGGTCGACTGTCGAGACCTCATAGGGGCTGTCACCGAAGGTGGTGTTGGAAAGTCCGACGATTGGATTGTTGAACCTGAGAGACGAAGATTGTCATGTTCAGAGAGCGACGGAAAAGCCTGTGCGCTGGGCTGTATATCTCTGTTGCACCGTAGTGCCCGGTCTACTCATTACAGGTCGATCTTGAGCAGGCGGGCAGCGTTGCCGGCGAAGATTTGCTGGATGTCCTGGTCCGGGAAATTCAGGTCGAGACAGCTTCGCATCTGGTCCTGCAGGTATTCCTGGGTGAAGCCGCGCGGGAACCAGCTGCTGTCGGTGCCGAAGATGATGCGGCTGGGACCGATGGTCTCGTAGTATTTGCGGAACAGGTATTTGACGGTCACGTCGCCGGGTACCCAGCGGATCCACTGGAGGCTGCCACTGGTGTCGACGCAGACGTTGGGGCAGGCCCAGCAGAGTTGGAGCGTCTCGCGTTCCCAGGCGCAGCCGAAGTGGGGGATTACGAAGGTCACGTCGGGGAAGGCTTTGGCGATATTGTGCAGTTTGAAGGGGCTGATGTTCTCGTGCCAGGCGATGCCGCCGGCGCTGCCCTGGATGCCGAAGTGAATAAGGACTGGGATATCCAGTTCGGCGCATTTTTCCCAGACGGGCCAGATCGACTCGTCCTCGATAGGCTGTTCGATCATGGGTGCGAGCAGCTTGTAGCCGCGCAGGCCAAGCTCGGTTACGGCGTGCTCCAGCTGGGCGACAGCGTCCGGCTCGAAGGGATTGTGATGGGCGAAGCCGACGAATTTGTCGGGATACCAGCTGACGATTTCGGCGAGATGCTCGTTGCCGCCGCCTGTCACAAAGCCGACGGCGCGTACGCCGTATTCATCGAGCTCCGCGGCCCAACGTCGGGCCTGCTCCCTGTCTCCGGGGTGGTCGTCGGGGGATTCCGGCCTCGGGAAACCCCACATTTTGCGCCAGTGTTCGCCGTAGGGGCGGCTCATCTCCTGCACTTTGCGGGCCCGCTCCTCGCCCACCTTGTCGATGTATTTCTGAATCGTGTTTCCCATGTTGGGGAACCACGGTTTGCTTGTGGGGAAGTGGAGGTGGAAGTCGATTATTTCAAAGCCCTGATACATTGAAAGTCCTCAGGTTAGTTTACTCTAATTGGTCCGCCCGAGTGGCGTTGGCAAGGCCCTGTCAGCGGCGGAACATAGATGGGCAGGACACCTTTCTAGCCACATACCTGGAATGCATCCTGCGGAACCAGGTCGGGGTTGCCGGCCAGCAGAGCGGCCCCGAAGGCCGGGTTGGAGCGGGCAGGAACGATCTGACAGCCGGGCAGATGTGCGTTGAGTTCGGCGTGAAATGCCTGGCGAAGACAGGACGGTTGCTCCAAAACAGAGCCGGCGGTGGCGACCTGCGGCTCGGTCAGCAGGCCGACTTTACGCAGGACGGAGGCGGCTGTACCGGCAAGCGCGGCGCCGGCCTCATTCAGGATAGAGCGGGCGACGGCATCACCGGAGGCGGCTGCCTCAAAAACAGAGGGGGCAAAGGAACGGAGCTGCTCGTGGGCATAGGAGATACTTGAATCGAGTCCGGCGATCCAGCCGATCCACTCCTGTTGGGTGCTGCCGGCGATGGCGTGAAAATGCTCCGTAAGGTGGGTCGCAGAGCCGCGTTTGTCGAGTGCTGCCAGGGCGGCGCGGAGGCCGCGGCGGCCGATATCGTAGCCGCTGCCGGCATCGCCCAGCCAGTGACCCAGGCCGTCGGCGCGAGCTGAGCGGCCGTCTTCGCCGACGGCGAAGGCGACGGCCCCGCTGCCGGCGGCGATGAGGGCGCCGGGGCTGCCGTGAAAGGCGCCGCCCCAGGCCACGACGGAGTCGTTGAGCGACCGCCACGAGCACTGCAGTCCGCTGGCCTTGAGCGCAGAGGTCAGGATCTGATGCAACTGTTTCTGGTCGGATGGGCCATCGAAGCCGGCCATGCCGGCGCAGGCGGCCTTCACTTCAGATGGGGAAATGGCAGACGGGGTCAGAGCCTGTGAGATCGCTGCGGACAGGTTGGCGGCGGCCTGTTCCACACCAACGATATGATAGTTGGAAGGGCCGCTCTGCCCTTCGCCGACCAGGCGGCCGGTTCCGTTGGACAGAACGATATGGGATTTGGTTGCGCCGCCGTCGATTCCAAGAAAATAAGCCACAGTAGGATTTTAGCCCGAATGGTGCAAATGTCAAACGTAGGTGGTATTGGCAGGACAAGAGTTGTCAGTATTCGAAGGAGGGGCAGGTTGATTTGCGGTGCGGCGCCTCAGGGTGGGGAGGGACAAAAGTGGTGAATGTTTGCCCGGCTGCGCAAAGGGTGGGAGAATTGGCGGAAGGACAGTTGCCAGTTGCAGGAGACTGCGCGGACTGAGTGGCGCAGGTCGCAGGACTCAAACCCCTCAAGAGCGAGAAGTGAGGAAAAGGGAGTGGGGAGAGAATAAGGCCCGTGTTTGAAAGGGATGCATCCCAGATTCGGGGTGAGAACAGTCTGGCGGGGAATCTGTGCCAGCGGTGGCTGGCGTTGTTTACCGTCTTTGGGCGAGACGCAGTGCAGGCGCCGGGCCTGGCCGTACGGTGGAGTCAGTCAGATGTGGAGGGTGTGAGGTCAGGCACAAGGCCGGCATCTGCGGGGATCTGATGGGACTGGCGGGACGCGGTCTGGCTGGACACTTTCAAATAGGCACCCGTCTCCAATATCGACACCCGGTTCGATGAGGCGTGTTGTAGGAGAGGGGGCGTTGCGGGGGCGGAGCCCCCGCACAAGGGAGGGCCGACTAGGCCCGACCGCCCAAAACTGCAGTGGTCAGTGGTTAGTGGTCAGAGACGGCGCTTATTCTGTTGGAATGGGAACTGACCGTGGCTTGGGAGCCTCCAGAGGTAAACGAAAGTTCGCCGCCATATTGGGGGCACACGTTTGAAAAGTATTGGTTTCAATTTCAGGGACGAAGAGATAGGCTGGAACGACTATGAGACAGGCCAGAATCGAACGGGCGACGAAAGAGACACAGATCGTGCTGGAGCTGGCGCTGGATGGGCGCGGCGCGGCGGAGGTGGCGACGGGTATCGGGTTTCTGGACCATATGCTGACGCTCTTTGCCGGGCACGGGCTGTTTGATCTGACGGTGCAGGCGGACGGCGATCTTGAGATTGACGAGCACCACACGGCTGAGGACGTGTGCATTTGCCTGGGGCGGGCGATCGACCAGGCTTTGGGAGACCGCAGCGGCATCGTGCGCACGGGGCATGCCTATGTGCCGATGGATGAGACGCTGGCGCGGGTCGTGGTGGACCTGAGCGGGCGGCCGTACTGCGTATTTGAGGCGGAGTTCACTACGCCGAAACTGGGGGAGCTCAGCACGGACCTGCTGTTCCACTTGTTCGAGAGCGTTGCGATCCACGGGCGGATGAACCTGCATGCGGCCGTGCTGTACGGGCGCAACGATCACCACAAAGCGGAAGGGCTGTTCAAAGCGCTGGCGCGTGCGTTGGACGCGGCAACGCAGCCGGATGAGAGGCGAACCGGGGTCCCGAGCACGAAGGGGACGCTGAGCGCGTGACCGCGTGCGCGGTTGTTCCTCGAACGACGGCCAGGCGCGCCTCCTCGCTTTTGCCTAGCCACTCCTTTTTCCCTTTCCCATTTCAAGGCATAGACAATGACCGTTGACAAGATGACCGATCTCGAGATCCCTACACTGGAAGAGATACGCACAACGCGCGCTCACATAGATCCTTATGTCTTGCGCACTCCTATGTGGCGCTGGCAGAGTCAGACCGTGGAGGAGGCATTTGGGGCGGACACGGAGGTCTGGCTGAAGCTGGAGCTTTTTCAGAGGACGGGAACGTTCAAGCCGCGCGGCGCTGTGAATGACATTCTGCAGCTGGAAAGGGCGGCGCGGGAGCGGGGCGTGACCGCGGTGAGCGCGGGCAACCACGCGATCGCGGTGGCGTACGCGGCCCAGATTTTCGGTATCAGCGCCAAAGTCGTGATGCCGGCGTCCGCGCCCCGGTTTCGGGTGGAGAAGTCGCGCAGCTATGGGGCAGAGGTTGTGCTGGTGGCCGACGTTTATGAGGGGTTTGCCGAGGTGGAGCGCATCCAGGCGGAAGAAGGGCGGGCCTTTGTTCATCCGTTTGACGGCCGTACGATTGTCGCGGGTCAAGCGACGGTGGGGCTGGAGGTGTGCGAGGATGCGCCGGCGCTGGACATGTTGATCGTGCCAATAGGAGGAGGAGGTTTGGCCGCCGGCATCGGCGCGGCGGTCAAGCAGCTGCAGCCGGCGTGCGCGGTCTTCGGTGTGGAGCCGGAAGGCGCGGCTGCGATGCACCGCAGCTTTGCCACAGGCAAGCCGGAGTCGATTGAGCGTGTAGAGACGATCGCCACCAGCCTGGGAGCCCCGTCGACGCAGTCGTACAGCCTCGGGCTATGCAGGCACTTTCTGGAAGACTTAGCGCTGGTCAGCGACGAAGAGATGCTGGATGCGATGCGGCTTCTTTTGCATGAGATGAAATTGGCGGTCGAGCCGGCGTGTGCGGCCTCGACTGCGGCCCTTTTGGGACCGTTGCGAGAACAGGCGTTGGGGAAGCGGGTGGGACTGATTCTTTGCGGCTCGAACATTGGCGTGGACACGTTTGTGGACCTGATCAGCCCGGGCGGTGCGGATGGCTGAAAGCGCTGTCGAACTGGCGCCCGGCCATAAGATCGGTCTGCCTCTGGCAGGCCCGGTGATGCTGGCGGCAGGCAGTGTCGGCTACGGGGAGGCGCGGCACCGGGAGTTGGAGACGGCCCGTTTCGGCGGGGTGGTAGTGGGTCCGTTCACGCGTCGGAGCCGGGGCGGCAGCCAGCCGCCGCGCATGGTGGAGACGGTGGGCGGGTTTGTGCGGAACGTCGGGTTGCAGAACCGAGGCGTGTCGGCGGCGGTGAGGCGGTACGGCCAGCTGTGGCCGCGTTTGGGCTGTCCGGTCATTGCCCAGGTGGCAGACAGCGAGCACAGAGACGCGGCGGAGACTGTGGAGCGGCTTTCAAGGGCGGACGGAATCGAGGGGTTCGAGCTGCTGTGTGAGCCGGGTGCCAGCGAGAAAGAGATCAGCCGGCTGCTGGAGGTTGTTCTGCTGGAGACGGAATTGCCCGTTCTGGTTAAGCTGCCTCTCGCGCGCGCTGCCGTGCTGGCCGCGGCGGCTGTGGAGGCGGGCGCGGCCGGTGTGGTGGTGGGAAGGCCGCCGATGGGGGCGGGTGTACGGCCAGACGGCCAGACTGTGAGCGGGGAGATGTTCGGGCCGGGGGCTTTTCCAGTTATGCTGGCGGCGCTGCTGGAGGTGAAGGCGTTGGCGCTGCGCGGTTCGCTGGTCGCCAGCGGCGGCGTTCATACACGGCAGCAGGCGCGCGATTGTTTGCAGGCGGGCGCGGAAGCTGTGCAGCTGGATAGCCTGGTTTGGGTAGAGCCGGCGGCGGCGGTGGCGCTGGCAGCCGGGTTGAGCAGCAGTTGATGGGCCGGCAGATTCTTCACCCCGCGTTCATTCCTTTCTTTTTTCTCTTTCGCCTAATCTACATACCGGCCAGCGTGTTGAGCCATACAGGGCACGGGTCGCCGTGGTTGAATGCGGTGTTGGGCTGCGTTGTCACGCTGGGCGGGGAGTGGATGGCGCGGCGTGTGGGGGTCGACATCGCGCTGCGTGAGCGGCGACGTGCGGTTGTGGTCGTGATCCTGGCGCTGGTTACGCTTGGCTTCTTTCCGGAGGAGGCGCCGATGGGGTTGATCCTGTGGGCAGGCAGTGGCGCGGCGTGGGGGGCGGCGACGCGGGGGGTTGGTTGGCGGGCGGCGTCGAACGCCAAGGTTTTCGCGGCCGGGACGGTGGGAGTACTGCTGGGTGCGACGGGGTTGTTTGGTCCGGGGAGCTGGCTGGGGGCGGTTGTGTTGGGGGTTGGGTTGTGGGTTGGGGGAAGAAGCGACCAGATGGAGGAGCGAGGGCATGGATAAGAGAGAGCAGACGGCTGGCGAGCGAGCGGACCGGACAAGGGAACAGCGAAGAGCAGCGTGGAAGAAGTGGCTGAAGGAGAGTGAACGGCTCAATCAGTCGATACTGGCCGGGACGAAGGGCAAACCTATGGACCTTGATCTGGCGCTCAAGGCCGCGCGTGCGGACCTGGAAGCGAGGGATGCAAGAGTATATGGAGGCGACGGGTGACCGGAATATGGACCAACAGAGGGGATGGGTGGGAGTTGGACGCGCCACAGGCGTTCCAGGATGAAGCTTCACTGCACCGCCTCATCCAGCGGAAAGATGAACGGTATGCCGGGAAGCTAAAGATCGCGAACAAGAAAGTCAACTCCTCATTGATTTTATCCGACAGAAAACAGCAGTATTCCATTCAGATTCGGCAAGAACGTAGTCTCTTGGATGTCGAAGGTCAGGGCTTGCAGTACGCGACCAAGGACGCGTCGCCGAACACCTCCTCGACCAGGGTGGCGACGTCCGGGTCATAGTCGTTAAGCGTCGAGTAACTCGCCGATAGCGAGGCAGGCATGGTTTCCCAGAACCAGAATCTGACCGCCTCAGCCCAGTACTCTCTGTAATTCGTTGCCGCGTAGAGACCCTGCCAGCGCCCCGCGTTCCTTGCGGCCTGGTAAAGGGCCTCGAGCCGCGTATTGAACGCCTCACCCCCGGATCGCTCATCAATTACGTAATGGATCATGTGAGCAAACTCGTGGACAAGTGTGCCACAGTTTGCGTCTTCTTCCGGCACGCCTGCCAGGAACAGATTTCCTGCCTTATGAACGTATCCGAGTGGAAGGCTCGTGAGGAACCAGAGTTCGGGCAGTTGGGTGATTCCACCGCCCTCGGCATTGTCCGGGTATATGGCGATCCGAGCGCTGTTGGCGGCCAGGTCGGTAAGCAGGTCGGATTTCGCTGAGAGCATGCTGGTAATGACGTCGCGCGCCTGAACCATTTTTTCATCAGACACTTCAGAGGGGGCGACCACGACCACGCCGCTGACGTCCAGATATTTCTGATAGAAGAGGTCAAGTTCGAGGGAGAGAGGCGGTGGTGGAAACTGGAGGGTGACGACGGCCGCGTAGACCCGATCGGACCAGGCGCCGCGCACGTTGTTGGCGTTGCGGGCGCGGACCTGGTAGTAGTAGTTGCGGCCGTCGGTCTGTCCTGTATGGGTGTAAGTTGTCGTGGTGATGACGCCGCCAATGGAACCCCACTGGCGGTCGAGGCTGTCCCACGCCCGCAGCTCGTAACTTGCAGCGTTCGACACTGCATCCCAAGTGAGCGTAATCTGGTTGCCGCTGACGGACGGCGTCAGGTTTTGCGGCACAGCGGGGGCCAACGTGGTTTCGGCGTTCGTGCATGTGGGCAGATTGAGACGATTGAGGTGAGCAGAAACGGAAGTATTTGAGTGGGACAGGGTTGCACCCGATGGCAGGCAGAGACTATTGCCAGTGAGGTTCAGACTGGTAAGGTTGGTCAGAACGCTGAAGTCCGG
This sequence comes from Caldilineaceae bacterium, assembly GCA_965242905.1. Classification (GTDB taxonomy): domain Bacteria; phylum Chloroflexota; class Anaerolineae; order Caldilineales; family Caldilineaceae; genus Bin5. Next base: position 1,021,014 of record CBDETM010000002.1, read on the forward strand.
GACCGGACCAGTCAACTGGTTGTCATTGAGCAGCAGCCACCTCAGGTCAGTGAGATGGTGCAGATCGAGGATGGGTCCGGTCAGCCGGTTTGAACTGAGGTCCAGGTTTGTCAGATTCGTGAGGAGGCTCAGGTCAGGGAACGGTCCGGTAAGCTGGTTGTCACTGAGGTCGAGCCTCGCCAGGCTGGTCAGGGCGGCCAAATCGGGGATTTCTCCGCTTAGCCGGTTATCATCAAGGCTGAGATACTGCAGCTTGTTGAGAGCACTGAGGTCGGAGATGTTTCCTGTCAGCTGGTTGGAGCCGAGGTTGAGATGCAGCAGGTTTGTAAGGGCGCTCAGATCAGGGAAGGCGCCTGTCAACTGATTTGAATTCAGACTGAGCTTGGAGAGGCTTGTAAGCGTGCTCAGATCGGGAAACGCACCGGACAACTGGTTGCCGGCCAGGTCAAGCTCCTTCAGTTTGGGGTGAGGGCTCAGATCCGGGATCTGTCCGGTCAGCTGACTGGAGCCGAGATCGAGGACGACGAGGTTCGTGAGGGCGCTAATGTCGGTGATGGAGCCGGTATAGCTGTTGCGGCCGAGATAGACGATTCTCAGTTTGGTGAGGGCGCTCAAATCGGGAAACTGTCCGGTCAACTGTGTATTGCTGATGGAGAGCCTCGTCAAATTGGTGAGGACGCTCAGATCAGGGAATGGCCCGGTCAGCTGGTTGCCACTGAGACTCAGACTTACCAGGTTGGTGAGGGCGCTCAGATCAGGGACGGACCCCGTAAACTGGTTGAATTCCAGGACGAGTATCTGCAGCTTAGTGAGGGCGCTGAGGTCGGGGATCTGTCCGCTCAGCTTATTGCCGGCGAGGAAGACATTTGTCAGGTTGGTGAGGGCGCTCAGGTCAGGGAGTGTCCCATTCAGTTGATTGTGCCCGAGAGACAGCCGCGTGACGTGACCGTAGCTGTTGGTGAAGACCCCGTACCAAGTACCGATCGGCTCGTCGGTCAGCCAGTTGTTGTTGCGCTTCCAGTTGGCGCCGTCGGTTGCGTTGTAGAGGGCGACAAGAGCAGCCCTCTGTTCGGGCCCGGCGACCGTGCAGGACGGCAGGCTGAGGCCCTTCAGGTATGACTCCACATCGCTGTTAGGATGGGATACGCTCGTTCCATCAGGCAGGCACAGTTGCGTTCCGCCGATGGAAAGGGTTGTCAGTTTCGTTAGATAGCTGAGATCTGGCAGCGGCCCAGAAAGACCGTTGTTGCTCAGGTAAAGTTTTGACAGGTTGGTGAGAGCGCTCAGATCGGGAAAGGGACCGGTTAACTGGTTGCTGCTGAGGTGAAGTACGGTCAGGTTGGAGAGAGCGCTCAGGTCCGGGATGGCGCCGGTCAGCTGGATATTGCTGAGAACCAAGCTGTTCAGGTTGGTGAGTGCACTCAGATCTGGAAAGGGCCCGGGAAACCGATTGTAACTGAGGTTGAGGGTTCTCAGGTTGGTGAGGGCGCTCAGATCGGGAAACGGCTCGGCAAACTGGTTGGCGGCGATACTCAAGGACGTCAGTTTGGTGAGGGCGTTCAGGTCGGGGAAATCCCCGGAAAAATTGTTGTTGTCGAGACTCAGGATTCTCAGATTGGTGAGTGCGCTCAGATCCGGAATCTGCCCGTTCAGGTCGTTGTACTTCAGGGACAGAATCGAAAGGTTTGTGAGGGCACTCAGATCAGGCATGGTCCCGCTCAGATCATTGAAACCGAAGCTCAGAAAATCCAGGTTAGTGAGGGCACTCAGATCAGGTATCGTCCCGTTCAGCTCGTTGTAACTGAGGTCCAGGCGTTCCAGATAGGAGAGTGCGCCCAAGTTCGGGATCGGACCATTCAGTTCGTTTCTATCGAGATCCAGGCGCGTTACGTTTCCATTTGCATCGGTTGAGACGCCGTACCAGGTGGAGAGCGGTTCGTTGGTCAGCCAGTTGTCGTTGTGGGTCCAGTTGGCGCCGTCGGTTGCGTTGTAGAGGGCGACGAGGGCGGCCCTTTCGCTGGCCGTGTCCGGGGTCTGGGAGCTTGTGCAGGCGGACAGATTGAGACTGCGCAGATGAGCGGCGACGACGGTGATCAAGGTAGACAGGTCTGTGCTGTCCGGAAGGCACAGATTATTGCTGCTCAGATCCAGGTTGGTCAGGCTGGTCAGAGCGCTGAGATCGGGGACCGCCCCTTCCAGCTGGTTGTGACTGAGATTCAAGGTCGTGAGGTTGGTGAGCGAACCCAGGGCCGGAATCTCTCCGGTCAAGTCGTTCGACCTGAGGTCCAGACTGGTCAGGTTGGTCAGAGCACTCAGATCCGGGATCGTTCCTGACAGAAGGCCGGAGCCGAGGTCAAGGGTCGTCAGTTTGGTGAGAGCGCTCAGGTCCGGAATCGAACCGGACAGTTGATTTGTATCGAGGTCGAGGGCCGTCAGTTCGGTGAGCGCGCTCAGATCCGGAATCGTTCCTATGAGATTGTTGCCGGGAAGGCGCAGTTGGGTCACACGCCCGTCACTGTCCGTGGTTACGCCGTACCAGTTGCCAACCGGCTCGGCGGTCAGCCAGTTGGCGTTCTGCGTCCAGTTGGCGCCGGCGGTTGCATTGTAAAGGTCGACCAGGGCGGCCCTATCGGAGTAGCCCGCACAGGACGGCAGATTGAGCTTGCGCAGATGCGCGGACACGGCTGCATGCAACGATGCCAGGTCCGCCCCTGTTGGCAGACACAGCTGATTGTCTGCCAGAGAGAGCATTGTCAGTCTGTTCAGTCCGCTCAGATCTGGGACCGGACCGTTAAGCTTGTTGCGGCTGAGGTCCAGGCTTTCCAGGTGGGTAAGCGCGGTCACGGCGCGGATCTCCCCACTCAACTGGTTGTCGCTGAGGTCCAGGTGCATCAGGTTGGTGAGTGTACTCAGCGCCTGAATCCCACCACTTACCTGGTTGGCAGCGAGGTACAGATGGACCAAGCTGGTGGAGGCATTCAGATCCTGAATTGACCCGGTCAGCTGGTTGTCACTGAGATCGAGCCACCACAGGCCGGAGAGAGCACTCAAGTCCGGCAGTGGTCCGGTCAGCCGGTTGGTGCTGAAATCCAACCGCGACAGTCTGGTGAAGGAACTCAAATCCGGGATCTGTCCGGTCAACTGATTGGACCCAAGGTACAGGCTCATCAGGCCGGTGGGGACCTGTAACGCGGAGAGCTGGCCGGCCAGCTTGTTTTCTCTGAGATCCACATGCGTCAGGTTGGTGAGTGAGCCCATGTTCGGGAGAGACCCTGAGAGTACGTTTTTCTCGAGTTCCAAGGTCGTCAGATTGGTGAGTGCGCTAAGGTCAGGTATATGCCCGGTCAGCTTGTTGTCGCGAATATCCAGTTCTGTAAGGTTGGTAAGTGAACTCAAAACCGGGACCTGTCCGCTCAACTGATTTGAACCGAGATTCAAGCTGGTCAGGTTGGTGAGGGCGCTGAGCGTCGGGATCTGTCCGCTCAGCTTATTGTTGTCGAGGTGCAGAGTTGTCAGATTGGTAAGGGAGTTCAGAGCCGGGATCGATCCGCTCAATTCGTTTGAGCCGAGATCCAGTTCTATCAAGCTGGTCAGAGCGCTCAAAGCCGGGATCTGGCCGCTCAATTTGTTGCCGCGCAGGTCCAGGGCCGTCAGTTTCGTGAGGACACTCAAATCCGAAATCTGACCGGTAAGGTTGTTATCAGGCAGACGCAGCCCATTCACTCTGCCTTCGTCGTCAGTAGAGACACCGTGCCAGGTAACGATGGGCGCATCGGTCAGCCAGTTGTCCTTGTTTGTCCATTTCGTGCCGTCGGTTGCCTGGAAGAACGCGGCCAGCGCGCCCTTCTCTTCCGGCAGGGTGGGGGCAACTGGAAGGTTTTCATTTCCGCAGTAGGTCAGTCCGATGCTTTTCAGGTGTACAGCGACGTCGTTATGCAGTGCAGACAGATTTGTGCCGACGGGCAGACAGAGGTCATTGCCCTGGAGGTTCAGGGCCGCCAGGTCGGGAAGGCCGCTCAGGTCGGGAATCGACCCCGTCAGCTTGTTGTCGTTGAGGAACAGACCCTGCAATCTGATGAGCGCGCTCAGATCTGGTATCGACCCTTCCAACTGGTTGCCACTGAGGGAAAGTCGCTCCAAGTTGGTAAGGGCGCTTAAATCGGGAATCTCTCCTTCCAACTGATTGAGGCCGAGGGCCAGGACCTGCAGACTGGTGAGCGCGCTCAGGTCCGGTATTTCCCCTTTCAACTCGTTGCCGCTGAGGGCAAGGGTCTGAATTCTGGCGAGTGCGCTCAGATCCGGAATCTCCCCGCTCAGCTTGTTGTCTCTGATAAACAGAAATCGCAAGTTGGTGAGGTCGTCAAGCTTTGGAATCTGCCCGGTCAACTGGTTGTCGTTGAGATTAACGCTCGTAAGATTCGTAAGCGCGCTCAAGTCCGGCAATGGACCGCTCAACTGGTTGTTAAAGAGGAACACCGACGTCAGATTTGCTAGCGTGCTGAGACCCTGGACTCCTCCGGTCAACTGATTGTCGTGGAGGGCCAGCTTCGACAGTTTGGTAAGCGCGCTCAGGTCCGGGAACGTACCGGTCAGATTGTTGTTATAGAGTTCCAGGACCGTCAGATTGGTGAGCGCGCTCAGATCAGGAATCTCCCCACTCAACCCGTTCGTTGTAAGTTCAAGCCGCTCAACACTGCCGTTTGAGTCCGTGAATACGCCGTACCATGTCGAGACCGGCTGGCTGGACAGCCAGTTGTCGCTGTGCCGCCAGTTAGGCCCGTCGGTCGCATTGTAGAGGGCGACCAGGGCAGCTCTCTCCTCAGGCACTTCGGTCTGCGGGGTCGAGGTTGCGAAGGCGTAAGGGTACGGGGACGAAGTCCACTCGCCGGCTACTCCGTTGGCGTCAACGGCGCGGATTGCGTAATGATAGGCCCTGCCGTTCACTAGTCCGCTGTGCGTGTAAGACGTCCCTCTCAATGTGCCGCCCACGCTCTGCCAACCAGGGTCATAGTCCCACCAGGTCAAGAGCTCGTATGTGTCCGCACCCGTGACTGCCGTCCAGTTGAGTTCGATTGCGTTCGCCCCGATAGCCCGCGCGGTCAGCGCCGGCGCGGGTAGCCTGCCGCCCGCTGTCGGCGTCGCCGTCGGCGTTGCCGTTGGTGTTGGCCCGGTTGGCGTCGGTGTCGGTGTCGGGGTTGGCCCTGCCGGCGTAGGCGTAAGCGTTGGCATCTCGGTTATGGTCACGTAGGGGTAGGGGTACTGCGTCCACGTACCGGCTGTGCCGTTTGCGCTAACGGCGCGGATTGCATAGTGGTAGGTCCTGCCGACCGTGAGTCCGCGATGCGTGTAGGACGTCCCTCGCAGGGTGCCGCCCACGCCCTGCCAGCCGGGGTCGGTTGCCCACCAGGTCAGAAGCTCGTATCTGTCGGCCCCCGAGACTTCAGTCCAACTGAGCTCGACGGCGTTGGTCTCGGTAGTCCGTGCAGTCAGTGCCGGCGCAGGCAGTGTACCGCCCGCTGACCGCGTCGCCGTCGGCGTTGCGGTTGAAATTGCTGTTGCTGTTGTTGTTGCTGTTGTTGTGGGTCCGGTTGGCGTCGGTGTTGGCGTTTGTGTTGGCCCGGACGGCGTCGGCGTCTGCGTAGACGTCTCCTGTACTGTCACGGTCGGGTAGGGGTACTGTGTCCACGGCCCCGGTACACCGTTTGCGTCAATGGCGCGGATCGCATAGTGGTAGGTTCTGCCGAGAGTGAGTCTGCGGTGCATGTACGATGTCCCTCGCAGGCTTGTGCCCAGGCCCTGCCAACCGGGGTCGGTTGCCCACCAGGTCAAGAGTTCGTATCTGTCTGCGCCCGAAACTTCCGTCCAACGGAGCTCGATGGCATCCGCCTCGGTCTGGCGTGCGGTCATCGCCGGCGCGGGAAGGTTACTGCTTACCGTCGGCGTTGGTGACGGCGTTGGCGTCGGTGTCAGCCTACCGATTGCAGTCTCCTGATGCAGAGCGGACCAGGGGCTCAACTTGCCGTCGGCGGCTATTGAACGGACCAGAAAGTCCAGAGTGGTACCGTCGCTAGTCCCGATAAATCCATAGTCCGTATTTGAAATAGGGCTTCCTTCAGCCTGTCGCCAGCTTCCTCCGTCGGCAAATCGCCACCAGACATCGTACGAGTCGGCGCCCGAAACCGGCTCCCAACTGAGGGTAATCCAGCCGGGGCCCTTGGTCGTGGACAGTACGGGGGCGGCCGGGCCGCCCGGGTCCCCGCCGGCTCCGGGCGCAGGCGTCTCGGTCTCACTTGTGGTCGGAGTGGGTGTCGGCGTCGGTGCCTCGGATACAGTGGCTTGCGCCAGCTGGGACCAGGGACTCACCTTGCCGTCGGCTGCTATGGAGCGGACCAGGAAGTACCAGGTCGAACCAGACGGAAGGCTGAGAAATCCGTGTGCAGTGTCTGAATGGGGGCTGGCAGATGACTCGCGCCAGGTACCGTCTGTGCCTCTCCGCGACCAGACCTCGTACATGTCGGCGCCCGCAACGGGCTCCCAACTGAGCGTTATCCAGCTATGTCCAGGAGTCGCTGTCAGCACAGGTGCGGCTGGGCCGCCCGGGTCCCCGCCTTCCCCGGGTGCAGGCGTCTCAGTCTCGGTTTGCGCACTGGTCACACCGACGCTTGGGAGGGTGAGGATTGTTAACGACGCCAGGATGGCGACCAGTCCCAGGACGCGCGGAAAACTCACGGTCAGCAACGATTTGTTGACTGTCATTGGGGTAGTGTCCTGGAAAAAGTAGCCTGGCCCTCGTATTCCGGGTGGCTGCAACTATTGGCAAGAGGATGAAATTGTCTGTGCTTAGAATACCTTACAGCGAAAGGACTTTGCTGACCAAATGCCACGAATTGTCCCAGCGCCGGGGAAGGATTGAGCCCATCATGGACTTTGAATTCAGAAGGAATCCAGTCCAGTTGGCGTCAAATCTATTGTCCTGGCAGCATTGACGCAAGCGACCGGTCTGGCCGATACCAGTAGGCGGGAAACAATCCCGAAGGAGAGAGGCATTTACCCCGTACCAGGGAAGAGGGGCATCTGGTGGGCGGGTTGGCGGCCGTTGAGGAGGACGTAGGGGGCTGCCTTTTGTGGTGAGGGGACGCCGAGGGCGCGCAGGTGCTGCAGGTCGGAGAGCGTGCCCTGGCTGCGGGCGCGGAGAATGCGGTCGGCGCTTTTGGGACCGATTCCGGGCACTCGCAGGAGGGTGGGGCGGTCGGCGCGATTCAACTCAATGGGCGCGGCGCGCAGGTGGATGTCGGCCCAGGCCTGCTTGGGGTCGACGTCGAGGCGGAGGTTCTGGTCGGCTCCGAAGCCGATGTCCTCGGTGTCCCAGTTGTAGTCACGCAGGAGGAAGCTGGCCTGGTAGAGGCGGTGCTGACGCTTCAGGGAGGCGGACGGCAGGTCTTCGAAAGGCGTGTCGGGCACGGGGTAGAAGGAGGAGTAGTAGACGCGGCTAAGGCGGGCCTGGCGGTAGAGCTTTTCGCTGAGCGAAACCAGCTCCAGGTCGGTGTCGCCGACGGCGCCAACGACAAACTGGGTGACGGAGGAGGCGCGCACGCTTTCGCGGCTGCGGATCTGCTCGGTCCAGAGGAGGCGCTGCATCAGGTCGTCCCAGAACTCCTTTTGAGGCGCGAGGCTGGCCAACCTGCCCGGGGTGGCGCCCTCGAGATTTATAGAGACCCGGTCGGCCAGCTGCATAGACCTGCGCACCTGCTCATACTCGCTGCCGGGCATAATTTTGAGGTGGATGTAGCCGGGGAAGTTCTGTTTCTTGCGCAGAATCTCGGCTGTATCGATAATTTTGTCCTGGGCCCTGACGCCGCCGCCGATGATGCCGGAGGAGAGAAAGAGGCCGTCAACCATGCCGGCCTTCTGCATGCGGGTGAAGCCGTCGGCCAGTTCATCGGGTTGCAGGGTGAGACGTTCGGCGCTGCTGCGGCCGGCGCGGAAGGGGCAGTAGAAGCAGTTGCGCTCGCAGGCGGTGGTCATCATCGTGCGCAGGACCGGCTTGGGGCCGCGCGGGGTCGCCACTTTCATAATGGAACGGCGCAGGGAGGCGGCATTGCGCTCCCGGCGCGTGGGCTTGGGCGTCGCCGGGGTGAAGCAGCCGGGGCGGGTTGGCTCGGCATGGGGCGCGTCGCCGGCGGCTTCATAGCCGTTGATCTCGCCGATGCGGGCGAGCTTTGCCATCGGTTCGAGCGCGATCTTGAAGTTCATATTCGCAGTATACGAACTAATGTTCGATTTGTCAAGGGCAAGGAGAAGAAATGCGGGCGCTAATTCAGCGAGTCAGTCGGGCAAGTGTATACGTTGACGGCGAGAAGGTCGCGGGCATCGGACTGGGATTTCTGGTGCTGTTGGGGGTCGCTGACGAGGATGGAGAGTCCGAAGCGGCGTGGCTGGCGCGCAAGATTGCCGGTTTGCGGTTGTTTGAAGATGATGCCGGGAAGATGAACCTGGGGCTTGAGGATGTGGGCGGCTCGGTGCTGGCGGTGAGTCAGTTCACCTTGTACGGGGATGCACGCAAGGGGCGGCGTCCCAGTTTTACACAGGCGGCGCCGCCGGCGCAGGCACAGGAGCTATACGAAAAGTTTTGCGCACTGCTGGCGGCTCAGGGCGTGCCGGTGGAAAAGGGTGTTTTCCAGGCACACATGGAGGTCTCGCTGGTGAATGACGGTCCGGTGACGCTTTGGTTGGAGCAGGAGAGGGACTAAGGAGGAAAGAGCATGGCGAGCAGACTGAGTACGGTAATTGCGGCGGCGCCGGAGACTGATTTGGCAGTGGTGGTGGCGATGGCGGCGCAGTTCGAGAGCTATGTACTGAAGGGGCAGGTGTACAGGACAGTTGTCGTGCCGGCACCGGGGGATCAGAGGGGGGCCGGGGAGCGCCCGGTCCAGAGCAGCGGCGGGGATGTGCTGGCGCGGATGCACAAGCTGGCGGCGCAGTCGGACTCTCTGTCGCCGGAGCAGAAGCAGGCGCTTGCGACGGCGAAAACCCAGATTGACACGGCCACCGGGCGGCTGCCCTCGCATTACCAGGCCCTGCTGTTGCGGGAAGCGCGGGCGCGGCTGAACAGTCTGAACTGGTTTCTCGACGACTGTAACGAAAACCGGCGCGAGTGCCGAGTGCAGTACCCGTTTGAGATTCGCAACCGTCAGCGGATCGCGGAGATTCACAAGGCTTTGGACGCAGCCAGCGCCGACGCAGTGGCAACTCAGGCGGCGTCGATAGACCAGCGGTTGCAGAGCATGTTGACGAGCGGCGACTTCATTTGGGAGTCATCGGTGGCGCATGTCTACCCGCGCCAGGAGTATTGGTATCTCTACGGGTTGCCGGCCGGACCGGATCCATGATGCCTTAAATAGTTTGGCGGTTTTGGCGTCTTGGTCTCAGGCCAATTTGGGCATGAGGTGGATGGTGACTTCGTTGCGGTTGTGGAAGAGCTGGCGCATGTGCAGGATAGTGTAGCATTCGCGCAGAATGGTGCAGGCAGGCTCGAGTGCCGCGGCGGTCTTACCGAGTTTGAGCGTCATCAGGGCTTCGGCGTGGGGATAGAGGAAGTCGGAGTAGGCGTTCATCAGGCGCGCTGAGGCACGCGCATCCATGCGCATGTCGTTGACGAGGAGGTCGAAGGCGTCAGGCCCTTCACGCAGATAGGCTTCGGCGGTCATCTTTTTGTGGCGCACGCCGCGGTCGGTGCCGAGGCGGGGATGCAACTCGGCAGGATCGACGGCGGTTACGAACTGCCCCTTCTGGCGCAGGACGCGAGACCATCCTCCCGGCGCGGCGCCGAGATCGAGGGCCACGCCGCCGGCGGGCAGGTCGATGCGAAAGGCCTCCAGGGCCTCCAGCATTTTGAATTCAGCGCGGCTGACCTGCTCCTTTTCGCGGCGGAAGCGGCGCACGCCTCCGGCCCAGTCGGATATGTTGTGCGAAGCGAGTGAGAGACCCAAGAAGGCCAGCTGCCCTCCGCTCGGGGCGGCTGGCTTTTCCAGTTCCAGACCCTGGTTCGCGGCTGCGCAGACAACTGACAGAATCTGAAAGGGCTGCCGAACGTCCAGGGGGGAGTGGGTGGCGCGGGCGAGAGCGGCGGAGACGGCGCGGTTTACGTCGAAGGGTTTGTAGGGAAGATCGAGGAGGATGCGGCTCTGGACGGAGAAGCTGACGTCTGGGTCGAGCAGATCGGCGTACTCGTCTTCGGCGGCTTCGCTGAGGCGGGAGAGGTCTCTGGGCGTGGCGATGAGGGGGTAGATGAGGTCCACGGGGCAGATGTGGCGTACGAAAACAGGGGGATCATCGATCCATGTTTCGGCCAGGCCCCAGAAGCCTTCGTCACAGTCAAGGAGGTAGACGCTGGGGGCGAGTTCGTCGAGCGTTTGACCGTTGCGGCTGTCGCGGCGGAACTCCTCGAGGGCGAGGTGCATGAAGCCGGGGTCGGCGGAGAGGAGCAGCTGCGGCATTTCAGCCGACCGCGGCGTGGATGGCAGCGGCGATATTTCGGGCGCGTTGGGGCGCGTCGCCCACATAGGCTGATGCCTGCAAGAGGCTGTGGGCGCGTTCCGGCGGTATCAGGTCGGTGATGCGCTGATCGGTTATCAGATTGTCGACGAGGGGATTGGGCTTTCCTTCCTGCAGGGCCTTCCAGGCAACCAGGCTCTGTTCGCGAATCAGCTCGTGCAGGTGCTGGCGGTCGCCGCCGGCTTTGACCGCTTCCATGAGAAGACGCTCGGTGGCGGCGAAGACGCCGTAGTCGCGCAGGTTGCGGGCGGTGGGGCCGGGCCAGACGGTCACGCCTTCAAAGAGTCGCTGGCAGCGAATCAGAACCTCATCGGTCAGGAGGAAGGCCTCCGGCAGATAGAGGCGCCGGTTGGCGGAGTCGTCGAGCGTGCGCTCAAGCAGATTGAGGGCGCTGTTGTCCCAGGCGATGCGGGGCAGGGCCGCGACCTGACGGGTGAGGCTGTCGATGTTTTCGGCGGCGATGGGGTTGCGCTTGAAGGGCATAGCGCTGGACCCGACCTGTTTGGAGCCAAAAGGTTCACTCCATTCGCCGAAGGGGGGTGACTGGAGGATACGCAGGTCGAAAGCGAACTTGTGGAGGCTGGCGCAGAGCCCGGCGAGGGCGTTGACGACAAGCCAGTCCTGTTTGCGGGGGTAGGTCTGGGTGGCGGCTTCGAAGACGGGTAGGTCCAGTTTCGACATCACGCGTTCTTCGAGCTGGCGAGGTGAAAAATCGCTGTCGGAGAGTAGCTGGGTGTAGCTGGCGCTGGTCCCGACCGCGCCCTTCATGCCCTTGCCGCGGACATTGTCGCGCACGCGCTGCAGTTCTTCGAGGTCGGCGAGCAGGTCCTGGCCGTGCTGGGCGAAGCGGTAGCCGACTGTAGTGGGTTCGGCGGGTTGGATGTGGGTGAAGGCAATGGCGGGTGTGTCGGCTTCAGCGGCGATGCGTGCGGCCAGTGTGGCCAGAGAGCGCTTGAGTCTTTCGATGATCTGGTCGAGGGCCGTACGCAGACGCAGGGCGTCTACATTGTCGAGTATATCCATCGACGTGGCGCCGAGATGGATGATGGGGCCGCCGGTGGGGCACTGTTCGGCGTAGGTGCGGATCTCCGCCATGAGATCGTGGCGGATCTCTTCTTCGATCTGCTGGGCGCGCTCTATGTCGATGTGGTCCTGGCGCGCGCGCAGGTCGGCCACCTGGATAGCTGTGACCAGCCCGGCCTCGTATTGGGCATCGGCCAGGGCGACCCAGACGCGGCGCATGAGCCGGCGCTTTTCGGCCTCGCTCCAAGTCCGGCGCATGGTCTCGCTGCCGTAGCGCCAGGTCAGGGGGGAGAGGTAGGACTCGTGGGTGAAGGTGGTCATGGGCGGCAGTGGGAGGAGAGAGCGGAGAGGAGTGAGGAGTGAGGGGAAATCTTCACGTTCACTATTCTGCTGTCCTGACCCCTTTCTCTCATTTTTCTGGCCTTAGTTGGTCCAGGAAATCGGCTATGTCTCGGTGAAGTAGACTGTGCGCCTGGCGCGCGACTTGGAGATTGGCCTGAAGCAGAGTGGGATCGATGGTCGAGGCATAAGCATGGCGAAAGAAGTGACGGAAGCCGCGCAAAGTGTCGAGAAGTAGAAAGGCCTCTTTGGTCAATAGGGCCGGACGCACGCCTGGGACAGGTTGAGTCATCCGCCGCAGAAGAGCAGAGTGCCATCGGGGAGCATCGCCAATCTGATTCTCAAAGTAGTTTGCTATCAAACGCAGGAGTTCCTCGGTAGCACTGTAAGCGTTGTGAATCTGATAGGCTACGCTCTCAACGTGGCGAGTGTCACTGATGTCAAAGCCCTGTGTTCGGTCTTCGATGTCTACGAAAACATTGTCGATGACTGCGAGCTGTGTAGAAATGTCTGATTCAAGGCTTAAGAACTCTTGGGTGTCCAAGGCACTCCCTCGCGACGGATACGGTCGGCAAATCGGACGACGGAAAGGTCTACCAGATCGACGTCCCTTTCCAGCAGTGACGAAAATCGCCCGATGGCTTCGGATAACAGTTCGGGGCGACTGGTCTCAATAGCGATATCGACGTCTGAGTGCTCACGGAATCGGCGGGGCTCTGCCAAGGAACCGAAAATGTAGGCGGAACGGATTCCAAAATGACTGCTGTGCATATCAAGAAGGGCGAAAGTCTGCGCGAAGAGGCGCTTCCGCTCCATTTCCAAGCGTTTGGAACGCCGCTCGATTGCTTCGTCTAATACGCTGGTATCAAAAGGCATTTGTTAGAAACCGAATGGGCCCTAGACAGTAACTACACGTCGCGAGCAGGTACGGGCAATCGGACGACTCGCGAGTCACAGAAAATTCTGCCAACTCCTTCTAGCTTCGGCAGGAAACCTGAATCCTCCTGACATTATCGCCTTTTGGAAGGCTCATTCCAAATGTGTCGGGAGCAAGTCGGTGAATCCCGAAACCTGAACCCCTCTTGGTTTACCCCTTGCCAGAGCGTAGCGCACCTCCCCACCCGAAAACTGCCTAGTGCTTGAATTGGGCCACTGGTGAAGAATTCCTGTACAAGACTCGACTACTCACAACTTACAATTCTTACCTGTACCGCCCAGCCTGCATCTCGAAAAGCTCGGCATAGCGGCCGCCCAGCGAGACCAGTTCGGCATGGGTGCCGGATTCGGTGATACGCCCCTCTTCGAGCACCAGGATGTGGTCGGCCATGCGCACGGTGGAGAAGCGGTGGCTGATTATCAGGGCGGTCTTGCCGGCGACGAGTTGGCGAAAGCGTTCAAACAGTCGGAATTCGGCCTCAGCGTCCAGCGCGGCGGTCGGCTCGTCGAGGATCACCAGTGCGGCGTCGCGCACGAAGGCTCGCGCCAGGGCGACCTTCTGCCATTCCCCGCCGGACAGGTCTACCCCACCCCTGAAGCGCTTGGTAAGAGGCGTGTCATACCCCTGCGGTAGATTGGCTGCAACACCATCGGCGCCTGACCAGCGCGCGGCTTCTTCTGCACGGCGGCCGTCCTCCACTGGCCGGACCGCTCCCAGGTCTATGTTTTCCCGCAGTGTCACGGCGAAGCGAGTAAAGTCCTGGTAGAGGACGGCGACCCGACACCGGAGTGACGCCAGGTCATACTGGGCGAGGGGGACGCCATCGACGTGGATCTCGCCAGAATCAGGATCGTACATGCGGGTCAGCAGCTTGACGAGCGTGCTCTTGCCGGCGCCGTTCGCCCCGACCAGGGCGGTCACGGCGCCGCTGGGCAGCCGGGCGCTGACGTTTTCCAGCACGGGCAGCGTGCCCTCAGGATACTGGAAATAGATTTCCCGCAGTTCGATCCCCTGACGCATTTCAGTGGGCGCCTGGCGTCCTTCTTGAGGCTGCGGGAGCACGATAGCCGGCTTCGCTTGATCCAGGAAGGCAAACAACCCGCGCAGGTGCAGAAGAATCTCGTATTGGAAGCCGAACCAGAAGACCAGGTTCTGGAGGCGGCTTTGCGTCTGAATCACAACGCCGATATAGAGAGCGATATCGCCCAAGGTGAGCTGACCGGCGCGGGCCTGGACGGCCACGTACCAGAAGCCGCCTGCCAGGGCCAGGGCATGCAGGGCAGTGAACGCCGCGGACGCGCGCAAATGGGTCAGGCGGACCCGGCGCATCTCCGCATATGCCGTTGCGAACCGCGAGCGAAAGCGGCTCAGGAAGAAGCCGCCCAGTCCGAAGACGCGGATCTCTTTAGCAGAGGCCGACTCAGTGGTGATGCGCGCGCAATAGCGCATCTCCCTCGCCGCACGCGAGCGGTCGACCATTGACTGGTATCTTATTTCCTGCAGGCGCTTCTCACTGAAGAGGTGCGGCACGCTCAGTGCCGCCAACAGCAGGGGAAGGAGCGGATGCAGGCGGGCCAGTAGGAGAAGCATGCCGCCCAAGGTGAGCGCCGTGCCGAGACCCATTTGCAGGTAAGCAATAAGCCGCGGCAGAAAAAAGATGGCATCCTGAACCAGACGCAACTGATCCTGGAAAGGAGGACGCTCGATCTGCACCAGGTCTGTCAGGCGGATGCCGGCATCCATCAGGCGCCGGTCCATTTCGCCCACCGCGCGATCTTCCAGCCAGACGTTCAGCATCTGCTGGACTGGTTCAAGGCCAGCAGGTATGACATAGGTCAGGGCGTAGAGAACAGCAAGCGCCAACACTGTGGAAGCGCTGCCCTCTATGACAACCGCGGCGACAGCCAGACCGTCAACCACCAGCCTCAGGAGCCATACCTGCAGTACCGGCACGAGGCTGATGACGAACACGATCGCCAGATAGACGACAACGATGCGCGGTGCGGCCATCATTACCAGCGCCAGACCACGCCTCCAAGTGCGCAGGCTGGCTGAAAAGCCGTGCGAAGCCCCGGCAGTGGTTTGAAGCAGGTCTCTCACAGCGTCGCCGGCGCGTGTGAACGGATTCATGGGGTCGTGTCCGCTTGGCCCTGGTCCAGAAATTGGGCGGCCTGGAGGCGATAGAGGCGGGCGTACTCGCCGTTGTGGTCGATCAGTTGGGTGTGGGAGCCGGCTGCCTGGATGCGCCCGTTTGCCAGGTAGAGAATGCGGTCGGCCATGCGCACGGTGGAGAAGCGGTGGCTGATCAGAAGTGTGATGCGATCGCGGGTGAGCTCGTGAAAGCGCGTGTAGATCTCGTGCTCGGTCTGCACGTCGAGCGAGGCTGTGGGTTCGTCAAGGACGAGAAGCTGGGCGTCGCGCAGGTAGGCCCTGGAGAGGGCCAGCTTCTGCCACTCCCCGTCTGAGAGCTCGCGGCCGCCAAATTCACGACCCAGTTGCGTGTCCAGCCCGTCCGGAAGCCGGTCCACCAGTTCAGCGGCGCCGGCGCGCGCTGCTGCGCTGGAAAGTCGATCTGCGTCTTGCCGGAGCTCGACCTGGCCCATGCCGATGTTCTCACCGGCGGTCAGTTCGTAGCGTACAAAGTCCTGAAAGATGACTCCCATCTGGCGGCGCAGCTCGTTCAGATCGTAATCCCGCAGGTCGACGCCATTCAGCAGGATGCGGCCGGAGGTCGGGTCGTACAACCGCAGAAGCAGTTTGACAATCGTAGTCTTGCCAGCACCGTTGCGGCCAACGAGGGCCACACACTCATCAGGAGCCATGGCAAAAGAAAGGTCGCGCAGCACCTGATCGGTGCTGCCCGGATAGGTGAAGGAGACGTTTTCGAAGGTAATGCTCTGTAACCGGATTGCGTGGGCCGTCTCTCCGGTCTCAGCAGGCAGCGGCCCGTCGGACGACGCGGCTGAATTGTTGAAAGACGCGCCGCGCTGTGGTAGATCGGGGGGCGCATCGAGAGTCCGGAACAGGCTGGGCAGAAAGCCCAACACAAGCGGCAGGAGTCCGATTTCGGTGCCCAAGGCGATCAGGTTCACCTGCAGAACAGTGGCGGCGCCTCCGTAAAGCGCCAGGTCGCCGACTGTGCGTTCGCCCTGCAGGATCATCCAGGCGACATAGACGTAGACCGCAGATGAGGCAACTGTGGCCAGGATAGACGCGAGTGAGACTTTGACGGCCAGAGGCCTGCGCATCTGGTTGAGTGACTCGGTCGTGCTGGCGAATATGGAATCGTATCGGCGGCGAAAGAACGGCCCCATCCCGTACAGATGCACGTCTTTGGCGGCGTCCGGGGTCAGAAGAAGCTCGCGGCTGTATTCAAGGCGGCGCGATTCGGGGGTCTGGATGTAGAGATGGCTGATAGTACGTTCGCTGTACTCCCATTGCCGCTTCATCTGCGGCAGTGCGGCCAGGACTAGAAGGAACGGGACGAGAGGATGCAGTGCAAACAGCACCAGTGCCAGGGCGCCGGCAGTGAAGAGTTCTATCGCCGCACGCCCCACGTAAATGGTCAGATCCAGCGCGCCGCGCGTGGAACGTTTGCGGGCCCGTTGGAGGTCGTCAGCAAAGTCAGGATCCTCGAAGCGAGCCAGGCCTTGCAGACGGTTGGCGGCGCGAATGATCTGCTCTGTCACATAGCCGGTGAGCCGGTCAGCGGCCAGGCCCTGAAATGTCGAAGAGAAAGGCTGGATGAGCTGGCCCAAAGCCAGTGCTGCCGCAGTCAACCCAGTCCAGACCAGCAGAGGAAACAGGGCCGCTGCGGAATCCAGGTTTTGGAGCAGACCCAAGTCAAACGCGGCGCGGTCGATCACCACCCGCGTCAGCGCGAGCTGGAGGGGAACCAGAAGCGCCTGCAATAACATCAACATGACGAATCCAACCAGGAGGCGGGGACTGGAGCGCCATACAAGAAGTACTGCCAGCCTGAGGATGCGCACGGTCTCTTGAAATTGCTGCAAGGTCAGCTTGGATTCAGCAGAGTCCATCATCAAGACCGCTCCCAATGCAGGACGTAGGCTTCGGCGTGCTTGGTGCGAAGACAGGGAATTTGAATTCAGTTTTGGCGAGGTTGTTCGGGGTCCTGGCTGTCTCGGGCCGGCGTCTCAGAGTCGTCGATTGGCTGGCGGCATCTCCACTTCAGGATGGCTAGCCGCTGCGGCCGAACATATTGTCTCGCTCAGGACCGACGGAGACGTAGGAGACGGGCACGCCGGCCAGCTCGGAGATGCGGTTTACGTAGTCGCGTGCCTGGGCGGGCAGTGCTGCCCAACTGCCGCAGCCGGTTGTGGGTCCATCCCAGCCGGGCATCTCCTCCCAGAGGGGTTGCGCACGCATGAGCAGAGAGGTGTCGGGGACGGTGTCGGTGAGCACGGTGCCGTCCTCGAGGCGGTAGCCGGTGCAGATCTTGAGCGTTTCGATGCCGTCGAGGACATCCAGTTTGGTGATGGCGAGGCCGGTCATGCCGTTGAGCCAGGCGGCGTAGCGGATGGCAACGCCGTCGAACCAGCCGCAGCGGCGCGGGCGGCCGGTGGTGGCGCCGAACTCCTGGCCGACGTCCTGCATACGCTTGCCGATGTCGTCGTGCAGCTCCACGGGAAAGGGGCCGTCTCCGACGCAAGTACTGTAGGCTTTGCAAACGCCGAAAACCTCGTCGAGGGAGCCGGCAGGCAGACCGGCGCCGGAGGGGGCGAAGGCTGCCGTGGGATGGCTGCTGGTGACGTAGGGGTAGATGCCCCAGTCGAGGTCGCGCATAACGCCAAGCTGGCCTTCGAGCAGGATATCGTTCTTTGCTTCCAGCGCCATGCGCAGGATGGGCGCGGTGTCGACGATGCGGGGGGCCAGCTGCAGACGGTACTCCATCAGGAGATCGAACATCTCGCGGCCGTCGACGGGCTGCCCGCCAAGAATAGTCAGTTTCTGGTTTATGGTGCGTAGAGCGCCGTCCAGCCGTCCTTCCAGCCAGTCCGTCTGGAGGAGGTCGCCGATGCGCAGGCCGGAGCGGGTGGCCTTGTCGCTGTAGGCCGGGCCGACGCCGCGCATGGTTGTGCCGATGGTGTCGGCGCCGCGGGCCTGCTCCTCCAGCTCGTCGAGGGTGCGGTGGTAGGGCATGACCATCTGGGCGCGGCTGCTGATCCAGAGGCGGTCGCAGCTGACGCCTATCGACTTGAGGTGGGCGATCTCTTCCAGCAGCGACTGCGGGTTGACAACGCAGCCGGTGCCGATGATGTTGTGGACGTTCGGATAGAAGATGCCGCAGGGAATGATATGGAGTACCGTTTTGCCGTAGTCGTTGACGACGGTATGGCCGGCGTTGTCACCGCCCTGGAAGCGTATGACATAGCTGGCCCGTTTGGCCAGGTAATCGACGATGCGACCTTTTCCCTCATCGCCCCACTGGGCGCCGACGACGGCTGTTACAGTCATTCTAGTTTCCTGGATTCACTTGGTAGTTTGGCGCCTCTTTTGTAATGACGACGCTGTGCGGATGGCTTTCCTGGTAGCCTGCCGGGCTGATGCGCACGAAACGGGCCTTGCGCCACAGGTCGGGCAGATTCTGCGCGCCGACGTAGCCCATCCCCGAGCGAAGACCGCCAAGGAGCTGGAAGACGAACTCGTTGAGGAAACCCTTGTAGGGAACCTGCCCTTCGATGCCTTCGGGTACGGTCTTGCCGCCGATATCGGGTGAAGCGCCGTTGAGCGACTGTGCGCTGGCATAGCGGTCGGCGGCGCGGCCCTTCATGGCGCCGATGCTGCCCATGCCCCGGTACTCCTTGAAGGAACGACCCTCGCGGATGACGATTTCGCCGGGAGATTCGTGCAGACCGGCGAGGAGGCCGCCGAGCATCACGGCGGAGGCACCGCACGCAAGGGCTTTGGTGATATCTCCGCTGTAGCGGATGCCGCCGTCGGCGATCAAGGAAACACCGCAGGATTGGGCGGCTTCGGCGCAGGTGGAGATGGCGGTGAGCTGGGGCATGCCGGCGCCGGAGACGATGCGGGTCGTGCAGATGGAACCTGCGCCGACACCGACTTTGACCACGTCGGCGCCGGCCTCCGTCAGCACCTGCACGCCCTCGGCGGTGACGACGTTACCGGCGAGGATCGGCAGTTCGGGGTAACGCGCACGGACCGCTCTCACGGTATCGATAACGCCCTGTGTATGTCCGTGGGCGGTGTCGACGGCAAGGGCATCCGCGCCGGCGTTGACGAGGCTTTCGGCGCGCTGCAGTCCCGGTGCACCGACGCCGATTGCGCCGGCGACGAGCAGGCGGCCGCGGTCGTCTTTGGCGGAGTGGGGGAAGTCCTGCCGTTTGAGAATATCCTTATAGGTAATCAGCCCCTTGAGGTAGCCGTCCGCGTCGACAAGTGGCAGTTTCTCGATGCGGTAGCGATGCAGGATCTCCTGCGCCTCGTCCAGGGTCGTGCCAAGCTGGGCGGTGATCAAGTTCTCCGAAACCATGTATTCGGAGATGGGGCGCTGGTGATCGGTGGCGAAGCGGACATCGCGGTTGGTGAGAATGCCCAGCAACAGGTTGTCGTCGTCGGTGATGGGTACGCCGCTGATATGGTAGCGGCTCATGACGGCTTCGGCGTCGGCCAGGGAGTTATCGGCTCGCAGGGTAATTGGATCGACGATCATGCCGCTCTCGCTGCGTTTGACCTTGTCGACCTCTTCGGCCTGCTGCGTCACCGAGAGATTGCGATGAATCACGCCCAACCCACCTTGCCGGGCAAGGGCGATTGCCAGGTCCGCCTCAGTAACCGTATCCATGGCGGCGCTAATGAGCGGGATATTGAGTGCGAGCTTGGGATGGAGTTGTGTGCTGATGTCGACGTCGGAGGGCAGCACTTCGGCGAAACCGGGTACGAGCAGAACGTCGTCGAAAGTCATCGCGTTCCGGGTGAACATGGCGTCGGTCAGGGAGAGGCCTGCAGCGGACAGGATGTCTCCGTCTTGGCGCGCATCTTCCGAGTTGGACCTTGGGGCGTAGGGAGAACCGTTGCGTGTACTTTTCATTACAGGAACAGTCATCAGATTTCCTCCCGGAGCTTTATGGATTCTGCTAGCGTTTCGTCTGATGTCGCGATAGTCTTCCGCTCCTGCCAAAAGTAAAAACAGCTTGAATCACCTTGGTCCATTTTACCACCGGCCGGGAAAGGGGCGCGAATTGGAAGGGGTTGGGAGCTAGGGGTTAGAAGGTAGGGGCCAGGGGTTAGGGGTCGGTAAAAGCCTGATTAGGTGAGGAAAGTGAGAGGCGCCTTGGGCGGCCTGATTCGGGGACATGTCTTGACTGTTGTCTGGTCATCGCGACTGGCTGTCATTTGAAGCGGCGGGCCAGTTCGGCTTCCACGTCCGGCCAGGAGAGCCCGCGCTGTTCGAGGAGTACGAGGCTGTGGTAGAAGAGATCGGCCAATTCCGAGACGAGGCGCTCGTCGCTTTCTTCAAGGGCGGCGACCACGACTTCGACCGCTTCCTCACCGACCTTTTGGGCGATCTTGCCGGTACCTGAAGCTATGAGCCGGGCAGTATATGATTCTGGCGAGGGATTGGCCTTGCGGTCGGCGATGGTGGCGGAGAGAGAACTGATAAGTTGGGACATTTGGCGATCCGTTTCGTTCTTGTTGGGAGTCAGCAGTGTTGGGCACAGTGAGGGGCGGAAGGTTGGGGGCTAACTAGCAGGTGTTGGACGCGCCTTTGGCTGACTTCGCAAGTCTTTCAAGATGATCTCTTCGGCAAGGGCTCGTCGGATCTCTTCGCAGGGCTCTTCGTCGGCGACCAGAACCAGCAGCTCCCTGGCGCGTGTCATGGCTACGTATAGCCGGTCCAGTTCCAATTGACGCGATTCCAAGTCCTGATCGGGGTCAGAATTCCGTTCCTCGCTGTCAGTGTCTCCGCTGCTATCTGGAAACTGCGTTGCACCCAGACGAGGAAGGAAGACGGCTCGAAATTCCAGTCCCCGGGCACGGTCGTACGTGCCCACTCTGATTCCATCACCCGTAAGCCCGTCACGAGTAAGTTGGACGCAATGTATGCCTTCACTCTGCAGGAATCCGATAGTAAGCTCAACCTGGTTGTTGTGTTTCAGGAAGACTGCAATCTCATTTGCGCTGTATTTTTGGGCCGCACTGAATTCGCGAATCTTCTGGCACAGATAGAGTAATTCGCCGTTGCCATCCACAAGGACCAGATTCGGTTTCTCCTCCTCGCGTTCGTGAAAGCCCAGTTCGGCGTCGAGGATGTACTTGTCGTCTTCATGGTCCAATGCAACCATTTCGCGGCCCCGAACCCGCTTGGCGGCGCGATAGACGGCCGGCGCATTGCGGTAGTTCTTTCTGAGCACCTGCGCCCGGCCGGCAATATCCAGGCTTGCCCAGCCGAGCCGGTAGCCTCCGGCATAGATACGCTGTGCAGGGTCATCCAATATGAGGATGCCATCTTTGGGCACGGGATTACCGGGTGACCCTGCAACGAGGGCGCGCACAAGCTGCAACTCGACCAAGGTCACATCCTGGGCTTCATCCACGACGACGCAGCGGTAGGGGGCTTGTGCGAGACTTTGAACAGCATCTCTGACCCGAATCCTCTTGTCTGCAAACGTAACCGCGTTGCGTTCACTCAGCTTTCCTGCCCAGTGTTCAAACAACTCCCATACCAACTTGCGCAGGTTCTGAGAAAAAGATCGCTTGCGTCCAATGCGTTCGACGGTAAGATAGTGATCAAGGCTCTGCAGATCGTTCCCCTTGATCACTCTCTCAATCTCTTCTTTCAGGTAGTCCGGGCTAATCCTCTCCAGAGGGGAACCGGCAATGAGCTCCTTGCAAGCAGCTTCGAATGTCTGGTCAACCAGAGAAAAATGTGCCGGCGTCCAGCTGTCGTATTGGTAGACAATTCTGTCGATGTTAGCGAATTCGACATTCGAGGGGGCCATGGGGAGGTTGCGAAAGCGCCTTTCGAGCAGTTCGGCCAGCGATCTGCTGTTCGAGGTGAAAAGCACTGTGTCATCGGGATACCGGCGGGCCAGCTCCGCCAGTCGATGCAGCCCGATCACTGTCTTGCCTGTGCCGGCTGCGCCGCGAATTCGAGCGGCCCCCGACCAGTGGCGGCTGACAAGAGGCTTCTGGTCCGGATGGAGAAAGAGCTGCCATTCCTCAAAGTCGCCGCGGATGACGCGCCGAATCAGGTCCTCGATGAGGAGGGAGTCGGTCGGGACGGATTCTGATGCCTGAGGCGAATGTGGCGAGGTGTCCGGCTCTTGCTCAGGAATGTCAGGCAGCGAAGGTTGATGCGGCTTTCTTGTGGAATCGCGCTTCAGGGATAGCGGAATGTCAGGAACCGAAACCTGCAGATCGGCCAGTTCTTCAGAAGCCAGATCGACATAGTGGTCTCGTCTTTCGGCCCAGTCATACATGGCATCATGGTGCCCTGCGTTGACGAAGACGAACTGGCCGTCATCTGCTGCCACGAGGATGCGCAGTTCGAGTGAAGCCCTTAATGACCAGAGGTTGCTCTTGGGCCCGCCGCCCAGTTTTTCGAAATTGAGACCCGGGTTTGCCGGGTCCTGGTTGAACTGGGAAACGGCGGTAACGAAACGCGCCTGATCCTGCGGGGTCAGCCGCCGGGTGTGGCGAATCTGCTGATCGAAGAACCGGGTCATGGCCAGCTTAACACTGTCCATCTCTACTCCACATTCTCCTCAGACACGCCGGCACTCTGGTCCTGACAGAAATCCATGGCGGCAGACCATCTCACTTACAAGTCACTGCCAGGCCAGGGATTGCCCTAACGGAAAGCGTACACGTCAGGTGATGGCGTCTTCGGGCAGGCGCACGGGCACGCCGCGTTCGATCAAGTGCCGCTTGACGTCCATCACCTGGAGCTGGCGGAAGTGAAAAAGGCTGGCGGCCAGGGCCGCTTCGGCGCCCCCTTGGGTAAGGGCGGCTTCGAAGTCCTCCGGCCGGCCGGCGCCGCCGCTGGCGATGACCGGGATGCTGACGGCGTCGGAGATGGCGCGGGTCAGGGATACGTCATAGCCTTCCTGCGTGCCGTCGCCGTCCATGGAGGTCAGCAGAATTTCGCCGGCGCCGAGCTCTTCCACTTTTTTGGCCCATTCAACGGCATCGATGCCTGTGTTAATGCGGCCTCCACTTATGAATACGTCCCACCCTTCGGCGGCGTCGCGGCGGCGGGCGTCGATGGCAACGACGATGCACTGGCTGCCGAAGCGGCGTGCACCCTCGCTGACGATCTCCGGGTTGCGCACGGCGGCGCTGTTCACGCTGACTTTGTCGGCGCCGGCCAGCAGAATGGCGCGCATATCGTCAACGTTTCGAATGCCGCCGCCGACGGTAAACGGGATGAAGACGGTGTCGGCGACGCGGCGCACCATTTCGGCGACGATATCGCGCGCCTCGTGGGTGGCGGTGATATCGAGAAAGACCAGTTCATCGGCGCCCTCGCGATCATAGACATGGGCCTGTTCAACCGGGTCGCCGGCGTCGACCAGGTCTACAAAGTTGATGCCCTTGACGACGCGCCCATCCTTGACGTCGAGACAGGGAATGATTCGTTTGGCGAGCAAGTCTACCTCCAGTGGCGGCAAGTGCGGCGTTGCAGGAACAGCGGGTCGCAGCCGGTTCAACAGCTCGTACAGTTCACTCGTTTTACTCTGTCCTTCGTTCGCCGGCTTCGAGCAGGCGGGCCGCGGCGCGCCAAGCGGGAATCTGCTCGGGCGAAGTTTCGAGCAGGAGGGCACGCGCCTCCTCCAGGCTGCACCAGCGGCATTCGCTGTGATTGTGATGGCCCAGTCGCACGTCCCCGTCCCCGATCTCGGCCAAAAAATATGTGACGGTGCGCTGGACATCGTAGCCGCGAATGTGGACCGTGAAGTCAAGGGCGGTTGGACAGTTCTCGTACAGCTTGCGTATCGGCAGACCGGTCTCGATGGCGAACTCGCGGCGGGCGCAATCGAGGTCGTTCTCATTAGGTTCAACGCCCCCGCGGGGGAACTGCCACTCCTCAAAAAAATGGTTATAGAGGAGCAGAAGCTGTGCTTCGTCCCGGCCTGCGGGCGATTTTGCGGGGCAGCGACGGATGGGGACGATACCGGCGCTGCGGCGCAGGCGCGGGGCGTTGCCGACTTCGATGGCGTCCGGCAGCGCCAGGGCGTTGGTGTAGAGGGCCTGCCCGATGATCACGCCGTCGATGCCGTAGTGTTCATGGCGCTTGAGTGCACGGATATCATCGAGACCGGCGACGCCGCCGCTGGCGATGACCTGCAGACCTGTAAGGTCGGCCAGTGTCGCTGTAGACTGCACGTTTACTCCGCTGAGCAGGCCATCGCGGCTGATATCGGTGAACAGGGCCAGCTCAACGCCCAATGCGGCCATACGGTGCCCCAATTCGACCGCGCTCACCTGGCTGACCTTCTGCCAGCCGTGGGTGGCGACCATCCCGTCCTTTGCATCGAGCCCAACGACGATCCGGCATACCCCCCAGTGCTCGAGGGCGACGCGCACCAGTTCCGGATTGCGTACAGCCGCGGTCCCCAATATGATACGGTCGGCACCCAGGGAAAATGCCAGTTCGATGTCCTCGACGCTGCGCAGCCCGCCTGTGAACTGAATCGGGATATCGACCGCCTGTCTGATCTGGATGAGGCGTTGCAGGTTTATGGGCAGATCCCTGTCCGGGCTGGATTCATCCGGCTCATTGCGAGGTTCAAGACCCGGGTCGGATTCGCCAGTGGTTTCTCCACCCTCAAGCGCGTCGGGGGAGAGGCGCTGGACTTTGGGATGGAAGTCGGACGACCCGCCAAAGGCGCCGTCGAGGTTGACGACGTGCAGCCACTCGGCGCCGAGGCTTTCCCAGTGGCGGGCCATCTGGGCCGGGTTGTCGCTGAAGACGGTTTCAGCGTTCGGATCGCCGCGCTGCAGGCGAACACAGCGTCCTTTTCTCAGGTCAATTGCGGGATAGATGCGCATAGTTATGTCTGTGACAATCTTTAGTTGATCTCAGGCATGCTGCTCCTGGGATACGCTATCATAGATGGCTTCGTCAAGTTCGGCCTGGAGTTCGATCAGCGCCTCCTCGCCCAGGATCCCTTCGCGTGAGAGGTCGTCCAGCGCGGTGCGCTCGGCGCGCAGGGCCTCTATTCGCGCCAGAGAGAGGATCTGATCGCGCAGGTCCGGCTGACTGTCCAGCAGTTCATCGATCTGGCCGCTCACGTGTTCTTCGCGTGCGGTCAACTCCGCTTTGACAGTCGTATAGGCCGTGGGGATGAGCGCGCCGTCGCGGTAGAGCCGGTCGATGTAGCTGATGGCTGAGCGAATGGCCAGAAGCTGGCCCTGGATACGTTCATACTCGGTGGGCTGCTTGGCATCCTGCGTCAGCCCGAGCCGGGATAGCAGCCCTGAAATCGAGATCGCCTGCACCAGAATCGTGAAGAGGACGACAGCGAAGGTCATTGCCAGAAGCTGGGGGCGGTTGGCGATACCGGCGGGCAGGCTCAGCGCCAGTGCCACGCTGATCGCGCCGCGCAGCCCTCCCCATGACATTACCAGGAGGAAGGGGGCCGGCACATTGTGACGCAAGAGGCGGACAGCGCCGCCCAGCAGATAGACAACAAGGAAACGGCCTCCCAAAACAGCAGCGACCGCGATCAGCGAGGGTCCCAGATATCTGAGCAGCTCTTCCCATTCAACGCTGATGCCGAGAAGGATGAAGATGAAGGAGTTGGCCAGGAAGGCGGTGTATTCCCAGACGGTGAAGAGAACCATCTTGGTGGAGGGCGTCATGCCGCGGGGGCCGATATTACCGTTGACCAGGCCGGCCACGACGACGGCCAGGACACCGCTGAAGTCGTAATGTTCCGCCAGTATGAAGCTGCCGTAAGCGAGGATAGTCGTCAGCGTTACCTCGATCAGATAGTCGTCGATACGCTCGATCAGCCTGGCGACGGCGTAGCCGAGGACACCGCCGATTACGAGGCCGCCAACAGACACTCTCAGGAAATCGACCACGCCCTCCAGCGGGTTGAGCGTACCTTCCAGTGCCAGGGCCAGCATGATGTGGAAGATGACTACGGCGGTACCGTCATTGAAAAGGCTCTCGCCTTCGACAAGGGTCATCAACCGTTTTGGCGCGCCCACGGAGCGGAAGGTAGCGACGACGGCTACGGGGTCGGTGGCGGAGATCAGTGCGCCGAAGATGAGGGCGGCCGGCAGAGGCAGCACGCCGGCGATAACCAGAACGGCTGCGATGACGCCGGTGCTGAGCAGGACGCCCGGCACGGCCATGGCCACGATCGGCGTCAGGTCGGCTTTCAGATCCTTGAGTTGCAGGTGGAACGCGGCTTCAAAGATGAGAGGCGGGACGAAGAGACCGAGAACAAGACCCGGCGTCAACTCCAGATGCATCCCGCCGCGGAAGGCCAGGACCAGCCCGGCGCCGACCAGCGCCACGGTGTACGGCAGTCGTATGCGGCGCACGGCCAGGGCCACGAGCAGTACGACTGCCAGCACCTGGACGATTTCAAATTCCAGCTCAAAGAAGGTTTCCACGACTTACTCCAATGCAGCAGAGGGGCGGCATGGTTCCTCCAGCCCGCTGTCAAGTTGCTTGTCCGCCGGATCTTCAGCAGGGGAAGGCGCCCCCCTGGGAATGTGCGGCACACCGTGAGGGACAGCGAAATCTTCGACAATCTGCCCGTCCTGCACGCAAGCGACGGCGGCAAAGGCGAGCTGCTGCCAGTCTTTCAGTACTACGTTGGGAAGGCCAAGCAGGTGGGCTCGGTAGAGGCTGAAGGTAAGGCCGTGGCCGACGAGGGCCAAAGTCTCACGCGGATGGCGGGCTGCCCAGTCGTCGATCCCTTCGCAGAACCGGCTGAGCGCAGTTGCAGCCGGTTCCCAACCGGCGATCGATTCGCGGGGGCGGCGGAAGACCTCGGCAACGCGGGCGGTATAATCGTAGGTCCACTCGGGCGTGCGGTGCAGCTCATCGAAGCGGCTGTCCTCCTCCACCGGCAGGTCTCTTCTCTGCAGAAGCGGCGCAACTGTCAGGCGGGTTTTCGGTTCGCAGCTCAACAGCAGCCGGTCGACTTCGCTCCAGAACGGCTGCCGGGCGAGCGCTGCGGCCTGCTTGCTACCAAGCTCATCCAACTGCCAGAGAGCAGCGTCGGTGTCCGGGACCTGTCGCGTGCAAGCGTGGGCGATGAGATAAAGTTTCAGTGGCCTGCTGATTTCGGTCGCAGTCAAGGGTGTTCCTGACGCTGCCGGGGCAACGCATGAAAGGGCTGCCCGCACTCTGCACGCGGGGGCAATTCGTACTGTGAGAGGCGCAGGAACTCAAATTTCAGCCTCGTTTCAAATGCTCTCAACATCCGGCTGGCTCTCGACAGTCTGTATGAAGTTGCGCAGGATATGCAGGCCGACCGTGTGACTTTTCTCGGGATGGCACTGGATACCCCAGGCATTGCGGTGGCGGACGATGGAGGGGTAGTCGACGCCGTAATCGGTAAGGGTCAGGACGGCGTCCGGCTCAGCGGCATCGCAGAAAAAGCTGTGGGCAAAGTAGCCGTAGGCGCCGTCTGGAACGCCTGCCAGCAGTGGATCGGGGCGCTGTTGGTGCAACTGGTTCCAGCCGATTTGAGGAATGCGCAGGCTGCGGCCGTTGCGGTGCGGGTCCGGCATCTTGTCGGGGAAGCGGCGCACGCGGCCGGGGATGAGGTGGAGCCCCTCGTGAAGGCCCATCTCCTCACTCTCGTCAAAAAGCATCTGCATGCCGACGCAGATGCCCAGCAGGGGAAGACCCGCGGCTACGCTGTCCAGAAGAGGGGTTTCGAATCCCTGGCGGCGCAGATTGTTGACGCTATCTCCGAATGCGCCTTGCCCCGGCAGAACAAGCGCCCGCCAGCGGCTGAAATCGACCGGGTGGTCGACGATATCGACCTGAATCCCAAGGGGTGCAGCTACGGTCTCAAAGGATTTGTAGACACTGCGCAGGTTGCCAACGCCGTAGTCAACAATAGCGATCATTGCGAACGGGACAGACTCTTTTCCATAGCGATGGCAAAGTTGCGCACCAGCGGTGGTGGAAACTCCTCGCGAAAGATTGCGGCAGTCAATTCACGAATCCGGGCTTCGGCTCGTTCAGCCTCCTGGCTGCTGAGCCCCTGGGCGCGCACAACCTCGTCAAACTCCTCCTCGCGCAGAACGAAGACCCGCTTGTCGGCATTATACCAAATGGCGAGGATCAGATCCGAAGTACGGTAGGCTTTGTCCTGGCGCTGCAAGGGCCTGCAGACAGGAAGGTAGAGACCGATGGCGGAGCCTTCGGCGTCAAAGTACTTTTCGACCATCTGATCCAGGTCGGGGAGCCAGAAACGGAACCAGACATAGCCCGGCGCGCCGATCACGGTATCGAGCAGTTCGAGAGTGGGCGCCTGATCAGTCCAGGCGGCGCGCTCGACCAAAAGGGAGTTGAACCACTCAGCGCGATAGTCGGTCATTGCGGACTGGTTATTCCAGTCCCCACTGGTAAACGATTTGAACAACCGTTGGGATGACTGCGCTGCCTCGGACATCATTTCACTTTCAGCGGCGGTCCGATACACAGACAGCCGGCAATGTTGCGTCAGTACTTCCTGACGATGGTCCTGTAGGCGTTGGGCTCGCGAAACTGAATCAGCTGGCGCTCTTCGCGGATTGTCCTTACGCGGTCCAGGTCGATGGTGGCGACGGCATAGCCTTCCATAGGTTCTTCCAGGACCGTATATAGCTCTCCGTCCGGTCCTGCCAGGATGGAATCGCCCGCGAACTGCATCGTGGGCTCCTCGCCGACGCGGTTGGCCGCGGCGACAAAGAGGGCGTTTTCGGTGGCGCGGCTGACGATATGCGCCCGCCACTGCTCATGGTGACCGATTTCCCAGTTGGCGGGGAGGACGATCAGTTCGGCGCCGTCCAGGGTCAGGCTGCGCGCCGCTTCGGGAAAGATCAGGTCGGATCCGACCATGAGGCCGAAGCGCCCCCAATCGGCATCGACGTTGATGAAGCGGAAGCCGGAACGGTAGACCTGACGCTCCTCGCCCAAAAGGTGCACTTTGTGGTAGGAGGACATGATCTCGCCGTCCGGGCCCAGACAGGCCAGGCCGTTATAGAGAATGCTCTCGACCTTCTCCTTGATGACCAGGCCGAAAACGACATGCGTGTTGAAATCGTCGGCCCGTTTTGCCAGATAGTTTGTGGCGTGGCCGGGCACGCGTTCTGCCAGCGTCGTGGCACGCAGTCCCAGTTCAGTTCCGGTATAACTGAGCTCCGGGAAGACGATCAGATCGGTCTGCTGTGTCGTGCAGATGCGCTCGACAAATTCGCCCATTTTGCGCAGGTTTTCCTCGGCGCTGGTAAGCGCGGGGGCCATCTGCACGAGAGCAACTGTGATTTCACGGGCCATTCAGGTTCTCCGAAAAGCGTAAGACAGGTCCCAGGGGATGAAGGTCAAGCAAGTATAGCACGGTTGACTCCTTTCCCCATCTTTCGCGTGCTGTGTTAGAATTTCAGCGCAAGTCAAAAAGGAGATCGTCAATGCCCGAAAACGAATCGATGTTCAAGAAAGTGGCGGGACGCACGTGGATCATTGTGCTGGTGGCGGCGATTGTAATTCCGCTGGACCAGTGGACGAAGGAGCTGGTGCGCCAGAACATCGCGAAGTTCGACTATATTATTCCGATACCTGCCCTGGGCGAGTATTTTGTCTTCGAGCACGTTGACAATTACGGCGCGGCGTTCGGCATTTTGCAGGGGGCAGGCAGTGTTTTCATCGTCATTGCGGCGGTGGTGACGGTTGGCGTTTTCTACTACGCAATCCGCCATCTGCCGGACGATCAGCGACTGATACGAATACTGCTCGGGTTCCAGGTAGGGGGCGCGCTGGGCAACGTAATCGACCGCATTATGCAGGGCTACGTAACCGATTTCGTCAAAATCGGTGTGCCCGGCGTCTACTACTGGCCAAACTTCAACATCGCCGATTCGTCAATCGTATGCAGTGTGATTGCCTTGGCGGCCGTCATTCTTTACCAGGACATTCAGGCCTCCAAGCAGGCTAAGGAGGAGTCCATCGAGATCGGTGCAGCCGGGTCGTCGGAGGCGTAGCCAAGGGAGCGGGTGGACAGCGAGAGCCAGGATGTGCACCAGTTTACCGTTCCCCCGTCTGCAGCCGGCCAGCGCCTGGATCGCTGGCTGACGGACCAGTTCGAAGAGGAGAGCCGCAGCGCAATCCAGCGCTGGATTACAGAAGGGCTGGTCACCGTCGACGGCTTGCGCGCCGGCAAGGCCGGACTGCCCTTGGAAGCCGAAGCTGAGATCGAAGTCGCGGTGCCACCGGCTCCGGTGGAATCTTCACTGCGGCCTGAAGACATTCCTCTTGACATCATCTTCGAAAGCAGCGACCTGCTCGTCATTGACAAGCCGGCCGGACTGGTCGTCCATCCGGGGCCGGGCCACACAGCAGGTACCCTCGCAAACGCAGTTCTTCACCATTGCCCGCAGTTGGAAGGGATCGGCGGGGAGAAGCGGCCGGGCATCGTCCACAGGCTGGACAAAGGCACGTCCGGCGTGATCGTCGTGGCCAAAAACGACACGACGATGCGCTTTCTGCAGGAACAGTTCGCCGGCCGGACCGTGTATAAGGAGTACCTGGCGCTGCTGGAGGGCAGGGTCGAGCCACCGCGGGGCCGCATCGACGCGCCGATCGGCCGCCATCCGACGCGGCGGCAGCGCATGGCGGTGTTGCCGGCTCCCTCCGGACTTCGTGGTGCGACCGGTACTGAGGGACCGGCGGCCAGTGCACGCGAGGCTGTAACCGAGTACGAGTGCCTGCGCGTCTACGAGGACATGTCGAGCGGGCAGACGGTACGTTTTTCGTTTGTGCGCGCGCATCTGCACACGGGACGCACGCACCAGATACGGGTCCATTTTGCCTGGCGCAAACATCCCGTGGCCGGCGACACGGAGTACGGGTATAAACGGCCGCGCCTGGCGCTGAAGCGCCCTTTTCTACACGCGCACCGGTTGGGCATCCGACTGCCCGGAACGGAAGAGCAGCGGGTGTTCGAGTCACCGCTGCCCGCCGAGCTGCAGCGCATACTCGACAGGCTGGGGGAGTGACAGACTATGATAGACAAGCTCTACAAAATCGCCGAGGGGCTGAACAACCGCTTCCAGGACGGGGACGATCCCTTCTATATTGTCACGCGGCTGGCTGAGGAGTGCGGGGAGGTGGCCAGCCAGGTGAACCATTTTGAGCGCAAGGGGGTAAAGGCGCTGAAGCTGGGTGCTCCTGACCGGGCCGCGTTCGCGAAGGAGCTGCAGGACGTGATGCGCGCCGTGGTGCAACTGGCGATCCACTACGAGCTGGAGACGGAGTTGGAGGCGTCGGTCGATCGATCCTATCGGGAAATTGTCATCGAGGGTTTGGTGGATCCGGTGCCGGAGGAGTCGGAAAGCCGAAACGACTGAACAGCTCTGTGCTGAGTTTGTACGAGCAGCGATCCAGTTCCTCTGCTCTACCGGCAGCGACAGGCCGGTCAGTCCTTCAAGCCCGGCAGAAGCGCGGGTTTTCCCTTTTTCCCGAAAAGAGGGCGACCCGATCAGGCCAACCAGTCTGCAACAGCCTCGCGCTCCTCGAGAAGCTCCTGACCGCTGGCGGTGATGGCGTCGCGGTCGAAGTCGGTCAGCGGCAGCCCTTCCACGATCTGGTAGGCACCATCCTCAACTGTCACGGGATAGCTGAATATCACGCCGGCGGGAAAGTCGTAGGCGCCGGTGCCGGGGATGCCCATGCTGACCCAGTCGTCCGTGGTCGCGCCTCCGTACCAGCTCTGCACGTGGTTGATACAGGCGTTGGCCGCGCTGGCCGCGCTGCTGGCGCCCCGGGCCGCGATCACGGCGGCGCCGCGTTGCTGTACGGCGGGGATAAATGTCCGCCTGATCCAGGAGAAGTCGGCGACGACGGCTGCTGCCGGCTGGCCGTCGATGCTGGCATGGAAGAGGTCGGGATACTGGGTGGCGCTGTGATTGCCCCAGATGGCCACATTCTTGACCGTGTGGAGCGGCCGCCCGGCTTTTTTGGCGAGCATACTCTGGGCGCGATTGTGATCGAGGCGGGTCATGGCGGTAAAGCGTTCCTGGGGCACGTCGGGGGCGTTGTGCATGGCGATCAGGCAGTTGGTATTGGCCGGATTACCGACGACGACGACGCGGACGTCGGAGGCGGCGTTGTCGTTGATCGCCTTACCCTGGGTGACGAAGATAGGGCCGTTGGCGCTGAGCAGGTCTTTGCGCTCCATACCGGCGGTGCGGGGGCGGGCGCCGACCAGCAGGGACCAGTTGGCTCCGGCAAAGGCAACGTCCGGATCGTCGGTCAGGATCGTATCGGAGAGCAGGGGGAAGGCACAGTCGTCCAACTCCATTGCGACGCCCTCGAGTGCGCCCATCGCGGGCGGAATCTCCAGCAGCTGGAGGATAACAGGCTGATCGGGGCCAAACAGGTCGCCATTGGCGATGCGAAAGATGAGGGCATAGCCGATATTGCCGGCGGCGCCGGTTACGGCTACACGAATCGGGTCATTCATCACTCGTGGGTCTCCTGGTGCAGCAGGGGGCGATAACCCCCTGCCTTCAGTGATCTGTATCGGGTGGACTCTCGGCAAGATCCACCGCCATTTCATACTGGCGGTCGAAAACGCGAAAGCCGAGCGAGGCGAATACCGGGTTCAGACGGCTGTCCGCAGGCTGGTCCATAAGCGTCAACCTGGCGTCGACGTAGCGAAGCTGGAGAGCTTGCAGCAGCGGGCGGGCGGCGTCCTGAAGGTTGGCCTCCGGATCGACGGCGATGTCGAGGATCCGAAGGCGCGCTGCCGGCTGGCCCCCGGCCGGCACACCGGACGATGACGACGGAGAAACCAGCACATAGGCGACCGGCGCGCCGTCCCTGGCCGGGATGGTGAGGCCGACACAGCCGTGCTGCTCCACGTAGTTGAGCAGGCTGCGGGCGCGGCGCTGCCAGATCGTAGGCAGCTCGTGCCAGTGGTAGAATTCGCGCAGAATCCGGGCCGGATCGGTCTCTTCCAGGCGCTCGTAGGGAAGCGGAAGGGGGCCCTGGCGGGGATCCCGCTCCCACAGCAGCAGCTCCCGCAAGCGCTTGAAGCCGACCTGGCGATACACGGAGCGGGCGTGGTCGTTGGAGACCAGCACCTCCAGCAGGATGCGGCGAACACCGCGCTCGACGGCGCGGCGCTTGAGATGCTCCATAAGCTGCCTGCCCCAGCCGCCGCCGCGATACGCCGGGTCAACGCTGAGGCCGCCGCACCAACCTTCGTCTCCGCGCACGGCCAGCAGGGCAGCGCCCACGCCCTGCAGCCGCCCCTCCTCCTCCGCCACCAGGACTGCACAGTCTTCAGGGTCGATGTTGGAGCGGTGCAGATGCCCGAGCATGCCGGACGGGTCCATCTGCATATTGTACCGGTAGTCGGCGAAACCGCGGTTGAAGCCTTGGCGCAGAGCCTCGACTTCAACCGCGGCACCGGTTACCATAGTTGGCTGTTGCGACTCGGGCAAGTCGAAAGGGCCTCCGAAGGTTAGTGGTCAGCCAGAAAGATATTGATGGTTGGACGCCAGGCAGCAAATCTACTGCACCCGGGCCACAAAGTCGAATTCGACGATAAACTCTTCGCCCACGTTGGCGACGTTCGGCACCTGCGGGATCGTGAGGTCGAAGTCGTCTCTGACAACAATTGTGGCCGCGCTGCCCCGCAGTTCAGTTTCGGAAACGACCTGCAGGGTAACAATGAAGAGCACAGGATTTGTCACGTCGCGAACCGTCAGTTCACCCGTAACTTCAAACTCGATGTCGTCACCGACGGCCACGGAATCCGGCATGCCGGAAAGTTCTGTTGAGCTGAAAGTTACGAACTGGTACTGGTTGGACTGCAGGATAAAGCGTCTGATTGCGCCATTGCGGCGGTCGTTATCGGTGACGAACGTACCGGCTTCGACCTGGATCGGTCCGATGACGCTGGCGGAAGGGTTGGCCGCATCAACTGTAATTTCCCCCGTGATCGCGTTGGTTGTGCCGATCACTGTTTTGGGCTGGCCAAATAGCAGCTCATCGATGCTGAAGCGCGCCTCCGAATCTTCGGCCACGATTACAAACGTCTGCCCGGTACCGGGCATTTCTGCGCTCTCGGCTGCCGATTCCTCCTGCGGCGCGGCAGTGGGCGGCGGTTCTGGCTCTGGTTCAGGCGTGTTCGTCGGCTCCGGCTCCGGCACGGGCGTATCCGTCGGATCGGGCTCGGGCACCGGCGTTGGCGTATCGGCGGCAGCCGGGGCTTCCTCGGCGTCCGAGGCAGGCTCGTCTCCGCCGCCGCAGGCTGCCACAAGGAGTGCAGCCAGCAGTACAATGACAACCAGCCTCAGGTGAGGAACTGCCAATTTGGGCGAGGCCGGACGTGAGTCGGCCGCGGCCGCATTTGATTTCGCCTTTGAATTCTGCAGTTTCATCGGTCCGGCTCCCCCATCCCAAATGGATGAAAACATGAACGGTCGAACACTTCGACCGCGCTACAGGCGGTGACGTTCCTTTCCATTGTGGACCTATTTGGGGAGTTTGGCAAAACTTCGCGTTTACAGTCGGCTACCGCTGGAATCCGCCCTCCGCATAGCCGGTCAACTCCACGTAGCCGCGACCGGCGACGGTCTCGCCGTTCATTGTGCCGCGCACGACGGTGGCGCCTTCATAGTAGGAAAAGGCGACGTCCATCTCCTGATCGTCGATCAGCGGGTCGATAATCAGTTCGATTTCATGCGCGGGGAAGGTGACGCGCCAGCCGCTGGGGTAGACGGTGCCGCTGTCCGGGCTGGTCCACTGCCCTGTTGGCGTCAGGGTAAAGTCGTCCGGATGGATGGGGACCTGGCGGCCGTCGGGGAAACTGAGGGTGCCTTCAAAGATGTCCTGGGACGCGCCGGACTCTGTGCGGATTTCGGCGAACATGAGGACGACTTCGTTGTCCAATGTGACCGCGAACCAGTCCCAGCCGACCGCGTCCCCGCTGAGGGCGGAGGTCCCGAACTCGTGGTCCATCCAACTGAGGCCGGTGACGGAAACTTGTGCACCCTCGAAGACGAGAACGCCTGAAGTCTCCATACGCACGAGGCTGTAGTAATGATTGGCGTTGCCGGCCTCCGGCCCTTTGCGGCTGTAGCCGGCTTCACCGTGGAGCAGGGGTGGGCGCGTTTCGGTGAGGGTGAGATCGATTGAGACGGGACCGTTGTCGGCCTCGGCTGCGGCCTGCAGGCGGAACCGACCCGGCCCTGCCTCCTGAGCCTGCCAGTCGTCCAGCCAGACTTCGTATCGCGGCGAGCCGGTCGCGCCGGCGACGCCGCCGGCGCCGCGGCTGAAACGATCGAAGCTGACATGGCGGCCTGCGGGGCCGTTGGTGACGGCGAAGTGTGCCATGTAGATCTGCTGCGCGGCGAAGTCGGACGGCCGGCTGGATTCACCCGGCGCCAGTGCGCTGCGGAAAAAAGTGAGCTGGAAGCCGTATTCGCCGCCGTCCTCGCCGGTCAGGTTGCTGGTGTAGTACCACCACTCGGTGGCGTAGTCGTTGTGGGGACCGTGGTCGCGGGGAAACCGGAAATCGAGAGGCTCAAGGGCGCGGGCGAAGCTGTCATCGACAGGACGGCTGAGGACGTCGACGACATCGGCCGAGGCCAGGGAGGGCTGGGCGCGTGCGCAGGCGCTGATCAGGAGGAGAGAGATGATGAGAGTAAGAAGCCGCGGCACTGCTACCACAGGATTTGGTCGGTTGAAATGCATTCGTAGCGACGGTGGCAAGGGACTGACCTAAGCGCAGAGGCCTGAGAATCTACATTTGGGCCAACGCCTGACCGAAATCTGCAATCAGATCGTCCGTGTCCTCGATACCGACACTCAGTCGCACAAGCTCGTCGGTAATGCCCAATGACCGCCGGTATTCCGGGTCTTGATCGAAATAGCTGACGATAGCCGGCTGCTCGATGAGGCTCTCCACGCCGCCAAGACTGGGACCGATGCGCGAGATGCTGCAGGCGTCGATAAAGCGGCTCGTCGTCGGTCCGTCGGCTTCGACCTCAAAGCTGATGACCCCGCCGAAACCGGCCATTGTGCGCCTGGCGACCTCGTGGTCGGGATGGCTCTCGAGACCGGGATACCAGACGCGGCGGATCCTCGGATGGTCTTCCAGGTAGCGGGCGATACGCATCGCGCTCTCGTTGTGCTGGCGCATACGCAGGCCGAGCGTTTTCAGACCGCGCAGGATCAGATAGGCGCAGTGGGGGTCGACGACCGCGCCCAAGATGCCCTGGGACTGGCGCAGGGCGGTGGTGATGCCGAAACTTCCGGTTACGCAGCCCGCGAGCAGGTCGTTGTGACCGGCCAGATACTTTGTCACGCTGTGGATCGCGAGATCGATGCCGTACTCCAGGGGGCGGACGTTACAGGGCGTGGCAAAGGTGGTGTCGATGATGGTACGCAGACCGTGGCGCTTGGCGATGTCGACGAGGCGGGCATAGTCCACGCAGCGCAGGAAAGGGTTGGTAGGCGATTCGGAGAAGATCAACTTGGTCTCGGGCCGGATGGCGGCTTCGATGGCGTCATAGTCGCCGGGGGCGACGGTGGTACAGGAAATGCCGAAGCGGGTGAGAAAGGTGTTGCAGAAACCGCGCGTGCGGCGGTAACAGTCTTCGGTCATGACGAAGTGGTCGCCCTGACTGAGCAGAATGAAGAGCGATGTCGTGATGGCGGCCATGCCACTGGAGAGCAGGAGCGCATCTTCGGCGCCGTCGAGCGCGGCCAGCTTTGCCTCAGCCGCGCGCACGGTCGGGTTCCCGTAGCGTCCGTACTCCTCCCTTTCCGGTACATCCCAGAACATGTGCTCTTCCATATAGCTGATCAGACTGGCCGTGTCCTCGAAGGTGTAGGTGCTGGTCTGAACGATGGGCACGGTCACGCTATCGTGGGAAATATAGCGCTTCTCTCCTGCGTGGACGGCCTGTGTCTGGCCGGACAGGCTCGGGGTTTCCCTCTCAGGACCCTGGCCGTTGGGGGCGGCCAGTGGTGACTCGCCGTCGGGGCGAGGTTCCGTGCCGGTGTTCTGGGATATGGTCGTACCGGATGTAGTCATGTTGTCTCCTTTGCAACGCATTTCGGTATTCCGAAAACGTTGTCACCGCCAAAATGGCCGGTCTGGGAATCAAAAGGCCCTCTTCCTGCGGATACACGGAAGAGGGCTGGGGTCTAGCTGTCCAGAGCATCTCATCTGCCGGTGCATCCACACCGCCGGAATTGGCACCTGTCACGCTGCGGGATTTCTCCGTAGCAACGCCGGTTGCCGAGGCTTCACAGGGCCGGCCCCTCCACCTCTCTTGATAAGAGTTTTGACAGGATTTCAGCGTATCGACATAGAGATTGACCGATTGCAGGCATCCTTGCCAAAAGGCTCGATTCAGTTGTTGGCGCCCATAGTAATCCAGGAATCGGCCTTGTGTCAAGTCCGACGCCTTTTGGGATGCGTGCCCGACTTGGGGTGGAGGCAGTCTGGCGTGGGAACTGTGCCAGCGGGGGCGGAACCTGTTTGCGGCCTTTGAGAAAGGTACAGGGCAGGCACAAGGCCTGCCCCTAGAGGAGCGGTTGAGGGGAAGGGGAAGACGGCGGGGGTAGGGTGCGGAGGCGGGGGCAAGGCCTGGCCCCGCGGTGATTTGATGGGTAGGGCGGGACGTGGGTTGGCGAACCTCTTTCGATTAGGGACCTGTTACCAATATCGACACCAGGTCGGCGAGGCGTGTTGTAGGAGAGGGGGCGTTGCGGGGGCGGAGCCCCCGCACAAGGGAGGGCCGATTAGGCCCGACCGCCCAGAACTGCAGTGGTCGGTGGTTAGTGAACAGTGGTTAGTGAGAGAGATAACATTGCCTCAAAGTCGATTGCAGACAGGACATGGCTCCGTTGCTGCCCGAGTTATGCGAAAGATTACACCTTCATTGGAAGGCACTCAGCCGTCCGGGACGCGCCGGAGGGTTCAAAAGATGCTCCCAGGGGGGCAGGCAGGGCTCGGGAGCCCGGCTGACAGATCTGTGCCCCACTTTATCTGTAAATTGTCCGGGTGATGTCAGCAGTTAAAGGGGAGAGAATGTTAAAGTATGGTAAGGTATAGCCAGTAACAGGACGCCTGTGACGAGCGGCCGCTCAAGTTAGGAGCGCGCCGAGATTTCCCTCGAAAGGAGAAGCAGATGAACAGTTTAGGTAATGTCCCCAGAGTCCCCAGAAGGATGCCGAGCGGGTCACCATTCGTCATGGTGATTGTAATCGTTGTCGTAGTCCTCTTTCTGATGCTCTTTGCCCGCAACTTCTTCTACGCGTTCGAGCGCGTAGACGAGCAGGAGGTGGGTGTTCAGTTCCAGGGAGGGAGAATCAAGAACGTGGTAGGTCCGGGCGTCTATACCGACGTCGGCCTCTTTGTCCAGATCGTACGCGTCTCCAGCCAGGCGATCCCGTTCAACGTAGAGGACCAGGAGATCATCACCAAGGACAAGCAACGGATCGGCCTGATGGTCAGCGGCGATATCTTCCGCCCGAACATCAGCCAGGCGGACATGATCCAGGCGCTGTGGGCCCAGTACAGGAGCATCTATCTGCAGGATGACCTGGCCCGCAGCCGCATGCAGGACCAGGCGCGCCAGGCGATGAAGGTATGTGTCGGTGACCGCACCTTCGACGACAACGTCGTCGGTACGGCCAGGGACATTCTGCGCCAGTGCATCGACGATGAACTGAACGAACGGGCGGCCAATTTCGGTCTCCGCGTGGAGAACCTGGTGGTGCCGGATGTGATTCTGTCGGGTGCCGTGCAGTCTGCGCTGGACGCAATCGTGCAGAGCCGGCTGGAGACGGAGAAAGCGGCCCAGGACAAGCTGCGGGCGGAAGCCCAGGCCGTCGCCGAGCAGGCACGCCAGGAAGGTGAGATCCGCATCGAGCAGAGCCGGATCCAGGAACAGGCACGCCAGCAGACCGCCCTGGCCCAGCTGGAGGAACAGAAGGTAGCCGCGCAGAGAGCCGTAATCGAAGCCGAGCGCGCCAACGAGCTTGCCCGCGTCGAGGCGGAGCGTGCAGTTATCGAGGCGCAGAAGCAGAATGAGCTGCTGGCCGCGCAGCGGGACATCGAGATCGCGCAGGCACTGGCCGTGGCCGCCGAAGAACAGGCCAAGGCACAGATCGCCGTCGAATCCGCTCTGGCAACACTGTACGCGGGACGGCCTGAATACGTACAGCTGCTGATTGCCCAGGCCAACGCCAGCGCGCTCAAGAGCACCGACAAGGTGATCTTTACGCCTGAAGGCGTGACGCCGACACTGGTCCTGCCCGGCCCCGGCATCGTGCCGACGGTGGACACGACGCCCAACTAGCGCAGCGGCAGAGGAGTCAGGATGCGTGAATGATGGGCGTCGATCATTGGGTACACAGGGCGAGCTGATTGCAGTACGCGCCCTGCAGGAGGCCGGCCTGCGCATCGTCGAACGAAATTGGCGCTGCCGGACCGGTGAACTGGACATTATTGCGGAGGAACGCGCCCCGGACTTCAGCCGGGGCGCGTCCGATTCACGATGGCTGGTCGTGGTCGAGGTACGCACCCGGCGGGGCCGGGCTTTCGGCTCCGCGCTGCAGGCCTTTACGCACAGAAAGCAGAAAAAGCTGCGGGATCTGGCGGCGATATACGTGCAGGAAACGAAGTGGCTGGGCCCCTGGCGCATCGACGCCGTGGCTGTGCAGATGGACAGGTCCGGCAAGTTGATCAGCGTGGAGCATATCCGCCATGCCGTCACCGGATGAGCAGGCGACGGCACGGCCGCCGCTGGTCGTGATCCTGGGCCCGACGGCTGTCGGCAAGACCTCTCTCAGCCTCGACCTGGCGGCCCGCTTTGAGGGCGAGATCGTCGGCGCCGACAGCCGTCAGATCTACCAGGGGATGGACATCGGCACCGCCAAGCCGACTGAATCGGAGCAGGCGCGCGTTCCCCATCACCTCGTCGACATACAGCCTCCCGACAGACAGATGGCGCTGGCGACTTATCAGCAGCTGGCCTTCAGCGCGATCGACGCCATCCACCTGCGGGGGCGCGTACCCTTTCTCGTAGGCGGTTCGGCCCTCTATCTGCGGGCTGTGACAGAAGGGCTGCAGATTCCGGAGGTCGCGCCCAATCCGGCGCTGCGGGCCGAACTGGAGAAGTTCGCGCAGGAAAACGGACGCGCCGCGCTTCACGCCCGGCTGCAGGCGTCCGACCCCGATGCGGCCGCGCAGATCCACCCCAACAACATGCGCCGGGTCATCCGTGCCCTGGAGATCGTGCAGACAACGGGCCGCAGGAAGAGCGAACTGGAAACGGCCGCGCCGCCCCCCTATCGCATCCTCAAGATCGGCCTCGACCTGCCGCGTCCACTCCTGCACGAACGCATCGACCGCCGCGTTCATGAAATGGTGGATGCCGGACTGGTCGAGGAGATGGCATCGCTGCTGGCGGCGGGCTATGCGCCTGACCTGCCGGCCCTTTCCAGCCTGGGTTACCGGGAAATTGCTGAGTATCTGCGCGGCGAGACCACGCTTCCGGCAGCAGTCGAGCGCATTCAGATCGAAACCCACCGCTTCGTCCGTCACCAGTACACCTGGTTTCGGCGGATCCCCGACATCCGTTGGTTCGACGCGTCCCAGGCCCCGCAGACTACCATCCGCGAGTTGGTGGCGAGTTTCCTGCATGGGGACACTGTTGACGGCGATGGACCGGCTCCCTGAGACGTGCGGGCAAAAACCGCTTCGCGATAGCAGGTCATGCGGCTCGCGCCGGCCGGCGGCGGCCGGACTGAGGCTGCGCGTCACATCATAGACCGTTCGTAGGCGGTTTGAACAGGACTCGTCTCTTATCGACTCTTAGTGGACGCGAGTGCCTGGAATTAGCCTCCAAAGCGGCCCGAAGCCTAAATTACCAGAGTAAATTCCCGAATTCGGTCACAATTGGACCGGTAGAATACCAAGAGAGGTCCATTTTCAGTCGCATTGCGACAACTACCAATTTCTTGCTATAATTCGGGCCGAGTTAGGTTGTCTGCAATTCAGACTACGGGAATACCTGAGCTTTCCGTGAAAGGATGTAGCCAAAAGAGCTAACCATGGCTGGAACCGAACTGGCGCCGGACCTCACCGCTGCGGATTCCAGCGACCAGCCAGACCTGATAAACGCAGAGCAGAACGGGCTTCCTACGGACAGTCCGCTCCTACGAAGCATCCCTCTTGAGGCCATACCCCCGGTAGGCGGCGGCAAGCTGTTTCTCCAGCCGCTCCTGAACCTGCACGAAATCAAAGCGCTTGAAGAGCTGTACACGAAGCTGCCGGACTACTTCAGCGCCGATGAGAGGTTGACGATTCTGCGCGCCTATCTCGTCGCCAGCGACGCCCATCGCGAACAGACGCGCATGACGGGCGAGCCGTACATCCTGCACCCAATCGACGTGACAAAC
Source organism: Caldilineaceae bacterium (assembly GCA_965242905.1). Lineage (GTDB taxonomy): Bacteria > Chloroflexota > Anaerolineae > Caldilineales > Caldilineaceae > Bin5. Next base: position 1,062,515 of record CBDETM010000002.1, read on the forward strand.
ATACTGGCCGAGCTGCTGCTGGACGCGGACACGCTGGCGGCTGCCCTGTTGCACGACGTGGTCGAGGACTCGGTCTACACCATCGACTACCTGGAGAAGAACTTTAACCGGGAAATAGCCGAACTGGTGGACGGCGTCACCAAGCTCAACCGCATCAAAGAGTTGAGCAATATGCGCCACAGCGTCGCCGACGAAAAGGCCGAAAGCCTGCGCAAGATGTTCCTGGCCATGGTCGAGGACATCCGCGTCGTGCTTATCAAACTGGCCGATCGCGTCCACAACATGCGCACGTTGGAGGGTCACCAGGAACACAAGCGCCGCCGCATTGCCCGCGAGACGCTGGAGATCTTCGCCCCCCTCGCCAACCGGCTGGGGATCTGGCAGATAAAATGGGAGCTGGAGGACCTCAGTTTCCGCTACCTCGAACCGGTGACCTATCGCAACCTGTCGCGGGCGATGGACCAGAAGCGGGTTGAGCGGGTCAGCTGGATGGATGAGACCCGGGCCACCCTGGCGAAGGCGCTGAATGAGGCCGGCATCAAGGCGGAAATCAACGGACGCCCCAAGCATATCTACGGCATCTACCGAAAGATGCGGCGCAAGGAGGTGCCGTTCGACCAGATCTACGATCTCCACGGCTTCCGCATCATCGTCGAATCGGTCGCCGACTGCTATGCGACACTGGGCGTAGTCCACAGCCACTGGCGCCCCATCCCCGGCGAATTTGACGACTACATCGCCAGCCCCAAGGACAACATGTACCGCAGTCTGCACACCGCCGTGGTCGGCTCGAACGGCAAGCCGATGGAGGTGCAGATCCGCACGCAAGAGATGCACCAGGTAGCCGAGTTCGGTATCGCCGCACACTGGCGCTACAAGGAGGGCAGACAGGCCAACCAGTACCTGGACAACAAGATCGCCTGGATTCGCCAGCTGATGGAATGGCGCCAGGACGTGACCGATGCCCAGGAGTTCGTCAGCGGCATGAAGACGGACGTGTTCCAGGACCGCGTCTACGTCTTTACGCCGCGCGGGGACGTGATCGACCTGCCGCACAGCTCCACGCCGATCGACTTCGCCTACCGCGTCCACACCGAGCTGGGCCATCGCTGCCGCGGCGCCAAGGTCAACGGCCGCCTCGTGCCCCTGGACTGCCAGCTGCACAACGGCGACCAGGTGGAGGTTATCTCAGCCAAGCGGGGGGGACCCAGCCGCGACTGGATCAACCCCAACATGGGATATGTGGCGACCACGCGGGCGCGGGGCAAGATCCGCACATGGTTCCGCAAGCAGGCCAGAGAGGAAAACGTCGCACAGGGCCGACAAATCCTGGAAAAGGACCTGAAGCGGTTGAGCGTTGACCAGCCCTACGAACTCGTCGCCCGCATCTGCGGCTTTGAGCAGTTGGACGACTTTCTGGCTGCTATCGGCTACGGCGACGTGACCAGCCAGACGATTGCCCAGCGGGTGATCGAATACGAGCGCAGCCAGCAGAGCGAAGAAGAAGAGCCTGAGCAGCTTCCCAGGCAGACCCCCCACCGCACCGTCTCGATCGACGGTGTGCAGGTGGCCGGGCTGGACGGCGTGCTCGCGCATCCGGCGCGCTGCTGCAACCCTGTGCCCGGCGACCCCATCGTCGGCTACGTGACCAAGGGGCGCGGCGTTTCAATCCACAAGACCAACTGTCCCAACATCGCCTCCCTGATCCAGCGGGCGGACCATGCACGGCTGGTGGAAGTGCAGTGGGGGGCCAAGAGCGAGGAGATGTACCCGGTCAGCATTCAGGTCAAGGCTTACGACCGCGCCGGTCTGCTGCGCGACGTAACCGGTCTTGTGGCCGATGAGAAGATCAACATGCGGTCGGCAGAGGCTGTGACGGGAATGAAAAACAACGTGGCGCTGATCAACGCCACGTTGGAGCTCTCGAATATATCGCAGCTGACCCGCATCATGACGCGGATCGAGCGTCTGCCGAATGTGTTGGAGGTCCGGCGGTTGGTGGGGTAGGCGTGGGCCTAGGAAAGCCCGCATACACGCACCGTCGGTACAGTGTTCCCGTAGAATTTTCAGAAAGAGTGTCCGGGCCGGTTTTGGCTCGTTGCAAGCGAGCGGCCGGTAATATTGCGGGACTAGGACGTGTAGATCATGCTCGAGTTCCACGTTTCGGGCAACCTAGGCGACTCCCCAATCTTTTCTTTTCTGCCCCCATTTCCCACCAGTTGAGAAGCTGAAACAACCTGTCTCGACAGGGTGAGACAGTCTACCTTTGTTCCCGATGAACTGCCCGTCTTGAAATGACGGGTCGTGGAACAGCGATATACGCCCGGTACGATCTAAGCCTGAACTCCAGTCGTGCGCGCGTGCGTGATGTCACTTGCGGTAACGGCCCGAATCTGAGACGGCAGCACCTCGGTAACAGCCGCCGTGCTGCCGTCCTGCGCCAGGAATTCCACAATAAAGGCCCTTCCTTCAGGATAGGCGTGCACGCCTGTTCCCACATCGGATTTCCTCAGTCCGTCCACAGGAATATCTGTGGTGAGCACGACGCAATCGAGCTCCTTGAACATTACTTCCCCTTATTGGAAAGGCCGTTATTGACCAGGGAATAGCACACAGGTGTTCGACGACACCGGCTGCTTCACGAAACGGTCATCGCCTCCAACTCGTCGATCATATCCCGGATCACATCGAAGCCCGCCTGCCAGAAGTCGGGATCAGTCATATCGATGCCGGCCTCCTCCAGGATCTCCTGCGGCCGCGCCGACCCGCCGCGTGCCAGCAATCGCATATAGCCCGGCTTGAAGGCGTCGCCTTCCTGCTGGTAGCGCCGGAAGAGCGAGAGCACGAGCAGCTGGCCGAAACTGTAGGCATAGCAGTAGAAAGGCACCTGGTAGATGTGGGGGATGCTGACCCATTCAAATTTGAATTCGTCAGACAGCTCTACGCTGTCGCCGAACTGTTCTTGCAGATTTTCGAAATAGAGACGCTCCAAATCCTGGGGTGAGGCGTTCTCCTGTATGGCCTTATGGGCGTCCTCCTCGAAAATCGTAAAGAATGCCTGGCGCATCACTGTAGCGTAGATGTCGTCGACGCTCGAAGCCAGAATCTCGCGCCGCACCAGCGGATCCTTTTCCTCCGCCAGCAGCTGTTCGTTCATCACCATTTCGGCAAAGACCGACGCCGTTTCTGCCAGCGGCAGCGAGGAGTGCTGGGTCAGAATGGAGTGGTCCTCGGCCATCATGCTGTGGACGGCGTGGCCCAGTTCGTGCGCGATGGTGGCGACGTCGCGCACCTTGTTGGTGTAGTTCAAGAGTACATAGGGCGTGATGCTCGGCATCACCGTGGCGCAGAAGGCGCCGGCCCGCTTTCCTTTTCGGACCTCGCTGTCAACGTGGTTGTCGTCGAAGACGCGCTGGGCCTTGCTTGCGAAGTCAAGATCAAAGTTCGTGAAAGTTTCCAGGACAAGTTCGACCGCATCGTCATAGGAAACGTCGCGTGACGACTCCATAAGTGGCGCGTAAATGTCGTAGCGGCGCAGTTTTTCCACACCGAGCCACTTGGCCTTGAGCGTGAAATAGCGCTGGAAGAGAGGGGCGTTGCGGCGCGCAACCTCCAACAGGGCCTGGACGGCTGCGTACGGAATATCATTGTTCAGATTGCGCACGGCGATTGGCGACTCGTAGCTGCGCAGCGTGACGTTCTCGTTATACCAGTCCCGCACCAGATTAATATAGATCTGTGCCAGAATCGGCGCCTCTTCCTCGTACACCTTGTATAAGGACTGGTAGGCGGCGGCGCGTATGTCGGGGTCAGCCGAGTAGGCGTGTGCCATGACCTCTTCGCGGGTCATCTGTTTCAACTCGCCGTCCACCTCCAGCTCAAACTCAAGCCTGTTCGTCAGCATCGAATAGATGGTTGTGAGCGCGCTGGAACCATTGGTGTTCTTCAAGTTGATAATGCGTTCCGAGCTCTCTTCCAACATGTGCGGCTTGGTGAGACGCATATCCTGCAAAAAGTGCCGGAAGTCCGCGTAGGTACCGGCATCCGGTAGCAGGGCTTCGGCCTCTTCTTCGTCCAGCCCTTTCCACCAGAGCTCGAAGAAGAGCATTCGATTCCCTATCTCCGCATGCAACTGATTCATGCGATTGGTGTAAGTGAGCGCGTCCGGCGATTGGGTATCCGACGAGAACCAGAGGCTGCCGTAAGCGAAGAGCCGGTAGGCTTGCGTATTGATCTCTTCGTACTGTTGCATCGCATCAATCAGCCTTGCCGTTTCCATCTGCGCTGAGAGCTCATCCCGCAGCGACTCGAACGCGGCGACACTCTCTTCAAGCTGCCCCAGCAACTCTTCTACAGCAGCAGTGGAGGGCGCAGGCGTCCCGGACCCGTTAGCCTCGGGAACGGACGGCACCAGCCTGCTGAGGTCCCATCCCGACATCTGATAGCGTTCCTGTTTTCCTTCCGTACGTACAGCCATAAGGCGACATTCCCTCTTTCAGTCTTCCTTGACGAGACGCCGCAGTACAGTGTGCAGAATCCCGCCATTCTTGTAGTAGTTGACTTCGACAGGCGTGTCCAGCCGGCTGGTGACGCCGAACTCACCGACAACTCCGTTTTCGCGCGTCACGCGCACGGTATACGCCTGATTGGGTCTCATCTCTTCGGTCAGACCGACAACATCGTAGGTCTCAAAGCCGCTCAGGTCCAGCGTCTGCATGTTCTGGCCTTCCATGAACTGCAGGGGCAGGATGCCCATGCCGACCAGATTGGAACGGTGGATACGCTCGAAGCTCTCGGCGATCACCGCCTTGACGCCCTGCAGCCAGGGCCCTTTCGCGGCCCAGTCGCGGCTGGAACCGGTGCCGTACTCCTTGCCGGCGAGAATGATCAGCGGCGTGCCGTCCTGCTCATATTTGGCTGCCGCATCCCAGATCGCCATCTCCTCAAGACCTGCGGCGGCGTCCGTCACCTGGCCGGCGGCCGCGGGGATGTAGGCTGTGTAGCCGCCCTCCACGCCGTCCAGCATCTGGTTCTTGATGCGGATGTTGGCGAAGGTGCCCCGCATCATCACTTCGTGGTTGCCGCGCCGGCTGCCGTAGCTGTTCCATTCGGAGCGGGGGACGCCCTTTTCGGTCAGAAAGCGGCCGGCCGGGCTGTCAGGCGCGATGGCGCCGGCCGGACTGATATGATCGGTGGTGGTGCTGTCCGGCATGACGGCCAGCACGCGCGCGCCGACGATCGGCTGCACCGGCGGCAAGTCGGTGCCCATATCCTGGAAGAAGGTCGGCTCCTGGATATAGGTGCTGTCAGGACTCCAGGCGTAGAGCTCGCCGCCGGAGATCGGCACCTCATTCCACTGCTCGTTGCCGGTGAAGACGTTGGCATACTGCTGGCGGAACAGGTCCGGCTTGAGACTGCGATGGATTTCGGCCTGGATCTCCTCCTGGCTCGGCCAGACGTCGCGCAGGAAGACCGGCTCTCCCGTGGGGTCGTAGCCCAGGGGGTCGTTTTCGAGGTCGATGTTCACCGTCCCGGCGATGGCGTAGGCCACCACCAGCGGCGGCGATGCCAGGAAGTTGGCGCGCACGTCGGGCCCGATACGACCTTCAAAGTTGCGGTTACCGCTCAGCACCGAGGCCGCCACCAGGTCGGCGTCGTGAATGGCGTCGCGGATCGGCTGCGGCAGGGGGCCGCTGTTGCCGATACAAGTCGTGCAGCCGTAGCCGACCGTATGGAAGTTGAGGGCTTGCAGATAGGGGATCAGCCCGCTCGCCTCCAGGTAGCTGGTGACGACCTTCGACCCGGGCGCCAGGCTGGTCTTCACCCACGGCTTGACGTCCAGGCCCCGTTCGACCGCCTTTTTTGCGAGCAGGCCGGCGCCGATCATGACGGTTGGGTTGCTGGTGTTGGTGCAGGAGGTGATGGCCGCGATCACGACGTCGCCGTGCTCCAGCGAAAAGTCGGTGCCCTTGAAACTGACTTCGGCGCTGTTCTCCAGCTCCCCGCTCTCCAGGCCGAAACCCTGCGGACCCACGGGCGCCGAGAGCATCCCACTCCATCGCGCTTTCATGTCGGATAGGGCGATGCGGTCCTGGGGACGTTTCGGTCCGGCCAGGCTGGGCCGCACAGTATCCATGTCCAGCTCGATGGTTTCGCTGAAAATGGGGTCGGGCGTGTCCTCAGTGTGGAAGAGGCCCTGCTCCTTGCAGTAGCGTTCAACGAGATCGATCGTCTCCGGGTCGCGCCCGGTGTCGGCGAGGTAGCGCAGCGTCTCCTGATCGACCGGGAAGAAGCCCATGGTGGCGCCGTATTCGGGCGACATATTGGCGAGCGTGGCCCGGTCGGGCAGGCTGAGCCGGCCCAGGCCCGGTCCGAAATACTCGACGAACTTGCCCACGACGCCCTGCTGGCGCAGCATCTCGGTCGCCCGCAGCACGAGGTCGGTCGCTGTCGCACCCTCGGGCAGCGCGCCCGTCAGCTTGAATCCGACGACGTCGGGCATGAGCATGTAGATCGGCTGGCCCAGCATGACGGCCTCGGCCTCGATGCCGCCCACGCCCCAGCCGAGCACGCCGAGGCCGTTGATCATCGTCGTATGGCTGTCGGTACCGACGAGTGAATCGGGGTACGCCTCCAGCGCGTCGAAATCTTCCGCGGCCGAGGTCTGCACCACGCTGGCCAGATACTCCAGGTTCACCTGGTGGACAATGCCGGTAGCCGGCGGGACGACGCGGAAGTTGTCAAAGGCGCGCTGGCCCCACTTGAGAAACTCGTAGCGCTCGCGGTTGCGCTCGAACTCGCGCTCGGCATTGAAGAAGAGCGCGGCCGCCGAGCCGAACCGGTCCACCTGCACCGAATGGTCGATGACCAGGTCGACCGGCACCACCGGGTTGATCTTGTTGGCATCGCCGCCCATGCGCGCCATGGCGCTGCGCAGCGCGGCCAGGTCGACGACGCTGGGCACACCGGTGAAGTCCTGGAGGATGACACGCGCCGGCTTGAACGGGATCTCAACTTTTCCGGCAGTATCCGGCCCCCAGCCGGCGATGGTTTCAATCGCGTCTTGCGTGATCTCGAAGCCTTCCGCCTGGCGCAGTGCGGCCTCCAGCAGCACCTTGATGGAGAACGGCAGCCGGTTCACGTTGGCCGAAGGTAGGTTTTCGAGAGCGTCCAGCCGGTAGATGGCAACCGGCCCGCGGCGCGTTTGCAGGGTATCGCGTGCGTTGAAATAGTCCTGTCGAGCCATTTCACCCCCTTGTAAATTGGTCTGACGGTGTCGCCTGGCGCTAAGCGGGACGGAGAATCCGCGTCTCGCCAGCCTGGTCTACTTCCTGACGGGAAGCCATTTGATATGCCGCCATATGATAACTGTATTGATTACAGAAGGCATAATTTCGGGGTCTCTTCAGTAAACAATCGCGCCCTCCCCAACTGCCGGTAGGGGCACGTCCTGCGGGTGTCCTCTCCCACCATCCATTTTGGACCGAAACCAGTAATCTGGTGTGCATCCCGGAATGGGGGCGAACTTCTCCGTGTCTTAGCTGAGGACTAAGCCACGTCCGGTTCACGATCTAATCTCTCCAGGGCAATCAGAGCACTCTCTCCTCTCTCTCCTTGCATTTGGGCGGTCGGGCCTATTCGGCCCTCCCTTGTGCGGGGGCTCCGCCCCCGCAACGCCCCCGGCCAACAACATGCCTCGCCGACCGGGTGTCGATATTGGTAACAGGTGCCTAATTGAAGGTGTCCAGCCCGACCAGATCCCGCCAGTACCCGAGCCAGTCCCACTCAGACAGAACCTCGGCACGCTCTCCTCACTCCTCGCCACTCTCTCCTCGCCGTTGTGCCTGCCCTGGACCCCCCAAATCAGCGGACTTCCCGGTAAGGCCGGGCTTGGCGGCTGCCCTCCTTCTCTCCATAATCAGGTAAACAACCCCAGCCACTGCTGGCACCGATTCCCCGCCAGATTGTTCCCACCCCAAATCTGGGCCGCACCCCGTGCTTTGGCAGGACTTGACATATCCGCGCCGGTTAATCATACTCGGCGGGTGTTTGCTCGCTGTCTGCTCACGCCTGTCCGCATTCGATGCCGCAGCACAGGCAGCTTTGGATGGAGAATCCCGGAGTGGCCAAGACGTCAGAATCGAAGAACAGAATGCAATCGTTTGGGACCAGCGCAAGGGTAGGATATGACTCAAGCGCCTTCTATGACCGAAAGTTATATGAGGAGACAGAGAGGGTTGAAGACGGTCCATCCCCAGAGAACCCGATCCCTGAACTGAACCGCCTCTACGCGCACAGCAGCAGGTCGATGCACGAGTTGCCCGACAACAGCGTGCACCTGATGGTGACCTCTCCCCCCTACAATGTGGGCAAAGACTACGACGAAGATATGAGCGTGGAGGAATACCGCCGCTTCCTCAGGGAAGTATGGGAAGAGACCTACCGCGTGCTCGTCCACGGCGGCAGGGCCTGTATCAATGTCGCCAACGTCGGCCGCAGACCATATCTGCCGCTGAGCGCTTTCATTACCGCGGACATGATGGAGGTCGGCTTTCTGATGCGGGGCCAGATCATCTGGAACAAACAGGCCAGCGCAGGCTCGTCTTGCGCCTGGGGCAGCTGGCGCTCGCCCTCAAATCCCGTACTGAGAGACGTGCACGAATACATCCTCGTCTTCTGCAAAGGGGATTTCGCCCGCCAGAAGCCGGAATGCGATCAGAAACAGGCGACGATTGGCAGAGACAACTTCCTGGAATGGACGAAAAGTGTATGGGAGTTTGCAGCAGAGTCAGCGAAGAAAGTGAAGCACCCGGCGCCATTCCCGGTGGAGCTGCCGGCCCGCTGCATCCAACTCTACACCTACTCCAATGATGTCGTGCTGGACCCTTTCATGGGCAGCGGAACAACCGCCGTGGCCGCACAGGATGCCGGCCGAAGCTGGGTCGGCTACGAGATCTCCCCGGAGTACATCGCAGTCTCCCGAGAGCGGCTCGGCCTGCAGCCAGAACAGAACGAACCAGGTTCGCCTGCATCAACCCAGCCCAATGCAATTCCCGACACCAGGTGAGCCAACAAGCCACTGACCACTGACTACTGACTACTAACTGCTGCCGTTCCGCGGGCTCAGATGCGCCTGGCCGTCGGCGTGGTAGCTGCTGCGCACGAGCGGTCCGCACTCCATCCAGCGGAACCCTCGCCGCTCGCCTTCCTCGCGCAGGCGGTCGAACTGTTCGGGCGTATAGTAACCCACGATCGGCAGATGGAACCGGCTCGGCTGCAGGTACTGGCCGATCGTCATGATGTCGACGTCGTGCGCCCGCAGGTCGTCCATCACCACCAGGATCTCCTCCCAGGTCTCGCCCAGCCCGATCATGATCCCCGACTTCGTCAGGGCTTGCGGATCGACGCGCTTGGCCCGCTGCAGCAGTTCGAGTGAGCGGTGGTAGCGGGCCTGGGGGCGGACCGTCTTGTAGAGGCGGTCGACGGTCTCGGTATTGTGGTTGAGGATCTCCGGCTTGGCGTCCATCACCGTCTGCAGCGCCGCCCAGTCTCCCTTGAAGTCGGGAATCAGGACCTCCACCGTGCATCCCGGCTGCAGGCGCCGGATCCAATGTATGCTCTCGGCAAAGACCCAGGCGCCGCCGTCCGGCTGCTCGTCGCGGTTGACGCTCGTCAACACCGCGTGCTGCAGATTCATGCTTTGCACGCTCTCGCCAATGCGCCGCGGCTCGTCCGGATCGAGCAGGCCGGGACGCCCGGTCTTGATCTTGCAGAAGCCGCAGGAGCGCGTGCAGGTATCCCCCATCAGCAGAAAGGTAGCCGTTCCCCGACCCCAACATTCACCGATATTGGGACACATCGCCTCTTCGCAGACGGTGTTCAGGCTCTTGCCCCGGAAAAGTTGCTTGAGCTCGCGAAATTTGGGCGTATCGGCCGAACGCACGCGCAGCCAGGCCGGCCGCCGCCCGCGCGTAAGCTGGCCGGGACCCTTGCCGTCTACCGCAGCGGGCAGAGGATGAAGGTCCACTGAGAAGCTTGTTGATCCGGCCGTCGAATCGGGCTGCGCAACCGGTACCGGATCGACACGGACCTTGCCCATCTCATTCACTTCGCTGTGCAGACCTCTTGTTGACTCTTTCATACAGTTTTCGTGACTGCTAAGTCCTTGCCAGTTGGCGCTCATGACTCAGAGAGAAGGCCTTTCTCTCTCCTCTCTTCTCTACCCTCTCTCCTCGAATTTGGGCGCTTTCTCTCTCAATCAGCATGGTCGCCACGGTCAGGCCGACAAACATCCAGAACAGGACGGTCATATGCGGATAGGTCAGATTGAACCAGTAGTGATCGGCAAATCCGCTGACGAGGGCGCCCAGGATAGCGCCGCCGAAACCGAGCAGCAGTGGCTCTCGCTCGAGCGCAACACCGCCTCGCCAAGCCGCTACAAACATGCCGAAAAATCCCGTCATGACCGCGAGAAAGATCAGGAGGCCTATGATGCCCATGTTTTCGGCGACGGTCAGATAAAACATGCTGACACCGAGATAGATGTCAATGTCGGGCACGCCGGAAAATCCGACACCGAAGAGCGGATAGCGGCCGATCAGGATCAGTGCATCCTTGTACTCGCCGAAGCGCATCTGTGTGGCCACATCCTCGCCGGCCAGCCCCTCCAATAGACGCGCAACATAGTCCTGCGTAGCCGGCAACAGAAACAGCAACAGACCCATCACGATTCCGATGGGCAGGAGACGCCGGTACTTGAGCACCGCGGGCACGGCCAGCGCCGCCACCATACCGAACAGGGCGGAGCGGCTGAATGTCCAGTAAAGCGCCAGGACGATAGTCCCGAAGAACAGAATGCTCAGCCATCTGGGGAAGAGCGGATGCGGCGAAATGAGCTGCGGCCCGACCATCGCCGCCGCCAAAATCATCATGCCCCCCAATACATTCGGGTCGACCGCCGTTCCGATCGCCCGCATCGTGCCGTCGGGGTCGTCTTCAATCCAGCGCAGCGCGCCGAAACCGCCCGGATAGTCGAACCGTGCCAGCGCATTCAGAACGCGCACAGTCCAGGCTTCGGGAACTACGTAGAACACCACCGCGATCGAGGCGCACGCCCACGCCGCCAGGAACAACCAGCGCGAAACCCACGCCAGCTCTCTCTGCGTGCGCACTGTGTTGATGACGACAAAAAAGAGACCGATACCGAGCAGGATTTCACCAAAGCGGCGGATGATAGTGGTCGTAGGCCGGCTGTGGGACATGCCGTAGATGAAGCTGAAGACCGCCATCAGCATGAACAACCCAATCAGCAGCCCGATCGGGGAGATCAGAAACTCCCTTGCCTGAGAAAGTCTTGCTCTACGCGTGGAGCGGGAAAGGGAAAATCCCGGTCCGCCCGCGACCAGCTTCAAGGCCCAGACGAAGACAAGAGCGCCAAGCGCAGCATCCAGAAAGGTCGGTTTGAACCCCAGTCGAAACGGCAGGCTGGCGAACGGCAGGACGAAGACAACGCCGATCAGGGCCACATAGCCCCAGTGCGTATCCATTAGGATGAGCGTCCCGCCGACGATCGCCGCCGCCAGAACGAGTGCGATCAGCGGCCCCGCGACGCCGATGAGGAGGGCGATGAACAGGGCCCCGGCAGCCAGAATCAGGCCGATCGCGCCCTTCCGCACAAGCGGCCTGGTAGACAATATAGTCTCGGCGAACTGCGAATAGGCTGTCTGAATCATCCACGCAAGTATACCACAGCGACCCCTCACCAATGCTCACCCTATGCCGGTAGGGGCGGCCTTGTGCCTGCCCAAGTACTCCCGTACAAGCCCTCCTCTCCATCCCACCACTCATTCTCCGGTAGGGGCAGGCCTTGTGCCTGCCCTGGCACACCCATACAAGCCCTCTTCCCCAACACACACCTCATTCTCCCGTAGGGGCAGGCCTTGTGCCTGCCCTGTACCTCTCCGAAAGCCGCAGAACAATTCCTGCCCCTGAGGACACAGATTCTCCGCCACATAGCTCCTTCCCCAACGTGTATTGCACCTCCCTGAAAAAGCCGAAAAAACACGTCTGATCCGTGTTATACTATCGGTAGCGGGAACGCCCGCCGTCTGTAGAGTGCACAACTGCGTTGAGTCTGTAGCATCCGGGCGACCCAACGTAGGGGCGCCCCTTGTGGGCGCCCTCCGCCTGATCCTGGTGCTTCTGAAATCAGGTAACGAATGCCAGGGCCCTGAGAAGCCAAAACGTTTGAAAACAGAATAGCCGAAGACGAAAGTACGCCGTCGCAAATCAATGAGCTTCGCGTAATTCCTCTGCCCGTTTCCCTTTGGAGACAGTGAGGAAGGATGTGTGTGGTTACCCATGCAAACGCCAAGAAAAAAAAGGAAAACCCTCGACGTACCACTACTTATCACTACTTACCACTACTTATCACGAGGGTGCATCCCAAATTGTTTGCTGGGTCAGGTAAGGCCAAGGAGCGCAAGAGGGTTGAGTTGGTGCTGGCTAAGTAGTGTTGAGCGCAGAGCGAGCATGGCTTGAGCGCCTGGACGAGACCAGCGCATACCAGATTGCTTGAGGCGCTGCTGGACGACATGTTTGCAGGCGGATTCGACGGTGCCGCTGCCGATGGGGGTAACCTGCCTTGCGGAAGAGGTGATAGCGCATACGCCAGCGATTGTGGTAGAGATAGAGAATGGCGTTACGCACGTCGTCAGGCAGGGGGCGTCCTCTGGGGTAGAGTAGGCGAATGTGGCGCAAAAGAGTGCGCAGACGACCTGTAATCAGGCGTTGTTTCTGGGCGGTGACCCATGCAGTCGCCTCTTCTGATTCGGTCTCGAATCGCTGTTGTGCGATCAGCCACAGCTTTTCGACAGCGTGCCACCAGTCGATGATTTCGACACAGTTGCCATAGCACATGCGCACGATGTTCCAGATCCAGGCTGCGCCGTCATTGACACTGCTCAGATAGTTGGCGTTCTCCACACCCCGGCGACAGGCTTCCGCCCACTGCTGCTGTCCGAACTCGGTGGCATCCCACAGTCCTGCCCGATAGCTATGGTCGCTGAGATGGGCGACGGCTCTGCCTGTCTCCGCATCCAACTGATGGCGTACAGCTGAAACGGTAACCAGTTTCACCTCTTTCCAGCCTTCCGCGCGGATATTGACCATCGCACCATCCATCGATATGTTCATCACATCGCTCGCCGGCTCCACCCGCTCGCGCCAGACCACCTCTGTCTCTTTGCTCGCTACCTGAACCATAGCCTGCGCTTCCTGGGCTTGCTGCGCAACCAACCGCCCTCCATATTCCGTCGCCAACCGCTGCAGACTGTTCCTCGAAATGGACACATGCGTCAATTCCGCAAACTGCCTGGCCGCACGCGCAAAGGGAATCTCACTGCCCATCCGCAATGCTTGCGCTATCGTTCCCGGTGACCAGCTACGTTGCTCTATCAACCGAAGACGGCGGTCCAGGGGGAAAAATCCCCTGTCCACATTCCGGACAGCGGCGATGGGTTCGCTTCACCTCTACTTGCCCTTCAGCATGGAGTACCCTGCGCGTGCGCCGTCCATTCGATTTCGTCTTCTGCCCACACTCCGGACATTCCACCTCCTCGTACCTCCCATCTCCATGTTGCAACAACAGCTCCCCCAGCATCTCTCCCATCAACTCCCGCCGCTCTTGCGACAACTTGCCCGCAATCTCATCAAAACTCGCTTCAGGATGCTCTTCCCCCCAATCCCACATCGCCTCAAACATCTCCTCCGCACCTCGCATAAACTTCGCCTTAGCCTCTTCTCGTTTCATCTCATTCCCCTCTTTCTCTTCTCTACTTTTCTCCTACCTCAAGTCTACCTCCCTTCCCCCTCTCAAAAAATCTGGGATGCACCCTATCACGACTCCCCCTTGCCAAACTCGTTCATTTGTGCTATGCTTAAGACATGACAGAAACTGCTTCTCCCAAACCCTGGGAACAACAACCCGATGAACCGCCCGAATGGTACGACCGCTTCCATACCTACCTCAACTTAGGGCCTTCCCGCTCTCTCACGGCTGCCTATCGCATTTGGGCGGACAGCAAGGGTAATCCCTCTCAAACCGCTAGCCAGCAATACAACAGATGGAACTGGGTAGAACGCGCTCTGGCCTTCGACCAGGCCAACCGCGAAGAAAAGGCTGCTTTCGAAGCCGCCCGTGAAGCCGAAGCCCGCGAACGACGCCTGCACCGCCTGGAGAAAATCATCGAGGACTCCGCCGCCGCCCTGGATATCGCCGACTTGAAAAACCTTTCCCCACAGGAAGCACGCGCCATGCTCCCTTCTCTTCGCCTCCTCTTCTCCAGCGCTGTCGAACTCCAACGCCGCGAACTGCAGTCTGCCCCTGCCTCCGACCACTTCCCCGCTGCCTTCGGCTGGCCGGAATTGGACCCGGAGATAGAGAAAATCCTCGACATGTACGCCGATGAAGAGTCAGCAAGTAGTGAGTAAACTTGCCGGTCTCGAAAGAGCCGCGCAGCGCGCTCGCCCCGCCTCGACTTTGCCGCCCTCCCTCAGGACTTTTGAATCAGTTTCGGACATAGCCACAATAGCCATTTTGAGTCGGATCGAGGCGGCACTTGTGGGCGCACTTCGTGGTGTGTCCTGACGAAAGTATCTGAGGCCGTTTGCCAGGGGGTGATAGCGCCTAGCAGTTGGGATAACGACGATGAACTGGTAAAATTTAGTGCACTTTCCATGAGATCGATGACGTGATCCAGCGCAAGAGGCTATGACCAGACAAGAACAGAGATCGGGCGGGTATACCGAAAATATCGTCGTCGCCGAGACCGATCTGGCCCTCATCGGGCGCTATCGTGATGAACCCGCGCCCCTCTTGCCCATCCTCCATGCCTTTCACAATCGCGACGGCTTCATCTCGGCCGCGGCGATCGAAGCCATCGGCAAGGAGTTGCGCATCCCCCTGGCAGATCTGTACGGCACGGTCACCTTCTATCACCACTTTGCACGTGAAGATGGCGGCCTGCAGCGGCCGCGCGTCTGCACCGGGCCCGTCTGCCGCCAGCGCGGCGCGTTGAAGATCGTTGAAAGCCTGGACGGAGCTGAGGAAATGCCCTGCTCGGGCCGGTGCGACGACCCCGTCCCGCTTCTGATCGGCCATGAAACCTTCGTGGTCAGCACACCGCTCCACACGCTGCAGCGGCGAATCTCTTCCCCCTTGCCGGTGCCGAACCCCGGAGGGCTTGAAGAGTGCGTCTTCGCCGAGATCCGCGAACTGGAGCGCGAATGCCTGGACGGCTACCAGCGCAGCGGCGGCTACGACGCCTTGACCCAGGCTGTGGAGAAGCAGAGCCCGACCGATGTGATCGAGGTCCTGAAGGAGTCAAAGCTGGCGGGCCGCGGCGGTGCCGGATTCCCCACGGGCATGAAGTGGCAGTTCGTGCGCGAGGCACCGCGCGCGCCCAAGAGCATCGTATGCAACGCCGATGAAGGCGAACCGGGCTGCTTCAAAGACCGGGCGCTCATGGACCATGACCCCTTTGCCGTGATCGAGGGCATGACCCTGGCCGGCTACGCCACCGGCGCCGACCGCGGCTTCCTCTATCTGCGCTACGAATACCCGGAAACCAACGCCCGCCTGGAAGAGGCTATCCGGGCCGCCGAAGAGGCCGGGCTTCTGGGGGAGGACATCCTTGGCAGCGGCTTCACTTTCCGTCTCTATCTGCGGCGGGGCGCGGGCGCCTACATCTGCGGCGAGGAGGGATCACTCCTCAACAGCCTGGAGGGCAAACACCCTTTCCCCCGCAACCGCCCGCCCTTCCCAACCACGCACGGCTTCGATAACCTTCCCACCGCCGTCAACAATGTGGAGACCCTGTGCGCGGTACCGCAGATCCTGCGGCGCGGCGCTGAATGGTATCAGGGTCTGGGTTTAGGTGACCATGCCGGCACCAAGGTGATCAGCCTCTCCGGAGACGTGCAGCGTCCCGGCAACTATGAAGTGCCGTTTGGGTTGCCGCTGCGGACGCTGCTCTACGACTGGGCCGGCGGCCCGCTGCCGGGGCGGTCATTTCAGGCCGCGACCATGGCCGGCCTGTCGGGCGGATTCCTGGCCAGCGACGCCCTGGAGACGGTCACGCTCGACGAGCCCAGTATCCGGGCGGCCGGCTCGATGCTGGGCGCGGGCGGGATAATCATCTTCGACGACAGCCGCGACATCGTGGACGCGGCCCGGCAGGCGATGGAGTTCTTTGCCCATGAGAGCTGTGGCAAATGCTTCCCCTGTCGCATCGGTACGCAGCGCCTGCTCGAACGCCTGTCGGGAGACGGGCCCGGCGACCTTGACAGTTGGCGGCGCGAGATCGGCGACATCGGCGAAGTCCTGGAGTTGAGCGCCTGCGGGCTGGGCGTGGCAGCCGGCTTCGTCAGCGACAGCCTGCTGCGGAACTTCCCGGAGCAGGTGGCGGAGTTTCGGACTGACGGCAGTAGGTAATGGAGAGTTCCGGAAAATTTCACTATACGGCTTGGTATCGGTTTGAACAGTTGTCGAAAGAACGTCGAATAACGCAAAAGGCTTATGCAGTCGATGAATGAGTCGCAGGAACTCCCCACACTGACGCTTGACGGTGAAGAGTTTGTCTTCACGCCCGGCGAGACGGTCTATGAAGTGGCGACGCGGGCCAGGAAGTCCGTGCCGACGCTCTGCTATGACCCCCGACTGGAGGCCTTTGGCAGCTGCCGGCTGTGCGTAGTGGAGGTTGAAGGGCAGCGGGTGCCGGTGGCCTCGTGCACGACGCGGGCGGAGGACGGCATGGAGGTAACGACAGCATCCGCGAAGGTGGAAGAGCTGCGGCGCACGCTGCTGGAGCTGGTTGCGTCCGAGAACCGCGAGGTGACGGTTGACGCGCTGCGGGGCGTGGCTTCGCAGGAGCTGGGTACGCTCGTCGAACGCTACGACGCCGGCCGCGGCCGCTTTGCCGGCGCGCAGTCGGGCGCCAGCCGTCCGGACGACACGAACCCGTTCATCCTGCGCGACTACGACCTCTGTATCTCCTGCTACCGCTGTGTGCGCGTCTGCGCCGAGCAGGAGGGCGACTACGCCATCAGCGTCGCCAACCGCGGCTTTGCCACCCAGATCACGGTCGAGTTCGGCGGCCATCTGCAGGACTCGGCATGCACCTTCTGCGGCCAGTGCGTGCAGACCTGCCCGACCGGCGCGCTGGCCGACAAGAAAGCGCTGCGCTTTGCCGGCGACGGTACATTGAACGGCTGAAGCCAACCCGTTAGAGGCCACGCGCTTCTACGTACTCTCCTTGTCAAAAGGACTTTTCGATGAATGCTACCATGTCTGACACTAAGACAACCCGGACCATCTGCGGCTACTGCGGCGTCGGCTGCTCGCTGGACCTGGTGACCCGCGACAACCGCATCATCGCCGTGCAGCCGGCCTTCGACGGACCGGCCAACCAGGGCGCGCTCTGCGTCAAAGGCCAGTTCGCCTACGACTACGTCCATCACCCGGATCGGCTCACCCATCCGCTCGTGCGCGACGAGGCGGGTCAGCTTCAGCAGGCGACCTGGGACGAGGCGCTGCAGCGGGCCGCGCAGGGCTTCATGGATGTGGAGCAGAGGCATGGGCGCCACGCCGTCTACGGCGTCGCCTCCGGCCGCACGCCCAGCGAAGCCAACTACATGATGCAGAAGTTCATCCGCGTGGGGTTCGGCACAAACTATATCGACAACTGTAGCCGGGCTTGACACGCCCCCACAGTCGCCGGTCTGGCGGCAACAATCGGTAGGGGCGCGATGTCCAATCCGCTGGCGGACATGGAGAAGCCGGATGTGATCTTCTGCATCGGCACCAACATGACCGAGGCCCACCCGGTCGCGGCCACCCGTCTGAAGAAGGCGCTTGCACGCGGCGCCAGGATGATCGTGGCCGACCCGCGGCGCATCCGTCTGGCCGAGATGGCCGACCTCTATCTGCCGATCCGCGTGGGCAGCGATACCGCGTTGCTGCTGGGCATGGCGCACGTCATCGTGCGCGAGGGGCTGGCCGACAGCGAGTTTATCGCCACCCGGACCGAGGGCTACGACGAGCTGGTCGATCATCTGCAGGAGAAGACCCCCGAGTGGGCCGAGAGTATCACCGGCGTACCCGCGGCAATGATCGAAGAGGCGGCCATCCTCTACGGCTCCAGCGACAAGGCCGCCATCTACTACACGCTGGGCATTACCGAGCATATCTGCGGCGTGGAGAACGTGCAGAGCCTCTGCAACCTGGCGCTGCTGACCGGCAACTTCGGCCGCGAGGGCACCGGCGTCAACCCGATGCGCGGGCAGAACAACATCCAGGGCGCCGGGGACAGCGGCGCGCTGCCCAACAACTACCCCGGCTTCCAGCCGGTGGACGACAGGGCCAACCAGGCCAAGTTCGAAAAGGCCTACGGCCGCAAGATGGACCTGGAAAAGGGCATCACCAAGGTGACGGCCCTGGACCAGTGCGGCGACAGGATCTTCGCCATGCTCATCGACGGTGAAAACACCGTCGTATCCGACCCGGACCAGGAGCACTGCATCCATGCCTTGAAAAGCCTGGAGCACCTGGTCGTGATCGATATCTTTCTCACCGAAACCGCGGAGCTTGCCGACGTGGTCCTGCCGGCTACGTCGTGGGCGGAAACCGACGGCAACTTCGTCAATACCGAGCGGCGCATCCAGCGGGTCCGCAAGGCGGTCGAGCCACCGGGCGAGGCCAGACCGGACTGGTGGATCATCGGTCAGATCGCCCAGCGCATGGGCATGAGCGGGATGGAATTCGACTCGCCGGCCCCGATTTTCAATGAGCTCTGCGAACTGTCGCCGATTTACGCCGGCATCGACTGGGACCTGGCCGAGGGCGGCCAGTACCAGTGGCCGATCCCCTACCGTGGGCATCCCGGCACGCCGCGTCTGCACGAAGACGAGTTCATCAACGGGCGCGGCAAGTTCAGCTTCACCGACTACCGCGATCCGGCGGAGACGATCGATGAGGCCTACCCGCTGTGGCTGACGACAGGGCGCCGGCTGGAGAGCTACCATACCCGCACACAGACCGGAAGATCGGAGGGCATCAACCAGCTGCTGCCCGAGGAGACGCTTGAGGTACATCCGAGCGACGCCGCCCGCTACGGCCTCCACGACGGCGGCTGGGCCAGGATGAGCAGCCGCCGCGGGTCCGTGGACGTGCGGGTAGAGACGACGCGGCGCTCACCGCAGGGGACTGTGTTCGCCAGCTTCTCCTTTGCCGAGGTGCCGATCAACGTGCTGACCGGTTCGGGCTACGATCCCATTACGCATACCGCGGAGCTGAAGGTCTGCCCGGTGCACGTGGAACCAGTTGCAGAGGAGACGAGGCTGGCTGCCGACTGAGTCGCGTGTAGGCCGCAGATGGTGAAGGCAGTTCTTACGCTGTCGTCGTTGAATTGATTTGCTTGTCTGCTACACGATGGCCTCAGAAGTAACCAGGCCCGAGGCATTTTATGCGCGTAATCGGCGTAACTGAACTGAAGACTCACGCTTCAGAAATCATGCGCAAGGTGCGAGAGGAACGAATCGGCTATACGATAACCTACCGGGGCAAGCCGTTCGGTGTTCTGCTTCCTCTGGAGGAAGATGGCGATGTTGTTCCAGGCAAGCATCGGGATGCCTGGGCTAACTTGGAACAGTTAAGCGAAAGAATGGCGCGTATGCCTCGTCCGGAAAAGTCGCTGACGGAGGCACTTGCTGAAATGCGCCGGTGAGACCAGTGCTTCTTTATTTCACTGGGAATAGGGCAATTTCGATCTTCCACACTTTGACTCTCCCAGCCTGACAGCGAAGAGATGAAAGTGAGAATCTCGGACAGTTCACTCCGCTACCACTCGGACAACTCGGTGAGATACAGTGATACCTCGCGTAGGAAGTAAAGTACGTGCCCGGGTTACAGTTGTTGAAAATGGGCGGCACAGAGTCCGGGATGACCAGCTGGCCGCGGAAGAGCCGCTGGAGATTCGGCTGCAGGCCGGGGGCGAAACGCAGACGGTCGCGGTGACGATGCGTACGCCCGGCAACGACTTCGAGCTGGCGGCCGGGTTTCTGCACAACGAGGGCATTGTCGGCGAGCCTTCGCAGGTCAGTGGCATCACCTACTGCGTGGATGCCGATGTCGACGCCGACCAGCGCTACAACATCGTGAACGTGGGCCTGCGCCTCGCGAGCCTGCCGGAGCTGGCGACGCTGGAACGCCACTTTTACACGACGAGCGCATGCGGCGTGTGCGGTAAGGCCAGCCTTGACGCCATTGAGATGCGCAGTTGCCCCGCCATGCCGGCGGGTCCGAAAGTCAGCCCCTCGATCCTGACCGCACTGCCGGAGAGACTTCGGGCTGCGCAAGGGCTGTTTGAAGTGACCGGCGGGCTGCACGCGGCCGGCCTGTTCGACGCCGAGGGCAACCTCCTGTGTCTGCGCGAGGATGTGGGCCGCCACAACGCCGTCGACAAGCTGATCGGCTGGGCGTTCATGCAGCGCAAGCTGCCCTTGCACGACGGCATCCTGCTGGTCAGCGGTCGCGCCTCCTTCGAGATCCTGCAGAAGTCGACCGTTGCCGGCCTGCCAGTAGTTTGCGCCGTGTCTGCGCCCAGCCACCTGGCCGTGGACGTGGCGCGACGCTTTGGCGTTACGCTGATCGGGTTTCTGCGCGGCGAGCGACTGAACGTCTACGCCGGCGCCGAGCGGATCCAGTGGAACGGACAAGAACCCCAGGAAGAGCCCAGTAGTTCGTGAGTTCCTCTCCCAGATTGTCCCCTTCTCTGTACTGTTGGCCAGCCTCCAGAACCGCCGGAACTACATAGCCGGACGCGGCAGGTCCAGTTTTCGCAGTCCGGGAAAGAGGACGGCATTTGTTTATTCCCGTCTTCTGTGTCAACATAAACGGACCTGTCGTAACCGAAATTGATACTTTTTCACGACGATTCTCGTACGAACGCCCAAAAAGCGCTGAGTTTACGGAGATAGACCAGAAATGAAAAGGTTTTCGCTCATTGCCCTGTTCCTTGTCCTCTGTCTGGCCGCCGGCCTCCTGTTTTCCGGCGATCGGCTGGGGACCATTCTCGATACGAGCCTTCGCTCCGGGGAGATGGATCTCTCCAGCATAGGAGAGGAGCGGATCGAGAGGGCGATTCTCCAGGAAGAGGAAGTTGCAGAGTATGTGCCCGGACAGGTGCTAATCCGCTTCAAAAAGACGGTAACGCGAGACCAGATATCTGATTTCTACGCCGAATACGGGCTCTCGGAAAAGGACAATTTGGACCCCGATGTCACCGACGCGGACCAGGGTCTGCGGCTGGCGGGCGCGCCGGTCGATGTGGATGAAAACCTGATTGAGGTGTTGGAGAGCGACGACAGGGTTGCCTTCGCCGAGCCAAACTACCTGCTGCAGATCAATCAGGAGCCGCCGTCGGATCCGTTTTTCGAAAGACTCTGGGGACTGCACAACACAGGGCAGACAGGCGGCACGGCCGACGCAGACATCGACGCACTGGAAGCGTGGGAGATCAGCACCGGCTCGGACGATATTATCATCGCAGTAATCGATACCGGTATCGAGGTCGAACACGAAGACCTGATCCCGAATCTGTGGACGAACCCGAAGGAATGTCCGCGGGGCGTAGGCAGGTGCGTGGAGAACGGTATCGATGACGACAACAACGGCTACGTGGATGACTTCCACGGTATAAACGCGATTAACAACAGCGGCAGGCTGCTGGATGACTACGGTCACGGGACGCACGTGGCCGGTATCGCGGCCGCCGCGGGGGACAACAGGAAAGGCGTCGTCGGCGTCAGTTGGAACGCAAAAATCCTTGGCTGTAAGTTCATCACTGCCTTTGGCACCGGGACGACCTCCAACGCAGTCAAGTGCTTCAACTACATTTACGACCTGCGCACCAAGCAGAAGCAGAACATCGTTGTAACCAACAGCAGTTGGGGCGGCGGCTCGCCCTCGCAGGCCCTGCGTGAGGCGATGGGGCGGGTCGATTCGCCGCTGCATGTCTGCTCCGCCGGCAATTCGAACTCCAACCGCAAGCTTTACCCCGCCGCCTACGATCTGGACAATATCATATCTGTGGCAGCGACAGATCACGACGACATCTACGCCGGCTTCTCCAGCTGGGGCGAGGACTGGGTCGATCTGGCTGCCCCCGGTGTTAGCATTCTTTCAACCATTCCGTCCGGCCGCTGTCCCATGTGTCTGCCGTCCGGATATGGGTCCACCAGCGGCACGTCGATGTCGGCACCCTACGTTGCCGGCGCGGCCGCGCTGATCTGGTCCGAGTTTGAAGGGCTGAACAACGACCAGGTTAAGCAGCGCATTCTGTCCGGCGTCGATGCACTGCCGGAACAGTCCAAGAAAACGTTGACCAACGGGCGCCTGAACCTGTTCAACTCGATGGAAAAGGACACGACGCCGCCGGCGACCGTTTCAGACCTGTCGCCCTCTGGCGTACTCCTGACCAAGATCCTTCTTTCCTGGACTGCGACCGGTGATGACGGTTTCACCGGGCAGTCCACCGCCTACGACGTAAGATATGACACCGCGCCGATCTCGAACGCCACCTGGGATTCTGCCCAACAGGTGGCGACGGCTCCCATTCCCGGCGCCTCCGGAACCAGGGAGGAGCTTGAAGTCTCCGGGCTGGAACCGGACACAACCTACTACTTTGCGCTGCGTGTGGCAGACAATGTAGGCAACGTATCCGACCTCTCAAATATCGTGATCGCCCGCACCAGCGCAGGCACTATCGTCTTTGAAGACGACATGGAGAGCGGCGCCGGCAAGTGGACCATTGAAGACCCCGACGACAGCCTCTGGCATCTCTCCAGTCTGCGATTCAACAGCCCCGAGACTTCCTGGTACTACGGTCGCGAGAGGCAGCGGAACTACGACACGGGCGAGGAGAACGAGGGCACGATCACGTCCGGCGTCATCGACATCGCCGGCGCCGACGACGCACTGCTCACCTTCTACGAATGGAGCGAGGTACAGAGAAACACCCGCTTCGACCGCACAAGAGTCCAGATATCCACGGACGGAACGACCTGGCGGACCGTCTTCGAATCGCACGGCACAGAAGGGAACTGGGCAAGGCGGGATGTGGACCTGAGCCAGGCAGTCAGCGATAGCGGCTCGATACAGATCCGATTCTGGTTTGACACGATTGACGACTCCTTTAACGATAACGAAGGCTGGTATGTCGACGACGTCCGGGTCTTGACGGCGAAACTGCAGTTGCCCGGCGAGAGGCAACTCCTGCCCAACCTGGTTGCCCAGTCGATCAACATCGGCTTCAACCCGTCAGAGCCGCACGCCGGCGAAGTAACAACCATCCATGGGACGGTTCTCAACAACGGCAACGCAGATGCCCGAGCAGTTACGGTGCAGTTCGTTGATGTCACTGAAGAGGACGCTGCAGTCCCGATCGGCCTGCCTCAGACGATTGCCGAAATCCCTGTCGGCGGCAGCGGTGTGGTCCAGGTGCAGTACGAGACCGAGGAGAAGGACGGCGAACGAAGCATCCGCATGGTGATCGATCCCAACAACTTCGTCGCCGAGCGTAACGAAGCCGACAATACGGCCGTCCGCATTCTCGACGTCGCCGAAGCGCCTGCCCCCAACCTGTACGTTGACTCAGGCAACATCGGATTCGACCCGGCATCGCCGCAGCCCGGTGAGCAGGTTACGATCCTGGCTACGATCATTAACAACGGGACGGCCGACGCCGAAAGCGTGGTCGTCCAGTTCAGAGAGGGCAGGACGACGCCCGTCGCCTTGAACCAGGTGATCGACAGCATCCCCGCGGGCAGCAGTGCGGTGGCGCGCGTCACTTACGACTCCAGCACGAGTTCGGGTGATCCGAGTATCTCCGTCACTGCCGATCCGGACAACTACATCACAGAGCTGGACGAATCGGACAACAGTGCGAGCAAGACCTTAACGCTGCAGTCGGACACTGAACCGAATCTGGAGCTCTCCTCCGGCAATATCGGCATCGCGCCGTCCAACCCGGTGGAAGGCGATGAAGTTACCATCTATGCAACGATTCGCAACGAGGGCGACTCTGAAGTCCAGGATGTGCAGGTCCAGTTCCTGGACGCGAACAGAAGTCCTGCGGCGCCGATCGCTGCGCTTCAGGTCATCCCTTCGATTGCCCCCGGCAGCAGCGGGGTGGCGTCGATCCGCTTTGACACCTCCAACCGCAGCGGCGATCAGAAGATTCAGGTGCAGGTGGATCCACACAACCTTGTGGCAGAGTCCAGCGAGGGGGACAACAGCGCCACGGCTACGCTGAGTGTGGCCCACGGACCGGCCC
The DNA here is from genome assembly GCA_965242905.1 of Caldilineaceae bacterium. Lineage (GTDB taxonomy): Bacteria > Chloroflexota > Anaerolineae > Caldilineales > Caldilineaceae > Bin5. The sequence continues at coordinate 1,086,904 of CBDETM010000002.1, forward strand.
CCAACCTGGTTGTAGTCGACGAAAACATTGGCTTCAGCGCCACCGAAGTGGCTGCAGGCACGCCGGTGACCATCTACGCTACGATCCTGAATACAGGCAGTTCGAGAGCTGAAGGCGTGATCGTGCAGTTTGTGGATGTGACCAGCTCCAGTGTGAGGCCGATAGGCGAGCAGCAGACGATCGAGGTCATAGAGCCGGGCGCATCGGCGGTTGCGGTTGCGCAATACAAGGCCTCGGGCGGACAAGGCGCTCGCACAGTTCAGGTGGTCGCCGATCCCGGCAACTTTGTCCGCGAGATAAGTGAAGATGACAACGAAGGCAGCGCTTCGTTGACGGTCGGCAGCGCTCCGTCGCCCAATCTGTTCATCCACAGCAACAACATCGCCATATACCCGGCTCAGCCGGTAAGCGGCGAAGAGGTAACCTTACGCGCCGTAGTCGGCAACAACGGGTCGGCGCCGGCCGAGCATGTATCCGTTCAGTTCTTCGATGTTACCAGCGGCGAAGCCCGCCTGCTGGGCAGCGAGCAGACGATTGAGGTTATCGGGGTAGGCAGCAGCGGTACCGCGGCCGTAACCATCACCGAGTCGATCTCGGTCGATAGACCGATCGGCAACCGCAAGATCCAGGTGCTGGTGGATGCCAACAATCGCATCAGAGAATCGAGCGAAGAGGACAACACGGCCACTCGTCTGCTGACTCTCGAGCCCGAGCCGATGCCAAACCTGGTGGTGCTGGCAGAGAATATCGGTTTCAGTCCGGCCAATCCGCGCGTTGGCGAGACGGTGACCATCCTGGCGGTCGTTCGCAACGACGGCGACGTTGTTGCCAGGAACGTGGGTGTGCAGTTTGAGGATGTGAGCGCAGGACGGCCGGTTCCCATCGGAGAGGCCCAGGAACTGGACAGGATCCCAGTCGGCGGCAGCGGCGTCGTGACGGTGAAGTACACGATTCCCGACGCGGCAGGCACGTACAAGGTGCGGGTTGTAGCCGACCCGGGCAACTTCATCGCCGAAACCGATGAGATCGACAACAAGGGCACGCGCAGTCTCGAAGTAGCGTCCGCGCCGATGCCGAACCTGGTGGCGCTCTCAGATAACATCGGGTTCAATCCGCCGACGACTTCGGCCGGCAGTGAAGTGATCATCTCGCTGACCGTGGTAAACAACGGCGCGGCCGCCGCCGAGAACGTGCAAGTACACTTCACCGACGTCACGGGCGGCCGCCTGAGCCCGATCGGCGACATTCAGACGCTGGCCTCGATAGCTGCCGGCGACAGCGCCATCGCCAGCGTGACATTCAATACTGCCGGTCGCTCAGGAGAGCGGCGTATCAGGGCCAGTGTAGACAGCTTGTCGATCATCACAGAGAGCGACGAGACGGACAACACCGCCAGCAAGACACTGCTTATCGCGCGAGGAACTTCGCCCAACCTGTCCGTGCAGGCGGCCAACATCAGTTTCACGCCGACAAACCCGAACTCGGGAGATGAGATTCGAGTGCAGGCCGTCATCCTCAACCAGGGAGGGCAGGACGTTGGTGAAGTCGACGTCCAGTTCCTGGATGTGACGGAGGACGAGGCCGTTCCGATCGGATCAGGCAAACTGATCGACTCGATCCCCGCTGGGAGCAGCGGAATCGCGGAATCGGTCCTCAACAGTCGCGGCATGTCGGGAGAGCGCAAGATCCGGGTGGTGGCCGACCGCAGAAATCTGATCTCCGAGTCTGACGAGACGGACAATCAGGCCGAGGCCGCGATCTCGATCAACCCGCCTGCGATCCCCAACCTGGTGATTGAAACAGGCAACGTCGGCTTCCATCCCAGCAGACCGGTGGATAGCGATCAGGTTACGATCAGCGCCACGGTCCTGAATGAAGGCGGCGGCGACGCCAGTGAAGTGATCGTGCAGTTTGTGGAAGGCAGCGGGCGCGGCGTGCCGATCAGCGAACCGCAGGTGATCGACAGGATTCCCGCCGGTAGCAGCGGCGTTGCCCAGGTCGTCTTTGACACAGCCGGCAAGGATGATCCAAGAATTCAGGTGATCGTCGATCCCAATAACTACATTGCAGAAACGAAGGAGACCGACAACAGGGCGTCCGCCTCCTTGAGAATGTCGGCGCAGCCGCTGCCGAATCTGACTGTCAAGAGCAGCAACGTCGCGGTCACGCCGAAATCGCCGCGCGAGGGGCAGAGGATTATCCTCACCGCCATAGTCGTCAACCACGGCAGCGCCGCGGCACGCGATGTGGACGTGCAGTTCATGGATGCGACGGAGCGGCCCGGCGTGCCGGTAGGCGCGGCGCAGACCATCTCGTTGATCCCCTCTGGTGGCAGCGCCGCCGTTGGCGTCGTCTACGACACGACCGAAAGAGAAGGTCAGCGTCGAATCACGGTGACGGCCGACCCAGGAAACTTCATCGAGGAGAGCGCCGAGAGTGACAATTCCGCAACCAAGACGGTGGAAGTGCTGGAACGGGCTGCCCCGAACCTGATCGTCCAGCCCCGCAATGTGGGCTTCAATCCTGCCGCCCCGACCGAAGGCGACCGGGTTCTGATACGGGCGATCGTCCTCAATGACGGGGCCGAGGATGCCACCGATGTGGTGGTTCAGTTCCTGGACGTTACCGAGGCAGGCACAGTGCCGATCGGCCAGCCCCACGTCGTGGGCTACCTGGCGGCAGGCTCCAGCGCCACGGTTCCCATCATATATGACACGCTCGACAGGCCGGGCGACCGCCGCATCCGAGTCGTTGTCGATCCGAACAACTTCATCCGCGAGAGCAGCAAAGAGGACAATCAGACGGTAGTTACCTTACCGGTCCAGGCTGCGATGGCGCCGAACCTGGCTATGCTGTCGGGGAACATCAAGTTCGCCCCGCAGTCTCCTGAGCTTCACGACGTGGTGACCGTCTCGGCAACCGTGCTGAACAACGGCACCGAGACCGCACATGACGTGATCGTTCAGATCCTGGACGTGACCGGCGGCGGGTCGGTGCCCATAGGCACTGAACAGCTGCTGGATGCCGTTCCTGCCGGCGGCGGCGGCACCGTAGAGGTCGCCTTCACCGACACCGGTGAGACTGGCAGCCGCCAGATTCGGGTGGTCGTCGATCCCAACAACGTCATCGCCGAGATGAATGAGCGGGACAACCAGGCGACGCGCGGGCTCTTCATCTCGCCGCCGCAGCTGGCCGACATCGTCATAAGCGAAGAGGATGTTGAATTCGATCCCGAAGACCCGGTCGAAGGCACGGATACGATCATCTCCGTGACGGTCGCCAACGACGGCAACGCCAACGCTCGCGGCTTCGTCGTTCGCTTCCTGGATGTGACGGAACGGGTGCCCAGGCCCATCGGCGGTCCGCAGCGGATCGCCCAGCTTGGCGCCAATGACAGCACCACGGTATCGGTAACCTACGATACCGCGGGCAAAGCCGGGGAACGCAAGATCCGCGTGGTCGCTGACTCGGAAGACGCAGTGAACGAACTGGACGAGGAAAACAACAGGGTTGAACTGGTCCTGCGGGTGCGCACAACGTCGGAAGCGTCCTCCGATGCGCCCAATCTGACGGTCCTGTCTTCGAACATTCGCTTCTTCCCGGCCGTACCCCGTCCGGGCGCGCCGGTAACGATTACAGCGGTAATTCGCAACCAGGGCGAAACGGTAGCTGAAGACGTTGTCGTCCGGTTTGAGGACGTTACGGATGAAGGAGAAGAGGAAGAGGTAATAGTCGAAATTGGCGAGTTCAGGATAGCGGAGCCAATTCAGCCCGGTGCACGCGAGCTGGCGGTGGTCTCGTTCGATACGAGCGACCTGGATGGACCTCGGGTCATTCGCGTGACCGCCGACCCCGACAACGAAATCAGTGAGACGGACGAAGACGACAATTCCGCCGAGCGCACGCTCCGCTTCAGCACGTCAGCGCAGGGAAATAGCCAGGGGGCGGGATCGGACAGTTTGGCGTCGTCTGCCGACGTGGAAAGCAGAGAAGAAGGCGCCAATCTTGCTCTGAACGCCCAGGAAGTCGAGGTAGAAGTGGCCCGGGCCGGTGAAGGGGATCTGGTGGTTGTCGCCACCAAGGTTCGCAATGAGGGCAGCATGGACGCGGGCGGCTTCAGCATCCAGGTGCTGGATGAGTCCAACGATCTGAACCCGCTCGGCTCGCCGCAGACAGTTGAGTATCTGGCTGCGGGTGAGGAAGTCACGGTGCGCACGGTTTTCCGGGCGGCTGAAGGCCTGGGAACGCGGACGCTGCAGGTCGTCGTCGATCCGGCTAACGTGATATCGGAAAGCTCTGAGCTGGACAACAGGGTGAGCGTGCTCGTTTCTGCTCTGACTCCGGCCGACGGATAGTGCAGAACAACTGAAATAAAGTCACGGCGCCCCTCCCCGCAGCGAATGTGCTGGCGGAGGGGCGCTGCGCGTTCCGCTTGGTTGTCGGGGCGCCATGGGGCGGCGCGCTTGGACGGGTTCAGAACAGGCTCAGCTGTCCTTGGGCCTGTACGCGCAGGTTTGTGAACGCTCTGCCTACATCCTGCAGGGGAATTTCAAAGGGGAGTTCCGCACCGGGTGTGATCGTCTCTCCGAACATGGACAGTTCCGCCACATCCACAACTTCTCCGGTGTCGTCGAAGAATGTAGCGGCCACCACGACCGAGGTCAGAGCCGTCTCGTGCCGGTTGTGAAGCCTGCCGACGATTGCAGTGCGTCCATCCCGCTCGACAACGGTAACCGCCGACACTTCCACTTCACGAAACTCGATGATGCTGAAGTCATCGTAAGAAACGCTTAACCCATAGCTCTGGACGGCGGACGGGTCTACGTCTACAAGCATGAGGAAGGGGGCCGGCCGCTCAACGTCCAGCTTGCCAAAGACCGCCAAAGCTTCGGAGTCGGCGATCAGTTCACCGCTGCTGCTGAAGAATTCGGCATGCACGCGGACGCCAAACACCTCGTAGGCCCCGCCATTCACCACTTCGCCGACCAGCGCCAGTCCGGAGCCTGACGGGTAGGTGGAATGGCTGCGCACGAAGACGGTCGCCGGTACCGGCGTACTGGTGAGAGTTGCCGTCGGCGAAGGGGTCGGCGTCGGGGTGGGCAGGGGCGGAGAATCTGTAGCAGTGGCGGTGGCCGTTGCTGTCGGCGAGACTGTCGGCTCAGGCGGCGCAGCCGTAACTGTCAGGCCTGCGGTTGGAGTCGGAGTTGAGGTCGCGACTGGCGTCGCAGTCGGCGAAGGTGTCGGCAGAGGCGTATCCGTTTGGGTGGGAGACGGTAACGGCGTAAACGTGGGGAGGGCTGTCGCGGTTGCGTTTTCGCCGGCCTGCGCTGGCGCAGGAGTTTCCGGGACGGCGTCCTGCGCCGCGGGCTGCTCTTCGACTTGTGATTGTTCAGCTTCAGAAGGCGCGGCCTCTTCAGCGGCCGGTCCGTCGCAGGAAGCCACAAACAGGAGAAGGGCTGAAGCGAATAGCAGCAGGGACCGCAGCATAATTGTTAAACGCCCTGTTTTTTCGCCATCAGGGCGCACATGGCCCATCGTCAAGACACGATGCTATATACAGATTACCCCTTTAGGCCGGAAGTTACAACGCCGCTTACGAAGTGGCGTTGAAGGACGAGATAGATAAACAGAACGGGCAGCATGGTCATGGTGCCGAGCGACAGGAACCAGTGAATCTGGTATTGCCGCAGACCGCCGCCGTGGCGGAATTCGGCCAGCGTACGTTTGAAGGTCAGCATGCCGCGTGCCAGGGTCCACGTATTGTCGTCGGTCAGGTAGATCAACGGCCCCCACAGGTCATTCCAGGAATGGAGGAATAGGAAGATCGAGGCTGCGGCCAGCGCCGGTCCTATGTTCGGTAGAATCACGTGGCGGTAAATGCCAATCGGGGAACAGCCGTCGATCTTGGCGGCATCGTCGAGCTCGGTGGGGATGGTCATAATGTACTGGCGCAGCAGGAAGATATAGAAGGCGCCGCCGCCCATCCACATGGGGACGATCAGCGGTAGGTAGGTGTTGAGCCACCCAAGGCGGTGAAAGAGCAGAAAAGTTGGAATCGCCGTAACCTGCATGGGGACCATCATCGTGCCCAGGACGATGAAGAACAGGAAGTTTCGTCCGACGAAGCGCAGGCGGGCAAAACCAAATGCCACCATGGAGGCGGAAAGCAGCCCTCCGAAGATGGAGGCCACGGTGATGACCAGCGTGTTGAATAGGAACCGGGTGAAGGCCAGTGCGGTCCAGGCATCGATGAAGTTGTGCCACTGCCATGGCAGCGGCGGAATCAGATTGATGACTGTCTCTTCCAGCAGCATTTCCTTCGTCTTGAGGGCGCCCGAAAACATCCATAGCAGCGGGAAGATCATGATGATGCCGATGGCGACAGCGATCAGATAGTTGAGCGACTGTCGCAACGCGCGGCGGTACATCCAGGGACTGCTTGCCTGTCTGATTTCCGTTGCCATTTATGCCTCCTGCGACTCGTAGTGAACCCAGCGCCTGGCCAGCCAGAACTGTAGTAAAGTCAAGCCCATAATGATGAGGAAGAGAAGCCAGGCCAGCACACTGGCGTAACCAAACCGCCTCTCGGTGAATGCCACGATGTAGAGATAAAGCACATAGAAGAGCGTGGAGCGGGCCGGCCCTCCTTGGGTCAGCATGAAGCCCTCGGTGAATACCTGCAGCGAGCCGATCATGCCGACGATCATCAGGAAGAAGATAGTCGGGGAAAGAAGGGGCAAGGTGATGTGGCGGAAGAGGGCCAGACCGCTGGCGCCGTCGACCTTTGCGGCTTCGTGAAGGTCGTCCGGTATGCTCTGCAGGCCTGCAAGCATGATCACCATGTAATGCCCCACACCGTATAGGCGCATGATCATATACGAGGGCAGGGCCCACTCTATCGATGTCAGCCAGGCGACGCGATCGAAGTCGAAGATACGCAAAATCTGGTTGAACATCCCGTAGTCCTTCTCGAACATCGCAGCCCAGACGAAGGTCATGGCGACGCCGCTGACCGCGGCCGGCAGATAGAAGAGGCCGCGGAAGAAGGTATGGCCTCTGAAACGCTGATTGAGAAGAAGCGCCATGGCCAGGGAGATGATGATGGCCAGTGAGACCGTCCAGAAGGCAAATACGGCGCTGACGCGCAACGAGCCGATGAAGCGGATGTCAAACTTTATCAGCTCTTCGAAGTTCGCCAGACCTACATAGGTGATCTTTTTGAACCCGGCATACTCGGTAAACATCAATCCGAGTGAAACCAGAAGAGGTCCGGCCAGGAAGAGCACGAACCCCAGAATCCAGGGAGAGATGAAGAGATATCCGTAGAGATTTTCCCTCCATGCCTCGCCGCGCGGCAGACGAAACCGGCTCGGGCGCATCTGCGGTAGCGCGGTGCTTGCTTGAGAAAGATTGGCCATAGGTGAGATTCACTTTCCTGCGCAGGGTTCCGGCAATTCCTGCCGTCCTGCCCAGTTTCTCTGGGAGAGCCACCTGATTCAAAACTTCAGGGCACCCTCAGTAAGGCCGCGCTGGATGCGGCGGTGGAACAGTACGTAAATGAAGATGGGAGGCCAGGCGGCCAACGAGAGGGCCGCCACCTGTAGACTCCAAAGACTTACATATTTGCCTTCGAAATGCATGATGCCCAGGGGAATAGTTCGCAGTGTATGCTTGTGCAGATAGATGAGGGGCCAGAGAAAGTCGTTCCAGAAGAAGACGAAATAGAAGATGGTCATGGTCGCAATCGCCGGCATGGCCAGAGGCACCATGACAAGGCGCAGGATTTGCAGCTCTCTGGCTCCATCTACGCGCGCGGCGTCCTCCAATTCTGGTGGGATTGAAATGAAGTAGGCGCGAATGAAGATGATTGCGAGTGAGGACCAGCTCATGTAGGTAAGGATGACGGCGAGTGGGCTGTTGAGCAGTGGGATCGGTAGGTGCAGGGCAGCGGCCCAGGAGTCGAGGATGGCCATCAGCTTGAAGCTGGGCACCATGAGCGCCTGGGTGGGCACGGCCATTCCGACCAGGAAATAGAGGAAGAGCGGCCGATTAGCGGCAAAGTGATAGCGTGCCAGCCCGTAGGCGGCCGTGGTCGATATGGAAATGATGCCGATGACGGAGACGACAGCGATCAGGATGCTGTTGGCATAGAGGCGGGCGAAGTTCCCGGTCTGCCAGGCCTCGGCGATGTTTTCGAAAGAGATGCGGGTCGGCAGGCCGAAGGGAGAAAACATTACCTCCTCGTTGGTCTTGAGAGAGGTGTAGGACATCCACGTCAGGGGATAAAGGATGCTGACGGCAGCGACAACCAAAAACAGGTAGAAGAGGAGCCTTACCGGCAGACTGAGCTCACGAAAGACCATTGCGGAACCTCAGTTGGAAACGGCTCCCCTGCCGGCGCGGGCAAGGGTAAACTGAAGCACGGACATGCCGATAATCACCAGGACGAGAACGAGCGCGATAGCGGTAGCGTATCCATGCTGAGTTCGTGCGCCGCCCAAGCCGAGCTGGTAGATGTAGGTGACAACCGTCTCCGAGCTGTGGAAGGGCCCGCCGCCGGTCAGTGTGTAAACGAGATCAAAGACGCGCATGGCGTCGATCGAGGTGATAACTGAGGCAACGACGAGCACTTCGCGCAGCAGTGGGATCGTGATCCTCGTTGTCAGCTGCCATGCCGTGGCCCCGTCAAGGCGGGCGCTCTCCTGCAGTTCACGCGGGATGGCTTGCAGGCCTGCGATAAGCAGGAACATGGTGAAGCCAAAATTGCGCCAGATGTGGACTGCGATAACGACGAAGACGTTGAGCGTGGTGGTGCCGAGCCAGCCGAATCTGGGCCCGTCGAGGCCGACGGCACGCAGCAGGATGTCGACAATGCCGATTGTCGGATCGAGCAGAAAGTTGAAGAGGATCCCGATGACCACGAGCGAAATCACGAAGGGAACGAAGAAGATGCTGCGAAACAACCTGGCGAACCTGGGCCCGGACTCCAAGATTATGGCGAAGAGAAGGGCGACGCCGACCTGGACGAGGAGGCAACAGGCAACGAAGAGAAAACTGTTGCGGAACGCCCCCCAAAAAAATTCGTCACCGGCCATCTGAATGAAGTTTTCAAGACCGGTGAACTTGAGCGTGGAAAAGCTGATGCCTGTCCAGTCGGTAAAGCCAATCACCACCGTGCCGAAGAGCGGCAGGATGAGAAAGACTGTGTAGAAGAAGAAGGCGGGCGCTATGAGGAACAGAGCGAAGCGTCCGTCATAGCGTCCCGTTTGCGGGCCCTTTTCTGACCCGCCCGTCAGCCTAGAGCGCCGCATTCCTACTCCTTTTCAGGAGGAGCTGCAAGCATTCTTCCTGCAGCGAGGGTTACATGCGTGCCTCGCGCCACTCGAGCACCAGATTCTCGGCGCGTTCGGCAGCCTCTTCGGGCGAGAGCGCGCCGCTCAATACACCGCTGGAGCCGTGCCACAGGATCTCCTGGCCGATGTTGTAGTCCATCGCCCGCTCGATCATGATGGTCAGTGCCGGAGCGTTGTCCAGAAGATCAATGAGCCGGGATGACTCCGGCCGCAGATTTTCCATCGGCGTGGAGAGGGGCATGGGAGGCGCCTCGCCGGGCAGATGTTCGTACCAGATCCTGTGCGGGTCCTCGGATTGCAGGTACCATTTGACGAACACCTGGGCTTCTTCGGGATGCGCTGATTCCTTGGGCACGATCAGCGTGCGGGCGTTAAAAGAGACCTCGTCAGCGTTGCTTTCGGCGATATCGTCGATAGCGGGCATAAGCATGAACTGGAGGTCGATCTGTGGATTTTCCTGTGCAAACCATTCACCCAGCAACCATCCGCCGGTCTGGAAGAAAGCGCCGTCCCCGCGGAAGAGCTTGCCAAAAGCGGCGGGATAGTCGTCGGAGAGCACGCCCCTGGAGTAGTATTCACTGTCCAGGAGCTCCTTGATCAGTTCCCAGACCCTTACGCCGGCCGGGTCGGTGAATCGCAGGTCGGACTCGTGGTTGACATCGAGGCCGCGCAGGAAGAGATCGACCGAGCCTTTGACGCCAAAGGTCCTGATGTAGAGGTGTTGAGCCCAGTGGCCGCCGGGCCATGCGTTCTTGGCTCCGATCAGGACTGGCGTGACACCGGCATGCTGAAACGTATGGCAAGCGTCGGTGAAGGCGCTCCAGGTGGTCAGGGTAGCGGGATCGACGCCGTGCTCGTCGAGAATGCCAGCGTTGTAGTACATGAGGTTGGCGACGGTCATGGCCCATGGCGCGCCCCAGTAACGGCCCTTGTAGAGGACCGAATCGAGGGCGTCGGGGTAGATGGCTCCCTTGCTCTCCTCGACCACGTCGGTCAGGTCCAGGAGCTGGTCGGCCTCAATGAAGGCGGAAAGCGCTCCGGGGCCGGCGTCGGTCTGCAGGAAATCGGGCACAGCGCCACCGGCAAAGGCGGTCTTGGTGGCCTGCTCGTAGGCCAGGCCGGAGAAACCGCTGTGGGTGACGTGGATGCCTGGGTTGGCGCTGTTGAAGCTTTCGACAATTTCGTCCATCGCGCCCAACCAGGGAACGGTAGCCATCTCGGTCCACATTTCAAGTTCGGCAACCATCTCCTCCGGTGCGTCGGATGCCATATCGGAGGAGTCGGCAGGAGCCGCAACCGGCTGGCAGGCTGCCAGCAGGCCGACACCGGCCGCGCCCGTGGCGGCTTTCAGGAAGCTTCGTCTGCTCAGGTCTTTCATCTCTACCTCCAGAGTCGTGGGTGTGGGTCGGATCACGCGTATTGCAGGCTTAACCGAGGCGAGATCCAGGCAGGTTCTGGACGGTGATCGTCCTCAGCGCTCCAGTCGGCCCAAATGCCGCCAGGCGGCGCATCCATGGGCGCATATAATGAAATGCCAACGGGCAATATGTCAGCTAAGGAAAGGACCGACCCGAGCACTCCACTCTTTTTGGTAATGGTGAGAACGGTTGAATCTGTGAACGTGCCGCTTACATGAACAGGACCAACAGAGTTGGGGAGACGGGGGCGAATCGCCCCCGATCCCAGATTCAATTCGTGTTTGCGGGGCGAGGCTAGTTGTACTTGTCGATGATTCGCTGTACTTCGGCCTCGGCGGCGGCCATGAGTACGCCCAGGTCCTCATCGGTATGCACGGCCAGGTCCCACAACTCGTACATGGATTGCTGGGCCTCCTGCGCGCCTTTGAATAAGGCCCAAAAGCGCGTGTTGGTGGCGTAGGCGGGCATTTCCCCGGCGATTTCCATGAACTCCTTGCCAGCGATCGCGTCGAGCCAGCGCTGGTCGGCGAAGTGACTCTTGGTGAAGGGGAAGTAGCCGGTCTCGAGGCAGAATTCGAGATAGGGATCCCCGAGCGCCCACCACTCGGAGAACTCGTAGGCGGCGGCTTCGCGATTCTTGTCGTCCTGGACAGGCATCCACAGCTCTTTGTCGTACCAGGGGGTTGCGGTAATTTGATGCACGGGATGGCTGGGTGTGTAAAGGGCGCCAAGCCCACCTTCTCCGATCTGCTTTTCGAAGTCGAGCAGACCCCAGTTTCCGACTTCCTGGAATACGACTTTGCCGGAAACGAGGCCTTTTTCGGGCGGCTTCTCGGTGGCGGCCCCGCTGGCATAGGCGTCGCGCAAGTACTGGAGGGAATCGCGGACACCGTCGTTGTTGATCGTGGCTTTTGTGCGAGTTTCGTCAACGTAGAGCTGGCCGGCGGTCCAGGGCAGATATTCCTGGATGGCGAAGTGCTGCCAGTAGGCGACACCCCAGATGTCGACCTCGTTGGGGTCAAAACCATCTTCATCCGGGCGTTTGCCATTGACATCGCGGGTAACTGCGACACCCCATTCGATGAGTTCATCCCAGGTCCAATCCTTAGGCGGCGGATCCATGCCTGACCCTTCCAGGGCGGCGACGTTGTAGGCGAAGAGAACAACGACCTGCTCGTAGGGCATGCCCCAGAAGTAGCCGCCGACGGTCGGCGGGGCGTAGATTGCTTCGATACCATCGACAAAGTCGTCGAAGTCGACCCCGGCGGCCTCCATGTACTCCTGCTGGTTGACGATGAGGCCCTCGTCAATGGCCTGGATGACAGAGGTGTAGCCGGCCCAGAACAGATCGGGCGCCGTGCCGGCGGCGAGGTCAGCCTGGACACGGGACATCTCATAGCCAGTCTTGAGTTCCACCTGAACGTCCGTGTCCGGAACCATCGAGTCGTAGCGTTCGAGGATCAGTCGCTGGTTGCCGCCGAGCATGTTTGTATCCGGGTGCGGATAGGTATAGACGATCGAATAGCCTTCGGCGGCGGGCATATCGCCGTCGTTGGACTCGGCGCCTGGTGCGGCCGCCGGCCCGCAGGCGGCCAGGACGGCTCCGGCAGCTGTGGCGCCCGAAAAGGCGAGGAAGTCACGTCGGCTTACTCTGCGTCTGATCATGATGATCTCCTTTGGGTGACAAGCGAAAGAGGTCCGTTTGGTCAAGGATCGAAGTATACGCAGTCAGTTGCTGCCGTGGGGAGAACTGACAACAATATAGAATAGGGATTTGGCCGTGTCAAGTGCGCATTTTCCGTCGCAGTTGTGCGTGATCAGGATTTCATTGGACTGGCATCTGATGTTGTGAGATCGGGATGGGAAGGGTTGTTGGCGACGAAGCGTTTCATGTTATGTTGGGGACTTCTAGGACTTTTCGCGGTAGCTTGTCTTCTTCAGGACTGATGTTACAATCAGCCGATACCCACATTAATTTCCCTCCGCAGGTTGTCTACTTGCCCTGAGGCGGTAACAGCAGAGACCACACAGGAACAGACTTTTCCATGTCAGCTACAGTAGACCGGCCCGCCGATCCAGCAAGCGACCAAGTTGAGCCATCGGAAAGCAAGGAGTTTCAGACCCGAGAGGTGCTGACGATTGTATCGGGCCACTTCGTCCATGACATTTTCACCGCGTTTGTGCCGCCTTTACTTCCGTTGATTCGCGAGAGGTTGGCAGCCGATTACGCGGCGATCGGTGGCCTGGCGGTCTTTATGCAGGTTCCCAGCCTGCTGCAGCCGTTCATAGGCCACGCGGCCGACAGGATCAGTTTGCGTTACTTCATCATCCTGGCTCCGGCAGTGACGGCCACGGTGTGTAGTTTGCTGGGGCTGGCTAACAGTTATGTGCTGCTGGCCCTGTTACTGTTCGTGGCAGGTCTGAGCTCTGCTGTCTTTCATGCGCCGGCACCGGCCATGATAGGGCGCATTTCAGGCAACCGGGTGGGCACTGGCATGAGCTTCTTCATGGCGGCCGGAGAACTGGGGCGCACTGTGGGCCCCCTGTTGGTCATTGCAGCCGTCAGCTGGTTTGGGCTTGAAGGGATATGGCGGGTGGCGGTGTTTGGCTGGATGGCGTCGGTTTTCCTTTTCTGGCGACTGCGCGGGGTTTCGGCGAGGCCTGCACCGGACAGGTTGCTTTCCCTGCAGCAGATGTTGCCGGCTGCGCGGAAAGTTTATCCTCCTCTACTCTGGATCATGGCAGCACGAGTCTTCATGTCGATTTCGATGACAACCTATTTGCCGATTTTCATGCAGGACGTAAAGGGGTATGAGTTCGAGATTGCGGGTCTTTCGTTAACGCTTTTGGAAGGGGCGGGTGTATTGGGCGCCCTGACCATGGGGACAGCCAGCGACTGGTTGGGGCGGAGGCGGATCCTTCTTGTTCTCTTCCTGGTGTCACCTGTACTCTTTCTGGGATTCCTGAACAGTTCGGGCTGGTTGCTGTTCGCATTTCTATTGCCACTTGGATTTACGATGCTTTCGCCGTCTGCCGTGCTGTTGGCAGTAGTGCAGGACAGTTTTCAACAGAATCGGGCGCTGGCCAACGGTCTCTTTCTGATGGCAAACTTCGTAATCCGGTCACCCGCGCTGTGGCTACTTGGCAGCTTAGCCGACAGGTTTGGGCTTGAGACCGCCTTTCTGATCAGCGGGGTGGTCGCCTTTGCATGCGTCCCTGCGATTTTGAGGCTGCCTGAGCGCCGCAGGGAAGGAGAAGTCTGATGGGTGACGGTCCGTCTTGGAGCTCCCGCGAAAACTAGCCGACGTCAAGAGAAGAGCTGCCAGAGACGCGGCATGAAGATAGTCAGGCCGGCGATCGCACTGCCCGCAGCCGCCACCAGCATGGCCCCGGCGGCAGTATCCTTTGCCACTTTGGCGAGAGGATGCGGAGCAGGTGAGGCCAGATCCACCAGGGCCTCAATGGCGGTATTGAGTAGCTCCAGGCCGATGACCAGCGCGATCAGGGTGACGACTACGGCCCACTCTGTCCAGTTGATGTGGAGGACGATCCCGGCGATGACAACGGCGACTGCGATCGCGATATGAATGCGGAGATTACGCTGGCTGCGAAGGGCGTGACGCAAACCGGCAAGGGCGAAGGCGAGACTCTGCCAGAAACTACCGGCGCCGGCGGGGGGCTTCATCTACCAGTCCGGCGTGGTCAGGCGAGGCGCAAGGTCCTCGTCGGTTAGCGAACTGAGGATCTCGGTCTGTTTGCGCCACATTTCTGCCTGCCGCGTTGGCGTGTCGTGGTCGTAACCGAGCAGGTGCAGCGTGCCGTGGACAACCAGAAGTTGCAGCTCAGCGGCAAGTGAATGACCGTATCGCTCGGCTTGGCGAGAGGCGTAGGGGAAGGCCAGCAGCAGGTCGCCTAGTTCTGCTTCAAGTTCGGCGGTCAGGGCGTCTGGCAGCTCTGCTGAGAGAGACGGTCCCTCCTGGACGGCGAAGCTCAACACGTCGGTTGGGGCCTCTTGCTGGCGGTAGATTCGGTTATAGCGCTGCAGCTCGTCGTCGTCGACCACCAGAATTGAAAGGGTGAGCCCACCTCGCTCACAGGCGTGCAGTGTCGCCCGTGCGGCTTGTGCCAGCCAAGATTCTTCCACGCACGCCTGAAACTGCTGATCGATTTGAATTAGAAACTGCGCGTTTGTCATCAGATGCGCCCATCCGGAGGCACTGTTCATGCCGCTTACCATCTGAGCAGACGGCAGGTCTTGGATTGCAAAGTCATGGGCTTCAGACATAGTGCCATGGGGTATAATTATACCGTTGGACTTGAATGGGGCAATTTAGGGTAGAAGCAACTACTAGGCAATGATCTGTGTGTGTACCGTGTGCGGTCTGTCTGGGCGGAATGTACCGTCAGTATTTCTGTAGCGGGCTCGCGATGGTCATTGAGGTGAACGTTGGGCACTTATGGTAGTTGTCTGGCCTGTCTTGCCTGCGCTGGCACATACTCGGAATCTGCCAGGACGCGGGGGGGCGTGAAGCCCGGTCGCAGCGGGTCGTCAAGGTCATATATTGCCACACACACGCTGCGGCGGGGGTTTTAGGAGAGGGGGCGTTGCGGGGGCGGAGCCCCCGCACAAGGGAGGGCCGAATAGGCCCGACCGTCCAAATGCGAGGAGAGAGAAACATATTTCGCCATGCTGAATCATGAGCGCCATTTGGCAAGGACTTAGCAGTTACGGGTTGAAGCGATATCACCGCGGCTGAATTACATTGGGTTAGGGGTAGGCACGAAGGGCAGCCGGTTGAAGGCAATACCCCCTAAAAGCGTTAATTGAAGGCAGCTAGACTATGTTTTTTGACCAAGCCAAGATCCATGTGCAGGCCGGGGCAGGAGGCAATGGTATTGTCGCCTTCCGTCGCGAGAAGTTTGTGCCCATGGGAGGGCCCGCGGGCGGGAACGGTGGCCGGGGCGGGAATGTTTATATCGTAGCCGACCCAAGGATGAACACGCTGCAACGGTTTCGGAGACAGGTCCATTTCCGTGCGGAACGCGGCAAGCACGGCGGCGGCACCAAAAAGGCGGGCGCGACCGGAGAGGACCTGCTGATCTCGGTGCCGGTTGGGACAGTCGCGCGCATCGCTGAAACTGACACGGTGGTAGCTGACCTGGTACGGGACGGGCAGCAGGCACTGGTCGCCAGGGGAGGTCGCGGGGGTCGAGGAAACGCTGCATTCAAGAGCGGGCGCAACCGGGCACCGCGACTATCTGAGAATGGCGAAGTGGGAGAAGCGCGCTGGCTGGAGTTGGAATTGAAGATCGTGGCCGACGCAGGGATTGTAGGGGTGCCCAATGCTGGCAAATCAACATTGTTGAGCGTCATCAGTCAAGCCACCCCCAAGATAGCTGACTATCCGTTCACGACGATTGTTCCCAACCTGGGCGTGGCGGAAGTGGGCCATGTCCAGATCGTGTTTGCCGACATTCCCGGTTTACTGGAGGGCGCGCACGATGGTGTTGGTCTGGGATTGGAGTTTCTGCGTCATGTTGAACGCAGCCGGGTACTGGTCCATCTGCTGGACGGAGCGAGCCCTGATCCGGCTGGTGACTACGAGGTCATCAACCAGGAGATGATGCTCTTCAACCCGATGCTGGCGAAGCGACCCCAGATGATCGTCCTGAACAAGATCGATCTGCCGCAGGCGCGGGAGATCCTGCCACGGTTACAGGAGGCGCTGGCCGCTACAGACAGCCCATTTTTTGCCATCAGTGCAGTGACCGGGGAGAACGTACAGCAACTCCTATACGAAGTAAAGGCACAGTTGGATAGACTGCCGGCGACGATCCCAACGGAGGAGGTGGAAGAGCTGCCGACGCTTTCGCCAGCGGAGGACGAACGCTCATTTCAAGTCACTCGTTTGGAGGAGGATCTTTGGCGGGTGGAGGGCGTTGCAATCGAGCGGGTGGCACAGATGACGAATTGGGACTACTACGAGTCCGGACTGCGGTTCCAGCGCATCCTGGGAGCGATGGGGATTTCCAATGCATTGCGGGAGCAGGGCGTTCGGGACGGAGATACTGTACAGATCGGAGTGGTTGAACTGGTGTGGGGATTTGAGAACGCGTTGGGAGAGTGACGGCGAGGTCAGAAGACAGGCTGCCATTGGTTTCTCATTTTGCATGAGAGCCAGGCGTTGGGGAAAGAGCTCGCGGCATGCGCCCCAGTTCAGTTGGGAGTGGGCTTTTGAAGGATGAATTCAAAAGACAGTAATGGCGGTATCAGGATTGGCATCTTCGGAGGCACCTTCGATCCGATTCATATAGGCCACCTGATTCTGGCAGAGGAGGCCCGGCATCAGTTGCGGTTGGACCGGATCGTTCTGGCGCCAGCCGGAGATCCTCCGCATAAGCCGGACAGTCCGATATCTCCCCTACATCACCGGTTGGCGATGTGCCGCCTGGCGGTTGCTGAAGACAACGAAATCAGCATCAGTCTTATTGATGCAGACCGCCCCGGTCCCCACTTCACATCGGATATGTTGCGGCTACTCCGCAAGAGGGCCGGGTCGGAGGCGCAACTCTACTTTCTGATGGGGTTGGACAGTTTGCGGGATCTGCCGACCTGGCATGAGCCTGAATGGCTGGTGCACAATTGCCGGCTGGTTGCTCTACGCCGCCACGATGTAAAGATCGACTGGGCCAAGCTGGAGGCGGAACTGCCCGGCGTACGAGAGCGGGTGATTGTGCTGGATATGCCTGAATTGGATATTGCCAGCAGCGATTTGCGGGAACGGGTCCGATCGGGTCAGCCGATTCGTTACCAGGTTCCCCGGGAGGTTGAACGATACATACGTGAACAGGGTTTGTACCGGTCGTAAGGGCAGAGTCGAGGTAGGAACTGCAGGAGCCTTTCCCCTCGGATAGACTTTCCCTTGTGGTCAATCATGGGTTACGAAGTCATGCGGCGCGGCATTGAGAATCGGTGTCGCGTAGAGTTCGACGCCCAACTGCTCCAGCGCCTTCAGAAACTGATCGTCTTCGATCATGCCGAACTGATCAGTTGTCAGATCTCTGAGCAGTTCGGCACTTACGTGCTTGGAGCTAGGCGGCTGCGTGACTTCCAGATCGGGGGTCACTCCCTGACCCTTGATCAGATTGCCATCGGGTGTGAGCCAGTTGGTCACTCCCAGGAGGATTGCTGATCCGTCGCTGAGGCCAAACTGGTTGAGCACGGTTCCAGTACCAAAGGTTGTTTCGCCGATCAGTAGGGCGCGTTCGTTTTCTTTGAGGGCGCCTGCGGTAATTTCGCCGGCACTGGCCGTGCCTTCGTTAATCAGGACGACCAGCGGCATTTCCCTGGCATAGCCCAGGCCGCGGGAGCGGTGGACGGTCTGATTCTGGTGCGCGTCCGTTTCAATCAATATCAGATCGCCCTTGGGCAGAAACTGGCTGTTGGCCTGAATGGCCTGCTGCAAAAACCCACCCGGATTATTTCGCAAGTCCAAAATGATGCCTTGGTTGGTTTGAGCTTCTGAAATCTCGCGGAGAGCGATTTCCAATTCCCTGTCCACACTAGCGGTAAATTGCGAGATTTTGATATAGGAAATGTCGGTGTTGGGGATTGGGCTCCAACTCACGCTCGGCACCTCAATCCGGGCGCGAGTGATCAACACTTGCAGGGGTTCCTGGACTTCAGGGCGACGGACGGTCAGGACGACCTC
Source organism: Caldilineaceae bacterium (assembly GCA_965242905.1). Classification (GTDB taxonomy): domain Bacteria; phylum Chloroflexota; class Anaerolineae; order Caldilineales; family Caldilineaceae; genus Bin5. Next base: position 1,105,387 of record CBDETM010000002.1, read on the forward strand.
GGAATTTGCCGGGCCGCGAACGAGAAAGATAACCTGATCCAACGATTTCCCTTGGACTGGATTACCATCCACTTCCAAAATCACATCGCCGGCCAGAATGCCCGCCTGTTCGGCGGGTGAGCCGTCAATTGGGGCTACGATCAGAACCTCGCCTTCTTCCATGGAAACATAGGCGCCGATTCCTTCGAAGGAGCCTTCAAGGCTAGTTTGGTGCAACCGTACGGCATCTGGGGAGAGGAAAGTTGTGTGGCCCTCATCACCCAAAGAGGCAAGCATTCCTTCGATAGCGCCGTAAGTCATGGCGGCGAAGTCGACCCGCTCGCGGTCGACAAAGTGGGCAACGACGTAATCCCAAGCCTCCCAAAAGATGATGAATTGAGAGGGACGCTCCTCAGCGGCCATCGCTGAGCGGATTGAAAAGCCGGAAATATTGCCGCCGACAAATGCCAACGCCATCAGCCAAAGGATCACTGCAGACAGTGCAACCCGCCTGGCAAATCTGATTCGGGCTGGTCGTTTCATTCCATAGGTTCCATTGATGCGCTCGGCGAGACTTGCCCTTGAAGACTGTAAGTGACAGTCGCGGATTGACTAAGTTCTATTGAAAGCAACATTAAAAAGTATCGGTTAAGCATGCGGTTTTGGCAAGCAAAGGAAGGGGTTTCCGGCCTACGTTGGGACTACGGTGTGCCTATGATTTTTGTCCATCATTTGACCAGCAGTTTACAGCTTGAGTAGGGGCGAAGTCAGGGAGTGAAAATGGGGTTAGGAGAGAGGGTGGTTATCGGGTGGATCACCGTTTTGGGGTAGGGGTACAGTCCATATCCAGGTCGGAGTCCCAGAAGCCCTGAAATGGCCTACTGCAAACCGACGGTGAAAGAAACTGTCCCTCAATCGAGGCAGCGAACCCGGCAGCCCGATCAAGGGACAGTTTTCATTGCGTATTAGGCTGTGTAGAGCATTCCCTGTTCCAAGTCCGGCGGCCGTTTAGAAATAGTGTGTCACATGGCGCCACACTATGCCGGCAGGAGACAGGAGTTGGAGCAGGGCTGCACCCCACGCGCCTTGAAAATTGGGGCAAACCGCCAGCGGTTGCGCACTCCTTGCAATGAGCTTGGCAACGCCGACGGTTACGAACCCCTTGCTTCGCTTAGTTCATGCTGATCGAAATCGAGCCAGAATCCTGAGCAACACTGACGCTGGCCGGGAGCATGATGTTCTGGGCCAAGACAGCGTTGATCTGCGCATTGACCGGAGCGAGCAGAGCGCCACCCACAGCCAAGCCGCCGGCGCCGGCCGACTGGAGATCAACCATCAGATGACCGTCGCTCACCATCAGGTTGCCGACGAGGTCGAGGGTGTTGCCCATCATGCTGACGCCGTCCTTCAAAGTGACGCGGAAGTGCATGGCATCGGGCTCAATCCAGACCATTACGGAATCGACCGGCTGATTCGGACCACTGTTGGCTTCGAGAGCCTTTGTCACGTAGCTGCTGAACTCAGACTCGCTCAGCATGACCTCGCCCATGGTCAGTGCGCCAATCAGGGCATCCTGGGCCGACAGGGCCGCCTCGTGAGAGATCTCAACGTCTCGGTCGGGCGGAGCGGCCGGCGCGGTGCACGCACTAAGGACTACCAGCAGCAGAGACAGTACAACGAGTGAAATGAGTGGGGTTCGTTTGTTCATGGTTCTGTTGCTCCTTGAGAGAATTGGGTTAAGGGATCTTTACTCTTGATCTCATCATAAATTGATAGAGAAACAATTAAATGATGACCATGAGCTATATCGTCTCACAAGAACAGAGCAAGTGCAAATCCGAAAAAAGCGGAACGGCGGCCTCGGGATCGACTTCCATTCAAACTCGTCAGGGAGGCTGATATACAGGTAAGCGATCCTATTTTCTCACAAGAACAGATCTTGTACAAGTCGGAAAAAATAGGGGACTCTTACGAGAACGTGCCACTCTTTCTTCGAGCCTACTGGCTCCCGAAATCGCGGTCTTGCATCTGTCGATTCTTTGATGACTGTGTGATCTCCGCAGGAGTCTGGCGCCGGGCTGCGCCCAAGGAGAGTTCATCACGCACAATAATACACTTGACGGGCAAGGCTGTCAAACCTGAAAATCCCGAGGGTGAAAACGGCGTACTGACAGGCGCCTGACCGCTACAAGTCATTCGATTCCGATGCCGGCTCATGGTTGAGTATGAGCTGACTGACCTTAGCGGCCAGTCTGAGAGGAATTGTACTCTTGGCGGAAAACATTGTCATATGTGTTTCTCCACCATACTGCAATCGCCCGGATATTCAATTTCGATGGTGATGTGTGTAAGGTGCAGCCCGTCCAACTCTTCGCGCGCCCGCTGTTTGATCTCTCGAATCTCGTCATGGTCGGCTGACTGGTTGACGACGAGATGGGTGGACAGTACGTGATGGTCGCCGTCGAGAGACCAGAGATGGGTATGGTGTGAGTCTTCGACGGCGTCAATGTTGCGCAGGCGCTGGTCCAGCTGCAACAGGTCAACTCCTTCTGGGGCTGCCTGTAAGAACAGTTCGGCCGTCTTTTTCAGGTGTCCCAGGACATTGTAGAGTATGTAGAGGGTGATGAGGAGGGACAGAATCGAGTCCAGAATGTACAGATCGACGAAGAGAAGCGTGATACCGACAATGAGGACCGCGACCCATCCGAGAACATCTTCCAGCAGGTGCCACATGGCGACCTTGGCATTCATGGTGCCGCCGCCTTGCAAGCGCCATACGGCCGCACCATTTACAGCGATGCCGCCAAGCGCAAGCAGGATCATACCCGGAGCGTTGGTGACTTCCGGGTTGAGGAGGCGCGGGATCACTTCTGACAGGACAAACAGTCCACCAGCGATGAGAACTGCGGCATTGATGAAGGCGGCGAGCAAAGAGAGGCGGCCGTACCCATAGGAGTAGCGCACCGGCGCCTCACTGGCGGCGTGCTTCTCCAGTCCCCAGGCCATGCCCAGTGCAATCGAGTCGCCAAGGTCGTGCAAGGCGTCGGAAAGGATCGCCACGCTGTTGGTCAGGTATGCGCCGATGAATTCTACGACCGTGAAGCCCAAATTGAGGAGAAACGCAGTGCGCAGGTTGGCCGAATCACCGTGATGGTGGTGATGAAGGTGATGGCCTCGGCCGTGTTCATGGACGTGTTCATGGCCATTCTTGTCGTCGTGTTTGTGATAGAGACTGTGCCCTTGACCCATCTGAGGCCCCCTAGACCCAAAGCGTCGCGAACGAAGCGGGTTGAGCGACGGCGATTGCAGACCAATGTTGCACTAACCGGACGCTTTTGACCAAAAGCTGCGCACACTCTCGCCCTGAAAATCTTAAAGGCTAAAATGCCCCATTTGGAATAGTCGCCAGGGGCGAGCAATGGGAAGAATTTGGCTGAGTGCCAGCCCAGATCAGGCCAAGAATGGCACTGGGCGGAATTGCCAGTACTGGATTCCGGCCGGTGGCAATGCAGGCAAGTGGGGCGGTATGGGCTTAGCGGCTTGACGTCGTCGCCTGCGATGTCTATGGGGCGCGGGAGTTCCGGCGGCAGAGGCGTCGGGTGGGCAACATCAAGTGTTGGTTAATCAGAACAGGGGCGGGATTGCGGCGCGGGGCTGGGCCAGAGCGTACTGTCTCACGCTTTGGTTGCCTCGTCTCCTTTACGTTTGCCGAGCAAGCGCCGAGCGTCGCGTAGGCTGAAGAACAGCAGCGCGGCCGCACCAGTCAGACTCAGCAGGAGGACAAGCTGCAGAAAGGCCACAATTTCCATTTTGACTATCCGAATCGTTTGTATCCGAAAGGTGATCGACTGACAGTGAGATATTGGCCGAGTGATCAACAGCGTAAACTTGGGGGTGATGAATAGTATAGCACGGTGGATCGGGATACGCGCTTGAGTTTGTGCACGTATTTTCGCTGTAGGGGTAAAGAGAAACTCGAAGCGGGGTTAACTGTCGATTTAACCAAGGTTAAAAGCACAGAGGGGTTTAGAAAAGAGACAGCTGGCCGCTATCCTCCTCGCCGGCGGGCCTTACAGTCGTGGGATTCCAGTCGGGGAGGGGCAGATACTGGCCGACCCGGTTGCGCAGGCGGCGAACCGATTCCGGGGCATGGCCTTCGAAGGGGTTGTGGACGTAGCAGTATACGTCTGTGCCGACCTTGAGCAGGTCGGCGATGCGTATGGCCCATTTGTCCAACAGTTCGTCCTGTGGGCGCCTGATGCGCTTGTCATCGGGCAAAGGGTCGCGGTCGTTGCCGATAAGGCGAAGGTGGAAGGGAATGCCTGTGCCGGTACTGTCGGCGGCGGCCTGCCAGTTGGCATAGGTATCGGGCTGACCGGTGCGCTCCACGACAACGAAGCCGACCGCCCTTTCCAGAAGGAAACGGGCGAAAGCGGTAGTCATGAGATCGAAGGCGCGGACTTCGACAGAAAGGGAGACCTCCGGGGCCATGGTTGCCAGACTGTCGATGAAGTTGGCCAGGCGGCGACCGTCGCTGGTGCGGGTAAAGGACGCTGGGAATTGGATGAGGCCGGGGGCGGCTGCGGGTCCGAGCGAACGCAGGACATCCAGGTAGGCAGCTGTTGTCTGCTCCGAATTCACCAGTCTCTTTTCGTGGGTGATCTCACGGGGGGCTTTCAGGGAAAAGGTGAACTGTTCGGGGGCGCTTTCGAGCCAGCGCAGCAGGGTCTTGGGCACAGGCAGGGCGTAGAAGCTGGTATTGGCTTCGACGCTGTTGAATTGCGCGGCGTAGTAGCTGAGTTGCTGGTCGGCCGGCGTTTGGGAGGGATAGAAGCCGCCGCGCCAGTCAGGAAAGCTCCAAGAAGAGGTTCCGATGTGCAAGGAGCCAGTGATTTCGGTCTTCATTTGCTTCTCGTTCGGGGCTGAGACGGACTCCGGGCGGCCGAAAGGCAGTGCCATTTCACTGATGGCAATTTGTTATGTGCAATATGCACAAAAACAGGTTTTCAATTTCATGCAGGATGGGCAGTGGAATCTCTCTTTCGATCGGGTATCCTTGCTCGCAATGGCTGGCTTGCGAGGATTCTGATGCGCCGGCACTACGCTCAGGGAGCGTACAGCTGTGTTATTCAGTAGTGGAATCACAAGCCCTAATGTTTGGATTGGCTCAGTTTCTCCACGGGGTACGCGGGCTGCAACTAAAGCCAGGGGAGCGGCTGCCGCGGCACAAGTGGAGAAGGTGGGCAGTATTATTTCAGGTCTCACTTGAGGAAGGAGAACTTTTCGATGTTACTGTTTGTACGTGCAATGAAACACGGCTCGAAGTTGCGGGCGATACCGCTCGCCGTTCTTGGGCTGCTTGTCTTCGCCCCATCGGCATTTGCTCAGGATGCGGCGCCGTTTACAACAGATGAAGTTGCCTATTCGATTGACAACTTGATCCTGTTTGTCTCTGCGGTGCTGGTGCTGTTTATGCAGGCTGGCTTCGCAATGGTCGAGGCGGGTTTCAATTCGGCCAAGAATACCGTGAACATTATGTTCAAAAACATCATTGATCTGGCCAGTGGTGTTTTCTTCTATTTCCTGATTGGTTACAGCATCATGTACGGTGCGCCTCTACTGGGGGGATTCCTGGGATTTGGTGGGTTGGGTGTCTCGATGGAAGCGCCGGAAGCGGTGGCCGGCAACCTGAACCCCCAAGTAGACTTTCTGTTCCAGGTAGTCTTCGCGGCAACGGCGGCCACAATTGTGTCCGGCGCCGTAGCCGGGCGCATGAAGATATCGGGCTACCTGATTTACAGTATCATCCTCACCGCCATTATCTACCCTGTAAGCGGCTATTGGAAATGGGGTGGAGGCTGGTTGGACCAGATGGGTTTCTATGACTTTGCCGGGTCGCTGGTTGTTCATGCCGTGGGCGGTTTCGCAGCCCTGGCCGCGGTCATTGTGCTCGGTCCGCGTATCGGACGCTTCGGCGGGGGTTCGACCAATCCGCTGCCGCCCAGCAACATGGCGATGGCAGCGCTGGGCGTCTTCATTCTGTGGGTTGGCTGGTACGGGTTCAATCCGGGCAGTCAGCTTGCCTTCACGGGTGCGGTCAATACGGATGCGGTTATGCTGATCGCGACCAACACGACGCTGGCAGCTGCAACAGGAACGTTGCTGGCAATGATCTACGGTTGGGTCAAAACAGGCAAGCCGAACCTGAGCTACACGCTGAATGGCGCGCTCGGCGGTCTGGTCGGCATCACGGCAAACTGTGATTCAGTCAATAACGTCGAGGCACTGATCATTGGTGCAGTTGCCGGTGTGCTGGTGTGCGTGGGCATGGAGGCGCTGGAGAACTTCAAGATCGACGACGCGGTTGGCGCGTGGCCGGTACACGGGCTGTGCGGAATCTGGGGAGGGATTGCCACCGGCATCTTCGGTGGCCACCCACTTGTAGCGCAGATCGTGGGTTCGATCGCGATTCCGGTGTGGGCTTTTGTTGCCGGATACATTCTCTTCACTGTCATCAAGGCGCTGGGTGTGCTGCGCGTATCCCCGGAGGAGGAGCAGGCTGGTCTGGACCTTTCCGAGCATGGCGTGGGCGCCTATCATCTGGTTGGCGAAGAGCCGGGCTAAGCCCTTCTGGTACATAGGGGGATCGGATTCCCCAGCTTTTGCCCAGAGCCATGTAATTCCAGGGCGAATAGCGGTTCCGCTGTAGGAAAGCAAATAGAAGACTGACAGGAAGCGTCCCACTCGCATTCGAAACCGTGCGAGTGGGACGCTTTCTTGCCCTCAGCCTCTTTCTTGCCGAGGCCGGGCCAATGAGAATTCGTGCCGACTGACCTCCTGGCAGCGCGGATTGGTGCGAATCTGATTTGGGGTCGAGGCAGTCTGGCGCGGGAATCATGCCAGCGGTGGCTGGCGTTGTTTATCGTCTTTGGGCGAGAGGCATTGCAGGCGCCAGGCCCGGCCGTACGATGGCGTCCGTCGGTTGGGGCCGGTGCGAGGGCAGGCACAAGGCCGGCACCTGCGGGGATCTGATGGGACTGGGCGGGACGTGGTCTGGCTGGACACCTTGGAATAGGCACCTGTCACCAATATCGACACCCGGTTCGATGAGGCGTGTTGTAGGAGAGGGGGCGTTGCGGGGGCGGAGCCCCCGCACAAGGGAGGGCCGAATAGGCCCGACCGCCCAAATGCGAGGAGAGAGTAGTGAGAAACACCACTTCATTTGTACGCAACTGGTATGGGAACTGACCATGGCTTGGGTGCCTCCAGAGGTATACGAAAGTTCGCCCCAATATTGGGATGCGTCCGCGCGGATTCCGGGCGTTGACACAGGGTCTTCACCTTGTATAATCACGATCCAGCGGGTCTTCTTCTGTAGCGCGTCCGCACCGTGGCAGCAGTGGAGTATCCTGCTCGCATGGGAAGAGACAGGCAGATTTTCGCCCCTCCTCTGTGACTGCGACAGGCGAAACCAAGTTCCTCTGTGAAACTCCCGATAGATTCTCACCGGCTGACTATGGGGAACCCCAAAACGACAACTGAGTTGAAAGGATGCATTGGAGAAACGCACAGTGATACGTAACAGCTTTAGCGTGGGTCCGGAGGGCTGGCATTCTTACGATTACCACGGCGAGATCGTGACGGGGGCGGGCATATTCGTGCTGACGACGTGGCAGAAGGAAGGGGGCGTTGACGGCGGAGGATGCATTTGGGCCGACCAGTCGCGCTGGAGTACGGACGTGCCCGAGAGGCCAATTTCGATTCTGGCACTGATCCATTACCGAAACTGGGTCGGGCTGGACCCCATTGATTTGAGGGGGTGCGAGGTTTCGGTGTACCTGAGGGGCGACGACCTGCGACTTTACGGCGCGGAGTGCTACTTCTGGGTACATGCCCCAGGTGTTCGCTGGCATTTTTCGGGCAATCCAGTCCCGATCGCTGAGAGGCAATGGGCGCCGGAGCCTAGCCGGTTTCGACTGGAGAACGACGAAACGCTGTGGCATCGCAGCTACAGCAGCGAAGAATTCTGGCACCGCAGCTATCCGGAGGGCGGACCGCGACTCGACAGTGTGCTGGGTGATGTGCACAGTTACGGCTTTTCATTTGTCGGATTCAGCCGCGAAGTCCAGGGTCGACTGTTGATGACGGAGTTCGAGATCCTGCCTGGGAGATAGATGGAGATGGGCGGGAAGGAGTGCGGTGAAGGGGACAGGAGAGGCGGGCAGGCGAGTCTGGCGTTGCGTTGAATTTGTTTGGTGTGTCGAATGGAAGGTAATGACGAGATGACGGATCAGAGAGGCCTAAGGAGCGTCCCGGTCGAGATCGGCTCACGCCTTGAGCCGATGGTAGACGATTTCTTGATCGCGCGGTTGAGCGGGGGCGCGGCGTTGCGCTTGAACCAGCCTGTACCGCGCGAAGTAGCCCTGGTTACCGACAGGCCATGGGAGGGGAATTCATGCACATCATTCGCGGTATTCCGGGATGGTGACATCTATCGCATGTATTACCTCGGCCGTCATTTTGCTGCGACGCAGACATTGCGAGACGAGACTTCCCACCCGGACTTTGTCTGCTATGCCGAGAGCAGTGACGGGATCCGGTGGGAGAAGCCGGAGTTGGGACTGGTCGAATTCAACGGTTCCAGCAAGAACAATATTATTCTCAGCAGCGAGGCCAGCGCCTGTCCGTCGCGGGCGTTTGCGCCGTTCAAGGATGCGAACCCGGCTGCCGAGCCTGAAGCTCGCTACAAAGCGTGGGCGACGCGGTTCCCAGTACTGGACGGCACTGCGTCGCGGCCTGGGCACAGCTGGGAGGTGCCGGACGGGCTGCATGCGCTTAAGTCTGCCGACGGCATCCGGTGGACTCCGATGTGCGACGGGCCGGTGATTGCGGATGGTCTGCTCGACTCGCAGAATGTGGCCTTCTGGGACACGATGCGGGGGGAGTACCGCGATTACCACCGCAACGAGTTCCGCGTCGAAAAGACAGGTGAAGAACCGTACAGCGGACAGGAGCATTCGGGGCCGATGGGGTCCGGGGTGCGAGGTTCCCGTTACGGCCGCGATCTGCGTACGGCGACGTCGAGTGACTTTATCAACTGGAACGAGCCGGACTATGTAGATTATACGCAGGGTCGTGTAGACGAGATTTACAACAACTCCATCCTGCCCTATTTCCGCGCGCCGCATATTTTCGTGGGGTTTCCAACCCGGTATGTCGACCACGGCTGGTCGGAGGCGGTGGAAGATCTTCCGGAATTAAGCGACCGCCGCCTGCGTGCCTCGGCGAGCGAACGTCACGGCAGTGCCTTGACGGATGCGATGTTTATGAGCAGTCGCGACGGCCACACCTTCAATTTGTTGCCGGAGTCGTTCATCCGGCCGGGTCTGCGGCCTGTGGACAACTGGGTTTACGGAGACGGTTATCCCGGTTGGGGTATCGTGACAACTTGTTCGCTTTTTGCCGGGGCGCCGGACGAACTGTCAATCTACGTGTCGGAGGGATACTGGCGGGGAGAGAGTATGAATCTACGGCGCTATACGCTGCGGGTCGATGGATTCGCGTCGGTGCAGGCGCCACTCAGCGGGGGCGAATTGGTGACGAAGCCGGTGATTTTTGCGGGCAACCGATTGCGCGTCAATTTTTCAGCCTCCGCGGCTGGCAGTGTTCAGGTGGAGATACTGCGGGACCAGATGGGTGAATCAGTTGCGGGCTTTGGACTGGATGACTGCGTGGAGTTGCTGGGAGACGACATCGAGCGTGTTGTTCGCTGGTCGGGAGGAGCAGATTTAAGCCGATTGGAGGGAGTACCGGTCCGGCTGCGCTTCGTATTGCGCGACGCGGACGTGTACGCTTTTCAGTTTGTCAAGATGTAACAGGGTACAGGAAACCCACATGACCATGGCCAACTTGAACGAAGGCGCGAATCCTGTCAACATCGGCTCCCGCCTGGAGTTGATGGTGGACGACTATCTCGTGGCGCGGCTAGGCGGCGGCGCCCGACGGCGTTTGAACAGTCCGGTCTCCCGGGACATAGCGTTGCAGTTGGACGCACCTTGGGAGGGTAATGCAAGCGGGGGCTTCACAGTTTTTGAGGACGGCGGCCGATACCGCGTGTACTACCGAGGGCAGAATTTTGTGTACGAAGATGGGGAGTTGGGCACTCCGGGCGGCAAGTATATCTGCTATGCGGAGAGTGCCGACGGCATCCACTGGGAGAGGCCGGATCTGGGCCTGGTCGAGTTCGATGGTTCCAGGAAGAACAACATCCTCTTGGATGCAGCGGAGATATTGAACGGCATGTTCTCACCGTTCAAAGACGGGAATCCCGAGTGTGCTGATGATTCACGTTACAAGGCGTTCTCGTTGATGCAGCGCGGGAAGGTGAGAGGGCTGTGGGCGTACGGATCGCCGGACGGTATCCATTGGTCGGCCATAAGCGAAGGGCCGGTCATCACTGAGGGGTTGCTGGACACGCAGAATCTGGCCTTTTGGGACGGGGTACGCGGCGAGTACAGGGCCTATCATCGCAATGAGTTCCGGCTGCCAGAGACGGGAGAAGAGCCTTACGGGGGTCATCCAGTTCAGGCAGGTAATGGCGGCCACGGAGTCGGGTCGCAAGGGTCTTTGCGAGGGTCACGCTACGGACGCGACATTCTCACTGCCACTTCGACTGATTTCATCAACTGGAGCGATTCCGTTTACGTCAACTACAACGAAGGCCGACCCAGCGAGTTGTACACGAACCAGGTCACGCCCTATTACCGTGCGCCGCATCTCTTTCTGGGCTTCCCGACTCGTTATGTCGAGCGCGGGTGGTCGGAGGAACTGGAGGCGTTGCCGGAGCTTGAACATCGCCTCATGCGCGCCGCGATCAGTGAGCGCTACGGCGCGGCGGTGACCGACGGCATGTTCATGAGCAGCCGTGACGGGTACAGCTTTAATTTATGGCCGGAGGCCTTCATCCGGCCGGGGCTGCGGCCGCGAGACAACTGGACCTACGGAGACAATTTTCAGAACTGGGGGATTGTGACTACGCCTTCTGCAGTTGCCGGCGCGCCGGATGAGCTGTCCTTCTATGTGCGGGAAGGCTACTGGCGGGACGGAGCCAGCACTTTGAGGCGCTACACGATGCGGGTGGACGGTTTCGCTTCGGTGCAGGCGCCATTGGCTGGGGGGGATCTGGTTACCAGGCCGCTCATCTTCTCGGGCCGCGAGTTGGTTCTCAACTTCTCGGCCTCTGCGGCGGGCAGCATTCGCGTGGAGTTGTTGCGCGATCAGATGAACACCCCGGTCGAGGGATTCAGTCTTGAGGACTGTGTTGAGGTGTTGGGAGACGATCTGGAACGCGCAGTGCGCTGGAAAGAAGGCCGGGAGTTGGGCAATCTGGCCGGGACGCCGGTCCGTCTGCGTTTTGCGCTGAGAGATGCGGAGCTCTTTTCCTTCCGTTTTCGAGAGTGACAGGTAGAGGAAACCAGTTACGACAGGGGGTTGCATAGAGTGAAAATCACTGCCATTGAGACTATCGCCCTGATGGACCCGGGCAAGGCCTGGGAGACGGTGGTGCGGGTGCATACCGACGAGGGAATCAGCGGCATCGGGCAGGCGGAATCTCCGTCGCTCGTGGTCGAGGCGATTGTTCGCTGCGACGGGGGGTTGGAGGAGCTATTGCTGGGGGAGGACCCGCTGCAGGTGGAGCGACTGTGGCAGAAGATGTATGCGGCCACCGGGCTGTTTGGCCGGCGGGGTGTCACGATTGCTGCGATTGGGGCGGTGGAGACAGCGCTATGGGACATCGCGGGCCAGGCGCTGGGCAAGCCGGTGTGCGAGCTGATCTGGCAGGCGTGCTGCACAGTGACGGAGTCGAGCGATGTGAAAGAGCGGGTACGACCATACGCCACGGTCTACCCACCGGGCGAGGATGTGGCTGAGATTGTTGAGCGTTTCACGCTGGCCAGGGAGCGGAACTTCAGGGCGATGAAACTGGAGGAGTGGCCCGGAGGTTTTTCGCATGTGAGCATTCAGCGGGACGTTGAGGTTGTACGGGCGGCGAGGGAAACGATCGGCGAGGAGCGGGATTTGTTGATCGACGTGCAGAACCGCTGGTCCGAGGTGGGGCAGGCGCTGGAATCGATCAGGGCGATCGCGGCGTTCCGACCGTACTTTGTCGAGGCACCACTTCCCGCCGACAACCTTGCTGGCCTGGCCCGGCTGGCTGATGCCGTGGACACGCGCATTGCTGTAGGCGACTGGGGGTTCACGACCCGTTTCGAGTTTGAGGAGATCATGGAGAAGGGGCGGGTGGACGTGGTCCAGCCAAGTTCGGTGCGGTCCGGGGGCATAAGGGAGATTACGCGTATTGCCGAAGCCGCGTATCGCCGCGGGCTGATCTGCGTGCCTCATGCGTGGTGTCACATGGTCGGCGTGGCGGCGGAGATCCATTTGGCGGCGGTGCTGCCGAATATGCCCTACTTCGAGATGCCGATCGCCTTTCCGGATTCGCCGATAATTTCTGAGCTGTTGGAGCCCGTTATTGAGGTGGACTCAGACGGCCTAATCGAGGTTCCCAAGCGGCCGGGATTGGGGTTTGCGCTGAATGAAGATGTGGTGGAGCAGTTTCGGGTGGCACCGCATTAGTTGTTTGAACTGTGATTCTGGTGATCAAGTGACTGATACTGATTCATTTTTTTCGATGGAGCCCGGGGTATAGAGAAAGGAGTCGGGTAGGCTCGATTCTGGTCCGGGAAGAGATGTTATGGCAAGGATGACGGCGGCGCAGGCGCTGGTCGAGTCGCTGCGGGTGCAGGGCGTGGACACGATATTCGGGGTCATCTCCAGCCACACGATGGAGATATTCGACGCGCTTTACGACCACCAGGACGCCATCCGCTTCATCAGCACGCGCCATGAACAGGCGGCGGCGATGATGGCGGACGGGTATGCGAGGGTGACGGGCCGGCCCGGCATCTGCCTGACCAGTACGGGGCCGGGCGCGGCAAACTCAATGGGCGGTCTCGGGGAGGCTTACGACGCGTCTTCCCCTGTTTTGACGATCACCAGTACGGCGGAAGAGCAGTTGTACGAGCGAGGCCTTGGCACGATGCATGAGACCAAGAACCAGTTGGCCATGCTCTCGACGGTGACGCAGCAAAGTGTCCATATCAGAAGGCCAGAAGAGGTACCAGAGGAGATTGGGGAAGCATTCGAACGCTTCAGCAGCCTGCGCCAGCGCCCGGTTGCCGTCGAGATACCGTCGGACGTTCAGGGTCAGGAAGCGGAGATAGCGATTCCGGGGCCGGTTCGAGGAGCGACTCGGTCAGCAGATCCGGCCGCGGTCGAGGCTGCTGCGGAGGTATTGTTGGCGGGTGGGCGAGTGGGGGTGATGGCGGGGACAGGCGTACACCGCTCGGGAGCGGGCCGGGAGCTCACGCGCCTGGCGGAAGGTCTGGGTGCGCCGGTACTCACCACGGCGAACGGCAAGGGCGCAATCGCCGAAGATCACCCATTGAGCCTGGGCATGTACGGCGGCGAGTACAACTTTCCGCCTGGCGGGCTGGAAGATCCGCGCCAGACGTTCGCCAACAGCCTGGACGTTCTCCTGGTCGCCGGCTCCAGCCTTTCCTATTTCAGGGCGAAGTCGCAGGGCCTGCGACAGCCGCCGCAGTTGATTCATCTGGATATTGATGTCGCGCCAATGGACAGATGGTATGAAGCGACGGTGCGATTGGTAGGCGACGCGAGGACGGTACTGGAGCAACTCAACGGCGCGCTGGAGAACAAAAGGAACTCTGACAGGACGGTAAACGACATTGAGCAAGACTTCGCCGCGGAGGTGCGGGCGGTCCGGGAGCGGATCAGGAAGTACAAACGGAAGACGATGCCGAACGAGACAAATATTATGGAGTCGATCCGGGCTGCGACGGCCCGGGACGCGGTCTTTGTCGGCGACGTTGGGGTCTGCAACCATCGCGGGGCTAACTACTGTCTGGAGATTTACGAAGAGCGGAGTTACCTCATTCCTGCATGGGGCGGTCTGGGATTTGGCCTGCCGGCTGCCGCCGGCGCGAAGGCAGGCGTCCCGGAACGGCAGGTGATCTGCATTACCGGCGACGGCGGATTCCAGTTCAATATTCAGGAATTGGGGACCTGTGTGCAGTATGGGCTGCGACCTGTCGTCATTGTTTTTAACGACGATGCCTGGGGGCTGCTGCGTTACTACCAGAAGAATCGAGGGGGAGGGCGCTATATTGCCAGCGACTTGCGGAACCCGGATTTCACCAGGATGGCTGAGGCCTATGGTGCCCGCGGTGAGCAGGTTAAATCCCTGCCTGAATTGGTCGAGGCGTTGGAACGGGCGCTGTTGGCGGAGTCAATTACGGTGATCGACGTGAAGACGCCTGAGGGATTCGCCAACTTCAGATAGGGTGGATGGGATGCAGGAGTCAAAGAAAGTTCTCGCCAACCCATCCGGCGACCTGCCATTGACCAGGAAGGGGAGGGACAGACGCACATGCAAGGGAAACTGACCTGCGGGCTAATCGGGCTGTCTCAGGGCTGGTATGCCGATCTGTTTGCGACCGAACTACAGGCGATGAAGGATGTCGACCTGGTTGGCGTTTGCGATCTGGGCAAGAGCCGGGCGTATGTTGATGAGTGCATTGGTATGGGCGCGGAGGAGTTTGCGGCCAAGTTTGAGGCGTCGCTCTACCACGATCCTGCTGACTTGCTCGGACAGAATCTCGACTTTGTTGTGGTTGCAAGTGAAATTGGGGAGCACTGCAAAAACAGCTGCCAGGCGATGGAAGCAGGAGCGCATGTCTTTGCCTGCAAGCCGTTCAGTTTCATTGGCGACGAGGTGCGCCGGGCAAAGGAGGTTGCCCAGCGCAACAGCCGAATTGTAATGCCGGCAGTCCCTTCACGATTTGAGGACGGCCTGATCGAAGCGGTACGCCGCGTGCAGGCGGGAGATATCGGCAGGCCGCTTACGGCGCGGGTCTTTGTCAATCATGTGGCGATGACCAGCCCCGCGTGGCAGCGGGACACGTCGAAGAGCGGCGGGCCGCTGGGTGAATTCGGCACGTACGGGTTCGATATCGTGCGCTGGGCCCTGGGCGGGGAACCGGTGGAGGTCTTTGCGTACGGCGAGAATTTCATGCACCGGGACGAGATCGAAAGCTGGGACAATGTGAAGGCGCTGCTTCAGTTCGACAACGGTTCGCTGGGCAGTGTGCACATTTGCACTTCGATCAGCTGGGAATATCCGTTCTTCGATCTGGAGGTTGTGGGAGAGAAGGGTTGCGTACGAACCGACTATCACAACTATCCGGTCGTGACGCAAGGTACGGCATCTGCGCAGCTGGCGCCAATCCGTTACGCGCCGATGAACCAGCTTGAGATCGCGCACTTTGTGAAGGCAGTGCGGGGGGAAGAAGAACTGCGCGTCACGTTGGAGGATGCTTACACGGTTGCGAGGACGATAGAGGCGGTGCAGGAGAGTCTTACGGCGCACAGGCCGGTGGGGGTGGGGTTTTGAGGAAGTGCAAAAAAAGGGTTGCTCACACCCCGACGATTTGATAAAATAAATATTGTTACGTGGGCGTTTGCCCACCGTGGACCACGATAGGTTGACTACCCACTCGTGGGCGATTCAGGTCACGCAGCCGGTTATTTTCTGAAGAGGCCAATAGGATTTCACCGGCTTCTCAGGAGGAGTTTGAGCGCGGCAGAGGGAGGTGATCGCTAGAAAAACAACGGCTTGTACATTGAGGGCGCATTGCCCTGCCAGCAGTTCATACGCGACGGATTCCTGTGGATAGGCCAGAAAATGGGAGGAAATACCCATGAAACGCACTGCCGTGTTCTACTCGTCGCTATTGCTCGTTGTTGTTCTCCTCATAAGCGCTTGCGCCCCTGCAGCCGTGGAGGCGCCTGCTGAACCCGCTGCCGAAGCCGAAGAAGCATCAGCCCCGATGGAAGAGAAGGAAGGCGGAGGCACACTTCAGGTGTGCTTCATTCAGGCCACGAGCCACGCTCATCTGGCGGGGTTTGTGGGACGGGCAGGCAGCCAGCATTTCTACCAGGGCCGCACCATCTTCAGCGGACTGGTGCAGTTGGACCACGACGTAAAGGATTATATCCCGGAGCTTGCCGAGAGCTGGGAGTTTGACGGCAACAAGGTCATTTTCCATTTGCGAAACGACGTAACCTGGCATGACGGCACTCCCTTCACTTCCAAGGACGTGATCTTCAACTACGGCCGGCTGATCCCGCACCCGCTGATGGTCAACACGGCCTATAACGGTCTCAAGGACTACATCGTCGGCTACACAGAGTTTAAGGAAGGGAATGCGGATTCGGTCAGCGGCATTACCGCCCCCGATGACTACACTGTCGTATTCGAGATGACCGGCGAATACGGCATGGTCGGGATCCATAAGATCGCCGCCGCTATCAGGCTTGTGCCCGAGCATATCCTGAGCGAAGTGCCTGAGGATCAGTGGGGGCCTGATGAGAGCGGCGTTCTTGGTCTCGAGAAGACAGACTTTGCGACAACAAAGGCGATTGGGACCGGGCCGTTCATGGTCGAGGAGTACGTCCCCGACCAGTACATCATCTACAGCCCGAACCCTGACTACTTCCGCGGCGCGCCGAAGCTGGACCAGCTGATCTACCGCTCATTCAACGGCGATCCGACGGCGATGATGGTGGCCACCGAGGCAGGTGAGTGTGATTGGGTCATTGGCGAAGGCGGCGGCCGGCCGGTCGAGTTGCAGCGTCTGGCGAATATACCGGAACTGAACCTGGAGATATTCAACCCGCCGGCGAACGTCTCGGTGGCCTACTGGTGGAACCTGGGGCGTGAGCATATTCAGAACCCGCTCATTCGACAGGGAATCCAGCATGCCATCAACGGCGAGCAGTTTAATCAGGTGATGGCCAGCGGGGTGAGCCGCGGGGCGCGCGTCTACCTAGATGGCAAGTGGGGGATCAATCCCGAGGGGGCCAAGTACATCACTTACGATCCCGAACTCGCCAAAGAGAAGCTGACCGAAGGTGGATGGGACTTTGAAAACGACAAGCTCATCCTCGTACTCGGGTCGCTTCATCCGGCGTGGGAACCACTGCACCTCACTTTCCAGCAGAACCTGGCGGAGGTCGGGGTAACGGTCGAGTTCAAGGTGGTTGGCGCCGACTACGGTAACGTGGTCAACAATGAGCCTTACGAGTGGGACCTGCTGCAGGCCGGTGATTGGGCTCCCTGGTTCGGTCTATTGGGATACGACACGACACACCTCAGTACGCGACCGTGGTATGACAGGGCCGCTCACTACGCGGAAGAGGTGGCACTGTTGAAGAGCCTGGAGTTGGAGACGGACGATGCCGTGCTCCAGGAAGCCGTCTGGCAGATCCAGGAAAGTATCGGGGCCGATCCTTTTGGCGTGATACTTTACGCCCACATCAACCCCAGCCTGCGCAGCACAAGGACGCGCGGCTGCGACACCATCCCCAGTTACTACTACCATCGCAACAACTGGAATCTCGAGCAGTGCTGGATAGCGTCGGAGTAGCGGTCTGACGCTTGCAGCGCCCTTAACCGAACATGTGAAACTCTCCGGTCGCCGGCGGTCGGCGACCGGAGAGAGAACCCGACCTGATCTGTCGACAGGCCAGCCAGGAGAAACGACATGCTACTGATCACGGTGGATAGCGGGAACCTCCTCGCTTGCGCCGAGTACGGTCAAGTGACCCGCTTGGCGGAGTTGACCGTGACGTCGGGGGCCGATATCTATACGATGGATGTCGCCGACAACGACATCTGCTTCTACCCGTCCAGCGCGGGCACGACCGCTTCAGGGACGCCGATGAACGCACTTCTGGCCGCGGGCCATGACCCCTATGGCATCTTTAGCGAGATCCTCAAAGAAGCCGGCATTGCCGTCGTACCGAATTTCCGGGTGAATGACCATCACGGTTCGCCGGACCAGTGGACGGAATGGGAACGGGAACACAAGGAATGGTCGTTGGGACGGGATACGGGCACCTGGAGGTCCTACAAAAAGGTGGGCGACCCCGGCTGGCGAGAGGTCGGTGACCTGCGACAGATGGACTATGCGGTCGAAGAGGTGCGGGAGCGCCGGCTGGGTATCTTGCGGGAGATTGCCGACCGATACCCCTTGGATGGACTCATGCTTGACTTCGGACGATCGGCGCCGTTCTTCAGGGAGCCAAAGCGGGAGAAGTCGGACTACATGACCCAGTTCGTGCGTGCGGTGCGGACCATGTTGGACGAAGTGGGAGAGAGGCGCGGACAGCATCTCATGCTCGCGGCCGCGTTGCCTTGGGACCTTGACTATTGCACAGAGGAAGGGCTCGACATCAAGGCATGGATTGACGAAGGGCTTCTGTCCTACGTGTGTCCAGGTGAATGGTTTTTTGTGGACTACAACCTCCCTTACTCCGAATGGGTGGGCCTGACGGAGGGAAGCAGCTGCAAGGTGTACCCTATGCTTATGTCCTGCGTCTCCTCCTCAGATGCTGTCACGCCGGGGAAGCGTGTATGGCTGGGCGACGGATTTGAGGAGTTCGACCCGCCCAAGATCCGCGCTCTTGCGGAGAGCGCGTACAGCCAGGGAGCCGACGGGATCATGTTCTACAATCTGCATGCCAGCTCTTTTGGCAGCAGGCTGTATTCGGATCTTCGAGAATTGATCGATCCGGCCAGGATTCCTTCTGCGACCAGGCACTATTTCTACGCCCGCCGACCCAAGTACCTTCCTACAGAGTACTTTTCATTCGGCCTCCCTGATGGATACGCGCCTGGGGAGGTGGAAGCGTTTACCCCCTTTGAACTGAATGAGGTTGGCGATGCGTTTACCTACACTATTCTATTTGGCAGCGATCTCGGCGACGCAACTGGGGATTTTCAGTTTAAGCTGAGAGACCTTGGAGACGGTGACGAGATCGAAGTAAGTATGAATGACGGTAGGCTCAGCGCGGACAGCCTTGTTGTCTACAACTGCCGGCCGCCCAACCTGCCGGAATTTCGATATGCAGTTTGGCAGTCGGTATTGGGATCTTCCCACTTGAGAGTGGGAGAGAACGTGCTGACAGTTCGACTGGTGGAACGCGATCTTGGGCGGACACTGCCGGTTCAAGTGGGTGAATTCGAGATAACCGTCGGTCCCGCTGAAGCGTAGTCTCCATTCCTACGACACATACGAATACCGTGAAAGGCGACTGGCTGCCGCTTTTGATGGAGTCGTTCATGGCTCCTAAGTCAGGCGAACGGTTGTTAATCGGAGTTCAGGAAGCATGTCCCAGTATGTCCTGCGCCGGATTGCACTGATCTTCCCCTTGATGTTTGCGATTACGGTCGTAAACTACACCATCTATGTGCTGTCGCCGGGTGATCCGGTATCCGCCTTGCTCAATCCGGAGTCGATGCGTTATCTGGAGGAGGAGGATCTGCAGGCGCTGCGAGAGGCAATGGGCCTGAACCGTCCGGTGCACGTTCGTTACCTGATTTGGCTACGCGAAGCGTTACGGGGAAATCTCGGCTGGTCGACTCAGATGCGTCTGCCGGTGCACCATATCATTGTGCGCGACGTCGGCAACACGCTTGGCCTAATGGGATTCGCCCTATTGTTCTCTACGGTGGCAGGCATCGTACTGGGAGTCGTCTCGGCCCTCAAGCAATACTCTCTTCTCGATTACATCCTCACCGGCATCGCATTTGGAGGCATTGCTGTTCCCGGTTTTTTCTTCGCGCTACTGCTGATCTACGTGGCCGGGCTGCGCCTGGAGTGGTTTCCCGTTGGGGGTATCGTCACTGTGGGGGCGCCACCTTCAGTAGGTGACCGGCTATGGCACATGGTTCTGCCAGTGGTCGCCCTCTCCTATGACGGCCTCAGCACGCTGCTCCGCTACACGCGGTCCAGCATGTTGGAGGTCGTTCGGCAAGACTACATCACGACGGCGCGGGCCAAAGGTTTGGCGGAACGTACGGTCATTATGTGGCACGCATTCAAGAATGCCCTGCTGCCGGTCATAACGATCACGGGATTGCGGTTGCCGACGCTGGTCGGAGGGGCAGTGCTGATCGAGAGTGTTTTCAATTACAGGGGCATTGGACACACTTTAGTTGCCGCCGCGGGCAGTCGAGACTACCCGCTCCTGATGGGCGGTCTTCTGATAACTGCAATTATGGTACTGTTTAGCAATCTGATCGCGGATTTGGCCTATGCCTGGGCCGACCCGCGCATCAGGTATGCTTAGCAGTAGAGAGTTCTGCTGCTGCAACAAAGTGTAGCGAAAGGAAGAGGGCGAGTCATGACGGCAACAGCGCCCGCCGCGACCGGGCCGCTACGCATGTTCGGAAGCTCTTCGGACTCCTGGCGGAAGCGGGTCTGGCGCCGATTCGTTCGGCATCGCCTGGCGGTGGCCAGCCTGATACTGCTGGTCGCGATTTCGGTCACGGTAACGGCTGCGCCGCTCCTGACGCCGCACGGCCCGATCAGGTTCGTCGGCGCGACCGAGGCGAAGCCGACATGGGAACACCCGCTTGGGACTGACAGGTTGGGGCGAGATGTCTGGGCCCGGCTGGTTTACGGCGGGCGAGTTTCAATCTCTGTAGGCCTCGTGGCGGTTGCCATTTCCATCGCGATCACGATCGTCCTTGGAAGTATTTCCGGATATTACGGGGGCTGGCTGGACATGCTCATCATGCGTTTCACAGACGTAATGATGGTCTTCCCCGGCCTTATACTGATCATGGTCGTAGTGTCGGTAGTCGGGCCCAGCATTTATAACGTAATGGTCGTCATCGGCATCCTGGGCTGGACGGGGACTACGCGATTGCTGCGAGGCCAGATACTGTCAGTGCGAGAGTGGGACTTCGTCACTGCGGCGCGATGCGTCGGGGCATCGAACGGCCAGATAATGTTCCGGCACATATTGCCGAACGCGCTAGCGCCCCTGCTGGTAGCGGCGACGTTTGGCGTTGCCGGCGCGATCCTGACAGAGGCCGGGCTTTCCTACATCGGGCTGGGCGTGCTTCCGCCGGCTCCCTCGTGGGGGAATATGCTCAACGGCGCCCAGTCGATCTATATTCTGGAGAACTTCTGGTGGTTGTGGCTGCCCCCGGGCGTGGCGATTTTCGTTACGGTGCTGGCCATCAATTTTGTGGGCGATGGCCTGCGTGATGCGCTCGATCCGCGCATGAGCCTGGACTGACAGAGTAAGGACCTCCAAGACAGAGAGCTAATCCGATCGCGACTTCTCAGCAGATAGAGAGTTTTCCCCGCACTGAAGTTCTTCTCCATTTCTCTGCAAAACCTGGTACAGGCCAGAACTGCAATGCGCTGTTGCGGGGGTAGGGCAGTGGCCTTCTACATAGATGCCCCGCTGTCGGACCCTCTCCTCCATCAGAGATGCGGAGATGGGGTAGGCGACAACCTATTTCTGCTGCGCACTGCGGCCCGGCGGCGGGGACAACAAGCGGCTAGCAGCGACCGGCTGCAAACGAAATACAACCCAGTGAGGCATGTGCTGACTCGAGTGGGCGAGCTAGCAGGCAAAGGAGCTATGCCAGCGCTTGGCTGGAGTGAGGCAACGCCCTGCGAGTTCCAGGGATTAGACGTGCGTGCATCCCAGATTTGGGGTGGGAACAGTCTGGCGGGGAATCAGTGCCAGCGGTGGCTGGGGTTGTTTCCCGTTTTTGGGTGAGACGCAGTGCAGGCGCCAGGACCTGGCCGTACGGTGGAATCCGTCAGTTGGGGGCGGGTGCGAGGGCAGGCGCAAGGCCGGCACGTACTGGGATCTGATGGGACTAGCGGGACGGGGTCTGGCTGGACACTTTCGATTAGGCACCCGTCACCAATATCGACACCCGGTCGATGAGGCATGGCATGGTTTAGGGGGGGGCGTTGCGGGGGCGGAGCCCCCGCACAAGGGAGGGCCGAATAGGCCCGACCGCCCAGAAATGCAGTGGTCAGCGGTTAGTGGTCAGTAGTCAGAGACGGCGCTTTTTCTGGCGGAGACTGGAATGGGAACTGACCTGGCTTGGTTGCCTCCTGTGAGATGCGACAGGTCGCCCCAATATTGGGATGCGCCCATTAGATGTTCTTTCCTTGATCGGCAGCATCCGAGGTGTTACCATGAAGTACCGGCGCCGTCTGAATCAGAATTCCGGGAAATCTTTTGGGTTTTCAGGACAGCTGAGGTTGGGCAGCGTGCGGTGTAACTGGTACCAAGGCGACCAACTGCCTTTCTTAAGCCTCCGGATACGTCGGAGTGGGCTGTACATCAAAGCCGTTGCCGGCATGGACAGCAGGATGCTGTCATTCAGTCTTGTTCATTGGGAGAGGTAGCACTTTCGTCACGTTGATAGCGTCGTCCGACTCGGCTACCCCAGAATAGAAGGCTTGTTTGTGGAGAGGGAGATGAACGAAATCGAGAGATACGAGTTCGATCGCGTGGGATACATAACGATTCCCGGTCTGTTAACGAACGAGCAGGTCGGGAGCCTGGCGACTGCTATTGACGCGCTGGAGGAGGAGGCGGTTGCGCGGGCGGCGGCCACCCCGCGCAGGACAAGCCCGACTGGCCTGCTCGAATATCACCACAACGCGGAGAGGGGCTACTACGTTAACGGGTCGCGGGAGAAAGGGAAAACGATAATCATCGAGGACTTCTTCAACGCCGACCCGGCATTTGATGTGTTGGTGAATCACGCGCCGACTATGTCCTACATTCACGCAATCGTTCAGGAACGGCCGACGATTAATAATTCGGAAATACGCATTCGCTATCCCGGCAACCAGACCGGCACGCACATGGGCGGACCGATCGGGGGTAAGCACAGGTACGGCTACAACCATAAAGGGATCAACAGCATGATGGTGCGGATGGTCTATTTCGTACATGACGTCGGACCGGAAGACGGCCCTTTCTGCGTAGTGCCGGCGACGCACAAGAGCAATATGGTGTCACCCTACGAGGGAAGGAACCCGGACAAGGAGCCGGGTATGATCGGCCTCCCGGTGAAGGCGGGGGATGCGATTCTGTTTACCGAGAACTTGCGCCACGGCGGCTTTACGAACCGCTCCGGTAAGACGCGGAAGACAGTTCATATCGGGTACGGCCCATTCTGGATGAAGTCGCAGAACATCGCCACAATGGATGAGGACCAGTACCTTTTGCCTCAGACGTACGAGCGATACACGGAGGAGCAGCGCCAGCTCTTCCGGGCCTGGCCGAATACGCTGGAACGGGAGTTCGGGGATAACCAAAAAGGATAGCTGTGTCATGCTTACCATAGACCGAGCGGAACTAGCCGGCATCCCATCATTCATATTACGCGACACGCGGGTCGATGATGCCCCGGTCGTCGTTCATTATCACGGCTGGACGGGCGACAAGGGCAGCATCGAGAACCCGGACCAGTCGCTGGTGCAGCTGGCATCGGCCGGGTTTTGCGTGGTGGCGCCCGACTGCTATGAGCATGGGGAACGCCGGACTGATGCCTGGTTTCGCGCCCAGTTCAACGGCTGGGCCTTTGTCTGCACTGCGATGGACAAGACACGCGCCGAGGCACCGGAGCTACTTGAGGCAATCATGGCCCTGCCATTCTGTTCATCCCGCAGTCCTCAAGTGTGCGGCTCCTCGATGGGCGGCCTGATCGCGCAGATGGTCCTACCCGAGAACAAGTCGTATGTTTCAATGGTCTCGATTGTGGGCCGTTCGAGCTTTTTCCAGGCCGATGAATGGTGCCGTCAGGCGCAACAGGGGACCTGGTGCGACGACTGGTGCGCGAGATACGCCACGCAGTCACATCCCGACCGGTTTACGGACCGGCCGGTCCTCTTCATTGACGGCGGTCTCGATACAGATTGTCCGGCGGCCACCAATGCGGAGACGGTGCGCTTGATCAATGAACTGGGAGGGCTTGCAGAACATTTCGTGGACCCCGAAGTGGGTCATGCCCGCTCGCCGTCGATGCGAGCAAGGTTCGTTGACTGGATTGTCTCGCACGGCCAGCCGCCCCTGGCAACGGCCTGACCGGCGCGGCGAGACCAAATGCAGAAGTGAACCAGTTCTCATCATGAATGTAAAGTTAGACACAGGAGCACAACTCGTGGAAAAGGGTACTACCGTGCAACACGACATTTCCAAAATCATCGCCGAATTGGATGAACGCGGCTTCTGCGTAATCCCGGGCGTCATCACGCCTGAGAAAGCGGATGAGGCCCGCACAGTGCTGGAAGACTTGCTGGCCGAGGAGGCGACTGAGGGCACGTGGCGAGCGAGGACTCAGCGCGTCGCCCGAATCGCGGTCAAAGACCCGATCTTCGTGGAATTGATGACCCATCCACTGATCGTCTCGATCTGGAGGGAGTATCTAGACGAAGATATGATCTGCTCCACCTGGACTTCAAACACTGCCTATCCCGGCTTCAACCGCTACGGCTGGCACCCGGACTTCCCGTTCCAGTTTGTAAACCAGCCGTGGCCGACCGACAACGTGAGCGGTCAGACGATGTGGCTGCTGGATGACTTGACGGAGGAGAATGGGGGAACGGGCATTTTGCCGTACAGCCACCTCAAGGGCCACCGACCGCCAGAGGAAATCCGGCATGAGTGGATTGAGGAGGCGGAGATCCTGACGGGGCAGCGCGGCAGTGTGATGGTGATGAATGGCAAGACATGGCACTCGTCGCGGCCCAATGTTACTGACAAAGCGCGTTCTGTCCTGCTGGGGATGTATTGCCGTCCTTTCTACCTCACACAGGAGGACATGCGGGCGCAGCTGGCCGACTTAGAGAATCCGTCAGAACTGGTACAGCAGTTAATGGGCGCGAACCAGCACCAGCCAGGCGTTGTAAGCAACAGGTACTAGGGAGGACAACCTACAGTTTGAGCACAGATGAGTGGCCGCTGTTGCCGGCAGCGCCATCTGCTCGATCTTGTTGTCCGGCACGGATAACTCGTTACATCTCAGCCGAGGAGGAAGGCAATGCCTTTGATCAACCTGAAACATGCGGAGACGTTTGTAGAAGGGCTCGACCATCCTGAAGGGGTTGCGGTGGGGCCCGACGGCAAGATATATGCGGGCGGCGAGGCAGGGCAGGTCTATCGCATCGATTACGAGAAGCGACGTATAGAAGAATACGCGGATACGGGCGGCCTGAATCTAGGTATGGCGCTGGATTCGGCGGCCAATTTATATATGTGTACCGCCGACCGCGGCGCAGTCTACAAAGTGACACCTGCAGGCGAAGTGAGCCAGTACAGTTCCGGCACTACGGAGCGCCCGATGACCACGCCGAACTATCCTGCTTTCGACGAACAGGGGAACCTGTACGTGACCAATTCAGGATCCTGGTATGGAAACGACGGCTGCATATATTGCGTAGCGTCGGACGGGACGACAGCGGTGATCGATACCGAGAACAGCCAGTTTCCCAACGGCTGTGCGGTCAGTCCAGATGGCCAGTATCTCTATGTCGCGATGTCGCTCAGCCCTCCTCAGATCATACGATTTCCAATTGAGAGTGGGCGCAAGGTAGGGCCGACCGAGACCGTAGTAGAACTGCCCCATGTCGTACCGGACGGCCTGGCCTTTTGCACAGACGGCAGCTTTCTGATCTCCTGCTACCGGCCGGACACAATTCTGCGTGTTCTGCCCGACGGCGATCTGACCATCCTGATGGACGACTATGAAGGGACGATTCTGGGGGCGCCGACCAATGTATGTTTCGGCGGACCGGACTTGTCGGTGCTATTTTGGGCCAATTTGGGGCGGTGGCATTTGGGATTGAATGCCCACACCGGGTTGAAGGGTGCCGCTTTGTTTTACCCTGACATCGGTGCCGCCTAGAGGTACGGGCAGGGGGCTGCGGACTGGGCGACTGACATACCCTCATTGGCAACCTCTGCCCCGTAGGCTATAATGCCAGATAGCGAATCGTGGATAGTGGAGTCTCCAGCCCCGATCCTCTTGTCACCGAAAGCGCCACCTCCCTGCCACCAAAGAAGCTGACATGTCCTACGGCGCGAGCGCGGGCCCCAATCTACTCCCCTTTTCTTCACAACTGGGTCGTTACCGAATTCTGGAACCATTGGGCCAGGGTGCGACTGCGGTTGTGTACCGGGCTCAAGACCTGACGGGCCGTCAGGTGGCCTTCAAAGTGCTCAACCCTGCGGCGGCGAGTCAGCCTCATATGCGCTCATGCTTTCAGCTGGAGTATCAGACGATGGCCCGGTTGCGCCATCCGGGAATTTTGCGGGTTTACGAGTCCGGCGAGGCAAATGGCCGCCTGTTCATCGCGATGGAGCTGGTTGAGGGCGGCACATTGGAGGAGTTTCTGATGCGTGCAAAGTCGATTGGGGAAGTTGCGGCCATCGATATTGCCCGCCAGGTCGCGGAGGCGCTTAATTTTCTTCACGACTCCGGCAAGATCCACAGGGATGTAAAGATCTCAAATGTATTGCTGGGGCCGAGTGGACGTGCCGTCCTGTTCGACTTCGGCACGGTCTACGACACATATAATCCGGCAGACCATTCGCCGGGCATATATGGCACGCCGGCCTTTTTGGCTCCGGAGCAGATACGGTCCAAGGGAGAGCCTGACAAACGTTCGGACCTGTACAGCCTTGGGATCGTGCTTTATTTGATGGTTACGGGGCGCAGACCCTTCTACGGTTCGAGGGAGGAGGTTCTGGATGCGCATCTGACGCAGACACCGCCGCCGCCGTCAGCCTGGGGATGGGTTTCGCCCGAACTTGAACAGATCATCCTGAAGGCGCTGGCGAAAGAGCCGGAAGAACGATTCGAGAGCGGGGACGAGTTTGCGATGGCTTTGAGAGGCGTGGAGGTAGAAACGGAGCAGCCCAAGCCGCGGCTGGCTACGCGTTTGCGTGCCTGGCTGGAGGAGACGGTGCGCCCGGAGTGAGTAACGGCCTTGAGGGGCGCGGTGCCTAAAGCGGATATCCGTCAGTCTTCAAGGCCGTTCATCAGAGCCAGTTTGACTTCACCGATGGCCCGCGTTACGTCTATCTCGCGCGGGCAAGCCTGGACACAATTAAATACTGTTCGGCAACGCCAGACGCCGTCGGCGTCGTTGAGCACGCGTAGGCGGAGGTCGGCGGCGGCGTCACGGTCATCGAAGATGAAGCGGTGGGCCTGGACGATAGCTGCGGGGCCGATGTAGTCCTCGTTGGCCCAGAAGCTGGGGCAGGACGTTGTGCAGGCGGCGCAGAGAATGCACTTGGTGGTGTCATCGTAGCGTGCGCGTGCTTCCTGGCTCTGGTAGCGCTCACCTGCGGCGGGCAGGTCGTCGTTAATGAGGTAGGGCAGGACGGCCCGGTACTTGGCGAAAAAGGGCTCCATGTCCACGACCAGATCCTTGATCAGCGGCATCGAGCGCAGGGGTTCGACCTGGCACACGTCGCCGACATCCTGCATAAGGACCTTACAGGCCAGTGCATTTCGTCCGTTGATCACCATGGCGTCGCTGCCACAGATGCCATGAGCGCAGGATCGACGCAGGGTGAGAGTACCGTCCTGGTACCACTTCACCTGGTGCAGAGCGTCGAGGACGCGGTCGCTCTCTTCGACGTCCACCCAATACTCTCCCCACCAGGGCTTGGAATCTGCCTCCGGATTGAATCTGCGAATTCGCATTAGGATGCGCATATTAGTAGGTTCGCTCCTCGGGATGGTGGATAGTGATATTCACCGGCGCGTAGTCCAAACTGATCTTTCCATCCACTTTTGACGCGTAAGTATGGGTGAGCCAGTTCTCATCGTCGCGGGCCTTGTGATCTTCGCGGCTGTGGGCCCCGCGGCTTTCCGTACGTGCGAGGGCGCTGGCCGCGGTCACTTCAGCAAGGTCGAGCAGGTTTTGCAGTTCGATGGCTTCGAGGATGTCGGTGTTGAAGCGCTTGCCCTTATCCATGACGGTGATGTCCTGCGCAGATTCCTGAAGTTCTCGAATTCGATTCAGGGCCGACTGTATACCCTCTTCAGTGCGGAAGACACCTACCTGGTCCATCATGAGCGCCTGCATCTCGGTGCGCAGATCAGCAACGTTATTCTGGCCTTGGTTGCCAAGCATGTGTTGGAGCATGGCCTGGGTCGGCTCCCAGGTTTCCGCGGGCAACTCCGCCCAATCATTCTGCTGACAATAGGCAGCGGCGGCTTTGCCGGCCCTTTTTCCGAAGACGACGAGATCGACGAGGCTGTTGGTGCCGAGACGATTGGCGCCGTGTACGCTGACGCAGGCGACCTCGCCGGCAGCGTAAAATCCGGGCATTACGTCGCCCTGGGCATTGGTCTGCACTTCGCCGTCGACATTGGTAGGGATGCCGCCCATGGCGTAGTGAGCGGTAGGCTGCACAGGCATCGGATCCACCGCGGGGTCGATGCCGAGATAGGTCTTGCAGAATTCGGCGCTGTCGGCCAGTTTTGTCTCCACGACCTGGCGGCCAAGGTGGGTGGCATCGAGATGGACATAGCGCCCGCCGTCGATGCCCTTGTTGTCGCGGACCTCCAGGTAGATGGCACGGCTGACCACGTCGCGGCTGGCCAGGTCTTTGAGATTGGGCGCGTAGCGTTCCATAAACCGTTCGCCGTCGCGATTGCGCAGGATGCCACCCTCGCCGCGCACGCCTTCGGTGATGAGGATGCCCATCTTGTAGATGCCGGTGGGGTGGAACTGGAAGAACTCCATGTCCTCCAGGGGGATGCCTTTGTGCAGCGCGATTGCGGGTCCGTCTCCGGTCAGGCTGTGGGCGTTGCTGGTTATCTCCCACATGCGGCCAAAGCCGCCGGTGGCGAAAATCAAGGCCTTACCGTGGAATACGTGGAGGTCGCCGCTGTCGATTTCGTAGGCGACGACGCCGGTCGCCTGCCCGTCGGCGGAGAGGAGCAGGTCCAGCACGTGGAATTCGTCAAAGAAGCGCACGTTGCGGGCGATGCACTGCTGATAGAGCGTCTGCAGGATCATATGGCCGGTGCGATCGGCGGCGTGACAGGCGCGACGCACGGGTTTTTCGCCGAAGTTGCTGGTATGGCCGCCAAACGGCCGCTGGGCAATCTTGCCTTCCGGCGTGCGATCGAAGGGCAGACCCATGTGTTCCAGTTCGTAGATTACGTCCACCGCCTCCTGGCACATGAGGTCGACAGCGTCCTGGTCGGCGAGATAGTCGCTGCCCTTGATTGTGTCGAAGGTGTGCCACTCTGCGCGGTCTTCTTCGAGATTGCCGAGGGCGGCGCCGATACCACCTTGTGCGGTGCCGGTATGGCTGCGAGTGGGATAAAGCTTGGTCAGGACTGCTGTGTCGCTGCCCTGGCTGGCGTAGAGGGCTGCCATCAGCCCAGCGCCGCCGGCGCCGACAACGATCGTTTCAAATTTGTGCGTATGGATCATCTTGTCCTCATGTTGCGAAGGGGCGAAACATTTGGCGCTAATTGCACATTGTTACGATGCGCGGGGGCGTTTGCCATCAGCCCATCAGGCGCTGGAACAGATTACCCAAGCCGCCGGCGCCCAGAACGATCGCTATCGTACCGAGCAAAATCAAGAAGAGACCAAGGCCGTAGACAGCAGCCGTGAGCAGGAAATTAAGAATCCTGTTGTGAACGTAGTCGTTGATGGAGAAGCGGACCCCGTTCATACCGTGTGCCATGCCGATGAAGAGAAGGGAGGCGTCGAAGAGGCGCCAGAAGACGCCTGCCGGGCCTGACCAGCGAGCGTCAATGTTGTCAAAGGTGATATTCTCCACGCCTACGGCCATATGCATGTAGAGCAGGTGAAAGACAACCGTGATGAACATGACCAGCCCAGTCAGACGCATGAACAGCCAGATTCTGCGTTCGTGATTGGGTGCTCCATATTGGGTTTTCCCCAGGTACGGCCGGCTCGAAGATGTCGCCATTTTTCACTCCTCAGAAGATGCCCCGCAGGGTGATGATGGCAGCTGGCACAAGCACGATCACGACGAGCGCCAGTTCGATGCGCACAATCGTTCGCTGGTATTTCCCCAGCGCCGGGAAAAAGTCAATGATGATAATTCTCATGCCGTTAAAGGCGTGGTATAGCACTCCGAAGAGAAGGAAGACTTCCAGTACCTTGGCCGGCGGGGACGTGTACAAGGTTGCGTGGACCCATGCATACGGACCAGGCCCAATTGCGGCAATGAAGATACTGACGATGTGCATGTACAGAAAGAGCACGATGCCGAGGCCGCTGGCCCGGTGCAGTATCCAGGCCCACTGGCCCTCCGCTCCTCTGTAGGATATGCCTCTGTAGATCGATGCTACGAGGGCGGCCATTGGCTGGGAACTCCTTTTGCGGCTGACGAATATGAGTTGAGTGGCGGTTTCGGCGTGCCTTGTTCCAAAAGGAACGAACAGATAGACAAATCATAATCATCACCGGTGATCCTGTCAATTCAGGAGGGAGAATGTTGGATATTGGAACAGTACAACTCCGTCAGAAGTCAGGCTTGAAATATCTCTGAGCTGTCGTGAAGGCTGGGCAAGAAGGAGGCTTACCGAGAATTGGATAGAGAGGTTCTGGTATTTGTTGTTCAATATTGCTGAAGCGACCGGGCACGGGAATGCGAAGCGATTGGCCTTGAGAGTTGCCATTTGGACCGTTGCGGGAACTGCTCTGGCGTCTACTGCCCTTCGCCCCAGCGCATGCGCGCAAGGAGCACATCGGGCTCCCAGACTTCGATCTCAACTGTCGGTGTCAGGGTCTCGATATTGTAAACGATCAGGCGCAACTCATACACTCCCGGTGGAAGGTCGGCGGGGATTCCCAGTTCAAACCAGGTGTCGACGGGCTCCAGTTCCCGCCACTGGCTCGTGGCTCGAGACTCCGGATCAGTGAGGACTTCGTCCTGTTGGAAGACTCTGTTTCCGGACTCATCATGGATGCGGAGGGAAATCGCGAAATCAACATGCTGATCAGAGCCTGTCCTCCATCGCATGCCCACCCAGAGCGGCTGATCTCTCCTCAAATTGATTGTTTCTTGCGTAGGAAGGCGATCCTCCCCTTGTTCCAAGGCAAACCCGAGCAGATCGATGCCGCCGTCGTAGTTGACGGCTGCCCTCCGCCGGCGATCTTCCTCGACGGGATCGCCTCCGCCGGCTATGAGTTGCCTTATGCGGGGAAGCAGGTCGGCTGATGATGCCACAAGCGCGAACATTCCGTCAGCGATACTGGATCCGCTGATGCCGATAACTGCGCCCGTGTCCGAGACAAGTGCGCCGCCGCTCTGGCCGCCAGCGATTGAAGCATCGGTTTGGAAGTAGGTGATCCGGCCCGAATCACTCTGACGCAGGCGGGACAGGATGCCCTTGACGATCGTTGGCTGCGGGAAAGATTCAAATTCGGCCGGGTAGCCGATAAGGTACATGTCGGCGCCGATGGGCGTGGTCTCGCCGTCGATGAGGGGTATTGGTTCGGTGGCGATGTCGACTGGACCGAGAACGGCCAGGTCGGCCTCCTGGTCCCATCCTCTTACCGGAACGCCATCGAACTCAGCCCCATTGGGGAAGACAACGCGTGCAGTATCGAAGGGATAGACGACGTGGCGGTTGGTAACGACGTACCGCCCTTCGAACAGGACGCCGCTGCCGCTTGCTTCTTCGGTCTGAACGTACGCGATAGCCGGTGAAACTTTCTGAAAGATCTGGGCGGAAGTGAGCTTGGGCGGTATGAAAACTGCGATCGTGGTGTCACCGATATTGGCCGTCGTCACCAAAGGGGCATAGATCCATGCCAGCGTCCCGTAGTACCAGATTCGCCACCAGTCGCTGGTCTCGTTGCGGCCAATGATAGGAAACTGATCGCCCGGTTTGGCCGCGCCGACAATGGGATAGTAGGTGCCTGGTCCACCGCGAACATTCATGTTCCTCTCGACGAGAACAATCGGTTCGGGAATGGGGGTCTGGGTGGGTTTTGAGGCTACGTCAGAATGGACCTCTCGAATTTCGGTTTCGCTGGATGGCGTAGGTGTCGAGGGAAGGTCTGCCACCGGCGTTGCCGGGGAACCGAGAATCTGGGGACGGAACTCAAAGACAAGAGAGAGCAGCAGAGTGACAAGGACAGCGGCGATCACGGTCTGGATCCCCCATCTCCTGGCGTTGCTCTTGGATGGAAGGGTGTCGAAGGAACGTCCGCAGTGACTGCAGAGGTCTTCTGATTCCGGGGCAAATTGGCCGCAGCCAGGGCAGCGTCTATAGAGTGTTTCTGCCATTGAGAGGGTTCAGTCCGATATGAAAACTCCTCCGTGGTTTGCTGGAGGCACGGCCGCAAACAAGCTGGCCCGCGCAGAGTGCGCGGGCCCCTGTGATCCGGGCAACTGGTTGCGGGAAGTCAATCCTACATATTTTCGATCAGTGCCTGGCCGAATTCGCTGCATTTGAGTAGGGTGGCGCTCTCCATCAGCCGTTCGAAGTCGTAAGTGACCCTCTTCTGGCCGATGGTTTCTTCCATCGCCTGGATAATCAGGTCGGCGGCCTCATTCCAACCGAGATGGCGGAGCATCATCTCGCCGGACAAGATTACCGACGAAGGATTCACCTTATCCTGACCTGTATATTTGGGCGCAGTGCCGTGGGTGGCTTCGAAGATGGCGCGGCCGGTCTCGTAGTTGATGTTTGCGCCGGGCGCGATGCCGATGCCGCCCACCTGGGCAGCGAGGGCGTCGCTGATGTAGTCACCGTTGAGATTCAGTGTTGCCAACACATCGTACTCGGCCGGACGCGTCAGGATCTGTTGCAGCATGGCGTCGGCGATGACGTCCTTGATGATAATGTCGTCGCCGTTTGCGGCAGGCAGCTGGCGCCAGGGCCCACCATCCAGGAGTTGCGCGCCGAAGCTCTGGTCGGCGGTCTGGTAGCCCCAGTTGCGGAAGGCGCCCTCGGTGAACTTCATAATGTTGCCTTTATGCACAAGGGTGACGCTCTCGCGCCCGTTATCGAGCGCGTATTGGATGGAGGCGCGTACGAGGCGATCGGTGCCTTCCCGGCTGACGGGCTTGACACCGAAGCCGGCTGTGTCCGGGAAGCGCACTTTGGCGTAGCTCTCGGCGAAAGCCGAACTGAACAACTGTTTGAAGCGTTCGGCCTCCTCAGTGCCTTCTTCGAATTCTATGCCGGCGTAAATGTCTTCAGTATTTTCGCGAAATATCACCATGTCAACCAACTCCGGATGCCTTACCGGGCTGGGGACGCCGTTGAAGTAACGAACGGGACGAACGCAGGCGTAGAGATCCAGGCGCTGGCGCAGGGCGACGTTGATGCTACGAATGCCGCCGCCAACCGGGGTCGTCAGAGGGCCTTTGAGCGCGACCATATAGTCATCGATGGCGTCCAAGGTTTCCTGCGGCAACCAGACAATCTCGTTGTAGACGTCATTGGCTTTGTCGCCTGCGTAGACTTCCATCCAAACGATCTTTTTCTGTCCGCCGTAGGCTTTGGCCACGGCCTCATCCAGTACGGGCTGGCTGGCCGCCCAGATGTCCGGACCGGTGCCATCGCCCTCGATAAAGCAGACAATGGGATTGTCCGGTACCTGCAGATTTCCATTCTGATCGATGTCGATCCTTTTGCCTTCGCTGGGAACGACTATCCGTTCATATGCCATCAGTGAAAAGCCTCCAAATGGGGTGGGTAAGTGTTACGCCAAGTCTTGTTCTACTTGTTCGAGCCAGTGGGCATCGGAGCGGGAGAAAATCTGACCGGAGCGTTCCTGGCTCCAAGGTCCGACTAGCCAATAGATCAGGCGTGCGGCAGATTCGGTACTCAGTAAAGTGCCCTGTCGGTGGGCTTCATGGAAAAGGCTGAAGTCCAGGTTTGAGTCGTGGGTATCGATGCTGCGAATGTCGGCCTGCATCTCCGTATCCACCATGCCGGGTGCGAGCGCGTTTACGGTTACACCGGCCACGCCGTCGGTCTGTAACTCCGCGGCCAGGCAGCGCGTGAGCATGTTGAGCCCGGCCTTGGCGGCGCAGTAGGCACTCCAACCGGGCATGACGTTGTCGGCCGCGCCGCTGGTAACGTTAAGAATACGGCCATAGCCCTGTTCGATCATGACCGGCAGCACATTGCGTGCCATTTGAAATGGGCCGACGAGATTGCAGTGGATGTTGTAGGCCCATTCCTCGGGGTCAGCCTCAAAGACCTGCTCTACCGGCCAGATGACGGCGGCGTTGTTGACCAGAATATCGACCCGGTCGAACTGGGTGAGGGCCGCCTCGACAACCTCTTCGATCTCTTCAGAGTTCGTTACATCGCAAGGCACAGCGATAGCCCGTGCTCCCGCGAGGCGGATGTGCCGGGCAACTGCTTCGATCTGGTCTTCGCTGCGGGCGGTGAGGATTACAGCTGCGCCGGCGGAGGCCAACAGGTTGGCGGCAGCGGCTCCGATACCGCGTCCGCCACCGGTAATGATCGCTACTTGCCCCTTGAGTTTTTTGGAATGCTTGCGCTCCGCCATATTTGTCAGCATGCCGCCGCCCATTGACAGCACCGGGAATCGAGCTCGGTTGTGCCGTAAGGCGGGTCTCCCGCCCCGCCAAAAGTTGACGCTTACTTTTCGTGAAGTCTACCAGAAGCACGCTGAAACAACCATTCCAAAGGATGATCGCATACGGTAATGAAGCAGCATGTGCCATAATATCGTAAGCGGGCAGGCAGTCGTGCCCCGTTTCCAGAGTTTCTTTCTACCTTAAGGGGAACTTCTATACAATGTACAATTTTTTCACAGAGGCCCATGACGGCTGGCACTACCTGGCGTCACTGGCACTGGTTGTTGCGGTGGCGGCGTTTCTGGTCAACTGGTTGCGAGGACAAGAGTGGAGTCAGCTAGAGCAGCGCATCGGAACGTACGCTATCATCGTGGTGGACATCCAGCTGCTGTTGGGGCTGATCCTGTGGGGTATAGGCGCGAGTTTGGGCATTATCGGAGCAAATGCAGCGCGCACAATCGAACATCCGTTTACGATGCTGCTGGCCATCATAATATTGCACGCCGGCTGGATATGGACGAAGAGGTCGGACGAGACGGTGCGTTTGCGGAATGGAGCACTGACCTTCCTCGTAGTGGGGTTGTTGGTGCTAGCGGGCTTGACGCGAATTTGGGGAATTCTGTAGAGAAGCTTCGGATAGGGCAGCCGGTTCAATTGTCCTGGCGCCTTCATCCGATCCAGTGTGGTATTGGGGCAAAGCAACTCCCCGTCAGCCGTCGTATTCTCCAAAGGCGGCAACGACATTCTGGCCACCGAAGCCAAAGGCGTTGACGATTGCGCAGCGAACGGGGAAATTGAGCTGTTCATTGCCGACTACGTCGACGCCCAACTCCGGGTCTTCGGTGTAATTGATCGTCGGAGGGATGATGTTTTCGCGGATGGCCATGACCGCGGCCAGCGCTGATTCTGCTCCGGCGGCTCCCAAGGCATGGCCGACCATACTTTTTATGCTGGTGGTCTTCGGCGTCGGTTGGCCGAAGACCTGGCGGATAGCGAGGGCTTCGACCTCATCGTTCAGCTCGGTGCCGGTACCGTGGGCGAGGATCAGGTCCACATCTTCGGGAGCGAGGTCGGAAAAGCGCAGGGCTTTCTGAATGGCACGGCTGGCGCCGTCGGCGCTGGGGTCGGGGGCGGTGAGGTGGTAGGCATCTCCGGTCAGCGCGCCGCCGAGGACTTCGGCGTAGATTTCGGCGCCGCGGGCCAGGGCATGCTCCTCGGTTTCCATGATCATCGCAACTGCTCCTTCGCCGCTGACAAAGCCATTGCGATCGATAGAGAATGGGCGGCAGGCCTGCTGCGGCCTGTCAGTGTCTTTGGAGAGAGGTCCCATATTACCGAAGGCGGCAAAAGTCAACATTGAAATGGCCGATTCAGTGCCGCCAGCGATCATCACGTCGGCTTCGCCCCTCTGTAGAAAATGGAACGCCTCCAAGATCGAGTAATGGCCGCTGGCGCAGGCGGCGGCGCTGGTCATGACCGGACCGCGGGCGCCTACCGCCATAGAGACGACACAACTGGCTGCATTGGCCATGGCACTGGGCACGACAAAAGGGCCCACGGTCTTCCAGGACTTTTCGACCAGTTTTTCGGTAGCGTACTCAATTTCGATGATGCCGCCGCCGCCAGTGGCCATCATCACACCTATTTCATCACGATTCGCGTCGGTGATTTCGAGACAGGAGTCGGTCAACGCCTGCTTAGTTGCGGCAACAGCAAACTGCGTGGCGCGTGCCGTACGCCGAATGAACTTTCGATCCATGTATTGCCGCGCGTCGAACTCCTTTACCTCGCAAGCGATGTTGTAGGGCATATCGCCGGCATCAAACAGGGTCAACGCGCCAGCACCGGATTTGCCTAGCAGCAGGTTTTTCCAGAAAGTGCCCGGGTCGTTGCCAATGGGTGTGATCGCGCCCATGCCAGTGATCACAATCCGATTCATACTTACCTTCCTTCTGCATCCAAGTCGCGCCATGTGGGAATCAGGGCGCATCCGACCCAGTCAGGCGAATTTGGTTCTCCGCTCTATTCGACTGGTGAATCCTTTGTTGACTCCAGAAGCCGGGGAATTCGACGTTGAACGGCTACCTAAACCATCAAGCAAAGGGCAGCACTATTATATCCTCCACGGGACGGGCTAGAGGAAATTATAGAGGAGAGCAGTCATGACGTCAAAATCATAGTGAATTTTTGGAAAGAAATCGAAGTGCGTGGTCAACAGTTAGAGAACCATTCCTGTCAACGTAGGATGCGGAGTTGAACGGCATCGTGGGAGAACTCACATCTGCCATTCACGGTTAGGCCTTGCCAAGAAGGGCGGCCAGCAACGCCATCCGGATGTACATGCCGTTGCGCATCTGGCGGAAGTATGCGGCCCGGGGGTCGTCGTCCAAGGCGTAGCTGATTTCACCGACTCGGGGCAGCGGGTGCATTACGATCATATTCTTGCCGGCCTTGGCCATCAGGTCCTGGTCGACTACGTAAAAGTCCTTGACCCTATCGTATTCGGCCAGATCGGTAAACCGCTCTCTTTGCACACGGGTCATGTAGAGCACGTCGGCTTCACCGATCACCGAGTGCAGGTCGTCGACTTGGCTAAAGGAATGACCTGAAGCTTGAACAGCTTCCAGCACGTCGGCGGGCAGGCGCAAAATATCGGGGCTGACGAAAATGAAGGAGACGTTGTAGTTCACGAGCAGTTTGGTCAAGCTGTGGACAGTGCGCCCGTAGCGCAGGTCACCCACCATCGCAACGGTAAGTCCGTCAATCTGCTGCAGCTCTTCCTGCACTGTAAAGAGATCGAGCAGGGCCTGGGTCGGGTGTTCCCCGACGCCGTCGCCGGCGTTGATTACCGGCTTTTCGGCATAGTAGGCGGCGGTTGCGGCGGCGCCCACCTCCGGATGGCGGATCACGATTACGTCGGCGTAACACTCGAGTGTGCGTATGGTATCAGGCAGGCTTTCGCCTTTGCTGACTGAACTGTATTGGACGTTGTTAATGGGAATTACCTGGCCGCCGAGGCGCTGCATTGCCGCTGTAAAGCTGGAGCTGGTGCGCGTGGAAGGCTCATAGAAGAGATTGGCCAGGATTTTGCCCTGCAACATCTCGGCGCCGCCGAAACGCTCAACCAGCACGCGCATTTCGTGGGCAATCCCGAAGATGGCATTAAGCGAGGCGCGATCGAACTGATTGACGCTCAGAATATCTTCGCCAGCAAAGCTCTCTATTGTGATTGTCATATTCTCCTTACCTGTGCTCTCCGATTGAAGCTCACGCCAAGAGTTCGCTCAAGCCGACACATCGCAGTCCAGAGACCGGCATCGTCCACGCCGTATGGGTTGTATGAAAGGTGGGAATCGGAGTCAGGCCGGCATTCCATTTTCAATGCGCATGCTCTTGGAAAAGTACGCGCCCGGCGCCGGGAGATGCCAGGACCCGTCCGCCGTCAAAGACAGTTTCACCCCTCAACACGACTTTTTCGACGCGGCCTTTCACCGGCCGCCCGGCAAAAGGCGTCCAGCCGGAACGTGTGCGCATGCCGGCGTCGTCCAGTTCATACGATTTGTCCAAGTCCACTTCGACCCAAGTCTGCGGCTGCTCTGCGAGACCATAGATGCGGCGTGGACTATCGACGCAGCGCAGGAGCAGGTCGTCCAGTTCAAGCCGGCCGGCATCGACAGCTGTGAGCAGGAGGGGAAGCATGGTTTCGACGCCGGGGACGCCGGGCATCGGAGTGTGGGTACTGCCACCAGATTCGTGCTCTCTCTCGATTTCTCCTGGTGACAGCATGCCTTTTTCTGAAAAGGTATGCGGCGCGTGGTCGGTGGCGAAAATATCAATGATATCGAGGTTTTCCCACAGGGCCGCCACATCGTCCGGCGCGGCCAGTTTGGGCCGCATGTCGAAACGGTTGCCGCCGCGGTCATAGTCCTCTTCGGTCAGAAAGAGGTGGTGGGGGGTGGCCTCGCAGGTGACCGGGATGCCCTTCTCTTTGGCTACGCGGATTAGTTCGATCTCGCTACGGCGGCTGACATGTACGATATGCAGGGGGACATGGTAGAGATGGCTGAGAGTCAGACAGACTGGTACCATCAGCTCTTCGGCGTGAACGGCGACAGGGCCAAGTGTGGACGCGGCTGCCTGCACTGGGCTGTTGCGCCGGTTCCCAGTGTTTGTTGCGGCCCGTCTCCAGCCGTCTAATTCATCGGCGCGCTGCGCCCACGTGCGGAAGAGGCGATGTAGTAGACCCAGCTCTTCGATCCGCAGGCTGCCGAATGTTTCGTTGACGTAGATTTTGAGGCCACAAGCCTGCGATGCAACCGGGAGGTAGGCATCGCCATCGGCCACGGTTGCCCCGACAAACAGTCCCACATCACAAACTGCCTTTTCTTCCGCCAGTCTCACCTTTTCCTGGAAATTGGCCGGAGTGGAGGTGGGTGGAACGGTGTTGGGCATGTCCAGAACGGTGGTCACGCCGCCAGCCAAGGCAGCGCAAGTGCCGGAATGGAGATCTTCCTTTTGTATGTAGCCCGGTTCGCGGAGATGGACGTGGGCATCAACGAGGCCGGGCAGGCGCAGAGTCGTCATAGGTTCCCAACCGAGTTCAGAATAAACTGCCCCATTTTACTTGAATGTCGCGGATGCGGCAATAGACAATGCCGCAGTTACCTACGTTAAATTCTATCGCAGGATTGTACGGAACCGGTAACCGCTAAACTTTTTTTGTGTACGCACTGCGTGCCATCTGCCTGGGACCGGAATGACGGAACGCACCGTCAGGATTACTATGGGGGAATCCTGAAGGTCGCTGCGCTGTACGTCAGCCTAGATTGGGCGTTGCTTCGCCCGCCTTTCCTGCGCTGGGTCACAGTTGGAACCCGCCACGACGCGGGGTGGGGGAAGCACCGGCCGCCGCGGGCGGCCAACTTCGAATTGCCCGCAAACTCGCTGCGGCGCGAGGGTTTCCCCGGGGGCGTTGCGGGGGCGGAGCCCCCGCACAAGGGAGGGCCGAATAGGCCCGACCGCCCATAAAAGCAGTGGTCAGTAGTCAGTAGCCAGTGGTCAGAGGCGACGCTTATTCTGGCGGAAACTGGAATGGGAACTGACCATGGCATGGGTGCCTCCAGAGGTATACGAAAGTTCGCCCCAATATTGGGACGCACCCTCAGGACGGCTACACTTGACCAGTGAATGGGCTACTGCTATGCTTACCCCATCTCTGAGATAGAGAGTATTGGGATTTGCCCAGCCAGCAGATTTCTTCGCGTTTGGGCTGAGCCGACTAAACATGCCGCGACCGAAGCAGGTGTTGGCGGCAAGCCGACCGTTTCCGACCTGGAATGTCCACCCCTCGTCATATCCGTCTAGGCAGCCGAGGTTCGGCGCTGGCCCTCTGGCAGACAGAGCATGTGGCTACGCGATTGCGCGTGCTATATCCTGGTTTGTCAGTCGAAACGGTCATCATCCAGACCAGGGGAGACAAGCTAAAGGACCGACCTCTGCCAAGCATTGGCGGAAAAGGGCTGTTCACGCTGGAACTGGAAGAGAGGCTGCGGCAGGGCAGAATCGACGGAGCCGTCCACAGCTTGAAGGACCTGCCTGTTGCTGATCCTGAAGGGTTGGTTCTGGGCGCGATTCCGGCCAGGGGCGATGTTGCAGATGCGCTGGTTGTACGGGACGCGTGTGAGGCAAAAGAGACGCTCGAGGACGGTCTCTCGGTGCTTCGCGAAGGGGGTGTGGTCGGTACCGGCAGCCGGCGACGTGCGGCCCAGTTGCTGGCGAGGCGCCCGGACCTGCGGATCTTGGATATTCGCGGCAATGTGGATACGCGTGTGCGCAAAGCGCTCGATCCGGCCGGGAAGTATGACGCCGTGGTTCTTGCGGTGGCCGGGCTGAAGCGGTTGGGCTTGGCGGATCGCATATCGGCCACGCTTCCATTCGGGACGATGTTGCCGGCCCCGGGTCAGGGGGCGCTGGCAGTGCAATGCAGGCCGGAGGCTGAATGGCTGGCCTTTTTTGGGGGCATTGATGACAGGGAGTCACGCGCGGCAGTGACGGCTGAGCGGGCCTTCCTTGCCGAACTTGGAGGAGGCTGTCGCGCTTCGGTTGGCGCGCTGGGAGTTTGCAACGGAGCTGGCGAGGATGCAGGCAGCTCGGCAGAAGATAGGTCGGGTAGAATTCTGCGACTTTGGGGCCGGGTCAGTGCGCCGGACGGCAGCCGCCAGGTCGATGCCCGAATGAGCGGCTCGCCCGGCGGGGCGGAGCAGTTGGGCCGGGACCTTGCGCAGCATGTTCTAGGCCGAGGAGTGAAGGAGATAAACGAGCAGATTGCAGAGCTCGATGCAATA
Organism: Caldilineaceae bacterium; assembly: GCA_965242905.1. Lineage (GTDB taxonomy): Bacteria > Chloroflexota > Anaerolineae > Caldilineales > Caldilineaceae > Bin5. The sequence continues at coordinate 1,146,252 of CBDETM010000002.1, forward strand.
CCGGACCAAAACCGGCAGCGATAGTCGACCGATAGCCGTTTCCACCCAATAGAGAAAGAACACGTCAGATGACTACCCAGAATCTAACGGGCCTTCGAATCGCCAACACGCGCGCCATACGCCAGGCACCGGATCTGACTCGATTGCTGGAAGCAGAGGGCGCCCAAGTGTTGCACTATCCGACGGTCGAGATCGAGCCTTGCACCGATTATGCCGAATTCGATGCAGCGCTCACGGAGCTGGCCCGCGGCCAGTTTGACTGGCTAATTGTGACCAGCACCAACACCGTATACATATTGGCCGACCGGATACGAGAACTGGGCATAGGGCTTGAAAGCATAACCCAGTCCAAAACAAAGGTGGCGGCCGTTGGCTCGGCTACGGCGACGGCGATTGCACAGGAGTTGAATCTCGTCGTAGACCTGTTGCCGGATGAATATGTGGCGGAATCGCTGGCTGCCAGCCTGCATGTGGGGAAAGGAAGCCGTGTATTTCTGCCGCAGTCGGCAATTGCGCGTCCGGTGCTGGTAAAGGCTTTGCAGCGGGCCGGCGCCGAGGTGCGGTCGGTGGCTGCCTACCAGACGGTTGTTGGCCATGGCGGTGATGATCTGCCGCAACATTTCTGGCAGGGAGACGTGGACGTCGTCCTGTTTACGAGCGCCTCGACGGTGCACAATTTTGTGAGCCGGCTCAAGTCCGAGAGCGGTGACGCCGGCATGCTCTGTGACGTGACCGTGGCCTGCATCGGCCCGATGACGGCGGAGGCGGCGCGGCGGCATGAGCTGCCGGTGCAGGTGGTGGCCGAGAGTCGTACGGTCGAGGGGCTGGTACAGAGCCTGAAGTCCTATTTTGCCAGCCGCCGCCGATGACGACGCCGGATTCCAGCGTCCGCTTTAACGGTCGGGCCGAGTATTATCTCAGGTACCGGCCGCGCTATCCCCAGGCGATCATTCCATTTCTGCAGAGAGAGATCGGTCTTGCAAGCGACTGGCGGGTGGCCGATGTCGGCTCCGGAACAGGATTTCTGGCTGAGCCATTCGTCGAACTTGGTTGCGACGTGACCGGGGTGGAGCCGAATGCGGCTATGCGCGAGGGGGGAGACCGATACCTGCGCGGCCGGCGAAACTTTCGCAGCGTAGACGGAACTGCGGAAAGCAGCGGTCTGCCCGGAGAATCGTTCGATTTGGTGACCGCGGGACAGGCGTTCCACTGGTTCGAGCCGGCGCGCTCGCGAGAGGAGTTCAAACGGATCTTGCGGCCTCCTGGCTGGACTGTTCTTGTCTGGAATTCCCGACCCGCCGCCCTGTCCATTGTGACGCGGGAGTACGAGTCGATTTTGGAGGAACTGAATCAGGATTACCAGAAGGTAGCGGAAAAGAACATTAGACCTGAGACAATCGACAATTTTCTGGATAACGGTGCACGGCTGTCGCAAGCCCGCTTTCCCAATCTTCAGTCTTATACTTGGGACCAGCTGCGCGGGCGGGCCCTCTCATCTTCGTATTCGCCGCTGCCATCTGACCGGCGACACAAGTGGTTCGTCCAAGCCCTGCGTGCGCTATTTGACCGGCACCAGGAGAACGGCGTGCTTGCATTCCCTTACGAGACGAATCTATATTGGGGTCAACTCATGTGATGCGGGGCAGGCGGCGGCCGCGATATCGTTTGCTTGCCATTCAGTAGGGAACATGGCACAGAAACTATGAATACCTTACAGCCTGTACAGACTACCATCAACGGTCATGCGACTGCTGCGGAGCGGGTTCTGCGTCCGCGGCGGATGCGGATCAGCCCGGCGCTGCGACGGATGGTGCGTGAGACAGCGCTCTCGCCGGCCGACTTCATCTATCCGCTATTCGTGCGCTACGGACAGGCCGAACGCCGCCCAATCTCTTCAATGCCAGGGCAGTTCCAACTCTCGGTGGACGAATTGGCCAGGGAGGCCGATTCGGTTCTGGAGCTTGGCATTCCGGCAGTGCTCCTGTTTGGCATACCGGAGGAAAAGGACTGGTGCGGTAGCGACAACTTCAGTCCCCACGGGGTGGTGCCCGAGGCGATTCGGGCACTGAAGGAGGCCGCGCCGGAACTGATCGTTATTTCCGACATGTGTTTCTGTGAATATACGGATCACGGGCACTGCGGGATTGTCAATTTACCGACGGTGGACGCCTACGACAACGCGCTGCCGGAGGGCTATCTGCTCAATGACCCGACGTTGGAGTTGATGGGACGGGCGTCGGTAGTGCATGCCGAAGCCGGTGCAGACATCATTGCGCCGTCGGCGATGCTGGACGGCATGGTGGGTTCGATCCGGGGTGCGCTGGACGGGGCCGGGCTTGAGCATGTGCCGATACTGAGTTACGCAGCCAAATACGCCAGCAGCTTTTATGGTCCTTTCCGCGAGGCAGCTGAGAGCCCGCCGTCGTTCGGCGACCGCAGCCAGTATCAGATGGACCCGGCCAACCGTCGCGAGGCACTGAAGGAGGTTGCGCTCGACGTAGCCGAGGGGGCAGACATGATCATGGTCAAACCGGCGCTGCCCTATCTGGATGTTCTGGCGGCGGTGCGGGAGGAGTTCAACCTGCCGACGGCCGCGTATCAGGTGAGCGGGGAGTATGCGATGCTGCATGCGGCCGCGGCCAATGGCTGGCTCGACCTGGAGAAGTGCGCCCTGGAGAGCCTGACCAGCATCAAGCGGGCCGGCGCGGACATGATACTTACCTATTTCGCCAAGGACGCGGTGCGCTGGCTGGCCGGGAGGCAGTAGGGACTTTTGTCGTTTTGAGGGGAAGCGAAATCGGCGGTATTGCGTGTTGCGGCGGGCGTTTGGCATCGCATCCTCAATGCCCCAGATTTGCCTGTCCCATGCCGTTTGGCTATACTGATTCGGCTTTTTGAAGAGAGTCGGCGCCAGGTTGCAGTGTGGGCCGACCCTTTCAGTTCGGAGAGGTCGCATAGTCTGGCCGAGTGCGCGGGCCTGGAAAGCTCGTAGGGTGAAAGCCCTCGAGGGTTCAAATCCCTCCCTCTCCGCCTCGCGTGTTTGCATCGCTTCGTCAGTCGCTGGGTCCTGTGCGGCAGGGCACCGTGAACCCCGTCAGGGCCGGAAGGCAGCAGCGGTAAGCGATTCGCTCTGGGTGCCACAGGGGCGCCTGGCATCTGGCGAAGCGGTGCGAACACGCGACTTTTTTTGGACCCATACCACCATTTCACTTTTAGACGCCGGCGGACCGCCGCCAGCCCAGCAGACCGGGCGCTCACCTTGCTTACCGGGCAGGACGCCGCGGGCACACGGACTTGAATCCCCTTGCTGAAGCAGAATCCGACCCGTATTTATCTCTTCATAGGCGGCGGGCGGGCGCTCTTTAATGCGCTGGTATTCACGATCAACCTGATTTACCAGGTGGAGACTGTAGGACTGAATCCTCTTCAGATGGTGCTGGTGGGCACCGTGCTGGAGGTGACGGTCCTGTTGTTCGAAGTGCCTACCGGTGCGGTGGCCGACGTCTATTCGCGTCGGCTGTCGGTGATCATCGGGCTGGCGCTGGTGGGCTGCGGATTTCTGCTGGAGGGGTCGATCCCGATGTTCTGGGCGGTGCTGGGCGCGCAGGTGCTGTGGGGAATCGGCTATACTTTTCTAAGCGGTGCGTTGCAGGCCTGGCTGGCGGATGAGATCGGGGTGGAGGAGGCAGGTCCGGTTTATCTGCGTTCGGCGCAGGTCGAACTGATAGCGGGTTTTGTTGGTATCGGATTCAGCGTGTGGCTGGCGAGCCGCTGGCTGCAACTGCCGATCCTGGCCGGCGGAGTGCTATACCTCGCTCTGGCCGCTTCCATGGCACTGATCATGCCTGAAAGAGGATTCCGGCCCACGCCGCCGGAAGAAAGGGAGACTTGGAAGCAGGTGGCGAACACTGCCCGCGCAGGGTGGCGCGCGGTGCGAAGCCATCCGGCGCTGCGCATTGTCGTTGGTCTCAGCCTGGTGACCGGGCTATACAGCGAGGGCTATGACCGTTTGTGGACTCCGCATTTGCTGGACAGCTTTGACTTTCCCTCCTTCTTCGGCCTGGAGGACTCGATTTTCTGGTTCGGTGTCATCGGTGCAGGGGCAACGTTGACCGGGATCGCGGCCAACGAACTGGCGAGGCGGGGACGGGCAGCCGAGGAACAGGCGCGAGCCATCAACTGGTTGACGATGCTCTACGGGCTGTTACCGGCCAGTCTGCTCTTCCTTTCCTGGACGCGCAGCTTCTGGGCGGCGATAGTGGCTTTGTGGGGAATCAACTTGTGCCGCAGCACGATTGAGCCGCTGGAGAACGCGTGGGTCGTGCGCAATACGCGCAGTGCCCAGCGGGCGACTGTCATTTCGCTGTGGGGACAGGCGAACTCTCTAGGGCAAGCGGCCGGCGGGCCGGTTTTGGGCTGGATTGGGACGGCGGCTCGCATTCCGGTGGCGCTGACTGTCTCTTCAGCGGTTCTGTTGCCGGCGCAGTGGCTGCTGGTGCTGGCGAGGAGAGACCGGTCGCCAAGTGACGAGGAAATCGGAGACTGAGAATCTAATATGAGGCGAGTCGATGGGCAGGGATGCAAGTAGGGGAATGAAAGAGACGATTGTGGAAGTGACTGAAGAAGGTCGGCTGTGGCAGCAGCTTTGGCCAGTTGTCGAGCAATTGGAACAGCAGCCTTACATTGAGGTACAGGCTGGACATTTCCGCTCCAGTCACGTGTTCGCCGCGCTCGTAAAGGACCGGCCAGTAGGATTCCTGCGTTTTGTCGTGCAAAGACTGGGAGAGGACGAAGGCAGACCGCCGATCGTCTTTCGAGATGAGGTCCTGTACGAAGCGAAAATCATCGCATTCGGCGTGCTACCGGAGGAGCGCAACCAGGGAATAGGACGCCTTTTGCAACTGGAGGCGATTCGTCGTGCCCAGGAGCTGGGATGCTGCCAGGTCCGCTCACGCAGTGCATACGAAAATGATGCCAACTACCGTCTGAAGATATCTATGGGATTTGGCATTCAACCCAGCCTGGAGAACGACTCGGTATACTTTTTGATGGCTCTGCCGCCAGCGGCCAGTCGCTGAATCTTCTGGAGGCTGCGGGTGAGCATCCCAGTATTGGGGTGGGAACAGTCTGGCGGGGAATCGGTGCCAGCGGTGGCTGAGGTTGTTTGCCGTCTTTGGGCGAGCCGCAGTGCAGGCGCCAGGCCTGGCCGTACGGTGGCGTCCGTCGGTTGGGGAGGGTGCGAGGGCAGGCACATGGCCGGCACCTACGGGGACCTGATGGGACTGGCGGGACGTGGTCTGGCTGGACACTTTCCATTTGGCACCTGTTACCAATATCGACACCCGGTTCGATGAGGCGTGTTGTAGGAGAGGGGGCGTTGCGGGGGCGGAGCCCCCGCACAAGGGAGGGCCGAATAGGCCCGACCGCCCAGAACGGCAGTGGTCAGTGGTCAGTGGTCAGTGGTCAGAGACGGCGCTTCCTCTGCCGTAGATGGAAGCGCGGACAGGTTCTGGTCAGGGCTCTGCCAGAGGATTGCGAGAGTTCACCCCATTTTGGGATACACGCTGACTAGCTGAAATCTTGACTTGAGCAGTGGAATTCGGTATAATGAATTAGATGGGGATGAACGGCTTCGACGGGGCATTGTCAGGCCTGAGACTGCAAGCCGTAGAGCGTCGACTACGTAAAAAAGGCGCAAACACATACAAATGCCAAGAACACAGGCATGGCTTTCAACTTTGGTTTCACCCCGGCCGCTTCTGCGGCTGCGGCGGCCTAAGTAAGCCACCGGCCCTTTAAAAGGGGCCACGGCCCGCCCCGGCGGGGCCAGCAGGCCGGGCGGTAGCTGTCATATACTGTGAGCTGCGGCATCGGTACGCCGATAGCGTTGCCTAAGAGAATCGGCTAGTCAGCGATGCGCCTCGTGTTGATCCGAGGCCCGCCGACAAAACTGACATAGGTCAACTAAGCTTGTAGACGTTTCAGGGCGGATGTTTCGGACGCGGGTTCGATTCCCGCCATCTCCACCAGTGAAGAGGGGCGATCCGGGTTAATGACCGGGTCGCCTTTTGATTTCCAGAGGTGAGCCGTTCGTCCTTGGCCCTTTCATCGCAGAGCACCAGAGTGGATCACAGTGCTGGCAAATCATCTGACATCGCTTAGAATATACACATGGTCGCCTGCAAAAGTCTTTGGACAGGCAAGGGGAGCGAATAATGAACAGAGATCAACTCATAGAGGTGCTCAAGGAACACAAGCCTACTCTGGCGCAACGCTTTGGTGTCGTTGAACTCGCTCTCTTTGGGTCCTTCGCTCGCGATGAGGCTGCCAGAGACAGCGACGTTGACATTCTCGTACGCTTCGGAGAGCCTCCCCACTGGAGGCAGTATTTTGGCGCGCAGTCCTTCTTGGAAGACTTGCTTGGCTGCCCCGTAGACATGGCAACTCACCAGGAATTGAGAGAGGAAATTAAGCCCTTCGTTGAGCGGGAGGCAGTTGATGTCTGATGCCGGCCGTGAAGGGCGCCCTTGGCGCTTTTATGTTCAAGACATGATTGAATTCGGCGAAAAGGTCCTTGTCTATACCGACGGCTTAGACCAGGAAGCGTTCATCGCACACGGACTCACTTATGACGCAACGCTGCGTAACCTGCAACTGATCGGTGAGGCAGCCACGCACATACCAGACGAAGTTCGCCAGTCCTACCCGGAGGTTCCCTGGCACGCCATCATAGGGACGCGCAATCGCCTGGCCCACTCCTATCTGGCGATCAGCGACAGTATTATATGGGGCGTTATCCAGGAGGCTGTTCCCGACCTTCTGCCCGCATTACGGAACCTGTTGGAATTGGAGAGCAAGGCAGGGGAGTAGGCTGCGGGGAGGGAGTGGAATCTGCAGGGGAAAGAGGAAGTTACCCCCACTGCGGAGTCGTAGGTCGAACCGTACCCTAGTTGTGGTGGTTCCCTTTTCAATAAGTCCCCGCCAAGTCATTTCCATCAACTACGTAGAAGAATTCTGCGCAATCCGCTCACTCGCCATTGCCTAGAAGACGGCACGGGCCGGAAGGTTGCCTCACCTCAGTGAAGCCAACGACTCGTGTCGCGTTGAATTGGCCAGCGACTGAATTCGCTGGGGACTCACTTCCCACGCTCAGTCCTTTAACTCCAAGTAGGCGATCTCCTCCTCAGACAGCTTAATCTGGGATGCTTCGACATTCACTTGTACTTCATCAGTGTTCCGCGCCCCTGACAGGGCGTGGATGCCGTCGGCCTGGTTGTAGACGTAGGCCAGGGCGATGTGGGGCACGGTGACGCCCTTGTCGGCGGCCAGCTCCTGGACACGGTCGTGGCGCTGGAAATTCCCCTCTTCGCAGTAGACCTTGACGGCAAGCTGATCATACCACTCTGTAAAAGTGTCCAGGTTGTCTCGGCGGAAGCGGCCGCTGAAAAAGCCGCCGGCCAGACTGGACCAGACAAATAGCGTTACACCATTCTCGCGGCACCAGGCGCGTGCGGCCTCACCGGCCGGCCCGCTGACGCTGATGCAGTCGCGCCAGGGCGGTTCTATCTGGACGGCGAGGCTGAACTGGGGACTGCTGGCGACGAAGGGGGTCAGGCCGTGCGCGGCGGCGTATTCGTTGGCTTCTTGCAGGCGTTCGGCACTCCAGTTAGAGCCGCCGTAGGCGTCGATCTGGCCGGCCTCCTTGGCAGCGTGGAGCGTTTCTACGATGGGGCCGACCGGCTCTTCAGGGTCGTCGCGGTGCAGGACGTAGAGGTCGATGCTGTCCACTTTGAAGCGGGCGAGGCTGTCGTGGAGGTCGGACTGGATATCGTAGGGGGTGACCCGTTTGCGGTCCTGGCTGTGGTGGGCGCCCTTGCCGAGGATGACGATCTCGTCGCGCAGGCCGCGTTCGTTGATCCACTGGCCGACGGCGCGTTCATTGTCGCCGCCGCCATAGCCGTGGGCAGTGTCGAGGCAGTTGCCGCCGGCAGCGTGGAAGGCGTCGAGCACGGGGTAGGCGGTGACGAGGGTCTTGGTGTTTATCCACATCGTTCCCAGGACAAGGCGGGAGACGGGCTTGTCGATGCCGGGGATTTTGGAATAGAGCATAGAGGGTACTCCTGAGTGGTTGGGGCTCAAAATAGCGCGCCGCTGTGACGCCGGTGGTTTTCGATGTTGTCGTAAGCTAATTCTACTCTACTTTTTCTATAGGACACGTACATTCGACTGTGCATTTCAATGCGAAGACTCCGACGAAGTACGGCCCAGTGGGCGTTCTGGTCGGTGTGACGCTGTCACGGTCGCCTGTCAGTCCGTTGAGTCTCTTCCAGGCGCGGGATGAGCTTGGCGATCCTTCTCTCTTCTGTGGACCCACGGCGATATCCCTGCCCTAGATACACATGCCGACGGGTACAGACTTAGGTAGTTCGACTCGTGCTGGAAGGAAACAGAGCGGCGACAGTTTGCAGGTTGTTGAGAAGGTTTGATCGCTGGCCAAGACTTTCACGTAGAAAAGGCCTTGATGCGAAGCTAGATCAGTTGTGCTCTCTGTATGATCATCCAGGTTGTTCAGCCTCTAACACGTACAAGACTGGTCCTTCGCCGCCTACCCTACATTGTGCACAGATGATCGCGTCGAATCTCGACAGCCTATTCTCCGCTAAGCAGGACGGCGTTGGGATTCACCGCATCGCTGTGCAAGCAGAATGTCAGCCAAGTGAAAGGGACGGCAAAGGAGCGGCTGAGTCGATCTTTCTCGACTCGCTTCCAGCCGGCCGGATTCTACACAGCGGGCCCAGCAGAGGGCTTTTCCGATTGCGCCGATGCGTATCCAAGGGCCGCGATCAGCAGGACAAGCACAGAAATAGCCATTGGCCTGAACCGCCTACACTGCATCATTTCTGCTCCTCAATTGTTGTGAATCGGCACTGCTATATCCACAATTGGTTTCTGTGTTGACAGGCGATCTGAATCGAGTCTGCGGCTCTCAGACACGCGTTTTGCTGTTAACCCGACTCTGAAAGACCTTTCAGACCGTTTGCTCTTTCGCCCACCCATTGGCCTGCCAAGGGAACGCTCGCGCTGACTTCCTGACCGCCAGCTCTCGAGCCCTTCCTATGAAGGAATCTCCTGAGCGATGAATGTTGCGTTCGGCCATTGCCGGAAGTGCTTTGACAGTCCTGGGGAGTCCTTTGACCGCTTCCGCAAAGGCGGAATGAACTGGCAATTGCTGTCTTGCCAAAACAGGCCACCACCCCTTGGCCAATTTGACACCTTTGGCTCCCATGAAGGCGAGAGAAGCGGCCTGAAGCACAAACAAGACCGGCGCTAATATAGGGATGAGGAAAGGGAAAAGCAGGGCGAGGCCGACAATTAAGCCGGTCGTGACGAACGCCCCGCCACCTGCTATAACGCCCGTCTGCAGGACCTTATGTACCAACTCGCGTCTTGAGAGCTTGCCTTCCACATGGTCCAGTCCGTACTCCAGACAAGCAAGAGTGCCGCCAACGACTGCGGCGACTGTTGCGCCTCTGACCATACCGCTTGCGGACTGCGTAACGGCAGCGCGCAAGGCATCAGACCGAATTACAGCCCTAGCGTGGGCTATGTCGGCCAAACTCATTGGCTCCGGCCCTAGGAAATGGTTCTTCGCGGAGGACCACCAGATCGCGTTGTCCGCCGTCGACGGTCCTCCCTTTGATTTGGGGAAAACGTGGGACCAGTCCTTGCCCTGGTGAAACTTCCACAGCGCTTTCGGCCCGCCAGCGCGTATTTGGGCAGGGATGGTCTCCCAGACCTGCTGGGCCTGTAGCAGATTCTTTTCTTCGCTCCCTGCCATCTGATACTTCACTTTCAGTACCTCAGGCAGATTATTGAATGTGAGATTTTGCGCAAAGGCATAAAGGAATTGACGCGCTACCCACGTCGTCCCCACACTTGGCGACAGGAATTCGATGTGTGACGCCTCGAACCACTTGCCTTTGTCGCCGTTCCCTTGTTGGACGAATTGTTGCTTTTCTTGACCATGCCGGCGTCGAAGCCGATACCTAACGCCGTAGCTGTAGCCACGCCTCTCACCGAAGCTTTGGACACGTCGGTCACCGTAACTACGGATACTTTGGTCGCTGTTGTGGTATCCTCGTCGGGTCCCGTAGCTCCAGACCCGTCTCTTGCGGTACCTGGAATCCACCTGGCTGGAGTCGCTGTGAACGCGTCGGTGGCCCTGGTGCCTTTTGGTGCCATACGATAGACCGTAAGAGCGCCTACTTCGATTCTTTCTGACGTTGCGATTCTCATGTCTTACCTGAGTTTCGGGCCCACGAGGAGTTGCAGGAGAAGACATGAGAGGTGAGATAGCGGTTATCCAATTCAAGAACTTATCCACCTTAGCGGCTTCAAGCTGGAGTGCGCGTAGGGGGAAAGAGACAGTTCTGGCAGCAGCCCTTAGGCGTTGGCGGCGTGCATTGGCAGCTTTGGCGGCACCACGGTGGAGGCCACGATAGTGGAAAGTTGCTTCTTTGCTCATTGTTGGCTCCAATCTCCGTGGACATCAATCATGGCTAGTTAAGAGTAACAGACGCGACTCGCGTTCTGACAGGTCTAGCTTCCCAAACTTAGCGCTTTAAACTCCTCAACCTGCCCGCGGATAGCGCGTTCGGTGGGGAGGCGCTCGATGCTGGAGGCGCCGAAGAAGCCGGCGATACCGGGCATCATCTGAAGGGCGGTGCCGACGTTTTCGGGCTCGTCGAAGGGGCCGCCGTGGCAGATGACGATTTGGTCCGGGTTGACTGCGCGGCCGGCGGCGGCCATTTCCTGCACCTTTTCGACCGCCTCCTCCAACGTGTAGGCAACGGCGGCTCCGATGGTGCCGGCGGTGGTGAGGCCGACGTGGGCGACGAGCAGGTCGGCGCCGGCTTCGGCCATGGCGGTCGCCTCCTCCGGTGTGAAGACGTAGGGCGCTGTGAACATGTCCAGCTGATGGGCGATGGCGATGGCCTCGACCTCTTTGTCATAGCCCATGCCGGTGCCTTCCAGATTCTCGCGGAAGGTGCCGTCAAGGAGACCGACGGTGGGAAAGTTCTGCACACCGCTGAAGCCGATCTCTTTGAGCTGCTTGAGGAAGACGTGTTTGAGGCGAAAGGGGTCGGTGCCGCAGACGCCGGCCAGGACAGGGGTGTCTTGCACGACCGGGAGCACTTCGGCCGCCATTTCGACGACGATACCGTTGGCGTCGCCGTAGGGCATCATTCCGGAGAGCGAGCCGCGGCCGGCCATACGGAAGCGGCCGGAATTATAGATGATGATAAGGTCGGCGCCGCCGGCTTCGGCAAACTTGGCCGAGATGCCGGTGCCGGCGCCGCAGCCGACAATGGGCCTTCCGGCGGCCTGCTGGGCCCGGAGGCGGGCGATAATCTCCTGTCTTGGGATCGACATCTGGAATGCTCCTTGGACAGTTCGTAGAGCGTATCTGGTGTAAGGTAAAACGCCGCGAAGGGGGATCCGTTAGGATTCCTCCTGCAGCATCTCCAGCAGCAGAGAGACTGCTTTCTCGGCAAACTCAGGATCGTTGATATTGGCGTCCATCTCGATCAGGGGGATTTCGGCGCGCAGATCGCCTTTGAGGGCATCGTAGCAAGCCTGATCGGCGCTTGGGTCCCAGAAGCGGTCGCCTTCGCTGTCCAACATGGAGACGCCGCCGAGGGGGATTAGCACGGATACCTTGTCGGCCTGGCCGGCGTTGGCGGCCGCGGCCAGCATTGCCCCCATTTGCTTGTTCTCCTCCTCATTGGTACGCAGGAGAGTAACTTCCGGGTTCCACTCGTAGAGGGTCCGCTCGCGGTAGTGGTCGGGCACGGTTTCGATGCCGCCGAAGTTGGCCATGTCTACACAGCCAGGGACGATGACGGTGGGGACGCCCTGCCGGGGCGCGGCCTGGACACGATCCGGCCCGGCGCTGAAGACGCCGTCGCAGATTTCGTCGGCCAACTCGGTGGTGGTCATGTCGAGACAGCCGGCGATGTAGCCGTCGCTGATCAGGTCTTCCATCGTGCGTCCGCCGCTGCCGGTGGCGTGAAAAACGAGGACTTCGTAGCCTTCGGCCTCCAGCAGGCCGCGGGCGTGATCGACGGCCGCGGTCGTGTTGCCGAACATGGAGGCGGCAATGAGGGGGCGCTCGTCGGCGGTGGCCTCGGCTTCGGTCTTCACCATGCCCGCGATTGCGCCGGCTGCATTGGCGTAGATGGCACGGCTGAGGCGGTTGATGCCGGCCACGTCGACGACGGAGGGCATGAAGGTAATGTCTTTGCTGCCGGCGTAGGCGCTAACATCGCCGCCGCCAACGGTGGAGACCATCACTTTGGGCACGCCAACCGGCAGCGTGCGCATGGCTGCAGTAGCGATTGATGTGCCTCCGCTGCCGCCCATCCCGAGAATGCCGTCGAAACGACCTTCACCATAGAGGCGCTCGACGACGGTGGCGAGACCCTGTGCCATGGTCCGCATCGCTTCATCCTTATGCGTGCCTGAGGCCAGGTATGCCAGATCGCCACCGGCTGCGGCGGCAACTTCTGTGCGATCGACTTCGGGCTCGAAGGCCGGCTGGCCCATCACGCCAAAGTCGACTACGAGCGTCTGCAGACCGGCAGCCTCGATCAGTTCCTTTACAAATGCGTACTCAGCGCCCTTGGTGTCCAGCGCGCCGACGAGAAGAACGGTCCCGGACATGACATTCCTCCTGTGATCTTGGGAAACTGGGCCTCTGGCGGTGGGGAATCTGGATTGTATTTCGGATTTCCTGCTTCAGTTTGCATTATACGAGTGTCCGGGCAGTCTAACTTGCCGGTGGCAACTCTGAACAAAAAGAAGAGGGATGAAAACTCAAAAGAGACGTGGTGCGAATGCAAAGAGGAAGGGGTCAACTCGCCCCTCCTCTGTTTTAGGGCAACTTGCGCCCAGAATTCAGTCCGCGTGGGCCCTCTCTTCCTCTTCCTGGGCTTTGCGCAGGAACTCCTGCACCTTAACCGGCTTTCCGGAGTGACTACTCTCGATGGCGGCAAAGATCAGGGCGACCGACTGCAGGTTGGCCTCGATGTTGGTCTCCATAGGCGGACCGCCGTCCAGCCAGTCGAGGAACTGGGCAATTAGCCAGGTGTTCCTCCACTTTTCCTGCTCCATCAACTGGACTTCCTCGCCCTGGCCTTCACGGCTGTACTGCCGCGGTTGATAGGGAAAGCGTTCGATCCGGCGGCAGTCCATGATCAGGGTCTCGTTTTCACATTCGGCACGGAAGTACTCTTGCGACCAGCCGTTGAAACCGCTGGCGTTGGTCTTGGCTCCTTCGTAGAAGGCGCGAGTACCGTTCTCGAAAGTCATCATAACGTGGCCCTGCGAACCGGTATTGTATTCTCCCCAGGTAGGGTTCCAGGTCTGGGCGTAGATCGTATCGCATTTGGAGTCGGCGAGATCGGCGATAATGTCGAGATGATGGACCGACCCTTCGATCATGAGGGTCTCTTCCATGGTGTGGCGGAAGTGGGCACCCCAGTCACCGAAGTTACGCAGCCCGCAAGTGAAACGGCAGATGATGTAGTCGATGGTGCCAGCCCGACCGGAACGGAGCTCGCGGCGCAGTGTGGTCTTGTCCTGGTCGAAACGGTGGCTCATGGTCACGCCCATTTTCTTGCCTGCCCGCTTCACTTTTGCGGCGATACGAACTGAGCCCTCTAGCGTATCGGCGATCGGCTTTTCGGATATGATGTGCATGTCGTGGGCGAGGGCGACGTCGACGACGGACTCGTGGAAAGCGGGAGGGACGACCACCGTACAGAAGTCGGCCGGGTTTTCGTCGAAGGCGCGCTCTATGTCGGTGTAGCACTTTTCGGGCGGAAGTCCCAGATGTTGTTGGGCGTTGATGAGGACGTCCGGGTTGACATCGACGGCGGCCACAGGCTCGATGCGGCCATCGGCGATATTGGGGGGCAGGAAGCGGGAACACCAGCCGTTGCCCTGTCCGCCGGTGCCGACCTGGATCATGCGGTACTTGTTGGTCATTGGGAGAATCCTGTCTGCGTGGTCTTCTTGCTATTGTCTCGATTCCAGGGCTTTAGCGCAGCGAACTCCATGGCTCTTCTTCGAATACGTCTACGAGAGCGTAGCCTTCCTCGCCGATACAGGGGCCGAGGATGGCCAGCAGTTTGGCGGGGCTGCCGGAGTCGTTGAAGGAGGCGTGGACAACGTCGGCGCCGATGAATGCGGAGTCACCGGTGGAGAGCAGCTGCTTTTCCTGCTCGATCCACTGTTCAATTGTGCCTTCGATGACGTAGATCACTTCCTCCTGGTCAGGGTGTTTGTGAAAGGCATGGCCCTGTCCGGTTTCCAGCGTCACTTCGATGACAACCAGATCGCGGGCTGCGGTCGTGGCGGGGCGGCTGGCCCAACCCATTACGCCCCAATCCATCTGATCTCGCTCCATAGTTGAGGCAGTGATAAACTTACCATTCATTGTCAATACTCCTGTGAGATGGGCCTTTAGGATGGTCGCGGAAGGAAGAGTCCATCAGATGAGGTTGAACCTGTTTGAAGGGCTGGCAGTCGCCGTGGATTTTGCTTTGCAAGTATACCATAGGGGTGGTGTGCCGCAACGAAAGCCAGACCCAGCCATGTATATGGAGAGAGAAATATGTCCTCACAGAGAAGAGCGCATTGGAAAGAGAAGCTAGGCGAGTCCCGCGAGGCGTTACTGTCGCTACTCGACGGCCTCACGCCGGAGCAGTGGAATGCGACCGTGTATTCCGAGGGGGCCAGTTGGACGGTGGCTACTGTCCTCGCGCATCTGGTCGAGAGCGAACGGGGCATGAGCATCCACGTTCACAAGATTCGCAAGGGCGAGTCCACGATCCCGGATGATTTCGACCTTGAGCGCTGGAACGCCGGCCTTACCCGGCGAACTGGGGACATCTCGACGGGAGAACTGATGGCCAATGCGGCCGCCACCCGTGCCAAGACGCTGGAGGTGATTGATTCACTTGAGGACAGCGATTGGGAGCTGACCGGGCGGCACCCTTCTCGAGGCGAGATCACTGTTGACCAGTATTACGAGACGATTTATGTCCATGAGTTGGGCCATTTGGAGGATATTCGCGCGGCGGTCGACTTGAGAGGATGTAAATGAGTGTAGCGAACGGTATGCGACCCATACATCCCGGCGAGATGCTAGAGGAAGAGTTGGAAGAGCTTGGCATTTCGGCTGAGGCGCTGGCAAGCGCACTGGCTGTCCCTGGAGACCGTGTCACTGCAATTCTGCACAGAAATTGTGGAATCTCGGCCGACACGGCGCTTCGACTTTCCAGATACTTTGGCACCACGCCCCAACTCTGGTTGAACCTGCAAAAGACCTTTGAACTTCGAGTGGCAGAGATCGAATCAGGTAGTGAGATCGTCGAAAGCGTGAGGCCGAGAGAGACGACAGGGGCGGCAGGCCCAAGCGCGACTTCGATCACTTGAGAGAGTCAAGGGTACCGCCAGTCCGAATTAAGAGGAGATTCGATTTTTAGCTTGAGTAACTGGCCACCGCTGCCTCGTCAATCTCGACGCCCAGACCCGGTTCCTGGGGCGCGGCGAAGCGGCCGTCCTGCGGGACCGGGTAAGAGCGGGCGATGGTGCCTTTCCAGGCGAGAGACTCGTGGCCGTGCTCCATGATCTGGAAGTTGGGGATTGCGAGCGAATAGTGAATCGTGGCGGCCACGGACAGGATGCCGCCACCGCCCACGTGAGGGGCGATGGGCAGGTTGAAGCTGTCGCAGAGTGCGGAGATGCGCTTGCCTTCGGTGAGGCCGGTGCGGGCGACGTCGGGCATGGCGACGTCGAAGCCGCGCAGTGCGATCCAGTCGCGCCATTCCCAGACGGTGCGCAGCCACTCGCCGGTGGCCACTTGCATGGAGAGGGCGCGGGCGATTTCGGCCTGACCGCGGATGTCCTCGGGCTGGCAAGGTGCTTCGAGCCAGCGCACCCCCAGCGCCTCCAACCCTTTCCCCAGTTCAATTGCACCCGACACTTCGCGGGTGCCATGCACATCTACCAGCAGCTCGACTTCAGGCCCAACCGCTTGACGCACGGCTCCTACGACTGCAAGAATCTGCGGATTGGGCATGCGCAGGTGCAGCTTGAGGGCGCGGTAGCCGGCGGCGAGCAGTGTGTTGGCGCTGGCTACGGCTGCGTCCGGCTCTGTGCCGCCCATGCCGGCGTAGACCTGCACGTCGCGACGAAAACTCCCGCCGAGAAGCTTGTAGGCCGGTTTTTCCAGAGCTTTTCCCAAGAGGTCGTAGAGGGCCAGATCGACGGCCGCCAGAGCATCAACATAGAATCCGGTGATGTGGCCCCGCTCGCGCATGGCGCTGTAGAGACGATACCAGAGAAATTCCACGTCAAAGGGATCCCTGTCAAGCAAAAGGGGTGCGCACAGTTCCTCCACAATGGCAGCAGTGGCCCGAGGCGCGACCGGCGCTTGCCCCTCTCCCCAGCCTACAAGACCGTCATCAGTCTCCAGGCGCACCAGGCAGGTCTCATGGTTGCGCGAGTAGATCGAAGTCCAGGCATCGGCGGCGATTGTATAGTCGCCGTAGGCCTCGACCTGGTCGCTGGCCGCCGCTGAACTTTCATTGGCAGGGGGTATTTTGATGGCGAAGGCTTCTATCGAGGAAATGCGCATTGTTGTCTCCACTGGTGGCTTGGCACAGCCGCACCGATTTGCCGATGAAAAAAGATTCCGTCATATTATGGCGACCTCTCCTTCAGGTGGGCCTTTGCCCAAGACTATACGGGTTTCTGCATTTGCAGACAAGGAGTGCCCCCGTGGCAACCGACACCAAGCGCCGATACGCGTCAATTTCGAGAAGAGTATTCAGCTACTGCGCAGAGGTCTTTCTGTTATTTGCCGGCTTACTGGTACTGCAGGGCTTGCTCATCGTGCTGAGACTGAATCCGCTGGTGCAAAGTATGCTGAGCGGGGCCGGTCTGTCTAAAGGCGTCTATCACTTGTGGTTGCTCGGAACGGTCGACATCCCACTAATCCTCTATTACACTGGAACGCTGGGATCGTCGGCGCGGGCGACGCTTATGATGCGCTGGCTGGGGTTGCGTTTGGAGCCCGTACTGGGTGGTCCGGTTGGCTTCAGGCGGGCGCTGGTACGCACGGTGTTTATGCTGATCCCATTTGAAGTGAACCATTTCTTTATGGTTTGGGCCAACTCGCCCGAAGGAATCCCGAATCAACTTCCACTACAGTACGCAGTTGTAGGAATCCTAATCTTGGCTTACTTGGTGACTGCGGCGCTGTCTCCGAGGGGACAAAGCATCCACGACCGGGTAGCAGGAACCGTGGTGGTCAGCACGCGGGAGGCGTAGAACTACCAAATCCGGAGCACATGTTGGATTGAGGTGTAGCCCAAGTTTGGGGTGGGAATAGTCTGGCAGGTTTTGGATTGACGCAGGGGAGGCGCCAGGCCGGACATTGTCGTGGGTTCCGTCAGTTGGAGGGGATGCGAAGGCAGGCACTGGGCCGGCACCTACGGGGATTTGATGGGACTGGCGCGACGGGGTTTGGCGAAACCCTTTCGATTGGGCACATGTCACCAATGTCGACACCAGGTCGACGAGGCATGTTGTTGGGGGGGGCGTTGCGGGGGCGGAGCCCCCGCACAAGGGAGGGCCGAATAGGCCCGACCGCCCAAGAAATTCAGGAGAGAGCAGCCACTTACCTGGCCTTAGATTGGATCTGTGAGCTGGACATGGCTTAGACCTCAACCAAGAAATGTGAAAGTTCGGCCCCACTTTGGGATGCACCCTTTGGATTGGCATTGTTTGCCCTTATGCAGACGGTAGGCTATAATCTCGCGCATCATTTCCTGTACGGAATCTCCTAGTCCTCAATGCCGTACGGGGACGCGACTCGCGGACCCATCGGCATCGGTTCAGCGCCGACTTTGCCACAGTTTGACGGACGGGTTTCTCATTCCACTCGCATTTCAGATCCTCTAACAATGCGCTTGTTCACTTACTTGAAATCGAAAGCAAGAAAGAGCACTGACTAACATGGTCAAATTGGCGGGCACACACAGTTTTGACGCTCCCAAGAGCGAAGTGTGGGAAGCGTTGCTGGATCCCGATGTGCTTTCGCGGATCCTGCCTGGCTGCAAACGGTTGGACAAGACTGCGGACAATGAATTCAGCGGCGAGATCAGCATTCGCGTGGGGCCTGTACAGGGCAGTTTCAACGGCAAGGTCACGTTGGATGAGATCGATCCTCCCAATGGGTACCGGATGGAGATCGCGGGCCAGGGACGGCCCGGTTATGTCAAAGGCGTGGGCACATTGCGTCTCGAAGGCGACGGCCCGACAACGCTTCACTATGACGGCGACGCACAGTTGAGCGGGCGTATCGCCAGTGTGGGACAGCGTCTGGTCGACAGCACGGCGCGTTCGCTGACCCGCCAGGGACTGCAGTCGCTCGAGAATATCATTGCCGCACGGCTTCAGCCTGCGGAGCCCGAAGCGACAGCCCCTTCGAACGGCACGGAAGCGGCCTCGGAGTCGAGTGCCACCGCCGGCGCGCCCAGTCCGGCACCCCCGGCAAGTTCCGCCGGTGCAACTGCACAACCAGAAGTGGCAACGCCCTCGACAATGGAAGTGGGTATCAACGTGGCCAGAGACGTAGCCGCTGACCTTGCCAAGGAGGTTCAGAACAATGGCAACGCGCGCAAGGTTCTCTACATCCTGGCCGGTTTCGCCGCCTTAGTATGGATGTGGCGGCAACTATTCGGCAAAGCCAAATAGATCGGATTTCTTCAGAGCTCTAAAAGAGGAGGAAGCTCTATGGGTATATCCATCGAACTGGATGTCAATGGCGCAAGCGTCAGCAAGGAAGTTGAGCCAAGGCTGCTTCTTGCGCATCTCCTGCGCGAAGAACTGGGCCTGACGGGCACGAAGATTGGCTGTGACACGAGCCAGTGCGGCTCTTGCACGATCCTGCTCGACGGGCAGGCGGTCAAGTCATGCACCGTACTGGCGGTCCAGGCAGACGGCAGCGAGATCACCACGATCGAGGGTCTGGCCAACGGGGAATATCATCCAGTGCAGCAGGCCTTCTGGGACAACCACGGGCTGCAATGCGGTTTCTGCACACCGGGCATGATTATTTCCTGCGTCGATCTGCTGAGCACGAACCCGCAGCCGAGCGAAGACGAGATTCGCCACGGGCTGGAGGGGAATCTGTGCCGCTGTACCGGTTATCATAATATCGTGCGTGCGGTGCAGGATGCCGCCGAGACGATGAACGGCTAAAGGAGGAACTGGAATATGGCAGGTGAAAGCAATGGTGCGGGTGTATTCGGTTCATCCATCCGCCGACGAGAGGACCCTGAGCTGATTACCGGACGGGCGAAGTACACGGACGATCTGCAGCTGCCTAACACGGCCCACTGCACGATTTTGCGCAGCGACTATGCCCACGCAAAGATTAACAGCATCGACGCCAGCGAAGCCGAGGCCTTGGACGGCGTAATTGCCGTCTACACGGCCTCGGATATTGCCGATAGTGGTGTCCCGGGCGGCATCCCTGTCGGCTGGCTGCTTCCGGATATGGTAATCCCCGAACATTTTATGCTGGCGAAGGACACGACGCGCTATGTCGGTGACGGCGTGGCAATCGTGGTCGCCGAGGACCAGTACACGGCGCATGACGCGCTCGATCTGATTTACGTGGACTACGATCCGCGCGACGGTGTTGCCGATCCGAAGAAGGCGACGGAAGAAGGGGCGCCGCTCGTACATGATGAGGCGCCGAACAACATCGCCTTTGACTGGGAGATTGGCGACAAGGAGAGTACCGACGGCGCATTTGCCAATGCTGCACACGTCGCCAGCCTGGACATCGTCAACAACCGCCTGATTCCGAATGCGATGGAGCCGCGCGCCGCGCTGGCAGACTACAACAACATCACGGGCGAGTTGACTCTCTACATGACGACCCAGAATCCTCACATCCACCGGTTGCTGATGAGTCTGGCCTCGCTTGGCTTGCCGGAGCACAAAATCCGGGTAATTGCGCCGGAGGTTGGGGGTGGTTTCGGCAGCAAGATTCATCACTACGCAGATGAGGCGATTGCGGCATGGGCGTCGATGCAGTTGGGGCGGCCTGTCAAATGGACGGCAACGCGCACCGAGACCTACCTGACCGATGCGCACGGCCGCGACCACGTGACGCACGCCGAGATGGCCATTGACGCGAACGGAAAGTTCACCGGCCTGCGGGTCGACACCTACGCGGCGATGGGCGCCTATCTGTCCACTTTTGCGCCGGCGGTACCAACTTATCTCTACGGCACCCTGATGTCGGGCGAATATGATCTGCCGGCAATTCACTGCCACGTTTACGGTGTGTTCACGCATACCGTCCCCGTCGACGCATACCGCGGCGCGGGCCGGCCTGAAGCTACTTTCGTTGTAGAGCGATTGGTGGACGAAGCGGCGCGTGTCACCGGCCTTGATCCGGCCGAGATTCGCCGACGCAATTTTGTTGCCCCGGACAACTTCCCATTCCAGACGCAGGTTGCGCTTGCGTATGACAGCGGCAACTATGAAGGCGCGCTGGACAAGGCGCTGGAGGCGATTGGATACGACGACTTCCGCAAGGAGCAGGCTGCTCTGAGAGAACAGGGCAGATACGTAGGCATCGGCCTTTCAACCTACATCGAGGCTTGCGGCCTTGCGCCGTCGGCTGTTGTCGGATCGCTGGGCGCCCAGGCAGGCCAGTGGGAGAGCGCGGTCGTGCGCGTGCACGCCACCGGCAAGGTCACTGTGTACAGCGGCTGCTCGGGCCACGGTCAGGGTCATGAGACCACCTATGCGCAGATTGTTGCCAGCGCATTGGGGGTACCCTACGAAGATATCGACGTCATCGAGGGCGACTCCGGCGTCATGCCTCACGGTTGGGGCACGTACGGCAGCCGCAGCGCGGCGACTGGCGGCAGCGCTATAGCTTCTGCGGCCGAGAAGGTCGTTGACAAGGCGCGGACGATTGCGGCCCACTTGCTGGAGGCGGCCGAGGAGGACCTGGAGTTTGAAGATGGGAACTTCTTCGTAAAGGGTTCCCCGGACCAGGCGCAGTCGCTGCCCGACGTAGCGTTGCAGGCGTACCTCGCTCACAACCTGCCCAAGGGTATCGAGCCGGCGCTGGAGGCGACCAGCTTCTACGATCCTGAGAACTTCGTGTTCCCGTTCGGCACGCACATCGCGGTCGTCGAGGTCTGCGCCAACACGGGTCAGGTTGATCTGCAGCGCTATCTGGCGGTTGACGACGTGGGCAACGTCATCAATCCAATGATTGTGGATGGACAGGTACACGGAGGCATTGCGCAGGGCGTGGGGCAGTCACTCTATGAGACGGCCGTATACGACGAAGGCGCCAACTTGCTGAGCGGTACGATGCTCGACTATGCGGTACCCAAGGCCCACTTCCTGCCCTCTTTCGAAACCGACCGTACGGTGACCCCTTGCCCGCATAACCCGCTTGGCGTCAAGGGTGTTGGAGAGGCGGGCACAATCGCGTCGCCGGCAGCGGTAGTGAACGCCGTGGTCGATGCGCTGTCGCCCTTCGGCGTGAACCACATCGACATGCCGGTGACATCGGAGAAGGTCTGGAACGCAATGAACTAGCTTCTGTTTCTTCGTCGTCGGTTCCTGCGTTCACCGCAGCGATTGGCTTAGAACGAAGAACTTGAAGCGCACAACGGGAGTAAAACGAATGTACCCATCTAAATTCGATTACCATCGCCCGTCATCCGTTCAGGAGGCGGTTCAGATCCTTTCCGACAATCCGGACGCCAAAGTCCTGGCGGGCGGTCACAGTTTGATTCCTGTGATGAAGCTCAGGCTGGCGGCGCCAGCTGCGCTGGTCGATATCGGGCGCATCGATGCGTTGCAGGGCATCAGCCGGTCCAACGGCAGTATCCGCATCGGCGCGTGTGTCACCTACAATGAGATTGCCAATTCGGCTGATGTGCAGGCGGCGGCACCGTTGCTGGCGGAAGCGGCGGGGCAGATAGGCGACCGCCAGGTACGGTACCGCGGGACGATTGGCGGCAACCTCTCTCATGCCGATCCGGCTTCGGACCTTCCGGCGGCGGCGCTGGCGCTGGGCGCGACACTGCATGTGACGGGAGCCGGGGGCAGCCGTTCGGTCAGTGCGTCCGATTTCTTTGTCGATCTGATGATGACCGCATTACAACCGGATGAGATCCTCACCGAGGTCGAAATACCTGCTACGGCAGCGGGAACCGGTTCGGCATATGTGAAGTTCGAGCATCCGGCGTCCGGCTATGCGCTGTGCGGCGCGGCGGCCCTGGTTTCGCGAGGGGACGGGGGCAGTTGCACGGGGGCCAGCCTCTGCTTCAACGGCGTTTCGTCCACCGCAGTTTCGGCGAGCGCGGTCGCGTCAAGTCTGGTCGGTTCGGATCTCAGCGACGATGCAATTGTGAGCGCTGTCAGCGGTCTGTCGATTCCCGATGCTACGGGTGATATGTTCGCCTCGGCCGGTTACCGCCAGGAATTGGCCAAGTCAATAGGCATTCAAGCATTGCTCACGGCCAGAGACAGAGCTTAAGGACGAGTAGTGAGAAACGGAGAGTGAGGACTGAAAGCCTTGGAGCGGGAACGGAAGGAAGTTCTCGCTCCTCTTACTCTTCTTCACAACCTCTTCGTCTGGTCGTAATCGGTGTCAGCGGCTCCGGAAAGACGACGCTGGCGCGGCAGTTAGCGCAGAATCTATCTCTGCCTCACGTAGAGCTTGACGCGCTTTACTGGGAAGAGAAGTGGCAGCCGGCCTCAAGGCCGGTTTTCCGCGGGCGGGTGCAAGCTGCGACGGAAGAAGAGGCCTGGGTCGTTGACGGCAACTATAGCCAGAGCCGGGACATCGTCTGGAGCCGTGCCACGGATCTTGTCTGGTTGGACTACGGCTTGATCCCGGTGATGTGCCGGGTAACCTGGCGGACGGCTCGGCGGTTTTTTTCGCAACAGGAGTTGTGGAACGGCAATCGCGAATCTTTCCGCAATATTTTTGGCCGAAACAGTATCGTATGGTATGCGTTTACGAGCCATCGCCGCCATCGTAGGAAATATCTTACACTTCTGGACGGCGAGGAGTTCAAACACATGAACGTGTACCGGTTCAACAGGCCGCAGGAAGCCTCACGCTGGCTGCAGTCATTACTTCAACCCAATACAGCGGCGCCCCAATGACCACTCCGAATCAGTTGCCCTCCGTTCAATCCGTCGCCGAAGCCCTGCGAACGAAAGCGTATATAGCGGACCACAGCCTGGCGACGGCTATCTTCCTTGCACTCAAATTGAAGCGCCCCCTGTTCCTGGAGGGGGAGGCCGGCGTCGGCAAGACGGAAGTGGCGAAGATTTTGTCGCAGATGCTCGACACGCGGCTTATCCGGCTCCAGTGTTACGAGGGGCTGGATGTGAGCACGGCGGTGTATGAATGGAACTACGCGCGCCAGATGCTTCAGATCCGGTTGTTGGAAGCGACTGAACAGGGCTCAAGTCCGCCGGAGCATTCCGATGAAGCGGCCGGCAGGGAGTTGCGAGAGGCGGTGATCCAGGACCTGTTCAGCGACACGTTTCTGCTGCGGCGTCCGCTTCTGCAAGCGATAGACAGCCGCGGACAACAGAACGGGAAGGCACCGATTCTGCTGATCGATGAACTTGACCGAGCCGACGAGGAGTTCGAAGCTTTTTTGCTGGAGGTCTTGAGCGACTTTCAGATTACCATACCGGAGATTGGTACGATCCAGGCGCCGACGCCGCCGGTGGTGGTCATTACATCCAATCGTACGCGCGAGATTCACGACGCGTTGAAGCGCCGCTGCCTCTACCACTGGATCGACTACCCCAGCTTCGAAAAGGAGTATGCGATCCTGCACGCAAAGGCTCCGCACGCTTCTGAGAAACTGTCGCGAGAGGTCGTTGGCTTTGTGCAGGAGTTGCGGCGCGGGGAGCTTTACAAGTTCCCGGGCGTCGCCGAGACACTGGACTGGATGAATGCTCTCACCGCGCTCGATCAGGAGGAACTCACTGAGAACGTGGTGGACGAAACGCTGGGTGTGCTTCTCAAGTACCGGGATGATATTGAAAAGGTGCAGGGACAGACCGTCCGCGAAATCGTACAGGTGTTACGGAGCCAGGACACCGCACTGGCATCGCGCGATGAGTGAAACCGATAGCGGCGCGGTGGCCGAAGAGACTATCACGAGTGTAGAGAGCAATGGAAGCGGTGAGACAGGACTTCATCTCCCGCACTTCACACCTACCCCCTCCGGGCCGGGTTCGGAACCCCCTCCCTCCCACGGCAATTTTCTGCAGAACATGCTGCTCTTTGCCCGCCTATTGCGCGGGCTGAGCATCCCGGTCACGCCAACACAGATTCTCGATCTGGTGGAGGCTCTGACGCAAATCAATCTGCGGGTCAAGGAGCAAGCACGGGACGCGGCCAGAGCTATTCTGGTCAGCCGGCAGGATCATCTGGAGCTGTTCGACGAGGCGTTTGACCTGTTCTGGCGGGCGAGGGAAAGACAGGAGCTTGCTCGCATAAATCTTGGAGAACTGCTGCAACAGACGCCGCAGGGAGAGATTCAATACCGCCTGATCCGGGCCGACCGCGAGAAGAAAGACGAACACCAACGGGTCGACCAAGAGCCCCTTGTCGAAAAGATCTATACCTACAGCAGCGTCGAGGCCCTGCGCAGCAGAGATTTCGCGACGATGACCGAGTTTGAGTTGCAACAGGTGAAGCAGTTTATGCAGGAGTTGCAGTGGACACCGGCAGAAAGACGCACCCGGCGCCGGGTACCCGCAACGCACGGCGACCAGGTTGATCTGCGGCGGTCGCTGCGCCAGAATGTGCGCTACGGCGGGGAGCCGCTCGTTATTGCCCGGCGCCAGCGCAAAACCCGGCGCCGCCCGATTGTGGCACTGGCCGACATCAGCGGCTCGATGGATCGCTATAGCCGCGTGCTGCTGCAGTTCCTGTACTCGATTACCCACGCGCTGGACAGGGTAGAGGCGTTTGTTTTCAGCACACGGTTGACCCGGATCACGCGCCATCTGAGGCGGCGAGACATCGACCTGGCTCTGGACCAGACCGCACACGCGGTGCATGACTGGGCCGGAGGTACGCGCATTGGTGAAGCGATCCGCGCGTTCAATTTTGACTGGGCGCGGCGCGTCTGCGGGCAGGGGGCAATCGTCCTGGTAATCAGCGACGGCTGGGACCGGGGCGATCCGGAGATGCTGGGACAGGAGATGGGGCGGCTGCAACGCAGCTGTCACCGGCTGATCTGGCTAAACCCATTGCTGGGTTCACCAAGCTACGAACCGCTGACGCGGGGCATCCAGGCGGCGCTGCCGCATACCGACGAGTTCCTGCCGGTACACAATCTGATCAGCCTGGAGCAGCTGGCGCAGGTGATGGCGGACGCACAGGCGTGATGGAGTCTGCATTGTCCTCATAGAGGCATGTCGCGCCGAACAATTCTTGTATACACAGGGAAAAGTAGCTCCTATTATGAAAGAGATCCTGGCCGATATCGACAACTGGCAGCTGGCAGGTAAACAGGTCGCCCTGGCAACGGTCGTGCAGGTGTATGGTTCGGCGCCGCGTCCTTTGGGCGCGAAGCTTGCAGTGTCCGAGGACGGCGCGATGGTGGGGTCCGTCAGCGGTGGTTGTGTCGAAAGCGCCACTGTACAGGAGGCGCTGGAGGTATTGGAGACGGGCAAGCCGCGTCTTGTCTCCTTCGGCATCGCCGACGAGACGGCCTGGGAGGTGGGCCTTGCTTGCGGGGGCACGATTGAAGTCTTCATAGAGCCTTTGAATTGGTAGCTTGGAGAAGGGATGGGTGGCTGAACTCTTCGATGCGGCGGCACGGGCAATCCGGCAGGATGAATTGTGCGCGGTCGTAACCGTACTGAGCGGAGACGAAATCGGGCGTAAACTGCTGGTACATCGTGAGCGCCGGGCAGGCGGGGACGGTCACTCCCTGGCGGCAATTGGATCGTTGGGGGACACGGCACTGGAGAAGGCCACCATCGCTCGGGCGGCGGAAGCCATGGAGGCACGCCGTACGACACGTGTTTCGCTGAAGGTAGAAGAGCGGGAGTTGGAACTGCTGATCGACGTGCATGTTCCGCAGGAGAGGCTGGTCATCGTGGGGGCGGTCCATATCGCGATTCCGCTTGTCTCCTTTGCCCGCGAACTTGGTCTCAGTACTGTGGTTGTCGACGCCCGACCCATATTCGCTACACAGGACCGATTCGACCATGCGGACGAGTTAATCAGGAGCTGGCCTGAAGACGCTCTGCGGGAGATGGAGCTAAACGAGTCAACGTACGTCGTTACGCTCACGCATGATGAGAAACTGGACACGCCGGCCCTGATTTACGCCCTGGACCACCCCGTCGGTTACATTGGCGCGCTCGGCTCAAAACGCACGCATGCGAAACGAGTTGCAGCCTTGCGCGAGGCGGGCGTGAGCCACGAGCAGATTAGCCGCATTCACGCGCCGATAGGGCTTGACCTTGGAGGTCGCAGCCCTGGAGAGATCGCGCTGGCGATCATGGCAGAGATTGTGCAGGTGCGGAATCGCGTTAGGGAGACGGGCAGATGAACGTACATCCACTGATCGAGACGCTGTCGCGTTTGTATGATGCCGACCGCCTCCTGACCCGTCCGGCCCAGCTGATGGCGTACGAATCGGACGCGCTGACGGCATTTCAGCAGAGAGCGGCGGCGGTGGTTATTCCTCAAAATCGCGAGGAGGTAATCGAAACGATCCGTCTCTGCCACGGGTACAGCGTACCGTTCGTAGCGCGGGGGAGCGGCACCAGTCTATCGGGCGGCTCGCTGCCTATCGCCGATGGCATCGTCATCGCCCTGAATCGCCTCGACCGAATCCTGCGGCTGGACGCGGCGGACCGCATCGCCGTGGTAGAGCCAGGCGTGATCAATCTCAAGGTCTCCGAGGCGGCAAAGCCTTACGGTCTCTACTATGCGCCCGATCCTTCCAGCCAGTCGATCTGCACAATCGGCGGCAATGTAGCATTCAACTCCGGGGGTGCGCACTGCCTGAAGTACGGAATGACCAGCAACCATGTTTTGGGGATGACGGTTGCGCTGCCTGACGGCGAGGTCGTCGAGCTGGGCGGCGAAAGCCTGGAAGGCATAGGCCCCGATCTGCCGGGCTTCTTTGTGGGTAGTGAAGGGCTGTTCGGCGTCGCGCTGGAGATAACATTGCGATTACTACCGATCCCGCAGACCTATCGCACCGTGCTGGCGGCATACGATTCGTTACATGCGGCGGGGGATGCGGTGACTGCGGTGGTTGCCTCCGGACTGCTGCCGGGCGCGATCGAGATCATGGACGCGCTGGCGATCAAGGCGGCGGAGGTAGGCGCCAAGGCGGGCTATCCGACGGCGCCGGCGCTGCTGATTGTCGAGTTGGAGGGAGAAGAGAGCGCGGTGGAGGCCGAATTCGCCCAATTGATGCAGCTGATCGAAGAGACCGCGCCTTTGGAGGTACGCATGGCGCAGACCGCTGACGAACGCGCCCGCATCTGGAAGGGGCGCAAAGCCGCTTTCTCGGCGGTGGGTCGACTGGCCCCAGACTATATCGTGCAGGATGGGGTCGTACCCCGCAGCCGGTTGGGTGACGCGCTGGCGGAGATCGACCGGCTCAGCACCAGCTACGGCATCGACGTGGCCAACGTATTCCACGCCGGTGACGGCAACCTGCACCCGCTGATCCTGTTCGACGGCCGCGAGGAGGGCGCACTGGAACGGGCGGAGGAACTTGCCGGAGAAATCCTCGAGTTGTGCGTCGACCTAGGGGGCTCCATCACGGGCGAGCACGGAGTCGGCATGGAAAAGCGCGCCTTCCTTCCCAGAATGTATGGTCCGCTGGAGATGCAGGCGATGGAGGATGTGCGCCGCAGCGTTGACAGCAAGTCTCTGGCCAATCGCGGCAAGATGCTGCCGGCGGGCGAGGCCGAGTCGTTGACGCACGTTGGGCCCCATCCGCTGGAGAAGGCGGGCGTCATCTTCAGGGAGTAAGGGAAGACCAGGTCCGCGAGAAATATGCTTTGACAGAAACACAGACTTTCGGGGTAGGTGAGAGGTGAGAAGAACTGTACTCTTTGCCACTGCCCTGCTCGTCCTTTCCTTTATCGGCGCTTGCAATCCGAGTGAAGAGCTTCTTCAACCAGGCGTCGAATCTACTGTTGAACCGCAACCCGAGCCGAATGTTGCGCCGACTCCGGCCAGCGAAAACGTTGCCATGCTGGGAACTGCGGACGCCTTTGAAAGAAGCCAGTTTGCGCAGTTGGCGATCGACGGGGATCTGGAATCGATCTGGAATTCGCAGCAGTTGGCGCCGCAGTGGTTTTCGATAGCATTCGATAGCTTCTACCTGGTTGACAGAATCGAGCTGGTCGTGACGCAACTGCCCGCCGGCCCAACCACGCATGAAGTCTGGCTAGGGAGCGGTTCTGACACACGCGTACTCCAGGAGAGGCTGTTTGATATACATACGGAGGATGGCCAGACAGTTGAGATTGCCGTTGAGCCTCCGCGCAGGTTAAATGAAGTGTTAGTAGTTACTCTCGATAGTCCCAGTTGGGTCGGGTGGCGAGAGGTAAGGGTTTTTGGGTCGCCGGCTGCCGAACCGGTGGGAGAGGCAAGTGGAGAGATCGAGGCCGGCGGGACCGAGCGAACTGCAGCTGAACCGTCGACGCCGGTGGAGGAGAATGTAGCACCGGTTGGATCTGCGTTCGCCTCGGCAGGGGAGGAGCTGGCCGGCCAGGCGATTGACGGGGAGCCGGATACTTTTTGGACTGCAGGTCTTCCTGCGCCGCAGTGGTATTCGGTCTCCTTCGACGAACTATACGTTGTCGACAAGCTGGAACTGGAGATGGCACAGTCGCCTGCTGGCCCGACGACGCACGAGATCTGGCTGGGGAACGGTTCCAGCACGCGGACGATGTATTGGCGGTTCGACAGCCAGCACACGGAAGACGGACAGACGCTGGAGGTCCCCATCGTTCCGCCGCGCAGCCTCAGCGAGGTGCAGATACTGACGCTTGACAGTCCGAGTTGGGTGGCGTGGCGAGAGATAAGGGTTTTTGGTTCACGATCCGATGACCCGGTGGGAGATACAGAGCTGCCGAAGTTCGATTTGATCAAGACTGCCGAAGGTCTTGCGCTTCCTGTGCAGGTCACGCATGCCGGCGATGGGTCTGGGCGCCTGTTCGTCGTCGAGCAGGAGGGTCAGATTCGTGTCGTCAAGGACGGCGTAGTCGAAGAGACACCTTTCCTCGACATTTCAAGTCGGGTTCGATGCTGTGGAGAGCGGGGCTTGCTCAACGTGGCATTTCCGCCGGGCTATGTCGACAAAGATTACTTTTATGCAAGTTATACGGACAGAGCCGGGGACACGGTCATCAGCCGCTTCAGGACGACTGCCAATCCTGACCGTGCCGACCCTGAGAGCGAGGAGGTTGTGCTCCTGATCGCCCAGCCGGACCAGGTCCACAATGGCGGCCGCATTGTTTTCGGTCCTGACGGGTTCCTTTACATTGGCAGCGGTGACGGCGGCCACCCTACGCTTAAGGATGTTGAGAATCGTGCGCAGGATCCGGGCACGCTGCTGGGCAAGATCTTGCGCATTGACGTAGAATCGGACGTCAGGCCGTACGGCATCCCGCCGGACAACCCATTTGCAGAGGTCGACGGTCACCGCGGCGAAATTTGGGCTCTGGGGCTGCGCAATCCATGGGGCTTTGCCTTTGACAAGTTGACCGGCGATCTGTACATTCCGGATGCGGGCCACATAAAGCACGAAGAGGTGAACTTTCAGCCTGCAGCAAGCCGCGGTGGTGAAAACTACGGCTGGAACATCAAAGAAGGGAGCAGGTGTTTCGAGTCGGTGTCGTGCAGCGCGCAGGGCTTGATTTCGCCTGTTGTCGAGTACGATCACGTGTACTCCTGTGCGATCGTGGGGGGCGCTGTTTATCGCGGCAATGACTATCCTGCATTGGACGGCGTATTCTTCTACGGCGACTTCTGCAGTGGCAGGGTCTGGGGGTTGAAACGGTCGAAAGCCGATTCAAATGGAAGCATCTATGATGGTTGGCTGAGTACACTGCCCGTAAACGCCAAAGTCCCTGTCAGCGGCGTGGGCGAGGACGAAGAGGGCAATTTGTACGTAACCGGCTATCAGGATGGCGCTCTGTACCTGATTATCGGGGAATAGGTAGCAAGAGTAAACGGCCTGCGGCCTCAGTTCACTGTGGCGCCGTGGCGCACAGTTACACTGGATTCCTCCGGGCAGGAAGCATGTTTTAGTTCCCTGCAGACGGAACGGGAGTTTGGCCGGCAAAGTGCTTGAACCATGAACAGCGTTTCTGAAATCCAGGAGGCAGTACAGGGGGCGAAGAGCGTGCGCGTCCGAGGGGGCGGCTCCAAACCAGCTCTGTCGCAGCGAGACTGCCAAGTGCACGCGCAATGTCTTGACCTGTCCGCGCTGAAAGGGGTCATCGACTATCAGCCCGAAGAGTATACCTTTACCGCACGCGCCGGTACACCCGTAGCAGAGATGACGGCGCTGCTGGCGGAGAAGGGCCAGTATCTGCCCTTCGATCCGCCACTGGCCGAACGCGGAGCAACGCTGGGGGGAACGGTCGCCGCCGGCCTGAGCGGGCCGGGACGCTACCGCTACGGCGGCATTCGTGACTTTCTGATCGGCATTCGCTTTGTCGACGGGAAGGGACAGGAGGTGCGGGGCGGGGGCGCGGTGGTGAAGAACGCGGCTGGGTTCGACTTTCCCAAACTGTTTGTCGGCAGTCTGGGACGATTGGGCATATTGACCGAACTGACCTTCAAAGTCTTCCCCCAGCCCTCGGCGTACGCGACCGTGGCAGCGGAATTTGACGGGCTTTCCGATCTGCTAGGCGCTCTCGATGCGGTGACGCGCAGCGCCATCGACCTGCACGCGGTAGACTTTGCGCCGGAGGGGCAGGGTTGGACCCTCTGGGTGCGCATTGGCGGACTGCTGACCGTTCTGCAGGAGCGGGCGCAGGCGTTGCGGACGGTTGTGTCCGCAGGCACGGGGCAAATGCGCAGTCTCTCCTTGTACCAGGACCAGGAAGAAGAAGAGGGCCTCTGGCAAACGGTGCGTTCCATGAGATGGCTTACGGAAGGAATGGGGCTGGTTCGGATCCCATTGACGCCGCAACGGATCCCGGCGGTGGAGGAAGCGCTTAGGGGCTCCCATACCGCGACGCGGCGCTATAGCGTCGGCGGAAATCTGCTCTGGTTGGGCTGGCCAGACGTAACGGCACAAGCAGGTGTTGAGCAGGATTCATCCCGAGACCTCCACGGCCTCTTGCAGGAACTGGGCCTGCAAGGTATACAGCTGATCGGCCGCGCGCGACGTGAAGGGGCAAACCGCGACGAAGGCGACGCTAGAGACCATAAAGGCCCATTGCTGGGTAGACCGCTGCAAAACGCGTTCCTGCGACGGATTGCGGCCGCCCTGGATCCGGAGGGAAAGTTCGAACCGTGGTAATGACAGCAAAAACCAACAATTCTGATCGAGGAGCAAGCTGATGAAAGCGATTCAAGTGCAAGAGGTCGGCGACCCCAATGTGTTGCAGAGCGTTGACGTGCCGACACCTGAGCCGGGTGCGGGGGAAGCGCGCGTAAAGATCGAGGTGGCAGGCGTCAACTTTATCGACACCTATCACCGGCGTGGTTGGTATCCGTTGCCGCTGCCCTTCACCCCCGGAGTCGAAGGCGCGGGGGTTGTCGATGCCGTGGGCGAGGGCGTAACCGAAGCAACGGTCGGCGATGCCGTGGCTTACGGGATGTCGACTGGATCCTATGCCGAGTACGCCATCGTTCCCTCGAAGAATCTGGTCCACCGTCCGGATGGCGTGGATGCCCAGCACGGGGCGGCGGCGATGATCCAGGGGCTGACCGCCCACTACCTCGCGTGCAGCACCTATCCGCTCAAGCCGGGCGATACCTGCCTGGTGCATGCCGCGGCCGGCGGCACAGGGGCTCTGCTGGTACAGATCGCCAAACTGCGCGGCGCGCGTGTGCTCGGAACGGTTTCCACCGAGGAGAAGGCGCGCATCGCCAAGGCGGCCGGTGCAGATGCTACGATCCGCTACACAGAAGTAGACTTTGCGGAAGCGGTGCGCGATCTGACCGGCGGCGAAGGTGTCGAGGTCGTGTACGATTCGGTCGGCATCGCTACTTTCGACAAGAGCCTGGACTGCCTGAAGCCGCGCGGCTATATGGTACTGTTCGGCCAGGCGAGCGGCGTTGTTCCCTCAATCGACCCGCAGATACTCAACCAGAAGGGCTCGCTCTTCCTGACGCGACCGACGCTGGCCTCCCATATGCTCACGCGATCGGAGTTGGAGGGCCGCGCCAATGACATTTTCAGCTGGATCGCGGAGGGTAAGCTGGAGATCCGCATCGACCGCACATTCCCTCTCGACGATGCCGAGGGCGCACATACATACCTGGAAGCGCGCCAGACCAAGGGCAAGGTTCTGTTAACGACTTAACGCCAGAGACTGCAATCCCATGCGCCACTCGATACCGGTAGACTCTCTCGGTCCCCAAGCCCCGTCAATGGCGGAAGCCGTCGCCAACTGCGTCCATTGCGGCTTCTGTCTGCCGGCCTGCCCGACATACCTGGCGTTGGGGGAGGAGATGGACTCGCCGCGCGGGCGCATCATTCTGATGAAGGGCGCGCTGGAAGGTGAGCTGTCCCAGGAGGAGGTGCTGCCGCACGTAGACCGATGCCTGGGCTGCCTGGCCTGCGTCACGGCGTGCCCTTCTGGGGTCGAGTACGGGGAACTGCTCACACCTTTTCGGGAGATGACGGAAAAAAGGCGTAGCCGTTCCGCAATGGAGGAATTGTCTCGCACGCTGACCAACCAGACGCTCCCCTACCCCGGACGATTCCGCGCCGCAGCAATATTGGGGCGCTATACGAAATTTCTCAAACCGTTCCTGCCCGCGGCGCTGCAAACGATGCTTGATCTGCTGCCCGAACGGTTGCCGCCGCGCGTCGCTCTGCCGCGACTGGCGCCGGCTCGGGGGGAGCAGCGGGCGCGAGTTGCGCTGCTGAGCGGCTGCGCCCAACAAGTGCTAGCCCCTGGGATCAACAGCGCCACCGTCGAGGTTTTGACCAGCAATGGTGTAGAAGTGGTCATCCCGCCGCGCCAAGTTTGTTGCGGCGCACTTTCGATGCATACCGGCGCGGCAGACCAGGCGCGGGCGCTGGCCCGACGCAACTTCGACGCGTTCAACCTGGACGACCTCGATGCAGTGGTGACCAACGCGGCTGGTTGTGGTTCCGGCATGCACGAGTACCCTTTGCTGTTTGCAGGCGAGGCAGAAGAGCAGGCGGCGCGAGAGTTCGCCGACAAGGTGCAGGATTTGACGGTCTTCCTGGACGCACTCGGCATCGAGCCGCCGCCTGCATTGCCTGCGCCGATGACGGTCGCGTATCACGACGCCTGCCATCTTGCGCACGCGCAGGGCGTGACGGACGCGCCGCGCCGTCTGCTGGGGGCGATACAGAATCTTACTCTTGTTCCGATTCCCGAGGGGGAGATCTGCTGTGGGTCGGCGGGGAGCTATAATATCGAACAGCCGGAGATTGCCGCCCAGCTGGGCCAGCGCAAGGCCGAAGCCATTCTCGGAACCGGCGCGCAGGCCGTGGTCACCGGCAACATCGGCTGCATGACCCAGATCGACAACCACCTGCGGCGGCTTGGGAAGCACTTGCGCATTTATCACACCGTAGAGCTTCTTACCGGAAGCGAAGAGTGATCAGGGGGCAGCGGAAGTTCTCCTGCGATTAGCGAATATACTGTTCGCCGCGCACGCGAGACGGGTACTCGGTTCTTAACCAATCGTCAACCACCTCTTGCAGCCCGTTTAATCCACCTTGTCTAACCTGATAGTCGAAGCAGCCAACCAGAATGGGGAAGCCTGTGCTAAAGGTCAGGTCGGCGCACAGTTGCTTAAGGCGTTGACGGACTTGCCCGCCGCTTTCTGTTCCGGATGCGAGTCAGCGCGAGAAGGCGATTGGGCGCAGCACATCTGCTGTTCCACCCCGGCATCTGACCTTCGCCGATTCATCCGTCTCCATCCGAAACCGCGCCCGAAATGGACGCAACTGGTCCGTAGTTGATCTACTGGTCGCCTGAACAGATATAGCAGGAGTCCTGCATCTCCTCTGATAGTTGAAGTTCCAGCCTTACCAATAGCTGCCCGTCTTCGAACTGATTGTCCTCGGCATCATGCGGTCGGAGAGGCAATCGTTCTCCTGTGGCAAAATCATAGAGTCCAACGCGAAGATGATAGTCTCCTTGTGCAAGATTGCCAGGCAACGTGATTTCTCGCCGGTCGATATAGAGCGCATCGCTGTGCCACTGGCTGGTGGGCAGCAGTCCGCCCAAAGGAGGGCCATCGAATTGAGCGATCAGGTCGCCATGGCTGTCCAGCATGTGTATAAAGGTTATCCAGTCGTTCGAGACTCCGTCTCCAGTTTCCCAGAAGAGGCGGAGCGCGAGATCTTCACTTTGAGAAGCCAGGTCGTATCCTTGCAAGCGCATGCCGTCTTCAGTTTCGGCCGGCGATTCAATCTCGGGCCGCACCTGCTGAAACATTCCTGGCCGGACAGGAGCGACTTCAATGTCGCGCAGGGGCATGAGGCCGCTATCCGACCCCGTTACGTCCAGTCTTCCATGGGTAGAGGAGGACAATCCCGCTGCCAGCGAAAGTGTCAACGGTGGGACATCCAGAGGAATCGGAAGAAACATCGTTTCGATGTAGTACTTATCAGGGTCCCAGATCTTAGTTGGAATACGAATGGTACCCTGAGCGTCGGCGGCCCAAGAGTGTTTCAGAGAAGGCGAATACAGGTGGAGCAAAGTGTGCAAATCTTCGTCAATTTTCTGATTCGCCCGCCAGAACAGACGGATGATGATCGATTCACCAGGTTTGGGGGTGGGACTGCTTAGCAGCTTCCAGCCAAGCAGAGTCATTTGACCCGTGGAAGTGTCTCCAATATTTGTTGGCTCCCCCTGGATGGAGAAGGGCACGTGGCCGGGAGGGGAATGCCAGATGTAAGGTCCTTCTGAATACTGGTCTACTGCGTAGCGAGCCAGGAGCACCAGAAAAACGGTGACTGTCATAGGGACCACTACTGTCGGAGAACCCCGCCTCTCGACATTTGGTGCCTCTCTCCCTTGAACTGCGACGAAGGGTTGACGCTTACGGGCTAGCATTGCAAAACCCGCAGCGGTTATGAAGATCCCGAAAAGGCTGATGCGCTGTCCCCAGCGCTGCGATGTAGTGCCAGCCCAATGGATTTCAAGTTGCTCTCCGCTTTCAGGTCTCTTTGCAACCTGGGTCCAGCCTGACGTTCCTTTTTCAAGCTCTGCCCCCTGTCCTGCTGCCCAGCCAGGATGGAAATGTAGCCGGAGCAGAGATGGACCTGACTGGGAGGGCAAGTCTGCTACGGCTTGGTGAGGGGAGTGCCAGTAAAGTGGTGTTGCCTCAGGTTCCTCCTTCACTCCTTTGGCCAAGTCCATATCGGCACCACGAACCAGGAATTCACCGGTGCCAACAATGTAGTCCCAATCGAGAGTTTGCTCCTGACCTGAAATTTCGCTCTTGCCAGGAATGCCTTCAACCGACCAGAAGGAAGTGAACGAGGCCAGATTCGGAAAAAGATAAGGAAACGCGGGCAAGATGGAGCCAAAGAGCAGGAGGAATGCTGGAATCCATCGATGCCTACCTGGCCAGACGTCCACCGCCAGCGCGGCTGCAGAAAGGGAGCCTATTGTTGCGAACGGCAGCAGCCGAAAACGAAACTGGAGAAAGTGCAGCCATGGCAGGGAATCCCAGACTGGCTCAGAAATGGGCATCGTAAGAGCCAAAAAGAACAGTGCCAAGAGGCAGCCGGCGAGGCCCCAAAGCCTTCGTTCGCGAGACCTCGCAAAAACTGAACTGATCAGACACAATCCCAGGGCCAGCCACTGGATTACGCCAAAAGTGAAGGCAGGAGGCATCAAGGGATTCCCCGCGCTGCTGTCCAGAAAGGCCGGCTGGAAAGATGTAAGCTCAAGCAAACTATAGAAGCCTGCCTTGTAGTTGATCCTGACGTTGAGCGCGTTCTCGAACTGCACAAAGGGTAGGTCGACGAGGGCAGGCATCCAGAAGGCGGCCGTAACTGAAGCCGCAACAAGGGCGGCCAGAGCGCAACGCAGCAACCCGCCAACGCTACGGTAGACCAGGGCCAGAAGGAGCCAGTTGAGCAACAGAATGACCGCTCCCATGATCGCGGTCAAGTTGTGGCTGAGCACCAAGGCCGAAAGTGCGACCACAGCAGACAGCCAGTACCATGGAGTCGGCCGGAAGTGAAGAGCCGTTACTGCCCACAGACAGACCGGCAGCAGCAGGAGGGCCAACATCTGTGGGTAATCACCCAGGTAGTAGTACTCTGCAAAGATGAAATGGGGTTGAGCAAGGAATAGGGCGGCGCCTGCCAGGGCTGCAGGCTGGCTGAATATCCTTTTGAGCCAGCCGTATACCCCCACTCCTGAAAGAAAAAACGCGCAGGCGATCACTATCCGAAAGGCAGTGTCCAGACGGATACCTGTCCAGTGAACTGCTGCGATAAGCCAATACAGACCTGGACTGTAGTGGTGGAAGACTGGGGCGCCCAGACCACGGTAAACATCAGGGACCCAACGCGGCCATATCACGCCTTGTTCAAAGGATTGCTCTACAGCAGCCGCGCGCAGAATGTGGATTCTCAGGTCCGAGTTGCCCCCTGGGATTCCTTGCGGATGCCAGAGGGGGCCAATGAAGAGCGCCGTTAGTATAGCTATGAATGAAATAACTGTCAGAGTCTGAAGCCAGCCTCCTGTGGTGATGGCTCCAGGCGCCTTTGAGTCTAAGGTCTTCTGCATGGGGAATTTGGTTGGCTCGGCGAGGAAGGTTTGTCAGGTAGCTTAACGGCCCAAACGGGCATTCACCGTTGTACTGCCTTTCAGAGTATACATTTCTACTGTGAGAGCAGTCAAAAGGGGCAAGGAAATCGTGCCGTGTTGCCTTCGAGGAGTTGGAGGCCTGGCCTGACACAGCACAGGGTTCCTCCGGCGGACTGCCAGCAGAGTAGCTCCCAGGAGACGAGCACGGTTCTTGCGCGGAGTTTCAGATACCGTCACTGAAGTCGCGATGAGCGCGGCCACAGCCTTCGCGCATTGCCTGACCTTGGCCTCTCGGAATCTGAGCAAGTCGGGCCAGCCTGGCGTGACACTGCTTGTATTTCAGTCGACTAGAATGGGATAACCTGAGCTACGGGTCAGTTCGGCGTATAATTGACTCAGTCGTTTGGTGACTGGCCCGCCGTCTCCTGCCCCAATTGTGCGTCCGTCCAACTCGGTCACAGGTGTTAATTCGCCCATCGTGCCGGTACAGAACAACTCATCGGCCCGGTATAGCTCGGGCAGGGAAATATCGCGCACTTCCGCGAGAATTCGATGTGTCCGGCACAGGTCCAGCACAGTGGCGCGGGTGATTCCTTCGGGGCAGGAGTGGGTGTGGGAGGTCGCAACGATACCGCGTTTGACCAGGAAGAGATGGGTGGCATTGGTTTCGGCGACAAAACCGTTCGTATCCAGCATCACCGCATCGTCGACGCCGGCGGTGTTGGCCTGGATTTTGGCCAGAATCGAGTTGAGCATATTGCAGGAGTGAATGTTCTGGTCCAGACAGTCCGGGGGGATGCGACGAATGCCGGAGGTGATCAGGCGGATGCCGCCGTGGTCGTAGACCGGCGGCTTGTGTTCGGCCAGGACGATCAGCGTTGTGCCGCTCGTATTGATGCGGGGATCCATACCGCTTGTGTACTTGACGCCGCGCGTAAGTGTAAGGCGAACGTGGACGTTGTCCTGCATTTCATTGGCTTTAAGCGTTCGCCGCACCTGATCCACGATCTCCTCATTCGAAGGAACGCCTTCGTAGGCAAGGGCCTTTGCGCCGTCCTGGAGCCGGTCCAGATGCTCCTCCAGTTTGAAGATACGCCCGTCGTAGAGTCGCAGGCCCTCCCAGACGGCGTCGCCATTTTGCACGGAGGAGTCGAAAGGGCTGACTCCGGCCTCGTCCCTGTGAACGAGTTGCCCGTTGATGTTGACCAGAAGATGGCGATTGGCTTCGTAGAATCTCTGCAGCATTTTTCAGTACTCCAAAGGTCAACGGACTGCGCGTCCAACCCCGCCACTGTTCACTGACTGCGATCCCTCGTCGTAAGGCGGAAACGGTAAAGTTCCTGGTAGGCTTCCTGTGCCTCGGCGAGAAGGTCCTGTAGTTGCGGGGGTACGGCTTCGTTCTTGGGACGGTAGGGAGCGAAGCCGGTTGATCTTTCCACGGCTGCGTACCAATAGGGCGCCCAGACGCCGTCGCTGCCGCGGCGGCCCGGCGGCCAGGAGAGCATCCGCTCGGAGAAGGGCACTGACACTGCTTTACATAACAGCTTGAGAGTGCCGCCGGGGTCCTCCAACACGTCCTGGCTGTCTAAGACCGGAGGAATCGAGCCTGAGTTGCCGCGGACGGTTTCAAACAGCCGCAGCAGTTGAGGGAAACCGAGATCCAAGAGCGTGGGCTGGGCCCGCACCTTGATATAAGAGGTGATCACCTCAACCGGCGACCGGATCAGAAAGCAGTTGGTCAGCTTGTCCAGCCAGTCCAGCTCGATATGGTCCAACATGTGATGGGCCATATGCTTCTGGTACCAGATCGTCGCGCCTTCGGGCAGATGGTCTTCGGTTAGCGTGCGAGCAACGAGGCGCCAGTCGGTCTCATAACTGGCGATGATTTCTTCACTCGCTGGATGGTCGATGCCGGTGACGTGCAGGTAATGAGCATAAAACGGCTCGTCAATCACGATCGTGTCCGGGCGATTTTCCCAGGCACGCATGAGTGCCGTTGAAATGGTGCGCGGCGCACACCACATGGCAATCCGAGTCATTTTAGTCCTCAAACTGCAGTGGATATGGGTTGGTAGTACGAAATCCGCTGTTCTATCTAGCTATCGACCACGCCCGTTGTCGCCTTCATCCATCTTGCCAGTGTTTCTGCCAGCAGACAGAAACGTCCGAGGCTGGCGAGAGTGTAGGAATCGCAACTCAAGATGGTATGCGTCGTCTTGGACTCACCTTCCAGCAGTTCGAGACGGACATATCCGCGCCGTACCTGGTCTCCCGCGCCGTTTCCCTCATTCTCACGGGGGTGGATTCCCGCAATTGAGCCATTTCTTCCATTTTCGAAGTGCAGGTGGGCGAGTTCACCGTTGTGAACGCCTAGAGACGATTCGTGTTCCTCATCGAGAACAGGTTGAGCGATGATACTATGGCCCAGACTGTGCTCCTCTTGTTCTTCTCCAATCAGGGAGCCCGTCGACTCTCTTGGATCAGTTCTTGCAGGGGAAAGGGAGTCCCAGGTTGAGATCCTGGCCACCTGTTCGGCGGGCTCAGTGTCCCGGTGAGACTGCGCAATACTCTTGCGGTAACTGATCTGCAGTTTACAGGGCTCACTGACTTGCCAGGAAACAACTCCGTCGCGTGTCTGGATGCAGGCGACCCGGCTTCGCAGATGGTAGCGAAGGGTCACCAGATCATCCCCATCCACTTCCAGACTCGTCATTTCTCGCCGCAGATTCGGCGGCAGCGACTTCGACAGTCGCGGCAGGGAAGTCGAAGGAAATGCATAGGATCGTATTCGCACGAACTCTCTATCGATCAACCTAATCATCGTCCACCGCTCCCGTCATTGAAAGGGACAGAATCAGTGGTGTCCAAAATGAACGCATACTCCAAGGCAACCTCCTCCAGGTAGTCGTAGCGACCGGACTTGCTGAAATGACCGGCCCCCATCTCGGTTTTGAGTAGTAGCGGGTTATCGTCGGTCTTGCACGCCCGCAGTTTGGCCACCCACTTGGCTGGCTCCCAATATTGCACTCTCGGATCGTTGAGGCCCGCGGTGGCCAGAATGGCCGGGTAGTCCTTGGCCTCGACGTTGTCATAGGGTGAATAGCTCTTCATGTAGTGGTAGTACTCCGGATCGGCCGGGTTGCCCCATTCCTCCCATTCGATGACCGTTAGTGGGATGCTGGCGTCGAGCATTGTGTTAACGACGTCGACAAAAGGAACACCGGCGACGACGCCTGCGAACAGATCCGGCCGTTCGTTGGTTACCGCGCCCATCAGCAGGCCGCCGGCACTGCGCCCGCTGATCACCATGCGCCTAGGAGATGTGTAGCCGCTATCGATGATTGCCTCCGCGCAGGCAATGAAATCGGTGAAGGTGTTCTTCTTATTGAGATATTTGCCGTCTTCTTTCCACTGTCTTCCCATCTCACCGCCGCCGCGAATATGAGCGTAGGCGACTACGAAGCCCCGTTGCAGCAGACTCACAAGGTTGCTGCTGAAAAAGGGGTCATAGCTCATGCCATAGGAGCCATAGCCGATCAGTAAGCAGGGGTTCTGGCCATCCTTGTTCAGTTCAGCGGGGTAGACAAGCGAAACCGGTACTTGGACGCCGTCGGACGCAGTCGCCCAGATGCGCTCGGTCCTGTAGGCCGCAGGATCATAGCCGTTCACTTCGTCCTGTTTGCGCAGCGTACGGTTACGATTTCCCATCTCGTAGTCGAAGACTGTCGGCGGGGAGACAAGAGAAGTGTAGCGATAGCGCAGGACCTGACTGTTGAAATCAGGATTCTGGCCGCGGGAGACTGTATAGACGGGCTCCAACTGTTCGACACGGTGGGAGGAAGACTCTTCGCCTCTGAAAGAGGCCCCGGTCTGCAGGTCCTGAATCCGGATATGAGTTAGGCCGTTCTCCCGCTCCCAGACAACCAGGAAGTCCTGAAACGGTTCAATATGGTCCAACATGACCTCGGCGGAATGAGGAATCAGCTCCTGCCAGTTTTCTTTGGCGGGCGCGTCAACCGGCGCCGCCATCACGCGAAAATTCTCCGCCTCCCAGTTTGTAAGAATAAGGAAGCGTTCTTCCCCTGCCCGACTGCGATGGTGGGTGACAAAGTACTCCAAATCCTGCACGCGCGGCTGTACCAGAATGGGCTGCCCGTCGCTCTTGTCCGCGTCGATGGCATATATTTCGGAGGTTACGGCGCTCCCAAGAGCGCAAAAGATGTAGCGCTCGCTTTTGGCCTTATAGAGCCGCAGAAAGAAGCGCTCATCCTCCTCATGATAGACGACCTCGTCATCGGAGGTGGGGTCACCCAGGCGGTGGCGGTGCAGTTTGTAGGGCCGAAGGGCAGGGTCGAGGGTGGTGTAGTAGAGTGTGCGATTGTCGTTGCCCCATTCGAGCCCGTAGTACGTGTTTTCGATCCGGTCCGGCAGCAGTTCGCCGGTTTCCAGATCCTTGACCTGCAGCGTGTATGTTTCCGACCCGTCGGTATCGAGGGCAAAGGCCAGGAGTGAATGGTCGGGACTGACCGAGAAATTTCCCATGCGCAGGTAGTTGCGCCCTTCTGCCTCGAGGTTCAGGTCTATCAACACCTGTTCGTCGGCGTTCAGACTGCCCTTTTTGCGACAGTAGATTCGATACTGCTTGCCCTCTTCTTCGCGGTGGTAGTAGAAATAGCCGCCGTGGGCAACGGGCACCGATTCATCGGTCTCCTGGATACGACTCTTCATTTCGTCGTAGAGTGTTTCTTGCAGAGCCTCAGTATGGGCCAGCATCGCTTCCGTATATCTGTTTTCGGCTTCGAGATAGGCCAGAACGGCCGGGTTGTCGCGCTCCCGCAACCAATAGTATAGGTCGACTCGTTCGTCGCCGTGATTGCGATGGGTGACGGGCCGTACCGTCGCCACCGGTGGCTTCAGGTTCGCTTGTGACTCTGGCACAGCAGAGCACTCGCCAGTCAGAACTGACATTAAAGATCCTCACATGCAATTGTCATGTACTGCGTCAAGGGGGTACCGCGGGACCATTATAATGTATCAATGTTAGATGCCCTATTTCTGAGAGTGGTGAAAAATTTGACAAAGAATTGGGCGTCGTGTAGCCTATCACCGGTTCCTCCGGTCAGGCGTCCCAAGCGTGTTGAGGCAATGGGGACGCGGGCCCTTTGACCAGCTCAGGCAGCAAGATAGAATATGCTTTTGCTGCGGCCATTCAAGATGGCCGGACAGACTGTATTCCCCTGTGTCACCAGGAAATTCTCAAGTGATCACCGAGAAGCAGTTGGACAGACAGGCCTCGTCGTCGCCAGGCCCGCACGGGTCTGAACAACCGGCGTCACTGAGTGAATCCTTCTTGCACCGGCTCTTCGGCAACCAGCGGGAGTTCAAAACGAATCTTTCGTTGCTCTCGATGTCGCTTCCGGGAATCGTCCTGCTCTTCATTTTCGCCTACCTGCCCATGCTGGGCATTGTCATCGCCTTCAAGGACTACCGCTTCAATCTGGGAATCCTGGGCAGCGAATGGGTCGGATTCCGGAATTTCGAATTTCTATTCGGGACGGATGCAGCCTTCCGAATCACGCGCAATACACTGCTGATGAATCTCCTATTCATCAGCACGACTACCGTATGTGCGTTGACGGTTGCGATACTGATGAACGAGGCCTATCGCAGCCGCATGAGCAAGTACTATCAGACGATGCTGTTTTTCCCTTACTTCATCTCCTGGGTGATTGTCAGCTACTTCGTCTTTGCATTCCTCAATGGCCAGACCGGGCTGATCAACCAGTGGGTAGATGCACTCCAACTGGATCGGATTGCCTGGTACCGGTCACCGGAATACTGGCCGGTCATCCTGGTGCTCGCCAATTTGTGGAATGGAATCGGTTTCAGCAGTATCATC
Organism: Caldilineaceae bacterium; assembly: GCA_965242905.1. Lineage (GTDB taxonomy): Bacteria > Chloroflexota > Anaerolineae > Caldilineales > Caldilineaceae > Bin5. The sequence continues at coordinate 1,189,279 of CBDETM010000002.1, forward strand.
TACCTGGCTGGGATTCTCGGCATTTCCCCGGAGTTGTTCGAAGCGGCCAAAATCGACGGTGCGGGCAAGATGCAACAGATCCGTTTCATCACCTTGCCGATGCTGTACCCGATGATCATCATTCTCACGCTGCTGGCAATTGGCCGCATTTTTCATGCCGACTTCGGTCTCTTCTTCTTTTTGCCTCGAGACAATCCGCTGCTCTATTCCACGACCGACGTTATCGACACATTTGTATACCGTTCACTGGTAGAGCTGGGTGAGATCAGCATGGCCGCGGCAGCCGGCTTTTACCAGTCGTTTGTCGGATTCCTGCTGGTCGTGGGGGCCAACTGGGTGGTACGACGAGTCAACGAAGACTACGCACTGTATTAGGCCGCCTCCATGTCCGTAACGACCTCCCGCCAGTCAACACCGCTCAACCGCTACCGTGCACAAGCGTATTTGGGCCGGTTCGCAGTCCACACAGTGCTGACGCTGGTCGGCTTGACCTGTCTGATTCCGCTCATACTTGTCGTTAGCATATCGCTTTCTGACGAACTGCGACTAGCGAAAGAGGGCTACCAACTTCTGCCGGTCGGTTTTACGACCTTCGCGTACGAATACATACTGCAGGAACCAAGACAGATATTGCGGGCGTACGGGGTGACGGCTTTCGTAACGACGGTCGGGACTGTAGCCGGGCTGCTGGTCTGCTCTCTGCTTGCATGGCCGCTGGCGAGAAAAGATTTCCGGCTGCGCGGGCCGCTGTCGTTCTACGTGTTTTTCACTTTGCTGTTTAACGGCGGCATGGTTCCCTTTTATATATTGGTTACCCGTTACCTGGGCTTGAAGGACAATATTTTTGTTCTGATATTGCCGTATATGGTCACAGCCTGGTATGTACTGATTATACGGACCTCATTTGCCCAACTGCCGACGGAATTGCTGGACGCGGCCAGGATAGACGGCGCCGGCGAGTGGCGGATATTCTTCCAGATTGTGGTACCGCTCTCCAAGCCAGTGCTGGCAACCATAGGACTCTTTTTTGTGCTGCGCTACTGGAACGACTGGTTTCTGGCGCTGTTGTTTATCGACGACAGCTCGATGTATCCGCTCCAGTATCTGCTCTACGTGCTGATGGCCAACATCAATATCATGGCGGCCAATCCACAGACGACCGGCATGCCAATTCCGACACTTTCGGCGCGCATGGCGATGGCCGTTTTGGCTTTCGGACCGGCGCTCTTTACGTTCTTGCTGCTGCAGAAATACTTCGTCCGCGGGATTACAATCGGTGGGCTGAAAGGATAGTGCCGTTCGAGGAGTCCAAGCTCCCACTGTGAATGCGGAGGATTTAACTTTAGAGACATACGACGACGGAATGGAATTCTCGCCGTCCGGCAATACCCACTTTCTAGCATAGGAATTTCAACGCTCTGTTCACCCAAGAGGAGAAGACACAGATGACACGACACCGTATTTTGGCTATGCTCAGCGTTTTGCTGGTCGCCTCACTGGTCCTTACGGCCTGCCCGGCGCCCGCGCCGGCGGCTACATCGGCAGACGAAGGCCAACAGGCCGCGCCTGCGCCAGCCGAAGGACTGGTTAATATTACTTACTCCTACGGAAGCCGCGGTATTCCGGCGGACCTGCAGATGGTGGAGGATGCGATGAATGAAGTCCTCCACGAGAAGATCGGCGTACACCTGACCCTGGAACCAATCGACTTCGGCGCGTTTAACGACAAGATGCAGTTGCGCCTGTCTGCCGGAGAAGAGTGCGATATCATTTTCACCGCGCCTTGGATCAACAGTTACGCCAACAATGTTGCCAACGGCGTCCTGGCGCCGCTGGACGATCTGCTGCTCAATCACGCGCCTGGCCTGTGGGGGAGCATGCCACCCACGACCTGGGACGCGGCACGCGTAAATGGCGTCATCTATGGCGTCATCAATCAGCAGATCTTTCCCAAGCCCTGGGGCGTCCATCCTCGCAAGGATTTGGCCGAGAAGTACGGCCTCGATCTGGCTTCCGTGACGAAGTGGGAAGATATGGAGCCCTGGTTGGCCGATGTGCGTGACGGCGAGGGCATTACGCCTGTATTCGTTGCTGCACCGGGACGGGGACTTTTTCTCTCCCAGTACTACGGCTTCGATCCCTTAGATGACGGTATTGGCTTTCTGGGCATGAAGGCTGATGACGAGACGCTGACAGCCGTCAATATGGTAGAAACAGTTGAATTTCAGATGGCGGCCGAGTCGACCAAGCGTTGGGTGGATGAAGGCTATATGCCGCTTGAGCCGCTGCCCAATGACGAGGCTCGATCCGCTTTCCGTGCCGGTCAGTATGCTATGGGCTATCATGTAGAAAAGCCGGGGAACGACGTTGAGGCGCAGAACGCCTACGGCTTCGAGTTCCTGAGCAAGAGCTTGACAGTCCCACTGATTCTGGACACTGCCGGTGCTACGGCAACGATGAACGCCATTTGCTCCACTTCCAAGAATCCGGGCAAGGCAATGGAGGTATTGGAGGAGTTCAACACCAATGCCTATATCTATAACCTGCTTTCGCGCGGCATTGAGGGCGTGCATTGGGTCTGGGAAGATGAGGCCAATCAGGTCATGCGATTCCCAGATGGTGTGGACGGCAACACCAGCACATACAATCCGAACACGGACTGGATGTTCGGCAATCAGTTCAACGCTTACTACCGTGACGCCAAGCAGGTCGGGGCCTGGGAAGCAACCAAAGAGATGAACGACACGGCCTTCCCGTCGGAAGCGTTGGGCTTCGTAGTGGACCGCGAACCGATCAAGACTGAGATTGCCCAGACGTCGGCCGTCTATAACGAGTTTGTGTTACCGATCCAGTACGGTTGGGTCGCATATGAGGATGGCGCGCCCGAGGCCATCGAGAAGCTGAATGAGGCCGGCGCCCAGACCATCATCAATGAAGTGAACCGCCAGCTGCAGGAGTGGCGGGCCAAGAACCCACGGTAAAGGCAAGCGCAACACAGCTGAAGGTATTGCAGATGCGCTGATAGCGTTGTGCCGCTGCGCCGGCCTCCCGCAGGGCCTTGGCGCAGCGGCGAACGCTTACCCGTAGACAGTTCAGTTCGTGCCGGCGGCAACCGAATACACACAATTCCACACACAAGAGAGGTGAGCCTCGTGCTTACACTCACTGCCAGCGTCCCTCTTGATGCACCGCCCACCTGGGCCGTGATGGAGCGGGCGCTTTTTGATCTGATGGACCGGTCCGTAGAACCCTTCTTGGAGAAGTACACAAGGCCCGACGGGACGCTGATATGGGCCGACAAGTGGAGCGACTCACGCGACGGCGCCGATGATTTCTACGAGAGCTCCTACAACTGGCCCCTCTACTATCTGCTCGGGGGCGGCGATCACCTGCTCACGCAGGGGCAGCGCCAGTGGGACGCCATCACGAGACAGCTGGAAGAGCTCGGGCCGGTGATGGACGAGTATGAACGGGGCTATGATCAGTTCCACCAGAGCGAGAGCTACATCTATTTCTACTTTCTCTGTCTGGCCGACCCGACAAATGAGCGCAATCGCCAGCGCGCAGTACGATTTGCCGGCCTGTATCTGAACGAGAACCCCGATGCGCCCAACTACGATCCTGAACGCAAGCTGATCAGGGCGCCGCACAACGGCAGCGGCGGGCCGCGCTGGGGCTTCACGGACGGCCCGGAGCCGAGCTACGGTTGGAGCGCGTCCATGCGCACGTATGGCCTCCCATTCACCGACATCGAGGGCGTCCATGAATACGACGATCTGAAGGACACGGCCCTGGCGCGTCGCATGGGGGAGGCGATGCAGGAGCGCATGGGCAAGGGAGACGTAGCCGGGAATCTGATGGTCACGAGTCTGATTGCGAATGCCTTCCTGCTCACCGGCGATGAGAAGTACCGGCGCTGGATCGTCGAGTATTTTGACGCCTGGCGGGAGCGGGCCGCGAGCAACTCTCCCGCGGCAGAGCAGTCCGGACGGGTTGACCGGCGGAAACCGGACGGCCTGCTGCCGGACAACGTCGGGCTGTCGGGAGAGGTCGGCGAGTACATGGATGGACGCTGGTACGGCGGTCTTTACGGCTGGAGCTGGCCCCACGGTTACTACAATATTGGCATGGCCGCGACCGTCAGCGGCGGCAACGCATTTCTGCTCACCGGTGACAAGGGATACCTGCAACTGGCCAACGACCAGTACGACGCTATCTGGAATTTGGGGGAGATGCGAAGTCCCAGCGCTGGGGAAATGAGCCTGCGAAGCCACTGGGTGGACCAGTTGGACGACGAAGAGGATGGGATATTCGTCGTCCCCTACCGGCACAACGACGAAGGCTGGTTCGACTATCAGCCGATGTCGCCGGTCTACCCCACGGCTGTGTGGAACATGACGATGGATCCCGCCGACTGGGGGCGGATCGAGGCGCTGCGACGGGTTGAGAAGTACGACTGGCGCCGCGTTCAGGGTTTCCGCAACAAGGAGGACAACGGCCACGAACAGCCCTGGCTAAGGTTCCTTGCCGGTGATAACCCCGACTATCCTGAGCAGATACTGGCCTCAACCTACGGACAGGTCTGCCGTCGACTGGCGTTGATCCGAGAAGACGTGGAGGACCTGACGCAGGTGCACATCCACCACTGGCAACAGCTCAACCCCGTGATCACAGAGGCGCTGGTTCAGCTTACGCTGGGCGCGCCCCAGATCATCTATAACGGCGGGCTACTCCACTGCCGGCTGCGGTACTACGACGCGGTCCGCAAGCGGCCGGGCCTGCCTCCTGACACGGCCGCGCTTGTAACGAGGCTGGAGGCGGGCCGCACGGTGGTGGAACTGGTCAACCTGAACCCGTACGAGTCGCGTATGGTGATATTGCAGGCGGGCAGCTTCGGCGAACACCGTTTCGAGGTAGTCCGCTATACGAAGAGGACAAGCAGTTACCCGGGCCGGCCGCCAGCATATCAGTCGCCTGAAGTCGAGCATTCAACCGTAAAGGAGGACGTTAACGACGTCTACCTGCAGGTCGAGCTCCCGCCGGCGACGCGGATCGAACTGGATATAGCGACGGCTCGATACGTCAACGAGCCTTCGTACAAGCAGCCCTGTTAAAGGGGAACTTAATGAAGATTACAGATCTCGACACTGTATGTCTTTCGCGCATGCACGAACCGGAACGGCAGTGGATCACTGCCAGCTATCGCACGGTAAAGGCTGATTGTGCGGTCGTCCGGGTTCATATCGATGAAGGACTGGTTGGCATCGGGGAGGCGAGCGCATACGGGGTGCCGCCGCGTATCGCCGAATGGGTCGACTGGCTGGCGCCGACTCTCATCGGCAAGGACCCGACAGACAAGGCCACGCCGCCGCATCCGAATGGCAGGGACCGCGCTCATGACGCGGCCGTCGCCGGCATCGACTGCGCCCTGTGGGATCTGCGGGGGAAAGCGGCGGGCAAGCGGGTCAGCGAGTTGCTGAGCGACAGCCCGGCCTCGTCAGTACCGATGTATGCCTCGAGCGGATGCCGCTATGACTGGCGGGACCGGCCCGAACAGTTGATCGAGGAGGCACTGGGATACGTAGAACAGGGATTCCCGGTGATGAAGTTCCGCATCGGCACGGACTGGGAGTGGGACGGCGTGACCGTTGACCGCTTTCTCGGTTTGGTGCGAGAGCTGCATCAGGCGGTGGCGGGACGAATGAAGCTGGCGCTGGACGGTAACTGCCGGCTTACGCTGGAGGAGGCGCTGCCCATTGCCAGGGAGTTGGACCGACTGGATTTCGCCTGGGTGGAGGAGCCGATCCCCTGGAGCGATATCGACGGCTATGCCGCGCTTGCCGCGGCGGTGGAAATGCCTGTAACCGGCGGCGAGAGCTTCACGACTCTGGAGCAGTTTCGCCCGTATATTGAAAAGCGGGCCTATGATATCGTGCAGCCTGACGCGGGTGTCTGCGGCCTGACAGAACTGGTACGCATCGCGGAGCTGGCGGCGCATCACGGCCTCAAACTCTATCCCCACTCCTGGCATAATGGATTGATGGCGATGGCGCACGCGCACGCGGTTGCCGCCTTACCCAACCTGGAGATTCTGGAGGTTTGCCAGATTCAAGGGCCGCTGCAGTGGGATATTGCCGCGAAGCCGCCGGCAATGAACGGCGGCCATCTGCATCTACCGGACAACCCCGGCCTGGGAATCGAATTGGCAGAAGGGGTTGCCGAACGTTACCCTTACATTGAAGGGCACTACGCTCTGACGGTCGAACGGTAATCGCCGAACGGCGGCGATGGACATACATAGGCAGGGACGGACTGCGTTCAGCCTGTCCCTGGACCGTGGACAACAGGAAACTACATGAAAAAGGTACGCGTTGCTGTCGTCGGCATGGGTATTGGCAGGCCCAATGGGCTCGCTCTGGCAAGCAACCCGCGCACAGAGGTAGTGGCGCTCTGTGATCTGGTCGAAGAGAGCATGACCGACTTCGCGGCGCTCTTGCCGCAGCCGGACGAGGTTCGCCTGTACACTGACTTTGACGAGCTATGCCGCAGCCGGGAGATCGATGCAATCTTTATCGGCACGCCCAATCAGCTGCATGTGCCGATGGGCCTGAAAGCGGTGGCCCATGAAAAACACGTCCTGATAACGAAACCGCTGGCCGATTCAGTGGAGGCGGCGGAGCGGATGGTGGAAGCGGCAGAGGCTGCCGGGGTCGTTAACATGATGTCGCTCTCCACCCGTTTTTCCGCTGAGGTGCAGTATATGGGCGCCCTGGCGCGATTGGGGACTTTCGGCGAGCTTTACTACGCCCGCGCCCGCAGTATTCGCCGCAACGGCATTCCGGCGTGGAATCCCGGTTTCATCCGCAAAGGCGGCGGCGCGTTTCGCGATATGGGCGTGCACGTGCTGGACGCGGCGTGGTGGATGCTGGGGATGCCGCGGCCGGTAAGCGTGACCGGCGTCGCCGGCGCGAGGTTTGGGCCGCGCGGTCTGGGATTCTTCGGACGCAAGGCGCCGGACGAAGTCGCGGCAGCCCCCAAGAGTTACTACAGCCAGTTTGCTGCGGACGATTACGCGGGCGGTTTCATCCGTTTTGAGGACGGTGGCGCGCTGCAGGTTGAGAGCTTCTGGGCCTCTCACCAGCCCGGTGACCTGCAGATCGAGTTGTTCGGAGAGGAGGCGGGTGCACAGGTGCGGCCGCCAACGCTGTACACAAACTGCCCTGTCCCCACCGCCGTCGCGGAAACAGCCAAAAGATTCGAAGCCAAACCTGTGGCGGGCCGGAGTCTGAATCATGAGGGCCGACCTCTGGACATTACGTTTGACGGACTCACCAAAGAAAGAAGCAAGGCTTGGAACGCCATCGCCGATCACTTCATCGCCTGCATTCTGGACGGCGTCCCTTGCGAGGCGCCCCTGCGGCATGGGTTGATCGTTCAGGAGATGATGGAAGGGTTACTTACGAGCGCGGAGACCGGTCGGGAACTGCGACTCGACAGTGGTAGCGCGAACTGAGGCACTGGTTCGGAGAAGCCTGATGAACAAGGAGGCATGAGATGCCGATTTTGGATGAGAAAGACTGGGCATTCTGGGAAGAGAACGGTTATGTTGTAATCCCCAATGCTGTGCCGCAGGAAAACCTGGACGCACTCGTAAAGCAGATCTGGACGTTCCTGGAGATGAAGGAGGACGACCAGGATTCCTGGTATAAGTACAAGCCCTATACACGAGAAGATCTCTGCTCGCCAATTTCGGAGGCGGGGATGGTGGAGATGTATCAGCATCAGTCCCTGTGGGACAATCGCCAGTACCCGCGCCTCCATGATGCATTCAGTGAGATACTGGGCACTGAAAAGCTGTGGGTATCGCTGGATCGCGCCAATATGAAGCCGCCCGACAGGGCCGACAGGCCGGAATGGGGCCACAAGGGCATGATTCACTGGGATATTGACACCAGCGCATTGCCCCTGTTAGAGGGTGACGACGTGGCCGCAACCTGGCGCCCTGATCCCACTACCCACACTGGCGTGCAAGGTGTCCTCTATTTGACCGATACCGGCGCAGACCAGGGCGGCTTCCAGTGTATACCCGGATTTCACAAGACATTCTACGAATGGGTAAGAACGCAGCCGGCTGACCGCAATCCGCGCTTTCCGGACATGACCGGGCTCGACGTCAAAGTCGTGGAGGGAAAGGCCGGTGATTTTGTCATCTGGCACAAGCTGCTGGCGCACGGTAACGGCCACAACCGCTCAACGCGGCCGCGGCTGGCCCAGTACATCACAATGGGGCCGGCCCCGGAAAGGGACGAAGAACAACGGGCAGAGCGTATTCGCTCCTGGCGGGAATGCCGCCCCATGGACCGCTGGCCTGGAGACCTGCGCGATTGGGAGCACCGGCATCAGACACCGGCTACACTGACGCCACTTGGGCGGAAGCTACTGGGTATAGATTCCTGGAACTAGAGTCGGGGATACGCCTGCAGCCGTGATTATATCTGGGAAAGTACATCCTCCAGAGACGGCCCGGGACTCCAATCGAGCCGACGCCCCGGCGGCTGAAGGGGGGTTGGGCATGGAGGCGATTCTCTGCCTCCCTGTGTCCAGCCCCCTTTCTGCCGGCCTCATTTGAACCTGGTGACGGGCAGTCTTTGCCCTCCAGCAACTAATAAGTCAGCCATTCCGCGATCAACACTGGGGCAGGGGAAGCGAACTCTCTGACAACTGACCACTAACCACTGACCGCTGCTCTTCTGGGCGGTCGGGCCTATTCGGCCCTCCCTTGTGCGGGGGCTCCGCCCCCGCAACGCCCCCTCTCCTACAACCCCCGCCGCAGCGAGTGTGTGGCAATATGACCTTGACGACCCGCTGCGACCGGGCTTCCCCCCCGGCCCGCGCCTTGGCAGATTCCAAGTATGCGCCAGCGCAGGCAAAACAGGCGAGGCAACTCCCATACATACCCAACGTCCACCGCTATGACCATCGCGAGCCCGCTATAGAAATACTGACGGTACATTCCCCCCAGGTAGACCGTACACAATACACACACAGAGAATGGCTTAGTAGATACACCCTCCACTTTTTTCTTCACGCTCCCACTTCACATCCACTGTCCCCGGATCGGCCTCTCCCTTACTGTCAGCCATAATACAGGCAGGTTCTCCAAAAGCAGGCTGTCCTTTTTCCTTGACAACGTGTTCGTCTACGCGTAAGCATTGCAGGGGAGACTGGGATTCGGCCAGGGCGTCAGCGCCAGGGGACGGTTGCTTCTGTCGGCCAGGTTCTGGAATACAGCCCCAGTGTCGCGATTCTGGGGCACAAAGGTGGCAAGGTAGAGATCGCCGCATGCGCTCAGGCTGATGTTGGTGAAGACGGTGTAGGCCACCGGCCCATAGATGCCATGCGTGTAGAAATGACTGCGCAGGCGACTGTTATCGTCTTCGACGCGTCTACGGCTGGCCGCCCACAACATCTGGAAATCGGGGTATGCCGAAAGCGCGGTAAACAGGTTGCGAAAACGGCTTGTATGGCGGTATCGCAGAGTCATGACTCGCCATTGACGCATGTTGGCGAGTGCAATTGGACTCCAACCGGTCCCCAGCACGCGGCGTATCGGCGCATCCGGTGCAAGCAGGAGTGAAAGGATATTGACGTTGCCGGCGGAACACCTTGCAGCATTGAACTGTGACCAATTGAGTCTGTGAAAATCGAGGACGGCGCGGTTGGCGCCGACCAGATCGCCGAACGAGTCCATAAGGAAAGCGGGTGTGCAGAGCGTTCCGAGCGTTGCCCAGACCTGGGCGAAGACTTCCTGATGGTTGAGGTCGTCGCGCACGATTGCCTCATCTGTGATTTCACTGGCCATGGCGAAGAATTCGCGGCGTTCGAGCGACGTAAGTTTGAAGACCCGCGCCAGGTCCTGTAGCGTCCCTCTGTCCAGGCGTACCTGGCTGCCCCGCTCGATCTTGCCCACGATTCTTGTTGTCAACCCGGTTTCCTCTGCCAGTTTTTCCTGGCTCCAACTGTTGCCGCTGTTGAAATCGATTTGCTCCTTTCGCAGTGCGGCAACGACTTTGCCGAACATTTTCCGTTCCACAGCATCCTCCGCTGTCTACTGCCAGATACAACGCTGTAATCTGGCATCACCCTCTAATAAAAATTGTATCACTCTGTACCACGACTTCAAGTGAGGAATCTCCCAAAATAGAACCTACGATCTCCCGAAATCGGTACATTGCAGGGGGACAGACGCAGTCAGCGAAGGCTACACTATTTCATAAATGATTACGTCGGTTCCACATTCCCGCGAAGGAGACACACACAGTGGACCGCCCTTTCCAAGACAGTCGGTCAGAAAGGATGATGCACCATGATTAAGCAACTCCTGCTCGTTGGGATCGCGCTGTTCGCCACAGCCTGTGTGCCAATTCCCGCAGAGCCGCCGGCAGCATCGGAACAAGCGCTGTCGTCAGATAAGCTCGATGATTGTGCCGGCGGCTACCTTAACATGTTGCCCGGCCAGAAGGCCAGCGATCCGATTCTGGGCTCTCTTCCGGGTTACATTGACATTGTTGGAGCGGCTTCCAGCCTGGAGGGCGAGACCCTGACAGCCGTCTTCCATCTCAGGGAGATTCCTGAAGAGATGGCTGTCAACAGAGAAGGTGTGGAAGACCTGCACATGGAGTACATGTGGTCTGTTTCAATCGACGTTGATGGCGGCTCCATCGTCACACATGATTCGACCGGTTTCACGATTGCCGCCTTCCATGCCGCAAGGAGTGACTCGGCAGACACGGCGGCCGCGGTCCTTCCATTTCAGGTTGCTGTTCAGACTATGGTGTTGAAAAACAGGCACTCTCCTGAAAAGAATGAAACACATCTTCTCGAGTTGCCCGTCATTCCGCGCCTGATCGTTTCCCACGAAGACGACACGCTTACTCTTGTCGGTCGGGTTCCGGAAATTGCTGACAGTTCGATAATCTCGTTCTCGACGTTCGATGCCCTGCACGGACGGGACGGCGTCTCGTGCCGTCCCGGTTGATGCGGGCTGTTTCGATCGCCTTCGATGCCCCGAGAAGTGCGATCGAAACTTAGGTCCGGCGCTCGTCCTGAACACTTCAAAGGCGAAACCATTTTCCAAAGAGTTCTGATCGCCGGGACCGTGTTGCTCGCGGCGGCCTGTGTTCCAATTTCGCCGCAGCCTGCGAGGCCGTGTATCTCGGATGAACGAGCCCTGTTGATTGGAGAATCGGTTGAGACAGAGCCTTCAGACGAATTGCCCGGTTACATTGATATTGTCAAAGTGGAATCAGAACTGTACAAGCAGGTGCTGACTGTCGTCCTCCATCTCAGAGACATTCCCGAGGAATTGACCTTCAATCGAGAGGGAATGAATAACAACCGTATAGAGTATTCCTGGATGGTCTTGATTTCCGAAAGTACCTACGTTGAGCCTTGGGCAGATGAAGTTGAGAGGATGACGAGGTTCAGATACCACTTGATGACCGCCCATTTTACAGAGAGTGATGAAGCCAGGGCACCCACTTCAGGCTCCATTGCAAGCTATGCGGAATCAGACGTTTGGGCAATTAGGAGAGACGAAGGCAGTGAGGAGGAACACTCCTGGTACGCGGAGGCGCTATGGGAGGCCAGGATAGAAGTCTCGCACGAACTGGACACCCTGACGATGACAGGGTATGTCCCTGACGTAGCAAGTGAACATTTGCTCGTCATTGAAACATATGACTACCTTCGCGGCCGGGACAGAATCCGTTGCGACTCTGCCCTGGTTTCGGCCCAACGGAGTTCCGTTCCTGAGACTGAAATAGCGACCCCGACGCTGCCTTCCCCCAAAGCCGACCTGAACGACCTTGCAAGTGTTCTGGCGGAAATGGATGAATCGGAGGGTTCAGAAATGTACGCAGCCCTGTTGCGTGAGTTTTCTGACTGTTTTATTGGCAAATGGAATGCAGGAATTGAGGAAGAGAAATCAAGCGACGGTAGCCGATCTGAGTTTACTCCTGCCCAGATAACGGCAGTAACATTATTTCAAGCCGGCGTATTTGCGATCGTAGGCGAACTGAGTAGGACACGCCTCGATGAGCGGGCCAATCCCTCGCCGTACACGTTGGACATGTATGAGCTACTGGCAGGGGCATTGGCAATCTGTAAAGATAGCGGCTGATACTGCAAAGATGTGGTAGGGTCGGCTCTGGCAACTGGACGGTGCATTGGGCTGGAAGTGCTTATAGCCCTCCGACATTTGCTCGCAGGATGCCAGCTGGTTCGCTAAGGTCCCCTGGTTTACCCTCGTCTTTTTTGAACCCCCAATTGCCTTGGAGTAGAATGTGCGGTGCGGGTGCCCTGAGCACCCCTCGGCGCGAGGCTTTAGCATCCCAATTACCGCAGGATCGAACGACACCCTCGGAATCGTGCATTCTACGTTGCACCGCACTGCCGCGGAGAAACTGACTGCCGCCCAATCGCTCAGAAGCATTTCGTTGCCCAGCACATTTGGCGCACTGTCAGGCTATCAGAGTTATCTGTGTTTCCTGATTCTGTTAGGATTTGGACTGCGTCTCGTCATGCTGGACCGCTTTCGCTTCCACCAGGATGAAGCGCTCTACAGTTTCTGGGCGCTGAACTTTCTCCACGATGATCCCCGGTTTCTCGAACATTGGATCGATAAACCACCGCTGTTTATCTGGCTGCTTGCCTACTGCCTAAAGGCTCTTGGCGCCACGGAGGCCAGCGCGCGGCTGCTGAATATCGGCATTAGCGTACTCACGATTCCGGTCGTCGCCGCGATCGCCAAACGGGCATGGACGCCGGCTGCGGGCGTGGTGGCAGCGACCGTATTCACTTTGAATCCGTTTGCAATCAGCTATAGCCCGACGGCGTTCACCGATCCTTTGCTGGTGCTGGCGGGCGTCTGTTCGCTCTTCGCTGCACAGAGCTCGCGCCCTTTCCTGGCTGGACTTTGCCTGGGCGCGGCGGTAATGACCAAACAGCAGGGGGTCTTCTTTGTACCGTTGACGCTGTCCGTTCTGATTGCGGGTTTCCCGAGAGCCATTGCCATGGCGGCAGCGGGCCTGCGCGTCGCCGGAGGGCTGGCGTTGATAGTTCTGCCGGTCTTGTATTGGGACAGCCTGCGCTGGGCCGTGGCACCATCGCCATGGGATCTGGGCGTGCGCAACTATGGTGCGCTTGAACTGCTCTCGGTGGAGGCATGGCCGGACCGCGTTGTGCGCATCGCCGACCTGCTCTGGTATCTGACGGCCAGTAATTTCGTCTGGATAGTTCTGACGGCTGCAACTGTGCTGGCGGTGGTCTTTGTGCCGCGGACAGGATTTGCGCAGTCGAAGCGAAATTCAGTCCTTGTGGTTCTTCTTTGCGGATGGGCCGGCTTGTACCTGGGCATCCACGCTGTTTTCAGTCTTCCGGTTTGGGACCGGTATTTCCTGCCGCTTGCGCCGGCCTTCGCCATCCTTTGCGGATGGCTGGGAGCGAGGATTCTGGCGTCCGATTCCAACCTGTGGAGACAGATAGTTGTCGGGCTCTGGCTTGTGCTCTTGCTGCCGGGCGGCGTGCAGGCGGCCAGAGGGGAATTCCCGATAGGGAGCAATCACGGCGCATACGACGGACTGCGGGAGGCATCTGCCTGGCTTGACAGCCATAGTCCGGCGGGGGCGGTGCTGTATCACCAGTCGCTGAGTTGGCACTTTCAGTTCTATCTGTATGAGAATCCAAGAGACTACACTTTGCGCTGGATTGCTAGCCCGGTCGCGCTGGCGGACGATGCCGCGAAGAGACCGCGGAGCGCCAGGTTCGTCATCGCGCCTGCCTGGCAGCCGTTGAGGAACTTCCATCCTCAACTGGCCGCCCGCGAGTTGGAGTTGGTGCAGAGGGCCAAAGAAGGGAATTTCACAATTTACGAACTCATGCCGCGCCGACGATGATCCGGTCACCGTCGACAACAGCCATTTGGACAGCTGGTGGGCTTCGCAGGTGTAGGCACAATGGTACAATCCTTTTAAGGGGAGAGACGAGATGACAAGTGACAGAAGCCATTCCAATTCTGGCGTCCTTTCCAGGGCGCAGGGCTGCCTGCTCGGCCAGCTGATCGGGGACTCTCTTGGGAGCCTGGTGGAGTTCCAGACACCGGAAAGGATACGCAGCAGATATCCCGACGGTGTGCGGGACATGGCGGACGGCGGCACCTTCAATACAATTGCCGGCCAGCCCACAGATGATTCAGAGATGGCACTGCTGCTGGCCCGATCGCTCGCTTCAAATGGTACGTTCGACCGAGATGATGTGCAGAAGGCTTACGTTTACTGGTTGGATTCCGATCCCTTCGACGTAGGCAGTGCCATTTTCGGCGGCCTGAGAGGCCGTCCTATTTCGAGCAGCCAGGCCAACGGGGCGATGATGCGAATCAGTCCGCTGGGAATATTCGGCGCCAACTATGCGTTGGACCAGGTGGCGGAATGGGCGCGGCAGGACGCCGCGATCACCCACATCCACCGGGTCTGCAAGGAGGCCAACGCGCTCTTCGCGATGGCTATCGCGCAAGCAGTGCGAACTGGATGTGACGCCAGTGACCTGTACAGGGCGATCGAGGGCTGGGCAGAGGAGATGGACGTCGACAACCGGTTGAGGAAGGCAGTTGCCAAAGCTGCTGAATCTCCACCAGACGAATTCATCCATCAGCAGGGATGGGTACTCATTGCATTCCCAAACGCCCTCTGGCAGCTTCTTCACGCTGAAAGTGTGGAGGAGGGAATCGTTGACACAATCATGCAGGGGGGTGATACCGACACCAACGCGGCGATCTGCGGGGCGCTCCTGGGTGCTGTTTATGGACAGGAAGCAATCCCCGAACGGTGGATCGAAACGATTCAGAATTGCCGACCGCAGGCAGGGACGCCGGGCGTGCGTAAGCCCAGGCCTGAAGTCTTCTGGCCCGCGGATGCGCTGGAGCTTGCCGAGCAGCTGGTTGCTCCGACTGGTTGACTTTTGCCTGAATCGAGACCTTAGGGAAAAGAGGCTGGACAGTTATGATAGACGCGATGAGCAGAGCGTCGTTGTGGTCACCTTCCCTGGAAGAATTGAGGCGAGTCATTCGGGAAGGATTGCAGGCCAATTACGCCAGTGTCGATATTGAAGTGGTCGATTGCCCCGACCTGCGTGCGCTAGGATGCGCCAGCCCCGGCTTGAGCGGGTCCACTGTTCTGTTGGAGGTGGGCGGCGAACCGTACGCTCACAATCCCAGATACCGGCACGTCACTTTCGACATGGCGGAGATGGCGAGCGACTGCGGCCAGGCCGAAGGCACAGTCTTTGGCGCGGGCATGGCCTTTCCGGGCGTGTTGGACGGACACTGCGGCGAGGTGATCGCCACACTGCAGGCGGGTGGCGTCAACAGGTCCAAGGTCGCCCGCGTTGGGCCGCAGCAAGAGTGCATTGTTGAGCCCTATGCGTCAACGCGCCACAGCGGACTGTCCAATCTCTTCCTGTCGGAGGGCCGGCCGGGCCCTGTGCTCAAAGTCAGCGTGGAAAGGCGGATCGGCAACGAACGCTCCTTCACACAGGCGTTGCGCAAAAGTCTGCAAGCCCATCCGGACATTGGCGGCGAGGGCGCGCCTCCCGGAGCCCGGCAGGTGGGGATGGGCGGCGTCTTTGTCATCGAGGTCGGTCAGATACGGTCGCACGTCATGCCGGATTACGAATGCATCGCCCACCGGTACTACGACACTGAAGCCGAGGAAGTCGTCGCCGATTTTCTTCAGTTCTACGAGCACATGGGACCCGACCTGTTATGCTTCACCGTATTCTGGACGGGGGACCCCACCGGCGGGCGCCTGCACTTGCGCGACTCGGGGGAACACACTCACTTTTTCCACATGGATAACCTGAATCAGGCCGGCCACTATCACTATGATGTCAGCCCCGAAACCATCCGTTATACCGGATACTTCAACGTCGCGGCTGAACTGGTACGCATCGGCGACATTTATGCAGAACTCGAACGGCAGTCAAAACACACCGACGAGGAGCGGAGATGAAGATCACAGAGGTACGCGCGACGGGTCTGCGCGGCGCGACGCCGGAGGGCGGCTGGAGCGAGGAGCTGAAGGAGGAAGACTGCGTCCACACGCTTGTTTTTGTCGAAACGGATGAAGGCGTCACCGGATACGGTTCCGTCTTCACCAACGACGGGCTTGTGCTGGCCGCGTTGGAGGTGCTGCGCCCGCTCCTTATCGGTCAATCCGCGATCGAGCCGGAAAGGGTGAGTGAGTGGCTGCACCAAAACACGTTTTGGATGGGACGCGGCGGCACCATCACGCACACGATTAGCGGAATCGATATTGCGATGTGGGACATTCTGGGCAAGGTCACCGGTCAGCCGGTCGGCCGCCTGCTGGGAGGGCGTTACCGGGAACGGGTGAGGCCCTATGCCTCTCTGCTGATGGACCAGCCGGCCCCACTGCGCGACGAACTGCAGATGTGGAAGGAGCAGGGGTTCCGCGCCTTCAAGATGGGGTGGGGGCCCTTCGGCCGCGTCAGCGACGAGCTGGATGAGGAGATCGTGGCCACCGCCCGCGAGGTTGTAGGGGACGACAACCAGTTGATGGTGGACGCCGGCGGCAGCGACGCCCACTGGCAGGGCCGCTATACGTGGGCGCTGCGTTGCGCCGGGATGCTGGCCGACTACGGCGTGGACTGGTTCGAGGAGCCGCTGCGCCCCGATGACCTGGAAGACTTTATCCATCTGCGCCGAAACACGACGGTCCCCATTACCGGCGGCGAGGTCCTGACGCGGCGTCAGTCCTTCATTCCCTTTCTACAGCAGGGCGCCTTCGACATCGTCCAGCCGGATGTCGCCAAAGTCGGCGGCATCAGTGAGGAGCGCCGCATCGGCTGGATGGCGCAAGAGAATGGCGTACGCATGATTCCGCACGGTTGGAACACCGCCCTTGGGCTGGCGGCCGATCTGCAGCTGGCCTCGGCCCTCGCCGATACCGACCTGGTGGAGTACAAGACCGGTTCGCCCTATATCGATGAGATCGTAGCCGGCGGCTGGCAACTGGACGAGGAAGGCATGCTGCCGATTCCCGACGGGCCGGGCCTGGGAATCGAGTTGGATATGGATGCGGTGGCCCGTTATTCCTGATCGCAGGGCCTACCAGGCTACAGTTGTTTCACACCGCCGGGCGTGTGCGCCAGACCCGTAATTGCTTTTTGCCGAGGATAAGCCACCAGAGAGTAACTGTCTCGGAGGTGAAGCCGGCAAGCAGCGCAGCCACTCCGAGGGTCGCGCCTTGTACTCCTAACAGCGGCAGGACCAGCAGGGCGATGAGAATAGCGCCGGTACGCATTGGCGCGCCAACTGCCATAGGTCGAGTGTCGCGCGCCATAAAGGCGATGCTATGAAAGTGGGCGCGATGAACGACTACGAACGGGAAAAACGTATAGATCTGGAGGGGCACTCGACTGAGCTCAGCCAAGGCGGGCGTTATTCCGATGACCTGCTCCAAAAGGACGGTTCGCAGGGGTGTCCAGAAGAGCAGTAGGCAGATGGCGGTGGCAGCAAGTCCGCACCAGTAGGCGTAGCGTAGAAAGGGCCGAAAGGATCGCAGCTCGGCGTAGAATGGGGGTACGAGCGCGCGCAGCTCGTTCAGCCAGCGGTAGGTCCACTGTCCAAGCGTATAGGCCACGGTCAGCGCCGCCATCGCTTCTGCGCCGTGGGCGCCCCGCACCACGAACAGATTGATGAGCGGGCGGCTGGACTCCTGCATGAAATTCATGAGCGCGATCGGCCAGGTAAAGCGGAAGAAGGCAGCATAGGTGATCGGGGGACGATCGAGCGCGTCCGGGAGGCGGCCGAAGAAGCGCCAGAGATAGAAGACGATAGTGATTGACTCGGTGAGCGTTGACGCGTAGAGAACGAGGATCGGCAGCCAGATAGGCCGGGCTCGAATCGCGTCGACCTGGAGAAGAGCAACGACCGCCAGAAGTCCTGCGGCAACGCTCAAGGCGGTGGCTACGCTGATTTTGCCGGTCTGCTTGCCGCGCGTCAGGACGCCCATGCCGAGTTGTGTTATACCTCGCAGCAGTGGCATCGGCAGCAGCGACAACATCATGACGCGTACTCGTTCGCTTGTCTCCGCGTCAACAGCGTGCAGGCCTTCGAGCAGATGGCGGCTGATTGACGTGCCGCCGAGAAGCCACTGTACCGCCACCATGATCAGCGCCAGGCCGCTTACATAGTTCAAGCCTCGCCAGAAGTCTCGCTTGTCCTCCACCAATACCATCCCGGCATAGCGAAGTTGCGCCAGTGGGCTGGACAGAGACGTAACCAGACCCCAGGCCAGTCCAAAGGCGGCCAATACGCGGATGGCGTCGGGCATACGCGCCATCCCTGCGTTGATACTCTGCGCGCCGAACTCAAAGATTAGAATTGTCAGAACCAGGGGCAGGAGAAATCGAGTAAAGCGCAGGTACATGAAGTGATGGTCGAACGGTTTAGTGGGCGTAGAAGCTGACGAAAGGGCCGATCCGCCGCAGCTCGTCCTATGCGTGTGAAAGGGGAAGGGCAAACGCAACCACAGAGATTATCACACAGGGCCAGAGTGCGTGCAATGGAAATGGCAAGGATTGAACAGTGCGATTAGGCACTGACCTTTGCGACGCTCCAATGGAATGCGCCGAATCCAAAGAGACTGGATTTGAGCGAGAGAGGAGTGACATACTCTTCGCACGGATTGGCAGGGATTGCCAGTTGACCTGTGAGGGAGGCGCCTTTGTGCCCAATACTTCTCGACCTCCTGCATAACGAGAGAAGCTTGAAAATCGGCAACGCGGCAGGACGCAAATGGGCCAGCTGTAAAATGGTCAATCTCCAGAAGATTATCTCAAGATTAGAAGCGTGGGCCCTGGCTCATTCGGGTAGGGGTCCCCTTGTGGGCGCCGTTCATATGCTATAATTGCCTCCGAATTCAGATGCGCCTGTTCTGACCCTCAGGAGCCGTGGCTCTCGCCAAAGAAAGTCTGAATTCGAAGCAGGGCCGCTGTAAGTCTGTGAATTGCTCATACTTAATCTACCGATACATATCAAAAACGGCGAGGAAACGTCTGCGATCTCAAGCACTTGAGTCAGAAAAAAGAGAATCACACTACTTGCCACTACTTACCACGACTTAACTCGACTTGAACTGCCCGAACCCAGGGCAATTGCAGCGAATCGGGACCGACCTTGTGAGGCTGCCGGAATCGGATGGGAGAAACGTCTGAGAAGGCGTGACTGAAGTCCAGAAGGAAGAAAGAGGCGCCCTGCCTTGGATCGACGTAGACTGACCTGACCCAGAAAAATGGCATTGAATTGGTTCAAGTCCTTGTAAGGGTGCTTGAATCGAGTAGGTACCCCTTGTGGTCGCCCTGCGCGGGCGATTCCGGCGTCCTGACTTAGATGCGTTTGCCCTGGCCCCCTCGACGGGTGCATCCCAGAGTTGGGGTGGGAACATTCTGGCAGGGATCAGTGCCAGCGGCGGCTGGCGTTGCTTGCCGTCTTTGAGCGAAACGCAGTGCAGGCGCCAGGCCTGGCCGTACGGTGGAGTCCGTCAGTTGGGGAGGGTGCCAGGGCAGGCACAAGGCCGGCACGTTAGGGGATCTGATGGGACTTGCGGGACGTGGTCTGGCTGGACACCTTCGATTAGGCACCTGTCACCAATGTCGACACCCGGTCGATGAGGCATGGCCTGGTTTAGGGGGGGCGTTGCGGGGGCGGAGCCCCCGCACAAGGGAGGGCCGACTAGGCCCGACCGCCCAAATGCGAGGAGAGAGTGGAGAGGAGATAGGAGTGAGAAACACCACTGCATTTGCAGACAGTTGGAATGGGAACTGACCGCGGCTTGGTTGCCTCCAGAGGTATGCGACTGTTCACCTTTATTTTGGGATGCACGCCTCTCGACGAGATGCATTGACAACCGCCTATGCCTATGCAACAATCAGATTGAGATTGCAGGCGTCGCATGCTGGCGTGGCCTCGGTTTCCTCTCGTATTACATTGGGAAGATGATGGGCGTCAAGACACCAGATTGGGTTAAGCACGCAGTTTTCTATCAGATCTTTCCGGACCGGTTCAGTCGCAGCCCCCGTTTGCAGCACCCTCCCGGAATCCAGTTTAAACCCTGGGGCGCGCCGCCTTCGGAACAGGGCTTCCAGGGCGGCGATCTTCTGGGAATTGTTGACCGCCTGGACTATCTGGAGAGTTTAGGTGTCAATGCCCTCTACCTGAACCCGATCTTCAGCTCGGCCTCGAATCACCGTTACCATACTTTTGACTACATGACGATAGACCCGCTGTTGGGCGGGGATGCCGCGTTTCGGGAGTTGTTGGACAGGGCGCATGAACGGAACATACGGGTCGTAATTGACGGCGTATTCAACCACTGCGGACGCGGCTTCTGGCCGTTCCACCACATCCTGGAAGCCGGTAAGAGATCCCCTTATTTTGACTGGTTCCGTGTGAAGGGCTGGCCGCTGCGCCCCTATCACAGTAACGAGCAACAGCCCCACAATTACGCGGCCTGGTGGAATCTGCCCGCCTTGCCAAAGCTGAACACCGTCAATCCCGGCATGAGGCGCTATTTGCTGGAGGTTGCTCGACACTGGATCGAGTTCGGCGCAGACGGTTGGCGGTTGGACGTACCGGAGGAAATCGACGATCCGCCTTTTTGGCAGGAGTTCCGCCGTGTAGTGAAGAAGTCTAATGCCGACGCCTACACAGTAGGAGAGATCTGGCATGAGGCCGAGGAATGGCTGCAGGGAGACCGCTTTGACGCTGTCATGAACTATGTTTTAAGCCGCGCTGCCTACGGTTATTTCGGCGCGGAGACGGTGCCGCGCGACTACCGGCCCGGGGGCTATGCGATCGAGAAGCTGGATACGCTGGCGTTTGCGGCCGCGATCGAGCGGATGCTGGAACGCTATGACTGGCAAGTCGTGACCGCACAGTTCAACCTGTTGAACAGCCACGATACGGCGCGCAATTTGTGGGCTCTGGACGGAGATGCCAGCGGTGTGCGACTTTGCCTTCTGCTTCAGATGACGCTGCCCGGTGCGCCGTGCATCTACTACGGCGAAGAGATCGGCATGAAC
Organism: Caldilineaceae bacterium; assembly: GCA_965242905.1. Taxonomy (GTDB): domain Bacteria; phylum Chloroflexota; class Anaerolineae; order Caldilineales; family Caldilineaceae; genus Bin5. Next base: position 1,210,438 of record CBDETM010000002.1, read on the forward strand.
GGGGGCCCGGACCCGGGCTGCCGCGGGGCTTTCCCTTGGGATGAGAAAGAAAGCTGGGACGGCGAGATGCTCAGCTTCTACCGTCAGGCGATTGCTCTGCGGCACAGCCACTCTGCGCTGCGTACCGGCGCATACAGGACCCTGGTCGCTGCCGGCGACATCTTTGGATTCAGCCGATACATATGCGATGACCCTATCTCTACCGACAAGGCAACTGAAGACGGATTCCCTGTTGAAAGCCAATTGATCGTCCTGTTCAACCGCGCAAAGTCAGAGGCGCGGTTGGCAGTGCCTCTTGCCGGCAAGGGCAAGGAGGGGGAATCCGACACTGCCTTGTCTTCGCCTACTTACCGGGTCGTCTGGCCGCCGGGAGCCTCCGGGCAGACCTGTTGCGCTCGCAATGGTACGCTTTGGGACCTTACGATTCCGCCCAGGGAAGCGCTAATCCTTGAAGGTGCGGCCTCGTCGCAGTCCGCTGCTTCGAAAGAGGGGTGAAGTGGAAACAGTTAAGGTCATACTCAACCCATACGCGGGACGGGGACGCGGAGGTAAATTGGCCGGCGAGATCGAAGCCGCGTTTCGCCGCGGCAACGTTCCTTTCGAGATCGCGGGAACTTCAGTACCGGGAGAGGGCATCTCACTGGCTCGGCGCGCGCGGCTGGACGGTTACGCGATCGTGGCTGCCGCCGGCGGCGACGGAACCGTACATGAAGTAGTGAACGGGCTGGCCGAGGCTACCCCTGAAGATGAACAGGTGCAGGGGTTGGCAGTTTTGCAGGCGGGCAGCGGAAACGACTTCGCCGACATGGCAGGGTCGGCTCGGGAAATCGATGCAGCCGTACATGCCATCCGCGAAGGCAATACGCGCGACGTCGATTTGGGGCTGGTCGAAGCCTTCGACGGACACAACACGTTGCGGCGTTACTTCGACAACAATCTGGGCATGGGTTTTGAGGCACAGGTGACGGTCGAAAGCCGCAAGATTAAACGTCTGCGCGGGTTCGTCATCTATCTGTGGGCGACGCTGCGAGCGCTGCGGGCCTATGACCAGCCCCACTTTGAGGTCGGATGGACCGACGACGCCGGGAACGAGCACACGGTTGCCAAAGAGATGTTGCTGGTCAGCATCGGCAACTCGCGACGGACTGGAGGGGCCTTTTATCTGACGCCGGATGCGGAGATGGACGACGGTCTTCTGGACATGGCATTTGCCGACGCGCTGTCGCAGCTGGGAATCCTTAACCTCCTTCCACGTGCAATGACCAGGACAGGATTACATGGGCAGAAGAGCGTGTCTTTTGGTCGATTGCGTTCCGCTCGCATCGCGGTCCGGCAGCCCGTTCCCGTGCATACGGACGGGGAGATCTTGTCGCGAAATATCGAAAGACTGAGCGTTGAAGTGCAGCCTGGCCGCTTGCAGGTAATCGTGTAAAGTTCTCTGCGGGCACTCCTTCTGGTATAATACTCTATTCAGATTAACCGGATACCCCACATCCTAGAGGATACTTCCCGAAGGTCGATCGGCTCCCGAGATCTTGGGGCAAATTGATCCTGCCAGAAGCGAGAAGGAATACAGGTAGACTTTGACAACATCAGAGGAGTTCGGCGCGGCTGCAGCAGAGTTGAGACCCAAGCACACGCCAGATGATGTGACAGGCGCGAACGCCGAACTGGAGTTGGGTCCTGCGCCCATTTCTGCGACATCAAGCAGTGCGTTGTTGGACGCTCGCTTCTGGCCGGAACTCTCTCCGTGGCGCGTCTCCGCCGCCTGGTCGCTGGCAGCGGCGGCGTTGGCCGCTGGAATCGGCGACGTGGGCCGGACAGTCTCTTTGCAGACGCTGATACTCCTCTTCCTGCTGGTCGATCCCTTGTGGGGCAACATATGGGGCGGTCTTGCTACGCCAGAGGCATTGCCCCAAATAAGGTCAACTGTAGCGCGGAAACGCCCGGGGCTGCCTTATCTGGCCTTGGGGTCGCCAGCTGCGCGCGTTTTGGGAATGCACGGTCCAGGCATTCTCTCCATACTGGCGCGCGTTTGGCTGCCGGGCGTGGCGCTAGCCTTTGTGGCCGCATTTGCAATCAGCATGTCAGCGGTCTGGGCAACACTGGTTGTGCTCGGTCTGGCGGTGAGCGCCTGGCTTCAGCGCCACGTGTCGCTGATTCCCGCCTCCGTTCTTCACAGTCTCGCCGTCGTGGCAGCGCCCTGGTTCATGGGACTGACGCTGTTCGGCCTTGACCCCTGGAGTGGACGCCATTGGGCGTTGATTCTGTTGTGGACATTGCATGTTTGGGGCGCGAACAGCAGTTTGGACAACCCTGGCACGCTGGGTGGACTCGCGGGCATGGCGGCGGCTCAAGCCGGAATCGCTCTGTTGCTGATATTCGGTCGGGCACCCCTGCCTTTGGCTGTGCTAGTCGTATTGTGGATGGCCACGTGGGTGGCGGTCTACCGCGGTCAGTCGCTTGTCAACATCCAAGCCTCCTGGACGGCGGCTTTGCTGGTCAGCGCGGCAGCGATGTCACAGGCGGTTTTCTGACAGAGGGACAGTTCTGACAGGCCCCGCACAGGACAGGTCCGCCAATCTTGGAACTTCGCGAGTGAATCGTTCGTCTTAATTCACGGATACATCCACCTTGGCCGGGAGACCTGTCTCCAGGTCCATATGCAGGAGAAGATTGTGAGCGTTACTCCTCTTAACCATTTTACTGGCATTGATAGCCTTACGAGTGAGCAGTTCTGGGGCCTTCTGAAGCTGGCAAGACAGTTGAAAGATGAGTTTACGGAGCGGGGATGCAACAGCCCGGTCCTGGCGGGAAAGTCGTTGGCGATGCTTTTTGAGAAGCCGTCGCTGCGCACTCGTGTCAGCTTTGAAATGGGCATGCAACATCTGGGAGGCTATGCCTTCTATCTCAGTCCGGCGGAGGTCGGCCTGGGTACGCGTGAAAGCCCGGCGGATGTAATTCGAGTGTTGGGCGGCTATGTGGACGGCGTGATGGCGCGCGTCTTCGAGCACAGCCATATCGAGGAGATGGTGGAGTGGGGGACCGTGCCCATAATCAATGGGTTGAGCGACTTCAGCCATCCTTGTCAGGCACTGGCCGATGTGTTCACCATCTGGGAGCAGTTCGGTTCGGTAGAGGACAGGACGCTGGTGTATGTGGGAGACGGCGCCAACAATGTTGCGACCAGCCTGCTCATGGCCGCGGGAAAGGTCGGCATCAACGTGCGCATCGTGGCGCCTCGGGGGTACGTTCCATCCGGAAGTGTGCTGGACGCGGCGGAGGCGGAGGTCGAAGTGACAGATGACTTGGACGGCGTCAGAGGAGCGGACGTGCTGTATACGGATGTCTGGGTCAGCATGGGAGATGAAGAGGAGCGGGAAGAAAGGATGGCTGTCTTACCGCCTTACCAGGTAAACACGGAGTTGGTAAAGCGGTCGGAGAATGAGGAGGTGCTGGCCATGCACTGCCTGCCCGCCCACCGCGGCGAAGAAATTTCCGATGCCGTGATGGACGGAGACCACAGCCGGGTTTTTCCGCAGGCCCACAACCGACTTCACGCGCAGAAGGCGGTTCTTGCGCATCTGCTGGGGGGCGTAGAGTTGCCTTCGTAAGGGGGCGCGATCTAACAGACTGTGAGGGCGGAAAGCAGTTCAATTGTCAGTAGCCGTCCTCGACAGCGGTTCAGCTCGTGGTGTCGACTTGGATTCATGACTGGGAAAGTAGCGAACAGGCTATACGGGCAGAGGGAAGGCTCCGATGAGGATCCCTCCTCTGAAAAGAGGTTAACATGACTGACTTTGTGGCAATTCTCAGTCGCCTAACCGACTGGCAAAACATCGTAGATCTTTTCCTGCTCATGCTGATCTTCTATGCACTGTTACATTTGCTGCGAGGAACGCAGGCCGCGCAGCTTGTACTTGGCATTTTGATAATCGGTATCCTGGTATTTGTTCTTGTCCGTACGGTCGAGTTGACTGCATTCAGCTGGCTGCTACGCAATAGCTCTCTGGTTGTTTTTGTGTCGATCCCCGTTATTTTTCAACCGGAGATCCGTCGCGTCCTTGAACAGGTAGGGCGCAGGACGCCGTTCTTCTTGCGCCGCACCAGTGGGGGTGCCGAACCACTGATCAATGAGATCGTTCGTGCGTGCGAGCAGCTGTCGGCGCGGCGCCATGGCACTCTGCTGGTGCTGGAAGGAAGCGGCGGGTTGATGGAGTATATCGACCGCGGGGTCAAAATCGACAGCGAACTGACTGACGAGCTTCTGCTCACGATATTTTTCCCTGGAACAGCACTCCACGACGGGGCGGTGATCGTCCAGAACGGCAGAATTGCAGCAGCGTCTTGCATTTTGCCCCTTACAAACCGCAATATTGCCGACCACCAGCTGGGCACACGACACCGGGCAGCAATTGGAATAACGGAATTGACGGATGCCATGAGTGTGGTCGTTTCCGAGGAAACGGGTGCGATTTCGATTGCAACGAGCGGCCGCATGGCCCGGCGTTTGGAAGCAAACGAGTTACGGCGCAGGCTGACCGAGTTCTATGATCCACGACCAATAATGGGAAATGCAGAGACCGGAGAATTTCTTGCAGAGGTTTGATGAGATTCGGCGATACGGTCGTTCCATGAAACCGACGACGACGCTGCTTCTGTCGGTTCTTTTGGCGTTTGTCGTTTGGTTCATCGCGATCGATCAGGAAAACCCGATGATTCGGGAGGAATATGAAGAGCCGATTCTGATCGAACTCAGAAATATGGGGCCAGGCCTGCAGAGTGTGCAGGACCTGACGAATCGCACAGCCATGCTGACTTTGCGGGCGCCCCAGCGCACACTGGATGCCCTCCAGGTGGACGATTTCAGCGCGGTCATAGACTTGGCGAATCTGACAGCGGGAAGCTACGAGGTAGAAGTGGAGGTCACGGCACTGAACCCCGACGTGGAAGTCATTGCGCTTGAACCGCGGCAACTTCGTATACAGCTGGAGCCGGTGATTTCCCGTTTTGTCCCGATAGAAGTGGAGGTAATGGACAGCCCGGCATTCGGGTACGACTGGCAGGAGCCGCTGTCGGAGCCGGCGGAAGTAGAGATATCCGGCCCGCGGACACTTGTCACGCAGGTGCGGTCAGTGATTGCAACGGTCTTTCTACGCAATGCCAAGAGCCAGGTGGAGCAGGTTCGACCCCTTATCGCCCGCAATGCGCAGAATCTGGAGGTGGGACGGGTAAACATTGAACCGGGCACGGCCCGAATCGTCGTGCCTGTTGTACAGCCTCCGGGACGCAAAGAGGTGGTCGTGCGCGCCGATGTGAAGGGCTTGCCTTCGCCGAACTACCGCTTGACGGGTGTAAATGTCGAGCCGCAGACGGTTGTCCTGTCGGGCAGCCCGAGCGCTCTGCGGGAAGTTCCCGGATTTGTAGAGACGACGCCACTTCTCATTGAGGGCGCGATTGACGACGTTCGGGAACGTCTTGCTTTGATATTGCCAGAGAATGTCTCCTCACTTCAGGACAGCGTCCTGGTGACGGTAGGCGTCGCGCCGCTGGAAAGCAGCCTGACAGTCACTCGTCATCCGGTCATCCAGGGCGCGGGAGATGACATGCGTATCACCGTTTCACTGGAGGAGGTTGAGGTGATCGTAAGCGGCCCGTTGCCGCGGCTGGAACTTCTGGGCTCTGAAGAAGTGCGTGTGCTCCTGGACCTGACGGGACTGTTGCCCGGCAGCCACCTGGTCGAACCTACAGTTGTTGTGCCCGAAGGAATCGTTGAACAAGGGGTGATCCCTGAGGCGATCGAAGTGTTGATTGAATCCTTGATCACACCGACTGCCACAGCGACGCCTGAACCAGTTGAAACGCCGGCTACTCCTGTTCCGGAACCGGTGGAACCGACGACCGAAGTGGAATCGACCGAGACGCCGCCGCCGTTGGCGAGTGAAACTGTTCAACCATCGCCCGTTCCGGCGCCGGACCAGACAGAGCCGCCTCCGACGGAAACACCTGAAACGTCCAATTGATCTGGAATGACACAACGAAAAGCAGTGGTCGCGCTTGTGGGTCGGCCCAACGTGGGAAAATCGACCCTGTTCAACCGACTCATTGGCGCCAGAACAGCAATCGTAGAAGACCTCCCCGGCACGACCCGAGACAGGATTTACGGTGAGGCGGAGTGGAGCGGGGTTTCCTTCGTCGTAATCGACACAGGGGGTCTGGAAGCGCAGAAGACGGCAGAATTCAGGGCAACGCGGCCGGGCGTGGCGCCCCTGGCGCGTGACTCGGCCCGTTATGTGACCGAAATCACGAATCAGGCCCGGATCGCAGTGGACGAGGCCGATGTCATCGTTTTGGTGGTGGATGGAAGAGATGGTCTTACGGCAGCTGACGAGGACCTTGCCGAATTCCTGCAGCAGACGACCAAACCGGTCTACCTTGCGGTAAACAAGGCCGAGAGTGAACAGAGGCAGCTCGACGCGGCGGAGTTCTGGGCGCTGGGGGTGGGTGAACCGATTGCGATCAGCGCGTTTCACGGGATAGGCGTTGGCGACCTGCTCGATTCGATTGCGGCGGAGCTCTCTCATAGTCTGGTTGAGGATGACAGGGAAGAAGATGTGGTTGACATCGCGCTTGTAGGTAGACCGAATGTAGGCAAGAGCAGTCTGCTCAACACCCTGATCGGGCGGGAACGGGCAATCGTAAGTGATATCGCCGGCACGACACGCGATCCCATTGACACTGAGATCGTCTATCATGGTCAGAAGATTTCGCTGATTGACACGGCGGGAATCCGACGAAGGGGGAGGGTGGAGCCAGGTATCGAGAAATACAGTGTCCTTCGCAGCATGCGCAGCATCGATCGAGCCGACGTGGCCCTGCTTCTTGTCGACGGAGTCGAGGGTGTCACAGCGCAGGATGCGCACATCGCAGGACATGTACTGGAGGCGCACAAGAGCGTCGTCGTCCTGGTGAACAAATGGGACATCGTCGAGAAAAACACACAGACGATGGTAGAATATACGCGACAGGTGCGCGCGGACCTGAAGTTTCTTGACTACGTGCCGGTGCTCTTCATCAGCGCGTTAACCAAGCAGCGTGTGCAGAAGGTGCTGCCGACGGCGCTGACTGTGGCGGCAGAACGGAAGCACCGTATTTCGACTGCGGAGCTGAACGGCGTCATTCAGGATGCCTATCACCGTTCACCACCGGCAACGAAGCAGCAGCGGCCTCTGCGCATCTATTACGCAACCCAGGCCAGCGTCGAGCCGCCTACCTTTATTCTGTTCGTCAATGATCCGGATTTGGCCCACTTCAGTTATCTTCGGTATCTGGAAAACCAGCTGCGGCGGCACTACCCATTTGTCGGCACGCCCATCCGAATTCGCCTACGGGCCCGCACCTGATTCGCGTCCTTTGACGGCACAATTGCCACAGCAGGATGCGGCAGCAGGGAGCAAGTTGAGACCTTTCCAGGCGTAAGGGCTCCCGGGGTAAGCCACACTCACATCGTAGCGATATCGACCTGCTTGACTGTGAGTAAAACGGAATCCAGACTAATCTTCATTGGACATAAACTTGCCGAAGCACCAGGACCAAGACCTATGTTCCCAACAAGCTGGCGGCGCCTAATGAATACAACCAAGACCTTTCGCACCGAAATCACGCTACTGGTTGCTCTGGCGGCATCTGCGGGATTTTTCGGATATCTGGGCTATGGATTGCTGGAATTGCCGGTGTCGCCTGCGTCATTTTCGGCTGAACAAGCTATGGCCTACGTAGAGGAGCAGATGGCATTCGGACCCAGAATAACCGGGACGGACGCCCATCGTGAGATGGGCGACTGGATGGTACATGAACTAACTTCAAATGGATGGGATGTACTGATCCAGCCGTTCCGTCCGCTTCCCCAAGTGGAAGCGCGCAATTTCGTTGCATTCAAGGGATCGGGGCCCGTGATAATTCTGGGCGCCCATTACGATACGCGAATCTTTTCTGACGAAGACCCGGACCCTGCCAACCGTGAAAAACCTGTACCCGGTGCGAATGACGGCGCCTCCGGCGTAGCGGTGCTGCTGGAGTTGGCCCGCACACTGGACGTGGATAGCACAGATCACACGATTTGCCTGGCGTTTTTTGACGCAGAGGACAACGGACGCATTCCTGGATGGGACTGGATTCTGGGCAGCCGCTATTTTGTGGAGAATCTGGAGTCGTTGGGCGAGTGCCAGTCGCCGCGATACACGGTAATCGTAGACATGATTGGCGACGCAGATCAGCAGCTCTTGTGGGAACCGAATTCCGACCGGCGTCTGACCGAAGCGATCTGGTCGGTTGCTGACCAGCTGGGATACGGTGAGTGGTTCCGCCTTGCGCCGGGCACGCCTATTATTGACGATCATACGCCCTTTATTGAGGCCGGCTACACCGCCATCGACATCATCGATTTTACCTATCCGTACTGGCATACAGTTGAGGACACGATCGATAAACTGGGAGAGGAAAGTTTTGAGAGGGTAGGCGCCACGCTGGAGGTGTGGTTGGAAAACGGTGCTCCGGGACCGTAAAGGGGGTACTCGACGCGGGGAGTAATCGAGTCGCCCATACGGCGGATTTTTCGTGAAAGCGTGAAGATCTTCTATACTTTGGAGTGAAAGTAACGGCGTGTTCTCACTGACAAGGCTACGAAAACTGTATGGGTCCGACCATTTTTGAACTTGAAATCTTCGGAAGATTCTTTGCTCCAGGATGGTATGGTGTATTCATTGTTGGCGGCGCTGTAGTTGCCGCCTGGCTGTCTGCGAGGCTCTCCCGAAGAGCCGGCGAAAACCCGGACCACATCTGGAACCTTCTGGCCTGGACGCTGCTCCTGGGAATTGTCGGTGCCCGCTTGTACCACGTGTTCAGCACACCGGCTGACGGGCCAGGCTGGGCATTTTATCGCGAAAACCCATTTGAAATAGTCAGACTGTGGGGCGGGGGTAAGGAAGGTTTTGGGTTTACAGGTCTGGGCATCTACGGCGGGCTGATAGGCGGCGTTGTCGCAATTGTCTTGTATACCTGGCGCAACGGCCTGAGCTTTCTGAGCTATTTGGATTACATCGGCCCCAATGTGCTGGTCGCCCAGGCAATCGGGCGGATGGGAAACTTTGCCAACCAGGAGTTGTACGGGCAGGCTACAGACCTGCCATGGGCGTTCCACATCAACCCCGTGCATCCCTGCCAGCGCCCAGAGGGGGCGCCTCCTTGCGGCGTGGCCGATGTCCCACAAGCTACGCTGGACTGGTATGCCAGCAACGGCTTCCACCCGACTTTTTTCTATGAAGCCGGTTGGAGCCTCCTGCTGTTTGGTCTCCTTTATTTCATCTACTGGCAGTTCGGGCACAAGCTACGCCGGGGCGACGGTGCGCTGATGTATTTCATAGCCTACCCGTTGGGCCGCTTCTGGGTCGAGTACTTTCGCCCGGATGCGTGGGTCATGGGCCAACTGGCGACCGCGCAGTGGATTGCAATAATCAGCGTTGTCATAAGTGTAGCTCTTCTCATTGTGCGGCACTACGGCTGGTCGGCGGAAGAAAATCAGGAGGAATCCATAGTTTCCCTGAGTAGACACAACGCCTCTCCGGGCGTTCCGCTCGCGGCGCAAGCCAGCTAAATTGCGCTCACTATGCAAATGCAGTTAGTGCAGGCAAGGCCCAAACTACGCATCCGAGTCGATTGACCAGTTGGCACGAGAGGGTCCTGCAAGCAGCAGGTCTGCGCCCCGATCTCCTCTTTCACGCAACCATTTCAATAAAGTAATCCACAACCTCGGCGTCGAGACGCCAGTTTTCGACGCGGTTGGCAATCTTTTCGAGTTGCCTGTATGCCAGCGCACCGTTCTGGCTGACACAAGCAACTTCGAGAACAGCCCGGCTCAGCGTATCCTGCCCTTCGGCTTCGCAGACAGAAACGTTGTAGTCACGGCGCAGCCGGGCAATGAGGGGTTTGACGATGCTTCGTTTCTCTTTCAGCGAACTCGTTAGGGGTAGATAGAGTTCAAGGGTCAGATGCCCGATAGCCATGTGACGTTACCGCTGGCGGGTCCAGGCCGGATCAGCATAGCGAATGCGGATCAGTTCGGCGCTGCGGCGAAGTTCGTTTGGGGAGAGGGTGCCTGACTCGAGGTCCTGGTCGAGCGTTGACGCGAACCCGTCTGCCATTGCCGCGGCTATTCGAGGAAAGTCCAGTTGATCTGAATCGGGCGACAGTTCCATTGCCTCTGCAAGGGTGACGGCCTGCTGGCGCAGCTGTTGACGTAGATTGTCCTGCGCGGCGCAGGGCAGCGCAAGCACATCCACGAGCCGCGCGACATCGCCCCTTAGAGGCAAACTGCCATGCTGCAGGACATAGCCCTTGCGGCGGCTTTGAGCGCTGCCCATCAGTTTTCTGCCACCGGCGGTGATCTCGTAGGCGCTGGGCATTTCGAAACAGGCGGCTGACAGCTCGCGTCCCGCACGAGCGCGGGCGCCGGCCTTTTCTACGTTTAGCCCTAACGACAACAGACCGGACAGCAGGGCGTTGCTGAATCGCAGATAGGCGTCCATCACGCCTCCGGCCATGTGCGGCTCGGCGACCGGCCCGGTGACGGAATAGGTCAGTTCGTCGACGTGAAGGATAGCCCTACCGCCTGTCGAACGGCGCACCAGGTCGAAGCCTTGTTCTGAGATCCGGACTTCGTTGACGTCGGCGATCTTTTGGAAGCGCCCCAAGCTGACGGTGGGAATCTGCCAGCGGTAGAAGCGCAACGTGGGCGGAACATCGCCGGCGGCCGCTGCCTCGGCGATCGACTCGTCAACAGCCATATTGGCTGCCCCGGAGCGGGGTGAGTCCTCAATTATCAGACGCCAGGGTGGCGAGGGCATAAAGAAACGCGAGTTAGAAATCGGCTGGTTTCAGTTGGCCAGCATCTCACTCAGATCCTGGATTCTCCAGAAAGAAAGCTGCTCATGGATGGCTGCAGCCATTCACATCGAGGGCGGAGAAATCTGTTCGACGTAAGCAGCGATTCCCTCAACCGCGGCCTCGACGCCTTCGACATTGTGGGGCCGTTTCAGTACTGCCAGCGCGACCTGTCCGGCTGACGGACTGTGGGCACAACTGGTGACTGTACCGGCAGAGCGACCATTGACGCTGACTGTCGCGCCCTCCGGCAGAGGCAGTTCGCTGCGAAGTCGGACCAGTGATCGAGTTACCTTGCCATAGGTGAGTTGACGGGCGATGATCTCCTGGCCTGTGTAACACCCCTTGTTTTCGGCGCACACCCATGCCATGCCAGCTTCCAGCGGTGTAAAGGCGTCAGTCAGCTCCATTCCGGGACGGGGACGGCCCAGCTCGACGCGGCGGGCTTCGTAGCTGTCGTTCCCGGCGAGAATGACGGCGCCGGCGCCAGCCAGTCTCTCCTGGAGCGCGGCGATTTCGTCGGCAGATCCGATGATCTCAAAGCCAGGAATGTCGTAGCGTTCTTGCCGGAGGACGCAAACACCTTCGTCTTGCAGGAACTGGTCGTCGGAATCCGGCTGAGGCAGACCGACCGACCGCAGCAGTTCTGCTGCAGTTTGGCCAAGGAGGCGCAGACGGCCCATCTCTTCACTTTCGTCGGTAACGGTCACTTTGTCCATGAAGAATATCTGACTTTGCAGCCGCTGGCGCAGGGTATCTGCCTGACCTTGGGATGGAAGTAGCATCAGGTCGTCCTGGCGGCAGAGGACGGAGAATACGGCTTCGATGCGCGCGGTTGGGCTGGTGAGAATGGTCACGGCGGCCTGGCCCGCCTGGAGGCAGGCGATGTCGTTGGTTGTCATTCTCTGGAGAAAATCGACCCGATCCCGGTCTCTCAGGCGCAGGATGCCGAAGTCAGGCCGGGGCAGAAGGGCTACGCCGGAGGTCAGTGCCTGGTAGTCGCGGTCACTCACTGAAACAGCTGTCTTAACGCTCATCGGATCCTCCAATTCGATCCAGTCTCTGATGCCGGGCGCCCACATGGGCGGGTCGCCGATGACAGCAATCGGGGGCGAATCCATTGATGGTACGTATTCCGGATTGCCCTTATCGGCGCCGGTAGGGAACGGGCGGTTCCCAATTCAAGATCGGTCAGGCATTGTGGATTATCTAGAGCTACTATAGTTCATTCGCGACAGATTCCACAGTTCGCAGTAATGCTGAAGAGGAAGAACTGAAGGCGTTCTTTACGCCTCACTCCTCAATGATCCCGGTTTGGGATTCCAGGAATTCGAGCACCTGCCAGAACATCTCTTCGCCGGACTTGGTCATGTTCTCGCCAATCTGGAGATAATGGCTCACGTCTTCATAGTACAGGACCTCGACATATACGCCCGCGTCCCGCAGCGCCTCTTCCAACTCGTATGCCTGGGTGATTGGAATGATGCGGTCGACATCGGTGTGAATGATCATTGTCGGCGGCAGTTGGGAGGCGGTGTAGACCGGCGAGAAGTAAAGAAAGGGTAGGGGATAGAGATTTGCCGGACCCATTGCAGGGATCAGGTACGTGAATCTTTCGGGAAAGGTCAGGCGTTTGGCATAGAAGTCTGCGCTGCCGGTGAAGGCGTTGCTGACACCTCCCAGGGTCAGCCAGGCGGCGAACTGATCGCGCTCATCCCGCAGTAACCGGTTGACCATAGCGCTGCTGAAGCTGCCCCCAAGGGCCACGGCCGGCACGTCGGCCAGATCGACGCCCAAGTGACCGCCGCGGGCCAGCGCCAGTGCGAGGCGGGCGTCCTCGGCGTGGGCGGCCACATCCAATCCCCACGCGCCGGACGGGGACAGCGCAAGCACCGTATAGCCGGCGTCAGCCAGGGCCACGTTTACCGGCGCCCAATCGTCGACCCAGCCGGGGAAAAGACCGAATAGCAGAGGGAGCTTCGCGCCGGAATCGGGGAAGGGTCGGTAGAGCCGAAGAGAAATGATTCGAGCACCTGCGCGTGTGAAAGCGTAGGCGCGTTCCCAGGCGATTGCCCCCGCGGGAAATGGAGCCGTCTTCGTAACCGGTTCGCTCGACCAGAGATCTGCGGCCTCGGGCAAGGGGGCGGGCAATGGGCGAGGCCGGTGACGGCGCAGGACGAGTGCGGGTACCCGGGTCGTCTGGGCTGCCTGCACTGTGATTGGATAGGGGAGGTCGAATGCGCCGCTGAGGGCGGTTTCCTCGAATTCGGGAGCTACAGCCGCCGGCACATACCTGCCTATAGGGATGTTTTCAATATGATAGTGGCCTGACTCGTCGGTGCGTGCGGTAAAGGGCGTGCCGGTACGCGTGGCGACGATTACGGAGGCGCCTGCCACGGGCTCACCTGCGTGCAGCACCTGACCGGACAGGCTGCCCCTGGCGACGGACGGGTCGGGTTCAACCGGGCCTCCCAGGCGCTGCTCGAGCATGTAGCCGAGAACATTCACTGTCGGTGAGGGTTCGCAGGCTGCGACCAGCACGACGACCAAGAGGAGGAGGGCCGGCCGCGGGAATGTCCACTGAGTGCGGGGAAGTAAACGGTTGGTGGTGTTCACATTGCGTTCAAAGGCAGATAGATGGCGCGCCGGGCGACACTACGTAGGGAGTATAACACGCCACAAAAATCGAAAACAAAGGGGGTGATTCCCTTAAAATGGTGCGGACGAGCAACAAAGGTCACGATGGCAAGCCAGTTGCGACCGGTGTCAGGGACGGCTATACTTGCATGGTCAATTCTCTCCGAACTTACCGGCAGGCCAGCATCCAGTTTATCGATACTCCTCGCTGTTGAAAGTGGACTGCCAGGGACACATTATTGCCGCTGGGCTGTTTTCCTCAGAAACAGCAGACGACTGACGAGCGGCCGACTCGATATAAGGAGCCAACGTAATGCAATCAGTAGAATTTGGTTGGCATGCACCATCCTTCCCGACGGACGGAGCCGATGCCAACACTTTTCTGAAGCAGATGCATACACACCTTCAGTTGATGGACGGCCATTTGACATCGGTTTGGGTGGACGATCATGTACATCCATGGGGGACCTTTGTGCCGAGAGATACGCCTGCCACCGAAGTGGCGACGACACTGGCCTATTTCTCTGCCCTCTATCCGAGCTATGACTGGGGCAGTCTGGTCTTTTGCCAGTCCTATCGCAACCCGGCGTTGATGGCCAAAATGGCTGCCTCGATCCAGTGGCTTACGGGCGGGCGCCACATTTTTGGGATTGGTGCCGGCTGGTTGGAGGAGGAGTACGATGCCTATAACTGGCCGTTCCCCAGACCGGCAGCCCGGATTCGCCAGTTGGAAGAGACGATCGAGATCGTCAGACTCTTGTGGACGGAATCACCTGCCAGTTACGAAGGGCGCTACTACCGCATCGACACTGCCTACTGCCATCCTCAGCCTGATCCGCTGCCGCCGGTGATGGTCGGCGGCGGCGGCGAGCAGTTGACGCTGCGGGTGGTGGCCAAGCACGCGGACTGGTGGAATCTGCCGGGCGGGACACCTGAGATTTACGCACACAAGTTGCGTGTGTTGCGTGAACACTGCGAGGCAGTGGGCCGAGACTATGACGAGATACGCAAGACGAGTGCATTGCCCCCGATCGCGGTCCATGTTTCGGAGGACGCGGCCCGCCAGCAGGGCGAGGCGTCACCCTACGCGCTGGGGGGCAGAGGCGCCCTCGTGGGCACACCGGACCAAGTGGCGGCGCAATTGCAGGCGTTTGTCGATCTGGGGGTAACGATGTTCCAGATCCGTATTGCTGATTTCCCGGAAACGGCAGGTACGGAGCTTTTCATCCAGGAAGTCCTGCCGCGTTTTGAGGATTGAACAAAGTCGCGTCCGCTCTGCCTTTTCTTTAGCTCCAACCGGTTTATGCTCGCAGGGGTACAGGACATGGACGACAGAATAGGCGTTGGGATTGTGGGGCTGGGGCTGGCGGCAACTGCTCATGTCAAGGGATATCTGAGCCACCCTTCTGCGAAAGTACTGGCCGTCTGTGACACTGACGGCGGGCGGGCGGCGGCATTCGGCGAGCGGTACGGTGTCAAACGCGTTTATGCGTCCTATTCAGATCTGCTGGATGACCGCGACGTACAGGTAATCGACATCGCGACGCCTACTTTTTTGCACGCGACGATGACGCGGCAGGCTGCGCAGGCGGGAAAACATATCCACTGCGAGAAGCCGTTTTGCCGCGGTGTGGCGGAGGGGATGGAAGCGGTGCGGGCGGTGAAGAACGCCGGCGTCAAGTTGCTGGTGGGCGAGACATATGTGTTTCTCACTTCGCACATGAAGGCGCGGGCGCTCATCGAGGATGGCGCAATCGGCCGGCCCCTGCAGATTCGGCAGCGACACGGCGCCTGGCGGCGGCGGGCGGACCACGAACTGCATCTCAGCGCGGCGGCGCGTGCGTGGCGGCTGGACGGCGAGCAGTCCGGGGGAGGGCGCTATCCGTGGATGTTCGATCATGCGGTTCATTTCTTTGCCACAGCCGAGTATCTGATGGAGGACGCGACGATTGACGAAGTCCATTCGGTGGTTGCGGCCGGAAGCGGAGGGGGACGCAGGGCGGGCGCCTCCCACGACCCATACGCCATTGAAGAGTTGGACATACCCATCATCACGTGGCGATACGCGGACATGGAGCGGCAGGGCGTGTGGATGCGGGCGGACCCGCTCAACGGCAAGTACGACACGATGCATGGCCTGAGCACAACTGTGGTCGGCGAAACTGGCATGATTGAGGTATTGGGAGAAGGCGGTCACAATCTGCTGTGGGAGGGGAAACAGCAGCATCTGATTCTGCACCGGGCGGGGCGGGAGACGGTCTGCTTCCGGTTCGACGAGGAGCCAGACCGCGTGTGGGACTCGGAGATAAGCTATTACGGGCAGGGCCATGTCAGTCAGGTCCATCATCTTCTCGAAGCGATACTCGATGGTCAGCCGCTGCGATACGGCGGCGAAGACGGTGTGCGCGCAGTACGCTGCACACTGGCTACCATCCTCTCTGCCGAGGAAGGGAGGCCGGTTCGGGTAGCCGAAGTGGGCGAGGACGTTACTGCATACGCGCGGAGCGATGTTGAGGAAGGCATTTAAAGAAACGTGGACCGCCTTGCAAGGGCCAACATTGCAGTCGGCAGATTGCGATTTTGGAGAGGTCCTAGAGTAGAAACCACGAAGATCCCGGAGGAGGAATCGTATGTCCATTGATGTAGATCTTCTCATTGACGCCCACGCGCTTGTAGGCGAAGGGCCCATTTGGGACGCCGACGCCAATGTGCTGTGGTGGGTGGATATCATGTCGAGCAAGCTTTACGCCTATGACCCGGCGACGGGGGCCAACAGAGAGTGGGACGTAGGGCAGCACGTGGGGACCGTTGTACAGCGGGCGTCCGGCGGGCTGATGCTCGCCCTGAAGGACGGATTTGCCGCCTTTGACCCAGCGAGCGGGGCACTGGATATGCTTGTTGATCCTGAGTCCCATCTGCCGGGGAACCGCTTCAATGACGGCAAGTGCGATCCCGGAGGCCGTTTCTGGGCCGGCACGATGGCCTATGAAGACCAGTCGGACCAGGGAAGCGTCTACCGAATGGATACCGACCACAGCGTTCACAGGATGATCGAAGATATCGCGATTTCGAACGGCATCATCTGGAGCCTGGATGCAAAGACGATGTATTACACCGATTCGCTCGACTTCGCGATCCGGGCTTATGACTACGATGTTGAAACGGGCAGTATCCAGAATGAGCGCATCGTCATCGAATTCTCCGAAGATGTAGGCTTTGCCGACGGCTTCACAATAGACGAGGAAGGGATGCTGTGGGTGGCGCACTACGGGGCCAGCCGTGTGAGGCGCTGGAATCCGGAAACGGCAGCCGTTCTGGCGGAGGTCGAACTGCCGACGTCAGCCATAACTGCCTGCGCATTCGGGGGACCGAATCTGGACCAACTCTACATTACAAGCGCTTCTTTCCGAATGAGCGACGCGGAGAAGGCGGAGCAACCGCAGGCGGGCGGACTTTTCGTAGCGGACCCCGGGGTACGAGGGGTTGCATCTGACAAGTTCGGCGGATAAAAGGCAGACCCAGGGGAATCACTCGGTCGTTAATGGGAACAAATGGGGGGAGGCGTTCGTCCTATATTCCAGGCTCATTGCGTTATGTTGAGATGGCAGGAGTAAGATCAGTGGGACGAATACGATTAACCATTTCGATCGTTTTGTTTCTCATAGGGATTGCTTTTACGGGCTGCGGCGCCGGCGTTTCGGACATGGCCGTTTCCGAGTCGGCGGCTATGAGCGCGCCCGCCATGGCAGAAGAAGAGGCGTACGCGGCACAGCAGGCGGCTGACGGTGCCGGAGAGTCACGTCAGGTTATTGCCAACGCGAATATTTCTTTGGTGGTGGCGGATACGGCGACGGCGCTGTCGGGTGTCGAACAGGTCGTTTCGGAACTGGGCGGGTATGTGGCCGACATGGATCTGTCCAAGGGGAGGTATGACGAGTCGGACGTTCTGCGCGGCTCGTTAACGCTCCGTGTGCCTTCAGCGGGATTGGAGGAGGCGCTGGACCTGTTGCAGGCGCTGGCCACGGATGTGAACTACCTGAATGTTAACAGACAGGATGTTACGGACCAGTACAGTGATCTGGATGCGCAGCTGCGAAACCTGCGGGCAACCGAGACGGAGTTGCTGGCCCTGCTAACGGAGGTGCGTGAGAGGCCCAATGCCAAGGTAGAGGACATTCTGGCGGTCCACCGGAGCTTGACGGAGATTCGGGAAGAGATCGAGAGGCTGCAGGGACGCAAGAACCTGCTGGACAATCAGATCGATTTCTCGACGATCTGGGTTGAGTTGATCCCGGACAGCGTCTTCCGGCCGATTGTGGAGGAGCCCTGGAGCGCAAGCGGCCCGGTCCGAAACGCGTTGCGAGCGCTGGTGGCGACGCTACAAGGCTTGCTGACGGCGCTGATCTGGGCGGTGCTGTACTTGACCCCGTTGCTGCTGGTCTTTCTGATTCCGCTGGCTGTCCTGATCTGGCTAGTGCGCCTGTGGGTGGGCCGGCGGCGCAAAGGAGAGGTGTCGGAGTAAAACGGCTGGCTTTCGGCCAAGCGCAGCTGGGTCAGCCTTTGAGCGCGCCAAATGTCAGGCCGCCGGTGATGTATTTCTCCAGTGCCATGCCGGCTGCGACGACGGGGATGACGCTCACGAGCGAGATGGCGCTCATATTCCACCATTCGGTGTAGCCGGTCTGACTGACCTGCATGGTCATGAAGAGGGGAATGGTGATGGCTTCACGGAAAGTTAACGTGAGGGCGACGAGGTACTCGTTCCAGGCGCCGATGAGGGAAAGGACGAAGACGGCCACCAGGCCGGGCGCGGCCAGGGGCATTGCGATACGGAAGAGGACGCCGAGGCGGTTGGCGCCGTCGATCATGGCGCTTTCTTCGATTTCCACCGGAAGCCCTTCGAAGAAGTCGCGCATCACCCAGACGATGAAAGGAATGGCGCCACTGCTGTAAACGATGATCAGGGCCAGCCTGGTGTCGAGGAGACCCAGCTCGCGGAACATCACGAGGAAGGCGAGAATGAAGAGCGCGCCGGGGAACATACGCTGGGACATGAAGCCGAGAACGATAGAATTGTTGCGGCCGCCATAGTCGAAGCGGGCGAGGGCGTAACCGGCGCTAGAGCCTATAACCAGGGCGACCGTTGACGAGATGAAGGCGACGAGCACGCTGTTCATAAAGGGGTCAAGGAACCAGGTGAGCCGGTCGACGAAGAGGTAGCGCCAGGCGTGCAGGCCGGGTTGAAAGTCGATAAAAGGCATGTAAGTCGCCTTGATCGACATGTCAATAGCGTTCTTGAAAGAGGTTATCACGACCCAGTACATGGGGAAGAGGAGGATAAAGGACCAGAATCCCAGAATGCAGTAGGATATGATCGTGCGAACCCGTTTTTGTGCGGCTAGTCCCATCAGTCCTTCCCCATCGCTCGTCTTGTCAGCACAAGGTATGCCCCGCCGAAGATCATCAGGACAATCAGCAGGAAATAGGCTTGGCTGCTGCCAAAGGCCAGATCGCCTCCTTTGACCCCGGTGCGATAGATGGCAAGCGTCACCGATTCGGTGGCTTGTCCCGGCCCTCCGCCGGTGAGCACCATGATAATCTCCACGACTTTGAAAGCATCAATAATACGGATCAGGAGCGCGGTCATGGTGATGGGCATGATCAGGGGCACTGTGATGCGCCAGAACGCCTGCAGCTGATTGGCGCCATCGACGCGGGCGGCCTCGTGCAGGTCGGGCGGCACCCCCTGGAGCGCGGCCAACAGCATCAGGATCATGAAGGAGCTCCACTGCCAGACGTCGATGGCCATCAGTGCGACCATCGCCCAAGTAGGGCTGGTTAGCCAAGGTACGCCTTCGAAACCGAAGCTGCGCAGGATGTCATTGATGGGGCCGATGTCTTCCTGGAACAACATGCGGCCAACGATGAAGGATACGACGACCGGGCTGACCATGAGAGGCATCAGAAACCAGGTACGAAACAGTTTCTGGCCGCGGGTAATGTTGTTCAGTGCCAGTGCGACGGTAAGGCCGATGATGAGCTGTGTGGGCACAACACCAAGCATGAAGACGACGGTATTGCGGGCAGTACGCCAGAAGGAGCGATTGCTGAGCAGCTTTTCGAAATTGGCCAGACCGACGAATTTCGTATCGAAATCCCCGATGCGGTAGAGGTGCAGATCGGTAAAGGCTGCGTAGAGGGTCCACAGCACAGGGACAGCCAGCAAGATGAGGATGATGGCAACGGCGGGCACCAGGAAGATCCACTTCCAGAGGTTGTCCCGAATTTCGAAGCGAAATCGTTTCGAGGGGTAGATTTGGGGTTCAGTTGCCATTTGTGCGCTGGATGATTGGCGGGCTGGCGTGACCGTTACGCCGATATGATTGAGAGAAGAGAAGCGGTCAGCGGCCAGAGACGGGCGGGTTCTTCGCCGCCCGTCTCTGGCCACTGGCATTGCAATCTGCGGTTACTTGCCCAAGGTGCGGGCGTACAGTTCGGCCTGATGCTGGAGGCCGCCCATGCGTTCGCTAATTTCGTTAAAGGCGGCCGCGACTTCGTCCAGGGCATCCTGGGGCGGGAGTTCGTTGGCCAGCGCCTTGGAGACGCCCAGTTCGAGCGCGTCACGATACTGTACCCAGCCGCCGAAGGCCTGGTCTGTGACGGCGTTGGGATGGTCGAGGGTCTCGCGTGCGGCGTTCAGATAGTCCATCGCCACTTCTTCGCCCAACTGAAGCGGGCCGGTGGCGAACTCTTCGACCGCTTCCATCTGGCTGAAGCGGTAGGGGCTGGCGCCGGTCAGATCGGTAACGAATGCCAGGCCGCTCTCCGGCTTGGTCAGATGGGTGACGAAGCCCCAGACGGCGTCGTAGGCCAGTTCGTCCACCTGGGCGGAAACGGCGATGACCCAGCCGCCGAAGGCGTGGAATGGCGCATGACTGGGAATGTCGAAGTAGTCCCATTCGCCGGACTTGGAGTTGAAGACTTCGTGTGAGCCCGGAAGGATATTGTAGCCCTGCAGGCCCTGGATGACGGAGGTCTCAGGCGAGGTGGCGCTGGTGACGGCGTCCCAGTTGTAGGTCTGGGCGACGCGGCCGCCGTTCATGGCGTTGAGGGAATCACCGTAGGTGAAGTTGGTGCCGCCGGGAGGCGCCCAGTTCTGCATTTCTTCGACCCATTCCGTGAGGGCGCGGACGAAGCCGGGATTGTTGAGTCGGGCTTCGCCGGTGTCGAGGTCGATGAAGTAGGCATCGTCATCGGGGTGCTTGGCGTAGGCGGTGGCGCGCGAGTTGAAGCCCCACCAGAGGGTATCGCCGCGCTTGGTCATGCAGGCGGCGCCAAAGTCGTCGTCCTCGCCGTTTTCGTTCCAGTCCCAGCCGGTGAAGAATTCACAGATGTTGCGCCACTGATCCCAGGTGACGGCGCCAGTGTCGGGCGAGAGGTCGAAGCCGTAGGTGTTACTGAAGCGGCTGTTGATGTCCTCGTTGGCGAACAGGTCTTTGCGGAAGGAGTAGTAGTGGATATCGCCGTCGTAGGGCAGGGCGTAGATCTTGCCTTCCCATGAGAGGGTATTGACGATACCGGGGAGGACGTCGTCAAAGTCGATGGCCTCCAGGACCTCGGTCGGGATCTCCTGCAGAGCACCGGCGTTGATGACATCGGCGCGGGCGTTGCTGGGGAACTGGAAGATGTCGGCCAGGTAGGTGTCGGTGGCGACGGACTGCATGATCTTGTCGGTCAGTTCCTGCTGGCCGAAGGCGCCGCGTTCGAGTTCGTAGCCGTTTTCCTCGACCCACGGCAGCATAAATGCTTCGACGCGGGCCCCCATACCGTCAAGTCCAGCGTAGCGGATGACGATCTTCTCCTGGGACATGGCTTCTCCGCCGTCCGCCGCGGGGGCAGCAGGCGCGGCACATGCGGCCAAGGCAACAGCACCGGCTGCGCCACCAACCATGCGGAGAAATTGACGTCGGCTTACTTTGCTTTCCATTCTTCCTGTCTCCTTGAATGTGGACAAAATGATTTGTAGTGATGCCTGATGGGGCGCGGCTTCTCGGGAGCTACAGCTAAGTTCTCTGTTGTGCCGCGGGTAAGAATTCGTATCTTTGCGGCCGTAGTGAAGTGGCGGTCGCGGACTAAATATCAAGCGGGAATTCTAGCGAAAAAGTCGACGGCTGTCAAAATTTTGGTGTCTTTTATTTTTGGTGAGGTCGAAGAGGAATCATATCTTACTGCTGCCGAAGTGACCATGTCATTCCGCGGCAACCCCAGGGCATACGCGTCTCATTGGGAGAGCGTTCTCAGGCAATAGTCAGTATTCCAACCGGATCGTTTTTGTATGGCAGGACTACCGGTTTTGGCGCTATTCTCTCTGCACATGAGGTTGGGAGCCAGGCGGCGCAAGACGGCGAGGTTGAGTTGCGCATGGCCGTGACGGATGCGACGGTCGTTCCCATCCAAGACCCAGTGGACTGCGTTCTCGTTGCTCCAATGGCTGAGGGTGAAAGTCAGGAGCAGTTTAGCATCGGAGGGAAAGACGGAATTCAGATTCGGTGCAGGTTGACTCGTATGGTCGTTGGACGAGAGCTTATGAGCGTTTACGTGTTTTCTGAACTGCAGCTCTTGCAATTTATGTGATGGGCTGCAGTTAGGGACTTGCCGGTGCAGATTGTCTCGTATGAGCGTTTACGAGAGTTTGTGTGATGTCTGAACTGTGATTTATGTGATTCAGATGATGGGCTGCAGTTAGGGCCCGGCTGGCGCCGGGGGTCTCGTTCCAGTGTCTGCGAGAGTTGTACGAACCTTTACATGGCGGGTCGTGTTTTGGCGGGAATATGGCGGAAATGGCGGAAATGGCGGAAATGGCAGAAAAGTCGGGTAAAAGCGGGCGAAATTTTTTGTCTGGTCCTTGTTGTCGTTACGCTTTTGCATCAGTTTTTGCGTATCAGGAGTCAGTTCCCGGATTTGGCAACCCCTCAACGAGTCTCAAATTCGACAGACACACGCAGGTCAGCCGGCGGTTGGGAGAGCAGAGCGTCGAGTCCGGACGGTTCAGGTCGGGTTAAGTCGGGTCAGAGCGGGCAGTCTGCCTACTATTGGACTTTGGCGACATGCTTCTCACACGTTTTCTCGCTGTCTCTGTTGGGTACTGGGCGGTTACCAGTCTTGGGAGGGTCCTCCCTCGCCTTCAGATTCCCTGCCAGAGAGAGTCATGGCTTGATGACAGTAGGCTCTCGGTAATGCCTATCCACTTTCTGGCGCAGGGACATTATACCACTGTTTTGGATGCAATTGCCGGGTGCAACCCAAATTTGGGGTGGGAATAGTCTAGCGGCTTTTGGAAAGACGCAGGGGAGGCGCCAGGCCGGACATTATCGTGGGTTCCGTCAGCAGGAGGGGATGCGAAGGCAGGCACAGGGCCGGCATCTACGGGGATTTGATGGGACTGGCGCGACGTGGTTTGGCGAAACCCTTTCAATTAGGGACCTGTTACCAATGTCGACACCCGGTCGGCGAGGCATGTTGTAGGAGAGGGGGCGTTGCGGGGGCGGAGCCCCCGCACAAGGGAGGGCCGAATAGGCCCGACCGCCCAGAACTGCAGGGGTTAGGGGCTGGGGGCCAGGGGTTAGAAACGGCGCTTCCTCTGCCTCAGCGTTGATCGCGGACTGAACATGGCTCCGATGCAATCCAAGGTATAGGAAAGTTTACCCCCCATTTTAAGATGTACACCATTTGCCCTGTTTTGCAGCCCAATTCAGATGCAGTTGCCCTGTGCCGGCAACCATCAGCCAGGTTTTGAACCGACAAATGGTATGACAGTTGAATCTTCCTGAGCGAACCTTTATACTGCGAATCAGGACGACAGGGAACATGCGGCAAGGCGGAGTTTTGGGATACCGACCTGAATCCGCTTGCGAACACGAGGAGAGAGGGATGCAATACGTGAATTTTGGCAGCGCGGGCGTGAAGGTTTCGCGCGTGGCGTTGGGGCTTGGGCTGCGAGGCCAGCACGACGAAAAGGAGGCACGCAATCTGGTGGCGGCTACGCTGGATTTGGGTGTGAATCTTTTCGATTGCGCCAACATCTATGGGCTGGGCGACGACCGGGCGTTCAGAGGCACCTCGGAAGTGCTGCTGGGGAAGGCGCTGCAAGGGCGGCGGGATGATGTGGTTATCACGTCCAAGGTGCGGGGGGAGATTGGCGATGGCCCCAACGACAGCGGCCTTTCCCGCTACCATATTCTGCGCGAGGCAGAGCGGTCGTTGCGCCGGCTGAATACGGACCGGATCGATGTTTATTTGATCCACGGATTGGACGAAACGACGCCAGTGGAGGAGACGTTTGGGGCGCTGGACAGCCTGGTGCAGCAGGGCAAGGTGCGCTATGTGGGTATCTGCAACCACCAGGCGTGGCAGGTGATGAAGGCACTGCGGGTGCAGGAGCGATTGAACGCGGCGCCGGCGATCACGGTGCAGAATCCCTATAATCTGCTGAACCGGGAGTTGGAGCGGGAGATGTTTCCGATGGTGGCGGAAATGGGGCTGGGCGTAATGGTATTCAGCCCGCTGGCGGTTGGCCTGCTGAGCGGAACTTACACGCCAGATAGTATGCCGGAGGAGAACAGCCTGTGGGGCGGGCGGCGGCGGCACGCTTTCCAGGACACATTGCGGGACCGGGCGGCGGACGTGGTGGCGGAGGTGATCGCAGTGGCCGAGCGCGTGGGGGCGACCCCTGGACAGGTATCGCAGGCGTGGATATTGTCACGGCCGGAGGTGACTTGCATTATCTCGGGTGCGGATGTGCCGGCGCACATTGAGGACACTGTGGGAGCGGTCGGCCTGGAGCTGCCGGTGGAGGAGATCCGGCGGCTGGACCTGGTGTCGGCGGGTTTGCAGACGGTGTTGGACGGGTCTGTGTTTGAGCCGGACCGGTGAGGTTCTGCGCTTCGGCGATCGGAAGACGATTGACTTGCCTGCAGTTCCAGGGCGGGCCGACGATTCAGGCGGGGTCCGTTGGTTGGAGATGTTCGATCTCGATGTTGATCCCGTCCCACTTTTCATGGAGGTATTCGGCGACGAGACGACGGTGACAGTGGTGTGGCTTGTGCTCGCTACATAGGAGACAGGCGTTATCGAAGAGTTCCGGTGGGAGCTCTTCTTCGATTTTGCGGGCAGCCATGAGGGTACGAAAGGAACGCTCATAAGCTTCCCACGTCCCCTTCTTCTTTTTGAATGCGTCGAAGATGTCCTGAGTAGGCGCGAGTTGGGGCAGGTGCAGGTAGTCGATCTTGCCGATTTCGTGCAGGAAGTACCGGAGGTCGTTCTGCTTGGCAAAGCCGGAGAGTTGCGACCGGTTGTTGAGGCGAGAATCGATCAGTGTGCGGACACCCGACTGTTTGAGTTGGGTGAAGAAGGTCTCGGCGCTCTTCTGGGTAAAGCCGATGGTGTAGAGTTTCATTTCGGTCTGCAAGCCATGGGTTTCCAAGCTGCCCGTCCCAAACAGCAATCCATTCTTGATATTCGAACTATACGACCACAGCCATGCCTTCGGCGCCGGTGTCGGCGGCGCCGCTGAGCGCGCCGGTCTGGGGGTCTATGTGGAGGGCGTGGACGAGGGCGAGGCCGCCGTGGCTGTAGGGGATGTGGGCGGCGGGATGGCGTTTGTTGACTTCGTCGAGGACCCAGACGGGGATGCGGCGCTGGCAGTTGATGGCGTCGAGCTGGCAGTCGAAGCGGGGGGCGTGCACGGCTTTTTCTATGTCCATGCCGAAGTCAATGACGTTGAGGATCACCTGCAGGACGGAGGTGATGATGCGGGTGGCACCGGGCGCTCCCAGGACGAGGAGGGGTTGGTCGCCGCCGTCGGATGATTCCTTGTTGTAGACGATGGTCGGGGTCATGCCGGTGGTGCGGCCTTTGCCGGGGGCGATGGAGTTGGGATGGCCGGGCAGGGGGTTGAAGTTGACCATCGAGTTGTTGTACATGAAGCCTAGGCCGGGGGTGATGACACCTGAAGAGGAGCCGAGCGAGTGTGTTAGTGAGACGCAGTTGCCCTGGGCGTCGATGACTGAGAGGTGCGTGGTGTGGGGGGTCTCCGGCTGGGAGGGTGCAGGTTCGATGGGCTGGCCGCTGTCGATGCGTTCGCGCCAGAAGGCGGCCCGATCTTGGGACATCATCCAGTCGAGGGGCACGTCCTCGAATTCGGTGTCGGCCAGGTGCGGGTTGCGGTCGGCGAAGGCGGCCTTCATGGCGAGGCCGACGGTGTAGATGTAGTCGGCCGAGTTGTGGCCCATAGCGGCCAGATCGTAACCCTCCAGGATGTTTAGGATGGCGACGAGGGTTGCGCCGCCGTGCGGCGGGGTGGAGCTGGTGACGGCGTGGCCGCGATAGCTGCCGGAGAGGGAAGCGTCCTCGCGCAGGCTGTACTGTTCAAAGTCCTGCCGGGTGACGAAACTGCCGTTGGCGGCCAGGTCGGATGCCATGCGCTCCATGAACTGGCCGTGGTAGAAGTCTTCGCTGCCGTGTTGGACAATGTGGCGCAGTGAGGCGGCGTAGTCCGGGTTTCGGAGCGTTTCACCGGTGTCATATGGTTGGCCATCGTCGCGGAGATAGATGCGGCGGGCTTCCGGGTTGCTGTTGATGTAGTCGCGCAGGCTCATCCCCTCCCAGTACTGGTTGGAGCGTTTCCAGCCGACGGCGAGGGAGTCGGTGACGACAAAGCCGTCTTGGGCGGTGCGGATGGCGGGTTCTGCGGCCTGTTCGAAGTCGATGGTGCCCCAGCGCTCAAGCAGCGCAGAGAACATCTTGACCGCACCGGGAGTACAGACGGAGGTGTAGCCGGCTTCGTTGACGTTGCCATCAAGGAAGAAGCCCCAGCCGCCGGGATTGGGGCGGATGAGCTTTTCCACCCACATGTCGTCCTTCACGAGGGCGCCTGCGAGCGCGGGCGCGTCGATTCCGATGGAACCTGACTGTCCGGCCAGGTGCAGATTGATCACTGCATAGCCGCCGATGCCGCACATTTGGGGGCTGACCACGGCCTGCATAAGAGCGGCGGTTACGGCGGCGTCGATGGCATTGCCGCCGGACATGAGGACTTTGGCGCCGGCTTCTACGGCGAGCGGTTGCTGGGCAGAGATTGCGGCAGGCATGGGGTTCTGGCTCCTGGTGGGAAGGGCGGCAATGGGTTAGGCGCGCGGGCAGACAGCGTCACGCGGTCAATGATACGCGAATACGCGGCCAACTGCAATGGGAAGCTACCGCTACAGAGAGCAGACCATGCGAATGTTTGTTGCGGTGAGTTCGCTCTGGTCGCGTTCCGAGGGGATGAGCCGGAATTCAAATATATGTTCGCGGCTTGGCAGGTAGTCCTTTGCGGACTCATCCTGCATCATCGAGAAGTGGAAGAATGCGCTCTCATAAGGAGAATCGGGGCTCTTGCGTTTGTCAACCAGCCACAGATGGGGTGACACCTTGGTCAGGAAACGCATATAGCCGAAGCCCTTATCCTCGTTGTAGTAGTAACACCAGCCGCGCACAGTGGAGTCGGCCTTGCCCCAATCGGCGGAGCCGTCGGGGACGGGAAGCAGATTGGGGATCAGATAGCCGGACATAAATAGATCCACCTCCTGCCGCAGATTACCTGAGACATTATCGAAGGCGACGACTTCCACGCGGCAGCCCTTGTTCTGGAGAGCGCGCACGACCTGAACGAAATCTCCGTCACCGGTTGCGATCAGGACTCTGTCGAGGTTTTCAGACTGGAGCAGCGCGTCCACTGCCAGATCCAGATCGGAGTTGGCTTTGGCATAGCGGTTGCCTGTCTCGTCATCATACCAGCGTACACGCTTGATAATCACTTTGTAGCCCAGATCGCGCAGAGCGGAGTGGAAGCGAAACGCGCCGACGCGGTAGTCGATGTCCCACTGGGCACGTTCGGCGTCATGGGTAACGTAGGCGTTGAGGCGGACCGGTTCGCCCATATCCCGGCAGGCGAATTCGCGCAGTACGTCATACTGCATTCGGGAGCCGCCATTGCGATAGATGTTGGCGGCGTCAACGTAAACGCCGACCTTAACTTGAGATTGTTGAAAAACCATTGAAGATCCTTTTGAACTAAATCTTTGTAGCGTTCGAGTAGCCGTCGAAAATGAGTATAGATTCTGTACAACCTAATTATACTGCACAGGCAAACACTTAGCCACATCCGATATAAGTTCCCATTATTGGACACCTGAGCTATCCTGTGCTGATATTCGTGTTCAGCGTGAGGTGAGGGGAATGCCCGCGCCTGCCACTCTCGGGGGCGCGAAATACTGAGGGGGAGGCGAAACGCTTGCGGTGGGCGACATGCCTGCGATTGCGGCTACAGGGAGGGCGAGGCTTGTTATGAAGGGGGGCGTTGCGAGGGGAATCCCTTCGCACAAGGGAGGCCGCTTGCGGCCGACCGCCGCAAAAGTGAAAAGTGGGGAGTGAAGTGTAAGGAGGGATGGTGCCGGCTTCGCTCGTCCAGTCCATGGTATCGAATTGGCGGTGGTGGAGTGGGAGCGTCAGCAGTTGGGGGCAGTACAGCCTGTGGCCGTGTTGGGCGACAGGAAGCGACATTATCTGTGCTCTTTGCGAGCAGGTTCTTCCGGATATTGTGTATTGGTCCGTTTCGGGTAAGATAGGGCAGTCCTGAGCAGAGTATTTGAAGCTGGAGATTGTTACGGGCCGCGCCGGGTCAGCGTACCGCACATATATAGGAACGGTGACGATGTTAACGGTACTTCTGCAAGTGTCGAGACTCATTGACAACCTATCAGAACGAATTGGCGGCGTGTCTGTGTATCTTGTGATCATTACGGTAGCGGTTGGGTTCTACAATGTGCTTGTGCGCTATCTGGGGCAGTTCATTGGCGTTCAGTTGTCCTCCAATCTCTTCATTGAGATGCAGTGGTATCTGTACTCGCTGGTCTTCTTTCTGGGTTTTGCCTATATCCTCAAGAACGGCATCAACGTACGCGTTGACTTCATCTATGCGAACTGGGACAGGAAGCGCCAGGCGATGCTTGACTTCTGGGGGCATCTGTTCCTGCTTGTTCCCTACTGCGTCATCGGCGTCTGGGTGTCAGTAAATCCGGTGATGACCTCCTGGCGGCAGTGGGAAATGTCGCCTGATCCGGATGGGTTGCCGCGCGCGCCTCTGAAGACAATGATCATCGTTGCCTTTGCGCTCTTGCTGTTGCAGGCGATTTCCGAGTTGATCAAGCTGTATGCAGTTTTGCGAGGCGAGGATGAAGAGGCCATGGATTTGACAGAGCACCAGGAAGCCTTGCGGATCGAGTAAGGGTTCTGCGGGCCAGTTGACGCCGCCGGCGGCAGTCTTCGGGTCTGGAGAAGGTTGGTAATTTTGCGGGGCGGGTCACACGAAAGGGAGTGACTATGGGGTTGGAATGGCTGGCAATTGTGATGTTCATACTGTTTTTTGTGCTGATCCTGTATGGATATCCGGTAGCGTTTTCATTTGCCGGGACCGCCTTCGTCTTCATGTTGATTGGCTGGGCGCTGGGCATATTCAACATGAACTGGATCAAGCTGCTGCCCAACCGCTGGTTCGGCACGATGTCGGACTTTACGCTGCTGGCAATTATATTCTTCGTCTTTATGGGGGCGATATTCGAAAAGTCGGGGCTGGCTGAGCGGTTGTTGACGACGGTCGGCATCTTGCTGGGAGCGATGCGCGGCGGTCTGGCCCTGGCGGTGGTACTGGTAGGGACGCTGCTGGCGGCGGCTACCGGGGTGGTGGCGGCCACCGTCATTGTGATGGGGCTGCTGTCGCTGCCGATCATGGTGCGCTATGGATACAATCACCAGCTTGCGACAGGGATAATTACGGCGTCGGGGACGATGGCGCAGTTGCTGCCGCCGAGCCTGGTGTTGGTGGTGTTGAGCGATCAGATTGGGGTGGGCGTGGGCGATCTGTTCGTGGGCGCGCTGATTCCGGGACTGATTCTCTCGGGTCTCTACGCGCTGTACGTGATAGCCATAGCCATTGTCCGCCCGCAAGACGCGCCGGCTCTGCCGCCCGAAGCACGAACTGTGCAGGGTGCGGCATTGATGCGCCAGACTCTGATTGCGGTCGTTCCGCCAGTTCTACTGATTTTTTCTGTGCTGGGCAGCATCTTTCAGGGCATCGCCACACCGACGGAAGCGGGCGCGGTGGGCGCGATCGGCGCTTGTATTCTCACGGCGTTCAACCGGAATCTGAATTGGAAGCTGATCAAGGACGCGGCACGATCCACGGCCAATATCACCGCACTGGTGATCATGATATTGTTCTGTTCGACCTATTTCGGGCTAGTCTTCGACCGCCTGGGAGGGCAGGACTACGTACAGGGCTTGCTGACGAGTTTGCCGGGCGGGTTCTGGGGGTTTGTGATCGTCGCCAACATCGCGATTTTCCTGTTGGGCATCAATCTGGAGTTCATTGAGATCAGCTTTATCGCGATGCCGTTGTTTGTGCCTGCCGCCTTAGAGCTGGGCTTCACCAATGCGCAGATGGTCTGGTTCGGGGTGATGATGGCGATCAATCTGAACATGGCGTTCATCTCACCGCCGGTCGGGTTCTCGCTATTCTATCTGCAGAGCGTGGCGCCTCCAGAGGTGAAGACTGCGGATATACACAAGGGCGCATTGCCGTTTATGGTGCTACAAGGCATAGCTCTCGTGATCGTTATACTGGTTCCGGAGACGGTGACCTGGCTGGTGGAAGCGGCATCATAGGCAGATAAGACAACAGTCCGGAAAGGAGAGAGGGGCGAGCGTGCGCTCGCCCCTTTGCTTTTCTGGTCGTCGCCGCCGGCATTTCGGCGTTTCCCGGCGCATGTCAGCGGTTTCGGCCCACGTATTGCAGGTAGCCGAGCTCGGCCAGACCATGCCAGGCATGAATGGCGTCGCGGAATGCCAGCCAATCTTTGAAGATGGAAGCAAAGTCTGCATCAGCGGCGGCGGTCTCGTCGAAAAGCTCGAAGGCGGCCTCCTCTGCATCTTTCAGCAGATCATCGGGAAACGGCCGCAGCTTGACACCGCCGTCGTTGATCAAGCGACGGAGTGCGACCGGGTTCCTGGCATCGTAGCGCGCCATCACCCTCACATTTACCTCGTATGCGGCAGTTTTAAGCGCTTCCTGATACTGCTGCGGCAGATTATTCCATTCGTTCAGATTGATTTGGACCTCGACTGACGAGCCAGGATCCCACCAACCGGGGTAATAGTAGTAGCTGGCGGCCGTATGGAAGCCCATCCTCTCGTCTTCGTAGGGCCCGACCCACTCGGCGGCGTCGATAGCCCCGCTCTCAAGGGCCTGGAAGATCTCGCCGCCGGGCAACATCTGCACGGATACGCCCAGCCGCTCCAACACCTGGCCGGCGATGCCAGGGATGCGCATCCTCAGCCCTGCCAGATCGGAGACGGAGTTTATCTCTTTATTGAACCAGCCCCCCATCTGGACGCCGGAGTTGCCAACAGGGAACTGAATGATATTGAACCGTTCTGCATGGATTTCCTGAAGTTTTTCCAAGCCGCCGCCTTCGTACAGCCACGCGTTTTGCTGTCGGGCCGTCAGACCAAAGGGCAGGCCGTTGTTGAGGGCAATGACAAAGCCCCTGTCAGTATAGTAGTGGGAGACGGTGTGACCGATAGGGACAGTTCCTTCTTCGACGGCGTTCAATACACCCAGACCGGGAGCCAGTTCACCGGCTGCGCGGGGGCGGATCAGGAACTTGCCAGTGGTCAAGGCTGCGACGCGGTTGGCAAACAGTTGCGCACCCCAGAAAATCGAGTCCAAATCGGCCGGCCAACTGGTTGCCATCTGCCACTCGATGGCCGGCAGGCGGGCGTCTTCCGCCACTGCGTTCTCGATCTGAACCGGGGGAATCAGGCCGGCTTGTGCGCGGCCAGCTATGCTCAGTGCGGCTGAGCCCGCTGCAGTCAACCCTAGAAAACTCCTCCTGTCCATTGCAGGATTCTCCTTCCCCTGCGCGCCAGCAGGAAAGTTCACATGAAAAGTCGGCATCAGTTGTCGTGTTGATCGAAACGGGAGAGCGCTCTGCGACGCTCTCCCGTTTCCCGGATCATCATGACATTGAAAGCCATGCACGGCGGGCATGGTTAGATCAGCGGCTGCGGCCCACGTATTGCAGGTAACCGCGCTCGGCAAGACCGTGCCAGGCCTGAATCGCGCTACGGAAGGCGGACCATTCCTTAAGGATCGATGCGAAGTCGGCGTCTCCGGCGGCGGTCTCGTCGAACAACTCGAATGCGGACTCTTCGGCAGCCTGCAAAACATCGTCCGGGAAGGGCAGCATCGTGATGTCGGCGTCCTGGATGAGGCGGCTAAGAGCGGCCGGATTCTTGGCGTCGTAGCGCGCCATCATGGTCGCGTTGGCGGCGTAGGCGGCGGTCTTGAGGACTTCCTGATACTGCTCGGGAAGCTTGTTCCACTCATCGAGATTGACCTGGATTTCCAGGGATGGGCCCGGCTCCCACCAGCCTGGGAAGTAGTAGAAGCTGGCGGCTTTGTGGAAGCTCAGTTTTTCGTCATCGTAGGGGCCGACCCACTCGGCGGCGTCGATGGCGCCGGTCTGCAGGGCCTGGAAGATTTCGCCGCCGGGCAGCACCTGCACGGTTACACCCAGGCGGTCCATGACGCGGCCGCCGAGGCCGGGGATGCGCATCTTCAGACCTTCCATGTCGGCGACTGAGTTGATCTCCTTGTTGAACCAGCCACCCATCTGCACACCGGTGTTGCCGGCGGGGAACTGGATGGTGTTGAATTTTTCGGCGTAGACCGTTTGCAGCATCTCCAGGCCGCCGCCTTCATAGAGCCAGGCGTCCTGCTGGCGGGAGGTGAGGCCGAACGGCAGGGCCGTGCCGAAAGCGGTGATGGGGCTCTTGCCGATGTAGTAGTAGGAGGCTGTATGGCCGATGGGCACAGCTCCCTCTTCGACGACGTTCAGGACTTCCAGGCCAGGTGCGAGCTCTCCGGCGGCGCGGGCTTCGATTTTGAATTTGCCCTGCGTCATGGACTCGACGCGCTGGGCAACGGTCTCGGCGCCACCGAAGATGGTATCGAGGGCGGGGGGCCAACTGGTGGCCATCTGCCATTCGATCTCGGGCAGGCTTGCGTCCTCTGAGACGGCGCCTTCGAGCTGGCCCGGAGTCATTACTCCGGCCTGTTCACAGCCGGCTACGGTCAGGGCGGCTGCGCCTACCGCACCTGTTGCCGCCACTTTCAGGAATCTTCGTCGATCCATTTCAGTTTCTCCTTCCTCTCGGAAATGTATGAAAAAGAGTCTGTGCAAAATGCAAGGTAATTGTACTCAGGCGGGGGGATTCTGACAAGAGTCAGAGAGCCAAGGGGGGTCAGCTGGGCTGGAGGAGAGCCGGCGCCGGGGCGACTTCTGGGTGATGACGGGGTCGAACTTGGGGTCAGATCGTCGCGATGAGACTCGACTGCATGAGTCAGAGCAAGCCGAGTGCGGCGCTCAATTCCCGGAACTCCAGTCCTGGCCGTCCAGATGGGCGCCGAAGGACATATATGAGACGGTGCCGCCGTCGACATAGATGGTCTGGCCGGTCAGAAAATCGGCGCCGTCGGAGGCGAGAAAGGCGGCGACATGGCCGATGTCGGCGGGTGCGCCCAGGCGACCCCAGGGCACTGTGGCTTCGAAAATGGCGGGGTTGTAATCGGGAATGTCTGCGAAGTAGCGGGGCACTTCGATGAGACCGGGTGCAATGGCGTTGACCCGTACCTTCTGCGGGGCCAGCTCGACGGCCAGATGGCGAGTGAGGGCGGCGACTGCGCCCTTGGTGGCGGCGTAGACGGAGTAATCGGGGACGCCGGAGTGGGAGTGCACGGAAGCAAGATTGATCACCGACCCGCCGCCTGCTTCGTTCATGTAGGGCAGCGCGCGTTGGATGCAAAAGATGTGACTGCGTACATTGATGGCAAACAGTTTTTCGAAGTGGTCGGGGGTGACGTCGGCAATCGAGCGCGTCTCGGTGAGGCCGGCGTTGTTGACGAGCACATTGAGGCCACCGAGATGGTTGGCGGCATCCTCTACGACTTGGGCGCAAAGTTCGGCGGCCTGGGTGAAGTCGCCTTGCACGGCAGCGGCGATTCCTCCGGCGGCGCGGATCTGGGCAACGGCAGCGGCTGCGCCCTCGTCGCTGTAGGGGTAGTGGCAGACGACGGCTGCGCCGCGGCGGGCCAGTTCGAGTGCGATGCCCTGGCCGATGCCGCCGTGGTCGACGCCGGTAACGAGTGCTTTCTTGCCGACCAGAGAATCCCTGTCGCTCATTGCACTGCTCTCTGATGTGTGCTGAACTCCGGGAGGAGAGACTCGGAGGAGGCCTTGACGCCACGCCTATCGTTCAGAAACATGTCTATGGTTTACTCGCCCGTTGCTTGAGATAGGCAAGGCTGTTTTGGATGCCGCCCACGGGGTCGCCGACGCCGCGGAATTCGAAGATGTAGAAGACAGGTTGGGGCAGCTGATCGAGCGCGTTGAGAATGCCGCCTAGAGGCAGGACACCTGTGCCGAGGGGGGCCGGGGGATCGGCGGGATTGGCGGTCTTGTCCTTCAGGTGGGCGGCGATGATCTTGTCTGACAGGGCATCGATGGCGGCGACGACGTCCTGGCCGTGGTTGGGGTAGTTTCCCATGTCGAGATTGGTGCGGAGCGCGGGAGAGTCCAGACGGGAGAGGGCCCCGCGGACCTCTGCCAGGGTGCCGCCGGGGGTGCGAGCGTAGTTTTCGAGGGCGATTGTGGTGTTCTGGGCGGCGGCGTAGTCGACGACTTGCCGGGCGCGGGCCCAGCCTACCTGATCGTCGGGGGGTGGCGTGGGACCGGGGAAGAAGCGGACGATCGGCGCGCCGAGTGCGGCGGCGGAGTCGATGTCCTGGCGGAGCTGCAGAGCGGACTCGGTGTTGCCGAAGAGGGTGGCCTGCGTGGCGTATGTAACCAGGAGGCCGGCGCCGGCGATGTGGCGGGCCGCTTCGGTCAGTTCGGCATCGAGCCGGGGCCACGTCTCCCGGCGCAGCTCCAGGCCGTCGGCGCCGGTCCGGCGGGCGATGTCGATAAGATCCCAGACGGTACTTTTGCCGCTCTTGAGCTCGTCCTCCAGCTGCATGGCGGAGATCAGTACCGGCCGGTGGGCGGGCGCGGATGCGCCCGTGTCAGGTGTGGGATGTGCTGATTGGCTGGTCAAGTTCGCCTCACGCGGAAAAGCTCAGGTCAAGAGGGAAATGAAGCTCTGCGGCCGCAGAGGCCGAGAGCGGGAGAGCCTGCTACGCGCCGGCTCACAATGGGAGGCCTTGATAGGGTAGTTTCCCGTTCAGGTGTTCCCCCGACGAAAGGCCGGCGCGGAGGCCTGCTTAGTGATTTCAGTCTGTGGTTGTCCACTCCGGATCCGGCTGAATAGTCGTTTCCGGGGGTGGGCCGGGGTCGGGGCGGCCACTGCCTTCGAGGCGGCTGATGAGTTGGACGGTCATATCGCCTTCGACGAGGCACTGGCAGGACAGGCGCACACCGGACAGCCCCTTTTCGGCCAGCTTCTCTTTTTCGGCGACGGTCATTTTTGCAGGTTCGCCACCGACAAAGGCGACGCGGCAGGTGGTGCACTTGCAGTTGCCACCGCAGGCATGCAGCTGGTCGACGGCTGCGTCCTCAACCAGAGCAAGGACCAGACGTTTGCCAGCTTGTACATCGAACGTGCCAACATTTTCCACTGTCAACTTAGGCATGAAATTCAACTCCTGTGCGTGTAAGGGATTGGAACGGATTCCCGATTTCATTTGCGGGGGGCAAATTGTTTCTGCATTTTCTCACATTTCCTGGACAAATACGAAGAGAAGATCATTGACGTTGGTTTGGGTCGGGCCGGTCAGAAGCAGGTCATTAGCGGCGCGCAGGTAGGGATAGGCGTCGTGGCGGCGGAGGTGGTCGGCGGCGGAGAGGCCGGCGAGCTCGCCTCTGTGGACGGTGCCGCTGTCGGCCAGACCGCCGGCGCTGTCGGTGGGTCCATCGGTGCCGTCGGTGGCGAGAGAGACGACGGTGATGCCCGGCAGATGCTGGAGGGCAAGGGAGGCGGCGAGGGCGAGCTCCTGGTTGCGGCCGCCCTGACCGGGATTGTCACCAAGGCTGACGGTGGTTTCGCCGCCGAGGATCAGGCAGGCGGGCGCGGGCGCGGGGAGTCCGCTGTCCTGCACTTCGCGGCCCAGGCCGACGAGCACCTTGGCGACTTCGGCGGCCTCGCCTTCGACATAGGTCGAGAGCAGGATGGTGTTGAAGCCGAGTTCGGTTGCCTTTGCGAGGGCGGCGCTGGCGGCGGTGCGGTTGTCGGCGACGACGAGTGTGTAGCTGGCGGCGAAGGCTGGATCGTGCGGTTTGGGTGTGTCGGGGATGTCGCCGGCCAGCCCGGCCTGCAGGCGGTTGAGGATGACAGCGGGCAGGGCCTTGGTCAGGCCGTATTTTTCGACGATGGCCCAGGCATCGGCCCAGGTGCTTACGTCGGGGACGGTGGGGCCGCTGGCTATGACATCGAGTGGGCTACCGATGACGTCGCTGAGGGCTAGTGTCAGGAGCGTGGCGGGCGCGGCGGCGCGGGCGAGCTGGCCGCCTTTGACGGCGCTGGCGTGTTTGCGGAGGCAGTTCATCTCGTTGATGGTTGCGCCGCAAGCGAGGAGGGCGTCGGTCATGGCCTGCATGTCGGACAGGGTGAGCGCTGGATAGGTCTGGCCGGAGTTCCCGGTGATCTCAAGTGCCGGGGCAACCAGCAGGGCGGAGCCGCCCCCGGAGAGAAGGGCGATTACCAGGTCGTCTGGGCCGGCCTGATC
Organism: Caldilineaceae bacterium; assembly: GCA_965242905.1. Classification (GTDB taxonomy): domain Bacteria; phylum Chloroflexota; class Anaerolineae; order Caldilineales; family Caldilineaceae; genus Bin5. The sequence goes on from CBDETM010000002.1 coordinate 1,246,889, forward strand.
GACGAGGGCAAGCATATCTTTGCCGGCAAGGACGCCGGCCTCGTCGGGAAGGGGATGACCGGCCTCGACGACGCGAACGGTGGACTGCGTAGTTGAAGAAGGGTCGGCGGGCTGGGCGTGGTCGTACTTGGTTACTGCCAACCCGCCGCTGATGCGGTCCTGGAGCAGAGATTCGACGGCGCTGGACATTGGCGCGGCGGCCTTGCCGGCGGCGACGACGAAGATGCGGCGGTAGCGGCGCAGGTCGTATGTCAACGCGGCAGCGGGCTCGGAGGCAGCGGGGTCGGTGACGGTCAGGGATTCGTCCTGGCGCTGAAGGACGTTTTGGACAGCGGCGAAGGGGTCGACGGCGTCGAGGGCGACGTCGAGGACGGCGAGGATTGGGCGGCGGGTGTCGGGGTCGGGAGTGAGGACGGAGGTGTCGAAGCGGGTCATTCTAATCTTTTCTCTGGGTTGCCAGGAGACAGACCTGCAGTTTCGAATTCTGGTCCATGATGACCACGAAAGTCCCCGGCCAGCCGATTGGAATCACTGGCAGTATTTCCATCGTTCTGTCTGCCCCATCTTCGCGATGCACGCTTGAAGTTCCAGGGTCCGCGAAAATCGACCCTTGCGTGTTTCACCTTTTACAGGCGGCGGAATTTTTGGAGGCCGTCGTCGACCTGAACCTGGCCGACGTAGAGGTCGCCGCGGGAGTCGGCCCAGATGCCGTGGGGGCAGGCTGCGAACTCGCCGGGTTTGTCGCTGGGTTGGGCTCCGCCCCAGTGGCTGAGGAGCTCACCGTCGAGGGTCCAGACGCTGACGCGCTGCTCGAGCTCGGCGACGTAGACGACTTCGCCATTGGGGTCGAAGTAGATGGTGTCGGGTTTGAGGAGGCCGGTGCGCTCTTCGAGGAAGTTGCCGTCGGTGTCGAAGAGCTGGATGCGGTCGTTGGTGCGGTCGCAGACCCAGACGCGGTCGTCCTTGTCGAGGCGGACGCAATGGGAGAGTGTGAACTGGCTGGGGCCTTCTCCCCAGTCGCCCCAGGAGAGGATGTGTTCGCCGGCGGCGGAGTATTTGTGGACGCGGGCGTTGTCGTAGCCGTCGGAGATGAAGAGGTCGCCGTTGGAGGCGACGGCGAGGTCGGTGGGCAGGCGGAAGGGTTCGCCGGGGGCGCCTTCCTGGCCGGGCGTGCCGATGGTCATGACGAGTTCGCCCTGGGCGTTGAATTTGAAGATGCAGTGGGTCTCGCGTTCGGTGCACCAGACGTTGTCCTCGTCGTCGATGAAGATGCCGTGGGCGTCCTCGATGACGTCTTCGCCCCAGGAGGCGAGGAAGTTGCCGTCGCTATCGAAGACGACGAGGGGATGCTCGCTGCGGGAGTAGACAAAGACGCGGTCCTGAGAATCGCAGGCGACCGCGGCTACCCAGCCGAACTGCCATTCTGCGGGCAGTTTGGCCCAGTTTTCGATTACTTCGTACTGATAGGCGCCGGTTCCGAACGGCATGGCAATCTCCTTTGCCTGGTTGAGACCCGCTGCGTGTGCGGCGGGGATATGGAGTACACCATAATTCTTTCCGCGAAGGGACGCGAAGAACATCAGAGGCTATCGGATTCTCCTGGCGTGACATCGCTGTCCTTTGCGGATTTGCAATACTTTGCTGAAGCAATTCGCTGGTCCAACAGCCATCACCGGGCGCTAGTCGTCCCAGGCTTTGACGGCGATCTTGATTACTTGCTCGTCGCCGAGGCGGTAGGTGCCGTCGAGGGCGTGGAAGCCGTCGCCCACGCGGTCGAGGGGCAGTTTGTGGCTGACCATTTCGCCGTAAGGGAATTCGTTCTTCTCGAGAATGGGCAGGCCGCGCACGAAGTGCTCGTAGGTGCTGCCCCAGACGGCCTCGAAGGTCAGATTTTTGCGCATGAGGAGCTGGTTGATGTTGAAGTCGATGGAGCCCATGTCGACGAAGTGGCCGACCTCGACGTAGGTGCCGCTGCCGCGCAGGTAGCCCAGTCCTTCGGGCGTGGCGGCGAGGAAGCCGGAACATTCGAAAACGATATCGGCGCCGCGTTTGAGCGGTGTGTGCCAGTAGACCTGCTCGGTGCGCTCTTCGACGCTGGTGACTTCCTCGATGTTGATGGTGACGTCGGCGCCGAACTCTTTTGCGAGTTCGAGGCGCCTGGCGGGGCCGCCGACGACGATGATGTTGGCGGCGCCCATCTGTTTGGCGCAGAGGAGGGTAACGAGGCCGATGGCGCCGCTGCCCTGGACGACGACGGTATCGCCGAGCTGTACTTTGCCGCGCATGGCGGCGTGGACGCCGATGGTGTAGGGCTCGGTGAGCACGGCGACTTCGGGCGAGCAGCTGGTCTTGAGCATGCAGGTATTTTCGAAGCCGAGATAGATGTAGTCGGCGAACCCGCCGTAGAAGTGGGGGGCGACATCGGGTGTGTCGTAGAAGCCGTATGCGCCGTAGCCGCCTGTGCCAGGGGAGAAGATGACGCGGTCGCCTTCTTCGAGGGGGCGGCCGATGTAGTCTTTGGCACCGCCGGCGCCGATGGCCTCGATAACGCCGACGTTTTCGTGGCCGAGGACGACTTCGCCCTGGAAGCCGTTCTGCCACATGTGCAGGTCGGTGCCGCAGATTCCGGCGAGCTCCTGGCGGAGCAGCACTTTGCCGGGTTCAGGGTCGAGTACGGGGTATTCGCGAACTTCGAAGTCCTGTCCTTGGGCGATGACCGCCCGACCGGTTTTTGCCATGATATTTTCTCCTGCTGCTGGTTGCGTGAGTTCAGGTAGACCCGTAATTGCCTCCGCTGTTATGGGGCGGCAGGGCCAGGGAGGTCATAGGAGGTATTGGGATATGAAAGTTGAACAGACTGTTGTCGGGGCACGGACCGGTAGGGTCTGCGCCCGGTGAATGGGGCTAAGTATACTACAGCCATTGGGCGAGCGATAGTCCTTTGAGGTGATTGTACAGGAGTGTGGGGGCGGACGGTGGGGAAGGTTTCGAGGATGCTGGGGGCGTGTGGATGGGGAAGGGCGTAGAGTTAAGAGTGGAAGTGTGGAGGCGGGCGAAGGCGGCCGCGGAGCTAGCGTTGGTTCTTCACAAAGGTTGCGACTTTTTCGGCTAGTGCAATTGCTTCCCACGCCTCTTCTACGTCGGGATCTACGAAGTTTTCCAGCGGGTAGCGTACTCCGGCGCCGTATCTGCCCAAAGTCTCGGCCGCCAGTTTCAGTTGGCTGAAAGCAGGCTGGCTTTGCGCGCACTCCTGTGTCAGATAGAACAGATCATGGACAAAGTTGAAACTATGTGATCTGGAGACCAGGAACCCTTTCAGGTGCTTTTCGGCACATTGCCGGGCGTAATAGCAGGCCATTTCGGGAATCGGATCGCTGGGAAGCATGGCACGTCGGGCCATTTCCAGATCTTGTTCTGCCTTTTTGAACCAGTCCTGTTCAGGACGCCGCTCGCTCATACAGGATTTCCTGGGATTCGAGAGCCGTGTTGGCAAAGGAGTAAGGGTTGTCGCGCTGCTCTGCCAGGCGGTCATGCGTGGTGACGAGGACATCGACGGGCAGAATGAACTGCTCCGCTATCGCAGCGCGAATGGGATTGTCCCGTTTGGGCCAGTCGTCGAGGGATTTGAGGACGACGAGGAGGTCGACGTCGCTGTGGGAGCCGGCGTTGCCGCGGGCGTGGCTGCCGAAGAGGATGATTTGCTCCGGGTCAAATTTTTGGGCGATCAACTGGGCAACGGCCTGAATTGTTTCCCTGTCGATGGAGACTTTGGTCACTTGATGGAAACCTCGTTGCGAATGTTCTGTTGTGAATTTGCCTGAATCGAGCGGTCAGGTGTCAAGTGCATTCTAGCGGAATTCGCGTGCAGGGCGAAGTTGCCTGCAGACGGTTACATATTTGTCTGATTTTTGCGGTTGGGCTGCCGGGATTGGGCAGGGAAGATTTACGGGAATGGGATCGAATTTCTGAGCGAGACAGGGGAAGGGTTTTGGGGCCGACGGGGGGTGGGAAATTACACAGAGGATGAGTAGTTTTTACTCTGGTAGCGACGCCTGAAATGGGGTCGAAAAGTTACACAGGCGATGTGTAATTTTGGCGGCATTGCGCGTTCCCGCGATGGGAGGTTTAGGGCTTGTGGGGATGTACTTATATGTGATGTCCAGACAGTTCATTCCCATATATGATATTTAATGTGGGTAAGGGCACGCACAAGGGGTGCCCCTACGGGGCCTGTGCATGCATTCCAACCTGGCCGCGAGGACGAGGGCACCCACAAGGGGTGCCCCTACGGGTTTTGGCGGTGGGGATGGGAAAGGGGAGGCGGCGGGTGGGCGTGCTACAATGGGGGCCGGTTTCGCGGCGGGTCGACGACTTTGGGGGTGGTCAGGTGTCAGGATCAGGTGGGGCGAGGCGGGCGGCGACGGGGCAGGCGGATCGGGAGGCTGAAGTCGAGGAGGCTGAGGTCGAGGAGGCCCGGATCCGATTGGAGGCTGAGAGGGAGCGGATACGGGAGGAAATCAGCAGCTATCCGGCGCCGATTGCGGGGTGTGACGAGCAGTTCAATTTTTTGCTGGAACGGCGGGCGCAGGTGCGGCGTGAGCTGGCGCGGTTGGTGGCGGAGGAGAGGCTGCGGCGGGGGGCGCAGCGGGGCGAGAGCGTTTAGGCGCTGGCGGTGCGGGGGGTGGAAGTGGGATGAGCAGGTTGCGGCGAATGGAGCGGTTTGGGGGGGAGCGGGATGAGCAGGTTGCGGCGAATGGAGCGGTTGAGGGGGAAGCGGGATGAACAGGTTGCGGCGGATGGAGCGGTTGAGGGGGAAGGATTTACGGCCGCAACGGTGCCGGTGCGGTTGGGGGATGGAGGGCACGGCCAGGGGGATGGGCGGATGCGGCAGGCTGTGTGCGGGGGCCAGATTTGACGCTCGACCCCGCATGTCCCTCTTGATCGTGGGCCGACGTTATTCGAGCTGACGGATTACCGAGACCACTTTGCCCTTGACGCTGACGTCGGCGGCGGGCAGGAACATTTCGGGATAGCTGGGGTTGGCCGGGCGGAGTCTGACCTGGTCCCCTTCGAGGAAGAAGTGTTTGAGTGTGGTCTCGTTCTGGGTGTCGATCCAGGCGGCGACCATTTCGCCGTTTTCGGCGCGTTCCTGGTGGCGAAGGATGACGATGTCGCCGTCGAGGACGCTGGCGTCGATCATGGAGTCGCCCTGGACGCGGAGGGCGTAGAGCTCGGCGGGGTTGCGGTAGAGGGTCTCGTTGAGCTCGAGCCATTCGTCGGCGGTGTAGTGGTCGGTTGTTTCGACCTGGATTGGCTCGCCGGCGGCGATGTAGCCGAGGACGGGCACCTGGAAGAAGTTGAATGCGGAGCCGTCGCCGCCCTGGTGGGTGGGGGGCGCGCCTGCGAGGTCGCCGGCGAGGCCGGCTTCCTGGAGGCGGTCCCAGTCGAGGCTGAGGCCGCGGCTGACTTCCTTGTCGCGTCTGATCAGCTTGTCCTTCTCCAGTTTGGTGAGGTTGTACTTGACGACGGAGGTGCTGGAGATGCTGCAGGCGGTGCCGATGTCGCGGATTGAGGGGGGGTAGTTGTTTTCCTCGACGAATTCGGCGATGAAGGCGAGCATGCTCTTCTGGCGATCGGAAAGTTTCATTGTGTTCCTCCTTTTGGTTTGATGGATTGGCTATGACGTAGTTGCAATCAGAATGCTGCGATCATTTTTGGAAGTGTTCACAGGTTGACGGTTCACGATTATCCCAAATATCACAGGTATTTCCCAATTCCTATCCCAATTATACAAGAACATCTGTGCGGTGTCAAGTCCTGTCGCGCACGAATGTTCCAGGGGGGGAACTGCAGGGGTTAGGGGTTAGGGGCCAGGGGTTAGGGGGGTGCAGTTTTTAGTAGTCAGTTTTTAGTTTTTAGTGAACTGCCGAGCCATGTTCTGTGTGTACTGTGGGCGGTCAGGCTGGGGGGAATGTAGCATCAGTGTTTCTGTAGCGGGAAGTCGATGGTTCATAGCGGTGAACGTTGGGCATAAGTGGGCTTTGCCGTGCCTGCGCCGGCACACAGTCGGGACGCGTCGGGACGCGGGGGAAGTTCTGGTCGCAGCGGGTCGCCAAGTTCATATTTCGCTCAAACTTTCTGCGGCGGGGGGGTGTAGGAGAGGGGGCGTTGCGGGGGCGGAGCCCCCGCACAAGGGAGGGCCGACTAGGCCCGACCGCACAACTGCAGTGGTCAGTGGTTAGTGGTCAGTGGTCAGAAACAGCAGAGACCGATTGTCAGGATAGGGGGTGGGGGTAGATGAGGATTACGTTTGATGGGGCGGCGGGGGAGGTGACGGGGTCGATGCACCTGCTGGAGGTGAACGGGCAGCGGATATTGCTGGATTGCGGGCTGTATCAGGGGCGGCGGGCCGATACGTACGAGCGGAATCTGAATTTTCGGTGGGAGCCAGCGTCGATCGATTGTGTGGTGCTGAGCCACGCGCATATCGACCACACGGGGAAGCTGCCGAACCTGGTGAAGCAGGGGTTTGGCGGGAATGTGTGGTGCACGGCGGCGACGCGGAATCTGTCGGCGTATATGCTGATGGACAGCGGGTACATCCAGGAGAAGGACGTGGAGTATCTGAACCGGCGGCGGGCGCGCAGGGGGGAGCCGCCGGTGGCGCCGATATACACGCGGGACGATGCGCGGGATACGCTGCCGCTGTTTGTGAGCGTGGGCGAGGGGCGGCCTGTACCGATCGCGAACGGGGTGACGCTCACTTTTCGAAATGCAGGGCATATTCTGGGTTCGGCGTTTGTGGAGCTGGAGATAGAGGAGTTTGCGAGCGGGAAGCGCCGGCGGCTGGTGTTCAGCGGGGACCTGGGGCGGGACGAGATCGCGCTGCTGCGGAGTCCGGCGACGGCGGGGGAGGCCGACCTGCTGATCATGGAGAGCACGTACGGGGCACGGCTGCACGGGCGGTACGAGACGGCGCTGAGGCGGTTGCGGGAGGTGGTGTGCGAGACGGCGCGGCGGCGGGGGAAGGTGATCATTCCGTCGTTTGCGGTTGGGCGGACACAGGAGATCGTGTTCGCTCTGAATCAGCTGGATGCGAGGGGGGATATTCCGGAGATCCCTGTGTTTGTGGACAGCCCGCTGGCGGTGAATGCGACGGATGTGTTTCGGATGCATCCGGAGTCGTGGGACACCGGTGTGCAGACTTTCCTGGAGGATGGGCGGCGGCGGAGCCCGTTTGATTATCCGCGCATTGAGTATGTGCGGGAGGTGCGGCGGAGCAAGCAGCTGAATCATATGACGGAGCCGGCGATTATCATCAGCGCGAGCGGGATGGCTGAGAGCGGGCGGATTCTGCACCATCTGAAGAACAACATCACGCACGCGGAGAACACGGTGCTGTTCGTGAGCTTTCAGGCGCAGCACACGCTGGGGCGGCGTATTCTGGAGGGGAGGGAAAAGGTACGGATTTTCGGTGAGGAGTACGACGTGCGGGCGGAGGTTGCGCGGATCAACGGGTACAGTGCGCATGCGGACCAGGCGGAACTGGTGGCGTGGGCATCACATTTTGATCGGGAGCGGCTGGAGAGGGTTTTTCTGGTGCACGGGGAGCCGGAGGGGGCGGAGGCTCTGGCGGGTAAGCTGCGGGAGCAGGGGCATAGGGATGTTGTTGTGCCGGAATTGCACGGGTCGTTCGAGTTCTGAGGATTATTGGAACTTCTATTTTCCGCGAAGGGACGCGAAGAGGCGCTAAGAAGACCTTTTTCTATCCCCGAAGGGACGCGAAGGGGCGCTAAGAACATCTTTTTTGAGCCGCGAAAGGCCGCGAAGGGAGGCTTTCGCGGCTGTTTTTTTGGGGATTCGGGGTTTTGGCTGTGGCTTCGGCGGTCAGCAGCCGGCGAGGAAGTTGGCGCCGTGGAGGATGCCCCATTTTTCGGATTCTTCGGCGCCGTTGAAGTTGGAATCTTCGAGCTCGATGGAGACTGCGCCGTTGTAGCCGTTTTGGGCGAGGATGCGGAGTCCTTCGCCCCAGCGGAAGAGGCCCTGGCCGGGGATGGTGTAGCGCCAGCTGTGGGCGCCGAAGGCGATGCGGTCGGCGAAGGTGGCGGGCTGCTCGTGGCCGTATTCGTAGAGGTTGTCGTCGAGGATCTCGGTGTCCTTGCCGTGGACGTGATGGACGCGATCGACGAACTCGGTGAGGAAGCGGAGGGGGTCGATGCCCATGCGTATCAGGTGGGAGGGGTCGTAGTTGACGCTCATGGCGGGTGAGGGTACGTCGCGGAAGAAGGCGCGGTAGGTTTCGGGGGTGCAGCAGAGGGCGCCGGGGCCGGGCCAGCCTTCGATGACGTAGTGGGAGCCGCTTTCTTCGAGGACTGCGGCGAGGGCGGCGAAGCTTTCGACCATGTAGTCGTAGTTCTGGCGGCGCGGCAGGGTGGGGTCTTCGGGGAGCATGGTAGCGAAGAAGTTCTGGGGGCCGGCGGCGGTGCAGGCGCGGATGCAGTCGGTGTTAAGGGCGAGGGCGTCGGCGCGGCGGGCGGGGTCGGCGGCGATCATGCCTCTGTTGTCGGGGAGGTCGATGGAGCCGATGCGCAGGCCGGCCGCGGAGACTGCGTTGAGGGCGCTTTCGGGGTCGGTGGTCAGATCGATTGCTTCCAGTTTGTTGGCTACGGCCCATTCGATGAGGGAAGGGATATCCCGGTTCCAGTTGGTGTTGACCTGGCGGAAGCCGATGGGGAAGTTGCCTGTTCGCGTTTTCATTGGGAAGGTCCTGAGATGGCAGTTTCTTTGGGCTTTTCTTATGTTAGTTTGAACCCAGTTTTCCTGATGCGCAACCTGGGCAACCACAAGGGTTGCCCCTACGGGTCTTTAGCCTTGTGCGATGGGCCGGGCCGGGTCGTTGATCCAGTCGCTCCAGGAGCCGGGGTAGAGGCGGGCTTCGCCGAGGCCGGCGTGTTCGAGGGCGAGGATGTTGTGGCAGGCGGAGACGCCGGAGCCGCAGTAGAAGATGACTTCGGACGGGGGCCGGTTGCCCATGAGCTCGCTGAAGCGTGCGGCGAGCTCGGCTTGTTCGAGGAAGAGGCCGTGGCGCAGGTTGCCGGATTGGGGGAGGTTGGAGGCGCCGGGGATGTGACCGCCGATGGGGTCGTGGGTCTCGTTTTCGCCGCGGAAGCGGTCGGCGGCGCGGGCGTCGATGACGAGTGCGCCGCCGCTGGCGGTTTTGGCGAGCATTTCGGCGGCGTCAACGACGAGCTCGGGGCGGGGGGTGGCTGTGAAACTGGCGGGCTGCACGGTTTCGTCGCCGCTGCGGGTGGGCAGACCGGCGGCGGTCCAGGCGTCCCAGCCGCCGTCGAGGACGGCTACGGACTGGTGGCCGACCCAGCGCAGCATCCACCACATGCGGGAGGCCATGCTGCCGCCGCTGGCGTCGTAGAGGGCGACGCTGGAGCTGTTGCTGATGCCGAGGCGGGCGAGGGTGCGGGCGAAGTCGTGTGGATCGGGCAGGGGGTGGCGGCCGGTGATGCCGGGGAGGATGGGGCCGGACATGTCTTCGTCGAGGTGGGCGTAGGCTGCGCCGGGGATGTGGCTGCGGGTGAAGGCGCGGCGGCCGGCTTGGGTGTCGGTGAGGTTGAAGCGGCAGTCGAGGATGCGAAGGTTGGTTGTGGCGAGGGCGTCGGCCAGTTGGGAGCAGGTGATTAGGGTGTGGAAGTGTTGTTGTTCGATGGTCATTTGGGTAACTCCTTTTTTCCATGAAGGGTCGATCAGAACACCTTTTGTTATCCGCGAAGGGACGCTAAGGGGCGCGAAGAACACCTTTTTACCACGGAGGGCCACGGAGGACCACGGAGAACACCTTTCTTTATCCGCGAAGGGACGCGAAGGGGCGCGAAGGACACCTTTTTCCACGAAGGGCTACTAAGGGCCACGGAGAACTCCTTTCTTTGTCCGCGAAGGGACGCGAAGGGGCGCGAAGAACACCTTTTTTCCACGGAGGGCCACGGAGGACCACGGAGAACACCTTTCTTTGTCCGTGAAGAGACGCGAAGGGGCGCTAAGGACATTATTATAACCATTGAGGCTGTGGTGAACAGTTTTGGGGGTTGATGGTGATGTTGGTTGGTGGTAGGTGGATATAGCGCGCATTTGGGAGGGCGATCGCTTTGGATGTTTTTGCGGGCATTGGATTGGGAAACGCGTACCTATCGGGATGGCGCGGGCGGGGGAGGCGTGGTCGCCGTGCCGCAGGCTGCGCCGCCGGTTCACGCCGGCAGGCGACAGTTCAAACCCCTGCACCGGGAGGGGAAAGAAATGGCCGAACTGGAAGAGTCGCTCACAACCAAGCTCGATCTCTATGACCGTCTAAACTCCACAACGTCCGTAGAGCAGATCGGGAACGCCTGCTCTGTCGTAGAGCGCCTGAGAGATGATCGCTGGCGATAGTTCGAGGAGGGTTCTGAACCGTTTGACCGCTGGAAAGCAGGATGTGACGAACTGTACCAGCTGGGACTCGTTGACGTTTGCCTGAACAAGGACTTCCGGGGGCAGATCGGGGCCGAGCATCGAAGGGCGGCTCAGCTGCGCAAAGAAAATTCCATCCGACCCTGGTGTCCTCCGCGCCCATCCGCGTGCCTCCGCGGACATAAGAGCAGTTCTCCGTGTCCCTCCGTGCTTCTGCGTGGACAAAAAAGAGGTGTTCCCCGCGGCCCCACGCGCACAGTTCGAACACTGGCATGAAACTGGCATGTAAACAAGCCAAATTGTCATATAAAATACATGCGGGAAGTGTACCCTGATAATCTGGCAGTCTCGTGACCGCAGCCAAACGCAAATGGAGGCAGTCGGGCGGGGCAACTCTGTCAGACTGCCCTAACCGGAAAGGACGGACTATGAAATAAGCCGGGAGAAGCCTGACCGCCGCGAATCGCCTGAACAAGAGCGGTCCCGCCTGCCGTGCGCATCATCAGGAGGAGGAGGTGAAGCGATGAAAGAGCCTATCCGACCAGTAGTTTTCAACGTGATTACAATCGCGGCCTTGCTGATTGCCCTGGCCCAGTTGGTGCTGGTGTTTCCAATGTACGCGATGCCGGCAACGACTGAAGCCATTCAGCTTTTTGAAGAGCTTGCCCAAGAGAGCGACGCAGTGGAAGAAACCTTGATCGAGCTTCTGGCGAACGATCTTGTGCGACGTAAGTGGCTTGGCAACGGCATGATAGTCACAATGTGTATCGCCATTCTGGCCAATGTCATCGCCAACTATCTTGGCCGCGGAAGACAGCGCATGAACCAGGCCAGGATTCGCCAGCTGGAGGCCGATCTGCAGGCAATGCGATCATCGGCTGAGCAATCAAGGAGGTCGTAAAGTGAAGGGCAAATTTTTCCAACCCGTAGTGTTCAACCTGATTACGATTGTGGCGATGTTGTTCTCACTCTTCCAGCTGGTGGCTGTGGCGAAAAGGGACGAAGTGGCGACGGCAAGGGCCGTCCAGCTTATTGAAGAGTTTGTCGAAGAGGGCGAAATCGAGGACGACGGGCTGGCCCTGCGTCTCGCTGACGAGTCACGCCAGATCGGCCTCTTCGAAGTCTATATTGTGGGCACGTTGCTTCTCGCGATTATGGCAAACTTTGTGGCGAACTATATCGGCAGAGGAAGGCACTATGAGAATACCGGAAGGATTCGTGAACTGGAGGCGGAAATGCGCGGATTGCGAGGGGGTTAGGGCTCGTAGACATTTCGTTTGCGCCAGATCGGTAGCGGAATGGGTTTGGTCAGAAAGTCATGGACGAGACTCTTGATAGTTGTGGGTTGACTTGGTGGTCTGTCGGGGTTGGGATTGTTGGGTCTAAAGAGGTAGGGGAACGCTGGAGGTTCCTTTCTGAAAGCCGTTAACTGTCTATGATCGGGGGCAGGTCGCTGCCCTCAACTGATTCTTGCCTAACGCGGAATTTGCAGGGTGCAGTAGGTCTTCGCCAATTCTAAAGCCTTGGATTGCCCCTCTTCTGGCTTGGCAGTTGGCTCAATTGTAGGGTAGGCAGCAAGCGAGTTGCCTTTGGGCACTTTTCCTACAGCCCCCCTCCGAACCGTGCTTGCGACTTTCACCGCACACGGCTCTATAGTGTGTCATTCTATTTATTGCTCTTTTTGGATGACACCAAGTACAGGTTCGACTTTTTGCATTACGCATGTCTCTCTGTCTTTGTGTCTGACACACCTGCCTCCCTTCGCCATGTAAGAGGCTTTCCCTCTCTCGGACTACTATGGAGACTCCGTTGCCCTATGCCTCTTGGCACGTAGGCAATCACGAATTCCGTAACGAGTCCCTGCAAAGTATCCCTTAGACTCCCCGTTTGTCTCCTTACCCTCGCTATCTGCAAGTCGTTCCCCTTCGGCGGGTCGTTCTGACAGTGTATAAATGTCAGCACCTTCAGGGCTTGGGTTTCATCCACTTTCCCAAGGGCGGCTAATTTTCGCCAACCGGAGACTGGGATTCAAGCAGTCTAGCCTTAGTCATAGGATACAGGTCTTGGCGGTCTGATGTTCATTGTGACTATCCCATCCTCCGCCTTTACCACCATGCGATTTTCCCTTCATCCTTTCGGAGTCCGGTAGGGTGGTTGACCTACGGGGTATCCCGCTCCCCGTGTCCACTTTGTGGACAGTGGATTCGCTCGTAAACCGTCGCACATACACCTTAGCTTGTGGTCCAGGTTTTGGGGCCCACTTCACAGGTCGGTCTTGCAACGCAATCCGGCTCTGACGCGAAACATCCCAAGAGAATGTGCGTATAACGTTACAGACAAAGGCTACAAGCGAGTCTCTATTAATCCATTTGTCGAGGAGGCGAAGCAATGAAAGCTCCGAGATTAACCGCTCTTTGCCACGGACTGACCGAAGCCGTATTTCTTGTTGGGCTGGCCGTACTTTTCCTCACCAATTTGATATGGCCGGGGATTCTCGTACTGGTCGCTGTGACCGGCCTGGTTGAAGTGCTCCTTGGACATTCAGAACCGAACAACGACGACATCCCGTTGCCCACAGACGGGTCACCGGAGGACGAACAGAACCCCTCCGCGCGGTACGCGGCACAGTGAGCGCTCTACTGCGCGCCCGAGTCGCAAGTTCTCCTTGAGGGATCGTACACCGGGTTGAACGCGGTTTGTGGCCTCTGCGGCTCGGCACTCGTGCAGGAACAGTGAATCGTGCGCGGTTATTCATTGACCGCAACTCTCGTTAAGGCCAAAGCAGGTTTGTGCCAGAAACATATCCGGCGTGTTTCTCTGATACATATTCCCGTTCAATAAAGTGACCTGCCCCCAAAAAACTGGTCCAGGTACTATGTAAGTATTGGGCCGTAGAAAGGGGGAAATATGGCCAGGAGGAGACATACGCCGGAGCAGGTAATCAAAAAGCTCAGAGAGGCTGAGGTGGCGATAGCCGAGGGCGGCACAGTGGCTGAGGCTGCGCGCCGGATAGGCGTGACCGAGCAGACCTTCTACCGGTGGCGCAGCGAGTACGGGGGTCTCAGGATCGACCAGGCCAGGCGTCTGAAGCGTCTGGAGTTGGAGAACAGTCGCCTGAAGAGAGCGGTGGCGGAGTTGACGCTTGACAACCAGATACTGAGGGAGGCGTCTGAGAGAGGCGTCTGAGGGAAACTTCTGAGTCCTTCACGTCGTCGCCAGTGTGTTGACCACGTGAAGGCGCTCTTTGGGGTTTCGGAGCGGCGCGCCTGCAGGGTGCTGGGTCATCCGCTCCACACGGCGATACAAGCCGAGCCCTGCGGACGATGAGAAGGCGCTGACTGAGGAGATTGTGGTTCTGGCCAGTCAGTTCGGCAGGTACGGCTACCGCAGGATCACCGCGCTTCTGCGGCAACGTGGCTGGCATGTGAACCACAAGCGTGTGGAGCGGATATGGCGACGTGAAGGGCTGAAGGTGCCGGCGAAGACGCTGGGCCCGTCTTCCAGCAGTTGCCGTTTCCAGGCCCGTATCAGGTTGGCATGAATCTCGCGTTCACTGGATAACTGGCTAATCGTCTTGCTGCCTTCAAGCGCTTCCAGCGCAATCCGAAACTTGTAGGCCGCCGAGTGCCGCCGCCGTTTCTTGACCATCGTACCGCCCCTCCACAGGCTTGGTGACTTGCTCCATTGTAGGGTAGGCAGCAAGCGAGTTGCCTTTGGGCACTTTTCCTACAGCCCCCCTCCGAACCGTGCTTGCAACTTTCACCGCACACGGCTCTCCAGTGTGTCATTCCATTTATTGCTCTTTCTGGATGACACCAAGTACAGGTTCGACTTTTTGCATTACGCATGTCTCTCTGTTTTTGTGTCTGACACACCTGCCTCCCTTCGCCATGTAAGAGGCTTTCCCTCTCTCGGACTACTATGGAGACTCCGTTGCCCGATGCCTCTTGGCACGTAGGCAACTGCGGATTCCGTAACGAATCCCTGCAAAGTATCCCTTAGACTCCCCGTTTGTCTCATTAACCTCGCTCTCTGCAAGTCGTTCCCGTTCGGGGGGTCGTTCTAACAGTGTATAAATGTCAGCACCTTCAGGGCTTGGGTTTCATCCACTTTCCCAAGGGCGGATAATTTTCGCCAACCGGAGACTGGGATTCAAGCAGTCTAGCCTTAGTCATAGGATACGGGTCTTGGCGGTCTGATGTTCATTGTGACTATCCCATCCTCCGCCTTTACCACCATGCGATTTTCCCTTCGTCCTTTCGGAGTCCGGTAGGGTGGTTGACCTACGGGGTGTCTCGCTCCCCGTGTCCACTTTGCGGACAGTGGATTCACTCGTAAACCGTCGCACATACACTTGAATTCGTAGGCCGAGATTTGAGGCCAAGGCCATTCTTTCTCGCGGCAGCTTTGATGGCCTGGGCTGCAATGTCGGCATCAGAATCGCTGGCGGCGGGGGCGTTATCTGAACTGTGAAAGGGGTGGGATTTGAGAATTGGACGGGATTGCGGTTGTGCCGGTTCGGGGATGGATGGGGAGAGGAACAGATTGGTAGCCGGGGGGGGGGAATTCGTCTACAGGGAGGAATGTGCGGGCCTAATGGAACTAGCGTATTAGGCACCTGGGGCGTTGTCAAGGACCTGAATTGGTCTATAATTGTTCTGCAACCATTCAGTCAGTTCTTTGATTGGTATAGCTTAGAGCGACGACGCTTATCATGGTCGTAGATTTCGGTGTGGCGACATTCGACGGGGTTCTCTTGGGTTGGTATCAGTGATTGCCCCGTACATGAATCAGTACCAATTGTTGTTTGACAGAAATGACTCCTGAACAGCAAGCGCGGGAAAATATAGATAGGATGCTGACGCAGGCAGGATGGATCGTTCAGGACGCGAGCGCGCTGAACCTATACGCGGGCCAAGGAATCGCGGCGCGCGAGTTTCCGTTGAATTCAGGGCACGGTCATGCTGATTATTTGTTGTATGTAAACGGAGGGGCAGCAGGAGTTGTAGAGGCCAAGCCAGAAGGGTTCACGTTGACTGGAGTTGAGGTTCAGTCGGAGAAGTACAGCACCGGCTTGCCCGACATACTTCCCGTATACCGGCGTCCCCTCCCTTTCCTGTACGAAAGTACAGGTGTAGAAACCCAGTTTACAAATGAACTGGACCCGGAGCCCCGTAGCCGAACTGTCTTCTCCTTTCATAGGCCCAAAGTGCTGGCCCAGTGGGTCGGAGTGCAAGAGGGTCTAACTTCAGTACAGAATATCTCGATCGAGACAGGGCACCATTATCTCACCTTGGACAACCTGAGGCATGGCCTGAGGAACATGCCGCCGCTGGACGCGTCAGCATTGTGGGCGGTGCAGGAGCGGGCGATCACGAATTTGGAAGAGTCTCTGGCGGCAGGGCGACCGCGTGCGCTGGTGCAGATGGCGACCGGCAGCGGGAAGACTTTCATGGCGTGCAACCTGATCTACCGGCTGATCAAACATGCGGGGGCGCGCCGCGTGCTGTTCCTGGTGGATCGGAGCAATCTCGGCCGCCAGACTCTGCGCGAGTTCCAAGGGTTCAGCACGCCGGATGACGGGCGCAAGTTTACTGAACTGTACAACGTGCAGCTGCTGCAGTCCGGTACCATCGATCCGGTGAGCCGCGTTTGTATTGCGACGATCCAGAGGATCTACTCGATGCTGAAAGGGGAGGAGCTTGACCCTGGACTGGAGGAGTTCTCCGGATTTGAAGTGGCGGCTTTCCAGCAGGACTCGACACCCGTTGAGTACAATCCTAACTGTCCCATCGAAACCTTCGACGTCATCATTACCGATGAGTGCCATCGCTCGATCTACAACCTGTGGCGGCAGGTTCTGGAATACTTCGACGCTTTTCTGATCGGTCTCACGGCGACGCCCTCCAAGCAGACGTTCGGCTTTTTCCAGCAGAACCTGGTGATGGAGTACAACCACGGGGAGGCGGTGGCCGACGGGGTGAATGTGGATTTCGACATTTACCAGATCAGGACTGAGATCACGCAGAAAGGCTCGTCGGTGGATGCGGGCTATTTTGTGGACAGGCGGGACCGCCACACGCGCAAGGTGCGGTGGGAACAGTTGGAGGAGGATTTGGACTACACAGCCAATCAGTTGGACCGTGAGGTGGTAGCAGAGGACCAGATTCGCACTGTAGTCCAAACCTTCCGCGACCGGCTGTTCACGGAGATATTCCCTGGGCGCACGCACGTGCCGAAGACGATCATATTCGCCAAGGACGACAGCCATGCTGATGACGTAGTGCGCATTGTGCGGGAAGTGTTCGACAAGGGCAACGACTTCTGCCAGAAGATCACCTACAAGACAACCGGTGTATCGCCAGAGAGTCTGCTTTCATCTTTCCGCAATAGCTACGCACCGCGCATTGTCGTGACGGTGGATATGATCGCAACAGGCACTGACATCAAGCCGGTGGAGATTGTCTTTTTCATGCGCAACGTGCGCAGCCGCAACTTCTTTGAACAGATGAAGGGGCGCGGCGTGCGTACTATCTCTTCGACGGAATTCGAGGGGGTAACGCCCGACGCCAGGGATAAGCTGCGGTTCGTGATCGTGGATGCGGTGGGGGTGACGGAATCGGAGTTGTCGGACTTTTACACTCTGGACAGAAAGAAGACGGTCCCGTTCGACAAGCTGTTGGACTTCATAAGCATGGGAAGCCGCGAGCCTGACGTGCTTTCCTCTCTGGCCAGCCGACTGGCACGATTGGACCGCCAACTGAGCGCGAGCGATCGAAAGGCTATCGAGACGGCGGCCAACGGCGTGTCGCTGCCGGAGTTGATTTCAGGGCTTGTCCGCGCAACCGATCCGGACGCTGCTCTGGAGGCTGCCCAGCAGACGACCGGACTGGAGGAGCCGGGGGACGAGGCGGTGGAACAGGCGCGCCAGGAACTGTTGGAAAGTGGAGCGCAGCCATTTGCGGCGAATCCCCAGCTTCGCCAGTTGCTTGTTGATGTCCACCAGAGTTACGAACAGACGATCGACACGGTTAGCGCAGATCAGTTGATTGAAGCCGGATTTTCGGATGAGGAGGCGGGGAGACTGGTGCAGTCGTTTCAGGAGTTCATCCGGGAAAATCGAGACGAAATCACGGCATTACAGGTGTTGTATGCGCGGCCTTATCAGCAGCGGCTGCGTTTCGACGATATCAAGGAACTGGCGGACATGCTGCGTTTGCCGCCGCGGGCGTGGACCACCGAACGTTTATGGCAGGCTTACCGGCACTTGGACCAGTCCAGGGTGCGGGGATCGGGTCAGCGGACGCTGGCGGACATCGTGTCGCTGGTGCGGTACGCAGTGGGCGAGGAGGAGGAGTTGGTTCCCTTTGACGCGCGGGCATACGAACGATTTGAGGCGTGGATTGCTACGCAGGAGACCGGCGGACGGACTTTCACCGCCGAACAACGTCGGTGGCTGGAAGATATCCGTGACCACATCGCAGGAAGCGTAAGTATCGAATTGAGCGCGTTCGAATTAGCACCCTTTAGCCAGAAGGGCGGCTTGGCAAAGGCATATACGCTATTTGGGCAGGAGTTGACACAGGTTTTGGAGGAGTTGAACTTGGCGTTGGCGGCGTAAGGTCGTAGGCCGACTTTGTCTTTGTAGATCGGGGCATGAATTGAGAACAGACCTAAAGAATCCGAATCTTCCTAAAGGATGGGAATGGACTACGCTTGGACATATATGCCTTCCAGCTGACAAGGTCAGGCCTCAAGAAGCGCCCACAGCAATGTTCACCTATATGGACATTGCCTCCATTGACAACACAAAATGGCGAGTCGTCTCCCCAAAGGTGCTCTTAGGCAAGGACGCTCCTTCCCGGGCCAGACAGAGGGTGCGAGGCGGCGATATTCTATTCTCCACTGTACGTACCTATCTCAGAAACGTGGCGACGGTGCCACCTCAATATGACGGTCAGGTTGCCTCTACAGGTTTCTGTGTCCTGCGTCCTTCAGACAAGATCGATAGTAAGTTTGTCTTTTACTATGTCTTGAGCGATAAGTTCATCGCTGATCTGAACCCACTCCAACGAGGTACGAGCTATCCAGCTGTACGCGATAGTGATGTCTTCGCCCAGGCATTCCCTCTCCCACCCCAAGCTGAGCAGAGACGCATTGTGGCGGAAACCGAAAAGCAGTTCACGCGGCTTGACGCGGTTGAGGCTGCGCTGAGGCGTGTTGAGGTCAATTTGAAGCGCTACCGGGCCAGTGTGCTGAAGGCGGCGTGCGAGGGGAAGCTGGTGCCGACCGAGGCGGAGCTTGCGGAGGCTGAGGGGCGGGAGTTCGAACACGGGGAGCAACTGCTGGACCGTATTTTGGTCGAACGGCGCGCTCGATGGGAGTCTCAGGAGAAGCGGCGGGGGAAGTATAAGGAGCCGGTGCCGCCGGACACGTCCGACTTATCTGAGTTACCGGCGGGGTGGATCTGGAGCAATGTCGGTGAAGCCTTCGAAGTTTTCGTGGGGGCCACTCCCAGAAGATCTCGACCAGAATACTGGGGCGGAGACATTTCTTGGGTAAGCAGTAGCGAAGTGGCGTTCAACAGAATCAAGAAGACGCGCGAATGCACAACGGAAGAAGGGCTCAAGAACAGCAGTATGGACTTACACCCTCCGGGTACGGTTTTGTTAGGAATGATTGGTGAAGGTAAGACTCGCGGCCAAGTATCAATTCTGGATATTTCGGCTTGCAATAGCCAGAATTCAGCAGCAATCAGGGTCTCGCAGTCAAAACTTCCGCCAGAATACCTCTTCTACTATCTTTGGGGCCAGTACGATGTAACACGACAGATTGGGTCAGGAAACAATCAGCCTGCCCTAAATAAGTCCCGAGTCCAGGAAATTCCCTTTCCTGTTCCACCGATTGGCGAACAACACCGTATTGTTGCTGAAGTGGAAAGCCGCCTTTCAATCATCCAACAAGCCGAATCCACGGTCGAGATCTGCGCGAAACGGGTGGGGCGATTGCGCCAGAGCATTCTCAATCAAGCGTTTTCCGGTCAACTGGTACCTCAGGACCCTTGTGATGAACCGGCAACGACGCTATTGGAGCGGATCAAGGCCGAAAGAGAAGCGGCCCGCTCATCCAAAGCAAGCCGCCCCAGACCCACACGCCGAAGGTCAAGGAAATGACAGTCTTGTTTGACAACACGCTTACTCGTAATAAGAAGCTATCATCTCAGTATTATTTGAATACGCATTCCCCGTTGCCTTTCATGATTACCGTTCGCAAGACTATTGAGGAATGGTTTACTCACTATCCTCATGAACAGAAGAAAGAGTTCCTGAGTCGCTTTCGTAAAGACAACGCGTCGTACAGTGGGGCGCTTCTGGAATTGGCGACGCATGAGATTCTGCGCATATACGCTGGAAGGGTGTCGGTTGAGGATGTTCTCCCTAGCGGGAATAGACCAGATTTTCACATTTGTAATCGTGATGGAAAACATATATGGGTCGAATGCACAGTTGCACAGAGGTCTGGCGAGTTAAGCGGAGCGATTGCCACGGCGAGGAGGCTTCGAGAGATTGTAAAATCGATGGACACGCGCCCATTTGGATTTAGTTGGATGTTACTTGGATACTCAACAGAAGCCGATCCGAGAGAGAGCAAGCTCAAGCAAAGCATAGAGAAATTCGTGCTTGATCTTTCCAATCGCGATGTATGCCGACCGGATCAGAAGGGCAGAATTGTTGGGAGATTCGAGTGGGAAGATCGTGGATGGAGAATCAGATTTAAAGCATTCTATCTTCCGGGCCGCGATAGGGATGCACCTACGATTGTCGTAGACGAAGGGGAAAATGCCGGAGTCAATGATGAGAATGAGGGCTGGATGGGAAATGATATTCAGAAACTCAGATCCGTGCTTGAATACAAAGCGAACCAACTAAAATCCGCAAATGGATCGTGCATGATTGTCATCAGTCATTCTGATTTAATTCTAGACAATACCGGTGAAGTCTTCGCAGGTGCGCTGTTTGCGCATCCAGACTCTAACGGTGATCATCGGCCGTTTTATGGGTCGGTCGAAAGGCCAAGCCACCAACATATTTCAGGAGTCCTTTACATTCCCTGGGTCAAGGCGCATATGTTTTGTTCCCATGAAACACCATGGTTTTACGTACCTCATCCTTGGTCGAAATCACCTCTAAAGCAAGGAATCTTTCCTTTCGCTGTGCAGGGCAGTCTCAACACAGAAGGGAAATTCAAATGGGACGCCCCGCTTTGTACACCCAATGAATACCTAGGCCTACCCGCCAACTGGCCTGGGATTCCAAAACCTCAATTCTAAATTCCAGCGAAGGGTAGAACGCAGTTCCGATTGCCGTGCATTTGGATGGAATTGGTAAGACGGCAAAATGCTACAGGACGCTGAATCATGACGATTTCTTCCACCATCGGTCAGAAGCTGTGGAATTACTGCGACGTTCTAAGGGACGCTGGGCTCTCCTACGGCGACTATTTGGAGCAGTTGACCTATCTTATCTTTCTCAAGATGATGCATGAGCGCAGCCAGCCTCCCCATACCTTGGTGCCGGGCCACCGGCCGCCGCCGATTCCAGAGGGGTATGACTGGCCGAGCTTGCTGGCGAAGGACGGAGACGACCTGGAGGTTCACTACCGTCATACGCTGGAGAGGCTAGCGCGTCAACCTGGAACCCTGGGCGTAATCTTCAGTAAGGCGCAGAACAAGATCCAGGAGCCAGCGATGCTGTCGCGGCTGATCAAGGATCTGATCGACAGCGAGAACTGGCTGGCGCTGAGCGCGGATGTGAAGGGGGACGCGTACGAGTCGCTGCTGGAACGGAACGCCCAAGACGTGAGGACCGGCGCCGGGCAGTATTTCACGCCGCGTCCCCTGATCGAGGCGGTTGTCGAGGTAATGCGGCCACAACCTGACGACAGTATCTGCGACCCCGCTTGTGGAACGGGCGGCTTTCTCCTGGCAGCCCATGACTACATTATTGACAATAACAAGAGTATGAATCAGGGCCAGCTGAAACGCCTGAAGGAGGATGCGCTGTACGGGTGGGAGATCGTGGACAGCGCGGCCCGTTTGTGCGTTATGAACCTCTACCTGCACGGCATTGGCGGGGATGAAACGAATATCAAAGTTGATGACAGCCTGCGTACGCATCCAGGCACAAACTTCGACATGGTGTTGACCAATCCGCCGTTTGGACGCAAGTCGAGCCTGACGTTCGTCAACTCGGAGGGCAAGTCGGAGAAAGAGAGCCTTATTGTAGAACGCCCCGATTTCTGGGCGACCACGAGCAACAAGCAGTTAAACTTTCTGCAGCACGTGCGTAATTTGTTGAAGAACCACGGGCGGGCAGCAATTGTGGTGCCGGATAATGTCCTGTTTGAGGGCGGGGCTGGGGAGACGGTGCGACGTCATCTGCTCAGGGAGTGCGATGCGCATACGCTGTTGCGGCTGCCGACGGGCGTATTTTACGCTCAGGGTGTCAAGGCGAATGTGCTCTTTTTCGACCGCAAACCGGCCAGTGAAACGCCGTGGACAAAGGATCTGTGGATCTACGACCTGCGCACGAACCATCGCTTTACGCTTAAGACGAATCCGCTGGGCCTCTCGCACTTGGAGGACTTTGTCGCCTGTTACAACGCGGAGGACCGCGGTCAACGTGAAGACACGGAGCGGTTCCGGCGCTTCAGTTACGATGACCTGATCAAGCGGGACAAGGTGAGTCTCGACATTTTCTGGCTGCGCGATGAGAGTATGGAGGATACTGCGAGCTTGCCGCCGCCGGACGAGATTGCTGAGGAGATTGTGGAGGATCTGCGCGCGGCGTTGGAGCAGTTGGAGGAGATTGCGGGGGACTTGGCTGAGGGGTAAGTGACAGTGCGAGGCTTGTAGATATAGCAGTGGCAATTTTATTGGCGGGCGACAGATGATCCGGTCTAGCTATCTCTTGAAAGTTCTCTCCCAATAAGATGCTTATGCCCTGGTGTGAAGTGGGCCCCAAAAACTGGACCACGAGCTAAGGTGTATAATGGAGCAGATCACCAAGCACGTGGAGGGCCAGTTCAATGGTCAGGAAACGACGTCGACACACGGCAGCCTACAAGTTTCGGGTTGCGCTGGAAGCGCTTGAAGGCAGCAAGACGATTAGCCAGTTATCGAGTGAACACGAGATTCATGCCAACTTGATACGGGCCTGGAAACGGCAACTACTTGAAAACGGGCCCAGCGTCTTCGCCAGCAATGGCGAGCGCAAGCAACGTGAGCAGGAGGCGCAGGAAGCAGAACTCTATGAACAGATCGGGCGGCTCAAGATGGAACTTGAGTGGCTGAAAAAAATAGTTGCCCGCTTCGGTCAGTGAGAGACGGCGTATGGTCGATGTAGCCAACCCGACGCTAAGTGTCCGGCGGCAAGGTGAACTGCTTGGGCACAACCGCTCCTCCTTCTACTACCAAGCGGCCCCCGAGTCAGCATTGAACCTGCAACTGATGCGTCTGATTGACGAGCAGTTCCTGCGCACGCCCTTCTATGGCTGGCGCAAGATGACCGTCTATCTGCGCCGGCTGGGTTATGCCTTCAACGGCAAGCGGGTCAGACGGCTGATGCGTCTGATGGGCATTCAAGCTATCTACCCCAGGAGAAGCAGCAGTTCGCCTGGCAAGGGACATAAGCGCTATCCCTATCTGTTACGCAATCTGCCGATTACGCATGTGAACCAGGTCTGGAGCGCAGACATCACCTATGTGCCGCTCCTGCGTGGCTTCATGTACCTGGTTGCTGTTATCGACTGGCACAGTCGTTATGTGCTCGCTTGGCAGCTTTCCAACACTCTGGACGGCATCTTCTGTCTCGATGCTCTGCGTCAGGCGCTCAGCACAGGTCGGCCCAAGATCTTCAACACCGACCAGGGCGCACAGTTCACGGCCGATGCTTTCACCGCCTGCCTGCTCGCAGCCAACATTCAAGTCAGCATGGACGGGCGAGGCCGCGCCCTCGACAACGTCTTCTGCGAACGTCTATGGCGCAGCGTCAAATACGAGAACATCTATCTCAACCAGTATGACACGGTGCGTCAGCTGCAAACCGGTTTGACCGCATATTTCGACTTCTACAACCATGATCGAACGAATCAAAGTCTCAACTACCGCACGCCGGTGGAAGAGCACTTCGTGCTCTGATCAGAGCCGGCCGCATCCATCTGGATGCACCTTATTTTACCCGTTTCGTGGTCCAAACTTTGGGACCCACCAAAGAGTTGGTCTTGACTGAGAACCGTTTCTTACACGTATTGCAACGGTAAGGCATAGTCTTGTGGCTGGCCTTCGTATTCTCGTTCCCGCTATCACAGTAGGCGCAGCGGATGCCTTCGGGCCAGCGAGTCTCCACGAACCATTCTTCAGCAGTAGCGTTATCCGGGAACATCTTGAATAATTCTACTAGCGTGATCCCCTTCCTAAAGTGCTTTCCTGGTGCTTTGCGTGCCATGTTGTGCCCCTTTCGCGGCTTTTCGATTATGGCACTATTGTATATAAGTCCCTTTCTTTAGGCGTATTTTTCTTTTGTGAATACATCTAGACTGATAGTATTCAGTCTTTTTGACGACTTCGCCGCTGCGAGGAGGCTTTGGATTTCTCCTAAAACTTGGGAATGGCGGAGTTTCTAACAGAAAGGAATTATTATGACCATTGGAGGTTACTGGCTCATAGTCTTGCGCAGGCGGATGACCAGCCAAAGAAAAGGTAACGGGACAACGAATCGCGCTAATTCCTTGATGATTTCGAATCTGGTGTCCGGGCCGAGCCAGTCCATGTCTAAGTGAGACAAGGAATCTGACATCATGGGTGGTGCATTGAGGTAAATGACGTACACCACTATCGCAATCAGTAGGTATCGAACCTTCTTTTGCTGAACGCTGGCAAGAACCAGCACTGAAGTTACCACGTTGAAGAACAAGAATGTGAGTATCCAAAGCGTGGGGAAATACCAAACCGCGATAGGGTGAAGCATCCCGTTCACCCAATTCACTATCTCGGTAAACGAGCCTTTGATTTGGTTCCAATGTTCCGAGCTGATGATGCCAAAATACCATTCGAGTTTAGATAAGAGTGCAAGGTAACTGTACCCCATACCGAACAACACACCGTCTTGCCATTGCCTCATCTTCGTTGCCAAGTGACGGAGAATCAGCCAGCGACCACCTTCTCTGATTAACCCAAAGAGAAACGCGTCCAAAACCCAGGGAGAGAAGATCATTCCGCTGGAATAGTATGCGAGAAAGACTAGAATCGGGACAATGGCATCATGGTACGAGAGGTAAGAAATCGGTTCACTGAGAAATTCCTGCGCCACGTAATTGACGCCGAAAGCGAAAAGGCAGAAGGGAAGGCTACTCCAGTGCGCCTTAGTGCGCCTTTGCCAGAGAATGATAGTGGCAATGGGGAGAACAGTTACTGGCAAGAGTTTCGCGATGACAAGCAGAAGAGTCACAGTATTGGTATGGACCTTACTTTTGTTTAGTAGCCGTGTGAGAACAATAGAAGCCTCCATCCCTTGACCATCACAAATATGATGGCAGCCAGGGCCGGGATTGCGAGGACAAAAAACTGGACATACAACGAGACGCAAAGCGATTCATTGGTGTAATATCCATCACCTGTGCATTGGAGGAGCCCAAAATCCAGGACGCGCAAAAAGACATTCACCACAGCTGGTATCATCAGGACTATCGAAAATCCCGCAATTCTATCCCGTTTGTCGGAGAGTTGAATGTAGGGAATGAAAGCTGTTACTACGGACGCCGAGAGCATGATTGGAAGGAAAAAGAAGCCCAAATAGCAAACGGAATAGATCGGTCTGAATGATCCACTGCAATCTAAGTTATCCAGTCCCAAGACGACGAATCGAAATGTCGCGCTGAGAATGACGACCAGAATGACTCGCAAGGCAGTTGTTCCTCTCACTATTATTCTTTGTGACGTTGGATGGGTTCGGGATTGGTAAACCCTGAACACACAGAGAGTTAGCCAAGACACAAGCCTTTACATTCATTCTGAGCTATCTCTAAACGCTTCTGGATTTTTGTCGTCAGGAAACGATAACCAGCTCACAAGGACATTGCCCTCTGCTATAGGCATGTATTGATCTGTGGGATAGGAGTAGTGGTGGTGACCTGCTCCCGATGTTTGTACCACCGGTTATGTTAGTCCGACAAGCATGGGGACAGGGTCGGCAGGCAAGAGGGCCTCTGGCGCCGGCGGCCGGTAGCCCAGAGAGCTGTGCGGTCTGATCCGGTTGTAAGTCCGCCTGTAGCGCTCCGTCAGCACACGCACCTCCAACAACGTATAGAAGACCTCTCTGTCCAGCAGTTCGTCCCTCAACTTCCCGTTGAAACTCGCAAGCCGTTCTCCCACGGCGACCCAGGCTCGATGTAGAGCGTCCTGGCTCCTACCCGCTATAGCCACTCACGCACAGCCCGGGCCGTAAACTCCGGCCCATTGTCCGAACGAATATGGTCGGGCACGCCTCTCAACACCATCAATTCGGCCAGTACCTCTATCACATCGGCAGACCGTATGCTGTGCGCAGCCCGGATCGCCAGACACTCCCTGCTGTATTCGTCGATGACGGTCAGCAAGCGCACGCCTTTGCCGTCATGGAGCCTCAGATACACGAAGTCGTAGGCCCACACATGGTCCTTCCACGCAGGCCGCAAACGCACACACGAACCGTCATTGAACCACGGACGCCCTCTCTTCGGCTGCTTCGCCGGTACCTTCAGCCCTTCCCGTCGCCATATCCTCTCCACACGCTTATGGTTCACATGCCAGCCGCGTTGCCGCAGAAGGGCGGTGATCCTGCGGTAGCCGGACCTGCCGAACTGACCAGCCAGATCCACAATCTCGTCGGGCAGCGCCTTCTCATCGTCCACGGGGACCGGCTTGTATCGCTGTGTGGAGCGAGGATGACCCAGCACCCTGCAGGCGCGCCGCTCCGAAACACCAAAGAGAGCCTTCACGTGGTCAACACACTGGCGACGGCGTGAAGGACTCAGAAGTTTCCCTCAGATGCCTCTCTCAGTATCTGGTTGTCCAAAGTCACGTCTGCCACCGCTCTCTTCAGGCGGCTGTTCTCCAACTCCAGACGCTTCAGACGCCTGGCCTGGTCGAGCCTGAGACCCCCGTACTCGCTGCGCCACCGATAGAAGGTCTGCTCGGTCACGCCTATCCGGCGGGCAGCCTCTGCCACCGTGCCGCTCTCGGCTAGCTCCACCTCGGCCTCGCTGAGCTTTTTGATTACCTGCTCCGGCGTATGTCTCCTCTTAGCCATATTTCCCCCTTTCTATGGCCCAATACTAACATATTTCCTGGGACCAGTTTTTGGGGGGCAGTTCAAATGGCGCGGTCTTTACCGCGATTGGTCAAACGCCACACGCCAGGTGCGTTCCTACCAGAAATCTTGACTCTTTCATTTAGATCTTGTGTCCGCAGACGTTTTCTAGCCTCCGTCAGAAAGCCGGCAAGTTTGAACCGTTGGATAACGCGTTCGCCCTCGATCATCTTTAGGACGTATCGAACGAGAGTCTGATTGTCGGCTGAACGGCCGTGATCTAGGTCGGCGATAAGGACACAATCAGCAAGGAGGTCGATAAAGTCTTTGGGGATGGACCGTCTTGACATTGGAGTAATCCTTTGTGGGCCTAGCCGCTCTCCGTTCCGCAGGTAGAGACTTCGTGAAAATATTCCGAATGGTTGCCTGGGTAAACGCAGAGCGCACAGAGAGCTGGCTGGGATCCACTCCCTAAACGCCAAGATGATTTGAGATAATGATCGATACAATGAGTCCTAAGACGGTAAATGCCACCAACGAAACAACTGTAATCCTTTTCACGGCAATCTCCTTGAAATGGATGGATGACTAGGTCTCGTTGACGCCAGTTATTTTGTCAATGTTGGGATGATAGGGGGATGCCACCCTATCAGATCCTTAGACCTTTAGACTACCACGCGCGTATGTAATCAGCGTGTCATTTCTGTGGCAGTATTATGCCAATATTGGGACGACCTGTCTCCGTTCAGTGACCTGCCCCTACGGGAGTGGTTGGGGGGTAAGGGAGACCACGCCGGGGCGGCGCGAGGGCAGGCACGAGGCCTGCCCCTACCGGAGTGGGGTGGGGGTTAAGGGAGGCGGCGGCGGGGCGACGACTGGGCAGGCACAAGGCCTGCCCCTACCGGAACGGGGTGGAGGATAAGGGAGGCGCCGGGGCGACGACTGGGCAGGCACAAGGCCTGCCCCTACGGGGGCGGTTTGGGGGGTGGCGGAAGTGGCGCCGAGGCGACGCGAGGGCAGGCACAAGGCCTTCCCCTACCGGAGTGGGGTGGGGGATGGCGGAAGTGGCGCCGAGGCGACGCGAGGGCAGGCACAAGGCCTTCCCCTACCGGAAGGGTTAGGGAGTGGCGGAAGTGGCGACGGGGCGACGCGAGGGCAGGCACAAGGCCTTCCCCTACGGGGGCGCTTCGGGAGATGGCGGAGGGGACGTCGGGGAGACGCTTGGGCAGGCACAAGGCCTGCCCCTACCGGAGCGGGTTGGGGGATGGCGGAAGTGGCGCCGGGGCGACGCGAGGGCAGGCACAAGGCCTACCCCTACGGGGGGCGCGGGAGGTTGGCCGCGTTTTGGGGATGCGGGTCTGGGCGCACGCGAGGTGTGGCCCTACGGGGGATAGGCGGGGTGTGCGTTGGGCGCGGCTGGGCGTTGCGTTGTCTGCGCTGGATCACGTTGGGTACGAGCCACGAGGCGGGGTGGGGGGAAGTTGGGTCGCAGCGGGTCGACAAGGTCATATTGCCACACACTGGCTGCGGCGGGGGGTTTTAGGAGAGGGGGCGTTGCGGGGGCGGAGCCCCCGCACAAGGGAGGGCCGAATAGGCCCGACCGCCCGGAAGAGCAGGGGCGAGGGGTTGGGGGCCAGGGGTTAGTGAACGGCGAAAGACGTCTGTCCGCAAAGAGACGCGAAGAAACGCGAAAAACTGCGGCAGGCAGGCAAAGCCCTTCGCGATCCTTCGCGTGCCTTGGCGGATAGAGTTGTTGAAGTTGAGGGAATTTGCAATGAAACGTGAATTGCCTAACGGCTTGCAGGCAACTGTATTTGCCGGGCATGGGCGCCGATATTGCATCGGCAAGTAGAATGCGACAAACAGTTCTTCGCCAAATCTGAGCGGTCGTTCCGGTTTCGCACTTGCGCTCGCGCCCCCGCCAATCAAGGGACCCTCTCAGCAAGGCGGGGCCTGGCGCCTGCGATGCGTTTCTCCAAGAGCCGGCAACCAGTTTCAGCCACCGCCGGCATGGATTCCCCGCCAGACTGCTCCCACCCCAAAATAGGGATGCACCCACCGAAAAGCCGAGGTTGCCTAAACGATTCCTTCAAGGTATATTACCGCTTGCAGACCGGTACGCATCGGTCTGGCAAACGGAGGTAGGTGCCACTATGAAGCAGGATCCAACGCGGTCTGTGATCGCGCTGTTAAACAGTCCCATCCTCCTGTTCGCCATTCTCGTCGCGCCCGTTCTCCTCTCCCTACTCGCAGACAGCGCATCCTTCGCCCAGACCGGCTCCGCCGCAGCCATTGACGCGCCCGCCCTCACCGCAGAGGCCGGCGAAAGCGCCATCGAGCTGAGTTGGACCGCGGTCAGCGGCGCCGCCCGCTACGAACTTTGGGCCTGGAGCACTGTCGGCGGCTGGCACCGACTCGACGAGGGCAACCTGACCGGCACTTCCTTCCGGCACGGCGAAGTTACCGCTGGCACCGAAACCCACTACGCCATCCGCGCAACCGCGCCCGACTTCGCTGCCAGCGCCTGGTCGGCGTTGGCCTCCCTGACCTGGGGCGCAGACAGGCCGACGTCTACGGCGACGCCATCCGTTGCATCCGCGGAAAGAAGAGCGCTCGCCGCACTCTACAAGGCAACCGACGGCGCCAACTGGATACGCAACGACAACTGGCTGAGCGACCAGCCGATCTCGACCTGGTACGGCTTCACCGCGTCCGACGACAAGGAGGTAACTGAACTTCGTCTTTCAACCAACAAGCTGCGCGGTTCGATTCCGGATCTGAGCACGCTTGCCGATTTAGTTTCTCTGGACCTTGGCGAGAACAGTCTGAGCGGGCCGGTACCGGATCTGAGCGCCCTCACCAGACTGAAAGAGTTGGGTCTCTACGACAATGAGTTAAGCGGGTCGGTTCCGAGCCTGGGGCGCCTCGGGAATCTGAAGCAGGCGAATCTTTCTTCCAACCGGCTGAGCGGGTGGATTCCGGATCTTGGCGGCCTGACCGGCCTGACGTTTCTATAGCTGTCGGACAATCGGTTCACTGGCTCAATCCCCGAGGTGAGCGGGCTCTCCAGACTGACAAGCCTCAACCTCAGAAACAACCGGTTGACCGGAGAGTTGCCGGCCTCGCTCGGCACCCTGCCCCGCCTAGACTATCTCTATGTCGGCGGGAATCCATTGGGAGGTTGCGTACCCGGGTCGTTGAGAAACGTCCGTTGTCACTACCTTGACGATCTGGGCTTGCCGGACTGCGCCACGCCGACGCCGACAGCCACGGATACGCCGACGCCAACGTCAACGCCCGGTTAAGCAGGGAGTAGAGAATTATCGCCCCGGTCAACCTGAGTTCGGAGCCAGATGCGGGGTGTGCCCAGGCGTGACTGGAAGGCAGCGGCGGCGTCGGGGACATTGCGGTGGGGCAAGCCCCGTTCGGCATTGACGATCACAGCTATCTGAAAGGAAAGGGCAGCGAGGGCCAAACAGGCAGGACGGCCGCGGTGCAGGGAAGCGATGCCGTGCCGGCGGGCCTCGGCGCGGCGGCCGCGGCCGTTGGACGCGGCACGCTGCGTACCCGGCAACTCTGTTTTCACGGCACGGCGAAGGCACAAGGAAGCTCATGAATTTTCATGTCACAATCTCTGGCGAAAGTCCTCTCCTCATGCACAACGGGTCGGCCGCGTTGGACACCCGTTCCCCAATCAGTCGGGAAATCGCCGCCCTTGCGGCCAAACGCGGCCGGGATCGCACCGAGGCCGACGAAGACAGACTCCGGGAACTTCATTGTTTGCGCTCTTTCTGGCTGGACGAAGACGGAGCGCTCACCATCCCTGCCACGGCGGTCCGGGCTTGCATCGAGGGCGGGGCTCGAAAGCGAAAACAGGGACCGCAAGTCCGCAGCGGATTGGTGGTGTTGAAGACCGCCTTCAAATACGACCAGATCAAGTACGGGAATACTCTAGAGGAACTTGCTCGCTCAACGCAGTTCGTCGTGCCGGTCGTTGTGAATCGGGCAAGAATCTTGCGGACGCGGGCCAAGTTCGATCCACCCTGGCTGTGCATGTTTGAAATTGATGTAGACGAGGGGCTGGTCGACCGGTCTCAGATATCGGAGTGGCTCGATATCGCGGGGCGTCAGATCGGATTGGGAGACTGGCGGCCGCAGACAAGCGGAACATTCGGTCGTTTCACCGTCAATGCCATAGAATAGAGATCCTGGCATGGCTGGGCATGGCACGGCTAGGTATGGCTTGGCGCGGCATGGCTTGGGAGCGGGAGAAATCTCCCGCTCATCCTTAATTGGCGGCTTTGCGTGCGCAAGCCAGTCGTTCGTTTGCCGTCGCCGCGCTCTTTATGGTGGAGTAACTTGACGCGGCAGGCCGACTCCGTTGGTCGCCACAAGAACAGCTCGTTGTTGACCGGCGGGCTTACGGAGCGCAAGACAAGGATCCCCGGCAGGATGCGGCCTCAGGTCGCGTCCCGTCGGGGATTTTTTGTGTCCTGCTGACCAGGGGAAACGGTTGCTCCGGGGTTGCGGTCCCAAAAGAGGCGCGGTCGGTGCTTGTCATCTTTTCGCTTTAGGGGAAGCAACGGCCAAAGGGGAACAACATCACAGTTCAGAATCCGATTCCGGGGGTTGCAGATCAACTGGCGCCAGATTTTTGTCCTTTCTTCGCACACAGGGGGTAGAGGCCAGTCGAGAGGGATCGCGGAGTCCTGACGAGGACTGGCCCGCCGGGTCATGGGCTGGCGACAGGGAGGGGAACATCTACCGCTCCGCGGTCAATACGGGAAGGACGTTGGGAGACTTAAGACCGGCTGCGGTCCAGAGCGCTGGTCAGGAAGTTGCCGTAACCGGCCTGGAACTCATAGAACGGGGCAAGGTAGTTGCCGGAGAGAAGGTCGCGTTAAAGTTGAAGCAGGGCATCGCCTTCGCTGCGTTCCTCGTCTATGTTGCGGATGCGTTCTCTGTGCTCTCGCAGAATCGCCACATACTGGTGTGCATTCTCAGACCTGCAACCGGGCATCCAGTCGGGCAGGGGGCGGCTGCGATCGGAGGGGGGGTCGTAAGCACTGTCGGGTTGGCGCGCTGGTGGGGAGGAGGCAGCACGGTGGGGGAGGCGCGGGTCGCAGCGGGACGCCAATTTCGCATAAGCCACACACTTGCTGCGGCGGGGGGTTGTAGGAGAGGGGGCGTTGCGGGGGCGGAGCCCCCGCACAAGGGAGGGCCGAATAGGCCCGACCGCACAACTGCAGTGGTCAGTGGTCAGTGGTCAGTTGATTGGGGGTGGGTTGGGGTGGGTGGTCGTTGGCTTGTTATTGTTGGAGGTCGTCGAAGAGGATGGCGTGGACGACTTTGGGGCCGTGGACGCCGGTGGTGAGGTTGCCTTCGAGGTCGGCGGATTTGCTGGCGCCGGTGATGATGGAGAGGTTGCGGCTTTGGCGGAGGTAGGCGTCGAGTTTGCCGGCGTGACGCATGTGGGCGAGCCAGTCTTCGCCGGTGGCGTAGAGGCGGCTGAAGGGGATGACGACGAGGTGGCGAAAGGGGGTCAGGCTGGCGGCGCGGGCGTTGGCGCCGCGGCCGCCGACGACGAAGGAGCCTGTGCTGGCGAAGGCGGCTTCGGCGGTTGTGATGCCGGCACGGACGTAGCGGATGCGTTCGCGCTGCTCGGGGTCGTGGAGGTCGGTCGGTTGGATGAGCTTGAAGCCGAGCTCCTGGAGGATGGGGGACAGGCCTTCGATCTGCAGCTGGTCGAGCGGCCAGCAGAGGACGTCCCAGTCCTCGGGGCGTTCGGCGTCGGTGGTCTTGCGGGCGGCCTGCTCCTCT
This sequence comes from Caldilineaceae bacterium, assembly GCA_965242905.1. Classification (GTDB taxonomy): domain Bacteria; phylum Chloroflexota; class Anaerolineae; order Caldilineales; family Caldilineaceae; genus Bin5. Next base: position 1,279,510 of record CBDETM010000002.1, read on the forward strand.
TCGAGCCAGAGCTGCAGGCGGGAGACGACGGAGAGGCGGGCTTCGGTGACGGTTTCGAGGAGCTCGCAGCTGCCTTTGACGGCGTGCAGCTCCTGTGCGAAGCGATGGGCCTGCGCCCAGATGTCACCGTCGACGTTCGTTACGGTCATGCGTTCGGCGTGGGTGAGGGGTTCGCTGTGCGCGGGCGGGAAGGGGAGGTGGGGCTGGCGCAAGGTTTCTCGGAGGCGGGTCAGGATTGTGTCGCGAACGGTCATGTTTCGTCAGTCCAGTGCTCAGCGTGAGGCGGCAGGTGGATCGTCGGGATTCTCAGGAGCGGCCACGTAGTTTATCGCGTTGGCGCCACCATTCGCGGAAGCTCTTGGGGGCGAAGGGGGCGAAGTCGCGGTAGGCGGTCCAGCCGTTCAAGGGGGGCGGCATGAACTTGATGTTGCCGCCGCTCATGCCGGCGTATAGGTTGGAGCCGATGCTGGCCATTTTGCCGAGATTCTCGTACATGCGGCGGCTGGACATGAGGCTGGCGTAGCTCTTGATGCCCCAGGCTTCGGCCTTGGGCGAGGCGCCTTCCTGTACGAGATCGGCGCGCAGGTCGAGGAGGAGGCGGGGCAGGTCGATCTTGACGGGGCAGGCCTCGCGGCAGGCGCCGCAGAGGGAGGTGGCGTGGGGCAGCTCTTTGAAGTGGGCGATTTCGGGGGCGAGGGCGGGTGAGATGACGGCGCCGATGGGGCCGTTGTAGGTGCCGCCGTAGGCGTGGCCGCCGATTTCCTGGTAGACGGGGCAGGCGTTGAGGCAGGCGCCGCAGCGGATGCAGAGGAGGGCCTCGCCGTAGCCGCGGGCCAACATGCGGGAGCGGCCGTTGTCGAGGAGGACGACGTGGACCTGCTCGGGGCCGTCGACGTCGCCCTGCTGGCGGGGGCCGCTGGTCATGGAGCAGTAGACGGTGAGCTGCTGGCCGGTGGCGCTGCGGCAGAGGGCCTGGAGCTGGAGGAAGGCGTCTTCGACGGTGGGGACGAGTTTTTCGATGCCCATGACGACGACGTAGACGCGGGGCATGCTGGAGACCATGCGGCCGTTGCCTTCGTTGGTGACGATGCAGACGGTGCCGGTTTCGGCGATGGCGAAGTTGCAGCCGCTGACGCCCATGCCGGCGGCGAAGAACTCCTCGCGGAGCCGGGCGCGGGCGAGGGAGGTCATTTTGGTGGGCTCGCGCGTGGGCGGCATGTCGAGTTTTTCCTCGAAGACCTCGGCGATCTCTTCCAGGCGCTTGTGGATGACGGGCGCGACGATATGGCTGGGGGGTTCGTCGGCGAGCTGGATGATGTATTCGCCGAGGTCGGTCTCGACGACGCGCAGGCCGGCCTCTTCGAGGGCGTGGTTGAGATGAATCTCCTCGGTTGCCATGGATTTGGCCTTGACGACGAGGTTGGCGCTGTTCTGAAGGGCGATATCTTTGACGATTGCCTGTGCGTCTGCGGTGCCCCCGGCCCAGTGGACGGTGCAGCCGTTGCGGGTCAGGTTGGTCTCGAGCTGCTCGAGGTAGTCGGGCCAGTTGCTGAGGACGTGCTCCTTCATCTTACGCACCTGGGTACGCAGCTGCTGTCCTTCGACGGCGCCCATGGAGTCGAGACGGGCATTGGTCATACGGTCGGTGGCCTTGCTGACGGCGACGCGGAGATTGGGGTCGCTGAGGGCCTGGTTGACGCGGTCTTTGTAGGGGGCGTGGATGTCTACTTGCATGGTCGCGGCTTCCTGGTGGCCGGTCGGGACCTGATTGGGTCGGGCACGGTCAGTCGCCCCAGCGGCGGGGGTGGTCGGCTTGTGCGGGCGCGGGCTGCGAAGGCGGGCGCAGCGTGCTGCCGAGATGGTTGTTGAGGATTTCGGCGATATGGTGGGCGCGACAGGCGATGCCTTCGCGGCTGAGGATGCCGTTGATGTGGGTCATGCAGCTGACGTCGCAGAGGGCGATGGCGTCGGCGCCGGATTGCTCGGCATTGCTGGCCTTGGCGCGGCCCATGGCGGCGCTGATGCCGCTGTTTTTGATGGCGAAGAGGCCGCCGAATCCACAGCAGTCATCGGCGTGAGGCAGGTCGACGATTTCGAGACCTTCGACGCCGTCGAGCAGTGTGCGGGGTTGCCGGTCGACGCCTAGCTCGCGATAGAGGTGGCAACAAGGATGGTAGGCGGCTTTGCCTTGCAGCTGTGCGCCGGTGTCGACGATGCCGAGGACGTCGACGAGGAATTCGGTGAGCTCGAAGGTGACTGAAGCCAGGCGCTCGGCCTGGTGGGCGAGGTCGGATTCCTGCGATTCCTGGAAGATCGGTTCGAAGAAGTGGCTTGTCATGGTGGCGCAGCTGCCGGAGGGTGCGACGATTGCATCGACTTCGCCGCTTTCCACGAGTGGCGCGAAGATCGCGAGGAAGCGCCGGGCGAGTTTGCGGGCTTCGTCGCGGTAGCCGGCGTTGAAGGCGGGCTGACCGCAGCAGGTCTGCTCTTCGGGGAAGATGACTTCGACATCGTTCTTTTCGAGGAGCTCGCAGGCGGCGATACCGACGCCAGGGTAGAGCATGTCGACCATGCAGGTGACGAAGAGGGCGACGCGTTTGGGTCTTTGTTCGAATGAGGCTTTGTGCATGGGGAAGGTCAGTGGTCAGTGGTCAGTGGTCAGTGGTCAGTAACTGCGGAAGTCGGTGGTCAGTGATCGGTGGCGGGTGTCAGGCTAGAGTTATTAGTTCGGTTTGGTAGGGTAGGGTGGTTACTTCCAGGCGGCCTTTGTGGACGATGCAGTTGACTTCGGTGCGGATGCCCAGGCCTTTGGGCTGGCCGCTGTTGTCGAAGTCAAGGTTTGGGAGATAGATGCCGGGTTCGATGGTGAACATGACGCCGGGGATGAGTGTGCGGCGGTCCTGGGTTTCGACGTTGTCGATGTTGACACCGTTCCAGTGGATTATCGGGCCCAGGCTGTGGCCGGAGCGGTGGAGGATGCCCTCGGCGTAACCGGCGTCCTTGATGACGGCGCTGACGGCGTCGTCGACTTCATAGCCGTGGATTGTTTTGCCGGCTTCGAAGGCCGAGTTTATGACTTTGACCGCAGTGTCGCGTGCCTGGGCGACGACGGAAAAGACGCGGCTGGCGGTTGGAGGCGGTTCAGCGCCGCAATAGGCGGTCCAGGTGATGTCGGCGTAGCAGTCGTCGGGATTGTTTTTCTCTTTGGCCCAGAGGTCGATCAAGAGCACATCGCCGGCTTGAATCGAGCTGTGTTGCCGGGCGCTGGGTGCGTAGTGGGGGAGGGCGGCGTTGCCGTTGACGGCGACGATGGGATCGTGGTCCCAATCGAGGTCGGCGGCACGGAACCGGTCGACGATGAGTTGCTGGACGTTGTACTCGGTGATCTCTTGCTGCTGGGCGAGGGCCTGGGCCACGAAGGCGAAGGCCGCGTCTTTGGCGGCGAGCACGTGTGCGGCGGCGCGGCGGTGGCTTTCCATCTGCCGGGTCGTGAGCACGGCTTGTACGATTTGAACGAGGTCGGCGCTGCTGACGATGGTTGCGTCGGTTGCGGTGCGCACCATTTCGAGGGTGCCGGCGTCGACGTTACTGACGTAAGGGATGGCGCCGCGGGGGCTGTATTCCATGGCGATGCGACTGGAAGGATCCTGCGGCAGGATGGTGCGCAGTTTACTCTCCATCTCCTGCCAGCCGACGTAGAGGTGGAGCGGGCCGGCCATTTCGGGGGGTACTGAGCTGAAGGTGGACTGTTCGATTGCGTGGACGAGCCATTGGGGCTCGCCCTCGGCAGGGATCCAGAGCAACCAGCGGCGCGTTCCGGTGGATTCGAGGCGGGCGACGGAGGCGGCGATGGGGTTCTGGCCGCGAAAGTCGTAGAGGAGCCAGCCGGCCAGGTTTTGCTGGCGCAGGTGGTTGCGGATTTTCTGCAGCTTCACGGGTGCCGTCCCTGGTTGGCGTCGCTGTGTGCGTTGAGTTCTGACGTGCGCTATCTGGTTGATATGGGACAAGGCATCGGGATATGCCGACATTATTCCACGAAGTGGCGATTAGGTCTAGTTTTCGGTAGTGGTCAGAGATGGCCGGGAGAGTTTGCTGGCGAGGTGGAAAACTGACCGAAACTGGGTGTTGACAGTTTACTAGAACATATGTACAATATGGGTAGTTCGGATCTGGCGGGTTCTGATGTGGCGCCGATGCGATGAACGAATCCAATTGCACATCAAATGAGGGAACTGTACAATGTATCAGCAGATCACAATAGTTGGGAATCTTGGAAATGACCCGGAAATGCGGCACGCGCCGAGCGGGGATCCTGTAACAAACTTCAGCGTTGCCACCTTGCGGTCGTGGACAGGCCAGGACGGGCAGCGGCAGGAGAAGACGGTCTGGTTTCGCGTCTCTGTGTGGCGACGACAGGCCGAGACGTGTAACCAGTATCTTTCGAAAGGCCAGCGAGTGCTGGTTGTTGGAGAGTTGGACGAGCCTTCGGTGTGGACGGACGACAGCGGCAATGCGCGAGCTTCATTACAGGTTCGGGCGCGAAACGTGCAGTTCCTGACCCCACGGGAGCAAGGTAACGTCATGTCCGAAGGGCAGGCTGCGTACGGGAATGGCCAACACGCTCCCAGTCCGGAATTGAACGGCGGAGAGGGGATACCGTTTTAGGTTTCCATATTGTCGTGACGTTTCCCGGGAAGACGGGGATTCCGGCGCGGCCAGGGAAGGTTGCGTCTTGGGCCGATTGACGGGATTCGCACAATTTTGAGACATTCATCACAGATCAAAGGAAGGAATAGCGTTTAATGTATCAGCAGATCACTTTGATTGGGAATTTGGGCCGCGATCCGGAATTAAGGTACTCAGCAAGCGGCGTGGCTTTTACCAACTTTAGTGTCGCCACCAGTCGATCCTGGACAGGTCAGGACGGCCAGCGTCAAGAAAAGACTGTATGGTTCAGGGTGTCAGTATGGGATAGGCAGGCCGAGGCATGCAACCAGTATCTGACCAAAGGACAAAGAGTACTCGTTGTCGGCGAAATGGAAGAACCATACGTGTTCACCGACCAGGAAGGGAATTCGCGAGCTTCTCTGCAGGTGCGGGCACGAAACGTGCAGTTCCTCAACTCACGAGCCGAACGAGAATCCATGGGCGTAGGCGGTGGCCAGTACGGCGGCCAATCCGGACAGGCGGGGGGCGGGTCGGGAGCGACACAGGAGTACGGTGGTGAGGAGGATATACCGTTCTAAGGGTAGGTCTTGCTTGACCTGGGCGGCTCAATTGCAGCGTGGCAGAGTTGTCCATTGTGTGACTGCAGGCAGCAGACCCTGGCCCAAGCGGCATATTCATGGGGAGAGTGACAAGGGGGAGAGCCATGTATCAGCAGATCACACTGATAGGGAATTTGGGGCGCGATCCGGAGATGCGTTACACGCCCAGTGGGGTGGCGGTAACCAACTTCAGTGTCGCCACCAGTCGATCCTGGACTGGGCAGGACGGGCAGCGCCAGGAGAAGACGGTCTGGTTCCGCGTGGCGGCGTGGCGACGGCTGGCCGAGACGTGTAACCAGTATCTGACGAAGGGGCAGAGGGTGCTGGTTGTCGGCGAAATGGAGGAGCCCACCCCGTGGACAGATCGAGAGGGCAACACGCGGGCTTCACTTGAAGTGACGGCGCAGACTGTGCGGTTTCTGAACACGCGGGCGGAGAATGAGGCGCTTGCGGGCGGATGGGGTCAGGCCGGTGGACAGGGCGCGGCTGTGGAAGGCGGGTCTGCCGGGGATGCGATAGCGGGCGGTGAGGAGGATATTCCGTTTTAGGTTGCGTTGACGTTACGGAGGGTCACGAGGAACATCCTTTCTTATCCGCGAAGGCACGCGAAGGGTCGCGAAGAACACCTTTTCTTATCCGCGAAGTTACGCGAAGGATCGCGAAGAACATCGGGGGCGAATTGGGTTTTCTTGGCATGACAGTGGGGCCCTCTGCGGATTAGACACACTTTGTTCCCCTCGGATCGCGGTTCAGACGAAAGTAAACAAGCCTCAGAAGCTTCAGATTGCCCGCGCCCCAACCGGCGCGGGCAGAGTTTTTATGTGGGCCGGTTGGTGAGGGTTGTGTTGCTGACGTTGGAACAGTCCTGAGCCGATGCGGCTTTTGTCGTTGACTGTGGATTTGCACTGTGAAAGATTCGATATCGGGAGGTAGTTGGTCGTATTGGGGGAAGCGCAGATGAAGATTGTAGAGGTCGAGACATTCCGCGTGCGAGTGCCGCTGCACCCTGTCAGCTGGCACAGCGCGAATATTGAAGGGTGGAGCGGCTCCTGGTGGGACTTACCAATTGTGCTGCTGCGGATGACGACAGACAGCGGTATCAGTGGGTTGGGGGAGGCGCCAAAAGGCGTGGCAGAGAGCACAGTTCGTCAGTATGCACCGTTGTTTACAGGGCGGGATCCTTTTGACCTGAACTGGCAGCATCTGCCGATCGGCGACATTTGGAGCCCGGCGAGCGGGGTTGAACAGGCCTACGAGATGGCAGTGTACGATTTGGTGGGCAAGGCGCTCGGGTTGCCGGTCTATCAGTTGCTCGGGGGCGCGTATCGCAGCCGCGTGCGCGGGTCTCTTTGCAGCGGGCAGATGTGGCCTGATGATGCGGCGAGGCGGGCGCGGCTGGCCGCTGAACTGGGGATTGACGTGCTCAAGATGAAGGCCAATTTGGGCGACCCGGTGGTGGAACGCATTGCGGCCATCAACAAGGCGGTTGGGACGGACGTAAAGGTTACACTTGACGCGGGGCAGCACCTGCGACATCCGAGGCATGCTTTGGAAATCGCACGCGGCCTGGAACCTTATCTCGATAATATAGAGTGCTTTGAGGACCCTGTCTCGCGCAGTAATCTGGACTGGTACGTTCTGCTCAGAGAGAAACTGAATTTTCCCCTGGCATTGCACCTGGGCAATCATCAGGATGTGATTAACGCGGTCAAGCGCGAAGCGTGTGACTTCCTGAATTTGGGCAGCAGCATGAACAGTTTCATGCAGGGCACGGCGATAGCCGAGGCAGCCGGTATGCCTGTGTGGCATGGTTCGGGGGTCGGGTTGGGCATTTCGGAGGCCTCTTACGTGCATGCATGCGCGGCGACGAAGGCGACAACGTTGTCCAGCGATATTGTGGGAGAGATGCTGCGCGTGGATGATCTCATTGTTCGCCCTCTTGCGTTCGAGGACGGTTTCTTCGAGGTGCCACAGGAGCCGGGCCTGGGTGTTGAGCTGGATGAAGAGGCGCTGGAGCGGTTCGGCGTTCGCTAGGCTCCGTTGACATTTTGGGGAGGTCTCTCAGAACAAAAGAAAACCAATCGATCCGCGAAGGCACGCGAAGGGGCGCGAATAGAATTTCGTAGGTCGGCCGGTTTGTCAGGGTGTGTTGCTGGCAGGCAGGCCGATTTTGCGTTTCGGAGGGGGAGTTTTTGGGGTGTTTGCCGGTCAGAGGCGGACGGACTGGCCGGTGTGGGTGGAGCGCTGGGCGGCGAGGAGGGAGCGCAGGATGGTGCGGCCTTCGGCGCCGGTCAGGCGGGGTGGGGTGCCGGTGTGGAGGGCGTCGATGAGGTGGCGGGTGGCGTGGATGAAGCTCTGCTCCCAGCCGGTGGGGATGTCGTCGAAGGTGCGGGTATGGCCGTCGCGGGCCAGGGTGACGGGCGGTGCGTCGGTGAGGCGGCCGTGGCCGCCGTTGATCCAGATGACGCCTCTGGTGCCGGTGATCTCGATGCGGTCGTCCTGGGCGTAGTAGCTGGTCTCGATCTGGAGTTGGGGGGAGTAGACGACTTCGAGGGAGCCGAAGCGGTTGTTGGGGAATTTCCAGGAGACGATGGCGGGGGTGTCGAGGACGCGACCGGGCATGAGCTCCATTGCGCCGATCCAGGCGTGTACCTCTTGGGCAAGTCCCATGAAGTGCCAGGCGAGGGCGAACTTGTGGTGGCCGTCGTCGAAGAGCATGGGGCCGCCGCCGCTGATCTCTTGATTGAAGCGCCAGGCCCAGGCGGCGAGGGGTACGTGCCAGGCGGTGGGGCTGAAGCCGGCGTTGCTTTTGATGCGGATGGTGAGGGGGTCGCCGATTTCGCCGGCTTCGATGAGGGACGTTGCGTGGACGACTGGTGGGTAGAAGATGAAGTTTTCGTAGACGCGCAGGGTTCTGTCTGCGGTCTTTGCGGCAGCGATCATCATGTCGGTTTGGGCGAGGGAGAGTGCCATCGGTTTCTGGACGGAGACGTGTTTGCCGGCTGCTAGGGCGTCGAGGGTGACGGGGTGGTGGAGGTGATGGGGGAGCAGGATTTCGACGAGGTCGAGGTCGGGGAGGGCGAGGAGGTCGTGGTGGTTGGTGAAGACGCGATTGGGAGGCACGTTCCAGACGGCTGCGCGGCGCTGGGCGGTCTCCTGATCGACGTCGCAGACGGCTGCGAGATGGGCGCGGTCGTTTTGGCGGTATTCGAGGGCGTGGAGGTCGCTGATGCGGCCGGCGCCGATGAAGCCTACGCGCAGCATGGGAAAGGGGTTGCTCCCCGGCTCAGGTCAAGTCTTGCCGGCCGGGGAAAAAAGGTTGTGACGGACGGAGCCTTCCCGGGCTTGGAGGCAATGTCAGCCCACCTCCGTGTTGGTTGGGTAGAGGTCGATGCGTTCGGCGTTGGCGCGCAGGGGGAGGCCGGCGGCGTAGAGGACGGTGTCGGCGATGTCCTCTGACTGCATCATGAGTTTGCGGGCTTCCTGCGGGGGCGGGACAGGGCGGCGGTCGAGGAGGGGGGTGGCGGTGACGCCGGGGTTGATGATGCAGGCGCGCACGCCGTGGGGGTTGCCTTCTTCGTTGGTGACGCGGTTGAGGGCGTGCATGCCGAGTTTGGCGCTGCTGTAGGCGACGCCGGAGAGCAGGCTGGGGTAGTTGGCGGCGCGTGAGCCGATGTTGATGATGGTGCCGGCGCCGCGGGCTTTCATCTGCGGCATGAGCAGGTTGGTGAAGAGATAGGCGCTGACGAGGTTGACGTCGGCGACGACGCGCCAGTCTTCAATGGTGGTGGCGTCGATGCTGCGGTTGACGACGTTGGTGCCGGCGTTGTTGACGAGTATATGGATGGGGCCGAGCTCGGCGTCGATTTTTTCGACGGTGGCGCGGATCTGGGCCTCGTCGCCGACGTCGCAGGGGTAGACGAGGGCGCGGCCGCCGTCAGATTCGATGCGCTGGGCGAGGGCGCGGAGGACTTCCTCGCGGCGGGCGATCATGGCCACATGGGCGCCGGCGGCGGCGAATTTGAGCGCGATGGCTTCGCCGAAGCCGCTGCTGGCGCCGGTTACGATAACGTTCTGACCGGAAAAGTCACTCAATGTACGGTCTCCTTTTTGATCCTACACGTTTTCCAGGTTAGGGGAAGGCGCGCAGGCTTAGTCGTTGCTCAGTTTCAAGAGGTCATCGACGGTGATGGGCTGGCCGGTGGCGATGGAGTGGTTGGCGGCGATGCCCAGCAGGATGGAGGCGGCGCCGTCGATGTGGGTGGCGGCGCGGGCGAAGGGATCTTCGGGCGGGTCGGGGTGGAAGATCTGCTCCAGCATGACACGGTCGCCGCCGCCGTGGCCGCCGACGCCTTCGGGGACCTCGACTTCGTAGGGCGCGCCGTGCATGGGGAAGACCCAGATGTGTTTGCCGCCGAAGTCCTGGAGCTGGTTGGCGGCTTCGGGGAGGGTCTCCTCCTGGCCGGCGACGAAGGTGCGGCCGACGGCCTCGATGGCCTCGACTTCGATGCGGCCGCGGTCGCCGGTGACGGCGGCGCGGTAGCCTTCCCAGGGGCAGTAGGCGAGCAGGGAGTAACTGAGGATGATGCCGTTGCGATAACGGGCGGTGACGCTCATGGTGTCTTCGGCGGTGATGTCGTCGCCGAAGACGTTGCGATCGCGCAGGTAGCCGCTGTCGGCCTCGGCGTTGAGGTAGAGGCTTTTGAGGGTATCGTCGGATTCGAGGCTGATGGCGAAGGGGTCGTTGGCGGCGGCCTCCTCGCCGGTGTAGCGGTCGTAGGTATAGGTCTCGCCGCGGGCGGCGGCGTTTTCGCGGCCGTAGAAGTGGAGATCGCCCTGGGCGTAGACGGTGTGGGGGATGGAGTCGATCCACCAGTTGATGAGGTCGAAGTGGTGGGTGGACTTGTGTACGAGGAGGCCGCCGGACTTGTCTTTTTCGCGGTGCCAGCGGCGGAAGTAGTCGGCGCCGTGACGGGTGTCGAGGACCCAGGAGAAGTCGACGTGGCGGGGGCGGCCGATGGTGCCCTGCATGATGAGCTCGCGCACGGTTGTGGCGAGGGGCGCGTAGCGGTAGTTGAAGGTGACGCGCAGGGAGCGGCCGGACTTCTGGATGGTGTCGAAGATCTGGCGGGCTTTGGCGTCGTCGGTGGTCATGGGTTTTTCGGTGATGGCGTCGCAGCCCAGTTCCATGGCGCGGCAGATGTACTGGTGGTGGGTGGCGTCCATGGTGGTGACGATGACGACGTCGGGTTTGGTTTCGGCGATCATGCGGTCGAAGTCGTCGGCGTGGTAGGTGGGCAGGGGGTCGCTGCCGGCGCGCGCCTGGATCTGCTGGTTGTAGAAGTCCATGCGGGTCTGGCTGAGGTCGCAGAGGGCGACGAGCTCATTCCACTGGGCGTAGTCGCCGAGGATGGCGTGGATGTACATTCTGGCGCGTCCGCCAGTGCCGACGAGTGCGTAACGGCGGAGAGGTGAAGACACGGGTTGGTTGCCTTTCTGGACTGGACAGTGATTTGTTTGATTTAAGTGATGAATTCAGTCAGAATCACAGGCTGATTTTCGAAGGCGAAGGCGCTCGTCAGACAATAATAGCGGAGCACATTGGGAAAGGGCCATGCACTACAAGGGATTTTCGGCTTCGATACGCTACGATGACCGTGACGGGCTCTATCACGGTCAGTTGACGGACAGCTTCGACAACGTTTACTTTGAGGGCAGCACGGTCGAGGAGCTTGAGATCGCGTTCCGAGAGGCGATCGACGACTACCTGGCCTACTGTGCCGAGACAGGCCGGCAGCCGTCATAGCGGCCCGGCACTTTCTTCTGAGTCACCCCTCTTTCGATTCCCAAGCGGTCATCCTGGCATACCTACTTGTCTGCCGGACAGATCCAGCGGCGGCGGGGGCCAGTGCAGGCCGCGCTGGCCTGAGAGCTCGCGGTTCTTGACGGGCTGCCACTCCTTTTGGGGCAGGCCGTCAAGCTGGCCGTCCTGGAGCCACTCTTCGTCGTTGCCGTAGAGCTCGTCTACGAGGAGCGCGGTCAGGCTTTGAAGCAGGGCTGCGTGGCTGTCCGAACCGCTCAGGTCGTTCATCTCCTGCGGGTCGGCTTCCAGATCGAACAACTGAAAACGGTTGCCGGTTGGGTAGTAGATCAGTTTGTACTGGTCCTGCCGGATCATGCGCGTGGCCATGGGCCCTTCGCCGACTTCGCCGAAGAGATAGGGGCGGCGGGCGTCCCCGACCATTGAGGTGCCTTCGACGGTTTCCGGGATTGGGATGCCGGCCAGGTCGAGCAGGGTGGGCATGACGTCCTGCCAGCCGACGAGGCGGTCATCCTGGGTGCCGGTGGGGATGCGGTCGTCGTTGGCGGGGCCGAGAAGGAGCATGGGGATGTTGGCGGACTGCTCGTAGTAGAGGCGCTTGGCCCAGAGACCGTGCTGGCCGAGCATGTCGCCGTGGTCACTGGTGAAGCAGATGATGGTGTTGTCGAGCAGCCTTTCCTCACGCAGGGTGCCGATGACGCGGCGCAGTTGGTGATCGATATGGGTGCAGAGCGCGTAGAAGGCGCGGTGGATGCCCTGGAGCTCCTCGTCGCTGAAGGTATTGCCGTAACGGGTCTGGATCATCTGCAGCGCGTAGGGCAGATTGTCGAAGTCCCGCGACCAGGCGGCCTGATGGGGGAGCGGAATGTCTACATCGCGGTAGAGATTGTAGTACCACTCGAGGGGGACGAGGGGCGGGTGGGGATGGCAGTAGGAGAGGAACCAGAAGCCGGGCCGGGTGGGGTCACGGCGGCGGATCATGCGGCACATCTGGTCGGTGGCCCAGTTGGTGACGTGGGTCTCCTCGGACAGATGCCAGGGGCGGTAGCTGTACTCGTTGTTGCTCATGCCGTGGGCGAAGGAGCGGCCGGGATGGCCCTCCTCGCCGAGCCAGAGCTCGTAGTCGTCGATGGCGCCGAGGATAGGGCGGCCCTCCTCGGCGAGGATGACGTCGTCGAAGCCGATGCGATCGCGCTGGGGGAAGACGTGTAGCTTGCCGACGGCGTAGGCCTGGTAGCCGGCGTCGCGGAAGGTCTGGGCGACGGTCGGGAGCTGCGGCATGGGTTCCTGCACTTTGAAGACGCGGTCGCCGTGGGTGCGGGTGGTTGTGCCGGTCATGAGCGTGCGGCGGGCCGGGATGCAGACGGGGCACTCGGCGTAGGCGTTGGTGTAGCGGACGCCGGCGCCGGCGAGGCTGTCCAGCGTTGGGGTGCGGACGGCGGGATGTCCGGCCCCGGCCATGAGGTGGGCGGGCCAGTGGTCGGTGGAGATGAGCAGGACAGAGGGCGCGTCGGGGCCGGCGTTTGATTGGGGTGCCATGACGGTACTCCAGATCTTAGTGGTATTGGGCCAGGCCGGCGATGGCGGCCTGGACTTCGCGGGCTATATCGCCTGGGACCGGCGGGTTAAAGGGTGCGCCTTCGCCGCCGTCGATGTCGTCGAAACCGCTCTGGGCCATGGCGGAGATGACGGCGGAGTAGTTGTAGCGGCGGCCGTCGCGGAAGCGCAGCTCTTCGAGGGCGAAGATGGCGTCCTCGACGCGCTGGGACTCGGCGTGGTCGCCGGCGCGCTGGGCGTTGTTGATGGCGTCGGAGGCCTTGGAGTAAGCGACGGCGATGCCGGAGGTGTGGCCCTTGGTGCCGAGCTGGGAGGCGCGTGTGCAGCGGTCGCCGATGCCCCAGATGACGAGGCCGTTGTCGCCGATGGCGTGTACGAGCGGTTCTACATCGTCTTCGCCGGTGCCCACTTTGAGGCCGATGAAGGCTTCGGAGTCGCGGAAGAGCTTGCCCATCTGGGGCAGGTCGCGGCTGTCTTTGAAGTAGTAGATGAGCCGGGCGCCGAAGCGGTGGTGCACCTCTTCGCCCAAGGCCATGAACTCGTTGTACATGCCAGCCGGATCGTAGACGCCGACGAGCGGCATGACGAGGTAGGCGTCGGGGGGACGCTGGAGGCCGGAGAGCTCGCCGATGAGGTCCTTGGCGTCGGCGAGCGGGCTGGGGAGGACGCCGGCGACGTAGACGCCCTCGTCGCCCATTTCGCGGGTGGTGATGTCGACGATGTGGACCTGCTCGGCACGGGTCATCTGGTGGATGGGGCTGGTGCCGGCGATGGAGAGGACGCGGGGGCGGTTTTCGCTGAGGTTGTTGGTGCGCATGAGGTAGCGGATGTTTTTCAGGTGCGCGTCGTAGTCGATGCTGCCGGCGCGGTAGGGCGCGCAGGGGATGGCGGTGACGCCTTCGAGCGCGGTCAGCAGTTCAGAGATGGAGAGTTGGGGGGCGGTGGCGACGGTCATAGGGAGTCCTCCTGGGAAGGCGAGCGTTGCGGTGGCGCCTCTATCGGATCATGCGTATACGTTACGGAGTATATGATTTACGGTGTTAGCCGCCGTATTCTACCACTGACACGCGATTTCGTTCTACCCAATCCCAGTTGATGTCGACGCCGAGCCCCGGTCCCTGGGGTATGGAGACGTGGCCGTTGGCGTCGATGGCTTCGAGGTCGTCCACGTAGTCGACGTAGAGGTTGGGTTCGTGGCTGGCTGGGGCTTTGGGGTGGAGGAGGCCCATTTCGTAGTAGTTGGTGTTGCGGATGGCGGCCATGCACTGTCGCTGGGCGGGGCCGGGGCCGTGGAACTCGAGGTCGATGCCGAGGGCTTCGCAGGCGTGAGCGAGCTTTATGACGCCGGTGATGCCGTCGTAGCCGACGTCGCCGCGCACGTAGTCGGTGGCGTCGGCGATGGCGAAGTCTATGTGGGGCTCAAGGGAGCGGACGTGCTCGGTCTGCAGGATGGGTGTGTTGATGAGCTGGCGCAGCTTGCGGTGGGCGAACTGGGAGATGCCGCCGTCGCGGTAGGGGTCTTCGTACCAGAAGAAGCGGTTTTCGTCGCAGGCCCAGCCGACTTTGACGGCGTCGCCGAAGGTCATGAGCTCGCAGGCGGGGTCGAGCATGAGGTCCATTTTGTCGCCGACGCGTTTGCCGACGGCGTGGACGTTGGCGACTTCCTGGCTAACGGGTGCGCGGCCCCAGCCGTGGATTTTGAAGGCGGGATAGCCGAGGTCGAGGCAGTGTTCGGCGAAGTCGGCGAAGGCTTCGGGCGTAGAGAGGCCGTCGGGCTGGTGGTCGCCGTGGTAGGTGCTGGCGTAGCAGGGGACGCTGTCCTTGTAGCCGCCGAGCAGTTTGTAGATGGGCTGGTCGTAGAGTTTGCCGGCGATGTCCCAGAGGGCGATGTCGACGGGGGCGAAGCCGATGCGTGCGACCTGGCGGAGGGCGCGTCTGACTTCGGTGTAGATGAGCTCACGCTGGAGGGCGCTGCGGCCGATGAGGAAGTGGATAAAGGTGGGTAGGGTGGAGTATTCGGCGCCGCCGCCGCCGGCGTACTCGCCGACGATGCCCTGGTCGGTCTCGATGCGGAGGATGCTGCCCTGGGTCTTGATACGGCTGCCGGGCTCGTAGACGAGGTTGAAGCCGTGGTAGTCCTTGCCGAGGTTTACTCGTTCAGATTCGTAGGTATGGATTTCGATTTTGGTGATGATTGGGTCGGCCATGGTTATTCCTTGTGTGGGGTGGAGTTGGGATGTGAAGGCGGTGCTATTGGGTGCGTTTATGTGCGTGTCCTGGGGCGCGCGGCCAATTGGCAGGGTGCAGGGGGTTGGCGGGAAGGGATTTGCCCTATTTTACACTGACTTAGGCGGGTTGGCATTTTGTTGGGGGGTTGTTGTCTGAATCAGGATTTGCGGGATTGAAATGGATTTTCGGGATGGCGGGCGATGGATGGGCAGGGTGCGGCAGGCAGGACAGGTTGGGGTGGGGCAGTCCGAGGGGAGAATGGGAGGGCACCCACAAGGGGTGCCCCTACAGTGTAGAGGCAAGGGGCGCGACGCTAGCCTTGCTGCTTGTTCAGGAGAATTGGAAAAACGACGTTGGGAGGCGCATTCTACTTCTTTTGTGACGAAGAGGATGCAGGTGGGCCTTCAGAAGGAGGAGTCGGTGTTTGGGTTTGCACTAGTCTGAATCCGCTGCTCAACTGGTTTGGCGTATTGGTAGGAGGACTCTTGGGGGAATCTTTGCTTCCTTTTGGCTGATATCCCCTTCCATTCCAGTGTCTACGGTCATGCTTTTGCATGTTGATTCTCCTCGGGGGAATAGTCCCAGAATTCTACTGTGCTGACTTCGTGAGCAGTTGTCAGGACACCTTTTTCGCCGGGAACAGACAGTGTTTCTTCTTCATTGATACCATAGATCAATTAGACCGGCGAGTCTCTTTCCTACGAGAATTGTAGTTCAAGATTAGGGTAATGTACGAGGGCACCCACAAGGGGTGCCCCTACGGGATGCTGCGGATGGGGAGTTATGACTGGCGCTGTCGTTTTTGGAACCAGAGATCCAGGCCGAATGCGGCAAACATGCCGACGAGGAGGGGAAAGAAGTTGTAGGGGGAGTCGGCGGTGAAGAGGGTGAAGGACAGCCATACGGAAAGGCCGATAACCGGGATAAAGATGGTGAGCGAGGCCCGCACTTCGGCAGGGGTCTTGCGTTTGTAGATCAGTACATGGATGAAGTAGACGGCGGAGACGGCGATACACATGAAGGCGTAGCGCAGGCGGAAGTCGGACTGGAAGTAGGAGCCGCCAATCCAGTCGCCGAGGAGAAGGATTGCGAGGGTCCAGATGAGGCTTGAGTGCAGGTAAGGGACTTTCCGCCATCTGGCCAAGATTTTGTCCATAATCGGTTGTGCCTCCCATTCGTCCCATACAATAGGGCACTGCATTGGAAGTGATGCGTGATGAAGATTGGCTCCCTACCTCTTGGGCGAGGCCTGTCCCCGACTGGAGAAAGTCCCGACGCGTGGGGAGATTGTCATGCTAGGCGAAACCTTTTGCGAACAATGGAATCAACTCCCCATGCGACGAAAAGTCCGGCGACAATGGGAAGATCGCCCAGGAAAGAATTGCCGTCCGAATATGCAAAAGAGACCCATATCCCAGCACCGAAACCTGCAGCGGCGATTCCCCACGAGAGGAGTTCGTCGCGAAGACTGCGCAACATTACTCGTCTGTAGATAAGGATATGCGCGTATGACGTCGCCATAGCCGCAGTGACTATGAAGATAGTTTCCAGCCGATCGTCGGACCCGGGAAAGAAGGTATGGTAAATCCATTGCGCGATTACAATACCTGCAAACATCCCTAAGAATAGAGCGAGTTTGCCGGGGGTTTCCTTCCAATTGCGAATCATTAGTCGTGTGAGATTGTGTCTAGTCTGAAAGGCAGTTCTGTCGACAAACAGAGTTCTTGCCGGGACAGAAGGCAGGTTTCAGGGCGTCTGCCGGTAGGTTGAACAACGAACGTCGGTGGCGAAGGTGTGTTCGGGCTGGGCTATGCCTTGCGATACCATTTGCGGTACAGGGCACATATTCCATCGCCGACGAATGGCCCAATAATGATGGGCAAAACCCCCAAAAAAGAATTCATCTCAAAAAAAGCGTAGGTAATCAACCAGCCAACTCCAAGGCCCGCATATCTGAGACCAGGCTCTAAGAGGTAGTCACCAAGACCACCCCTCTTGCAGACCAGAATATAGGCGAGGTGCCCGGGAATGGTCACAATGATGAAGAGATACAGGAACAGAGGGGTGTCGAAATAGCTGTAGGCCATGAAGGCCGCGAGCAAGGCAGCAATAAACAGCGCAGCCCCAACAGTGATTCCGCCAATCTTCGTCTCAGAGAGGAATTCGGTGGTTCTACAGAGGGCTGAGGCAAGGCTACTCGCAAGCCCTTTTCGTTTTTGGGGAAAGCTTTGCATGATTGGAGGTGCCTTCCAACAGGTGCTGCTATGCGTGCAGCACGACCCAGCCGTCTTCGACGGTTACTTCGAAACTTTCGACGGAGGGGTCTTCTTCTTCGGGCTCGGGTTGCTCGACGGTGACATCGTAGGTGCGGACGCGCAGGCGGTGGGGGTTGAAGACGGAGCGGCCGGTGGCGATGTCGAATTCCCAACCGTGCCAGGGACAGCGGAGGATTTGGCCGTCGCGTTCCCAGATGATCTCACCGGGGGCGGTGGAGCGGGCGGTGCCGGTGATGGTGCCGCGGCAGAGGGGGGCGCCCTGGTGGGGGCAGAGGCTGCGGAGGGCGTAGTATTGGCCGTGGACGTTGAAGACGCCGATTGAGCGGCTGCGCACTTCGACGATTTTGCGTTCGCCGGGTGGCAGGTCGCTGACGCGGCAGATGGGATTTGGCCTTGTGCCGGTGCGGCGGGGTGAATTGCCGGCGGACGGCTGTGGGAGTTGCTGCGGACTCTGACTTGACATTTCTTCTCCGATGGCGGTCACCTCAGTAGGGCCAGGCGCGGGGCAGCGGCCTTTCTGCGGCCAGTAGTTTGCGGCCCAGTTCGTGACGGGACGCGGCGAGGTCGGAAGCGTAGGCGGGGTCGGCGGAGACGTCGCGGTAGTCGCCCCACTCGGCTGAAAGATCATAGAGGTCTTCGGTGCCGTCGGCGTGGAGGAGGTAGCGGAAACGCTCGGTGCGGAGTGATTTCCAGCCGGTATGCTCGGTGAGGGCGGAGGCGCCGCCGGGCGCGTCGCCGTGCAGCCGGGGCAGGAGTGAACTGCCCTGCAGGTGGGGGGGAACCTGGATGCCGGCGAGGTCGAGGATGGTGGGCAGGACGTCGAGCGCTTCGGTGAGGCCTGAATCTCTGCGGGCGGTGAAGGTGTCGCCGGGCGGCCGGATGAGGAGTGGGACGCGGCTGCACTGGTCGTGGGCGGGGTAGCCTTTGCCGTAGCGAAGGTGTTCGCCGAGCCATTCGCCGTGGTCGGAGGTGAATATAACGACGGTGTCGTCGGCGATGCCCAGCTCATCAAGCGAGCTGAGCATACGGCCGACGTGAAGGTCCACCTCGCTGATCTGGCCGTAGTAGCCCTGCCGGGCGAGCCGCAATTCGTCATCGGGGAAGTTCTGCGGCCCGCGTTGCGACTCGATCTCCTGTGGGAAGGTCGGGAGCTGGAGGGAGTCGCGATCGTAGAGGTCGAAGTAGTGCTGGGGCGCGACCCAGGGGGAGTGGGGGGAGTAGATGCCGGCGACGCAGAGGAAGGGCTGGCCGGTGCGGGCCTGGTGGCGCATAAACTCGATGGACTGCTCGGCGACGAAGGCGGTGTGGGTCATGTCGTCGCGGCAGCGGGAGGCGAGAGGTTCTATGGGAAAGCGTTCGGCCGGGTGTTCGATGCCGTCCTCTATTCCCATGGCCGCCTGCCAGATTTCGGACATGGGGGCCTGGCCGAGGCTGACGTGGGGGAGCTGGTCGGGGGCAAGGCGGCGGACCCAGGCGCGGTAAGCATCTTCGTAAGAGCCGGGCTCGTCGGAGATTTCCAGGTGATCGAAGCCGTAGGGCGGGTGATAGGTACGGTGATCGCGGTTGGCGTGGGGCTGGAAATGGAGTTTGCCGATGTTGGCGGAACGGTAGCCGTAGGGGGCGAGGAGGCGGGGCAGGGTGACGGTATCTTCGGGCACGGGCACGCCCATGTGGGTGATGCCGAGGGTGGAGGGATATTGCCCGGTGAGAAAGCTGAGGCGGCTGGGCATGCATACGGGATTCTGCACGAAACAGCGGTCGAAGTTGACGCTCTGGTTTGCCAGTCTGTCGAGGTGGGGCGTGTGGATGTCGGGATTGCCGTTGACGCCTAGGCCGTCCCAGCGCTGCTGGTCGGTGTAGATGATGAGGAAGTTGGGACGGCGCATGGGGCTGGTCTCCTGCGAGATTGGATCGGGTCTGCGTAGGGACTACTCTACTATACGTGTTCTTCTGTTCGCAATCTTTGTCAGCAGGGTGTGCGGTCCGGAATGGGGTGCGAGAGAGGGCACCCACAAGGGATGCCCCTACGGTGGGATGCGGCAGGTTGGCGCAGTTGAGGACGGCAGCCCTGGGCACGCACAAGGGGTGCCCCTACGGGGATCTGACGGGACTGTTGGGACGTGGGGTGGCGGAATTCTTTCGGTTGGGCACCTGTTACCAATATTTACACCAGGTCGATGAGGCGTGTTGTAGGAGAGGGGGCGTTGCGGGGGCGGAGCCCCCGCACAAGGGAGGGCCGAATAGGCCCGACCGCCCGGAACTGCAGGGGTTAGGGGTCAGAGACGGCGCTGCCTCTGATTCAGATTTGCGCGAGATGGGTCCGGCTCCGGTGCTAGTGGAGGCATGGGGAAGGTTGCCTCCGTTTTGGGAGGCAGCCGATGGAAAAGGGGCGTTTACGCGAATGTACCTTTGGTGCTAGTATGAATTTTGCTTTGGAGGTCCGGGATGAACTCCTTTCAAACAGCGTCGGTTTCCGGGAAAGCGAGGAGCAGAGCATGATACGCGTAACCAAGCCCGAGGGATTTGGAAATATCGTACTGGAAGAGGTCCCGATACCGCCTGTGGGGCCGAACGAGGTGCGGGTGCGGAGCAAGGTCAGTCTGATCAGCCGGGGATCGGAGATCCTGCGGCGCTATATGCACGAGGAGGCGATCGATCCGAGGATTATGGGTTACTCGCTGGCGGGCGTGGTGGACGCGGTGGGGAGCGAGGCGGCAGAGCGTTTCCAGCCGGGGGACCGGGTGATGGCGTCGGCGCCGCATGCGCAGTATGTGGTGCAGCCGATCGACTCGGAGATCGGGCCGCGGGTTTGGCCTCTGCCGGACGACATATCGTTTGAGGAGGCTACATTTCTGCCGCTGGCGAAGAGCGGGGTTACGTGGGCGGCGTCGCCGGGGATACGGCCCAGTCATACGATCGTGATCATGGGGCAGGGACTGGTGGGCAACCTGGTGCTGCAGGGGGTCCGGCAGCATCTTTGTGAGCAGGTAGTCGTGGTGGATGCGATCGCCAAACGCTGCCAGATGGGCCTGATTTTCGGTGCGGACCACGCAATCGACGTCAATGAGACGGACCCGGTGGAGCGGGTAATGGAGCTGACGGACGGGCGGGGCGCGGACATTGTGTTTGAGTGTGTGGGCGGTGCGCCGGGGCTGACATCGTTTGCGCAGGCCCAGGAGATGGTGTGCGACGGGGGAACGCTGCATCTGATCGGGCTGTATCACGGGCAGCCGTTGCCGCTGGACGCGGGCAAGATCCAGCGGAGGCGTCTGATTGGGGGCTATTACGGCGAGGATCCGCCTGAGTACATGCTGGCGCGGACGGTTGAACTGATGCGGGAAGGGCGTATCCGCGTGGAGCCTCTGGTCAGCCACCGTTTTCCGTATCAGGAGGCCAAAGAGGCGTTCGATCTGCTGTATGGACGGTTGGCGGAGGCGATGGGCGTGCTGTTGGTGTGGGAGGAGTGAGAAGCGGGGGCCTTGGTGCGTTCATTTTAAAAGCGCGCTATTTGCGTATTGCGTAGAAGCGACGAGAAATCGATGCGCAATCAGCTCGAAAGGCCTCGGGGCAGGAGAGGAATTGCACAAGATAACTCAAGATCGGTCTCAGTTGGACCGTTCCTCATTGGAAGTTTATAGCCAAGAAATAGAGATCCCTAAAACCAGTTGCAAGGAGAGAACCGATGTCCTTTTCTGCCAAAGGAATCGTTCATCGCTCGACGGTGACGGGCCGGCGAGGCATGATCGCTTCGGCGCATCCGCTGGCTTCGCTGGCGGGGGTGCGCATCATGATGGAAGGCGGCAACGCGATCGACGCAATTGTGGCGGTGGCGGCGGCGCTGAATGTGGTGGAGCCGTACATGTCGGGGCTGGGGGGCGACGGGTACATGCATATCTACTCGGCGCGCGAGCAGGAGCATACGATCCTGGACTATATGGGGCGCGCGCCGTACGGGGCGACTTTTGAAGAGGTGGGCAGTGCGGAGAGCCGGGCGCGGGGGCCGCGTTCGCCGCTGGTTCCGGGTTCGTGCGGGGGCTGGCTGGCGGCGCTGGAGCGGTTCGGGACGATGGATGCAGCCACGGTCTTTGAGCCGGCGATCGAGTATGCAGAGCATGGTTTTCCACTGACGGTGAAGAACGCCGAGTTCACGGATTTCAACGTGCCGGAGATGCTGAAGTACCCGGCGACGGTGGAGGCGTATTTGCCGCATGGGCGGGCGCCGGTTGCGGGTGAACTGATGATACAGCCTGACCTGGCGAAGAGCATGCGCGCCATCGCCGAGGGCGGGGCGGATGTCTTTTACCGGGGCGAGATTGGGGACAGGCTTGTTCGTTACATGGAGGAGAACGGGGGGCTGATCACGCACCGGGACCTGGAGGATTTTGCGGTTGAGTGGCAGGAGCCGGTTTCGGTCTCGTACCGGGGCTTCCGTGTGTATGCGCCGCCGCCGCCGTGCCAGGCGGTGCAGTATCTGGAGACGCTGAACATCATGGAGGGCTTCGACGTGGCGGAGATGGGCCACAACCGTGCGGGGACGTTGCACCGGTTTATCGAGGCGGCGAAGCTGGCGCAGGCGGACAGGGCCGAGTATACGGGGCTTGAGGACGTGCCCACGGCCGGTCTGTTGTCGAAGGAGTATGCGGCGCAGCGCCGGGCGGAGATCGGCTCGCAGGCGCGGCCCTCGGGCGGTGAACGGTATACGTCGGCGAAGATGGAGGACGAGGTGCTGGCAGGTGACCCGCGGCGGTGGATGCGCACCGAGTGCACGACGCACTTCAGTGCGATCGACGCGGCGGGCAACGCGGTGGCGATCACACAGAGTCTGGGGGCCGGTTTTGGGTCGGCGGTGGTTGTACCGGGAACGGGGATTGCACTGAATAATTTCCTGAACTGGTTTGACGGCGATCCGCAGAGCCCGAATGTGATTGCGCCGGGGCGGAAGATCGAGATGTGCATGTCGCCGGCGCAGGTGTGGGACGAGCAGGGGCTGCGTTTTCTGATCGGGACGCCGGGGAGCTACGGGATTCTGCAGACGACGCCGCAGATGATCATGAACGTCATCGATCATGATTTGAACATACAGGCCGCGATCGAAGCGCCGCGGGTGAAGGCGACGTCGCCGGGTACGCAGGTGGATGTTGAGACGCGGATTGGTGAGGATGTCCTGCTGGAGCTGACGCAGATGGGCCACCGGCTCAACCGGCTGGGGCCATGGAACGCGGAGGTCGGGGGCGGGCAGGGCATCATGGTCGATCCTGAGAGCGGCGGGTTCATGGGCGGAGCGGACCCGCGGCGGGACGGGTATGCGCTTGGATGGTGAAGGCCAGGGGCTAGGGGTTAGGGGTTAGTAGCTTTTAGTAGTCAGTTTTAAGTTTTTAGTGAACGGCAGTGGGTGTACCGGGCTAAAGGGGATCGATGGCCCGGTAACCCCCGAGGCATTGGGTTATTCGGCGCGGTTGGTCAGGTGGATGAGGCCGTCGCCGGCGAGGACGCGGTGGACGCCGCGGCGCATGATGACGATGCCGTCTGTCTCGGCGTGGAGTTCGGCCAGGACGGTGCCGAGGGGGTCGTGGATGGTGCCGACGAGCTGGCCTGTTTGGACTTCCTGCAGGAGTTCGACGCGGGGGCGGAAGAAACCGGCCATGGGGGCGGACATGACTTCGTCCATGTTGCCGTCGCCGAGGAGGTGCTCGGCGGGTGGTGCAGGGGCGGGTTCGCCTGCGAGCATGTCGAGGTGGTGCATGACGTTGAGGACGCCGTGGGTGAAGCAGTCGACGTCTTCGGGGCGGGCGCGGCCGGCGCCGGCGGCTTCGGTGTAGAGGCAGGGCACGCCGAGGTCGGTGGCCGCGGAGATGCTACGGCCGGGGGGCACGGGCGGTGGATGGCCCCAAAGTACGGGCGCGCCGAAGACACGGGCTCCGGCGAGGGAGCGACGGCCAACGTCATCATCGCTGTGGACATAGCCAGCCAGGGTGGGGATGTCGCCGACGATTCCGGCGCTGTGGAGGTCGATGAAGAAGTCGGCGGCGCTGAGGAATTTGTGCGTCAGCCAGTAGGCGATCTGTTCGGTGAGGGTGCCGGTCTGGGAGCCGGGGAAGACGCGTGCCAGGTTGAGCCCGTCGATGGGGCTGTTGCGGGTGGCGGTGGCGTAGGCGGCCATGTTGCAGACGGGAACCATGAGGAGTGTGCCGCGTAGTTGGTGCGGGTTGACCTGTTCGGCGATGCGGGGGATGGCTTCGACGCCTTCGTACTCGTCGCCGTGGACGCCGGCGGTCACGACCAGGGTGGGTCCCGGTTCGGAGCCGGTGACGGTGAGTAGGGGAAGCTGCCACCAGCCGCCTTCGACGCGCTGGGAGATGTTCAGCCAGCTGGCGGATTTTGTTCCTCGTTCCAGGTTGGTCACATCCAAATCTGATATGTGCATATTGATCTCCTTTCGTGAGCGCCGCTTACTGGGTCGGCTGACGCCGTTCACTCGCGGAACTGAATCGAGTAGAGGTCGGCGTCTTTGAGGGCGAAGCGGAGGCGGACGGGTCGGCCTGACAGTGCGCTGAGGTCGTTGCCGCCGGCCCAGTTGGCTGTGCGGTCGATGGCGTCGCCGAAGAGTTCGTCGCTGTCGTCGAGGGAGAAGCCGGGGACCGGGATGCCCTCGTGGTCCTGGATTTCGACGCGCAGGCTGCCGGCGGCGGAGGTGGCGAAGTTGAGAACGAGATTGCGGCCTGAGAAGACCAGCGGTTTTGTGAGGCAGGCGCCGCCGGAGAGGGGTGCGCGGAGGGAGACGAAGCCGTCGATGCGGGTGGTATAGCGGCGCACGTTCATGCTGGGGCCGGTCCAATAGCCTTCGACGACGTAGAGGGAGAGCTCGGGCGGGGCGCCAGGCGAATCGGCCTCGGTCTCGATGAGGCCCCAGGCGATGCTGTTGTCGCTGTAGACCCAGCTGTCTACGACATTGGGGCCGGGGCGGATGTATGCCTCTCCCCAGCGCTTGAAGTTTTCACCGTCGCGGCTGGACATGAAGAGCCCGTCCGTAACCACGGAGCCGTAGCGGGGATGAGCGGCGCTGCGCTCCCGGCGGTACTCGAGGCCGGGGAGGTTGTCGGTCTGCGATACCCAGCCTCTGTCGATGTAGCGCGTGGGGAAGCCGAAGAATATGTGGGGCGCGCGCGGGTAGGGCCGGATCTGGTTGGTGTAGAGTGGTTGTTCGGGGCTGTCGCCGTAGTCGAGCCACTTAGGCTGGGACCAGTTGAGAAAGTCGGGGGAGGTAGCGGTCTTGATGCCGCGCACGCCGTGGGGCGCGCCGCCCTGAAAGTCGCGGAAATAGGCCCGGTATTCGCCGCGGTAGTCGTCCCAGAAGGCCAGGTTCAGGGAGTCGAAGTAGCCCTCGGTGATGACGGGTTCCGGGATGTCTTCATTCTGGCGACGCATGAAGGAGAAGTTGAAGCCGTCAGGGGACTGGAGGGCATAGAGGACACGCGGCGTTTTTCCGGGGACGATGGCCTTGTACTCTGCCCCCTCCTGGCAATCCGGGTTTGTGTCCGGGAATACGGCGGTATCGCCGGCGCTGATGTCGATGGCGGGGAAGCTGTCAGGCGCGAGAACGATGTTGTTGTCGCGGGTGCCCTCAAACTCGACGAGGCCGAGCGCGGGTTTGGTCCAGCGCTTGCCGTCGCTGCTCTCTGCATAGCAGACAAAGTAGGGGTGGGGGTAGTTTATGCGGCCGCCGCCCATGACGTAGTGCCAGGCGCCGTAGTACATGCGGATGCGTCCATCTTTGTCCTGGAAGACGGTGCGGTAGAGGCAGGCGTTGCCCTCGCAGGGGGCGTCGGTCTGCATGACGACTTCGCGCTTGACGGGAGGATTGAGGCGCAGCTCGAGGCTGTCTGTCAGATCGGCGATGAGGAAGTCATCGATGAGGGGCTCAAGGCGGGTGCCGATATCGATGGATTCGGAGTTTGTGGTGGTGGAACTGCTCATGAGCGTCACCTGTTGAACGGCAGTGGTTAGTAGTCAGTGGTCAGTGGTCAGTAACTGCGGAAGTGGTTGGTCAGAGATTTGGGGCGCGGAGGATGGTGTTGGTTGAGGGGAGCGCCCAGACTTCGTGGTAGACGGTCGGGGATGGGCGGGGCGGGGGATAGTTGGGCGGTCTGTTGTTGGGATCGTGGAGCTCGTTTCGGTCGCGGCCTTCGATGTGGTGGAGCCAGACGAGCTCTTCGGGGGCGGCGACGACTTCGCGACGGAGGATGAATTCTGTGTAGTCGAAGGCGGTTAAGGCGACGTGGGCGAGGAAGACGCGGTCGACGACGCTGCCGTTCCAGGTTGCGAGGTCGGGGAGGAGCAGGGGGCCGGTGCAGATTTGGAAGGCGGCGTCTGCGCGGTTGACGTTGATGAGGTTGACAGGGAATTCGACGGTGACGTGCAGGCCGGTCTGAACGTCGCGGTAAGTGCAGCGGGCGTTGAGCAGGGCGTTGGCAAGGGTGGCGTCGACCAGGGGCTCGCTGGCAGTGAGCTCAATTGGGTGGGGAAACTGCTTGAGGCTGATGTCGTGATCCTGGAAGGCCTCGTCCAGCTCCTGGGCGGGAACGGGCTCAGTTTCGCCGCTGGGGCGACGGGCGATCGGGATGCGGTGGGTGCGGCTGAAGGCCATGCGAAATTCGCTGCTGGGGATCTGGAAGAAGCCCTCACGGGGGATGGTGTATTCGGTGCGGCAGGGGGCGCCGACGAAGAGCTCGGCCAGGGCGCGGCCGTTATCGTCGGAGATGGTGCAACTGGCTTCGATGTTGAAGCGCACCTGGCGCACGTCGCCCGCTTTGCCGATGAAACCGCCGGCGTACTTGTAGTAGGGATCATCCTTCCAGGGGAAGGTCTTCCAGGTGAAGAAGGAGCGGGGAAAGTCGATCATGCTGGCCTCCGCGGCAGTTGGATCGCTTCAGATTGCGGTTACAGACTCCAGCGGTATGAGGTATCAGTCCCAGGTAAAGAATACGCTCAGCCAGCCTTCGTGGCCGGTCATCATGCGATCGAAGAGATCGGGCGCCTCGGTGTATGGCACTACATGGCTGACGAGCGGTTCGATCTTGAGCTGGTCGCGGCGGATCAGGTCGAGTATCACGTGCTGGTTGCGGACGCGCGTCCAGGGCCAGTAGGGATGGGTGTCGCTCATGCCGGTCTGGTAGGAGCCGGTCATGATGATTTCGCGGCGGAAAAGCTCGTCGGACTCGATGGGGATGGAGCCGCTGGTGGCGCCGACGAGGATGATACGGCCGCGATCGGCGGCGGCTTTGATCATGGTGGGGTAGTTGCCGATGTAGGAGGTGCAGTGGAGCTGGACCTCGGCGCCGCTGCCGGGCAACATGCTGGGCAGAGCGCCGCGCCAGCGCCAAGGCAGCTGTGTGTGGGCGCGGATTTCTTCGATCACGTCGTGGCTGCCGGCGTTGACGAGATGGGAAGCGCCGAGCTGGCGGGCGAGATCGAGGCGAGACTCGACGAGGTCGACGCCGATGAGGGGTTGGGCGCCGACGAGGCGGCAGAGTTGGAGCGCCATCAGCCCGACGACGCCGAGTCCGTGGACGGCAACCGATTCGCCGATCTGGATCTGGGCGCGACGCACGCCGTGGAGAGCGACGTCACCGAGAACGCAGAAGGCGACTTCGACATCGGTCAGATCTTCGGGCAGTTTTTGAACGTTGTACTGTTGGGGAATGACGACTTCGCTGGCCTCGAGCTCGGGCGTCACGAGCCAGTGGGTGGAGTGGTTGCCGCTGCAGAGGACGCGGTCGCCGACGGCGACTTTCTTTATCTCGCTGCCGGCGGCTTCGACGACGCCGATGGCGGTGTAGCCGAGTCCTGCGGGCTTGAATGCGGCCTGCTCGGCGGGGCTGGCGTTGCGGCGGGCGCGGATGCCGTTCATTTCGGAGCCGGCGCTGACCTGGGTAAGGCTAGTGCGTACGAGCAGTTGATTGGACGCTGGGACAGGCACCTCGAACTCTTCGATTTCAATCTGGCCCGCAGGGGTGAGGACCAAGCGTTTTCCCTTTGTCACGTGGTGTTTCCTTTGGATGGCGGCGCTATGATGATAGACAGGAGTACAAGGTCAAGTGTACAATCATTTGCAATCTGAATCCAACAGGAAAACTACAGTGGCCAGTGGTGAGTGGTCAGTGGTCAGAGGAGGGGTACTATGTCCAGCCAACGCACAGTATACGTCAGCGGATCGTTTGTACCTGAGAGTGAGGCGGGGTTCTCGATTTTCGATTCGGCGCTGATGTACGGCGACGTGATTTTTGAGACGACGCGAACGTTCAACGGGCAGCCGTTCCGGCTGCGGGAGCACATTGAGCGGCTCTATGTGGGGCTGCGGACGCTGGAGATTGACTGCGGCTTGACGGCGGAGGAGATGGAGGCGGCGACGCTGGAGACGATCGAGAGAAACCGGCCCTGTTTTGAGGACGGCAGGGACTTTCAGATCGTGCACAACGTCTCGCGAGGGCCGATGGGGCTGTACAAGACGGTCTTCGCGGGCGAGGTGGGGCCGACGGTGACGATCAACTGCTGGCCGCTGACGTGGCACCTGGCGGCGTTTGCGGAGGCGTATGAGACGGGCGTGCATGCGGTGGTCCCGGCGCAGCGTTCGGTGCCGTCGCGGTTGATTGATCCGAAGATCAAGAACCGCAGCCGGATTTATTATCAGATGGCCAATTTACAGGCGCAGAAGGTGGACCCGGAGGCGTGGGCCCTGTTGACGGACGAGGACGGGTTCCTGACGGAGGGGACGGGGTCGAACTTTTTTGTGGTGAAGGACGGCGGTCTGTTGACTGCTGAGCCGCGCAATATTTTGCGGGGCGTGACGCGGCAGGCGGTGCTGGAGCTGGCGGAGAGCCTGGGATTGTCTTGTCGGGAGTGCAATCTGGAGCCGTATGACGTGATGACGGCGGATGAGGCGTTTTTCACTTCGACGCCGTTCACGATCATGCCGGCGACGCGCTTTAACGGACATGACGTGGGTACGGGTGAACCGGGGCCGGTTACGCGGCGGCTGATGTCGGCGTGGAACCAGATGGTTGAGGTGGATATGGTGGCGCAGGCGCGGGGGTTTGCGGAAGAGATAGGGGCTGGGGGTTAGGGGCCAGAGGTTAGTCACTGCGGCGACAAGTCGAGGCTGGAAATGAGGGCGCGAGTGGTCTTCTCGCGCTCTTCTGCGTTTGGTTACGGGGGGTGCTGGTGAATGAGCACTGTCGCCGCACTCACCTGTTCCAGTTGTCCACGACGGCGAGTGGCGTCAGTCTCGGGTAAGGGGCCAGTGGATTTTTTCGACGCCTTGGGCCTGGGAGCGCATGATGGCGATCATGATTTCGAGGCTGTGGAGGGCGCGGCGGCCGCTGGAGATGCTTTCGCCGCCATTTTCGATCAAGTGGATGAGTTCGTCGACGGCGTGGACCATGCCGCTGCCATAGTCGACGGTGCCGCCGAGCTGGCGGCTGGTTACTTCGTGGGGATGCTCCTGCGAAGTCAGGTAGACGACGGCTTCAGTGTTGCTGATGCGGATGCGGCCCTTGGAGCAGAGGAGGTCGAGCTCGAAATTGACCAGGGTTCGCTGCGAGATTTCTATGTGGGCGCGGACGCCGTTGGTGAAGTAGAGAAAGGCGGAGGCGCCGGGATCGGTCGTGGGGTCGTGGCCGCCGTCGCCAAGGTATTCGATGCGGTCCTCGTAGCCCTCCTCCATGCCGCCGATCAGCCAGTCGGGCGCGGCGCCGGCATACATGCAGACGGTGTCGACCAGGTGTGTGCCGTTGCGAAAGAGCATGGCGCGCTGGCCGCCGAGATGGGCGTTTATGCGGGTGAGGGAGCCGATGCGGCCTTCTTCGATGATGGAGAGGGCCTGGCGCCAGAAGGGATCCCAGCGCCGGCCATGGTTTACGCACATTTTAGTGCCGTTCTTCTCGATGGCGGCCAGCGTGCGGTCGGCGTCGGAGAGGGTCGTGGCTAAGGGTTTTTCGCAATAGACTGCGGGGACGCCGGCCTCGGCTGCGTCGACTACCATCTGAGTATGGAGGTGGTCTGAGGTGACGACGCTGAGAATGTCGAGGTTTTCCTTTTCCAGCATGGCGCGGTAGTCGGTGTAGTGCGCGGCTGGGCCCCAGTTTTTGTCGTACAGGGTCAGTAGCTCAGGGACCAGTTCGCAGACGGCAACCACTTCTGCGCGGGGATGGGCGGCGTAGGCGGAAGCGTGCGAGTGGGGCTGAGGGTGGCGGGTGGACCAGAGGTCGTAGCGCGGCGGCGACTGGCCGATGCCGGTGAGGCCAATGATGCCGGCCCGGTAGACTTTGTCATTCGATTGATTGGTAACGGTCATGATAGCCCCTTGTTTGCTCTTGTTTGCCGCCATTGGAGATGCCGGCAGTTGTTGACTTGGTGCCGGTTACGGTTTTTCCTGCTCCGCTTCACTTCTCCAGACAACGTAGGGATTCTCGCGATTTTGCAGCGGGAAGTCGACGCGGGCGCGCAGGCGCTGCGACTCGTGGATGGCCATGATCATTTCGAGGACGGCGCGAGCGTCGCGGCCGTTGGTTACGGCGGTTACCTGGCGGTCTTCCTCGATGGCGCGGATCAGTTCTTCAACGAATACCCGGTTGTTAAGTTGAAACTTCTCGGAAACGGAACGGGGCTGGCCGTCGGGATTCAGGTCCCAGTCGGGCAGGGTGATGCGTTCCCAAGCGCCGTCGCGGTCACCGGGGAGCCAGAGGCGGTAGGGGTAGTGGTAGAGTTCGCCTAGGGGGGCGAGGCGGATGGAGAGGATGCCGGCGGAGCCGTGGATTTCGAGGCCGAGCCAGTTGACCTGCTCGCGGGTGTCGGTATCGTCGCTGCGGTAGGAGTCGAGATGGGCGGTGACGCCGTTGCGAAAGACGAAGTAGGCGGCCAGGCCGTTGCCGGCGACGGGGCCGACGCCTTCGTCGCCTTCATGGATGTCGGCGGTGGTGAGCTCGCGGCCGTCCTGGGTGACGTGTGCGTGGGCCCAGGCGACTTCGGATGCGGCGAAGAAACGGATATTGTCGAGGAGATGGGGGCCGAGAACGACGAGGTCCATGGCGCCGGCGCGGTGGTCGGCTTTGCCGTGGCGGCGGATCATGTGGACGTCGCCGATGAGGCCGTCTTCGATGAGCTTTTTGGCGTGCAGCTCGTAGGGGTTGGCGCGGCGGTGGGCGACGGCGATGCGGGTGTTGTGCTTTTCGCAGGCGGCGAGCATGGCGTCGGCTTCGGCGAGGGTGCGGGAGAAGGGCTTTTCGCTGAAGATGCCCTTTACGCCGGCTTCAGCGCAGGCGATGACCATGCCGGCGTGCTGGTCGACCCAGCGGGGGCAGACGGCGACCAGGTCCAAGTCCAACTGCGTCAGCATGTCGCGATAGTCGGCGAAGGTGTGGGGGGCACCGGTGCGCTGGGCGGCGGCGGTGCGTCCCTCTTCATCCGGATCGGCGACTGCGACTACCTCGACGTTGGACAGGCCCTGGAAGGCGGTGTCGAGATGGTGACCGTAGTTGCCGCGTCCGGTGTGGCCGATGATTGCGGCGCGATAGTTTGGCATCGAGAACTCCGCAAAACTGTGGTCAGTGGTCAGTTATTCTCCGGTTGAGCGGATTTCGAGCTCGTCCAGGCCTTCGGCGAGGGGCAGGCTCACCTGCGTGCCGGTCTTGTGGGAGACGTGGATGGCGGTGATGACTTCGAGCGCTTTGAGGCCGTCGCGGCCTGTGGATACGCTTTCGCGATCTTCGAGCAGGCAGTCGATGCTTTCGCGGGTGGCGGAGTAGAAGTAGTCGTCGAGCGTGAACTCGGTCGGCATGTCGGGAATGGGTTCGAAATCGTAGCGGGTGCCGTAGCCTTCGTCGGCTTCGACGAGGGGGCCGTATTCCCAGAGGCCGCGGCGTTCGCTGAAATGGATGCGGCCCTCGGTGCCGGCTATCTTGGTGTAGCCGAGGGATTCCTTGCGCTCGGCGATGCAGTCGATGAAGACGACGACGCCGTCTGAGCAGGCGACCATGCCGGCGCCGCCCGGGTCGGCGACGGTTTCGGTGTTGAGGTAGCCGGAAACGAGCTGGGGCTGGGCGTCGGTGAAGAAGAAGGCGTAGTCGACGGTGTGGGTGCCGTTGGTGAGGAGGGGGCGGCAGCCTTCGTATGTGATGGTCTTGACGCGGCCGACGGCGCCGTCGTCGATCATGCGCTTGAGGCGCTGGTAGTGGGGAAGGAAGCGGCGGGTGTGCTCGGTGATGAGGCGCGTGCCGCTGCGGTCGCAGGCCTCCACCATCTTGCGGCCCCAGGCGACGCTGGTGGCGAGCGGTTTCTCGACCATGACGACTTTGATGCCGGCTTCAGCGGCTTCGATGACGGGATGGTGATGGTAGAGGGTGTTGGTGGTGACATCCACGACGTCGAGGCGGGCTTTTTCATACATGTCGACGGCGGTGGGATAGCGGTGCTCGGGCTCGATCTCCCATTCGTCGCCGAACTGTTGGAGCCGCTGCGGGTCGATGTCGGCTATGGCGACGAGTTCGGCGTCTTCGCAGCGCCGGTAGCCGGCAGCGTGGGAGAAGGGTCTGTGTCCGAGTCCGCCGATTGGGCCGGCGCCGACGATTCCGACTCTGACTTTGGCATTTGACATGGGTTTGCTCCTGGGGCTGCAGTACTCTTCGCAGAGGGAGGCGATTATTCCTTGTCTGCGGAGATTGGCATGATGTAGTGGATCTGGCGGGCTACTTCCCGGAAGCCGAAGTCGGGGTAGAAGTGGGCGCCGACGTCATTCTGGTCGAGGGTCTCGATGCGGGCGTAGGTCAACCCTTGGGCGGCGAAGTAGGCGACGGCTTCTTCAAGCAGACGACGGCCAATTCCCTGTTGCTGGTATTTGGGCAGGACGGCGAAGTTGGGGATGCCGCCGATGCCGGCGTCTTTGTCGACGCGTGTGGTGACGTAGCCGACAGTTTGGCCGTCGACTTCGGCGACGAGAATGCCGTCAGCATTGGCTGCGGCGTCGTCGTCGATGTGGCGAACTTTGCGCCAGCGCCAGTCTTTACCGCGGATAATCCCGTACAATTTCTCGATGTTCTGGTCAATGGAGACGCCGTCAAAGCAGATGGCTGTAATCGTCTTCAGGGTTTCGAGGTCGGACGGTCGATAGCGTCGTATTTCCATCGAACACTCCTGCGAGGCGTTGCGGTCGGGGCGGCTAGGCCAGCGTTAGTCGGTTTTCCCTCACTCCACAAAGCGGAAAGAGTAGATGTCGGCATCCTGGAGCGAGAAGCGCAGGCGAACCAGTTCGCCGCTAAACGGGCTCACATCGGCGCCGTGTGTCCAGCGTACGGTCCGATCGAGGTCATCGCCGAGGAGCTGGATGCAGTCGTCAAGGGCATAGCCCTCTATGGGCAGGTCGACCTGTCCGTGCAACAGTTCTACGCGCACGCTGCCAGCGGCGGAGGCGGAGAAGTTCAGTTCCAGGTTTTGGCCCGTAAATCTGATGGGCTTGGTGATCATCTCGCCGCCGCTGGGGGGTGCGTGGAGGGAAACGAAACCGTCCATGCGGAGGGTGTAACGGCGCTGGCATACACTCTGACCGCGCCAATAGCCTTCGCTGACGTACATTGACAGCTCATCGGGTGCGCCGTAGAACTGGGAGCGGGTGGGGACCAGGCCCCAGTTCTGGTAGTTGTCGCCGTAGGTCCAGTTGCCCTCGGGCCGCAGGCCGGGGCGGATGAAGGCTTCGGGCCAGATGTTGAATTCCATGCCGTCGCGGCTGCTCATGAAGAGGCCGTCGGTGAGGGCGGCGCCGTAGCGCTCGCGGGCGTCGGCGCGCATGCGGCGATGTTCCGGTTCGGGCAGGTCTTCGATGGCGGGGGACCAGGGGCGCTCGACGTAGCGGGCTGGGAAGCCGACGAAGAGGTGGGGGGCGCGGAAGTAGGGCGTGACCTGGTTTGTGTAGAGCTCGGCGATGCGGGTGGGATTGTAGTCGATGAAGACGGGCTCGGTCCAGTTGATGAAGTCAGACGAGACGCAGGTCATGATGTCGCGGCCGTGGCGGAAGTCGCGGTGGTAGTCGCGGTACTCGCCGCGCTCGGCGTCCCAGAAGGCAAGGTTCTGGGAGTCGAAATAGCCCTTGGTGATGACGGGCTCGTCGCGCATCTTTGTCCAGTGGAGGCCGTCGGGCGAGCTGAGGGCGAATAGGCCTTTGTAGCCCCTGTCATTGGCGAGGGCCTTGTATCTTTCGGCGGCGGGCGCGTCGGGATTGGGGTCCTTGAAGGGCACGAAGTTGATGGCGGGGCTGCTGTCGTCGCGGGCGTCGAGGATGATGTTGTTGTTGCGGGAGCCGTCGAATTCGACGAGGCCCAGGTCCGGCTTGGTCCAGTTGACGCCGTCGCTGCTTTCGGCTACGCAGACGACTTCGGGGTGGGCGAATTCGAGGGAGCCGGAGTCGTGCGTGAAGTGCCAGCCGCGGTAGTACATGAGGTAGCGGTCGCCGTCCTGGAAAACGGTGACGTAGCCGGAGGCGTTGCCCTCCCAAGGAGCGTCGGTTTCGAGGGCGACTTCCTGGGGCACGGGGCGGTGGAGGCGCAGCTCGGCGTCGCGGGACAGGGCGGCGATGAGGTAGTCGTCTACCATGAGCTCGCGACGGGAGCCGATGTGGATTCCCGCGCCGGGCTCGATGTTTCTGAGTGGATTGGTCATGGTTAGCTCCCTTTGCGCCCTATGCTGGCTGGCTTTGTCGGCGGCCGCTGCTTACGGGAGCGGCTGCGGGTGGGCTGTCGGGTCAGGCCGGTGACACGCCGATGCGGTCGAGCCTCTTCCTGGCTTCGGCGTAGACGTCCGGGGAAAGTGGGCCGGCGAGCGCGGCCTGTGCGTTTTCGGCGAGGTGGGCTGGATTGGTTGTGCCAACGATATTGGTGTGGACGTCAGGATGCGTGAGGGTGTAGCGCAGCACGAATGAGGTGTCGCTTTCACCCTCCTGCTTGAGCTCGTCCAAGCCCGCTTTTGCAAAGGCCTGCCAGCGGTCGGCATTGCCGAGGCCGACGCCCGGCTTGCCGAGGGCGACGCCGCCGCGGATGATGGTGCCGGCGCCGGCCTGCGCGGTTGTGGTGAGCCAGTCTTCGTGGTCGCGCTCGAGGGCGGAGTAGGGGATCTGGTAGACGTCGAAGACGTCCCATTCGAGGTAGGTAGGCAGGTGGGGCAGGGTGGTGGACATGCCGATCCAGCGAACTTTGCCCTGGGCGCGCATGTCCTGCAGCGCCTGCACGAGTTCTCCCTGCTCACATTGGGCTACGGTCGGGTTGTGCAGCTGCATTATGTCGACGGAGTCGACGCGCAGGCGTTCAAGGCTTTCGTGGAGGCCGCGGAAGGCGTTCTCCCTGGTCCAGATGTGGCCATCGGGGTGGCAGCCGCATTTGGTGGCGAGGACAAATTCGTCACGGCGGTGGCGAAGGTAGCGGCCGATCATTTCTTCGCTGTTGCCGTAGTCGTTGGCTGTGTCGATGAAGTTGATGCCGGCGTCGAGGACGGCGTTGAGCTGGGCGTTCATCTCTTCGTCGGTCATGGCACGGCGATGGCCGGCGCCAAATCCGAGCCGGGTAACTTCCAAGCCGGTCCGACCGAGGGTTGCAGTTGGGAGGATATGGGACATCGGGAGCCTTTCCTGGTCTGTCCTCGATTTGAAGAGCTTTGTCGCGGAAGCCAAAGACCTGCGGCCGTTGTGGTTAAACGCGCCCTGGGAACTCCTTGCCGCGGATGTGCATGAATGGTGTGTTGCCCTTGCGGGGCGTACCCTCGACCTGGTTGCGATGGTCCTCGTCGACGATACGGAGATAGCTTGTCTCGGCGTCGAGATAGTGGAGCGCCAAGCCGCGGCGGCGGTTGGGGGTGGTATTGGCTTCGGTGCGGTGGAAGTTGAGGCCATGGTGGAACATGCAGTGGCCGGCTTTGAGCTCGACGGGGACGGGGTCGGCCAGGTGCGGCAGGGCCAGGAATCGATCTTTGTATTCGCGGGTGATCGGCCCCCATTTGTGGCTGCCGGGGATGACGGTCATGCAGCCGTTCTCGACGGTGGCGTCGTCGAGGGCGACCCAGCAGCTGACGTGGTTCTGGGGGGCAAACATGGGCCAGGCGACGGAGTCCTGGTGCCAGTCGGTGACGGTGCCGTTGAAGCGGGGTTTCATCATGAGCTGGTCGGTGTAGAGCTTGATATTGGGGCTCAGGAGCTCCTCGATGACGTCGACGATTTCGGGTTTTTTGGCGACGGCCTCGAAGAGGTCGTCGTGGTAGCAGAGGTAGACCATCTTGCGGATCATGTCGATGCGGGGTTCGACGGTCTTTTTGCCGTCACGGAACTGTTCTTCAAATTGAATGTAGTTCGATGGCACGTGGGTGAGACGTCCGGCGGCGATATCTTCGCTGCGCTGGCGCAGGGCCTGGATATCATCGTCGGAGAGAACACGGCCGTAGGGCAGATAGCCGTTTTCATCGAAAAACTGTTTCTGTTCGGCAGTCAGGCTCATGGTTGGTCTCCTCGAAGTCGAACGTGGGCATGCCACGAATTCTGGAATACCTGCGGTTCAGCGCCGCAGGAGTTTGGTTAGGAGTAACTGTACGCTGAATACGCCTAACAGTCCAAACACGATACTGGGTGCGACCAGGATGAAGCCGCGTTGAACGGTATAGAGAAAGATGAAGTCAGAAAACAGGAGGTCAAGAGCTGGGAGCTGGCCGCGCAAGAGCGCCCAGGAGGCGTAGGCCCAAAAGCCGCCAAAAAGGAGAACGCTCAAGATCGCGGCGATAGTGAACAGCAGAATGGCTCTGCTTTCTGCCACGGCCAGCAGCGCTCCGCATATGGCGGCGACCAGGCTGAGTGCGAGCATATCGGCCGGCCAAGGGACATAGTCCTGAATGTGAGACAGAGAGATCAGCCCGACGTAGGCCAAGATTGAGGCGACCGCAAAGACGGCTGCGCCTTGTCGAATGAGCGACCTCACGGCACAGGCTCCAGCAGGGTAGCCTGAAGGCGCAGGAGACGCTCGTCTTGCGAGTGGGGATGGATGAGGCGAAAACCGGCCTTAACGGACCAGTTCAGCGGCTCAGAATTCTCCTGGGACGCTCCGAGGAAGTTTTCCAAGTCAAAGACGTGCAGGAGGAATTCCATATCCAGACGTTCGTAAGGGGCCAGGGTCTGTTCGATAGTAGAAGCGCGGGTGTAAAGGGAGCGGTCGACATCGGGAATATCGTCGCGCCAAGTGCTACTGCTACCACCGATGCGGTTTCCGTCCAAGTACAGGTCAAAGAAGTAGCTATTCAGTTGGACAGGGAGCTCCGACCGGTTATGGAGCCTGAATCGCACAACGAGTTGGGCGCTATCGGAATCGACTCGGCGCACCTCTGTAAGCTCAAGTTCGAGGCCACGCACAGATTCGAGTGACCCAACATAGTTGGACACGGCCTGCCAAGTGGCCGCCAGGGCTGTGAGACCGAGGACATAGAGGAGGGTACGTGCAACACGCGGCAAGGTTGTAGGTTTAATCAGACAAACCCTGCATGGGATTTGCCCCGCACCGAGATATAGTCAACATGGACCTCTTCATCTGTACTCAGGTCTCTTGTTTTTGCCATCATATAGTGCAGGGCCCAAGCCCGGCGCCTCTTGGCGGAGGTGTTGGGGCTGGAATAGTGCAGGTTAAGGCTGTGGAAGAGGAGGCAGCCGCCGGCAGGGATGGGGACTGGGACTTCGCGGTCCTTCATTTCCTCGGTCAGCAGTTGCGGGAGGTGCCTGAGATGGAGCAAGCCATAGTGATGGCTGCCGGGAAGGCAGCGGATGCAGCCGTTTTCGAGGGTGGCGTCATCGAGGGCGATCCAGCAGGTGATCTGGTTCTGGGGGATGAGGAAGGGCCAGGAGGCTGAGTCCTGGTGATACTCTTTGACGGAGCCATGACCGGGCGGCTTCATGAATATCTGATCGCCCAGTAGTTTTATGTCGGGTTCATTGAAGAGTTCAGAGATCAGGTCGACGAGCTTCGGTTTTCTGGCGACGGCGAGAAAGGTTTCATGGATGGAAGCGGGGAAGTTGATTTTGCGCAACTCGTCGAGGGCGTTAGCGGCCTCGACTTCGCCGCGCGCTACGACCATTTCCTGTTCGAGGACAGGGATACCCTTGATGTCGGCCGGCACCTGGACGCGTCCGTAGGCGATGTCCTCGGTCAACTGCTGGAGCTGTGCCAGTTCTTCCGGTTCGAGGAGGGTGGGGTATGGAAGGAAGCCTTCCCGCCAGAATGCCGCCTTTTGCTCGGGCGTCAGTATCATCATTTCCTCCATCATTCCTGGGCAATAGCGTTGCAGGGCAGTTTACAATCTTAGTCGAGGCTCATGCGGGGGTCAAGGGCGTCGCGGAGGCCGTCGCCGATGAAGTTGATGGCGAGGACGCAGACGGTGATCATGAGGCCGGGCGGGACCCAGTACCAGGGCATGTTTTCGATGATCTGAATGTTCTGGGCCTCGTTGAGCATGTTGCCCCAGCTGGGGGTCGGGACCTGAACGCCAAGGCCGAGGAAGCTGAGTCCGGCCTCGGTGAGTATAGCGCCGGCGATACCGAAGCTGGCGGCGACGGTGATGGGCGCGACCACATTGGGCAGGATATGACGCACGATGATCCATCTCTCTTCGACGCCAACAGCCTGTGCGGCCATGATATAGTCGGTCTCACGAATAGAGAGAATCAGGCTGCGGACAAGGCGGGTTACGCCTGTCCAGCCGATAAGACCGATCGCCAGCATGGAGTTGAATATACCGGGGCCGAGGATGGATACGAGCGCGATGAGAATGATGAGGATTGGGAAGGCCATGACGGTGTCGGTGATGCGCATAATCACGGCATCAACAGTGCCACCGTAGTAGCCGGAAACGCTGCCCAGGATAGTGCCAATGGTGATGTACAGGGAGACGGCGACGATGCCCACGGACATGGAGACGCGGCCTCCGTAGACCACGCGGCTCCAGATGTCGCGACCGGTAAGATCGGTACCCAGCAGATGGCCTTCCTCGCCTGGAGAGAGGCCAATCTCTCTAATTTCGATCTTGTGGGGATGAATGGGTGCGACGACGGGGGCAAGGGGGAAGGCAACGATGATGAGGAGGAACATCAGGATGGCGCTGGCGAGGGCAAGTTTGTGACGGCGGAAACGGCGCCAAGCGCGGCGGCGCTGCGCGGCTGTACCACCCTCGTCGGCGTGGAGGGCGTCGGATATTTCCTGGAGTCCTTCGGGTTTTGATTCAGCAGTCATGGGACAGTCTGGGCTCGCGCTAGCGGAATAGGGGCGGTAGCAGGCGTCTGGCAGATGGAGCCGGCCCCGGTCAAGTGTTTGGAAATGCTACTCGTAGCGAATTCGGGGGTCAATGGCCCCATAGGTCAAGTCGGTAATAAGGTTGCTAAAGACGATAGTCAGTGCCGAGACCAGGACCATGCCCATGATCAGGGGGTAATCGCGCGTGGCAACCCCATCCAGATAAAGGATGCCCATTCCAGGCCAGTTGAAGATGGTCTCGATAATGATGGAGCCGCCGAAAAGGCTGGGGAGGCGCAGACCGATGATAGTGATGACGGGAAGCAGGGCATTGCGAAGAATGTGGCGGAAGATGACAACGGGATCGTTCAGCCCTTTGCTGCGGGCGACGGTGATATAGTCGAGCCGCACAACCTCGAGGACACTGGAACGTGTATAGCGCATGATGCCGGCGGTCGAGTCCAGCCCCAGCACGATGGCAGGGAGCACCAGGTAGCGCGCCCGGTCGAGCATGGTGTCCCACAAGCCGAGATCTCGGCCGATGGTGGAGTAGCCGCTGGTGGGCACCCACCCCAATTTGAGCGAAAAGAGATAGATCGCGCCAATTGCAGCAAAGAAGCCTGGAATGGAGATACCTATAAATGCAAGGAATGTGAGCACATAGTCCGGGGGCGTGTACTGATTGAGAGCGGAGAAGATGCCCAGGGGAATGCCCAAGAGAATAGAGATTACAATGGCAGCGGCCATGAGGCGAAGGGTAGCGGGCAGACGGCGTGCGATTTCTTCGCCGACGGGGATTTTGCTACGGATGCGGACGCCCAGATTGCCTTGGAGGAGGCCTCCCATCCACTGGAGGTAGCGAACGGGAGGGGACTTGTCGAGGCCGTACTTTTCGCGCAGTTTGTCGGCGTTGGAGCCTTCGTCACCGCCGGCTCCCGATTCAAAGTCCATGAGGATCATGGCGGAAACGGCGTCGCCCGGCGCCAGTTCGGTGAAGGTGAATGTAAGGATTGTGATCCCGAACAGTACGGGCAACATCTGGACGATGCGACGAAGGATGTAGCGATTCATGGGTTAAGGCAGGAGAGAGAAGAGAGGAGTGAGGAGAGGGCGTCAATCCTCTCTCCTCACTCTCTGTATCTCAGACTCTAGCTGTTCTTACTCGCCGGCCAGGTACCAGTTCCCGGGGTAGCGTTCGGCA
Organism: Caldilineaceae bacterium; assembly: GCA_965242905.1. Taxonomy (GTDB): domain Bacteria; phylum Chloroflexota; class Anaerolineae; order Caldilineales; family Caldilineaceae; genus Bin5. The sequence goes on from CBDETM010000002.1 coordinate 1,319,151, forward strand.
AATGGCTCGTCGAGTTGGCGGTTGATGTTGTTGCAGACCCTGGCACTGAAGGCCGAGAAGCGTGTCGGCCTGAAGACGGGGATCTCACCCGCTTCTCCGGTGATAATCTCGGTGGCCTGATAGAGCATCTCTTTGCGCTTAGCCGGATCCGGTTCGGACATGGCGGCTTCGGCCAAGGCGTCAAACTCTTCGTTGCAGTAGTGGCCTACATTGCGGCCGGCGGGCCAACTGCGGTCGCAGCCGAGGGAGAGGCGCAACTGGTCGGGATTGAACCAGCCGCAGCAGCCGTAGGAGAGATCGAAGTCATTGTTATCATAGACGCGTGCGACCCAGGCAGGTCCGTCCAGATAAACGAGCTCGACATCGATGCCTACATCAGCCCAGAACTGCTGCATGGCAGCATGGATGCGCTTGTTCTGGTCGTCCTGGTAGTAGGTGACGAAGCTGATTTCTTGCTCCGAATCCCAGCCGGCCTCGGCCAGCAGTTCGCGAGCCCTGTCGGGGTTGTAGTCGTACTTGGTAATATCGGGGCTTACGAACTCGGGATTGGTCAGCCGGAGATGGAGGACGTCGGCCAGCTCGCCGTAGTAAGCCTCGGCCATGGCCTCACGATCGAGGGCGTGGAGCAAGGCTTGGCGCACGCGTGCGTCCTGAAACGCGGGCCGGGTGTGGTTGGGCCAGACGGTCATGCCGCCGCCGAGCTGACCGCCAAGGAGGACGATATTGGGGTCATCCTTGTAACGCTCATACTCCACTGCAGTGACACGGCCGGCCATGTGAATCTCACCGTTTTCGAGGGCGGCGAAGGCGGTTGCGCCACGCAGACCGAGGCGGAAGATGATACGGTCAAGGTAGGGGCGTCCGGCGTAATAGTCCTCGTTGGCTTCGAGGATGTAGAACTGGTCGGGTTCGAAGTCTCCCATGGTGAAGGGGCCGGAGCCGACGGGATTGCGGACGGCGTATTCGGTCTCGCCGAGGTCGGCAAAGGCGATGCCTTCGAGCAGGTGCTTGGGCCAGATGTTGAAGGCGGCCATATTGCTGAGCACACTACTGCGGGGCGCCACCAAGTTCAGCTCCAGAGTGAAGTCGTCGAGGACCTTGATACCGGAGATTTCATCGGCATCGCCGGCTTCAAATTCAGCGGCCCCGGCCAGCTGATCGAGGCCGGAGGTGCGGCCGTGAGAGGCGCCGGTATCGGGATGGAAGAACATTTCGAGTGAGTACTTGACGTCTTCAGCGGTCAGCTGCTCGCCGTCGTGGAAGCGGACGTCATCGCGCAGGTTGAAGGTGTAGGTCAGCCCGTCTGCGGAGACTTCCCAGCTTGTGGCCACGTCGGGATGGATGGAGACCGCGTCGGTATCGCGGTCGATCAGCTGGCTGAAGAGGTAGTCATCGCGTGCGCTGAAGATGAACCAGTTGCTTCCGGTCATGGCGCCTGCGCCGCCGGCTACGACAACCTCGCCACCGTAATTGGGCGGTGAGTCGGTACATACATGAATATGATCGCTGGCCACGTCGGCTTCATCGTACCAGGGTTCGACCGGTTCGGCCGCCATTTCTTCTTCCGGTTCATCCTCTGTCATCGCGCCCGTTTCGGTTGCGGCGGGTGCGGCGCAGGCTGCGAGCAGACCGAGCAGCAGGATGAGGAAGACGGTGACTCCTACTGACTTCCTTGTGATCGTCATGGTTTCAACTCTCCTTGGTTGTGGATGAATGCAAACACATCGTCAACGGCCGCATTGGCGGGGAGTGCCAAGTGGGCGAATTGGGATGGCGAATTGACTTCAGGACTTGTGAAACTAGGACAAAGATGCGTGGAACGGTTCCGACAGCCGTATCATTTGGGCAACGTTTTCGCGTTTGAAAACGCCGGACGCGAGTTGGTCGGCAGGACGGTCGTTTGGGACAGCTAAACGTTTGGGATACGCAACCTAAACGATTTGACTACGGATTGTATACCACAGACAAGAGAGGGTCGTCAAGTGCGGTTTTCGGGTAGCGTACATCCCAGATCTGGGGTGGGAACAGTCTGGCGGGAGATCAGTGCCAGCGGTGGCTGGCGTTGTTTACCGTGTTTGGGCGAGGCGCAGTGCAGGCGCCAGGGCTGGCCGTACGGTGGAGTCCGTCAGTTGGGGAGGGTGCGAGGGCAGGTACAGGGCCGGCACCTGATGGGATCTGATGGGACGGGCGGGACGTGGTCTGGCTGGACACCTTCAATTAGGCACCCGTCACCAATATCGACACCCGGTCGATGAGGCGTGTTGTAGGAGAGGGGGCGTTGCGGGGGCGGAGCCCCCGCACAAGGGAGGGCCGAATAGGCCCGACCGCCCAAAACTGCAGGGGCCAGGTGACAGGGGACAGGGGTTAGGGGTCAGAGAGGGCAGGCACAAGGCCTACCCCTTACCGTGGTGTGCGGGAGGGGGTTGGTTTACATTGTCAGTCGGGGTCGATACTGGAGGGCTTCGGCGAGGTGGGGGGTGTCGATTTCATCTTGGCCGGCGAGGTCGGCGATGGTGCGGGCGAGTTTGAGGATGCGGTGGTAGGCGCGGGCGCTGAGGTCCATCTGGCGGACGGCGGCCTGCATCAGGTTTTTTCCGTTCTCGTTGAGCTGGCAGTAGCGCTGGACCTCGGCGGGACCCATGTCGCCGTTGACGACGATATGGGCTTTGTCCTGCCGGGAGAAGCGGGACTGCTGGCGGGCGCGTGCCTTTTCGACGCGGCGGCGGACGTGGGCGGAGGGCTCACCGGTGTCGAGGCCGGAGAGTTTTTGGAAGGGGACGCGGGCTACGTCTACGTGGAGGTCGATGCGGTCGAGGAGCGGGCCGCTGATGCGGTTCTGGTAGCGCTGGACGGTTGACATGGAGCAGGAGCAGGGTTTGCGGTCATCGCCGTAGAAGCCGCAGGGGCAGGGGTTCATGGCGGCAACGAACATGAAGTTGGCGGGGAAGGAGAGGGTGCCGGAGGCGCGGCTAATGGTTACGATTTTGTCTTCGAGGGGCTGGCGGAGGCTTTCGAGATTCTTGGAGCCGAACTCGGGCAGCTCATCGAGGAAGAGGACGCCGCGATGGGCGAGGCTGATCTCGCCGGGGCGGGGCATGGTTCCGCCGCCGACGAGGCCGGCATGGCTGATGGTGTGATGCGGGGCACGGAAGGGGCGGGCGCGGATGAGGGGACCGGCTCCGTCGAGTTCGCCGGCGACGGAGTAGATGCGTGTGATCTCCAGGGACTCGGAGAGGGTGGCAACGGGCAGAATCGAGGGCAGGGCGCGGGCCATGAGGGTTTTGCCGCTGCCGGGAGGCCCTACCATGCGCACGTTGTGGCTGCCGGCGCAGGCGATTTCCAAGGCGCGCTTGGCGTGCTCCTGGCCGCGTACGTCCTGGAAGTCGACGGCGTGAACGATCTCTTCACCGGGATCGAAGGTGGTCGCGTTCTGAGGCGGGATCTCCTTTTGCCCTGAAAGATGGGCAACGATGTCGGTGAGGTGCGCGACGGGGAATACGTCGATGTCCTCGACGAGCGCGGCTTCGGAGGCATTTGGTTGGGGGATGAAGAGGCGCCGGTAACCGGCCTTTTGGGCCATGGCGGCCATAGACAGGGCGCCGTTTACAGGGCGGACGGAGCCGTCCAGCCCCAGCTCGCCAACGATGAGCGCGTCGTCGAGTTCGGCGAGGACCTGGCGGGTGGCGGCCATGATGCCGAGGGCGATGGGAAGGTCGTAGGCGGGGCCATCTTTGCGGAGGTCGGCGGGGGCCAGGTTGACTGTGAGGCGGTGTTGGGGGAAGTGGAATCCACTGTTGGCGATAGCGGAACGAACGCGTTCGCCGCTTTCGCGTACTGCGGCGCTGGGCAGGCCGACGACGGTCAGCCGTTCGAGCCCGTTGGTGATATCGACTTCGACTTCGATCTGTTCGGCATCCAGACCTACAATGGCACAGCTACGCACTTTGGCGAGCATTGGGACCTCCGTTGGGGGATAACGAGGCGGCGGTGTATTCGGATTTGAACGGGGCTCGTTGGCGGTTGCAGAGGCCCAGTGTCTTTAGTGTAGCCTGAAGCAGGTAACGGGGCAACTGCAAGGGTTGCTGCTAGCGGTGGACTGACGCTTGTTTTGCGAGCACCTGGGCAGGCACAAGGCCTGCCCCTACCGGAGGTTGAGGGGGGAAGGAGTAGGCGGCGTGTATGGAGGCACCTGGGCAGGCACAAGGGCTGCCCCTACCGGAGGTTGAAGGGGGGAGGAGAAGGCGTCGTGGATGGAGGCACCTGGGCAGGCACAAGGCCTGCCCCTACCGGAGATTGAGGGGGGACGGAGAAGGCGTCGTGGATGGAAGTACCAGGGCAGGCACAAGGCCTGCCCCTACCGGAGGTTGAGGGGGGAAGGAGTAGGCGGCGTGTATGGAGGCACCTGGGCAGGCACAAGGGCTGCCCCTACCGGAGGTTGAAGGGGGGAGGAGAAGGCGTCGTGGATGGAGGCACCTGGGCAGGCACAAGGCCTGCCCCTACCGGAGATTGAGGGGGGACGGAGAAGGCGTCGTGGATGGAAGTACCAGGGCAGGCACAAGGCCTGCCCCTACCGGAGATTGAGGGGGGACGGAGAAGGCGTCATGTATGGATGTACCTGGGCAGGCACAAGGCCTGCCCCTACCGGAGATTGAGGGGGGGACGGAGTAGGTGTCGTGGATGGAAGTGTCAGGGCAGGCACAAGGCCTGCCCCTACCGGAGGTTGAGGGGGGAAGGAGAAGACGTCGTGGATGGAGGCACCTGGGCAGGCACAAGGGCTGCCCCTACCGGAGGTTGAAGGGGGGACGGAGTAGGTGTCGTGGATGGATGTACCAGGGCAGCCACAAGGGCTGCCCCTACAGTGAGTCTAACTGTTGAGGCCGGCGAGTTGCCAGGACCGTTGGAGGGATTCGGCTGTCTCCCTGGCGGCGTCTGCGGGTGGGAGGTCGCGGATACGCTGGTTGAAGGGCTCGACGGTTACGGGGCCGTCGTAGCCGATTGCGTCGAGGGCTTGCAGGAAGCCGGCGATGTCGGTGAGGCCGGTCTCGGCGGGCAGGGTGCGCTCGAAGTCGATCTGCTCGTCGGCGGTGCGGCCTGCGACGGCGTCGTTCACGTGGACATTAACGACCTGTGCGTTGGTGAGGTTGCGCACTTCTGAGACGTCGATATGGCTGGTGTAAAGATGAAAAATATCTACGAGCAGGCCGACTTCGCCTGAGCCCAGATCTGCGGCTAACTGCTGAGCACCTTCCATCGTGTGGATGAAGTCGTGTTTCTTCTCGTCGCGCAAGGTCTTGGGGCCGACCCATTCCAGTCCGAAACGGATACCGTGATCGGCCAGAATCCGGGCGACCGGACGCAGACGTGTGAGGTGGAATTCGTAGTTCTCTTCCCAATTGCGGTCGTCATCGGCGGGCGCGATGTAGGTGGATGTACGGACTGCGCCGAGAGATTTGGCCAGCTCGGCCCGGGCGGGCAGTTCGGCTAGTCCCTGCCGCCAGCTGTCTTCGTCGTCGCGGTAGGGGAAGGGAAAAGTCCATATTCCGAACTGCAGGTCATTGCGAGCCATCTGTTCGCTAATTGCCTCGGCACCCTGTGAGGCTGCAATTTGCTGAAGTTCGGCGATTGACACATCAAGACCGCCAAAACCGAAACGGACGGCAAGTTGGACGGCTTCGTTGAAGGGCACGTTGATGCCCAGCGGGCCGGGGCTGAAGTTCGGGAACATGGTCATCTCCTAAAGGGAGCCTGGTGTGAAAGTCTTGGAGTTTTCGAGAGACGCTTCGCCTTGCACTGCGACAGCCAGCGATCAGGCGCCTGAGGCCTACGGCTGGGCGTCCTACGCATCACTGCCCGCTGGATTGCGGCTGCGCAGACCCAGGCTGGTGGTGATACCGACAAGGCCGGCGAGGGCAATGATCAGGAAGACCTGTTGGTATGCCTCGATGGCGGACAGGCCGCGCTCGAGGGCATTGTAGAGGAGAACACCGGCCAGGGCGGTGCCGATGGCGACGCCCACGAAGCGAATCATACTATAGACGCCGGCGGCTGTCCCCATTTCGTCGGCGTCGGTTTCGGACATGGCGGCCTGGTGGAGGGCGGCGAGCATTGTGCCGACGCTGAGCCCCTGCAGGGCCAGCAGGGCGAGGACGAAGCCAATATGGGCATCGGCCGGGAGCTGGGAGAAGAGAAAGACGGCGAGGGCCTGTCCGCTCAGGCCGACGAGAACGGGCCAGCGGCTGCCCCAGCGGTCGGCGGCCTGGCCGCCGAAGCGGACCATGATGGTCATTGCGCCGGGGTTGATGGTCAGGATGAGGCCGAGGTATCCGGGGCTGAGGTCGTGGATATCGACGAGATAGAGTGGAACCAGGAAGCTGGAGCCGCCCATAACTAACATGCGCATGGAGGCGCAGAGGGAGGCGGAGCTGAAGTTGCGGTAGCGGAAGAGATTCAGGTTGACGAAGGGTTCGGGGCGGCGTTTTTCCCAGACGAGGAAGGCGACGAAACAGAGCAGCAGCGCGCCCAACAGGCGCCAGTCCTGCAGCGGGGCCACGCCGGTGATGGGGCGGCTGGAGAGATAGAAGAGGCCCATGGTCAGGGCGGCGGCGAGGAGAAGGACGCCGGGCCAGTCGAAAGTGCGCCAGAAGCGCGGCCGCACATTGCTGAGGCCGGCTGGAACCCAGAGCTTTACGGCGAACAGGCCGAGGAGGCCGAGCAGAACTGCCGGTCCGAAGGCGGCGCGCCAACCCCAGGCGTCGACGAGGAAGCCGGCGAAGAAGGGGCCGATGGCAGCGGTCAGCGGGCCGATGGAACCCCAGGTGCCGAGGGCTTTGCCTCTTTCTCCTTCGCGAAAGATGGTGGCGATGAAGGCCATGCCGAGGGGCATAATGCCGGCGATGCCGAAGCCCTGGACGGCGCGGCCGATCATGAGCCAGGTCAGATTGGTTGCGAAGAAGGCCATTGCCGATCCGGCGGAGAAGATGGCGATGCCGGCGAGGATGAGACGGCGGCGGCCGACGCCATCGCTGAGGCGGCCGTAGACGGGCATCAGAATCATGTAGGGCAGGGTGAAGGCGCTGGAGGTCCAGGCGACGACGTCGGCGCTCATGACGAAGGCGTCGCGCAGGACGGGGAGGGCCACGCGGCTCATGGAGGAGCTGAGAGGCATGATCGTTGACGGAATCATCAACGCGTAGAGGATCATCCAAGCCTGCTGAGAGGGCAAGGCATGCCCTGCGGCAGGAACCGGTTCGTCTTCTATTCCGTTTCTACGGCGTGAGCCAATCCGACGGAGGATTGCAATGGGGGTACTTTCCACGCGGTATACCTTTGCGAACGGGGCGAGAAGTTTCGGCCGGACGATGCAACTCTTGAGCGGTTCAGGCGGATTTATTTATGATACCTGTTGAGGGCGCAAAGGGTAAATGTAGTTTTGCGTTGATGGATGTAGTCGAATGCGGAGAGAGAGTGGCTAGTGGCCGTTGTCTGAATCAGGATTTGCAGGATTTATAAGGATTTTCAGGATAGCCGGCGACCGGTTGGTGTCTGGTGGGCGGGTATTTCTTGCGGCGGATGCGAACTGCAGGGGTTAGGGGCTGGGGGCCAGGGGTAAGGGGCGGCGCCTCCGCTGCCGGAGGTTGGAGGGGGATTGATTGCGGTCTGGTTGCCACCTGAAGGGTACGATAGTTTACCGCCATTTTGGGTTGCGCCCGGTTAAGCGGTGGCATTGACAAAACGGGGATGGCGTGCCAAGATGCTGAGACCAGCACTGAACTCATCGACACCGCTCATAGACGAGAGGCATTTCTGGCAGTTTAATCACCCTGGAAAACCTGTTGGCCGGCTCAGGTCGGTCTGCGGTGGGTTGCGCGCCCGAGGAAACTTCGTGTTCGCATCCACGCAGCGGCCTGCCCTGATATTGGACGGCCGGGCGCGTGCTGGCCGGACTGCGTTTGCGTAGCTTTGAGCTTTCAACGTGCGGGGGACGGGCCCGCTGAGGGTGCGTTGACAGGCCGGCTACCTTCGAAAAGGAATCGCCCAAATGAAAGCAATGATGTACCGCGGCCCGTGGAAGATGCCGGTGGAGGAGCTTGAGGAACCGACGGCGTCGGCAGGCAAGGTGGTTGTGGAGGTGGAGGCGGTGGGCATCTGCGGGTCGGATGTACACGGGTTCACCGGCAAGAGCGGGCGGCGCACGCCGGGCATCGTGATGGGCCATGAGTTTGCGGGCACGGTCGGGGAAGTGGGGCCGGAGGTGGAAGGATACGCGGCCGGCGACGGTGTGGTCGTGATGCCTCTATTTACGGTTGCCCCTGGGGCGGACCCGTACCCAATCAACCTGTCTCCCCACCGGCGGTTGACGGGCATGAACGAGCACGGCGCGTATGCGCAACGGGTTGCGGTGCGGACGGCGCAGCTGTTTCCCAAGCCGGACGGCCTGAGCTGGCAACGTGCGGCACTATGCGAACCGATGGCGGTGACGCTGCACGCGGCGCGGATTACGCCCATCAACCCCATGCAGAAGGTGGCGGTGGTTGGCGTGGGGCCGATTGGCCTGCTGGCGATGCTGGCGGCACGTTTGAAGGGGGCGGGAACGGTGATTGCGGTGGACCGTTCGGTGCACCGGCTGGAGCTGGCCGAGGAGCTGGGGGCGGACGCGGTCATCAACGTAGACGAGACGGACGCGGTTGCGGCGATCCAGGAGATGACGGGCGGGGGCGTGGACGTGGCGTTCGAGGCGGTAGGACTGAGCCCGACGGCGCAACTTTCGGTCGAGGCTACGCGTAATGGGGGCAACGTCACCTGGATCGGAAACAATGCACCGATGATCGAGTTGGATATGCAGAGTATCGTTACGCGTGAGATGAGCGTGCGCGGCTCCTATGGGTTTGACGAGACCGATTTTGCGGCGGCGATCGAAGCCCTGTCCTCGGGCCGGCTGAACGTGGATCCGCTGGTGGAGATGGTGGCGCCGCTGGACGACGGGCCGGAGCTTTTTCGCAGCCTGGCCGCGGGTGAGAACGACCTCGTCAAGATCATTTTGAAACCGTAGACGAATCGGATAGATGTGATAGGCGCAAAATCAGATAGCGCACTTGTCCGATCTTTGAACAGTGTGATTGACTGAATAGACAGAAAACCACGCGCTCAACCCGATGAAAATCGCAGCGTTTCCCAAGTGTTATCTGGACGATATTTCCCTTCATCGCACGATGTCGGTCTTCGATTGGATTGACCGGGCGGGCGAGCTAGGGGCCGAGGGGTTGGAGATGTACGAGGGCTTTTTCTGGAGCCTGGACGACGGTTATATCGATTCGATCGGAGAGGCGATCGAGGGGGCAGGATTTGCGATGCCGATGCTGTGCTGCTCGCCGGATTTTACGGACCCCGACCCGGGGGCAAGGGAGCGGGCAGTTGAACGGGAAGCTCAGATGATCGAAATCACCCGGAGGCTGGGCGGTCCTGGCGCCGTCTGCCGCGTACTCTCCGGTCAGAGGAGGCCGGGGGTGACGGTGGAGCAGGGGCTGGAGTGGGTGGTGGAATGCATTGAGGAATGCATCGGGATTGCCAGAGAGAACGACATCGTGCTTGGACTTGAGAACCACTACAAGGACGGTTACTGGCAGTACCCGGAATTTGCGCAGAGGATGGAGACTTTTGTAGAGTTGCTGGAGGCCATCCCGGAACGGACACATTTCGGCGTCCAGTATGATCCTTCGAATGCGCTGGTTGCGGGGGACGATCCGGTTGAACTGCTGCGCATGGTGGCGGACCGGGTGGTTACGATGCACGCCAGCGACCGTTTTCTGGAAGAGGGGACGACGCTGGAAGAGGTGCTGTTGCCAGACGGCCTGATCGGGTATCCGGACAAACTCCAACACGGCATAACCGGACAGGGAAGCAACGACTATGACACCATCTTTTCGATTCTGCGGGACAGTGGATTCGATGGCTGGGTCAGCATTGAGGACGGCATCAACGGAATGGAAGAGATGCGTGAGAGCATCGAGTTTTTGAAGCGGAAGCGTGCCCAGTATTTTGAACGGTAGAAACGATTGATTTATAAGCGAGAGAGTGTACTCACTCGACTCGCAGTGCCGCGGAGGATGAGCGTTGTCGATAAAATTTGGGACGGATGGCTGGCGGGCCGTCATTAGCGAAGATTTCACTTTTGAGAATGTGCGCAAGGTTGCGCAGGCGATTGCGGATGTCACGAACGACCAGTTCCGAGGCCTGCCGCGATTGCAGCCGTCGCTGGTTGTGGGATTTGACACACGGTTTTTGAGCGATCGTTACGCGGTGGCGGTGGCAGAGGTGCTGGCCGGAAACGGTATTCGGGTCTGGTTGAGCCAGGCCGATACGCCGACGCCGATGATTTCGTATGCGATTGTTGACAAGTGGGCTGACGGCGGCGTGATGATCACGGCGAGCCACAATCCGCCGCGCTACAACGGGATCAAGCTGAAGGCGTCGTACGGCGGTTCGGCCAGCGGGGCGACGCATAAGGAGGTGGAGCGGCGCATTCATCTGCGTGAGGGGCGGGGAGAACAGCCAAGGAGGCTGGACTATGAGCAGGCGCTGAAGGCCGGCATCATCGAGCGATTCAACCCGTTGCCGGCCTTCCGTTCGCAGATGCGGAGCCTGGTGGATTTTGATGCGATTGAACGGGCCGGGCTGTCGGTCGCGGTGGATGCGATGTACGGTGCGGGTCGGATTTATCTGCGGCGGCTGCTGGAGGGTGCCGAGTGCCAGGTGACTGAATTGCGGAACGAGATGAATCCCGGTTTCAATGGGATACACCCGGAGCCGATCGCCCAGCATTTGCAGCCGCTGGTGGCGGAGATGGCGACGGGCAAGTACCATTTGGGACTGGCTACGGACGGCGACGCCGACCGCATCGGGGCGATCGACCCGGACGGACGTTTTATCGATCCGCATCAGATTATGGCACTGCTGGTCGACTATTTGATTCAGGACCGGTCGCTGCGGGGAAGCATCGCCAAGACGGTCAGCACTACACAGATGTTGAACCGGCTGGGGGCTCACTACGGGCTGCACGTGCACGAAACGCCGGTGGGCTTCCATTACATCAGCGATCTGATGCTGCAGGAGCCGGTGCTGCTGGGCGGAGAGGAGAGCGGCGGGATCAGTATACTCGGCCACATTCCTGAAGGTGACGGGTTGCTGATGGGACTGCTGCTGACAGAGATGGTGGCCAAGCGGCGCAAACCTTTGGGCGTGCTGATCGACGAGCTGATGGGAAGGCCGTATATGGGCAGGTTCTGCTATGGCCGCGACGACCGGGCGGTCAAGCCGTTCCCCAAGGCGGATCTGGTGGAGGGATTGATCGCGAACCGGCCGAGTGCTCTGACGGGAACGAGCGTTGCGCAGGTGAACAACCAGGACGGGGTGAAGTTCATCCTGACGAACAACAGCTGGCTGTTGATCCGACCCAGCGGCACGGAACCGCTGCTGCGCATCTATGCCGAGGCGTCGTCGCACGAAGCTGTTGCGACGCTGCTGGCAGAAGGGACGGTGCTGGCCCAGCAGGTTTTGAAGAAGATTTGAGAGGCAGCAGGACGGGGTGATGGATTTGGGTGCCGGCGGGAGTTCGTTTGCCGGCCAGTCCGTTACGGCAGGCGGGTGTAACTTAGAGTAGAAGACGGGGAAGGGCGTGAGCTGTACGGCTCGCGCCTTTGCAGTTTGCTGGGGCAGATTCGGAACGCACCGCACGGGGGCAGGCGGGTTACGCGGCCATCGGATTCGTGTTGTGGTAGTCGTCAGCTGGGTCTGGGGATTAGCCGCTGTCTGATTTCCTGGCGCGTCCGCTCGAAGGTCTGGCGAAGTTTCAGGTCGGAGCCTTTCTGGGCGCTGACGACGCGCTGTGCGCAAGTGACACAGCCCAGTGAGGCTTTGTAGCTGCTCTGGTCGCAGTTGAGGCAATCGCAGAGGCGGATCATCATGAGAGAGAAAGCAAGTGTATCCTCGTTCCCATCGCACTGACTTGCGACTTGCTCAACCAGTTCCTGCCAGTCGGCGCCGCGTTCCCGGCTTAGAGGTCTGACAGCCCGATGAGGAAAGAGAATTTCACTTTGGGGGTACATGACGACTCCTCTCGTGGGTTTTCGGTTGTTGGCGACTGACAATCGGGAGCAGAACAGGCTACAGTTGCCGAGGCATGCGGTTCAGAATCCGGTGGCGAACAGATAGACGCTCAGCAGGACCAGGGCGATTGCAGACAGAGTGACAATCAGAATAAACAGAAGCGGCAGCAGAACGGCGGCCAACGAGCGCAGACGGGGAAGATGAGTTACTTCTTCATTGGCCCTGATGTAGACAACGAAGGCCCAGATGACGCCGACCAGACCGCAGACGCGGCCGAAACAGGGGATGGGTGAGAGGCCGACGAGCAGGAGGGGTGCGGAAACGAAGCCGGTGGCGGCGAAGAAGGGCTGCAAGCGGCAGGTGGCGCCGAGGACGCTGTTGCAGACCATTACCAGGGCGCCGTAGACGATCCAGAGGGCGAGCCAGCGCAGGGGCCAGTTGATCCACTCGCCGAGGGCGCTGAAGAAGGCAACAAGCCAGCCGGGCAGAGGCTGAGGCAGGCCAGCGATCAGTTGGAAGAGCTCGACGATCTGGGCAGGGCTGAACAGGGGGAAGACATAGTCAAGAGGTGCTTGCTGCAAGAGAGAGGCCTGTGCGCCGAGGCGGGCGAGAGGGAGGGCGGTACCGGCTGATGCGGCCTGCTGCCAGTTGACGAGGAAGGGCAGGAAACCGGCCAGGAGGCCGAGAAGGAATACCATGCCCAAGGACTGGCGCATGGTGGTTTCGGTGAAACCGGAGGCGCGCAGCTGGACTGCGTCGCTCATTTTCTGAGGCGTGGGCAGCCAGTGGCGGATGTTCACAGACTGCCTCCGGCGATGAGGAGCAAGGCGCCAAAAGCTACGGCGACAGCGGCGCTGACAAGCAGAAGCAGCAGATATGTGCCGACGGCGACCAGCGCGGCGGGGCGTGGAGGCAGCTCGTGGGCCACTTCCAGCCCGCGAAAGGCGATCAGGATGCCCCAGACGTGGATAAGGACAGCGGCGACGGAGACGAACGGGATAACGGTAAAGAGATAGAGTAGACGAGAGGCGTTGCTGAGGGCGACGGCGCCCAAAGTCTGGGCGAGTGTGCCCTGTCCACCGGCTGCGCGGGCAAGCAGGTGGCTAACGAAGCCAAAGAGGAGCCAGTGGCCGATCAGGCCGAGAGGGGTTGTTGCCAGCGTAAGCAGGCGGAAGCCGACGCTGTCGTAGCCGCTGTAGGCAAGCAGGAGAGGCCAGCCGTTGCGCAGGGTGCGTTCTATCTCGAACAGTGTTTCGCCGCCCGCTGTTCCCTGCCGCAGGGTTTGCAGCACAGTGTTCAGAAGGGCGTCCGATGGCGGCAGCGAGGCGGTCAGGAGGAGGCTGCCGATGAGCTGGGCGACGGCGACGAGGACACCGATACAGGCGCACAGAAAGAGTCCCTCAATCCAGGGATTGTCGTCGTCGACCATTTCTACGAATGGGTCGGGTTCCAGAAGGAGGGCCTTCCCGATGAACCGCGGGTAGTTCTGTGGTTGTAGCATTCGGTTGCAACGTCTGCCCGGGCAATAGGGCCAAAGAGGGCACCATTTGAGGTATTGGGTTCGCCCAGGAATGCAGCTGCCTGCGGCAAGCCCTTTGTTCAGTTCCGGGAATCATAGCATAGATTTCAGTTGGCCTTGAAAACAGGGACTGTCCGGTGAGCGGCGATAGGCTCTGGAGCAACCGGCGGCCAGCACCAAGACAGACGCGCAGGAGATGGAAATGTCCGAGAAAAACACCATTCTTCCGACCGGGAAGCTGCCGTCAGCGTTGCTGGCGGAGTTGATCTCGACATTGCCGATCAGTGACCCCGACCTCTTTCTGGGGCCAGGCGTAGGCGAAGATGCCGCCATAATTGAGGTAGGCATGGCCTCGGAAGTCGGAGTTCCCGCGAAGCGGCGGCAGCGAGATCTGTCCGAACAGGGCGACGCCGCTATCCTGCTTGCTGCGAAGAGCGATCCGATCACCTTTGCCACCGATGAGATCGGGTATTACGCCGTCAATGTATGTGCGAATGACCTGGCGGTCTGCGGTGCGCGGCCGCGCTTTTATCTGCCGACGGTGCTGCTGCCCGTAGGGACGACTGAGGAGGAGGTGCGGGAGATTTGCGACCAGTTGGGCGCGGCCTGCCGCGCGCTGGACATTGTGGTGGCGGGCGGGCATACGGAGGTGACGGCTGCGGTGAATCAACCGGTGGTGGCGGGTACGCTGCTGGGGGAGGTTGCGCGGGGGAAGGTGGTGCGGACGGGCGGGTGCCGTCCCGGTGACGTGGTTCTGCTGGTGGGGAGCGCGGGGGTGGAGGGAACGTCGATTATCGCGCGAGAGATGCGGGAGGTCTTGTTGGAGCGAGATTGGTCGGAGGAGGTGGTGGAGGAGGCGGGAAACTATTTGTACGAACCGGGGATCAGCGTGCTGGGGCCGGCGCTGGCGGCGGCGGAGGCGGGGCTGGTGACGGCGATGCACGATCCGACGGAGGGCGGCGTGGCGACCGGTTTGTGGGAGCTGGCCGACGCTTCGGGTTGCGGGTTGGAGGTGGAGTTGGGGGCGGTGCCGGTGACGCGGTTGACTGCGGCGGCGTGCGCCGTGTTTGGGCTTGACCCGTTGGGTACGATCGCGTCGGGAGGGCTGCTGGCGACGGCTGCGGCGGACGATGTGGATGCGGTGTTGGGTCTGTGGAGGGGGATGGAGAGAGGGGGGCGGGTTATTGGGCGGGTGCTGCCGGCGGGGGCGGGTGTTTACGGGTTGCGCGAGGGTCGGCGGGTGGCATTGCCGCGTTTTGATGCGGATGAGATTGTGAAGTTGTGGGGGTAGTAAAGGGTACTGGGAACTGGTCGAGGTATACAAAGCCCGGCCGCTGTTCCAGAAGCAAATCCTCAGAGTGTGGACAGTGGTTTCGGTGAGTGTGCAAAACCGAGCGCGGGCCTTGGAATTCTAAGGAGCTGGTTCAGGAGGTACTTTTGCGCAGGCGGGCCAATTCAGCCTTCAGTGTTTTCACTTGTTCCTCTGCTTCTTCAGCCCTTGTGACAGCGACTTGCAGATCCGGGATAACATATTCGGAATACACGTCGTCCCGAGCCAGATCAGCCAGGTGGGGGCGGAGTTGCAGGTCGTCCAGCCGGAATTGAAGACCAAACAAGACACTGGAACGAATCACTCCATTCGGGTCCGGCGGGATATCGTCATACACCCCTTCCGGTGTGAGCGTGTAGAAGCGCATACGCTCGCCGCCCGGATCGAGGATATAATACTCCTTCACCCCGCCCAGGGCATAGTCCTGCCTCTTTTCAACAGTATCACGTAGAACTTCCGCTGTCGTCGAATCGGATACCGCTTCGACAACCATGTCGCAGACCCCGTCAAAGTGGCGCTGGTCCAGCGCTCCCCACGACACGGGGTTGGTGTTAAGGATCACGCCGATGTCGGGTTTGCGCACCTGGATGCGCTCACCTTTGGGGTCGGATTCGTCATCGATCTTCAGCATAAATCCGGTTTCCAAGTTGATCAGAGACGCGTGACTATAGGTCTGCACGTTACAAAGCAGGAGGGCGAGGAACCAGTTGTACAGGCCGATTTGGGGGGCATTGGGCAAGGGTTTGGCCTCCAATATGCCGTTGTTCCACTCGTAACTGACGTCGAGGTCAGGGTAGGGATTCTCATACCACTTTTCCCAATACTCTTCGAGCGTGACACGGCGTCCGTGATCCGGCGCCCAGGAGCTGTCCGGGGTGTCGCCAGGCGCGACATTTTTCGAATCGGTGAAGCGATTCGACTGGGATTGATCTGTCTGCAGTTGAGGAACATCAGGCGCCAACTCTGTGGATTCCATATCCTCTCCCACGGAATAAGGACTACCCGCTGTGCGATTGACACATACATTCTAACACAGCTGCGGCGGTTGATGCCAACGGCTTTCGATGCCTTCTGTCCATGCGAGCGAGTGGTGCTTGACACTGCCGCGAATTGATGCAGATGAGATTGTGAAGATTTGGGCCGAACGTACTGCACCGGGACTGGCCGAAGCATACAGAACCAGGCGCGGATCCTGGACTTCTGAGGAGCCGGTTCAGGAGGATTTGCTGCGCAAGCGGGCCAATTCAGCCTCCAGTGCCTTCACTCTTTCTTCGACCCGCTGGCGCGCCGCCGCTTCTGTTGCTGCCAGTTCTTCTGCCCTCGTGCGTGCTGCCGACGCTGTTTCAGCCCTTATGATTGAGGCTCGGAGTTTCGGAAGTACATACTCCGAATACACGTTTTCCAGAGCCAACTCCACAAGGCCAGGCCTGCGATGCAGATCATCCAGCCGGAATTGCAGTCCAGCCAACACGTTCGAGCGAATTACGCCGTTCGCGTCAGGCGGGATCTCCTTGTACGTCCCCTCCGAGGTGAGCGCGTAGAAGCGCATGTGCTCACCCTCCGGGTCGAGAATGTAGTACTCCTTCACCCCGCCCAACGCATAGTCGTTCTTCTTCTCCTCTGTATCCCGCAGTACCTCCTCCATAGTGGAATCGGACACTGACTCGACAACCATGTCGCAGACCCCGTCAAAGTGGCGCTGATCCAGCGCTCCCCACGACACGGGGTTGGTGTTAAGGATCACGCCAATGTCGGGTTTGCGCACCTGGATGCGCTCACCTTTGGGGTCGGATTCGTCATCGATCTTCAGAACAAAACCAGTTTCCAGATTGATCAGAGACGCGTGATCAAATGTCTCCAGGTAGCGGTGCAAGAGGAAAAGGACCAGTTGTACAGCCGGATTTGGGGAGCATTGGACGGGGGCTTGGCTTCGAGTATGCCGTTGTTCCACTCGTAACTGACGTCGAGGTCCGGGTAGGGATTCTCATACCACTTTTCCCAATACTCTTCGAGGGTGACACGGCGTCCGTTATCCGGCGCCCAGGAGCTGTCCGGGGTGGGGTTCGACGAGCCTACTGCGTTTTGGGTGGAGCTGTTCGACTGGGGTTGATCTTACTGTAGTTGAGGGGCGTCCGACGCCGACTCGGTGGATGCCATGCACTCTCCTTCGGTATAGTGACTGCCCGCCGTGCGATTGACACATATATTCTAACACGGTGTTGGCGGTTGGTGCCAGCGACCTTCGAAGCCGGTGCATCCCAGATTTGGGGTGGGAACAATCTGGCGGGGAATCCATGACAGCGGTGGATGAATTTGTTTGCCCGCTTTTGGAGAGGGGCGGGGCAGGCACGCGGACGAGGAGAGAGGAGAGAGTGCCGCAGAGTTGTCTGCGGGGGAACTGGCGGGACGTGGTCTGGCTAGACACTTTCGATTGGCACTCGTCACCAATGTCGACACCAGGTAGTCGAGGCATGTTGTAGGAGAGGGGGCGTTGCGGGGGCGGAGCCCCCGCACAAGGGAGGGCCGAATAGGCCCGACCGCCCAAAACTGCAGGGGTTAGGGGATTGGGGCCAGGGGTTAGTGACGGCTCTTCCTCTGCCCTCGGAGTTAATCGCGGACTGGCCATGGTTCGGTTGCTTCCCGAGGTTTGGGAAAGTTCACCGCAATATTGGGCTGCACGCTCGATGCCGGAAGTGCTTGGGGGCGGGTGTGCAATGGGAGACGGCGCGATTGGTGAATCGCGGAAGGGCACCCACAAGGGTTGCCCCTACAGGTAGGAGAAACAGACAGTGCGGTTCAGGGAGTGGTTTGAGACCGTATGGCTAGGAAGAATTGGGGATGCAAGGTGAATTCGGTCGAGTTTCTCGGAGGGCGACGATGGGGTGGGGACTGAGGCTGTGCGGGTTTAGAGCCCCTCAATTGTTTCGGCGGCGAGGTGGTCGACGACGGCTTTGACGTCGCCGCCGGTTTCGTCGTAGACGCGCAGCTGGCGGTCGGCGCTGGTGCCGTTGGCGAGGATCTGCTCGATGGGTGCGATCTCATTTTCGATGCCCAGTTCGGCGATCTCTTCGCCGACGAGGTCGACCAGTTCGCGCATGAGGGAGCGGGCGGGCAACTCGGCCTGCTTGCCAAAGTCGATCATTTTGCCTTCGAGCCCGTAGCGGGCGGCGCGCCATTTGTTCTCGTCGATCAGTTCCTTGGTGTAAACGCGGAAGGTGACGTTACGCTGACGCAGCTTCCAGTGCCAGAGCACGAGGGCCTGACAAAGTGCGGCGATGGCGATTGCCTCCTCGATGCGCGGGCAGAGATCACAGATGCGAAACTCCAGTGTTGGATAGAGGTGGTGGGGGCGCACGTCCCACCAGATCTTGCTGGAGTCCGGGATGCAGCCGGTATTGGCCAGAGTCCGGATCAGCCCCTCATAGGCGGCGCGGTTGGGGAAGACGTCGGGTATTCCGCTGCGGGGGAAGTCTTCGAAGACGACGGCGCGGTAGCTCTTGAGTCCGGTTGGCCGGCCCTGCCAGAAGGGGCTGCTGGTGCTCAGGGCGAGGAGATGGGGAAGCATGTAGCGAAGGACATTCATGGTGTCGATGGCAAAGTCAGGATCCTCCAGGCCGACATGAATGTGCATGCCGAAGATCAGAAGGCGCTGGGCGAGCAACTGCATTTCTTCAAGCACGCCCTGATAGCGCGGGAAGGGCGTCACCTCCTGTTCGGACCAGCGGCTCATGGGATGGGTGGCGGCGGCGGCGATTGACAGCCCTCTTTCCTGGGCGAGGCGGCTGATGAAGGCCCGCTGCCGCAGGAGTTCCTCCTTCAGTTCAGCGGGCGTGGCGCATACAGGGGTGCCCAGCTCCACCATCGACTGGTGCAGTTCCGCTTTGATCTCCCTCTCGACCATCACAATCTTGCCATCTTCGATGAACTGGGTGATGAAGGAGCGCAGTTCGCCGCTCTCGGGATCGATGACCTGGTACTCTTCTTCGATGCCGAGCGTGAGTTGTGGTCGTTCAATCATAGGCTTTGCTCCGTCTGCGAAACGAGGAAATCGACGACGGCCCTGCCGTCTTCGCCGTTCTGGCGCCAGACATGGCGCTGCTGGTCGGAACTGGCGCCGCGCTGCATGATGGTGTGAACGTGGGAGACCTCCTCGCGGCAGTTGAGGCGGTCCAGGACGGGTTCGACGCGTTCGAGCAGCTCGTGCAACAGGCCGCGAATGGGGACCTCCTGTTCGATGCCGAAGTCGAGCAGTTTTCCCTGCAGGCCGTAGCGCACGGCGCGCCATTTGTTCTCGGCGATGAGCGTACGGTCGTAAAGGCGGAAGGACATGTTGCGGTGACGCAGGTCCACCATCCAGGCGACGGTTGCCTGGATCAGGGCGGCGACTGCGAGCACGTCGTCGATGTCGGGCAGGGCGTCGCAGACCCTAATTTCGAGCGCGGCCTGTTCGGGTGCCGGCCTTTTGGACTGGGAGTTTGGTCCGGCTTCAGTGCGCGGGAGGGAAGGGTCCTGCTGTTGGGAGTGGGGTCGGATGTCCCACCAGATGGCTTCGGGATCGGGGATGCTGTTGGTGCGCAGGAGGGTATCGACGTAGCTGAGATAGGCGTTGAGGCTGCGGAATGCGTTGGGAATGCCGGTGCGGGGGAGGGCGTCCAAGAGGACGGAGCGGTAGCTGGCCAGCCCAGTATCGAAGCCCTGCCAGAAGGGAGAGGCGTTGGCGAGGCAGAGGATGTGGGGCAGCAGGTAGCGCATCGCGTTCATGACGTCGATAGCAAGATTTCTGTCGTCGATGCCGACGTGGACGTACATGCCGAAGGCGAGCAGGCGGCGGGCGATGAACTGTGTGTCCTCGATGAGGGCGCGATAGCGGGGCGACTCCTCCTGTTCCCTTTCCCAATAGCTGAAAGGGTGGGCGCCGGCCACCATCAGTTTGAGGCCGTGGGTTGCGGCCAATTCCCGCATTTCGCGGCGGATTCTCAAGAGCTGCTGGCGGGCCTGTTTGACATCCTGACAGATCGGTGTGCCCGCTACCGGAGCAGGGGTGCCGGAAGGGTCGTCTGTGCGAGGCGCGGCCTGTTCACCCTCACTTCCCCGCCCGTGGGAGTCCAGAAGCGTGAGCCCTTGAGCGGTTGCAAACCCGCGCAGCTCCCGGCTATCCGGGTCGACAAACTGATATTCCTCTTCAATGCTGACATTGAATGATGGTTGGCTGTACTCGGCCATAGCTCGCTCTCTTCTTCAGGGGTCTGCTATGCGTCCTTTTCTTCGACCATGAATACCGGGACAATTGAGCCGCCGCCGGCGGTTACGTTGAGGAGCGTTTCGCTGCTCAGCCGGCAGAGGCAGCCGTGTACACGTTCGCCGCGGAACAGGAAGGGATCCGAATCCACGAGACGACTCTCGATCTCGACTCCGCCATTGGCCGTCATTGCCGGGAATTCCTCGTAGGCGATCTGTACCCGCTCCTGGACGACCGTTGGTTCACTTGCGGCGGCAGACAAGGCCTCGTCCCATTCAACCTGCTCCGTCTCCCAGCCAATGATGACGCCTTTGCCGCCGTACTCGTCGTTGGGCTTGAGCACGAGCCCTTCGCGGTTGGCGCTTGCCCATGGAAGGAGGTCGATGGGATTTCCTGAGGGATCGAGGGTGGACCGCTCCTCCACGGTGCGGGTCCAAGGGATGTGCTCTTGTACCGCTTGCAGTTCGTCTGCGGTGAGGAGATGGGCATTGCGTTCGTCGCTGGCGACGGCGAGGCTGGCCTTTTTGTGGAGCAGCTTGCAGCTGAACGGGTTGACGACGCAGATCGCGCGGGCTTTCAGGGCGTCGACGATGGGATGGTCCAGGCCGTAGCGCTGGAGTAGCTCGCTGATCAGGACTCGTTTGTAGACAAAGTCAACGGGTGCGCCGGCGGCATACAGTTGCCCGTTCGTGAATTCCATCTCTTCAGGGTCGCAGATGACAGCGGTGATGCCGTGTTCGGCAAAGTATTCGACGAAGAGGTCGAATTCGCTGGCGGTGGGGACGCCGTGCCAGTCGACGATTGCGATGTCGGGCAGTTTGCTGCGGTCGCGGCGCCATTCGTAGTAGACGCGCAGGAACTCGTCGAGAGCCGGTTTTCGGCTTATTTGCGAATGCACTGCATAGTGATGACCGAACGCTTGCATGACCGGCATTTCCAAAAACAGTTCGCTGAGAACACCCGAGTAGGCCATGGAGGCGGGGCTTTCGCCGTTGAACTCGACGAAGCCGAGGCTGCGGCTGCCGTCCTCATTGCGGGCGAAGAAGCTGTCAAGGCGGGCGGTGGGGATGGTGGAGCGGTAGCCGTGGTCGAGAAGTAGAAGATACTCTTCGTCCGGTGTAGCGTGGATCTGCGCACGCAACTGGGCGTCGTGGAGCATGAGGTGGGCGAGGCGGTCGAAGAGGCGGAGAATCAGCTCGGTGCGATTGACCAGGTAGCTCCACTCTTGCGGCGAATAGAACAGGGGGCGCAGGACGGTGCAGAGAGGACGGTCGCCGAAGACCATGTTGCGCTCGGCCATGCGCGCGGTGAGGAGGTCCCAGCTGTCGCTGGCGAGGCCGGGTCGGGAGAGGAGGTCATGGTAACGGGAGATGGCGGTCAGTGAGTTCATTTGGCCATTCGCCTTGGGCGGTACTCAGCGGCCTAGAGAGTCCTTCAGTATACGTCGTGATTGCGGGTGTGCGCCAGGCGAAGAATTCAAGCAGCTATGGGCTGCAGTTGAACCCGTAGCCCGGTTCGCCGGCATCGGGGTCGCGGAAGGTCAAGGTCAGGTCGAAGGTTTGACGGTCGACCATCTGAGCGTCCTTGCTCAGTCCGACAGAGAGCATTGCTTCCACGCGGTAGGTTTCGTCGGGGGTGACAGGGTCTTTGAGGTGCAGGGTATTGTTGAGGCGGGTATCGGTTTGGGCCAGGAGGACGAGGCTGTTGTTTTCTGTTCCATCGGGGTTGTAGACGATGAGCTCGACATTAGGGGCGTCGTCTTCAAAGCGGGCGGGCAGCCAGATGCGCACCCAGAGGCGTCGTAGGTCGGGGTAGGGATAGATGAGAATTCGCTCAAACTGCAGCGGTACGTCCTGCTCGAAGAGATTGATTTCCGTCATATTCTGTTGGCCGGGGGATGCTTGCGCACGCGTCGATGCGAGTTTATGCTTGAAAGTACGGGTGCCTTTTAACTACGTAAAAGCCGCTATGCAATAAGTATAGCAGGATCCTTTTTGATGAGATACCTGAAAATTCTTGCGGACGACCTGACGGGCGCGGCGGATAGTGCGGCCCGCTGCCGGCGGTTCGGGCTGCCGGCAACGATCTTTCTGGATGTACCTGAACTGCCGTTGCCACCGGGGGCGCTGGCCATTACATCGGACTCCCGTCATCTTGCGGCAAAGGCGGCTGCGGAGCAGACGCGGATCACAGCTGCGTCGCTGCCCGCCATAGAGGGGCTGTGGTACAAGAAGATTGACTCGACGCTGCGGGGCAATATCGGCAGCGAAGTGGACGCTTTGCTGGACCTGGTGGGTGCGAAGGCGGCGGTGGTCTGTCCGGCCTTTCCGGCTCAGGGGCGCGTCCTGCGCGGCGGAATCCTCACGGCCCCCAATCTCGAACCGGAAACCGTCCATCTGCCGTCACTCCTGCGTGAGCAGAGTAGTCACGCTGTGGCGGCGCTCTCTCTGGAGCAGGTGCGCGGGGGTGGGCTGGCAGCGAACATGAAAGGGATCGTGAAGGGGCGGGACCGCGGTTCGGCAGAAGGACGAATCGTGATTGCGGTCGACGCGATGACGGACGACGATCTGGACATGGTGGTACGGGCGCAGCAGAAGGGTGTGCCGGAGGCACTGCTGTGCGGGAGCGCCGGACTTGTGGGCGCGCTCGCTCGACAAGTCGGGGTAGAGGAAGGGTTTCCCAGTTTACCGGCGGAGCGTCTGGGTCCCGCGGGGCGGTCGGTCCTTGCGGTGGTGGGCAGTGGCAGCGACGTTACCCACCGTCAGATCGCCTTCCTGATTGGCTCCGGGCGAGGCGCTCCTCATCGGGCAGTCAGCCAGCTGGTCGTGCGGCCGGAGACCGATGCGGCGGCGACAGCCACCCTGGACCCGGATCAGCCGATCTGGCTTTTGCAGCAGCCCCGGCCCCAACCCGGCACTGTTCTGGAAGGCAGTGAGGCGCGACAGCGGGCCGAGCATCTGGGCCGCGTCAGTTCGGCGGCGCTGGCGCGGCGACCGGTGGACCTGTTGCTGCTTGTCGGCGGGGATACGGCTATGCCAATTCTCAAGAGTCTGGGCGTAGCGCGTTTGTCTGTTGAGGAGGAGTTGCTGCCGGGGATGCCGCTATGCAGCGCTGTCATCGACGGGCGCCAGATGCTCGTTGTGTTGAAGCCAGGGCATTTCGGTGAGGAGGAGACGCTTGTGGAGTTGGTGGATAGGGTGATTGGCAGTGGTCAGCAGTCAGTGGTCAGTTGTTAGTGGAGGGCGGCGATGTTTTGGCGGACTTTGAGGATGGCTTGGAGGATGTCGTCCATCTCGTGCGGCTCGGCCAGGAGGATGTTTTGGCTGAGGGAGACGGTCTGCCGGCAGAGGCGCTCGCTGTTGGGGCAGGGCGTGATGCGGCTGTAGGGTTCGACGAGCGGGGGCTGGTGGTAGAGGGGGTAGGGATAGAGGGAGCCGACGGGGATGTTTTCGGCGCGCAGGGCGGAGATGAAGGCCTGGCGGGGCAGCCCGGCGAAGGTTTCGGCGTCGTAGCGCATGAGGAATATGTGGTGGGCGTGGTCGCCGACGCGGGGGTCCCAACGCTGGGGCGTGAGGCCTTCGATTTCTTCGAGGAAGCCACGGAGGCGACGGGCGTTACTCATGCGGCGTTCGAGCTGGTCGTCGAGGCGGGTGAGGCCGGCGGAGAGGACGGCGGCCTGCCAGCCGCTGAGGCGCAGGTTGGTGCCGAGGTTGGGATGTTCGTAACCGATACCGTCGGGGCTGCGGCCGCAGTTGGCGATACTCCACATGCGCTCGGCCAGATCGGGATCGTTGGTCAGGAGGGCACCGCCTTCGCCGGCGGTGAGGTTTTTGCTGGCTTGGAAGCTGAATGAGCCGGCGACGCCGAGGGCACCGACGGGCTGGCCGTTCCAGCTGCTGCCGTGGGCGTGGGCGGCGTCTTCGATGACGAAGAGATTGTGCTGTTGGGCGAGTGGCAGCAGGCTGTCGAAATCGACGGGCAGGCCGCCGAAGTGGACCGGGATTACGGCCTTGGTGCGGTCGGTGATGGCGGCTTCGACGGCTGGGATTGAGAGATTCCAGGTGTCGAGGTCGACGTCGGCGAAAACGGGGGTGGCGCCGACGATGCGTACCGAGGCGGCGGTGGCGATAAAGGTGTAGGGCGGCACGATCACTTCGTCGCCGGGGCCGATTTCGAGGGCGCGCAGGGCGGTCTCGAGGGTGGTGGTCCCGTTGACGGTGGTGACGCAGTATTGGGCGGCGTGGCGGGCGGCGAAGGCGGACTCGAATTCGGTCACGGCTGAGTCGTAGCCGCCCCATTCCCCTCTTTCGAGCACTCCCAGCAAACCGGCGCGCTCGGTTTCGTCCCACTGGGGCCAGCTCGGCCACGGTTGGGTGCGGACCGGTTGGCCGCCGTGGATGGCAAGCGCTGATTTGGTCATATTTTCCTCTGTACATCCGGGTTGCAGGCGCTTGGGGTGAGCATTTGCGCGCACAGTGTCAGGGCCTGTTTGAGGGCCTGTGGACTGGCTACGCCCTTGCCGACGATATCGAAGGCTGTGCCGTGGGCCGGGGTTGTGATGGGCGTGGTCAGGCCGGCGTGGATGGTGACGCCGCGTTCGAAGCCAAGCAGCTTCATGGCGATCTGGCCCTGGTCGTGATACATGGTGACGACGCCGTCGAACTCGCCGCGGCTGGCGCGCAGGAAGACGGTGTCGGGCGGGTAGGGGCCGGAGGCGGCGATGTCTTCTTCCTGGGCGGCTTCGACGGCGGGACGGATGACATCGATCTCTTCGCTGCCGAAGAGGCCGCCTTCGCCGGCGTGGGGGTTGAGACCGGCCACGGCGAGGCGGGGGGCCGGCTGCCCGCTGCGGCGGATTGTGTGGTGGATGAGGCGGATGGCGGGCAGGATTTCAGCGACGGAGATGTGTTCGTAGACGGCACGCAGGGGGATGTGGGAGGTAACGCGGGAGGTATAGAGTCCGTCGAGGGTGTTGACTTCGCCGACGTGGCCGCTGACGCCGAGGCGGTCGGCGAAGTAGCGGAGCTCATCCTCGTGGCGGCTGCCGGCGGCGTGCATGGCCTGTTTGTTGAGCGAGGCGTAGGTAATGCCGTCGATGAGGCCGGTGCGGGCGAGGTCGGCGGCATAGTCGAGCGTTTGGAGGACGTAGCTGCCGGCGGCGGAGCTCACGCGGCCGGGTGTGTGTTCTTCCTGCGGGAAGGTCGGGCCGGTCAGGAGCACGGGGCCCGGGGCCGAGGAGGGCAGTTCATCCGGTGCGCTGTAGTGCGGCAGGTCAAGCGGGAGGCTAGCGCATTGGGCGCCCCATTCCAGGATCCAGGGTTCGCCGATGACGACGATGTTTACGCCATCGTAGCTGGCGGTCGTTTTGTCCTCATCCGACTCTTCCGCCAGGACGCGGGCGACGATTTCCGGTCCTATGCCACTAGGATCGCCAAGAAGGAGGGCCAGGCGAAGGGAGCGCACTGGTGTATCTGGACGGGACGTCATGTGAAGAGAGTTAGGTGATGTTCGGATCCGGCAATGCGGTTGGCGGATGGAACTTCAGGGCGCTGCCCAATGCTGACCTTGGGGCTGTCAGCATTGGGCGTGTTTACGTTCAAGCGCATCAGGCGTACTCCAGAACCGGCTCCATTTGCCAGGGCGTCTGCATGACGCCGTCTGCGAAGGACAGCGGGGTTTCGCCGGTGATGGTGAGACGGGGGTGGTTCTCGACTTCTGCGCGCAGGCTGGGGCTGACGTAGAAGTCCTCCAGGGTCAGGGTATCGCGGATGAAGACCATTTTGGCGGCGTCCTGGGGTTCGGCGCAGATGCGGAGGGAGACCTCAAGGGCGCGCTCGTCGTCGGCGAAGGTGAGGGGCAGGTGGGAGCGGGTGGCGCTGAAGATGCCGGACGTGACGGCGTTCATGTAGGTGGCCTGCCAGTCGATCTTGCGGAAGACGCGCTCGGTGGTCACGTTGGCGAGGCCGAGGCCGGAGACGTTGCCGTGGGTCTCTTCGGTGAGATCGAGGACGGTGATGATGGCGACGTCGACTTTGCCGAAGTTTTCGGGCTGGCGGGGGATGCTGAGGCGGCTGATGACGTTTGTGTCCATGCCGGTGCCGGAGATGTTTTTGCCGAGGTCGCGTACGACGAGTATATCGACGGCTTCAAAGGGAATCTGGGCGAGGTAGTCCTTGGCCTTTACGAGCAGGTCTGCCTCTACCTTGGTGCCGACTTCGGCGGCGGTCAGGCCAGCGATGAGGGCGGTGTCTTCAAAGGCGTTTTCGACGGGACAGATGGCGCCGCGGAAGTTGGTGTTGGCTTCGTAGACGCGCGCTGCGGGCTCCAGATACATCTGGAAGTTCCTGCCACCGCCGCTGTGCATCATGGATGCGCCATGCTGTTTGCCCCAGCCGATGACGCACATTTTGGAGGGGCCGCTCTCGAGGTGGCTGCGGAAGTCGGTGTGCGGCTTGATGCGGCTGACGAGGATGGCGTGGTCGGCGTCTATGGAGTCTTTGCCCTGGCAGACTGCGGGGCCGTCCGGGATGCGGCCGATTTCGGCGACTTCCATGGTTGCCCTGATCTCGGCGCCTATGGCGTCCTCGGTGACGCCCATGCCGGCGAGGATTTCCTTTTGGCCTTCGACGGTAGCGCCGCCGTGGCTGCCCATGGCGGGGACGACGTAGGGCCTCATGCCGGCGTCCTTGAGGTGATCGACGGCGGCGCGCACGATGCTGGCAAGGTTGGCGATGCCGCGGCTGCCGGCGCCGACGGCGACTGAGTCGCCAGGCTGCATGGGCGTCATGATGCCGCTCTCTTTCAGGGCTTTGCCGACGGCTGCGTGGATGTCATCGACCTGGGGTGTGTCGAAGGTCTGGTGGACGGCCAGGAGTGTGTCGGGCAGGTTGGCGGGGAAACGGATGTCCTGGATGTCTTGAAGCAGGTTCATTGTTTTCACTCCTTCAATAAAGTGTTGCCGGCAAGGCAGAAAGATTTATTCTGCATTTTCTCGTCAGTATTCTTTTTTGTCCAACCAGTAGGCTTTGATTTCTTCGAACCGGCGTAAACGGTCCCCGATTTTTTCGATTTCTTTGGGATAGAATTCAAGCATGACTTCACAGAGTTGGAGCATCCAGAGTTTGCGAGAGGGCTGCTGATCCACGATTATGTTGTTGGAGTTCGTGATTTGGATTTGGCCCCAACCGAGGGCGCCAACGGTCAGGCAATCCCAACTCAGGAACTCAATGGGCACGAAATGGACACGGGAAAATACGGCCTGCTCTCCCTGAAGATCGTACTGCACTAAGAGGAGAACAAAGTAGTTCATATCATCTTCGTAGAATCGGGCAAGTCGCTCTACTGAAGTAAGATTTGGCATGTTGAAATTCGTGCTTACCCTGTGCGACTTTACATCGATGATGTAGTAGTAGCCATCGACATCCTTAAAGGCCAAGTCGGCCATTGCCCGACGAGCAAAGTCGGTCGAGTATTCGGAAACCCAGATCCCTAAGACGCTGTCGAATTTCTCGGCAAGAATATCCTGGATCGCGTCGCCGGCTGCACGAGTGCTTCCAAGTGTGTAGGGGGAGAGTATATCTGACTCCGAATTCAGGAGTGCAAGAGTATCACGTTCAATCGTACTCGAAGCCTGCGTGGAGAAAATCCTACTCGTCATGACTCAGCCTGTTGTCCAAAGAGCTGAGGTTGGATCGAACCGGATGCCGCTTCTGGATGCTTTACGGTATTGCTGCTTTGCTCAGCCAACGTGTTTCGCTCCCAGAATACGCCATCTGCATAGCCCTGAATTGTGGTAGATTTACCTGTCATTGCGAGGCGCTTTTCGGCCAGGCAGCAGTACTCCCGTTCAATTTCAATGCCGACATAGCGACGCCCCAACTTTTTGGCTACTACTGATGTCGTGCCGGAGCCGAGAAAAGGGTCGAAGACGACTGCGTCCGGATTGGAACTGGCAAGAATGACTTTGGCCAAGAGCTTCTCCGGCTTCTGGGTTGGGTGGTCCGTGTTCTCCGGCATCGACCAGAAGGGAACAGTCAAGTCGGTCCACAGATTTGATGGGTGGGTAAGGCGGAAGCGACCGGTGTCGGTGCCCTCCCAGTCTTTAGGGTTACCATTTTCGTCGGTATAGGGGGCGAGCACGCGGCGGGTGAGCTTGACGGCATCAACGTTAAACACATAGTCGTCAGAAAGGGTACAGAACCAGATGTCCTCTGAGGCGTTCTTCCAATTGGCATTTGCACC
The DNA here is from genome assembly GCA_965242905.1 of Caldilineaceae bacterium. Lineage (GTDB taxonomy): Bacteria > Chloroflexota > Anaerolineae > Caldilineales > Caldilineaceae > Bin5. Next base: position 1,347,582 of record CBDETM010000002.1, read on the forward strand.
CCGCCCTTTTTCGCGCTCCCACGTAATTCGGTTGCGTACGACAAAGTAGCGTTGAGCCAACCGGTGGATGGCGGAGGAAGAGCGCCAGTCGCCGCATAGATAGAGCGAGCCGTTCGGTTTCAGCAGACGCGGCAATTTGGGCAGCCAGCCGGCCAGCCATTCCTCATATGCGTCCAGCGAGCGGGCGTTGAAGTTGCGGCCATTGAACTGCTTGGAGATGTTATAGGGCGGGTCAACGAAGATAAGGTCTGCGAACTGGCTGGGCAGATAGTCCAATGCTGTCAAGGTATTCTGATGGATGGTGCGGTTCAGAATCGCGTCAAGCAGTGCGGGCCCTTCGAGAAAGAGAAGGCGGCTGCCGTAGCGTTCGCGGTCGGCGTCACTCAACGTGATCGTGCGGTTGCGGGGGGCTCTGGCATTCATCGTCAGCTCTTCTCCAAGTCGTGTCAGAGGCGGCTAGCCGTCAGCTAGCACATTCGGGCCTTTGACCTTGGTGACTATTTCTCGGAGCAGGCCTTCAAAGTCGTCGGTGGCGGCGGTGAAGGCGTCGGAAGCGATCACGAGGGGCGCGCCGAAGACGACGATTTCGGCGCCCATGTCGAGGGTTTCGATGGCCTGTTCGACGGTCAGGCCGCCGACGGCCTGTACGGGGATGTCGACGGCGTCGAGGATGGGAGACAGGTCGTCGAGGGGGCTGAGGCCGGGGATCATGTTGCGTTCGTCGAAGCCGGTGTGGACGATGATGACGTCGACGCCCATGTCCTGGGCTTCTCGGGCACGGCCGGGTTTGTCGGCGCAGAGCATGACGTCGCACATGACTTTGCCGCCGAGGCGCTGAGCCATTTTGACCTGTTCGATGATGCTGGCATCGTGGGCCACGCCCATGACGACGACGTAGTCGGCGCCGGCCTGGAACATCATCTCGGCTTCGAGTCCTGCGCCGTCCATTGTTTTGAGGTCGGCGACGATGGGATGGTTGGGGAAGGCCTCGCGCATGGCGCGGACGCTGTGGAGACCTTCGGCGAGGATCAGCGGTGTGCCGGCTTCAAGCCAGTCGACGCCGGCGCGTACGGCTGCGCCGGCCATGTCGAGGGCTTCGTCGATGGAGGTAACGTCCAATGAGACCTGAATGATCGGTTCTTTTTTCGACAAAGGTACTCTCCGAGAGAGATGAGAATCGGCGGTTTCAGATGCTCTGTCGCGCTCTATTTGCCTGCTTCAGAGAACACGTCATCAACGTCGACTTTGAAGCCTCTAAGAAGCACTGACGATGCCGCTTCGCCGGCGGCGAATTCTCCATGTAGCGCGTATTCCTGTCCCTGTAGAGTGAGAACAGTGATGGACGCTTCGCCGGGATCGACGATCCAGTATTCGGGGATCCCGGCCTGCGCATATTCGCGGCGTTTGGTCACTTTGTCCCGTTCGGGATCGTCGAGGCTGACGATTTCCATGACGAGATCGGCGCCGCGCCAGAACTGTTCACCCAGTCTGTCGGCGTGTTCGGCGGCCATAAAGACGAGATCCGGTTCTGTGAATTTCCCATGCCCGAGTTGGATTGGCAGAGGGGCAAACATGACGACACCGAGCCCACGGTCTTCGACAAATCCCAGCAGCAGCCGGTAGAGGAAAGCAACAAGTCTTTGATGCGAAAAGGTAGGCAGCGGGAAGACCTCCAACTGCCCTTGCGAGAGTTCGATGAGATGGTTGGTGTCCAGGGAGAGATACTCTTCTTCGCTCCAGTGGCCCTGGGCGGGAAAGAGTTGTGCGATTTCCCAAGTTAGTTCGGCTGTTGTGTCCGGTGTTGCCGTGGACAGGACCATTGCCTTCTTTCTTTCAATCTACTTCTGAGAACACGGCGGCCAATTCCACCGTGAATCGATCCAGCAGCACGGAGGTCGCGGTCTCGCTTGAGCCGAACTCGCCGTGAAGCGCGTATTCCTGTCCCTGTAAAGTGAGAACGGTGATGGACGAAGCGGTGGGATCGACGATCCAATATTCGGGGATCCCGGCCTGGGCGTACTCGCGGCGTTTGGTCACTTTGTCCCGTTCGGGGTCATCGGGGCTGACAACCTCCATTACGAGGTCGGCGCCCTCCCAGAATCTGTCAGATCGACGGTCATCATTCTCAGACCTCATGAACAGGATATCGGGCTCTCTGAATTTGCCCGACCAGAGTTGGACCCGCATGGGAGCCAGCAGAACAGTACCAAGCTGTCCTTCACGGACAAAGTTACGCAGAAGTTCAAACAGGGCAATGACCAGCAGCTGATGCGACTGGGTTGGCGTTGGCAGGACCTCCAACTGACCGTGGGAGAGTTCGATCAGATGGTTGGTATCCAGCGCCAGGTATTCTTCCTCGCTCCAGTGGCCCTGGGCAGGGAAGAGTCGGGCGATCTCCCAGGTCAGTTCGGGCGCGTTTGCGGGTTTCGTCGTCGGGTAGGCCATGGTTTGCCTTGCTTCTGTCGCGGACAGATGCAGACGTTCTCTTGTCAGGCGTCCAGGCGGAGGACTGATTTCACGTTTTCGCCCTGCTCCATACTTTCGAAGGCCTCTTCCCAGTCTTCGAGGGGGTAGATGCCGCCGATGACGGGGGCCAGGTTCACCTGTCCGGTGGAGAGCAGAGTCAGGACGCGCTCCCAGGTTGGGTAAAGGTGGCTGAATGTGCCCTGGAGGGTTACGGCTTTGCCGACCAGCGGGTCGAGGCTGAAGTCGAGGGGTTGCGGGCCCCAGCCGATCTTGGTGATGCGACCGTTGGGCCGCACCAGCTGCAGGGACTGTTGCAGTGCTTTGCTGACGCCGGTGGCGTCGATGACAAGGTCGGCTCCGAAGCCGTCGCCCAGTGATTCTATGAGGGCCATGGGATCTTCACGCTGGATATTGAGCGTGTAGTCGGCGCCGAGCTCGGCGGCGACTTCCATGCGCCTGGCGTCGGCGTCGGTGCCGAGGACGACGAGGGTGCCGGCGCCGCGGATGCGGGCGATCTGGAGGGCCATGATGCCGATTGGGCCGGGGCCCTGGATGACGACGAGGTCACCGGGTTTCATGGCGGTCTTTTCGACGAGGGCGTTGTAGGCGACGCAGATGGGTTCGGTGAGCGCGGCGTGCTCATCGGGCACGTTGTCGGGTACGCGGTGGAGGATCTGGGGGCGGGCGGCGACGTAGCGTGTCATGGAGCCGTCGGCTAGGGCGCCGTAGCCGAGGCGGTTGGGGCAAAGGTTGTAGTCGCCACTGAGGCAGTAGACGCAGGCATCGCAGACTTCGGCGGCGGTCTCGACGGCGACCCTGTCGCCGACTTCCCAACCGGAGACATCGTCGCCGACATCGACGATTACGCCGGCGAATTCGTGGCCGAGGACGAGCGGGAGGGTGATTTCCCAGGACTGCATATTGCGCCACATGTGGACGTCGGAGCCGCATACGCCGGTGGCTTTGACCTCGACCATGACCTGGCCAGGTGCCATATTGGGTTCAGGAACGTCGCGTATTTCGACTTCTTTATCGCCGTAACCGTATTTGGCAACTGCTTTCATTGGGGATGGCTCGCTTTGGGTTGCGGTCTTGCCGGCTTACGCCGGTGGGCGGGAGTGATTGCGATAGCTGATTATACCCGATCTGTGGACGGGCGGGCGAACGCGTAGGGGAGATGGGGCAGGGCATACGCATCTTATCGGGAGAGAGCTTTCAGGAGATAGGCAGTTATCCGACCGGCCTGACTGCGTCTGGCTACAATGCCGATTTGGACCCCGTTCTCTCTCCGCAGGCGATGTGTGAGGCAGGCGGAGCAAGACGGCCAGGGTGTGCTGCGCATGTCCCTGGCGGATGCGACTGTCGTCCACATTCAAGAGCCGGTGGATTGCATTCCTGGTGCTCAATTGGTTGAAGGTGGAATTCAGGAGCAGTCCCGCATTGGAGGAAAAGACGGAATTCAGATTTGGTGCAGATGCCTTGGGGGCTGATGTGCACATTTCATTCATTGTGGACGGTTTGTCCTGGTGGTGTGGCGCAGGCTTTCTCATTTGTACGTTGTACGAACGTTTACGGATTGTCTGAACTGTGATGTTAGGGGATTAACTGTAATTAGGGGCTGGCAGGCACCGGGGGTCTCATTCCAGTGTCTGCGAGAGTTGTACGAACCTTTACATGGCGGGTCGTGTTTTGGCGGGAATATGGCGGAAATAGCGGAAATGGCGGAAAAGTCGGGTAAAAGCGGGCGAATTTTTTTCCTGCTCTTTTTGTCGTTACGATTTTGCATCAGTTTTTCCGTTTCCGGCGTCAGTTCCCGGTTCTGGCAACCTCGCCACGACTGTAAATAGCGACAGACTCTTGCCGGTCAGCTGGCGGCTGGGAGCAGGGCGTCGTGTCTGGAGGCTTAGGGTCGGGTCAAGTCGGGTCAGAGGGGGCAGTATTTCTTTTTCCGGACCTTTGCGTTTGCCTTCGCACACGTTTCCTCGCTGTCCTTATTGGGTTCCGGGCGGACAGGTTATGGACAGCATACAGTCTTGCCGCGGCCTTCCTTCGCCTTCAGATTGCCTGCCAGCGGGAGTCTGGCTTGACGATGATGCGCTCTCAGCAATGCCTATCTGCATTACGGCACAGTGCAATTATATCATTGATTTCAATGCAATTGCCGTGGGAAATGGAGGGACATTTCAGACCCAGGGGACAGCGGCAAGGCGTGGTGTCACAGAGACACGCCTTATCTGGAGGGTGCATCCCAAAATTGGGGTAGGAACAGTCTGGCGGGCAATCAGTGCCAGCGGTGGCTGGCGCTGTCTACCGTATTCGGGCGAGACGCTGTGCAGGCGCCGGGCCTGGCCGTCCGGTGGAGTCCGTCAGTTGGGGAGGGTGCGAGGGCAGGCACAAGGCCGGCACCTACGGGGATCTGATGGGACTGGCGGGACGTGGGTTGGCTGGACACCTTCAATTAGACATCTGTCACCAATATCGACACCCGGTCGATGAGGCATGTTGTAGGAGAGGGGGCGTTGCGGGGGCGGAGCCCCCGCACAAGGGAGGGCCGAATAGGCCCGACCGCCCAGAAATGCAGTGGTCAGTGGTTAGTGGTCAGAGGGGGCGCTTCCTCTGGCGCAGATCGGAACGCGGACAGGTCCTGGTCAGGGCTCTGCCAGAGGATTGCGAGAGTTCGCCCCCATCTTGGGATGCACCCAATCCAAAATGCCGGGTTGACATCGTTACCATGTATATATTATTATTCAAATGACCTCACATGTCTTTGCGATGGTTTGCGCCATTTGACGAGCAACTGTCGACCCTGACGAGGAATCTTGAATCCCTGAGCTTGGCCACAGCTTTCAAGACTTTCGCTTAACCTTACTCCAAAATCGAATATTCTCGAATGAGATGTGATCGACGACATTTTCCCGGAACCCCAAGTCGGATGAGGCATAAGCTCCAGACAGAAAAAAGGGATCCACCAAATGGCAGAGCGATTGAAAGAGCTGTTGGAAGTTGGGGACGGCCATCCTGGAGAGGGGCGTACCGAAGAGGCGCAGAGCGGTTTGCCAACCATGTTTCCGCGGATCGTCGGTCCGAATTGTCTCAAATATGTTGAGGAAGTCATTTCAGGGGGATTGAAGGTCAATATGACCGAGCGCTTTGAAAGAGCGTTTGCAGAGGCACTGGGCGTGAAACATTGCATCACGACGCCCGGCTGCACGTCAGCGCTTGCGACCCTGGCTTCTGCGCTTGGCTTCGAGCCGGGAGACGAAGTCATTGTCAGTCCCATCACGGACTTTGGAACAGTTCAAGGCCTTTGCCTTGAGAATTACATCCCCGTCTTCGCGGATACCGAGGCCGGCACGGTTAATGTATGTGCGGAGACGATTGAAGAGTGCATTACGGACCGGACGCGAGCAGTTCTGGTCGTACACAAGACTGGACTGGTTTGCGATATGGATCCGATCAACGAGTTGGCACAGAAGCACAACCTCTTTGTCTATGAGGACGCTTGTCAGGCAGCTTTCAGCGAATACAAGGGCAGGTTGGTGGGTACGCTGGCAGACGCGGCGGCGTTTTCGTTCGATCCGGAAAAGACGATGGGTTCGGACGTTGGGGGCTGTGTTGTAACGAACAGTGATGAGCTGGCGTCGCGAATGCGTTTTCTGGCGCATGATCGCGGGGCCGAGTGGATTCCCGGATACGGGCGCTATCACCATGAGATGGGCTATTCGTACCGTATGCCGGAGTGTACGGCTGCGATCTGTCTGGGCCAACTCGAAGTCATCGGGGCACAGGCCGCGCACCGGGACCGCATCGCGCGTATTTTGTGGCCTCTACTGGCTGAGATTCCCGGCATCACTCCGCTACCTATCCCGGACAACTTGACTCTGTTTTCCTGCTGGATGGTTGGCTTTTACATGGACCCGCAGCAGTTTCACTGTACGGCGGAGGCGTTCTCTCAACAGCTGGCAGACGCCGGTATCCCAGGCGCCGGTACTGCCAAGTATTACCTGATGCCTGAGGCCCTTGCTTTCCTGCGGAAGCGAGCGGAAAGCAAGTCTCACCAGTTCGCGATGCCGCCGGCCTCGCGCAGCTACCATTACAGTGCCGACAACTGCCCCAATGCGAAAGCTTATCTTGAAAACTTTATCCGCTGGGCATCTATCGGCGAAAAGTACCGGCCGGAACATTGTGAACTGATCGCTGAAATTGTGCGGGCGGTTGCGGACCGCAATCGCAGTTCGGAGGGCGTTGAGCAGAAAGGGAGGTGAGGCAAAGGGTAATGTCTTCGACGATGTGCGTGAGGAAACTGTAGAAACCTACGTTTGCATCAAGTCCGAGACAGAAAGGGAGGAACCATGCGTCAGACAAGACAGTTCAGCCGCCGAGATTTTTTGCGTCTATCTGCGGCCACGGTTGCGGGTGCTTCGGCAGTGGCCTGTGTGCCGGCCGCTCCGGCGACGGACATGGCGGACGAGGGGGGAGCAGCGCCGTCCGCTGAAATGGTGGAACTGGTTTACTGGTACGACAACTCGTACCCCGAAGCGACGATGACTCAGGCTGGGGAGGAGTTCAACGAGTCGCAAACGAATATCTCGATTGAGATGGTACCCTTGCCGTATGGTGAGGCGATTCAGAAGGTCTATGTTGCGCTGGCAGGCGGTGAGGCGCCCTTCGATCTTACCTTCAACCATCCTATGCAGCGGGCAACCTATGCTGTGCGCGGCGTGTTAGTCCCCTTGAACGACTATATCGAAGCGGACCCTCGAGTTAACGTGGACAACTTCTACCCCGGCCTGGTGGAGAATCTCTCCTGGCAGGGGCAGATATATGCCATCGCCGACGGCGCGCATCCTATGTTTGTCATGTATAACCCCAGGCTGATGGAAGAAGCTGGTCTCCAGGATCCCTGGGAGGTCTATCAGGAAGGCGGATGGACGTTGGAAAAATGGGAACGGGAGTACGCCGGCGCGCTGTCTGTGGGCGAGGGAGCCGAAAAACAGTGGGGCCGCACACCCATGTCCCGAACGATCCGACTTGAAAATCTGTGGATCTGGGGCTTTGGCGGCGACGTATGGAACGAGGACAATACGGCGACCGTGATCAACGAGGCCGAGGCGATCGAGGCGTGGAACTGGATGGCCGATACGACAAAGATGGGCTTCACGCCGACTCCGGCAGAAGCGGAGGAATTCCGCGGCGGCGCCGAAATGATGAACACTGAGCGGGTGGCGATGGGTTTCTACCACCGGGAGATTCTTCCCTATTTGCGTGAGGATCTCGTCTTGGGCCAGGTGCCGCTGCCTGAGATGCCAAATGGACCGACGATTACCCGTAATCCCCCCGAGGGGCCGGGCATCTATACCGGCAGCGAGCATCCCGACGAGGCGTGGGAGTACGTCGCATTCAACACCAATAGAGGGCACGAACTGCTTATTATTGCCCACTACGGCGACCCCACTTCACCGGAGGTGGCAGAGTCCGACCTGTGGTTGAAGCAGGGTTTGAAGGACTGGGAAACACCTGAGGTGATCGATATTGCAGCTGCACAGGTCACCCGCGTCATCCTGCACATCCCCGGCATCCGCGAGATGGACGCGCTCATCCAAGGCGCCTGGGATGAAATCCTTCTGGACCGGAAGACGGCGCAGGAGGCGATGGATGAGGTGAAGCCGGACGTCGACCAACTCATTGCGGAGTATCGAGAAGAGTACGGAGATTTCTAGTGCTTGCGACTCCGGCCCTGGCCAGCGGCCAAGCTGGAAAACCGTCCCGGAAAGGATACTGTCGCAGGTACCAGGTTTGGAACAGGAGTGGCGTCAGCGAAATGGCAGTGCGCTCGTCTGATGTCACTCCACCCTCTACCTGTCAACATTCAGATGCGAGATAATCGAAAACAGGAGCACTTAATCTGACATGGAAAAGGTACGGTCCATGTTGGGAACACGTACGCAGTTGCGGCGCGACGTTCTTGGGTACATGTTTATCGCGCCCTGGCTGGTCGGATTCATCGTCTTTACTGCCGGTCCGATGGTGGGCTTAGTCTATCTCGCCTTTACGCGCTATCCCGTCCTTTCACCTCCCACCTTTAACGGGCTGGACAACCTCGACAGGATGCTGGGTGACAGGTTCTTCACAATTTCCCTGTGGAATACAGCCTACTTCACCTTTTTGGGCGTGCCGGCGCAGGTTGTATGGGCGCTGATGCTGGCGCTGTTGCTCAACATGCGCGTGTACGGCGTGAACATCTTTCGAACTTTATATTATCTGCCTACCATCATCCCCGGTGTGGCCAGTGTGTTCCTCTGGATGTATATATTCAATCCCGACTATGGTCTGGCCAACTACATCTTGTCGTTTTTTGGGATTCCGGGTCAGGCGTGGCTCTGGGATCCTGAGCTGTCCAAGCCTTCCCTGATCATCATGGAGCTGTGGCGGGTGGGAACGATGATGGTTGTGTTTCTGGCCGGGCTGCAGGGCGTGCCGCAGTCGCTTTACGATGCGGCCGCGATAGATGGGGCCGGCAGGATTGCTCAATTCAGACACGTCACGGTGCCGATGATTACGCCGCTCATTTTCTTCAACCTGGTGGTGGGTATCATCAGCTCTTTCCAGATTTTCACCGCTGCTTATATCGCCACGCAGGGCGGCCCGGTACATACAACGCTCTTCTACGTGCTCTTTGTTTACCGGCATGCGTTCGAGAACCTGCGAATGGGCTATGCTTCCCTTCTGGCGTGGGTGTTGTTTTTCATCATCTTGGTCTTTACGCTAGTTCAGTTCAGGATGGCGCGGATATGGGTGTTCTACGAGGTGGAATGAGACCTTTCTCATCCGCTCTTGCGTCCAATACAGTACGCTATGTTCTGTTGATCTTTGGCGGGGTAATCTGCTTCATACCTCTTGGATGGATGCTCTCGACATCGCTCAAGATGCCCGGCACCGAGTTCATTTTCCCGCCGAATCTGATTCCGCGGCCGGTCGTATGGAGTAACTACATCGATGCCGTCACGCGCCCAGGACATCCATTTTTTCTCTATACTCGTAATAGTGTTGTCATCACGCTTACGGCAACATTGGGGACAGTACTGACGAGCTCATTTGTGGCGTTTGGCTTCGCCCGAATCCGCTTTCGGGGCCGTGACTTCTGGTTCATTGTTCTTCTTTCTACGCTGATGCTCCCCGATGTTGTCCGGTTGATCCCATCCTTCATCTTATTCAGAATACTGGGGTGGATAGATACCCTGTTGCCGCTGATTGTGCCCTTCTGGTTCGGCGTCAATGCGTTCTATGTGTTTCTTATTCGACAGTACTTCAGGACGATTCCCCTGGAGCTGGATGAAGCGGCGCTGATGGACGGGGCCACTTACGTGCGCATCTACTGGCAGGTGGTTTTGCCGATATCGGGACCGGTTTTGGGCGCTGTGACGATCTTTTCCGTCCTCAGTCATTGGAATGACTTTCTGGGGCCTCTGATATACACGAATTCGGTTGATCTGCGCACGCTGGCGCTGGGTTTACGCTTTTTCATGAGTCGAACAGGCACCGATTGGAACCAGCTGATGGCTGCATCGATCCTGATGCTTGCGCCGATACTGGCGCTGTTTTTCTCAATGCAAAGATATTTCATTCGCGGCATACACATGACTGGATTTGGAGGGCGGTAGTCCAGTCCAGGTAATGTGCGAAAATTCAGGGGGAAGAGAAGATGAAGGGACAGACGGCAGAGCTGGCAGTTGAGGGAGGGACTCCCGTTTTTTCGGAGCCCATCGGTCAGAATCTGGGCGTGCGCAAAGTCGGCGCGGAAGAGGCGGAGGCAGTCGCTGCCTTGATCCGCGACGGGATAAGAGGCGATCCAATTGGCGCGTTCTGCGAGGCTTTCACACGAGCGCATGGCGTGCGCCACGGGGTCGCTGTAGATTCAGGCACCGCTGCGGTCCACGTTGGCGTTGTGGCCGCCGGCGTCGAACCCGGCGATGAGGTGATCCTTCCGGCCATCAGCGACGTGGGTTCGGTGAAGGGAATCCTCGCCCAGAACGCTATCCCGATCTTTGCCGATGTAGATTTGCATACGTTCAACATCGACCCCGTCGACGTCGAGTCAAAGATAACTGAAAGGACAAAGGCAATCGTAGCAGTCCATCTTTACGGTCAGCCGGCACAGATGGACGAATTGATGGACATTGGCCGGCGCCACGACATTCCCATTATTGAGGACTGCGCGCAGGCGCACTTCGCGGAATACAGAGGGAAGAGAGTGGGAACAATTGGAGATGTCGGCGTTTTCAGCTTCATCACCGGCAAACATATGACAACGATTACAGGCGGCATGGTGATGACGGATACAGATGAGTTCGCCGAGCGAGCTTCGCTGTTTGCCGTCGGACGCGGAGAGGAAGAAGGCACCAAGGAGGGGATGTTCTTCCGCACCCATGTCGGTCTGGGGCTCAACTACCGGATGAATCCTTTAGGGGCGGCGGTGGGAATGGTACAGCTAAACAAGCTGGACGACATCGTGGCACGGCGCAGAGAGACCGGTCAGATGCTCGACCAATTGATTCACGACATTCCGGGACTCAGCCCGCCGCACATCATTGAAGAGGCAAAGCACGCCTACTGGCTCTACGCGGTCAGGTTGGAGGAGGGCGCGTTTACTGCAGATATTTACACTTTTGCTCGCGCCCTGAAGGCCGAGGGCGTGGCTTGCATGCCCAAGTGGTACTATCTCCTCTATGATCATCCTGCTTTTTTGAACCCAGAACCGCCGAAACATCCCGAATACGCGTTTCCGCGAGCCGTGTATGACGACCGCGAACGCTATTACAAGGGAATGTGCCCCAACGCGGAACGGGGGTTGGCAGCGCACCTCGTAATCACCTGGAGCGAATTCTATACGAAGGAGGATGTGCTAGGCGTAGAAAGAGCCTTGCGCAAGGTTGCCGATGCCTACAGGGCATAGCTTCCCGGGCCGAACTTGCAGTACTGATACTTCAGGTTAACGTCCCGACATTTGTAGGTTTGACGGACACGAGTCATGCCATTTCCGGCATGACTCACGCATTTTCAGGGTTATTGTGCGGGCCGTTAACATCATTTTATGCGGGTGCCACCCCCGCTTGCTATCCTTACCGCACGTGGATGTCGGCGAAGTCCATGTAGCGTTCCCAGTCGTAGGTGGTTACGTCGTGCTTGCCGGTGCGGATGTGGTAACCGATTGTGCTTCTGACGGGCTGGTTGACTGGCGGGAGCTCGCTGACGGCGATGCCTTCGGTGCCGAGGAGCTTGTAGACGGGGTCGGCGTGTAAGGCGCCTTGAAACTCGCCGTGAGGGTCGGCCCAGAGGTCGGCGTCGGCGCTGACGACGTAGACGGGGCGGGGGGCGACGAGGGCGATGAGCATGTGCTGGTCGACGGGGAGCTCGTCTTCCTTGTCGTTGTACTGTTTGAAGTTTTCGCAGAACCAGTGAGGGTAGGTGACGTTGGCGTGGCGGGCGGTTTCGCCGAAGCGGCGGCGGAAGAGGGCGGTGCCGCCGCAGCCGGAATTGTTGGGGATGACGAGGGCGAAGCGTTCATCCTGGGCGCCGGCCCAGAGCGCGGTCTTTCCAAGGCGGGACTGGCCCATTACGGCGACGCGGGTGTGGTCGATGTCGTCGTCGGTTTCGAGATAGTCGAGGGCGCGGCTCAGGCCCCAGGCCCAGGCGCCGATGGCTCCCCACTCGTTGGCGGCGGGTCTCGTCTGTCCGTCCTTGTAGTAGAGGGGATGGACGCCGTTCCGGAAGCCATCGTCGTAGTCGGGGTCGAGGTCGCCATAATAGATTGTCGTGATGGCGTAGCCGCGTTCGAGGATACGTTCGACAGGCCAGCGGGAGAGGGCGGTGCCGCGGCTGGCTTCGGTGGCGCGGTGGTTGCGTATGCCGCGGTCAATGCGGTTGCGCATCCACCGCTGTGAGAGAGTGATGCCGGGGTCGCTATGGATTGAATGGTTGCCCTGGAAGTTGGGGACGAGGAAGGAGGGCACGGGTTTGGGCCGGTCGTTGGGCTGATAGATGAGAATGTCCATCCGGGCGTCGTCGCGGCGGCCGGTGAAGTAGACGGCAATTTCTTTGCGCGTCGCCTGGCCGTCGAGGGCGGTCTCGTCGACTGAGGTGACTTCGAAGGTCATGACCTCGGGGCGGCCGGGCGCTTTGCCGTAGACGTGCTCCTCGAACAAACGGAGGAGTTGTGGGCGGCGTTCTTCACGCCACGCGGCGGCATCTGTGACGGCGCGGCCGTCTGCAAATTGCAGTGGATCGGGCAACTCGAACTCTGGCACCTTCTCTTCGTCGTAGTTGACATCCTCGCATTCCCGCACCTCGTTGTACCAGGCGCTGGCCTGGGAACGAGTCGGATCCAGTTTCAAGGCATATTCGAAGATTTCTGCGGCCAGCGGCTTGTTGTCCTGCAGGCCATAGGCGCGACCGAGCACTTCGAAGGTAAAGGAGTGTTCGAGGAGCTCGGGATGGATGTCTACCAGGTGCGTCAGGCTGGCGATGACGTATTCCGGTGTCTCCCAGGTCGCCATCTCTTCGAGCAGAAGGTCCAGTTGTTCAGATACCTTAGCCATTGACATTTCCTAGACTGGGTTGCTTGTTGCTTGGCGGCCGGTGCCGGGGCAGGAGAAGGGCTCAGACCTGGAGAACGTCGCGAATATAGTCGCGGCTGTGCCTGGCGCTTTCGACCGGCGACCAGCTTGGGTCGCGTTGTGAACGGCCCACCGAGTCCTGTTCGACGATCATCCACCCGTGATAGCCTTGTGTGCGCAGCGCGTCGAAGAAGGCGGGAAAGTCGACAGCGCCGCGACCCAATTCGGCGAAGATGTCCATGGCCCAGGCCTGGCGCATGTGGATTCTTTCTCTTCTCACCTGTTCCAGTTTTTGCGGCCAGACGTCCTTGATGTGGAGATACCAGATACGGTCGGCGTACTGATTGGTTGCTTCGACGACGTCGCCGCCGCCGTAGTGGTAGTGGCCGGTGTCGAGGCAGAGGCCGACCAGTTCGGGGTCGGTCATGTCCATGATGCGGGCAACCTCGGCGGGGGTCTCGACATAGGTGCCGGTGTGATGATGGAAGACGGTTTTGAGGTTGAAGCGCTCTTTGCAGAGGGCGGCGACGGCCTCCAGGGTATCGGCGGCGCGCTGCCATTCATCGTCGGTCCAGCCGTCGCTGCCGTCGGCGGCAACGGAGCCGGCGACCTCCAGGCGTTTTGGCGTCGTATCTCCGGCGATGATGATTTCCGAGACGCTGAAATAGGCGAGCAGCGCGGCAACGCTTTGAACCCGCTCAAGTATGGGTTCGAGCCCTCCTTCCTGCCCCAGAGGCAGGGCTACGTAGGAGGAGGCCGCCTTCAGGTCTCTTTGGGCCAGCTCGGCGCGCAACCGGTCTGGTTCGGCGGGGAAGAAGCCGTTGGTGCTGATTTCGGTACCTTCGTATCCGGCCGCGGCGATTCCGTCCAGCATCTGGGCAAAGCTGAGGCCGCTGGTCTTGCTACCGCCGAAGGAAAGGACATCCCAGCTGATGGGTGCGCTGCCTATCTTTACGTTCAACATGAGCTCTCGCTTGGTGGGTTTTGTGTTGGCGCCTGAGCACCGACATTCGGAAGGATTGGGGTAAAGGAATGTATGGCCTGAGCCGGCGCTTGGCTGGCGTGCTGCAGTACCGGTCTTGCTGTTCAGCGGATGGCTGCGCCAGTCGCGTCGTCGAAGAGGTGAAAGCGATTGAAGGAGAGGCTGAGGACGTCTCCCTCCCGCACCCGCGTCGCGGCTACATCTTTGACCTTGAGGAGGAGGCCCTCTTTCTCGATGTCAAGAATCGTCTCCGAGCCGAGGGGTTCCAGCAGGAAGACCCTGGCCTGATTGGCGCCGTCTTCATCCATGGTGAAACGGATTTCTTCGGGGCGGACGCCAAGGGTGCAGACGCCGCCGGGGCAGAGTTCGGCGGCGCGGTCGGCCATCTCGTCGCTGACCGGGATGACGAACTGGTCGCTCTTGTGGACGGTTCTGCCGTTGTCCTTGTGGAGGGCGCCGGGGATGAAGTTCATGGGCGTGGAGCCGACGAAGCGGGCGACGAAGTTGTTGGCGGGCATGTCGTAGATTTCGCTGGGCGTGCCCAGTTGCTGCAGGGTGCCTTCGTTCATGACCGCGATCTGGTCGGCCATGGTCATGCCCTCGACCTGATCGTGGGTGACGTAGATCATGGTTGTGCCCAGTTCGTGCTGCAGGCGCTTGATCTCGGCGCGCATGTAGACGCGCAGGAGGGCATCGATATTGGAAAGGGGCTCATCCATGAGGAAGACTACGGGCTCGCGGACGATGGCGCGGCCCAGGGCGATGCGCTGCTGCTCGCCGCCGGAGCAGAGGCCAGGCGGCCGTTCCAGGGTATGGGTGATGCCCAGCATTTCGGCTACATCGCGGACTCGGCGCTCGATCTCGTCTTTGGGCGTCTTGCGGAGGCGCAGGGGATAGGCGATGTTGTCGAAGGCGGTGAAGTGGGGGTAGAGGGCATAGCTCTGGAAGACGAGGGCGACATCGCGTTCGCGCGGTTCGAGGTCGTTGACGCGTGTCTCGCCGATGTAGATATCGCCGTAGGTGGGGCGCTCCAGGCCGGCTACGCAACGCATGGTGGTGGTCTTGCCGCAGCCGGAGGGGCCGAGGAGGACGACCAGATCGCCGTCCCTGACGACGAGATTGAGTTGATTGACGGCGCAGGTATCGCCGAAGTACTTTGTCAGACCTTCTATTCTTACTTCCGCCAAAATCAACTCTCCTTTTGTTATCGGAAGTCAACTTCGCGCCAGAGCCGGTGGACCGGCGTGGTGAGCGTTACGGTGCCACGGAGGCCGTTGATAGCGGCTTACTGGCCGCTGGCGACGCCAAAGGTCAGCCCGCGGACCAGGAATCTCTGTAAGGTAAAGGCTGCGACCAACACGGGGAAGACTGCGATGGTGCCGGCGGCGCTGACCACGCCCCAGTCGAGCTCGTGCTGTGGGATCTGCGCCTGGATCGCAATCGGAAGCGTCATGGTTTTCATGGAGTTCACGAAATAGAGAGCGATGATGTACTCGTTCCAGTTGAAGATAAAGAGGAGGATGGCGATTGAAAAGAGGCTGGGGAAGATCAGCGGCAGGAGGATGCGGCGCACTGCGCCAAAGCGTGTATCACCATCCATGAGGGCGGCTTCCTCCACATCCATAGGGACGTCCATAAAGGTGCCGCGCAGGACCCAGACGGCGAAGGCGGTATTGAGAACAGTATAGAGGATGATCAGCGTATATTTTTCGTCGATAATTCCAAGATCACTGCCGAGGAGGAAAAGGGGGATGGCAGATGCGATGGGGGGCAGGAGGGCGACGAGGCCCATCAGGCCGACGACGATGGCGACGAATTTGAAGGGCAGGCGCATCCTGGTGGCGGCGTAGGCGGCAGGGACTGAAATAACGAGACAGATGATGGTTGCCAAGGTGGCAACGACGAGACTGTTGTAGACGTTTTCGAGGATGCGGCGTTCAAAGATGGTCACCCAGGCGTCAAGACGGGGATCGGTTGGGAAGAAACGGGGCGGGATGTGGGCGAGGTCGCGCAAGGACTTGATGGAGGAGATGGCGACCCAGTACATGGGGACGAGGGTCCAGAAGGCGGCGAGGTAGAGTACGACGACAACGAGCAGTTTTCGCAGGTTGAAACGGCGTTCCTGTACGGCCATTTCAACAGGGAGGGGCACGGTTTCGGTCGTTGCCGTCTGTCTCGCTTCAGTCTGTGCCATCAGCATATACTCCTTGGGATAACTGTTTTCAAGCTCACCGGCTTCGGCGCTCCACCCACAGGTATCTTACGAAGATCGTGCCGGCGATATAGGTCATCAGCAGCATGACAAGCACCGCTGCGGAGGCGTAGTGGGGCTTGAGGCGCTGGAAGGACATACCGTAGATGTACCAGGACAGGTTCCAGGTGGCGCGGCCGGGGCCGCCCTGTGTGGTGGCGGCGATGGTGCCGATGGTGCGGGTGGACCAGACAAAGACGAGGATGGTGGCGATGGCGAACATCGGCCTGATGTAGGGGAGGGTCATATCCCAGAAGGCGCGCCAGCGGGTTGCGCCATCGACGGCGGCGGCCTCGTAGATGTCGCGGGGGACCTGGTTGAGACCGGCGTAGAGAAGCAGGAATGCCAAGGGGCTGATGCGCCAGACCTCGACGACACAGAGGGCAATGAAGGCGGTATCGGCCTTAACGAGCCAGATTATCGGTTCAAGACCGAGGGCGGCGAGCGGCACGTTTACCAGCCCCAAGGTGGGGTGGTACATGATCTTCCACATCATACCGGCGACGATTTCGGAGACCATGAGCGGAATGATAAGGATGGAGATCCAGATAGCCTTACGGCCGGCGTAGTCGCTGTGCACCAAGAGGGCCAGTCCCAGCCCCACAAGCAGACACATGGGAACGACTACGATGCCCATTTTGAGGCTGAAGATCAGGGCGCCATGGAAGATGGTGTCCCTGGTGAGCCGGGAGAGGTTGGCGAGGCCGATCCACTCACCTTTTTCGCTGGTGAGAATCAGCCAGAAGTTGTAAACGATGGGATAGAACTGGACCAGGATCAGTGCCAGGAGGCTGGGCACGATCAGCATAACGCCGAGGCGGTTGTCGCGAAAGCTGAATAGCTCGGACCACATGCCCTGGGGAGGCGGAGGCCGTGTGGTCACATTATTTGCGCTCGTCGCGCTCTGTCCAGGCAAAGGACCAGCGGTCTGTTGTACGGTCAACGATGCCCTCCTTGGACCGGTAGGTATTGAAGGCGACCTTTGGCGCCAGTGTTCGAAGGGTGCACATCGGGAGAGAGGGGTGAGGGGGAATCTCACTCCTCTCTCTCTGGAATTCGGTCTAGTTGGTAACGCCTTCCATCTCGAGACGGATTTCGGCGCCAGCCTGCTCGCAGGCTTCCTGGCCGGTTATGTCACCGGCACCGACGGCGCTGAAGGCGGGACCGAGGATGGCGAGGCTGATACCTGTGGCCTGGGTGCTGCGGGGCCGCCACTTGGGCGGGACCATCAGGGCCTCAAACTGGGCCGGGAACCAAGGCTTTTCCAGGATCAGTTCAGGGTCGTTGAAGACGGACTTGCGGAAGGGGATGCCGCCGGCGTGGGCATAGGACAGCGCGTGCTCCTGGTTGTAGTGCATCCACTCCATGTAGGTCCAGGCGGCGTCCTTGTGCTCGGAGTGGGCATTGAGCACGAGGCCCCAGTGGCCCATCATGGAGACGTGGGGCGCGCCGACCTCGGATGCGGGCAGAGGCAGGTAGAGCATCTTGCCAGCTACGTCGGAATCGGTCTCGTCCTCAAAGGCTGCGTAGGCGTCGCCCGGCCAGCCGATGCCCATCATGGCGCGGCCGGAGACGACCTCAGCGACCATCTCGGTGGTGCCGTAGGTATTGCCGCCCGGCGGCAGGTACTTGCTCAGCTGCTCGTAGAGCGTGAGGGCATCGCAGCCGGCCTCGTTGTCAAGGATTACGTTGAATTCGTCGTCGAAGATGCCGCCGCCCATGGACCACAGCAGGGCGAGGGCGTCACTGCCAGCTGCGCCGCGCACGTTGTAGCCGTAGAAGGGCGGGTCGCAATCGGGGCAGTGGACTTGTTCAGCGATCGCCAGAACGTCATCCCAGGTTACAGGCGCATCGAGTCCGAGTTCGTCAAGGACATCCTGGCGGATGTAGAACATGATGACGTTGCCCTGGATGGGCAGGGCGTGCAGGTCGGGGCGCTCACCGGTCTGGAAGTCCAAGGGGATGGGCCCGTAGGGGGGAGGCCAGGAGAAGACGTCGTAGGAGACCTGGGGCACGTCGTCGTCGCGGGTTGCGCCATAGGCTTCGGTGAGGTTGACGGAGAGCCCGCCGTCGACGATGTTAGGCATCCAGGGATCGTCGGCGAAGATTACGTCGAATTCACCGGACTCGGTGCGGGCGAGGGAGATCACCTTTTCGAAGAAGGTCGTCCAGGGGAAGGGCGCTACTTCGACCTTGATGCCCGGATTTTCTTCTTCGAACTGCGGGATCAGAGCGACGAGGCCATCAGCCAGGGGGCCCTGGGCGGTGATGATGCTGATGGTGACTTCCTCGGGCATCTCCTCTTCCATGGCCCCGGTCTCCGCCGGCGCTGCGGGCGCGGCGCAGGCCGACACCATGATGGCCATCACCAGGGTGAAGACGGCGAACAGATAGAGCTTTCTCATGACTTTGCTTCCTCCTTACTGAAATAAATGTGGAGAGAACTGCACTGGAGTTTCACGGAAATGCGATACTTTCAGGCACTTGGCAAGGTCGAAAAGTGGGGGAGGATCTATTCTGTTGGAAAGGTTTGGCAGGCAGGTATATTGGAAGAGATTGCGCACTTTGTCAAGTGCCCGAAATCGGGGGGTGCGTGGGTGAACACTCAAGTGGGGAGTTACCAATTTCGGTTCTTTAGGACTGTCCTTTGCGATGGACGGACCGGGAGGAGCGATGAGGCCCCGCGGTCAGGTGGAGGGCTGGAATTGTAAGTGATACGGGGTGTCTTGTGTCAGGCAAGTTCCCAGCGGACGGCAACCACATACTGGACAATCGGGCTCTCTTGCGTCCACTCGTGGAAAACGGTGAAGAGCGTGCCATCGTTAAGTTGGATCGAGGTAGGATAGCCGATGTGCCAGTATAGATTGGGGACTGCTTCCGGGGATGCAATTCCGCCGGGGCTGATGACGAACTCGTTGGCGGCGTCCCAGGTCAGGCCGTCCTCGGAAATGCAGCCGCGGATGCCCCAGGGGTCGCGGCGATGGCCGTAGGTGCAGAGCATGCGGCCGTCGTGCAGGAGAGTGAGGTCGGCAGGGTAACCCCAGAGGTTGGTCGGTTCGGGCCGGCTCCAGGATTCACCTTCGTTGCGGGAATAGTTGGTCCACATATGCTGGTGGCGGTTGCGGACGCCGTGCATGGTGCGCATCATGGTGACCAGGGTGCCGTCGGCTGTACGTGCGAGGGCGGTCTCGTCGAAGGAGATGATGTTGGCGGGGTCGTAGGCGATGGTGGCGTAGTATTCCCAGTCGTGGCCGTTGTTGTCGGAGCGCATGAGGAATGAGCGGACGCGTTCGTGGAGGCTGTCGGTTTCCATCCAGGCGCGTGCGAATTGGTGTCCATGGCAGGCCATGAGCAGGGAGCCGTTCGGCAACTCCAGCACGCTATCGATGGGTTGCCCCCAGCGCATGGGCGCTACGTTGGCCTTGTAGGCTTGCCCCCACGTATATCCATTGTCCGACGAGTTGATGATGCCGACGCCGTCAACATCGCGTGTGCCGCGGGGCCTGTCCTGCGGTCCGAAGTCGTCCAGCATGCCCTTCTGGTCGACGAAGGCCCACTGAAAGTAGTTGACAAGGACGGTACCGTCGGAGAGTTGGGTGATGGAGGGTGTGTCGCTGCCGAAGTGATGGGTAGCGGGCCAGACGGTTACGACGGGCGTCCGATCCCACGTCTGACCGTTATCGGTGGAGCGGATGAGCAGAATGCTGTCGAAATCGGGGTGGATATAGCCACTTGTCTCGTTAAAGACTACAACCACGTCGCCATTCTGGAGTTGGGCCGCGCCGACCTGACAGGTGTAGCGGGAGGGGTCGTGATAGAGGGTGAGCTTCTCGGCATTTTTCATTACTTGACCCATATTGGCGTCCTCTGATTTCCGCCTTGACGGCTCAACAGCCGGGCTCCCGAAGAGGCATGGCAGTATCGAAATCAGCCCTTGATGCCGACTTGGGTGACCCCTTCGATGAAGTAACGTTGGAGGATGAGGAAGAATATCAGCGTAGGCAAGGCGACGATGGCGACAGCAGCCATGGCTTCGCCGTAACCGCTCTGTGTGGAGGTGCCTTGAATGTCCAGGCGGGTGTAGAACGCCATGCCCACGGGGAGCGTTTTCCACTCGGTTTTGAAGGCGACAAGCAGCGGCCAGAGGAAGGAGTTCCAGTTGCTGGTGAAGATGAGGATGGCGCCGGCCAGGGTAGCGGGCCTTGCCAGCGGCAGGGCCACGCGGAGAAAGGTGCCAAGACGGCTGCAGCCGTCGATGGCGGCTGCGTCTTCCAACTCACGTGGAAACGAGAGAAAGAACTGACGATACAGGTAGACCGGGAAGACACTGGCCAGTGGTGGAATGATCAGGGAAATGAAACTGTCCTGGACTTCCAGTCGCAAGACACCGATAAAAAGTGGGACGATACTCATCTCGGGCGGGATCATCAGAGAACTGATCAACAGCCAGAAGATGACGGTACGTCCTGGGAAGTGCATCCTGGCCAGAGCGAAGCCGGTCAGCGACCCCAACACGAGGCTGCCGGCGACAACACAGACAGAGGTCACAATACTGTTGATGAACCAGCGAATAACGGGTGTGTCGGCCACGACAGTCCGGTAGTGCTCCCAGGTGATTTCGGTGGGGATCAGGTCCATACCGGCCAGGATCAGCCGGTCCGGCTTGACGGAGGTGTTGAGCATCCAGTAGAGCGGGAACAGCCAGAGCAGGGCAACGACTGCGCCTGGGAACCAGATGATGAAGGTGCGAATGAAACGCAACGACGATTGGTTGTAGAGGGTGCTGAGGCTCAAGTTCGACATGATCAGAATTGCACTTGGGTTCTAATTGCTATGTTCCCTTACCAGACGCGCCCGCAGGAGCGTAAATATTAGGATCGTGAGGAAAAGAAGGAGAGAAAGAGCGGCAGCAAAGCCGAGGCGGAAGCGGACAAAGCCCTCATGGTAGATGTAGGAAACGATGGTGGCGGAGTGCCCGCCGGGCCCGCCGCCAGTCATCAGGTAGACCTGGCCGAAGATACGGAAGGCGCTGATGATTTCGAGTGTGATGACCAGCCCGAGCGCCGGAGTCAGTAGGGGAAGGGTTATGCGCCAGAAGGCCTGCCAGCCTGAGGCACCGTCGATGACGGCGGCTTCTCCCAGTTCGGCCGGAATCTCTTTGAGGCCGGCCAGAAGGATTACCATGTGGAATCCCACTGCCTGCCAGATGGTGACAAGGGAGATCGACTGGATGACCCACTTGCTTGTCGTCAGCCAACCCTGTTTGGGGATGCCGACGCCATAGAGAGCCAGGTTGAGGAGGCCGGTCTCTTTCTCGAAAATCCAGATCCAGATGATGGCGGTGACGGTAATGGCAACGACGTGGGGGGCGAAAAAGGCTGTCCGGATCGGGCCCGAGAACCACTGCTCGCGGTTGATCCAGAGCGCCATCAGCAGGGCAACGATAACGGTTCCAGGCACGACGAGCGCGGCCATCTGGAAGGTATTGCCCCAGACCTTGGGGATCCAGTCGTCCTGCATTGCTTCGCGGAAGTTGTCGAGCCCGACCCATTCCGGGTCACCGACAATACCCCATTCGTTGAAGCTGATGTAGATTCCGAAGAAGATGGGGAGGAGGGTAATGACAATGAAGATGAGAGCGAATGGCAGGATGAAGAGGTACGCCTGCCAGTCAACGCGGCGTCCACGGTATCTGATTCTGGAAAGTCGGGAAAGCCAACCGTCCGGCGCGGCTCCGTCTACAAGGTGGGTCATCCACTGAATTCTCGGTTACAGGGAGTCGAGGCAGATTGGCACCCGTCGCTGACCAATCTGCCCGGACCTCTGGCATATATCAACTGCGATCGTCCAGTATCTTCTGCCAAGCCGCTTCCAGATCGGCCAAGCCTTCTTCGATACTCTTCTCGCGTGCCCAGACCGGGTCCATGGCCTTGGGTACGGTTGAACTGCTGCCGGCGTAGAAGGCAAACTCTCCGCCGTCGACCATATTCAGATAATCGAAGAAGCTGTACTCGACGGCTTCGGCAAAGGGTCTGCGCAGTTCCCAGTCAAGGCCGAGTGTCATGTAATCGGGATCGTCGAGAATGGAGCGGCGGGGCGGCGCGCCGCGTCCCTCGGTCACCCAGAGCATCGAGTTGTCAGAGAACCATTTGATTACCTTGGCCCCGGCGACCAGATGATCTTCGGTGCGGCCGTCGGCGGTGAAGAGGGCGAGGCCATATTCGCGGGCTTCGGTTGTCAGCGTGTCGCCGATCAAGGAAACGGGCGCGGTGATGAAGTCAAGTCCTTCGGTGTTGACATAGCCGAAGAGTGTCCAGGGGCCGGTCCAGAATATTGACCCCACCTGCTGGCCGAATGCGCCGTAGCGGTCGGCGACGTCGCGGGATGACATCTCGTGCTCGTCGAAGGTATCCAGCACCCATTGCGCGGCTGCAATCGGAGCATCGGTGTCATTGAAGGTGACTCCTGTGCGGTCTGCGTTGAGAGGCTGCGCGCCGAGCTGCTGGGCGATAATGCCAAAGACCACGTTGGGCTGTACGCTGGAGCCGGTCATCAGGAACCCTGAGCGGGTGATCTGGTCCCCTTCCTTAACAGTCATGGCTTTGGACCATTCGATCAGGGAGGGGCCGTCGGACGGTGGATTGCTGATGTCCAGGCCTGCTTCTTCGGCGTGGCCGGAATTGATCAAGGCGGCGATAGGGAGAATGTCCATCGTGATGGAGTAGAGTTCGCCGTCGAGTGAAGACCACTCGATGTACTGCGGCAGGAAGTCGTCCAGGTCGAGGCCAACCGTCTCCATGAGGTCATCAAGGGGTGTAAGGCCGCCGGCCTGATGCCAGACAGCGACATCATTCATGGTGCGGAAGGAGATATCAGGCGGGTCTCCGGTGGCGATGGAGGCCATGATCTTGGTCCCCATTTCTCCGCCGCCGACCTGCTCGTACTCGAGGGTGATGTCGGGATGATCATTGGCCTCGTTGTAGTTGGCGCAGAAGCGTTCCCAGACCTGGGCGTCGGACGCGCCGAGGTCGTACCACATGACGATGGTTTCCTGCATTGGTGCGGGGGCTGCTTCCTCATCGCCGCCTTCCTCAGCGGCAGGCTCCGCGGCAGGCGCGCAAGCTGCCAGCGAGGTCATCGCAAGACCGCCAAGGCCTACGGCCATCCCGCGCATAAGGGAACGCCGGCTGAGCAGTGGCGCACCCTGACTGTTGTAACGGACGGTGTCGTTGGATTGTGCCTCTTTCATGGTTGCTCGCCTCCTCTTGTGGGTCTAGACAGATGCTTGCTTTCAGAGATTCAGGCACGAGTGACGGGTTGACGCACACCAAGGTGATTCTGATCAGTCAGACCTATTATAGTCACTCCGGGATTGACATCAAAACAGTATAAATTTGTTTATTCAGCGGTGTGGCTGCAGGTGAGAGGCGTGTTGAGAGCCTTCAGAAAGGCCGACATTCAGAGGAAGGCGGAGATAGTTCTGACAGGCTATGCATTCAGTAACCGGGGCACTGAGTACCTGGAGTGGGTATTGAGGAGAGATAGGTAGAGCGGTGCGGCTGTGAGTTCAAGAAGTGGACTCGGACTGGCACATCGAGGCCAGGAAGATTGGACGGCCTTCCCAGGGGCGAACTGCGGAATGTGGGATTGTGAAGAGCAGAGACCACCGCTAGAGACAACCTCTGTTGGCCCAGGTACAGCCTCTATGCGGCAGTCAGTGTTTTTCCGGATTGGTTGAGGAGGGCGTGTTCACGGGGACACCTGGAGAGTACATACCGGTCAAGGTGTGGATGCGGAGCTATCACTGCTCTTGGTGCGATCGCGGGTAGGGTCTGTACGCTGCAGAAGCTGTTTGAGGGTGGCCTGCGCTCTCTCGCCTTTGCTCTGACCTTGGATCACGGCTGATGTGACTTTTGCGGCGGTCTGTTCGGTTTTGGCGCGGGCCTGGCTGCTGGCGTTTTGCAGATTCTCGAGACCGGACTGGGCGCCGCCGAGCACTTTTCTCATGCCCTGAACGGCGAGAAAAGCGACTGCCAGTGGAACAAGACAGAGCAGGAAGAAGAATATTGAGATCCAGACGACGGACAAGTTGCGCCAGAATTCAAGCGTCATGGGAAGGCGGATAGAGGCTGGAATGAAACGGTCGTCGAGGCCGTTATTTGCTTTTCATTTGGGTCAGATGACAGGCAGCGCTGCGCCCGAATTGTAACAAAGTCGGTCGCGCACGTCCAGATACGGTCGCCCTCGGGTGCATCCCAGATTGGGGGTGGGAACAGTCTGGCGGGGAATCGGCGCCAGCGGTGGCTGGCGTTGTTTGCCGTCTTTGGGCGAGACGCAGTGCAGGCGCCTGGCCTGGCCGTACGGTAGAGTCCGTCAGTTGGGGAGGGTGCGAGGGCAGGCACAAGGCCGGCACCTGCGGGGATCTGATGGGACTGGCGGGAGGTGGTCTGGCTGGACACCTTCGATTAGCCACCTGTCACCAATATCGACACCCGGTTCGATGAGGCGTGTTGTAGGAGAGGGGGCGTTGCGGGGGCGGAGCCCCCGCACAAGGGAGGGCCGACTAGGCCCGACCGCCCAGAAAAGCAGGGAACAGGGGACAGGGACCAGGGGTTAGGAGCAGCTCCTCGTCTGACTCAGAATTGATCGCGGACTGGATATGGCTCCGTTGCTACCCGAGGGACAGGAAAGTTCACCCCAATATTGGGATGCACCCTCGCCCCCTTTCCTGAGGCCAACTGTTAGCGCAGCGCTGTGCTTTCTGCTACACTGCCAACTGTTGTGACCAGCCGCCGGAGACTGCGGCTGGCGATATAACTTTCCTATCGGGCACGGGTTCCAGCCACCGGTCTTTTCTACATATTGGGAGTGTTGACATGACTGCACCCAGCGATTATCGACATGTATCTTACTCGTGGGACGATGAAGTCGCGGCCGGTCTCGATCCGGTCGGGCGTCTTGTTTACCGTTCCAATCTACTGGGGCAGGACCTGCGCATCACCAATACGGGTGGAGGCAATACGTCCTCCAAGTATATGGAGACCGACCCTCTGACAGGCGAGAAGGTTGAGGTGCTGTGGGTCAAGGGATCGGGCGGGGACCTGCGCACTTCGAAGCGGGAGAATTTTTCGTCGCTGTACATGGACAAGATCCGGCAGCTGCGGGCGATTTATGACGCGGCCGACGAGAAGGGGGTCAAGACGCCTATCGAAGACGAGATGGTGGGGAAGTATCTTCACTGCGTATACGACCTGAACCCGCGGGCTTCATCGATCGACACGCCGCTGCACGCGTTTATCCCCGCCGCTATCGTGGACCATACGCATCCCAACGCGGTTATCGCGATTGCCGCGGCCGAGGATGGAGAGGCGCTGACGGCGGAGATTTTCGGTGATCAGCTGGGTTGGGTGGACTGGCAGCGGCCGGGCTTCGATCTGGGGCTGGTGATGGGTGAGGCGGCGGAGGCCAACCCGGCGATGGAAGGCATTATGATGGGCGGTCACGGGCTGATCAACTGGGCCGGGGACGACAAGGCCTGTTACGAATTGAGCCTGGATATTATCGAGAAGGCGGCCCTGTATATTGAGAGCCGGGACAAGGGGGCAGAGACTTTTGGCGGTCAGAAGTATGCAGCGCTTGGAGATGGCGAGCGGGAGGCGCTGCTGGCGGCGTTGCTGCCGGCGCTGCGGGGCATGGTCAGCCAGGAGAATGTTTTTGTGGGCACGGTGCAGGCGGACGAGGCGATATTGCGCTTCGTGAATAGCCATGACGCGGCCCGGCTGGCGGAGTTGGGGACGTCCTGTCCCGATCATTTCCTGCGGACCAAGATCAAGCCACTCTACGTGAACTGGGATCCGGAGACGAAGGATGTGGATGCGCTGCTGGGGAAGTTGGCGAGCGGGCTGGCCGAGTACCGGCAGGACTACGCCGACTACTACGACGCGCACAAGCATCCGGATTCGCCGGCAATGCGGGACCCGAACCCGACGGTGATCCTGATTCCGGGCGTGGGGATGATCGCGTGGGGGAAGAATAAGAGTGAGAGCCGGGTGACGGCGGAGTTCTACAACTGCGCGGTGGAAGTGATGCGGGGCGCGGAGACTGTCAGCAAGTACATTGCGCTGCCGAAGCAGGAGGCTTTCGATATCGAGTACTGGTTGCTGGAGGAGGCGAAGCTGAGGCGGATGCCACCGGAGCAGGAGCTGGCGCGCAACGTGGTTGTGGTGGTCGGCGCGGGGAGCGGCATCGGGAGGGCGATTGCGCACCGGGTGGCGAAGGAGGGTGCGCATGTGGTGTGTGCGGACCTGAACGCGGAGGCGGCGCAGGCGACGGCGGATGAGTTGACCGGCATCTATGGGGTCGGCATCGGCGTCGCGGGTACGGGCATCTCGGCGTGCGGGCCGGCGATTGGGCTGGGAGTGGATGCGGGCGACAGGGCCAGTGTGCAGGCTCTCTTCCACCAGACGCTGCTGGCCTATGGCGGCATCGACCATCTGGTTATTACGGCGGGTTACTACTATCCACCGGATGCGAGCGGCCAGATTCCGGATGAGAAGTGGGACACGACGTTCGACGTGAACGTCAAAGGGGCATATATTGTTGCGGACGAAGCGCGCAAGATTTGGGAGGCGCAGGGGCTGCCGGGCTCGCTGGTGATCGCGACGAGTGTCAACGGGGCGGTGGCCAAGAAGGGGTCGCTGGCGTACGACACGAGCAAGGCGGCGGCCAACCATCTTGTGCGGGAGCTGGCGATTGAGTTGGCGCCGAATGTGCGGGTCAACGGGCTGGCTCCGGCGACGGTTGTGACGGGCAGCTCGATGTTCCCGCGGGAGCGGGTCATATCGGGGTTGCAGAAGTACGGGCTGCCGTTCGAAGAGTGGGAGGAGACAGAGGCGCTGCGGGACCGTTTGGCGGCGTTCTATGCTGAGCGGACCCTGACGAAGCAGGCGATTCTGCCGGAGGACCAGGCCGAGGCGGCGTATCTGCTGCTGAGCGGGGCGCTGGCGAAGACGACTGGGCAGATTCTCAACGTAGACGGCG
The DNA here is from genome assembly GCA_965242905.1 of Caldilineaceae bacterium. GTDB lineage: Bacteria > Chloroflexota > Anaerolineae > Caldilineales > Caldilineaceae > Bin5. Next base: position 1,374,934 of record CBDETM010000002.1, read on the forward strand.
GGCTGGTGGAAGCGTTTCTGCGCTAGCGGACCGGATCGAGTGGCTGGGCCGACGGCAGTAGCGAACAGGAAGATCAATGATGGCGACACCGGAGAATATTTGATGCCTGAAAGAGAATTTCCAAGCCCGGCTGCGCTGCGTAGCGGCGAGAGCGATCTGGTTGCGTATGTCCAAGAGGTCTGCGACCGCATTGACGCTGAGGACTCGCTCATCCAGGCGTTGCTGCCGGAGCCGGGGCGACGCCCGCGGCTGACGCGTGAGGCCGAAGCGCTGCTGGCCCGCTTCCCTGATCCGGCGCAGCGGCCGCCTTTGTTCGGGCTGCTTGTGGGTGTGAAGGACTTTTTTCGCGTGGATGGGTTTCCCACGAAGGCCGGTTCGAAGCTGCCGGCGGAGCTGTTCGAGGGGGTGGAATCGGATGTGGTGACGCGCCTGAAGCGGAACGGCGCGCTGATCGCGGGCAAGACTGTGACGACAGAGTTCGCGTACTTTCAGCCGGGGCCGACGCGGAACCCGCATAACACTGAACATACGCCGGGCGGCTCGAGCAGCGGTTCGGCCGCGGGTGTGGCAGCGGGGTTCTTTCCGCTGGCGCTGGGCACGCAGACGATTGGCTCGGTCATACGGCCGGCGGCGTTCTGCGGGATCATTGGCTTCAAGCCCAGTTATGACAGGATTGATACGGCTGGGATGCTTTTCTTCTCGAAGTCTGTGGACCATGCGGGGCTATTCAGCCAGGATGTGGCGACGATGAAGCTGGCATGCTCAGCGCTGCTGGGAAGTTGGGATGACAGCGCGGGTGCGCCTCCCGACGGTCTGCCGGCACTGGCGGTCCCGGACGGCCCCTATCTAGAAGAGGCCGAGGAGGCCGGTTTGCAGCAGTTCGAGGAGACGCTGGACAGGTTAGCTGCTGAGGGGTTCCGTGTCGAACGCGTTCCGTTCTTCCCGAACTATGCCGATCTTAACGTGCGCCACCGCCGTTTGACTGCTGTCGAAGTGGCAGAGGTGCATAGGGAGTGGTACAAGGCGTATTCGGACCGGTATAGCGTGCATATGCACGAGATCATGGAGACGGGGACGACGGTCACGGACGAGGAACGGGACGGGATACGCGCTGACCAGCTGCGATTGCGGCACAAGATGAAGGAGGCGCTTCTCGCTTGCGGGGCCGACCTGTGGATCGCGCCGGCTGCGCCGGGCCCTGCGCCGTATGGAATCCATTCGACCGGCAACCCGATCATGAATCTGCCGTGGACGAACGCGGGTGTGCCGGCGCTGGCGGTTCCGACGGGTGAGGCTGAAGGCGGTCTGCCGCTGGGTGTGCAGTTCTGCGCGCCGTTCGGGGCGGATGAGCGGTTGCTGGCGTGGGGAGAGGCGATAGAAGGGTTGGTGAGAGGATAGGACAATGAAAAGATTTCCTGCAGCCGCGGTGTCTGTTTTGCAGACGGCCGCGGCTGTTCTGCTTCTGGGGGCCTGTGCGGCGGGTCAGTTTCCAGCCCAGCCTTCGCCCGCGGAGGCTCCCACGGCTGTAGCGGATGACGGGTCGGAACGGGTAGGCATTTGGCAGAGCGGCGCGGCGATGCCGACGGCGCGCTCGGAGATGCGGGTGGCGGTTGTAGATGGGATCTTCTACGTGCCGGGCGGGTTTGGCGGTTTGACCAGTTTTGAGGCGTACGATCCGGCGAGCGACAGCTGGACGGAGTTGGCGCCGATGCCGGAACCGGCGCACCATATGATGGTGACCGGCTACGATGGCAAGGTCTATGTTTTTGGCGGGGGGCCGGACTTGAGCTGGCAGGCAACGGCATCGATCCTGGTCTACGATCCGGCGACCGACGCGTGGACGGAGTCCGGTCTGATGCCGGAGCGGCGCATGAGCGGGGAAGCGGTGTTGTTGGGGGATTTCATTTATCTGGTGGGCGGCACTGGGGGTACGACGGCACTGCTTCGGTTTGATCCGGAGGAGGAGTCGTGGGCGGTTTTGCCGGGTCCGGCGCAGTCGCGCGAGCATGTGGCGGCGGTGGCGTTCAACGACGAGTTGTGGGTCATCGGTGGACGTTGGGGCGGGACGGGCGCGCTGGCGACGGTGGAGATATTCAGTCCGGACAGTGGTGCGTGGCGGGACGGTCCGGATATGATCGAGGCGCGCAGCGGGTTCGGTGCGGCGGTGGTGGGCGGCCGGATCGTGGTGGCGGGCGGCGAGATATTGGGAACGCGTCCGTGGACGGCGCTGGCCAGCGCGGAGGTGTATGACGGGGAGTCGGGCGCGTGGACGCTTTTGCCTGAGCTGCCGGCGGGCATTCATGGGATGCCTGTGGTGGGTTACGGGGGGACGGCGTTTGTTCTTGGGGGGTCGGACCGGGCTGGTGGGATTGATAATCGAGGGCGTGTGTTGAATTTGAGCCCGTAGGGAAGCAGCCTGAAGTATCTGGTTTCGCTGACAGTTTGGGAAGGCCGTTCAGAACTCCATTAAAGCAGAAAGCCTACAGACCTGTAATGGTTTTTCTCGCTTGCGCGTTGCGATAAACAGAACTGATTTATCCGCGAAGGCACGCGAAGGGGCGCGAAGAACACCTTGCTGTCCGCGGAGGACGCGGAGAACACAAAGAGCGTATCGGGTTTTCTTCGCGTGGCCGCTCGGCCTTTCGGGGATCAGCCGGACTTTGCACCTGGAAGCCGCTGTTCTGAACCATGTAAACGAGCCCGAGTACATTTCTTCTGCCAACTGAGTTGAGCAGGAGGTTGGTACGACCTTCGCCTCCTGCTACGTCCAAGGAGAACCATAGCCATGTTCCCGGACCTGCAACCTGGTGACTACCAGCCCGATCTGCCCTCTGATCTGGGCTATGGCATTGGCTTCATCGGATGCGGCAACATCGTCCTTCGATCGCAGATGCCCGCTTACAAGAGGGCGGGCTACCGCGTGGTGGCTTGTTGCGATAAGACGGTTGAGAAGGCGCGCAATATAGCAGCCAATTTCGACAATCCCCTGGTTACAGCCTACGCGGATGAACTGCTTTCGCATCCTGATGTGCAGATCGTTGATCTGGCGGTACACGCTTACCAACGTCTGCCTCTGGTCGAGAAGATCGCAGCTGCTGGCAAGCACATCTTTTCGCAAAAACCCCTGGCTCCCAGCTTGGGCGAGGCGGAGCGTATTGTTGAGATATGCCGCGACGCCGGGGTGACGCTAATGGTCAATCACCAGGCGCGTTGGGCGCCGCCACACCGAGCGCTGAGGCTCCTGGTCGAACAGGGCGTGTTGGGGCATGTCTACGCCGTTACTCACTTTCATCGGGCCTATCAGGACTATGGCTGGTACGCCGAGCATGAGGATTTCAACATCGTCGATCATGGTATCCACTATGTTGATTTGAGCCGCTACTTCAGTGGTCACACACCGCTGCGGGTGAAGGCGACAACCACGATGGTGCCGGGCCAGAATGCGGTTTCCCCGATGATCTATACGATCCTTTTTGAATATGAGGAGTCGGCCCAGGTCATGACGACCCTGCACTTTAACAACATCGTTTCGGCGCCTGCTCTGCATGATCATCTGTGGTTCCTGGATGGCACACGGGGGAGCGCGCTGCTCAGCAATCCCATGGGCACGGCCAAGTTAAGCGTGTCGTTGAAGGATTCGCCGGAGCAGGTCCAGACTTACGAAATCGCGGGCACCTGGGGATACGAGGGCTTCGCGGGTTCGATGGGAGAGATGTTGCGCGCTATGGAAGAGGGGCGCGAGCCGGAATGTACAGGCCGCGACAACCTGGATAGCATACGCATGGCCGTTGCGGCAGTGGAAAGTTCCAATTCGGGCGAAAGCGTAGAATTAAGCCGGTAGGGAGCCCGGTATTGCCTCCAGGAAGACGGCAGACAGGAGCGTCATGCCATGCGGATTTGCAGTGGCTTCTATCGCTGGTCTCAACATTACGGATGGCACTTTCTGACGGAGCGGATTGACGAGGTTGCGGCCGGCCTGGCCCGGGCGGGCTACGCCTACTTTGAAGGGCTTCTCGATCCGTTAGAGGGAGAAGGGGACTGGGCAAGTTGCTGGCAGGCGGCTCTGGACAGGCATGGGGTGCGGCTGGCGGGGTCATACGTGCATGCGTTGGTGCATGAACCTGGCACACAGGCGCAGTCGATCGAAACAATTGTTGCGAGAGCGCGGTTGTTGCTACCGATGGGGGCAGAGTTTATCAATGCCAATCCTCAACCGATTGGGGTGCGCAAGACCGACGAGATGCTGGCAGTGCAGGCCGAGGGATTCGCTCTGCTGGGCGATGCATTAAGGGGTGAGGGCTTACGTCTCGTTGTGCATCATCATTTGCCCGAACTGACCGAAAACGGTCGTGAGCTGCGCCACCTGCTGGAGCACACGGACGCAAGGGACGTGGGTCTGACAGTAGATGCCGATTGGATGTGCCGAGGCGGCCAGGATGCGGGGGCGTGGATTCGGGAATACGCGTCCAGGCTTGAAATTGTGGAGCTGCGGAGTTCCAGTCGGGGCATTTGGGATGAAGTTTTGGGAGATGGCGACCCCGATTGCCAGGAGCTGGCACAGTTGCTAGACGAGGTGAGCTTTGACGGTTGGCTCATGGTCGAGCTGGCGCGTGAAGAAGGTACTCCTCACACAGTTGATCTGGTCCAGGCTCACGCGCATAGTCTGGAATATGTGCGCGAAATCTTTGGTGTACACTGCCAGGTTGTTGCCTGACAAGTTCAACTTCAGCAGAGACGCAGAGCACAGTATCTTCTGCGAAACCTGTAAATCCTCTCAGTTTTCCAGAAAAGCGGGTAATCCATATTGGGGCGAGAAGGGTCAGATGGTGAATGCGCGGTGGCGGTGGGTGATATTGTGTACCGGCTTTTGGAGAGGCGCAGGGCAGGCACAAGGCCTGCCCCTACGGGTCCTTTGAGGGGGATGGGGGAGGCGACGTTTGGTCGCGGGCCTGGGCAGGCACAAGGCCTGCCCCTACGGGTCCTTTGAGGGGGATGGGGGAGGCGACGTTTGGTCGCGGGCCTGGGCAGGCACAAGGCCTGCCCCTACAGGGTCTTTGAGGGGGATGGGGGAGGCGACGTTTGGACGCGGGCCTGGGCAGGCACAAGGCCTGCCCCTACGGGACTTTTGAGGGGGGAAGGGGGGGCCGAACTTTGTGGGCGGACGAGGGCAGGCACAAGGCCTGCCCCTACGGGTTTTTTGCCGGAGATTGGAACGGGGACTGACTGCAGTTTGGTTGCTAACAGAGGAGTACGAGGGGTGACCTTCATTTTGGGATGCACGCCAGAAAAAGTGTGGTTGCGAGCCTCCCCATTTTCCCTTATTATAACGATATATTTATTTTCCCTGTAGCTGCCCAAGAATGAGTCATAGTTAGAGGGCGCATGTTGTCAGAGGATTGCGCCAAGTGGTTGCGGCAAAATGTGTGTGCAGCCGTTTTTGCTTTCGCAATCCCTTCGAAGGTTTCCGGGATGTCCCAGCTAAGAACACGCGCTTCGGACAATATTTCATCGGAATCATGTGTTCGGAACTGCAGTGGTTAGTTGTCAGTTGTCAGGTAACTGCTAAGCCGTGTACTGTGTGCGGTCTGTTTGGGCGGAATTTACCGTAAGTATTTCTGTAGCGGGCTCGCGATGGTCATAGCGGTGAACGTTGGGCATATATGGGCGTGGCCTCGCCTGTCTTGCCTGCGCTGGCACAAACCAGGAATATGCCAGGAGGCAGGGGGAAGCGCGGGCCGACACGGGGCGGCAAATTCGTATTATCCACACACTGGCTACGACGCGAGGTTGTAGGAGAGGGGGCGTTGCGGGGGCGGAGCCCCCGCACAAGGGAGGGCCGAATAGGCCCGACCGCCCAAAAAAGCGAGGAGAGAGTGAAGAGGAGTGAGGAGAGAGTACTTCGCTCGCGTCGTTCAAGGTTGCGAAACGAATGTGGCCGAGTAGTCACAATCTGCAGTTTCGACGATGTGCAGCGAAGACTGATTGCGCAAATTGTCTCCTTCCGGCATGGCTAGATTGTAGAAGTCGGTCAGGCGTCCTTACATTTCAAAAGTCTTTATGGAGGTTGATTTATATGAAGGGGGTGATAACCAGCCAAAACCAATGAGTACTCGGTACTAAACGTGTGTCGTACCTATCGCTCTCTATCTGTTCACAGAAAGGAGATCAGGAGATGAACCCGTTTCGTGTACGAATTGGTAGCCGCCGTTCTTTGATTTTTGTGGCTGCACTGAGCATAGCAGCCCTGATGTTCGCAGCTTGCGTCCCTGTGGCTGCGCCGGCGGCCGACGCCCCGGCGGCAGCAGAAGCCGAAACTGATGAGGGGGGCACCCTCACGATTGGCTCGGTACAAGGCAGCGCCGCCATCCCCACATTCCTTCCCTGGAAAGCGCACAGCAGTGCGCAGTCATTCCACTGGAACCTGTTCATGAACTCACTGGTGATGCAAGAGCACAGTACGCTCGAGTGGGTTCCGGATCTGGCCGAGAGCTATGAGATCAGTGAAGACGGTCTGACGTACACCTTTCACCTGCGTGAGGGTGTGACGTGGCATGACGGCATGCCGTTTACTGCCAATGACGTGTCCTTCTCCTTCCACGCGGCCCTGCTGCCGGAAGGCGGATCGACAGCGTCCGGCGGGCTGAAGGATGCGATCGTAGGCGCACTTGACTACCAGGAAGGCAACGCAGAGAGTGCGGAGGGGATCCAGGTCCTGGACGATTACACGATCCAGTTTCAGTTGACCCAACCGCAGGTAACGATCATCGAGCGGTTCGCTATGCGAATTGCCCCTGCCCACGTGTTCGAAGGGCTTGCGCCGGAGGAGTGGCTGCAGACCGAGTTCGCGACGACATTGCCTTTCGGTACCGGTCCGTTCGTGTTCAAGGAGTACATTCCCGATCAGCACACGATCTTCGAGCGCAACGAGAACTACTTCAAGGGCGCCCCATTGCTGAAGAACGCCGTAATTCGATTCTACGGTGACAACAGTGTGATGATAATCGCCCTGGAGAAGGGTGAGATCAACATGGTGGGATTCCTGAACCCGAGCGCTGACGAGTTCGACAAGGTCACGAACCTGCCCGGCATCGCCTGGGAGTACCAGGACAAGTTCCCGGCATACTTCTTCTCGATCACGTTCCAGGACGAGGCACTGGCGGACAAGCGGTTCCGGCAGGCGTTCCTGTACTCGATCGACCGTGTGGAGATTGCCACCCAGCTCTGGGGCAACGCGGACCTGACGAAAGTACAGCCGGTGTCGCAGTGGGCTCCTCCTCCAGGTGTTGAGCTGGACATTGAGGAGTACGCTTACAACCCCGAAAAGTCCAAGATGTTGCTGGAAGACATGGGCTGGGACTTCGACCGCGTCGTCGAGATTGTCTGGTTTGGCACAGATATGCCGGATCAGCTGCCGATTCTGCAGCAGTTCATCGAAGGCGTGGGCATCAAAACCAAGCTGGTACAGACCGATGGGGCCAGGGGTCTGGAGGTCTTCTACGAGACCGGCGACTATGAGATCAGCTGGGTGGGAGGCTGGGGCCGGTCCTACTATCCTGACACGACGGTTGTCGGGTGCGACCGCGTCTATCCGAACGGCTACAACTCAAGCCGCTACTGTAACGAGGAGCTGGACGCTCTGTACAATGAGGCGCTCGCAACAGTTGACGACGACGCACGCAATGAGCTGTACACGCGTGCCACCGCCATCTGGAATGATGAACTGCCGTGGATACCTCTGTATGCGCCACAGTCTCTGTTATTGATTCACGAGAATGTCAAGGGATGGCGTGACAGCCTCATCGGGCCTGAAGGGTCTGCCACAATTGGCGCTGTCACCGATCTCGAGAAGTGGTACATTGAGGAGTAGCCATTTTGTAACGCCTAGCTGAAGAAAGTCTGATCCCCCTGGCGTTGTGGGGTAAGGATTCCGATGTTGGGCCAACTCTCCTATGGGAGCATCAGCGGTGGGGTCGGTTTGCACCGGCCCCCACCGTCTCCCTCCCACTCTTCATACCTTGGTTGAACCGAGGGGGAACCGCTTTGGGACGCTATATTCTACGGCGTATCTTGATCTCGTTTCCGGTATTGTTCGGCATCACGATCGTTACGTTCACATTCGCGAACCTGGCCCCGGGCGATCCGGTTACGGCGATGATCGACCCGATGAGCGGGATTGAACCGGGTGAGGTTGAGAAACTCAAAGAGGCGCTGGGAATCAACGAGCCGATCCCGGTGCGCTATGTTCTCTGGCTGAAGGAGGTACTGCGCGGCAACCTGGGTTACTCGTACGTGACGCACAGGCCGGTGGCCGCCATGATCGCCGAACGGTTGCCGCAGACGTTGCAACTGATGTTCACGGCCCTGAGCATCAGCATCCTTCTGGGCGTTTCGCTGGGCATCTACGCTGCTTTCAACCAGTACTCACTTCTGGACAATGTGTTCACGCTGTTGGTGTTCATTGGCATATCGGTGCCGGCATTCTTTTTCGCGTTGCTGGCCATTTACATGTTCTCATTCAGGATACCTCTCTTTCCGACCTCGGGCATTAAGGAACCATTGAGCACTCTGCCACCAATCATCGACCGTCTCCATCACCTGATTCTTCCGGCCACTGTTTTGGGGATTGAGGGGGTGGCAGGCTACCTGCGCTACACACGCTCGAGCGTTTTGGAGGTAATGCGCCAGGATTACGTAACCACTGCGCGGGCTAAAGGGCTGCGCGAACGCGCTGTCCGCATTGGCCACGTACTGCGCAATGCGCTGCTGCCGCTGGTGACGATAGTCGGTTTGAGTCTGCCAAGCCTGATCGGCGGGGCACTGTTTATCGAAGTCCTTTTTTCCTGGCCCGGCATGGCCCGCATGGCGATTGAGCACACGCTGGGTCGGGATTACCCTGTAATCATGGGAATCGGTCTGGTTTCTGCGACCATGGTTCTTTTCAGCAACCTGATTGCCGACATCGTTTATACAGTCGTGGACCCCAGAATCCGCTATGAGTAGCTCGGTTAAGGCAATACCTGGAACACGGAGAACCCTTCGGTAGTCCTCATTCCCGGATAGAGGAAGAAATGGCAGTCGAGGCGAAAGAGACGGCAAGGCAGGAGTCACTTGTCAGCGAAGAGCTGCAGCATATGGTGCGCGGTGAGGCGGTCGTCGGTCTGCGCGAGCTGATCTGGCGCCGATTTCGCCGGCACCGACTTGCGCTGGTATCGATAGCCATCATGTTTGTGCTGGCACTTTCGGCCATATTTGCCCCATTGCTCAGCCGCCCAAATGATCCTTACACGGCCGACCTGCAGAACCTGCGGGCGCCACCGAGTTCTGAGCATATTCTGGGGACCGACCGCTCCGGGCGGGACATGCTGGCCCGTATTCTGCACGGCGGCCGCGTTTCGCTTTCGGTGGGACTGATAGCGACCTCGATCTATATTTCGATCGGTACGATCCTGGGCGGAGTGAGCGGTTACCGAGGCGGGGTGACCGATTTTGTCATTATGCGCGTCACCGACATCGTGATGTGCTTCCCCAGTTTGCTCATCATCCTGACTCTGGTTGCGGTCATCGGCCCCAGCATTTTCAATATCATGATCATCCTCGGTCTATTGGGGTGGCCGAGTATCGCGCGCCTGGTGCGGGGCGAGTTCCTGTCGCTGAGCGAACGTGATTTCGTGATGGCGGCGCGCTGCTTGGGCGCGACGGAGCGGGGTATCATTTTTCGGCACATTCTGCCGAACGTGGTGGGCCCTCTTGTGGTGGCGGCCACTTTCGGAATTGCCGGGGCTATCATGGCGGAGGCCGGGCTGAGCTTCCTGGGCTTGGGTGTGCAGGCGCCGCGGCCGAGTTGGGGTCAGATGTTGAGCGCGGCGACGTCGCTGACGACGCTGGAGAGAAGGCCCTGGATCTGGATGCCGCCGGGCGCGATGATTGCGATCACTGTGCTGAGTATCAATTTTATCGGCGACGGTTTGCGCGACGCGCTCGACCCGCGGACGATGCTGGACTAAGTTCCGTTGACAATTCAGGAAGGCCATTCAGAATTCAGAAAGAACGGGAAGCCTGTAGGCCTGTGAGGGATGTTTCTGGCTTGCGTGTTGTGATAAACAGAACAGATCTATCCGCGAAGGCACGCGAAGGGTCGCGAAGAACACCGAAGGCGTGTTGAGCTTTTTGGGATGTGCGTTTATTACGGAGAGGGAACAGTGGCAGAGGCCATTTACTTGACCGACATGTCGGAATGTGTGCCTCAGGAAGCGCTGTCGACGACGCCGGAGAGGCATAAGTGGCAGGTGGTGGAGTACACGGCAGAGGAAGGCCTGGCCGGCAAGATGGCCTTCGCGCATGCGCTCTACGAGACGCCGGCTATCACGTTGCCTCTGAACGTGGAGGGCTGGCATGCGTTCAGCATCGGCTTCTGGCCTGGGGTGGAGCAGGAACACACAAGCCTGGTCAAGTACAGGCTGTCCGGGGAGGCGGTGTACACAGTTGCGGAGCACTATGTACAGAGCCCTTCGCTACCGGGGAATTACTGGGACAGAACGGAACTGGTCGAGACGTTTCCCCGGTACGCCGACCTGACAGGGCAGGACCTGCTCTTCAGCAAGCAGAACACCGCTCATCCTCCGACTCTGGCGTGTATTGCCTACGTTAAGCTGGTTCCGCTCACACCATCGGAAGTGGAAGCCATACAGCGGGACAGAGAGCAGCGAGAGACGCGCAGGGTCGTTGGCATGATCGATGGCGAAGGTCTGTTTCACCAGAGGTGCCCGGTGACGAAAGAGGAACTCCTGGAGCAGATTGAGCCATTTCGATACGCGGACGTGGGAAAGGTTCTCTGGGGTGTAAACTTAAGCGATCTAACCTATTATCACTCCAAGGTGGGACGTTTCTTTGGAACTGAGGACGGTGTGAGTCCAGTGTTGCGCCACGAACATGCGCTAAAGAGCCACAAGGCGCTGGCTGATCAGGGTATCGTCCCGTTCGCGGCGGCGATGGAATATGCTCATGAATTGGGTTTGGAGTTCCACACTTACTACCGGCTGAGCATCGTAGATAAGGCGCAACCCTACTTTTTCTTCTCGACAGAGACCAGCTTTGTGCGGGACAACCCGGATTGCCGGATAGTGGCCAAGGACGGCTCGCCGCTGATGAAGGCCAGCTATGCGTTCCCGAAGGTGCGGGATTTCATGGTCTCTCTTATGGAGGAGGCGATGGAGTACGACATCGACGGGGTACACCTCTGCTTCACGCGCGGGCCGGAGTATATCGGTTACGAGCAGCCGGTGCTGGACGAGTTCATGCGGCTATATGGTGAGGACGCGCGGGACGCAGCTGATGACGACGAGCGGCTTTACAGCGTGAAAGCAAGCTTTCTGACGGAGTTTGTGCGGGCTGTGCGGAAGACGGCAGACGAGCACGGGGCAAAAAGAGGGCGCAAAATGCAGGTGTCGGCGATTTTTGAGGGCGGCAAGGAGGACATGCGCTATTTCGCGTACGATGCCTACACTTGGGTAAAGGAGAAACTGGTCGACTTTATCATCACGAATCCGCCCTCGGACCTGGTCAGGCTGGCCAAGGATAACGGATGCCAGGTGTACATATTCGCTACGAAAGATGACAAGGTGCTGACGATGAAGCACGCGTATGCTGCCGGGATGGACGGGATGGCCATTTGGGATATCAACACGACGCGTCCGGAAACGTGGGCGATAGAAAGCAGGTTGGGTCACCGCGACGAGGTCATCGATCTACCGAAACCGGGACGGTATCCGAAGATGAAGCGGACCAGGTTGGTCACCATTCGAGGCCGGGATTTTTCGCAGACGGTAGACAAGAACGTGCCCTCAGGATGGCCGCCAGAGCTGCTCGTGATCTACACCGGGGGATGAGAGAGGATTGAGGAGGGTTCCGATGTGTGCAGAACGAAAGGCTATCTACATCTCCGATATGGGCCGCTGTGAGCCGGGATCGGCCATTTCAGAGAGGGCTGAGCATGGTCACTGGCGGGCAATCCCGTACGAAGCGGAGGGTGTATCGGGCACGATGATAACGGCCGGCATCGAGTGCAACGCGCCCACGCTTACCCTTCCATTGGACGTGGAAGGATGGTATGCCATCCATTTGGGTATCTGGACCAATTGGGTGGACAGGGTGACCCGGGTCAAGCTGACGGATGATCCATGCTTCAGTACGGCGACGACACTGTATCCGGACATAAAGGAGACGAACTATTTCGCAAGTATCGGCGAGGTGTTCTGGAAATGCGCTGATCTGACAGGACAGGCGTTGCATATCGGCCAGCAGAGCCACGGCACGCCGTGGGCGTCGGGAATCGCCTACGTGAAGCTGGAGCCTTTGACCCCAGAAGAGGTTGCTGCCATCCAAGAGGACCGAGCTGGAAGCGATACGAAGCGACTGGTCGCCTACAACGACGCGTGGAGCGTTTTCGGCGAACGAACGCTGTATACGGAGGAAGATATCATCGAGGAGGTGGAACCTTTTCGCGATACGGACTTCCAGAAGCTTCTGTGGGGGATCGGCGCGGGGAGCATGGTGCAGTATCTGTCCGAAGTGGGCGAACTTGCCGAAAAGGAGGGAATGAGCGACTTTTCGCGGTACTGTGACCGGCAGGCTGCAGAGAGTTTCCGCACGCTGAAGGAGAGGGGGATTGACCCTCTGAAGACGGTGATCGATCATGCCCACGATCTGGGTATCGAGCTGCATGGCACGTACCGGGTGGGCGGATGGGTTTTCCCGCCACCGGATGATTTTGAGAACAGGCTTTACCGCCAGCATCCTGAATGGCGTTGTGTTAGTCGAGACGGCCGGCCCGTCGCCCGCCTGAGCTACGCCTTTCCAGGCGTCAAGGACTTTGTGATCTCGCTATTCCGCGAAGTGGCGGAGCGGGGGGCGGACGGCGTCAATATGGCCTTTATCCGCGGACTGCCGTGTGTGATGTACGAGCAGCCGATCGTCGAAGGTTTTCAGCAGCTGCACGGAAAGGATCCGCGAGAGCTGCCGGAGGATGATCCTGGCTGGCTATCCTACAGAGCGACTTGGATGACGTCATTCATGCGGGCGCTGCGCGAGGAGATGGACCGGGTGGGCGAGCGGCAGGGGAGACGCATTCAGGTATCGGCTTACGTTATCGAAACGCTGCCGTACAATCTTCAGTATGGCCTGGATGTGGCAGCCTGGGCCGAGGAAGGGCTGGTTGATTTCATCATTCCCAACCCGTGGCACGGCGATATGGAGGTTGACGTGGCCTCGTTCGTGGAGGTGACGCGCGGCACCGATTGCGAGGTCTACGCCGACATTTTGCCGCGACGGATGGCGACGGGCGAGTACCGGGAGCGGGCACTGGAATGTTACGCAGCAGGGGTCGATGGGCTGGCTTTCTGGGACACGAACAGCCGGTATCCGTTCCTGGACGAGTGGAGCATGATACGGCGGTTGGGTCATGAAGAGGCGTTGCAGGAGTGGGCGGCTGACGAGTGGCCTGCGTACCGGCTGGTGCCTTTGCACAGTATGGGGGGGCACCATATGGGTAGTTATTCGCCTTACTGGTCGGCTTGAGGCGTGCGGGTGCAGGCGAGGGTAGTGACGAAGTAGATTTTTGATCCGCGGAGGGACGTGGAGAACACCTTTTTTATCCGCGAAGGCACGCGAAGGGTCGCGAAGGACAGCAAGGGCGTACCGGATTTTCTTCGCATGACTGCGTGGTTCTGTGCAGATTAGCCGCAGTTTGCTTCCCCAAATCGTTGCTCTAACAGACTCCAACAAGTCCTAAAGACTTCCCAACAGTCTGACTTACGTTTTCCTTCCGCTCATCGGTGTGAGGCCCGTTTTATCACATTCTCTGCTTTGAGCTACCTCGGAGGGGGAGTTTAGCCATGTTCGTGGACATGCAATCTGAGGACTATCAGCCTGTCCTGCCTTCGGAACTGCGCCACGGTATCGGCATTGTGGGATGCGGCATCACGGTCCGCGAAGCGCAGGCGCCAGCCTACAAGAAGGCCGGCTACCATATGGTCGCTTGTTGCGACAGGATAGAGGAGAGAGCGCACAGTGTTGCAGCCAGTTTCGGCATTCCATTGGCCGCTAGCGACGTGGAAGAACTGTTATCGCATCCTGAGGTGCAGATTGTTGACCTGGCAGTGCACGCTCACCAGCGGCTGCCACTGGTTGAGCAGATCGCGGCCGCGGGCAAGCACATACTTTCACAGAAGCCTCTGGCTCCCAGCTTGCGCGAGGCCGAGCGCATTGTGGGGATATGCCGCGACGCCGGGGTGACGCTGATGGTCAATCACCAGGCACGGTGGGCGCCACCGCATCGGGCGCTCAGACTCGTGGTCGAATGGGGCGTGTTGGGGCATGTCTACGCCATTACCCACTTGCACCGGGCCTACCAGGACTATGGCTGGTATGCTGAGCGAGAGGAGTTCAACATCGTTGATCATGGTATCCACTATATTGATCTGAGCCGTTACTTCAGCGGGTACACACCGCGGCGGGTGAAGGCGACAACCACGATGGTGCCCGGCCAGAATGCGGTCTCGCCGATGATCTATACTATCTTATTCGAATACGAGGAGCCGGCCCAGGTCATGACGACGCTGCACTTTAACAACATCGCTTCTGCGCCCGCTCTGTATGATCATGTATGGTTCCTGGATGGGACGCGCGGGAGCGCACTGCTGAGCGATCCCGCGGGAGCGGCCAAGTTGAGCCTGTCGTTCAAGGATTCTCCTGAAATGGTGCAGACGTTCGATATCGCCGGCACATGGGAGTATGAGGGGTTTGCCGGTTCGATGGGCGAGATGTTGCTGGCAGTGGAGGAGGGGCGGGAGCCGGAGAGTTCTGGTCGGGACCATCTGGAGAGTTTGGGGATGGCGTTGGCGGCGGTGGAGAGTGCCAGTTCGGGTGAGAGTGTGGAGTTGAGGGGGTAGGTTGTAGCTGGCGGCGAAGTCGGACTATGCGGGGCGGGGCGGGAGGGGCGCAGGGGATGTTGATAGCCAGATGGCTCATTCAGAGGCGCCGTCTTCGAGTTCGGCGTACAGTCGATCGAGCCCGGACAGCAGAACCTGGAAGCTCTTCGAATTGTTTCTTTCGAGCGTAAGAAGACCAGCTATTGCCTTGGCGCCGCCAACTTTCCGGAAGTCAGGGACGAGCCTCCTTAAGGCCTCGGAGGGTTGCTGGACTGCGTCTGGATCGCGGAAACTCGCCCTGCGACCGATGCCTCGCAGTCTCTCGTTATTGAAAGCTTCCGCCATAGCGTCAGGTTCACCCAGATACCAGGCTTCCAATTGCTGGCACACGATTCTCACGAGCGTGTCGGCCCTGCCAGCTTGCCGGCAAGATTGCAGTAGCCGCCTCTTCAGACGCACGCAGTCGCCGCCGTCGTTGTCTCGCAGGATGACAAATCGAACTCCTGGCTCGCGCCATGCTCGCAGCTTGCGCGGGATGCTCCTATCCAGGTCACTTTTCCCTTGGTGCACCAGGTATTCGAATACCATGTTGGGGTAAAGGCGGGGAAGCAGTCCAACGAGCAGGTCGCGCATGGATGCCTCTTCCAGCAAGAATACGATTCTGTTCACTAGAGCAGGGCACCATCTCGATCTTCTTGCCTCCAGTGCAGACCGGGCGAGTCGAATACGCCTTGTCTCCAGAGCGCGCCTGGCAGGTCGCCTTCGTGGACCAGGTTGCGCAGAAGCTCGCTCTCCGACGCCCGGCGGACCAAAGTGAAGCCGTTCTCCTTGACCAACCAGCGTATTTCATCCAGTTCGGCACCGTTCAGAAAATCGGGGGAATGGGTAGACACGAAAACCTGGCCGCCGCGCTGGGCGTAGTCGTGAAACTCTTCAACCAACTCCCGCATCAGAGCGGGATAGAGTTGATTCTCCGGTTCCTCGACGGCCAGCAGAGGGTGTGGATTGGGGTCGTATAGAAGGACGAGATAGGCAAACATCTTGATCGTTCCGTCCGAAACATAGGGGGCGATGAAGGGATCCTGGAAGTTGCCATCCTGGAACCGAAGAACCAGCCTTCCGTCCTCGGTAGACTTTGCTTCCACGTCACTCACTCCGGGGACGCGCTGGCGCATAGCCTGGAGTACTCTATTGAACTGCCGGGGATGGTTTTCGTAGAGGTACTTCGCCACCAACGCGACATTGTCGCCGCGAGAGGACAGATGCTCGGCGTAACCGAACTCTGCGCTTGGCCGCGCGTCGGCAATTTGGAAGTCGGAGATGTGCCAATTCTCGATAAATTTGCGGAACTCCGAAACAATCGGAAACTCCTGGAGCTGGCCGAAGCTCTTAATTGCCAGTGTGCTGGGGTCATCAAGTTTGAACTTCCTCTTTTTCTGGTCTGCGTCTTTCGTAGCTGACACACCGTACTCGGACTCGTTCGTGATTACTTCGCCCTCTCCCCGGCGATTGTCCACGAAGCGCCACCCCTTGCGGCCGCCCTGCCCTTTACGATAACTCAACGCCTCGTGCTCCACGACTGCACGATCTCGGGTCTGATTAATTTTCAACTGGTATGTCGCCAGCCGTCCGCCGCTCTCGCGAAACTGCAGGGTGATCTCCAGCGGCCCCGCCTCTCCGCGGGTGGCCAGTTCACGATATCCACCGCGTTGCGCCACCGCTGCGGCCACGTTTTGCGTCAATGCATCTTTCAGGAAAGTGAACACATCGAACAGCGACGACTTGCCCGAGCCGTTTGGACCCACAACTATTGTCATGCGCGTCAGATTATCGAGCGTGATGTCGCGAAGGCAGCGGAAGTTCCTGACGGCAATGCTTTCGATCTGCATGGGGCCTGGCATTTGAAATCGTCCTCCGCGTCTTGAGTTCAGGGCCGGGAGAGGAATATCTCGTCCAGATGGGCAGAGAATCCGTCCAGAGTGGAAGAGGGCAGAGTCTGCCCCTCGGTGTAGGTAGATCCTTCGGTGTAGCCGTCCGCG
Source organism: Caldilineaceae bacterium (assembly GCA_965242905.1). GTDB lineage: Bacteria > Chloroflexota > Anaerolineae > Caldilineales > Caldilineaceae > Bin5. Next base: position 1,391,897 of record CBDETM010000002.1, read on the forward strand.
CCTAACAGCAGAATGGTGATGGTCCTAGCGTCAGGATCGGCCAACCAGTACTCTTTCACGCCGTATTCGGCGTACAGTTTGCGTTTGAGATTTTCGTCGCGCTCGGCGGTGGAGTCGGAGCGGATCTCGACGATCAGATCGGGTGCGCCCTGGATGTTGGCAGATGTGACTATGCCGGCCCGTTCTGAGGAGATGAACATCAGGTCAGGTTGGACTACGTGGGTTTCGGAAAGCACAACGTCGGTGGGGGCAGAGTAGACAACTCCCCGATTCTTGTCCTCAACGAACGTGTCAAGCCGCGTCGCCAGTTTCATGGCAACGTGTTGATGGGCTATGCTCGGGGCCGGTAGAATGATCAGTTCTCCGTCCAGAAGTTCGTAGCGTTTATCGTCGGAGGTCTTCAGGTAGTCCTCGTATGTGAGTTTGGTCGTTATTGGACTGCCGTTAGGACCAGAGTTGGTTCTTATCGTCTTTGTCCTCCCATCTTGACTACATTGAACGGCGCCAGCTATCCTTTGAACACATGTTCTCGTAGTTGGCAAGTTTTGTCAAATGTTTGTGTCCTCTGGGGTACGGCCGAATCTTCCTTGAGCCAAGGTGCAATTCAAAGGAGGCTCAAGGGGATGGGCGACGACGATGCAGCGCCACCGGCCGCTTCAGACCCAGTACCTGGCCAAGCCCTCGTTGATGATTTTCTGAATCTCGGTTTCGCCGTATTCCAGGGACTCGTCCACGGAGCGGCCCTCGTTGACGATCAGATGTAGTACGTCGTGCAGGACGGCGGAGGCGCGATAGGGGACGGCGCCGTAGCTGCGTTCCCGGGGGTTGACCTCGGCCGCTTTGCTGAGGCCGGGGGATTCCATCAGCAGGGGATCGGACATCAGGTCGGCGCGCTCGGGTGCGAGCGCGCTGAGTAGGCACAGATCGCGGTAGGCCTCCTTGCCGCCGTCCTTGTACAGGTACTCCATGAACTGCCAGGTTTCGCCATTGTGCTCGGGGCGGCCGGTCAGGGCAGAGATTGAGGTGACTATGTCTTTGTATCCGAAGAGCGGGTCGGGGCCACCGGTTGGGGTTGGCGGGTGCGAGTAGCCGATGTCGGGGTAGATATCGGGATAGGTGTAAGCGAACTCATTGATCGCCCAGGTCTGTTCTTCGGTCATGGCAGCGCGGCCTTTGCCGACGGCCTCGTGATCGGGAAGGCTGGGATGCCAGACTTCGTGCGTGCGGGCAAGGTCGGCGATGTAGGTGAAGGCCTCGTGGACTTCAGGGCTGGTCATCAGGGGGGTCTGCTCATCACCGCTGTTGTGGATTACGTTGCCGCCCAGCTGATAGATCTGGTTGAGGACGGGCCAGTCCAGGGTGAGAGCTAACCCGGCATGGGCGATGGCGCCGGCGGCGTCTTTGCGGGTAAGCGCCTTTGCCGCGGTGGTGAATTGGCTCCAGGTAGTGGGGGGTGACTCAGGATCGAGGCCGGCTTTCGCGAACTTTCTCTTGTTGTACATGAGGAGTGTACAGGAGGAGCCGGTCGGTAGTACGTAACGCCCGTTGGTCTCTGTATCGAAGAAAGGGTATGCCTCTCTGATCCAGTTGAGCGGGAAAATGTCCTCCGGAAACTGGAGCAGGAGGTTTTCCTCACGCATTTGATGCATGGTCAAGAGGTCAGGCATTTTGAGCATGTTCGGCCCGGCGCCAGCTGCCAAGGAAGAGTAGATTCTCTCCGGATAGCCACCGGCGGTGGAGTCGACGTCAACTGTAATTCGCCCACTTTGCTCGGCGAATTGGTCTGCTACGCTACGGTAGTGCGCCATCCGAGTGTCCCACCAGCCCCAAAGCGAAAGCCCGACCGGTTCTTCGCCGGCTGCTGCGCTATCGGTACTGATTTCCGGCACGGGAACGCAGGCAGCCGCGGCCAGGCCGAAGCCAGCGAGAGCGACTGTCCTCAGAAAATGACGGCGACTAGAGATTTGCACATTCATGCTCTTCCCCTCCTTGATTCGAGATACCCAAAAGTGTCCAAACACGAAGACTGCCGGGTACACCTTCCAGGTTAGTAAAGAATGTAACGAGTTTTAGAGACACAGATAACACCATTTGACTCCTCCATTATAGTTCGCGCGCTGCTGGTATCTGCGAATTAACTTCCATTCTATCTACAATTCCATGTTTTGTGTGCGCGTAGTGTGCGGTCGAGTGCATCACGGATCTGGGGTTGGAACAGTTGGGCGGGGAGATAGTGCCAGCGGTGGCTAAGGTTGTCTACCGTCTCTTGGAGAAAGGGAAGGTGGGCTTGGCCGTACTGGTGGGGGCCCGTTAAATGGGGGGCAGAGGGCGGCACCTACGGGGGATTTGATGGAGACGGCGGGAGGTGGTTTGGGGGAGTTCCTTCGACTGGGCACCTGTTACGAATATCGGCACCAGGTCGATAAGGCATGTTGTTGGCCGGGGGCGTTGCGGGGGCGGAGCCCCCGCACAAGGGAGGGCCGAATAGGCCCGACCGCCCAGAAAAGCAGGGGCCAAGGGATGGGGGCCAGGGGTTAGTGGGAAGGGCTCAGCCTTTGAGGCCGGTGAGGACGACACCTTCGATGATGAAGCGCTGGACGGCGATGAAGAGGGCGAGGATGGGGATGATGGCGAGGCTGGCGCCGGCCATGATGACGCCGTACTGGTTCCAGAATTCGCCGACGAAGGTGGCGAGGCCGACGGTGATGACGTATTTGTCGTGGCTGGAGATGACGACGAGGGGCCAGAGGAAGTCGTTCCAGTTCCACATGAAGTAGAAGGCGATGAGGGTGAAGAGGGCGGCGCGGGAGAGTGGGATGATGATGCGGTGGAAGATGTACCACTCGCCGGCACCGTCGATGCGGGCGGCGTCGATGAGTTCGGTGGGAATGGTGTACATGAACTGGCGGAACATGAACATGGCGTAGATTGTGAAGATTTCGGGGACGATGAGGGCGGTATAGGTATCGGCCCAGCCGACCTGGACGGTCATGAGGTAGAGTGGGATGAGATAGACTTCGAAGGGGATGATCCAGGTGCTGAGGAGGATGTAGAAGATGATGTCGCGGCCGCGGAAGACGAATTTGCCGAAGATGTAGCCGAGGAGCGCACTGGTGTAGATGTTGAAGATGGTCTTGATGACGCTTATGAAGGTTGTGTTCCAGTAGAGGCGGCCCATGTTGGCGCGGTCGAAGACATCGATGTAGTTGGAAATGGTGGGGTTGATGGGGAAGAGACGGGGCGGGAAGGAGACGGTCTCGGCCTGAGGTTTGAAGGAGGTGCTGATCATCCAGATGAAAGGGACGACCATCAGAATGGCGCCGGCGCCCAGGACAAAGTAGTTGATCAACAGGCCGCGGCGCAGGCGCTGGAAGTCGGTTGCGCCGCGGTTGAGAGCCCGCGTATCGACCTGGCTAGGTACGCCAACAAAGTCCTGGTTAGCCATGCGTTACTCCAGAAAAAGACCAGGTTATACAAGGGGAATGACAGCGTCGGGTTTGAAAGTAGCTCATAGTTCCCAGTCGACCCGTTGCAGTTTGAATTGGACGAGAGTAAGGATAAGAACGATTGCGAAGAGGACGAAGGACATGCTGGAGGCCTGGCCCATGAACATGCGCTGGAAGGCGTAGTCGTAGATATGGAGCGCCAGCACCCTGGTGGAGTCGAGCGGGCCGCCGCCGGTCATCATGTAGATGGCCTGAAAGCCGCCGCTGAAGCCGCCGATGACGCCGGTGATGAGAACGAAGGAGACGACCGGTTTGAGCAGTGGCAGAGTTATTTTGATGGCCAGCTGGAGGCTGCTGGCGCCGTCGATTTCGGCGGCTTCGTAGTAGTCTTTGGGGATCCCCTTCAGTCCGGCGAGATAGATGATGACGGTGAAGCCGATCCCGCCCCAGATTCCCATGACGATGATGCTGGGCATGGCCCAGGTGGTGGACTGGAGCCAGGGGACCGGTTGGATGCCCAGAAAGCTGAGGAGTTGATTGAGCAGGCCGAAACGGGTCTGCAGCATCCATTTCCATATGGTGGCGCTGGCGATGACGGAGGTCATGACGGGCAGGAAGTAGATGAGACGGAGGAGGATGCTGCCTCGCCGAATTGGGTTGAGGATGAGAGCGACGATGAGGGAACAGAATGCGCCGAGGAAGGTGCCGGCGAAGGTGCGGTACATGGTGTTCCACATGACCTTGTAGAAGAGCGAATCCTTGGCGAGGAGGACGTAGTTGTCGAGACCGACAAAGGGTGAGACGTTGCCGAAGAGGCTCCACTCGTGCATGCTGATGAAGAAGGCGAAGAAGATGGGGTAGAATTTGACGGTCATGTAGAAGAGGATGGTGGGAACGAGGGCGATGATGATGAAGCGGTGCTCGGCGGCGCGCAGGGTTGACCGGCTACCTGTGAATTTCTGTGCGATATTTTGAATCATCACATCGCCTCCCACGGGGCGTTTGCGGTCTTTTCTGTGGGGACCGGCGAACAGCTTGTGCAAGGGTGGTACGGGTTGCGGCAGAGCAGATTTGAGAGCGGACGCGGGTCACGCAGACTGATGGCGATCCTTGCGGCCGGCGGGAGCACCGGGGCGGAATTCAGGTCTCTTTCGCGGAAGTCCTGCCTAGCCCGACGTGCCAGGCAATTCGGACTCCCGGACCAACTGAACATCAGATGTGGCGACTCCCACGCCTGCTGTAGGCGTGGGAGTTTCACATTCGTATGACAGCTTGTAGTGCATGCCAGCTGTCCGGTCTAGACCCAATACTTGGCCAAGCCCTCGTCGATGAGCTTCTGGATTTCGGCGTCGCCGTACTCCAGGGCCTCGGCAACCGACCGTCCCTCATTGACGATCAGATGCAGCACGTCATTTTGAACGGCGCCGGCGCGCTCGGGCACGGCGGCGTAGTTGCGTTCATAGGGATTGACTTCGGAAGCCTCTTTCAGGCCGGGTGTTTCCAGCAGCCTGGGATCGGACATAAGGTCGGCGCGTTCGGGCACGAGCGAGATCAGTTCGCACAAGGCCCAGTAGGCATCTTTGCCGCCATCCTTGTAAAGGTACTCCATGAACTCCCAGGTGTCGCCATCGTTTTCGGGGTGGCCGGTTACGGCAGAGATAGAGGTTACGGTGTCCTTGTAGCCATAGAGCGGGTCGGGTTCGCCGGTTGGGGTAGGCGGGTGCGAGTAGCCGATGTGGGGGTACATATCGGGATAGGTGTTGACGTACTCACCGACAACCCAGGTCTGTTCTTCGGTCATGGCGGCGAGGCCGTTGCCGATGGAGTCGAAGTTGGGGAATCCTGAGTCCCAGACTTCGTGGACGAGGGACAGGTCGGTGATGTAGGTGAAGGCCTCATGGACTTCGGGGCTGGTCATGAGGGAGATCTGTTCATCGCCGTTGTTCTGGATGACGTTGCCGCCGAGCTGATAGATCTGGCTCAACACGGGCCATTCGCCAGTGAGGGCGAAACCGGCGCGTGAAATGGCACCTGTTCCGTCCTTTTGTGTGAGCGCTTTGGCTGCTGTGGTGAAGTCGTCCCAGGTCTTGGGGGGCGACTCCGGATCGAGGCCGGCCTCTTCGAACATCTGCTTGTTGTACATCAGGAGGGTGCAGGTAGTGCCGGTGGGAAGTACGTAGCGCCCGTTGGTCTTGATGTCAAAGAGGGGGTAGGCCTCTTCAAACCAGCTGGGCGGGAAGATGTCTTCGGGAAACTCAAGGACTAGATTTTCTTCGCGCATCTGGTGCATGAAGGCGAGGGAACGCATTTTGATCATGTTCGGCCCCGTGCCGGCTGCGAGGGCTGAGTAGAGCTTCTCGACATAGCCGCCGGCAATGGACTGGACATCGACAGTGATTCGATCGTTTTGTTCAGCGAACTTGTCGGCTACGCTGCGGTAGAGATCCATGCGGATGTCCCACCAGCCCCAAAGGGAGAGCTCGACCGGTTCCTCGTCGGCTGCTCCTTCCGTACCGGGCGTCGCTGCGGGAACGCAGGCGGCCATGGTCAACCCGAGGCCGGTGAGACCGGCTGTTTTGAGAAACTGACGTCGACTAGAGTTTGGCATTTTCATGCTTTTTTGCTCCTGGATTTGGGTTGTGTAGAGGTGTTGGGACATGAGGACAGATAAGATTGTTTTCCGTCTCTAAATCGAAAGCCGGGAGACTAAGAGACGGATTGGGACATTTTTCTTTTGCCATATAGTTGACATGCAGCCGGTGGGGGTAAGCTAACACACGGGAAATTCGTTGTCAATGAAGTAATTCGTATGGGCGTAAGCCCGTATTGAGGAGAGTTTTCAGATGGGGATTACATAGTTTAGTCACATTGAAGAGGGTAGAAATGGAAGTTGGCGACTTCACATCAGCCGGCGGGTTTAATCTTGTGGAGGTGTGTCATCACAAGACTGGCCTGAATTGCAAAGTAGAACATCATTGTAATGTGCTGCATTGAAGAACCTGCAATGGCGTTGAACGCCGCCGAAACCATCACAAGATACGCCTTACATCTTGTAATTAGTGTTTGATTCCAGCACTTCTCTTTTATGTGACTAAATTATGTAATTCCCAAGAAAATGGTCCGGGGAAATTTCCCCGGACCATTTTCTTATCCCGTCGCTCCGGTCTAGTAGAAGAAAACGAACATTAGGGCGAATAAGACGGCGCACAGCCAGGTTATGTAATCGTATAGCGTGTACTTGCGCCGCTTGTCGTCACTCATAGGATTTTTTATTGCGCCTTCTCCTTTTGCGTTTCTATGAATGCGTTGAGGCAGAAGGCAAATGCCAGGATCGCAGCCTGCGGGTACACGCGCCTTCGCGCACAGGGGGCTGGCCGGTTGGTCTTACTCTTGAACCTGCTTCATTTGCCCGACTGCTTCTGGCGTAGCGGCCGGAGTCGGCGTAGAAGTCGGCGTAGGAGTGTCCATCGGACGAGGAAATAACGATCCGGGTTGTCCTTCAGGCCCTGGGCCGTCATGCCACTCAATGCCGCAGCCGCTGACGAGCAGAATCCATAGAAACAGGGACACAACCACAGGGGAATATTTTCTGATCATCAACAGCCTCCTTGGCCGTGGCTAGCTTTCTATTGCGGACCCCAATTCCATGCCTCCCCGTAACATTTGAACGAAGAGTTCTCTTTCATATGGTTTTCTTGTGCTCTGAGACAGCCATGAAATCAGGCCCCAATGTGCCTAAAATATATAATCCCCTTTCAGATGCCCTACTGGGCGATGGAGCGGACTGCGTGATCTGTTCGACCAGGTGACTACTTGGGGACATTTGGTCAAGAAGGAAGGATCAGAGGGCACCAACAAGGGGTGCCCCTACAGTGGCTATAGTGGATAGGGCTGGATCAGGTGGTCGTTTCCTTTCAATCGCGGTTGAGAAACAGGTCGTCCAAATTGACTAAGAGGCCATCCAGCATAGGGGAAGTCAGAATCTGGCCTAGAGTGTAGGTAGCTGCCTCCTCGTAGCCATTCTCTTCCAACAAAAGAACGGAGATGGTTGCGGCATCAGGATCGACCAGCCAGTACTCTTTGACGCCAAAGGCTGCATAGAGTTGACGTTTGAACGACTCATCGCGTTCGGCGGTGGAGTCGGAGCGGATTTCGACTATCAGGTCGGGGGCACCCTGGATGTTGGCGGGGGCGATTATGTGTGCCCGCTGTGATGATATGAACAGCAGGTCGGGCTGGACGACGTCGGTGCGGGAGAGTACGACGTCAGTCGGGGCGAAGAAGAGATGGCCAAGTCCGCCCTCTCTGATAAAGCGGGCCATCCGCCATCCTAACTCGGCCTGAACTGACTGATGGGCTGTATTCGGAGTGGGGGGCTTCAACAACGCTCCGTCCAGGAGCTCGAAGCGCTCATCATCGGAAGTCTTCCGGTAATCCTTGTAAGTGAGCTTGGGCGTCGCAGGACTGTTTTGAGAAACAGGTTCGGCTCTCAACATCGTTGACCTCGCGTCAGAACAACAGAAGCGGCCAGTGCCGTCATCTGGCCTCATGTTCTCGCATCAGCCCGACTTTGCCAAACAGGTCTTGCCAGGGAGAACTGCTGATCTGTTCGCGATGATGCGCAGTTGCTTCAGGACAATGCTTGAAGCAAGACATGCGGCAGTTCGAATCTCCGGCCACTCACACTTTCGCCACCGGCCACTCGCTGCCTGGATCGATACCGAGACGCTGGGCGCGTTGGGCGACCGATGCGGTCACTGCCTGGCCTATCTCCAGTTCGTCGACGCGGGTGGAGCGGCCGCGTCGGAGTACGATTTCGCCGTTGACGAGGACGGTGTCGACGCTTCCGGTGCCCAGGGTCAAGGCGAGGAGGTGAACGGGGTTGTTGGCGGGGTAGGCGCCGGCGGCGCGCGGGGAGCGGACGACGATGTCGGCGCGTTTGCCCGGTTCGATGCTGCCGAGTTCGGCCTGGAGGCCGGCGGCGGCGGCGGCATTCAGAGTCTGCATTTCGAGGAGGTCGGAGGGGGATACTGGATCGTCACCTACGCGTGCGGCGAAATGTGCGGCCTGCATGAGCTCGGCGGGCGTGCAGTCGAAGGCGCCGTCGACGGCGAGGGATACGGGGATGCCGCGGCGGTGGCGGGCGGCCATTCTGAATTCGGCGGTGCGGGCTATGCCGAGGGAGAAGAAGGAGATTGGGCTCCAAATGATCTGGCAGCCGCTGTCCTGGATGGCGGCCTCCTCGTCATCGTCGAGGAGGTTGGCATGGACGATGAAAGTGTTGTGGCCGAGGACGCCGAGTTCGTGCAGGTGGACGAGCTGGCTGAGGCCGGTTACGGAGCGATAGATTTCGCCTTCGCCGGGGGCGTAGCCGGCGTGCAGGTGTAGAGGGACGTTGCTGGCGCGGGCGCAGGCGTGGGCGGCCTGCAGCAGCTCGGGGGAGGCGGTGCCTACGCCGTATACGAAGACGAAGCCGCGCACCAGTGCATCGGGGTCCTGGTTTCTGTGCAGCTCGGCGTCGAGGAGTCCGAGCGCGCGGTCGCGGTCGACAGGTGCGCGGGCCATGAGGCGGGGGCTTTCGAGGCCGGGCATGGCGGCGAGGGTTTCGCGGCGGTCCCAGATGTAGGGCGGGGCGAAGAGCGCCCTCATGCCGACACGTTCGACCTCTGCTGCGGCGGCCTCGGTTGAGAAGAGGGTGCCGGGCTCGATGAACATGGTGAAGCCGCTTTGCAGCATCTCGAGGGAGGCCATGGCGGTGGCGGCAGCTTCGTCATCCGGTGTGACGTCGGCTTTCCAGTCGGCGAACTTGATAGTGGAGTCGTCCACGTCGTGGATGTTGCCGAAGACGCCGCGGCAGGTGGTGTGCACGATGTGGTTGTGGGCGTCGATGAATCCGGGATGGACGATGGCGCCGGCGGCGTCGATCATCTGGCCGGCGTCGTATTTCCGGTGCAGTTCGGCGTCGGGGCCTACGTCGACAATGCGCGAGCCGGTGACGGCCACGGCGCCGGCGGCGTAGATGGTGCGGGCGGCGTCCATGGTGACTACCTGCCCGTTGCTGACGAGTAGATCGCAGGCGTTCTTGCTCATTGGACTAGCCGGCCTTTCCCTGGCGCAGCGCAAGCCGCAACAGTTCGCTTTCTGACAGGTAGGGCTGGATGCTGGCGGCGAAGTCGGCCACGGACTCGGCTACTGTCGCGGTTGATGTGTCCAGCTTGAATTTCCGGCGTATAAGCGAGTTTGCGTATTCCTCTTCGAAGCGCTGGATGATGTGCTCGACATCGGCTTCGGGCACTACGGGATAGGGATGCGGGCTTGCGGCCATGCGCTTGCGGATCACATCGGGCGCGGCCTCCACAAGGATGAGGACGGCGTCGGGCCTGAACTGGAGGATGCGCTGTTCGAGCATGCGGGAGATCACCGTGCGGTCACCGTCCTGGCCGCGGCCGCCGTAGCCGTAGTACTTGGTGGCGTAGACCAGTTCGTCGATGTAGAGGCCGATGCCCATGAAGTTTTCGTCGGAGCCGGAGGCCCAGGGCGTGTGGTAGTAGAGGTTGTGGCGCTGGATCACCTCGGTGAGGCGGGGGCTGAGCTGCTGGAAGGCGGCGATGTCTTCGGGGGTCAGCTCGGGGCCGTGCGGCTTGGTGTCGGGCAGCTTGTTGTGGTCGTGGATCAGTTTGAACTCGGTGCCCAGGGACTCCTGGGCCCATTCGTTGATGGCGTGGGCGAGGGTGGTGGTGCCGGCGTACTCGCAGCCGATGAGAATCAGGTACATGGTAGGTTTCTCCCCAAATGTAGCTGCCCAGGCAGCTGGCGGTGTTGGAATTGGCGGGTCTAGTTTATGTCGAGTGTCTGAAGAAGTCCTTTGATGTAGCCGGCGGCGTAAAGGAGTCCGTGGTGGACCCGCTCACTGTCATAGATGGTATGGGGGAAATGGCCCGGTATGAGGGCGCCGTCGAAGCCTACTTCCCTGAAGGTCTTGAAAATCTCCAGGAAGTCACAGTCGGCCTCTTCGAGGAAACATTCGCGGAAGTCGGGGGAAGCGCCCTGCACGCCCTGGACGTGACCGTAGACGATCTGGTTGCGGCTGCCGAAACGGCGGATGGCGGCGTGGATGTCGACGTTCATGGCGGTCCAGTTGCCGAGGCAGAAGTTGAGGCCGCTTGCGGGGCTGCCGGCGATGTCCATGGCACGCTGGAAGCCGGCGGGATTGCAGAACAGGCGCGGGATGCCGCCCAGCTTTTCGACGGGCGGGTCGTCAGGGTGAAGAGCCAGTCTGACTCCGGCTTCCTCGGCCACGGGGATGATGGCCTTGATGAAGTATTCGTAGTTACTCCACATCTCCTCGTGATTGTATTCGCGATCGCGGAAGAGGGGGCCGCGATCGGCCACATCCTGTTCGAACCTGCTGACCTGGGCGTTGCCGCGACCGGGCGTGGTGAGCGAGGTGCGCCAGGAGTTGCGGGTGACTCCGGGCTGATTGACCATCCAGTGATAGCCGTAGACCGGGATGCCGGCTCGGCCCATGTTGCGAATGGTCTCGGCGACATTTTCGATCTGCTGGTCGCGGCCGTCCTGGCCGAGGACGATCTTTTCGTAGCACCAGTTGGGCAGGGGGTTTTCTATGGAGACGACATTGAGGCCGGCGTCTTCGCACTGCGTGCGCGCCCACAGCAGGGTCTGGAAGTCCCAGAAGGCACCCGGTTTGTCGGCGGCTTCGGGTGAGAAGCGCGTGCGGTGATCGGGATGGCAGGTGGAACTGAGGGCGACGTCAAGGATGTCGTACTGTTTGAGAAAGCCGAGGAAGTTGTCGTGGTCGGGCAAGGATACGTAGACGCAGATTCTCATGGTCGGCTCCGGTTCGATTGAGGATGAAAGATGTGAAAGCGTTTAGTCGAAGAGCGCTACACGATGAGTTGGCGCTTGATGGCGGGTCGATCAGGCTACTAGGGCAGACGGTAGATAAGCTCTGGTTGGGCGGTCTGCATTTTGGTGGGCGGCAGGCCGGCGAGCATTGTTTCGAGGTCGTCGACGACCATGCGCCCGATGGCGTGCATGTCCTGCCAGACGGAGCCGGCGCGGTGGGCGGAGAGAATGGTATTGGGGGCGGTTCGGATGGGGTGATCGGCGGCCAGGGGCTCCTGGGGGAAGACGTCGATGGCGGCGCGGAAGCGGCCCTGATGCAGAAGGTCGGTGAGCGCGTCGAAGTCGACGAGGTGGGAGCGGCTGATGAGGAGCAGGACGGCGTCGGACCTGATCAGTGAGAGCAGCTCGCGGTCGAGCATGGCTTTGTTCTCATTGGAGGGGATGGCGAGGACAAAGATGATGCGTGCTTGTGAAAGCAGCTCCTGGAGGCTGACCGGGGTGCAGCCGCGTTCGCTGATGAAGCTTGGGGGCAGCCAGGGGTCATAGACCTGAATCGGGCAGCGGAAGGGGGCAAGGAGCGGACGGAGCGATTGGGCCAGGCCGCCGAAGCCGATAAAGCCGACGGGCTGGTCGTAGAGGGTGAAGGCGGTGCTATTGCTGGGGTAGAGATAGAGCTCTTCGCCGGCGACAAAGTCGTTGTGTGCGCTGACGATGCCGCGGGCGGCGGCGATGGCCATGCCGAGCGCCATTTCAGCGACCATGGGGCCGTAGGCGGGTGCGCAGCTGAGGACGCGGATGCCGCGGGCGAAGCAGGTCTCGTAGTCGAGGTGAGCAGGGCTGGGATGGCGGCCGCCGGTCTCCATAATTGCGCGCAGGTTGGGCATGTCGGCCAGTGGCCTGGACCGCCAGGAGGAGGTGATAAAGGCGTAGGCGTCGCCGCAGGCGCGGGCGAACTCGGAGTCGGGAATGTCTTCGTCCTTGCCCCAGATTACGTCGACCAAATCGTGGAGTCGTTCGGCGTCCTGGTTGGACATGATCATATCAAGGGGGCGGGGGAATGGATTCAGAATCACTTTTTGTTTGGGCATTGAGCGAAATCCTTCGAGGTAGCGTTGTGGTGAGCGGCCTGTGTCGTTTGCCGTGCCCGGCGCAGGTCTTTGCGCGAGTGATGGGAACTGCCGTAGACTAGCTAGGGCCCAGGGTCCACGTCAGACAGGCCGTGGGCATAGGTCCGGAACACCGCAAACTAAAGGTCGTGATAAACATGTCTGCGCAACGAAAGCATGAAGAGATCCCCAGCCACACGGTTACCTATGAAATTATGACCAATGTGGCCAGCGAAGACAAGGAGCGCAGTTTCAAGGTACTGGCGACGCCGCAGGAGATCGAGCAGCTGGCAGAGCAAGGGTACCTGATCCGAGAGGCTCTCTTTCAGAGGGCGCAGTTGGCGCGGCTGCGCGGGGCACTGGACGAGGTCGAGGAGGCCGAGTTGGGGGAGGGCGTTACGACCATCATCCGGTCAGGACAGTTCGGGGGCTGGTTTCCGCGCTATCTGATGGACAAGCACCCGGCCTTTCTGGAACTGCTCGACTTCGAGCCGATACTGTCGGTGGCGCGGGCGGTGTTGGGGCCGTTCGTGCGCATCCGCAATGCGGGTGGGCGGGTCAGCTACCCGGGTGAGCCGAACCAAGAGACGCACTGGCACCTGCACCGGCGGACGGTACCCAAGCCATTGCCAGCCTTTTTCTCCTTTCCCCACACTTTAGACTGCCTGATCTATCTGGATGAACTCAACGACGCCAATGGAACTTTGGCGATTGTACCGGGATCGCATTTGCGGATCCATGACCCGCTGCCGGCTGACTGCTACGACGACTTGCCGGGCCAGAAGTTGGTACGCGGGCCGGCAGGGACGTGCATCATCATGCACAGCAATCTGTGGCACCGGGCCTTGCCGACGCGGCCTGACGGGGAAAAACGGCGATTGCTTATCCTCACCTACGGGCCGACGTGGATGCGTTATTCTCCCTTTGGCGTGAAACCGGAGGACAGTCTGGTGGATGCGCTATTGGACGAGGCCAGCCTGGAGACGAAAGAGCTGTTGGGAATCGGCGGCTATCAGTAGGCGGGCTCAGCCGCGGCCCACATAGGGCATCTGATTGGCCATGACGGTCAGGGTGAGCACGTTGGTATCCAGGGGCAGGCTGTCCATATAGAGGATGGTTTGGGCAACCCCGTCGGAGTCGAAGTTCGGCTCGACCATGACACTGCCGTTGGCCTGTGGGATGCCGCTACGCATGCGTGCGGTCATTTCGGTGGCGGCGTTGCCGATGTCGATCTGGCCGCAGCAGATGTTGTAGGCGCGGCCGTCGAGAGAAGTGGATTTGGTGAGGCCGGTGATGGCGTGTTTGGTGGACGTGTAGGGTGCGGAGTTGGGGCGGGGGGTATGCGCCGAGATCGATCCGTTGTTGATGATGCGGCCGCCCTGGGGCGTTTGATTTTTCATGATGCGGAAGGCGCGCTGCGAACAGAGGAAGACGCCGGTCAGGTTTACGTCGACGACAGATTTCCAGTCTTCGTAGGTGATCTCGTCAAAGTCGGCGCGGGGGGCGCCGCGGCCGGCGTTGTTGAAGAGGAGGTCGAGGCGGCCGAAGGCTTCAATGGTGCGGTCGAAGAGGTTGTCGACGGCGGCGGGATCGGTCACGTCGGTTTGGACGACGAGGGCGCGTTCGCCAGCGCCGGATTCTGCGGCGGTTTCTTCGAGGCGGTCGAGGCGGCGGCCAGCCAGGGCGACGGCGTATCCTTCGGCGAGCAGAAGCAGGGCAGTGCGTTTGCCGATGCCGGAGCCGGCGCCGGTGATGATTGCGACTCTACCGGAGGTAGTCATATTTGTGTGCTCCCTTGTTATCGTGGATAGTGGTTCACGGCCGGTGGATTGTGTTGGCAGCGGCGACTTTCGCTTGGTTGCCAGCCTTGATATGCCGTTGGGCACAGTCTATCACGGCTGTAACCCATTTCCTACTCATTGACAGGGAACGGCCCGGACAGCGAGAAGGCCATGACAGGATGTAAGCAGGGCAGAAACATATGCGGTATACACAGAACACCCTTTACAAGGAGGAATATCAGAGATGAAGATGCTGCGCTACAGTGCTAACGACGAGATTCGCTTCGGCATTCTGGAGGAGGACGGCACCGTCCGCCAGATGACGTCCTGTCCGTGGGACAGCATGGAAGAGAGCGGGGAGACGACGCATCTGGATAACGTTCGGGTGCTGGCGCCGATCGGGAAGCCGCGGCTGATTGGGGTAGGGCTGAACTACCTGGCCCATGCGGAGGAGGGCGGACAGACGCCACCGGACCAGCCGATGCTGTTCATGCTGCCTTCGACGGCTATTCTGGACCCGGAGGAGGCTATCGTTTACCCGAAGCAGGGTCAGAACGTTCATTATGAAGGCGAGCTGACGGTCATCATGGGTAAGAAGGCACGCCGGGTTTCGGAAGCAGATGCGTTGGACCATGTATTAGGGTACACCTGCGGCAACGATGTGAGCGAGCGGGTGATCCAGGCGAATGAGATGGCCAACGGCTGCATGCTGATTGGCAAGGGGTTCGATACGTTCAAACCGATTGGTCCGTACATTGCTACCGGGCTTGATTCGACGAATCTTGAGTTGACGACGCGTTTGAACGGAGAGGTCAAGCAGCACACGAACACGGACGATCTGATCTTTTCGGTGGCTCAGTTGATCGCATATATCAGCGAGGCGATTACGTTGCTGCCGGGTGACGTGATAATGACGGGTACGCCGTCGGGCGTTGGGCCGGTACAGCCGGGTGATGTGGTGGAGATCGAGATTTCAGGGGTTGGCGTGCTGCGGAATCCGGTGGTGGCGGAGGGGTAGTACGGGATAGGAGAGTTGTGACGTCACGGGGCTTCCCAGTTTTGCGGAGTGCGGGGAGGTTCGGTGGCGTCACAGACTGCTCCCCGCCTTCCTGTAACACAAAGAGGACTATCTGCTCTGTCGGGCTACGTACTCTTTGAGGATACTGCGAACTAAAGTCTGATAGGAGGCTCCTACTTCTTTTGCTTTGCTCTGGAAGAAAGAAACTGTCTCTCTGTCGAGAGATACCATGCCATATTCTGTCTCGGCGTCTTTAAAGACAAGCTCTTCCGGGCGCGGCAAGAATCCCTTGTCTACAATTTGCAAGTCTTCAATATCCGGTAGTTCAGGACTATCAGTATATTCTACGGATTCCCACATCTGTTTCGGCGGGTCAATATTCTGGTTCATGCTGTCCCCTGTTCCAGATATAGCGCTCGGTATTTCCTCCAGAATCCAACTCAGAAGATTCTGATACTGTTCGCTCTGTA
This sequence comes from Caldilineaceae bacterium, assembly GCA_965242905.1. Classification (GTDB taxonomy): domain Bacteria; phylum Chloroflexota; class Anaerolineae; order Caldilineales; family Caldilineaceae; genus Bin5. Next base: position 1,407,584 of record CBDETM010000002.1, read on the forward strand.
AGTAAAGCGAATTCTACGTGTGCCGTCTTCTACTTTAACCGATATCGAAGGAACTTGCCTGTTCACGGGTGCTGTGACGTCACGGGACTGCCCAGTCTTGCGGGAGGGTGGGAAGGTTCCAGCCAGCGGGCGGGCGCCAGGCGGCCCATGTTTGGAGTTGCCGGCGGCGCGAGGTAACGCACTCTTCGGCGATGCGCTGTGTTTCAAGGCGGATCTGTTCCGCTTCAGCTACTGAGAACAGACCGAGTTCGACGGCGACGGCGAGTTCGTCTTCGTCCTTGAGTTGCCATGAAGTGAGGTCGGCGCTAATGACGGCGTCGAGGACATGGTCGGTTGTGTCGAAGCCGAGGGGCGTACGTTTGAGGGGCGTTTCGGGATTGACTTTCCAGCCGACGTGGGTCCAGTCGGGGGCGGACCAGATTGTCCAGATGGAGGCGGATTCGCCCGGTCGGGATGACCAGAGGTGGTGTTGGGCGGTCCACACGTAGCGTTTAGTTTCCCATGTGCCGCTTGCGGCGACTCGCAGGTGCTCGTCGCGTGAGCAGTCCGGGCCGGCGAAGATGGTGCCGGGTGCGATGTAGAGGGAGACCAGGTCGCTGCTGTCCTCGACGATGGTGGTTGGGATTACGGCCCAGACGCGGCTTGACCAGAGTTGGCGGAAGAGGATGTGGTCGCCTGAGGACCAGTGAGATGTGGATGTTGCCTGGGAAGTCAAGGAGTGGGGGACTCCATCAGTTGATGATCATTCGTGTGCAGTTGCCCAGCAATCCAGACTGGCGTAAGAGGACAGGAACGATTGCGGAGAGGAGGCGAGTTTTTCCATGGCCTCCTTCATTCGTTCCATCTGGGCTTTCTGACCTTTAACCTGATTTACTTCAAAGAGGGGTGCACTCCCGAAGCAGAAAGGGCGTGCAACTGGAAATTCCAATAGAGACGCCAGGAAGTCCTGGCAGTTGGTCTCGCCTGCTGCCGAGCCGTAATTCAGCGTTAAGCGGGCCGCGAGGTCGTGTATGACGGTCAAGTAAGGAAACTGGACGTTTTCCAATGCCTTTGCCTGAACAGCATACGCCTCGACAAATTCCGTTACTTCCGCTCTATTCTCGGTACACAGGCTTTCAGCAGTGGCAAAGGCGTTCATGTATATTGCGGTTATTATGTGGTCATCCAAGGTCACGTCCGGGATTTCTCCTTTTTCAAGAGTCTTTGCTAATCCCAGTGACCCGTCATCTTCCATTGCAGTCATTGCCCACAGTTGCAACCATTGATCGTTTATCATTTGCTCAGCGCCCAAGGCGGTGACAGGTTCGCCCCGTGCGTTGAGAAAAACAGCGGGTACCTCATCAAGATATTGTAACGAGTTGAGGTGTTGGGCAAAACGAGGTGGAATCTGAACTGGCTCAGTTTCAGGGATGATCGCAAGAGATGCCGCGTCCAGGACGCAACCGGACAGCAAGAGTATTAGAACGCAAAAGAGCAGGACTCGTTTCATCGTAACCCTCCCTTCTGTCTGCAAGTCCTCGACTTAACAAAAACTGGAAACGCTGACTTCACTGCACTGGAGATAGAGTGCCCGGTACGATGCAACCCTTGAGTGAATTGATAGAGCAGACTATAGCGGTTGGGTATGAATGTGTGTTAATTGTAACATGGACCAGGGGGTCTAACCAGAGTGGATAACGGGTGCATCCCAGATTTGGGGTGGGAACAGTCAGGCGGTGAATCAGTGCCAGCGGTGGATGGAATCGTTTACCGTCTTTGGGCGAGACGCAGTGCAGGCGCCAGGCCTGGCCGTACGGTGGCGTCCGTCAGTTGGTGCGGGTGCGAGGGCAGGCACAAGGCCGGCACCCGCGGGGATCTGATGGGACTGGCGGGACGCGGTCTGGCTGGACACTTTCGATTAGGCACCCGTCACCAATGGCGACACCCGGTCGATGAGGCGTGTTGTAGGAGAGGGGGCGTTGCGGGGGCGGAGCCCCCGCACAAGGGAGGGCCGAATAGGCCCGACCGCCCAAAACTGCAGGAGTTAGGGGCTGGGGGCCAGGGGTTAGAGACCGCGTTGTCCTTGCCTCAGAGTTGATCGCGGCGTGGCAATGGTTGGTCTGCCGCCAAAAGTACACGAGAGTGCGCCCCCATTTTGGGATGCGCTCAGTCGGGGCAGGGAGAGCGTGTCATATCGGGCAGTGAGCAGGTAGCTTCGAGTGAGATTCTGAGAAGTAGGCGAAGCGGGGCGGCTCAATATGTGAGTGAAACGGAGGCGTAGAGATGCCGTTCACGGTTGACGGCGTGGTGCCCTGGGGGAGGACGATGGAGGAGTACTGCGGGATGTTCGACCTGGGGGAGAGGGAGTTGCGGGGGCGGATTCTTGGGTGCGGGGACGGGCCGGCCAGCTTCAATGCGGAGATGACGGCGTTGGGGTATTCGGTGGTTTCGGTCGATCCGCTGTACGCGTTTTCGGCGGAGGCGATCGAGAGGCGGGTCGAGGAGACGTACGACATTATCATTGAGCAGCTGGCGCGTAACCGGGACGATTTTGTGTGGACCTATGTGCCTTCGATAGCGGCCCTAGGGCGGAGGAGGATGTGGGCCATGCGTAAGTTTCTGGAGGACTTTGCGCGGGGTTTAGCTGAGGGACGCTATCTGGATGCTTCGCTGCCGGACCTTGCCTTTGAAGACAACAGTTTTGATCTGGCACTTTCTTCCCATTTTTTGTTTCTGTACAGCCAGGAGTTTGACCTGGCGTTCCATGTACGGGCGCTGGAGGAGATGCTACGGGTGGCCCCGGAGGCGCGGGCGTTTCCGCTGCTGCAGGTCGGTGGGGCGCCGTCGCCGCACGTCCAGGGTGTGATTGACGCTTTCACAGCACAAGAGATTCAGGCTAGAATAGAAGAGGTCCCCTACGAATTTCAGCGGGGAGGCAGCCGAATGTTACGGCTGCAGAGGTGAACCGAGACGTTAAGAGCTGGTTGGAAGTCGGAGTTGATAGAGGAGTTCCAAGTCAATGGCGGTTCTGCCACACAGGCACGAAGAATACGACCCCATAAACACGCGCAGTAAGATTCCCGGCGCACGCATAATTACCGCGCGCACTTGCGGTGCACAGCAGATGGAGCTGTGGGAACAGTATATGCCTCCGGGCGGGGTTATCCCTCTGCACTACCACGATTGTGAAGAGAGCCTGACTTTTCTCAGCGGTGAAGTCGAAGTCACCCTGGGTGAAGAGAGCCACCAGGTGGGAGCCGATACGACAGTGTTTGTGCCGGAGGGCGTCCTTCACGAAGTGCGCAATGTGGGTGAGTCGCCGGTACGCCTCATTGCAGTTTTTGCCCGCGCCGCGCCTGCAGTTTTGTACCCAGATTCTTGAATATCCGACACAAATCAGAATTAGAGCACTATTTGAAATGAACAAATGGTGCTATAATCGTTGGAATCTGCCATTACGATGGCATTTGTACGCAACGTGGCGGCAGAGCGTATGGCGGACAATTTTCAGAGCGCACTGGCAACGCGCTGTAGAGTAAAGGATGAATACCCGCTTATATTTGGCCAAGCTGATCGATGTGTTGCTGCCGGTGCTGGCGATGGTGATCGCGCTGGTGGTGGGCGTCTTGCTGCTTTTGCTGTTAGGCACCGACCCTTTTGAAGCCTATAGCGCTCTGATACAGGGTGCGCTAGGCAACGTGAGCGGCATCACGCAGACCCTGACCAAGGCCACGCCACTGCTGCTGGTAGGTCTGGGCATATGTATCGCTTTTCGGGGCGGCGTGATCAATATTGGGGGCGAAGGGCAGATCGTTGTCGGTGCGCTGGCAGCCACTGCATTCGGGGTGGGGTTCAGCAGTCTGCCGGCCTTGATTTTATTGCCGCTGACGCTGGTTAGCGGTGCAGCAGCGGGGCTTATTTGGGGCGGCATTCCCGGCCTGCTGAAGGCGCGTCTGGGCGTCAACGAGATTCTCACCACGGTGATGATGAACCAGATTGCGCTGCGCCTGATGAATTTTCTGCTGCGCGGGCCGATGCTGGATCCGGAGCATGTTGCGGCCGGCACGAGCATCCCGCAGAGTGCAGCGTTGCCGGAATCGATCTGGCTGCCGCGGCTGGTGCCGCGCACACTTTTCCACAGCGGCGCCATTCTGGCCGTTCTTCTGGCTCTCGCGGTTTATTTCCTCCTCTGGCGTACGACGATCGGGTACCGCATCCGTGCCGTAGGTCTGAATCCCAATGCTTCCCGCTATGCGGGTATTCCTGTACGCAAGTATGTCACGCTGTCGCTGGCATTGAGCGGGATGTTGTGCGGTTTGGCAGGGGCGGTGGAGGTGATGGGGGTTCATCATCGCATGCTCGAGGGGTTGAGCGGCGGCTACGGATTCAGCGGGATAGTGGCGGCGCTGTTTGGCAAACTACACCCTTTGGGGGCGATACCGGCCTCGGCGCTTTTCGGTGCGCTGCTGGTTGGCGCGGACAAGATGCAGCGGGCCGTGCAGGTTCCCAGTGCACTGGCCATCGCTTTGCAAGGCCTCGTCGTACTCTTCGTCGTTTCCAGCGACCTGTATGTGAGAAGGCGTACGCGACGACGAGTCGGAGATGATGGATCTGATGAGCCGCTCGAGGTGGAAGGTGAGAAGCGAGAAGAGAGTATTGAGGAGTGAAAGTTACGCACGTTTACGTCGTGTGACTTGAGTTCACGAGACGGTGCCGAGCCGGACCAGGTCACTGGAGTGGGGAAGGCATGCGCCACAGCTTGCACCCGATGATGCCGTAATGTTTGAGGAACTGTTTACAATTTCCACACTGATAGGAATCCTGCACAGTTGTGTACGGTTGGCAACGCCGTATCTTTTCGCGTCATTGGGGGAGACATTCGGCCAGCGTTCGGGGGTATTGAATCTGGGCGTAGACGGCATCATGCTGATGGGGGCTTTTTTCGCCTTCTACGCCGTGTTTGAGGGGCACAATCTGTGGGTGGGTGTGCTGGTTGCGATTGCGATTGGGGTATTGATGGGGCTGTTAAAGGCGTTCGTCAGCGTGACGATGCAGTCGCTGCAAGGCATAAGCGGCATCGGTCTTTATCTATTTGGCCTTGGTTTGAGCAGCCTGCTCTTCAAGACGCTGATCGGTTCGGTGGAAGGTGTACGCGGTTTCCGGCAGCTGGCTATCCCACTGCTTGCCGACATTCCGGGAATCGGGCACATCCTATTCAATCATAACGCGTTGGTGTATCTTGCCTATCTGATGGTGCCGGTTTCGTGGTTCGTCATCAACCGTACGACACTGGGTTTAAAGATCCGGGCGGTGGGTCACAACCCAGAGGCAGCCGACACTCTGGGTGTGAGTGTGAATGGCGTACGCTATACGACGCTGATGATCGGCGGCGCCCTGGCTGCAGTGGCGGGGGCCTCGCTGAGCATAGGTCTGCAGAACGTATTCCAGGAGAATATGACTAACGGGCTTGGATTTATTGCGGTTGCCCTTGTTTACTTTGGCAGTTGGCGTACTGTGGGTGTACTGGGAGGTGCACTACTATTCAGCTTGGTCAATGCATTGCAGCTATGGGTCCAGGCGTTGAACATTCCGGTCCCGTCAGAGATAGCGGTAATGATGCCATACATAATGACAATCGTGGTGCTTGCCTTTACGGCACGACAGATTCAGAAACCGGCAGCGCTGGCAAGGTCGTATGAGCGCGGCGAGTGAGGAAGGCGAATGGGGCGTTGTAGATTCCTAACCTCAAAGAGGGAATCATGCTAATACGAATCAGAATATCAATGTTGATCTTCTTGCTGCTTTTCGCCGGCTGCGGTGGATCGGACGAGGATGACGAGGACGTGGACGCGGAAGGAGCCCCTTTTCGCGTTGCAATTGTCATGCCAAGCAGCACGACTGATATTGCCTGGAGCCAGTCGATGTTCGACTCGCTGACTGCGGTTCAAGCCGAGATGGGCGGGGAGGATGCGCTGAGGATCGCGTATTCGGAAGGGATGTTCCGGGTGACCGATGCGGCGGCGGCGATTCGAGATTATGCGGCTGAGGGATACGACCTGGTGATCGCTCACGGCGCACAGTACGGCAATTCGGTGTTTGAGGTGGCCAGCGATTTTACTGAGACCAGTTTTGCGTGGGGAACGTCGTCGGATACGGGGGCGGAGCGGGGAATCGAGAACGTATTCGCTTACGGGGCGGTCGCCAACGAGGGTGGGTATGTCAACGGCGTTGTGGCTGCGATGCTGTCGGAGAACGATGTGATAGGTGTGATCGGCCCTGTAGCGGGTGACGCCAAACTGTATATAGACGGGTTTGTAAGAGGTGTTACAGATGTCAAACCTGACGCACAGGTAAACATCAGCTATACAGGCTCATTCAGCGATACGACGCTGGCGGCTGAGGCTGCGCATGTCCACATTCAGGCCGGCGCCGACGTGTTGACCGGGTCGGCGCAGCAGGTAGTCGGGGCGATCGGCGTGGCCAACGAGAACGGCGTTGCCTGGCTGGGAACCCAGAGTGATCAGATTTCCCTGGGCCCGGACGTTGTCGTTACCAATCAGATTTACAACTGGGCCAACGTGATAACGGATATGATTGCCAAGATCGAAGCAGGGGAGCTTGGCGGCACGGCTTACAAACTTACATTTGCCAACGACGGGTTACGTTTGGAATTCAACGAAAGTATTGAGATCGCCGATGAGGTGAAAGAGGCTGCCCGCGCCGCGATCGAAGACATCAAGAGCGGCGTTGTCGATCCGGTATTGCTGGAAGACGACGAATAGTGAGGGAAGGGGTAGCCTGCTGCTAAAGGTTGCTGTGGTGTAAGGACAGTTTTTCATGTTGACCGGTCGACGCGGGATTGAAGATCAGATTGTCTACGGTATTGCCAGACCCTCGGGCGGGCATCGAGCGGTAAACTTCCGCTTGAACGCGCCGTATGTGCAGATGTACGGAATCGTCAAGCGGTTTCCGGGTGTCCTGGCCTGCGATCACGTGGATTTTGACGTGCGCAGGGGGGAACTGCATGCGCTGCTGGGGGAGAACGGCGCGGGCAAGTCCACATTGATGAGGATTCTGTACGGTCTGTATCAGCCCGAGGAGGGACGGATCCTGCGCGACGGCGCCGAGGTGACAATTCATTCGCCTACTGATGCGATCCGTCAGGGCATAGGCATGATCCATCAGCACTTTATGCTGGTGGATACGCTGACCGTCACTGAGAATGTGGCATTGGGGCTCAAGTCCAGCAGGGAGCCGCTTCTGGACCTGGACCGTGTTGAGGAGGGCATTCGCGAACTGAGCGAAGCGTACGGATTGCAGATCGACCCGCGAGCGCCGGTCTGGACGCTCTCAGTCGGCGAACGGCAGCGGGTCGAGATTATGAAGGCCCTTTACCGCGGTGCGATGATGTTGATTCTGGATGAGCCGACGGCGGTGCTGACGCCGCAGGAGGTCGATGAACTATTCGTCACGCTAGGTTACATGAAGGACAACGGGTACAGCCTGGTATTGATCAGCCATAAGCTGCAGGAGGTCCTGGCGATCAGTGATCGCATTACGGTTCTGCGGTCAGGGCGCCTAGTCGGGACGGTTCCGACTGAGGAGATGACCCGACAGGAGTTGGCGCGCATGATGGTGGGGCGCGACGTCATGCTGGAGAGGCAACGCGAGGAAGAGATGGATGCTGGCGAGGTGCGGTTGCGTCTGAAGGATGTCCAAGCGCATGACGTAACGGGGCAACCGGCTCTGCGCGGCGTATCACTTTCTGTCCAGTCCGGAGAGATTCTGGGGGTGGCCGGTATCAGCGGCAATGGGCAGAGGGAGCTTGCCGAAGTCATAGCGGGTTTGCGCCCGATCAGCGGCGGGAGTGTGGAGATGGACGGCATGCCGGTTACGGAATGGACGACTGCGCGCCGTACAGAGAGCGGGCTGGCTTACATACCCGAGGAGCGGATGCACGACGGGATCGTGCGCGATTTTGCCGTATCAGAGAATCTGGTGCTGCAAGAGCATACAAGTGACAAGTTCAGCAACGGTATCTTTTTGGCATTTGATTATATTGCTCGTTACAGCCGGCAGATGATACAGGATTTTTATATTAAAACGCCGGATATACGTACGATGACCAGGAACCTTTCGGGCGGAAATATTCAGCGGTTGATCCTGGCACGCGAGCTGTCGCGGCGGCCCAGGGTGTTGGTTGCCGCCCAACCGACTCGGGGCATTGACATCGGCGCGATCGAATATATATATCAGCAGCTGCTGGAACAGCGGGACACGGGAATGGCCACGCTGCTGATTTCGGAAGACCTGGATGAACTGCTGGCACTGTGCGACCGAATCGCTGTGATCTTTGAAGGGCAGATCATGGATGTCCTGGACCGAAGCGAGGCGAGCGCGGAGGAGTTGGGGCTGCTAATGGCCGGTGTGCGTCCGGAAAAGCAGTAGGGAGATGAGGAAGAAAGAAAAGCCCCGCCTGGCGGCGGGGCTTTTTTGTTTGAGCCGTTGGTCGGACTCGAACCGACGACCTACGCTTTACGAGAGCGTCGCTCTACCGACTGAGCTACAACGGCAAACGGTCTCCACACTATAGCGTACCGTCCGTCAGTGGGGCAAATCTGACGGCCCGCGCAATGCGGCCCTTATTGCACACGTGTAACGTAGCGACCGTCGCGAGTGTCGATGCGAACGGTGTCGCCTTCTTTGACGAACATGGGCACGTTCAGCCTAAAGCCGGTTTCCAACTCCACTTCTTTGGTCGGGGTGTTGGCGGTATCTCCGGCGACAGCCATTTCTGCCCACACAACTTCAAGATCGATCGTCGTCGGCAGGTTGACACTGATCGGCTCACCTTCGAAGGATTCCAATTCGACGACGGTATTGTCTTTGAGGAATTGGACGATTTCTTCCAACGCGTCTTTGGCCAGAGCAACCTGTTCGAAGGTTTCGGTGTCCATGAAGTGGTAGAGATCGCCATCGGTATAGAGGTATTCGACGTCGCGTGAATCGAGACGGATGTCGTCGACGCGTGCGCCACTGTTATAGGTTTTTTCGATGGTGGCGCCAGAGCGGAGGTTGCGTACCTTGAGCCGAATGGTTGCGCCGCCGCGGGCCATTTTGATGTGCTGGAAATCGAGTACCCGCCACAGTTGACTGTCTTCTTCGTAGATGTTGCCCCTGCGTAACTGTTGAACTTCAGCCATCTCTTTTGCTTTCCTGTTTCGGTGAATTCGGTTCAGAATCGCGACGGATTATAGAAGAGATAATCGCGCGTGTCAAAACGGCAGGGGGTGTGCGGTGGCTGGAATTGTTCCGGGAGGCTTTTGCAAACGTGCGGACAGGAGGGGGTAGGTCCGGCTACCCGCCGAACTGAACCAGCGCCATCCTCAGCCGATCCTCAACCTCGGTAACGTCGGCGGGGACCTGCTGGAGCGCACGCTGGGCTTCGACAACACTGTACCCCAATCCCGTAAGCGCTTCCATCACCTCTGCGTCGGCATCGAGCGCGGTTGCCAGCCCCGCCAGCTCACCTTCTGCCGGTTCGAGCTTGTCCTTGAGTTCGACGACGATCTTTTCGGCGGTCCGCTTGCCGATACCAGGCACGCGCGCGACGACGGCGGGCTCCCCATTGGCGACGGCAAGGCGCAAGGCGTCGGGCGTCAAGGTACTCAGAGCGGCGAGGGCGACCTTTGGGCCGACGCCGCTAACGCCGAGAAGCAGTTCAAAGATGGCAAGCTCGTCGGGTTCTTCGAAGCCATACAGGCTCAGATCGTTCTCCCGCACCTGGAGATAGGTATAGAGTGAAATAGTGTCTCCGGCGCGGAAGCGAGCGGAGGTCGGTTCAGGGGTGAAGACGCGGAGACCGATGCCGGCGCCTGCATTGCCGACTTCGATGATCAGAAAGTTGGCGGCTACTGCTGTAACGGTACCGCGTACCTGGCGAATCATGTCCTATCCTCGTTGGGAACGGGTGGTGTGCGTCGGGGTTTATGCGTCTGCGACGAGGGCCTGGAAGCGTCCTGTTTGCAGATGACACAGGGCGATGGCTACGCCGTCGGCGGCGTCGTCAGGATGGGGTGCTTCATCCAGGTCCAGGAGCTGACGCACCATGGCCTGCATCTGAAATTTGTCGGCGTTGCCGTAGCCTGTGAGCGCCTGCTTGATGGTTGCCGGCGTATATTCAGTCAACGGCAGGTCGGCCAGTGCGGCGGCCAGCAGGGCTGCACCGCGTGCCTGGCCGACGGTGATGGCGGTTGTCACATTGCGTCCAAAGAAGAGCTCTTCGACAGCGACCTCATGCGGCTGGAACTCACGTATCAGCTGCTGAATGTCGAGAAAGATCTCGCGCAGGCGCAGGTGCATCGGCTGTTCGGGGCCTGTACGGATCACGCCGCAGGCGAGCAGTTCATAGTCGCCGGAGCCGGTCTCGATGACGACGCCGTAGCCGGTAGAGGCGGTGCCTGGGTCGATTCCGAGGACGCACCACTCGCGGTCGGGTTCCGCTGCAAGAGAGCTAACGCTGTGCGCTGTCATTTGCGGGCTGCCATACCAATTCAAGACGGGCGATACGGAAGGTGCGGGGGAGGCGCCAGCCGGGCCTTTCAAAGTTATGCGACTTGCGCTACCAGCTCGTCGGTCAGTTCCAGGTTGTGGTGAACTTTATTGACATCGTCAAGTTCTTCGAGCGATTCGAGGAGTTGCAGGACGGTGAGCCCGGCGCGCGTATCAAGGGAAAGCGTCTGATTGGGCTGCATGATCAGCTCCGAGGCATCGGGTTGAAGGCCGGCAGCACGCAGCGTTTTGTCTACCTCGGCCAGATCGGTCCTTTCGGTGTAGATTTCGACGGCATCATCGCTCACTTCGACGTCTTCGGCCCCGGCATCGAGGGCCTCCATGAAGATTTCCTCGGCGTCCAGTTCGGTGGGGTTGCCGTCGCCGTCCAGGAGGTGAATGGCGACATAGCCTTTGGTGGTGAACTGCCAGGCCACGGAGCCAGGCTCGCTGAGGTTGCCATTTGCACGCGTGAAACAGCGGCGCACCTGGGCGATTGTGCGGTTGCGGTTGTCAGTCAGGCATTCGAGGAGGACGGCGACGCCGTGCGGGGCATAGCCTTCGTAAAGGATTTCTTCGATATCGGCGGCGTCTTTGTCGAGGCCGGCACCGCGCCGGATGGCCGACTCGATGCGGTCCTTGGGCATATTTTCGGCGCGCGCTTTTTCAATGGCCAGCCGCAGGCGCACGTTGGCGTCACTGTCGGGGCCGCCCTCACGGGCAGAAACCTGGATCTCGCGGGCCAACTTGGTAAAGAGTTTGCCTCGGGCGCTGTCATTGGCGCCTTTTTTTCGTTTGATGGTAGACCATTTGGAATGACCAGACATTTTTGCTCCTATTCTGATCTAATTCGCATTTGCATGGAGGACAGACCTCTCAGCGTTGAAATTGAAAGGAGGGCGGAACCACTTTCCTTGTGAGCAGGCCGATCCCAGGGTCCCCGGCTTCAGACGGCCCCATTATTCACAACTGGGAATGGCGGCTGCAGGCCATTGGCGCTCTGCAGAGATTGTTCGGCTTCGTCGCTGTGCGGAGTACGGCGCTGGATGGCGGCGCGGATGAAAGCGCTGAAGAGTGGGTGCGGGCTCGTGGGGCGGCTCTTGAATTCCGGGTGGAACTGCGTGCCCAACATAAAAGGGTGGTCGGCAAGTTCAACGATTTCGACCAGCCGGCCATCGGGTGAGCGGCCGCTGAGTACCAAGCCGCGGGACTCCAGCTGGTCGCGATAGGCGTTGTTGAACTCAAAGCGATGGCGATGGCGCTCGTTGATCCGTTCGGGGTGGCCGGCGAGGGCATAGGCGACCCCTGCCTTCGATTCGGGCAGTAGCTCGCAGGGATAGATACCGAGCCGCATTGTTCCGCCCATATCGGCGATGTCGCGCTGCTCCGGCATCAGGTCGATTACGGGCATCTCGGTGCTGATGTTGAACTCGGTACTGTTGGGCTCTTCGCTCTCCAGGGCGGCGCGGGCGAACTCGATGCAAAGCACCTGCATGCCGAGACACAGACCCAGGTATGGTACGTCGCGGGTGCGGGCGAAGCGGGCTGCGACGATTTTGCCCTCTATGCCGCGGTAGCCGAACCCGCCAGGCACGACGATGCCGTCGAGGCCGTCGAGCCGGTCCAAATCGCGTCCCTTTTCGAGGGACTCGGAACTGATCCATTCGATGTCCAGTTCGTAGCCTTCGGCCAAGGCGGCATGGATGAGCGCCTCTTTAACACTCAGGTAGGCGTCTTCCAGCTCGACATATTTGCCGACAATGCCGACGTTGATTCGCTCTTTGGGGCGTGACAGTTCGGTAACGATACGCCGCCATGCGCTGAGGCCGTTTCTGGGTCCTTCGGCAGCGTTCAGTGCCAGCCGATCGACCAGGAGCTCGTCCAGGCCGGCTTCCTGAAGACTGAGGGGAACCTTATAGATTGTGTCCACGGTGACCATAGGGATGACGGCGTTCTGGTCGACATCGCAGAAGAGAGCGATTTTTTCCTGGGCGTCATCATCGACAGGGTGGTCTGAGCGTACGATGATGACGTCGGGCTGAATACCGATGTCGCGCAGCTCGCGTACGCTGTGTTGCGTTGGCTTGGTTTTGAGCTCTTTGCTGGCGGCGAGGAAGGGCAGCCAGGTGAGGTGGATATAGAGCGCGTTTTCGGAGCCGACATCTTTGCGCATTTGACGAATTGCTTCGAGGAAGGGAAGGCCTTCGATATCGCCGACAGTGCCGCCGATCTCGACAAGGACGACGTCGGCCTCGCTGAGGCGGGCCATCTGTCCGATATGGCGTTTGATTTCGTTGGTGACGTGCGGGATCACCTGAATCGTGCCGCCAAGATAGTCTCCCCGCCTCTCCTTGGTTATGACATCGTTATAGATCTGGCCGCTTGTCACATTACTGAGCTTGTTGAGATTCTCGTCAATGAATCGCTCGTAGTGACCCAGGTCCAGATCTGTTTCGGCGCCGTCTTCGGTTACGAATACTTCGCCGTGCTGATAGGGCGACATGGTGCCCGGATCGACATTGAGGTAGGGATCGAGCTTCATGGCGGCAACGCGAATACCCCAGGTCTTGAGCAGAAGGCCGATGGAGGCGACCGTTACGCCTTTACCGAGACCGGATACTACCCCGCCAGTAACAAAGATATATTTGGTCATCTTCAGTTTCCCCTCATAGGGAGGCTTCCCTTATTTGCCTGATTGGTCGAAACTGCGGTTATTCAGGCAGTTCACAGGAATGTGACGACGACAAGCGAGCAGTGGTTCCACCGTTGGGAAAGTCAACTGGCCCGACATGAAAAAATTGATCGGGTCTCCTCCGTTCCACGTCGCCGCGACCCCCCGGTACACGCCGCACTATGACTGCGAAACGGGAGTGAACTAAACAACAAAAAGGGGTACGGGGCTACTCTCCCGTACCCACACCTTTACGCTCTGCCCTCGACAGGTGTTCCAGGACGGAGTCGTGAACTATGTGGGATGACGGCGTCGGGAACGTTCATCACTGGCTCTCTGATTCGGCGCCGAGCCGGCGCGGAACCTGTTTACCAGCCCGCGATTATCTTATCACGGGGGCATCGCGGAGTCAAAGGAAATCAGAAGGCGAAGGCGCCCAGGACGTCACCGAAAACGGGAACAGACGCGAGAATTTCAGCGAGATGCAGGGGCTTGTGCCTGATCGCCCATAGCAACAACAAAGGCGATGGCCCGTTCGTCGTCGTGGCTCAGGCTGATGGACCACTGGCTCAGACCGAGGGACTCGGCACGGCGTGCGGCCTCGCCATGGAGTTGGACGGAGGGCGCGCCGCGTGCGTCGGATACAACTTCCAGATCGATCCAGCGGATGCCGTCTCGCCAGGCACCAGTTCCGAGGGCCTTGGCGATCGCCTCTTTGGCAGCAAAACGGGCGGCGAGGGATTCAACGCGACCGCGGCAGTGGCGCAGCTCTGTCCCGGTGTAGAGGCGGCCCAGGAACCGCTTGCGCGCGGGTGCGGTGCTGTCATAACGCGAGATAGCCCGGTGAATGCGTTCGATCTGTACGATATCGACACCTGTGCGCAGGATCATATTTTAACCGGTGTGACTGCTGCTAAATTCGGGTTGCATCACGTTGTAATTCTTCCAGGCCTTCGCTTTGCGGCGTGCGCTGGGACCAGTTGGCGACTGTTACGTGTCGCGGGGATCATCGGGATCGCTGAAGCCATACACTTTGGAGACGACATAGAGCGGGCGGGCCTTGACGTCGTCGTATATGCGGGCGAGGTACTCGCCGATGATTCCCAGGAAAATGAGTTGAATCCCCCCCAGGAAGAGGACGGCAACCAGGGTGGAGGCCTGACCGAAGAAGGCGTTGTTGCCGGAGAGACGCAGGGCGGTTGTGACGATGATTCCGAGCAGGCTTACAAAGGCGAGGAAGAAGCCAAAGTAGGTGCTGAGCCGGAGAGGAATGTAGCTAAAACTCGTGATTGCGTCGAGTGTCAGGCGGAGCATTTTGCTCAAGGGGTACTTGGTATCGCCGGCGAAGCGCTCGGCGCGCTGGTATTCGATGCCGGTCTGGAGGAAGCCGACCCAGCTGCTGAGGCCGCGCATGAAGCGATGCTTCTCGCGTAGACGGCGCATAGTGAGGAGGACCTGGCGGTCGATCAGGCGGAAGTCGCCGGTGTTCACGGGGATCTCGACATCGGTAATGCGGCGAAGGAGCCGGTAGAAGGCGCTGGCCGTCCAGAGTTTGAAGCGGGATTCGCCGCGCCTGTGTGCGCGCACGGCGTAGACGACCTCATAGCCTTGGCGCCATTTTTGGAACATGTCACCGATCAGCTCGGGTGGATCCTGCAGGTCGGCGTCTATGATGGCGATGGCGTCCCCGAGGGCGTAGTCCATGCCGGCGGTAATGGCGATCTGGTGGCCGAAGTTGCGAGAGAAGTTGATGATTTTAACGCGAGCGTCCTGTTCACGGAGTGTGAGAAGCAAAGAAAGAGAGTCGTCGCGGCTGCCGTCATTGACGCAAACCAGTTCCCACGGTTGACCGATGCCGTCCAGGACGGCGACCATGCGCCGGTACAGCTCGGGAATCACCTCCTCCTCGTTGAAGATGGGCACGATGACGGAGATGACCGGGTGCTGGCCGGGATCCTGGGAAGCCGCACAGTCTTGGTTCGATGCCTGATCTGGTGTCGGGTCGTTCGAGGGGCTGGGCGCGTTGGGGGACCGTTGAGCTGTTTCGGGCGGCACGGTCTCAGTTTGATGGTTCATGTAGAAGCCTTCTGCACTCAACTTCTCACCGTTGCGTTGCGCTATTCGAAGGTGTCCTGCGGACCAGCCGCTGAAGTGGCATTTTCGCCCCAGGCCGGCCCAGTTTTGCATCGGGATTCAGGTGAAGTTGCTTGCCTCAATCGTACTGAATTCCAAGAGGTTGGTCAAACGAAGGGCCGAGGCGGGGCAGTCAAGAACGGGGACAGGGTCAAGTAAATTCGCGGACCAGTAGACCAGGTTGCACAGTTGGTCGGGCCGGATGTTCTCGGAACCGGACTTCGCTCACGGGGAGCAGGCAGGGACCGAGGCAGGGTGTGTTAAATGGAACCGGTAGTTCCGAGATTTGGATGGGCCAGGAATTGCGTGTGCTGTCATGTGCGTGAAGTGCGGAACCGGTTATGGTTGCGTGTTCGGTCAAGATCGGATACGCTTTCTTTGGCAAGCCAGTTCGAGATCTGAGGTCAAACAATCTGTGGGAGAGATGAAGGTCCTGCGGGGGCCTATCCTCTTGCCTCTACTTCCTTTCTTCTAAACGAAACGGAGTGCGTTTCATGCCAGTATTGCAGCCATTACCCCTGGCGGATTACGCCAGTCGCATCTTTCAGGCCGCGGATACGCCAAAGTTTACAGCGGACCTTGTAGGCCAGTCGCTGGTCTCGGCCAATCTGGCCGGTCACGACTCGCACGGGGTCATTCGTATCCCGCAGTATCTGCGACAGATTGACGAGGACGAGATACGTCCCCAAGCCAGACCGGAGATCGAGCGCGAAACACCGGTCATGGTGCTGTACAACGGTCATCGCTGCTTCGGGCAGTTGGGGGCCAAGGTGGCAATCGAGGACGGGATTGGCAAGGCGAGGGGGAACGCGGTGTCGGTGGTGGGGTTAAAGCACTCGGGGCACGTGGGGCGCCTGGGCGAGTGGGTGGGACTTGCGGCCGAGGAGGGGTTGATTGCGCTGGCGTATGCCAACGGTGGTCGTTCAGGCGGCCTTGTGGCGCCATTTGGCGGCGCGGAGCGGCGGATGGGCACGAATCCGATAGCGGTGGCGATACCTCTGAAGGACCGGCCGGCGATGCTGCTGGATTTCGCCACGAGCGCGGTGGCGGAGGGCAAGGTGCGAGTGGCGTTCAACAGCGGCAAAGAGATCCCGGAAGGATGGGCCCTGGACAAGAACGGCGCGCCCACCAAGAATCCGGGCGACGTGTACGAAGGCGGGATGCTGCTTCCGGCGGCCGGGCACAAGGGATTCGGGCTGGCCCTTCTGACGGATTATTTGGGTGGGATATTGACTGGGGCCGGCGGGCCGGGCATACCGGGCTCGATCCTGGGCAACGGCGTCCTGTTCATCCTTTTGAACATCGACTTTTTCCGTCCGTTGGACGAGTTCTTTGCCGATGGGGAACAGATCGCCGGTCGGATTAAGGCCACGAAGCCGGCACCCGGATTCGATGAGGTCCTGATGCCGGGCGAACCGGAGGCACGTTCGGCTGCGAGCCGCCAAAGGGATGGGATTCCCCTGGACGATACGACCTGGTCACAGATCGTCGAAGTCGCCGAGAAGCTAAGTGTTGATCCGATCGTTTGATAGTTAACCGGAGAACAGGTATGTCACGAATTTCCACTTCATCCTGGAGCCTGCACAGGGCTTTGGGGTCTCCGCCTCTTTTTGGGCCGGGCGATGCCGGGCCGCAGCAGACGTCGAACGGTGTAATCAGCCTGTTGGAGCTGCCAACGGCGCTGGCGCAGGCCAACATCAACACGCTGGAGATCGTGCACTTTCACTTTCCCACGATGGACAGTGCCTACTTAGACGAACTGAAGGCGGCAGTCGAGGAGGCCGGAGTTGAACTGTTCAGCGTTTTGATCGACTCCGGCGACATCGCGCACGCCGACAGGACAGTGCGGGCCGGTGAGATGGAATGGATCCGGTCGTGGCTGGATTTGACCGCCGGTTGCGGCGCAAGCCATGCACGCGTTGTGGGGGGATGTCAGCCGGTGGAGCGTAATCACGCGCCGCTGTTGGACCACCCGGTGCTGCAGCGGAGTGCGCAAGGTCTGCGTGAGCTAGCCGACTACGGCTCTTCGATCGGTGTGCAGGTGATCACCGAAAATTTCCGCGAGACGACGGACCGGGCGGACCAGGTGCTGGCGATCCTTGAATTGTGCGAGGGTCGGGTCGGGTTGTGCGCGGATTTTGGAAATTACAGAGGCGATAACCGGTACGAGGAGCTGGCAGCTATCTTTCCAAAGGCCGATTCGGCACACGTGAAGGCGATATACGACGACAAGGGTCAGCCGGATGAGGATGAGTTTCGCCATTCGCTGGGATTGTTGTCGGAGGCGGGGTTTGACGGTCCGATGTCGCTGATCTTCGATACGCCGCTGCATGGGAACAGCACTGAATGGGACAATCTGGCGCAACTGAGGACGGTTGCCGCGTCTTATTGCGCCTGATAGGAGCGCAGAGGCCGGGGCTCGCGATGGGATGTTGGTTCGGAGGGATGGTTACGAAGAGGTGACCGTTCCCGCATCGAGAGATGTGTCCGGGGTCATCTGCCAATTGAGAGAGTTGCGAAGGAAAAACAGTCCATCGAAATCGATGGACTGTTCGTTTCCTGCTATTTTGACGCGATAGAATGCCGGGGTGTTGGCCGGCCGCTTGATGGCTTACCCTACCAGTTCGGCATCGAGGACGATTTCGTCAACCGAGGCGAGGGCTTTGGAGACGGGGCAGCCATCCTTGGCCTGGGCGGCGTATTCGGCGAACTTTTCGGCAGACAGGCCGGGGACTTCGGCCCGACAAGTCAGCTCAATCTTGCTTATAGCAGGGCCGTCAGTCAGATGGACGGCGGCCGTGGTGTTTACACTTGTGGGCGTGAAGCCATCGCCACTCATCAAAGCGGAAATAAACATTGAGTAGCAGCCGGCATGGGCTGCGCCAATCAGTTCTTCCGGGTTGGTGCCGGATCCGGACTCGAAGCGGGAGGCGAAGGAGAAAGGGCCTTCGTAGAGGCCGCTGCCCAGTTTCATTGTGCCGGAGCCTTCATTGAGTGTGCCGTTCCAGGTGGCAGAGGCGTTGCGCACGGACATGGAGATTCCTCCTGATTGTGAAGTGCTGATGGGCGATCGGGAAGCAACCGAAAAAAAGTGAGCCGGTTGGCAATTTGAGAATATTGGGTAACAACGGGCAGGATTTTAGCATAGTTTATGTGGCAGATCAAACTTTCGGGCGGTCTAAGGTGCAGCCCAATATTGCGCAACTTAGTCGAATGTAAGCCATGTGCATTTGGGTGGGGTTCTGTGCTCTATGCAGTGGGCCCAAAAACTGGACCACGAGCTAAGGTGAACAATGGAGCAGATAACCAAGCACGGTCTGCCTCAGTTCAGTTCGGTTCGATTTGTCTTGGATGGCGGGGGAGGTGCCCAGGGGTGGGTGCGTCATTCCGAGTCGTCTCCGTATCCTTGTTCGTAATCGGTATAGTACGCTCCTCTTCGGCTTGTTGGTGTCCGGCTTTTGGATTTAATCATCGCCCAAATGCCTGACAGCACAACAAAGACAGACAGGCAGAGCAGAATTTCCACTTGTTCCTCCAAGGTTTGGGTCGGTCCGGTTTGTGACGGCTTCTGCTGTTGTTGGGGCCTAGTGTTTACTGATTGTTCCGTTTGGTTTTGGTGGTACGGGTCTGAAGGTCGAACAAGGCGTCACGGAACAGGTTGTCAATCAAGAACCAGAGCTATGAGCAATAGCCCAAGGACGGCTCCGGCGATGCCGCTTGTTGCCAACAGTGTTGCGTAACTGAAAGTTTCTTTCTTGTATTTCCATGTCATTACTCCCAGGCCAAGAGCCATCATCGCACCCAGTGGTATGAAAGCCGCAGTGGTGATGTTGGTGTTCACGGACCCATAGATCGGGCTGGCTGCAAAGAAGCCCATAGAGCCTACCCCGACCGCACTGAGGACACTCCACTTCCTCATAGAGTCTCTCCTAATCGCAGTTGTGTCGAACTTTCGAGTTGTTACGGCATGTGACGGCTCATGTTGTTTTTGGATATGAAGTCAGAGGTGCCGTGCGGCGCACATGTGGCGGACGAAGCGGGCGCACAGGCGTGTCTCGGAGGGCCTGGTGATCTACCTACTCATCGGGATAAAACCCGGACGCTACTACGAAGACCTGGTCTCGACCGGGTATACGGAAGCCTGTAGCATATGCGATCTTCGGCGAGCCGATCTCCTCGTCGCCCTCTATTGCCGGATTGTCGAACATATACTCGACGAAACCGCCACCCGCTTCACCGGCGGCCAGCAGCTCTCGGAGGTAGCGAACGCCGTTTATGTCCTCGCGGTCCATGTCTTCAAACTGGCGGCCCTCGAATCGCAGGGGGAAGCCGCCGTGGAAAAGGGTATATCCGTCAGTGCTGATCACGAATACGTAGACCGAGCCGGACTTCCAGTAACCATCCTCTTGGCGAAAGACAATTTTCGCGTTCCCCAGCCCGCTCAAGTCCGGCGACAGGGTGGCGTCTCGGTACTCTTTCATTGCCGCTTCGACAAAGATGGCGAGCGTCTGACGATCCACCACCTCGGCGGCCGTCACTTCGGGACGTGGCAATGGGGTAAACTTGACTGGGACAGAGGTCAAGTCCTGTGCGAATCCACCGACCATCACCAGGCTGTTTCCACTCAGTCCCGAAATGAATGGAACCGCGTAGGCTGGTCGATCTATACCGTCCCGTCGGTAGTCGACGAAACCGCCACCTTGCTCAGCCGCGGCGAGCAGTTCCATCCCAACCGGCCTTCCCAACTCATCCTTGACATCAGCGATGTTCTTGTTTTCCGAGGTTGGATCGTGTCCGTGAATCAAGATGTTTCCGTTCCGTGTCATCGTCATCAGGAAGATAGAGCCGGACTTATATCGGCCCTCGGAGCGGAAGAAATCACGCAATCGCGCTATTCCCGTGACGGTCGTGATGCTCTCTTGGTAAACTTTGACATCTTCGACAAAGGCTCTCAGCGTGATGCGATCCGTCGCCTCGCTTGCGGTGATTGGGTCGTCGGCTGACATGGTGGCACCAGACTCGTGCCATCCCGAACCAAAGATTAGTCCATCGTGACGGATAGCCCAAGCGTGTTTGCGGGCTTGCTGGCCGGTTTCGTAGTTGTGTCCAGAATAGGTAAACCACTGGCCCTGTTCGGTAGTGGTCGAGATGGCTTCGCCGCTTCTGTATCCGGTGGAGTCCACAATGGTCAAGAGGTTTGTTCCGACCAGTTCGGGGTTGGGATGGACGAACATGATATTGTTTTCGTCGATAATGAACATATACCACTGCCCGTCTATGCTTTCAGGAGAATTAATGTGAGTTTTTGAGGCCAGTTTTTGGGAAAGACCACTTGGCGACTCGACGGAATTTCGCTATGCTGTGAAACGTGGGTTCCCTGGTGCTATACCTCGACGATCTCACATAGATCCTTATATCCTTGGCAGAGCCGATATTGGTGGGACTGCCGATGATGTTGTTTGACGAGGAACCCACCTCTTCTCAGAGATTTCCATACATCTCCGCACACCATGTCCTGCTCCCCGCCAGACCATAACAAAAAAGGACTCCGATGGATAACAGGCCACGTTTCATGCCATGGCTGATGAAAGGGGCGATCATTTCCTTTCTCTTCGTTTCGACCGTCCTGTCAGTAAACGCCCAGGAAGAAAGTCTTCCCGCTCCTGTCCTGAATGTTTCTTTCCTGCCCGCATATGAAGGAATTGGGATGGATTTGAGTGTTGACGGGTCTCCCGTCATCAACCGTATCTATCACGACACTTCGGCGGGCGCGGCAGGAGTTCTTGTCGGCGACGTTATTCTGACAATTGACGATGTCTGGGTTGTGGGAATGCAGGTCGATGAAATCAGAGACCATATGCACGGACCCTCCGGCACGATTGTCGACCTGACCGTTTTTCGTCAGTTCAACAGGCAGGCCGTGTCAGTTTCACTTCTTCGCGAACTGGTCGTACCTAACGCCGTCAGGTTGAGTTGGGAAGACGTGCCAAAAGCAGTTAAGTACGAAGTCAAGGTAACAAAGACTTCAGGAATCCCAAGGCATAGAGACGGCGTAATCTCTACCACGGGCACAAGTATCGAATTGTTCGATCTTGCGAGAGGCGCGGAATATTCCTTTAAGGTCAAAACCAAAGACGCGATAGGAAGGATGAGCGAGTGGTCGGAAACTGTAAACATTACCATCCCCAAAATTCACGAAACATCCACAGAGGAACCAGCACGGGATCACGAAAAGCACTGCGTAATCCTTGAATCCCGCCACATATCGTCACTGACCCTGGACGACCGAACAGCAAGATCAATTGTCGCCCTCACCGGCGAGGACCCCCGTTCGGCGCACGTACTTTTCGTTACGGTTACGCCAGAGCACAACATTGTGGAAGTGTTCTATGTTGTCATGTTGGCACAAGGAAAGCCAATCACTGTGGTCGAAACATGGAATGGGTGCTCGTATGCCGGCATCTGGTTTATGCCCGACCCATTTGTACATTCAAACTTTTTTGAAACAGGCCAGAAGGAACCTGTACAGCCACAGACCCCACCGGGAGCAGGCGACGACTCAGAAGTGACGCCTCCGCCCATTCCCATACCCTCATCAGAAGCATGCGTGCAGGAGGGCCGTACTCTCAATTTTGGGTTCTACGCCTATTTCGCACCTGTCAGTTACAGCGCGGACGAGGATCCAAACTCGGAAGGATTTCAGACGCATGTTGGCTATGAAGCAGACTTGCTGACAGCTCTTGAGTCAATTAACGGTGCGAATCTCTCGTTTGTGCGTCACCCGATTGCAATATGGGACGATATCTGGCTCAGGCCCGGAACGCCGCAGTATGACCTCGTCGGCGGCGGAATCACTATCCTCGATTCCCGCACCCGAGACGCGGAGGGAAACCGAGTAGTCCTCTTCACTTCGGGACATATCAAGTTCCGCCAGTCTCTTCTAGTGAGAGCAGAAGACGAATCCCGCCTGGCCTCCTATGACGACCTGACGAATGATGTGCGAGTCGGCGCGCTTGCGGGGACTACGGGAGAGTTTCGCCTGCTGGAACTGACAGGCATTGCCGATGCAAATGGCATTTTGACAGAGGGAACCCGCGTCGAGACACCAACTGGCACGGTGGTCGCCGACGGTCTTCCTAACTTCATCATCTCCCCGTCCGGGGAATCCGAAAACCTGGTTGGCAGAACTCGCCTATACCCGCCCTCAGACGGCATGCCTCAGGTCGTCTATTTGGGCGATGAAACGGGCGAATCAGCCCTGTTTGAGGCTCTCAGAACAGGCCAGATAGATGCAATTGCGAGGGGAGAGATTGGGAACAGAGAGGCAGCCTACGGCCACGGCACAGGCTTTGTCGTTACGGCCCTTGATGACAGTGTCGAGTACGGCGGTTTCGCTCTGTCCGCAAACGACACTGAGCTGGCTGCGTGCCTGGACCGGCTGCTGAACTATTTGACTAACAGTCAGACGATAGATTACGAGATTTGGCGAGAAGACCCCGAAATTTTCATGCGGCGGGCAGAGATGTGGAACGCGGAAACGCGTTGATTTTCCAGGAACCTCCATTAAACGCCTTAGCTTGTGGTCCAGTTTTTGGGGCCCACTTCAGTGGTGGCCAAATGTTCATGGCTAACCAGAGACTACGTTTCGCAATTTTGGGGCGAGAAAGGGCAGGCACAAGGCCTGCCCCTACGGGGAGTTCATGGGAATGGAGGGACGTGGTTGGGCGAAACTCGGTCGATTGGCCACCTGTCACGAATACCGGGACACGGTCGACGAGGCATGTTGTAGGAGAGGGGGCGTTGCGGGGGCGGAGCCCCCGCACAAGGGAGGCCGCTTGCGGCCGACCGCCCAGAACTGCAGGGGGCAGGGGCTGGGGACCAGGGGTTAGTGGTCAGAGACGGTGCTACCTCTGATTCGAAGGTGAGCGCGAGATGGGTGCGGCCCTGCTGCTTCAGGGGGCATGGGAAAGTTTAGCCCCATTTTGGGATGCATTCGGTGGTCCAGGATGGCAGATTCGTGACCGCTCCCGGAAGGCTGTACCGGGGACCTATGGCACGAGTAGTTATTGCGGTGATTTGAGCGTGGTTCGCATTCGTTAGAATTGGTCGGGCCGGAGAGCAGAAGATGGAGATTACGAAAGCGGTCATCACCGCGGCGAGGCGTACGCAGAGAAGCTTGCCCCTGCAGACGATAATCGACAGCGACGGTGTGGAGAAGTCGGTCCTGCGCGTTCTGGTGGAGGAGGTTATCGACGCCGGTGTCGACGAGATCTGCGTCATTGTTTTTCCGGGCGACGAGGCCGCCTATGCTGCGACGGTGGGGGAGCATGCGGGCCGTCTTCAGTTCGTGCAGCAGGCGGAGCAGCTGGGCTACGCGCACGCGGTGTACTGCGCGCGGGAGTTTGTTGGGGGCGACTCTTTTCTGCACCTGGTTGGGGACCACTTGTACGTGCGGCCGAACGGAGGGCGCTGTGCGGCGCGTGTTGTCGAGGCGGCGCGTGCGCATAACTGTTCGGTCTCTGCGGTGCAGGCGACGCGGGAGACACTGCTGCCGTACTTTGGCGCGGTGGGGGGCCACCGGCTGGCGGGGCAGACGGGGCTTTACCAGGTGGAGACTGTGGTTGAAAAGCCCACGCCTACGGAAGCTGAGCAGAGGCTGGTCGCTTCGGGCTTGCGTGCGGGCCATTATCTCTGCTTCTTTGGTATTCACGTTCTGACCGCAACGGTCATGGAGATACTGGGCGGCCTGCTTTCCACTACGGATGCGGAAGGGGCGGATGGTCACCCGGGCGCAGGCCTTTATCTGTCGGCAGCGCTGAATCTGCTGGCGCAGCGGGAGCAGTACCTGGCCCTGGAGCAGCGGGGAATGCGACTCGACATCGGTGTAAAGTACGGACTGCTCACAGCCCAGATCGCGCTGGCTCTGAACGGGCAGGACCGCGATGAGATGCTGACGCGGTTGCTGGAACTGCTGATGGCGCGCTCGATGCAGGAGGGGGAGGAGCCGATATAGTTCAGCGCGGCCAGCGAGCGGCATCCCGCGGAGCGCAGGCGCCCGGCAGTCGGACCTGATGAGTTCTGAGATGAGTACACTGGTCAAAATAATCACCGCAGCGGATGCGGACACGCGCAATCGCTCCCTGAAGGCTTTTGCCCGCACGGCTTCTGCAGAGACGTTGCTGCGGGAGTGTGCTGCATTGGACCGACTGCGGCGGGAGAACGAAAACCTGTATGAGCAGGTGCGGGCGCTCTTTTTCCTGTACTCGATCCACCGGTTTCATCTGCCCGGCAAGGCGGGCATTGCCGCCAGGGGCGTAATCCCGTTTCGAGGCTACGAAGACCTGCTCCACCGCCGTTTCCACGAGGCGATTGAGACTTTTTTGCGGCACCAGTCGCAGGCGGGGCCCAGCGAGGCACTGTCAAGCGGGTTGGCGGCGGCGTACCGGCAGCTTGGCTTCCAGACGCTGGCCGACCAGGTGCGGCGCAGCGTGCGGTCGATTGCAGGCAACCAGTGGATGTTCCGGGTAGGCCATCCGAGCGACCATCCTTTGCGGGTGCGTAAGCGTCTGCTGCGTCCTCTCGAAAACGGACTTTTTCCCTTGCTGCGCGAAGCAACACCTGTGCGGATGGACCTGACGCATAGCGGCTGGAGCGACATCTTCTTTCTGGGAATGGATTTCCCAGAAGGCGCGCGGGTGTTGAACGTTTCGATTGATTTGAGCGTGGACGGCGGGGGGCAGACAGAGGGCCGGGGGCCGCGGCCGCCGGTGGAGGGTTACTTTCGGGTTATTGACCGGCCGGTTTTGCGGCTGGTAAGCGTTGACCTGCAGGCGAGTGCAGAGATTACGACATTCGCCGAGGTCTTCGATTTTGCGCGCGACCATCTCGGGCTGTTGAAGGCTGCGCTGATTGCGGCCGGCATTGTGCCGCCGGGCATGGAGGGGGCGCACCAGCCGTTGTCGGACCTGCTAACGCAGCTGGTGGGTTCTGGGCAGGGGATTGAACTGGTGAGCAAAGTGAATGACATCCCTAAGGGGTCGCGATTGGCCGTTTCCACCAGTCTGCTGGCCTGCCTCATCACCGTCAGTATGCGAGCGACGGGCCAAGTCCGTTCGCTTGCGGGCGGGCTGAGCGAAGATGAGCGCCGGCTGGTGGCGGCGCGGGCGATTCTGGGGGAGTGGCTGGGTGGATCGGGCGGAGGCTGGCAGGATTCGGGCGGCATCTGGCCGGGGATTAAGCTGATCGAGGGAAGGCTGAGTTCAGAGGGGGATCCCGAGTTCGGAGTCAGCCGGGGGAGGCTGTTGCCCGGCCACCATCTATTTGGAAGAGACGAGATAAGCGACGAGACCCGGCAGGCGCTGCAGGCGAGCCTGGTCCTGGTGCACGGGGGTATGGCGCAGGACGTTGGGCCGATCCTGGAGATGGTGACGGAGAAGTATCTGCTGCGCTCCGAGAAGGAGTGGGCGGGTCGACAGCAGGCGATCGGTACTCTGGACGAGATATTGGGGCATCTGAAAGCGGGTAATGTAAAGGCGATTGGGGAGGCTACTGAAAGCAACTTTCGGGGGCCGATACAGACGATCATACCGTGGGCAGGCAACCTCTACACTGACAGGTTGATCGAGCAGGCGCGCGTTGCGTTTGGTGAGCATTTCTGGGGCTTCTGGATGTTGGGGGGGATGTCCGGGGGCGGCATGGGGTTTCTCTTTGATCCGCGCTACAAGGCGGCCGCGAAGGTCCGGATGCAGGAGATCATGGATGCAACGAAGGGGCGCATGGAGGACGCGGTGCCCTTTGCGATGCAGCCGGTTGTATATGACTTTGCGATTAACGAGCGGGGGACAAGGGCCGAACTGCACGGGGCGCCGGGCGGGACAAGGGTGGGTTCGGAGAGGGCCGCCGCGCTGATGCCGGCGGATTACTACCGGCTGACCGTTCCAGACACTTTGCGCCAGGACCCGTGGCTGCTCACTCCAGCGCAGCGCGCGGAACTGGAAGTTTTCGGGGCTGCGAGCGGCGGGGATCCGGCTCTTGTCGACGTGCTGCCATCACTCTTGCAGCGCATGATGCCGCAGAAGCAGGAGGAGGACTCCCAGGACTCGCTGTCGGCGTTACTGACGGCAAACGCGTTTGACCGCGAACAGCATGAACAGATCCGCGGCGATCTACGCAGCGGACGGATCGGCCTGGCCCAGAACCGGCTGCCGACGCGCAGCCTAATTGAAGACGTTGCGCCAGAAGAGGTCGTTGACGCAACGGCGGGGTTGCCGGACCGTCTCGGGGAGATCGGCGCGGCCGCGCTCAGGGCGGGGGAAGCGGCGGTCGTTACCCTGGCAGGGGGTGCGGGCAGCCGGTGGAGCCAGGGTGCGGGCGTTGTCAAGGCGCTGAATCCATTTGCGCGTCTGGGTGGCAGTCACCGCAGCTTCATCGAGACTCACCTGGCCAAGAGCAGGCGCAGCGGGCGACTTTGCGGCATGCCGCTGCCTCACATCGTCACCACCAGCTATCTAACGCACGGGGCGATCGCCAAGGCTCTCAGTAACGGTGACGACTGTGGATATAGCGGTCCACTCCTGCTGTCGCCGGGGCGGAGCATAGGCTTGCGCATGGTGCCCATGGTGCGGGATCTGCGTTTCGCCTGGGAGGAGACGGCGAGACAGGTGCTTGACGTGCAGGCGGAAAAGGTCCAAGAGAGCCTGCACGGTGCGCTGGTCAACTGGGCGCGTACGGAAGGGGAGGGAAATGACTACGTCGACAACCTGCCCGACCAGTGCATCCACCCGGTGGGCCACTGGTATGAGGTGCCGAACCTGCTGCGCAACGGCGTGCTGCGGGGGCTGCTGGCGGAGAGGCCACAGCTTCAGTATCTGATGATGCACAACATCGACACTGTGGGCGCGCATGTCGACCCGGGGTTGCTGGGCCTGCATATCAGCTCCGGGGCGGCGATGACCGCGGAAGTGATTCACCGGCGGCTGGAGGACCGCGGCGGCGGCCTGGCGCGTATTGAGGGCATGGTACGTCTGGTGGAAGGGCTGGCGCTGCCGCGTGAGGAGATCGAATTTCATCTCACGTATTACAACACCAACACTTTCTGGATTCACATAGACAACCTTCTGGAGACACTGGGATTGGCGCGGGCGGACCTGGGGGATGGGCGGGTGGTGGCGGAGGCGCTGGGGCGCATGGCGGCACGCATGCCGACCTATGTGACGTTGAAGGAGGTAAAGAAGCGCTGGGGGCGCGGTCAGGAGGATATTTTCCCGGTCACGCAGTTTGAGAAGCTGTGGGGGGATATGACGGCGTTGCCGGAGATGGATTGTAGGTACGTTGTTGTGCCGCGCGTGCGGGGCCAACAACTGAAGGAGGTGGCCCAGTTGGACGGCTGGCTGCGGGACGGCTCCGCGGCGTACGTGGAAGGGTTGTGCGACTGGCCGGAATAGCCGGAAGGATACGCGCTACGCCAGCACGGGGTTGGGCGCGTCCGGCAGATGCTGGTAGCTGGGATCCTCTCTTTGCTTTTCGAGGATGGCGGCGATCTCACGCCAGGTGGCGACGATGCCGACCGGGATGGTGGGCAGGTCGTCCTCTATGGCCCTATGGAGCTTGCCCAGTTTGTAGCAGGGCACGGCGGCATACATGTGATGCTCGATGTGGTAGTTCATGTGCCAGTAGAGGAACTGCACAAACGGGTTTACTCTAAAGGTGCGGGTGCAGAGGCGAAAATCGGGAATGTGGTCGGTAAGGCCGACGTGTTGTGTATTGTTACAGAGGAAGAGCAGCCAGCCGCCGTAGAACGGGGCCAGCGTTACCAACACCGGAAGCAGCCAGAGGCCCGGGACTACGGTGAAATGCAGTGCCAGAGAGACGACGGTCAAGAGAAGATGACCGATCAGGAGAACGCGCGCCCAGTTGAATAGGCGCCGGCGCTTCTCAGTCGCATCCGGCGGGAAGAGTATGTATTCCCAGTCCCCTTCCTCACCTTCCAAGCGCCCGAAGCTCAGGCGTACCACCCCCTTTATGCGCTGGAACAGCCCCGTGGGATTGATGAGAGCGACCTGGTAGAAGGCCTTGCGCGTGAAGTCCACGGGCAGAACGACCTCGAGATCGTCGGGCTGGTGCAGGGTGTACTTGTGGTGTTCCTGATGACTGGCCCAGAAGTAGACGTGGTTGAACCAGCCGAGGAAGCTGAAGACGCGCAGGAAGAACTCGTTGAGGAATTTGGTTCGAAAGACAGTTCGGTGACAGAGTTCATGGAAGCCGTTGAGGAGGAATGCGTAAAAGGTGCCATGCAGGAAGAGGGCGATGAGGAGGCCCCACCAGAGCCCCGCCTGCAGGGAAAACCAGGCGGCCGCGCCTGTAAGCGCCAGAAGGCCCAGATGCCCGAGCGATTGCAAAAGGCCGAACAGATCGCTGCGTTGATTGAGCTCGGCGAGGACGGCACGATCGATGGGCGATCTGTACCACGTGATCTTGGATTGTGCGGGTCCGTAGGTCATGGCCGGCGGTCCTTTCCATTGCGGGCATATGGCCGTTGCGGCTGCCCCGGCAAGCTGGCGGTAGTAAGGCGAGGAATATAGGGGGATTGTACCTGATTCTCGACTGGCACGCAACCGAATTGAGGCGCTGGGGTGCATCCCAGATTTGGGGTGGGAACAGTCCGGCGGGGAATCGACGCCAGCGGTGGCTGGCGTTGTATACCGTCTTTGGGCAAGACGCAGTGCAGGCGCCGGGCCTGGCCGTACGGTGGAGTCCGTCAGTTGGGGCGGGTGCGAGGGCAGGCACGAGGCCGGCACGTGCGGGGACCTGATGGGACTGGCGGGACGTGGTCTGGCTGGGCACCTTCAAGTAGGCACCTGTCACCAATATCGACACCCGGTTCGATGAGGCGTGTTGTAGGAGAGGGGGCGTTGCGGGGGCGGAGCCCCCGCACAAGGGAGGGCCGAATAGGCCCGACCGCCCAAACTGCAGGGGTTAGGGGCTGGGGGCCAGGGGTCAGTGATTGGGCAGTCTATTGGGGATGGATGTGAGGGCTGGACATGGCTTAGTCTTTGCTTAAGGAAGGCGAAAGTTCGCACCTTTTTTGGGATGCACGGCCGATTTTCCTGCGATTGACACGTCCAATCTAATTATATATAGTGGAAGCCCCGTACGATGGCGCTGGTAAGGAATATCATTGCCACATTGTGATGCGAGATCACGGCGCTGTATTCTGCCTTTCTGCACACTACCCACGCCACGATTTGCACGGCAAAGGAGAAGAGACGAAATGTCGAAACGTACAACACTGTCGAGACGCCATTTTCTGACGTTGAGCGGAACTGTTGGGGCGACGGCGCTGGTCGCGGCCTGTGCTCCTGGCGGCGCGAGCGAGACGGCGCCGAGCGACGGGGGAGAGTCTGCCACAGTGCCGGAGACGGCAACGCAATCGATCCCCGAGTTGCTGGGTGCGGACATGCCTGGAAGTCCGGATCACCCCAGAGGCTGGACAACGGTGCTGCCCGATCTGCCGGAGGGCCTGCCCCCTGCTCCGGGACAGGAGCCTATTGAAATCTCGATTACACGACGCGTGGACTCCCAGACCGCATTTGGCGAAGGGGATTCACTGGATAACAATCCCTGGTCGCGCATGATCGAGAAACTTTTCGGCGTCAAGCTCACGTTAGCCTGGAGTTGGTCGTCGGGTGACGAACAGACAACCAAGTACAACCTGGCCATGGCCAGCGGCGATATGCCCGACTACCTGGAGACTGTGCCGTCCAACATCTTCCTCAAGATGATAGAGGCCAATCTGCTGGAGGAAATCACCGACGCATTTGCCATGTATGCCAGCCAGAGCTGGCAGGATATCTGGGCGCAGCACGGCGACCTTCCCTGGATCTATTCCACAGTGAACGGCCGCAAATATGGGTTGCCCTTCGTAGCGCAACAGGCACAGAACGACCACATCCTCTGGTATCGGAAGGACTGGTTCGATAAGCTCGGTCTGTCCGTCCCGCAGACGCTTGACGAGTTGCACGATGCTGCCCTGGCGGTGGTCGAAGCCGACATCGGAATAGGTGCGCCGGGCACCACAGTCGGCCTGCTGGCCAACAGGTCCTATGGCGCCAATTGGTTCGGCAGTATTGATCCGATTTGGGGGCCCTACGGAGTCATTCCGCACCAGTGGAGCGAGGTCGGAGGTGAATTGGTCTACGACAGCATTCGCGAAGAGATAAAAGAGCCGCTGGAGCTCCTGAGCCAGTGGTACCAGGACGGCGTCTTCCGCAAGGATTTCTTTACGTTCAGCACTTCGGACTCGATCCAGGACGTGGCATCCGGCCATTGCGGCATCCACTACACACCTTCGTGGGGCGCCTGGCTGGATACCGTGCGCAACGATCCGGAAACGGTGTGGGCATTCGCCGACAATCCGGCCGGCCCCAATGGCAACCGCGCACGTAACACCGCGAACGCCTTTTATCCTTCGCCATTCTGCTTCCGCAAGGGAATGGAATACGTGGAAGAGATTTTCGAGATTACCAACTTCATGCAGGCGTTGAGCGAAGAACCCGACCGGCGCTTTCACGGCTGGGAGGGTCACGACTACGAGTTCCAGGAGGACGGTTCGGTAGCTACTACGAATATCTTCTGGAAATTCGCCGCCATCGGACCAGTCGGCACTCGCGGCAGTGGCAACATCGACCCCGCAAACCGTGCCAACGAGATCCGCTATCAGTTGGAGTGGGCCGACATTCCTGTTGAGGAGCGGGACGCTTACCAGACATTGTCGCTGGAGGACCCGACCGGTGTGTCCATAATTTCAAAGGAGGCGCTCCTTTTCATTCTGGATACAGCCGAACAAGGGAAACTCAGCAAGTTCCAAAGCCTGCCCACGC
This sequence comes from Caldilineaceae bacterium, assembly GCA_965242905.1. Lineage (GTDB taxonomy): Bacteria > Chloroflexota > Anaerolineae > Caldilineales > Caldilineaceae > Bin5. The sequence goes on from CBDETM010000002.1 coordinate 1,438,796, forward strand.
CAACAATGATTGAGCGAAACAGCGACCTCAACAAGCTGCAAGACGAGACGATCCTTGGCATCATCATAGGCGACAAACCGATGAGCGCGTTCGACGAGTTTGTCGAGCAGTGGAAAAGCCAGGGCGGCGATCAGATAACGCAGGAAGTGAATGAATGGTGGGCGGCCAGGTCTTGAGTGAGCAGGTGTCGTTGACGTTTGTTTGACCAGGAAATTGCGGGCCTATCGCGTTGTCCGTCTACGAAGGAGACAGTGAGGCAACTACTGGGGCACCCACAAGGGGTGCGCCTACAGTGTGACGGCTGATTGGAAGGAAGTGTCGACGAGCCCTAGCTACTGACCTGGACTGCGGGCACCAGCTCAGAAGCGGCGGCCACGGAAAAGACGATCTGTCCGTCCTGTTCAGCAGCGAGGACATGATCGCCGCTGCCCACACGGCCGTCGAGGATTTCCAGCGCCAGCGGATCGGCCACAGTGCGCTGGATAGCGCGCTTGAGCGGACGGGCGCCGTAGGCCGGGTCGTAGCCGTCCTGAACGATCAGGGCCTTGGCTTCGGTGGTCAGATCGAGAGTTATGTCGCGGTCGGCCAGCAGGGCGCACAGCCTTTCGAGTTGGATTTCGGCAATGCCCTCCAGGTTACCGGCCGACAGGCTGTGGAAGATGACAATCTCGTCGACGCGGTTGAGGAATTCCGGCCGGAACTGCTGGCGCATGGCGGTCATTACGCGGCGCTCTACCTCTTCATCGAGGCCGGCGACGTCGAGGATGAACTGGCTGCCGACGTTGCTGGTCATGATGATGACGGTGTTGCGGAAGTCGACGGTGCGGCCCTGGCCATCGGTCAGGCGGCCGTCGTCCAGCACCTGCAACAGCACGTTGAACACCTCGATGTGGGCCTTCTCGATTTCATCGAATAGAACGACGGAGTAGGGGCGGCGGCGCACGGCCTCGGTGAGCTGGCCGCCTTCGTCGTAGCCGACGTAGCCGGGCGGGGCGCCGAGGAGGCGGGCGACGGTGTGGCGCTCCTGGTATTCGCTCATGTCGATGCGAACGAGGTTGTGTTCGTCGTCGAAGAGAAATTCGGCCAGGGCGCGCGCCAGTTCGGTTTTGCCGACGCCGGTGGGGCCGAGGAAGATAAAGCTGCCGATGGGGCGGTTGGGGTCCTGGAGGCCGGCGCGGCTGCGGCGAATGGCAGCGGCAACGGCGGCGACGGCCTGTTCCTGGCCGACCACGCGTTTGTGCAGCTCTTCATTCATGCGCACGAGGCGTTCGCGTTCTCCTTCCATCAGCTTATTGACGGGGATGCCGGTCCATTCGCTGACGACGGCGGCGATTTCATCGTCGTCGACCTCCTCTTTCAGAAGCGCGCCGCCGGCCTGGATGGCGGCCACATTCTGGCTGGCGGCGTCAAGCTGCTGCTGCAGTTCGTTCATGCGCCCGTAGCGGAGCTCGGCAGCCCGCTGCAGATCATAGTCGCGTTCGGCCTGCTCGATATCTGTGCGCAGCTGCTCGCTTTCCTCTTTCAGGGTGCGCAGCGCCTGGATGGCGGAGCGCTCGGCCTGCCAGCGGATGGAGAGTTCGGAGCTGGTTTCCTGCAGGTCGGCCAGCTCTTTTTCGAGGGCATCGAGGCGCTGCTTGCTGGCCTCGTCGGACTCCTTGCGCAGGGCTTCGCGTTCGATCTCCAGCTGCATCACATGGCGTTCCAACTCGTCCAGCTTCTTCGGTTTGGAGTCGATCTGCATGCGCAGTCGACTGGCGGCCTCATCGACGAGGTCGATGGCCTTGTCGGGGAGCTGGCGGTCGCTGATGTAGCGGTGGCTGAGCTGGGCGGCGGCGATGACGGCGCCATCGGTCACGCGCACGCCGTGATGGACTTCGTATCGTTCCTTGAGACCGCGCAGGATGGAGACGGTATCCTCGACGGTGGGTTCGCCAACGAAGACGGGCTGGAAGCGGCGTTCGAGGGCGGCATCCTTTTCGATATGTTTGCGATACTCGTCGAGAGTGGTGGCGCCGATGGCATGGAGCTCGCCGCGGGCCAGCATGGGCTTGAGCATGTTGGAGGCGTCCATCGAGCCCTCGGCGGCACCGGCGCCGACGAGGGTGTGCATCTCGTCGATGAAGAGGAGGACCTCGCCTTCGGCGTCGCGGATTTCGTTGAGAACGGCCTTGAGCCGCTCCTCGAACTCGCCGCGGTACTTAGCCCCGGCCACCAGAGAGCCCAGGTCGAGCGCGACCAGACGCTTGTTTTTCAGGGTTGTGGGCACGTCACCGTTGATAATGCGTTGGGCCAGACCCTCGGCGATGGCGGTCTTGCCGACGCCGGGTTCGCCGATGAGGACGGGGTTGTTCTTGGTGCGGCGGCTGAGGATCTGCACGACGCGGCGGATCTCCTGATCGCGGCCGATGATGGGATCGAGGTTGCCTTTGCCGGCCTCGGCGGTCAGGTCGCGACCGTATTTTGCGAGGGCCTCATACTGGGCCTCAGGGTTCTGACTGGTGACGCGCTGGCTGCCGCGCACGGCGGCAAGGCCCTGCATGATGGCGTTGTAGTCGACGCCGTGGCGCTCCAACAGCTGGCGGACGGCACCGTTTCGGGACGAGGCCATCGCCATGAGGAGATGCTCGGTGGAGGTGTACTCGTCCTTCATGTTGGCGGCAATGGTTTCAGCTTCTTCGAGAAGCTGAGCCAGATCGCGGCCCATACGCATTTCCACTGCGCCGCCGCTGACGCGTGATTTGGCGGCGAGGCGCTGTTCGACTCCGGCCTGAAGGCTTTCCCTATCGCCGCCCATGCGATCGATCACGGCAGGCACGACGCCTCCCTGCTGGCGCAGGAGCGCGAGCAGGAGATGCTCCGGCTCGATACTGGCATGCTTGTATTCCCTGGCCTCGTTTTGGGCCTCGACAATTGCTTCACTTGCCTTTTCGGTCAAGCGATCGAATCTCATTTATCTCTCCCTTTCGGTTCCTAATCCCAATCCGGCACAGAATGCCTCGCACCGGACCTGCAGTGGCCGTGTGTTTTCTGAATTCAGTGTAGTCTGCGTTCATCACAGGCACGTTTGCAGAGTGTAAGAGAAAGATATGCGGTGGGGCGGGAAGCTGAGACCGTTCTTGAACGGTAGAGGGGACGGGTCGCGGGGTTACAGGAGGGCGGTCAGGGCAAGGAGTGCGCCGCTGAGGAGGAAGAAGAGGGCGGCCATCGCCAAGACCAGGTAAAGCGGGCGGCTGGCACGCAGCAGGGGACGGCGCCAGAGGAAAGGGATAGGGGACAGGGCGATCAGCAGCGCGCCGACGACTGTTTCTGCGGGCAGCCGGGGAACCGGGTTGCGCCACGGTGAGCGGGAGACGTGTTGCACGGTTTCGGCTGACGGGACGGGGACGGTGATTTCGGCCAATGCGTCATTCATGCCCCGGCGGCGTACGTAGACTGAGAGGTTCCACTGGCCGTCGCGGTTGAGGAAAGCGCCTTCGGCGGCGAAGGCGTCCTCGCCCAGGCCGGCCAGGTCGAGGCGCGCTTGCCCCATTTCACCTGACTCGTGGGAGAAGAAGAGACGCACCAGTTGGACTTCACCGATGTCAGAGGAGTCTGGATGGGAGAGATGAACCCAATAGCGGTTGTGGCCGACCTGATTGGGCGTTATTTGCAGGTGGACGGCCAAGTCACCATCGTAAGCCATTTCGTTGAAGGGCAGCGAGGACGCCGCGGGGGCAGTTGGCGGCGGAAGGTTCGGTGTGGGGGTCTGCACAAGTACTGCCACTGAAATGAACAGCACGGCAGCCATACCAGCTTCGGCGGCCACCCGGCGCGTGAAGCGGCTGAGTGCGGATGTGTTAGCGACGGTATCCTGGGCCCGCCTTACCGCCCGATTGTTGAAGTAGGCGACGGCGAGGATGGCGGCGACGATGACCAGTTTGATGAGCAGGACGCGCCCGTAGGTTGTGGTGACGAGGCTGGAAGCGTCCGGCAGTTGCACGAAGCTGCCGAAGAGGCCGGTCAGGGCAAGTACGAACACCGCAATTTGGGCGCTGAGGGAGAAGCGTGTCAACAGGAGGACCATCCAGTCGGGGTCGGGCAGTGTGCGCCGTCGAAGAAGCTGGAGCAGCAGGAGCGCCAGAAAGATGAGACCGCCGGCCCAGACCGCGGCAGCAACAAGGTGGGCGAAGTCAGCGGCGACGGCCCAACCACTGCCGGAGGCGGCAGCGGCATGGCTGCTGGCGGCAAAGGTAAAGAGTGCGGCGGCAGTGAGCAGGGTGGCCCAGGTACGCTGGGGGAAGGCCCTGTGCCATGTTTGTTGGCCGCCCAGAAGCAGGACGGACAGGGCACTGCCGACGAGCATGATCGCGGCCACAATGGCCCACAGGTTCAGGGAGTAATAGAGGCTACTGCCCAGTATGAATCCTGTGAGGCACAGGTAGACAAGGAAAAGAAGGGGCCACAGACGGCGGGCCAAGGCGGGCGGAACGGGTCGTTGGAAGAGAATAATGGCCCAACCATTGGGGTAAAGCAGGGGGACAACGCCCGCCAGCAGGGTCTGTCGTATCAGAAGGAGTCGACCCGGCCGGGTGGCGAGCAGGAGTTCCAGGAATCCATCAGTTCCTTCGAGGCGCAGTGACTTGAACAGGAATTGCAGCCATCCTGACGCTAAAAGGAGTAACACGCCGACTAACGCGGTTGAACTGATAAGCGCATCGAAGCGACTTTCGGCGTGTTTGTCGGTCCCAGATTGCGCCAGCAGCCAGCGGACGGACAGCGGCCCTACCAGCAGTGCAGCGCCGAGCAGCGAGATCCAGCGGAGGATGGAATCGGTGAGGGGCGGAAGCCCTTGCTGGCGGTGGACGGGGACTTCAACGGCCGTGCCGGCAGGCCGCGTGCCGTCGGGATTGAGGATGGTGAGGGGGAAAGAGCCGACCCACTCATGGCCGTCGACGCTGGAGAGGGTCTGCCAGACGACGGTGTAGACGCCCGGTTCGATGCTCTCGAGCGGGAGGGTGAGGTGGTTGGGGTCGTCGGGGTCGAATTGCGGCGCGCCGGTTGGGATTTCGGTTCCGGCGGCGTCGAGGATGCGGGCGCCGGTGAAGGTCTTTTCCAGGGGTTCGCTGAACCAGAACTGGATGGCTTCGGGCGGCTGGGTGAGTTCTGCGTTCGGCTGGGGGTCGGCGCGTACGAGCAGGGCGTGGGCCCGGGCGGCGGAGGGCGACAGCAGCAGAGCCATTGCCGCGGCGAACCACACCAGCGGCAGGCCCGCTGCTGTTATCTTCTTGACGGCCGCCCCTTTTGGCTTGGCCGCGCCACGCCAGGGAGGCTTTGACATCGTGCTGCTAACTGTTCTTTCCGCTCAAGCTGCGCGAGTTGCTCGGAGACTGGCGCTCGCCCAGCCCTTTGCGTCTTCGGGCCAGGAGGAATGCACCGAGAAGCAGTAGTACCGGGAAAGAACTGCCCATGCAGGGAATCCCTAGTCCTTGGTCAGCCTGGTCTGGAGGCAGTTCGGACTCATCTGAAGCTTGATCGGAAGCCGATGGCGTCGATTCAGTCTCAGCGCTTTCCGGCGCGGCCGTATCCGTGGGCGAAGGCTGGTCGGCCTCCTCGGTGGCAGTTGGCGCGGGTGTTGATGTGGCTGTTGGTGTGGCCTCCGCCTCAGGCTCGTCAGCCTGGATAGTGAACTGGAACTCGCCTTCGGCGTCATCGCCGTCGTCTGCGGACAAGGTGCGCCAGCGGACGGTGTAGACGCCATTGGGCAGGTCCGATTGGAGTGAGACGGTCATCAGTTTACGGTTGTCATCGTCGATGGCGGCGTCGTCCTGGTCTACTCTCTGGTCGTCGGGGCCGTGGACCTCAAGGCTGTTTTGGCCTTCACGGCGGAAGAGCTCCTGGGTGAACCAGACCTGTACCTGGTGCGGCGCCTGGGAAACGACTTCACCGGCGGCGGGCACGGCATCATCGTAGTCGGCATGGGCCAGGACGGCAGTGGATAGTGGGTAGTGGATGGTGGCCAGCAGTACGGCTACCCATACCAGTTTGACTACACCTTTACGCGGTTGGGATGCGATCACAGGCTAGCCTCCGTGACTGTGGTCGTGGCCGTCGTCCTGTGTTTCATCGGAATCGACTTGAACGCATTTGTCGTTTCCGCTTTCCTGGCCGCCGTTATCGTCGCTCGTTTCTTCGTCGTCGTGGCCATTACTGTGGCCGTGGTCATCATGGGCAGTCTCAGTTTCTTCGCCCTCTTCGTGAGTTTCCGCTTCCATCTCCTTTTCGGACAGTTGCAGGCAGTCAAACCAGTCGAAGACGTTGCTGGAAAAGTGGTGCTGCTCGTCGTGCGCGGTCGAGGAGAGGGGCACAGCGTTTTCCAGATCGTCGTCGGCAAGTGACGCTGTTAGCTTTGTAAGTGTTTCGGCGAGCGTCTCCGCCTCTTCGGCCAGTTCCTGCGGCCAGTCAACAGAGTTCAGGAGGGGCACGAGAAATTTGATCTGTCCGGCGTCGCCCGGCATGATGCCGTCGCCGTCTTTCAGGCGTCTGTGCAGGGCGTGGATGTCGACCTTGTCGAGAAGATAGGCTGCGGAGACGGCGTCATAGACGGAATGGGCGAGTTTTTCTGCGGCCATCTCGTCCTCTGCCGTTTCAAGTTCGGCCAGGCGGGCTTCCAGAGCGGCAATGCGCTCGGTCAGGGTTTCGAGCGTGGGGGCTTCCTCGTGGGCGTGGTCGTCTCCTTCGCTGGCGAAGGAAGGGGTGATCTGGGAGGTGGCGTAGAAGACGGCAAAGGCAACTGCTGCGCACAGCAACAGCACGGGTAGGCGGACGGTGTTGGGTACTCGCATTGGATTCTCCTTTTACCAGGACAGATAGCAAGCTTCTAGCGGTCGAGGGACTGATACGATGCGGTTTCATTGGATTATATCATTTGGCGGATGGTTAGAGATACCGTAGCTACTAAGCGGGGAGAAGACGGCCCAAAGGCCAGGAGATAGTGGAGAAGAGAGAGGCGAGAGAGTTGCCTGTGCTCGGCTGAATCAAGGTCGCGATTTGGAGAGAGCGAGAAGTGGCGAGATGCCCTTGGGGGGAGGGGGGCTATTGGCAAGTGGCCAGGCCGAGGGCGGCCAGGTCGTTGTTTTGGATTTCGCGGAGTTTGGCAGGAATGCATCCGGTCAACCTATTGCCACCGAGATACAGGGCCGACAGGATGGTCAGGTCGGTCAGTTCGGGTGGAATCGATCCGACCAGCTCGTTGTCGGAGAGGTCAAGTGTGTGCAGATGGACGAGGGCGCCTAAGCGCGGGGGAAGGGAGCCGGTCAACCTGTTTGCGGAGAGATCGATGGCGGTAACGCGTCCGGCGTCGTCAGTGGTGACGCCGAACCATTGGGCGAGGGGGCTGTCGGGGTCCCGCCAGTTTGTGCTGTGCTGCCACTGCGGGCCGCCGGTGGCAAAGTAGAATGTGGTCAGCGCCTCTCTGCAGGTGGGCAGGCGCGTGTCGCTGAGGTCCTCGATCAGTATGTTGAGCAGATCTGCCGGCATGCAGCCGGTGAATTCATTGCCTGCAAGGTGAATAATCAGGAGGTCATCAAGTTCGTTCAGCCACCAGGGGAAGGGGCCGGTCAGGCCGTTGCCTGACAGTGCGACAACCGACAGACCGGTGAGGTGGCTGAGTTCGGTCGGGACCGGGCCGCTGAGATCGTTTCCCGATAGATCCAGCCATGTCAGATTCAGGAGATTACCCAGTTCAACGGGGATCGAACCAACGAGGTTGTTGTTGTCCAGCTCAAGATTTGTCAGCGCAAAGAGGTTGCCCAAGCCGACCGGAATCGGTCCCTCCAGGTTGTTGCCAGACATGCGCAGTATTTTCAGGTTGGGGAGGCTTTCCAATCCGGCTGGGATATACCCGCTCAGGCGGTTCCTGTTGAGATTGAGTTCGATCACGCTGCCGTTTCTGTCGGTTGTGACGCCTTGCCAGGACCCGAGCGGCTCTTGGGTCAACCAGTTGCCGTCCCGGGTCCAGTTCGCGCCGCCGGTGGCATGGTAGAGTGCGATCAGGGCGTCTCTTTCGGAAACGAGGGCCGGCATCAGGTCGCTCTGGGGCGGTGTCTGAGATTGCGGGCGGGCGGTTGTCGCGTTGGGGGGAGGTGACGCGGTTGGCGCGGCGGCGGGGGAGGGTCTCGGGGTGGGCTCCAGCGCAGATGCAGTGGTTGCGGCCTGCGTGCTGGCTTCAACATCGGCATACTCGGAGCCCGGAGCGTTCTCATTCCGTGCACTGACGCGATAGGTGTAGCGCCTGTCGGGCAGGACTGTGGTGTCAACATAGCTCGTTGCCGAACTGCCGGTGTTTTCTTCCAAGACCTGGAATTGGCCGTCGGAATCCGCGTCGCGATCGCGACGCAGGATCTGATAGCCGCTAACAGTGCCAGAGCTTTCCGGCGCCGACCAGTTCAGCGTTACGCTATTGTGGGATGCTTCCGCCTTGAGGTCCTGGGGCGGACCGGGCAGAGCGGCCTCGGGCGCTGCCTGATCGGTGGAAGAGGATGCGACCACCGATTCTACAGGGGAACTCCAATCACTTTCAGCGCCGTCGTAGCGGGCGCGTACCCGCACCTGGTATCGCTCGCCCTGATCCAGGCCGGTGATCACGTGGGAAGGGTTGGTTGGGTAGGCGTTGCCGGGTTCGTCGTGCTGTATGGGGAAGTTCTGGCCGGCGCGGGCCCAGGAGAGACGATAGTCGAGAGGCGTGTCGGCAGGCGCATCCCACGAGATTTCCAGTTCACCGGGTTGGATGCTGCGGACGCGCAGTCCTTCGATCGCCGGAGTGTTCTCTTGTACCGTTTCGGAGCCCGGGAGAGAAGAGAGGAAGGGGAGGACAGCCATTGCGGCTGCCAGTATCAGCCAGGCGCCTAGCACGGTCAGGGCCAACTTGACCTGATTCCTTTTCAACATGGGTCAAGAAAGCTTATTCGAGAAAGCGTTTGAGGGCAAGGAAGAAAACTGGGTTGACAGTTTACGCCTTTTCCGTGACGCAGGGGCACGACGGGTTCAGGAAGGGATGGATGACTGCGAAATGGTACGTGGGTCGGACGGACAGTGACGTTGCGGAACCTGGTACGGCGATTTCGCCGTCGCGGCAGTTTTGGGCTCGATTTCAGTTTGATCAGGTTGAGGGGTTGGAGCGAGAAAAAAGAGAGGCGACATCACTCGAAGTGTAGTACCGATGCCGCCTCCCTTTGGATTCAGGTCGGGGCGAGAGGATTTGAACCTCCGACCTCTTCAACCCCATTGAAGCGCGCTACCGAGCTGCGCTACGCCCCGACACAGGCAGGAGTATACCATGCGGCTTCAGAGCTGGCAAATCGAATGGCTCAGTGCCCGATGCCTTTGTGCGCGGCATTGGGGCGCTCAACTGCCCAGGCGGGCGCCGATGAAATCGGGGGCGCCGTTGAGAAATGTGGCAGCGGTCATACGCCTTTTTCCGGCAGGCTGGACCTCGTGCAAGGCCAGAAGGCCGCCGCCGGTCCCGACGGCGACGCGACCGTCGACTTCGACCACAAGGCCAGGAGCAGCATGGCCGGGGATGACGCTGCCCTGCCATAGTTTGAAGTTCTGCCGCTTCCAGGTGGTAAAGGCGGCCGGCCAGGGGGTATAGGCGCGGGTCATGCGTTCGACGCGCCGGGCCGGCAGAGTCCAGTCGATGCGGCCGTCCTGTTTTTTGACCAGCGGGCAGACGGAGGGCTCGCCGGGCAGTTCGGCCTGTGGGACAGGGGCGGTGTTCCCGTCCAGCCAGCTGGGAATCGTCTCAGCGAGCAGCTCGGCGCCGAGAGCCGCCAGCCGATGGCTGAGGGAGTCGGTGGTGTCGCGGGCGAGGACGGGCAGGGTAGCCTGGGTGAGAACGGGCCCAGTATCCATACCGGCGTCCATTAGCATGATGGTAACGCCTGTTTCGGACAGGCCATCGAGAAGCGCTGCGGTAATGGGGGATGCGCCCCGGTAGGCGGGGAGAAGACTTGCGTGCACATTGAGACAGCCGTAGGTCGGGATGTTCAGCACGCTCGGCGGGAGAATCTGTCCAAAGGCAGCGACGACGATCAGATCCGGCGCCAAGCTGCGCAGCCAGGGGAGGGCGTCCGGTTGTTCAGGCGGGCGCGAGCCGACGTTGTGCCGGAAGCTCTTCGGCTGCAACAGGGGCAGGCGGTGTTCCAAGGCGAACAGTTTGACGGGCCCGGCGACCAGTCTTTTGCCGCGGCCGGCGCGTCTATCGGGCTGTGTGACAACGCCGACAACCTGCCAATCAGTCTGTGCGGCCACACGGTGTAAGATTGAGAGTGCGGGCAAGGCAAAGTCGGGCGTGCCCATGAAGACGATACGGACCATTTATGCGCTCGAGGTGTGGGGCGTTGGCGGTTGAAGAACCATAGCGGCAATTGTAGCACATTGAGCGGGGCCTTTCGGAAACTTTCGGCGGGAATCTGCGTAAAGTTGATATAACGGCATGCAGATAGTGAAATGATAATTTGGCGGATTTGTCATCCGTTGCAGCGTCCGCAGAAGAGATCGTGGATTCCCCCGATGTCTGGATGTCGTGAAAGATCAGAAGGTTTCAGCGGGACCGGCGGCAGGTACGGATGGCTCGACTAGGCATGTACCGCCGCACGAAACCGACGGAGAAGAGCAGTGGAGAACAGGAAAGACGAGCAGCAGAACGCGGTGGATTCCTCGGAGACGGGGTCGGACGGAATCGAAGAGACGAATCCGGATTGGTCTGATTCGACGTTCGACACGGGTTCGATAGGGGAACAAGAAGAGACGCTCATCCCCCCCACTGATGGGCCTGACGATGCCGGTTATGTCGAGGGCCCCGAACCATCGCCGGCCGAGCAGTTTGCGGACTCGGCGCGCACGCAGGCCGGCGCGGCGGCCAGTGCTCTGCGACGCGGGGAGTTCATGCACAGTGCTGCCATCGATGTAACGGCTGACAGCGACGACCGGTTGATCGCGATGCTGTGTTACGTGACGCAGTTTCTGATACCGTTGGTGATGCCAGCCATAGTGCTGTTGAGTGCGAGCAGCAAAAAGCGCCCGTTTCAACGCTTCCATGCGATCCAGAGTCTGGCGCTTTCGGCAACTTTCATCGTGTTCGGGTTGCTCCTGGGTGTCAGTCTGACGATTGTGGCAGTGGTGCCGATCATTGGGTGGCTGGTCACAGGGCTTGTTGTAGCTTGTCTGATGCCGCTACTGGTGTTGATGGGTTTCCTGGCCCTGGCGTACTATGGTTTCCAGGCTTATCAGGGCAAACGGTTCTCGATCCCCGGGTTGACGAGTTTCCTGCAGGACCAGAACTGGATTTAGCTGCCGAGCGAAAGGGGGATGGAAAAGGAGGGAAATCATCCTTCTTTGCCCTCTGTTTTCCAACCAATTTCGGCTCCGGGAGGCCGGGCATGCAAAGGTGCATGTCCGGCCTCTTCGCGTTCGTAGGGGGAGTCAGGTTCGCGTCTGCGGGATGTCAGCCTGGTGTTAGGAAAGGGCATATAGTTCGCGTATACTGATGGCGAGGTCTGAAATCTGAGAGCGCGTCCCAAATGGACGCGACAGCGCCGCGAAACAGTGAGGAACAGCTGTTTGCGGGATGAGAGTTGTGATTTCGCTCCCTCAGAACTACTGGAGGCAATCGTGTTTGGCGAAAATGTTGATGAGATTGTGCGTTGGGGATGGATCGTTTTGGCCGTATTGTTCTTTTTGTTCGAGATATTCACGGCAGGGTTCGTGCTTCTCTGTTTTGGCATCGGCGCGCTGGGCGCGGCGCTGGTGGCCTTTTTGGGCGCAGGCATGGCATGGCAGATCGTGGTTTTCATTGTGGTTACGATAGCTGCCGTTGTGCTGGCGCGGCCCTTCGCCGACCGCATTTCACGGCCCGGCGTACAGCCAATCGCAGGCAACCGGATGATTGGCAAGTGGGGGGTCGTCTTACAGACAGTTGACCCGTTAGAGGGTACAGGTATGGTACGGGTAGAGAGCGAGAGATGGCGCGCCGAGTCGATGGAGAACGTGCCGTTAGAGGTAGGCGAGGTCGTGAAGGTGGTGGGCGTAGACGGTGTACGTCTGCAGGTTCAGACAGCCGACGAAGAGAGCAGGGATTCAGACGAGCAGGTCGAGTCAGCCGCGTAACAAAGCGGCAGAATAAAGGAGAAACGAAATGTTTGCAACACTGGGGCCGATTTTACTTCTGGCGATTATCGCCGTATTCGTGATTGTCGTTGCGATTGCAAGCATCCGCATTGTGCAGCCCTATCAGAAGGGCGTCGTCGAGCGTCTGGGGCGTTACCAGCGTACGGTCCAGCCGGGTCTCACGCTAATCGTGCCCTTTGTTGACGCAATTCAGAAGGTGGACATGCGTGAGCAGGTGGTAGACGTACCGCCGCAGGAGGTGATCACGAAGGACAATGTTGTTGTCACGGTGGATGCTATCGTCTACTTTGAGGCCACGGACCCGGTCAAGCTGGTCTACAATGTGGCGGATTTCTACAACGCGGCCACCAAGTTGGCGCAGACCAATCTGCGTAACGTGGTGGGCGAGATGGAGCTGGATGCGGCGCTGACGAGCCGCGATCATATCAACGCCAAGCTGCGCGAGGTGCTGGATGACGCCACGGACAAGTGGGGTGTACGGGTGGTGCGGGTAGAGATCAAGCGGATCGACCCGCCTGCGGACGTGACGGAAGCGATGCACCGGCAGATGAAGGCCGAGCGGGAGAAGCGGGCCGCCATTCTGGATGCGGACGGCGACCGCCAGGCGCAGATTCTGAAGGCAGAGGGTGAGGCCGAGGCGGTGAAACGTGTGGCCGACGCGGAGCGGTATAAGCTGGAGGTGGAGGCCACGGGCCAGGGCAACGCGATTACGACGGTGTTCAACGCGATTAAGGATGCGGAGCCGGACGACAGGCTGATTGCCATCCAGTATCTGGAGGCTCTGAAGGTGATGTCAGAGGGGGAGGCTTCCAAGATCTTTCTGCCCTACGAGGCGACCGGTGTGCTGGGCGCGCTGGGCGGCGTGAAGGAGCTGTTCAACGAGCAGCCGAATGGAAGTAACGGCAGCCGACCATAGCTTAAATGGAGGAGCGCGAACGAGGTAGTGTTCGCGCTCCTCACCCCTCTTTTTTCTTCTCTGATTCAGGCCTGGCCGACGCGCATAACTTCGAATATACGCCGCTGGGTTGCCTGTGCGGTAGCAGCGACGATGACGAATACCATCACGGCGATGAAAATGAGGGTGAGCTGTGTGATTTCGGCTTCGGCGATGACGGGCAGCATCGGCGGCAGGATGGCCTTGGAGTCGGCTGCGCTACGGAAGAAGGGTGTGAAGAGAACGGAGACCCAGACGCCGATCACAGCGCCGGCGGCAGTCCCGTAGGCGACAAGGACCGCGTACTCCACGGCGAGTTGGATGATCAGCTGCCGGCGGAGCGCGCCGATTGCCCGGAGAACACCGAACTGGTAGAAGCGCTCACGCAGCGATGCGTAACTGTGCATGAGGAAGGCCATCACGGCCATGAGCGCCGCGGCCAGGAAGCCGACGGTGAGCGCGCCAAATACGCCGACCCGCTCCAACTTCGCCTTTTCCTCGGTAAGTGAACCGACCACATCGTGCCAGCGCAGCGTTTCGATGCCGCCGATGCGCAGTGACCGGCGCACCTCTTCTCCATTGTTGTTGTCCGGAGAACTCAGCCAGACCTCATAAGGATAGATGGCACCGCCGATCAGGTGCAGATAGTCCAGATTGGCGATGACAACGATCTCTTCCTGCTCGACAGTAGGGAAGTAGTCGTAGACGCCGCTGATGACGAAATCGGTGCGCATACTGACGCCAGGTTCCAGAATCACCCACAAGTCCAGGCGGTCGCCGACGCGCAGCAGCTGTTCTGTCAGGAACGTGCGCGAGACCAGCACTGCTTCAGGGGCGGCGGCGAGCCGATTCATCAGTCCGCCGAGGGAGTCGTCGGCGAAGTCGGAGCGGAACCAGGAGACGGAGGCGAATTCAGCCCGGTCCACACCTACCATTCGTTTTCTGGACCCGCGGGGTGTGGAGAGCCCTTCGATACGCATGCCGTAGTTGCCTACGCGAATGGCGCGGTCGGCATCGAACCTCTCGAGAAACCAGGCGGGCTCAAGGGTCCAATCTCCTGCAGTCTCTCCTTCGGTAATGGTAACGGGTAGGAAACGGAAGTCTCCGCCGGCCTGGTATTTTATGCGGTCGACGAGCCACTCATCCATGCTCTTAGCGAGAGAGTGTGTATAGATCCCGAGGCCGAGACAGATAATCACGAGCAGGAGGGGATTCAGGTAGCTGTGTCCTTGTCGACCCAACTGGCGCAGTGCGAGGTGGAAAGCCGTGCCGGGCAACAGGCCTGCCAGCTTGTCGAGCAGGTTCATGATTGGTGAGAAGAAACGCATAATCAGGAGCGATGCGGTCAGAATTACGAGAGCCGGCGCGAGGACGAGTAGCGGGTCGCTGTACAGTTCGGAGGCGTCCTCCTGCGCCAGAAGCGCGAATGCTTCCTGCTGGCCCAGTTGCTGGTAGGCGTAAACGGTTGGAATGATGAGGAGGAAGTCCAGATAGGCGCGGCGCCAGAGGGGGCCCTTGTCGGGGCGGGCGTAGGCGGTTTCGTATTCGACGATACTGGCGCGTGCTGCGGTGATCGCCGGCAGAATGCGGGCAATGAAGGCCAACCCCAGCGCGGCTACAATCAACCAGACATCAACACCCTGAAGAGAAACGGGCATAGGATCGCGCAACGTGAAGTCGAGAAAACTGTCAGTGTAACCCATACCGCGGGCGATCAGCATTCCGAGCCCAAGACCCAAGGGCACGCCCAAAATGAAAAGCAGCCACTCCTCGACCAGCACGAGCCACAGCACGCGCATTGTGCCGGCACCGCGGCTGACCAGTACAGAGGTCTCCCGCTGCTGTGAGCGGGCGATGATGCCGGAAATGAGGACCAGGAAGTAGAGAAGAAAGCCGATGGCGGGTACGTTCATGCTGAGGAGCAGGACGGTCAGCGTCGTCTGACGCTGGACGAACTCTTTGAGCGGGTCGAGCGGGGAAACATCCAGTTCGGCGCCGGGCAGGTATTTGCCGATGACGGTCATGCCCTTTTCGAAGCCGCGGGCGTAGGCGGCGGCGAAGGCAGGATTGAGGGAGCTATCGTCGAGGGAGATGCGCCAACTGGCGAAGCGGGAGCTGCCGGCGACCATGGGCTGCACGCGCTGAAGATAGTCGGCCCGCCGCACGAACAGGGCTTCCTTCATAGAGATGTCGGGGGGCCGGAACCAGAATGTGTCGTCCGGGTCGCGGGCCCGCCACAGGCCGATGATTTCCACCTCGGTACCGGGCAGGGCGGCGGTTGGCGCGACGCGGAATTTCTCGCCGGGACGGACACCCATGTCGGCGGCGAGGTTGTCATGCATGAGCACCGGCAGGATGCCGGTGGATGCCTGGTTGCCAGTTGGATCTTCCCAGACGGAGCCGGCGGTGATCTCCAGCTCGGGCGCGACGCCGGCCAGGTAGACGAGGTCAACCTGTGTCAGGAATTTGCTTTCTTCGCCGTAACGCTCGTCGCCTTCCGGGGACAGCAACATCATACTGCCGCTTTCGAGGTGGACGCCGACGTCGTCGATGGGAAGGCCGATCTCGCTGGAAAGTGTGGCGGCGACACTGCGGCCGGCGCGTTCGGCGGCGGGCACGTCCATGGGCTTGCGAGAGGAAGGGAAAAAGTAGACGCGGGTGGTGAAGGGGGGGCGGCCGGTACGCGAGCTTAGGGCGTCCAGTTCCTCGTTAAGAATCACCCTGTCGACAGCCTGGGCGAAGAAACCGGCGCTGCTGAGGAGGCCGACGGTCAGCACGATCTGGAAGAGCGCCAGCAGGGCCAGGCCCAGGTTGCCGGCGAGACGCTTGTAGGTTAGGAGTGTCAGCCCACCGATAAGGCGTGGAACGGTGAAGAGTATGCGCACAGAACTTTGTTAGATAAGGTGCATGGGACGCGGCGAGTAGACGCAACGCCCCATGCAGTGCGGCGCGATCAGGTCAGGCAGGCTCCTTGGTGCGGACGGGTTGGCGCAGCATTTCCTGTCCGGGGCCCCACATGAAGTGTTCGTTAAGTTTTTCGTTGCCGTCCATCTGCATGAGCTCTTCAAAGACGGAGAGTGCCTGGTTGTACGAATGTGTCTGTTCGCATTCGAGCGCGTCGAGGAAGAGGAGTGAGCGGTCTCCGGTCTGGAAGGCGAGGAGTTCGCGTTCCATTTCGAGAACTTCGGGCATTATTTGGGTATAAAGGATTTTCTGCGGCAGCGGGTCGACGCGAAGGGGGTGGATGCCGCTCCTGTTGACGACGGCGGGGACTTCGACGACGACATCGTCGGGTACACCAGCCAGGGCGCCTTGGTTAGGCACGTTCACCTGATACTGGCCCTCATTGTCGTTGACCAGGCCGTCTATGATGGGCACCTGCTGCTCGTGGGTTTTTTCGGATCCAAAGGCCTCGATGAGGCTGGTGGCGGGGTCGCTGGTCAGTTTGGTCATTTGGGCGACGCGTTTTTCCAGATTGTCGACGAAGTAGGGTCGGGCGAGATGCGTGTCGGGTCCGCCCCAAGGTTGGGGGAACCACCACATTTTGGTATCGATATCGGTATGGTACCACCAGGCGCCGCGGCGGGGTGTATCGCCGATGGGCATGAGACCGTACATACGGTACATATGGATGGTTCCGCGGCTCATCTGAATGTCGTGGGTACGTTCGGCGACATGGGTTTCCCAGTAGTTTTCGCCTTCTTCTGCGATCCATTTTTCGAGAATCGGATAGGCGTCTTCGCCCTTGTAGTAGAAGTGGGTGAGCCAGATGTTGTGGTTGAGGCCGGGTGCCTGCCAGGTGACATCGGCCATGTCGGTCAGTCCGAGGGTTCTGGCGATCTGATAGACGCCGTAGTGGCCATGGCAGAGGCCGCAGACCTTGATGCTGGAGGTGCGGGTCATGAGGGTGCAGCCCTGATAGACGGGATTGCCCGACTGGATGAGCCAGGCATCGGGGCAGATGTCCTCCATATCGCCGGTCACGCCGAGCATGAGGTCGAGGTTGACGAAGTTGCTCTGACGCATACGGCCGCCGTGATAGTAGCCGTGCCTGTCCATCAACTCGCGCCCGTTCCGTTGCTTCTGGTGGCTGCTGGCGGAGGCGGTGTTGATGACGAAATCGGCGTCCTGGAGGGCATCGCGCCGGTCGGTGGTGCTTTCGAAGCGGAGGTCGGCGCCAAGCTCGTTGGCGTAGCGTGCGCCAAGTTTATGGATCATATCGAGCCTGTCGGCGTCGATATCCATGAAGGAGATGAGGCTGCCGCTGAGAGATTCTGTAAGGCAGATGTCCTTGACGAGGCCGAGGGAAAACTGGGCGCTACCGGCGCCGATGACGGTCAATTTGATTGGGGTGGACATAGAGACTCCTTGTTAGAACTCCTGGTGGACGAGCGTTGGGCGCGGAGAGAATTGTAATGGTTGGCAGACATATACGGCGGAGCTACACGAGCAGCATGCGGTGACAGACGACAGGCTTGCGCCGCCACAGGGTGAAGTCAGAATTTTTTTGCGGTCGCGATTTCGGCGTGCTCAGGCAGATAGGGCACGTCTTTTCGATCCCAGGCGGCGCGGCCTTCGACGGCATGGATGCCCATCAGCTGGCGGCGGTGCGGCGTATCGGCCCAGTCGACGATGTGCCGGGGCGGGGGCGTGCTGCCCCACTTTTTTACCCAGAAGGGCATGTAGCCGTATATGAGAATGCGGCGGTCGCGCGGGCTGGTGTTGGCCAGACCTGAATGCCAGCAGAGAACGTTCCAAATGATGGCAGAGCCGGCCTTGGCGACGATCTTTTTCAGACCCGGCATCTGCTCCAGGGTTTCGCCGACGTACTCGGTTCGGGAAGGGTGCGGGTCGAGCTTGTGGCTGCCGGGAACGAGGCTGAAGCAGCCCATGTCGGGCGCCTGATCGTCGAGAAAGTAGAAGACCTTGGCCTTGAGCATGAACTGTGGGTGGCGCCAGGCGGGCCAGTCGCGATGCCAGCCGGTATGGGCGTTTGTGCCGGCGTGATGGCAGTGGGCGACCATTTCCATCGTCTGCACGTCGGGTCCGACGATCTCTTTGAGGATAGGGAGCACGAGCGGATTTTCGGCGATGTCGAGGAAGAGGGAGTCGTACTGGTGAATGTCGCCCATGGTGTGCGCGTCGGGACCGTTGCCGTAGCCGCCCTTGTAGGTGCCGTTGCGGACAGAATCGGCCCAGGCCGGTTCGGTCTGACGTTGGATGTCTTCGTAGGCGGCGCGCACGCGGTCCAAACCGAAGGGTTCGAGCGCGTTTTCTACGATCAGAAATCCTTGCTCGTCGATCTGTTCCCGTTGTTCTGGTGTGAGCACTATTTCCTCCATACGAGAATGGCGTGTGGCTAATGAAGAGAAAGCGGCCAGTGGGGTCAGACCGTGCGCAGGTAATCGCGAATCAGCAGGGCTGCGGTTGCGCCCTCGCCGGCGGCGGAGGCGACCTGTTTCGTGCTGTCGGCGCGCACGTCACCGGCGGCAAAGAGACCGGGGACGCTCGTTTCCAGTGCGGCAGGATCTCTGTCCAGGTAAAGCGGCAGGCGCTTGTCCGATTCGTGGGTAAGATTATGCCCGGTCTCGATGAAGCCCCACCTGTTAAGGTGCACTGCGGTCCCTTCGAGGAATCCGGTATTCGGCTCGAGGCCGATAAAGACGAAGGCGCCATCGACAGACATGTGCGACTCGGCCTCGGCCTGGTTATTCCAGAGCCGCAATTCGTTCAGTTGGGCCCTGGCGCCGAGGAATTCCTGGACTTCGGTATTCCATCGCACTTCGATCTTGGCGTTTCCTGACACAGATTCCTGGATGACCTGACTGGCGTGCAGTACAGGGCCTCGCACCAAGAGTGTAACCCGTTCGGCGAATTTGGTCAGCAGCAGACTTTCTTCGGCAGCGCTGTTGCCACCGCCGATTACGGCCACCTCTTTGCCTTTGTAGAAGGGGCCGTCGCAGGTGGCGCAGAAGTGGACGCCGGCGCCGAGGTAGTCGTTTTCTCCGGGCACATTTAGGCGGCGGTAGCGGCTGCCGGTGGCGATCAGGACGGCCTGTGCGCTGTACTCGTCGCCGGCGACTGTTTCGATGCGATGATAGTTGTCCTGGCGCTGGATTGTGGCGACATCCTGGGCCTGCAGCAGCTCAACGCCGAAGCGTTCGGCCTGGGCCCTGAGCCGCTGAGCGAATTCAAAGCCATCGACACCGTCCGGGAATCCGGGCAGGTTGTCGAGTTTTTCAGTGGCCGCGGCCTGGCCGCCAAAGGCGGCGCGCTCGATGATAAGGATGTCTACGCCTTCACGGGCCAGGTAGAGGGCCGCGGTCAGGCCGGCGGGGCCACCGCCGATGACGATCACGGGGTAGTGCTGGCGGCTGGCGGTCGTTCTGAGACCCAGTTTTGCGGCCAACTCGGCGTTGCTTGGCTCGACGAGCCGGGAACCGTCGGCGAAAAGGATAGTGGGTATGATACGTTTGCCATCGTTCATTTCGATGACACGCTGTTCGGCGTCGGCGTCCTCTTCGATGTTTACCCATTGATAGGGGATGCGATGTTCGCCGAGGAACTGTTTGCTGCGGCGGCAGTCGGGGCACCAGAAGGCGCCGTATACGACGATGTCGGGTGAGGATTCGGGCATGGAAGTTGCCTTTTATGCTGGGAGCGATTTAGCGTTCCCATGAAACGAGACCCGTCAGCCAGCCACTGCGAAGGCCGACGGCGCGGCACGGCACATTGCAGTTGGCATTGTATCAGCAGGCGGGAACTTGGGTCAATTGAAATGGAGTTCGGCAAGAGCGATCCCGCTCTCTCCGGCGACCGAGTATAGAAGATAAATCTGGTCGCCTTCCTGGAAGATGCCGGGATCGCGGAGCTGGCGGGCGGGTTCGTGGATTGCGCCGCGCTGCGATGGCTCCAGGGGCAGGTTGACACCCTCGTAATCGGTTTCCGGCTTCAAGATGGAGAATGGGACGGAGGCTTTCCATTCTTTCCAGTGCTGGCGCAGGTCGACGGTTGCGCAGAGGATGTGCTCGGGGCAATCGCCGGCGCGGGAGTAGAAGACATAGAGGATGTCGTCGCGAAGGAGGAGGGCGGCGTGGCGCTGGTCGCGCTCGAAGAGGACCGGGCCCGGTTCGAAATTGGTGCGGCCGTCGCGGCTGCGGAAGAGGATACCGGGCATGGCGAGCGCGTAGTGCCAGCCTGCGGCGGTGTCGGGATAGCGGAAGACCCGGAAATAGCTGGGGCCGAGGATTTCGGTGTCGGAAGTAAAGTCGAGGCCGTTCTCGGAGACTGCGAGCAGGGAGCGCTGGCCTTCGAGAAAGGGATATTCCTGCTTAAGCGGGTCGGCTTCGAGTTCTTCGCGCCTCACTGATGGACCGTGATAGTACATCAGAATACGGCGGCTGTCGTTGTCGACATGCAGATCGGGGCTGGCGATATGGTGATAGCAAGGGGTTTGCTCCAGCCGCAGTGTGCCTGGTGGGTAGATTGTCCACGGCCCAGACAAGGCGTCGGCATAGGCCAGGCGGATAAATGCACCCTGATGGTGGGCGAAGTAGAGGTAGTACTTACCTAACGGATTCGGCAGCCAGTCGGGCACGCGCAGGAGTGAGGGTCCGTTTATATTGGTGCCGATGGATTCGTCCAGCGCGGGTGTGATGATTGGATTGGCAGAAAAACGCTTTACCTGCATGGGGCATCTCCCGGTGGGCGAATTTGCCCGTTGCCGACTCCAGTTGAGCGGATGTCGGGCAACGGGCAATTTGTACTGCCAGCTTTGGGTATATCGAAAAGACGGGCCTACCTGCAAGGGTCAGGCAGCGCCGGGAAAGGGATACTCGTACCAGTCCAGCAGGCCCAGGGGGGCGGCAGCGCCGGCGTAGAGGATCAGTGAAGTGTATTTGTCGGCGAAGATGCGTCCGCCGCCGACTCCGTCGATGACGGCGCCGGAGGGATCAGCGAATTTGGGGCCGCTTTCCTTGCCTTCCAGGTTTGCTGTCAGTGCAGCGAAGGTGTTGGCGGCGATCTTCAGATAGCGCTCGTCGTTGGTGATGCGCCAGGCGTAGGTCAGCGCTTCGAAAGCGTGGGGCGTGGGCGCGGTCCGCTGCAAGGAAGGGAGTTCTTTGTAGTAGAAGACCCCGTCCGGGCCGAGACAGTGTTCGATGAGATCGTCCATCACCGACACAATCAGTCGCTTTACTCTCTCATCGTCCTCGATCAGTAGGTAGCGGGCAAACGAGCATACGGTAAGGGAGATCATAAAGGGTACGCGCGGCATGGTGTGGCTGGTATATGGCGCCAAGAGCGCGCCGAATTCGTCATGCCAGTCGAGGAACATTTCGATCAGCTGTTTGGCCTCGTCGCGCCAGCGCTGTTCTCCTGTGCCGAGCCAGAGGCCGACGTAGGCGCGCAGGGCCCAACCGCCTTCACGGACGGAAGCTTCACCCAGTTGCTGCATTGAGGGCAACTGCATGTGACGCAGAATGTTTTCGCCAATTGAGTTCGCCACTTCCAGACCTTCGCGACGACCGGTGAGGAAGTAGTAGTCGAGGAATCCTTCGGTCCACTCGTGGGAAGGCGTGCATCTTCCGGTGGCGTGGTAGCGGGTGTGGATGCGCAGGCCGCCATCGATCAAGGGATCGGGGTGATGGTGGCAGAAGTCCACGTCGAGCCAGTGTTGGGCGCTGACCAGGGCCGAGTCGAGGGCGCGGCGCTGGCCGGAGAGGGCGTAGTAGAGGGTGCAGGCGTGGGGACGGTCGTACTCGTTGTTGACCCAAACGTTTTCGCCGCCACCGCGGCCCTGGTTGGTGTAGCCGGAATCGGGCGCGTCGCCGAAGTGCATCATGCCAAGGGCTTTGGGGCGCCCGTCGTGGAGGTTATTGAGATCGGTGAAGAGGCGGCGGGGGAGATTTTCTGGGAAGTAGGTCTCGATCCAGGGGTTGTTGGCGCGGTACCATTCCACCGGCAGCGCGGGTCGGTCCGGCAGTTGGAACTGCAGGCTGCGCTGGCTGAGGTCATCGAGGGGCGTGTCGGGCCCGTGGAAGTGGAGCTGGATGCGGTGGGTCTTGGCCATGCCCTGGAGAATGGGAGCAGGCGGTTCTCCGGCGGGATAGAGCCAGCAGGCGATGCCCTGCGTGTGGCCGTGCAGTCTTTTGGGGAAGTTCTGGTGGGCCTGGTGGATGGAGAGGCAGAGTCCGCCTTGCTGGTCGCGCCAGTCGGTCCAGAAATCGCCATAGTAGGAGTCGATGAAGTGCTCGTTGGACTGGTAGAGCATTGTTTCGGTGTCCAAGGTCTGTGAGACTTCGCTTTCGCTCTCGGTGATGGAGGTCCGATACCAGCCTTCGCCGAGGGCGAGTTGGGGCGGATTCCCGTTGGGGGAGGCGGCAAAGTCCAGGCGCAGGCTTTGGAGTGTCACCTCCTGTAAGTCCAGGGTGTGCAGGAACTGGTGCTCGATTTCGATGTAGGGCTTGCCGGCGTAGGCGGTGATGCGGCCGCGCAGGGCCAGGAATTCGGAACCGTCAGGCTGCAGGTGGCGGCCGCGCACGAGGATGACGGCGCGGAGGGGACCAGCCTCATCGATCTCCAGTTCGACGGCGCCGCTGCCGCTACTCGCGGCGGCTGCATCGGTCTCCATTGTGAAGCCGGCGAAAGGTGCAGGCCACGCGGGACCGCCGGCGAGAGTGACGTCCTGGACGGGGAGGAAGCCCTCGCGGGGCACGCGAAAACTGAGAGGGCCGGTGTCGACCTGCAGGCCGCCGGCGTCCTCGGTCACCTGCACTTGGTGCTGCGGCGGCGGCGCGGGGTCGGAGGCAATGCGAAAAGTGATGGTTTTGGAGAGGTTGCCGGGGAGGTCGGGTTGGAGGTGGACCAGCAGCCACTTGACGCTGCCGTCGGACCAGTGTGCCAGGGCACGCTGTTGGGATGGCAACGCTGCGCCGCCGTCTTCGATGACAATATGGGCCGCGCCGGGCAGTTTTCCCTGGGCGAAGGGTATGCTGAAGGAGACCGGCTCGGCGGCACGGTCGTACTGGGAGAGCTTCTCGAAGTAAAGGGTGCTCACTTTGATTCTTCTCCTTGGCACTGTTTGGAGAGCAAGCTCCCGGGCAATGTGCAGGGGGGGTGCGCAGGCCTGGGCAGCCGTGCTGACGGACTTTGGACGAAAGTGTCTGACAATTACAACGTCATTGGGGGAAATCGTCAAATGATGTCGATTCAGGGGTGTATCCCAGGCTTGGGTAGGGAACAGTCTGGCTTCGAATCATTGCCAGCGGTGGCCGGAATTTTTTCCGGCATTTGGAGAGACACAGGACAGGAGCCAAGCATGGCCGCACGGTGGGGCCCATCAGTTGGGGGCACTGGGCAGGCGCAAGGCCGGCATCTACGGGGAGCTGATGGGAGTGGCGGGCCGTAGTTGGGCGAAACTCCTTCGATTGGGCACCTGTTACCAATATCGACACCCGGTCGATGAGGCATGTTGTTGGGGGGGGCGTTGCGGGGGCGGAGCCCCCGCACAAGGGAGGGCCGAATAGGCCCGACCGCCCAAAAGAGCGAGGAGAGAGTGAAGAGGAGTGAGGAGAGAGAACTGCCGTTTCCCCTGACTCAGGGGTGAGCGCGAGATGGGTACGGCTCTGCTGCTAGCTGAGGTGTTGACAAGTTCGTCCCCATTTTGGGATGCGCCTGTGTGGGAAACCGTTGGGTTCGGTCGGGGACTCGTGATAGAATCCCTTTCAGAACAGTTGTACCGCTCGGGAAAGTACTTTCTAAGGCGGAGGAGAGACCATGGAACGCGCAAAACTGGCGTCAGACGCGCCTCAAACGCGGGTCGATTCATCGCAATCCAACGGTTCCACCACTGAGGAAGATGCTGCGCCCCCCGACAGGCAGTTGAATCCCTGGGCTCCGGATGAAGGGCGCTATGTCAGCTTAGAAGAGTATTGGGGCAAGTGGTATGAGAACCCTTATCCAGACATGGACGTCAGCTATGAATGGAATAACGGCAGACTGGAGGCCAAACCATCGCCCAACCCGCGGCAGCTTAAGCTTTACAATTGGTTTCTGGACCTTTTGCGCCGGTATCTTAGCACGCACGACATTGCGAATCTCATCAATCTGGAAACCGGTATTGTCCTGACGATGGAGGATGCTGAAGAGCCGTCCGGTGAACGAGTGCAGGTACGGAAGCCGGACATTGGCGTGATTCTGAGGAGCAATCCGACGCCGTGGAGAGATACCGACCACCGTCACTTTGGGGGCGTGTGCGATCTCATTGTAGAAGCGGTTTCCGATTCCACTCTTGCTGAGGTGTTGCGGGATACGGAGGAGAAGAAAACTGACTACGCCTTGGGCGGTGTGCAGGAGTACTACATTCTCGATCCCAGCGGCGAGCACATGCACTTCTACCGTCTCACGTTGGAGGACAGTTTCGAGGAGATTGCGCCTGATGACCAGGGCGTCATCCGCTCAGGGATCCTTCCCGGCTTGCAGTTCCGGCATTCGGATCTTTGGCGGCAGCCGCGCCTGGAAGAGTTAGCATTGGACGAGGTGTATTCGGGGTTTGTCCTTCCGACCTATCAGGTCGCGGTTAACAGGGCGGAAGAAGCAGAGTCTCTGGTCGAAGCAGAGTCGCAACGTGCGGATGCAGAAGCCCGGCGTGCGGATGCGGGAGAGGAGGCCCACCGGCAGGCGGCTAAGCGCGTACAGGAATTGGAAGCCGAATTGGCCCGCCTGCGGCAAGGAAAGTCCTGAACGCAGTTCGAACTTGCCTATCCCCGGCTCAAGGAAATAACAGTTCCCCACCGGCCCGGCAGAAACGCGGGGGCGTATGTCTGGGTTGCTTAAGCCAGATTCTGATGGTTCCCTGTGTTGGCGCTGACGGGGAAGACAGCTCCGCAAGAAGGTCCAGAGCAGTAATAACAGCACATTTTCCGATCCGGCGCATGAGCAGGTGCGCGGGCAGAACACTGCCATCCACAATTTCTTCTCGGAGGGGTACCCCATATGCCACCAAATATACTTTTTCTGATGAGCGACGAACATCGGGCGGACATTACCGGCTACGAGGGCGATCAGGTCGTGCGTACGCCCACGCTGGACAGTCTGGCGGAGACGGGCGTGGTGTTCAGAAACGCTTACGCGGCTTCGCCGATCTGTATACCGGGGCGACAGGCGATGATGTCGGGTCAGCTGCCGCGTACTTGCGGCTGCGAAGTCTTTGCCCAGGATTTGCCGGTGGGGCATATGACGTTTGCGCGACGATTCAGCCAATACGCGTATCATACGGCGGCGGCGGGCAAGCTGCATCACACTGGGACCGACCAGATGCAGGGGTGGAGCCAGCGCATCGGGTCGGCAATGCAGGTGGGCCCGCATTTTGTCGCGGACCGGGACGAGGACTCTTTTGCCCGGTACACGAGGGGGTTGGGGGAGGTTAAGTGGAGCGACACGAAGGAGGTGCTGCGGGCGGGTGTGGGCCATTCGCCGCACATCGTCCAGGACGAGTATGCGTTGACCGGCGCGCTCGACCTAATTGAGCAGTACTTCACCGATCCGTACTATGACCGGCAGCAGCCGGAACGTCCGCTGCTGCTGAAAGTCAGTCTGAATCAACCTCACTACCCGTACTTCACGAGTGAAGAGAAGTTCACATACTACCTGAACCGGGTGGAACCGTTTCTTGATGAACCGGTATTCGATCATCCATTTCTGAGCCAGAAGCAGGTACGGCCGGGCGTGGATGCCTCGCCGCGGGAGTTGCGGCGCGCCGTCGCCGGCTACTACGGCATGATTGAGTCGATCGACGAGATGTACGGCTCACTGTTGCGCGCGTTGGAGCACGTGGGCCAGGATCTTGACGACTGGATCATCGTCTACACCAGTGACCACGGCGAGATGCTGGGTGAACACGGTATCTGGGAAAAGCAGAAGTTTTTCGAGGCCAGTGCGCGGGTGCCGCTCATCATACGCTGGCCCAAGTCGTTTGGCGGGGGCAGGATTGTCGATGAAAACGTCAATCTGTGCGACCTGTTTGCCACGCTGTGCGAGCTGTGCGAGATCCCGATACCGGATGGGCTGGACAGCCGCAGTCTGGCGCCGCTGATGCGGGGCGATGGGGGAGATTGGCGCAACGAAAGTGTGAGCCAGTTTGGGGCGCGCAATCTGATGATCAAGTGGGATGATCTGAAGTATCAGTATTACGGTGAGGAGATGCCGGAGGTGCTGTTCGATCTGGAACGGGATGCGTCAGAGCGGCAGAATTTCATTGACGATGCCCGGTATGCCGGTGTGCTGGAGGAGTTTCGGGAAAGACGGTTTGAGTTGGGATTTGGGCCCGGCGCGCAGGCGGGGTATGTGAATGCGGGGTATTGAGGGAGTCTGATGACTGCGGATGAGATTGCCCAGGTGGTGCAGGACGGCGAGACAATGTACGCCGAATTCAAGTCGGCCGCGGCGCGCCCCGAGAGTCTGGCTACGGCGTTTATCTCCTTTCTAAATACGGAGGGCGGCGTGCTGTGGTTGGGTATTGAAGACGACGGCACAGTTTCAGGTGTGACCGATATAGATGGCGCGCGCCAGCGCGTAGACCAGATACTGGCAAACAACATTACTCCTCGCGCCACGGCTTTTATTGAACAGGTTGAAATTGGCGTAACGCGGCTTCTGAAGATCACGATTGCTCGCGGGCTTGACCGACCGTACTACACACAGCGGGGCCAGTGTTATGTTCGTCAGAATTCGGGCAAGCGATTGGCCTCACGGGAAGAGATTCGCCGTATGTATATGGCCGTTCGTTCATTCTTTTTCGATGAATCAGTTCTCTCTGGAGCTGGGCTGGCGGACGTGGATTTGCCGGTTTTTGGCACATTCCTGGCTGCAGCCTATGGGGTAAGTGAGGATAGGGACCGTCCAGAAGAAGAGTTGGCGCGCTTGTTGCGCAATTTGAAGTGCATGGCAGGAGAGGAACTAACGGTCGCGGGGGCGCTGCTGTTCGGCCGTCAACCGCAGCGCATAATGCCAACGGCACGGATTGAATTCGCTCGCTTCGAGGGAGCTGTAGCGGGCGAAGTCATACTTGACCGAAAAACTGTGGAAGGTAGGCTGCCGCAACAGTTGGAACAGATAGAGCGTTTGTTGCGGCTACACTTGCGCGACGCAGGCGTCATTCGCGGCTTCGAGCCGGAAGTGCAAGCGGAGTTACCGCCGGAAATGCTGCGAGAGACGGTGACGAATGCCCTCGTCCATCGGGATTACTCTATTTCGGCCCCGGTACGCGTTATGCTCTTTGAAGACCGGCTAGAGATTCACAGTCCCGGGCAGTTGCCAAATGGTGTTACGATAGAAAATGTTCGTGCCGGCATTCACGTGGAGCGCAACCCCATCATACTCTCACTGATGTCAAAACTGGGGTTGATGACTCGGTTGGGAACGGGTATTGTGCGCATCTTTCGCTTGGCGGCGGAGAGGGGGCTGCCGGAGCCGGAGCTGGAAGAGCGCGGCGCTGAATTTGTGGTTACACTGTACCGGATGCCGGCGACGGCATGAAGTCTGGAGATTTCGGAATGCAGAAACGGAGGACCCAAGACGAATGTATTCTCGAATCCCCTGTTGGGGAGGGGGAGCCGTTTACTGACAGTGACCCCTGGCGTGTGTTTCGGATTATGGGGGAGTTCGTCGAGGGTTTTGACACGCTGGCGGGGTTGGGCGCCGCGGTCTCGATTTTTGGCTCGGCGCGCACGCGGCCGGACGATGCCAACTACATAGCGGCTGTGGAGACGGCGCGTCTGTTGGCGGAGTCGGGGCTAACGGTAATCACCGGCGGCGGGCCGGGGATTATGGAGGCAGGCAATCGCGGGGCGCAGCCGGAGGAAGGTGCTTCGGTCGGCCTTGGCATCGAGCTGCCATTTGAGCAAGGGGTGAATGAGTATGTCGACATAGGAATCGAGTTTCGCTACTTTTTTGTACGCAAGATGAACTTTGTCAAGTATTCGCAGGGATTCGTTATTTTTCCGGGCGGGTTCGGCACGCTGGATGAACTGTTTGAAGCGTTGACGCTGATCCAGACCGGAAAGATCAGGCAGTTCCCAGTGGTGCTCTTCAACTCCGACTATTGGCGGGGGTTGCTGGACTGGCTACGCAGCACGATGCTGGCGGCTGGGAATATCTCCGGCCCTGATCTCGAACTGATGCGGCTGGCGGATTCACCGGAAGAGGTCCACGAACTGATTTTGCAGGGGCTTTCGAAGCAGGCCAGTTGGTGTGAGAAGTCGGCGGAGGCGGCGCGGGCGGCGACACGGCTGGCTCTGGAGGTGAGCAGATAGATGGCACGCAGACGCAAGGGTCTTAATCGACATCAGAAGGCGGCATTCAAGGGCGGGGAACACCGTGTGCGGGGCGAGGAGGTCCAGAGGCTGATTGAAATGGCCTACAGCGAGGACCCTGGCGAACGGCTGCATGCGGCCGAGAACCTCTGTCCATGCCACGTGCGCAAGCGGGTTGAGGCGGCGTGGGCGGCGCTGTACCGGCTGATGCAGGATGCGGATGTACGGGTGCGGCGGGCGGCGTGGCATACGTTGGAGGACGGCGGTTGCCCGGACGACCCGGCGCTGATGCCGATCTTCGAGCGGGCGGTTGCCAGCGAGGCGGACAGCCAGGTGCGGCGATTCGTAGAGCGGTTTGCGACGCCGGCGCTGTCGGAGCACAGCCGGCAGGAGGCGCAGCGGGCGGTGTACACGCCTTTTCAGGCGTACGGCCGATGCGACTTTTGCGGTGAGAGTGGGCGGCGGGTGCGGACCGATTACGAGACGGAACTCAGCGGCAGCGGCGGTTCGACGCGTCTTGCCCAGATCTGTCAGGAGTGTGATGGGCAGGCGTCGTAGAATCCCACTACAAAACTACACGACGCCGTCCCTACAACCTTCTCTTTCCAAGAGCTCGCAAGCGGCGTGCCTGTCCATGTCCCGTCTGCGCAATTGAAGTCAGATTCGGGTGGCGCGGCCGCGGCGGTGGATGACCTAGGACGACGTTACCACGCCTCACGGCCAGCGGCAGGCCCGGTGTCCACTTCGCCATGCAGATTTTGCGCGGTAACCTGGTCCAATAGATCGTCCAATTTCAGACGGGGAGGTGGAACGGGTGCGATGACCAAAGCGTCTCCCCGCAGTGACATTCTGACAAGCGAATTGAGTTCGAGACCAAGCTGATTGGCAAGGGATTTTGGGATGCGCAGGGCCAGATCGTTGCCCCACTTCTGCACGCGAGTTTCCATTTTAGCGTTGCTCCTGAGTTACTCGTTCAAGAGATGGGTCTGTGACTCTTCATTGTCGTAGATACAGCAAGTATACAGTAAGGGACGGTTTCCGTTTTGGTTCGGGATCCGCAAGTGTGCATCTCAGAATTGGAGTGGGAATAGTCTGGCGGAAGATTGATGCCAACGATTGCTGAGTTTTTTGCCGACGTTTTGGTGAGTCACAGGGCAGGCACAAGGCCTGCCCCTACAGGACATTTGAAGAGGCAGGTGAGGGAAGGCTGCATAGGCGTGCGAGGGCATGCACGAGGCCTGCCCCTACAGGGCCGGTGCGCGAGGGTGGGGACGGTGACGCGCGTGGGTAGGCGCAAGGCCTGCCCATATGGGAATTTGAAAGGACTGGAAGGACTTGGTTGGGCGAATCTCGTTCGATTAGGGACCTGTTACGAATATCGACACCAGGTCGGCGAGGCATGTTGTAGGAGAGGGGGCGTTGCGGGGGCGGAGCCCCCGCACAAGGGAGGGCCGAATAGGCCCGACCGCCCAAAAGAGCGAGGAGAGAGTGAAGAGGAGTGAGGAGAGAGAACTGCCGGTTCCTCTGCCTCAGGGCTGATCGCGGACTGGACATGGCTCCGCCGCTGCCCGAGGAATGGGAAAGTTCACCCCAATTTTGGGATGCGCCTGTGGTGGATTCCCGATTTGGATTTTGAATTCTACATATATATAATTGCGCTTATTGTAGAAAGTGAACCTAAAGTTCTTCAACCTTACGTTTGGTCCCCTGCAAACGAACGAAGTGTACTGCTCAAAGACGAGCATCTCCTCTATTCAGGTAGTTGCCAACTTAAATCATCAGTCATTCAAAAAGAAGCCGAAGGGCGTTGCGCGCCGCTGGCAGGCGGGCAAGGCAGGGAGATCCAGCATGGGGCGCAGAGTCATAGACTTGAGCATGCCCGTCCATAACGACATGGTGGTCTTCCCGCGGGTGACGCGCCCGACGCTGCTGATGTATGAGGACTGGGAGGGTTTTGCGAGCGGCATCGGGGCGGCGGAACATGGCGTCACTTCGCTGACGGCCCACTATCTGACGATTCTCGGAGACCACGTCGGCACGCACATTGACGCGCTGAAGCACCTGGTTGAGGGCAAGCCGGGGCCGGAAGGGATCCCGCTGGAGTACTGCTACGGCGACGGGGTGCTGCTGGATTTCCGGCACAAGGAGAACGGAGCGGGCATCAGCGCAGCCGATATGGAAGAGGCTGTGCGCAGGATAGATTACGAGATCAAGCCGCTGGACCTGGTGCTGATCTGGACGGGGGCGGGCAGCTATATTGAAGAGGAGCGCTACCTGAGCGAGCACAGCGGCATGACGCGTGAAGCGACACTGTGGCTGATCGAGCGCGGGGTGAAGGTGATGGGCATTGACGCGGTAACGTTTGACCCGCCGGTGTGGGCGATGTTTGAGCGCAAGCAGTTCTGGGAAGCGCATCGCGTCATGTACGAACATGAGTATTATCATGTGGAGAACCTCTGCAACCTGGAGGAGATTCCACAGCCGCACGGATTCACGCTCTCGATGCTGCCGGTGAAGTGGGTGGGGACGACCGGTGCGCCTGTGCGGGCGGTTGCGATTGTGGAGGATTGAACAGGTTGCATTGCGTCGTGACCAAGGCATTTCCTGAGTCGGATTTGTTTCG
Organism: Caldilineaceae bacterium; assembly: GCA_965242905.1. Lineage (GTDB taxonomy): Bacteria > Chloroflexota > Anaerolineae > Caldilineales > Caldilineaceae > Bin5. The sequence goes on from CBDETM010000002.1 coordinate 1,469,829, forward strand.
TCTCTGATGGGGCCGTGATTTCAGTCCTAATGGGACTATTTCGAAAGGCATGTACTCGCGGTACTACAGGTACGCACTACGCTGAAGTCTATAATTCACTTTAACCTTCACTTTAAGGAGAAAAGCATGAACAAGCTCAGCAGACGATCGTTCCTTCGGTCGATGGGGATGGCCGGCGCCGGCGTCGCGCTGGCGGCCTGCGCGGCCCCTGCCGCGCCCGCTGCTCAGGAATCTGACGGCGAGATGGACGGTGGAGACGGCATGACCGGCAACCTGCAGATCTGGGTGCAGCACTATACGCCCACTGAAAGCATGGAGCAGGGTCCCAACAATCCTCTTCCTCATAACATGATCCAGGTGATCTCCGATGAGTATATGGCGGATCATCCGGGGGCCACGATCGAGATCATCAGGAAGCCGGACAACCTGGCCAGCCATGAGTGGATCGTAACACAGCAGGCCGGCGGCACGATTCCGCACATCGTGTGGACGCACTCTTTCTGGGTGCAGGATGAGATCGACAAGAACTGGTGGATTCCACTGGATCCCTTCTTCGAACAGCCCAATCCTTACGTGGGCGCCGGCGAACCGGGCAGCGAGCGCTGGTTGGACCAGTTCTACGAGATTCCCACGGAGGCCAAGCGCGGCCCGGACGGCAAGCACTATGTCGTGCCGATCGACCTTGTGACGACGTTCTTCTTCTATAACCAGAACGTTTTCGACGAGGTTGGCGTATCAGGTCCGAGCACCTACGGTGAGTGGATCGAAGTTCAGGAGGCGCTGCAGGATACCATCATTCCTAACGCCGCCTTGAGATGGTATCAGTCCCAGATCGGGGCGATGCTCTACGCCAAGAAGGATGACATTATCAACGCTGACGGCGGCGTGGCATCGTTGGAGGAGGTCGGCTGCGCCATGAAGAACGGGCTCTACACCGCCACAGATCCCGAATATGGCGAGTGGTTCCGACTGGTTAAGCAGTTGATCCCTTTTCTGGCGCCGGACTGGGCGGCCGAGGGCGCGGACTTCAACCGCAAGTTCCTCCAAAAAGATGTGGCCGTATATGAAGACGGCAGCTGGCGCTTCGGCTACCTCAAGGCCGACCCTCTGGTCGATTTCGAGTGGAGCACATTCTACGCACCTACCATCACCGAGGCGGATTCGCCCTTCGCGATTGGCGAGGCAGCCCCGCCGATTGGGGGCGCCACCGCAGCCCAGTGGGCGATGGCAACCAAGACGGAGCGGGATGGAATCGTGCCGCTGGCCGTGGACTTCCTGCGCTACGTGACTGCTCCGCAGAACGCCGGGCGCATGATCGCGGAGACGGGCACCTTCCTGCCCAACATCAAGGGCGTTGACGTGAATCCCGATCTGCGAGAACCGTTGCGCGCGATCACCGAGGGGTTGGGTGAGGCCGGTATGGTCACATATCCCGACAAGATCGGTACCGAGCAGCGGGAGAAGATCGACGCCATCTGGACCGACTTCAAGCTGGACGTCGTTTCGCAGGAAGAGGCCGCAGAGCAGATCAATGAGTTGCTGCTCGAATACGCGGATGAGGCGATTGAGAAGAACGGCTGGGATTGCGGTTAGTAGCTTCTAGTTTTTAGTGAACTTCTGGTTGCTAGTGGTGTTTGCTGGGGGCTGGAGACTCAGGATTTGAAGCTTATGGATGTGGGTGGGTTCCACGGGGATAGGCTCGTGGAGCCCGCCTTCAGTGTAGGAACGGGAATAGGGCAATGACAACAGAAGAGATTCGTGCGCCTGCGTCACACGCCACGATGGCAGACGTGCGCGTGCCGCAGGAGAGGCAGTCGACGCTCGGGCAACGCATCTACCGCTACCGTTTTGTTTACCTGATGCTGGTTCCCACTTTTGCGCTGCTGCTGACCTTCAATTATTACCCGGCCTTCATGGGGCTCTACCGGGCCTTTTTCAAGTGGGACATTGGTCTGCAGCCGGAGTTCCTGGGGTTGGGTAACTTCGAGAAGCTCTTCATCAAGGACGACATTTTCCTCAAATCGCTGCGCCATGTGAGCCTTCTCACTTCATGGCGGGTGATCAGTGCGGTCACGTTTCCCTTCATCGTCGCTGAACTGATCTTCAATTTGCGCAGTAATGTACACAAGTACACGTACCGCGTCCTGACCATCCTGCCGGCGGTTGTGCCGGGCATCGTCATTCTATTGCTGTGGCATTTCATCTATGACGGCACGCACGGTTTGTTGAACGCGTTCCTGGAGGCGGTCGGGCTGGAGGACTGGCAGCAGCCGTGGCTGGGGAGCCCGAAGACAGCGCTCTACGCGGTTACGTTCATGGGTTTCCCGTGGGTAGGCGGTGTCACGGTGCTCATTTATCTGGCGGGCCTGCAGGGGATCTCGGACGAGATCATTGACAGTTCTCTGGTCGACGGATGCTCCGGTTTACGGCGTATCTTCGCGATCGACATTCCCCTCATCCTCGGTCAGTTCAAGCTGATCATTGTGTTGGCCGTGATTGGGGGTTTGCAGGGCTGGGTCGCGGTCTTTGTGATGACGGCCGGCGGGCCGGGAACGGCAAGTGTGGTCCCGGGGTTGTGGATGTACAACAACGCCTTTTTGTGGAACAAGATGGGATATGCTTCAGCAATCGCCTTGTTCCTGTTTGTGCTGATTATGGGAATGACGATCTTGAATGTGAAATTCTTAAAGACGGGAGACTATTGAGTTGTCAGCGGAACGTGAACAGGAGTTACTGACAACCAGGCCAGAGGTAAGGGTCGTGTCAAACTGGACCGGCAGGAGCGTTGATCGATGACAGTACTGGAAGGGCAACCGCAACCGATCCAACGTATGTCGTTGACAGAAGGCTGGCGCCGAGCTTGGCGCACAGGTGACTGGTGGCGCCATCTGGGACTGTTTGGCTTCCTGTTTTTCATGTTTCTGCCGTTCATTATCACGATTATCATTTCGTTCAAGGACATCCACCAGTTCGATCATTACCCGTTCACTGTCACGATGCCGCTCCACCCCGAAAACTATCTTGAAGCCTGGCGCATTGTCTCCCGCTATATCCTCAACAGCATAATCACCAGCGGCACCTCGGTGGTTGGTATGGTTATTCTGGCGGCGGTCGCAGCGTGGGCTTTTGCCCGCTATCCATTTCCAGGGCGGGAGCTCTTCTTTTTCGGGGTGCTGGCCCTATTGATGGTGCCGGGGGAGCTCACCCTGATTCCGGCTTTTTTGCTGGTTAAGGATCTCGGTCTTCTGAATACCCGCTGGGTATTGATCGCCCCTTACATCGCTGGAGGTCAGGTCTTTGCCATCTTCATCCTGCGTCAGTTCTTCGAAGCTCTGCCGGGCGAGATGTTCGAGGCGGCGAGGATCGACGGCGCCAGCGAGTTGCAGGTATTCCGCCACATTGGCATTCCACTGTCGCAGTCGATTCTGGGTGTCGTTGCAATCATGCACGTTCTCAGCACATGGAACGACGTTATCTGGCCCCTGGTTACACTCCGTAGCAACGAATTGATGACGCTGACCATCGGACTGTATGCGTTCCGAACCCAGTTTTACACAATCTGGGGTCCACTGATGGCGGGTTATGTAATCGCTTCGATTCCTCTCATCATCCTGTTCGCCTTTACCAGCCGCCTGTTCGTCGAAGGGCTTAGCTCCGGCGCTATCAAGATGTAAGCTGCACGGGAGCGCTGCGATCTCTCCTGCACATTTCGATGCGTTCCATTTACAGCTATCTTGGTCTCTGGAGAATTGCTCTCCGGCGTTTCAGTTCGGAACCGGTGCTGACTTTTTGTCTTCTGCTTGGTTGGAGCGTGGTGGTGGCGCTGGCGTCGGCGCCGCCGATGTACACTGACGCGGCCAACCGCTCCCTGCTGCAGCATGAGCTGCAGACCGTCCCAAACCGCTCGGCATTCTCCTTCTTTTATCACTATGTAAAGGGCTCCAGCGTCGAAGGCGCGGACTGGGATGCGTACGCGGCCCTGGACCAGTACATGGAGACCCGCTATAACCAGGATCTGGGGCTGCCGCACCGTTCGGACATGCATTATGTCAAGAGCGATTTGTTCCAGGTCTTTCCCCTGCGTGACGGGCAGTATGAAGTGCGGGACAGGCCTCTATTGCGGGGTTACCTGGGCTTTATCGACCGCCTTGAGGAGTACGTATCGGTTGCCGAAGGCGAGTTTCCCGCGCAGGGAGACGTTGAGGGGGGCAGTGACGAGGTCGTCGACGTCCTTGTCAGCGAGGAATTTGCGGTGGAGGCGGGGCTGCAGGTGGGGGAGGGGTATACGCTCTTCGACCCAAGCGCGCGCACATCGACCGGCAATGTTGTGCGCCTGGAGATACCGATACGGATTGCAGGGATCTGGATTCCGCGCACAGAAGGCGGCGCAACGTGGCATTTGCCGGCGTTGTCGTTCGCGAATGTTTTCCTCGTTCCTGAGAACACCTACATCAGTGAGATTGGGGCGAGGGTTCCGCATGCGTTGACGGACGTCGGCTGGTACAAGGTTGTTGACGGCGACTCGGTGCGCGCAGAGGACGTGGACCGGTTCCTGGGCAGAGTCAACCGTGTGGACCGGCAGATCAAGAGCCGGATAGCGACGACATATCTGGAACTGTCGCCGGTCTCCGCGCTGAGGCGATACCGGCTGGTGGCTTCGACGCAGGCGATATTGCTGCTTCTTTTCAGCATTCCCATTTTGGGGCTTGTCCTCTATTTCATTGTTCTGATCGCCGACAGCACGGTAAAGCGGCAGCAGATCGAGATTTCGATCCTGAAGAGCCGGGGGGCGACGAGCGGTCAGATCTTTTCGATCTATCTGCTGCAGGGCGCTACGCTTGGGATCTTTGCGCTGGCAGTTGGCCCGGAGTTGGGCAAGGTGGTGGCGCAGTTCATTGGCGGGACGCGCTACTTCATGACATTTGAGGCGCAGACGCCGCTGCAGATCGAGACGACGACGACCAGTATGACGTATACGGTTGTCGCGATCGGGGGCGCTCTCTTCGCGACTGTGCTGCCGGCGATGGGGGCGGCGCGGCTGGCGATTGTCGAGGCGAAGCAGGAGGTAAGCCGCCGGCAGCGACGCTCCTTCTGGGAACGCTCGTACCTTGACTTTTTGCTGCTGGGGGTAGCGAGTTACGGCTACTACATGCTCAGGACGCAGGGGCGGATCGCCTTTCTGCAGGCCGATGTTCCCACGGACCCGCTGGACAACCCACTGCTGTTTCTGGCGCCGGCGCTGTTTATTCTGGCGGTGGCGCTGGTGGCCGTCCGTCTCTTCCCGATCATTGCGTTGATACTGAGTATGCTGTGGGCGCGGCTGGGCGGGATCTCGATGCTGCTGGCATTCTACAATCTGGCGCGCACGGGCAGAGTCTATACCAGCCTGCTGCTGCTGCTCATTCTGACCACAAGCCTGGGGACTTTTACGGCATCAATGGCGCGCACGCTGGACGCCAACCTGGTGGCGCGCATCTTTTACGAGGTTGGGGCCGACGTCACGCTGACTGAGGGGGCGGCGCTGCGGATACTTCCCTCTGAAAACGGCGAACCGGTAGAAGAGGGGGAGGAGGAGTTTGTGTGGATCAACATGCCGGTGGACGAACACCGTCAGGCACCGGGGGTCAGGGCTGCGACCCGTATCGGAGATTTCCCGGTGTCCACACGCGTGGGCGGCAGGCTGGTCAGCGGCAGGCTCTTCGGTATCGACCGCAGCCATTTCCCGGAGGTCGCGTATTTCCGGCCGGATTTTGCCAATGATTCGCTCGGTGCGCTCATGAACGCGCTGGCGCTGGAATATAGCGGCGTCATTGTCAGCCAATCGATGTTGGACGCTCTCGGGCTACAGATTGGCGATACGATCGCGCTGAGCGGGCTCGTCCAAGCAAGTAATGCGACGTTCGATTTTCAGATCGTGGGGGCGATGGAGCTGTTTCCGACCGTCTACCCGCGGGACGGAGAGTTCTTTGTCGCCAACCTAGATTACATCTTTTCTCTTATTGGCCATGAGGTCCCTTACAGGGTCTGGCTGGCAACTGAGGAAGCCATTGATCCGGAACTTCTGGTAAGTTCATTGGACGAACTTGGCTACAGGATAATATCGATGGAGGATGCGCATTCGGAGCTTGCGGAGGCGCAGGCAAGGCCGGCGCGGGTCGGGTTGTTCGGGTTTCTTTCGGTTGGCTTCATCGCCGTAGCCATACTGAGTATGCTGGCATTGGTGATTTACTCGGCATTGTCGTTTCGGCAGCGATTCATCCAGCTGGGCATATTGCGGGCGATGGGACTTTCGACAAGCCAGCTTGTCTTTTCGCTTGGCGGCGAACAGGTGACGGTTACGACGGTGGGCATCGCGGCGGGCAGTTACCTGGGCCTGCTGAGCAGCTATCTATTCATACCCTTCTACCAGATTGGGCACGACCAGGCCGATCTGGTCCCGCCGTTTGTCGTGCAGATCGCGTGGGACGATGTAACGCAGCTGGTGCTGGCGATGATGGCCATGGTTTTGGTGGCAGCGATCGGCACGTTGTGGTTGCTGGTGCGGATGAAGACTTTTCAGGCGGTTAAAATGGGCGAAGTGCTCGCATGATTTTGAACTGCGCCGGCAGGTGAAGGTGTGCTTCGTCACCCGTCACCTAGAAAGGAGTTCCCATGAAAGTTGGTCTTGACGCTCTGACGCTGAAAGCTGTAAGCCTTGATCCGCTGGAGCTCCTGGAATTGACGAGGGCCCACGGCATGGAGGGCCTGCATTTTTCGGCGAGGTTGCTGGAAGGGCGCGACGATGCCTATGTGGACAGGCTGTCGGAAGAGGCAGAGGCCCACGGGCTGTATCTTGAACTGGCCGGCGCCGGTGTCAACCCCGGTCAGAGCAGGCGGACCGTGGCCGAGATGGTGACGGAGTGGAAGCCACTTTTCACGCTGGCCAAGAGGTTGAATGCTCCGATACTGAATACCTGTTTTGGTCTGCTCAAGGAGCGCACGTTTGCTGCGCCGACGCTGGCGGAACAGATCGAGTTGACGATCGAGGTATTGCGAGAGCTGAGCCTGATGGCTGCGGAGTTCGACGCAGTGATCACGATGGAGCTGCATGTCGATCTGACTTCGCTGGAGCTTGTACACATCATTGAAGCGGTCGACTCGGAGCTCGTCAAGGTCAACCTGGATACGGCCAATGCATTGGGGCTGCTCGAGGATCCGGTTGACGCGGCGCGTGTGCTGGCGCCGTACGTGCATACGACCCATTTCAAAGACACGTGCATCTATCCCACCAAGGAAGGTTATAACTGGCAGGGCGGTGCGCCGTTGGGGCGGGGCCTTGTCGATCTGCCAGCGGTCGTGGAGATTCTATACCAGGCCAATCCGAACGTTCATCTGAACATTGAGGACAGCGGGGGGTTTATTCCGATTCCGATGTATGACGAGGCGTTCCTCGGGAGCTTCACCGATCTGACGCCGACCCGGATGGCCCGCTTTGTGCGGCATTTGTGGCGGGGGGAGCAGCAGGTAAGGGCCGGCCTCCATCCGCGTCCTGAGGAGAGCAAGGATATCGATTGGGCCGCGGTCATACCGGGACGGCTTCAGTATAATGTCGACTACGCGCGACGGCTGCGAGACGAGACGGTGGCGAGCGCGGCAACCACAGCGAACCATAGTTGAAACATGCATTTCTCCATTGATTTCGACAGGGGAAACTCCAATGACTGAATTCAGAGCGGCGGTGATCGGGTGTGGACGCATGGCCCGGGGCCATATGGAGGCGTACAAGGAGTTGGGTATTCCGATCGCGGCGGGGGCCGATATTTCCGAAGATGCTCTGCAGGCTTTCGCCGAGGAGACGGGCGCTGAGGGGTTGTTCACCGATTACAAGGAGATGCTGGCTAAAGTTCAGCCAGAACTGGTGTCGGTGGTTACGCACGATGCACTGCACTGTGAGATGGTGGTGGCAGCGGCGCAGGCGGGGACGAAGGGGATCGTGTGTGAAAAACCGATGGCGATGGATCTGACGGAGGCGGACGAGATGCTGGCGGCGTGCCGGGCGTCCGGCTCGCGGCTGACGATCAGCCATCAGCGCCATTATATGCCCCAATACGTGCGCGCCCGGGAGCTGATTGCCGGCGGTGCGATCGGCCGCGTCGTTTCCGCTGAGGCCTCGCTCAAGGCCGGGTGCCTGATGACGGACGGGACCCACACGATCCATATGCTGCTGGCGCTGCTGGGAGAGCCGGAAGTCGATCACCTTCTGGGGCAAGTAGACGGGCATGAAGGCTATGAGTATTACGGTCACCGCTGCGAGAATGCGGGCATTGCCTTTCTGGCTTTCACGAACCAGGTGAGGGCCAGCATGGTCTGGGGCTGGATGGCACGCTCGCCCGCATTCGATGGCAGGATCAGGCGGCAGCATTCGCTGGACCCAAGCTGGAACGACGAGATCCATCGCTACCATCATTTCATCATTCACGGCGAAGAGGGCAGACTGGAACTCTACGGCGACGTATTCCGCAGCGCCGATCTTCTGAATGCACCTGCGCTGCGCATCTATCGGGGCGGCGAAGTCGAAGAGATAAAGATCGAGTGGCCTGCTCCTGTCAGCGCAATTGGGCTTGAGATCAAGGACTTGATCGGGACGATTGAAACGGGAGCGCCGCATCCATTGGATGGCGAAAACGGACGCAAGGTCACCGAGGTGATGATCGGCATTTATGAGTCGGCGAGACGCCGCTCGGTCATCAAGTTTCCGGTTGAGGTGCGGGACAATCCATTCCTGGCGATGTGCGATACAGGAGATTTCCCACCGCAGGGCGATGAAACGGGACGCTATGTTTCGCCGAATGTGCGCGAAAGGTGGCGTGACAGGTCTGAAACCGAAAAGGGTAAAGGAGCGTAGAGATGGGAATTCTGCAAGGGAAGGTTGCGCTGGTAACCGGTGGCCGCCGCGGGATAGGGCGAGGCATCTGCCTGGCGATGGCGGCGGAGGGGGCCGACGTGGCCGTCAACGACGTGGAGGGGGCGGAACAGGCCGAGGCGGTGGCGCAGGAGGTCCGCGATTCAGGTGTTCGGGCGGTGGTCGCGATGGCCGATGTTGCCCGGCCGGACCAGGTCCAGGCGATGGTGGACCAGGTGGTGGCGGAGCTGGGCGGTCTGGATATCCTGGTGAATAACGCGGGTGTGGAGTCGATCGTGCCCTTCCTGGAGATTACGCCGGAGGAGTGGGAACGTGTAACCAACATCAACCTTCGGGGCGAGTTTCTGTGTGCGCAGGCTGCGGTAAGGCATATGATCGACAGTGGGAAGGGTGGCGCCATCGTCAACATCGGCTCGGTGCAGGCGGGGATGGTGTTGCCGGGCCGGGCTCATTATGCGCCGAGTAAACGGGCGGTTGAGGCGCTGACTGCGAATCTGGCGGTTGAACTGGCCGAGCACAACATTCGCGTCAACTGTATCAATCCGGGTCTGATCGACACGGACATGACAAGCTGGGTGATGAAGGACCCCGAGATCCTGCCAATTGTATTGGAGAGTATCGCGCTGAAACGTGCGGGTGCGCCAGACGAGATTGGGCAGGTGGCGGCTTTTCTGGCATCGGACAAGGCGAGCTACGTGACGGGGCAGTCTCTGTACGTGGACGGTGGGTTCCAAATTATGTAAGAGGCCGGCGGCAGGCGGCCAGCGTTACAGCCGGGCATTTATTGTGAGGAGAGGACCATGAAGATTGGCCATACTGGAATCACCTGGGGAATACCGGGAGATGTTGAGCAGGCGTATCGCGAGACTGCCGAACTGGGCTATCAGGGCTTTGAGACTTTCGCGTTCAAGATTCTCGAACTCGCAGAGAGCAGGGCAGGCGGATACCGCGGCCTGGTGGACAGTTTTGGCATTCCAACCGCTGCGGCGTACTGCTATAAGGAGTGGATCAACCCGGATACGGCAACTGCCGATCTGGAGGGTGCCCAGCGGGAGGCTGACGCGCTGCGTGCGCTGCCCGGCGGCGAGACGCTGGTACTGCAAGGAGGTCCGCGGCCTGCGGACGGTTATACGCCGGACCAGTTTCGCCGACTGGCGGATGCGCTGAATCAGATTGGAGCCTATTGTCAGGAGAACGGGCTGGCGGCGGGGCTGCACCCGCATACGGGGACGGCTATCGAGACCCGCGAAGATATCGACACGATTTTGGGGCTGGTGGATGCATCGCTGATCGGATTCGCGCCGGATACGGGGCAGATCGCCAAGGGAGGCAGCGATATTCTGGAGGTGATGCGCACATATCGCGAGCGCATTGTCCACGTGCATCTGAAGGACTGGAACGGCAGCTACGAGCGGGATGCCGACGGCAAGGAGATTGACCGCAGCGGCTACGTGAACTACGAACCGATCGGAAACGGTATCCTGCCGATGCCTGAGATCTTCGCCATTCTGGCGGAGAATGGCGGTTTTGGCGGTTGGGTCAACGTTGAACTGGATGGGACACCGCGGGCGCCGCGGGCGGCGCGAGAGGCGGCGAGGATGAGCCGGGAGTATCTTGAATCGGTGCTCGGCGATGATGTCGCCTGGTCTTCGTGAGGAGCGAGGGGGAGATGGTCCCCCTTGGAAAAGGGTTTGAGCCTGGAGAAAGAGTTAGCTGAAAACCGACATGAAGATGAGTTTTGTAGAGGCCCTTAAAGAGGACAGTTGGGATGCGTTGCGGGCGGCTCCCAAGGTCGACCTGCACTGCCACGCTTATTTCAGCACGCGGCGCCACAACCTGGAGAGTCGCCTGGGCTGCAGGCTGAAACCTCCTCCAGACAAGATGAATAAGCTGGGGGGAATGATCGTATACGCCATGGACGTTCTGGACCCCCACTTGCGAAACAGGGAGACCATCGAGTTCGTGGCGGAGTCTGCGCTGCGCGACGCGATCGGGGACGGGGTCGTTTTGGTGGAGATTAGCTTTGACATTCGACGCGCCGCGTACTACGAGGACGGATTGACCGGAGTCGTGGGGCATCTGCGAGAGCTGGTCGCGCGTTTCCAGCCGCAGATTGAATTTCGCCCGGAGTTAGGGATTCCCCGTCAGGCCGCATCGGACCCGGAGCTTATGTCGCGGGCGCACGAGGCAATCGGTTTGGGCTTTTTTCAGTCGATCGACCTGTACGACCACCAGGAGGCGTGCGAGCCGGAGGACGTCGAATCACTCTATGCAGAGGCAAAGGCCGCGGGCATGAAGTTGAAAGCGCATGTCGGCGAGTTCGGGGGCGCGGAGGAGGTCCGGCGGACGGTCGAATTGCTTGAGCTGGACGAGGTCCAGCACGGTATCGGCGCGGCGGAGTCGGTGGAGGTGATGCGCTGGCTGGCGGGGAACCGGATTCGACTAAATGTGTGCCCGACGAGCAATGTGATGCTGGATGCGGTGCCTGACATGGCGAGTCACCCGATCCGGCTCTTGTTTGACAACGGCGTGCCGGTGACGGTCAACTCTGACGACCCGATGATTTTCGACCAGAGCGTCACTGACGAGTATCACAACCTGTACAGGGCAGGAGTTTTCAGCGCCGACGAGCTGGATGGCATTCGGCGGGCGTCTCTCGAGGGCGTCGTCAATCGGGTCGCCAACTGTCCTGAACTGTGATAGGCTACCCTCTGTAGGCAAACCCCACACCCACCAGCGGTCACCCGACAGTCCCTACATTTCCCAAATTGCACAGAGGAGAAATACGGTCATGTATGTCATCATCGCCCCCTTAAAGATAAAGGAAGAGTTTACGGAGCGGTTCATCGAAGAGATATTGCTGGACGCCCAGGGTTCGGTGGAACATGAACCCGGTTGTCTGCGATTTGACGTGATCGGGGATGGCGACGATCCGAACACGATCTGGCTGTACGAGGTCTATGAGGACGAGGCCGCGTTCCAGGCGCACATGCAGACGCCCCACTTCAAAAGATGGCGGGATACAACCGAGGACTGGGTGGCTGAGCGACCTGAGGTCAGAACGATTGGGGGTTCTGTGCTGTGGCCGCCACGCGAAGACTGGGGGAAGTAGAGCGGCGCCGGCATTCCAAGAGATAGAAGTGGCCTGAGCATAGGGAGCAAATCCATGTCATTTACAACACGCCCGGTTTTCATGGGGCGCCACGGCGTTGTTTCGGCCGGTCACTATCTGGCGGCGGCGGCAGGCATGCGCATGTTCGAGAAGGGGGGCAATGCTATCGATGCCGGTGTGGCGGCCGGATTCGCGCTCAATGTGTTAGAGCCGCAGTCCAATGGCATCGGTGGCGAGGTCCCGATCCTCATCCATTGCGCGCGGCAGAGGCGTGAGTATGCCATCAATGGGCAGGGCTACGCGCCGAAGGCCGCCACCATCGGCTGGTTTCGCTCGCGGGGGATCGAGATCATACCGGGTGACGGCTTTTTGCCGGCGACCGTTCCGGGGGCGTTCGGCTCATGGACGACGGCGTTGGAGAAGTTTGGGCGCTTGCGGCTCAAGGATGTATTGGAGCCGACGATCGAGTTGACGGAAGAAGGTTTTCCGGTCTATCCGGGGCTGCACGGTTCATTGACCAATCTCAAGGAGAAATTCGAGAACGAATGGCCCAGTTCGGCGCGGGCTTATCTGCCGAACGGGCGGGCGCCGGAGGTGGGCGAGTTCCTGGCCAATCCGGACTGGGCGGCGACTTTCAAGGGTACGGTTGACGCCGAGCTACGCAACAGTCACCTTGGACGTGAGGCGGGGATTGCCGCGGCGCGTGACTATTTCTACAGAGGGCCTGTCGGCGAAAAGATGGTCGCCTTTCAACGCGAGACGAAGGTGCGAGACGCCAGCGGGCAGTGCAACGCCGGCCTGCTGGCAGAAGCCGACTTTCACGAATACACCACCAAGGTGGAGTCGCCGGTCTCGTTCAACTATCGCGGTTATGATGTGCACAAGTGTAATACCTGGTGTCAGGGACCGGTTTTTCTGCAGCAGCTGGCGCTCCTCGAAGGCTATGATCTCGGCGCGTTCGAACATAATTCAGCCGACTACATCCACACGGTGGTCGAAGCGTCCAAGCTGGCATTCGCCGACCGTGAGCAGTACTACGGGGACCCGGACTTTGTGGACGTTCCGCTCGATCGACTGTTGTCCAAGACGTATGCGGCCAAGCGCCGCGACCTGATTGACGCGCAGCAGGCATCACTGGCGTTGCGGCCGGGCGATGCGCCTGCCAGCACGCCAACGCATGCGGAAGCGGATCCAAACGTATACACGGGCGATACGACGCACGTTGATGCGGTCGATCACGAGGGAAATCTGTTTGCGGCGACGCCCAGCGGGGGTTGGATTCCGTCTTCGCCGGTCGTTGAAGGGTTGGGTTTCCCACTGGGGACGCGCGGGCAGATGTTCTACCTGGACCCGAGCCACGCCAACGCGCTGGTGCCGCGCAAGCGGCCGCGTACCACGCTTACGCCTTCGCTGGCGACTAAGGACGGGGAACCGTTCATGGCTTTCGGCACGCCGGGCGGCGATTCCCAGGATCAGTGGACGCTGCAGTTCTTCCTCAACGTCATCGACTTCGGTATGAACATTCAAGAGGCGATTGACGCTCCCAATTTTCATACAAACCACTTCCCCAACTCATTCTATCCGCACAACGCCAGGCCGGGCAGCCTTACGCTGGAGGCGCGGATTCCCGAGTCTGTGCGGGACGCGCTGAGCGAGCGAGGCCACGAGATAACGGTGGGCGGGGAATGGGCGCACGGCAAGGTACTTGCGATCACGTTTGACCCCGCGAGCGGTCTGATCGCGGCGGGCGCCTCGCCGCGCGGGCAGATTGCGTATGCGATGGGGCGGTGAAGGGCAGTGGTCAGTGGTCAGTGGTTAGTGGTCAGTGGTTAGACGTGGAATCCACCAAGTAGTGTGTATCAGATTGTTGGAGGTGCGGAATGCAATCGCCACATGGTATTACGGCATCGGCGTTTCGGCCGTCGGTGATGGGCAGGAACGGGATGGTTACGTCAGGGCATGCGCTGGCGTCGCAGGCGGGGATCCGCACGATGATGCGGGGGGGCAACGCTGTGGACGCGGCGATTGCCACGGCGGCGGCGCTAGGCGCGGTTGAGCCGGCGGGTTCGGGGGTCGGGGGCGACGGTTTTATTCTGATCTATTGGGCTGAGACCGGGGAGGTCAGCGGGGTAAATGCGACCGGACCTGCTCCTGGGGCGGCCACGCGCGAGCGCTATCTGGAGGATGGCGGGATCCCGATGAAGGGGATTCGCAGCGTCTCGGTGCCCGGGTTGGTGGATGGGTGGCTGCTGGCGCATGCACGGTACGGGGCACTGCCGCTGGAGGAGGTATTTCGTCCGGCTATAGCGCTGTGTGAGGACGGTTTTCCGGTCAGCCATCTGCTGGCCGGCGGTTTGCAGGCGGAGCACGAGCGTTTCGCGGCGGACCCGCACACGCGGGCAATCTATACCAATGACGGGGCCCCGATCGGGGCGGGCGGGATTCTGTGCAACTATAACCTGGGCGAGACTCTGCACCGGATCGCGCAGGATGGCGGAAGGATCTTTTACGAGGGGGAAATTGCCAAGGAAATCGCAGAGTTCAGCCGGGCGCGGGGCGGCCTGCTGACGGAGGAGGACTTGGGCAACTACCATGCGGAGTGGGTGGAGCCGATTCAGGTCAACTATCGCGGGCACGAGGTGTACGAGATGCCGCCCAATTCGAGCGGGCATATTCTGCTGCAGGAGTTGAATATTGTTGAGCTGTTCGATCTGCAGGAGATGGGATGCAATACGGCCGAGAGCGTCCATCTGATGGTGGAGGCGAAGAAACTGGCATTCGCCGACCGAGAGAAGTATATGGCGGACCCGGAGTGGGTCGATATTCCGCTGGAGGGGATGCTGTCGAAGTCGTATGCGGCTGAGCAGGCGGAGCGCATCGACATGGGGCGGGCGGCGGTCGACGTCGCTGCGGGCGGGCCGGAAGCGCATGAAGACACGACCTGCTTTTGTGTGGCGGACCGGGCGGGAAACCTGGTCTGCATACTCCAGAGCATCCAGTCCGGATTTGGTTCGAGCCTGGTGGCGGGTGACACGGGCATCCTGCTCAACAACCGGATGACGTACTGGCACCTGGAAGAAGGGCACGCGAACTGCCTGATGCCGGGCAAGCGGGTACGGCATACGATGAATCCGGTCATCATAACCAAGGACGGCAAACCGCTAATAACATGCGGGACGCCGGGCGCGGATACGCAGGTGCAGACGAATCTGCAGCTTGTTACACATATGCTTGATTTCGGTATGACGCCGCAGGAGGCGGTTACGGCGCCGCGCTGGCGGAGTTTGCAGAACCCGATGGAATCGACGATCCCGCACGTGTGCTCCAACAACCTGCAGGTGGAGGACCGCTTTCCGGAGGCGGTGCGGAAGGAGCTGGCGCGGAGGGGACACGAACTCGAGCATGTAGGGGATTGGGGCGGACCGGGCAGCGCGCAGGCGATCATGGTGCATCCGGAGTCCGGGGCGTTGATCGGGGGTTCTGATCCGCGGCGGGACGGGTACGCGGTCGGGTATTAGGATTCGCGAAAATTTTGGGAAGGGCGCCAGAAATTTAAGGAGAACGGGCAGCCTGCAGGCCTGTTTGGGATGTTTCTCGCGTGCGTGTTGCAAAAAGACATTTGATCCGCGAAATCACGCGAAGGGGCGCGAAGAACACCTAAGGCGTTTCGGATTCTATTTGCGTAGCTGCGCGGCCCTGCGGAGATAGGTAGTTTGCTACTGGAAGGCAGACTTTGGTTGAAGTTGCCTTGTAAATCCTGAGGGGTGGAGTTCATTCCACGCGAGATCTTCAGTTTTTCCCTAAACATTTCAGTTCTCAGGTAAACAGGGAAGGCTCCTGGGTTCCGCTTTCGGGGGCCTAACAGTTTCTGCAAGAGAGGACTTATTGCTGTGTCTACTCCCAACATTTTGTTTCTGATGACGGACCAGATGCAGGGGCGGGTGCTGGAGCCGGACAATCCGTGCCAGACGCCGCATCTGGACAGGCTGGCGGCGAGAGGGGTGCGATTTCGCCGGGCGTATACGCCGAACGCGGTGTGCTCGCCGGCGCGCGCCAGCCTGATGACCGGTCTACTGCCGCATAATCACGGTGTGCTGTATGTTGTGCACACGGTTGACGACGATCAGGCGGTGCTGCGCACGCAACATCCGCACTGGGCGGAGCGGCTGACTGAGGCGGGTTACCGCACCGGTTACTTCGGCAAATGGCATGTGGAGCGTTCGAACGAACTAGCCCAGTTTGGCTGGCAGGAACAGGGAGGGCTGGCAATGAGCCAAGACTGGGACTCGGTCAAATTTTCGCTGGAGCGATTCCTGGAGAGCCCGAAGGGCTATTTGCCGAACCGCTTCTACGGGGTCTGTGACCGTCCGGCCAGCGAACGCGGGATGGGCAAGAAGACGGACGAGGCGCTGGGTTTTCTCGACGCGGCTTTGGAGGAGGACGCGCCCTGGTGCTGTTTTGTCAGTTTCACCGAACCGCATGACCCTTTCTTCTGCCACGAGGAGGCGTTCGCACAGTATGACGTGGACTCGATCCCGCTGCAGCCGAACGTCCACAACGATTTGAGCGGGCAGCCGAATCTGTACAAGCGGTCGGCGCAGGCGTGGAGAGACTGGACGGACCGGGAACACCGGGAGGCGGCGGCCTGTTACTATGCCTCGATCAGCGAGATCGACGAACAGTTCGGGCGTCTGCTGGCGCGGGTGGAGAGTGCGGGGCAGCTTGACAATACGATCGTGGTGCTGACATCGGACCACGGGGACTTTCTGGGCGCGCACGGGTTGTATTGCAAGAATATCGGCGCGTTTGAAGAGGCATACAATATCCCCCTGGTGGTGGCCGGGCCGGGCGTGGCGGAGGCGGAGGTGAGCGACGCCCGCGTCGGGCTGCAGGATGTGGGCCAGACACTGCTGGAGCTGGTGGGAGCGCAGTCGCTAGGAGAGATCGATGGACGCTCATTTGCACCTGTGCTGGCCAGCCCTCAGGACACATCGGACTATCAGCAGGGTTTTGCCGAATACTTTGGCGGGCGATATATTATCAGCCAGCGGCTGCTTTGGGACGGCGACTGGAAATTCGTCCACAACGGTTTCGATTATGACGAGCTTTACAATCTGGCCGCAGATCCCTTTGAGATGAACAATCTGGCTCAAGATCCGGCACATGCCGAGAGATTGGCGGCGATGACGCGTCGGATGTGGGAGATTGTGATTGAGTCGGGGGACCACAGTCTCTTCAACACGCACTATGCGTCGATGCGGATGGCAGCCGTAGGGCCGGGTAGTTCTGACTTTTCATTCTTAGGGTAGTACCTAAACTGTGTTCTGTGTGTACTGTGTGCGGTCTGTCTGTTGGGAATGTATCGTAAGTATATCTGTAGCGGGCTGGCGATGGTCATAGCGGTGAACGTTGGGCATGGATGGGAGTTGGCTCGCCTGCGCTGGCCCATATTTGGAACGAGCCAGCAGGCGGGGGAGGCACGGGTCGCAGCGGGTCGCCAAGGTCGTATTACCCACACACTCTCTGCGGCGGGGGGTGTTAGGAGAGGGGGCGTTGCGGGGGCGGAGCCCCCGCACAAGGGAGGGCCGAATAGGCCCGACCGCCCAGAACGGCAGTGGTCAGTGATCAGTAGTCAGTGGTCAGTGAAAACACAGATTGATGGGTGATTGGCTTGGAGAGGAGAGAGATTCGCTCGCCTTGACCGGCGTCACGCACTGAATGAGTCGTGGAAGTTGCGCTCTTGGATAATGCGGCTTTTGCCAGCGGTGGTTAAGGCTGAGGGTCGTCGTTTAGAAAAATGGGAGAGAAGGTAAGAGTCAATATGAATCAGCCACTGAGTGCCGAGCAGGTAGATTTTTTTCGAGACAACGGTTACCTGGTCCTGCGAGGGGTGCTGGACCCGGAGTTGATGGCGCAGACGCGGGACGCGTGGTGGGATGCGGCGCCGAAGGAGCTGAAGCGGGACGACCCGAATTCGTGGGTGGGGGCGTTTGCGGACTCGCGGTTTACGTGGAAATATCGCGACCGCAGCTTCGAGCCGTGGATGGTCGAGCTTCTTTACGGCAATCCGGAGTTGCAGGCGGTGGCGAAGCAGCTACTCGGCCCGGAATTGAAGGTACCAGAGCGGATCCGGGGCATCTACTGCGTCTTCCCGGATACGGACAAGCAGCCGCGGAAGGCCCACTTTCACGTTGACGCGCACGCGTTTCATCTGGGTGTGGTGGGCTACGTGGACGACGTGCCGCCGGACGGCGGCGGGTTCACGGTCTGGCCCGGCAGCCACAAGCATTTCTATCATTTGTTCAAGACGGCCTACACGTTCAACCCGGTGCACGGGAAGGAGGAGATGTGGGACTCGGACGAGTCTCGAAGGGTGCAGCAGATCGACCCGGTGCACACATATGGGTCGGCGGGGGATGTGGTGCTGTGGCACCACCGCATGGGGCACGGAGCCGGCCACAACCGGTCGAGCCAGGTGCGGCAGGCTGTGCTGTACGACTTCTGCCGGGCCGATCTGGATGCGGTTCAGGACGAGCCTCCGCCGGAGGACATGTGGCGAGACTGGCCCGGGATCAACGGAGGGTAGTGCCGACAGGCAATGAAAATCACGGACATCAAGACATATCTGATGCAGGCCGGTGTGCCCGGCGGCGGCTGGACGAAGCGCAACTGGCTGTTCGTCAAGGTTTTCACGGATGAGGGCATCTATGGCGTCGGCGAGGCGTCGGGGTGGCCGCGGGTGGTGGAGACGGCGATCCAGGACCTGCGCGAGGTTGTTATCGGCGAGGACCCGTTTCTGATCGAGCGCATCTGGCAGAAGATCTACCTGGCGATGATGGGGCACGGCATGACCGGGATCGTCGGCGGCGGCGCGCTCACTGGCATCGAGATGGCCCTGTGGGATATCAAGGGGAAGGCGCTGGGCGTGCCGGTGTGGAATCTGCTGGGGGGCAAGATCCGGGACCGTATCCGGCTCTATGCGCACGCGCAGACAGCGGAAAGGGCGGAGGAGCTGGTTGGGCGGGGCTTCAGCGGGCTCAAGACGGGGGGTGTGGTCAACCCTATCGAGAAGATACGAACATTGCGGGAGGCGGTCGGCCCGGAGATCGACCTGATGGCCGACGTGCATGGTCCGCCCTGGTTCAGTGTACGGGATGCGATCCGGGTCGGGCAGGCGCTGGAGGAGTTCGACCTGCTGTTTTACGAGGACCCGGTGCCGCCCGAGCATGTCGAAAACATGGCCAAGGTGGCACGTCATGTCAATCTGCCGATCGCGGCGGGGGAACGGCACACGCAGATCTACGGGGTGCGCGAACTGATCGAGCGGGAGATTGTGGATGTGATCCAGCCGGATACGGGCCGGGCGGGCGGACTGATGCAGATGAAGAAGATGGCGGCGATGGCGGAGGCTCACGGGATTGGCTTCGCTCCGCACGACGGCTCCTTGGGGCCGGTGGCGGAGATGGCCGCGGTGCATCTGCTGGCGACACTGCCCAACTTTCTGATCCTGGAGCATCTGGAGGATGACGCGCCGCAGCGGTACGAAGTGATGCAGCCGCAGCCGGAGATCGTCGACGGGTCGATCGTTGTGCCGGATACGCCGGGGCTGGGCGTGGATATTGTCGAAGATGCGATCGCCCGCTATCCTTCCACGGGCAACGTTTCCACGCCGCGGCAGGATGAGTACGTCTACTTCCAGGCCAAGTACGGCCGGGCAAAGTGGCTGGAGCAGTAGCAATTTACGACCACCTGATGCCCAAGAGCGGTTCACCCTTCGGGCCCGGCTACCCTCTCAAGAAACATTGAACGTAAGGAGTAGAATGGCAGCCATGTCAGTCCGAACCCACGAGCTTTCGGCGGATGCCAAGAGGAAGTTGCGGTCAGTTTCGACGGCAACGCTAACCAGCCAGCTGCAGAAGCATGGACTGCGCAACACATTTCTAGCCGGGCTGTACCCTTTGCGGCCCGATCTGCGAATGGTGGGTTATGCCTTCACGCTGCGCTATATTCCGGCGCGGGAAGATCTTGCAGATGAGCGTTATGACAATACCAAGAACGTGCAGAGGCTGGCGGTGGAGGCGGTGGGAGCGGAAGACGTTCTGATCGTGGACGCGCGGGGCGACATCAGCGCGGCCTCGCTGGGCCACATTCTGGGGACGCGCATCACACGGCGCGGCGCGGCCGGCTTCGTTACCGACGGCGCGTTGCGGGATACGCCCGGCTTTCGGGAGCTGGAGTTGCCGACCTATATCCGGGCGCCGCACGCGACAACGTCATTTGTGGCCCACCACCCGGTTGAGATGCAGGTTCCCATTGGGTGCGCGGGTGTGGCGGTGACGCCGGGCGACGTGGTCGTTGGGGATGCGGAGGGCGTGGTGATAGTACCGGCCCATCTGGCGGAGGAGGTTGCCCAGGGCGGGTACGAGCAGGAGATCAGAGAAGAGTTCTTTCAGGAGAAGGTTGCGGGCGGCGCCAGCATTGTCGGCGTCTATCCGCCCAGTCACGAGACCCTTGCTGAGTTCGAGCAGTGGCGTCGCGAGAGAGGCGTTTAGCGAGCCTCATGCGGGCGACGGCCTCTTGTGATCGATGACGGGGTCTATCAGGTACCGCAGACAGCCGCGCGTGTCAGGTATTGGGAAACCGGTTCTGAGGCGCTAATCCCCTCGTAGTCCGCGCAGTTCTTCCTCCAACTCACGAATTCTGGTGGTGTTTGCTTTTTGCCTGCCGCGGCCAAAAAAGTTAGCGGCGACGTTGGCCAGAATCGCGGTCAGCATTACCACGATGATTTCGTTGAACAGTCCCCGTCTTTGCTCCTGATCGGCCACAAAAGATGAGATTAAGGCTTCGTCGACCAGTTCACTCTCCTGAGCGAGTTCCTGTAGCGTCATTGTGATCCCGGTTGTCGTGTCACGTAGCCTCGGTCCATCAGTGATTATCTGACTCAGAGCATATAACATCGCCACAATCGTGATTGCATTGAAGATCACCGGCGGCAGCAACTTGCCTTCCATTTCACATCCTCTTTATCCAAGCAGTTCGTTTGAATTTCAGGTTTCAGAGTACTGCATATAGCTATTCTGTGACAACATGCAGGCGGCTGAAGTCGGTAAGAGGCACTTTGGAGTAAGAGACATCCTGTGTGGGCAAAGGATTCATGAGGTCACGGTGTTTTCTGGATAATCCAGGGAGGAACAGTTATTCGCGGTAGATTGTCATGTTGAAACTGGACGCTTGGGGTCTTCAGTGACGGGTCCTGATGATGCCAAGTGGCGAGGCCTCGGCTCTAATCGAATGAGTCCAGAAAAAAGCGCTACCTGAACGTCGGCCGTCTTGTAGGCGAGAGGCGGGACGCGATTGAATAGGAGTTGTCGAAATTGACGACAGGAGTGAACCGCCTTGGGGCAGGCACAGGCAACTTCGGTTCAGTCTGTGACGGTATGGGACAGGGGCGGCCACTCCGCTGTACATGTCACGGGCTTCTCATGGGGTGCGGAGGCGTCAGGTTTCATTGGCGTTTGTCTGTCCTGGAATGGGGAGGCCCATATTGTTGTCAATTTACCAGGGGCACAGCGTTTCAGGAAGCTCCTACGAGGGCACCCACAAGGGGTGCCCCTACGGGGGGTTGGCCGGATGGAAGGAAATTTCAGCGGGCCTTAGTCTCCTCGCAGTACACGCAGTTCCGTCTCCAATTCACGAATCCTTGCGATGTTCGTGTGCTGCCTTCCACGACCCAGATAGTTGGCGATGAAGTTTGCCACAATTGCAACAACCATCACTGCAATTATTTCGTTAAACAGATTTCTCCGCTGTGCTTGATCTGCCGCAAAGGTCGTAACCAGAGATTCATCGAGCAGATCACTTTCCTGGGCGATCTCCTCAATTTCAATCATGATTGCGGTCGAACTGGAGAGGAGCCTAGGCGCTTCAATGACCATCTGGCTCAGGGCATACAACATCGCCACAATCGTTATTGCATTGAAGACCACGGGTTGCAACAGTTTGCCAGTCATTTCCAATCCTCTTTTTTCATGCAGTTCGAATTTGAGAGCCGTTACAAAGTGCCGTAAGCGGCTGCCCAATGCAAACGTGCGGGCGCTGCTTGCCGGATCAATATACTACCAGGGCAAGTGAAGCCCTGGATATAGTGCCAGTATGGCAGGTCAAGGCAAAAGCTCTTCTCAGGCTTATGGCCTCGCAGAATCGAGAGACCGGCCGCGATAGAATACTCTTGTCGTGCGTATTGCGAAAAGAAAGCGGCCCTTGAACGCCGGCTTTCGGGACCCATCAGGATTCCGAAGAATTGTCAGCGGTGCGGAGGCCTCGAGGCGCGTTCGTGCGATGACCCGATACTTGCGCGTGTTTGACGGTTCCGGTTTCGCCAGGGCGCGTGCCCTGGTCGACAGGAAGAGATGAGGTCATGGCCAGAGCGACACGTCAAAAGGCGACCAGTTGAGCCGGAAGAGCTAATCCTCTCGCAGCCCGCGCAGTTCTGCCTCAAGTTCGCGAATCCTGGAGGTATTGGCGTGGTGCCTGCCCCTGCCCAGGTAGTTGGCGACGACATTGGCGAGGATCGCGATTATCATCGTCACGATCAGATAGTTGTCAAGACGCGTGCGCTGGTCGCGGTTGGTGGAGAGGCCAGAGACTATCGAGTCGTCTTCGAGGACGCCGTCTGCGGCGAGTTCTTCGAGGGCATGAATGGCATCGGCCGTTCTGATTAAGCGCCCTGAAGTCCCGGTAACAATCTGGAAAAGAGAAAACAGCAACGCCACGATGGTAATTACATTGAATATCACAGGTTGGAGCAATTCGTTCTTCACTTTTGAACCTCCCAGTCCAAGTGTTACTGCCAGCTCATGTCAGACTCAGAATTCAGGGAAATTTGGAGACATTGTATCACCAGAGTAGGTTAGCGTGTCCAGTGGCGTTACGTTGCGTTGGGTCGGAATTCGGTCACAGATGTTCCCTACGCGGTTCAAATGCGATCTCACATTGGTTGGACCTCTCCTTCGAGAAGGAAGGATGGCGCTGGGATGTCAACTGGATATAGGGAGCGAGGCATGCCGCTAGTTTTCCAGCAGGACTTTCAGCAACTCTTTGGCGCGCCGCGATGCCCTCCCGCGATGGCTGATTTCGTTCTTGACCGATGTTGGCAGCTCTGCCAGGGTTCGGCCGCGGTCAGGCAAGAAGAAGACCGGATCGTAGCCAAAGCCAAGTGACCCTCGCGGCGACCTGGTGATGATCCCCTCCAGCGTTCCCGTACAGGTTTGGGGCGCGGCCGCCGGACGCGCGATGGCAACCACACATTGGAAGCGGGCCGTCCATGGGCGGGAATGTGAATGCAGGTCTCTCAGAAGCATTTCGTATCTGTCCCGATCGGTTGCATCGGGGCCGGCATAGCGGGCGGAGTGCACGCCCGGGGCTCCCTGCAGGGCATCAACCTCCAGGCCGCTGTCGTCGGCCCACGTCCACAGTCCGGTCATGCCGGCGTACTCCTGCGCCTTGAGCAGGGCATTGGCGGCGAAGGTGTTTCCGGTCTCGGCTACCTCTTCGCGGATACCGATTTCGTCCAGATAGGTAAGGGTCAGGGGCAGGTCCTGCAAGAGCCTGCTGTACTCCAGGAGTTTTCCCTGATTGTGCGTCGCGACTAACAGCTTTTGTTCCATTTCAGTTCCCAAAGGATCGCGGGTGCCGCACATGCCGTGTTGTCTTTCCACTGCGCTGCACTTCACACAATCAGATATAACACAGCGGGCCCGGTTTGGTTAAAGGAGCCTTCGTCTCTTGCCATTTCGCTGGTATGGGGCTATGATACACGCCGTCGGCAGAGCTACCTTCAAGTGACTCTTCAGCACCCCAAGACAGGAGAGGTTCTTCGTGTCGTATCACCCGTTACGCATTTTCAGCGGTTCTGCCCACAAGGAGCTGGCCCTGGAGATTGCCGATACTCTTGGGGTGGAACTCGGTCAGTCCACAACTCGCCGTCTGCCGGACAGCGAGATACACGTGATGATCGATGAGGTCGTGCGCGACCAGGATATTTTTCTGGTCCAGTCCTGTTGCCAACCGGTGAATGATCATGTGATGGAGTTGATGCTGTATCTGGACGCATTTCGGCGAGCCAGCGCCCACAGTGTCAGCGTGGTCGTGCCGTATTTTCCGTATGCCCGTCAGGAGCGGATGGCGCATGGCCGTGAGTCGGTCAGCGCGCGGGTTATCGCGAATATGCTGGAGATGATGGGAGCGCATCGCGTGATATTTGTAGATATCCATGCGAGGGCGATCCAAGGCTTTTTCAACATTCCTGTGGATCCGCTTTCTGCGCTGCCGATCCTGGCAGACTATTTTCGACAACCGGAGTGGGAGAACGCGGCTATTGTGAGCCCGGACGTGGGTCGAGCGAGTTTGGCGGGCCGATACGCGCAGCTACTGAATCTGCCGCTGGTGGTGATGCACAAGCGGCGCACGAGCGTCAGCGTGACGGAAACGACGCACGTTGTTGGTGAGATCGCTGGGATCCGCCCGATCATCATTGACGATATCATGGCCGGCGGCAGCGTTCTCAAACAGATCGACGCGCTGTATGAAGCGGGAGCGGAAGGAACCGCGGCGTTTGCGGTCACGCACCCGGTCTTGCTTCCCTCCGCGTTGGAACATTTAGAGTCCGACGATCGCATCGGCAAACTGGTCGTTTCGAACACGCTTCCCGTCCCCCCGGAAAAGCGATCCGACAAGGTGGTCGTACTGTCGATTGCGCCGATGCTGGCTGATATTATCAATCGCATTCACCAGGGTCGAAGTATTTCACAGAAGCTTATACTCATGTAGGATGACCTGTTCAGGGTTGACCGTGTGCCCGACCAATCGGTACCGGGAGGGTCGGATAGGCTGAGACCGGCTGACTGAAGTTGGTCACGGCGGGAGAATCTCTGGCGCCGCAGGACGGGTCGGACACATATCACAGATTAGGGGTATCTTGAACTTCAGAGGGAACGGAGTAACGGATACCCGGAGGACCGTAAATGGAGACACTGCAACGTTCCTGGATTGACAGGTCTGATGAAGAAGAGAGCCAAACCTATGACGACGCGAGTCTCGATCCGGACATAGTCGAAGACGAAGACATTTATGTAGCGTCATACTCGCAGTTGATGTGGTGGCGGTTTCGCAAGCACCGGATGGCGGTACTCTCCGGATTTCTGGTGATCATCCTGTATGGGATCGCGGCATTTGCCGAGTTCGTGGCGCCGTACGACCCGGAGCAGTCGTTTGTGCAGTACAAGTTTGTACCGCCGATGAATATCCGGATTATCGATGCGGAAGGAAATCTACGCAGGCCGTTTGTCTACAAGATTATACGTGAGCGGGACCCCGAGACTTTGCGCAACATTTACAAAGAGGACGAGACAGTCATTCATCCGATTCGCTTTTTCGTGCGCGGAACGGAATATGAGATGTGGGGCCAGTTTGCCATGAACTGGCATCTCTACGGGTTGGACGTTCCGCATGAGGAGCAGGGGCTCTTTTTGATGGGTGCCGACCGGCTGGGGCGGGACCTGTTCTCGCGGCTGTGTTACGGTGCGCGTATTTCGCTGACGATTGGTCTGGTGAGCGTGGTAATCAGCCTGGTAATCGGCATTCTGCTCGGGGGCATTTCCGGCTTTTACGGCGGCGCGATTGACAATGCCATTCAACGGCTGATCGAGTTCATTCGCTCGATTCCGGAGATTCCGCTGATTATGGCACTGGCTGCGGCTCTACCGGCTGACTGGCCGGTGGTGCGGCTATACTTCGGGGTAACGATACTGCTTTCGTTCGTGGGCTGGACGGGGCTGGCGCGGGTCGTGCGCGGGCGTTTTCTGAGCATGAGAGAAGAGGATTTTGTGATGGCGGCCCGCTTCTGCGGCTCGGGAGAGATGCGCATCATACTGCGTCACATGGTCCCTTCGTTCCTCAGCCACATTATCGCCTCCTTGACATTGGCGATTCCGGGCATTATCCTGTCGGAGACTGGTCTGAGTTTCATTGGGTTGGGCCTGAGGGCGCCGGCAATCAGTTGGGGCGTCCTGTTGCAGGAGGCCCAGAATCTCCGTTCCGTCGCTCTTGCGCCATGGGTATTGACCCCTGGCTTGGCGGTGGTGCTGGCAGTTCTGGCTTTCAATTTTCTCGGTGACGGCATCCGCGATGCCGCCGATCCATATGCCAAGTAGCTTGGTGACCAGACCTTGTTGCAACCGGAGACAGGCAAAGCCCTGGAATACAGATGGGGTGTCATTAAAGTCGGAACTGATTGACGACTGCTGAATCATTAACAGAACGGATTTCACCCATGACAATTTCATCTTCGCAGATAGACAGAGTGGCCGACGCCAGCGGGTCCGCAGAATCCCGGGAGATGCTGCTGGAGGTAAAGGGACTGAAGACGCACTTTTTCCTGGCGCAGGGGATCGTGCGAGCATTGGAGGGCGTAGATTTCACCGTACGTCGCGGCCAGACGGTCGGTCTGGTGGGTGAAAGCGGTTGCGGCAAATCGATCACGGCGCGTTCCATCATGGCGATTGTGCCCTCACCGGGACGTGTGGTCGAGGGGGAAGTCCTCTTCCACCTGCAGAACCAAGAGAACGGGAGCGTCACGGATCAGGTCGTGGATATGACCAAGATCGACGCCATGGGCGCGCAGGCGCGTTCGATTCGCGGCGGTGAGATTTCGATGGTGTTTCAGGAGCCGATGACTTCACTCAGTCCTGTGCACACGATTGGGAATCAGATCATTGAGGCGATCCTGCTGCACCAGGACGTTGACAAGGAAGAGGCGCGGGCGCAGGCAATCGACGTGCTGAACAAGGTGGGCATGCCGCAGCCGGAACGCACGATCGACCGTTATCCGCATCAGTTGAGCGGTGGCATGCGGCAGCGCGCCATGATTGCGATGGCGCTTTCGTGCCGACCCAGCTTGCTGATCGCGGATGAGCCAACGACGGCGTTGGACGTGACGACCCAGGCCCAGATCCTAACGCTGATGCGGGAGTTGCAGGATGAGCTGGGGATGGCGATCATCTTCATCACGCACGATCTGGGCGTGATCGCGCAGATGGTCGACTATGTGGTGGTCATGTATCTGGGTGAAGTGGTGGAGATGGCCGACGTCGACACCATATTCTATGATCCCAAGCATCCGTACACGCAGGCGCTGCTGCGATCGATCCCGCTGTTGGGACGCAAGTCGGCCCAGGGCATTACCAGTCAGTTGACGGCGATTCGTGGTTCGGTACCGGACCCATACTCGATTCCGGAGGGTTGTCCGTTCCACCCGCGCTGCCGCAAGGCGATTGCCGGCGTGTGCGATACGCGTAATCCACCTTTGCTGGAACTGGAAGGCGGCCACATGGTTCGCTGCGTGTTGTACGAGTAGCGGGTCGAATCCGTATCTACGCTGGATTGTTCATCAGAGGTCGCGATGCGCGACCTCTTTGTATTGCGCCTAGCCCAACCAAGAACAGATAGCAACTGGAGTAATCAATCTATGAGTACAGAGTTGGACGCTCAGCCGGCCGGAGAGGCGAACGAGCCGGAGGCCGAGGGTCAAATTGCGTTGACGCCGGTCTGGCAGGAGTCCGCCCTGCAGGCCGGCTTTGTACATGACTGGCTGGTGGCGGGGCCGGTGGCAACGCCGGTTGTGGAGGTTGGCGGTTACACTGGCCCGGACTACAAGAATCGGATTGTCGCAGATGTCAGAGCCGCGGCCGCAACTGGTGGAAGCGGGGGGGAGGGTGCGATCGCCGCGTCGGCGGAGGTATTCGCGGGCGCGTTGGAGAGGCACAATTTTGTACCTGACCGCGAAGAGACAAAGTGGCGCGTCGTGCGCTGCCTTGACGACCACTTTGTGGACGTGTCCACTTTTCAGCATACGCCCCATTATTTGCAGACGTGGGCCTACTGTGTGCTGGACGTTCCCAGTGCATGTGATTTGACTTTTGCCCTGACGACAAACGGCCCGGCGGACATCTGGGTGAACGGGGAGCTGTGTCACCGGGTGGAGCACTTTCATCACCAGCTGCCGGAAACGGTCTCCTTCTTGGCGAAGCTGAAGGCGGGGCGGAACGAGGTCGGCGTCTGTTTCGAGGCGGTGGCGCTACGAGAGTGTCCTTATGTGATGGCCCTGCGGTTGACGGACCAAAGGGATGAGGGGGAGTCACTTGATAACTTCCGTGTGCTGCTGCCGACTTCGGTGCGGCCGGCGAGCAGGAGGCAGACGCTGGAGGAGATCTTCGACCAGGCCTATCTGGACCGGGACGTATACAGCCGCCATGCGAAGGTGACGGTAAGCTGGCCGGATGGGCAAGGGGTAACCGATGATTTTGCGCTGCGGTTGATGCGCAAGGGCGGACGCATCTACAGCGAACACCACACGAAGGGTGAAAAGCGGGAGGAGGTGGTCCTGGGGACGGCGTTTCAGTTCCCGCAGGACGATTACGAAGTCTTTCTTTTCCCCAACCCCGAGCACTATTATGTCAATGACCTGCGCGTTGAACGACGAATGGATGTTCACATCGTCGGCAACAACGAGTATTCCACCGAGCGCTACGGCACGTACCCACAAAGGCGACGGGAGGCATTGCTCAATGCCGCGCGCCGCGGTGCGGAAGGCAACGTCTTTTCGGAGATCGCGGCGATGGAGTTGGGGATGTGGGACAATCTCAATGAGCAGGTGATCCTGGACTGTATCGCTTCGATAAACGAGCGGGGGGATTGCAGCGACTTTGACCTGGTGGGTCTGCTGGGGATGGCGGGCCGCTATATTGAGGAGGAGGGGTTTCCGCAGGCGCTGGTCGAGCCGCTGCAGACCTGTTTTCTCAACTTCCGTTACTGGATGGACCAGCCGGGCGCGGATGCGATGTGCTTCTGGTCGGAGAACCATCAGATCCTCTTTCATACCTGTGAGATTCTGGCGGGGCAACTGTTGCCGGAGGAGCTATTCACGAATGCCGGCCTGACGGGCAGTGAACACCGCGCCTTGGGAGAGGAGAGGGCGCTTTCGTGGCTGCGCAAGCGGGCCGCGGGCGGTTTCCGGGAGTGGGATTCGAATACGTACTTCGAAGAGGACGTGCTGGCACTCAGTCACCTGGTCGACCTGGCAGAGAACGACGACGTGCGGGAGCTGGCAGCGGTTGTTTTGGATAAGATGTTTTTCGGGCTGGCGGTCAACTCCTTCAAGGGGGTGTTCGGCTCCAGCCACGGTCGGACCTATTCACGCTTCATCAAGGATGGCTTTCGGGAGCCAACGTCGGGCATCGCGCGGCTGCTATGGGGAAAGGGGATCTTCAACCGGAGTATCCGGGGGATCGTGAGCCTGGCGTGCGCGGTGAACTATCAGCTGCCGCCGGTTATCGAGGCGATTGCGATCGACCCGGCAGACGAGATCTGGAGCCGGGAGCGGCACGCGGGCCAGCTGGAGGCCTGGTGCGACCAGGAAGAGGGCAGTTGGGAGGTGAACAAGGTTACCTATCGGACGCCGGACTATATGCTATGTTCAGCGCAGGATTACCGGCCGGGCGAATCCGGTTACCAGCAGCATATCTGGCAGGCGACCTTTTCGCCGGAGGCGGTTGTTTTTGTTACGCATCCGCCGTGTCTCAGCGAGGACGGCTCCCACCGGCCCAACTTCTGGCATGGGAACGTCGTGCTGCCGCGTGCTTCCCAGTGGAAGGATCTGCTGGTTGCGGTCTACAGGCTGCCGGAGGATGACTGGCTGGGCTTTACGCACGCCTATTTCCCGATTTATGCGTTTGACGAGCACGAGATCCGGGAGGGTTGGGCGTGTGCTCGCGTCGGGGACGGCTATCTGGCGATGACGGCTTCAGCGGGGATGACGCTCACCGAAACGGGCCGGAGCGCGTATCGAGAGTTGCGGTCCTACGGGCAGAACAACATTTGGGTGGTGCAGATGGGGCGGGAGGAAACGGACGGCAGTTTTGCCGAATTCGTGGAGAAGGTGACGGCGCTGGATGTCACTTTCGGGGAGGACAGTGTACACCTGACCAGCCTGCGGAACGAGAGCATCGATTTTGGGTGGGAAGGGCCTCTTCTGGTCAACGAAAATGAGGAACCGACCAGCGGGTTCCTGCACTTCGACAACCCCTATTCCAGTACGGAACTGGGCTCGGAAAAGATGAGCATCCAGTTCATGGATCTGCTGATGCAGCTTGATTTTTCGTAAGCCCTAGTCGCCGTTTTCTTCGGGGCGGATGATGACCATGTAGCGCATGGGCGCCTGGCTGGTGTTGACCAGGCCGTGCAGTTTGTGCGGGTCGAAGACGACTGCTTCGTTGGCGCGCAGAGGATGGCTTTCGCCGTCGATTTCCAGCGTCCCCTCTCCTTCAATCATATAGAAGGCCTCAAAGCCGCCATGCTTGTGAGGTGGATGTGAGCGTTGTCCGGCATCCACCTCCGAGATGTGGACGCGCAAGGGTTCGCCTTCCACGTCGGCGTCGAGAAGATAGCGGGAGATTCCCTTTTTTTCAAGGTCCAGGAACTGCACGGTTCACTTCCTTTCCGCAAAGCCGGTAATATGCTGCGGCTGTTTGCTGGTACTTTTGCGCCAGTTCGTGCTTAGCGGCGCGGGTAGAAGACATCGAGCAGCGGTTCGATGTCGGTATAATCGTAGCCGTGGGTCTCTTTGAAGCGTTCCTGAATCTGCTCCTCGGCTTTTGAGGGGGAGCGCAGGGGGAAGTCCAGGGGCTGCTTGTTCATGAGGGCGGATTCTGAGGCGGCCAGGGTCATTTCCTGGTCGAGGCGGGCTTCCTGGACGCCGTAGGTGGGTTCGATGTCGTGAAGGACGGCGTTGGCGATGCTCATGAACTGGTCGGCCATGTCGACGCCGCGGCCGTTGTTTTCGCCGACGCCGAGATGGGCGTAGGGGTTCTGCCAGACGATCTCCTGGTCGGGCAGCTGCAGGCTGATACTTTCAAGAATCTGGCGGCCTTCGACTTCGATGAAGGTGCGCTGGGGCTCGTAGGGGACGCCGCTGGCGCCGCTCTGGTATGTTGCGGGGTCGGTGAAGTAGACGGTTTCTCCGACGATGGCGCCGCGGGTGCCGTCGATCTGGGAGATGCCGACCATTTTTCGGCCCAGAGAGCGGGCGTGGATGACGTTTGAGTAGATCATGGTGGCGGCGGCGCCGTTCTCGAATTCCAGGAAGCTGGTGGTGCAGTTTTCCTGGGAGTGGTGGCGCTTCATGCGGTCGATGATGGGCACGACGTCGGTCTGGTGGGTGATGCCGAGGATAGACTTGGGCGGGCTGTCGGCGAGAAGGCGCAGCATGCTCATGCCGTGGTAGCCGCCTTCGTAGAAGATGCGGTAGATGCGTCCGACTTCGCCGATGATACCGGAGTCGATCACTTTGGCCTGGAAGCGGGCCATGGGGACGCGGTGGTAGTTTTCGGCGACCTCCAGCTTGACGTTGTTGCGTTCGGCGGCCTCGATCATCATGTCGGTCATGGGGCGGGTGACGGCGACGGGCGTTTCGACGATGATGTTGATGCCATGCTCTGCCAGGTAGCAGCAGATGGGATGGTGGGCTTCGCCGGGGACGACGACGTCGACGATGTCCAGATCTTCGCCGGCCACCAGGTCGCGCACGCTGGTGTAGGTGTTGACGCCGTACTCGGCGGCGACTTCGCGCAGGACCTCCTCCTCTTTGTCGCAGACAGCGACGAATTCGAATACGTCTTTCAGCTTAGGATAGATTGGCAGGTGCCCACCGCGGCCGCGGCGGCCCAGGCCGATCAGGGCCAACTTCAACTTGCGTGGCATCGTTTGCGTTTCCTTTGTCGGTGTGGGAGTTGTGCGTTCCGGGCTGGCGAGGCTATCCGAAGCAGATCCAGCGGACCCAGTTGTCGGCGCGCAGGCTGTGGTCGGTCCAGGGGGCGAGCAGGATGAGGTCGGTGGGACCGACGGTGGTGCTTTCGCCGTCGATGGTGACGGTGGCCTCGCCCTCGAGGATGTACCAGAAGCGACGCTCCCCGTGTTTCTCCGGTTCGAACGGGTTGGCGGGCGTTGTGATACGGACGGCGAAGTGGTCGATCTGGTCCTGTACTTCGCGGATCTCGTAGCCTTTGCGGTTGTTCAGTTCGGGGATGGCGCTGCCTTTGATGATCATGAGATTGTGAGTTTTTGGTAGGTAGTATTTAGCTTTTAGTGAATGTCGCGAGCATCGGATCTAGTCGAAACACCTGGAATGACGGTTAGAGGCTGGCGTAGGGGTCGGCGGCGTCGCGCATGCCGTCGCCCATGAAGTTGAAGGCGGTTACGGCGATGACGACCATGAGGGCGGGGGCGACCATGGTCCAGGGGGCGATGGCGACGGCGCTGATGTTCTGGGCCTCCTGCAGGAGGACGCCCCAGCTGATGGCGGGCGGGCGCAGGCCGAGACCGAGAAAGCTGAGCGCGGTCTCGCTGAGAATCATAGTCGGGATGGCCAGCGTCATGGTGGCGATGATGTGGCTGAGGAAGGAGGGCAGCATATGACGTAGGATGATGCGCATTTCGCCGCTGCCAGAGAAACGCGCGGCCATGACGAACTCCTCCTCGCGCAACTGCAGGAACTTGCCACGCACGACGCGGGCCATACCGGTCCAGCCGATGAAGGAGAGGATGACGGTAATGCTGAAATAGACGTATAGAATCGGCCAGCCGGGGGGCAGGGCGGCGCTGAGGCCCATCCAGAGGGGAATGGAGGGGATCGAACGCAGAAACTCGATGATGCGCTGGATAATATTATCGATGGTGCCGCCGTAGTAGCCGGAGAGGCCGCCAAGGAGGATGCCGAGGACGAGGCTAATGACGACGCCGATGAGTCCGATGGAGAGGGAGAGGCGGGCGCCGTAGGCGACGCGGGAGAACATGTCGCGGCCAAGACGGTCGGTGCCCAAAAGGAAGAAGCCCTGCTCTTCGTGGGGCACGTCGAGACCGAACAGCTTGGTGGTCACAGCAACTTCACCCCAAAGCTCATATTCTTCGCCCTTAGGCAAGAAGCGGATGGGATGGATAATCTCCGTGTCCTCGTGGTAGGTATTGCGGAAGGTCTCCGGGTCGCGCTCGCGTATGGTCTGGTAGATGAAGGGCATGCGCCAGTTGCCCTCGGCATCGACAATGTGAATTGGGGTCGGCGGATGCAACTTGTATTTGACGAACTTGGCCTCCGGGTCGTAAGGCGCCACGAACTCGCTGAAGGCCGCGATCAGATAAAAGACAAACACGACAAAGGTGGAGAAGACGGCGACGCGATGGCGGCGATAGCGCCACCAGATGAGCTGCCAGAAGGAGGCGACGGCCATGTTGGCTTCGTCGTCGCGGGTCTCCAGGTAACGTTCTTCCTCTTCGGGGTCGTCCTGATAGAGGGTCGGTTGTTGTTCCTCAGTGGTCATCGTCTGTTCCGGTCCATTTGAAAGCGCTCAGGTTACGGAGGGTTTATCAATTGGGCACTCGCGCGCGGGCGGCGAATTATGGGATGGCTAGCCCGCCTCTTCCAGGCGGATGCGAGGATCAACCCAAGCCAGCAGGAGGTCGGACAGCAGTGTGCCGATCACGGTCAGCACGCTAAGCATCATGATAAAGCTGCCGGCCAGAAACATGTCCTGGTTGATCAGCGCAGTGAATAGCATCGGGCCCGTCGTCTGCAGGCTGAGAACGATGGCCACGATGGTTGTGCCAGAAATCAGATCGGCCAAGGACCAACCCACAGTGCTGAAGAAGGGGTTCAGGGCGACGCGGGTCGGGTACTTCCAGATCAGTCTTGTCTCTTTGACGCCTTTGGCGCGCGCGGTTTCGACATAGGGTTTGTTCAACTCGTCGAGCAGATTGGCGCGGGTGATACGGATGCCGTTGGCTGTGCTGCCGACGGCCAGGATCACGATCGGGATCCAGACATGTGCCAGGAGATCGAGAATGCGGTCAATGGTCCAGGGCGCGTCCATATACTCAGGGCTGAAGAGGCCACCGACGCTCATGTCGGAATAGGAAGTCACGAGCCACATGATTACGAGGGCGAGCATGAATTCCGGCAACCCTTTGCCGATAAAATTGAGCGCGGTGACGACGTAGTCGATCACTGAGTATTGATGGGTCGCCGAATAGACCCCCAATGGGATCGACACGAGCCATCCGAAGAGCAGAGTTGTAAATGAAAGAATGAAGGTAAGGCCCAGCCGGTCCCAGATCAGGTCCTCGACCGGTTTTTGGAACAACATCGACTCACCCCAGTCGCCGCGCAGAAGGATGCCGGAGATCCATTTGAGGTACTGGATGTGTTGGGGCTGGCCGAGGCCGTAGCGACGCTCCAGTCTGGCCATCAGGACCTCGTCGACTTCGTCGCCCTGTTCGCGCAGTTGCGCGGCGTAGGTTGTCAGATAATCGCCCGGCGGAAGCTGGATGATGATGAAGGTGACAACCGAGATGACGAAGAGTGTCGGAATCATCACGGCGAAGCGGCCGAGGATGTATGAAAACATGAAGGACCTCGAAGAGAGAGTAGAGAGGAGTGAGGAGAGAGAAGATCATCTCTCCTCACTCTTGTCTCTTCACGACGTTTCTTTACATATGCATTGACGGATCATCCCAATACCAGGTGGCATTGTCGATGATGTGTTCGTAGACGCCGCGGCAGCAGTCCCAGGGGTTGCCGGCGTGGATGCCTTTGAAGCCGTTCTTTACCATGACGAGACGCGGCAACTCGCCGAAGAAGCCGACGGAGGGCAGCTCTTCGGACCAGATTTCAAGGATCTGCTTGAAGAGGTCGGCCTGCGCCTCCTCGCCGGGGGTGGCTCGGATCTGATCCCACAAGTCCCAGATGGTCCAGATCCAGTGGCCGGCGGGCGGCTCCTGGGCGATGGGATTGGAGGGATCCAGCTTCCAGGCGGTCCAAGCGTTGCACCAAGGGCGGTCGTTGATGTTGCGGTGCTTGACCCAGATCTGGGGGTCGGCCAGGGGCACGAGGTTGCGGTCCATGAAGGAGGTCGTGCATTCGACGTCGTTGGACTGATGCAACTCGATGCTGAGGGAGCGATCGACGCCGCGGTAGTTGACTTCGAAGCCGAGGTCTCCGAGGTAGTCGATGAAGGTCTGACTGAGGTCAGAGATTTCAGCGCCGCCCAGCATGGTCCAGCTAATGCGCTCGCCGCTGCCGTCCTTCCAGAGGCGGTAGCCGTCGGAGTCCCTGTCGACATAGCCGAGGCCATCGAGGAGGGCATTGGCGCCGTCGGGGTCGTAGTCGAGGTAGGCGTTGCTGAGTTTTTCGTAGTGCACGGGCGACTCGACGGGGGGACCGTACTGCATATTGGTTCCGAAGCCGTCGTAGATCAGTTCCCTAACCTCGTCGCGGTTGAAGCCCAGAGAGACGGCGATGCGGAAGTCGCGTTCCTGGAAGAGTTCGCGGCGGCGGTCGTCGTTGGTGGTCATGTTGAAATGGACACCGTAGACGGCGGTCCAGCGCCAGAACTGAATCTTGTAGTCGCCGCTATCCTCATTCTCTTTGAGCACGGTGAGGTCGGTGTTGCGGATATGGCGGGACTGGCAATCGATCTCGCCATTAACAAGCCGCAGCGCGTGGACATCGGAGTCGTTGAAGAGACGGAAAGAGAGGTCGTCGATATAGGGCAACTGGTTGCCGGCGGTGTCGACTGCCCAGAAGTAGGGGTTGCGCGTGCAGTTGACAATCTCTTCGGTGTACTCGCTTTGCAGGGTCCACGGATAGAGCATGGGGCATTCGGGGTTTTCGTGGCGTCCGCTGCGCATATCGGTGTAGAGTTCCGTCCAGTTGTCGAGGCCGGCGTCGGCGATTTTCTGGTCGAGCGCGGCCTGGTCGTCGGTGTGGTCCGGGTGGAACTGACTCATGTAGGCGGCAGAGCGGACCGGGCAACTGAGGACGACGCCACCTTCGAGGTGGAAGAGGGCGTTGGGCCCGGCGAACTTGAAGACGACGGTCGTGTCGTCGGGGGCCGTCATCTCGACGGGGACATTTTCGCCTTCGACCGGGCTGGTGAGCCAGCCGGGGAAGACGGGTGTCAGCGTCTCGTTCTTCATTTCTTCCTCGAACCAGAAGACGAAGTCGGCGCTGGTAAAGGGTTCGCCGCTGGACCACTTCATGCCTTCGCGCAGGTTGAAGACGTATTCGGTGGCATCGTCGCTGACCGACCAGGAATCGGCAATCATCGGGTTGACGGTGAGTTCCTGGTTAATCGAGAGGATACCGCGGATGATGACCTGGTTGAGGGCGAAGTGGTCGGCCTGGCCGCGGAAGCCGGCGCGCCAGAGGCCGCCGTAGTTGCCGATGCCATCCAGCCCCTCGAGCACGAGCGGGTTGACGGGCACACGCTCATCAACGGGCGGCAGTTCGCCGTTGGCGACCATTTCAGCCAGTCGCGGCGCTTCGTTGTACATGGAGTCGGAGGCTGCAGGGGCGGCCTCGGCAGCGGCGGGCGCCTCTTCCATCGGGGCTTCGGCTGCGGGTTCTCCACCTGCGCCGCAGGCGACGAGGACGGTGCCTGCCGTCGCCATCGCTGAGACGCGCATAAAGTCGCGTCGCGACACATCGGTCTTTGGAATCTTAAGACTCCTCATAGGGTTGTCTCCTTGTCTGTGGAAGAAAGCTAGAATGAGGAGCGGGAAAAGAGATTCTTCCCACTCCTTTTTGCACAGTGCGGCTTACATATGGTTTTCCGGATCTTCCCAGTACCAGGTGGCGTTGTCGATGATGTGCTCGTAGACGCCGCGGCAGCAGTCCCAGGGGTAACCGGCGTGGATGCCCTTGAAGCCGTTGCGGACGACGACCGGCCGGGGGAGCTCACCGAAGTAGCCGACGGTGGGCAGCTCTCTGCCCCAGATACGGAGGATCTCTTTGAACAGTTCGTTCTGCTTGTCGCCGTCGGCGGTGACGCGGATTTCGTCCCAGATGCGCCAGAGGTCCCACTGCCAGTGGCCGTCGGGGGGCGGTTCGCCGATGGGGTTGTCGGGGTTGACGGACCACATCTGCCAGGCGTTGCCCCAGGGGCGCTCGGTGTTGGCACGGTTGATCCAGATGACCGGATCGGCGAGGGGGATGAGGTTGCGGTCCATGAAGGTGGTGCGGGCCTCGATGTCGTTGTTACGGTCGAGCTCCTGGGCGAGGGCACGTTCGGCACCGCGATAGTTGATCTCGAAGCCCATGTCAGTGAGGAAGTCGATGAGCATCTGGTCGTTGTCGGTGACCGTAGGACCGCCCAGCATGGTCCAGCGGATGCGTTCGCCGCTGCCATCTTTCCAGAGGCGGTAGCCGTCTGCGTCGCGTTCGACGTAGCCGAGGCCGTCGATGAGGGCGTTGGCCTGATCCGGGTCGTATTCGAGATAGGCGTTGTTCAGCTCTTCGACGTAGAGCGGTGATTCGACGGGCGGGCCGTACTGCATATTGGTGGCGGTGCCGTCGAATACGAGCTCGTTGATGGCATCGCGGTCGACGCCGATGGAGCAGGCGATGCGGAAATCACGCGCCTGGAATAGCTCACGCAGGCGGGGTTCCTTGGCGGTCATGTTGAGGTGGAGACCGTAGACGGCGGTGCGGCGCCAGATCTGGAGCTTGTAGTCGCCGGCCTCTTCGTTTTCTTTGAGAACAGTGATGTCGGTGTTGCGCACATGGCGGGACTGGCAGTCGATTTCGCCGTTGATGCACCAAAGTGCGTAGACATCCGGGTCGGTGAACTGGCGGAAGGTGAGGTCGTCGATGTAGGGGAGTTGGTTGCCGTCGGTGTCCACTGCCCAGAAGTAGGGATTGCGGGTGGCGGTTACGAGCGGTTCGGTGAAATCGGTCCCGACGGTCCATGGCCAGAGCATGGGCGACTCGGGGTTCTCGTGGCGGCCGCTGCGCTTGTCGACGTAGAGATCGGTCCACAGTTCCAGGTCGGCATCGGCGATCATCTGGTTGAGCCCGTCCGGGTCGTCGGTGTGGTCGGGGTGGAACTGCTTCATGTATTCGGCGGAGCGGACGGGGAATGAGAGGAGGATGCCGGCACTGTAGTGGAAGAGCGCGTTGGGGCTGGCGAACTTGAAGATGACGGTGGTGTCATCGGGCGTATTGACTTCGGCGGGCACGTTTTCGCCGTCGACGACGCTGGTGAGCCAGGCCGGGAAGACGGGTGTCAGATCCTCGTTGTGGACCTCTTCGTCGTACCAGAACCTGATATCAGCGGAGGTGAAGGGTGCGCCGTCGGACCATTTCATGCCCTCGCGCAGATTGAAGGTGAACTCGGTGGCGTCGTCGCTGACGGACCAGGACTCGGCGACCATGGGATTGATGGTGAGCTCCTGGTTGATGGACAGGGCGCCACGGATGATTACCTGGTTGATGGCGAAGTGGTCGGCCTGGCCGCGGCGGCCGGCGCGCCAGAGGCCGCCGTAGTTGCCGACACCGTCGAGGCCTTCGAGGACGAGCGGTGTGGCGGGCAGGCGTTCGTCAACGGGGGGCAGCTCGCCGTTGGCGACCATCTCGGCGAGTCGCGGTGCCTCGTTGTACATGGACCCTGAATCGGGGGCGGCTTCGGCAGCAGATTCGGCCGGGGCCTCTTCCATGGGCGCCTCAGCAGCGGGCGCTCCGCCTGCGCCGCAAGCGACGAGGACGGTGCCGGCGCCAGCCATCGCTGACAGACGCACGAAGTCACGTCGCGTTACGTCAGTCTTGATTGACTTCAGACCTTTCATGGGATCTTCTCCTTGAGTTGGTACGGCTAAAGAAGGTGCTGCCTTATTGCCCGAACTGGCAGATTTATGTAAACGGTTGAGACCTACCCCTACGCGGACTACTCGCGGAAGGGGGGATGCTTCAGCGTGGGCAGAAGTATACTTGCTGGCAGTACAAAAGCCAAACGCACATTCCGGCTGCGCGGGGGCGGAAAATTGTGGAGTCGTGCCGGCAGATTCACAAGACTGGACACAGATCGTTTACGTCATTATGAGATACAGCAAGAACCTGTGAAGGGCTAACGATGCCACGAGGAGAATGAGTGTGGAGCCGACGGTGATAGCAATACGCCGTGCCAGGAGGCTCTTGAGGACGGCAGTGCGAAGATAGTTTTCGGCGATGATCACCATGCTCAGCCCAACGAGGCCCAGGATGACAAAGCTGAAGTTATGTACGGCCGACCTGGCCCAGCGATTTACGTCAAGAACATCTATGAGAAGAAGGAGGTTAAGCCGCAGTCTCGTCAGCAGGTAGAAGGTCAGGCCAACAAATGCGACCCAGCTGACGAAGTAGGCCAGGTATTTTCCTCTGATGAGCCAGGAAGACTGGACATCTAACTCGTCGTGCACCGACTTCATCCCAGTTCTCCGCTTGCGGTGACGCCGACGAGGGTCAGTTCTTCGGCGAAGTGGCAGGCGGCGAAGTGGCCGGGGGCGATTTCGCGCAGCTCCGGCGTTTCCTGGCTGCACTGGTCCTGGACGTAACGGCAGCGGGGATGGAAGTAACAGCCGCTGGGTGGATTGGCGGGGTCGGCGACGTCACCTTCGAGCACGATGCGGGCTTTCTGCTGCCGCATACGGGGGTCGGGGTTGGGGACGGCGGAGAGGAGGGCCTCGGTATAGGGGTGGAAGGGCTGGGCGAAGAGCTCCTCGGTTTCGGCGACCTCGACGATTTTGCCGACGTACATGACGACGACGCGATCGCAGATGTACTCGATGACGCTAAGGTCGTGGGAGACGAATATGTAGGTCAGGTTGAACTCTTCCTGGAGATCCTTGATCAGGTTGAGGATCTGGGCGCGTACGGAGACGTCGAGGGCGGAGACGGCTTCGTCGGCGACGACGAGGCGGGGGTCGAGGGCGAGGGCGCGGGCGATGCCGATGCGCTGTCTTTCGCCGCCGCTGAAGGCATGGGGGTAGCGGCGCATGTATTCGGGGCGCAGACCGACTCTAGCGAGCAGGGAGGCGACGCGGTCCTCCAGTTCTTTGCCGGCGGCGACATTGTTGATTTTGAGGGGGTCGCCGACGATATCGATTACCGGCATGCGGGGGTTGAGGGAGTTGAATGGGTCCTGGAAGATCATGCGTACCTGCTGGCGGTACGGCTTCATTTCATTGTTGGTGAGGGGCCCCAGGTCGACCATTTTGCCGTCATGGTCCTGGAAGAGGACCTGGCCGCCGGTGAGGTCATAGGCGCGCAGGATGCAGCGGCCGGCTGTTGTTTTGCCGCAGCCGCTCTCGCCGACGAGGCCCACGGTCTCACCTTGCAGGACATGGAAGGAGATATCATCGACGGCCTTGACGTGACCGATTGTGCGGCGGAAGAAGCCGGCTGTGATTGGAAACCATTTTTGCAGGTTTCGGACATCCAGAAGGATGTTGCCGGCGGCAGTGCTGCCGTTTTGTGATGGGGAGAGTTGCTGGCCGTTGGTGGACTGTTCGCTCATTGGATTGTGTGAAATAACTCTACGCTCACTGTTCGGAGCGGCGTTTGCAACTGGATGTCAGGTGTCAGATTTGCGTCATCGGCTTATTCGTCTTCGTACAAGAGACAGTGGACCTCCCGGCCCGGTCCCAGTGGAATGGCGGGCGGGTTTATGGCGTCGCAGCGGCCGGGCATGAAGTGATCGCAGCGCGGGCCGAACATGCAGCCGGTGGGCCGGTTGTAGGGATCGGGGACCATGCCCCGAATCGAATCGAGCCTCTGCCGGTTTCGACTCACGCCGAGGCGCGGGATGGACTTAAGGAGCGACTGCGTGTAGGGGTGCTTGGGATCGTGGAAGATGGAGTCCACGTCGCCGCGTTCGGCAACCTGGCCCAAGTACATCACGACAACGTCGTCGGCCATTTCGGCGA
This sequence comes from Caldilineaceae bacterium, assembly GCA_965242905.1. GTDB lineage: Bacteria > Chloroflexota > Anaerolineae > Caldilineales > Caldilineaceae > Bin5. The sequence continues at coordinate 1,510,682 of CBDETM010000002.1, forward strand.
CGACACCGAGGTCGTGGGTGATGAGCATGATGGCCATGCCGAACTCATCCTGCAGCTCCTCAAGGAGCTCGAGAATCTGGGCCTGGGTGGTGACGTCGACGGCTGTGGTGGGCTCGTCGGCGATGAGGAGGGCGGGGTTGCAGGAGAGGGCCATTGCGATCATGACGCGCTGACGCATGCCGCCGCTGAGCTCGAAGGGATAGGTTCCGAGGCGTTCTGCGGGGCGCGGGATGCCGACGCGGCGCAGCAGTTCGATGGCGTGCTCGTCGGCTTCGTCATCGAGCATATCGGTATGCAGCTTGATTGCTTCGGTGATCTGGTTGCCGACGGTATGGATGGGGCTGAGCGAGGTCATCGGCTCCTGGAAGATCATCGAGATATCCTGACCGCGGATAGCCCGGATCTCCCTGCCGCGGGGATCGAGCGCGGCCAGGTCGATTATTTCTGTGGTCGAGTTCCCATTGGCGCTATTGGCACCTGACGTCCACTCGCCGTTGCCGGCGGTCGACAGGCGATCAGGGCGATGGTAGAGGATTTCTCCTTCGACGATGCGGCCCGGCTGGTCGACGATCTGGAGAATAGAGCGGGCGGTGACACTTTTGCCGCAGCCGCTCTCGCCGACGACGCAGAGGGTCTTGTGCTGGTGGATAGTGAAGTCGACCCCGTTGACGGCCTGGACGGTGCCTTCGTCAAGGAAGAAGTGGGTTTTCAGGTTTTTGATTTCGATGAGAACTGGCGTTTCCATGGAACTGCGTTAGTCAGTAGTCAGTGGATGGTTGTTAGCGATTGTAAGGGTCGGCGGCATCGCGGAGGCCGTCGCCGAGGAAGTTGAGTGCAAGGACGGCTACGAGTACGGCGAGTCCTGGGATCAGGAGCCAGGGGGCGGTGGCGACTGAGCGGATGTTCTGGGCCTCCTGCAAGAGTACGCCCCAGCTGACTACCGGGCGACGCAGACCGAGGCCGAGGAAGCTGAGGGAGGTTTCGGCCAGGATCATACCCGGGATGGAAAGAGTGAGCGAGGCGATGATGTGGCTGAAGAAGGAGGGGACCATGTGGCGCCAGATGGTTGTCAGCTCGCTGGCGCCGTCGAGGCGGGCGGCCATGACAAAGTCCTCGGTGCGGAGTGAGAGGAAGCGGCCGCGCACGACGCGGGCCAGGCCGGTCCAGCCGATGAAGGAAAGGATTATGGTGATGCCGAAGTAGATGCGCAGAGGCGGCCAGTCGGTAGGCAGCGCTGCGGCCAGCCCCATCCAGAGCGGTATGGTGGGGATGGAGCGGATGAATTCGATGACGCGCTGGATGAGATTGTCGGTTGTTCCTCCGTAGAAGCCGGAGATGCCGCCGAGGAGGATGCCGAGGAAGAAGCTGAGGAATACGCCGAGAAGTCCGATCGACATAGAGACGCGCGTGCCGTAGATCATACTGCTCAGGAGGTCGCGCCCCATGCGGTCGGCGCCGAGGAAGTAGACGGGCACCTCGGCATCGGTCGAGCCGACCAGGTGGAGGTCGGATTCCCACAGGCCCCACATTTTGTATGGTTCACCGCGCACAAAGAAGCCGATGTCGACGATCTGCTCTTCGTCGATCACGAAAGTCCGCTTCAAGGCTTCGGGATCGATTTCAACCTTATAGCCGTTGACATAGGGATCCCAACGCAACCCCTGCTCGGTTTGGCGGAGAAAGTGCAGGCGCTGGGGCGGCGCCCAGGTGTAGTCGGCGCGGATCACTCCGGGGCTGGAAGGCGAGAGAAACTCAACGAAGATGGCGATGGCGTAGATGATGAGCGTAACGACTCCGCCAACCATTGCCATGCGATGTTTGCGGAACTTCCACCACATCAGCTGCCACTGCGATGCGACGGAGACGCTGCTCTCTACTTCGACCTGCGCTGCACCCGGGGAGACGGTTTCCGGGGGCAGCGTTTTGGCATCAGTTACGGCCATAGATAGTTCCTTCTTCCCTCACTCTACGCGAAAGCTCCCCGTCGCTACTCCATGCGGATGCGGGGGTCCAGCCAAGCAAGCAGGAGGTCGGACACCAGTGTGCCGATGACGGTCAGAATACTCAGAAGCATGATAAAGCTGGCCGCCAGGTACATGTCCTGCTGCAGGAGTGCGCGGATCAAGAGTGGGCCTGTAGTAGGCAGGCTCAGCACGATGGAGACGATGGCTGCGCCGGAGACAAGGGTGGGCAGCACCCAGCCGACGGTACTTACAAAAGGATTGAGGGCGATGCGCACGGGATATTTGAAGAGGAGTCTCCATTCCGGGAGGCCCTTAGCGCGGGCGGTCACGACATAGGGTTTGCGGAGCTCGTCGAGCAGGTTGGCGCGCATGATGCGAATGAGGCTGGCGGTGCCGGCAGTACCGATAATCACGACCGGTACCCACAGGTGGGCGAAGAGATCTGCCACCCTTCCCCAAGTCCAAGGCGCTTCCTGATATTCAGGTGAAAAGAGGCCGCCCACGCTCTGATTGAAGAATTTGAAGGCGATGTACATCAATATCAGAGCCAAGAGAAAATTGGGCGTGGCGAGGCCCAGGAATCCGATAAAGGTGGCGAAATAGTCGCCGATCGAATACTGTTTGACGGCAGAATAGATACCAATAGGGAATGCCACGACCCAGACGAACAGGAGGCTGGCGAGGGAGAGGACGAAGGTCAAAGCCAGGCGCCCCCATACCAGTTCGGAGACCGGTTTGTTCCAGCCGAAGGAGTCGCCAAAATCGCCTCTGAATATGATCCCCTGCATCCATTTCAGGTACTGAACGTGAACGGGCTGACCGAGCCCGTACTGCTCTTCCAGTGCGGCCATGGCCGCCTGATCCATGTCTTCATCCTGCGCAGCCATGGCTGCCACCATGGTTGTGAGAAAGTCGCCGGGAGGCAACTGTATGATGACGAATGCGACGATTGAAATCGCGAGCAAGGTGGGGACCATGTAGAGCAATCGGCGCAGAAGGAATTGAAGCATGGAAAGGCCCTATCGATAGTGGTACGTCAGAAGAGGAGTGGGGAGCATTCACTCGCTCCCCACTCCTGACTGCTTACTATTCGCTACTCACCACTGATCCAATACTGCTCAGGCTGCGTCGGGGCCGGTGTCGGATACTGCCATGAACCCGGCATAGAGGTCGGCACGTTGTGGAAGTTGTTCTTGACGATGCCGTAACCCGGAGGGCTGGAAGAGGTGCCGATCACGTAGAACTGGTCCTTCGCAATCGCCAGGATTTCCCTCATCAGCTCGATCTGCTTAGCCTGATCTCCAGAGGAAAGAATCTGAGCATACAGATCCATCTGGTGCTTGACGATGTCCGGCGGTTCTTCCGGCTGCGTCATGGCGCCAGCGCCACTGGGATTGGTGCGCCAAGTCACCCAGGCCTGTGCGAAGGTGGACTCGCGGCTGAAGGGGAAGAAGTGACGCGGGTCGAGGAAGATCTGCGGGCCGGTGGCGGCGCCCCAGACGTGTACATCATGCTCGTTGGCATCTTTGCGCTGGTAGAGGAGCGTGCGGTCGATGATACTCAGCTGCGCGTTGATGCCGCAGTCCTGCCACTGGTTGACCGCCATTTCGGCGCGGTCATGGAAGCCAAAGGCTTCGGTGGCCTGCACGACGAAAGACAGCGGCTCACCGTCGGGGCCGAGGAAGTAGCCGTCGGCGTCCCGTTCGGTCATGCCGGCGTCTGCCAGGTACTGGTGGGCAAGATCCTGGTCAAACTCGGTATAGAGCGAATACCACTCTTCGTCGTAGAACTCTGCCATGTCCTTGGGAATGGCGCTCTGCATCGGTTCGCCCTGGCCGATGTAAAGTACATCGATGATCTCCTGGCGGTTGAGGCAGTGTGACATGGCGATACGGAAGTTCTTGTCGTTAAAGATTTCGCGCATGCGCTCATCTTTGTGGTTCAGGTTGAAGTGGAACCCGGTGGTATTGCCGATGCTGCGGGTCTCGAAGAACTCGTATTCTCCCGGTTCGCGATTGTCGGCGATAACGGCTTTGTTGTCATTGGTGTTGAAGTGCCGGCTCATCATGTCGATTTCGCCGTTGAGCACTTTCAGCAGGAGGACTTCGCGGTCTTCGAGGATGTCATAGACGACGCGGTCGATGTAGGGCAGCTGATTGCCTTCGGTATCGACTTTCCAGAAGTAGGGATTGCGCTCCAGGATCAACTGGGAGCCTTCGCCGTAGGCTACCGAAACTTTCCAGGGCATGAGCGTGGGCAGGTCGGCATTGAACCAGCGCGAGTCGGAAGGTGTGCCAGGTACGCTGGCGCACTTCATCTGGTAAAGGTTGACCCAGTCGTTGGCGTTGTTCTCAGCGATCAGCTCATCCAGATTTTCGGTGTTGTAATCGACGTGGAACTGGGAGCAGTAGTGCTTGGGAACGCGGGTGAAGATGCTGCCGCTGGGGGTGGCCAGGTTCTGCAGGAAGAGACCGTTGGGGGCGTCGAAGGTGATTTTCAGGGTGTGGTCGTCGACGGCCTCAAAGGTGGCGTCGGCTTCGCCGGCGCGCATCCAGCCGGGTGTCCCCCCAGGGCTCAACTCTTCATTGAGGATCTGGTCATTCCACCAGAAGGCAAGGTCGTGGGCTGTGAAGGGCTCGCCGTCGGACCACTTCATACCTTCTCTGAAAGTGAAGGTGTATTCGCTGGCGTCGGCACTGGCGCTGACACTTTCGGCCGCGTTGGGAACAACGCCTTCCCACTGCGGTGACCAGCCCATCAGGTGAATATAGCTGACGGTACGGACGAGCCAGGCGGTGTCGGAGCCGCCGACGAGGGCCGTATTCCAGGTGCCGCCGTACTGCCCGATGCTTTCAACCGGCTCGACGATGGCTGGGTTGACGGGCAGACGCTCGGCCAGGGGCGGCAGTTCGCCGTTGCGAACCATCTCCTGGAATTCGGGAGCCTGGTTGGGGCTGACGCCGTCGTCGGCCGCTGCCATTTCCTCACCGGAATCATCGGCGGCGGCAGCTTCCTCGGCGGGGGCAGCCGGTTCCGGGCTACCGCAGGCCGCGAGGACGCCTACTGCCAAGATTGCGATCAGCAGCATCGCAAGTAAGCGGATTGGTTTCTGTTGCTGCATTGACTTACTCCTTTGATGGTTTTTGCCTAAGGTCAGGCTTTGAAAAGCAAGAACAAGACAGTGATAAGTGCGTTACTGCCGCGTTGCTACAGCGCTGTTGCGAATGCTTTGCCGCGCCGCGAGATGGGCACGAATTGAAATGAGGGCGCGGGAATTATAGCTTGAGTCAGAGGGAACGCCAAACTGGAGAGGGTTGTTTTCGCGAGCATTGTGTCAGATGCGGGTGGTTCGGGTCGGAATCAGATTGATGGTGGGGTGCGGGTCTTCTTGTCTGTGTGTTGGACGAGAGTTTTTGAGTGTTGGGTAGATTGTCTGAATCAGGATTTACTGGTTTTTTTGGATTTTCGGGATGCGGCTTGTCTCGCGGTGCGGATGTGGTTGGACGAGCGTTTACGAGAGATGTACGTGCGTTTACGAGAGTTTACGAGAGTTTGCGTGTTGTCTGGACTGCAGTTCTTGTGATTTGTGTGATGGGCTGTGTTTTGAGCTTGGCTGGCGCCGGGGTTCTCGTACCATTGTCGGCGCGGGTTGTGCGAGAGTTGTACGTACTCTGATTCGGTGGGGCGAGTTGGACGTTTCATGTCGGGTAATGTCGGGGGTAGGTCGGGTCAGAGCGGGCAGTTTTCCTATTTTGGACTTTGGCGCCTGAATTCGTACACGTTTCCTCGCTGTCTTTGCTGAGTAACAGGTTAACAGGCTATCGGGCGTCTGTAGCCTCCCCAGGTCTCTCATGCGCTTTCAGATTTCCTGTCAGCGAGAGTCATGGGATCTCAGTGACGATACGCGCCCAGCGATGACTTTATGTCTCATCGATGTCTTATCGGTACGAGGCTATTATATCACTGATTTTGGTGCATTTGTGCTGGAATTTCGAGGTTCGGTCCACATTTGGGATGGAAACAGTATGGCAGGTGGAATACATGGCAGCGGCGGCTGAAAAGGTCTGCGGGCCTTGAAGAGGGCGGCGCGGGCCTGGGCACCCACAAGGGGTGCCCAGGCTACGGGGATTTGGTGGGAGTGGTCTGGCGAAACACCTTCGGTTGGGCACCTGGCCAATGTTGGCACCAAGTTCGGCGAGGCATGTTGTAGGAGAGGGGGCGTTGCGGGGGCGGAGCCCCCGCACAAGGGAGGGCCGAATAGGCCCGACCGCCCAAAACTGCAGGGGTTAGGGGCTGGGGGCCAGGGGTTAGTGATTGGGCGATGCATTGGGGATGGATGTGCGGGCTTGACATGGGTTGGTGGGCTTCAGTTGGGGAGGGAGTTAAGCGGGGCGGGGTTGATATGAAAACATTTTCACAACTTTGGGGGGAAAATTGGCGGATTGACGGTTTTTCAAGTACAATCCCCTGCACCCCTTTGGTAGTCGTGTTTCGTCAGACTCGCGGATCGAACTCTCTTTATGGATAGACTGCCCTCCGAGACTGAATCTGTCTTTGATATCTTCAAGCAGGCTGGAAGACAGGTATCACATTATTTTATCTGGTTTCTCAGTTTCGCGTTGGGGCTTGGGCTCATCCTGCTGCTGCATGAGGTCCTGGAGGTTGTGCTGTTTCTGCGGGTCAATCCCTGGCACCTGCGCGCCTACCGGGTATGGTCGATCTTTGTTTTGGGTATGTTTTTGATCGTGGGCATGTTTTTGATCGAGGGCTACCTACGGCGCTCGCGGAGCAGGGGGCGTTTGCTCAACGCCTACCTGACTGTACTTTCGGTTGAACTGGCGTTGATCGGCGTAACAGCGGGTGCGCTTTACTTCCGAAACATCAGAGATTTCCTTCTATTTTAACGGCTCTGCAGGCGGCGCCTGCATGTGGGGATTCCTCTCTCCCAGCCGAAAACCTAGTTTCGCAGGAGGTGGCGCTTTGTCTCAGAACGACAATCAAGCTGTTGCCGCAACAGGAGAGACCGGGGGCGACACGCGACGCCCGCCGCTGCTTGAGGTAACGGATCTGAGGAAGTGGTTCCCCATCCAGAAGGGGTTCTTTTCGCGCACGGTTGGGCAGGTGAAGGCCGTGGACGGTGTGAGCTTCTACGTGCGGCCGGGCGAGACTTTGGGCCTGGTGGGGGAGAGCGGCTGCGGCAAGACCACGACGGGCCGACTGATCATGCATGCGTTTCCGCCAACGGCCGGGGACATCATGTTCGACGACCAGGAGCTGGGGCAGGTCAATATTGCCAAGGTGGACGGCCAGCAGCTGAAACGTCTGCGGCGCAATATGCAGATGGTGTTTCAGGACCCCTATTCCTCGCTCAACCCGCGCATGAACCTGCTGCAGAATGTGGGTGAGCCTCTGCTGGTGAACGAGATTGCGAAGGGGCAGGAGCTGGAGGACCGGGTGTCGGAGCTGCTGCGGGTGGTGGGGCTGCGGCCCGAGTACCTGAACCGGTATCCTCATGCGTTCAGCGGCGGGCAGCGGCAGCGTATCGGCGTGGCGCGGGCGCTGGCATTGAACCCGCAGCTGATCGTGCTAGACGAGCCGGTCTCGGCGCTGGACGTATCGGTGCAGGCGCAGATCCTGAATCTGCTGCAGGACCTGCAGGAGGAGTTCGACCTTACGTACCTGTTCATTGCGCACGATCTGAGCGTGGTGGAACATATCAGCGACCGGGTTGCGGTGATGTACGTTGGCATGCTCGTGGAGAGCGCGCGTACGGAGGTGCTGTACCAGAACCCGATGCATCCGTATACGGAGGCGCTGCTTTCGTCGGTGCCGAAGCCGGATCCCCGGGACCGGGCGGAGCCGATCGTGCTGGAGGGTGACGTGGCGGACCCTGCGAATCCGCCGAGCGGCTGCTACTTCCACCCGAGATGCCTTTACAACGACAACGACCGCTGCATGGCGGAGACGCCGGAGTTGCGGGAGGTGGAACAGGGCCACTTTGTGCGCTGCCACTATGCGGGCGAGCTGGAGCTGGCAGGGGTCGGCTAGTACGAGCTTAGGGCCGCGAGGGCAGTGCGGAGATTGATGGACAAACGGTTACGACCGGCAATGGAAAACAACAACGTATCCGGCGGACAGTTCAATATAGATTTGGAAGAGCTCGGCCTGTTGGGAGAGGGGACAGGGCTGCAGGATGGGAGCAGGAAGCGGCCCAAGGTGATGCTGCTGTTCCCGCCCAACTGGACGCCGACGATGCCGCATCTGGCGCTGCCGACGCTGACGGCTTATCTGCGGCAGGAGGGCGTCGAGGTCATTCAGCGCGATCTGAATGTCGAGGTCTTTGACGAGATTTTCAGCCGGCGCTATCTGACGGCGTCCCTGGCGCGGCTGCGGCGCAAGCGGGGCTCTGCGAGTTCGGGGCGGAGGCAGATGCCGGGTACTGAGAAGGCGGGCGCGGAGAGGATAGGGTGGGCTTTGGAGGCGGGCCCGCGCCTGGCCAAACAGGTGGAGCGCGCCAAGGCGGGGATTCGTTCTTCGGCTTTCTACGACGGCCCCATCGGTCTCGAAATGTTGAGCACGCTGCTGGACTGTCTCGAGATTGCGAATTTGCCGTATCATCCGGCGAGCCTGCATTTTCAAGGGTACGATTCGGCCGGCCCCCCTGACAACAGCCGTTTTCTGCTTCACGGCGTGCGCGACGACCAGCACAATATGTTTTTGGATATATACCGGCGTCTGCTGCTGCCGGATATTGTGCGGGAAAAGCCGGACGTTGTGGGTATCTCGATCCCGTCGATGGCGCAGATGCTGCCGGGGCTGACGGCGGCGTATCTGGTCAAGGAGGCGGGGCTGGACTGCCACGTGACGGTGGGCGGGCCGCACGTCAGCATGCTGCGGGCGCAGTTTCCGGATGCGCCGGCGCTGTTCGAGCTGATCGACAGCGCGATCGTGTTTGACGGTGAGGTGCCGCTGCTGCAGCTGGCAAGGGCGGTGGCGAACGGCGAGAGCCTGGCGGGCATTCCGAACCTGATATACAAGGACGGCAACCGGGTCCGGGTCACCGAGCGCAAGGAGCCGGAGAAGATTGCGAATCTCCCGATGCCGGACTTTGACGGGCTGCCGCTGGACCGCTACCTGGCGCCGGAGCTGGCGCTGCCGCTGCTGACGGCGCGGGGCTGTTATTTCGGCAAGTGCGCGTTCTGCAACGTTGGCTACGGGGAGCCGGAGTCGTTCAGCCAGCTACGAGCACAGCAGCTGGCGGAGCAGATGCTGGCGCTGCACGAGAAGTACGGCGTGAAGCATATATTCTTCTCGGACGAGGCGGTGACGCCGCGCAATCTGCGCGACCTTTCGAAGATCATGCGAGAGCGTCCGGAGACGCTGCACTGGGGCGGTTGCGTGCGTTTTGAGAAGGTGATCTCGGGGCAGTTGCTGGATGATATGGGCGCGGGCGGGTGCAGGATGATCCTGTTCGGCCTGGAGAGCGCGTCGGCGGCGATCATCGACCATATGATCAAGGGCACACAGCTGCCGCATATGAGCCGGATACTGAAAGAGAGCGCGCAGGCCGGCATCTGGAATCATACGTTTTTCTTTTTCGGCTTTCCCGGGGAGACGATTGAGGACGCGCAGGAGACGGTCAACTTTTTGTACGGGCACAAGGCGTACATACATTCGGCGGCGATGGGCACGTTTTTGATGGAGCGGGACTCGCCGGCGCACAAGTACCCGGAGTCTTTTGGCGTAAAGCGGGTAATCGAAGACCCATCCAAGGATTTGGCCATCTATTTCGACTTTGAAGTGAGCGCGGGCATGAGCGAGCAGATGGCTGAGATGGTGCACGACAAGTTCCTGGAATCGCTGCCGCCCAAGCGTTATCCGCAGTTCTATATCAGTGATGTATACCGCTTCCTGTATGCCAGCCATCTGAGTGAGCGGCATCTTCCGCATCCGCCGTGGCTGGTGCCGGAAGACGGGGTCGTGCAGTAGGTGAACTGCAGTGGTTAGTGGTTAGTGGTTAGTGTCCAGGGTAAAGAGTTCTGGGCGTTGACGACTGCTCATTAGCAGTATGAATCTATTCACGTTTCAGTTAAGGAGAGTAGAATGAGAAGGATTGCACCAACACCGATTTCCCGACGCGAGTTCATGCGCGTTTCGGGCGTGGCTGCCGCGGGTGCGGTGGTTGTGGCCTGCGGCGCGGGCGGCGAACCGGAGCCGATGCAAGAGGCTGCGCCTGCCGACGACTCGGCAGCCGAGGCTGCACCGGCGGCTTCGTCGTCGCAGTACAGTGAAGCGCCGATGCTGGCGGATATGGTTGCCGCCGGTGATCTGCCGCCCGTGGACGAGCGTTTGCCTGTGAACCCGATGGTGATGCCGGTAGCTGAGGAGAACGGCGTCTACGGCGGCACATTCCGCCGCGGTTTCAAGGGCGTCTCCGACCGTTGGGGGCCGACGAAGATGCAGGACCGAGGGCTTTCCTGGTATGACCAGAACCTGAACATGCAGCCGCGCATGGCCGAATCGTGGGAGATCAACGAAGATGCCTCCGAGTGGACGTTCCACCTGCGCGAGGGGATGAGCTGGTCGGACGGCACGCCGTTCACGACCGAGGCGATCCGCTGGTGGTGGGAGGAGGACGAGACCAATACGACGATCTCACCCAGCATTGGCGGCACGTGGGTCTCCGGCCCCGAGCGCACGCCGATGGAGCTTGAAATCGTCGACGACTCGACGGTAACCTTCAAGTTCCCCTTGCCCAATCCGCTGTACGTCTTCCGGCTTGGCCGCCAGACCAGAAATCTATATCTGCCCGGGCACTACCTGAAGCAGTTCCACATGGACCTGACCGACGACCAGGATGCGCTGCAGGCCCAGGTGGAAGAGGCCGGCTTCAACAGCTGGGAAGAGTACTATACGGACCGGCGCTGGTGGTACCTGAACCCGGACCTGCCCAGCATCGGACCCTGGATTTCCAAGAACGAACTTTCCAACGAACTGTTCCTGATGGAGCGCAACCCTTACTTCTTCGGCGTTGATTCGGACGGCAGGCAGCTGCCCTACATCGACGACGTTACGCACAGGCTGTTCGAGACGAACGACGTTTTCGACCTGCGGATTATCAACGGGGAGATCGACTTCCAGGCCCGCCACGTCAACATCGGCAACTTCACGCTCTACAAAGAGAATGAAGAAGCAGGGGACTATCAGGTCTTCCTCGGTTCCGCTTCCGGTCACTCGGCAATACAGCTGAACCTGTCGACCAAGAACGAACGACTGGCAGAGTTCTTCAACATTCGCGACGTTCGGATCGCGCTGTCGGTTGCGGTCGACCGCGTGGCGCTGAACGAACTGGTGTGGGACGGACTGATGACGCCACGGCAGTACAGTCCGCTGGAGAGCTCGGCGCAGGCGTACCCGAAGCAGGCGAACGCGTGGATCCAGTACGACCCGGACATGGCCAACCAGCTGCTGGACGATGCCGGTTACGCCGAGAAGGACAGCGACGGTTTCCGTCTGTTTAACGACGGCAGCGGGGATACGTTGAGCTTCGTCATTGAAGGTACGGCACAGCCCGGAACCACGAGTGAAGATACTGTTCAGGAAGTGATCAAGTACTTCGCGGCGGTGGGCGTCAAGGCGGCCTACAAGGGCTTTGAGCGTTCGCTGTACGAGGAGCACCACGGCGCCAACGAGATTGAAGCGGCGTGGTGGGGCGGAGACCGCACGGTGGTGCCGCTGGTCAACCCGACGATCTGGACATGCGAGCAGCCGGACCGGCCGTGGGCCGCAGGTTGGGCGCACTGGCGCAACAGCGGCGGCACCAGCCCGGCAGGCGTCGAGCCGCCGGCAGGCCACTGGGTGTGGACGATCTGGGAGATCTGGGATGCGATCAAGATCGAACCGGATCCGGACAAGCAGACGGCGATGTTCCACCAGATTCTTGATATCTGGGCCGAGGAACTGCCGATGATCGGCTACCTGGGCGAGCGCCCGGCGCCGATTATCGTCAAGAACGGTGTCAGGAACTACCTGCCCGGCTTCCCGCTGGACGATACGACCGGTGACGAGCATTTGCTGCACACCGAGACGTATTTCTGGGAAGACGCGGAATCGATGAGTACGTAGAATTGCGAGGAGTGAGTGTGGAGGAGAGGAACGGCGAGAAGCGAGTGAAGAGGAGAGAGAAGAGAGTAACACCGCCTAGCTAGCCAGGCGGGCTGGAGTTTACTCATTCCCCTCTTCTCACTACTCACTCCCAGCTTTTCTCTCCTCACTCCTCTCAACTCGCTCCTCTTTTTTCGGGGGTTTTCATGCTGGCCTATATTGTTCAACGTGTTCTGTTGATCATACCGATGCTGATTGCGATTTCGATTCTGTCGTTCGCCGTAATTCAGCTGCCGCCGGGCGATTTTCTGACTTCGTATGTTGCCCAGCTGCGGCAGGAGGGGGATGAGGTTGACGAGGCGGAGCTGGAGTCGCTGCGACAGCGTTACGGGCTGGGCCAGCCTGCGTATGTCCAGTATTTCAAGTGGATCTACGGTGTGTTGGTGAAGGGCGACTGGGGACAGTCGTTTGAGTGGCAGAAGCCGGTGAGTGAGTTGATCTGGGAACGCCTGGGGCTGACGATGGCGCTATCGATGGGGGCGCTGCTTGTCGGCTGGTTTATCGCAATACCGGTGGGGGTCTATTCGGCGACCCATCAATACTCGTGGCTGGATTATCTGATGACGACGTTCAGCTTTATCGGCCTGGGGACACCGGGATTTCTGCTGGCGTTGATCGTGCTCTTTCTGGCCCAGTCCTGGCTGGGCATGAATGTGGGCGGCCTGTTCTCTGACGATTATGTTCTGGCACCGTGGAGCTGGCCGAAGATCGTGGATATGTTGAAGCACATCTGGGTGCCGATGTTGATCGTGGCGGTGAACGGCACGGCGGGCAACATCCGCATCACGCGCGCCAACCTGCTGGATGAGCTGAACAAGCCGTATGTGGAGACGGCGCGGGCGAAAGGCGTACGAGAAAGGGCGCTGATCTGGAAATATCCTGTGCGGGTGGCGCTCAACCCGTTTTTCAGCACGGTGGGCTGGTCGCTGGCGAGCCTGGTTTCGGGCACGACGCTGGTGGCGATGGTGTTGAGCCTGCAGACGACGGGGCCGCTGCTGCTGCGTTCGCTGACTTCGCAGGACATGTACCTGGCGGGCAGTTTTCTGTTTCTGCTGAGCACGCTGACGGTGATCGGGACGCTGCTGTCGGATATTCTGCTGGCGGTGGTTGATCCGCGTATACGGTTGGAGTGAGACTTCAGTTTTTAGTAGTCAGTTTTTAGTTTTTAGTGGCGTGCTGCTGCGGAGGGGGTTGGTGGGACTGTAGGGGTTTGGGAAGATTATATTTTTGTTGCTGGCGGCCTCGCTTTTGGGCGGGGTTTTTTTGTTGTCTGGTGCTGGGAAAGCGGTTGTTGGAGGATGTTGTCTGAACAGGGAATTGGGGGATTTGAGAGATGGGGCCGGGTCAGGTTTTGTCGGTGCGGTAGAAGGCGACCTGGTCTTCGTCGAGTTGGATGCCGAGGCCGGGTGCGGATGGGGGGCGGGCTTCGCCGGCGCGGATGGGGAGGGGGTCCTGGAGGAGGTCGGTGTCATAGAAGAAGGGGCTGAGGATGTCGCAGGGGAAGGTTTCGGCGTCAATGGCCTGGGTTGCCATGGCGAGGTGAATCATGGCGGCGTTGCCGATGCCGAGCTCAAGGTTGCTGCCGACGGTGCAGACGAGGCCGGCGGCTTGGGCGACGGCGGCGACGTTGCGGGTGGGGGCGATGCCGCCCTTGCCGACGTAGAGGGAGATGACGTCGGCGGCCTGGGCGCGGGCGACGGCCATGGCATCCTGGGGCGAGTAGACTATTTCGTCGGCCATGACAGGCAGATGTGTGCGGCGGCGGACGTCGGCGAGCCAGGAGACGTCCTGGTCGGGTGTGGGCTGCTCGACGAAGTAGATGTCGTAGGGGTAGAGCTGCGGGATTGTCTGGACGGCGGTGCGGACGGACCAGCCGCCGTTGGCGTCTACGCCGAGGCGTACGTCGGGGCCGATTGCTTCACGGACGGCGGCGACGCGGGCCACGTCTTCGGCGGGGTCGAGGCCGACCTTGACTTTCATGGTGTCGAAGCCATGGTCGACGGCCCAGGCGGCGATGGCGGCTGCCTGTTGGGGCGCCAGGCCGGAGACTGAGAACTTGGTCTTGACACGGTCGCGGACGGGGCCGCCGAGGAGGCGGTAGAGGGGCAGGCCGGCGACCTTGCCGAGGATGTCCCAGAGGGCCATTTCGATGCCGGCCTTGGTGAAGGGGTTGTTGGCGACGGCGGCGTTGACGGCGGCCATGAGGCGCTCGATTTGGGTGGGATCCTGGCCGGTGAGCAGGGGCGCGAGGATACTGCCGATGAAGTGGGCGGCGGTGACCTGATCTTCGCCGCTCCAGATTGGGGTGCAGGAGACTTCGCCAAGGCCCTCGATGCCTTCGTCGGTGTGGATTCTGACGAGGAGGAAGGGGGACTCGGTATGGCCGCCGCGGCCGCCGCGGATGGCCCTTTCGGGACTGATGGGAACGTTGACGGGAATTGTTTCGATTCTCGTTATCTTCACTTGGTACCTTCCCCGTTGGAATAGTCGAATCGATAGGGAATGCCGGGGGCGAGATCGCTGAAGGTGATCGTTGCGTAGCGGCGACCCCAGCGTTCCTGCCGGCCTGTCTGGCCGGTTGTGCGGGGCGCGCCCAGCGCGGGCGGCAGGAGGAGGGTTGCGGCGGGCAGGGGAGAGGCGGCGTGGAGGGTTCCTCCTTCAGCGTCGAGTGTGATGCACAGCTGGTCGCGACATTCGGTCCAGTCGAGCCAGTCGTCGGCGGAGAGGATCGGCATTCCCTCGGCGACGGCGGTGTCCCAGTTGCCCTCGATAAGGGGGCTGGAGTAGGTGGCAAAGCTGACAGGGTGGGAGTTGAGGGCGACGGGCGTGTAGTAGCGGCGGGCGGCACGGCGGATGATGGCGCCGGTCTCTTCGAGGGCGCGTTCGACGGGCCATTTGAAGCTGAATACGAATTCGGGGTGGATGAGGCACTCCTCGGTCCAGTGGGTGGGCTGCTGGAAGCAGTCGATGAGGGCGCCGGCCTCGTCGACGAAGCGGAGTGGACGTCCAGAGCCGCACATATAGCCGAGAAAGGGCGAGACGGCGATGTAGTTGAGGTCCATGCGGACGCCGAGATCGGAGAGATCGCGGGCGGCGTCAACGTAGCCGCGCCAGCGGACGGCGTGTTGGCGGACCGTGCGGACGGGGCGGCCGAACTCGCGCTGGTAGCGCTCGATGTTTTGGGCGAGCATGGGTCCGACGAGAGCGCTTTGCGGCTCCTCGATCTTCATCTGGCGCACGGTATCGGCTTCGAGGGCGGGGTGGACGCTGAAGGTATGGCCGTCGGCTTCCCAGGCCTCGATATGGTCGCGGGTCAGGTTGGTATTGGGAACGACATAGAAGGTGCAGCGGGCCCGGCGTCGGCGCAGGCCGTCGAGCAGGGTTTCGAACTGGGGGAGAGTCGACCAGTCGTCGTCGCTGGTCATGATGAGAGCGCTGCTCTGGCCGGCTTGGGGGTAGTACCAGAGGCGCGGGCGGGGCGCGAGCTCCTCGATCAGGCGGGCGAGCAGGGCGGTGTGGAGGTCGGCCTGCGGGATCAGCATCTGCTCCGGCGGAAGCTGTCCGACGAAGAGCTCGCTGGGGCGGTAGATGCCGTCGAGGCCGGCGAAGCAGAGGTCGACATGGTCGGGGTTGCCCTGGCGGAGGCGGGCGACGGTGTAGGGGAGGTCGTAGGCGAAGAGGACGGCGGCGCCGCGGCCGACTTGAGTGGACACAACTGCGGGCGTTTCCTCTTCCGTGCCGTTTGCGGAAGTGCGGATTGCGGCCAGTTGGCTGATGGTCTCTGCGGCGTCCCACGACCATGCGACGGCGGGGGTCAGGACTTGGACCGATTCGCTGCACAGACCCTGCAAGGCGGTTTGATTGGTGTCGATGTGCAGCAGGCCGGCGTCGAGGCCGCGGTAGGAGGGACGCAGACCCAGTTCTTCGGTCAGCTGGGGTTCGGGCTGAAAGGCGATGAGCCGTCCGCCATCCTGCACGAAGTCGACCAGCTGGCCTATGTGGGCGCGGCTGAGCGCGGCGCGCGGCAGGATGATGAGATCGTGCGGGCCAAGGAGATTTGCGTCCAGCACGCTGATATCCTCTTCGAAAAAGTCAACGAAGCCTTCCATGCGCAGGATTTCGGCAAGATAGTAGCTGTAGCGGCTGCGGGCTTCTCCCGCATTGTGGAACAGGAGCATAGTTGGGGCCTCGTTCTCTGTAGGTGGGCCGGTCAACGGTAGAGCAGCCCTCGTGAAGTACTTTTTCTGCGTTGCGTTGGAAACAAGCTTATCAGTCGAAGGTTGGAATGGCGATTGCGCCGCCTCCCTGCTGGGCGGATTGGAGGGCGCAGATACCGGCGGCGATGGAGCGGGCGGCCTCGCGGGGGCCGATGGCGGGCTCTTCGTCGTCGATGATGGCTTTGAGGAAGTGTTGGGCCTGCTCGATCTCCATGGTGCCGTGTCCGAGGGAATGCCGGCGCTGGATGGCGGGATTGCTCCAGTTGGGCACGGAGACGGGCGCCATGCGGCGGGCGCCGGCGATCCTGTCGTGGTAGTGATAGTTGATGGTGTCCTCGATTGCGCCGCCCTGGTCGCGGGTACGTTCGAAGGAGCCGGCGCTGCCGTAGACGGAATAGTAGAGGCAGTAGGGGCGGACCATGCCGTAGGATACGGTCACTTTGGCGGCGGCGCCGTTGGTTGCTTTGAAGAGGGCGACGGTGGTGTGGGTGGTCTGCCAGCGGGACTGTTGTTGGGCGTGATAGGCCTGGGCTTCGATGAAGTCGACGCCCATGAGCCAGCGCAGGGTGTCGATGGCGTGGGGGCCGCCGCCGAGGAGGGTGGTCTGGGGCGTGTGCGGGTGGATGCGCCAGTGGTCGGGTGGGCGGTCTCTGACGATGTCGTGCATGGTGTGGAGGTATTCGCCCTCGCCGTAGAAGATTTCGCCGAGGTCGCCGGTGCGTATCATGCGCTGCACGTCGCGCAGGCAGAAGGCGTAGCGGACCTGGTTGCCCATGTGGTATTTGAGGCCGTGACGGTCGGTGAGCTCGATGATGCGCCGACACTCTTCGAGGGTAGTCGCCATTGGGATCTCGGAGAGGACGTGCTTGCCGGCTTCGAGGGCCATGATGGCGTGGCGGCCGTGGAGGTGATCGGGGGTGGCGACGACGATGAGATCGATGCGGGGGTCGTCGAGCATGGCTTCGTAGGTGGGGAAGCGGGTATCGACGCCGAATTCGTGTGCTATGCGGGCGGCGAGGTGATGATCCTGGTCGCAGAGGGCGGTGACGGTGGCGCCGTCCAGGAGTTGGAAGGCGCGCAGGTGGGAGCGGCCCTGGCCGAGGCCGAGTACGCCGACGCGGATGGTCCCTTTGTGTTTAGACGACGCATGTCCGTTCGAGTTTTCCATTTGCGTTTACTCTTCGCCAGTGATGCTCACTGTTTGACACCGGTAAAGACGATACCTTGTATAAAGTAGCGCTGGGCGAGGGCATAGAGCAGGATGCAGGGGAAGCTGACCATGACGCTGGCCGCCATGAGCAGGTGCCACTGCGTGACCTGATAGCCGCGGAAGAGGTTGATGCCGAGGGCGAGGGTGTATTTCTCGGTGGTGCTGAGGAAGATGAGCGGGTTGAAGAAATCGTTCCAGTGGTTGAGGAAGGAGAAGACGGCGACAACGCCGAGGGCGGGGCGCGACTGGGGCAGAATGATGTGACGATAGATGCCGAAGGTGCTGGCGCCGTCGATGCGGCCGGCGTCGTCGAGGTCGAGGGGCAGGCGCATGTAGAATTGGCGCAGCAGGAAGATGAAGAAGGCGCCGCCGCCGAGCCAGTAGGGCACGATGAGGGGGGCGTAGGTGTCGAGCCAGCCGAGTATGCGAAAGAGGATGAAGGTGGGGATGAGGGTGACCTGATAGGGGATCATAATGGTGGCGAGCAGGATCAGGAAGAGCAGGTCGCGTCCGGGGAAACGGAGACGGGCGAAGCCGAAGGCGACGAGGCTGGAGGAGATCAGCTGGCCGAGCAGGGCGAGTGCGGTGACGAAGACGGTGTTCCAGGCAAAGCGGACGAAGGGGATCGCCTCAAGTACGGCGGGGTAGTTTTCAGGGCGCCACGGGTTGGGGATCCATTCAGGCGGGAAGATGAAGATGCGGCCACTGTCCTTGAGGCTGGAGGAGAGTAGCCAGACGAGGGGGATCATCATCACGCAGGCGCCGGCAAAGAGGATGGGATAGATGATGAGCTTCTGGAGCAGGTCGCGGCGGCGTCTGCTGGCCAGCCAGTGGGGGGAGGCTGGAGCGGCGCCGAGCTCGATCTGTCCGCCGTCAGTGACGGGTGCGGGGCGGCGTGTGTTGCTCACCTCTGCCTCAGCTCGCCTTCATAGTAGACCCAGAGCGCGGAGGAGCGGAAGACCACTATTGTAAGTACCAGAATCACGGCAAACAGGACCCAGGCCAGAGCGGAAGCGTAGCCCATGCGGAAGAACTGAAAGGCGTTCTGGTAGAGATAGAGCACGTAGAAGAGGGTGGCGTAGCGGGGGCCGCCCTCGGTCATGATGAAAGGCTGCACGAAGATCTGGAAGGATGCGATCATGTTGATGACGAGGTTGAAGAAGATCACCGGTGTCATCATTGGAATGGTGACGTTGCGGAACTTCACCCAGACGCCGGCGCCGTCGATTTCGGCGGCTTCGTAGAGGTCGGTGGGGATGCCCTGGAGGCCGGCGAGGTAGATGAGCATGGGTGCGCCGACGGTCCAGAGGCTCATGAGAATCAGCGAAGGCAGGGCCCAGCGCGTGTGTCCCAGCCAGAGGGGGCCATCGATGCCGACCAGGGCCAGCATCATATTGAGGAGGCCGAACTCGGGGTTGAAGATCCAGAGCCAGAGCATGGTGCTGGCAATGACGGGAACCAGTGAGGGGATGTAGTAGACGGTGCGCCAGAGGCTGACGAAGCGCACTTTCTGATTCATGAGGAGGGCGACGGCGAAGGAGAGGGCCAGACCCATGGGCACGCTGGCGAAGACGTAGATGGACGAAACTTTGAGCGCCTGCCAGAAGAGGCGGTCATTGACCAGTTGATCGAAGTTGCGCAGCCCGACGAAGGTGGGCGGGCGGATTACTTCATAGTCGGTCAGGCTCAGATAGAATGAGGCGATGATGGGGCCGACGACAAAGAGTACGAGGCCGACCAGCCAGGGCATGATGAAGAGGTAGCCCTCGAACGCCTCGCGACGGATGTGGGCGGGCATCCGCCGGAATGCAGGCAGCAGTTGCATGGTAGTGACCAAACAGAATGGGGAGACGGCAGTTCACCGTCTCCCCATTTTCTGTTGCATAGGAGGGTCTACTGGTCCCACTCGGCGGGGCGGCGGGCGAAGATCTCTTCGACGGCGGCGCAGGCGCGTTCGGTGGCTTCTTCAACGGTGGCCTCGCCGGACCAGACGACGGAGAGCTCCTGGCCGACGGCGCTCCACCATTCGCCGGTGTCGGGCGTCGGATAGTAGTCGTGACCGTAGTTGGCGAAGTCGCTGGTGGCAACGCTGATGTCCTGGGGCTGGTGGAGGGCGAGGTAGGCTTCGCTTTCCACGACTGCGGTCAGTCCGGGCACGCCGTTGGCCATCATACCGGTCTGGCCGCCCTCGCCCATGAGGAACTTGACGAGCTGCCAGGACTCTTCAATATGGTCGCTACTGCTGAGGACGGACCAGGCGTTGGAGCCCATCTGGACGCTGCGGATGCCGGTATCGGGGTGGGCGGGCATGTGGGCGAAGTCCCAGTCGAAGCCGGCCTGGCGGATCTGACCTTCCTGCCAGGTGCCGCCGAAGTAGATGGCGACCTTGCCGGTGAGGAAGGGATTCTCCTGCCCCTGCAGGGTAACCGGTGCGGGCATGACCTCGTGCAGGAAGATGAGGTCGGCTATGTACTGGAGGCCGGCCTGTGATTCGGGGGAGGTCAGGGTACAGCTGGCGCGGTCGTCGCTGAGGACGGTGCCGCCGGCGCCGTGGATGAAGGAGGCGCCCCAGTAAGGGGGATTAAGCGGGCTGATGTAGAGACCCCACTGGTCGTTGTCGGGGTCGGTGAGCTGGTCGGCGTAGGAGAGCATGTCGTCCCAGGTCCAGTCGGCGGAGGGGAAGTCGAGTCCGGCCGCGGCCAGCAGGTCCTTGTTAATGTAGAGGACCTGGCCGCCGGCGTAGAGGAGACCGCCGTAGAGGCCGCCCTTCCAGCCCCATTCGGGCTCCATGTCGTAGAAGTAGGCGTCCATGTCGACCTGGTCGGCCTCGATGAAGGGTACCAGGTCCACAAACATGCCGCGGGCGGCGCCGGGGATGACCCAGTTCATCTGGTTGATGGTGATGTCGGGGGCGGTGCCGGCGGCGAACTCGGTCTGCAGTTTGTCCCAGTAGGCGTCGATGGGACGGAACTCGACTTTCACGCTGATGTTGGGATTCTGCTCGCGGAAGCCGTCGATGGTCTGCTCCAGTGTATTGTTCCAGGCGTCGCCGAGGCCGTAGGAAGCGAGGCGGATTTCGACCATTTCGGCGCCGGATCCACCGTCACCGCCGGCGGGGGCGGCGATGGGGGCGCAGGCGCTGAGCAGGAAAAGGCACAGAATGGAAATTGCAAGCGGTGTCTGGAATCTGGTTCTTCCGGAATACAACTTCATTGAAGGGGACCTCCTGGCGCTATGGATTGAAGATGGGGATTGGACGGTCATCGGGCCGGTGTTGGTGGTCCGGCTGATGCACACGTTTCGGAAGTATATCAGTTTTGGGAGAGAAGCCAATTCCAGCAGGGCCTGGGGAGATCGCGGGGGTTCAGGAGTCGGTGCGGGGGCGTCGTGCGGCCGCAGTTCGGGGTGGCGAAGGGACAAATCGGCGGGGATGACCGGCCTATTGGGGCCTAGCGGGGCCGCTTCGCCATCAGGTTTTACGAAATTTGAAATTGGGGGTTGACTTTTTTAAGATTCTTGTGTATTATGTTGAGAATATTGTTACGTGATTTCAGAAAATCAAAGGAAGGCAGCAGATGTTTCTTGAACGGATGGCAGTGGAAGAGAAATCGCGGCGGGAGAGACTGGTTTCAGAAGCCAGGACATATGCGGGGCTTCGAACGTACCGGCGCGTGCCCCGCTGGAAGGTGCGGCTGTTCTTGCGACTTGGGGGGTGGCTGGTGGCAAGGGGAACTGCTCTCCAGGAGCGTTATCGACGAACTGAGGAGCGGCTGGCACTGACCGACTATTCCGGTCATAACGGGATGGAGCAGGCGCTATGAATCCACTACCTAGCGCTTGCCCGATCTGCCAAGCCGGCGATCTGACGGTCACCGGTTTCTTCTGCCGTGAGTGCGACAGCCGGGTGGAGGGGCGTTTCCTGGTGGAGACGCCTTTTGCCGGTCTGACGCCGGAGCAGATGGAGTTTGCGGCGACGTTTATCCGGTGTGAGGGGAAGTTCAACCGGATGGAGGAGGAGCTGGGGATGTCGTACCCGACGCTGCGGGGGCGGCTGCACGAGATGATCCGGGCGATGGGGTTTGAGCCGGGGCGGGATGAGCCGGCGCCGCTGCCGGAGAAGGCGCGGCGGCAGATCCTGGCGCAGTTGGAGGCTGGCGAGATCGACTATGAAGCGGCTATGGAGCAGTTGCAGGGCGGATAGCGCTTTCCAGTCTCTCCTGTTGGCGAGATTGGCAGGCAGGCGTGAGCAGGTAACCATTAGCTGGTGTGCAGGGGGAGAGAAATGAGTGAGCAGATACAGGTGGAGCCGGAATCTACGAGCCCGCGGGTGCGGATCCGCTGCGGAGGAGATTTGCGGGTCGAGGGTTGGGAGCAGGCGCTGATCGAGGCAGCCGGGGAGGGAGAGCAGCCGGTAGTGAAGGCCGAGTCAGAACAACTCGAAATCGAGGCTGCGTCGTCGCTGGTGGTGCGGCTGCCGTTTGCAAGCGAAATCGTGGAGAGTGCGGCGGGAGGACAGATTAAGGTAAGCAATGTGCGGGGCGGGGTGGAGATTGAACGGGTCGCGGGGGACCTGCTGGTGGAGGAGGCCGGCAGCGTGCGGATTGGGAGCGCGGCGGGCCGGGTGAACGTGGTTAACGCGGCCGGCGGTGTGGAGGTGACGAAGCAGGCGATGGGCGATCTGATCGCGGAGCAGATTGGGGGCGAGATCTCGATCGCGGCGGTTATGGGGCGATTGACGCTGCAGAATGTATCCGGCTTACGGGTAAAGCGGGCGCGTGCGGACGTGGATGTGCTGAATGCAGGCGGAAACGCGGTTGTCGAGAGAGCGGACGGCGCGGTGGAGTTCATCAACGTTGACGGCGCGGCAGGGATTGGCAAGGCGATGGGCCGGGTCAGCCTGAGGGGGGTGCAGGGCAAGGTAGCCTGCGATCAGGTGAACGGGGAACTGCATCTCGCGGACGTTGGCGAGGTGGCGGTGAGCCGGGTGATGGGGGATCTCACGGCTGAGAGTGTACGTGGTGCGTTGTCGTGCCGGAAGGCGAACGGGCGGGCAACGCTGCGAGAAGTGGGCGGTTCGGTCTCGATTGGCGGGGTGGGCGGCGACCTGGAGGTAGAAGGGTGCGGCGGCGCGCTGTCGGCCAAGTGCGGCGGCAGTGTTGAGCTAGCCAATGTTCGGGGCGACGTGCGCGTGATTGCGGGAGGCGATGTCCGCTGCCGTTTGTCGGAGGCGGAGGGAGGCTCGTTCAAGGCGGTTTGCGGCGGCGGGCTTACTGTTGAAGGCGGGGCAACGATGGTCGCGCGCGGTCCGGGCGTGCATACGTTCCGCGCCGGCGCGGGGAAAAGCAGTTATTCTGTGACTGCCGGTGGCAGCGTGCACCTGGATTCGGCGGGTATATTGAAGGGTCTTGGCGAAGAAGAAGGTGTGAGAGGGGCACGGGCGGCGGCGCGTGCGCAACGACGGGCCTCCCGCTCGCTGGGCAAGACGCTGCGGAGGACGTTGCGGGCGGCGGGCAAGAGGGCGGCTGAGGGCGATTGGGAGGATGCCCGCAGCTGGAGTTTCAGTTTTGACACGGATTCGCCGTCGTCCGGGGCTGCTGTGCGAGACGAAGAGCCGCTGACTGACTTTGAGGATATCGACGTGGACGTGGATGTGGAGGTAGATGTTGAGGTGGACGTTGAGCCGGTCTCTGAGGAGGAGCGGATGACGGTTCTGCGCATGTTGTCGGAGGGGAAGATCACGGCAGCGGAGGCGGAGGAGCTGTTGGATGCGCTGGGCAGGCGTGCTTCTTAGCATTGGTGCTTTTTCAATTTTGGAAGGCCGCTCAGAATTCAACAGGAACTGAAGGCCTTTAGGCCTGTCAGGGATGGTTCTCGCTTGAATGTTGGGAGATACAACACCAATTGATCCGCGAAGGCACGCGAAGGCCACCAGATGAAGAAGGTGGAGGAAGATGGACATAGACAAACAGGATAGCGACAGCCAGCTACCGGCGCGATTTCCGGCGGCGGTTGCGGTCCGAAGCAGCGGCGGGGTGGTGGAGACGGGGGAAGGCGGTCAGGCGGGGCTGCCGGAGATAGTGCGGCAGGTCCAGGAGGGAAGCCGGCAGCCGAGCAGTACGTTCTGGAGGAGGGTTCTCTTCTTCTGGTTCCGCATCTACAAGTACGAATGCCTGGCGAGTGAGAAGTCAAGTGTTTTGGACCTGCGGATTCCGATCCCTCTGCCGCTGATCGGGGCAGTTTTTCAGCAGAAGTTGAGCTGGTCGCAGGCGTTCCAATTTATAGAGCAAGGCCGCCGTCCGGATGGGATTCCGCCGGAGCGATTCCTGGAGTCGTGCATGCCGCTGGAGTTCCTACGGTTGTATGAGGGGAAGAACGAAAAGGAAGAGCTGTTGGTGATTGGATTGGACTGAACTGGAAACTGATATGAGAGCAGCGATTGAAATCGAGTCTTTGAGCAAGGTTTTCCGCAGCCGCGGCGGCAATGAGGTCGAGGCGGTGAGACGGCTGGATTTGACGGTGGAGCCGGGGCAGGTTTTTGGCTTTCTGGGGTCGAATGGGGCAGGCAAGACGACGACGCTGAAGATGGCGTGCGGGCTTGTAATGCCGACGACGGGAACGGTGCGGCTTAACGGGTATGACGTGGGCAGGCAGCGGGGCCAGGCGATGCGGCAGATCGGCGCGGTGCTGGAAGGGACGCGCAATGTTTACTGGCGCATGAGCGCGTGGCAGAACCTGCTCTACTTTGGCCGCATAAAGGGGGTCTCGTCGAGCAAGGTGCTGAAGGCGAGGGCGGAGCAGCTGTTGCGGGAGCTGGACCTGTGGGAGCGGCGGAAAGACCCGGTGGGGGAGTACAGCCGGGGAATGCAGCAGAAGGTGGCGATCGCGGCGGCGCTGATCGCGGACCCGCCGATCGTGCTGCTGGACGAGCCGACGTTGGGGTTGGACGTTCAGGCGTCGCGCACGGTACAGGAGTGGATCGTGCAGCTGGCGGAGGAGCGGGGCAAGACGGTCGTGTTGACGACGCATCAGCTGGACATGGCGGAGAGTCTCTGCGACCGGGTGGCGATCATGAGCCATGGACGGCTGCTGGCCCACCGTCCCACGGGGGAGTTGCTCGACCTGTTCCGGCGGGAGTTTTACCAGGTGCGGCTGCGGGGGCTGGTGGAGGCAGAGAAGAGCGGGGCTTTCCCCGGATTCACGGTCAGCCGGGAGAACGGGCACACGGTCCTGGCCGGGGAGGTCGGCGTCGAACTGTCGGTTTTCGAGCTGGTGGAGCGGGCGCGGGTGGCGGGCATGGATTTGATCAGCGTCTCGCCGGCGGAGCCGAACCTGGAGGAGATATTTGTCGAGCTGATAGAGCGGGCGGAGGAGACGGGTGGGCAGGACGGTGGATTGGAACTGGAGGCGGGCGACCGGCCCGCTGGCATTGAGGTCCGAGGGTAAGGCAATGGTGGTGACGGGAACGGTATTGTTGAATGAGTGCCAGAAGCGGTTGATCATAATGTGGTCGTACCGGTTCAATTTCATGCTCGAGACGTTCATGATCGGGTTTCTTTTCGTGGGCATCAGCTTCTTTGTGTCGGGCGGCAGGCCCACGGCGGAGCAGATGGCGCCGGCGCTGTTGGGCTACCTGACATGGTTTTTCGCGGTGTTTGCGATTTCGGATATGAGCCAGGGGATCCGTGAGGAGACACAGACGGGAACGCTGGAGCAGATGTACATGAGCCCGCTGCCGTCGGGTCTGCTGCTGGCGGGGCGCTCGGTGGCTTCAATATTCATCAGCAGCGGCATGGTGATTCTGATTGGCGGGATACTGATGCTGGGGTTGGGAATCCGGATTCCGCTTCGTCCGGAAGGCGTGCCGGTCTTTGCGCTGACCCTGGTGGGGCTGTATGGGTTCGCCTTTTTTCTGGGCGGGGCGACGCTGGTGTTCAAGCAGGTGAATGCGCTGAGCAACTTGCTTACGAATATGCTGCTGTTCCTGAACGGCTCTTTTCTGACGGTGGAACGGATGCCGGGCTGGCTGGAAGCGTTTGCCCGCAGTCTGCCGTCGACACAGGGGATCGACGTGCTGCGGCGGGTTGTGTTGGACGAAATGTCGCTGGCCAGTGTGTGGCAGGACGGAAGCCTGGTGTGGCTGACGGTGCATACGGTGGTCTTTTTGTTCGCCGGTTGGGGTGTATTTCTGTGGGGGGAGCGGGTTGCGCGCGGGCGCGGATTGCTGGGGCAGTATTAGGTTACGTTGACAATTGCGAGAGACAGATACGATTGATCCGCGAAGTCACGCGAAGGGGCGCGAAGGATACCAGAGGCGCATCAAGTATTCTTTGACGGATTGCGCGACGGGTGCAGGAGAGGTCAGCTGTCTGAGTTTCGGGGAGAGGGATATATGGCAACAGCGGAAGAGCGGATGCGGGTCTTGAAGATGATCGAAGAGGGAAAGATCACGGCGAAGGAGGGCGCGCGTCTTTTGGGCGTGTTGGGGAAGGGCGACGAAAAGGCGCGGCGGCAGCGGGGGCCAGGGGATGGCCGCGCGGCGGGGGAAGGGCGCTGGCTGCGTCTGCGCGTATCCGATACGAGGAGCGGCAAGACGCGGGTCAATCTGACGATCCCGATTGGGTTGGTCAACATGGGGCTGGCGGTCGGGGCGCGGTTTGTGCCGGACGTGGCGGAACTGGACGTTGAGGAGATTCAGAACGCGTTGCGGTCGGGGCTGCAGGGGAAGATACTGGAAGTAAGGGATGAAGATGAGCTGGTCGAGATTTACGTGGAGTAGAAATGTTTCAAGTGGAAGATGGGGTCATTTGGCGGATCGTAGCTAAATCGTAGGTATATTGTCCACTAAGCCGGTTGCGCTAAAAATGGAAGTTTTGCGGCTTGCAGATGGAGGTCCACCAGAGTAATTTTCGACAGTTTTGGGGGCAATTGACGAGAGTTTTGAGGAAGGGTGCGCGGTGGGTGCGGTTGACAGGAGGCGGGCAAAGGCTTATACTTAATGCAGCCGTACCCCCCAAGACGAACGGCCGTGAAAATGTTCAGCAAGACTCTATACAAGACCCTCCGTGCGGTGGACTTACCACTGTCTCGGACACAAAAGAGTTGACACTCAAGGATGAGCGTGAACGCTGACTGTTTTGCGAACTGTAGCAGGATTGCAGGCTGGGTTGGACTGCCTGCAGACGCCGTAAAGACCTGGACGCCCGACGCGTCCGGGTTTTGTTGTTTTTGGGGGACATGCATTTAACGGGAACCTGTCTCTGTTCCGTTTCGTTTCCTTCGTGCCAATCATCTCAGAGAAAGGAATGCAGAATGGACGCGATTGCCAGCCGTATCCTCAAAGCCCGCCAGTACGCAGCCGAGCGTGACGAGCGCTTGTGGGTCAACAACCTGCAGGTGAAGATCCAAGGCGAGCACTCTGATCACCGCGTTTCCTATGATCAGGGTTCATGGGATTGTGATTGCGAGGAGTTTCAGCGCAGAAGCATATGTGCCCATGTAATGGCGATGGAAGAGATTCTCGGTGAGGCGGTTGAACCTGCGATGCTCCCTATTCCGGGGTAGTGCAGGCGTGCAGAGTCCAGACAGTTTATATCTTGCGTGCCAGGCCGTTTGGCCTGGCACTTTTTTTTGGACGGCAGTTTTTGGTTGTTAGTTTTTAGTTGTTAGTTTCTAGTTTTTAGTTTGCGCCAGGGCACCATGAAGGGGAGAAGTGGGGGGTTTGAAGCCTGCGGAAGAAGCTTGGTGTGGGAGCGGGATTGGATTGGGGTGGGGCGGATTTCAGTGGGGGGTGGGAGGTGTGGAATAATGGCGGGATGAGTAGCGTTATGAGGGATGGATGAGACGTGCGGCGCAGCTGCTGATCGGGGTTCTGATCAGCGTCTTTTTTCTTTATCTGATTGTGCCGGGCCTACATCTGCCAGATGTT
Source organism: Caldilineaceae bacterium (assembly GCA_965242905.1). GTDB lineage: Bacteria > Chloroflexota > Anaerolineae > Caldilineales > Caldilineaceae > Bin5. Next base: position 1,538,162 of record CBDETM010000002.1, read on the forward strand.
TGGCGGGCGATGGGGCAGGCGAACTACTGGTGGATTGTGCCGGGTGTGGCGGTCTACATGGTGGGGCTGTGGGCGCGCACGTGGCGGTGGCATTATATGCTGCGGCATCTGAAACCGGTCTCGATGGGGAGGCTGTTTCCGGTGGTGTGCATCGGTTATTTCGGGAACAACGTGTACCCGTTTCGGGCGGGGGAGGTGATGCGGGCGTACGTGCTGTGGCAGCGGGAGGAGATCCCGATCAGCTCAAGCCTGGCGACGGTGATCATTGAGCGTGTATTTGACGGGCTGGTGATGCTGCTGTTCGTTTTTCTGGCGCTGCCGTTTGCGCCGATTCCGGCGGCCTTTCAGCGGTTTGTCGTCTTTGTAACATTTTTGCTGCTGATCGTGACGGCGCTTTTCATCTGGGTGACGGTGCGGCCGCGGCGGATTGCGGCGCTGTACGGCTGGCTGGCCGAACATCTGCTGCCGGCGCGGATCCGCGAGCGGACGGACGGCCTCTTTGAACGGTTCATGGCAGGGCTGGGGAGTCTGCGCAGCGGGCGGGATCTGCTGTTGATTTTTGCGACGAGCATCGTGGTATGGCTGATGGAGACGGTGAAGTACTGGTTCGTGATGCATGCGTTTGCGTTCAGTGTCAGTTTTCTGGCGCTGATGTTGATGAACGGTGTCGTGAATCTGGCGACGACGCTGCCGTCGGCGCCGGGGTACATCGGTACGTTCGATACGCCGGGGATCGAGACGCTGACGGCGTACGGGATCGATACGCAGCTGGCGGCGAGCTATACGCTGACGCTGCATGCGGCGCTGTGGGTGCCGGTGACGCTGTTGGGGGGTTATTATTTCTGGCGGGAGCAGCTGCGCTGGAGTGATTTCAGGAAGGCGCAGAAGCGGGCGGACCGGGCGGCACAGCGTGAGGCGGCCGTGATAGAATGAGGGGCGGCGTGAAAAGCAGTTTTTAGTAGTCAGTTTCTAGTGAACTGCCTGTGTACAGGGCTCTTGATGGTCATGGAGGGGTGGGTTGGGGCCGATTTGGACTTGCCGTGCCGGCGCCGGCTCACGCCTCGGTACGAGCCACGAGGCGGGGTGGGGGGAAGTTCGGTCGCAGCGGGTGGACAAGGTCGTATTACGCACACACTCGCTGCGGCGGGAAGTCTTAGGGGGGGCGTTGCGGGGGCGGAGCCCCCGCACAAGGGAGGGCCGACTAGGCCCGACCGCCCAAAAAAGCAGGGATTAGGGGCCAGGGGCCAGGGGTTAGTTACGACAGAGGTTGCAGATCAGAGAGGGAGAGGAGCCGGGCGTGATGGGAGAAGAGAGCGCTGGACGGGTGCGGGAGAATGGCAGTGTGCAGAAGGTGCGGCTTGACAACGGGCTGCAGATCCTTCTGAAGGAGAGCCACCTGGCGCCGGTGGCCAGTTTCTGGATTTATTACCGGGTGGGGAGCCGTAATGAGGCGCCGGGGGTGACGGGCATCAGCCATTGGGTGGAGCATATGCTGTTCAAGGGTACTGAGAGGTATCCGCAGGGCGCGTTCGACAAGGCGGTGGCACGGGCGGGCGGGGCGTTCAACGGTATGACGTGGCAGGACTGGACGACCTATTTCGAGACGTTTCCGGCGGAGCGCATCGAGCTGGCGCTGGACGTGGAGAGCGACCGAATGGCGAATGCGATCTTCGACGAGGAGGAGACGGAGTCGGAGCGGACGGTGATCATCAGCGAGCGGGAGGGGAGCGAGAACAGTTACCGCTGGCTGCTGAATACGGAGATGCAAGCGGCGGCGTTCCAGACGCACCCGTACCGGCACCCGGTTATCGGCTGGAAGGAGGACCTGCTGACGATGGGCCGGGACGATTTATACGAGCATTACCGGACGTTTTACACGCCGAGCAATGCTGTGGCGGTGGCGGTGGGGGATTTTGACAGTGCGTGGATGGTGGAGCGCATCGAGCAGTATTTTGGCGGCGTGGAGGCGGGTCCTGCCTTGCCGGCGATGCGCTTGCATGAGCCGGAGCAGCGGGCGGAGCGGCGCATCGTGCTGCGGGGGACGGACATGACGTCGTACTTCGGCCTGGCGTTTCATGCGCCGGACGCGCGGCATCCGGACTTTTTCGCGCTGACGGTGATGGACAGCATCCTGAGCGGCGCGAAGGGGATGGGGCTGTTCGGCGGGGGCTCTTCCAACCGCAGCAACCGGCTCTACCGGGCACTGGTGGACAAGGAGCTGGCGGTGGGGGTCTCTTCGGCGTTCATGCCGACGATTGATCCTTATGTTTTCGGTTTCAGCGCCACGTTAGCGCAGGATATCACGCATCAGGAGATTGAGGAGGCGATCTGGGCGGAGATCGAACGTATGCAGGAGGAGCCGGTGGCGGCGGAGGAGCTGGAGAAGGCGATCAAGCAGACGAAAGCGCAGTTCGCGTACAGCAGCGAGAGCGTGACAAACCAGGCGTACTGGCTGGGCTTCAGCGAGATGATCGCGGACAGCGAATGGTTTGACGGCTGGCTGGAGAACCTGGAGGCGGTGACGGCTGAGGACATTCAGCGGGTGGCGCAGAGCTGGTTCGGCCGGAATAAGCAGACGGTGGGCTGGTATATGCCGGAGGCGTAACGGGTCGTTGTTTTCGTTGTCGACTGCTTACTATGTATCTTTCGCGGCTGCACCTGGAACATTTTCGCAATTACAGGGAGTTGGATCTGTGCTTCAGCGCGCCGGTGACGCTGGTGCAGGGCCGCAACGGGCAGGGGAAAACGAACCTGCTGGAGGCGGTCTATTATCTGGCAACGAGCAAGTCGCGCCATGCGCGGATGGAGCGGGAAGCGGTGGACAGGGCGGCGGCGGATGAGCCGATCCCCTACGCCCGTATCCGGGGAGAGGTAGAGCGGAAGGGGGATTCGACGACGCTTGAGATCCTGTTCACGCTGCGCGGGGACGGCATTAACTACACGAAACAGACCCGGGTGAACGGTGCGCCGCGGCGCAGCATGGACCTGATCGGACATCTGCGGGCGGTGCTGTTTCTGCCGGAGGACCTGACGCTTGTGGCCGGGAGTCCGAGTGAGCGGCGGCGTTATATCGACGTTGCCCTCTGCCAGATCGATCGCGGCTACTGTCAGACGCTTTCCCGCTATCAGAAGGTGGTTACGCAGCGGAACAGTTTGCTGAAGCAACTGCAGGATCAGGAGCAGACGGACGGCCCAACGGCGGCGGCGCAACTTGCGTTTTGGAATGAGCAACTGGTGGAGCTGGGAACGCGGGTGCTGGCCCGGCGGCACAGTTATCTGGCGGCGCTGGCGCCGATTGCGCGCCGCGTGCATGGGGAGCTCTCGCAGCAGCAGGAGTCGCTGGAACTGCTGTACCTGCCCAGTTTCAACACCGGGCTTTACTCTGAAGGTGACTACCAGAGGTTGCGCGAGGGCGAGGAGGTCGAGACGGACGGGATTGCCGGCCTGGAAGTCGGGGCAGAGACGATCAAACAGCGTTTCCGAGAACGGCTTGAAGCCCGCCGCGGCGTTGAGTTAAGAGCGGGCAGCTCGCTCTACGGGCCGCACAGGGACGAGCTGGTCTTTGTGGTCAACGGCTGGAATCTGCGCACGTACGGGAGCCGGGGTCAGCAGCGTACGGGTGCGCTGGCGCTGAAGCTGGGGGAGCTGGAGGCGATGGCGGAGGCGACGGGCGAGAAACCGATTCTGCTGCTGGATGACGTGATGAGCGAGCTGGATGCGCAGAGAAGAGCGGCGTTGCTTGAGGCGCTGGCGGACGTGCGGCAGGGGATTGTGACGACGACGAACTGGGCACAGTTTTCCAGTGAGTTTCAAGAGAACGCGCAGCTGTTGCAGATTGAGGCCGGGGTCGCAACCAGCGCAGTTGGCAGTCTGTGACCTGCGGCGTAACCGGTCGCTGACATTTTTCCACTCAAGTACATACTCCATGGACAAGAGACTCTACTACGAAGACGCCTACTGCACGCGATTCACGGCGCAGGTGGCGGAGCGGCTTACGCTTAAGGGAAAACCGGCTGTGCGGTTGAGCCGGTCGGCCTTCTATCCGACGTCGGGCGGGCAGCCGCATGACACGGGCCGTCTGGACGGCACGGGGGTGGTCGACGTGCAGGTTGGGGCTGACGGTGCGGTGCTGCATGTGCTGGCGGAGCCGCTGCAGGACGGGACTGCGAGCGTGAGCGGTGAGATCGACTGGTCGCGGCGCTATGATCATATGCAGCAGCATTCGGGCCAGCATCTGCTGTCGCAGGTGTTTTTCCGGCGGCTGGGATTGGAGACGGTGAGCGTGCATTTCGGTGATGCGCTCAACACTGTGGACCTGGACGGGCCGCCGCTGTCTGCGGCGGAGCTGGCGGATGTTGAGACGGCGGCCAACGGGTTGGTGTGGGAGAACCGGTCGATACGGGCCTACTGGGTAGATGAAGAGGCGCGGGAGAAGGTGCCGCTGCGGCGGGCGCCGGCGGTGGCGGGTGCGACGCGCATTGTGGAGATCGACAAGTTTGACTGGTCGGCGTGCGGGGGTACGCACGTGCGGCGGACGGGGGAGGTTGGGCTGATCGCGCTGGTGCGGGTGGAGAAGCACCGGGGCAGGAGCCGTGTGCATTTTGTGTGCGGAAGGCGGGCGCTGGCGGATGCGGCGCGGCGGCGGGGGCTGCTGGCGGAGGCGGCCGGTCTGCTGGACAGCGGCGTGGATGATGTGCCGGAGCTGGTGTCGAAGCAGCAGGAGGCGCTAAAGAGCGCGGAGAGGGAGTTGAAGGCGCTGCGGGACGGGCTTGTGGCGTACCAGGCGCGTGAGCTGCTGGCGGAGGCGGTGACTACGGGCGGTGTGCGGCTGGTGGCGCGGGAGATGGCGGACAGCGAGCCGGCGGCGGTGCAGGGGCTGGCGCGGGCGCTCATCTCCGAGCCGGGTGTTGTGGCATTGCTTGGTTGTGCGCGAGGGGGGAAGGGGACGGTTGTATTTGCCCGTTCGGAGGACTGTTCGGTGCATGTTGGTAATCTGCTGCGGGATACGTTGCGGGCGTTCGGCGGCGGGGGCGGCGGGCGGCCAGACTTTGCACAGGGCGGGGGTGTGGCGGAGGAGAAGTTGGTGGATGTGCTCGGGGCGGCGGCGGAGGTTGTGCGGCGCGAGGTTGGCGGCTAGAGCCCATCGGGAAGGAAACGCGATTCTCTGTACGGCGTATAGGGTATGTGTAGACATAAGGCTAATTCCGGCGTGGTTTGCAGATTGAGAAGGCACCGCGCCGGTTGACAATAGACGGGGAAAACTTCGAATGAAGAGCAACGAGGGCATGCCCATTCTGCCGGTTGAGGCATACACATCGCGGGCGTGGTTCGACCGCGAGCAGGAGCGGATATTTTCACATACCTGGGCCTTTGCCGGCCTGGTCGGGGATGTCAGTGAACCGGGACAGTATGTGTCGGTGCAGGCAGGGCTGAACAACATTTTTGTTGTGATGGGGCAGGACGGGCAGTTGCGGGCCTTTCACAATATCTGCCGTCACCGGGGGACGCAGCTGCTGCGGGCGGTTGGCAATACGAAGAAGGTCATCACCTGTCCCTACCACGATTGGACGTACGACCTGGAGGGCTGCCTGCTGTCGGTTCCTGACAGGAGGAATCAGTTTCCTGATTTGGATATGGCGAGTCTTGGGTTGAAGAAGGCGTCCGTGGCCAGTTGGCGAGGCATGTTGTGGGTGCATCCTGACGAGAACGCCGATCCGGTGGAGACGTGGTTCGGCGGCGTGGAACCACATCTTGGCCCTCACAATGTGGATGAGCTGGTGGAGTATGAGAAGGGGCGCACTGAATACGATATTGCGGCTAACTGGAAGATCGTAGTTGAGAACTATATTGACGGTTATCATCTGGCCCATCTGCACTCGGGCACGCTGTCGATGTACGACCACAAGCGCATCGAGTCGGGATTCGCGGGTCCGCACTTTCATTTCTGGGAGCCGCTCAGTGCGGAATATGCTGAGAATGTCGAGAAGAATGCGGCGTTACCACTGGTCATCCCGGCTGACGAGGCGGGCGCGTGGGTGCCGATGCTGTTTCCGGGTATTGGACTGGCAGAGAATGAGGACTCGTGGTCGGTGTTTCATCTGACGCCGCTGGCGCCTGACCGCACGCGCGTATTGGTCCGCACGAAAATCGCCGACGCTTCATTGCTGGCGTTTGCTTCGCAGTCGATCCGCTCCTTCAATTTCTGGACGAAGCGGGTGCGAGGCAAGTATGACAGCGATGACGGCGACGATCCGATGGCGTCGGGCGACTTCATGCAGGAGGACATCTACGCCTGCGAGCAACAGCAGCGGTCGCTCAAGAGCCCGTTTTTCGAGCACGGGCCGTCTGCGTTGAAGGGGGAGGCTGGTGTGCGGCGACATCAGGAGTTGGTGATGGCGTGGTTGGGGGACAGTGCATGAACAGCAGGCGGAATTCAGGTCGGGTCGCCATTGGCTAGGCAGGGATCTAGGTGCGGTGCGAGACTGGTAGTTGAAAAGAGACTATTATTTGAAATCTTCATCTAGGTTACAAATCGGGCTCCTCATTCATTCCTAGAAGCAACCCGGATCGGCTTCTGTTCGTCGACATCAAGGGGCACCTCCATATTGGCTCGAATGTAGTCTTCTTCTGTGTATGGTGTCCCGTCAGCGTGCCAGACGTGTGTTCCGAAGGGTCCGCTCAAGCGCCTAAAGGCGTGTTTCTTTCTTTGTATTTCTTTGTCGGTTGCTCCGTCTGCACGCATTTCTTCTGCGACCGTCTTGAACCTGGCTTCAAAGAACTCTTCGTATTCGGCTCGCAATCTTTGGTTTCTTTCAGTTCTTCGCTTTCGCTTGGTTTCGGCGTCTTCTTCCTGAGGTAGTTCCGGTTGTCTGTTGTCTGCGGACATGGTAGTCTTTTGCCTTTTTTTGGATCCATGTCAAGGCGGATCTATTTGTTTTCGGGATGTTCTCCAGTCACCGGATTGTTGCATAATATTTCGGTATTGGCCAGTAAAGTACAGTGTTAGAGGCACCCACAAGGGGTGCCCCTACGGGTGTTAGCGATGGGCTTGCGCGTTCCGTGCTATTTGTACAGCCCGTTCTGAAAGCGGCGCAGGAGGGCGGCGGCAATTACGCAGGTGTAGAGGAAGCCGACTGCTGCGACCCAAAGGTAGGGTTGGCCGGCGGTGGCGAGCCAGTAGCCTTTTGCCGCCCAGTAGGTGGGGGAGATGCCGAGCAGCCATTGCCATGGCTCGGGAACGAACCAGGCGGCGATTGGGACCAGGAGGAAGATACCGAGCCCTTTCATGATGGCAAGGCCTTCGACCTTGTTTTTGGCGAGGGCGGCGAGGATCAGGGCCATCATGGGGCCGAGGGGCGCGGCGGAGACGGCAAGGGGGAGAAGTTTTTCGACCGGGAGCACAAGAACGTTGATGAAGGGAACGACGAGGAGTATCCCCATTACTGAGATGAGGGCAGGGGTCAGGGCACGGTAGAGGGCGTAGGTGCGGACCGGCATGGGCGTCACCATGAGGGCGGTGAGGGTGTCCTGGTCTTTTTCGTCGAGGAGGAGGGTGCCGACGAGGAGGCCTACGAGCTGGGGGATGACGAGCAGGCCGAAGAAGCTGACGATGAGGAGGTAGTATTGGCTGAGATCGAAGCCGATGTTTTGCAGCAGACCGGTCTGCACCCAGGGCAAAAGCCAGCGCAGGATGCCACCAAGAATGAAAGGATAGACCATCAGAAACTGCAGCATCGAATCGCGGCGGAAGTTCAGGAAATCGCTGCGTCCCAGTGTGAATAGTGCCCCCATCCTTACCTCCCCGGATTGTCTTCGAAGTACACGTAAACCAATCCCATAAACTCCAGAATTTATGAGCCGACCTGACGGGCGACGACCTGTTGCAGGGCTCTCTGTGCCCAGCGGGTGCCGGCGACGCAGAGCAGCGCGGCGTAGAGCAGCGCGAAGATGAGCTGCCAGAGCGGGGCGTGGCCGAAGGACGCGGTGAGCAGGATCATGCCGGGGCCGCTGGGCAGAAGATAGAGGAGCGGGCCGGGTACGATGTCGAAGTAGGTGAGCAGGGGGATCTGCATGATGGCGAGAAAGAAGGCGCCAGGTACCAAGTATTCGTTGATGCCGTTGTAGCGGGCGGCGATGACGAAGCCCAGCAGGGAGAGAGGATAGGACATGGCCAGCATGGCGATCACGAACCAGAGCCAGTTGAGGGCGGCGCCGTAGACGAGCAGGGTCACGGCGACGCCGACGGCGAAGGCGGCGACGGAGAGGACGACGGCTTTGGCGATCAGGTATTCCCAGGAGCGGAGGGGCGTGACGACCAGCCCTTCGAGAACGCGTTCGTTTTTCTCCAGGAAGTAGAGACCGGGCATGAAGAAGAAGCCGAAGACGCCGAGATCGATAAAGAGAATTGAAACGAGTACCAGTTCCAGGCCGGCGTCGGGGATCCAATAGAGCATGAGGACCCAGACGGCGGCGACAAAGGCGGCGGCGTAGAAGATCCCCTGCCGGAACTGGACCGTGGTTTCCCAGCGCAGGAGCATGAGAAGCCGGTTCACGTCAGGGTCCTTCCGGTCGTCTGGATGAAGATGTCCTCGAGGGTGGCCTCCTGGGTGTGGATGGTTTCGATGCGGTTGGTGCGCAGGATTTTGAGGAACTCGTCGCTGTCGCCGAGGCCGTCGAGGGGGAATTCGGCTTGCTGGGTGGGGGCGGAGGTCCCGTCGTGGTGGTATTCGACTGTGACGCGACGCCGGCCGTGTTGAAGGCGCAGGTTGCGGGGGGAGTCGATGAGGGTGATTTCGCCGTCGACGATGAAGGCGACGCGGTCGCAGATCTGGTCGGCGACGGTCATGTCGTGGGTTGTGAGGAAGATGGTGCGGCCTTCTTCCTTCTGCTGGCGGAGGATGTCCTTGATCTTCTGACCGTTGACGGGGTCGAGGCCGGTGGTGGGCTCGTCGAGGAAGAGGAGTTCGGGTTTGTGAATCAGAGAGCGCACGAAGTTGAGGCGCATCTGCATGCCCTTGGAGAACTGGCTGAGGCGGGTATCTGCGTCGTCCTCGAGGCCGACCATTTCGAGCAGTTCGGCTGGTTCGAGGGTGTCACCGTTGTAGAGAGAGCGGAAGAGGGAGAGGTTTTCGCTTGCGGTCAACTTCTGGTAGTGGTTGGGCAGCTCGAAGGCGACGCCTACCTGCTCGTAGTAGCTGTCGTCCCATTGGTTGAGCGGTTTGCCGAGGACGGTTATGCTGCCCTGGAAGCCGCGCAGGAGGCGGATCAGCACTTTTTGGGTGGTGCTTTTGCCGGCGCCGCTGGGCCCGAGGAATCCGAAGATTTCGCCCTCTTGGATGGCGAAGTCGATGCCGCGGACGGCTTCGGTGCCGCCTGGATAAGTGTAAGAGAGGCTTTCGACGGAGAGCATCAATTCGCTCCTTGACCGGGCCGTTTGGGTGGGGAATAGGCGTTTTGGGGGGCTTCTTCCTTGCTGTTGGGCACGGGTTGAAGTTGGGCCGATCTGTACGCCCGCCAGTGGTCCAATACCAGGGGATACTCCCGTTCCATGAAGGCGTAGAGGTCCCGCATTTCTTCCAGACGCCGGCGGCGGGCGGGGGAGGCACCGTCGAGAAGCAGGAGGCCTTTTTCGGCAAGGCGGCGGAACTCGGTAAACTGCTGGGCTTTCTCTTCGAGCACGCGGGACCAGAAGTCGGGCACGATGCGGTAGAAGTCGCGGCGGTGGCCGGGCAGGCTGAGGCGCTCGATGATGCCCATGCGGATTAGCATGCGGGTGCCGGTGCTGATGGAGGATTTGCTGGCCTGAAGGGCGTCGGTGAGCTCGTGCATGGTCTGGTGGGGCGGGTCGCAGATGAGGAGCCAGCTCAGGATTCTGCCGGTCATGCGGGGCAGGCCGGCCTCTTCCCAGAAGAGACCGAAACTCTCTACATATTCGTGCAAGTCGTCAATCGGCAGTGTAACTTCAGCGGTGAGCGGTTTGTGGTTGGCGGCGCTCATGTTTCGAGGGCCAGTTTTTGCTGCTGGCGGCCGATGACGCTGTTGAGAAGGAAAAGAAGGGCGACGACGAGAACGACCATCACGACGATGTCGATGAGGATGTCGGCAAAGCCGGCGCCGTTCTGGGTCACTTCGAGCAGGGGGTTCATGAGGTAGTAAGTGGGAAAGATGCGGCCGATCCATTCGGGCACCTGCGGGAAGATCTTGAGGATACCGGGCGCGTAGAGCAGGATGCCGGCGGCCTTGATGATTCCCATGAAGGTATCCATGTCTTTTGAGACGGAGCCGAGAATGATGCCGAAGACGGATGACATGAGTCCGCCGAGGGCGATGACGAGTATCAGGAGGGCGATATGGCCGGCTAAGGCACCGTTGAGCAGGAGGATGATCACGGCCATGATAGCGCTGAGGATGAAGCCCATGAGCGTCTTCGAGAGATAGACGTCAAGCAGCGTGGTTGGGGTCGTGGTTATGGCTATCAGCGTGTGCTTCTGCCGCTCCTCGATGAGGGAAGTGGCGGGAATGAAGAGGCCGCCGAGGACGATCGACATGATCAGCAGGAGGGGCAGCAGACGTTGCGACCAGGTAAGGTTGTTGGCGCTGCCGAGCTGCTGGGCGTTGACGCTGACGGGAAGCTGATCGATACCGCTGCCGACGGCTTCGGTCATGGCGCGGCCGATGGCCGATTCGAGGAGGAGGAGATTGCGCACGCCGGCCTCGCCCCAGCGGTAGGCGATGAAGTCGATCTCTGCGCTGTCGCTCTGCAGTGCGCCGGCGAAGCTGGCGGGCAGGCTGAGGCCGACCTCTTCGGCGCCGCGTTCGACGGCGCGCTTGAGCGCGTCTTCGGAGTTGTAGAGTGTGGTGTTGATGCTGGGATGGTCGAGCAGGGACTGGATGACCTGCTGGCTGCCGGAGGCGTCGTAGATGCCCAGGCGCGGCGTCTGGGCGAAGAGATCGCCAAAGACGAGCGCGATCAGGAGGCTCAAGACGGCAGGCATGACGAGCACATAGATGCTCATAAAGTTGGTGGCGCCGAGGCGCACTTCCTTGCCGAGCAGAGTCAGAATGCGCTGAATATCCATCAGAATCTTCTCCTTATGGCGGCCGTACCGATGGCCAGCGTGACTGCGCCGCCTACAAACAACAGCGCCAGGTTGCTACTCACTTCGGCCCAGCCCGCCTCGAAGTTGAGTATGCGGTGGAGGGCATCGACAAAGTAGAAAGAGGGGATGATCTCCATCCAGCCGGTAGATAGGCCTGGCAGCAGGACTGTCAGGCTTGGAATCATCATGGGTATGATAAATACGATGGCCCACGCCATCACGGAGGTGGCGTCCTTGGCGAGCGCGGCGACAAAGAAGCCGGTACCCACCATGAGGAAGCCACCCAGCAGCAGGGTCGTCAGCAGAAGGAGCGGCGACGTACCCAGAACACCCATTATGGCGCTGAGGATGAGCAGCTGCCCGAAAGCCATGAGCATTCCCATCAGGGCTTTGCCGGCGAAAAACTGGTGCAGGCGCAGGGGGCCGGTAATCAGCGCGCGTGCGGTGCCGTTTTCGACATCGCGGTTGAGGAGCGTCGCGAGGCCTATAATCTCTATCAGCGTGATGAAGACGAGGAAAAGAGGCACAAAGCGGGCGCGCAGGGACAGGGGGGCGCCGAGCAGGTCATTGCCGAGCACGACCTCGGTCTCGTTGAAGCGGGACAGGTTGTCCAGTGTCTCAGGATTGACTGCGTTGGCGACGAAGACGAGTACATCGTGGAAGATCTGTCTGGCTTCGGCGGGGACGCCGGGAGCGTAGTAGGCGTTCAGCTCGACCGCTTCGCCGCGGGCAGCAGCCGCGGACAGATCGGCGGGGAAGGAGAGACCGACGAAGAAGTCACCGGTCTCCTCAAGCGCGGTCAGCATCTCGGCCTCGGAATCGAAGATGACATAGTTGTCCGAGTCGTCTACGAGACGCTGGTAGAGGGGCATCTCGCGATCCTCGATGAAAAAGGCCATGCCGAGGCTTTCGTCCACCTGATTGGGGATCAGAAAGTAGATGATGGGGTAGAGAATCAGCCCCAGGGCGGTGATGATGAGAAAGAAGCGGTTGCGGACAAAGAGCTTGATATCTTTGACAACGAGCGTGCCGATCATCCCTGTAACCCCCTGCCGGTGATATCGAAGAAGATATCTTCGAGCGTTGCTTCTTCGCTGTGGACGGTGAGGATGCGCTCGTTTTTGAAGAGGTCGAAGACGGCCTGGGGGGTCTGGTCTTCGTCGAGCGTGATCTCGCGTTCCTCGGTGCCGCCGTCGGGCAGTTCAACCTCGACTTTGAGGGCGCGCATGCCGAAGCGCTGCTTGAGGCGGGCCGGCGTGTCGAGGGCGACGATCTTGCCCTGGTTGAGAAAGGCGACGCGGTCTGAGAGTTTGTCGGCCTCGACCATATCGTGCGTGGTGAGGAAGACGGTGGTCCCTTCCTGGACGGCGTTGCGGATCAGGGCGTGGATCGTTTCGGTGGAGACGGGGTCGAGGCCGTCGGTTGGTTCGTCGAGGAAGAGCATTTGGGGGTCGCTGACGAGGGCGCGTGCCATCATGAGGCGCTGCTTCATGCCCTTGGAGTAGCTGGCGACGTGTTCCTTTTCGCGGCCGCCGAGGCCGACCTTTTCGAGCAGGCTCATGGCGTCGAAATTGGCGACTTTGTAGAGCTTGGCGAAGAGGTCGAGGTTTTCGACGGCGCTCATCTGCTCGTAGAGGTTGGTGGACTCGAAGGAGATGCCGATCTCCTGCTGGACCTGTTTGCGGTCATCGACGATATCCATGCCGAGGAGGGTGGCCGACCCTTTTTGGGGCGTAAGCTGCCCGGTCAACACTTTGACAACAGTTGATTTGCCGGCTCCGTTGGGGCCGAGGAAGCCGACCACTTCGCCTTCGGCGACATCGAAGGAGATATCGTCTACGGCGAGGATATCGCCGTAGCTGTACGAAAGATCTTTGACGGAAATCGCGGATTCGGCCATGCTGTCGCTCCTTGCATCGGGACGCTTGGGCCGGTGGGTGGTTTACCGGCATTGACTGTTGCGCGTCAGACAGAAGAATGAACAGGGATAGGCTAGCATTTTCTGTTTGTTCAGTCAATGCCGAACAAACAGAACTGTCTGACGGTTTCCTGACGCTATGGCAGATTTCTGCCATTGGCAGAAGGTACGGGCCAGGTAGAGCGAAACGAATATCACGAGCTCGCTGGTAGGCGGGCAGGTCCTTGGGTAAGGGAAGGAAAGTAGATGGGGTCAGTGCTCAAGGAAGGTTGGAGAATTCTGAAATCTTTTCCAGTGGCGTATACTTTGCATAAGAGCCACAAAAGCTATTCAGGCGCGGCAGTCTCGAAGATCGAAATGCCATTTGAGGAACGGCTGAACGCCTGGCGCAAGGAGAATGACGGGCAATGGAAACTCTGACACTTAACGACGGCGGGCGTCTTCCTGTCCTGGGTTTGGGCACGTGGCAGATGGGGGGCGGACGCAGTCGCGACTATTCGCGGGATGACGAGATGGTCGCGATTATCCGGGATGCGATCGAGATGGGGTATACGCATATTGACACGGCGGAGATGTACGGTGTCGGTCATTGCGAGGAGCTGGTGGGTCGGGCGATGCAGGATTTCGCGCGTGAGGATATATTCCTGACGACCAAGGTACTGGCCGACAACGTGCGTTACGATGATCTGTTGCGGGCGCTGGACGGCAGCCTGAAACATTTGCAGACGGACTATGCCGACATGTACCTCATCCACTGGCCCAACCCCAATGTACCGCTGGAGGAGACTTTCAGAGCGTTGAACCGGGTGACGGCTGAGGGCCGGGTGAAGCGGGTGGGCGTGAGCAACTTCGACGTTGCGCTGCTGCGCGAGGCGCAGGAGTTGTGTGAGACGCCGGTTGTGACGAACCAGGTGCGGTACAATCTGCACTCGCGGGAGCCGGAGGAGGACGGGCTGCTGCGTTACTGCCAGGAGAACAATGTCGTGCTCACGGCTTACTGTCCGCTGAAGGACGGGGTGATGCAGAACGAGACGGTGCAGGCGGTGGCGCGCAAGCACGGCGCAACGGCGGCGCAGGTTGCGATTCGCTGGCTTACGCGGCAGCCGCAGGTGGTGACGATTCCGATGTCGACGAATCGGGACCATTTGCGGCAGAACATGGAGGCGTTGACGCTGGCGCTGGATGAGGAGGACGTGCAGCGGTTGGATGCCAGTGGATAGGAGCCGGCCTGACGGACGGGCCTGGGGCGTGACCGACAGTAGTTTGCAAGAGCGAATTGAGAATAGAGACAGGAGAACCTATGCTTCCGACTGAATCGATCCGACGGGTGTTGGACGCCGGGCTCACGAAGGGCGCCGACCTGGCAGAAGTGTATCTGGAGAACAAGGAGAGTCTTTCGCTGACGCTGGACGAGGGGCGGCTGGAAAAGGCGACGCAGGGCAATGACATCGGGGGCGGCGTGCGGGTCTTTTACGGAAACAACGCGGCCTATGCTTACACCGATGATCTGACGGAGGAGTCGCTGATCGAGGCGGCCGGGGTTGCGGCGGCCGCGGCGGAGAACGCGAACAATGCGCAGGTGTGTGCGGATCTGACGAAGAGGGAGAGCCCTGTCGTGTCGCGGATCGAGCGCCCTTTCGAGGAGATGTCGACGCAGGAGAAGGCCGGCATATTGCGGGAGATGGACGAGGTTACACGACAGCACAGTCCGTATATTGTCAGCGTGCAGTGCGGGTATACGGAGACGCGGCGGCGGGTCTGGGTCTATAACTCCGAGGGAGTCTGGGCGGAGGATGACCGCGCCTTTATCGAGTTTCAGGGGCAGGTAGCGGCGCAGAAGGGCGATGTACGCCAGTCGAGCGCCACAGGGGTCGGAGGGCAGGTGGGGTTGGAGTTCTTCGACGACCGCGATCCGGTGGCGATGATGCCGGAGGCGGCTGACACGGCGCTGCTGATGCTGGATGCGAGGCCGGCGCCGGCAGGTGAGATGCCCGTCGTCATCAACAATGGCTGGGGGGGCGTCCTTTTCCACGAGGCCTGCGGCCACTGCATGGAGGCGGACTTTATCACGAAGGGTGCGTCGGCCTACACAGGGCTGGTGGGCGAGAAGGTGGGGCCGGATTTTCTGACCGCTTACGACGACGGCACGATCCCGGGACGGCGGGGGACGATGCGCTTTGACGATGAGGGCGCGCCGACGAACCGGACCGTGTTGATCGAGAACGGCATTCTGAAGGAGTATATGTGGGATTTGACGGAGGCGCGGCGGGCCGGGCGGGCGTCGACGGGCAACGGGCGGCGTCAGACTTTCCGAGACATGCCGATGCCGCGCATGACGAATACGTATATTGACGCGGGCCCGCACGACCCGGAGGAGATCATCGGGTCGGTGAAGAAGGGGCTGTATGCCAAGAGGTTGGGCGGCGGACAGGTGGAGATCGGTCGCGGTGACTATGTCTTCACGGTCACCGAAGGATGGCTGATCGAGGACGGCAAGCTGACAGCGCCTGTGCGGGGCGCGACGCTGGTGGGCAACGGTCCGGAGACGCTGCGGCTGATGGATATGATCGGCACGGACATGGCGCTGGATCCGGGGCGGGGCATGTGCGGTAAAGGGCAGTGGGCGCGGGTGAGCGTCGGCCAGCCGACGGTGCGCGTGCCGAAGTTGACGGTTGGGGGAACGGAATGAACTGCAGTGGTTAGTGGCTGAGGTAACTGGACAGAGAATCAGGCTGCGCCCTTTGGGGGCGGGAGTGGGAGCATAGACGTGGACTATCTTGAGTTTGCTAAGGACGTGGTTGCGCGGGCGGTTGAGCGGGGTGTGGAGGCGGAAGCCTATATCAGTGTGGGGCAGAATACTTCGGTCAATGTAGACCGGGGCGAGGTGGAGAAGCTTTCGCAGGCGGGCTCGAAGGGGTTGGGCGTGCGGGTGATCCGGGACGGGAAGATGGGCTATGCCTATACGTCGGACTTCGGGGAGAGCAGCGTCGGGAAGACGATCGAGGCGGCGGTCAATCTGGCTGACGTGGCGGACGGCGACGAATACCGCTCATTGCCTGCGCCAGAGCCGCTGCTAGAGGAGGACCTGGATATCTACGACCAGGCGGTCGTGGAGTTGCCGATCGGACGCAAAGTCGAGATGGCCAGGCGGATCGAGAAGGCGGCTTTGCGCTACGATGAGCGCGTCGTGCTGACGAACCGCTGCACGCTGATAAGCCAGCACGGGACGGTGGCGATCGCCAACTCGAAGGGGGTCGCGGGCAGTTACGACAAGAGTTTTATCGGCGGTTTTGTGATGGCGATGGCGGCGGACGAGAATGACCGGTCGGTGGCGTTTGGGTTCGACTTTGGGTCGCGGCTGGCGGACTTCAAGCCGACGGCGATCGGGAAGGATGCGGCGCGGAAGGCGGTGGGGATGCTGGGGGGCAAGCCGGTGCCGACGCAGCGGGCGTCGGTTGTGTATTCGCCTATGGCGGCGACGAGCGTGCTGGGCGCGCTGTCGCGGTCGCTGGGCGCGGACGCGATGCAGCGCAACCGGTCGTTTCTGGAGGGTAAGATCGGTGAGACGGTGGCGGCGGATCTGGTCACTGTGTTGGACAACGGGCGGCTGCCGGGCGGGATCGCGACGCGGCCGTTCGACGATGAGGGGGTGCCGACGGGGGCTACGCGGCTGATCGACGAGGGGGTCTTGCAGACGGCATTGCATGATCATTACACGGCCACGCGCGATGGGACGGCCAGCTCGACTGGCAACGCCAACCGGCGCGGGCACGCGTCTATGCCGACGCTGGATGCGAGCAATTTTTACTTTCAACCAGGGCAAGAGACGCCGGAGGAGGTGATCGGCGGGGTGGAGAAGGGGCTGTACGTGGAGAGCGTTATGAACACAGCCAGCATCAACCCAATCAGCGGCGACTATTCGATCTCGGCGAAAGGGTATTGGATCGAGAACGGCGAGTTGAGCCATCCTGTGAACGAGGTGACGATTGCGTTGCCGATGCAGGAGTTGCTGCACAATGTCAAGTCGGTCGGGAACGATCTGACGTTTGTGCCGATGATGGGGGCGTTGGGGTCGCCGACGATACGGGTGGACGGGGTGATGATTGGGGGAAGCGGGTAACTGCAGGGGTTAGGGACCAGGGGCTAGGGATTAGTGCAGTAACTATCCACTTAGCGTTGTCAGCTAGGAATCAGGGTCGTCCGGCATTGGCTTGGTTCTCCAAAATTTATGGGGGCGTACCACGATCTGAGCGGGGCGCAGGGCGATGTTTTCAAGTGCGCGTCCTTCGGGATCGCTGAATTCAACTTCAAACGCAAAGCCTCTTGCGAGAATCTCAACCACTGTGCCGATTTGCCCGCGGCTGAGGTTGAGTTCGGGTATATCGTGTGTGAGAGCGACCGTGTCGAGTAGTTTGATGTTCACGAACTCTCGCCTCCTGCATTTCAATGGGGTTCTGCATAAGGCACCATATACCACCGATAGGGCCATTACAAATTCTGGCAGCCGGTAGCACAATCGCATCTGAATTCGAACACCAGAATAAGCCACAGAGGGCGCCCACAAGGGGCGCCCCTACATTATTCAGGCATCATCACGAGGTCTTACCCTACTTGAATGCAAATTCCCTGGGCAGCCGGTTTCCGGTTGGACAAGCCCGGAGATTTGAAGTTCAATAAGGGCCTTCCCGCCTGTCCACTGGAGTTCTTTCTTTGTCCCGCTCGCACGACCCCTATGCCGCATTCCGCATACGCGATTACCGGCTGTACGTTATTGGCTGGGTGGTGGCGCGGATGGGGACTTATATTCAGAGCATTGCGATCGCGTGGGAGATCTACCAGCGGACGGGAGAGGCGCTCTCGTTGGGGCTGGTGGGGCTGGCGCAGGCGCTGCCGCTGATGCTGCTGGCGCTGCCGGCGGGGTTGCTGGCGGACCGGTATGAGCGGCGGCGGCTGTCGATCTTCAGTCTGCTGGGGATGACGGCGACGTCGCTGGCGCTGGCGGCGTTCTCGATCAGGGAAGGGTCGGTGCTGTGGATGTATGCGCTGCTGTTCCTAGATGCCTGCATGATGACGGTGGGAAGGCCGGCGCGGACGGCGCTGCTGCCGCAGCTGGTGCCGGCGGAGGTGTTTCCGAACGCGGTGACGTGGAATATGAGCCTGATGCATATCGCGTCGGTTGTGGGTCCGGCGCTGGGTGGCATCGTGGTTGCCGTCAGTGTGCAGAGTGCGTATTTTGTGGCTGCAGCGGGTTCGATGTGGCTGGCTTTTGTCCTTACCCGCATCCAGTTCCGGCCGGTGGAGGAGAAGCCGGAGCCGGCCAACTGGCAGACGCTGCTGGGTGGGATCCGGTTTGTGTGGGACAAACGGATACTGTTCACGATCATGGCGCTGGACCTGTTTGCGGTGCTGCTGGGCGGGGCGGTGTATCTGCTGCCGATCTTTGCCGAGGATATTCTGAACGTGGGCGCGACGGGGTTCGGGTATCTGCGGGCGGCGCCGGCGGTGGGGGCATTTTTGATGGCGGTGGCGATGATCTATCTGCCGCCGATGAAGCGGGCAGGGCACGCGCTGCTGCTGGCGGTGGCGGGATTCGGGGTGGCGACGATCGTTTTCGGTTTTTCGCAGAATTTCGCGCTTTCGTGGGTTATGCTGTTTCTGACGGGGGCGCTGGACAATATCAGCATGGTGGTGCGGCAGACGTTGACGCAGCTGCTGACGCCGGACCGGATGCGGGGGCGGGTGTCGGCGGTGAGCGGGATTTTCATCGGGGCGTCGAATGAGCTGGGCGGGTTTGAGTCGGGGCTGGTGGCGCAGTGGTTCGGGCCGGTGATTTCGGTGGTGAGTGGGGGGATTGGGACGATTTTGGTGGTGGCGGGGGCGGCGGCGCTGTCGCCGCAGCTGCTGCGGTTGGGGGCGTTGCATGAGGCGCGGGCGGAGGAGGAGGGGGCGTGAGGGGCTGTGGCTCCCTGGAAAATCGCCCTGTTGGTCTGCCCAGCGCGATAGCAGAGACGATTGGAAGCAAAAATCCGCTTCATAGAAATCTTTCCCCATTTGGTTTAGCGCAGACATCAGAATCCACTTCTGTAGAATTGCCCTCTTGACAGAATTCTGCAATTCGTGTACTATGTAGTACACATGACATTCGGCAAATTTGTTCGTTCCGTTCGCGATAAGAGATTCAAGGAAGACCGGTCCTTCTCGGTGCGGCAGGTTGCTCAGCGCATTGGGGTTGAGCCGTCTTACTTGAGCAAGATCGAGCGAGACCAGGTCGCGCCGCCTTCGGAGGCGACCATCCGCCGCCTGGCGGGGGAGTTGGGCGAAGATGCGGACCTTTTGCTGGCGATGGCGGGCAAAGTTTCGAGCGACCTGCGGAATATCATCCTGCAGCGGCCGCGGCTGTTTGCGGAACTTTTGCGACGACTGAGGGATGCGCCGGATCACGCGATTGAGAGTGTGGCGCGGGAGATACGGGACGGAGATTGGTGAGGGCCGGTGTTGCAAATGAAAGGACCCAGGAGGGTTAGAGAATGATTGAACTAAAAAGAAACCAGTTGATTTTTCGATTTCCGGAGGTACATAGGGATGCCGAGTGCCGGATCTCGTTCCAGCGCACGTTGCGCATACCTGACGATAACCGAGCATACTCGCTGCCGCCGGGGCTGGGAAAGTTTCCGCTTAATCTCGTGGACGACTACACAGAGAGTGTGCCAGCGGGTTGGAACGCGCACGGAGGCGTCTTCCTGCCGATGTACCAGGCGGAGGCGATGTGGCTCAATTTCAGCGGGTCGTATCCGATGGCGGTGAAGGTGGCTGCGGGCAAGATCAATGCGGTGACGGGTGAGGGCTGGGAGAACGAGCTTTGCGAACAGCCGCAGGACTATGTGGTGATCCCGGATCAGCCCTGGCTGGACGGTTTCAGTGTCATGAAGGGGATGATCCGGCAGTTTGTGGCGATGCCTCTTGGCGAGGGATATACGGCGGAGGAGCAGTTGACGGGAGAGGCGGAGCACGGCGGGCTGCAGATTGTGGTCTATCCCATTAAGCCGTCGTATTACGAGAGAGAGGAAGAGGAGTTCATTCCCATGTCCTACGCTCCGCTACGCGCCTATTCCGGGCCCGCTGAGGAGATGGGTCTGGCTCCGGGCGGGCTGATGCGGCAGGAGATTTACGAGGACGATTATGGTTTGGAGGCGTGGGAGACGTCGGTGCGCTCGCGTTGTTACGTGCATATTGTGAACAGCGTGCAGTTCTATAGTGTGACGGGCACTCATCCGCCGAGCATGCCGCCGACGGCGCTGGAGTATACGAAGGCGGGGCTGCCGTGGTTTGACTATTACGGGGGTGATCTGAAGGCGTTGGAGGGCGCGGAGAAGCTGGCGGGGCTGGACAGTGTTGCGGTGAAGAAGCTGAAGAAGGGTGAGGGTGTGCTGGCGGATAATGAGGCGGTGGTGCCGAAGGTGGTGAAGAGGTTAGGGAAGGGGAAGGTGAGAGAGGGGGAGTTTTAGGGTTTTGGGAAGATCAAGACATGCGAAGAGCGCCATGTCCCGTTGCCCCCTGCATTTTGACATTGCGATAGTGGGCGTCGAGGCTGGCGCAATTCTTTTGTACGAGAATGATGTGGAGGCGGACTATAGGAGTCCGCCCGGTGGATCAGGAGTCTTGTCGAACGTCCGATGTGCCTCTGTCCAGATACTTTCTTGGAAGTGCGTCGACCTTTCGAACATTCATCACGACGACTGTGTTCTTCATCATCGCAGACAGGTTGTCTGTGGCGGCAGTGCCTTGCGAAATCGCTGGAGCCATGCCCGTTGGTGATGGCATTTGATTCTTTGTGGTTCGGCTGCTATGCGTCTTCGGCTTCATGGAACCTCCACCCTTCAAACTGGCGTTGATCACCTATTGCGTCGCCTATAAAGCCCGGCTGAACCTCAACCCTTTGACGGACTACCTCTCCTTCGCTGACATATAGGTGAGAGCCCCCTGACACGCTTTCAATCAGAGCACGCCGAAAAGTGTAACTGGCACGGTCCTGGCTCCCCAAAAAAGAGTTCACGTCAAAAGGAGTAGTAAGTTCCAAATCTTCGGCAATATTATCATACAACTCCTTTATGAGGTAGTAGAATTCCCATGAAGGCGTTTCAATAGGAAGCCCGAGGAGTTCCCGAGCCTCGCGCCGATAGACTGTATAGTCGTGGCTCCCTGATTCACTGCAAAGAAAGTCCAGAATCTTTTCTATGTCTTCCTGCCTGTCCATATGATTGGACAGGAGACGCCGTCCGAGCATACGGATTTGTGAGCGAATTCGATAGGTATGTCCCAGGACGAGAGGATGAACTTCCTGCGTGAGACTTT
Organism: Caldilineaceae bacterium; assembly: GCA_965242905.1. Taxonomy (GTDB): domain Bacteria; phylum Chloroflexota; class Anaerolineae; order Caldilineales; family Caldilineaceae; genus Bin5. The sequence continues at coordinate 1,559,531 of CBDETM010000002.1, forward strand.
CAAATATCTGAGCGATCGGCTCATGACCCAGCGCCTCGCGCGCCTGCTCGAGGAAGGCAGTTACATCTTCCACGCTTACAGGTACCCTTGCTGCCGGTTCACCTCCGGGCAGTTGAGGATTCAGCGGAGTAGTCACACTAGGGTCAATAGGGCCCAACGTGGCCTGTTTGGTCATTACCAAGTTATCGGCTCCAAGGCAGAGTAGCGTCCCTGCACTATGGCACTTCGCCGGAATAATGATTTCAAGTTCATCACAGAATGTGCGGAGAAGATTGGCGAGACTCCAAGCAGAAAGCGTTTCACCGCCTCTTGTATAGAGTATGAGGGAAATCTTGTCGACAACTTTGATAGTGTCGAGATGGTGAACGAATAAGTCGAGTACCTCAGAGGCCATCTTGGTTTCAAGACCGCGCCGATCTCCTGTGAAGTATACAAGCACTTTCGAGTTGCGCGCCTGCTCAATGTCCTCATAAAGGGCGATTCTCTCCGCGTCCATAGAAAGCTCCAATTTGGGGGATAAAGGGAACGTTTCGAATGTCTTGCAAAAGCATGGGCAGCTTCCCTAGACCAAGCACCTAGGAAGCTGCTCAGAATTCTCCTTAGCGTACTAAGTTGGAAGGTGGGTAAGAGCGACAGAACTTGAGAAAGGTAATGCCGTTCCATCCTATCAGGAAGGCGGAACTCCGCCAAATTCACGCGTACAAAACGACCTGCTCGTCTTCGACTTCTACGCGGTAGGTGCGGACGCGGAGGTTGGGGTCGTAGAGGGCCTGGCCGGTTTTGATGTCGAATTCCCATTGGTGCCAGGGGCATTTGAGGATTTCGCCTTCGCGGGTGTAGGTCATGCCGGTGAGGCCGTCGGGGAGGACGAGGGGGCGGAGGCGGCCGCGGCAGAGGGGGCCGGCCCTGTGGGGACAGATGTTGCGGAGGGCGTAGTAGTCGCCGTCGAGGTTGAAGACGCCGATTTCGCGGCCGTTGACGGTGACGATTTTGCGGCCGCCGGGGGGGATTTCGGCGGCGGTTGCGATTACGTGGGCAGGCATCAGTTGAGGCCGTAGAGCTCGGCGGCGGTGTCGTACATGACGCGGGGCCGCAGTTTTTTGTCGAGCGAGCGCATGAGGCCGCTCGGTTCTTCCCAGTCCCAGTGGGGATAGTCGCTGGCGAAGACGAGGACTTCGTCGGCGTGGAGCCAGTCCAGGTAGGTTTCGAGGGACTGGCGGTTGGGCAGGTTGGGGAAGGGCTGGGTGCCAAAGCGGATGTGCTGGCGCAGGTATTCGCTGGGCAGACGCTTGAGCCAGGGCGTGTAGTCGCGCAGGCTCTTCCAGTCGGAGTCCATATGCCACATTAGGCCGGGGACCCAGAAGGTGTCGAGCTCGATGAAGAGGAACTTGAAGTTGGGGAACTTTTCGAAGACGCCTTCGCAGATGAGGCTGGCGGTATGGGCCATGGCGATCTGGGGGCGGGCCATGCGCATCTCCAGATAGTAGGTGGGGTAGCCGGCTGCGGTGGGCGGTGCGGAGAAGCCGGCGCCCTCGCCGCCGAAGTGGACGCACATGGGCAGTCCGTTGCGCTCGCAGGCTTCGTAGATGGGGTGATAAATGCGGTTGCCGAACGGGTGCAGGCTGCCGGCGGGCATCAGAACCTGGGCGACGCCGGGATGATCGCCGAGGCGGTCAATTTCGGCGGCGGCCTGCTGGGGGTCGGCGGGCGCGATGTGGATGGAAGCCTTCATGCGGTCATCCTTGGCCACCCACTCATCCAGGGTCCAGTCGTTGTGGGCGCGGCAGTAGGCGGCAGCGTAATCGACCATGGGATGCACGGCCATACTGTACGGCGCGCCGGCGCCGGTGAGGACGGCCACGTCGATGCCGTAGCTGTCCAGATGCTTCCTGCTACAGACTTCAGGGATGGTTGACGGGTCGGGCTCCCCCTCGGTACCCTCCCACAGGTCCTGGCGGGCGTGCCCTCCTGGCATGTTTGTATAGGGCATGCTGGGCGCCATCAAGCCGAAATCCTTGCTCTGTTCCACGTATTGGCGCGGCATGTAGGGGAAAAGGACCTCCACGTTGGGCGGCTCGTGGTGCACGTCGCAGTCGATGATCCGCTGTCGCGTGCCGGACTGTTCCTTGGGCGTTTCAGAAGGCGTTGTTTCGGCTTGATTTGTTGGAGAGACGCTGTCGCTGCCAGTTCGCTCCATCACCACGGTCGCCATTTTGGGCTCCTTTCCTTTGCTTCCTCCGCATAAACCAACTGCAGGCGGGACCGTCGTCCCAGCTTGTCGTTATGTTTTGTCCTGCTTGAGGGCTGCGCGCGCCTGTTCGAGAATATCGGGCCCGGGCGGATAGTGTCTGCCGGGCACAACTCTTTCGGCCAGGATGCGCTCTTTGGCAAGCCCTTCTGCGGTCTCGTAGACCTCGGTGAGTTCGACGCACTCCTCGGCGAACCAGGAGGGTACTACGACCACGCCATCGTCGTCGCCGACGAGCACGTCGCCGGGGCATACGAGGGCGCCGCCGCACTGGATGTTCACGTTTTCCTCTGCAGGGAAGGCCCAAGGCCCGCCGCCATAAGGGGTTCTATCGCGGGCATAGATGATGAGGCCGTAGTTCTCCTCCACCATGATATCGAGGTCGCGGATGCCGCCATCGCACACTACGCCGTCGGCGTTGTTCATTCTGAGTTGCAGGCCTTTCACGTCGCCAAAGACTGCGGCGGAGGCGTTGCCCATAATGTCGACAACGAGTACGTCGCCGGGGCCGCAGCGGGACATGGCCTGGTAGTCGATAGCATTCTCGCCGCCTGGCGTCATTGCGGCCAGGTCGGGGCGGGGCGGCAGGTAGCGCATGGTACGGGCGCGGGCGGCGAGACGCTGGCCCGGCGTGTATGGGCGCACATTATGCATAAAGGGAAGGGGCACGTTTGCGTAGGTATGGACGATGTGCCATACGGTGGCTACCGGCAGTTTCTTGAAGCGGTCCAGGATCGATTGCGGCACTTCTACAGGTGTAAAGGAGCGTTCGGTCATCGGGCGTCTCCGGAGAATCGGTGAACGGTGAAAGTGCAGGCGTTAGTTAGAGCTCTCAGGCTGCTACGGTCGCATGATCATACGCGAAAACGGGCGATTCGTCCACCAGGTGCAATGGTGCGGGCGGAGCGAGCGAGTTCTGGCCGCGTTGGCCGCCAAGGGCAGCGCTCGTTGCAGGTGTCCTGAGGGTGCAGTTCAGTTTTGGGGCGAGAAAGGTCAGGTGCGGGCATCGTGCCAGTGGTGGGTGAAATTGCTTGCTGTGTATTGAACGGGTGGCAGGTGGGCAGGCACAAGGCCGGCACTACGGGAGCGGGTCGGGGGGTGGGGCGAAGCATGGTTGCAGCGGGTGGACAAGGTCATAATGCGCTCACACTCGCTGCGGCGGGAGGTTTAGGGGGGGCGTTGCGGGGGCGGAGCCCCCGCACAAGGGAGGGCCGAATAGGCCCGACCGCCCAAACTGCAGTGGTCAGTGGTTAGTGGTCAGTTGTCAGAGGGGGCGCTTCCTTAGCCTCAGTGTGTATTTCGGAGTGGTTATGGTTGGTCTGCCGCAAAAAGTATTCGAGTGTTCGCCCCCATATTGGTATGCACGCTGTCCTTACTTTTGCTTGCGGGCGGCGCGCACCTGCTCGTATGTTTCCGGGCCGGGCGGGTAGTACTTTCCGGGCACGACGCCTTCGGCAAGGATGCGTTGCTTGATCATCTCCTCGGCTTCCTCGTGCACCTCGGTCAGCTCGACGCACTCTTCGGCGAACCAGGAGGGCACGACGACGACGCCGTCGGCATCGCCAACGAGGACGTCACCGGGGCGGACGAGGGCGCCGCCGCACTGGACGTCGACATTTTCCTGGGCGGGGATGGCGTAGGGGACGCCGCCGAGGGGGGTGCGGTCGCGGGCGTAGATGATGAGGCCGTACTCCTCCTGCACCATGATGTCGAGGTCGCGGATACCGCCATCGGTGACGACGCCGTCGGCGTTGGTCATCTTGAGCTGGAGCGCTTTGACGTCGCCGAAGATGCAGGGCCGGGCATCGCCCATGACGTCGCAGACGAGGACGTCGCCGGGGCCGCAGCGGCCCATGGCCTTGTACTCGGGCGAATTTTCGCCAATCTGCACCTCGGCCTGCAGGTCGGGGCGGGGCGGCAGATAGCGCAGGGTGCGGGCGCGGGCGGCGAGTTGCTGGCCGGGGGTGCAGAGGCGCACGTCACTCATATAGGGAAGGGGGACGCCGGCGTAGCGATGGACGGAGTTCCATACGGTGGCGACCGGCAGTTTCTTGAAGCGGTCCAGAATGTGTTGCGGCACTTCGACCGGTGAAAAGGAGCGATCGGTCATCGGGTGTCTCCTGGTGGGGTGGGTACGAGAATGTATTGCGCGCGCCGGGCGTGTCAGGATTTGGAAACGGTCAATCAGTGAATACGGAGGACGCGTGGGGCGGCGCCAAATTCTACTCCAGTCGGGGCACAGGAGCAGGTCTTTGGGGGAGGGCCCAACCGCGTCGTGATCATACTCGAAATCGGGGGAAATGCCTATCAGAAAGGGGGTTGGATTCGGGGCAGAGTGGAGAGCGTTTTGGGTGGTCCGGAGTTCGGTGGCTGGCGAGCGTGTCCGTTTGCAGAAGCGGGAATTGTCTGAAACAGTTTCGTTACGGAGTCGAATTCAGTGTAAGATAGACAGATTGTGCCCACTACGGAAAAGCCCCTCCATGAAATCGAGTGAATCCACGCCAGCCGCCGCTGCGACGCGGTCGCATTGGGGTCTGTTAATCGCCCTGATGATACCGGTGGGCATGGCGACGATGAATATGTCGATGTTCGGCGTGGCCCTGCCGACGGTCCGGGATGCGTTCGCGGTGGATGCGGACATGACGGCCTGGCTGCTGGCGGCATACAGTCTGCCGTTCGTAATATTCATGCCGCTGTACGGCAAGCTGGGTGACAGCCTGGGCAAGGCGCGTCTCTTTCAGAGCGGAATCGTCTTCTTTTTTGCCGGTTCCTTGATCTGTGTGCTGGCGAGAAGCTTGCCGCAACTCCTGATCGGCCGCGTATTGCAGGGGATGGGCACGGCGGGCTACTACCCCCTTTGCATCGCCATTATCGCGGAGCGATTTCCGGCGGGGCAGCGGGGCAGGGCGATGGGAACGTGGAGCTCGGTGGCGCCGGGCGCATCGACGTTGGGCCCGCTATTGGGCGGGTTTGCAGTCGATAATTTCGGCTGGAACTATGTTTTCGTGCCGAGCCTGCTGGTCGCGCTGATCGCTCTTTGGGCGGCGTACCTGCGGGTGCCGTCGCAGCGCCCGATTCGCGGGGAGGGGTTGCAGGCGTTCGACTGGCTGGGCGCGGTCCTATTGGGTGGGGCACTCGTCTGCGGGATATTTTTCCTCTCGAGCCGCACGGTAACCGGTGTGGAGCCGCTGCGCGACTGGCGGCTGCTGGCGGCCGCGGTGGGATTGGGGCTGCTGTTCTGGCGGCGGGAGGGCCGGACGCCGCGACCGCTTGTCAATTTCTCTCTCTACCGGCGCAAGAATTTCGGGGTTGCCTCGCTGGCGGCCGGGTTCCGCATGGTGATCATGCATACGGCCATGTTTCTGAATGTATTGTTTCTGACCGATGTATACGGGTTGGATGCGATTGAACTGGGCATTTTCACGACGATCTTTTCCGGCGCGATTTTTGCCACGACCCAGGTTGGAGGTCAGTTGGCGGACCGTATGCACTCCCGCTGGCTTGTGGGAGGGAGTTTCGCAGTGATGATCTGTGCGCTGGCCGTTCTGGCGTTGTTCCCGTTGCCGTTGCTGGGGGCGGCAGCGATGATGCTGACGCAGTCGCTGGCGGGCGGGCTGGCGATGGCTGCGCTCCACCGTGCGGCGATGGAGGAGATCCCGATGGAAGAGAGCGGGTCGGCGGCGGGGCTGTACAGCACGGCGCGATTTGGCGGCGGCGTGGTGGGTGCGACGATCGCGGGGGTGGCCCTGCAACAGTCACTCCTGTTTACTCCGGGGCCGCTGGAGGCTTACCAGTGGGTGTTTGGAATGGTTGCGGTGATCAGTTTGGCGAGTCTGGCGGTGGCGTGGAGGTTGGAGCGGTGAACTGCAGGGGTTAGGGGTCAGTGGGTGGCGCCAGGGGGGGAGGGGTTGTGGGATAGTTGGGGGCAGGCAAACTCTCTTATTGCGGAAGTTGGTGGGATTGCACGCAGGATTGGTGGTGTTCGAGAAGCGAGACAGGATTGGATCCAGGACTGTCTGTGCCATGGTTTCAACTGCTGGCGGCTTCTATCTCAGGCTTTGTTGCCCCAGCCGCCGCCGCCGGGGGTTTCGATGCGCAGGCGCTGACCGGGTTGCATGCGGCGGGTGACCTTGGAGGAGAGCTCTTCTTCGGAGCCGTCGGTGTCGATGAGGAGATTACGGCCCGGAGCGGCGGGCTCACCGCCGGCGAGGCCCCAGGGTGCGATGGCGCGGCGTTCGCTGAGGATGGTGGCGGTGGTGGGGCGCAGGATTTCGTATTCGCGCACGATGCCGTCGCCGCCGCGATGCGTTCCGGCGCCGCCGCTGCCGCGGCGCAGGTGGTAGCGGGTCAGGCGCAGGGGGTAGGCCATTTCGAGGGCTTCGACGGGCGTGTTGAGCGTGTTGCTCATGTGGACGTGTGCGCCGCTGAAGCCGTCGCCCTGCGGATGGGCGCCCATGCCCCCGCCGAGCGTCTCGTAGTAGGTCCAGGGCGAGCCGTCGGCGTTTTCACCCCCCATTGTACAGTTATTCATGGTGCCCTGGCCGGCGGCGGCAATGCGGTCGGGCAGGGCCTGCGCGAGCGCGCCGAACACGGCATCGGTGATGCGCTGGGAGGTCTCGACGTTGCCGCCGGCGACGGCAGCGGGCGGGCGGGCGTTGACTAGACAACCGGCCGGCGCGTCGACCTGGACGGGCGCGAAGCAGCCAGCGTTGACGGGCACGTCGGCGCCGACGAGGCAGCGGACGACGTAGTAGCAGGCGGACCTGGTCACGCTGAGGGGGGCGTTGAGGGAGCCGAAAATGCTGGGGCAGGTGCCGCTGAAATCAAGGGTCACTGTCTCGCCGCTGATGGTGGCGGTCACGCGGATTGGCGCGGGTGATGTGCGGCCGTCGACAACCGATTCGATTGGATCCTCGAAGGTGTAGCTGCCGTCGGGCCAGGTGCGAATGGCGGCGCGGGTGAGGCGTTCGCTGTATTGCTGCAGGTGGCCGGCGTAGGCCAGAAGCTCGGCGTTGCCATGGCGGGCCGCCAGTTCGTGGAGGCGGCGGTCGCCGACGGCGTGGGCGGCGCGTTGGGCAGCGAGGTCGCCGCGGCGTTCGTCGGGCGTGCGCACGTTGCGCAGGATCAGTTCGAGCAGGGATTCCACCAACTTGCCGCCCTCGTAGAGTTTCAAGGGCGGGATGATGATGCCCTCCTGGTAGAGCTCGGTGGAGAGAGGCAGGGAGCCGGGCGACATGCCGCCGACGTCGGCGTGGTGGGCGCGGCTGGCGGCGAAGAAGTGGGGGGTGGAGGGCGAGGAGAGAGGGGGGATGAGAGAGGAGTGAGAGAGTTCGCTGTCCTCTCCATTCTCGTTGCTCTCTGCTCGGTAGCCGTCTTGTGGCTCGTTAAGGAAGACCGGGGAGACGAGGGTGATGTCGGGCAGGTGGGAGCCGCCGAAGTAGGGATCGTTGAGGATGACGACATCGCCGGGCTGCCAGTGGTCGAATACGGCGAGGGCGGCGGCGACGCTGTCGGGCATGGCACCGAGGTGGGCGGGGATGTGGGCGGCCTGGGCGACGAGGCGGCCGGAGCCGTCAAAGAGGGCGCAGGAGAAGTCGAGGCGCTCTTTTATGTTGGGGGAATAGCTGGTGCGCTGGAGGGTGATGCCCATCTCCTCGGCGATGCCGCTGTAGCGGTGGCGGTATAGCTCGAGGGTGATGGGGTCGGGAGCCATTGGGAGTTTTTAGTTTTGAGTTTCTAGTTTTGAGGTAACTACTAAGCCTGAGAGGTGTCAGGGATGAAGGGTTGGTCAAGAAAGGCGTTGTGGATGGCATCAATTGCGTTGAGGCCATGTTTACGGGCAGTAGAGATATAGGAGCGCAATGCACAGAAGATGTGGGCCCCGCCTTCTGTACGAAAGCAGCCGGATACCTTCTGTTGAACCTTTATCATGCGTACATCTCGTTCGACCAGGTTGTTGTCAAAAGGGATGCGGAAGTCATACATGAAGGCCAGGACGCCGGCCTTATGTTTGTGCAAGCGGTCAAGCAGGTTTTTAGGCGGCGACTGTTTGGGTCGCCCGATCGGTCTGGGTCCTGTCTTTGGCGGGGAGGGGTTGTCGGCAAAACCCTGGGCAATGAGCGCATCGTACTCGGCCTCGTAGTAGGCCAGGCGGTCTCGCGGCAAGGCAGTGTGTTGTTCGGAGGTAGATGCGACTTCCTCTTTGATGTCGCACAACAAGCGTTTCATCTTCGCAGCCCATGCCTGGTCGTACTGTTCAACGATGAAGCAGAGGTCGCGCAGGTGATGGACGTTGCAGAAGCTATGCTGACAGTCGCTGAACTTGAGGTAGGAGCGCCAGTAATCATGCACAGCAACGCCCTTGTAATGGGGCAAGATGCCTCCGTCTCGCATCCCGACATGGCCGCGTTTGTCATGCACGTGGTACTGGGTCAGTTTCTCTGTGCTGGCCACATGCAACCACCGCAACTGCCCTGCGACACGCATGCCGCTCTCATCGAAATGGACGACAGGCGCCGCAATCAGCTGTTGGCGAATCTGAGCCAGGCTCCCCCGTGTGTGCCTGGCAAGTTGGCGCGTGGCGGCGAGTATCGCAGGCTCCGAAGGTGCATCCCCGTAGAGGGCAGTCAGCAACTCTCTGATGCGCGCCAGAGGGATGAACTGTTGGCCGTAGAGGTAGCAGGCGAGTGCCTTCAGACGCAGACCATACTGGGTCGGCTGACCCACGTTGGCGGGAAACGCTCCCTTTACGCACGCACCACAGCCAGGACACTGCTTGACTTCCGCCTGATGCTCTGTCACTTCGATTCTGGCTGGTGGAATGTCGAATACCTGCCGTTTCTCATGCCGCGTGACAGTCTCCGCATCCAGCTTTGCCTGGCAGTGCGGGCAATCCGCCAGCTTATGTACGATGACATGGTCCGGTTCCGCCACCTGCAGCAAGGTGCGTCCTTTATGCCCGCGTTGGCCACCGCGCGGCCGTTGCCCAGGGCGGCGCAGACTCTTGCGCCTGCTTTTCTTCGGACCATCACTGCTCGGTGGCTTGCCGCTGTTATGACTGTCTTTAGCCAGTTGATCCTGCAACTGCTGAATCAACTCCTGTTGCTCAGCCAATTGCTGCTGCAAGATCAGGATTACAGCGATCAGGCTCTCCTGGTCTAACTGCCTTAGTTGCTCTCGGTCCAGCTGGTCCTGTTTGCTCATGTTTCTTACTCTACATCATCCAAGAGCAATCACACATTAGCTCTTTCTCGTTACATAGGCTTAGTAGTTACGTTTTGAGTTTTTAGTTGGCTGCGGCCAGGGCTGATGAGAGTTTCACGGTTCGTCAGGCGTGGGAGTCCTGGGATTGGGCCCAGGAGAGGACGCGGAGGCCGAAGAGGATGAGGAGGGCGGCGACGGAGGTCCAGACCCAGAAGCGGAAGAAGGCGCCGCGGAGGGCCCACTGCGCGGCGAGGGCGTCGTTGATGGTCTTGGGGTAGGCCAGTTCGTGGCGTTCGTCGATGGCGACGTTGGTGAAGTTCTGCTGGCGGCCGTCGGGCCAGAGGACTTTCATCTCAAGCACTTCTTCGACGTCTTCGAGGTCGAAGAGGACTGTGCGGTTGGTGGCGTCGATCTGGCCTTCCAAAGTTTCGAATTCAAGGGCGAGGGAGAACGTCGCGCCGTCGGTGGCGTAGATGTCATCCTCGGGGACGGTGAAGGCGACCCAGTGATGGCCTTCGGGTACGTCGGCTGCGTAGATTTCGGCGTCGGGCAGGCCGACTTCGAGCGCGTCGCGGACCGGGATCCAGAGGAGGAGAGCGGCCACGATCAGGGGCAGCAGGAAGAGCAGAAGACGTTGCTGGGAAGAAAGTGTCACCATCGTACAACTCCGAAGGGAAGCTTTATCTTGTATTGTGATGTCCAGCTCCTGGTTGCCTGGCGGAGCACTTTGGACATTCAGACCGTATCATAACACAGCAAGTCCGCAAGACCAGCTTCAAGTGCCGGCGCGCGCCAGCAAGAGATTGTGGCTTTCGTCGACGCTGGCCGACCAGCCGGGGGGGAGGACGGTAGTGGTGTCGAACTGGAAGACGATGGCGGGGCCTTGGAGACGGTGGCCGGGGCGCAAGCGAAGGCGATCATAGCAGGGGGTTTCGGCGGCGCCGTCGGGGCCGAACCAGACCGGTTTGGAGGCTACTTGTGCTGATTCCGGGTCGGGGGGTCCAAGGGGCTCCCGGGGCAGGTTCAGTTCGGCGCCGGAGCCGGTTCCGCGCAGGCGCAGGGCGACGGATTCGACGGTTTCGGTGGGCACGGCGTAGCCGTAGCGGGCATCGTGGGCAGCGTGGAAGGCTTCGGTGGCACGCTGCACGGCCTGGGAGGCTTGCGCCGCGGTCGGCGCGGGGAGATCGAGGGGGACGGAAAGCTCGTAGCTCTGCCCGCGATAGCGCAGGTCCAAGGAGGATTCCAGCACGGGCGCGTCGACTCCTTCGGCGGCCAGTACGGATCGCACTCGTTCTTCCAAGGTTGCAGATAATTTCTGTAAGGGGGCAGGGTCCTGGGCGAGGCTGTCGGCCTCGATCAGGAGGGCCTGGGAGGACTCGTGGACGACATCGGCGATCAGGAGGCCCAGGGCGCTGAGGACGCCGGGGCTGGGGGGTAGGAGGATACGGGGGATGCCGAGGGCGTCGGCGAGGTCGCAGGCGTGAAGCGGGCCGGCGCCACCGAAGGGCACGAGGGTGAAGGTGCGCGGGTCGTAGCCGCGTTCGACTGAGACGCGGCGCAAGGCGCGTTCCATGCGGGCGTTGGCGACGTGGATAACGCCCAGGGCGGTCTCGTGGACGGAGAGCCCGCCCAGCGCGGCGCCCAAGGCGGTCAGGGCTGATCCGGCCGCGGCGACGTCGAGCTGCATGGCTTTACTGCCGCCGAGGAACTGACCGGCATCAAGGCGTCCGAGGACGAGATTGGCGTCGGTGACGGTGGGCTGATCGCCGCCGCGTGCGTAGCAGACGGGGCCCGGCTCGGCGCCGGCGCTTTCGGGCCCGACGCGCAGGCCGCCGCCGGCGTCTACGCGTGCGATGCTGCCGCCACCGGCGCCGACGGTATGGATGTCGATGACGGGCAGGCGCAGTGGAAGGCCAGCGACTTCGCTTTCGGCGGTGCGCGGGACTATACCGGGACAGAGGGCAACGTCGGTGCTGGTGCCGCCCATGTCAAAGGTGATGATGCGCGGGCTGTCCTCTTCGCCGGCGAGCTGTGCGAGGCGAAAGGCGCCGACAACGCCGCCCGCGGGGCCGCTGAGGACGAGGCGGGCCGGTTCGCGGGCGGCCTGGGAGGTGCCGATGGCGCCGCCGTTGGACTGCATGACGCGGATGGGAAGGTCGACCAACTTGGATGTGAGGCGCTGGAGGTAGCGTCCCACGAGCGGAAGGAGGTAGGCGTTGATGACGGTGGTGGCGGTGCGCTCATATTCCCGGTACTCGGGGAGAATGTCGCTGCTGAGGGAGATAGGGAGCTGGGGGAGGGATCGGCGCAGGATATCGGCGGCCAGCTGTTCATGGCGGGGATTGCGGAAACTGTAGAGGAAGCAGATGGCGAGGCTCTCGGGTGCGGATGCGGCCAGCTGCTGGGCGGTGCGTGCGAGCGCAGCCTCGTCGAGGGCCGTCAGTGTATTGCCGTCGGTATCCAGCCGTTCGACGGCTTCAAAGCGCAGGTCGGGGGGCGTCAGAGGATCGGGGCGGACCTGGTGGAGATCGTAGAGATGGGGCCGGTTCTGGCGGCCGATCTCGATGACGTCGACGAAACCGGCGGTGGTGAGCAGGGCGGTGCGGGCGCCGCGGCGCTCGAGCAGGGCGTTGGTGGCGATGGTTGTGCCGTGCACGAGTTCGGCGTCAGCGGTCGCGTCGCCTGCGGAGGAGGCGGTTATACCGAGATGGGTCAGCCCGGCCAGGATCGCCTGGCTCTGGTCGGCGGGTGTAGTGGCCTCTTTGTGGACTTGGAGGCGGCCGTCCTGCAGCAGGACGAAGTCGGTGAAGGTGCCGCCTACATCAGTTCCAACCAGAATCGTGGGCATTGTACGTGTTCCTGAAAGTGGGAGCGGCGGGAGGATGAAGCCTGTTATGTGTCCGAGTTGATGCGTACGTGCGCCACCCATTTGACCTGGCGGAGGGCGTCGTCGGTTTCGCTGGGAACGATGAGGCGGACGAGGCCTTCGGCTCGCGAGAGGGGCTGGCGGTCCAGCGTATGGGCGAGAATGACCGGCCGTTTTGTGGGTATGGTGAGCTCGGTGCGCAGGGCGCGTGTGCCGAACCCGTCGCCGCTGACCACTTCCACCTGGGTCCAGTCGGCGGGCCAGAGCAGGTCGACGAGGTCGAGCAGGCGCAAGCCGGTGAAGGAAAAGGGTCCTGAGGTGCCGTGGCCGGTGGAGACGATGTAGCAGTTGGGCACGGTTACCTGCAATGCGCTGGCTGCGTGGGCAGGGAGGCGGTCGGTCGAGACAAAATCGAGGCTGCGCAGACCTGCGGGTGTGATTCGGTGGGCGGTCCCGTCGGGCAGATGGACTGTCAGGTCGGCGTCGGGTGACGGGGGCAGGGGATTGGGTTCGTGTGAATGGGGGGCGAGCGGGTCGTGGACTGTCACTGTTTCGGTTCCATTGAGAATGAGAGGGGGTAGCCAGCGGCGCGGGCCAGTGAATGGGCGTCGCTGATCAGGCGTTTGGCCTCGGACTGGGGACGGGAGCAGACGGGGGCTACACCTTTATGGTGTGCCTCCCAGGTGACGGTTTCGGCGATTTCGGCGGACAGGCTGAAGACATGGCCGAGGGTGTCGACGACGAAGTCGTAGGGGGTGACGTCATCGTTGTGGACGAGGATGGTCCACGGCTCTTCGCGGGCGGTGTCGACGGCGGTGTCCACTTCGGGATGGACGTCGGTCTGGGCGCCCATCGTTGTGCCCGAGCGAATTGCTCCCAGGTTGCCTCTACCGTCTCTGCGGTCTTGCATCGCCGGGATGCGTTTGGGCTGGCTACTTGTGACCATAGGGCAGAAAGTACCACAGTGGGTGTGCAATGGGCAAGAATTCTTGTTAGTTTTTAGTAGACAGTTTTTCGTTTTTGGTGAACTGCCAGGCCATGTTCTGTGTGCGGTGTGACTAGACCACGACTGACGGAATGTGCTGTCACGACTTCTGTAGCAGGTTCTTGATGGGCATAGTGGTGTACGTTGGGCCCAATTGGGAGTTGGCTCGCCTGCCCTGTCTGCGCCGGATCACGTTGGGAATGAGCCACGACGCGGGGTGGAGAAAAGTTCGGTCGCAGCGGGTCGTCAAGGTCATATTGCCACACACTCGATGCGGCGGGGGTTGTAGGAGAGGGGGCGTTGCGGGGGCGGAGCCCCCGCACAAGGGAGGGCCGAATAGGCCCGACCGCCCGGAACTGCAGTGGTCAGTAGTCAGTGGTCAGTAGTCAGTGGTCAGTAGTCAGTGGTCAGTAGTCAGTGGTCAGAGACTGCGTTTGGCTACTGTCAGAGGTGTAGGAATATCTACCCCATTTTTGGGATGCACCCGCTGAATTCTGTGATTTGCCTGCGCTTGGAGAGAATGCTATACTGCGCCCGTCCACCGAGTAATTCTTTTGAGTTGCGGCTGCTGACCGCCGATGCGGCTGGGAAGCTGCTGGCAACGCCTATCCGCCATTCGTTGTACGTAACCCGTGCCGCGTCGTAATTGAAGCTGTTTTGCTGCGCTACAGGATAGCGCAATCATCATTGTCACGCTTTCCTCTTTGTGGACGGTTTTGGCAACGAGTCCCGCCAGGTGGGATGGAGTCTGTGCTCGCCCCCGCTTGCGCGACCGAACAGTTCTGCCGCAGGGAAGAGAGTGAAACAGGCTCACGAGCGTGCAATGCCAGGTCGTGAGTGGGCCCAATCTTCACCAAAGGAGCAAAGCACAAAATGGCAAGTGTAACCTACGAACATGTCTACAAGCGCTTCGGCGACGTCGTGGCCGTCAATGATTTGACGATTCACGTCGAGGACAAGGAGTTCCTGGTCTTTGTCGGCCCTTCGGGCTGCGGCAAGACGACGAGTCTGCGCCTTCTGGCGGGGCTGGAGGAGATCACAGAGGGGCAGATCCTGATCGGCGACCGCATCGTCAACGACGTGCCGCCGAAGGACAGGGACATCGCGATGGTGTTCCAGAGCTACGCTCTGTACCCGCACATGAGCGTCTATGACAACATGGCGTTCGGCCTGAAGCTGCGCAAGACGCCGAAGGACGAGATTCAGAGGCGTGTGGAAGAGGCCGGCGGGATTCTGGGCATCGAGCATCTGCTTGATCGCAAGCCGAAGCAGCTTTCGGGTGGCCAGCGGCAGCGCGTGGCGGTGGGTCGTGCGATTGTGCGTGAGCCGGCGGTGTTCCTCTTTGACGAGCCGCTGTCGAACCTGGACGCCAAGCTGCGCGTGCAGACGCGTGCAGAGATTTCCAAGCTGCACCAGCGCCTGGCGACGACCTTTATCTACGTGACGCACGACCAGGTGGAGGCGATGACGATGGCCTCCCGCATCGCGGTGATGAAGGACGGGGTCCTGCAGCAGGTCGATTCGCCGCAGAACCTGTACGACCATCCGGCGAATATCTTCGTTGCCGGCTTCATCGGCAGCCCGAGCATGAACTTCTTCGATGCCACGCTGGTCGAGAGCGACGGCAAGATGGAGGTCAATGCGGGCGGTTTCCGACTGGATGTGCCGGAAGAGAAGGTGACGGAATGGCGAGAGCATCTGGGCAACGAGGTGATCTTCGGCATTCGCCCCGAGGACATCCACTCGAAAGAGTTTGCGCCACCGCAGATTCTGGAGTCCGACATGATGGCCCAGGTCGACGTGACCGAGCTGATGGGCAATGAGATCTTCCTCTACTGCCTGACACCCGATGACAAGCAGTTCATCTCGCGTGTCGACCCGCGTGTGCGCGTTTCGACGGGCGACGAGATTGAGCTGGCGATCAATATGGCCAATGCACACATCTTCGATCCGAAGACGGAGCTGTCGCTGGCCAGCTAAAGCTGATTAGCAAGAGAAGAGGAGTGTGGAGTGTGGACCAGTTCCACCTCCTCTCCTCTTTTTTCCTTCTCCCACTCCTCACTATGCCCTCTAACACAACAGTTGTTCCTTGCACAACTCCCGGGCTGCAAGTAGAGCGTCCTGCGGCAATGTTTCCAGCCACAGGCCGCCTTTGAACAGAAGCGACGACTGACCAATCTTCGAGCATCACTGTCTGTCTTCCCTGAATGGGGACTGTTGGACTCAAAGGTTCAATCCTGCAACCAAATATCACGGTTCAGACAAGGAGCGAAGCATGAAATTGCTTTATCGATTGACGGTACTCTTGTTGTTGTTTGCAGTCTTGTTGGCGGCGTGCGGGGCTCCGGAAGCACCGGCCGCGGAGGCACCGGCGGCGGAGAGCGAGGGCCAGACGGAGGAGATGGGCACGACGGAAGACTATCTCAACGCCTCGCGCGAGGAGACGGTGATTCTGGACCGAACCAGCCCGCTGCAAGGCAGTGACAACTGGAACCCCTACGTGCGCGGCAGCGCGGTCGGGTGGGGCTATACGGAGTTTTCGGATGTGCTGACGCTGCTGAACTACGGCAGCGGCGAAATCGAGAACTGGTTGGCCGAGTCGTTAACGCCCAACGAGGATCATTCGGTGTGGACGCTCAAGTTGCGCGAGGGCATCACCTGGCAAGACGGCACGCCGTTCACGGCCGACGATATCATCTTTTCGACCGAGCTGCAGATGAACAACGATGCGCTCGGCCAGCATTTCGCTTACCAGGAATGGATCGAGTCGGTCGAGAAGGTGGATGACCTGACGGTTATCTACAACCTTAAGAAATCGAATGTGCGCTTCAAGCTGGAGCGTTTCTCCGACAATATTTGCGGCGTCGACTATTTTGTCCCGAAGCATATTTGGGAAGACGTGGAAGACCCGGCCACTTTCAAAAATTTCGACCTGGAGAAGGGGTTGCCGATGGGTACGGGCCCCTACAAGCTGGCCAAAGTCACTGAGAACGAGACGATCTGGGTCCGAAACGATAACTGGTGGGCTGCCGAAATCGGCCTGAAGAAGCTGCCGGAGCCAAAGAAGCTGGTTATGTCCTACACGGGCACCGAGGAGGTCCGGTTGGCGACGGCGATCGAGGACGACTATGACGGCCTGCACGACATCACGTTTGGCTCGTTCCAGGCATTGGTGGCGCAGAATCCCAACTGGATTGCGTTCCAGGATGAGATGCCGTTTGTCTGGCCCGATCCATGCGCGCGCAGCCTGACGGTCAACAACTCGATCGAGCCGTGGAACGACAAGGATATGCGCTGGGTCCTGAACTACGTGATGGACAGGCAGCAGATCATCGATATCGCCTATGAAGGTACCTCGATCATGGGCCCCTATCCGTTCCCGCTGTACCCTTCGATGCAGAAGTTTGCCGATTTGGTGCCGGCGGAGACGATCGCCAAGTTCACCCAACCCAACGTGGCCGCAGCCGAGGAGATCCTTCTCGCCAAAGGTTATGAAAAGTCGGGTGATTACTGGGAGAAGGACGGCGAAGAACTGAGCCTTGAGATCCAGGTCTACGAAGGCATCAGCGAACTGGAACGCGTGGCCGACGTCTTTGCCGAGCAGCTGCAGCGATTCGGCATCAATGCCGTCAAGGTGAACCTGATTGGCGGCACGTGGGTAGAGTACCTGGACACGGGCAACTACGAGACACAGAGCGGCTGGCAGACCTGCGGCTCGATCGTGGAGCCGTGGAATACGCTGCGCACATTACGCGCGGATGAGGTGCCCCCGCAAGGCGAACGGCACCAGCTGCCTCACTCCAACCGCTTCCGCTGGCACAATGCCGAGTTCACAGAACTGGTAGACCAGATCAGCGAGTTGGGTTGGGATGATCCGCTGTTGTTCGAGCTTACGGCACGCGCCCTGGAGATCTACTACGACGAGATCCCGGCGATTCCGACAGCCCAGTCCAAGAAACTGGTGCCCTTCAACACCACCTATTGGACGAACTGGCCGACGATCGACAATTACTATCAGCGGCCGGTGATCTGGTGCCCCAGCTTCGTGGGCATTCTGCCGGAGATAGAATCGACGAGCAAGTAACTGCAGTGGTCAGTGGTCAGTGGTCAGTAGGACCGCTGGCCACTGACTGTTGAGATTCTTTCTATGCGTGGATTGACGAAAGAGTATGTCCTGCAGCGTTTTCTGATGTATCTCCTGACCATCTGGTTGGGGTCTACGTTGATCTTCGTGATCCCGCGTTTGGCGCCGGGGGACCCTATAAGCGAGATGGTTGGCCGCCTTTCGCTGGATGCGGGCTATATTGAGAACGCCGACAAATTGATCGAGAGCTGGAAGGCCCGTTTCGGTCTGGATGCCCCGATTCACGTTCAGTATTTCCGCTATTGGGGCAACGTGTTCCGGCTCAATTTCGGGTATTCGCTTTCGCACTTCCCGACCGAAGCGTGGACCATGGTCAGCGATGCACTGCCGTGGTCGCTGGGTCTGTTGACCGTGGCAACCGTGCTGTCCTTTTCGATCGGCGTGACCATCGGTTCGCTGATGGGCTGGCGGCGGACGCCGCGCTGGTTGCAGCTGATTCTGCCCAGCAGCTTGACCTTTACTGCGATCCCCTACTTCATGTTCGGCATCATGCTGATCTATCTGGTGGCATTTGAACTGGACTGGCTGCCTGCAACGGGGGCCTATTCGCGCCGAGTGGACCCGGGTTGGAACCTGCCATTCATCAAGAATGTGCTGACCCACGCGATTCTGCCGGTGGTGTCGATTGTGCTGACCTCGATGGGCGGCTGGGCGCTGGGCATGCGGGGGCTGATGATCAGCGTCAACAACGAGGACTACTTCCTGCTGGCGCAGGTAAAAGGGCTGTCGCCGACGCGCATCTTCTTCAGATACGGCGTGCGCAATGCGATTCTGCCGGCGCTGACCGCGCTGGCGCTGGGCCTGGGGGGGCTGATCAGCGGCTCCATTCTAGTTGAGTTCATCTTCGCCTATCCTGGTACAGGCTATACCCTGTACCAGGCGATTATCTCGCAGGACTATACGGTGACACAGGCGATCGCCAATCTGATTATCCTCGTGACCGCTACGAGCGTTTTTCTGCTCGATCTGCTCTACCCCTTCATCGACCCGCGCATTACCTACAAGAGGAACATGCGCTAAGGCAGGAAAAAGAAAAAAGTTGACTGCCGGACAGCGAACCGCTGATGAAACAACCACCCCAGCGCGCGGCTGGGGGCTGAATACGTGGGATTCGCCGTGGCTGAACTTCAAGTTCCTGCTGGGCGTCGCCATCGTCGGATTGATCCTTCTGTTCGGCCTCTTGGGGCCTCTTTTCTGGGATACCGACCTGGCGTACACGGGCGCGGGGCCGCTGAACAAGCCGCCGGTGTGGCAGGAGGGGGGCCTGCCGGAACATCCCCTGGGAACCGAGAGCAACGGGCGCGATATGTTGGCGCAGTTGATCCTGGCTACGCCCTCGTCGCTCAAGGTCGGGTTTCTGGCGGCGATCATCGGTATGGGCATCGGCATGGTGCTGGGTTCGGTGGCGGGTTACGTGGGGGGATGGTGGGACCATGTGATCCGCACGCTCAGCGACTCGGCGGTTACTATCCCGGCGCTGGTGGTGCTGGTTGTGATCGCCTCCTACGTGCAGATGACAGACACGACGGCGATGGCGCTGATCCTGGCGGCGTTTGCCTGGCCCGGCCCGACGCGCCTGGTACGTTCGCAGATACTCACGCTGCGCGAGCGCAGCTACGTGCGGATGGCGCATCTCTCAGGCGCGCCGGCGCTGGAGATCATGTTCGTGGAGATGCTGCCCAACATGCTGCCGTGGCTGGCAGCCAGCCTAACCGGGGGCATTTCGGTGGCGATCCTGGGGGCGACCGGGCTGGAGGTGCTGGGATTGGGCCCGACGCGCGTGCCCTCGCTGGGGCTGATCATCAACCAGGCGACGACAAACGCGGCGCTTGTGCGGGGGCTGGTATGGTGGTGGCTGCCGCCGATCATCATTTTGATGGTCATTTTCGTCGGGTTCTTTCTGATGACGATCGGGCTGGATGAGATCGCCAACCCGCGTATCCGACAGTTCAGCTCGTCACGGCGCGAGCGGACGGCGGCGGGGGAGGCGCCGGCCGTCGTGCACGGGGATGGCGGGATCGGCGGCGGTGGGGATGCTGCGCTGGAAGTAGACGATTTGCACGTGCATTATTTTACGCCGCGCGGGGAGGTCATTGCCGCGAACGGTGTCGACTTCAGTGTGCGCAAGGGCGAGATTCTGGGGTTGGTGGGTGAATCCGGCTGCGGCAAGACGACGGTGGCGATGGCGGTCCTGCAGGTCGTGCAGCCGCCTGGAAGGATCGTGCAGGGGGCGGTGCGGATTGAGGACCAGGACCTGGTCAGTCTTTCGGGCAGAGACTTGCGTGAGGTGCGCTGGCGCGATCTGGCGCTGGTGCCTCAAGGGGCCATGAACTCGCTCAACCCGGTCACGCCGATTCGAGAGCAGATGGCCGATGCGATTCTGGCGCACGAGAACGTAGGCCGGTTAGAACTTGAGGGGCGTATTCTTGGTCTGCTGAACGACGTGGGGTTGCCGGAGCGGGTTATAGACATGTACCCGCATGAGTTGAGCGGCGGTATGAAGCAGCGGGTGTGCATTGCGATGGCGATTGCACTCAACCCGCAGGTGATCATCGCGGACGAGCCGACGAGTGCGCTGGACGTGGTGGTGCAGCGGGTGGTGGCGCAGACGCTGCTGGAGGTGAAGGAGCGGTTGGGCGTCTCGATGGTTATGATCGGGCATGACATGGGATTGCAGGCGCAGTTGGTGGACCGCATTGCGGTCATGTATGCCGGCAATCTGGTCGAGGTGGCGCCGGTTGAATCGGCCTTTGCGGAGCCGCTGCATCCGTACACGCAGCTGCTGATCGAATCGATCCCATCGATTAAGGAACGTAAGCCGCTAAACGTGACGGAGGGGTTGACGCACGACCTGCGTAACCCGCCGCCCGGCTGTATTTACCAGTTCCGCTGCCAGCATGTGGAGCAGATCTGCCGCGAGCGGCGGCCGGAGCTGGTGGAGAGAGAGGATGACCACCTTGTGGCGTGCTGGCTTTACGAGCCGGAGCGTCATTCTCTGATCGAGCTGGAAGAGGCATGACGCAGACAGCCCGGGCGGAACCGCTTCTTCAGATCAGGGAGGCCTCGATGGCGTTCGGCGGCGGCTTTCTGAGCTCGCAGCCGCCCTTGGTGGCGCTGGACTCGTTCAGCCTCGACCTGCACGAGTCGCCGGCGCAGATCACGACGATTGCGGGCGAGAGCGGCAGCGGCAAGACGACCCTCGCGAATCTTGTGCTCGGCTTCATCACGCCGACGCAAGGGCAGATCCTCTACAAGGGCGTTGACATTGCGCAGATGGACCGCCGGCAGCGGATGACCTACCGCCAGGAGGTCCAGGCCATCTTCCAGGACCCGTATGAGGTCTTCAACCCCTTCTTTCGCATTCAGCACACGTTCAATTTGGTGATGCGCCACTTTGCCCTAGCGCGGGACAAGGCAGAGAGGCGAGAGCTGATCGAGGATGCGCTCAACGTGGTCGGACTGCGGGGTGATGAGATCCTGGAGAAGTATCCCCACCAGTTGAGCGGCGGTCAGAGGCAGCGGGTGATGGTGGCGCGGGCCTATCTGCTGCGCCCGCGGCTGATTGTGGCGGATGAGCCGGTGTCGGCGGTGGACGCTTCGCTGCGGGCGATGATCCTGGATATTATGCTGCGGCTGCGCGATGAGCACGGGATCTCTTTTCTGTACATCACGCACGACCTGTCGACGGCGTATCAGATCGGCGACAACATGATCGTCCTGTTCCAGGGCATCACTGCGGAGACGGGGGATACGGGCCGGATCATCGAGAACCCGCAGCATCCCTACGTGCAGGAGTTGATCAACTCGATCCCGGTGCCGGACCCGAAGGTCAAGTGGGACACGGATATCAGATTGCCGGCGGAGGAGACGATGCGCATGCAGGGCGTGGAGGGGACAGCTGACGGCTGCCGGTTCTACCCGCGCTGCCCGCACGGGATGGACGTCTGCCTTGAAAGGCAGCCGCCGCTCATCCAGGTTGAAGGCGATCATACTGTGGCCTGCTATCTGTATGAGGCATGACCAGTGCAGTGATTGGCCGGAGTAACACGCCCCGTTTCGCTCCTCGATCCAGTTCGTTCCTCGCAAATATTTCTCTAATCTTGCGCTGACCTCCATCTAACGGTTTGTGGGCTATTCTAATCTGCGTAGGCGGCATTCAACATGGCAGCCGCAAAGGATTTCAGACAGAGCCGTTTATCTGATGAATTAAGGAGGCACACGATGAATAGAGTGGTACGATGGGACCCCTTCCGTGAGGTGGTTTCGGTGCGCAATCAGATGGATGAGCTGGTGGGCGATCTCATGCGTGAGCCTACGGGGTGGCAGGGCGAGGGGCGCGGAGAATCGATGCGCTTGCCGCTCGACGTTTTCGAAGATGACCAGTCGTTCAGTGTAAAGGCTTCGCTGCCGGGAATCGACCCGGAGGATATCGACATCAGCTTTTCCGAGAACACGCTGACGATACAGGGTGAGACGAGCGGGGAGAGCGGGGTCGAGAACACAAAATGGCATCTGCGGGAGCGCCACTATGGCAAGTTCATGCGCAGCATTTCCTTGCCGGCGGCGATCAACGGCGCCAACATCAGCGCCGACTTCACTGACGGCATCCTCACCTTGACCCTGCCGAAGGCGGATGAGATTAAGCCGCGCAGGATTACGGTGCAGACCGGAGGGAGTAAGACGGTCGAAGGCTAGGCCGTCACCCTTGCCCAATCCAGCGGGGGCAACCGGGAAGGAAAACTGATACAGAGTAGAGTCCCAGGCCAAATGGCCTGGGACTTTTTGTGCCGGGCCGGTGTGAGGCGTGACAGGTGCGTGATTTGTCGACAGTCTGTCATGTCGGCGACAATGGAGCCATTCTGACTTTGCCCGATTTCGCCGCAACAGGCGATGGCAGCTCGACTATCGGAAACCAGCATAGTTCCTACATGCTAGATTGTGCTGTGCCGCCCTCCCAAAAAGGAGCATCGTGATGAGATCTCCATTCACTGATTTTGAGTTGATGCGTGACCTGCAACAGGACGGCGGCAAGATCGTTATGCTGGTTATGGATGGTTTGGGCGGGCTGCCGGCTGCGCTGGGCGGCAGGACCGAGTTGGAGACGGCGCATACGCCAAATCTGGACGCGCTGGCCGTTTCCGGGTCGCTGGGACTGAGCGTTCCGATCCGGCCCGGCATCGAGCCGGGGAGCGGGCCGGCGCATTTGAGTCTGTTTGGTTACGATCCGGTGCGTTACATGATTGGACGGGGGGTGCTGGAGGCGCTGGGGATTGGGTTCCCGTTGCAGGCCAGCGACGTGGCTGCGCGGGGCAATTTTGCGTCGGTTGACGGCGACGGGCTGATCACAGACCGGCGGGCGGGGCGGATTTCTACGGAGGAGTGCGTGCGGCTGACGGGCAGGCTGCGGGAGGCGAGCGCCGGGTTGTTCGAAGACTGTGAGGTGTTCGTCGAGCCGGTGCAGGAGCACCGTTTCGTCTTCGTGTTGCGGGGCGAGGGGCTGGGAGGCAGTCTGACGGACACGGACCCGCTGGCTGTGGGGAAGAGGCCGCTGCCGGTGCGGGACGAGAGCGGGAGCAGCGAGGGCGTGCGCACGGCTGAGCTGGTGAACCGGTGGGCGGCGCATGCGCGTGAAGAGCTGGCGGACGAGGCGCGGGCGAACAGCCTGAATCTGCGGGGGCTGGCGCAGGACCCGGGGCTGCCGCTGTTCCCTGACATTTTCGGGATGCGGGCGGGGGCGATCGCGGTCTATCCGATGTACCGGGGGGTGGCCAGTTTGGTGGGGATGGAGGCGATCGGCTTCGAGGGGGAACGCCCGCGGCATGAGGTCGACGCGCTGGTGGACGCTTGGAACGACTACGACTTTTTCTTTGTTCACGTCAAAAAGACGGACAGTTACGGGGAGGACGGCGATTTCGGGGCAAAGGTACGTGAGATCGAGGCGGTGGATGCGGAGATTCCCCGCATACAGGAGCTGGGGCCGGGGGCGCTGATCGTGACCGGAGACCACAGCACGCCGGCGGTGCTGCGCAGCCATAGCTGGCATCCGGTGCCGACGCTGCTGTGGAGCCCGATTGCGATGCCGGATGCGACGCGGCGGTTCGGCGAGCGGGCCTGCGCGGGCGGTCAGCTGGGGCTGTGCCATGCGACGACGCTGATCCCGCAGGCGATGGCTCATGCGGGGCGGTTGAAGCGATTCGGGGCGTGAGACGGCAGGGATTAGGGGCCAGGGGTTAGGGGTCAGTGAAGAGGGCTGGGATCGAGCGAATGTGGGGGGTATGAGAGAGGATATCGTCAGGGCTGCGCAGTTTTTTTCGGCCGATGCTGCGGTTGTTTGTTTGACGGGGGCCGGGGTGAGTGCGGAGTCGGGGGTGCCGACTTTTCGTGACGCGCAGACCGGTTTGTGGAGCGAGTTTGATGCCGAGGAACTGGCGACTCCGCAGGGGTTTGCACGGGACCCGGGGCTGGTGTGGCGCTGGTATATGTGGCGGTTGGAGCAGTTGGAAGCGGCCGTGCCCAACAGTGGGCATGCTGCGCTGGCCCGGCTTGCTGGACTATGCGAAAGCTTCTTGCTGGTGACGCAGAATGTGGATGATCTGCACGAGCAGGCCGGAAGCGTGGACGTGCTTCACCTGCATGGCAGTTTGTTCAGTTTCCGGTGCGCGTCTTGTTCGGCGCCGCACCATCTGACGGAGGAGGCGCGCGGAGAGGATTCGCCGCCGGCGTGCGGCATGTGCGGCGATCTGGTGCGGCCGGACGTGGTGTGGTTCGGGGAGAGTCTGCCCTGGGATGCGGTGGAGGCGGCCGCGGAGGCCTCTCACAGTTGTGATGTGATGCTGGTGGTGGGGACGAGCGGGTTGGTGCATCCGGCGTCGCAGTTGCCGCTTATTGCCAGGCAGGCTGGGGCAACGGTCATTGACGTAAACCCGGAGCCGGGTCCTATTACGTCGATTGCCGACGTCTTTCTGCGGGGAAAGAGCGGGGAGGTATTGCCGGCGCTGGTGCGGGCTGTGGCTGACCGGAGGGCGAGTGCGTGAATGCGTCGCTCGGAAATGGGGAAGTAGGCGTGTCGAAACCTTGACCAGATGGGATTCGTGATAACGCATAGTTTTAGCGTTTCCCAGAGGCTGAATAACGTACAAGTGAGGAGTGGCAGATGGAGAGTATGGTTGAAATCATCATTGGTAGCCTGGCAGGGTGCCTGTTGGGGGGCGTAGTCATTTGGATCGTGCAGGGGTCCCGTGCCAAGAGCAGGTTGGCGAGGATGGAGGCGGACTGGGTGAAGGAGAAAGCCTCGCTGCGGGAAGAGAACGCTGGATTGAAAGGTCAATTAGAGCAAAGCAATAGTGCCGAGAAAATCGTGGAGATGGCCAAGGATCAGTTGAATGAGAGATTCCAGGCGACTGCCAGCCAGGCTTTGCAGGCGAACAATTCCCAGTTTATGGATTTGGCGCAGGAGAATCTGGGTAAGACGCTGGAGGCGGCCAAGGGCGATTTCAAGCAGCGTCATGAGCAGTTCGAGGCGTTGGTGAAGCCGCTCACTCAGAACTATGAGAAGCTCAACCCCCAAATCAGTTTGCTGGCGCAGAGGAGCGATAACCTCGCGTCTGAGGCGAGCAAGCTGTCCAGCGCGCTGACCGACAACATGCAGATAGGGAGTTGGGGCGAGGTACAGTTGCGGAGAGTCGTTGAACTGGCGGGGATGGAGGAGTACTGCGACTTTGCAGAACAGGTCGCGGTGAGCGGCACCCAAGTCAGGCCCGACCTAATGGTTCGGCTGCCGGAAGAGCGGACGGTGGTCATCGATGCCAAGACGTCAACAGCTGCGTACATGGAAGCGCAAGATGCGGAAGATAAAGAGAAGAGGGACGACTCTCTGAAACGGCATGCCGTCGCCTTGAAAGCGCAGGTAGACGAACTGGCGAAAAAGGACTATGGCACGAAGGTGGAAGGCTCGTTGGGTTTTGTCGTGATGTTCGTCCCAGGAGATCAGTTCCTTGCGGCGGCCTTGAATGCCAACCCGATGCTGGTCGAGTACGCCATGAGCAAGAGGGTCGCAATCGCCACGCCGGCATCGTTGATTTCGCTGTTGTGGTCCGTTGCCAACGGATGGCAGCGCCACCGCATTGCTGAGAGTGCCGAAGTGATACTGAAGGAAGGCGTAGAGCTGCACGACCGAATGTTGAAATTCATCAGCCACTATCAGGAAGTTGGCAACCGGTTGAAGAGGGCGGTTGACGCTTTCAATGACTCTGTAGGCTCATTCGATATCCGTGTTGTGCCTCAGGCCAGAAAGTTCGCCCAGTTGACGTCCAGTAGAGAGGACAGGTACCCGGAACCTCAGCAAATTGAGAAAAAGGCCCGAATATCCAGATACGCTGGGGAGCAGGGAGGGCGTCAGCAGGAATTGCTAGAGTAGGGAGGAAGAGGTGTCTGAGAACAGGTCGGAACTGGAGATGGAGATCGCCAGTGTGCAGAAGGAACTCGACGAGGCTCGACGGAGGCTAGTGAAGCTGCGGCGTAGGTTGCCGCCCGAGCCTGTGGGTGACTATGAACTGAAAAGCACGGACGGACCTGTGAGACTCTCGGCGTTGTTCGGTGACGGGGAAGACCTCATTCTGGTTCACAACATGGGGACTGGATGCTCGAACTGCACGATGTGGGCTGACGGGTTCAACGGCGAGTGGGAGCATTTGCAGAGCCGGGCGGCGTTTGTGGTGGTCTCGCCTGACAGTCCGGAGGTGCAGCAGGCATTTGCGAGGGGGCGGGGCTGGGGGTTCCCGATGTACTCTGCGGAGGGGACGACGTTTATTGAGGATATGGGCTTCCGGTGGGAGGAAGAGGAGTTCCTGTCGGGATACCAGCCGGGGGTCTCGGTTTTTCGGAAGAACGCAGACGGGAGGATCGTGCGGGTAGCGAAGGACTCGTTCGGGCCGGGTGATCTGTACTGCGGCGTGTGGCATCTGTTCGATCTGCTGCCGGATGGGCCGGCAGGTTGGGACCCGTTGTTTGAGTACTCTACGGACAGCCGTTGAGGAGGGACCAGACTGCAGCGAATAGTGGAGAAATGTTCTCCTCCGAGACAAGACTGTGTAGCATGAAGTAGCTTCCTCTCCGGGCGCTTCGATAGCACTGCAGCGAAACCCTTTGCACGGGCCGGCGCAGGCGAGCCAGAAGTACCTCCACGGAACCCAAATTCAGGCATAATTTCCAGGATCGGGAAACCTATTGTTGCCCTGGGCCGTACAGTTGTCAGGCGGGCCACATTGGATGCAGTTATCAGGCCGCCGGAGAACCCCTTAGACAACTGCATAGGATCAGGTGCGCGTCTCCTCCGACTTGACGTATCCGGTCGAAAGACAGGGAGGGGCGATAGCGACAAGGAGGGCAATTATGGTACATGGAGTCGACCGTGCGTCCAAAATCAGACCAATGAACCGCGAGTGCGGTTGGAGAAATCCTAAACGCAACTGGCATGTAATGCTACTGGGGCTGCTGGTGCTTCTTATAGCCGGCTGCGCGGCGGCGATGGCGCCGGCGGAGAGCGCGGAGCAGGCCGCGGTTCCGAGTTCGAACAGGCGGGCGTCGGGCGGGCAGGTGGCGATGCAGTCTGCCTCTTCGGCTTCCAGCCCGGGGCGCCCGTCTCCCCATTCGGGACGCGGTGACCGGCGAGGTCGCCAACCGGAGGCGCAGCTGCCGCCTGTGGTTCCCACAAGCCTGGAAACGACTTCAACTTTCGGGCTCGATGCTGACGATGCTTCCTGGCGGCGTTCGCTTGCGCTGGCGCGGCAGGGCTACATTCTGGAACCGGATGACGTACGGGTTGAGGAGTGGCTGAACGCGCTGCGGTGGGACTACGAGCGGCCTGAAGGAGAGGAGACATTCCAACTCGATTTGACCGTGACGAGGGATCCCCTGGACCCGGATTCCTGGCTGGCGCTGATGGGGCTCAGCGCGGCTGCGCCGGCGGAGATGCCACCCCGACGTTTTGTCTCGGTGGTCCTGGATGCTTCCGGTTCGATGGAAGAGGACAACAAGCTGGAAACGGCGCGTACGCTCGTCGAAGCGCTGATCAGGCGTCTGTCGGCAGAGGACCGCATTTCGCTCGTGCAGTTTTCCAGTGTCGTTCTTGGCGAGTACACGGTGCGGCACGCGGCCCCCGACGACCCGGCGCTGGCCGGATCGCTGCGCGAATTCCGCCCCAACGGGAGCACGAACGCGGAGGCCGGCCTGAGGAAGGGGTACGAGCTGGCTCTGGAGGGGCGGCGACGGGACCCTGAAGCGCTGCATTACGTCTTTTTCGTCAGCGACGGCGTGGCCAACGTGGGGGACACGCGGGCGGAGGCGATCATCGCGTCTCTGGGCGGGCAGCGGGCGGAGGCCAACCCGATCCGGCTGGTCGCGGTGGGCGTGGGCATTGCGAATTACAATGACGATCTGCTGGAGCAGGTGAGCAACGACGGCGACGGCTGGTACCGGTATGTTTACTCGCCGGAGGAGGCGCAGGGGCTGCTGGCGGCTGAATCTTTTGCCCAGCTGTTCAGCCCGGCGGCGGACGAAGCGCGTGCGCAGGTCTCCTGGGATGCAGAGACGGTCGAGACGTGGCGTCTGGTCGGTTATCTCAACCGTGCGGCCGCGAACGAGTCATTTGAGGATGATGAAGAGGATTTCGCGGAGTTGCACGTGGGCCAGGAGAACACGGTCGTCTACCGGCTGAAGGCGCGGCCGGGGGCGGCGGGGCCGCTGGGAACGCTGGCTTTGCGGTGGCACCATCCGGGCAGCGGCGAGCCGCAGACGCAGATGTGGACGCTGGATTCGGAGAGTCCGGTGGCCTGGGAGGATGTTGCGCCGATCCGTCGCCTGGCGCTGCTGGTGGCGCTGGCGGGCGAGAACTCGGCGGAGCGTCTGGATGACGCGCAGGGGCGGCGCAGGGCGATTGAAGCGGAGTTTGCGCTGCTGGGTGGCCTGACAGAGACGCGGCAGGGGCAGGAGTTCGGTGAGATTCTGGCGGCGTCGTTGCCGGAGCCGCCGGCGTGGTTTGAGCAGGGGAGGTCGACGCGGGGCGAGTGAGGGTTGGTGTGACCACGACTGGGTGGTAAGCTCAGGGTAGGGTGTTGGAGCAACGAGACAGATAGCGTTTCGGTGGATCGTCCGATTTCAAGATCAGGTCTTGATCGTCCTTGTTTCGGCACCTGCCCTGATCACACTTTCCTTGGCTACGGATGTTTGACTTGGGCGCCCGTTAATGGACGGCCTAACTTGGCAGGAGTGAGCCAAAATGAGCATTCAGGTTGTACTGGACGTTCCGGATGAGATTTATGAGCAGGTCGAAAAGCTAGCTGTGACCACAGAGCGCGACATCGCAGACGTACTCCTGGAAACAATAGCTCGCACATTTTCGCCATTTCCGGTTAATCCGAACCGATCTGTCATGAATCAAAATGTAGAGACATACAGAGAGCTTCACGCAGAATTGGTAATGACCCACTTAGGACAATTTGTGGCGATCTGTGATGGCAGGCTTATCGATCACGACCCTGACCCGGTTTCGCTCCTGCAACGAGTACGTACACAGTATCCTGAGAAAGTGGTACTACGCAGAAAGGTCGAATCAGTTCCTGAACATCAGCTTCAGATTCGATATTAGCGAAGTAAGACTCATGCAGTCATCGCGTCCTTTCCTCAGGAAACTTCCTCGCTTGGAAATTCGGACAATCTTCCCCACTGACTGAATATATCCTCTGAAACACAATTAAGAGCGGCAGAAACAGTAAAGCCCTGCACTGTCCGCCCGGTCCACTTGAATCCAAGTCGAGATTTTGATACGACTGGAGTACCCGATCTGTCGACATGGACAGAGTATTTTCTGCAGAATCCGGTTATTCATTGTGCCGTCAGTGTGCTAAGATCGTACTATTTCCCATCAACTGTCCGCTCGCTTTTCGCTAAGTAGTAGCGTGTCTCACTTGTCTATAGGGATTGCGAATGTTGTCTCCGCGATTGTTTGCTGTGGTTGTTGGAATCAATCATTACCGAAGCAGTGTGATCTCCGATTTGGGCGGTTGCGCCAACGATGCCAGGGCGATTTACGGGTTTCTGACGCAGCGGCTGGGCGTGCCGACTGAGAATATACGGCTGCTGACATCTACGGGGGCGGAACCGGATGAGAAGCTTCCCTCCAGGCAGAACATCATCGACGGCTGGCGGTGGCTGATCGAGCAGGCCAGAACCGGCGACCAGCTGTTTTTCCATTACAGCGGGCACGGCTCTCAGGCGATCTCTTCCGACCCGAATGAGCCGGACGGGTACGACGAGACGCTGGTGCCAAGCGACAGCCGTACGACGGATGACGGGGGCAAGCCGGTCTACGACATATTGGACAAGGAGCTGGCGGCGCTGATCGCGGCGGCCGAGGAGAGAGGGGCGAAGGTTACCGTGGTGCTGGACTGCTGCCATGCCGGTTCGGGCACGCGGGCGTTTGTGCCGGTGCGGCGGACCACGGCGGACCGGCGGGCGCGGCCTGCGGGCACGGTGCTGCCGGAAGCGTCGGGGGAAAGAACGGTTGCCAGCCGTCACTGGTCCGGGAAGCTGGGCAGCAAGCACGTGCTGCTGGCCGGTTGCCGGGATGAGGAGATGAGCCACGAGTACCGCTCGCCGACCAACGGCGCCTGGTACGGGGCGATGACCCATTTTTTATTGCAGAAACTGCAGGAGCTGCATCCGCAGATGACGTGGCGGGAGGTGCACGACTCGGTGCAGACCCAGGTCCACAGCGTTTATGCGAGGCAGCTGCCGCAGTTGGAAGGCCCGGGGAACCGGGCGGTCTTTGGTGAGCTGACGCCGCATGCCGGCTCCTATCTGAACGTGATCAGTGCCAGAGAGGCGGGTGATACGGGGAATGACGTGATCATTCGCATCGGCGGCGGCGCGGCGGTGGGTCTGACGCCGGGCAGCCACGTGGAGCTTTTCCCGGCGGGCAGCGAGGCGCTGGAGGGCCGGGGGCTTGGCCGCGGCGAGGTGATAGACACCAGAGTCGATTCGTCATACGCGCTGATCAAGGGTGTGCGTCACACAGAGTTCAGTTTGCCTGCCAGGGTAAAGGTGACGGCGTACGGATACCAGAGATTGATGTACGAGGTGACGAGCGCGGACCCGTTTCTGCTGGCGGAGTTGACGACGGCGCCCTCTTCCCCGTTTCTGCACGCGGTGGGAAGAAGCACGCAGGATGGATTCACCCGTTTCCACGTGGCTGTGGAGAACGACGCGTACGTCATCCAGGACGGCAGCGGCGTCCAGATCGTGGAGGACAGGCCGTCGCGTACGCAGGCGGGGGCGGCCAAGACAGCTGCGTATCTGCATCATCTGGCGACCTTTCATAATGTGCGCACGCTGCGGAATCCGTCGCCGATGGCGCTGATGGAAGAGGCGCTGAGCTTTGACGTCCAGACTTACACACGAGCGAGCTTGACTTTTCCGATGGACGGGGAGCCGCTGGGGCAGGACGGTGTGCTGCCGCCGGGGCGCAAGCTCTGGATGACAATTCGGAACAACAGCTCTGAGAATCTCTATGTGACGGTTTTCTCTTTGTCGGCGCGGTTCGGCGTCCGACGCATTTACCCGGAGCGGGCGCCCTATCAGCTGGTGGCGCCGGGCAAGGCGTTTTTCGTCAACAATATCGAGCCGGCTGTGAAGGAGCCGGGCGCCGAATCTGAGGCGGAGATTTTCAAAGTCTTCGCCACGCGGGTTCCCACCTCATTTGACGTGCTGGAGTTGCCGGAACTGAACGAGCCGAAGGAGACGGAAGAGACGCGGGCCTTCGGCCCACTGGCTGAACTGATGAACGGCATTCGCTACGACGGCCCGCGCGTGCGCAATCTGATGGTGCAGCGGGACGATACACATGATCGCTGGATCACGAAGCAGGTGGCGGTAACGGCGCTTCGGAAGCAGGAGGAGTGTGCACTTCCGCAGGGGCAGAACAGGATCAATGTGGGGACGGACCTGGACATTACGGTGGAGAAGCCGGCGGGACTGGGGGGCTTGCTGGTTGTGAGCAGTCTGAAGCAGTTCTCCTGGGATGCAGAGGATCCGATCTCGTTGCCGCCGGGGTTGAACAGTCCGGAAGCGGCGCCGTTTTTTCAGCCGCTCTCATTCTCACACAGTGCCGGCGGCGGGTCGCCCGGTGTACTGGTTCTAGACACGTCGGCGGAACAGCTTTCGACGATCAGCGCGGAATCGCCGCTGCGGATTGCATTGAGCGTGGAGAATGATCCGGAAATCGCAGGGATAGTGGCGGTCGCGTTTGACGGCGAGTACTACTATATGGTCGGCCACCCCACTGACGCGCAGAACCTGTCTGAAGACGGTGACAGGAGGCGCATGGCGGTGGAAATTACGCATCTGCCTATTCCGGATGCGGCGGCGGAAAAGTCCGGTTCTGCCGGCACCCGGTGGTGGTCAAGAGTGAAGGCCCGGGGTGCGAATGGGGTTGAAGGCAGGCAAGGCAGGGGCGGGAGAGGGTTGTTCGGGCGGCTATTCGGCTATCTGCAGGAGGAGTGGCGGATGGCGGCGGAGGCGGCGGCGGGCAAAGAACCGGCGCCGGGGGAGGAGGATGCGGAGGTACCGGTCCGCGATGCGAAACATGCCGTGCGCGTTCTTTTCTACAAGCTGTTCTATCAGAAGCTGCCGCCGGACCTGGGCGTGCGCCAGGTCCGCCTGGAGTCGGGGGGGACGCCGGTCTATTCGAAAGTAACTTCGCAGGATGTGTCCAAGGCGCGGCGGGCGCTGCTGATCACTCACGGCTTCGGCAGCAGCACGGAGAAACTGGTCCAGAGGGCGCTGCCCCACCTGAAGGAGTTGGACGAATACGACCTGGCGTTGACGTTTGACTATGAGACGATCAACACGGGCATTCGAGAGAGCGGGCTGCTGATGACAGCACAGCTGCGCCGGCTTGGATTTGGCACCGACAAGGGTCCGCCGCTTGATATCTTCAGTCACAGCATGGGAACACAGGTGGCCCGAGTCTGCGTCGAGATGGAGAGCGGGCACCAGTTTGTGGAGCGTGTGATCATGGTGGGGGCGCACAACACCGGGACTGCGCTGGCCGAGTCACACCGGCTAATACCCTGGCTGGCGACGATCATACTCAATCAGGCGGGGTTGATGGACTATGAAGTGCTGGCCCAGCTCCTGGTGATAGGAATTTCGCGGCTGACCACCGGCATACAGGACCTGGCGCCGAGCGCTGAGCTGTATCAGAAGCTGAATGACCCGCGCAATGAGGTGGACGTGCGGTACTACATTCAGATCGGCATAAACACCGAGATGGACGGCCCGGTTAACTGGCGCAAGCTGTTCTCCAAGACGGAGATGACGCGTATACTGGACAAGGCGCTGGACCAGGTCCTGGGGCCGAATGACCTGCTGGTTGGGGTGGCGTCGGCGCGGGGTGTGCGAGGCGGCAACTGGCCGGACCTGCAGGTGGATGTGATCGGCTGCCATCATTTCGAGTATTTCTACGCGAAGGAATCACTCGAAGGGCTGCGCAGGGAGTTCAAGTAGGCGCCGGCAGCCGGTTTTCAGAATCGGGTGTATGGCGGCGGGCGTCAGACCTCCTGGCGCTCGGACAGTTCGGCCCAACGCTCGAAGGCCGATTCCAGGGACGACTCGACGTCGGTTAGTTTTGCTGAGAGGCTTTGCAGGGCCTGATAGTCGCTGCCGCTGTCGTTGATCTGCTGTTGCAGCCGCGTTTGCTCCTCTTCCCAGGCGGCGATCTCCGTTTCCAGACGCGCCAACTCCTGACTTTCCTTCCACGACAGTTTCTTTTCCGCTGCGGTAGTACGCGGCTGCGGGTCCGCCTGCCCATTGGCGGTGTGCCGGGCGGGGACCGGGGCATTGCGGGAAGTTTCGGGGCGGCGCGTTTGCCGGTCCTGGCTGTACAGGCGGCGGTAGGTTGCGTAGGGTGCGGGGTAGCGTTTGCCGAGGCGTCCGTCCTCGAAGGGGATGATGAAGTCGACGGTGCGGTCGAGGAAGTAGCGGTCGTGGCTGGCGACGAGCAGGCAACCGGTGAAAGCGTCCAGAAACTCCTCGAGTACGGTCAGAGTCTGCACGTCTAGGTCGTTGGTTGGCTCGTCGAGCAGAAGGACGTTGGGCTGGTGGACGAGGGTGCGGAGTAGGTAGAGGCGGCGGCGCTCGCCCCCGCTGAGGCTGCCGATGCGTCCCCACTGCATTTTGCGAGGGAAGAGGAACCACTCCATCATCTGAGCGGCCTCGACGCGGCTGCCGTCGCGCGCCTGGATCAGGGGGGCTTCCTCTTCGATGAATTCGATCAGACGCTGGGTGTCGTTGAGGTCGCGCGTCTGCTGGTCGTAGTAGCCGAGCCGCACGGTTTCGCCCCATTTGATCTGCCCGGCGTCGACTTTGACTTTTGCGGCCAGCATGTCGAGGAAGGTGCTCTTGCCGGCGCCGTTGGGGCCGAGGAGGCCGATGCGATCGCCCGGCTCGAGCGCAAAATCGACCTGGTTTACAGCGGCCGAGCCGTCGTAGAATTTGGTCAGGCCTTTGGCCGTGAGAACGGACTTGCCGAGGCGGCGGGTAGCGAGGGCCATGACGACTCGATCGGTGTCGGAGTCGTATTGGATGCGCTGGAGTTCGGCGACGCGCTGCCGGCGGGCCTTTTGCTTGGTGCCGCGGGCCATGGGTGTCCGGCGAATCCATTCGAGCTCTCGCTTGAGGAGCTTCTGGCGCTGGCGTTCCTGGAGGGCGAGGTTCTCGTGGCGGAGTTGACGCAGCTCCAGATAGCGGCTGTAGTTGCCGGTGTAGGAGACGAGCTGGCGCCGGTCGAGCTCGACGATGCGGCTTACAACGCGGTCGAGGAAGTGGCGGTCGTGTGTGACCATCAGCAGGGCGCCGGGGGCGGTGGTCAGGTAGGCTTCGAGCCATTCGATGGTCTCGATGTCGATATGGTTGGTGGGTTCGTCGAGGACCAGGAGGTCGGCGCGGTCGATCAGAGCACGGGCGAGGGCGACGCGTTTGCGCTGGCCGCCGCTGAGGGTTTCGACGCGGGCGTCGAAGTCGCTGATTCCCAGCCTGGTCAGGATTGATTTTGCACTGGCGGCTGCGGCCCAGCCGTCTGTGCGCCCCATTTCTTCGGAGAGATCCAGCAGGCGCTGTTGCAGGGCCTGGTTGGCGGGTTCGTGTTCGAGGCGCTGGCTGGCACTTTCGTAGTCGCGCAGGAGGCGCATCTGGGGCGAGCTGCTGCGGAAGAGCTGTTCAAGAACTGTGGCGCCTTCGTCCAGATGGGGCTCCTGTTGGACCATTTCGACGCGCACACCGCCCCAGACGGTGAGCTGGCCGCTGTCGGGCGCTTCCAGGCCGGCGATCATACGCAGGAGGGTTGTTTTGCCGCTGCCGTTGACGCCGATGAGGCCGATGCGTTCACCGGCGTTTATGGAAAGGGAGACAGTGTCGAGAAGCAGCCGTTCGGAGAACTGCTTGGAGACGTCTTCGAGGGAGAGGAGGTTCATGCCGACTGCTGGATCGCCTGCAGGGTGGCGGGATCTTCGAGGGCGCTGATGTCGCCGGGGTCTTCGCCCAGGTAGGAGGCGCGGATAAGACGGTGCATCACTTTGGCATTGCGTGTTTTGGGGAGCGCGGTACAGAACCTGACCTCTTTAGGTCTGAGCGGGCGACCCAATTCGGTCGTGATGCGCTCTTGCAGGGCGGTGCGGAGGGGTTCGCTGGCGTCGATGCCCGGTTTGAGGACGGCGAACACGACAACGTCGTTGTCCTTAAGGGGGTGGGGCACGGCCACGGCTGCAGATTCGGTGACGTCGGGATGGGCGTTGACCAGGGTTTCGACTTCGGCCGGCCCAAGGCGCTTGCCGGCGATGTTGATGGTGTCGTCGCTGCGCCCGAGAATGAACCACATGTCGTCCTCGTCGATGGCGCAGAAGTCGCCGTGGACCCACATGCCATCGAAGCGGCTCCAGTAGGTATCCAGATAGCGCTCGTTGGCGCCCCAGAAGCCGCGCGTCATTCCGATCCAGGGCTGACGGACGATCAGGTCTCCCACTTCGCCGCGCACCGGGTTGCCGGACTCGTCAACGACATCGGCGTCCATGCCGGGAATCGGTCCGCCGAAAGCGGCGGGTTTGAGGGGTTTGAACAGGCTGCCGGCGAGGATGCCACCGCTGATTTCGGTGCCGCCGGTGTAGTTGAAGATCGGCTTGCGGCCTTCGAGCACGTTCTCGAATATCCAGCGCCAGCTTGAGGGGCCCCAGGGGCTTCCGGTGGCTCCGACTGCCCGCAGACGTGAGAGATCATGGCGGGTCACATGGCCGGTTCCGTGGGGCATAAGCGTGCGCACGAGCATCGGCGAGAGCCCCAGGAGGGTGATGCGGTGCCTGGCGCAGAGTTGCCAAACGCGGTCAACCGATGGGTAGTCGGGGGCGCCGTCGAAGAAGAACATGGTAGCGCGGTTGAGCAGGGTGGCGAGGACGAGCCACGGGCCCATCATCCAACCCATATCGGTCATCCAGTAGACGCGATCTCCTGGTTTGACGTCCATGGCGTGGCGCATGTCCTGGGCAGCCTTGACAGGAAAGCCACAGTGGGTATGGACGGCACCCTTGGGCGGCCCGGTTGTGCCGCTGGTGTAGATGATCATCAGCGGGTCCTCGGCGCCGGTCAGAGTGGTTTCGGCATTGGGCGCCTGGGGCGGAACGAGCTCATGCCACCAGTGGTCGCGTTGCTCATGCCAGGGGATCTGTGCGGCAGGGGAGGAGGCGGGGAGCCGCTTGCAGACGATTACATGCCGGACGCTTGGGACACTGGCCAGGGCCCTGTCCAAGGTCGTCTTCATTGTCACGGCCCGCCCGCGGCGCTGGAATCCGTCGGTGGAGAAGACAGCTTTGGCGTCGCCATCATTGAGACGATTGCTGATTGCTGACGGGCCGTACCCGCTGAAGAGCGGCAGGACGATGCCGCCGATTTTGATCACCGCCAGAAAGGCGACAGCCAACTCAGGGATCATCGGCATGTAGAGGCCGACGGCATCGCCGTTACCTACACCGAGGCTGCGCAGGGCATTGGCGCAGCGACAGACTTCCTGGTGGAGCTGGGCGTAGGTAAGAGAAACGTTTTGCCCTTCCTCCCCTTCCCAGACGAGAGCGGTTTCAGACGCGGTCTCGGTTTCCTGCCACTTGTCGAGGCAGTTGTGGATTATGTTCATCTTGCCGCCGACGCACCAGCGGGCGAAAGGTGCGCCGTCGGACAGATCGACGATCTGCGAGTAGGGATGGGCGAAGCGGATATCGAGGTCCTCCATCACTGCATCCCAGAACCAGCTGATGTCTTCGACCGAGCGGGTCAGCAGTTCGTCATAGGAAGATATGCTGTGCCGGTCCATAAACTGTTGCAGGTTGCTGTGTGCGATCCAGTCGGGATTCGGCTGCCAGGCGATGTCCTGGCCGAAAGGGAAGTGGATGGTGGACATGATCTGTCTCGAATTGGTGATGGCTTGACCCGGGCGTACCAAGGCACCGGCTCCATTATAGCGAAGAGTAAGGAAAAGATAAACAGACGGCGGGAAAAAATGTGTCTCAGAATTTTGGGTGGTTGTTGTCTGAATCAGGATTTGCAGGATTGATAAGGATTTTCGGGATGAGGGGCGGTGCGGCGGGCTGAAGAAGGAAGCGGGTCGCTGCACAGACCTCGCTGAGGCCGAGTGGAGGGATTGGCACGTGGGGCGAGTACGGGTCAGGAGAGGAAGACAGAGAGCTGGGAGCCGGCTGGATTCTGAAGCGCGGACCAGATCGAGGCGACTATGAGGGCCTGCGCGGGCGGGCGCATCAGGCGGGCTGCGCTGCTGAGTTGTGGGAGGAGCCGGCAGCTGGAGCCTGCGTCGGGCGGCCTGAGGTGCGGGAAGACGGACGGGTTGTCAGCCAGTTCGATGAGGCGTGTCAGGTCGCTGAAGACGAGGAGAAGCAACCCGGCTGGCAGGACGCCGAAGCGCGGGGCGGTAAGGGCCAGCCCGAGGGCAAGGCCAGCGGCGGTGAAGAGCAGAAGAAGCGTGTAGGCTACGGCGGCTGCCGTCTGGACCGGGTGGCGATGGGTTGTCCGCAGCAGGAATGCGAGGCCGGCGAGGGCGGCGACGAGAAGACAGAGACTGAGCGCAAGGAAGCGTACGCCGTCGAGGGCCGGGCCATATTGGGCGATGGCGGCGACGATGAGTAGGTAGCCGATAGCAGTGGCGGAGATGCCGAACCATGCCCGTCTGGGCGCGAGCGCGGCTGCTGCAAGATGGCCGCCAACAAGGATGAGCACTGTTGCGGCGGCGATGCCGAAGGCGTAGCGGGCGGTTTCGGTGCCGGGGCGGGCGAGCAGGAAGCCGTACCAGGCCAGCAGAAGCAAAGTCAACCCAGAGGCCGCCTGCATCCAGGCGGGGAGGCGACGCCAGTGCGGTCGGGACCTGTGAAGGAGCAGGCCGCCGGTCAGAAGTGAGGCCCAGAGGACGAGTAGAAGCCAAGCAATGAGGTCGAGGACCGGCATTGGGGGCTCCGTCATCCACCTTGCAGGGTGGGAAAGGAAGGTAGAGGAACTGGGATTCCCCTGTTCTCCTTACTCCTCACTTGCGGTGTCTTGCGGGTTGGCGGCGTACCCGAGGAGTTGGGGCTCGGCCCAGACTGCCCAGTTCCAGCGGCTGTTGCCGAGACCGTCGGTCATGAGCTGGAGGACCGCGTGCTGGCCGGCCTGATTGGGCAGGTCGGTGACGAAGCGTTCCCACTCGCAGCTCTGCTTTGTGCTGCTCCAGATGCGCACGCCGTTGAGGAGGACGCGGAAGGCGCAGAAGTTGTCGTCTTCCATCTGGGCGCCGTCGCGAATGCCGATGGCGAATTGCATGCGCAGCCGATCGACCTCCGGGGGTACGTGC
Source organism: Caldilineaceae bacterium (assembly GCA_965242905.1). Taxonomy (GTDB): domain Bacteria; phylum Chloroflexota; class Anaerolineae; order Caldilineales; family Caldilineaceae; genus Bin5. The sequence continues at coordinate 1,597,909 of CBDETM010000002.1, forward strand.
AGATCGTATTCGACGACGGCGCTGCCTTCGACGGGTGGGTGCTGCCACAGAGCAGGTTGCTGCACCATACCGCAACTGGCCGTGTCGATGCGCACCTCCATCAGGTCGGGCGTGCGGGTGGCGCTGTGGCGGGAATTGGGGAAGAGCTCCAACAGGTCGCATTTCCAAACGAGGGAAAGACCGGTTTCGTCTGTGCCTTCTTCTTCCAAGAGGCTTTGCCAGAGCTCCTCCTGCCATTTGAGGTAGCCCACGTATTGTGAGAGCTGCAGGAGAGACTGCTCGTTCAGATCGTGAATGCGCCGGATTACGGCGTCCAATTTTTCCTGTTGGGGCCTGTTCATGGAGGTCTCTGGAGGGTGGTTTCCGGTTGTCGGGGCAGGCCGGCGCGGCGATTGAACGGGGCTAGAATGCGGCGCCCATCATCGTTTCCCAGCGGGAAGCGGCGGTCGGGTTGCTCAGGAGGACGAGGGCGACATAGGTAGGTTCAAACGGACGCCGGATCAGCTTCATGCCGGCTTCGCGGGGGCTCATGCCACCCTTTTTGCAGTTGCAGCGTTTGCAGGCGGTCGCCAGATTGGTCCAGCTGTGATCGCCGCCGCGACAGCGGGGGATCACATGATCCACGGTCAGTGCGTGTTTGCCCGGGGTATCGCCGCAGTACTGGCAGGTGTAAGCGTCTCTGAGGATTACGGCGCTGCGGGTGGGGGGGACGGAGCGATGGGGCAGTCGGACGTAACGGACAAGACGAATCACCAGCGGTTCGGGCAGGGCCTGGTTGGCGCTGTGCAGCATGCGTTCGGTCGCCTCGACCAACTCGGCTTTGTCGCGCAGCAGCAGAACGACTGCCCGCCGCACAGAGACGAGACTCAAGGGCTCGAAGGTTGCATTCAGTACCAACACGGAACGGGACATGGTCTTGGCGATGGTGTCTCGATGACTTTATTGTAGATTGCGCCTGGCGTTCAGGCCGGTTCTGTTATGCTTTTGAACACAGCCAGGGCCAAGGTGTCGGACAGGACTAGCTCTGGGAGCAGATTATACCAGCGCTACGACACGGGCGCGAATGACGACCTCCATCAGAAAGAAGCAGACGATTGCGAAAAGAATTGTCTTTACGTTTTCATCCTGCAGGCGGCTCAGATAGAGATAGGCTGCCGGCAGGGTGATGACAGCTACGGTAGCGTAGAGAATGTGTACAAAGGCGCGAGACAGGTTTCCGCTCAGCCCCTGACCGTAAAGCACCCACCCCAGGATAAACTCCACGATCATGAGCAGTTCACCGATTACTGCGGCGCCGTACCAGCTGCCGTCGAGCGGGCGGGAGCGAATGCGGAGCCAGATGGCCCACACGCCCAGCGCAATAAAGAAATAGATGCCGGTTTGGGCCAGACCGCGATGGATTTCGCTCAGAGAGTTCACCGTAACGGAAGATGGTCGTTAGGTTGCGAGTCTCAGTCGGCGGTTGTCTGGAGCGGGCCCGCCGGATCTGAGGAGAGCCGAAGCGGCTAGCGCTGCGGATGGACGCTCAGGTACTGGTGCAGCACCGACTCCACGTGCCCGCCGATCTCATAAGATTCCCAGCCGGGGCTGGCAGCCAAGGCGAAGATACAGCCGCCTATCACATAGGCGTCCTGTTGCATTGCCTGATCATACCAGACAAGCTGCTCCACGTATGCACCCGGTCCCCAGGAACCGAAGCCGTGCTGTGCCCAGTATTCCTGGAAGTGCTGCCAGCCTTTGGCGTCTTGCGGGCCTGGACGATTGGTGACGAGGCCATCTACGCCCAGTTCGGTCATGACCAGCGGAATTGCGCGGCCGGCGGGCTTGAGAACCTGATTGTAGAGCTGGCGGTAGCGGAGTGTCAGCCAGCCGGTGTCATGCGACGCCACGCCCGGGTATCGGCCCTGGCCGTCACGTGTACTGGCATAGTAGATGGTTGGGGCGGAATACTCGTGCAATCCCAGCCAACCATCGTGGGCCTGTGCTTCGGCGACAGCGGGCAGGAAATGCTCCCACATTTCGGGAGCCGGCTGGCCGGTGCCGAAGTTGCCGATTACGCTACGGAGACCTCCCTGGGCGAGGAGCCGAGTCCGTTCGACTTCGAACTCGGTCAGGCGTTTGAATTCGTCCAGGTTTCCGGCCACCGGTTCGTTGTAGGCTTCCCAACCGTCGTAGAAGAGGCGGCGCTCGGGATGGTCGGCGATAGGCCAGAGACGGTTGACGAAGTCCTGGGCAGCGGCCTTGGCGTTGAGATTCTGCAGCTGCAGCTGGGGCAGGTCGATACGCCCGATGAGGCGGGTCGTGGGCGCGGCTTCTTTGATCTGGCGGGCGAATCGAAAGTCCAGTTCCAGTGTTTTGACGACGGCGACGCCACCGCTGCGCAGAACGTTGAAGACGCTGGGATGGTTGCGGGTGATGAAGATACCCAACTTGCTTGGCGGGCCGGGTGGAAAGGGGGTCACGGTCGGCGTCGGCGTGTAGGTAGGCGTCGGAGGGACCGTTGTGTTGGTCGGGACTGGCGTGTCGGTTGGGAACGGGGTGAGGGTCGCTTTAGGCGGTGTCGGCGTGAAAACGGGCACCGCGGCGGGGCGCAGACCGCGCATTTCAACCCATGGCAAATACCCTTTGTACGTTCCGGGCGTTGAAGAGGATGTCGACAGGGAGGCGGCGTCCAGGGATGGTTCACCGTTGCTGCAGGCCCCGACAAGAACGCCAAGCCCAGCGGCTGCGGCGGCCAGGAAGCGGCGCCGCGACCAGGCGCGTTGCCTATCCGGAGGAGCAGAGTTAGCCTGTTGGGGCGGGACCGGGCTTGGGGGCGACTCTGGATTCGGATCGAGTCTGTCGTTTCCGTCCTTGCCTGATAGTTCAGGCGTTGTCTCAGTGTGCATGAAATTACTATAGCACCGAGTTAGCAGGGGTTCAAAGTGAAGCGCACACTTGTCCATGCCGGACGTGCCGGGGGAACCGAGATTGGGTGACATTTTGGGCAGGTCCTGCCCTCGCTTAAGTAGGCTGAGCTGTGGCTGGTGGAAGCGTTTATCGGGGACAGGTCGGAAAGATCTTTCCAGGTTCGAGGCATTGGGACTGTTGCTTGTCGTTATCTGGCAGTCAGCTCTGAGGAATATCAAGCGCTTGTTGAGTTCTGCCCTTTCTGCAACAATTGACGAATGTCTACCAATAGAGTCGCTTACAGCCGACTGCAGAATCTGTACGTATTTCGGCAAGGGCAACCTTGTGCCTGTGCAGGACAGGAGGAAGAGTTTCGAATTCATATCGGGCCGTTTGTCTGACCTGGAATCTGCAGGCCCATGATGTTGTCAGTGCATGAGAGATACGGAGTTTCACGAAACGCCTTCCAGGGTGGGGCAACCACGAGGGCACCCACAAGGGGTGCCCCTACAGTGGGATGGCTGGGTAGAAGGGAATGTCAACGGTGCTAGTTCGCAACTGCTAGTTTTCAACACTGTTACTGAACGATGGGAATGTCGATGAACTTTAAGGGTGACGGCCGGCAGATTTCAACAGGGAAGCTGAAGAGTGGCTATCTGATTCTGTTCATGCCGCTGTTCGCGTCGATGCTAGTGGCCGGGTACGTGCGGGGCGCGCCGGCCAAACAGGCAACCACGGCCACACCTGAGGCGACCGTCACAGAAGTTCCCCTTGCGCAGCGCAGCATGCCCATTGTCGATGGCTGGGAGAGGTTTGAGTTGGAGGCCCATGGGCTCACGATTTCCTACCCGCCAGGATGGTTGTTTGTCGAGCCAACTTTAGATGATCCAACGGTTTTGCTGGCTGGGACGGATCTGCCTTCCCTTGCCGACGCGTTGCAAGAGCTACAGCCGGTAGCGGAGGAGAGGCTGGACGCTGGATTGGTCGGTCTGGGTTATCAACTGCATCCAAGGGAGTCACTGGATCTGGCAGCGGCCAACAGTATCTCGGTGGAGGTCGTGCCTGCAGAGGGTATGAACCTACACGGGCGCTTGCAGCGTATCGCATTGGAACTGAGTCAGGTGGAAGGAATTGAACCGGACCGCGTTGGGGTCGTATCGGGCTTGCGCCCGCATGAGGAAGTGGCGGGTTCGATTCGTTTTGGCGACGGGGGCGGCGACAGGCCGACCGGCAGGGAGACCATTGTCTGGATTGTAGTCGTAGCGTCGGCGAACTCGGATGACCACCTGGTGTTGAGGTTTGAAGTTCTCGCGGCCGAGTTCGAAGGCCTGGAGCCGCTTCTGACGGAGATCGTGCACCGCGTGCGCTGGGAGGGGCAGAAGGCGGACGCAATGCCCGCTCCCCTTGCAGCAGAGGTCGGTCGGACAACAGGCGTGCGGAGCGGTCCCAGTGAGGCGTCCCCCGTTATAGGCTGGGTCACCGGGGGGACACAGATTGCGCTTGTCCGTCCGGACCGGAGCGGAGACTGGTGGCTGGCCGCATACGTGCCAGCGGACAGGAAGCAGGGCATGGGCTCTGGCGTGGAGCTGGCCGGTCGGCTGGGATGGGTGTTGGCGCAAACGGTGACGTTCGCTCCCGGACGGGGCAGGGCGGCGGTGGAGAATGTGGCCACCCGACAGCCGGTGCCTGCGGTTGCAGTGGTGAAGCTGAGCAATCCATTTGCACCCCGGGTGGGAGGGATGCTGAGAGATGCTGCGGAAGCCGATACGGCGTGGACGATATTCGAAGAGAGAGGGCGGCAGCTGTCTATCATCTACCCTGAAGATTGGATATTCTTTGAAGCCGACCGGCCATCGCCTACGGACCTGGCAGAGCTGTCGGCGGCGCTGGGTGAACGCCTCGGGGCAGCAGACATTGGTGAATTGATCCCTGCGCGGGTCGAACTGGGCCGGACTGGGTTGGAAGAGAGGAGACCGGCGCCGGAACCAACTGTCTGGGTCGGCTTTCAACGCGCCGGCATGCCTGACAACGTATTCGTGGCCTCTTACAGTTCGTCTGGAGGCCTGACTGTGGAGCAACTCGCGCTTCGGATCTTCAGCGACATCTACACCAACCCAGATCCCGACTTCCATATCGAGAAAGCGGAGGTCGTTTCGGGCCTGCGGCCGGGCGATGAAAAGGTTATTTCACTCCGCTATCGAGCCGGAGGAAGTTCGGCTGAGAAGGCACCGGCCGGGGTCTGGAGGGTTCTCCTTGTATCGCCGGACTCGCAGTCGATACTGGCTTTTGAGTTTTTCATTGGTGATGAAGAGTTTGCAGAGTTGGAACCGCTGCTACGTGAGATGGTCTGGCGGGTGCGGTGGGGGGAGCAGTTTCGGCCTGAATCTCTGGCAGGCCCGGCGGTATCGGTGGTGCGCCCGATGAACGTGCGGGGCGGTCCGGGGACGGACCATCCCGTCATTGGCACGGCGGTTGCGGGACGACGCTTTCCGATTGTTGGTCAGAACAGTGCGGGTGACTGGTGGCAGATCTTCTACGAAGGGCGTTTGGGGTGGATATACGGCGGCCTGGTGACAGCGATCGGCGACACACAGGCGGTGCGGCGCGCCGACGCTGGCGGCTGGCTGGCGTTCGAAAGTTCAAGGCGCAACCTGACGCTTTCCTACCCTTCCGGGTGGTTTTTCTTCGATCCCGCCCAGCCAACTGCGCCCGACCTGGCAGCACTTTCCGCTGAAGTTGGCGCGCGGGTTGATACAGACGGGATTGCGGCGGTGATCTCGCGGTTGAACGGCGGGGAGGAGGAGGCTGTCGCAGGTCTGGGTCTTCAGGTTGGCCAGGGCTCCAGCAACTTCATATTGGCGCTGGCATACGAAGCCGGCGGCATGTCGTTGCGGGAGATTGCGGAGCAGGCCGCAGCCGCGTTGGCAGGGGAGCAGGGCATCGAAGGGGAGGGCGCAGACGCTCCGGAGGAAGAGGGAGCGGCTGTGGAATTGAACGCTGACCTAAGGGAGGGCGAAGAGACGGTTATCATTCGCTATCACGAAAAGGAAGGTCCTTATGTGGGATTGCAGTTCTGGTTGCTCGCCCCTGATAGCGAGACGTTGCTGGTACTGACAACCAGCATTCATGAACAGGAGATGTCTGAACTGGAGCCGGTACTTGTGGAGATGGTGCGGAGGCTGCGATGGACCGAGCCTGCTGCTGCTGAACCCGACGATGCTGACCAAATGGATGCTGAGCCTGCTGATGCTGAGCCGGGCGATCCTGAGACTGCAGATGTTGAGCCTGCGGGCGTATCACTCTTGACGGTAGACGGAGTCCTGACGGTACGCCGTGGACCGGCGAGCATTTATGCCGTGATGGGGGAGTTGGAGACCGGTCAACAGCATCCCGTCACCGGGAGGAACTTCGACGGAAGTTGGTGGCAGATCGAATATGAAGGTCAGTCCGGGTGGGTGTTTGGTGAGGACCTGGCTATTTCCGATGTTGAGAACGTACCTGTGGCGGCAGGCGTGCCCACGCCGACACCTACGCCCACGGCAACGCCTGTTCCCAGGCTGGCAAAGAGGATCACGACACCGGAACACATGGCCTACCTGTGGTGGGAGTGGGGACAGGACCGAGATCTTGCGGGGGACGGCCGAGAGGGGATCAGGGAGTTGACGTTTGACTTCACAGTTCATAACGACCCGGGCGACTTTTCGGAAGAATACGGGCTGTATCTGATGCTATGCCAAGGCGATATTGCCAATACCGGCTTCTACTTCGGACTGCAGACCAATGCATTTGGTCACCCCGATGAATCCGGCAGGAAGGCGCTTGTTTTTTCAAGATGGGAAACGAGAGATCTGGCCTTTGCACGGGTGGCAGATTCAGAGGAGACGTGGGTTGATTCATCGGGACATGAAGGCGATTTCATTAGTGTCCGGCGCGCCTACAACTGGGGTGCGGGAGAATACCGGGTCATTATCGCTCCAGACGGGGCCGACTCCGACGGCGAGTGGTTCGGTGTATGGATTACGGACAGGGCCACGTATGAAACGACCTGGATCGGGTCGCTGAAGTTTCCATACGAGAATGGCAGGACAGCGATTCGGCAGTCGGTATACACTACTATGGAAATCTACGGTGGAAGGCAGATTGAAGCATTCAGGATACCGGCGTGGCATGTCAGTCTCAGGAGGCCCTTGGGCGACGGAATCGAGAGCGAAAGTTTCGAGAGCGGGTATGCTGGCGTTTGGGGCGAGTTGGAAAACTCGGAGGTCAGATATGATCGAGCGGATGGGGAGGTCCATATTGTGGCAGGCGGAGATACGGAACGCAGAACGCCAGCGCAGACAGCGTTTTTTGACTAGGGAGCACAGGAGTTCTTTCAGGCCCGGGCCGTGGCGGGTCTGAGGAAGTTGGCCAGGCAAGTGGGACAGGGGTTTCAAAATCGGGTGCATTATCGTTTTTGGGGTGGGGAAGGGCAGGCACAAGGGCGAGGAGAGAGGAGTGAGTGCCGCAGTTCCGTCTGAGTGAGATTGGCTCGGGGACTGGGCGGGACGTGGTTTGGCTAAACTCTTTCGGTTGGGCACCTGCCCATTGTCGGCACCAGGTCGGCGAGGCATGTTGTAGGAGAGGGGGCGTTGCGGGGGCGGAGCCCCCGCACAAGGGAGGGCCGAATAGGCCCGACCGCCCGGAAAAGCAGTTTCTAGTTTTGAGTTTTCAGTTTTTAGTGAACTGCTTTGTACGTGGTGGTCAGATGGAGGGTTGGGGTCAGTGGTCAGTTGTCAGAGGCGGCGCTTTCTCTGCCTCGGAGTTGAACGCGGAATGGCTACGGTTTCGTTGCTGCCGGAGTTATGCGAGAGCTCGCCCCTATTTTGGGATGCGCCCTCAAAATCAGCCGGTTTGCCGAAGAGGAGAAAAGCTGCTAGAATGCGGGCAGCGGTATATTTCATTTGCTGCGCCGAAAGGCCGTCCACCGACAGGAGAGAGCTATGCAGAAGTACAAGGTGAGTATCGAATACTGCGTACAGTGAAACTACACACCCCGAGCCGTCCGTGCGGCGGCCGACCTACTGGAGAATTTCACGCCGGCGATTGAAACCCTCAAGATGATCCCTTCGGGTGGCGGACTGTTTGAGGTGCTGGCAGACGATACGGTTGTATTCAGCAAGAAGGCTCTGGATCGCCATGCGGAGGAGGGCGAGGTACTCAGTCTCTTCTCGGAGGCAATCGGCCTGGAGCCGGCCCCGCGTGCGTAGGCACGCTTTCGGCGAACTGAATTGAGGCGCTTGCCGACAGGTGGGCGCGAAGCCCGCTGCAGGGAACCCTGCAGCGGGTTTTTCTATTTCCGAGAAAATCGGGGCGAGGCGTTTGGCGGCAGGGGCCGGTTCAGAGGCCGGTGGGCAGGTCAACGAACTCGAAGGCGATGCCAAAATTTTGGGCCAGGTGTTCGCCGAGGGCCTGTACGCCGACGGTTTCAGAGGTGTAATGGCCGCCGTACAGGAGATTGATGCCTGTGTTGGCGGCTTCGTAGTACTGTGCGTGGCTGGTTTCGCCGGTGACGTAGGCGTCGCAGCCGAGGCTGGCGGCAGTCCCGATCTTGTCGGCGCCGAACCCGCTGAGAATGCCAACTGTGCGCACTTCGGGCGGCCCTTCTGCCTGGACGAGCTGGGGGCGGCCTACCCGTTCCTCGAAGCGGGCGACCAGTTCCTGAAAGTCGACCGGTTGATCGTACCTAGCGAGGACGGCGAGGGGCGTGCCCTTGACGTCGGCCCACCAGTCGATAACCGAGAGGCCGAGGCGCCGGGCGAGCTCGGCGTTGTTGCCCCACTGCGGATGAGCATCCAGGGGCAGATGGGCGGCATAGAGATTCAGGTCATTTTCGATGAAGGTGCGCACGAGCTGCCCGTAGCTGCCGGCCAGCGGCCTGGCATCGCCCCAGAGGATGCCATGGTGCACCAAGAGAAGGTCGGCGCCGCGTTCGAGGGCGGCGTGGACACAGGGTTGGTGGGCGTCCACGGTTCCGACGATCTTGTCGACGTGCGCGCTTCCTTCTATTTGCAGCCCCTGGGGGCCGTAGTCGGCGATTTCGTTGATGCGCAGTGTGTCGTCAAGATAGCGGACCAGGGCATCCCGTTGCATAGGTACACTCCTTCGTGATGTGCGTTCAGATCGAAAACCTGTTCTATGCGTATTTCGTATTGCTTAAAGACAGGCAAGTGGGCCGCGATTCGGTTGCGAAGACGGCGTGAAAGTCCTGGTGTCAGGCGGGATTGGCGTTAGGGAGGGCCATCCAGGTCCTTTATGGCCTGTGGACTGCGGCGCAGGAACTTCCTGACGCCGCGGGCGAATTTGCGACGGGGCAGAAGGACGCGACGTCCACAGGTTTCACAGAGGAGGCCGATGTCGGCGCCCACGCGAACGATTTCCCAGCTGTCACCCCCGCATGGATGGGGTTTGCGCATTTGCACCAGGTCGCCGGTGTAGAGTTTTTCGTTAATGGCGAGCATAGGCGGTGGAGTTCATGAAATGCGTCGCTACAGTGAGTTACGAGAGCCCATAAGGATGGCGCCGAGGCGCAGAGTCATTGGGCGACGGCCGTTTCTGCATGAGGCTCGCCTGTCGCTGCGGTCCCGCTGCGCAGGAGTCCGCCGAGGGCCAAAAGGAAGCTAAGCAGATAGACGAGCCAGCCGAGGAAAGGAATGCGGCCGAGGACGACGATCAGGAGCGCGCCAACCAGCAGAAGGAGCAGCGGGCTGTACTCGCCATCCAGCCGCTCGCCGATTTTCTCGCCCAGCCAGTAGCCTGTGAGCAGGGGACTGAGGAACCAGACCAGGGCCGACGAGGCGAACAGAAAGATGAACATGACGATTCCGGGGAATGCGCCCCAGAAGGCCCAAGTGAAGACAACCAGAATGACCGAAGCGATAGGGATGAAGATGAGCAGTGCGGCGGCCAGGAGACCGTACAGCCCGGTTTCCACGGGATTTGAGTGAATTGCGGTGGCAGGTCGGACCAGGATGCCGGGTCGGAAGCGCAACAACAGCCAGCCGAGAATGGCGACGCCGACGGCGATGGCGATGGTCCGGAAGATCCAGCCGAAAATGGCGCCGACGACGGTACCTCCGGCGGTCTCTGACTCGGGCGGCGCCTCATATTGGATGTCGCGGGCAGCACCGGCGGGAAACTGGCGTTGCTCGGGGGCGGAATATCTGAGTATGCCGTCGAAGCGGGCGGAATCATAGACAATGAATTCTGCGACTTGAATATCGGTATCGCCTGTGACTGCACCTGAAAACTCGAGTATCCCGATAGCGCCGCGGAAGTCGCCTCCGATTCTGCCTGAGATATCGGCGCCGCCAGCGGCGACGTAGGTGTCACGCGCAATATCTCCAGTGATGCTCAAGCCAGCGGGAACTGCTTGCGTCCCCATGCCGGTTGGAATGTCAGCCTGGCCGCCCCCGGCGACGAAAAAGGCGTCGTCAGCGACGGTGCCGGTAAGCTCCACACCGCCGGCGGCAACACGGAGATCGTCCATGAGTGTGCCGTGGACCGTGATTCCTCCTGCCATTGCCCAAAGATCGCCTTCGACGGCACCGGTGGGGCCGATCTCGATGTAGGAGGCGACCGCGATCAGATCCCCTTTGACGGTGCCATTGATATAGATTTCCTGGGCGGCGATATAGAGGTCATCGTCCACGATATCGCCCTCGGCAAGGCGGTAGGTCTCGTCGCCGGCGAATTCGGCGGACAGGGCGGCGCCGGACGCGGCTAAGGCGAGAAAGGCCGTAAACGCCACCACAAGCCAACGAAGGCAGTTTTTTGGCTGTTTCATCTTTCGTCTCCTGGGTGTAACCCGCGTCAGATCGTATTTCGACGACTCCACTTCATCAGGCGGGGGAAAGGCGGAATCCAGCTTGTGGGCCGGCGACTACCGGCCTGATCGTACACTACGACTTTGGCGGATCCAAAGTTTCAGGAGCGGACGGAAGACCTCAGCGGGACGGAGATAGCAGGCGGAAAGGGTCGGAATCGGCGCGCCGTAAGCCGCCGCGGCGCAGAGACAAGCGTTCGATTCGGTGCCGTTGCACCGCTCAATTCTGCCAGACCACGTTGTGGAACAGATCCGGTTCCTGGTAGGCGTTGGGGGCGGGGAAGGCGCGGGTGTAGTTTTCGAAACGGGACAGCCTGCGGCGCAGCGGACCCGGCAAGGCGCGCAGCGTGGAAGGGCCGCCGCTGTACTGGCTGGCATGGGCGCGGCTGGCGCGTTCCTTGCAGTCAAGATAGCTGCTCACGTCGATGCGGGCGTGGATCGGGGTCTCCCAGGCGGCGATCTGGACCAGATCGACGTCCTGGTTGCGGCCGACCTGGCGGGGGTTGCGGCCTGTCAGCTGCATAAATTTCACTACCCAGCGAAGGATGCGTTTGTCGAAGCTGGAGTAGTAGAGTTTCTGGGCGGCGTGGGGAGACAGGACGCTGGCGCGGTTGCGGTCTGCGCCAGAGTTAACGGCCTGTCCTGCGGCGTAGAAGGCAGCGGTTACGACTTCGCAGCAGCGAATGTGGTCGGGGTGGCCATAGCCGCCGTAAGGGTCGTGGGTGATGACGACCTGCGGTTTCAGACGGCGAACGTAGTCGATCAGTTCAGCCAAGAGGCGGTGGATGGGCTGTTGCACGAGGGCCCTGGGGTGCTCGTTGTCGGATGAGCCGCGCATGCCGCTGTCGCGGTAGGGGAGATTCCAGATGCTGGTGACGCCCAGTTCAACAGCGGCGCGTGCGAGCTCCTCGCTGCGCACCTGGGCGAGGGTGCGTTCAGTCTGGTTGCGGTGGCTTTCGGTTACGGAGCCGGCGTCGCCGTCGGTGGCGATGATGACATGCACCTGCACGCCTTCGGCGGCGTAGCGGGCCAGAGTGCCTCCGGGGCCAAAGCTTTCGTCGTCGGGATGGGCAAAGACGCCGAGTAGTGTGCGTGTATTGGTCATATTGCGTTGCTCTCCGGTTGCGGCCGACGGCCGGTAATCGTTGGTCGGTGAACTGGGCCGGTTGCTACGGTTCTGCTCTGCTGCGGAGAAAACTCCAGATTATGCCATGCACCAGCCGTTCGACGGGTGCATGGTCGTCGGTGAGAACGGGCGTGTCCTCGGGTGGATCCGGCGCGCGCACGCGGGACAGGTTGCGATCGCACGAGGTGTGGCTGGTGCAGCCGGCCACCTCCAGCGCGAACTGGCGGAACTGGCGCGGCAGCGACGGGGAGATGGCGGCGGCGTTGGCGGCGAACGTATCCGGGTTCGCCGGCTGGTTGGCGGCGATGACGAGGGAGTTGCCGAGGTCGTCGGGGGGCCCCGGTTCGTCGATGATGAGCACGGAAGGGAAGACGGCGGCCAGGGTAGCGGCGAGTGCATCGACGAGGGCAAAATCGGTGGGAGAACGGCCGACGTTGATCATCAGGACTCCGTGCTCGCGCATATGGTTGCGGGCCAGCTGGAAGAACTCAACGGTGGCGAGGTGGAAGGGTATGTAGGGCGGGCGGTAGGCGTCGACGAGGATGATGTCGAAGCGTTGGTCTTGGGGCTGGTCAAGGAGCCAGCGGCGGCCATCTGCGGCGACAGCTGTCAGGTTGGGTTGGGTCATGTCGAAGTAGCGCCGCCCCACCTCGATGATCTGTGGGTCGAGCTCGATTCCGACGATGTCGAGCGGGCCGTAGATTTGGGTATACAGACTGGGTGCGGTGCCGGCGGCGAGCCCGATGACAAGCAGGCGGTCGCGGGGGTCGAGGGCGCCATTTGGTCGGAAGAGCGGCGCCAGCAGGAAGTAGTCCCAGATGCCTTTGCTGAGCAGGCTGTCGGGGTGGTAGACGCTGTGGAGGCCGACGCCTTCGTTGAGCTGGAGGTGGCGTTCGCTGCCCCAAGCCCGAACGAGGATGTAGTTGTAGAGAGATTCGTCTTCGTATAGAATTGGGCCATCATCCTGGCTGTCCCAGTGGGCGCGCACGCTGCCGGGGTCGAGGAGGGCCAGGGCGAGCGTTGCGCCGAGGGCAAGCAGGGCCATGCCGTGGATGCGTCTGCTGCGACCGTAGAGGAGAGCCGCCAGCAGGGTGACGGCCAGGAGCCAGAGGGCCAGCAAGTAGAAGCTCCAGCGGGTCCCGTAGGAGGGGATCAGCCAGAGGACGGGCAGAAAGGTGCCGATGATGCTGCCGCAGGTGCCGATGGCGTAGAGGCTTCCAGCCACGCGTCCGGTCTGATGCAGATCGGTTACGGCCAAGCGCACAGCCCAGGGGCTGACCGCGCCCAACAGGATGACGGGCAGGCTGAAGAGCAGCAAGACGACGAACAGCGCGCCGGCGAGCAGACCTGGAAGATAGTCGTTCAGCCCCACAGTTGCCAGGCGCAGAATGGGCGGACTGACGGCGGGTGTGATTGCGACGCCGAGACCGGCTATCGTAACGAGCGTCAAGAGGCCGCCGAGGCTTGGGAAGCGGTCGGCCAGTTTCCCGCCGAGCCAAGCTCCAATTGCCAGGTAGAACAGGATCAGCCCGATCAGGGCGGCCCAGACGATCTGGCTGTTTCCGAACCAGGGTTCCAGCAGACGGGCGGCGCTCAACTCAACGCCGAGGGTGACTGCGCCCGCGGTGAAGACGAGCATGCGGAAGACAAAGGTTTTCATACAGGAGCGACACGATCCCGGTAGCTGCGGATACACCCACAGAACTGCCGCAACAGTATAGCACATCAGACATGCGCCTGGAGAGATACCGATGGGGGTAGCAGGGCGAAAGAAGCTGAAACTGTGCAAGGTTTGCGTGCCGTTGTCATGGCTGCGTGCCCGTTGTCAGATTTCCGTAACGGGGTCAGAGACGGGTGGAGCAGCTGGGTGAAAAGGGGGAAGTGATGAGTGAAATTGGCCCGATAGCACTCTTCGGTTCTGGGGAGACGGCGCCGGGGGCCCACCGGATTCATGAGCGGGTGATGCGCGAACTGCCGGCACCGGTTCGGGTTGCCATATTGGAGACGCCGGCCGGTTTTGAGTTGAATTCGCCCGCGGTTGCCGGGAAAGTCGGCGCTTATCTGGAACGTCATTTGCGCAATTTTTCTCCACAGATTTCGATCGTGCCGGCACGCAAGCGGGGCACGGCGTTTGATCCCGACGACCCTGAACTGGCGGGGCCATTATTGGAAAGCAGTTATCTTTTCATGGGGCCGGGTAGTCCTTCCTATGCGGTACGCCAGTTGCGGGACAGCTACGCCTGGCATGCGTTGCGGGCGCGGCACCGGCTGGGTGGGGCGATCTGCTTTTCAAGCGCGACAACGGTTGCGTCGGGCCGCTACACGCTGCCGGTCTATGAGATTTACAAGGTCGGTCAGGATCTCCACTGGATCGAAGGGCTGGCCTTTTTCAGTGATTTTGGACTGCGGCTGACCGTCATTCCCCACTGGAACAACAATGATGGCGGCGACGAACTGGATACCAGTCACTGTTACATGGGCCAACCTCGCTTCGACGAACTGCTGTCGCTGCTGCCGCGCCCGGTGACGGTACTGGGGATCGATGAGAACACCGGGGTGGTGATCGATCCTGTGGCGGGGGTTTGTGAACTGGTGGGCCAAGGGGGCGCAACTGTGCTTACAGCGGAAGGCGAGCAGGTATTTGGGAGCGGGTCGCAGTTTCCTGCGACGGCTCTGGGAGACTGGCGCCTGCCTCCGACGCCGCAGGACGGCATTCCGGGGGAGATCTGGGAGCGGGCTTGCGCGGTGCGGGAGGCGGCCGAGAATCCGGTGGAAGAGGCGACGCCGGAGCCGATATTGGAGCTGGCGGAACGGCGTCAGACGGCGCGCGCCGACCGCAATTGGGCCGAGGCTGATGCGCTGCGGGACGAGATCAGCGCGCTGGGCTGGCAAGTACACGACACACCGGAGGGGCCGCGTCTGGAGAAGGTTCAATAGAGGTGACCGGTTGGACGCTGACGGCAAACCAGCCGGTTTCGGCCATCACTATACACGGTAAGGAAACGGAGCCATGGTATTGAACGCTGTGACAAGCCTCCAAGACCAGATTCGGGACAGGTACGACGCCTACGAGCATCACACGGTCTCTTATCACATCCTGGTCAACAACGAAGGACAGGAGCCGGAACGAAGTTTCGATGTCTGGGCCTCACGGGCTGAGATCGAAGCGTTTGCGAGAGACGGTTACCTGGTGCGGGAGGCGTTGATCGAGGGCGAGCCGTTGGAGATGCTGCGCCGGGCGCTGGACGAGGTGGAAGAGGCGGAGTTTGAGGAGGCCGATGGGAGCCGTTTGCAGGGCAGGGACTGGATTCCGCGGCATCTGTTTGACAAACATGCCGACTTTCACATGTTGATCAACTTTGAACCGTTGCTGTCGGTGGCGCGAGCGGTGCTAGGGCCGTTTGTGCGCATTCGCCAGTTGGCGGCGCGCATCAGCTACCCGGGGCAAGAGGTCCAGTTCACGCGCTGGCATCACCATCAGCCAGGGATGACGGAACCGGTCCCGCCGTTTTTCGCGTATCCGCACAAGTTGGACTGTCTCATCTATCTGGACGAGTTGAACGACGCCAACGGGATACTGGCAGTGGTGCCCGGTACGCATTTGCATACGGGCGAGCAGTTGCCCCTGGAGGAGCATGGCAGTTTAGTGGGGCAGAGAGAATTGAGGGCGCCGGCCGGCAGCTGCGTGATGCTGCACGGCAACCTATGGCATCGCGCGATGCCGACAGGTGAGGCAGGCAAGAAGCGTCGCGTGCTGATCCTGAGCTACGGGCCGACGTGGATGCGCAGGTCGCCGTTTGGAGACAGTCCGGAGAACGGGCTGATGGATAAGGTGATCGAAGAGGCGGATGCGGCGACGCAGGAACTGCTGGGGATTGGCGGGTATCAGTAGGTGAGTGGTGGGGTGAAGTCGCGCCGCCGGGACAGGCTTTGTGTTGGGTTCGGATCAGGCAGCAATCAGCGGGATTGGAAGAATCGAAAAAATTCAACTGCTCCACGAGTTCAGATCTTCTCAGAGCCTGTTTGAAAATTCACCCAACTTGCCGTCCTGATTGATTATGCGACTGTACCTATCTGGATTTCCGAAGAATCCTGCGTTCTTGTCACGGAAATCAAGCGGATTTCATTGGAGTGAGGGCTTCTGTTACGAAAAATCTGAAGGGCACAACTCTTATTTTTCGACCAAGCAGGAATTTTCAAACACCCTCTAAGGAAAGGAGCCTCATCACATGACTCCGGAATATCGACTCGCAAGATCACGTAAAGCCGTTCAGCAGCTGGAGGACATCGTGCTCGATGTACTCATACTGCACACCAAGCAGGGCAAGATCAGCGAGGCACACGGACTATACCCACGCGACATCGCCCAGGACTTACCCGCCCTGGTCATCGAGCCGTTCCCACCACGCAGGAACCGCCATTCGCTCATTTGCGGCATCCTGGACAGCCTAGCCCGCGAAGGCCGCATCGCACACGCGAACAATGGCGGCGCCTATCTGGTCGACATGATCTAAGAGCCTGTTTGAAAATTCACCCAACTTGCCGTCCTGATTGATTATGCGACTGTACCTATCTGAATTTCCGAAGAATTCTGCGTTCCTGTCACGGAAATGAAATGGATTTCATTGGAGTGAGAGCTGCTATTACGAAAAATCTGAAAGGCACGACTTGGATTTTACGATCAAGCAGGAATTTTCAAACACCCTCTCAGTGTGCTTCCAGAGAATTCGTAAATGAACGCTAGAGCGATGAGCAGGCTCCCTCCCATTCATCCAGGAGAAATCCTCTATCAAGAGTTCCTCCTGCCGCTAGACATCACCCCGTACGGTCTGGCCAAGGCGATCGGTGTCGATGCGCGACGGATCCACGGAATGGTCCGGGCGCGGCGCTCGATCACAGCTGAAACCGCCCTTCTGTTGTCGCGTTACTTTGGGAACTCTGCAGAGTTCTGGATGGGGCTTCAGAATCAGTACGACCTGGAAAGTGCTGAGGACCGGCTTTCGAAGAAGCTGGACGAGGTGGTGGCCTACTCGTCCGGCGAGTGAGCCAGGTAATCCCCAAAAAGAAAGCGGGAGTCGCGGTGATCGCGACTCCCGTTCTTTTTGCAGTTCGATCGTGCGTCCGGTCAGCGGGGCGGGTGCATGGGCATGACGACGTGGAGGAACTCTTCGTCGGCGAGGCCGAGCGGCCGGATGGTGCCGGGGCGGTTGGACTGGGTGGTCTCGAGGACGACCTGCTCCTCGTCGATCTGGCTGAGGACGGCGATCAGATAGCGGACGTCGAAGTCGATTTCCAGATCATCTCCTTCGACCATGGCATCCAATTCATTCTTGCTGTTGCCCATCTCGGCGCTGCTGGCGGTGAGGTGGAGGTTGCCGACGCCGCTGTCGCCGTTGGGCTCAATTTTGAGGCGGACGATGTTGGCGTTGTCGCGGGCGAAGAGCTGGGCGACGCGCACGGCCTGGAGGAAGGATTCGGTGCCGACGACTGTGCGGGTGTTGTGGCTCTTGGGGATGATGGCCCGGTAGTCGGGGAAGCGGTCGGCGATGAGCTGGCTGACGAGATCGACCTGGTGGAAGGCGCCGCGGGTCTCGCCGCCTTTGCCCCAGACGCGGAAGAGAATCTGGTTGCGGGCCTGGGTCACGGTGACCTGGACAGGTTTTTCGTCTTCGGCGTCGGCGATGATGCGGCCCAATTCGCCCAGATGGCGGGCGGGCACGACGACGGACAGCTCGTCGGTGAAGGCCTCTTCGACTTCGATGCTGCGCACGCTGAGCCGGTAGCCGTCGGTTGCGGCCAGTGAGAGGCGCTCCTTGGAAAAGGTGACTTCGACACCTGTGAGGGTGGGGCGGCTCTCGTCGGTGGCGGCGGCGAAGACGACCTGATCGATCATTTTTGTCAGCCCGGCGGTCTCGAGTGCGATGGTGCGTCCTTCGAGGGCTTCGGCGGTCTCTTCGGGGCCGTCGCCGTTATCGACGGTGGGAATTACAGGGAACTCCTGGGCGTCGATGCCTTTAATGTTGACGTCGAAGTTCCCGCAGCGAAGATGGAGTGTTTGCGTGCGTACGGACAACTCCATCTCGATCTTGTCGGGCGGCAAGCTGTTGACGAACTCGGTCAGCAGGCGGGCGGGCACGGTGATGGCGCCTTCATCCTCTATGCGTGCGCCGATCCAGCAGTTGACGCCGATCTCCAGATTGGTGGCGGCCAACCGCAGCTTATCATCCTTTGCTTCGAGCAGGATGTTGCCGAGCACTGGCAGCGTACTGCGGGACGATACGGCGCGGCCGACGATTGACAGGCCCTTCGACAGATTCTCCTGAAAGCAGCTTACGCGCACTTTTGCCTCCCGTCCACCAGGAAATAGTTCCTAATTTGGTACGTTTTCAGATAGTTCTCGCTCAAGCAGCGAAGTGATAATGCGTTGATCAAGCATAGCATAGCGGAAATTGCAGGCCAAACTATCGGCCCATGGATCAGGCAGTAGCGGCGGCCGTGGTGAGCGGTTTAGGGAGGCGGAAGACCAGCCAGAGAGGCGGCAGCGCGGCGAGCGTAGTCGCGGGTTCGGCCAAGACAGTTCAGGCAAAGACAGGCGGCTGCGAATCGATTTCTTTATCTGCGAAGTAACGCGAAGGGACGCGAACTGCAGGGGTTAGGGGCTGGGGGCCAGGGGTTAGAACTGCAGTGGTCAGTGGGTTGTGGGTTTAGACGGCGAGTGGGGCGTAGGCACTGTTGGGTAGACACGATGGTGGGGAAGAGTGAGCACGGTGAAGAAGGCTGGTGTAGAGGGGGCGTTGCGGGGGCGCGAACCGCAGGGGTTAGAGGCTGGGGGCCAGGGGTTAGATCTGCAGTGGCCAGTGATCAGTGGTAAGGGGAGCCGTGGTTGATTGGGAATGGGTTTGGGGAGTGAGGGGGCTCTGAGCCTGCGATTTGTGCAGTTTCGGAGAGGGGAATCTGCTAAGTTTGGCGGGGGGCGACCGGATTCTCTATAATGGTGACGTGCGCTGCCTCTTCTATTTTTTGCGTGGAAGAGGGGCGAGTGCGGAGTGGGGTCAGTGACTGGCGCTTTGAGCCGGACAGCGGGCAGGCTATCTCCAGTAAGCGCTGCGCAACGATTTCAGCGACGGCGTGTTATAAATTATGAATGGAAACGCTCTGAGCGAAACGGAAAAGAGCGCCAACGGGAGCCGGCCCGTCAGGTCTGAGGTTGAGCCGCCGGAGGACGAACGGGCGATTGAATCGGCGCTGGTGGCGCGGGCGAAGAAGGATTCGCGGGCGTTTGGTGAGCTGTACGAGCGCTACGTTGATCGTATCTACTCGTATGTGTACAGCCGGGTACAGAATGTCGAGGATGCGGAGGACCTGACGGCGCGAATCTTTTACCGGGCGCTGGACCGGCTGGACGGCTACGAGGACAGGGGGCTGCCGTTTGGCGCGTGGCTTTTCCGCATTGCGCACAATCTGGTGGCCAACTGGCACCGTGATCAGGGGCGGAGGACGTTTGTCCCGATCGATGGGATGGTCTTCAGGGGGGAACAGCGGGAAGAGCCGGAGGCGACGGTAGAGCGACGGGAAGGGGAGGAGGCGTTGTGGGCGGCGATAGAGAGGCTGCCCGAGGAGCGGCGCCGGCTTCTCTTTCACAAGTTCGGAGACCAACTGACGAACATTGAAATCGGCGAGCTGATGCAGAAGAGCGAGGGTGCGATCAAGTCACTTTATTTCCGCACACTGGCGGCGCTGCGCAAGGATTTGAGCGAACAGTTCGAGGACGGTGAGGCAGAAGGGGCGCCATCCGATTCCGAACATCAGGGAAAGAAGGCATCCGATGGGAAGCGTGAACATGCTGGATAGGTTGCAGCAGTTCAGAAGCGACGTGGTGCGGGTCATGCCCTTTGGGCAGGCGGCGCGCGGCGAGATGGAATCTGAAGCGATGGATGACGAGTTGACGGAAGAGGAGGAGGAGCAGTTCGCGCAGATGGTGAGCTTCCTGGGCAGGCTCTTCCCGTTTGTACGGCCGTCGCCTGAGTTCCGGGCGCGGTTGAAGGAGGCACTGCTGGCGGAGCACCGGCGGCGTGTAGCGAACGAGGATTTGCTTCCGGCGCGACAGGAGGGAGGTATTTCCTGGTGGTGGTCTCTGGCAGCGACTGTTCCGCTGTTGATCGGGGTGCTGGCGACGATAATGTGGAGGCGGAGCCATCGGTCAAACGGGCAGTTGGTGTCCCCGGTGGGAGGGCGATAGGGTCGTCCCGCTGCAGCAACAGTTTATGAGGCGATACCTCCCGGCTCCTTTGGAGTCGGGAGGTTTTTTTGTGCGGGCTATAGTTTCTTACCCTTTTTCTGGCCGCCTGTGACGCTGCTGACGCGATCCAGTTTGCCGGCGGGCTTCCTGGCTGAACGAGCGGAAGATCTGGCGGCAGAGGGGTTCGGTTCTGTGGAGGGCTGGTCGAGAAGGCTTCCTTGCACGGACTGTTTGACCGAGGCAACTGCGTCCCGTTTGCCCTTGGGCTGGGCAGTGCTGGCGGGTTTTTTCGTTTGCTTTGCCCGGCGGGGCGTTGATGCGCGTTTGGAATCGGGTGCGGGCTCTTTGGTGTTGCCGGTTTTCTGGCGGCGGTTTGAGGCGGTGGTGGGCGCGGGCTGGGAGGTAGTTTCCCGGGCCCCATTCCGACTGGATTTGCGGCTTGGTTTTGCCCGGCGGTTGGTGACTTCGCCGTTGGCCGTTTCTGCCGGGGCTTGCTTCGGTGCGGTCTTTTCACTGGTCGCCTGTTTGCGTTTCCTGGTTGTTTCGCTGGCGAGCTTGCGCGTTTTGGGCTGGGCGGGCGGTTTGGCGGGCGTGGCAGCGGCGGTCTCGCCTGATGGTCTTCTCTTAGCGGGCGCTTTCGTCGTTTTTTGCTTGCTTTCCTTTGCCGGAGACGCGGAGGCGGTCTTTCCTCTGCCATTCAGCTGTGGTTCGGGCGGCGGCGGGGGGCTGTCGATGGGGGCTACGACGGGTGAGAGTGCGTGCACGGCTGCCACCACATCGCTGCTGGCGAGATTTACTTTGCGCGAGCCGAGGGCGCTGCGTCCGCTGGAGGGGATTTCGTCCAGCCCGAGCGGTTTAGCCACGCCTTTTTGTGTAATGAAGGCCGCGAAGGCATGTTCCGGGGTCAGCATGGCCGCGCCGACGAGGTCGCCGGTGCGCTCATCGACTTTGTGCGCGATGATGCCACCACCGCCGCGGCCCTGCAGGTTGAACTCGTCGATGCGGGTACGTTTGACGTAGCCGACGGAGGTAACGGTGAGCAACTCGCCGTCGGGCGCGACGGGCAGGGCGGCGATGACCTCGTCGCCGCGTTTGAGGTTGATACCGGCGACGCCGCGTGCGGAAGTACCCATCGCGCGCACTTTTTCTTCGGAGAAACGAATCGAACGGCCCATGCGGGTGACGAGCAGGATCTCGCCGTTGCCGGTGGAGATGAATGCGCGGGCCAGCCGGTCTTTGCCATTCACACTGATTACTTCCTGGGCGTCAAATGCAACCTGGGCAAAGTCGGCGAGGGCGATGCGCTTGACGGCGCCCTGGCGGGTGACGAGAAAGAGAAAGCCCTCGGCTGCGGCGTGCGGCAGCGCCAGCATGGAGGCGATGGTATCGCGGCGGCTGAAATCGGTCAGGTCGGCGAGGTGCCTGCGGCCTTCCTGTGGGAGCTCGTGGACGCCGAGGCGGTAGCAGCGCCCGCTGGCGGAGAAGATGAAGAGCTGGTCGCGGGTGTTGGCGGCGAGTAGAGCCGCGGCCGCTCTTTGGGCTGCCTGTCGCAGGCCGGCGCGGTTGATGCCGTTGAAGTCCTGGCGCCGCAGGTCGCCTTTGGCACTGAGAGCCACCCAGACGCGGCGGTCGGGCAGAAGGTCGGTGGCGGTGAGTGTGCCCTGGGCGCGTTCGACGATCTGGGTGCGGCGGCGGTCGGCGTGCTGCTGGCGGAGGGTGAGCAGCTCTTCGCGGATGACGCCGAGGATCTTGGCGTTGTCGGAGAGCAGGTCTTCGAGGTATGCGATTCTCTGCTGCAGCTCCTTATGCTCGTCCTGAAGCTGTTTGCGCTCGAGCGCGGTCAGCCGTCTCAGCGGCATATCGAGGATGGCCTGGGCTTGTACCTCGGTGAAGCCAAAGGCGCGTATCAGGTTGTTGCGGGCGGTGTCGACGCGCTGGCTGCGGCGGATGGTCTGGATCACTTCGTCAAGGATGTCGAGCGCCTTGAGCAAACCTTCGACGATGTGCGACCTGGCCTTGGCCTTGTCGAGGTCGAACTGGGAGCGGCGGCGGATGATCTCCTGCCGGTGCTCGATAAAGAGCCGCAGAATGCGCTTGAGCGTGAGAGTGACGGGCTCGCCGTCCACGAGGGCCAGCAGAGACATGCCGAAAGTCTGCTGCATGGGGGTCAGTTTGAGCAGCCGGGCCAGGACGGTTTTGGGGTCGACATTGCGTGTCAACTCGATGACGATGCGCATGCCGGTGCGGTCGCTCTCGTCGCGCAGGTCGGTGATGCCGTGGATTTTGCCGTCGCGGACGAGGAGGGCGATGCGTTCGAGCAGGTTGGTCTTGTTGGTCTGATAGGGCAGGGCGGTCACGACGATGCGGCTGCGGCTGCGGCTCATCTCTTCGAAGTGGGCCTTGGCTTGCATGATGAGCCGGGCGCGGCCGGTGGCATATCCCTGGGAGATAGCGTCGACCTCCTCGTCGCCCTTGGCGGCCTGGCGATAGCGAAAGAGAATGCCGCCGGTGGGGAAGTCAGGTCCTTTGATGAACTGCAGGAGATCGTTGACGCCGACTTCGTCGATTTTGTCGAAGTTATCGATCAGGAAGACGGTGGCGTCGACGACTTCGGCCAGATTGTGAGGGGGGATATTGGTGGCCATGCCGACGGCGATGCCATTGGCGCCGTTGATGAGGAGGTTGGGCAGCGCGGCGGGCAGGATAGCCGGCTCTTTGAGCGTGGTGTCAAAGTTGTCGTTCCAGTCGATGGTATCTTTTTCGATGTCGGCCAGCATCAGGTCGCTGATGGCTGCCAGGCGCGCTTCGGTATAGCGCATGGCGGCAGCGTTGTCGCCGTCGATGGAGCCGAAGTTGCCCTGTCCGTCGACGAGAGGGTAGCGCAGGCTGAACTCCTGTGCCATGCGCACCATGGCATCGTAGACGGAGGTATCGTTGTGGGGATGGTATTTGCCCAGCACTTCGCCGACGATACGGGCGCTTTTCTTGTAGGGCCTGTTGCTGGTAACGCCCATGTCGTGCATGGCGTAGAGGATGCGACGATGGACGGGTTTGAGGCCGTCGCGCACGTCGGGCAGGGCACGGGCGACGATGACGCTCATGGCATAGTCGAGATACGAGGCGTGCATCTCGGTGGTGATTTCGATTTCGCGTACGGTTCCTATCATTTTGCTTGTTTATTCGCTGATCAGTGCGTCAACGGTGGTGTTGAGCGCGGCGGCGATGGGGGATAAGGCGGATGCGGAGCCGGGCTTATGTCCCCGCTCGATCTCGGACAGGTAACTGGCACCGATTCCCGTGCAATCGGAGAGATCGCGTAGCGTCATACCAAGATGGTTTCAGTATGCAAGGATGGGACTGTGGCCGCGTATGATGGCCACAGCTACCCCATGTGGGACACGGCTGCCGTCTTCTGCTTCAAGCGCAGCCAGCCTGTCCTCCAGTTCGCTCTTGTGATTGAGCAACGCCCCGTATTCCATTCGGCTTTGGTTTGGTTTCCTCCATTCAAAAATGTTCGCATACGGCGAACATCGCGTCAAGGGAGTGTATTCGGAACGCCTGCCAATGTCACAGGAATTGCGGAATTACGAGGCGTCAAATCCCCTACCACTTTCGGACTTCCACAGATATGTGATCCTATTCTGAGCACATACTTCCGGACAACGACAGCTATTGCTGGTGCTAGTGTTTGAGAGGGAGATTGTCATAGGTTCTTCCATGCAAAAGGCGACCTGTGCGGCTCTTTTTCGGTCCGCCCCATTGCTTAAAGAAGAAAGAAACGTCCTGTTCTTCGCACTGGTGCAGTATCGATTCTACCCATACCCTCTTCATAGGACGCGCGCCAGGACCGGACTCACCGCCTACTATCACCCAGTGAATATTGTCTAACGTCAGCTTGTCCAACGGACCAAGAAGTGGCTCACAAGACAGAAAACGCACGTGTGCTGATACCTGCCGCAGATGCTCGATTCGATGCAAAACCTGTTCGTTTTCGACACTGACTCCCATCCAGACATTTCTCGGCCAAGGCAACTGATCGGCCAAGGCGCAGAGCCTGCCGCTTCGTTTTGTAAGAACTTGAAACGTATGTTGGGGACATTCCGTCATCACCTTGAAGACGCGCTGGATAAAATCGACCGGGACGTCTTCATGAAACAGATCACTCATCGAGTTTACAAAGACGACTCTGGGCTTGACCCACCGGTATGGCTTTTCGAGGATGTCTTCGTGCAAGGCAAGATCGAAGCCATTCACGTATCGTGTCACACCCATCGCCTTCAACCTCTTGGCCATACGTTCCGCGTAACAGAACTTGCAGCCCTGGCTCACCTTAGTGCAGCCGGTGACTGGGTTCCATGTCATCTCAGTCCATTCGATGTGTGAACGTGCGGCCATGGCTATCCCCTTAGAATATGATCAGCGATCTTCACAGCGGTCGACGCGCCTCTGGGATTCGCAGCGGCAAAAAAGAGTTGATAAAGAGGAACATTCTTTGAATTGAGTAAGACCAGTGAGTTCTCGGCCACTTTCTCGAATACGGTACTCAGTCGCTCCGAGAAAAACCTCCCTATACTTTCGAAGGTAGCTGTCTTCTCAAAGTCCATTGGCAAGTCATCCGTCGGGAGCAAAGAAAGCTGAGGCTGTGACAGTTGATCGGTGTGATAGAAAGAATCTTTCCACGCTTCTGTGCCAAAGAAGCGAGTGAGTTTGTCCGGCCATGTTCCCAATAGAATGCTCCTGCGCTTCAGCATTCGATTAATCGCCTGTCCGACCGGTAGCAAAACCCAGAGATCAACTGCTTTGGTTGCAGCCAAGGCTTCAATCGTTTCCCAATCCACAGCCATCCCGTACGGATCCAAAAAGACAACTGCTCGACTACGTTCCCAGTTCATGCTCCGACACCATTCTTGAAGAAATTCATTTGAATCCCGCGGTACTATCTGAACGTTCCTGTCCTTAAAGCGCGCGGACAGATTCCTCAATTCCTGTGCAAACTGAGGTTTGTTTTCGATGAAAATGTAACGTTCGAAAGGCGGGTCCAATTCAAGGGCAATTTGGGCACTCCCTTCATAGAATTGCTTGATATCCTTCACATCGTCTTGATCTGTAAACAGAGATAGTGTTGATGCCGGAGTGTTTTCAGGAGAGATTCTCGCGCCCGTTCCAGCAAAAGCATCCACGTAGTATGTTGTGTAACGCCTTGCAAACTGATTTGCCGTAAAAATGGTCATGTAAGCGCGGAGGTACTTCTTCAATCGCTCAAGCTTCTCTTGTGTCCAGTTGCCGCCGAACTGATGTATCGTATGCATTCACTTCCTTTCCAAAGTGACGAGTTCAAGTGTAGATCGGGGTGTTTACGCTCTTTCCAGCTTCAGGGCATTGCGCAGTTCGATGATCTGGTCGCGGAGGGAGGCGGCGCGTTCGAACTCCAGGTTTTGGGCGGCTTCGTGCATTTCTTCTTCCAGGTTGGCGATCCGTTTGACCAGCTCGTCCGGGGAGAGTGATGCCAGATTCCGGGTTGGGGCTTCTTCGCCTTCGTCGACGCTGTAGTCGGCCTGCTCTTCGGATATGACCTTCATGCGATCGGTCAGATCGCGGATGCTCTTGACGATGCTGCGGGGCTCGATGCCGTGGGCGAGGTTGTGGGCCTCCTGGATCCGGCGGCGGCGGTTGGTCTCGCCGATGGCGCTCTCCATGGCTTCGGTCATCTTGTCGGCGTAGAGAATGGCGCGTCCTTCGACATGGCGGGCGGCGCGGCCGATGGTCTGGATCAGGGATGACTCGCTGCGCAGGAAGCCTTGCTTGTCGGCGTCGAGGATGGCGACGAGGGTGACTTCGGGAAGGTCCAGACCCTCGCGCAGAAGGTTGATGCCGACGACGACGTCGTAGACGCCGAGACGTAGATCACGCAGGATCTCGACCCGTTCGAGGGTGTCGATTTCGCTGTGGAGGTACTGGACTTTGACGCCGAGGTCGGCGAGATATTCGGCCAGGTCTTCGGCCATGCGCTTGGTAAGCGTGGTGATGAGGGCCCGCTGGCCGATGGCGACGCGACGATGCACTTCGTGGAGCAGGTCTTCGATCTGCCCCTCGGTGGGGCGTACTTCGACGGTTGGGTCGAGGAGGCCGGTGGGGCGAATGAGCTGTTCCACGACTTGTGTGGCGTGTCTCATCTCGTAGTCGCTGGGCGTGGCGCTGACGTAGATGACCTGGTTCACGACCTCGGCAAATTCGTCGAAGGTGAGGGGGCGGTTGTCGAGCGCGCTGGGCAGCCGGAAGCCATGGTCGACCAGCACCTCTTTGCGCGAGCGGTCGCCGGCATACATGCCGCGAATCTGGGGGATGGTCATGTGGCTTTCGTCGATGATCACCATCCAGTCGGCCGGGAAGTAGTCGAGCAGGGTCCAGGGGCGGCTGCCGGGGGGGCGGCGCGCGAGATGGCGGCTATAGTTTTCGACGCCGTTGCAGTAGCCGATCTCCTGCAGCATCTCGATGTCGTAGCGGGTACGCTGGCCGATGCGCTGGGCCTCGAGCAGTTTGCCGTGGCTCTCCAGCGAGGCGACCTGCTGCTTGAGCTCTTCCTCGATATCGACGATGGCTTCCCGGACCTGGTCCTGATGGGTGATGAAGTGCTTGGCCGGGAAGATCTCGACCTCGGGGTAGTCATCGAGGATTTCGCCGGTGAGGGTGTCGATTTCGCTGATGCGTTCGATTTCGTCTCCCCAGAAGCTGACGCGCAGGGCGTTATCGCTGTAGGCCGGCTGGACTTCGAGCACGTCGCCGCGCACGCGGAATTTGGCGCGCTGGAGGGCGGTGTCGTTGCGCTCGTAGAAGATGTCGACGAGGTGGCGCAGGACCTGGTTGCGGCGTACCATTTCGCCAACGTTGAGCTTCAGGGCCACCTGACCGTAGTCCTGGGGGCTGCCGAGACCGTAGATGCAGGAGACCGAGGCGACGATGACAACATCCCGGCGGCTGAAAAGGGCGCTGGTGGCAGCGAGACGGAGGCGCTCGATCTCTTCGTTGACCTGGGCATCCTTTTCGATGTAGGTATCGCTGCGAGGGATATAGGCCTCGGGCTGATAGTAGTCGTAGTAGGAGACGAAGTACTCCACCATGTTATTGGGGAGAAACTCGCGGAATTCGCTGTAGAGTTGTGCGGCCAGCGTCTTGTTGTGGGCGATGACCAGGGTCGGCTTCTGAATCAGTTCGACGACTTTGGCCATGGTATAGGTCTTGCCGCTGCCGGTGACGCCGAGCAGGACCTGGTGGGGCATCCCTTCATCGATGCCGGCGGCGAGTTTGGCGAGGGCCTGGGGCTGATCGCCCCTCGGCTGGAAATCGCTGACTACCTGGAATTGAGGCATATCCGGCTCCGCAGATCTGATACGAGCGAGGTTCGCAGAACAAGCTTACCACATTGCGCAAGGGGATTGGGACATTTTGTACGGGCACTCGGTTTCCTGGGCGCAGGCGGTCTGCGGCGTCCCGGCATCGTACGGAGTTCACATTTGAAGTGTAGGCCGGGCGGCAGGCCGGTGGTGTTCTCAGAACGGTTTCAGCTGAACGGTGGAGACATTTCATATTCCGAACTTTTGTTCTTATTCTGGGATTATTATACATACATTGGTCGAGTCTGTCCAACAGGCAATGTTCGGGGGTGCATAATCAGATTTTGGGTGGGAACAGTCTGGCGGGGAATCATTGCCAGAGGTGGTTGGCGTTGTTTACCGTCTTTGGGCGAGACGCAGTGCGTGTGCCTGGCCTGGCCGTACGGTGGCGTCCGTCAGTTGGGGAGGGTGCGAGGGCAGGCACAAGGGCAAGGAGAGAGTGGAGAGGAGTGAGGAGTGAGTACGTCAGTTATGTCTGAGTGGGATTGGCTCGGGGACTGGCGGGACGTGGTGTGGCTGGACACCTTCGATTAGGCACCTGTCACCAATATTGACACCCGGTCGATGAGGCACGTCTAAGGAGAGGGGGCGTTGCGGGGGCGGAGCCCCCGCACAAGGGAGGGCCGAATAGGCCCGACCGCCCAAAAGAGCGAGGAGAGAGAAGAGAGGAGTGAGGAGAGAGAAACGCCACTTCGTTTGCCGGGAATGGGATTGCACTATGGGATGCCGGCATTGGTGTGGTATGCAGGCCATATTGGGAGGGTAGGCGAGGGCATTCGCAAGGGGTGCCCCAACGGGTGTTGGCGCAGGGGCATGAAAGCGGTGTGCGCCGTCGGTTTGTTTCCTCAGTTTTTGACGGCGCCGGATGCTACGCTGGGGGCGGGATTGGTCATTCCGACAGATGGGTTGATCGTGTATAATCGGATTTGATGAGAGAATTCCGTAGCGGGCAGCGAAGCCATCGAAAGGGTGCCAGGCGTAGCGGCGGGGCTCGTCTGCGCATCTTTGCGCTGGCCGCCGCGTTGCTGGCTGCCGCGTTGCTGGCATTCGACTTTGGCGGCGGTGTTCCACTTGTTAAGCTAGCTGCTGCCCAGGTGGAGGGAACGCCTTCCCCCGGTACGCAGCGTACAGATACGACTGCGGCGGCGGAACTGCAGGCGGCCACTGCCACGGCGACCCGTTCGGCCCAGGAGTTGCTTGAGTCGATTCGGGCTACGGCCACCGTGGGGGCGCAGTTGACTGCGACTGCGGCGGCTGAGGCGACCAGTTTGGCGCTCACGCCATCGGTCACACCCACGAACACACCCACGCATACGCCAACACCATCCCCAACGCCCACCCCTTCACCTACGTCAACACCGGGCCCGGATGAGATACTGGAAGCGCGTCTTGACGACTTGATCGCGGGTATGAGCGTGGCTGATCGGGTTGGCCAGCTGTTTGTGGTCACCTTTCAAGGCAGCGATCTCGGACCGAGAAGCGACGTTGCCGAGTTGATAGAGGAGTACCGGGTGGGCGGTGTGGTAATCAGCCCCTGGAACCGCAATTTCAGCAACTACAGTGGTACGACACCGGAGGACATCGCGCGGCTTACGAATCAGCTGCAGGCACTGGCGTACGGCATCTACCTGGCACCGACGGAGGCGTTGAACGTCAAGGAGGGCGGGCCGGCGATTCCGGGTATTTTACAGTCCGGCCTGGAGCAGAGGTTGCCGCTGGAGATTCCGCTGTTGATCGGGGTGGAACAGGGGGGGGACGGCATGCCGGGCACGGCCCTGCGCGCCGGATTCACCGCGATCCCGCCGCAGATGGCGCTGGGGGCCACCTGGAATCCAGATTTGGTGGAGGAGGTCGGTGCGGTCCACGGTCGGGAGTTGCGCAGTGTGGGGGTGAATCTCATACTGGGGCCGGCTCTGGACGTGATAGAACAGCCGCGTCCGGACCTGGTGACCGGTTTGGGGCTGCACTCGTTTGGCGGAGACCCGTACTGGGTCGGGCGAATGGGCCAGGCCTATGTAACAGGAATCCACCGCGGCAGCGGCAGTCGTGTGGCGACGGTGACCGGACATTTCCCTGGCCTAGGGGGTACAGATCGCCGGCCGGATGAGGAGATCGCGACGATTCAGAAGAGTTTACAGGAGTTGCAGCGAATCGAACTGCCGCCATTTGCGGCGGTCACAGAGCGGCCATCTGCGCTCCTGCGAGTAGATGGGACGATGGCCGCTACTGAGGCGTTGATGTCGGGGCATATTCGTTTCAGCAGCTTCCAAGGCAGTCGCGAGCGCACGCCGCCTATCAGTCTGGCACAGGAGCTGGGCATTCTGCTGGATCTGGACGAGTTTGCTCCCTGGCGTGCAGAGGGGGGAATTCTGATGAGCGATGCGCTAGGTGTGATGGCCGTGCGCCGCTACTACGACCCGCCACTGCAGGATTTCCCGCGGCGGCGCATCGCTCTGGATGCGTTTACGGCCGGTAACGATCTGCTCTTTCTGGCAGATTTTTCGTTGACGGACAGCTGGCTGGATGAGAGGGCCAACATCAAAGAGACGATCATCTTTTTCCGCGAGCGCTATACAAACGATGCCGAGTTTGCAGCCCGAGTGGATGCCTCGTTGCGACGGATTTTGCGGTTGAAAGTGCGGCTGTATGCCCCAGAAAACAGGGCCGATGGGGCGACAGCGGGAGTCGATTCGCCAAATGTAGATGTTGAGATCGACCTGGGGGATGTGGTAGTGGGTCCGGCCGATCTGGAGGCGGTGTTCAGCACCGAAAATCAGAGAAGGGCACAGATGCTGCTGGACCAGGTCGCCAGTGAGGCGCTGACGATCTTCTTCCCCGACTCCCCGGGGCTGACCGACCCGCTGCCTGCGCCGCCGAGCGAAGATGAGGATATATTGATCTTCACCGATAGTCGCATTTTGCATGAATGTGACGATTGCCTGGCGGATGCGGTTGTAGAGCCGACGGCATTGGAAGAGATAATGTTACGGCTCTACGGGCCGGAGGCGACCAACCAGTTGCAGAGGGAGCAGATCAGGAGTCGTACTTTTTCTGAGTTGAATTCTCTTCTGAACGGGACGGCCGACTCCTCGGTTGCAGAGGCGTTGGAGGAGGAGATCCTGAACGCTGACTGGCTGATCTTTGCCATGCTGGATGTGGATGTGGCGAATTACGACAGCAGCGACGCGGTCAAACGGTTTCTGCGTCAACGCAGCGACCGGCTGCCAGGGAGCAAACTGGTGGTGCTGGCGCTAAACGAACCATACTTCTTTGACTCGACCGAGATCGGGAAGATGACCGCTTTTCTCGGTGTATACTCCAAGACGCAGCCTTTTTTGGAGGCGGCCGTGCGTGCATTGTTCCGCGCGCAGACGGTCACCGGCGCGCCACCGGTCAGCGTGCCAGGCACGCGCTTCAGCAACCTGGTCGAACGGCTGGAGCCGGACCCGAACCAGCGGATCGACCTGACTGTCCTGAACGAGGGCATTGTCAGCGAACAGGCGGAGGATGACGAGGTGGTGCTCATCCAGACCGACCTGCAGCTCGGTGACAGCCTGGAGCTGCAGGCCGGCCCGATTCTGGATCACAACGGGAACACAGTCCCTGATGGAACGCCGGTGAACTTCCGGTTGATCTATGAGGGCGAGGAGCTTGCCATCCAGTCAAATCCCGTTCCCACTCGGGACGGGTTAGCGCGTAAATCAGTGCTCTTGGAAAGAACCGGCACACTCCTGATTGCAGTCAACAGTGTCGAGGCAGACTCCAGTACGGAGATCCGGGCGCGCATCCCAGACCCGGACGTGGCGTCGGACAGAACGCAGATTGAGGTTACGAACCCGGAGCGGGCGGCCACGCCGGCGCCAAGTCAGGGGGCGGCGGTGACAGTTGTGCCGACGGCGGAAGCAGTCCCGACACGCGTTTCGGTGGTCAGGCCGGAGGTGGTCGAGCTCGATGTCTTTTCGTTGACGATTGCCATGGTGACGCAGTTTGTGGTGCTGGCGCTGCTGCTCGTGGTGCTGGTGCAGGTGATGCCGCGCCAGATGCTGGTTCAGCGTTTGCTGTGGGCGATGCTCGTGGGCTGGGGCGCATACATACTATACGGAGTAGACGCTATTCCCGGCGGCCTGTGGATTCAGGTCAATCTTGCCCCCTGGGATAGCGTACCAATTGTGGTGATCGGCATGTTGATCCCTTTGGTCTGGCTGCAGTTCCGGTCGGAGTAGGTGAACCGGCCATCAATCTTTGGCATTTTCCCCGCTTGTTTGAACCCAAATGACAACTTGAACCAAATAGGCGACGCGAGGCGGTTCGCCGGCGCTCCGGCAGTGCGGTGATTGCCGGCACTAGCCATGAACCAGATGCGGTCGTATTCGTCTGCCGGCAGGCCGACGTTGAGCGGACAGGGTTGGGGAAGCCGCAGGGACAGAGGACAGGAGTCAGAAGTCAGTGAGAGCAGGTTCCCGGCGATCTCAACTGGACCAGATTGGCAACCAACGGGGAGCTCGGAGCATTAGTATCGGTTTTGGTTGTTCGTGTTACCTCAGGTGGCCGGTCTCGCCGGTACTCTAACCGGACCGGCAGGCGGACGGCTTCCGTTGGGCTGCACGGGCAGATCTTCCTGGCGGCGGAACTGGTTCATGTAGAGTTCGTAGTAGAAGCCGCGCTGGGCAAGCAGCCCTTCGTGTGTGCCCCGTTCGATTATCTCACCGTCTTGCAGCACCAGTACCTGGTCGGCGCTGCGGATGGTGCTGAGGCGGTGTGCGATCACGAAGCTGGTGCGTTCTTTCAGCAGGTCGTTGAGTGCGGCCTGGATCCTCTGCTCGGTGCGGGTGTCGACACTGCTTGTGGCTTCGTCAAGGATGAGGATACGGGGGTCGGCCAGTGCGGCGCGGGCGATGGCGAGGAGCTGTCGTTGTCCCTGGCTGAGGCCAGCGCCGCGTTCGCCGAGGACGGTTTCGTAGCCTTCGGGCAACCGCTGAATAAAGTCGTGCGCCTGGGCGAGTTTTGCGGCGGCGATCACTTCCTCGTCGGAAGCGTTGGCGCGGCTGAAGCGGATGTTGTCCATCACCGAACTGCTGAACAGGTATGTATCCTGGAGGACGATGCCGATCTGCTCGCGCAGGCTGTACAACTGTACGTCACGCACATCGATACCGTCGATGCGCACGGCCCCGCCGGTGACATCCCAGAAGCGGGGGATCAGATTGATAATGGTCGTCTTACCGGCGCCGGTCGGTCCGACGATGGCCACCGTCTCGCCAGGACGGGCGTTCAGGTTGATCCCTTTGAGGACCGGTTCCCCGGGCACGTATTCGGCTTTAACGTTTTGCAAGGAAACGGCGCCCTTGATTGCGGGCATAGGCCGGGCGCCGAATTTCTCCTGTACTTCCGGGACCTCGTCCATCAGTTCAAAGATACGCTCCACGCCGGCGATGGCGCTCTGGATATTGGTCCACATGACGCTGATCTGGGAGATGGGCATGTTGAAGCGCTGGGCATAGCCCAAGAAGGTGACGATCAGGCCGAGGGAGATGGCCGAACCTGCCAGTGTCTGACCGCGCAGGAGCATCACGCCACCGACGCCAACGACGACGGCGATGCCCAGGAATCCGAGCGCTTCCAGCGTCGGCGCCAGGGCAGAAGTGTAGGCAACGGCCTTGACATTAGCGTCGCGGTTGACGGCATTGCTTTGGCGGAACTGCTCGATGTTGGTTTCCTCGCGGCTGAAGGCCTGGACCTCGCGCACGCCGGAGATGCCCTCTTCCAGCTCTGCGTTGACGTCGCCGATGCTCTGGCGGGTGACGCGAAAGGCTTTGCGCGCCTGAGTGCTGAACCAGAGGGTCGCCAAGCCCATGAGCGGCACCACGCTCAGGCTAATAAGGGCGTAGGCCCAGTTCAATACGACCATCTGCCAGACGATCCAGAGGATGAGCAGTACGCTGCTCAGCACCTGCACGAGGGCAAAGCTGACGACTTGCTGAATCGTATCGGAGTCGTTGGTAATGCGACTCATGAGATCGCCGGTCTCGTTGCGGGTGTAGAAGCCGAGAGAGAGGCGATGGAGGTGGTTAAAGAGGCGGACGCGCAGGCGGCGCAGAACGTGGTGGCCGGTCCAACTCATGCTGAAGAACATCAAGCCGCCGGTGACGGATCCGACCAGATAGTAGGCGGTAATGACCAACGTGATGTTGAGGAGGCCGCGCAGCAGGTCATTGCGGCTGGGATCGCCCAGGGCGACCTCCGGAGCATACCAGCAGTTGGCCTGGCTGTCGGTTTCCGTCTGCGGCTCGCTTTGTGCGGGGAGTTGAAGACCTCTGCTTTGTTCGCCGACTTCGCCGAAGGCGGCAGGCGCCAGATAGCAGTCCACTGCCTGGCCGATCAGGATGGGGCCGATCACCTGAGTATAGGCGTTGACTGCCATCAGTACGGTGACGAGGGTCAGGCCGAACCAGTAGGGGCGAAAGTATCTACTGAAACGGGCCAGAGTGGCGCCGACGCTCTTGGGCTTCAGCGTCTCCTGCCGTAACATGCGGTCACCGAACATCGGGCACGCTCCTGGGAGAAATAGTGCGTAACATGGTCAGCTGCTGCCGGCGGGATGCTATACTTCCGCGAACAGCGGCGCTTCCTCCTCGACAGCTGCGTCTTCGACCAACTGGCTGTGGTAGATGTCGGTGTAGATCGCGCTGGTGCGCATCAGCTCTTCGTGGTTGCCGCGGTCGACGATGCGGCCTCTATCGAGGACAAGGATCTGGTCGGCGTTGACGACGGTGCTGATGCGCTGGGCGATGACAAAGCTGGTGCGTCCCACCATAAGCCGGTCGAGCGCATTCTGGATGAGCACCTCGGTGGCGACGTCGACGCTGCTGGTGGAGTCGTCGAGGATGAGGATGCGCGGGTCGGTCAGGAGGGCGCGAGCGATGGCGACGCGCTGCTTTTGGCCGCCGGACAGGGTTGTACCGCGTTCTCCAACGGCAGTCTGATAGCCGTCGGGGAAGCTGACGATGAAGTCGTGTGCGGCGGCGGCCGTGGCGGCTGCCTCGACTTCGGCGTCGGTGGCGTCGGGGCGGCCAAAGGCGATGTTGTCGCGAATGGTCCCGGTAAAGAGATTGGTCTCCTGCAGCACGATGCCGATCTGGCGCCTCATGCTGTCCAGTGTGACATCGCGCACGTCCCAGTCATCGATGAGGACGCGGCCTTCGCTCACGTCGTAGAAACGGGGGATAAGGTTGATAATGGTCGACTTGCCGCTACCGGTTCCGCCCAAAAGGGCGACGGTCTCGCCTGGCTGGGCTTCGAAGGAGACGTTCTGGAGGACAGGTTCACTGCTATTGAAGTAGCGGAAGGTCACGTCGGTAAAGCTAACGCGGCCGTGCACCTGCGACATAGGCTGTGCGCCAGGTTTGTCAGTGACTTCGTTTTCGGCGTCGAGGATTTCGAATATGCGTTTGGCGCTGGCGCTGGCCTGGCTCATCTGGGCGACGATAAAGCCGAGCTGGCCTACGGGGAAGAAGACATAGATGAGATAGAGGGAAAATTTTTGCCATTCACCCAGCGTGAGGGTATCAAAGAGGATCTGTCGCCCGCCCCAGTAGACGACGGCGGCCTGACCCAGGTTAGAGATCAGAAAGATAAAGGGGAAGAGGAAGCTGAAGATTTTCGAAACGCGAATGTGCTGATCCATGAGCCGTTCGGCGGCGTTGTCGAACCTGTCCTGTTCCTCTCTTTCGCGCACAAAGGCCATAACGACGCGAATGCCGGCCAGGTTTTCCTGAAGGATCTCGTTGAGCGTCGAAAGCCGGCGCTGGATCTCGCCGAACAGTGATTGGGCGACGGAGCCGAAGACCATGAAGAGGATGAGCGCCACGGGCAGCACTGGGAGGATGATCAGGGTCAGCGTCAGGTTGGTGAAGGCCAGCACAGCGAGCGAGCCGATGAGCAGAACGATGGACTGGACGGCGAGCAACATGCCCTGGCCGATAAACATGCGGAGCTTTTCGACATCGTCGGTGGCGCGGATCATCAACTGGCCGGTACGATTGCGGTCATGGTAGCTGAAAGATAGGCGCTGGATCTTTTCGAACAGTTCGTTGCGGAAATCGAAGGCCAGGTCCTGACTCACCTTTTGGGCCAGGAAGGCCTGTGCGAAGGCGAAGAGCCCGCGCGCCAGGGAAAAGACAACGATGAAGACCATTGCCCAGTAGATGGGCCCTTCGGCACTGACAGCACGTTCCGTCAGCTGGTCGACGGAGAGCGGCAGCTGCTCAATCGCGGCGGCGCGTTCCGAATCCGGCAGGGCAAGGATCTGCCGAGCGAACACACTGTCTGTTACGGCGTCAAGGACATTTTGCACCAGCTGGGGAACGATAAGCTGGGCCCCGATGCTGATAAACAGAGCGGCATAGGCCAGCGAAGTGATGACCTTGTAGCGACCCAGATAGTGCATGGAGCGGCCCAAGTCTTTCATGCTGCCGCCGCCCTCGCGCGGTCCCCCCGGTCCACCGGGGCCGCCGCCAGGTCTACCGAATGGTCTTCGTTGGTTCACGTGCCACTCCTAGGGCAGAGGGTCAAAGTGCAAAGGTTCGATTACCGGCGCCTACAGGCCGATGGCGGGTTCGCGTTCCCGTTGCAGCGAGTCAACCAGTTTAGTCAGCAACCCCTGCAACAGTTCGCACTCTTCGGGCGAGAGTTGCGCGATCAACTCGTTGAGAAATTCGAAATGCTGAGGTGTACGCGTGCGGACCAGGCTCCTGCCGTAAGTCGTCAGACGGATAAGGAAGGCCCGCAGGTCGTTCGGGTCCAGCTGGCGTTCGATGAGGCGCGATTTCTCCAAGGCCCGCAGGTGGCCGCTGATCGTATTCTTGCTCAAACGCTGGCTGTGTGCCAAATCTGTAGGCGTGAGGGCGGCCTGACCATTGCGTTCTGCCAGGTAGAGACGGATAAGGACACGCCATTGGGGCAGAGAGATTTCTTCATCGCGCATGCGTTCGCCCAGAATGCGGTCGTACGCTCCGGCGCACATCTTAATCAGCCGCAAGACTTCCATCCCGTGCACATGATCCAGGCCGGACTCGGCCAGAAGCTCCCGGAAGCCGACCATTTCATCTGGCGTCTGTCGCGAGTCGGCGTCATCGGGCGCGTTGGACAGGCCGTTTGCCGGACTGGAACACTGTGAATTGGGATGGACTGCAGAGCTGACTTTTGTCATAAGCGGAATTGTACGGCATCGAACTAGATATTGCAAGAGTGCTTTGCCATCGGGTGCATCCCAGATTTGGGATGGGAACAGTCTGGCGGGGAATCCATGGCTGCGGTGGCTGAAGTTGATTAGCGTCTTTGGGCGAGACGCAGTGCAGGCGCCAGGCCTGGCCGTACGGTGGCGTCGGTCAGTTGGGCGTGCGAGGGCAGGCACAAGGCCGGCACCGACGGGAATTTGCTGGGACTGGCGGGACGTGGTCGGGCTGGACACCTTCGATTAGACACCTGTCACCAATATGGACACCCGGTCGATGAGGCATGTTGTAGGAGAGGGGGCGTTGCGGGGGCGGAGCCCCCGCACAAGGGAGGGCCGAATAGGCCCGACCGCCCAAAAAAGCGAGGAGAGAGTGGAGAGGAGTGAGGAGAGAGAACTGCCGTTTCCTCTGCCTCAGGGTTGATCGCGGACTGGGCATGGGTCCGTTGCTGCCTGAGGAACGGGAAAGTTCACCCAAATATTGGGATGCACACGTACCGTCGACAGTCGGAAACGGACAGTTCCACACCAGGATCGACCTCCTTTTCATGTAAATGGATGAAACGCAACGATTGTCTCGTAAATGTGTTATAGTAGAGTATACAGACAGATTCGAATGTATTTTCAGAAGGTGGCCTGACGACGAGAGCGAATGAAGGCTGTTTGCCCAAGCCGGCAGGGCCACATGGAATTGACGCGCATGTACAGTAGCAATGGCCAGCCGCGGCGGGTCGTGATCACCGGCATCGGTGCGGTGACTCCCCTGGGTCTGACGGTTGATGATACGTGGGATGCCCTGCTGGCAGGCCGGTCAGGCATTGATACGGTCACCAAATTCGACACCAGCGAGCTGAATACCCGCTTTGCAGGCGAGTTGAAGGGCTTCGAAGCCAAGAACTATATGGATCGTAAGGAGGCCCGCCGGCTTGATCCGTATATTCAGTATGCTTTGGTGGCAACGGAGCAGGCGTTCAGCGACAGCGGGCTCGATCCGAGCAAAGAGACGCCGACCGATATTGGCGTGCTGATCGCAAGCGGGACGGGCGGCCTCACCTCCTTGCTTGACAATTTCAGGCTGACGGAGAAGCGCGGCTTGCGCAAAGTGAGCCCGTTTCTGATTCCAAATATGCTGGTGGACAGTGCGGCCGGGAAGATAGCGATTCTCTACAATCTGCGCGGCCCCAATTTTTCGGTGGTCAATGCCTGCGCCAGCGGCACTGCGGCTACGGGTGAGGCATTTGAGTTGATCCGGCGCGGGGATGCGCAAGTGATGGTCACGGGGGGCTCGGAGGCGGCGCTGCTGCCAATCATCATGGCCGGCTTCGACATCATGGGCGCGATGAGCCAGCGCAACGAGGAACCGTCGGCGGCCTGCCGTCCGTTCGACAGCGACCGTGATGGCTTTGTGATGAGCGAGGGGAGCGCGATTCTGATACTGGAGTCGCTCGAACATGCGCTGGCCCGCGATGCCCAGATTTATGCAGAGGTAATCGGCTACGGCAACAGCGCCGACGCGTATCATATGGCCGCACCCCATTTCGACGGCCAGGGCGCGGAAGATGCGATGAATATGGCGCTGCGCAAAGCGGAGAGCTACGGGGTGAAGCGGTCCGACGTGAATTACGTCAACGCGCATGGAACGAGCACGGAACTCAACGACCCTGGTGAAACAAAGGCGATCAAGCGGGCGTTAGGCGAGCACGCCTACAACGTGAACATCAGCAGCACGAAATCGATGCTTGGGCACCTGTTGGGAGCGGCTGGTGCGATCGAGGCGATAGTCTGCCTCAAGACGATCGAAGAGGGCGTCATTCCGCCAACCATCAATCTGGAAAACCCCGATCCATCTTGTGATCTGAACTACACGCCGTTGCGGTCTGTGCAGGCGGACGTCGCAGTGACAATGAGTAATAGTTTCGGTTTCGGCGGCCACAACTCATGTCTGATGCTGCGGCGGTTTGAGGAGAATGGTGTATGACAGCACAAGGGCATGAGGAAAACGGGACCGGGAGCGACTACGCAGCCGAGCATTTGAACGGGCACTTTCCGGCGGCAGAGGCGGAGCAGGCGATGCTGGACAAGGTGCAGCCGCCCTGTTATGCCCAAATTATCGGCTGGGGTTATGAGGTTCCCGAGCGGGTGGTCACAAACCAGGATCTAGAACAGGTCGTCGATACCCAGGACGAGTGGATTCGGACGCGAACGGGCATTCAGGAGCGGCGGGTCGCGGCGTCGCCCCAGGAGACGACTGCCACTCTGGGGACGCAGGCGGCGCGTAAAGCGCTCGAAGTGGCCGACCTCCATCCGGCCAAGGTGGATCTGGTCATCTGTGCGACCAGTTCGCCGGAGCATTTTTTCCCCGCCACGGCGAGTATTATCCAGGATAATTTGGGCCTCATCAATGCCGGCGCATTTGATCTGAGCGCTGCCTGTTCCGGCTTTGTGTATGCTCTCAGCATTGCGCGCGGGCAGATTCTGGCCGGGGACGTCGAGTATGTGCTGGTTGTCGGCGCCGAAACGCTGAGCCGGTGGGTGGATTGGACCGACCGTACGACCTGCGTTCTCTTTGGTGACGGTGCGGGCGCGGTGTTGCTGGCCGCCAGCGACGTGCCGGGCGGTGTCACGGCTTCGGTGCTTGGCAGCGACGGGTCGGGTGCGGAGTTGTTGACGATTCCGGCGGGCGGGAGCGCGGCTCCAGCCAGTCTGGAGACGGTGAGCAGCGGCTCGCATTACATCCAGATGGACGGGCGGGCCGTCTTCCGCTTTGCGACCCGGATCATGGCGGACGCTACGCGACGGGTGTTGGACAAGGCCGGTGTTCCGGTCAGCGAGGTCGATCTGGTGGTACCCCACCAGGCGAACAAGCGCATCATCCAGCACAGCGTGCTGCGCCAGTTGAAGATCCCGGAAGACAAGGTATATGTAAACGTTCACAAGTACGGCAACACGAGCACTGCCAGCATTCCAATTGCTCTATGCGAAGCGATAGAGGAAGGAAAGGTGGCGCCGGGGGATAATCTTGTGTTTGTCGGGTTTGGCGCGGGTCTGACCTGGGGGGCATGCGCTGTCAAGTGGAGCGTGCCGGTGGAAAAGCGGGAATCGACCTGGTGGACGAATACGCAGCGGCAGGCAACCTATCAGGCGGCGGCGGCGCGCTCGATGTGGAAGCGGGCGATTCGCCGCATCTACAGCCAGGTGGAGCCGCGGGCGATGGCACGGCGCCCGGTGCGCAGGCCGGATGAGGAGCAGCCGACGCCGTAGTTTAGCCCCACTTAGCCCGCGCGATCTTTGCGCAATCTCAGCGCAAATGTAGAACAACCGCAGATCTGTTCTCCCTGTTCCCGATAATAACTTGAGCCGACATCCGCAATCGGAAAGTATGGAGGTTCACCCATGCCCATCACTGCAGTCGAAAAGCGGAACCAACTCATGCGCGATGGCTTCTGTGTCTTCGAGGATGTGTTGGAACCGGAGATGGTGGCCAAGCTGAATGCCATGAGTGAATGGACGATCGCGCAGGAGGATGAGGAGCATTTTGAACAACGCCGGTCGCAGGGCTGCATCATACCCTATTGGAAGTTTCCGCACCCGGCCTTTCCGGAGCTTATTGCCCATCCGGGCGCGTTGGGGGCGCTGGCTCAGTTGGGTTTTGACGAACCCAAAGTCTGGAGCGGATTTGTGATCAGCAAGCCGCCGCACAGCCCTCCGCTCTACTGGCATCAGGATGGCGTACTGTGGGAGCATCCGATCAGCTACACCAACCAGCCGCAGCAGTACTTTCTGATGTACTACCTGGTCGACACCAGCCCGCAGAACGGTTGCCTTCGCCTGATTCCGGGCTCACATCTGAGGCGGCATTCGCTACACGATATGGATCGCCGGGCGCATGACAGCGACGAAGTGGGCCGCGCCAAGGACTTGAGCCACCCTGCATTTCAGAAGGCTGAAGGCGAGGTTGACGTTCCTGTGCGTGCGGGGGACGTGGTCATCGGCGACGCGCGGCTGTTGCATTCGGCACACGCAAACCAGAGCGACCAGTGGCGGACAGTACTCACTATCTGGTACTGGGCCATTTATGCCGAACTGCCCGAGGCCGTCCAGGCCGTTGTCGCCGAGCATGTTACTGAAAACGCTGAATGGACTGCGTGGGTCGAAGAGGCAGACCCGGAGGTCCAAACCCTGATACCACGTTATTCGGGTGGCGTTGAGGCAGTTGCCTGGAATAACAGCCCGAAGGAGGGGTTGGTCTGAATCCGGTGCGCCAGGAAATGTGCCATTCCCCCCTCCTCTCCCGTCCGTCCATACTTTATTGTGACAGGGTCGTGCCAGTCGACGTGTGTGGTGGGTGAACGCACGCACTCTGGCCGCTGGACCAACAAGGAGTGTTTCCCGTGATCCAGGCAGCAATCACAGGTGAACGTAAGGTGGCGTTTCACGAAATGCCCGACCCGCAGGCGAAAGCGGATTGGGCTGTCGTTAAAGTCTGTGCCTCGGCGCTGTGCACCGAATACAAGCTATGGATGGCCGGTCAGAGTCAGGAGATAATCGGTCATGAAGGTGTGGGAGAGGTGGTGGAAGTGGCTGAGCGGGGGCCGGTCAGCGTAGGCGACCGGGTGGTTGTACTGCCGCAGTTTTCGTGCGGCCGCTGTCATCTCTGCATGAGCGGCGACTATATTTACTGCGAAGAGAGCCACGATTTCGCCGCGGTGCATGGTTCGATGGCCGGCGCGGGCACATTTGCCCACTACACGCTGAAGCCGGCGTGGCTTCTGCCGAGGCTGCCCGACGACGTGACCTATGCGGAGGCGACGATGGCTATTGATGGGATCGGCGCCTCCTTTGGCGGGTTCGA
This sequence comes from Caldilineaceae bacterium, assembly GCA_965242905.1. Classification (GTDB taxonomy): domain Bacteria; phylum Chloroflexota; class Anaerolineae; order Caldilineales; family Caldilineaceae; genus Bin5. Next base: position 1,639,499 of record CBDETM010000002.1, read on the forward strand.
GGCCATTGGTGTCAACTCGCAGGACACGGTGCTGGTCACCGGGCTGGGGCCGGTTGGGCTGGGTGCAGTGGTGAACGCACGTTTTCGCAATGCGCGGGTGATCGGCGTCGAACCGGCGCCGTGGCGGGCCAACCGGGCGCTGGAGATGGGGGCGGAGGCGGTACTCGATCCCAACGACCCGGATATTCTGCGGAGAATCCGCGACCTGACAGAAGGCAGAGGTGTGGACTGTGCGGTCGACTGCTCCGGCCGGGTCGCAGCAGAGCGGCTATGCATTGACGCGACCCGCCGGCGGGGCCGCGTGGCTTTTGTCGGCGAATGCCGGGATGAGCTTACCATTACCGTCAGTTTCGACATGATCCGCAAAGGGTTGACCGTCGTCGGATCCTGGCTTTACAATATGGGCGACTACGCCAAAGTGATGAAGGTTATCCGGCAATCACCCCTCATCGATCTGCTGATCAGCCATCAGTTGCCGATGAGCCAGTTGCAGACAGGATTCGGACTGCTGGCACAGGGTGAAGCCGCCAAGATCGTGGTTGACCCCTGGGCATAGCGACAGGATGAGCCGTCGACCAGTCCACCAAGACTCACACAGTGAATTGGAGCAGAAGAACGATGGATCTCTCGATTTCGCCCAGTTTTCAAGGCAGTCTACTCGATACGTCGCCAGAGGCGTTTGGGCCGCTGCGCTCGTCGAGCGACGCTCTTTCCGACATGAAGGAGCTACGCTGGCGGTTTGAGCAGGATGGCTATTTGTACCTACCCGGCCTGCTGGATCGCAGCCTTGTCCTGGAGGCCCGGCTCGGGATGCTGAGGAAGCTGGAGGTTGCGGGCTGTCTGGACCCGGACTATCCCTTGGAGGAAGGCGTTGCCCACGCCGACTTTGAGAATGCATTCATGGTGGAGTTGACCAAGGACAACGCCCCTCTTCTCGAGCTGCTCTATGACGGGCCGATGATGGCGTTCTATGAACAGTTTCTGGGCGGGGAGGTACGCCATTTCGACTATACCTGGTGCCGCTCGAAACCGCCGGGCGAGACAACTGCAACACCTCCCCATTACGACATTGTCTTTATGGGGCGTGGAACACAGCGTCTGTACACGAGTTGGACGCCGCTGGGCGACATGCCCATCGAGATGGGCGGATTGATGATCCTGGAGAACTCCCATCGCTTTGAAGAGCTCAAGGCAGACTACGGGACTTTGGACGTAGATGCTTACTGCACCAACTATCCGGATGCCGCTGAGATCGAATCGGGGGAGAAGCTGTGGCAGAATCCCAATGGCGGCGCCTATTCCCTGGATGCTGTCGCCGCGCGAGCCGAATTAAAGAGTCGCTGGCTGACGACCGACTACGCGATGGGAGATCTGCTGGTATTCAGCATGTACACGATGCATGCCAGCATGGACAACCAGACGAACCAGATCCGGCTCTCCACCGACACGCGCTACCAGCTGGCCTCGGAACCGGTGGACGAGCGGTGGATTGGGGACAATCCGATTGCCCACGGTTTGGAATCCAAGCGCGGTATGATCTGTTGATCCGCCGAATATAGCTGAACACATTGTCACAATCGGAAAGGCCGCGGGATGGCATCACTGCAGCAGGCGTTTTGGGAGATGGAAGTTTACGGCTTCACGCTGTTGGAGGGCGTTCTGAGTGGGGCGGAGGTGGAGGCTCTGCGCGCGTCGCTGGCAGGGTGGGCGGCGAAGCTCGGGGGCGAGCAGCGATTTCTGGGTCAGGCCGGGCACGTGAGCAACCTACCCGTACTTGAGCCGCTGTACCACCCGTTGATCGACCATCCGCGTACGCTGCCAGTGATCGAGTATGTTCTGGGGAAACAGATCATCCTGGGCAGCCTGAACGCGCGCATTGTCAGGCCAGGGGACCCGGTGCAGGGTCTACACAGTGATATCCGCGCCGATCTGTTGAATATGGGATCGCCGGTGATGGTCAATACGGTCTGGCTGCTGGACGACTTCACGTCGGAAAACGGGGGCACGCGCATCGTGCCCGGCTCGCATCGGAGCGGGATGGCCGGGCCGCCGGAGGGGATGGACGTGAAGCATGTCCACCAGCTGGTTGCGCCGGCGGGCAGTGTCCTTGTTTTCAACGGCCAGTGCTGGCACGGTGGCGGGGCCAACCAGACGTCGACCGACCGCCATGCGCTGTTCGGCCACTACCGCAAGAGCGCGCTGATCTTCCAGGTCGATCCTCACGACGGTTTCCAGGAGGGCTGGCTGGACGATCTGTCGCCCCGCCAGCGCGAGTTGCTGCGCATGGACAACGGCCTGGCCGCGCCCCACGCGGCGGATAGCCATCTGCGCGTTTCGTTTTCGCGCGGTAAGAAGAGGGATTGACGTTTCCGACAGCGAAAGTCAAGAGCGGTATGAAAGAGAGGGTGCCTAGCCCGTCTTTGCACTATTTGCTGGGCAGGTCACTCTGGATATCGTATTGCGTCGTCAGAGTAGAAATCTCTGTACGCGGACGGATGTGGAGCGAAGTCCTATTGGCGTTTTCCGAACCTCTTTGATTTCTTCCGTGTAAAGTCTCTTGCTATGGGACGGCTGGCATTTCTACGTCCTGCCAAGCATCCTCCTCTTCCGGCTCGAACCGCTCCAATTCTCCTAATCCAGAGACCAACTGACGGCCCTCGTCGAGGTTCTTCAACTCGCCGAGGCTGATGAGCTGCACGAGCGCGTTGCCGATTACGGTGGCTTCGCTGGGACCGGCCAGGACGGGGATGCCGGTGGCGTCGGCGGTGAGCTGGTTGAGGAGCTGGTTGCGGGAACCGCCGCCCACCACATGAATGACGTCGAGCGACCGTCCGGTCAGGGACTGCAGCTCGTGGAGGACATCGCGGTAGGCGAGAGCCAGGCTTTCGAAGACGCAGCGGGCGATGTCGGCGTCACTCTGTGGGAGGGGCTGGCCGCTCTGCCGGCAGAAGGCCTGGATGTGGGCCGGATGGTCGCCGGGGGGCAGGAAGCGGTCGTTGTTGGGATCGACGAAGTTTTTTAGCGGTTCGGCTGACTCCGCCAGCGAGACCAGTTCCGGGTAGGAGTAGGACCGTCCTTGCTGTTCCCAGGTAGACCGGCACTGCTGCAGCAGCCATAGGCCCATCACGTTTTTGAGCAGGCGGAATGTGCCGTAGACTCCGCCTTCGTTGGTGGCGTTGACGGCGAGGGCGGCTTCGTTGACGACGGGCTGCGGCGCTTCAAGGCCGACGAGACTCCAGGTACCGCTGCTGATATAGGCGAAGTTCCCGGTTTGGGCGGGGACGCCGGCGACTGCGCTGCCGGTGTCGTGGCAGGCTGGTGCGATGACAGGGATGTCATCGTGGGTGCCCAGACGCGTACCCGGTTGCACGACCTCCGGGAAGAGGTCGAGTGGGATGGCGAGCGCGTCGAGCAGTTCGCGTGCCCAGGAGCGGGTGAAGGGGTTGAGCATCTGGGTGGTGGTGGCGTTGCTGAATTCGCACACCTGGGCGCCACTCAACCAGAAGTTGAGCAGATCGGGAACGGTGAGGAATCGGGCTGCGATCTGCAACTGGGGCGAACGAGTTTCTATGAGGCTCATCATCTGGTAAAGGGTATTGATGGCCATGAACTGGATTCCGGTCTGCGCGAAAACCTCTGCCTTGGGAACGCGGGCGAAGACGGCGTCGAGCATCCCCTCGGTGCGACTGTCGCGGTAGCAGACGGGGTTGCCGATGAGATTGTTGTTGCGGTCGAGGAGGCCGAAGTCGACGCCCCAAGTGTCGACGGCGAGGCTGGCGGGGGGTCCGGCGGTGTGGGCCCTGCTGCGGCTAATGCCGGCCTGCACCTCTCGCCAGAGGTGGAGAATGTCCCATTGGAGGACGCCGTTGACGGTCAGCGCGTAGTTGGGAAAGCGATGAATCTCTTCCAGCTGCAGGCCGGAGCCATCGAAGTGCACTGCCATCACCCGGCCGGACTCGGCGCCGATATCGATGGCGAGAACGGTGATGTGTCTCTCTGTCATTTGTCATCCAGTTCCGTTTTTGCCTGACTGGGGGCAGACGGTCATCCGCTGTGATGGAGTGCGTTGTCAGTCGCGCAGCGACTGTACATCCTTCTCGTACTGCCTGATTTCCTGCATAAAGGCCATGCCCACGGGCACATCCTGCTGTAGACAGTGGTAGTCCCATACGGCCGCGTGGGGCATGGCCTTCAACTCTTCCATCAGCGCCAGGCGGGTGGTGTAATCGGCATTGCGTTCGATCTCCTGCATCGTTTCCCTTGGCTCCAGCAGGGCCAGCAGGAGGGCTCGCAGCGAATTGCGTGTGCCGATGGCCCAGGCGGCCACGCGGTTGATGCTGGCGTCGAAGAAGTCCAAGCCAATGTGCACGCGGTCGAGATGGTCCCCGCGCACGATCTCCTGCATGATCGCCTGCAGCTCGTCGCTGAAGGTGACGACATGGTCGCTGTCCCAGCGTACGCCGCGGCTCACATGGAGGACCAGCTCCGATACGAAGAGCAGACAGGCAGATATCTTATCGGAGATGACCTCGGTCGGGTGAAAGTGGCCGGCGTCGAGGCAGAGGGCCTGGCCGTTCTGCGCAGCATAGCCCAGATAGAATTCGTGTGAGCCGACGACGTAACTCTCTGAACCGAGGCCGAAGAGTTTACATTCGATGGCGTCGCGGTTGTGGCTGGGATCGATTTCCTTCTCGAATATCTGGTCCAAGGCATCTTTCAGGAGCCGGCGGGGCGTTGTGCGATCGCTAGGCGTGTCTTTGAGGCCGTCGGGGATCCAGATATTTGTCATTGCGGGCGTGCCCAGCTCTTTGCCGAAGAAGCTGCCGATCTCGCGGCAGGCGATGCAGTGCTGGATCCAGAACTGGCGGATGTCGTTGTCGTAGGAGGCCAGGGTGAAGCCATCTTCGGCCAGAGGGTGGGAGAATAGCGTGGGGTTGAAGTCGATGCCGCGGCCGTTTTCTTTGGCCCAGTCTGCCCAGCCCTGAAAGTGGCGCGGCTCGATCTCGTTACGGGCCGGCCTTTCATCGGTATCGGGGTACATGGCGTGAAGATTGAGGCGGTGATTGCCGGGGATGATGCTGTAGGCGATGTCCAAATCGCTGCGCAGCTCGTCCACGGTGCGGGCGCGGCCGGGATAGTTGCCGGTGGCCATGAGGCCGCCGCCCAGGCCCCGGCCCGGTTCTTCAAAGCCGAGGACGTCGTCGCCCTGCCAGCAGTGGAGGCTGATGGGGACGCCGCGCAGCGTTGCCAGGGCCTGCTCCGTGTCCACGCCGATGGCCGCGTACCGTTCCTGGGCGAGGGCGTATGCGTCTTCGATTTGTCTTGATGTCGTAGCGAAGTTCATCAGGTTACTCCATATTGGCGGGGACGTTAGTGCTATAGGTTTGGCCCTGGGGCAGGGCACCGCGCAGGTGGGGCGAGTCTTGTGCGGGGGCGTACTTAGCGGATTTTCTTGTACAGTTCATAGTGCTTTGCATCACGCGGTTCTGGGTCAATTGAATGTACATGGCAGCGACAGGCTCGGTTCATCGCTTAGCAACGGGCGCTTCTCAGGGGACGCTGCGGCCAAGTAGCGGCTGAGGCGAGAATTTTGCCAGATACGGTTGGCGCAGGAGGGCACATTGCGGCGCTATTGGCAGAGGCACTTTGCCGTATACGGCAATTCGATTGTATACCTATTCTCTCTCAGCCCTCAGCAGTCATGACAAAAGAGGGCATAAATCCGGTTCAGCAATGCGCGCGCCGGTACCGGACATTGAGGGGGAAGCCGCTCCAGCCTGTGTTGTGGTGAAACGGCTGCGGTGAAGAGTTCGAAATTCGCCGATCGGCCATCCTCCTCAGGGCTGGTCTTCCACCGCTACTTCTACTTTGAAGTGATTGCGCAGGTCTTTGAGAAGGCGGGCGCTGACGTTGCAGTATTCGTTGGGGAAGGTGAGCTGGTGACGGGAGCCATTTGTCTCCAAGACGACGACGAACTGATCCCGACCCCTTGGATCGCGCACTGCCTCGAAAATCTCCCTCAGCCGGTACTTGTCGCGGTTGAATTGACCGGAGCGGCTGAAGGTTATGCGCAGGAGCTGGCGTCCGTTCTCGGCATGTGGGGCGGATTTTGCTGCTTCAGAATCTGTCACATGGGCGGCGCCGCCGGGCCCTCCGTTGAACATTGTAGGCTGCACTTCGGGTGAAGGCTGGTCGGAAACCTGGACTCCCTGGTCCAGATCCTCGCCTGTCTCCGGTTCTTCGGCTGCGATGTCCCTGCCTTCTTGTTCGGCGGGGGCGGCGGACAAGGGTGAGGCGGCGTCCTCCCCTCCGTTCTGCGCCAGCACGCCAGGGGCGAGACCAGATGGTTCAGGATGTCCCTCAGAGGTTGCGGCGCCTTCCACCATGTCGGTTGCCGTTTCCTCCTTGGGTTCCACCGCCGGTCCGCCCGGGATTTCGGCATCGAAGGGAGGCGGCGTCATGCCCGTGGGCGGCTCGCCTGGCAGGAAATCATCAGGCGGCGGCATGTGTTCCAAGTCGTTCCCGTTTGACCATGCGCCTGGCGCAGCGTTCCAACCGCCACCGACCTCGGTCTGGTTCTGGTCGGGCTTTGCCTGCCCGATTTCAATTGAGGTATGCAGCGAATCCACCAGGACGCTTGTGCGCGCGCCGCGGGTCTGGGCCTTTCCCTTGACCTGCACAACCCGCTCCTCTTGCAGGTCTTCCTTACACTTTTCGTAGACGTCGGGGAAGAGGACGGCTTCGCACTGGCCTTGCATATCCTCCAGTTGGACAAAGGCCATCTTGTCGCCCTTTTTGGTCACCGTGGTGCGGATCGAGGCCACCATTCCGACCAACGACACGTTTTTGCCATCGTGTCTCTCGTCCAGTTCCGGGCAAGGACAGGTGGTAAATCGACTCAGGTCCAGGTTCAACTGCTGCACGGGATGGCTGCTGACATAGACGCCAAGGAGATCCTTTTCCCACTCGAACCGTTCCCGGTCACTGGTTTTGGCTCCGGCGGCCGCCTCGTACTCCGGCAGCCGAATCGGAAACTGCTCCGGCTGGGCTTCGCCTTCGGGGCCGGCGAACAGATCGAACATCGACAGCTGGCCGGTCTCTCTGGCGCTGTGGGTGGCGGCAGAACGGGCGATACACTGATCGATAACATCAAGAAGCTGGTGACGGAGCTGTCCCTTTCCCTGTTCGGACTGCCGGCCAAAGCGGTCGAAAGCGCCGACTTTGATCAGGCATTCTAGGGAGCGTTTGTTCACCTGCCGGAGGTCAACGCGGTCGCAGAGGTCCTCGAGGTTAGTGAAGGGGCCGCCTTCGGCGCGGGCATCCAGAATAGCCTGCACCGGGCCGACGCCGACATTCTTTACGGCGGCCATGCCAAAGCGAATGGCAGACCCTGCGCTTATGGGAAATTCGTATGCCAGGGTCGGGTCTTTGGGCAACGTGTCCTGCTCGGCGTCTTCGGGCAGATCCTGGATGGCGAAATCCAGGCCGCTGTGGTTCACGTCGGGCGGTAGCACGTGAATGCCCATACGCCGGCATTCCTGGATGAAAGTGATAACCTTTTCGGTCTTATCCCGCTCGACCAGCAATAGCGCTGCCATGTACTCGACCGGATAGTTCGCCTTGAGGTAGGCGGTCTGCACAGTGATGACGGCGTAGTCGGCTGCGTGGGCCTTGTTGAAGCCGTAGCGGGCGAAGAATTCGATATCTGCATAGATGGCCTGCGCATCGCTGGCGGAGATACCGTTTTTTCCGCAGCCGCCGATGAAGAGGGCCTTGTGATACTCGATCTTCGAGGCGTCCTTCTTGCTGATGGCTTGCCGCACCAGGTCGGCTTCACCGGGGGTATAGTCTGCCAGCTGGTTCAGAATCTGGATGATCTGTTCCTGGTAGACGATGATCCCGTATGTCTCCGCCAGGATTGGCTCGAGGGCGGGATGTTTTACTTCCATCTCCTCTTTGCCGTGCATCCGCTTGACGTAGTTGGGAATGTACTCCATCGGGCCCGGTCGATAGAGCGAGATAGTGGCGATGATATGTTCGAAGGCGGTGGGCTTCATCTCGGTAAGTACGCGCCTCATCCCCGGGGATTCCACCTGGAAGACGCCGCTCACTTCACCGCTGGACAGGAGGCGGAAGGCAGGCTCGGCCTCCGGGCCTTCGATTGGGATGGAGTCCAGGCCGTATTCGATGCCATGGTTCTCCTTGATCAGGCGGCATGCCTCGCGCATAACGGTCAACGTGCTCAGCCCGAGGAAGTCGATTTTCAGCAGGCCCAACGATTCGAGGATAGGGAATTCAAACTGTGTAATTGTCTCGGTAATCGCCCCCTTTGAGCCGCGCATCAGAGGCGTGTAGTTGGTCAGGTCTTTATCGGCGACGATAACTGCGGCGGCGTGGATACCGGCGTGGCGGGCAACCCCCTCAAGCTGCATCGAGGTATCCAGCAGAGAACGTTCCCAGCCATCTTTGCCGTAGAGCTCTTTGAGCTCCGGATCGTAGAATTCATGGCCTTCGGTCAGGACATCCTGAATTGTGGCGGGATTGCCGGGAATGGCCGGGATCATCTTGGCGATACGGTCGACATCATCGAGCGCGATATCCTGGGCGCGCCCGACGTCGCGAATGGCGGCGCGTGCCTTCATGCGGCCAAAGGTGGCGATCTGGGCAACCTGATCGGCGCCGTATTTGTCAACTGTGTAGCGGATCATCTCTTCGCGTTGATCGTCGGGGAAGTCGAGGTCGAAGTCGGGCATGGTCACACGGCCGGGGTTCAGAAAACGCTCAAAGATGAGATTGTTATGAATCGGGTCCAGCCCGGTGATTCCGATACAGTAGGCGACCAAGGAACCAGCCCCGGAGCCGCGCAAGGTCCACCAGATGTTGCGGCTGCGGGCAAAGTCGCACAGGTCGGCCACAATGAGAAAGTAAACGTCGAATCCCATCTCATGGATAATGCGCAGCTCGCGTTCTTTACGCTCCTGTACTTCTTCGTGGCTGGCCCGGTCGCCGTACAGACGCTGCAGGCCCTGGTCGGTCAGATGGCGCAGGTAGGTCTCATAGGTGAAGCCCTCCGGGATTTCCATTTCGGGGAGGTGATATTCGTCGTCTTCCAGATCGACGTCACACTTTTCGGCGACGAGGAGGGTGTTGTCGAAGGCAGAGGCCGGAAGATCGAGCAGGGGGCGGAAGGTGTCTTCCATCTGCTGACGGCTCTTGAGGAAATAGCTCTGGTCACTGAGCCGCATCCGTTTGTCATCATTCATCCTGGCATTGGTTTGCACACAGAGCAGGACTTCATGGGGTGAGGCATCGTTCTCACTCACATAGTGAACATCGTTGGTCACCAGGAGGTCCAGGTCGAACTTACCGGCCCAAGGGATAAGTGTGCGGTTCACCTCCTGCAGCTCGGGGATATTGTGTTCCTGAACTTCAATAAAGAAGTTCTCCTTGCCGAAGACATCCTTGTACCATCCCAGGCGCTCGTAAGCTTCTTTTTCTTTGCCCTGGGACAAGAGGGCGGGCACCTCTGCGCCGAGACAACCGGTGGTGCACAGGATTCCCTCGGCGTGTGCGGCCAGGAAGTCATGGTCGACACGGGGCTTGTAATAGAATCCATCGGTGTTGCTGCGGCTCACTATCTTCAGGATATTGCGGTAGCCGGTCATATTCCTGGCGAGGAGCAGCAGATGATAGTTTTCCTTATCGAGCTGTGGATCGCGGCCGCCCATTGGCCGTTGCCAAAGGGTCTGGTAGGCCTCCACGCCGATAATCGGTTTGATCTCAGCGCTTCGGCAGGCGCGGAAGAACTCGATGACGCCGTGCATGGCACCGTGATCGGTGAGAGCAAGCGCAGAGTGGCCCAGTCGGGCGGCCTCGTTGACGAGATCGTCGATGCGGCCTAGACCGTCGAGGAGGGAGTACTCGGAATGGGTGTGGAGATGGACAAAATCGTTTGACATAGGAGGGTTGGGAGGTCAGGAAGGTAAATGCCGCGCCCAGCGCAAGGGCGGCATGGATAAGGCTGATCCAATCTTACATCAAGACCGCTACCGCAGACAACGCGCAAGCATTGCGACGAGACGGTAAATTGGGGGTGTCACTCCGCTTCAAGTTGCTCCGGCGTCAACTGATGCCAGAAGAGTTCACCGGACTCGAAAATGTCCTGGATTCGGTCGTCCCGATAGAGGCCGGAGACGACCGCGAAGGCGCGCTTGCCGGTGAACCGGGTCATGAATTCGGCGTTACGGAGGGCCCTTTTGGTGTCCCTGCCATTTGCGGTGTAGGAGATTTCCACGGCGACGTAGCAGACTTCTCCGTTCTCCGCCGTGGCTTCCATGATCAGGTCGGCCACGCGAAAGCTTCTCAGATCGTCAACGGAGATATTAGCCGTGTCGGCCGAATCGATCAGATCCTGTAGTTCTTCCGACGAAAGACTCTTCGTCCTCCGAAGGCCCAGATCCCTAGCGATGGCGGAGGCGCCCTCGAGCGCGACCTTTTTGGCGCAGGCACCTTTTAACTGGCCCAGATCCTCAATAGTCTTCTTCAGAATGACTCCGCGCCCATCTGACCGTGCGATGATTGCATCGAAACGTGAGTCAATTGCATCGAATCGACTGTTGATGGTAGCCAAGAATCGGTCCATCCGAAGCTTAGACTCCCGCGCCTCTGCTGCAAAGCATAGCAAGGCTGTGAGGAAGATCCAGTAGTTTTCGCGAGGGAAGCCGCGCGCACAGGGCTTCAAAACATTCAGGGTGCTCGTCGAGATTTTGGGCCAGATCCTCCATCGGGTTTATTGTACTCACATCCACCTCACCGCTGTAGAACTTTTCTGTCAGGGGACCGACGTTCGCTACTGAATTGGCCAGCTTCGCGGGGCGTCCCCTGACTCTTGTCTCGCACACGTGTTCTTTCCCATCATCATACCCCAATCACGCACTGCAGACAAGGCGTTTCCGACGCCGATATCGAGGCGGGCCTCTTACTTTTCTTATACGGGGCACTTATGTTCCTCTAACTTTGCGTTGACTTCAATCTAATATTGGGCGGCTATCATGATAGTTGCATGTGGCGGTTGGGCGGCCACATTGAAATTCACACAAAACGGTCAGTCTTGATAGCGCCTTTGAGCAGAAGCGCCGGCGCTAACTGGAAAGTTCAGGAGGCATACAATGAGTAGAATCGTACGATGGGACCCGTTCCGTGAGATGATATCGGTGCGCAATCAGATGGACCAACTCGTGGGTGATCTTTTCCGGGAGCCGGCTGGATGGCAGGGCAACGGCGAAGGCAGCCACATGCGGCTGCCGCTGGATGTCAGCGAGGATGACAACAGCTACAGTGTGACGGCGTCACTGCCCGGGATCGACCCGGCCGACCTCGAGATCAGTTTTTCGGAGAATTCGCTTACCATCCAGGGCGAGACCCAGGCAGAAAGCGTTGAGGAAAACGCAAAGTGGCATTTGCGAGAACGCAGTTTCGGCAGGTTCGTGCGCAGCATCACGTTGCCGGCAGCGGTAAACGCCGACGACATCAGCGCCGACTACGAGGACGGCGTTCTCACCCTGACCCTGCCGAAGGCCGACGAGGTCAAGCCCCGAATTATTGCGGTGCGCGGCTCGGGTGAAGAGGCGGTTGCAGCCTAGACTGACTCCCGTCTGCAGTTTAAGAAGAATGACTGGAAGAGGCACTGGCTGCTCCGCCAGTGCCTCTTCTTGCACCTAGTCTCAGGTCCAAAATGGAGGGGGGCCCCGACAACCAGCTCTGTCGGGGCCCCATAAGGAGGAAGGAAGGAGGATGGTCGCGGTAGAAGCTTAGGCGATGCCGACCCCACTCGGCACCAGCTTCAACCACTTGGGACAACTATACCCCAGATTCAGACGCCTTTCACCAAGCAAGTTGCACAATGATTCCTCTGTTTGGCTGGATGGTTTGACCGCAAGAGGCGACTTTGGGGTGGAACTTCCGGTACAAGACGTACAGTATGTACAATCGCCGCGCTGCTTCGCGGTCGTGCGCGGTTCAGTGTCAGGCTGTGTTAGAATTGTGCGGCAGGCTTGGTTCCATACAGGACTCAGAGAGATGACAGAGACAACCCTACCCCTGACGGCCCGCGTCGCCTGCGCGGGTTGAGCCTCAAAGCTCCCTCCCGGGGCGTTGTCGCAGGTCGTGCGACAGATGGCTGCGGTCTTTCCGCAAACTGAATATCCGGATGTTCTGATCGGTTTGGGTAAACCTGACGATGCGGCTGTCTATCGCCTGGATGACGAACAAGTTCTCATTCAGACGACCGACTTCTTCACGCCAATCGTTGATGACCCCTGGCTGTACGGAGCGATTGCCGCGGCCAACTCGATGAGCGACGTGTACGCGATGGGCGGCGAGGTACGCGTCTGTCTCAATATTGCCGGATTTCCTGAAGATCTGCCTGCCGAGGTGGTAGCCGAGATCCTGGCGGGAGGTGCGGCCAAAGTGCAGGAGGCGGGTGCTGCGATCGCCGGAGGACATACGGTGACCAATCCAGAGCCGTTCTATGGATTGAGCGTCACAGGCGTCGCCGCCCCCAGCTCACTGTTTCGCAAAGGAAGCGCAGCGGCAGGTGATCATATGGTGCTGACCAAAGCGCTGGGCACCGGCATCATCACCACAGCCGCTAAGCTCACAGGACAAGCAGAGAGCGCAGATTCGCGCAAGGCGCGGCACGCGTTGGGAAAACCAGACATTCAGCCATCCCATCTTGAAGCCGCCATCGGATCGATGACCCGCTTGAACCGCGCGGCTGCTCATGCAGGCTGTGCCGCGGGCGTACGGAGCGGCACGGATATCACCGGTTACGGCCTGTTGGGTCATGCGGTCGAACTGGCGACTGCGTCTGCCGCTGAGTCGCCGGTTCAACTCCAGATCGAGGCGGAGAGAGTGCCGGCCCTGCCGGGCGTCTTCGGTTATATCGAGGCAGGTTATCTGACGCGAGGCAGCGCGCGAAATCCTGAGCACTTTGGGGAGCATGTGGCAACTGCCCCCGGCGTGACCGCGGCGCACATAACACTGTTATGGGAGGCTGAAACAAGCGGAGGTCTTCTGCTGGCGGTTCCGCCTTCGGGTCTCGGTCAGTTCCGAGACGTGTGTGAGGGGAATGAACAGCCCTTCTGGGAAATCGGGACCGTCGAGCCGGCCGGGAGGGATGAGGCAGTCATTAAGCTCCTTTAGAAGACCACAGCAGCGCGGCTGCCAAAGCCGTGAAAGAGCAGACGCAGCAGCCACGTCCACGCCAGAGCGTCTCTCCAGCCTTTACCCGATTCGACATCAATATATGCGGTGACGCAACTGTGTGGTTTTCTAGGCGGCACTGGATGAACCAAAGGGCCCATCGTCGTCATCGGGGCCCTGTTGGCCCTCGTCGCCCTCTCCGTCTCCCTCTTCGGTTGAAGGGGCGATAGCCTGTGGGCGAGCCCACTGTTCACTGCTCCAGTCGGTTCGCTCGTCGCCGCTGTTCACATCAGGTTCCTGGCCGGCCTGGGTGGAGAATTCGGCGAAGTCGTAGTATTCGTCCTCGCCCTCCTCTTCTGCGACAGGAAGCGGCCGGCCAGGCGTATCGACCACATAGCCGGTGTCGGCCATGGGGGGCGGTTCACTTTCCTGGTAAGGTACTTCGCCCTCGTCGGGAAGGCTGTCGGCAAAGTCCGAAACGGGTGGCGGCGCGCCGGCCAACGCGCTGACAGGCGTTGACATCGCCGGCATAGGCGAACGCGAACGCACCGGCGCCGGAAGAAGAGTGCGGTTCACCTCCCAAGCGCGGAAGCGGACTATGGCCATTCCCAGCAGTGCGAGACCCAACAGAGCATAGAGGCCGAGGGCAACGACGAGTAACAGCAGGTTTACCAGGCCCATGACGGGAAGACCGGCGCCAATGCTTTCGAGCTGCGCAGCCAGGGGGCCGCTGTCCAAAACCTGGAGACGTAGAAAGTAACCCAACGCGATATAAAGGCCCACGGCTATAACCGTCATCACCCAATTGCTCAGGACAGCGAGGAAGTAGTCCCCTGGGGTCGTTGTGAACTGCATGGGCTGGTCGCTCAGCGACACATGGTTCAGAATCTGGCTGCGCAGACGGTTGCGCCCCCAATAGTAGTAGAGCCCCAATGTCAGCGGCGTAAGGATAACGAGCAGAAACCATTCCCAGAATATGTCGATCGTTTTGCCCTCATACTCCAGGCGCAGACCGTTGGGTGTGAGCGTGTGGGCGTATTGCCAGCGCAGCATTCTGGTAGCGGAGAAACCGAGAATCAGGTACAGCCCAAGCGTAATCAGCGTGAAGAATCCGATGACGATGAACTGCACAAACACTTCTGCACCTGAACCGTCAAACTCCAGTTGCTGGTCCTCAAGATATGAGTTTTCGGTGACAATCCGTTGCCAGCGAGCATACCCCCAGGGGACGTAGATGCCCAGAGTAATGCCTGAAAGGATCGCTATCAGAATCAGATTTCCGAATACATTCAGCCAGCGGCCGCGAAACTCCAAGTTGGTAGGCATGGCGGAACCCTTCCGAGTAAGAGGAGATCAATTGAAAGCCACAGGGGATCGTTCAAAGTTGTCAGACCAGTATAGCCCACGGGCATTTGCTTGACAAAGTGGGTCTGTAAAGGGGTGCATCCCAGATTTTTTGAGAGGGGGAAGGGAGGTAGACTTGAGGTAGGAGAAAAGTAGAGAAGAGAAAGAGGGGAATGAGATGAAACGAGAAGAGGCTAAGGCGAAGTTTATGCGAGGTGCGGAGGAGATGTTTGAGGCGATGTGGGATTGGGGGGAAGAGCATCCTGAAGCGAGTTTTGATGAGATTGCGGGCAAGTTGTCGCAAGAGCGGCGGGAGTTGATGGGAGAGATGCTGGGGGAGCTGTTGTTGCAACATGGAGATGGGAGGTACGAGGAGGTGGAATGTCCGGAGTGTGGGCAGAAGACGAAATCGAATGGACGGCGCACGCGCAGGGTACTCCATGCTGAAGGGCAAGTAGAGGTGAAGCGAACCCATCGCCGCTGTCCGGAATGTGGACAGGGGATTTTTCCCCCTGGACCGCCGTCTTCGGTTGATAGAGCAACGTAGCTGGTCACCGGGAACGATAGCGCAAGCATTGCGGATGGGCAGTGAGATTCCCTTTGCGCGTGCGGCCAGGCAGTTTGCGGAATTGACGCATGTGTCCATTTCGAGGAACAGTCTGCAGCGGTTGGCGACGGAATATGGAGGGCGGTTGGTTGCGCAGCAAGCCCAGGAAGCGCAGGCTATGGTTCAGGTAGCGAGCAAAGAGAGAGAGGTGGTCTGGCGCGAGCGGGTGGAGCCGGCGAGCGATGTGATGAACATATCGATGGATGGTGCGATGGTCAATATCCGCGAGGAAGGCTGGAAAGAGGTGAAACTGGTTACCGTGTCCGCTGTACGCCATCAGCTGGATGCGGAGACAGGCAAAGCGGTCGCCCATCTCAGCGACCATAGCTATCGGGCAGGACTGTGGGATGCCACCGAGTTCGGACAGCAGCAGTGGGCGGAAGCTTGTCGCCGGGGTGTGGAGAATGCCAACTATCTGAGCAGCGTCAATGACGGCGCAGCCTGGATCTGGAACATCGTGCGCATGTGCTACGGCAACTGCGTCGAAATCATCGACTGGTGGCACGCTGTCGAAAAGTTGTGGCTGATCGCACAACAGCGATTCGAGACCGAATCAGAAGAGGCGACCGCGTGGGTCTCCGCCCAAAAACAACACCTGATTACAGGTCGTCTGCGCACTCTCCTGCACCACATCCGCCTACTCTACCCCAGAGGACGTCCCCTGCCTGACGACGTGCGTAACGCCATTCTCTACCTCTTCCACAATCGCTGGCGTATGCGCTATCACCTCTTCCGCAAGGCAGGTTATCCCATCGGCAGTGGCACCGTCGAATCCGCCTGCAAACATGTCGTCCAGCAGCGCCTCAAGCAATCTGGTATGCGCTGGTCTCGTCCAGGCGCTCAAGCCATGCTCGCTCTGCGCTCAACACTACTTAGCCAGCACCAACTCAACCCTCTTGCGCTCCTTGGCCTTACCTGACCCAGCAACCAATTTGGGATGCACCCCTGTAAAGTCGGGCAACTGGTCCTGTTCATGCGTATCAGACTACGCCGTTGTCATGCAAGGCCTGGATTTCCGCCTCCGTGAGAGCCAGCTTTTCGCGCAGCAACTCATCGGTGTGCTCGCCGAGCAGCGGCGGCGGCCGGAATATCTGCGCCGGCGTGCGGTCCAGCTTGGGCACGGGCCCAACCAGCCTGATCCTGTCTCCGTGACCGTCGGTTACCGTTTGCACCATCTGCCGGTGCTGGGCCTGGTGGGCCTCCAACGCGGTCGGAATGTCATTGACCGGGCCGCAGGGTACGCCCGCGGCGCGCAGTCTTCGGATCCACTCATCGGTGGCGTGCTGACGGAAATGATCGGCCAACGCGGGAATGAGTTGCTCACGAAAGCGCACCCGGGCCGGATTCGAGGCAAAGCGTTTGTCGTCTGCCCAAGCGTGTTCCCCTACGACCTCTGCAAGTGAAGCGAACTGCCCATCGTTGCCCACCGCCAACATGAGATGGCCGTCGGCGGTGGCGAAGGTCTGATAGGGCACGACGGTGCCATGGGCGTTGCCGTAGCGGCGGGGCGGTTCGCCGGACAGGAGATAGCCAGCGGCGACGTTGGCCAGCCAGCTTAACTGGGTATCATAGAGCGCGATATCGATTTGCTGGCCTTCGCCGGTCCGATCGCGATGCTGCAGGGCCGTCAGGATCGCCACCGCCGCCTGCAGGCCGACGGTGATGTCGACGATCGCCACCCCCACTTTGAATGGCTCGCCATCGGTACCCTCGCTGGTTGGACCGGTGATGCTCATGATACCGCCCTGGGCCTGGATGACGGCGTCATAGCCGGGAAGCTCGCGGTCGGGGCCGGTCTGGCCATAGCCAGTGATGGCGCAGTAGATCAGGCCGGGATTGTCGGTGCGGAGGCTTTCATAGCTCAGGCCCAGCCGTTCCATGCCGCCGGCCTTGAAGTTCTCGACAACGACATCGGCCTGTGCGGCCAGCTGCCGGAAGATCTTCTGACCGGCGTCGGTTTTCAGATTCAAGGTGAGGCTGCGCTTGTTGCGATTGGCACAGAGGAAGTATGCACTCTGCCCGCCGTCGGTAAATGGGGGGCCCCAGTGGCGGGAGTCGTCCCCCCGGCCGGGCTGCTCGATCTTAATGACCTCGGCGCCGAAATCACCCAGGGTCATGGTGGCATAGGGCCCGGCGAGGACGCGCGAAAGGTCGAGAACGGTGATATGGGACAGAGCGTGGCGCATAGGAGAGGCGCGGGGCGGTTGGCGTGAAGGAGTTAGCCGGAAGGCAAGAGACTAGAAGGCGAAGAGCTCGGAAACGGGAAGCGTGAAACCGGTCAGCGGCCCGGCGCCAACCAGCGTGTCGCCAGTGCGCAGAGCGGTGCGCTGCGAAGCGGAAGGGTAGACGAAGACGGTCTCTTCGCCAGGGTCGACGATCCAGAGTGTATCAACGCCTATGGAGAAGTAGTCATTGATCTTCTGGCGCGTCTCTGCCCAACTGTCGGTGGGGGACAGGATCTCTACTACGAGATCCGGTGCAACGTCGATAAAACCTGACGGCGGGCCATCCGGTAGTTTAGCACGGGACCAGAAGGCTAGATCTGCGCCGCGTATCCGATCCGGGTCGTGCCGGATATAGATACCGATTTCTCCGACCAAGCACCAGCCAGCTTCTGTGTCTTCTACAAAGGTACCCAAGCGGCGACCGAGCCTTGATTCGAGGAACCCGTGTATTCCACCGGCTGGGCTCAATCTTACGATCACTCCGTCAATGAGTTCGCAGGGGCCGATGTCACCCATTGCCAGCAGTTCGGCGCCGGTGACAGTTCCAGTCGTTGTTTGCATTGGTAGCGCAGTCATCGGTCTGGTCCTTGTATCCCTTCCGACACGTGTATCTTGACCCGTTTGACACAATTGCCGGAAAGAGAACCGTCGGTCTTCGACATGCAGTATAGCATACCTGCTATTGATGGAGAGAAGCGTCGGCACACGGCTTGAGGGCCGTTCTTCTTGCACTTGGTGGCGGGGGAGACGTCGTTGTCCTGACACCCTATAACGGTAAGGATGCGCTATCATTCAGGCCGAGGCGCGGGGTGGCTGGCGTGAAGCAGTAGGCGGGCAGGTGAGAGGTCAGAAGGCGAAGAGTTCGGAAACGGGAAGCGTGAAACCGGTCAGCGGCCCGGTGCCGACCAGCGTGTCGCCAGTGCGCAGAGCGGTGCGTTGGGAAGGCGAACGGTACACGAAGACGGTTTCCTCGTCAGGGTCGACGATCCAGAGTGAGTCAACTCCGATCGAGAAGTAGTCATCGATCTTCTGACGCATGTCGGCCCAGCGGTCGGTGGGGGACAAAATCTCCACAACCAGATCGGGCGCGACTTCGCTGAAACCGGTTGATGGACCATCAGGAAGTCTCTCTTGAGACCAGAAGGCGAGATCAGCTCCGCGTATCCGGTCTGGGTTGTGTCGGATATATATGCCAACCTCGCCACCCAATATCCAACCGGTTTGCGCGTCCTGAATGAATCTATATAGGAAGAACGTGAGTCTGGATTCAAGGTAGCCATGTACCTCACCCGCTGGACTCATTCTAACGATTTCTCCATCAATGAGTTCACAAGGTCCGATGTCACCCATTGCCTGAAGTTCGGCGGCGGTTACGAGTCTAGTTGTAGTTTCTGTTGGTTGCGCTGGCATCAGTCTGGTCCGTGTTTCCCACTGCGCGCGTGTTTACCAGCTTGGGCGCCATATCCATCGGAAATGAACCGACAGTCTTCGGCATGCAGTATAGCATACCTCGCGACAGGCGCGACACAGCTGACTTGAAACGGTTGCATCCCAGATTTGGGATGGGAACAGTCTGGCGGGGAATCCATGCCAGCGGCGGCGGGAATCGTTTACCGGCAGGTGGAGAGGTGCGGGGCAGGCGCCGGGCGTGGCCGTACGGTGGCGTTCGTCAGTTGGGTCGGGTGCGAGGGCAGGCACGTTAGGGGATCTGATGGGACTGGCGGGACGTGGTCGGGGTGGACACGTTCGATTAGGCACCTGTTACCAATACCGACACCCGGTCGTGTAGGCATTTAGGGGGGGCGTTGCGGGGGCGGAGCCCCCGCACAAGGGAGGGCCGAATAGGCCCGACCGCCCAAATGCGAGGAGAGAGTGGAGTGGAGAGGAGTGAGAAAAGAGAAGCATCTTCGACATGCTGAATATTGATCGCCATTGGGCAGGGACTCAGCAGTCACCGATGAGAGGTAAAGAAAGATCGCCCTATCGAGCGCGCAGTCGGCGCTGATTGTTGTTCATCGAGGAAAGGGCACTATAATGCAGACAGAGTCCGGCCGGTATCCTCCGCGCTGCTTTCGTGACACTGGCTCTACCCACTGCAAGCGACACCTTTGCTGAGAGAGGCGGGAGGGCCACTTTACTCATTCAGACACCGAAAGGAAATGCTTGTGACGCAGTATTCATCTCCCCCGGCGATGCAGATCGATCCGACGAAGAGCTACACGGCCAGGATCCAGACCAACCGCGGGGATATCGTCATTGACCTTTACGCCGACAAGGTGCCGAACACGGTCAACAATTTCGTAGCGCTGGCACGCGACGGCTATTACGACGGCGTCAGCTTTCACCGCGTAATTGCCGATTTCATGGTTCAGGGCGGCGACCCTACCGGCAGTGGGCGGGGCGGCCCCGGCTACCAGTTCAACGACGAATTTCATCCGGAACTGGTGCATGACGGACCCGGCGTGCTCAGCATGGCCAACGCCGGACCCAACACGAACGGCAGCCAGTTCTTCATCACCCATGTGGCAACGAACTGGCTAGACAATAAACACTCCGTCTTCGGCAAAGTGCGCAGCGGCCAGGATGTCGTCGATGCGATTCAGCAAGGAGATGTGATGGAGAAAGTTGAAATCGAGGAAAGTTAAAGGCGGCAGACGAGGAGTGAGGAATGATCTGGTTCCTCACTCCTCGTCATAGTACAACTAGTTCAAGATGTAATTTTTGGCTCGCGGGTCGCTTTCCACCGCCCATTGCATCGTGTATAGCTGGTGGTAGCGGCCCTGTCGCGTCAGCAGCTCTTCGTGGCTGCCTTCTTCCAACACCTGCCCCTGATCCAGCACAACAATCTTGTCCGAATTGACAATTGTATTGAGCCTGTGGGCGATGACAAAGCTGGTACGCCCTTTGAGCAGCTGTTCCAAGCCGGCTTGAATCTGGCGCTCGGTCGTCGTGTCAATGGAGCTGGTGGCTTCGTCCAGGATGAGAATGCGAGGGTCCGCCAGCAAGGCGCGTGCGAAGGCGACGATCTGACGCTGTCCGACGCTGAGATTGACACCGTTTTCTCCCACCTGGGTGTCGTAGCCATTGGGCAGCTTGCGGATGAATTCATCAGCGCCAACGGCAACTGTGGCAGCCTCCACATCGGCGTCGGTGGCGTCCAACCGGCCATAGCGGATATTTTCGCGAATCGTGCCGTCGAAGAGAAAGCTGTCCTGCAGGACAATGCCCAGTTGCGCCCGCAGACTGGCCTGTGTTACATCGCGAACATCGTGGCCATCAATCAGGACGGCCCCGCCGGTCACGTCAAAGAAGCGGGCGATGAGACGGATGACGGTGCTCTTGCCGGCACCGGTTTCACCGACCAGGGCAACTCGTTCGCCCGGTTCGGCAGTGATGGTCACGCCACGCAGAACGGGTTCATCTTCTTTGTAGTTGAAGTGAACGTTTTCCAAGTCGACCCGGCCCGCGATCGGCGGCAGCGCGAAGGCATGGGGCGCGTCTTTCAGATCCGGCTCGGTGTCGAGAAGGGCAAAGAGGCGCTCGCTCGCAGCCATGGCCGCCTGGAAGGTATAGTAGCGTCGCGACAGTTCACGTATTGGTTCGAAAAAGCGATCCACCCAGATCACGAATGCCGCCAGAACGCCGGCGGTCAACTGGTCGCCCACAATGAGCCAGCCGCCGACACCGACCACTAGCGCAGTTGCGAACGAGCCGATAAAGTCGACCCCAGGGAAGAAGTAGGCAGCCAGCTGGGTGGTGCGGACATTGGCGTCAAAGTAGGAGCGGTTGAGATCTTCGAAATGGCGCGAGTTGGCCTGCTCGCGGGAGAAGCTCTTGGTCACGCGGATGCCGGTTATCGATTCGTTGAGAAAGCCATTAATCAATGACAGGCGTTGCCTTGCGGCGCGATAAGCTTGGCGCACATAGCGGCGGAAATAGTTGGTGAGCACGATCATCGCCGGCAGGACTGCAAAGGTCACCAATGCCAACTTCCAGTTCAGGAACAGCATCGCCAGGATAATCCCTATGAGGATGAATGCCGACCGTGCCAGCCCGGTGATCGACCAGGTGACGAAATCCTGGAGCACGCCTACATCGCTGATCAGCCGGCTCATCAGGCGGCCAACGCTGTAGTCATTGAAGAAGCCCATCGACAGGGTATGCAGATGGCGAAAGAGTTGACTGCGAATGTCGGTTACGATGCGGGTGCCGGCATAGGCCATCACTGTGAGGCGGGCGCGGCTTGTAACCCACTCCAGCGCGATCGCGGCCAGGAAGAGAAATGTCCAGAAACGCAGTGTGCTCAAATTGCCGGCGCGGATGCCTTCGTCAATGGCCCGCTGGATAATCCAAGGCGTTCCTACGCTCAAGACAGAAGTTGCGACGATCAGTAGGAGTGATATGACGAACTCTCGCTTGTAGACGGCTACATATACCATCAGCCGCTTAACCAACCGGCTGTCGTAGGTCTTTTCCTGCGCCTCCTCTTCGTCCGGCAACAGGTCCTGAATTTTGCGCTCCCGGCGCAGCCTTTCCTGTTCAACGGCCGACAGGCTGCTGTCCGGGATGACTCGGACCCCCTGTTCGCGGCCGAACACGTCTCGCTGGCGCGGGAGTTTCTCGGTTACCATACCTGTCTCACTTTGTGGGGAGTAAGCCTGTCCGTTCTCTCGGTAGGAGTGAGCAACAGTTCCATTGCCATTTGAGTTGCTCATCTCAGTTTCTCCCTTCTTCCACAGCGCCGGCAAATACCTTTGGCGGGACATGGGAGCGGTCCGGGCTTTCATGTCCCGTCGCGGCATGTTCACGCAACTGTGCGTCCAGCGCTGCGAACTCCTCCTGGTCGCGCAGTTGCAGATCATAGATGCTGCGGTAGAACCCACCTGCGGCCAGCAGTTCATCGTGGCGGCCCTTTTCGACAATGCGGCCGCCATCCAAGACGAAGATCTGGTCGGCGTTCTTTAAGGTAAGAAGCCGCTGGGCGATGATAAAGGTCGTACGCCCTTTCATCAGAACGTTGAGCGCCTGCTGGATCAGATGCTCGGTCTCGGTGTCGACGCTGCTGGTGGAGTCGTCCAGTATCAAGATACGAGGTTCGTAGAGCAACGCACGTGCGATCGCCACCCTCTGTTTTTGCCCGCCGCTGAGGGTAACGCCTCGCTCGCCAACCACTGTTTCGTAGCCTGCGGGGAACTCCATAATGAAATCGTGCGCTCGCGCGGCTTTGGCTGCGGCGACAATTGCGTCGGGCGATGCGGCCGGCATACCGTAGGCGATATTCTCGGCGATTGTCACTCCGAACAGGAACGGGTCCTGGAGGACGGTTCCGATATGCTGGCGCAGGCTGTCCAATGTCAGGCTGCGCACGTCGTGTCCATCGATGCGGACGACGCCGCTAGCCGGGTCGTAGAAGCGGGGGATGAG
The DNA here is from genome assembly GCA_965242905.1 of Caldilineaceae bacterium. GTDB lineage: Bacteria > Chloroflexota > Anaerolineae > Caldilineales > Caldilineaceae > Bin5. The sequence goes on from CBDETM010000002.1 coordinate 1,662,302, forward strand.
ATTGGTAATCGTGGATTTGCCGCTACCGGTCGGCCCGATAAGAGCGACAGTCTGTCCCGCCTCCACCTCGAAGTCTATGTTATCGAGCGCCCTTGGCCCGCCCTCGTAGCCAAAGCTGACGCTCTCAAAGTTCACGGCGCCGAGCGCGTCTTGCAGAACGGAGGGGTTCTCTTGTTCCTCCACTTCAGGGGGCGTGTCGATGATCTCAAACACACGAGTCGCGCTGGCCCCGGATGTGGCGGCCATGTTAACCAGAAAACCGAGTCGTTGTACGGGGCCGTTGAGCATCATGACATAGGCCAGCATAGCAAAAAGCGAACCAACCGTTATCGTGCCCTCGATCGCCAGCGGGCCGCCTATGAAGAGGAGCAAAACGTTGCTGATCAAGAGGATGAAGGTAAAGGTTGGCCAGTTGTTGGCCCAGATTTTGATGATGCCGAAACGTTTGGCGAACCAATCCTCGTTGGCGGCGTTGAACTTTCGCAGTTCGTCCGTTTCGCGGGCAAACGCCTTCACCACCTGGATACCGGTCATGCTCTCCTGCATGGTGGAGGAGAGCTGGCCCATCTGCTCCTGAACGCGCTTGAAGCGAGGCCGGATGACCATTCCGAACCGCAGTGTCAGCACCAGCAAAAGGGAAAGCGGCATCAGCGCGTACAGAGCGAGGCTGAAACTCTCCAGCACCATGGCGACGATGACGCCCCCAAGCAGAAGGAGTGACGCCGTCAGATCCATCAGCCCCTGGCCGGCAAAGCGCTCCGTCTCGGTGATATCGCTGGTGGCCCGGCTCATCAGGTCGCCGGTTTGCGAGCGGTCGTGGAAGGCAAAGGGGAGCTTCTGGGCCGCGTTGAAGAATTGATTGCGCAGGTCATAGGCCACGCGATGGGTGAGCCATTCACCGTAATAGCGCTGACCGTAGGCGGCGACGCCGCGCACGACCGCGATACCGAGGATCCATCCAGCCGCGGTGAAGAGGGCATCGGCGCGCTGACCTTCGATGCCCTGGTCAATGGCGTCCTTCAGGATCTGGGGAATGTACAGATTGAGCAGCGAAGCAAAGAGTACCGAGAAGTATGCAAAGGCCGCCTGCTTCCAGTAGGGTCGCAGAAAGCCGATGAGTCGCCGGTAAACGTCTGCGCGGGCCTTGGGTTGTTGGTGAGATTCCATCTTCATTTCTCTGTTCGTTAACCCTTTCAGGACAGACAGTATCTAAACCGCTACAGTTAACCAATAGTATATTTTATCAGATAACGGCGTGGTTGTAAACCCATTTGGGTCCTGTTTCCAGTACAGAAAACCAGTTTCGTTTTATAAGCGTATGGGCTGCGTATGGTATTCGCACGGAGGGGGCGTCAGGAGTGAATTGTGCGGTCTGCAAGAAGTCTGGATGAGGGATGCTGAGACGGCATGAATGTGGGGTATAATGGGCAGGCGCGTAGGGAGCGCATGCCGGCCTGCGGTTATTGTATCTCAGTCTGACCTATGCTTATCGTGAATCGGAGATGACGACTAGGGTGAGTGGACCGGCAGAGGCTTCAGAATCTGAAAGACGATTCAGTACTGGATGGTGAGTTGTGCTAGATTTTCGGGGCAGGACGAATTGCGCGCAGCATCGCAGATGGGAGGGGAACTTCCAAGGGTCAAGTTATCGTATGCCGTACGAATAGCGATAGAGCCTTTGGCGCAAGGGACCTGGACAAAACGCTGAATCGCACTTTCAGTGGAGTTACTCCATGAGTAGTCAAGACGTCCGCTGGATCCAGAGATCCAATCAGTTTGACAAAGCGTTTTCCCAATTGCAGGAAGCTGTCGAGTTGGCGGGACAACGGCAGCTCTCGCGGTTGGAAGCTCAGGGGTTGATACAGGGATTTGATTATACGCACGAACTTGCGTGGAAAACGCTTAAGGACTTTCTTGAAGCGCGCGGCGTGCGTGACCTATACGGTTCGAGAGACTCGACCCGCGCAGCCTTTGGCGCCAACTTGATCGGGAACGGCGAAACGTGGATGGAGATGATACAAAGCAGAAACCTGACGACACATACCTACAATGAAGCCACAGCCGCCCAAATTGTTGCCGCGATTCTCGACAAGTACTTTGTAGAATTTCAAGAATTGCATATAAGACTCGCGCGCCTGAAACAAGGGGAGTCGTCATGAATCTTTCTACTCAAACGTGCCATGGAAACGGCCTGTCAGACTCGGTGACCCAGAAAATTTGCGCCGTCCTGAACCGTTACCCACAGGTGGAAAAGGCGGTCCTATACGGCTCGCGCGCCAAAGGCTCCCACAAGAATGGCTCTGACATCGATCTGACACTCTGTGGCGGGGCCGACCTGACGCTAAGCGTGCGCCACAGAATCGCTGTTGATTTGGATGACCTGCTTCTGCCATACATGATCGATCTTTCCATCTTTGGCGACATCGGTGATCCCGACCTGATTGAGCACATTCAGCGCGTAGGGACGATACTCTATTCTAAGCAACAGCAGTTGATAGACGAGAGTGCACCAGAGCTATCTCCCAAGAACTCAGGGAGCCGATAGCCTGGAGGCACACTTTATTTTTGCCCTGCTCAACTCTGTCGAAAAGCAGGCCGCAGTGCAGGAGTCCTCCTTAATTAAAGGAAACAGTATTCGCCTGCGGCCCACTCTCTCAACCTCTTTGCCTTCCTTTCAAGCAAAGGTGCGTGAACCCATTACTGTGGAGGAAATATGACTTACAGAGTCGCGATCATCGGACATACCGGTCGCGGGAATTATGGCCACTATGTCGACGAGGCCTTTGTCGGCGTAGAGGGCGCCGACATTGTAGCGCTCGCTGACCCAGACGATGCTGGCCGTCAGCAGGCGCTCGAACGTACGGGTGCGGCCAAGGGGTACGCCGATTACCGGCAGATGCTGGCGGAGGAGCGTCCTGACATCATCGTGATTGCCACGCGCGAGATCGGCGACCACTATGAACTGGCCATGGCCGCCGCGGACGCCGATACGCACATCTACATCGAGAAACCGATTGCGGCCTCGCCGGCCCAGGTCGATGAGATGGTGGCGGCATGCGAGAAGAACGGCAAACTCCTCATTGTCGCCTGCCCGTGGCGCGGCCATCCTCCCATCCAGCATGTGGCCATTCCCCTGATCAAGGGTGGCAAGATCGGCGAACCCCGCCTTGCCCGCATTCACGGTATGAACGGCCATGAGGGGGGCAACCAGCTTTTCCTCGACCTCTACCCACACTTCTTCGACTTTATGTGGCAGGTCTGGGGGGAGCCGCTCTGGTGTCACGCCCACATCACGCAGGACGGCCGCGACGCTACGCCGGAGGATCTCATGCAGGGCGCCGAGGGAATGGGGCTGGTCGCCGGCAACGGCATTCGCGCCTATTACGTCTTCAATGACGGTTTCGCCGCCGACTTTGAGTCTTACGAAGGCGACCATAAGGAGCGCCCCTACCGCATTGACATTCACGGCACGACCGGGACGCTCTCGTTGCCCGGTCCGATGAGCAACCAGCCGGATATTTACTATCACCCGCTGGTCAGTCCGGGGCTGATCAAAGATGACCGCTGGCAGGTGATTCCTTCTGAGCCGCCGCCGGACGACTACAAATGGGTCAAGGCGCACCACCGCATGGCGCGCTCGATGCTTGACATGCTCGATGGCCGCGAGCCGGAGTTTCCATTGCTGGACGGGAGAACCGCCGGCCGTCATCTTGGATGGGCGATGGCCGCGCACGCTTCGCATATCGCCGGCGCACGCGTGGCTCTGCCGTTGACCGATCCGCACAACCCGTTTGATTCCTGGCGCTGACGCGGGAGGTAGGCTGCCCGGGGAGGAGAGTTTAGTTCAATTCGCCCAATTGGAAGCGGGTATCACAGGAGAGAATCCAATGCAACCATTTCTTGATTCAACTGATTTCCTGCAGGATGGCGCCGAACTGCGCAGGCGGATGGACCGGGACGGCTATTTGTTCCTCCGCGGTTTGCTCCCTGTTGCAGTCGTCGAGGAGCTGCGCATGCAGATCCTTGAGATTGCGCGCGCTGCCGGTTGGGTACAGCCCGACACGCCTCTGGCAGACGCGGTCGCTGATCTGAACGGGTTCTGTGTCGAACCGGAGCCGGAGTACATGCAGAAGTACCATGCCATGTACAAGCTACCAGAATTTCACGCCATCCAGCATCACCCCAATTTGACGGGTCTGTTCGAGCGCATGTTCGAGGAGCCGGTGTTTCCGCACCCCCGCATCATCGGCCGCACGATCTTCCCCCAGCGCGAAGCTTTCACCACGCCGCCGCACCAGGACTTCATCCCGATCCAGGGTACTGCCGACACCTATACGGCCTGGATCCCGCTGGGCGATCTGCCGACCGAGCTGGGGGGACTGCAGGTGGCGGCCGGATCGCATCGACGCGGCGTCTACGACTTCCAGCCGGCGATGGGGGCAGGGGGGTTGGAGGTAATCGACCCGCTCGAGGGCACCTGGGCTTACAGCCCGTTTCAGCTAGGGGATGTACTCATTTTCCACAGCATGACGGTCCACAAGGGGCTGCCGAACAGTTCCGACCGGTTGCGCATGTCGATGGACGCCCGCTACCAGAAGGCCAGCGAACCGATCGCGCCCGGCAGTCTGCAACCGCACAGCCAGCCCAGTACCTGGGAGGAGGTCTACGCGGACTGGCCCGATCTGGACCTGAAGTACTACTGGCAAGAGTGGGACCTCGAAGTTCGGGAATATGACAACAGCTATCACGACAGGCGCGACGAGATGGCGATCAAGATGGCCAAAGAGGGGGATACACGGGCCATCTCGACGCTGCAGCGCATCATCGCTCGCAATGAGGACAAGGACAAGCGGCGGGAAGCCGAGGAGTTGCTGGCTGCGCTGCAGGCGCCTGCGGACGCGTAGGGCTGCGGAGATTTTGGGGACAGGGAGAGGCGTCCCGCATATCGCCGAACCGCAGTGGTCAGTGAATGCAGCGATTGATAGGTGACAGGTTTGAAAAGGAGTAAGGAGAGAGAACTTCGCCCCGCCTCGTTCATCGTTGCGCACTGATTATGGTCTGGTAGTTGCGAATTCGGAGCCAATCGACACTAGCAGAGGAAGTGGCCGGTGAATCTGGTCTGATTTGGGTGGTGGACGGGCGGGGTACGGGAGTGGATGCCACCCCGTCCAACTGCGGACAGACCAATTTGCTCTTTAATTTCAACTTGCGTTATACTTTTGCACACTTTCGGGGAGTAGCGCAGCTCGGTAGCGCGCTTCGTTCGGGACGAAGAGGTCGGAGGTTCAAATCCTCTCTCCCCGACTCGTTTGCAGCATGGTTGAGCCGTCACATTACTGTCTGACCCCGGTGGTCCGACTACTATGCCAACTTACGTACGTCTTGGAACTTGCCGTCGGGAACAGGTTTATTCTACGACGGCATTTTTTATCCCGCGGTGATACTTTGAGGACAAAGGCGGCAGAGACGCCGTTTTGAAGGGCATAGAGAAGCCCACAAACAGAGATGGATAGCCGGGTCAACTCCTGTTCCTCATTGACCGAGCGCGATATCGCGTTGCTCTATCGGATCGAAGCCGGTCTGGCCATCACGGCCGACGTCAGCCGTTCTGACGTAATGCTCTGCTGTTTGATGGACCCCCAGGAAGAATCCCCCTCACACTTTGAGTTCATCGAGTCACCTACGATGCAACGCGTCCCAGTTGGTCAGATCCTGGTTGGCCAGCACGCTGCGCCCCATTCGCTTTCATCCATTTACCAGGATGACATGACCGGGCGCACTTACACATTTACTGCCCAGCCAACCGTTCACCGGGCCCTGATGGAAGACCGCAGAGACAGGATGGCAGAGAGCAAGATTCCCCCTGAGCGCACCAGCAGCGGCGCCCCTGTTATCCAGCAGGTGTACACGGTTCACAACGCTGTCAATCAGGCGATTGCGGCTCTGCTCATCGAGACAAATCTGATTGAGTATGAGCGGCACCGGCGCCGCGAGCGGCCATTCCGCGATGCCGTACGCTGGCTGCAAAGGATGGCAGTGCAAGGTGAGATTGAGACGGCCGAAATCTCAGGGGGGTTCGGGAGCCTGGACGGAATCTACCTGGTAGATGAGCATTTCCGCATCAGCTACATGAGCGGCATCGCCATGAACCTGTTTCGCTCAATCGGTCTTGTGGCGGACATGCGGCGTGCACCGGTTTCTGATCTGGAGGATGCGGACGAAGAGATAGTGACCCAGGCGATGCAGGCCAACTGTTGTGTGCAGACGCGGCATGAGAGCGAAGACGGGCGCGTCTGGGTACGTACCGCGATCCCGCTGCGTGCGCCGCGCGGCGCTCTGTACCTGATGCAACGGCGGGTGCGCCGGCAACTGCCCTGGACGAAACCGATGCCGACAGAGGAGGCGCCGCAGGTCGATGGTGTGTTGGTGCTGGTGCATAACGCCACGGAGACGGTGCAGCGCGAGCGCGAACTCAAGGTCAAATCGGCGATGATCCAGGAGGTGCATCACCGGGTAGAGAATAATTTGCAGACTATTGCCGCCATCCTGCGCATTCAAAGCCGTCGATTCCAGGGCGAAGAGGGCCAACAACAGTTGACCGACGCGGTGAACCGCATTCTGAGCATGTCGGTGATTCACGAATACCTGAGCCAGGATGAACACCGCCCGATCAACATCCGCGACGTATGCCAGCGCATCCTGGGGCAGGCCCAACAGGTTTCAATCAACCCGGGACAACAGGTGGAGATTGCAGTGGAGGGTCCGAATATCCGCCTTCCAGCGAGTCAGGCCACCGCCTCTGCCCTCGTTGTCAACGAACTGCTGATGAACGCGATGGAACATGGTCTGCGGGACCGACAAAACGGTGAAATACGCATTGCGCTCGAAGACCTGGGGGACGAGGTACGCATCACGCTGCTGGACAACGGGTTGGGACTGCCTTCCGACTTCGATCCGGATGAGAGCCGCAGTTTAGGGTTGCAGATTGTCTATACGCTTGTCACTGATGACTTAAAGGGCAATCTGTTATTTGAACAGGTGAACGGCGATGGCGCTGGCGCAAGCGAGGGCACGTACGGGGGCACGCGGGCAATCGTCACTTTTCCAAAACGTTCAATCACCTTAGAATCTGTCGTAGCTTAGCTGATGCGGCAGGCGATCAGAGACGAACGGAACCAGCAACCATCAAAAACGAACCTCCAGCCGCCAGTATTTTAGCCAGCTGCCGACTCCGAGTACTTTACATTAGGCGACCGGGAAAGGGATAGACTGTGGAGCGTACGCGCATAATTATCGCAGATGATGAATCCCTCATTCGGATGGATCTGCGGGAGATGCTGACCAACCTGGGTTACCTGGTCGTCGGCGAGGCAGGTGACGGGCAAAGCGCCATCAACCTCAGTTGGGAACTTCGCCCGGACATCGTGATCATGGACATCAAGATGCCGGACGTGGATGGCATTGAGGCTGCGCGCGTTCTGACGGAAGAGCGCCTGGCCCCGGTGCTGCTGTTGAGCGCATACAGCCAGCAGGAGTTGGTGCAACGCGCCAAGGAGGCCGGTGTTGTCAGCTATCTGGTCAAACCGTTCCGCGAGAGCGATCTGACTCCTGCGATCGAGGTGGCGCTGGCGCGTTTCGGCGAGTTTCGAACATTGGAGAATGAGATCGATGACCTGAAGGAGACGCTCGAAACGCGCAAAGCGGTTGAGCGCGCGAAGGGCATACTGATGCAACTACAGAATATGAATGAGGCCGAAGCTTTTCGGCGTATTCAGAAGATGAGTATGAACAACCGCAAGCCGATGAAGGCAGTGGCCGAGGCGATCATTCTCGCCCATCAGGCCGGTGAATAGCCAGACGACTGTGACCTGCTCAGAGCACTGGTGTGTTAGGTCACGAATGACAGCTGTATTATGAAATCTACAGATGGGGCCCCGCCTGCGACACGCCTGTCGATCATCATGCCGGTCTACAATGAAATAGGCACGCTGGAGGAGATAATCCGCCGCGTGCGCGCGGTCCCGTTGACGGTCAAAACAGATGGCGCGACGGATCTGAACGGCAGCGCCAGCCAACTGGAAAAGGAGATCATCATTGTTGATGACGGCTCTACCGACGGAACGCGGGACATTCTAGCCCGATTGCAGGCGGAAGAGTCGAAAGATTTGCGCATCATTTATCATGAACGCAATGGGGGCAAGGGCGCGGCCTTGCGCACGGGTTTTGAGGCGGCGACCGGTGCAATCTTCGTCGTGCAAGACGCCGACCTTGAATACAATCCTGGGGACTATGTCAAGCTTCTCGCCCCTATACTGGAGGGGCGCACCGATGTCGTTTATGGCAGCCGCTTTCTCGGCGGCCCGCGTGCGGCCATGAGCCTTGCACACACGATCGGCAATAAAGGGGTCACCTGGTTTACCAATCTGTTATACGGTACGGTTTTGACCGACATGGAGACCTGCTATAAGTGCTTCCGGCGGAGTGTAATCGAAGGGATGACCCTCCACAGCCAGAGGTTCGAGATCGAAGCCGAACTGACGGCCAAGATCCTCAAACGCAATTACCCGATTTTTGAAACGCCAATCAGCTATAACGGGCGCCAGTTCCATGAAGGCAAGAAACTTACCTGGCGGGACGGGTTTACGGCCATTGCTACGCTGATCAGGTACCGTTTCAGGGACTAAGCACCGGTGGACCTTTGTTTGCGGTGTTTCTGAACAGTAGCCGCCGCAGTTGGATACGCCGCCTTTTGCCCCTCCTTTCAGCCGCTTCGATCCTGGCTCTTTTCGTCCTGCTTCTCTTCTACCGCCTCCTGTTTACGGACCGAGTACTGGCCAGCGGGGACATCCTCCACTACTTCTATCCCTACCGCGACTATGCAGCAGCCTCGCTGCGCGCGGGCCGGATTCCTTTCTGGAACCCGTACATCTTTATGGGTGCGCCATTCCTTGCCAATCCGCAGGCTGCGGCGCTCTATCCTTTACACTGGCCGCTGAGCTGGCTGCCGGTGACGCGGCAACTTTACTGGAGCGGCGCCATCCATGCCTGGATCCTGGCCGTGGGCGGTTTCGCGTTGATGCGGCGCTGGGGGATGGGATGGCTGGCCGCGGTAGGCACGGGACTGGTTCTGGCGGGGAGCGGATTCTACGGCGGATTGCTGGGGCACATCAATCAGATGAACGGGGCAGCCTGGCTGCCCTGGCTTCTGTGGGCGTTGGAAGGGAGGTGGGCGTCGGCGGAAAGAGCGAAGAGAGGTGAGGAGAGAGAGGGGGTTACCGGCTCCTCGCGTCTTGCTTCCCTTGCCTGGCGTTACGCGGCTTTGCTCCTGCCTTTCGCCATGTTTGTGGCGCTCACTCTGCTGGCCGGCCACACGCAAACGACCTATATCAATCTGTTCGGTGTGGGTGCATGGCTGCTGGCGACGAGCCTGCGTTCGTATACGCGCGGAATCCGTCACCTTGCCGCCTCCTTCTTCATTTATGTGCTGGGGGTCCTTCTGGGTGTCCTGCTCGCCGCCGCGCAACTGTTGCCTACGCTGGAACTGAGCCAGTTGGGGTTGCGGAGCGGCGGGCTCAGCTACGTGGATGTGACCAGCTTCAGTTTGCGGCCGCTGCTGCTCCATTGGACTCTGTTGCCCTCCTACGGACTGCGCGACTTGAGCGTTGTTTTTGCTACGCTCGGGTACACGGAGTTTGTCGCCTATGTGGGTGCGGTGGGGCTGCTGCTGGCCCTGGTCGCGGTGGTGAGTCGTCTTCAGCCGACGGCCGGGAGGCGGCCATGGACAGTGGGTCACTGGTCCTTGGCTGCACTGTGCGGGCTCTTTTTTGCCTTTCTGGGCCTGTTCCTGGCGTTAGGACGATGGAACCCATTCTCGTTTCTCTTTTATCATGTGATTCCCGGCTATGATCTGTTCCGCACGCCTGCCCGCTGGATGATGCTCTACACGCTAGGGATGGCTGTGCTAGCAGGAGTTGGGGCGGAGTGGCTTTGGCACAGGTTGAGAGACGCCGCCGGCAGTAAGGCGGTCTCGCTGCGCCTGTCTAACGCCGCCGGCGCGGTGCTGCTTGCGGTCCTGGCGCTCGATCTGCTCCTGGCGGCGCGTGCGCTGCCGCATACAGAGCCGACCGCGCCCCAGGCCGTCTACGACGTGCGAACCGCGTCTGCTCACCTGCTGACGGAGCCGGGGCGAGGGCTTCACCCTGCAGCCGCGGGGCGGCTGCTAAGCATCAGCGATATCACGTTCGATCCGGGAGACATGCCCGACTGGCGGCGCATCCTGCGCGGCGGCACGCGTCCACAGCTGAGCGAAGCCGGCTTCAGGGAGTTCATCATCGCGCTCAAGTCACAGGAGATCCTGGCGCCGAACCTGTCGTTGCTGTGGCGCATCCCCACTGTAGACGGATTCGACGGCGGCGTGCTGCCTCTGCAGCGCTACAATGCCTTTCTGTCGCTGCTGATTCCGCCGGATGAACTGGTGCCTGACGGCCGCGTACGTGAACAGTTGCAGACGGTTCCACACGGCGACATTCTCGAGTTGATGGACGTCGGCTTTGTCGTTACCGACAAGGTACGTGATTTGTGGTTCGAGGGTGTGTATTACGACCGTCAGATTGGCGCGACTCTGGAAGCTGATGGCGCGAGCGACCCAGCCGGCAATGCGACTGGAGGGGGGGCTCGACTGACGGTTGACGTGCCGCACAGTTTCGAGGCGACCGCGGTGGATGTCGTCGGCTTTGTAATCTCAGACTCCGACGAAACACAAGCTGGCACCGCCAATCAGCCCATAGCGGAAGTAACGGCGCTGGTAGGCGGTGAGCGTATCGCAATAGGCAGGTTGCTCACCGGCAGCGGAGGAGGCGCCTTTGAAGCGGCGGAACCCCAGTCAGTGTTTGCCAGCAGCGGGGACGCTCCAATGGTTTTTCGTGACGGTGAAACTGGGCAGGAGGAGTACCTGGCTCGCTTTGCGCTACCGGAGGCCGCCCGCCCGGTACAGCTGGAGATCGCGCTGGCAGAAGACAGCGGCTCCACCGGGCTGGTGGTGCGGGCGATTACGCTCATTGACGAGCGCACCAATACCTTCGTTCCGCTTCTTCCCAGTGACCGCGGCAGCTTTCAACGCGTACACAGCGGCGACGTCAAGATCTACGCGCGGCTCGGAGGCAGCGGGCGGGCGCAACTGTTCGAGACGGTGCGGCAAGTCTCATCGCCGGACGACGCTGTAACGGTGCTGCGCGACCTGGCTGCGGTTGGCGACTCGCAGGCGGCGGTCGTCGAGGCAAGCGCTGAGGCGGTGGCGGCCTGGGGGCTCGCGGACGAGGCCGGCGCACCGGCATCGAGAGGGGAGGTCTCGATCATCTCGTATGCGCCCGAACGGATCGTCATCCGCGTGCGCTCCGGGCGGGCGGGTGTTCTCGTATTGAAGGATGCCTATTATCCCGGCTGGCATGCGGTGGTCAACGGGGAGGCGGTGGACGTTGTTCCGGCCAACATCCTATTTCGCGGCGTACCGGTGCCGGCCGGAGAGAGTGAGGTCATCATCGCGTACACGCCGACTACCTGGCAGACCGGTGTGCGGCTCAGCCTGGCGGGCGGGCTTTTCTGGTTGGTGCTGGCCTGGTTGACCCTCGGCCGCGCGTGGTGGTGGAGACGCTAAATCCCTTGCTTCGCGGCGTATAACGCTGTAATGTATAATCGAAGGACGGAGTTTCTTTCGCGGCGTTGAAAGTCAGCGGAAAGTTTCCGGTAGTCCGTCCTCCTCAGGTTGACGGATGGACAATTGGAGACCAGTGAAGGCATTGCGGGCCTGAATCCGAATGTGATCAACGTATTCAATCGAATCGTCGTGGTTGTGCTTTGGCTGGCTCTCCTGGCGGGCACTGTCTATGCGGCGGTATTTCCAGACAGTACTTTTGGTGCGCTCGTGGGCAGTCTGTCGGTGGCCCAAGAGTTTCTGCGTGCGCAACATCAGGCGAACAGCATGAACTACCTGATCGGCCAAGTAGCAGTGGGCTCTGTCGCGGTGCTCATTTTCGGCAGTCTGCTGTGGTTGGAACTGTGGCCCCATCGCCAGCGCGGGGTGCGCATGAAGACGGTGAAAGGCAGCTCGGTGGAGTTGGACACAGAGAGCATCGCGCGCCGCCTGACCTGGCATCTGGACCAGCTTGCCGATGTGATTACAGTGTTTCCGGACGTGAAATCCCGCGGCAATGCGGTCGACATTCAGTTGGAGGTCGAGACCGCGCCCAATATCGACGTGCCGATGAAGACGGACGAGGTGGTGGAATCGACGCGGGATATTGTCGAAGAGGATATGGGTTTGCGGCTCGGCAAGTTGGACGTGCGTATGCGCCATCTGCCCTTTGAGGATGAGTGGGAAGCGTGAGGTTGAGCGCCATTCTGGAGAGCCTGCTGTTCGTGGCGGGGGACCCGGTTACGCCAGCGCAGCTAGCCCACGCGACAGGCTGCCCTGAAGTGGAGGTGGCCAAAGCGCTGGCCGCCTTGCAGCAGGAGTATGAGGAGGAGAATCGGGGGCTGCGCCTGCAGCGCCGCGACGGTCGCGTTCTGCTTGTGACGAACCCTTCCGCGTCCCAGGTCGTTGAGGAGTTTCTCAATCTGGATTTGAGGGTACAGTTCAGCGCACCGGCCCTTGAGACGTTGGCTATCATCGCATATCTGCATCCGGTGACGCGGGCACAGGTGGAGGCGGTGCGAGGCGTTGACTGTTCCGGCGTGCTGCGCAATCTGCTGCAGCAGGGGTTGGTCGAGGAGTTCGACCGATTGGAAGGACCCGGCCGACCAATACGTTACGCGATAACCGACCAGTTCATGCAGCATTTTGGGCTGACCAGTCTTGAGGAGCTGCCGCCTCTGGAGACCGATGGGGAGGCGACTTCTGCGCAGTTTGCGCAGGGGTAGAGACGTTTCCCACCTCGCCAGTAGACGTAACCTTTACCCGTCTGCACGGGCTGTTGCAGAAGTGTCAGGCTTTGTCCCCGCTGGTTTCACCACCCACGTTTCCCGTTAATCGTTGCGCAATCCAGTGCGGCAGGCGCGTCATGCGGCCGTCGCTGTCGACGCAGGTGTGCCGCGTGTGGCCGTCGGCGTAGATGGCGCGGGTGTGCGGGTTGCGGATTTCGTAGACGAATTCGACCTGACGGCTGCGCAGTGATCCCAGGCGCGTGATGACCTGGACGGCGTCGCCGAAGCGGATGGCGTCGCGGTAGCGGCATTGCAGGTCGGTAACGGCGAAGTTGTAGCCGGCGCCGGCGATCTCGGTATAGGACATTCCGGCCGCCGCCATCCAGGCGACGCGCCCAGCCTCGAACCAGACGACATACTCGCTGTGGTGGACGACGCCCATCTGATCGGTTTCGGCGAAACGGACGGTTATGTCGAGAGGAAATGCGGGATATTCAGTCTTGTCCATCGGCATCGGTCAGGGGATTATCGATCCTGTGTGGATTGTCCCGAATCCAACGTTGATAGGCCGAGCGTATAGACCCCAAGTCTCCCAAATCTTCGACACAGGCCTGAAAGAGTTCCGCCGAGCAGACTTCATGGTAAACATGAGTCAACCGATTTCGGTAGCCTGCCATCTGAACAAAGAGCTTTTCTTCGCCTTTGTTGAGGACTTCCTTATCGGCAAGTTGTGTTGCGATATTTCTGTAGGACCCCGCAGGAACGCCATACCCTTTGCCCAAAATGTGACGACCAATACCAAATAGCGCTTCCAGAGCACGCCGCAGGCATGACTCGGCTGTATGGACGTTGCGACTATCGGCAAAGAAGGCGTCCTCGTCGTGCAGGGGCAACCGCTCGATCTCTCCGATCAGATGATTCAGCAGGGATAGGCGCTCTACAACGACGCGTCGGGAGATATAGGTCGGAGTCACTTGGAAATACCGAGAAGCAAGCGGGCGCGCTCTTCCTCGAGAAAAGCGAGATCGCCCTCTTGCCGCAGGATGTAAAGGTCGTAGTTGTCGGCCGCGTATTCGTTTTCGGCGTAGAGTCGTTCGCCGTGAACGGCTTCGGCTGCCAGAAAGGGGCTGGCGCTGTCGAGGTTTACAATATCGACGCGGTCCACTCCCAGCAGATCCTCCAGAGCATGCCCCAGCGCAACCTCTGCCTTCCAGCTGAAGTCGGTAGCCGGGAGCGGTTTCACGCCCAGGTCGACATCGGAGGGGCCGGGTGCGAGGACAGAATCCGGCTCGTCCAGCCATGCCAGCGTCTCCCTGGCGCGGCTGCCGAAGCTGTAGAGGATGGCGACGCCGTGCTGCTGGCAGATTGCCTCGAGTGCGGCGCGTTTTGGGTTCGCGGCGGGCCCAGCTGGCCGGCGCTGTTCGGGTTCGGTGCGCATGGTCTCTACATATGTATTGCCTGGCCCTCAACGCCGTGCGCCGCTTCCATTACGACTTCGGCCAGGGTCGGGTGGGCGTGCACGTTGTGCGCGATCTCGGCGGGTGTGAGCTCCATCATCTGCGCCAGGGACAGCTCGGGCAGAAGTTCGGTTGCGTTGGGGCCGACGATGTGGGCGCCGAGGATTTCGCCGTATCTCTGGTCGGCGACGATTTTGACGAAGCCGCTGCGCACGCCCTGGGCCTGGGCGGCGCCGTTGGGCATGAATGGGAACTTGCCCACGTTGATAGGATAGCCGGCCTCCTGCGCCTCGGTTTCGGTCATGCCGAGACTGGCGACCTGGGGTACGCAGAACGTGCAGCGGGGCATAAAGATGTAGCGCTCTGCCGGAATGGGCGTGGTGGCATGGCCGGCGGCGCTTTCGGCGGCGACGATCGCCTGGGCGCTGGCGACATGGGCGAGCGGCATTTTGCCGGTGCAGTCGCCGATCGCGTAGATGTTTTGGCGGCTGGTGCGCATATGCTCGTCGATTTCGATGAAGCCGTCCTGGTTTAGGGCAACACCGGCGGTGTCGAGACCGACGTCCTCGGTATTGGGTGAGATACCTATGGCCACCAGCACTTTCTCAACTTCCAGCGACTGGGCGCTCCCGGTGTTCACGTCCTTTATCGTAACGGTGACCGACCCTTCGCCGACTGCAAAGTCTTCGGTGCGGCTCGAGGTCAGCACTTTGATACCCCGTTTCTGGAAGGCGCGCACGACTTCCTGCGCGACATCGGCATCCTCCAGCGGCAGGGCCTGGTCCAACATTTCGACGATCGTCACCTGTGCGCCGTAGGTGGCGTAGATGTGGCTCAGCTCCATGCCGATCGGCCCCGCGCCCACGACCAGCATGGATGCGGGGATCTCGTTGAGACGAATGGCGTGTCGATACTGCAGGACGCGTTCGCCGTCGGCTTCGACGCCGGGCAGGTCGCGAGCGCGGGCGCCGGTGGCGACCACGAAACTGGCGGCGGTCACGGTGCGCGGCTCGCCATCCGGGTTGAGAGGCCCGGCGCTGACCTGCAGGGTGTTGGCATCGGTGAAGCGGGCATGTCCTTCGATGACGTCGATTTTGTTCTTCCGCATCAGGAAGCCAACGCCCTTGGTCTGGCGGTCAATGATCTGCAGTGAACGGTTGACAGCTGCGCCGTAGTCAACCTGCAAGTTGTCAAAAGTGAGGCCGAACTCCTTTGCGTGTTGCAGTGTATCCAGGACTTCGGCGCTCTTGATGAGCGCCTTCTTGGGGATGCAACCCCAGTTCAGGCAGACGCCGCCAAGGTGTTCGCGTTCGATGAGGGCAGTTTTAAGATTCAGCTGTGCGGCGCGAATCGCGGCCACATAGCCGCCAGGCCCGGAGCCGATGACGATCAGGTCATAGTCATAGTTGCTTGCCACAGATTCCTCCGCTGACTCCAGTGGCCGGCGATCACCGGTCTTTGGATTGTACTCAATCGTGATCCACGGTTGTCACGCGCCCCAGTTTTCCAGTCGTTGCACCACATCTGCCAGGAAGCTGTCTGCCCCGAAGCCATCGAGGATGCGATGATCAAAGGCAAGGCTCAGGTAGGACATCGGGCGGATAGAGATGGTATCGTCGGCGCTGGGCAGAAGGGGATCGACGGGGGCGCCGTATGAGCTGCCGGCGCTGTTCACGACTGCGCGCTTGCTGATCTTGCCGACTCCCAGAATGGCGGCCTGGGGCTGATTGATGATGGGCGTGCCAAGAAGGCTGCCGCTCGTGCCGTGGTTGGTCACGGTGAAGGTGCCGCCGCGCACTTCGTCGGGCGACAGTTCGCCGCGGCGAGCCCTGTCTGCCAGATCGTTAACGGTGCGCGCAAGGCCCTGCAGATTCAATTCATCGGCGTCCCGGACCACGGGCACAATGAGTCCGCCGGCCACAGCTGCGGCGATGCCCACATGGATGCGCTGGTTCAGTGCCAGGCCAGCGTCGGTCCAGCGGCTGTTTACGGTAGGATGTTCGCGCAGCGCGACCGCGACGGCAGCTACAAAGTAGGGGGTGAAGGTCAGATTGACTCCCTTGCGCGCGAACGCCTCTTTTTGGGCCGCCCTGTGGCGCACAACGGCCGTCATATCGGCCTCAAAGATCGTTACAACGTGGGGGCTGGTGCGCACGCTGCGGCTCATGTGTTCGGCAATCGCCCGCCGCAAGTTGGAAAGGGGCTGGAGCAGCTCGTCTTCGCCGGGCGCGGCGCCGGAAGCGGGCTGCGCTGCGGGCGGCCGTTGTTGACGCGTTTCGATGTAGGCCAGCAGGTCCTTCCTGGTGACGCGACCCTGGCGCCCGCTGCCCGGAACTTCGTCCAGGTCGATGTTGTGTTCGGCGCTGATGCGGGCGACGACAGGGCTGACGAAGGCGCGGCCTTCGGGCTTCGCATCAGAGTCGGCGCCACGCGTGCGCCGGGATGGGGAGGGAGAGGGGGCTGTTCGGTCGGCTTCTTTGCGCGAAGCTACCGCTTCTCCCGGGCCCTCTACGTCCTCTGTGATCTCTTCTGCTTCGTCGCCGATGTAGGCGATGACAGAGCCAACCTGAACCGTTGTTCCTTCGGCGGCCAGAATCTTGAGCAGGAAACCGGCGGCGGGCGCGGGCACTTCAGTGTCGATCTTGTCGGTGGTGATGTCGAGCAGGGGTTCCTGTCGCTGCACCTGATCCCCAGGCTGTTTGAGCCAGCGGGCGACGGTCCCTTCGAACACGGTTTCGCCCAGTTGGGGCATTTTCACTGGAGTCGGCATGGTTGGCGCTCCAACGGCAATTGCCAGTGACCGGCGGGACGCGACCGGTCACTGATCACGGTTCGCTGCTTAAACCATAGGTTTCTTGCGCTGGACAAGTTGCACGGTCACCTGCCAGGGATCACGCAGGAAGCAGAGCTTGTCTCCCGAGGGGGTGTTGTTGATCTCGCCGTCGGGCGTAGCGCCGGCCTGAATCAGACGTTCGCGTTCGCTTTCCATATCGTCTACGCTGAAGGCAAAGTGCAGGTTGAAGGGATTGATCTGGGCAAAGTCCAGGTGCTGCATTTCTTCATTGCTGTACAACTCTACCATGCTGCCGTTGTTGTCGTAGACAAAGTTCATGTATGGGGGGACATCGCCGGCGGAGACGATTTGCAGCCCCAGATGCTCCTTCCACCACTGTGCCTGTTCGCGGACGTTGGGTACGTTGATTGCGACGTGTTCAAGGTTCATTGTTGTGCTCCGTAAATGGATGTTTGATGGGAGTGAAATTGATTGATCTGAGTTGTCGATGGCTGGTATTTGGTAGCGGCCTGAACCACTGAGGGCCGGAAGGCGGTGAGAACTTGCAGTCCAGACGCGCCACGCAAGGCGCAGTGCCGCTGCGTCTTCTGAACCCAGTTGCAAACTGAATTCCGTTTCGCAATTGCATGAGAAGATCGTGGTGTCGAACGGGATTCAGATTCAGTTGTAGTTTACCACAGCCGACGTTTTCAGCAGCCAGTTCTGGGTTGCAGGTGAACAGTCTATTCGCCGCCTTGAAGGGAAACCGTTGCAGGTCGCGCTGGTTGGAGGGCCTTGCAGGGGGAGTCCCCCTTACGAAGGAGGTCACTGCACTCATGCGCCAGCGATACGTTCGAATCGGGTCGGTTCCCGCTCCATTTCGGCCTGGACGAAGCGCTGCAGCAGGTTTGTCTTGACTTCAGCGAAGGCGGGATCGTCCCAGCGGTTGCGGCGTTCCTCCGGATCTTCGTGGAGATCGAACAGTTCGCCATATTCGTGGCCCCGGTAGACGGTGAGCTTATAGCGCTGGTCCACGAGCGTGCGCAGGTGCAGCGCGGTGGGCTGGTGACGGTTTTCGACGAGCACGTGGTCGCGTGCTTCGGCGGCCGCTCCGGTCCAGACGTCCAGCTGGTCGGCGCCCTGCATCTGGCCAGGGATGTCGATTCCGGCCGCGTGCAGGAAAGTGGGCGCCAGGTCAACCAGCGATTGGAGCGAACTGCTCACAGCGCCGGCGGGGACGCGGCCGGGCCAGCGCACCAGAAATGGCAGACGGATCAGGTCTTCATAATGGAAGGCGCCCTTGGCGATCAGCCCGTGCTGGCCGAGAAAGTGGCCGTGGTCGGTGCTGAAAACGATGAGCGTATTGTCGGCAATGCCCAGACTGTCCAACGTGTCCAGAATGCGCCCGATCTCGCGGTCCATGAGGCCGACCATACCGTAGTAGACGGCCATGTTTTTGCGCAGGGCGTCGGGTTCGTGCAGGTGGCTGTTGAAGCCGTGATTGCCGAAGGGCGTCTCCTGCCAGGCGGAGAAGTCCGGTTGACGCTGCTGCGTTTTGGCGAAGTGGGGCGGCATTGCGTCGAGTTCTCCTGGCTCCAGGTGGCCCGGTTGCATGTCATCGGGGTCGTACATCGATGCCCACGGTTCGGATACGAGGTAGGGCGGATGGGGATCGTGAAAGCTGCTCCATAGGAAGAAGGGTTTGCCGCCGGCGGCGCTGCGCTCGATTGCCGCGATCGTGCGTTCGGCGGTCCAGACGGAGTAATGGTACTCCTCCGGCAGGTCCCAGGCGTGTTCCCGCTTGGCGGCATTGGGGTCGGGCGGCCAGGACTGGAAGAAGTCCTGCCAGTTGGGCAGGCCGTTTTCCTCCATCCAGATGCCGTAATGCTGGCCGGCGTGGGCTTCGTCGGCGTGGTTGCGCGCCACTTCTACGTGTTGAAAGCCGTACCAGGGTCCGTGGAACTCGCGCCAGAAGTCGAGGTCGCGCAGGGTGGGTTGACACTCAAGAGAGGACTGTTCCGGACGGGAGGCCAGCGGCTGAAAGTGGGCTTTGCCTATAAGAGTGGTGTCGTAGCCGTGCTGGTGCAGCAGGTCGCCGACGGTAGGCACGTCTTCGCCCAGTTTCACGCCGATAGTCCAGCAGCCGTGCCAGGCCGGATAATGACCCGTGATTATCGATGAGCGCGAGGGGGAGCAGACGGGATTGTTGCAGTAGGCGCGGTCGAAACGGGCGCCTTCGCGGGCGAGCCGGTCCAGGGCGGGCGTCCGGATGCGCGGATTGGTCACGCCGAGGGTTGAGAAGTGTTGCTGGTCGCTCGTGATCAGGAGGATATTCGGAAATGCTTCTTCATCGCTATTGGAACTCGATTGGAGTGGAGTAGACATGTGCAGCCGCCTCGGAATCGACCATCGTCTTTTGCTGGGAATCCTATCATAGGCAGCATGTGCGCGCTAGTTAATGTGTGCGTACGGATGTCCTGGATTGGGGAATGAGTTCTGTTGATTTTCGGTGGGCGGTGGCGGCGTGAACAGTTCTGGAAGTCGCAGCGCTTCGGTCGGGTGCATCCCGGATTTGGGGTGGGAACAGTCTGGCGGGGAATCAGTGCCAGCGGTTGCTGAAATTGTTTACTGGCTCTGGAAGAGACGCGGTGCTGGCGCCAGGCCTGGCCGTACTGTGGAGTCCGTCAGTTGGGGCGGGTGCGAGGGCAGGCACCTGGGGCGATCTGATGGGACTGGCGAGACGTGGTCTGGCTGGACACCTTCGATTAGGCACCCGTCACCAATATCGACACCCGGTCGATGAGGCATGTTGTAGGAGAGGGGGCGTTGCGGGGGCGGAGCCCCCGCACAAGGGAGGGCCGAATAGGCCCGACCGCCCAGAACTGCAGTAGTCAGCAGTTAGTAGTCAGTAGTCAGTGGTCAGAGACGTCGTTTATTCTGGCGGAAACTGGAGTGGGAACCGACCGTGGCTTGGTTGCCTACAAAGGTATGCGACTGTTCACCCCCATTTTGGGATGCAGCGCTCCGGTTCGCAAGACAGTCCCGGGGCGTACCACCGTGTTATACTGATACCGGTAGACCCCGGTGGCCGGCGGCTACGAGACCTTGAGCACCGTTTGTGCCGGTCTACCGAGATTCCTTTGACAGCTGACAGAACCGCATAGGAAGAGGAGAAGATGACTCAGACCATTTTGGAGAGTGTGCAGATCCACTGGCAGGACCTGCGGGGACGCACTTATGATCTGATGGATGTTCTGGCCGATGCCGATCTGAACGCCCGGCTGCCCTTTGCCGAATCCCAGAACATCCTCTACCAGTTTTACTGTATGTTGGGCACACAGGAGAGCTGGCCGCCCGTGCTGCTGGAAGGGGGGATGGAGGGCTGGGATTGCAGTCTGCAACCTGCGCCGGCCGGCGAGGTGCTGCCGGTTGAGCGGGTGCGCCAAGGGATGGAGGCGGCAGACGAGGCCTTGATGGCGACTTTCGAGAAGGTGGACTGGCTGCAGGCATTTGAGAATGGCTCGACGCCGCTGGCTGGTTACTACCGTTTGGTTGAACATGAGGCCCATCATCACGGCCAGTTGATCAACTTAATCTACGCCAACAACCTCCCCATTCCTGAGAGTTGGGCGGATTCGTGGGCGCTTTCGCGCGAAGAATAGGGCATTGCGGAACGGTGCCGCCGCGCGATTTGCAGGGCCCCTTGCTGGCGTCGGTAGTCTGGGCAGGTGGCGATGGAGTACATCAAAAAGAGCGGCAGTCTCAGGTGGAAACTGCCGCTCTTTATTGTTATCAGCAGCCGTTTTGAGGCACTGCGTTAGCGTCACATGCTTATAGTGGGCGAAAGAGATTCGTTACTGAAAGAGCAGGAACGAGATCGAGGCCCAGGTGGCGCCCTCCACCCCTGTTCCAACCAGCAACGCCCACTGGCCATCCTCACTGTAGCCGAGAGTATCGTAGGTTTCGTCGTCGGGAACGTAGCCGACAATTGGGGCTTCCAAAGAGGGCCCGCCGCGCAAACGCAAGCGGCCGCCCTGGCCGGTTTCGATGGTGGCCCGGCCCATTTGCACTCTCAACTCTATGTCCCGCAGCTCCACCAGCGAGGCTGCGATCCAGACCGGGTCCTCGATATCGGGGAAGAAGATCGCAACCCAATGATCATCAGAGCTGAATCCGGCCACAGGATAGGCTTCACCGACGGCGACGCCTGCCAGGACCTCGGCGATGGTTTCCGGCTTGCTGCGTACGCGCAGGGCACGGGTTGTGACGATTGCAAGGTGTCTGGTTACATCACCAACCTTCAAGAGAGGCTCGTCGGTCGGCGTCGTGACGGGCACGTCTTCCTCAGTGACCGCCTGTTCGTCGGAGATGGACATTGCGGAGATCGTTACCGTAAAGGCAGGGCTGATTGGCGCGCCGTCTTTCAGTACCGGCATATCGGTGCCGGGGAACTCGAAGACGTCGAAGACGCCGCCATCTGTATGGAGCATGGCATAGAGAGTCTCGGTGGCGGCATCGACATCAATGGCGACGGCCAAGTCGGTCGTGACCCCGGGCTCCAGGTGGGCCTGCCCGATTATCGGGCCGAAAGAGCCGGCATCGTCGGCGTGAATAACGACCCAGCCTTCCACTGGGACGACGGCTTCGGCAACCGTGACCTGACCTTTGATCACTTCCTGAGCGTGGACTGTGACGCTCGGTTCCAGGTCGGCGACCGCCATTGCTTCATCGTCGGAATTCTCTTCGTCGGCGGCCATTTCGCCGTCGTCCGCTTGCTCTTCGGCCACTGCATCTTCCGCGGTATCTTCCGGTTCAGCGGCCATCTGCCCGTCTTCAGGAACAGAGAGGGCGGCGGCGTCTCCGTCCAAGGTTACATCTTCGGCCCAGATCCAGCCGATTGTGCCGACGTCCGGCACCTCCACTTTCAGCCAGCTACTGTCTTCGGTCCGCCCGATCACGGTGATGACGTCATCCTTGAGCAGGCCGGCGATAATTGGCGTCTCTGCACTGGCAGCCTGGCGCACCCGCAGTGCGTTGACATGCACGGTTGCCGTCAAGGACACCGGTTCCGGCTCGGCCGGTTCTGTGGCTTCTGCCACAGGAAGGGGCGGGGCAGGTGTCAGGATCTGCGTGATGTCTCTTTGGAAGGGATAGCAGCTGCTAGTCAAGAGTGGCAGAATTGCCATTGCCCAGATCGACAGGACGCGAAAGCGAATCGGCATGGTTCCTCCCAAGCTGGCGATTGCCCGCCGCCCGCTGCAAAGGGCGGGGACTCGGGGGCGGAGTCGGGAACAGGCGCAGAGCCTACGGTAGAGGGGTTGCGCGAACTTTTTGAACTTGAACCGCGCGCTTCGAGATGGCGGCGGATTCAATAATTATGGCACGGCGAAAATATGGCTGTCAAATGATTTCGGGGTGTCTCCTTATCCGAAAACATACCGAAATGGGGGTGAATGCGCGGCGCGATTGCTACGCTTGATGGGGTTCATTTCGACGACCCCGGGGCCAGAAGGCAGTGCTAGGGACGTCATTTCACAGACGTACCGGGAGGTGCGATATTCTTCATGATACCAGGAAAAACCGTTTGACAGGCGGTGTGCGCCTACATATACTGGGCGCGGCTACGCTACCAGAGGCCATACCACCCTACTCCAGTTGCAGCCCAGCCGATATTGTTACGCGCTCTCGGCGGACGCCGCCCAGAAGAGGGATTTCGATAGTCGCGTCAGGCCTGCTTGGCCGCTGAAAAGCGTCCCGTTCGTACACTGTCATAGTCAGTACTTTCCCGGCGCCCTGTCAGCGGGCCGAGTCAACGATATCTTTGATGACAGTCACCCCCTCGGAGGATCCCATGACGACTGTACGCGATAGGATGTGGCTTTGGGCCCATGAGGCAGGCAGCCATGACACGGAATGGGCAATCGGACGTACATCGCGCATAACGCCGGTGGAGGCAGCGTTCTACATGGACGTGCCCAATATGATCATGGTGCGCTACCACGACAAGCCTGAGATGCCCTTTGACCAGTACGCAATCCCTTTTCGGGGGTTGCAGCAGGTGTTCTGGTCGTTTGTGGGCGGCGCGGGGCGTTCATCAGATGAGGAGCGCAGGCATGTGCTGGAGTTGGCGGCGCGCAATCCGAACATTATTGGCTTCTTCATGGACGACTTTTTCAGGCGGCCGCAAGACGGGGGCGACCTGGGTGTGCTTTCGGTAGAGGAACTGCAGTCGCTGCGCAACCAGTTCGTGGTGGGCGGGCGCAGACTGGGTCTGGGCGTCACACTCTATACTTATCAACTCGATATGCCCCTGGAGCGCCATCTTGCACTGTGCGATTGGGTCTCACTCTGGACCTGGATTGAGCCGGACCTGAAGGACCTGGAAGCGAACATGACCCGGTGTGAGGAGATCGCGCCTGAAAGCCGCATACTGCTTGGCTTGTACATGTACGACTATGGACAGCGCCAGCCGATGCCGGTGGAGTCGATGCAGATGCAGTGTGAGACGGCCTTGCGCTGGCTGCACGAAGGGCGCATCGAGGGTATGATTTTCCTGGCGAGTTGTATCTGTGATTTGGAGTTGGAGACGGTTGAATGGACGCGGGAGTGGATTGCGAGTGTGGGTGATGAGGCGCTTGGATGACGGTGTTCAGCAGGAATCAGATAGTGGAAAGAGGCCCGCTGCGCAGTGCGCAGCGGGCCTCTTTTTTGTATCGTCACACGGCGATATTGGAGGGGAGCAAGTTGGGGATGGGAGTGACGCGAGAGCGAACAGGCACTGTTCCTAGCCTTACTGTAATCGCAGCAATGTGCTGTATTCTGGAAACGCGAAAACTGTTTGACATGGGGGTAGCGTTTTCTTATACTAACGGCATCCGCAGTTGGCTGTTCGCGATAGTCTCTACAGTTGTCAACACAAAAGACGGCAACACACAATCCCTATCCGCCCTCGATCTTGCTGTTCACACACGAAGGAGAAAGGCAATGACTGACACGTATCGAAACTTTGTTTCCAGGCGTGATTTTATGCGCCTATCCGCGTTTGCGACGGCTGGCGCGGCCTTGGCCGCGTGCGCCGCACCGGCGGCGCCGGCAGATCAGGGTGCTTCGGAGGCAGCCGAGCCGGCCATGGAGGACACGGTTGTTTCGCTTTGGAGTTGGGGCACGGCGATGGCGCGCTATCGCGATCCGGAAGGCAACGACATTTTTGCCGAAACGCTCAAGGCGGACACGGGTCTGGACCTGGAGCTTGGCATGGTCGACCACCCAGATATGGCGGCGAAACTCAAGGCGGCCTTGCCTGCTGGCACCGGCCCGGACCTGCTGAACACGGACTTTGACATTATGGGGCCGTTTTGGGGCTTCGTTGAGCCGCTCAACTCACGGGGTGAAGCCGAGTGGGGTGCGGGCTGGAAAGAAGACACGTTCTCGGGCGCGGCGTTGAGCGAAATGGAGCTTGTTGCCGGCATCGTGGACATGTCGGGCGATGCGCTCTACCTGCCAGGCAATATGCAGTTGCTGGGCTGGGTCTACTACTGGATTCCTACGTTTGAGGAGCGCGGCATCGATGTATCCGGGTTGAATACTTGGGGAGATTTCGAGGCTCTCTGCGAATCGTTCCTGAACGATGGGATCGCGCCGCTCGGCGGGTACTATCATCCGGCGAACCTTGTAGACTGGTTCAAGAGCCTGGTGGAGGTGACAGGCCCCGGGCAGCTGGCGGAGGTCCAGGTAGGGAACGGCCAGTTCACCGACGCAGGCGTCGTTGAGGCGTTCGACCTGTTCGCGAAGGTGTACAACGATTACATGCAGGAAGGAGCGATCGGCGCGCAGGACGGCAACGCAGTGCGCGAACCGTTCTGGAACGGCACGGGCGAGAGGCCGATGATCAATATTTTCACCGGAACGCCCTACTTCGGCTTCCTCAATCACGAGTCGGAAGTCATTCGCGATGCCATGAACAACCACGTCGGGACGTTCCTGCTGCCCGGCTCCAAGGGGCTGGCGGCGACCGATGCGGGGGTGGCGATGGTGTCGGCTTCGGAGCGCAAGGATAATGCGTGGGAGTATATGAAGTGGCGAACGCTTGGTCCGGGCGCGGAGCAGATCGCAAGTACGGGGCAACCTATGGGCGCAAAGGCGATCGAGGTTCCACCGCAGAACACGGACTTTGACGTGAATCTGGGCGAACCGCTGCTGGAGGCGATGGTTACCGGTGACAACGTCTTCCGCCGTGTGCTGTGCACAGACGTCTACCAGCAGTTGGGGATCGTGCTTCCGGGCGTGACTGCGGACCTGATCACGGCTGAGGAGGCGGCGCAGGAGGTCCAGGACGCCTTTGATCAGTCATGCGAGCAGTGGGTTAAATCCTAGTTTCCGCAACACCGCTGGCCACGACCTGGCGTGGTCAGCGGTAATTCCAAACACGAACGATAGACAACCGAGCAAATGGCGACTGCGGCGGCGGGGGCAACGCAACACAGGGAAGATCGAACCGCGATGCAGCGTGTTTCGCGCGTGCTGCGCGCCAATGGCGGGTTTTTCTTTATCCTGCCGGGCCTGGTCGTTTACCTGGGATTTATCGCCTGGCCGATCATCGCCACCTTCTATAACGGCTTCTTTATTTGGGATGGGATCAGCCCGGACAGGGAGTTCACCGGCCTGGACCATTATGTGCGTCTGCTGACAAAGGACCGCGCATTCCGCCTCAGTATCCGTAATAACGTTTACTGGGCGATCATCACCGTCGTCGTCCTGTCGATCAGCGGCTTCCTCTTCGCCTGGCTGCTCAACCAACGCATTCGAATGCGGAACGCCTACCGCGCGGCGTTCTTTCTGCCCGTCACAGCATCCCTGGTGGTAATCGGCTATACATGGGAGTTCATATATCAGCCTGAAGTCGGGATGCTCAACCACTCGCTGCGCCGCTTCGGCCTCGAGGAACTGACGCGGGTCTGGCTGGCCGATCCGGACGTTACGATATTCGCCATCATTCTGGTGTCGTTATGGGCGTCGCTCGGCTTCTGGGTCGTGGTTTTTCTGGCGGCATTGCAAGCAGTTCCCCAGGATCTCTATGACTGCGCGGCTGTAGACGGGGCGACAGGTTTTCGGCAGATGTGGCATGTGGCTGTGCCGCTGACGATGGGGACTACGCGTGCGTTGTGGATATTGGGATTGATCCGCTCGATCAATGCGTTTGCGCTGGTCTTCCTGCTGTCACGCGGGGGGCCGTATCACGCGTCGGAGGTGATTGCGTATCAGATCTACGATCTGGCATTCCGGACCAATCACACCGGGTATGCGTCGGCGCTTTCGATCTTGCTGCTGCTCATTTCGGCTATCGTGACGGTTATCCAGTTGCTCCTGATGCGGGGGCGCCGCGTCCAGTTGTAAACGGGCGCAAGCTTGGAGGAAGAAACGATGGGATTCAGGCTGAAGCTCAGCAGGAAATCAGTTCTAACGCACGCGGTGCTGATTTTTGTCTCGTTCATCATGATCTTTCCGTGGCTGATCGCGCTCTCCACCGGGTTGAAGGCGCCGGGCGAGTCTGCTTTGAACAGAGGTCTGATACCGTGGGAGATCGCACTCGGCAACTTCCCCGAGGCATGGCGGATTGCCAACGTGCCTTTGCTGGCCTTTAACAGCTTCGTGGTGACTGCGGCGTCGGTGGTGATGATCCTCTTCCTGGCTTCGCTGGCTGCCTACGGCTTCGCGCGGCTCAGTTTCTTTCTCAAGGAGCCGTTCTATCTCCTCTTCCTGGCGGGCCTGATGCTGCAGGCCGCGGCAATCATGGTACCGCTGTATCAGGTCAATGTAGCGTTTGGGCTGCTGGACACCTACTATGCCCTGGTCGGTCCCTATATCGCGCTGGGTCTTCCCTTTGCCATCTTGATCTTACGCGGTTTCTTTGAAGGGTTGCCGGAGGAGATCGAAGACGCGGCATTGATAGACGGCGCGAGCCGATTTACGATTTACTGGCGCATCATGCTGCCCTTGACGCGACCGGCGCTGGCCACGGTCGCCATTTTTACCGGTCTGGGAACGTGGAACGATTTCCTGCTTCCCATGTTGATGACCAGTAAACCCGGTTTGCGCACGATGCCACTGGGGCTGATCTTGTTTGAGCTGGAAGGCAGCATCGGATTCGTCCTCCACGAGTACCGGTTCGCGCTGATCATAATGATGACGCTTCCCATCGTCATCGTCTTCCTTCTCCTGCAGCGGCAGTTCATGAGCGGACTTACAGCCGGCGCCATCAAGGGATAAGGCCGCTTGATGCCCCTGCAAAACCATGTCGTCGAATGGACCCACTCCACGAGCAAGTTGTACGGCGACCCGTTCAATGAAGTGACGCTTGACGTCATGATCACCGATCCCGACGGGTATGTGCTGACCGTGCCCGCCTTTTGGCGCGGTGAGCACAGCTGGAGCGCCCGCTACGCATCCCGCAAGATCGGCCCGCATCACTACAGCACGCGCTGTTCTGACACGGCCAACGACGATCTGCACGGACAGGAAGGCAGAATCGACGTTACGCCGTATGATGGCGACAACCCACTGATGCGGCATGGTCCACTGCGCGTCGCCGAAGGCGGCCGTCATCTGGAGCACATTGACGGTACGCCATTTTTCTGGCTGGGCGATACGTGGTGGATGGGGCTGGTCAAACGGCTGCCCTGGCCGGAGGGGTTCAAGCGGCTCGGCCAGGACCGCGTGAAGAAGGGGTTCAGCGTCATTCAACTGGTGGCCGGGCTGTACCCGGATATGCCTCCCTTTGACCCGCGCGGCGCCAACGAGGCCGGATTCCCCTGGGATGAAGAGTTTAATCGCATCAATCCCGCTTTTTTTGACATGGCGGACCTGCGAATAGAGTGGCTCGTGCAGAACGGGCTGCTTCCCAGCATTGTCGGATGCTGGGGCTATTACATGGATTTCGCCGGCGAGGAGAAGCTCAAGCAGCACTGGCGCTACCTGGTGGCCCGGTACGGCGCATACCCGGTCGTCTGGGACGCGGCGGGCGAGGCTTTGATGCCGCACTACAGCCATCCGCATTGGGAGGACATCTACGCGGCGGCTCTCAGAAAACGGACCGGGGACGAGGACGGCGTCGCCAAGACACGATTGCGGCGCGGCGATTTGCCGGTCAGAGTCCAGCGGCGGCAGGATAGAGTCCGCTCAGCGTGGACGCGCGTGGTGCGCTATCTGCGTGCAATCGACCCATACCGGCACCCGATCACGATTCATCCCGGAACAGGAGGCATCTGGTCGTACGATCATGTTGACGATCCGGGGGTCATCGATATAGACATCACCCAGTGCGGTCTGCATGACATACTGACTTTCCCACAGGTTCTGGAGGAGGTCAGCAGCCAGGTGCCGAGAAGACCGCGCATGCCGCGTTTTGTTGGGGAATCCTGTTACGAGGGCGAGGGCGGTTGGAACTGGGAAAATGTGCAGCGGCTGATGTTTTGGGGGAGCGTGTTAAGCGGTGCGTCCGGCCACACGTATGGTGCGAGTGGTATCTGGCAGGTGAATACACGCGAGGCGCCCTATGGGCCGAGCCCGCGCATATACGGCGAGTCGTTCGATGAGGACCCTTGGGATGAGGCGATGCATTTCGCGGGTTCGCGGCAGGTGGGTCTTGGCCGCCGCCTGCTGGAGCGCTTTCGCTGGTGGCAGTTTGAGCCTGCCCCGCACTGGATCGCTAGGCGGGGGGAACACCACTTCAAGCCGCTGCAGGACTACATCAGGCCATTCGCGGCCGGAATTGCGGGAGAGGTGCGGGTGATATTCATTCCAATGCGCTACCTGATCACTGTCGAAGAGATCGAGGCAGACACTGCCTATCGCGCCTACTATTTCGATCCCAGACAGGGGCGAGAGTATGATATCGGAGCCGTAACTCCCGACGAGGAGGGCGCGTGGCGGCCGCCCAAGCCGCCGATTATTCAGGATTGGGTTCTTATTCTGGAACGCGATAATTCGACTGCACGCGCAGAAACGGTTCATTAACCGTCATACCACGCCACTGACCAGCATTCGCTATCCACTGCGCCAGGGAGAAACAGTCATGCTCTACGCCATTCAGAATTGCGCCGCCGAATGGGCGTACAGTTCGGGCAAGGCATACAGCGACCCGTTCAACGATGTCGAGCTGGATGTGCTGATCACGCGACCGGACGGCACAGAGCAGATCGTACCCGCCTTCTGGGCCGGCGACCAGACGTGGCGTGTGCGCTACAGTTCCACACAGACAGGCACACACCCGTACCGCACGGTTTGCTCGGACACAGGCAACAGCAGTTTGCACGGCCAGACGGGGGCGCTGGAAGTGACGCCCTATGAGGGCAGCAACCCTTTGCTCAAGCACGGGCCGTTACGGGTCGCCGGCAGCGGCCGGACGTTTGAGCACGTGGACGGGACACCGTTTTTCTGGCTGGCCGACACGTGGTGGATGGGATTGTGCAAACGCCTGCGCTGGCCGGAAGATGTGCAGGAGCTGGCGGCTGACCGCGCGGCCAAGGGATTCAGCGTGATCCAGATCATCGCAGGACTGTATCCCGATATGGAGCCGTTTGACGAACGAGGCGCGAACGAAGCCGGTTTCCCCTGGGACCGCGAGTTCACGCGTATCAATCCGGCCTATTTCGACCACGCCGACCTGCGCATCGCCCACCTGGTACGCGCGGGGCTGCTCCCCTGTATCGTCGGCCTATGGGGTTTCTTCATCGACTTCGCGGGGCCGGAGGTGGTCAAGAAGCACTGGCGCTACCTGATCGCACGTTACGGCGCGAACCCGGTCGTCTGGTGCACGGCGGGCGAGGCGCTGATGCCCTACTATCTTGCGGAGGATACCGCCGAATTTCAGCAGTGGCGCACCGAGGTCCAACTGGTGACGACAGCGGATATGACCTGGCTGCCTGCTGAGAAGCGCGCCATCTGGGCGGAGATTATGCGGACTGTGAAGGCGACCGATCCTTATGGGCATCCGCAGACGATTCATCCCAATGGCTTCGCACATTTGACGGTGGATGACCCTTCGCTGGTGGAGATCAATATGCTGCATCCGGCGCATCTCGGCTACCAGACAATGACGGACATGACGCATCTCGTCGTGAGCGCTGTGGAGGAGGGGCCGCGAATCCCGGTGCTGGTGGCTGAGGTCAACTATGAGGGTGAGATGGAGATGAGCCATCCGGATACGCAGCGTTTTTTCTTCTGGACTGCGGTTCTTTCCGGCGCGGGCGGCCACACGTACGGGGCGATGGGTATTTGGCAGATGAACACGCCCGAAAAGCCCTATGGCCCGTCGCCGCACGGAGCCTCCTATGGCAACAGGCCGTGGAACGAAGCCGCGCGACTGCCCGGCTCGACCCACGTCGGCAACTCCAAGCGCCTGCTGGAGCGCTATGCCTGGTGGGAATTCGAGCCGCATCCGGAATGGGTGGAGCCTCACAACACGGTCGAGAACCGTTTCATGCCTTATGCGGCGGGCATCCCCGGCAAGGTGCGGATCTTTTATCTGCCCGGCCCGTCGATCCGCTACGTCAACCGCGGGGAGGTAACGATCACCGGCTTGGAGACGGGTGTTGTGTATCGCGGCTTCTATTATGATGTACAATCTGGTCAGGAACATGAATCAGTACCGCTCAGGGGGGACGCGCAGGGGAACTGCACGATGCCGAAAGCGCCGATCCTCTGGGACTGGGTTTTTGTCATGGAGAGGAATGATGAACAAGACAGTTGAATTTCAGGAACACAATGCTCTGCTCGATGATCGCCAGGCGATGCGCCGGCAGATGGCGGCGGACGGCTTTCTGTTCTTTCGCGGCCTGCTGCCCGGGGATGAGGTCGCGGCTCTGCGACGCCAGATCCTGGAGATCTGCGACAACTACGGCTGGATTGCGCCGGGCACAGCGCTGATGGACGGCATCGCCGATCCCTCGGCTGACGGGATGGAGCCATTCTGCGGAGTCGGTGTGCCGCCGGAAGCCTATGGCGACGTCCAGCGACTGGAATCCTTTCACCGCTTCGCGCACAATCCGACGCTGGTCGATATGCTGGGGCAACTTATCGATGAGACTGTGCTGGTGCATGCGCTCAAGATTGCGCGCTTGATGATCCCGGCGAAGGGCAACGCGCCGACGCCGGCGCATCAGGATCACATTTTTATTCAGGGCTCGAAGACTGTTTATACCTGTTGGATCCCACTTGGCGACTGCCCGCGGGAGCTGGGCGGGCTAAGTGTGCTGCGCGGCTCGCACAAGCTGGGCATTTTGCCGGTGCGGGAGGCAGAAGGGGCAGGGGGCCGCCATGTTATCTTCGCTGACGAGGACGCACCGCAGGAATGGTTCGAGACCGACTTTCAGGTCGGCGACGTGCTGGTATTTCACAGCCTGACCGTCCACAAGTCGATCCCGAACCGGACCGAGAACCAGATACGGCTGTCGGTGGACTTCCGTTATCAGCCGCCCTCGCTGCCGATCGAAGTGAAGTCGATCACACCCCACTGCAATGTTCTGCCCTGGGAAGATATTTACGCCGGTTGGGAGTCGAAGGATTTGCAGTATTACTGGGAGCAGTATGATCTGGAATTCCTGGAGCATGACGACTCGCTGGTGGCGGTTCAAGAGGCGTGAGCCAGGATATCCGGTAGCCAGTTCCTGGATTTAGGTCATCGCGCGCGGCTTTCGGGTGCGCTTATACTGAGAAAGCCGGACCAAGAATCAATGAGGAACGAGTTCATGCTCAAGGTTTATAGAGAAGAAGACGCCGATCTCGGCGTATTGCGGGGGCGGACGGTCGCTATCGTCGGGTACGGCAACCAGGGACGCGCCCAGGGGCTGAACCTGCGCGACAGCGGTGTGGACGTGATCATCGGGGGGATTTCCGATAACAGTTGGAAACGGGCTGAAGCGGATGGGTTCCCGGTCTACGACATAGGCGAGGCGGCCCGGCGAGCCGACATTCTGTTCATGCTCATCCCGGACGAGGCGCAGCCGGCCGTATACGAGAGCGACATTGCAGGGCATCTGCGGGGCGGAGATACGCTTGTTTTCGCGCACGGTTACAACATCCGCTTCGAGTTGATCTGTCCGCCGGACGATGTAGACGTTATCATGGTTGCGCCGCGCATGATCGGCAAAGTCGTGCGCGATCTGTACGTCGAAGGCAGCGGGGCCGCGGCCTATGTGGGAGTACACCAGGATGCGTCAGGACGGGCTATGCCGACTGCGCTGGCGATTGCCAAGGGGATCGGGGCGACGCGGAATGCGGTGATCGAGCAGTCATTCGAGGAGGAGACCGACCTCGATCTGCTGCTGGAGCAGACTTTCGATCCGGCGATGGGGCAAGTCCTGCTGCACACCTACGAGTTCCTGGTGGAGGCCGGATTTGCGCCGGAGGTGGTCGCGCTGGAACTGTACGCCTCGAAGGAGCTGGCCGAAACGGCAGCCGAGATGGCCGATATCGGATTTTTCAAGCAGATGACGTACCATTCGCAGACCAGCATGTACGGAAATCTGTCCCGGTCGGACTGGGTCCTGCCGGGTGCGGCGTTCAAGGAGAAGCTGGGTCAGGCGCTGCGGTCGATTCGGAACGGCGAGTTTGCCCGCGAATGGGCGGAAGAGGAACGACAGGGCTACCCCGAATTCAACAGGCTGCGTGAGGAAGCGCTTCAGCATCCGCTGAACGAGGTGGAAGAGAGCCTGCGCCGCATGGTGAAACTTAGCAATGAATAGTTCCTGGTCAGTGGCCGGTGATACCGCTTTACGCTGACGGTCCAGCCGAGGAGGCAGAGCATGTCGACACCGATCGGGTTGCATCCTGAGAATCCCCGGTATTTTCTGTACAGTGGCAGGCCGCTGGTGTTGATCACGGCGACAGAGCATTACGGCGCGGTGATCAACCGCAACTTCGACTATGTCGCTTACCTGGACGATGCTGCCGAGAAGCGACAGACGCTGAGCCGCTGTTTTCTGCTCTTCCGCGAGCTGCAGGTGTTTGATCCGGCTACGCAGGTGAAGCCGATCAATCCGCATTCGCCGTGCAAGCCGTTGCCGGGCGAATATGTAAGTCCGTGGCTGCGCAGCGGACCGGGCTTTGCCACGGACGGTTATCCCAAGTTTGATCTGGACCGGTGGAACCCGGAGTATTTCGAGCGGTTACACGGTTTTCTGGCGGCAGCGCAGGAGCGGGATGTGATCGTGGAACTCACGCTGTTCAGCAGTACGTACACGGACGCGGTGTGGGGGCTGAACCCGCTAAATATCCAGAATAACGTCAATGGGGTGGGTGACATTGCGTGGCAGGACTACATTTCGGGTCGGGACAGGGCGCTGACGGAGAGACAGATGGCATACGTCAGCAAGGTTGTGGAGGAGGTAAACGGTTACGACTGCTTCTACTTTGAAGTCTGCAACGAGCCGTTCACGACCAGGGCGGGGATGCTGCCTGAGACGGAGTTTGCCACGCAGGCGGAGGTGGACGGCTGGCAGGAGGCGGTGCGGGACCAGATCAGGGCGACAGAAGCAGGGCTCGCCAAGAAGCATCTGATCTTCCAGGTGCCAGTGGAAAATTGGCGCACTGACACGGCGCTGGAGCAGATCCTGGGGGAGGCGTCGGTTGACGCGATCAATCTGCATGACTACCAGCAGCTGACCTATAAGGGTTTGATCCTGGCGCCGCTGTCGCGGTTTATGCAGCGCGACCTGAGGCTGGCGCGTATCCAGCACCTGTGGACGACGGTCCAAGAGACGGGTAAACCGTTTGTTTTCGACGAGGACAACGCGGCGACGAGCTCGCTGGACGAGGAGTCGTGGATCGTGCATCGCAAACGGGCGTGGGCGACAGTC
Source organism: Caldilineaceae bacterium (assembly GCA_965242905.1). Lineage (GTDB taxonomy): Bacteria > Chloroflexota > Anaerolineae > Caldilineales > Caldilineaceae > Bin5. Next base: position 1,696,303 of record CBDETM010000002.1, read on the forward strand.
TGCAGCGGCGGCCACTACAACATGATCGATTTTTCGGTCCAGGCCGGGGGGCAGGAGGCGGGCACACCGGCCTCGCAGGCGATGATCCGCAGTTGGATGAAGAATCTGTCGGTGTTCATTCACGGGGTCGATTTTGTGCAGATGGCGCCACAGCCGCAGTTTGCCAGGGAGACGCCGGCGGACACGATCGGGATCGCGCTGGCGCGGCCGGGGCGGGCCTACGTCGTCTATGTGGCCGATCAGCGCGAGGTGGATGACCCTTCACTGGGGCAGCCCTGTCAGGGCCGCCTGGCGTTCGCGCTACCGGCGGGCAATTACTCGGCGCGGCTCTATTCCCCGGAGGAGGGAAGGTACACAGGAGAGGCGCAAGACCTTGCCGGCGGTGAAACGGGAATCGATCTGGGGCCGTTCAGCCACGATATCGTCGTTCACATTGAGGCCGGCGGCTAATTGTCAGGGTTCGGCGCCGTATCTTCCAACAGAAGAAGGAGTTGCGAGATGGAACTTAAACTATCGTGCCCGGATTTCACCTTTCCGCTGCTGCCGCATGACGACGTGCTGACTCTGATCGCGATGATGGGGTTTCAGGGGGTGGATATCGGGCTGTTTGAGGACCGCTCCCACATCTATCCCAGCCACGTTATGGACAATCTGGCGGCGTCGGCGCGGGACCTGTCGAGCCGGGTCCATGACAAGGGGTTGGAGATCGCGGATGTCTATTTTCAGGCTTCCGGGCCGGGGCTGCCGGCGCTGGCGATCAATCATCCCGACGCGAAGGAGCGCAGGCAGGCGCGCGACCTGTTCGCGCGCGTCGTTGAGTTCACGCTGCGGTGCAATGCGTCCCATATCACGATTGAGCCGGGGTTGCCGTGGGAGGGTGAATCGTACGAGACTTCGCTGGAGCGGGCGTGCGAGGAGTTGGCCTGGCGGGTGGAGCTGGCGGAGGCGGCGGGATGTGTATGCGCGGTGGAGCCCAACGTTGAGTCGCTGACGCGCACGCCGGAGCAGACGCATCGTATGCTGGAGATGACGCCGGGGTTGACGCTGACGCTGGATTATTCACATTTCGCCTACCGGGATATCGGCGATGACGAGAGTGAAACGCTAATCCCGTACACGTCCCACTTTCATGCGCGTGGGGGACATAAGAACCGCCTGCAGTCGCTGATGCAGCACAATGTGATCGATTACCCGCGGGTTGTGCGGGCGCTGCGGGATGCCGATTACGAGGGCTATGTCTGCGTCGAGTATGTGTGGGTCGACTGGGAGGGCTGCAACGAGGTCGATACGTTGTCGGAGACGATCCAGATGCGAGATCTGCTGCTGTCGGTGGATTTGAGCGAGTAGTCTTATTCGAATGCAGCGGTGACGGCGCTCTGGTTGTCCTGTGAGCACACCCGGCCTCCACCTTCACACGCTGTTTCTGTTGGATAGCGCCGGCCGGATCCTCGGGACGCGTGAGCCGAACCCGGAACCAGGGCCGAAGTTTGCGCTGATTCGCGGCAGGACAGGATGCGCCTGGGCGGTACGGGCTGACGTGCCGCACGGGATCGAGGAGGAGCTTGACGGTCTGGCACGGGTGGAACCGTCGGTGGCGGATTTTCGTGACGCTCCTGTGCATGCGGAACGGTACAGGACGCTGGTCGGCGGTGAAGTATACGCGGGGCCGGCGTTCCATTTTCCCAAGACAGTCGAACAGCCTGACACAACGGTGCACGTGAATGCGTTGCCGTTGCTGGCGCGCCATTTTTCGGGGTGGACGGCTACGGAGATTCCGGGGAGATTGCCGATAGTGGCGGTGATGGAGGACGGCCATGCTGTGAGCGTCTGCTTCTGTGCGCGGCGGTCGGAGAAGGCGGCAGAGGCAGGGCTGGAGACGGCGGAGGCGTTCCGGGGGAGGGGGTTCGGCCCGCTGGTGACGGCGGCATGGGCGCTGGCGGTGCGGGCGTCGGGGCGCGTGCCGCTTTACAGTACGTCGTGGGAGAACGGGGCTTCGCTGGCGGTGGCGCGCAAGTTGGGGCTTGTTGCGTATGCGTGTGGGTGGAGTTTGGGGTGAGGGGTGGTTGGGAACTTGCATTGTTGTTCAGGGTTGGGCCAAGAGTTGAGGCGATGTCGGAATGCGGTCCTGTACATCCCTGAATTGCAAGAGCGCCGTTCAGACAGTCCCGCCCATTGAGTGCCGTCATCTGATGGCCAATTCTGAACGCCACACTCTAGAGAGCGTATCCCATTGTCAGATGCCGTCACGGAAGGCATAATATGTACGGTCGAGGCGGGAGTCTGCCGATGTCTTCATCCCCCAAACCTACTCATACGGACAACGGGGCGTGATACCCATGTCTGAACCGATTCTTCGCACACTGAAATTGAAACGTTTCCGTAGCCTGCCTGCAGAGGTAGTGGAGTTCGACAACCCCACATTTCTCGTTGGGCAGAACGGTTCCGGCAAGAGTAACTTTGCTGATGCATTTGCGTTCCTGGCTGAAGCGATGGCCTCCCCCCTGCAAGCGGTTCTTGCTCGTCGCGGGGGTTTTCACTCGGTCGGAAACCGCAGGTCGGTCTACGGGCAGCCGTCAAATTTAGGTTTGGCGGTCTTGTTGCTACGTCCAGACGAGCAGACGGTAGAAGCACGATATGGATTCGAATTGAGACCTCTTGGAGAATACGGTTTCGAGGTCATACGGGAACAGTGTATCGTGCGTCGAACTGATCGAACCCGCAGTTGGTTCGACCGCTCTGGCCCGGACTCTGAATGGCGTAGTAATGTAGATTCCTTAGACCCTGTCTTGGAGTCTAACGCCTTGGCTCTTCCGCTGGTAGGAGGCGATAAGCGCTTTCAATCCGTATTGCGGTTTCTATCCCGAATGCAGACCTGCCGCATCGAACCGGCTGCTTTGCGGGAGATGCAGGACCCGGACGAGGGTGTTCGGCTGCATCCAGACGGCAGAAACGCAGCCAGTGTCCTGCGGGAGATCAAGAGCGCCGCCCAAGATGACTGGCAGACAATCCTCGAGCTTCTCGAACGCATCGTGCCCCGGACCGTCGACGTTCAGCCCAAGAGACACGGCAACAAGCTGACATTGGAATTTGCGCAGGACTGGGCCCCGACTGGGCACATGAATTTTGAAGCCTTCAATATGTCCGACGGCACGTTGCGCGTGTTGGGCCTGCTCGCCGCGGTTTTTCAGCGTCCTCCGCCTTCTCTCCTCGTTATCGAAGAGCCGGAAGCCACTATACACCCAGGCGCTTTGGGATCAGTTTTGGATGTATTGCGCCATGCCGGACGCTCCATGCAGGTTGTCGTGACCACGCACAGCCCAGACATTCTCGACGCCGATTGGATCGAAGATCGACACCTCCGTATTGTTCAATGGGAGGCGGACAGGACAGGCATATGTTCCGTGTCGCCTTTGGTACGGCAGGCATTGAACAAGCACCTGATGGGGGCCGGTGAACTGCTGCGCGCCAACGCCTTGACCGCGGCCGACCTCTTCGTCAACGATCCTCGCCAGCTCGATCTCTTCCCCGAAGGCGAATTGTCTTGAAAATACAACCGATAGTCGAAAGTTACGGCGAAGTGGAGGCCTTGCCGATCCTGTTGTGTCGCCTGCTCGAAGAAGCAGAAGTCTGGATGGTGGGTATCGGTCGACCGATCCGAAAACCACGCAACCAGTTGGTACGTGAGACCGAATTGAAGAAAGCTGTGAGGTTGGCACTCCTCCAACCAGAGTGTCGAGGTGTTCTAATCCTTTTCGACGGAGATTCGGACTGCCCTGCCGAGTTAGGCCCGGCCGTCCAGGAGTGGGCTGCTGCTGAGGCTGGAGTCGTACCCTGTGAGGTTGTCATTGCCCACCGGGAGTTTGAAGCTTGGTTTTTGGCCTCAATCGAATCGATTCGAGGCCATCGACGAATTCGAGCTGACGCACAGCCCCATCCGGTGCCAGAACAGCCTCGCGGCGCCAAAGGGCAGTTGGAAGCGCGGATGGAAGCCGGCGCAACCTACCTCGAAACGACAGATCAGCCGGCATTGAGCGCATCGTTCTCGTTGATGACCGCGCATAGGCGATCGCGGTCTTTCCGCAAGCTCGCCGGCTCATTTGGTCGGCTGGTGAGGTCGATGGGGCAGGAGATTGAAGAATGGCCTCCTGCTCGCTGGGCTGACGAGAGATAAGCCCTGTTCGTCCAGCCTTGGCTGGCGGGAAGGAGTAGGAAAAGTTCGCAGTTTCCGTCAGCTGCGCCTGCACATTTACAGAACAAGCGGCATTCCTTCTTCTGAATGAAGGAGAAACCATATGCTTCTAGACGAGTTAATCGCTATCATTGAGACGCTGAGACAGCGTATCGAAGATCATGGCCCTACACTGAGCGTTAGCGAGACGCGCACGCGCGTGGCATTGATCGACCCGCTCTTGCAAGTTCTTGGGTGGGACACAACAAATCCTTCAACGGTAATACCGGAATATGATGTCAGCGGACGCAAGATTGACTATGCATTGCTGGGGCAGAACAGCCTTCCAGTCGCTATCGTTGAGGCCAAGAGACTTGGCGGCCCACTGCAACCGTTTTTGGAACAGATGACAGATAACGCCAGTATAGCTGGTGTCGAGTTCGCCGGATTAACAGACGGTGACCGGTGGGAACTGTACGAGGTACTCCGGAGTGATACGTCGAACATAAGACAATTGTTGAACCTAAAGATTTCGTCCTCATTATCTCATCGTAGCGCACTCAAACTCTTGTTCCTCTGGCGGCCCAACTTGGCTTCGGGCCTAGTTGAACCAGCAAGAGTTTCAGTAGCCGCTCCCCCTTCAATCTGTGACCCGGTACCATCCGTTTCTGATTCGATTGACTGGGTGCCACTGTCGAGGTTCGTTGCGCTTAAAACATCGAATCGTCCAGAGTTCATTCGATTTCCTGATGGCAGTGAACTTCAGCTTCTGTCCTGGTATGGCTTGGTTCAGCAGACGATTGGGTGGTTATGGTCCAGAGGGGTCTTAACGTCGGATAATGTCTCCGACTTTTCGACCAAAGACAGTTATTGGTTCCATACCGAAGCAATCCACCCATCTGGAAAGCCATTTTTTAGCCCTAAACCAGTCGCGGGAACGCCTCTGATCTTTGAAGCCAATTTAAGTAGGTTTGAATCCACACGGAGAGCGAAGATTCTGATGAGCCGTTGTCGTCAGGATCTGTCTCGTGTTCATTTTGGGGTCATGCGCAAGTGACTCCTTTCTGCTCCGCTCGTTGTCACCGCATCCTGAATCTCTAGAACCACGATATCGTCCCCGCATTTGCTCCTGATCGGGGAACACTTTCCTCCACTCCGCTCTTGAGCAGCGCGCGCGGCTCCGCTATAATCGGTGGGGGTATGTTGGGGGAGTCCATCAGCCGTCAGCCGGAGGGGGAACCTGTTGCGCGTTGTGCTCGTTAGCAAGGCGCTCGTTGTGGGCGCGTATCAGAGGAAGGCGGAGGAGATCGCGCGCCTGGGGGTGGAGTTGACGGTGCTGACGCCGCCGAGTTGGCGGGACCGGCGCGGGTTACAAAAGGCGGAACGGCTGCACACGGTCGGCTACGAACTGCGTACGATTCCTATCCTATTCAACGGCGCTTATCATATGCACTTTTATCCTACTCTGGTAAAGGCGCTGCGGGAGCTGAAACCGGAGGTTGTGCATGTGGATGAGGAGCCATACAATTTGGCTACGTTTCTCGGTGTGCGGGCGGCGCGGGCGGTGGGCGCGAAGCCTCTTTTCTTTACTTGGCAGAACCTGCTCCGCCGCTATCCGCCGCCGTTCAACTGGTTCGAGCGCCATGTGTACCGCGGCTGTGGAGTGGCGATCGCGGGGAATGCCGAGGCCCGCGAGGTTCTGGTGCGCAAGGGGTACGAGGGCGAGGTCGTGGTGCTGCCGCAGTTCGGCGTCGATCCTGCGATCTTCCGGCCGCAGGCTGATCTGGATGGGGTGGGGCGCGAGAAGCAGGACGAGCCGTTTCACATTGGCTACGCCGGGGGCCTGTTGCCCGAGAAGGGGCTGGACCTGCTGCTGCTGGCGTGCGATGGTCTGGATGGTGCGTGGCGCTTGACGCTGGTGGGCAGCGGGGAAGAGATCGAGGCGCTGCGGAAACTGGCTTCCGAGAGCGGCATTGCAGACCGGGTGACGATGGGCGTCAGACTACCCAGCGGGGAGATGCCCGGATTCTATCGCTCGCTGGACGTGCTGGTGCTGCCCAGCCGGACGCGGCGCAACTGGAAGGAACAGTTCGGACGGGTCCTGATCGAGGCGATGGCCTGCGGGGTACCGGTGCTTGGCAGCAGTAGCGGAGAGATCCCCAACGTGATCGGAGATGCCGGAGTGGTCTTCCCAGAAGGGGATGTGGAGGCGCTGCGGTCGCAATTGCAGCAACTGATGCAGGATGGGGCAACTCGCAGCCATCTTGCCTCTGCTGGGAGGCAACGGGTGCTAGCCCGTTACACGATGGAAGAGATTGCACGCCAAACGGTGGCGGCCTACAGGGCGGTGGCCCATGGCCGCTAGCAGTTCACTGGAAGTTACTGACTATGAGAGTCGTCGTCAACGCCCAACTCCTCCATACAAGAGGTGGTTACCGGGGGGCCGGGGTCAGCAACTACTGCCGCAACCTGCTGACAGCGCTTGCGGACGAGACCGACGGAACCAAGGTGACGGCCTTCGTCAATGACCGCGATTTTCGCCTCTCGCAGAGGCATCCAGGGATGGAGTTGCGCTATACGCGCTGGCCGGCGGGCGATCCGGTGCCCCGCATCATCTGGGAGCAGACAGCGCTGCCGCTTGCGGCGATGACGGCGCAAGGGAATCTTGTGCACGGCCTGGTGAATACATTGCCGCTGGCGACGAGGGTGCCCGGGGTGGTGACGGTGCATGATCTCAGTTTTGTACGGATGCCGGAGCGTTTCCCCCGTCTCAAGCGATTCTACCTTGGGCAGTTGTGCCGTGCCAGCGCCCGACGGGCGCGGCGGGTTATCGCTGTCAGCAAGCAGACGGCAGCGGACGTGCGAGCGGAGTTCGGGGTCGAAAGCCGGCGCGTGGAGGTGGTGTATAATGGGGTTGGCCAGCAGTTCCGGCCTCTACCGGCTGCCGAGGTCACCGATTTTCGCGATCTCATGGGGTTGCCGGAGAGGTTCCTGCTTTATGTTGGCACATTAGAGCCGCGCAAAAACCTACCCCATCTGCTGCGGACTTTTGCGAAGTGGCGGGGGGAGAGTGCAATCGGGCGAGACGTAGGGTTGGTGGTGGCGGGCGGCAAAGGCTGGCATTACCAAGAGATTTTCAGTCTGGCGGACGAGTTGGGCTTGACGGGCGGACAGTCGGAGAAAGGGCCGGTTGTGCAGTTCCCCGGTTTCCTGCCGGAGCGAGACCTGAGCTTGTGGTACAACGCGGCCAGCGGATTCGTTTACCCCAGTCTGTTCGAGGGATTTGGTTTGCCGGTGTTGGAGGCTATGGCATCGGGGACACCGGTCATCTGTAGCAACACGCCGAGCCTGAAGGAGGTGGCGGGCGACGCGGCGCTGATCGTACCGGCGCGTGACCAGGCCGCTCTCCAAAACGCTTTCGAATGTCTGTTCACAGATCAGCAAACCACCACTGCGTTGCGAAAGCTAGGACTTCGGCAGGCGAGGAATTTCTCGTGGGAACGGACTGCGAAAGAAACGATGGATGTATATGAAAGTGCAGTCAATGGAGGATAGAGGACGGTACATAGCAGGAGCAGCATTTCGCACACCGCAGGCCACTGGCCACTGATTGGATGCCGATGTCAACCGTACAGATGAAACAGCGCCAAGGCCGCCAGACATCCCAACAGACCCTCAACGGGCGGCGGACAAGCGGGGAGGCAACAGGATCACCTGACAGAAGCTGGTTGATTGCCCTGCTCATACGGGTTCCGTCGCGGTGGTGGCCGGCGCTACTGCGTATCAGCGATCTGATTCTGATCGTTGCCGCGTTTGTGATGGCCTACTGGGTGCGCTACCGGCTGCAATGGTTCCTCACCGTCGATCCGGCAAACCAGGCTGAACTGGTTACCTATCTGCCGTTCGGACTGGCGCTGGTTTTTCTCCTTTTCTGTTCGTTTCAGTTCTCCAAGGTCTACGTTTACCGACGAGACCGCCTCTGGATTGAGGAGGTCTACGCCATCGCGAGCGCGACCACGATCGGCGTTGTCGTCCTGATTATTCTGAACCTGGCCTTCGGGCAGCTGTCCTTCAGCCGTCTGATCTTCCTGTATACGGCGGTGCTGGTTACGCTGTTGCTGGGAATCAGCCGGGCGGTGATCTACACGGTGCGGGGCTATCTGCGCAACCAGGGGATCGGTCTGGAACGTGTGGTGTTGGTGGGCGCCGGCGACGTGGGGTTGATGGTGATGCGCACGATTGCGGCGCGCCCGAGCCTCGGATACGAATTGGTCGGCTTTCTGGACGACGATCCGGACATCAATCAGACGGACATCGGCCGCTTTCAGGCACTGGGCCCTTTGACCAACTTCTACGACATCCTGCAAGATAGTGACATCGACACGGCCATCATCTGCCTGCCCTGGCGGAGCCACCGCATCGTGGCGCGGTTGCTTCATCTGTGTGAGCAGAACGGTGTCAGAGCACAGATCGTGCCGGACTTTTTCCAGCTGACTAAGAACCAGATGCAGGTGGAGCGGCTGGACGGGATTCCGCTGATCACGACGCGGGCGGTATCGATTGCGGGCTGGAATTTGTTCGTGAAGCGGGCGCTGGATGTGACATTGGCCACTGTCATGTTAGTGCTGGGGTTGCCGCTGGCGGCGTTGATCGGGCTGGCTGTCCGTTTCAGTTCGCCGGGGTCGATAATTTACTCCCAGACGCGCGTCGGGCGCAACGGACGGCAGTTCAAGATTTTCAAGTTTCGCTCGATGATCGCGGATGCTGATGCACAGCTTGACGAAATCGCCGATCTAAATGAGGCGACGGGGCCGCTATTCAAGATGCGCGACGACCCGCGGCGCACATCGGTTGGGCGGATTTTGCGCCGCTCGAGCCTGGACGAGCTGCCGAATCTGATCAATGTGCTGCGCGGCGAGATGAGCCTTGTGGGGCCCCGTCCCAATGTGCCGGAGGAGGTGGCGCAGTACAAGGACTGGCACAGTAAGCGGCTGTCGGTCAGCCCGGGGATGACGGGTCTGTGGCAAGTCAGCGGCCGCAGCGATCTGACTTTCGATGAGATGGTCCTGCTCGACATTTACTACGCCGAGAACTGGAGCGTGACACTGGATCTGAGCATTCTGCTGCGCACGATCCCGAAGGTTTTGGGCGGAGAAGGGGCTTATTGAGAGTTTTCAGTTTTTGGTTTCTAGTTTTTAGTTGCGCCGCTCATACACGATTGTTCCCTCGAATTGCGACTTGAGTTTCCAAGACCTCGAAGACCCCACTGGCAGGCAGTAGTTCAGTCACTCTCCATTAATTGAAGACCCATGCGCTCCGGCTGGAAGAGGCGGGGCTCCATTTCGCGCAGGTCGGGCGCGACGGCGAGGGGGAACTCGCATTGGGCGAGGACGTCTTGCTCGAGGTTGGCGCCGGGCGCGATTTCGGTGACGGTCCAGCCGCCGGCGTCGAGGCGGAGCACGCAGCGTTCGGTGATGACGAGCACGTTTTGGCCGGTCTGGCGGGCGCGGCGGCCGCTGAAGGTTACGTGCTCGACCTCATTGACGAATTTGCGCACTCTGCCCTCGCGCTCGATGTGCAGGCGGCCACCGGCAACGTCGAGGCGGGCGCCTGCGGTGTATGTGCCGCTAATGACGATGTTGCGGGCGCTGGCGGTGATGTCGACGAAGCCGCCGACACCGGCGGTCACGTGGGGACGGGCGGCCAAGCGTGAGACGTTGATGTTACCCTCGCGGTCGATCTGCATGAAGGAGAGGAAGCAGCGGTCAAAGCCGCCCCCCTGGAAGTAGCTGAACTGATCAGGTGAGGGGATGATGGCCTGCGTGTTGGCGGCGCAGCCGAACTGGAAGCCCCCCAGCGGCATGCCGCCTACGGCGCCCTGCTCGATCACCCAGGTGACGGCACCGTCCAGGCCCTCTTCCAAGAGAACGCGGGGCACGAGCGCGGAGATGCCGAAGCCGAGATTGACGGCTTCGCCGTCGCGGAGTTCGAGCGCGGCGCGGCGGGCGATCACCTTCTGCAGGCCCCACTCTGCCAGCTCGAAGGTCTCGGAGGGGACGCGTACTTCGCCGCTGATGGCGGGGTCGTAGTCGGTCTGGGTGGTCTGCATGGCGTCGGGCACGACCACGACGGCGTCGACGAGAACACCGGGCACGCGCACGTTCTGAGCGAGAAGGGTGCCGGCGGCGACGCGACGCTCGACCTGGGCGATGACGACGCCGCCGTTGTTGTGCGCGGCCAGGGCGACATCGTAGGCACCGAGAAAGGCGCCTTCGCGCTCGAAGGTGAGATTGCCCAACTCGTCGGCTGTGGTCGCCCTGATCAGAGCTACGTCCGGGTGCAGGGCGCGCAGGTAGAGCCACTCCTGGCCGTCAAACTCCACCAGTTGCACGATATCTTCGCGGGTGCGCTCGTTCATGCGGCCGCCCTGGCGCCGTGGATCGAGGTAGGTGTCCATACCCAGTTGCGTGAGGACGCCGGGGCGTTTGGCCGCGGCTTCGCGCAGCTGGTGGAAGATGAGACCGCTGGGAATGTTGTAGGCTTCGACTTCGTCTTCGTAGATCATGCGCCAGATGGCGGGTGATTCCATGGAGGACGGGCCTGAGGGGAGTGACCCGGCGATCACGCGCGCCAGCAGGCCGGGGCGGGCGATGTGGTCGATGCCGTCGATGCCGTACATGTCACCGGCGGCGATTGGGTGGATGGTGGTCAGGTCCTGCGGATGGCCGTGCTGGTCAAAGCGCTCGCCCAGGGCCTGCAGGAGTGCGTCGGGGCAGAGCAGTCCGCTGGAGGAGTTGACAGCGACCATCGCGGCGTCGGGGATGAGAGATGCGGCTTCGGAGAGGGTGACAAAACGAGTGCGCGGCATTGGTCGAATTCACCTTTTGCGGGCGAGGCGGACACGTGCATACGAGTGGAAGGGATGCGCGCGCCAGCGGAGTAGGGATTGATCCATTATAGCGGGCCGGACGTTTGGCGCAAGGATTGACGCATACGGCCCTGCCCGGAGGAGGCGCGATGTTGGAACAGGGTGCGGGGGAGAAGAGGCGGGTTACGCGCGCAGGCGGTGGTAGGCCTGGTCGCCGACGGCGGCGGTGGCGGCGCGGCCGATTTCGTCGGCCTGCAGGAGCGCGGTCCAGGTATTATCAGGCGTGACGTCGAAGGGCTCGTTGTCCATGAGCGGCGTGGCAGCGCTGTGGGCCATGGCTTCTTGCAGGTCGGGGCCGTCGGCTGCGGCGTCGATGGAGAGCTGGGCAAGGTGGGTGGGCAGGCCGATTTCGGCGCAAAAGCGGGCGACCTGTTTGCATTCGTCCAAGGACTGCTCCAAAGTCAGTTGGGTGAGCAGTCCCATGGCAACCATTTCACCGTGCAGGTAGCTTTCGCGTGCGACGGGGAGGCGGGTGAAGCCCATGGCAACGGCGTGGGCGGCGGTGACACCGCCGCTTTCGAAGCCGATGCCGCTCAGTAGCGTATTGGCTTCGATCACGCGCTCCAGGGCGGGGTTGGTCTCGGCGCGGTAGTTGGCTTCGGCGGCGGCCGCGCCATCATCGAAGACGGTCTGCGCGCAGAGTTCGGCGATGGCCTGGGCGGCGATGGTGGGGCGTCCGCCGATGACGGCGCGGCCGGCCGGGTTGCGGTAGCAGGTGCGGGCTTCGTAGCGGGTGGCGAGTGCGTCGCCCATGCCGGCCACCAGGTAGCGCACGGGCGCGGCCGCGATCAACTGTGAATCGACCACTACAAACGCGGGGCTGTCGGGGAAGGACTCGCCGCCGTGGGCGATGCCCTCGTCGGTGTAGATGACGGACAGGGCGGAGCAGGGCGCGTCGGTGGAGGCGATGGTGGGGACGATGACGACGGGGATATTGAGCCGGACGGCAACGCATTTGCCGGCGTCGAGACATTTGCCGCCTCCGACCGCGATCAGACTGTCGAAGGGCGTGTCCTTTGCTCGCAGGCTGGCGGCGGCGCGTTCGATCTCGGTGTAGGAGCACTCGCCCTCGAAGATTTCGACCGTTGCCTCGATGTGCATGGCGCGCAGGCCGCCGAGCAGTTGCTCGCCGTGGCGGCGCATTCCACCGGCGCTGATGTAGACAGCAGGTCGTGTGCTGGGGACCAGCTTTAGGAAAACGCCGAGTTGGTCGAGCAGACCGGGCCCTTGCACGTAGCGTGCCGGCGCGATCAGTCCGGTGGGCGGGGTGTCCCGGTCTGTGCCTTCGAGCGAGAATATAGGCTTGGGGGAGAAATCGATTTGGGTAGTCATTTTGTAGTGATCAGTGGTTAATGGTCAGTCGTCAGTGTGTCCCGTGGGCGCCTACAGCGAATGTGTGCGCTACATTTTCATCGGGTTTGCTCTTTAGCGCAAGGGGAAAGGCTGCTGTCAGAGGGTCAACTCGGTGATGCGGTCGGTGATGACGTCGACGAGGCGCAGGTCGTAGTCGAGGTGTGGCGCTTCGAGGAGGGTGAGGTTGGGGTGGCGGCGACGGGCGGCGGCCAGAAGCTGCGGCAGGTCCTGGCGGAGGTGACGGCCGCGGTGGAGGAAGTAGGGCAGGGAGACGATTTTGCGGGCGCCCTGTGCGGCGAGATCATCGATGGCGTCGGCAATGCGGGGGGCGTTGCAGTCGAGATAGGCGGTTGCGGCGAGGGGGTAGCGGGTCTTTGCGTGCAGCCAAGCGGTCATCTGTCTGACGGGTTGGTTGGCGTACTCCAGGGGCGTACCGTGGGCCATGACCAGGAGTGCGGACTGTGTCCCGTTGGACGCGCCCGGCGCCGGGTCGACGGTCAGGACGCGATCGAGGGCGATGGCAGCCAGTTTTTCGTGGAAGCCGAAACAGGGCGCGACGCGGATGGTCAACTGCGGGAACTGTGCGGCGACTTTGGCAACGTCGGTGGGTAGATCCTCCTGGACATAGACGCCGTCGATGAGGAAGTAGGGTTGGATAACGACAGAGGTTGCGCCGGCGCCGACGCATTTGGCAACGGCTTCGGCGATGGTGGGGCGGCTAAAGTTGAGGAAGCCGGCCTCGGCGATGGGCGCGACACCGCGTTCACGCAGGCGGGCGGCGAGCCGGATCATGGAGGCACCGCTGTCGCTGTGAATGCTGCCGTGGCCGATGAGGACGATACTGTTCATTGATTCGCGGTCGGCCGGCGTTGGCCTCCGGAACCGGACCAACGAGAGCTAACGCTAGGTAAGATGGAGGCCGCACTCGAGCTTGTTGAGCCCGACCCAGCGGCCGGCGCGCAAGTCGCTGCCGGGCTGGACAGCCTGGGTGCAGGGCCAGCAGCCGATGCTGGGGTAGTTCTGCTCGTGCAGCTCGTTGTAGGGGACGTCGTGGGTATGGATGTAGGCCCAGACGTCGGCTTCGGTCCATTTTACCAGAGGAGAGATCTTTACAACACCGTACTTGTCGTTCCAGCGCAGGACGGGCGTGCTGGCGCGGGTGGGCGACTGGTCGCGGCGCAGAGCCGATACCCAGGCGGTGCTGCCCAGCAGGGCCTTTTGCATGGGCACGACCTTGCGGATGCTGCAGCATTGGTCTGGATTGCTGCGGTAGAGGTCGGGGCCGTGGGTGCGCTCCTGGTCGGCGATGGTCATGTCGGGGGAAACGCGGCGGAAGGGGCGGTTGTAGTGGCGCTGTGCGCGGTCGATCAGGGCGAGAGTTTCGGGGAAGAAGTAGTCGGTGTCGATGTAGAAGATGTCTACATCGGGGTTGATGCGCATGGCCATGTCGATCAGCGCCATGCCGCTGGCGCCGAAGGCTGAGCCGATAGTGAAGCCCTCACCGAACTGTCCTATCGCCCACTCCAGAATCTCTTCTGCGGAATACTCTTCCAGGCGACGGTTAAAGTGGTTGATTGAGTCAGGTTGCCAAGTATCAAACGAGAGTGTTTCCTGCACGAAAGCAATCACAGTTTGTTCCTCTACATTTCATCCAATCCACAGCCACAATGACGGTCTGTTTGCGGTGCCTGCGCAACGGTGCATGGTTTGCGCATAGAATCGGCACGCCACGGCAATGGGGCTACGGATATGGGATTGATTCAGTTGTGAAGAAAAGTTAGCGGGCGCTCATCGCGGTGAGGTGCGTCTAGAGTTTGGTAGCCCTGTCCACGCAGGGTTGACGCACGTTTCTGTTGGATGAGCCTGTCAGAGAATTAGCTACAACAACAGGAGCAACAACAGGAGGAGGTGGTACACAAGCAGCTAGAGGAGGAGGAGATGACAATCTTGCCGGAGTGGGACAGATGGGATTGTCTGCCGGGCGAGGCCGCCCGACTGGGTTGGTCATACGTTTGGATACGCATTTCCCTGTGCTCCTTCTCAGCCTGATATGAAGCGTCGGCAAGGCCATAGTGCGGGCTCCGCCCAGCCGCTTCCCCCCCACTTTTGTGAGGTTGGGGACCAGTATACACAAGGTTGAGGGGTGTGTCAATATTGAAAAAAGCTTGATCTGGCCAAGTTGTCCGGAGCCGGATTTGCAGGAAGCTGGGAGTACTGGGAACTCGTGGGCAGTTCGTATGAGCTTGGTACAAGAGACTGTGAGTGTCTTCGAGCATTCACGTGTGTGGGACGGTAGTCTGGTGCTTGATGCAGGGCTCGTTGGAGCCTGTCAGGATGACAGTCGCGCAGGGAACCCGGTGAGGGCTCGTATGAACGTTGTACGAGAGATCACGAGTGTTTGCGCAGCTCTACGAGAGCCGGGCGGACGTCTGAAGAGGCGTTCGCCCGTTGCTGAGTTTCCGAACTGTTGGAGTCAGCAACGGGCGAATCGGGGGATTGTGGATGAAGGCGATTGGGAGGTCCCTGGCCACTGAATGTCAATCTCGTTATTGAGGCTGGTTTCGAAGTCGAAATGTCTGGGGCGCATCCGGGTTGTACAGGGCAGAGTTCAGGCTGACAGACAGTTTGGAAAGCTTGGGAGGTGGTCATTGGCCGGTGGGGGGCGGCGGCAGGTGATCGAAGAAGAGTATGTCGCGCAGGCAGTTGCCACTGGGCTGGGGGGCAGTTCGCTTGTCGTCCTGAGTAGGCCAGCCGTGCCACCAGACCGCGATGTTCTGGTCCGGCTGGTGTGGCTGGAAGGTACACGGGTAATCGGCAAATGAAGATTCCGAATAGGGGCAGGGATAGAGAATCGGTTCAATGCCGACGAAGAGGACGTAGGTGAAGTATTTCCGACCGAGGAATCCGCCGAGAGCAGTGCTGAGGAGCACTGTTGCCAGCAGGATGCTGAATCTTGTCATCGCTGTCCGCTCCTCAGCGTTCCCGGGGGCAGTGGGTCATGGTAGAGGAAGTCGAGGACGCAGCTTCTCTGCGGCTGGTAGCGAATATGGGTGGGGTCGATGGACGGCCAGGCATAGTACCACTGTGCACCTTCGGATACGGGTTGGTCCGTGTATTCCCAACAGTTGCCTGCGGTCTCTGAATCCTGGCAGGGATAGACGAAGGGTTCCCGAGTGGTGAAATAGATGGAGTTGAGGTAGTAACTTGCGACGCTGCTGATGCTCGTGCATCCGATGACAAGCGCTGCGAGCAGGCTGGCAAATTTTGCTTTGGACATTTCTCCCCCTTGTCTTGTGCGGGGTCGTGTCAGCGTCGGGTCTGACCGTTGCCCCGCACAAGACGGGTTGTGCCACAGCTTACTACACGGGATTCGGCCAGATCAGGAGTGGGTTTTGTGTAACTCACCCGAATCCGGCATTGCCATAGTTTGGATGGAATTTGGATTCCGGTCATCCCATGCATGCTGCGGACAAGTATAAAGGTTAGCAGATTTGCGCGGCGGTTTCTCGTCAAAAGGGGACCAGTTTCGGGAACTATTGCTGCCGGAACTGGGAGATTGGATGTGGAGGGGCGGGTAATTGGGTTGGGAATTGGGGAATTTTGGGGAGGTCTGCCGGTCAGGAGATGACGAGTTCCAGGGTAGTGAGGTTCAGGTTGGGGGATCGTTTGGACAGATGGAGCATTTCGATGCCGGCGATCTGGTTGGATTCGTTGTAGTCGAGGACGATGCCGGGCGCGATTTCTTCGGATTCGACGATGGTGGAGTCGTCGAGGCGGAGGTAGAGGGCGTCGGCTTCTTGGTTGATGTGGAGTTTCACAGGTTTGGGGGATTGCTCCGCAGCCACGAGTTATACTCCCTACCCTGCTGCGACCTGGTCTTCTATCTCGCGGGCGGGCGCTTTTTCGAAAACAACCTGCTTGAGAGTTTCCGGGTTGTGCACGCGCCGGGCGGCGTCAAGGATTTCAATGCTGGCGAGGTGGTTGGCGGCGTCGTAGTCAAGGGCGATGCCGTCTTCGAGGTGTTTCGTGGTTACGGTGGTGTCTGTGAAGCGGATGTATAGGGCATCTGCTTCGTAATCGTAAGTTATTTTCATTGTTGACAGGGCGTCGAGGTCGAACGCGTGCAGGAATCGAGAGTTCGCCTAAGACTCTAGCTTTGATTGTTTGCTCTTGACTTATAGTAGGCTGGATTGTTGGGGTTCATTTGATTTGCGCGATTGTTGCGGGCTGCAGCATATGCCGGATTGTTCGGATTCTTCTGGTTGGCATGGTTGTCTAAGTCGCTGCCGCTTCTCATCGGGCTTGCAAGTTCCTGAAAGACATATCCAACTATTGCCACAATCACGAATTTCGCCACTTTCACCAATAGAGATTTGACCATTTCGCCCTCCTTTTGTTCAAACTGCCACACACTGAAACCATTTGCCGGTACGAACGATTTCCTTTCGTGTGGGGTTCCCGCTCAACTGCCTAGGCATCTTAAACAGAGAATCTGGTTTGTCATTTGTATCAGACCGCGTGCCAAACACCAGTGCGCAGTGCAGTGGTGAAGGAGCAGTGCCAATCCCGTATTCTTTCGGGAGTGGCGTCCTTTGGGCGGCTTTTCCTCCACTCACCAACGGTTGAGCGCCACAGTTGGCACTTTGGTGGCCGATAGGCAAGAGGTTCGACTCGTCAAAACCCAGAAGGGCGCAGAGCATGCGTCGAACTAAAATGTCTGAATCTGCGGCCTCTTTGCTTGTGTTTGGACGGTGTGCTATCGTTGACGCCAAAATTCAGCCATGGAAAGGATTCTATGATGACTACTTTGTTTGGACGGGAGTATAGCCGGCGGGAGCTGTTGGATTTGGTTGGGGATATGTCGCAGCTGGCGGGGGCGCGGAAGGCTGAGCTGGTGGAGGGGATTGAGCGGGGGTCGGATTTGATTGAGGTGTTTAACGCGTCGGGGCTGTGCTTTTCGGTGTTGCCGGGGCGGTCGCTGGATATTGCTTCGGCGCATTATAAGGGGATGTCGCTTTGTTTCCGCAGCAGTACGGGCGACGTGGGGCCGGCGTTTTATGAGCCAGAGGGGAATGGCTGGCTGCGGGGGTTTTTTGGCGGGCTCACTGTGAGCTGTGGGATGACGTTTACGGGGCACCCGGAGGTAGACCCGGAGGAGGAGAACGAGGAGCTGGGGCTGCACGGACGGCTGGCGTTTTTGCCGGCGAAGAATGTGGTGGCGAACGCGGGCTGGGAGGACGAGCAGTACGTTGTGCGCGTGCATGGGAAGATGCGCGAGGCGGTGTTTTTCGGGACGAACCTGGAGTTGACACGGGAGATTTCGACGGTGCTGGGGGAGAAGTCGATTCGCATTTACGACCGCATCGAGAATCTGAGCGTGGACCCGTCGCCGCTGATGTTTGTGTATCATTGCAATCCCGGGTTCCCGGTGCTGGACAGCGGGACGCGGCTGTTGATCAATAGCGAGAAGACGACGGAGTGGCTGGAGGACAAGGAGGTCGGGCCGGAGGTGTACCAAGTGGCGAAGCCGCCGCAGGAGGAGGCCCACGACGATGTGTTCGTGCACAGGCCGGTGGCGGATGCGGACGGGAATGTGCATGTGGGGCTGGTCAATGATGGGTTGGGGCTGGGGCTGTACTGGAAGTTCCCGATTGCGGAGATCCCGCTGGTGAATCAGTGGCAGCACTTTCATCGCGGGACGTATGTTACAGGTGTGGAGCCGGGGAATGTGAGTATGCTGGGCCGAGCCTGGAATCGCCGGGAGGGGTATCTCACGCACATTCAGCCGGGCGAGGTACGGGAGTTTCATTTGGAGATCGGTGTGCTGGATGGGGCAGAGGAGATTGGGGAGTTTGAAGGGCAGTTTTGAGTAGGCAGTTTTTGGGTAACTACCAAGCCAAGTTCTGTGTACGGTCTGCCTGGGGGAATGTACCGTCAGCATTTCTGTAGCGGGCTCTCGATGGTCTTGGCGGTGAACGTTGGGGATATATGGGAGTGGCCTCGCCTGGCTTGCCTGCGCTGGCACATTTTCGGAATCTGCCAAGATGCGGGGGGGTAGGGGGGTGAAGCCCGGCCGCCGCGAGACGCCAACTTCAAATTAGCCAGACACTTGCTACGGCGCGGACAGGAGAGGGGGCGTTGCGGGGGCGGAGCCCCCGCACAAGGGAGGGCCGAATAGGCCCGACCGCCCAAAAGCGAGGAGAGAGTAACATATTTCGCCATGCTGAATCATGAGCGCCTTGGGGCAAGGACTGAGCAGTCACGTTTTTAGTTTTTAGTGGGCGACCCTCGTCGTGAAGTTTAAAGGATATACTGCCTGCAGTGACTATAGTGAAGACGACGGCTGCTTTGTCGGACATATTGCCGGCACCAGCGATATCGTGGGTTTTCACGGTGAATCGGTTGCAGAACTGCGTGCCGCCTTTGAGGAGGCGGTCGATGATTACCTTGAAACTTGCAAGAGGCTGGACCGGACCCCTGAAAAACCTTTTTCCGGCGTAGTGAATCGGTAGTGGTCAGGGGCGACTGCGGGGGCACCCACAAGGGGCGCCGCTACGATTTGGTTCGGGGTTCGAGGCGGGTGAGGTAGAGGCAGACGGCGAGGAGGAGTATGGCCATTGTGTAGTTGATGCCGAGGGCGGTCTGGAAACTCCAGAGGTCGGAGAAGATGGCGGTCCAGAGGGGCGGGAGCATGGTGCCGATGGTCATGGCGACGTTGAGGACGCCGGTGACGGCGCCGCTGTGCTGGGGGTAGAGGCGGGTGCCGTAGGCGAGGGCGGTGGGGAAGAGGCCGGATAGGGTGAGGCCGGTGAGGAAGATGCCGATGACGAGGGGTGCGGCGGTTGTGCTGAAGATGACGAGCGGGTAGGTGAGGGCGAGGCCGGCGGCGAGGATGAGGAGGGTGGCGGCGTAGCCGAGGCGCTCGGCGTAGGCTGCGCAGATGAAGCGGCCGGCGGTGAGGGCGATGTAGAAGACTGAGATCATGGAGATTGAGGAGAAGGTGGAGAAGCCGGCGGACTCCTGCATGAAGAGGGCGACCCAGCCGAGGAGGCTGAAGGCGACGCCGTTGTAGATGAAGGCGATGAGGAAGAGGGCGAGAAAACCGGCGTTGCGCAGCATGCTCAGGTTTGAAGAGAGTACGTCCTGAAGCTCAGCCCAAAGTGAAGAGAGAATTGAGGTCCTGGCCCCGCTTTGCGGGGTCTTTTTTTGTTCTGAATCCTGTGCATGCACAGATTCACCGGCGGCTGGGGCCGCTGGCCCGGCAGGTGAGGCGGTGGAGGGTGAGACGCGGCGAACCAGCAGGAGTGCGCAGGCGCCATAGACGAGCCAGATGAGGCCGGTGGCGGCCATGGTCCAGCGCCAGGGGACGCCCTGCTCGAGGACGACGGCGAAGACGAGGGGGGAGATGGTTGCGCCGACGGCGTAGACGCCGTGCAGGACGTTGAGGGCGCGGGCGCGGCTGTCGCGGTTGGCGTCGGCGACCATGGCGTTGATGCCGGTGGTGAGTGAGGCCTGGACGATGCTGATGAGGGCAAAACCGGCGAGGAATAGGATCCAGAGGCCGGCACCGGCGACCAGCACCATGGAGGCGGCGAGCGCGAGCGCGGCTATCCAGACGAGCTTGCTGTAGCCGAGCCGGTCGGAAGCGACGCCGGCGAGGAGGTTGCCGAGGATGCCGCCGACGGCGCGGGCGGGGAAGATGAAGCCGATGGCGGTGAGGGTGAGGCCTGTGGCCATGTATTCGTCGGTGATGAAGGGCATGACCGACGGGATGAGGACGGCGGCGGTACCGATGAAAAGGTAGCCGGTGAGGCCGAGGGCGGTGACCGGCAGGGCGGGGGCGGGCGCAGCCGGTGCGGGGGCGGGGGCGGCGCGGTTCAGTTTTGCCATGCGGACTATTCTCCGACGCTTTCGTTGGTCAGCTGCGTCTGTCGAAACTGGTGGGCGTGGGTCTCGCCCTGGCCGGTGAGGGAGACGAGGCCGGCCTCGATTTGGACGAGATTGCGCGCACGCAGTTGACGCAGTGTACGCTGCATCTTGGCCGGTGTCCAGCGGAAGTGGCGGTAGAGCGAAGAGACGGCCAGTTCTTCGCCGGCGGCGGGGCTGTCCTGGTGGTGGTGAATGTGGCCGAGGACGACCTGGTGTTCGAAGCTGCGGCGCTGATTGCGGCGGCGGAGCATGGTGGAGACGAGACCGTACTTGGGCGAGAAGGTCCATGCGATGAGGAAGAAGAGGAAGGTCATGAGCACCATCGAGGCGGAGATTGAGGAGTCCCAACGTTCGCTGAGGCCGAGGCCGAAGAGGTTGTTGAGCGCGGCGAGGATGTCGCTGAGGTCGGCGATGCCGAGGAGGTTGCCGCGGGCGAGGTCGTAGCCGGTGTAGGCGCCGACTGCGCCGATGAGGGAGCTGTAGAGGAGCATACGGGGCAGGCGGTCGGTGAGCAGGTAGGCGGCGGCGGGGGGGATGATGAAGAAGGCGACGACCAGGATGGAGCCGACGGCGTCGAAGGCACCGACTGCGACGAGGCTGACGAGGACCATGAGGCCGTAGTGGAGGAGGGTGGGGCGGAAGCCGAGGGCGGCGGCCAGGGTGGGGTCGAAGGTGGAGAGCTTGAGCTCCTTGTAGAAGAGGACGATGGCGAGAAGGGTGAGGAGCGTAAGCACGGCCATGACGGTGATCGATTTGGGCCAGAAGACGAGGACGGGCTCCTGCTGCGTGAAGCCGGCCTGCCAGGCCTGGGCGGGGCTGTAGTGGCCGCAGTTGGTGCAGATTTGGGTGAACTCGGCCTTTTCGTCGCGGGGGCTGATGCCGAGGTCGCGGCAGTTGGTGCACTGGCGCGTAGTTTCGGCGCGGGGGTCGTCGGGGGTGATGGTGACGGACTCGCAGCCGTCGAGGCAGTGGCTGTTGGTGTTGGCCCAGGCGACGCCGATTTCGCCGACCATGACGCTGTCTTCGTCGAGATGAACGTCGCTGACGACGCGGGAGACGAGGATGACGGCGATGGCGAAGAGGAGGGGGAAGGCGAGGCCGAGGGCGGCGTCCTGTTTGACGAGGCCGGAGCGGTAGATGAGTTCGGTGAGGAGGACGGTGGCGACGCCGGCGGCAGCGGCGCCGACGATGAGCCAGCCGGACGAGAGATCGGGATGCTGGCCGAAGACGGAGCCCATGAGGATGAAGGCGACGACGATGCCGAGGAGGACGGTGTGGCTGATGGCGTCGCTGGTGAGGGACAGGCCGCGCAGGAGCAGGAAAGTGCCGAGCAGGGCGCCGGATACGGCGATGAGGCTGCCGACAATGGTGGCGGTGTGCTGGGGGTTGCGCAGGAAGGCGTTGAGGTCTTCGCGGGCGATGAAGTTGAGGAGTAGTTGGATGATGAGTTCTTCGAGTTGAAACATTTAACGGCAGTTTTTAGTAGTCAGTTTTTAGTTTTTAGTGACTGCATTGGTGGCGGCGTTGCGGATGGTGTCGAGTTTGTATTCGAGTTTGGCGACGGCGGCGGGGGGGAGGGCGTCGGCGATTTCCTGCTGGAGATCTTCAGTGATTGTGGGCAGGTCGAGGTCGTCGGCGTACTGGCGGTATAGGGACCAGAGCTGGTGGTTGCGGTCGTCGCGGGCGGCGGCTTCGATGCCGGCGGGGGTGAGCATCCAGGCGCCGTTGCTGGGTTGGGCGTGGCCGCGGGCGTGGAGCTGGCGCAGGCCTTCGCGGGCGGTTGCGCCGCGGACGCCGAGAAGGAAGGGTTCGGGCGCGGGCAGGTCGGCGCGGCCGTGGTCGAGGGCGTAGTGGTAGAGGTCCTGGAGGATGGTCTGGGCGGCGAAGCGGCGGCGGTCGCTGCGCTGGCGCAGGAGGGTCCAGACGAGGCCGCGGCCGGGGGCGAAGCCGAGGGAGAGGGCAACGAGGAGGAAGGCGACGACGACGATCAGGGGTCCGGTGGGGATGTCGGCGTCGACGGCGCTGACGATGGCGCCGGCACCGCCGGCGAAGGCGCCGAAGACTGCGGAGAGGATGACCATCTGGCCGAGCTGGTTGGTCCACTGGCGGGCGGCGATGCCGGAGGCGATGAGCATGCCGACCATGAGGATGACGCCGGCGAGCTGGAGGCCGAGCACGATGGCGACGACGATGAGGGTGGAGAGCGTCATGCTGAGGAGGTTGATGCGGAAGCCGTTGGCGCCGGCGAATTCGGGATCGAAGGTGATGAGTTTGAACTCTTTCCAGAAGAGGGCGAGGACGATGAATGATACAGCGCCGACGGCGGCGATGAGGCGTACGTCGCGTTCGACGATGGCGGCGGCCTGGCCGAAGATGAAGGTGTCGAGGCCGGCCTGGCTGGCGTCGGGGCGGGCCTGGATGTAGACGAGGAGGGCGATGCCGGCGGCGAACCAGGCGGCGAGGACGATGCCCATGGCGGCGTCCTGTTTGATGCGGGTGGTGCCGGTGACGAGGCGGATGAACCAGACGCCGAGCCAGCTGGTTACGCCGGCGCCGATGAGGAGGAGGCCGAGGTCGCGGCCGGCGAGGAGGAAGGCGATGGCGACGCCGGGCAGGGCGGCGTGGGAGAGTGCGTCGCCGAGGAGGCTCTGGCGGCGGAGGACGGCGAAGCAGCCGAGGACGCCGCTGACGATGCCGAGGAGGGCGCCGCCGAGGGCGACGGTGCGCAGGGTGTAGTCGTATTGGACGTGGAGGACGAGCTGGCTGAAGGGTATGAAGAGGGCGGCGATGAGGGCGGTGGCGGCGATGAGGAGCCAGATGCGGCGGTCGGAGGTGTTGGGTTTGGTCATGGTGGTTGTGAACATCTTTATCCGCGAAGGGACGCGAAGGGGCGCGAAGAAAGCACCGATTGATTCATAAAGGGTTCTGGAGGGTGCGGTTCGAGATTGTTGGCTGTACGAGGGCACCCACAAGGGGTGCCCCTACGGGGGGTGGTGTAGGGACGCGAAGGAAGTTTGTTGGGGTTGGCGAAACTCCGGGACTGAGGGCTCTGCATTTATTCCTCTTCGAGGCCGGCTATGCGCTGGCCTTCGTGGAGGTAGGCGACGCGGCCGCCGTAGGTTTGGCGGAGGTTGTCGGGGGTGAAGGTTGTGGCGACGGGGCCGGTGGCGACGATTTCGACGTTGAGGAGGGTGACCCAGTCGAAGTATTCGGGGGCGGTCTGGAGGTCGTGGTGGACGACGACGACGGTTTTGCCGCGGGCGCGCAGCTGGCGGAGGATGGTGATGATGGCGCGTTCGGTGACGGCGTCGACGGCGGCGAAGGGTTCGTCCATGAGGTAGATGCGGGCGTCCTGGACGAGGGCGCGGGCAAGGAAGGTGCGCTGCTGCTGGCCGCCGGAGAGCTGGCTGATCTGGCGGTCGGCGAAGTCCTGCATGCCGACCTGTTCGAGGGCGTGCATGGCGGACTCGCGTTCGCTTTGGCCGGGGCGGCGGATCCAGCCGAGGCGACCGTAGAGGCCCATGGAGACGACGTCGAGGACGGTGGTGGGGAAGTCCCAGTCGACGCTGCCGCGCTGAGGGACGTAGCCGACGAGGCCGCGGACCTGTTCGTAGGGCTGGCCGTAGAACCGGACGGTGCCGGCGGCGCGGGGGATGAGCTTGAGGGCGGCCTTGATGAGGGTGCTCTTGCCGGCGCCGTTGGGGCCGATAACGGCCATGAGGACGCCTTCGGGCACGCGCAGGTCGATGTCCCAGATGGCGGGCTTGCTGTTGTAGGCTACGGTCAGGTCGTCGATCTCGAGGGCCGTCGCCGAGCCGTTTTGCGGGTCACGTCCGCTGTGGACGCTCACTTCATTTTACTCCTTGCCGGGGCGCGCGGGCCGGTTTCACGGGCATAGCAGATCCCTTCATTTTGTAAATTCAGTCGCGCGGCGGCTGGCCGGCGGGCAGCTTCTCTTGTGCTGCCTGCGGATAGAGTCCGGTCGCGCTCCCGGGGGAATGAGCGCGACCCTGACGAACATGGGAATCACCGCCGGCCGGCGGTCAGGATTTTTCAGCTTCACAGTCGACCGTGAGCAACTCCTGGGGCGGCGAGATGTCGATGCTGTCCGGCCAGTCGGGGATGGCGGCGGGGGCGCCGGCGCAGCGGTAGGACTGCAGGACGGTGTAGACGTTTTCGGCGATCATGCCGATGTAGGCGCCGGCGAAGGTGCCGGGCATGCCCATGGCGTCGGAGTAGAGCTCGCGTACGCCGACGCGGACGCTGCCGCCTTCGGCTTCGATGGCGGCCTGGACGGCTTCGATGGTGTCGGGCGAGATGCTGCTTTCGACGAAGAGGACGGGGATGTTCTGTTCGACGACGAACTGGGCGGTGCGCTGGATGTCGCCGACGCCGGTCTCGTCTTCGGTGCTGATGCCCTGGATGCCGGCCATCTGCCAGCCGAAGGCGGCGCCGAAGTATTGGAAGGCGTCGTGGGATGTGACGAGGTAGCGCTGCGCTTCGGGCACGGAGCGCATGCCTTCGTCGGCCCAGGTGAAGAGCGTGCGGAGCTGGGCGTTGTAGGCGTCGGCGCGGGCGGTGTAGGCGGCGGCGTTGTCGGGGTCGAGTTCGGCCAGGGTCTGGGCGAGGTCGGCGACGGTGAGTTCCCAGTTGCGGGGGTCGAACCAGAAGTGGGGGTCGTCGGTGCCGGCCTGGTTCTGGTCGGCGCCGAAGCCGCCGATGACGAAGCCGGCGTCTTTTACGGGTTTGGATAGGCTGTAGATGAGGGTGCCCTGTTCGCGCAGGGCTGCGAAGACGGCGTCGAACTGGCCTTCGAGGTGGAGGCCGCTGTAGACGACCATGTCGGCGGCGTTCATGGCGCGGATGTCGGACTCGGTGGGCTGGTAGAGGTGGGGGTCGACGCCGGCGCCCATGAGGGGCGTGATCTCGATGTTGGGGACGCCGTCGGTCAGGATTCGGGAGAGGTCGCTGGCCTGGGTGGTGGTGGCGACGATGCGGAATGTGCCGTCGGCGCGGACGCCTGTGGGGGCGGGCGTGTCGGGCTCGGACTGTTGTTCGGCGGTTGCGGGGGATTCGGCGGCGGCCGCGGCGGTGGCGGGTTCGCGGTCACGGCCGCAGGCTGTGGTTAGCAGGGTGATGACGAGGATCAGGAGGACGGTGGGTGTCTGTCTGACGTGGGATCTGGGTGGTCGTGTTGATGTATGTTGTGTGGGTGCGTACGGCATATTCGGGTTCCAGAAGCAAGTATTTTCAGATGGTGGAAAATATATTTTTATCCATGACTAAATCTTTTATAAGGATAGCCTAATCTTTGGGCTCTGTCAAGGGGGTAAGGCAGTTTTCTTAGTTTTCAGGTAACTACTAAGCCTATGTAACGAGAAAGAGCTAATGTGTGATTGCTCTTGGATGATGTAGAGTAAGAAACATGAGCAAACAGGACCAGCTGGACCGAGAGCAACTAAGGCAGTTAGACCAGGAGAGCCTGATCGCTGTAATCCTGATCTTGCAGCAGCAATTGGCTGAGCAACAGGAGTTGATTCAGCAGTTGCAGGATCAACTGGCTAAAGACAGTCATAACAGCGGCAAGCCACCGAGCAGTGATGGTCCGAAGAAAAGCAGGCGCAAGAGTCTGCGCCGCCCTGGGCAACGGCCGCGCGGTGGCCAACGCGGGCATAAAGGACGCACCTTGCTGCAGGTGGCGGAACCGGACCATGTCATCGTACATAAGCTGGCGGATTGCCCGCACTGCCAGGCAAAGCTGGATGCGGAGACTGTCACGCGGCATGAGAAACGGCAGGTATTCGACATTCCACCAGCCAGAATCGAAGTGACAGAGCATCAGGCGGAAGTCAAGCAGTGTCCTGGCTGTGGTGCGTGCGTAAAGGGAGCGTTTCCCGCCAACGTGGGTCAGCCGACCCAGTATGGTCTGCGTCTGAAGGCACTCGCCTGCTACCTCTACGGCCAACAGTTCATCCCTCTGGCGCGCATCAGAGAGTTGCTGACTGCCCTCTACGGGGATGCACCTTCGGAGCCTGCGATACTCGCCGCCACGCGCCAACTTGCCAGGCACACACGGGGGAGCCTGGCTCAGATTCGCCAACAGCTGATTGCGGCGCCTGTCGTCCATTTCGATGAGAGCGGCATGCGTGTCGCAGGGCAGTTGCGGTGGTTGCATGTGGCCAGCACAGAGAAACTGACCCAGTACCACGTGCATGACAAACGCGGCCATGTCGGGATGCGAGACGGAGGCATCTTGCCCCATTACAAGGGCGTTGCTGTGCATGATTACTGGCGCTCCTACCTCAAGTTCAGCGACTGTCAGCATAGCTTCTGCAACGTCCATCACCTGCGCGACCTCTGCTTCATCGTTGAACAGTACGACCAGGCATGGGCTGCGAAGATGAAACGCTTGTTGTGCGACATCAAAGAGGAAGTCGCATCTACCTCCGAACAACACACTGCCTTGCCGCGAGACCGCCTGGCCTACTACGAGGCCGAGTACGATGCGCTCATTGCCCAGGGTTTTGCCGACAACCCCTCCCCGCCAAAGACAGGACCCAGACCGATCGGGCGACCCAAACAGTCGCCGCCTAAAAACCTGCTTGACCGCTTGCACAAACATAAGGCCGGCGTCCTGGCCTTCATGTATGACTTCCGCATCCCTTTTGACAACAACCTGGTCGAACGAGATGTACGCATGATAAAGGTTCAACAGAAGGTATCCGGCTGCTTTCGTACAGAAGGCGGGGCCCACATCTTCTGTGCATTGCGCTCCTATATCTCTACTGCCCGTAAACATGGCCTCAACGCAATTGATGCCATCCACAACGCCTTTCTTGACCAACCCTTCATCCCTGACACCTCTCAGGCTTAGTAGTTACGTTTTCAGTTTTGAGTTTCTAGTCTTTAGTGAGGTCTGACTGGCGAGGGTTCATGGGGGGTCCGTGAGCATTTGCGAGCGATGTACGAGAGAGCATAAGAGATTATGAGAGATCACGAGAGATCATGAGAGTTTACGAGCGTTTGTGAGTGTGTACGAGTGTTGCACGAGAGTCGGTCAGTGTTATACGAGCGTTCACGAGAGATCATGAGCGTTTACGAGAGTTTGCGAGTGTGTACGAGTGTTGCATGAGAGGCGGTCTGTGTTGTACGAGAGTTCACGAGAGATCATGAGCGTTTACGAGAGTTTGCGAGTGTGTACGAGTGTTGCATGAGAGGCGGCAAGTGTCGTACGAGAGTTCACGAGCGTTTACGAGCGTTTTACGAGAGGCCATGGGCGTTGACGGGTTTTGGTGCGGTAAGTCGACAAATGTCGCGTTTTGTATGCAAATGTCGCGCCAAGTCTACATAAGTCGCGCCTTTTTGGGGTTTTTCGCGGCTGTTGTCGGTGTTTTCGTGGGGGCGCGGCGGGTTGGTTTGGGTGCGCTCATTGGGTTGCGGGTTCTCCGATTGGGTGAAGTATGGGTTGCGCGTTCTCAGACGTGCTGAGGTTGGGCGTGTTTTTGGCGGGGTTATTATAGCACGGATTGGGGGCGGATTTTGGGGGAATTTGGGGGAGTTTTGTGGCTGTCGCTTAGGGCGATTCCACGAAGGGCCAGGAAGAACACCTTTTATCCGCGAAGGGACGCGAAGGGGCGCGAAGAACACCTTTCTTCGTCCGCAGAGGGCTCTGAAGGGTGCGGACCGAATTTTGCGTCTGTTCCAGGGCACCCACAAGGGGTGCCCCTACAGAATTGCGGTCGTGGCGCGGGGCGGGTTGTGTTAGTCCGGGAGCGTGGAAGATGGTCCGCCAGGATTGGGGGGATTCTGGACTGGTGTTTAGGCGGCGACGGTGATTTTTCCCTCCAGCTGCGTGATTGGATGTCCTTCGGTTTCGTCTTCTGCGCGCGGGGTTGGTTCGTGAATGACGATTTCAACGTCGCGACCGAGGGCGGTCAACAGGCGGAGGAGATGCTCTACGGAGTGTTCGCGGAAGTGTCCGCGCAGGAGGCGCGATAGGGCGGGCTGGGAGAGGCCTAGTATTGCGGCTGCGTCGGGTAGTTGGAGTCTATGCTGGCGGATGATCTTTTCGATGCGGGTGACGAGTTGGGCTTTGAGCAGGTGCGTTTCGGCGTTGGGGTGGCCCAGGTCGGCGAAAATGTTGCCGTTGCCGCGTTCGATTTTCAGTGCATCTGTTTGCATGGGGTTGTATACCTTTCGGGCGGTTGGATTCTGCCATGGGGATTCCTCATTCGCCGATTTACGCGTGCGCGGGGGACTGAAGCAGACAAGGGCGGCGCCTATGAAGGGGAGGGTGAGGGCGATGAGGTTGATGCCGGGCCAGTTTTCGGTGGGGATGCCGTGTAGCGTGAGAGGGACGAGGCCAGAGCTGACGAGGGCGCAGCCGAGCAGGAGTTGCCAGGCCGGGGGTGCAACGCGGCGTGGCGACGGGCGGTTGCGTTCGAAGCGGGTGAAGGCGGCTACGAAGGGGACCAGTGTGAGGGCAAGGGCGGCGGCCCACAGTGGGCGCGTGAGCCACCAGGCGTCTGTGCCGGGGATGAGAGAGAGGCCGACGCCGGTGAGCAGCGCCAGGCCGGATACGAGCATCAAGGCGGTGAAGTGCCAGAGGAAGATGGTCATGATAATGCCGTTGATGAGCACGGTTGTTGTCCAGAGGGCGCCGCGCTCGAGCAGGCGAAGGGCCGGTTTTTCGAGGGCCAGGAGGATGCCGATTTGAGCGACGCCCAAGGCCAGCATGGTCAAATTGGGCGGCATGTTGTTGCTGATCTCTTCTCCCTGGACGGTTACCATACTGAAGGGATAGGGGCCGAAGTTCACGAGCGCGATGAGTGCGGCCAGCCCGCCGGCGGCCCACAGGAGACAGCGCCGCGGTCCACCTATGCGGCCGGATTGCCAGGCGAAGCCGAGCTGGTGGATTGCGAGATAGACGATGAGGAAGTTGAGCCAGCCGAGCAGCCGCCAGCCGGCGCCGAGGGCGAGCAGGTCCAGAAACGCGGCGGCGGCCACAAGCGCCCAGAAGGAGGCGAGCTTATAGCGTTGCCAGGCGCGGTGGGCAAGAGGAACGAGCAGGACAATGAGAAAGTAGACGACGAGGAACCAGACGGGCACGATCGCGACCTTGGAGATGGTCTTCAGGTGCACAGGGTTGGGGTCGAGGAGGACCCAGGCCAGGCTGATCAGGGTCCAGACGACGAGGACGGGGAGGACGGGCAGGATGAGCCGCTGCAGCCGGTGGGCCAGCCAGGGGGCGTAGCCCTCCTGCCGGCGTTGGGCCGCCTGCCAGCCGAGCCCGTTGACGTAACCGCCGACGAGGAAGAAGATGGGCATGACCTGGAAAAGCCAGGTCAGCCAGCGGACCCAGGGGACGAGGGTGAGGAGGTTGCCGTAAACCAGTTGGCCGTCCTGGGTATAGGGGGCGGCGAGCAGCCAGTGGCCGAGTATGACGAGGCATATAGAGGCGGCGCGCAGGAAATCGACGTAGCGGTTGCGTTCGGGCGGGGCCTGTGCGGCGAGGCGGGCGGCGTGGGTCCAGACGGGTATGTTTATGATGGCATCCTGTATAGAGTCGGGGCAGGGAAAGGCGGTTCCCTACCAGACTGCACGCGACGTTTTGTATATAGAGTGTAACGCCTGCGCGTATTTCGTTAAGTATGTTTGGCCCCAAAACCGGATCAAAGGGGTAGAGGGTATCCTGGGGTAGTTCGGTGGGAAAGGGGACACGGTTTCGTGGTTGGGAGGGAAGGAGGGCAGGTACAGGGGGTGCCTGTACGGTGGCGTTTTGGGGGGAAGGTGGGGTCGATGGGGGCGGCGGGACAGGGCACCCACAAGGGGTGCCCCTACGGGCGTTTGGGGGTGAACCAGATTAGGGCGGCGCCGAGGAAGGGGAGGGCGAGGGCGAGGAGGTTGATGCCGGGCCAGGATTGGGTGGGGATGCCGCGGAGGGTGAGGATGGAGAGGCCGAGGCAGACGAGGGCGCAGCCGGAGAGGAGTTGCCAGGCGGGAGGCGCAAAGGCGGGAGGCGCAAAGGCGGGAGGCGCAGGGGCGGGGGACGCGGGGACGGGGGTGGGGGGTGCAGGGGTGGGGGGTGCAGGGGTGGGGGGTGCAGGGGCGCGGCGGGCTTGGCCGAGTCGTTCGAAGCGGGTGAAGAGGACGACGAAGGGGATGAGGACGACGGTGAGGAGGGCGATCCAGAGGGGGCGGGTGAGCCACCAGGTGGATGTGCCGGGAGGAATTGACAGCAGGAAGAATCTCTCCCAGCCGCCTATGATGAATATCAGCCCGACCGCGGTTATGAGGGCGGTTACGTGCCAGAGGAAGACGGTCATAATCATGCCGTTGATGAGCACGGTTGTGGTCCAGAGGGCGCCGCGTTGGAGGAGGCGGCGGGCGGGTTTTTCGAGGGCGAGGAGGAGGCCGGTCTGGGCGACGCCGAGGGCGACCAGCGTTACTCTGGGCGGCAGGCTGTTGCTGATCCGCTGGCTGGCGGTCGTTACCATGTTGATGGGGTAAGGGCCGAAGGCGACAAGGGCGATGAGCACAGCCAGGCCGGCGGCGGCCCAGAGGAGGGCGCGGCGGGGTGCGCCGATGCGGCCGGCCTGCCAGGCGTAGCCGAGCTGGTGGACGGCGAGCCAGACGAAGAGGTAGTTGAGCCAACCGAGGATGTGCCAGCCGACACCGAGGGCGAGGAGGTCTATAAGCGCAGCGGCGGCCACAGGCGCCCAGAAGGAGTAGAAGCCGTAGCGCTGCCAGGCGCGGTAGGAGAGAGGGGTGAGGAGGATCATGAGGATGTAGACGACGAGGAACCAGGCGGGCAGGAGCGCGAATTGGGAGGCGCTTTTGAGAAGGCTGGTGGGGAAAGATATTTGGTGGAAGAGGCCGGTAAAGAAGGCGCCGATCAGGGTCCAGGCGGCGAGGACTGGGAGGACGGGGAGGACCAGGCGTTGGAGGCGGCGGGCGAGCCAGGCGGTGTAGTTTTCGCGACGGCGCTGGGCGGACTGCCAGCCAAGGGCGTTGACGTAGCCGCCGACGAGGAAGAAGACGGGCATGACCTGGAAGAGCCAGGTGAGCCAGCGGGTCCAGGGGATGACGGCAATCACGTCCTGGGTCTCCATATGGTTGCCCTGAGCAAAGATGGCGGCGACGAGCCAGTGGCCGAGGATGACGAGGCAGATGGAGGCGGCGCGCAGGAGGTCGACGTAGCGGTTGCGGTTGGGGGGCGTTTGGGCGGCCTGGTGGGAGGCGGAAGTCCAGATTGGGAGAGACATTGTTGTAGTTTTTAGTTTTTGGGTAACTACTAAGCCTGAGAGGTGTCAGGGATGAAGGGTTGGTCAAGAAAGGCGTTGTGGATGGCATCAATTGCGTTGAGGCCATGTTTACGGGCAGTAGAGATATAGGAGCGCAATGCACAGAAGATGTGGGCCCCGCCTTCTGTACGAAAGCAGCCGGATACCTTCTGTTGAACCTTTATCATGCGTACATCTCGTTCGACCAGGTTGTTGTCAAAAGGGATGCGGAAGTCATACATGAAGGCCAGGACGCCGGCCTTATGTTTGTGCAAGCGGTCAAGCAGGTTTTTAGGCGGCGACTGTTTGGGTCGCCCGATCGGTCTGGGTCCTGTCTTTGGCGGGGAGGGGTTGTCGGCAAAACCCTGGGCAATGAGCGCATCGTACTCGGCCTCGTAGTAGGCCAGGCGGTCTCGCGGCAAGGCAGTGTGTTGTTCGGAGGTAGATGCGACTTCCTCTTTGATGTCGCACAACAAGCGTTTCATCTTCGCAGCCCATGCCTGGTCGTACTGTTCAACGATGAAGCAGAGGTCGCGCAGGTGATGGACGTTGCAGAAGCTATGCTGACAGTCGCTGAACTTGAGGTAGGAGCGCCAGTAATCATGCACAGCAACGCCCTTGTAATGGGGCAAGATGCCTCCGTCTCGCATCCCGACATGGCCGCGTTTGTCATGCACGTGGTACTGGGTCAGTTTCTCTGTGCTGGCCACATGCAACCACCGCAACTGCCCTGCGACACGCATGCCGCTCTCATCGAAATGGACGACAGGCGCCGCAATCAGCTGTTGGCGAATCTGAGCCAGGCTCCCCCGTGTGTGCCTGGCAAGTTGGCGCGTGGCGGCGAGTATCGCAGGCTCCGAAGGTGCATCCCCGTAGAGGGCAGTCAGCAACTCTCTGATGCGCGCCAGAGGGATGAACTGTTGGCCGTAGAGGTAGCAGGCGAGTGCCTTCAGACGCAGACCATACTGGGTCGGCTGACCCACGTTGGCGGGAAACGCTCCCTTTACGCACGCACCACAGCCAGGACACTGCTTGACTTCCGCCTGATGCTCTGTCACTTCGATTCTGGCTGGTGGAATGTCGAATACCTGCCGTTTCTCATGCCGCGTGACAGTCTCCGCATCCAGCTTTGCCTGGCAGTGCGGGCAATCCGCCAGCTTATGTACGATGACATGGTCCGGTTCCGCCACCTGCAGCAAGGTGCGTCCTTTATGCCCGCGTTGGCCACCGCGCGGCCGTTGCCCAGGGCGGCGCAGACTCTTGCGCCTGCTTTTCTTCGGACCATCACTGCTCGGTGGCTTGCCGCTGTTATGACTGTCTTTAGCCAGTTGATCCTGCAACTGCTGAATCAACTCCTGTTGCTCAGCCAATTGCTGCTGCAAGATCAGGATTACAGCGATCAGGCTCTCCTGGTCTAACTGCCTTAGTTGCTCTCGGTCCAGCTGGTCCTGTTTGCTCATGTTTCTTACTCTACATCATCCAAGAGCAATCACACATTAGCTCTTTCTCGTTACATAGGCTTAGTAGTTACGTTTTTGGTTTTTAGTTTTTAGTGAACCGCGAACGGCAGTTTTTAGTAGTCAGTTTTTAGTTTTTAGTGAACGGCAGCATGTATGGAGAACACGATTCCTTTTGCACGAAGGGACCGCGATGGGTTTGGGGGTGGTTGGCGGCGATTGGGGTTGGGATTATTTGGCCACAGGCGGTGGATGTGTGCAAGTGGGGGTAAGGGGGGTGGGGTCAGTTTTGGCGGCCGCGGAGGCGGGGGTCGAAGATGTCGCGGAGCCAGTCGCCGAGGAGGTTGGCGCCGAGGACGACGAGCATGATGGCGAGGGCGGGGAAGACGCTGGGGTGCCAGGCGGTGGTGATGTAGTCGCGGGCGTCGGCGACCATTTTGCCCCAGGTGGGGATGAGGGTGGAGACACCGAAGCCGAGGAAGCTGAGGGCGGATTCGGTGAGGATCATGGAGCCGAAGGAGAGGGTGGCGGCGACGATGACGGGTGCGACTGCGTTGGGGAGGATGTGGCGGTACATGATGCGGGCGTCGCCGGCGCCGATGGCGCGGGCGGCTTCGACGAAGTCGCGTTCGCGGATGCTGAGGACTTCGCCGCGGATGAGTCGGGCGTAGCCGACCCAGGCGCCGATGCCGAGGAAGAGGATGATGTTTAGGAGTCCTCCGCCGATGAAGGCGACGGCGGCGATGAGGAGGACGAGGAAGGGGATGGCGGTCTGGGTGTCGGCGATACGCATTATGATGTCGCCGGCGAGGCCGCCGCGGTAGCCGGCGATGAGGCCCATGATGACGCCGGTGATGATGCCGACGATGGTGGCGGTGGTGCCGACGAGGAGTGAGATGCGGGAGCCGACGAGGACGCGGCTGAAGACGTCGCGGCCGAGGTTGTCGGTGCCCATGAGGCCGGTGCCGTTTTCGAGGTCGAGCCAGGCGGGTTTGGCGAAGGGGTTGCCGAGGTCGATGGCGATGGGGTCGTGGGGTGCGAGGAGGGGGCCGAAGATGGCCATGAAGGCGAAGAGGAGGAGGAGGGCTCCGCCGACTATTCCTTGTCTATGTGTCCACGCTTCGCCCCAGAGGCTTCTGTGGGGGTTACGGGCGAATATGCTTCGTTGTTCCAGAATTGTGGCCATCAGAGTGTCACGTTCTTGGTTTTCGAGTATCTACTCAGCAATAGTCACTTTGCGATCTACTGGGGCAAATCACCTAGCCCACGAATGACCTGTTCAACAATCTAGAAACAGCGGGGGCACGCCTACCTCTTCACAGTTCTACTTGTCCTTTCCACCCACGTTGTGACCTTCAACTGACGCGCTGTCTACGGCTTTAGCCGCTCAATTTCCCCCGTCACATCATGCCCACGGGGCCATATTCTAATGATGTAGTCTGCTAGTCTCTCTCCCCTTAAACGAATTTGGTCCTCGTCCCAGAGATTGCTGGGGGCGTGATTTAGGAGTTCCTTATTTATGTAAAGGTTATCTTCTTCATGGAGAATACATCGCTTCTCAATCCATGCTCGATTACTTAGCTTTGAATTTAGCCCATGCTCAACTAGTGTCAAATTACCCAAAAGATGAATGACTTCGTCTCTCTTAGCACGCGCTTCTTCGTCAGATTCAGGTGGAAGTGGCCATTCCTCCTCATCTCGACTCTGGGGCATGATATGCTCTATTGGGAGACGGCTGGAGAGGTTTTCCCTTCCTGGACGCCTCCCCCTCATCATTCCCCTCTCAACTGCTTCAAGCACTTGCCTAATGGTCCATCCCGGCATCTTTCGCTCTAGAACCGCTTGCCTTACTTCGTGGTCACTTGGCCAGTAGGACCGGACACGTCTATATTCTTCTAACTGTTCGATAATTGCATTGCTGAATGGCATCTTACCAGTCGGCTCGTGGGGCAAAACTTTTATCAATTCCAACGCAATTTCGTCGTAGCTTCGTGCTTGTCGACCAACGATGGCACGCCTCCAAAGAAAGCTGTCCAAAGCTCCAATGCATCTCCTCATGTCTTCAGGAGCTATGGCAATACGCGACAGCGCCAACAGCAAGGGCCAGATTGCACCTATACCGATCGCTCTACGGCGCGAATGAAAAATGGTTTCCAAGTCACCATCCCATTCCTGTGTGGTCTGCCACCGCAGAAAGTAGCTTCCATCCTCAACGAGTTCAGCACACCATGCCTCTAAGTTAATCAGACTGGCAGGCCTATCCATTTCGGCACGGAACTCTCGGAAAACACGACGCGCGTTGACCGAACGTTCAAGTTTTGACTCAAGCCAATAGTCCAAGAACAGATCGGACATTCGGCGACGTGCTGCCCCTCGACCGATTTCCTCTAGCCATTGGCGGTCGTCGAATGCCAACAAATAGCTTTCGTACAACTCGCCCTGATCAACACCTGGCATTTCACTGGCTTTGAAGAGAACATAGTTCTTAACCTTTTCCCACTCGGATAGGGGCTCACCTCGGGCATTTAGGGCTTCAAAAATCGCGGACTCATTCTCGTCAAAATCTAGATAGATCGCTACCACTTGCAGCTTGTCACAAATTGCTGTCAAGAGCGCGTTTGCCCGTTCCTCGATAGGAACTCCAGAGTCTTCTCCGTCTACCAGCCATTGGGAAGCCATGTGTCGAAAGAATCGATAGCAGTCTCCTATGGGGCCAGAAATATCCGATATCTGTCCGTCATCCCTGCTAGCCCTCATCATGTCGGTGAATGATCGAAAGTCCCCAGCTAATGGATGAATTTTGTCAGGCTCAGACATAGAAGGCGCTCCCCGCACCCAGTTTATGGTCAAGCCACGCGCCGAATCTTCGAGAGAAGATAATTCCTCATACTCTCGAAAGGTGTCGGCCACCGCCGTCAGCAGCAACTGGATGGTTGTGATTCGTTGTTGACCATCCACGACTGTGTACCGCTTGGCGTCTTGGACTCGCACCGTCACTTCTTTTAGTACGGTGGCACCGAGAAAGTGAGGTTTGTGTGGTGCTGGATCGTATTGGGCGCCATCTTTTGACGGAGGATTTGCAATGTCGACGATGTCTAGCCACAAGGGTTCCCACTGATCATCTAGATTCCAAACGTATGTACGTTGATAGTTAGGAATTTGATAGACAATCTGAGGACCAAACAAGTCACGAACTTTCGGCTTAGAGGTATCCATAGCTGAACCTTCCACTAGACGAAATCAGAACTAAGGCGGATTTGTCGAAGACGGGCACTCACTTTGAGAGCTAAGTGTCTTCACATTTCGTTGTCCCAATGGCGCAAGGTAAGGCGGGGGGCCCGAATCTCCCTCTTGAGTACCCAGAGAGTACAGACCATGTGATGAATTCAGGTTTCAGACAGTAACTTATTTGGAGGACTAAGTCTCGTTCAAGCTTGTCTGATTTGAGATTCGCCAGTCCACAAATCTGTCTAAACATTGAGGACCACGAAGAATACCCTTCTTTGTCCAGTAACACTTCTGAGTTGATTCGCTTCATAGTTTCGATCATTAGGGTCACACGAAAGAGGGATGGATTTCGACCGCAGGCATCTTGCATTTAACTCGCTTTGGGTAGGATTTTCAAATTTTCTACAGAATGAAGGGCATGTTCGGGACGCTGTTTGTCTGAATCAGGAATTGCGGGATTGTGAATGTGGATTTTCGGGATTACCGGTGCTTGATATTGATGGCACAGGCGCTGGCTGTTGGGCCTTGGCTGTCTCGCGCTCGAACTTAGAGACGGTTCGGGGGCTGGGGGGTGAGTCCGGTGGAAGAGGCACATGGTGGCGACGGGGCGTATGGTCGATGAGGCATGTTGTAGGAGAGGGGGCGTTGCGGGGGCGGAGCCCCCGCACAAGGGAGGGCCGACTAGGCCCGACCGCCCAAAGGATAGGGGCGAGGGGTTAGGGGACAGGGGGTAGGGGGAGAGCGCTGTCTTGGGCTTGTTTTGGGATTGGGGATTGGGGGCGGCGATGCTGATGCTCATGGGTGGGTGGGGGGCGGGGGTTAGTGGTGGCGGACGCGGGGGTCGACCATGACGTAGACGATGTCCATGATGAGGAAGGTGACGACGGTGAGGACGGAGAAGAGGATGACGTCGAGGAAGACGACGGGATAGTCGCGGGCCATGACGGACTGGGCCATGAGGTTGCCGACGCCGGGCCAGGAGAAGACGACTTCGACGACGACGACGGTGCCGATGAGGTGGGGGAGGGATGAGAGGGTGACGGTGATGACGGAGAGGCTGCCGTTGCGGAGGGCGTGGCCGAAGATGACGGCGCGTTCGGCGAGGCCCTTGGCGCGGGCGGTGCGGACGTAGTCCTGGCCGAGGGCTTCGAGCATGCCGGAGCGGGCGATGCGGGCGACGGTGGCGATGAGGCCGGTGGAGAGTGTGACGGCGGGCAGGATGAGGTGTTTCCAGGTGCCGACGCCGGATGTGGGCAGGAGCCTGAGCTGGACGGAGAAGATGAGGATGAGGACGATGGCAAGAAAGAACTGGGGCGTGACGATGCCGAGGACGGCGCCCATGGTGGCGGCGGTGTCGATGATGGTGCCGCGGCGGAGGGCGGCGATGATGCCGAGGGGGAGGCCGAGGGCGATGCCGAGGATGAGGGCGGCGGCGCCGAGGCGGAGGCTGTTGGGCAGGCGTTCGAAGATGACGGTGGTGGTGGGCACGCCGTAGCGGAAGGAGTGGCCGAAGTCGAGCTGGAGGGTTTTTTGCCAGAAGACGATGTACTGGACGTAGAGGGGCTTGTCCAGCCCCATTTTGCGGCGGACCTCCTGGTATTCTTCCTGGATGTCCTCGGGGTCGCGGTTGGGGTCGAGGTTGACGCCGAGGCTGGCGGGGTCGCCGGATACGCGGATGAGGAAGAAGACGAGCGTAACGACGAGGAGTATGACAAGGGCCGCCTGGAGGAGGCGGCGGATTACGAAAGCGCGCATAGGTGGGGCGAGGAGTGAGGAGTGAGGAGAGAGAGGGCGAGGAGTGAGCGAAGAGGAGAGAGGAGAGAGAGGGCGAGGAGTGAGCGAAGAGGAGAGAGGAGAGAGAGAACTTCTCAACTGCCTCTCAGGTGGGTTGCCGCCGGGCTTCCTGAGATGGGGCCGGCGGCAACCTTTTTGTTGGCCTGGCGCGGTATGCGTCAGGCTTTCCCTTTACTCACTTCTCAATGCTCACTCCTCAATGCTCACACCTCTTTACTCACTTCTCTTTACTCACTCCTCTTGACTCTTTTCTCGTTGTTTGCTATTCGGTCGGGATGTGGATCTCGAACGATTTGCTGAATGACAGTTCGGGCAGGCCCGGGCTGAGTGCGTAGAGGGCCGGGATGGTGTAGGCGTGCAGTGCCTGTGCGTTGTCGCAGATGTAGGCGGCGATGTCACGGACGACGGCTTCGCGTTCGACCGGGTCGGCGATGACGCTCTTGGCAGCGCGCATATCAAGGAACTCGGGATCGGGGGAGGAGTCGCCGACGGGGCCCCACATGGAGGTGGTGTTGTCGGCGAGGTACCAGTTGAGGCCGATGTTCATGATGGGCGGCAGGGTCTGGTCGATGAGCTCCTGGAGCCAGACGGAGGATTCGGGGTATTCCATTTCGACGGTGATGCCGACCTGGGCCCACTGAGCGGCGAGTGCGTCCATGAAGGTGCGGTCGCGGAAGTAGCGGCCGGTGGTGGCGGAGCCGGTGATGGTGAAGCCGTCGGGGTAGCCGGCCTCGGTGAGGAGTGCTTTGGCCTTTTCGGGATCGTAGGGATAGGTCTGTACGTCCTCGTTGTAGCCGAAGCCGCCGGGGGCGACGATCTGGCAGTCGAGTTTGGTGCCGAAGCCGCCGGCGATGGTGTTCCACATGCCGTCGAGGTCGACGGAGTAGAGCATGGCCTGGCGGACGCGCACGTCGTTGAGGATTTCGTTGCGGCCGTAGATGTTGATGCCGACGTACATGCTCTGCATGCTGTCGCCGGCGTAGAGTTCGAAGCCTTCGTTGGTGAGGATTTCGATCTGGTCGGGCGGCACGTGGGCGGCGATGTGGATTTCACCGCTCTGGAGGGCGGCGACGCGCACGGCCGCTTCGGGCATGTGGCGGAAGGTCACTTTTTCGATGACGGCGGGGCCGTCGGGGTGGTCTTCCCAGCGTTCGAGGGTGATGTAGCTGTCGCGCTGCCAGGATGAGAACTTGTAGGGCCCGGTGCCGACGGGTTCTTCGATGTAGCCGTCAAGGCCGACGGCTTCGAGGTGGTCGGGCGCGAGGGGCATGTGGTTGGCGAAGAGGTTGGCCCAGCGATCGATGGGTTCGAGGAGGGTGAACTCCATGGTGTAGTCGTCGATCACTTCGTAGGACTCGTAGTCGTTGAGCTGGCGGAAGGACCAGGTGAACTTCTGCGGGTCGGCGGCTTTGAGGAGCTCGAAGCTTTTGGCAAGGCCGGGCGCGGTGAGGATTTCGCCGTTGTGGAATTCGATGCCCTGCTTGATGACGATACGGACGGTGACTTCGTCGATGAGCTCCATGGAATCGAGGAGTACGGGGTCGATGGCGCCGGTCTCTTCGTTAAGTTCGGCGAGGGTCTCGTAGAGCAGTTTGGAGAAGATGCGAGACTGGAGGGATGGGACGGTGTTGCCCACGAGGGTGACAGGCAGGGCGCCCATGCCGATGATCATCTCCTCCGGGTAGCCCTCGTCGGCCATTTCGCCGGCAGCCATGTCGCCGGAGTCGGCGGCGGGTTCGGCGGCGACGCAGCCGGTCATGATGAGGAGGGCGAAGAGCGCGGTGAGAATTGAAAGTGTGCGGATACGACTGGCGAACATTCTTTACTCCTGTGCGGGTGAAAAGGGTTGAAGTGTTGTGTATGGCACAGTTCGGGTGAACTGTATGACGCTATGTGGCGGAGCCGGGGGTAGTTTACACGATGGGTGCGGATTGTGCACAAATTTGGGTGTGGGTGGGCGTGGGGTGGGACGGATTTCGACGGAGTATGACGGGGTACGACGGACTTTGACGGGGGGTTTTCTTTTTTTTGGGCGATTTGGCCGGGTTTGGGCGCGTAGGAGGTGTAACGATTGGGGCCAACCATAGACAAGAGTTGTACGGACGGTGAATTGGTGGGACGTGGTTGGCGGAAAATGTCGGGTCATGTCGGGTGAAGTCGGGTGAAGTAGGCGTAAGTCGGGTGAAGTCGGGTGAAAAAATTTGCTGGTCGGTCTTGTTGTGGTTACGCTTTTGCACCGGTTTTTGGGTGTAGGGAGGCTGTTTTTGGTGCTGGCAGGTGCTCTGCGGTGGTCTTCTACTGCTGTGACGGGCGGGAGACTCATGGCGATTGGGTGGCGGTGGGGGTAGGGTGTCGGGTCAGGTCGGGTTGGGGCGGGATATGTCGGGTCAAGGTCGGGTTGGGTCGTGGGGTTTTCTCTTT
This sequence comes from Caldilineaceae bacterium, assembly GCA_965242905.1. Lineage (GTDB taxonomy): Bacteria > Chloroflexota > Anaerolineae > Caldilineales > Caldilineaceae > Bin5. The sequence goes on from CBDETM010000002.1 coordinate 1,736,863, forward strand.
TTTGGCGTTGGTGTGGTTGGGTTTGGGCGCATACGAGGCCGAACGAGTGATGAACAAGAGTTGTGCGGACGGTGAAATGGTGGGACATGTTTTGGCGGAAATATGGCGGAAATAGCGGAAATGGCGGTAAAGTCGGGTGAAAGCGGGCTATAATTTTTTTTCTGGCCGCTTTTTGTTACGATTTTGCATCGGATTTTCGGTGTCGGGGGTCTGTTTTGGGTGCTGGCAGGTTTTTTGCGATGGTCGTCCACTGCTCTGACGGTGGGGGGTAGGGGGTTGGGGTGTTCCCTCTTTTGGCGTTGGTGTGGTTGGGTTTGTGGGTGGTTGGTCATTGGTTGGTTGCGGTGCTGTGATGGGTGTGTGTTTTTGTTGGGGGTATTATAGCACGGATTTGGGGTGTTTTTGGGTGCGATTTTGGGGAGTTTCTTGATTGGGTGAGGTGAGAGGGTTAGTCTTGGGGTATAGTCGTTTTGTGGGTGATGGGTTAGGTGGGGGGGTGAGGGAGGCGAGGCGGTCGACGATGAGGGTGGCGGCTTGATGGAAGCGACGAGGTGGGGTTGGAGGCCGCGGCGTGGCGCCGCCGTAAACTGACCATCGTGCTGCCCCTCCACAGGCTTGGTGACTTGCTCCATTATGCACCTTGCCCATAATTGACTCTTGCAAACAAAGGGAGGGTAAAAATGCTGAAAGACAAGAGTGTTCAAAAAGCTCTTGGCATCGTTCTTGGTATACAGATTGCCGCAGTGATTGCGGCATTCTTTGGCTGGATCCCCTGGTCAGCGGCCGCTTTCTCAGTACCCATTGCCATTGTCCTCTTCTTTGCCATACCATCGAAATTCCTCAGAAAGAATATCTACACGCTTTCTGTGGGATTCTGGATAGCAGTTGGGATGATTGTCGTCCCTCTGGTCGCCAGGCTATTCAACTTGGGGCAGTATCTGGGCTGGCTTGCTCTCGTGTGGCTAATTGCTTCGGTCGTCGCAGGCATACTGTGGCCTCTACCCAATGCCAAGAAGCTAGTCGACGAAGACTAAGTCGCATCGGTTGTAAGCAGGTTTACGAAGCGTCCTCTTTATCATTTTTTTGCCAAGCCATCAAGAAATCTGTTGCCGACCTCTCGAACGTCCTCGGTTCTACCTGAATTTGCAGGGGGTTTGACCTTCGTTGTGCCCCCCCGCAGGCTTGGTGACTTGCTCCATTATGCAACTTAACTTGTGGTCCAGTTTTTGGGGCCAAGCTCGTCCCTATTTGGTGATTGAGTGCATCTGACACAATAATATCGCATTCAAATTCCTTGTACTGCTGAGGCGGTCCACTTTCACGTCTTTCGTAAGGACACCATGATGAAGAACTCTAAAATGAAGTATCTGATTGGGGCATTGGTATTGCTTACGGTATTTTCAGCACCGCAATTGATTCGCGCCTCCGAGGGGATCACGCTGGAAGTTTTGTCAGAGAAGATAGGAGTCCTCTTCAGTAACCAGAATGAAATGAATGAGAGAATATCTGCAATTGAAACCAGAATGGCACCGACTGTAACAAGAAAACAGCAGCCTACAGCGACTCTGACTGCAACAAGCACGCGAGAGCCTACACCGACTGCTACTGCGTTCGTAACGCCTACACCAGAACCTGTACTTCGCGTCAATGCTGAACAGGCTTTTCGCAACTACAGAAAATATGAAGGAATGATGCTTGAGGTACATGGGGAGGTAGTCAAAAAGCAGGATGACAGAGTTGAACTTCATGTTTCTGGCTGGTTCTCGTATTTCATATGCTGGCTTTCTTCCGATCAGGAGAATCTGTCGCTTGTTCTGCGTAATCGCCAGCAAGTAGTGCTTTTGGGAGAAAACATCAGCAAAGAGAGCAATACCGTTTCTTTGAACAACTGTATTTTCGTGTCTCCCTCACCAACAGAATTGAGAAATCTAAATGCTACGCGTGTTGCTTCGACTGCGACGGCACGATCTGTAAAGGCTACAGCGACGGCAGAAGCCCAGGAAACTCGTGCCTCAGAGCGAGCAACCCGAGAATCTGCAAAGGAAACAAGGGAAGCAGCTACCGCCATAGCAAAGTCAACACAAGAGGTTATTAATGCGACTGCAACTGCTACGCATCGGCATCAGGGTTTTCACTGTCTAAGCGCGTGGGATGGCCATAGCCGACAGATGAACGCCTTGATCAAGACCTTTCTCAACGATCCTAGCAGCATGGAGGTGCATTCTACCCGAATTGCTCCTGAGTCAGATGGCACTCATCTCATTATTGTTGATTTTGGTGCCAAGAATGCTTTGGGAGGAATGGTACGTAATATCGCACGGGGCTTAGTAGATCATGAGACATGCGAAGCCCTTGTGGTCATAGAGATCGAGCCCAAATAGATAAAGTCGAAGATCGGATTCCCGACAGGTATGGTTGGCTCCAACGACTAGGCCACGAATCGGGAATAATAGGCGGCCCCTAGACGGATACGCTGTATTCTGATCGGCAACTAGCGGTCTGTTCAGATCAGGGCACGATACGTTTTTGCATATAGACGATCGTTGGGATTTGAAGGCCGCCGTGTCCTGATAGTCGTGCTGCCCCTCCACCGGCTGGGTAACGATCTTCCTGATACACCTTGGCCTGTGGTCCAGCTTTTGGGGCCGAACTCACCTAATTGATATGTAAAGCCCGTCAGCCTTGCCCTGTCCTTGCCCGCAGGCTTCCTGCGACTCTGGCCCACATCCCTGATCACCAAGTAGGAGAATGCCCAATGAAAAAGCATTGGATAATTGCAATCGTCTTGGTTGTTCTGTGCACGGCGGTTCCCGTCGCGGCCCAGGAGGTGCTGCCTACTTTGGAAGAGCAGGTAAAAGATATTCTCGTGCGTTTAGAAAAGGTGGAGGCGCAAGCGGAACGCATTGAGACACTGGAGCATCAGGTCGCACAGTTGCTCGCCTTGTCCGACGTGCCGCCGGAGATTCCGTCTGAGGGCTTAGTCGAAATGACCGGGGCGCAATACAGGGGGTGGATCGATGAAGAGATTCTTCGCATTTCGCTTCTGGTTCCGGAGTGGCAGGCGGCCTTTGAATCCGATGATATGGACTTGGCATTCAATGCTATCTTCGACATTCTGGACACGGCATTTGGATTTTACGATTCACATAGTCGAATCGTTACGCCTGACCCTACATACGCAGAGACTCAATCGGAACTGGCATGTTACATGGGCGCACTTGAGTCGCTTCGGGACTTACGAAACGCGACCCTATTAGAGCTTGTTTCGGCCCTTAGCATTTTAGAGGACGATTTTGAGGAACAGTTCGCCGGCTGTGACCCTGAAGCATTTGAGGAATTTGAAGGGTTGTTTTCATTGGAGTAGCACGGCGTTGTTGGCTTTATGGACGCTGTGACGGCGACCGTCAGTCCGTTTCCACCAAAGGGGCACACCATGATCCGCAAAACGAAGTACCTTGTTATTCTCACGATTGTTGCTCTTTTTATTCTCTTTCCAACCATTCTTCAGGCGCAAGAAGATCTCACGCTTGAAGGACTAGCCGAAACCGTCAAGTCCATAAGTGCAGATCTGGGCCTTTTTTCTCGCGAGATTACTAGGGTCAATGCTCGGGTGGACGGGTTGGAAGAACAGATTGCCGCGCTCAAAACACAACCGGCGCCGGTTACTGGAGGCAAAACTACCGGCGATCCTTGTATTGTAATTTCCGCTTCTGGTTCAATAATGGCACTTGGAAATCAGTTGCGACCCGAAACTCTGGATGCCTATCTCAACACGTTTGGGAGTGCTGTTGAAGACGTAAGTGTGAAATACGCGCGCTTCCATCCCCAGGACGGTGTTCTGGAAGTCAGATATACGCCTTTGATGGATTTCACCAAATCCTTGGAGATTGTGGAACGATGGCGAGGTTGCGAGTTTTTGGGTGTCGAATTTGAACGAGGATAGGAGCCAACGTCGTACACTATGGTGGGTCCCAAAGTTTGGACCACGAAACGGGGAAAATGAGGTGCATCCAGACGAATGCATTGTCGTCTGATCGGCAATAGGCGGTCTGGCGTGATCGGTGCACGGAGGGCTATTCTATGTGTGGTCGTCGCGACTTGAGGGCCGCCGTGTGGTGGCGCCACTTCTTGACCATTGAACTGGCCCTCCCCAGGCTTGGTGAACTGCTCAATTTTACACTTAGCCCGTGGCCCAGCTCTTTGCGCCCGCTTCACAATGGTGGTTTTGCGTTTAGTGAGAAGCTACAACTACACGAGGAGACCGAGAGAAAAAAATGCCTGTTCTGAATCTGTTTTCAAAGCGACAGAAGAGAAAGCGCGGGGAAATTCCAGATGTATACCAATACGAAACCATTCCTAGCGAGTTACGTGTTCAGGTTATTCAGATTCTGGAAGACTCATTTGGTTACAATCTCAGTGAATTCTGCGGATTACTACACAAGAGTCTATCGCGCGAATATGGAGTCTTCAGGCTAGGGGGACGACATGATCCAGACGAAGTTTCAATCTTCAATTTTTTCTTAGAGACAGAAGAAACGGATAAGATCCTAGACGTCATTGAACTCTCATTTGGTAGCATAATTGAAAATATCATTCGCGAAAATCCATACAGATATGGAGGAAGGAATCTTTCACCTGATGATGCGATCTTTGAGCTGAATTTCCGTTTCCGTGAACACGGAGTCGGGTATCAGTACGAATCCGGTCGGATTATCCGAATGGATTCGCAGTTGATACATGCAGAAGTTGTGCGTCCTGCTCTGCAAATGCTATCGCCTTCGATGTACGAGGGCGCAAATGAGGAGTTTCTGAGTGCGCACGAACATTACCGAAATGGGAGATATAAGGAATGCTTGAACGACACCCTTAAAGCGTTTGAGAGTTGTCTTAAGGCGATTTGCGATGAAAGGGGGTGGGCCTACACTGAGAAAGATACAGCAAGTCGTCTGATTTCGATTGTGTTCGATGAAACGTTAATACCAGAGTTCATGCAGTCACACTTCTCAGCGTTAAGAAGCGTTCTGGAGTCAGGAGTGCCTACAATTCGCAACCGCCTGTCGGGGCATGGACAAGGCCCCGATGCGATAACTGTGCCGGATTACATAGCCGCATACGCGCTCCATCTTACAGCATCAAACATTCTCTTGCTGTCAAGGGCTGAAGAAGAAAAATAACGAGAATCCTGAACAAAAGCGGAATGCTAGTCTATGGACATCCGAACCTCATCGAACAGCTATCTTCAGTTTCTGTGGTACCCGATTGAAATTAAAGCAACAAACCTCATAGATCATGTTTGACGGAAGTCGTTCATATGCCTGAACCAATTACAACTGTAGGAATAGGTGCCATTGCCGCATATGTGGGCAAGGACGCTATCGTAAGGATATTAGGCCCTACCGCTGACTACCTCGGTATCGAACTCAAGAATTTCGTACAGAAGCGAAAGGAGCAAGTGGGCCGGATATTCCTTAACGCCGAGAAGAAGCTAGGCAATAAACTAGACAATCCAGGTCAAGTGCCCCCCAAAGTGCTGAGGACGATTCTCAATGAAGGGTCATTCTCAGATAACGACATTGCCGTGGAATATTTTGGTGGCGTCCTAGCCTCTTCAAGGACTGAGGTCGGTCGAGATGACAGAGGGTCACGCATAGCAAAGATGATAGACAATATGTCGGCATACCAACTGCGAACTCACTATCTCATCTACTCCACGATCGCAGAAATGTTTTCTGCCAGCGGGCACAGCTTCGGCCTGTCCGAAAATAGAAGAAAGATGGAACTCTTCATTCCGTTTCTGGATTTCTATTCGGTAATGGGATTTTCGCATCAAGAGTTGGTTAACGGTCAGATGCTATCTCACATTTTCCATGGGCTCAGTTCAGACGGACTCATAGAAGGCAGGTGGCAATATGGAAAACAACAGTCACTCGCTTCTTTTGTAAGCGATGGGAGTGTTGCTGGAGATGGGATAGTCTGTACCCCCTCTGCGCTAGGAGTTGAGTTGTTGCTATGGGCCTTTGGGCATGGTGACAAAGAGCTTGACTTTGCGCTCACGCCTGATTTTTTGCCGAAGATCGAAGGCATTCCCAAATCATTCCCCAATGCATTACCTACGAAGGGAACGTAACCATGGATCAGGCTTGGCGTGCTCTCTGCTTTAGTTGCGCCAAGGCGTGCTGAGGCCCAATCTTTGGATCACAATACGAGAAAGTAGGAAGAAATCCGAAGAGATTCGGCGGACTCTGTCACTGGCCTAAAATACTCTTGGGCAGGTGTCTGATTGTTGTGTTTTAGAAGTAGGGGAATTACTTAGGCTGACAGTTGTTCATTTGGACCACGGCCACTTGAAGCCTGGTCGGACTATTTTAGTTCCCAGAAACTCCCCTGTCTGCTCGCGCCAGAGAACGAAGGTATCGCCGACGCTGGACGTGTCATCGTAAAGGAAGTCGGGGATTTCCCCCTTTATGGATGTGCGCCCGAAGGCGTCGGCCTTCTCCCAGACGACTACAGTGTCAGTCTGTAAAGTCCACCCTTGTTCGCCATCAGCTACTTTCTTTCGGTAGTTTTCAGGCGCAAGGAGCGCTGCTAGCCGTCTGGCAGGTCGCTCGTATCGCCGATCGGCATACTGATTCCACGAAACAGGTTGGCACCATTCAGGGAGCTGTCCCTCGACCTGTTGCTCCAGGATTTCGCAGATGATTTCGGAGGACATCGTCAGGATATCGCGTGGCTCTGGGGAGCTGTCCAGCTTGTCCATAACGGCACCCAAGTAGTGCCGGTAGAGATCGGTGGTCAGTCGGTTTCGGATGTCCTCTACGCTGGCGTGTAAACGGTCCGCCAAAGAGTGCTTGTGGGTAGGGATAGACGTGTTGGTGTAGATCATGAGGCAGCGTTTCACCACCTCGTCCTGAAACGATTGGGGCTCGGCGTTCATGGAGATCACGAAGCATGGGTGCTCTTTGACTGGAGGTAGATTCTCATCCTTTACGATGTCCAGGCCGTGGTCGGTGAAACGCCTGCGGGTGATGTCGTCGAAGACCACCGGGAAGCGGTTGTAGTTTTGCTGAAGACCTCGAAGGGTTCTACGGGTAAAGTTGTCCTTCTGTACGGTGCTGGGGTGGCCGAACATGCTGGTGATTAACGTATCCACCAGGCTTGTCTTGCCGCAATTTGCTTTGCCATAGATGATAGCGAACAAGGGATAGTGGAATATATTTCCACCACCTACGACGGCGCGTGTACGAAGATCACAGATAAACGGCGAGATGTAGAGCCAAGACATGAAAGTGAAGTAGTCTCGCTGCAGTCTGTACACGTCTCCCACGAAGCCTTGCTCATAGTTGTTGAAGTACTCGACTATGGCTTCGGAGCTTCTCTTCAGGTCCTCCCTTTCTGTCTTTAGCGGGATATGAACGCCGGACAGTGATACGTGTCTGGACTCCTGGTGGATTGTAAGACTGGTGGGTTTGTACTCGTCGCTTTGCAACAGACTCTTTTGCCAGCGTAGTTTCTTGATTTCCGCCTTTACGGAGGGCTTTATGACGAATCTGCCGTTTTCTCGGGAAACCTGGGGTGTCACAACGCGGTCAACTGGAACTGCGAGTTCCTCAACCTTTTGCACGACTTGGGGAAGTGTCAGTTCCTCTACAGGAGGAGCCTGAAACACTGTCGGGCCTGGGTCTTGCATAACAGGCGTATCTGTGAACGAAATCTCGGCCTCTATCAGTTCCAACGGCACGTCGAGTTTGTCAGAGGCAGTCTCTTTAACGGCGTCGTACTCGCGAGAGTAGTGCTCCCACGCCTTGACATCATTGTCGAAGACGACCAACGTTTCAGGTTGTTTGCCGCCGAAGGCCCTCTCCGACAGATTGGCCGATCCCACTATCACTCTGCAACGCTCGCCTCCATCGGCCTCAAGGAGATAGAGCTTCGCATGGGCGATGTTGTCCTTTACAACGTAGAAACGAGCCCTGTCAGTTTGGATTCTCTCAAATATGACCTGTTGCCGTTCGTCATCCAACTGTAGTGCGCAGTCTCTCACCTGGTTGACCAGGAACTGTTGAAACGCGACAATTTCGGCGACCTTCCGCAGCCCCCCTTCGTACCCGAAAACACATTCGAAGTATTCGAAAGAATGTTTGTCCAGCATCTTCACGATCATCGGCGCGCTGGCTGAATAGGTGAGTACGCGCATCTTGTCGAATCCATCGAACAGGTTCCAATTGAATGGCTCGACTCCTTTGAACTGGGCCGAAACAACCTTGAGCCCCTGCTCTGCAGCAGAATGGGCGTCGCCGAAATCAAATCGGTTCTGGGTAGCATCATCTATCATTGGGAAACACCTTCAATCTGAGTGAACAGCAAGACCTGCACAATGCATGGCAAGTTCCGGACGTCAGTGGAGGAATCCATCCTAGGGCCACGCTCTCTCCTCAAGTTAACCTTATCCCCACCCAAGGCTGCATCATATTAAAGCAATATCATAGGCATAACAACCCTATTGGAGTATACTTGCTCCGAGTGTATTTCGTATGTGAAAGACCCTGTCCCAATCAACCCCCACTGATGTCCCAATAGCTTGACCCTTAGAGTTGGGCTCAGAAGCTCTACCCCCCCCGACATTAGGTATTTCTCATATCTCAATCGCGAGACACGCTGAAGTGTTGTGCCCTGGTGAACTCTTCGAGAACCTCGGTGGACAGAGATTCAGTTCTTGAGATATTCAGAACGCTTAATTTGTGGAGAAAGGACGGGGCGAGGGCGCCGCACAAGCCCCTGCTGGTCATCCTTGCCATCGGAGAATTGCTGCGGGGTAAGGGACGCCTGCTGCCATACTCCGAGATGGACACCAAGCTCGGAAAGCTCTTGGGTGAGTACGGCCCCAGGCGAACGCGCCATGGCACGCAGTTCCCATTTTGGCGGCTTCAGACCGACGGGATCTGGGAAGTTTCCGATGCCGAGAATGTCCGACTAACGAAGAGTGGGGACGCATGGAAGACTGATTTGATCGAATTCAATGTACATGGAGGGTTTACCGAGGAAATCGCTAGCCGGCTTCAGGCGGACTCCCGTCTCGCTATTGAAATAGTTCAGGAACTGTTGGAAGGGCACTTCCCAGATACGTGGCATGAAGACATTTTGCAGAGTGCGGGGATTCAGTTGACTGCCAGAAGTGTCATTCGCCAGAGGCGCGATCCGAAATTCCGGGCAAATATCTTGAAAGCCTACGAGTATCGCTGTGCCGTATGCGGCTTTGACGTAAGACTGGGGCAACAGCCCGTCGCTTTGGAGGCTGCACACATTAAATGGCACCAGGCCGGAGGCCCTGACGTGGAAGTAAACGGATTGGCCCTCTGTTCGCTTCACCATAAGCTGTTCGACCGGGGCGCCTTTACACTGTCCAACGAATTGGAGATTCTCGTGTCCGACGACGCTCACGGTACCGCGGGTTTTCATGAGTGGTTGATGCGTTTCCACGGTGAGAAGCTCAACTTCCCGCAGCGGCAGATCTATTATCCCAACGAAGATTACACAAGTTGGCACGTCAGAGAGGTGTTTCAAGGGGAGTATCGGGAACTGTAGGACTTCATCTATTATGGCGAAGACTTGGTCTGACAGTGAAAATGATGCGATCGTGAGAGATTACTTTGCCATGCTTGAGCTTGAGCAAAAGGGACAGCCATTTAGCAAGGCCGAGCACAGACGCGCACTAATGGAGACTACCGGGCGGTCTCATGGATCGATCGAGTTCAAACACTGTAACATCAGTGCGGTCATGGAAGTTCTCGGTCTTCCCCGCATTGAGGGCTACAGGCCGCGAGGGAACTTTCAGAGAGCTCTGTTTGAGATCGTTGAAGCTCATGTCAACGACAAGCCTGACCTCTATAAGCTACTGACCGGCGAAGTGGGAACGCTAAAGGATAGTTCTGCGGAGTATAGGGCCGGTGAGGCAATTGCCGTCGACGAAGCGCCTCCGCAACGAGGGGACCAGGAGCAGGGCATTTCTGAGGAAATCGAACGCATTATTCGCAGGTTCGAAAACCCAGCCGAGAGGGACGCGCGGAACAGGAATCTTGGAAAGGCGGGTGAATCGCTCGTTTACAAACACGAGAGGCGCCGTCTCCAATCACTAGGGCGTAAGGATCTGTCCGAAAGTGTCCGCTGGGTAGCAAGGGATGACGGCGATGGCTTCGGATTCGACATTCTTTCCTTCAACGGGAAGGGGGATAAGGCGGAACAAGAACTCTGGTTGGAGGTGAAGACGACTAACGGCTCTGCGACGACCCCCTTCTACATCACTAGGAACGAGTTGCAGGTCTCTACGGAACGGCCTGATGTTTTTCGGATTTTCAGGCTATATGACTTTCGGATGCGGGCAAGTGCTTACTGCCTGACGCCACCGTTGGAGAAACACGTCTCACTGACCCCGTCTATCTTTAGAGCCTCCTTCTAGAAGTCGGCAGTGTCCAAAGGTTCTGCACAAACCACATCGATAAAATTGGCTTGCCTGTGCTTGCATTTGCTAACGAAGACGCTGGGCCCGTCATCTGAATTGCTGCAGATTCCAGAACCCTATGAGTTTAGCACGAAACCCGTATTTGCTCAATAAGTGGATGATGAACTTGCCGCCTTCACATGCAACCCAGTACGCGAATGCCACCTTATGTCGCCGCCGATTTTTTGATCATCGTGCTGCCCCTCCACAGGCTTGGTGACTTGCTCCATTATACACCTTAGCTTGTGGTCCAGTTTTTGGGGCCAAGCTCAATGCTCGCTGTGGCAACATCCACCCTAACATGTTTAACTGGATGCACAAAACTTACACAAATTGACCTTTGACGGTGCTAATCTCACATAACTCGTGGCCCGTACTTTGGCCCGCTACATCCAGAAAAACCAATTGGCACTCTTACTGTTCAACGCCAACAGTCGCCGCAGGCCATCCAATCTCAAGCGAGGCCCTGAGCATCCCATCCTTTAGTATTTTGATAGTGTCTGGGTCCAAATTCCCCGATTTGCGGCGAGCTTTCCACTCTGCGACTCCATCGTAGGTGCAGTGGCGCAAGTAGTTCAGGACCCCTTCACTGCCACTCAGTTGACTCCAATGAGGATGCTGAATGTTTACGATTATCAATACTCGCGACTCCTTAGTTGCCTCTACGACAACATAAGGGTCGTTTGGTGACGAGTCGTTCAATAGATAGCCAAGTATCTCAATGGGCACGTCATGTAGCTTTGCGCTGAATGCTGGTGCACTGTTGTTTGCTGCAATTATCAGGGGCTGTAACGCATTACTCACAGCATACGGTGGAGGCACTTCCTCAATTGATATCAAATCCCCCAGTTCCGGCGAACTTAGCTCAACCTCAAGGTCGTCAATTGCTGTTTGAACTTCCAAATCCGTCGGGCCGCCTTCAGTGTCACCTTTCTTACGATAGTTCTTAGCTATTTCCATATAGTCGGCGCACTCTTTCTCTAGCTGTTTCTCGACTTCCTCTTGTTCGTCTCCGTACCACAGGATATCATCTTTGGTATGGCTGACTTCAAAGTCATCTAGATGAATCTCACCCACTAACCTTTGATTTATAAGGTTATTCACACCTTGAAATCCGTATATTTTTTCTGGTCTCCAGCTCTCCGGCCATCCCCGAACGACTCTGTCCGCGTTTAGAATGGAAAAACCTGCTTTTCCCCTGCTACCTTTACTCAAAACTCCCACCCATCCCTTAACTGACTTGCTATTTATGGTAAACTGAAAATCTTTCCTATACGGACTTCCATCTACAGCTTCAAGAAATGGAAAGTCGTTGTCGCTCCACTGCAGCTCACTGCCTTGCCACTCAATTGCAACCGAGTCTTGTCGCAAGTCCTGACGATAGATTGATCGAAGATAGTCTTTGATCTTGCCGATAGTGCGACCGCGAAAAACCTGATTGTGTTCCCTAATCTCTATAACCGTGAAATGCTCAGTTTTGCACTTTCCATCCACACTATAATGATACAAGTTGTTATCGCTGACCTGCCCCCCAAGAACTGGTCCAGGTAATATGTTAGTATTGGGCCAAAGAAAGGGGGAATTATGGCTAAGAGGAGACATACGCCAGAGCAGATAATCAAAAAGCTCAGAGAGGCTGAGGTGGCGATAGCCGAGGGCGGCACAGTGGCACAGGCTGCCCGTCGGATAGGCGTGACCGAGCAGACCTTCTATCGGTGGCGCAGCGAGTACGGGGGTCTCAGGATCGACCAGGCCAGACGTCTGAAGCGTCTGGAGTTGGAGAACAGCCGCCTGAAGAGAGCGGTGGCGGACCTGACGCTGGACAACCAGATACTGAGGGAGGCGTCTGAGGGAAACTTCTGAGTCCTTCACGTCGTCGCCAGTGCGTTGACCACGTGAAGGAGCTCTTTGGGGTCTCGGAGCGACGCGCCTGCAGGGTGCTGGGTCATCCTCGCTCCACACAGCGATACAAGCCAAGCCCCGCGGACGATGAGAAGGCGCTGACCGAGGAGATTGTGGAGCTGGCTGGTCAGTTCGGCAGGTACGGCTACCGCAGGATCACCGCCCTTCTGCGGCATCGTGGCTGGCATGTGAACCACAAGCGTGTCGAGCGGATATGGCGACGTGAAGGGCTGAAGGTGCCGGCGAAGCAGCCGAAGAGAGGGCGTCTGTGGTTCAATGACGGTTCGTGTGTGCGTCTGCGGCCTGCGTGGAAGGACCATGTGTGGGCCTACGACTTCGTGTATCTGAGGCTCCATGACGGCACAGGAGTGCGGTTGTTGACCGTCATCGACGAATACAGCAGGGAGTGTCTGGCGATCCGGGCTGCGCGCAGCATACGGTCTGCCAATGTGATAGAGGAGCTGGCCGAATTGATGGTGACGCGAGGCGTGCCCGACCACATTCGATCGGACAACGGGCCGGAGTTTACGGCCCGGGCTGTGCGCGAGTGGCTTGGGCGAGTGGGAGCCAGGACGCTCTACATCGAGCCTGGGTCGCCGTGGGAGAACGGCTACATCGAGAGTTTCAACGGCAAGTTGAGGGACGAGTTGCTGGACAGAGAGGTCTTCTATACCTTGCTGGAGGTGCGTGTGCTGGCGGAGCGCTACAGGCGGACTTACAACCGGATCAGACCCCACAGCTCTCTGGGCTACCGGCCGCCGGCGCCCGAGGCCCTCGTGCCTGCCGACCCTGTCCCCGTGCCTGTCGGACTAACATAACGGGTGGTACAAACGTCGGGGGCAGGTCATCGCCATTTGCGATTTTGTCAACGTCCACAGATACGAAATGTTCTTCCTCCTCGCCAAGTTTCTTTGTGCGAACAGTCCATTTGTTGCCAATCCAGCAGGACGCAGTCTTCATTCCCATACCGTATTTGGAGCGGCCCGAAGTGTTCTTGGGGGGAAAGCCTACTCTGAGGGCGTTAACTAACTCGTCGTAGGACATACCCATGGCGTTATCTGACACGCGCAGAAAACCGCCATTAGCCGAGTTATAGGCGATTCCGACAGTTAGCCTATCTTGGGAATTGGTCAGCGCCTTATCTAGTTCATCTCGATTATCGAAGTATGATTGTGTCGAGTTGTCAACTAACTCTGCAATGGCATGCCAGGGTGTGTATGACAGACGCTTGTACGACTGAATCACTTGGAGACCGAGCTGTAATTGAATCGGTGACATTGACATGGGAAATGCTCCTAAATGGAGTTTTGGACTCTTTTGAACGAAAACTGACCATCGGCGTCTTTCAGAATGAGGTATTCTTGATTTGTTGTTAGAGGATTCCTCTCCGACGGGATAAGCCAGACCTTATCTTGTATGTCTAGTCGTGCCCAACTGGTTAATCCGCCATCCAAACGGATCGAGAGCTTATCACCGCTGGCAGTCCCTAAGCCAGCAGGAGAATCTATATGCAGCAGTCGTGGCATCGCGTAATCAAGTCGACAGCAAGTCACCAAACTTGCATCGTTTCTTGATGGGTAGTCCCCATTGATCCTCAAAATATGTCGATTTCTGTCAGAACGGAAGACCTCAACAACTGCAACTAAGCCTTCAAGCCTACGTATGGGTTCTATCCAATCTGGTACACTCCGGTTCACAATTACCAACACACGGGGTTGCGCGCCCTTGATCATGTCTGAAAGGGCAGAGTAGTCCAAAGCATCGCCGTTTTCAACCATGTAATCGCAGTGTTCCTGACCGTACTTACCTCGTGTAAACACCTCCACTTGGGGAATAACGTGGCCATAGAGTGAATGGTGCGCCATTTCTACTTCCACAACCCACCAAAAGCGGTAGTCGCGATCAACAAGCGCAAAGTCTGGAATCTTGCGTCCTTCTTCCGATTCGACAGGAGTTTGGAAGGGAACTGCGTGATAGTCGGGGAATAGCGAGGAAGCTCTCCCCTTGACCAAGTCCTCGAAGTCTGACTCGAGCTGGCCTTCGGACGAGACAGGCTCGTACCATTCGTAATCAGCTAAGAGCCTCATTTTTCATCCCGGCTTCCTAAGAGAAGAGTGCATCCAGGTAATCTCCCCCGTATCGGTGAGTTTACCGGCTTCCTTGACCAGGCGTTCTTCCTCAGGTTTACTTACGTAAATTGTGTAAATCCTGGCTCGCTGCTTACCAGGTGCGGGGCGTAACACTCTGCCGAGCCGTTGTATACGTTGACGCACACTGCTAGTTGAAGACGCAACTATTGCGACATCAGTCTCTGGCACATCTATTCCCTCATCTAGTGCTCTACAGGTGACAAGAGCGCTAAAATATCCACGACGGTACAGCCTAAGATTGTCACGCCGCAATTCAGCGCCAATTTTTGAATGATAGATAGTAGCGTTAAGTCGTCTTGCTTGAAGGATTTCCATTATTTTCTCAGATGAGGCAATGTTTTCGTGGAAAATAATCATCCGATTATCACGATGTTGCTCAGCTAGTCGAATCGCAACAGGGATACGCTGGAGCGAAGATGCTGCCAGGCGAGCTCGCCGTTGGAGCTTGCGGACCAATATTTCTCGGCTTACGTCACCACGCTGCACTCTTTGAAAAGTCCGAGCTATGTCGGCAGTGGCGTCGTCGTATTTCTGTTGTTCCTCGGAAGTCATATTTGTAGATACGTTGATTAAGTCAAATGGCACGATTACACCGTCTAACAACGCCTGATCATACTCATACTCATAGATGACTGGACCCAGAGAAGGAACCAGAACCGAGTTGAAAAGGTTGTCATGTTCGCGATTAGGAGTTGCGGATATGCCCAACGTAGCTTTGTGACTACCGTTTAGAGACAGCGAATTAGATCTGCTCGCAGCGCGGTGACATTCATCCACTATCAGCATCGTATCGTATCGTCTTGGTACTTTTGAAGCGTAAGTCCGCGCAGTGTTTATGACCATAAGATTCACTTCACTGAATTCCTTTGGACGGCCTTCGCCGGAAAAGACAGCTATCGAATCTTCCGAGACCCCTAAGTCTTCACTCAAATTGACATACCACTGGTCCACCAGGGCCATGGTCGGCACTACAATGACAAACCGCCCCTCCGGATAACGTTTACGAAAGACTTGCATGCACATGAGGGCAAAAGTTGTCTTGCCCCCACCTGTCACAACCGATGCAATGCCACGAAGCGAGTCCTGCCAAACTTTCAAGGCTTCAGCTTGCCAGTTGCGAGGAGTTTTAGTGAGTTTCCACGTCGTTGTACTCACACCAGATGTCACAGATATCTCATCGAGGTCTGAGAAAAGCGGCTCTTCGAAGCCTTTGCATATTCGGGATTTACTTCAATTCCGATCCATCGTCGACCCAAATGCTCAGCAACTGCACCAGTTACGTTGCTTCCCGCAAATGGGTCAAGGATCAAATCACCCGGATCGGTCAGGAAGCTGACGAAAAATTTCGCAACGGCGTCCGGCATCCGCGCCGGGTGCAATGAGATGTCGTTAGCCTTGCAATACTCAATATAGGGGTCGTTGGAGCGCGTATTGGCTGCAGTCAGAACATTGGGGGGAATCGCGCCTTTATTGTCTTTCAGGAACGA
This sequence comes from Caldilineaceae bacterium, assembly GCA_965242905.1. Classification (GTDB taxonomy): domain Bacteria; phylum Chloroflexota; class Anaerolineae; order Caldilineales; family Caldilineaceae; genus Bin5. The sequence continues at coordinate 1,752,897 of CBDETM010000002.1, forward strand.
CTTGGCCCCAATGGCATGCTCTGATGGCCTTTTGCCTGCATTGTATGTCTTTGTCTTCAACAGTTTCTGCATGGCGGCACTGTATGGTGTTAGCACATTTCGATTATCGGCTTTTGGTCGCGTTGTAGGTGACATCCACCAAATATGAGTGAAAGCATCTTTGACTCGTATACGCTCTACATTTACCCACTGGGCTAGCGAAGGTAATCTCGCGGGGTTCTGAACGACAAACTGCTGGCAGAGTTCCAACTCACCGCTCTCAAGAAATGACAATAGCGATCTCAAACCAAGCGTTGACATTGCAGGCTCCCCTGCCTTCCAGGAGTTGCCCATTTCGATAACAATCGAGCCATCTGGTTTGAGAAATCGCTTAAACTGCAACGCGAAGGCGGCAAGCCAATTCACATATTCCCATCCTTCCCGATTGCCATAGGCTTTCTCTCGATTGAGAGGGAATGGTGGGGATGTGAATATGAGCTGAACTTTGCCCAGATAGGGCTCAAGTAGAGGTGAGCACAAAGCATCTTCCGCTCTGCTCTCCACCATCATTCCGAGTTCGGTAGAGTAGGAAATCTTTGGCTCGTTATCTTGAATGGCCATAGGACACAATTTTATTCTTGATGTGATTCGTAGAAGGACGAAGGGAAAGTGAACAAGACTTACAGAGGCAGAATTTTCAGCATGCCTGAAGCGCTCATTGATGAACTTGCGAATCCTTCCACTACTCACGCGGAACAACGACTTCGAGAAGAGGTTCAGAGGCTTCAGAAGAATGCCTCAGTATACCAACACCAAGTTCTTGCAAATCAAATTAAACTTAGAGTTACTCGGTGTATTGACCTATACAGTGCATGTGCACTGCTCTCAAATCGAACCCTCGTCTTGAAAACCTTCATATTCCGGATTGTTGCGGCGATTGAGTGCAAGATCTGTCCTCTTTTGGGGGTGCCACAGTGGCAATGGAACCGTAAATGGGTTTGTTCAGATTGTCAAGTCAGACTAGAACAGGAGTAAATTCTGTCCACCGCGTACCCTTGTGCCTATCCATGTGAGCTTGGCCTCAGAAGTCGTGTTTGACACTGCTGGTGACCCGTGCTTCAGTCGCGCGGTAAACACCTCTATGCTTTAACCCATCTCTATCAACTTGCGCGGTATATTGAACCAGTACAGTTCTGTACAGAAGACAAAGCAACACTAGACCGAAAGAGGAACGCCCTATGGCGAAGTCTTCAGTTTCACGTCGGGATTACATGGAGGGGCCGGCAGTTGTCGGTGGGGAGGTACTGCTGGCTGGGTGTGTGGCGGAGGCCCCGGCGGTGCAGGAGGCGGTTTCGGCGGTGGTTGAAGTTGGTTGGCGGCTTTGAGGGGGCGAGGACAGGCACGAGGCCTGCCCGTACGGGAGCGTCTGAGGAGGGAAGGGGAAGACGGCGCGGGTGGGGGGCGAGGGCAGGGGCAAGGCCTGCGCCTGCGGGGATTGGATGGGGCTGGCGGGGCGGGGGTTGGCGGAGTTCTTTCGGTTGGGCACGTGTCCAATATAGGCACCAGGTCCGGCGAGGCATGTTGTAGGAGAGGGGGCGGAACTGCAGGGGCCAGGGGCTAGGGGCCAGGGACCAGGGGTTAGTGGTCAGTGATTGGGCGACTTAGTGGGGAGGGGTGTGGGGGGTGGGCTTGGATTGGGGGTTGGGTGGGGTGTGGGGGAGTGGAGGGCGGATTGGGGGTGGGTGCGGTGGGGGAAGTGTGTTTGACAGGGGTGGGGGGGCGTGCTATGGTCGCGGGGTAGTTGCCTCAGTGTTTTGTTCACCGGACTTGACCAGCGCGCTGGATTGATAGTGTACAGTTTTGGAGAGAAGACATAGCGGCTTTGCGCCGAGGGGGGAAGGCACTATGGCGAAGGATTCTGTTTCACGTCGTGAGTTTATGAAGGGGGCGGCTGTTGTTGGCGGCGGGGTGCTGCTGGCCGGCTGTGCGCCTGAAGCGGCTGCGCCAGAGGCGGTGTCGGAAGCGGCGCCGATGACGGCGATGACGGCGGAGGAGATTCTGACGCCGCTGGGGCTGATGCCGGGGTCGCCGGACCATCCGAAGGGCTGGACGACGATGCTGCCGGACCCGCCGGAGGGGATGCCGCTGTCGCCGCCGGTGACGGTTACTTCGTTTACACGCACGGACGCGGATACGCGGTTTCAGGGCGACGATGACATTTATGACAATATCAGTCTGCGCTATCACAGGGCGCTCTTCGGGATCGATTATGAGATTCCCTGGACCTACGTGCGAGGCGAAGAGCTCGACCAGAAGATGAACCTGGCGCTGGCGGCCGGGGATATTCCAGAGTTTATGCCGGGAATCCCGCTGTCGATGTTCCAGGACATGGTGGCGGGCGACCTGGTGGCGGATATTACGGACGTCTATGAGGCGACGGCGGACCCGAAGTGGGTCAAGGAGTCGCTGGCATGGGGCGATAACCAGTTGTGGGCCTTTGCCGAGGTGGACGGCCGCAAGATGGCGTTCCCGCGGGTTGCCCAGGCGGGCCAAAATGAGCAGATCCTCTTCATTCGCGAAGACTGGCTGGAGAAGGTGGGCATGGAGCCGCCGACGACGCTGGAGGAGATGGAGGCGGTGGCGGAGGCTTTCGTCACGAACGATCTGGGCGCGGGCCCGCCCGGGACGACGGTTGGTGTGATGGCGTCGCGGGATTTGCAGAGCTGGTACGGTGGTCTGGGACCGGTCTTCGGCGGGTTTGGCGTGCTGCCGTCGTGGTACACCGAGGTAAGTACTTTCACCAAGGATGGGCAGGGCGGTCTGCGTTTCGACGGTATCCAGCCGGGGATGAAAGATGCGCTGGCGTTTATCCGCGGTTGGTACGAGAAGAAGATTCTGAGCCCCGACTTTTTCACGAAGGGCTACCAGGAGAACCGCACCGAGATCGAGGGCAACCGCGTGGGCATGAACTACACGCATCCCTGGGGCGGTGTGGTCGGCGGGGGAATGGGCAGCATGGCCAATGACCCGTCAGCCCGATGGATCTGGATCGATGTGCCGGCAGGCCCGGTGCGCAAGGGCAAGAATTTCTACAGGCCGCTGCTGCAATCGGTCTTCCCCTTCCGTAAGGGTTTTGAACACGTGGACAAGGTGGTGAAGCAGGCGAATCACGAGGCTGAGTTGGTGCTCAGTCCGGAACTGCGCTATCACGGATTTGAAGGCCACAATTACGCGTGGGTGGAGGGCGAGGACAGGGTTGAGATGCTGGCGGGCGGCACGCACGGATACGGGCTAATCAGGACCCGCGGCGGCACCAATATCAGCCCGACCTCGAATATGAGGCGAATCCTGTGGGAGTTGAACTACAAGGATACGGTGCCGCGCGAGGATTGGGACGCGATGATGGAGCTTAAGCTGGACGACCCGACGGGTCTGCAGACGATGCAGAACGAGGGGTGGCTGTTTCTGGCGGAGCATTCGCTGGCGGACACGATCCCCAACGAGTGGACGGCGGCGCCGACCGAACTGCAGAGGGAGAAGTGGAGCGGGCTGCAAAAGCTGACGGATGAGACCTATTTCGGGATCATCACGGGCCAGTTGCCTGTGGATGCGTTCGACGAGTATGTGACGAGGTGGAAGGCGCAGGGCGGGGATGAGATTTTGGCTGAGATTAATGCGTGGTGGGACGCGAAGAGCTAGTAAGTTTTTAGTTTCGAGTTTTTAGTTTTTAGTGGATAGCGGGGATGGGCCCGCTATCCACTTTTTTTGTGGGCGCGGGTTTTGGGGCTGTGGGGGAGGTTGGATTTTGGTTGGGGACGAGGGCAGGCACAAGGCCTGCCCCTACGGGAGTATTTGAGGGGGAAGACGGCGAGGGTGGGGGGCGGAGGCAGGGGCAGGGCCGGCATCTGCGGGGATTTGGTGGGGTTGGCGGGGGGTGGGTTGGCGGAGTTCTGTCGGTTGGGCACTTGTCCAATATCGGCACCAGGTCGGTGAGGGATGTTGTAGGAGAGGGGGCGTTGCGGGGGCGGAGCCCCCGCACAAGGGAGGGCCGAATAGGCCCGACCGCCCAAAGGCGAGGAGAGAGTGGAGAGGAGAGAGGAGAGAGAAAAACCTGCGCTCGGCTCACTCGGGGTCGCGAATTGACAGTGGCGGTGCCGATGGGTGGGGTATGGGGGAGTGGAGGGCGGATTGGGGGTGGGTGCGGTGGGGGGAAGTGTGTTTGACAGGGGGTGGGGAGGGGTGCTATAGTTGCCGGGAAGTTGCCTCACTGTTTTGTCCACCGGATTGAACCAGCGCGAAAGATTGATAGATTAGAATTCTATAGAGAAGACATAGCGGCTTTGCGCCGAGGGAGGAAGGCACTATGGCGAGGGGTTCTGTATCACGTCGTGAGTTTATGAAGGGGGCGGCGGTTGCCGGCGGCGGGGTGCTGCTGGCGGGCTGTGCGCCTGAACCGGCTGCGCCGGAGGCGGTGGCTGAGTCGGCGCCGATGGTGGCGATGACGGCGGAGGAGATTCTGACGCCGGCGGGGCTGATGCCGGGGTCGCCGGACCATGCGAAGGGCTGGACGACGGATCTGCCGGACCTGCCGGAGGGGATGCCGCTGAATCCGGCGGTGACGATCACTTCGTTTACGCGCACGGACGCGGATACGCGGTTCCAGGGCGACGACGACATTTACGACAATATCAGCCTGCGCTACATCAAGGCGCTGTTCGGCATCGAGTACGATATCCCGTGGACGTATGTGCAGGGCGAGGAGCGCGACCAGAAGATGAACCTGGCGATGGCGGCCGGCGATATTCCGGATTTGATGCCGGGGATCGGGCTGGCGATGTTCCAGGACATGGTGGCGGGCGAACTGGTGGCGGATATTACGGACGTCTATGAGGCGACTGCGCACCCGAAGTGGGTCAAGGAGTCGCAGGCATGGGGCGATAACCAGCTGTGGGCGTACGCGGAGGTGGACGGCCGCAAGATGGCGTTCCCGAGCATTGCCCAGGCGGGCCAGGATGAGCAGATCCTGTTTATCCGCACGGACTGGCTGGACAAGGTGGGCATGGATGCGCCGACGACGCTGGAGGAGATGGAGGCGGTGGCGGAGGCTTTCGTCACGAACGATCTGGGCGCGGGTCCTCCCGGCACGACGGTCGGGGTGATGGCATCGCGGGATTTGCAGAGCTGGTACGGCGGTCTTGGACCGGTGTTCGGCGGGTTTGGCGTGCTGCCGTCGTGGTACTCGAGTGTGAGCACGTTCACGAAGGACGGGCAGGGCGGTCTGAAGTTCGACGGCATCGATCCGGCGATGAAGGATGCCTTGACGCTGGTGCGCCGCTGGTACGAGAAGAAGATCCTGAGCCCCGACTTTTTCACGAAGGGTTACCAGGAGAACCGCACCGAGGTCGAGGGCAACCGCGTGGGCATGAACTACACGCATCCCTGGGGCGGTGTGGTTGCGGGGGCGATCGGCAGCATGGCGAACGATCCCGAGGCGCGCTGGGACTGGTTTGACGTGCCGGCGGGCCCGGTGCGCAAGGGCAAGAACTACTTCAGCCCGCTGCGCACAGGCGTGTTCCCGTTCCGCAAGGGTTCTGAGCATATTGACAAGATCCTGATGCAGGCGAACTTCGAGGCGGAGATCGTGCTGAGCCCGCAGCGGCGCTATCACGGTTTTGAAGGGCACAATTACGAGTGGGTGGAAGGCGAGGACAGGGTTGTGCCACTGTCCGGCGGCACGCATGGGTACGGCATCATCAATACGCGGGGCGGCGCCAACATCAGCCCGACCTCGAACATGAACAACATTCAGTGGAAGCTGAATTATAAGGAGACGGTGCCGCGCGACGAGTGGGACGCGATGATGGAGCTGCTGCTGGACGACCCGACGGGTCTACAGACGATGCAGGACGAGGGCTGGCTGTTCCTGGCGGAGCATTCGCTGGCGGACACGATCCGCAACGAGTGGAATGCGGCGCCGACGGAGCTGCAGAAGGAGAAGTGGACGCAGCTGCAGACGCTGACGGATGAGACTTATTTCGCGATCATCACCGGCCAGTTGCCCGTGGACGCGTTTGACGAGTATGTGACGACGTGGCTGGCGCAGGGCGGCGAGGCGGTGCTGGCGGAGATTAATGAGTGGTGGGCTGCGAAGAGTTGATGAGTTTTTAGTTTCGAGTTTTTAGTTTTTAGTGGATAGTGGGCGCTGGCCTGCTATCCACTGATTTTTTGTTATGCAAGTACTGGCTCCGGTTGTAGATGATCTGAAGGAACAGGCGAGCAGGTTTGTTCGTTTTTTGCCGCGGTTGTGGCCGCTGTACGTGATGGTGATCCCGGCGCTGATTCATCTGGTGCTGCTGAGCTATTATCCGATGTACGGGATCCGGATCGCGTTCCAGGATTACAAGCCGGCGCTGGGGTTTGCGAAGTCGCCGTGGGTGGGTTTGAAGCAGTTCCAGCTGATGCTGGAGAACCCGTCGTTCTGGCAGATTTTCCGCAATACGATCGTGATCGCGACGTCGAAGATCGTGACGCTGCAGTTCTGCGCGGTTATCCTGGCGCTGCTGCTGAACGAGGTGCGGAAGCTGTTTTACAAGCGGAGTGTGCAGAGCCTGGTGTATCTTCCGTACTTTCTGTCGTGGATCGTGCTGGGCGGGATCATGCTGGAGATGCTGGGGTCGGCGGGCGTCGTGAACCAGCTGCTGCAGCGGGCGGGTGTGGAGCAGCCGATCATCTTTTTGGGGAACAACCGGACGTTTGTGCCGACGCTGGTGGCGAGCCATTTGTGGCAGCAGGTTGGGTGGGCGACGATTCTGTATCTGGCGGCGCTGACGAGTATTGATCCGCAGCTGTTGGAGGCGGCGGCGATTGACGGGGCGGGGCGTTTTCAGCGGGTGTTGTATATCATTTTGCCGGGCGTGCTGCCGACGCTGCTGCTGGTGCTGTGTCTGGACTTTGGGCTGCTTTTCAATGCGGCGGGGTTCGACCAGGTGCTGAATCTGTACAATCCAGCGGTGTATTCGACGGGTGATATTCTGGATACGTGGATCTATCGTGAGGGGCTGCTGGGGGCGCGGTTCAGTCTGGCGACGGCGGTGGGGTTGGTGCGGTCGGTGTTGGGGCTGATTTTGATTGTGGTGAGTTTGCGGTTGATTTCGCGGTTTACCGACTATCAGGTTTATTAGCTTTTGGGCTTGGTTGACATTTTGGGGTTGTGAGAAACAAAAACAATCGATCCGCGAAGGCACGCTAAGGGGCGCGAAGAACACCTTTTTGTCCACGAAGCGCCAGGAAGGGCCGCGAAGAACACCAAAGGCTACTGGGATTTTCCTTGCTTGAATGCGCGGGTCAGTCGCACTTTGCTGCCGTTTATCGCTGCTCTGACAAACGTCAACGAGCACTAGTCAGTGGTTCGTGGGGCCTTTTGCTAGTTGGGAGTGACCATTATATTGAGTGAAGATAGTAGGGACACCTTGCAGGCGGTTGACAGCGGAGCCGTTGACTGAATTTATGCCGGCGCGCACAGGAACGCCTGCTGCACCACTTTGTGGAAAGGAAAAAAAACTATGACAGACTATACAGTTTCGCGACGCGCATTTGTCAAGACGGCAGCAGTGGCGTCGTTGGGGATAGCCCTGGCGGCCTGCCAACCGATACCCCCCATGGACGACGCTGAAGCGGCCATGGGCCAGGTAACCGCCGCCCAGGTGACGGACCCCGAAAGCCTCAAGGCCTGGGTCCTCGCAGCCCACGCCGAAATCCAGAGGATCGCCACAAACCTGGACGAAGCGGCGAAGCTCAAGCAGTGGGTGAAAGCGGAGGGCGACTGGAAATCCGGCTCGACCTTCCTCATCATCTTCGCCACTAACGGAAACGTCTACGCGCACGGGAACGACCGTGGCGCTGAAGCCAGAAGCCTGCTCGACTTCGAGGACGAACGCGGAACCAAGGTCGTCGAGGAACTCCTGGCGGCCGCTGCGCAGGGCGGCGGTTTCGTCGAGTACTACGACGGCGGGCCGAAGACGGCATACGCCGTCCCATTCAGACGACGGTTCGTGCTCGTCGGCGGCTTCTCCATGGACGTCTCCGATGTCCAAGTCCGGATCGCCGATCTTCCCAGGCCGGCGGTCACCGCCTCCGAAGTCGTGGACCGCGAGACACTGATCACCTTTGTGGAAGAGGCGGCCAGGATCTACCAGGAGGCCCTCAGGTTCGAAGGCGGTACCCCCCTCGTCGAGATCAAGAACGCCTTCCGGGTGGAAGGCGGGGACTGGAAGGTAGGCTCCATCTACCTGTATGTCGTGAGCGGCGGGGGCGTCACCCTGTTTCACGGCACCGAGCCCTTCCGCGAAGGCAATCCCACCGACATGACCAGGACCGACGTCAATGGCGTGCCGTTCGCCGAGGAGTTGATCGGAGGCGCACGCCGCGAAGGGCGGAAGTTTTTGCGGTATCACTACGACGACCCCGCCATCGAAGGTGACGAGGACACCGGTTCCCCCAAGCTCGGCTACGCCGTCAGCCTGCAGGTTGGCGAATCCGAAGAGAAAATGGTCATCGGTTCCGGCATTTATATTCCCGTAGAAGAGGAGTGATCGCCAAGAACAGAGGGTCTGCAGGTCGGTTCGGGACGTCTTTCGCTGGAATCTTGTAGTAGACACAACCTTTCGATCCGCGAAGGGGCGTGAAGGGCCCACGAGAGAGCAAAACCAGGGCACCCACAAGGGGTGCCCCTACGGTAGGGAAACGCGATGAACAGGGCGGAGCGGCGGGGGTTTGGGTCGCGGGTTTTTGATATATTCAACCATACGTTCCTGCTGGTGCTGGGGCTGTCCTGCGTTATTCCGTTGATTCATCTGCTGGCGCTTTCGTTCAGCGACCGGGCGGCGGCGACGGGTGGGTTGGTGACGCTGTGGCCGGTGCGGCCGACGTCGATCACATATGAGAAGGTGCTGGAGGCGGGCGTCTTTCTGAACGCGTTCTGGATTTCGGTGATACGGACGGTGATCGGGACGACGCTGCAGATGACACTGGTGGTGTTGATCTCGTTCCCGCTGTCGAAGAGCAAGGAGGAGATGCCGTTCCGGAACATTATCATGGGTTCGGTGGTGTTCGCGTATCTGTTCAACGGGGGGCTGATTCCGTGGTTCCTGGTGATACGCAAGCTAGGTATGCTGAACACGATCTGGGCGCTGATCATTCCGCAGGCGCTGCCGCTGTGGAACGTGATCCTGATGATGAACTTTTTCCGGCGGGTGCCGAAGGAGCTGGAGGAGGCCTCGATCATCGACGGGGCCACGTACTGGCAGATTCTGCTGCACGTGTATCTGCCGATCTCGGTGCCGGCGCTGGCGACGCTGACGCTTTTCGGCGCGGTGGGGCATTGGAACGCGTGGTTTGACGGGATGATTCTGATTGCGGACCGGGACTTGATCCCGTTGCAGACGTTTTTGCGCACGGTGGTGGTGAAGATGGACATGAACGAGTTCATGCGCAATCCTGAGGATTTCGACATGTTCTCGGACCGTTCGCTGCGGGCGGCGCAGACGCTGGTGACGGTCGTCCCCATTCTGGTTGTATACCCCTTTTTGCAGCGCTATTTTGTCAGCGGCATCACGCTCGGCGCCCTGAAGGGCTGAGGCATGCCGAAACGTTCGCGGTCCTCTGCGGGCGGTTCGGCCGCGCCTGCGGTGCGGGTGCCGTCGGTTGTGTTCGGGGCTGAATGCCGCGAGCCGATGCGGCGCGGGTTCGACACGCTGGCGCGGCTGCTGTCGCTGACGCTGGGTCCGCGGGGCGGGAATATCGTGAGCCAGCGGGTGAATACGGCGGGCTTTGAGCCGCTGGAGGATGGGGCGACGATCGCGCGGCGGTTTACGGAGCTGCCGGACCGGGTGGAGAATGCGGGCGCGATGATGATGCGGCACATTGTGTGGCATATGCGCGAGCGGTTCGGTGACGGGAGTGTGACGGCGGCGGTGCTGGCGCGGGGGATTGCGGGCGAGATGCACCGGCTGATCGCGGGCGGGGCGGATCCGGTGCTGCTGCAGCGGGGGCTGGAGAAGGGCGTGTCGGCGGCGGTTGCGGCGCTGGACGAGATGTCGATCCCGTTGACTGAGCCGGAGCATGTGGCGGGGGTGGCGAGGGCGGTGATCGATGATGCGGAGGTGGCGCAGCTGCTGGCGGAGATGATGGAGGTGCTGGGGCCGTACGGGAATATTCTGATCCAGCCGGGGTACGGGCTTGGGCACACATACGGGTTCCGCGAGGGGTCGCGCTTTGCGGGGGAGTATATTTCGCGCTATCTGCTGAGCGACAAGTTCAGGCATATTGCGGCGATGGACGAGCCGCACGTGGTGGTGGCGGACTTCCATTTTGAGGAGCCGGGCCATGTGCTGCATCTGCTGGAGCTGGTGACGCAGGCGGGCGGGGACAGGCTGTTCATCATCTGCAAGAATGTGTGGGAGCGGGCGATCGATGCGCTGGTGGCGGCGAACCGGCGGGGGCCGGTGACGACGTATGCGGCGCGGATCAAGCCGGTGGAGGACTTAAGGCGGGATATGATGCGCGATTTTGCGCTGCTGACGGGGGCCAGTTTTATCACGGACGTGGCGGGGATGGGGCCGCAGGATTTGGCGGTCGCGGACCTGGGGCGAGCAGAGCGGCTGGTGGCGACGGAGGAGTATGTGTCGTTGGTGGGCGGCGGCGGGGACGCGGAGGCGGTGGCGGCGCAGACGGATACGCTGGAGAGCCGGCTGGCGCTGGTTGCGGAGCGGGAGGAGAGGGAACTGCTGCGCGAGCGGATCGGGCGTCTGCAGGGCGGGATCGGTGAGCTGCGGGTGGGTGCGTATACGGAGAGCGAGCGCAATGCGCTGGTAGAGAGGGCGGCTCATGCGGTGAAGGTTGTGCAGGTGGGGCTGGAGGGCGGTGTGGTGCCGGGCGGGGGTGCGGCTTTTCTGGACGCGGCGCCGGCGGTGGAGGCGGCGGCGACGGGTCATGCGGAGGAGGCGATGGGTATGCGGGCGCTGGCACGGGCGTTGGAGGAGCCGGTGCGGGTGATCGCGGCGAATGCGGATGCGTACGGGCCGCTGGTGGTGGCGGCGTGTCGCGAGCGGGGGCAGGGGTACGCGTATGAGGTGGGTGCGGGGTGTGTGCGGAGTATGGCGGAGGCGGGGATTGTTGATCCGACGCTGGTGGTGAAGGGGGCGTTGGAGCAGGCGGCGAGTGGGGCGGCGATGTTGATTTCGGCGGAGGCGTTGGTGGTGCCGCGGGAGCCGGAGGCGGTTTATAGACCGTGAACTGCTTTTATCCGCGAAGGGACGCGAAGGGGCGCGAAGAAGACCCTTTGGGTGGGCTTCAGGAGATTTAAAGTTTGAAGCTGAGCAGTTTTGGGCTCAGTTGTCCCCGCAGTTTTTCTGATTATCCACGAAGCGATACGAATTCACATAACGATTTGTCCTATTGAAGGTGCTGCCGGTTGAAGGCTGCGGCGGTTATTCTTCGGTGTCGGCGCGCGGTGCCAGGACGGTGCCGTCGGCGGTTTGGGCGCGGAAGGCGAAGGCCCAGCCGCCGTGGTTGGAGCCTGTTTCGTTGCTGAGCTTGAGGAGGAGGGTGTTGGGGCCGGCGCGGAGCTGGACGGGGAGGCTGTGGCTGCGGAAGGCGTAGTGGTGGCCGAGGTCGTGGAGGTCGTCGTTGAGGCGCAGGGTGAGGTGGTCGTCCCAGGCGAGGTGGAGGGTGGCGGCGGTGTCGGTGGGGGCGTGGAGGATGCAGCGGGCGAGGGCGGCGCCGGTGTCGGTTTTGCCGACGCCGCGGCCCCAAGGGCGGAAGAGGTGGTTGAAGTCGATGAAGCCGTGGTGGGCGGCGCGGCGAATCCAGCGGGCCCTGTCGCGGCCGTGCTGGCGCGAGCCGTCAGTGAGCCAGGCGGACTCGGCGGTGTGGAGGCCGTCGTAGGCGGCGTCGGGGTCGAAGGTGGTTTCGGGCGGGAGGGTTGCGGCCATGGCCCGGCCGTCGTGGTTGGCGAAGGGGCCGCAGAGCCACCATTCGCCGCTTTGGGGGAGGGCGAGGTCGTGTGTGTCGCGGGGGAGCTCGGCGCCAGGGAGGAGTTGGGGCCAGTCGGGCATGGTGAAGAAGGGGCGGACGGGGGTCTGCTGGTACCAGTAGGTGGTGGAGCAGATGTCGTTGGCCATGCAGCCGAAGCGCATGTGGATGGAGCTCTGGAAGGGGAGGGTGTCTTTTTCGAAGAAGCGGTAGCCGACGAGGCGCTGGGCGGGGCGGGCTTCGCCGACGTCGTGGTGGACGTAGTAGGGCATGGCGGCGTAGTGGTGGGTTTCGGGCGGGTGGAGGGCGCCGCCATAGCCGGCGCCGAAGGTGTCCTCGCCGCCGATGCCGCGCAGGAAGGCGGGGTGCTCGCCATCGCCGTCGATGTAGATGTTTTCGGCGCCGCCGTGGCTCCAGCGGTCGGTGTCGTCGAGGAGGCGGACGCCGTAGACGAAGCCGAGGAGCTGGCCGGGCCCGTCAGCGTCGAGCATGAGGAATTCCTCGCCGTAGCTCTGGGTGGGCATTTCGCGGCGCCAGCGGGCGCAGAAGCGGCGCGGTTCTTCGAGGGTCTGGCCGGGGTAGCGGTGCCAGTCGACCTGGAGGTAGATGCGGTTGTCTTCGGGGCCGGCTTCGAATTCAATGCGGGCGGAGCGGGCGAAGGGCATGGGGAAGTAGCAGTTGTAGCCGATCCAGGCCTTGGCGGAGAGGAAGTGGGTGTCGATGGGGTACCAGCCGAGGCCGTGCATGACGCCGAAGAAGTCGCCAGCGGGGGCTTCGACGTAGGGGACGGGTTCGTCGTCGAAGTAGATGCGGATGATGGCTTTGCGGCTGGCGTGGGGGAGGTTTTCGGGGCGGGAGAGGACGACCCAGATGTGCTGGATGCAGCCGGGGCCGTCGAGCTGGGCGTAGGTGGTGCGCTGATTGGCGGGCAGTGGGCCGGTGATGGAGACGCGGTCGGGGATTGGGGTGGGCGGGAGGTTGAGGTTGAGGGTCATGGGGTGGCCTCCGTTGGGCGTATGGGCCGAGACATCCGGTTGGGACTTGATGCCCTAAGTTTACTGCTTATGGCGTTTCACGTATAGGGCGAAGATTGCGCGGGGACGGAGGGCAGTGGACGTAAGGGGAGAAAATGGTTAGTGGGGATTGGGCGCGGCCGGCCGTATAAGGTAGGCAATCGTCCCGAGCCGACCGCTGTGGTTATTCGGACGGTGGGGGGCCGGTTGGACCGGAAGGTGGCGAGTCGGGAGGAGGTGAATCGGGTGGGGACGACCCAGGTGCGGATGTGTCGGCGGGCGGAGGAGGTGGGGGAATGTCCTGCACTACGGGGAGTTGCTCCGAGTTTGTGACGATCAGCTGCTGGGTCTGCACCCAACCATCCATGCCTTCCCAAGGAATCCGTAACCAGTCGCCGCCTGGCGTTCGTCCGTTTGGCGTGAATGTCTGGCCGCGGCTGAGGCGTCCAATTGGCGGGTATTCCGTACTTGGGCCGGATCGAACTTCTACATTGTCCTGGTTTACTGTAAAGCCGGGGTTAGTTGCGACAGATGCTGGCGCGTCAGGCGGTGGGGGTGGCGGCACTTGCTGGTTGGCTGTCTGGTTGTTATCTTGTCCAAATGGGAGAAGGTCCAGTCCACTGAGCAGGCTGGCGAGGATGACTATGGCCGCTATCGAGATCAATGCCAACAGAAAGGTCTTCATGCCTGCGCTTGTTCTGCTTTCTTTCATTGATCGATGTCCTTATGGTTGATCCCGAGAGCTGGACTACAAGCTTAGGTAAATTGGAGCAATTCGCCAAGCGGGAGGAGGGGCGGTTCAATGTTACGGGAACGGTGCCGACGTTCGGCTGCGGTTTCGAGAAGATCCTTTGACGGCCGGAAATTCGTCTTCCCGGCAATCATCTTCCGACATTGCAATTGGTATTCCATAGATTGCTTATCTCCCGTTTTTGGGGAGGGTCCTCCGGTGTGGGGATGGATGATTATGTGAATCGCTGGACTGCGTATAACTCATAGAGTATACTAGCGGACATCTACGGGACGGTGCCATGGCAGTCAAAGTACGGGATGCTATAAAGATGATAGAAGAGGATGGATGGGAGCTTGTCAGGACCAGAGGGAGCCACCGTCAATATAGACATCCTACGAAGCTTGGGCGCGTTACGATTGCGGGACATGGCCGAGATGATTTGAACCCAAAAACATGGAACAGTATTTTGAGACAAGCCGGACTCAGAGAGGGAGGGAACAGATGATAGGGCTTGAGTATGCGGTCGTAATTGAGAAAGCGTCTGACAACTACTGCGCCTACGTGCCCGACCTGCCCGGCTGTGTTGCAACGGGAAAGACACGCGAGGAAACTTGGAAGCTGATTTCTGAAGCCATTGCATTCCATCTTGAGGGGTTGAAAGAGGATGGGTTGCCCATTCCCCAACCGGAGTCTTCTGCGGCTATGGTGAGGGTGTAAGGGGGCGAGTCTGAAAGGCGGCGGCCGTTCTTGGGCATTCGAATACATGCCATGTAGTTTCCTCTATTTTCTCATCACTGCTCAGGCATCAAGACTTTGATCGGACAGACGCTCTGGTCAGGGCTGCGGCCATTTTCGATCCAGGGCAGTGGGAGAACTCCCCACCTTCCCCAACACGACCTATCCCAACCTCCCAGGTTACAATTGCACGTTCTCAAATTCATACTTCTCTTTTCGCACGCGCAGGTCGAAGTAGTACAGAACGATAGCAGTAACGTAGAACGGCATGACGATGATGGAGAAAAGCCTTGAGAAAGCAAGACTGAACCCGATCATTCTTGACTGATCAGCGGCCGGGGCCAAGGCATCCACTGCATAGTTCAATGCCGCTCCGATCACTCCGCCGACCAAGCCCATAGCGATGACTATGAGTAAGAGATAGCCAAGGGTGCGCAGTACGAAGCCGCGGCTCAGACTCCAGCTGCGGCGCAGGGATTCCAGCGGACCCGTCCCCTCAGTCATCAACGCGGCCTCGGCAAACCGCCAGCGAGTCGACAGATAGAACAGGACAGCTGGAATCAGAAGTCCGGAGAGACATAGGCCGGTACCGCCCCACAGAGCACTACCCAACACTCTAAAGACTATGTCCACCTGGTCAGGATTAGCCGGAGTGGAAAAGGCGTCAAGAATCTCGGCAAGGGAAACGCCAGAGTTCAGGATTCCGACCCAGACCGGCGCCGCCAATATAAGCGCTACGCCGCTGATCACAGCCGAGACGGCCACGGAAAGGCCCATATAAGCGGGCAGGCGGCGCAGGCCACGCATGATCGCTGGGCTTATGGCAAGAGGGCGCCCGTGCAGCGAATCGATGCAGTGGATAATGAGCGACAGGTTTACGATGCCGTCGACAGGCCAAAGTACCAGGGAAAGGAGGAAGCTGGTAGTGAGGTCCTCTGCAAAGAGGAGGGAGAGTGCCGCGGCCGGGAGATAGAAGATGGCGGCGGTGCGCAGAAGGATGGCTCTGTGGGTGGGGTAGAAGGTGATGGCACGGGTCAGGAGTTGGCCGAAGGTTTGGGGGGTGGGAGTTGGGGATGTGTGCATTGGGAGGTGGCCGGTTTTTGGGCGGTGGGAGGTCACGCCTTTCTCTTTTGGTTTCGGGAGGAAGTTTTGCGGCCTTAGGGTCATTTTCGCCGCGTTTCTCTTGCTGACATTGTAATTGGGATTGCGTGAACTGTTTAGCTTCCATTTTTGGGAGGGTGCAGTTGTCTGAACTGTGGTTTAGGGGGATTTGAGGGATGGGCTGTGATTTTTTTACTGACATGAAATGGCTTGTCAGGGAAGTCTCTCGAAGGGAGTTTAGTGTACGTTGACCTAGTTGAAGTCGGGATTCGCCTGCACGCTATTGAGAACATATGCTAGAATTCTCCCACGGGTCGTCGTGATGATTCGTCGCGTGAGACGAGGACATTTATCCGTAACTTCACAAGGCTCCAACAGCTTGGAAAAACTGTCTATTGCGCCGCGGATTCCTAAGATGTTTTGCGAAACAGTATGGAACGGGCCACTGGTCGAACAGACCGTGACTTACCACATCGAGGTCGACGGGCGGCTTGTTCTGATTGAGAACGTGCCGGCGACGGTGAATGTTGAGACGGGGGAAAGGTACTTTGCGAAGGAGACGGTAGAGCGTTTGCAGCAGGCGGTGTGGAGACGGCGCCGGCAGGTTCGGACTGTTGAGACGCCGGTGTATGAGAATGGCGCGCTGGCCTGAGAAAAGAATCTGCCTTCAGTTCGTTTTGCGAGATAGTGTGGGAGGAAAACACCATGACCACGAATCAACTCGCGCTAAGTAAGGATGAGGTCCGGCTGTATCATGAGCAGGGGTGGTTGGGGCCGTATGCGTTGATCTCGGAGGGGGAGATGGCGGGGGTGCGGCGAAGGATTGATGAGGAGATTCTGGAGGTGGGGAAGGCAGCGGGATTGGCGGAGAAGGACTATTTTCATAACCGGCATCTGGATAATCGATGTGTGTATGAGCTGCTGAGTCATCCGAATCTGGTGGAGAGGGCGGCAGGGCTGCTGGGGCCGCATCTGGTGCTGTGGCGGACGAATTTTCAGATTAAGGCGCCGCTTAGCGAGCAGGAGGAGTGGGATACGGAGGTGCCGTGGCACCAGGATTGCGCTTACTATCAGCCTTCGCCGAATGTGATTCTGTCGGCGTGGATCGCGGTGGATGAGGCGACGAAGGCGAACGGGTGTATGCAGGTGCTGCCGGGGAGCCATAAACGGCTGTATCCGCACATCGAAGACCCGGACGCGGAGATGTTCAGCAGAGAGGTGGACCCGTCGACGTTCGACGCGAGCGATGCGGTGGACCTGGAGCTGAAGCCGGGTGAGTTTATCTTCTTTAATGAGAGTACGCTGCACTATTCGCCGCCGAACAGGTCGGAGTCGCGTCGGTTCGGGATAACGCCGCGGCTGACGGTGCCTTTTGTGGATGTGGGCAGGCGCGAGGAGATTGATGTGCTGATGGTGAAGGGCGAGGATTATATGGGGTTCTACAATGTGGTGGAGCCGCCGGGGAGTTTCTAGTTTTTAGCAGTTAGTTTTTGGAGCCCTTTGACATTTCGTTCGAGCCAGATCAGTGTAGAAAGCAGAGTGCAAGAAAACCATGAGACGTCGTACGAGCTTTTCGTAGCGAGGGAAATTGCGAAGATACCCTCTGCCAGGTTCCCGTCCGCCGGCATGGTCTTCACCGTGGAGATAGCATTACCGACATCCACACAGCAATTCTTCAAGGGAGACAAGCAGGTCCAGGACCAGCACCGCCGTGTCTCCCAGCAGCGCAGGGTTGATGAACTCAATCGTATCGTCTGGGCTGTTGATACGTGATATGTCGTTGCCGGCGAAGGAAATGGTCGGAACCCAAGCGTCTCCGAAGCTGAAGTTGTCGCTGAAGCCAGCAGAGAGCCATCGCCTGCCGATCGTGAGGAGCACTCCCTCCCTTTCGGCGGCCTGTGATACATGCCTGGTCAACCAGGGGTTGCCCACTGCAAAGAGAGTTGTGCCGGATCCCACCGAATCCAGGTTAATCATGACCCAGATGTCGGCCAATTCTGCGTCGGTCAACTGGTCGACGTAATGCCAACTGCCGTGAAGTCCGGTCTCCTCTGACCCAAAGGCGATAAAACGTAGAGTAAACGGGAAGACCGAGACGGCCTGGTTCGACCACGGAGGCTGCGCCAACCTCTCCGCCAGCGCCAGCAGCACGCCTACTCCGGAAGCGTTGTCGTTGGCGCCGACGGAATCCGGCGTCGTGTCATAGTGTGCTCCCAGGATGACCACGCCTTCACCGCGACCGGGAAGTTCAAGGATTATGTTACGTGATGGCCCCGGGGGTGGTCGGAGATCCTTTACCGTTGTCCACCGCCCAAAGTCTTGCATCTCCGGGCTGTAGCCTAACTCGGTAAAACGGACCATCAGCAACTCTGCGGACTCCAGTTCCTCCTGCGTGGCGCTTTCTCGCGGCCCTACCACTTCGCTCAACTCGCACAGGTAGCCAAAAGCGGAACCGGCAAAAGCCTTACGGTCGGCGGCGTCGAATCTTGCTAGGGCAGGCGACGGTGGTGTGCTGGCCAGTGCCTTCCGCGCGATTTCGTTGCGCTCCTGGCAGGCCGACCCCGGCGTCGGAACGCCGGCCGTGACTGGTGGCTCTGCAGGGATGGGATTGCAGGCGGTCAGCAACAGGGCGGCAACGGCGACGACCACTAAAGACAGGGTAAACCGCTTGCCGGTCATAAACGGTTCCGTCGGTACGCTAAGTCCCATAATGAGCCAACCCTCAAGGGGCTGCCCTTGAGGGCGGGCAAGACCCGTTTTGTAAGCCATCACCACCTGAAACTGTACTTCACAGTGCTTTCAGCCAGGAGCGGCATGAACTCATCAGTGTTAAGAGCCGACAGGTATGCGGTGCATTCGTTGCAGCGGTAGCCTTCTCCCACACTCATGTCACGAATGAATACCGACTTTTTGTCCCGTCTGAGGACGCTATGCTGGCCGTCTCTTATGCGACGGACACTCCCCCTTCGGTCAAGATCAGAAACAACGCGAGTGCTCAAAGGATAGATCATCAGATTCGACTCGAATCTCAGTCCGCGTTGCGGGGAAGATAGTCGGGACTGCCAGGAAACATTCCTTGCGAGACGAACGCAATGGTGGACTCGTCAGTGATGCCTGGAATCTGCGCTGCAAGAGTCAGTGTGCCGTCTTCATGCGAAAATGTCACTTCGACATCGCTCGATAGAAACTCATGCGAAGTGTATTCGTATTCGACTCCATCATGTTCTCTAATGGCGCGACCGCCTTTGTACACACCTCCTGTAACCATCGGCTCAGCCGGCCTGACAACGACCATCTCTGGTTTCTTCGGATCGTAGTAAGTGGCTTGAAACATATAGTCGAGATGACTCATCGGAGTCAGAGGATCTCCTTCAATGCTGACGAGAACTATCCAATGATTCGTCTCAAGTCTGAAATGTCCTGGCTCGTGACTGTATTCCGCCTTTTCGGGAAGTTCTCGAAGGTGAAAGGTCGCAGTCAGGAGTTCGCCGTTCAAGTCAGAACTTACGCCGATTATGTCGGCGGATCCAGGCAACTCCTCTGCAGCCGAACCTTCCACGCTCTGCCCGGGCGATATGGAGATGTAACCTGGCGGGTACTGGCCGTAAATCGACCGCTTATAGGGATTCGGTGGCAGAAACGGGCAGCCGTTCAACAGGACCACACACGCGGTAATCAGTAGCGCTTTTGACATTACTGACTCCTCTTGCTTACCTACTGAATCAAGACAACAGTTCTCCCACTTCAGACGAATCGATCTGCACGGCAACCCAGCCGTCGTTACCGGTCAGTATATCGTAGTTGATGCGAAGGAAGAGAACGCCGTGTTCCTGCCCCTGCAGTTCCGTGGCCTTGCCGATGACGAAGCGCTGCCCCTCTTATGTAGAGTCGCGCCTCTGTGATCGAGCGAGGATTTACTGCGGTAGCCATATCCAGAATGCCTACTCGCTGCCGCCCGACTTGGACAGGACCTGGCAAGCCACTTTCTCCGAACCGTGCAGAAAATCATAGGCCTCAAATTCAAGACGCGCCTCTGACGTAATGCCGGGAATGTCTCCAATGAGCGTGATCGTGTCGTCCTCAGACGATACCTCAATGCTGGCGCTGCTCAGATAGACGGCGCCAAGGCCATCCGGGTCCATTTTCCAGGTGTCGGTCTGCACAGCTTCATCAATAGGTTGGTGAACACCCTCGTCACGGGACGGAGAGAATACGAAATAACTGGCAGACAGCGAGTAATCAGCGCCCTGCAACCCCGTCTCGCGGTCGTCGACCACGTCTACTGACACACTCCAACTGTACTCCAACGCGTCTTTGGGAACATCCTTCCTGTTGAATTCCAGCGTCTCCGGAACATCCCTGAGATGAAATACGACGACAAGCCTCCCGTCGTCTGTCAGAGCTGTGCTGACCTCGGTAATGTCCATGTATGCAGGCAGCGTCTCCGAGACCGCAGCGACGACGCTCTGGCCCGGCCTGATTGCCGCGCTGTCAGACTGGCACGAATCAGAGCCTATGCCCGTGATCGACGGACCGTAGCTGCTCATTTCGACCGCACCTTCAAAGAAATCATACGCCTTGAACTTGAGCGGTGATTCCGCTGTAATCCCGGGAATCTCCCCCGAAAGTGTTATCCTGTTTTCCTCGGCAGACACCTCGATATCGGCCTCCGCCAGAACTCTGTTCCCCTCTCCGTCCAGCCCCAGGATGCCGGCTGTGACAAAGCCCAGGTCCGTCATCTTTGCCGCCGTATTGCTGTCTTTGACAAGGGGATGCACGACATAACCGGCAGACAGCATGTAATCAGTACCGCCGTCGCCGGTCTCCGCATCGTTGTCCACGCCGATCGACACCTCCCAACTGTACTCCAGTGCATTCGCAGGCACGCCCGTCCTGTCGAATGTCAACGTCTCCGGAAGATCCCTGAGCAGAAAATCTACGGTCAAAGTCTCCCCGTCCACCTCTGTCGTGACGCCGCGGATATCAATGTGTCCAACCAGTTCGTGTGACACATCGCCAAGAGCATGCGGATCGGAAACTGCTGCTGATCCTTCAGAAGGACTGTGACGACCCAGCCGGCCAAAACTAAATGAAGAAAGGCAGCCGATCTCCTCCTCACCTCCCAGATAGTCGTACACACCGAATGCAAGCCGAGAATCCGCGGTGATCCCGGGAATCTCTCCCGAAAGCGTTATCGTGTCCTCTTCAGCCGACACCTCGATGCGCGCCCACGAGAGAAAATTGATATCGGGGAACGCCCCTCCCGCCGACTTCAGAACCCATGTGTTGGTCTGTACATCGTCCGTTGCGATAGCCGCACTCCGGTCGCGACCGCTGGAAACGGGTGGAGAAACGTAAATTGAGGACAGGATGTATTCAACCCCCTCAAAGCCTGTTTCCTGGTCGCCATCCACGTCGACAGACACCTCCCAGCTGTACTCGACTACCTCTTCGGGCACGCCGCTTCTGTCGAAAGTAAGTGTCTCCGGAACGTCCCGGAAATGAAACACGACCGTCAGGGTCTCGCCAGACAGGGACGTGCTGATCTCCGTCACATCCAAATGCGCGGGCAGGGCGTCCGAGACATCGTCGCTGACGCTCTCTCCCGGTGTAACCGCATCATCGATATCACACTGGCTGGAGGACGTGAGGTTGCTTGGCGGCTTCTGGCAACCGACCTCATCGAACTCGCCTTGATGCCCGTGCGTCAGGAACGAAAGGCGCGAGTCCGGGGTGATGCCAGGAATCCGGCCGCGGAGAATCATCGTGTCCGTCTCTGGCGATACCTCAAGGCTGGCGTCTCTAAAGGATCTGATGCTTTGCCCAGGCTGCTTTTCCCAGACACTGGCCTCTGCCACTTCGGCAATGGGCGCTTCGGTGTCGTCCCCTTCATGCCCCGGCCACACGATGTGATAGGCGGAAAGAAGGTACTCAAAGCCGTCGTCGCCGGTCTCCGGGTCGGCATCCACGTCGACCGACACTTCCCAACCGTACTCCATCGAGCTTTCCGAGGTCCCCGTTCTGTTGAACGTCAGCGTCTCCGGAATATCCCTGAGTCGGAATTCGACGGTCAGCATTTCGTCCGCGAGGGACGTGCTGACTGCGACAATGTCCAGATAGCCCGCAAACACATCGGAGACGTCATCGGTTGCAGTCTGTCCCGGCACAACCGTGCTGTCGCCAACTGTACACTGGGTCGGGGAAGCGCTCAGGGGCACGCCCTGGCCGGGTGTAGCAGGACAACCGACCTCATCGGAACCGCCAAAATAGTCGTAGGCGCTGAATGTAAGCTGTGATTCTGCCGTGATCCCGGGGATATTTCCGGAGAGCGTTATTGTGTCTTCTTCCGGGGACACCTCAAGGGATGCGTCGATCAAGGTCATAAAACCATCCGAGCGGGCTTTCAAGACGGCGGCCTCCACCTTGCTGTCAATGGACGCCTTCGCGTTATTCCCTTTTTCGGATGAGGGCACAAAGTGGCTTGCCGACAACTCGTACTCAATGCCGCGATTTCCGGTCTCCCGGTCGCCATCTATATCGATCGACACATCCCAACCGTATTCCATATAGTATTCCGATATGCCCGTCCTATTGAACGTCAGCGTCTCCGGCAGATCCCTGAGATGGAAAACAGCTGTCAAGGTCTCACCGGACAACGATGTGCTCACCTTGGTGATATCCACATGTGAAGCGGTGGCGTCCTCAATATCGTCGGTTACTGTCTGCCCCGGCCTTGCCAGGGCCGCGCCGGAATCGCACCCGCGTGGTTCCAGACTCCTGGCGTACGGATCATGACAGGCGAACTGATCGTTATCTCCGGGGAATTGGGCATCAAGAGTTGAAAATGCCAGGCGCGAGTCGGATGTGATGCCGGGAATGTTGCCGGTGATCGTTATCGTGTCTTCCTCGACAGAGACTGCAAGGTCGGCGTCGGCGAGAGTGCTGGTGGAGCCGCCGGGGCGTATCTCCCACACGCTGGCCTCCAGCATCTCCGCGATTGGCGCGATCGTGTCGGCATCAGTCCCTCTGTGTGACAGGAAGGCAATATGGTAGGCGCTCAGCAGGGTATCGAACCCGCCGGGTCCGGTGCTGCGGTCGTTGTCGGCGTCGATTGCGACCTCCCACTCATACTCCATTGCTCCGCGGCCATGCTCCGTGCGATTGAACCGCAACGTCTCCGGCAGGTCTCTGAGATGGAAGACAACCGTCAGTCTCTCTGCGGACAGGGAAGTTTCAACTTCGGTTATGTCGATATGCGCGGCCGGCACATCTGCTACGTCATCGGCTAAAGTCTGACCAGGCGTAACTGCATCATCAGAGTCACAGTGACTTGGGGTTCTGCTCTGACTCTTCGAAATTAAGCATCCGACCCCACCGAAGCCGTCCAGATAATCGTACGTCCTGAATGCAAGCCGTGATTCTGTGGTAATGTCGGGAATGTTGCCGGAGAGCGTTATCGTGTCCTCTTCCGGAGATACCTCGAGTGTGGCGTCTGCAGCCGGCATGGCGCTCCCCGGTTCCAAACTCGAGACGCCGACCTTCATCTTGCTCTCTATAGGCGCCTTGGTGTTGCTCCCCTCTTCGGATGGGGGCACAGAGTAACTGGCCAACATCTGGTACTCAAAGCCTCCGGAGCCTGTCTCCCGGTCATTGTCTACATCGACGACCACCACCCATGCGTACTCCGTAAAATTCTCCGATATGCCTGTGCGATTGAACGTGAGCGTCTCGGGCACGTCCCTGAGATGGAAGACAACTGTGAGAGTTTCGCCCGACAAAGAGGTGCTCACCTTGGTAATATCCATATACGGATCGGTAGCGCCCTCGATCTCGTCCGATACGGTTTGCCCCGGTGTTGTCAGGGCCGCGCCGGCGTCGCACCCCCAAGGTCCCATACTCTCTCTGAATGAAGTATGGCAGTCCACCTGATCAGCCTCGCCGGCGAACTCGACATCATAAGCTGAAAATGTCAGCCGCGAATCGGATGTGATGCCGGGAATGTAGCCGGTGATCGTTATCGTGTCTTCTTCGGCAGAAACCGCCAGGTCGGCGTCGGCGAGAGCGCTGGTTGAGCCGCCGGCGTGTGTTTCCCATACGGCGGCTTCCAACATCTCCCCGATTGGAGCGGTTGTGTCGGCATCAGTCTCTTTGTGTGACAGAAAGGCGATATGGTAGGCGGTCAGCAGGAAGTCGAACCCGCCGGGGCCAGTGCTGCGGTCGTTGTCCACATCGATTGCAACCTCCCATTCATACTCCTTCGAGCCCTCACCATGTTCCGTTCGGTTGAACGTCAAGGTTTCCGGCAGGTCCTTGAGATGGAAGACAACCGTCAATCTTGCGCCGGACAGTGAAGTTTCGACTTCAGTAAGGTCGATATGCGCGGCCGGCACGTCCGATACGGCATCGGTTACCGAATCCCCCGGCCTAATCGGCTCCACCGAACCGCAGTGACCGGCCTCATGTGCGAGAACAGGGGTTGTCCCTGCGGCCAGCAAAAAGACAACAAGAAGAAATCGGGCGCAGTTCCTGATCTTCATTGTTCGTTCTCCCAGGAGAATGGGTGTTCCTGTTCAGATCTGAATGGCCTCCAAGACCGGGAGGCGTGTAAGACAAGGAAAGGGTGCTGGACAGACAACTGCCACATCGAGTTGAAGCGGACATCGAGTTCCTTTCTTGAAACGCCTGTCTTGCCCTTGTATAAACGAGCGGCTAACGATTGACGGTTCCAATCCGGTCACAAAAGAGATTGTCATGCCGGAACTCGTTTCACCTGCCGTCAACAGAAACATGGCACGCCACCCGCTCGTAACCGTGCAGAAAATCATAGGTTTCCAATACCAGCCACGACTCTGAGTTAATGTCGGGGAAGTGTCCAATGAGCGTGATCGTGTTCTCCTGGCATAAGACCTCCCTGTCTGCGCTGCTGAGATAGGAAGCAGTCCCGCCCACTTCCACCTGCCATGTTTTGGCCTGCACACCACTTGAAAGGAGAGGCTAATGAGCGCTGCCTCTGCGGATCATCAATGAGATGAAACAAAACCACAAGGGTGTGGACTGTTCTCAGTAATAACGATCGACTGGATATCGTATCCTTAGGGGCAGGGGTTCCTCCTCACACGCGGGGTTAGACCGCACCCATCTGTCGATTGCGGCCACATAGACAGAAACTGTGTGAATAATGCATGTGTGAAGTGTTCTGCCGGAAAACGAGTAACCGGAAAAACATTTGGGGGCCCTGGGTGAGATTCAGAAAGAGGCGGTAGCATACTGGGTAAAGTGGGATTTGGGTGGTGGGCCGTGAAAG
Organism: Caldilineaceae bacterium; assembly: GCA_965242905.1. Taxonomy (GTDB): domain Bacteria; phylum Chloroflexota; class Anaerolineae; order Caldilineales; family Caldilineaceae; genus Bin5. The sequence goes on from CBDETM010000002.1 coordinate 1,777,792, forward strand.
AAGTGCGGCTGCGCGGATAGGGATTTTGAGATCGAGTCGGCGAATTCCTGTTTGTGACATTTGCCCGGCGATACCTGGCCGCCCTCCGTTCCACGACGTCTGACTACTTTTCATAACTCCCTATGTGAGAACCTCTGCGTCGAGTTCACGCTTTTGGGCGCACAGAGAGCTGGCCAAGGTCCCCGCTAACTCACAAACGTTACATGCACTGAAAACAGCTGCCTTCCGGGGCGGGGACCCAGAAGACAGCCAGAGGGGGTTCTCCAATCAAGACAGAATCAATCGAAAATGCCTATACAGATGGACTATTCGTTCACGCCATCTGAGATCAAATCGTTGTAGAACACGCACATACTCACAGCCGCTCCATCCTCTCCAGGCGAACGTCGAAACATCTCCCCATCCTGCTCGTGATTGGAAGCAGATGTGCCGTCAGGGGCTTCGCACAGTTCACGGCCCTCCCAGGCCCGATCAGAGGGATAGGTACGTCACACGATTCGGTAAACAGGGCTTTGTTAGCGCTGTCCGCGGCAGTTTCGTCGTCGCAAAAAGACTTAGCTGTTACCTGAGTTCCGTTACTTCTGGATTTCAATGGTCTACGGTTACGTCATACATCCGGTAAGGAACATCACGAGCGCTATACACACGCGTTTCCTAATCTTCGCGGCCATCTTCTTCGAGATCGATAAACTTGTCTATCCGTTCCGCGAACTCCTCCTCGTCCAGGTAGCGATTCTTCCACTGTGTAATCGTTCCGCGCGGAATATTAAGCTCTTTGGCAACACGACTCAACCCCTTGTCGCTCCTGTCCAGAAAAAGTAGAACCTGGGCGATTCGGGCATCGGTGTAGCCCCTTCTTCTGCCTTTTCGGGCCAAGCTGAGCTTTCTCATTTATGGTGCCGCCATGTCCTCTTACTCCTCGCCTTTGAATTCGCAGTCATGCTATTTCTCGACGATCTCAATGGCATGTATCGAATCCACAGCAACGTGCAGCATCTCCAATATCTTGTTAATGGGAGAGATTCTGGAGTCCTGTAGACTTATGACTTCGGGCAGTTCACCGATACTGTTCTGACACCTGTCGATTGTTTCCGGACGCAACTGGAAACCGACCGGCTGCTTCAGACCCATGTGCGCTGACACAACGCAGAACTTGCCGGGCAGGCATAGACTGAACTGCCTCCAGCACCGACACCCGTTAATTGTTGTTAATCTCACTCAGAATCTGTAGCGCTTCCGCCTTCTGCCTGTTCGTGTTCATGCGCCGCCTCAATTTGGGCGAGACTTAACTCTGCGTTTGCTCATGACCATCCTCATTTCATGGGTAGCAAGTCACACCTGACCCCCGACCCCGGAGCAGCAGATGCCCTGATTCGGAACGCTCCGCGTTGTCGGTACTGCCGCTGACATTGTCGATGACGCTGTCGAGAATGCCTCCACGTGCGTGTCCCATCTCTATTGATAGTCCGTGAAATTTATATCTTACAGCATTGGAATGTTATTCGTATGTAGATCAGTCTTATTTTCGTATCAGTATTGTGTCAACTTTTGCAGATCGTAGTATAGCGGCCGTCCAGGCCGCGCACGTCTTCAATCAGGGGCCACCGACTGTGTGGTGAAACCTTCCTCGCCCACGGAGCTGGGTGCGCGCATCAGGGCGGTCCTGCGCCAGCGCTCCGGAATCGGCTATCTCGGGCAGCCCGAAGACTGTGTTTTGGAAGATCTGGTGATCAACTATGCGGAGCGCCGCGTGGCTGTGGCCGGACGGCCCGTGGTGCAGACCGCGACCGCGTATGGACTGCTCTTCGAGCCATTCGCCAATGCCGATCTGGTGGTGGCCCACGAGCAGCTGCTGCAACGGATCTGGGGACCGGGCAACTCCGGCGAAGCAGGGCTGGCCGGCACCGCGGTGCAGAGACTCCGCCGCAAATCCGGTGATGATGCACACAATCCCAGATACATCTTTACTGAACCACGCGTGGGATACCGGATGGAAAAGCCTTCGTCCACCTGATCTGACGCGTCCTGCAGGGGCATTGCTCGTGGGTGCCCCTTCGCAGCAGCCCACCTGACAGCGCCACGCACGACAGGTAAAGAAAGAGCGACCTGCCCACACCAGTAGACAGACCGCCCTTACACGTCGCCGGCAATGAGCTCACTACCAGCTGATATATCTCACGTTGTGACCCGGATCAAGCGTAAACACGTAAGGCTTGTTCGTGTCATACTCGTTGTCGGGATAGTACGTGCTCACCCGCAGCAGCGTCTTGTCCCCTTCGACAATGTAGTCGATCACGACTGACTTGCCGGTCATGGGATTGGTGCCCTCCCATCGCTCAATCCTGGGCGAATCGGGCAAGAAGGGGCCGGGCTGGGCGCTGCCGTCGGCGCCGATGAACCAATACTGCAGACCGCCTGTGACGGAGCAGATCTGGGCGGGCCTGGCCGCGTGAGTTATGTGGCAGTCGATCCCCGTGTAAACCGGCGCCGAATTGGAGCCACCGCCGCTGCCCGAACCACCCGGGGAATTGCCACTCGGAGGGGGAGGAGGATTGCTACTCGGTGGAGGCGGAGGATTGCCGCCAGGGCCGGATGTCGGAGGACTGCCGCCGGGCCCCGAAGGCGGCGGGATACCCGGCAAAGGAGGAATGTGGGTATCATGGCCGCCCCTGGCGTGGTCCGAAGCACTGCAATGACCAGCTGAGAGCGTGCCGTCCGGGAACTGGCAATAGCCTTCACCCTCGCTGGCCGGATGGGCAAACACTGAAGTCGGAATCGCGAACGCGGCTATGAGAACTGCGAGAGAGGCGAATAGGCGTAACCTTGTCATGGTAGTGTCTCCTTTCTAGTCCCGCCTGCACTAATGAAATGGTTTGCGGGGTTAAATTAGGGACGACGCCCGCGTAGGCGATGTTTCCCCTTGCCATGATACTGACATGAAAGGAGGCAAAATTGACACACTAATGACACCCAGATGTAGAAACATCCGGATTTAGTCACTGCTGATAGAATTCTAAAGAGGCGAAGTCCTTCCCCCATATTTTGTCGCTTTAGGGTAACTAGTGAGCCATGTTCTATGTATGTTCTGTGTGCGGTGTGCCAGGGGGGAATGTACCTTCAGTATTTCTGTAGGGGGCTCGCGATGGTCATAGCGGTGAACGTTGGGTATATATGTCAGTTGGCTCGCCTGTCTTGCCTGCGCTGGCACATACTTGGAATCTGCCAAGACGCGGGGTTGGGGGAGGAAGCCCGGCCGCCGCGGGACGACAACTTCGCATTAGCCACACACTCGCTACGGCGCGGACAGGAGAGGGGGCGTTGCGGGGGCGGAGCCCCCGCACAAGGGAGGGCCGAATAGGCCCGACCGCCCAGAAAAGCAGTGGTCAGTGATCAGTGATCAGTGAAAGCACAGATTGATGGGTGATTGGTATTGAGAGGAGTGAGGAGAGGAGAGAGTTCGCTGGCCTCGTCCGGTGTCGCGCACTGAATGAGGCTTAGTCGTTGCGAAGTGAAGAAAAAGGCAAGAGAAACTCCCAAGAGCAACATCAGTGATGAAGTTGTGGCGCCTTACCCAAAGGGGGCGGCCCTTGTGGGCGCTCTTCACTCACCATTCCAGGGGAAGTTGAAAAGTCACTGCGGCGCCCTGCCCAGGCCCGTCGCTATTTATGGCAGCTGTACCCCCATGCGCTTCCGCCATCGCCCGCGCAATTGCCAGTCCCAGACCTGTGCCGCCTATGCCGTGACGGCGAGATTGGTCAGTACGGTAGAAGCGCTCGAAGACGTGAGGCAGATTTTCCGAATCGATGCCGATCCCGTCATCAGTCACCGTAATGGCCACTGCCCCTTCGCCTTCCAACTTCGCCCTGACCACGACGCGCCCGTTCGCCTCACAGCAACGGATGGCGTTGTTCAGTACGTTGCCCAGCGCCTGCCCCATGCGCATCCGGTCCAGTGTCATCTCCGGAAGGTCGGCATCGGCCTCAAGCGACAGCGCAACCTGCCGCGCCTGCGATTGCGGTTGCCAGCGCTCCACCTCCGCGGCAAGCAACTCGTTGAGCGAACACACTTCAAGAGTGAGCTGCAACTCGCCATGGTCCGTTTCCGCCAGCCAGTTCAGATCCGTGACCAGACCGCGCAGCCTCTCCACCTCCTGAATGATGTGGTCGGACGCGCCCTCAGGGGTCTGCAGCCCATCGCGCAGTCCTGTTGCCTCCAGTTGTATCACGCTCAAGGGGGTATTCAGTTCATGCGAAACATCGTTGATCAACCGCCTGCGCAGTGCCCGCTGTGTTTCCAGGGTCGAGCTCATTCGGTTGAAAGCCGCGCTCATCCTTCCCAACTCGTCCTCAGACGTGACCGGCAGCCGAGTCGTGTCCCCCTGCGCAATCGCCTGTGTCGCCGCCGTCAACGCCGTCACAGGCGACGTAATCCGCCTTGACAGCCAGGCCGCCAGCAGGATAGCAACCCCGATCGTCAGCACGCCGCCAACTGCGATGATATACAGCAACGTGCTCAGAAAGCCATGCGACTCCGTCGAGAGAAAGTTGCCGTTTACGTCCACATAGACATGGCCGACGGGGCGGTTCGCAGCCAGATCGAACACCGTCTCACGGTACCCGTCCAGATCGGGCACATTGGCGCCCGCTGTCAACTGGGACAGGTTGTCCTTCACCACCCGCCCATCTTCGCTGGCGACAACGACGCGCACCGAGTCCTGGTGAAAGCCCTCGCCGCTCTCTCCTCCGCCTTCACCGGACCCCTCCTCGTGCGGTGCTTCACCGTAGCTGTATCCGGCCTCGGACAGGGATGCGTCTACCGTATCCCAACCGCCGGCTGCCGTATACGCCCGGCTCAGACTCCGGGCCAGCCGGCTCGCCTCCTCGCCGCCAATCCGGTCTACGAAGACGCCCAGGCTGGATTCGGTCCCGTAATAGACCACGCCAACACCGATCAGCACCGTGAGGAGGATAACGACAACGTTCGAACCCAGGATCCGCCAGCGCAGCGACATCACGGCTCCTCCACTACAAACCTGTAACCGGCGCCGTAAACGGTCTCAATCGGCCGGTTGCGGCCCTGGCTGATCTGCTTGCGCAGGCGCGCGATCTGATTGTCAATGGCGCGGTCGAACCCCTCGAAATCGTTGTCGAAGGCCAGCTCGATCAGCTGATCACGCGTCAGCACCTGGTTGGGATGGCGCATGAATGCCGAGAGCAGATCGATCTGCGCCTGACTCAGGGGGACCGGCTCTCCATCCACCGTAACGCTGCGCGTGGTCTCGTTCAGCGTGATGTTGTTGTGCGTCAGGATTTGCTGGACTCTGCCTTTGACGCGGCGCAGTACGGCGTCCGCACGCGCGATGACCTCCTCCGGAGCGAAAGGCTTGACAATGTAATCGTCGGCGCCGCTCTCCAACCCGATGATCCGATCGTCCTGTGCTTCTCGGGCCGTCAGCATGATGAGCGGAACGTCCGACTCTCGCCGCAGAATCCGGCACAGCTCCACCCCATCGAGACGCGGAAGCATCAGATCGAGGATGATCAGGTCCGGTAGCAGTGTGCGCGCCAGTTCCAGGCCGGATTCACCGTCATGCGTAACCTCAGCGCTGAACCCGGCCCGCTCGAAATATACCTTGACCCAGTTCGCTATCCTCGTATCGTCTTCAACTATCAGCACCGTGCCGCGCATCGCCTGCCCTCAGAAAACCCAACTCGCCTCAGTCGCTGGACCCAACTCCGCCCCGTTCACATGATGCACTTGACCCGGAAGGCCGCTGGCCGTGTTCGCCATACATTCAGCCAGGTTGGTGCAAGGTAGAGTGGACCGGTTTGCTGACAGAGAATCCGACCTGCTTCCGTTTTCCAACCGCCTCTCTAGCGTACACTATCCCGACCTCTTGGCGAAAGCCCTGATAGAACATCCGCGGTTCCCTACAGATCAATTTGAAATTTACCAAGTTCTGACATATTTGTGACACATTTCACCTCTATCATGGGCAGTGTATGAGGGACACGCCCTCAAAAGACCATATTGAAACGAGGTGAAAAAATGAGACACAAGGGAACGAAGTTGAGAGTGGCGCAGACGCTGGCGATACTGGTGCTGATCGTCGCGATGATGGTAGCCGTCGGCTGTTCACGGAGGGGACAAAGCAATGCCGACCAGAGTGCAGGCAACGTTACGGAGAGCCGCGGCGAAAGCAGCGAAAGTGCCGGTGAAGGTAGCGAGAGCGGCGGCGAAGGCGGCGCAGCCGGCAGTGAAGAAGGCGGCAGCGCCCTCGCCCTTGACGAGACCTTCGACATGGTCCGCGCCGGCGCTCGCCTCATCATGAGCTACGACCCGGCCGCCAACGCCTTTGTCGGCTCCGTCGCCAACACCTCCGACGCCACCCTGACCCGGGTACGCATCGAAGTCCACCTGTCCAACGGCATCGAACTCGGCCCGACTACGCCGACCGACCTGGCGCCCGGTGAAATCCTCGATGTCGTTCTCCCCGCCTCAACGCAGTCTTTCGACGGCTGGACGCCCCATGCCGAGGTCGGCGCCAGTGAAGGCAGCGGCGAAGGCAGTGGCGAAGGCGGCGGCGAATCCGGCAGCGGTGAGGGCAGCGGCGAGAGCGGAGATCCCTCCAGCCCCATCCTCGCCCTCGACGAAAGCTGGGACGGCGTCGTCAACGGTGTGAGAACCGCCATGTCCTACGATCCTGCTGCGCAGATATTCTCAGGCATCGTCGAGAATACGACCGGCCAGACCCTCTGCTTCGTGCAGATCGAGCTGAACCTCAAGCAGGGAACGACGACCGTTGTCGAGCTCGGACCGCAGCCCGTAGGCGACCTGGCCCCCGGCGCCCAGACCACGGTCGAGCTGCGCGTCGCCGATGAGCCAACCGCAGCCGGCGTTGCCTACGACGCCTGGGAGATTCACCCGGAAACCTTCGCCTGTGGCGGCCCCGGACCTGTCAACACCGAAGGCAGCGGCGGCGAGGGTGGCAGCGAAAGTGGCAGTGAAGCCGGTGGCAACGCCCTCGCCCTCGACGAGACCTTCGACATGGTGCGCGCCGGCGCTCGCCTGATCATGAGCTACGATGCGCACAGCAACGCCTTCTTCGGTACGGTCGTGAACACCACCAGCGCGACCTTGACCCAGGTACGCATCGAGGTCCACCTGTCCAACGGTATCGAGCTCGGCCCGACAACGCCGGCCGATCTGGCGCCCGGCGCGGCCATGAATGTGATCCTCCACGGATCAGCGCAGCCTTTCGATGGCTGGACGCCCCATGCCGAGGTCGGCGCCAGTGAAGGAGGCAGCGGCGGCGGTGAAGGTAGCGGCGAGCATGGTAGCGGTGGCGAAGGCAGCGGCAGTGAAGGCAGCGGGGGCGGCTAGAAGCCACAGGTCCCTGTGACGCCTTCAAGTTGGAGTCGAGCGTCGTTGCTCAGTTAGCCAGGTAAGAACAGGCGTGGCGCCCCAGATGGGGTGCCACGTTTGCTTTGTTTCAATGGGACGGCATGTTTGAATCGTTAAAACAACTGCTCAGAGCGGCGCCGTGCATTTCAATGGCAGGAATTAGCAAGAGTTGTGTCGCAATCCATATGAAAACATACATATATATATGGATGACTATATGGGCCACATCAGCAATTCTCTTTTGCGAGCTCAGGTGTTAGTGGCACAGTTCACAGACTGCGTGCAGACCCAGTTTCAGTCGCCAGGAATCAGCAGCGATTGAATCAGGATGGAAGCACGGGGGCGCGAGAGAAGTCTCGCCCTTTTGCGCGCTTGGGAACTGAAGCCGGGAGGAGTGAATCGAAGGCGGGTGTGTGAGCACCTTTCGCTGGCCGCAGACAATTCAATTGTGCACGAAGGTGGGGCTAGCTAGGAGGGGGGCGTTGCGGGGAGTTCCCCCCGCACAAGGGAGGGCCGAAGGCCCGACCGCCCGGAACTGCAGTGGTTAGCGGTCAGTGGTCAGTGGTCAGTGGAGGGTTGCCGGAGAGAGGCAGTTTGGAGGCGTTGTGAGGGGTTTGGGGAGGGTCATTCTTCGACCAGTAGCTCGTTGGGGTACATCATGCGCCAGGGGCCGGGCATCTCGCCGACGGGGACTTCGATGACGACGGGCCGGCCGGCGGTGAAGGCGTCGGTGAGGGCGTCGCGCAGGCTGTCGGCGGAGTGGACGCGGACGCCTATGGCGCCGAAGGATTCGACGAAGGCGACGAAGTCGGGATTTTCGAGGTCTGAGGAGATGAGGCGGCCGGCGTAGAGCTCCTTCTGCATGCGGCGCACGTTGCCGTAAGCGCCGTCGTTGAAGATGACCGAAACGGTGTTGATGCCATGCTGGACGGCGGTGGCCAGTTCCATCGCGCAGTAAAGGAAGCCGCCGTCGCCGGCGATGGAGAGGACCGGGCGGTCGGGGGCGGCCACTTTTGCGCCGAGCGCGGTGGGGAAGCCCCAGCCGAGCGTGCCCTGATAGTTGGGGGTCAGGAATGTGCGGGGCTGGTATACGGGCATGGCTATGTTGCTGGCGTAGCCGACCTGCGTTAGCTCATCGACGAAGATGCCGTCATCGGGCAGGGTGTCGCGGATGGCACGGATGAAGTTGATCTGGGGTTGGAGGGAGTCGAAGAGCTGTTCCATCTCCGTGTGGAGAGCAAGCATTTCTGCGGTGCGGGAAGGGCGCTGCCGGTTGTGGCGCGCCAGGGCTGGCAGCAGGGCGCGCAGGGCATCCTGGCTGTCGGCCGCGATTGTCACGGCTGCAGGGGCCAAGAAGCTTGAATCCTGCGGCGCGATTTCGATGCGGATCAAAGACAGATGGTCCGGGCTCTTCCAATCGATTAAGGGCTTGGTCAGACGTGTGCCGATGGCGACGGCCAGGTCGGCCTGTTCCCAGAGGGGTTCGCCGGCTGCGAAGGTGTGACTGAATGGATGGCGGCTGGAGAGGATGCCGCGCCCGCGACCGCTGGCGATGACGGGGGCCTGGAGGGCTTCGGCCAGTGCGCGGACCTCTTCGCCGGCGTCTGTTGCGCCGCCACCGACGAATATGACCGGGTTGCGTGCCGCACCCATGAGCCGGGCTGCTTCTTCGATGGCGTCGGTGTCCACTTCTGGGCGGCGCACGGTGAGGGGCGGTGGGCTGTCACTCATTTCCGCCTTGCCGGCAAGGACGTTCAGAGGCACTTCCAGCCCTACGGGCCTTGGGCGGCCTGAACGCATTTCGCTGAGCGCGGTGGCCAGCAGTTGCGGGATTTCAGCGGGGCTTTCGGCGCGGCGCGCCCACTTGGTCAGCGAACGCATAACTGTCAGCTGATCGGGGATCTCGTGCAACATTCCGTAGCCGCGGCCGATCTGGTCCTGGTGGATCTGGCCGGCGAGGCAGAGTACGGGCGCATTGGTGGCGTAGGCGGTTGCGAGCGCGGCGGTGGTGTTGAGAAAACCGGGGCCGGGCACGACGACATAGACGCCGGTCTTGCCGGAGGCGAGGGCGTAGCCGAGGGCCATGTAGGCTGCACCCTGCTCATGGCGGGTATGGATGGCGCGTATCTGGTCGCCGGCATCGTAGACGGCGTTGTAGAAGTGGTCGTTCTGTACGCCGGGCAGGCCGAAAATCGTGTCGATGCCGTGGGAGAGGAGGCCGTGGACAAGCGCTTCGCCGCCGGTACGGATGGTGTTCATCGGCTAAGGAACTGCGGAACGGCAGTAGTCAGTAGTCAGTGGTTAGTGGTCAGAAGGGGAATCGGGTTGATCGGCCTTGTTGCGGGCGCGTTTAATTTGTGCGGCCTCTATTTGGCTTTGGCTGCGGTGTACGTTGAGAACTATATGTTGAGGGCCGGTGCGCGGCGGGGCGGCGCGAATTGGAGCTCGTTGAGCTCGACGGCCTCCTTTCGGTAGACCTGGACGCGGTAGGAGCCGGTGTCGGGCACGTACATGAGTCCGTCTTCGCTGACGATGACGGACTGCGGCCAGCGCAGGAGTTTCTGGATTTCGAGCTTGGCCATGTCGCGCAGGCGGTTGGGGTAGGCGTTGGTCATCATGTAGGAGATAGCCACCTTAGAGAGGGTGGCTTCGCCGAGGAACTGCTGCACGTAGCGGCCCTCTTCGTTGAAGAGCTGGACGCGGTTGTTGCCGCGGTCGACGACGTAGATATCGCCGTGGGCGTCGACGTCGACGCCACTGGGGCGGTTGAACTGGCCGTCGCCGCAGCCGGACTCGCCGAAGGCCATTTTGAAGTCGCCGTCAGCGCCGAATTTCTGGACGCGGTCGTTGCGCCAGTCGGCGACGTAGACGTCGCCCACTTCGTCGACGGCGATGCCCCAAGGCATGTTGAACTCGCCCTCGCCGCAGCCGTAGCTGCCCCAGCCGCCGAGGAGACCGCCCTCGCGGGTGAACTTCTGGACGCGGTGGTTGAGGGAATCGACGACGTAGAGATTGCCCTCGGCGTCGAAGGCCATGCCGGCGGGGCCGTTAAGCTGGCCGGGCCCGCTGCCCTCCTCGCCCCAGCTGTCAATCAACTCGCCCTCGCTGTCGATGATGGTGACGCGGTGGAGCGCCTCATCAGTGAGGTAGAGGTTCTCGTCGGCGTCGGCGAGGATGGTGACCGGCCAGGTGACCTGGCCCGGCTCGTCGCCGTAGACGGCGATAGAGCCGAGGTCCGCGTCCTCGGTGCTGTATTTGCGGATGAGCGCGGTGCCCTCGCTGCGGCAGAGGATGTAGAGGCGGTCCTCCTTGCCGAAGGCGAGGTCGATGGGATAGTTGGTCAGCCGCCGCATTCCCAGCGTCTTGTGGAAGGGGAAGCCGGCGCGTAAGAGACCGTATGGTCTGCCCACGGTGGAACTCCTTTTTGAGTTTTTAGTTTTGAGTTTCTAGTTTTGAGTTTCTAGTTTTTAGTGAACCCCTGTGTGCGAATGGGCTATGTTATGGGCTGGGAGCGCAACGAGACTAGCTGTACGGGTGTATCTGTTCGAAGTGGCCGTTGACGATTTGGGTGGGATCGATGCCCATCCACTGTTCGAGTACGGTGCCGTAGACGCCGCGGAAGTCGATGGTGTGTTCCATGTCCTCGCCGTGGACCCAGCGGGCGGGGTCGAGCGAGGGGTATTGGGCGTAGAGACCGCCGTTGACGCGGTCGCCGATGATGAAGGCGCCGCCGCCGGAGCCGTGGTCGGTGCCGCTGGCGTTGTCGCGGATGCGGCGGCCGAACTCGGTGAAGACGAGCATGGTGACTTCGGAGGAGGCGTCGTGGGCGCGCAGGTCCTCGAAGAAGGCGGTGATGGCGGTGCTGAGGTCGGCGAGCAGCTTGGGATGGTCGGGGACCTCGTTGGCATGGTTGTCATAGCCGCCTTGCGCGGTGTAAAAGACGCGGGTGCCGAGGCCGGCGAGATGGACGCGGGCGACGTCACGCAGGCTGTTGGCGATGGCGCTGTCGCCATACTCCACGGCCGAGCTATAATCTTCTTTTGCTTTCTTGAGCTCGTCGGTGCCCTGGATGACGTTGAGGCCGGTCTGCGAGAGGTAGTCCATGACGTAGCCGGCGCCGACTTCGTGGCCGTACATGCCTTTGAAGACCTCGAGCGCCTGGGTGCGGCGGCGGGGTTCGTCGATGCCGGTGAGGAGGCCGTAGGTGTCGAGGTCGGCGAAGGAGGTGACGGGGACGCCGGGCACGGCCATCGCACGAGGGAGACCCTGGCCGACGTTGACGCCGGTGAGGACGTTGTGGCCGCCGGGGTCGAGCTCGCGGATCATGCGCCCGACCCAGCCTTCGGTGCCGATTTCGATCGGTTCGCAGGTGTGCCAGATGTCCATGGCGCGGAAGTGGGAGCGGTTAGAGTTGGGGTAGCCGATGCCCTGGATCACGGCGATGTCGCCAGCCTCGTACATCTGCTGGAGGGGCTCGCAGTTGGGGTTCCAGGCGAGTGTATCGTGAATGGGGATTACTTCGTCCTCCTTGAGGCCTACGACCGGCCTGGAATCATAGTAGATGCCGGCGGTGTAGGGGACGACGGTGTTCATGAAGTCGTTGCCGCCGCTGAGCTGTACGACAACGAGGACGGGGTCTTTTTTGTGGTCAACCATCTTTACATCCTTTCTTTACTGCAGTCTTTAACTGCAGTTTCTAGTTTCTGGTTTTTAGTTTTTATTGAACACCTTTCCGCTGGCTAAGGGAGATGGTGTTGCGAAAAGCTGCAGGTCAGGCGAATTGGTATTCGCGGGAGGCGACGATTAGTTGGAGCATCAGGACAATGCGGTCGGTGCTTTCGTCGGTCTGGCCGTTGGTGCTGCCGTTGCTGGAGAATACGAGGTCGCCGCCGCTTTGGGCGAAGCTTATGAGGTCGGCGCGGGTCTTGTCTTCCAGGTTCACGGGGCCGGCGAGGTCGAGGCAGGTGTCGACGAACTGTTCGGGGGTGAGGCTGTCGCCGGCGGCGCGCAGGCGATTGATGATGGCCTGGATGCCTGGCTTGCTGGCGTCGCCGACTTCGTCGACGGCGAAGTTGATGCGCTCGGTGAGCATGCCGCCGTCGATCCACTCCTGGCCGGTGTGCCAGCCTTCGACGGTGGGCGGGTTGAAGAGCTCCTGGCCCATCAGTTTGGCGGCCCTGTGGTAGCGGGGCATGCCGGGGGTGGGCGTGCGATAGGTGCCGACCAGCTTGAGGACGCCGGCGATCAGCTCGGCAGGGCTTTTGACCTTCTTGAAGCGGGCCGCTTTGAAGAAGTCGCTCTTGAAGAGCGTGCGCAGGACGTGGCGCATGTCGCCCTTCGACTCCATGAAGGCGTCCGAGAGGGTTTCGATGGCATCCGGGTCCTGGGGCGGGGTTACATTCCAGGAGGGGACCTGGGGTTCGTCGGCGACGAAGAAGTTGTAGAGATGGCGGGAGATGAAGCGGGCGGTTGCCGGCTGCTCGACGATGATATCGATGATGTCGTCGCCGTTGAAGTTGCCGGTGTGGCCGAGGAAGGTCTTTTCGCTGTAGTCGTGGTCCTCCGGGCGGAAGAGGAATTCGGGAGAGTAGTAGCCGTGGGGGTAGAGGGGGACGGGTTGCGCGTAGGTCCAGCCGGTGAAGGCGAGCGCGCAGTTCTTGATGTCGTCCTCGGTGTAGTTGCCGACGCCCATTGAGAAGAGTTCGAGCAGCTCGCGGCCGTAGTTCTCGTTGGGTTCGCCCTTGATGTTCTCATTGTTGTCGAGCCAGTTGATCATCGCCGGGTTCATGGAGAGCTCGAGCAGAATCTCGCGTATGTTGCTCAAGCCGATGCGGCGGAAGAGATCGATCTGGTCGCTCATGGCGAGGGCGTGCGCGACCTTGGCGAAGCCGGTGGCGAAGACGTGATGACAGAAGAGGGCCATCTTTTCTTCGAGCGGGCGCGGGCTGTTAAGCATGCGGTAGATCCAGGCGCCGGAGCGGAAATCCGGCCCTTCACCGCCAAAGTAGCGCTTAATGATGTCCTCGTCGATCGGCGGGCAGCGCTCCTCGTCCACCAGATCTTCTACGACTTCGTCGTACCCTTTTGCGGCGTAGGCCTCGAGCTCCTCACGGCTGGCGCCGAAGCCTGCCCGGCGCAGCAGGTGGGCCATCAGGCCCAGATCCTCATCTGCCATATCTACCTCCTTACTGCAGTGGTTAGTGGTCAGTGATCAGTGGCCACTTGCGTTTCTGACTGCGATATCAAATCTGTTGGAGAAAGGTCTCCATTTCGGTGACGAACCAGATTGATAGGGCGCCGCCGCGTTCGTCGGGGCCGAAGATGGCGGGGCGGTCGAGGTAGTCGCGGGTGCTTTGCTGGACGCCGGTGCCGGTGCAGACGTCGACGAGGACGGGGTCTTTTTTGTGGTCGACCATCTTTACTTCCATTCTGTACAGCAGTTTTTAGTGAACACCTTTCCGCTGGCTAAGGGAGATGGTGTTGCGAAAAGCTGCAGGTCAGGCGAATTGGTATTCGCGGGAGGCGACGATTAGTTGGAGCATCAGGATGATGCGGTCGGTGCTTTCGTCGGTCTGGCCGTTAGTGCTGCCGTTGCTGGAGAATACGAGGTCGCCGCCGCTTTGGGCGAAGCTTATGAGGTCGGCGCGGGTCTTGTCTTCCAGGTTCACGGGGCCGGCGAGGTCGAGGCAGGTGTCGACGAACTGCTCGGGGGTGAGGCTGTTGCCGGCGGCGCGCAGACGATTGATGATGGCCTGGATGCCTGGCTTGCTGGCGTCGCCGACTTCGTCGACGGCGAAGTTGATGCGCTCGGTGAGCATGCCGCCGTCGATCCACTCCTGGCCGGTGTGCCAGCCTTCGACGGTGGGCGGGTTGAAGAGCTCCTGGCCCATCACTTTGGCGGCGCGGTGGTATTGGGGCATGCCGGGCGTGGGCGTGCGGTTGGTGCCAACCAGCTTGAGAACGCCGGTGATGAGCTCGGTGGGGCTTTTCACCCTTTTGAAGCGGGCCGCCTTGAAGAAGTCGCTCTTGAAGAGCGTGCGCAGGACATGACGCATGTCGCCTTTCGACTCCATGAAGGCGTCCGAGAGGATTTCGATCGCTTCCGGGTCCTGGGGCGGCGTTACATTCCAGGAAGGGACCTGGGGTTCGTCGGCGACGAAGAAGTTGTAGAGATGGCGGGAGATGAAGCGGGCGGTTGCCGGCTGCTCGACGATGATATCGATGATGTCGTCGCCGTTGAAGTTGCCGGTGTGGCCGAGGAAGGTCTTCTCGCCGTAGTCGTGGTCCTCCGGGCGGAAGAGGAATTCGGGCGAGTAGAAACCGTGGGGGTAGAGGGGGACGGGTTGCGCGTAGGTCCAGCCGGTAAAGGCGAGGGCGCAGTTCTTGATGTCGTCCTCGGTGTAGTTGCCCACGCCCATTGAGAAGAGCTCGAGCAGCTCGCGGCCGTAGTTCTCGTTGGGTTCGCCCTTGATATTCTCGTTGTTGTCGAGCCAGTTGATCATCGCCGGGTTCATGGAGAGCTCGAGCAGGATCTCGCGGATGTTGCTCATGCCGATGCGGCGGAAGAGATCGATCTGGTCGCTCATGGCGAGGGCGTGCTCGCCTTTGGCGTAGCCGGTGGCGAAGACGTGGTGCCAGAAGAGGGCCATCTTTTCTTCGAGCGGGCGCGGGCTGTTGATCATGCGGTAGATCCAGGTGCCGGAGCGGATCTCCGGCCCTTCACCGCCAAAGTAGCGCTTGATGATATCCTCGTCGATCGGCGGGCTGCGCTCCTCGTCCACCAGATCTTCTACGACTTCGTCGTAGCCTTTTGCGGCGTAGGCCTCGAGCTCTTCGCGGCTGGCGCCGAAGCCTGCCCGGCGCAGCAGGTGGGCCATCAGGCCCAGATCCTCATCTGCCATATTTGCCTCCTTACTACAGTGGTTAGTGGTCAGTGATCAGTGGTCAGTAGCCACTAGAGTTTCCGTTTGCGATATCAGTGCTGCCGGAGAAAGGATTCCATTTCGGTGACGAACCAGATTGACAGGGCGCCGCCGCGTTCGTCGGGGCCGAAGATGGCGGGGCGGTCGAGGTAGTCGCGGGTGCTTTGCTGGACGCCGGTGCCGGTGCAGACATCGACGAGGCCGCCGTGGTCGTCGATGCGGGCGGCGACGCCGTGCCAGGCGCGGGTCAGCATTTCCGTATAGCCGGCGTCGAGCCAGCCGCGGAGCAGGCCGCGGGCGAGGGCGTAGCCGACCATGCAGGTGACGGTCATTTCGGGGTAGGAGCCGGGGCCGTTGACAACCTGGCGCCACATGCCGCTGCGGTGCTGGTAGCCGCGCAGGGCTTGGAGGTGGCGGCGGTGGATGGCGAGCACGGCTGCGCGGTCGGGGTGGTCATCGGGCATGTAGGTCAGGGTTTCGGCGTAGCTGAGGGCGGCGAAGCCGTTGCCGCGTCCCCAGTAGAAGGGGGTACGGCGGTCGTGCCAGAAAAGCCCGTCCTCCTGTTGGACGTTGGCGTCCAGGAGAAAGCGGGTGAGGATGGTCAGGTAGGCGTCATCGCCGGTGAGTTTGAAGGCGCGGCCGAGGACGGCGGCGGTGAAGAACATGTCCTCGACCTGGTAGTTGGGATTGGACGGGATAGGAACGCCGTTGTCGTGGGTGGTGCGGTAGCGGTCGGCGGTTTGCACGAGCAGATCGGCGTAGCGGTTATCGCCGGTGGTTGCGGCGAGCTCGTCGGCCCAGACGAGGCCGGCGAGGTTGGCGCCGCCGTCGCCGCCGGCGGGGAACCACTCTTTGGCACCGGACATGTAGGGCGCGACCATGGCAGCGATGCCGGCTGATGGATCGGCGTACTCCGCGTCCAATTTGGCCAGGCGCAGGCGTCCGCTGACGGCGACGCCCTGGGTGTAGATGACGGGATCGAGTTCGTGGCCGTAGACGCCGGCGAGGATGCGGGCGGCCTCCAGGGGTGAGCGGGCGGCGCGGGTTTGCAGGGCGCTGCGGGTGGGGGAGCGGGCGTGGTCGGGCACCTGGCCGAGGACCGTCCACAGTTTGGCCAGTTCGGTTTCGAGGTCGGCGGCGGCGCAGGTGAGGCGCAGGCCGAAAATGGGCGGGAGGAGGTTGGGTTCGCCTGTCGAGAGCGCGCCCATCAGCGAGCTGTCGGACGGAAGTTCGGACGCGTTCAGTACGGAACGGAACTGCTCCAGGAGTTCCAGGCAAAGGGCAGAGCCCTCCCAGGACGTGACTTCGCCGGTGCGGATTTCGAGGACGAGGTCGGGCGCCTGGAAGCTGACCCAGCGCCAGAGGTAGTGCGCCTCCGGGTTGGCGTCGTAGTAGCTGTCTCCCGGGGGCGGATAGGCGGCGCCGGGGTTGCCGCCGGCGCCGTTTTCGGGCGCGGCGCCGAGGGCGAGGCCGTCAGGATTGGCGCAGGGGACGGCGCTGAGGGCGTAGCGTTGGGTGAGGCCGGAGACAGTGCGATATGAGTGCAGGGCCGCGAGCGCGGCATCGGCGTCTTCCTGTTTGCCGGAGAGGCCGCCGATGAGGACGAGCTGGAGGCGCTCGCCTGCGGGCGGCTGGTCGACGCCGTGCAGGAGGGCGGGGATCTGGCGTTCGGTGCGGGTGACGCCACAGGCGTCGAGGTGCCAGAAGCCGGGTGCTTGTGAAAGGAGGGTTTCGATCTGTTCGTCAAGTGTCATGGGACGGCAGTGGTCAGTGGTCAGTGGTCAGTGGTCAGTGGTCAGTGGTCAGTGGTCAGTGGTCAGTGGTCAGTGGTCAGAAAAAATCCTAATCCAAGTTGTGTCGGGCAGTTCAATATTGTTGCTGGCGGGCTCGCATTTTTTGGAGGGAAAATGTATCTGATTCGTAGAATTCGAATAGGGCGGCTTCGCGTGTGCGGACCTCTTCGGCCAGTTGCAGGACGTCGTCGACCTGGTCGGTGGGGATGCGGACGACGCCGTCGGAGTCGGCGAGGAGCAGGTCGCCGGAATGGATGCGCAGGCGACCTGCTGTGACGGGTGCGCCGAAGCGGTTCATATTGAAGACGCCGTGGCCGGGGACGGTTCCCCAGGCCCATACGGGCAGGCCGACGTGGCGGATGCCGACCAGATCGCGCACTGTGCCTTCGGCGATGAAGCCTACGACGCCGAGCCGCTTGTGGATGCGTGCCATGCCGTCGCCGATGCAGGCGCCGCGGCCGGGGTTGGTATCGAGGTCCTGGAAGACGGAGATGAGGGGGCCCTGCTGGCTGCCGAGGTAGTCGTAGTAGTCGATCCATTCGAGGGCGGTGGAGTCTTCGTCGTTGGTGGTGACTTCGGCGGTGACGGCGAAGCCGGCGACGAGGCCCATATCGGGCATAAGGCAGCGGATGGTGTGGTCGGTGTAGTCGAGATTGGGCAGGCCCAGTTTGAGGGCGACGGCGTTGAATATGGTGGCGGAGTCGTAACGCTTGAGTGCGTCGATCTGCTCGGACAGCATTCAGGATCTCCTGATTCGATGTATCGTTGACGGGCGTGGGGCGCCTGTCTGGGTGTTGTCAATTTTCGGGTTGGTAAGGCGGGTTTTCTTCGTCTCTGTAATGATATAGACATTCGTTTCAGACTGCAACCTTCTATTTTGCGAATTGGGGGAGTTTGGAAAAGGCATTTATCCGCGAAGGGGCGCGAAGAAAACGCCTTCATGAAACTGCGTGAGAATGAAGTGGTATACTGGGCGGCGGGTTTTGGCCTGGTGTACGGACAGCTTCATAGTTTTGCATATTGCCCTACGTAGCCATTGTGGTGACGACAGATGACAGTGAGGATAGAAATCTCTTTAGGCAGTTCTCTTATTGAGAAGGTGGAAAGCTTGGCGCGAGAATTGGAAATGTCCCGAAATGAGCTTCTTTCCATCGCGGTTCAGGAGTTTATCGAGCGTAGTGAAACGAGACGTATGATGGCAGCGCTCAACGAGGTCCATGGGGAACCTCCTGACGAGGAAGAGAGGGCGACTCTGAGACATATGCTAGAGCTTTATCGAAAGACGTTGAGTGATGAGCCGTGGTGATCGAACGGTGATGTATTTTGGGCAGATTTGGGGGGAGGGCCAAGTGGGGCAGGGGCAAGGCTGAGGCGTTCCCATGTAGTCTTACAGATCAATTTGTTCAACCCGGGCGTCCGGCCAGCTCAGCACCTCCTCGCGCAGGGCGACGCCGAGGCAGGGCTTTGCGGGTAGGGAGAGCATGCCGGCGGTGATGGGGATGCGCTCGGTGACGATGTCGTTGTACCAGCCGTTGTAGTAGGCGCGGACGGTTTCGAGGTTCATGGCGTTGGGGACGTGGAGCATGAGGTGGGCGGCGGGGAGGTAGAAGGTGTGGGCGTGGGCATATTGCATATTCCCCACACCGTCACCGCCGCTAGCCCAACTGATTCGCCGTACGGCCGTTGTCGCCGCGCCGGTCGGGTCCGGCGCAAGCGCGGCAAGCACGGCTGCGACAGAATCGACAGCGACGAGCTCGGCAGTCTCCATGCCGCAGGTAAAAGCAACAAAGATCATCGATACCGTCACTTGGAACGGCGGATTCAGCTGTTTTGGGGCTGGGTACCGCTTCTGCTACGGTGAAGGAATGATAGACGCCCGGTAACTGCTGGAATCGTTTAAGAATCTGGATAGTGTAGGATGAACCAGCCGACTCTTTCCCATCTAATCGCCTTGGGTGAAGGATTTACCACCGGGTTCAAGCGCTCCATGCCGTCAGACCTCGGTAGGGAGATATGCGCCTTTGCTAACGCTACCGGTGGGGTAATCTTGATCGGTGTTGACGACGCCGGAAACGTGATTGGCGTCGGGGACCACAACCGGCTTAAGTCCCAGGTACAGAGCGTCGCTCGTTCAGCGGACCCGCCTGTGGCTGTGGAAGTGGAGAGCCAGTGCGGCGTATTGTGCGTGACCGTGCCGGCGCAGCAAGGCAAGCCGTATTCCTTCGGGGGAAGATTCTACACCCGCGAAGGAGCCACTTGCCAGCAGATGTCCCGGGACGAGATTCGAGAATTCTTCTTCAAGGAAGGTCTTATACGGCTGGACGAGACTCCCTGCAACGCCTTCGACCCGTCGGTCGAGATTACGTCTGCGCGCTGGTCCAAGTTTGCAGAGCGTGCCGGGATCGACTCTGATTTGGACTCGATAACAGTGTTGGAGAACCTGCACCTGTTCAAAGACACAGGGATGACTCACGCTGGAGCTTGGCTCCTGGCCGAAGACATTACTCGATTTACCGTCCAGGCCAGCGTAACCTGCGCCGTCTTCCGTGGCAGCGCCAAGACTCACATCCTGGATCGCAAGGAGTTCAAAGGGAATCTGTACGACATCTACTTGGAGGTCATGACCTACTTTCAAGCCAAGCTGAACTCAGCTCTCATTCCAAACGCCCAGGGAAGAGAGGAGCGGCTGGAGCTGCCCATGAACGCCCTACGGGAGGCTGTGGTAAATGCCATCGCTCACCGTGACTATCGCAGCACGGCCAACGTTCAGATTTACATCTTCCAAGACAGGGTCGAGATCGTGACACCGGGGGGACTTCCCGCGGGAATGAGAGAAGAAGACTTGGGCAGCAGGAGCGTCCCCCGGAACCCGTTGCTCTTTAATCTGCTCTACCGCATGAAGTTGGTCGAGCAGATCGGCAGTGGTATCCGTCGAATTCACGATGCCTGCCTGGAGCACGGCGTTGGCCCACCTCAGTTTGAGGTCTCTCCCGATTGGTTGACGGTGACCTTTGCGCGCCAGGCGGCGGGAGTCTCCCCCCATGTAACCCCTCATGACACCCCTCATGTAACCCCCCAAGTGGGACGGCTCATTGCAGCATTACAAGGAGAGATGAGCCGGGTTGAGATCATGGCCGCCTTGGGGCTGTCGGACCGCAAACACTTTACCGGAACCTATCTGCATCCCGGCATTGACGCGGGTCTGGTCGAGATGACGCTACCGGACAGTCCGAGGAACAGGAAGCAGAAATACCGGTTGACCGTTGCAGGGAGACAGGTACAGGATTCTCTGTAGGGAAGTTTGTTCAGTTGGGTTGTCGCCAGCGCCGGAGCGCATTTGCAGGTTTGGCAAATGTCTCGGCCGTGAAAGAGCCGATGCACTGCTGGTTTGGGTTGGGGTTGCGGGCGTGATGCGTGTACGGGGGAGGGTGCCTGACACGGTCAGCTGCAAGTGTGGATTGTTCAGGTTCGATGAAGCTGTACTGATTGACTGCCGGTCTAGTCGGCGCTGGCTCTGGTTTCGATGCGGGCGTCGGGGCGACTGAAGACGTTTTGGCGCAGGGCGACGCCGAGGCCAGGCTTTTCGGGTAGGGAGAGCATGCCGGCGTTGATGGGGATGCGCTCGGTGACGATGTCGTTGTACCAGCCGTTGTAGTAGGCGCGGACGGTTTCGAGGTTCATGGCGTTGGGGACGTGGAGCATGAGGTGGGCGGCGGCCCAGAGGGCGACGGGGCCGGTGGCGTCGTGGCCGGTGACGGGGAGGTAGTAGGTGTCGGCGTGGGCGCAGATTTTGCGGGTTTCGGTTATGCCGCCGGTCCAGGAGATGTCGGGCATGATGATGTCGGCGGCGCCGGCCTCGACGACGCGACGGAAGCCGAAGCGGGTGAAGAGGCGCTCGCTGACGCAGAGGGGGATGCGGCTTTCGGCCTTGAGGCGGGCGTAGGACTCGACGTTGTCGGGCGGGATCATTTCCTCAAGCCACATGATGTTGTAAGGCTCCAGAGCGCGGGCGATTTCGATGGCCGCAGGCAGGTTCCAGCGGGCGTTGCCTTCGATTGCGATCTGCATTTTGTCGCCGACTGCGGCGCGGATTTCTTCGACGCAGGCGACACCTCTTTTTAGCGTATCTTTATCGAGGTAATGGCGCACCGGGCCGGGTGCGCCTGTTTCGGCGCGGGCGGGGCCGGGCGGCAGGTCGAAGGGCCAGATCTTCATGGCGTTGATGCCCTGGCGGAGCAAGTCTGCGGCGAGCTGGCCGGCGCGGCCTTCCATCCAGATGCGGGCGTCCTGGTTGGCGCCGTGGCTGAGGCAGGTGTTGTAGATGGGGATGCGGTCGCGGCTGCGGCCGCCGAGGAGGTTGTAGATGGGCTGCCCGATGTACTGGCCGGCGATGTCCCAGAGGGCGATGTCGACGGCGCTGATGGCGCGGGTTTCGGCACCGCCGAAGCCGTAGGCGTTGACGGCGGCGAACATTGTTTGCCAGTGGCGCTCGATGTCGAGGGAGTCCTGTTCGAGGAGGAGGGGGGCGAGCTGGTCGTGGATTAGGGCGCTGACGGCGCGGGGCGCGTAGGAGGTCTCTCCGAGGCCGGTCAGGCCGGCGTCTGTGTGGATGCGCAGCCAGAGTGAGTCGGGGTGGCGGCCGAGGTGGATGGTTTCGAGGCGGGTGATATTCATGGAGGTCAGTAGGCAGTGGTCAGTGGTTAGTGGTCAGTAGTTAGTGGCTGAAGACGGCGCGGGGTGTACGGCGATGGTCGCTGGCCCGAACCGGCCGATGCCTTGAAAGGAACAACTGCACACGAAGCAATGTACCGAAATCGGTAACGGGACCTACCCGGATTGGACGGCATTGACGAGACATGAATGTTGGAAGGGAGTAAATTGATGTTTGATGTACGCACCATCTCTCGTCCATGCTTGTCAATGAAAGGAGACGAACCATTAAACGCAACATCCTGGCTGTTTTGGTGACATTAGGATTGCTCTTGGGTTCCATCGCGCCAGTTGCGGTCCTGGCTGAACAGCCCCCTGGCGATGGGGGTCCGACGCGAGCACGATTGATCGAACTGGCTGCGCAGTACCCGGGCATCGAGTTCAACGACGATTACACAGGTCCTTTGCCTGCCACCATAGTAGAGGCCCACCGTCAACTTACGGCACTGGCGACCGTCAGAGACTCAGTAGAGGCAATGCCTGCCAGCATCGTTGCAACGCATTCTGCACCCAGCGAAGAACCCTTCGGCTCTGATGGCCAGAAATCTTGTGAAGCTTACTTGAGTACAGCCTCGGTTTTCAGGTTGCTTGACATATTCCATGTTCGACATACGGTGAAAACCAGCAGGGAAGATGTCAGACCCTACAACATCACCGGTGTCTCGGACCACTCGACGGAACCGTTTGCACGAGACTTGGACATGAACGGGGTTACCATCCAAGCTGCCTATTCGGAGCTGAAACGTTGGGCCATTGGCCCCCTGAAGAAAAAATTGAGCCCCTTCGGTGCCCCGCGTGCGTGGTGGGGTCTATTTTCGCAGTACGAAGTCCATTTCAGTGCTGGCCCGTTCATCCATTCAGTCAAAAAGGTGATAAGGGGGTGCGGGATAGAATAGTCTCAGCCCGGCCCAGGGCTTTCGTCCGGCATGGCCTCATCACGCCGATAAGGCTGTGCTGGGCGAGTTGTTTCACCTGTGATTATTGTCCCCAGATAGACACAACCGGCACAGCGAGCGCTGACTGTTGCTGCGTCTAGCACGTTCGTATGTCAGAGTTGCTGAAAATCATCAGTTGACCGAGAGGGCGCCCACAAGGGGCGCCCCTACGGGTCGGCAGCTTAGGGCCGGCGTTTAAACACGATAGACCGGCGAAGAAAGTGCCGTGCTATTTTCCGATTCGGAAGGGTTGGGACTGTCTTACCGTGTCAAATAGGGCGGCGTGAGGAACAACACGCAGGTCACCGGGTAAAGTGTATTTTTCATCGGGAACCTGGCCATGTGGAGCGTTTGCTAGGGAATGGACAGAGCCTCCACATGCCAGGTTGTTCTTTCTCTGGGGAATTTACGCTACCTATGGGGACGGGGTGGCGTGATGATTTCGCAGGTGTGGCCGCGAGCACGGCTGAGCCTGCGGTCGAGCGTCAGCAGTGGGCAGTCCAGCGCCTCGGCCACAGCGACGTACCAAGCATCGTAGCAAGTCAGGTTGCCTCGCAACGCCCATATCCGCTCAGCAAAGGGCGCGAAGGGAAACAGTTCTATTTCCAGGCGCATCAGATCTGCATGGGCGGTGGCAGCTTCAATGCGGGATATTTCTGCACGCTGCTCCAGTCGGCGCAGGATATTGCTGGCTTCTGCCAAAGCTAACTCCGGAGCAGCCAAGGGGCCTTTGTCAATTGCAGATTCCGCCCACTTGCCTTCGAATCCCGAGTCGACAAGCGAAGCAACGAGCACGGACGCGTCAATGACTGACGTCACTTTCGATCTGCGTCACGGGCGCGGAGAATTTTCTGAGGCTCTACCCTTGTATTCGCCACCGCTTTCCGTTCGCGAACTCCTTGCAGCCAAGCGGCCACGGACGGGCGCGAGGCGATACGTTCCAACTCTCCGCGCAAGAACTCCTGCATAGACTGACGTTGAAGAGCGGCGCGCACGGCCAACTCATCACGAACTTCCTCAGGGACATTTCTTATCGTAATTTGAACAGGCATGACTGCATTATACCAGCACTAATGGCATTTTGCAATAGCCAGGATACTTGAGTGATCTTACTGCCGACAGTATGCGGGCGCATAGGTACTCAGTGCGGCGGGACGATTGAGGCCAACTCGGTGCGCATGAAGTCGATGTAGCGGCGGTATCTTTGTGGGGACGTCTTCCAGGTGGTGGGGGTGCCGTGGCCGACGCCGAAGCGTTTCTGTTTGCCGATGGCCTTGGCCTGGTGGTGGGCGTCTTCGCGCCAGAGGTCCTCGTCGCCCTGTTCGATGACGGTAATGGCGTGGGAGTTGGAGAAGATGCAGACCTCTTCGCCGAGGGCGTTGCGGACATTGACGATGTCGTTTGAGTAGTTTTTGAGGCCGCATTCGACCTGGATGCAGTGAAAGTCGAGCTTGGCAAGGTGGGGGAGGCGGGGCTCGATCCAGCCCATCAGGGCCATGCTGCTGGTGAGGCCCTCGTCGTGGATGTACTGGAAGGCCTTGATCTCGCCGGGCAGGGCGAACTCGACGTAGTGCTCATCGGAGATCATGTCGGCGGAGGCGAACCATTGCATGAGCTGGTAGCCGTGTACGCCGAGCATTCTGGCGAGGCGGCAGTGCTGGCGGATCACCTCTTCGTGGCGGTCCATGAGGGCGAAGACGAGGTCCTTCTGGAAGAACATGGCATCAAAGAGCTTGTCGTAGCTGAGCATGTAGAAGGAGGTGGGGAAGGGCGCCATGTCCCCCATGTAGAAGAAGACGGTGTCGTCGAAATATTCGAGCAGCTTTTTGGTGAAGTCGTAGGCGCCGGTCGCCAGCATCTCCTCGGCGGTGGGCGGGGGGTCGAGGCGTTCGACGTCGGCGGCGGTCTCGAAGAGCGGCTCTTCAGGCGGCAGGTCGGGCGGGAACTCGTGGTAGCGGGTCTTGCTGCGCGAGCCGACGTCGACGAGCACGGGCACGCCGTCCTCTTCGGTGACGTACTGTTTGCCGCGCTGGCCGTAGGGTTTGCCGGTGCCGCAGGGGATGTAGTCGAGGCCGAGGTCATCGTGGAGCACGTCGTAGAACTTGAGCTTCTGCTCATCGGTCCCGTGAGACAGATGGAGGAAGTTCAGCCCCAGTTTCTCCGGCCAGTGCGGCATCATCGACCAGGTGGGGGAGACGTTGAGGGCCGGGTACATGTCCATAGGTTCGCCGTTGATGGCGGCCATAAATCGTTCGAGCGATGTCATTTCCTGCAAAATCGTACTCCTTTGAACTGCAGTGGTCAGTGGTTAGTGGTTAGTTGCTGACCATGGCCACGGGTCGCGGATTAGGTTCCGGTGAGTTCGAAGTGGTAGGTGCCGGAGCCGATTTCGACGTCGATATAGTCGGCGCGGGTGCGGGCGGTTGCGATGCCGTCGCGGCCTGAAATATAGGCGTTGTTCTGCCAGATGGCGTTGCCGCCTTCGTTGAGGAAGATGTCGCTCAGCCCAATAGTTGGTACGCTGACGCGGGCGGTGCTGTTGACCGGAATTGTGACGTCGAGCGAGAACGAGTGGTCGGTGCGGCGCCAGTGTGAGGAGATCTGGCCGCGTACGGTGGTGATGGCGGCGCCGGCGTGTTCGAGGTCGCCGAGCGGGTGGGGCTCGATGTGGATTTCGCGGAAGCCGGGTGTCATGAAATCGGGGCCGTGGTAGTCGGGGCCCTTGATGCCGGCGAGGTCGTTGTAGAAGAATTCGTCGATGGAGGCCCACATGATCATACTTTCGGCGGCGCCGACGGTGCTCTGCAGGCTCCAGGACTCCCAGATTGTGGTGGCGCCCTGCTCGACCATGTAGCCCCAGCCGGGGTAGGAAGGGGTGGCGACGAGGTCGTGGAGGACTTCGCCCTGGCCGTGTTGGGTCAGGGTGTCGATGAGGCAGGTGACGCCGGTGTTGCCGGTGTGGTGGTGGCCGCCCCAGGTGTCGACGATGTTGTGGACGATGTCCTGGACGACGCCGGCTTGGCTGGCTTGCGGCACGATACCGAGGGCGAGGGGGAAGAGGTTGGCGGTCTGTGAGCCGGTGGCGTAGCGGTGCGCGGCGGGGTCGAGCCATTCGTGGTTGAGGGCGTCCTTAATCTGTTCGGCGAGGCGGGCGTAGTGGGCGGACTCATCTTCCTTGCTGAGGTAGTCGGCGACCTTTGAGACGATGGCGGCGCCGAGATAGTAGTAGCCGGTCCAGAGGAGGGGCGGCGGCGTTTCGGAGGAGACGAACTCTTCCTCGCCGGGGGCGGCGCCGGGCAGCATGTGGTCGCCGTAGTGGCCTTCGCTGACGATGTGGTCCTCGGCAACGGAGGTGAGATAGTCGACCCAGAGGCGGATAGGGGCGTAATGCTCTTCAAGGATGCGGCTGTCGTCGAAGTACTGGTAGAGGTACCATACGAGGATGGGGTAGTTGCCGCCCCAGGCGGGGTCGGGATCGTCACGCTGGACGTAGTTGGGGCAGATATCGGGGACTTCGCCGTTTTCGAGCTGGGCGTCCTTGATGTCGTCGAGCCACTTGGTCCAGAAACGGGGCATGTGCTTGCGGGGGTAGAGCGATGAGGCGATGGTGGCCGGGTCGGTCCAGGCCCAGTGCTCGCGGTGGAGGCAGTCGAGGGGGATGCCGAAGAGGCCGTTGGTGACTGTCCAGTGGACGAGTTCGTGGATGCGGTTGAAGATTGGATTGGAGCACTCGAAGCCGCCGGAGAGGTCTACGTCGGAGTAGACCACCTGGCCCTGTAGGTCTTCGATGGTGACGGGTCGGTCGCTCTCGACCTGGACGTAGCGGACGGGATGGTAGGTGAAGCGCGGTTCGTAGGTCTCGCCGTCCGGATCGCCCTTGAGGATGTAGATGTCGATCTCGTCGCCTTCTGCGTGGGCGCTGGCGCGGGAGCGGTGGCGAAAGTAGAATTCGCCGGATTCCTGGTCGACGAGACCGCTTTTTTCGAGAAGCTGGCAGGCGTACTTGATGGTTACTGCCGTGCCGCGTTCGCCCTTGAGACGGAGTTTGGTCCAGCCGCCGAAGAGCTGGCCGAGATCGTAGACGTGTGTGCCGTCCTGGGGCTGGGTGACGTTAACCGGCTGCAGCTTCTTGTTGACGCGGATTGGGGGCATGACCTGCGCGACCATTCTGCCGCCGGGGGCATCCTTGTCGACGGCCGGGTCCCAGTGGGTGTCGTCAAAGCCGGTCGCTGCCCAGCCGGGCTGCTCGCGGCGGGCGTCGTAGGTCTCGCCGCCGTAGAGGTCGTTGCGGGTGATGGGTCCGGGGGCCGTTTTCCAGCCGGAGCCGGATGCGACGGAGGTTGTGCTGCCGTCGGCGAACTCGACGTTGAGCTGCAGGCGCAGGCGGGGGGAGTCGCCGTAGCGGTGCTCCCAGCCGGGTTCGCAGTACCAGCCGTTGCCGAGCATGACGCCGACGGCGTTGGCGCCGGTCTGGAGCAGTTCGGTCACGTCGTAGGTGACGTAGAGGATGCGTTGGGTATAGTCGCTGGTGGCGGGGTCGAGGACGTGGTCGGCGACGCGCTGGCCGTTGAGATAGAGCTCGTACCAGCCGAGGCCGGAGATATGGAGGCGGGCGCGGCTGACGGGACTGGCGAGGTCGAACTCTCTGCGCAGGAGGGGTGAGGCGACATCGGTGGGGGCGCCGATCCAGGGGCCGGTCCAGTCGCTTTCGTGCAGGAGGCCCATGGTGAAGGTGGCCGGTTCGCTGTAGGCGCTGGCGCGGTCGTCCTGGTCCCAGACGCGAATTTGCCAGCAGCAGGTCTCGTCGCTGGAGAGCGTGTTGCCGGCGTAGGGGACGTTGACAGAGCGGTCGGAGATGACCTTGCCGCTGTCCCATTTGTCGGCGCGGCCGGATTGGAGGTTTTCGGCGCTGCTGGCGACGAGGAGCTGGTAGGCCGATTGGGACTGGCTGCGGCGGTCTGATTGGAGGAGCCAGCCGAAACGAGGTTCTTGGGTGTCGATGCTGACTGGGTTCGGGGCGTATTCGCAGGTTAGGTTGGTCGGTGTGATCATAGGGATTTTCTGGTTTTCAGGCAACTACCAAGCCATGTTCCTTATGTGTGCATTATGTGCGATCTGCCTGGAACGGAAATGAAGGATTGTACTGTCGGGATTTCTGTAGCGGGCTCTTGATGGTCATCGCGGTGTACGTTGGGCCTGATTGGGCGTTGCCTTGCCTGCGCTGGCTCGCATTCGGAACGAGCCACGACGCGGGGTGGGGGGAAGTTCGGTCGCAGCGGGTCGACAAGGTCATATTGCCACAGAGTCGCTGCGGCGGGGGGTTTAGGGGGGGCGTTGCGGGGGCGGAGCCCCCGCACAAGGGAGGGCCGACTAGGCCCGACCGCCCAAGGGCGAGAAGAGAGTGGAGAGGAGAGAGGAAAGAGAAAACCCTTCTCTCTCTGAATCATGAGCGCCATTTGGTAAGGACTTAGCAGACTACTTTGAGTTCGAGGTTGGCGATGCTGGCGAATTTTTCGATCTTGGGCAGGATGTGGCCTACGCCGAGGGCGAAGTGGTGGGTCGGGCCCTCTTTGCACCAGGCGTTGATGAAGTCGGCGGGGCCGAGCGAGAATTTGAGGCGGCTGTCGGTGTTGCCGATCTGGAGGACGGGGCCGGGAATGCTTTCGGCCTGGGCGGCGAGCAGCTTGAGATTGCCCTGGCGGGTCTGGGTCATGGAGAGGACGGTGACGGGGCCGTGCTTGACCTGGGTTTCAACGCCGACGCCGCCGCCGTGTTTGCCGTGGTAGAGTGCGAGGCCGCGCAGGAGGGGCCGGCCTTGGGCGATGTCGATGTGGAAGGGGCCGTCGTGGCCGGCGAGGATGAACTCTTCGCGGAAGTCCATGGCGGTGACCTCGGAGTAGCTGCCGCCGGCGCCGAAGGTGTCGACGACTTTCATCACCTGGCAGTTCTTGAGGTCGCCTTCGCCGCTGCAGGGCACGCCGCGTGCGGTGAGGAGCGAGCAGCCCAGGGCGAAGCCGGCCGCGATCTGTTCGTATTCGTTGTCGTCGAGGCCGCGATAGTAGTAGGTGAGGCCGTCGAGGTCGAAGTCGGCGACGAGGCGGTCGAGGCCGACGGCGACGCGGTAGGCCCAGTCGAGGGCCTCGGGGGAGGGACGGGTTGCGAGCGGATCGGAGGGGGAGTCTTCGGCGAGGTCGAAGATGGCGAGGGCTTCCTCTTCCTTGGCTTTGATGTCTGCGGGGGAGACGCCGTTGACCATCTGCGCCAGGTCGCACATTTCGAGAATTTCGATGTGGGTGCCGAGTTGACCATGGTGCTGGGTGAAGTCGCTGTACATGTCGAGCATGCCGGGGTAGGTGTGGCCGAGGACACCCATGCGGCTGCGGCGCAGAGTGCGGAGGGCGCCGGCGGCCTCGGTCCAGTCCTGGATTTCGGCCCAGGCGCGGCGGGCCGGTTCTTCGCAACCTTCTTCTTCGTCCAACATGCCGGAGACGACGTGGAAATCGATGTCGCAGCGATGAAAGACGGAGCTGAGCTCGGGTACGCAGCAGGCGCAGCAGTTGGCGAGCCACTCTTTGGTGTCGGTGTTGGCGTAGTCGAGGGCGGCGGAGGGCTGGAGATTGAGGACGAGGACGGGGACTTTGGGGATCTGGACGGCGGGCAGGACGGTTGAGCTGGTGGCGTAGGTGCCGACGTAGCAGAAGACCATATCGACCTGCTCGCGCTGGAAAAGGTCTCCGGCGGCGCGTCCGCCGGGGGCGGAGTCGACGAGTCCGGCGCTGACGACGTCGGCCCACTGGCCGACGCGGTTTTCGACGCGGGCCTGGTAGCCTTCGAGCTGCTCCTTGAGGCCTGGAAACTGGGGCCAGTACTCGCCGAGGCCAATGCCGAAGATGCCGATGCGGGGGCGGACGGTTTTGCGCTGGTTGCTCATGCTCGGTTTCCTTTGTTGACCACGGCGACTAAACGTCGTTTGCAGTGCGGGCGCTAATGTCCAGGGCACGAGTGCCGCTGAGTCCATGCGAATTTGAAATGACAGGCTGCTCTCGCAACTTCAACGGAGAACCGCAATAGTCGCATACCGCGGCCTTCTGGATAGTGCCAACTTGGAATTCGCGAGGCGTCACCGCTCCGCAGGCAGAACAGTGCGTTGCATACAGTATTTTTTGAGGTCCAATCTCTTCTGTTCTTAGTCTTTCTCTTTCGATCTCCAGACCGATTCTCTCTCTTTCCAATCTTGTTCTTTCGGCATTCAGCTTGGCTTTCTCAACTTCATCATTTTTCAAGCGTGTCTCCTCCACCCTCAGTCCTTCTAACATTTCTGCTTCCGCCTGTTCGTTCAAAATGTTCATTACATCTGATTCCACTCTGTTGTTGTAGACTCTGACGGCCAGTAAACTTAAGATAACTGAAGAAATCGGCATCAGAATGAACAACTCCTGTGAACCAGCAGTAGAAAGAAGAACCCAAACAATTATCACAATCAGAGCTTTCCAACCCATTGAGTAGAAAAGTCCGAATGGACCCAGAAAAAAGCTCAAAAGGATTCCTGTCAACTGCGACTTCTTCTTTATTTTCAATGTAAGTTCCCCTAATTGCTCATATTCCAGTTTCGGCAGTTCTCAAATGAGACTAAGAACGTTAGTACGGCGTGTGAGCAAAAAAGACAGATCCAAAGGGCTTCCACCTTCTAGTTGTGAACCGTGTGAAAGGGCTCGACGAAAGGTCAACTCGCACTAGCCGCTGACATGCTCGTCTTCGGCCTTGCTCATCAGGTCTTGCACTGCGTCGACGGCGGCGCGCATTGCCGCTGAATCGCCGTCCCCTCCCTGATCGATTTCATAGCCCATGTCGACCATCAGCTGTTTGGCAAGCTTTACGGACTGGCTGGCATCGGGGCCAAAGCCGTCGGCGCCGACGCTCATGGCGTACTCTTTGGTGATGGGCGCGCCCCCAACCATGACTTTGACCTTGTCGCGCAGGCCGGCGTCCTCCAACGCCTCTATGTTGGTCTTGAAGTAGGGCATGGTGGTGGTGAGGAAGGCGGAGAAGCCGACCAGTTGGGGTTGATGCTCGATGACGGCATCGAGCAACCTTTCGGGGCTGACATTGACGCCCATATCGATCACTTCGAAGCCGGCGCCCTCGAGCATGATGATGCAGAGGTTTTTGCCGATGTCGTGGACATCGCCCTTGACGGTCAGCATCAGGACCTTGCCAACGGGTTCGACACCGGTGTCGCCGAGGATCGGCTGGAGGATGGCCATGGCGCGTTGCATAGCTTTGGCGGAGATCATCATTTCGGGCACAAAGTATTCGCCGACCTCGAAGAGACGACCAACTTCCTGGAGCGCAGGAATCAGTGCCTGGAAGAGGATTTCCAGGGGGTCCATGCCCAGGTCGATGCCTTCCTGGGTGAGCTTTTCGGTGACGGGCGCTCTTCCTGAAAGTGTGTTTTCGTACAGCTCTTTTTTGATCTCTTCTTCACGGCTCATGTGGTGTGCCTCCGGTACCAGCGGCGGATCTGTATTTGGTCTCAGTGATACGGACTGCGCATAGATTGCAGAACGGCAATTTGGTTGACGGTTCAGGCGGTGAAACAGTCTGCCATCTCTTCAAGGAAACCGTCTACCGACACCTGCCGGTATGACTCACGGCTATGGGGGCGGGCCGGGTGGCCGTCTTGTTCCAGCGCTTGCCGGACGGCTTCCGGCAGGCGGTCGAGGCTTAGCTGAACAATGTCATCGGCCGGCTGGGCGGCGCAGATCTCGACGGTTGGCGCGGACGAACTGTAGTAGTAGACGGATTTGAGACGCGTCTTCAGCATTCTGCGGGCGTAGTCGGGCAGGAGAGGGTGTGCGCTGTCCCCGTTTTCCGTGACCGGTTCCTGGCGGCGTTTGGGGGTGAAGTCCTGCGGCCAGAAGAGGCGATTGATGTGGAGGTCGAAGACTTTCTTGAGCATTGCTGCCGGCGTGACTGGGGCGGTGAACCAATTGGAGGCGGGCCAGACGTCGAGCCAGGCCCATGCGCCGCCGATGCCGGCCTCGTCGAGGGTCAGATCGAGGCGGCCGGCGCAGGAGGCGATACCGATCCGGTCTGCGCTGTCGGTCCGGTCGCGAGTGGGGGACGGCTCTGACGGGTCCTGGCCGATGACGGCGAAATGCTGGGGGTAGATGAAGAAGTCGCTGCCGCTTGCCCTCTGTACATCGTAGAAGGCGGTGGTCAGGGCCAGTAGGGCATAGGCGGTGTGGAGGATGCCGTGCTCGAGTTGGGGGGAGACGACGCCGACGCGATCCTGGTCGTGGTAGTCTGCGCAGAAGGCGCTGAAGGCGACGCGTTTGCCTGACTCCGGGCGCTGGTATTCGAAGTGTGAAGAGCGGAGTGCCTGGCTTGTGTGCATTGGAACACCAGTGGCTAGTGGTCAGTGGTCAGTGGTTCTACTGACCACTGCAATTGAATTCCTGCATCATGGCGGAACGGATGTTGTCGATGAAGCGCACGCCCTCATTGTCGGGACAGAGATTGTGGGTCAGCCCGATATGCTCCAGGTGTTTTTTGGCGAGGGCGCCGACGAGATAGAGGCCGGGGCGCTCGCAGGATTCGAATGTTTCTTCATCGAATTCGAGGTTGCCGTTGAGGAGGCGCGTGTAAAGGTCCTGGGCGGGTCTGTGACCGATAAGCATGTAGCAGAGATCATAATTCCAGGTTTTCTGTCCGTCGGGCGTTTGGACCACGGCGGTGTTGTCTTCCAGGGAGACGACCTGACTTTCGGTCAGGATTTCGGTGTTGACGAGGCGGGCGTCGTGTTGGCCCCATTTCGTCTTCTGGAGGTGCAGCATTTCGTCGACGGCGTCTTTGGATTTGCGCACCACCCAGAGGATGGTGTTGCGGGGGCAGAGGGCGACGATGCCATCGGCGGAGGAGAAGCCGCCGCCCATGAAGAGGACTCTTTGATCACTGATATGTTCCCATTCATGGAAATAGTGCTGAACTGAGCCGTTCAGCTCGCCGGGAATGCCGGCCAGATTGGGCTCGTCGTATGAACCGGTGGCCAGCACGACGCGCTTCGCCTTGAGGCAGGAAGTACGCCCCTCGCCATCGCGCACGGACAATAGAAAATCATCCTTGGCGCCTTCAATATCGACAAGCTCGTGGTGGGTCTTGATGGGGAGATTGAATTTTTGCGCAAAATCGCTGTAGCTCCTGATCAGTTCCTCGATGCGGGGGTGGTACTCGTTTCCTTCGCGGGCCAGGATGGGGTCCTCCGGATCCAGCACCATGTAGGAGAAATACGAGTGCATAAGCATGTTCTTCATATAGTGCCGGAGATTGTTACAGATCTCTTTGCGCTCGATGCCGAGAACGCGGAGGCCGATGTCGGAGAGCACTTTAAGGGCGGCCAGTCCCCAGCCTCCGCAGCCGACCACGATCACATCATATTGGGTCGTGTCATCTATTGTAGGTTGATTTGCGGACATGCGATTCATTGGGGCAGCGACGGTCGTTGGTGGTTGCGGTCAGATGGAAGAGCCGGGTCGTTTCGACGGGCTTTTCTTGCTTCAGTCACCCGAAAATCCCGTCTCAAGTCTTGATGGCGCCGGAGGTGAGCCCTTCGACGAAGAGGCGGCTGGTGAAGACGAAGAGTAGCACCAGGGGAATTGAGCCGAGCAGCAGGCCGGCCATCACGCGCCCGTAGCTGGTGTAGTACTGTTCCATGTAGGAGTAAAGCCCCGGTGTGAGCGGCCACATTTTGCGTTCCGAGAGGGTCAGGGTGGGCCAGATCAGGTTGTTCCAGGTGCCGAGGATGTTGAGCACGGCGACGACGCCGAGCATCGACCGGGTCAGCGGCAGGGCCACGTGCCAGTAGATCTGCCAATCGGAGGCGCCGTCGATGCGGCAGGCGTCGAACATCTCGCCGGGCAGGCTTTCGAAGAAGGCGCGCAGGATAAGGATGCCGATGAGCTGTCCGCCTGCGATCCAGGGCAGGATCAGAGACCAGTAGGTATTGATGAGGCGCAGATCTCTGATGAGCACGAAGGAGGGCACGAGGGTCAGCGACGCCGGCACCATCATCAGGGCCAGCACGGCGTAGAAGACGAATGTTCTGCCTGGAAATCTTATCTGGGCGAAGGAATAGGCCGCCAACGAACTGAGGAGGAGCACGCCGATGACTGTGGCGCCGCTGGCGATGATACTGTTGAGCAGGAACTGGCTGATGATCTGGACGGCGAACTCGTAGTTCTCCCAGCGCAGCGGCCAGGTGGGGAGGAAGGGCACGCGCGTGAACTGGGAGGGGCTTTTGAGTGAGATGATGACCGCCATGACCAGCGGCGCGATCATGAGGACGCAGAGTATGCCCAGGGCCAGCGTGCGCCAGCCGTCGCCGCGGTACAGGCGGCGTCTCTGGTTTTGCGGGGGGCCGCCGGCTAGCGAATCGCTATGGGTTACCATGCCGGGATCCTGACTGCGGTACGCAATCCGTATTGTGTATTGCGTGGTACGGGGCAGGTGATATGCATGCTGCTAGTATTCCTGGGACCTTATGTATCGCATATTCAGGATGGTTGCCACGAGGGTTATCAGGAACATGACGACGCCGATGGCAGAGGCGTAGCCCATGCGGCTGATGCGGAAGGCGTTGAAGTACATCCACATTCCGGGGACTTGGGTTGAGTCGATGGGTCCGCCCTGGGTCATGGCCCAGACGGCGGAGTATTCCTGCACGCCCCACATGATAGTCAGCACGATGAGCAGTTTGATCTGACCGGTGATGAGGGGCAGCTCGATGTATCGCAGGCGCCGCCAGCCGCTGGCGCCGTCGAGAAGGCCGCTTTCGATGATCTCGACCGGGATGGCCTGCAGTCCGGCAAGCAGAATGAGGACGGAGATGCCGTCTATCCAGGGGAAGTTGCGGAACATGACGGCGTAGATGGCGATTTTGGGTTCGGCGAGCCAGGCGTGGGTCCAGTCCTGGAGGCCGACGCCGATGAGGATGGCATTGAGGGGGCCGATTGTGGAGTCGTAGATGAATTTCCAGAGCAGGATGAGGACGACCGCGGGGATGATGACGGGTAGAATCATGAAGAGGCGGAAAAAGTACTTGGAGCCCTCATTGCGGATGCGGTGGATCAGGACGGCGACGCCGGTGGAAAGTCCCACGAAAGCGATCAGGTACCAGACGGTCAGCAGGGCCATATTTCTGAGTGAACGGATGAAGACATCGTCGTCGGTGAAGAGCTCGATGAAGTTGGAGAAACCGACGAAGTTCCCTGCCAGCCCGGCGTTCCAGTCAAACATAGAACGGTAGAGCCCGGAGACGGCGGGATAGTATTGGAAAACAAGGAGGAAGGCCAGGGTAGGCACGACCATCAGATACCCTGTCTTTGTCTCCCAGATCCGTTCCCAGAGTGTCTTTTTCATCGTGGTAAGAGGCCGGTGGTTAGCGGATAGCTGCTAACCACCGGCACTGTGACGTCAGGGGCAGGCGTTGCCTTGCTCGTCAATGTAGCGGGTTGCGTAGCCCTCGAAGGCGGTCTGGTTCTGTTCGATGCACTCGTCAATGGAGATCTCATCGAGCAGGTAGGACCACCAGGACTTGCCACAGGCCTCGGCGGCTTCGAGGTCCATGGTGACGATCTCGTACTGGAACATGGTGACGTAGCCGATCGACTCGACCAGCCCTTTGTGGGCCTCGGCGAAGCGGTCGGGGACCCTGGTGCCCTTGACATTGGGCATGTTCTGGCCGATTTCGCCCTGCACCAGCTCGATGTTTTCGGGGTGCGAGAAGAAGCGCAGCAGGTCGATGGCGGTGTCGAGGACGCCGTCTCTGCGGGCGCGGGTGGCGATGGCGAAGTTATCGGTCACGGTGCCGACGTTGGGGGCGACGGTGGGCGGGTCGGTCACGAACTCGCTGCTCTCCTTGGTGAGGGGCGGCGCCCAGAAGGTAGCCCACTCGAAGTCCAGCAGCGGATCGATTTCCAGCTGGGGGATGATCCAGGAGCCGTTTTCGGTGATGGGCGTGTTCTTGGTGAGGAAGAGCCGGGTGGAGTCGGGCGCGGAGACTGTCCAGTCGGCGCGGCGGTAAGGCACGTTGAGCTTCCACAGCTCGAGCCACTGGCGGAACTGGGGCAGATGGGCGTGATAGACGCCGTCACGGATGGCGCAGGCGACCTCGGAGAGCTCGGCGAAGCGGCCGTCCGGGTTGACGAGGGGGGCGAGGTCGCGCTCCATGATCATCGAGCCAATCTGCTGGCGGTACCAGGCATCGGTGTCGGCGGGGGAGAAGGTGATGAAGTCGTAGCCGATGAGGCCGGCGTCGCTGGCAACCTGGCAATTTTCGAGGAATTCAGCATAGCTGTTGGGGACGGAGATGCCCAGCTCTTCGAACATGTCGACGTTGTAGGGTAGACAGCAAGCGAGTTTTCCCGTTATGGGTACTTTTCCCACTGTCCCCCTCCGAACCGTGCGTGCGACTTTCACCGCACACGGCTCTCTAGTTCTTCTTTCCAGCTGTCCCATTTTGAGAGGTATTTTCCACTGTGGATAGCTCTATGACACTCATGGCAGCAAGCAAGTTGTTTTCTACTCATGGCAATCATTTTCTTTTGCCATAGTTGCTTTCCTGCTTTTATGTCTGAGAGTTTTCTTATGTGGTGCATTTCTACCTTCTCATTTGACCCACACATATCGCACTCATTACTTTCTAGTCTTCTTACTACTTCTGACTTTGAGTATGCGTACGATTTTGGTTTTCTGTCGTTTAGAGATGTGGGTTTGGGATTTCTTGCGAGTGAGACTCCTCCATATGTTGCAACTATTTCTTTCTTTCCTTCTCTTTCGACTCTGGCTTGGAATACCTTGTAGGTAGTTCCTTTCACTGTGATCGTGTTTCTGTACTTCTTTGCTGTTTTCTTTACTGATCTTTTGTGTTTGTGTGCCAGTGTCTTAAGTAGGGAGCCTTGTGCCAGCCATCCTACTTTACTTAGTGCATGGAGGTTGTGTGCCATTCGATAGTACTCTACCAGTCCTCTGTATTCTGCTTGGAATTGCCAGATTATTTCCATGTCTCCTTCGTATTCGAGTTCTGGCCTGTGGATTGGTTTTTGTTTCTTTGAGTACTTTCTACTGGCTTTTGTGATGACTTCTCTTGGTACCCTGAGTTCGACATTGCCGTTAACAGTTTTTCTGTCTTTACTCTGGAATATTCCTATTTCGTATCCCAGGAATTTGGCTTTGTCTGTTCTTGCGTGAGTTATCAGTGTCTTTTCCTCTGACATTTCTAGCTTTAGTCTTTCTTTGAGGAATTTACTGATTTCCCTTTTTATTTCTTCAGCTTCCGTTTTTTGCCCTGCGAAGCTGAGCAAGAAGTCATCTGCGTATCTGACATATTCGAGTTTCCTGTAACCCTCGTCTTGAGTGTTTACCGAGGGTAGGTCTCTCATTTTTCTGCCGTACGCTTTGTAAGCTTCGATGTCACCCTTCTTTTTCGCCTTTGTTCTTAGGTTGGCGTATTTTTGATATTCAGGGTTTCTTCGTCGCTCTCCGTTGGCTCTTAGACTGCGGTTGTACTTTGGCAGGAGTTCTTTTTCTATCCACTTATCTAGCTTATCTAGGTATATGTTTGCGAGTAGTGGACTTATTACTCCGCCTTGAGGGGTTCCGCTGTACGTTCCCCTTTTCTCCCACCCTTCCATGTATCCTGCCTTGAGCAGTTTTCTTAGGAGATTTAGGATTCTTCCGTCATCTATGCTTTCTCCCACAATATCTATCAGTATATTGTGGTTGATGTTGTCGAAGCATCCTTTTATGTCTCCTTCTATGAACCAACTTGCTGCCATGTGATTCCCTGTTATCTGGTAGAGTGCCGTTTGGCATCCTCTTCCTTTTCTGAATCCGTGGCTTCTGTTACTGAATTTTGGTTCGTAGTATGCTTCCAGCAGGATTTTCATTGCTGTTTGCAGGAGTTTGTCGTCCCCTGAAGGTAATCCCAGAGGTCTTTTTTCGCCATTGCCTTTTGGTATTTCTACCCTTCTTACGGGTTTCCAGTTGTATTTCTCTTTCTTCAGTTTCTCGATGATTTTGTCGAATCTTTCTTCTGACATTCCATCTAGAGTTTCTTCTGAAGTTCCCTTTGTTATTGCTCCAGGGTTGGACCGGATTTCCGCATAAGCTGCTTTGTACAGTTCAGGCTTGAAGAGTTGGCGATACACTCTTTGCAGTCTTTTGCCTTCGTCTCCTCGCTTGCTGTAGATTGCGATTGTT
The DNA here is from genome assembly GCA_965242905.1 of Caldilineaceae bacterium. Taxonomy (GTDB): domain Bacteria; phylum Chloroflexota; class Anaerolineae; order Caldilineales; family Caldilineaceae; genus Bin5. Next base: position 1,815,814 of record CBDETM010000002.1, read on the forward strand.
TGTTCGGTTTTAGTCAGCATTTCGCTTTCCTTTCATTTTTCGCAATCAGTTGAACCTGCTCCCCTTCGCCATGTAAGCGGCTTTCCCGCTCTCGGACTACTATGGGAGCTCCGTAACCCTTGTTCCTCTCGGAACCTAGGGCCATCCCGGGATACGTCATCATTACCTGATAGCTTCCCTGTAGGTTCTCCTTGACCCCTTGCTTTGTCTCGTTGACAAATGTTTCCGTCTTATGGTGGGTTTCAATCGGGCTTCTACAATTTCCGATTGCTTCTTTTGCAATAGAAACCATTTTTCTATTGCCCTTGACGGAAGTGGGTTTCAATCGCATTTCCCACTGGACTGGATTGGTTCCAACTGGAGACCAGAGTTCTGACAGTTTTGTCTTAACCATAGGAAGCAGGTCTTGCCAGACAAGTTTCCGTGCGATTCTTCCGCTTTCTGGCTTTACTACCATGCTATTGTCCCCTCTATCCTTTCGACTTTGGGTAAGGTAGTTGACCTCCGAAATTTCCCACTTTCGGGTCTGTTAATCAGACAGTGTAATGATGCGCTACCCGGCGCACATAGAAGAACCAGGTGGTGTTGATACCGAAGGCGACGTTGTAGAAGTTGCCTTCGATGTTGAGCATGGAGTTGGGCGTGGGATAGAACTGGTCGAGCCAGCGCTCGCTGCCGGGTTCGCCGGCGGCGATATAGGGGTTTGGTTCCTGGAGTGCGTCGGTCAGGACGACCCACCAGTCTTTGTCGACGTCCTCCTTGATGATCCATTGGGCGGCGGGCATGATATGGGGGACTGTGCCAGCGGTTTGCTGGGCCACCATCCACTCGCGGCTACTGACGCCGGAGGGCAGCCTTATCCACTCAATGGAGACGCCGGGATGCTCGGCAGTGTATTCGTCAAGCACCTCCAGGATTTTGTTGTGCGGATTGGGGTTGTCCTCGCTGCGCTCCATGCTCTCGGTCGGGGTCCAGCCACCCAGCCATGCGATCAGTTCCTGGGTTGCGGCGGCCGGTTCGCCGTCCTGCTGTGGCGCGGATTCGCCGGCCGGAACGCAAGCGGCCAGCGCTGCGCCGGCCGAGACAACGCCAACTGTCTTCAGGAAGTTTCGCCTCGAGAGTTTCAGATTCTCCATCTTGTCATTTCTCCTTTTGCGGTCAGTGCGCGAATACGGAATGTTAAGATGGCAGGCGGGGAGCCTGCGTTCCCAGGTTGATGGTGGGCCGGAATAAGCAGGGGCGTTGCAAATTCGCCTCGGCGTCGCTGTGCGAGAGCGATTACTGCGCGGCATTGCAAGCAAAACTCTGGCTGATTATAGCCGATAGGAATTTGGAGAGCAATTGCCTCAAAAAGGGGCACTTGCCTGGATTCCCATAGCTCGGCTATGGGAATCTGTTGCCAGTGCGGCAGCCCAACCGAAGGCACCCAAACCGGGACAGTTCTCCGTTGCAAGAATCATCGTAACAATGGTACTGTCAAAGAGCAAACTCAGACATGATTCCATTTTCTTGACGGCGCTTCGCTGTCCGATGCAGAGGACGCAACGCTGTCCCAGAAAGCGGAAATGCAGGAGGCAGAGATGATGTTTCGGTTCGAAGACTGGATGGTGCATGAGTACCATCAGCAGGGCTTCCTGATCTTTCGGGGGATTGTGCCGCCCTCGCTCCTGACGGACTTGCGGCGGGAGGCGGACAGGGCGCGTGCGCTGGCGCATGAGCTCAACGGGCCGCAGACGCAACGGATTCAGCCGCTGGATCGGTACGAAGAATATTTCGATCTACAGCCGTTCAGGGACTATGCCGAGCTGGACGAGCTGCGGGTGACGGTTGAGCGGTTGCTGGGGCCGGGGTATACGCACGCGCACCTGGATATCATGGGGCTGCTGGTCGAGCCGCTGGAAAGGCCGTGGCACTGCGGTTGGCACCGGGATGGGGTGGTGGAGGTGCCGGCGGAGGCTCGCGATGCGGAGATGGAGTCGTTCATGGCGACGGTGTGGAACGATCTGCGCTATTTCAACCAGGTTAACTGTGCGATTTACGCGGACTCCTGCACATGGTATGTGCCGGGCAGCCATCTGCGGCAGCAGGACCTCCCGGACGAGGTGCAGTCTACGGGGGACCCGGTGATGAAGGAGGCGCCGGCGGAATGGAGCGACGCCGAGGCAGAGCAGTTTTACTTTGCGCACTGCCGGTCGATGCCGGGGGCGGTACAGGTCTATCTGGGGCCGGGCGACTTCATGGTCTACCGCAACCTGGCGTGGCATTGCGGCATGTATCTGCCCTATCAGCCGCGGGCGACGATTCACGACATCATCCGGCATAAGGGCAGGAATGCGTGGATGGAGAAGTGGCACAAGGTCAAGCAGGCGGCGCAGGGGCGGGTGACGGCGGGGATGACAGGTTCGTGAGTAGGTTTCAGGCCGGATCCAGTCTGCGTTCTATCTGAAACGCTCCTCTTGATCCTCGCCAGATCTTCACTCCGGACGACATCATATCCGATGGGAACAGTAGAGTTCTAAAGATCTGCTCACTTTCTCCTTGTACTATCAGCCGCGCCTTTTCGAAAGGCGAGACCGGCCAGTACGACTCTGATGGCCCGGCAAGTGACGGCGTAGGCCGGTTACTACGGATGTTTGGCTGCGCCTCAGGGTGATAAGTGGGGATCCTCTTTACGCGATTCGGGGCTTGCGAAGCGGTAGCCGACGCGCGGCTCGGTGAAGATGTAGGTGGGGTTGTCAGCATCGTCGTTCAGCTTGCGGCGCAGCGTGTTTATCACTGTGCGTATCGGCCGCCGGTCTCCATGGCTGCCCACATCCCAGACCTCTTTCAACAGATTTTCGTAGGTCACCACGTGACCGGCGTTGAGCGAGAGTTCGACTAGCGTCCGGTACTCTATTGCTGTCAGGCGAACCGATTCCCTTGCCAGGATCACTTGGCGTGTGACGTAGTCGATGGTCATCTCCCCCAAGACAAACGGCTTCAGTGGGTCGGGGCCCGTCCACTTTCGCAACGCGCCCCTGATCCGGGCCGTCAGCTCGGTCGGCGAGAATGGTTTCACTACGTAGTCTGCCGCCCCCATATCGAAGGCCCGGGCAATCATCTGGTCCTGGTCGTAGGCAGACAGGAAGATGACAGGCACATTGTTTATCTCCAGGATCTCCTTCATCAGGTCGATGCCATCGGTCCCCGGAAGCATGAGGTCGAGTAGTGCCAGGTGGGGCTTCTTCTCATACATGAGGACGAGCGCCTCCTGCGGGTCCCCCGTCACGATAGTCGTGTAGCCTGCCTTGGCAAGCGTGTCACGAACGTACCTAAGTGCCAGCAGGTCGTCGTCCACCACCAATATGCGCATTCGCTCCTCCATCGACTGCGAGGAAGAGCGGGTTAAGGGTTGAGTCCCTTTGGCAGGCGAGACGTTTGTGGGTTGCCCGACTGCTGGAATCGTGAAAGATACTGTTGTTCCCATTCCCGGCCCGTCACTTTCGGCCCATATCCGGCCTCCGTGGGCTTCGACTATCCCCTTACAGATTGCAAGCCCCAGACCCGTTTCCTCACTCTGGTTCTCGGCATCGTTACGAGAGAACTTTCCGAACAGATGCGGCAGACTCTCGGCCGGGATGCCTTTGCCCTTGTCGGAGACTGAGATCACGACAAGGAGGCCTTCCCGCGACGCGCTTACCCTGATTGGCAACCTGTCGGGCGAATAACTGGCTGCGTTGGAGAGTAGGTTACTCAGCACCTGGATTATGCGCAGCCGGTCCGCCATGATCAACGGCAGGTCGGGCTCGAATTCAATTTGAAGTTCGTGCTTGGCCCCGCCGCTTTGGAAGGCGTTTTGGGCTTCGGCTATGAGATCCACGACCTCAGCGGGCTTGGGGAGGACCGATAGTGTTCCGGACTCGATGCGCGCCACATCGAGAAGATCTGCAATCAATTCTCGCATCCTATCGGTCTGTGTGTTTATGATCTGGTGAAACTGATGCGTTTCGGCGGGATTGAGGGTGGTGGAGGGATCCAGGAGAGTCGTAATCGAACCTTTCACAGAAGAGAGAGGTGTGCGCAGTTCGTGGCTCACCATGGCCAGGAATTCGGCCCGCATTCGTTCCATTTCTTTCAACGGCGCCATATCCTGCAGGGTAAAGACAAAGGAGATAATGTCCCCGTCGTCTGAGCGGATGGGAGTGCCGTTTACGATGGCAGTAAGAGAGCGTCCGTCCGGGACAGAATATACGATCTCTTCGGCGCGCACGGTTTCGCCGCTCCTCAGACTTTTGTCAACAGGGCCTTCCTCCAAAGTGTACTCCCATCCACTCGCTCGTCGAACGGTCATAACCTTCAGAAGCTCTTCTACAGTGTAGCCTGGCGAGCTCAGGGTCATAAACATTCTTTCCGTTTCGCGGTTGTATGATACAAGTTTACCCGTTTTGGCGTTGAAAACCGCCACGCCTACGGGGGAGGTGTTGATCAGCGTTTCCAGATAGGCCCGGGTCTCCTGTTCCTCGCGGTAGCGGCGGGCGTTGGCGATAGCCAGAGCGGCCTGGGAGGCGAACACGACCAGGATCTCTTCGTCTGCGAGGGTAAATTCCCGGCCGTCACTCTTGTCGCCGACGTAGATATGTCCTACCAGTTCGTTCAGATGTAGTATCGGCGCCATCAGCAAGGACAGGACGGGGATAGCCGTAGTCGGCGGGGGGAATTCGGAAAATCCCAAATCCCTAGCATAGCTTTTCAAATCTTTGACTCGCATCGGCTCGGAGATTTTGCCAAGGTAATCGAGAAACTTCGAATATTGGGGCATATTCCATAATGACTGCGCTCTTTCGGACGAAATACCGTGGGCGAAAAAGTCTTGCACCTGCCCCGAGTCGTCGAGGAGAGTAATTACGCCTGATTTGCCTCCAGTTAACGCGCAGGCGCTTTCCAGTACGTTTGTCAGGACCGTGCCGAAGTCTAGACTCTCGTTTATGCGGTGGCTCGCTTCACTCAGCCTGGACAGTCGATCCCGTAGCGAGGCGTTCTCTTGGGCCAGTTCGTCTGCTCGCTTCACATTTCAGTCTCCATTGCAGCGCCAGAAAGTCCTGGGTCCTCTTGTGAACGCCCAGGCTCGATGCGTAGCCGGACTCCAGTGTAGGCAGGCACAGCGATGAGGATCTGGATAAAAACTTACAAAAAGAGGTTGCAGTTACTCCTGGTTTCTTACAATAAACGTAACTACTAAGCCTATGTAACGAGAAAGAGCTAATGTGTGATTGCTCTTGGATGATGTAGAGTAAGAAACATGAGCAAACAGGACCAGCTGGACCGAGAGCAACTAAGGCAGTTAGACCAGGAGAGCCTGATCGCTGTAATCCTGATCTTGCAGCAGCAATTGGCTGAGCAACAGGAGTTGATTCAGCAGTTGCAGGATCAACTGGCTAAAGACAGTCATAACAGCGGCAAGCCACCGAGCAGTGATGGTCCGAAGAAAAGCAGGCGCAAGAGTCTGCGCCGCCCTGGGCAACGGCCGCGCGGTGGCCAACGCGGGCATAAAGGACGCACCTTGCTGCAGGTGGCGGAACCGGACCATGTCATCGTACATAAGCTGGCGGATTGCCCGCACTGCCAGGCAAAGCTGGATGCGGAGACTGTCACGCGGCATGAGAAACGGCAGGTATTCGACATTCCACCAGCCAGAATCGAAGTGACAGAGCATCAGGCGGAAGTCAAGCAGTGTCCTGGCTGTGGTGCGTGCGTAAAGGGAGCGTTTCCCGCCAACGTGGGTCAGCCGACCCAGTATGGTCTGCGTCTGAAGGCACTCGCCTGCTACCTCTACGGCCAACAGTTCATCCCTCTGGCGCGCATCAGAGAGTTGCTGACTGCCCTCTACGGGGATGCACCTTCGGAGCCTGCGATACTCGCCGCCACGCGCCAACTTGCCAGGCACACACGGGGGAGCCTGGCTCAGATTCGCCAACAGCTGATTGCGGCGCCTGTCGTCCATTTCGATGAGAGCGGCATGCGTGTCGCAGGGCAGTTGCGGTGGTTGCATGTGGCCAGCACAGAGAAACTGACCCAGTACCACGTGCATGACAAACGCGGCCATGTCGGGATGCGAGACGGAGGCATCTTGCCCCATTACAAGGGCGTTGCTGTGCATGATTACTGGCGCTCCTACCTCAAGTTCAGCGACTGTCAGCATAGCTTCTGCAACGTCCATCACCTGCGCGACCTCTGCTTCATCGTTGAACAGTACGACCAGGCATGGGCTGCGAAGATGAAACGCTTGTTGTGCGACATCAAAGAGGAAGTCGCATCTACCTCCGAACAACACACTGCCTTGCCGCGAGACCGCCTGGCCTACTACGAGGCCGAGTACGATGCGCTCATTGCCCAGGGTTTTGCCGACAACCCCTCCCCGCCAAAGACAGGACCCAGACCGATCGGGCGACCCAAACAGTCGCCGCCTAAAAACCTGCTTGACCGCTTGCACAAACATAAGGCCGGCGTCCTGGCCTTCATGTATGACTTCCGCATCCCTTTTGACAACAACCTGGTCGAACGAGATGTACGCATGATAAAGGTTCAACAGAAGGTATCCGGCTGCTTTCGTACAGAAGGCGGGGCCCACATCTTCTGTGCATTGCGCTCCTATATCTCTACTGCCCGTAAACATGGCCTCAACGCAATTGATGCCATCCACAACGCCTTTCTTGACCAACCCTTCATCCCTGACACCTCTCAGGCTTAGTAGTTACCAATAAACTTATACAGATTGGATAAAATTGTAAAGTACCGGTTCTCCTGTACCCGGTTCCACTTGGAACTCGCGAGGCGACATGCTAAGCGGCGCGATACCACTGTCCGCGTGCAAACTGAACATCTTGCAGGCGCTCGACTTCGAAAACAAGACGCCAAGCGACGCTATTCCGTCCCAACTGAGCGGGCGGGCGGCGGCTGTCATGCGTTGCGCCAAGCCTGCTACTGCGACTTGTCCCTCGGGAGGCTTCGATAGGATCAGGCACTCATGCGAACCGCCTCCCGTACTTGCAATATATGGCTATAGGCATGAAACAGGCCTGCGTCGATAAGCGATACGCAACCGCACTCAGCCAGAACCTCACACCAAGCTGATTCCTTACGGAGGCACCGATGATGAACATCGAAATGTCCTTTCAGAAGTCAAAGATGGCCGGGGTATTTTTGCTGACCGTACTACTTAGTTGTACAGCGACGGTCCTGCCATTGGGGCTCGCAAACACGGCAGCCGCGCAAGAAGGGGACGCCAAGTCCGAGACGGCACTCCAGTCTGTTCCTAGCCTGCAGGCCTGCCAGGCAGGAATGGCACTAAGTCAAGGAGAGAGTTGCCACGTTAGCGGGAGTGCCGTAACAGTCGTTGTCGGAAGCACGTCAGCATGCCTCGCCTATTTTGAACCCGCTCTCCTGTTCGTTTGTCACGCCGAGCACATCGATTCATCTGCAGTCCTGTCCGCCAGCAGAGTTGGCGACAGCAGGTGGATCATTGACGAGCTTGCCGCTAAGCCTGGCAGTTGCGGAGAACTGCACGAAATACACGACACAGTGCGGCTGGGCAGAGCGGATTGGGTTTCCTGTCTCGCTGCGACCGATGTGGAGCTAAACGCATGTGACGACGAATATACCACTCCTCTCAGTATTGCGGCGGAGAAAGGGTCCAGCGAGTTAGTGCAGATTCTTGTTGCTGCCGGCGCCGACACCAACGTGCTGGATGGCTTCGGTGAATCGCCACTCCACATTGCACAGAGGAACGACGCTGCGGAGGTTGTGGAGGTACTCGTTGCTGCCGGTGCTGAAGGCGAGGGTTTGCCTTGTCTGCATGCAGAGAGCGTATTGGAGGCGGATGAAGAGACCGAGATGTTGCTTGGTTTTCTGCTTATGTACGTTATCCTCGAAGAGTCCGGAGAACTTGACGCTGCGATCACCGAGATGTCGCAGGAGGTTGTTTCGTCTCTGGCAGAGGTATTCAGCGAGGAAGGTTCGGACATTGAGACGCAAGCTTTGGGCGACACATCCCTGAACATCGTTATTGAAGAGCTTGTACAGATCACCGTCAAGTACACCTTGCCGGTGCTAACCGCCGAAGGTGTCGATACCGGTATTGAAGATGAGGTTGCCGAGTTCCTGCTGACCGGTATGTCGGAAGACGCAGATTTGGAGGCTGGCATCGCAGAGTTGCAGAACAACGGATTTTACGACGACAAGACAGCAGATGCGATCACAGCATTTGTCCGCAGCTTTCCGGCGGGACTGGCTGAGATCCTCGTCGCTGCGAGCGCAGGTGCTGCGGTTGAAGAACCTATCAAGGCTCTCTCGCAGAGTCTGGTGACGGATTATGCCGGCATTCTTGCTGCCGCCGGCTCAGAAGTTGACCCAGCCGTCCTCGGGCAGACGCCCCTGCAGTTGGCGATAGAGTACATAATCTCCGAGACTTTGCGCGTGTTCCTCTCCGAAGAGATCGTTCAGACCCTCATCTCAGCGACGGGATCCGAATTTGACAACAGCCTGCTCCAAGTCATGGGCCTAGTCCAGAAAGAAGAGCCAGAAGAAGAGTTCCGCATTTGGGGTGAATTCCCTTTGTTCGACGCGATAGAGCATGGCGACCCCGATATAGTGCGCCTCCTGGTGAACACGGGTGCTGACGTCAACGCAGCTGCAGGCTTCGGCGGCAATACGGCCCTTCATGAAGCCGTAGCACAGGGCAGTGCGGAGATCGTGCAGGTCCTCGTCGATGCTGGCGCGGACATCGAAGCGAAAGGATTCATGGGTCGCACGCCCCTTTCTCTCGCCGCCGAGGAAGGCGCGTCAGAGATCATGAAGGTCCTGCTGGGCCGAGCGCCGGACTCAGCCACGGCGGCAAGTGGCGACGGCCAGAAGGCTGCATCACCGTCAGCGATTGGAAGCAAGGCGCTCTTCGCCGCCATCGAGTCTGACAACGCGGCGATGGTAAGACTTCTGGTGGAAGCGGGTGCAGACGTCAACGCAGCTGAAGGTTTCGGCGGCAATACGCCTTTGCATGAAGCCGTTGAGGAGGGCAATGCAGAGATCGTGCAGATTCTCGTCGATGCTGGCGCGGACATCGAAGCCGAAGGATTCATGGATCAAACACCACTTAGCCTTGCGGCGGAGGAAGGCGCGTCAGAAATCTTGCAGATCCTGCTCGGGCAGAGCGCAGACAACGGCACGCAAGAGGGCGAGGACAAGCAAGCGCCGGCGATCGGAAGCGAGGCGCTCTTCACCGCGATCGAGAAGGGCGACGTGGAGACGGTCAGGCTTCTGGTGGAAGCCGGTGCGGACGTCAACGCAGCTGAAGGCTTCGGCGGCAATACGCCCCTTCACGAAGCCGTGAAGAAAGGCGACGTGGAGATCGTGAAGATCCTGGTCGCCGCCGGCGCGGACGTCAATGCAGAAGGCTATTTTGACCGTACGCCCCTCACTCTTGCAACTGAAGAAGGTGCGACAGAGATTCTGCAGATTCTGCTGGGGACGGGCCCAGACGCTGACACGTCAGTGGGCGGCGAAGACAAGGAAGCTGCATCGACGCCATCAGTTGGAAGTGAGGCGCTCTATTCCGCAATAGAGAAGGGTAATGTCGAGATGGTGCGGATTCTGGTTGAAGCGGGTGCGGACATCAACGCAGCCGATGGCTTCGGCGGCAATACGCCCCTTCATGAAGCGGTGGAGCAGGGCGACGCGGAGATCGTGAGGATCCTGGTCGCTGCCGGCGCGGACGTCCATGCAGAAGGCTATTTTGATCGCACGCCCCTCACTCTTGCGGCTGAAGAAGGTGCGACAGAGATTCTGCAGATTCTGCTGGGGACGGGCCCGGACGCTGACACGTCAGTGGGCGGCGAAGACAAGGAAGCTGTATCGACGCCATCAGTTGGAAGTGAGGCGCTCTATACCGCAATAGAGAAGGGTGATGTCGAGATGGTGCGGCTTCTGGTTGAAGCGGGTGCGGACATCAACGCAGCCGAGGGCTTCGGCGGCAACACGCCCCTTCACGAAGCCGTGAAGAAAGGCGACTTGGAGATCGTGAAGATCCTGGTCGCTGCCGGCGCGGATGTCGAGGCAAAGGGCTATTTTGATCGTACGCCCCTCAGTCTTGCGGCCGAGGAAGGCGCAACAGAGATTATGCGCATACTGCTGGGCCTGGGTGAGAGCACAGATACGTCTGGGGAATAGGCACCCGCGGTGCCGCATGATCCACGAAGTAACCGAAGGAGTGTTTCCCTGCGCCGGTGAACAGCACGTATTCGTGGTCCTCACCTGTAAAGATGCAGGCCCTTGTCAGCGTCGAATTCTCCGACGGACTCACATTCGCCAAGATCTGGGAACGCAGCCGACCTCCGCTCCAGTTCATGAGTACGGCCCCGGCATCGGGTGAATGCGAGTTGTACCTCACTGCGGTCTCGGAAACAGACTTCTACACGTTTTCCGTCACCATAGACACGTAGTCACGGTAGCCAACAGAATCGCCCACACTCACTCTTGACGCCGAGCTCTGCAGCGTCTTCTTCGACAGCTTCTTCGGCGAAGATCGCCGATAAGGTGCGGGCGGCGAAGCGACTCTCTGCGATGAGCCGGCCCTTCACAGACCTGGTGAACCGCTCCAACACACTGCTTAGCTCGCGCTCCGTATATGGGGACCAGTATACATAACTCCTTTGCTGTCCATGCAGACCCTCAGGGAGAGTGGAGATGAACTGTTTTAGCTGTGGGCGTGAAGTTTCGTCAGGCGACAACACTTGCCCCCATTGCGATGCCGACCTGGGATACGCCGGCGTCTGGTCCGAATCCAAGTCGTCAGAAGGCGACGATTTGCATGGCGTCATTGCCGGTCTGCAGTCGCAGATCAGCCGGTTGCAAGCGCAGATGATCCGGCAGGGGCAGCGCATCGACGCTCTCGAAAACGCCTCCCCAGACCTTACCCCAGAAAGACCGCCCTCAGAGGCGACGAGCCAGACAGCCGGCCCGGTCGAAGCGCCTGCAGGCACCGCACAGGCGCCCGCTGCTCAGCAGCCGGCCTCGACCACAGCGCCTCCCGCTGATGAGAAGAGAGCCCCGTCCTCCCGCGACTGGGAATGGTTGGTAGGGGGCAACTGGCTAGCCCGCGTCGGCATCCTGGCGCTGATCATCGGGATTGGCTTTTTTCTTAAACTGGCCTTCGACAATGACTGGATTGGGGAGACTGGGCGGGTAGTCTTGGGACTCTTGGTTGGGGCAGCCCTACTCGGCGGCGGCGAGCTCTGGGCTCGCAGGTATCCGGCGTGGGCCCAGGCGGTCACGGGTGGCGGTCTAGCCATCTTGTACCTATCCATATACGCCGCCCACGTTCTCTATTTTCTGGTCCCGGCAACGACTGCCCTGGCACTATCCAGCCTTGTGACCCTGGCCGCTGCCGCTCTGGCGCTGCGCCATGATGCGCGGGCCGTTGCCGTCCTCGGGATTCTGGGCGGGTTCGCCACGCCACTGTTCCTGGCCGACAGATTGCCGGGGCATTGGGAGATACTCGCCTACGTGCTGATGCTGGATCTGGGCGTCCTGGCCCTCGCCGTCGCCCGCAACTGGCGCTGGTTCACCCTGCTGGCCCTGCTCGGTTCCCTGGCGCTCTTCGGATTCTGGTATGAGGAGCTGAACCCCGACCTGGTGCTAGCCCAGGTGGGCATCACTCTCATATTCCTGATATTCGTGGCGGCGACGACACTGTTTCACCTGTTCTGGCGCCGCCCCCCGAAGTTCCTCGACCAGTGCCTGATCGTGTTGAACGGGATGGCTTACTTCGGAATCAGCTACGGCATACTGCACGAAGAGTACCGCGCCTGGATAGGCGGGTTCACCTTGCTGCTGGCCTTGTTCTACGGCATCTTGGGGTTCGGGATTCTGGCCCAGTACCGGGAACAGGTGCGGCTCAGTCTCTTTACCCTGGGAATGGCCCTGGTCTTTCTGATCATAGCCGTTCCCGTGCAGCTTGACGGCCCTTGGGTCACCATACTCTGGGCGGCGCAGATGGTCGTCCTGGTCTGGCTGTCCTTCTTACTGAGAGTTCCACAACTGCGCTGGGCGGCTCTCGTCATCCTCGCTCTGGTTTCCCTTCAATTGATCGTAAGCTACTTCGCGCCGATTCTCTTCCGTCAAATCATAAGCTACTTCATCACGCCCGACTGGGAGACAGCCTTTTTCGGCGAGGACCGCACCTATTGGCCGCTGGCAAACCGGCGATTCATGGCGCCTGCTGCCGCGATCGCCGCGACTTTCCTGTCGGCCATTTTCACGCAGCGTTGGGGAGGCCGGTCTGCATCTCGCGGGGACGCCATTATCGCCCCGATTCTGCTGGTCACGGGCAACGGCCTGACGCTGGTCGCGCTCAGCACTGAGCTGATAGACGCGGTGAACCGGGGTTTCTTCGCCATTGATCCGGAAACCGCCGGCAATGTGATCAGCCTGTCTTTGAGCGCGTTGTGGGCCCTGTACGCGGCGGCACTGATTGTCCTGGGTATCGTGCGCAGTAGTCGCTGGCCGCGGCTGGCCGGGTTGGGGTTGCTGGCAGTGCCTGTCGCCAAACTTTTCCTCTACGACGCATTCAGCCTGGGACTGGCATACCGAGTGACCGCTTTCATCGGCTTGGGCGTGCTGCTTGTCATCGGCGGGTTCCTGTACCAGCGCCACGGCAAGGTAATTCGAGGATTTCTGTTGGAGTGAGTCCGGATCGTGTCTGTCTGCCCGGCCTGCGCTCGACAGGATTTGCCGTTCACAGAGACTCGTAGGCCATTCAACCCCACCTTGCTGGGACAGGTCGACAGCGGACAGTCGCCACTGACTCGGTCCGGGTCCATGTATGCCAGGCATCGTAGCCCGCGGCAAGTCGTTCAGTAGGCCGTCAGGCAGCAGCCATACTCCAGCCCAAGGGGATGGCCCGGCGCAGACATACTCCAGGCAGACCAGCGCCTGGCTCAAGTACGACGCGGACATGGCTAACGGGTGCATCGCAGCTTTGGGAAAAGGTCTGGCCTGGTATTCATGCCGGCGGTGGCTGAAATTGTTTGCCGGCTTTTGGAGAGACGCAGGGCAGGCACCAGGCCGGGCCTTACCGTAGGGTCCGTTGATTGGAGGAAACGCGGGGGCAGGCCTTGTGCCTGCCGCTACGGAGACTTGATGGGATTGACGGGAGGTGATCAGGCGAAACTCTGTAACTACCAACCCATGTTCTGTGTGTGTACTGTGTTCAGTCTGTCTGGGGAAATGTACTGTCAGTATTTCTATTGCGGGCTCGCGATAGTCATAGCGGTGGACGTTGGGTATGTATGGGCGTTGCCTCGCCTGTCTTGCCTGCGCTGGCACATACTTGGAATCTGCCAAGACGCGGGGGAAGCCCGGCCGCCGCGAGACGACGCCTTCAAATTCGCCACACATTGCTACGGCGCGGACAGGAGAGGGGGCGTTGCGGTCAGCTATTTCCGTTGGCGGGCGCAGTTCTGGTGCGGAGCCAGCGCTCGCGTTGAACTGGGTCGGAGATGGCGCGCAGGGAGGCGGCGAGCAGGTTGAGGCTGAGGGTGGTGAGGAAGATGGTGAGGCCGGGGAAGGCGACGATCCACCATGCGGAAGTGATGTACTGGCGGCCGCCGGCAATCATGAGACCCCAGGAGGACCGGGGCAACTGGATGCCGAAGCCGAGAAAGCTCAAACCCGCCTCACTCAGAATGAGGGTTGCCACCTCCAACGTGCCTAAAATGATGAGGGGGGAGGCGACGTTGGGGACGATATGGCGGAAGAGTATGCGGGTATGGGTATTTCCAATGGCGATGGCAGCGTCGATGAACGGTGAGTTGCGCAAGGCCAAAGTCTGCCCGCGGGCAAGACGCGTGTAGGCCATCCACCTGACAATTGCGAGCACTACGACCAGGTTGAGGAAACCGGATCCGAGCGCGAAGAGCACCAGCAGCGCCAACAGAAGGACGGGGATGCTCATCTGAATATCGACCAGGCGCATGATGATGTCGTCGGCAGCGCCGCGGTAGTAGCCGGCGATGATCCCCAGCAGGGTGCCGATCAGACCGGAGACGAGTGCGCTACTGAGCCCGACCGTCAACGAGACGCGGGCGCCAAAGATGATGCGGCTGAGGATGTCGCGTCCGAGTGGGTCGGTGCCCAGTATAAAGGGGAAGCCGACCGGCGAGTCGTTTTCATCCAGGGCGCGTGCCATGGGGGGCATGTTGCGCAGTTTCAGGTCCTGTTCGAGCGGGTCGAAGGGCGCGATCAGTTCAGCGCCGATCGCCGAAATCAGTACCAGGGCGAGAATCATTATCGCGACGAAGGAGACGGGATCGCGCAGCAGACCGCGCACGATGAGCCAACGGGATGCGCTCTGCGAACGCGCCGTCTGTTCTTCGGGAAACAACGTTATCTCGTCGGACATGGCCGCCTTGACTTCTTGAGGGGAGCGGAGGGGGCGGAAGGCTGCCCGTAACCCTCCAGGGGGGTACGTACTATGCAGCAGGCAGTGCGCAGCGGGCAGTGCGTGTGGCTCACTGGAAACGGATCCTTGGGTTCAGGTATACATAGCTCAGATCGACAAGCAGATTGACCACGATCACCATGCAGGCGACCACGAAGACGGTCGCTTCAACCAGCGGCAGGTCTCGCCGTTGCAGGGCTTGCAAGGTCAGATAGCCGATGCCCGGCCAGGCGAAGACCGTTTCCACCAGAATTGCCCCATTCAACATAGACGACAGCATATCGCCGCTGATGGTGACGACGGGAATGGCGGCGTTTTTGAGTGCGTGGACGAAGACGATGCGGCCTTCGGCAAGTCCCTTGGCGCGAGCGACGGTGATGTGGGGCCGGTTCATCTCGTCGAGCATGGCGCTGCGGGTGATTTGGGAGATGCGCCCCAGGGGTGAAAGGCAGAGGGTCAGCGTCGGTAACGCCATGTAAGAAAAGCCGCCATAGCCGGACGTCTTGAACCAGCCGAACTGGACGGCAAAGACGATGATCAACATCAGTGCCATCCAGAAGTCGACCATGGAAACGCCCCCCAGCGAGAGAACGTTGATAATTCTGTCCAGGTAGGTCTGGGGGCGAAGTGCGGCCGCGGCGCCCAGGAGGATGCCGATGGGCGCGGCCAGCAGGAAGGCTGCTGCGGCCAGTCTGAACGTTGCGGGCAGACGGTCAATTACCAGGCGCAGGGACGATGTCTTCTGCCAGAAGGAGTCTCCGAAGTCGAGGAGAATCGCGCGCGCCGCGAATCTGGCGTACTGCACTGGAATCGGATCGTTGAGGCCAAGCTGATCGCGCACCTGCTGGACGCGTTCTTCGGAGGCTTCGACGCCCACCATGATACGAACGGGATCACCTATCACACGGCCCGCAATGAAGACGAATGTGATAACAGCGAAGGCGACGCCGATCGAGTGAATGGAGCGTCGTAGCAGATAGGGAAGAATCGGACCGGCCTTTACTGCGGAGGAGCGAGAAGTGGGGCAAGAGGTAGCGGGAGATGTTCTCTCTTCCCCACTCTCCTCGTCGGAACAGCAGTTATCTCAACTCCGGATGCTGCGTATCACGTGTTGCGTTGTTCCATTTTCGCAGGACATGGCGCAACACGTGATACGCATTCCATTGACAAGCTTTGACGGGCTGTTCAATCTCAGCCCTTTACTCTTTACTTGGGTGTCATCTCCTTGGCCTGCAGGCGATGGTCCAGCTTCACGTTCCAATTCAGATCTTCGCTGATGAGATAGGCCAGGTCCAGGTGAGCGATCAGGCCGTAGGCGAAATCGTCGTAGGCGACCTGTGCGGCCTCCTTCAGCTTCATGTCACGGGCATCACCGGAGAGAGTGCGGGCCTCTTCCCAGAGCGCATCAACCTCGGCGTTGCAGTAGAGTGACACCACGCCACCGCAGGTGAAGTAGTTGACATAGGAGAACCAAAGGTCGAGGATCTCGTTGCCGTGGAGGTGAACGGCGACCCAGTTGGGCTGGCCTTCCAGTTCGGACCAGTTATGGCTGAACTGAGGGTTGAAGGTATCCGGCGGCATGACGCTGACGGTGGCGTTGAAGCCGACGTCGTTGAGCATACCGCCGATGGCCTGGATGACCTCGACATGGCCGGCGTGCAGGCCCTGGCGGGAGGCGAGAGTGAATTCCTGGCCAACATCTACGCCGTCAGCCGCGGCGTCTTCGAGAAGGCCGCGAGCCCGATCGGGGTCATAGGGATAGGGCTGAAGATCAGGGTGGTGCCCGGTGGCGGTCTCGTTGACGATCTGGCCGGTGATTGTCGCGGCTCCGCCCAGGAGCGTTTCGACGATCAGCTCTTTGTCGATAGCGAGGTTGAGTGCTTCGCGGACGCGGATGTCCTCGAAGAGTTTCTGGTTACCCATGCGGGCAAACATGGTCTCGACGCTGGCGACAGAGGCGCAGCGCAGGCTTTCATCACTCAACGCCGAGTTGCACTGATCCGGCGTCACGAACTGAGCGATGTGGACCTCGCCGGCCTGGGCGGCGGCTGCCCGCACCGTGTCTTCGGGCAGGAAGCGCCAGGTCAGCTTGTCAAAGGATACCTTACCGCCGGCCTCGTCGGGGTTGCCGTGGCCCCACCAGTCGTCGAAGGCGACAAAGGTGATCGACTCGCCGCGCTTCCACTCGTCAAGCATATAGGGGCCGGTGCCAACCAACTTGGTGGAATAGGTTTCCGGCTCTTCCTCGATCTGCTTGGCCGAGGAGATGGCGACGAAGTACATCTTTTCCAGCAGAATCGGGTCGGGATCGGCGGCGGATACGTTGACGCTGTATTCGTCGACCGCTTCGGCGCTGAGGGTACCGCCGATAAAGCCGGTGAGCGTGTTGACGAGGTCAGCCTCCCACATGTAGTTGATGCTTGTGGCGACGGCTTCGGCGTTCAACGGGGAACCGTCATGGAAGGTTACGCCCTCGCGCAACTGGAACTGGATGGTCCTGTCATCGAGCCGTTCCCACTCGGTTGCCAGCAAGGGGATGATCTCGCCGGTGGAGAAGTTGCGCGTGACCAGCGTTTCGACAACGTTCAAGCAGCCGTTGCAGTTGGTTTCGGCGGCGGCCAACGTTGCTTCCAGGGAGGTCATTTCCTGGGCGACAGCGACGATGAGCTCGCTTCCCGCCGCCTCCATCATGTCCCCGTCGCCTGTGTCTGCGGGCGCGGCTGCGGGTGCGACACACCCGGCCGCGAGCAGCAGGAGCAACAGGGCTGCCAAGGGTACAGCTGAACGAATCACTACCTTACGCAATGCCATACTCTGAGTCTCCTTTGCTACGTGTGATGATGTATGAAACGCGGATGAGGGAGTGGCGGGGTTGCATCTGCTTCCGTTGCAGCGGACAGCAAGCCCCTTGCCAAAGATGTTTGGTTTCCCTAGCCCCTCTTTGGGAAGAGCGGCGTAATGGGAACGACTCCATTTTACGGAGAAATTGTGTTGTGTCAAACGTGTTTTTGCATCCTCTGGCGAGTGGCGGGGCTGTTCCCTGGCCACTATCTGCTTGAAATGGCATTCAGGTAGGCGAGGCTGTCGCGTGCGGTCCTTTCGGGGCCGGGGGTAAAATCGAAGACTTCAACTGAGAGCCAGCGGTCGTAGTTCAGTTCGTCGAGGGTCTGCAGGATGGGCCGGAAGTCGAGATCGCCCATGCCGGGGCCGCGCAGGTTGGGATCGTTGAGGTGGACGTGGTGGAAGAGGGGATGGACGGCCCGGATCTGCTCGGGGATGGGGCGGGGGTCGCTGCTCATGGCCTTGGTATCGACCATCATTTGTAAGCCGGGGTGATCGACCTGGCGTACCAGCTGGGCGGCTTCGTCGACGTTGACGATGAAGTTGGTCTCGTTGGTGCTGAGGGGTTCGACGCAGAAGAGGACGCCCTGCTGCTGGGCGCGTTCGCCGCAGGCGTGCATGATCTCGGCGGTGGTATTCCAGGCTTCGGCACGTGAGCGATCGGCGGGTACGTCACGCTGCTGGGGCGAGCCGAAGATGAGGACTTCGCCGCCGAGTTCTGCGCAGCAGTCGATCAGGTCGAGAAGATATTGGGCGGTGCGGGCGCGGACGTCGGGGGCGGAGTCGTTGAGCTGGAAGCCCTCGGTCTGTGCCAGCAGCCAGTGGAGGCCGACGACGGAGAGGCCGGCGCCCTCGACCGTACGCCGGATGCGGAGGCGGTCGGCGGTGGAGAGGTCGGTGACCAGGCTGCAGAGGGTGAAGGGGGCCAGTTCGAGGCCCTGGTAGCCGAGGTCGGCGACGAAGGCGGCGGTTTTCTCGAGGGGCCAGTCCTCGAAGAGTTCGTTGCAGATGGCGTAGGGCATGGCGGAGTCGTCCTGAGGCTCTGTTTCGTATTGCGTAATGCTGGGGCCGCGGGCTTTTTGTGAGTCAGGGCGGCCTGGTGGTTCTGCGGGCTAGGACCGGTCGATGAGCTTGCGCAGGAAGGCCCCTTCTGTCTGCACGATCTCGTCGTCGTTTCCGGGCTCGAAGTTTTCGGGGATAAAGAGTTCGAGGGAGAGGGCGCCGCTGTAGCCGACGGTCTTGAGATCGTCGATCAGTTGGGGGATGTCGGCTACGCCTTCGGCGAGGCGTGCGCCGCGCCAGCGCCAGGTTGTGTTGCCGTCGGGGCCCTGGCCGGCGGGTTCGGGCAGGCGGTTGCCGATATGGCAGTGGGCCACGTAGGGGCCGAGAAGGTCCAGGCCCATGCGGGTGTCTTCGATGCCCACTTCGACCATGTTCTGGACGTCGTAGATGGCGCCGATGTGGTTGGGGTCGAGGTCGCGCAGGAGTTCGAGTGCGCGCGAAGCGGTGACGGCGAGGGTGCCGGTATGGATTTCGTAGGTCGCCTTGACGCCGTGCTCGCTTGCCAGTTCGGCCAGTTTGGCGTAGCCGGCGCGGGCCTCGAGGAACTGCGGCCAGTAGGGTTTGGTGCGGTCGTGTTTGGGGGCGTCGATGCGGATCAGCGGCGGGCAGTCGGGATCGATGGCGAGGGCGCCTTTGAAGAGCTTGAGGACATGCTCGGTGTCGTCGTAGCGGGCGTTGGGCGCGAGCGCGGCGACGCGTACGCCAGTCCGTTT
Source organism: Caldilineaceae bacterium (assembly GCA_965242905.1). GTDB lineage: Bacteria > Chloroflexota > Anaerolineae > Caldilineales > Caldilineaceae > Bin5. Next base: position 1,834,897 of record CBDETM010000002.1, read on the forward strand.
GACGGCGGCGCGAATCTGCGGGGCTTTGTCAAGGATATTGTCCGGGCTGACGTCAGAGAGATGGCGGCCCCAGAAGAAGGGCTGGGCGTTGGGGTCATCGGGGTTGTAGCGGCAGCGCAGTTCGACGGCGTCGTAGCCGTACTCCTGCAGTTTGTCGAAGGTCTCGTCCAGTTCCCAGCGGGGAAGCATGACGGATGTGCAACTCAGTTCCATACGAAACTCCTTTATGACGGAGAGAGAAGGAGAGCGAATAACGGGAAGATTCCACGCGTCGCTTCTGTCAGATTACACCGGGATTGAGTTCACGGCACTTTTCGAGGACCGCGATCTGGGCGCGTACGCTTTCGGGGGTGATGTCGAGCTCTTCGCCCTGGCGGATGGACGCGTAGAGGGCGCGATATAGTTCCTGTACGCCACCCGCGCCATCGTAGGCAAAGGAGAGTTGCTCCTCCTTCCAGGGAAGCTGTTCGCGATTGTAGACGCGGTCACGGGCGATGGGCGCCTCGTCCAGCACCAGGGACGGCGCCTCGGCGGGATCGAAGTATTTCAGATGTGCTTCTTCGCGGTAACAGGCCATGGAGCCTTGCGTTCCCAGGACCAGGAAGTTCGGCTGGGGGAAGGCACAGGCGGTGGTTATGTTGATTTCAACCAAGGGACCTTGGCCAGGCTTGGGTTTGAGGATGACCTTGACGTGGCTGTCGGCGTCGCCGGCGTAGAGTGGCGTGGCCTCCATGTGGCAGAAGACGTCCGGCTCGGGGTCGTCGATCAGGAGCATACCCATGTCGACGAAATGGGGGCCGCTGTTGTTGAGCATGCCGCCGCCGTAGCGCTTCATGGTCTGCCAGTCCCAGCGGCGGCCGAAGCCGCCGTTGTGGATGCGGACCTCGATGATGCGTCCGAGAACGCCGGAGGCGATCACCTCCCTCACTTTGACGAAGTCAGCGGCGTAGCGCAGATTCTGGTGCACGGTGAGGATCTGGCCGGTCTCCTTGGCGACGGCGAGCATGGCGTCGGCGCCGGCGAGGTCGCTGGCCATGGGTTTCTCGACGATGACGTGCTGCCCGGCGCGCATGGCCGCGATCGCCTGTTCGGCATGAAGATTGCTGGGTGTGGCGACCACCATAAGCTCGACGGCTTTATCGACGACCAGCTCCTCGTATGTGGCGTAGGCGAGGCAGTCGAAGCGTTCGATGGCTTCGGTCTGGCGGTCGGGGTCGGGGTCGCAGACGGCGACGACGCGGAACTGGTCGGGGAGGTGGGCACAGGCGTTGGCGTGGTTGTTCCAGCCGGTGCGGCCGAGGCCGGCGATGGCAACGTTGATGGGTGTTTGGTCTGTCATGTGAGTTTTCAGTTTTGAGTTTTTAGTTTTTAGTGGCACTCCTCGTAAGGAGCAGATTGCCAGATCCTGACCGGCAATAGACCGGTATTCAGATTAGCTCCGGATGCTGGAGGATATGCTGATAGATGTGGTTGCAGGAGGTCAGCTTCATATTCTGGCTGGCGTGATCGAGCAGGAGGCCGATCTGGGCGGCCTGTTGGTCGATACGGTAGATGGACCAGGGGTGGAAGATGGGCATGTAGTAAAGAAGGTTCTGCTGCGTGCAATAGTCGATGCCGGGGGCGTAGGCTTCGTAGACGCCCTGGGCGTCGCGGGGCATTTCGGTGGGATAGGGCCAGGGCAGGAGCGGGGGCCAGTGGACGGTGGCCGGCTGGCCGGTGAGGACGTTGTCGTGCCAGGCATGGGATGGCGTTTCCAGGAGATCGGGGAAGCCATCCTCAGCATACCAGAAAGGCTGATCAAGTAAAGCGGGGAAGGTCCCTTTTGGCCCCAAGCCAACGCTGCGCACGTAGCGGTAACCGGCCTCCCACATCACCTCCAGAACGGCAGGATGGCCGCGGAAGCCGTTGGTGTAGCCGCCGGGCGCGGTGAGGCCGTTGACTGTGCGACCGAAGGTGTCTTCGATCAGTTTTTTGGCGTCGCCCAGTTCATAACGGAGCGCGGCTCTGTCGTCGCCCAGTTCTTTCAGGTTGGGATGGGTGAAGGTGTGGCACTGGATATCGAAAAGGGGATTGTCGAGAATAGTGTGCAGTTCGGGGCCGCAGAGCTCCAGCATTTTGGCGACAAGGAAGAAGGAAGCGGGCGCGTCGCGCTGCAGGTGGGCGTCGGCTACGGTGCGCACGCCGTCGAGGAATTCAGCGATGTGTTCAGGCGTGTAGCTGAAACCCTTTTGACGCCGGTCCTTATCCCACCAGGGGTATACGCCCTCTGTGTCGTAGGCGGCGACGTAATAGGACATGGTGTGCCTCTCTTTCATTCGGTCAGTATGTCGCGGGCGGAGCTTCACGATCGCTGAAGCGAAATCTCAGCTGCAGCGCCCTTCTACAGCTTACTCATCTTCTCCAGGACCGGCCAGAAGTCCAACTGTTCGACAGCGTGGCTGCGGTAGATGCCGACGCCGTTGGCGCCGCAGTCCATGGCGACTTCGGCGGCGCGCAGCATCTGGTCGGGCTGCTGGAAGCTGCCGGGGTGGTAACAGGAGAGCTCGGCGATGACGGGTGTGCGGCCGGCGGAGACTTCGACGGCGTAGGTGAGCTGGCGCTGGAGTGCGTCGAGGTCGGAGTTGGTGCGGAACCAGATGTAGAACTCGTCGACGAGGCCCTGCTCGAGCCAGGTTGGCCAGTCGTGCAGGAGCTTGAGGTAGTCCTCTTTTTCGCCGGCGATTAGGGTGGTGGAGAAGACGGCGTGGGGCTTGGCCTGCTTGACGGCGGCGCGCATCTCGCTCAGGGCCAGGGTGACGTAGTCAGCGCGGAACTGCAGCCATTCGGGGTCGTCGTTGGGCAGGTCGAACGGGTTTTTGCCGTGTTTGGCCTGGAACTCGTTGACGGTGCGGTCTTCGTAGCCGTAAGGGACGGCGCCGTTTTCGTCTTCGTTTCCGAGCACGAACTCGACCTGGATGCCATCGCCCTGGGTGCGGGCGAGCGTCTCAAGGAACTGATCTGTCTGTTCGGCGCGCACTTCGGGGAAGGCGGCGCTGAGGTAGAGATCGTCGCCGGGCTGCAAGGTGTAGGAACGGGTGCGGGTGAGGCTGCGGAACTGCGGATTCTTGGCGGCGAAGTCGGTCATGGTGGTTGTTACTTTGGGGGCGTCGTAGATGGGGCGGTGGCTGTCCAGGATGGCGCGGGCCTCGGCCGCGGTCACGGGGGGGCGCAGAAAGTCGAGGGACCAGCCGTAGGTGACGCGTGCCCAGCCGTGACGGGGGAAGGAGTTGTAGTTGATGTAGGGGTCGACGTTGATGCCGACGGCATGGGCGGCTTCGGTGAGGGCGCGGGTCTGGTCTCCGCCGACGATTTTGGTGACGCCGACGTTGGCGCATTTTTGCACCCAGGCGGGCAGAAAGTCGGCGTAGTCGGGTTCTGAGGGAATCCTCTCTACAACGGGCGGTCCCCAGAGTACGAGGCGATCAGGCATCTTTTCTAATCCTCTTGGTGGTGGAGAGTTGCTCGTTGCCGGCGGTGTCACCGGCTGGTGTGGTTACAGTTCTTCGTCCAACCCTTCCAGAAGGCGGTCCACCTCACTTTCGTCGTTGAAGGCGGCGACGGAGATGCGCATGGCGACCTTGACCGGGTCGGGCGGGGCGGTCAGCCATTGGGATTTGACGACGGTCTGATGGCGTGCGTGCATCCGGTCGACCAGGCCGTCCATGTCGGTCTTGGTGAAGCCGTCGAACATCAGCGAGGTGATTCCGGCGGACTTGCCGGGTTCCTGGGGGGTGATAATGCGGGCGCGGTCGATGTGGCCGACGCCCTGGCGCAGGCGGCCGGAGAGCTGGGTTATTCTTTCCTGCATTGTATCCAGGCCGATGCTTTGCACTATTTCGACGGCGCGGCCGAGTCCGACGACGAGGGCGTGGTTGTAGGTACCGATCTCGGTGCGGGAGCGGGCGGTCGGCGCGGGCGTGGGGGCATCGGGCAGCGACCAAGGGCTGCGGTCGGGAATGAAGTTGGGGTGGAAGCCGGAGATCTGATTCTCAGAGATAAACATATAGCCGGTGCCCATGGGGCCGAGCAGCCATTTGTGGCCGGAACCGACGGCAAAATCGCAGTCAAGCTCCTTCAAGTCCACCGGCATCTGGCCGACCGATTGGGCCAGGTCGAGCATGACGGGGACGCCGGCGTCGTGGGCGATGGCGGCTGCCTGCTTGCAGGGGAGGAGGCGGCCGTTGGGGGAGGCGATGTGGCTGAGGCATATCAGGCGGGTGCGGTCGGTGAGCACGGATGCGAGATCGCCGAGGAGATGTTCGTCGTACACTTCGCCAAGCACGATGGTCTTCACGCCGTGTGTCTCCTCTAGGGCGTAGGAGAGACCGTAGGTGCTGACATGCTCGAGCGAGGTCATGACGAACTCGTCGCCCTCCTGCCAGTCGAGACCGCGCACGATCTGTTGCATGGCGCGGGAGGTGTTGGTCTCGATGCCGAGCTCCTCTTCCTGGACGTTGAGCATTCGGGCCAGCCCGCTGCGGGCGGCGGCTTCGCGTTCGATGTGCGACTGCCTGCCGGCGGGGGTTGCGGGGCCGTGGCGGGCCTCGGTTTCCATTGTTTCCCGTACTGCCTGGAGCACGGAGTCGCTGGCGGGTCCGTAGGTCCCGGTCTGAAAATATCCGACTTCCGCGGTCATGGGAAGATCCTGCCGAAGCTGTTCAACCGTCATGCGTGACATTGCCTGGGCCTTGTGCTGGATGGCGTTGGAAAGAAGACCCCCGACGGGATGTTTTCGGGCGCTGTGAAGGCCTGAAGGAATCACCGGGAGGGTACTGCGAATGATAAACGACAATGACAGATTCTGTCTAAGGTGGACTGTAGCGGTAGACAGAAGTGGGGGGGTGCATCCCAAATTTGGGGTGGGAACAGTCTGGCGGGGAATCCGTGACAGTGGTGGTTGAAATTGTTTGCCCGCTTTTGGAGAGGGGCGGGGCAGGCGGAAAGTCTGACCGTACGGTTGGGTCAGTTGTTTGGGGGTCACAGTGCCTAACCCTACGGGGATTTGATGGGACAGGCGGGACCTGGTCTGGCTGAACTCCTTCGACATGGGACCTGTCACCAATATCGACACACGGTCGGCGAGGCATGTTGTAGGAGAGGGGGCGTTGCGGGGGCGGAGCCCCCGCACAAGGGAGGGCCGAATAGGCCCGACCGCCCAAAGGCGAGGAGAGAGGAGAAAGTGCTCTGATTGGCCTGGAGAGATAGGAACGTGAACTGGAGGCGGCTTAGTCCTCAACTGATACACGGAAGAGCTCGCCCCCTCTTTGGGATGCACCCGAAGTGGGGAGCGGGTTGGCAGAACGTGGCGCGTCAAGTAAGATTGAAGATCGCCGGGGGGAGTGAACTGCAGTGGTCAGCTACTGCGGCGCTTGAGTAAACATGGGTGTGTAGAGGAGTGAGGGGGGCCATCTTTCGGCCAGATCGGAGTCAGGAACTGACTGCGGCCAGATTGGAATTGATTTTGTTGGAAGAGGTTGGTGGCGAGTGAAGGACTGTTGCCGCCGCTCGGGAACTCGTTGATGAATCAGACATCACCGCTGCCACAGGCAGCCGCAGAGAGCATAGAGAGACGCCGGTTTGGGCGCCCGCGATGGGGGGTGGCGGCGTTTCTGGTTTTTGCATTGCTGGTGGTGCTGGCGAGCAGCATCAACACGCCTCAGGCCCGTTTTTTCGCGGCCGAGCGATTTCAGACATTTGTCACGATATTTCTCAGCCTCTTCATCGAGGCCGTCCCGTTTCTGATTGCCGGTTCGATCGTGTCGGGCTTCATCGCCGTCTATGTGAATCAGGGGATGGTGGAGCGGTACATACCCAATCATCCGCTGCTGGCGGCGCTGGCGGGGGCCGGGTTGGGGTTTGTTTTCCCTGTATGTGAGTGCGGGGTGGTGCCTGTGACACGGCGGCTGTACGGCAAGGGGCTGCCGCTGCCGGTGGGGATCGCTTTTTTGCTGGCGGCGCCGGTGATCAATCCGGTCGTGATTTTCAGTACTTTTGCGGCGTTCGGGTGGGGTCCGGTGCTATGGGGGCGGGTGGTGTTCAGCATGCTGGTGGCGTTTACGGTTGGGCTGATCTTTCATCTGGCGCGCCCGCGAGAGATCCTTCTGCCGGAGACGCTGGCCGTCTCCAACGGCCACGACGACTCCGGTGACCACGAACATTGTGATGACCATGACCACAGTCACGATCACAACCATAGTCACGACCACGGTGGCTCCCGCCCGGGCGTCTGGCAGGCGCTTATGATGGCGGGCGATGATTTTCTGGACATGGGACGCTACCTGATCGCCGGGGCGATGCTGGCGGCGGCGATGCAGACGGTCGTTCCGCAGTCAACGTTGCTCACTATCGGACAGGGGCCTATCATCTCCGTCTTTGTGATGATGGCACTGGCGTACATACTGTCGGTCTGCTCGACGGTGGACGCTTTTATCGCGCTGGCTTTCAGCAACGCGTTCACGACGGGCTCGCTGTTCGGCTTTCTGGTGTTCGGGCCGATGGTGGATATCAAGAGTTCGCTGCTGTTTATGGGGGTTTTCCGGCGGCGGACGGTCCTTTATCTGATCCTGCTGCCGCTGGCGCTGGTGGCGGTTATCGGTGTGTTCTGGAACGTGCAGGTGGGTGTTTGAGGTACAGGTTGACGAGAGACAGGACAGGCGAGGAAGTGACACAGGATTCAGGCTTGATGACCGGCAGACTGTTGCGACTGCCCAAGGTGCAGGCGGCGCTCAAGGGGCTGCTTCTGCTGGGGCTGGGCATTTTTCTGTTTACGCGCATAACGACCGGGACGCTCAACTACTACATCAGTCAACGGTTTGACTGGTTGACAGTGGCGGCGGTGCTCGGACTGATTGTGGTGGGGTTGAGCTACCGCTACCTGCTCCAGGAGGCCGAGGATTCGGACGCGGCGTCGGATGATCTCGCGCCCGACCGTTCGGGCGAGGCCGGGTCCGAGGTTGCGGAGGACAGTCACCAACATAGTCATGATCACGGCCATGATCACAGCCACGCTTTGGGTTGGTCGGGGCTAGTGCTTATCTCGCTTCCGATCGTTCTCGGGCTGCTGGTGCCTCCGCGACCTCTGGGCGTGGCTGCGTTGCAGAATCGTGAAATCAGCGGCGGGGGGCTGGATTCGGTATTGCCAGCTGCGGCGGGTTCGACGCTGGTGCGAGAGAGCAGCGAGCGCACGATTCTGGACTGGGTACTGGCATTTCACCAGGGAGAACGGCCGGCCGAGACCGACACTGCCGATGTGGTTGGCTTTGTCTATCTCGATGACGCCGCGGACGAGGCAGCGTTTACCCTCACGCGCTTTGTTGTCGGCTGCTGCGCGGCGGATGCCATGGCGGTTGGCCTGCCGGTCAGCCTGGCAGCCGGTCTGTCGTCTGAAGAGGCGTTGGAGGAGGGCCAGTGGGTGCGGGTCGTTGGACAGTTCGCAGCTTCCACAGGTAACGATATTCCAGTGCTCATGGCGGAGCAGCTGGAGGCTATACCGGAACCCAACCAGCCCTATCTCTATCCGTGACGCCTTTGAGATGATGCCAGTGCTCAGCGGCCGGGCGTACCTGCGGCCCGTGCTGGTCCCCAGCCTTCGAATCCATGAGTCGTTTTGATCTGACCGTACTGTCGATCCTCAGCCTGTGCACGCTGTTGCTACTGGGTCTGTGGGGGCAGAGCCGCCGGGTTGGCAGGGACGACGGCGTTGCTTACGTTCTCTACAAGACTGTCGATGAGGTCGGACGCGCGCAGTTGCATGCGCTGCCGTTCGAGGCGGGTGAGCCTGGCGCCGACTTCTCGCCCCGCGCCCTGACGCCAGATGAAGTCAGTGTGTGGGATTTCGCGCCGTCAGCGGACGGCAGGTTGGTCGCCTACGGTGCGCTGGGGGAATTGGGATTCAGCGATCTGCGGCTGATCGATCTGGCCAGCGGGCAGGACAGGCCGATGCTGGCCTGTGAAAACGCTTCGTGCAGCGGACCGAGCTGGTCGGCGGACGGGCAATACCTTGCCTATACGCGCCGTTCGGTCAACGCGTTCGCGTCGGGTGTGCTGAGCCCGCCGCGGATCTGGTTATTGGATGTGGAATCGGGCGAAACCGCGCCGGTCTTCAGCGATAGCCAGCGTCTTGGACTCGATGGGCGCTGGTCTGCTGATGGGGCGTGGCTCTGTTTCGTGTCGCCGGAGGAGCAGCAGCTGGCGGTCATCAATCTGAGCGGAGGGCCGGCGGACGAGGCCGGGCAGACCGACTTCTATCCGACGGCTACGGGTGAGACATGCACTTGGGACCGTTCGCTACCCAGGCTGTATACGACCGATTTCAGGCAGAGCGGCGATGAATGGATGACCCATCTGATCGCGATCGACGTTGAGAGCGGCGAGCAGGTCGAGTTAAGTGTAGTGGGGAGCGAGGGCGCGGCGCTGGTACACGACAGTTCGGCGGTGCCTTCGGCGGACGGCGCCTGGATCGCGTTTCAGCGCAAGGAGTTGGAAGGGCCAGGCGCGACGCGGGGCAGCCAGATCTGGCGGATGCGTCCGGACGGCACTGAAGCAACACCACTGACGGCAGATCCGGCCTACGACCACGGGCGGCCGGTGTGGAGTCCCGACGGGCGCTTTCTGATCACGCGGCGGTTTCCGCTGCGAGGGCCGGATGTGGTGCCCTCGTTGTGGCTGATCGATTTGGAGACGGGTGAAGTGCGTCTGCTGGTGGAGCCGGGGGACTTCCCGGCGGTTGCGCAGTAACTTCAGCGGCCAGCGGCTCTATTGTTCCCCTCTCTTTCCCAACCACTGACAGCGAGCGGTCAACACCGGTGCTCGCTATGTTGATATCCCCAGCAGGCCGCGAGTGAGTTGAAAGTCGATGTGGTTGTGAACGGTGCTGTGCGGCTGATAGTCGCCGGCCAGCGTTCGCGCGGCCAGATCCAGGATCTGCTGCGGCCACGCGCCGGAGTCGCCGCACAGGCGTAGATCGGGCGCGGCGGGCGCGTGTTCGCCGGCAAGCTGCAGTAGGGGCACGAGCGGATGCCCGGCCCTTAGCTTGTCGGAGTAGGCGATGATCAGGTGCGCGCCGCTGGCGCCGAGGCCGGTGAGCGTCTCGCTCCAGTGGGGAGTGGGCATGTCCATGAGGTGGAAACCGGCTGCCGCGGCGGCCTGGCCGTAGGCGAGGGAGGGAGGCAGGTCGGGAGCATCGAGGCCCAGGGCGGTGCGGAATGGTGGCGCCTCGATCAGCCCGTTGGATACCGGTGTGACGACGGTGCCGCCGGCGGCCACGACCCAACGGGCGATGCGTGCGAGGCTGTCGGCGGCGTGTGGGGGCACGTCGCCGTCGCTGAGCAGCGCCAGGGACAGCTTGCGATCGTGCCCGTTCTGCCGGCGCAGCGCGGCGTCCTGGTCGGCGAAGTAGCCGTCGATCTTGTCGAGGACACTGGCGATGCCGCCGTCCAGCTGCACGCTGGCCCAGCCGAAATCCTCCTCTGCGAGTCCGCCGTCGCGCAGCAGCGAATGGATGTAGTCGTTGTGGGCTTTTTCGCAGCCGTGCTCCAGAAAGAGGCAGGCGCCCACGAGGGGATGGGTGGCGTAACCGATCATGGTACGGGCGTAGATGGCCTGCGTTGAGGCGAAGGCAACGCCGCAGCCCTCGGTGTGGGGCAGGGCGGTAAACAGGGGCGGGTTCGCGGCTTCACCCGGACCGCCGGCGTTCGGCTCTGCGGCGGCACGGTTGAGGCGCTGCGCTGCCATGCCGGCGATCTGGCCGGAACAGAGACTGGTGGGCAGAATGAGGCCGACGCGGGCCGCGGGCGGTTGGGGCAGGTCGATCCCTTCCGTCTCGGCAGGTTGCGTTCTGATTGGGAGCGGCTGCCCGTCCGGCCGGGGGCGTTCCAGGATCGACTGGAGCCGGCTGTGGTCCTGCTGCTGCCAGTTGCGCCAGATTGAGATCTGCGAGTGACCGGCCAGCTCGCCCTTGCTGGGCTGGCCGGAGGCGATCTCTACCAGCAGATCGAGACTTTCTTCGCACAGCTGGTCCATGGACGTGCCGTCCAGGTAGGCGCCTGCGTTCACGTCCATCTCCTTGGATAGAAGCTCAAAACGTGACGTGGTTGTCATCACTTTGATGGTCGGCACGAATGGGAAGTTGGTGATCGAGCCGTTGCCGGTGACGAAGATGATCAGGTTGGAGCCGCCAGCCACCTGACCGGCGATGCTTTCGAGGTCGTTGCCGGGTGTGTTCATGAAGTAGAAGCCGGGGGCAGGTGCGTCCGTGGTCCCGGGCAAAGTCGATCCTTCCCCGGCCTTCACCATCCGTTCCCCGTAGTCGACAGTCCAATCCAGACGCACGTCGGGGTGGCGCTTGATTGCGGCGCCGATGGATTTGAGCGCGATGTTGTAGAGCCCGCGCAGCTTGTTGCCGCCGGTGGGATTGCCCTCAGCGGTCTGGCCGTGCCAGGCCAGCCGTTCCTTGAACTGGGCAACATAGTCGAGAAAGGCCTGGGCGGTAGCGAGATCGCGGGTGTTCTGCAGCAGGTAGGCTTCGGCGCCGATGAGTTCGTCGGTCTCGGCCAGGTTGGCGCGTCCGCCGTAGCGGATGACCTCTTTGGCGACGGCGGAGGCCAGTGGGTTGCCGGAGAGGCCGGAGAAGGCGTCGGAGCCGCCGCACTGGAGGGCGATGTTGAGGTGGGCCAGGGATTGGGGCGTGCGCGGCAGGGTCGCGATTGTAGGCAGCCAGCGCTCTACGGTTGCAGAGGCTTCGGCGAGGTCGGCCTGCCAATCTCCGGAGAGCGTGAAGAAGCGGAGCGGCACGTCTGCCAAAGGGTAGTCATTGGCGCGCAGATAGGCCTCCAACTCGGCGTTGCTGATGGGCCGGTCGGCGGTCGAGTGCGGTTCGTGTGTGTCCACGGCGAGGACCGCGCCGACGTTCGGATGGACGATCAGGCCGGCGAGGGTACGCAGGACAAAGTCGCGGTTGTTGAGCCGTTCGTAGCCGCTGCCCTCGGTGTGGGCAATGGCGACGATACCGTCGAAGCCGGGGAAGTGGGCGGCGGCGGGCTGCAGTGCCTGCGCCAGGCTTCTGGCAAAGGCGGCTGTGCTTGAGGTGGTTCCCAGGATGACGATCGTGTTGCGCGTGCCGACACCGCGCCCGCCGTCGCGGCGGAAACCGAGAAAGGTGCGCCCCTCTTTGTATGGTTCCACCTGCTGACCGGGACGGAAGGTCGCTTCGTCGACTTCGTAGGGGATGATGCGGTCCTGGAAGTTCGGGTGCTGCGGGATGGTGAAATCGAGGGCGCGCTGGCCGAGCGCCTCGATCATGCCGGCGTTACATACATACTGGCCCGGCGCGATGGGGCGGGTCGCCACGCCGAAGGGAAGACCCCAAGACAGCAGAGGTTCGCCCTCTGCTACCGGTTCGATGGCGAAGCGGTGGCCGACGAGGATGGTGGTATCGAGGGTGAAGTGCCGGCCGTCGTGCTCGATTGTCAGCCCGGCTTCCAGGCGGCGGGTGGCGATGGCGACGTTGTCGATGGCTTGGGGCAGGCGGGCGACGGCGTCAAAGGGGAGCGGACTGCTGAGTTCGGGCCGGGGTACGGGGTGCGGCCTGTCTTTTTGTACCATCAGGATCCTCCGTTTCGCGACCTGCGTTGAAAAAGTGAGGCTCTACGCCTCCGACACGCGGACGGGCTCGGTCGGCATCCACCGCATCATACCGATCATCGCCAGCACCACCAAAGCGGAGGTTGCCGCGCCGATCCAGTAGGGGACCGTCGGGCCGCGGGCGAAGAGGACGCCGGCGATGGCTGTGCTGATAATCGTGGACAGATTGATGGAGGATTGAAACCAGCCGAGTATGCTGCCGCGGTCCTGATCGGCCACGAGAGAGGTGGCCATCGACTGCAGGGGTGGACTGGAGAGCCCGTAGCCGACGGCAAAAAAGAGTGACCCGAAGGCACCAAGCCAGGGCGTTGTTACGAGCGCGTAGACCGTCATTCCGATCGTACGCAGAATGCTGCCTATCACGACAAGCTGACCTTCGTCAAAGCGCTGCGCCATACGCCGCAGCAGGTAGGTCTGTGTGAACAGCTGGGAGATCCCCACAACGGAGAGCAGCAGGCCGATGCCGACATCGGTGACCTCCCGGCTCTCGCCCTGGAAAAGTACCGCTTCTCCGAAAAGCGCAAAGGTGGACTGCAAGAGTCCCAGGGCAAACTGACCTAAGAAGGCGATGAGGAGGACGGCCAGCAGGGGCAGGGTCCAGGGTGCGCCTCCCAGCAGGCTGCCGAGGGTGAGGCTGCCGGCGCGGCGGGCGCGGGCGCGGCGCCTTTCTTGCGCAGAGAGGGTTTCATCCAGCGCGTACCAGGTGAGCAGGACTACAGCGGCTGCGGCTACGGCGGCTACCAGGAATGGCACTGCGGGACCGTAGGCTGCGGCGAGCGCACCGCCCAGGGCAGGCCCGAACATGAAACCGAGGCCAAAGGCGGCGAGAATGTAGCCGAGGCTCTCGGTGCGCTTCTCGCGGGGCGTGATGTCGGTAATGTAGGCCTGGGCCACGATGATATTGCCTCCGGTGATACCATCGAGGATGCGGGCAAAGAAGAGCCAGCCGAAGCTGGGCGCAAAGGCCAGGATGACAAAGCTGATGACCGTCCCGATCTGGCTGACGATCAGGACGGGAATGCGTCCGTAATTGTCGGAAAGGCGGCCGACATAGGGGCCGGAGAGGAATTGGGCGGCGAAGAAAGAGGCGCTGAGCAGTGTGATCAGCTCGGCCGACAGATGAAACTCGCGCTGGGCATACAGCGGCAGGACGGGGAAAATCAGGGACGCGCCCAGCATCTGAACAAAGACGACCAGGAGAATAGTCAGTAGTCGTCTGTCGATTGAGCTGGATTTCATGCGTTCTCTCGCCGCGGGCGGATGCGTCGATTGCAGTGCGTCCAGTGTTTGAACAGGGCCGGATTATGGGAACAGAGCAGTATCAGGGTCGTAGCGGAGCGTTAGGGAATACGACTCATTGCTGGACCTGTTCCTCCTGGGAAATCTCCTCCTGAGGAATCGTCAGCGAAAGGCCGACCCAGAGGTTATTGGGATCATCGCCGACCAGGTCCCGGTTGGCTTCGTAGATCTCTGTCCAGCGGTCCTGGTCTCCGTACAACCGCAGTGCGATGTGACGCAGGTTTTCGCCTGCCTGGACGGTGTACGTCTCGGGCAGGACCAGCTCCAGCCCGCTACTGTCGATCGAGGTAACCCCTTCGATCGCGGCCGCCAACTCCAACAACTCGATCTGAACTGAGGTCATTGTTACCGTTCCCTGGAGAATCAGCTCGCCGGGGGGTGCATCCGGGGCCCACGTCGCCTTTATGCCGAGGGCGGCCAGGTCGGCACGGTCTTGTTCATTGAGGAAGGTGGTCAGATCGAAGGATTGCAGGCGTGCCGCGGCGATAATTGTCGCGGCCACGTCAGGAGACGGGCTTTCCGTAGGAGCAGGGGTAGGCACAGATTGGGTCGGTGCCGCCGTCGGCAGCGTCTCGGGCGTTGGGGGTGCGGCAGAGGCCTGCACGGGCGTCGGCGCCTCTTCGACGGCGGCGGTGTTTATCTGGGCGTTGGTGTTGACCTGCGAGCCGGTTGCGGACTCTTCGTCCGTGCCGGGCACGGCAGCCGAGTCGTCGCTGGTAAAGGAGGCGTAGATGGAGGTCAGCCGGTCCGGTATCGTGCGCAGCTGCTGCAACGCCGTGAGGATAGAATCGCCCGAGCCGCGCGAGAAGAAGATGGCAGCCAGCAGCACGATAGCGATGGGAATCGCCCAGGGAAGACGGTTGCGGCGTATTTTGGCGACGGCCTTGGTTGCGACCTGTTTCTTGTCGAGGGGAGCAGGGTAGTATTCTGTGCTGAATTGGCGGCTGGCTTTGCCCACCGCGAGTTGGGTTCCCTTAGCGCGGCCGCGTCGGCGGGCCTCTTCGCGCCGTCCCAGCTGGAGCTGCTCCTGGTGCGAGCGCAGCAGCCATTCGCCTTCGCTGCGCAGGATGTCATCGGCGGGGATAGCGGCCACGTGCTCCCGCATTTCCTTGAATTCGCCGCGTTTGCGATATATGAGAGCCGCCAGCAGGTGCAGCTCGGGCGCCTCCAAGAGAGAGATGCCCTGGTCGATCCCCTCCAACGCGGCCACTTCGTTTCCCATCGAGTAATGTTCGAGGGCGCGATGATATATCGTCCGCGTCATTTCGGCGGGCGTATAGTGTGAGGCGACATTTGCGTTACAGGCAGGGCAGTTCGCGAACGAGGGGGTAACCTCAACCGGTGCGCCGCATTCGGGGCAAGCCAGGTGCATTCTATTCTATCCAGACCGCATTCAGCGTTGGGTGTTGGATGTCAAGTATAAGTTTATTGATAAATCCTGGCGATCAATAGGTCGCCAAAAGTTGGCCTTCGGTCACGACGCGTTTTCGAGTCGTGTAGAGTGACCAGAGACCAGAACCCGTTCTGGATCGAATGCCAAAGCCTATGGCAAGCTGAATCGGGGAAACAGACTTGCGTGCCCAGCGTGTGGGACCCTGATATAAAACGCGGCCGCTTCACTTGACCGCGTGCAGTTCAATCGATACAATAACCAGCGGGAGGGGATGTGTCCCGGTGGACGCCCTGGTCTTCAAAATCAGTGGCAGGTGGCGCAGAGCCGGCTGCGGTGGGTTCGACTCCCACGCCTTCCCGCTTCAGGTTAACTCAACACTCTGCCCCTAACCCTTCACCGCCAAAAATCGCCAGTCTTTCCTCTTGGCTGGTGAGGGGCGCGCTTTGCGGCCTATAGTGGAACTGCAGCGCGCGGCGGCGCGACCCGGTTTGGTTGGGCGGCGTGCCGTGGTGAAGCAAACTCTGGAAGATCAGGAGACCGCCGGGTTTCAGCGGTACGGCCATCGCTCCACTGTTGTCCACGTCGGTGTCACAGATCTGCCAATCCCGCCTGCGAAAATGAACGACGGGACCTTTGAGATGGCTGCCCGGGGCAATGACCATGCAGCCGTTCTCGATCGTGGCCTCGTCCAGCGCGATCCAGCAGCCCACAACTTTGGCGTCAAGTTCGATCTGGAAGTAGGCAGCGTCCTGATGCCAGGGCTTGTCGCGACCGAGGCGGGGCGGCTTGAGCAGCGCCATACTCTGGAACAGCACGGGCGAATCGCCGATGAGGCGTTCCACAAGGGCCAGCAGGAGGGGGTGATGCGCGAGCTCGTTGAGGCGCTCGTCGTAGTCGACGAAGCTCATGAATTTGCGAACGTAGTCCTGCTTCTCTTCAAGCGGCATCTCCTCAACCGCTACGCCAGCGGAAGCCCGCTCGTACTGGACGCCGTTGAACTCCTCCACTTCACCTGACAAGAGGTGAAACAGACCGTCCAGCGCCACCTGCACTTCGTGCGCGGTGAAGGCGTTCTCGACAATGAGAAAGCCCTGCTCGTGGAACTGCGCAACGTGGGCGTCGGTCACAGCGTCAAAGCCGTCGACACCAGTGACTACCCCTGTCGGTTCATAGAGATCCGGCGGGAATTCGTCGGTAAGGCCGTCGTCGAACTGCCGCTCAGGAGCCGTTACCGTCATTATCTGCCTCCCGAAACCATGATGGATGGGATGTTCTAACAGTTGTCTTGTTGTTCGACGGCTGTGCGTCGAGCTTGTCCTGCCGACCCTATGTTATCGGGCCTTTAGCGAGAAGAAGTACGAATAAAATGGACGGCTGTCGAACCGTCCACTATTTTGTCGCCGCCGCCATTGGTCGACGATACCTCATTCAGATACTACCATACTCTACTACTAACATACCACACAATACAAGAAAATTAAATCGTTTACAAGCTCGAAAATTGGCGGAAAACGCGCAGCGTAATATGTCGGGCAGGGCAGATAGGCAGCGACCGATTCTGGTCAATTGTCACCTGCACCGCACCGCTGGCGTTGGTCAATTGCGCGCCAGAAACGCGGCCACCTCCGGGCCGGTTGGGATGCCAAGACGGGCGCCTTTTTTGGTACAGCAGAGCGCGCCGACCGCTGAGGCGAAACGCAGTAGTTCCTCCCATGCCATCCCCTGTGAAAGGCCGGCGGCGAAGGCGCCGTGGAAGGCGTCGCCGGCGCCGGTGGTGTCCTCTGCCGTGATCGCAAAGGCCGGGTAGCTGCCGGCGCCGGCGCCATAGCGGCTGTCTGCACGGTTGCGCCAGCACAGTCCGCGTTCGCCGAGAGTGATGATTGTCGAGGGCGCGCAGCAGCTCAGCTGCGTCAGGGCCTCATCCACGTCGTCCTGACGGCTGAACTGCCGGGCAAAGTGCTCTGAGACCACCAGGAATTCCACCATCTCCATCAGTGTTTTCGAGCCGGGATGGAGAGTGTCGCCATCGAGAACGGTGGGGATGCCAGCGGCGCGGGCACGGGCGACCAGGGGCACGGCTGCCTCGTGGTAATGTCCGTCCACCAGAACCGCACGCGGGCGGCAATCTTCGAGGTGGAACTCCTCCTCGCCCGGCATTTCTCTGCCAAGGCCGTAGTTGACGAGCGCACGGGAGCCGTCCGGTTTGACGAGGATGGCGGACAGGGAAGTCGGCCATTCGCCGCGGACGACAAGAGCCGTGTTGACGCCAGCGGCGTTGAGTTCGTCGAGATGTTTGTCGCCGTACATATCCTGGCCCAGATAGCCGGCGAAGGCGACGGAGTATCCAAGACGAGCGACGGTCATGGACGCATTTGCGGCGATGCCTCCGCCGCAAGCGGTCAGGTCGGACGCTTTCATCTTTTCGTCGACGCCGATGTGCCGGTCGACCGAGAAAATCAGGTCATAGCAGGCGATGCCCAGACAGAGGACATCGACCTGCAGACCGGCCGAATCCGAATTGCCGCTCATTCTTCCAACCAGATCGGGTTCGACCACGCTTTGCCGCCCCACTGGTCCCGCACCGTCACCCGGCAGTAGTGGCTGTCCCACTCGGACAGGTCGAATTCGGCGCTTGTGAGACCGTTGCCCCAAGCGCGCTGAGCGGCGCTGCCGACACCGGTCAGAAAGACGCGTTCAGCGGGCGAACAGTGGACGGAAAGGCGTTCTCCTGGGACGCAAGTGATGTCGTAGATTTCCGGTCCGGTGCTGGAATAGAATGCTCCGGCCTTCAATGCCGTGAGCAGGGCTTCCGGCGACAATTCCTCGGCTTTCACCTGCACCCAGCCGCGGCGGAAGTCCTTGTAGTTGTCGGTGAGATGGGCATCGTCGGCGGCGTAGGCGAAGTAGCGCTGGCGTCTGTCCGAAAGTACGTCCATGATGTGCCAGCTTTCGGCGCGGTCGTTGGCGTCTGCGGCAATGCCGTTGTAGACCTCGAACGCGTGCGCCGGACCCAGAGCGTCGACATCGGCTGCGGTAAGCGTGTACCAGTGGGGATGAGCGATGCCGACGAAGGCGCCGGCCTGCATAGCCCTGGCCGCGAGTTGGGCGCCGCTTTCGTCGGCAGACGGGGGGGCAAAGTCAAAGGGCAGGCCGGCGGCCACGATATGCCAGACCGAGCCGTTTTCGATGGCCCCGCTGTGCAGTTCCGCGCCGATGATGGTCGTGAACCCGGCAGAACGGTACGGCTGGGTATCGGTGATGGGAAAGCTGTACTGTTCCAGGAAGTGATCGGTCAGGGCGATGAAGTCGTAACCGCCCTGTTGGTAGAGCCGACAGACCTCCTGAGGCGGTTGCGTTCCATCGGAGCGGGTCGAGTGGGTGTGAAGGTTCCCTTTCCAGAAGCGGCCGGGGTTGGAAAATGGCAGCAGTTCCATAGTTTCTCCAATCTGTGGTTTTGATGCGTTGCAAAGGCTGGTAAATGGTACAGGCAGTTGGATATTGGACGATCTGTCAGAACGATGGTTGGAATTTGGTCACTCGGGGGCTTGTCAGTGGCCGCCGACAATGTCCCTTTCATCCAGAAAGTCGGCGACGATATCGGCGAAATTATCCAGCCGCTGAACGCGCCGGGCATAGGCAGCGGCACGGCCGCCGACGAGAACGGTCAAGGCCTGGTTTTCGGTATGCTTGCGGATTGTGCAGTCCTCCACGTTGCCGTGATCGCTGGCGATTATCAGGAGGGTCTCCTGCCAGTCCATGACGTCCAGCAATCCGGCCAGAAAACCGTCAATTTGTTCAAAGTCCTCGACGGCCCCGCGCAGATTGCGATAGTGGCCAAGGAAGTCGGTTTGCCAGTGCTCGAAAAAGGCGAAATGAACGGGCTGGGCAAGATGCCAGAACTGGGCGCCCGCCTCCTGCGGCGAGTAGAGCGGCACATCGGGATAGCCCAGCTGGGTGCGCCAGCCCTGGCCGGTGAAGTTGGCGGACAAGGCCTGCTGGGCTACCATCTCTCTCCAGGTCCGTAGCTGGAGGCCGCCGCTCTTTGCCGCGTAGGGGACGGCGCTCAGGAGGCGTTTGCCCCGGTCGACGGCGTCAAAGTAGCCTTGGGGGTAGGCATTGACGTAAGCTGTCGCGTGACCGGCCGCGTGGAGCCGGGCGAATATGCCGGCCTCGTCGAGGATGTCGCGCACGCGCTGGTCGGGCCGCGGACCGTAGTGTTCGCCCAGACGGGCGGGCGCGTTGACGCCGGTCAGGATAGCGGTCTGGCCGGTGGCGCTCTGGGGGCGGCCCGGAACGCCAAGGTGAGCGTCTGTCGGGATCAGATGGGCGTCGCCATGGCTGAAACGTCCGGTGGATGCGGTGAGCGGACGGCCGTCGAACAGCGCCGCGAGTGTCGGCAGTGCGGCTGCGGCCAGCGGGTTGACCTGCGGGTCATCCAGACCCAGGCCGACGCCGTCAAGGAAGAGAAAGAGGACTCGGCGCATGGTGGTCGGTGGTCAGCAGTTTTGGCTTTCGATCAGTTCCACCAGGCGTTCCTCCAGAACGTCCAGTCCGGAATCGGCCTCCTTGTATGCCAGCCCCAGTTTGGCGGCCGCCTCCCGGGCGCGTTGGCTCTCGTCCTGATCCGGCAGTTGGCGAAGATAGAGCAACTCCTCGTAGTTGCCGAAAAAGGTGTCACGTAGTTCGGGGTGGCGGTCGAGGCCAAGCGACTCGATCACGAGGCCTTGGTAGTGGTGGGCGAGAAAATCGGTCAGATAGAATGTACCGGGCTGGCGTTCGGACTGTTGGTCGAAGATGGTGCCGCCGTAGAACTCGTAGCAGTGGGGGCCGGGAATGCGCACGGCGTGGGGGTAGCGGGCGAGCAGAGCATCGAGGGCGCCGACGGTGCCGCAGTCGGCGTAGCCGATGAGGATGCGATCAAAGCGGCTCGCCCAGACGTCGAGCTTTTTTGCCACGGCTGGGGCGATGCGTTCGGGACGGTTATGGAGCTGGGCGGGGACGGCGGTTAGTTCGTAGTCCCAGCCGCGCTTGTTGGCGATGGCGACCAGTTCGCGCACGATGGCGCCGCAGGCGATGATTCCGATTTTCACTATGGGTCGCTTTTGGCTGCAAATTGGCGTTCTGAAGGAAAGCAAGACCGCGATATTGGGCTATTTCGGCTTTCCAGTCAAACAATCGTCAAACAACTGTCAAGCAAATTCTCTGCTTCAAATCCCTCTGAATTGGTGATAGGACGGGCCAATTGCGGCGATTTTGATCTTTCCAGTCAAACAACTGTCAAAGAATCTCTGGCATTTGGACCTCGCAGAGAATCAGCGAGATATTCAGGTTCTCAGGCCGGATTTAAAACTCCGCCTTCTCGGAGACTTCAGCGGAACTACTGCAAGCGTCCGGCTGCCGCAGGGTGGGGACGGGCAAGTGCGTACCTCGAAACACCGAGGCCCCGCCGAGCGTATCCGAATGGCGTTCGACAGCTTCACCGTTGTCCCTGTCCGTCAAGACGTGGTTTCCCTTTCACGACGTATAACGTGCTCGCGCAGCGCCCGATTGATGTCGGTCTGGCAGCCGCGGCCGCCCTGAGCGTGGGCTTTGAACCATGAAATGACATCCGCATCCAGGCGCAGCGAGATCTGCTGCTTAACGGGCCGATAGAGGACGCCGCGCTTGGCGCCCGTCCAGTGGAGAATTTCGGGGATGTCGGTTGTATCAATTTGGTCGTCAGGCATCTCTTGAAGAGATTGAAGGTCGACCCGCTGTCTGTCGGTCAATGACCCTTTATTTGTCATTCTTTGCGGCGTTTCGCCAGTAGGTGTTGGTCCAGAGTCTGCCGCAGGCGCGAATCGATGGTTGACTGGCGGCTGACACGCAACTCGGCGGCCAACTGATCGAGTACCCGTAGCAAGTCCGGTGTGAAATCGACGTTGACGCGCGTCAACGGTTGCTTCATTGTCCCCTGATTGGTAAAAAACTCAGATATGTCGCGACCGTTGTCGGCCATATCTGCAATTTCATCCGCTGTCGGACGGTCGACGATAGTATACCCTACAGTCATGAAGTTTACATGTCGGTCCTTTAAGCCATTGAATGCGCGGCTGGGTCACTCTTTTCCTACTCCAAGGCCTCGCGCATGGCACGCAGGTGGGTCGGGGTGGTGCCGCAGCAGCCGGCGATTACGTCTACGCCGAGGGCCTTCATCTGGCGGGCGTAGTCGGCCATGACTTCCGGCGTTCCATCGTAGATGACATCGTCTCCCTGCAGAACCGGCAGGCCCGCGTTGCTCTGGGCATAGAGCACGACTCCGGGGGGACGGTTCGCAACCATCTCGGTCATCACGGTCCGGATCTCGTCGGGGCCGTTGCCGCAGTTGGCGCCGATTACCTGAACGCCCCAGCTGGCCATTGTTTCCACCGCCTGTTTGGGGCTGACGCCCATCATGGTGTGCAGGTTGGTGTCGAAGGTGAGCATGGAGACGACGGGCAGTTCGGTCGCTTGATCGACGGCGCGCACGGCGGCTTCGACTTCCTGCAGATCGCTCATCGTTTCGGTGAGGATGAAGTCAGCGCCGGCTTCGGCCATGACAGCGACCTGTTCGGCGAAGAGCTCCGTGGCCTCGTCCATGGTCATCACGCCGAGGGGATCGAGCAGTTCGCCGGTCGGGCCGACCGATGCCCCCACCAGCACATCGCCTGCCTCGTCGGCGACTTTGCGCGCCAACTGCACGCCGGCCGCATTCAACTCGGCCAGTCTGTCCTCGAGGTCGTGCATTTTGAGCCGGGCGGTCGTGCCGCCAAAGGTGTTGGTGGTAATGATGTGGGATCCGGCCTCGACGTAGCCGCGATAGACCGCCTCCACGGCGTCAGGGTTGTCCACATTCCACAGTTCGGGTGCGGCGCCGCCGGTGAGGCCGGCTTCCTGCAGCATCGTTGCCATGGCGCCGTCGCCAAGCAGGGGGCCGTTGTGCCGGCCCAGGCGCTCGATGACCGGATGGGGGCGCGGCGTCAGCCATCCGCCAGAGGAAGAGTCGGGGGTAATCGTGGACAGGAGTTTGCGTATCCTTTGGGGGGGATAGTCGGCTTCGAGCTGTGCGGCAACGGTTTGGGCCACCTCTTCAGGGTCCCCCGCCTTCTCCTGCCAGTCTGTACGCAGCCAGCCGTCCAGGTAGTCATCGGTGCCGGTGGCGCCGGCGCGCATTGCGGCCTCGTCGATCGCGACCTGAAATCGGGCCGGCAGTTGGACTTTGTGCCGGTTGCTACGGCCCTCGCGGGCTACCACCATTGACGGGAATTCCCGCCAGTAGGTAATCTGATATTCTGTCATGAAGTTTGGACCTCTGGTATATTTTCGGTGGCCGGGCGCTGGTCGTCATTCGCAGTTCACCGGCAGGTTGCCACAGTCTTCTTTGAAATTATACCGATGGGCGCGCAGGAATGCCTAACGGTAGCCTATGTGCCATATCGCGCTGTTTCCGTAGTTGAGTTTTGGCAGTCTTTGCGATACCATTGGCTCATCTTGGCTCAACAGTTATTGTTCTAGCCATTAACCGGAAACCCGTCGATTCCCCAGACGCGCAGTTCCCCCGCTGCTGACGCCACCCTTCTACCGTCTGGCAACGGGCGGCCTACAGTTCAGACATCATTCAGTGGACCCATTTGATTCAAAGGAGAACGTTTCATGAGAATCCGACATTCGTGGACAGTGGTGGGTGTCATGGCCATCCTGGCGCTGCTGATCGCGGCTTGCCAGCCGGTCATCGAGGCGCCCATGGAAGAAGAGATGGCAGGCGATGACGACATGGCTATGCCGCTGCAGGTCGCCTTCGTCTATGTCGCGCCGATCGGCGACCTCGGCTGGACGTATGCGCATGATCAGGGGCGGCTATACCTGGAAGAGAACCTGGAAGGCGGCGCGGAGACGGTCTTTATTGAGAATGTACCGGAAGGTCCGGATGCAGAGCGCGTGATTCGCGATTTCGCCCAGAAGGGCTATAACCTGGTCATCACAACCAGCTTCGGCTACATGGACCCGACTCTGACGGTGGCCCAGGAGTTCCCGGATCAGTATTTTGTGCATGTATCCGGCTTCAAGACGGCGGACAACATGAGCACGCTCTTCGGCCGCATGTACCAGCCGCGCTATCTGAGCGGCCTGGTGGCGGGCAGCATGACCGAAAGCAACATCATCGGCTACGTGGCTGCTTTCCCGATTCCTGAGGTGATCCGTGGAATCAACGCCTTCACGCTGGGTGTGCGCGAGGCGAATCCGGACGCCGAGGTGCGGGTCGTGTGGACGAACACCTGGTTTGGCCCGCCGGAAGAGAAGGAAGCTGCTGAAGCCCTGCTGGACCAGGGCGCAGACATCATTGCCCAGCACCAGGACACGACGGAGCCGCAGAAGGCCGCGGCTGAGCGGGGCGGGACGAGCATCGGCTACAACAGCGACATGCGTGTATTCGTCGGTGACTCCGTCCTCACCGGTCCGGTCTGGAACTGGGGGCCGGCATTCCTGAAGTTCGCGGAGCAGGCGCGCGACCACAACTGGGTAACTGAGCAGTATTGGGGCGGCATGGACGACGGAATCGTTGGTTTGGCAGATATGAGCCCGTCGGTTCCTGAAGACGTCGCCGCGATGGTCGCCGAAAAGCAGGCGATGATCATATCCGGTGAAACGGACGTCTTCTGCGGGGCGATGAACGGCCAGAACGGTGTGCAGTTCCTGGATGACGGCCAGTGCATGGACGACGGCCAGATGCTGGGCATGGACTGGTTTGTGGAAGGCGTTGTCGGCGAGGCGCCGGGTGAGGCCGCGCCGCTTGGGAACTAACCCGGGGGTAAACTGCAGTTGAATCGTGTGAAGTACCTTGTTGGATTCAGGCCCCCGTCCTGGAAAAGGTCGAGGTCTGAATTAAATCGATTGTGATCCTCAAAGATTGCTCCTCTCTTACAGTGCAGGCACAAAGAGAGGAGCAATCTGTTTACCGCGTCACTTGGCAGCAAGATGGTTCAGCCCATCTGAAATGGAAGTGAAAGGGGGTACAGTTACATGAGGATTCGACATTTGAAGAAGCTGGTTGGGGTTCTGCTGATTCTGACACTGTTGATGAGCGCTTGTCAGCAGATCGGCGAAATGCCTGCGGCTGAAGAGGCGGCAGCTCCCACTGGTACGATTGAGTCGGTAAGAGTTGCATTTGTCTACGTCGGCCCGGTGGGCGATCTCGGCTGGAGTTATGCGCACGATCAGGGCCGGTTGGCGCTGGAAGAGCTGGGCGTGGAGACGGCGTACAGCGAACTGGTCGCGGAAGGACCGGACGCGGCGCGGGTGCTGCAGAGCTACGCGTCCCAGGGCTATGACCTGATCTTTGCCACCAGTTTCGGCTATATGGACAGCGTGATCGAAGTTGCGGCAGGTTTTCCGGACGTAAAGTTTGAGCATGCCACCGGATACAAGACGGCTGAGAATGTCGGCATATACGACGGACGCGGCTACCAGGGCTGGTACCTGTCCGGAATGGTTGCCGGTGCGATGACACAATCCAATATCATCGGCTACATTGCGCCTTACCCGATTCCGGAAGTGGTGCGAAATCTGAATGCTTTCGCGCTGGGCGCCCAATCCATTAATCCTCTTGTAGAGGTACGGCCGATATGGATCTTTGCCTGGTTTGATCCTCCTGCTGAACGCGAAGCCGCTCAGGCGCTCATCGATGCGGGCGCGGATGTTGTGGCGCGAGAAAGTGATAGTGTCGAACCGGACAAACTGGCCGAGGAGCAGGGCGTCTATGCGATCGGCTACAACGTGGTCAACCCGGAGATTGCGCCGCAGGCATTGCTGACGGCACCGATCTGGAACTGGCAGGTTATATATGAGAAGAAGGTGCGCGACGTGGCTGCCGGAACCTGGACCAATGAGCCGATCTGGTGGGGCATGGAAGACGGCGTGTTAGATCTTGCGCCGGTGGCTGAATTTGTGCCGGCAGTTGTACAGATAGCGGTCGAGGAGGCCAAGGAAGCCATTCTTGACGGCAGTTTTCAGTTTTTCTGCGGCCCGATCAGCGATAACACCGGTGCGGAACGGGTTGCGGACGGAGAATGTATGGACGATCCCGCCCTGCTCAGCTTTGACTGGCTGGTCGCAGGTGTTACAGGCGAGATCCCGCAGTAGTGAAGAGGTAGAAAGCAGGTCGAGACTCGTGTGTCAGAGAGTGGGGCCAAGATTGTTTTCGCCACTCTCTGACTTCATTCCATCACAGACATCGACTCACATTGTCAACTTCCATCGCCTATGACGAACTCTGCACCTCTCGCCGTGGAAATGCAGGAAATCACCAAGCGGTTTCCCGGGGTCCTGGCAAACGACAGCGTCGATCTGACGGTCAACAAGGGTGAGATCCACGCCCTGCTGGGCGAAAACGGCGCGGGCAAGTCGACGCTGATGAATATTCTGGCGGGGTTGTATCTGCCGGAAGAGGGTCGTGTGCTGGTGCACGGGCAACCCGTGCACGTCGACTCGCCGAAGACTGCTTTCGACCTGGGCATCGCCATGGTCCACCAGCATTTCAAGCTGGTGATGAACCAGACGGTGGCTGAAAACATCATCCTGGGGCTGGACGATCCCTATTGCGCGCCCGGCGAGCAGGGCCGCTTCAAGCCGCTGCGGCTGGACATGCAGCGGGTGCAGCGGCGGATTGCGGAGGTGAGCGAGCAGTATGATCTGCACGTGGACCCGGAGGCGTTTGTCTGGCAGTTGAGCGTCGGCGAGCAGCAGCGGATCGAGATTTTGAAGGCGCTGTACCGCGGGGCGGATATCCTGATCCTCGATGAACCAACGGCCGTATTGACGCCGCAGGAGGCGGACGCGCTGGGGCAGACGATGCAGCGCATGGTGCAGGAGGGCAAGACGATCATCTTCATCAGCCACAAGCTGGATGA
Organism: Caldilineaceae bacterium; assembly: GCA_965242905.1. Lineage (GTDB taxonomy): Bacteria > Chloroflexota > Anaerolineae > Caldilineales > Caldilineaceae > Bin5. Next base: position 1,860,193 of record CBDETM010000002.1, read on the forward strand.
GGTGACCCGATTCGCCGACCGTGTGACGGTACTGCGCCAGGGGCGGGTGGTGGCCAGCGAGGACGTGACCGGCGAAACCAGCGCGGCGCATCTGGCCGAGCTGATGGTGAGGCGGTCGGTCATCTTTCGTATTGACAAGGAGGAGCAGGAGTTCGGCGAAGTCTGTCTGGAGGTCGAAGAGATCTGCTGCTTGAACGATAAGCGCTTGCCTGCGCTGCGGGATGTTTCGTTACAGATCCGCAGGGGTGAGATCCTTGGCATAGCCGGTGTTGCCGGCAACGGGCAGAAGGAGCTGGCCGAGCTGCTGACCGGGTTGCGGCGGGCGACCAGCGGGAGCTTTACGCTGCTGGGGCAGGAGTTGACCAACCGGACGCCGCGCGCCATCATCGACGCCGGCATCGCCCACGTGCCGGAAAGCCGCATCCACGTGGGTTCGGTCGGCTCGATGAACGTGGCCGACAACATCGCGCTCAAACACTACCGGGACAGGCCGGGCCCGTTCCTGGATCGCGACGGCCTGGACAAAATGAGCACGGAGCTGGTTGACGAGTTTAACGTGGACACGCCCGGTATCACCACCAATGCAGGTGCGCTCTCCGGCGGCAATCTGCAGAAGCTGATACTGGCCCGCGAACTGACGACGGACCCGAAGCTGATCATCGCGGCCCACCCGACACAGGGGCTGGACGTGGGCGCGACGGAGGCGGTGCGCCAGAGGCTGTTGGAGCAGCAGGCGGCAGGGGTCGCGGTGCTGCTGATCAGCGAGGACCTGGATGAGTTGTTCAGCCTGGCCGACCGCGTCGCCGTTCTCAACGGCGGGCGGGTGATGGGCGTCGTCGATATCGGCGCGGCCACGCGTGAGGAGATCGGGCTGATGATGGCAGGCGAGCAGACGGCCTGACCGACATCCGCGAAAAGCATGGACATTCTGTACAAGGCTGGCTCGGCCGTTCTTCTGCTGGTTGGCGTGCTCTATCCGCTGGGCGCGATCTACATGATAATGAAGTTCCTCACGCGTGAAGGTTTTCCGCGTCCCTCGCCCGCGTACATGATGCTCCATTTCGTTTTGATTGCGACGGTTCCTCTGGCCGGGATTCTGGGCGGGTTTGCCGGTTTTGCGCCGACACTGTGGGAGAGCCAGGTCATTCGCGCGATCGTGTATGGCGCCGGCGTTCTCTCGGTGGTCGCGTTTGCGATGCTGCTCGTCAGCAGCCGCGCGCAGCATCCCGACCGCAGTGAGTAGCCGCTGGCGTAGTGTACACACCATCAGCCATCGGTCCGATGACTGACACCCCGGTCTACCTTCCCCGAACGACATACCGCCTTTTCGCCGCGGGCGGCGCGGCGGTGGCGCTACTATTCCTGCGGGAGATCCTGAACGGATTCAGCCTGCCTTCCCTGTTCTTTCTGCTGGGGGCGATCGCGTTTGCCCTCATCCACGTACGCTGGGCGCTGATGCGGATGGAGTTGGCCGCAGACGGCGTGACAGTGCGCGCGCCGATGCAGGCAACCATGCAGATCCAGTTCCGCCAGATGATTACGTGTGAAGAGGCGGGCCGCTTCATGCCCGGAGTGAGCCTTGTTTACTGGCCCGTATCTGCCGAGGGTATCGTAGAAATGGATACGCCCCGCACGCTGTTTTTGCCGGCGGTAGCGCGGCAGGATGAACTGCTGGCCGCCCTGCAGGAACGGATACCCGAATAACTCGATGGCAGTATGGTAAGGGGAGCTTGAAAAGAGTGGCGGCAGGGCATCCGAAGGTGTTGTTCGTCACGGGTGAATATCCGCCGATGGTGGGCGGCGTCGGCAGGTTTACGGCTGAGCTGGCTGCGGCACTGCAGGCGCAGGGCGCGCAGGTTGCCGTCCTGACGGACGAGCAGGTGACGGTGTCGGCGGAGTTGGATGCGGTTCGGGTACTTCCGGGCCGCCGCAGTTGGGGCTGGGGGATCCTGTCCGAAATTCCTGCCCGTGCCCGGGCCGCCGGCGCTGAATGGGTTCACATTCAGTACCAGACTGCGGCCTATGGGATGCATCCGGCCATCAACACTTTGCCGTATTTCCTGCGGCGACAGGGGCTGCGCGCCGCCTGGACATATCACGATCTGCGCATCCCCTATCTCTTTCCCAAGGCAGGCGCGCGATTGCGAAACTGGGTCACGCGTCTGCCTTTACGCGCTGCGGATGCGGTGGTGGTCACGAATCAGAGCGACTGGGAAGCGGTGCAAGGGCAGGTGCAGCGGGGCCAGCTTCACCGGATTCCGATCGGTAATGACATCAAGAGCCGGCGGTTCTCGGCGGAGGAGCGAATCCAGCGGCGGGCGGCGCGCGGCTACGGCAGCGGGCAGCTTGTGTTGGGCTACTTCGGTTTTCTTAACGCCAGCAAAGGCGGGCTGACACTGATCGAGACGCTGGCGGCGCTGGCGGGTGAGGGAAGGGACGTGCATCTGCTGATGATCGGCGAACGGGTGGGGGCCAGCGACGAGACGAACTTCAGGTATCTGCAGCGGGTCGAGGCTTCCATTGCCGAACATGGACTGGAGAATCGCGTGCAGTGGACGGGCCACCAGCCGGATGATGAGGTTGCGGCGGACTTCAACGCGATCGACGTGTTGGTGATGCCGTATGAGGATGGGATGAGTATGCGGCGCAGTACGCTGACGGCGGCGCTGGCCAACGGCTGTGCGATCGTGACAACGCATCCGCAAGACCCGACGCCGGAACTGAGGGCAGATTCCGACCTGATTCTTGTTCCTCCCAGAGATCCGGCGGCGGCGGCGGAAGCGGTGGGGCGCATCGCCGAGGACCCGCGGCTGGCGGAGAAGCTGCGTGTCAATGCCCGTAAGGCGACCCGCCAGTTCAGTTGGGAAGTGATCGCGGCGCGGCATCTGGAGATGTACAACGCATAGTCGGTCTTGACCTGAATTCTGATTGCGGGTGCGTCCCAGTTCCGGGGCGAAAGGGGTCAGGTGGGGCATGCGCGGCGGCGGTAGGCGATATTTTGATCCGGCTCTTAGCGGGGTACAGGGCAGGCATAGAGACGAGGAGAGAGTGCCGCAGTATTGCCTGAGTGAGATTGGCTCGGGGACTGGCGGGACGTGGTTTGGCTAAACTCCTTCGATTGGGCACCTGTCACCAATGTCGACACCAGGTCGGCGAGGCATGTTGTAGGAGAGGGGGCGTTGCGGGGGCGGAGCCCCCGCACAAGGGAGGGCCGAATAGGCCCGACCGCCCAAAAAAACGAAGAGAGAGTGAAGAGGAGTGAGGAGAGAGAACTACCGTTTCCTCTGCCTCAGATTGGATGACGGAATGGCTATGGTTTCGTTGGTGCCAGATGTGTAGAGAACTCGCACATTTTGGTATGCACGCCCTCTTTCCCGTCCGTTGACCCGCCTCAGGTCACGTTGTACACTGTCTGCACTCTAAAGGTTTGCATAACCTCTAGCCATTGAAAACAGACGAATGCAGGGAGGCCAAGAGATGGAATATCGCGCATTTGGACGTACGGGACTGGACGTATCGGCAATCGGTTTCGGCTGCTGGGAGATCGGCGGCGGGTACGGACACTTTGAGGAAAGCGACGTTGTCAAGGCGGTGCATCGAGCACTCGATCTTGGGATAAATCTCTTTGACACGGCCGAGGGCTACGGCTTTGGCCAGTCCGAGGAGATTCTGGGCAAGGCCCTGGGCGCGCGGCGTCAGGAGGCGATCGTCGTGACCAAGTGGGGCATCTACCAGGATGACGGCCAGTGGCGCCGAGACAGCCGTCGCGAGACGGCTCTGGCGTCTATCGACCGCAGCCTCAAGGCGCTCGGAACTGACTATGTGGATGTTTACCTGGTCCACTGGCCGGACAGGGATGTGCCGCTGGATGAGCCGATGGGGGTGCTGGAGGAGATTGTGCAGGCGGGAAAGGCCCGCTTTGTGGGTGTCTCCAACTTCCGCCCGCAGCAGATCGAGACCTGTATGGAGACGCGGCGGGTGGACATCGCCCAGTACGGCTATCATATGTTCGACCGCCGCCTGGAGCGCGAGATCTTCCCGACGATTGATAAGCACGGCATTGGGCTTATGACATACGGTTCGCTGGCGCATGGGCTGCTGACGGGGACGTTTACGCCCGAGACGACGTTTGACGAAAGTGACTGGCGCTCCAATGGCACGGCTTTCAACATCCCTCTGTTTACGGAGGAGGTCTTCGCCAGAAATGTCGCTGCCGCTGACGACCTCAAGCCGATCGCTGCACGGCACGGCAAGACGATGCCTCAACTTGCGCTGCGCTGGGCGCTGTCGAATCCGGTGGTCAGTGTGGCGCTGATCGGGTTCCGCCGCCCCGAGGAGGTTGAGGAAAACGTAGCCGGTCTGGACTGGTCACTTGACCAGGAGACATTGGAGGAGATCGATGCGGTGTTCGCCAAACACGGTGTGGATACGGCGCCGGCGGCCTGGGTGGAGGAGGAGTGACCGCAAGGGGGCCGGGCTGGTGACGTCAACACGGAGTTGATATCGTCGCCGATTCCGGTGATACAGAGAAAGGACCGATATGTATGGCAACCCTGCGCCTACGCGTGCTGTCTGAGGAGCAGGTCAGGCAATTCAGGCTCAACGGCTTTCTGACCGTAGAGGATGTTCTCTCGGCGGAGGAGGTGGCGGCTCTGGCGGCGCATACGGATCTGATCGCCGCCGGCAAGGTCGAACACATCCCGGAGACGAGCATTCAGCTGGAAAAGGTGTTCCGGGAAGGCGAACGTGAAGTTGCGGACCAGGTGCTGTCGGTGCGCAAACTGTACAATCTGGCCGTTTACGATGAGGTCATGTGGGGCCATGCCACGCATCCCAAGATCGTCGACATCATTGCCGATCTGCTGGGCAGCGATGACATCAAGATGTACGGGGACCAGCTGTTCATGAAGGCGCCGGTCACGGGGACGGCACAGCCGTGGCACCAGGATTCGGCGTCGTGGCGGGACATTTTCCCGATGGACCTGGTCTCGGCGTGGACGGCGATCGACCAGGCGACGGTGGAGAACGGCTGCCTAAACTTCTGCCCCGGCACACACCGCTGGGGGATGATACGAGGGGAGCGGCTGTCCTGGTTCGTGGAAGATCTGGGGAGCGAGCAGTGGCCGATTGTGCCCGCGCCCCTGAATGCGGGCAGCGTCAGTTTTCATCACAGTTTGGTGCTGCACCAGAGCAATGCCAACCTGTCGGGGCAACGGCGGCGCGGCTATGCGGTCCACTACATGCGGGCGGCGTCGCGGCGGGACGAGTCGGTTACGGACGCGCCGAAGATGCCGCCGTTCAAGCAGATCCGCGGGCGTTCGTTTGCGGGGCGTGTGTAGTCTTGGTCTGGGAAAGAAAGCTAACAGATTGACCAACCGGCACGCCGTTCGCGTGCCGGTTTCCTTTTCAACGGCAGTACATCGGCGCTAGACCGCCCCGGGCACGCCGAGTGGATGGGGGCCGTTGGTCATTGGGTTGGCGCGGGCGAGGGCGTAGACCGCGTCCTGGATTTCGAGGATGCGCACTGCATGCTCGACATCGGGCGAGAAGCTGCTGCGCCCTTCCTCGATGGCTACCAGTGCCCTGCGCATGATTTCCTTCATGCCGCGGGTGTTCGGGGATTCCTCGTGGAAGGTCACGCCCTCGGTTGTGTGGACCTCTGTCACCCTGTTTCCCTGCTGGTCATAGCGTTGCAGGACGGTCGCTTTGGTGCCGATGAAGCGAAAGCTGTGGTCGCCCGCGCGGGCGCCTGACGGGTAGCTGTAACCGGATTCGACGATGCCGGTGACGCCGTCGTCGGTGCGTAAAACTCCCACCGCCACATCCTCTACTTCGCGTGCGTACATCGAGTTGGAGATGACGCCGCCGACGGCGGTAACGGGGCGGTCGCCGACGAACTGGAGGTAGGTGTCGATGCCGTGGGCGGACTCGGTGGCCCAGCAGCCGCCGCCGGAGATGCTGGCATCGTTGTGCCAGGCGGAGGGCGTGGGGTCGTAGCGGGAGGGCGGCCCGTTGTTGAGGCGGCTGTTGTAGAGGACGAGGTCGCCGAAGCTGCCGTCGTCGATCATGCGCTGGACGATGTCGACAAGCTCGGTGCCGCGGTTGGGCAGGGTGAGGGCGCTGAAGACGCCGCGCTCGGTGCAGAGTTCGGCGGCGGGGCGCAGACGGTCGGCGCAGTCGGCGAAGGGCTTGTCGAGCAGGAAGGGCAGGCCGCGCTCGGCGCAAGCGCGGACATGGTCGGGCATCTCGGTATGTTTGCCGGCAACGAGGACGGCGTCGGGCCGGCTGGCGTCGAGGCATTCGCCTGCGGTGCTGTAAGCGGGACAGTTAAATTCGTCGGCCAACTGCTGGCGCGGGCCGGGCTCGGCGTCCATGACGGCGACGATCTCGTGGCCGAGGTCGCGCGTTGTGCCGGCCATGCCGCGACCATGATGACTGTAGGAAAGTAGCGCAGTTCGCATGGTTGTTTACCTCAGATCCAGCCGTGCTGGCGGGTGACGGGCACGCCGTGGCGCTGGTGGGTCCAGGAGTGGCCGCTTTCGAGGACGACCTCACGCCCGGTGATGGCAGAGGTCTCGGCGGCGAAGAGGATCTCCATGATGTGGCGGCTCCACTCGCCGGAGGAGGGCGGCTCGATGTCCTGTTCGATGGCCTCGACGAAGGATTTCCATTCGTGGTGCATCTCGACGGGCGGGTCGTCGAAAGGTATGTCCTTCCACTCGTCTCCCTGGCCGACCTTGACGAACTTTTCGCCGTGCTGGCTGAAGCGGAGGGTGCCGTTGGTGCAGATGACCTGGCTCTCGAAATTGGGCGCGCCGTCGGCGAAACCGACTGAGACGGCGACGCCGGCGAGGCCGTTCTTGTAGCGGACGAGCGCGGTGGCGGTGTCATCGCTTGCCTGGTAGTGGGCGCGGGTTCCCATGCTGGCGGAGACGGAGACGGCCTGGGAGGCCATGAGCCAGGTGAGGCGGTCGACGACGTGGACGCCGTTGGCCAGCCACATGCCGCCGCCGTGGAAGCGGCTGCGGTACTGGGGCGGGCGGCCGGCGTAGTTCCAGTTCTTGGACATGTAACAGACGACGGTCATCAGCGGGCCCAGCTGGCCGGAATCGAGGATCTCCTTGGCCTTGAGGCTGGTGCCGTAGTAGTGCTGGGTCTGGCCGACCATGAGCTTGACGTTGTTGCTGGCGGCGGCTTCGATCATGTCGTCGCACTGCTCAAGGCTGAGCGCCATCGGCTTTTCGACGAGGACGTGCTTGCCGGCGTTGCAGGCGTCGACGGTGAGACGGTGATGAAGCTGATGGCCGAGCACGACGGCGACGGCTTCGATCTCGTCGTCCTTGAGGAGCTCGGTGTGGGAGGGGTAGCCCTTGGGGATGTCGTACTTCTGCATGTATTCGCGGCGCTTCTCTTCGAAGAGATCGGCGACGGCAACGACTTCGACGTTATCGAGGGTGTCAATGGCACTACAGTGGGCGCGTGCGATGCCGCCCAACCCGATGATTCCAACTTTCAATTTCGCCATGTCTGTCTAACTCGCTCCTGTGGTTTGCAGCGGTTGGTACGATTTACTGATGAATTGTGTAGGCGTGTTCGGTTTATGGTCGGGTATGCAGATCTAGTTTGCCATGCCGTGTCGGTGGCGTAAAGCGGCCCGGGCGGCTGTGCGCCTCAGATCCAGCCGTGATCGCGGGTGACGGGGATGCCGCCGCGCTGGTGGGTCCAGGAGAGACCGCTTTCCAGGACGACATCGCTGCCGCTGATGGCCGAGGTCTCGGCGGCGAAGAGGATCTCCATGATGTGTCGGCTCCATTCGCCGGAGGTGGGCGGCTCGATGTCCTGTTCGATCGATTGGACGAACGATTTCCACTCATAGTGCATGACGGCCGACGGGACTTCAAAGGGTATATCCTCCCACTCATCCCCCTGCCCGACCTGGAGGACCGGTTGTCTGCCGCCGATGATGCGCACGGTGCCGTTGGTGCAGATGACCTGGGTATCCATGGTGGGCGGCCCGTCGGCGAAGGCGATGGAGACGGCGACGCCGGCGAGGCCATTTTTGTAGCGAATGAGGGCGGTGGCGGTATCGTCGGCGGCCTGGTAGTGGGCGCGGGTGCCGATGCTGGCGGATACGGATGCGGCCTGGGAAGCCATGAGCCAGGTGAGGCGGTCAACGACATGGACGCCGTTGGTGAGCCACATGCCGCCGCCATGGAAACGGCTGCGGTACTGGGGCGCGCGGTTTGCGTAGGTCCAGTTTTTGCACGAGAAGCAGACGATGGTCATCAGCGGGCCCAGCCGGCCGAAATCGAGGATCTCCTTCATTTTGAGGAGGGGGCCGGAGAAGTGCGGGGTATGGCCGACCATGAGCTTGACGTTGTTGCTGGCGGCGGCCTCGATCATGTCGTCGCACTGTGCGAGGCTGAGCGCCATCGGCTTTTCGACGAGGACGTGTTTGCCGGCGTTGCAGGCGTCGACGGTGAGGCGGTGGTGGAGGTGATGGCCGAGGACGACGGCGACGGCGTCGATTTCGTCGTCCTTCAGGAGGTCGGTGTGGGAGGGGTAGCCCTTGGGAATGCCGTACTCTTCCATGTACTGGCGGCGCTTCTCTTCGAAGAGGTCGGCGACGGCAACGACTTCGGCGTTGTCGAGGGTGGCGATGGCGTCGCAATGGGAGCGGGCGATGCCGCCCAGCCCGATGATTCCGACTTTGAGAGTACCCATATCAGCGAGTCGCTCCTGTGGGACGTTATTTGAAGACGCCGCTGGTGATGCCTTCGACGATCTGGCGCTGGAAGATGAGGGTGATGATGAAGACCGGGATGGTGGTGAGGATGGCTACGGCGGACATGTTGCCCCAGGAGACGTCGAATTCGCTGCGGGCGCCGATGACCTGGGCTTCGGAGAGGGCCATGGTGATGACCTTGACGCCGGCGCCGCGAGCAAAGATGAGCGGCGTGAAGAATTCGTTCCAGCCGATGATGAAGTTGATGAGGAACATGGTAGCGACGCCGGGGCGGATTACGGGCAGGACGATGCGCCAGAGGAGCTGGAAGAAACTGGCGCCGTCGACCTTAGCTGCATCCTCGATCTCGACGGGTACCTGGCGTAGAAATGAGACCAACACCCAAGTCGTGATCGGCAGCAGCGCACTGCCGTAGAGAATGAGGAGGCCGTGCAGCGTATCCATCAGCTTGAGCGTCTGGTACATCTGGAAAAGAGGAATGACGGTGGCGGTGCCGGGCAACATGCTGGAGGCAAGCAGCCCGATCATGACCATGTTTGCGCCTGGGAAGTTGAGACGGGCGATGGCGTAGGCGGCCAGCAGGCTGACGGTGAGCGCCAGGATGGTGGAGAATGTGGCCAGCAGGGTGGAGTTGAGCATGTAGCGGGCGATGGGCAGCGCGCCGAAGATGTCCTGAAAGCGTGCAGTTGCCAGGCTGCGCGGAACGTAGGTCAGCGGTACGGTGAACAATTTCCCGCTCGGGGCGAACGCGGTCAGGAAGATATAGTAGATCGGCAGCAAGACAACGATTAAGAAAAGGATGACCGCGAGATAGAAGAGCGTAGTCTGAAACCTGCGTTTAGAGATTAATTGCATATTCATGGGACGCCAGTGACCAGTACTATTACAGCCGTTCCCAGGCGCGGCGGAGGAAGCCGTAGCCGAGGACTCCAACGATCAGGACGATGAAAAAGAGCAGCATGGCGATGGCAGAGGCGTAGCCGAAGTTCAACACGCGGAAGCCTTCAAGATAGACGAGATAAGAGAGCAGCGAGGTGGCGGTGCCCGGCCCGCCGTTGGTGAGCGCGTAGACGATTTCAAAGGTGAGAACGCGGAAGATGGCGGTGAAGATGATCATCGAGATGATGAGCGGCATCAGCAGCGGCAGGGTGATGTACCAGTAGGAGCGCGCGCCGTCGGCGCCGTCGATCTTGGCGGCCTCGTAAAGTTCAAGAGGGATGCCCTGGAGGCCGCTGAGGAAGATGACGGCGAGGAAGGCGGTGTTTTTCCAGACGTCGGTGATGGTTACGGCGAAGCGGGCGGTGGTGAAGTTGACGAGCCAGAGAGGGCGTTCGCCGCTGATCCGCCAGATGATGTCGTTGATGAGGCCGTAATCCTGGTGGAAGATCCAGCGGGCGGCGGTGGCGATCACGATGGGGGCCATGGCCCAAGGCAGCAGATTGACGGCGCGCGTAAAGTTGCGCATTTTGAAGCGCTGGTTGAGCAGCTCGGCGATGGCCAGCCCGAGCACGACCTGGAGGGCGACGGACGTGACGGTAAAGAAGAGGGTGAAGGTGAGGGTGGCGTCGACGTTGGCGTCGCGAGTCAGCGCCATGTAGTTGTCCAGGCCGACGAAGTCGAAGGTGCGGCGCACGGGGCTGTTATCGAAGAAACTGATGTAGAAGGTGCGCAGGAAGGGATAGACGGATGTGAGGAGCCGCCACAGGACCACGGGGGTGACCAACAACCAGGCCAGGACTATACGACGCGTGCTGAGGTTGTGTTGGCTAAACAATGATAGAGCACCAGTGGTCAGTGGTTAGTTACCGGTGACCAGGAAGGATGCTGGCCACCGGTAATTTTCTGCGGATATCAGCCCAGGTCGCGTTCGAGGATTGGGTTGATCTTGTCCATGGCGGCCGTGACCGCTTCATCGAGGCTGACCTGGTCGGTGAGGTAGGCGTGAACGTTCTGTTCGGCGGCGTCGTAGATCTCCTGGATGCTGGGGGTAACCGGGCGGGCTTTGACAAGGCCGCCGGCCTCGGCCAGATCCAAAAGGAAGGGCGAAGAGGGTGCGAGATCCTGGACTTCGGGGTCGGCCCAGAGGGAGACACGGGCGGGAACGCGGCCGCGATAGATCTGCTGCTTCATGACATCGGAGCGTGCGGTAAAGCCGACCCACTCGGCGGCCAGGTCCTGGTTAGGCGAGCTGGCAACGGCGGACCAGCCCCAGCAGCCGGTGATCGTCTCGGCGTTGTCCGGTCCCATCGGCGGCAGGAATGCGGAAACCTGATCAGCCCAGAACTCCTCGTTGGTGCGCATGGCGCCGAAGAAGCCATCCCAGCACCACCACATGGCGTACTTATCGGAGAGCCAGCCCTGGAAGACGGAGCTATAGTCCTCCTGCGGGGCAGAATCGGGGGCGATGTTGTGTTCTGCGTAGAGCGCCTTATAGAAGGCGAGCGCTTCGCGTGCGCCGTCGTTGTCGAGGTTGTTGATGGCGCCGCCGCCCTGATTGGTCCAATGCTGGATTTCGTTGCCCAGCTGGCCGCCGATCGTGGCGGAAAGGGCGATACCGTAGATGCCTGCCTCCTCATCTGTGAGAGCAGTGCCGACTTCGACCAGTTCGTTCCAGTCGGTGGGTGGAGAGACGCCGGCTTCCTCGAAATAGTCGGTGCGATAGAAGAAGATCTCGGTGTCGTTGCCCCAAGGAATGCGGTAGAGCACGCCGTCCCAGGAGGAAACATCGTGGATCAACGTCTGGGGCCAGTCATCGAGGTCGATGTCGTAGAGTTCGACGACGGGCTCGAGCGGGGAGAGCCAGCCGGCGGCGCCGTAGATGGCGGCCTGAAAGTCATCGGAGTGGAAGGCGTCGGTGCCGGTATCGCCCGATGCCAGCCGTGTCGTCATCATCTGCTGCCATTCGATGTAGACGGCCGGCGCGACTTCATAGTTGACGATGTTGCCGGTCTCTTCCTGATACTGGTCGATGACGCCCTGGAAGAAGTCATTGCTGTCGGCCCAGTAGACGATGTTCAGCTCCTGCGGTACGGCCATGGTTTCTTCGCCGCCGCCATCTTCGGTGGGGGCGGCCGCGGGCACGGCGCAAGCGCTGAGCGCGGCAAATGCGGCGCCGGCTCCGGCTGTCTTGAGGAAGGCACGACGGGAGACGGGACGCGTCGTTAAAACGTGTGCTTTTCGGGTCATGGAGATCCTCCTGGATTGGAAAGGGAGTAGGGAAGGATGGCTTGTCTACAAATTGTTACTGCAGGTCAGGTAGGTGGATGAAGGTCTGCGGTTCACGGCATGGATCGAACGATGTTTGGGGGTCAACGTTGTGTGAAACATGCTGTGGGCCGGTCGCTGCATCTTAGCAGAGACACCGGAGGCGCTGCAAACTCTGTTTTTGAGGCCACAATGAATTGTCGCTGCATCCGACAGAGATAACTGTCAGGGATCATCTCTCTTTGCACAGGAGGACGGGGACATACTTTGGGCTGCGCTCCCACTGCTGCTGATGCGATACGTTCTGATACAATACGGCACCAAGTTCCGTCCATCTGTCATCCAGACGCGGCAGCCAGATGATTACCCCCTTCGACCTACAGTGTGAATACGCCGTCGATCCGGTGGGCATCGACACGCGGCGGCCGCGCTTCAGCTGGCGGCTGGGTGCGGAGGCGCGCGGTCAGAGGCAGTCGGCCTACCGGATACTGGTCGCCAGCAGCGAGGCAATACTACTGGCCGGGACCGGTGACAGATGGGACAGCGGCCGGGTTGCCTCGTCGGAGATGGCGCACGTGGGATATGACGGCGCGGCGCTCGTCAGCAATGAGCGCTGCTGGTGGGCGGTGCGGGTATGGGACGGGGAGGGAGTTGCCAGCAGATTCAGCGCGGAGGCGGTGTTCAGCATGGGGTTGTTGGAAGCCGGCGACTGGCAGGGGGACTGGGTCGGCGCGGCGGACAGGACGGTCTCGGCACCGCTGCTGCGGCGGGCTTTCACGGTGGACAGGTCGGTGCGGCGGGCGACGGTCCACATGGCGGGGCTGGGCTATGGGGAGCTGTATGTGAACGGCTCCAAGGTTGGGTGCAGCGTGCTGGACCCCGGGAACACGTATTACAACAACGACCAGCCAGTTGCTTTGGGTTCGCGCGTGCTGTATGTAAGCCACGATGTTACGGAGTTGTTGCGGCCGGGCGCCAACGTTTTCGGCGTTATGCTGGGTCATGGCTGGTATAGTGCCGAGGATGAAATTCCGCCGTCGCCCAGTCACCGCACGCCTTACGGAGACAGGCCCAGCCTGCTGCTGCAAGCGATCATTGAGTACGCGGACGGCGGACAGGTCAGCATCGTCTCGGACGGCGAGTGGAAGGCGGCGCCGGGCCCGATTACGTATAACGATTTCAATAACGGTGAGAGCTACGATGCACGTTTGGAAAGGCCGGGATGGGACTGTCCCGGTTACGACGACGCGGGCTGGCAAGCGGCCGTAGCAGTAGACGCGTCCGGTGGTGCGCTGGTGGCGCAAAGCATGCCAGCGGCGCGGATGATGGAGACGCTGCCGGCGGTCGAGATGACCAACCCGAGCGAGGGCGTGTATATTTTCGACCTGGGTCAGGTGATTACGGGATGGTGCCGGCTGCGGGTGCGGGGGCCGGCGGGCGCGACGGTCACGCTGCGGCACGGGACCTGTTTGTACGCGGACGGGACGCTGGACGCGCGCAGCAATCTGTGCAATGCCCCCAGTTCGGATGAGGCGTACAGGCAGGGGACCGGCCGCGATGGGGGCGTACATCATAGCGCGCGGCAGACGGACAGCTATACGCTCAGAGGAGATGGTGTCGAGGTATGGGAGCCGCGCTTCACGCTGCACAGTTTCCGTTATGTGGAGGTGACCGGCTATCCGGGCGCGCCCGCGCTGGATAGCGTGGAGGGGCGGGTTGTGCACACGGCGGTGGGGACCAGGAACCGTTTTCGCTGTTCGAACGAGCTCTTCAACCGGATTCACAGCAATGTGCACTGGACGCTGCGAGGCAGCTTTCAGAGCATCTCGCAGGACGCGGCCGACCGCTCCGAACGGGTGGCGTGGCTGGGCGATCCGGGCTTTATCGCCGAGGACTATCTTTACAATTTTGAGAGCGCCAGTTTTTGGGCGAAGTGGCTGGAGGACATCGCCGACGCGCAGAGGGAGGACGGCGATATTCCAGTGGTGGCTCCGCTGCACTGGCGCGCGACGATGGACGCCTATCTGAGGTGGATGGACTGGGCGAGCACCTACCCGATCTTTGTGTGGCAGGTCTACCGACATTACGGCGACGGGCGCGTTCTGGCGAGGCATTATGGTCCGCTGAAGCGGATGATGGCGTTCTACGGCGCGCTGGCGGAAGGGCATATCATGCGCCATGGGCTGGGCGACCACATGGAGCCGCAGGCGGACGGAACTTCCAGCTTCAGGCCGCTGCATACGCCGATGGCGCTCACGTCGACGGCATACTATCAGCACTGTGCTTGGATCCTGGCGCAGGCGGCGCGGGTGCTGGGCGAGGAGGAGGAGGCGCGGCGGTACGGAGCGCTGGCCGGGAAGATCCGGGAGGCGTTCAACCGCGAGTTTCTGGACGGAGAGAGCAACCAGTACGGGGGCGGAAGCCAGACGGCGAACGCGGTGGCGCTGCATCTTGACCTGGTGCCGGTGGAAAGGGTGGAGGCGGTTGTGGCCAACCTGGTCGAGGATATTCGCGTGCGCCGGGACGGGCATCTGACGACAGGGATCATAGGCACGGCGGCGCTGGAGAATGCGCTGCCGCGCTACGGGCAGGCGGAGGTTATGGCCGAGTTGATGTCGCAGATGACTTTTCCGAGCTGGGGCGAGCAGATTGCCAAGGGCGCGACGACGGTGTGGGAGTCTTGGAACGGCGATCCGGAGGAGGAGTTGAGCCTGAATATGAAGATGTTCTGCAGCACGGAGGTCTTTTTCTACCGAACGCTGGCGGGGATCAGCCCGACGAGTCCTGGCTACCGGACGATTGCGATCAGTCCCAGTTTGGTCGGCGGTGTGACCGAAGTGGAGGCGGAGGTCGAAACGGTGTCGGGCGTGGTGGCGGTGGCCTGGCAGCGCGAGGAGGGGACGTTCGCTCTGCAGGTGACCGTGCCTGTCAACACGACAGCGGAGGTCAGCGTTCCGAGGCTGGGACAGGGCGCGGCGGCCATCAGCGAGGGTGGAAAGACAGTTTGGGAAGAGGGATTGTACAGACCGGGCGTTGCGGGGATCGAGGCAGGCGAGGAAAATGGGGACGCCATCACCTTTGATGTGGGCTCCGGGTCTTACGACTTTCGTCTGGTCGAAGAATAGCTTGTATCCGAACAATCAGACCTTAGGGGAACTAGGATGACGATGAAGATTGCAGTTGTGGGAACCGGCGGCGTGGCTGAAAGGAATTATCTGCCCTACATCGTTGAGCGCGAGGGGATCCAACTCAGCTATTTGAACCGCACGCGCAGCAAGGCTGAGGCGGTGGCGGAACAGTTCGGCGGGCGCGTGGCGGCGGATGCGGCCGACCTGATGGCGGACGAGCCGGACACCTGCCTGGTTTTCACCAAGGAGACGGACCGTCTTGACGCGGCGAATGCGCTGCTGCCGCACGGGCCGAAACGGCTCTTCTTTGAGAAGCCGCTGGCGGCGCGGTACGGGCAGGCGAACGTGGTCGAGGAGGATTTCTTCGATGCGCGTACGATGATGCAGGCGGCGCATGGCGCGGGCGTGGAGACGGCGATGGTGTTCAACTACCGCTTCTTCGATCAGACGCGGCTGGCGCGGGAGATCGTGGAGCGAGAGGAATTTGGGCAGCCGGTGCATTTCACGGGCATGGTGCATTACAACTGCTGGAGCCACTGCATCGACCTGTTGCTATACTTCATGGGGCCGGCAGCCAGTATCAGCGCGCAGGCGTCCTCGCCAGGCGCGGGCGCCGATGAAGCGCGCAACGTGACGGTGGCTGCGCGCCTGGTGAACGACGCCACCGGTACGCTGATTGGCACGTCGGCCATCGATCCCAAGCTGCCGCTCTACGAGCTGACCTTTGCGTATGAGCACGGACGGCTGAGTATGCGGGACCTGGACGGTGAGATGGAGGTGATCAACTACCGCACGGGCCGGCATGAACGGCACAATCTGACATTTGATATCTCGCGCTGGGACCAGTACAGGGCTTCGTTCGGTAAGGCGATCAACGCCTATCTGGACAGTGTGCGGGATGGGGCGCCGCCGCCGATTCCGGGCATGGCCGGTTTGCAGGAGCTGCAGTTTGAGGCGGGGATCAAGCGGGCGATTGCGAGCGGCGCGACGGTGGATTTGGAGGAGGCGTTTGGGCTGGGGGGGTTGTAATTCAACCCGCCTTCGATACGAAAAATGGCAAGATGAGCGGCCAAGCTATCATGGAGGTAGCTGGCGGTTGGGGAACTCAGATACCGAGAAGGCTGGCCTGTTACTTTTTCCGAGTCCTGAATTTTGGCGTTAGTCCTGATGGGCCGGCGGCGAGGGCTGTGAGACATGCCCCATCACGGCAGCGTACAGGAACCCGATATCACTTGACAACTGGTCGAGTCTTTCGCCCAGCGCGGCAAATCGTTCTTCGTTGCGGTTGAATAGGTCTTCGTAGCGGGTGAATCTTTCTTCGTTGCGGTTGAACTGTTCGGCGGCGTAGACGAACGTCTTGTCGATGTCAGCGAACTGCTCTGCGTGCTCTTTGGCACTCTGTTCTAAAATGCGTTCAATGCGGTCCAGGCGATCTTCACTCTGTTCAGTCATGGGGGACTTTACTCCATTGGATGTTGTCGGTTAAGTATATACCGACTGTTGCAGGTGTTCAAGGGGTGTAGGGGCGGTATGAGCGTCCCAGTTTTGGGGCAAAAGGGGTCAGGTGGGGAATGCGAGGCGACGGTGGGTGATTATGTGTTCCGGCTCTCGGAGGAGAACAGGGCAGGCACATAGGCGAGGAGAGAGTGGAGAGTAGTGAGTGCCGCAGACTTGTTTGAGTGAGATTGGCTCGGGGACAGGCGGGACGTGGTTGGGCGAAGCTCGTTCGAATGGGCACCTGTCACCAATGTAGACACCAGGTCGGCGAGGCATGTTGTAGGAGAGGGGGCGTTGCGGGGGCGGAGCCCCCGCACAAGGGAGGGCCGAATAGGCCCGACCGCCCAGAACTGCAGTGGTCAGTGGTTAGTGGTCAGTTGTCAGAGACGATGCTTTTCTTGCCTCAGAGTTGAACGCGGACTGGCCATGGTTTGATCTGTGCAAGAGGTTTGCTTGAACTCACTCCCACTTTGGGATGGACACGTAAAAACTTTGACGGGCTCGGCCTTCCAATTTGTGTCGGGCCGTAGTTATGTTTTTCCGCCGAAATGCCGGCGCCCTGATCTGTCGCTTACCACCTTCTAAGGGCCACTGCCATTTATCAATTCCGTCTTGGGCAGGTCCTTGGTGGGGTCGACGAAGGGGACGCGGACGACCTCGGCGTCGACGATGCCGTCGGCGGGGAGTTGGACTTTGACCTGGGTGCCGCGCCTCCAGTGCGAGCGGGGCATGACGGCCAGGGCGATGTTGGACTCCTGGTTCGGAGACCAGAAGGCGCTGGTGACGTAGCCGACGTCGTCGCCGGAGTCGCTGTCTTTGACCAAGTAGAAATCCTCGTTGTACCAGACGATCGGTCCGCCGCCGACGCGTAGACCGACCAGCCGCTGATTCACCCCCTCCTGCTTGATTCTCGTGAGCGCCTCTTTGCCGATGAAGTCGCCCTTGTCCAGATCCACCTGCCAGCCGAGGCGGACTTCGTAGGGGTTGTTCTCGATGTCCATGTCCTGGCCGTAGGAGAGGATGCCGGCCTCGATGCGGCGGATGTGACTGGGCGCGATGACGCCGAGGTTGAACTCCTGGCCCTGCTCGAGGATGTGGGGCCAGACGTCGTCGGCGTGAAGCATGGCGTTGTGCAGGTAGATCTCGAAGCCGACCTCGGCGGAGAAACCGGTGCGCGAGATGGTTACTGGGTGACCTTTGAGGGTTTCGTGGATGAGGCCGTAGTAGGGAATTTCGCGGATGTGACTGCCGAACATCTTCTCCATCAGGGGGGCGGACTTGGGGCCTTGGATCTGGACCGGAGAGACGTCGAGCTCGTGGATGTCGACGTTGAAGCGGCCGGTGGCGTTGACGCCCTGGGCCCAAAGCAGCACGTCGGAGTCGGAGATGCTGAACCAGAACTCGTCGTCGGCGACGCGCAGGAGCACGGGGTCATTGATGATGCCGCCGTACTGGTTGCAGAGGATGACGTAGCGGGCGCGCATGTTGGGCATCAGGGTGTGCACATCGCGGGTGATAAGGTAGTCGACGAACTGTGCGGCTTCGGGGCCCTTGACCTGGATCTGACGTTCGACGGCCACATCCCACATGCTGACGTGCTCGGTCAGGAATTTGTACTCGGCGAGCATTCCGCCGTCTTCGGGCTTGATGTAGGCACGGGGGTGGTACTGGTGGTTGTAGGTGGTGTAGGCCCAGCAGCCGGCGGCCTTGGACAGGTGCCACCATGGCGATTTCCTGATGCGGGTCGAGATGAGCATACGGGCATCGCTGTTTCCGCTCTGGCGCAGGTTTATGGGCAGGCGGCGGTTCTTGAGGCCGTCGATGAGTAGTGTTTGTTGCATGTGGAGAAACTCCAGTGGTTGTTAGTGTTTAGTTTTGAGTTTCTAGTTCTTAGTGGCCGATAGCCAGCAACGTTTTATGCCTTCATTTTTGTGCCTCGTGGATCGTAGAGAGGTTCGCGGGCAACCGTTGCGGGGAGGCGTTCGCCGAAGTAGAGGATGTCGACGCTGGTTCCTTCTTTGGCGTAGTCGCTGGACAGGTAGCCGTAGACGATGCC
The DNA here is from genome assembly GCA_965242905.1 of Caldilineaceae bacterium. GTDB lineage: Bacteria > Chloroflexota > Anaerolineae > Caldilineales > Caldilineaceae > Bin5. The sequence continues at coordinate 1,878,824 of CBDETM010000002.1, forward strand.
GCGGCCGATTGTGTGGCCGTAGTTTGCGCTGGTGACGTAGCCCAGGAGGCGGTCTGCGTCCATGATCGGCTCTTTGCCCATGACGACGGCGTCGGGGTTGTCGAGGGTCATGCTGCAGAGTTGGCGCGCGTTGCCCTGGGCGCGAAATCCTGTCAGTGCATCGCGGCCGACGAAGTCGCCCTTGTTCATGCGCACGACGAACTCGATGCCGGCCTCGTAAGGATTGTACTCGGTGTGGATGTCCTGGCCCCAGAGACGGTAGCCCTTTTCGAGGCGGAGGGAGTCAAAGGCGCCGCCGCCGGCCGCGATCAGGCCGAACGGTTCGCCCGCTTCCCAAAGGATGTCCCAGAGGCGCAGGCCTTGCTCGAACGAGGCGTAGAGTTCCCAGCCGAGTTCGCCTACGTATGAGATACGCAAGGCCAGAACAGGGACTTCGGCGATCGTTATCTGTTTAGCTGTCAGGTAGGGGAAGGCGGCGTCGCTCAGGTCGTCTTCGCAGACTGTGCTGAGCAGGTCGCGGGCGTGCGGGCCCCAGAGGCCGATGCAGCACAGGGTTGGCGATATATCGGTCAGGCTGGCCGACCCGTCGCCGGGAAGATGCTTCTCCATCCAAGCCAGATCGTGGAGACCCATGGCGCCGCCGGTCACGATCATGAAGCGCTCTTCGGCCAGGCGGGTGACGGTCAGGTCGCACTTGATGCCGCCGCGCGGGGTCAGCATGGCGGTGTAGGTGATGGAACCGACGGGTCTGTCCATCTGGTTGGCGGCCAGGCGCTGCAGGGCAGGGAGCGCGCCGGGGCCGGTCATCTCAAATATGGCGAAGGGTGTCAGATCGAATAGGGCCACGCGTTCCCGCGTGGCTGCGTGTTCGGCTGCGACCGCCGGTGACCATTCCTGCGCGGCCCAGTCGTTGCGGGCTGTGCCGTTTACATTGAGTGTTTCGAGCAATGCCAGGTTGGCATCGTACCATTGGGGGCGTTCCCAGCCGGCGTTCTCGAAGAAGACAGCGTCCAACTCCTGCTGGCGAGCAAAGAAGGGCGTCAGGCGCAGGTTGCGGGGGTGGGTCATCTGCTGGCGGGGGTGGATGATGTCGTAGACTTCGCGGTACTGCTGGGCGGCGCGGGCGCGGACGTAGGGGCGGCTGAGGGCGTGCGGGTGGAAACGCCTGATGTCGCATTCGTGCAGGTCGGTGCTTGGCTCGCCGTTTACGATCCATTCGGCGACCGCTTTGCCGACGCCGCCGGCGTGTGTGATCCAGACGGCCTGGGCGGACCAGAAGCCGGGCAGTTGGGGGGATTCGCCGAGTACGGGGAAGCCGTCGTTGGTGAATGAAAAGATGCCGTTGAGTCTGCGTTTCAATTCAACATCTTTGAGGCCGGGCATCAGTTCGCCGGTTGCGGTCAGCGCGGCCTCGAAGTGGGCAGGGGGGAAGGGCATTTCTGCGGGGGGCAATCCTTCCATGGCGCGGTCGGGGAGGTCGTTGGCGTCCACCAGGAGGGGTTCGTGCAGGTAAGAGCCGATGCCGATGCTTTCGCCTTCCTGCCGGAAGTACATTGCCTTGTCCTGATTGCGCAGGAAGGGGAGGGCTATCTCCTCGGTGGCGCCGGCAAGTTCGGACAACGGTACTGTCACGGCGTAGAGGTGTTGCATCGGCGAGAGTGGGATGGGCACCTTTGCCATGCCGCCGACCTTGGGTGCCCAGATGCCGGTGGCGGCGACGACGAGGTCTGTGTTGATGTCACCGTTGGTTGTCTGCACGGCGGTGACGCGCCCGCCGGCGGTGGCGAAGCCGGTCACTTTGACGCCGCCGGAAAATTGGGCGCCGGTTTGCTCGGCCGCGCGCGCCATCGCCTCTGCCGAACGAGTCGCCTTGGTCTGGATGTCGGAGGGGACGTAGAGCGCGCCGAGGATGCGGTCGGAGAGGAGTGGGAAGCGGGCGCGCGCTTCGTCGGGTGTGAGCAGGTGGCATTCCACGCCCCAGGCGAGGCCGTAGCCGTGCTTTCGTTTAAGGTCTGTGAGGCGCTCAGGCGTCCAGGCGACTTCCATGCTGCCGACCTGGCGGGTGCAGGGCTCGCCGTCAAGCTCCATTTGAGTCCAGAGATCGACGCTGTGGCGTGCGAACTCGGTCATCGTTTTGGAGGCGTTGATTTGGAAGACGAGGCCCGGCGCGTGCGAGGTGGAGCCGCCGGTCTCGAAGAGCGGGCCTTGATCGACGACGACGATCTCGTGCCGTCCGAGTTTCGTCAGGTGGTAGGCCACGCTACAGCCGGCGATTCCGGCGCCGATAATCACTACCTGGGCATGCTTGGGCAACATCATTGTCCCTACTTTCGGGTGACCGCGTTGCGGCCTCAGGCCATAATCTTCAGTTTCTCATACGGTACGACCAGCCGCAGCGGTTCGTCGTTGTAGAAACGTTGGATATCGCGAACGATCTCTTCGACCAGGCGCATGCGGTTCTCGACCGTGTGGCCTGACACATGGGGGGACAGGAAGACATTGTCGAGATCGCGCATGGGGTGGTCGGGGGATAAGGGTTCCGGCTCGAAGACATCGATGTAGGCGTTGAAGCGGTTCTTCTGCAGCTCGGCAACCAGGGCATCCTGATCCAGAACCCAGGAGCGGGCGGTGTGTACGAAGAGTGCACCGTCGGGAATCGACTCAAAATGGGCGCCGGTGATCATCTTTCTGGTCTCGGGGGTGATGGGGGCGTGCACCGAGATGATATCGGAGCCGGCAAAGATCTCTTCCAGGGAAACGCTGCGCACATCGAGCAGGAGGGCGTCTTCCTGGGTGAGATAGGGGTCGTAGACCGACACGTCGCAGTTGAAGGGTTTGAGCAGGCCGATGACGCGGCGGCCGACCATGCTGGCGCTGACGAGCCCCACTTTTTTGGAATAGAGAGAGTGACCGGGCCAGTTGGGGGCGGGTTTCCAGCCGCGTTCGACCTTCATGGTGTGTTCGTAGGGCCAGAGGTTGCGCTGACCGCTGAGCATGGCCCAGAGCGTGTATTCGGCAACGGATTCGGCGATTACGTCGGCGGCACTGAGGAGGACGATGCCGCGTTCGTGGCCGGATTCTGCCAGGCGGGTCTTGACCGAGCCGGCGGCGTGGCCGACGATCTGCAGGTCGGTGGCTGCGGCTACGTGTTCGTCGGTGATGAGGGGCGACCCCCAGGAGGTGACCACGACTGACGCGCCGGGGATCATCTCGAGCAGCTCATCGCTTGTGTAGTTGCGATCAAGCTTGTTCCAGATCACGGTGCCCAGGCTCTCCAGTATGGAGACGGCCTCCGGGGAGAGGATGTCTTCAGAGAGACCAACCGGGGGCAGGTAGAGAATCTTTCGTTCTTGCGTCATGCGAATGTGTCAGCCTTTCACGCCGCTGAGTGAGATGCCGCGAATGATATAGCGCTGCATGAGTATGAAGACGAGCAGTGTCGGGAGAAAGCCGAGCACGGCGCCGGCCATATCCAATCCTGCATCGCCGCCGGAGCGCGCCACGGTGCCCAGGCCGACGGTCAGGGTGCGCATATCGGACTTGGATGTGACGATCATGGGATAGAAAAAAGAGTTCCAGTTGCCCATGAAGCGGAGGACAGCCAGCGTCGCCATGGTGGGCACGACCTGCGGCATCAGCACATGCCACCAGTTCTGCCAGAGATTGGCGCCATCGATGGTCCCGGCATCGTCATAGTCGCGGGGGATGCTCAGATAGGCCTGGCGCAGCAGGAAGGTACCGAAAATGGAGGCAAACCAGGGCCCGATCAGAGCGGTATAGGTGTTCACAAGCCCGAGCTGCGAGAGAACGACGAACTGGGGCACGATCAGGGCTGTATCCGGCATGATCAGAATGCCCAAGAATAGTACAAAGATGACGTTCTTGCCCCAGAAATCGCCCCTGGCAAAGGCAAATCCGGCCATACTCGAGGTGATCACTCCGCCCAGGGTTGATATGACGGCGACATAGACACTGTTGAAGAGCCAGCGCAGTGCGTCTGTGCGGGCAAAGAGTGTCTGGAAGTTCTCCAGGGTCATCGGCGTTGGGATCAGTTCGACTGGGAAGGTGATAAAGCGAATGTTCTGGGTGAGAGAAACCGACAGCATGATCAGAAACGGCCCAACGGTTGTGATCGCCACCGCGGCCATCAGCAAGTAGATTATAGTCTCTCTAATCGGGTTGGGCTTTTCGACTGAGGTGCTGCTGGTTTCGGAAACAGACATCTGGAGAGCTCCAAAGCGATCATTCCAAGATAAAGAGACAGGCGCCGGTCTCTTCCAACAAGGGCTTTCCTTGATGACCGGCGATTTTCCCTACATGTCAGCTAATAGACGTCTTCTCCAAAACGCAGATAGCGGGACTGAATCAGTGCGATGAGCAGAATAATCAGGAAGAAGAGTATCGAAAGGGCGGATGCGTAACCGAAGCGGCCGAAGTTAAAAGCTTCGTTGTAGATCTGGTAGACCACGGTGGTTGTGGCGTTCACAGGCCCGCCGCCGGTCAGTATGAAGATGGAACCGAAGACCTGCAGTGCGCCGATGGTGGCGATGACGATGATAAAGGCGGCTGTTGGGCGCAGAAGTGGAATGGTGACGTAGCGATGAAGACGCCATCCGTTGGCGCCATCGACTTTGGCGGCATCATAGAGTTCATTGGGGATGGCCTGCAGCCCGGCAAGCCAGATGACCATAAAGTAACCGAACGCCTCCCACAAACTGATGCCGACAATGCTGGGCATGGCCTGGTATACGTCGATCAGCCATCTCTGGGGCGGGATGCCGACAAGCCCGATCAGAAAGTTAAGAGGGCCGTCGGGGCGGGGCGAAAGGAAGCGGCGAAAGATCAGGGCAAGGACCGCCACCGACGTAATGTTGGGAAGAAAGTAGATGGCGCGGAAGGCTTTCATGCCCCGCAACGGCCTGTTTACGAGCACGGCAACGCCCAGTGAAATTGCCACCAGGAGGGGGATATACATTAGCGTAAACCAGGCCGTGTTGAGCATGGCCTTGTGGAGCTTGGCATCGGTCAGCATGTTGATGAAGTGTGCGATCCCGACAAATTCACGCGTCGAGAGCAGATCTGTCTTCAAGACACTGTACCGGAACATCGAAATCCAAGGGATCAGGTTGAAGACCAGGAAGACAACGGCGTTGATGATGATAAAGGGATACCAGGGCAGGGAACGCCGCAGCCGTCTCAGGAACTGGGAGGTTGCGCGCTGGGAAGGGCTCGCAACGGCCATGATCAGTTTCTCCATTCCGAACAAAAAACCGCAGAGTTGCTGAGATGGGAGGCTTTCCCGCTTCTCCGCAACTCTGCGATCTGAGTTGGGACTGCTTAGACGGAGTTGACTCCGTTATCCATACTGTTCCAACAGAAGCGCATCGATCTCAGTCTTGATGGTCTCCAACGCCTCTTCTACCGTGACCTGACCGAGAATGGCGGCCTGGAACTGCGGGCCGGCGACAACCTTACTCTCCTGCCAGAGGGTGTTGGTGTCGACACCGGCAAACAGCAGCGGTCCGAAACGGTCCACGTACTCGGCCGTGCATGGGGCAGGACTCCAGATTCCCTTGGCCTTGTTGCCGACAGGGGTCGTGCCTGCCAGGTTGGCGCGTGTCCCGACCTGTTCGGGCGCAAGCATGTACGTAACCCAAGTGACGGCAGCGTCGACCGCGTCGCTCTGACTGGTGATGGCCCAACCCTGGCCCGAAACGATGCCGGAAACCGCGGTAATTGAGCTGTCCTTGCTGCGGGGGTGGCCGATCACGAACTCCAGATCCGGGTTTGCTTCAACGTCTTGAACGCAGGCTGCATCTTCCCTGCGTCCTGTCACCTGTTCCAATGAACCCCAATAATCGGGAAGGCCGCCCTGTTCATCGACGCTGCCGATGGCGTATTCCAGGGGGACCCAGCCATTGTCATATTCAGTGACCCAGCGGGTCAGGGCATCAATGACGGGCTGCTCCAGGAAATTGGAGGTGGTGCGATCGTCGGCGTAGACCTGCCCGCCTGCTTCGTGCACGGTAACCAGGAATTCACCCCAGTTGAAGGTACTGAGGTTTTCCAGATACCAGTTGTTTTCTGCGGCTTTTTCAGCCAGGGCATAGAGCTCGTCCCAGGTCCCGAATGCCGCGGTGGCCGGGTCATAGCCCAGTTCTGAAAGCAGGCCGCCGTTGTAGGCGATGCCGTTGACTTCGGCTTCGAACAGCGGCATGTAGAGGACACCGTCCATGCTGGCCGCATCGATTTCGGCGCCGGTATAGTCGGCCAGGACCTCGGCGGACAGAAGGTCGTCAAGACCAAGGATCACGCCTTTGGTGATATAGGCTGGCACGGTATCGGTGGTGGCATCCCAGATATCGGGCGCCTCGCCGGCTGCTGCGGCGGCGTAGAGTTTCTCGCGACGCCCGCCCCAGGGCTGTACCTCGACCTGCGCCATGATGTCAGGATGGGCAGCATGGAAGCCCTCATTCAGAGGGGCATAGACGATGTCGCCATCATTCTCCGTGCGGGGATAGGCCCAGATGTCGATGGTCGTTGTAGCCATGGCTGCGTCGCCGCTATCGGCAGCGGGCGCGGCCGGGGCGACACAGGCCGCCAAAGCCGAAGTAACAGTCACGCCGGCTGACAGCTGCAAGAACTTGCGTCGGCTCAATACTGGTTGCTTCATGGGATCCTCCTAAAGGAAATGTATGGATATTGGCAACTGCTAATCCAGGCAGAGTGAGGCAAGTACAATTGTGTGGCGGTTGCGTGATTATATCGCAATCATTGCGATATGGGACAATCTGCAAGACTCGAAACAGGTCTTAACTGAGTCCTGCGCAAAGATGTTCGGCTACGTTTTCTTGCGCCACAGTCTCCTGCTCGCCGCCGATCAGGTCTTTGACTGTGACGGTACCGGCCGCCAGCTCGTTTCCGCCCAGCAGAAGGGCGACGGGGATGTTGCGCTCCTCGGCGTATCTGAACTGGCGTCCGAGGTTGTCCGGATCCGGGTAGTGGTCGACGCGCAGACCGGCCTGCCGCAGCGCGATTGCCAGCTCCACGTTGGCGGCCAGCGTCTCGCGGTCGAAATTAGTAACCAGGACCTGGGGTTGTCCGGCAAGCTTTTGGGGGAAGAGGCCGCGTTCTTCCATGATGAGCAGGACGCGCTCCAGACCCAGGCTGAAGCCGCAGGCGGGGATGGAGCGGTTGCTGAACATGCCGATCAGGTCGTCGTAGCGTCCGCCGGCACCGCCGGAGCCGCTCAGGGTGGGGAACTCGATTTCGTAGATTGGCCCGGTGTAGTAGCTAAGGCCGCGCGCCAGGTATGGGTCGATGCGGATGTGATCGCCGGCCGGGCCCGACGCCGTCAGCGTCATCACTTCTTTCAGTTCGGCCACGGCCTGTGCGCCGATGGCGGAGCATGCCAGCCTTTCCTCAAGCCAGCAGAGCGCTGCGTCGGTTTCCTCGGGTGCAGCGGCCATCAGTTTCAGAAGAGCTGTTGCGGCCTTCTGATCGAGGCCCCGGGTGTGTAACTCTTTTTCCACGCCGTCCAGGCCGATCTTGTCCAGCTTGTCGACGGCGACCAGGGCGTCCGACTCCAGTTCCGCGGGCACGCCGGTTACTTCCATCAGGCCGCGCAGGACGCCGCGGTGGTTGAGGCGCAGCAGGAAGCCGGCCGCATCGCACCCGTGGAAGCCGAGCTCCTGCAGGACCTGAGCGCCGGCGTTAAGGACCTCGGCTTCGACCAGTTTGCTGGAGGAGCCGACTACGTCCAGGTCGCACTGATAGAATTCGCGGAAGCGCCCCTTAGCGGGGCGGTCGGCGCGGTAGACCGGTGCGATATGGTAGCGCTTGAAGTAACGGGGGAGCTGGTTGCTGTACTCGGCGACGATGCGGGCCAGCGGGACGGTCAGGTCGTAGCGCAAACCGGCGTCGGCGATTTCGTCTTGGGTTGGGGTGTCGGCGAGCGCTCGTTGCAGTTTGGCGCCGCGCTTGGCGACGCGGAAGATGAGCTGGTCGCCCTCTTCGCCGTACTTACCGAGCAGGGTATCCAACCGTTCCATCACCGGGGTGTCGAGGGGTTCAAAGCCGTAGCTTTGGTAGACGCGCTCGATCACATCGATGACGTATTGGCGGCGCAGTACGTCAAGGGGCAGGAAATCGCGGGCGCCGCTGATCGGCTTGGTTTGGAATCGGGCCACTGAAGTTTCTCCTGGTAGGTTGCGCCGCCAGACTGAAGAAGCAGCGCGTTCAGCAGCATCTTACACGAAGAGATGTGGAGATAGAAAGATTGGGGAGGAGGGGAAGATCCCTATTCCAGTCCGCTCTTCAGGACGTCGCGGTAGGCGGCGACGCGGTCGCGGCGTAGCGCGCGTTTGTGGCCCAGAAGCGCTTTGAAGGATTCGCTTATAATCTGCAGGCGAAATTCGAGGAGCAGATAGCGCCGCAGGAGGGCTGCCCACATGGGGCCGTGCCACTTGCTCATATAACGCACCTTGCTGCGGTTGAAGAGGATATGGCGCCTGGCGCTGACCTGGCCGCTGCTGCGGCCCTCGGCGTGGATGACGATTGCGCCGGGGTCGTAGACGACGCGCCAGCCGGCGCGCCTGATGCGGCGGCAGAGGTCGGTCTCTTCGCTGTACATGAAGAACTGAGGGTCAAAGCCGCCGAGAGCGGCCAGCACCTCGCCCCTCACCAGGAGGGCTGCCCCCACCAGCCAGTCTACGTCTTGGCGGGCGTCGGCCGGCCAGTCGGCGAGGTGGTAGCTGCGGGTCCATGGATTGCGGGGCCACATCTGCTCGAGCCAAGTGCTCTCGAAGAAGCCGGTGAGGCGGCCGGGGAAACGGCGGCGGCTACTTTGCAGTGCGCCGTCGGTGTAGCGCAGCTGGGGTCCGATCGCGCCGATGGTCTCGTCTTCGTTGATGCCGTTGTAGAGGGCCCACAGGCTGCCGGGCAGGAGTTCGGTGTCCGGGTTGAGGAAGTAGATGAAACGGGCCTTGGCGGCGGGACGCGGGGACGGGTTCGTTACTGAATTGTTGTCAGATGTCCGAATTGGTGCGGCCGGGCCCTCTGCTTCGATCTGACCAGAGGCTTCCCTTTCTTCTTCCTGGGTCGGCAAGGGGTGAATCCCCATCGCTTCGAGCGCCCGGTTGTTGCCGCCGGTGAAACCCAGGTTTTCGTCGCTGAAGATGGTCTGCACCCAGGGGAAGCGGTTTGGCAGGAGAGACGGCGTGGCGTCTTCGCTGGCGTTGTCGAGCACCACGACCTGGATGGTGGCCTCGTTGTTCGGCCCGAAGCGGCGCACTGCTGTCGAGGAGCGGGAGGCGGTCTTGCGCTCTGCTTTATCGGGGCGTCTTTCGTCTATCGGCGTGCTCTGCTGTTCGATCGAGGTAAGGCAGGCGCGCAGATGGTCCCAGACGTTCCAGGAGATAATCACGATCACCAGATCGGTCGGCGGCGGTCTTCTGTCCGCTTGCTGGAGGGTCTCGCCTCTTTGAGGCCCTGCCCGGCCGCGAAGTCGTTGAAGCATCACGTTCGCAGATGGATGGAGGCCGGTTGTCGGGCACAGCGCAGGGATATGCGCTGATCTCTGAATGCTGGTGGGTTCGATTCAGCTGGTGCGCTGCACAACAAAGGCGCAGAGGCCCAGAAGCGATCGCAGGCAGAGGTTGTCATTGAAGGGAGCCAAGTCGTGAACCGCGTGATCGAGAAAGCCGAGGGCTTCCTGACGGGAGGCTTCGATGGCGCCGCTGGCGCGCACGGCCTGAACGATCTCCTGCACGGTTGTGGACAGGATGTCGGGGTTGCCGGCATCGGCGCGCTCCCTGGCCTGGAGCAGCCGGGACACCACTTTTTGCGGCTGGGGCAGTTCGCGCAGATAGTAGAGGAACGGCAACGTCAGGGTTCCCTGGCGCAGGTCACTGCCAACAGGCTTGCCCAGGGTAGCGTCGGTGCCGACAAAGTCGAGGATGTCATCCACGATCTGGAAGGCCATTCCGAACTGGTAGCCGAAGGATTTCAGCGCCTCGACCCGGTCCGGCGGCAAGCCGACCAGGACGGCGGCAGCTTCGGTGGCGGCGCTGTAGAGACTGGCCGTCTTGGCATAAATGCGCTGGTAGTAGGCCTGGCGGTCCTGACGAAAGTCGTTGCGGTCGGAGAGCTGGCGCATTTCGCCGTCGACGATCACGCGCAGGGTATTACTGAAGATGGTGATGACGCGTACGTTGCCGGTTTCGGCGGCGAACTGGGCGGAGCGGGCAAACATATAGTCGCCGGCGAGAACTGTGGCGCCCGCGCTCCAGGAGGCGTTGAGCGTGGGCGCGTCACGACGCAAGAGCGCGCCGTCGATGACATCGTCGTGGACGAGCGTGGCGGTGTGCAGCATCTCTACAGCCGCGGCCAAGGCGATGAGGGTTTGCGGTTGGCGGTCCTCACCCGTGAGCGCCGGCGTTCCGTCCACATGGGGGTGTGAGTTGTTGCGCTCCGGTTGGGCGTCCTGGAGCCCTGCGGTCAGCAGCGCCAGGGCAGGCCGCAACCGTTTCCCGCCCTGGCCGATCAGTTCAAGAAAGGCGTTGGCCAGGGGCGCGAACACATCGACGTCAACGCTCTTCATCTTCTCTTCGACCTGGGCAAGCCCCCCGCGCACCGGCGCAAGCAGCGTCGACGCATCCTGCGGCGCCAATAGCATGCGACGGAAATATCCGTACGGGATCTCTTCGATCGCGTCGAGGGCGCTTGAGCGCGGCCTCATCTGCGGCCTATCCTGCGCCAAGGGTCTCGCTTCCGTATCGGTGAGCTGTTCGATCTGGGCCTGGTCAACCATACCAAAAATGTCACAAAGCCATAGAGCGGCGGATTACGACGGACGGACGGCAGCGACCGCAGTTGTCTCCGGCCTCATGGTACCAGCCGGCGGTTGAAAGATCGAGAGGGCGACAGCAGTCGTACGGGCCGCTATCTCCTCAACGGGCATAGCCAGGAGCTCGGCGAGCTTCTCGGCCACCAGAGCCACATACGCGGGTTCGTTGCGTTTCCCTCGAAAGGGATGCGGCGTCAGCCAGGGAGCGTCGGTTTCGAGCATGAGGCGGTCGAGATCCAGGTGCGGCACCAGTTGGTGCAATACCCGTGCGTTCCTGAATGTAACCGGACCGCCCAAGCCGATGGCGAAGTTCCAACGGTGGGCCGCTTGCGCCAGTTCTTCGTCACCGGAGAATGCGTGCAGTACGCCCCAAAAGGTCTTCACTGCCAGTGGGGAATTGCGCGTCTGTGCGCTGGCCGCCCACTCCTGGAGGATGCGCGCCAAGTCGGTCGACGCCTCCCGGTTATGGATGATGACCGGCAGGCCCAGCTCGGCGGCCAGTTCCAGCTGCGCCCGAAATGCTTGTGCCTGCTGCTTGCGGGAGACGGTCCCCCAATGGTAGTCCAGGCCGATTTCTCCGATGGCGACAACTTTGGGATGATCGACCATTTCGCGCAACTGGATTAGTGTCCGTTCGCTGAAATCGGCGCTGCTGTTGGGGTGGATTCCCACGGCAGCGTACACTTGCGGATGCCGGTCGGCCAGATCGATGGCCTGCCGGCAGTGAAGCAGGTCGATACCGGGGTTGACGATCATGCTCACGCCGTGCGCTTGTGCGCGCTCCAGCACGGCGGCCCGGTCCGCATCGAACTGCTCCAGGTCCAGATGGCAGTGGCTGTCAACCAGCGTCGGAACGGTCATGTGCGCTCAAATGGCGACATAGCAGCGCATCCGGTTTTGCGGATCCTTTGAAGGCAGACGAACATGGCTTTTTCTGGCATACGCTATTTGTTAATTTTATCACATATTATCAGTGCATAAAAGCCTATCAGAGGTCAAATTGACTGATTGTCATTAAGGGAGATTGGAGGTTGAACTCCGTCCTCTACGCAGGTTTTCGTCTACAGTCCCACCAGCTTTTGGCCATCGGCAAGGATCGCGGCCACCTGCTCCTTGCGGGTTGTCTCGGTGTAGATGCGGATCAGGGGCTCGGTGCCGGAAAAGCGCACCAATAGCCAGCCGCCATCTTCCATCGGGAACTTGTAGCCATCGACGGTGATGCGGTCGGTGACGGCGATGCCGCCCAGCTTCAGCCCGCTGATATCGACATCATCGAGTCTGTGCTGGGCTGCGGCCTTCATGTCGGCGCCGGTGAGGCGGATGTCGACCCGGTCGTAGAAGTGCTCGCCGACCTTCTCGAAGAGGAGCTGAAGCAGCTCGGTCGGCTTCTTGCCTGTACGTACCATCATGTCGAGCAGGCAGAGATTGGAGAGAATGCCGTCCCTCTCGGGAACGTGGCCGCGGAAGGCATAGCCGCCGCTCTCCTCGCCGCCGATCAGCGCGTCGTGCTCCAGCATCGCCGGCGCCACAAATTTGAAGCCGACGCCTGTCTCCACAACGGGCACGTCGTAGGCCGCGCACAGCTTATCGAGCATCGAGGTGGTGCTGAGGGTCTTGACAATGGGGCCGCGTTCGCCGCGCACCTCGAGCAGATAGTAGGCGAGCAACCCGTAGACGCGCAGCTGGTCGACGAACTGGCCGTTTTCATCGCCGAAGCCGCAGCGGTCGGCGTCACCGTCGAGGATACAGATGCAATCAGCCTCCACGGAGCGGGCGACGGCCAGGCCGGCGTCTACGTTGGGGGGAATCGGCTCAGGGCGGTCCATTTCGGGGAAGACCGGGTTGCGGTGCGCGTGGATTTCGATGACTTCGGTTTTGCCGCCGCCGAGGATTTCAGTTAACCAGCCGGCGCCGTTGCCCCACATGCTGTCGACAACGATTTTGAGGCCGGCGTCACGAATGCGCGTGACATCGATCAGGCTGGACAGGTGGGCCAGATAGGCGGCCTGCGGCTGATGACGCCGCACTTTGCCGGCGGCGAGGGCAGCGTCGAGAGAGATGCTCTTTACCCCGTCCGAGCTGGGAATGCGGGCTTCGATGGCGGCCAGTCCATCAGGCGGCACCGCGCCGCCGCTGGCGTCGCGCACTTTGAAGCCGTTGTCCTCGGGCGGATTGTGGCTGGCGGTGATGTTTACGGCGCCGGCGGCGTTGTTGTTGACGGCAGCGAAGCTGATCACCGGCGTCGGCGCGGCGCCGTCGATCAGCAGGACCTGCAGGCCGTTGGCGGCCAGTACCTCAGCCACCGCGGCTGCGAAGTGTTCACCCTGAAAGCGCTGGTCGTGGCCGACAACGACCGTTTGGGAGGCATAGCCCTCGTCCATGAGCCAGTTGGCAAAGCCTTGGGCACAGCGGCGCACATTGGCAAAGGTGTAGTCTTCGGCCATGCGTCCGCGCCAGCCATCGGTGCCAAAGCGTATTTTCGTCATGTAGTTTCCTTCGGATCGGGAGTTTACTTCAACATTGAGGATGTGCGCGAAGCGGGAGTGCCTGCGGCCCAACGACACGGACAGCCATAGTTGCCTGATTGGTTCTTGTAAGCCTACTGCATATCAGGGGAATGGGCAAAGAAAGGGCGTTTGAAGGGTTGCCGCGGTCTAGTGACTCTTGCGCCCGATGAACAGACCTTCGCGCAGGTGAAAGAGCGTCTTGCCGTCCTCTCTACGGGGATGGAGGAATTCGTGCGTCTGGGGCGGGCCGTGCCAGAGGAGCGCTCGCAGGTAGGACTGCATCGCGGGGTCGTGGCGGGCGGCCCAGTCTTCGAAGACCATCTGTTTTTCGAGGATTTCATGCTGGGAGAGTTGCAGACCGACCTGCGCGTAACCCTCCAGCCACTCCTCCACGCTGAGGCAGCGCCCGTGGCTGGGATCGCGCAGTTTCTCGAAGGCGTTGACAAAATCGCCGGCTACGCCTTCCGGCACGACGTTGTCCACGACCGCGAGAATGCCGCCGGGACGCAGCACGCGCACGGATTCGCGCAGGAATGCGTCGACGTTGGGGAAGTGATGGGGGGCGATGCGGCAGGTAAGCAGGTCGAAGTGGTCTTTCGCGTAGGGCAGGTTTTCGGCGTCGGCGTGCTCGACGATCACGTTGTCGACACCGCGTTCTGCAACCTGCTCGCGGGCGACGGTCAGCATCTCTGCAGTGATGTCGGTGGCGTGCACATGGGCGACGTGGGGGGCGAAGGCAAAGGCGGTGTGGCCGGCGGCGGTGGCGATGTCCAGCACCTGCCAGTCCGACTGCGGCTCGACCAGCTCGACCAGTCGTTGCAGGCTGGCGCCCTTGGCGTGGGGCCGGCTGGTTATGTATGTCCGGGCATGGGCGCCGAACTGCTCTTGTACTGATTTCTTGTCCATCTGTCCTAGCCTTTCCGACGGTCCTGGTCGAACTTCTCAGATCGGGCCTCTAGTATGGCGCGCAACAGCGGCTCGTGAACGCCCGGCTGACCGTTGCTGGCGATGATGCAGTGGTCGTCCAGACCGAAAGGCGCGCCTTCGTAGTTGGTGACGAGACCGCCGGCCTCGTGCACAAGGAGGACGCCGGCGGCGACATCCCACGGCTTGATCCATCCTTCCCAGTAGGCTGAGAATGCGCCGGAAGCCACATAGGTCAGGTCGGCGGAGGAGGCGCCCATGCGGCGCACGCCGCGGCAGATCGGCATGATGCGGGCGAATTCGGCCGCGTTGTTGTCCTGGTTTTCGGCGCGGTGGTAGGGAAAGCCGGTCGTCAGCAGCGCGTCAGCCAGTGTGGATGCCCGGCTGACCTGCAGGCGCTGCTGCTCGCCGCTGCGGCGCCGCAGATAGGTACCCTGGCCGGCCTGCGCCCAGAAGAGATCGAACTGCGGCAGGATCAGCGAGAGGCCGAATATGGTCGTTTCACGGTGGATGAGAGCGATGTTGATGCCGAACCAGGGCAGGCCAGCGGCAAAGTTGATGGTGCCGTCAATCGGATCCACCAGCCAGTAGTAGTCGTCGTGGGGCCGTTCATCGCTTTCTTCGCCCCAGAAACCGAAGTTGGGTGTCAGGGCGGCCAGCCGGTCGCGAATCAGGGTCTCGCAGGCCAGATCGGCCTCGGTGACCAGGTCATTGGGAGTTGACTTGGCATGGATAGAACGCAGGCCATTCTGCTGCATTGTCAGCGCCAGTTCGCCGGCCTGACGTGCCAGTTCGAAGAGAGGTGTTTTCGCGACCGGCAATTCCTCTTCCTGGGATGAGGTTCGTTCTGTTTCCGTTACGGCGGTCACGGCTACATCTCCTCGCGAAAATGGAGGCCGCGCCGCTGCTTTTCCTTCATCGTGGCCTGACGGATCATCTCCCGCACCTCCATCGGATCTTTGACGTTGTTAAGCGTAAATTCAGGATGGCTGGGATCGTTGCTGGTTATCGTTACATCGCCCACATTCAATGCCCTTTCGCCCAGATGCTGGTTCACCGAGGTGTCGCGCACGCGCACCAGTTCGATTTCGTGGTAACTGCGTCCCAGCAGCCCGCGGATGAGCCGTACGCGCTGGGTGGTGAGTTCATAGCGGACGCCGATTGACAGGTAGGGGCGGCCGGACCAGAGCAGCTCCTCTTTGTCGAGGTGATCGGCGATGGCTGCCATGGGCTCTAGTGCAGGGGATGTGGCTCGAGGCTCTTCAGGGTCGCCCGATCGCGAATCGGTCTCGGCGATGGTGTGATCGGCCTCGGTTTCCATGGCATCGAGGGCTGCAAAGACGCCGTCAGCCAACGCGTTTACGATGGCCTGCAATTGGGGTTGAGGGATGGCGGAGACTTCGACGCCACTTTGGGCCAGCGACTCATAGAAGCGTGCCGTGACCACCTGGCGCACCGTTTGTTCGTTCATCATGCGTTTCTCCGGCTTATCAAACCCATTCGTATTAGTATGGGTTTCCGGCTCCTTCGGCGGCCAAATTTGTGCCCGCTGAAGGCCGGCTGCGCAAGAACGGTATGATAGTGCCTGGACAGGCATTACGCAAAGCGTAGCCGTACCGGGCCGAGACAGACAGTGGGGCCGCCGGCGGTCTGTCTTCAGGTCTGAACGCGGTCTGTGGCGATCCCCCGCGCTTTGGCGGGGGCCCGAACTCGTGATGTAATATCGTTATGGGTTGCGGGTACGTTTCAAGAGTGTGGAACGCGGCTTAGCACAGAGCGGGATGGGGAAAGCACCGGCCGCCGCGCGACGCCAACGTCGAATAAGCCGCATACTGGCTGCGGCGCGAGGTTTCCCTGGGGGCGTTGCGGGGGCGGAGCCCCCGCACAAGGGAGGGCCAAAGGCCCGACCGCCCAAAAGATAAAAGATTGAGTGAAGAGGGTTGAGTAAAGAGAATAC
The DNA here is from genome assembly GCA_965242905.1 of Caldilineaceae bacterium. Classification (GTDB taxonomy): domain Bacteria; phylum Chloroflexota; class Anaerolineae; order Caldilineales; family Caldilineaceae; genus Bin5. The sequence goes on from CBDETM010000002.1 coordinate 1,895,058, forward strand.
TTCGTTAACCTCGTTCAACCTCGACCACTGATTAGGGCTTAGTAGTTACGGCATTTTTGAAAGGACAGGACTTTGGATATCAACTGGTACGGCTTCTCCTGCTTTCGTCTACGAGAGCGCGGCGTCACTGCAATCTGTGATCCCTTAAACCGGAAGGCGACGGGCATTCAGCTGCCCAGGATTCGAGCCGACATTGTGACTATCAGCAGCAGTTCGTCGGCCCTTGCTAAAGGCACAGACGGCGTCAGCGGCGAGCCGAAGATCCTGCGAGGTCCCGGTGACTACGAAGTCAAACAGGTACTCGTGACCGGCCTGCCGACCTCTCAGAACGGCACACGCAACGTTGCTTTTTTCCTGGATTTCGCCGGCCTCACGGTCGGCCATCTGGGAGAGTTGGGGCAGGTTCCGGCCAGCGCCGGCGGGGAGGAGTTGGGTGATATCGACGTACTGCTGGCGCCGGTGAGCGGACCGCACATACCGGACGTTTCCCGCATCGCCGAAGTGATCAGTCAACTGGACCCGCGCATCGTTGTGCCGATGCAATACAGCGACGAAGGTATACGCAGCGAGCAATCGGAATCGCTTGAACCTGTCGATCGCTTTCTCAAGGAGTTGGGCATCAGCGACCCGGAAGTAACGGAAACCCTCAAGCTGACGAAGAGCGGCCTGCCGGAAGAGACACAGGTGGTGCTTCTGCGCCCGACAGGAGCGGCCCGCCCCGGTTAATCGCAGTTAGTGGTTGCCTGCAACTGTGCGTGACGCTATCGACAATCCCTCTAATTGCCCCCGGCAGAGGTGCGCCAGCTGAACCTCTGCTGCAACCAGACCTTCAACAGGACAGGACGAAGTCGACGCCAGTTGTTCTTCAGCTCGTAGCGGACTTCGTCCTCGAAATGCTCCGAGCGCGGCGCGTAGCGGAACTGAACGTAGATTTCAATGATGCGCCGGATGAACGGGATGCCCTGGGGAAGACCTTCTGCCAGCAGCGCCTCTCGTTCATAGGGTGTCATCGCCTGCTCGACGGGCGCCTGTCGAGCTACTTCGCCTGAGACCAGTCGCAAGGATGGGCCGTCCTGCGAGTTCGGTGGATCCTGCGTCTGCCGCGAGCGCAGGGGCATTTTCAGCCGCGCAGTCCAATTCAGCAACCGTTCGTAGTAGATCTGCGGCTCCTGCATGAAGGCCTTGGGACCCTGATACATGCGCCGCCGTAGAAGCCAAACACCTGCGATCAGTGTCAGAACGACGAGGATGAAGCTGGTTGTGACGACGGGTGTTCGAGTTGGGAGTCCGCCGATGCCGGTGACGGGCCCGGCAATGTCCTGGGGGAACTCCTCTTCAAAATCAAACGCGTCGTCAAACAGAAAGTCCTCGTCCTCGGGCATGATCTCATCCATACCCGGGATCAGGCCGCTGTCCTGGAGTTCTACGCCGGAGGGGCGATCAAGAATACTCTCGCCGGCGGTGGGCTCGAACTCGATCCAGCCATATTGTGGAAAGTAGACTTCGACCCAGGTATGCGCGTCCCGTTCCGTAACCAGATAGGTGCCGATCTCAGGGTCGTAAGTTCCCTCGGCGTAGCCGCTGGCCGCGCGTGCGGGAATCCCCTGGCTGCGCAGCATGGCCGCCATGGCCGAAGCGTAGTAATCGCAGTAGCCGCTCTGGATGTCGAAGAGGAAATACTCAAGCGGGTCCTGATCTGGGGCTGGAGCCTTGATCCCTTCGTCGTAGGCAAAGGTACGCAGGAATCGCTCCAGGGCTTTGACTTTGTCGTAGGTTGTGGACTCGCCGGCCATAACCTGCTCAGCCAACTCTGCTACCCGCGGTGAGAAAGTGATGGGAAGTTGAAGGTAGCGGGTAAGATCTTGTGTCGGATATTCGACAAGTCCGGCTTCACGCAGCTCGCGTATTGTGACATTAGTCTGGCTGCTGATGACCCGGTAACTTTCGCCCGCCTCCAGCGTTATCCTGGAGCGCGCCCACGTAAGTTCGCTGTCCCTTCGACCGCGTGAGGCCGAATCGGCCGGGTCAACGTAGTCAAGCGGCTGCTGAAGCGCGGCCAGCGGAATGCTTGCCTGCACAACGTCCGGCATGGCCAGGAGGATGTTTCCGGTGGGAGTTCGAATCGTGACGGTTTGAGTGACCGGCGAGCGGGCAGTCCACTCCCTCGCCGGGATGGGCTGATTCGACCGGTATGTATTCTCGCCCTCGGCGGTGTTGATCCACTGCCGGCCGGTGAAGCGGTCGAAAGCGACGGCGCGCCAGTAGCGCCCGGTTGGCGCCTCCACCTCCATGATCAGGCGGTCGCTTACGGTGCGTTCACCGCCCAAGGTCAAGGTACGGCCGAATCCTGTCTGGACTGGCCGGGTCTGTCGATTCAAACCCTGGTAGAGGCGGTTCCACTCCTGCATTGCCGCCTCCCAGCGCATGTTGACGGGCTGCAGCAGGTCGTGGAAGGGGAGACTACGCCCCATATTGGGCGCGATAAACGCGAGGGCGATCACGGCCATGGTGTACATGAAGCCGGAGCGCATGAAATCGAAGTTGATGTCTTCGCTGAAATAGATACTCTGGGAACGCCAGCGCTGGCGGTGGTCGACAAGAGTGGTCCAGGCCAGGAGCAGCAGTGCGACAATGCAGTAGGCAACGAGGAACCCCATGACCGACACGGGCGCGTAGTGGGTATTGACCAGGAGCGCGATGCCGGCCATAAGGACGCCCCGCCAGACGTGGCCGTGCCGAAAGACAGACCAGACACCCAGGTAGGTGAGCCACCAGACGAGAAAGCCGATTTCAAAGATGAAGACGACGTTGTCGTTGCTGGCCTGCCGGTTAATGGCGGCTTCGATCCATTCCAGCCAGCGCTCAAGAAGGAAATAGGCGCGGGCTTGCAGGACGGGGATGCCCCTCTCTATGAAGGCCTGGACACGCTGTTCGTCCTCCACGAGAAAGGTCATCAGGAAGAACACCCACGCCAAACCGGTGGCAAAGCTGTGGGAAAGCATGAAGAAACTGTCAAAGCGGCTGAAGGAGATCAGGGCGCCCATGGTCAGCGCGCCCAGAACGACAGCAACCAGCATGCTCATGCTCATGGCGCTGGTCCAGCCGGCATTACTGAGCGAGAGCGCCAGGATGACATAGATGAATCCGAGCAGCAGCAGTGTGACCAACCGTCCCTCACGGAAATAGGCTAAGGGGGATTGGGACTGATCGTCAGATCCCACATGGGCGTCCACCAGAGAAGCGGCTGTCTCCTCCGAGGCGGCGGGGACGAACTCTGATGCACCGGTGTCGGCGGCCGTACCGGCGGTTTCTGATTCGGTTGCGCGAAGTGGGTCCCTACGTTGGTCTCGCATAGTCAGAATTTGAGGTTGCCAGGCAGACGACGGACAGCCAAACTCTTGCGACAGAGCGGCGGCGCATCGGAACCTGTCAGGCCGGCAAGAGGATCAATCACGGTTCGGACATTAAAGCAGCAGCCACAGCAGACCTGCAAACAGAGAACTGAGGACGACGGCCAGGGCGATGGCAAGCCACAGCCGCACTACGCTAATGCTCTCAAAATGGTTCGTGAGCCGCTGCGGCGGATCTGTCAGGCTCAACAGCCAGACCCGCTGCGGGGAGGCGTCGTCGGGCCGTTCGCCTATTTCGACCTGCACAGTGCTGTCCGAGACCAACCGACGCCAGCGGCCCGCTTCCAGCCGGTGCTGCGCCGCTCGCAAAGCCTGACGGATCTCCTCAGCGGCGGCTTCGGCGCGACTCGACGCGGTTGTTGCCGCAGTTGTGTCCTCAGCTGCGGCAGCCTCTCTTTCCAGTGAGGCTGCCATACTGTGCCACAGGTCTCCGACTGGCCGGAAGTCCACATCGATCGCCTGTGTGGTCCGCTGCCACAGCAGTTGGGTTTCCTGCCGTGTATCCTGCTCGGTCGTCGTAAGGATGTTGCGCAACAGCGCCCAGTCAGTCAGTTGGGGCGTGTTCTGGGCCAGAAGCCGACGTTTACCGGCGTCGAGATGGTCCAGCTGAATGAGAAACGCGCCTGCTTCCTCTGTCAGTGCCGCATTTGCGGCCCCGGAATTTGACCAAGAGTTCAACAGGTTGTTCAAGGCACTCTCGCCGTCGACCCGCCTCTGAAAGATGGGGCGCGCCAGGGCACTGATGGACATGTCATTCTGGGATACTGTAACCGTAATCTGCCAATTAGCAAAAAGCGTTTGATACTCTGGCGGGGGCAGGGCCTCTCCGGTCAGTACCTCTTGACCGACCAGCGACACAGCAGCCTCTTCATTGCCATCCTGCAACTGTTGCAAAACTTCGTGCAAGAGCAGCGCCCGTCGTTCGTCTTCCAGGGTGGCCGGATCGACGACTTCAGCGGGCAGGCGAGCCAACCTTTCGATTAACAGCAGGGCCTGGGGCCAGTTTTCCTGCAAGCGGACGACACGCAACTGATGCTGCAGGCCTTGGGCCACCCAGCTTTGCAGCTCCAGTCGGGTGGGCCCTTGCGGCGTCGCCGGGAGAGCTTTCTCCGCCTCTGCCACCATGAGCGCGACGTAGACGCTATCGACGGAGCCATTGTCGGCAATTGCACGCCTGCGATAGAGCGCTGCCAGCCGGTAACGCACCGCGGCGAGAACAGTATCCGGCCGGATGCGTTCCTCGCCCAGCTGGAGCGCTTGCGTGTAGGCGGCCAGGGCCTGTTCATAGAAGCGGTCGCGCGACGCGGTGCGGAGAGCGGGGGCCTGGTGCAGTTGCGCGTACAGGTCGCCCAGCCGTTGCATTGATTCCAGATCGTTTTGGGCGCGTGTTGCGTCCTGGGCGGCACGAATCTCCCGTATCCACTGTGGATGAAGCGCCTGGAAGTGGACGTCTGTGGTGGGAGGCCGCTCCTCACGCAGCCATTCCAACTGGCTGGCGCGCATTTTCCAGCCGCGCGGGGATATCTGCAGCCAACTGTCCGAGGGGGCCAGCCACTGGTCCAAGTTGGCAAAATCGATCGTTACGCGCCAACCGCTGATATCGCTGGACCAGGTGAGCAGCTCAGATATTGGGTAGTGGAAGTCGAAGGTTTGCGTAGCGGCGAGGGGAAGATCGTAGCGCAGGGTGAGACGCCGCCTGGCATCAGCGTCGAACTCTGCCTGAACGCTCTGCCCAACATTCTGACCGGCGGATTGGAGGGCGAGCGGCTGTCCATCAAGGGCCACAGTGATGTTGCGGGGCAAGGGACGCCCGGCGGCAGCGGCGTCTGCAGGTTGCGCGACGAGCAGAGTGGCTGTAATCGCCTCGTCTTCCTCATTATGCAGGCGGTAGGAGGCTTCGATTTGCAGAGTCAGCGAACGGCCGTCAACTGTTGCGACACGAACGTCCAGCGTATGGGAAAGCAGAACTGGGGATGTCTCAAGGGCAGGTTGCAGGAGGAGGTGCGATGCAACGGCATATTCCGATTGGCGTCTTCGTTCAGGGATACGGTTCTCAGCCGAAGGCGCGGCAAACAGGAGATCGCGGCCGCCGGACAGGAAGACTCCACAACAGAAGATACAGAGGAAAAACCGACAAAGAAAAGTTGCGATCTTAGGACACTCTTGATATGATGTAATGCGCATAAAAAGATGCACCCCTTTGTCGACTGGGGTGACTACACGTAGAGGATTCGCACTTCTGTTGGGCACAGCCAGAGTGCATATGGTACGTTTGTTGATGCAGTGGGACATCAAAATGGGACATGAACAACCCTATTTTGAGTTTGTCATGCGCGAATATGCACCGGGACTGATGCGGTTGGGAATCAACCCCGCAGAAGTTTGGTATACCATCTATGGAAACGGCCCGCAAATGCTAACGATTGGCGAAGTTTCCGATTTGGAACGGCTCCAGGCGGTTCTGCAGAGTGAAACCTGGCAAAACTTGCACAGAAGACTCTTGAGGCACGTAACAAACTACAATCAGAGAGTTGTAGAGGACAATAGCCGCACCTTTCAGCTGTAGGGAAGGGGTTTGTTCGCCGCCCCCATCCAGACGGGCAGTTGCCGGCGGACAATAATGGAGAGAATTCATGGCACTTTACGTTCGGAAATTGGAGGAGGAAGAGTGGGAAGAATTGGAACGTACAATCCAGAATATGGAGAATGACGTTTCGATTCAGCGCCTTATGATCATCCTCCTGTCTGCTCAGGGCCAAAAGGTCCAGGAAATCAGCCGCGAAGTCGATCTGCATCCGATCAATGTGCGGAAGTGGATCCATCGCTACAATAAACATGGCCTTGATGGTTTGCGCAGCGGAAAATCGCCCGGCCGTCCTCCCGTATTTACGGAGGCGCAGCGGAAGGCGATCGTTGACATCGCCTCTGCCGATCCCACTTCACTGAATTTGCCGTTCAGTCAGTGGTCGTTGCAGCGGTTGCGCAAATACCTTATCGACGATGGAGTCGTAGACCAGATCTCCGTGGAAACTATCCGTCAGATATTGCGAGCACATGGCATTCAGCCCCGTTTAATGGGCAGCCAGAACCAGGGCGAGCGCGAAGGGACGCGCGAGGAAACCCAACGCAATTCAGGAAACTCTGATCAGTAGTCCTCGGTGTCACGATCAGCGGTTCGAGAAACGCCTGTAAATGACGGTGTCTTACGAGCCATGCTTCAGAATGAAGCGGGTATCGACCAATAGAGTCGCGCCGTGCGCGATTGATGCCCAGTCATAGACACTGTGCGCGGTAGCGATCACCACACAGTCGGCTTTCTGAACCTCCCCTTCAAGATCGGCTACCGCGGTAAGAGGAACTCCCATTTCCGCCAAAGACAGGATATACGGGTCGTGATATCTGGCCTGCGCGCCCTTTTGCAGGAGGCGTTGCAGGATATCGACGACCGGTGACTCGCGCGCATCGGCTACGTCGGGCTTGTAGGCCGCGCCCAGCACGAGGACGCGGCTGCCTCTGAGGGCTTGGCCGGCGTCGTTGAGGGCATCCTGCACCTTCTGCACCCAAAAGCGCGGCATTTCGGCGTTTATCCGGCCAGCCAACTCGATAAAGCGGGCCTCGGCGTCGATCGACTTCATTTTCCAGGCGAGAAAATAGGGGTCGACGGGAATGCAAGGGCCGCCAACCCCCGGCCCCGGGGTGAACCGAGTAAATCCGAAGGGTTTGGTCGCGGCGGCATCCAGCACCTCCCAACAGTCCAACCCCAGTTTGTCACACATCAGCAGCAGCTCATTGACCAAAGAGATGTTGACAAAGCGATAGGTGTTTTCGAACAGTTTGGCCATTTCAGCGGCAGACGGAGAAGAGACGGGCACCAGCGTGTCGAAGACCGGTCCGTAGTAGGCCTGGACAGCGGCGAGGCAGTTTTTGGTCACGCCGGCGATGATTTTGGGCGTGGACTGGATGGTCCAGTCGGTGCGACCGGGGTCAACGCGCTCGGGTGAAAAGGCGACATGGTAGTCGTCGCCCACGCGCCATCCACGCGGTTGGGCGGCGGCTTCGAGGCGGGGCAGCAGCAGGTCGGTTGTCGTGCCGGGATAGGAGGTGGACTCAAGGACGACGAGCAGGCCCGGATGCAGGAAACTGGCGATCTCGTGGCCGCTGGCGAGAATGGCGGAAACGTCCGGCTGCCCTTGACGGTCGAGCGGCGTGGGCAGACAGATTGAGACCGCATCACACTGGCTCAGGACGGCGTAGTCGCTTGTCGCGCGCAGACGGGTCGCCTGGGGGAGTAAGTCGGTGTCGGCAACGTCGGCGATGTAAGAGCGTCCCTGATTGACGGCCTCAATTTTGGCGGGGTCCAGATCGATGCCGACGACTTCGTAGCCGGATGCGGCCAGGGCGACGGCCAGAGGCAGGCCCACGTAGCCGAGCCCGACGACGGCGACGCGCGCGGTGCGATTGTGAAAGCGCTCGAACACGATCAGCGCGCTCCTTGCGGGCAGGGGGTCATTGCATGGTGCCCGGCGCGGCTACGTGGACGCGGGGAACTTTTCCCGGTATACGTTCCAGTGTTCCTGGAAGACGTCGGGAGCGACGGTGTAGAGCATCTCCAGTACGAGCTGGCCGAGTCGGCGAATTTCCCACTGGGCGGCTTTGTCGACGGCGCGCAGCCAGAGGAAGTGGCTCCAGGCGGCGAAGTTCATGCTGGTGACGATGCGGGTCTCGGTTGCATTGGGCAGGAGAAACCGGGCGTCCTCTTTGCGAATGCCCATTTTCCGCAACTCCAGGTAGAGTTGCTGTATAAATTCCCAGGCTTCATCCAGCTTGGCCTGGGCCCCCTTGTTGTCCTTGAAGGCCGGTGGAACAACGGCGCTCCATTCCCCTTTGTCTAATCCCACATACCTCTGGCTCTCCTGACTGAAGCTGGCCAGGCGGTGGCGCACCAGTTGGTGTGTGCAGGCGCGGCTTATCCCTTCGAAAAAGAAGGTGGCCGAACCGTGGTGGAGTTGGGCTTCGGCGTCGTCGAGCCCTGGCTGGGTAAAGGCCAGCAGCGTCACGCGCAGGGGGCCTTCCTCGCGCGGGCGCAGACAGGACGTGTCCAAATCGAGTGAGGGCATGGACGGGGGCGGCGGGATGGCGGCAGGTTCCGGGGCCTGGGCGCCGTTGCTGCTTGGGATTTCGGCAGCAAATTCGGCGTAGACTTTGGGCGCGATCACTTGCAGATAAGGCATCGCTTGCAGTCCGATCCCGCGACGGAAGAAGTCCAGCCAGACACGTGTGTTGGCGCTGACGAGCCAGCTGCCGTCGGCTTCCTGCGTCACCTCGCAGTGGCGGTTGAGCATGCGCCAGCGGAGGGGTTCTTCGCTGTTGCGTACGCGCACGGTGGCCACGATGTGCTCGATGATGTCCTCGTGGCCTTCCTTGACGCGGTTGACGATGAACCGCGGCGCGGTGCCCATGCGATGCGTGCTGCGATAGCAGACGCGGCCGGCATATTCGATGACATTTTCGGGGTAAGTGCTGGCGCCGTTCCAGATGGTTGCCAAGTCGCTCATTTCGAGCAGGCCGGCGGGGTCGAGGGCTGGATTGGCTTGGGAGTAGGCTACGAGTTCGATGTTCATGGTGTTGATGGATTCTTGTAGGGGATTTTCACATTGTAAGAAATGTTAAACCGGTAGCCGACTCCTTCAAACCCGCATGGATTGACTTAGACAACGACCTGAATACGTATCATCCACCCCCAAGAATCGGACAGTCAACGGTAGGCACATCGTAGACTGAATGCCCTGCATGCATAGAACTTCACAGTTCTTTGGTGTCTCAGCGGCCCCCCAGGAAGGCCCGGCGGACGTCGCGGTTGTCGAGGAGGGCCTGGGCTTCGCCTTCGTAGGCGTTGCGGCCCAGTTCGAGGACGTAGCCGCGGTGGCTGGCTTCGAGACCCTGGCGGGCGTTTTGCTCGATCATGAGGACGGTGAGGCCGATCTCATCGTTAAGGCGGCGGATGTTCTCGAAGATCATGCGGGTAATCAGCGGGGAGAGACCAGCGCTGGGCTCGTCCATCATCACGATCTTGGGTTCGAGCATGAGGGCGCGGCCGATCTCGAGCATGCGCTGCTCGCCGCCGGACATGGTGCCGGCCATCTGACTGCGCCGTTCCGCCAGGCGCGGGAACAGCTCGAAGATGTACTGGATGCGCTGGCGGGTGCGCGCCTGGTCGTCTTCGAGATACATGCCCATCTCCAGGTTTTCCATGACCGTCATCTGCGGAAATACGCTGCGCAACTGAGGGACGATAGAGATGCCGGCGCTGAGGACATCCTGGGGGCGGGCGTTGGTGATCTCCTGTCCGTCGAAGTGGACTTTGCCCAGACGCACGCTGACGAAGCCGTAAATCGCCTTGAAGACGGTCGATTTGCCGGCGCCGTTGGGGCCGATGACACAGACGATTTCACCGGGATGCACGACGAGGGAGACGCCCTTCAGGATATCGAAATCCTGATAGCCGGCATATACGTCTTCGACGGTGAGGAGAGGGGCAGACATTTGTAGTGGTCGGTGGTCAGTGACTTCAGTGCCAAGTGAATGGAGGAAGGTTACCGGATTCAGGCTCCGAAATAGGCGTCGATGACGGCTTCGTTTTGCAGGATCTCCTGGGGAGTGCCTTCGGCCAGCTTTTCGCCGTGGTTGAGCACGTAGACCCGGCTGCAGAGATCGGCGATGAAGTTGATGTTATGCTCGATCAAGAGGAAAGTCTTCCCCTGGGCGTTGAGTGTGCGGATGCGATCTTTGATGGTTTCGATCAGGGTTGGATTGACGCCGGAGGTGGCTTCGTCCAGAAGCAGGATGTCGGGATCGGGCATCAGGGCCATGCCGATCTCCAGCAGGCGGCGCTGTCCGCCGGACAGGTGGCCTGCCTCCTCGCCGGCCAGATGGCCGATCTGGAGGAAGTCGAGCAGCTGATGGGCGCGACGGGCGGTGCTGGCAGGGCTGGGCCGGAGCATGCGCAGAAGGGATGTATCCCGCCACTGGTGACTGATCAGCATGTTGCGGAGAACGGTCATTTTGCGATAGACGCGCACCGATTGGAAGGTGCGTGCCAGCCCCATTCTGGCAACCTGATAGGGGCGCGCCCGTGTCACGTCACGTCCCTTAAAGGATACTTCGCCGCTGTCGATGGTTTGTAAGCGGCTCAGACAGTCGAAGAGGGTTGTCTTGCCGCTACCGTTGGGCCCGATCAGGCCGACGATTTCGCCGGGGTAGACTGCGAAATCGACGTTGTTGACAGCGGCCAGCCCGCCGAAGTATTTGGAAACGGTATGCCCCTGCAGTAGGGGCTGTCGGTCAGGGGTCATGGTCGCGGTTGGCGTCTGGTTGCGTATCCTTCCAAAGTCTACTACCTGCTCCTGCCGACGCGGCTCAGGAGCCGTCCGAGCGATGTGCTGCTGCGGTCTCCCAAGGTGCCCAGGATACCTTCCGGCATGAACAGCACGATCACGACCAGCAGCAAGCCGAGTGCCAGCAGATGCACGCCGAACAGACTGCCCCAGAGGAGATCCTGCAGGAAGTAGATGACGACTGCACCGAGAGGCGGGCCCCAGACCGTGCCGAGGCCGCCCAGCATCGACATCATGACCATTTCGACCGTGCGGGCTTCGACGAAGACGATATCGGGATCGATAAAGGTGTTCTGCCAAGCCCAGAATCCGCCGACGATTCCTGTGAAAAAGGCGGCGATCATGAAGGCGGCGATTTTGTGGAGCGTTGTGTTGATGCCACGCATTTCGGCGCCGATTTCGTCCTCGCGGATGGCGATGAGGCTCTGTCCAAACTCGCTGCGCTGGATCCACCAGATCAGCGAAACGACCAGACCCATGACCGCCAGCATCAGATAGTAGTCGCCCAACCGGTTGAGAATTGGCGGCAGATTGAGGCCGACGCCGCCGCCGGTGATCGGGCGCAACACGCGTGCGATCTCGCGCATCGCGACCAGGGTCCCGAGCATGGCGATGGAGAAGTAAGGGCCTTTCAGACGCAGGGTCGGCAGGCCGACCAGGAGGGCGAAAAGTGCCGCGGCAACCCCGCTGGCCGGAAGAGCCTGCCAGAAGCCCCACTCCGGGGAGATCAGAAGGGGGCTGCCGGTCACGAGGATGCCCATGATATAGGCGCCGATGCCGAAAAAGACGGCGTGTCCAAAGTCGACGTAGCCTGTCATGCCGCCGATCAGATTCCAGTTGGAGGCCAGAGTCACAAGTACAAAGAGCTGGCTGCCGACGAAGAGGGCGACGCCGGAAACGCCAGTGTACGGGTACAGAGCCAGCAGGAGGAGCAGCAGGAGCCAGAGCGCGAGCCCGGCCCAGCCGGCAAGGAGCGAATGAACGGGGGCGAGAAATCGAAAGGGAGACATTTTCTTCTCGCTCTTCTCGCTCTTGTTTGGGGGTGGTCCGGTTTCCATCACTCGGCCTCCGCGTCGATCGGGCGCAGACCGCCCATCAGTCCCTGGGGCCGCACCACCAGGATGAGGACAAGCAGGACAAAGCTGGTGGCGACACCGAGATTGGTGCCGATGCCTTCCACATAGGTTGCGACGAAAATCTCGGTGACACCGAGGACCATGCCTCCCATCAGTGCGCCGGGAATACGCCCCAGGCCGCCCAGAGCCGTGATCGTGACCGCCTTTAAGGTGAAGGGCGGCCCCATGAACGGGAAGATCGCCTGCGTGGGGCTGAGCATTGCACCGGCGGCGGCGGTCAGGGCGATGCAGATACCGGCCGTAATGGCGTAGACGCGGTTGATATCGACGCCGACGATGCGGGCGGCCGTCTTGTTTTGGGCGGCGGCGCGGATCGATTTGCCGAGACGTGTGCGCTGCAGGAAGAGGTGCAGGCTGGCCATGATCAACAGGGCTGCGCCGAAGATGATGGTCTTGACGATTGGGAAGGTGACTCCCGCCAGCTGCACGGAGCCGTTGTAGGCTACGGCCACGTTGCGCGGGTCCGACGTGAATTGGATTTTGAAGAGATTTGCAATTGCGATCGAGACGCCGAAGGTGACAAGCAGAGTCATCAGATGGGGGCGCTCGACGATGCGGTTGATCAGAACGATCTGCAAGAGGTAGCCAACCAGGAACATCAGGGGCAGAATCAGCACAAGGGAGGCGAAGGGGTCCATGCCGAAGAGGCGGAACAGGCCCCACGCCATGTAGGCGCCGATCATGAGGAATTCACCGTGGGCGAGGTTGATCACGCCCATCACGCCCCAAATGACGGAAAACCCCAGCACCATGACCGCGTAAAAGCCGCCGAGCAAAATCCCACTGACAAGAGCCTGCGAAAGTTGGTCCATTAGCCGATGACCAGAGGCCAGCTCGGTTCAGCGATCTTTCCAGGGCGGCGCCGGGTAGTTCAGCTCGGCCACCGCAGCATTGGTGGGCGCCACGACCAGAATCTTGCCGTTCTGGATCTGGATTGCCCCCATCGGTTTGCCGGCGTTGCGGCCCTTTTCATCGAAGTTGATGGGGCCGTAGAAGGTGACGACGTCAAGATTGCGCAGGGCTGTGCGGACGGCATCGGTGTCCAGCGAGGCGGCCTGCTCGATGGCGATGTGCAGGGCCAGCGCGGTGGCGGTCGATTCCGCGGCCTGGTAGGTGGGCGGCTCGCCCCAAAAATCTTCATAGCGCGCCGCGTACTCGGCGGCGGTGCCGAAGTAGTCGTCGGCGTAGCTCATCGACGCTTCCCACTGCGTCGGGCCGATGACATATTCGGTATCGGCGCCGACCTCTTCGATCAGTTTCGGATTGCTGGGGCCGACGGTGATCACCATGGCCTTGGGGTTAAAGTCCAGCTCTTTGGCTGCTCGAATGAAGAGAACGGCATCGTTAAAGTGACCGCCGCCCACGAAAATGTCGGGTTCCAGCTCCTTGAACTTTGACATGATACCGCTGACGTCGGCCACGTTTACAGGATAGGTTTCGACGCCCAACACCTCGAGCCCAAATTCAGCGGCCCACTGCTGGGCGCCATCGGCTACACTGGTGGGGAATGCGGTGTCCTCGTAAGCGATGACGACCGTTTTGGCGCCTTTCTCCGACAGCAACTGCAGGGCAGACCGGGTATAGTTTAGTGCCGGCGTCAACACCGCGAACAGGTTCTGGAAGCCCCGTTCAAAGAGCGGTTGCGCGGCGCCGTTGCCCTCGATCATGATCTTGCCGTACTTTTCAGCGATCGCGCTGGCGCTTTGGGTCAGGAATGAACTGTAGGGTCCCAGGAGGAAGTCGACGCGGTCCTCGTTGATCAGCTTTTCGACGAGGCGGGCAGCCGTATCGGGGTCGCCCTCATCGTCGTACATGATCAGCTCGACCTTATAGCGGTCGTCGCCAACCTTGATACCGCCGTACTCATTGTTCACCCAGTCCAGCCATAGGCCGTACCCCTGACGCGTATCTTTGCCTTCGCGGGAGAACCTGCCGGTTTCGCTGACAGCGGCGCCGAGGTAGATGATCTTCTCTCCATCTGCGGAGGGAGCGGCAACGGCCGGTTCGTCCACGGGCGCGGGCGGCGCCAAAGCACAGGCCGTCAGCACAAGAGATGCTACCAGCAGTAGCGAGACGAATTTCAGTATATTTCGCATTTTTCATCCTCCTTCAGTCCGCGTGACAGGTCCAAGCGGATGCATCCATTGTGAAAGTGATGATACTGTAAGGGAATTCTTGCTGTCAATAAATTGCCGATAGCGACAGTTTCGCAGACTCGGACGAACCCCACAGTTTGGCTGGGCATTTTCAAGGCCCTTTGACACTGTTTGGCATAGCGTGATCAGATGCAAGACGGGCCAACTGAATGTGCTACCTGCTTTGAGGCCGCAAGATTATCCCCTTCCCCACTTTAGCAGTATCTGACAGGGATTGTCTCGCTCAAATGGGCCGGTCTCGGGACATTCACTGCCTGATCGCGACCGTTTGGACAGACAGTTTTCCGAATCAGGATAAGTCCCTGAATGGTTCATGGAGAATGAGTGAGGAAGCTCCAGAAAGAAGGGAAAGGAAATTGTTGGTAACTACCAAGCCATGTTCTGTGTGTGTACTGTGTGCGGTCTGCCTGGGCGGATTGCACTGTCAGTATTTCTGTAGCGGGCTCTCGATGGTCATCGCGGTGAACGTCGGGGATATATGGGTACTGCCTTGCTTGCGCTGGCACATTTTCGGAATCTATCAGGAGGCGGGGGAAGTTCTGGTCGCCGCGGGTCGCCAAGGTCGCATTGCCCACACACTCGCTGCGGCGCGAGGTTGTAGGAGAGGGGGCGTTGCGGGGGCGGAGCCCCCGCACAAGGGAGGGCCGAATAGGCCCGACCGCCCAAATGCGATGAGAGGAGTGAGATAACTTCGTTCAGCGTCGCGAACTGACTATGGCTGAGTAGTCACAGAAATTGACCAAAAGTGGCTGGAAAAATGATAGCAGAGAGGTTAGGCAGTTGCTGTCAGGAGCAGGTCCATACTTACGGAATAAAGCAGTTCCGAGCTATGACGTAGCGCGAGGTTCCCGGATCCAGCCACGCGACTGCGACGGACTGCTTGTTGGAACGGATCACCCAGGGTTTGCTTCCTCCAAAACTGCGGTGCTACAATCACGTTCGCTGTATGCAGGCGCGATCTGGCGACCGATGGCGCAATAGCGGTTGTTCTGCCTTGCAGCAGAGGGCAACTTCAGCCCTATAAACAACAGGAAAGAGCGGCGGCCACTGCAGTGCCGCTCCGCCAAATGAGCGAGACTTGTGAGCAAACAATACTACGGCGGCCAGGCTGTTATTGAAGGCGTGATGATGCGGGGCCGCAAGGCGATGTCGATTGCGGTGCGTAACGCGCAGGGCACAATCGTCATCCATGAGGAGCCGCTCACGGCCAAGATCTATACGCGCAAGTGGGGGCAGTGGCCGTTTGTACGGGGGCTGGCCCTGCTGTGGGATGCGCTCGGGTTGGGGATGCGGGCGCTGATGTGGAGTGCAGACGTGGCGATGCAGGAGGATGACGCCGAGGAGCAGGTCGAGTTTTCCGGCCCGGTGGCGTGGACGACGATCGCGACGAGTCTCGCGTTTGCAGTGGCGATTTTTTTCCTTGTTCCGACGATGGCCAGCCGCTGGTTTGCGGGCTTCTTTGAACACAACCCCTATCTCGACGCCGTGGCCGAAGGCGGCATCCGCCTGATTTTGTTTGTGGTCTATCTGTGGGCGATCAGCCTTCTGCCCGATATTCGCCGCGTGTTCGCGTATCACGGCGCCGAGCACAAAGCGATCAACGCCTACGAGGACGGCGCGCGACTCACGGTAGACAATGTACAGAAGTACAGTGTTCAGCACGTACGCTGCGGCACCAGTTTCCTGCTATACGTGCTTGTGATCAGCATTCTCCTTTTCGCCCCTCTCACGTTTGCCTGGATTGAAATTCCCTGGCTGGCGTTGCTTCTGCGTTTTGTCACACGTTTGATGCTCGTCCCGCTGGTTGCCGCGATCTCCTATGAGATTATCCGCTTCAGCGCCAACCATGCCGAAAACCCGTTTATGCGGCTCCTGATTGCGCCGGGTCTGCTGCTCCAGCGCATCACCACCCGCCCGCCCGATGATTCGATGGTCGAATGTGCGATTGCCGCTCTGCTCCCTGTGCTGGCTGCAGATGGCATCGAGGGCGTTCCGCCCGCGCAGCCAGGGCAGGCTGATGAGGACGCGGCAAGCAGACCCCACGCCTACGGCGAAGCGGTAGCGGATTAGCCAGCTGCAGTTGCCCCGGTAATCCGCGATTGGATTCTGTTCCCAACTCAAAAGAGCTTTTGCGCGGCGGTGTAGCGGCTATGACCAGGCGGTGCGGGAATCGCGCGGGTCCTGCTGGTTATACATCTCCGAGTGGATGACGTCGGTGAGCAGGATCTGCTGGCGCGCGGCGCTGTCCATGCGACCCAACTCGGCCAGGTAGCGCGTCATGCTTCCCAGATCGCTCAACTCAAGACCGTGCAGGGTGCGGACGAAGGCGATCTGAAAAGGATTGCCGGTCAGAAGACGGGGAATGCGCAGGCTCTGCATAACGTCCTCGGTCAGGTCGCTGTCGGGGTCGCCGGAAACCGCTGCGAACTCCACCGGCAGCCCGTGCGCGGCGAGCCGGTCCGATACATCGTAGTTAGCAGAGGGTTTGGCATGATTCCACATGCTTTCCAGATAGCGTAGGGTGGCGGTCGAGACCGGCGTGAACTCCCCGTCGGGATAGAGAGAGGCAAAACCCTCTGCCGAGGAGGCGTCGCGCCAGAGCAGATGCTCCAGGTTGTACTCCTGCGCGAGCGTACGTACGAAAGCCCGTCGCGCTGCTTCGGTTTCACTATCATGCTCGACCCGGCCGCCTTCCGGCTCCTGCTCGGGAAGGGCAGGGGGGTTTTCGCCGGCCGCAGCCTGGGCGCTCTCGCGCATATAGGAGGCCAGAACATCAGCGAAAGGGAGGGACGATGCTTCCTGACCGGTAAACAGGGCGGCCAGCCGTTGGAGTCGATTGGGTGTTGTCCAGATAGCGCGCAGGCGCTCTTCCCCTCCCCTGTAGCCGGGCGCGGCGGAATGGGGGTGTCCGGCAGTCTGGCCGCCGGCATCAGCATCCTGGCGGCCGCGCATGAAGGCCAGGCAGCGTTCCCACATGTTCTGGCTGAGATGGGGCCGGTACAGGTGGGAGGTGATCGCATCCTCCGGCGGGAGGGGCGGCATGTTCTCGCTGACGGACCAGTCCTGCAATGACAGGCAGGTTTGTTCGAGGGTGTGGTCCATCTGTTTCAGCAGCTGTTCCAGACGATCATGGACGCGGCCCAAGCCCCGCCACACACTGTTCTGCAGCCGGGCGGTCAGTTCGGAACAGGCCAGATTGACCCGTTCGCGCCGCAGCTTCTGCACGCGCTGTGCCCGCCGCCGGTATGAGGTGGTAGCGCCGAGAAACGCGCCGATCATCAACCCGATAAAGGTGGCGGCGTTAGCTTCGTTGCCGATGAAGTCGACGACTGCGTCCAGCGAGGCGCCGGTCATCAACTGGGTAAGCACCGAAGGATCGTTTTGCACGGTGACGATATCGTCCGCATTGTTCACCAACCCGGTTCCGAAGAGGTAGAGCAGGGTCAGTATTACGATACCGCTCAGCAGACCAAGCACGCGCGACAATGAACCGAACAGAGACGGCTTATCGGCGAGCGTACGCCGATAGCGGTTGCGCCAGTCGCGCAGCTCCAATTGTCGTTCAACGCGGTCTGCACTGGCAGGCGCAAAGGCGGCGGCGTCTGCTGCCAGAGACGGATAAAGTCGTTCCTGCTCCAGTTCAAACAGCCACTGGTGGAGTTGGCGCCGCGCATGCATAAGGCCCGACGGCTCGGAGCCGATCAGGTTGAGCAGGTGGGCGCGCATCTGCTGCGCAAGGGCCGGCAGAAAGCGGTTGTCGGTGGGGTTGACGGGCAGACCTTCGGCGTCGAGGGCGTCAAGTCCCCAGGCCGTGTCCAGAGCGCCTGTACCGAAATCCCCTTCGGACTGGGCCAGCACACTTTGGAGCTGACTGTCGAAGGCGGCCTGCCAGCGGACCGGATTTAGACCGCGCATCTTGCGCGCCGTAGCTGACGGCAGCACATAACCCGGATGGACTGCAAGATCCTGGATCGATTCTGGATTCAACACACGGAAGAGATCGGGCATCTGCTCAATGAGCCGGTTCAGTACCTGGTGCGAGGTTGCGCCCAAATGCTGCAGGGAGGCCAGTGGTTCGAGGCGGTCGACAGAACCGGGGCCAGGTGTGCCGGGGACGGGAGCATCGAGTACGCTCGCGGGCTGGAGCAGGACCTGCTCACGGACGAGCCGCTTTCCTTCATGCTGTTGCGCGGCGCGGAAGATATAGTCCAGCGGCACATGATCGGCTGCGGCGCCGAGCAGGCTGTAGGGGCGATCACCGGCGTTGCGCAGATCGATACCGACCTGTTCGTCAATGTAGGCGGCCCCGTCGGCGGCGATTAGGGCCTGCAGGGTGTTGCCAACGAGTACGGAGAGCTCGTAGCTGTTGCGTGCGAGGCCCTGATTGCTCTTTTCCCGATCAACGAGGTAGATGCGGTCAAAAAGCGGTCGTCCCAGCCACTCCTCAGGGATATTGCCCCGTGCTTTGGAACCTTTCCAGATGGAAGAGATGACCTGTTTGAGGTTGGCGCGGCGCAGGCCGGAGAAGGCTTCCAATTCGGCCAGGGTCGCGTAGCAGGAGGCGTCTTCGACAATGCGGCTGTTGTCGGTGGCGTAGCTGCCAGCGGCGAAGATGCCGACGACCTGGGCGATGTGACGCTGACCCAGATAGTTGAGCTGGTGCGCGATCGCCGGCCAGATCAGCGCCGACGTCAACGGTTCATAGAGGGGTGCAATCACGTACAGGGTCGTCTGTACGAAGGGATCGCCTGGAACAAGGGTGTCGGCGCGGATGGGATCAATGATATTTGATGCGACGAGATGGGCGATGCTGCCGCCGTCCCTGAGCGCAGCGCGAAATGCGTGCCGCCGTGTTGGCGGATCAGAAGGGGCTGTGGGGGATGCAGGGGGGATATTTGCTCCGCCGGGAAGGCCGCTGTCGCCAGCGTCCTTGTTTGTTCGCCGGAAGGGCCATGGGATACCCCTGCGAGAAGACTTGGCGGCAGCGGGCGAATACGGGGTAGATTGTGTGTCCTGCCATTGGAGCGGGTGCAGCGCGTCTCCGGCCGCCGCCAGCAACAGGCTGGCCCGGCGCTGGCTCGTCGCCCCCCGCCAGTGGTTGGTGGTCTGCGGCGGTTCAGGGACGGCAGGAGGCGGGGAACGCATCAGCCCGGTGAGCAACCGTTCGAGATAGAAGGGGGGCAGGCGGTTATCACGCAGGGTGAACAGGTTGAGTGTGATCTCGTCCTGATGATTGAGTTGATCGGACGGCAGGAGGGCGGCAAAACGGGTGATGCGGGTCAGGTCGGGGCCGTCAACGCCGGTAGCAGAGCGCTGTTCCTGGGCAGACTGCAGGCGCGGCGCCAGGTGGAGCATCGTCTGCAGGCCCCATCCACCAAGACATAGTATTGCGGCTCGGCTGCGGGTTGCGCCGGGAATCATTGGTAGTTGCTGGTTTTAGTTTCTGGTTCTTGGTTGCCGGGTTGCGTTCGGCGTCAAGTAACTTATTTTATAACAGATGGCCCGGGTTGGTACAGGGCTACCGATCTGCGGGGTGCATCCCAATATTGGGGCGAACTTTCATATACCCCTGGAGGCACCCAAGCCATGGTCAGTTCCCATTCCAGTTTCCGCCAGAATAAGCGCCGTCTCTGACCACTGCTTTTCTGGGCGGTCGGGCCTATTCGGCCCTCCCTTGTGCGGGGGCTCCGCCCCCGCAACGCCCCCTCTCCTACAACATGCCTCATCGACCGGGTGTCGATATTGGTGACAGGTGCCTTATCGAAGGTGTCCAGCCAGACCACGTCCCGCCAGTCCCATCAGATTCCCGTAGGTGCCGGCCTTGTGCCTGTCCTCGCACCCTCCCCAACTGACGGATTCCACCGTACGGCCCGGCTTGGCGCCTGCACTGCGTCTCGCCCAAGGACGGTAAACAACGCCAGCCACTGTTGGCACTGATTCCCCGCCAAACTGTTCCTACCCCAAATCTGGGATGCACCCGATCTGCGGCAGGCCTGGTTGTCAAACCAATGCTATAAGTCGTTCTCGGTGATTTCGGGCAGGTCGACCCAGGCGGGATGGAGATGAAACTCCTCGCGGGCGGGGAAATCGAGTTTGTTTTCATATTGTGCCCGAAACTCGTCCAGACGGTCGATCAGTGTCACCGGCAGGCCGTGTACGATCCAGACGGCATCCATGCGTCCGGTATCGCCGGTGGGTATCCATTTCATGTCCTCCTGACCGACCATCGCCAACGCCAGCTGGGCGTCGTCCTCGCGCGTTGATGGCGTGGCGGCCAGGCGGATATGCTCCAGGTTGCCGTCGTGGAAGCTGAATCGGTCCGAATCCCAACGGATGTAGGGGTTCAGACGGTCCAGCCACTGCTGGACGCGGTTGTTGGGTAGAGGCCGGGCGTGCTGGGTCTCTTCGCCATGTTGCACGCCGATAATGTGGCGGATGTCGACGCACTGCAGCACCCTGCCCAACAAGCCCCTTTCGGTGGCGATCGCATTGGTGAGGTTTGCGAAGAGCTCCTCACCGCTGACTGCCTGTCCGAAGTTCAAGGTGCGGTCGATAACCGGCCCGAGCAGGACCTCCCAGTCACTGGAGTAGACGACCTGGGCTGCGTTGCGATAGAAGTGCTGCAGATAGTCGCGCCCGACTGCGCCGGTCTCCAGTTCATAGTAGGTGTTGGTGCTGGCGGTGCCGTCGGGGATGCGGGGGTCGATCCGTTCCGCGGCCCGCCTGGCAGCATGATTGGCCCGGCCGAGTGCGCTGCCGGCATAGTCGATCTGTGAGCGGAACAGTTCCCGCAGCTGTGTGCCGTAGGCGAAGAGGCGCTCGACGAGGATTCGCTCCAGGATGTCGCGGCGCTGATTAAGACGGGCGCGGGCCTTGCGCTGGCGCATGTCACGGGCGCGGTCGCGGGCCTGGCGGGGGTTGAAGGCGGCCAGCATGAGGTCGCCGAGGCCACCGGCGATCTGGCCGATCTGCTCGGCGGCGCCGCCCTGCTGGGCCAGGAGGGAGCGCCAGCGGACGCGGTCCTCCTCCATCACGGGATGGTTGTTGAGCAGAAAAAGTCTTTGTTTTGTCAGCGATTCGTTGGGCGCGGTGGAGGGGTTCAGCGGCGCCAGCAGGTCGGCCAGCGTCAGCGCGCCGCGCAGCCCGGTATCGAGGATTACCTGGCGGAATGTTTCGTCGACCGCGGACTTGAAGCCGAGCCACGCGCCGCGTTGTTCCTCAATCTCCTCGGCCATCTCTTCCAGCCGGTCGTTGTCCAGCGAGAGATAGCGGGACCGCATCCTGGCCAGGAGCCCCTGCCAGGCGGTAACAACCTTTTGGCGTGTCTGTGGGGAGATCGGTTGGCGGGGGTCGTTGAGCTCCGGTCCTGCGGCCAGGCGCCGCAAGCAGTCGGCCAGGAATGCCTGCTGCCAGAAGTTGACCAGTGATTCGTCGGGCGCGACGATGGCGGAGGCGGCAAAGCTGCTGTAGACCAGGTAGTTTCCCTTCGCCGGAGGCCGCCCAGTGCGGCGGTCGTTCACCACCTCGGCGGCGGCGACGCTGCCGGACATACGCTCGCGTACGACGTTCACTTCCAGGCCGAGAATCTCGCTGCTCAGATGGCTGATGGCAGTGAGCTGGATCAGATGTGCGGCCAGGTTTTCGGCATCGGCCTTGCGTGCCAGGCTGCGGCCGTCGCGATTGGTACGCCCGACCAGAAAAATAAAGTCGAAGGGTGCGTAGGGGGTATCGGGCAGCGCCCTCTGTTCGCTGGGGTATAGCTCCTGGAACTGCTGCGTTTCCTGGAAGTAGTTCAACTCTTTGAGCGCGGCGTAGGCGTTGGCTTTTATGCGCCGGCGCTGCAGGTCGCTGTTGATCTCCTCTTCGAGTACGTCGGGCAGGAAGAAGATGCCAACGACGCGGGCGTTGCTGCGCACGAGGGCGCGCACGCGGTGCGCCACGTCCATAAACATGCCGGCGCCGGTGCCGCCGCAAAGGCTGCTGACGATATAGACGAGCTGGTAGTTGCTCATCACGGGGAAGCGGCGGTTCTGCGCCATCTCCAGATCGCGGATCTTGTCCAGGGCTGCGTATTTAGTCTCGAGCAGTCTTTTGAAGGTGACGTAGTTGCGGAAGAAGGAGAGCCGCCCGATGGGCCGCAGTTGTTTGGCGCCGTTGTGGATATAGCCGAGCGGGATCGAGGGGTAGTCCCACCAGCGGGCGATTTCGGGATGGTTTTCGAGGTTGTCGACGAGGCGTGTTGCGTCGAATTTGCCCATGTAGGCCGATTCATCGGCGTAGAGAGGCTCCTGATCGAGCCTGTTGATCAGCGGTTCGGTATCCAGCGCCAGAAGCTGGATCATTGCCGGCAGTGTTTCGCCGCCCCATGCTTTGCGCAGGCGCCGTTTGACGGCCCGCACAGCATTGGTGCCCATACCGCCTACGCCGACGACGAGAGTCGGATAAATTGTCGGCTTTTCACTGATAAACGGCGCCCCGTTTTGCTCCATAAGTGGCTTCCTTCTAAAGAATCTTATCGTCCGTACTCAGTCTCGCGTCCTCGTTCTCATTCATACAGGTTGCCTCCAACAGTCTTAATCTCCGGCGCCAGCGGCATGCTGCAGCAGCAGCGCATTGAAAACCGGGGGTTAGAAACTGTCGCGCGGGCTGCTCCAAGGATCGGCCGCACCGGCGCGGGCGGATGAACCGTTCTGCTCATCGCCGAACGCCCCATCGCCCGGAGTCGGAGAGGACCAGCCCATGTTGTCGCCCGCTGGCTCCGTCGGGCCGAAATCGCCGGACCCTGCGGCCGAGTAAGGGTCGCCTCCCCAGCCATTCTGGTCCCAGGCTGAGTCCCATGCGGACTCCTGTCCACCCGCGCCGGCGTCTTGCCAGCTGTCCGAACTGCCGGAACCGGCAGGACGCGCAGCCGCGGTGTCAGCGATATTCTCAAAGGCAGGGGAATAGCTTGGAGAACCTGCCGCCGGTCCTGGGACGGGCGGCGGGTAGGACGCGTGCGCTGGCCCCCCGGCCGCACTCGGCGTGACGGGGACGGCAGCGTATCCAGGCGTAAGCGGCGAATCCTGCCCAGGCAGGGTCAATCCCGGATCTTCGTCGTCATCCATATTGTACCCGCGAGTGCGGGCACGCGCTACCACAATGAGCAGCGCCAGGAGCGCCATCGGTCCGGTGCAGAAGACCAGCGGGAAAGTGTAGAACGGACGCAGCCACCACTCCACATAGCGCTGATAGAGGGTCGGGCTGCGGAAGCTGATATCGACCGACCTCATCTCGCCAACCAGGCCGACAATGCTCAACAGCAGCTCTCCGCTGTAGAAGGAGCCGCGCAGAGCATCTTTGGGCAGGGCTTTGCGGGCGATGAGGGTGACGGGGACTTCGAAAAAGCCTTCGTCATCGGGGAAACCGTTGACTTCCACCGGCGGGGCTTCAAGGAAGAGTTCATCCAGTTTCATCACGCCGCTGCCGGTCTCTCCCGACGCGGTAATCCCAACGATTTCAAGTACAAAAGGCGTCTTGCCGTTGAAACGCAGGTAGAGCGTCTCCGTCGCCTTTTCGCCGGGCCGCCCCAGATCACCAAAATCGAGCGCGCCGGCGACACCCCACTCCACATCACGAATCTGGATACGGAAAGGCACAGTCGCCGCCGAGGAGGGATCGGCGGCGGAGGGGGAGTGAGCGGAAAGGACATCGAAATCCTGGCTGGGACCGGCCAGAGTAAGGAGGCCGTGACAGCTGCCGGCGGACATGGGCCCTTCGCTTTGCAGACGCAAGGGCAGCGCCCAGTTCGCCGGTTGCGTACCATCCGAGCCCGCGGTATCAGTCGAGCCGTCGCCCGCGGCCTCGATGGGTTGCAGGTCACCGGCGGTGGCGGTGAGGCCGCTGCAACTGCTTTCGGCCAGTTCAACGGTCAAGCGAAAGGGGATGTCCCCGCTAAAGGCGACCGGGAGCAGGATCTGCTCGTCCAGCCGGAAGTTCGGTGAGGTATCGTAGAGCAGTGCGCCGAAGTCGGCCTCCTGCACCTGGATGCGCGCCTGGGAGCGGGGTATGTCCAGGAGCACAGCCAGCGAGGGGGCGGGACGCACCTGGACCTCCATGGGCAGACCGGAGGGGCTAAAGGCCGACAGATTGAGCTGGCCTTCGTACTGGCCGGGGCGCAGCAGGTCGAGGCCGTCAACGTGCAGGAGAGCTGTTTGAATGCCGTTTTCGGGCACTTCCACGGAAAGGTTTACGGAGGCCTCGCGCATGATTTCGCTTGTATCGGACCGGCGCAGGACCAGCGACGCTTCCAGCGTCCCGATCTCTTCAATCGTACTCGCCTGGACCGTGAGCGGCCATCCTTCGGGCGGCATTTTGGCCAGATCGATATCGGCCGGCAGGCCGCGCACATAGATCGCCGGTTCCACTTCCAGAAGCATGCGCGCATAGTCTCCGAAACGGACCCCATCGATCGCCGCGGTCACCAGGAAGAGCGCCTCGTAGTCACGCCCGTCCTGCGGCATAAAGCCGTCGTCTGAGCAGACATGTTCACCGCAGTTGATGCGTCTCCGGTAAACAATATCGCCGCCGTCAAGGTCGGTAATGTAGACGGCGGCCTGGATATCTTCCAGTTGGATACCGGGGCCAAAACCGACCTGCAGCTGCAGGCTGCCGTCCTGCAGAATTCCGGGTTTGCTGGCAGAGGGCGAGAAGACCTGTGCCTTGGGCAGATGCTCCGAGGTAAGAAGCCGGAAGGTACGCTGCAGTTGCAGCGGTTCTCTATCCTCTCCCAACTGAACTATGACCTCTTCCACGCCGCCTGAAAGCTGCTGGACGGCGACCGTTCTGCCGCTGAGCGGGTCCTGTCCCAGGAGGGGAATGGGCAGGTTGCCGTTGAGCATCAGCGGTTCGTCCGCAGCGGGCCCGGCGCCGGCAAAAACGACGAGAGGGGATTTACCGGCAGGATAGTAGCGCGTTGAGGCTGTATTGCCTGGCACGCTTGGAGGGGGGAAGAGCAGCTCAGGATAGCTGTCGGCCTGGACGACGGCGAAGCTGCTCAGGTCGGTCGTTTTGGCGACCCAATCACCGGCAGATAGCGGTGCGACAGCGACGTTGAGGTCGATGTTGCCGTCGGCGAGCAGGCTCTGTGTCGGCATGGGCGCGCCGTCGCGTTCTACAGCGGTGATCGCCGACTGCGGGCTGACAAAGGCGATACTGCCGGCGCCATGGGCATTGCGAATGGAGATGGTCAGGTTGCCCTGTACATTGCGGTGGGTGACGACCGAGCGGTCCGACTTCATTTCGGCGAAAAGCTCGCTGAAGATTAGCAGAAGGTCCTGTGAACTCTTGGCCTCCCGCGCCAGCGGCGAACTGGTTTTGAGAAAATCGCCGGCGCAGCCCGCATCGGCATTGCAGAGGATCACGGGGTAGAGCAGTGCGCCAGCGTCCTCGATCTGCGCCATGAGATTGGTGATGGTCCCTCTCTGGCCGGTGACATGTAACGGAGCAGTCGGTTCCCCGTCGGTCAGCAGCAGCACGTACTGGCTGCGGTCGGGGTCGCCATGAACCTCAAGCAACCGCAGCGCCTCCTGCAGCCCCAGGTCCATGCGTGTGTAGCCGCGCAGCGAATACTCTTCGGGGGATTGAAGCGAGGCAGCCAGCCGGCTACGGTTTTCAGGGCTTCCAACCTCCTGCAGCAGGCTCATGGCACCGACGCCTTCGGCGGTACTGTCGAAACGCAGCACGGCGATGCGGTCCTCGCTGTCGGCCAGATGGACCAGCAGGCGGGCGGCGCTGTAGCGCAGTTCGTTGGGGTCGCTGGGGGCGTTTAGCGCGGCGTCTTCACAAGGGGGACCGGCGGGCGGTTGGCCCTGCGGCCAGGGCCAGCAGGTGGCCATGCTGCCGGAGTCATCGAGGATGACGATTACGTCGATAGGGGCAGCGCCGGTCGTGGATTGATGTTGAGGTGCAGTTTGGACTTCGGCACGTACCGGCGCGGGGGCATGGCCCGTTATCAACAGGAAGAGAAAGGCACTTAACAGACAAGCAGACACGGCCCAAAGCCGCCGGCCCCAATTTTGAGAGAAACGGCGGACGAGCGGGGACCGCTGGTAAACGTTTCCGTGCAGATGGCGCTCCTGACACCTGTGGTACTGCACTGAGGCGAGCAACCTATCAACGCATTACTGGCTCTACCAGTTCCAATAGAGAAGCAAGCACGCGCATCGGCTCCGAGTTCCCCTGCTTTACCGGCAGGGATACAGTCCCCCACAGGTCAAACCCGTCGAACACCCCAATCCCGCGGTGTTCGACGGCATAGACTTGCAGTGAGCGAAATGCGCGCGCATCGGCTCCTATTCTATCTGTCAAAATTGTATCACAGCGCGGATTGGCGATACAAGACAACCGGCCCAGGCCGGGGCCTGTTTCCTGCTCCGGTTTCCGGGTAGTGGGCAGCGGATGAAATGCCCCGGAACCGGCAATGTGTTTCGGAAAGAGTTTCAGGCGGCTACACTGGAGATGTGGCTGGAGAGGCCGTGCCTGCGGGCGTCGACCGGTTGCCTATTTCCGGTTTTCGTCAGTGACCCTCGTCTGGAGCCGTCGATGAAAAATGCGAAATGAGGACCGGAAACTTCCGCCCAGCTATTGGGCGATTTGCCTACGATCTGCCAATGAATTGCAGATCCTGGCAGGAAGTGTCGGAGCGATCACCTTTTCGGCAGTAGCGGAATTTACGCATGTGGATCTCGCCTGAGGTTACGAACTTCGCCAAGGCTGCGCGTTGGAGGCGCCGGCACGAATCAGGCTGTTGCGAGGCACTTTGGGCTGGCGGCCGCCTGCGCCTGTCGCGGCACACTGGCGGCTGGGCGTGTCTTCGCGGGAGGCGTTGCGGGGGGTGTCCCCCCCGCACAAGGGAGGTCGCTTGCTGCCGACCGCCCAAATATGCAACAACCCCCGGCGCCGAACACCGGGGGCCAGGGGTCAGCAGAAACTAGCGGCGAAGAATGGGAGAATTGGGGCAAGACAACAGTTAGCCGTCGTTGCCTGTGGCTGCAAGCTCGGCGAGCATTTGCGATAGAGCGGCTACGAACTGGTCGGTGGGCAGGGCGCCGGGGATCAGCCGACCCTCGCCGCCGGAAAGGACGACGAATGTAGGCGTGCCGCGAACAAAGGGCGCGCCGTCCTGCATATCGCTCTGCACGGCCAGCGCGGGCGCGTCCTCTGCCAGACAGGCTGCAAAGGCATCGACATCCAGTTCGTATTCCGCCGCCAGCTCCATATAGTAGTTTGTGCTGTCCGGGAGGGACCACTGATCCATGTCGATGAAGAGGCGGTGATGGAACTGCCAGAAGGCCTCTTGCTCGGCCGCGCACTCGGAAGCGACCGAGGCGGCAAAGGCAAAGGGATGGATGTTTTCGATGGGAAAGTGCTTGAATACCCACATCACCGCGCCCGGGTTTACAAACTCTTCGTCCAGAACCGGCTGTGTTGTCAGGGCATGGCGCTGGCAGTAGGGGCATTGGAAATCGCTGAATTCAACGACAACGATGGGGGCGTCGCTGTTGCCCTTGTACATGTCACCGGCCAAGGTGAAACCGGGCCGGTCGGGATCGGGCTTCAGACCCTCCGCGGTCGCCCAGAAGGGCAACCCGCCTTCGCCTTGCTGCTGTTGTTGTTGCGGCTGCGCCTGGGCCGCGCCCTGGGGCGCGCGGCCGGCCGCGATCGTCCCGATCCACTCGCTGAACATGTCGTATGGCTGCGCGCCGGAGAAGGAGAAGGCCTCTCCGGTTTCTTCAAAGACAAAACGGAAGCTGGGCGTGCCGGTGAAGCCGAAGGACTGGGCCTCAGACAGGCTTTCGTTCACCTTTGTCAGCTGCGTTTCATTATTGGCCATGCAGGACCCGTATTGGGTGGGATCGGCGCCCAACTCCTGTGCCAGTGCGGCGAAGAAGGAGAGCGCTTCTTCACGAGGCGCCCACTCTTTCTGGGTGCGGAAGATCCTGTCGTGCATCTGCCAGAAGAGGACGATATCCTGCTCCCCCACACAGTGGGCGGCAATGGCCGCGGCCAGGGCGTTGGGATGTATCGAGGAGAGGGGCATATCGCGGAAGACGAATTTCACCATACCGGTTTCGGCGAACCCGGCCAGGAGCGCCGGTTCGGTCTGGATCACGTGACGGGCGCAGAAGGGACATTCGTAGTCGCTGTATTCGTAGATGGTGATGGGCGCGTTCGGGTCGCCGCGGAAGGGATATCCCTCTGCGGTAAAGCCGACCGGGACGCCTCTGTGCATGGCAGGTTGTGTGCCGTCGACGGGGGCTGGGGCGACGACCGGGGCAACGATGTTGCCTTCGGCATCGGTTGTGCATGCTGCGACAAGTAGAAGGAGGAGGACGAGGAAGGCGAGAAGAGTCAGGCGCGGCCCGCTCCTCTCCTTGCCTGCGTCATTCACCTGCCTGGTACGGCGCATACTTCTGGCTTGCCAATTCATGGATCCTCCTTGAGGAAACTCCAGTTGTTATCTGAGCTGTGGGCCTGAGATGAGCCCGGGCGCAGTCAGTTCAATGAGCTGTCATTTGACTGAGTGAGTGCCTATACAACTGTCGTGATGGGAGTACCGGGAATCATGGCAATTGAGTGCATTGGTCACGAAGGTATGAGGCCCCCCTATTGTAACTGTGGGAGCAGTAGAGTACTAATCCGGAGAGGCGGTTCAGCAGGCTGGCGTACGCCTCACTCTGCTTGTTCAAGTTTGGCTGAAAACGCGGTTGCATCGTACTATGGTGACTTTGAAGGACGGTAGCCAACTTCTGTGGTCAGCGGCGCGTAAATTGCCATGTCTGACCCGTGGGCGGCGCCCACCACCACCGATCGCGAAGCGCTGAAGGTGAGAGAAGGGCATGGACGAAACGACCCTGCCGGCAGGTGTTGAAGCAGCAGAGGCACCGGAGAGCGCCGGCCTCCGCGACCGCATAGGGGATGGAGGGCGAGAGGCGGACTTCTCTCCGACTGGTGAAGACGTGAGTGCGCAGGTGCGCCACGCCGCTCCCCTGACCGGGCATCTGCGTCAACTCGAGGCGGAAGCGATCTATGTGCTGCGGGAGGTGGCGGCTCAGTTCGAGCGGCCGTGCCTGCTCTTTTCCGGGGGCAAAGATTCGATCGTGTGCGCGCATCTGGCGCGCAAGGCCTTTACGCCGGGGCGGATTCCCTTTCCGCTGCTGCACATCGACACCGGTCACAACTTTCCTGAAACGCTGTCCTTTCGCGACGAGTTGGTGAAGAAGCTGGGCGTTCGCCTGCTGGTGCGTTCAGTGCAGGATTCGATTGACGCCGGGCGCGTGCAGGAGGAGCCGGACGGCGATCCCAGCCGCAACCGGTTGCAGACGGTTACACTGCTGGATGCGGTGGCGGAACTGCGCATTGATGCGGCCGTAGGCGGCGCGCGCCGCGATGAAGAGAAGGCGCGCGCGAAGGAGCGCTTCTTTTCCCACCGCGACGGCTTTGGCCAGTGGGACCCCAAGAACCAGCGGCCGGAGCTTTGGAACCTTTTCAACGGGCGTAAACTCAACAACGAACATTTCCGCGTCTTCCCCATCAGCAACTGGACCGAGCTTGACATCTGGCAGTATATCGCCGAGCAGGGGATCGACCTGCCCATCCTTTACTTCGCCCACGAGCGGGAGGTGGTCAACCGGGATGGGATTCTGCTGGCGGTCGGGGCCTACGTCGAGCCGCGGGCGGGGGAAGCGGTCAGTCGTGAGAGGGTGCGCTTCCGTACGATCGGCGACATGACGTGTACGGGGGCGTTTCGCTCCTCTGCGAGCAGCCTGGCGGAGATCATTAATGAGGTCGCGACCGCGCGCATTACTGAACGGGGCGACCGGGCTGACGACCGTCGCAGCGAGGCCGCAATGGAAGACAGGAAGCGGTTGGGCTATTTCTGATGTAAGTTCAATTGTAACTACCAGGCCATGTTCTGTGTACGGTCTGCCTGGGGGAATGTATCGTCAGCATTTCTGTAGCGGGCTCTCGATGCTCATCGCGGTGAATGTTGGGCATATATGGGAGTGGCCTCGCGTGTCTTGCTCACGCTGGGCACATTTTCGGAATGTGCCAGGAGGCGGGGGGATTCGTGGGCCGACACGGGTCGGCAATTTCGTATTGCCCACCCACTGGCTACGACGCGAGGTTGTAGGAGAGGGGGCGTTGCGGGGGCGGAGCCCCCGCACAAGGGAGGGCCGAATAGGCCCGACCGCCCAAAAGCGAGGAGAGAGAAACATCTTTCGCCATGCTGAATCATGAGCGCCTTTTGGCAAGGACTTAGCAGTCACGTTCAATATATATGAATCCGCTTTTTGCGTGTCACGTATTGCGTAATGGCAGACATAGAAGGCGCGATTCCAGTGCGTGATCCGCGCGTAAAGTCTTGGTGTCAAACGGAATATAAACTGGCTGCAAATGATCGTGCACAGTTGGTGACAAAGTTTCTGTCCACCGGTCGCTGAAAACGATACACTGGGATTTGTAATGGATCTACTGCGCTTCTCCACCGCCGGCAGCGTCGATGACGGCAAATCGACATTGATAGGGCGGTTGTTATACGATTCCAAAGCGATATTCGAAGACCAGTTGGAAGCGGTCGAGGAGGCGAGCGCGGCACGCGGCGACCCTTCGGTCGACCTGGCGCTGCTGACCGACGGGCTGCGGGCGGAGCGGGAGCAGGGTATCACGATCGACGTCGCCTACCGCTATACGGCAACGCCCAGACGCAAGTTCATCATCGCGGACACGCCCGGACACATCCAGTACACGCGCAACATGGTGACCGGCGCGTCCACGGCGGAGCTGGCGATCATACTGGTTGACGCCCGCAAAGGCGTCCTGACGCAGTCGAAGCGGCACAGCTTTATCGCCTCTCTTCTGCAGATCCCCCATATCGTCGTCGCCGTCAACAAGATGGACCTGGTCGGATACAGCGAGGCGCGCTACCAGGAGATTGTCGCGGAATACCGCGCGTTCGCGGCCAAGTTGAACGTGCGCCATGTCGTGTACATTCCCATCTCCGCGCTGCATGGCGACAACATCGTCAGCCAGAGCGAAAATATGCCCTGGTATCACGGCGCGACGCTGCTGCACCACCTGGAAACGGTCAACATCGGCGCCGGCCGCAACAACGTGGACTTTCGCCTGCCGATACAGTATGTGATCAGGGCGAACGGCGCGGCTGACATGGACTTCCGCGGTTTCGCCGGGCAGATCGTATCGGGCCGCATTGCGGTGGGCGAGGAGGTGGTGACGCTGCCGGCCGGGATTCGCAGCCGCGTGGCCGGGATCCAGCGGGGCGATGAGAGCTGCGAGCGGGCCGTTGCCGGCGATGGCGTTGTGATCACGCTCGAAGACGAGATCGACATCAGCCGGGGGGATATGCTGGTACGGGTGCGCAACCTGCCCCACTCGTCGAACCAGATCGACGCGACGCTGTGCTGGATGAGCGAAGAGCCGATGAAGATTCAGGGGGCGGTTGCAGGCAATTTCAGCGGACAGTGGTACTGGTTGCAGCAGTCGACGCGGCGGGTGCGGGCCTCGGTCCAGGAGTTGAACTACCGCATCAATGTAGACACGATGCACCGTGAAGATGCGCAAACACTGCAGCTTAACGAGATCGGCCGCGGGCAGATTGTGACTACCGAGCCTCTTTTCTTCGACTCGTATCAGATCAACCGCGCCACAGGCAGCTTTATTCTCATCGACCCACAGACCAATAACACGGTTGCGGCCGGCATGATCCGGGACCGGGCACGGCGCGTGAGTGAGTTGGTGCAGAAGCAGGAAGAGAGAGACAGGCCTGCTGTGCGCACGGCTCGTTCCTCCAACGTGGTCTGGGAGCCGGTCGCGGTCACGCGGCCGATGCGGGAGGAGCAGAACGGTCATGGGGCGGCGGTGCTCTGGTTTACGGGGCTGTCCGGTTCGGGCAAGTCGACGGTGGCGAAGGCGCTGGAACAGAGGTTGTTTGCGTTGGGCGTGCGTACGTTCTCATTGGACGGAGACAATGTGCGACATGGCCTGAACAGCGATCTGGGTTTTGGTGCGGCGGCGCGCACGGAGAATATTCGCCGGGTGGCGGAGGTGGCCAGACTGGCGTTTGAGCATGGCAATATCGTGCTGTGCACGTTTATTTCGCCCTATGCGGCGGACCGGGAGGCGGCGCGGGCGCTGGCCCCGGAAGGTAGTTTCTGGGAACTCTTCGTCAAGTGCGACGTAGAAATCTGCAAGGAGCGGGATCCTAAGGGGCTGTACGCTCGAGCCGAGAGCGGTGAGATCCCGAACTTCACCGGCGTTTCGGCCCCCTATGAGGAGCCGCTCCAGCCGGAGATGGTGCTGGAGGCGGACCGTCACAGCGCGGAGGAACTGGCGCAGCAGATTATGGAAGCGCTGGCACAGGCAGGGATCGTACCTGGTGGAGACAGTTGACCGTCGGCATTGGCTGTCCGGCGGGCGATCGGTGGGAGTGTTGAAAACTGCAATTGTAGTCGGCGGCGGCATGGCTGGACTATTTGCTGCCAACGTGCTCGCCGACCATTGCGAGCAGGTCACTGTCCTGGAGCGGGACGAGGCGTGGCGGACCCGGTCACGGCCCACCGATCACACAGTAGACACGCATAGCTTGGCGCAAGCCACTGACCGGCCCGGCGTGCCGCAATCACGTCATGTGCATGTCCTACTGTTGCGGGGCGTGCAGGTGCTGCGCAAACAGTTTCCCGGACTGGAGGAGGAGCTGCTGGCCCTCGGCGCAACCCCTCTCAACTGGCTGAAAGATACGGCCGCCCTGGCGGGTGGCAGTTGGTTACCCCGCTTCGATTCGAATCTCCTCGGTTACAGTGTCAGCCGCGCCCTGCTGGAAAGCCGGGTGCGCGAGCGCCTGCGCCGCCGCGGCAACATAAGGTTTCGCACCGGCCACCGTGTGGTGGGGCTGAGCACCAGCCGCGCACAGACCCTCTTAAACAGCGGTCGGGAAGGCGAAGCCGGGGCGCACGAATCCCACGTGACCGGCGCGGTGTGCACCGTGGGGGATGAAACGGTCACGCTGCATGCCGACCTTATCGTCGATGCCAGCGGCCGCTCTTCGCGTCTGCCGCGCTGGCTGGAAGAACTCGGTTATGCGGCGCCGCAGGAGTCGACTGTAAACGCGGACGTGGGCTATGCCACGCGCTGGTACAGTGTCCCGGAGGACTGGCGGGCGGATTGGAAAATGGTGCTGCTCGCCACGCGCTTTCCCGATATCAAGGGAGGCGCGGTCGTTCAGCCGGTCGAAGGCAATCGCTGGGTCGTGACACTCGTCGGCTATGCCGGGGATCACCCGCCGACGGACGAGAACGGCTTTGAAGAGTTTGCCCGCAGGCTGATCGGACCGCAGGTCTGGGAGGCGATCAGTGCGGCCGAACCACTGACAGGCATCGTGGGCTACCGGCGTACTGAGAATCACTGGCGTCACTATGAAAGACTGAAACGGTGGCCGCAGGGCGTGATCGCGCTGGGCGACTCGGTCTGCGCGTTTAACCCGGTATACGCTCAGGGTATGACGGTGAGCGCGCTTTCGGCGGAAATCCTTGACGACTTCCTAAAGAGGAGAGGGAACCGAAAGCAGGGGGGCCTGGAGGACGCCCGTATCGGGCGTTCCGGTCTTGTCTTTCAGAAGAAGCTGGCGAAGATGCTGCAAACGCCATGGCAGCTGGCCACTAGCGATGACTTTCGCTGGGCTGGCCGGAAAGCCGGTGACGCCAGCCCCGTCGAGCGCTTCATGCACCGGTATATCGAGCATGTGCTGGACCGCATCCATCGACCGGATGTCTGCCTTGCTTTCTTCAACGCCGCACATCTGCTCAGTCCACCGGCCACCCTCTTCCGTCCCCGCATCGCTCTACCCATCCTGTGGGCGATGGTGAGAAACGGATCTTTGCAGCCGGAATCGAGGGTCACTGAGACCCAGGAACCGGAAACTAGTTCGTTGTGACCAAAGGTGTGAGCTTTTCGACAGTGCCGGGACCGATACCGGGGACCCGATCCAGGTCTTCGATCGAAGCGTAGGGGCGGCCGGCAATGATGGCGGCAGCTTTGCCGGGGCCAATGCCGGGCAAGGAGGTGAGCTCCTCGGCTGAAGCGGTGTTGATGTTGATCAGTTTTCCGGCTGGCGCGTTGCCCTGACCCGATGGAGCAAAAGTTGGAGGCAGGTCGCCCGACACGCCGGGCTGAGGCTGATTGGCGGGCGGCAAGGCCGATGACGCGTCCGCGCCGGTCTGCGGCTGCGGCAGAGGGACATGAATCTGAGCGCCGTCGAAGACTATCTCCGCCTGATTCACCAGCGCCGGGTCGGCATCGGGTACCAGTCCCCCTGCTTTAGCTAAAGCATCACCGACGCGGGCGCCGGGCGGCAGTTCGACCAGACCGGGATTTTGCACACCGCCACTGACGAAGACGTACAGTGGACCAGGTGTGGGCGTGGGCTGTGGAGTCGGTGTTGGCGCAGGGGTAGGCGGTGGGTGGAGCACAATTGCGGGCGGAGTCGGACGGCGCAGAAGCCACATCAGGGCGCCCGAGATCGTTGCACTCAACAGAAAACCGAGTAAGAATCCGAGGCCCATATTTCGCAAAGCCGCTGTTGCACTTGTGTCTCTTGCCGCGCGTGGCGCATTGTCGGAAGCCGGACTTCGAGTTGGTCGGGGGTCCAACTCAGTGCTCATATTAAGGTCTCCCTTATTTGGATTTTCCTTGGCACGAGTATCCTCTGTTGCCGCGGCAAGAGAGGACGGTATTGTTTCCTTTGTGACTGTGGTAGAGCGGCAGCTATCCGATCACTGGTTTCGGGCCATAGCCGAACTTCGTTTCAGCGCGTTCTTTCCGAAGATGGTCAGCGCCTGGTCGTCGTTCAAGGGGTGGAAGAGGCCGGGACGGACGTCGCGCAGATAGCGCTCCAGCGGGAGGCTGCGGGACATGGCGGCCCCGCCTACCACGCGCACTGCGTGGTCGACGGCTTCGATGGCATTGTTGGTGACGGTAAATTTGGTGGCGAGCACTGCCGGGGTGAGTTCATCCCGCCGCGTTTCCTGCTGATCCCAGTCCCGGGCCGTGTTGTAGAGAAGCGCTCTGGCCTGGAGCAGAAGCAGTTCGGCCTGGCCGAGACGGCGCTGGATGCTTTCCAGTTCGGCGATCGGTTTGCCGAGGGCAGTTGGCACGCGTTTCAAGGCGTAATCGGCCGCAAAATCGAGGGCGGCCTGAGCAACGCCGAGGTAGACGGCGCCGACGGTGCAGATGAACCAGGCATTGGCCGGGGCCTTTCCGGTCGTGCGCGGGCTGGGCGCGCCGCGACCGATCATCTGCTCGTCGGTCACGCGGGCGTTGACGATCTTCAGATCATGGCTGCCGGTGGCGCGCATGCCGAAAGAGTCCCAGGTTTCAATGATTTCGAAGTGGGGCCCGGCGGGGATGACGAAGCGGGCGACGTGGCCGCTGCCGTCCCGCAGGGCCGCGGGAATGATGAAGTAGTCCATCTCGGGGCTGAGGCTGGCGAAGGTCTTGAGCCCGTTGATGCGCCACGCGTCTTTGCCATTCTCGCGGACCGGTTCGGCGGTGGTTTCAGGCAGGCCGCCGCGACTGGGGCTGCCCAGGTTCGGCTCGGTGGCGA
The DNA here is from genome assembly GCA_965242905.1 of Caldilineaceae bacterium. GTDB lineage: Bacteria > Chloroflexota > Anaerolineae > Caldilineales > Caldilineaceae > Bin5. The sequence continues at coordinate 1,930,809 of CBDETM010000002.1, forward strand.
CGGAGTTGATGAGCGCACCCTGTTCAACGGCGTCGCGGCAGACCTGGGCGAAGAGAGGCTGGGGCCAGCCGCCGCCGCCATACTCGGAGGCGACGTCTTCGAATGCTTCGGCAACGCCGCCTATGACTTGAACGTGCATCACAAAGCTGAGCGCTGTGCTGCCGTCACCCTGCGCCAGCGTCTCCATCGTCAACGTCGATTCGAGCAGATTGGCGCCCCAGCCGCCGAACTCCTGCGGGACAATCAGGGCCGGAAGACCCACCCGCCGGATGTCAACGAAGTTTTCGTGTGGGAATGATCCGTCGCGGTCATGCTGGGCGGCCCGCTCGCGCAGGACGGGGATCAAGCTGCGCGCAACGTCTATGAAGCGCTGCAGGCGTTCAGTTCTCGGGTAGAGCATACAGCCTCCGAAACTGCAGTGGTGCGTGCGGGATCCGACCGCCGGTCACAGCTCGCTTTTCACTGGAGTACCTGGCATTGCTTTTGGCAATGCGCAGGGCGTATTTTAACATAGTTCTGACGGGATTTACGAGAATCGCTCAGACTGTGTCACCTGTCTTGCAACGGGAAACAGATGGGCCACCGGCATGGGGATTCGATGAAGCAGAGTCAGATACGGGTTCTGATCGCCAAGCCGGGGCTGGACGGCCACGATCGCGGGGCCAAGGTGATAGCCAGGGCGTTGCGCGATGCCGGATTCGAGGTGATCTACACGGGCATTCGCCAGACGCCGCAGATGATCGCGGAGGCGGCGTTGCAGGAAGACGTGGACGTCGTCGGCCTGTCGATACTCAGCGGCGCGCATATGACGCTCTGCCCCAAGGTGGTCGAACTGCTCCATGCCCAAGGCCAGGAGGATGTGTTGGTGCTGCTGGGCGGTATTATTCCGGATGAGGATGCGGTGCAGCTCAAAGCTGCCGGCGTGCACGCTGTCTTCGGGCCGGGCACGACCTCAACCGAGATCATCACCTATATCAGAACTGCCATGGCCGGTGGCTAGCGGAGCAGGCAGACGCGGACACGCGCCAGGCGTGGATTCCGATGCCGTCGAACCATGGCCAGCGCCTGAACGAATTACGCGCCGCGCTCCACTGGAAACAGGCAACCGGTGTTGCCGATGCCCAAACCCGTTCCCACTCAACAACTGATCGACAGTCTTCTCCGGGGAGACCGGCTCGCGCTGGCGCGCGCCATCAGCCGCGTGGAGGATGACGCGGAAGATGCCGCCAGCATCGTGCAGGCCGCATTCGCGCACACGGGAAAGGCGCACTTTATCGGCGTCACCGGCGCGCCGGGCACGGGCAAATCGACGCTGGTATCGGCGCTGGTCGGGAGCTACCGCGCGAGCGGCGTGACGGTCGGAGTGCTGGCGGTGGACCCGACCAGTCCTTTCAGCGGCGGTGCGCTGTTGGGGGACCGCGTGCGGATGACGAGCCACAGTGGTGACGCCGGGGTCTTTATTCGCTCGATGGCGACGCGGCGGGGGGCGGGCGGCCTCGCGCAGGCAAGCGCGGAAGCGATGCTGCTGCTGGACGCGGCCGGGTTTGACCGCGTTCTTGTCGAAACGGTGGGCGCGGGCCAGGCGGAAATCGAAATCGCCAGCGTTGCCGATACGGTCGTGGTGGTTGAGGCGCCAGGCCTGGGCGACGAGGTGCAGGCGATCAAAGCGGGCTTGCTGGAGATCGCGGATATCTTCGCCGTCAACAAGGCGGACCGTAAAGGCGCGGCGCGCACGGTGGCGGCGTTGGAGATGATGCTGGAAACGGGGAGCGCAGCGGCCCAGTCGATCATGCATCACGGGCAGCGCATGGAGACGGGCGCGGCGGCTTCCGAAAGCGATGCAGAACAGGGATGGTCGATTCCGGTCTTGGAGACGGTCGCGGTCAGTGGGGGCGGCGTCGCTCAGTTGCGTGATGCGCTAGAGTGCCACAGGGCGTGGCTGGACGAGAGTGGTGAACGGGCGGCGCGCGAAGGCAGGCGTCTTGACCATATGCTGCAGACACTCGTCCAAGCCGAGTTGCTGGCGCGGATGGAGCGAGTGTTTTCTCCATTATTGCACCGGGAACTGGTAGAACGGTTGCAGCGGCGGCAGATTGATCCTTACAGCGCCGCGGCAGATGTGATTAAGAAAGTCTTAAGGTAGATTCATTTCACATTCGTTCTAATTCGAATCAGAAACCTGCCTGTTAACCCAGTCGTTGCGCGTTTCACAGGTATTGGACAGCGGAACCATACACAGACGCGTGGTCCAGAAATTGAAACACCGGTTTGGCGAATTGCAACCCTCTTTCCAAATCAAGGTGAATGGAGTGAACAGGAATATCTGGCGCTGGAGACAAACCGCCGCGTCGAATTCGACAATGGTTTTGTAGAGGTGCATGATGCGCCGACCGACAAGCACCAAGGAATCATGGTATTCCTGTGCTTCGCTCTCAGCAGTATTGCGCGGCACATTGGAGGTGCGGTCCGGCCGGGCGGTCTACTGTTACGCTTGTGGGATCAGAAGTACCGGCAGCCGGATGTCGTCTTTCTGCGCGATCGCAACAACATCCTGCGCCAGGAGAAGTTCTGGGATGGTGCTGACCTGGCAATCGAAATCGTCGGCCCGAGCCTTGAAGACCGCGAGCGGGACCTTGTGACGAAACGGATCGAGTACGCGCGGGCGGGCATTCAAGAGTACTGGATTGTGGATCCTGAACAGGAAACAGTCACTGTATTGTCCCTGTCCGGCGAGGTCTACTCCGAAGGCGATCTATTCAGGCGCGGCGATACCGTGAGATCTCCCCTTTTGCCTGAACTCGCTCTGCCGGTTACGGAGATTCTAGACGCAAATTAGGGCCGCACGTACGGGAGGACGGTGTTTACACAGTTGCAGTTACCGGACTCTTTGACCTGCGTTTCCTCGTTGTACCTCCGCCCAAGAACACACAGATCTTGCAAAAGCAATTGGCCGGTGCAGGGGAGACAGGCCCTTTTTCGGTATTGTCTTACAGCAGTTCATCGTCGTCCAGCAGGCCGCTGCGCGCCGCCCAGACGCCCATCTCCTGCCTGCTGCCCACGCCCAGTTTGCGCCGTATGGCGTAGACCGCGTTGCGTACGGTCATGGGATTCTTGTTGCCGCGCGCTTCGGCTATCTGGGCGTAGGACATACCTCGGGCGAACATTCTGAGTAGATCGCGCTCTCGGGCCGTCAGCCGTTCCGGTTCGTTGGGAGGAATCGGAACGGCACTGTCGCTCATCCCGGCGACCAGTTTTCTTGCCGCCTCTCCCTGCAAGCGAAAGTCACCGCCGGCCACCTCGCGCAAAGTTGACATCAGCATCTCCTTGCCGGAAAACTTCTGAAGGTATCCCGTGGCCCCGGCATTTACTGCCTGCACGATCGCACTATGCCTGTTGGAGGCGGTCAGCATGAGGACGCGCGTATCCGGCAGAACCGCGGTTATATCTCGGCAGGCTTCGATGCCGTCCTTGAACGGCATCACAATGTCCATAATGATCACGTCAGGCTTCAACTCTTGGGCCTTTTCTACCGCTTGTTCCCCATCGCTGGCCTGTCCCACGACCTCGAATTCGCCGGACTGCTCCAATACTTCCGCAATTCCTTCCCGAACGATGGCGTGGTCGTCAACGATCATCACTCTGATTTTGCTTTCCGATGACACGCGCCGGCCTCCTTTGACTTGCTAATTGGGAACAATGCAACGAACGGTCGTGCCGTTGTCGTTGGACTCGACATGGAGGCTGCCGCCCATGCGCTCTGCGTCAGCCTCCATATTTCTGAAGCCGCGGCCGCGCACGGCGTAGTCATCAGGAAGCCCGGTCCCGTCGTCGGACACGGACATCCGCAGGTTTTCCTCGCCAAATTCCAGGGAGATTGTCACACTTTCGGCGTCTGAATGACGAAAGGCATTGGTGAGTGCATTGTGGGCGATGGTGAACAACAGACTGCGCGTGATGGTGGACAGGTGCGGTTCGACTCCTTGAAGCTCCAGCCGGGCGGGAATCGAGGCGATGACGGTGAAGGTGTCGGCGTGCGCTTCCAGGACTTCGCTCAGCGTGCTACCGCTGAAAATCTGCCCGCCGTCTATCGGGTGCCTGAGGGCCCACATGGTCGACCTGGTCAGGGACCACATCGCAATCAGTTTGTCGACCAGCTCGGGGTTGGAGCTGTCGGCCTTATCGATTGCGTCCTCAAGACCCAGGCCCAACGTGTAAGCTGATTGCGCGGTCGTGTCATGGATGGTCTGAGACATTTCGAGCCGCTGCCGCTGTAACTCCCGCTCCCGCGCTACCGCTTCCAGCCGTCTGACCCTCTCCGACCTGGCGACCAGACTAACCGTTCCCACCACGGCATACATGACAGCGATCCTGGCAATCAACGCCTTATCGTCTCTGGCTTCGAGGTCGAGTCCGCCCCCAACGGTCACGCTCACGGCAGTGTAGAGGATGGCCATCAGTGTCGCCCACGAGAAGCTCAGCCTGAACGAACTGAAGAAGACCGCAAACCAAGCAAGGGCAGGGTAATAGAGCAGGTAGAAGAAGAAATGACTGAAGCCGCCGCCGACCACCATCGCCACTGTTATCAGGACCATGTCCGTTGCACTGATCCCCAGCATCAAGTGTAATGTCACAATACGGCCCGAACGAAGGCGGTAATGGAGGTAGGCGTTGAATGCCACCAGGACAATGAAGCACAGGATATAACCTGTGTACCTGGAACCGACGAAAACAGGTCGGTATACCAGCTGGAAGACGCAGAGAGCGATGACAAACCACCGAAACCAAAGGGATATCGCGGCAGGGTAGCGCAGTTCTTCAGGGCCGACTTCCCTGATCGCCCAGTTGCGGCCGACCAGAGCGTCGACTACATATGTCAGAGACCTCAGAAACGCAACGCCTGGATTCTGGCTTGTCGTGCGTCGCTGTCGAGCCATGAGGATACCTTTCGAACAGCTGTACCAGCTCCTCTTCGCTCTGGCGCATCACCTTGCCCAAGGGCGGACGCAGACCACTCACGCCTGCTTTTTCGGTCCCCGTTGCCACGCAGCCCCGCGTGCGGTCGGCGTCAGGATGAGGGGATTTGGCTGAGCGCTCTCTGCGCAATTTTCGCCGCAAACGAGAAGAGCATTGGACTAAAGGTATTCATATTGGGTCAATTTGTTCAATGTAGTGGGACTATTGTTGCAAAGGGCTACCAGAATATAACTGTACGCAATGATTATTGACAAGTGGCGCTTGTACCAATTGAACTGATGGGGTACTCCGCGACACTTCTGAAAGGGCACTTCATCTCCTGGAATTCCTGGCGATGTAAGTCCCAGAAGTCAAGATTTCCAGGTTGAAAGTGCACTAACTGGATACGCTGTCGGCGTTGGCGAGGTCAATAGGATCTTGTGCCAGATAGGGATTCAACATAGTTCTCTGGAGGGATAGCATTGGGGTTCGAAACCAGGACTTCCTGCACGGGCTGCATCGTGAGCGCGCGGGCGTCCTGGCCGCTCTACCGACATTCGGAGTGCGGTCCAGGTGGGGGCTGACCAGACCAGAATGTCGTTCGATTCAGTATTTTTGCCCAGAGGCATTTCATGGTTCGCCCTCATTTTGGGACGTACGCTACGATTTGGCTGGTTAACAACCCGCGCCCATTGTGAGAAAATTTCACCCAAAGCACCGTTTTCGGGATCTTGAGTTCCCGAAAACGATACGGTTGAGCGAGACAGACACTGCGGAATGCGTGTAGACTGATTCGAAGAAGGTACCCGTAACTTGACCTATCCACTTCCAGCTCGCCAAAGAGCGAAACTGTGAAGAGGTCAGTGCCCGGCATTCGAAATCACCTGGCATTACCTGGTACATACTTGCGTGGACGATATTGAACAGCCGGCTCGAAAAGTCGAACGGATACGAAAGACTTTCGAGGAAGTCCTCGTACACTTTCTGTTCATCGCGGGCGTATCCTCCGCGCTTCTAACCGATCCATCTCTCGGGAGAGCTGTCAATGAAAACTAAGCGCTTTACAACCATCTTTCTACTTTTGTTTCTGGTGGCTCTGACGCCCGGAATTGCGGTTGCCCAACAGGACTCGACCGCGGACGGTGCGTCCAGCACCTGCGATCCGGCCGAAGCAATCAGGCCGGGCAATACCGTCACCGACGAGCTATCCGACGAACTGGCAGCCCATACGGACATTGCCAAAGTCAGCACCGCCATCTCAGGAGGGAAGATACTGACAGCGGTCTTCCACCTGCGAGACTTTCCGCAGTCCCTGACATTCAACAGACCGGGCGCTGCGCCGGGCTCGATTGAGTACAGTTGGGAAGTGTGGGTGGACCTGGACGACGACCCGGGAACCGGCTTCATGGGCGGCTTCGAATATCTGCTGTCCGCCTATCACATTGTGTCCGAGGAAGACAACGGGGGGAAGTTGAAGGCAAGTACGTGGTCCCTGGGCATTGCCGGGCCGAAACCAGTCCTGGATGCCAAAGTCGAACTGTCTCCCGAGGCGAACACGATCACCATACGCGGCGGCGTACCAAGGCTCACACCTGAAGTGAGACTCGCTTTCAAGAGTACCGATGCACTGGGTGGTTCCGATCAGGTAGGATGCTTCCCAGCCTTCGGCGAGCGTGTGACACTCGGCGGCTGTGAGTCCGGCCCTAGTTCCATCCGGCCGGGCCAGACCGCGGTTGACGAAATCTCGAATTCACTGCCGCCGTATATCGACATAACTGAAGTCAATACCTTCTTGAGTGAGGGCATTTTGACCGTCGTATTCCATCTGAGGGAACTGCCGTACAGGCTTACTTTCGATCGGGTTGGCGTAAGCGAAGGACAGATGGAGTATGTGTGGGAAGTGTTGATCGACGTGGACAGTGACAAAACGACGGGTAGCGATGGGAATGACTTTGCGCTGTCGGCTTACCACTTCGTACCGGAATCCAAAGCCGGAGCCAAGTCTACGCAATCGATCGAGAATGCCACACATGGCAGCGGCTGGGTACTGTCATCAGATGCAGCCCCCAAGAGTCGATTTTTTGGAAGCGCCACTCTTGAACAGTCTGTCGAAGACAACACGCTCACTCTTAGAGGGGCCGTCGATGGGATCACACCGCGGTCGCGACTGACATTCAGGGCCTACGACTATATGTACGGGTCCGATACAGTCGGATGTCTCGCGCCGGCTTTCTGGGAAGAGGCGTACTCTAATTGCAGTTCCGCTGAAGCCTATACGCCGGGCGACTCCGTGACCGACGACGTCGCGGACGTGCAGATTAGGAGACCTGCCCAGTCCGAGGAGCCTGTCGTCTTTGACACCGCCCATATAGACATCACAGGTATCGACTCATCGTTGTCGGGCGAGAAGCTGAAAGTGGTATTCCATCTGCGGGACCTTCCGGAGAGCCTGAAATTCAACAGAGCCAGTACTCAGAAAGGCACGATGGAGTACTGGTGGGCTGTGCACATCGATGTTGACAATGACAGGAACACCGGCTTTGGCGGAGGCTTCGAATTCCTGCTGTCGGCTCATCATATTGCTTTCCTGTTTGAAAGCAGGGAATCCGTCATGATCCCGGTCTCATACGGACTTAAGTCAGACGTTTGGAGAATGGGCTCGAGAAGGTATGTTTCTTTCGGGGAATCGAGCTTTATTGCCTCGGCCGAGGCTGATACGATTACCCTGTTCGGAACCATACCTGGAATCACTGCGGATTCGCGGCTCGTCTTTGCTACAACCGACGCGTTGAGGGGCGGTGACCAACTGGAGTGTGACTCTCCCATGAATCAGACGCTGTATCCGGCCCCTTGCGGCAAGGGTGAGGCGATGATCAGGCCACTCCAGACCATAGCCGACGAAGTGTCTGACGAGTTGCCTGCACACGCCGACATTACCGGCATTAGCACGGCTCTGTCCGGTGAAACGCTTGCGGTCATATTCCAGCTGCGGGACGTGCCAGGAACGCTCGTGTTCAACAGAGCAGGCGTCGGCGAAAGAGCGTTTGAGTACCGTTGGGAGGTGTCGATTGACGTTGACCCTGATGAGGAAAACGGCCAATTGGGGGTGGACTACATGATGTCTGCCACCCATACTGTCCTTCCAGAGAACAAAGACAGCAGTACCATTGCATTGATCGTGAGCACAGTGGAGGCTTATACTTCGAGAAGAGTTCAGGACACCTTCAGGAGGATGGGGGAAGCGGCGATTGTAGTTTCTCCCAGTGCCGACACAATCACGCTGGTCGGGGACGTTCCCGGCATAACGCCCGATTCGAGGCTCATCTTCAACGCGTATGACTCGCTGAACGGCAGCGAACACGTCGAATGTCAGGAGTCGCCATTGTCGGAATGACAGCGCCTGAGCGTTGAAGAAGCCCGGACAATCAGTCGTTCGCCTCTTTCGGCGAAAACAGTATTGCTGCGAACGAATCACTCATAGACTGCGAGGACCAGCCGGGGCCGGCTGGTCCTCGCCGCGCTGCGGTCTTACTCTCTTGTGACTGCGAAAGTTTCCCGGCAGGCACAGGTTGACTGGCTTCTCTGCCGCCGTGCCGGGCCTGGCGTATCCGGGATCCGGCCGGTCCGGTTGCTGGCTACAGGTTTGCTGGCGGAGCAGTTGTGAGGAAGGCCAACGCCGCGCTTTCGGCGTCGTCCTGCGCTTGCGGGAGGTTGTCGACGGATTTCTGGAGATTTGGTTGGAGGAAAAGGAACGAGACCTCCTTCACGTTGACGCCGGCAGCTTTGCTCAAGGCAAGTGCGTAGGCCCCACCCTGCAGGCGGTAGCGTGCCATCGCCTGTTCGACCTCTTCTTCGGAGCCGACGGCATCGGTCTTGAAATCAACGATCACGAAGCCGTCCTCTTCCTCAAAAAGGAGGTCGATGAAGCCTTCAACGATGCCATCGCCGACGGGACCGGCGACAGGCGCCTCTCGCCACCAACGTCCGGATGCCAGCGCCCGTTCGACGAGAGAGCTTTGAAGAGCGCGGCGCACGAGACGGGAAATCTGGTCAGCTTGTGCGGACACGCCCTCGGCGGCGGCCTGCGCGCGCACGTTTTCGTCGAGGTCGCTGCCCGTGTGCAAATTGACAACCTGAAGCACAGCGTGCACGGCGCGGCCGATGTTGGTCCCGGCGCGACCGCGGCGCCAGGGTTCGTCGGGGACGTCCTGTTCCTCTTTCGCGTCCTTTTCGTCCTGGGCGAGACGGGTGGCGGCCGTGGAGATGGGGAGGCTGCGGGCTGCGAAGAGCTCGCGTCGCTGGTGTTGCCATTGCTGGCGCGTCTCAAGGGTGTCTTCGTTGGGGGCTGCAATTTCGCCGGCGGCGTCGGCGGCGGGCGGCACGGAGATTGCTGCGGGATCGAAGCATTGCCAGAGATGGTCCGCCCCTTGAATGAACTCTTCGATGCGGGCGGCGGCTGACCTACTGCCCCTCTTGTTGCGGTAAAGACTTACGATGAGATGATCGCGCGCACGGGTCGCGGCAACGTAGATGAGCCGCACACGCTCCTCTTCCCCTCGCTTCTTCTCGAATTCGGCCAGCTCTTCGTATCCGAGTGTTTGCAGTTCGGCTTTCACTTCGATCCGGCCGTATGTGCGATCGAACAGCACGGGGTCGGGGTTGGGACCTCTGGTCGCGTTCAAGCCGGCGAGGAGGACGATTGGGAATTCCAGCCCTTTAGCGCCATGGACGGTCATAACGCTGACTGCGCCGGCGTCGGACTCGCGCACGACCGTCTCGCGCGCTCTTGCCTGCTCTTCGCGCTGGCGGTCGGTCCAAGCAAGGAATGCGCGCAGGGAGCCTTCGCCGGTGGCAGCGAAAGCGCGGGCGCGGTCGATGAGGAAGCCGTAACGCGTCCAGCGCCCGCGCCACTGGCGTTCGTCGAGGGCCAGCTCTCGGAGCCGGCGGGCGCGCACGAACTGCTCGATGAGCGCGGCCGGAGCGGTCCATTTGCGGCGTTCGTGGAAGTCTTTCAGGACGGCCAGCGCGCCGGCGACGCGGCCGGGCGGGGCTTCAACTCCGGCAAGGTAGTCGAACTGGCCGCCGGCTTCGACGAAGGTGAGCAGATCGGTGTCGGCGCAGGCGAAGGCAGGGGAGCGCAGCGCGGCCACGACCGCGACCGGGTGGGTTGGGTCGTCTATAGCCATGAGGCAGTTCAGCAGATCGCGTATCTCCTGCGTATTGTAGATAAGGGAGGCACTTTCGAGACGGAAGGGGATGTCTGCGTCCTCGAGCGCGATCTCAAGTGTATCGAAGCCGGTGCGACGCGGCATCAGAACGCAGATGTCCTGGTAGTCTGCGCGGCGTTTCGCGCCGTCGTCGTCCTCTGAACGGACCTGCCAGCCCTCATCGATCGCCGTGCGGATGGCGCGGGCGATGGATTCGGCTTCCTGGCGACGCACGACGCCCATATTCTCTTCGATTTCGCCACCTATGAAACGAACGGGGGGCGACTCGCCCGTCTGTGGGACGGCGACGAGGGGCGCATAGTCGGCCTGCGCTTCGCCCTGCATCCACTGGCTGAAGAGGTGGTTGACCCAGTCGATGACCGGCGGCTGGGAGCGGAAGTTCTGTTGGAGCAGGACGCTGGCTCCGCCGACCGCCTGCCGCATCTGTTCCACCTGCTGAATGTCGGCGCGGCGGAAGCGGTAGATCGACTGTTTGGGGTCGCCGACGACGAAGAGCTTGCCTTCGATGGGCTGGACGTTGCGCCAGTCGCGGGGACGGTTGTCGGGGTTGGTGCGATCGGGGGTCTTTTCGGCCAGGAACAGGGCGATCTCCGCCTGCAGCGGGTCGGTGTCCTGCATTTCGTCGATGAGGATGTGGGTAAAACGATTGCGAAAGTGGTCGCGCGCAGGGATGTTATCCCGGAGCAGATCGCGTGCAAGGACGAGCATGTCGAGGAACTCGACCTGGCCGGCTGCCCGCCGTTCGCGGGCGTAATCGAGTGTAAAGCGCTGCAACAGTTCGAGCACGGGGGTCAGCTCCGACGCCTGCTCGCTTTCGTTGAACTGAGATGCAGGCTCGTCAAAGGAGGCGCCGGCGAGCAGGTCGTGATTTGTATGAAAACTGTCCGCTATCTTGCGCATGTGGTCGAGGGTCATGCCTGCTGTCAGGGCAGGGCGAAGGGCGTCCTGGGCCACTGGGTCCTCGAGAGTCGTATCCAGCCAGGCTGACCAGCGGTCTTCGAAGGCGATTTCGGCCGCGATCTCGTCGCGGATATTGAACCCCGGCGGCAGCCCGGCTGCCAGCGGACGCTCACCCAGGAGGCGGCCGGCGAAGCTGTGCAGTGTCTGGATGGCGGCCTGATCGAGTTCTGCCACGGCGAGCCGGCAACGTTCCCGCTGTTCGTGGGGCAGACCGGTGTCATCTGCGGCCAGTTCGAGGCTCTCGGCGATGCGGGCGCGCAGTTCGGCGGCGGCCGACTCGGTGAAAGTGATGGCGGCAATCCCGCCGAGCCTTGCCCGGCCGGTCCTGATGAGGGCGACGACGCGGTCGACTAGGCTGCGTGTTTTGCCGGTACCGGCGCCGGCTTCGACGACCATGTTCTGGTCGAGGCGTTCGAGGATGGCGTCGCGAGCCGGCTGGTCGGAGAGGGTGTTCATCAGCTAGTCTCCTCGCCGGCCATGGCCACGTAGGCGGAGAGGCGTCGATCTTCACGCTTGCGGCGCCAGTGCCACTCGCGGCGGGTGGGGCAGAGATGCTTGAATTCGCAGTAGCGGCAGTTGTTGCCGTCATTGCCCGGATTGGCTGGGAAGAGGCCGGCGCCGATGCCGTCGGTGATGGTGCCGACGACATCGCTGAAGGCGTCAAGCATCTCTTCGAGCGTTTTCGGTGTGGGCGGGCGGGTCGTAAATTTCCCTTTCTCGGTCACGAACCAGTAGGCGACCTTTATGTCGATCCCGGCGCCCAGCAGATGTCGGGCGGCGAGACCGTACACGGGCAGCTGCAGGAGTTTGCCGCGCTGGAGGGGGTCTTTATTCATGTTTGCGTAACTGCTGGTACCGCCAGACTTGTAGTCGAGAACGAGGGCGGTGTCTCCGGAGGGTGAGATGTCGATGCGGTCGATAAAGCCTCGAAAGCGGAGCGTGCCGGTACGGGCGCTCGACCACTCGACGGATTGCAGCGGCGATTCATCTTCATTCCCGGCAAAACCGAAAGAGCTCTCGACGGCATGGGGTGAGACGCCGTGCTTCTTGCGAAGTTTGGCGTCCTCCTTGAGGAATTTCTCCAGATCGCTGATTATCTGGTCGCGGACCAACTCCCAGAGCAGCGGTTTGCCGGTGACGCCGCGCTGCTCGGCCTTCCGGAACTCCTCTGCGGCGATCTTGAAGAGCTGGCGGCGGTGGTCGTCGGTCCAGGGTTGGTCGGGCGGGGGAATGGCGCCCTGCTCCTGCGCTTCTTGAATGAAGCGTTCCAGGATTGCATGCAGGAGCGATCCCCGCTCCAGGGCCGAAATGGTGGCCAGTTCCTCCGGCTGCTCGGGCGCGGCGATGCCAAGCACGTTGGAGAGGAAGTAGCGGAAGGGGCATGTTGCCCAGGTTTGCAGCCGCGTCGGCGAGAAGAAATCGCGGTTGGAGAGCCCGATGCGTCCTGATGGAGAGATGGCCGGCGAGAGGTCTCCGTCCCACCTCGTCAACGGCTGCGCGTTTCTGGCCCGCTGCATCGCCAGGGCGCGGGACAGGACGGCCTCCGACTGGGCGAGATGATGGGCGTCGATTGCGTTGCCGGCCTGCCGCCACTGCGAAAGCCGGTGCAGATCGTAGTCGTGGATATCTGCGGGCTGTGTCGCTGACAGGGTGTTGATGCCGTGTTGGGCCGATACCACCTCCTCAAACCAGGGTTGTTCCCGGAGTTGGGCGAGTTCACGGGGATTGGAGAGCATCGAAGGATAGACGGGCGAGCCGTATAGGCCGGCGGCCTCTTCGAGGAACCAGCGGGACGGGTGTTGCTCGCGCATGGCGATGTTGTTGCCGCGGGCGAAGGTGAGCACGCGGGTGCGTCCGGCCGCGGCGGCGGCGAGGTAGTCGTACCGTTCGGCGGCGGTGGAGTGGAAAAGGAGGCCCGTCTTCTCGCGTTCCGACTGCGGCAACAGGGGGTCGTCAGGGGGTTGCGCGGGCACCAGGCCCTCGACCATGCCGACGAGGTAAACCTTGTCGAAGCGCAGGCCGGCTGCGATGCGGACAGGACCGACCAGAAGGCCTTCGCCCAAGGCGCCGGCCCTGGCGGCAGGCCGGTTTAGCGTCTCGTCGAGAGCAACGCGAAAGGCATCGAGATCGGCGTCTTCCTCCACTTCGTCGAGATTCGCCAGCTCCTGAAGCGCGGCGGTGAGGGTGTCAAGGTTTTCTTGCTCGACAAATGGGAGCGACGCCTCGTCAAGATACAGGTCGATGATCTCTCCGGCCCAGTTGACGAACGCCGTCCAGGTCCTGCTGTCCTGGGCGTGGTTGAGGGTATCGTGCAGCCTGAGCATAAAACTGCGAAGTGCCCACGCCTCTGCCGTTGACTGCGTAAGTTCTTTCTCCCTACCGGCGGAGAGATCTTCGTCCTGCCTTGTGGTGGTGCGCTGCTGGGAGGCGGCATAGCTAGCCAGGCGGTCGCGCCACTGCTCGATGCCGGCAACGACGCCTGCTTCGCGCGAGATCGCGTCCCATCGCGAGGGGCTGAATCCGCGCGAGGATGGCTTGACCGGACAGGATGTGAGCCAGCGCATCACGTCTTCTCTGGGCAGGCCGCTGCCGGCGAGATCGACGATGCCTTTGAGCATGCGGCCGACCGGGGTCGCGGCCAGCCTTTGCGTTGAGGGACCGGCGATGGGGATGTCGGCGGCGGCGAGCTGTTCGGCGATGAGTGCGGCATAGGGCTCCTGCTGCCAGTAGAGGACCGCCATGCGGTGGAAGGGCGTGCCTGCGTGCGCGGCGGCGGCGACTGACCTGACGACGCTGCGTACCTCTTCGCCGGTGTCGGGGGCGACGAGCAGGTGGGCAGGAGGCAGGGAAGGCATGGGGGACGGTGGGGGCGGGGCGTTGGCGGGCAGGATGGTATCAGCCTCGGGATCGCCGGTAGCGGCGAGGACGGTTACGCATCTGCGTGCATCGCGCAGCGCGTGGTACAGGCGCTGCTCGGCGGGTGTGAGAGTGCGCGGCAGATAGGCGATTACGGGGCCGAGCGCGGATAGGGCGGTGGCGGCGGCGCCCGTCCTGACGGCGTCTGCGGCGGCATCGGCGAGCGTTTCTCGGTCGTAGTAGGCGGCGGTGAAGGCACGATAGCGTGAAAACAGGCGGGCGATCTCGCCGGAAATCCCGCCAAGGCTTTCGAGCGCGGCGAGGACGTTGGGCGCGGCGCGAACCAGGTCTCGGAATGTCGCGCGCAGGCGGGCGTGGAAGGTGGGATGGGTGCGGAAGGGTTCGAGCTCACCTGCGGCCTCTTTGGCAGCGCGGCGCACGGCGGCGAATTCGATGGCGGGCTTGAGGGGGCCCCGGCCCTCGGCGGCCAAGCTTTGCGCTCCGAGCAGCTCTGCGAGGCGGGGGAGCGACATGAAACGCACGTTGACGAGGCCGCGCCTGCCGATGTCGCGGCGCAGGTAGAGGCCGGGATAGGTTGTCGGTACGACGACGGTGACGGGGGCGAAAGGGTCTCCGGCCTGATGTTCATGCAGAAGGCGTTCGAGGCGCCCCTGGGCTTGTTGGACGTGTACGACATGGGTGGGGGATTGCTGCATGTGTGAAGTCTCCATTGCGGGACGTAGGGCACGCGGTCGATCTTCTTACCTCCTGAGTATACGTCATGATATACGGTGGCCGCACAAAATCATGGCGTGAAGAAGGGGGCGCCGGAAGCACGCGTCGGGCGCCCTAGGGCGGTTTGGCGATTCTGCAGACGGGTACACGAAAACATGAGGGATGATATCTTCAGTTTCATTCCTGCTATGAAGGGGAGGCGAATTGAGCGGGCTTTCGTGGAGGGAACACCGACTTTCGTCCACAATCTTGCATATTGATCTGTCGGCTATAAAGGGCTAGCGAATCGTTGTCACTGGGAGTCGCGACATCTGTCTGACCTGGAATTCGCAAGCCAATCAAGTTGTCAATCCACGAGGGTACCCACAAGGGGTGCCCCTACGGTGGGATGGCCGGATGGAAGGAAATGTCGAGGGGTCTTAGCTTCTTGCACCTACTGTGCCGAGGTTTGCAGGTCTGCGCCTTTTCGCCCGAGCGGCGGCGATTTCGGCGGAAATCTCGTCAATATCAAAAGTGTCTGCTTTCGTTTGGTCAAGCCGATCTATGGCAACAAACAGTTTGTCAGTGCGTCGCTGTCGCATTTCACGCTTCAGCAACGCAGCCAGGGATTCTGATGTGAGCAGACCGGCCTGATTGGCTTCCGCAGCCAACTCACGCGGCAGCGTTATCGTCAGTGTAATTGTTTCCATAGCATTTCTCCGACATGGAGGAAGGGACTCGCTTCTACCATCTCCTGTGCGGGCAATTCTAGCGTGACGCGACAGGAGCGCAAAGGGAGAGCGGATCTGACGCATAACTGAATCCTGGACAGAGGAAACTGTCGAGCCAAGTTCTGAGTGTACTTTGTGCGGTCTGCCTGGAACCGAAATGGCGGAATGTACTGTCGGAATTTTGGCAGCGAGGTCTCTTTGGTCATAGCGGCGCAGGTTAAGCGCCATTGGGCGTTGCCTCGCCTGCCTTGTCTGCGCTGGCTCAAATTCGGAACGAGACACGACGCGGGGAAGTTCGGTCGCAGCGGGTCGCCAAGGTCATATTGCCACACACTCGCTGCGGCGGGGGTTTTAGGAGAGGGGGCGTTGCGGGGGCGGAGCCCCCGCACAAGGGAGGCCGCTTGCGGCCGACCGCCCAAAGGCGAGGAGAGAGTGAGGAGGAGAGAGGAGAGAGAAATACCTTTAGCCGTGCGGAATCATGATCGCCATTTAGCGGGTACTTAGCGGTCATGAGAGACGGCCCTTGACCCGAGGGGTTTCGGAGAGAATTGCGGGATGGCAACCGTAACAGCACAGACGCCTATGTTTTGAGCGGGGAAGAGCCGTCTGCCGTTTGCCGCCCGGATGAGGAGGGTGATACCGTGAGTGTGGGACGACTTCTGATGTTGGGGTGTAAGCCGTTGGACTGGACAGGAGAGAGCGGGCATGTCAAAGAACACCGGGAATAGCAGGCCAGATGTCAATATTGCGCTGCTGCGGGGGATAAATGTGGGCGGCAAGAATAAGCTGCCGATGAAAGAGCTGGCGGCACTGTTTGTGGATGCTGGTTGCGACGAGGTCCGGACCTATATTCAGAGTGGGAACGTTGTATTTCGGACGGGGTCCGTGGATGTCGGAGAGATCTCATCGATCATCGGTGCGTCGATCCTGGACCGCTTTGGTTACCGGGTTCCCGTAATCGTCCGTACGGCGGGGGAGCTGGAGGGGATCGCGCAGGGCAATCCCTTTGTGAAAGCCGGTGCGGAAACGGACAAACTGCACGTGATGTTTTTGGCGGAGATGCCCGACAGCGCCGGCGTTGAAGCGCTGGACCCGGCGCGCTCGCCGGGCGACGAGTTTGTGGTGGTGGGGCGTGAAGTCTATCTGCACTGCCCGAATGGTGTTGCGCGCTCCAAACTTACGAACAGCTATTTCGACTCCAAGCTCTCGACGACCAGTACGTCACGAAACTGGAGGACGGTGGGGAAGCTTCTCGAGCTTGCCACTGGCGCGGGGTAGGGAGTCACAACTGAAGGCTGGCGTTGCTTCAGCGAGGTGGATTTCGGTCTGGGATAAACTTTGGTTGCATTGACCCGGCCCGTGCAGCCCAGCGGCTGACTTAGCGGGCCGCCAAGACAGTGAGGATGCACTAATCTTCTGTACTGCCAGTATCGGACTGAGAATGAATTCCAAAAAGGCAATTGGACAATCCGCATGCAACGCTGGCAGAAGGTCTCTACAGTACCGAGGCAGTAAGAGCAAAAGAGTACCGGCATAGACTCGTCGATCTTCTGTGCTATAATCGCGCCAGAACAGTTGCCGCTGCCCGAGCTGTTGTGGATGCCCGGCAGTTCGGGTGGCAAAAGCCTTTGGTTTGCCTTGGAGCCACACCTTATGCGCAATCCAGAAATCCGAACTCAGACTTATGGCAGTTCCTATGGGATTGATTCGCAAAGGCCTTCGTCACCGGTTTGGCGCATCGCAACCCTCTTTCCGAATCAAGGCGCGTGGAGTGAGCAGGAGTACCTGGCGCTGGATACCAACCGACGCGTCGAATTCGACAACGGCTTTGTGGAGGTGCATGACTTGCCGACCGATCAGCACCAAGCAATTATTTCGTACTTCATCGTAGTCCTCAGAGCACTTGCGAAGCAGATTGGCGGTGTGGAACGGGCAGCCGGTCTAAGATTGCGTCTGTGGGATCAGAAGTACCGTGAACCTGATATTGTATTTCTGCGAGATCGCAACAGCAGCCTGCGGCATGAAAATTATTGGGACGGAGCCGACTTGGCTATCGAAATCGTCAGCGCAAGCCTAGAAGACCGCGAGCGGGACCTGGTTGCGAAGCGGATCGATTATGCTCAGGCAGGGATCGAGGAGTATTGGATTGTGGATCCCGCCGAGGAAACAGTCACTGTTCTGTCCCTAACAGGCGACGTCTACGCCGAACACGGTTTTTTCGGCCGCGGCGATGTCGTTACATCTTCCCTCTTACCTGAACTTGCCCTTCCTGTCTCGGAGATCCTGGACTCGGACTAGGTGCGCTTTGATCAGTTCCCACCGTCGACGTGATCGGCGCTGACATCCTCTCCACCTGGTAATTCCTCATCCTCAAACTCGGCTAGTTCGGCGCGCAGGTTGGACAGTTCCGTCTCCAGTTCTGCGATGCGGGCCGCCAGGTCGTCGCGGCGGCGTTCCTTGTGTTCGCTTTCACGCGCGGCGGCTTCGGCCTCCTCATCGACCATGCGGGTGTCGTTGCGGATGGCGAGGAGGTGGACGGCCCAGAAGGCGGCGGCGGTGCCGGCGCGCACGAGGCCGTCCAACGTCTCGGCGCCGAAGAAGTCGGCGTTGGGGTCGCCAAGCGCCCACAGGAGCAGACGGTAGACGACCTGCGCCAACTCGAAGAGGATCAGGAGCGCGCCGACCAGGGCGATGCCGTAGAGGTAGACGCGGCGGGGCCAGGAGGCGCGCTCGGCGCGGCCGGCCTCGTTGTCCTGCTCGGCGACGCGCTGCGCGGTGCGCCAGTGCAGCGACCAGACGGGGGCGCCGACGGCGATGAGGCTCACTCCGCTGGAGAATTGGTGGGCGCGGAAGCCCTTCTCGATCGAAATCGAGCCGATGACGGCGAGATCAAGAAGCGCCCGCACCAGATCGACCAACCCGATCCACAGAAGAAGCAGACCGGTGGCGGCGACAGCGTAGTAGTAGAGCCGGCGCACGAACTCGCTCTCGCGCGAGTCGCCGTAGCGCTGCGCCTCGGCGGAGACCTGCAGCCAGTGCCAGCGCCAGGCCAGTGCGCCGACCGGCAGCAGGCCGAGGGGCGTGGTGAGGTCATCGATGTCGATATCGCCGGTATCGACGCCGCCGAACAGGAAAAGGACGCCCAGCCTCAGCAGCATCGCCACGGGAACGAGGGTGATGGCGGCGGCGAGCACGGTGGCCACATAGAGATAGAGTCGCCGCAGAGCCATGCGTCCTTCGGGCGGCTGGGCGGTCATGAGGGCGTTCCAGTAGAGGTTGGTCAGCCGCCAGACCAGCGCGCCGACGAGGACGGCGGCCAGGGAACCGGAAATGCCGCGCTGCCACCAGCCCGTTCCCACCGTGGCCAGGCTGGCGGCCCCGAACGGCTCCAGCAGGGCGCGCCAGACGAAGTTGAGGACGTCGGCGGCGCCGGTGAGCAGCAGGCCAAGCGCAACCAGACCGACAAGCAGCTGGAAGAGCCGCCGCCAGGTGCCGGCCCAACCACGTTCGACACCCAGATCGCCGTCCTCCTGGAGCAAACGGGCGAAATAAAGGGAGAGAATCAGATGGATTCCGGCGTGGAAAAACTGGGCCACCCATCCGCCCGGTCGCAGTTCTTCCTCGGACGGCGCGGCGCCGAGCAGGAGTTGGAAGCTGCCTTCAATGATGTGATAGAGGGCGCGGGCGCTGACGTATGCTGTGGTAGCGAGCGCGGCGTAGATGAACAGCTTGCGCAGGGCCGCGCGCGATTCACCGGGTTGCTGGACCAGGCGGCGGATATAGCGCCAGTGGATGAGAAAGATGGGCGCGCTGACGATGAGAAAGCCGCCAGGCTGGGCGATGGCTCTCTGCACCGAGCCGGTGGCGGAAAGCCCCGGAACGGTCCCGTCCGGGATCCACAGTCTGATCAGCGCTTCGATCAGGCCGTAGGCGGCCGAGAGCCCGGCGATCAGGCTGATGAAGGCGATGAGATAGAGATAGAGGCGGCGAATCATCGCCAAGCGGCCGGTTTCGGCTGTGGTCTGCTCGGTCATTGTCTGCTCAGTCATAGTTCAGATCCTGAAAGGCGAGGAGAGAGAGGTGTGCTCTCGGTCCGCTCTTCTTTGCGCTCGCGCCTCGTTTTCCGATTCTAGTAGAAGAGGTCGTCGGTGTCGATCTTCCACGCGTCGTCCTCGCGTACCAGGGGAATCGTGCGGCGGTAGGTCGAAGTGCCGCTGTCGAAGAGGCCGCCCTGGTGGAAGTTGTCGATCGCCACGGTGACATAGGCTTTGTCGCCGTCTTCGCTTATGTCCACGTCGAGGATGCGCAGCCGGCGCGCGGAACGGCCGGAATCGTAGTAGTTGAATCGCTCGCGGAATCGTACGTTGTCTTCATCTTCGAGCACATCCCGGGAGTAGTGACTCATGGCAACGTCGGGTTCGTTGCGCACGGTGGCCAGGAAGGCGTCGTGGACCACGGCTTCCGGCGTATCCTCGTTGAGATATTCGGCGCTCTGCCAGCCGCGGCCGCCGGTGACCGTTACCGTGATAACGGCGCCAATGACCAGCAGCAGCACGCCGATAATGATGCCCAGCGTAAAGCGATCGAGTTTCATGCCCATAGGTCCGCTTCCTTGTCATTCATCCAATTATTCGAAACCGGTCAGCTCAAATGTGGCCTGGGAGCGTCCGTCGATGAACTTGACGACGGGGAAGGGAGCGGCCTGCGCCACCCAGGCCCGGGTCGTGCGGTCGTTGGCCTTGAGCTCGACGACCCAGGTATCGAAGGAGCCGGCCGGCACGGTGACGTTTTCCTTGCGCCGCACCTGGAGGGCCACCCGCTCCATCTGGCCGGCGATCGGCAGGAAACTGTTGATGCGGGTGGCGTAGCCCTGCGCCAGCGGCAGCGCGCGCATGATCAGCAGCAGTGTGCGCTCGTCGCGTATGTCCGAAGGCACCTGCACGCGCTGATAGACGGTTGCGCCCTGGCGATTGGTGAGCGCGATGTCGACCTGGGCGCCCTCGAACTGCGTCTCGACCACCTGTTTGCCGCCGCCGAATGTGCGGACGAGATGGCTGTAGACGGGGCGATAGCCGACCGGCTGCATCTCGATGGTTGCCTGCTCGCTGACGCCGGCGTCGATGATCTCGCGGAGCAAGGTCCAACCGCCGTCCTGCTGCCGATGGTTTACCTGGAAGGCGGCGGTGCCGACGATGCGGTCTTCGCGGTTGGTTACGCGGTAGACGCTGGTCTCACCGTCGGTCCAGACCGGGTCGCCGAAGATGAGGGGCTGGGGTGGAGATGAACCGCAGGCGGAGAGAGCGAACAGAAAAAAGGAGAGAGCGAAGAGGAGAGAGGAGAGAGAGAACCCCTTCGTTACCACGAAAGGGGTTGGTGAAGGCGCTACCTCTCCTCTGGAAAATCGCTTTGCGTATTGCAGGCGACGCTCACTACTCACTGCTCGCTCCTCGGTTCAGGCCCGTTTCTCCTGCATCCATTTGACGGCGGCGGCGGCGAGGGCGGCGGCGCCGATGGGCAGGGCGTCCTCGTCGATGCGGAATGTGGAGGTGTGGACGAAGTAGCGCTGGGGCCATTCCGGGTTGTGCGTGCCAAGGCGGAGGAAGCTGCCAGGCGCGGCCTGGGCCATGTAGGCGAAGTCCTCAGCGGCCATCACCATTGGCGCCTGGGGTGCGTTTCCCTCGCCGAGGAACTCGGCGGCCGCGTTGAGGGCGATCTGCGTGGCTTCGGGGTCGAGGACGGTGGGCGGATAGCCCTCGTGGACGGTCAGATCGAAGCTGCCGCCCATGGCTTCGACGACGCCGCAGGCCCGGCGGAGCTCGTCCTGCAACAGGCGGCGCGCCTCCGGGGAGAAACTGCGGATCGTGCCGTTGAGATAGACGCTGTCGGGGATGACGTTGTTGACGGTCCCGCCGTGAATCTGGCCGATGGTGATGACACCGGGTTCGAGGGGGTCGAGGCGGCGGCTGACGATGTGGTGGATGGCGTGGACGGCGTGGGCGGCGAGGACGATGGGGTCGTTGGCGGCCTGGGGGCGGGCAGCGTGGCCGCCGGCGCCGCGCACGGTGATCTCGAACTCGTCGGCCGACGCCATCAGCGGGCCGGAGCGGCTGGCGACGACGCCGAGGTCCTTGGTGGGGTCAACGTGGATGCCGAAGACGGCGTCGAGGCCTTCGAGCGCGCCCTCTTCCACCATGCGAATGCCGCCGGACTTGCCCTCGTCGTCGGAGGCCTCTTCGCTGGGCTGGAAGAGCAGGCGCACGTTGCCGGGGAGGCGGCCCTCGTCGGCCATCTCCTTGAGGAGCGTGGCGGCGCCCATGAGCATGGCGGTGTGGGCGTCATGGCCGCAGGCGTGCATGAGGCCGGGCCGTTCGCTGTCGAAGGTGCTGCCGTTTTCTTCCTGGATGGGCAGGGCGTCCATATCGGCGCGCAGGCCCACCAGGGGTCCGTCGCCGCCGTGGATATGGCCGACGACGCCGGTTTTGGCGACTTCGGTCTGCGTTTCGACGCCCAGGTCGAGCATCGTTTTGTTGACGAAACCGGCGGTGCGATGTTCGGTGAAGGTGAGCTCGGGGTACTTGTGAATCGTGCGGCGCCAGGCGCTGATTTTGGGTTGGATGGCTTTGGCGCGCGTGTACAGTTCTGCGCTTGTAATTGGTGAATCGTTTGGCATCAGATCGCTCCTGGTCGAGTATTTTTCACCGTCAGCGCCTGCGTGAGGGCGAGTCGGTGCTGACGGCGGTTATTGGTTGGGGAAAACCATCATTTCGAAGGCCCCGTCTGCGGGGGCCGCTGTATCCGTTATGTCATTATACTACGCTTCTGTGCCGCGGGCTGCGTCGGGATGCTTGGCGGGTGAAGGCGCGGATGGGGTAAGTGCGAGGGCACCCACAAGGGTTGCCCCTACAGGGATTTGAGGCGGGGCAGTTGATCGAATTGCGGGATCGACCAGTGAGGATGAGCCGAATTCGGGCCGCACGCGAGACGGAGATTCCGCAGCAGACGCGGGGCGAGAAATTACACAGGCGATGTGTATTTCCGGATCCGTAGTGGGAGGAGGGAATTACACGCACGATGTGTAGCTTCTACTGCTGTAGCGGCGTCCGTAGCGGGGTAGAGGGTTACACATTGCGTGTGTAAGTTTTTTTGCTGTTTTGGCCCGGAAATGGGGGGCAAAAATTACACACGCGATGTGTAATTTTGACGGTTTCGGGGCTCTCATTGGAGGGGTTGATGTTGTGGGAATTTGCGCGTTCGTCATGTTTGGCTGGTTCCATGGTGCAAGAGGGGATGGAACATTGGGCACCCACTTGGGCACCCACAAGGGGTGCCCCTACGGGGGTTTGGCTGGTTGGGGCATTTGAGGGTGACGCCGGCTTGGGCACCCACACGGGGTGCCCCTACGGGGGGCTGTGGCAGGTTGGCGCTGATGTGTGGTAGGCATGAACTGCGAATAGGGGCCGGATTTTGCGCATTCTGGCGAATGCAGGAAAATTAGGCGCATCTTTCTCACATTTTCGGGCGCGGCGGTGGCAGGTTGCCGGCCCGCCAAGAACCGAGGCGAACTATGACATCTGTTACCAGCCGTGAAATCCATTTGCGCAGCCGGCCGCACGGGTTGCCGACCGCGGACAACTTTGCACTCGTCAGCGTCGAGGTGCCGGCGCCCAGCCAGCCGGGGCAGGTGCTGGTGCGCAATCGATATATCTCGGTGGACCCCTATATGCGGGGGCGGATGCGGGATACGCGCAGCTATACGCCTCCTTTCGGGCTGGATGAGCCGCTCACGGGAGGCGCGGTGGGTGAGGTGATCAGCTCGACCAGCGAGGGGTTTGCGGAGGGTGATTTCGTGCTGCATATGTTCGGCTGGCGGGAATATGCGCTGGCGGAGGCGCGCCATCTGACCAAGGTCGATCCGTCGCTGGGGCCGCTACAGAGTTTTCTGGGTGCGCTGGGGATGCCGGGGATGACGGCGTATGTCGGGCTGCTGGACATTGGGGCGCCGAAGGAGGGCGAGACGGTATTCGTGTCGGGCGCGGCGGGCGCGGTGGGCTCGGAGGTGTGCCAGATCGCGAAGATCAAGGGCTGCCGGGTGGTGGGTTCGGCCGGTTCGGAGGCCAAGACGCGCTGGTTGGAGGAGGTCGCGGGTGTGGACGCGGCGATTAATTATAAGGAGACAAGGAATCTGCAGCGGGCGTTGAAGAATGCCTGTCCGGACGGTATCGACGTCTATTTCGAGAACGTTGGGGGCGAGCATCTGGAGGCGGCGCTGCAGTATATGAACGATTACGGGCGCATCGTGGTGTGCGGGATGATCAGCATGTACAATGCCACGTCGGCGGAGCCGGGGCCGGCGAACCTGGGGCTGATAATCGGACGGCGGTTGAAGATGCAGGGCTTTATCGTTTCGGACCATCCTGAACGCCGCGACAGTTTCCTGCGCGATGTCTCGGGCTGGATGCGGGAGGGTAAGCTCAAGTGGGAGGAGACGATCCACGAAGGGATCGAGGAGACGCCGGAGGCGTTTATCGGTCTGTT
Source organism: Caldilineaceae bacterium (assembly GCA_965242905.1). Taxonomy (GTDB): domain Bacteria; phylum Chloroflexota; class Anaerolineae; order Caldilineales; family Caldilineaceae; genus Bin5. The sequence continues at coordinate 1,954,786 of CBDETM010000002.1, forward strand.
TCATGGCGAGAATCTGGGGAAGATGCTGGTAAAGGTTTAACTGCAGTTTTTAGTTGCTAGTTTTTAGTTTTTAGTGGGTGCTGCGGGGGTTGGAGTTCACTGGGGATCGGGAAGTTTTGTGGGATGGGGAACGCTTATGGAAACGCGGGCGATGGAGCCCCCGATGGGGCTTTATTTTGAGGAGTTCGTGGAGGGGGACGGCTGTGAGAGTGTGGGCCGGACGGTTACTGAGGCGGACATTGTCAATTTTGCGGCGCTGTCGGGGGACTGGAACCGGATCCACACGGACGTGCATTACAGCCAGGAGCAGATGTTTGGGGAGCGGGTGGCTCACGGGCTGCTGGTGCTGAGTATTGCGAGCGGGCTGGCGGTGCGGATGGGCTTTATGGAGGGGACCGTTCAGGCGTTTATGCAGCTGGATTGGCAGTTTCGGCGGCCGGTGCTGATCGGGGACACGGTGCGTTTGCGGGCGACGGTGCGGGGGAAGAAGCCGATGCGGCGGATGGGCGGCGGGGTGGTGACCTTCAGGATGGAGGTGCTGAACCAGAAGGATGAGGTCTGCCAGCGGGGTAATTGGGAGATTTTGTGTAAGAACCGGCCCGACGAGGCGGACGCGGGGGAGTGAGGGGGCTCACTTCCGGGCATGATTTTCTCCTCGCCTTTGGTTCTGGCGTTCGCGCTGCTGCTGGCGCTGCTGGGCGGTACGCTGTTATGGCTGGGACGGCGGGAGCGGCAGAGGAGCGGTTTGCCGGCGGGTTCGGTCGTTTACAGTGACACCGAGGGCTGGCAGGAGCCGGAGGAACCGTTGCGCAGCCGGCGTTACGGGCTGGTGGGGCGCCCGGACTACTTGGTGCAGATGCACGATGGGGGCAGACGCTTCGTCGTGCCGGTGGAGGTCAAGAGCCGGGCGAGGCCGCCCCGGCCTTACGACAGTCATGTTCTGCAGCTGGGGGCGTACTGTCTGCTGGTTGAGGACAACTTTGAGGCTGCGCCTCCTTACGGTTTGCTGCGCTACGCCGACGCCACGTTGGAAGTTCCCTTTACAGATGAACTGCGGCGCCGGGTGCTGGAGGCGGCAGACGATATCCGGCGGGCGCGCCGTGCGGCGGAGGTGCGGCGCAGCCATGGTGAGGCGAGGCGGTGCGAGGCCTGCGGTTATAGGTCGGCTTGTGGGTCGGAGGCGCTTTTGTAGTAGTTTTTAGTTTTCAGTTTTTGGTTTGCCTTGACACTACCGGAAGTTTCCAGGCAGTTTGCGTGAAGCACTGGGTGCCTGCTGATCTTTTCGGGATGGTCCTGGGGTGAGTTTTGTTGTAGAAGGGACCTGTCGATCCGCGAAGGGCCACTAAGAATACCTCTTTTTTCCGCGAAGTTACGCGAAGGGGCGCGAAGAACACCTCTCTTTGATCCACGAAGGGCCGCGAAGAATACCTCTCTTTTTTCCACGAAGTTACGCGAAGGGGCGCGAAGAACACCTTTTTTAATCCGCCAATGGCCTGCGCGGGCATGGGAGGACGTGCCGGACTGTGGTTATTCCTGATGTGCGGGTGGGATGGGTTGCGAGGTATGGCCTTGTATGGATGCCAGCAGGAATCTGATCTCGTGGGAGAGTTGGGCGATTTCCTTGTCGGTGCGGTCCATGCGTTCGTTGGCCTGCTTGGCGGTGCGGTCCATGCGTTCGTTGGCCCGTTTGGCGGTGCGGTCGATTAGCTGGGCGGTGCGGTCAATTAGTTGGGCGTTGCGGTCGATTAGTTGGACGTTGTGCTGGATGAGTTGGGCGTTGCGCTCGATTAGTTGGGCGTTGCGGGCGGTCTGCTCCTCAATTCGATCCAGCCGCTCACTGGATTGGTGGTAGGAGCGGTCGAGCAGTTCGGCGAAGCGGTCGAGTTTGCGCTCGGTGTTGGCGAGGTTGCGTTCGATGCGGTCGAGGCGGTCTTCGGCCATGATGGTTATGTTCCTTCGGGGGTAGGGGCTGCTGGTTGCAGCGCTGCGCGCGATTGTGCAATCTGGCTACAGTTTCAGGATATACCAGTGCGGTTGAAGAGTCCAGGTCTGGCGGCTAGCTGGGTGGGCTCAGGTGCTGTCGTCGGGTACGATGCCCTGTTTGACGGCCAGGGCTTTGAACGCCGCCATCTCGCGTCTGAGCCTGGCCAGTTCCTCGTCGGTGCGGGCCTGCAGCGCATCGGAGCAGGGATCCTGCGCGTTGATGCGGGCATCCCGCGCGTCGATGAGTTTTTCTAGGGCGTCGAGCGTCTCGTTGGCGCGGCGCATTGGTTCGCTTTCGAGGTACTCCTCTTCAACGCTGGCGGCTAATTCCTGGGCCTGCTTTACGAGCGTGTCCAGGTTTTCCTTAGAGCGCCGGCGCTGGCTGTCGGTGCGGTCTGTCACGGCTTCTCCTAGTGTCGGGGTCTGTGCTGGCCGGGCCAGGCCGGGCTATGTTTGCGGTTCGGCTTTTGCCCAGGCGTTTGGTTGTGGTCAGAACTGCAGTGGTCAGTGGTCAGTGGTGTTAGTCTGCGTGTGCGGGCGGCGTGGACTGTGAGATATGGCCTTGCACCTATTCCCGCAGGAATTGGATTTGTTGGCCGTTGCGCTCGATTAGTTGGGCGGTGCGTTCGATTAACTGGGCGGTGCGCTCGATTAGTTGAGCGTTGCGGGCGGTCTGCTCCTCAATTCGGTCCATCCGCTCATTGGATTGGTGGTAGGAGCGGTCGAGCAGTTCGGCGAGGCGGTCCAGTGTGCGCTCGGTTTTGGCGAGGCGGTCTTCGGCCATGATGTTCATGTTCCTTCGGGGGTAGGGGCTGCTGGGTGCAGCGCTGGGCGCGATTGTGCAGTGTGAATACCAGAATATACCAGTGAGGTTGAAGAGTCCAGGCCTGGCGGCACCTCTTTCGGTCCAGGTTGGCGAAATGGGGAACGGCAGTGGTTAGTGGTCAGTTTGCGTGTGCGGGCGGCGTGGACTGTGAGATATGGCCTTGTACCAATTCCCGCAGGAATTGGATTTGTTGGGCGTTGCGGGCGGTCTGCTCCTCTATTCGGTCCAGCCGCTCACTGGACTGGTGGTAGGAGCGGTTGAGCAGTTCGGCGAGGCGGTCGAGTGTGACTTCCGCTGATCTTATTCGTAGGTTTGCTTCTACTGTGTTGCGGGCGGAGTCTTTGGAAAAGCTTGTAAGGATGCGTTCGAGGCGGGTCATACGTTGATTTGATTCTTCGGTGTAGCGTTCGAGGCTGCGTTCGATGCGGTCGAGGCGGTCTTTGGCCATGATGTTTATGTTCCTTCGGGGGTAGGGGCTGCCGGGTGCAGCGCTGGGCGCGATTGTGCTGTCTGAAAACCAGAATATACCAATGAGGTTGAAGAGTCCAGGTCTGGCGGCACCTCTTTCGGTCCAGGTTGGCGAAGTGGGGAACGGCGGTGGTTAGTGGTTAGGGATGGGGTCGTTGACATTTGTTTGATCTGGAATTTGCTGGTCCGTAGCGTTGTCAGACCTTGAGGGACGCAGGTTTTTGCGAGGCTTCCAGGGGGTTGGGGAAACTCTGCGGGCACACACGAGGGGTGCCCGCAGGGGGGTTTGGGTAGGTTGGTGCGTTTCAGGGGTGCGGACCTGGGCACCCACAAGGGGTGCCCCTACGGGGGGCTTGGTAGGTTGGCACGTTTTTGGGGTGCGGCCTTGGGCACGCACAAGGGGGGCACATACGGGGATTTGGTGGGACTGGAGGGACGTGGGTTGGCGGAATTCTCTCGATTGGGCACCCGTCCAATATCGACACCAGGTCGGCGAGGCATGTTGTAGGAGAGGGGGCGTTGCGGGGGCGGAGCCCCCGCACAAGGGAGGGCCGAATAGGCCCGACCGCCCAGAAAAGCAGGGGTTAGGGGCTTGGGGCCAGGGGTTAGTGACTGCGGCGATTGATTGCGGATAGGAGGGGCGGTGAGGAGGGAGGAAACTGCGGTTGTCTCGTTCAGGCGTCGCGGACTGGGTTTGGGTGAGTCGTCAGCGCTTTTTTAGCCGAAGGAGAGGTATTCCAGGGCGTCTTCTTCGGATTCGGCGCCGGCGCGGCCTCTGACTATGAGCTCGACTACGTCGTCCAGCCCGACTTCGGAGACGTTGAGGATTCCCTGGCGGCGGCCGCCTTTGAGGACCATGACGCGGTCGCCGATGGCGAGGATGTCGGGGACGCGCTGGGTGATGAGGACGACGGAATGGCCGCCGTCGCGGAGGTCCTTGATGAGGCGCAGGAGGGTGTTGGCTTCGCGGACGCCGAGGGCGGCGGTGGGCTCGTCCATGAGGAGGATTTTGGCGTCGAAGGCGATGGCTTTGGCGGCGGCGACCATCTGGCGCTGACCGCCGGACATCCGCTCGACTTTGAGCCTGGGGGAGCTGATGTTGATGTTCAGCCTTTTGAGCAACTCGGCGGATTCGGCATACATCTTCTTTTTGTCGAGGATGCTGAGAAAGGGCAGGCCCCGGGTATATTCGCGGCCGAGGAAGATGTTGCGGGCGACGTCGAGGTTGTTGCAGAGGGCCAGGTCCTGGTAGATCATTTCGATGCCGCAGCTGCGGGCGTCGCGGGGGTCGCGGATCGAGACTTCCTCGCCGTTGATGAGGATCTGGCCGCTGTCGGCGACGTGGGCGCCGCTGAGGATCTTCATCAGGGTGGACTTGCCGGCGGCGTTGTCGCCGACCAACCCCAGAATCTCGCCCTCCCGCAACTCCAAGTCGACCTGGTTCAGCGCCTGGACGCTGCCAAAGCGCTTGGATATGCCCTTCATTTCGACGATGTAGTTGCTTTCCAAGGTGATCCTCCTCCGGACAGGAGAGAACTATAGAGGAGTGGGAGAAAAGAAAATCTCCCACTCCTCTTTCAGTTGATTACCAGAGATTGGGGAAGAGATCCACGTTTTCCTTGGTGATCAGGACGGCGGGCGAGGTCTGCCAGAAGATGACCGGGCGGTTCTCGGCCAGGTCCCTGGCGGACTGGATGATCTTGACGGCGATGAAGGAGGCGTCGTTGAGGACGGTGCCCCACATGGTGCCGTCGCGAATGGCGTCGTAGACCTCCTTGGCGCCGCCATCAACGCCGAGCACTTTGATGGTGTCCTGGAGGCCGGCCTCTGCGATCGCCCTGACTGCGCCGAGGCACATGTCATCGTTATGGCAGTAGACCATGTGAATCTGGTCGGGGTAGGCGGTCAGGTAGTTCTCCATCACGGTGCGGGCTTCTTCACGGTTCCACATGCCGGTGTCGACGGCGACGAGCTCTCTGCCGGGGCAGTTTTCGGCGACGTATTCACGGGCGGACGAGCGCTGGGGGACGAGGCCATGACCGGTAGCGCCTTCGATGATGACCCAACCCTGGCCGTCTTCGAGGGCCTGGCAGACGGCCTTGCCGGCGGTCTCGCCCTCGGCCCAGCCGGATGAGCCGATCATGGTGTTGACGTAGCCGAGGCCCTCTTCGTCAAGGTCGGCGCCTTCGGCGATCACGGGGATGCCGGCCTCCTGGGCTTCGCGGAGGGCATCGTTGAGGGCGGAGGTGTCATAGGGAACGAGGGCGATCACATCGTACTGCTTGGTGATGCAGTCCTCGATGAGGCGGATCTCGTTGGGTATGTCGCCCTGGGTGTCGTAGACATCATAGGTGAAGCCGAATACGTTGGCTTCCTTTTCCGCCAGGGTAACTTTGGCGGTCGAGTAGGGATGGCCGAGCTCGATGATGTGACAGATGCGCAGGTCTTGAACCAGAGGCCAGTCTTCGGCTTCGGTCTGCACGGGCGCGGCGCCGTCTGCCGTCATCACCTGCCCGTCGGGCATCACGCAGGCCGTCAACATGAGTGCGAGGATCAAAACAGCGATCCAGACTCCGAAATGCTTCCTCATCTTCTTTCTCCTTTGTTTCGATAAGATTGCTCTGCGGGTCGTACTCATATCAGCTACGCGGGAGAGATTTCCCTCCGGATCCGAACTCCATCTGTCCAATAGGCTCTCCTTTCACCAAGAGGCTGACAGAGGCTTTCGCGGCCTGATTGCAGGGCCTTTGCAAGAGCCCGAGCCTCAGTGGTCAAGCAGTGCGGCGTCTGCGATTCATGTAGACATCCGAGACGACAACGGAGACCAGGATAACGCCCTGGATTACCCATTGCCAGTAGGCGCTGACGCCGAGAAGGTTGAGCGAGTTGCGGACGACGCCCAGGAACATGACGCCGGCGACGGCGCCGAGGACGTTGCCGACGCCTCCGAAGAGGGATGTGCCGCCGATAACGGTGGCGGAAATGGCGAAGAGGGCGGTGTCTCTGCCGACACCGGGATTGGCGCTGACGGCGCGGGAGGCCAGCAGGACGCCGGCGATGCCGCTGCAGAGGCCGGCGACGACGAAGGAGAGCGCAAAGAGACGATTGACGTTGAGGCCGGCGCGGTGCGACGCGTCGGCGTTGCCGCCGATGGCGTACCAGTAGGTGCCGAGACTGGTCTGCGTCATGATCAGGTGGGCGATGATGCCGATGCCGAAGAAGGCGAGGGCGGGAAATTCGAAGAGCCCCAACTTGGCGGACCCCATCCAGCCGAAACCGTCGGCATGACCGTAGATGGTGGTCTCGTCGGAGATGATGAATGTCAGTCCTTTGACCGCGACCATGGTGGAAAGGGTGGCGATGAAGAAGTTGACCTTCATCCTGGTGACGACAAAGCCGTTGACGATGCCGACACCGGCGCCGGCGAGAACGCCGAGGAGGGCTGCCGTGGGAACGCCCAAGTCCTGGGAGAGGGCGAAGACGACGCCGGCCAGGGCGAGGGTGGCGCCGACGCCGAGGTCGATGCCCCAGGCGATCATGAGGATGGTCAGGCCGATGGAGATTATGCCGTCGATCGAGAACTGGGTGGTCATCTGGGTGATGTTGCGTTCGGTGGCGAAGAAGGGGACGAAGAGGACGGCGTAGGTGAGCGCGAGCCCGAGGAGGATGAAGGCGCGGTATTCGATGAGCCATTGGAGGAGCTCGCCCCATCTTGCGGGCGGCGGTCCTGGCGGCTGCCGGGAAGAGGCTTGGGTGGGCGCGGTTTCGGCTGTGGGTTGTTCTTGCGGCGTTGGGTTACCGGTCATGGAAGACCTCGTGAATTCGCAGCAGACTGGCTAAAGGGGGTGCGCTTTCCTGGAACATCGATCCGCGAAGAACACCGTTTTCTGATCCGCGAAGGGACGCGAAGGGTCGCGAAAAACTTCAGCGGCGTTTCGGATTCTCTTTGCGTGACTCCTTGCGGATCAGCCGCTCTTTGCCTTCGTTTGGCTCTGTTCAGACTGACGTCGACGAGTCTCAGATGCACACTACTCACCATTGGGCCCTGATGGCTGAAGTTCGGGCTCGGTTTTCTTTTGCCTGCCCATTACCTGGATGGCGACCAGGCTGGCGGTTACGACGCCCTGGACTACCAGCTGTGTTTCGGGTTCGAAGCCGAGGATGGTAAGGGAATTGTTGAGCAGGGCGACGAGGATTGCACCCCAGACGCCGCGGGCGACGCTGCCTCTGCCGCCGAAAATGTAGTTGCCGCCGAGGACGGATGCTGTGATGGCGTGAAATTCGTAGTTGAGGCCGATGAAGTAGTGGCCGGAGCCGGCGCGGGCGCTGACGACCATGGCGGCAACTGCAGAGCAGGCTCCGGTGGCGATATACATCAGTGTCCGGTAGAGGGGGACGCGTACGCCGGCCAGCTTGGCGGCTTCTTCGTCGCCGCCAAGCGCGTAGACCCTGGCGCCAAGGGTGGTTTCGGACAGAATCAGGTGCATGACCAGGGCGAGGGCCAGGAAGATGATTGTAGGGACGGCGAAAGGGCCTATGAATCCATCGGCAATCAGAAGGAATGGACTGTTGCGGGGGACTCGGTAGTAGTAGCCGCCGGCGCTGAGGAGGGCGATGCCCTGGAAGATGGTCATCGTGCCCAGGGTGGTGAGCATGGGATTGGCTTTGAGCCTGCCGACGAGGAAGCCGTTGAAAACGCCAGTCGCCAGCCCGATTGCGAGGCCGAAGATGCAGGTGGTGGCGATGCCGGCGCCGCCTTCGAGCATGGCGACCATGGTGACGCTGATGAGGGAGACGATGGCGCCGACGGAGAGGTCGAAGCTGCCGCTGATCATCATCCAGCAGACGCCTACGGTGACGATGCCGTTGATGGAGGACTGGCGGAGGACGTTGATCAGGTTGCGGGCTGTCAGGAAGCGGGGGTTCAGGAACCCCATGAGGACGACCAGGGCGACGGTGAGGACGACCTGCGGCTCCCGCAGGAGGAAGCTGCCGAGGGCATTCAGCTGGCTGTTGCCGCGCAGTCGGCCTGGTATGAAGGCTTGTGGAAAGGTGGGGAGGCTCATGGTCGATGTGCGGCGATAGGCTGAGACGTTAACGGGCGAAAGTTACTCGGTTCTATACGCGGTAACTGTCCACCCGTTTTGCGGATTGGCACTTTGAGATGACTCTTGTGTACAGAACGGGATTCCTACGCCGAAGGATATTGCGACACCATGTTCAAGGCGTTTGCATGGTTGTAAACGGTGTTCCGTGTTTACCCGAGGACCGGTATTGCACCCAGTACTCTGCAAGGGATGTCGGTTATCCTCTGTGAGCAGAGAATACGGTTAATGGTATTTCCTGTCAAGGACGATTTTGGCGTTTGCGGGGCGCGGGTTGGGGGTGTAGGGGCGGACTTGAGAAGATAGTGATCAGGGTCCGTTGACATTAATGAAAAGCGGTTCAGGACTCAACGATAACGGTAGGCCTGCAAGCCTGTTTGGGATGTTTCTCTCTTGCGTGCCGTGATAGACGGAACAGATCGATCGGCGAAGTGACGCGAAGGGGCGCGAAGAACACCAGAGGCGTATGGGATTTTATTTGCTTGGCTACGCGGTCCGGTGGGGACTGGCCGCGCGTTGCTCCCTCAGTTCGCCGTCCTGACTGACGGAAGCGAGTTCTAGTCCGTGGTTGCGGCCCTGGCCATACGGTAGCCGACGCGCGGTACAGTCAAGATATAGTTGGGGTTGTTGGCGTCGTCACGCAGTTTGCGTCGGAGCGTCTTGACTACGGTTCGCAAGGGCCGCGTGTCGCCGACGCTCTCCGCTCCCCAGATACGTTGGATCAGGAGGTCATGTGAGAGCACATGTCCGGCGCTGCCGGCAAGTTCACAAAGCAACCGGTACTCAGTCGTGGTCAGCTGCACTTCGTCTCCTGCCAGAGTCACCCGCCGCTCCCCGTAGTGGATCATTAACTCTCCGGCCACGAATGGCTCGATCTGCTTCGGTCTTTCCTGCCGGCGCAAAGCTGCCCTGATCCTGGCCAACAGCTCCGTTGACGAAAAGGGTTTCACAACGTAGTCGGAGGCACCCAGGTCAAATGCGCGGGCGATGGTTTCATCTCTGTCGTATCCGGACAGAAAGATCACCGGCACCTCGGCAATGACCAGGAAACGCTTCATCAGTTCGATACCGTCATCGCCGGGAAGCATCAAGTCCAGGAGAACCAGTTCGGGCCTGTCGGTCTCAAAAAGGGAGAGCGCCTCTTCGGGGTCACCGGTAACGAGTGGGGTGAAACCGGCTTTGGTCAGTGCGTCGCGTACATATCGCAGAGTGCGCGGATCGTCGTCGACCACCAGGATGCGGGTTTGTTTTACGGGTATCCGGTGCAGGTCGACAGATTGACTGACTGCGGTACGCTCTACCGTCTCTTCCACCCTCGGCAGGGTAAATGTGAAGCGGCTGCCCAGATCCGGGCCTTCGCTCTCGACCCAGATACGCCCGCCATGCGCCTCCACGATTCCCTTGCAAATGGCCAGACCCAACCCTTTTCCGCTGCCGTCACCATTTGAATCCCGATCGTTCTGGTTAAAGTGGGAAAATTTCCTGAACAGGTTGGGGAGGCGTTCTGCCGAAACGCCTATTCCCTGATCTATCACCGAAAAGGTGACATGAGACTCGGCCGGCGTTGCGGACACGGAGATTGTCGAAGACTCTTTTGAGTAGGCGGCGGCGTTGGCGAGCAGATTGATCAGGACCTGAACGATGCGCCGCTTTTCCGCCAGTACCAGAGGCAGGTCGGGGGCGAGGTCAATGCGGATGTTGGACCGGGCGCCCTCGCTCAGGAAAGTGTTGCGGGCGTCATCAACGATGCCGGCCACGACTGTGGGTTGGGGATCGACTGCGAGCGTGCCCATCTCAATATGGGCGACGTCGAGGAGATCGCTGATGAGGGAGCGCATGTAATCGGCCTGTTCGTTAATGATAAGGTGGAACTGTTTCAGTTCAGCGGAGGCGAGATCGGATGAGGCCTCCAGCAAAGTGGCTGCGGAGCCTTTGATGGAGGTCAGAGGTATTCTCAGTTCGTGGCTGACCATGCCCAGGAATTCGGCCCGCATCCTCTCGATTTCTTCCAGCGGCGTCAGATCCTGAAGCGTAACGACGACCGACTCGACCGCGCCTTCCTCGGAGTGGATGGGCGTGGCGTTGATCAGGGTGGTCACGCTGCGCCCGTCGGGGGCCAGGATCACGATCTCCTCGGCGCGCACCGTCTTGCTGACGCTCAGGAAATGGGCGAGCGGCAACTCGGTAAGCGAGATTTCACTCCCATCGGCGCGACGGACGGTCAACACTTTCAGGAGTTCCTCCGCAGAGCCGTCCGGCGCATAGAGCTCGCTTACGATCCTTCTCGCTTCCTGGTTGATCGACACGGGCTCGCCGGTTCTTGCGTTTAATACGACGACCCCGACCGGAGAGGTGTTGACCAGCGCCTCCAGGTCAGCTCTAGCCTTGCGTTCCTCGCGGTAGCGGCGTGCGTTGGCGATGACGAGTGCGGCCTGCGAAGCAAACATCACCAAGGTCTCTTCGTCTTCAGGGGTAAACTCCTTGCCCCCTTTCTTCTCGCCCACGAAGATATTGCCCACACGCTCGCCCATGTGCCGTATTGGGGCGGCCAGCAGGGACATCATCGGACCTACGGACCGGGGCAGGTCCAATTCGTCGAGGCCCAGCTTCCTGGAGAAACCCTGGAAGTCGCTGAGCCGCAGCGGCGTCGAATCCTTGCTCAACTCTTCGTAAACCTCTAACCCTGCCTGTACCGTCCAGAGCTGTTCGGCCTCGGAGGAGGTCAACCCGTGGGCGAGGAAGAATGGTATGTCTCCCGACTCGTCCAGAATGGTAATGACACCGACGCGGGCGTCCGTCAACGCGCAGGAACCGTCCAGGACCTCTTGCAGGACGGTATCGAAGTCAAGGCTCTCGTTGATGCGAAGCGTCGCTTCGGTCAGCATGGTCAGGCGAACGCGCAGCGCTTCCAATTCTTTTTGAGGATAGTTGGCGTCTTCCATGTGTGCGTCCTGAAACTAGATTACTGGTTTACTGAGATTTTCAGTTGTTTTCAGGCGAGCAGAGTACAGGGGGGGGGGCTTGACGGTTTCGTACGGGCCTATCGCCCCCTGGCTGCCCAGAAGATTCTTCACGAAAGCCACACTGTTCTGAGCTTGATTTTCACACGATCGTCACATTATCCGGGTATACTTTAACACATTGCTTGCAGATAGAAGCATTATTTCAGCTCCTGTCCTTCAAAGTCCTCGCCACAGCTTCTTTTTTCCGACTGGATAAGCTCCACGACACCGACAGTTCGATATGCCCAACATCGCGGGGCGGCATGAACCACAGCCCAGCTCCATGGCAGTTCAGGTTTGCCATCATCGAAGAAACCCCTGCCCGGCCTGCTTCCCTTCCGACGGGGGAAGCGGCCGGGTTTACACCTAATCCCCATACTCGGAATTGCCTGTACATTGAGCGTGATGGGCCACCGAAATGAAAAGGACAATTACGCTTGAACTGCCGGATGAAGTGTATTGCCGCCTTTTGCGCTCGGCTGGGTTCAACCGGCGTACGCTGGCGGAGGAGGTCGCACACCTGATCATGAGGCAGTTTGACCGCAATTATTCCAAGGCGGAATTTGACAAACTGGTGCAGGAAATCTTGCAAGGCTACGAGGAAAACTGACCGTTTGGCCAGTCCCCTGTGTCGTTCTGCAGCCGGGAATCTGAGAGGGGGAATCGCTGCCAATGTCGCAAGTCACCGACGAACTGCGAGTTGTCGAAGAGTTTCTGCTGCTGGTCCTTGATGCCGATCACGGCGATATTCGACATTCATTCCCGCTGCCCTCGCGAGCGGTCGCCTTTGCCGGGGCGGCGCTGATGGACCTTGCGCTGGAACGGCGGATCAAGACGGACCTCTGGCGCCCTGAGATGCTCGCCGTCTCCGACCCGACACCGCTGGGAAGCAACCTGCTGGATCCGATCCTGGCAGAGATGGCGCGGGATGGAGAAACGCCCCGCGAGATCGCCTTCTGGGTTACGCACCTGGCCGAGCATAGCGACGAAATCCGCGAGAAGGCCCTGGCCAGATTGATCGGGCGGGGTATCCTGGAAGCCGAAACCAGCGGCGAGGTCTATCTTTCCGCCGACGTATCCCGTGCCCGCCGCTATGACACGGCGGACGACAAGACCACCGAGGAAGTACAGCTCCGCATCATGCGGACGCTTTTCAGTGATGACATTCCCGACCCCCGCGACATCGTCATCGTCAGCCTCGCATCGGCCAGTGGCGTGTTCGAGAGCATGTTGTCTCAGGACGAGCTGGCCCAAGTGCAGGAAAGAATTGACGCCATCTCCGGGCTCGACCTGATTTGTCGGGAGATCGCGGCGACTATCCGGCAGATTAAGGCCCCTCCTCCACCGGCACCTTCCTCCGTTCGTCCGGCCAGCGAGATTCCCGAGGCGGCGGGGCTGCCTTTGGTGGGCAACGTCTTTAACATGGCGGGAGACCTGCGCGGCTTTCTTATTCGGCAATACCTTGAACTGGGACCGATATTTCAGATCAGCGCACTCAACAGACGCTTCATCGTCCTTGCCGGTCCGGAGGGGAATACCTTCGTGCAGAGGCATGGGCGAATCTACCTGCGCTCCTACGAGAGCTGGCGGAACTTCAATGCGGCCATGGGCGCCAAAGACGCCCTCATGAGTATGGACGGCCAGCAACACATCCGGATGCGCAAGGTACAGAGGCGGGGTTTCTCCGGCCCGTTTGTCGAAGACCGGCTGGATAAGGTCGTCGACATCACCCGGCGCATCATCGCCGAATGGCCGGAGGGCCGGCCGTTTGTGGTCCAGCACGCCATGCAGAAGATCATAACCGAGCATATCGCGGTCCTCACGACCGGTGTTTCCGCCCTGGACTATATCGACGACCTGATCGCGTTTCTCAACGGCATGCTCTCTGTCCACGTGATGAGACAGCGTCCCGGCCTGCTTCTGCGGCTGCCTCGGCTAAAGCGGGCCCGCGAACGGATGGACGAACTGTTTGCCGCGGTGATGTCCCACCACGAAGAAGAGGAACGCAGCGACCAGGACTTGATTGACGACCTACTGGATCTGCATAAGCGTGATCCCCAGTTCTTTCCTGAGACGGCCATGCGGCTGGCTGTGCTGGGTCCGTTCTTTGCGGGGATAGAGACTTCCGCCAACACTGCGTCTTTCATGCTCTACGCGGTGTTGAAGCATCCTGACCTGCTCGAACGCATGACCGCCGAGGCCGACGCCTGGTTCGATGAAGGCACATTGGCCGCGGAGGGACTGCACCGGCTCGACGCTACCAAGCGCATCTTCATGGAGACGCTTCGGATGTATCCGGTTATCCCTGCGCTCATGCGCCACGTCATCAACTCCTTTGAGTTTGGCGGTTACGCCGTGCCCGCCGGGGCAAATGTCATCGTAGGCAACACCGTGGCGCATCACCTGCCGCACTGCTTCCCCAATCCGGAACGCTTCGATATCGACCGGTTCTCGCCGGGACGCGCCGAGCACAGCCAGTCGGGCGCTTTTGCCCCCTTTGGGTTGGGCGTCCATCGCTGCCTCGGCATGAATTTTGCCGAGGTGCAGGTCGTCGTTGCGCTTTTGACCATCGTTCGCTATTTCGAAATCACGTTGGACCCGCCGGGATACGACCTCAAAATCGAATACACACCAACGCCCCATCCTGCCAAATCCTTCAAGGTTCGCCCACTGCGCCGGCGCCAGAACAGCCTTTAGGCAGGTTGCTGCTGGCTTGCAACCTACCTTCCCCGGCAGTTGGTCACCCATCAGGCCGCGCTCTGGCCCAGACCGGTTGGGAAGACGGTAAGCTGCCAAGCGACCCAGGATCCTAATCGACAGGCCTGCCCATCTCGTTCAACAGGTTCAGGCGGAGGACGTAGGGAGCGATGAAAAAGCATCCTGTTAACGGAAGTCGCGCCAAAGCTTAAATGGCGGGCATGAATCGTCTTTCAATACCTGAACATGGTAACGCGCTAACCGTTGATTGGCTTGAGCAAGCGCTGAGCGCCAGGGGCGGCATTCCCTCCATCAAAGACATCGTCGTGGAGGACATTGGCGCAGGCTCAGGGGCTATAGGCGCCATTCTGCGCTGCACCTTGACCTATCGCGATGAGGTCCGGAGAAGCCCGGAAACACCTGAATCGGTCGTCATCAAACTGTCCAGTTCCGACAAGAGGAGTCTCCGCATAGCCAAATTGTTGTCCATGTACAAGCGGGAGTACTTCTGCTTCCGCCAGTTGGGACCCAGTATACCGATGGGGCTTCCCGAGCTATTGTATGGAGATTTCGACAATGCAAGTCATCGTTTCGTCATGGTGCTCGAAGATCTGGGGTATATGGAGAGGATGGACCAGATCATCGGAGCGGACGCTGGGCGAGCTATGCGCGCCATACGAGGCGTTGCCGAGTTGCACGGCCGCTTCTGGAACAGCCTGGACCAGCCGCCCGTTGCGGATTTTCTGGCTGCGGTCGGTGGGCCGAAACCCTGGCTGTCGCAGCTCATCTACCTGGGATGTCTGCCCCCTTGCCTGGAGCGTTTTGGCGACCTTCTCTCTGACAGGATGCGGCGCCTGGCGGAAGCATTCGGCCCCAGGGTCGTTGACCACATGCGTGAACTGGGCGCCGGGCCCCAGACATTGACTCACGGCGACTTCCGGTTGGAGAACATGTTCTTTGACGGCGCGAAGGCGGACGATTTCACCGTGATCGACTGGCAAACTGCGGGGCTCATTGGGAACGGAGTTTACGACGTGGCCTATTTCATGGTGTCCAGCGTTCCCACAGAGACCCGTCGCCGCATCGAGCGCCAGGCCCTCGCGGCGTATCACAGCATCCTCTGCAACATGGGAGCGAAGGACCTGACATTCGAAGGCTGTTGGCATAGCTACCGACGGAACATTCTGGGCATGCTTGTGCCGAGCGTTTGTGCGGGCGGAGCGCTGGATATGTCCAACGAGCGGATACGTACGCTGGGCGAAACGATGCTGAAGAGAACGGCGGCAGCCATTGAAGATCTGGATGCCGCCGAGCTTGTTCCCCCCCACAATGGGTTTCTGACCCCCACGAACCTCTTTGCAGTGTTGTCACGGTGCGGGTACCGGGCGTACCGCCTAGCCCTTCGCGTGCGCCCGCCCCGGAAAGGCGCCGGGTGAACGGCGGCGACGGTCGCGACGACGGTTACCGCGGCCGGGCGGCCGCGTTGGTGTGCGTTGGACTGGCGATGTTTCTGGCCGCCCTGGCTCAGACCTTGGTGGCAAGCATCGTGCCGCTGATTGTCGCCGACCTGGGCGGATTCGACCGTTACACGTGGCCGTCCTCCTCGTACCTGGTGGCGGCGACGGTCGTTTACCCCATCGTGGGCCGGCTCAGCGATATCTACGGCCGGCGGGCGTTCCTCATTGCGGGCATCGCGATCTTCAGCGCCGGCTCGGCGCTGGTGGGATTCAGCGGGTCAATGAACCAGGTGATCGGCTTGCGCGCGCTGCAGGGACTGGGCGGGGGCGCTGTAATGACCTGCTGCTACGTGTCCATCGCCGATCTGTTTCCGCCCGAGGACCGGGGGAAATTCCATGGCATCCTGGGCGCCGTGTACGCGCTCGCGACCGTGGTGGGGCCGGTCATGGGTGTTTGGGTTGCCGAATGGCTCTCCTGGCAGTACACCTTTCTGTTCATCGCGCTGGCCGGCCTGCCGGTGCTGGCGCTGACGGCGCGGCGTTTTCCCGGACCGCACTCGCTTCCCCGGCAGTGGGAACTGGATTACCCCGGCATGGCGGCGCTGGCGGTGGCCGTAACCGCGGTGGCGGTGGCGCTGTCGTCGGCCGAGGTTTCGTATGCCTGGTATGCGCCCCAAGCTATCGGTCTGCTGGCGTTCGGGCTGGCGACGGCCGCGCTTTTCGTTGCAGTTGAATCCAGGTCCAGGTCGCCGATTATGCCGCTGGGGATTTATCGGAATCGCGCGGTGGCGGTCGCCGTGGTTGTGACGCTCTTGACGAGCGCGGCGCTGCACGCGTTCGTGCTGTTTCTGCCGCTCTACTTCCAACTGGCGCTGGGCGTGTCCGCGACCCAGGCCGGCACGATGCTCATGCCGATGCTGCTGGGGATTGTGCTGGGCGCGATAGTGGCCGGCCAGCTGCTCTCAAGGACCGGAGGCCATTACCGGGCCCAGGCGGTGGCCGGGATCGCGCTCATGGCGGGGGGCATGTACCTTTTCTCCATCCTGGGCGACGGCGGCGGTGTTGCTCAGAGCACGCCGGTCCTCTTCAGTCAGATCTATCTCATCATCGCGGCGCTCGGGTTCGGCGCGGTTGTAGCCACCCTTTCGGTGGCTGTGCAGAACGGCGTCGCGTTCCGGCACGTGGGGAGTGCCACGGCGGCACTGCAGTTCAGCCGCTCGCTGGGCGGCATGGTGGGTCTGGCGGCAACCGGCGTGGTGATGTTGCAGAGCTTTCGCACGGGCGTGGAGGCGCTGGTTGCCGATAACGTCAGAAGCGTTCTCCCGGAAGGGCTGTTCAGTTCGGTGAAGGAAGACCCACGGGCGCTGGTGGATCCGGCCGCGGCGCAGGTGTTGAAGGAGGCGGTTGCCGGGCCCGGCAGCGAGAATCTGCCGGCGGCGGACAGCCTTCTGCATGCGCTCAATCTTGCTCTGACGGGAGCGCTGAGCGATGTGTTCACGGTGCTGTGGGTGGCGGTGGCGCTGTCCTTGCCGGTGGCGTTGCTGCTGCGGGTGCGGGCGGGCAGCGATGGCGGTTCACCTGGCGGGCCTTAATCCGGTTATTGCCAACCCTTTTTCTGTTGGTTTCAAAGAGTCTCTGTAGCTACTAAGCCATGTTCTGTGTGCACTGTGTACGGTCTGCCTGGGGGGAATGTACCGTCAGAATTTCTGTGGCGGGCTCTCGATGGTCATCGCGGTGAACGTTAGAGATAAATGGGAGCTGCCTCGCCTGCCTTTGCCTGCGCTGGCACATACTCGGGACGTGTCATGATGCGGGGGAAGTTCTGGTCGCCGCGGGTCGCCAAGGTTGAATTGCCCACACACTCGCTGCGGCGGGAGGTTTAGGGGGGGCGTTGCGGGGGCGGAGCCCCCGCACAAGGGAGGGCCGAATAGGCCCGACCGCCCAGAACTGCAGTGGTCAGTGGCCAGTGGCCAGTGGTCAGTGAAAGCGGCGAGTAGAGGAGGATAGGTGTAGAAGGGAGAAAGGAGAGAGACACCTTCGTCGGCCTGAATCATGAGCGCCATTTGGCAAGGACTTAGCAGTCACTGCAGATTCAAAATCAGGCTGCCGCGAGGCCGGCAGAAGAGAGGATAGAATTATGGCGGCTGCTCCTCAACCCGCTCCACGCTACTACGGCCTGGACGCTCTGCGCGCCGCGGCCATGTTTCTGCTCGTCCTGCTTCATGGTACCTATTTCGTGTTACCGGACCCGGCGCACCGGTGGCCGGTGCTCGACCCGTCGGTGGGCGATGACCCGACCTACCGCATCTTGCTGAACGTCAGTTCCGGCTTCCTGAGGCCGACATTCTTCCTGATCAGCGGTCTGTTCAGCGCGCTGTTATGGCAGAAACGAGGACTGCGCGGCCTAGGGATGCACCGTCTCAAGCGGTTGGGGGTCCCTTTTTTCTTTGGATGCGTCATCATAATACCGCTCACCGGTCTGGCTATGGCCTTGACGTCCGGACGTCAGGAACCGTTCGACTTCCCGTTCTGGCTCCTCCCCTTTTTCTCTCTTTGGGCCTTGATGCACCTTTGGTTTCTCTGGTATCTCATGCTATTCATTGGCCTCTTCATTCTTCTGGCACGGCTGGGGCTGCAGTACCGCAATCCGGCAGTCTGGTGGGCGGTCATTCCGCTTTCAGCGGCGCTGTCGCTGGTGATGAGCGAACCCGTTTTCGGGCCGGACACTGTCAGAACGCTGCTGCCGGTACCTGCACCGTTTTTCCATTACGCCTGCTTCTTCTTTTTCGGAGCATTTCTCTATCAGCAAGGGGTATCAGTGCGCCGCTGGTGGATGATCGCCCTGCTGCCCGCGGCCGCGGCTTTCTACATGGGCGACCGCCTTCTACGGCAGTACAGCTCCCTGGAGCCTGTCGGGGGCGGTCTGGCCGAGCCCGCTTTCATGTTCAGCAACTCGCTGACCCTGGCCAGCGCGCTGTTTGAGACGGCTTATGCCTGGCTGATGTGTTTCGGTGCTATGGGACTGTTCAACTGGCTCTTTTCGCGCCCTAATTTCACCGTGCGGTACCTCTCTGACGCCACTTACTGGATTTATCTGGTGCATTTGCCCTTGGTTATTCTGGCCCAGTGGCTGGTTGTAGCGTGGCCCATAAGCTATCATCTGAAGTTTATCCTGGTGTGTGCCAGCGTTACGATAACGGTCCTGATAACGTATCAGTTGTTTGTCCGTTACACCTTTATTGGCAGCACGTTGAATGGTCCGCGGACGCGGCGGGCGCAAGACGCCGCCCCTGCAATACAAGGGAAGAGTGTGTCCGTGTGACGGTCACCCGCCGATTGCGGCAGGAACGTCAGAGGCAGACACTCTCATTGCTAGCGTTTTGGCATAGGCTGCCGCCCGAATTCGCGGCGGGCCGGCGCGCAGTGGGTGGGCGACCGGCGGTATAGATGGGAGCTCGAAACGCGGCGACATGGTGGGTTAGCTGGAGGGGGCGTTGCGGGGCCCCCACAAGGGATGGCCGAAGGCCCGACCGCCCAGAACTGCAATGGTCAGTTGCGGCGATTCGCCTGCATTGGTGTTGATCGAAGACTGGTCGTGGTTTGGTTGCTGCCGGAGGTATGCAAGAGTTCACCCCCATTCTGGAAGGCACACGGCAGGGACAGGGACTATCGGGTTGTTCCTGATGTGATGATATGCTAGGCTGGGCACCACCACAGTACAGGAGGGTGGCTCGTGGCATATTCAGTGCGAGAAGAGCGGAAGAGTCTTGCTACCATATTGCGGGACAGACTGGACGAGGCTGAACGCGCAGTTCTGCAGTTGCGTCGAGATAATGCTGAATCTTTCCTGGTGCTCCTTGACAGCATAGAAGATTGCTTTTCTCAACTGGAGTCCAGCGGCCTGGACCTTCGACCTGAGCAGACCAGATGGCTGAGTTTGCAGGGAAAGCTGCGAAGTGATGCCGGGCGCATTGTGCGCGTTCTTGACAGTGCCGGCGGTTTGCGGCAGTTGCGAACACGCAATTCTCCGGCGCAAGGGATGTGGTGGCGTCTCGACGAGGTGGTGGCGGCCAACCGCCGCCATCTCATTCGGAGATTGAGCCTGACATTCGGAACGGTAGCGTTGGTCGCGGCGATGGTTTGGGCTCTGCTCGAATTCATTCCCGTCGATGCCAATACCGTCATAGCGTCCGAAGCAGTTACGTCGGTACGACAACTGACGCTTGAGGAGAATTGGGGCGACGCGCTGGCAGTCATCGAAGAGGCCAAACGTGAACTAACCAAGCCGGACGTTGAGCTTCTCATCTGGGAGGCAGTGGTCCGGGACAAACTGGGGCAGGTTGAGATTGTTGACGACACGCTGGCAGAGGCGATTGCGCTCATCGACCCCGATCAGAAGTCTTCCTACTGGTGGTTCTTGGGTACTGCCTATGCGACGGTTGGCGATCTCGAGAAGGCGAGAAAAATAGGCGAGGATGCGATCCGCCTATACCCTCTTGACCCACAGGGATATTTTCTGCTCGGCACTGTGTCGGAAATGGAGGGAGACACTGGCGCTGCACTTGAACTCTTTGAAAAGACTTTTGAACTCGCCTTGGAAAGCAACACACAACTAGCGGTTATTGCCCGCGTGCGCATGGGCACATTGTTGCAGCAGCCTGTCAACATGTTTCCCACTGGTGAGAACCAGCCCGTCGATGAGAGCAAGAACGATGGAGATTGAGTCACGGGACGGTGTGAAGTTTCGAGTGTGGGGTAAAACCGTCACTGTTGGTGGCGGTTTTTGATTTCTGGTTGGGACGGGGCGCGCGAGAGGTCTTGTTTCCGCAGGATGGGCGATTTCGTGGTTGTGTCCAGCCAAGTAGACGGGCAGCCACCAGGGCACCCACAAGGGGTGCCCCTACAGGTGGAGATGTCAACGCTCCCCAGCAGTTTCTTGCCGCTGTCCACTAACTACTGTGGTTGAAGACGAGGCGGTAGTCTTCGGGCAGGTCGATGTCGAAGAGGAGGGAGTCGGACTGGACGACGTGGACAGGGATGCCGGCTGCGGCGGCGAGGCGCTGGTGGCGGAGGAAGCTGTCGCGGCCGAAGGCGAAGGGGATGGCCTGGGGCGGCTGCAGCATGAGGGCGTTGGTGCCGCCGTCGCGGCTGGGGGCGATGGTGATTTGCGGTTCGGGGCCGCGGGAGGCGGCCATTGTGCGGATGTCGGCGGCTGTGAGGTTGGGCATGTCGGTGGGGAGGACGAGGAGTTTGGTTGCGCCGTGGGCGGCGGCGTGGCGGGCGGCCTGGGTGAGGGCGGCGTTGAGCTGTGGCTCTGACTCGGTGTCACTCGGGGTGCAGGCGGTTGGCGGGGCTGTGCAGGGCTGGCTTTCTTCGGGCAGGGTGCGGCTGCCGGCGCGTTTGGCCGTGTCCAGGGCGTGGGTGTCGCGGCTGATTACGAGGATTTCGGCGTCGAGGTGGGCCTGGTTGATGGCTGTGAGGGTGCGGGTGAGGAGTTCGCGGTTGAGGGCGCGGCGCTGTTGGGGGGAGATGTGGCCGGCGAGGCGGCTTTTGCCTTCGTTGAAGGGTTTGACGGGGACGATGGTCCACAGGCTCATTTTAGGAGTCAGTGGTTGGAATCTAATGGATGCACCTCATGATTCCCGATTCTTGGTCTAGGCATTTGGGGCAAGCTCATAATACGTATTAGATCGGTTGTTATTCCTCTGTGAAAAAAGACTCATCCATATCGGGGCTGGGTTGCAGAGGCCTTCTGGAAACTACGACTTTTCCAGAAGTGAACCGAGAGTTCATTTCCTCTTCGTAGGCATTGTTCACTTTGTCACATTGTTCTTCACTGAGGTCAAACGCGAGTTCTTCCACTCGTTCACTCCTCCTCGCCCACTCTTCACCGTCATTTTCCTCT
This sequence comes from Caldilineaceae bacterium, assembly GCA_965242905.1. GTDB lineage: Bacteria > Chloroflexota > Anaerolineae > Caldilineales > Caldilineaceae > Bin5. Next base: position 1,976,229 of record CBDETM010000002.1, read on the forward strand.
ATGCCTGAATATACACAAAAGGCCTGCACCGCGTCTTCCACTTCTTTTCGGGAAACCTGGGGCATCAGTTTTGGGATCAGGTTGACTGTGCCATCATCTGAAATGACAATCACCACAGCACCAACTGACGATGTCCGTTGGTAACGAACGGCTGAGTTGAACCGTGAACCGCGAGCTCTATCGCCGGACGTTGTAGCAAGTCCATCAATAATTACCCCAAAGGCATAGCAGCGGCCGTCGGGACCGAAAAAAACAGCACCGTCGACTCTGCCTAGCCGCATCACATCTTTGTAGTCCAAGTACTCTGGTTTTATGGCTAATGCTTCCTTACCAAGACGTTCTATTTCAGAAGCCGGGTCCTCTGAAACGACTATCGTAGTTCCGTGTCCGCTACCTAGAGCGTGTTGAAAAATCCTCCAGATACGCTCAATTTCGGTATAACTACAAATCAATGACTTTTGATTCAACGAAAGGGAATTATATTCTTTACTTTGCAAAAGTGTGGAGCTATATATTTGGTTCCGGCGCAACGATGAGCCCTTTTCTGGATACCCGCCGCAATTTGCCGCGGGTTGCCTACTTCTGGACGGGATGATTTCGTTGTGCCTGGTGGGTGACGATCCAGGACCGCATCAGCAACTGTAAACACGTTACATGAAATTGCATGGGGCTTGTGATTCGAGGCAATTCGAAGTGTCTCAAGGTGAAGGTGGGTGGCGAGGTAAAACAACAAGCCTCCTAGTTTATCCCGGAGGCTTGTGTACGGGCTGTTGATTATGTTTGTACTGTTTGAACACTTTTCTCAACTGGTTGAAATGGACTTTTTCGTTTCTGGTGAACCCCTATAAGTTAGTTAGAAAGAGTACAACTGCAAGGATAGCCGCCAATCCCCATTGTACAAGAAAGATAATAACCTGTATGTATATCACGATTACTATAATGTTCCAGAGCCAAATGGGGAGAGGAATCGGCTTGGTCAAAAAACCTCTGAACAAGCCCTTGATGGACGAATCATTGAAAGATTGCCGTTTGTTTTGACCGGAATCAGGTTGAAAATCGAATGGAGAATACATTTTAATTCCTTTCATTTGAAGAAAAATGTATCATCCAGCGTGGAGGGTCACGCTGGATGATTCTATCACAGGGCAAGTCAGCTAGTCCTAGGCGATTTGGCAGCCTCTTGTTACGTCGTACTTCGAGTAGTTGAACGGGCCTGCGCTGAAATGGACGTGGTAGTTGGACCACAACTTCCAAATTGCTTTTAGGATTCTCAACGTTTCTATGTACTTGTACTCTGGGCCAGTCACCCACCTAGATCTTTCGTCGTATTCGACTTGGACGAGGATGCCATTGATGGTAAAGCCCGAAGCAACTTTAACAGTTGAGTGGTTCGACACGCTAGTAATGTTATAAGGTGAGTCGTCATCGTGAGCAGTCTTGACCGTGTGCCTTACTCGGAACCAGGTCAAGAGAGAGATGATGGGGCCAATAGGGGCATCGCAAGACCGCCACCTGACGCCTTGGACTAAGTGGTCATTGATGGCTTGCGATTCGGCAGGATCGTACGGTGCAGGAGGCACCTCTTCAGGCATTGCCTCCAGTTCATCTCTGATTGCAGCGAGAACTTCCAGTTGGTCCACAGCTTCTTGTTCAGTGGCTGGCATTTCGCCATTGTAGTCGGCGTTGAATTCGACGCCTTCATCCGTGATGCTAGTTCTTTCAAGCGGTCTGGGGATGGGGAAGCGGTGGAGTAGTGGAGGGGGTAGCGGATGGGTCGCCACTCGTTGAATGTGACAGCACTGGTGTGAAAGAACCTAACAGTAGTGCCCCGGCCAAAATGGCAACGAGAAGGCTCTGCAAACTCTTCCTTTCATTCTTTGGTGAAAGCTTGCCATTCATGATGATTCTCCTTTCAGGATTGACCTGCGCCATGAGAGTGAACTTCTGGAACACAGTCTAGCTTTCTCTCAAGTGTTCTGTCCGCCCTGGGGAAACTGAAAACGGGAAACGAATATTCCGGCTTTGGTATTCATGTGTTTTTTATTGGCATATTGGTGGAATACTGCGCTCCCGTGTCGGCATTTGGTTCGTAGTGATGACAGGCCCTCCAGACAAGAAGGCCGTGGTCAATGCAGACACCATTCAATGGGTAAGGCGATGGACCATGAGGCTTTCGGCAGAATCGTCGCGGCACTGCGAAAAGAACAGATAAGACTTTCCAACGGCAATCGTTGGAGTCAACAAGACTTGGCTGACGGAACAGGGCCAACCTAAAGGATTGTCAGTAAGATCGAGCGGGGCCGTCAAGCACGGTTGGATGGGGATGTACTGAGAGAGTTGGCAAAGACATTTGACCTGACCACACTTGATTGGCGTGAATTCTTCGCCATGGCCGGTGAAGTCAATGGTAGTGGAGTGGTGCGTGGCGATATTTGCAACGACGAGGATTTTGAACAGGTTTGGGCACTAGTGAACGACTAGTGTGCACCCGAATTTTTCGGGAATTACAACTCTAATTTCGCAAAGTTGAAGTCAGGTAACTCTGGACATTGTTCTAACCGGCTTGTCAAGAGGTGGGGCGAATTGAGAAGAATGGAGCCGTCACGGAACGTGGCGGCTTTTGATTTTTGGTTGGGACGGGATGCCCGACAGGTCTCGTTTCAGCAGAATGGACGAATTCGTGGTTGTGTCCAACCATGTACGCAAGGCAACCATCAGGGCACCCACAAAGGGTGCCCCTACCATCAAATGGTGTTAAAGATCCCTCGCCGTCTCTCGCCGCTATCCGCTAACTACGGTGGTTGAAGACGAGGCGGTAGTCTTCGGGCAGGTCGATGTCGAAGAGGAGTGAATCGGACTTGACGACGTGGACGGGGATGCCATCTGCGGCGGCGAGGCGCTGGTGGCGGAGGAAGCTGTCGCGGCCGAAGGCGAAGGGGATGGCCTGGGGCGGTTGGAGCATGAGGGCGTTGGTGCCGCCGTCGCGGCTGGGGGCGATGGTAATCTGGGGTTCGGGGCCGCGGGGGGAGGCCATTGTGCGGACGTCGGCGGCTGTGAGGTTGGGCATGTCGGTGGGGAGGACGAGGAGTTTGGTTGCGCCGTGGGCGGCGGCGTGGCGGGCGGCCTGGGTGAGGGCGGCGTTGAGCTGTGGCTCTGCCTCGGTGTCGTTGGGGTTGCAGGGGTGGCTTTCTTCGGGCAGGGTGCGGCTGCCGGCGCGTTTGGCGGTGGCCAGGGCGTGGGTGTCGCGGCTGATTACGAGGATTTCGGCGTCGAGGTGGGCCTGGTTGATTGCGGTGAGGGTGCGGGTGAGGAGTTCGCGGTTGAGGGCGCGGCGTTGTTGGGGGGTGATATGGGCGGCGAGACGGCTTTTGCCTTCGTTGAAGGGTTTGACGGGGACAATTGTCCACAGGCTCATTTCAGGCTCTAGTGATTGAGGCCATCGATGGACACTTCTTGACCGGTGCTAAACTCCCATCTTTCTCGTGCTTGGCAAGAGAGGTACTCCGTTTTTCTAGCCTTGGGGCCTGTGCATTAAGTAAGCTCAAGGTGCAGGATAATCCTATCAATCTTGTCGTCCCGTATCTTGACCATCGAATTCATCGATTGCGAAATCATCAGGGTGCAGTTAAAGGGCGTCGGTGTCTTAGTCGGTGTGCTTCCATGACAAAGGGTGTCGCTTCGAAGGCTCGGTGTTTGATTCCTTTTGGAGGTCATAAAGTAGAATCACTTTCAACCTGCTAACCGAAGGCTGATCGCGCACGGGCCGCGCCTATTGAAAGCGATGGAGCACTTTGCATTTGCTCTAAAATAGAGACTGTCCCAGTCGGCAGAATCGTCTGAAGGACGAGGGGCATAAATGTCCTTGGGAAACTGAGATACCTTTACGAACGCGTAGTCTTCCTCCTTGAGTCTGACGATGCCCTCAAAAACAATGGGCGTGGCATCTCTTTCCCATGTTGCAGCCGGGTGAAACCTAAAGCGAGATGGTGCATTATTGTTGAGATCCCTGAATCTCTTACTTGCCTCCTCATATTCACCTTGGACATATAACTCACGCGCGTACCAGAACTGAGCATCATACCGGTCGTCACCCGTTGTAAAACTCAGTCTCAGATGATCAACAGCCCGGGAGCGTTCCCCATTCTTGACAAGAACATGGCCAAGTCGGAGATGGGCGGGTTTGCTGGATGGATTATTGAGTAGGCATTTCTCCAAAATACTTTTGCTTTTCTCCAATTCCCCAGCCTCTTCGTACTTACGGGCCAGTCGGACAGCGAGGTGGTCCCGGCTGGGGTTCAAATCGACTGCGCGTTCAAGTGCTTGTACTGCTCGGGAAGTTTCGTTAAGACACTCTCTAAATGTTGCCTCTACCGAAAGAAGCTCGGGGCTCTCAGGAAGCAATTGGATACCACTTTGAATGGCCGTCTCAACTTTTTCTATAGCCTTAACCAGATCCTTACGAGGCGGCTCATCATCAGACATCTCAGTCGACTTCGCAAGGTCCCTGAACTCATCAAGGGCCAGTAGGGCGCGTGTGACTAGGTTGTACCTGTCACTGCCACCAAGTTTTCCCTGAGCGGTCTGCCGCAGACTGCGCTTCAGTAAAGGGTCATCAGTCTCGTTGGCTAATCGTCGGGAGATTTCGGCCTGGGTGTGTCGGATGCTATGACTATTGGAATTCAAATCCAGAGCGTGTGCGGCCGCCGCTTGAGCTTTTTCGAGGGAACCAAAGCGATGCTGCATTTCAAAGACTGCCCGCTGATGAAAAACGAAGTGCCTGTTTGGCAAGGCTTCCTCAGCAAGACTATAGAATTGGCGCCCCAGTTCGACGTCTGAGAATATTTCAGTTATTCCTCTCCCCTTTATTAGACGAGAAAAAGTCTCATTGTCCGACGAGTAATCAACATTTATTACTTTGAGTAGTTTGGCGAGAAGGTCAAACCTTTCCTTGCCGGAAGGTAACATCCGGCCAAAGACAATCTCGGCAACATGCTGATGTCGGCTACGGTAGGATAAGTCACGATTATGACCATCTTTGACAACATGAATAATTTTCTCTAGCGGCTGGAGGAATCTTCGCTGGAATTGCTCAAAGTTGATACCAGAGGCTCGCGAAATAAGGCCGGCCCGTACAGGTGCATCAAATTGGTGAAGCGCACAGATATAAAGATATAGTGTGCGTGCTGCATCCGGTTGGATGCGCTTGAATTCATCTACAATAATGTCCTCAAAGGGAACACCAAGCGTCGCCTCGTGCAGTGCCACCAAGAGCTGACGCTCCGCCCTCTCAACGAATTTGCTGACCCGCTCTTCAAAAGAAAGATTTCGGAGCAGGCCGAGCGCACCGTGCTGCTCCAATAGGCCGAGGAGTTCTTCTATCTCCTGCTCATTAAGATAACGGACGTGAAATTCTTGACGTAGAAACTGCTCGAGGTGTTCGCAATAGATGTTCCACTCATTGACTCGTTCGGCACCGATGATGCTAAGTGGCATGGACAGAGATTGGGCTGCCTGCAGCAGCTCAAGCAACTCATTCCTGACTATTGCAACACGATCGACAAAGAGGAATACACGGTCGCCTGTGAGACGGTGGATCTCGCTCAATGGCTCAATGTTCAAACCGGCCGGGACTTCGGTATACAGCACAAGATTGTCGTATTTGGTGCTGGCTTCCCAAGCTATGCTTTTTAGTGCAACTGTCTTTCCGTTACCTCCAGGCCCCTTAAGCATGAAGAGTTCGACAGATTGACGCTCTTCTTCCTCAACAAGAATTGAGTTCGACAGCACGGAATCAGAAAATGATCGACGAACGCTGAGTTGCTGAGTAATGCAACCCCAGCCATTGTCGTATCCCCGATAAAACTCTCTAGGATCCTGAGGTCGTGCGTTCAGACCGGAAAACACGTGTGTAACATCGTTCGCAAGAAAACTCTTTACAGACGCAGGCTCGGTGGCCTGAGGCCGTAAGTAACGGTTACGGATAGATAGCTCTCCACCACCAAACCCGGGAGGGATGACCCTCGCAAGAGATGGGATGCTTTGGTCAATACTGTTTAGAAAACCCTCGAAGGTAGTTTGGATCGTATGAACTTGACGTTTAGTCCAGTAACGATTCTGAATGTCACTTATGTGTGGAGATATCAAGTAATAGGGTGGTCTTGAAATATCGGGGCTAGTCAGGTCAGACAAAATCCCTAAAATATGCAAGTCAGAGATTGAGTAGCCAGCAAAAATGACGCTATTCTCATATCCCAAGTCGTGAAAGCGTTTGTAGAAGCGGTCTCTGTTTTCTGCGTAGTTCGTGAACTGATCAAGGCTTAGGAGAAGTGGAATATCTGGATCGTCGACGGATTCGATGCAGCCATGCAACTTGAAAAACGCGACAGGGTCGGTCTCTTTGTTTATTCTCGTATCAAGGCCGTCGCTATTCTTTACTGCCTTCACTAAGTTTTGCAAAGGATCCCTTGCGTCCGCATAGGCTTTCTCTACAATTAGGTCGAAATTGGTGGTCGCTATTGCTCGCCAACGAAATTTAGGAATCAGAAAATGGAAGTCTGCCGGACCAAAGAGCGAAAACAGATCGCGTATATATGCCTGAAATACAGATAAGCCTGCTTCGGATCCAGCCATCGCTGCTACAACCTGAAGGGGTTCTTCTTTCAATTTCCCTTCAAGAAACTGATCACTTATCAGATCGCGGAGTTGGTCACCCTGGGGAATCTCTTTGCCTTTAGGATGCTTGGCTCCCAGACTTGCGCCCGCGCCGAGAAATAGCACGGCCCGCTGATCCTTTATTGCGTCCAGTAGGGGACGAGGAATGAAAGTCAATTCTGAATCCCTTTTGGGAGAAGATGCTAAGACGATGAAGGACTTGAAGAGCCCTATTGGCTAAAGGATATTTTAAGATAGTGTGAACTCGCACCCAAAACTGAACTACGAACAATGGGGTATAGTCAATATAGCAACACAAGACGTGGAGGGACAGTTCAACAGTCAATAAGCGGAAGCAAGTCTGTCAGACAATCAGTGTAGCGCCCTTTGGGCGCTTCTTCCCGCCGTGCACGGACGGCTCCGCGCACCACTTGGCGGAAAGGAGGCGGACGGCCTTGTAGATGTCCTCGCCGAAGCCCAGGAGATCGCAGATGACGCGCCGGTCCAGGAGGGCTCGGTTGGGGTCGGCGTCGGCGAGGTAAGCGGGCATCAGGTCTTTGTCCCGAAACTCATCGAATATCGTTTTGGCCGTAAGCAACTGTTCGTCCGTGAGGCAGCGGAAGTCCAGAACAGTGAGGGATTCCGCTGCCCTAATTGTGGTGATTCCCCGACCTGCAACTTGGCGATTAGAGTGCCACCAGAAACATAACAGTCCCAATGTTGTGTTGGCCCAAACAGCGAAAGCAAAGTCACACCGCCTGTCGTTGAAAACCACATTCGGCCAAGCACGACCGCCAATACTTTCTTGCTCGGTAAACGCTACTGTCAATGGTTGAGAATTAAATCGAAAATCGAGATTCAGATGTGATCGGCTGGAAGTAGCCCAGATCACTGTGGCTTTGTCCTCCATGCCCTGTCTGACCTGCAGTTGTGAATCGGAGGCACATACCATGCGAGTTTCGTTCTTGGCATTGTGGTTCCACAGAGCAGGGTAAGTTGCCGTAGGACTCGGTGCCATCCTGTCAAATGGTCCGCGGGGGACCGGTCCTGTTATGTCACGATGAACAAACCCAAGTTTGCCTACTTCGCCCAATGGTGCTGTTTTCAGTTCAACTGAAGTAGCGGCTCCAGGAAGCCACAACTTGGATCGAGCGATGGCGTAAGAGGATTGGGCTAAAGAGTAGTCGGACAAGCGGACAGCACCCCAGGTAACTTCGCCAGGATGACGGGGCGCCGAAATCATCTTGCCAGCTAGTTCTTTTCCAATCATCAGAGACGAAGCCCCGTAGGGCCCATCCTGAATGCGTCTGATATATCCCCTATCGAAGGCTCTCTTTGCCAATGCGCTTGCGTGGGCAAATCCCTGCGGCTTGTGGCTGAGGGATATGAAGCTGGTCGCTTCATCGAGCCGTTCGTCCACTTTGAGCCGGCGGGCGACAATCAGGCACTCAGCCATTCCCGTGTCTGAGGAAAATGAGAGGGCATCGTTGTCAGCGCCCGAAATGGAAAGTACAGTCAACTCATTGTAGTGATCCGCCAGCATTTGGCGGAAACTCTCCCAGGACAGGCCCGCAGTAGCAGACAATGGGAGGACAAGCGCCAAAACGCCGCCAGGCTTCAGCTTCTTATGGCCCAGAGCCGCAAAGGTGGAGGCGATGCCGGCGTTGCCGTGAGAGCAGGTGTCTTTAGCCAGCTTATTGGCCCGCTTTCCCATTGCCGACTGGTCTTCATCAGTCGCGCCGAAGGCGGCGAAGGCGGGGTTGGTAATGTCGGCATGCGCCCCTTCATGGTTGGTGGCACGCGTAAACGGTGGATTCATAATCACCAGGTCATAGCCGAAGTCCGGAATCTCGGCCCGTATCTGGTCAGCCGTCTCTTCGCCCGCGCTGCCAGTGCGCATAGCCGGGTCGCCTGTGTGGAACAGCGTCATTACATTGGAAGACTGGAGCAACTCCAAAGAACCAATCATCACGCCGCCGTCTTTCTGCCGGCCGTAGGGCATGGTGTAGAGACGAGAGTTGGTAAAGCCTACAGCGGGTTCGACGCCTGACAGCGTTGATCCGGTGATGTGGATTGCTGATGGCATGACGTCGCAACCGTAGAGGACCTCCTCCATCATCACTTTATGCAGCTTGCTGCCGTCGCCGCCGGCGCGCTCGTGGCGGGCGCCTATTTGTTCGTACACTGCGGAGAGCAAAGCGCCGGTGCCACAGGCGAAGTCTCCGATGCGCAATTTGCCGATGGCGTCGGCACTTGACCAGTCCACATCCTCCAGCTTGGTGACAGCGAGCTGGGCCAGCAGTGCGGCGGAAGCAGGCAGGGTGTAGAAGGTGGCAAGGTACTTGCGATCGGCGATGAGCCGTTGGAAGATGCGGCCGGTGAGGTCATGGGCATTTTCGACGCCGGTTGCGTTGACGCCCTGGGCGGTATTCCGCAGTCGCCGCAGCATTCGGGCCGCAGCCTCGGAGCCCAAATGCTCAAGGATATCCTTGGCAATGGAGAATATGGGCCAGTAGTTGATATTCAATATGGCGGTCCAGGCCGCCAATACTTCGCCCTGTGGGTTATCTACACTGTCGCCACAGGCATGCGCGAGGGACTTGATGCGGGCGTGCATGCCGGCAATCTGATCGTGAAAAACGAGGGCGTTGGCGATGATGGCGCTGGCCATGCGGCGAGTTTGGCGCACGTTGGCCATCCCCAACAGATCGGCGATTGCCTCTGTGATGCCTGGGTGGGTCTGATCCAGTTCGTCGAGGATTTTGGCGGCGCCGTCGATTCCTTCCTGCAAAATTTCTGTTGCCCGCTCGACGGCGTGTTGTGGAACTGAGACCAGACGAACCATATCGGCCAGATCGTCGACCGAGCCGTCGAGCCATCCTGTCTCAGGGAAGCGGATAACACCGCCGTTTTCGGTGAAGACGCAGTATGACAGGCAGGCATCAGAGAGGGCAGCGGAGACATCCTGCGCCTCGCCTATTTCGTCAGGGTAGCGGAGGGCGATGGCGGCCTCGATGACGCGGTGGTTGGCAGCGGTCGTAAGCCCGAGGCGGTCCTTCGCTTCCAATTCGACGCTGGCGGCGGGTATGTACTCTGCCTCGATGACAACGGGCGCCCGGCCGGGCGCTGTGATCAGGATGTCGGGCCTCAGGCTTGGGTGTCCGTAAATGGCTTGTGTGTTCTCTGAGCGCACATCACTTCGAGGCAGCATAGCCTGAAGCAGGATCCCCATGGCATTGTTTACGCTCGGTTCGGTGTGATGCGGCATAAAACTCCATTCACCTCTCAACAGTTGTTTGACCTTCTGAGAACGTATTCAGCTTTCCATTAGTGACTGGCCGAACTGCAGGACCTCTGCGGCGAGGCGCTGTTTGGAGGGCAGGTCGGTCATGATGGTGTCGGTTGTGAGGGCCGGGAGGGGCAGGCAGGATTGTTCGGCGCGGTCCTGCTGGTCGAGGATGAATCCGTCGAGGAGGCCGGCGTAGTGGTTGACGATGGTGAGCGGGAGGTGGTTGAGATGGCCCATTTCGCGCATCATTTTGGCTGCGGGACCCTTGACGGCGCGGCCGCCGACGATGGGGCTGACGGCGAGCACGGGGGCGTCGCTGTCCTGCACGAGCTGGCGCAGACCGGGTACTGAGAGGATTGGGTCGACGCTGAGATAGGGGTTGCTGGGGCAGATGATGATCTGGGCGGCGTTCCGGAGCGCTCCGGCTACTTCGGGGGTGAGGGTTGCTTTGGCGGCGCCGACGAAGGTGAGGCCGCGGAAGGTGGGTTCGCAGCGGCGGCGTACGAAGTAGTCCTGGAAGGGGAGGTCGCCCTCGTCGGTGTGCACGAGGGTGCGAACGGGTTGGTTGCACATGGGCAGGACGCGGGAGGGGACATCGAGCTTCTGGCGCAGGCGGTCGGTGACTTCGGTCAGGGTGAGGCCGGCTTTGAGCCACTGGTTGCGGAGGAGATGGAGGGCGAGGTCCTTGTCGCCGAGGCGAAACCAGTCTTCGCCGCCGAGGCGTTCGGTCTCGGTGAGGACGGCCCAGGTCTCGTTGGCGCGGCCCCAGCCGGTGTGGGGGTTGTTGACGGCGGCGAGACCGTAGAGGACGGTGTCGACGTCGGGGCAGATGGTGAGGCCCCAGTGCTCGAAGTCGTCGCCGGTGTTGACGATGACGGTGAGCGCGGCGGGGGGCAGTGTTGCCTGCAGGCCGGCCGCGAATTTGGCCCCGCCGACACCGCCGGCGAGGGCCACGACAGGGGAGTGGTTATCCGGTTTTGGGGCCATTGGATGCGTATTTCGTATTGCGTATTGCTTATTGTGCGGCTCAGCGCCAGGTTACCCGTTCGGCGAGTGGCAGGCGGTCTCGTTCTTTTTCTTCGGCGGCGTAGCCGAGGGTGATCAGGGCCTGGGGATGCCAGGTGTCCGGCAGGTCGAGGACATCGCGTACCAGGTCGGGCACGAAGAGGGGTGCGCACATCCAGCAGGCGGCGAGGCCGAAGTGGTGGGCAGCCAGGAGCAGGTTCTGGCAGGCGAGGGCTGTGCTCTGCACGGCCATGAGCCATTCGGCCTCCTGGCGGCGCGGGTCCGGGTATTCGTCCATGCCTTCGAGGGAGAGGGAGGCGGCGATGAGGGCGGGCGCGCCGGTGATGCGGGCGTGGCTGATGCGGACGCGGCGCTCGATGATTTCCGAGTCGACGCCGTCGGCGCTGAGGTCGGTGCGCCAGCGGTCGCCCATGCGGTCGCTGAGCTCCTGTTTGGTCGAATCGGTGGTGACGACGCAGAAGCGCCAGGGCTGGCGGTTGTGGGCTGAAGGGGCCCAGATTGCGGCGGTCAGCAGCATTTCGAGCAGCGCCTTCTCGACCGGTTCGGGCAGGTAGCGGCGGACGGACCTGCGTCCGCGGATGAGTTGCCAGAACCAGCCGTCGTCGAAATCGGTGGCCCAGTCTGATTGGCGCCAGTCTGATGGGCGCCAGCCGATGTCGTCGTCTCTCGGATCCGCTGACGCGATGCGCTGTCTGTGCATGGGACGGCATTATAGCATGGAGTGGGGGAAAGGGCAGTAGGCAGTGGTCAGTGGTCAGTAACGGCAACGGCTTGATCCGCGAAGGGACGCGAAGGGGCGCGAAGAACACCGAAGGCTACTGGGATTTTACTTAGAAGTGGGGATAGATGATCATCTTGGTCGGCGGCAGTGGACGGCCTCTGTCCTGGTATATCTCCACAACCGCGCTAAAGGCGTCTTCCACGTTGGCCAGGGCCTCGGCCATGGTGTCGCCCTCGGTTATCAGCTCCGGCAGCAGCGGCGAGGTGACGGTGTAGCCCCCTTCGGGCTGAGGTTCCAGCACCAGCGGTATTTTCGCTTTCATCATCCGGTTCAGTCTCCCCTCCATCTTATGAAGAGCGCAATTCTCAGACCGGGATTGTACGATCAAGGATTCTTCAGGTCGTGGTGTGCTGGCGGTGATATGGCGATGATACAGAAGTCCGGGGCGATCGTCAAAGCCTATAGTGGGGAGGGTGCATCTCCGATTTGGGGTGAGAACAGTCTGGCGGGGAAATCATGCCAGCGGTGGCGGAACTTGCTTACAGGCATTGGGAGAGGCGCAGGGCAGGCAGGAGGCCTGGCATTGCCGTGGGTTCCTTCGATTAGGGGGACCAGGGCAGGCACAAGGCCTGCCCCTACAGGGGATTAATAGGACGGGCGGGACGTGGTTTGGCGAAACCCGGTCGAATGGGCACTTGCCGCCAATGTCGACACCAGGTCGATGAGGCATGTTGTTGGCCGGGGGCGTTGCGGGGGCGGAGCCCCCGCACAAGGGAGGGCCGAATAGGCCCGACCGCCCAAAAAGGCGAGGAGAGAGTGAAGAGGAGAGAGGAGAGAGAACTGCCGCTTCTTCCTCCACAGATTGGATCGTAGGCTGCCCGTGGTTTTGTCGCTGCCAGTGGTGTGGGAGGGCTCACTGGTATTGTGGATTTTGGCGGGGAATTGGGGCGGCTTTGACGCTGTGTTGGGAGATGTGTACAATGCAGGTTGGAACGGGGAAAATTCCCCGTTTTGGGTAGACGCTGCGCCCAAGTTTCAGGAAGTCGACTGCCGAAGGGCGGCAGAGGTATCGTTAGCCACACGTCGAACGCAAGGGTTCAGGAGTTTTTATGACGGCGCCAAAGTACAGCCGCGTTGCACTTTATCTGCAGGATAAACATTCGATCCGCGAGGGGATGGCGCATGTTCGCTACGCGGAGGAGAAGGGGTTTGAGGCGGTGTGGCAGGCGGAGAGCCGGCTGGTGCGGGATGCGATTGTGCCGATGGCGGCGTTCGCTGCGGTCACGGAGCGGATTCAGATCGGGTCGGGCGTTATCAATAACTGGACGCGGAATATCGGGCTGCTGGCGGCCACTTTTCTGACGCTGGATGACCTGGCGCCGGACCGCGTGATCTGCGGTGTGGGTGCGTGGTGGGACCCGCTGGCGAAGAATGTGGGTATCAGCCGGCGCAGACCGTTGAAGGCGATGCGGGAGACGGTGGAGGTCACGCGGCGGCTGCTGGCGATGGAAAACGTGACCTTCGAGGGCGAGTTTCACCAGGTGAACGGGATCGAGCTGGATGTGGTGCACGGGCGGCAGGCGCCGCGCAATGTACCGATCATGATCGGCGCGACGGGGCCGAAGATGATGGAGCTGACGGGGGAGATCGCGGACGGTGCGGTGTTGAACTACTGTGTGCCGCCGGACTATAACCATATGGCGCTGGAACGACTGGAAATTGGCGCGAAGCGGGCGGGGCGCAGCCTGGATGACGTCGACCGCCCGCAGCTGATCGTGTGCTCGGTGCATGAGGACCAGGAGACGGCGCTGGACGGTGCGCGGGAGCTGCTCACCCAGTATTTGGGGCAGCAGCCGCATATTGCGCAGGCCAGCGGTGTCAAGCCGGAGGTTGTGGAGCAGATTCAGTCGATTCTGGGCTGGCCGGCGACGATGGAGCAGGTGCGGAAGGCGATGCCGCTGGTGCCGGATGAGCTGGTGACGCGGATTACGGCGAGCGGTACGCCGGAGGACGTGAAGAAGAAGGTGCGCGAGTATATGGATAACGGCGCCACCTGCCCGATTCTTTATCCGCTGGGCGATGTGAGGTTGATGATCGATACGTTTGCGGGTGGGTTTTAGGGTTCTTTCCGCGCAGGGACGCGGATAACACCTTTTTTCCGCGAAGGGACGCGAAGGGGCGCGAAGAACACCAGAGGCGAATTGGGTTTTCTTTGTGTGATTGCGCGGCGCTTGGCGGGTCAGGTGCAGTTTTGCTCCAAAAGATTGCTGTTCTGATATAGGTCAACGAAATTTAGTTTTTGCAGTGGACTGAATATGTACCGTTTCTGCGAATCCCCCCTGACATTGACAGATGCTTTGAGGTTGAAGGCGGAACACGGGGCCGCGGCGCGTTTCATCGCCGGCGGCACCGACCTTCTCGTTGAATTGGCGGGCCACGGCAGTGCGGTGGGCAGCGTCAAGGCGGGTCTGATCGATCTGACGCGCATACCGGGCCTGGCCGACATCTGGGAAGAGGACGGTGCGCTGCATTTGGGTCCGCTGGTGACGCATAACCAGTGCGTGCGCAGCCGGTTGGTGGTGGAGGGGGCGTTTGCGCTGGCGCGGGCGTGCTGGGAGGTGGGCGCGCCGCAGATACGGAACCGGGCGACAGTTGCGGGCAACCTGGTTACGGCCAGCCCGGCGAATGACTCGATCGTGCCGCTGATGGCGCTGGATGCGAGTGTGCGTGTCGAGAGTGCGGCGCGGGGCAGCCGTACGCTGCCGCTGAAGAGCTTTTTCCGCGGGGTGCGTCAGGTGGACCTGGCGGACGACGAGATGCTGACGCGCATCACGGTTCCGCTGCAGGATGCGGCGCGGCGGGGCAATTTTATCAAGTTGGGGCTGCGGCGGGCGCAGGCGATCAGCATATTGAGCGTGGCGGGTTCAGTTGGCTGCGAGGGTGGGGAGGAGTGGGACTCGGCAGCGGTTACGCATGCGGCAGTTGCGCTAGGCGCGGTTGCGCCGACAGTGGTGCGGGCGACAGAGGCGGAAGATTTTCTGATTGGAAAAACGCTGACCGAGGAGACGGTTGTGGAAGCGGCGCGGCTTGCGGCGAGTCAGGCGCGGCCAATCGACGATTTGCGGGGCAGCGCGGATTACCGGGTGGCCATGGTGGAGACGCTGGTCGCGCGGTTGTTGCGCCAGTTGCGGAATGGGCGCGAGCGGGACGGGTGGCTGGATACGCCGGTGACGCTGTGGGGCGATACGGAGGGCCGCTGGCCGGTCTCGACGCGGACGGGCCCTGCGGCGACGGTCAACGGAAATGCGGTCGAGCTTGAAGGCGGCATGACGCTGCTGGACAGCCTGCGCGCTGCGGGTTTTGTGGGGGTGAAGGAGGGCTGCGCGGAGGGCGAATGCGGGGCCTGCACGGTTTATCTGGACGGCATGGCGGTGATGGCCTGCCTGGTGCCGGCGGAGCGTGCGGCGGGCAGCGAGGTCGTGACGGTCGAGGGACTGGCCGGTTCGTCGGCGGATTCGACGGAGCTGTTACATAGTGTGCAGCAGGCGCTGATCGAGAGCGGCGGGGTGCAGTGCGGATACTGTACGCCGGGGATAGTGATGTCGGCGGCGGCGCTGCTGGATGAGCGTTCCAACCCCAACCGGCTGGAGGCGCAGGAGGCGCTGACGGGCAACCTGTGCCGTTGTACGGGGTATCGGAAGATTCTGGATGCGGTGGTGGCGGCGGGGCGGGGAGATAGGGGTTAGGAGTTGGGGGCGAGGGGCGAGGGGAGTATTGGCTACTCGGTCTCCCAGAGTGTGTGCGGTCTGCATGGAGCCGGAATGATGGAGTGTAGTGTCGGGGTTTCTGTTGCGGGCTGTTGATGGGCATCGCTGTGCAGGTTGGGGCCGGTTGGAGTTGCCTTGCCTGCGCTGGCTCACGCCTCGGTACGCGACGCAGGGTGGGGAAGTTTGGTCGCAGCGGGTGGCCAAGGTCATATTACCCACACACTCGCTGCGGCGGGGGGTTTTAGGAGAGGGGGCGTTGCGGGGGCGGAGCCCCGCACAAGGGAGGGCCGAATAGGCCCGACCGCCCATAAATGCAGGGGCCAGGGGTTGGGGGCCAGGGGTTAGTGGTTAGTGAGACTGACGTTGTAACCTATTATTTGGAGATGACGAGCGCGGAGGCGCTGCGGCCGGCGCGGGCGCCGGTAGAGCCTTTTGCGGTGCGGCGGGCGGAGGTGGCGTTTCCGGCGTTGAATCGCTTTTTCTATAGGGAGGTGGGGCGGGCGTATTCGTGGACGACGCGGTTGCCGTGGACTGAGGAACATTGGCGGGCGTGGGTGGAGCGGCCCGAAGTGCAGACATGGATCGGGTATGTGCGCGGGACGCCGGCGGGCTATTTTGAGTTGGATGCGCAGCGTGAGAAGGGAACTAAGCAGGTTGAGCTGGCCTATTTCGGTCTGTTGCCGCCCTTTGTTGGGCGGGGCGTTGGAGGGGCGTTGCTGACGGAGGCGATCCGGCGGGCGTGGGCGCTTGGCCCGCAGCGGGTCTGGGTGCACACGTGTACGCTGGACCATCCGGCGGCGTTGCCTAACTACCAGAAGAGGGGGTTTCGCATCTATGATCAGAAAAGGAATGCGGAGTGACGTTTTCGTTCTCCTCGGGATTTTCTTTCTTGTCGTTCTGTTCCGCCGGGAAAGAGGAAAGCTTCTTTCGTCGTCGCCGAGTGTGGGGGAGTGGGGCTGGCTGGGGCCGGAGCCGCTGGTCGACAGGCACAGCGCGGATTTGGTCATGTCACCTTCGTTGCCGCGGCGGGGGAACTGGCTGACGCGTGCAATCGGGCGGCTGTTGTACAGGTTGCTGGGCTGGCGCATCGAGGGCCAGCTGCCGGACGTGCCCAAGCTGGTGATCATCGGCGCGCCGCACACCTCGCATTGGGATGCCGTGCTGGCGGTTGCGTTTTTTTTGGCCACCGGGCTGGACTGCAGGTGGATGGTCAAGAGAGAGGCCTGCGATCACGCCTTGGGCGGTCTGATGCGCTGGATGGGCGCCATACCGGTGAATCGACAGGCACCCGGCGGTCTGGCGCAGCAGGTTGTCGACGAAATGAACCGGAGCGAGAAGTTCGTGCTGGTTCTGACGCCGGAGGGGACGCGCAAGAAGGTAGAGCGTTGGAAGACCGGCTTCTATCGTATCGCTCTCGGTTCGGGGACGCCTATCACGCTTGCCTATGCCGACTTTGAACGGCGGGTCGCGGGTATCGGTCCGACAGTTTACCCGAGCGGTGATATGGAAACGCAGATCGAAGAGATTCAGGCCTATTACCGCGGGATCCCGGCTCGAAATCCGGAGTGGTTTTGAACGGCAGTGGTCAGTAACTGCAGCGGTCAGTGGATAGTGGCCAGAGTGGTCGTTGAGGTGGATTGATGAGGGCGGTTGGGAGTAGTGTGCCGCGTTTTGATGCGGCGGAGAAGGTGACGGGTGAGGCTGCGTATCCGGGGGATATCGACCTGCCGGGACAGGCGTGGTTGAAGATCGTCTTTGCCGGTGTGCCGCACGCGCGTATAGTGCGGATGGATACGGAGCGGGCGGCGGCGGCGGAGGGCGTCATCGCCGTTCTGACGGCGGCGGACGTGCCGGTGAACGAGTACGGACTGGTGATGCCGGACCAGCCGGTGCTGTGCGGGTTGGGGAGTTCGCCGCAGGCGGAGGTGGTGCGCTGGGAAGGGGACAAGGTGGCGCTGGTCGTGGCCGAGACGGCGGCGCAGGCTGAGGCGGCGGCGGGGCTGTTGGAGATCGAGTATGAGGCGCTGCCGGTGATTACAAGTACTGAGCAGGCGCTGGCGGCGGACACGGCGCCGCTGCATCCCCACCCATTCAGCAATTTTCCTTACCCGGAAGGGCGGGACAGACAGTCGAATCTGCTGGTGACGCACCGGTTGCGCTGCGGGGATATCGAGGCCGGTTTTGCTCAGGCGGACGTGTGCGTGGAGGGTGTGTACAGCACGCACCCGCAGGAGCATGCCTATCTGCAGCCGGAGGCGGGGCTGGCGCACGTGCGTGAGGACGGCCGCATCGAGGTCATCGTGGCAGGGCAGTGGATGCACGAGGACCAGGAACAGATCTCGCATGCTCTCGGCCTGCCGGCGAGCCAGATCGTGGTGCGCTACCCGGCCGTCGGCGGGGCTTTTGGCGGGCGGGAGGATATGTCGATCCAGATTCCGCTGGCGCTGGCGGCGTGGAAGACGGGGCGCCCGGTGAAGTCGGTGTGGAGCCGGGAGGAGTCGATCGTCGGGCACCACAAGCGGCATGCGTTCGTGATCCGGGCCAAGTGGGGGGCGACGAAAGAGGGCAAGGTGGTGGCGGCGCAGATGGATCTGACCAGCGATTCGGGGGCTTATGCGTACACGAGTACCAAGGTGCTGGCGAACGCCACGCTGATGTGCCTGGGCCCGTATGAGATTCCGAACGCGCACGTGGACGCGCGCACGGTATATACCAACAACTGTCCGGGCGGCGCATTTCGCGGTTTCGGCGGGCCGCAGGCGCATTTTGCGGCTGAGATGCAGATGGCCAAGCTGGCGTGCGCTCTGGAGATGGACCCGGTGGAACTGCGGATGCGCAATGTTCTGCGCGACGGTTCGCTTCTGGTTACCGGCAGCCTGATTCCCGAAGGTTGTACGACGGAAGAGGTGCTGGCGGAGGCGGCGCGGCAGGGCGGCTGGGAGGAGCGCGACGGCGAGTGGTCGCTACCGGCTGCCGGGGCAGACGGTACGCCGCCGGACAATGGCAACGGGCTGTTGACCACGAGCCTTGACTCTTCGCGCGGCCGGATTGCACGGGGACGGGGGATCGCCGCCTCCTACAAGAACGTAGGGTACAGTTTTGGCTTCCCGGAGCACTGCACGGCCTGGGTGGAGCTGCACGGCGGGGAGACAGTTGAGCGGGCGCGGGTGGGCTGCGTGGGCGCGGAGGTGGGACAGGGCGCGCACACTGCTTTCATCCTGATGACCGCGGAGATGCTGGGGCTGTCGCCGGAGCAGGTGGAGCTGGAGGCGGAGGACACGGACGTGACCGGCTCGAGCGGCAGCAGCTCGGCCAGCCGCATGACGTTCATGGCCGGCAATGCGATACAGGGCGCGGCCGAGCGGGCGATGGCGCTGTGGCGGGATGAGGAGCGGCCGGCGCGGGCCGAGTTCGTCTATCATCCGCGGGCCACGACCCCATTTGACCGCGAGACGGGCGCTTGCGATCCGAACATCACCTACGGGTACTGCGCGCAGGTGGCGGACGTGGAGGTGGACCGGGAGACCGGGCACGTGACGGTCAGGCGGCTGATCAGTGTCAACGACGTGGGCAGGGCGATACATCCGCAGCATGTGGAGGGGCAGATCGAGGGGGCGGTGGCGCAGTCGATAGGCTGGACGCTGCTGGAGAACTATCTGCAGGAGGGTGGCGTCACGATCACGCCCCAATTGAGCAATTATCTGATTCCCGGCGTGGCCGACGTGGCCGAGGAGATCGTGCCGGTGATCCTGGAGCTGCCGGACCCGCAGGGGCCGCTGGGTGCGCGGGGGATGGCGGAGATGCCGTTTTTGCCGACGGCGCCGGCCATTGCGGCGGCGCTGCACGATGCGCTCGGTGTCTGGTACGATGTGCTGCCGTTTACGCCGGAGGTGGTGTGGCGGGGTATGGCGTCCAGTGATGGGGCGCTGACGGCCGGTGGTTGATCAGGAGCGCAGGTGATGGCCGCTAAGAGCCGCGACAACCGCGTCAACAACCTCATCTGGGGGGTGTTGCTGTCGCTGGCGGGCGTTGGGCTGCTGCTGTTCAACCTGGATGTTTTTGTCCGATTTGAGCCCTACGTTCAGTACGGGGCGGCGGCGCTGCTGGGCCTGCTGGCGCTTTTATTTGTGGGCGGCTATCTTTCGGCGCGCGAGAACTGGTGGCGGCTGATCCCCGGTTGGACGCTGATCGCGCTGGCGGCGATGGTCTACCTGACAACGCTGCCGGCGCTGGACCAGCGCATAACGGCCAGCGTGCTGTTCGTGGGGCAGGCAATCGCGTTCGCGCACATCTATCTGCTGGACCGGGACGAGCGCTGGTGGGCGATCATTCCGGGCGGATTCATGCTGATGTTGGGCGGTACGATCGCCCTGAGCAGTCTGACCGAGGAACCGTCGGTATTGGGTACTGTCCTTTTCATCGGCCTGGGGGCCGTTTTTTTTCTGCTCTACCTGCTGGGACAGCGGTGGCAGCTGTGGTGGGCGCTGGTTCCGGGGTCCGTGCTGGTGCTGTTGGGCCTCTTTCTTTTTTCGGTTGGCCTGGGTCAGGAGAATCTTCCGCTGCGTTTGTGGCCGGTGCTGCTGCCTTTGCTGGGTGCGTGGTTGATCTGGCGGGCGACGCGTCCTCTGCCCGGCAGCAAGCTGAATGTGGATGCCGCGTCCGGTCAATCGCGATCGCGCGGCCAGGCGTCTGAGGGCAGCACCCGCCCGCGCCGGCTGGGCGAGTACAGCGGTCCTGCTCCGGGTGCGACAGTGGAGGTGTTGCCGGACCCGGAGGAGGCGCAGTGAACGGCAGGGCGCGGATAGTGGACAAGACGGGCCGACAGCGCTTATCATTGCAGTCTGTTCGTCAGGAGACAATGGAGTCATGAAATGGAATTAGGCAGTTTTTCGGTCAGTTTGGCAGTAAAGGATATTGCAGTCTCGAAGGCCTTTTACGAGAAGCTCGGATTTGAGGAGTTCGGCGGTAACGCAAGCGAGGGCTGGCTAATAATGAAGAGTCCCAGCTGTGTGATCGGCCTGTTTCAGGGGATGTTTGAACAGAATATTCTGACGTTCAACCCGGGCTGGGACGAATCCGCACAGCCTCTTGATAGCTTTACCGATGTCAGGGAGATCCAGGAGAAGTTGAAGGCGGACGGGATCGAGTTTGCGAGCGAGGCGGATGAAACGACTACGGGGCCGGCGAGTTTTGTGATTGTGGATCCTGACGGCAATCCGATCCTTGTTGACCAGCATGTATGAAACGGCAGTGGTCAGAACTGCAGTAGTCAGTAGTTAGTAGGGCCTTATGCTAGTTGTGAAAGGCCAATTTCTTGATTTTCAGATAGTCAGGTGCGCCCAAGAGACGGTTGATATAGATGCAGAGGGTATGTGCAGCCAACTTAGTGTAGAGTCGAGCACACAAGCCCCACAACGTATGGGCGCGGTTGGTTTCAATCGAGAATTGTGCTTCGAGTTGACTGGTGACGGTTTCGATCATTTGGCGGATCGAGTCATAGAGGCGGCGGATGTGTTTGGTGAGTTGTTTTTTCTGGTTTTTGCGCCGTTTGCTGAGCAGGCAGATGCGATTGTAATGCCAGAGGTCCTCAGCTGCCGGTGCGCTGACGTAGGCCTTGTCACCGATGACGATGCGGTTTTTGTGTCCGGCAAGGAGCTCGCGGCCGACAGCCAAGTCAAACTTGCTCGCCGGAGCTAACTCGAAGTCGATAATGAGGCCACCCAATGTGATCAGCATATGCAGCTTGTAACCGAAGATCATTATCTTCTTGGAGGAAACCGGCCCATAATCGGCCCCCCAATCGGACCATCTGATGCGCGATTGCGGCGCCAGATGGAATTTAACCACAGGGACGGGCAGGCTATCGACGACACAATGCTCGTCCCAGTAAAGCTCCGTCCTGGCCAACATCATGCGTCGCATCTCGTTGATGGTCCCCATCAAGTTTCGTCGCCGCCGATTGAAGCGGCTCTGATCCGGTATGATCGGAAACTTATCCCGATGTGCCTGCATATGACTGAGCATCTCCGTTTCCACGTCCCATCCCAGGCACTCGCCGATGAGACTGATCGCAATCAATTCACTGTCGCTACACTTAGGCTTCGGCCCGGGTCGTCTCAAATGTCCTTCCAGTTCCTTGTACATGTCGTCAACCAGCACATACACCCATAGACAGAAGTCGTCAAAGTGGGCTATCATTCGATTGGTCCTCCTGGTGAGCTACCTTGGTTGGTGGAGACTTCCAAAGTTATCTCACCAGGGGACTTTTTTCAAACGCTAACTAGCATAAGGCCCTAGTAGTCAGTAGTTAGTAGTCAGTAGTCAGTGGCTGCTGACAATCGAAGATTCGGAAAGGGATGGTTTTTATGTCTGAATTTGTTCTTACGCTGGTGCAGATGGATTGTTTGTCTGGTGAGCCAGAGCGCAATTTTGAGCGGGCGGAGGGGTTTATCGAGGATGCGGCGGGGCGCGGCAGCGATCTGGTGGTGCTGCCGGAGTTGTGGCACAGCTCTATCGACCTGGAAAACGCCAGCCGTTACGCTTCGCGGCTGGCGGCGGAGGCGGGCGATGACGGCTGGTTCGGGCGGTTCGCCACGCTGGCCAGAGACAACCACGTCTGGCTGACGGGTTCGATGCTGGAGAGCCAGGACGGGCAGTTTTACAATACGATGGTGCTTTACAGCCCGGAGGGCAAGCTTGCGGCCTCCTACAGGAAGATGCACCTTTTCCGGCTGATGAATGAGGACCAGTACCTGGCGCCGGGTGAGTCCGGCACGATGCACGAGCTACCGTGGGGCTGCGCAGGGCTGGCTATCTGCTATGATCTGCGATTCCCGGAGCTGTTCCGGCGTTATGCGCTGGAGGGCGCGCGCCTGGTGATTCTGCCGGCGGCGTGGCCGCACCCGCGGCGTATGCACTGGCGGACGCTGCTGCGCAGCCGGGCGATCGAGAACCAGTGGTTTGTGGCGGCGTGCAACCGCGTGGGGACGTCGGAGGATGTCTCTTTCTTCGGGGCGTCTGCTGTGATCGATCCGTGGGGTGAGACGTTGATCGAGGGCGGTGAGACGGAGGCGCTGCTGACGGTGCGGATAGATTTGGAGACGGTGGAGGCGACGCGGGCGAAGATCCCGATTTTTGCGGACAGGCGGCCGGAGTTGTATTGAGGGGGTGGGGTTGGCTGGCGGGTGAGATTGGGATGACCCGCGAAAGACAGTGCAAGGCGCTATGCGAGGACGCCAATCCTAGCTTTCTTGCACTCTTGATGTTTGACCGCGCGCTGGGGTTGCGACTGCGCGTCGCCAGTTAGGGCGCTGGGCCAGGCAGGGGAGTAAAAGGCATCCTGTAAAACAGGATGCCTTTTTTGATGGGAACCTTTTTGGAATCACCAAGTTTTGGTAAGCAGTTCTCGCGGCGTTGCGTAATACGTCCGGCTCTCGTGCGATGAAGGCCCTAACTGCGTCTTGACGCATGCGATTTGCGAACATGCGCTTGCGGGACCGATTTGCGGAATTCACTGGGTTTGTCTGGCCGTTGCAGCGAGGCACGTATTTTCGCCTTTTTTTCTTCGGCGATTTTGCGGTCCTCGGGCGTTAGTTTGTCAGTGAGTTCGTTGAACTTTCGCCGCTTGCTCATCAGAGTAGACCCTCCTTTCGCAGTTCTTCAACGTGTTGATCGTACAGGCCATCAGCGATTGGCGCGTGCTTGGCGTGAGGCCTGACGTCTTGCGCAGCATGCCGCGCGGCAGTCATGTCGAAGTGACCGAACCTGCCGCAAGAGAGGCCCCGCACCGGGAGGGCGGGATCTCCTGCGGCGAGGGTTACTCCTCGTCTTCGTCGACATAGATGCCGGAGCCGATGACGCCCCTCTGCTCCGAGTTGGGCACCGGGAAGCTGACGGCGTAGCCGAACTTCGGGGAACCGGTTTCCTCGTCTCCTTCGATGGCGGGGTTATCGTAGTGATATCGCAGAAAACTCTGACCTTCGCGCCGTGCGACTCCAATCAGTAGCTCGGCGAACCTCACGCCCTTGGAGTCCGTCCGCGTCATATCGGTGGGTTGACCTTCACGAAACGGCTCGGAGCCGTGAAACAGGGTGACGCCCCCGCCGCTTACGACATACAGGTAGATGGATCCTGCCTTCCAATCCCCTCCTTCGATCCGGAAGGCGTTTCTGACCCCAGTGAGGGCGCTATAGCCTTCGGACAAGACCGCCTGTTGGTAGGTTTCGGCCGCGGCGTCGACAAAGGCGATGAGTGTCTCGCGGTCCACCACTTCCGACGCGGTGACGGGGGGCTTGGGAAGATCCGCGATCGTGATTGGGACATCGGCGACGTCCATAGAGAAGCCGCCGACCAGCAGGAATCGTCTTCCGGTAATCCCGGAAATGTATTCGACGGCGTAAGCCGTCTTCGGCCCATCATCGTAGTATTCGACGAAACCACCGCCTTCGGCAGCGGCTGCGAAGAGTTCCTCGAGGACCTTGGTTCCGTTTTCGTCCTCGACGCCCATCAGGTTCTTGCTTTCCGCCTCACGATCGTGCCCGTGAATGAACGCGTCTCCGTTCATGAGGAAGATGATGAGGTACGTCGAGCCGGATTTCCAGTAGCCCTCCGTTTTCAGCCCCTCCCTGAGCTTGGCGAATTCGTTCATGTCTGTGATCGACTCGAAACGCGCCTTGGCACCGAGGACCCAGGACTTGAGGCTTTCGGGGTCCGTCGCCTGGGCAGCGGTTATCTCGCCCATCGCGGTTTCACCGTCGGCAATCGGGGGAATTGGCTGGCAGGCGGCCAAGCCTACCCCTAACGTGGCGACACCTGCCGCCTTGAGGAATGCGCGTCGAGAAACTGAATAGTCTGTCATCGTTTCTTTCCTTTCTGAAAAGTAGCGAAGTAAATTTCCGGTCTGAGCCTGTATGAATTCGGTCAACGGTGAGGCCGGCAGCCAAGATCGTCATCTGATCGTGGTAAATCGGAGGAACTGTCGGGGTATTGCTGGAATCGATCCTCCTTCTACGGGTAATAAAACGGATGTGGGCTGCGATAGATACCCTTCACTCGGTACTGGCACAAGCCATTCGACCAATGTGACATCGGCGTGCAAGGAGATTCTGTCTCTGCTCGCGCCGGGCATATCGATCCAGCGAGTCCCATGGGAGAATGCAAGAAAGTATAACAGGAAATGACAAGTAAAGTCTATCGCGCAGGCAGGGCATACGCATCTAATTGAGGGGTATGCATAAGTGGACTTGACATAATTGGCCAGTAAGGGTTCTTCTATCGTTGCCAACGAATAGGAGGATCCATGTGGCGAAATCGCCGCAACTGACCGATTATGTCCGTCTCATTATCGAACTGTTTGACCGATTTCGACAAGAACGCAGCGCGAGGGCAGGTGCGAAACTGGGACGACCTTTCAGATATAGCGAAGAATCGTTTGTCATATTCTTCATGTTGATGCAGTATCGGCGCATTTATGCTTGCACCAAGGCAATGCGCATTCGCAACTGGAAGCGAGATGGCGTCTTGCCGCTCACGCCGGCTCACAAATGGGTGCATGGTCGCTTTACCCGGGCATATCACCGCTTCATCCAGTTGCCTGAAATGGTTAGACTCATGCGTAACCGCCGCACTTCGGTCTAACCCCTCTTCGACCTGATAGCCAAAGTCATCGGTACCCGTGCTCAGCAAAAACAGTTGCCTGAAAGCTCTCTTGACAATGTCCGTTCTTGTTTAGCCCTCGCTACCCTTTCCATTCAGATTGCCATGATTGTCAATGCCAAATGGGGCTTGCCCCACCGCAACATCTCTGACATCGCTACTGCTTTCCAGTGACACTTATGCACACCCCTCATTTTAATGTGAACAGGTTGTGTGTGGAGCTTGCTGTTAAGTGCTTTCAGGAGGACAGCCGGCGCAGCCGGGCCAACTCGGCCTTCATCTCTCGCAACCGCTCTTCAGCTTCTCGGCGGGCGGCTGCTTCCTTTTCCCTTCGTTGCACCGCCGCTGCGTAACGACGTTTTGCCGCTCGGTGCGTCGCAGCCTCCTCCTCTGCTCGTTGCTCCTCCGCTTGGCGCGCCGCAGCCTCCTCCTCTGCTCGTTGCTCGGCCACCTGGCGCGCCGCAGCTTCCGCATCGGCTCGCCGCGCTTCTGCTTCAGCCTTGGCGACGGCGGCCCGAAAACCGGGAAGCACATACCCGAAATACACATCGTCCAGAGCCAGCTCCACGATATCCCGCTGCCGCCCCAGATCTTCCAACCGGAATTGCAGCCCTGGCAACACCTCCGAACCGATTACGCCCTCCGCATCCGGCTCAATCTCCTCGTAACGTCCCCCAGCGATCAACCGGTAGAAGCGCATATGCTCGCCGCTGGGATCGAGTATGTAGTACTCCTTCACCCCGGCCAGCGCATAGTCCCGCTTCTTCTCTTCCGTATCCCTCAGCACTTCCTCCGGCGTGTAATCGGAGATCGCCTCCACGACCATATCGCAGACCCCGTCAACATGACGCTGGTCAACGCCTCCCCACGGCGCCGGGTTGCTTTTCAGGAGCACGCCGATGTCCGGCTTGCGCACCGCCTTGCGCTCCCCGCAGGGCTCCGCAGGGTCCTCCATCGTCAGGACAAAGCCGACCCCCAGATTGATCAGCTTGGCAATGGGTAATGTACTGACATAACTGCGCAGCAGATCGAGAAACCAGGCGCAAAGCGCGAGTTGCGGCGCAGTGTGTGGGGGGCAGGCCTCCAGCCTGCCGTTGTTCCATTCGTAGCTTACGTCAATGTCGCGGTATGGGTTCTCATACCACTTGACCCAGTACTCTTCAAGGGTGACGTAGCGGCCGTCGTCGGGTGCAAAGGGATTGACAGACACGCCGGCCGGCGCAAGAGGGTCCGCCTGCATGGACGAGCCTGCAGGCCCAGACAAATCTGTATTGGCCGCTTGGGATGAATCAGACTGAGTTTGGGAACTGTCGCGCGAAGCTTCTCTGGATTCCATGTTGTCTCATCTGGCATTACGGCTGCGCGCAACACAGTTGACGTGGCGCCATTCTATCACCACTGCAGTTGCCCGGCTACAGTCGCTGGCGACCCCAGGACGACCGCGACTTACACTGCAAGTCCCTGAAAGGAAGTCGCAGTTCCAGCCGGCAGGTTTGCGTTTTGGGGCGATTTCGGGGCCGCACGCGCCGCGACCGAAGGGGTTCTTTGGAGATGCAATCACTTGCAAACGGGCTGTGCCTGGGAAGATTGTCCCTCTCCAGGCATTCAGGAGGACTGCCGCCGCAGCCGGTCCAACTCCTCTGCCATCGCCCGCATCTGTTCGTCGGCTTCCCGGCGCGCCGCAGCCTCCTCCTCCACTCGTTGCTCCGCCGCCTGGCGCGCCGCAGCCTCCTCCTCTGCTCGTTGCTCGGCCGCTTGGCGCGCCGCAGCCTCCTCCTCCGCTCGCTGCTCGGCCGCTTGGCGCGCCGTAGCCTCCTCCTGGCGCGCCGCAGCTTCCGCATCGGCTCGCTGCGCTTCTGCTTCAGACTTGGTGACGGCGACCTGATAATTCGGCATCACATACCCGGAATACACATCGTTCAGAGCCAACTCATCCCCCTTCGGCTGCCGCGCCAGATCCTCCAACCGAAACTGCAACCCTGGCAACACATCCGAACCGATTACGCCCTCGGCATCCGGCTGAATCTCCTCGTAACGTCCCCCACCGATGAGCCGGTAGAAGCGCATATGCTCGCCGCCGGGATCGAGTATGTAGTACTCCTTTACCCCGGCCAGCGCATAGTCTCGTCTCTTCTCCTCCGTATCCCTCCGCACTTCCGCTGGCGTGGAATCGGAGACCGCCTCCACAACCATATCGCAGACCCCGTCAAAATGACGCCGGTCAACGCCTCCCCACGGCACCGGGTTACTGTTCAGGATTACGCCGATGTCCGGCTTGCGCACCGCCTCGCGCTGCCCGGAAGGCTCTGCAGGGTCCTCTATCGTCAGGACAAAGCCGGTCTCCAGATTAATCAGCTTTGCAATAGGGTTTGTACTGATATAGTGGCGCAGCAGATCGAGAAACCAATTGTAGAGGTCGAGTTGCGGCTCGTTCGGCAAGGGTTTGGCCTCCAGTCTGCCGTTGTTCCATTCGTAGCTTACGTCAATGTCCGGGTAGGGGTTTTCATACCACCTGGCCCAGTACTCTTCCTTGGTGACGTAGCGGCCATCGTCGGGGGCAAAGGGATTGATGGGCGGGCTGGACTGTGCAGGAGATTCCACCCGCGTGGACAAGCTTGCGGGCTCAGATACGCTTGTCCTGGCCGTCTGGGATGAATTTGTCTGGGTTTGGGAACTGTCGCGCAAGGCTTCTTCGGACTTCATGCTGCCTCCTTCGGCACTGCGGCTGCGCGCAACGCACTTGACGTGGCGCCATTCTATCACGACTTCTGTGCCCGCGACTAGCACATTGTGTCCCCGCTCTGTCCAGGATCCCTGAACCGGTGCAACCAACCCTTTTAACCGCCGCGAAATGGATCTGCTGAACAGCCATCAACTGCTCGCCGGCAATCCTGTTATTCCCTGAAATCCAGTAAATCCTGATTCAGACAGCACCCGGTCGTAAATTCCCACGGTTGACAGACCCCCCTGACTCGTGCAGAATTGACCCTTAATTCCGGTATACAAGATTTCCTGCACAAGTCCAACCTACGGGAAGCCAGAGGCGGCGGCAACCAGCCCGCACCAAACCGCGCGAGAACCCCTCACCATGGCAGCAACCAACCTCAGAGAGAGGCGATGGGCCAGGTTCCTGAACAGGTACGGCTTCATTCTCGCCGTCCTCGTCCCCATCCTGCTCTGGTTCAGCATCTTCTCCTTCGGCCCCATCCTCTACGCACTCTACGCCAGCCTGACCAACACCCACAGCCTTGACCCCAGCAGGGCCAGGTTCGTCGGTCTCGATAACTACATCTCCCTCTTGGATGACCGCCGTTTCCTGGCTTCGATGCGCAATGTCGTCCAGTTCGTCCTCACCAAGGGGGTTCTGAACATCTTGCTCTCGCTCGGGCTTGCGCTCCTGCTGGAGCGTCTGCGCCGCGGGCGCAATCTCTATCTCTTCTTCATCTTCATGCCCGTCGTCATCTCCCAGGTCGCCGTCGCCATGCTCTTCCTCTGGCTCTACGACCCCCGCCTCGGCTTGATCAACTACCTGCTCAGCCTCGTCGAGATCCCACCCCAGAGTTTCATCCGCAGCACCGCCCAGGCCATCTACAGCGTCGCCATCGCCGACGTCTGGAAGACATACGGCTACGCCGCCGTCATCTTCCTCGCCGGGCTGCTCGATATTCCGCAGGACTACTACGAGGCCGCCCGCGTCGACGGCGCCACCCGCCTGCAGACCCTCTGGCGCGTCACCCTCCCCCTGCTGAAAAATCCGCTCGTGCTGGTCATGGTCCTGATCGTCATCGACGGCGTCCAGCACTTTACCATGGTGCAGGTGATGACCGGCGGCGGGCCGGCCGACAGCACGCTTATGCCCAGCATTCTCGTCTACAACTACGGACTGGGCGCCAACAACTACCGCATGGGCTATGCCTGTGCCATATCCTTCCTGATGTTCGCCGTGATTCTCGTCGTTACCGTACTGCAGCTGCGTCTGTTCCGTTCCCTCTACGACTGAGCGGGTAGACCCACATGAAGCGAGGAGAGCGTTGACAGTTCGAACCGAGAGGCGACTGCCATGACCGAAATCAGCCTAGATCGCGCAGCGGGGGCCGATGCCCGCATACGCCTGCGGGAGCAGCTGGTTTCCCTTATCACCCACCTGGTCCTGGTGATCTTCGCCTTCATCGCCTTCGGCGCCATGATGTGGATGGTTCTCGCCTCCTTCAAATCGGCGTCGGAGATCATCGCCAAGCCGCCTACCTTCCTGCCCGAGGCCCCCTCTCTTGGCAGCTACGCCCTCATCCTGCGCGAACAGGCATTCGGCCGCTTCTTCATCAACAGCATCGTCGTCGCTCTGCCGTCCGTGCTGCTCATCCTTTTCAGCAGCTCGATCGCCGGCTTCGTCTTCGCCAAGTTCGACTTTCCTGCCAAAGAGGTCATCTTCACCATCATACTCAGCACCCTGATGGTGCCGCCCGCCGTGACGCTCCTGCCGCTCTTCCGCCTGGTCAGCAGGCTGGGCTGGGCCGACACCTATCAGGCCCTCATCATCCCCGTCTGCGTCAGCGCCTTCGGTATCTTCCTGCTGCGCCAGTTCATGGAGGGCCTCCCTTCCGAGCTCCTCGACGCCGGCCGCATCGACGGCGCATCCAACTGGTGGATCTACCGCCACATCGTCCTGCCGCTCTCGGTCTCCGCCCTCAGCGCGCTCGCCATCTTCAGCTTTCTCGCCAACTGGGACTCCTACCTCTGGCCGCTGGTGATCATCTACGAGGAGAAGATGAGGACGCTGCCCCTCGGCCTCGCCTATCTGCTGGGATGGTCCAGCCGGCCGCGCTACGATCTCTTCCTCACCGGCGCGGTCATCACCGTGGTTCCCGTGGTCGTCTTCTATTCATTCTTCCAGGCCCGCTTCGTGCGCGGGGTCACGCTTACAGGGCTGAAATACTGACGGGCAGGGAGCCGGCTCTCCGGTTCTCTGCGCTTAGTCAATTCTCTGAAGGTCTGTGAAGTTACCTGCATTGGAAACGGTCTAATCAACACATCAGTAGCAGAGGAGAAAACGATGAACCAGAACCAACTGACGCGCCGCCAAATGCTCCAACTGTCCGCCGGCCTCGGCACCGCCTCGCTCCTGGCTGCCTGCGTGGCCGCGCCGGCCGCGCCGGCAGAGCCTGCCGCCGAAGGCGGCGGAGAGGCAGCCCCTGACATGGCTATGACCGAACTGAGCCTGTGGTCGATGAGCTACCCGCCCCATGACAATGCCTGGAATATGCTGGCCGACCAGTACAACGAGGCCAACGACGAGCGCAACGTCACCGTCGAGCCCAAGACCGACCCCTGGACCACCTATGCCTCCGGCCTCAGCGCAGGCACGGCCGGCGACCTCCTTTCCATCCACGGCGCCGCAGCCGCCTCCTTCATGGCGACCAACACGCTGCTGCCCCTCACCGAAACGCTCGGCGGTATGGGCACCATCAAGGACCGCTTCTTCTCAGCCGTGATGGACTACTACACCTACCAGGGCGACGTCTACGGCATCCCGCTTCACAACAACACACCGGGCATCGGCTTCATCACCAACCTCGATCTGTGGCAGGAGGCCGGCATGGACCCGCCCCTGACCTACACCCACTGGGATGACGTCTGGCAGGACGCCAAGTCGTTGACGCAAACCGATGACGACGGCATCATCAACGTCGCCGGCCTCTCCATGCGCAACTATCACAACATCCAGTATCTGTGCGGCGCCATCTACGAGCAGGGCGCCACTTACTTGGATGAGGAGACCGGCGTGTGGAGCGTCAATACGCCCGAAGGGATCCGCGCCCTCACCGAGCTGTTCCACGACCCCATCTTCACCCATGAGGTCGATTCGCCCGATCTGCCCGCCGTCTTCAACGGGCTGGCTGAAGGGCGCATGGCCATGGGCGGCATCTGGATCGACTACATCCCCTTCGCCGCCACCGCCTTCCCCGAAGGCAACTTCGGCTTTACCATGCGCCCCGGCATTGATGGCGCCGACCCCGTCGTCGTCGGCGAAGGCGGCTGGGGCCTCAACGTGAACGCCGCCAGCGAAAATCCGGAGGACGCGCTCGACTTCATCGAGTACCTCAACGATGATGGCGTCATGATCCAGTGGCTGCAATCGCAGCATTCGCTGCCCTGTGTCTTCTCGTTGCTCGATCATGAGTGGTACTCCAGCGACGAAGCCAAATTCCTGCAGCCAGCCCTGGCGACCGTCCAGGACTGGGTCTGGATCGGGCCGGTCGGCACCAAATACGCCATGGACGACGTCTTCTGGCCGGCGCTGGAGGAGCTTTCCCTGGGCGCAATCGGCGTCGAAGATCTGGCTGCCCGCCTGGACGAAGACCTGACCGACAGGGTGCAGAGATTCCGCGAAGACACCGGTTACGAGTGGTAATCCACATATACGGAGGGGTGGGTAAAGGATTCTCACCCCTTCCTTCTCCTTACTTTCTCCCCGCCCCAGCCACGATTCAGGCTATTGCCGCCGCGCCGACAGCGGCGGCAGCAATAGCCGTCATAAGGAGTTGAACATGAGCAACTGGTTTCAGATCCTGCGCGAGCAGCTGCAACTCCCCAATATCGCCGCAGACGGGACGGCCGTCCCCTTTGGCATCACCGGCATCGCGCCCGAGGCCTGGCATGTGGCCGGGATAGAGAGCGCCGGTAATTCAGAGCACGTTCTGACTGCCCGTACCGGCGACGGCGCCGAAGTCCAGTGGCACATGCGCTTCTTCGCCG
This sequence comes from Caldilineaceae bacterium, assembly GCA_965242905.1. Taxonomy (GTDB): domain Bacteria; phylum Chloroflexota; class Anaerolineae; order Caldilineales; family Caldilineaceae; genus Bin5. The sequence continues at coordinate 2,008,090 of CBDETM010000002.1, forward strand.
ACACCCGCGCCGTCGAATGCTGGGGCACGCTCACCAACCGGGGCAGCCGGCCGCTGCAAAACCTGAGCGAATGTCTCACCTGGGATCTGGACCTTCTGCTCCAGCCGGCCTTCGGCGAGCCGTGGGTCCGCCAGGTGAACGGCGTGCAGTTTCTGGCCAACTTCTTCCCACCCCACGACTTTGCCATCGTCGACCGCCAGCTGCTGAAGACGCCGCAGGTCTACGCCCCCCTGGCCATTATGGCGGGCGAAGGCGGCCGTCCTTCCGACGGTCATCTGCCCTGCGCCATCATCTGTGAAGAGTTCCGCAGCCAGGGCATTGCGCTCTTTCTCGAATGGTCCGGCCTCTGGCGCATGAGCCTGACGCAGGAGACGCGCGAGGTCAACGACCCCGATACACCCTGGCCGGTGCGCCTGCAGGCCGGTCTCTGGGGCCTGGCGCTGCATCTGCAACCGGGCCAGTCTCTGCCGCTTCCGCGTGTCCTCCTCACAGCCTTCGACGGCGACCTCGATGACGGCGGCAACGCCCTCCGCCGCCACATCCGCCGCCATGTCATGCCCTCCCTGGGCGGCGAAGAGGTCCTGCCCCCGGCCACCTTCAATCACTGGTTCGCATTCTCCAACGACTACTCCGACCAGAGTCTCAGGCCCGCGGTCGACGCTTCCGCCGCGGCCGGCCTTGAGTACTTCTGCGTGGACGGCGGCTGGTTCGCCGGCGACTTCCGCGACGGCATCGGCAACTGGAGCGAGGGCGATCCCAAAAAATTTCCCAACGGTATCGCACCCTTCGCCGATTACGTGCGCTCCAAGGGGCTGAAATACGGCACCTGGTTCGAGCCGGAGTGGGCCAACAAGGACAGCGAAATCTACCGCGCCCACCCGGACTGGTTCTGGGAGACGCCCGAACGGCCGCCGGTCATGCGGCCAGCCTTCCCCTTTCAGCACCCCGAATTCGCCCTTATCAACCTGGGCCTGCCCGAGGTGCGCCAGTGGTGGCTGGACCGGATCGTGCGCGCCTATGAGGAGTGGGGCGTGCGCTGGATTCGCTGGGACTACAACCAGGACCCGCGCTCGAACTGGGAGCAGGGCGTGCCGGTCGGCGAGATCGGCTGGCGCCAGGTCCAGCATGTGCAGGGCCTCTACCAGGTGCTGGACGACATTCTGGAGGCCTGCCCGGAACTCTTCATCGAACAGTGCGCCAGCGGCGGCCATCGCATCGAGCTGGGCACCGTCCGCCGCGGCCACAGCTTCTGGATGAACGATCACACCACCCACTCGGCGATTATCCGCGCCCTGCAGCACGGCCTGAACACCGTCCTGCCCGGCAACTACGCCAACACCAACATCTGCCAGCAGCGCCATGACTTCACCACCTACGACTACCTCTCCCACGCCGCCGGTGGATTCGGCTACAGCGGAAAACTGTGGGAGGCGCCCGCCGCCGATTTCGAGCGCTACCGCGCCGCGGTCGCAGATTACAAGGCCTACCGGGAGCTCCTCCTGGGCGACTACCGGCGCCCCACCGGCCAGCCGGCCAGCCCCGACGAATACGCCCAGGTGATCTTCAGCGACGGCGGACGCTCTGTTACAATGGAGTTCAATGCCGATTCTTCCGGCAGCGCCAGCCTGAGCATGGACTAGCGAGGACCGAGAAATCCCGGAAGGGGAAGTCAGTCTCCGGCTTCTCCTCCCGTTTCCTCTTCAGACACACCACCATCCATTCACAACCTGTACAGGCAACCGACCATGACATTGACCGCGGCAAACGTTGAAAACAAGATCATCCTCATTACCGGCGGCGCACAGGGCATCGGCGGCGCGGCCGCGCAGTTGTGCGCCCAGCGCGGGGCTGAAGTGATCATCACCGACATCAAGGACGAAACCGGCGAGGCGCTCGCCGCGTCTCTGCAGGCCGAAGGCCACAAGGCCTGCTATGACAGGCTCGACGTGCGCTGCCACGAGGACGCGCAGCGGGTCTTCGGCCAGGTGAAAGAGCGCCACGGCCGCCTCGACGTCCTCATCTGCTCTGCCGGCGTTCTGCGGGGCCCCAATCTGATGCCCGACGCCTTCCCTGTCGACGTCTTCGACGACGTGATCGCGGTCAACGTGCGCGGCGTCTTCCTCTGCGTCAAGGAGGCCTACCCACTGCTTGAGGCCAGCGGAAAGGGTGTGGTTCTATTGGTCGGCTCGGGAGCGGGCGTCACCGGCGCCAGCTCTTCGATCGCCTACGGCACCAGCAAGGGCGCGGTCAATGGCATGGGCATGACGCTGGAAAACCATCTGCGGGACAAGGGCATCCGCGTCAACGTCGTCTGCCCCGGCGGCATCGAGACCGAACTGAAACTGCGGCAGATGCGCGAGTCGGCTGAGGCCCAGGGCCAGGCGTTCGACCTGGAAGACGCCCGCTCCCACTTGGGAGACCCCGAAGGCGTCGGCGAGGCCCTGGCCTTCCTCGCCTCCGACGACGGCCGCTATGTGCGGCGCAACCTCTTTACACGCTGACACTTGGCACAGACGGGGAGCAGAGAGGACCGCTCCTCGTTTCCCTGTCCCCCTATCGTCTAGCCCCAGACTATTGAACAATACCTCCTCGCCAGGATGCCTTTCCTCTGTGGGGGTTCCCTTCAATTGTCGTATAATGGAATGCACTGATTACAGGGCGCACTGTCAGCAACCCGCGCCCTTCAATTGTCGTATATTGGAGTGCACTGATAGCAGAGCGCACTGCAAGAAATCCGCACCCTTCAACGTCTTCGCGCAACCCGGGCCGGGCGACAGGCACCAGGCAGCGTGCCAGGCCATAAGGAGAACCACTTCATGCCGATAAAAATCGCAATGATCGGGGCCGGTTCGATCGGCTTCACCCGCAAGCTGATGCACGACATTCTCGCCGTGCCCGAGCTGGCCGGCACCCACTTCGCCTTTATGGACATCAACGCCGGCAATCTCGACATGGTGATGCAGCTGGCGCAGCGGGACATCGACGCCAACGAGCTGCCCGCCACCATAACGCCCACAACCGACCGCCGCGAAGCCATCACCGACGCCGACTACGTGATCTCAGTCGTGCGCCAGGGCGGGCTCGACGCCTTCCAGCTCGATATCGACATCCCGCTCAAGTACGGCATCGACCAGTGCGTCGGCGACACCATCTGCGCCGGCGGCATCATGTACGGCCAGCGCACCATCCCGGCCCTGCTCGACGTCTGCGCCGACATCCGCGCCGTGGCCAAGCCCGACGCCCTCTTCCTCAACTATTCCAATCCGATGGCCATGAACGTCTGGGCCTGCAACCAGTACGGCGACGTGCGCACGGTCGGCCTCTGCCACGGTGTGCAGGGCGGCCACTGGCAGATCACCCGCTGCATCGAGGAATGGGCCAAACGGGAGGGCCTGATCGCAGCCGATGAATCGGTGCACCGCGATGAGGTCGATATCATCTGCGCCGGCATCAACCACCAGACCTGGTACACCCAGGTCCAGTGGCGGGGCATCGACATGGTGCCGCTCATGCTGGAGTTGTTTGAAGGCCACCCGGAATACCCCACCACCGAGAAGCTGCGCATCGACATGATCCGCCGCTTCGGCTACTACACCACCGAATCCAACGGCCACGTCAGCGAATATGTGCCCTGGTACCGCAAGCGCCCCGACGAGATCAACGACTGGATCGACCTCTCCCGCTGGATAAACGGCGAGACCGGCGGCTATCTGCGCGTCTGCACCGAAGGCCGCAACTGGTTCGAGACCGACTTCCCCAACTGGATGAAGCAGGAGCCGCCCACCATCGCGCCCGACCGGCGCAGCGAAGAGCACGGCTCCTATATCATCGAAGGGCTGGAGACGGGGCGTCCCTACCGCGGCCACTTCAACATCATCAACCAGGGCCACATCACCAACCTGCCCGACGGCTGCTGCATCGAGATTCCCGGCTACGTCGACAAAAACGGCATGAACATGCCCGTCGTCGGCGACCTGCCCCTGGCCTGCGCCGCCACCTGTGCCGCAAGCGTCCAGGTTCAGCGTATGGCCGTCGAGGCGGCCGTCCACGGCGATGTCATGCTGCTCAAGCAGGCCATGCTGCACGACCCCCTCACCGCGGCCGTCTGCAACCCCGAAGAGATCTGGCAGATGACCGATGAGATGCTAGTCGCCCAGGCGCGCTGGCTGCCGCAGTACCAGGAGCATGTCCCCGCGGCGCAGGCCCGGCTGGATGAGGCTGAGCGCAACAATACCCGCTCGCAGCTGCGGGAGAACTGGAAAGGCGCGGCGCGCCTCCACACAAAGAGTGTCGCCGAAATGGCCCAGGACAAAGCCGCGGCCACCATGAACGCCGCGGCCGCCGATAAAGGCGAGATGACCAAGGAACCGGCCTGATTCAGAACCAAGGAGTCAACATGTCAATCAAACTGACCCAGGAGCAGCTCGACAGCTACCGGAGCAACGGCTATCTGGTCGTCGAAGGACTGCTCGATTCCGACGAAGTCGAGGGGCTGCGCACCCGTATGCGCGAATATACCCACGGCGGCCGCTCGCAGGAGCGGATTAGTGTGCAGATCGAACCGCGCGTCCAGCGCGGCGAGCTGCACGTCGATGAGCCCGGCGACGGCATCCGCAAAATCGACGGCCTGGTCGAGTCCGACGATCGTTTCAACGCGCTCGGAAGCAACGGAAACATCATCAGCGTACTGGAACAGATCATCGGCCCGGACATCAAGATGTTCCGCAACGCCGTCCTGCTGAAACCGCCCGAAGTCGGTTCCGCCAAGGGCATGCACCAGGATTCACCCTACTGGCCGATCGAGCCCATGGATCTCTGCTCCTGCTGGTTCGCATTCGACGACGCCACCGAAGAAAATGGCTGCATGGCCGTCATACCCGGCAGCCACAAGTGGGGCCCGCAGCCCCACATCGACGTGACCGACGACTACGTGGTCGATCCCGAGTACTATGACGAGGCCGACATGCAGTTGGCGCCGGTGAAGGCTGGCGGCGGGCTCTTCTTCCACTCGCTCCTGCTCCACTACACCGCGCCCAACCGCTCCGACCGCTGGCGCCGCGCCATCGCGCTCTCCTACATGTCTTCGCGTTCCACGTACACCAGGGACGGCGAGGGGCCGGTTTACCACCATATCCAAGGCCGGACATTTGACGGCTGCGTCCGTTAAAACGGCTGCGGCCACCGTTCAGCTTTTGCATGTGCTTTGGCCGCTCGATTAAGGAGTGAAATTTATGGAGTATCGTATCGAAGGCACAACTTTGCCGGTCGTCACGGTTACACTTACCCCCGGCCAGCGCATCTACTCATCCTCCGGTGGCATGAGCTGGATGACGCAGGACGTGGAGATGGACACCAATACCGGCGGTGGTCTGGGGAAGATGTTCAAACGCGCCCTCTCCGGCGAATCCCTCTTTGTCGTCGACTACTACGTCGAACGGGGCGAGGGCGAGGTCGCCTTTTCCGCGGAGTTCCCCGGCAAGATCCTCAATCTTGATCTGGCCGACGGTCAGTCGTACATTGTGCAGAAGGACGCCTTCATGTGCGCCGATAAGAGCGTCGATCTGGACATGCACTTCCGCAAGCGGCTCGGCGCCGGCCTCTTCGGCGGCGAGGGCTTCATACTGCAGCGGCTGACCGGCCCCGGCCGCGCCTTTGTCAACTTCGACGGCGAGATCCTCGTCAAGGAGCTGCAGGCGGGCGAGCTGCTGCGCGTCGACACCGGCCACGTGGCCATGTTCGAGCCGACCGTCGATTTCGACGTCGAAATTGTGCGCGGCTTCAAAAACATCCTGCTCGGCGGCGAAGGCCTCTTCCTCGCGACCCTGCGCGGGCCGGGCAAGGCCTACCTGCAGACTATGCCCATGGATAAACTGGCACAGAAGATCGCCCAGTACATGCCCCAGGTCGGTGGCAAGGGCGCCAGCGGCGGCACCAACGTCGATTTTGGTCAGCTGTTCGGAGGGCGCTAGTCGGTTCCTGACTGCTCGCAACGTAGTAAACGGGAGAGCAGGAGCCACTACGGGAACGTCAGAGATCAGAGGTGACTGTGTTCACGTGCGCGGTCTGTCATGCTGAAGAGTGCCGGGACGAACTCGTGACCGAACCCTTTCAGATCGATGGACAGTATGTGTTCGTAGAAAGGATTCCAGCTGTGGTCTGTGCCCGTTGCGGGGAAGAATCTTTCAGCAGCGGCACAACGGAAAAGATTCGTCTCCTGGTTCATAGCCAGGCAGAATCCACGAAGCCCAATGCCATGCCGGTACTCAAGTTTGAATAGTATAGCGACTGCAGGACCTGTATAGCTTGGCTGTCGGGCGAAAACTGCTCTAACGAGATACCTCGACAAGAGGTTCGATGGCGCTGGTATCAATCTTGGTCCGGGCGACGTCCAGGTCGTACATGCGCTGCAGGTTCAGCCAGAAGTCGGGAGTCATCCCCAGGGCCTTTCCGATGCGCAGCGCAGAGTCCGCAGTAATCGACCGGCGGCCATGCACGACTTCATGGATACAAATCGCTGGAACGCCTATCGTCTTGGCCAGGCGGGATTGTGAGATGTCCAACTCCTGCAATATCTCCGTTAAATGCTCCCCTGGATGAATCGGCTCGGCAGGGCCCGGAGCATGCCCCGCGTTGTCGTTTGATTCGGTGCGCAAGAGGTCTTCTCCTCAATGATAGTCGGCGATTTCAATTTATCGATCCGAGACCGATGGCAGATGGTACATCTCCAGGGGAATTGACACTTCACCTCAACCAGCCATTCCTACCGTAGGGGCACCCCTTGTGGGTGCCCTGGTGGTTGCTTGTGGGCCCCCGTGTCCCTCTGTGCCCCCGTGGATATTCCGGGTCTTGCCTTTGCATATCCCGGTTCATGCAAACGTCAACGAGTCTTAATAGCTCTCCAGATCAGTAAACTCTATCAGCCCCTCCAATCCCTCCTCTGCAAAGACCCGCCGCACACGCTGCGCCGGGTTCTCCTTCCGCTCCAGCCGCTGCCATAAAGGAGCCAGCATCCGCTCTTCCCCGTAGCCGCGGCGGGCAAGAGCGGCCGCGACCAGTTCAAGAATGTCGGCCAGGAATCCGGGCACCGGCTCAGGCGCGGTCAGACCGGCGCGGACTACTTGCTCGTGGTACTGTTGCATGCGCGGCCAGCACTCAGCGAGAGGAATAGATTTCCCCCTCTCCTCACCAGCCGGCGCGAACGCTGTCTTCATGTAATTGGTAATCTCCTCACGCCCCTCGACCAACCCCAGATAAAGTGCAGTCGCAGCCATCATTTCGTCCGGCGGCTGCTGGCAGGCCGGGCGCAGCTCGACCGTGCCGTAGGCGGTGCGCAAACGAGCGCTGTGCCAGATATAGTGATCGTGCAGCAAAAAGGCGTCGAAACAGCCGGGCGAGAGAGCCGCACCCTCACTTCCTGCCATTCCAAAGTCGTCGCGCAATACCTCGGCGAAAGGCCGCCCATCAGGCAGCAAACGCTCTCCTTCGCGGTACAGCAGAGCGGGCATCCGGCTGAGGCAGGCGACAAAGTCCGTAAGGTCGGCGTAGGGGCGGGCGATCATGCCGTGGCGTTCGCCGTAGAGAGCACTGATCATACGCCCTTCGCGCCCGGAGCAGTCGCCGGTCAGCGCGCCGGCAACAACCGGCGAATTGGCGCACAGGGCGACCACAACCGGCGCCATCAAGATGGCGAAATTGAGAACGCTGACCGCCTCATCGCGGCTGACATCGACGTGCGTCTGGTCGCTGGCTGTCACGGTGTACCAGATCCAGTCGTCGCCCATAATGTCGGCGAGCGCGTGATAGCGCTGTTTGGGCGACAGCAGGTCCCGCGTAGCCGGGCTCAGCGGCTGCACGCCATACCCCAGCACTCGCCACCCCAGCTGCGCCGCGGCCCGCACCAGCCGCTCCACAGCTGTGCGGAAGGCGGTCTCCAGTTCAAAAAGGGTGGCGTAGGGACCGACGTTGAGTTCGATCGTACCCTTGCCCACCTCGAGCGCGTAGCTGTAGGCGGCGCCGTCGAGACCGACAATCAGGTCGGTGTTTACGGCATCCCACTTGACCTTGAGAGGAGAGAGGGAAGAACCTTCGCCTGTCTCACCCGCCATTAGTAGAGGCCACAGCCGGTCCATATCGGCGGCGTGTCCGCTTTGATCGACGACAGGGAATTCGGCTTCGCGGCCGACCGTGCGGGGGCCTTGCAGTTGCGTGGGAAAGTGCGCGGCGAAGCGGTCGGCCAGGGCTTCGTATGCCCGGTGCAGTGAAGACTCCACTATACCAGACCGGGTTGGAAGGGCCTGATTGTGGCTGAAAGACGTCGGACGATCGTGGGCAGCGCGGCGTATGTGCGGCAGACGGCACTGGCCTGCGTCTCGTCGCTGCCGCGGTCTTTGACACCGGTGAAGAGGATGGCGTTCATGCCGATCGACAGGGGCCCGATGACATCGTTGCTCTCGCGGTCGCCGATATGGACAATCTGGTAGGGCGCCGCGCCCAGACCGCGTGCGGCCTGCCGGAAGACGTCAGGCTCCGGTTTGGATGCGCCGATTTCATCCGAAAAGAGCATGTAGTTGAAGTAGCGCAGCAGACCCTGGCGCTGCAGAAGATAGCGCAGCCCGCGGCCGGTTGTGTGGATGGTGTCGGAGATGATGCCCAGCTTGTAGTGCAGCGAGAGCTCGTCAAGTGCGGCATGCACGCCCGGTGTAAAGTCCGGCTGGATGCGCACCTCCATCGTTTCGATCTCACGCACCAGCTCATCCACCTCGCGCATGAGACGCGAGAACCGTCCCGGCCCCGGCCGCAATCCGAGAAACTCGTAAGCGTCGTACATGCGCGCGGCGATACCCGGCGTATGCAGCTCCTCGTGCCAGGCATGCTGGAAACTCTCGTTGGCGTGTTGATACGCCAGCACCGCCTGCTCGTAGGCGATCTCCGGATGCTTCTGGGTCACGTGGCTGGCGAACAGTTCGACGCGCGCATTGGCTTTGCTCGGCAGGCCCAGCGCCTCCCTCTTCGGCTCATCCGAATCGTCGATCGCAATCGTGTCCCAGAAGTCGAAAGTGATGGCTTCAATCATGACTGCAGTGGCAGGCGGCCAATGATCAGTGGTTATTGGTTACGCGTGAATCCACCGTTCGGCTCGGCAGATAATCAATCTGGGCCATGGCTTCGATGAGGCGGGCGTTTTCATCCGGCGGCCTGGCCGCGATGCGGATATGTTCGGGCAAACCGAACGAGGTGCAGTCGCGTACAAACAGCCGCTCACCCACCAGCCGGTCGCGTATCGACTTGGCATCCCCAACCGGCAGCAGGAAGTAGCTGACCGTCGTCGGCAGCGGCGCGAACCCGCAAGCCCGCAGACCATCCTGCAGGTCCCGCAGATCCTTGCGCAGTCGCGTCGTCGTCTCTTCACGCCAGTCCATCTCATCCAGCGCCACCAGTCCGGCCAGCTGGGCGACCCCGTTGACGCTCCACGGCGGCTGCATCTCCTGCAAGCGTTCAACGATCGGTGGCGCCGCCAGCAGGTAACCGAGACGCAGCCCGCCCAGCGCGAAGTCCTTCGTCATCGAGCGCAGGACAACACAGCCCGGCCCGCGCGCCCGACCTGAGTTGCCGTTCCTGCCCGCCATAACCCACTGCGCCGCGCTCCATGGGTCTTCGGTGAATTCGGCATAGGCCTCATCGATCACCCACAGGGCATTGGGCGCGCCTTCCCACAGAAAGCGCAGCTCGCCCGGTGACAGGTACTCGCCCGTGGGGTTGTTCGGATTGCAGATGAAGACCAGCCAGGGCGAGGAAGTCTCCAACGCTTGCCGCGTCTGCGCCAGCGTCGTGCCGCCCGGGGCATAGCTGCGGCGCCGGATACGGTGCCAGCCGGGCAGAGGAAGATGGATGGGATGCCCCCCCGCCATGATGACGCCGTCGGCGTACTCGCTGAATGTGGGCGACAGAATCGCGGCCTGGCGCTGGAATCCATAGGCGTGCGCCAGCAGCCAGATCAGGTCGGCAGTGCCGTTCCCCACCAGCACCGCGTCCGCCGGCAGACCGTGGTAGGCGCCGATCTTTTCGCGCAGGCGCTGGCTGCGGCTGTCCGGGTAACGCGCCAGGAAGGAGCGGCTTATCTCGTTCGCAACAGCTTCGACGACCGACGCCGGCGGGCCATACGGATTGATGTTCGAAGAAAAGTAGACGACTTCGGAAGGGTCCAACCCCAGCGCATCCAGCTCGGCGTAGTCGGGTGTTCCGTGTATCGAGGTGGTTGGCATTTCCAGGTCCGGTTTGCGCGCCGTAACGGGGGCGCGACGCCCATCGAGACTGTCGCCGAGTATGCTATCACAACGGCAAGCTGCGCGCCACTTATTGGGCGATCTGGGCGCATCCCAAAATGGGGACGAACTTTCGAATATCTCTGGAGGCACCCAAGCCATGGTCTGTTCCCATTCCAGTTTCCGCCAGAATAAGCGCCGTCTCTGACCACTGACTACTGACCACTGACTACTGACCACTGACTACTGCAGTTCTGGGCGGTCGGGCCTATTCGGCCCTCCCTTGTGCGGGGGCTCCGCCCCCGCAACGCCCCCTCTCCTACAACATGCCTCGCCGACCTGGTGTCTCTATTCGTATCATGTGCCATGTCGAAGGAGTTCAGCCAGACCACCTCGCGCCCGTCCCATCAGATCCCCGTAGGTGCCGGCCATGTTCCTGCCCTCGCACCCTCCCCAACTGACGAATTCCACCGTACGGCCAGGCCTGGCGCCTGCACTGCGTCTCGCCCAAAGACTGTAAACAACGCCAACCACCGCTGGCACTGTTTCCCGCCAGACTGTTCCCACCCCAAATCTGAGATGTACAGGGCGATTCAGCCCTGATCCGTTTGCGCATCCCCTGGTGTACTGGTACATTTCAACCATCGAGTCGTTGCTTTACAAAGATGACGGGAAACACCATGCGCACACCGGACGACCTGCAACTTTTCATCGACGAGAACGGGATCGAAGCCCAGCTCCTGCGTGAAATCGGCGATACGCCCACCGTGCCCGCCGCCGCCGCCGCCCTCGGCGTGGAGCCGGACCGCATCCTCAAAACGCTCCTGTTTTTGGCTCAGAAACCGGGCGACCGGGAGGCGCCGCCGGCCCCCTTTGTCGTCATCAGCCACGGCGAACGCCGCGTCGAGAAACGCCCGCTGGCAGACCTGCATGGCGTGGGCATCAAGCGCATTAAGCTGGCCTCGCCCGATGTCGTGCTTCAGATGCTCGGATATCCGGCCGGCGGCGTGCCTCCGTTTGGACATAGCACTGCGGTGCAGGTGCTGCTGGACAGTACGATAGCGGACCTCGATTCCGGGTTCGTCTACGCCGGCGGCGGCGACGACAGGACGATGCTGCAGCTGACGGTCGAAGAGCTGACGCGGGTCGCCCAACCGCAGCTCATCTCCCTGAGCGCCTGAAACACACAGGAGTCCTAAATGACAAGGACAGGGCAGGCAGTTGTCACCGTTGGCAAAGAGTTCAGCGTCGGCGAATACACCGTGCCCGACCCCGCGCCGGGCACGGTGCTGCTGCGGCAAGAGCTGGGCGGCATCTGCGGCACCGACCTTCACAACTGGCAGAAGGGGATCAAGCGGGCAACGATGCTGGGACACGAAAACGTCGGCGTGATCGAGGCTCTGGGCAAAGGCGTGACCACCGACTATAACGGCACGTTGATCAGAGAGGGAGACCGTGTCGTTTTCCATCCCCGCAACACCGTCATGGCTTCAGGCCACGGCGGCGCCGGCGAGCCCTTCAGCGGCGGCTTCGCCGACTATATCTACCTGTCCGACCCGGCGTCGTGCATAATCAAGTCGGAGGCGCCGCCGCAGGTGGGCGTTTTTGCCGAGCCGTTTACGATCGGCGTGCACGCCGCGTTGCGAGGCGGAGTCAAAGTCGGCGACACGGTCATCGTGCAAGGCGCCGGCCCCATCGGAATGATGTGCCTGATCGCGGCCAAAATTAGCGGCGCCGGCCGCCTGATCGTCATCGGCGGTCCTGCCGGCCGCCTGCAGCTTGCCCGCAAACTCGGCGCGCACGAGACAATCGACATCATGGCCGTGCCCGACGCGCAGGAGCGCAGGGAGATGGCGTTGGAAATGACGCCGGGCCGCGCCGGCGCCGAAGTGGTGATGGAGGCTGCCGGCTTTCTGCCGGCCTTCCCCGAAGGGCTGGAGCTGGTGAAGGAGGACGGCGTCTTTGTCGAGGTCGGCCACTACGTGGACGTCGGCACGATCGCGGTGAGCCCCCACCGGCACTTTCTGCGCCCAAATCTGCGGCTGGAAGGCGTTCGCGGCAGCCACTTCAATCACTTCGTGCGCGCGGTAGCGGTAATGGAGAGCGGCGGCATCGACTTCGCATCCGTGATCAGCCACATCCTGCCCCTGGAGCGGGTGCAGGAAGGCTTTGACGCGCTCGACAGCGGCTACATGCTGGACGGAAAGACGGCTTTCAAGATAGCGGTGCGGGGCGCGTTTGGAGCCTCCTGAGCGTCTTTTCGCGCCAACCTCTGGAACGCGGCCGCGTGATTGTGCCGCAGTTCCTGCTGCTCGTTTTCGCTGCGGTTGATGGTAGCTAGGTTGGTCCGAATTCCCCGGCCGCGGGTCCTTGCGCTGAATACAGATTGAACTCTTAAGGAGATAACGATGACACGGGTAGGACTGGCAGTTTCTACAGAAGGACAACAGTTCAGCATGGGTGAATACACTGTGCCCGACCCTGCGCCGGGCACGGTCTTGCTGCGGCAGGAGCTATGCGGCATCTGCGGCACCGATATTCATAACTGGCAGAAGGGGATCGAGCCGGCAACGATGCTGGGCCACGAAAACGTCGGCATCATCGAAGCCCTGGGCAAAGGCCTGACCACCGACTTCAACGGCACTCCGGTCAGAGAAGGCGACCGGGTCGTCTTCCATCCCCGCAACAGCGGCATGATCTATGGCTACCGCCCCGCCGATGAGCCTTTCAGCGGCGGTTTCGCCGACTACATCTACCTGTCCGACCCCGAGTCCTGCATGATCAAACTGGATGCGCCGCCGCAGGTGGGCGTCCTCGCCGAACCCTTCACGGTCGGCGTGCATAGCGCGCTGCGCGGCGATGTCAAGATCGGCGACACGGTCATCGTCCAGGGGGCCGGCCCCATCGGCATGATGTGCCTGATCGCGGCCAAAATCAGCGGCGCGGGCCGCCTGATCGTCATCGGCGGTCCTGCCGGCCGCCTGGAGCTCGCCCGCAAACTCGGCGCACACGAGACGCTCGACATCATGGCCGTCCCCGACGCCGACGAGCGCCGCGAGATGGCGCTGGGAATGACACCGGGCCGCGCCGGCGCCGACGTGGTCATCGAGGCCGCTGGCTTCCTCCCGGCCTTCCCCGAAGGGCTGGAGCTTGTCAAAGAGGACGGCGTCTTCGTCGAGGTCGGCCACTTCGTCGACGTCGGCACGATCGAGGTAAACCCGCACCGCCACTTCCTGCGCCCCAATCTGCGCCTCGAAGGCGTCTGGGGCAGCCGCTACCACCACTTCACACGCGCGGTGGCGGTCCTCCAGAGCAGCGACGTCGACTTCAGCGCCGTAATCAGCCATGTCCTGCCCCTCGAGCGCGTGGCCGAAGGCTTCGACGCCCTCGACGGCGGCTACGAGCTGGACGGCAAAACAGCCTTCAAGATCGCGGTCCGGGGTTCGTTCGGCGTGGATGTGGGCTGAGGGGGATTCTGTTCGCGGCGTATAGTTTTCGAGCCATCTATCCCGAGACAGTTTCCGCAACTGCACTCATACCGCGAGATCTTCGCCGATTGCGAAAAGGTTGAACTCGACAGCGAAACGAGAACGAAGACACCTTCGAAACCAATTGATAACGGTATTTCGCCCCCGGGTCTCTCAGGCCCGGGGGTTTCCTGTTCTCCGTCCAATTTCCCGGTTTCGTAAATGTTTTGTACAATCAGATTGGTTCCTCGCACCATTTCCTTCTGAATTTTCAGGTATTTCGACTCGGTCCGTCCATTCAGCACGCAGGAGGGATTTCATGCAGTCATTTTTCAGAGTCCTGATTGCCGTCTTTGCTGTGTGTGCCTTAATCGCCGGGCTGAAAGGCCCTGCGGCCCATGCATCTTCACCTACTGCTCCGGCCAAGGATGCAGAGAGGGACGCCCTGGTGGCGCTCTACCAGGATACCGACGGCGACAACTGGACGAACAACAGGAACTGGCTCTCCAATGCATCGCTCGATTCCTGGCATGGCGTCACAACGGACCGAAACGGCCGCGTCGTTGAGCTGGATCTTTCGGAAAACGAGCTGAACGGCACGATTCCATCCGAGTTGGGTAACCTCTCCAACCTGGAAAGGCTGAATCTCTCACAAAATCAGTTGAGAGGAGTGATTCCACCGGAACTGGGCAGCCTCACCAACCTGGAAGCGCTGAATCTCTTCGAAAACCGACTGAGCGGCACGATTCCATCCGAGTTAGGCAACCTCACCAACCTGGGAGCGTTGGCCCTCTTTAATAATAATCTGCGCGGGACAATTCCTTCAGATCTGGCGAAACTCAACAATCTGAGGTACTTGTTCCTCTGGGGCAACCAGCTGGATGGATCGATTCCGCCAGAGTTGGGCAATCTCACCAACCTGGGATGGCTGTACCTCTCGGACAACCGATTAAGCGGGACGATACCGTCAGAATTGGGCAACCTCACGAACCTTGAAAGACTGTTCCTCTGGGGAAACCAATTGAATGGAACGATCCCATCAGTGTTAGGCAATCTGACTAATCTAACGATGCTCGCCCTTTCGGACAATCAATTGAGCGGAGCGATTCCACCAGAGTTGGGCAACCTCATTAACCTGGAGGGCCTGAGTCTTTGGGGTAATGAACTAAGCGGAACTGTTCCGCCAGATCTGGAAAATCTTACGGGACTGACACAGCTATTCCTTGCAGACAACCAATTAGTTGGATGCCTGCCCGAGATTTGGCGTGATATTGAAGACAGTGATCTGGATGATGTCGGTTTGCAGTTCTGTTCGGATAGAGACGTATTGGTTGCGCTTTACGAAGCTACGGACGGCGATAATTGGCTTGAAAATAGAAACTGGCTGAGCAACAGGCCGCTTGGGGACTGGTACGGGGTTATTGCGGACGACAGTGGCCGTGTCATTGAACTGAATCTTTCGGAAAACGAGCTGAGTGGCTCGATTCCGTCAGAACTAGGCAACCTTTCCAAACTGGAGTGGCTAATTCTTTCACAGAACAGTCTGAACGGGACGATTCCTTCAGAACTGAGCTACCTTTCCAAATTGACACTGCTGAGTGTCTTTTCGAATCAGTTAAGTGGTTCGATTCCTCCAGAACTTGGAAACCTTGCCAATCTGGAAGGTTTGAGCCTCGCAGCGAACCGGCTGAGCGGGATTGTTCCACCAGAGCTCGGAAACCTTACTAAATTGACCCTTCTCTACCTTCACTCGAACCAGTTGAGTGGTTCGATACCCCCAGAATTGGGAGAACTTGCCCAGTTGGAGTCACTTGCTCTATCGGGAAACCGGTTGAGCGAATCGATTCCATCAGAACTTGGTAACCTGACACAACTGAAAGGGCTGGCCCTCAGTTTCAACCGGTTGACTGGCCGCATTCCGCCGCAACTACACACACTCTCCGGCCTGGAATGGCTTTACCTTGCTGATAACAGGTTAACCAGATGCGTACCCGAAGTATGGCAGGATGTTGAGGAAAATGATCTCGATGAAGTTGACTTGCCAATTTGCACAGACGAAGACGCACTGATCGCGCTCTACCAAGCCACTGACGGCGACAACTGGGGTAGCAACCAGAATTGGCTGAGCAACAGGCCAATCAGTACATGGTATGGTGTCGTTACAGACGAAAGTGATCGCGTTATTGAACTGGACCTCTCGGACAACGAATTGAACGGTACGATTCCATCAGAATTAGGCCATCTTACCTATCTGGAATATCTGGATCTATCAGAGAATCAGTTGAGCGGAACGATTCCTTCAGCACTGGGCGTTTTTTCCAATTTGATTGAGTTGAGTCTCTGGGGTAACGAACTGACTGGACCAATTCCCCCTGAACTAGGCAGGCTTGCCAGCCTCGAAATGCTGCGCCTGGGGGATAACGAGTTGAGCGGAACCATCCCGACTGAATTGGGAAACTTAGACAATTTGGAAGAGTTAGGCCTCTACTCAAACAAGATGACAGGGGTAATTCCAGCTGAACTGGGCAATCTAACCAACCTGGAATGGCTAATTCTTACCGAGAACCGATTGAGTGGGCCAATTCCTCCAGAACTGGAAAAGCTTACCAATCTGACAT
The DNA here is from genome assembly GCA_965242905.1 of Caldilineaceae bacterium. GTDB lineage: Bacteria > Chloroflexota > Anaerolineae > Caldilineales > Caldilineaceae > Bin5. Next base: position 2,024,437 of record CBDETM010000002.1, read on the forward strand.
CGTTGTATCTTGGGCAAAACGAACTGGGAGGAATCATTCCACCAGAACTGGGCAATCTGACCAACCTGGAAAGGCTGTTTCTCCATTCGAATCAATTAGGTGGAGGAATTCCCTCAGAGTTGGGCAACCTCACCAAATTGACAGGGCTGAGCCTCTGGGGCAACCGGTTAACTGGGGCTGTGCCCCCGGAATTGGGCAACCTGACAAAACTGACCGGGCTAGGCCTCGCAAACAACAACCTGAGTGGGGATATCCCACCAGAATTGGGCAAACTCTCTAAGCTCGAACAGCTCTATCTTTCTGGTAACCGCTTGGAAGGGTGTGTTCCTGCTATTTGGGAAAACGTTGAAGGCAATGACTTCGAGGATCTCAAGTTGCCTTTCTGCTTTGCCACAGCTTCGACAACTTCGACATCTGCGGCAACTACAGAGCAGGTCTCTTCAGCTCGAATTTTCGAAATGGTCTCGCCCGCAATCGCCTTCATTCATACGGGTGCCAGTACCGGTAGCGGCGTGCTCGTCGAAGGGGGATACGTAGTGACGAACGCCCATGTGGTCTGGCCGTTCAACGCAGTAGTCGTCGTGTTCCCGGACGGTTCCGTTTACAGGGAAGTGCCAGTAGTAGGCTGGGACCTGTTGGTGGACTTAGCCGTTCTTGGCCCAATTTCTACCCCCGTGGAACCCTTGCCTATGCTTGACGGAGAGAACACATCGATTGGCTCCGAAGTGTATCTGATTGGCTATCCAGCCGAGGTCGAAGCCTATCCACAAACGACGATGACTCGGGGAATCTTGTCACGGCTGCGAGAGTGGGAGCCGGTTGGCATCACTTATTTCCAGACCGATGCTGCCATCACAGGAGGACAAAGTGGCGGCGCGCTTGTCTCTGATACAGGCGCTGTGATCGGGATCAGTGGTTTTAGAGCCTTTAGGGAGTTCGGTCTTGCCGCCTCGTCTGCCGACCTTCTGCCACGTGTCCGCCAACTGATCGCAGGCCGTGATCCTTCCGGCCTTGGAAAGAGAGAACTCAATATGGACGGCGGTTCTCCCCGTCACAGACTGACGTCGCGAAACTATGGTGACGCCTATATCATTAATGAACCATCTGGAACTGCAATCGAAATCAGGTTTGTTGGCGCAGAAGATGTCAGTTTCCAAATTCTTGACAAATATGGCAACAAACACGCAGATTCTGAAACCAGTTCACTTTCCTTTGTCACAAGAAGCCATGGGCCACTCTTCCTGATCCCGTCGCACGTTTCCGATGAGATTACCTTGGAAGCGAATCACCGTCTTGTTCATTTCGATGAACCAGACCGAGGCAGGCGGATCCAAGTTGGAGAGATCCTCCACGGTAACATCGACTTCCCAACCAATGTTGATTACTTTTTCCTTTACCTGGAGAGAAATGAGACAGTTGAGATTGTGGCGCGATCAATCTTGGCCGACACCCAGCTTACTGTATGGGGTTATCAGGAGGAGACGTTAGGGGTTTGGATAAGAGATCAGAACAGCGGTGGAGGCCTGTTCGGGGGTGACGCAAAAATTGTCTTCCAAGCGCCCTTTACTGGGGAGTACTATGTAGACGTCGAAAACGTACACTCAAGTTGGCACGCGCCGGCTGGGTACCTTGTCTCTGTAGACCAAGCCCGCGCCACAGCTACCCTGACGCCCCTGAGGCCTTGGCTGACGATAAATACTCGCATAAACGTACGAGAAGGCCCAGGCACCAATTATGCTATCCTGGGAACAGCCCCGCCTGGCGAACGATTCGTCATCACCGGCAAGAGCCCCGGTGCTGGCGACTGGTGGCAGATTGACATTGGGGATCGGACAGGATGGGTTTACGGACCGCTGGTAACCGCAACCAATGCTCAAAACGTACAGGTGGTTACGCCCCGGGATCGGTAACAGACCCATCGGCGCCCATCCCTGTAGACTCTGCGACTATCGCTCTCTTGACTTCCTGCGTGGAAAGTCAACGGGCTACACGCCTGCTGCCCTACGCGCAACAAGCGCATACACCCCCTTAACAATCCGCTTCCCTGTCGCAAACGCCAGCGGATCGGACATCTCAGCGCCGGGCAGATAACGGGGATCAGCCGCCAGCTCGTCCAGCGAAGTTGCCTCGATCCGCTTAAGCGTATCCGTATCGTAAAACCGTACCGCCGGCGCCCCAACCCGCCACTGCCCGCCCGCCGTCAGAACGGCGGGCATGTCCTCGTGATCGTACGGCCATTCCCAGGTGGTCCGCCCCTGTACGCTGCGCAAGGGCGACGTACGCGTAAACAGGTCCGGCACACCGGACACAATCAGCAGCGGCGCACCCGCTTTCAGCGCCCTGTGCAGCCGCGCCAGACCAATTCGCAGTTCGACCGGGTCCATGCACAGCAGCGAAAAGAAGCAGCAGGCCCCGTCAAAAGCGTCCGTTTCCTCCAACTCCACCAGTGCCAGTTGACGAAAATCCTGCCCCGGCACAGCCTGCCGGGCCTCTGCGATCATCTGCGCTGACGGGTCAATGCCTGTCACGCGCTGTCCCGCGTCCGCCAGCGCGGCCGCAATCGGCCTCCCGTGCCCGCAGCCGACCTCCAGTACCCGGCCACCGGCGGGCAGCAACCCCAACCAGCCCTCAAACGCCTCCCGGAAAAACGGTTCGGCCAGATAGTCATGGCTGTAGTCGCTGCCGAGCGCATCATAGGCCGCCGCGTTGACGCGGCTGCTGAAACTGTTCACCTCTAGGACGGACGCCGCCGCTCCACCAGTCAGAGCACCGTCGGCCCCCCAGTATTCCAGTGCCTGCCGCAGCTCCTGGTCGAACACCTCGCCGAAACGCAGAAGCTCCTCCCCACCGATCCGGTCTAGGGCAAAAGTGATGGCTGAACCGTCCCGTGGCCCACCGTCGGTCAGCCCGCTGACGGTCAGCTGCAGCGTCAGCTGATAAGTCGGGTTGCCCTGCGCGTCGGCGTCCCCGGCACGCGCCATCAGCAACGCCGGCGGGCAACCGCTGCGCCAGGTAGCGTAAGGGGTCTCGCCGCTGAGCAGCTGTTCGATCGGTTCGGCTAAGTGCCAACCGTCAACCTGCAGAATGTGACGCAGATAGGTCAGCGGCGCGCCCTCCAGCCCATAGCCAATCTCCACCCAGACCGCGTCGCACGCAGCACACTCAGCATCCCCCAGCACCAGGCGCACATGCTGACTGACCGCTGCCGGCGCCCAGGGGCGGACCATGAGCGCGAGAACAGCGTCAGAACCATCCGCGTCCGTAGGGGTCTGCTGGCGAACGTGGGCCATGGGTCGCGTTCAGAGGACCGTGGTCAGTTGCTCGCGGCGGGATGGTCGCCGAGCCACCTCAACAGCGTCGCCGCATCTCGCAGGAAAGCCTCCGGCGCGTCGTCCTCAACGAACTCCAGCAGCGCATAGCGCGTGCGCTCGGGGTCCCCCGCCTGCGCCAGATAGTCCCGCCACAGGTCCTCGCCCTCTGCCAGGGGACGGCGCTCACCCGTCTGCAGATGCCAGTGGAAGACATGCAGATGTTCCAGCCAGGGCCGCACCATCTCTATTCCGGCAAGGTTGTCGGCGCGCGCGGCGAAGCGCGGCGGCTGCCACAGCGAGCGCACATTGGCATGATCTACGCTCTGCAGGAGATGCAAGGCCGCCGCATTCGTGTCGGTAAGCGTATTGCCGTGGAACTCGTAGACGATGCCGATCTCCTCGGCCTGGGCCATGTCGGCGATGCGGCGGCTGTCCTCTACCACCGTCTGAAAGTAGGCCTCGTCCGCCTCGTCGCTGCCCTGCTCCCCGGGCCATACGCGTATCTGCGGCGCGCCCAGCGCTACCGCCGAGACCAGCACCGCTTCGAAAGGTCCGGTCTCGGGGTGCCCGACGCGGTAGTAGGAGCCGTACGCCGCCGCGTCCAGACCGGAATCGGCGCCCAAGCGGGCGACCGTACGCGCCTGCGCTTCGTCCCCGTGCGGAACGTGAATATCCCCGCCCCACTCAACCGCAGCCAGACCGGCCTGCGTCACCAGGGCGATGATCTCCTCCACAGAGAGTTGGCGAAAAGTTATGGAGACGAGTCCGGGCAAAAACATAGGTGATCCTGTCGGGGACGGAGACTGCGCGGGCAAAATGTTCGGGCGGCCAGAAGATGGTCCGCATCAGGCCAGCAGCGGCAGCATCTCCTGCGTGACCTCGTATTCCATGCGTTCACCCGCCAGGTAGCGGGCCAGCTCGGTCACCATCGTGCGGCCCATCAGCAGACATTCGGTGTTGTGCGCACCGGCGATGTGGGGAGTGAGAAGCACGTTGGGCAGGCTGTAGAGAGGCGACCCCGCGGCCGGCGGTTCCGGGTGGGTGACATCCAGCAGCGCATACAAATCTGGCCGTTGCTGCAGCACGGCGACCATCTCCGGCTCGTTCACGACCGCGCCGCGCGCCGTGTTGATAAACGCCGCGCCCTCTTTCATCGAGGCCAGGTGCGCGCCCGTAATCATGCCGACCGTTTCCGGCAGCCACGGCGTATGCAGCGAGACCACGTCACAGCTCCTGAACAGCTCCTCCAACCCGACCGGCTCCACGTGCAGCTCCGCGGCCAAAACCGGCGTCAGAAACGGGTCGTAAGCCAGTACGCGCACCGCCGGCAGCGTCTCTTGCAGCAGCCGCGCAACCCGGAGCCCGACCTGCCCCAGCGAGATCAGGCCGACGACGCCGGTGTACAGGCCTGGCAGCGGCTCTTTATCAAACGAGCTGTAGGTTCCCTCTTGACGGAGCTTGTTGGCGAAATGCCAGACACGTTTCAGGCTGAGGATAATCTGCGCCAGCGTGTACGGCGCCACAAATTCGGCATTGGCGCCATAGCCGCTGGTCAGGCGCACGCCCCGCTCCCACAGCGCATCGGTCACAAAGTAGCGCACCGTACCCGCAGCGTAAAAGATCGCCTCCAGATTGGGCGCCGCCTCAAGAAAGGCCTCATCCACCCGCGCCATACCCCAGCCGGAAAAGATCAGCGAAACATCCGCCAACACCGATGGGTCCGCCGAGACCGTCTCAGGCGTCTGCAACGCCCCAACGATCTCAACATGCGCCTCGATGTCCCGCCGCGTGTCTTCCCCGTATATACGGGCAAAGGCACTCTCCCCCAGCAGATACAGCCCCTTCGGCTTCTCCGTCCCCATCGCAACCCCACTCACCCCGCCGTCCCCAATTCCTAGCTCCGGCAGTCCCTGACCGTACCTAACTCCAGGAGACGCCGTCACTAAAAACTAGAAACTGAAAACTAAAAACTGAAGTCTCACCCCGCCATCCACTCACGCAGAACCCGCGCATGCTGGGGAATGGCGATCTCCGGCTCCTCGACCTCGGGGTGCCACGCCTTCTCCCACTCGGCGCAGATATAACCGTCGTATCCCTTCGCCGCCAGCAGGTGGAGGATCTCCCGGCAGGGGACCTCGCCCTCGCCCATCAGCTTCAACTCCCAGCTGCCGTCCTCCCTTCGCCGGGCGTCTTTCATATGGATATGGGCCAGGCGTGAACCGATGTAGTTCCACGTATCCTCGGTCGATTCACCCATGCGGAAGGGATGATGCACGTCCCAAACCGCCTTGACCCACGGCGAATCCACCTGGTCCAGCACGCCCGCCACCTCCTGCCCGCGGCAGAAAGCGTCGTGGGTCTCCAGGCAGATTGTGACGCCGTGCCGTTCAGCGTCCGGCGCGGCCTCCGCCAGGCTGGCGGCAACGAGATCGATCACGTCCTCCATCGTCTGGCCCTCGGACGGGCCGCCGCCGAAAGTGCGCACGATCGGCACCTCCAGGTCGCTGGCCAGCGCCAGATAGGCGCGCAGGTCAGCCAGATGCTTGGCGCGGTCGTCCGCGTCCGGCGAGGAAAAGCGGGTGGACGCGCCGATGCCGGCGATAACCAGCCCGTGCTCCTTCATCAGACTGCGGATTGCGGCGCGGCGCTCAGCCGGCAGGTCCGGCGGAATTACCTGGCCGTCCAGAATGCGCACTTCCAGCCCGGCGTAACCGTCGGCGACCGCCTGCTCCGCCGCACGTTCCAACGACCAGCCCGGCGAGCCAAGTGTGCTGAATACAAGTGGGTATGGGTAAGGCAAAGTTCTGTAATCCTTTCAGCCTGAAAAACTATTATTGTCTACTGCGTTGGTGTTCCTTAGAGCGAGTTACTGGTCCGCTACCGCTTGTTCGATCTCTTGCATCAAACGACCCATCAGTAGGTGACCAGGGGTCATCTTCAGTGCTATCTCTTGCAACGATGCGACGTTATAGCGGGTGCCGCGGTTGGGGGCGTTCAAAAAACGTTCCAGAATTTGAAAGAGCTGCTTTCCCCTGAGCTGAAGCTGATACGCCCTCTTGATCTGCCGATGCATCCTCTCTCCAGGAGTACGAAAGCCACGGCTTCTGCGGAAATCCTCATCTATCTGTGCATGTCCACGCGGGACAACCCGGTCGCAGTGATGAGAGACCTCATAACGCCTCTCCGCAAGATACTCTTCAACCTCAAATGCGAACCACTCGGCAATAGCATCCAGCAATTGCTGTTGTGCCTGCGCCTCCTCGGCGTCTAGGAGATTTTCAAGTTCAGCGCCGGCATACAGATCGTTCTCAACGCTATATCCTTCTGTCCAAATGACCTCATCGTAGTCTGATGGAATCCCTGAAAAAAACCACATGTCCCTGTCGGCGACAAAGGCAACCGGCAAATTGGAGAATTCCTGCCTTCGTTCATAGACAGATAACAATTTGTCTCTACCACCCGTAGGCAGCACATTCGCGGCTTGAATGCCGAGGCGCGCCTCTACCCAGCGATAGATGCGCATATCCTCTTGGCCTTCAACGAGAACCGTTGGCAAGGAAGAGCGACGAAGGGTTGCAACTAACTCCTCTACCGTGGGGGACGGTATCGGCACTAATTTGCACCTCCCCTGTCTCCCAACGGAATCTCCTTTTCAGGATATTTTGCGTAGATAAAGGGCGAATGCGTAGCAATGAAGAACTGGTTCCCAGTCTCCTGTTCCAGTAACGTTGGCAGTAGGAGTCTCTGCCAGTCAACATGCAAGCTCAATTCTGGCTCATCGATGAAGATGACTGTATTTTCGCTGAATGCGTTGTAGCACAGAAAACTTAGCATCTGCTTCTCTCCAGCGGAGAGCTTGTCAGATGCAATTGCTCCTTTTGTTGTTTCAAGAGTTGCCCCGTCTGATCCTTCTCCCAGAGTAATCCCCTTCGTTATTTCACCATGGGCATTCTGTCCGACAACCTGAATTGCCTGGTATTCTAAGATGCTTCGAGTAAGTTCGGACAGCACCAGAAACGGCTTGAAGAGCCGCTCGCTCTCCTTAGCAACCTGTTGAATGTCAGTAAGTACGGAGGGCACAGCCTGAGATATTTTCGAGCTTATCGCATCACCGGGAGACACCTGGAACTTTTGTGAAATCTCGTCCAATAGCCGAGACTGACGGTCTCTGATCTCCTCGTTGATATCGGCGTATTTCTGAGTCAACAGAGTACCAACATCATGGGTTGAGATTGACGCGATGAATCTGTGACCGTTGGTTGAGATATCAGAGGAGAACCTTTCCAATGATGACTGAAACATCTCCGTTGTTGAAGTTGCAGATCTGTCTGGATGGTTGACATCGCTGAGACCGGAAAAGCCCCCTTCTATTCTTCTGAATGTGGGGAAGAACAAACTTTTTTTCGACTCGGTCACGATATACTTGTTGAGTCTTTTCAGCGTGTCATCCAGTTGTTCTACAGTTCCTGTCTTTTGAGTATTACTGAAAAAATCTGTTGAAATTAATGTGAACTCGCTAGCACTGCGTCGATGAATCGCCAGCAAAAGTGAATCGCCTTTCACTGAAATTTGCTGAAACGGGACTTCAAAGATTACGCGCTCAAGATTTCCGCTGATCAGATACCAGAGCAGCTTCAGCAGCGTTGTCTTACCCGACCCATTCTTGCCCGTAATGATGTTCAGGTCTTCATTGAACTCCAGGTCGGCATCGATTCGGTTGTTCAGGCCCTTAACGCTAAGACTCTTTATCATTCGCTTGAGCCTCCATACTCAACCCGCGAGGGGCGGCAGACGCTCTCACTCCTCACTCCTCTTCCCTCACTCCTCGCCGTTCCCTCTCATCTTGCGAAAGAACGCCACCTCACGCACGAAGGTCTCAAACCAGTCCGCGCCTTCCTCAATGTCATACTCGCAGTGAATCGATAGGAACCCGTCATACCCGATCCGGCGCAGCTCATCGAATACCGCCGTCCAGTCGACGATCCCATCGCCGGCGTCCACCCAGCGCGGCTTGGCCGCACCGTGACCGTTCTTCTCAACACGCTCGACGAGGACATCCTTCAGCGAAAGAATGCTCAGATGCTCGCGCGCCATCGCCAGCCCGAAATCGAACGGTTCACCGTCGACCGCAAAGTGACCGGGGTCGAGATACGCGCCCAAATAGGCGGGATCAAAGTCGCGCAGCAGGTGCATCAGCGCCGCCGCGTTGAGGCCCATGCAGTAGGCGGAGTGCGTATGATAGCAGATCTTGACGTTGTAGATACTGGCCAGTCTTTCCCAGGCGGCAAAAGCTCGCCGCACATTCTCCACCTGCTCCCAGTAGTCCATCGTCTGCGGCTCGAACCTGAAATAGCCCAGCTTCAGCAGCCGCACGTCCGCGCTGTCCATCGCCGCCAGCAGCGGCTCCGCCAGGGGGTGGTCGGCCGTCAGCAGATCGAAGTTGCCCGTGACCATACCGATCTGCAGCCCGGCCTGCTCCATCTGCGTCTGCGCCTGCGGCAGCGCCTCAGCCGCATTGTCTGGGTTGACCGGATGGCCCGGCCGCACCGCCAGGTCATAACCGTCGTAGCCGTGCTTCTGCGCCAGCTCGACCAGTTCGGCAATACTCTTTTCCTGGAGCATCTTGCTGAAAACGATCAGTTTCATGCCTTACACTCTCCCCTGACTACTGACTACTGCCGTTCACAACCTGTGCATATGAAATCCGCCGTCAACATCCAGCACCGCGCCGGTCGAGAACGGAAACAGCCCCTCGGCCAGTGCCGCGACCGCTTTGCCCACGTCCTCCGGCTGCCCCCAACGGCGTATCGGCGTCAGGCCGTCGCCGATCAGCTTGTCGTACTTCTCCTTCACCGTGCTCGTCATGTCGGTCTCGACGATGCCGGGCCGCACCTCGACGACGTTGATGCCGCTCTCCGCCAGCCGGTCCGCGAACAGCAGCGTCATCATGCCGACACCGGCCTTGGAGATGCAATACTCGCCGCGCGCCGGGCTGCTGGTGTAAGCGCTGATCGAGCCAATATTGATGATCTGCGGCCTGCCGCCATCGGCCTCCGCCGGCCCGGATTCCAGCTGCTCCAGCATCGTCCGCGCCACCAGCTGGCTGAGAAAGAACGGCCCCTTCAGGTTTACGTTCATCACCTCGTCGTAGGACTCTTCCGTCGTCTCCAGAATGTCCATACGTGTGCGCGGCCCCATGCCGGCGTTATTCACCAGCAGATCGATGCGGCCGAACTCTTCCAGCGCCGCCTGCACCAGCCGCGCCCGGTCCGCCGCCGAGCCAATATCGGCCTGAACCACCAGCGCGCCACCGCCGGCCTCTCGCACCATCCCAGCGGTCTCGTTGGCCGTCGCCGCATTGCCGCGATAGTTAATAACCAGCGACCACCCTCTCTCCGCCAGCGCCAGCGCAATGCCCCGCCCAATCCCCCGTCCCGCACCGGTCACCAATGCCACTTTGCCCATCACACCACCCTCCCACGCCACAGTTTCCAGCCCATAAAGAACAGCCGCCCACCAATGCCGTCACTAAAAACTAACTGCTAAAAAACTAGAAACTGCCCTACTCCACCCCCAGCACCTTACACACCGCCTCCAAAAAGAAGTAGTCCCCCCACATCACACTCTCATTCACGCCCAACCCCAGCCGCTCGTGGTACATGCCCTGCTTGAGCACCCCTTCCCAGCCCTCATCGTCAAAAGCGACAAACTCCGGCTCGGTCAGCGTATCCACGATCTGCAGCGCGTAGTCGTTATACTGCTTGCCCAGCGTCGGATCGCCCACAAGCTGCGAAAGCTGGATCAGGCCGCTGGCCGCGATGGCCGCGGCCGAGCTCTCGTGCGGGTTCTGCGGCTCCGCCTCCATCCAGTCGTTCTGCGGTACACCGTGGTCCGGCGTGTTTTCCATGTAGAACCAGGCGTTGTCCTGGCTGGTCTTGAGGAAGCGGGCATCCCCCGTCAGCCCGTAAACTGTGCCGAACCCGTAGAGCGACCAGCCCAGCCCCCGCGCCCACGATGAGTCGTCGCGCCAGCCCTGGTGCGTCGTCTGGCGGAGGAACTCGCCCGTCTCCAGGTCGAAAATGCCCTCGTGCGAGGTGCTGCCGTCGCCCCGCACCAAGTAGCGCCGCGTGGTCAGGCAGTGCCGGTAGGCCGTCTCCCACAGCTCCTCGTCATCGGTCTCCTGCGCCGCGTAGAAGATGATCGGCACGTTCATCATAATGTCGATGAAGAGGCTCTCGTCGGAGACAAAGGAGCGCAGATACTCGCCCTTCTCCTTAAAACGCTTGGCCAGCGTCTGACCGGCCTCGATGACCACCGCGTTCTTGTCCTCCTCGCCGGTAATGTCATACCAGCGCTTCCAGGTAGAGAAGAACAGGAAGCCGAGATCGTGGACGTTGCGGTCCGTCTTGCGGTGTTCCAGCAGGCGGGAGTAGTGTTCGGCCTTCTCGCGAAAATACTCGTCGCCCGTGGCCTGGTAGACCAGCCACAGCTGTCCGCCCAGGAAGCCTTCACACCAGTTCGTCCACGCCTCGCCGCTGTGCATCCACTTCCCGTTCTGCGTGTACATCGGGAAATGGTCCGGGTGCGCCTCTACCAGGTGGCGCAGCTGCCCGGCCGCGAAATCGACGGTTCTTTCACACTTGGATTGCAGATTATCAAGGTCAATCATCGGGTTTGGGTCTCCCAGCTCGTTTACACTGATTACATTTCGGCGGACATGTCTTCCATATCACCGTCAATACGTGCTCAGTTCAATCTCAGTTCTCCACAGCCCCTGCCGCATCCATCACCTTCCGCAGCGACTCCACCGCGTACGCCATGCCGTCCGGACCGCTGAAACCACTGCTGTGCGCGGCGATCGCCAGGTGCGGCTCCAGCGCCAGCATCCCCTGGTACCCGCTGCTGATCAGCCGGTCCAGCAGCTCGGGGATCTGCCCGTCGCCTTCCCCCGCGGCCTTCACGCCTCCCTCCAGCTTGCAGTCCTTGATATGCACATAGCCCACCCGGCCGCCGATCACAGGCCAGCCCCGCTCCGTGATCCGCTCCTCGCCCACCTGCACGAAGTTGGCCGGGTCCCAGAGAAAGACGAGATGCGGGCTGTCAATAGCTTCGACCAGCTTCACACAGCGGTCGAGCGTATCGCCGACAATACCCTTCTCGTTTTCCAGCAGCAGGGTGACGCCCTCCGCCGCGGCCACCTCCGTCAGACGCCGCAGCCGGTCGATGGCCGTCTCCACGAAGCTGTCGTAATCGTCGCTGCCCTCGGGCGGGTGAAACGAAAAGATGCGAATATTGCTGGTACCCAGCTGGCGGGCGATCTCGCTCAGGCGGCGCAGATTCTGCACCTCCGTCTCGATCGGCGCCTCGATCAGGCTCTTCCCGACCGGGCTGCCGATCGCGCTGATCGTCACGCCGTGGTCGTCGCACAGCGCCCGCACCTTCGCGACCCGCCCGTCCGACATATGCAGCACATTCTCCCCCCACGCCGCCCGCAGCTCCAGGCAGGAAATCTTCAGGTCGTTGAGCGTCTGCAACTGTGTCTCCAAATCGTCCGCGATCTCGTCGCCAAAAGCGCTGATAGTAAAGGATGCAGTTGTCATATCTCCATATCTCTCCGAATGAGGCCATCCATCATGTCAATTCGTGACTCAAAATGAGGCGAGCGAACGCATCTCTCCCCTCACTCCTCTTCACTTTCTCCTCGCATTTTTGGGCGGTCGGCCGCAAGCGGCCTCCCTTGTGCGGGGGCTCCGCCCCCGCAACGCCCCCTCTCCTAAAACATGCCTCGCCGACCATACGCCGCCAATCCACCGAGTGCCCCAGCGACCGGTGCAAGACCCCCGCGCGCGCTTCCTATCTCCCTACGCCGTTCCCCAGGTGTTCACTAAAAACTAACTACTAAAAACTAGAAACTACTCTCATACACCGCCAATATCGCTGCCAAACTCCGCCTGCCCTCACTCCCGTCAATCACAGGGTCCTCCCCGCGGCCGATGCCGGCGATGAAATCCTTGAGGATAGCGATATGACCGCTGGTCGAAATGCCGCGCGGGTCGCCCGCCATGCCCGGGTCCACCTGCTCCGTCGCCACCGGCCACGGCTCGACCGTCCCTTTGCTCTCGTCGGCCAGCCCCCAGCGCAGAACCGACTCCCCCTCGATCTGGATGCCGCCGTTCGTCCCGTAGACCTCCAGCCGGTGCGGGAATCCCGGTTCCGTAGCCACGGTGGCCGTTATCGTCGCCACCGCGCCGTTGCCAAAGCGCAGCACCGCGCCCGCCGTGTCCTCGATCTCCACCGAGCGATGCCGCGAATCGGCAAACGCATGCACCTCAACCGGGTCGCCCAGGAACCACAGCAGCAGATCGACAATGTGAATGCCCTGGTTCATCAGCACGCCGCCGCCGTCCATCTCCCACGTGCCCCGCCAGTCCGCCTGGGCGTAGTAGGGCTCATCGCGGAAATAGGGCATCGTCACCACGCCCAGCGTGATTTCGCCCAGGTCGCCGCCGTGGATGGCGTCGTGGACGCGGCGGAACAGCGGCTCTGCCCGGCGCTGCAGACAGACGCCCAACTGCACGCCGTTCTCGCGGCAGGCCGCGATCATTGCGTCGGCGTCGGCCAGCGAGAGCGCCATCGGCTTTTCCACCAGCACGTGCTTGCCGCTCGACGCGGCCGCGATCGCCTGCTGCGCGTGATGGCCGCTCGGCGTGCAGATGCAGACCGCATCGACCTCCGGGTCCGCCAGCAGGTCGTCATAGGTGCGGGCCGGTGCGCCGAAACGCTGCGAAATCTCCTCGTATCGGGCCGGATTGTAGTGCCCGACCCCCACCAGGCGTGCGCCCAGGTTGGTGCATTCCTGGATCGCATTCAGGTGGTACTCCGCCACCATCCCCGCGCCGAGGATGGCAAAACCAAGTTCGTTTTGTGTCATTTTGTTTCGTCCCACATGCGGCGCAGATATTCCCCGGCGGGGCCTGCCTGCGCGGCGAGGTCATCCCAACGGCACTCGATCGAAATGCGTCCGCTGTAGCCGCCCTCATGCAGGCGGCGGAAAAACTCCTCATACGGATAACTGCCTTCACCGGGCGCAACGCGATGCGTGTCCGCGACATGCACGTGCTCGATCCATGCGGCGCAGGTGGTGATGTTTTCCAGCGGTTCGTCGTCCTCCATCATATGGTAGAGATCGGCCAGCAGGCGCACGCGCAGATGCGCGGTCTCCCGCGCCAACTCCATGCCTTCGGCGACGCTGGTGATAATGTTCGAATCGCGCGAATTCAGCGGCTCGATGACGATGGTCACGCCGTTGCGCACGGCTACGTTCCCGGCCAACCGCAGGAAGCGCACCAGCTGCATGAACGCCTCATCCTTGTCGAATCCGTCCGGCACATTGCGCGCGCCGCCGCTGCCGAAGACGATCTTCTCACCGCCCACCGCGGCCACGCGGCCGATGGCGGCCTCCAGGTAGCTCTCCACCTGCTCCCAATTCACATTTGGCCCCGTAACAGGTACCTCCCCGGGCACAAAGACATTGAAGACCGGCGTGGGCAGCGGCGCGTTGTCGAAAGGCGCCCGGATCGCGTCGAAATCCGGGTCCAGCGGCGACAGCGATCGCACCGTCGGCTCCACAAAATCGAAGCCGGCCGCTTGCGCGATGCCCGCGTCGGCAATCGGTAGACAGATTCCAAATTGCATGGGTGGTGTACTCCAGGGGTCGGCAAATATCGGGATTTTTTTGCTGTGTGACACAGCATGAACTGTATTCTATAATAGGATTCTCACAGGCGCTATATTTTCCGATGTTCATCGGCTTTGGAATCTCACTTTTGAAATGGCCTGTCCGCCGTCACTGCCAGGAACGTGAAAGGAGGGATTGAAGGCAACGTAACACACTTCTGTACGCTCGATGCACAACCCAAGGGGGAATGACCGATGACCAGCAAGTCAAGCAGACGCAGTTTTCTCAAAGTGTCTGGTAGCGTCGTAGCGGGCGCAGCCGTGGCCGGATGTGTGGCCCCCGTTGCGCCAACCACGATGGATTCTGCAGGCCCTACCTCCGAACGCGTCGCCCTGCGCTTCCTCAACAAGTGGGGCTCCGGCGTGCGCCGTGAGCTGATGAACGGCTTTCTCGACAATTGGGCCGAACAGAACCCCGATATCGGCATCATCTTCGAACCCGTCGCCGACTTCGACCGCCGCATGCCCATCCTCGTCGCCGCTGGTGAGTGGGGCGACATCATGTTGTTCTTCGATCTGCAGCTGAGTGCGTTCCATGAAATCGCCGCCGATCTCACCCCCTACTTCGAGGCCAGCGGCACGCCCTTCCCCGGCAAGGAGGGCAGCGAGTTGATCCGCATCCCCAATCATGTCGGATACGAGCCGGGCAAGGTCAAGGCCGTCCCCTTCCAGCTCAATATCGTCATGACGGGCATCAATAAGGACCTCTTCAGAGAGGCCGGCGTGCCCATGCCCTGGGAACACGACCATAACGGCGACAAATGGTGGGACTGGCACGACTACCGCGAGGCCGCCTGCGCCATCAACGACCTCGGCGAAGACATCATCGGCTCCAACTTCAGCGTCGGCAATATCGAACAGGATGGCCTGGTCAACTGGAGTGTTGCCAATGGCGGTCAACTCATCGATGTCGAGAACAAGAAAGGCTCCTGGAACACGCCTGAGTTCATCGAAGGCCAGCAGTTCGCCGTCGACATGATCTGCCAGGACGGCTGCATGTTGAACGTGGACGACTATCAGGGCCTGGGTCAGGCTCTGGGCATCTACCCTTGGGCCGCCGGCGTCCAGGGCATCGCCTCTCGCGGCTCCGGCTACTGGGTAAGTCGCAGCGAGGCCGACCTCACCCAGGTCGCCTGGGTCCGCTCGCCCAACACCGGCCAGAGCGCCGGCCTTGGCTCCATGCACTTCCACATCGTCACCACGCAAAGCCAGCACCCGGCCGAAGCCTTCGAGTTCATTACCTACCTCGCCAACTTCGAGAACCAGAAGAACATCGCCCTCTCCGGTACGGCCGAACCGGTCAACGCCGGCGTCTGGCAGGACGCAGACTACCAGGCCACGTGGGGCGGCCCCGAAGCAGTCGAGGCCTATCTCGATGCCCTCGACAACTTCATCTTCACGCCGCAGCTCCCCGGCGTCCTCGAATGGTTCGGCGAGATCAAGATCCTCTGGGGCGACGTGCTGCGCTGCGAGGTAAGCGTCGAGGAACAGGTCGCCATCGTCGACCAGAAGACCGACGAAATCCTGGCCGCACACGCCTGATACCTTCCGCACAACAGTGGATAGTGGCTCGCAATAACGCGCGCCGCTATCCACTGCTCACTACTCACTACTCACCACGCTCTATCCTCCTGGATCGCCGATGCAGACCCCCAGGACAGTTGCGCCGAATATCAATTGGGCCAGGCTGAGGCCGCACATCGTCGGCTGGGCCTTCATCTCCCCCTGGCTGGTCAGCTTCAGCTTCCTGATGGTCTACCCCTTCATCGCCTCCTTCGTCCTCAGCTTTACCCGCTACCAGCTGATCGGCGAGGCGCAGTTCATCGGCTTTGAAAACATCCAGCGCATGCTCTTCGAGGACGAAAGGGTCGCCGACGCCTTGCGCGTCACCTTTACCTATGTCCTCCTCACTGTCCCAGCCGGCACGGCCATCAGCGTCCTCGTCGCCATCCTGCTCAATCAGAGCGTGCGCGGCATCCCCTTCTTCCGCACCTCCTTCTATATGCCCAGCGTCATCGGCGGTGTCGGCCTCGCGCTGTTGTGGACGACCATCCTCGCCAAGAACGGGCCTATCAACGCCGCGCTCGGCTTGGTTGGGATCGAGGGACCGAACTGGCTCTTTGAAACCGCCTGGGCGCTGCCCTCCCTGGCGCTCAAAGCCATCGCAACCGCCGGCGCCGCCATGCTCATCATCCTCGCCGCCCTGCAAGGCGTGCCCCAGCATCTCTATGAGGCCGTCGAGCTCGACGGCGGCGGCGAATGGGCCAAGTTCTGGCACGTAACCCTGCCCCAGATCTCGCCCGCTATCTTCTACAACGTCATCGTTACCACGATCGGCGTCATGCAATCATTTGTCGAGGCCTTCATCATGACCAATGGCGGCCCCGGTACCGCCACCCTCTTCTACGGCCTCTATCTCTATCGCCAGGCCTTCGAGTTTTACCGCATGGGCTACGCCTCCGCCCTCGCCTGGATGATGTTCCTCATCATCCTCGCCTTGACCATCATCAACTTCCGCGTAGCCCGCTACTGGGTCTACTACGAGGGTGAGGAGTAGCCGCGCCGTGTCCGTTCTGACTGCTTCCTGGACAAAGAGCAAGACCACCCAGCGCCGCCTGCGCGAACTGCTCGCCTACGCCTTGTTGGCCGTCGGTTTTGTCTGGTTCATCTTCCCGCTCTTCTGGGTGATTATGAGCTCGCTCAAAACCTTTGAAGACTTCAATCAGATCCCGCTGCGCATCTTCCCATCCGAACTTTACCTGGGAAACTACCCCAGCGCCTGGAACAGCGTCCCCTTTGGCCGCTACTTCATCAACACCGCCATCATCGTCTCACTCTCCGTCGTCGGCGAGTTGATCAGCGCCTCCATCGTCGGCTTCGGCTTCTCCCGCCTCAAGTTCTGGGGCCGCAATTTCCTTTTCATGGTCCTCCTCAGCACCATGATGCTCCCCTTCTGGGTCGTCATCATTCCCCGCTTCCTGCTCTACAGGGATATCGGCTGGGTCGGCACCTGGCTGCCCCTCATCGTGCCCAGCTACTTCGCCAACCCCGTCTACGTTTTTCTCATGCGCCAGTTTTTCATGACCCTGCCGTCGGAACTGGACGACGCCGCCAAAATCGACGGCTGCAACGAACTGGGCATCTTCTGGCGCATCCTGCTGCCGCTGACCAAGCCGGTGCTGGCCACCATCGCCATCTTTTCCTTCATCAACGTGTGGACCGACTTCGTCAAACAGGTCATCTACCTCAGCCAGGACAGCACCTACACCGTCGCCATCGGCCTCGCCTTCCTGCGCTGGCAGATCGCCCAGGGCGACCCCGTGCCCGGACTGCTGATGGCCGCCACCGTCTTCACATCTCTGCCCATGATCGCAATCTTCTTTATCGGCCAGAAATATATGGTGCGCGGCATCGCGCTCACAGGACGCACCGGCACATGATCGATAACAGATACCTGCTTCTGGATACCGCCCTCTGGGCGCAAGCCAATCATCTGACTGTGACGCCGGGGCAGGCGCGCAAAGCAGGCCAAAACCCTCTCTTCGGCGAAGACCTGCCCTGGGAAGTCCGCCACGACAACCTCTACCCCAACGTGATCTTCGATAGCGCCGACAACCTCTACAAATGCTGGTACAACCCCTTCGTCATCGACGTGGCCACATCCGATACCCCGCCCGCACAGCGGGAACGCGGCGCCTATCGCGCTGCCCTTGACCGCGCAAGAGCCGCCGAACACATCAGGAAGCACCGCGAGATGGGCGTCTGTTACGCCGTCTCCACCGATGGCATCCACTGGGACAGGCCCGAGCTCGGCCTGATCGAGTTCAACGGCTCCACCCGCAACAACCTCGTCATGCGCGACGTGCACGGCGTCGGCGTAACCCTCGACCCCCATGATCCCGACCCCGCCGGCAGGTTCAAGGCCTTCATGGAGGGCGGCACAGCCAGTTCGCCCGACGGCCTGCACTGGTCCCCCATCCAGCCCTGCCCCGAGATCGACGCCCGTTGGGACACCCACAACAATCTCTTCTGGGACGAACGCCACGCCCGCTATGTCGGCATAACCCGCCTGTTTGACGGACGCCAGCGCACCGTCGGCCGTACCGAGAGCGAGGACTTCAAGACCTGGACGCGCGCGGTCGAGGTCCTCCGCGCCCTGCCCGACGAGCCTGATCGCCAGACCTACGCCCTGATCGCCTTCCCCTGTGCCCAGATCTATCTCGGCCTCCTGATGATGTTCGATACCGCGACCGACCTTGTCGACTGCGAACTGGCCTGGAGCCGCGACACCGTGCAATGGGAGCGCGTCTCACCGGGGACGCCCCTGATCGAACGCGGCGCGGAGGGCAGCTTCGACTGGGGCTGCGTCTACGCGGGAGCTTATCCGTTCCTCAAGGACGGGCGCCTGCAGCTCTATTACGGCGGCAGCGACGGCCCCCATACCGACTGGCGCTCCGCCTATCTGGGACTGGCGACCCTGCGCCCGGACGGGTTTGCCGGGTTGACGCCGGTCAGTAAGACACAGACCGCCACGCTCGTCACGCAGCCTGTGCTGTGCAGCGGGCGTCAACTCCACCTCAGCGCCGACGCCGAAGGCGGCCAGGTCAGAGCGGCGCTCGCCGATGTCGATGGCAAGGGCCTCGCCGATTCGATTCCGGTCCAGACCGATGGCACCGATCTCCCCATGCAATGGCACGACGGTCAGGACCTGGCCGCGCTTGTCGGCCGGGAAATTCAGCTTATCTTCGAACTGCAGGACGCGACGCTCTATTCCTTCTCTTTCAGCGATTAACCCCTAGTTTGTATAGGCGGCCGCCTGCCGCCCGCGCCATCCCGCGAGATGCACGCCGCCTTCAGCGGGTGAATCTCGCAACACCGCCACCGAATATATAAGGAGAAACTCATGGGAACGAGAATGGAAGGCAAAGTCGCCATCATCACCGGCGCCACATTGGGGCTGGGCAAAGCCGGCGCGCTGGCGTTCGCCCGCGAAGGCGCCTCCGTCGTCATCTGCGACCGCGGCCGAACGCCGGAGAACTCGCAGAAGGTACTGGCGCAGGCCGAAGGTCTCAGCGGTGAGATCGCCTACAAGCGCTGCGACGTCATGATCAAAGAGGACATCAAAGCCCTGGTCCAATTCACCGTGGAGCGCTATGGGCGCGTCGATGTCATGGTCAACAACGCCGTTATCGACAACCCGGGGGGCCTTTTGGAGGAAGTCACGCTCCAGGACTGGGAGGACGGCTTCATGTGCCACGTGACCGCGCCGCTTCTCTTCTGCAAAGAGGTGGTCCCGCTCATGATCAAGCAGGGGGGCGGCAACATCATCAACGTCTCATCCGGTATCGCCCTTGCCGGCAGTCCCAGCATCTCGTCCTATGGCCCGGCCAAGGCCGCCATGATCAACTTCACCCAGCATCTGGCCATCACCTACGGCCCCGACGGCATCCGCGCCAACACGCTCACCCCCGCCCGTATGCTCACCGAAAAGAAATACGAGATGCTCGCCAACAGTCCCGCCGCGGTCCGCACGCAGAAATTCGCCTACCCAATGGGCAGCCCCGCCTTGCCCGAACAGGTGGCCGAGGTCATGCTGTTTCTGGCCTCTGATGAGTCCGTCGCCATCACCGGCCACAACCTGATCGCCGACGCCGGCAACACGGCATTCGGCCCGGGCGGCATGATCGGACGGCTGGAGAAGGATCTGCGCGCCAGGTTGGAGGCGCAGGGCTCGGCCTGGTTGAAGGATGAACTGTAGGACTCAGTTCCAGCTGCCGATAAAGTCCGCGAGGGTGAAATCGGCCGGCATTTCGTTGAAAAAGTAGCGCATCGGCCGCGCCTGGAAACCGGGCGCGAAATGCTCGTCCTCCGCCTGGAGCTTGTCGTCCAGCACCGCAAAGCGCCTGTGGAGGGCCGCGGCCTCCTCCACTGAGAAACGCGCCGCGAACTGCGGCCCCCAGTTGATTGAAATCGAATGTGGAGAGCGCGCACGCTGGCGGTAGTCCTCGGTGATCCCCTCCAGAGGATCGGGGTCAGCCCCACTGTCCCCGTTTTCATGCTTCACGACCTGGAGATGCAAAACCGCCTTGGAGAGATAGATCGTCAGGACCATCTTGCCGTCTTCGCCTACACCCGGCTGCAGCGCTTCGAGCGCGTTATAGTAGGCACCGGCGTTGCCATTGAGTGCCTCCCGTAGCGCGATCTCGGTCAAGTCCTGCAGCGCCGCGCTCTTCCCGTTCCACTGCCTGAACGACGCCCGCGCCCCGGGCGACAGGAATTCGGCGAAGGAGATGTCGGGGTAGTAGGGGAAAATAGTATGCCCCCCGTGGATGGTACGGCGCGTCTTGGGGCTGTAGTTACTGCCCCAGTGCAACATGTAGTTGATATACACGACCGCGTCGCCGGCGTTCAACTCCACCGGGATGCCGCCGGGCACGGTGCGCCGCGGGTCGGCCGACAGCGACCGGTTTTCGTCCTCCGTGTTGAGCCGCAGATGGCTGCCCGGCACAACCCAGAGCACGTCATCGTCGTAGAGCGGGATGTTCCACTGCACGTATTTGGGCCCGTTCTCCTTCAAATCCTTCTGCAGGCCGGCCAGAGGCGCCATGTCGATCGGGTGGATGTCGCGATGCCACGCAGCCGGGCCATGATCGCGCACCGGGCTGCACATTAGCATCATGCCGGCCACCGCCGCCGCCTCCGGCACGCTCAAAAGCTGGCGGCTTACCCCCAGCGTACTCTCCTGCAGCCAGACCTCAACCGTGCTCGCAGTCGCTTCGTCGATCAGCCCGTTGTAGGAGACCAGCCGCGGCTGCGGATTCGTTTCCCAGACGCCGCCGGGCGGGTCGTCCGGCCCCCGCTCCCGCGCCCAGATCTTCCTCTGCCTCCCAACCAGCGTCTCAAAATCGGCCCGCACCTCCTCCAACCGGTCCGGCGGGATAACCTCCCGCAGCACAAGATACCCCTGCTCCATGAACTGTTCACGGCTGACCTGCATCGTTCGTCCTCCTATTCTGGTCAGTGCGGTCACTGAACAAGAAGCCCCGGCAGTCAATCCTACCGGGGCTTTTACACTTCTGCAGCGCCTTCGTCAAACGATCACTTTTGTGCCTTGCGCTTCCTTCTGTCCAGGGTGTTCACCCCGGACCTGCAGAGGTCGGACAATACCTCAAAGGCGACAAGGCAGAATGACACCAACAAAAAAGCAATCCCCATCACGGGGCTCGCCAGCCACTCAATTAGCGCGATACCGACAAACTCGCCAGCCGCGCCCCACAAACCAAGCGACTTCCCCACATCGGAATCGACGCGACTGCTTAGCGGCTGCGCGTAGCTCGTCATCGTCTGATGCTGTGTCGTTCTGTAGATCATCTCCGGCTCTTGATACATCTTTGCACCTCCAGGGCGAGCAACGCACCTGCGACCGTCAGCGCTGGCAATATATCATACGTCCGGTACGCCGTTAAGTTGCCCAGAGCGCACCCTACACATCCTCCGCCTGCAACCTCTCCAACAACTCGCTGTACGCCTCCCTATCCAGCGGCAACTCCACCGCCTCACCGGTGGCGCCGCTGTAGATCATCGCATTGGCCAGCTCCAGCGACTTCAACCCCTCTTCGCCGTTGCAGCGCGGTTCGCCGCCCTCGCGAATCGCGCGGTGGAAATCCTTGTAGACGGCCGCATGCCCGTGCTGCTCCGGCTCGTCCTCGACACCGGCGTCGGCATCAGCCGCTTCCGTGCGCACAAACGGTTCGGGGCTGTCGGTAATCAACTGGCGCAGGTCGGTCTCGTAGCGCTCGTACTCGATGCGGTCCTGGTGCAGCACGATCTTCCCCCCCGTGCCGGACACCTCAAAAGTGCGGGGACCGCTCTCGGTCGTGCTGAAATAGATGGTGCCGTGCGCGTCCTCCGGCCACTCCAGCAGCGCGGTCGCGGTATCCTCGGTCTGGATCGCGTGCAGGCGCGTACAGGTGGCCGCGTAGACCCGCTGCGGCGAACCGACCAGATGGCAGACCAGGTCCAGGTCATGCGGGGCCTGGTTCATCAGGACACCGCCGCCCTCGCCTCGCCACGTGCCCCGCCAGCCGCCGCGCAGGTAGTAGGCCGCCGTGCGCATCCACGGGAAGACGCCCGTCACCCGCTGGATACGGCCCAGCTGCCCGCTGTCGATCAACCGCTTCATCGCCCGCACGTGTGGCAGCTGCCGGTACTGGTAGTTCACCGCCAGCACGCGGTTGTTGGCCCGCGCCGCCGCGATCATCGCGTCCGCCTCCTTGACCTGGATAGCGACCGGCTTTTCCACCAGCACATGGCTGCCGGCGTTGAGCGCGTCGATTGCGATCGGCGCGTGGAATGGATGGGGCGTGATGATCACCGTCACGTCCGGCTTGGTCTCGGCCAGCATCTGCCGGTGGTCGGGATAGAAGGGGCAGCCCCACTCCTCGGCCCGCTCCTGGCCCGGCTCCGGCGCCACGTCCGAACCGCCGACCACCTCGACTTCATCCAGGCTGAGCCCCATCGAGTGGGAACGGAAAATGCCCGCGCCCATGCCAACCACAGCGTGGCGCAGCTTCGGTCCTTGTGGAGAGGGTGAGTTCGACACGTTGTCTTCCTTTACCTGTTCGTTTGTACTCTATTTGAAATGTGGGAACAGCGGTGCATCGCGGATGGCGGCCACCGGCACGGTCGGGTCGATCCAGCGACCAAGGCCGGCCACCGCGGCCTAGAAGTGCAGCATCGCCTTGACAACCTGGTTCTCCGGTTGGATCCAGCCGGGAAACGCGTCGATCAGCTCTTCCGGCGGCGTGCTGTGCGTAAGCCAGGGGGCCAGGTCGATCGCGCCGGTCTCCAGCGTCTCGACAACGCGGGCGAAATCGGCGCTGGTGGCGTTGCGGCTGCTGATCAGTGTCGTCTCGCGGCGGTGAAACTCCGGGTCGGGGAACGTGATATCGTCCTGCACCAGGCTGATAAAGACAACGCTGCCGCCCTGTTCGATCAGGCCCAGCGCGTTCATCATCGAGCGTGCATTGCCGGTGGCGTCGAACACGGTCAGGGGCAGATCGCCGCCGAACACCGCCCGCAGCTGGGCCTCCGCGTCCCCGCGCCCGTCGATCAGATGCTCCACCCCCAGGTTTTCCTGCACAAAGCGCATCCGATTCTCGTCGATCTCCATCACCGCCACGTCAGCGCCGGCCAAGCGCGCAAAAGCCACCGCGGTCAGCCCGATCGGACCGGCGCCTATCACCAGTGTCGACTCTCCCGGTTCCAGCCCGGCCCTGTCCACCGCGTGCGCACCGATGCACAGCGTCTCCACCAGGGCCAGATGTTCCAGCGGCAGCGTCTCGGAGCGGTGCAGCTTGTCGATCGGGACGGTGATCAGCTCACGCATGCCCCCATCCATATGCACGCCCAGTACCCCCAGATGGGAACAGCAGTTTATGCGCCCGCGACGGCACGCGCTGCACACGCCGCAGTTCAAATACGGCTCGACCGCGCACCGGTCGCCCGCGCGCAGGCTGCTTTCGGATTCCGGGTCGAGAGCCACAATCTCCACGCCCAGCTCATGGCCGAGGATGCGGGGGTAGCTGAAATAGGGCTGCCGCCCGCGAAAGGCGTGCAGGTCGGTACCGCATATCCCGACCCGGTGCACGCGCACAAGCGCCTCGCCCGCGCCCGGTTCAGCCGGCGGCGCGGTCTCCGTCAGATGCAGGCTGCCGGGTTTCTCCAATATGACGGTTTTCATCGGGTCTTTTTGAAGTGGAATGGCTGACAACAGCGGCCGGGGAGTGGTATCGGCCCGCCAGGATTTGCCATCTGTTTAGCCGCTTGCCACCGGGCCGGCGGCGCCCACGACCTCTGGTGTGGCCGCGGCAGCGGGGTCGTGTCCGTTGCCCAGCCCCTCTATGTCGATCTGTCCGTCCTTCAGATACAGAACATAGTCCACATAGTCGTCTACGAGGCTGTCGTGCGTCACGATCAGGAAGGTGACGTTCTGCTCGCGCACGATGTGCTGGAAGAGGCTGAGGATTTCCCGCGCCGTCGTGCTGTCCAGCTCGCCGGTCGGCTCGTCCGCCAGGATCAGCTTCGGATCGTTGGCGAGCGAGCGCGCAATGGCCACGCGTTGCTGTTGCCCGCCCGACAACTCAAAAGGCCGGTGATGCATCCAGCGCGTCAGGCCGACCAGGTCCAGGCAGTTTACCGTCTTCTCATGGCGTTCGCGGCCCTTGACGCCCGACATGCGCAGGATCAACTCGACGTTCTCAAAAGCGGACAGGCTGGGCAGAAGCCCGAAAGACTGAAAGATAAAGCCGACCTGCTCGCGTCGCCAGCGCGTCAACTGGCGCTCGCTCCACGAGTGAATCTCCTCGCCGAAGATGCGGATCTTGCCATCTGTCGGCGAATCCAGGCCGCCGATGCAGTTGAGGAGCGTGGTCTTGCCGCTGCCGGAGCGCCCCTTCAGCGCGGCGAAGGTCCCCTGTGCAATCTGCAGGTTGACGCCCTTGAGCGCGGCCACCTCCAGGCTGCCCGTCTTATAGACGCGCCAGACATCCTCGGTCTCGATGGCTGTGTTGGGGTAACGGTTTTTTTCCATCTGCGTTCCGGTTTCCGAATGTTTGTGACAGCACCCGAGTGATCAGCGCACTGAACCTTCTGTTACTCACTTTTTTTGCGGCGGAAGCGGCTGAAGAAGCCGCCGATAGCGCCGGACTGCTGTATTCGTCTGGCCACCGCTTCCTCTTGGGCGACAAGCTCCGGCGCCTCTGCATTCTCGTTCTCCACCGGCCGGATCAGGATGCCCTCATCGGTGATGTCGAGCATCGCCCGACCCTGGATCGAGAACTGCTGCAGGACATCTTTCGGAATCTGCAGGCGCCCGGAACTGTCCAGTACGACCAGCTCCTCGAAATGTTCTTCGTGTTCCTCGACGATGCCGTCGCCGCCGCTGTTGAGCGACGCTTCGTCGAAGCGTTCGACCGTGCGCACCTGGCGCCGCGTCTCGCTCGCCAGCATCCCATCTCTGATGGCGACCACCCGGTCCACGTGGCGGGCGATGGTCGGGTCGTGGCTCACGATGATGGTCGTCAGGCCCAACTCTTCGTTGAGCGTGCGCAGCGTCGCGTAGATCGTCAGCGCCGTGGCCGTGTCCACCTCACCGGTCGGCTCGTCTGCTAGCAGAAGCGTCGGATTGTTGGCCAGCGAGACCGCGATAGCCACCCGCTGCTGCTCACCGCCGGACAGCTCGCGCATGTGATGTTTTTTGCGCTCTCCCAGACCCACCCTCTCCAACAGATCCTCGGCCCGCCTGCGTTTCTCTCTGCCCGCAAAACCCGCTAGCGTCATCGGCAACTCGACATTCTCGACCGCATTCAGATAGGGCACCAGGTTGCGCGCGCTCTGCTGCCACACAAATCCGACCTGCTCCCGCCGGTAGCGGTTGATCGCCCGTTCCGACATCTTCAGCAGATTGAAGTCGCCGACACGTACCTGCCCCGCCGTCGGCCTGTCCAACCCGCCCAGAATGTTCATCAGCGTCGACTTGCCGCTGCCGCTCACGCCAACGATCGCCATCAACTCGCCGGGCCGCACCGACAGATTCAATCCCTGCAAAGCGACCACTTCCAGGTCGGCAACCTGATAGATTTTGACCAGACCTTCGCAGAGAATAAATGGTTCAGTCGTTGTCATCTCTCAATTTCCAACACCCAAAAACACCGCTCTCTCGCGTCAAACGCACCCACTAAGAACTAAAAACTGACTACTAAAAACTGCCCTTCACACCGTTTCGCCCAGCTTGATCGCCTGGAATATCTTCATGCGCATCAGCAGCGTGATCAGCACGCCCAGCGCGGCGACAAACAGGACCCCGAACAGCGCATACACACGCGTGATCGCCGGCCACGCGATCCCCACCAGGTACGGCGGCGTCAAATCCGCGGCCGTGTTCCCCACCTGCAGGTAGGGGATGAACTGGTTGCTCACCGATGTGCCCAGCAGTGTCCCAGCACCAATCCCAACCAGAATCAGAAAGGCCAGCTCCCATGCCAGGAACATCGTCATCTGCCCCGAAGACAGACCGATCGAACGCAGGGTTCCCAGCTCAATGAAGCGGCGGCGGAATGAGAACAGCGTATACAGCAGAAAGCCCAATACGGTCAGCAGCGCCGCCGCCAGGAAGCCCACTGAAAGAACGCCGAACAGCCCCTGCCGTTGCGGCTGCTTCTGCTCGTCCGCAATCCGCAGCCGGGCCGAATAGTAGTTGATGACATTGATGTCGTACTGCCGCAGCTCGCGCGTGAGACCTTCGTAGTCCGTGCCCGGCTCCGTGCGCACCAGCACATCGTACGGGAACTGTCCCCCCATCCGCTCGAACAGATAGTCGAGGTTGCCCACGACCAGCGGGGCGTCGGCGTCCGGGTACCAGGTCGGGAAGTAGCGGAAATCGCCGACGATCTTCATCTGCATCTCCGCCCGTAGCCCGTAACGCGCCGCACCGACCAGTATCGTATCACCGACCAGCAGATTGTGATCGCGCATGAAGTCACGATGCAGCAGGACACCTTCGGAGGCCAGGGCCAGCGAGTTCATCAGCGAACCGAGTGACGCCGCCGCAAAATCTCGCCGCCAGTAGGCCGCCTTGGGGAAGTCGAGGCGGTCGATGCCGAAGACATGGGCATCCCGCCAGCGTCCGTCCATATGTACCCGCGCCTCGAAACGGGCAAAGCGGGTGGCCGCGCTGATGTGCGGAGAGCGCAAATGCTCCGAAACCGGCACAAAGGTCCAACTCGCCGTCTCTGGTGCACCGTCCGACGAGGACGACTCCTCGCCGCTGCCGGGGAAGCCGCCCCCTCCGGCCGAAACCGGCGTGTCGCCCAGCTCCGCCAGCCGCCCATCGGCGCCCACCCGGTAGTAGGCGCGGTCGAACATGTGCCCGTCCAGCGTCTGCGCCAGCGATGTGGTGAAGGCGGACAGACTGAGCGTCAGCACCAATAGAATCATCGGCGCCGTGTACATGCTCCGGTTGCGCGCCAGCTGGCGGCTGGCCAGCAGCACGCCCACGCCGCCGCCCTTGGATGCAATCCAGGCGATGATCTGCATGAAATACGGCAAGATCCGCAGCGTCACCAACGTCAGCGCGAAAATCCCCAACGCCGGGATCAAAAACAGCAGCGGATTCTGAAAGATCGTATCATCCGTGACCGCGCCCGGCATGCTGATGCTGCCCTGTTCCTGCAGCAGATAGATGCCGTATCCGGCCGGAATCAGCAAAAGGATGTCCAGATAGGAGCGCTGCCACCACGGCGGCCGCAGGGTGCGCGCCATCTCCATCTTATAGGTCACAATAGTATGGCGCGCCGCACCGAACGAGGGCAGTGTCTGTGCCAGAAATGCGATCAGGACCGCGCCGATGCCGAACTGGAGCGTGGACTGCGTCAGCACCAGACGCAGGTCCGATTCGATCGTGAAATCCAGGAAGCTGCGCGTCGATCCGATCAGCCTCGCTACCGAGAAACTGAGCGGCAGACTCACCAATAGCGCGAGAATCCCCAGACACAGCGCCTCCAGGCCCGACATGCCCGCCACCTGCCCCACCGTCGCCCCGCGGCTGCGCAGAATCGCCACCTCATTGCGCTGCCGGGACACCGCCAAACCGACCACCAGGCTGATAAATGCCAGCAACAGACCGATGATCGGCACGCTGAAAGCGTAAAGCAGCGTTGTCAGCAGACCGCTGGCGCGTTGATAACGGCGCAGCGCGTCCAGGGGCGAGATGCTTAACTGGCTGTTGGCCATCAGCGCCGACACCTTCTGCTCCGCCCGGCGCCCGCGCACCAGCAAGCGGCCTACATCACTCGACGTCACATCCGAGCCGTCCATCACCAGGTACCACAGGCCCAGGTTCACGTCCTGCGGGTAGACGGGTGCAACTCGATTGTGATAGCTCTGCTCTGGGATGACAAACAGCGTTTCCAGCGTCGACGGGTTGTAGAACCAGACGTCGCTGCTCAGGTCGGCAGGCTCCCACACGCCCGCAACCTTCACCGGCGTCTGATAGCGCTGGCTGTCGCCATTCTCGGCCCGGATGCGGCGGAACAGCATATACTCTTCGCCTACCTGCAGCCCGATCTCGTCCGCCAGCTCCCGGTTGACCAGTACCTCGATCGCCTCCTCCGAGTCGGACGGGGAGACTGCCGGGAAGGCGCCTTCGATGATATTGATCGCCTCCTCAAAGCCGGAAATGAATCCCAGATTCACCCACTCCAACGGATCGGTTGTATCTGCGTACGCCACCTGCTCCGTGGGGAAAAGGCGGAAATTGTCCGTCTTGAAATAGCGGATCGTCTTCTTATGCGGAATGCCCAGTTCGCCCGCTGCCTGCTCGCTGAGGTAGACGTCCAGCGGCGCGATATCTTCCCACTCCTGCGGACCGTACGTGGAGCCCAGGTAGCGGAACATGTACGCGAACGGGGGACGCGAGTAGGTCTCGTTGATGCCCGTTTCCGTCAACTCCTCCTGCAACAGCCGGTAGTAGACCGCATCTGCATAGAGAGGAATGCTCATCACGAGCACGATCGAGGAGATCAGACCCAGGACCAGGGCAAGAGCCAACCACTGCTGGGCGAAGATACGTTTAATGGCGACAACGATAATCGCCGCAATGCGCAAAAGAAATTTCATAACCGCAGCGGAGAGAGGTTTGTGGTGTCCTGCTGTCCTCTCTCCACGCTTTGCTCTCCGGTTCTATTGTCCGACTACAACCTGGCCCTCTTCCAGCCCTTCTTCGATCTCCACCCGATCGGGGGTCTGGATACCCACCTTCACATCGACCCGCCGCTGAATGTCGCCGTCCTGTACGACGACAAACCGCCTGCCGTCAAAAACGCGAATCGCCTGCGGCGGCAACCAGAGGACGGAATCCTTGTGTTCGAGTTGGACCCGTACCTGGACCAGGTCGCCCAGTTCAAAGCCTGCATCTTCCGCCAACTGATCGATCGTGATGCGGGTGGACTTGTCCGGGTCGATCACTTCACCGCTGCCGCCGCTGCCGAACGGGTAGGGCAGCCGCCGCACGAATCCGGTCAGAATCTCCCCAGGCCGGCCGACAAGAGAAATCTCCACAGTCATCTCTTCAGCCAGCTCATTCATCTGATCGCTGATCAGATCGGCTTTGACCTCCAGGTCATTGATGTCCGCGATTGAAACAACTGAATCAAAAGCGTTCACCGGGCGGCCCGCAGTCAGCGAAACGGAAAGCAACTTGCCGTCGAAGGGAGCCGTGATCGTGGCGTCGGCGATGGCGCTCTGCAGCTTCTCGACCTGAAGTTGCGCCCTCGCGACGTCATTGATCAGGAGCGGATCCACGCCTTCGGTCAACTGCTCCAGCGCCAGTTCGGCCAGCTCAACCTGCTTGCCCTGGACCGAAATCGCAAAATTGTCATCCGGACGTTCGGTTCGCAGATTGATCAGCTGCAACGAGGCGATGTCCAGGTTAATCTGCGCCCTGCGGATCTGAAACTCAAGATTCCTCTCCGCTGTGTACAGCCGCGATTGGGCCCGCTCCAGGCTCAACTGCGTAGAGGTCAACTCGCGCTCCAGGTCATCGATCTCCAGGTCCGCGATGATCTGGCCTTCGGTGACGAGGTCGTTGCGCTTGGCGTAGACGTTGCGGATGCGGCCGCCTGTGCGGAAGAACAACGCCTCCTCTATCACCGGCGCCACGCGACCGCTGAAGGTCCGTTCACGCATGATCTCGCCCACCTTAACCGAATAGGTCGGCTTGACCGGCACCACCGAGGTCGGGATCGGCGTCGGCGTAGGCTCATTGGCCGCGATCTCTGCGCTGCGGCCCGCCGGTAAGAGGGCGCAGCCGGCCAGCACAAAGCTGAGCGCGATTGGGAAGATTGCGCGCCCTATCCCCGCACAAGGGGCCAGAGCGGCCCACAACCCGCGGTTCAGACACCTGGTAAAAGGCAGACAGGCAGCATCAGTGACTGCCCGCACGCGTCCATGCCTCGATTCCATTCGAAGAGAAGGCAGACAGTTCATTGGACCAATTTTTCTTCTCTGATGCACAGGATTTGTTCCAAACGCAGAAATGGGGATGCACAAGGCACAGAGAAACTCCAGTGCCTGGCGAAGGATCTTTCCCCCGTCCCGCAACAGATTGCGATTCGACGGCGACGAGAACGAAAGACGGGCAACGGTGCACTGTAATGGCAAAAGACATCATTACGTCAGCTAAAGGAGAAGTATAAACGTCCATCCCCAATCTACCAAACTCCACACACCAAATGCTCTATTCCTTTCCTCCCGCAGCCAGCCGTACGACTGACAACCGCCCGCCGCTCCGACTGCAGCAAATGCCGCCCACAATCAGGGACGACCTTCCGAATACCCCAAGTAACCACTTATCCATAGCCAGTCCGCGATCAACACTAAGGCAGAGAAACCGCCGTCTCTAACCCCTGGCCCCCAGCCCCTGGCCCCTGCAGTTTTGGGCGGTCGGGCCTAGTCGGCCCTCCCTTGTGCGGGGGCTCCGCCCCCGCAACGCCCCCCCTGGACGTGCCTCATCGACCGGGTGTCGACATTGGTGACAGGTGCCTATTCGAAGATGCCCGGCCAGACCACGTCCCGCCAGTCCCATCAGATCCCCGTAGGTGCCGGCCCTGTGCCTGCCCATCTGCCACCTGGTCGATGGACGGCAAGCAATTTCAGCCACCACTGGCACGATGCCCCCGCCTGACCTTTCTCGCCCCAAAAATGAACTGCATCCGTTACCGCAGCTGCCAATAGCGTTCCCCGGAGTGATGGGATAGAATGCCTGACCAGACGGCTTCGCGAAGCTCGATCCATCCGCAGAACTGTCGGCTATCCGCGCCCCCGCCTGCTGGGGCGTATCGAACATCGTCAGAATCAGACTTCGGAGGAATCAAACTATGCCCCGTCCATCATCGCGCGCAAACGACGATGCGGCAGCGCAGGCAACATCCAGACGGCCCAATGTGATCGTCTTTTTCACCGACCAGCAGCGCTGGGATTCAACCGGTGTCCATGGCAACCCGCTCGATCTGACACCCAATTTTGACCGCATGGCCCGTCAGGGCACCCACCTGCACACTACCGTCACCTGCCAGCCCGTCTGCGGCCCCGCCCGCTCCTGTCTGCAGACCGGCATGTACGCCACCACAACCGGCTGCTTCCGCAACGCCATCCCGCTGCCCCGGGACGCGCGCACTCTCGCCCATTTCTTCGGCGAGGCCGGCTACGACACCGGCTACATCGGCAAGTGGCATCTGGCCGACAGGGGGATCACCGGGCCCGTGCCCGAAGCAAATCGGGGCGGCTACCGTAGCTGGCTGGCGTCCAATGTGCTGGAGTTTACCTCGGACGCCTACGATACCGTCATGTACGACAACGATGGCGAAGCCGTCAAGCTGCCCGGCTATCGCGTCGACGCCCTCACAGACGCCGCCATCCGCTACATCGACGATCACCAGCAGGACCCGTTCTTTCTCTTCCTCTCCTATATCGAGCCGCATCATCAGAACCATCTTGACGACTATCCCCCGCCCGACGGCTACCGCGAACGCTACGCCGGCCGCTGGACGCCGCCCGACCTGCTCGCCCTCGGCGGCTCCTCTCAGCAGCATCTGGGCGGCTATTGGGGCATGATCAAACGGCTGGACGAGGCCTTGGGACGCCTGTTCGACGCCCTCAAGAGTCTCGGGCTGGACGAGAACACTATCGTCCTCTACACCACCGACCACGGCTGCCATTTCAAGACGCGCAACGACGAATACAAACGTTCCTGCCATGAAGCGTCGGTGCGCCTGCCCACCGCTATAACCGGCCCCGGCTTCTTCGGCGGCGGCGAAGTGCGCGAGATCGTCAGCCTGGTCGACCTGCCGCCGACACTCCTGGACGCAGCCGGCCTCGAACTGCCGCAGCAGATGCAGGGCCGTTCACTGGTACCGCTTGTCAGCCGCCAGTCCTCCGACTGGCCGCAGGATGCCTTGATTCAGATCAGCGAATCCCAGGTGGGGCGGGCGGTGCGCACGCAGCGCTGGAAATACTGCGTCACCGCGCCGGACTCCGATGGCAGGCAGCATGCCAGCTCTGACCGCTATGTGGAGCAGTATCTGTATGACCTGCAGGCGGACCCGTACGAGCTGACCAACCTCGTCGGCCTGGAGTCCCATCGCCGCGCCGCCGACGTGCTGCAGGAGCGGCTGCTCCGCCTTATGCACGAAGCGGGCGAGGCGCCGGCCGCGATCGACCCGGCTCCGCCAAAGCCAAGCAGGCAACGGATTGTGACAGAGGAGGAGGCTCTTTCCTAGAGGGGGTAAGCAGCCGCGAGCCGCTGAAGTTTCATTCGATTTCAACCCGGCCGCGCTGGCTGCCGGGTTTTTCTTTCTGCCGCGCCGCATCCGCCTCGCAGCGCGCCAGCGCCGCGTCGACCAGCGCACGGCAGGCCAGCAGCCCCTCCCGCCGCGCCGCGTAGGCATGCGTCCAAAACTCCGGCGGCAGACCCAGATCGTTGTGCCGCAGCTCCTCACACAATCCGGCCATCCCTTCCAGCAGCCACGAGGAGAAGGTGAAGGCGTCCGCACGCTCGGCACGCGGTTGTCGGGGAGGAGGCTCCGTCTGCGGCTCCGCGTCCGGCCCCGAACCCGTCCCGTTCTGGTCGCTGCCGTCACTGATTGGAACTGATCCGTTCTCTGCCATCACTCCATCCCTGCACAGCCGCGCCCCGTCAAGCCGGAGCCGCCGTGCCTATCTTCCCGCCCGCCGGCGCCCGTTCTGCTCCTTCCACCGGCTCATTCATTATCAAAGTACGCATGACCCGGTAGTCGTGGCCGCCGAAGCGGTACTTGTACTCCTCGTCGCCCTGCAGAAAGTCGAATACCTCGATGCCGCGCGCGATCGCGTGTTGGATCACATAGCCCAGCAACACCCAACCGGGGCTGTATCCGGCCCACTTTTCAGTATCGTAGCCGGAATTATAAAGCAGCAGCTCCTTCTTGTATTCGAACGCCAACAGCGCTGCCGCGTTCTCACCGTTCAGAGAGAGAAAACTGAGATGGAGATGCCCCGTTTCGAGCATGCGGCCCGCCATGACGCGGAAAAAGCGTTCCATGTGCGGCGTCATGAACGACTCCTTGTCCGGGCGGCTCATACGCTGCAAACGCAGGAACTCATCCATCGCCCCCTGCAACTCGTCCATCGACTGGATCAACGAGAAGCCGACATCCAGCTCCCGTTCCACCCGGCGCTGCTTGCGCCGAATCTCGTGGCGCTGCTTCTTGTCGATCTGCATCAGGTAGCTTTCATAACGTGCCGGCAAATGCACGTGCGGCGCCACATCCTCCTGGTCGACCTCCACCCGCAGACCCGCGTTCCGGAAAATCGAGGGCAGCGCATTGTAACTCAGGCTGTCCTCAGGCAGATTGCACAGGTCCAGATAGTCCCACGCCGGCGCCTCCTCGCTCTGCAGCCAGTCCAGCAGACAGTAGTAGACCTCCTTCTCCCAGCCGGCGGCGATGATGATGTCCAGGAAGTCGCTCACCTCCACACAGCCAACCAGTTTCAGACTGCGCTTCCCCGCCCATTCGCCCTCCTTGTGTTCACTCAGATAGAAGGGCGCTATCCCAACCAGCCCGGACGAATCGGGAGTGGAGTGTGAAAGGTCAGCCGGATCTTCACTCTCTCCTCGATAAAACGCCAGTATCCACAGATCGCCCGCCCCCAACTGCTGCCACCAGACCGACTGCCATTCGTGCGTCAGGAAAAAAGTGTCGTAGCGGCTGCGGGCCAGCAGATCGTTCCATCCCGCCGCCAGCGCGCTGAAACCATTGGGATAGGTGGTTGGACCATAAATGGTTACGTTAAGTGAACATGGTGGGACTGCATCGCGGTCTGCATCCTGCGCAGACGCTTCCTCCCCTGGGGCAACGCCGTCTCTGTGGTGGCCGTCGCGCCGCAACCGGCGCGCCACCGCAGGCACGTCCGGCGCCGGGGATTTCGTGATAAGCATAAGCTCCTCTATCTGCTTGTCTGAACCTTGTCTTCTGGTATTGAGGGACGCTAAATGATCCGCGCATTCCACTACAAATATCGTAGTGAGCACGGCCATTCTAGTCCAATTGGTGGGGATTCGACAAACCCACGTGACCGGCGCGGGGACTGAAAACAGGGCGCCGGCCTCTACGGTGGAGGACCTCCGCTCCCGCGAAATCGCAGATAACCGATGGCGACGAGAACGATCAGCAGAAGGAAGACAAACGTCTGCCCCTGCGCAGTCTGCGAGATGCGCACGAACCGCTGCCACACGGTTACGTCCACGACCTGCGCCGGCGCCGCCGATGGACTGGACCGTTGGATGATCGATGAAGGCGTTGACACGCCGACCGCGATCATCGTGCCGCGCGCGGCCAGTGCCGGCGTCGCGCTCGCCTCCACTTCAGGTGTGCTTTCCGCAGCCGGAGTCTGTGGGCCGGAACCGGGCTGCGCGGGCGCGCTCTCCTCTGGCGGCGCACTGGTTGCGGCGGGGGCCGGCGAGCCCGGCGGTTGCGTATTGGACGCGCCGCCCGCGTTTGGCGCGGCCGCGTTCCCGTAGCAGACCAGCAGCTGCACGTCGTCCAGGAACATCCACGTGCGCCTGCCATTGCCGTCGTTAAAGACATTGAAATAGAGATAGTACGACCCGTCCAGGTAGGGGGTCAGATCGACCGTCATCGTCTCCCAGGCCGCGTTCTCCGCCCGGTTGCGATAGAGGATCGCCTCGGTCGCCAGAGACGGTGTCAGCAGGATCAGCTCCTGGCGGTCGGACGCCAGCGCCGGGCTCAGCGTCGCCGGCTCCTGGCTGCGCGAAAGATGGTTCCAGCGCAACGACGCGCTCGACGCGCCCGCCGGCAGCTGGATCAGCTGCCGCACCGAGGAATAGGACTGGATGTTCTGCGTGCCGCTTCCCGGCGGGTTGCCCAGCCGCAATGACAAGGCCCCCCCGGACGGCTGGTTGGCGAGAACTGGAGGGTTCGGCGACTCGCCCACGGCCCAGTTGGAAAAGCCGTCCAGCACGCTTTCGAAGTCGCCGTTGGTCAGCGAATCGCTCGCGACACAGCCGCCCGGCACAGGCGTCGTCACCGGTTGCGGCGTGGCGGCCCGCGGCGGTGTCCCGCTGGGCTGCGGCGCCGCGGTCGCCGGCGGCGTCACGAACGGCGTCGCGTCCGGTTCACAGGCCAGCAGGCTCACCTCGTCCAGGTAGAGCGCGGTGCGGCCGCCGCCGCCGTCGTTATGCACGCCGAACTCGACGCGCAGCGTGCGCCCGCGGAAATGAGTCAAATCGATCAGTTCGAACTGCCACGACTGCTCGTTGGAGAGCCGCGCCCACGGCTGCGCCAGCCGTACCCCGGTTGTGGCTTCGTAGATGTTCAGCAGCTGCATGTCGCTGCCGGGCGTTTCTTCATGGCTCGCCCAGTAGTGAAAGCTGAGCGTGAAATGCTGCGCCGAGTCCGGCAGCGCAATGTCCTGGTAGAGGTTGTCGCTGGCCTCCAGGTTGGCGCTGTCCACGATCCCCAGCCGCAGCGAGCGGTCGCCCGCATACGATCGTGCCGTCGAGTAGCTAGGCGGCAGCCCTGACCCTGCCAGGCCCCAGTGCAGATCGGTCGCCTCGAATCCGCCGTTGATGATCAGCTCGCTGCAACCGTCAGGCGAAAGATGGGCCGCGCCCACTTCACTGTCACCAGGAGCGGGAGGCGGCCCCTGCGCCTTCGTCGTCGCCGTCCCCTGCCACAGAACCACCGCAACCGCCAGCAGCGTGCACAGAGAAACAACTCCCCGCGCGCCCCACACCTTGCTCATCACACTTCCCATCCTGTCCACCCGAAAAACTACCCCGCCGCGGCACGTACGTCCCTCCTGATTCTGCCAGGAATTCCAATTGTAGCATGTGCCTTGGATCATGGACAACGGTGGTGTGATTGCGGGCGATGACCTACGCTTCTATGACGACAGTAACTGGAGTAGAGGCATCATCGCGCCGAGGCGCGGTATCACGAAGTCGAGCCCGTGGTGTGAGGGCATGCGGAAGGAATGGGGCAGTTTGTGAGAATGGGAGAAAAGATCGGGGTTTGGGTTTGCATGCTCTTATCGGGGCCTAGTCTTTGGCACAGGTCACAATGAAAATCATCGAAAAGCCACAGGCCGAATCTTAAGCGCAATAATCGCCTCGATAATCCTCTCGAGCGACCTGCAAGTCTTGCCATTTGATATGGCCTTCTCGACTACCTGCTCAATTACTGCTGGGTTTTTCAGCGCATGCTTCTTCTTGGCTATGCTTAAATCTAGCTGAGCCTCCGACAACCACTGCATAAAGGACTCCTCACCCATTTCACCCTGAAGAGTTTTCTCTAAGTTGACCTTGAAGCAAGCAGAAGACTCCTCCCCAAAACTAGGCCAGTCCTCTTCAGGTTTTTCGAGAAGGCGGAGAAGATATCTGTTATCTTCTGGCTTGGCGTCTTTGACTCCATAGTCGCCATCCCATACAACATATACAGGAATGCCTAATTGCCTAAAAATCACTAGGGGCCGGTCTATGTTTGCTTTCCCAAAACAAGGTATGACAGTTATTCCCCTACCATCAAGATCTTGATTCATTGATTTTGCGAACCCTAGAATTGCCGCCCGGTCGTCCTCGCCTTCAACCAGTACCACTACTTCAGCAAAGAATCCTTCCCCCATCCAAGGAGTCATTATAGATCGAAGGCGAGGCTGTAGAGTCTCAGATGTGTACTTTTCACCTTGTTTTTGCTTAGCACGCCATAGCTCATCTGCCACCTTTTCCATATTGGCTTTTCTGAGGCGGGTGGTCTGCGGTTTGCCGTCGGCAGAGGCTTTTTTTTGCAGCACGCGTATTTGGTCGAAGCGATCTAAACCGACAAATAATGGAGAGTGAGTTGTATATATGACTTGCGTATTCTTGGCAACACCAGGGATTGTGCCTGTTGCAAGATTCAACAACACTGAAGCCAAATGTCGTTGGCGGCTCGGATGTTGATATAGCTCGGGTTCTTCAATCGCCAGCACTAGGTTAGGTAGTTGGGGGCCCCTTGTTTCTGGATTTGTATCCTCCTCTGTCGATATTCTTTCTTCTGATATCGTTTGGGTCAATCGGACAGTGGTTAAGTGCTGAAGCATCGTGACAATAAATGCCCGCTGAAGGCCATGCCCAGTTCTTTCTACTTTGGATTCGTAATCATCTTCCCAAAGTCTTACTTGTGCTTGAGGCATGGGGATCGAGATGTCCATGAGTTCAGACCACTGCAAGACCACCTTCGCATCGGGGACATAAGACTGAAGGGTATCGGACAGGCCTTTTGATAGGTCTGTCAGTTCTTTGAGGCTTTCGGGCTCCATGAGTTCTCTGTACTGGTCTTGCGTGCGCTGTTTGAAATCAATAAGGTCTCTTCGATCCGCCAGCGCGCTGCGTACAACAAGATCCATGATTTCTGTGACCGAAGATCCTCGTCCTTCAGTTGCGTCTTCTGTCGCATCTCTCACAGCCGGCACATAGATGAACCGGGTATGCTGTCCCAATCGTCCGCTACCAACCTCAGTGAATCCAAAGAACTGCCCGTCATCTCGGAGAGGCGAACATTGTCTAGGGTTCTCATTCTCCCACTCTTCCAAAGAGTTGAGAGCCACTTCTGCGGAACGGGCTGCTGGCAGAGATGAGTACTCCTCTCGCGCACGAATCTCATTGTACTTCTGTCTCTTTTGCGTGGCATTGCCGGCGTTCCTGACTTCTGTGAAGTCAGGGTTCTGTAGTCTCATTCCGTGATAAGTGCCTGACTTGCCTTTCTCAGGATCAGAAAAAACTCGAACAACCGTTAGACTATCATTGTCGATGTAGGCCGAGAACAAGCCCTTTGCTTCTTCGCTAAGATCGGTATAGGTAACCGCTATCTCAATATTTTGAGTCAAGTCTTCTGAGTAAAAGTCCTCGGGCATCACTTTGGCCGATGGATTGTAGAATAGCTCTAGCGCGCTCAAGAATGAAGACTTACCTGAACCATTCCGCCCCACCAGTGCAGTAAGAGAATCGCAGGGTAGTGTCCCCATAAGAATAGACCGGAAATTCTTCACTTGGACTTCTTGAATCAGCATGGCCTCGCTTCCTCTGATGTGCTGCGTCTTAATGGTTGAATGACGAGCCAATAGATAAGAAAGAGTAATTCACCAAATATGTGGACGGACAGTCCATTAGCCAAGATACATCTACGCCCTCTGCACACCAAATTTCCGTAGTGCCTCACAATTATGTCAGCGTCTACCAGGTAATAGCGGGGTCTACCCTTACACACTGAAATCGAACGCAACCAAATGCCTTCGATTCATCCCAAAAGGCACCCAGCGCCCTGTCAAATCCTGCTTTACAGCGCTTGACCTCTCCGTCCCAAACAAGAACATCGATCAGAAACCGGTCAAAACCGACCGACGCCGCGTCACTGTCACCCCCCCAATCCGCAGGGCAATCGCGAACCTTACAGTACTCGGCCAAGTTCGCTCATTTCATTGGAATCACACCAAAATTTGGCGCCTTTCAGGCAAGACCAGCCTTGCATATAGCCTCTTTTCGCCCGGTAGTAGCGGGAAGCGCGCTGCTATCACGAAGTTCGCGATTGCCCTGCCCCAATCCTTTTCCCGCATTTACACAGCGCCGGATCACGGTTACAATGAAAACGCAACCGACCCGCACAACCAGCAAGCCGCGCCCTGGGAAGAGGAACAGGATTGATCGAAGAACAAAAAACTACCACCGAGGAGCCAGACGCAGCCAAAAACGAAGAGGAAAGCCAGGCCGGCGACGATCACGAAAAAGAAAAACCCCCGCGCCCTACCTATCTCTTCCTGATTCGCCACGGCGAAAACGCATGGACCGAACGCGGCGCGCTGGCCGGCCGCACACCCGGCGTCCCTTTGAACGAAAAAGGAAAGGAGCAGGCCCAACAGGTTGTCGAGCGTCTCAAGGGCCAACCTATCACCGCCGTCTACTCCAGCCCGCTCCTGCGCTGCCTGCAGACAGCCCAACCGCTGGCCGCCGCGCTGGACCTGCCCGTCTCGGTCGAGCCGGGCATCCTGGAGGTCGATTACGGCGAATGGCGCGGCGGTGAGCTGAAGGAGTTGGGCAAGCGGCCGGAATGGAGACTGGTTCAGGTCTTCCCGGGCGGTTTCCGTTTCCCTGGCGGCGAAACGTTGCGAGAGGTGCAGAACCGTGTCATCACGACCCTGGAGCGCATCCGTACGGAGCACCCGGGCGAGGTCATCGCCGCCTTCGCCCACGGCGACGTCCTGCGCACCAGCATGGCCTACTATCTCGGCACGCCGCTCGATCTCTTCCAGCGCATCCAGATCAGCACCGCATCGATCAGCCTCGTCGCCTTCCATCGTTTTGGACCAAGCATCCTGGCCATGAATGACAGCGGCGGTTTCCCTGTGATAAAGTTAGAAAGAGAAGACTGAGTCCCATCTGATGCGAACGGGTCCCCTCAGCGGCACCATGGGACTACAGGCATCCTGCTGGCACATGCCATAATCGCCAGCCACTGCACCCGTTACCGATCACCGGCCACCGGCATATGGAATCACAGTTTACCT
Organism: Caldilineaceae bacterium; assembly: GCA_965242905.1. Lineage (GTDB taxonomy): Bacteria > Chloroflexota > Anaerolineae > Caldilineales > Caldilineaceae > Bin5. The sequence continues at coordinate 2,064,138 of CBDETM010000002.1, forward strand.
TCGACTTCAATCCAGTTAGCGCTATCGTCGCCGACGCCGTCGGGCGCCCCGGAAAGCGTACCTTCTTTCTGCAGGCCCGCCAGGGCGCCGACATGGCCACCCTCATCATGGAGAAGGAGCAGGTGGCCGCCCTCGCAACCTCCATTCTGCAACTGCTGGAGGAGTTGGAAAAGGAACGCGCCGACCTGCCGGCCGTCGAGGAAGAGACCGACGTACCCAGTCTGCGCGAACCGCTGGAGCCGGCCTTTCGCGTCGGACAGCTCGGGCTGGGGTACGATGAACGGCAGGACCTCATGGTCCTGATCGCACAGGCCGTACCCGACCCCGCCGCAGGCGAGGAGGAGCCGCCGGCCGGTCCGCCCAGTCCCGAATCGGTCGAAGACCCCGGCGACGATCCCAAGGCCCGCTTCTATGCAACGCGCGCACAGATGCGCTCCTTGAGCGAACATGCCCTGCAAGTCGTGGCCGCCGGCCGGCCGGACTGCCCCCTGTGTGGGCGCGTCATCGAGCCAGAAGGTCACTTCTGCCCGCGCACCAACGGCCACGCATTTCCGCTGTCTATTTGACTTGCACTGTAGTTTACTTGCCCTGCAATTGACCTGTACCGTAACTCTGCCGCACGCCCTGGCGCGCCGATACCAACTGTACCACCGTCAGCATCCAGCTTGCCGCAATGATGGACAACGACAAGACGATCGAACAGCGGGTGCACAGTGAAGACAACAGCCGCGACCTGGAGCAAGACGGGCGCGGCGGCCCGGCCGCGACCGCCGACAGAGAGATACTGAGCGCGCTGGCAGAAGGCAGAATCGAAGAAAAAGGTCTCCTGCCCTACAGTTCCAACTACGCCTTCCTGGCAACCGTACATCACCATCAGCACGAGATCCCCGCCGTCTACAAACCGCGCCGCGGCGAAAATCCGCTCTGGGATTTCCCGACCGGCACCCTCTGCCAGCGCGAGACCGCCGCCTTCGTCGTCAGCGAAGCCCTCGGTTGGCGCCTCGTGCCGCCCACAGTCCTGCGCGACGGACCGCGCGGGCCCGGCAGCATCCAGTTCTTCATCGAGTGTGATCCCGACATACACTACTTCAATATGCGCGAGGACGCCCGCTATGCCCCCGCTTTGCGCCGCCTCACACTCTTCGACTACCTCATCAACAACGCCGACCGCAAGGCCGGCCACTGCCTCTATGGACATCACCGCCGGTTTTCTGTCGAAGGCGGGTGGGGGAAACTGGCGCACGCGCATATGTGGGCCATCGACCACGGCATCTGCTTCCATCATCAATACAAGCTGCGCACCGTTATCTGGGAGTTTGCCGGCGAAACCATCGAGGAAGGCCTGCTCGCCGACCTGGCGTCGCTTCAGCATCTCGTCGACACCGGCCCAGTGCACAGCACGCTCGGCCTGCTTCTCAGCCCGCCTGAACTGGATGCCCTGCGCCGCCGCATCCGCGAGCTGCTCTCTTCCCGCCACTACCCATCGCCGCCCGTTCACCAGCGAAACTATCCCTGGCCGCCCATATAGCGGCAGCGGCCGGCTACCCTTTACCAGTGGCCAGCGAAGCCCACGAGCCACTGACCACTGACCAACGGTCACTGGACACACAATATGAAAGCCGTAGTCATGGCCGGCGGTGAAGGCTCCCGCCTGCGTCCCCTGACGATTGGGCGTCCCAAGCCGATGGTCCCGCTTGTCGACAAGCCGGTCCTCGGTCATATTCTTGAGTTGCTCAAATACCACGGCATTACCGAGATCGTCATCACGCTCCAGTATCTGCCCTCCGTGATCCAGGACTTCTACGGTGACGGCAGCACCCTCGGTCTCAAAATCACCTATGTCGTCGAGGAGATGCCTCTCGGCACCGCCGGCGGTGTCAGGAACGCCGCCGCCCATCTCAACGACACCTTCCTCGTCATCAGCGGCGACGCCCTCACCGACTTCAACCTCCAGGCCGCCGTCCAACACCATCTCACCATCGGCGCTCTCGCCACCATCGCCGTCTATCCCGTTCCCAACCCTCTCGAATACGGCACAGTCGTCAGCGACGAAAACAGCCGCATTACCCAGTTTCTCGAAAAACCGGACTGGAGCGCCGTCCGCTCAGACCGGGTGAACACCGGCATCTACGTGCTCGAACCGGCGGTCCTGGACTTCATCCCCGACGGTGCCGCCTACGACTTTTCCACCGAGCTGTTCCCCGATCTCCTGCAACGCGGAGAGCGGCTGCAGGCCTACGTGGCCGAGGGCTACTGGTGTGACGTCGGCACCATCGGCGAATACATGCGCGCCAGCGCCGACCTTATCAGCGGTAAAGTCTGGCTGCCCCAGCCCATGGGTGAAACAGTACCGGCCGCCGCTTTCCCGGCGTCCGCACCTGCCGACGCCGGTGGCGGAGCTGCGCCCCTGCTCGAGGGCACGCGCCCGCGCGGCGACCTGATCCTGGGCGCCGATGTCGAGATTGCCGCCGACGCACGCATTATCGGGCCGGTCTATCTCGGCAACGCTGTCAAAGTCAAGGAGGGCGTGACCATCCAGGGGCCGTGCGTGGTCCGCGACTACACTATCGTCGACCGCTATAGCCGCTTGGAAAACTGCGTCGTCTGGCGCAACACCTACATAGGCGAGACCTGCGAGCTGTTGGGCGCGATCGTCTGCCGCCAGTGCAGCCTCAAGAGCGGTACCATCGCCTATGAGGACGTCGTCATCGGCGACAACTGTGTGCTGGACGAGAACTGTGTCGTCCATCCCGACGTGAAACTGTGGCCGAACAAGCGCATCGAGCCGGGCGCGGTCGTGCGCGAGAGCATCATCTGGGGCAGCCGCGGCCGCCGTTCTCTCTTTGGCGGAGCCGGTGTCAGCGGCGTTGTCAATGTTGACATTACGCCCGAATTCGCCGCCAAGCTCGGCAGCAGTCTTGGCGCCAACCTCCCGCGCGGCAGCTACGTCGTCATCAACCGCGACTCACACCGCAGCTCCCGCATGCTCATTCGCGCCCTCATGAGCGGCCTGTCCAGCGCCGGCGTCGACGTTTGGGATCTCGGCGAGGTGCCTGTGCCCGTCGCCCGTCATTTCATCCGCACGCACGCCTCCGCCGCGGCCGGCGTACACGTCCGCCTCAGCCCCCTCGACCAGCGCGTCGTCGACATCCGTTTCATGAACGGCCAGGGCCTCGATCAGAGCCGGGCCTCCGAACGCTCCGTCGAACGCAGCTTCTCCCGCGAAGACTTCCGCCGCGCCTTTCTCGATGAAGTCGGTCAGATCGACTATCCTGCCGACCCCACCGAAGGCTATATCGAAAGCTTTCTCGCCTGTGTCGACCAGGACCGCATCCGCGCCACCGCCCCCCACGTCCAACCTCAAATCGTAGTCGACACCTCCCACGGCCTCTGCGGCGATACGCTGTCCACCATTCTCAATCTCCTCGAAGTCGACTATCTGCCTCTGAATGGACCGATGATGGGCGCGCTGCGCGATCAGTTCCGCCATCAACTTCAGCACATGGCCAAAATCATGGGCGTCCTCACCGCCGGTGTCGGCGTAAAGCTCGACGTGGACGGCGAAAGGGTCTTCCTTATCGATGAAAAAGGGGTCGTGCTCGACGATATGACCGCGGCGCTGCTCCTGTTGGAGCTGGCCATGTCCGCCAATCCCGGCGCAAAGGTCGCCCTGCCCGCGGTGTTGCCGCGTGCCTTCGAGACCGTCGTGGACCGCTACGGCGGTCAGATCGTTTCTACACAGAACGATCTGCGCGACCTGATGCGGGCCGCGGGCGACGATGTACTCTTCGCCACCGATGGGGCGGGCCACTTCATCTTCCCCGATCTGCAGCCGGTTTCCGACGGTCTGCTGGCGACCGTGCGCCTGCTTGAATACCTTGGCCTGCGTCAGGCGGCGGTCAGTGAAATCGTGGCCGGCCTGCCCCATTTCTTTATGGCCCACCACCGCGTCGATTGCCCGTGGGAAGCCAAAGGAACGGTCATGCGCCTCCTGAACCAGAGCTATCAGGGGGACGGCGTCGTCACGATCGATGGCCTCAAGATCCACTTCGGCGCCGAGGAGTGGGTCCACATCGGCCCCAACCCCGAACAGCCCCTCTTCGAAATACGCGCCGAAGCCGCCGACCCGGAACGGGCCACCGCCCTGGTCAAAGAGCACGGTGATCAGCTCCTGCAATGGATTGTAGCCACTGATGTCTGAAACGCCGGCACCCACCGCAGAGGAGGCGGGCAGCACGCGCCCTATTCGTCCTGCCTCAGTCCCGGGATGAACGCGTAATACAAATAGGGGCCGGCGCTTGCACTGTCGCTGGGTGCACTGCTGCTGAGCGAACTGTCGCCGGATGCACTGCCGCTCGTTGAACCGCTGTCAGATGAACCGTTGTCGGATGAGCTGCCGTCCGATGAACTGCCGCTGCGTACCCAAACGCGCAGCCGCTGGCTGCTCGAATAGTTGCCGGCATTGTCCTTTGCCCAGTAGCGCACATTGTGAACGCCGTCCTCCGCGATAGTGAACGGCTCGCTGTACAGTATGACCGGCCCGTCGTTGAGGACATAGGCGATTCCCCAGACGCCGCTGGTGGCGTCTTCGGCCGACAGGGTGACCTGGACAGTCCCGCTGAACAGCCCGCGCGCACTCACCGAGGGCGTAGCCGAAGAATCCTGCTGTCCGGTGGTGCTGTCGCCGTCCCCTTCGTTCGTGGTGTCCGAAGTCAACTGCACGGCCTGGGCCTCAACAGTCGGCGCCGTCCGGTCGATGCGCAACTCGCCGGGATCGCTTTCCCCCTGCAACCCCGATCGATCTTTCGCCCGAAAGCGCACAGTATAGGTGCCGTCAGCAAGGTCGGCCAGGGATGCTGACAGCTTCTGCGCGGCCAGGGGATCGTTGGGCAGGCTGAAAACCGCGGACTTCTCCTCGTCACCCAGCAGCAACCGTCCGCTGGTTGAATCCAACCCGCTGTTAAAGTCCTGCACAGGGACCGATATCAGGACAGGCAGTCTTGTCCACCAGCCCTGCACGTGCTCGATATCGCCGAACACAGGCGGCTGTTCGCTGCCAAACTCGATCTGCTTGGTGACGACCGGGCTGGCATTTCTGGCGCTGTCGAACGCGATCGCCGAAACCGTCGATACGCCGCTGTTGGGAAGCGCCCAATCGATCTTCGTCTTCGACGTTATGTCTTGCAGCTGCCACAGCTGTACCCGGTCCAAGGCCAGGTCCACGTCTCCGAACCATTTCACCCGGAACTCGATCCCTTCAATCGGGTTGAACGGATGAAAATCAACCGGGATCTCGACGTATTCGTCCGCGTCTGTGAAATCGCTCGCCCAGATGTCGCGCAATCCCAGGATCACGGTTCCGCCCTTGTCGGTCACATCCAGATGGGCGATGGGCTGGTCCGGCAATACATTGTCGTCATCGTCGTCGTCAGGTTCACCGCGGCGCATCCGGAAAAGGACGCGATAGGTGGCGTCGTGGGGGATGCCGGTTGCGTATGGGCCGTACCACCAGCCCAGTTCGTGGTCGTCGGCGCGCGCCTCCATGGCCCGGTTGCCGTCGGCCTCGGCATCGTCAACAGCCTCCCCGGTGGTCTTGTAGAGGTCTTCCCCCTGCCACGTCCAGCTGTTGCTGAGACCGATCAGCGCGCCCGTTTCCGGGACGGCGAGCGTAAGCGTGGCCCGCTGCACCTCCACCGCCGACGGCGCTTCGAATGTCGGCGAAGAAGGCGGGTCCCAGTCCACCTGCAACACTTTCTGCTCCTGCAACGTGTTGCTGAGCGTCAGGGAAGCCGTGATTGTACTGCCGCTCGTGATATCGGAGTTGCGCAGCCAGACACCGCGAATCGGCAGAGAGTCCGGCCCCGGCTCGAGGTCGACTGTGCCCGACAGAGGTTCCGCCGGCACCAGCGCGTCCCAACGCAAACCGCCGCTCGGGAATGAGCCCTTCAGGGACAGGCCGATAAGCCCGCCAATCGCCTGCGTCGGCTGGCTGGCATTCTGTAACGTGACGTCTGTATAGTAATGGCCGAGAATCTGGCGATAGGTCTGGCCGGCATTGCCCCGCCGCGCCGCGCCCCACTGGCTCAGCCCGTAACCGTGACCCCAGCGTTTTTCACCGAGGCCGGTCTCGTCCGCCACCGCCTTCAGATAGGCAACCGCCGTGTTTGTCAGCGTCGGATGGCTGTTCTTGGCGCTGTACATGGCGATGATCGGCGCCCTCGTGCTGTCGCCCGAGTAGGCCAGGTACTGGCCTGCCGTCCTGCTGACCGCCGCGTCCGTCGATGAGAAGCGGTTGTTGCACATCATCTGGAAATTGGCCCAGTCGGTCACGTCATAGTAGCGCCGGTTGCGCCGGATCTGGTACCAGGCGTACGTGCGCGTTGCGATGGCCTGGGCCGCCAGCGCCTCCGCTGACCAGGAGATGGGGACCTCCGCGGGAACGGATCGGGCCACATACTCCTCAAACGGGATCACGTCCACCTGCCAGTCCGGAACGCTGCGGCAGTTGTTCTCCGGATGGTGGGCCACCCGGATCGTCGCCGGGTAGGTCAGCGTCGCTGCCTCCAACTCCGCCGCTTCCAGATCAGCCGGGTTGTCGTCCGGCTGCAGGCTGTCCTCGCGTATGATCGACCTGTCCGTGGCGTCGTATAAGGCGGAGCGAATCCCGTTGGCCTCGAGCTGATCGAAGCGCAACCGGTTGCTGCGTCCCGCCTGCCAGCGCGGGTTGTGACCGGGAATGCGCTCGCGCACGCGTCCAGTGGCCCGCTCGATCACATAGATCTCCGCCAGGCCGACCGTCTCCGTCCCCGTCGGCACCACCGTTATCGCCATCAGCGTGCCGTCAGGACTGATCCGGGGTCTGCCGAAATGGGAACCGGAGCGTTCCAACACCACCTGACCGTCTATGGACAGTGTCTGTAAGGTGGGTGACCCGGAGAGTCTTATATCGCCTGGCAGCCCGCCTCCATCAACGTTTTTGGGAGTGAGTATCGGCCACGGCGTCAGCCGCGGGACGATTACATCGAAGAATACTCCGAGTATCGCTATGATGAGGCCGGCGACGAGGAGGCGGCGTAATGGAGATCCTGACAGCATGAATGCAGCGGCTGGTGACTGGTCGTTGGTGTCCGAAACTGGCTATTGGTGTCCGAATCCGTGGGCTTTACACGAACTACCAATCTTTATTGTAACAGGAACGCGATAATTCCTGCATTTGGCTTCGCGGCAACGTGGGGGGTACAATCGCAGAGGTGAGGGTATCGATTCCGATAGGCCCCTCAACTTCGGGCCGCCGGACATCCCAGTCCCGTGACGGGCGGCGGACTTGTCAGAGATCAATTGGGTGAACGATCACTCCCGCTTCCCGGTCCTATCCTCGTCTCCACTGGAAACTCAAAATCTCGGCGAACTGCTGGGGCAGGCAATCTGTTTTCCGCAACGGCCAGGAATCGGCCAGCCGCCGCAAACCACTGGCGCCCTGATCGGTCTCGTTGGCGAACTGGGTGCTGGCAAGACAACCTTTGCGCAGGGCCTGGCCAGGGGACTGGGCGTGCACGCGCGCGTCACCAGCCCCACATTTACCCTGATCAACGAATATACCTCCACCTCACACGACCTGCGCCTGTTTCACGTGGATAGTTACCGGCTGGCCGGCGACAGCGAGTCTCTGGCCGGCGAAATCTACGGATTGGGCATGGATGAAATTCTCGACATCCTCGATGAGGAACCGCTCGACGAACGCGCCTGCCCGACCGACCCAGCCCCCACTCGCCACGTCGTCGTTATCGAATGGGCTGACCGCCTCGGCGAGTTGCTGCCGGCCGACCGCCTTACGGTCCGTTTCGACAGCGGCCCGGACGCGCACTCTTCAGCGTTCATCAGTCAAAGGCGGCTGTCCCATGATCTAACCGGCGGCCTAACGCACATGATGGGCGGTAACGGTTCCGAGCGGACGCTGTCCTTCTGCGCAACCGGCCCCCATAGCGGCGCTCTGTTGACGGAGATGCGGACGGCCATCGACCTTATCCGGCAAGATACCATCCGTTGAATACGAATTCTTGGTGTGGAGGCGCCGATGGGGTCCGATAGCAGCCAGGTACAGCACTGGATGACTCCGAATCCGCATACCTGCCACAAAGAGGACTCCCTCGCCGACGCACGCGACCTCATGGCGGAGCATCACTGTCGCCGTCTGCCCGTCGTGGATGACAACGGCCATCTGACCGGCATCGTCAGCTTCGGTGATCTGCGCCAGGCCGCCCCGTCCACCGTCACCACGCTCAGCCTATTCGAAATCAACTATTTCTGGGCGAAGCTGCCTGTCAGCGATGCCATGACCGCCGACCCGGTGACCGTTGCGCCGGACAGTTCGATAGATGTCGCCTGCCGTCTGATGCTGGATTACAGGATCGGCGGGTTGCCCGTGGTTGTGGAACGCAAAGTCGTCGGAATCTTCACGACGACTGACGTATTGCGGTTTGTCGTCGAGCACTCTTCCTGAAGAGCGCTTTGGTTTGTGGCCGGTACTGCCAGTACCCGCACAATGGAGTCATCAATGCATCGCATACTGGTAAGCGAAATCATGAGCGCGCCGGTGATCACCATCGATCCCGACGCCCTGGCCGTGGATGCCGCGGGGTTGATGGAGGAAAACAATGTGCGCCGCATCATTGTGATCGACCAGGACGGCTACATGTGCGGCATCGTCACCGACGCCGATGTGCTGGAAGCGGAAACCGTCGGCAGCGTGGCCAGCCGCTACAATCCGGGCCTTGCCGAGGAGTGGCTGACCGTGCGCGATGTGATGACCGCCGACGTTATTGCAATCGCGCCCGAAGCAGCGCTCGGCCAGCTCGTGGAAAAGATGATGGAAACCAAGATCGGCGGCATTCCTGTGGTCCAGCCGGCAGAGGCCAGCGGCAAGAAACTCCTGCCCATCGGCATCGTCACCGAAACCGACATCTTCCGCCTGATCAGCGACGCCTGGCGCGCCGACGATGCATCCAAAGCCAGCGATCAATAAGGGAACTACATACTGTAACGTGACCACGCAGCCATAATCAGTTCGCAACGCCGAACGAGGCGAACGAAGTTATCTCTCTCCTCGCCCTTAGGCCTTTCATCCCATCCCGCACATGGCCTTGGCCGTCTCGACCACGTAGTCCGCGTTGGGGATCGTCAAGTCCTCCATCGCAGGCGAGAACGGTACCGGCACGTCCATGGCGCCGATACGCTTGACCGGGGCGTCAAGATAGTAGAACGCGCCGTCGGCGATGACCGAGGCGATTTCACCGGTGACGCCATACTGCCGGTAGCCCTCGTCCACCACAAGCGCCCGGCCGGTCTTTCGGGCCGACTGAACCAGTGTCCCGGTGTCCAGAGGGGACGTCGTGCGCGGATCGATCAGCTCTGCGCTGATGCCGGCCGCGGCCAGCCTGTCCGCCGCTTCCAGGGCAACGTACACCATTGAACTGGTCGCGACAATTGTGATGTCGTCACCCGTGCGCTTCACGTCCGCCTGGCCCAGGGGCAGGGTATACTCCGCCTCCGGTACCGGCCCCTCCCGTTGAAAGAGCGTCCTGTCTTCGAAAACGACGACCGGATTGTCGTCGCGGATGGCGCTCTTCATCAGACCCTTGGCGTCGTAAGGGGTGGCCGGTATCGCCACCTTCAGGCCGGGAATGTGGCTGAAGAGCGCATGCAGAGACTGGCTGTGCTGGGCGGCAGTGCGGCTACCGGCCCCCATCGTCGTCCGCAAGACCATCGGCACCCTCAGCTTGCCGCCGGACATGTAGTGGGTCTTGGCCGCCTGGTTGATCAGCTGGTCCATCACCAGGGTGGCAAAGTCGCAAAACATGATGTCCACTATGGGCCGCATACCCGTGATGGCCGCGCCCACACCGATGCCGGCAATACCCGCCTCGGAAATGGGCGAATCGATAACCCGTTCCGGGCCGAACTTCTCATACAGGCCGACGAACACTTTGAATACCGAGCCGGCCACGGCAATATCTTCACCGATGGCGAAGACGCGCTCGTCGCGTGCCATTTCCTCGGCAACAGCTTCGTGAATGGCCTGGCTGAAGGTAATCTGACGTTCCCCCGGCGCGTGGATGGCCGGGCTGCAACGGATTCCGTTCTCAAGCGTAGACATGCCGCCTCACCTCGCTTTAACTGGCAAATAAAGAAAATGCGATACGCCTAAGTTGTTCTTCGCGCCTCTTCGCGGATCGATCCGTTCCTGTTGAATCTGAACGGCCTTGCCAATATGCCAACGAAACCTAACCTCGATCCACCGCCGTCCGCCAGTCCTCCGGCGTGTCCACGTCGGCCACCCACTCGAGCGGCACCTCGATCGCGCTGACCTCCGCCGCGTACCGGCGCAGCAGCCTCCCCCCGCCCCCATCTCCCTCGACCTGCCTCAACTGACCGAAGAAACGCCGGTCAAAAAGCCCCGGCGCGCCGCGAACCGCCCCGTCCACCGCCACAGCCGCCAGATCGCTGCCGCCGCGCCACACCTGCCACAGCCGCCGCAACAGCCCTGCTGGCAGCCGCGGCTGGTCCACCGGCAGAAACAGGACCGCCTCACAAGCGGCCGGCAGCGCCTCAACCGCGGCGCGCACCGACCCCGCCTGCCCCGCCTGCCACGCCGCGTTGTGAACAACACGCAGACGCCCGCGCCCCGCCTCGCGCAAGGACGACAGCGCATCCTCCACCTGCTCACCGACCGCGCCGGTCACCACCACCGTCTCCGACGCACCGCTCTCAAGTGCAATCCGGGCCGCTCGCGTCACCAGCGGCTCCCCCTGCCAGCGCAGCAGCTGTTTCGGCTCCCCCATCCTGCGGCTCTCTCCCGCCGCCAGCACAACCGCCGTCGTCGCCCCCCAGCGCTCGCGCACGGCCGTCCCGCTCTCCGGCCCCACTGCGCCGATAAGTGCCGGCTGACTCCGCTGCGCCAACTGCTGCGCAATCAGCCGCGCCGCCGCCAGCCTGGGCGCGCTCTCCGCCTTGTTCAGCAGCGGCACCAATCTCGCGCCCGCAGGGCGGGACGCGCCGCTGCGAGCTGCTCTCTCTCCTCTCTCCTCCCCCCTCTCTCCTCGCCCGTAAGGCTCCACCAGCAGCCGTCCCAGCATGCGCGGCGTCAGGCGCGTCGACGCGTCCTCCTCTTGCAGAAGGGCGCGCACCCGTTCGGGCCGGTGCATGTGAGGTTCATCCAGGGGCCGCCCCAGCCCGTCAAGACCGGCGACCGGTACCAGGTGGGTTGTGCAATCGGGAATAACCGGCTCATGCGGCGCCGGCGCCTTCACCGGCCGCCGCCGGCTGCCATCCCCCTCGATCGCGATCAGGCTGATGCCCAGATCAACGGCCCGCGCTGCCAGCGCGTCCACAACCTGCGGAGGAAGGCCCTGCCGTTTGGAACCTGTAAGAGAGGGGTCGGTTGAGCCGCTGCCGGCACCGGGCTGCGACCAGATCAGGCAGTGCCCGTGCCGCGCCAGCTGTGCCTCCAGCGCAGCCCAGTCAACTGCGTCAGGCCTGTCCGGCGTTACTTCGAGACGGGCCGGCGCCTGCTCCGCCTGCGCCGCGAAAACATGGGTGGTCGTGGTGGTGACGACGCGGCGCCCGCCGCCAACCGCCTCCTCCGCCAGCCGGAAGAGCGCGCTCGTCTTACCCCCGGCGCCAACCAGTGTAACAACCGAGAGTTCATCGGGCGCCAGGCGCAGAGCATGATGGAGTTGCATGAATATCCGAGGCTGCCGAGCGTCAGTGCCGTTGCTGACCACTGACTACTGACTACTGACTACCAACCACTCGCCCGTCTGTCCCCAGTGACCGTCGATCTCCTTCTCGCCGTCGCGCATCGCCAGCAGCAATGCGTCCTGATCGACCGGCAGGGCCAGGCAGCGAACGCCCACCGCGTTGCATATGGCATTGGTGATCGCCGGGCTGATCGGGATCGAGCTGATCTCGCCCACGCCCTTGGCGCCATACGGCCCGTCTGCCGTCGGATGCTCCACGATGTGGCTGTCCATTTTCGGCGTCATCTTGATGCCCGGCATCTTGTACTGGCCCAGGCGCTCGGTCCAGGGGAAACCGTCTTCGACGATATAGTTCTCGGTCAGGGCGTTGCCGATGCCCATCACGATCCCGCCTTCGATCTGCCCCAGCAGGCTCAGGGGATTGATGGCCCGGCCAACGTCGTGGGCGGAGATCACCCGCTCCACCGCCACCTCGCCCGTTTCGGTATCCACGCTCACCTGCGCCGCGTGCACCGCGTACGAGAACGCGAAGTGCATGTCGCCGCCCGTCCCCAGCGGCTGCGTCTGCGGCGCCCAGTACTCATAGCGGATCTTCGGCAACCGGTTCTCGGCCAGCAATGCGTTGACCGCATCGGCGAAAGAGATGCTGCGCGTGGACCCCGGCAGAATCCCGCCCGCGCTGCCGTTCGTGCCGTTGGCGCCCTCAACCGGCAGCTCCGCCCCGTGCATCTTCGCCAGCCGCCTCTCGTCCACATACGCCAGCCCCTCGTGGAAGGCGATCACCTCCGGGTGCGTGTCGAACTTTTCGGCCAAAACGTTCTGCATCTGCTCGCGCATGGCCCGCGCCGCCAGGCGGGCCGCATTGCCGCTCACATAGGTCTGGCGGCTGGCCGTTGAGGGGCCGCCGTCGGGCGTCAGGTCCGTGTCCATCACGGTCACGTGTACCTTTTCGAACGGCAGACCCAGCTCCTGCGCCGTGCAGGCCGCCAGCACGCCGACCAGGTTCTGCCCCATCTCCGCGCTGCTGGTGCGGATCGCCGCCGTGCCGTCCGGGAAGACCTCTACCTCAGCCTCCGCCTTGTCCGGCGCGCCGCCCCCCAGACCGGTGTTCTTGTAGCCCGCCGCGATACCCCAGGCGTACCGCTTGCTTCCGACCTGGACCGGTGCCCAGGGATCCGAAGGCGACGAACTCGGACCCGCGGCCTCCGATCTCTTGATCTCTTCTTCCACTTTGTCAAGGCATTCGAGCAGCCCCACACTTTCGATCAGCTCCTGGCCGGTGGCCGTCTCGACGCCCACGCGCATCACGTTCTTCCGCCGCAGCTCGGCCGGGTCCATGCCCAGCTCTGCCGCCAGAATGTCGAGATTGCTCTCCACCGCAAAGGCCGACTGCGTGACGCCAAAGCCTCGGAACGCGCCGCTGGGCGCGTTGTTCGTGTACATGGCGTAGCAGTCGATCCTGGCATGGGGCATCACGTACGGGCCGGTTGCATGGGTCGTGGCGCGGGTCATCACCTTCTCGCCCAGGCTGGCGTAGGCCCCGCTGTCGCCGTACAGTTCCGCCTCCACCGCGACCAGCGTGCCGTCGCGCAGGGCGCCCGTCTTGATGCGGATGATCGTGCTGTGCCGTTTGGGGTGGAAAATCAGGCTCTCCTGCCGGCTGTAGAGAATCTTGACCGGACGGCCCGTCGCCTGCGCGGCCAGCGCCGCGTGGATCTGCCCGGCAATGTCCTCCTTGCCACCGAAGCCGCCCCCCATCAACGTGCCGATTACGCGCACCTCTTCGTCGTCCAGGCCCAGGCTCTTGGCCACCTGCCGCCTGTCGCTGTACGGGATCTGGCTGCCCACATAGACCGTCAGCTTGTCGCTGTCGTATTCGGCCGCGCCCTTCTCCTTGCTGGTCGACGGGCGCACCCCGCTGTATCCCGCCGGCACCGCCAGCGCGCACTCCGGCTCCAGAAAGGCGTGCTCGGTCATCGGCGTGCGGTAGGTGCGCTCGACGACGACGTCGGACGCGGCGAACCCCGCCTCCACGTCGCCGTGCCGCACCTTGATGTGCTTGAGCAGGTTCCCGTCAGGACGGTCCGGGTGCAGCTGCGGCGCATCCGGCTGCAACGCATCCCGCGGATCGGTGACCGCCTCCAGCACCTCGTAATCGACGCCGATCAGCGCCAGCGCCTGCTGCGCGATCTCCGCCGTCTCCGCCACCGCCAGCGCGATCGCATCCCCGACATAGCGTGCCGGATAGCGTCCGCCCGCGAAAACCGGCCAGTCGTTTTCGACCAGCCCGTGCCGCGGGTCGCCCGGCACGTCCGCGTGGGTCAGCACCGCGTGCACGCCCTCCAGCGCACGCGCCGCGTCGGCGTCGATGCTGCGAATCCGCGCGTGCGGGTGTTCGCTGCGCAGCGTCGCCCCGAAAAGCATCCCGTCGAACGTATAGTCATCGGTGTAGAGTGCCGCCCCCGTCACCTTGTCGACCGCATCCGGCCGCTGCAGTGGCTGACCGATCTGCGTCAGCGGCTTCATCACCGGCGGCAGCACCGCATCCGGCATCCTGCCGGTTCGCAAATACTCGCTGGCGGCCTTCACCGAGCTGATGATCGCCGTGTAGCCGGTGCAGCGGCAGTAGGTGTCCTTCAGGCACTCCTTGATCTCCACCTCGCTCGGGTCCGGGTTCTCGTCCAGCAGCGTCTTGGCCTGCATGATGAACCCGGGCGTGCAGAATCCGCACTGTGTCGCCCCGTGGCGGATAAAGGCATCCTGAAGCGGATGCAGTTCAAGCGCGTCGCAGGATTGATCCTCGGAACCTGCCCGCGTCTGTGCCAGCCCTTCGATCGTCAACACCTGCGCGCCCTGCGCCTTGAACGCCGGGTAAATGCAGGAGTCGACCGACTGGCCGTCGACGATGACGGTGCAGCAGCCGCATTCGGCCTCGTCACAGCCGATCTTGGTGCCGGTCAGCCCCAGGTCGTAGCGCAGTACCTCGGCCAGGTAACGGCTGGGAGGTACGTCAAGACAGCGCTCCTCGCCATTGACGGTCAGAGTAAGTTGTGTCACGTATGGCTCCTGTCCGCATGAACTTTACTGGTTCCCGACGGGACGCTTTCGGGGTCGCAGTCCACCGGCCACTGCAAACTGTTCTTACAGGTGGTTCAGATACAACTGTGGATCGTTCAGAAAACCCCGCGTCACGCTCACGTGCTCCAAGGACTCCCATGACACGGGCTGGGGGGGTGACTGGTCGAAGTTCAGAATGGTGGCGCCGGGATAGGCCATCAGGATTGGCGAGTGGGTAGCGATAATAAACTGGGCGTCGCGGGCGACCATCTCTTTCAGCAGGGCGAGCAGCCCCACCTGGCGCAAGGGCGAGAGCGGCGCTTCCGGTTCATCCAGCAGGTACAGGCCGTTGGGCGCGAATCGGGCCTGAAACAGGGCCAGGAACGCCTCTCCGTGAGAACGTGCGTCAAGTCCGTCTCCGTAGCTCTCCTCGATGGCGGCCAACTGGCCCGAATATGCCATCTTCGCCATGCTCTTGGCGAAGTCGGAGCGGCCCTCGTACTCCGCGTCCACGTTGGCCATCTCCGTCTGCAGCTCCGCCTGCATCTGGGCGATGCGCTTGGCAAAGCCGAAAAAGTCCTCGGCCCGCAGGTAAAATCCCCGTCCCGTCCGTTTCGTCCAGGCCAGGCGCAGGTGTCTCGACAACTGCCGTACCTCCGCCAGCGATGGATCGCTGCCCGCCTCCTCCGCGCCAACCGTCGGCAGGCGCACAGCGGTCGCCAGCGCTTCCAGAAAGGTGGACTTGCCGCTGCCGTTTTCGCCCACCAGAAAGGTCACCGAACTCTCAAAACGGACCTTCTCCAACCGGGCGATGACAGGCACGTTATATGGGAATATCCCTTCTTGGGGGAAAGAGGGACCTTTCTCAATCGAGGTGAGGTGGATCATAGCCCACGCGCTCCCGCCTCACTGCAAAAAGAGTGGCCAAACGCTCGACCACTGCCTTGGCTACGCATCCTCCGGCTCTGCCGGCGCGTCATTCATGCGCGCCCGCTCCACCGAGGTCTGCAGCACTCGCCTCAGCAGCACCCCTATCATCTCATGGCGATACGCCTGGGAGGCGCGGTACTTGCTGGTCCGCAAACTGGCCTGCGTCTGGGCCGCGTCAACTGCCTGTTCCACCGCGTCATCGTCAAACGCCCTGGCCGCCGTTAATGCCTCTTCCGCCCGCGTCGCGCGAAAAGGGGTCGGGCCGGCCGGCCCAATCGCAATGACCGCATCCTCCACCCGGTGCAGCGTTGCATCCATCCGCACTCTGGCCGCGATGCCCAGGACCGGCAGCGCCACGCCCTGCGGCCGCATGATACGGTCGAAGGCGTTGCCCGCCCGCACACACGTCGGCCGGAAGCGGAACGCGTGCAGCATCTGGTCGGGGGCCAGACGGTTGCGGCCGGGGCCGGCAAAGATGGAGAGCAGCGGCTGCCACCTATGCAGCGTCCCCCGCGCGCTGTGCGCGGCGACCTCGACCTCCGCCTCCAGCGCCAGCAGCCCGATCGTCCCGTCCGCCGCCGGCAGCGCGTGCGCCACATTCCCGCCCAGCGTCGCCACATTGCGCACCTGCGGCCCTCCGATGACGCCGCAACTCTCGGTCAGGCACCTGGCATGCGCGCGCAGCAGCGGGCTGTTCTCAATCTGCGTATGCGTGATTCCGGCGCCCAGAACGATCCAGCCGTCCTCCTGCGCCACGCGGTCGATGCCACCAATTTTGGTCACATCCACCAGCACCTCGGGCGCCGACTCGTGTTCGGCCTCCATATCGAGGATCAGATCGGTGCCGCCGGCGATAATGCGCGCCTTGTCCTTGTGCTGGTGCAGCAGCGAAAGCGCTTCAGCAACGGTTGCAGGCGTATGGTAAGCTCGCCACCGGGCCATTGTGCAAATCCTGTCCAAAAGAAAGAAAAAAATTTGCCGAAGTATAGCACAGAGAACTCCCTTATGGAAACGCACGCGACTCTGCAGTACACCTCAAAATGGCGGCGAACTTTCGCAAACCTTGGGTCACGACTAAGCCATGTCCAGCCTCATATCCATGTTCAGACAACCTGTAAACCCAATCCACCCGGGATGACTCCAGAAAATTTTATCTCCTTGACAACTCGGTGCGAAATAACTACCATAGCAGATGCTTTAACTTCGGGCAGGTCTGGTTCCGTGTTTACAACCCCAAAGGAGAGTAAAAGTGAAACCACAACTGCGTATTTGGGCACTTGCCGCCATCTTCATCCTGCTGCTTCCCATGTTCGCGGCCTGCGGTGGTGCAGAGCCGGCAGCGCAAGAAGCAGCCGGCGAGGCGGCCGAACCGGAAACGGCAGCCGAGGCCGAGAGTACGGAAGCCGAGTCATCTTCCGCCTATAACGAAGCCCCCATGTTGGCCGAGATGGTCGCCAACGGCGAGTTGCCGCCGGTCGATGAGCGGCTCCCGGCAGAGCCGCAGGTGATTGAACCCGAGGACCGGATCGGCACCTACGGGGGCACCCTGCGCTTCGGAGAGGTCAACCCAATCAATCTGTGGAGCTTCGCCACCCTGCGCATGAATGGGCTCTTCAGGTATGATTTCTCCAACACCCAGGTCTTCATGGACATCGCCAAAGACTACTACTTCTCCGATGACTACAAAACCCTGACCATCGAACTGCGTGAGGGCCATAAGTGGTCGGATGGCGAGCCGTTCACGACCGACGACATCATGTTCGCCTGGGAAGATGTCGCAATGAATGAAGACCTCTCCCCGGCCGGGCCGCGGTCGATCTGGCGCGCCGGAGGTGAACCGGCAGTCTTCACCAAAATCAGTGACACGGTGGTTGAAATCAGCTTCAGCGTGCCCTACCCGATCATCATGAACTACCTGGGTCGCACGGGCGTGGCCACCGACAACAACGTCATCATGCCCAAGCACTGGCTGAAGCAATGGCACATCGACTACAACCCCGATGCCCAAAAGCTGGCTGAGGAAGAGGGATTTGAGACCTGGATGCAGGCCTTCAACTTCCACAACAGACCTCCGAATAACTTCCGCATCGACGGTCCTACCCTCTGGGCCTGGAAGAACGAAACCCTCACCAGCGACCGCGCCGTCGTTGTCCGCAATCCCTACTTCCACCAGGTCGACACCGCCGGCAACCAGTTGCCCTATATCGATCGCATCGAGGCCGTGATCACCGGTGACAAGGAAGTACAGACCCTCAAGGCCAGCGCCGGCGAGTTCGACTTCGAGACCTACTATATCGATATGAAGGATATGTCGGTCTTCCAGCAGGGCGCCGAACAGGGGAACTATCGCGTCGAATTCGCCCAGAACCTCT
Organism: Caldilineaceae bacterium; assembly: GCA_965242905.1. GTDB lineage: Bacteria > Chloroflexota > Anaerolineae > Caldilineales > Caldilineaceae > Bin5. The sequence continues at coordinate 2,082,253 of CBDETM010000002.1, forward strand.
TCTCCGCCGAGCTGGGTCTGATGCCCAATCGCACTGTCAAAGATCCCGTTCTGCGGGAGCTGTTCAACAACAAGGACTTCCGCATCGCCTTGTCGGTCAGCATCGACCGCGAGAGCATGAACGACACGCTCTTCTTCGGTCTGGGCAGACCCTTCCCGGCTACCGTCAATCCGGGCTTGAGTTTCTTCCAAGAGGAATGGGCCACGACCCACGCCGAGTATGACCCGGAACGCGCCAACGCGCTTCTCGACTCCATCGGCCTGACCGAGCGCGACAGCGCCGGATACCGGCTGCGGCCTGACGGCGAAGGCCGCCTGAGCATGCTCATCCACGTCGGTGTATCCGAAGGCCCCAAGATTGCCATGGCCGAACTGGTCCGGGACGACTGGGCCGAGGTCGGGCTTGAGGCCATCGTCGAAAATCTGGGTGAACAGGGCGGTCTCTTCTCGCAACGCTTAGCCACCAATGACCTGCAGATTCCGACCTGGCATCTCGACAGAAACGCCCTGTTCGGCCGCTCCCTGGGCAGCAACTACGCTGTTGACCAGACCTCCTTCTGGACCGGCACGTGGAAGGACTGGTTCCGGACCAATGGCGAGGAGGGCGTGGAACCGCCGGAGGAGATCAAGCGGCAGAGAGAGATCTTCGAGCAGTACAAACTGACCGCCGTCGGCACCGATGACTTCAACAGGCTTGGCGCCGAGTACTATGACTACTTCACCAGCGAAATCCCGATGATCGGCACCATCGGCTTTACGCCGCGCCCGGTTATCATCAGCAATCGCCTCCACAATGTGCCGTTGGAGGGCGCCGCCTGGATTTCGGACAACAACTTCTATGCCCCGTTCATGCCTTCACAGTGGTTCATTGAGGAGTAGGGCATAGCGATGAAGACCGTGCAACACCCTGTTTTCGCCCTTGGTGGGAACAGGGTGTTTGCTCTGTTTCGGTGGACCAACGGAGGAATCGAACTGGCAACGGGGTGGGAAACGGCCCTTTTCAAATCTGCCACTCTTCGTTAGTATTCAAGTCCAGCCAGGAAAACGGCTAAAGAGCCGCTACAAACTGATTCGTCTGCGACGGTGAAGGCCCGCCGCACGGATGGATAAGGCGTACCTGCTCCGGATCGATGCGCGTCACCGCCTCTTCCAGCAGACAGCCATACCCGATAGCGCTCCTTTATGGTCAGCGTATTGCACCGTTTAATTCCGAACAGAAGGCAAAGAAAGGAGAGGCCGGGAACGCCCTGAGTTTCGCCCGCGCCGATGTCAAGATGACGCAACCGAAGAGGAAGGTAACAAAACCGGTACGCTTGGGTCTGATTGGATGCGGCGGTATCGTGCGCATCAACCATATTTCCGTATATCTCGCCCTGCCGGACGCAGTAGACGTCGTTGCGGTCGCCGACCCTGTCCCCGACAACCTTGAGTATGCAGGCAATACGCTTGAGGTGCCGCCGGCGCAGAGATATGCCGACTATCGCGACATGCTCGCCAAGGCCGAAATCGACGCGGTTTCCATCGCCACACCGCACGCCATGCACGCCGAACACGCCATCCAGGCAGCCGAGGCCGGCGTCGCCGTCATCTCCGAAAAACCGATGGCGACCTCGCTGGAGGAGGCCGACGCCATACTGGAAGCGGTCAACCGTAACGGTGTCCCCTATGCCATCATGCACAATCTGCTATTTTCCTTGCCAATGCAGGAAGCGCTGAGTCAACTGCGAACGGGGAAGTTGGGGAAGCCGATTTTAGGTCGTGGTCAATGCATGGGGATGAAACCGGCTGACTTTGGCAGCGACCATGCCAATCCCGCCATGGCCTGGCGCGCCCAAAAGGCGGTGGGCGGCGGTTGCATCAGCGATACCGCCTATCATGAGATCTACTCGGTCGAAGCGTTGATGGGTTCGCCGGTCCGCTATGTCGAAGCCAGGGTGAAAACGATGCGTTTCGATATCGACGTCGACGATCTCGCCATCCTCCTGTTTGAACACGAGGACGGCGCCGTGTCCACGGTGTCGGCATCATGGTGTTCGCCGGCGATCACAGCTGAAAGGGGCCGCTGGTGCGAAGTGCACACCACCAATGGATCGATCCGCGTGTTTCACCGCGACGAGGAGCCGTTCTGGCGCTACGGCGGCGAGGAAGACGGCTGGAGTTCTCTCGAAATACCCGAACCGGTGGTGAAAGAGAACCCCGGCGTTGGCGGTCACTTCGGCTGCTACGCCGCCACATTTGAGGCGCTCGCCAGCGGGTCGGAAATGCCGGTGGACGGCGAAAAGGCGCGGCACAATCTGGCCATTATCGAAGCGGCGCGCCGAGCAACCGCCGAACGGCGTGCGATAGGAGTGGAGTGAAGATGCGACCCTACGTGGATGTACACTGCCATATCGGCACGACCATCACTTACGACCCGGCTGTCGGCCAGACGACCGGCCGCTGCCTGGCCCGCATGGCCTCCGCCGGCGTCGTCGCTTCGGTCATCGGGCCCACCGCCGTCGGTTCGTCGCAGATTCGGGGCATACTCGACACCAGGGACCAGAACGGGATCATCGTCCGCGCCTGTCAGCAGTTTCCCGATCGCTTTCCCATCGGCCTTGCCCTGATCGAGCTGCGCCACGGCCAGGTCGGGGCCGACGCCTTTGAAGAGACCCTGGTCGAAGGCGGTCTCCAGGGCATCATGTGGCATCCCGCCGGCATGACCTTCGAAAGACAGCTCTATCCTTTTCTCGAAGTCGCCTCACTCAAGGGCGGGCTCTGCCTTCTGCATGAGAGCGCAGACCGGACCGCGGCCTATGCAAAGCGGTTCCCTAACCTGACCTTCATCGTCCATGCCGGGACCGAAGAGGAAATGGAGCCCTGCCAGCAGCTGGATAACGTCTGGTTTGAGATCGTACAGCGCCCCAAAGGCTCACGGTCCGACTGGGACCTGCCGCAACTGGTAAACGAACTCGGCAGTGAGCGCATTCTTTTCGGCAGCGACCTGCCCTACTACGACTTTCGCATCCTCCAGGCCCAGCTGGAATCCGCAGACATTGACGAGGCCACCCGCGATCGTATCGCTTCTCAGAACGCCGTGAATCTGATCCGGACTTTTCAGCCCGACTGGGAGCTGCCCCAAGAAACACTCGCCGCCCCGCAAAACTATACGTACGATGAACTGTGGGCTCCCAAGGAGGCCGGAAGCGAAAGGCTGCTATAGAGACTGATCCAGGCGTGGAAAAACGGTTCTACAAGGTAGAGAGGAAGCTCCAATGAAATTCGCCCTACTCGGTCACTCAGGACACCTGGATTACTACGAGCAGATGCTGCACGATCTGCCCGACGTTGCAATCGTAGCCGTCGCACTGGCGATTCCCGGCGAAACGCTGGACTCCTTCGCCAGCGCCCCGGGCGTGACCTCTGAGACAAACAGATATACCGAGTATGAGGAGATGCTCGATAAGGAATCTCCCGACCTCGTGCAGATCTGCGTCCCCCCGCAGCAGGTTCCGGGATTGACCGAAATATGCCTGAAACGCGGCATCGCCGTCATGACGGAGAAACCGCTGGCGATGGATTTGGCGAGCCTTTCACACCTGTACGCCGTGGCCAGTGAGGCCGGGACCCCGCTTGCCGCACTACACGGCTACCGCAGAATGAAATGGTTTGAAGCCGCTCGCGATGCCGTACATGCCGGCAAGATCGGCGAGCCCCTTGGCAGCTACAGCCAGATCTCCTACCGCTGGGGAGCCAGGCGGCCGGACCATTTTCGCACTCGCGAGACATTTCCCGGTATCGTGCCCTTTGTCGGCGTTCACGTCATCGACTGGCTCGTCTGGTCGCTGGGCGATGTATTTACCGAGGTAACCGGCTGGGAGACGACGGCCGCCCACCCGGACTTTCCGGGCTGCGCAAGCCAGGCCGCCGTCCTGTTGCGGATGCGCAACGGAGGCGTCTCCACCGTGATGCTCGATTTTCTGCGTCCTGCCACCGCGCCCACCCATGGCGACGAGCGCATGATGATCTCAGGCACACAGGGCGTTGTCGAGAGTATCGCCAACGAGGAGACCGCCAAGCTGATCAGCGAACAGGACGGGGTTTGCAACCTCAAGACTCCCGACACGCCCAACTGGTACACGGCCTTTGTCAGCTCGGTTCAGGACGGCTCTTTCGCCGGGGTTGAAGAGCTCTTTCGGATGACAGAGATTGCCCTCAAAGCCCAGCAGGCGCTAGACGAAGGCAAGAGGATCTCCCTGCTGCAATCTCCGTACGAGGCGAAGAAATGATCGGCTATATCGTACAAAGACTGATCTACGCGGTGGTTACTTTCTGGTTTCTGAGCATAGTTGTGTTTGTCATCATTCAGCTGCCGCCGGGCGATTTCCTGACCAGCTACGTCGCCCGCCTGGAACAGGAGGGCGACATCATCGATGAGGCTGAAATCGAAGCCCTCAAACGCGAATACGGTCTTGACGCCACCCCTGTAGAGAAGTACGTTCGCTGGTTTGGACGCTTTCTGCAGGGTGAAATGGGCCGCTCTTTCGAATGGAATCAGCCCGTGGGCAGGCTGCTCAGGGAGCGTCTGCCTTACACGGTTCTGCTCTCGCTGCTCACCCTCTTTTTCACCTATGTCGTTGCCGTGCCGATCGGGATCTATGTCGCCACCCGCCAGTATGGCTTCACCGACTATCTGTTTTCTGTGCTGGGCTTTGCCGGGCTGGCGACGCCCAACTTCATGCTCGCTCTCATCCTGATGTTCCTCTTCTTCAAGTACCTCGGCATCAGCGTCGGCGGCCTCTTTTCCTCCGAGTACGCCCTCGCCCCCTGGTCTCTGGGCAAAATATGGGATCTCTTCACCCATCTCTGGGTTCCTATCATCGTTATCGGCACCGCCGGCACTGCCGGAATCATTCGCGTCATGCGCGGCACCCTGCTCGATGAACTGGGCAAACAGTATGTCATCACCGCTCGCGCCAAGGGCGTTGCCGAAGGAAAGCTGCTGTTCAGGTACCCGGTACGCTTGGCCATCAATCCGATCGTCAGCACGGTCGGCTGGCAGCTGCCCGGCATCGTCTCCGGCGAGACCATCGTCGCCATCGTACTGAGCCTGCCGACCACCGGTCCTCTCCTCTTCATGGCGCTTATCAACCAGGATATGTTCTTGGCAGGAAGTATTGTGATGTTTCTGGGTATTCTGACGCTGATCGGTACCTTTCTTTCTGACATTCTACTGATCGTTGTAGACCCACGCATCCGTTTTGAAGGAAAGACTTGAGATGACAACCGACGTAACAACCGGTGTTTCAAGCGGAGTCGGGATACGGGAGGCCGGGATCACGGCCGAAGAGCGCTACTTCCTGGCCTCACAGTGGCAACTGATGTGGCGCAAGTTCAAAAGACATCGGTTGGCTGTAGTTTCTGTTTCCCTGCTCGGGATTCTCTATGTCCTGGCGATCACTTATCAGTTCTGGGTCCCCTACGGCCGGCTGACGAAACATGAGGATTACTTAAGCGCCTCTCCCTCCCGCATCCACCTCTTCGACAGTGAAGGCCGATTCCGGGGCCCTTTTGTCTATAAACTGGACGGTGAAATCGACTTCAATACCTTCACCCGCGTCTATACGGAAGATACCTCACAGATCTACCGCATTCGCTTCTTCCAAAAGGGAGAATCCTATCGGTTCTGGGGTCTCTTTCCAATGGACCTCCATTTCTTTCTCCCCGAAGAAGGCGGCGTGATCTTTCTGTTCGGCACCGATTCGCTTGGCCGCGATCTCTTTTCGCGGACTCTCGCCGGGGCCCAGGTCAGCCTCTCCGTTGGGCTGGTTGGCGTCATGATCAGCTTTATACTGGGCTGCCTTCTTGGCGGCATCTCTGGCTACTTCGGCGGCGCCACCGACATGCTGATCCAGCGCATTATCGAGTTTGTGATCATCGTCCCCACCATACCTCTCTGGATGGCGCTCAGCGCGGCCGTGCCCGCGGGATGGTCGCCGGTCAAGATCTACTTTTCCATCACCATCATTCTTTCCATTATCGGATGGGCCGGGTTGGCCCGCGTCGTGCGCGGTAAACTGCTTGAAATGCGCGAGTCGGACTTTGTCATAGCGGCCAAAGTCGCCGGTTCCACCGATATGCAGATCATCGTTGAACACCTGTTGCCGGGGTTCATGAGCTATCTCATCGTCCATCTCACCCTGGCCATCCCCAACATGATCCTGGGTGAGACGGCGCTCAGCTTCCTGGGGCTCGGCATTCGTGCACCCGCGGTCAGCTGGGGCACCCTGCTAAAGGATGCCCAGAACGTCCGCAGCGTGGCTGTGCAGCCCTGGATGCTTATCCCCGGCCTGCTTGTGATCATAACAGTGCTCCTGTTTAACTTTATCGGCGATGGGCTGCGTGACGCCGCCGACCCCTACAAGTAGCAGCAATGGAACAGCAAGAGCCAGTCCTCGAACTCAGAGATCTGCACACCTTCTTTCCCCTGGAAGAGGGCCTGCTGAAAGCGGTGAACGGTGTATCGCTCACCATTCACAAGAACCGTACACTCGGTGTTGTAGGCGAATCGGGCTGTGGCAAGAGCGTTACTGCCCAGTCGATCCTGCGCATCGTACCTGAGTTTGCGCAGATGACCGGAGAGATTCTGCTGCACCAGAACGGCCATATCACCGATCTGGCTGCCCTCGCTCCGTCCGGAAAAGAGATCCGCGACATTCGCGGCCGCGATATCTCGATGATCTTTCAGGAGCCGATGACGGCTTTCTCACCTGTGCACACCGTCGGCGATCAGATCATGGAAGCCATTCTGGTCCACGAAGACGCGACCAGGGATGAGGCGCGCAGCCGCGCCGTTGAACTCCTCAGCCTGGTCGGCATTCCCATTCCTGAAGAACGTGTCGACGCCTATCCGCATCAGCTATCCGGCGGCATGCGTCAACGCGCGATGATCGCCATGGCGCTGGCCCTCAAGCCCAAACTCCTCATCGCAGATGAACCGACGACAGCGCTGGACGTGACCATTCAGGCCCAGATTCTACGTCTGATGAAGACGCTTCAGGCCGAGATGGGCATGTCGATCATGTTCATTACCCATGATCTGGGTGTGATTGCCAATATGGCCGATGAAGTCGCCGTGATGTACCTGGGACGGGTGGTCGAATTCGGCACTGTCAGGCAGATCTTCCGCTCGCCCCAACATCCCTATACCCAGGCCCTGTTGCGCTCCATCCCCAGGACAGGGCGCAGGGCGCGGGTCCGCCTGGACACGATCGAGGGCATTGTCCCCGTCCCCCTCGATCCGCCCGACATCTGTCCATTTGCCGAACGCTGCACGCAGTTCATTCCCGGCCGCTGCGATGAGAAGGTGCCCGATTTTCTGGAAACAGAGCCGGGGCATTCGGTACGTTGTATTCTCTATGAATGACAGCCATGGAATCGAACAACCTGCTCGAAGTACATAACCTCAAAAAGTATTTCCCCATCGAAAAGGGTCTGTTGCGCCGGGTGATTGGGCAGGTGCGCGCCGTCGATGATGTGAGCCTCAGCATTCCTGCCGGACAGACCTTGGGGCTGGTCGGCGAGTCGGGGTGCGGCAAGACCACCCTCGGCCGCTGCGTTATCCGCGCCATTGAGCCGACATCAGGACAGGTGCTGTTGCGTATCGACGACCGCCAGGCCGATATAACCGGCCTCGATGCCAAGGAGCTGCGCGCCACCCGTCGCCACATGCAGATGGTCTTTCAGGACCCCTATGCCAGCCTCGATCCGCGCAAGACCATTCTCGATATCGTCGGCGAGCCCCTCCGCGTAAACAAGCTGGCCAGGGGCGAGGACCTCGAGCAGCGTGTACGCCAACTGGTCGATCTGGTCGGTCTGGACGTCAAGTACCTCAAACGCTATCCCCACGCCTTCAGCGGCGGTCAGCGCCAGCGCATCGGCATCGCCCGCGCCCTCAGTCTGCATCCCAGCCTCATCGTCTGTGACGAGCCCGTTTCCGCCCTCGACGTCTCGGTCCAGGCCCAGATTCTCAACCTCCTGCAGGACCTGCAGGCGGAATTCAGCCTCACCTATCTCTTTATCGCCCACGATCTCAGTGTCATCCAGCACATCTCCGATCAGGTAGCCGTTATGTATGTCGGCAAGATTGTGGAGCAGGCGCAGACCGAGGAGCTATTCCTCAACCCCAAGCACCCCTATACGGAAGCGCTCCTGTCCGCAATCCCCCAACCCGACCCGGACTCCCTGCTGGATGAAATCATGCTTGAGGGTGAAGTGCCCAGCCCGGCCAACCCGCCTCCCGGCTGCTACTTCCACCCCCGTTGCCAGTACGCCCAGCAGATCTGTCAGGAGGAAATACCGCCGCTCCTGGAAGTCAGCCCCGACCATTACGCTGCCTGCCATTTCGCCCAGGAGCTGACGCTGCACGGTGTCGGAGATTTGGAAGAGGACAGCCGGTGGTGAATCCTCCGCCTGGTTCCGGCTTCTGCGCAGGTGTCGAGACACGTGCCCAGGCGATGGGAGCGCGGCTGTGGCGCTGATCCGGGGAGCGGGTTAAACGTATGGACGCGCTTCTCTTCTGGACAGCGCTGTGGATTGCCGGCGTGGGACTGTTTGTGTACCTGATGATCAAGCTGGTGCGCCGGTTGGCACTACGTTTCAGCCAGGGAGTTGAAGCCAACGTCCGCGCCGCCGAGTCGATCGTCAACGATGAGCGCGTTCCCGAAGCCTGGGCCGCGCCCTACCGCCAGCAAATCGAAAATCTCCGTCGCAACGTCGGGACTGAAGCCGAGATCGAACGCGCCGGCCGCCGCGGCCACAAGGACTGCTTGCACCGCCTGGACCAGCTCGCGCAATATTTTGAGAAAAGCGACCTGGTTGACAGCGCAGAATCACGCCACGTCCTGCTGAAAGGCCTCCAACGCCAGCGCGCACGCTGGGTCGCCGGCGGATGGCAGTACGTGCTCGAAAAAGATGATGATCGCTGAACACTGAACCCCACATATGGAGCGGCTCTGACATCCCCGGTAGGCACAGGGACTCGAATGGACGCTCCGACAGGTATGCCGGACGTGGTCGGTACCGCCGCATCAAGATCGATTTTTGGCGTTTGTACCATTACCCCTCCATGACTACAATAGAGTGAATAAATGTCGTTTGGGAATCGTCCGACCTTCCTGTATTCCCAATTCACTCATGTCCCGCAAAACCGCATATTCCATCGGCAGTGCCGCAGTGTCAGGGAAACCAGCGCGTAGCGACTTCCCATTCCGTGTCCCTTTCGAGCAGGGGCGCAATCGAACACATCCATGCAGGCCAAAGGGAGGAACAGGAAATGGAAAAGCGTAGGAAGTTCCGCGAGCATCTGAGGATCGTTGTGCTTTTGGCTTTGGTGGCTCTACTCGTAGCCGCCTGTGCGCAGGGAGCCGCGCCTGCCTCGGAAGAGATGTCCGAACCGGCCGCAGATTCAACCAGTGTGGAAGGCGTCAAAGATGTTCCCAGAGAGGGGACGTTGATCGTCGGCTGGTGGGGCAGCGATGAGTTTGAAGAGTCGGAGATCTACACGCCCTTTGCCATCGGCGGCGACTACCAGCGCGGCCTCAACGTCATCTATGAAGGCATGGCCTACTGGAACGCTTTCAGAGACGAGACGGTCATGTGGCAGGCCAAAAGCTTTGACTACAACGACGACTTCACCGAGCTGACCATCTCCTTGCGGCCGGAGGTGAAGTGGAGTGATGGCACGCCCTTCACTGCCCATGACGTCGCCTATACAATCAATCACCTCATCGAAATCGGCGGTGAGGTCCGCTTCGGCAACGAAGTCCGGCAGTACACCAAAGAGGCTGTCGCGGTCGACGACCACACCGCCCTCATCACCCTGAACTTCTCCTTCCCCCGCTACCACGACCGCTTCTTCGTCTGGAAGTGGGACTCGGGCGCCTTCCCCATCATGCCCAAGCATATCTTCGAGGGCCAGGACTGGGCCACCTTCACTCACTACGACATCGAGAAGGGCTGGCCCGTAACAACCGGTCCCCTCAAGGTGGTCTATTCTTCGCCGCAGCAGAAGATGTTCGACCGCCGCGACGACTGGTGGGCGGTTGAGTCCGGCCTGACCGATGCACTGAACATGGAACGCGTCATGTTTGTCGTCGGCGGCACCGATCAGTCACGCCTCATCGAGCTTGTTACCAGCAACCAGATCGATATCACCGAGTTGCAGGGCGCCTCGATTCGGCTGGCCGTGGAACGGAACGAAAAGGTCACCGCCCACTACGGCCGCCAGGCCCCCTACGGCTATGTGGACTGGTGGGCACAAGCGTTGTGGCTGAACAACGAAAAACCCCCCTTCGACAACGCTGACGTGCGCTGGGGCATCTCCTACCTGATCGACCGGCAGCAGATCGCGGACGTCGCCTACGAGGGCCTGACCAGCCCCAACCCCATGCCCTACCCGCCCTATCCCGGCCTGGAACAGTACACCGAGTCCATCTCCGACCTGCTAGAACAGTACGATACCAACGAGTACAACCCCGAAAAAGCTGCCGCCCATCTCGAGGCCGCCGGCTATAGCATGAACAGCGACGGCATGTGGGCGGACGCCAATGGCGACACCATCAAAGTGCCGCTTGAGTCCTGGTTTGCCTGGAACGCACCCGGTGAGGTTCTGGTCGAGCAGCTGAAACGCGGCGGGATCGATGCCGAATTGACAACCCCGCCGGACGCCTGGGACCGCTTCGTCTCCAAGACGCACACCGCCTTCCCCGCCGGCCACACCGGCAGCCTCAAGGAACCTTACGAGGCCTTGAACCTGTACACCTGCGGCAAAGAAGGCGGCCCGGCCTCCAACTGGGCCTCTAACCAATCCCTCTGGTGCAACACCGACTTCGACGAGATCGTGCTGGCCATGTCACAGGTGCATCCCGACGATACCGAGACCATGAAGACACTCTTCCGCCAGGCGATGGAGATCTGGCTGCCCGAGCTGCCTTCAGTCATGCTGTTCAACTGGAAACACAACATGGCGATGAATCAGACCTACTGGGAGAACTGGCCGACCGTTGACAGTAAGGATGGCGAATATGTTAACGAAGCGCCCCAGTTGCTCGGCTTCCACTTGGTCCTGCTTCATCTTGAACCGGCACAATAATGCAGTGCGGCTGGTGAAGTTGCCAACTGCCCTTCACTAGCCGCCTATCACCATCCACCAGCCACTGGGGCTTGCCAATGTGGGCTGCCGGCTATCTCCTCAAACGAATCGCCTTTTTCTTCCTGATCGTGCTGACGGCCGCGACGGTGAACTTCTTCCTGCCGCGGCTGTCCGGTCAGGATCCGATCCGCGAACGCATGATCAAACAGGTGCAGTCGGGCAGCGCCTGGGGGAAAGGCATCGAGGAGATGGTCGAGGTCTACAACGCCAAGTTCGGCCTCGACAGGCCCCTCTGGCAGCAGTACCTCACCTATCTGGGCGACATGGCCCGCTTCGACCTGGGCCATTCGATCGCATTCTATCCCAAAACGGTCAAGGAGATCCTGCGCGAGGCGCTGCTCTGGACAATCGGTCTCCTTACCATGACAACGCTTCTTTCCTTTGTATTCGGTACGTTCTTTGGCGCGCTCGTCGCCTGGACGCGTGCACCCCTCTGGCTCCGCTCCCTGGCCCCGCCGATCATGACCATGGCGGCCATCCCCTACTATCTGTTGGGGCTGATCATGCTCTTCGTTTTTGCCTTTGAGCTGCGCTGGTTTCCCGGGCACGGCGGCTATCGCATCGGCACCATCCCCAACCTGAGCTGGCGCTTCTTTCTCGAAGCCCTCGAACACTCCATCCTGCCCGCCTTATCTATTCTTCTGTCCAGCCTGGGCTTCTGGGCCATTGCCATGCGCGGCATGATGGTCACGGTTGAGGGCGAAGATTACATGACCCTGGCCGAAGCCAAAGGCATCAAGAGCAGCCGTCTCTTCTTCGACTACGGGCTGCGCAACGCGATTCTGCCCCAGATCACCTCGCTGGCTCTGGCCATGGGCTATGTCTTTTCCGGCGCGCTTCTGGTCGAGGTCGTGTTTGGCTTCCCTGGTATCGGCACCGTACTCTTCAACTCCATCAAGGGCGTAGACTACCCTGTCATCCAGGGGATCGTTTTGACGATAATCCTCACACTCGCCACCACAACGCTGATCCTCGACCTGACTTTGCCGGTGCTGGATCCACGCATCAGAAGGCAGACCTGAATGACTATGCGCGCAAATGGCAATGGGGCAGCGCGTCTTAATAACCGCTCGTCGTTCCTGGAGGCGCTGGGCTACCTGCGTCGCAACCCGACCCTCGCTATTGGGCTGAGTCTGATCCTGGGTCTTCTGCTCTTTTCCGTTGTCGGCCGCCTGCTTGTCAACATCGAAGACGCCTCGCCGCTTTCCGCACCGCCATACCAATCACCCTCTGCCGAATACCCATTTGGTACCGATAAAGTGGGCCGGGATCTGCTCGCGGTCATGATCGTGGGCACGCCGCTCACGCTGCGCGTCGGTCTGCTTGCCGGCGTGCTGGGCGTGGGCTTCGCCAGCCTGCTGGCCTTCGCCGGCGCCTACTACGGCGGCATCATCGACGCTGTCATCCGCCTGGTCGTTGACGTAGGGCTGACCATCCCCAGCATCCTCATTCTGATCCTGATCGCAATCGCTCTCAGAGGCGTCAACCCCACCGAAATGTCCCTGATCGTGGCCGCCACCGCCTGGCTGTGGCCCACGCGCACGATCCGCTCGCAGGTTCTCTCCCTGAAGGAGCGCGCCTATGTCGATGTAGCCCGCATGTCCGGCATGCGCGGGCGCGAGATTATCGTCCGCGAGCTCATGCCCAACCTCATTCCCTTTATCGTCGCCAACCTCGTCAACACGACCGCTTCCGCCATCCTGGCCACAATCGGCATGGAAGCCCTCGGGCTCGGGCCCACATCCCACCCGACCCTGGGCATGACGATCTACTGGGTCATCCTCCATGCCGGTGTGCTCGGAGGATACTGGTGGTGGTGGGTAGCCCCTGTGGTGATCATCGTCCTCATCTTCATCGCCCTTTACCTGACTTCCGTCGGCATGGATGAGTTGGCGAATCCCAGGTTGAGGAGAAGCGTATGACGCCGCCACCTGGCTCAAACGGCGAAGCGCCTGCGCAATCAGCCGCGCTGCAAGTGCGCGACCTCCGCGTCCATTACCATACGCCCGGCGGCGTAGTGCAGGCGGTGGACTCCGTGAGCTTCAGCTTGGAGGTGGGCGAGCGCTTCGGCCTGGTCGGGGAGTCCGGCTCCGGCAAGACGACGCTGGCTATGGCTCTGCTGCGCATGATCAAGCCGCCCGGACAGATCGAATCTGGCCAGGTCTGGCTGGACGGACAGGATGTGTTGGCGCTCTCCGGCGAGGAGATGCGGAAGCTGCGCCTGGCAGGGATCGCGCTGGTGGCGCAGGGCTCCATGAACTCCCTGAATCCGGTTACCCGGATCCGGCGTCAACTGCTCGATGGCATGAAAGACCACGCCGCCGGGTCCAATGGGCCGGACAACGGCACCAATGCGGCAATGATGAGCCGGCGGGAGCAGGAAGCCTATGTGCATGATCTGCTGGCGCGAGTAGGGTTGGAGCCCCAGGTGGCCGACATGTACCCGCACGAGTTGAGCGGCGGGATGAAGCAGCGGGTCTGCATCGCCATGGCCATCAGCATGCGCCCCAAAGTCATTATCGCCGACGAGCCGACCAGCGCCCTCGACGTCGTCGTGCAGATGCAGATAATGGAGACCTTACGCCGCGTCCAGGAAGAGGTCGGCGCAGCCGTGCTCCTCGTCGGCCATGATATGGGCATCATGGCCCAGTTTGTGGACCGGGTGGGCGTCATGTATGCCGGCAAACTGGTGGAGGTCTCACCGGTGCGGGAGATTTTCAACCGGCCTCTGCATCCCTACGCCGGCCTGCTGATCGAATGCCTCCCGTCTCTGGAAGTGAAGGACGCTCTCGAAGGCATACCGGGGCTGCCGCCTTCGCTGCTTGAGCGGCCAACGGGCTGTCTTTTTCACCCCAGATGCCCGCATGCCGCCGCCGATTGCGCAACGCAGGAGCAGACGCTGGATGAGGTGCAACCGCAGCGTTGGGTCGCCTGTCATCGCCTGGAACTGATTCACAATTCGCAGCCGCAAACCGCTGTTCCCTAACCGGAGTCCGGCCATTTACCACGAGCCGCGAGTCGCATGAGCGCCCTGCTCGAAGTTCAACATATCACCAAGGTCTTCGGCGGCGGCCTGTTCAACCGCAATCGCACTACGGCGCTGGAGGACTTTTCACTAGCCATCGCCAGCGAGCCGCCCTCCATCACGGCTGTGGTCGGAGAAAGCGGCAGCGGCAAGACAACGCTGGCCCGCATCCTCCTCGGGCTGGAGACGCCAACCGAGGGGCAGGTGCTCTATCAGGGGAAGGATCTGCGCGGGCTCTCCACCGCGGAGTGGCATTCGTTCCGGCGCGATGTGCAAGTCGTCTTTCAGGATCCGTTCGAGGTCTACAACCCCTTTTATAAGATCGACCATGTCCTGACGACCCCGATTGCCAAATTCGGCCTGGCCAAATCCCAACAGGAGCGTCAGACGCTGATCGAGGAGGCCCTGCACTCAGTCGGGCTACGCCCCGAAAACACCCTGGGACGGCGCCCCCACCAGTTGAGCGGCGGGCAGAGACAGCGCATAATGGTGGCGCGCGCCCTGCTGTTACGCCCGCGCCTTATCGTGGCCGACGAACCGGTCTCCATGATCGACGCCTCGCTGCGAGCCACCGTTCTCGGCAACCTGCGTCAACTGAACCAGGAGTTCGGCATTTCCGTCGTCTACATCACCCACGACCTCACCACGGCCTATCAGATCAGCGAGAACATTATCGTCATGTATTCCGGATCCGTAGCCGAGGCCGGGGACATTAGCCTCGTGGTGAAGCAGCCGCAGCACCCGTACACGCAGCTGCTGATCGGCTCCGTGCCCCAACCCGACCCGGACCGCCGCTGGAATACGGAGGCGATGGCCGCTTCGACGGCAGCAACAGGCGCAAGCGATGGCTGCAAGTTCTTCGCCCGCTGTCCCCATGCGATGTCCAAATGCGCCGCCAGCGCGCCGCCGCTGTTCCGGACCGATGCCCATCGCCTGGCGGCCTGTTATCTGCACGAGGAGTCTCCCTCGCTTCCGGCTGAAGAAATGGCCTCGTTATTCGTCGGCCGCGGCGCAAGCGCCAACGCCGCCTCCTGAAGAGGGGCCGCTTCCCCCTCCAGTGCCCTGCCAGCCGGGTCACGCCTCTTCGTACCAGCTCGATCCGAAAATCAGCCCGTCATGGCGCACAACCCAAGAGTGCGTGCGCGCTTCGCCCGCCTCAGCTGCTCCCATAACGTCGTCGCCAAGACCGCCCATTGCAAGCCGCCCCCCGTTCACCTCTACAGACCTCCCTACTTCCTCACAATCAGGCGATCCTCTCCGACAAGCAAACTACTCCGGCATCGTCCGCAATATCAGCGGCTCCAGGAACTGCACACTCTTGATGATGCCTTCCGCTGCGCTCATCACCGGGTCTTCGTGTTCGATGCTCAGCGCCCCATCGTAGCCGGCCACCCGCAGCGCGCTGACGAAATCGCGCCACCATGCTTCCCCATGACCGTAACCCAGCGTGCGGTAGGCCCACGCGCGCTCGGCGACCAGCTCCATCGGCCGCATATCCAGGCCGCCGTTCAGAGCCATTTCAGAAGGGTCGATGCGCGTGTCCTTGGCGTGGACGTGGAAAATGAACCCCTCTCCCAGCGCCGGGATGACGATGAGCGGATCCATACCCTGGTAAAAGAAGTGGCTCGGATCGAGATTGACGCCCACGCTCGGCCCGGCAATCTCACGCAGCCGCAGCATCGTGCGCGTGTTATACGCCGACTGGCCGGGGTGAAGTTCGATCGCCACCCTGACGCCGTGACCGGCAGCGAACCGTCCCGCCTTCTCCCAGAAAGGCGTGATTACCTCATCCCACTGCCAGCGCTCCAGCTCAGCGTATTCCGGCTGCTGAGGGTGCGTGGGCCAGTTTGGATAATGTGTCCCACTCGGGTCGCCAGGGCAGCCGCTCATCGTCACGACGGTATCCAGGCCCAGTCTATGCGCCAGTTCTACCGTCTTGAAGAAGACATCCTGCGACGCCTGGCCGCGCGCCGGGTGCGGGTCGAGCAGGTTGCCATTGCAGTTGAGAGCGCTCAGCATCAAACCGCGACTTTCTATGGCGGACATAAAGGCGGTGCGCGCCTCCTCGCTTTCCAGCAGTTCATCCAGGTTGCAATGCGCAGCCGGTGAGAAATTGCCCGTTCCGACCTCCACAGCTTCGATCCCCTGCTCGACAACCCAATCAAGCGCCTCGCTGAAGGAAGCCGTCAGGCTATCTGTGAATAGTCCGATTTTCAAAGCACCCTCCTTTCTGTTGGATCCAGGACGAACAGCCCACGCCGCGCCCTCCGGTCACATCACTCCTCCTCGTACCAGCCCGACCCGAAGATCAGCCCGTCGTAGCGCACCATCCATGTGTGCTTACGCGCCTCGTTGCCCGTTTCCGGGTTCACGGCGAGATAACTGATCCATTTTCCTTCTTCAGGCGCGCTCAGCATCTCGTCCCCAAAAAAGTAGCCGGTCGAATCCACACGCAGCGCGGGGTCCCGCCCTCTTATATCGTCGTTGAAGTGCGCGATCGTATACCCATCTTCGCCGATAATGACGACGTACCATTGCCCGTCCACGTTCTCGGGCGAGTTGTAGTGTTCGACTGCGGCCTGGCGGCCTTCCTGATTATAAAAGCGGATGGCATCCTGCACGAGCGCCTGTGTGTAGGCTGCCGGTTCGTTCTTGCTGGGAATGGCAACGCAACCGGCGACGAGAAGCGCGAACACGAGAATGACAAATAGGGGGACAGGACGATTCATGATTTTCTCCATTGTGTTATAGGTAACTATGGCACATCTACCATAGCCGACATTCCCGCATCCCGCCGCGCAAGATTCCCCTGACACGGTTCAGGACAATTGTATCTCACTGGGTCAAAGCCTTGCGAGGCTGCCTGATCTGTAGGGGCACCCCTTGTGGGTGCCCTCTCCCATGCGCCACTGCATGAAAAATGCGCGCAGAGACGCGTAGCCTAAAACTGACAACGCCGTCCGAAATGCGCCTTCTCAGCCGCGTCCCGCCCGGCCGCATCACTCCTTCTCGTACCAGCCCGACCCGAAGTACAACCCGTCGTGGCGTACGATCCATGCATGCTTGCGCGTATCCTCGCCGGTTTCCGGGTTGTTGAATACGTAGCTGACCCACTTGCCCTCTTTGGTAGCGCTCAGAACGTCGTCGCCATAAAAGTAGCCGGTGGCGTCAACGCGCAGCGCAGGGTCCCGCCCTATCCTGTCGGGATCGTAGTGCGCAATCGTGTACCCATCTTCGCCGACAATGAAGACGTACCATTGACCATCCACCTGTTCAGGTGAACTGTAGTGGTCGATGGTTGCCTCGCGGCCTGCTTGATTGTAAAGGCGGATTGCATCCTGCACGATCGCCTGCGTGTAGGCTGCCGGTTCGTTCTTGGTGGGGATGGCGACGCAACCGGCGACAAAGAGCGCGAACACGAGAATGAGAAATAGGGGGACAGAACGATTCATGACTTTCTCCATTGCGTTAAAGATAACTATGGCACATCTACCATAGCCGACATTCCTGCATCCCGCCGCGCAAGATTCCCCTGACACGGTTCAGGACAATTGCATCGTATTGGGTCAAAGCCTTGCGAGGCTGCCTGATCTGTAGGGGCACCCCTTGTGGGTGCCCTCTCCCATGCGCCCCTGCATGAAGAATGGCGCGCCGGGACGTGTAGCCTTAAATTGACAACGCCGCCCGCCGAACGCTCCCCATCCGCCTCCCGCCCGGCCGCATCACTCTTCCTCGTACCAGCCCGACCCAAAGAGCAACCCGTCATGGCGCACGATCCATGCGTTCTTGCGCGTCTCCTTGCCCGTATCCGGGTTATTGAAGACGTAGCTGACCCATTTGCCCGCCTCAGTAGCGCTCAGAATGTCGTCGCCATAGAAGTAGCCGGTGGCGTCAACGCGCAGCGCAGGGTCCCGACCAATTCTATCTTGCTCGTAATGTGCAATGGTGCGTCCATCTTCGCCAACAATAAAGACATACCATGACCCATCCACACTTGCTTCCGAACTGTAATAGTCGATGGTCGCTTGGCGACCGTCACGGTCGTATCGGCGGATTGCGTCCGCTATAATCGCCTGGGTGTAGGCTGCTGGTTCGTTCTTGGTTGGGATGGCAACGCAACCAGCGATGAGGAGCGCGAGCACGAGAATGAGAAACAGGGGAGCAGATCGAATCATGATTATCTCCATTGCGTAAAAGGTAACTATGGCACATCGACTCTAGTGTACCTTCACGCATCCCCCTGTGCAACGTTTCCCCGTCACGACTCAGGACAATTGCATCTCAGTGAATCAAAGCCTTGGGAGGCTGCCTGATCCGTAGGGGCACCCCTTGTGGGTGCCCTCTTCTGTGCGCCCCTGCATGAAAAATGGCGCGCCGAAACGCATAATATAAAATTGACAACACCTCCCGAAGATCGCTTCCTAATCCGCGTCCCTTCCGTCCGCATCACTCCTCCTCGTACCAGCCCGACCCGAAAGTCAGCCCGTCATAGCGCACGAGCCAAGTGTGCTTGCGCATCTCCGTGCCCGTTTCCGGGTTCAAGGCGAGGTAACTGATCCATATTCCTGCCTCAGTTGCGCTCTTTAAGTCATCGCCAAAGAAATAGCCGGTCGAATCCACGTTCAGAGCGGGGTCCCGCCCTCTTATTGCCGGGTTGAAGTGCGCAATGGTGTACCCATCTTCGTCGATAATGAAGGGGTACCATGGCCCGTCCACAATTTCAGGTGAACTGTAGTGGTCGATGGCTGCCTGGAGGCCTTCCTGGTTGTAGAAGCGGATGGCATCCTGCACGAGCGCCTGTGTGTAGGCTGCCGGTTCGTTCTTGGTGGGGATGGCAACGCAACCGGCGACGAGGAGCGCGAACACGAGAATGACAAATAGGGGGACAGAACGATTCATGATTTTCTCCATTGTGTTAAAGGTAGCTATGGCACATCTACCATAGCCGACATTCACTCATCCCTCCGTGCAGGATTTCCCTGACACGGTTCAGGACAATTGTATCTCAGTGGGTCAATGCCTTGAGAGGCTGCCTGATCTGTAGGGGCGCCCCTTGTGGGCGCCCTTCCGCCCGCATCACTCCTTCTCGTACCAGCCCGACCCGAAGAACAGCCCGTCATGGCGCACCACCCACGTGTGCTTACGCGTCACCTCGCCGGTATCCGGCTTGTCGTGGACATAGCTGACCCATTTGCCAACCTCGGTAGCGCTCAAAATGTCGTCGCCATAGAAGTAACCGCTGGCATCGACCCGCAGCGCCGGGTCCCGCCCCACACTTTCCGGTCTGTAGTGCGCGATCGTATACCCATCTTCACCGATAATGAAGACATACCACTGCCCGTCCACGTTTTCGGGCGAACTGTAATGGTCAATGACTGCCTGGCGGCCCTCCTCATTGTAGAGGCGGATGGCATCCTGCACGAGCGCTTGGGTATAGGCCGCCGGTTCACTCTTGGTGGGGATGGCAACGCAACCGGCGGCGAGAAGAGCGAGCGTAAGAGCAAGAAACAGGGCGGCAGAACGAAACACGTTTTTCTCCATTGCGACTGTATTACACTTGAATATTCTGCTATCGAGCGCTTCCATATCCCCGGCCGGATCAGTTCTCTTCGTACCAGCCCGACCCGAAGAACAGCCCGTCATGGCGTACGACCCATGCGTGCTTACGCGTCTCCTCTCCCGTGTCCGGATTCGTGAAGACGTAGCTGACCCACTTTCCTGCCTCGGTCGCGCTCAGTACGTCGTCTCCATAAAAGTAACCGGTCGAATCCACGCGCAGCGCCGGATCCCGCCCTATCATTGCCGGGTTGAAATGAGCAATAGTGTACCCATCCCCGCCGATAATGAAGACATACCACTGCCCGTCCACGTTGTCGGTTGAACTGTAGTGCTCGATTGCAGCTTCCCGCCCATCCTGACCGTAGAGGCGGATGGCGTCCTGCACGAGCGCCTGCGTGTAGGACGCCGGTTCGTTCTTGGTGGGAATGGCAACGCAACCGGCGACGAGAAGCGCGAGAATGATTGATAGAGTCGCAGAACGTAACATGCTTTTCTCCATAATGAAATGTCAGTTTTGATGTATATCTCGTTTGATGCCAAGGGTTTCCGTGCGAATCACGCCCTAGTTTCGCGCCTGTCATGTCTCCCTATATGCATTATGAAATATGCAATATGTAACACGCAAAAGGCGCATTCCCAAATTGAAAGCCCATCAGTATCTACTTCAGTCTACTTTCATGCCCCCATTTGAACCAACATTGGCCTTCCCCAATTACGTAGGTATAATTCCCCTGTTCATCTGTTGGAACGCGCCCATCGGTATCATCTGATACCTTCCCCACAGCGAATGTTAGATGCGCCCCCTGCGCCAAATGGGGCCCGAAAAGGCAATCCAATGACAGCCATGCGCATCGGCATCGGCTCCATCTTCCAGGAAAGCAACCAGTTCGCCGCCACACGGACCGACCTGGCCCTCTTTCGCAACTCCTATGTCCATGAGGGCGATGCCCTCCTCCAGCTGGCCGGCACCGACTGCGAAGTCGCCGGCATCCTCGCCGTCTGTGAACAAGAGGGCGCACAGCCGCTCCCCCTGCTGGCCGCGCGCAGCGTCTCCGGCGGCATCCTCACCGATGCCTGCTACACCGAGCTGAAAGAAACCCTGCTCGCCCGCCTGCGCGCCGCCCTCCCGCTCGACGGCCTCATCCTCGCCATGCACGGCTCCATGGTCACCGCCTCCCAGGAGGACCCGGAAGGCGACATCCTCGATGCCGTGCGTCAGATCTTGGGGCCGGTGTTGCCAATCGTCATGACGCTCGACCTGCACGCGCACGTCACCCCGCGCATGGTAAATCAGGCCACCGCCCTGGTTTCCTTCACCCACTATCCCCACGACGACACCTACTCCACCGGCGAACGCGGCGCCAGCCTGCTGTTGCAGGCGGCAAAAGGCGAAGTCACGCCCGTGACCGCCCTGGCCAAGGTCCCCATCATCTGCGGCGCCTGCAACGGCCAGACCGCCGGCGACGGACCAATGGCCCACATCACCCGCCGCGCCCGGCGCCTCGAAGAGGAGCCGTCCGTCCTCTCCGTCTCCTGTTTCCAGGTCCACCCCTACAACGACCTGCCCGGCATGGGCTGCGGCGCCGTCGTCGTGACCGACAATGACCCCGCCCTGGCCGCGCACGAAGCGCAACTGCTCGCCGCCGAGTTCTGGCAGCGGCGCTGGGCCTTCGAGGTAGAGCATCTGTCCGTCGCCGAAGCCGTCGCCCGCGGCCGCCAACTCGAAGGGGGCCCCGTCCTCCTGGTCGACACCGCCGACTGCGCCGGCGGCGGCGCGCCCGGCGACAGCGTCGCCCTCCTGCGCGAGCTGATGACGCTGGGAGTGGACGAGCCCGCCCTTCTCATGGTCGTCGATCCCGCCGCCGCCCACGCCTGCGCCCGCGCCGGCATTGGCCAGACCGTCAGCCTGCAGGTCGGCTACAGCCTCGACCCCGCCTGGGGCCGGCCCGTCCCCGTCACCGGCACCGTGCGCCGTCTCAGCGACGGCGCTTTCCGCTACGACGGCGGCCTCTTTGGCGGCACCTGGGCCTCGATGGGGCTCTCCGCCGTCCTCCAGATCGGCAGCATCCAGCTTCTCGTCATGTCGCAACCGACCTACGACTGGGGCCACGAGCAGTTTCGCAGCGTCGGCATGGACGTCCGCCGCGCCAAGTTCATCGGCGTCAAGAATCCAATGAACTACCGCCATGCCTATCGCGACCTGATGAAGGCCGCCTATATCGTCGACACGCCCGGCCCGACCCCCGCCCACGTGCGCAACCTCAATTTCAAGCGCATGCAGCGGCCCTTTTTCCCTCTCGACGAGGAGATTCCCGACCTGGAGATCCCGGTAGTCGTCAGCTGAGGACGATCCGCGAAGGAACACTTGAACATGAATGTCGCCGCCCAACAACTGGAAGAATGTATCCAACAACTCAATAAGGGAGAACTGACCGAGGAGCGGCTGCGGGACTTGGGCAAGACGCTGCAGGAGAACGGGTCCAGACGCCAGAGTCTCCTCTACCTGCAGACCGCAACCACCGCCGTCACCTCCGACGTGATCGGCATGCTGCAGGTCGTGGACGGCAACGTCTCCGACGGCCCCTTCGACCCCGCCGACTGGCCCTATAAGACCGTACTCGACGCCATCAACGCCGGCTGGCGCGTGATCCGCTTTCCAGCCCAGCTCCTGTCCAGCCACAGCCCCGATCTGCACGTCACCTGCGAGTTCATTCTGGAGAAGTGGGAATAAATGCAAGCCGCCCTCTGGAACATCGGCATGAAAGTCGATGACATGGAAAGCGAGATCGCGTTCTGGCAAGAGCTCGGGGCCAAGCTGGTTCTGCGCGAGACCTTCACCGCGCCTGACGGCGAGGAGGTCGACTACGCCTTCGTCGACTTCGGCGGCACGCGCATCTTCCTCACGCCCAAAACGGTCTTCGAGGACAAGCTCGGCCACACCCTCATGCCCGGCCTCACGCACGCCGTCTTCGAAGTCGAGGACCTGGACAAGGAGTACGAACGGCTCACTGCCATGGGCCTCGAGGTCCTGGTCGAACGCGTCGAGATCAGCGCCGCTTTCGGCTCGCGCCGTCTGGCATTCTTCCGCTCACCCAACGGCATGGTTTTCGAAATTCTGCAGATTCTTGAAGCTAAAGTCTGACAATGACGCTCATGGCTCTCGTGAACGCCATGCAGGAGGCAACCAATGACGCAGGCAGCCCTTCGCGCCACCGCTGACATCAAGCCCACTTTGACCGACGAAGAGGTCCTGGATTTCTGCAAGACCGGCCTCCTCACGCTCGAAGGCGTGATCCCGGACACCACCAACCGCTGGGTTTTCGACTATCTCGACGAAGACGGAGCAGACCCCCATCAGCTCGTGCGCGACGAGCGCTTCATCGACGAGGTGCTGCTCCATCCCGCCGTCGCCGGCGTCGTGCGCTCCCTGCTCGGCGCCGGCTTCCAGCTCCCCGAATGGATGGCCAACCACCGCCTCGTCGGGCCGGAAGCAGCCCGCTACTGGCACATCGACGCCGGCTCCGACTTCGAGCGCGCCTGCAACCTGCTCCAGGTCTTCTACATCCCCCAGTCCAACAGCATCGAGATGGGCCCCACCCTCTTCCTGCCCGGCTCCCACCTCGTGCCCATCGCCCGCGAGGACATCGAGCGCTTCGGCAACCTGACCGGCCAGGTCGCCACCACCGCGCCCGCCGGCTCGGTCTTCGTCACCGCCTACTCCATCTGGCACCGCCAGCCCGACAAGGTCGATCAGTCGACCCGCAACCTCCTCAAATGGGTCTACTGGCGCACAGTGCCCCCGGCGCGCGACTGGCTCGCCCGCCCCGACTTCGATTTCCGCGGCGCCGACTACTCCTTCACCAGCACCTACTTCTGCGGCGGCCACCGCAAATGGCAGTCGGTCCCCCGCGTCGCCGAAATGTTCTACTGGCTCTGCGGCAAAGCCGACGAGTTCCACACCGTCGGCGGCTCCGGCTGGCCCTACTCCTCCTCCGACCCGGGAACATGGGCCCAACAGCGTCAATAACACCAGGACGAGCGGAGCAAAGCACAACTGACCCGTCAAGAATCGCACGTTCACACAAACAAAACTCGTGACTGCCAAGTCCTCGCCAAATGGCAATCATTACTTGTCATTCCATGTCACACCAAGCGCCCATCAACCGCTGTTTTCACTGACTACTGACCACTGACTACTGCAGTTCCGGGCGGTCGGGCCTATTCGGCCCTCCCTTGTGCGGGGGCTCCGCCCCCGCAACGCCCCCTCTCCTAAAACCCCCCGCCGCAGCGAGTGTGTGGGCAATACGACCTTGTCCACCCGCTGCGACCGAACTTCCCCCCACCCTGCGTCGTGGCTCGAACCGAGGCGTGAGCCGGCGCAGGCCGGCCAACGCCCAATCGGCCCCAACCTGCACAGCGATGACCATCAAGAGCCCACCACAGAAACCCTGACATTACAATCCGTCATCCCTTATCCAGGCAGAGCGCACATGGCACACGCATACAGAACATGGCATAGTAGCTACGAAACCCCCAATATGCCCCTGCCGTTCTTCGCGTGCCTTCGCGGATCAAAGAAAGATGTTCTTCGCGGATCGATCGGTTCTGTAAAACCTGCCTAATCAAACTTCGTTCTGTAGATGGAGAACAGACCATGAACCTCACCACCGCACAGATTGCACAGTTTGACGAGCAGGGCTACCTGTTCTTCCCCGATCTCCTCGACAGCGACGAAGTCGCCGTCCTCCAGCAGGCTGTGCCGGACATCCTCAGCCGCCCAGGCCCGGAGATCATCCCCGAAAAGGAGGATCCGGCCTCAGTCCGGCTGGCCTTCGGCGCGCATACCTACTCCGAACCATTCCGCTGCCTGACACGCCTCCCCTGTCTCTTGAACCCGGTCCGCCAGCTCCTGCGCGACGACGTCTATCTCCATCAGAGCCGTCTCAACCCAAAACAGGGCTTCGGCGGCGGCGCCTCCTGGGACTGGCATCAGGACTACCCCCCATGGCATTCCATTGACGGCATGCCCGAGCCCAACTGCATCATGGTATCTGTCTTCATCGACGACTGTACCCCGGTCACCTCTCCCCTCCTGATCGTGCCCGGCTCGCAGCGCCACGGGCTCCTCGACGCCCGTCTCCACAAGGACGCCGCCGGCAGAGGCTACGCCCTACACCATATCGATCATGCCACCTTCGAACGGCTCGCGGCAGAGAACGGGATCGAAGCCCTCGTCGGGCAGGCGGGATCCGTCGCCTTCATCCACTGCAACGTGCTGCACGGCTCCGCCAACAACGTCTCCCCCTGGCGCCGCGCCATCATGTACCTGATCTACAACGCCGTCAGCAACGCCTGCACCGGCACCGAGCGCCCCTGGTACCAGAACAACCGCGACTTCACGCCCCTCGAGCCGCTCGACGACAGCAGTGTGAAGGCGCTGGCATGAGCCGCAGCTACTTGATTCCCCAGCACACCCACCTGGAGCCATTTTCATGAAATACCTCACCGCCGACCAGCTGCAAGACATCTGCACCCGCATCCTCGACGCCGCCGGCTCCCCCCACGCCGAGTCCGAAGCCGTCTGCGAGGTGCTCGTGCGCGCCAACCTGTTTGGACACGACTCGCACGGCGTCATGCGCATACCGCAATACGTCGGCCAGATTCGCAGCGGCGCCATCCGTCCCGGCACCCCCATCGAGATCGAACGCGAGACACCCGCCTCCGCCGTCATCCAGGCCCATCAGGGCTGGGGCATGGTCATTGCACGCCAGGCCATGCGCCTCGCAATCGAAAAGGCGCGCCAGGTCGCCGTCGGCACCGTCGTCGTGCGCGGCAGCCAGCATGTGGGCCGCGTGGGCGAATACCCCACCATGGCCGCCGAGGAGGGAATGATCGGCATGGCCGTCGTCAACTCCTATGGCACCACCGGCTCGGTCGCCCCCTTTGGCGGCGCCGAACGTCGGCTCTCCCCCAACCCCATCGCCTTCGCCATGCCCAGCGGCGGGCCCTGGCCCGTCATGGTCGACATCACCACCTCGGTATTCCCCGAAGGCAAAATCCGCGTCACCCGCTACGCCGGCAAACAGCTGCCCGAAGGCGTAATCGTCGACGCCGATGGCAACCCCACCACCGACCCGGCCGCCTTCTACGGCTCCCCGCCGGGTGCCCTCCTGCCCTTGGGCGGGATCGTCGGCCACAAGGGCTTTGCCCTCGGCATCGTCGCCGAGCTGCTCGCGGGTGCCCTCTCCGGCGCCGGCGTCACCGGCAAAGAGAGGGAGCAGACCGGCAACGGCGTCTACTTCCAGGCCATCAACATCGACGCCCTGCTCCCCTACGACGACTTCATCCACACCGTCCAGGAGCAGATCGCCTGGGTAAAGTCGGCGCGCCCCCAACCCGGCGTCAGCGAGGTCCTCTTCCCCGGCGAACCCGAATACCGCACCGCACAGCAGCGCAGCGCCCACGGCATCCCCGTCGAAGACAGCATCTGGCACGAAATCATCGAAACCGCAGACTCCCTCGGCGTTTCCATTGAAGCCTGACCCGCCCAGTTTGATGCCCCACCACATACATGGCATCATAAGTACCAATGTGCGGGCCATTCACTGACTACTGACTACTAACTACTGACCACTGCCCTTACGAGGTTCAGACAATGCAAGTTCTCTTTCTTCCCTTCAACCCCGTCATGCAGTACTGGTACGATGGTTTCGTCGAAGCGGTCGACGGGCGTTATCCAATCACGATGTACGACCCCGACAAGCCCGTCGCCCCGCAGTTCGAGGGCATCGACGTGGTCGTGGCCTGCGCCGGCTGCACGCATGAGATGGTCGATGCATCTGTGGAAGCCGGCGTCAAACTGTGGCAGGTGCTCTCCGTCGGTGTCGATCACTGGGACATGCCCTACTTTTTCAGAAAGGAAATGCCCTTCGCCCATACACCCGGCCCCTTCAGCGCCATCGCCCTCGCCGAGCACGCCCTCACCCTGATGCTCCTGATCGCCAAGAACCACCGCGCCGCCCAGGCCAACATGCGCGCTGAGCTCTTCAGCCTGCCCCTGAACGACGAACTGGCCGGCAAGAAACTCGGCCTCATCGGCCTCGGCGCCAGCGGACGCGAGCTGGCCAAGCGCGGCCACGCCATGGGCATGGAGATCCTGGCCATAGACATCGCCGATATCCCGCAGTCCGTGCGCGACGAGTGTCATGTCTCCTTCTTCGGCGATGCCAGCGCCATGGACCACGTAATTGCCGAGGCCGACTACCTGTCGCTCCACACGCCCAGCACCGCCCAGACCCGGCAAATGATCGGTGCGCGCCAGTTCGAGCTGATGAAGCCGTCTGCCGTGCTGATCAACGTCGCGCGCGGACTCCTGGTGGATGAGGATGCACTGGTCGTGGCACTGCAGAACGGGCAGATCCGCGCCGCCGGCATGGACGCCTTCGTGACCGAGCCCCTGCCCAGCTCCCACCCGCTTCTGCAGATGGATAACATGTACTGCACGCCGCACATCGCCGGCGTAACCCGGGAAACCACACAGCGCCGCGGCCAAGCCGCAGCCGACAACGTCGAGCGCGTCTCCAAGGGGCTCGAACCGCTCTATCAGGTCACCCCGGACAATTATAGTTAGGTCGAATAGAGAGATAGGATTCCGAGGAGAGAGCGGAAAACAACTGCGAGCGGGTAGTGGCGTGTCCTAACCACTATCCGCTGCTGGCATCACTTCACGCTCGCTGACCGTCACTTTAGGGCCCTGGCCAAGCTCAATGCCGCCGGTGAGAGGTATTTCCGCGCCCGTGATGAAGCTGGCCGCATCGCTTGCCAGAAAGAGGCAGAGGTTGCCCGCCTCCTCTATCGTCCCGCTGCGTCCGGTCCACTGCCATGTCTCCACAAAGTTGTGAAACGCCTCGCCGTATTCCATCGTGGCCTCAAGGTCCAGGCGGCTCTGGGTGAGGATATTGCCGGGCATGATGGCATTCACCCGCACACCGTGCTTGGCTTCGTCAATCGCCAGTGCCTTCGTAAGGCCGTGAACGCCGCCCTTGGAAGCGCAGTACGTGGTCGCCTGCCACTGACCCATCGCACCCACAATGCTGCCCAGGTTGACGATGCTTCCCCGCGTCTTGCGCAGATGGGGCAGCGCGTACTTGCACGCGGCAAAGACGCTGACGAGATTCAGTTGCAGCAGCTCTTTGAAATCCTCGATTGAGAAACAGTCGATCGGCTCATGCGCAGGGTGCTGACCGGCGTTGTTGATGAGACAGTCCAACCGCCCAAAGCGCGTCACCGTCCGCTCGATTACCCCTTCGATCTGGGCCGGCTGACGCACATCGCACGGCTCAAAATGGCAATCCCCCGGCCCGGCCTCGGTCAACTCCTCAGCCAGCGCGCGCCCGGTCTCCTCGTCAATGTCGCAGATCATCACGCGTGCCCCTGCCCGCGCAAACACCCGCGCGCAGCCTGAGCCGATACCCTTGCTGCCGCCCGAGATCAGAGTGGCTTTGTCAAATCCAGCGGCAAAAGGAGTCCTCTTCTCTGCCATCGCATCAGCCCCTTGTTGCTGTACTGGTTCGTGAGTGATCCTCAGTGGGTAGGGCGCGGCGCAAGCCTCTAGCCGCTGCCGTCAGGCCGCCCGCGCACGATCAGGTACTCCACGTCCTCCAGCGTTGAATCTGCAACGTCGAGGATCCCCTGCCTCTCACCGCCCTTCAGCACCATCACCCGGTCCCCGATTGACAGCACATCGCTGATGCGATGCGTGATCAGGATGATCGAAATTCCTTGATCGCGCAGTTCAGACATTAGGTCCAGCAAAGTGTTGGCTTCCTTCACCCCCAATGCGGCTGTCGGCTCATCCATGATCAGTATCGTGGCATCGAAGCCGATCGCCCGCGCAACCGCCACCATCTGGCGCTGCCCCCCGGACATCCTCTCGACCAGCAGCTTGGGCGAACTGATGTTGATGCGCAGCCGCGACAGCAGCGCCTCCGACTCGGCGTACATCCTCTTTTTGTCCAGAAAAGTGATGCCGAGGACCCGCTTGGTGTACTCCCGCCCGGTGAACACATTGGCGGCAACGTCCAGATTGTTGAACACCGCCAGGTCCTGGTATATCATCGCCAGCCCCAGCGCCTGCGCGTCGCGTGGGTTGCGCAGCGCCGCCTTCTGCCCTTCGACGAAAATCTCGCCTGCGTCCGGAATCACCGACCCGTAGAGCGTCTTCATCAGCGTGGACTTTCCGGCCGCATTGTCGCCCACCAGGCCCAACAACTCCCCGCGCCGCAGCTCCAGATCGACGCCGTTCAGCGCCTGGACGGTGCCAAATCTCTTCGAGATTCCCCGCATCTCAACCGCGTGCTCATTCCTCATGGATATACTCACAATTGCTGTGAGGAGTGAGAAGATCTCTCTTCCCACTCCTCCAGATTCCCCGCTTCTCTTACTGCATAACCTCTGTTTCGACGATCTCCTTGATCTCCAGGAAATTCTGCTTCATCGTATCCTGGTAGCTGTCAATGTTGGACTGGTCGACAAGCGTGATGCGGGTGTCAAGATACTGGTATGTAGCCTGCACGCCCTGGTGCTTTATCATCCACGGAATGTAGACCGCCAGGTAACCCTGACCATAGGGCTGCTGAACGTAGGTGAAGGAGACCGTTCCATTGCGGATGCCTTCGACGATCTCCGGCGCGTCGTCCACGCCTGTAACGATCACATCGTCGCGGCCTGCATCGGGGAAGGCCACCGTCGCACCGACCGAATTCAGGTTGCCGAGCGAGTAGTAGGCATCCATTTCAGGATAGGTGACCAGGGCCTCCTCCGCACAGCGGACCGTGCCCTCCGGGTTGTCGCAGTCGATCAGCACGCCGATCACCTTGATGTCCGGCGCATGTTCGGCGAAGTAGTCCTCAAGCCCGGCCTGGCGGTCCTTGTCCACCACATTACCAGGCTCCCCGAAGGCGACCACCACATTGCCTTCCCCTCCCATCAACTCTACCAGCCGTTCGGCTACCGTCGCGCCGGCCGTGTAGAAGTCGGTCGCCATGCAGACGTCGGCATTGACCGCCTCGGAGCAGGAGGCATTCTGGGTCGTTCCAAGTCCTCTCTCTTTGGCCTGGGCCAGGATACCTTCCATGATATCCGGCACGCCCGTCATCACGCTCAGGCCGGCGATGCAGGGCAGAGAGAGGGCGGACTCCGTCATATCCAACTGTTTCTCAGGGCTGTATTCAGCCGGCGCCAGGAAAACGATCTCCACGCCAAGCTCCTCCGCAGCGGCCTCCGCGCCGCCCTGCCAGGCTGTAATATATGGATGCACCAGCGGCGCGCTCACAATGTACCGCTCGGTGTCGCCGCAATCCGGCTCCCTCTCAACAACCACCGTCTCCGGCATCGTGCAGGCAGCCAGCCCGACAACCAGCAGCACCATCAAGGCTATACCGAATAACAATCGCTTCATGACTCTTTCCCCCTTCGTCTGAAAGATATTTGTCCTGTCCTGCGGTGCGACTCGGTACGCATTACACTCTTCTTCTATCGCCACCTCCTTACGCCGGTGACCGGTGGACGCTGATCGTAGACAGCATCATCCACCGGAAACCGGACACCAGGCTTGGCCCCGTTCAACGATCGCGGCCCAGAATAATACGCCAGTTTAACTCTCCCCGCCGGAACTGGTCGATCAACAGGGCCACCACCACCAACATGCCCTGCACGATATCCTGCAGATAGATGTTCAGCTGCAAGACGACCAGAGAATTGCGCGCAATCCCCATGATGGCCGCGCCGATCAACGTGCCCGCCATCGAGCCAACGCCGCCGGTCAGCAGCGTGCCGCCCACGATCGCAGCCGTGACCACCGGGAAGAGCAGCCCCTGGCCGATCTGCGGCAGCGCATTGCCCACCCGGCCCAGCAGCACGATCCCGCCCAACGCCGACAGAAAGCCGCTCAGCGTGAAGATGCCGACGCGGATGCGTTCGACATTCATGCCCACATCCTGGCTGGCCTTCAAGTTGCCGCCGATCATGCGCACCCGCAGCCCGAAGAGAGTCCGCGTCAGCAGAATGTGCATGAGAAAGGCGACGATAAACATCAGGACGATCAGAGCCGGCACCGGACCGATAAGCCCTTTGCCCAGCCAGGTCAGACCGTCGGGCAGGCCGATGATCGACTCCCCGCGCGTGATATAGAAATTGACGCCCAGAAAGACCGCGCCGGTGGCAAGCGTCATCACGATCGGATGAAGGCGAAAGCGGGCCGCCAAAACGCCGTTCAGAAAGCCGCACACCACGCCCACCCCCAACCCCCCGATAATGGCGATGGGCGGATCGAGCCCGACGTTTTTCCACAGTTTGGCCGTGACCATCGCCGCCAGCCCGGCTATCGACCCCTGCGACAGATCGAACGCGCCCGATACGATCACCAGCGTCTGCCCCATCGCCACGATCGATGTGACCGAAATCTGCCTCAGAATCGTGGTCAGGTTGAAAGGCCTCCGAAATATCGGCGAAACCGTGTACATGACCACAAAGAAGATCACCAGGGCCAGGAATACGCCGGACTCGCGGTGCGCCATCAGTTCCCGGACGCGGGCGCGCGCCGATTCCCCCCGTGTGGTCGGCGTCTGATTCGCCGTCATCTGGACTCTCCTCTGGATCCTGCTCAAATGTAACCGCAGGCGCGGGCGGGTGGGCCGCTACTCCTCACGCCCCATCCGTTTCTTCAACCCCGCGTAACTGTACTCGTCGCTGGCAAGGAAATCGAAGTAGGACCGCTCCACCTCCAGGACGCGCAGCGCCTGCTCGACCACCTCGTCGGCGATCGAGAGAGGAATTGCAACGACACCGTTGGCGTCCCCGTGCAACAGGTCGCCGGGCTGGATTGTCAGCCCGAAGATCGAAATTGTCGTGCCCGTATTGGTATACGCGCCGTATCCGTGCGAGACCACAGCGCCCGCGCAGAAGAGCTGGAACCCCGGCGCGCGCTGGGCTATGCCCTGAAAGTCTCGGCTCCCCAGATCGGTCACAATGCCGACCCCGCCCAGCTTCTGCAGCGCCGAGCAGAACATGTCGCCCGCCAGACAGCTGCGCATACGGTCCCCGCCCGTATACTGCACCGCCAGGACCACCGGCTTGGGCGCGGCCGCGACCATGTCCAGGACGTCGTGCAGGCGATTCGGCCTGTCGTCGCCGGCGCTCGTGGTGTCTTGCGTCGCCGTCACCGCGAATCCGACCATCGGCTCCGCCTCGGGGAACTGGCAGCGCAGCTCCAGCGAGGCATAGCCGCTGACCGGATCGCGCACCTCGAAATGCTCGATGGCATTGGCGACCGTGGCGCTGTCGATCCGGCGCAGCGCCTCGATGGTTTCTGCAGAGATTTGCGGGTTCGTCATTGTGTTCTCCTTGATCTGTACGCCGCCGGCTGCTGGGTGGCGACCATCTGAAACTACGCGATTTCCACTCCGACCGAAGCGGCTGCCTCGGTGAAGGACTGCCAGATATCTTCGGCGATCGGAATGCCTTCACGCCGTCTCTGCTCCCGCGTGCGCGCCTCCAAATCGCCCGGCGCCAGCACCTCATCGAAACCCGGCGCCGGTGGCACCGCACGCACGCGCCGCTCCATCTCGTCCGCCCGTTCGGCATATTCGGCGAAGGGCTGGAACAGGTCTGCCTTGATCGCTATCATCGTGACGCCCTGGTGGAGCATGATGGCGCCGGCCCGCCCCGCTTCCACGTAGCTGTCCGCGCCGGTGAAAATCCGCCCCAGGTACTCGGCCGCCATCATCAGCGTATAGCCTTTGTGCGCGCCAAACGGCAGGTGCCCGCCGCCCGCGAAAAAGTCGTCCGGATTCGTGGTCGGGACACCATCCTTGTCAACGATGCTGTTCGGGGGAAGCTGTTCCCCGCGGTTGTAGGCATTGTCGACTTTGACGCCGGAGAGGGCGGTCGTGGCCCAGTCGAACATCATCGTCGACTCTTCGCCGGCCGGCAGCCCGACCGAGATCGGATTGGTGTGCAGTACGCGCCTCCTGCCGCCGTAGGGGACGGTGGCGGGCGTGACTTCACCATAGCCCCCGGCCCACACCATGCCGACCATATTCTCGGCGGCCGCCATCTCCACGTAGTGGCCCAGCCGGCCGATGTGGTGCAGCTGCACCATGCCCACCACCGCCACGTTCTGTGTCTTGGCCTTGCTGATCGCCAGCTCCATCGCATATTTGGCGCCTACGTGGCCGAAAGTCCAGTTGCCCGTCACCAGTGCGCTTGTGGCGGTCTCCTGCAGGATCGACGGCTTGGCCGCGGGAAAGATCTCGTCGGCCTGTATGCCGGCCACGTAGATCGGCATGGGCCAGATGCCGTGCGTGTCCACACCGCTCAGATTGGACAGCACCAGGTGTTCGGCCACCTCCTCGGCATTCTGCTCATCCGCGCCCGCGGCCAGCAGGATCCGTTTGACCAGGGAGTGAAGTTCATCCTCGGTTTTTATTATCATGTCATTTCCTTTGTGGCCAGCGGCCAGTGATGAGTTTCTGGCCGCCCCTTAGCGGCCGTTGAGGCTCAGTCGGACGGCGGCTTCACTTCATATAGTTCGCCCTGCAATCCGACCGGTGTTGAAAAAAATATGTAGCGCACAATCTCGCCCGTGTCCACCACGTCGACGTCGATCTGCTGGATCTCCTCCGTGTCAAAAGTGACCCCCGTTGCCTTCAGATCGGCGACCGCGGCGTCAATATCGTCAACCTGCCAGGCGACGTGCTTCACAATGCCCGGCGCCGCGTCATCGGTCGCCTGCCACAACTCCAGGCCGGGATACCAGGCAATGGTGAGCCCCGGCCGGTTGACCTCTCTCAGCTTGGTCAGACCGCAATGCTCCTCCAGGTAGCTTCTCGTTGCCTCCAGATCAGCGACATCCACCGAGACATGGTTGTCTATGATTTCAAACACTGTTTCCTCCTTAAGGACATTCGTTTTTTGACAGACCGGCCCGCCAGGCTGCGGCATGACCGGCTATTCGAAACTGTTCAATGCGCTGCGGCTGGCCGCGCGCCCGCGTCTCAGGCCGAATGCACAAGCTCCATCTGCGCCCACCATTCGCCCCCCTGTGCCTCCGGCGCCGGCTCCTGGAACCCGCGCATCAGGTCGTCCCACGCCTGCAGCCGCGCCGCCGCGCGCCCGGGCGCAGAGAAGGCGCGGCCAAAGTCGAACCCGTCTTCCGTCTCGATGTACATGAACAGGCGCCGGCCACTCAGGAATATCCTCGTCTTGAGGATGCCCAGGTTGCGGGCCTGTTCCAGCACCTCCGGCCAGACATCCCGGTGGTACGCCTTGTACTGTGCGATGACCTCCGGATCATCCTTCAAATTGATGGTCAGACCATAGCATTTCATGGGCCTTCCCCCTCTGCGATCGTCGCCAAAGCTACTGCAAAATGACCGGCAGGCTCTTCAGATTGTGAAAGGTATTATTCTGCTGCCATTCGACACCCGTCTCGTCCAGTTTCATATCTGGAAACCGGCGCAGCAGGGTGGTGAACGCGATCTCGGCCTCGCGGCGCGCCAGCGGCGCACCCGCGCAGAAGTGTATGCCCCAGCCGAAAGATGTGTGCAGGTTCGGGTCACGCGTGATATCCAGCCGGTCAGGATCTTCAAATTGGTCCGGGTCCCTGTTTGCTGCCCCCAGCATCAGCGAAAGGGTCTGCCCCTTGGGAATCTGCTTACCACCGATCTCGACGTCTTCTGCCGTCAATCGCCACGCGCGCAGGAACGAAGTGTCGAAGCGCAGAAACTCCTCCACCGCCGTTCCGATCAACTCCGGGTTCTCCTTTAACATGCGCAACTGGTCCGGATGGCGCAGCAGCGCCAGCAACCCGTTCCCTATCAGGCCGGTGGTCGTCTCATGACCGGCCGTCAGCAGCGTGATGCAGGTTGCTACCAGCTCGGTCTTGCTCAGCATTTCGCCCCGCTCCTCCGCGGCCACCAGCGCACTGATCAGGTCGTCCTCCGGCTGTTTCCGACGCGCCTCGATCAACTGCAGGAGCCACGCCTTTGTTTCAAGCAGCGCCGCCGTACTCTTCATGATCGTCTCGATATGAGGGCGCCCTGTGCCATGGAAGGCGACGATGTCGTCCGACCACTCTTTGAACTGGTCCCGGTCCTCCGCCGGTACGCCGAGTGTTTCAGCGATCACGATCGCCGGCAGCGGGTAGGCGAAACTGCCGATCACCTCCATGGCGCCGTCCTCAGCCTGATCAAGCAGTTCGTCTACAATCTCCTGCACACGCGGCCGCATACCCTCCACGACGCGTGCACTAAAGGCCGTGTTCACCAGCCCCCGCACCCGCGTATGCTCCGGCGGGTCGGTGTTCGGCATCCCCACCGTGAAGTTGTCGTAGAGTGGACGGATCTGCTCGCGCACGCCCTCCGGCAGCTGGTCCAGAAACGCGGCGATGCGCCCCACGTTGGTAAAGCGGCGATAGTCGCGCAGTACCGCAATTACGTCGGCGTAGCGCGTCAACACCCAACAACCCCAGGCATCGCTCCAGTGGACCGGATCCTCTTCGCGCAACTGATGGTAGATGGGGTACGGATCGCTGAGTATGTCGGGCGAGATCAGAAGCTGATCAAGCGAGGAAACGCTGTTCATAACCATGGATACTCCCTATCACTCTGTGGCAAGCACTTGAATCTGCCGTGAGCCGCTACCGTTTCAACGTCCCGGAATCGAGTCGATAAGCAGTTGAGTGTAAGAATGTTGCGGCTGCTCCATAACGGCTTGGGTCTTCCCCGTCTCCACGATATCGCCCTTCTGCATCACGTAAACGCGTGAGGTCAGATAGCGCACCAGCCCCAGGTCGTGCGAAATGAAAATAATCGCCAGCCCCCGCTCCGATTGCAGCCGGCGCAGCAGATTCAACAGCTGCGCCTGCGCCGACTGGTCGATCGACGAAGTCGGCTCGTCCGCGATCAGCACCTTCGGGTCAGGCGCCAGCGCCCGCGCCACACTCACCCGCTGTCGCTGCCCGCCCGACAGTGATTTGGGGAACTGCCGCGCCTGGTCGTCGCTGATGCCCATCGCATTCAGCAGCCGCAGCGCCTGCACCCTCGCCTCCGCGCCCGGCAGACTCTTCCACACCTGCACCGCTTCAGCCACCGCCTGCCAGACTCTCATGCGCGGGTTGAGTGATGAGTAGGGGTCCTGGAAGATCATCTGCGTCTTCCAGCGCTCGCTTCTCGGCATGCCCTGCTCGCTCCCCGCGCTGAAGATCGGCTGCCCCTCCAGCCGTACTTCGCCCGCGCTCGGCCTCTGCAATCCCACCAGCGTCCGCGCCAGCGTCGTCTTCCCGCTCCCGCTCTCGCCCACAATGCCCACCGCCTCGCCGCCATGCACGCTGACGTTGGCCCCGCGCACCGCCTCGAAAGCCTCCGCGCCGCGCCCGAACGTAACCGAAATATCCTTCCCCTCTAATAACGGACCGGACATGGGTGCATCCCAAAATAGGGGTGAGCTTCCTTAATCCTCTGACCACTGACCACCGCAGTTCCCCGCCGCGGCTATCCTGAAAATCTACAAAATCCTGCAAATCCTGATTCAGACAATGAAACAGACACCACCCCGGCAAGTGCCGCCATATCCCGTCTCTTACTGCTCCATTTCCGCCATGCGTTCCGCGTGAATGCAGGCCGAAAGCTGTTGCGCCGTCGGCATCAGCGCCGGCTGCGAATCGCGCCGGCACGCCTCGTCCGCCAGCGCACAGCGCGGCCAGAAGCGGCACCCCGCCGGCCACGAGCCAACCGACGCCGCATCACCGGGGATCGCCTCCAGGTCCCGTCCCGGCACCGCCCGGTCGACGCGCGAGACGCGCAGCGCCCTCGTGTAGGGATGGCGGGGCGCCTTCGACAGCGCCGCCACCGGTCCGGCCTCCACCGAAGCGCCCGCGTACATAACCATCACCTCGTCGCACACCTCCTCGATCACCGCCAGATCATGGGAGACCAGGATCAGCGCCATGTTCAGCTCCTGGCGTAGCTGCGTGATCAGGTTCAGAATCTCGCGCTGAATGGTCACGTCAAGGGCCGTCGTCGGCTCGTCAGCGATCAGGAGCTTGGGCCCCTGCGCGATCGCCGCCGCGATCATGACCCGCTGGCGCATACCCCCGGAAAGCTGGTGCGACCGCGCCTTGAGCACCTGTTCCGCCCTCGGAATCTGTACCCTTTCGATCAGTGCAACCGCCTCCTCCCTGGCCTGCTGGCGGCTCATCGACCCCACCGCCGCGATCGACTCCACCAGCTGCGTCTCCACGGTCAGCACAGGATTGAGCCCCGCCAGCGAGCTCTGCGGGATATACCCAATCTCCCGGCCGCGAATGCCGCGCCAGACCCGCTCCGGCGCGCCGGCCAGCTCCTGCCCGTCAAAGCGAACCGTGCCCGAAACGATCCCCGCGCCGTGACGCGGCAGCGTACCGATCAGCGCCCGGCACAACATCGTCTTGCCCGAACCGGATTCGCCCACGATCCCCACCGCCTGCTGCTGGCTCAGACTGAGGTTGGCAGCGTCGATCACGGGAAGCTTCCTCCCCCCGCGCTTGTCAAAACTGATGCACAGATCCTTGACTTCCAGCAGAGGCTCTATTTCACTCTCCCCCTATCGGCAAAAGAAAACGAAAACATGCGCCTGGCCCTTACGACTTCTCCCAGCCCGGGCCGCAAGCAGCGCCGCCTACCGTAGGGGCACCCCTTGTGGGTGCCCTGGCTGTTGCCTCCCTTGTGGCCCCTTCGTGTCCCTCTGCGGCCCTCCCGGGTTCAAAAAAGGTGTTCTTCGCGCCCCTTCGCGTGCTTTCGCGGATAAAAAAAGGTGTTCTCCATGCCCCTTCGAGTGACTTCGCGGATCGATCCCGTCGAATTCCAAACAGCCTTCCCGAAATGTCAACAAGGACTGATCACTCATCCTCCCCCTTGCTGATC
Organism: Caldilineaceae bacterium; assembly: GCA_965242905.1. GTDB lineage: Bacteria > Chloroflexota > Anaerolineae > Caldilineales > Caldilineaceae > Bin5. The sequence goes on from CBDETM010000002.1 coordinate 2,119,987, forward strand.
CGCTCCAATCCCCGCGCCAGCAGCGCCACGCCGATAGCCGTCAGCGAAAGGAAAAAACCGGGAAACAAAATCAGCCACGGCTCCGTCCGCAGATACAGCCGCCCCTCCGCCAGCATCGCGCCCCACTCCGGCGTCGGTGGCGTTACGCCCAACCCCAGAAAGGAGAGGCCGCCGATGATAACAATGATGAAAATGAAGTCGCTCAGAGCATAGGCCAGCGCCTCCGAAAACACGTTGGGCATGATATGGCGGACGAGGATACGCAGCTGCGAATACCCCAACACCTGCGCCGCCTGCACGAACTCCGCGTCCCGCAGCGCCAGCGATTTGGCGCGCGCGATGCGGGCATACTGGGCCCAGCGCGATATCCAGATGGCGATCAGCAGCCCGCGGATATCCGCCCCCACCATCGCCACGATCCCCAGCACCAGGATGATCTCCGGGAATGCCGTCAGTGCGTTCACAAGCCCGTCCCAGACCGTCTCCGCGATGCGGTTGCGCGTTGTCCCCGCCAGCGTACCGATGAAAGTACCGATCACGATCGGAACACTGACACCCAGTATCGCCAGTGCAATGTCAAGCCGCGCCGCCGCAAATACGCGCACGAGCAGATCACGCCCCAGGTGATCGGTGCCAAACAGAAACGCCGCGCTGGGCGGCTGCAGCGGCTGATCGACGAAACCGTAGGGGTCATTGGGACTCAGAAGAGGGACAAAAACGCTCAGAACGAGGATAAGCGCCAGGATGACCACGCCCCAGCGGCTTTCGGCGTTGAGCTGACGCCAGTGGCGCCGCAATTCAACCTGGCGCAGACGGCCGGCAGGCGAGATGCTTGGGCTTCCGGCTGTCATCGTATCTTCGCCCGCGGGTCCAGCCAGCCGTTGACCAGGTCCGCCATGAACGTCAGCCCCACCACCAGCAGACCGCTCAGGAACACAATCCCCTGCACCAGCGGGTAATCGCGATTGCGCACCGCGTCGACCAGTGTCATACCAAGTCCCGGCAGATTGAAAATGATTTCAATGATAACCGCATAGCTCACGACGGTCGCGGCAAAGTAGCCCAGCGCGGCGATCGTCGGCGCCAGCGACGGCCGCAGCAGATAGCGCCAGTAGAAGCGCCAGCCCTGCGTGCCGCGAATGATCGCGGCCTCCACGAACTCCTCGGAGCTCGTCTCGACTATAGATGATTGCAGAATGCGGGAGAGGACCGGCACCAGGACAAAGTTGATCGTCAGCGCCGGCAGCCACAGGTAATAGAGATTGGCCGGAAATCCGGCATGATAACCGGCGATAGGCGCCAGGTTGACCTGGACCGCGAACAGCAGGATAAGCAGCAGCCCCGAAAAAAAGACCGGCGTCGCCACCATCACCGACGCGCCGATCTGAAAGGCGTGCCCGAACCATGTGCGGCGGTAGAGCGCGGCTGCAACGCCCAATGGCAGCGCCAGCCCAATGGTCATGACGATAGTCGTAACCGTCAGCCACAGCGAGACCGGCAGCCGCTTGCCCACAATCGACAGCACCGGCTCCCGCGAACGGATCGAAACACCGAAGTCGCCGCGCACCAGGTTGGCGACGTAGCGCCCGAACTGGCTCGGAATCGAACCGTCAATCCCCAGCAGCTTGCGGTAGGCGATCACATCCTCCTCAGTGGCCTCATCCCCCAGCAGGATCATGGCCGGATCGCCGGGAATCAACCGGATCAGCAGAAAGGCGAAGACCATCAGCAGGAAGGCGACGAAAAACGCCTGCGCCAGCCGCCGCAGTACGGGATGCCTGAGCAGGCGCAGCGTCCTTGCGCCAATACCGCCGGGTGACGAGGTCATCGCAGGAGTGAGGAAGGTGGAGAGAGGAGAGCGAGGACGGCTGCTCCGCGGCGACCCGGAGCGTGTTCTGTCTGTCCGGCCATCTCGCTCACTCCTCACATTGGGCTGCTTGGGCCGGGACACCTTCTGCGTCCCCCGCCCGCAGCCGCGCGGCTCGCGGCCTGCACCGACCGCGAGCCGCGAACGACCGATTACTGTTCCACGTCCGCCAGGGGCACGACGATAAAGTGCGAGGCGCCCGTCACCGTCCTGACCGCATTCTGACCGACACGGCTGCCGCCCATCACCGAGCGTTCACAGCAAGGGATGATCGACTGCACCTCGTAGCCCCGGTACTGGATCTGGCGGATCAGATCCTCGCGGGCACCCTGGTCAACCGTCTGGCCCAGCTCGTCAAACAGGCGCTTCATCTCCGCATCGTCGATGCGTGACCGCTGCGCCCAGAAGCCGTCCAGGAACTGGTTGCGCAGGTAGCTCTCCGGCGGCCCGCCGTTGTTGCCGGTTACGGCCCAGCCCGCATGATAGTCAGGCGAGTTGGCCATGATGTCCAACGCTACGCCAACCTCCTGGCCGTCCGGCGTCACCTCCATATTCAGCGCCTTCAGCTGCTCCGCAAACACCAGGATCCCTTCCACATAGCCCGGCCGCGGCCCGTAGGTCGTCACAGTGAAGGAGCAGCCGCCGTCCGCCCACGGCGTGTTCGCCATCAGCGCCTTGGCCGCCTCCAGGTCCTGCGCGCCGCCGTTCGGCAGAATGCCGACGTCCAGCGGCTGGCCGGTGTAGAAGTACCCGATCACCGGCGGCGAGATGCCCAACAACGCCCGGTCGTTGATCTCGGAGCGGTCGATCGCCAGCGAAATGGCCTCGCGCACGTCGCGGTTCGACAGACAGTGGTCCTCGGAGATCTGCTGGTTGATGCTCAGGTGAAAAACACCGCCCAGCGCCACGACGAAGGTCTCAACCTCCGGCGGGAAGGTGTCACGCGCCTGCGGCGGCAGCTCGTAAACGTAGTCCAGCTGGCCGGTGGCCAGCAGCAGTGAGCGCGAAGTGGGGTCGGGCACCCAGTGCAGCTCAAGCTCCTTCACCGCCATCGGGCCGAGCTGGTAGTTGGGATTCTCCATCAGTGTCACCACCGGATCGCCGGGCTCGCCCGCGGCAACGTAGTAGGGGCCGGCGCTGACCGGGCTGCGGAAATAGCCGTCCGGGTCGGCCTCCACCTGCGCCTCGGGATGGACCGAGAAGCCGGTGCGTCCAAACCAGAACGGAAGCGATGGTTCGGCTATGCTCAACGTCCACACCACCGTTCTGTCATCCGTTGCCTCCACGCTGACGACATTGGCAATCGGGCCTTTATCGGTCGGCGGCGCGTCCTTGATCCGCTCCCAGGTGTAGACAATATCCCCGACCGTAACCGGGGTGCCGTCCGAGTACATCAGGTTCTCGCGCAGCGTAAACGTATAAACCAGGCCATCCTCCGAAACATCCATCGATTCGGCCAGGTCCGGCTGCGGCACACCGTACTGATCAAGACGCAGCAGCTGCCCGCTGATCAGCTTGATCGTCGAACCTTCCGACGTCTCGCCCGGCAACGCCGGATCGAAATGTGTCAGCGCGCCCGGCAGACCGAAGCGCACCTTCTCCAACGGCAGCATGCTTCCCGAATCCGCCATCATCGGCTCCGTCGCCACCGGCTGACACGCGGCCAGCAGGATCGCGAAAACGACGATTGCAAAGACAAACAGTTTTGGCCTATTGGCATACATTTGTCCGACTCCTCCTTGAATGACCTTCTGAGATTAACCTTCTGATATATGGTTGGCCGCTGCGCTACCGTTCCGCTACCCGCACGGGACGGTTCGTCTTCAAAGATTCCACCGCGGCCTCGACCAGGAGTTGTGAACGGTAGCCGTCTTCCACGCTGACCATCGGCCGCCTTCCCTCCTCCAGCGACTCGACGAAGTGGTTCATTTCGCCCGGATAGGCTTCGGCATATTTGTAGAAGTAGAACTGCGATCCGCCGGGCGGGCCGGAGAGCAGCCTGTCATGCAGCACGCCCGCGTCCGTGTAGCGCACCAGGCCGGTTTCCGGCCGGTTCTCCGCCCGCAGCATCCCCTTGGCGCCATGCACCTCCAGCCGCTGGTCATAACCGTAGGTCGTGCGCCAGATGTTGTTGATGTGGCAGAGCGCCCCGCGGCCGGTCTTCATCGTCGTCATCGCCGCGTCGACCTCGCCCAATCTGCCAAGCTCCGGTTCCACCAGGCTCGAGGCCGCCACGTACACCTCCACCGGTTCATCGTCCAGCAGGGCGCGCGCCAGGTCGAAGTCATGCACCGTCGATTCACGCAGCAAGGTATAGGGCGCTGTGCGATGTGTCTCCCGGCTGAGTTCGAGCAGCGTCACTTTCGGATCGCGGTTGGTCAGCAGCACCAGTTCAACGTCACCGATCTCTCCCGACTTCACAGCCTGGATCAGGGCCAGATGGCTTGGCTCGAACCGTTTCATGAAACCCATGAAACTCGACACGCCCGCCTTTCTGACCTCTTCCACCGCAGCGCGCGCGGTCGGGATGTCCTCCGCCAACGGCTTTTCGCAGAAGATCGCCTTGCCCGCCCGTGCCGCTGCCACCACCAGCTCCGCATGAGAGCTCGCCGGCGTGGTGATGACCACTGCATCCACCGCCGGATCCGCCAGCGCCGTCTCCCGGTCGGATACGGCTATCGCGCCGTGGCGTCGGGCCAGGTCGGCCGCAGCCTCCGGCAGCAGATCGTAGACGCTGTGTATCTCCGCCTTCGGATGTTCCGCCAGTGTGCGTGCATGGCGGTTTCCCATCTGGCCGGCGCCGAAGATACAGAATCGGACCATCTCCCAACCTCAGTAGCTGCTTGCAGCTGTAAGACCTGCCCGCTACCGACTGCCGATTACCAGCCGCCGTCTACCAAACCTGGTCCGCGGGGATCTCAGGCCACGTGCCGAGCTCGTCCCGGATCTCCGGCAGCTTGCTCCATGCCTCGCCAATCGCCCAGAAGAGGCTGAGCACCTCATCACCGTCGTTGGAGACGGAGTGTTCGTGGCCCTTCGGTACGAACACCACATCACCCGCCTCCATGCGATGTTCCACCCCTTCCAGGTGCAGGATGCCCCGCCCTGAAATGATGTAGTAGACCTCATCCTGCCCCGGATGCACGTCGGAGTGGCCGTGCGTGCCCGGGCGCACCCAGAACAGGCCCGCCGTGTACTGGTCCGAGCCGCACGTGTCCTCGGTGATCATGACGCTGTCCTGCATCGTGCCATCAGGGGACTGGATCAGGGGAACATCGGTTACTTTGAATACGTACCTCATTCCGTCTGCCATGGTACACCTTCTCCTTTCATGGTTTCTGTGATGGGTGGTTCGCGGCTTGATCAATGTAGATCCGGTTGTGCCTCGGCGCGCCGCCGGGCACAGGGATCAGGGTTCTCTACATTTTCCTGGTCCAGTCCAAGTCCAAATTGGAACTGGCGCAGGGAATTCCCGGCTTGCAGTCGTCACTTTCAATCCGCTTTCAGCAGACGCCGCACCTCTGGCATGCGCTCGATCGTTTCGTGGTCAAACGGTGCCCGCAAGCTGAACAGCAGGTGTGTGAACCCGGCCTCAATGTGCCCCCTCAATGACTCGGCAACCGCGGCCGGCGTCCCCGCCGCCAGGATCGATGGCTCGTACTCCTCAAGTCCATGGTGGCGCAGCGATGCCTCCAACTCATCCCGGGCTTCGTCAGGGTCGTCCCGTATTGTGACCCACTTGCTCGCCAGCCGCTCAATCGTGGCTGGATCGCGGCCAACGTCCGCGCAATGCGCACGCAGAACCGCATCGCTGGCCCGTATCTTCTCCAGCGAGCCGTGCTGTGTGTGCCACATGTCGGCGTACATGGCCACCGTGCGCAGCGTCTTGCGCCGGCCCTGCCCCCCGATCAGAATCGGCAGGCGGCTCTGCAACGGCCGCGGGAACTGCTCCGCCTCCACCAGGTTGTAGAAACGGCCGCTGTGGGTCACCGTCTCGCCGTTCAGCAGGCCGCGAATGAGCGGGACCGCTTCATGCAGTCTGTCCAGGCGCTCTCCAGCGCTCGCCCCGAAGTCGATCCCGTGCATGTGATGCTCGCGCGCCAGCCAGGCCCCGCCCAGACCCAATATCGCCCGTCCCCCGGTGATGTGATCAACCGTCGCCGCCAGCTTCGCCACCAGGCCGGGGTTGCGAAAAGTAATTGCCCCCACCAGCGTGCCGATCGTCGCCCGCTCGGTGAGTGCTCCCAGCCCGGCAATGGTCGCCCACGCTTCGTAGACCGGATTGCGCCACGAGCCAATCGGGCACAGGAGATGGTCGGAAACCCACAGAGAATCGAACCCGGCCCGGTCGGCCGCAATCGCGGCATCCCGCAGCGCCGGCCAGTCGGTCTGCTGCGCCCACAGCAGGGCGCCGATCTTTATCTGCATCCCCGCCCCTTGAGTGTGAACAAAGGATAGCCGCACCACTGCCCACGGGCGTCTGCGTCAGGCCGTTCCCGCTGCCGGCAAAATCTGCAGCTCGGCGAAGTGGCACGCGCTCGGATGGCCGTGATCAAATCGATCGATGAGCTGTGGACGGTCCTCGGCGCAGATCGACTCTGCCTTCCAGCAACGGGTTCGGAACGTGCAGCCCGAAGGCGGATTCACAGGACTTGGCAGCTCCCCCTCCAGCACAATGCGCTTCCTTTCTCTTCGGCCCACCGGATCCGGCGCCGGCGCCGCCGAGAGCAGGGCCTGCGTGTACGGATGAGTTGGTCGCGCGTAGATTTCATCCTCGCCGCCAACCTCTACAATCCGGCCCAGATGCATGACCGCCACCCGATCGGATATCTGTCGCACAACCGCGAGATCGTGGGCAATGAAGATGTAGGACAGCCCCAGTTCGGCCTGGAGTTCCACCAACAGATTGATCACCTGCGCCTGCACCGAAACGTCAAGCGCCGACACAGGTTCATCGCAGATAATCAGGTCCGGTTGTAAGGCCAGCGCCCGGGCGATCCCGATACGCTGCCGCTGTCCGCCCGAAAACTCATGTGGATAGCGGTTGGCATCCGCTGCCGGCAACCCGACACGCTCAAGCAGGGCGCCGACTCGCCCTCTCTGCTCCTCCTTCGGCACGATGCCAGGGTGTACGACCCACGGCTCGGCGATGATCTGGCCCACCTCCATACGCGGGTTCAGCGACGCGAAAGGGTCCTGGAAAACCATCTGTATCTCGCGCCGCAGGGCCTGTACCGACGCTTTCGACAGGGTAAACAGATCACGTCCTTTGAAATACGCCGCGCCGCTGGTCGGTTCCTCCAGACGCATTAACGTTCTCGCAATTGTGGATTTCCCACAACCCGTTTCACCGACCAGCCCCAGCGTCTCGCCTCGCTGCAAGTCGAAACTTACACCGTCAACCGCCTTTATCGCGCCGCGCCGGCCGCCCAAGAATCCCTTCCGCTCCGTCGGATAATACTTTACGAGATCTTTGACCCTGAGCAGAGGTTCCGCCGCCCCGGTAGCCCCGGAGTGCGTCCCTGTTTCGCCCCCTCCCCGTTCCTTTTCGATTCTGTGATTTTCGGCTCCGCCCCGATTGCTGTCAGTTGACATGCATGACATCCTCAAAACGATGGCATGAGGCGCTGCGTCCATGCTGGACCGCATAGAGTGGCGGCGGTTCGACCAGGCAGCGATCAACCACGTACGCGCAGCGCGGATGGAAAGGGCAGCCCCGCGGAATGAAGCGCAGGTTGGGCGGCGCTCCGCTGATCTGTTGCAGCGAGTCCATCTTCCGGTCCACCCGCGGCGCCGACTCCAAAAGCCCTTTGGTGTACGGATGCGCCGGATTGCTGTAAATCTCCTCGATCGGACCGGTTTCCACAATTTTGCCAGCATACATTACAGCCACGTGATCGGCAACGTCCGCCACAACACCCAAATCATGCGTGATCAGGATCAGGCCCATGCCCGTCTCCGACTGCAGCTCGGCCAGCAACTCCATGATCTGCGCCTGCACCGTAACGTCAAGAGCGGTCGTAGGCTCATCCGCGATCAGCAGATCGGGATCCAATGCAATCGCCGCCGCAATCATCACCCGTTGCCGCATACCGCCTGAAAACTGGTGCGGATAGTCATGCACTCGTTCGCGGGCCGACGGAATACGCACCCGGTCCATCAGTTCAACTGCTTTGGCCGTGGCTTCACGTTTCGATGTCCCGCGATGCTCCTGGAACATCCCGGCAATCTGGGAGCCGACCGTGTAAGCCGGGTTCAGCGCGGTCAAAGGATCCTGGAAAATCATTGCGATCCGCTCGCCGCACAGCCGTCGCCGCCGCGACGGGCTGACTTGCAGCAGATCGAGGCCATCGAAGAGGACCGACCCACCCGTCACGAACGCCGGCGGGCTGTCCAGAATACCCATAACGGCTTCCGCGCTCACCGTCTTGCCTGAGCCCGACTCGCCCAGAATGGCCAGTGTCTGGCCCCGGTTCAGCGTGTAACTGATCCCGTTCACGGCATTGAGAACGCCGTCGGGCGTGCGGAAGTTGACCCGCAGGTCGATAACTTCAAGCAGATGATCTCCGTTGGCCGCCGGCCCATGCGCCGGTTCGGAGCTCTCCTTGCCTGTGCGGCTGCTCTCCGGCTCGCTATACGCTAACGCGGTCTCAGCATCCCCTTCGCGGCGCGACTCAGGTCGTCCCATGAACCACCGCCAGCGCTGAACAGGGTCGCTGACCATCCGCAACCACGCCGCCGTGAGATTGAGGGACAGCGCCGTAAGCAGGATCGCCAGGCCGGGAAAGGTGATCAGCCACCATGCGCTTGTGATGTAATCGCGGCCTTCGGCGACCATGCGGCCCCACGTCGGCGCCGGCGGCTGGATCCCCATACCCAGAAAACTCAGACCGGCCTCGGCCAGGATCACGATAGCGATCTCAAGCGTTGCCAGCACCAGAATCGGCGATGCCAGATTGGGCAGAATATGTCGAAAGATGATGCGGCTGTCACTACACCCGATCGTTTGCGCGCCTTCCACGAACGGCTGCTCGCGAAATGACAGTGTCAGTCCACGCGTCACGCGCGCATAGATCATCCAGCGCGTCAGCGCGAATACGATAACCAGGTTCCAGAAGCCGGTGCCGACCAGGAAGAGGATGAAAAGCGCCAGCAGCAGACCCGGTATGCCCATCAGGACGTCCACACCGCGCATGACCAGGTCGTCCAGCCAGCCGCGATGGTAGCCCGACATCAATCCCAACAGGATTCCAAGCGTGCCCGAAGCCAGTACGCTCGACAGACCGACGGCGAGCGAGACGCGTGCGCCGTAAATCAGGCGGCTGAACAGGTCCCGTCCCAGCGGGTCGGCGCCGAGCAGATAGGGGAAGCTCGATGGCTCGGACGCGGCCGAGGACATGGGCGGAAGATTGCGCGAGCGCAGGTTCTGGTCGAACGGGTCGTGCGGCGCGAGGAGTTCGGCTCCCACTGCTGCCACGATCAGCGCAATAAGAAAGAGCAGCGGGAAGAGCATCAGCTTGTCCCGCCACAGCGCGCGCAGCAACTTGCGCACGGTTAAGTTGCGCGCGGCCTCGCCTGAATCTCGCGCCGCTGGCCCGTCGCCGGCGGTCATCTGAAGTGGACCGGACACACGTCTCCTTTTCTAGCCGTAGCGCACCCTCGGATCCAGATACGAATAGGTAAGGTCAACCAGGAGATTTGTGACGATAATCATAATCGCCACCACAAAGACCAGTGCCTCGATGAGCGGCAGGTCCCGGTTTGTCACAGCCGAGACGATCAGAAGCCCTATGCCGGGCCAGGCGAAGACCGTCTCAACGACCACCGCGCCGTTGAGTGTGGAGATTGCCTCGTCGCCCGACAGCGTGATAATCGGGATGAAGGCATTCTTGAGCGCCTGGCCTAATACGATTCTGCTTTCTCTGTATCCCTTTGCGCGTGCGGTCTTGATGTAAGGTCTGCTCAGCTGGTCCAGCATGGCGCTGCGCGTTACCTGCGCCACCCGGCCCAGCGGCCTCAGCGACAACGTCAGCGCCGGCAGGATGATGAACTTCAACGAACCGGAGCCCGACGTTGGCAGCAATCTCAACTGAACCGCGAAGAAGAGGATCAACATCAACCCGATCCAGAAGTCGACCGCCGACGCGCCCGTCAGCGAGATCACGTTGACCCCTTTGTCTATCGGAGAACCGGGTTTCCAGGCCGCCAGCGACCCCAGGATCATTGCCACCGGCAACGCAAACAACATCGTAACCGCGGCCAGTTGCAGCGTGGCCGGAATCCGTTCCAGCGCCATCGGCAGCGCCGGTCTTCTCTGCCACCATGAGTTGCCGAAATCTCCCGAAACAACCCCGCGTGCATAGTGCCCGAACTGCACAAGCGCCGGCTTGTCGTAGCCGAAGCGTTCCTCAAGTGTTTTCACGTCCTCCGCACGCGCCTCTGGCCCCAGGATAAGGGCTGCCGGATTGCCGATGACGCGGCCTGCGAAGAAGACAAGGGTCAGGACAACCGCGAGGACGAGGATCGACTGGATCAGTCGTCGAGCCACGTAGCGGGCCATGTGGACACTCCTTTTGCGGGCAAGGAAGAGTTACTCGCGCTTACAAGCTTCCCGTACGTCTCCTGAGCGCTGTCCTGACCCGGTTCGTTTGCCGCCAGGGGCCGGGGGATAGCGCAGGCGGCAACTGAAGTGAACGGTGGAAGTGGCCGGTTCAGCCACTATCCACCGGCGCTCTTGACGATCTGCAATGGGGAGCGAGGGCAGATTGCCGAAGCCGCGCTCAATCACACGTATTGTCCATATCCTTGGCCAGCGCCCGGTGTCCCAGCGGTACATCCCAGCTGAGGCAGTCACTGACCGCATAGGAGAGGTCCAGATGCGCCACCGCGCCGGCATAGACCTCATCATGGACGAGCTGGGCAATATCCTGCAGGGCCTGATCGCGCTCTGTGCCCGTCAGCGGGCTGGCAGCTGCGGCCAGTTCATCGAGTTCAGGGAAACAGCCGGCCGCGAAGGGGCTGCCACACGAGAGATGACCGCCAAGTGAAAGGGCAAAGTCGTAAAGCTCATTCCCGTGCGGTCCGACGTAGAAATATCGGCCGCGTCCGGGCGGGGGTCGAACGCCGACCTTCTCGAGGAAGGGATCAAGCTCCGACACCTCCAGTACCACGTTGAGCCCGAGTTCCTGCAGATAGCCGTTCACGGCCTGGTGCAGCTCCTCGCTGCGCGCGAACCAGCCGCTGAGACTGGCGTTCACGAACTCCGTCTCATAGACGGGCACGCCATCGGCTGCCGCTTCGTCCAGAAGCTGCTTGGCTCTCTCCGGGTCATACCCGTATGGCTCCAGATTCTCGTTGTAACCGGTCGCCGAAGGGCCGACCATCTGGCGCGCGATCGTGGCCTGACCGCCCAGAATCGTGTCGAGGATGGTGTCGTAGTCGACCGCCAGCTGGAATGCCAGCCTGACCCGCTGATCGCCAAAGGCCGTGCCTTCACGCGGCGGTTCCAGGTCCATTCGCATCCACAGCGTCTCCACACTCACCTGGCTGCGGCAGCCGATTCCCTCAGTCGCTTCGGCCTCCCGGCAGCTCTCCGCCGAAATCCACTGGGCGATGTGAGCTTCTCCGGTCTTCACCTGCGCCAGCCGCACCGCATCCTCGGCGCGATACAGAAAGACCAGTTCATCAAAGTTGATCGCGCCCCGCGCGCCCTGCGCCGGGTCGAGCCCCCACCAGTCATGGTTGGCTTCGAGGATGAGCGCGTCACCCGCTCTGAACTCCTTGAACTTGTACGGACCCGTGCCGATCGGCACGAGAGGATATTGGTCCGGCTCCTCAAGAAGCTGTCGCATCGAGGAGACGCCCTGGATGTGCATGCGGTTGGGCAGTATCGGGTCCGGCGTGGCCGTCATCACGTGGACGGTATACTCGTCCACCGCCTCGGCCGTTATCTGTGGCCCCATGAAGCCGCGCACCGGAAAGGCGTTCTCTTCGCTCCACTGATGATTGATGGCGTAGGCAACCGCCTCAGCGTTCAGAGGCGAGCCGTCGTGGAAGGTCACCCCTTCGCGAACTGTGAACCGCCACGTCAATTCATCGATCGGCTCGAAGGAGGTGGCAAGCTCGGGGATCAGCTCGTTTGTAACCGGATCGCGGTCCAACAGCACCTCGATCACATTGCGCAGGCCGGGCGCCTGCACTTCGTCATAGGCCTGAAACGCTTCCAGGCTGCGCCACTCTCTGATGGCCGCGTAGACGAACGTCTTCTTCTCGGCAGCCATTTCGCTGTCCGAGGCGGGCGCAGCAACAGGCTGACACGCGCCCAGCAGAACCGCGAATGCCATTATCATGCATACAAGATACCGTCCTTTGGTCTGAGTCATTGCTCTCATCCTCCTGGATCTCGTGAGTGCTGCACGATTACTTTACCAATCAAGAGCCGGTGGAAATCGCCAATCGGACTACGAAACACATGGAATCTCGTGCAATGGATCTCGACAGAGCGCAACCTCTACAGAACCAAATCTGTTACGCTGATGAGCCACCCACAGGGTGCCCACCACGCTACGAACAAGCGGACAGTCTGATGTTGTAAACCTCCTTTCTTCAACGCGTCCAACCAGCGCAGCCGTGGCGCGTCGAACAACTCACAAGCAAGTATAGCCGCCGTCGATGACCATGATGTTCCCGGTCATATAGCTTGAGGCATCGGACGCCAGGTAAACGACCGCGCCCTGCAGCTCAGGCGGCTCGCCGGCCCGGCCCATCGGCATCCTGGCCATCCACTGCTCCCACCTTTCCGGGTCCTCCTCCCGCATCTCGACGACCGGCGGCGTGATCATATAGCCCGGCGCCAGCGCATTGACGCGGATTCCAACGCTCGCCCACTCCGCCGCCAGCGACTTGGTGATCATGATCACCGCGGCCTTGGCCGAGTTGTAATGCATGTGCTTCTGCGGATCCAGCACGCTGATGCCGGCCATGCTGGCGATGTTGATGATGTTGCCCCGCCCTTGCCGCGCCATCGGGCCGTACGCGGCTTTGGAGAAGATAAACACGCCCGTCACGTCGATATCGTAGACGCGCTTGAAGTCGGCCAAACTGAGCGTCTCAGCCGCCTCGACCGTCGCCACGCCGGCGTTGTTGAGCAAAATATCGAGGCTGCCCAAACTCTCGCAGACCTCGTCCACCGTCCGCCGCGCATCCTCCTCGCTCCGCACATCACCATACAGGGCCAGCGTCTGCACGCCCAGCGCCCCGATCTCCTCGGCTGTACTCTGTGCCGTTTCCAGGTCGATGTCGACGATGGCGATGTTGGCGCCATACTGCGCCAGTCCGGTGGCCATCGCCTTGCCCAGCCCGCGCCCGCCGCCGGTGACGAGCGCATTCCGCCCTGTGAGGTCAAACAGATCTGGTGTTGCCATGGGGATTTCAGCGCTCCATCTGCGTTGAAGAGAGGTACTCCTCATGGAAAGTTGATGAAATGGAGGAGAAGGGTCGCCTGCTTGTAACAAGCTGAAGGACTGTATCGTGCACTGCCGTAATACTATATAAGTGCACGGCCGTGCACATCATACCGCGCTGCCAGGGGAATCTGCAACTGCCTTTTTCGCGGCCCAGGGGGGCACAGGCATACCACAAACAGGCTCAGTAGTAGGGAAACGCACCGCCCGTCACGTCAAAGACCGAGCCCACCGAATAGTCCGAATCGGTCGAACACAGGAAGGCCACCATATTGGCCACCTTCTCCGGCGACTGGAAATAGCCCAGCGGCACTGTGGCCATCGCCCGCGCCCGTATCTCCTCCACTGGCACCCCTTCCAGCTTGGCAATCTCTCCATGCACAACCTGCAGCATCTCTGATTCAACGATGCCGGGAAATACACAGTTCACCAGAATATCGTAGCGGGCCAGCTCCAGCGCCATCTGCTTGGTCAGTCCGACCGCTGCATGCTTGCTGGCGACGTACCCGGCAATCGGAACGTCTTTCCCGGACGGGATCTTGCCGGCAGTCGAGGCGATCGTGATGATCCGGCCGCCCTCGCCCTGGGCGATCATCTGGCGCGCCGCCGCCTGCGAGCAGTACAACACGCCCTTCGCATTGACGTTCATCTGCCAGTCCCAGGCCCTGTCGTCCAGCTCCAGCACGGGCGTTACCGCCAGCACCCCGGCATTGTTGACCATGATGTCGACGCGTCCCAACCCGGCCGCACACTCGGCCACCATCCGTTCGGTATCCGCCCGGCTGGTGACGTCGACCTGCACGGCCGCGGCCGCGCCGCCCTGCCCTTCGATCTCGGCCGCCACCCGCATGGCCGACTGGTTGTCGATGTCAGCCACAGCCACCGCCGCGCCCTCACCCGCCAGCCGTAGCGCAATGGCGCGCCCCATCCCCTGACCGGCCCCGCTAACAATGGCAACCTGCTCCGCAAGCTCATATGAAGGCATCGCTAATTTCCTCCCGTAACCAGACCAATGGCCTGTGTGTAACGAAGACTGTTCTGCAGCAGGCAAACAGGGAGCGCATATCACCCCAACGGCCCCCTGTTTCACGTGAAACAGCGCCCCAGCCGCCGTAGTATAATCCTTACAAGCCTATGCAGCCACAGCAGTTCGACGGAATCTCTTGCCTGATCAGGGACATGGCCTGGCAAAGAATGTGCACATTGCCGTGCTTGTGAGCACATCTATCTTAGTTGAGCCGTGCAAAGGGTTGACGCCCGCGTCGACAAGGCTGGGGAGTCTATCAACAGAAGCGTATCGTCGTGGCGGCAGAGATCAACGTTGTCGGCCTGTAGGCGGAGGTATTACGAGATTGCAAAAAAAGACCCGGCTGACGTGAGTCACGTCAGCCGGGAATGAAAGCCGTTGTGTCTTCTCTTCTCAGTCTGTACTGCTATCCCCCGCGCTCTGCGCCAGCAATGCGATCCTGCAGCGCGGCCGTCTCCTCCATCTGCTTCATAAAGTGGATCGAGCTCTTCACCAGAGTCTTCCAGTCCGGCCTGGCCGGCACCGCATCCAGCGACAGATAGCCGCTGTATCCCATCGAATTCAGAGTCCGGACCACCTGCAGAAAATCAATATGCCCGGTCCCGGGAGCCTGCCGGTTGTTGTCCGCCAAATGAATACCCATGAGGCTCTCCCCGGCCAGCCGCAACGTATCGGTCAGGGCCCCATCCTCGATGTTGACGTGAAAAAAATCGGCTAGCACGCCTACATTGTCCGCCCCGACCTCGTCGGCGACGCTCTTCGCCTCCACAATGCTGTTGAGGAAACCGGCATAACCCTCAAAGCGGTTGATCGGCTCAATCGCCACTCGGACACCGCGCGGCGCCGCATAGGCGCCGATTTCACGCGTCGATTTTACAAAGTTGCGCCGCAGGACCGGTCGCGGCACGCTCGTGACGGGGTATTCGCTCTGGGGCGGGACAGCGGCAATCTCGATCAGCGGCGGCTCGTCGAGACTGGCGGCCAGATCAACGCACTTCTTGGTATAGCTTACCGCATAGCTGCGCACCGACTCATCACTGGACGCAAGATCGCGGACCTCCCCGGCGTGCCAGCCGCCCCAGGCGCAGATGAGCGCCGGTATCTTCAGACCCATCGACGCCGCCATCGACGCCACCTCTTCAAACCGCTCCGGGTCTATCCGGTCCGGCTCCGCATCCAGATCCACGCCGTCGTAGCCGGCCTCGGCCACCGTCTCCAGCACCTCTCGCGGCCTCTCCCAGACGTTACCGCCGTCGCTAGCCAGCGTAACCAGGATAACCGAGTACTTGTGTGCCATGGCGCGGCCCTCCTCCGTTTCTTTCTAGACTAATTGTCTGGTGGCGGGGGGTTATTCGGATCCGGCGTCTCGGTTGGCGTCGCAGTGGGAGCCGGCTCCGGCGTCTCGGTAGGCGTCGACGTCTCAGTCGGTGTCTCAGTAGGAACCGGAACCGGCGTCTCGGTCGGCGTCGGCGTCTCAGTGGGAGCCAGTTCCGGCGTCTCCGTCGGTGTCGGCGTCTCCGTGGGCGCCAGTTCCGGCGTCGGCGTCTCAGCAGGCGCCGTTTCCGGCGTATTGGTTGGCACCGGCGTCTCAGTGGCCGTCGGTTCCAGCTCTACAGTTGGCGTCGGTGTCGCCGTAGGCGTTGGCGCCAGTTGCCACCAGAAGCCGACGCGCGCCACGCCCGAACTCTCAAAGAATTCGACCTGCAGGGCGCGTTCACCGGCCGGCAGCGTCACATCCACATTGATTGTACGGTCTGCGCCATCCTCCCATGCATCCAGAATCAGTTGACTGTCCAGGTAGACGCGGGCGCCGTCATCTATCCGCAGGAAGAAGCGATAGGTGCCGGGTTCAAAGGAGACGCGCCGCTGCCAGCGGGCCGAAAAATGGTCTGCCGGCAGGTTGGCCGCAGGTCTGCCCTCGCCCCAGTTGAAATCGATCTGCGGTTCGTCCCGCACCAGCACAGGATTCCCCTGAAGCTCCCGGTTGCCGAAGTACTCACCCTTCCAGCCGCTGAACGATTCGTTGCGCTCCCACCAGAACCGCATCAGCGCCACGCCCGTGCGCTCGAAGTAGTCCACCTGGATAGTATGAAACCCTGTACTGAGGGGCACGTCAACCGTGTAGATACGCGCGGCGCCCTCTTCCCACTCATCCAACACGAGAGCGTTATCGATGTAAAGTCGGAAGCCGTCGTCGACCTCGATGTTAAAGCGATAGATCCCCGCATCGAAGTTGAGCGTCCGCGTCCAACGAGCGCTGAAATGGTCCACGCCCAATCTGTTATCCGCCGCTCCCTCGCCCCAATCGAAGAAGATCACCAGATCGTTGCGTGTGAAAAGCGCCGGTCCCGACTGGTTTGGATTATTCCAGTAATCGCCCCGCCAGTCGGTGATGATGAGCGGCGTCGGCGTGGGCACAGCCGTCATCGTCGCTGTCGCCGACGGGGTAGACGTTGGTATCGCCGTCAGTGTCGCCGTTGACGTAGGCGTCGCAGTGTCCGCCTGCTGCGCCGCCGTTGTGTCCGTAGCAACCGTAGCGGTCACCTCGACGTCCTCGCCGGTCTGGAAGAGCGCGGTTGCCTCGTGCCGGCCATCCGACGTGTATGCAAGCACGATATGCGTGCCCGCTGCCAGCCAGCGCGGGCTGATCGGGTAAAGAAAACCTGTGCTGATCGTGCCCGCCGTGTCCGCCGTGCTCGCAGCCAGAATACCGCTGCGACCGCGCTCATCTCGCAGCGCGATCAATACCAGGCTGCCCTCTGGCCAGTTTTCGCCCGTAACCTGCACATAAACGCCGGCAGAACCCGAGGTTGGTGCAATCGAAATAGCCGGTTCACCGCTCGCTACCTCGGCAACCGCTTGCGTCGGTACGCCTACCGGCGGAGTGTACCCCGTCGGGGTACAAGCACTGAACACCAGCCCTATCAGGGCCAGAAGGCCGAGCCGAATTGGGGGAAAGTGTTGGACGACAAGCCGGCGTGCAGTTCCTGAGGCGAGATATTCGGTCTTCATCCGGGCTTCACTCCTGGGCGAGCTGTTTGATGCGTTTCCGAGCTGTAATTTCAGCGCCGAGGCGGGCAGCAGACGAAACTGAGAAGAATATGATCTGAAGAAGAAACGAGCGCAGGCCGGAGTGTGTTCCCGCATACGCCGCTCATTGCGTAACTGTTTCGTTAAATTAATGCGTGGTAACCGTCTGGTAGAATTATACCACTAAACTACAGGTGGGATACAGTTGGGGAAGGGTCGAAACGCAGAACTGTCGGCGGTACTGATGACTGACGGCGAGCTTGTACGCCGCGCCCAACAGGGTGAGCGTCAGGCATTTGATCAACTGATACTGCGCCATCAGCCCATCGCGCTCTCACTGTCGATTCGCATCGTCGGTGACCGCGAACGGGGCCTGGAGTTGACCCAGGAAGCCGTCCTGCATGCCTATCTCTCGCTGGCTCGCCTGCGCAAACCGGACAGCTTTCGCGCCTGGCTGTGCGGCATCGTCGTCAATCTGTGCAAAAGCCACCTGCGCAGACCGCGCGTCGAAACACTATCGCTCGAGCTGCTCAGCGGCGGTCGCAGCTTCGATTCGCTACCCTTTCCCGACAGCGCCCCACAACCGCACCAGGCTGCAGAGGCCAAAGAGACGCACCGCCTGATCCTGGCGGCCATCGCACAACTGTCACCGCCCAACCAAGATGCCGTCCTTCGCTACTACTTCGAGCAGTTGAGCGTGCGCGAGATCGCCGCTCTCCTGCAGATCAGCGTGCCCGCCGTCAAAGGCCGTCTGCATAAGTCCCGCCGCAAGCTGCGCGACCAGCTGCGGTCCACTTTCACCGAATGGCAACCGAGACCAACCACTGCCCAACAGACCAGGAGCAAACAGATGATCCCCGTCACCGTACTCGACATCGTAGTGCCAGAACCGGAGAAAGATCACAGAATACTGGTCCTTACCGACGAAAGCCTGCGTCGCCTGCTGGCAATCTGGATTGGACCATACGAGGCGGATGATATCGCCCTCAGCCTGCGAGGGACGAAGCTTCACCGGCCGATGACCTTCACCTTCATGGCCGACATGCTGGACAAGGCTGGCGTGCAGATTAAATCGGTGACGGTATCCGCGCTGGAGAAAGAGGTCTTCTACGCCACCGTACACGCACAGCACGGCGCAGACAGCTTCACAGTCGATGCCCGGCCCAGCGACGCCATCGCACTCGCCCTGCGGTCACAAACCCCCGTTTTCACTGCCCCCGAAGTGATGGAGGCCGTCGGCCTGGACATTCCCGCCGATATGGAGGTCGTACAGGGAAAGGGGATTAGCGATGTCTTGAGCATTGATCCTGAGGAGAAAGAGAGACGACAAAAGAAAAGGGAGAAATGGGAAAGCATGTCGCCCGAGGAACGGAGTAAAGAAAGCCGCGAGAAACTGCTGACTCACCTCACCGAATCGGGCACCCTGAGTCAGCGCGACGAGTCAGATGACGAGTAAATGCCGTCCTTTTACAGTCTTCAGGTGCCAGCCGCAAGACCGCCAACCGCCTCCTCTTGAACGCCGGCCTTCCGCCTGTCCGCGTGGAACTGGTGCACCGTCTGTGCAAAGCGGGCGAAGAGCAGATCCGCATCGTGGGGTCCGGGGCTGGCTTCCGGGTGATACTGCACACAGAAAACGGGCCTGTCGGTGAGCCGCATCCCCTCCAACGTGCCGTCATTCAGATTGAGATGGGTGATCTCCACGTTGGCGGGCAGCGTCTCCTGGTCGACCGCGTAATTGTGGTTCTGCGCCGTGATCTGAATGTTCGAGCTGTCCACGTCGCTGACCGGCTGGTTGCCGCCATGATGGCCGAACTTCAGCTTGAACGTCTCCGCCCCCAGCGCAAGTCCGATAATCTGGTGCCCCAGACAGATGCCGAACATCGGCCGCTCGCTCTCCAATAACCTCGCGACCGCCCTCGCTGCATACGGCACACCGGCCGGGTCGCCCGGCCCGTTGCTAAGAAAGATCCCGTCTGGATCCAGGTCCAAGACCTCCTGCGCCGGCGTATCCGCCGGTACAACCGCCACCCGTAGATTGTGGCTGGCCAGGCGGCGTAATATGTTGTGCTTCATGCCAAAGTCATAGGCGACCACCAGCGGAGAGTCGTGTCTGACGCCGCCCAGCCACGGTCCGGACGCAACTTCGCCCGACGCCACCGGCGTCCATTCCCCGTCCGTTTCGGCGCTCCAGTAGAACGGCTCCTCACACGTCACCTCCTGCACCAGATCACGGCCGTCCAGCCCCTCCCAGCCGCGCGCAAGCTCGATCAGCTCCTCCCGTGTGCGGCTGCCGTCAGTACACAGCGCTCCGTGCAGCACCCCCTCCTCACGCAGCAGCCGCGTCAACGCCCGCGTATCCACCTGGCTGAGGCCGGGTATACCATGCCGCTCGAGATAGCTCCCCAGGTTCTCATTCGCGCGCCAGTTCGACACAACCGGGCTGACCTCGCGCACGATGAACGCCGTCACCTGTGGTCGGTCGCTCTCCACGTCCTCGCGGTTCACGCCCGTGTTTCCCACGTGCGGCACCGTCATACACACCATCTGGCCGCGGTACGAGGGATCGGTCAACACCTCCTGGTACCCGGTCAGGCTGGTATTGAAGACAACCTCCCCCACCACCGTCGTCCGGGCGCCGAAGCCTTCACCCTCGAAGACCCGGCCATTGGCCAGGGCAAGCAAGGCCCTCACTGCGCTTCCTCCTCTGACGACGTTTTCCCTTGCAACTGGATCGGCCTGCGGTTCATTCTTCTTTGCGTTCCCACTTCGCTGTTTGAGTGCCTGTACGCCAGCTTCAACGGCTGCCACCCCTGCCACTTGAGCAGTGGTGAAGCCGCAGTCTGGGCAGGCTGGGCTTGACTGATAGGGCTGTCGGTCAGACTGCGCGCCACCGCCACCTCATCACAGTGGTGGAATTTGGGGCAGTAGATACAGTCCTGCCACAGCTTGGGGCTGATGCTCCAGCGGTCCACAACCTCAAAGCCGAGCTTCTCGAAGAACCCCTCCTCCAGCGTGAGCGCACAGATCTGGGCATACCCGCGTGTCGTCGCCATCTCTACCAGATCCTCCACGATCCGCCGGCCAATCCCCTTGCCCTGCCCCGCCTGCGCCACCGCCAGCGAGCGTATCTCCACCAGCTGCTCCGTCAAGGCCACCAGAGATCCGCATCCCACCAGCTGAGTACCGTCTCCCATGGCCACCCGCCAGTCCGGCAGCGACTGCAGAATACTCTCCTCAGTGCGCGGCAGCATCACGTTCTCCGCCGCAAAACCATTGACCAACGCGGCAATATCAACGATATCTTCTTCAGCAGCCGGCTGAATCCGGATCTCGTCCATAATCTCGTTGGCCAGCGGCCAGGAACGCCGCCACTAGCGAAGTTCACTGACCACTGACTACTGACTTCTCAACTTACATCTCCTGCAGGATCCCGCCCAGCTTCGACACGGCTTGGGCCAGCTCCTCTTTACTGATCGTCAACGGCGGCACGAAGCGCAAAATCTTGTCGCCCGCGCTCAACAGCAGCAGTCCCGCTTCGTACCCCTTCTCCATCAGCGGCCCGGCCTCGATGTCCATTTCGATGCCCACGATCAGGCCTCTGCCCCGGATCTCCAGAATGTGCGGGCTGTTCAGCTCGGACAGCAGCTCCATCAGATACTCGCCCTTCTCCTTCACGTCGGCCAGAAACTCCGGATTCGACACCCGGTCCACCACCGTCGATGCCACGTGCGTGGTGAACGGGTTGCCCGCAAATGTGCTGGCATGATCGCCGGCATGGATCGTATCCGCCACCTTCTGCTTCATCATGATCGCACCGATCGGCAGACCGCCGGCCAGCGGCTTGGCCGCGCTCATCAGGTCCGGCTCAACGCCGTAGCCCTGATAGGCCCACAGGTCGCCGCTGCGCCCCAGCCCGCACTGCACCTCGTCAAAGATAAGCAGCGCACCGTGCTCGTCCGCCAGGTCCCGCAACCCCTGCAGAAACTCCGGCGTAGCCGGGTTGATGCCGCCTTCGCCCTGGATCGGTTCGACGATAATCGCGCACACCTTGTCGCTCATCTGCGCACGCGCGTCATCCAGGTCGTTGAACGCGGCAAAGCGCACGCCCGGCATCAGAGGCTCGAACGGCTCCTGGTACTTCTCACGCGGCGTCGCCGCCAGCGCCCCGAACAGACGTCCGTGAAAGGCGTCGCTGAAGGCCAGAATCTCATACTTGTCCTCGTGGCCGTGCTCGCGCGCATACCGCCGCGCGAACTTGAACGCGCCTTCATTTGCGCTCGCCCCGCACAGGCAGAAATGCACCTTGTCGGCAAAGCTGGTCTCGCACAGCTTCTTCGCCAGCCGCGTGTGCGGCTCCGTGTGATACAGGTTGCTCGTGTGGTACAGCCCAGAGGACGCTGCCTCCTTGACCGCCTCCTCCACCTCGGCGTCGTTGTAGCCGAGAACGTTCACCGCAATGCCGGCCACCAGGTCCAGATAGGCCTTGCCCGTGCTGTCATACACCGTGCAGCCCTCGCCCTCCGTCAGCACAAACGGGGGCCGCCCGAATACGCCGAGCACGTAATCTTTTTCCGCCTGAATAATTTCCTCTGCGTTCACTTTCTCCTCCTGAAGGGTCCTGTCTTATTCGTAAACCACTCAGCCATTCTCCATCCGCCTCCCTAACGGAGGCAAGCCAAGCGTCTTTTCACTCTCCCATACTCCAAAACCGCCCGCACACGGGGTCACTGATTACTGACCCCTGCAGTTCCAATGATTCCGGTCCCCCCGTCCTCCTGCACACCGGCCAGATTCGTGATGACCGCCTGCGTGACGCCGCGCCTGACCGCGTCGACCGCGCTCCTCACCTTCGGCACCATACCGCCGCTGATACTCCCCTCAGTGATCCACTCTTCGCACTGGTCCGCGGTGATGCCTCGCACAACCCGCCCGGCGATCAGAACGCCGGGCACGTTGCTGACAAAGATCAGCTTGATCGCGCCCATAGCCGCCGCAATCGCCGCCGCCACGTGGTCGGCATTCACGTTATAGCCGAGGCCGTCGTATGCCCCAATGCTGATCGGGCTGATCACCGGCACGATATCCACCTCCAAAAGTGTGGTCAGCAGCCCGGTGTCAACGTCCTGCACCTCGCCCACACGGCCCAGGTCGCCCTGCGGATGCCACATCTTCTCCACAAAGACCGTGCCGTCATCCACCCCGCTGATGCCGATGGCCCGCACATCCTCGTTCACAAACTGGCGCACGATCCGCTTGTTCATCAGCCCGCTCAGCACCATCTCCGCCACGTCCAGGCTCTCCACGTCGGTGACCCGCAGCCCCTCGATAAAACGGGGCTCCAGCCCCAGCCGCTTCTGGAAATCGGCGATCGTCTTGCCGCCCCCATGCACGACAATCGGACTCTTCCCGTCCTTCTGCAGACTCTTCACCGCCTGCACCAGGCCAAACAGAAAAGCGTCGTCGTCCAGCTCATTTCCACCGATCTTGAGGATGACGACGTGGCGCCCTTTCCCCTGTTTCGGGTTTACGGTAAGCGTGTCGGATTCGCCTGGATTCATAAAGTTGCCTCGTGCCGTAGTTGGTGCACTGATGCTCTCGCGGAAAGCGGGCGGGCGCAGGCTTCACACTTTGCGCCGCGTATGCTTTCTCTGTCGCATTACCTCGTATGCCAGCGCCGCCGCCGCCGCAGTCGTGCCCAAAGACGGTTCGTAACTGACACGGTCGTACGGGACCTGCAAACGTAGGTCGGCCTGCCTCGCAAACGACCGCGTAACACCCCGCTTCTCCCCGCCTACCAGCAGAAACAGCGGAGCGGTCAGATCGGTCTCATCCATCGGCAGCGCGTCCTCCTTCTGCGCACAGGCCACCGTCAGCCCCCGTCCCCGGTAAAATGACGCCGCCTCCGCAACCGTCTCCGCCACCGCTATCGGCATCAGCTCCGACGCGCCCGCCGAAGCCCGCGCCACCGTCGCCGCCGCGCTCATCCAGTTACGCGGCCGCAACGCCACACCGTCTGCACCCAGCGCGTACAGTGCCCGCAGCGCCTGACCGAAGTTGAACGGGTCTTCGATGCCGTCCAGCATCACCACAAATGCCGCTCCATTCCCCCTCGGCAGCAACGCCTCCAGGTTGACAAACTTTCGCTCCCCGGCCTCTGCCGCGATGCCGCCGTGGGAGGTACCCTGCGTGACCGCGTCAATTTCCGCCGCACCCACCTGGACCACCGGCACATCGGCCTCCCGTGCCCTGTGTTGCAGCCAGCGCACCGTCCGGTCCTGCCGGTCTGATCGCAGCAGCACGCGGTGAACAGTGCGGTAGGGAGAACGCAACGCCGCCGCCACCGAGATCTTGCCTTCCAGGAATGTGATGCTCTCTTGCTCGCTCAACGCCTGGCCCGATTCCGCCCGTTTCCGGCTGCCCCAGGGACGTGCAACCCAGCCGTTGGCAGCTTGCCGTCTCCTGGTAAATCCGTCTCAAAAGACTGTGTGCCGCTGCCGGAAACTGAGACCCGCCGGCTATACGGAATGTCACCTACTGCAATCCCGCAGTCTCGTCCAGCCCCACCGCAATGTTGTAGTTCTGGACCGCCTGCCCGCTCCCGCCTTTGATCAAATTGTCGATCGAGGCGGTGATGACATACTCGCTCCCATCCGGCAGCAACGGGTCAGCCGGCGTGATGCCGATCGCGCAGCGATTTGTGCCCGCCGTGTGGGCCACGCTGGCCTGCTCGCCCGCGGGCAGCAGATGGATAAACGGTTCACCCGCATAGTTCTCCGCGTAAAGTTCGCGGATACGCTCCTCCGTAACGCCGGCGGGCACGTCCACGTACATCGTGCTCAGGATGCCCCGGTTCAGTGGCACAAGATGGGGCGTGAAAAGAAACCTGTGGCCGCGCTTCCCTCCGTTGGCCGCGCCCAGCACCTGTTCCATCTCCGCGATATGCCGGTGACGGTGGCCGACGTTGTAAGGCGTGATGTTTTCGTTGGCCTCAACGAACTGGTAGGTCAGATTCGTCTTGCGGCCCGCTCCCGAAACACCGCTCATGCTGTCGATGATAACCCGTTCTCCCAGCCAGCCCGCCTTGGCCAGCGGGAACAGGCCCAGATTCACGCTCGTGGGATAACAGCCGGGGTTGGCGATCAACTGTGCCCCGTCCAGCTCGCTGCGGTACAGCTCGCACAGGCCGTAGCGGGCCTCCGCGCACAGCTCCGGCGCCGTGTGGTCGATGCCGTACCAGCGCGTATAGACGTCGACGTCCTTCAAACGAAAGTCGGCACTCAGGTCAATCACGCGCACGCCGGCCGCGTAAAAGCGTTTCACCGCCTCCATCGACTCCGCATGCGGCAGACACAGAAACACGACATCCACCTCATCTGTGCGCAGATATGCGCTCTCCAGGTTGATCAGTGAATAGTCCCAGGGCGTGCTGAAGATCTGGTCGAACCGCTTACCCGCATTGCGCTCGCTCGTCAGCCAGCCCACCTCAAGTTCCGGATGCCGGTGAATCAGGGTGATCAACTCATAGCCGATATAGCCTGTTGCGCCGGCGATTCCTGCCTTACGCATCTCTTCTCTCCCTCTCGCTTGCTGTCTCGACCTGGCCCGGAATGTTCACCGGCTGCCAGGGTCTGCTGAACGCGCTGCCGCTGACCTCTTTGCACGCGACATAAAAAAAGCCCCCCGTCCGGGGAGCTTTGCAATCGGCTGATTCCCGCTGAGGAAACCGGGCCCACGCGCAAATGCCCAGACGGCTGTCTGGCTATTGGCGGGGACGCCTCCTCAACTGGGTACTGCTCGTGATGGTTGGGTTCATGCTTACTTCTTCAGTGGAAAAAGCTATCTGATCGACAGTCTAGCACGCAGCACTCACGCTGTCAAACACCATCGTATCCGAAATGCATTCGATCTGCGTTCAGCAACTGGTTGCCAACAACCGCCACCCCGGTTCTCAATCAAGATCAACCATGCGCAGCTCGGTGGAAATGTCGATGCTGCCCTCGAGACTGCGCGCCACGGGACAGAACTGCGCATGGAACCCGTGTACCCGCTCCGCTGTCTCCCGCTGCTCCGGCGCCACTTTCAACGTGTACGTGGCGTGAATCCGCTTGATGACCAGTACATTGCCGTCCTTCTCGATCTCAGCTTCCACGTCGGCTGACAGGTAGCCGTCGCCCGCAGGTATCTTACGCGCCTCCAGCGCGCCCCCGAAGGTTCCCGTCAGTCAGCCGCCCGTAGCCGCATTGACATAGTCCAGCGTCGTGGCATGCGGCTCGTGAACGTCGGTGTCCACGCCGTAATGTTCCGCCACCTCCGAATGGACTCCGAACTTGGTATGCCCCTCTTCTGCCGGCAGAAACGCTCTGCGCAACGGCCCTTTCACCCGCTCGATACGCACTTTCGAGCGATATGCGACGTCTCCCATGTTGATTCTCCTCGAATTGACGCTTTCAGATTCCCTATAGAGGCCGGCCTGTCGTGCGCGGCTGGCAATTCAACGCCTGCCCGCGCCAACCTGACCATCGGGAACCATGACAGTGGAGCTTAATTGTAGGCGGGGCGTTCTCAGACGGCAAATCGCCTCTCCAAAGCAGTGGCAGCTCTGTCAATTTGCCTGTGATCCATCCGCCGGACACATTCCATAGGGTTGGATCGCAAACATTTGGTAAAGGAAAATCCCAAAAAGGTATTGAAATTAGCCAATCCACGTGCTATACTATACGAATGCGCGCGGTGCGCATATTTCCTTATGGTTTTCTGGTACCAGATCTTATGGATGTTTCACATGAAACATCTGCACCTTCGTATCCGTCCCTATTCCAGAATGTGCCAAAAGGAAACAGTACCGGCGCACCTGTTTTCCTGTTGAATCCCTGATCGCCTTGGAGCGGCCCGCATGTCGGCAAACAATCTGGCTGCAGCGAACTGCACAGCAATCAAAAAGCCGAATAGCAAGGCAGACTCCTCCGCGCCAGGGGATGTCCCCGTCATCGACTACGAGGGCAGCGGCTACCGCCAGGACTTCTGGGAAGGCCAGGGACGCGAGTACGAGGATGCCGTCGAACGCATCGCCCTCAAACGCCTTCTGCCCCCACAGGGCCGGCGTATCGCCGAAATCGGGGCCGGCTTTGGCCGCCTCGCCGATCTCTACCTCGGCTACGATCAGATCGTGCTCTTCGACTACAGCCGCACGATGCTGGCCGACGCCGTCCGCAAATGGGGGCACGACCCCCGCTTCGTCTTCGTCGCCGGCAATCTCTACCAGATGCCCCTTGCCGCAGCCACCCTGGACGCACTCGTCATAGTGCGCGTGATGCACCATCTGGCCGATGTACCGGCCGCACTGGCCCAGATGCAGTCCCTTCTGCATCAAGATAGCACCGCCGTGCTCGAATATGCCAACAAGCGCAACCTGAAGGCCGTCCTGCGTTGGCTCGCCCGCCAGCAGCCCTGGTCGCCCTTTGACCCGGAGCCGCTCGAGTTCGTCGCCATGAACTTCGACTTTCATCCCGGCTGGATGGCCGCAAAAATGAATAACGCCGGCCTGCGCGTGGATGAACGTCTTGGCGCATCCCACTTCCGCCTGCCCGCGCTCAAGAAAAACCTGCCGGCCCGCCTGCTCGCCCGTCTGGACAGCCGCCTTTTCCACATCGGCGGCAGATTCCCCCTCGCGCCCAGCGTCTTCGTGCGCGCGGCTGCACCAGGCGCCGCAGAACGGCCGCAACGAGATTCCAGCCCGGCCGAAGCCGGCCCGGCCCAGCTGTTCCGTTGTCCGTCCTGCGCAGCCCATCCCTTGGCTGCCCTCGGCCCGTCACAGCTTCAGTGTCCGTCTTGCACCCGCACTTACGCGCAAACAGACCGCATCTGGGATTTCAAACTCCCGGCGTGAAACTTTCGCACGCAGTTGGCCAGAGATCGCGAGAGGTACCCCCACACGATCTACCCCGATCGTACCTGGGCCATTTGAGATGTTCTCTACGGAAGAGCCGCATCTCTCTATGGTAAGTTGTCCAACACTTGAAAACTACTACGCGCCAACGACGTCGCCCGGCCGCTTCGTGTCCGGCTTGCCGCGAACAGCGCTGAAACATTCACGAAAAGAGGTGACGATGGCTGAAGAAATGCTTATGACAAAGGAACTTACGCCAGACTACAATGCGGATTCGAATACATCTGTGTCCGAAAATGGCACGGCAAAGGCCGAATTGCAGTTTTCGAGTCCGCAGGAAACACTCGCCCATCTGCTCAAACTCGGCCGCGAAAAAGGCTTCGTCAGCTACGATGAAGTCCTGCAGGTCATGCCCGAAGCCGAAAACGACGTTGAGCAACTGGATGACATCTTTGCTTCCCTTCTCGAACAGGGCATCTCTGTCGGGCAGGCCAAAGAGGAAGTTCCTACCGAAGAAAAGAAAGATTCAGCCGACAGCGCAGAAGAGGACGAATTCGATCTGAGCCAGATCGAGATCGACGACTCCATCAGCCTCTATCTCAAGGAGATCGGCCGCGTTCCCTTGCTGACCGCCGCCGAAGAGGTCGACCTTGCCAAACGCATGGAGGCCGGTCGCGATTCCCGCCACCGCCTCAACCAGGAACAGGTCGAATGGGAGGAGCGCGAACAACTGCTCTGGCTGGTACGCGACGGACGCTCCGCTCAGGAGCACCTGATCAAGGCCAACAGCCGCCTCGTCGTCAGCGTCGCCAAAAAATATGTCGGCCGCGGCGTCCCCTTCCTCGACCTGATCCAGGAAGGCAATATCGGCCTCATTCGCGCCGTCAAGAAGTTCGACTACTGCCGGGGCTATAAATTCAGCACCTATGCCACCTGGTGGATCCGGCAGGCGGTCACTCGCGCCATCGCCGACCAGGGCCGCACCATTCGCGTGCCCGTGCATATGTACGAGCAGATCAACCGCCTGACCCGCACCAGCCGCCAGCTCGTGCAGGAGTTGGGCCGCGACCCCACCACCGAAGAGATCGCCGAGGAGCTGGGCGTCACCCCGCGCAAGGTCGAACACATCATGCGCGTCAGCCAGCGGCCCCTCAGTCTCGAAATGCCGGTCGGCGAGGAAGAAGACAGCTACCTCGGCGACTTCATCGAGGACGAGGACGCAGACAGCCCGCAGGACTCCGCCGGCCGTCAGATCCTGCGCGAGGTGATCGACGAGATCTTCCAGAGCCTGACACCCCGCGAGGTGCGCATCCTCCAGCTCCGCTTCGGACTGGTCGACGGCTACAACTATACGCTCGAAGAGGTCGGCAGAAAGTTCGGCGTCACCCGCGAACGCATCCGCCAGATCGAGGCCCAGGCCCTCAGCCGGCTGCGCCACCCCAGCCGCAGCCGCCGCCTCCGCGACTACCTCTAGCGACTACCTCTAACTGCGAGGAAAGAGGAACACCAGGAGAGTGGAGTGACAGAACATCTGCGACGAGTCGCAGTATCTCACTCCTCTCTCCTCTTCACTCTCTCCTCACCTTACATCCCCTTCCCCACCGATAACGCCCCGCTCCAACCGGTCGAACAGCTTCGTAATATTCTGCTCCGCCACCTCCTCCAGCGACAGGTCCAGCTCCGTACAGATCTGCGTCAAATACCAGAGCACGTCACCCAATTCGTCTTTCAACGCCGCCCGGTCGTCCTCCGCGATGACACCCTCCTTGTCGCGAAAAATCTTCTTGATCTTACCCGCCACCTCACCCGCCTCATTCACAAGCCCCAACGTCGGATACACGATCGCATGATCGGTGTGAATTAGGCTCCAAGTCTTGCGAGACTCCGTCTGATACTTCCCAAAGCTGATCGTCGCCATATATATCTCTCTTCCCTCACGCCTTTCCACTCTCTCCTCAACCTGTAACGCCCCGCCATCCACAGGTCTTCACTAAAAACCAAAAACCAAAAACTGAAAACTAAAAGAGGCCCGACCATACAGTCGGGCCTCTCGTCAGCCGCTTCCCAGCCTATACGTCCAGATTACGCACCTCATGGGCGTGCGTCTGGATAAACCGCCGCCGCGGCGGCACACTGCTGCCCATCAGCATATCAAACGTGCGGTTGGCCTCCGCCGCATCCTCCACCTGCACCTGCAGCAGCGTCCGGTATTCCGGGTTCATCGTCGTCTCCCACAGCTGCTCCGGGTTCATCTCCCCCAAACCCTTGTAACGCTGCTCCAGCTTGATATTCTCGTTACCCATCTCCTTGCGAATCTGCGAAAGAGCATTGTCGTTGTAAACATACTGCTCAGACCGCTTCGCCTTGCCGTTCTGACGCTCGGTGATCTGCACCTTGTACAACGGCGGCTGCGCAATGTACAGGTGTCCGTTCTCCACCAGGGGTCCCATATACCGGAAAAACAGCGTCAGCAGCAGCGTACGGATATGAGCGCCGTCCACGTCCGCGTCCGTCATCACGATGATCCGGTTGTAACGCAGGTTGTCGACCGTGAAATCATCGCCCACGCCTGTTCCCATCGCCGTAATCAGCGACTGGATCTCCTTGTTGCCCAGGATCTTGTCCAGGCTTGTGCGCTCCACGTTCAGAATCTTGCCCCGCAACGGCAGCACGGCCTGGAAGCGCCGGTCGCGGCCCTGTTTGGCGCTGCCGCCTGCACTGTCTCCCTCGACAATGTAGAGCTCGCTCTCGTTCGGATCGCGGCTGGAGCAGTCCGCCAGCTTGCCCGGCAGCGTCAGGCTCTCCAGCGCGCTCTTGCGGATCACCAGCTCACGCGCTTTGCGCGCCGCCTCTCGGGCCCGAAACGCCACCTGGCACTTGTCGGTGATCCGCCTGGCCTCGCGCGGGTTCTCCTCCATCCAGCTGTTGATGCCCTCCGCCACCGCCGTCTCGACCTGATAGCGCACCTCGTTGTTGAGCAGCTTCAGCTTGTTCTGGCCCTCAAACTGCGGCTCCACGATTTTGACACTGATGATCGCCGTCATCCCCTGGCGCGTATCATCCCCGCTGAAGTTGGCGTCATTGTCCTTCAGAATCCCCTGCTTGCGCGCATAGTCGTTGATCTGCCGCGTGACCGCCGCACGCAATCCGGTCAGATGAGAGCCGCCGTCGGGCGTGTTGATCGTGTTGGCAAAGGCGAAGATCGACTCATTGTAGCCGTCCGTGTACTGGATCGCCGCCTCCACGTGCGTCGAATCGACCTGCATGTCAATGTAGATCGGCGGGTGCAGCACCGTCCGGTTCTTGTTGAGATAGCGCACAAAAGTCTGCACGCCGCCCTCGAAATAGAAACTGATCTCCCGCGGCTCCTCCCCCCGGTCATCGACAAAATGAATATCGATACCCCGCGTCAGGAAGGCCATCTCCCGAAATCGGGTCACCAGCGTATTCCAGTCATATTCGAGAACGTCGAAGATCGTATCGTCGCGCAGAAAACGCTGAACTGTGCCCGTCTCGCCGGGCTCACACTCGCCCACTTCCTTCACATCGGTCACAGGCACACCGCGATTGAAACGCTGCCGCCAGATTTTTCCGTCCCGCTTGACCTCCGTCTCCATCCATTCGCTCAGCGCGTTGACCGCGCTCACGCCGACGCCATGCAGACCGCCGGAAACCTTGTAACCGACGTCGCCGAACTTGCCGCCTGCGTGCAGTTTCGTCATCACCACCGTCAACGCCGGCATGCCTGTCTGCTTCTGTATACCCACCGGAATGCCGGCGCCGTTGTCCTCCACCGTGACGCTCTCATCCTTGTGAATCGTCACCACGATCTTGTCGCAGCGGCCCTGCATCGCCTCGTCGATGGCGTTATCCACCACCTCATATATCATGTGGTGAAGAGCCTTCGTATCGGTCCCGCCAATGTACATGCCCGGCCGCTTCCGTACCGCCTCCAGGCCCTCCAGCACCTGGATCTGGTCGGCGCCGTAAACGAAATCCTGCTTGTTCATCTTCTCTGCCACGTATACCTCCGGTCATTTCAAACGGGGCTGCCGCCCGCAACCGGGCCCTCAATCCCAATACAACTCCGCTGGCTGTAAATGCACGCCCTCAACCTGTCTTCCAGTCGGTGTCAGCCGGCCGGCGATCGGGGGGCGTCCGCAACCCTACGCTCGCATCAAAAATATGTCAGGCAAAACTGTCCGTTTCTTGCTGCTGCATCGCCAATATGCGCGTCCGGTAAAAGACCAGCAGCGACATCGCCAGCCCCGTGCCGATAAAGGTGTTCCCCAACGTGGCCAGTGCCACGCCCAGCGTATGCCACTGAGTGATCTGGCGGAAAAGCAACCCCATTCCCGTCGAAATCAACGTCGTCAGCAGAACAAACCCCACCGTGGGCCAGAAGTTCTTCCGCACGAGGTGGATGCTGCGGCGCACCGCGCTTCCAATCGCCAGATCGTCCAGCACCAGCGCCGTCGTCACAAAATAAAGATAGAGCAGGATCACCATGATCAGACCGCCGAACAGGAACAACGCCCCCGAGCCCAACACCGGGCTGATCAACGCCAGCACCGTGACCCCGATCACACCCGGAATGTAGATCATCAGCAGACCGAGGGCGAAGAACACCAGAAAACCGATCGTGCGCAGCCAGTGGCGCACGATGCGGCCTGCCAGTATGTTGAACGAGAGCGCCTTCGGTCCCTCCCCGATCGGCAGATTCTGCGCCAGCAGATTCATATACGTCGCTCCGATCAACAGACCGGCCAGGCCAAAGAGCAGCGACAGCAGGCCCGCCGCGCCGATCGAGTCCACCTCGACGCTGGGATGGCTTCCCTTTATGCCCGGCAGCGTCGCCAGCAGACTCGGCACGTGATACAACAGACCGTTGACCAGAAACTGGGCCAGATTGCTCGTCTCACCGAACACCATGAGCAGCTCGCTCATCTGGTCCAGCGCAAACGGACTCTCCGCCGCCAGTTGCGGATCCGCGGCCAAATCCGTGTAGAAATCGGCCAACCTTCCCAGTAATGGGCTGATGCTCCAACGCGGCAGAACCCACAACAGCGCGTCCAGCAGCAATGGCAACAACAGCAGGCCCGGACGCTGGCTCACGAAGCGGTAGCCGGTTGAAATACTGTCTATGATACCCACAAACGCGTCCCGTTTCGGCCGGACATACCCATCCCGAATCCGTCCTCAAATTGGCGTTTTTGCGGCACACTTAAGCCTTCTGATTTTATCACAAAGGCCCAAAATTGGCGAACGACAGGGACCCACTTCGTGGATCACAAAGCCTCCAAAACTGCTCTGTAAACGGATTAGACGGGAAGAGTAGACCGTTCTACAATTGACTGACCTGTGATCAGTATATCTGGGGACAAATCGGGAAATTGGTACCCGAAACGCAGTGTTTTTCGCCTGCCTGCCAGCGACTGTCCCGCAGGCGCATCCTGGTACCGCAAGAATCAACTGACGCAACGTCCCACTGTACAACGACCAAAGGAGTAAGCATGGCCTCATTTGCCATCCAGGGCGGCCACCGCATCGAGGGAACCGTCAACATCAGCGGCAACAAAAACGCCTCCTTCCCCCTTGTCGCCGCATCTCTGCTCACCGACGAGACCGTCACCCTGGAGAACGTCCCCCAGATAGACGATGTCGCCGCCATGCTCACCATTCTGGAAGGCCTCGGCGTCTACGTGCGCAAAGAAGGCAACCGCCTCACCCTGCGCGCCGACAAACTGCACAGTCACGCGCCCGACCCGCAGCTCTTCGGGCGCATCCGCGGCGGGCTCAACCTGATGGGGCCGCTCCTCGCCCGTCGCGGCGCATTCCGCGTCGAGGGCGCAGCCGGCGGCGATGATATCGGCCGCCGCCGCATCGACACCCACCTGCTTGTCTTCGAACAGCTGGGCGCATCCTTCACCCGCCCCAACAGCGGCCGCTTCGAGCTGACCTCCTCCGGCAGACTGCGCGGCGCCGATATCCTGCTCGACGAGGCATCCGTGACCGCCACCCAGAACGCCGTCATGGCCGCCTCCCTGGCCCAGGGCACCACCATCCTCCGCAATACCGCCAGCGAACCGCACGTGCAGGAGCTGTGCCGCCTGCTCGTCGCCATGGGCTGCCCCATCGACGGCATCGGCAGCAACACCCTGCACGTCCACGGCCAGGAACGGCTCCACGGCGCCGGCGCCACCGTCGGCCCCGACTACATGGAGGTCGGCAGCTTCATCGGCCTCGGCGCCATCACCCGCGGTGACCTCCGCATCGCCAACGTCGCCCCCGACCATCTGCGCATGCTCGAAATGGTCTTCTGCCAGCGGCTGGGCGTACAAATGCACCTGCAGGAAGACCCCAACGCCGCCCTCACCGGCTATTCACTCCTCCTGCCCGACGAGCAGGACCTGCGCGTCCGCCCCGACTTCGGCGGCGCCATCCCCAAGATCGACGACGCCCCCTGGCCCGCCTTCCCGCCCGATGTCATGAGCATCGCCGTCGTCGTCGCCAGCCAGGCCCAGGGCACCGTCCTCATTCACGAGAAGATGTTCGAAAGCCGCCTCTACTTCGTCGACAAGCTGGTCGCCATGGGCGCGCAGATCATCGTTTGCGACCCCCATCGCGTCGTCGTTGTCGGCCCCGCCCAACTCGTCGGCCAGGAGGTCAGCAGCCCTGACATCCGCGCCGGCATGGCCCTCGTCCTCGCCGCCCTCAGCGCCGAAGGCCGCACCCTCATCGGCAATATCGAACAGATCGACCGTGGATACCAGCGCGTCGACGAAAAACTACGCGCCCTCGGCGCCCACATCGAGCGCACCGACGCCTGACGCAACTGACCGCGGATCACGAAAAACTGAGACCCTGTGCTGGCTAGCGTTCGAAGATTCCCTCGGTGGTTCCCCCATTCACGCGGGAATAGAGTCTTCTCTGAACCATCCATACACGGCGTGGCCGAAGCGCCTGGCGGCGACGTCTCGTTCGCGGACCACAACGACACCCGCAACGTGCCGGACACGGAGTAAATCTGCTATGCAGCAGACGCGCCTCGATGAAGAAAACTGTGGAGCATGTGGAGATTTTCTGTCTCGACGGCAAGATGGTACAGTCATCAGGAGCACTTTGGAAATGAGAAAGCAGTTTTCGGGAAACCGGGGTTGACACGGCCGTTGGCGTGTGCTAAACTGTGTGCTGTTGCAAATTTTTGCAACAAGTAAAATTATCAATTCCCGCAATACGACGGAAGGCATTGCACCGGCTGCCGCAACTCTGCCGGCGCCTGACGCCAACTGTCCTGACGTCAATTGCGGGGGCACACGCCACCAGCCTGACGAAAAGGTACCCGCAAATGCTTCACTCACTTCGAACTCTGTCATCGGTTCTGGCAATTCTGTTCCTCCTCGCCGCTTGCACCCCAGTCGCGCCTACAACTACGCAGTCAGGCCAGCAGGCGTCGCCCTCCGGCACGCCGGTCCAGGTGGTGGCAACCACCAACTTCGTGGCCGATTGGGCTCGCGTGGTAGGTGGAAGCAGGGTGGAGGTCTTCGGCCTGCTTCCGGTGGGCGGCGATCCCCACAACTTTCTGCCAGGCGCTCGCGACGTTGCCAGGGTAGCTGACGCCGATCTTGTGTTTACTGTCGGTCTCGGCCTGGAGGCCGACTGGCTGCAGGATCTCTTGCACAACGCCAGTGCAGACGAGTCCAGGATAGTCGCACTTGGTGACGGAGTCGATCCGCTTGAGTTCGCCATGGTCGATATGCATGACGATCACGCCGATGAAGCCGACGACCATCATGGCGAAGGCGACGATCACGCCGATGAAGCCGACGACCACCATGGCGAAGGCGACGACGACCATGCTGAGATGATCATGGGGCGCCTGCTCGTTGCCGATGCCGTAGAAGCGCATCTCTCCGTCATCGATCTGTCGACCAATGAAGTTGACAGCGGAATCTTCAAGGTCGCCGCGCCCCGCGCGACCGTGCACCCCAGCCCCACTCATCGCTACGCCATCGTCCTCGCCCGCGGACCGGAGGACGGCGACGACCGGATCCACGTCTTCGACAGCGGCGTCTTCCTCGTCGAGCACGGTGATCACTACGACCTCGTCACCCGGCCCGTCTCCCGTCATGCGTTGGAGATTGCTGACGAGCAGCCGGTCCATTACGTCAACAGCCACGGCTGGACCGCGATCTTCGCAGACATCAGCGGGCATGCCATCCTGATCAACGAGGCGGACCTGGCGAACGCACGCGGCGACTATGAGCCGGTCGTGCTTGAGGCAGGACCCCAGCATGGCGCCGCGCTGGTCATCTCCGACGAGCACGTCGTCGTTACCACGAAGAATCCCGACTACCCCGAGAATTCCAACGACAGCCTGCCTGTTGGTGTGGAAGTTCGCGACTTCAGTGATCAGGTCGTCTACGACGACAGCAATCGCTCATGCCCGGGCATGCACGGTGAGTCCCACAATGAGCATGGCGTCGCCTTGGGATGCACCGGCGGCGTGCTCGTCCTCCACGTTCACGATGGCGAGTACGAGCACGAGTTCATCGCCAATCCGCAGGAGATGCGCCAGGACTCTCGGATCGGGGCGGTCTACGGTCACCACCACGTTGAGCATTTCTTCGGCAAGGCCTCCTACTACGACGGTCAGGGCTTCGCCGACGATGGCATTTGGCTGATCGACGTGGACCACGGCGAAATGCGCCAGGTGTTCAGCGAGCCGAGCGTTTCCACGAAGTTCTCCAGCGATGGCGAGTTGCTCTATATCCTGGGCGCTGACGGCGTGCTGCACGCGCTCGACGCACACGACGGCGAACTGATCGAGACGATGGCGTTGGTCGAGCCTGGTGATGCCGGTCGTCCCGCGTTTATCGTTGTTGGCGAGTGGCTCTACGTTGCCGACCCCAACAGCGGCCGCGTCATGGCCGTCCACCTTGAAGAGATGGAGATCGAGGAGGAGTGGGAAGTCGGCGGCGCGCCGTCGAGCCTGGCGTTCGTCGGAGTCGCCGACTCGGGCGGCGCACCCCATGAAGGCCATGACGAGCACGAAGAGGACGAGCACGAAGAGGACGCGCACGAAGAGGACGAACACGAAGAGGACGCGCACGGCCACGGCCATGAAGGGCACCACCACGGACCTCTGGATCCCCATTTCTGGTTCGATCCGGTCCGGGTGAAGATCGCGGTCAACGAGATAGCCGCCCGGCTTGCAGCTGTCGACCCTGAAGGCGCGGAGACCTACCTTCGGAACGCCGCAGAGTACGGGGAGCAGCTCGACGAGCTTCACGCCTGGGTCCAGGAGCAGGTCAGTGCCGTGGCGCCGGAGCGCAGACTGCTTGTCACATCACACGACGCCTTCTCCTACTTTGCAGAGTTGTATGGGTTCAAGGTAGTTGGCCTCGTCATACCGTCACTAGCGACGCACGTGGAGCCGTCTGCGGAGCACATTGCGGACGTGGTCGAGGTGGTTCGGGAGCATGATATACCGGCACTGTTTGGCGAGACGACGGTCAGCGAGAGGCTGGCGCAAACCATAGCAACCGAAACCGGCGCGCAGCTGTTCCGGCTCTTTTCAGGTTCCCTTGGGCCCGAGGGCAGCGGCGCCGACACCTATCTTGGCATGGTACGTACAAACGTGGAACGCATCGTTGAGGCTTTGAAATGAACACCACTCATTACCCCCACGCCGCCAGAATGTCGCTTCAGGACGTGACCGTCGAGTTCGATGGGCACAAGGCCCTGAGTAACGTCACCTTCGACGTAGGTGCGGGGACGCTGATGGGCGTTGTAGGACCGAACGGAGCCGGCAAGAGCACGCTGTTCAATGCGATTGCCGGGCTCCTCCCGGTTCGCCAGGGGAAGGTGACCCTTCACCGCGTGGACAAGGGAAGTGGAGCGCTGGCCTACGTGCCTCAGCGAGAGAGCGTCAACTGGCGCTTCCCCGTGACCGCCATGGACGTTGTCATGATGGGCCGCTGCTGCAGACTGGGATGGTGCCGGCGTCCCGGGAAGAGAGATCGCGAGCTTGTCGACGCCTGCCTGTGCCGCGTGGGCCTGTCGGACCATCGCTCCGCTCTGATGACAGAGCTTTCGGGAGGGCAGAGGCAGAGGGTATTCGTAGCCAGGGCGCTCACCCAGGAGGCGAGTGTGCTTCTCCTGGATGAAGCCTTCAGCGGCGTTGACGCCGGCGCCCAGGAGGGCCTCGTAGAGGTCCTCCAAACAGTGCGCAATGAAGGGCGCATTGTCCTGCTGGCGACCCACGACCTGACCAACCTGGCCGGACGCTTCGACCAGGTACTGTGTCTGAATCGCCGCGTCTGCGCTTGCGGCCCTCCCGACGAGGTGTTTACGTCCGAGGTCATGGAGCAGCTGTACGGCGCCCACGGTGTGCGCCTCACGAATGACGGGGAACGGTAGCAAGAGGACGTGATTGAGTTCTTTGTCGCCCCGCTTGAGTACGGCTTCATGGTGAGGGCCCTGATCGGTTCGGTGCTTGTTGGCGTGATGTGTCCCCTGGTTGGCGCCTACGTCGTCACCAGGAACCTCGCCTTCATGGGCGACGCTCTCGCTCACGCCGTGCTGCCGGGGATGGTGCTTGGGTTCATCGCAGGCATCAACCCGGCCATCGCCGCCGTCCCTACAGGCGTCGCCGTTGCCGTGCTCGTCAGGATTGTGAGCCGGCGCGCAGGCCTCAGCACCGATACCTCCATTGGCATCCTCTTTGCGGCCATGTTTGCCCTCGGACTCGCGATGCTGTCGACTTCAACCACGATTCGGGTCGACATGGAAGACCTGCTCCTTGGGCAGCTCCTCGGCATATCTCCGACCAGCATCTATGTGTCCCTTGGGATAACCGTGGCGGTCATCCTGGGGCTGTTCGCTCTGCACCACTGGCTGTTGTTCGCCAGCTTCGATCCCGTGGGGGCCCAGGTTCTCGGTAGGCGTACCAACATCGTCGACTACGTGTTCCTGGTCATGCTTGCCCTTGTTATCGTGATCGGAATTCAGGCGGCCGGTGTCATTCTGGTCATGGCGATGCTGGTCACACCTGCTGCCACGGCCTATCTGTTGGTCAGACGCTTTGTCTCGATGATGATAGCGGCCGCATTGATAGGCACCGCGGCCGCCGTGACCGGCCTCTACATCTCCTACCACTTTAACCTGCCCGCCGGTCCCGCCATGACCCTGGTAGCAAGCGCGATATTCGCGCTGGCAGTCGCATTCAGGCGCAGAGCCCCTGTCTGAACATCCTCTTCTCGAAAGGCGCTCGTCCGGAGCCGTCGTGGGAGACCGCCTTGCGCCCCAACCAGAACAGTTTCAGGGGCTGTGTCTGGCCAAAGGTTGTGAGGGCCTTATCCCTGGTTAGGGAATGCTGGTTTCTTGATTTGCAGGTAGTCATCTACGTCCATGAAGAGCACATGTACCAATAGATATAGAGAAAATAAAGAGGACAAAGATGTTGAAATTGCCCGTTGATTGGGGATCGTTGTGGTTAGGGGGCTTCTGCCCGGTGGAGGCGCTCGGTGGGTTGCCGGTTCGTGGCGCAGATTATGCCGCGCATCCACCGCTGGATGAGAGGCTGACCCTACCCGCTGACGCAGCATTACATGCCGAGGTGACGCTTGAAGAGGCAGAGGCGGCATGGTCGGAACGCCTGGGCGGCGCCTGGGTTGTACTGGTGCGCGATGCCTACCGCGCTCGTCGCTTACTGCATCAGGCGGCGGGAATTCAGCCAGGCGAATGGGTCGGTGTCCCGGCCAATGCCAGCCATGACCTGGCAGAGTCGGTCAAGCATCATAAGGCGCTGCTGCGCTTTCTGGACTTTGACGCGCATCTACGCCTCGCGCCGTCCGGTACGCGCTTCACCTGGACGCAGGTGGTGCGCGGGTTGTGGCAGCCGCACAACGCTACATGGCTCGACTGCGCTGACACCCTGCCTACGCCCGGCGCGGCAGAGCGCCCGGCGGTGACGCTGTACGGCCTACATCTGCCTGATGCTGATGACCGCCCCGGCGCGCTCCTGGTATTCGGTGATGAGGCGCTCTATGCACAGGTGAGAGCATTGCGTCAACCGGTTGACTGCCCGAACGCAGCGCAGGCATTGGCACAGTGTGAACGTCTGCCGGAACTGGCAGAAAACCAAAGCGCGAATCTGGCGGAGGTGCGGCGCGGTCTGCGTGAAGCCGCCGGGCTGGTAACGCACGAGCCGAACAGGCTGGCGCTGGCGACCGCGGTCGCGGTGCAGATTCCGCAAGAGAGCGATATCGCCACCTTTTACGCCTACG
Source organism: Caldilineaceae bacterium (assembly GCA_965242905.1). Lineage (GTDB taxonomy): Bacteria > Chloroflexota > Anaerolineae > Caldilineales > Caldilineaceae > Bin5. Next base: position 2,159,549 of record CBDETM010000002.1, read on the forward strand.
TCGAGCAGGAAAATACGCCCGTGCGCTGGCTGCCCCAGATTCGACCTCTTCATTATGCCGCGCTCGGTGCCGACGGCGCGCCAGATCAACGCGGAACGGCGGCGAACCTCGCCCGCTGGATGTGCGTCCCCGTGGGGCCGGATTACACTTTTGAGGAGATCAAACACGGTGTGCTGGGCATCGTCAAAGCCGCGGAATATCTCGGTGTCCGCTGGCGCACCAATCCCGCCTATGCTGCCGAGTACGCTGCCCTGATGGATCGAACTTATGGCGCAGGGCATGATGCCTACCGCCCGCTGTTTGCGCTGGATGAAGCCATCGCAGCGGGAGTTTAGCCGTGCAGTTGATCGCTACTGCCGGGATGCTGCATCAGCAAAAAACCGCGCTGACGCGGGCGCTTTCTGAACCGCAGTCCGCCGAAAACGAAAACGACAGCTGAATTGAGGAGACACGAACATGATGAACACACTTGAATCACGAGTGCCGGTGACCGTTCTGACGGGCTTTCTGGGGGCAGGCAAAACCACGCTGCTCAACCGCGTTCTGACCGAAAATCACGGTAAGAAGATCGCGGTGATCGAAAACGAGTTCGGCGAGATCGGCATTGATAACGATCTGGTCATTGGCGCCGAAGAAGAGATCTTCGAGATGAACAACGGATGCATCTGCTGCACCGTTCGCGGTGATCTGATTCGTATTCTCGGTCATCTGATGAAGCGCCGCGATAAGTTCGATTACATTATGGTCGAGACCACCGGCATGGCCGATCCCGGTCCCGTCGCGCAAACCTTCTACGTGGATGATGATATGCAGGAAAAACTGAAGCTGGATGGGATTGTCACGGTGGTCGATGCCAAACACATCTGGGAACACATTGACGACAGCGATGAGGCAAAAGAACAGGTTGCCTTTGCCGATGTGATCCTGCTCAACAAGACAGATCTGGTTGCCCCGGAAGACCTCGACAGACTCGAAGCACGCATCAAGAGCATGAACAGCATGGCCAAAATTTTCCGCACCCGCGACGCGGTGGTCGAAATGGACAAGATTCTCAACGTGGGCGGCTTCAACCTCGACCGGGCACTGGAAATCGACCCGAAGTTCATGGAGCCGGAATACCCGTTTGAATGGTCGGGCATCTATGAGCTGAACACCGGGACGTACGAATGGGTGATGGGTGAAGGCCCTGACCCGGTGATGGGGGTCGCACTGCTGCCGCTGGCAAATAATGGATTGGCGGCGAAGGAAGCGACGCTGATGGGCGCCGTACTGACCTTCTCTGAAGATGAGCAGGCAGTACGGGCAGGCGAGCCGCTGCGCCTCGGCCAAGGACAGCACAACCAGCTCGTGCTGAACGGAAAGGGCGAGACCGTCTTCAACTTCGTGATTCAGCAGCCGGGCCATTACATGCTGTTCACCGAACATCACCCTGATGAGTTCGACGCGCACCTGTGCGGTACGGATGCCGTGCTGGCCCCGCTCGAAACCCGCGAGTACAAGCCTGATCATGAACACGACGAAGAGGTGACTTCTGTCGGTATCACCCTCCCCGGTGATTTCCATTTGGAGAGGCTCAATCGTTGGTTAGGTCAGCTGCTGGTCAAACAGGGACAGGACATCTTCCGTATGAAAGGCGTGTTGAGCCTGCGCGGCCAAGATGAGCGCTTCGTATTTCAGGGGGTGCATATGCTCTTTGACGGCCGCCCGGATCGTCCGTGGGGGAATGAACGGCGTCACAACAAGATGGTTTTTATCGGGCGTAACCTGGACCGGGCTGCACTGGAAGAAGGCTTTCGCGCATGTCTCGTGTCATGATGCGGCGCAAAGGCAAAAGCAAACCGCCGAAGCCATCGCTCAAGCCAGTATGGCGTACCCACATTGACGATCATCCGATCGGGCTGGCATGGTCGCCGGACGGCAAAAAGCTGGCAGTGGCGGGTGTGTCCGGGCCTATCACGCTCTTTAACGGTGCAGACGGCGCCGTACAGCACATGCTGCCCGGACACACCTTCGGAACGATGGCGATTTCGTGGCACAAAAGCAGCCGTCTCCTCGCCAGCGTCGGGCAGGACGGCAAGGTACGGCTGTGGGATACCAGGACAGGATCGCAGACCTCTGAAATGGCAGGCGGCGCAAGCTGGGTGGAGCGTGTCGCTTTCAGCCCTGCGGGCGACTGGCTGGTGTCAGCCGCCGGGCGCAAACTGCGGCTGTGGAACGCCACCGGGGAGTTGAGCTGTGAATTTCCCGATGCGAACAGCACCATTACCGACATCAAGTGGCGCCATGATGGCAAACGGTTCGCCGTCACTGCCTACAACGGCGTCGTGCTGTATGGCCCCACAAGAGCGGAGCCACTCCGCCGTTTCGAATGGCAGGGTTCGTCACTCACTCTGGAGTGGAGTCCCGATGGCAAGCACATTGCCACTGGCGACCAGGACTCGACGGTGCACTTCTGGCTCGTCGAGTCCGGGCAGGACCTGCAGATGTGGGGCTACGAAACAAAGGTGCTGGAACTGGCATGGAGCTTCAACAGTCGCTATCTGGCGACCGGAGGCGGGACTCAGGCGGTGGTCTGGGACTGTTCCGGCAAGGGGCCGGAAAACACGAAACCGGTCATGCTGGAAGGGCATCGAGACCTCATAAAGCACCTGAAGTTTCAACGACGGGGTATGCTGCTGGCTTCCGGTGGGAAAGATGGTCTGCTGGCAATCTGGAAAGTCGAGAAGAAGAAAACCGTTATGCTGGCGGATGCTGTATTCAAGGCCCCGATTGCCGGCTTGGACTGGTCACCGGATGATCGCCGTATCGCGGTGTCAGATGAGAGTGGTACCCTGTCGATAGCGGCGGTGCAGCGAATATGAGAAAAGTGTTTCATATGAAACATTCCCCTCGGTTGGTGAGACCTTTTGCCTCGATGAAGGAGATCTGTGGAGCATGTGGCGATTTTCTGTCTCGCCGCCAAGATGGTACAGTCAACTGGAGTAGCTTGGAAGCGAGTAAGCAGTTGCCGGAAAACTGGTGTTGACACCGCCGTCGGCCGGTGCTAAGCTGTGTTCCGTTGCAAAATCTTGCAACAAACATAATTACCATGTCCCACAATACGACAGAGATCAGTCGGCAGTTACGCAATTCCGGTTACAGGGTAACCCCCCAACGCCAGCTCATCCTCGACGCCGTCTGTCAGCTCGGTGACCATGTCACGCCCGAAGCCGTGTACGACCATGTACACCGCACTGCCCCCACGCTGAGCCGGGCCACCGTCTACCGGGTCCTGCATTTCCTGACAGAACAGCGCATCCTGGCGATGGTGCATATGGCCGACGGCCGGCTCGCCTACGAGATGGCCGGCCCCGAGCCGCATCACCACCTCGTCTGCCGCACCTGCGACAGCCTGCTCGAGCTGCCCCACAGCGTCTTGCGGTCCTTTCGCCGGGCGATGGACGCCCAATATGACTTTGAGATCGACGTAAGTCATGTCTCATTCTTCGGGCAATGCACCGACTGCCGTAGCTCTGCCGGCGCCTGACGCCAATTGTGGGGGCACACAGCGCCTATCCGGCGAAAGGGCACCCGCAGATGCATCACTCACTCCGAACTCTTTCCTCGCTCCTGGCAATTCTGCTCCTCATCGCCGCCTGCACCCCAATCGCGCCGGGAACGACTGCCGCCCCCACCGAGGAAGAGCGCCCACGCGTTGTCGTTTCTATTCTGCCGCTTGCAAATATCGTCTACAACATCGGCGGTGATCGCATCGACCTCGATGCCATCATGCCGCCCGGCACCGACCCCCATACCTTCGAGCCCAGGCCCTCCGATGCCGTGAAACTGGCGCAGGCCGACCTGATCTTTGTCAACGGCATGCACCTCGATGAGACAACACAGAGGCTGGCCGAAGCCAACCTGAAGGATGGGGCAAAACTCATCGAGCTGGCAGCAGTAGTTGCCAGTCCCGATGAGCTTATCTATGGAATCGAACACCATCATGGCCACGCCGAAATGGACGATCACGAAGACGACGAGCATGGCCACGACGAAGACGACGACGAGCATGGCCACGCCGATGAGGATGACCACGACGAAGACGACGAGCACGGTCACGCCGATGAGGAAGGCCACGACGAAGACGACGACGAGCACGGTCACGCCGATGAGGAAGGCCACGACGAAGACGACGACGAGCACGGTCACGCCGATGAGGAAGGCCACGACGACGATGACGACGAGCATGGCCACGCCGAAGAGGACGACCACGACGAAGACGACGAACACGGCCACGCCGAAGAGGACGACCACGAAGGCGAAGAAGGCGAGCCCGACCCCCACCTGTTGCTCGATCCGAACTTCGCCATCCGCTACGCCAAAGTCATCTTTGTGACCCTGGCGGAACACGATCCGGACAACAGGGACTACTACGAGAGCAACTTTAACGAATACACTGCCCGCCTGCTGGCTCTCGATGAAGCCATCCAGGCCGCGACGGCAACCATCCCTGAATCGAACCGCCGGCTGCTCACCTACCACGACTCGTTCGGCTACTTTGCCATCCGCTACGGCTACACCGTCATCGGCGCCATCCAGCCCAATGACACGTCCCAGCCGTCTGCAAAGGAGGTGGCCGCGCTGATCGACCAGCTGCGCGAAGAAGGCGTGCCCGCCATCTTTGGCTCAATCCTCTTCCCCGCTGACGTGATCGACCAGATCGCGTCCGAGACCGGCGTTACCGTAAGCACACTGCTGGACGACGGCCTGCCCGGCGAGCCCGATGACCCTGAGCACACCTACATCGGCATGATGGTACAAAACATGAGGACGCTGGCGGCTGCGCTGGGAGGCGACCCCTCCCTCATGGATGGCGTAGAGGTCGGCAACGTGCCCGACAGCGAATAAGAAGAAAAGCAGGAGAGTAAATTACAAAGGAAGTGAGGGGCGAGAGATCCCTCTCTCTCCTCACTCCTTTTAACTCTCTCCTCCAAAGGCAGATCTAATGTAGCCACCTAATCAGATCTGCTGGCGTCAATTTCGACTATGGCGCCATGAATGTCCTGGCCGACATCAATCTGCACCGCCATCCCCGCCGGTCCGTCGCCCTCGCCTATTGCCGCCCCAGCCTCTCCGTGCCTGTTGATCACCTGCTCCGGCGTATGTCTCCTCTTGGCCGCCTTTCCCCTTTCTACGGCCCCATACTAACCTATTGGCTGGACCAGTCTGTGCGGCGGATCACCGACAGGTCGCGCAGGCGAAAAGTTGTAACCGGCTATCGGGGCTCTGATGCCCGCCGGTCTGCTCACCCCGCTGAGTATCAACTGGATTAGCAAGATGAAATTGAAAGCGAGTATGTATTGAACCCGAAATCTGATCGCCAACCAATTCCCGTGACCATCATTACCGGATTTTTGGGCTCTGGGAAAACCACGCTGCTCAACCGCATTCTTCATGCCGAGCACGGCCTGCGCGTAGCTGTGCTGGTGAATGACTTTGGAGCCATCAATATCGATACGCAACTCGTTGTGGGTATGGAGGAAGACACCATCAGCCTTGCCAACGGCTGCATCTGCTGCACCATCCGCGGCGACTTTCTCAAAGCCACACGCGACCTGGTCCGGCGTCCACAGCCACCCGAATATATTCTGGTTGAAACCAGTGGCGTCTCAGATCCACTCGAAGTCGCCCAAACGTTTCGAGCGATCCAGCGCGTGCAGATTGACAGCATCCTGACCATGATGGATGCCGAACAGATCCTGAGCCTGGACAAGCGCCATGAGGTGCTGTCCATCCATCAGGTCGGCATGGCGGATATCGTCATCCTCAATAAAGTCGATCTGGTGAATGAGGTGCAGCTTCAATCGGCGCGGCATTTCATCCGGCAAATCGTCCCCCAGGCACGCATCATCGAAACAACCCAGGCAGATGTGCCGCTTGAACTGCTGTTGAATGTGGGTCAATTTGAAATCGAGCGTTTGGCAAGCCGCCAGCCGCACGATATTCATGTTCATGCCGAAAATGAAGAACATGAGCATGAAGACAACGAACATCACCATGAACATACAGACCACACGCTGGTTTTCAGAACCTGGAGCTGGCGCAGTTCGCAGCCTGTCTCGTTTCGCGCCCTACAACGGATGGTCAACCGCCTGCCCGAAACCATCTATCGCGCCAAAGGCATTTTCTTTCTGGCGGATGCTACCGGTCAAAAAGGAGTTTTGCAGGTAGTGGGCAGACGCGCTAGCCTGACCTTAACCCAGGATGGCTGGGAAAGTGCAGCGCCGCACTCGCAGCTCGTCGTCATTGGTGCAGAGGGGAGTGTTGACGGGGATGATCTGAACCAGCGCATGGAATCCTGTCTGGCGGTCAATGCCCCCAAATCAGAACGGGAATATATCACGCGCACCGTCATTGAATGGCTGCGCCAGCGGCTGCCCGGCACATCATGAATACCGATTAAGGCAGGACACCTGATATGGAAAACCATCATTTCCCGGTGCCAGTCACCATTCTCAGCGGCTTTCTCGGCGCAGGCAAGACCACCCTGCTTAACCACATCCTGCACGGCAATCACGGTCTGAAGATCGCGGCGCTGGTGAACGACTTTGGCGCCATCAACATCGACGCCCAGTTCGTCGTCGGTGTCGAAGGCGAATCCGTCAATCTGTCCAACGGCTGCATCTGTTGCACGATTCGCGGCGATCTGCTGAAGGAAACCCTCAAACTGCTGCAGCGGCAGGCCCCCCCCGAATACATCATCGTCGAGACCAGCGGTGTGTCCGATCCCATCGCTGTCGCCAATACATTCCTGCTCCCTGACATCAAACCGTTGGTGCGGCTCGACAGCATTCTGGTCGTCGTCGATGCCGATAATATCCTGACACTGGACGAAGAAAACCTCGGGCTGGCGCTGGATCAGATCGCCGCCGCGACATCGTGGTACTGAATAAAGTCGATCTCGTCAGAGCAGAGGAACTGGAAGACATCAAGACCGATCTGATGCGGCGCATTGTGCCGAGAATGACGATGAGAAAGGTGTCCCTCAACGTAGTCGACTTCCAGACCGATCTGACTCGACGCAATGTGCCGGAAGCGCGCATTCTGGAAGTGACTTACGGACAGGTGCCGCTGGAACTGGTGCTGGGTGTGGGCAGGTATGAACCGGATCACCTGCACCGGCGTGCCGAGCGCGATGTGCATGTGCATGGCGTGGACGAGGAACACGATCACGGTGACGGGCACCACCATGAACATACCGACCATACGTTGGTATTCAGCACCTGGAGTTGGACGGCGGAAAAACCGCTTTCGCTGAAAGTACTACGTGGGGTGTTCGAGGAACTGCCCAATACCATCTACCGCGCTAAAGGTGTGATCCAGCTCCATGAAATGCCGGACAACAGGATGATTCTGCAGATGGTGGGCAGACGCGCCAGCCTGACACTGGCCGCTGAATGGGGCGATGAGCCGCCCCGCACGCAGATTGTGATGATCGCCTCGCACGGCGGGCTGGATGTTGAGGCCCTCCGCACGCAGTTGGAAGCCTGTATCGTCGCCGAAACGCGCCCCGCTGCCGTGAGCCAGAAGACCGCCAAAACGGAATGGACCCGCAAACGCCAGTAAGCCGCAAAATGGGCAACTTCTAAGCCTCATTTAGTGCTCGACGCCGGACGAGGCGAGCGCAGGTTTTTCTCACTCCTCTCCCCTCCCTCCTCGCATTTGGGCGGTCGGGCCTATTCGGCCCTCCCTTGTGCGGGGGCTCCGCCCCCGCAACGCCCCCTCTCCTGTCCGCGCCGTAGCAAGTGTGTGGTTAATTTGAAGTTGTCGTCTCGCGGCGACCGGGCTTCACCCCCCCACCCCGCGTCCTGGCAGATTCCGAGCATATGTGCCAGCGCAGGCAAGACAGGCGAGGCCACTCCCATATATGCCCAACGTTCACCGCGATGACCATCGAGAGCCCGCTACAGAAATACTGACGGTGCGTTCCGTCATTCCGGACCCAGGCAGAATGCACACATTGCGAACACAAAAAGATGGCTTAGCAGTTACCTGCAAAGTAAGAAGCTGATTTTCTCCAACTGACATTGGGTTCCACTAACCCCTGGCCCCTGAGGCTGACTCCTCTGCCCGCCGCAAAGCCAGCTTGCGCCGCAGCTCGTCATGCGCCTCCCGGTCCAGCGGATACCGCGCCGCCGCAAACATCGACAGAACCAGCAGCACCGCCGGCACCGCACCCATGAATATCCGCAATGCCAGTACCGCCGCCGCCGGCTGCGTCTCCGCCGCACCCTCGATGAAGCCCGTAGCGGCCAGGACCTGCGGCACGATAAAGCCCACCGCAAAAGCGGTCGCAATCTTGCGAAACGTCACCAGGTAGGCCGAGTAGACCCCCTCGCGGCGTTTACCGCTGTGCCACTCGTCCTCTTCGATGATGTCCGCCACGATCGCCCACGGGGTCGCGTTGGCCGCGCCGTACCCAATCCCCGCAACCGCCGCCGCGATCAGAACCAGCGGCGCATTCCCCGGCGGCAGCAGGCTGATCACCGCCATCACCGCCGCCCAGAAGATCATCATCCGTATATACGTCTTGCTCTTCCCGTACCGCTGCATCAGCCGCACCGTCAGCGGCATCGAAAGGAACGCCACCCCCAGCACAGCCGCCAGCACCAAACTGTCGATCGGCGCCTCCAACTGCATGTAATACACCAGGAACCAGACGAACACCGCCGTGATGATGTCGACCGCGCTGAACGCCAGCACGTAGATCGCCGCGCCGATGCGGAATGGACGGTTCGAGAACACCTCCTTGGTGATCTGAATGAAGTCGGGCCGGCCCTCCTCCTTCGGCAGCTCCCGCTCCGGCTCCCGCACAAAGGCCACCACCAGTAGCGGCGACGCCACGACGACCAACCCCCACAGCGCGCCCGCCACCGCATAGCCGCTCCGCAGCGCATCCGGCCCGCTGAACCAGCTCGCGAAGAGCCCCTCCGCCAGCAGCTTGAACAGCCCGGCCGTCAGCAGCGCAACGAAAATCGAGTTCCCCATGCGCCAACCGGCCAGGCTGGCCCGTTCATCATAATCTTCGGTTAGCTCAGCCGTGAGAGCGGCGTACGGCGCGTTGACGATCGTGAAGGCCGTGTCGTAGAGGATGAAGATGAACGCGTAGTAGAGGGCCGCCGCCACGTTCCCCTCGAACGGCGGCGGGCTGAACATGAGGAAGAAGCCAACCCCGAACGGCAGCGCCCCCAGCAGCATGAACGGGCGCCGCCGCCCCCAGCGGCTGCGGAGGCGGTCGCTGAGAATGCCGATCAGCGGGTCGTTGATACCGTCCCAGAACCGGCCGATGATGAAGGCAACACCGGCCAGCCCCACGTCCACCCCGACGACGCTGACGGTGAAGTAGAGCCAGAAGAGCGTCCGGGCCGTCGAGGCCGAAGCCGCGCCCCAATCGCCCAACCCGTAGATTACCTTGGTGAAGGTGGGCAGCCGCTGTCGCGCAACCTCCGTCGTAATCGCCCTGCCTCCCTATCTCAGTTCTGGTCGAAAACCAGCCATATTAGGTTCTGGTTCCCACTCATGGTGAAGTGATAGTTCTGGCTGTCCCGCTCTCGGTTCCCGTCCATAACCCAGATCGTATAGGTGCCAGCCGCGTTCCCACCTGGCAACTGGCTGAAAGGAATATCCTTGCTGTAGTGGTATATGTCGCCTTTGGGCCCCCTCACGGTCGACGTCCCGGCGCGGGTGTTATGATCCACTCCATGTACCTGCGCTCCGTCCTTTTGTAATTCAACAAAGTAACCGCCGTACTTTTGGACCTCGTCGCCTCGCCCCCCATGTACAAAAGCGATACGAAGCTTCAGTGCCCCTCCGCCTGCTTCTGCGGGATCCTTGTCCCGCAGCCGGAACTTGCATCCATCCCCGCCGATACCCGCGCAGTGGTCTATCTGAACCGGCACGGGAGTCGCCGTAGGCGGCACCGGCGTAGCCGTCGGCGGCACCGGCGTCGGTGGGATGTTCTGCGCCACCGTGATCAGATGCGCGTTCTCCACATTGACCAGGTTGGAGAAAATCCAGCCCGTCTGACCGGACACGCAGCAAAACTGAAACCACGTGTACTCCTGGTTCCTGCCGCTGATATCGAACTGCGCCCCCCTCGCCACCGTCCCGATGATGGTGAAAGCCGTGCTCGGCCCCGTGCGCACGTTGACGTTTGCCGCGGTAAGGTCCGTCTTGACCGTAAAGCGCGCCACCGTCGGCACAGGCGTATCCGTCGGCGCCGGTGTATCGGTCGCCTGCGGAGCCTGTTGCTGCTGCGCTGCCGGCGCGGCCTGCTGTGTTGTCGCGCCGCCGCCTGACGTTTGCGCCGCCATCGCCCCTTCAGGCGTCGATGTAAACGTGGGAACAACTGCCACCATCGCGCGCGTCGGCGTGGACGTTGCCTCCGTACCGGAAAAAAGTCCGCATCCGGCCACAAACAGTGCGCCCGCACACAGCGCCAGCACACGCAAGACCGATCTCCTCAAGCTGACCTGGCGAACAGGTGGCGTAAATGTCGATTTCATTCGCATCGGCAAAAAACTCTCCTTACATAGCAAACGCTCCGCTACCCCATAAGGACAGCGGACAGGTGTGGCACTATGCATCTATCATATCAGGTGCCGCAAATCGGCGAAAGTCGCGTTTCAGGGGGCGCATAATGGGATAAGAGATCGCTCAAGAAAAGCCCTCGCGCTCCCTCTCTTTACACTTGACCACCACGAATACGTCCAAACTGATGTGTCGAAACCTGTTAGGCGACTCGTCCCAGCCTTGGGGACGCATCGTCCTCGCGTCGTGTATCCGCATCTCCCCCCACACCCCGTAGGGGCACACCTTGTGGGTGCCCTGGTGACTGACCCACCATTGTGCGTGCTTTGTGTAACTTTGTGCCTTTCGTGGATTGACCACACTATAGGATCTGCAAATTTCAGGTCAGACAAGCGTCAAAGGCTCCTGGTCAATGTCTGGTATGATATCCATAAGGAAGTTCGTTCCGTTGTGCTGCGAATGCAGTTTTCAGGAGTCAGAACTTGCTGTCAACACAGCGGCTCACTGAAAACCAGACACCAGACTGAGCTCCAGCCCAAAGTCCTATGAATACACCTATTACACCCGGTGAAATTCTCTTGGAGGAGTACCTCAAACCAATGGGGATCTCTCAAAACGCAATGGCTCGCGCCATCGGAATTTCCTCGCAGGCGATCAACGAAATTGTCCATGGCAAGCGTTCAATTACACCTGCCATGTCGATTCGTTTCGGCGCCTTCTTCGGGCAGTCAGAAGAATTCTGGCACGGACTCCAAATTGAATGCGATTCTCGCCAGAAGACCAGGGCAACTTCCAGTGAGCAGGCCCCGTCCTTCACTGCCAAGCCTCGGTGACTTTCATTTCATCAAGCAAGCATCCTGCGCCTCTGCAGTCGCCCCCGAGTGGTCAGGACACAAACTCTTCCCCACAGCGACACTCACGCACTACGCAACCTTCTACTGTCTCGGCGCCCGAAAACCGTTCGCCTCCGCCTCCGCCCGCGTACAGAACCAGCGATCGCCTTCCCCCTCCCTCATGTTCACCCGCGCGTAGGATGACGACTCCCCCTCCACATGATAGATCTTCGTATCCCTTCTCGTGTTTACATTGCCCTTGATGCTGCATGACGGATCCGGCTGGCTGACACAACCCTGCGGGCAACCCGCGCCAACTACCTGCGTGGGAACGACCGTGGGCCTCGCCCCGATCTCACATGCCGACCACAACCCCACCCCCGCCAGCATCGCCTCCTCAGCCGCCGCTCGCGTCCTGTCCGCGTACTGGCCTGGGTTGCCATAATCGTTGTAAACGGCCAGCCCCTCCTCCAACAGCCGCACATTCCACAATTCACTGCCCTCGTCACCCTCGACCCACACATAGGCCAGCAAACGCTCGTACCTGTCCCGCCCCATCGGTTCAACCCGCACGCGCTGCCGCATCAATGTCTTCGTATAGTCCGAAGCCTGCGCGCCAAAGCACTCCTCCGGCCGGCTCGGATGCACCGTCTCCGGCGTATCTATATCCAGCAACCGCAGCGTCTCCTCCTCCCCGTTGTCGAACCGCACCGTCAACGTATCCCCGTCCGCCACCCGCACTACAACGCCCCACTCCCCATCCCCCGACGTGCTCTCCCTGCTTGATCCCTCCGTCGCAGTAGGCGCAGCCACCCGGGCACTCGTCTCCTCCGAGCCCGATACCCTCGTCGCCGTAGCCGCAGCCGGGCGCGTACTCGTCGCGGCCGTGGGAGCAGGCGACGGCGTCTCCACATCCCTGCCGCCATCCCCCTGCCCGCCGAGCGCGAAGCCAATGACCACACCGAGCAGTATGAGCGCCAGTACCAAGATGATATTTCTGATAAGTTTCAACGGCTGTCTCTCCGAATCAGTCCCTGATCACTGCTGTACAAACCATCTTGCCTCTGCGCGCGCCTGTCCTCGTCTATGGGGTCAACACTGTATATTTCGTATGTTCCGTCTTTACAGTATCACGTTTACGGGATGCTGGAAGGAGAATTCAAGCCTCCGGCAGATGTGGCCCGGACGATATCGCGCCACCCCCGGGGCAATCCTCAAAGCGGCCAAACCAAAGACTACTCGGATTTCGTGAGATGCTCGAAAGAACGGAGTCGATACGATCCAGGGCGAGGCAACGAATGGTGATTGCGAGGCAAAGTGAATACAAAAGACGAAATGAAAAGAGAACTGATTCTGCCGATATGTAATCTCCTGATTGGGTACTGGTTACGATGGTTTCCAGTGAGGAATACGAAGATCGCCACAATTGCAGCAAGCTACCTCTGTTTTCGGGTATGTGTTGCGGTGTATACTGAACAGGTAGCGGTAGAATCCATGTCATCGGCTTGCATAAGGCGACAAGAGAAGAGATAAGAAAATATGCCAAAACTTAAACCGGAAACGGTTTGGCCTTCAACATCTGAAGATAGTGAGATTCGTCGCGCCATCGCACACGATCCCGACACCCGGGAACTCTCTACTGAAGACTTTGAGAACATGCGCCCGGCATCCGAGGTTGCGCAACACTTGGTGGCTGCCTATCGACAACAGCACGAAAACAAAGCGAATGTAAATCCCGTATGACACCCAGACTCTTCGCGCGCATCACGCAGTGGTATTGCGCCTGCCAAGTCTGCCTTTACGCAATACGCAATACGTAACACGCCAATAGCGGGTCTTCGAACTAAACGCACATTAGGCCGGTAATCCCAATTCTCCTCCCGACCCATCCCCCTACCCCGGCGCCTCCACCCCCCGCCTCATCAGCGCCGAAAGCACATCGAACCGCTCCCGCAGCGGCTCCCACACGCGCTCCCTGTGCAGCTCCGCCAGCGCCAGGATGCGCGCGTCCTCTTTGTCCGGGTAATAGCGCCGCCGATACCCGACCGCCTCGAAACCGGCCCTGCGGTACAGACGCAGTGCGATCTCGTTGCTGACCCGCACCTCCAGCGTAGCCGTATGCGCGCCCTCCTCCCGCCCCAGCGCCAGCAGCGCCAGCAACAGCCACTCGCCGATCGACCGCCCGCGCCACGCCGGCTGCACCGCAATCGTGACAATGTGCATCTCCGCGCCGAACAGCATAAAGCCGCCCTGCGCGATCAGCGCCGGCACTGCCACCCCCGTCGCCCGAACCCCCGCCACCGGCGCCGGCCCAACCTTCAGATAGCGGCTGCGGCTGTTACGCGTCAGTTCACTATGGTAGGTAGCCAGCGTCCACGGGCTGGGAAAGCTGACCTTCTCCAGCTCCATCACGCTCTTCAGATCGGTCAGCCTCAGCGGCCCGATCGCCAGCGGGCACGTCTGCGGGCCAACCCGATCGCGCGCAATGGGTTGTTTCTTCTTCCAGTTCAGAAAGTTAGCCATCGGACACTGGCATACACCAACGGAGCCGGGCGCCGCCTGCCGCCCGGCTCCTGTTCACTGGTTTCTGCCTACTGGGGTGGACGCAAATAGAGTGGCTGCAGCGTCGCGGTCACCGCCGGTGAGCCGGCGCGCAGGTGGCGTATCGCCAGGCGGGCCAACCCCTCCCCCCGGGTCTCTGTCAAGTCGGCCAGCTCGACTCCCGCGCCGTTTTGGGGACGGGCGGCGTTCTTGTACGCCCCCGGCAGATCGAATTCAGCGGCCGGATCGATGCAGCGGACGTGGGCCAGCCCCCGCAAATCCTGCCGCAGAGCACTGCTCAACTCGCCCACCAGCCACACAGGACGCCTATCCGCCCGCAGCTCATCAACCAGCGCCGCCGCCTGCCCTGCCCGGTGTTCATCAACGTCCGGCAGCCACAGCAGGTCATCAGCCGGCGCCGCGGCCCAATTGAAGCGTCCCCGCCCCGCCTGCAGAACAGGCCACACATCCGCGCCCGGCGCCGCCAGCGGCACAAACCGCGCCGCGGTCACGCTCAACACCGGCAAACCGATCAACTCGGGCGGCTCCGGCAGCCCCAGGGCAATCCCCTTCACAACGCTGATACCAATCCGCACGCCCGTAAAACTGCCCGGCCCCGTCGTAACTGCCAAAATACCGATGTCGTCCATAACCGCGCCGGCCTGCGCAAGCACATCCGCCACCGCCGGCAGCGTCTCCTCCGTCTGTCGCCGCCGCGACCGCCACACCTTCTCAGCCAGCACTGCGCCCCCCGCCGGGTCAAACAGCACAACCGTACAAATCGAGGCACCTACATCAAGAGCAAGCAACATATACTAGAGGTTCGTCGCCGCTGCCCGGCCGGCGAGGTTTACTGACTACTGACTACTGCAGTCCTCAGTCGGCAAGTCCCTGATCGTCCCCCGCACCCCGCGCCAGAACCGGCATCGGCCTGTGGTGGACTACAGGCGTAACGATCCCGTCAACCAGTTCACGCGTGCCCACAACATTCAACTTCTCATAGAAAAACGCATAGTGCTCTTCCACACCCGCAAAGATCGCCTCCACCCGCTCCGGCGGCAGCGCCCACAGCTCCGGCTTGAACGGCCCCAGCGCCTTCTTGCGCGTCTTCAGATGAAATACCAGGTCGGAATCATTCGCCCCGCGCTCGTCCGCGTGATGAGCCTCCAGATGCGCGTACATCTCCTGCCGCAACGAGTCGGGCAGACTGGGATGGTCCAGGAAAGTGTTGGTGAAACCCGTCGCCAGGTGAATCTCAATCGTCTGCGTCTCCGGAAACTTGCTGAACAACTCTTCCGGCAGCGTGCTCGCCCCATGCTGGACCGCGCCTCCGGACCCATGGAACCGCGCGCGCTCGCCCAGGTCTTCCAGCGTATTGAAATCCACCGCTACGTCGGCCTGCGTACCGTCCGGCAGCAGTATCCCGCCGTGGGCCGTGCCCGTGGCCACACTGATCTTGCTCAGCCCCGCGTAGTCGCCCAGCTCGCCCAGCGCAGCCTTGTAGCCGTGGATATACGCGTCCAGCTCCGGCACCGTCGAGTTCTTTTCCCCCACTTCGCCAATCTCGCCGCCCAGGCTGATCGTGACGCCCTCCGGCTCCAGATCGCGGATAAACTTGGTCAGCATCGCCGAGCGCAGGTAGTTGTCCCGCTGCTGCTCGTCCAGAGAAGGCGGCTCCAGCGTCACCAGCGTGCTCGTATCGATGTCAATATTCCAGTATCCAGCTGCCACCGCCTTCTTTGCCAGCGCCTTCACCTCGTTCAATGCGCCGTCCGGGTCCGACCCGTACTTCTTGCCGTCTACCTGAAAGTGATCGCCCTGGATGAAAATAGGCCCCCGGTATCCCTCTTTGATGGCCGCCGCGATCAGAACAGCCGAAAACTCGGCCGGCTCCTGAAATGTGTAACCCATCTCGCTGCGCGCGATCTCAAAAATGAACGCCCCCGTCTGCGTACGCTGCGCCGCCCGGTACGCGGCCCGCCCCGCCTCGTACGTGGAAAAACGCATGTTCATCGCCGGTACCGTCCGGTTCGTCCATGCGTTGTCCGCCCTCGCCATGTAAAACTCATGAATGCTGGCCGGGCACGCGCCCATAAGCTGCCCCAACTCCCAGATCAGCCAGCGGCTGAACGTCTTCACCGGGAACGTCCCGAAAACCGCATCCCGCACCAGCGTATCGATCAGACCGGCGCGCACCCTCTCCGCGTCCAGCAGCTCCACGCGCCCGCCGTCCTCAATGCCCACCGCGCCCTTCAGACTGCGGCGCAGTTCGTAGACCGATTCATGTATCACAGCTGTTCCTCTCGTGTAATTTCAAACAGGGGGCCTGACTGCTGGTGCAAACACAGTTGCAACGGAACAGAGTCCACCGATTTTGACCGCGTTTTGACGCATCCGGTAGAATAGCAGAAACCAGATGAGAGTGAAAAACTGGTTTCCAGGCTTCATAGAGGTTCCGGGACCCCTCGGCATCACTGAAAACCAGCAACCCGCTACCAAGTACCCCACCCCGGAGGCATTCCATGTCAGGACTCAAACTCGGCGCGCATATGTCGATCGCAGGTGGCGTGAGCAACGCGCTAGACGCGGCCGCGGACGTACAAAGCAACGCCGTCCAGGTCTTTATGAAGAGCAACCGCCAGTGGAAAGGTCCGCAGATAAAGGAAGAGGATGTCTCCCGTTGGAACGAACAGATGCCCGCCCTGGGCGTCGCCTATGCCGTCAGCCACGCCTCCTATCTCATCAACCTCGCCTCGCCCAAAGATGATCTGTGGGAAAAAAGCGTCGCCGCCTTTGCCGATGAATTGGAGCGCGCCCACGCCTACGACATCCGCCACGTGGTCCTCCATCCCGGCGCGCACACCGGCAGCGGCGAAGAAGCCGGCATGCAGCGCATCGCCGACGCCCTCAACCGCATCCACGCCCAGCTCCCCCAATGCAGCGGCGTCATCACCCTGCTCGAGCTCATGGCCGGCCAGGGCACCACCTTGGGCTACACCTTCGCCCAGCTGGCCCGCATCATCGAACTGGTCGAGGACAAAGAGCGCGTCGGCGTCTGTCTCGACACCTGCCACGCCCTCGCCGCCGGCTACGACTTCCGCACCGCCGAGGGCTACGAGGCCATGATGACCGAGCTCGAAGAGACCGTCGGCATCGACAGCGTCGGCTGCTGGCACTTCAACGACAGCTCGAATGATCACGGCAGCCGCAAAGACCGCCACGAGCACATCGGCGAAGGCTTCGTCGGCGTAGAGGGCTTCCGCCACATCCTAAACGACCTCCGCTGGGACGGCGTCCCCATGCTCCTCGAAACGCCCAAAAAAGAAGACGGCGACGGCAAAGACGAGCAGAACCTCCGCGCCCTCGCCGCCCTCGTAACCGACCCCACCCGCCTCCCCAAAGGCCTCCGCCCCACCGCATGACCCAGCACGCCCACTAACCCCTGGCCCCCAGCCCCTAACCCCTGCAGTTCCGGGCGGTCGGGCCTTCGGCCTTCCCTTGTGCAGGGGCTGCGCCCCCGCAACGCCCCCCTCTGGCTAGCCACCGTGTTTATTCTTCTCCACCAACGTGGCTAGCCAACAGTGTCTCCTCCCCCTCTTGCCGTCTCAAGCCACCGACCACTGCCTTTCACCAGTCCACCTCCAACAGCCGCTACAACTCTCCGTCGCTACACTCAAGCTTCGGCCCTGGTCGTCTCAAATGTCCTTCCAGTTCTTTGCACATGCCATCAACCAGCACATACACCCTATAGACAGAAGTCGTCAAAGTGGGCTATCATTCGATTGGTCCTCCTGGTGAGCTACCTTGGTTGATGGAGACTTCCAAAGTTATCTCACCAGGGGACTTTTTTCAAACGCCTTCTGGCATAAGGCCTCACCGTGTATTTTTCGGAACTGTGGTATCGTGCCCCATACAAAAAGTATATGTCAATAATTATTCAAGATTTCTCTATTGGCACATACCAATGCGCCTGTTGATAGGCTCACTTAGTTAAGAAAGCAACGTTGCATTATCGTAAAGCTGTCTTCGATCTCAGACCGGATATAATGAGGAGGCTCCAAACGCAGGGCCCGGCACTGTGACAATCGCACGGACTGTGAGACGTGAGAATCAGGCCCGTGTCTGGTCCCCATCCTGTCACGATCTACCGTACATACCTGGACAGAAGGCACCGATGGCACTTTGGCATCGCATTCCCATTTCAAATAGCAGCCGCAAACGCCGCACCCCCGTATCCGCCGCTATCCTCCTCCTCTGCACTGCCCTCAGCCTCCTGAGCGGGCGCGGGCCGGCCCGCGCCGCAGCCCCGCAGCAGGCAGCGTCGCCGTTGTGCACCGGCACCGCCGCCATCCCCGACCCGGAACCCGCCGGCCTCGTCGCGGACTGTGAAACCCTCCTCGGCCTCAAGGACGAGCTCGCCGGCGATGCCGCCCTGAACTGGAGTACCTCTCTCCCCATATCCGACTGGGAAGGCGTCACCGTCGAAAATGATCGTGTGACCGTGTTGGACCTATTCAACAAAGAGCTGACAGGGCGCATTCCGGCCGAGCTGGGCAACCTGACAAACCTGAAGGAATTGGACCTCGCTATCAATCAGCTAACTGGCACCATCCCCGCCGCGTTGGGCAGGCTGATAAACCTGACGAGGTTGAACCTCGGCTCCAACCGGCTGTCAGGAAGCATTCCTGACGAGCTGGCCAATCTGACGAACATTGAGAACATTTCCCTCTTCTTTAACCAGTTGACCGGCTCCGTGCCGGTTTGGCTGGGAAATCTGACGAACCTGAAGGGACTGGACCTCTTTGTCAACCAGATTACGGGTACCATCCCGCCCGAGCTTGGCAACCTGACGCAATTGGAGGCGCTGAGCCTTGGCGACAACCAACTGACCGGTACCATCCCCGCCGAGCTGGGCAAGCTGGCAAATCTGACGCATCTGAACCTCACTGACACCCAGCTGACGGGGCAAATTCCAGCCGAGTTGAGCAATCTCACGAACTTGAAGCGGCTGTACCTCGGCGACAATAGCTTGACAGGAAATATCCCGACCTGGCTGGGTAACCTCACGAAACTGGAAGCATTGTCCCTCGGTAGCACCCAATTGGCAGGCCATATCCCCGTTGAGTTGACGACCCTGACCAACCTGCAGCAGCTGTACCTCCATAACAACCAGCTGTCTGGTGCCATCCCCCCTGAGTTGAGCAAACTAACAAACCTGCGGCAGCTGCATCTCGCCTTCAACCAGCTGACCGGCGTCATCCCCGTCGAGTTGGCAGCCCTGACAAACCTGACCTTTCTGGACCTCTCCTCCAACCAGCTGACGGGTACGATTCCGGTTGAGTTGAGCAGGCTCACGAAGCTTGACGAGCTGTCACTCTCCTCCAACCAGCTGACAGGTACCATCCCTCCCGAGTTGGGCAAGCTGACCAACCTGAAATACCTGGCCCTGGACAGCAATGACCTGACGGGTACCATCCCCGCCGAGTTGGGTAAATTGACGAATTTAGCGTCTTTGCTCCTCGCCGACAACGACCTGACCGGATCAATTCCCACCGAGCTGGATAACCTGGTTCCCCCGACCGGCAAACTGTATAGAGTGCGCATCGCCACCGGTAACCCCGGCCTGTGTGGACCCATTCCCCCGGCCCTGCACGCGTTAAGTCCGGCTCCACCTGATGTTGTCAACGACCTCGGCAGCGACACCTACCCCACCGGCAATCTCGGATCCTGCTCTTCCACACCCCTGGCACCGCCGGAACTGACCGCCACGGCAGTCGCAGGTGCTGTCGAGTTAAGCTGGAAAGAGGTGGCCGGGGCCGCCCGCTACGAACTCCTGACCTGGTGGGACGCACAAACAGGCTGGCAGCCGCTCGGCGGAAACAACCTTACCGGCACCTCCTTCACCCACACAACCGTCACACCAGGCACGACCTACCACTACACCATCCGCACCGTCAACGCCGCCGGCCAGACCAGCGACTGGCTCAAACCCTATCCCACCGCCACCGTGCCCGCAGCCGCAACACCGGATACCGGCACACCGCCGGCCGCGCCCGAACTGACCGCCACGGCAGTCGCAGGCGCGGTCGAGTTGAGCTGGGAGGAGGTCGCCGGCGCTGTCCGCTACGAGCTCCTGACCTGGTGGGACGCGCAAACCGGCTGGCAGCCGCTGGGCGGAGACGACCTCACCGGCACCTCCTACACCCACACGACCGTTACCGCCGGCACAACCTACTACTATTCCATCCGCACCGTCAACGCCGCCGGCCAGACCAGCGACTGGCTCCAGGACCCTGCCTCCGCCACCGTCCCCGCCGCCGGCACGCCGGGCTCTGGAACCCCGCCCGCCGCGCCCCAACTGACCGCCAGACCAGTCGCAGGTGCAATCGAGTTGAGCTGGACAGCGGTCACCGGCGCCGCCCGCTACGAGCTCCTGACCTGGTGGGACGCGCAAACCGGCTGGCAGCCGCTGGGCGGAGACGACCTCACTGGCACCTCCTATACCCACACAACCGTTACCGCCGGCACAACCTACCACTACGCCATCCGCACCATCAACGCCGCCGGCGAGACCAGTGCCTGGCTCCAGCCCTATCCCACTGCCACCCCGTCCGCCCCCTCTGCAGGTTCGGACGCGGCCAGCGAACGTGCCGCGCTGGTGGCCCTCTACAACGCGACCAACGGCCCCAACTGGACCCAAAACGACAACTGGCTGAGCGCAGAACCGCTCGCCGCCTGGTATGGCGTAGCCACCGACGCAAACGGGAGCGTGACCGAACTGCGCCTTCCCAATATAGGCTTGAGCGGACCGCTCACCGACCTCAGCGCCCTCACCAGCCTCACGATCCTGGACCTGGAATCCAACCAGTTGCGTGGGCCTGTCCCCGCTCTGAACGCCCTCTCCAATCTGACAGTCCTTGACCTCGGTCATAATCAGTTCAGCGGGTCAATCCCCAATCTGAGCACCCTCACCAACCTGTCGAAACTGGACCTCGAGTCCAACGGCTTGAGCGGGCCCATCCCCGACCTGAGCGCCCTCTCCAACCTGACGGAGTTGAACCTCGCCACCAACCGGTTGAGCGGGCCCATCCCCGACCTCAGCGCCCTTACCAGCCTCACAGACCTGAACCTCGCTGTCAACCAGTTGAGCGGTTCGATCCCCGCTCCGAGTACCCTCACCAACCTGACGGAGCTGAACCTCGCTGTCAACCAGTTGACCGGGCCGATCCCCGACCTCAGCCCCCTCTCCAATCTGAGATATCTGAATCTGGGCCGAAACCGGTTGCACGGGTCGGTACCCGACCTCAGCGCCCTCACCAACCTGACAATCCTGAGCCTGAGTGACAACCGGTTGACCGGGTCGGTACCCGACCTCAGCGCCCTCACCAACCTGACTAGCCTGGGCCTGAGTAGCAACCAGTTGAGCGGGACAATCCCCGACCTCAGCGCCCTCACCAACCTGACAACGCTGAACCTCGACTACAACCGGCTGACCGGGTCGATCCCCGACCTCAGCGCCCTCGCCAATCTGACCTATCTGAGCATCGGCGTTAATCAGTTGAGCGGGCCGATCCCCGACCTCAGCGCCCTCTCCAGCCTGACAACAGTGTACCTCTATGCCAACGGCTTGAGCGGGCCCATCCCTGATCTCAGCGCCCTCTCCAGCCTGACAACAGTGTACCTCTATGCCAACGGCTTGAGCGGGCCCATCCCCGATCTCAGCGCCCTCACCAGCCTGGCATATCTCGACCTGGGGTCTAACCAACTGAGCGGTTCGATCCCGGTATTGAACGCACTCACCAGCCTGAAATATCTGGACCTCGGCTCCAATCAGTTGACCGGCCAGATCCCCGACCTGAGCGCCCTCTCCAGCCTGACAGACCTGCACCTCCCGTACAACGATCTGAGCGGACCCGTCCCCGACATGGGTGCTCTCACCAATCTGACAAGTCTGCATCTGGCTGGCAACCAGTTGACCGGATCTCTACCCGATCTGACTGCCCTTTCCAGCCTGGCGTGGCTGGACCTCAGCTACAACCAGCTGAACGGACCTATCTTCGATGTGGGTCCCCTCACTGAACTGACCCATCTGGACCTCGGACACAACCAGTTGAGCGGGTCGATCCCCGATCTGAACGCCCTCACCAGCCTGAGTCTTCTGGACCTTAGTGCCAATCAGTTGAGCGGGTCGATCCCCGATCTGAACGCCCTCACCAGCCTCACGAGTCTTGACCTTAGTGCCAATCAGTTGAGCGGGTCGATCCCCGATCCGAGTGCCCTCACCAGCCTGAGTTATCTGGACCTCGGTGCCAATCAGTTGACCGGCCCGGTCCCAGATCTGAGCACCCTCATCTACCTGCATAGCCTGGACCTCTCAGGCAATCAGTTATGTCTTCCTGAAAATACAGACCTGTCCGGTCTAAATGGATATGTAGCCGCTCACCTGCAGAGCCTCAATCTGCCCTCCTGTTCAGGCGGTCCGCCTCCGCAAACACCCCAGACGCCGGAACCGCCCCAAACACCGCAAAATCCGACCACCAACGAAGCAAGAGCGGCACTGGTCGCCCTCTACCAGGCAACCGCCGGCCCCCACTGGAGGAACAGCGACAACTGGCTGAGCGATGCGCCGGTCGCTGCCTGGTTCGGCGTTGTCACCGACGATAACGGCCGCGTAACCGGACTGCACCTCCCCGTCAACGGGTTGTACGGGCCCTTCCCCGACCTGAGCGCTCTCACCAGCCTCACGACTCTTGACCTCAGTGGCAACGGGTTGTACGGCCCGTTCCCCGACCTGAGCATTCTCACCAGCCTCACAACTCTGGACCTCGGTGGCAACTGGTTCAGCGGACCCATCCCCGACCTGAGCGCTCTCACCATTCTGACCAGCCTGGACCTGAGTGGCAGCCTGTTGACCGGCCCGATCCCGAACCTGAGCGCTCTCATCAATCTGACCAGCCTGGACCTGAGTGGAAACCGGTTCGGTGGGCCTATCCCCGACCTGAGCGCCCTCACCAATCTGACCAGCCTGGACCTGAGTGGCAGTCTGTTGACCGGGTCGATCCCCGACCTGAGCGCTCTCACCAATCTGACGCGCCTGGACCTCAATGACAACCAGTTGAGCGGCCCGATCCCCGACCTGAGCGCCCTCACCAATCTGACCAGCCTGGACCTCAATGACAACCTGTTGGAATCGATCACCCGCCTGGGTCCTCTCAACAAACTGACGAACATGGACCTCAGTCACAATCAGCTCAGCGGGACAATCCCCGATCTGAGCGGTCTCACCAGCCTGTCCCGGATGGACCTCAGCAATAACCAGTTGGACGGCAAAATCCCGAATCTCGCCGCCCTGACCAGCCTGGCCAGCCTGTCCCTAGACTACAACCGGTTCAGTGGCCCCATTCCCGATCTGAGCGCGCTCTCCAACCTGTCCGGTCTGTACCTCGATCACAACCAGCTGAGCGGCCCGATCCCCGACCTGAGCGCCCTCTCCAACCTGTGGGGTCTGCAGCTCGGCGCCAACCAGTTGACCGGTCCAATCCCCGACCTGAGCGCCCTGACCAGACTGAGGATTCTGGACCTCAGCGCCAATCAGCTGACCGGCCCAATCCCCAATCTGAGCGCACTCTCCTTCCTGTACCGGCTCAACCTCAGCGCCAACCAGCTGAGCGGCCCGATCCCCGACCTGAGCGCCCTCTCCAGTCTGTCGTGGCTGTTCCTCGCTCATAACCAGCTGAGCGGCCCAATTCCCGACCTGAGCGCACTCTCTTACCTTTACGTGCTCCACCTCAATCACAACCAGTTGACCGGCCCAATCCCCGACCTGACCCCCTTTACCATCCTGACGTGGCTGGACCTGAGTGGCAATCTGCTCTGCCTGCCCGAAGACGCAGATTTGACCAATCTGAAGGAAGCCGTCAACGCCCACCTGCAGAGCCTCAACCTCCCTCCCTGCCCCGACCCCTGACCAGCCCCAATCGTAGGGGCACCCGCAAGGGGTGCCCCACATCCGGCGCCCCGCCAGACCCGGTCGCCTCAGATGCCCTCCCAACTCTTTCACATGGAATCAAAGATTACATACATTCATAGACGAGAGTGGCTAAAATGAACTATCACACAGTCAGTCCGCCTGTTGAGCTGCCTTCACTTCTGGAGAACTCCAAAGCTATCTCAACAGCCATTCACCTCGACCGGTAGACATGCCTTCGATGCCGTTCAGGCCATAAAATCGCATCGATGCCTGTATGAACAACGGAGTTCGCCCCAAAATGTCACAAACTCGACCGCTGTCCTTTAGCAGCCGCAAGCGCAGCGCCGCCGTATCCGCCGCCATAATCCTCCTCTGCGCCGCGCTCAGCCTCCTGGGCGCGCGCCGGCCGGCCATTGCCGCAGCCCCGCAGCAGGCCGCGTCGCCGTCATGCACCGGCACCGCGGCCATCCCGGACCCGGAACCCGCCGGCCTCGTCGCAGACTGTGAAACCCTCCTCGGCCTCAAAGACGAGATCGCCGGCGATGTCGCCCTGAACTGGAGCACCTCTCTCCCCATATCCGACTGGGAAGGCGTCACCGTCGAAAATGACCGCGTGACCGTGTTGGGCCTCATCAACAAGGGGCTGACCGGGAGCATTCCGGCCGAATTAGGTAAGCTCACGAATCTTAACAGGTTGTCGCTCTCCTCCAACCAACTGACGGGTACCATCCCGGCCGAGTTGGGCAAGCTGACCAACCTGGACCACTTGAGGCTTGGCGGTAATGACCTGACGGGTACCATCCCCGCCGAGTTGGGTAAATTGACGAAATTAGAATACTTAATGCTCGACGTCAACGACCTGACAGGCCATATCCCCGTTGAGTTGAGCAAACTAACGAACCTGTGGTGGCTGTACCTCAATTCCAACCAGTTGACCGGTACCATCCCCGCTGAGTTGAGCAAACAAACAAACCTGCAGCACCTGTACCTCAGTGACAACCAGTTGACCGGTACCATCCCCGCTGAGTTGAGCAAACTAACGAACCTGGGGCATCTGTACCTCCATCACAACCAGTTGACCGGTACCATCCCCGTTGAGTTGAGCAAACTAACGAACCTGCGGTATCTGCTTCTCTCCTCCAACCAACTGACGGGTACCATCCCCGCCGAGTTGGGTAAATTGACGAATCTGACCGTTTTATACCTCGCCGACAACGACCTGACAGGAACGATTCCCACGGAATTGGATAACCTGGTTCCCCCAACGGGGAACCTGGCCAGCGTACGCATCGCCGCCGGCAACCCCGGCCTGTGTGGACCCATTCCTCCAGCCCTGCACGCGTTAAGTCCGGCTCCACCTGATGTTGTCAACGACCTCGGCAGCGACACCTACCCCACCGGCAATCTCGGATCCTGCTCTTCCACACCCCTGGCACCGCCGGAACTGACCGCCACGGCAGTCGCAGGTGCTGTCGAGTTAAGCTGGAAAGAGGTGGCCGGGGCCGCCCGCTACGAACTCCTGACCTGGTGGGACGCACAAACAGGCTGGCAGCCGCTCGGCGGAAACAACCTTACCGGCACCTCCTTCACCCACACAACCGTCACACCAGGCACGACCTACCACTACACCATCCGCACCGTCAACGCCGCCGGCCAGACCAGCGACTGGCTCAAACCCTATCCCACCGCCACCGTGCCCGCAGCCGCAACACCGGATACCGGCACACCGCCGGCCGCGCCCGAACTGACCGCCACGGCAGTCGCAGGCGCGGTCGAGTTGAGCTGGGAGGAGGTCGCCGGCGCTGTCCGCTACGAGCTCCTGACCTGGTGGGACGCGCAAACCGGCTGGCAGCCGCTGGGCGGAGACGACCTCACCGGCACCTCCTACACCCACACGACCGTTACCGCCGGCACAACCTACTACTATTCCATCCGCACCGTCAACGCCGCCGGCCAGACCAGCGACTGGCTCCAGGACCCTGCCTCCGCCACCGTCCCCGCCGCCGGCACGCCGGGCTCTGGAACCCCGCCCGCCGCGCCCCAACTGACCGCCAGACCAGTCGCAGGTGCAATCGAGTTGAGCTGGACAGCGGTCACCGGCGCCGCCCGCTACGAGCTCCTGACCTGGTGGGACGCGCAAACCGGCTGGCAGCCGCTGGGCGGAGACGACCTCACTGGCACCTCCTATACCCACACAACCGTTACCGCCGGCACAACCTACCACTACGCCATCCGCACCATCAACGCCGCCGGCGAGACCAGTGCCTGGCTCCAGCCCTATCCCACTGCCACCCCGTCCGCCCCCTCTGCAGGTTCGGACGCGGCCAGCGAACGTGCCGCGCTGGTGGCCCTCTACAACGCGACCAACGGCCCCAACTGGACCCAAAACGACAACTGGCTGAGCGCAGAACCGCTCGCCGCCTGGTATGGCGTAGCCACCGACGCAAACGGGAGCGTGACCGAACTGCGCCTTCCCAATATAGGCTTGAGCGGGCCAGTCCCCGACCTGAGCGCCCTCACCACCCTCACGATCCTGGACCTCGAATCCAACCAGCTGCGTGGGCCAGTCCCGGACCTGGGCGCGCTCACCAACCTGACAAGCCTCGACCTCGGTCACAATCAGCTGAGCGGGCCGGTCCCGGACCTGAGCGCCCTCATCAGCCTGTCGAAACTGGACCTCGAGTCCAACGGCTTGAGCGGGCCAATCCCCGACCTGAGCGCACTTACGAACCTGACACACCTGTCGCTCCACTCCAACCAGCTGAGTGGGCCAATCCCCGACCTGAGCGCCCTCTCCAGCTTGATGGAGCTGAACCTCGCCGTCAACCGCTTGAGCGGATCGATCCCCGACCTCGGCGCCCTCACCAAACTGACGAGCTTCAACCTCGGTGACAACCAGCTGACCGGGTCGATCCCCGACCTCAGCGCCCTCACTAACCTGATGAACCTGACCCTCGGTGCCAACCGGTTGACCGGGCCAATCCCCGCCCTCAGCGCCCTCACAAATCTGAGATATCTGCACCTCGGCTCCAACCAGCTGAGCGGGTCAGTACCCGACCTCAGCGCCCTCTCCAATCTGGCAGCGCTGAACCTCGATGACAACGGCTTGAGCGGGCCAGTCCCCGACTTTAGTACCCTCTCCCAACTGTGGTCGCTGAACCTCTCTTACAACCGGTTCACCGGGTCGATCCCCGCTCTGAACGCCCTCGCCAACCTGAATTCTATGGACCTCAGCTCCAATCAGATAACCGGGTCGATCCCCGACCTGAGCGCTCTCTCTAACCTGAGAACGCTGTACCTCTCTTACAACCAATTGACCGGATCAATCCCCGCTCTGAACGCCCTCACCAACCTGGAAAGAATGGAAATCGTCCACAACCAGTTGACCGGACCGATCCCCGATCTCAGCGCGCTCTCCAGCCTGACAACGCTGTACCTCGCTGCCAACCGCTTGAGCGGTCCGCTACCTGACCTCAGCGCCCTCTCCAACCTGATCTATCTGGAAATCGGTGGCAACCAGTTGAACGGATCAATCCCCGACCTCAGTGCACTCTCCAACCTGGATTCGCTGTACCTCGGTGGCAACCGGTTGAGCGGGTCCATCCCCGATCTGAGCGCACTCTCCAACCTGTCAAACCTGGACCTCGGTGGCAACCAGCTGACCGGGCCGATTCCCGATCTGAGCGCACTCTCCAACCTGTACTTGCTTGACATCAATCACAACCAGTTAAGCGGGTCGATTCCCGATCTGAGCGCACTCTCTAACCTGTACTCGCTAGACCTCAGTCACAACCAGCTCAGCGAATCAATCCCCGATCTGAGCACACTCTCCAACCTGAACTGGCTAGACCTCAGTCACAACCAGCTCAACGGCCCAATCCCCAATCTGAGCGCACTCTCCAGCCTGCTGGGGCTGTTCCTTTCCGACAACCGGTTGACCGGGCCGGTCCCCGATCTGAGCGCACTCTCTAACCTGGAGATCTTGGACCTCTCAGGAAATCAGCTATGTCTTCCTGAAAATACAGACCTGTCTGGTTTAAGTGGAACTGTTGCCACCCACCTGCAGAACCTCAATCTGCCCCCCTGTTCAGGCGGTCCGCCTCCCGAAACACCCCAGACGCCGCAAACGCCCCAAACGCCGCAGGATCCGACCACGCCCGAGGAAAGAGCGGCCCTTGTCGCCCTCTACCATGCAACCGCTGGCGCCAGCTGGCGCAACAGCGATAACTGGCTGAGCGATGAGCCGGTCGCTGCCTGGCACGGCGTTGTCACCGACGACAATGGCCGCGTAACCGAGCTGCGCCTCCCCGTGAACGGGTTGTTCGGACCGTTCCCCGATCTGAGCGTTCTCACCAGCCTCACGATCCTGGATCTCCACGGCAACCCGTTGAGCGGCCCAATCCCCGACCTGAGCGCTCTTTCCAATCTGACGATCCTGGACCTCCGCGGCACCCTGTTGAGCGGCCCGATCCCGGACCTGAGCGCCCTCACCAACCTGACGTCCCTCAGCCTCAACTCCAACCGGCTGAGTGGCCCCATTCCGGACCTGAGCGCCCTCACCAATCTGACCGAGTTGTCCCTCAGTTACAACCAGTTGAGCGGATCAATCCCGGATCTGAGCGCCCTCACCAATCTGACCGAGTTGGCCCTCAGTCACAACCAGTTGAGCGGATCAATCCCGGATCTGAGCGCGCTGACCAACCTGAGCGTGTTGTCTCTTGGTCACAACCAGTTGAGCGGGCCAGTCCCGGATCTGGGCGCACTCACCAATCTGACGCGCCTGTACCTCAATAACAACCTGTTGGAATCGATCACGCGCCTGGGCGCTCTCAACCAACTGACGGACCTGCACCTCAGTCACAATCAATTGAGCCAACCACTCCCGGATCTGAACGGTCTCACCAATCTGACCCGGCTGGACCTCAGTCAAAATCAGTTGGGTGGCACCGTTCCGAACATGGACGCCCTGACCAGCCTGGCCAGCCTGTCCCTCAACAACAACCAGTTCAGCGGCACGTTCCCCGACCTGAGCGCGCTCTCCAGTCTGTCAGTTCTGAACCTCGCACACAATCAGCTCAGCGGCACAGTCCCGAATCTGAACGTCCCGACCAGCCTGCGGACGCTGTTACTCAGCACCAACCAGCTGACCGGACCTATCCCCGACCTGAGCGCACTCTCCAACTTGAGACATCTGGACCTCAGCGCCAACCTGTTGACCGGCACAATCCCTGACCTGAGCGCACTCTCCAACCTGACGGGGCTGATCCTCGCCCATAACCAGCTGACCGGACCTATCCCCGACCTGAGCGCACTCTCGAACCTGCTCTGGCTCTACCTCAATCACAACCAGTTGACCGGCCCTATCCCCGACCTGAGGATACTCTCCAGCCTGTACCAGCTGGATCTCAGCGGCAATCTGCTCTGCCTCCCCGCAGGCACAACCTTATCCGGTCCCAATCAACGGGTCAACGCCCACTTGCAGAGCCTCAACCTCCCGCCCTGCCCCGACCCCTGACCCGCACCAGTGCGAAGCCTCCCGCAAACCTGACGCCGCCTATCCCCTTCTGCAAGGCCGCAACACCTCGCTCCCTGCCCCCCGCAAACAAAAAGCGCCGGATACGGTCCAAATACCCGCATCCGGCGCCCCTGCCCACTTCCACCCCGGCCGGCTCACAATCCAATCTCCAGCACAGGAAACTGTGCCACTCTCTCCTCACTCCTCTTCACTCTCTCCTTGCCTTTGGGCGGTCGGGCCTATTCGGCCCTCCCTTGTGCGGGGGCTCCGCCCCCGCAACGCCCCCGGCCATGTTCGCGCCGTAGCGAGTGTGTGGGTAATATGAAGTTGTCGTCTCGCGGCGGCCGTGCTTCACCCCGTCCCCCGTCCCCCATTCCGCTCCCGTAGGTGCCGGCCTTGTGCCTGCCCATCTGCCACCTGGTCGATGGACGGCAAGCAATTTCAGCCACCGCTGACATGTATTCCCCGCCAGACTGTTCCCACCCAAAACTGGCATGCCTCCCTCTGTCCTCACACTATTGATGCATCGATAAAGAACCGTTATGCTAGTGCATCATGACAACCACTATCTCCCTTGATGACCAGCTTGCAAAGCAGGTGCGCCGCGCAGCCGAAGCCCGCGGCATCAGCGTCAGCGCCTTCATCACCAAAACGCTGGATGACGCTCTGAAGCGCCGCGAACAGTCCGAGCCGCCTCCCTTCCAGCTGGTGACCGTGTCCGGCGTCCACCCCCGCCCGGGAGTCGATCTCGACCGGCCAAGGGCGCTCAACGTCCAGGATGACGAAGCCCGGCTCGGGCACGGTAGTCGGTGACAATGTGCACACCTTTGTAGCAAGTTGACTGCACATACTCTCCGCATACATCTCAACTGCCTGTTGGGCAAACTTGACTACCCTCATATCAAGTAGCTGGCCTTTCCCAACTTTCATGTGGCCCTATAACACATTTATGCTTCCATATTAAAGGCTACCTTTAATATAGCCGCTGCCGCCTTGCCCTTCCTTCCCGCGCGCGAAGTTAAACGCCGCCGAATTCACCGCCCGGTAAGGATGACAACCATTATGAGACTTGCTTGAATTGTGGGGTGCCCTACTAGAGATAAGGCCGTAAGACCTCAGCAGCACGAGAACTACGCCGCTCCGAGCCGCCTCTCGCCCGCCTTCACGCCAGCTCAGGCTCCGAATCCAGCAGCCGCTCAACAACCTCGATCAACTCAGCCACCTTTTTGTCGCTGAATCCGTTGACATCAAAACCATGAGCAATTGCATTCCTATACTTCATCATGTCGGTCAGATAGTCGTGGTCCTCGCGCGAAATGATGCCGTGCATGACCGCCGTGTCGAGGACGTAAGACGCCGTGGTGACGCGCCTGATGGAAATCTCCGCGGTCTCGATCAAATTCCGGATCGCTGCCTCGCAAGCCGACCAGACCAACAGGTAGGCGGCTTCGCCCGAACCCTTCTCAAGAACCTCCTCCGCCTCGGCAAGTCGCCGGCGGATCTCCTCCTCCGCAAAAGGCTGCGCACCCTCAGGAGACTCCAGTTTCTCCGGCTCGCCTACCAGCAGCAGGTCATAGCTCCAGCCAGGCTTCTCATACAGAATTTCCGCCAGCTCTGTCATTCTGGGTGACCTTGCCAGCGAAGTCCGGGCCTTGACTTCAATGACTCGGGTTTCCTCACCTTTACGCACGACCAGATCAGCACGATAGCCGGGCAGGAAATCCAGCTGGCAATTTTCCTCCACCTCATAGCCTCTACTGCGGTACTCTGCTGCCTTCTTGTCAATGAACTTCCTTTCAAGAATAGCGATGTCCTCGATCAAAATATCACCTCCTGAGCTGGCCCGCATCATCGACCTGGTCGAGGACAAAGAGCGCGTCGGCATCTCTCTCGACTCCTGCCACGCGCTAGCCGCCGGCTGCGACTTCCGCACGGCCGAACTCGAGAAAACTGTCGGTATCGACAGCGTCAGCCGCTGGCAATTCAATCTACCTCTGCCACGACAACCAATTGCGAAATCGAAGACCGACCGTTCCGCTCAGTCCCAAGAAATTCCGACACGCCTCTGCCGTCATTCGCGCCCCTTCGCGTAACTTCGCGGATCAAATGGTTTCATCCATTGCTAGATCCAAACGAAAAACATCCCAAACAGGCCCTGCAGTCGTTCCGCCCTTCTTGAATCCCGAACGACCTCCCCAAAATATCAACGAAACCTGTCACTTACCCGCCCACTAAAAACTAACCACTAAAAACTGCCCCTCACCACTCCACCCCCAACAACCTCACCAACTCCCCCGCACTCGTCGTCCCCCGCACCCTTACACGCCGCAACTGAAAAAGATTATCAGTCGAATGCGTGGCCCCCGCGATGATCGTCACCCCGCCCCAGAATCCCGCACTCTCGAATATCCGGATCGTATTCCTGTCGTAATGCCCAAAAGGATACGTAATAAAACGCGGCCGCACCCCCAGCTCATGCTCGATCGTCTCCGCGCTCCCCAGTGCCTGCCACACCAGATAATCATCGTTTCGATTCCGCAAACTGGCGTGATTACGACCGTGCGACTCGATGAACATCCCCGCCGCCTTCATCTCCCGCGCCATATCCCACGACAGATACAGCGGGTTCCCCTCATCCATGTAGTCCGATACCACGAAAAACATCCCCGTCATGCCGAACTCCTTCAACAATGGAAACGCGTTCTCGTAATTGTCGCGATATCCATCGTCAAAGGTGAGGATCACCGGCTTCTCCGGCAACGGCGTGCCCTGGTTCAGATGGCCCACCAGATCATACATACTGATCGTCGTATACCCGGCGTCGGCCATCGCCTGCAGGTGGCTCCGGAACAGCTCCGGCGATACCGACAGGTCCCGCCGGTACACGTCCGACCCGGGCGGCGGCACGCTTACATAGTGATACATCAGAATCGGCACCTGCACCTTCCGCACCAGTCCGTCAGGAAAGGGCGGCGGTTTCGGCGACACAAGCGACTTCGGCTGCTCCTCGGGCCCATGATGAACCGCCGGCAGCATCAGAACGGCCGCCCCACTGTGCACTGCCGGCAGCATGATCTCAAACTCCTCACGCTCCTTGGCCGTCTCCTCCAAAATGATCTGCGCCAGTATCCAGTCGTGGTACTGGCTCACACGCGTATAAACGCCGTAAAACGCCGGCCGCGCACACCCAATGCCAAAGCTCACCAGCCCGGCCAGCTGCCAGCCGCCCTCCCCGTCCGGCACCACCAGCGGGCCGCCGCTGTCGCCGTGGCACGCGTCCTTGCCCCCCTCCTTGAACCCGGCGCACAGCATGTTCTCCGTGATCATCCTGCCCATTGAGCTGGTGCACTCCTCCTCCGACACAATCGGCAGCTCCACCTGCTGCAGGTCATAGGAGAGCAGACCACTGCTGCCGTCCTCCGAAAGCGCCCCCCAGCCTATCACCGTCCCTACCGTGCCCGGCCCGGCCAGCGCCAGGTCGTCAGCGCCCAGCAGCGTGACCAGCTCGGCATCTGCCGGCTCCGACAGATGCAGCAACGCCAGATCGTGCGCGAAGTCGTGGGCAAAATCGAATCCGTAGCGAGGATGCAGGACAATACGGTCAACCGATCTCTTCTGCCCCTGCCCGCTCTCCAGCCTGTGAGGGCCAACTGTCGCCACAATCTGATCTGGCGCAGCGTTCACGACGCAGTGGGCCGCCGTCAGCGCCCAGCTGGGAGCCACCAGAGACGCCCCGCAGAATGTGTGGTAACCGGGCTCGGTGAAAGCCTGGATGGCAACCATCCACGGCCACGCCCCCGGTGTCGCCTTCTCACCGCCCACGATCTGCCCTTGCAAACCCGCCGGTGGCGGCGTAGCCGTCGCCGCCGGCGTAACGCTCGACTGCCCGTCACCCGCGGCCACTGCTCTGACCGCCGGCCCGGAGAGTGCAGCGCGTTCGGGGCTGACGGTGTTGGAGCGCACCGACAATGCCTGCTCATTCCGCGCCCAATCGGCACCCTCACCAACTGCCGGTGCCTCCAGGGCCGGTGCTGCTTCAGGGACCGCCGGCTCCGGCATGATGGCACGATTCCACGACATCAGAATCACGACCGGTGCCAGAATCGACAGGATGCTCAGGCCGCCATAGGACCGGATCGAACGACGCGCGGAGGCAGATCCGCGAACTCTCCTGCCTTGGACGTCAGCATGAAATGCGCCCCTGCTTGCGAGGGGCGCATTGGAGACGGATTTACGAAATAACGGCCGGGGAAAGCGCAAATTCATGCCCGCATTTTAACAAATCGGATGTGAGAGCGCCAAAAAAGGTTGATAAATTCGCCCCTACGCGTATAATAAGGTAGGGCTATAAGTTGATAGCGAGGAACCGGGGCCGCCGCCCTTGCCGGACCCGCGGCGTGCCAGGAGAAACCCAACATGACGATCATGAAAATGTCCGCCGCGCTGCAACCCGCGGAAAAGATGAAATTTCTCTCTGAACTGATGGTCTTTCAGGACCTGACATCCAGAGAAATGGAAGAACTGAACCGAATCACCACGATGAGCACCGTGCGCAAAGGACGGGTCTTCTACCGCCCCGAGGAGCCCGGCGAAGTCCTTTTCATCCTCAAGGAAGGCCGCGTACAGCTCTATCGCATCAGCCCTGAAGGCAAAAAGCTCGTCATCACAACCCTTGGCCCCCACACACTCTTCGGCGAAATGGCCCTGCTCGGCACCAAGATGCACAATACCTTTGCCGAAGCCATCGACGACTGCCTCATCTGCGTCATGAGCCGTAACGACCTCGAACGGCTTATCCTCAGCAAGCCCCAGGTCGCCCTCCGCATCCTCGAGATCACCGGCAAACGCCTGCAGGAGGCCGAAGAAAGCCTTGAAAACATGGCCTTCAAAGGCATCCCCGCCCGTCTGGCCAATCTGCTCCTGCGCCTCTCCGACGAACAGCAGTCCGACGAAGTAACCGGCCTCACCCACCAGGACCTGGCCGAAAGCATCGGCACCTACCGCGAAACCGCCACACAGGTCCTCAACGACCTCAAAGCACGCGGCCTCATCGAAATCGGACGCAAGCGCATCAAACTTCTCGACCGGGAATCCATTTCCATCATCGGCAGCAAACGCATAAAGCTGCTCGACGAAAACATCTGATCCGCAGTGGCCAACTGCCACGGGACAGCGGTCGACTGCACCAGTGGGCCCCATGGATTGCTGGCCGACAATCACTGATCACCGGTGGTCCACCCCCATGTACGACCGCTCCACCCAAGTCGACCGCACCGCAGACAGCATCAACTTCGGTATCGGCCAGCCCGACTTCGCCCTCCTGCCCCACGCCCTCATGCGCGAGGTCGCCGCCGAACGCTTCGCCGAAGGCGACACCGAGCTCCTCAACTACGGCTTCCCCCAGGGCGACGGCCGCTTCCGCTGGGCCCTCGCCGACTTCCTCAGCCGCGGCTACGGTACCCCCGTCCAGCCCCAGCAGCTCATGATCACCGCTGGCGCCTCGCAGGCCCTCAACCTGGTCTGCACCCTCCTCACCCGCCCCGGCGACACCGTCTTCGTCGAAGAGCCAAGCTACTTCCTCGCCCTGCGCATCCTCCAGGAAGACCACCGGCTCAACGCCGTCCCCATCCCCACCGATGAACACGGCCTTGTGCTGCCCGCCGTCGCAGAGGCGCTTACCCGCCACCGCCCCGTCCTGCTCTACACCATCCCCACCTACCAGAACCCCACCGGCCGCACGCTCTCCCAAACCCGCCGTCAGCAGTTGCTGGCCCTCGCAGAGCAGCATGACTTCCACATCGTCGCTGACGAGGTCTACCATCTCCTCGACTTCGGTTCCCAGCCACCGGCTCCCTTCGCCGCCTATGCAGACAGCGGCAGAGTGCTCTCCCTCGGCTCCTTCTCCAAGATCCTTGCGCCCGGCCTGCGTCTGGGTTGGGTGCAGACATCAGAGCAGCAGGCGCGTCAATTCGCCGACAGCGGCCTCGTCGACAGCGGCGGCGGCCTCAACCAGTTCACCTCAAATCTGGTGCGCGTCGCCCTGGAGGGGGGCGGACAGAAGCAATACCTGGACAGCCTCCGCCGCGCCTATAAGCAGCGCGTCGACGCCATGGACGCCGCCCTGCACAAACACATCGGCGACCGCGCCGCCTGGACCGTCCCCGCCGGCGGCTTCTTCTTCTGGCTCACCTGCACCGACGACTTTCTCGCCGCCGCCAACCGCTCAACCGCCGCAGGCACCCCCGGCCAGTTCAACACCACCAACCTCCTTGATGCCGCCGCCGACGCCAAAGTCGGCTTCCTCCCCGGCCCCCGCTGCTCCAGCGTCGGCGCCCTCAACCACTGCCTCCGCCTCTGCTTCGCCCACTACCCCATACCCGAAATCAAAGCAGGCATCCGCCGCCTCGGCCACGTCTTCGACAGTTTTCAGTAGACTCCGCAATCCACCTTTCTTTCTGGGACTCGCTGACTATTGTCAGAAAATGTCTGAACTCTGACAACGGAAAGGCGGCCGCAAAGCCAGTCTGTTGGACTTTCTCGTGATTCTGGCGAGAAAAGCCCATCATGCGCGCCAATAGCAGAGGGTTTTCTTCGCGCCCCTTCGCGTTCCTTCGCGGATAACCGCAGTTCGCCCCTGCAGTTCACGGTCTAAGCAATCGCCAACGGAACCTAACCCCTTAATCCCTGGCCTCTGCCATTTTCACCGCCACCCGAATCGCCGCCAGCATACTCTCCTCGCTCGCCTTTCCCGTCCCCGCAATATCAAAAGCAGTCCCATGGTCCACCGACGTACGCAGTATCGGCAACCCAATACTCACGTTTACCCCGCTGTCAAACGCCAGCAACTTCATCGGAATATGACCCTGGTCATGGTACATCGCCACAATGATGTCGAACTCACCCCGTGTCGCCCGCAGAAAGACCGTATCCGGCGGTTGCGGGTCCGACACCGTCCAGCCGCGCGCCCGCGCCGTCTCGATGGCCGGCTGGATCTGCTCCGCCTCCTGCACCCCGAACAGCCCGTTCTCGCTTGCATGAGGATTCAACCCCGCCACCGCAATCCGCGGCGCCTCGATCCCCAGCATCCGGCACGACCGCTGCGCCAGCTCGATCACCTCCAACACCCGCGCCGGCCTGACCCGCCGGATCGCCTCCTCCAGCGAAACGTGCGTACTCACGTGCACCACCCGCAGCGTCGGCCCCACCAGAAGCATCGACACCCGCTCAGCCCCCGTGCGCTCAGCCAATAGCTCCGTATGCCCGGGATACAAAAACCCGGCCCTGTGCATCGCCTCCTTGTTCAGCGGCGCCGTCACCACCGCCGCCGCCTGCCCCGCCATCGCCAGATCACAGGCGCGCATCACATACTCCACCGCGGCCCGCCCCGCCCCCGCGCTCACCTCCCCCACCGGCACATCCGCCAGTTCCACGTTCGCCAGATCCAGCAGCGGCACCGTCCCCTGTACATACCTGCCGCTACTGATCTCAGCGATACCTTCAAAACGAGGCCGCATATCCACCCAAGTCGCCGCCCTCTCCAGAACGCCCCGATCACCGACCACCAGCGGTCGGCAAGCCGCAAACACCTCTCCATGCCCCAACGCCTTCAGCACCACCTCCGGCCCAATGCCAGCCGGGTCGCCCAGCGTAATTGCCAATATAGGACGGCTGTCAGCCACGATTCACACCTTTCTGATTGCCTGAACTCTGATCTGTCCGATCAGAGGCCTGCCCTGACTCGACACGCTTCCAGCACGCCATAAGATCGATGCTATCACCCCGGGCCGCGCCCACAAAACATGCACCCTGCATCGCGGGTGCATCCCACACTGCTGCCTCCCTGCAACCCGCCCTCTCATCCGGCGCAGAAATACCCACCCAAAAGACGACAACCGATCGCCTGCCATCCTGAAAATCCCTATCAGTCCTGAAAATCCTGATTCAGACAACGACCACCCAGGAAATCTGAACCGCGCCCAACACCGCCCCGCAATAGCGCGTTGCCCACCGATCCGCTACACTACTGAGGCGCGCCCTCAAGGCGCCCCGATCCCCCTGCCGCCCACCGCCTCAACACCCGGAGGCAGCGGCAGCCACATACACTGCTGGAGAACCGCTTCATGGCTAACATCGCACTCGTCGGCTGCGCCCACATCCACACACCCGGCTTCGTCAAGCGCCTGCAGGCCCGCTCCGACGTCAACACCGTCGCCGTCTGGGACCGCGACCCCGCCCGCGCCCGCACCTGCAGCGACCAGCTCGCCGCGCCCGCCCTCGACAGCGTCGACGCCGTCTGGACCGACACCGCCATCGACGGCGTCATAATCTGCTCCGAGACCGACCAGCACGAGCCCCTCGTCAACGCCGCGGCCGCCGCCGGCAAGCACATGTTCGTCGAAAAGCCGCTCGGCATCGGCGCACAGGACGCCAACCGCATGGCCGCAGCCATCGACAACGCCGGCCTCATCTTCCAGACCGGCTACTTCAGCCGCGGCATCCCCGTCCATCAGGCCCTCAAGGATATGGTCGCGAACGGCGTCTTCGGCCAGATCACCCGCGCCCGATTCATCAACTGCCATTCCGGCGCCATGCGCGATATCTTCACGCCCAACTGGCTCTGGATGACCGACATGCAGCAGGCCGGCGTCGGCGCTTTCGGCGACCTCGGCACGCACGCTCTCGACCTCATGTTGTGGATTCTGGGAGATGTGGACAGCGTGACCGCCGCCCTCAACGTGGTGCTGCAAAAATACGGCCCCGACTGTGACGAGACCGGCGAAGCCCTCTTCCGTTTCAGCAGCGGCGCCATCGGAACACTCGCCGCCGCCTGGGTCGACGTCGCCGAACCCATCACCGCCGAAATTAGCGGCACCGAAGGCCACGCCTACATCTACAACCGCAGCGACCTCTACATCACCAGCCCCAACCTCGAGGGCGCGGACGGCAAACAACCCTGGACCGACCTGCCCCCCGCCTGGCCCCACGCCTTCGACCTCTTCCTCGACGCCCTCAACGCCCACGACCCGTCCGCAATAGCCGCCATCCCCCTCGTAACCGCCAGCGAAGCCGCCTACCGCAGCGCCGTCATGGAAGCCATGTACACAGCGGCAGCCGAGAAGTCATGGGTGTCAATCTAAAGTAAATCCCGTATGAAACCGAGACCTCCCGAGCGGGTAAGGCAAGAGAATCGCGTCTGTCTTACCCGCCTCTACGCAATAGGCAAGAAAGCGCGTTCTCACCTTTTCGGCGTCATCTCAATACTCACCCCTCACTCTTACCCATCCCGGCGCATCAAACTGAAACTCTGCGCCGTCTGACCGCCATCCGGCGCGCTCGCGAGAAACAGCGCCAGCGGCGCCACCTCCTCCGGCTCCTTAAACCACTCCCCATCAAACGTACCCGGCTCCCTCGCGGCCGCACCGGGCATCATCGCCGTGTTCACCGGGCCCGGAATCAGCTCGTTCACGCTGATATTGTCGCCTCGCAACTCCTGGCCCAGCACACGCGTCAACATCCACAGCCCGGCCTTCGAGGC
The DNA here is from genome assembly GCA_965242905.1 of Caldilineaceae bacterium. Lineage (GTDB taxonomy): Bacteria > Chloroflexota > Anaerolineae > Caldilineales > Caldilineaceae > Bin5. The sequence continues at coordinate 2,198,512 of CBDETM010000002.1, forward strand.
GCTGTAGGCCGATGAGCCCGGCGCGCCCCGGTGCCCCATCCCCGACCCGATCGTAATAATCTTACCCCCGCCGCGCGCCTTGAGATGAGGGATAGCCGCCCGCGCACAATAGTAAGCGCCCGTCAGATTGATCGCGATCGTCTGACCCCACTTTTCAGGATCGCTCTCCACCACCTCGCTCCTACCCGGCGAAACACCCGCGTTGATAACCAGAATATCCAACCCGCCAAACCGCCCCACGGTCTCGTCAACCGCCTTCTCCACCGACGCCAGGTCAGCCACGTCCGTCGTCACCGCTAGCGCCTGCCCGCCCGCCGCCTCGATCTCCGCGGCCACGCCCTCAATCTCCGACCGAGTCCGCGCCGCGCAACAAACCGCCGCCCCGGCCCCGGCAAAAGCCAATGCAATCGCCCGCCCAATACCCCGACCGCCACCAGTGATCAGAGCTACCTTCCCGTCCAACAATTGCCCTGCATTCGTCACCACAGACATTAGCCTCCACCTTCCCATGACGCCCGTTCGTCCTTGAGGTAGGCTTCCACCTCCTCCGCGCTCCTGAAAAGACGCTGCCCGGGCGCTTCCTTCAGAATGTCAACCGCAGACCGCCGCTCAGTCACCGAGGAGTGAACGACGACGCTGACAGACTCCCCAACCGGAAGCTCCTGGTCCACAATTTCTATCCTGCCCCCGGGCAACACCGTCGTTCTGATGTGCAGGGTCTTTTGCATTGTCCGTCTCTCCTTTCATGCAGTCGCGCTTGACCGCGGCGTAGCCTTTCAATTGTGGAAGCGAATTATAAACCTAATCTGAATTCGGAGTAAGGGAGCACCATATCAAGCTGGCAGAATGGAAGCTCTCCAACCGAAATTCTCCAGCGAAGAAAGGTGCTCAGTGATGAGTATACTCAGACTGTTCTGTCATGTCGATGACTTCTGTCACTGGTTGATTACATGGGAGAATGCCAGGCTGTTGGGCGTGACTCGGAAGCGAGGACCGCCCCCCCGTATGAGAGCCGTGAGACAGCAATCCTGATTCTGACATCCTTCGTCCAACAATCTGGATCAGACCCTTCATGACCCACCAAATTGACACATCCCCACCGATAACGCAGAATCAAGCAAACCGCCCACCTAGTCCTTACCAACCAACTTTGGCACCTTACCACGCCAACCAAAAACCAAAAACTGAAAACCAATAACATGACCCGCGTCGCTCTCGAATCCACCGTAATCACCCACGGACTCCCCTACCCCGACAACCTCCATCTCGCCCACGAAATGGAGCGCATCATCCGCGACTACGGCGCCAACCCCGCCACCGTCGGCGTCATAGAAGGCGAGCTCATCGCCGGTCTCAGCCCGCAGCAGATCGAGCGCCTGGCCGCGACATCCGAGGGGCAGGTCGGCAAAGTGAGCCGCCGCGATCTGCCCGTCGTCGTCGCCCGCAAGCTCGACGGCGCCACCACCGTCGCTGCCACCATGTGGATCGCCCACCGCGCCGGCATCGAAATCTTCGCCACCGGCGGCATCGGCGGCGTCCACCGCAGCCGCGACCCCGGCCCCAGCACCGACATAAGCGCCGACCTGCAGGAACTGGCGCAGACCCCGCTCATCGTCGTCTGCGCCGGCGCCAAAGCACTGCTCGACCTGCCAGCCACGCTCGAATACCTGGAAACGCACGGCGTAACCGTCATCGGCTACGGCACCGAGGAGTTCCCGGCCTTCTACAGCCGCGGCAGCGGTCTTCCGGTCGATATCTGTTGTAACACGCCTGAGGAGGTGGCCGCTATCTGGCGGGCCAAGAGAGGGCTGGATCTGGCTGGAGGGCTGCTCGTGGCCGTGCCAGTCCCCGCAGAGGATGAAATTCCCGCCGCCCAGATTGAACCGCAGATCCAGCAGGCGCTGGCAGACAGCGAAACCGCCGGTCTGCGCTCAGCCGGGGTGACGCCTTACCTGCTGCGTCGCATCGCCGAACTGACCGGCGACCGCAGCCTGCACGCCAATCTGGCCCTGCTGCGCAACAACGCCCGCGTCGCGGCCGCCATCGCGGTTGCGTTGAACAGTGAGTAGCAGGAAAATCCGTCCGAGTCGAACTGCTCCAGCCGTCAGCTGCTGAAAATCAGCTTCTCGAACTCGTTCCGTTCCAGGACTTCCTGCTCCAGAAGGGTTTCGGCCAGGAGTTTCAGCTTGTCCTGATGGGTGGTCAAAACTTCCTTCGCCCGCGTGTAAGCGGTCTCGACAATGCGCCGCACCTCGCGGTCAATCGCGCGTGCAACATCCTCGCTGTATGAGCGCCGTTCGCCCAGCTCCATGCCTAGGAACGGGTTGGTATCCCCCTGGACCAGCTGCATCGGGCCCAACTCGTTGCTCATTCCAAAGCGTGTGACCATCGCCTTCGCCAGCTTTGTCACCCGCTCCAGATCGCTGGCCGCGCCTGTGGTAATCTCCTCAAACGTCAGCTCCTCAGCGACCCGCCCGCCCAGCAACCCGGCCAGCTCATCCTCATACTCGGCCTTGCTCTTCAGCAGGCGGTCCTCATCCGGCAGCGGCATCACGTAACCCAGCGCCTGCCCGCGGCTGACGAGACTGATCTTCCCCACCGCATCGGTATGTTCCAGCAACGCCATCACCACCGCATGGCCCGCTTCGTGGTAAGCCACCACGCGCCGCTCTTCATCGCTCAGTATCCGGCTCTTGCGCGCCGGGCCCGCCATCACCCGCTCAATCGACTCCACCAGTTCATCCATGCCGATGGCGCGCTTGTTGCGGCGGGCGGTCAGAATCGCCGCCTCATTGAGCAGGTTTTCCAGGTCCGCGCCCACCATGCCCGGCGTCTGCTTCGAGATCACGTTCAAATCGACGTCCGGCCCCAGCGGCTTGCCGCGCGCATGCACCTCCAGGATCGCCTCGCGCCCGCGCCGGTCCGGCCGGTCTACCACCACCCTTCGATCAAACCGGCCCGGCCGCAGCAAAGCCGGGTCCAGGATATCAGGGCGATTCGTCGCGGCAATCACGATCACAGTCGTATCGCTGTCGAATCCGTCCATCTCCACCAGGATCTGGTTCAGCGTCTGTTCCCGTTCGTCGTTCCCGCCGCCCATACCCGCGCCGCGATGGCGGCCGACCGCGTCGATCTCATCGATAAAGATGATACACGGCGCGTTCTTCTTCGCCTGTTCGAACAGATCACGCACCCGGCTGGCGCCAACGCCCACGAACATCTCCACGAATTCGGAGCCGCTGATGCTGAAGAAAGGCGCACCGGCCTCGCCCGCCACCGCCTTAGCCAGCAGCGTCTTGCCCGTGCCCGGCGACCCCACCATCAACACACCCTTGGGGATACGCGCCCCCAGCGCCGCAAACTTCTCCGGCTCCTTCAGGAACTCCACAACCTCCTGCAACTCCTGCTTGGCTTCGTCAGAACCCGCCACATCCTCAAAGGTGACCGTGGGGCGGTCCGCCTCCTCCATCTTCTTGGCGCGGCTGCGCCCAAACTGCATCGCCCGGTTCTGCCCGCCCGCGCCCGCCTGGCGCATGATGAAGATGAAAAAACCGAAGATCAGGATCATCGGCAACAACATGATCAGCCAGTTGAAGAAAGCGCCGCTGTTGGGCGCCCGCTCCACGTCGATCGGAATGGCCGCCAGCTGGTCCGCTGTCACACCGAACGTCTTGAGTGAATCGAGTAAGCTCTCGCCCGACTCCTTCCGGCTGCGGCGGCGTTCACTATCGGAGATCTCGACGATGACGTCGTCGCCCTGCACCACGATGCGCTGCACTGAGCCGTTGCGCACATAGTCCGCCACCTGGTTCAAGCCGAGCAGATTGCTGGCAGAGCTGGGCGGATTGATAAAGAGACGGTAGGCAAAGAAGATCAGGACGGCCAGCAGGATCCAAATCCAGCTGCGCTTGAACAGTTGCCGGTAACGCTCGTTAGGGTCCTCTTCCGGAGGACGTTCGCCTTCCGGTCTTTTTTCTCGGTTCATCATATGACAATACCCCCCGGGTCAGACGCCCGGTACGGTTACAGTTCTATACGGGTACGCATCACTCGCTACGCGCTTTCACGCCTAGCCTAGTATAACAGAGGATGGGGGCCTGAATAAGTAAGGCAGAAACCAGTGTGCGGAAGTTACCGGCGACGCGTCACTGTACGTTACAGATTACGCAATTGGTCCGCAATGCTGACGCCGGTGGCGTGGGTCTTCGCTTTGTGAATCGGAAGCTTGCCCCGGTGTCGGGTCTTGTGAGGGATGGATGATTCGTCCGGCTTGTCGCTGAAACTGAAGATCAGACAGCCGCGCGCCTTCAACCACAGAACCGCTTCACGTACCTCCTGCGTGATGCAGATCTCCTGCGAGAAGCGCTCCTCGGCCGGCACGTCATCAGCCAGATTGTTCATATGCTCCAGCGTTGCCACAAACTCCTCGCGCCGGAACTGTTTGAACGGCGTCGGATCGCCCAGCGCAACCGCCATGTTGACCGCTTCATGGGCCTGACGCATCGCCTCGCTCACCCGCCCGCCCCCTGCAATACAGACCTCGGCATAGCGCACAAACTGCTCAAATGTCTGCACCGAACCGTCTTCGATCCGTTCAAGCAGGTCCGTGCAGTCGAGGCCCTCGTTGTTGAGAACCAGACAGATGTAGGCCAGATAGTCCTGGTTGTCCCCGGTCAGGTGATGATAGTGAGCGCGGTTCAGCAGCTCATAATGCTGCGCGAATAGCGAGGCATTGAACTTGTCGCCCAGCAGGCTGCCCACCGTACGGTACAGCCCCTTCAGTCGCGCCACGTCGATCGCACGGTTGTTGCGCCCCCGCGCCCCGATCGCGGTCTTGTCCAGATCGAGAACAACCACCGTACTCTCATCCAACCGCATCCCGCTCCCCTGCGCCCACCTGATCCAGTCCACCAACTGGCTCCAGCGGTTGGCTTCGAACATGCCGGTCTCTTCGTCGGCGTCGAAATGCTCCGGTTCGCCGGCCTTCTCATTGCCAATAAAGCAGGCGCTCGGCAACACAGCGCCGTCCGCGTGTCCGACCAGCTCCCCGTTATCAAGCGACGACTCGGCCGCGGAACGCAAGGAACGCATCACCTGGAACGTATTTCCATCGCCCGAAAGCGTATCGCCGATGAAGAGCAGCTCGCCCACAGAGGCGTTCCGCCGCGCCTGCGCCTGCTCCAGGATCCACAGTGCCACCTGCGCGTACGACGTCTCCTGTTTGCGGGGCACGGAAGGGGCGGGCAGCCCCAACTGGTGGCGGGCCGATTTCAGACCGGGGATCTGGCGCGTGAGCGGCTCCAGGTTTCGGTAAACGATAAGATCGCCGACAAGTTCATCCAGGGACGTCAGTCCAAAGTTGTCAACGGCAATCGGATAGGCTTCTCTTGTCTGCGTGTTGGCCAATTCGGCACCTTCCATTTCTATTCCCGGACCCGTCTCTCTCTTTGAGCAAGGCCACCACAATCAAAGCGTTGACGAGTTCAGGAACCAAGAACGTACTGCTCGACCTGCCGTTGCACTGCACACGATTCTAACCTATGGCAAGCCGATCCGAAAAATTTTGTGCCTGTTGCGCACGACCGCACCGATTAGCGCACAGCATCCAGTACCCCATCCGTGACAGGGGTCCGCTCCCCAACAACCTCCTCCCGGCTGTCCAGGTACCCCTGCGACACCAGCAACTCGGCATTGAGCAGGCTACCGCCCGCCGCGCCCCGGATCGTATTGTGTCCCAGAGCCAGGAACTTCACGTGCAGCAGCGGGTCCTCACGCAGCCGCCCCACCACCGTCGCCATGCCCGCAACACTGCCCGCCAGCCGGTCCATGCGCGGCTGCGGACGGTCCGCCTCCTCCCGGTAGATGATCGCCTGCTGCGGCGCGCTCGGAAGCCCCATGCGCTGCGGCAGCGGATCGTACTCCGCCCACGCTCGCCGCACGTCCTCCAAACTCGGGCGGCGCGCAAACTCCACGCTTACCGCCGCCAGATGACCGTTGCGCACCGGCACGCGGTTGCAGTGGGCGCTGACAACGAAATCGGCCATCTCCACGCCCTGCCCATCATACCGCCCCAGCAGCTTCTGCGGCTCCCGGTGCTCCATCTTCTCCTCTTCCGAGCCAATATACGGGACAACGTTGTCGATTATGTCCATCGACGTCACGCCCGTGTAACCCGCCCCGCTCACCGCCTGCATCGTCACAACAAATACCTTCCTGATGCCGAACGCTTCGTGCAACGGATGCAACGCGCTCACCAGGTGCGTCGTCGAACAGTTGGGATTCGTGGTGATGAAACCCGGCCACCCGCGCCCCCGCCGCTGCACGTCGATCAGCCCCATATGCTCCGGATTCACCTCCGGAATCAGCAGCGGCACGTCCGGCTCATAGCGGTAGGCGCTCGCATTGCTGCACACGACGTAACCCGCCGCCGCCAGCTCCGCCTCCACCTCACGCGCAACCCCGCTCGGCAGCGCGCTGAACACCACCTGGCAGTCAATCCCCGGCCCCATCTCCTCCAACACGACGTCCTGCAGATGCGCCGGCATATCCCCCCGCAGCAGCCAGTTGCACGCCTCCCCGTACCGCTTGCCCGCATTGCGCGGCGACGCGCACAGCACGCTCAACTCAAACCACGGATGCCCCTGAAGCATCTGCACAAACCGCTGCCCCACCGCGCCCGTCGCCCCCAGCACACCCACACGAATCTTCGACTCAATATTCATCAATTTCCTCTACCTCAAAAGTGACCAATCTGATTCCCAACAACTCCGCCCGTCTCTATTCCCGACCCCGAGTGCGCCAGGCGCAGGTGTTTTCTCACTCCTCACTCCTCTTCCCTCTCTCCTCGCATTTGGGCGGTCGGGCCTATTCGGCCCTCCCTTGTGCGGGGGCTCCGCCCCCGCAACGCCCCCCTACTGCCAAGCCACCGTGCTGATTCTTCCCCACATCGTGTCTAGCCACCAGTGTCTTTTCCCCACCTTGCCGTCCCGAGCCACCGACCGCTGACTACTGCAGTTCCAGTTCCACTATGTCGCTCAGCACACCGGCCGCAGTCGCCTCCACACCCGCCCCGCGTCCCTGAATCACCAGCGGATTGGGGTTGTACCAGTGACTGTAGAACTCGACCAGATTGTCCGTTCCCGTCAAACGCCCCAACGGGCTGTCCTTCGCCACCGCCGTCAGACCCACGCTGCACGCACCCTCCGATAGCGTGGCCGCATAGCGCAATACCTTGCCCTCCAACGCCGCGCCCGCAACCTGCCCTCTGAACTCTTCGTCCAGAGACGGCAGCTCCGCCAGAAAATCGTCCACGCTCAGCCCGGCCATCCGCTCCGGATACAGACCCTTGATCTCCACCTGCTCCATCTCTATCCTCCAGCCGATCCCCCGCGCCAGAATGAGCGCCTTGCGCGCCACGTCAACGCCCCCCAGGTCATCGCGCGGGTCCGGCTCCGTATACCCCAACCGGTACGCCTCCGCCACTGTCTCACTGTAGGCGCGACCCGCCTCCAGCCCGGTCATCACATAGCCGAGCGTGCCGCTGAAAGAACCGGCGATGCGCTCGATCGCGTCCCCGCTCGACACCAGCCGGTTCAGCGTCGCGATCACAGGCAGACCCGCACCCACCGTCGTCTCCCAGCGGGCTTGGCTCGGCGATCGGCTGATGCCGTCATACACATCCTGGACGACCGTCAACGGCTTCTTGTTCGCCAGTACCACCTGACAGCCCCGCTCTAACGCCAGCAACAGCGCGCCCGCCGTCCCGTCCGACGCCGTGCAGTCGACCACCACCGTGCCCGGTCTGCCAAGTTCCTCTACCACCGCTTCCGGGCTTCGATAAGTTCGGCCCAGCGGATGAGAAGCCAGCCCACCGCCCTCCTCCTTGTGCTGCAAAACCCCGGCCAGCAGCTCCTCCGTAAATCCCCCTTCCGGCTCCTCGACCGCACCGCTGCTGTCGCACACGGCCAGAAAACGGATGCGCAGACCGTACCTCTCGCCATGAAGCGACTGCTGTTCCAGGATCTGGATTAGTAAGGCCCGCCCAACGCCCCCCAGCCCCAACAGGATGATCGGCTTGTCCTGCCCCGCAAACCTGCCCGCGATGTTCCCCATCAGTCCGCTCCGTTCCCAAGTTCGAACGTATCATGTATGGCCCGGAGCGCCTCATCGGCCTCCGTATGCAGGACCACAAGGCTGATATTGGCCTCGCTCGACCCCTGCGCAATCGCGATCACGTTGATATTCCGTTCCCCCAGCGCATTGAAGACCCGCGCCGCGATGCCCGGCGTCCCCTTCATGCCCGCGCCGATCACCGCCACGATCACAATGTCCGGCTGGTGGCTGATCTCCTCGATCATATTTTGGGCCAGCTCGCGTGCGAACTCCACCTTGAGTGCCCCGACCACCGCATCGCCCTCCGCCTCGGGCACCACGAAACAGATACTCTGCTCGCTGCTGCCCTGGCTGATCATCAGCACATTGGCCCGCTGCCGCGCCACCGCGTCAAACGTGCGCGCCGCGATCCCGGGCACACCGATCATCCCCCGCCCCGCCACCGTAATCAGCCGCAGTTCCCGCACCGCCGTGATCGCCTTCACCCCGTGGTGCAGCTGGCGCGTCTTCTCGACGATGCGCGTGCCTGGGTGGGAGGGATTGAACGTGTTGAGCACGCGCAGCGGTATCTTACTCTCCACCGCCGGCGTGACCGTCTTGGGGTGCAGCACCTTGGCGCCGTAGTAAGCCAATTCCGCCACCTCCTCGTAGGAAAGCTCCTCCATCGACTGCGCCGTTTCGACGATGCGCGGGTCGGCCGTCATGACCCCGTCCACGTCCGTCCAGATCTGGATCTCGTCCGCATCGAGCGCCGCGCCCAGTATCGCTGCCGAGTAGTCCGACCCGCCCCGCCCCAGCGTCGTCGGCACGCCCTTCTCCGTCGCGCCCACAAAACCGGTCACAACCGGCACCACACCGCTCTGCATCATCGGCAGCAGCCGGTCCCGGCAGCGCGCCGGCGTGGCCTCCATCAGAGGATTGGCGTTGCCGAACTGGTCGTCGGTGATGATCAGCTCGCCCGCGTCCACGAACTGGGAATTTACCCCGTTCGCCCGCAGCACAGCCGCCAGCAGCGGCGCGCTCAGCCGCTCGCCCACCCCGCTCACCACATCCAGCCCCCGCTGCGTCAGCTCACCCAGCACCGTGATGCTGCGGCAAAGCCGCTCGAACTCCCGCAGCCGGTTGTCAAACAGCCTGCCCAACCCGGCCCGCTCCACCCCGTCCTCAATCAGCTGCCCGGCCACCACCTGGTGCCGCACCAGCAACTGGCTCCGCGCATCCCGGTACGGCGTCTCATCCCCCGCCGCCGCCGCTTGCGCCGCATCGATCAGCGTGTTCGTAACCCCGCCCATCGCGCTCACCACAACCAGCACACCGGGGCTTTCCCCGCTCTGATCGATCTCGCCCTCTGCGCCCCCGGCCTGCCTTTCGACAGCCGCTGCCACGATCTTTGCTACGCCGTCGATAGCATCCGTCGTACCGACCGACGTCCCGCCAAATTTCATCACGATCATACGCGTCTGACTCGCTCTACAAGAAGAATAAGTAAAAAAATACCTCACGTCGTCCAGACGAGAGGTAGCCGACTATATCTACTGCCTCTCATCTTCCAGAATCGTTCTGCGCTGCCTGATTATTCTCTGGGCGCAGCTTCTGCCGGAATTGGCACCTGCGTCACGGAAAATCCATCCTCCGCCACCAGGTTGCCGAGGCTTCACAGGGCCGGTCCCTCCGCCTCTCTGGATAAGAGTTCAGCTATTCAGTTGTAATGCGGGCAAATGTAGCAGAGGCCGCAGAGGATGTCAAATTTCGCGGGCAGGCTGCAAAAAACACGGGAACGCCATAGAAAATAACGACCAGGATAACGGTTTGGGCCTGTCCGCTCTCTCCACCAAAAGAATGGAACTCGGAATGTATTGATTCGGACGTGCGAGCGGAATAACTGGGCCTCGCTGACATTTCAACCAGCCCACCCTCCCGTAGGAGCACCCCTTGTGGGTGCCCTGACTGTTGTTCCTTCGCCGATCGAAAGGTTGTGTCTAAAACAAGATTCCTGCCAATAACATCCCGAACCTACCTGCAGACGTTCTGTTCTTGTTGAACTCTGTACGGCCTTCCCGAAATGCCAACGGAACCTGACCACTTTCCACCGCAGTTCACGGCTTGCAGTACGCAGGCACGGTCGCGTCCTCGCCGAACACCTCCTCAATCAGCTTGACAATTTCCGGGTCGTAATCTTCCAACATTGAACCGCGCAATCCTACAGGTTCGCGCATAAACTCCTGAAACCAGAATGTGACCGCTTCAGCCCAGTACTCCTCGAAATTCGTCGACGCGTACGTATCCCGCCATAAACCCTTGGCCAGTGCACTGTTGTAAAGGTCCAGGAGCCGCGTGTTGAACTCGTGAACATTGGGTTGATCCTGGAGTGCGAAGTGTATCGCATGAGCGAATTCGTGGATGAGAACGTAACATCTCTCGGCCTCGTCATCGTCCCGTGCGGCTGCCGCCCAGCCTGTGGCTGTCGCAAAGGCTGTTCCTCGATGGTCTAAAGAGTGATGATAGCCGTCCCTGAGTTCTGGCAATTGGTTGATATGCTCGCCCGCTTGATTCCTTCTGAATCTGACGACCCGAAAATGCTTCGGAAGCAGGTCTTCAATCAGATCGGGGTTGTCGGAGAACATCGCGGCAACGATCTCGCCCGTTTCCACCATCTTCTCATCAGAGACCTCTGTGGGGGCGACTACGATCACGCCGCCTGCCTTTAGATATTTCTGATAGAAAAGATGAAGTCCGAGGGACGTAGGCGGTGGTGGAAATCGTTGCGGGATTATGCTTGTCCACGCCCGTACCGACCAGGGGCCGCGTACGCCGTTGGCGTCGCGTGCGCGCACTTGGTAATAGTGGCTGCGGCTGTCGAACGGGACATAGTGCGTGTAGGTCGTTTCAGTGAGGAAGCCACCGATCGGACCCCAGCGGCGGTCGAGGCTGTTCCACGCCCACAGATCGTAGCCGGCCGCGTTCGCCGCCGCATCCCAGGTAAGCGTGACCAGGCTGTTGGCGCCCGTCGCCGTCAGGTTTTGCGGCGCGGACGGAAACTCCGCAAGCTCGGCCGCCGTACAGTTCGCCAGATTGAGGCTCTTCAGGTGTGCGTCCACGGAACTGTCGACATGAGACAAGCTTGTGCCGGGAGCCAGGCAGAACTGGTTACCGATGAGGTACAGACCTGCCAGTTCTGTGAGGACGTTCAAACTGGGGAGCGGGCCGGTAAAGTGATTGTTGTCAAGACGTAAAAACTGCAGACCGGCGAACTGGTGCAGGTCGAAGATCGGTCCGCTCAAACGGTTGTGGTTCAGGCCGAGGATCTTCAGGTAGGAGAGCGTGCTCAGGTCCGGAACCGGGCCGGCCAGCTGGTTGTGGCCGAGATACAGGACCACCAGGTTTGAAAGGGCGGCCAGATCAGGGATCGGCCCGGTCAAATCGTTATTTGCGAGCTCCAGCCACTCCAGTCGCTGGAGCGCGGCCAGGTCCGGGATCGGGCCGTTCAGCCCGTTGTCGCTGAGCTCCAGCCGTACGACGCGACCGTATCTGTCAGTAAAGACACCGTACCAGGAAGAAAGCGGCTCGTAGGTCAGCCAGTTGTCACTGCGTGTCCAGTTGTCGCCGTCGGTTGCCTCGTAGAGCGCGATGAGCGCGCCCTTCTCCGTTGTTGCAGGAGTTGGCGTGATCGTTGGAGTTGGCGTGGGCCCGGGCGTGGTTGTCACCGTCGGCGTCGCCGTACCCGTCAATGCGACTGCGGTGGCAGACGCATACGCCATCAGCCAGCTACTTGACTGGCCGGCGGCGTTCACCATGTTGATTGTATAGAAGTATTTCGTCCCTGCAGTAACGTCCGCGTGCGTGTAGGCAGTGCCGGTCAGGTTATCGCCGCCTATCACCTGCCAGCCGGTCTCTTTGTCCCACCACGTCATGAGGGTGTAGCGCACCGCGTCAGGGGCAGCTTCCCAACTCAGCTCCACACCGTGTGCCGTCGCCTTTGCCGTCAGCGCCGGCGCAGTGAGTGCGGACGCAGTTGGGGTCGGCGTAGATGTGGATGTAGACGTGACCGTAGGCGTTAATGTGGCTGTAGACGCAGCTGTTGGTGTAGATGTCGCGGTTGCAGTCGCCGTAGGCGTCGCCGTTCCGGCTTCCGTCGGCCCGAGCGCGGTGGCAGACGCATATTCCTGCAGCCAGGCGCTCGTCTGGCCGGTGACATTCACCACGCTGATCGTATAAAAGTATTTCGTCCCTGCAGTTACGTCCGTGTGCGTGTACGAAGTGCCGGTCAGGCTGCTGCCGCCTATCTGCTTCCAGCCTATCTCTACGTCCCACCATGTCAGGAGTATGTAACGCACTGCGCCTGGCGCGTCCTCCCAACTCAGCACTACGCCGTGCGTTTCCGCCGCCGCCGTCAGTGCCGGCGCAACAAGCGGGGATGCAGTTGGCGTAGGCGTGGCCGTTGGCGTCGACGTCTCAGCCCCCGTTGTCGCAGTTGCGGTTGGCGTGACCGTAGGCGTTGACGTCTCGGTTTCCGCCGGCGCCAGCGCCGTGGCCGACGCAAAGTCCAGCAGCCAGGCGCTCGTCCCGCCCGCTGCGTTCACCGCGCGGATGGAGTAGAAGTACTTTGTCCCGGCCGTGACCTCCGTGTGCGTGTACGAAGTGCCGGTCAGGTTGCTGCCGCCTATCGGTTGCCAACCGGTCCCCGCGTCCCACCAGGCCAGGAGTTCGTAGCGCACCGCGTCCGCAACCGCTTCCCACCTCAGGACCACGCCGTGCGTTGTCGCCTCCGCCGTCAGTTTCGGTACCGAGAGCGCGGTTGCGGTCGGCGCCTGCGCCTGAGCCGTTGTTTCGCTGTACGCCAGGAGGGAGAGCGCGGCGGCCGTCAGAAGGACGGTTAGAAGAAGGATGCCCCGCGCCTCCGTGATCGCTATGCGAGTTCTGCCCTGCATCGGGGGCTTCCTTGTATGTCTGGGGCCCGTTGTCATCTCCTTCCACTGGGCCGTCCCACCGTAGGGGCACCCCTTGTGGGTGCCCTACCCTCTTTGGAACTTCACGAAACTCTCAGTCCCCCGTCGATTGACTACATATTAGGCCTGCAAACTTCAGGTCAGACAAACGTCAACGACTCCTGGACACTGGCCTCTTCATTCAGGTCGGCAGTGACTATTCTACCCCCATCCGACGAGAGGTAGCCGACTATATCCACTGCCTCTCATCTTCCAGAGTATATCTGCCGGAATCGGCACCTACGCCACAGAAGACCTCTCATCTCCCGCTACCGGGTTGTCCGGGCTTCACAGGGCCGGTCCTTCTCACTTAACGCATACACTAGGGATCGTTGACGTCGGTCTGCACAGCGACTTGCGGGAGCAAAGTGCGGCTACCCCGCATTTACACTTGGAAAATCCCGCCAGCCTCACGTACCCTTATCCCCGGCAGTTCATCGCTTGCAATACTCAGGTACCGTGGCGTCGCCGAACACCTCCTCAACCAGCTTGGCCGCTTCCGCATCGTAATCTGCCAACTTCGGATAATCCGCTGCCAAAGTGGTCGGCAACGACTCCTCAAACCAGTATGTGACTACTTCAGCCCAGTACTCCGCGTAATTCGTTGCCGCGTATTCACCTTTCCACAGATCCGCGCCCAATGCCGCGTCATACAGGGCCTTGAGCCTTGAGATGTACTCCTGACCATCGGATTGTTTCTCAAGCGCGTACTGTATCACGTGAGCAAACTCGTGAATGAACACATAACAGCGGGTGTCCCGATTCGGAACGCCCACGAGCCACCCGCTGGCTGTCTGAATGACCGCTCCCACTGGATAGAAAAACGCAAATCGCCCTCGGAACTCTGGCAACTGGCCGAGTCCCCCGCCGCTGAAATCCCTTGTTCTCCAATAAATGGCAACCCGAGTACCATTGGCGGCAAGTGTTGCAAGCACGTCAGGCCTGGCAGACAGCATACCGGTTATAATTTCGCGCGCCTGGATGAACTTTTCATCAGAAATCTCGCTGGGACCCGACACGCCCACCCCCCCTACGTCCACATATTTCTGGTAGAGCATGTCAAGTCCGAGGATCTTTGGTGGAGGTGGGAATTGGGGCTCTACTACGGCTACGTATAGTTGCTCCGACCATACGCCGCGCGTACCGTTGTCGTGGCGGGCGCGGATCTGGTAGTAGTAGTTGCGGCCATCCGTCAAAACCGCGTGGAGGAACGACCTGCCGGTAAGATCGCCGGCAATCGAGCCCCACTCACGGCTGAGGCTGTCCCAAACCCGCAGATCGTATCTGGCCGCGTTCGCCGCGGCATCCCAGGTGAGCGTCACTTGGCCCCCGTCGACCGTTGCGCTGAAGTTCCCGGGCACACCCGGCACCAGCTTGAGGTCGGCATCCGTGCAAGTAGGCAGATTGGCGCGACTCAGCTCGACTTTCACATATTCATGTGAGCCGGAAAAGTCCGCCCCCGCAGGAATACATAACTGATTGGACATGAGGGACAGAGATGCCAGGTTGGGGAGAGCGCTCAGGTCCGGCACCGGCCCGGTAAACTGATTGTGTGCAAGGATCAGGCTATGCAGTTTTGTGAGTGCGCCCAATTCGACAATAGTCCCGGTCAATTGGTTGTGCCCAAGGCCCAAAGATTTTAGCTCGGTTAGGGCGCCAAGATCAGGAATCCCCCCAGACAACCCGTTGAGACCAAGTCTCAGTTCCTCTAGTTTGGTGAGTCTGCTCACGTCCGGGATCGGTCCGCTCAATTCGTTACGACTGAGGACGAGGCTTGTCAGGCTGGTGAGGGCGCTCAGGTCCGGAATCGGCCCGCTCAACTGGTTGTACTGAAGGCTTAGCGTCCTCAAGTCGGTGAGGGCGTTCAGGTCCGGGATCGGTCCACTCAAATCGTTGCCGCCGAGGTCCAGGCTTGTCAGTCTGCTGAGCGCGCTGAGATCCGGGATCGGCCCGCTCAATTCGTTGTAAGAGAGGTTCAACGCTTCAAGGTTGACGAGCGCGCTGAGATCCGGGATCGGCCCGCTCAATTCATTTTCGTTCAAATGCAAAACGACCAAGTTGGTGAGAGCGCTTAAGTCGGGAATGTTCCCGCTCAACTCGTTGTCGCTCAGGACCAGACTTCTCAGTTCGGTGAGAGCGTCTAGATCCGGGATCGGCCCGCTCAAATCATTGTTTCTGAGCGAAAGATACGCCAACTCTGAGAGGCCGCTAAGACGGGGGATAGGCCCACTGAGCAGGTTGTACCTGAGGTTAAGCACTCTCAGGCTGGTGAGGGCGCTCAGGTCCGGAATCTGCCCTCGTATGGTGTTCCTGCCAGCGTTCAACTCGGTCAAGTTACCAAGCATGCTCAGGTTCGGGAGGGCCTCCGTCAAAAAGTTATAACTGACGTCCAATTCGGTTAAGTTTGTGAGCCTGCTTAGCCCTGAAATATTCCTCCTCAACCGGTTGCGGCTGAGATCCAGTTTCATCAGGGTGGTCAGAGCGCTCAGATCAGGGACCAGTCCGTTCAATTCATTTCTTGAGAGGTCTAATTCAGTCACCTTTCCGTTGCCGTCAGTGCTGACACCGTACCAGGAGGCGAGCGGCTTGTCGGTCAGCCAGTTGTCACTGTTTTTCCAATTGGCGCCGTCGGTAGCCTCGTACAGGGCGATGAGCGCATCTCTTTCGTTGGTTGCAATAGCAGGGGGAGGTGTAGCCGTCCCCACTGCAAGCGCAATCGCAGTCGGATAATCCGACGATAGCCATGGGCCTTCGCCGCCTGCGTAGACGGCCCGGATGGAGTAGTAGTACCTGGTTCCGGCGGTGACGCTTGTGTGCGTGTAGGAGGTGGCGGTAAGGCTATCGCCGCCAATCGGCTGCCAGCCGGGGTCGCTGGCCCAATAGGTAAGGAGCTCGTAGCGCACGGCGTTAGGCAGGGCTTCCCAGCTCAACTCCACCCCGCGCGTTGTTGCCTGCGCAGTGAGGTCGGGCACGACGCCGGCGGACGCCGCTGTCGTGGAAGTAGGTGTTGGGGTGGGCGTCCCAACCGCCGGGGTTGCCGTCGCCGTGGGCGTAGGCGTTGCTGTAGCCGTAGGCGTAGGCGTTGCCGTCCCGTCTCCGGTCGTGGCGAGCGCGACAGCAGTCGGAAAGTCCGACGAGAGCCAGGGGCCTTCGCTGTCGGCGTAGATTGCGCGGATGGAGTAGTAGTACTCTGTTCCGGCGACGGCGCTGGTGTGCGTGTAGGAGGTGCCGGTGAGGTTATCGCCGCCTATCGGCCGCCAGCCGGTGCCCAAATCCCACCACGTGAGGAGTTCGTAGCGCACCGCGTTGGGCAGGGCTTCCCAGCTCAATTCCACCCCGCGCGTCGTTGCCTGCGCGCTGAGGTTGGGCACGGCGCCCGCGTCCGCCGTTGCCGTGGGCGTGGGTGTCGCCGTGGGCGTCCCGGCCGCCGCGGTTGCCGTCGCCGTGGGCGTGGGAGAAGGCGTCCCGTCCCCTGTCGTGGCGAGCGCGACCGCAGTCGGATAGTCCGACGAGAGCCAGGGCCCTTCGCCGTCGGCGTAGATTGCGCGGATGGAGTAGTAGTACTCTGTTCCGGCGACGACGCTGGTGTGCGTGTAGGAAGTGCCGGAGAGGCTGTCGCCGCCGATAGGCCGCCAGCCCGTGCCCAAATCCCACCAGGTGAGAAGCTCGTAGCGCACTGCGTTGGGCAGAGCTTCCCAGCTCAACTCCACCCCGCGCGCTGTTGCCTGCGCGCTGAGGTTGGGCACGGCGCCCGCGTCCGCGGTTGCCGTGGGCGTGAGAGTCGCCGTCTGAGCCTTAGTTTCGCCCTTTGTGAGGAAGGAGAGAGCAGCGACGGCGGCAAAAAGGACGGCGAGCAGGATGCGGCCGCGGGTTTTGGCGGCAGGTATACGCGTTTCGTCTATCATCCGCGGCGCGTCCTGTCATGCGTGATACCGATCCCTCCATTCAGGGGGCATTGAACATCCTAACCCAATCATACATTTTCAAAAAAGCAAGTAATCTAAAGCAGGAAAGTATTCAAAAGTACGCCCCAATTGCACCGCCGCCAGCGCCGCCTCTGCAATCCCGCCCCCTGCGTCTGTGCCCCCGGCCTGCTTTTCGACCGCGGTGGCCACGATTCTTGCTACGCCGTCGTTCGACTCAGTCGGACCGACCGACGTCCCGCCAAATTTCATCACGATTGGTCGTAGTTCATACTTTACCCGAAACTGACGGAGAAAAAGGCCGTATCATTAGTGCTCGTAGAGCGACTCCTCACGAATGGAAACAGTATGAAGAAGGATGGTATTGAACTGACAGAGCAGCAACTGGCTATGCTCAAGAGGTTGGAAGAAATGCCTGACGAGCAAATTGATACCTCTGATATTCCTGAGATTCGCGATTCAAATGGATGGTTTCCATCTGGCCAGATCCCTGTTGTCATCAAGAAGCTAAAGGCATTGAATGTTGCGAAACGACGGTCGACAGAAAAGTGCGAAACCTGTAACGAGAGAGGATGCTCTTCGCATTCAAGACGAAATCATAGGCGCTCATGATTGTAATGCGAAGGGAAAGCCCCTCCCCCAAGAAAATAAAGGGTTGCTGCAGAAGGGCGGTTAGAGGGGGTCATCGGAGACATGCTATTCGGGGCGTTTCACATGATCTGACAATAAGCCACTGCTAAGCGGTGGCTTATTTCATGGAGAGGCCACTACCCGGATCGCCCGACACGTCTGCAATTGATTGACCTGAAAGTAAGTTCTTGTCTAAACGAGGAAAAGTCAGTCTAGGCAAAAGTCACAACAACTTCACCCTTCACGCGTTGAGATTCCCTATGCGTGGACCTGACCTGAACTTGAGGCTGCTTCTCAATATCCGCGGGCGAAACAGGACCAAAATGGGAAAGATATTCCATAACCTCGGTATACGAGGCTACTTCAAAAAACAACCCTAATGCCTCTGCCAAATTCTTTTGCGCCTCTTCAACTGTTTCCCCTTGACTTGCAATTTCCAACTCTTCGCAACGAGACACGTACCATTTACCCTCTCGCCAGATTGAGCACTTGAGCACCCATTCCACTCTGATTATTCTCCCTCTGTGCGCTCTGCCCCTGCTGCTTCCGCCCGCTAAAACCCCCTCGCCCACCGCGCCAACGCCTTTTCCGGCGCCCCAATCTCCTCTACCGACCTGTAATAGTGCATCTCCCACTCCACCTGCGGCATCCCCGTAAAAAGCATCAAATTCAGCGGATACTCCTCCGTATCGGCAACACTCCGGAAATCATCCCGGAACAGAAACGTCGGCTTACCCAGCGCGATCGCCATCCCCATCTCGATCATCACCCCCTCGTCCGGCGGCACACCGTTCACCACGGCAAAGATCGCATCCGCCTCCCGCACATCCTGATAGCAAAGCTGACCGACGTCATACGCCCACCCCGGCTTCGTCCTGTCAATCTTCCCGCCCGTGCGCGCAAACGGCTCCCACACATCCAGCCCCAGCGCCGCCACAGCCTCGATGAGCGGCGGCAGCAGCAACTCCCGCTGCTGTGCTGAAAACCCGTACGGGTTCGCCAGGTAAACGCTCTTCCGTGCTTTCTCCGATGAAGCCATGATATTCTCCGCCGTGGAATGTGTGATGAGGGGTTGGACTGCGCCGCCGGCCTGCTGCGCCCTCTCGCCAGCCGCCGCCCAAGTTCCAAAAAACGCAACGACTAAGCCTCATTCAGTGCCCGACGCCCCACGAGGCGAGCGCAGGTTTTTCTCACTCCTCACTCCTCTTTACTCTCTTCTCGCTTTTGGGCGGTCGGGCCTATTCGGCCCTCCCTTGTGCGGGGGCTCCGCCCCCGCAACGCCCCCTCTCCTACAACCTCGCGTCGTAGCCAGTGGGTGGGCAATACGAAATTGCCGCCCCGTGTCGGCCCACGCTACCCCCCGCCTCCTGGCAGATTCCGAAAATGTGCCGGCGCGATCAAGGCAGGCGAGGCCACTCCCATATATGCCCAACGTTCACCGCCATGACCATCGCCAGCCCGCTACAGAAATACTGGCGGTATATTCCGCCCAGACAGACCGCACACAGTACACACAGAACATGGCTTAGCAGCTACCAAAAAGCCGGATGATCAGCTGTACCCCCGGTCATAATGCGCCTGCAGACTGCGCACATCCAACTCGGCCGCCATCATCGCGCGGATGCCGTTCACCGCAGCCTGCGCCGCCGACAGCGTCGTGATCAACGGGATCTCCATGCGCGTGGCCAGCGTACGTATCCTCTGTCCGTCGGCGCGACTGTGCGGCCCCAGCGGCGTGTTGATGATCAGACCGATCTTCCCGTCCCGCATCGCGTCCAGGGTCGTATACGCTCCGTTGTCCGCACTGTGAAGAGATGCCTCCATGGTCGCGGCCTTGTTGAGCACTACCACCGGCAGCCCCACCCGCTGAATCAGCGCCGCCGTGCCCTGTGTCGCGTACAAGTCGAAACCCATGCGGCTGAAGTCGCGCGCCAGCTTGAGCGCCGCGCCCTTATCGTAGTCGTTCACCGTGATCAGCACGCCGCCGTCGACAGGCAGCCGGTAGTCCGCCCCCAATTGGCTCTTGGCAAAAGCGTGCCCGAAGTTCTGCGCATGCCCCATCACCTCACCGGTCGAGCGCATCTCCGGCCCCAGCAGTGTATCCGCGCCGCTCAGCTTCTTCCACGGCAGCACCGCCTCCTTGACGAAGAACCCCCGCACCTCCGGCTCCTCCAGCAGCCCCACCTCCTCCAGCGACTTGCCGGCCATCACCCACGCCGCCATCTTGGCCAAGGGCACTCCCGTCGCTTTACTCACAAACGGCACCGTCCGGCTGGCGCGCGGGTTCACCTCGATCACGTACACCACGTCATCCTTGATCGCGTACTGCACGTTCATCAGCCCCCGCACGCCCAGCGCCAGCCCCAGCTTCTCCGTATACTCGCGTATGATACTCAGATGATAGCCGCTGATCTTGTAGGGCGGCAGCACACACGCACTGTCCCCGCTGTGAATGCCCGCCTCCTCGATATGCTGCAAAATGCCCCCGATCACCACCCGCTCGCCGTCGGCAACGGCATCGACGTCCACCTCGTAGGCATCCTCCAAAAACTGGTCCACCAGGATCGCAACCTCCTGGCCGCTCGTCGTCATCTCCCGGTCCACGTCCACCGCCTGCGACATGTAATGGCGCAAACTCTCCTCGTCGTCCACGACCGCCATCGCCCGCCCGCCCAGCACGTATGACGGCCGCACCACCAGCGGATAACCGATGCGGGCCGCGATCGCCAGCGCCTGCCCCGTACTGTGCGCGATGCCGCTGTCCGGCGCCGGGATGTCCAGCTCAGCCAGCAGCGCGCTGAACCGCTCGCGGTCCTCCGCCAGCTCGATCGCCTCCGGCTGCGTGCCCACGATGGGTACGCCCGCAGCCTGCAGCCCCGCCGCCAGATTCAACGGCGTCTGCCCCCCATACTGCACCAGCACCTTCACCTGCGACCCGCTCTCCGCCTCCCGCTGGTAGATATGCAGCACATCCTCCAGCGTCAGCGGCTCAAAATAGAGCCGGTCGCTCGTGTCATAATCGGTGCTCACCGTCTCCGGGTTGCAGTTGATCATCACCGTCTCGAACCCCATCTCCTGCAGCGCAAAACTGGCATGGCAGCAGCAATAATCGAACTCGATCCCCTGCCCGATCCGGTTCGGCCCGCCGCCCAGAATGATCACCTTGTCCCGCGCCGTCGGCGGCGCCTCCCCCTCACTCTCATAACTGCTGTAAAGATAAGGCGTAAACGCGGCAAACTCCGCCGCACACGTATCAACCTGGTGATACGTCGGCTCAACTCCCAGCCGCTGCCGCAGCCCCCGCACATCAGCCTCGCTCAACTGAGGTGACTGAGAGGTGTTCTCTCTCCCCTCTCTCCTCTCCCCTCTCTCCTCGCCCTTCGCATTCACAACGCGCGCAATCTGCGCGTCGCTGAATCCCATCCGCTTCGCCTGACGCATCGTCCACGCGTCCAACTGGCCCGCTTTCTCAATCGCGATCTGGAACCGCGCGATCTCCTGCATCTGCGCCACGAACCAGGGGTCGTAGATCTCCGAACATTCGCGCAGCGCCGCCTCCTCCGCGGCCCCACCATCGGCTCCTGTACTTTCCCGCCCGGCCTCCAACAGGCGCTCGAAGACCGCAAAAAGCCGGTCCCGGTTGGGAACGCGCATCAACTCCGCGGCCGAGGCGTCGGGCGCATAACCCTTCAACTGCCCCTTCTCATCCCGGGTCAGAGGCCCCAGCCCGTCGCGCCCAATCTCCAGGCTGCGCACTCCCTTCTGCAGCGCCTCCTTGAACGTGCGGCCAATCGCCATCACCTCGCCCACCGACTTCATCTGCGGCCCCAGCTCCCGGTCCACGCCCGGGAACTTCTCAAACGCCCACCGGGGAATCTTCACCACCACATAGTCGATCGACGGCTCAAACGCCGCCACCGTCTCCTGCGTAATGTCGTTCTTCAGCTCGTCCAGCGTATAACCCAGGGCCAGCTTCGCCGCCAGCTTCGCGATCGGGAAACCGGTCGCCTTCGAAGCCAGCGCACTCGAACGCGACACACGCGGGTTCATCTCGATCACCACCACCCGCCCCGAATCCGGATCCACCGCAAACTGGACGTTGCTGCCTCCCGTCTCCACGCCCACCGCCCGCATCACCAGCCGCGCCTGGTCCCGCAGCCGCTGGTACTCCTTGTCCGTCAGCGTCTGCGACGGCGCCACCGTAATGCTGTCGCCCGTGTGAACGCCCATCGGGTCCAGATTCTCGATCGAGCACACCACCACGTAATTGTCGGCGCGGTCCCGCATCACCTCCAGCTCATACTCCTTCCACCCGATCAGCGACTCTTCCACCAATACGGTATTCACCGGGCTCTCGCGCAGCCCCCACGACACCTTCTCGTCGAACTCCTCCTGCGTAAAAACAGTACCCGCGCCGCTGCCGCCCAGCGTAAAACTGGGGCGAATAAAAATCGGGAAGCGCCCAATCACCGTCTCGAAAATCTCCCGCGCCTCCTCCAGCGAATGCGCAATGCGGCTGCGCGGCGACTCCAGCCCCACCTCCGTCATCGCCCGCTTGAACAGGTCGCGGTCCTCTGCCACCTGCATCGCCCGCAGATTCGCCCCGATCAGCTCCACGCCGTGCCGTTCGAGCACGCCCTGCTCCGCCAGCGCCACCGCCAGGTTGAGTCCCGTCTGCCCGCCCACCGTCGGCAGCAGCGCGTCCGGCCGCTCCTCCGCGATGATCTTCTCCAGCAGTTCGACCGTAAGCGGTTCCACGTAAGTGGCGTCAGCCATCTCCGGGTCGGTCATTATCGTGGCCGGATTGGAGTTGACCAGCACCACCCTGTACCCTTCTGCCTTCAGCGCCTTGCACGCCTGCGCGCCCGAATAATCGAACTCACACGCCTGCCCGATTACGATCGGACCGGAACCGATGATCAATATCGATGAAATATCAGTGCGCTTGGGCATAGGTTTGACTCTCGCCTTCCCCTGTTGGCCGTCCCAACCTGACGATGACACGACCCCGTGTTAAAATGGGTGCCTGCCTTCCCCCGGGTCGTTCCGTCCTTGCGGGAAGCAGTGGCAGCGTTGCCGGCGGTCGAAGTTGCCGCCTAACCAAAACATAGAGAGATTGTATCGTGTCAGATCGCGCCTTACCAAAACAAACGCGCCTCCATCAAGGCGCGTCCGCGCTGTCGAAAATAGCCGTAGTCGTCGTGGCCGCCTACATCGCCGCACAGATGATGGCCGACATCGCCAGCCTCAAGATCGGCGTCGTCGCCGGCCTCGCCGTCGACATGGGCACCTTCGTCTACCCCGTAACCTTCACCCTGCGCGACCTCGTCCACAAAACGCTCGGCAAGCGCAACGCCCAGGTCCTCATCATCGCCGCCGCCGTCATCAACCTGGGCATGGTGCTCTATCTGATGTGGTCCGCCTCCGTCCCCAGCGACCCCCAATCATTCGGCGGCGCCGAATTCAGCGCCATCTTCGCCCCCCTCTGGCGCATCGTCTGCGCCTCCATCATCGCCGAGCTCGTCAGCGAGCTGGTCGACACCGAGATTTACCACCTCTTCGTCAGCCGCGTCACCACCCGCTACCAGTGGCTGCGCGTCCTCGTCAGCAACTCCGTCAGCGTACCCATCGACAACCTGCTCTTCGTCCTCATCGCCTTCTCGCCCCTCACCTTCCTCGGCGCGCAGCTAGTCGACTCCTGGGCCGTCGCCATGGAGATCTTCCTCTTCAATCTACTGGTCAAATACGGGGTAACCCTGGTCAGTATGCCCCTAATCTACCTGACACCGGACCGGGACTGGCGAGAGGAAGAGTTGGGGTTAGAAGCCGGTGTCAAATGATTCTCGATGTCACAATCAGTTGTGCTCTTGCTTAATTGTTCGCAAGGGAAATATCCGGATTCGGGCCCGGCAAGAGAGACGGGATCGGGAATCCTGGCCCTATAGCCACGTCGCTTAGGAGCAAGATTGAACAAGGCCAACAATGATAATAAGGATAAAGCCGAAACCAACGATGAAAGTGAACCCAGTGAGCGTGTCGGCGCGTGAGTGGTTGTTTCTTCCCCTTATCTCCTTGCCTTTATCCTTTTCTTCCTCTTTGCCTGCTCTATATCTGCCGGCGTATCTTTCCTTCCTTCCTGCTTCGTATCCTCGGGCATACTCTTTCCTCCTTTCTGCTTCGTATCCTTCGGTGTACGCTGGTTTTCCCTTTGTCTCCTTCCCTGCCTCATAACCTCGGGCGTACCCTTCCTGCCTTCCTGCTCCGTATCCTTCTTTGTACGCTAACTCTCTCTCTTCCTCCTTCCCTTCCTCCTTCCCTTTCTCATAACCTCGAGCGTATCCTTCATCCAACCCTGCGTTAAATCTGACGACGTCTTTCTCATTCCTTCCTGCTTCGTATCCTCGGGCGTATGCTGCTTGTGTCTCTGTCTCCTTCCCTTCCTCCTTCCCTTTCTCATAACCTCGGGCGTATCCTTCATTCACCCCTGCTTCGTAATCCAGGGTTTTCTTTGCTTCCCTCCTCGCCTCCTCCTTTACCTCTTTCCTTCCCTCCTCCTTCCCGCTCCGGAATCCTTCCCACCATCCAACCTCTTTTCCGTCAAAGTATCCCCGGTCGTACTCCGGCTCCCTCCTTGGCCTGGCCATCTTCTCTCCTATTATTCCTGCCTATTTGCCGCCGGAATCCGGTAACTTGACTCGATTTGGTCGCATGCTGCGGCTGTGTGGGCGTGGCTGTGCCCTGCCGAATTGTAAGAGCAAATACCAAGACGATCGAAAACGGCACTATTCGGGCTTCGTGCGCCGCAGGATTTTTTCAATTGGTGCCCCAAACGGTCCTATTGGTCATTTAGGGGCAGATCCTGGCGTTTACACGCCAGCGCCTAGTTTAAAGCCGCAATCGCTCTGTCCGTGGATAGCGCAAGGGTCATCGAAATCTGGCTGGCTGGTGCGCGGAGGGCGGGCCATTTCTTCGCCGTCGTAGCACTCTCCCCAATCGGGATCGAAGTCGTGCTGGCGACCTGAGCCGATGGGCAGTCCACAAATTCCACATAGCCTCGGGCCAATGTGTCCCACTTGTATCAGGCCTCCACATTGGCATCGTCAAGCAGTTCCCAAGTCTGCCGGACCAACTCTCTGCGATGAGTCAACCAGACTGCACTGCGCCCGCCCTTGAGCCACTCCGCAAGCAACGCACCGGCGATGACAGTCTTGCCGCCACCGGTGGGAAGCTGCATCATCACGCGGGCCTGTTCCGGAGCGAGCGAAGCCTGAACTCCAGTGAGCAAATCTCGCTGATATTCTCGGAGCCGTGTCATTGCGTTTGAAGAAAATTTAGAATGGGTGAAAGGGGACTGTAAGTTCAAAATCAACCTTGGTCAACACTGACGCAGTGCTTAGGAGGAAGGTTGATTTAGACCAGAAGCTCCTGAGTCTTGCTTCAGTTCCCTTCTCGTATAGAGGCCTAAATTCCCGCGCACATGGTATACTGACTTCGGCCACCGGCACGCCCTCCAATTCTTCCGGCCGCCGCCCTATTTGCTCAGTCAGAGCAGCACGCGCGCAAAAAACCGCAGAGTTCCCAAAAATGCTATCCATCAAACCCGACCACTGGATCCGCCGGCAGGCCGTCGAACACGGCATGATCGAGCCATTCGAAGACCGCCAAAGACGCGACGGCATGATCTCCTACGGCCTCAGCAGCTTCGGCTACGACATCCGCGTCGCCCGAGACTTCCGCATTTTCACCCCCGCCACCGGCGAACTCACCGTCATCGACCCCAAGGCGATCGACGAACAGGCCCTGCAGTCCTACCACGGCGACGACTGCATCATCCCGCCCAACAGTTTCGCCCTCGCCCGCACCATCGAATACTTCCGCATCCCCCGCAACGTGCTCGCCGTCTGCGTCGGCAAATCAACCTACGCCCGCTGCGGCATCATCGTCAACGTCACCCCGTTCGAACCCGAATGGGAAGGCTACGTCACCATCGAGATCAGCAACACCACCCCCCTCCCGGCCCGCATCTACGCCGGCGAAGGCATCGCCCAGGTCCTCTTCTTCGAAGGCGAAGCCCCCGAAGTCTCCTACGCCGACCGCAACGGCAAATACCAGAAACAGTCCGGCATCACCCTGCCCCGCCTGTAAAAGACACGTAACGACTCAGCCACTCGACACTCGCCACCCCGAGCGAGGCAGTAAAGGTGTTTCTCTCTCCTCACTCCTCTTCACTCTCTCCTCACCCGCCCTACAGATCGTAGATAGCCCGCATATTCTCGCCCAGAACCAGCGCCTCATCCCTCTCCGAAAAACCGGCCATCCGGATCCCGTTCACCCCATGCGTCGCGATCCCCGCCGGCGCATTCGAGCCGAAAACAATCCGGTCCGCCCCCAGCTCCCCGCTCTGCACAATCCCTGAAATCGTAAACGGCTCCGCCGCCGCGATCAGCGTCGTGCCCAGATAGATGTTGGCGTTCTCCTGCGCCGCCTGCACCGCCGACCTCACCCACTCGCGGTACCCCATGTGGTCCATGATGATCGTCACCTCAGGGTGGTTCCTGGCGATGTGTGCGATATACTCCGGCGCGCAGCCGCTCATATGGGAACCCGAGTGGATCGTCGCCGTAATGCCTAGCGAGCGCGCCAGGTCCATCACCGGATCGACCGCAGAGCTGTCCAGACGGTAACGGTGGCCGGCCGCCATTAGCTTCACCGTGCGCGCCCCTCGCCGCACACAGCTCTCCAGGTCCGCCAGCGCGTCCGGCCCCATCGTCGGGTTGACCAGACAGCCGGGCAGAATGCGCGCTTCGCCCGCGACCGCGTCCAGCACCGCCGCGTTCCCGGGCCGCGGGTCGGCCGGCACACCGCCCTGAAACACGACGCTCACGTCGATGCCGGCCTCGTCCGCATTGGCGAGCAGGCCGGCCGGCCCATAGGGTTTGCCGTCAAATTCATCAGGCATATAGGATTCGAAATCGGCGACGAATTGACTCATTTTGGGCCTCCGGTCTGTTTGGTTGAGGATTGCCTTCGCTGCCGCCCCCTGTTCGAGTGCGTACAAAGGATCTATACCCTATCTGCGATCCCGCCCTGCGTCAAGCACCCCATTCCGGACGGGCGCATCCCAATATTCGAGCGAACTTTCCTATACCTCGGATAGCAGCGGAGCCATGTCCAGTCCGCTTTCAACCCTGAAGTAGGCGAAGAGCCTCCTCTGACCACTTACCACTGACCACTGCAGTTCTGGGCGGTCGGGCCTATTCGGCCCTCCCTTGTGCGGGGGCTCCGCCCCCGCAACGCCCCCTCTCCTACAACATGCCTCATCGACTGGGTGTCGATATTGGTGACAGGTGCCTAATCGAAGGTGTCTAGCCAGACCACCCCCCGCCAGTCCCATCAGATCCCTGTAGGTGCCGGCCATGTGCCTGCCCTCGCACGCCCAACTGACGGACTCCACCGTAAGGCCAGCCCTGGCGCCTGCACTGCGTCTCGCCAGAAGACGTTAAACAATTCCAGCCACCGCTGGCATTGATTCCCCGCCAGACTGTTCCCACCCCAAAACTGGGATGCTCCCATTCCCGACCAACACCCATCCGCATTGCACGATCGCGCGCACACGTGCTATACAGTGCCTGACCATCACGCCGCCAGGAGCCCGCAATGCACCCGCCACGGAGCAGCCCAATGACGACCCACCCTCTTCCCGCACCCGAAGACCTGACCATCTGCTTTGCCCACGTAGCCTATCAGCTGGAAACAATCTTTGCCCGCCGCCAATCCCATCTGCGCAGCAACACCCCCGCTGGGCAGGAGCGCATCCAGCACTTCCAGGCCTGGACCCCGGAGGAAGTGGTTGCCCGCCTCCCGCAGGCCGATGTCCTGCTCGTCTCCGGCTTCTGGCAGAACCATCTCCTCGACGTCACGCCCCGCCTCCGTTTCATCCAATCGATCGGCGCCGGCGTCGACCAGTTCGACCTCGACGCCCTCCGCCAACGCGGCATCCGCTTGGCCACCGCCAGCGGCGTCAACAGCAACGCCGTCAGCGAACACGCCATGGCCCTCATCCTCGCCTTCACCCGCCACATCCACACCGGCCGCGACCGCCAGCAGAACCGCGCCTGGCGCGGCATGATCGGCGACCTCGCCCTGCGCGAAGATGAGCTGGGCGGCAAGACCCTCCTCATCATCGGCCTCGGCAAGATCGGCTCCCGCCTCGCCAAACTGGCCAAGGCCTTCGACATGCGCGTCATCGCCACAAAACGCAACCCCGCCACCGCCGCCGCACCCGCCGACGCCGTCCACCCGCCCGATGACCTGCCCGCACTCCTGCCCCAGGCCGATTTCGTCGCCCTCACCTGTCCCCTGACACCGGCAACCGAGAACCTGATCGACGCCGCAGCCTTCGCGCAGATGAAAGAGAGTGCCTACCTCATCAACGTCGCCCGCGGCGGCTGTGTCCACGAACCCGCCATGCTCACAGCCCTCCAATCCGGCGCCATCGCCGGCGCCGGCATCGACCACTTCTGGGAAGAGCCTCTCCCCCAGGACTCCCCCTTCTGGGGCCTCGAAAACGTCCTTATCACCCCCCACACCGGCGGCGAAACCTGCATGTACGAAGAAAACCTGGTCGACATCCTGCTCGAAAACCTGAACCGCCTCTGGCGCGGCGAAACAGAGCTCCAGAACCAGGTCGTGTAGCCGAGCAAGGTCCCTATCCGGCGGCGGGCGCAGAAGACCCCCCAATTGAATTGTCAGCTAAAGAGTTGGTAGAATGTCAGGCATGTCAGGCGCCGCTGTGCGACACTGAAGGCATCCCCCTGAGTCCGTGCCCGGGAAAGGCTGTCTGCAGCCCCACATTTGCGCCCAAAGGGGTCAATCATGCCACACTTCAGGATTCCGTCCCTACACAATCCGAGGCGTCCACACGCTTCCCGAAGACGGCCCCGCCTGCCTGCACGCCTGCTCACCGGCGCCGCACTGCTTCTCGGCGTCCTCCTGATCCTGCAAGCCCACCCCGCATCGGCGCAGGGAAAGTCCCTGCTCTGGGAGCGCTTCGACGTCGATATTATCATCCGCAAAAACAGCACTTTTGAGGTGACCGAGCATCAGACCATCCGCTTTACGCGCGGAACCTTCACCTACGGTTATCGCGACATCCCCATAAAGAACCTCACTTCCCTTGACGGCTGGACCCTGACAGACGCCAGCGGCAACAGCTACCGCTATGCGAGCTACGGCAAAGAGCCATATACATTTACCGTCACCAAAAAGGCCTCCCGTTACATCATCAACTGGTATTTTCCCCCCATCTCCAACCGCAGCGAGACGTTTAGCCTTGGCTATACCGTGCGCGGCGGCCTGCGCTACTATGAGGGTGGCGACCAGCTCTGGTGGAAGGCAATCTACGGTGACCGCAGCTTCCCCGTGCAGGCAGGCCGGGTGAATGTCGTGGCGCCGGCCGCAATTCACGAGTGGGCCGCGTACACGAACAAGGGAGAAGCCTGGCAGGACGCCCGCGAGATCGCCTCGGCTTCGCTTCTGGAAAGCGGGCGCGAGATTGCTTATGTGATCGACGGCGAGCTGGCCCCCGGTCAGGCCTTTGAAGTGCGCGTTGAGTTTACCCCCGGCGTCGTCGCCGGCGAACCCCAGGCGTGGCAGTTTAGGGCCGATGCCGAAGCCGCCGCACGCGAGGCCGAAATGCGCTTTCGCGCCCGCTGGGGCCCGATCCTTACGCTCCTGCTCGGCGCTCTCGGCCTGCTCTTCCTCCTCGGCGGACCGGCCGCTCTCTACCTGCTCTGGTACCGTCTCGGCCGCGACAAACCTGTCGATATGGTCGCCGACTACCTGCCCGAACCGCCCGGCGACCTGGCCCCCGGCGTCGTCGGCACGCTTCTGGACGAGCAGGCCGATATGCAGGACATCATCGCCACGCTTGTCGACCTCGCGCAGCGCAAGGTCGTCAGCATCACCGAAGATAATACAGGCAAATCCCGGTCTGCGCGCGACTTCATCTACCGCTACGAAAACCGGAAGCTGCCCGTCTCCTCCTTTGAACAACACCTGCTGGACAGCCTCTTTAGAGGCAGAAGTGATGTCCGGCTTTCCGACTTGAGGCACAGGTTTCACAGAGAGGTGCCGGCCCTCAAACGCGCCCTCTACAGCGAAGTGATCGCGCAGGGCTTCTTCGCCCGCAGCCCGGAAAAAGTGCGCAAGCAGTACGCTGTCCTCGGTATTATTCTGTTCGTCTTGGCAGGGTTGGCTGGCAGGGGACTTTATACTATGTTCGGCGGTCTCACCGGCGCCGCCGCGCTTCCCGGCATCGGCCTTGCAGCAACCGCATTCGGCTTCCTGCTGCTCTCACGTTTCATGCCCCGCAAAACCGGCCATGGCTCCCGGCTGGCCGCACACTGGCAGGCGTTCAAACGCTATCTGCGCGATATCGACCGCTACAGCGACCTCGAAGAAAAGAAAGAGTTGTGGGATCGCTGGCTGCCCTATGCCATCGCCTTTGGCTTGGATAAGGAGTACATCCGCAAATTTGAAAAGGTTAAAGCACCCGCGCCCGGTTGGTATATTCCCTCCCCGACATTGTACGGACCCTACCGGAGCGCATACTATGGGACCGGCACAGCCACCCGGTCGCTTGGACCGGTTGTCGCCGACGGGAGCCTTGGCGGCGGAATGTCCGGTTTGCCCTCCGGGTCCTCGGGGCGCAGCGGGCTCGACGGGGGCATGGGCAGAAACTTGAGCGCTGTCAGCAGCGGGCTGGGTAGCAGTCTGTCAGGCTTGAGTGTCGGCCTCGGCACGATGCTGACCAGTACCAGCGTCAACATGACCAGCCGGCCCAGCAGCACCTACACAGGCGGCGACGGCTGGAGCAGAGGGGGATTCTCCGGCGGCAGCGGCTTCGGTGGGGGATTCTCCGGCGGCGGCTTCGGCGGTGGTGGCGGCGGCGGAGGAGGGGGCGGCGGTGGTGGCGGCGGCGGCTTCGGATAGAATCGGAATGCGCCTGCTCTCTGCAGGATGAGCCTCAAGGATGCCGCAACGTCAGTGCTCTTATATCGGTTGAGTCAACGAGTCCTCGCAAGCAATAAGGAGCGAACAATGTGCGCTGGCGGCCGCATCGTCGGCCTGGCGATCATCACAATACCAGCCCGCCTGCCTGCACGCCTGCTCACCGGCGCCGCAGTTCTTCTCGGCGTCCTCCTGATCTTGCACGCCCACCCCGCCTCCGCCCAGGAGAAGTCCCTGCTCTGGGATCGCTTCGACGTCGATATCATCATCCGCAGGGACGGCACGTTCGAGGTGACCGAGCATCAGACCATTCGCTTTACACGCGGCACCTTCACCTTCGGCTATCGCGAAATCCCCACACGCTATTTCGATTCTATCGACGGCTGGACCCTGACAGATGCCAGCGGCAACCGCTATCGACTCGCCAACAGCGGCAAAGAGCCATATACATTCACCGTAACCGATAGAGGCTCCCGTTACGTCGTTTACTGGTATTTCCCGCCCACCTTCAACCGCAGCGAAGTCTTCACCCTCTCCTACACCGTGCGCGGCGGTCTGCGCTACTATGAGGCCGGCGACCAGCTCTGGTGGCAGGCAATCTACGGCGAACGCAGCTTCCCCGTGCAGGCAGGCCGGGTGAACGTCGTGGCGCCGGCTAAGATCCATGAGTGGGCCGCGTACACGAACAGGGGAGAAGCCTGGCAGGACGCACGCGAGATCGCCTCAGCTTCACGTCTGGAAAGCGGTCGCGAGATCGCCTACGTGCTCGGCAGCAGCCTGCCCCCCGGTCAGGCGTTCGAAGTACGCGTCGAGTTTACGCCCGGCGTGGTGGCTGGAGAACCGCAGCCGTGGCAGATAAGGGCCGATGCAGAAGCCGCCGCGCGTGAAGCGGAAATACGCTTTCGCGAGCGCTGGGCCCCGGTTCTCACACTTCTGTTCGGCACCCTGGGCCTGCTCTTCCTCCTCGGCGGACCGGCCGCGCTCTACCTGCTCTGGTACCGTCTCGGCCGCGACAGACCGGTCGAGATGGTCGCCGATTACCTGCCCGAGCCGCCCGACAATCTGGCCCCCGGCGTCGTCGGTACCCTGCTGGACGAGCAGGCCGATATGCAGGATATCATCGCCACGCTTGTCGACCTCGCCCAGCGCAAAGTCATCAGCATCACCGAAGAAAAAACGGGCCAGTTCCAGGTCGCCCGCGACTTCATCTATCGCTACGAAAACCGGAACCTGCCCGTCTCTGCCTTCGAGCAGCTCCTCCTGGACAGCCTCTTTGAGCTCAAGGGTGAAGTCAGACTCTCGGATCTCAAGAACAGATTCCACAAAGAGTTGCCGGCTCTCAAGCGAGCGCTGTATGACGATGTGACCGCACACGGCTTTTTTGCCCGCAGCCCGGAAAAAGTGCGCAACCAGTACGGCTGCCTCGGTGTATGCCTATTGGTCTTGGCAGGGCTGGCTGGCCTGGGACTGTGGACACTCTTCAGCGGCCTCACCGGCGCCGCCATTCTGCCGGGTATCGGGCTTGCGGTAACCGCCTTCGGCTTCCTTCTGCTCTCCCGTTTCATGCCCCGCAAAACCGACGTCGGCGCCGAGCTGGCCGCACGCTGGCAGGCCTTCAAACGCTACCTGCGCAACATCGACCGCTACAGCGACCTCGAAGAGCAGAAGGAGCTGTGGGACCGCTGGCTGCCCTATGCTATCGCCTTTGGCGTCGATTCCCAGTACATTCGCAAATTTGAAGCCGTCGACGCACCCGCGCCCGGCTGGTACATCCCCGACCCGACACTGTACGGACCATACCGGCGCTGGTACTACGGGCCCGGTCCCGTTGGCCGGCCGCTTCGAACCGATGTCGGCGGCCGCGTCGGCGGCGATACCCCCGCAACGCCCTCCGGGTCCCCGGAAGGCGGCGGGCTCGGCGGCGGCCTGGGCGACGTCAGCCGCGGGCTCGGCACCAGCCTGGCCGGCATGAGCGCCGGCCTCGGCGCAATGCTCACCAGCACCAGTACCACCATGACCAGCCGGCCCAGCAGCTCCTCCACAGCCGGCGGCGGCTGGAGCGGAGGCGGCGGTTTCTCCGGCGGCGGCGGCTTCGGCGGTGGAGGCGGCGGCGGCGGAGGCGGTGGCTTCGGATAAGATTGGAATGCGCCTGCTCTCTGCAAAATAGGCGCGAAGATTGCCGCAACGTGACTGCTCCCGTACGGCGCTTAAATGCCTGAGAGGAGCTGAAATACTTTAGTAGCCATAAGCAGGGGGTGTGGACAACGGTAGCAGAAATGAAGCTGCGAATTAGCGAATTTTGTGAAGTTAAACGCGATGTACAACCACCGCACCCCGTGCTGCACTGCGACGTCGAAACAGTACCCACCTATAACGAGCCACCATGCTCAAACCAGCAGTGGGCGTAATGTTTATCGGTACTGACAACTTTTCCAACTGCAAAGCGTGTGGCAAAAAGGTTCCGATCAGGCTGCGAAATTGCCCCCACTGCAGAGAACCCGACCCACAATTGAGAAACTGCTTGGGATGGAGGGTAAACTATACTAAGTCCCTAGACCCAACCGTTCCCGAAAAGTCGCCTTGGCCCTTCCGAATACCCTCCGGAACACGATTTACCATCTTGTCGTTTATCGCCATAATTGCCGCGGCCATTGCTACAGACTTCTTTGTGCCCGATTTGGCAATCGAACTTTTCGGACTGTCCGACGAATCAGCCAAGGTTTGGCAAGGCTTGTTGCATATGGTGATGTTTGTTGTGCTGGCGGTATGCATGGCAGCTGTGCTGAAACGGGAGTATTGAGAGGTTCCGCCCCCGATTCTGTGAACTCAAGTTAAGAATTCCCGTTCTTTGAGGAATTTCGTGTTCAACCATACAGAGCCTGACTTTGGCTACTGAAGTATATAAGTCCCGCCTGAATAGCCGGAATCAGATTAGGAAAAAATGTGGTTTCCCGTGCACGGGGGATGGAATAGACCGTTTTCGGTTATCATGGGCGTCGATGTTGACCCAACATCGACCAGCACGGCCCGTGACCGCCGCCTGCCTCATTATTTCTGAGCGTTCAATCTCATGATGGACTGGCTGGTCCTCTGTTGCGAACCGTTCGTCGATCTTTGTGGAGTGTGGTTAATCCTCATCGTTCTGGGATCGGTGGTTTGGATCTACTTCAGGGATCGAATTCGGAAATGACTTCCCACGAAAAGAAAACGGCTAGGCACGTGATTGCAGCGTGTCCTCGGATGCAATAAGGAGCGAACTATGCGCGGTGGCGGCCGTATCGTCGGCCTGGCAACAATGGCAATATCAGCCGTCCTCTTCCTCGGTTGGACCGTAGCGGTCGTAACCTCCGGCACGACCGCCGGCGGCATCGCGCTGGGTCTCTTCCTGGCGCTGATCGTGTGCGCGCCCCTGCTGGGCATCGGCTTCTATCTCTGGCGCAAAGGGCAGCAGGAGCTGACCGAATTCGCGCAGGTCGCACAGGAGAAGAAGATCCTCAACATGGTCCTCACCCAGGGCCAGGTGAGCGTGCAAGAGATCATCGTCGAGCTGCAGCAACCGCGCGAAGCCGTCGAGGACATGATCCGCAGCCTGGTCGGCAAGCAGCTTTTCAGCGGCGCCATCAACTGGGAGGAAGGCCTACTCTATAGCGTCGACAGCCAGAAGCTCACCGACGGGCGCAACTGCCCCAACTGCGGCGGCGAACTCGAGCTGGCCGGCAAAGGACTGATCCAGTGCGGTTACTGCGGCAGCGAGGTCTTCCTGACCCAGCGCGCCGCAACCCGGATGAACAGCGCAACGTAATGTATGTAGAACGCTCTGAATCCATCACATAGCGGGACCGGAATTCGCCCCGTCTGATCGACGCGTCGAAAACCGGCCGGACAAGAGGACAAAAATGACCGATTCCTTCGTGGAAAAAGCTGACGAGAATATGGGAGCCATCGAGCGCGTGCTCAAGGGGCTGCCGCTGGTGCAGGAATACACCGATAAGGAGCTGCGGCGAGAGGCCGATCACCGCCTGCGCCAGCTCCTGGTAACCGAACTGGAGCAGGAAAAGCAGCGCCTCTAC
Source organism: Caldilineaceae bacterium (assembly GCA_965242905.1). Lineage (GTDB taxonomy): Bacteria > Chloroflexota > Anaerolineae > Caldilineales > Caldilineaceae > Bin5. The sequence continues at coordinate 2,233,243 of CBDETM010000002.1, forward strand.
GACGTCCAGAAGAAACTGCTGCGCAGCGGCGGCCTGGCCTGGATCGATGACGCCGACGGCGCCATCCAGCGCCTGCAGACGCTCATCGACCGCATCAGGACGGCCAGCTACGGCTACGCCGGTCTCTTCGCAGCCGTCAAGATCCAGGAGGAACAGCTCAACGCTCTCCACCGCTTCGACACCGCCCTGGCCGAGCGTGCCCAGGAGATCAACGGCAGAATCGACGCGTTGGAGGCCAGCGCGGCCGATCGGGAGGCGATCGGTCCCGCCATCGAGGCCGTCAACGACACCGTGACCGAGCTCCAACGCCTCTTTGACAAGCGCAGCCAAACGATAACAATCGCGGCAGACAGCGAATAGCCGCCCGCCGGCGTCCGCCAGACAGGAGAAAACTGATGGCAAGAATCATTGACGTAATCGAAGCCCCGGATCAGGGCGCCCAGCAGCTCGTCGTACGCGTTCCCGAGGTCGGCTCCGGCGATTTCCGCTTCGGCAGCCAGGTCATCGTGCGCGAAAGCCAGCGCGCCGTCTTCTACCGCGACGGTAAATCACTCGACCTGTTCGAACCCGGACGCCACACCATCACCACCGCCAACCTCCCGATCCTGTCGGGACTCCTGCGCATGGGCACAGGCGGCCAGGACATCTTCACCGCCGAAGTCTTTTTCGCCAACATGCGCGAGTTCACCGACATGAAGTGGGGCACGCCCGAGCCCATCACCCTGCGCGACACCGACCTCGGGCTCGTGCGCCTGCGCGGCTTCGGCCAGTACACCATGCAGATCGCCGACCCCAAGCGTTTCGTCGACCAGTTCGTCGGCACCCAGGGCATGTACCGCACCGGCCAGATCAACGACTTCCTGCGCAGCGCCATCATCAGCCGCATGACCGACATGTGGGGCGAGAACATGACCAGCATCCTCGACCTGCCCCGCCTCTTCGACGAGCTCAGCGCGGCCATGCGCGCCACCCTGCAGGACGACTTCAACGCCATGGGCCTGGCGCTCAAGCAGTTCCGCATCGTCTCCATCAGCCCCACCGAGGAGACCGCCAAAGCCATCGACGAACGCGCCAGCATGGGCGCCATCGGCGACATGGCCGCCTACATGCAGTTCAAAACAGCCCGAGCCCTGGGCGACGCCGCTCAGCAACCGGGCGGCGCCGGCGGCACCGGCGAAGGCCTCGGCCTCGGCGCCGGAATCGGCCTCGGTGCCGGCATGGCCGGCATGATCACCAACGCCATGAACGCCTCCCAAGGCGCCCCTCAGCCCGACAACGCCGCACCAAACCCACCCGCAACGCCCCAGCCCCCCACCCCACCCCAGCCCCCCGCTGCCCCCGCCGTCATGACCCTCGAGCAGGCCGCCGCCTACCTCCAGGTCGCCTCCGCCGACATTCAGGCCCTCATCGACGACGGCTCACTTCAAGCCAGGCGCATCGGCAGCCAGTACCGCATCGCCCGCAAGGCGATCGACGACTTTCTGGCCGGGTAGAGGAATAGAGAGGTAGTGCCGCGGCAAGATTATTCAGAAATATCTGATCAATAGAGTGTGCTTTCGAGATGGAGAACAGGACGATCGTCCTGTTCTTTTTGTATGACAACCGACTGGAAAGAAGACCCCGTAGGGGCACCCCTTGTGGGTGCTCGCGGGCGCTTCGCTAAACGTTGGGTCCTTCGTGCTTCCATCTACCCAGGAACAGCCGATAGCTTTGCCGCGTTCCGTCCCGCTAACTCAGTTGCCAGCATTTGCAGTACCGGCAGTGTGTGATAAATTACAAACGAACTCCCAGAATGGCGAAAATAGATCACCTGGCCTGACAAAAGATCCGTTAACCCTGTCGTCAAACGCCTCAAAGCAAGAGGACCGGAGTTAGGCGCCCCATCAATCACGCATTCGATCCAGGACGAACGGCTATACCCTTGATGGGGACAAAAAAAGGAGACGACCGGCCTCACGACAAGCACATTGAAAAGTCGCGAAAGGAAGGCTTACCCCTATGAAAGGACGTCGAAAACGCAACGAAAAAACTGAGCAATTTACGCCCAGGGACCGCAAAGTCGCTGAGGAAAAAAAGGCGAAAATACGTGCCGCGTTGCAACGGCCAGATAAACCCAATGAATTTCGAAAATCGGTCCCGCAAGCGCATGTTCGCAGATCGCATGCGTCAAGACGTAGATAGGACCTTCATTGCACGAGAGCTGGACGCAATACGCAACGCCGCGCGAGGTACTCACCTGAACTTGGTGATGCTGTAGAGGTTCCTTTCAAAAAGGAATTTCTTGAGTCCGGATCCCTGTCACCCTCTCCCCTGGAGCACGCCTTAGCCTTAGCTGGCGACGCTCAGCCGCACCCCCAACGCGCCGCTAATCTCTGTTGATGAAAATACCAAAGGTGATTCCCTTCAGGCCTGCGCGATCAGGGCGATTGCATCTATATTGGGTCAGAGCATCGATATGCTTCCGAATTCCCCTCCAGGTCGGGATCAGACTTAGAGAAGTGTTCGAATGGTGGCATGTAGACGGGAAATCTGAACGAATTCGACGACTGAGGGCCTGGACCGAGGCGACTTCTGCCCGCGATTCAGCAATCGGAAGACGATTTCCACTTATTCGCGCTTTGTTCTGACCATGATTTCAACGGAATTGGCCTACAGAATTAGATGAGGGGTGTGCATAAGTGTCACTGGAAAGCAGTAGCGATGTCAGAGATGTTGCGGTGGGGCAAGCCCCATTTGGCATTGACAATCATGGCAATCTGAATGGAAAGGGTAGCGAGGGCTAAACAAGAACGGACATTGTCAAGAGAGCTTACAGGCAACTGTTTTTGCTGAGCATGGGTACCGATGACTTTGGCTATCAGGTCGAAGAGCGGTTAGACCGAAGTGCGGCGGTTACGCATGAGTCTAACCATTTCAGGCAACTGGATGAAGCGGTGATATGCCCGGGCAAAGCGACCATGCACCCATTTGTGAGCCGGCGTGAGCAGCAAGACGCCATCTCGCTTCCAGTTGCGAATGCGCATTGCCTTGGTGCAAGCATAAATGCGCCGATACTGCATCAGCATGAAGAATATGACAAACGATTCTTCGCTATATCTGAAAGGTCGTCCCAGTTTCGCACCTGCCCTCGCGCTGCGTTCTTGTCGAAATCGGTCAAACAGTTCGATAATGAGACGGACATAATCGGTCAGTTGCGGCGATTTCGCCGTATGGATCCTCCTATTCGTTGGCAACGATAGAAGAACCCTTACTGGCCAGTTATGTCAAGTCCACTTTATGCATACCCCTCATTAAAATGTATCCTCAAAGGGCCCTCGTTGGCCGTGCGTCTGCGTGCCGGCCTTGCAGCGCGTTTCTGCTAACCTCAGTTGTGACGAAACAGCTTGGCGCCCGAAACAAAGGAAAAGTCCTTCATCATGTCCTCTGGCACGACCCGGTCAAGCCCAGGTGAGCCCGGTCACACCGACAGATCTGAAGACGCGGTCGGTGAAGCCTTGGGGCATATCCTCTCCCACTCGGAGGCGGCGCGCAGTGCGCTGGCGACCACCCTGCGGGAGGGCGGCACGGCGGTCGGGACAGTTGCCGGGGTTCGCAGCCAGGACATTGACGAAGAAGAGCTCCCGAGCCTCGCCGGTCTGGACGAAGAAGGTGTCGTGCGGGTGCTGGTTCAGCCGGTGCTCTGGGCGGGCCTGAGCCAAGGCCAGCCGAACGCGTATTTTAAGGGGCTGCCGCTGGACCGGCCGGCGGCGCTGCTGTTTGTTGCGCCGGCGGCGCGGCTGGCCAGGCTGTGGCCGGAACTGTGCCGGCGGGCGGATGAGCAGTTTACGATCATCGGCGCGACGACGCCGGGGGATCTGCGCGCGGCGACGGTTTCGGGCGGGGAGCGGCGGTTGATGTTGACGAGTTGGGATGCGTTGTTGGGGTTGATGGAGAGGGTGGTTAGTGGGGCTGGGGATGGGGAGGCGGAGATAGGCATCGGGCAACTGCGCGAACTCATTGACCGGATGGACGCGGAGACCTGTTAGCCCTGAAGATTCGACGTTGCGGAATGAAACGGTGGGTAAGAAACCCACAACACTTGAAAGAGGCCATTTATTATGCCCATTGACACAACCCTTTTTGCTCACATTGCCCCTAGGCTTACCGACCGTATCGAGGATGTGGCCGTTGAGGCGTTGGGTTACATCCTGTCCAGTTCGGCGGCGGCGCGGAGTGCGCTGGCGGAAGTTCTGAGCGATGGAAGTATAGAAGTTGGCTCCATCGACAGAGTAGAGACCTGGGAAATCGGCGATGAAGGGGAAATACCGGATCTCGTCTGCTTTAATGAGAATGGGGTAAAGCACTTACTGATCGAGGCGAAATTCTGGGCCCCCCTGACCAAAAACCAGCCGAACAAATATCTCAAGCAGTTGCTGGAAGACAGAAATGGTAAATCCGGGGCGCTTCTTTTCGTCGCGCCTAGGGCCCGACTGGAAACGCTGTGGCCTGAATTGTGCCGGCGGGTGGAGAAAAGGTTTGAATTGACCGTCATATCGAAGTCGGGTCCAGTACGTAGCGCTAAAGTTGGAAACTACAATCATTACATGCAGTTAACCAGTTGGGCCACTCTGCTCGAGCGCATGGCTAGTAAAGCCAACGACGCCGAATCCGATATCGGACAGTTGCGCGGCCTGACCGACCGCATGGACGGGGATGCTTTCCTGCCTTTCGGGTCCGATGATTTAGTGTCAGAGTCCGCGCAGCAGATGCTGGATGTGGCACAGCTTGTTGACGATGCAACAAACCACACCAAGGGAATGGGATGGGTAGACACAGAAGGACTAAAAGCCGTAGCGTGGGAAACAGGGTACGGTCGGTTCATTCGAATTGGAAGTGTAGAAACTTGGTTTGGTATTAACTTTAGGGGTTGGGCGCGGCACAGCAATACGCCCTTATGGCTCTCATATTGGAAAGGCTATCATGAACAACTGGAACAGGCTGGATTGGCAACCAGAAAGTTCGAGTTCGACGACAGATATTGCATCCCGATTCCTTTGCTGTCGGCAGAGCACTATAACGCAGCGTTAAATTCCGTGGTCAGTGAACTGGAAAGTATCGCGAAGGCATTTGGTTACACAGGGCCCGTGCCTGATCCTATTGAGTCGGACTCCCTCCGCCCTTGGCGACTGAAAAATCTGGGGCCAGAGTTTGCTGAGCGAATGCTGGGTATGAGACGGCTTGTTAACGATGCGGCAAATCGCGCGACCAATCAAGCGAAAGAGGACAATAAGAAATGGGCTAACATAGATGGGTTGAAACTGATCATTCAAGCGCGGAGGACAGGGTATGGGCGGTTTATCAGAATCGGCGGTATAAAAATGTGGTTCGGCATTCACTTGGGGGGTTGGGCGCGGCACAGCAATACGCCTTTGTGGCTCACGTTAGACTACCCTGATCAACAGAAACTGGACGCATCCGTCGTTACGTATAAAATCGACGGGAAATATTGTATTCCGATTGGGTTGCCAGCCACATTGGATTGTGATGAACTGCTTGATTCCTTGAACACTTCACCAACCGACGTCAGGTCCAGCGAGATCCATAATGACTACGACGCGGTGCTGGACTCCGTAGTCGCCAGCCTCAAAAGCATTGCAAATCAGCTCAAGGGCTCATACGAATGACAGCCTGCACAACGCCCGTCAAAAGTATCGCCGCCCTGGCACATAACAGCCTTAGGCTTGCTTCGCCGGGCTCCCTTCTGACAGAACTCGCCGCAGCCGCCGAAAACAATTCCACAATTTCTAGTCAACGAAAGCACCCCATGACCGTCGCCATACGCCCTGAAAACCCCCGCGCAGCGTTCCTTCTGGGAAGAAGGCGGGTACGTCATCATCTTCAGTGCGGTGCCTCAGGGAAACTTGGACGCGGTGACCGACGCAAACTGGAGTTCTTCAAGGTCAACCGCAGTGACCCGGGAACCTGGTGACAGGCCCCCGAAAGCCACGCCGGTACATGCGAAGCCGGTTTGACAGAATACGCTGTTTGCATAAGATAGACTCTATCCTTGCAGGATAGATCTTTGCTTCGCAAGCCGCCTGCACGCTCTTTTTGGCAGGGGCACATCGGACGCAGCCTGGCCTGCCCCCACAGGCCTTACCTCAATATCATAACCACACGCAAAGGAGACCCACATGCAGTCGCACAAGTTGAGCAGACGTCGTTTTCTACAACATTCGGCCCTCCTTACATCCGGCACGCTGCTGGCGGCCTGCGCCGGTGTAGCGGCCCCGGCGGCTTCCGAACCGGCGGCGTCAGGCGATGACGCGATGGCGGAGCCGACCGAGATTGAATTTACCGTCTGGGGCTCCTGGGACGCCACGTACGGTCTGCTGATGGACGAGTATACGAAGACGTCCAATACCACCGTTACGATCATTTCGGCGCCCTTCGGCCAGTACCACGACCGGCTGTTGACCCGCTTCGCGTCGGGCGACCTGCCGGACGTCGGCATGATCGTGGATTTCGATTTCGCCCGCTTCCAGAACCGGGGCTTCCTCACCGACCTGACCCACTATGTGGAAGCGCATCCCACCTGGGACATCAACGAGCCGGGCTACGGCCACTTTTATGATGTGATTACCGACTTCTTCAAGTCGGAGGGCAAACCGTACGCGATCCCGGCGGAAGTGAACCCGATGGGGATCGGCTATAACATCGACATGTTTGAAGAGTTCGGGGTGACCACACCCTATGAACACTTCCAGAACGACACCTGGACGTGGGACACCTTCGTCGAGACGGCCAAAGAGATGATGCGCGGCGAAGGCGACGAGAAGATCTGGGGCTGGACCAATGGCCCGGTGCGCATCTGGAACATCGTCAACCGCATCTGGCAGAACGGCGGCAATATATTTAACGAGGACAAGACCGAGGTGCTCGTGGACCAGGAGGCCGCGGTCGAGGCGATCCAGTGGAAGTTCGACCTCTACCTGGTGCATGAACTAGGGCCGGCCAACTTGCGTTCGGCGGATGCCGGCGCCGGGGGCCTGTTCGATCAGGGGCGTCTGGCCCTGCGCGACGTGGGCACGTGGACGCGCAAGGGTATGGAAGGCTCGGACATCAATTGGGGCGTCGTGCCGCAGCCCAAGTCGGTGCAGTACGCCACCTGGACGGGAGGCTTTTCGTATACGATCCCGGTGGGCGCGCCCAATCCCGACGCGGCCTGGGATATGATCCAGTACACGGCATCGCTGGAAGGCGCGCAGTTCCTGCTGCGCAACGGCCACGCCGGCAGTTCGGTGAAGGCGGCGATGGAGTCGGACTCCTTCCTGTTCGAGCCGCCCGCGCATCCCGAATCGTTCCTGTTCATGATGGATACGGTGCACCCGCAGCCGTTCATCCGGCGCAACCAGGAGTTCCTGGAGATCTGGGACCGCGAGATGGACCTGATCGCCATCGGCGAAAAATCGGCTGAAGAAGCCGCCATCCAAATCAAGACCGAGACGGAGCCGCTGCTGGAGGCATAGGCGCGAGAGGCAAGAAGAAAGAAAGGGATTAAAGGAGAGAAGCAGGGAAAGAGAAGCGTTCCCGCTCCCTGCTTCTCTCTCTTCACTACCGCTCAGTTGGAGAACAACGATGGCGACCGGGCAAAAGGCGCAGACAGTTTCCGCTCCCTGGTCCATATTGCGGCCCAAGGGGAGACGTCACAAGGACCTCTATGTCGCGCTCCTGTTTCTGGCGCCGAGTCTGCTGGGTCTGTTCCTGCTGCAGGTGCTCCCGATCGGCACGGCGCTGGTGCTGGGTGTTTCCGAGTGGAACATCATCGATCCGATCAAGTTCGTCGGTCTGAGTAATTTCGTCGAAGTTGCCACCGACGCGACCTTCTACCACACGCTCGAAAACACGCTCTACCTTACGGTCGGTTTGGAGGTGCTCAATACGTTCCTGGGGCTGTGTGCAGCGCTGCTGCTGAAGAACGCCATGCGCGGCATCGATCTGTACCGTACGATCTATTTCCTGCCCCTGATCACCACCTGGGCCGCGGTCGCGATCGCGTGGCGCTACATGTACAGCCTGGAGGGCCCGATCAACGCCCTGCTGGGGCCGTTGGGCATCGACCCGATCCCGTGGCTGTCGCGACCGGAATGGGCCATGCCGGCGGTCATCATCACCATCACCTGGAAAACGCTCTCCTGGAAGACGATCATCCTCCTGGCCGGTCTGCAATCGATACCGAATGAGTTTTACGAGGCGTCAAGCATCGACGGCGCTTCGAGGTGGCAGCAGTTCTGGAAGATCACGCTGCCGTTGCTCTCGCCGGCGATGTTCTTTGCCCTGATCATCGGCATCATCAACACGCTCCAGCTCTTCGATCCGATATTCATCATGACCGACGGCGGTCCGGCCGACTCGACCCGGACCTTGAGCTACTACATCTACACGCGCGGTTTCCAGAACTTGCGCATGGGGTACGCGGCGGCGCTTTCCTGGGTCCTGTTTGCCATCATTCTTCTCTTTACCCTCATTCAATGGGTCTTACAAAAGCGATGGGTCTTCTACCAGTAGGCAGCGTGAACAGGCGTGGAGACTTTCAATGAAGCTTAGGCGCAGAGAGACTGTCAGCCTGCAGTTGGTCACTGCCCTGGGTGCGGCAGCGCTGTTGTTCCCGTTCCTGTGGATGATTTCGGCGTCGCTGCAGACCTTGCAAGAGGTTGAAGCGTTCCCCCCGATCTGGATACCGGAAGTGCCGCAGTGGACCAACTACGTCGAGGCTGTGGTCAACTACAACATCGGCCGCGCCCTGCTCAACAGCGCCATTGTGACCACCGTGTCCGTCGTCGGCCAGTTGATCGTCTGCTCACTGGGCGCCTATGCCTTTTCCCGTCTGCGCTTCCCCGGCCGCGACGCCATCTTCCTCCTCTTTCTGGCGACGATGATGATTCCCCACTACGTGACCATCATCCCGTTATACACGATGGTCTGGTCGGCCGGGCTGATCGATACCTATACCGCCCTCATCTTTCCCGGCCTTTTCAGCCCGTTCGGCACTTTTCTGCTGCGCCAGTTCTTCAACCAGATCCCGATCAGCCTGGATGAAGCGACCCTGATCGACGGCGGCAACCACTGGCATATCTACCTGTACGTGATCATGCCGCTCTCCCGCGCCGGCTTGGGGGCGCTGGGTATCTTCAGCTTTCTGGGCATCTGGAACACGCTGTTCTGGCCGGTCCTGGTGATCAACTCGAAGGAGCTGTTCACGCTGCCTCTGGCGCTGGCGATGGCGCAGGGCCAGTTCATTACGCTGATCCATATCCAGATGGCCGGCTCGGTGATAGCCTGTGTGCCGGTCATCGTGGTCTTCCTGATGCTGCAGAAGCAGTTCATCTCCAGCATCGCGTTGAGCGGGATGAAGCAGTAAGGCAGTTTTTGGTTTTCAGTTTCTAGTTTTTAGTACTTCATGACCGCTTGTTGAGGTGAGAATCACTGAAAATTAAAAGAGAGAGAACGTCAACACAAAGGAGAGTGGCTGTGACAGTTGGAAAGTTGAGCAGAAGGCATTTTCTGCAGGGTTCGGCGCTGGTGGCGGGCGGCGCGTTTGTGGCGGCGTGCGCTCCCGTGGCAGGGGATACGGGTGCGGCTGCGGCGGACGAAGGCGAATCGATGTCGGAAGAACCGATCGAGCTTGTGGCCCAGTATTGGGGTACGCGGCCGGAGTTTATTGAAGACCGTGAGATCCTGGCCCAGCGGATGACGGAGAAGTTCCCGAATGTGACGGCCAGCCAGAATTCGGTGCCGGGCGGACAGTACGGTGAGAAGGTGCTGACGGCGATCGCGGCCGGGACACCGCCGGACACGATGCAGCTGAACCACAGGTGGGAGCCGTTTTTCCGCGGCCAGGAAGCGCTGCTGAACGTGATTCCTTTCGCCGACGCGGACGACGAGTTCACTTTCGACGTGTTCTACCCGCGGATCATCGAACTGGGCACGACCGAAGGCCAGCTGGTTACCGTGCCGCGCGGTTGGAACCCGTTCGTGATCTACTACAACCGGGCGCTCTTCCGCGAGGCCGGCCTGGACGATCTGCCCACCTCGTGGGAGAACGATACCTGGAACTGGGACTCATTCCTGGAGACGGCCCAGGCCCTTACTGCGGACTCCGACGGGGACGGCAGGACGGATGTTTACGGCATGTTCTTCCCCTACTGGTATCCATTTCTGCGGCTCGGCGGCGGAGACGTGCTGTCAGACGACCAGCAGTCTTCCGGTCTTGGCAGCCCGGAGGCGCTGGCTGCGCTTCAGTGGCTGGCGGATTTGCGGCTGACGCACGGTGTCTCGCCCACGCCGGCGGAGATCGAGGGGCTGGGAAGCGCGCAGGACCTGTTTACGGCCGGGCGGGTGGCGATGTTCACGGCCGGCGCGTGGGGGATCGGCGCACTGACGCGCGTTGAGGGGCTGGACTGGGATGTCGGGCCGCTGCCGCGGGCGGCGGGACAGCCCCCGGTCGGCTATACCCAATATTACGGACACGGCATTCCCAAGGGCACGCAGAGCGCGGACTGGTCTTGGGAGTACCTCAAGATCATCAGTGACGAGGAAAGCAATATCACGGTGGCGCAGACGATCGGCGACGTGCCGGCGATGCGGCATATTGCCGAAAGCGAACACTTCGCGGGGCTGCCCAAGCCGCCGACGCGGCAGGTGTTTATCGACAGCGCGCCGCACATGCAGGTCTGGCCCACGATCGCACCGATTACGGAGATCATGTCGAGGGCGATCACGCCAGAGTTAAACCTGGCATTTCTGGGGGAGAAGTCGGTTGAGGATGCGGTGGCGGCGGCCGGACCCCAGGTCGACGAGATCCTCGCCGCATTCTGGGGAAATTAGTAGCGGCGGGTTGAGCGCTGCCGTTGCTCGTATGTATCCGAAGAGGAGAGGATTGTTTCCTCTCCTCTTTTGGTTTAGACATACATTGACGGCTGGCGGCGGGGCGCGCTGCGGGCCGTTATTCGCTGGCCACCAGTTTTCGGAAAGGGAGAGGTGATGCGCAGCAGGCAAGCGCAGGTCGGTCAGGCCGCAGACGCACTCGGGGCCGGGAAACGGCCGCGTATGAGCGGCATCGCGCGCAAGGAGGCGATCGCGGGCTACATCGCGATTTCACCCTGGCTGCTGGGTTTCCTCATCTTTCAGCTGGCGCCGATCCTGGCGGCCTTCTATATCAGCTCGACCGAATGGCGCATCCTGTCGGCGCCGGAGTTCATCGGTGTGCGCAACTTCGACAAGCTGCTGTTCAAGGATGATCTCTTCTGGGAGAGCATCAAGGTGACAGTCATCTATGTCATCTTCCGCGTGCCGGTCTCGGCGGTACTTTCGCTGGCCCTGGCGTTGCTGATGAATCAGCAGCTGGCGGGCCGGCGCCTTTTCCGCACGATCTACTACCTGCCGGCGGTCATACCTCTGGTGGCAGTCAGCATGATGTGGATCTGGATCTTCAACCCGGAATACGGGGTGCTGAACTCTTTCATCCGGCTGTTTGGCGTTGAAGGGCCGCAGTGGATTCATTCCTCGCGCTGGGCGCTGCCGGCGCTGATTATCATGAGCTTGTGGCAGGTGGGGACCGGCATGGTCATTTTTCTGGCCGGCCTGCAGGGCATCCCGGCCCACCTTTACGAGGCGGCGACGATCGACGGCGCCAACACATGGCAGCGGTTTCTGAAGGTCACGTTGCCGATGTTGTCGCCGGTGGTTCTGTTTGCTCTGGTGATGAATGTGATCGGCAGTTTCCAGATCTTTACGCAGGCCTACATCATGACTGCGGGCGGCCCCGGGAACGCGACCCTTTTTCTTGTTCTTTACATCTACCGCAACGCCTTCGAATGGTTCCACATGGGCTATGCTTCGGCGCTGGCGTGGGTCCTGTTCGTGGTGGTTCTGGTCATCTCGCTGGCGATGCTGCGTTCGTCGGAACACTGGGTGCACTACGAAGGTAGAATCGGAGGCGCTTGAGAATGGCCACCGGTCATCCGCCGCGAACGATGAGAAACACGATCGGTTTGCCGTCCAATCGATATCAGCTGTTGAACTGGACCACCAGGACGCTAATACACCTGCTGGCCCTGGCGGGCGCGGCCGCCTTCCTGGTACCTTTTTTGTGGATGATCTCGACTTCACTGAAGCCGATGGAGAAGATCTTCCAGTACCCGCCGCAGTGGATGCCGGACCCGATCCTGTGGCGCAACTATCTCGAGGCGCTGACGGTCATGCCGTTCGGCCTCTACTTCCGTAATTCAATCTATGTCACGGTGCTGAGCGTGGTGGGGCAGATACTTTCCTCAGCGGTTGTCGCCTATGGCTTTGCCCGCCTGCGCTTTCCGGGGCGGAATGTCCTCTTTATCATATTGCTGGCGACGATGATGCTGCCCTGGCAGGTGACAATGATCCCGCTCTTCATTCTCTATCGCAGTCTGGACTGGATCAACACCTACTATCCTCTCATCGTCCCCAACTTTCTGGGCGGCAGCCCCTTTTTCATCTTTCTGCTGCGCCAGTTTTTCCTGACCCTGCCGCTGGAGCTGGATGAGGCGGCCAAACTGGACGGCTGCGGACCGTTTCGGATACTGTGGCAGATCCTGCTGCCGCTGGCGATACCGGGCCTGACGACGGTTGCGATCTTCTCCTTCTTGTGGAACTGGAACGAGTTTCTGTGGCCGCTGATCGTCTTGAACGACGTCGACAAGTGGACGATTCCGCTGGGGCTGAACGGTTTTCGCGACCAGTACGGCACTGACTGGAACCATCTGATGGCGGCCTCGTTTGTGGCCTCGCTGCCGGTCATCATCATCTTTTTCATTTTCCAGGGCTATTTCATTCAGGGGATTGCCACGACCGGGGCGAAGGGGTAGGGCGAGGAGCTAGGGGCTAGGGGCGAGAAACTTCATTCAGTTCCGATTGGTTACTTTTCATAGCTTGTGGGGAGTCTTTTGATGGCTGCGGAGAATGTTCTTTTTGTATTGACGGACCAGTGGCCGGCATCGGCTTTCAGTTTTTGCGGGGCGGATATCGCTACGCCGAATATCGACCGGCTGGCGGCTGCGGGGACGGTCTTCAGCAATGCTCTTACGACCTGCCCGCTGTGTACGCCGGCGCGGGGGACGCTGCTGACGGGGCGCTGGCCGCACGCGACGGGCATCACCGACAATTACGCGGTGGGGTATTCACAGCAGTTCTCGCCGCCGTTGACGGAGCGCACCTGGATCGACGAGGCGGCGCGGCTGGGCTATCACGTCGGCTACTTCGGCAAGTGGCACCTCGGGCCGGTAAACCCGGAGGCGCGCGGGGCTCACCGTTTTGACCCCGATGCAGAGGTGCAGCGCCGGCCCTACGATCCGGAGACAAGCAGCTTCTCTTACCAGTTCGCCAAGGACAACTACGACCGTCAGACGCAGGGTCTGATCCGGGGCCGCGCGCCGTTCTGGGGCGATACGGCGCAGTCCATGGAAGAGTGCCCGCCTTTCCCGGTGATGAAGAACGGCGTCCGCTTCCTCGAAGAGTGGGCTGCAGGCGATCGCAGCAAACCGTTCTTTCTGACCGTTTCTTCGGCGGAGCCGCATTTCCCGCACCATCTGCCTGAGCCGTATATTGGCATCGCGCAGGAACTCCGAGACAAGGTCGAGCTACCGGCCAATCTGCGCGATAACTGCGCGGGCAGGCCCTGGTTTCACGCGGTGGCGTGGTGGCCCTGTATGGATACATCGCTGCTGGACGAGGAGGAGTGGCGCACGGTCGTGGCCTACTCGCACGCGCACATCATGATGGTCGACGAGGCGATCGGGCGGGTGCTGGATGCGCTGGAACGGCTGGGGTTGCAGGAGTCGACGACGGTGGTCTTCGTCGCGGACCACGGCGACATGGAGGGTGCGCACAACCGCTTCGACAAGGGGGCCTATTTCTATGAGGAGGTGTGGCGCATTCCGCTGATCATACGCAGGCCCGGCAGCGCGGCGGCAACCCAGGATGCCTTCGTTTCGCTGATCGACGTGGGCGAGACGCTTTTCGGTCTCATCGACGCCGCGGCTACGGCAGAGCGGCCGCGCGCGGGGCGGGATCTGCTGCCGCTGGTGGGCACGGGAGCGCGGCCCGCTGACTGGCCGCAGACGGCGTACGGTGTCTACAACCTGTACAACGGCATGAACTTCGCGGTGCGGGCGATACGGGACGAGCGATACAAGTACGTTTGGAATCCGCAGGCGATCGACGAGCTCTACGACCTGGAGGCTGACCCGCATGAGATGGAGAACCTGATCGCAGAGCCAAGGCTGGCAGCCACGAAGGTGGCGCTCCGTCAACAGCTGATGGACTGGCTGGTGGAGATTGGCGACGATCTGCCCAGCCGGGCCGAACAGCTGCCGCGTGCGGGCACGATCATGGCGACAGGTAAAGCGGGGCCGTAGGGGTAGTTTCTGATCTTTAGGTAACTGTTAAGCCATGCTCCGTGTGTGCTGTATGCGGTCTGTCTGGGGGAATGTACCGTGAGTATTTGTGTAGTGGGCTTGTGATGGTCATCGCGGTGAACGTTGGGGATGTATGGGAGTGGCCTCGCCTGTCTTGCTCGCGTTTGGCACATTTTCGGAATTTGCCAGTAGGCTGGGGGAAGCGTGGGCCGACACGGGTCGGCAACTTCGTATTGCCCACACACTCGCTGCGACGCGAGGTTGTAGGAGAGGGGGCGTTGCGGGGGCGGAGCCCCCGCACAAGGGAGGGCCGAATAGGCCCGACCGCCCAGAAAAGCAGGGGCTAGGGACTAGGGGCCAGGGGTTAGTGAAAGCAGCGATTGATAGGCGATAGGTTTGATAAGGATTGAAAAGCACTTTTCGCCGTGCTGAATTGTAAGCGCCTTTGGGCAAGGACTTAGCAGTCACGTTATTAGAGGTTAGTTTTTAGTTTTGGTGACCCCTTGCTGTCAGGTGAACACCAGTTGCTGAAGACAGGGATCCGAAAGTCAAATTCAACAGGGAACAGGACACACATGAATCGCACGCTATCACTCGACGGCAGCTGGCAGGTCATCTTCGACGATGACAACAAGGGCCGGACGCTGAACTGGCAGGATCGGGAACGGTTCCACAGCTACCACGCCGTCGAGGAGGTTACGGTCCCCGCCTGCCTGGAGGAGTTCAGGCAGGACTACGAGGGCGCTGCGTGGTACGGCAGGAGCTTCCATCTGCCGGCGGAGTGGGAGGGCAGGACGGTCCGGGTCCGGTTCGATGCGGTCAACTACCGGGCGGAGGTGTGGGTCAACGGTGAGGCGGCGGGCGCGCATGAAGGCGGCTATACCGGCTTCGAGCTGGAGGTCGGTGACCTCCTGGATGCGGGCGCTGAGAACTTCATGGCGGTGCGGGTGATCACGCCGTTGATCACCCGTGACGTCGTGATCGACGGGCTGGGGCGGGACGACATGCCGCACTGGCGCGGCGCCATCGCCGGCGGGATCTGGCAGCCGGTTTCGCTGATCGCCACTGACGCGGTCTACATTGAGAGCGCATTTGTAACGGGCGATGTCAGCTCGGGCGATGTGCGGGTGGAGCTGGCGCTGCGTAATACCAGCCTCAAGACACAGAGAGCCGAAATTCAGTGTGCGATCACGGCTTGGGCAGACGGCGGGACCGCAGGCTCGGTCAGTGCAGAACATAACCTGCGGCCGGGCAATAGCGAGGTGACGCTGGAACTGAACGTGGCCGGCCACAGGCTGTGGCAGCTGGATGATCCCTTCCTCTACCTGGCGACGACCAGCGTGCAGCTGGCGGACGGGCTTTCGGAGCGGGTGGAGACGCGGTTCGGTTTTCGCGAGTTCACGGCCGAGGGCAAGAGCTTCTATCTCAACGGAAAGAAGATCGTTCTGAAGACGACCTTCAACGAGGCCTTCTACCCCCATTCGCTGGCCTATCCGCGGGACCTGGAGCTGCTCCGGAAGGAGTTCAGGCTGATCAAAGAGGGCAACATCAACATGGTGCGGCCCTGGCGCAAGCCGCAGCCGCCGGTGGTCTACGATATGGCGGATGAGATGGGCGTGCTGTACGTGGGCGCGCTGCCGGTCGAGTGCATGGACAACTGGCCGCAGATTACGCCCTATACGCGGCAGCGGATCGAGAACGAGGTGTCGGAGATGGTGCTGCGCGACCGCAACCATCCCTCAATCGTCATCTGGGAGATGTTCAACGAGATCCTGCGGGACGGGCTGAAACGGCTGCGGCACACGACTTCGCTGAAGGCGCGCGAGCTGGATCCCACACGGCTGATTATCGACGAGGCCGGCGGCTTTGCCGGTCTGTGCAGCGTCTATCTGCCCGGTTCATACGAGCCGACGCTGATCAACGACGTCCACGACTACCCGGGCACGCCGTTCGCGCAGGAGAACTACGACAATCTGATGCTGCTGGGCAAGACGGAAGCGGAGCTGGCGGCGATGGGGCGCACGAGTTTGGGCCGGCACACGCGCAGCCATATCGAGCCCGGCCTGCTGACCAACATTTCCGAGTTGGGCTACGGCAGCATCCCCGACCTGGAAGCCAATATGGCCCAATACCGCCGCGAGGGCAACCCCATCACGCCGGACTACCGCATCCATGAGCGTCTGCACGACTCCTACCTGGCGGTCTATGAACGGACGGGGCTGGAGGAGGTCTTCCCGACGTTTCACGATTTCATGCTGGCCTGCCAGGAGGTTCACTACACCGGCAACAAGCTGATGGCTGAGGCCTGCCGCATTAACGGCGACATCGCCGGTATCGGCATCCATTCGCTCAACGACGGCGACTGGATTGTGGGGGCAGGACTGATCGACAATTTTCGCAACCCCAAGCGCGCCTACTATGCGATCCAGGAGACCTTTGCCGACCGCTATATCGCAGTTCGTCCGAGCCGGCAGAATGTCTACTCGGGGCAGGATGTGCAGATCCTGCTGACGTCGGTCAATGACGAAGAGGCTGTGACGGGGACGCTCTCGCTGCAGGTCACGGCCGGCGACGGGCGGCGCGTGCTGGATCACAGCGAAGAGACGACGCTGCCGGCGGGGATCGTTGATCTGGGCGAGTACGGCGTTGCCACCGACGGGTTGGCGGGGCGCTGCCTGGTCGAGGTCACGTTTGCTGCCGACGCTGAGACGGTTGCGCGTAACTGCTCCAGCTTCTATGTGCTGGAGCAGGCGGGATCGGCCCTTCCCGGGCAGGAGGTCGCGCTGATCGATCTCGACGGCGCGCTGGGCGCGTACCTGGCCGGCTCTGACCTGCGTTCGACGCCGTTTTCGGGGGATACGCCGCGTAGTCAACGGACGCTGGTGAATCTGAATGGTTGGGGCGGTGAGGAGCTGCCGGTCTTCGCCGAACTGGCGCAGTGGGTCAGCGGCGGCGGGACGGCTGTTTTCCTCGGCATGCCGCCGGAGGACGCCCTGGGAACCAAATTTCGCATGGAGAAATTCCTTTCAAAGGGTATTCTCCTGCCGTTCGCGGTGACCTATTACAGCGGCAAGGGTCTGTGGACGCCGTGCAGCCACGTTGTGCGCGAGCATCCGGTCTACGACGGTCTGCCGTCGGCCTGTCTGATGGGGCAGGAGTACCGCGACGTGGTTTCACGCTGGTCGATCGTGACGCCGGAGACGGACTGGATCAGCGGCAACGTCACCTATGACTGGTACGCCGGTCTGAAGCACAAGCAGAACTACACCGGCGTGACCGCGGCCTTCCACGGGGCCGACCTTACGGAGATTGCGCATGGTGAAGGCCGGTACATCCTGTGTACGCACCGGCTCGTCGAAAACCTCGGTAAAGATCCGGTGGCGGAGCGGCTGTTCGGTAACCTGGTGGGCTGGGCTTTAGGGTAGTAGGCAGTTTCCGGTTTTTTTGCAGCTTCAGGAGACAGTATGAGCAGACTAGCGCATGATGAGATTCCGTTTGAACTGTTCGCGAGTTTCGAACGTATCAGGGAGGGCAACCCGGTCTTTTTCTGTGAGCCGCCGGAGTGGGCTGCGGCCGCGCATGCGATCGTTGTGGGCGAGACGGTCCACTACCTGTGGGGCAGGCGCAGGAAGGACAACTTCTGGGTGCTGATGCACAGCACGGCGCCGACGAGCGACCCTGCGGCCGTTACCCACGACCCGAGGAATCCCGTCCTGGTGCCCTCGGATGCCGGGTTCGACGATTTCACCACCGAGTACCCTTTCCCCTTCCTCAATCCGGCCGACGACAGGTTTTATGTCTACTATCTCGGCCGGCGGCTCAAGCCGCCCAAGCAGACGGGGCTATTGGTGGGCGACGGGGATTTCGGCGTGTGGACACGCGTGCGTCCGACGCCGGTGATTGCGGCGGACACGACGTACGAGAGTGCAGGCTCGTCGCACCCTTCCATGGCAATCGACGGCGACACGATCCACATCATCTACACGGGCGAGTCGGAGGGGCCGCCGGTCATCTGCCACGCGACCGCGCCGACCAGCAACCCCGCGGCCGTCACCAAGGACGCGGCCAATCCGATATTCAGCGGCAGCGGTTTGGCGTGGGACAGCGGCGGCGTGCGCGAGGCGGAGATCTTCAAGGGTCCGCGCTATTTCCACATTCTGTACGGCGGGCGGGCGGACGACAGCGAGGTGTGGCAGATCGGGCACGTGCGCACGCGGGACTTCCGCAGCTTTGAGGCGAACCCGCACAACCCGATCTTCACGCCCGCCGCGGCGCGCGGGGCATGGGACTGCGACGGTATTCTGACGCCGCAGGTCTTTGAGGCCGGGGACGCCTACTACATGCTCTATGCGGGCCGGAAGGGAAGGGAGTGGCAGAGCGGCCTTGCCAGAGCAGGCAGACCGGGTAGTTAGCGAGTCGGAACCGGATTCAGGAACTGCGTCTAACACGGCACCGTCTATCGTTCCTGGAAATGAAAAATGCAGAGCTTAAGCGCTCTGCATCGCGTGCGCCTGATGCGGTCATAGGCGCATTATTCACTCTCCTCAATGAGCCCCCTGGGACTCGAACCCAGAACCCACGGCTTAAAAGGCCGTTGCTCTACCAATTGAGCTAGGGACCCGCGACAACAGCCCTCAATTCTAGCCTACGGGGTAGATGAGGGCAAAATTTGACCCCAGGAAAACAGAGCGGCTGCATGTTCAACAGGCACGGTCCAGGCTAAAGGATCGGCGGCTCATCGGTGTAGTATTCGTCGCGCAGAGAATCGGCCTGGACGATCCAACTGACGAAGTCGAGCTCTTCGCCTGCGAGGTGGGCGGGGATGATGCGGGCCAGCTCGTCGGGCGTGCGCTCGGCCAGCTGGCGGTATGTGAAGATGCCGGCGGCGTAGAGCTCATCCTCAAACACCTGATCGATGCCGGCGATACGGGTCAGATCTTCGGGCAGCGGACCGTCGTAGACCGCGCCGATGCGGTTGTTGGCCTGGGCCAACAACCGGGCCTGCTCGGTCCAGGCGTGTGTGTCGCTGCCGGGCAGGGCCCTGGTAATCTGTTGGAGCGATTCGGCGTCGACGCGGGAGAGCTGGTCCCAGGTAAAGATGCCGACCTGATAGAGGCGCCGCTCGTAGAGGCCGCCGATGCCGTAGACGGCGGTGAGGTTGTCCGGCCGGTTCGAAAGGTTCTGTGCCGGAGGTGGTTCGGGCCGTGCATCGTTGCGGGCGCGGCGGCGTCCCGATTGTGCGTTCGCGGCGGCTGCCGGCCCCGGCGGCGCGCCGTAGGTTTGTGCGGGCGGACCTTCGGGCAGCGGCTGCGTACCTCGCGCGGCTGATGCCATCGCGGACAGATCGATCCGGCGGCGGCGTCCACGATACCAGACCCATTCGACCAGGGTCGAGCTTACCCAGCCGAAGAGCAGGCCGACCAGAATATAACCGAGCAGGCTTGTCAGATCCATCGCTACTCCCGTGCGCCCCGAAGAAGAGAGACACAGCTGAAAATTAGTGTATCCCGCGCCCAAATGGTTGTCAAAACGCTATTCTGATGGGGATGCGACCCAGTTCTGGGGGTGGAGGCAGTCTGGGGGGAATTGAAAGCCAGCGGTGGCTGAAAAGGTTTGCCGGTTCTTGGGTAGACACAGGGCTGTTTTGGGGGGAAACTGTTGGGTTGGCACGATTGTTGGGAAGAACCATCTCGGCGGGCTAGTCAGGCGGGCGATGCAGGGGCGCAGGCCCGAAGGCGAGGAGAGCGTGAAGAGGAGAGAGTGACACCATTGGTCTGCCGGAGATGGGAACGGTAAATGCACGTAGCCTGGTTGCTTTCGGAGGTATACGTATTCTCGTTCCCCATATTGGGATGCACGCTCAGGGCAGCTTTGACGATCCGTTGACGGCTGAGGGCCCATAGGCTAGAATTGTCTTGGAATGTAGGTGCCCTCAAGAGTCCGAGCTTCCGGACATATAGGCTGCGATTTTGGGTCCATGCAAAGGCGGATTTCACAATAGCATCAGGACGCCTCTTGCGACCGGCTTCGCGGTCAGAATTCAGGGAGGCTGGTTCCCCCGCTTTCACTCCCCGTGAAAACTACCCGTCGAACTGTCGACAGGTAGTTTTCCTCCCAATTCTCATTCCAAAAGGAGAAACGCAAAATGAGTGAGAGCATCTACGCGTCAGTAGACGTCTCGCAGCAGACCCTCGACCGTTTCAAGAATGTGGCTACCGCGAACGTATGGGACATCCTCCTCAGGCACTCCGGTGTCTATTTTTCCTTCATGGATAATGTTCGTCTCCGGACCCCGGGCGAGAGGCTGGCCGCGCGTGCCCGCACATTGCGCTACCTGCCTCCACGTCCGGATTTGCAGGCGAGAGTGCATGTCGGCGAGCAGTCTCCGGAGTACCTGGCTATGGCCCGCTGCGGCCCCGGTGACGTGCTCGTTTGTGACGTGATGGGCGATTCCCGCCCTTGTATCTTCGGTGATGTCAAGGCGCTGCAATTGAAGATGAACAACGCCGACGGCATCGTCACCGACGGCAGCATTCGCGACCTGGATGTCATAAAGGAGGAGGAGTTCGGGCTGATCATCTATGCCCGCGATCGAACGCCCCGCGGCGGCGTCCCCTACGCCATTCCTGCACAGGAGAATGTGGAGATTCAGTGCGGCGGGGCCTTGGTGTGCCCCGGCGATGTACTGGTCGGGGATGCGGATGGCGTGGTTGTCGTGCCCTCCTGGTTTGCGGATGAGTGCATCGAGCTTACGGAAGAGTATGAGGCGGAGGAGACAAGGATCAAGAATCGTATCCTTGCTGAAGGGGTGGTGCCCGGTAGATACTACACGCCGCCGGCGCCGGGGAGTTACGCGCGGGCCGGCCAAGAAGAATAGCCGATATCGCGCCGCAATGAAGGCTGCGCCGGTCCTGCTGTTGCGCTAAGGCAGCCTGTAGAACCGGCGCGCGTTTTCGGACATGATGTTTCGTCTGACCTCAAACGGGAGCGTACCCGGAAGGGCGCGGTCGGGCGAGTCAAAGTCCCAGTGGGGGTAGTCGGTGGCGAACATGAGCCGGCTTCCACCGTCCAGGTGTTCAAGAATCTGCTCAAGGTGACGCGGCTGCCGCGGCTCTTCCATGGGTTGGGTCGTGAACCAGAAGTGCTCCAGGATGTATTCGGAGGGCGCCTTTTTCAGGAAGGGCACTTCGGCTTTGAGCCGTTTCCAGCTTCTGTCCATGCGCCAGGCAAAGGCGGGGACCCAGGCAAAGCCGCCTTCGATAATGATGATACGAAGCCCAGGGAAGTGCTCAAATACGCCTTCGCAGACGAAGCTGGCGATATGGGCCTGGTAGGCTTGGGGCATACCGCAGTGATCTTCAAGGTAGTATGAGGGCCAGCCGCCGGCAGTGAGTGGATGGCCGCCCTGGCCGCCGACGTGGATGCCGATCGGCAGGTCGTATTCGAGGGCGGCTTCGTACATCTTCCAGTACTTGCGCTTGCCGAGAGGTTCACTGGTGCGGACGACCGTGAGAACCTGCACGAATCCGGGGTGGCTGCCGCGGCGGTGAATCTCTTGCGCGGCCAGTTCCCCATCTTCATAGTTGACCAGAATCGAAGCGCGCAGCCGCGGTTCGGGTTCGAGCCATTCGGCGACCTGGTAGTCGTTGACGGCGCGGGCCAGTTGGGCACCATATTCCATGTTCAGCTGGCCGCCGGCGCCGGCAAGGGGATTCAGGATGCCGTACTCAATGTCCCAGGCGTCGAGCAGCTGGAGCCGCATGAAGTCGAGGTCGGTGCCAGGTGGGCGCCCGTTCGGGGGCCAGGCATCGACACGGGCGGCATTGCGATGGAAGCGGGGATAGGAGCCGCCATGCAGGCCGCGCATGTAATGGGCGCGCTGACCGAACATTCTGTGGAAGTCCTGCCATTCCGGCGAGAGGTAGTCGGTGATTATCTGCCTGAAAACCGGGTCAATGTGCACGTCAAAGTTATGGATGTCGGTGTCAATGACGGACAGCCCAGCCTTTTTCGGGACATGCGGCTGCGTGGTCGTTTCCAGCTCGACTGTCATGATGGTTCTCCATTGAATCGATAGAAGGCGCGGGCGTTCTCAGACCAGACGTTGGCGTGCAGGGGTTCAGGCAGGGTTGCGGGCCAGGCATCTTCGTCGCGATCAAAGTGCCAGTGCGGGTAGTCGGTGGCAAACATGAGCATTGTATCGGACTCCATCTGCTCGATCGCTTGAAGAATATAGCCGGGGTCGGGCGGCGTGTCGACAGGTTGAACCGTAAGGCGAATGTGATCGCGAATGTAGTCGGATGGCGGACGTCTGACCCAGGGTACATTTGAACGCAGCCCTTTCCACTCCTTGTCCAGCCGCCACATCAGCGGAGGCATCCAGGCGAAACCGCCTTCGATCAGCGCAATGCGCAGGTCGGGGAAACGATCGAAGACCCCTTCGGCGACGAGACTGATTACCTGGGACTGGAAGACCGGCGCCATATTGGCATACTCTTCGAGGTAGGTCGAAGGCCAGCCCACAGGGCTGGGGGGGTGGCCCGGCGATCCGCCGTAGTGTATGCCGATGACGAGATCGTGTTCAACTGCGGCCGCGTAGAGTGGATCATAAAATCGATTGCCGTAGGGAATGAAAGAGCGGACAGGCAGAACTACCTGGACAAACTGCGGGTGTGCCCCGAAACGATCGATCTCCCGGGCCGCACGGGCCGGAGACTGGCTGGGGACGACAAGGGAACCGCGCAAGCGCGGTTCGGGTGTGAGCCATTCGTCGATCTGCCAGCGATTGACGGCTGTCGCCAGGTCGACGGCCAGGTCTTCCTGTTTGACGC
Source organism: Caldilineaceae bacterium (assembly GCA_965242905.1). Lineage (GTDB taxonomy): Bacteria > Chloroflexota > Anaerolineae > Caldilineales > Caldilineaceae > Bin5. The sequence goes on from CBDETM010000002.1 coordinate 2,256,503, forward strand.
TCTGTGCACGAAACGCACAGTTGAGGATACCGATTTCCGTATTGAAGGGCGCAAGGGCCTGTTCGCGGACAAGCTCCAGGCTGGATCCGGCCGCGCCGCCACCCTGGGGCAGGCTGCCGGGGCGGGCCGAAATCGGTGCGCCGCGCGGGTAGTCGCCTCCAGACGGGCCGGGGTAGCCGGAAATACGAATGTACTCCTGCCAATAGTCAGGAAGGTAGGGTAGGAGTTGATCGATCGAGGAGAGTTCATTGTGGATGTCGCAGTCGATCACGGAGTGTGTGCGCGTATTAGGCAGGCGTTCTCTGCCGGGCGACTGAATGGCCTGGTCGCGATCCACAGTAGTGCGGCCGTTCCCTGATACCGTTTGCCCGGTGCCCGGCTTGTTGTCAACGGACCTCATACTACATTCGACTCCGACTCTGACATTTTCAACAGGAGGACAGTTTCGCAGGCAAGGCAATTCTAGCCTATGGGCCCTCTGTCGTCAACGAATCAGCAGGGAGGAGTCATCCCAAAATGGGGGATATACTGAACGGGAGGTCAGGCGATAAAGGGGACAGAGAAAGGGAAGAAAGGCATTGGGTCGGAAGCGGTGCCGGCGGGCGAGATGCACGGGCGGCTGTGGTCATGGCGACGGGAAGGACCTGGCGTTCCTGCGCTGCCGCGCGGCCTCGAAGAGAATGACGGCGCCGGCGGCGGCAACGTTGAGCGATTCGGTGGCGGCGGCCATGGGAACCGCCACGGTTTCCGCTCTTTCCCGCATCTGTGAACTCGCACCGTGCGCCTCGCTGCCGAGCACCAGCGCCGACGGTTCGCTCCAGTCGACTTCGTCGTAGAGGGTGCTGGCCTGTGCGCTCGCCAGATAGAGGGGCTGGCCGGTGGGCAGGGCGGCCCAGACCGCTTCCCAGGTTTCCAGGATACGAATTGGAACACGGAAGTGCGCGCCCATGGCCGCGCGCAGGACTTTGCCGTTGAACGGGTCGACGCAGCCGGGCGCGAACAGGACCTGGTCGGCGCCGGCGGCGGCGGCCGTGCGCAGGAGGGTGCCGGCGTTGCCGGGGTCCCGCACGCCGTCGAGAATGAGAGTGAGCGCGGCGACGGAAGGCAGGGGGAGCTCCGGTATGGGGACCACGGCTGCGATGCTCTGCGGCGATACGGTCTCGCTGATCTTGTCGAGAATGGCGGGGGGGACAAGGTAGAGGGGGCAGACCCGTTGGAGCTGCGCTGCAACTTCCGGCTGCGCGTCTGCGGCGGGGGCGGTGATGAAGCAGGTGTGGAAGGGCGCGCCGATGGTCAGGGCGTCCTGCACGAGGCGCGTCCCTTCCAGCAGACAGAGGCCGTGGGCCTGGCGGTGGCGGCGGCGGTGCAACCTGGCCGCCAGTTTGATCTGGGGATTGCTGGCGCTGGTGATCTCTTTCATCGGCAATCTGAAGCGCAGGCTCTCCGAAGAGAGTTACGGCGCCGACGCGGGGGGTCTAGGCGCATCAAATGCCGGCGCCGGACAGATCGGACAAAAAAGCAGAGACGTATGTCTCTGCAATCTGCACTCTGCGTTGTGGGACGGCCGGGCGGCCGTTGCATGCAATAGTACGTTCAATCGGTGAAACGGCAGCGCAATGGATCAGTTTACGTGGCTTTTAGCCAGTTCAGCCAGGGCACTGAAACCTTCTGCGTCGTTTGCGGCGATATCGGCCAGTACTTTACGGTCCACTTGGACATCGGCCTTCTTTAGCCCGTAGATCAGGTGGCTGTAGTTGATGCCATTGATCCGGGCCGCGGCATTGATACGGGTAATCCACAGCCGGCGGAAGTCGCGTTTGCGGGTGCGGCGGTCGCGATAGGCAAAGGCCAGTGATCTGATCATCGCCTCATTGGCGCGCTTGAAGAGCTTGGACCGGCTGCCAAACTGGCCCTTGGTGAACTTGAGTACTTTTTTATGGCGCCTGTGCGCATAAACCTTTGGTCTGGAACGTGCCATTGGTTAAATCCTTGTATCTAACGGTTGCGATGCCTGGGAGCGGGTCGCTTTGGGCCTGAGCCGCCTGCATGGTTGGATAGGCGATGGAACTGCAATCGGGTCGGGGACGAAAAAACGCGTTGCGCTCTGCCAGGTTCCCGACCCCGTCGAGACAGGCCTAGGAGACCAGCTTTTTGGCGGCTATGGCCTGACCTTTGTTTGGGCTCGTAATCTTGTGGCGGTAGTCGCTGACCTTGCGCTTTTTGCGGCGCAGGTGGTTGCCGCCCTGTTTGCGGCGCAGCAACTTACCGTTTTTCGTCACACGGAAGCGCTTTTGCGCGCCCTTATGGCTCTTCATTTTTGGCATAGGTCTTCTCGGTTGTTGCCGCGCCCCTTACATGCAGAGACAGACCGGGCCTGCACGATAGGATGCAGTAGCTAAACGAAAATCGCGCCCCCTTAAGGCGGGGGCGCATTGGACATTGTCACACCCGTCAGCGCATGCGCAACTGACGGCGTCATGCAAGCCTAAATGATAGCACAGCCGCCCGCCAAGCTCAAAATTTGGCGGTCGGCAGCTACAGGATGCTATGAAGTTCGACTACGAGGCCGGGGCGAGAAGCATCACCATGCTGCGGCCTTCAAAGCCCGGATGGGATTCGACGACAGCTTCGTCCTCCAACTCTTCCGTCACCCGTTTCATCAAGTCAAGGGCAATGTCGCGGTGGACGATCTCGCGGCCGCGGAAGCGGATGCGTACCCGTACTTTGGCTCCATCCTTCAGGAACTTTCTCGTTTTGTTGAGAACGACCTGAATATCATGTTCGCCCGTCTTAGGCCGCAAGCGCACTTCCTTGATCTCGATCTGCTTCTGGGCCTTGCGTGACTCCCGCTCCCGTTTCTGTCTCTCGTAGAGGTACTTGCCATAGTCCATAAACCGGCATACCGGTGGATTGGCATTGGGCGCAACCTCTACCAGATCCAGATCTCTCTCCTCGGCGGCCTGCAGAGCGGCCTGCACATCCATGATGCCGAGTTGCGTGCCAACTTCATCGATGACCCGCACCTCGCGCGTACGAATCCGGTGGTTGATTCGTGTTGTGTTTCTGCTAATTCCTGATCTCCTTTGGGCGTTTTGCCCTTAACACCACAGATGTAGAGACGCTCTCCCCTTGTGAGTAGATAAATCCTTGCGCCCGAATGTTAAGGTGGTAGCGCATTGAAACACCTATTTCAAAATGGGGATGCTGTCAAAAAACATCTGTGGAAAACGATCGACTGTAAAATCCGTGAGAGTATAACATTACAAAAGTGCTACGTCAAGCCTGAAAAAAGCGCCTGAACGTTGCCCCAATAGGTGGACAACTGCTGTCTGAATCAGGTTGTTCAGAACCTGTAGATGCTCAGGTTTGGAGACGACAGGTCGTTGTCCGGAACACAGTTTTCGTGTTTGGGCGCCGCCAGGTTAACAGGCTGCCTGAACATGGCGATTACGTGCATCACCGCACGTATGCGGCGCCAGAGACCAACAGGGGCACCAGTCGAGCGCCCCTGCTGTTTTGTCTTATCACCGCGTCCAGAGGGCACGCAGCGAAAGTCTATTCATACCAGCCGGAGCCAATGAGCAGTCCGTCGTGGCGCACGGTCCAGGAGTGCTTGGTCTCCTCCTCGCCGGTGGCGGGATTGACGAAGACGTAGTGTACCCACAACCCCTCTTCCGTGGCTTGCAGCATGTCGGTGCCGAAATGATAGCCGGTGGAGTCCAGGCCCAGCTCTTCCTTCAGGTCCATACCCAGTAGATCCGGGTTGGCGTGGGCAATTAACTGATCGTTCTCGTCGAAGATGTAGACATACCACGCCCCGTCCACGCTTGCCGACGTATTGTAATAGGCGACCGCCTCTTCGCGGCCATACGCCTTGTAGTACCGGAGCGCACGATCGACGACGGCGACGGTGTATTCGGCCGGTTGCGCCTTGGTCACTGCCGTAGCCAGAGTAGGCAGGACCTGATACCAGCCGGAGCCGAATAGCAGCCCATCATGCCTGACCATCCAGGAATGCTTGAGCTCCTGGTTGCCGGTGACGGGGTTGAGGAAGACATAGTCTACCCACAGTCCTTCCTCGGTCGCGCTGAGCATCAGATCGCCAAAGCGATAGCCGGTGACATCAACGGCCAGGTCACCCTTCGCATCTTCTCCTAACAGGTCAGGGATGGGGGAGGCGATCACATGATCGTTCTCATCCAAGATGAAGACAAACCATTCGCCGTCCACGCTTTCCGGGGAGTTGTAGTATTCGATCGTCGCCTCCCGCCCCTCGGTCTCATATCGTTGCAAGGCCTGCTCTACCATGGCCACGGTGTAGCCCGCACGGTCCGCTTTGGTGACGCCCACTTTCAGACCGGGCAGGACCTGGTACCAGCCGGAGCCGAAGAGCAGCCCGTCCCGCCTGACCACCCAGGAATGTTTGAACTCCTGGTTGCCGGTGGAAAGGTTCTGGAAGAGATAGTCCACCCACAGTCCCTCTTCGGTCGCGGTGAGCATCAGGTCGCCGAAGCGGTAGCCGGTGACATCGACGCCCAGGTCTCCCTTCAGGTCCATGCCAATGAGATCGGGATTGGCGTGGGCGATCAACTTATCGTCCTCATCGAAGATAAAGACATAGTATTCGCCGTCCGCGCTCTCCGGTGTGTTGTAGTACTCGACCGTCGCCTCTCGCCCCTGGGCTTCATAGCGCTGCAGGGCCTGCTCTACCATGGCTACGGTGTAGGCCACGGGATGCGCTTTGGTGGCGCCCAATTGCAAGCCGGGCAGGACCTGGTACCAGCCGGAGCCGAAGATAAGGCCGTCATAACGGACGACCCAGGTATGTTTGTATTCATGGTTGCCTGTGGCGATATTGAGGAAGAAGTAGTCGACCCAGAGGCCTTCCTCGTCGACACTGTGCAGGAGTTCACCGTAATGGTATCCGGTGATGTCGACGCCGAGCTCGCCAATTTCATCGCCTATGGAATACTGTCCGCGCAGTTCCTCTCTGGGGTGGCCGATGAGGATGTCGTTTTCGTCGATGAGGAAGACATACCATTCGCCGTCAAGGTTTGCGGGCGAGTTGATGTATTCGAGGGTGGCTGCGCGTCCCTCGGTCTTGTAGCGTTGGATGGCCTGTTCAACAAGATGGACGGAGTAGCCTGGACGATCGGCCTTAGTGGGGGCGCTGCGGGAGAGGTCGGGCAGAATCTGATACCAGCCGGAAGCGAAGATCAGCCCGTCGTGGCGCACCGCCCAAGTATGCTTGAACTCCTGGTTGCCGGTGGCAAGGTTGAGGAAGATGTAATCGACCCATCTCCCCTCCTCGGTGGCGCCGGCGATGGCTTCGCCTTGTCGATAGCCGGTGATATCCACCCCTACAGGGCCGTGCAGGCTCTCACCCAGCAGATCCGGGTTGGCGTGGGCGATTATCTCGTCGTTCTCATCGACGATGAAAACATACCACTCGCCGTCCACGCTTTCCGGGGAGTTGTAGTAGTCAACGGTGGCCTCCCGTCCCTGGGCGTCGTAGCGTTGCAGAGCTTTCTCTACCATGGCCACCGTGAACCCGGCGCGATCGGCCTTGGTAACCTGTTGGGTGACGGCGCCATCCATTTGCAAATTGGATGTCATGTATTGATCACAGCCGGACACAAACAGGGCGGCAGCTGTCAGTACGGCTGCTAATCTACTAAGTAACAAACGGTTGTGCATCATCTACCTCCAGTAGCGCTCTTCATTGAGAGCCGGTTATTCCGGGTCGAACGGTTAAACATGAAGATTTCACAGAAACATACCGAACACACCTGCACCGAGCCATCCAGTGAGGTGTGTTCGGCAGTAGGCAAAACGTATGCGCTCCAGCCTGTACTTCAGCGCGCGAATATTTTCGCATGCGCCTCTATCGAGCGGAGGCGCGGATGGTTCAAGGCACTACCAGTTTCGTACTTCACGCGAAAGATGCGCATGTGTGACGGGCCGTTCTCTCTACAGTGTCTTGGCGCGGGTGGCGATACGCTCAGCGACAAGCGAGACGAACTCTGCCACCGGCATGCCGTTCTGGCGGACGCCGTCGCGGCGGCGCAGCGAAACGGTCTCTTCTTCCACCTCGCGATCACCCACGATCAACATATAGGGCACCTTCATACCCTGGGCTTGGCGGATCTTGTTGTTCATGCGGTCGCTGCTCAGGTCGGCGGAGACCCGCGCCCCAGTCTCGCCAAGCCGCTTTTCGATCTGGACTGCGTACTCGTTGTGGGCCGACGTAACGGGAATGACCCGCACCTGTTCGGGCGACAGCCAGACCGGGAAGTTGCCGCCGTAATGCTCGATAAGGAAGCCGATCATGCGTTCGTGTGTGCTCAGCGGCGCGCGGTGGATGCACAACGGGATCTCCTCTTCGCCGGCGGCGTTGATGTAGGAGAGGTCCAACCGTTCCGGCTGGGCGAAGTCGACCTGATTGGTGGCGAGGGTGAACTCGCGGCCGATGGCGCTCCAGATCTGGACGTCGATCTTGGGGCCGTAGAAGGCGGCCTCGTCCGGCTCCTCTTCAAAGGGCACGTCGCCGTCGGTCATGGCCTGGCGCACCATCTCCTCGGTCTGCAGCCAGAGGGAGCGGTTGTCGACGTACTTATCGCCCAGCTTTCTGGGGTGATGTGTGCTCAGACGCATGACAAAGCGTTCGATATCGAAGAGGTCGAAGTAGTACTTGTACAGGTCGATGACGCGCATGAACTCCTCGGCAAACTGCGCCTCGGTGCAGTAGATGTGGGCGTCGTTCATCTGCATCGAACGGACGCGCATCAGTCCGAAGAGCTCCCCGCTCTGTTCATAGCGGTAGCAGGTCCCGTACTCGGCCAGGCGCACGGGCAGTTCGCGATAGCTGCGCAGTTTGGAGCCGAAGATCTTGTGGTGCATCGGGCAGTTCATCGGCTTCACGTAGTAGGTGACGCCCTCCATCTCCATCGGCGGGTACATACTGTCTTTGTAGAAGACGAGGTGCCCGCTGCGCAGGAAGAGGTCCTCCTTGGTGAGATGGGGGGTGCGCACGCGATCGTAGCCGGCGGCCTCTTCGGTCTCTTTGGCGAGGCGTTCGAGCTCTTCGATGATGATGGCGCCGCGCGGCAGCCAGAGGGGCAGGCCCGGCCCGACCTCCTCTTCGAAGATAAAGATCTCCAGCTCGCGGCCCAGCTTGCGGTGGTCCCGTTTCTTGGCTTCTTCGAGCTGATCGAGGTGCTTCCTCAGCTCTTTGCGGTTACGCCAGGCGGTGCCGTAGATGCGCTGCAGCATGGTGTTTTTCTCGTCGCCGCGCCAGTAGGCGCCAGCGACGCTGAGAAGCTGAAAGGCGTCGGCGACGATCTGGCCGGTATGCTCCACGTGGGGACCCCGGCACAGGTCTTCGAATGTATCATGCTTGTAGGTGCTGATGACAGGCTTCTCAGTAATTTCGTTGCCGTATTCGTCGATTTCGCCCTGTGCCAGGCCGTCGATCAGCTCTAACTTGTAGGGCTGGTCGGCGAAGAGCTGGCGGGCCTCGGTGTCGCTGACCTCGCGGTAGGCAAACTGGTGCTTGCCGCCGATAATCTGGCGCATGCGCTTCTCGATCGTTTTCAGATCGTCCGGCCGGAAGGTACGCGGGGAGCCGTCCTGGTCGACGCCGAGATCAAAATCGTAATAGAAGCCGTTATCGATCGGCGGTCCGATCGCATACTTGGCTTCGGGATAGAGTTCCAGTACCGCCTGCGCCATGACGTGGGCTGCGCTATGGCGAATTTTATACAGGCCATCTATTTTAACAGCCATCTCCGTTGCTCCTGTGAACTTCAGTGGAAGTGGTACCATGCGCTACCACTTCGTTGTCTGATAACGAAGTGGGTTGCCGCCCGTGGGTGGTAAGACCATGGGCCGCCGGGGTTCGCCACTAGCCACTTTTAGTCAACCACGCAGCGCTCCACCAGGTAAGGTAGAGCAACTGCTGCATCCCCTTTACCAGCGGTAATGGGTCGATCCATTCGCTCAGGCGGTGGGCGTCGCCGCCTTCGGTAAGGCCCACACAGACGGCGGGAATGTTGCGGCTGAGGGGCACATTGGCGTCGGTGCTGCTGATGCGCCCATCGCTGCGTTCTTTAACGCCGAGCTCCTGCAGAATCGTGGAAGCGGCCTGTACGAGCGGATGGCGAAAAGGGAGCCCGCCGGCGGGCCGATTGCCGATCCGTTCATGGCGCAGCGTCAGGCCGTCATTGTGCGCGCTGTGCGCCTGCGCGTGGCGCTCTACAATCTGTCCGATCTGCCCGTCCAACCAGGCGAGGGTTTCGGGTGATTCGCTGCGCAGGTCCAGCTCCATCCACGCCTCCTGGGCGATGGAATTGACGGAGGTGCCGCCGCCGATGCGACCGATATTGAAGGTGGTACGCGGTGTCTGGGGGACCTGCAGTTTAACGAGGTCGCCGGCCAGCAGTACGAGACCGTGAACGGCGCTGGCTGCGCCGAAATCACCCCAACTGTGGCCCCCCGGTGCGGCGGCGGATGTACGGTAGCGCCGTGCGCCCAGCGCCTGATGGACGATGCGGCCCAGGCCCATCCCTTCAAGCACGATCACTGCGCCGAGGGCGCTGCGCCCGTTGCGGGAAGGGTCTGCGCTACGGTTTGCCCCGTTGGTATCCGCGGCCAGCCGGTCCACGACGCGGCGCATGCCGCGCAGATCGCCCACGCCCTCCTCCATCGAATTGGCGACCAGCCAGATGTCCACGGGCGGCGGGGCAAGTTGCGTCAAGGTCTCGGCCAGAGTGAGGAGGCCGGCAACGCCGGTCGAATTGTCGCCGATGCCGGGGCCGCGGATCAGTCCTTTGTCCAGACGGCGCAAGCGCAGGTCGGTTTCAGGCGGGAAGACGGTGTCGGTGTGGGCGGACACGAGCAGGGCGGGGCGGTCCTGTGGGCGCGGGCCGCAGACCCGGCCATAGACATTGCCCAGCTTGTCGCGCTCGACATCGGCGAGGCCGATGGCGCGCATGCGATTCTCGATCCACGCGGCCCGCTCAGCCTCGGCGCCGGTCGGGGCGGGAATCTGTTGGACGGCTATGCAGAGGTCGATAAGTTGCTCGAGCCGGCCGGCATAGGCTGCGGCTGCGGCCTCTACTGCGCTTCCGTGTGAAAGCCCATCAATCAACATGAAACACCTGTAACAACTGCATGTGCGTCTCTGCCCGCACGCAATTCAAAGAAGAACAGGGGCGCCCGGTGGAGCGCCCCTGTTGTATTGGCTTATCGCCGCGCCCAGAGGGCACCCATCGAGGGTCTATTCATACCAGCCTGAGCCAATGAGCAACCCGTCGTGGCGCACGGCCCAGGCGTGCTTGGTCTCCTCCTCGCCGGTGGCGGGATTGGCGAAGACATAGTGTATCCACAACCCCTCCTCGGTCGCTTCCAGCATGTCGGTGCCGAAATGATAACCGGTGGAGTCCAGGCCCAGCTCTTCCTTCAGGTCCATACCCAGCAGATCGGGGTTGGCGTGGGCGATTAACAGATCATTCTCGTCGAAGATGTAGATGTACCACGCGCCATCGACGCTTTCCGGCGTGTTGTAGTGGGCCACGGTTGCTTCCCGGCCATGCGCCTTGTAGTAGCGCAACGCCTTATCCACCATGGCGACGGTATATTCAGCCGGTTGCGCCTTGGTAACGGCCAAGGCCAGACTGGGCAGGACCTGGTACCAACCAGAGGCGAAGAGCAGCCCATCGTGTCTTACGACCCAGGTATGCTTGTACTCCTGGTTGCCGGTGACAGGGTTGAGGAAGATATAGTCGACCCACTTCCCCTCTTCGGTAGCGGTGGATATCTCTTCACCGTGTCGATAGCCGGTTATGTCCACGCCTGTATCGTCGAACAGATTGGCCCCCACGAAATCGGGATTGGGGTGGGCGATTAAGTCATTGTTCTCGTCCATAATAAAGACATACCACTGCCCATCCACGCTTTCCTGTGATTTGTAGTAGTCAACGGTCGCCTCCCGCCCTTTGGCGTCGTAGAGTCGCAGGGCCTTCTCTACCATGGCTACAGTGTAGCCAGGGCGATCGGACTTGGAAACCCGCCAGCCTCGCTTGGCGTGGGAACGAACCATTCTGCCCATTTTGTCCTGAAGGTCCGTTCTATCCATTCCATCTGGATGAACCATTCGGTCCATACGCGAAAGGGATGACTTCCAGGTATGGCGTGACATCATGTGATGGCAACCGGACAGGAATACGGCGGCCGCCACCAGGACGGCGACCATTCTGATGTGAAAAGTATGATTGCGCATTGGTCTTTCTCCTGTAACGCTCTTTCTCAAGAACCGGTGCCACTCGGCCAAACAGTAAGATATGCAGATTTCATAGAAATATACCGAACCTACCTACACCGAGCCATCAAGTGAGGTGTGTTCGGTAAGAGGAAAAATATTCACTCTCCACCTTACAACTCCGGAGCGAAGAGGGTCAAGCATATTCCCCTGGTCGAAAGAAGCGCGTATGCTTCATGGCACCACCCCTTTCGCCCTTTACGCGAAGCCGGCCCGTGTTGGGCTGGTCGCGGCCGATATGCCACATCGTCGCCAAGGGCCCAAAAAGATGGGACTGGCGACAATCTGCCGAACGCCGGCGTTCGGCAACGGCCAAGGTGGGAGATACTGGACTTGAACCAGTGACCTCTACGATGTCAACGTAGCGCTCTAGCCATCTGAGCTAATCCCCCGGAGACTGGATCTCAACTATAGCACACGGCAATGGCAGCCACAAATTCCGACAGGGCGGGGCAGGCGGAAAGTCTGACTGTAAGGTGGGGTCAGTTGATTGGGGGGCACAGGACCTGCCCCTACGGGGATTTGATGGGACTGGCGGGACGTAGTCTGGCTGGACACCTTCGATTAGGCACCTGTCACCAATGTCGACACCAGGTCGATGAGGCATGGCCTGGTTTAGGGGGGGCGTTGCGGGGGCGGAGCCCCCGCACAAGGGAGGGCCGACTAGGCCCGACCGCCCAGAACTGCAGTAGTCAGTAGTCAGTGGTCAGTGGTCAGTGGTCAGAGACGGCGCTTATACTGGCGGAAATAGAAGTGGGAACCGACCATGGCTTGGGTGTCTCCAGAGGTATAGGAAAGTTCGCCCCCATTTTGAGATGCACCCTATATGCGAGCCTATGCCGCGCCCGTGCCATTCTGATGTATAATGACAAGACCTCTGTGGTTAGTGGAAAACGGCTCGTGGATAGCAGCCCCACTGACCGCGATTCACTTTCACGGCAGGGTCCAGCCTAACGACGGAGAGCACAATGAAAGTTCTGTTAACAGCGCAGTGGGTCATAGGATTTGTGGATGGCTTCCGGGGCGACTTTCCGCAGGTGGAGTTTGTGTTTGCGGAGACGGCCGAGGATATCGCGGCGAAGGCCGCCGACGCGGAAGCCGCCATCGGCCCGATGAACAGCAGCCAGCTGCAGGCCGCGCCGAACGTGCGCTGGATCCAATCGTCCAGCGCAGGCGTGGAATGGATGCGCAACGTGCCGGAGCTGACGGAGCGGGATATTACCGTCTGCAATACGCGGGGCGCGCACGCCGCGACGATTGCAGAGCATACGATGGGCATGCTGGTGTTTCTCACGCGTCAGTTCGGTCCCCTGTATAAGGCGCAGCAGCGGCACGAGTGGGGCGTTCCCAAGGGCACACGGTTGGTCGGTCTTGTCGGTCTGAAGATGGGAATCATCGGCCTGGGGAATATCGGCCGCGAGATCGCCAAACGGGCGGCGGGATTCGAGATGGATGTGATCGCTGTCGACGTCAATCCGGTGGAGAAGCCCGACCATGTCTCCGACCTGCAGCTGATGGACGGTATGCCAGCGCTGTTGCGGGAATCGGATGTGGTGGTGGTGACGGTCCCGATCACTGCGGAGACGCGGGGCATGATCGGGCCGGACGAGCTGGCCCTCCTGCAACCCGAGGCATATTTCATCGTCGTCTCGCGCGGGGGCATCATCCATGAACCGACTCTGATCCGGATGCTGGAGGAAGGTAAGCTGGCCGGCGCGGCGCTGGATGTGGCGGCCACGGAGCCGCTGCCGGCGGACGATCCGCTGTGGGACGCGCCCAATCTGTTGATCACGCCGCACAGTTCGCCCTCATCGGTCCAGACCTCGGCCAATGTCGGGCGCATAGTGAGCGGCAACTTGAGGCGCTTTTTGAATGGCGAACCGTTACAGAATACGGTAGGCATTAAACGCGGATATTGATATACATTTACGCAAAGGACGAACTTGCCCCGAACTGCTCTTTACCCAAGAGCGGGCCGTAGTCCCGCTTTCACAGGTTGCAGCCTCCGCATCAGTTCCTGATTTCAAAAAGAATCCACATCTAAGGAGACCATAGTATGCAAGTCGTTGACGTTATCGCCCACTGCCTGAAAGAGGAGGGCACCGAGATCCTTTTCGCCTATCCGGTAAACTATCTCATCGAATCGGCGGCCAAACTGGACATCCGCACAATCATCGTGCGCCAAGAGCGCATCGGTCTGCACATGGCGGACGCCGTCAGCCGCCTGAGTTCGGGCGACAAGATCGGCGTCTTCTGCATGCAGTCGGGCCCCGGTTCTGAAAATGCTTTCGGCGGCGTGGCGCAGGCATTCGGCGATTCGGCCCCGATCGTGGTCCTGCCCGGCGGCTATCCGCGGCCGATCAACCAGGTGCAGCCCAACTTCAACTCGGCGCAGAGCTATGCCTCGGTCACCAAATCGAGTGAACAGCTGACGACGCCGGAGATGACGGCGGACGCGATACGGCGGGCGTTCGCGGCAGTGCGCAACGGGCGGCCGCGGCCGGCGCTGGTGGAGATTCCCTCGGACATTTCCTCTGCCGAGGTGGGGGAGTTCAGTTACCAGCCTGTGCGACGGCAGCGATACGGGCCGGACCCGGCGGATGTGGAACGGGCGGCAGATATGCTGGTGGCGGCGGAACGGCCTGTGCTCTATGCCGGCCAGGGCGTCCACTATGCCAAGGCGTGGGATGCGCTGAAGGAGCTGGCAGAGCTGCTGGAGGCGCCGGTGACCACGACGCTGAACGGCAAGAGCGCCTTCCCGGAGACACATCCTTTGAGCCTCGGCTCGGCCAACCGCTCCCACACGCGGGCGGTGGGGGAGTTTCTGAACAACGCCGACGTGATCTTCGGCATTGGCTGCAGCTTCAGCTTCACAAATTTCGGTGTGCGCATGCCGGCCGGCAAGACGATCATTCACGCCACGCTGGATCCGGCGGACATCAACAAGGATGTCGCCAGCCAGCACGCTCTCATCGGAGATGCCGAGCTTACGCTGCGGGCGTTGATCGCGGCGGTGTCGGAACGGCTGGGCGGGCAGACGCGCGGCAGACAGGCCGGCGTTGCAGCCAAAATTGCTGAGATCAATGGCAAGTGGGAGTCCGAGTGGGCGGCCAAGCTGAACAGCGACGAAGCCCCCCTCTCGCCCTACCGGGTGATTCGCGATCTGTACGACAGCGTCGACGTGGCGAATACGATCATCACGCATGATGCCGGCAGCCCGCGCGACCAGCTGTCGCCCTTCTGGAAATCGATCACGCCGCTCTCCTATATCGGCTGGGGCAAGACGACACAGCTGGGCTACGGCCTGGGCCTGGCGTTGGGCGCCAAGCTGGCCTGCCCGGACAAGCTGTGCATCAACGTGTGGGGCGACGCCGCGATCGGCTTCACCGGCATGGACTTCGAGACCGCGGTGCGGGAGCGCATCCCGATTCTGTCGGTCCTGTTCAACAACTTCTCGATGGCGATCGAGATTCCGATCATGCCGGTCTCTCAGGAGAAGTACGGTTCCACCGATATCTCGGGCAACTACGCCAAGATGGCGGAGGCGTTCGGCGGCTACGGCGAGAGAATCGAGACGCCGGACCAGATCATCCCCGCGATTGAGCGCGGCATCCAGAAGACGGAGGAGGGCGTGCCGGTGCTGCTGGAGTTCATCACCGCGAAGGAGACGGAGATCCCGCAGAATATGTAACGGCAGTAGTCAGTAGTCAGTAGTCAGTAGTCAGTAGTCAGTAGTCAGTAGTCAGTGAATAGAGGATAGCAGATAAGGGAGATTGGCAGGTGGCCGGTGTTCGTTGGGGGTACCGGTTACCTGCCAGTGCATTTTGAGGACGGAGCGATGAGCCAGAGAAGTGAACGAGTTCCCATCTGTGTGGTCGGGTGCGGGGGCATGGGCCACCGCCACACGATCGCGTATCACACGCTGGAAGAGACCGGCATGTCGAATGTGGAGTTGATGGCGGTGTGCGACATCAACCGTGACAATGCCGAGCGGATCGCAGGGGAGGTGGAGCGCCTGTTTGGCCGCAAGCCGCTGATCTTCACCGATCTGGACAGCATGCTGGCCAACCCCGATATCGCCGCGGTCGACGTGGTCACCGACGGCTCCAGCCACCACGAAATCGCGACGGCGGCGCTGGCGGCGGGGAAACACGCCCTGGTGGAGAAGCCGCTGGCCATTACGATTCGGGCCTGCCGGCGCATCATCGACGCAGCCGAAGAGAGCGGAACCGTGCTGGCTACCGCGGAGAACTACCGCCGCGATCCGGTCAACCGGATGGTGCGCGCAGTGATCGACGCCGGACTGCTGGACGACCCTTTACTGATGATCCAGACGTCGCTGGGCGGCAACGATGTGATGGCGGCCACGCCCTGGCGCCATCTGAAGGAGAAGGGGGCGATCGGCCTGGACATGGGCGTTCATTACGCCGATATCATCCGCTACTATCTCGGCGAATACGCGCGCATCTTCGGGCGGGGGCTGATCGTGGAGCCGGTCCGCCGGCGTCCCGTCGCCGAGAATCATCCGCTGATCTCCTACCGGGAGCAGACGCCCACCTACCCGGAGACGATCGAGGCCACGGGCGAGGACTCGATCCTCGCCCAGTATGTGATGCAGTCGGGCGCTACGGTGCAGTTCTCGCACCTGGGCGGGGGCCGGGGCAGCAGCCGTTTTGAACGCAGTGTTCACGGCCGCCGCGGCGCGCTGGACGTTCCCCGGGACCGGACGGGCGGTGCGGTGCGGCTGCGGCTGGCGGATCGGACGCTGGAGGGCAAAGAGATCCTGAGCCTGCTGCCCGACTTCTCCCTGAACGAGATCACCGCCCGGTTGTTCGGCGCGGACGGCGTTGTCTATGATCTGCCCGACGTAGCCCATGCCGAAATGGCGCTGGACGCCAGGCTGCTGGCGATCGAGTATCACGACTTCGCTGAGGCGGTTCTGCAGGGACGGGCGCCGGAGGTCGACGGCCGCGACGGCATGATCGCGGTGGCTGCCATTCTGGGCGCGTACGAATCGGCGGCTGTGGGGCGCGCGG
This sequence comes from Caldilineaceae bacterium, assembly GCA_965242905.1. Lineage (GTDB taxonomy): Bacteria > Chloroflexota > Anaerolineae > Caldilineales > Caldilineaceae > Bin5. The sequence continues at coordinate 2,271,857 of CBDETM010000002.1, forward strand.
TCGAACTTGAGGAGTTGTTGTCGGGCGCGGTGCGGACCTACCAGGAGGAGATCGACGACGCGCTGGGGCTGTAGTGTAAGCGGGGCGGCGGGGCAGGTCCGGAGATCAACGTAAACGTGCGCGACACCTTTGCCAGGTGAGTGCGGGGTTCTTTCGCCGGTTCACGGCGGCTACTCGCGCTGCGTTGCCAGAGGATTCGGCGATACGACTTCGAGAAGCATCGGATCTCCGGGGACGTCCACCAGCCAGCCGGCCACCCAACCCAGCTCTTCTTCCGTTGAAAAGGCAACGGTCTTGGCTACGTAGAACCAGCCGCTGTCTACCGTGCGGCCGAGCAGGCGCAGCCGTTCGCCGGGCGGGATAAGTCCCAGCGACTCGTAGGTCTGGCCGGGCCCGCGGCGGAGATTCAACACAGCAGAGGAACGGGCATAGAGGGGGGCGCCTTCTGCGGCAGCAGGGGTCGCTGCGACGGTGGCGGTGGCGAGGCCCACGGTCGGTTCGCCGGCAGCAGCGGCCGTCGCCAGTTGCTGCTGGGCCCGGATGGCCCGCTCTTCTTCCAGGCGCAGCGCGACGCGCGCTTCCACGGTTGCTTCAAGCGCGGCGGTGGCGGCGTATTGGGGTTGATTCTTGGACCATTCTTCGGTCAGGCGCATAGAGACTCGCGCCTCGACGGTTCCCTCCTGCGCGGTCGCGGGCCCACTCTCGGAGCGAATCGCCAGCGCGGAGAGTGCGATCAAGGTGATGATCAGGGGAACGGCCAACGCGCCCAGCCAGAGAAATCGCCGGGTCCTGTTGACGGGCGCGGGGATTTCGATGATGACTTCCGGTCTCAGTATCGGTATCTGGCGCCGGTGGCGCACAAGCGCGTGGGATTGATGCACTTCGGCTTCGCTATCAGCGCCTGAGTGTGTACTGCCCGTGTCAGCAGAATGCGGTCCGCCGGAGGAGGACGCTCCGTGGCCCCAATCGCCATCGTCAGCGGGGTTTGTCGATTGTTCTCCTTCTTGGGAGGCGCGCGGTGCGTTGTGGTTAATCACTTTTGCAACGAAGATCAGATAAATTTAAGTTGCATATCAACGGTGGCTGTTGACGGCAACGGGCAAGGGCGGGCGGTGTGACCCGATATTTGAGTGTATCACATGCGCAACCGCTTCGCTATACCAAAGCTGGGAACAGGAACACCTCCTGCGCAACTTGCCGGCGCCCCTTATGTCATTCTGACACCTTAGATTACTCAACATCACTGTAACGGCGAGCCCGTTCGTCTTAAAGGAGACCCCATGCTCATCTCAATACAGGAAAACCTTTTGCCCGGCGAAACGCTGAACGAAAAGCTCGACTGCGCCGAGGCGCTGCAGATCGACGGTGTCGAGATCCAGGGCCGGTCGCGACTCTATGACCGCATCAGTGAATACGAGGCCGCCTTCAACAATCGCACGGTGCGCATCTCGTCCATTTGCGGCCAGTCCACGTTCGACTGGCTGGATCCGGACCCGGCCAAACGGCAGGCCAGCATCGACGAATCCCGGCGCAACCTGGAAGCCTGCGGCCATTTCGGTGCGGCCGGGCAGATTGTGCCGCCGATCTTCGGCCCGCCGCGGCTGCCGGACCTTTCGCCGCTCAAGGATGCGATCGCGCTGGAAAAGGAGCTGCTGGTCGAGATCACGCGTGATCTGGCCGCGTTCGCGCACAGTCATGGCACGCTGCTGTTGTTAGAGCCTCTCAACCGCTATGAGCAACATCTGCTGCGGCGGCAGGAGGACGGGGTGGAAATCATCCAGAAGGCAGGGGACCCTCCCGGCGTGGCTCTGCTGACCGACTTCTTCCACATGCATATCGAGGAAGTCGACACGCCGGCGACGATCCGCAAGATCGGCCGGTACATCGGCCATGTCCACGTGGCTGACAATACGCGTGTCCAGCCGGGCATCGGCGACATCGACTGGCAGGCGGGCATTCAAGCCCTGGCCGACGTCGATTTCAAGGGCTACCTGACATACGAGTGCCGCGTCGCCGGCGATCCGCAAGCGGCCCTGGCCCAGTCGGTCGCCCTGCTGCGGGAGACGATCACGAGCGTGCAGGACGGCTGATTCAGCGGCGGGGGGGGTCCAACGTGTCAGGGCATCCTTTACAGTGAGATCTTATCCCAGAGAATTCCGGTTGGTCAATGGGTTTCCTGTGCAGAATTCGTCCTGGAATGGGTGCGTTTCGTTGGGCGATCGCTGATCAGTTACTCTGGTGCGCGGCCCGATTTCAGGCCGGAAATTCCCCCGAAATCGGTGCGAAATATGTTCTGGGCAATATACGTACGATCCGTCTACGTAATGCAGGCTACGCTGTGTGCGGTGCGCAGCGACCTGATACGCCTCATAAGACCTGAAAGCAGTACGGTGCTCAAGGCAGTTCATTTTGGCTGCTGGCCCGGCCGCCGCTGACTGCGAGGTCCCCCTGAGCCCAGGGGGGAAAGCCTCGCCGCAGGCGGCTGCCTGGCCCCAACTCCTGGGTCCACGTAACGCGGTGCATCAGCACCTGCATCTTCCATCCGCGACCCGCTGAAATCAGAGCAGTTATGCGGCGGCGTGTGACTGCGGTTGCGCCGCGGAAGCATCCTCCCCATTTCCTCTGCTTCATCTCCAGAATATCTCCAGATTTCAACTGTACACTGTAAAGAGTCAGGACGCCGGCTGCACATCAGCCGGTCGACCTGCCGGATGTGCAGCCAGCTGTGTACGCGTTCAGGAGATGAAGATATGGCCGATTCTTCAACGTTGATCGACATGCAAGACATATCGAAGATCTATCAGATGGGGGAGACGAAGGTCCATGCTCTGAACGGCGTTTCGCTCTCAATCGAAGAGGGGGAGTACGTGGCGATCGTCGGTACAAGCGGTTCGGGCAAGAGTACGCTGATGAACATCATCGGTCTCCTGGACAGCCCCACGGAGGGTGTCTTTGCGATTCGCGGCCAGCGGGCAAGCGACCTGACCGGCAGACAGATGGCAGATCTGCGCAACAGGGAGATTGGATTCGTATTCCAGCAGTTCAACCTGCTGGCGCGTACACCCGCCTGGCGGCAGGTAGAGCTACCGCTTTTCTACGCAAATGTCGGGCGCAGCGCCTCTCGCCAGCGGGCGCTGGAGGCGCTGGCGCAGGTGGACCTGGCCGAACGCGCAGACCACAAGCCGGACGAGCTTTCCGGCGGCCAGCAGCAGAGGGTGGCCATCGCGCGTGCGCTCGTCAACCGGCCCAGCCTGCTGCTGGCGGATGAGCCGACCGGAGCGCTCGACACGCGAACCGGGGAAGAGGTGATGGCGCTCTTTGAGAAGCTGCACGAGGAAGGATTGACGCTTGTCATCATTACGCACGACCAGGAGGTCGCTGAACGGGCCCGTCGCGTGATTACAGTGCGAGACGGGGTTATCGTTTCCGATTCAGACAGGGCGGCTGCCGCTGCAAAGGGTGTTCGCAACGGGCTGAGCGAGGCACCGCTCTCACCGCTGGCGTGGCCTGCCACGATAGAGCCAGTCGAGGAAAGGATTTATGAAGCTGTTTAGATATTTTCCGGTTGCAGTCGATAGCATCGCCGCCAACAAGATGCGGGCCAGTCTGACGATGCTGGGAGTCATTATCGGCGTGGCCGCCGTGCTTACAGCTCTGGGTATCGGACGCGGCGCGTCGGAGAATATCCTGGGGGAAGTTGCCAGCCAGGGTACGACACGCCTGACGATCAACCCCGAATCGGCGAACGATGGAGATGGCAGTCCTGTACAGCCGCTGACCATGGGGGATGTGACCGCGCTTGCCAATCTTGCCTTTCACCCTGATGTAAGACAGGTCGTGCCGCAATATGGAAAGAACACCCGACTGGTCGCCGGCAACGAAAACACGGAAGTCCGCGTGACAGGAACGACTGCCGCCTATGCCGATGTCCACCGCTTGGAGGTGGCCGAGGGCCGCTTCCTGTCGGAAGACGAGATCACGCAGATGAGCAGTGTAATCGTCATAGGGACAACTGTGGCGAAGGATCTTTTCGGGCGCACACAGGTAGTAGGAGAGAGCGTGCGCATCGAGGGCGAACCGTACACTGTCGTGGGCGTACTGGCAGAAAGCGGCAACGCAGGTTTTGGCAGCAGTGATGAAAGTGGGTTCATCCCGATCGGCGCGGCACACGGACGGGTCTTCAACGTCTCCCGCTATCGGGGCGAATATGTAGTTACTTCGATTTCCGCCGATGCAGCGAGTGAGGAACGAGTCGAAGCGGCCGAGCGGCAGATCGAACAGACTTTGCGTCTGCGCCACGGTCTTGGCGCGGACGACGACAGCGACTTCAGCATCAGCACGCAGGCCAGCCTGCTGGACACGCTCAACAGCATCACCAGTACACTTACGCTGATGCTGAGCAGTATCGCCGCCATCAGCCTGCTGGTGGGCGGTATCGGCATCATGAACATCATGCTTGTATCGGTAACGGAACGCACCAAGGAGATCGGCCTGCGCAAGGCACTGGGCGCGCACACCAGCGACGTGCTGCTGCAGTTTCTGGTGGAGTCGCTGGTGCTGACGTTACTGGGAGGACTGATTGGAATCACCATCAGCTACGGCGCGGCCCTGCTGGTGCCGAGAGTCCCCAACTTCCCTGTCAACATTCTGATTGGGACCGACGCACTGATGATGGCTTTGGGTGTAAGTGCCGGTTGCGGGGTGATCTTCGGGCTGTATCCGGCGGTGCGGGCGATCCGGTTGGACCCGATCGAGGCGTTGCGATATGAGTGATGGCTGTGTCGGGGGAGAAGGTCAGGGGACGCCTCCTGAGATTGCAGAATGGAAACAGGGTCGCATCTCTGGCGGCCATGCACCGGGTTCAGAGTGTTTCGAAAAGAATGGCAGACGACCACATCAATTAGATGGAGCATTAATATGAACAGGAAAAGCATCTCTCTCTTATTGAGCGCCATAGTGGTTGGCATTGTACTCGGCGCCGGCTACGCACTTTTCTTCGGCCCGGTTGCGCCAAATCAGGCGGCGGCCAGGACAGAGTCGGCAGCCGGGATAGAGTTGGCGGCGCGGACGCAGCCGGCAGCCAGCCTCGAAACCACGCTCATCCGCCCGGCGGATACGGCCGTAGACAAGGTCACAGCGGCCGGCAATATCGAGCTTGTGGATACAGAGAAGGTGGTAGCTCAGCTCAATGGTTACGTAGAAGAGGTATTGGTCGAAGTTGGCGACGTGGTCAGCAGCGGCGATCTGCTGGTGGCGCTGGAGCGGGGCGAACTGCGTCGCGCGGTGGACCAGGCGCGCATCAATCTGACATCGGCCGAACTGCAGCTTGAAAACCTGCTGGCCTCCGCCGCCGCGGCCGAGATCGCCGCGGCGGAAGCGGACCTGAAGTCGGCCCAGGAAAATCTGGCCGAAGTGCAGGACGGCGCCAGCGAAGGGGCGCTGGCTGCCGCGCGAAGCAGCGCCTCCTCTGCCTGGGCCAGATACAACGACCTGTTGGATGGGGCCGGCGAGAATGAACGGATCCAACTGGCGGCAGCGGTGGAAAACGCGCACGTAGCCGTGCAGGAGGCCCAGACCGAATATGACAAGATCGCCTGGCGCGAGGATGTGGGTATGACGCGGCAGTCGGCGCAACTGCAGCAGGCGACGATCTCCTACGAGTCGGCGCTGGCGGCCTATGAGGAGGCGGTTGCACCGGCCTCGCAGGCGGATTTGCAGTCGGCGCTAAGCCAGGCCCAGACGGCACAGCAGCAGCTGGATGATCTGTTGGCCGGACCGACGGCCGTGAACATTGCGGCAGCTGAAGCGCAGGTCGCCGCGGCCCAGTCCAGACTGGACACGCTGGTGCGCGGCGCGGATGAAACGGATATCGAACTGGCGCGGTTGTCGATCGAGCAGGCGCAACTGACCCTGCTGGAGGCAAAGCTGGATCTGATCAGAGTGGAGCTGGTCGCTCCGGCTGCGGGGACCGTCCTGCGGGTCAATGTAGATGAAAGCGACCGCATTTCGGCGGGAACCGTCGCCATCACGATCGCAGACCTGAGCCAGTTGCAGTTGACGATCGACGTTGCGGAGGTCGATATTCCCAAGATCAGCGTCGGCCAGCTGGCGGACATCACGCTCGATGCCTTCCCCGAAAGCGTGTTTGCCGGGATGATCAGCGCCATCGAGCCGTCGAGCAGCGCCCAGGAGGGGGTGATCAGTTACCCGGTGACGGTGCGGCTGATCGATGAAGCCCTGACGGGGGTGCGGCCGGGCATGACGGCTGTTGCCACCCTGCGCAGCGAAACGGCGGACGCCCGCTGGCTGGTGCCAACAGCTGCTATTCGGGAAAACAACGGAGAGACGGTCGTGATAAAGAGAAAAGGCGAAGAGGTGCTCCCGGTCGTTGTGGTGGTGGAAGGCGTTCAGGGCGAATGGACCGTTGTTCGTTCAACACATTTGCAGAACGGCGATGAAGTGATCGGAGCCACAACATTCATCAAGCAGGAAGACGAAGACGGTTGGGTTCCCTTTTCCGGACGGCCTCCCGCCTTACGGGGTGCTCGCGGCGGCGGCACTCCCTGATGGGAAAGCGAGCCTCAGCCCGGACGTTGTACAGGCTGCAGAAGGAGATCGTGCTGGATATTCCAGGGCTTAGCTCCTGGATTATCGGGGCCGTACAGAGGCGAAGGAACGCGGCCCCATACCTGTGGGGCAACTTGCCCATGCAGGAGGAACCAGTTATAACGGGCCTATGCCGGAAGAGCGCATACTGATTGTTGACGACGACCGCGAGATCGTACGTCTGCTGCGGAGCTATCTGGAGCGGGAGCGGTACGCGGTGTCCGTCGCCTATGACGGCGAGAGCGCGCTGCATGCGTTGCGGCGGGAGCTGCCGCAGTTGATGCTGCTGGATCTGATGCTGCCGGACAAGGACGGCTGGGAGGTCACACGTACGGTCCGCGGCGACGAGAAGTTGGCGAACATGCTGATCATCATGCTGACGGCGCGGGTCGAAGATGCGGACAAGATCATCGGTTTGGAGCTGGGTGCGGACGATTATGTCACGAAGCCGTTCAATCCGCGCGAGGTTGTAGCGCGGGTGCGGGCGCTGCTGCGGCGCAGCCAGCGGGGCCCGGTGCGAGCGACGAAGTTGGTTGTTGGGGATCTGCAGATGGACGTTGAGCGCCGCGACGTGCAGGTGCGGGACACGGCGGTGGAACTGACGCCTACGGAGTTCAGTCTGCTGCAGACGCTGATGGAAAGCCCCGGCTATGTCTTCACACGCACGGAGTTGATGGATAGGGCACTGGGGTACGACTACAGCGGCGCCGATCGGATGCTGGATAGCCACATCAGGAACCTGCGCCGCAAGATCGAGGCAGATCCGCGCAAGCCGCAGCTTGTGCAGACGGTCTACGGCGTTGGCTACCGGCTGGCTGGAGAGCGGGAATGAACCGGCTATGGGTGCGGTTGAGCCTGGCATTCGCGGCGATCATTATCATCAGCTTCGGTACCATCTCGTACACGGCGCGGCGGTACTTCGACGAAAGCAATCTTCGTTCGTTGGGTCTTTCTTCTTTTTCCAGGCCTGATGGCCTAATTGATCTGTTAGAGGAACATTATGCCGGCCGCGAGAGTTGGCAGGGCGTCTCTCAACTGCTGGAAGGCGCCGATTCCGCGCTCTTTTTCAACGCCGCCAACAGGACAGTTCTCGTACTGACCGACCCTGAGGGCCGTGTTCTCTACCCAACCGCGGGCATAGACAGGCCAGACCGCCTGGAGGCGTCCCAGTTGGAAGAGGCTCTACCCATCAGCGTGGAAGGACATACTGTCGGCTTCCTCGATCTGCTCCTTTGGGAAGGGCCGCGTCAGCGTCTATTGCGTCTTGCAACGCCGGATGATGTTCCGCCAAGTTTTGCGGAACATGTCAGGGATTATTTGCTGCAGATTCTTCTCCTTGGCGCCGTACTGGCGATCGTCTTCGGCGTGCTGGTCAGTCGTTGGCTCTCCGCGCCTCTCACCCGTCTGGTAAACGGGACGCAGGCCATTGCCAGGCGTGATCTCAGTTTTCGGATGAGCGAACAGGGAAGTGCTGAAATGCGCGAGGTGTCGAATTCCTTCAACAGGATGGCTGCCGCATTGGAAGACGCGGAGACGCTGCGGCGCAGCATGTTGAACGACATAGCCCATGAGCTTCGTACGCCCCTCACGGTTCTGGAAGGCAATCTGCGGGCCATTCTGGACGATGTCTACCCTCTCGACAAAGCGGAAATCGCCCGTCTGTATGACCAGACCCGCCATTTGCACCAGCTGGTGGACGATCTGCGGTTGTTGGCGCAGGCGGAGGCGCGCCAATTGCCGTTGCAGCGCCGTCCCAGTGATCTGATAGTGCAATTGGAAGAGACGGCGGAGCTTTTTTCTCCGCTGGCGGAAGAAAAGAGTGTCACTCTGGATACCAGTTTGCCGGCATCGGTCGTTTTTGCAGCCGTTGACCGCATGCGGTTCGCCCAAATTTTGCATAATCTTCTGGCAAACGCATTGCAACACACACCGGCCGGTGGGGTCATCACGCTGTCATTGCGGGCGGAAGAAGAGACGGCCGCGATCTCCGTGGCCGATAGCGGTGAGGGCATCGGATCCGAAGACATTTCACGTGTATTTGACCGCTTTTACCGGGTCGACAGAAATCGAACTCGTGACACCGGCGGCGTTGGGCTGGGGCTGGCGATCGCGCAGGCGCTCGTCGAGGCCCATGACGGTGAGATTGACGTAGCCAGCGCCGGCGTGGGGCAGGGCAGCACATTTACGATTCAGTTGCCGCTGGTGCGGGGAGAGGGTCTTCAGAATCCTGCACCTGCACACAGTGAAGCAGGCCCCGAAAGCCGGGCCACGAGCCAAGGTATATGATATAGCCGCTCCCCCAGCCCGCTCGTCCCGGCCACCCCTGAAGAAAGTCCTCATGTACATAGTCCACTCTCTTGTCCTGACGACGGCAGACGTCTCTGGGTAACGCGCCGCGCAGGAGGGTGCATCCCAGATTTGGGGTGGGAACAGTCTGGCGGGAAATCAGTGCCAGCACCGGCTGGCGTTGTTTACCGTCTTGGTGCGAGACGCAGCGCGGGCGCGAGGCCTGGCCGTACGGTGGAATCCGTCAGTTGGGGAGGGTGCGAGGGCAGGCACAGGGGCGGCACCTGCGGGGATCTGATGGGACTAGGGGGACGTGGTCTGGCCAGGCACCTTCGATTTGGCACTGTCACCAATGTAGACACCAGGTTCGGCGAGGCATGTTGTAGGAGAGGGGGCGTTGCGGGGGCGGAGCCCCCGCACAAGGGAGGGCCGACTAGGCCCGACCGCCCAAAAGAGCGAGGAGAGAGGGAAGAGGAGTGAGGAGAGAGAACTGCCGTTTCCTCTGACTCAGAGTTGATCGCGAGATGGGTGCGGCTCCGCTGCGACCGGAGGCACGGGAAAGTTCGCCCCCATTTTGGGATGCACCCGCGCAGAAGCTGCATTGACTTTTCTGGTGTCGATTCTTATAATCATGGGACCGCATCCGCTGATCGACAGCGGATTTGTTTTCGCGGACCGAAACCGGCAATGACAGATCAAAGCTCCCATACCGGCGCCGATGACAACGGTTCTTCCCGCGCAACCAATCTGGCCGTCGTCGCGATTGGCGGCAACTCCCTGATTGCCGACAGCAGCCGGCCGGAGATCGTCCACCAGTGGGACGCGGTGCATGAGACGACCGGGCAGATTGCCGGGATGCTGGAGAGCGGCTGGCAGGGCGTCGTGATCACCCACGGTAACGGGCCGCAGGTGGGGTTCATCCTGCGGCGCAACGAGCTGGCCCTCGGCGAAGTCCACACAATTCCCCTCACCCTGGTCGTCGCGGACACGCAGGGCAGCATCGGCTTCATGCTGCAGCAGGCGCTCAACAACGACTTCCGCGAGCGGCAGATCCGGCGTGAGACCACAACCATTATCACGCAGACGCGCGTGGACGAGAACGACCCGGCCTTCGGCAATCCATCGAAGCCGATCGGCAGTTTTCTGGATGAAGAGACGGCGCGCTCCTTTGAGAGCAGGGGCTGGCACGTTGTCGAGGATGCCGGGCGCGGCTGGCGGCGGGTTGTTTCCAGCCCGAGGCCGGTGGAGATCGTCGAAATCGAGGCGGTCCGCCAGGCGGTGGAAATGGGCTGGGTGGTGGTGGCCTGCGGAGGAGGCGGCATACCGGTGGTGCGCGACACCGACGGCACGCTGCGGGGCGTCTCCGCGGTGATCGACAAGGACATTGCCAGCAGCCTGCTGGCGGTGGATTTGGGGGCCGACCTCTTTCTGATCAGCACCGGCGTGGAGAAGGTGGCCCTGAACTTTGGCAAGCCCGAACAGGTCGATCTGGATCAAATCACCGTGACCGAGGCCAAACGGTACAGGGAGGAGGGGCATTTTGCCGCCGGCAGTATGCAACCCAAGATCGACGCCTGTATCGAATTTCTGGAAAAGAGCAGCAATCCCCACGCCCACTGCCTTATCACCAATCCGCAGAATCTGGGACGAGCGCTGGCGGGGGAGACGGGAACGAGGATTAGTTTTTAGTTGTTAATTTTTTGGTTATGCGTGCTGTCGCGCGTGATTGACGGAACGCGGGCAGTGTGAACGAGTGGAGTTGCAGTTACTGAAAGCCGGGTATGAGATCCCTAACATATAATCAGGAGTAGGCTCGAATGCAAACCGATTTGCGCGGTCGCGATTTTATCAGTGATATGGACTTCTCGAAGGAGGAGATCGAGACGGTCCTGGACGTTGCTCTCACGCTCAAACGGGAGCGTGCGCTGGGGATCGGTCATCCGCTCTTACGCGACAAAGCGCTGGCCATGCTCTTCTTCTTCACCAGCACGCGCACCCGCTCCAGCTTCGAGGCCGGTATGGCCCAGCTGGGAGGGCATGCGGCGTTCATCGACCACGAAACGACACAGATCAGTCATGGCGACACCGGCAAGGAGATAGGTGAAATCTTCGGGCGCTACTATGACGGCATCGCCATCCGCCAGTGCGACTGGGAGATCGGCAACGACTACATCAACAGCGTGGCGGACGCCAGCCGGGCGCCGGTGTTGAACATGCAGTGCGACATCTACCATCCGTTCCAGATCCTGGCCGATCTGATGACGATTGTGGAGAAGGTCGGCGATCCCAGGGGCAAGACGATCAACGTCAGCTGGGCCTATGCGAGCAGCTACCAGAAGCCGATCTCGGTGCCACAGAGCCTGGTCCTGCAGATGACCCGCTTCGGCATGAACGTGCGGCTGACGCATCCGCCGGAATACAAGCTGATGCCGGACATCGTCCAGCAGGCCCAGGACAACGTGGCGCAGCACGGCGGCAGCTTCGAGATTCTCGACGATTTCGACGCCGGGTTCAAGGGCGCCGACATCCTCTACCCGAAGAGCTGGGGCGCGCTGCTGACGACCGATGACGACGAGGAGAGTGCGCGCATCGGCAGCCAGTACACCGACTGGATCACCGACGCCCGCCGCATGGCCCTGGCCAACGAAAGTGCCATGTACATGCACTGTCTGCCGGCCGACCGCAACATCGAAGTTACCGACGAGGTTATCGACGGGCCCCAGTCGATCGTCTACGATGAGGCGGAGAACCGGATGCACGCCCAGAAGGCGGTCATGGCGCTGACGATGCGGTAACTGCAGTAGTCAGTAGTCAGTAGTCAGTAGTCAGTAGTCAGTAGTCAGTAGTCAGTAGTCAGTAGTCAGAAACACCAGGGACGACCAACCAGTGGCAGTTGCGGCAGGAGAACGGAAATTTTGAGATGAACGGAATTAAGAGAGGCCCGGCCCGGCGCGTGGTTGTTACCGGGATTGGGATGGTGACGCCGCTGGGGCACGATTTGGAAAGCTCGTGGGCCGGGTTGATGGCGGGGAAATCGGGCACCGGCCCTATTCTTCACTGGGACGCGACCGATTTTCCCACGCAGATCACCGCCAGGGTCAACGATTGGGAGCCGCGCAACTACATGGACCGCAAGGACGTGCGGCGCACCAGCCGCGGCACGCAGCTGGCGTGGAAGGCGACGCAAGAGGCGCTGGACCGCTCCGGTCTGGACCTTTCGCAGGAGGACCGTTCGCGCGTCGGTGTTGAGATGGGGCTGGCCTTTGGCGGCTGGGATATTGTTGAGGAGGAGGGCCGCAAGCTGGAGGAAAACGGCCCCAAACGCTTCAATCCGGCCAGCGCCACCGCCGCGCTGATCAGCAGCGCACCCACATTCATCGCCATCAAGCACGGCATCACCGGCCCGACCAACAGCCAGGTGACGGCGTGCGCGACGGGCATCACCAGCATCGGGGAAGCCGCGCGGCGACTCCAGCGCGGGGAGGCGGATGTGATGCTGACAGGCGGGGCGGAGGGGTATCTGACCAAGATGGCGATCTCCACGTTCAGCCGCCTGGGCGCGGCCAGCACGCGCAACGACGAGCCGGAGACCGCCTGCCGCCCTTTCAGCGGCGACAGGGACGGCATGGTCGTGGGCGAGGGTTCGGCTGCGTTTGTGCTGGAAACGCTGGAACATGCGCAGGCGCGCGGCGCGCAGATCCTGGCCGAGTTCGCCGGCTACGGGCTTAGTGAAGACGCCTTCGATATGGTGGCGCCGGAACCGGGCGGGCATGGCGCAACTGAATGTATGCGCATCGCGCTGGCGGAGAGCGGCCTCGGCACCGATGAGATCGACTGGATCGTCGCGCACGGCACAGGCACAATTCTGAACGACAGATCGGAGACCGCGGCCATCAAACGGATCTTCGGCGAGGACGCCTACAACATTCCGGTCACCAGCCTCAAGAGCAGTATCGGCCACGCGATGGGCGCAGCCGGTGCGCAGAGCGCGGCCGCGCTCGTGCAGGCGATGCAGATGCAGCGCATTGCGCCGACGATCAACTACAATGAGCGGGACCCGGACTGCGACCTGGACTACGTGCCCAACGTCAGCCGCGCCTGCCGGGTCAATGCCGGCCTTTGCAACGGATTCGGTCTCGGCGGGCAGAACGCCTCCTTGGTTCTCAAGCGTTTTACTGCAGTGGATAGTGATTAGGGGCTCGTGGTCTGCAACTGCGACTGCGGGGGAGTGGGACGGCGTTTCCTTTCACTGTCCGCTATATGGAGATGAAATAATGCGTATCGAAAATCCTTTTCGCAAGGTCGAACGGCTTAAACGGGTCAAGAATCTACCTGCCAATCCCCGCGAAGAGCGGGTGCCGCCGGGCCAGTTTGTGACCGAACGATTTCCGGTGTTGACCTATGGCCCAACGTATCATTACGCTTCGCTGGATGGTTGGGATCTGGGCGTTTTCGGACTTGCACAGGAAAAGAGCTTCACGTGGGAGGCGTTGACGGCCCTGCCGGCCAAGACCCAGACGGTTGACATCCACTGCGTCACCCGCTGGAGCAAACTGGACACGACGTGGACGGGTGTGCCCTGGCGTGAATTTCTGCGCCACATTGAAGTCGACCCGGCTGCCACGCACGTGATGGCCCATTGCGACGGCGACTATACGACAAACATCGCCCTGGATGTGCTTGACGACGACGACACGATGCTCGCCTATCTCTACCAGGGCAAGCCGATCGAACCGGACCACGGCTATCCCCTGCGTTTGCTGGTGCCAAAGAAATATTTCTGGAAGAGCGCCAAATGGCTGCGCGGGTTGGAGTTCATGCGCGGCGACCGGCCCGGCTTCTGGGAACGCTACGGCTACCACATGGAGGGAGACCCCTGGCTGGAGGAGCGGTTCAGCTAGTTTTCAATCAGCCCAAACAGATGTCGGATACAACCGTTGCGGAGCGCTCCCTCGGCTCCGCTGAATCGAAGAATGGCCCGCCGGTTCACTTGCCTCCGGCAGTGGAGCGCACGGTCACGGCCCGCATCCCCACTGCGGACGGTGCCTTCTACCTGCATCATTTCCGCAGCGCAGGGGACGGAAAGAACCACCTGGCCCTGGTACTCGGCGAGGCAGAGGGCGACGATCTGCTCGTGCGCATCCACTCGGAATGTTTCACCGGCGACGTACTCGGCTCGCAGCGCTGTGACTGCGGTGAACAGTTGACGCGTGCGATGCAGGCCATCGCCGCGGAAGGGCGGGGCGCGCTCATCTATCTGCGGCAGGAGGGACGCGGCATCGGCCTGGAGGAGAAGCTGCGCGCCTACAATCTGCAGGATGAGGGCTACGACACGGTTGACGCCAACCTGCTGTTGGGCCACCAGGCCGACGAGCGGGACTACACGGCGGCCGCTTTGATCCTGCAGGAGTTGGGCGTGCGGTCGGTGCGGATGCTGACGAACAACCCGGCCAAGATCGAAGGGCTGGCCGGGCTGGGCATCGCGGTGCGGGAACGGATCCCTTTGCAGATGCCTTCGAACCCGGAAAGCCACGCCTATCTGGAGGCGAAGGTCGCCCGGATGCGGCATATTATCAGGCTTAACGGGCAAGGCGGGACGGAGAAGAGAGGAGAGAGTGAAGAGAAAGAACACCTCACGCGTGGCCAGGCGGAAGCGTACCGGCTGCAGCTCGATGGATTGCGCGCCCGTATTCAGAGCCACAATTGTGGTGAGGTAAAAGAAAACAGAAGCACAGATGCATTACTTCTCACTCCTCGGCCTTTCGTCACGCTCAGCTATGCCCAGAGCCTCGACGGCTGCCTGACCGCCCAACAGGGAACGGCTACACCGATCAGCGCTCCCGCCTCTCTGACGATGACCCACGCGCTGCGGGCGGCACACAGCGCGATTCTGGTGGGCATCGAAACGGTGCTGGCCGACGACCCCGCATTGACGGTGCGGCTGGTTGCCGGTGATAGCCCGCAGCCGGTGATCGTCGACTCCCATCTGCGCACGCCGCCGGACGCCCGTTTACTGCGAGGTCGAGACGCCCCTTGGATCGCGACAACGGGCCAAGGAGCGCAGTCGTCACGCAGGCGGCGGCTGGAAGAGGCCGGGGCACGCATTCTGACTTTGCCCGCCGATGAAGAAGGCCGCGTGGACCTGGCCGCTCTCCTCGCCTGCCTCGGCGCTGAGGGCATCGGGTCGCTGATGGTCGAGGGGGGCGCACGCATTCTGACCAGCTTCCTGGAAGGGGGCCTGGCGGACTACGCCGTGATCACGATCGCGCCGGTCTTTCTGGGCGGTTATCAGGTGATCCAACCGGCGGGCGCGGGGGACGAGCTCCGCTCCGTGATGCCGCGTTTGCGGAATATCGAGCAGGTGCAGCTGGCAACCGATACGGTGCTGTGGGGGGAGTTTGAGAAGGGAGTCGCACGTAACGGCAGGTCGGCGGCGTGAGTTTCGCTTCTAACCGTGTGAAGCGGCGCGCAGTGCTGTTCACGGCGCCGGGCGCGGTCGAGGTATGCACGGAGGAGATGGCCCCACCGCAAGGGGACGAACTGCTGGTCGAAACGGTCGTCTCCGCCATCAGCGCCGGTACGGAGATGCTCTTTTACCGCGGGCAGGTTCCCGCGGGCATGTCCGCCGACAGCTCGATTGCAGGTCTGACCGACGCGGTCAGCTATCCGCTGAAGTACGGGTATGCCTGCGTCGGGCGCATTTGTGAAGCTGCCTGCACGCCGACCCGACAAGGGGAAACAGCGGGAGCGGATGGGCAGATCGACGCAGCAGGTAAAGAGGACAGCCGCTACTACTTCGTCTTCCATCCCCACGAAAGCCACTTTTGCGCCAGCCCGGAGGCGCTCCTGCCGGTGCCCGAAGGGATGGCGCCGGCGCTGGCCGCGCTGCTGCCCAATGCCGAAACGGCCGTCAACCTGGTGATGGACGGTGCGCCGCTTGTGGGCGAGCGGGTGCTGGTGATGGGGCTGGGCATCGTGGGGATGCTGACAACCGCGCTGCTGGCGCAGTTCCCCCTGGCCGCGCTGATCGCGGTGGACCCGCTGCCGCAGAGGAGGCGGATTGCCCGACGGCTGGGCGCGAGCCAGACGCTCGATCCCGGCGGCGCGGACGGCGCTGAAGGGCTGCGGGAGGCGCTGGCGGATGCGGGAGAGCAGCACGGCGCCGATCTGATCTATGAACTCTCGGGCCAGCCGCCGGCTCTGGACGCGGCGGTCTCGGCGGCCGGATTCGACAGCCGCATCGTGGTCGGCTCCTGGTATGGGACCAAGCCGGCGACGCTGCAAATGGGGGGATCCTTTCACCGCAACCGCGTCCGGCTGATCAGCAGCCAGGTAAGTACAGTTGCGCCCCAGTTGCGGGGCCGCTGGACGAAGGCCCGCCGCATGGAGAGCGCGTGGCAGCTTCTGGCGAAGCTGCCGGCAGAGGAACTGATTTCGCACCGGTTCCCGCTGGAGCAGGCGGCTGACGCTTACAGGCTCATTGACAGCTGTCCGGAGCAGACGTTGCAGGTCATTCTGGACTACAGTTTTTAGTGGTTAGTTTCCAGTTTTTAGTTGCGGTGGGGGCCGCGCTTTTGAAGACTGACTGCAATAAATTAAGACCTCATACGGAGGGATGGATTCGATGTATAGATTGGCAGTACAGCGGGATTTTGTCGCCCAGCATTTCCTCATCGGCGGCGATTGGGGGCCGGAAAACCAGAGGCACTCGCATCACTACCGGCTGGAGTTCCAGCTGGAGGGTGCGGAGTTGAATGAACACGGCTACCTGGTGGATATCGACCATGTAGGGGAGCTGCTGGAAGGGCTGGTGGGCCGCTATCGCGATAAGACGCTGAATGACCTGCCGGAATTCGACGGCCTCAATCCGAGTATCGAGCATTTCTGCCGCATTGTCGGCAACAGCTTTTCCGACGGGTTGAACGCGGACAATATCAGCGCGGTCACCGCCCACATCTGGGAAAACGAAATCGCCTGGGCCTCATACCGGGTGGAGCGCATTTCCGGCCGCTGACCGCTGGCCCCGCAGTTTATGCGCATCGGCCTGCTCATTTACGGCTCTCTGGATACGCTCTCGGGCGGTTATCTTTACGACCGCAAGCTGGTCGAGCATCTGCGTCAGGCCGGCGATTCCGTCGAGATCGTGTCGCTCCCCTGGCGCAGCTATCCGGCGCATCTGGCCGACAACCTCTCGTTGCGTCTGTACCGGCGTCTGCGCGACCTTCCGGTGGACGTTCTCCTGCAGGACGAGTTGAACCATCCGTCGCTGGCGCTGGTCAATCGGCGGCTGCAGCGGCATGGATCCCGCTATCCGTTGATCAGCATCGTGCACCACCTGCGCAGCAGTGAGCAGCACCCGCGCCGGCTGCTGCCGCTGTACCGCGCGGTGGAGCGGTCCTATCTGCGGACTGTGGACGGCTTTATCTTCAACAGCCGGACGACCCGACAGGCGGTGGGGGAACTGCGAGGAGAGAGTGAAGAGGAGAGAGGAGAGAGAGGAAACCTAGCGCCGCTGGGCGGCGTGGTCGCGTACCCGGCCGCGGACCATCTGGCGGTGCCGGACGAGGGCGCGGTGGAAGAGCTGATTGGCGCCAGAGAGAGCGATGCTGGTCCGCTGCGTATCCTTTTTGTGGGCAACCTGATCGCGCGCAAGGGGTTTCACCATTTGATCGCTGCGCTGTCCCGTCTGCCAAGGGCCGACTGGGTGCTGGACGTTGTCGGTGATGAGGCGGTCGACAACGCGTACGCGGCTGCGGTGCGCAGGCAGATCGGCGCGGCCGGGTTGGAGGGCAACATCCGCCTGCACGGGCGCGTATCGGACGAGGCGTTGACGCAACGGTATCGCGCCGCGCACCTGCTGGCGGTGCTGTCGTACGAGGGGTTTGGGATTGTATACCTGGAGGCGATGGCCTTCGGGCTGCCGGTGCTGGCCAGCGTTCACGGCGGCGCCGGTGAAATCGTTGCTTCCGGCGTCAACGGTTTTCTGGTGGAGCCGGCGGACGCGGACGGTATCGCCGCGCATGTGTCTGCCCTGGCCGGAGATAGAGCGCGATTGGCCGACCTGGGCCGGAAGGCCCGGCGGCGCTATGCTTCCCATCCGCGCTGGGCGGACTCGGCGGCGGCGATCCGGGCGTATCTGGCAACTTGTGTTCAGTGACCACCGGAACCTGAAATGACAGACGCTTTTGATTTCACCCGCTACCTGGCCTCCAAGCGGACTGTAGATGACCGCGCGCTCAACCGGCATGTCTGGCAGACGCTGGCGGATGCAGTGGCTGGCGAAGTGCCGCGGGACCGCCCGTTGCGCGTGCTGGAGGTGGGCGCGGGGATCGGTACGATGGTGGAACGGTGTGTGGAGTGGGGGCTGTTCACTCGCTCAGGCTTTGACGTCAGTTACACTGCGATCGATAGCGAGGAGGGCAATATCGAGGTTGCGCGGCGGCGGCTGGCGCATCTGACATCCGGCGGGGAAGAGAGGCTGCGGGTGCGGTTGGAAACGGCCAATCTGTATGAGTTCGCGGCGCGGCGGGAAAACCGGCAGCGCTTCGATCTGATCATCGCCCACGCGCTGTTGGATCTGCTCCACCTGCCTACGGCGCTGCCCGTTTTGTTGCTGATGGTGCGACCCAACGGTCTGTTCTATTTCAGCATCAATTTCGACGGGGCAACGCTCTTTTTGCCGGAAGTCGACCCGGAGTTGGATGGCCGGATCGAGGCGCTCTATCACCGCTCGATGGACACGCGCATCACGGACGGGCAGCCTTCGGGTGACAGCCGCACCGGTCGCAGGCTGTTCCACGCGTTGCAGGCGTGCGGGGTGGAGGTGCTGGCGGCCGGCAGCTCTGACTGGGTCGTGCATGCGGTGGGCGGGGGTTATCCGGCTGGTGAGGCCTATTTTTTGGGTTGTATCCTGCACTTTGTGGAATCGACGCTACGCGGGTATCCGGAATTGGACGGCGGCGAGTTCGGGGAGTGGTTGGCCTTGCGCCGGGGGCAGTTGGCATGCGGGGAGTTGGTGTATGTCGCGCATCAGTTGGATTATTGTGGGCGTGTGGGTGGGTGAGGGTTATTGGTCTCAAGGGCAGGCACGCCAAGCCCGCACCGGGAAGGTCGCTACCAGCCAATTGTCCGACTTACAATCAGACCCCCCAACCCCCTCTCTCGACCGTCAATCGCCTTCCTCTTGCTCCTTTCTCGTGTAAGGCCGCCACGGCCCAGCCGCGGGCCAGTGCAACGCAAATGTGTCGCCCGCCAGGATGCTGACGTACACAGGTTCCAGAAAGTACTGCAGCCGCCTGCCGACTTCTTCGAAATCATTAGGAGGAGTTTTGAACAGTTCGCCCTGACGGCCATACGCTTGCCACAGGTCACGCCGGGCTGCGTTCGTGTAAAACTCCATCGCAAACACATCGGGGGTTTCGGCGGAAAGTTGGGTTCCGCGACGCTCAAAGCAACGGGTGACCGCCTGTTGCAACTCGGCCCCATCAAAAGCGAAGGTTTCGGACAGAGCCCATATGTCGTAGAAATCTTTCATCCGGCTGTTTACAACCCCCAATTGCACCATCGTTTCAAACTTCTCGGCGATAGTGGTCACCTGCGGATATGCATAAAGAACTGGGGCGGGAACACCGTCAATGAGGGTAGGTAACCGAGCCTCTACCGGGCCAGGCGTAACTACGTCGCCAAAACCGAAGTCGACCTGTAGAGAAATACGAGCCGAGCCCAGAAGAGCGCGTAGATTGGCCCGCTGGCCGCCGTACAGTTGATTATCACGAATGGGAAATACCTGCAGGGTCTCAAGCTCGAAGATCAGCCCGTCATCAGGACATGGTACGCTGCAGATCGTTGCAACCAACTCTCGAACAGTCTCTGTATCGCTCTCTCCAAGGGCCAGGAGGTCTATGTCACGTGTAGCTCGGTATGGCTCCTCCATCCAGAGAGCCAATAGGGTTGCCCCCTTCAAGATGCACCGCTCCCGCTCCACGGATTCTCCCAACCGGTAGAGAAACCGCTCACAGGCGTAGCGGACGAGAAACAGTTCGAACTCACTTCCAATGTTTCTTGCCTTGTTGAGGAGGCGCGCCCTGATTGAGGCGGCAACGTTGGCCGTCATAGCACGCCAGCCTCCAGAATAGTTCTGAGGCGACGCGAGGGCAGCACCTCAAGCGTGCGAGCCAGCGCAGCAGTGGTGACTTTCCGGTCCCGTAGCGCCTCGCGCAGGGCTTCCAGCGCGGCCTGCCTGCCGACAAGGCGCTCAAACCGGAAACAGTCTACCACAGTGCGGGCGGGCGACGTGATGCGAGCGGGTACACCCTCGAATTTTGTCTCCTGGATACCATAGGTCCAGGCGGCGCCGCTGAACCGGAGCAGACGAACGCCGACATTGGTCAACACAGGAGGCTTTGCCTTATGCGGAATGGCGATCCAGACCTGATGCGGGAGTTGTGTGCCGATCCCATGTACCTGGAGCGCCGAAAGGAGGCAGACGATCGCGTTGGGAACGCGGGCGCAGACGGAGGCTATCGAATAGCGTTCCGTGGGCTCGGCGCCGGCAAGCCGGTAGAGACCCCAACCGACGCGCTCGACAGCTTCATCTGCCTCAAGCTGTCGCAGCCTGTGATAGGGGATCCCCAGCGACGCCAG
Source organism: Caldilineaceae bacterium (assembly GCA_965242905.1). Lineage (GTDB taxonomy): Bacteria > Chloroflexota > Anaerolineae > Caldilineales > Caldilineaceae > Bin5. The sequence continues at coordinate 2,292,392 of CBDETM010000002.1, forward strand.
TTGGCTCGGACGGAAAAAGGCGCCGATACCGGCTTGGCGAAGGAGCTCTTCGTTTAGTTCGGCGGTCATTGTGTCGCGGTCCTGTTGTTCCCGTGATGGCAGATGCCGGCATCTTACAGGGCCGCAGTTTCCTTGTCAATTTTAGTCGGCAATCCAGATCAATCTGCCGACTTTTTTTGGAGTTGGACAGCAGATGGGGAGGTGAAAACTTTCAATCAGCCGAGGTCCAAAGTTGCAATCAGCCGAAGCCAAAGGTTACAATCAGCCGATGCTCAAACTTTCAATCAGCCGTAACAGAAGGTTGCAATTGGCCGATGGCTGAAGATGTTCTTTACCCGCGTTTCATTGAACGGCGTCTAGCCGAGGCGCTGGAGGACTCTCCGGTCGTTCTTATCCAAGGTCCCCGGCAGTGCGGCAAGACCACCCTTGCCCAACTGGTCGGCACTTCAGAATACTCCTCCGAAGGGATCCGCTTATCAAGCCCTCGATCCGGCAGAGCCGACGACTACACTTACTTTTCCTTCGATAATGAGGTAATCCGCGCAGGCGCCGAGGCCGACCCGCTGGGATTTGTCGCCGATCTGCCCGATCGGGTTATCCTCGACGAAGTGCAACGGGTACCTGCACTCTTTGCCGCGCTGAAACTAGAAGTAGACCGCAGACGGTTGCCCGGACGATTCCTGCTGACGGGTTCCAGCAACGTGTTGCAGACACCTGCACTGTCGGACTCCCTGGCCGGGCGCATGGAAACGGTCAGATTGCATCCGTTGGCGCAGTGTGAGTTGCAGCGAGGGCCAGATTCATCATACAACAGGGACTGGTCCCCAGGCTTTCTGGACGCCCTCTTCGGTCGCGGGTTCGAGAGTCGGCGCACGGAACGGCTGGGGAAAGAGTTGATGGAGAGGATCGTATCGGGAGGGTATCCGGCTGCTCTGATGCGGCCCGTAGGCAGGCGACGGGCCAATTGGTATCGCAACTATCTCAATGCCCAGATGGAGCGGGATATACCTGAGATTTCCCGCATCCGCTCTCTCGATGTGCTGCCGCGACTGTTGAGGCACTCAGCCGTGCAGACAGCCACTCTGTTTAACCTCGCCGAGTTGGCCGCCCCTTTCCAAGTCAGCCGGACCACGATACGGGATTACGTCACCCTGCTAGAGCGAGTGTTCTTGTTGGAGCAGCTACCACCCTGGCACAGTAATCGTCTGAAGCGGCTCATCAAGACTCCCAAACTCCACCTTGGTGATACTGGACTGGCCTGTGCCTTGCTTGGTGTAGATGCTGCCGATCTCATGGCAGATCGTATCTTATTGGGGAAGTTGCTGGAGACATTTGCCTATCAGGAACTGCGGCGTCAAGCGAGTTGGCACGCTGACCCCGTCTCCTTTTACCACTTTCGGGACAGGGATGGCGCCGAAGTGGACATTGTCCTCGAACGAGGGACACGGGCACTGGCTGGTGTAGAGATCAAGGCCGGCGCAACCGTGACCACAGCCGATTTCCGCGCCCTGCGCAAACTCAAGGCAGCCGCAGGCAATCGTTTCTCGGGTGGAGTGGTGCTGTACGATGGCGAAACGAGCGTTCGCTTCGACGATGGTCTTTACGCGGTGCCGCTGCGCCTTCTCTGGGAGTTGCCTTAAGAGTTTCTCCGGCGGATACCGGAGTTGGGCCGGAGTACGAATACAGGTTGAGGCCAAGACTGGACCAATCGCCTGCTGTTCAACAGTTTGCCATGCTTGACCAAAGTCGGACGCCTCGCGATATGGATATACCGGGATTCCGGCTGCATTCACTTGCAGGAGGGCTTCGAGGTTACTATGCCGATACGTTGTCGGGCAATTGGAGAGTAACCTTCCGTTTCGAGGATGGTCATGCCGTTGACGTTGATTACGTCGACTACCATTAAGGAGGAGAAATGATGCCCATGCACAACCCTCCCCATCCGGGCGAGATCGTGAAGTGGGACTGCCTGGAACCGTTGGGGTTGACGGTAACGCGGGCGGCGCAAGGGCTGAGCGTAAGCCGACAAGCATTGTCAAGCTTGGTAAACGGGAATACCGACCTGTCTGTCGAGATGGCCTTGCGCTTATCCCAAGCATTTGGCTCTACACCGGAGACTTGGCTGGGTATGCAGACGGCCTATGATTTGTGGCAGGCCCGTGAACGAACTAAAGATATCAAGGTTGAAAGGTTCACCGCGACAAGCTCCTGACCGGTGGCCGGTTGACTGGGAGTGGGGATCTGACGTTGCGCGTGGACATATCCGGCCAAGGCTGTGGCGATGGCGTCTTCGGCCATAGTTAGCGCTTCGGTCCGGTTTTTGCCGCCCGTGATAGCTTCTGGGACATCGGGGAAAAGGGCGACCAGTCCTCCATCTTCGTCGGGGGTGAGTTCACACGGATAGGCGTAGATCATGGTGCCATTGTCGCGCTCAACTATGTAAGCGGCAAGAACTGATGGAAATAGAAGCCCTACCTTACAGTCCGATACTTTGATTTCGTGCCAGCATCTTGCTAGAATCTCGTCATGGCTAATCTACAGATCAGGAACATGCCGGATACACTGCATGACCGGCTACGCCGATACGCGCGGGAGAGCAACAGCACCATGCGTGCGGTGGCGCTCAACGCGATAGAACGAGAGTTGGCACGCTGGGAGTGGCAGAAGCGTTTAGCTCAACGTCCCGAGACCGATCTTGGCGTAGATGCGGCCGCGCTGCTCATTGAAGAACGCTCACGCCGCGACAGCGAAATAGGATAACGCGTCCTACGGCGTGTCTCACTCCTCCGCGACCTCCCTGTCCAGAAGCTCCACAATCTCATCGACGATGTCATAGGCGGCGCGGGGGCGGGCCAGTGCGCGGGCGCGGGCGGACATCTGGGACAGTTGATTGCCGCCAGCCCAGTCGCTGACAGTGGCGGCGATGTCTTCGGGTGAATCGCGGTAGGCGCCGACGCCGTTCTGCACCACATACGACACGTTGCCCTCCTCCTGGCCGGGGATGAATCCGCTCAGGAGGATGGGGAGCCCGCAGATAAGCGCCTCGGCGATTGTGCCCGGCCCGGCCTTGGTGATCACGCAGTCGCTGGCGGCCATCCATTCCTGCATGTTGTCCACAAAGCCGCGCACCTGCACCGGAATCGGCCAATCTGACCGCTGTAAAGACTGGCGCAGGCGCTCGTTGCGGCCGCAGATGACGACCAGTTGCGCGTCCTTCCCCGTCGCGGCCAGACGGCGTGCTACCGCGTGCGCGGTCGCCGCGACCGGGCCCATGCCCTCACCGCCGCCGAGCAGCAGTACGGTAAACGCGGTGTCCATGAGCCCGAGCCGGGCGCGCGCCGTCTCTTTTTCCGGCAAGGCGCCGGCAAAGGGGGGCCGGACGGGCAGACCGAGCAAGCGGACCTGACCGGCGTGAAGGCCGTGGCGACGGGCTGTCGCGGCGGCGGGCTCGCTGGCGACAAAACAGCGCCCGGCCCGCGCATGAAACCAGCCGTGATGGAACGATGCCAGATCGGTGACGACTGTCATGAAGGGGATCGGGGCGCCCTCGTGCTCAAGCAGACGCAGGAAGATATGCTGCATGAACGGGTGTACGGAGATGATCAGATGCGGGCGGTGGGCTTGCAGGACCTTGCGCAGCTCGTTGCGGCTGATCAGATAGACCAGGCGCAGGGCGGCAGAGAACGCGCGCTCGTTTTCGAAGACGGCCCAGAGCAGCTTCCAGAACCAGAGGACGCGGGCAATGATCGGGCTGTACAGGTAGGGCATCTGATTGATGGGCCAGGGGGTGTAGTCGGTCCACAGATCGACGATCTCCACCTGAAACCGGTCGGGATAGCGGGCGGCAAAGGCGGCCTGCAGGGCCTGGGCGCTGGCACGGTGGCCGCCCCCGGTATCGCTCATCAGAATCAGAATTCGGCTGTGGTTCATGTGATGGGGGTAACTGTGGATGGCGCCGTATAACGGACCGCGGGGAAAGTGTCTTGTGACACTGGCAGGGAATCTGTTCCCTGGGGGCAAGGATAGTTCGCCGCGTATGGGGATCGATTATACTGTAGACGGTACCACAAAGCCACGTCACCTGTTTTCGGGACGCTATGAAAGCCAAGCTGGCGGTTCTCATTTCGGGGAACGGATCGAATCTGCAGGCCATCATTGATGCGGTGGCGGCGGGCAGCCTGGACGCACAGATTGTGGTCGTTGTCTCCAACCGCAAGGGGGCATACGGACTGGCACGGGCGCGGCAGGCGGGGATCCCCGACCGTTACTTTCCACTGAAACCCTACCGCGACGGGCAGCGCAGCCGCGCGGAGTACGACGCCGACCTGGCGGCGCTGGTGAGCGAGTACGCGCCGGACTGGGTGGTACTGGCCGGGTGGATGCACATACTCAGCGAAGAGTTTCTGGGCCGCTTTCCCAACCGGGTCGTGAACCTGCACCCGGCGCTGCCCGGGCAGTTCCCCGGCGCGCACGCCATCGAAGACGCGCTGGCGGCCTTTGGGCGCGGCGAAATCGACCATACGGGCGTAATGGTCCATCTGGTGCCGGATGCGCGCGTGGATGAGGGGCCGGTGCTGGCGCAGGAGGCGGTTCCGATCCGTCCCGGCGATACACATGCAACGCTGGCGGAACGCATCCACGCGGTGGAGCACCGGCTGCTGGTGGAGACCCTGCGACAGCTGGTGGGATAGCGTACACAGCCAGGAGCGGGGACAGGGATGTAGAGAGAGTTGGCAAGAACGCTGTCCGGACGGGCGTTAGCCGAGTTCTTAAACCGGCCTGTGGAGGCATTGATGCGACTGGGACTCAATACAGGTTATTCGGGCGGGAAGATCGCGCTGCCGATGGAACTGATACGCGAGGCGGACCGGCTGGGCTACTACGCAGTGTGGACGGCTGAGGCGTACGGCTCTGACGCGGTGTCGCCCCTGGCGTGGATCGGCGCGCAGACTGAGCGGATTCACCTGGGCACGGCGATCCTGCAGATGGCGGCACGCTCGCCGGCGATGACGGCGATGACCGCGATGACGCTGGACCAGCTGTCGGGCGGGCGCATGCTGCTGGGGCTGGGCGTGTCGGGCCCGCAGGTGGTGGAGGGCTGGCACGGCGTCGGATATGCCCGGCCCTTGACGCGCACGCGCGAGTATATCGAGATTGTGCGGCGGATTTTCGCCCGTGAGGAGCCGCTGACATTCGAGGGCGAGTTCTACCAGCTTCCCTACCGCGGTCCGGGCTCGTGGGGGCTGGGCAAGCCTCTGAAAAGCATCTTGCACGGACGGGAGGACCTGCCGGTCTACCTGGCGGCGATTGGCCCGCAGAATGTGGAGATGGCGGCAGAGCTGGCTGATGGCTGGCTGCCGATCTTCTTCGCGCCGGAGCACTATGACGCGACGTTTGCCGAGGCGGTGGCCGCCGGGCGGGCGCGGGCCAGGGAGGCGGGCAGGCCGGACGGGTTCGACATCGCGCCGTCGGCGGCGGTTGTGGTAGGGGATGATCTGGCGGGCTGCTGGATGCAGCTCAAGCCGATGCTGGCCCTGTACATTGGCGGGATGGGGAGCAGGGGCAGGAGCTTCTACTACAATCTGGCCTGCCGCTACGGCTTTGAAGAGGCGGCTGACAGGATCCAGACGAGCTATCTGGCCGGCGACCGGGCCGGCGCGGTGCAGGCTGTGCCGGATGCGCTGGTGGACGCGGTCTCCCTGTGCGGCAGCGGCGCCCGCGTCGCGGACCGATTGCAGCTCTGGCGGACGGCGCCGATCACGACTCTGACGGTGATGACCGACAGCATCGATACTGTACGAATGATGGCGGAGCTGGCGCTGTAGAGGAAAAGGGATTCGACATTTTGCGTTGTGCGCCCACCGGAGCGGCACACGGTTCGCTCCCCTTTTGCTTTCTCTTCGTAACTACTAAGCCAAGATCCGTGTGTACTGTGTGCGGTCTGTCTAGCGGGATTATACCGTCAGTGTTTCTGTAGCGGGCTCGCGATGGTCATAGCGGTGGACGCTGGGCATATATGGGAGTCGCCTCGCCTGTCTTGCCTGCGCTGGCAAATACTCTGAATGTGCCAAGACGCGGGGTTGGGGGGGAAGCCCGGCCGCCGCGAGACGCCAACTTCAAATTAGCCACACACTTGCTCCGGCGCGGACAGGAGAGGGGGCGTTGCGGGGGCGGAGCCCCCGCACAAGGGAGGGCCGAATAGGCCCGACCGCCCAGAAAATCGAGGAGAGAGGGTAGAGGAGAGAGGAGAGAGATAACTTCGTTCGCCTCGTCCGGCGTCGAGCACTGAATGAGGCTTAGTAGTTGCTTCTCATCACTATTTGTTACTGCACCGCGCCCCGAGCTGCAACCATCTGCGTGGGCCTTTTCAACATCCCCCACATGATGGTGGCGCCGACAATGGAAAGGGACACACCCAACGTGTAAAGGCTGGTGTAGCCCCATCTCTCAATGATCTGGCCGCCGCCGAAGCTCACCAGCCCAAAGCTGAGGCCCATCGCCGTGTTAACCGCGCCGTAGGCCAGCGAACGCCAGCGCTTCTCGATCATCTCCATCTGATAGACCTGAAGGGCGGGCATGCGCACGGCCGAAAGGACCATGGAGGCAAACTGGCCGAGAGCGGCGGCAAACCACTGGGGGATGAGGATGAGCGGAATCATGCTGACAGCGCCGCCGACTGTGGTGGCCATGAGCGTCCAGCCGTTGCCGCGGCGGCGGGCGAGCATCGGCAGCAGCATGGGAGCGAAGATGGAGACGAACTGCCCGGCACTGGAGATGATCCCGATTGCAAAGGTGGACATTTGCAGCTCCGTGTCCATAAAGGCGTTGCAGAAGGAGTAGCAGGTGGCGCCGGCGGCCTGGCTGAACCAGACGAACAGGATCAACAGGCTGACGGGGGCGACGGGAAAGGAGCCCGGCAGAGTCGGTGTCTCTTCGTGTTTGCCGCTCCGCTCTGCATCGCCGATGCGCAGCAGGGGTAAAATGGCCAGCAGCAGAACAGCAGGACTCAGCCAAAGTGCCAGACGATACGGGGCGGGGCTGTCGAGTCCGACGCCGATCATGGATGCGATGAGGCCGGGTAGCAGGCCGGCAAAGGGGGTGCCGACGAAGGCGCCCAGGCCGCGCAAGACGCCGGTCATTGCGTAGGCGCTGTTACGGTTTTCATCGGATGTCAACCCCATGAGGGCAGGCACCATGTTGATGCTGAAGAGGGCGTAGCCGCCGGAGACGACCATCATCGAGAAGACGGGCCAATAGTAGCGGAAGAGCGCCGGCACCGATTCGGTCAGCGGCAGCATCGCCATGCCCAGAACGGTCACGATGATGCCGAGGCGCATGGTGAAATTCAAACCGAGCCGGCTTCCCAGAGCGCCGGCGGGCAGGCTCATCACCATGTAGCTCAATGCGCTGGCTGAGTTAAACACGCCAAAAAAGACCATGCTGTAGCCCAGGCGCAGGATGTAGAAAGTCTTGAGGAAGGTCTGGATGCCGAAAAAGCTGACCGCCACAAGCCCGACGACAATCAGGAGCATATTGACATCATGATGGAAGCGGGGGCGGTCTGTCCACAGAGACAGGAGTTTGGTCATGGGAGCACTGTTTCGGCTGAAAAACTGAATCGGTTTAGGCGTTTAGATCAGACGGTTATCTTACACCAGGAACGGGTTGAAGGAAAGCCCGAAATGGGTGCGGACTGTGTGTTGGAATGGAGCGCCCTGCGGGTCGATCTGGGGGCTGATACACTGGTAACCGGTGCAGTATTATCCGGCGGACGCGCGTGCGTCTGCTTTGCGTAGTGTCCTGGGCAATATGGGTACGAACCGTCTACGAAATTGCGCATTGTGGGGCGCAGAGGAGACGGTCCGGGCTGTGCTCAGGCTTCGATCGGCTTGGAGGTGTAGGGCTCCTGGCTGATGAGCTGGGCGGTCATGCCGCCGTCGGCGTAGATATTGGCGCCGGTGATGGAGGCGCTGCGGTCGCTGAGGAGGAAGGCGGCGAGCTCGCCGATCTCCTCCGGGGCGATCACGCGGCCGATGGGGATGTTGGTGCGCCAGAAGTCCAGGCACTCCTCCGGGCTGGGCGCGGCGTCCTGCAGGTCCTGCCAGATCTGGGTATCGAGCAGGCCGGGGGAGATGGCGTTGACGCGGATGTTGTGCTCAGCCATTTCGATGGCGAAGCTCTTGCCCATCATGACGACGCCGGCTTTGGCTGCGTCGTAGGGGCCGGCGCCGGGCAAGGCGGCGTGGGCGTGGACGCTGGCGATGTTGACGACGCTGCCACCGCCGGGCGACTGCGTGAGCATCTGCCGGCAGACCTTCTGGGTCAGGAAGAAGACGGCGCGCAGGTCGACGCGAATGATGTGTTCCCAGTCTTCGGCGGTTGTCTCCAGGAACGGTTTGGCGAAGTTGATGCCGGCGTTGTTCACGAGGCCGTCGACGCGGCCGAATTCGGCGATTGCTTTCTGCATCAGTTCGGCCTGAGCCTCGTCGTCGCCGACATCGCAGTGCACGGCCAGGGCATCGCCGGGCAGGCTGGTGGCCACGTCGCTGGCGGCATCGCCGCGGATATCGGCCACGACGACGTTGGCGCCTTCGCGGCTGCAGACGGCGGCGATGCCGGCGCCCAGGCCGCCACCGGCGCCGGTTACGATGACGGTTTTGCCTGTCAGTAGCATCAGATTCTCTCTCCGTCCTGCGCGAGGGTTTGTCCGTTGGCATAGACCGGTTCGGCAACTGCCGCCAACGCGGCCTTGCGGTCGCGGCGCACGCGTGCGAGGTAGTCGCGCATCGTTTCGAGGCCGAACTCTTCGATCAGCTGGTCGCTGGAGACGCCCGGCACCTGTGAACCGAAGACAAGGTGGCAGTCTTTTTTGAGCCACTGGGTGAAGGCTGCGGTCGGCCCATAGCGTGCGAAGAGGGCTTTCAGGTTTTCCAGGTTATAGTCCGGATGGAGCAGGCGGCGGTCGAGGTCGATGCGGGCGGTGACCACGGGAGAGCGGCCGGTGCGGTCTCTGGCCTCGCGTTTGACGGCGAGAAGCTCGCGGCCGGCGACGTCGACGAAGGTAGACTGTTCTTTCCAGACGGCGGCCATATTGAAGCCGAACTCCATCGCCCATTTGCTCAACATGCGCCCGCCGGCCCACATGGAGGGCCAGATCACCAGTTCGGCGTGGTTACGGCAGAGGCCGGAGCCGACCTCCCAGTAGTTGAGATCGAAGCAGATGCAGAGCCCTACGCGGCCGAAATCGGTCTCGAAGACGGGTGTTTCGACGCCCGGGGTGACGCCGGCTTCCAGCTCGGGGTGGGTGGGGAAGTTCTTGCGGTAGACACCAACGATTTCACCTTTGCGGCCGATGAGAACAGCGCAGTTGTAGCGCCGCCCGTCTTCGCTGACTATGAGCGGACAGACGACGTACAGCTCATGCTGGCGGGCGGCCTGGGAAAGCGCGGTCACGGTCGGCCCATCCAGGGACTCGGCCACGTCAGATGTGTCGGCGGTGTCGAGGCAGTTGCAGATTTCGGGGAAGGCGACGATATCGCTCTGCTCCTGGGCGGCATCGGCGACGTAGCCGCACATGCGGTCCAGCGTCTTTTGTAAGCGGTCGGGCTCGTTTGGGGGCAGGGTGGGGAAGTTGACCAGGCTGATGTTGGCAAAGCGGCTCATGGGATGACTCCTGTCGGTTATGGGGCAGGGTACAGGTCGCGTTCTTGATGCGATCATTTTCGCCGGGAGGGGCTGGTGTGTCAACCGGAGCGAATGGGGAGTCTTTCGTGCCTTATTGATCCACGAAGAGCACGAAGAAAATCTGGCAGATCGCTGGAATCGGCTGCGACGATTGCAGCGCGGCGCGGGTCCAATGTAAGATTGGGCGAGGACTCTCCGACCACATATTTCTCCACTGAAAGGCCGCTCCATGTCGAACACACAGTCGCGCCCCAATATCATATTCGTGCTTACGGACGACCAGGGTTACGGAGACCTGTCCTGCCTGGGCAATCCGATCCTGAAGACACCTGTGCTGGACCGTCTGCACGCCGACAGTGTGCGTCTGACCGACTTTCACGTGGCTCCTATGTGTACGCCGACGCGCGGCGAGCTGATGACGGGACAGGATGCGTTGCGCAACGGGGCGACGTTCGTCTGTATGGGGCGTTCGCTGCTGCGGGCGGACCTGCCGACGATGGCCGACATCCTGGCGGAGAACGGGTATCACACCGGCCATTTCGGCAAGTGGCATCTGGGCGACAACTATCCCTACCGGCCGCAGGACCGCGGTTTCCATGAGACGATCCATCATCCCGCCTTCGGCATCACCTCGGCGGCCGACTACTATGGGAACGACTATTTCGATGACCACTACCGCCACAAGGACGAGATCAAGCAGTACCTGGGCTACTGCACCGACGTCTGGTTCGAGGAGGCGATGCGTTGGATGCAGGGCTGCCACGACCGGAATGAGCCGTTTTTTGCCTATATTGCGACGAATGCGCCGCATGGCCCGTATTGGGTTCCCGACGAATACCGGCAGCCGTATCTGAACGGCATCAGGCGGGACGAGGCCAGCTTTTTCGGCATGATCGCCAATATTGACGAGAATATGGCGCAACTGGAGAAGTTTCTGCAGGACAACGAGATCCGTGATAACACGATCCTGATATTCATGACCGACAACGGCACGGCGATGGGTGAGGGGATCTACAATGCGGGGATGCGGGGCAGGAAGACTTCGCTATACGAGGGCGGCCACCGGGTGCCGTGTTTCATTCGCTGGCCGGAGGCGGGGCTCGAGGGCGGCCGCGATGTGGGCGGCGTGACGCGCGGGGTCGACATCCTGCCAACGCTGATCGAGCTGTGTGATCTGCAGGCGCCGGACGGCTGGACGTGCGACGGTCTGTCGCTGGCTGCGCACATGCGGCGGCCGGACAAGGCGGTGGCGGAGCGGACGTCGGTGGTGCAGTATGGGCACGCCAATGAAGGCGCCCGCACCGGCTTTACGGGCAGGGAACGGGCGGCGGTGATGTGGGGGCGGTGGCGGCTGATCGATGGGCGGGAGCTGTACAACATCGGGGAGGACCCGGGCCAGCAGCAGGACGTAGCCGGGGCAAATCCGGAGCTGGTCAAGCAACTGCGAGGGCTGTACGGGGCCTGGTGGGACGGCGTAGAGGATACGCTCACGAGCTATCAGCCACTGACGATCGGCGCCGACGCGGAGAACCCGGCGCGCTTGTGCAGCTGCGACTGGGCCTGGGTGTATGCCGATAACCAGAGGGGGATGCGCGGGCCGGTGATGGACAGCGGCACGTGGCACGTCGAGGCGGCGCGCGCCGGTCTCTACAGCTTTACGCTGCGCCGCTGGCCGGAGGAGTCCGGCCTGGGCATATCCGACCCGGCGCCGGTGATGCAGGGTGTGGACGGCAGCTGGCCGGCGGGCAAGGCGCTGCCGGTTGCCTCGGCGTGGCTGCAGGTGGGGCGCAGCGATCAGACGCTGCCGGTGCCGCCGGACGCGACGGCGCAGACCTTTGAGATGGCGGTGGAACGCGGGCCGACCACGGTGAAGAGCTGGTGGCATGATGAAGAGGGCAACCAACTGGCAGGCGCGTATTATCTGACGGCTGAGCGCGTGCGAGGGTGAAGAGGCGGTGGGTAACTACTAAGCCATGTTCTGTGTACGGTCTGCCTGGGAGGAATGTACCGTCAGCATTTCTGTAGCGGGCTCTCGATGGTCATGGCGGTGAACGTTGGGCATATATGGGAGTGGCCTCGCCTGTCTTGCTCGCGCTGGCACATACTTGGAATCTGCCAAGATGCGGGGGGGAGGGGGGTGAAGCCGGGCCGCCGCGAGACGCCAACTTCAAATTAGCCACACACTTGCTACGGCGCGGACAGGAGAGGGGGCGTTGCGGGGGCGGAGCCCCCGCACAAGGGAGGGCCGAATAGGCCCGACCGCCCAAAAGCGAGGAGAGAGTAACATCTTTCGCCATGCTGAATCTTGATCGCCTTTGGGCAAGGACTTAGCAGTCACGGCGCGGGTTAGTAACGACAGAGAGGGGCGGTACAACGTTGGGACAAGGCGGCAGGAATGTCCATAACGCCGCGCGACCAGGCATCGCCCTCCCATTGGGCTGTCAATCTTTCATTGGTTAGCTAATCCGATGGACCGTTAACCGTTATCTCCAAACTGTTATGGAGGCGCCTGTCGTCAGAGGTGCATACCGCTCCCTCCGACGCGCAGTCCACGTCTCCAGGCAACCTCACCGTCACAGAACCATCCCCATCGGGCTTCACCGTGATCGTCCAGTTCACATTTGAACCCTTTTGTGCTCTTTGGGCTTTCTTTACAGTTCCGCCGGTTGCCTCAAGCGAATGATCGCGCAGAGTCTCGAAAGAGATCGATATATCATCGGTAAAGTGAAGCCTGAAGGTGAAGTTGCCCTTGCCTTCATGGTTCCCCGGTATGTTCGAAGAGTAGGCGACCGGCGGCGCCATTCCTCTACCAGAAATGGGCGCCGAACCGGCCACGTGCGTGAGACTCACATCCAGTGTGCCGCCTGAGCCCAGATTCAAGCCGCCCGTGGGCCACCAATAGCGGCCGCGCGCAGTGGTTTCAGCATCTCGACTCGCGCTGCCCTGGAAGCTATGGCCCCCGATCGTCAGAATGAAATCGCCGGGGAGTTCGTCGCTCAGGTTGAAGAACAGCCCGCCCCCAAGATCCAGGATCGTGTAAACGGTGTACTGCCTGTCATTCAAAGTGAACGAATCGTTTGATAGCGATCCGAAAGCCTGACCCCAGACAGTGAAGCCGGCCGGCGCGGGAACGTATGCAGTGTCTTTTCCGGCTGAAAGCGTAGCCTCCCAGGCCGGTCCCGGCTGCCCGGCTGCCCGGTTGACAGTGACCTGGTAAGTCTGGGTGGTTACCCCGTCCTCTGCGGTCACGACTGCGCTGATCGGGTTTCCGCCTTCGTCCAGGGACGCTGTGACCGTCTCGGCTGTGGTGGTCGTTCCGTTCGGTTCGATGAACTGCACCGTTGCCCCGCTGTGGTTCTTGGCGGCTGTCAAGGTGACTGCGTTGATGCCGTTCGCCACATCAGCCGTATAGTTGGTGGTGGCAGAGGCAAAGGCCGGCGTCAGCGCAATGGCGGCCGCGTTGCTGTCTGTCAACGTCAGGCCGCTCAGCGTCACGTCGTTCGAGGCCAGACGCGTGACAGTGACGATATAGATCTGCGCCGTTGCTCCATCCTCTGCGGTCACCATCACCTTGACGAGGTTTTCGCCCACAGCCAGCGACGCAGTGAACGTGCCGGCTGTGGTGGTCGTTCCGTTCGGTTCGATGAACTGCACCGTTGCCCCGCTGTGGCCCTTGACGGCGGTCAAGGTGACTGCGTCAATATTGCTGGCCACAGTCGCCGTGTAGTTGGTTGTGGCGGAGGCAAAGGCCGGGGTTAGTGCTATGGCGGCCGCGTTGCTGTCTGTCAACGCCAGAGCGCTCAGCGTCGCGTCGTTCGAGGCGGCGCGCGTAACGATCACCATGTAGATCTGCGCCGTTACCCCGTCCTCTGCGGTCACCATCACCTTGACCAGGTTTTCACCCGCAGCCAGCGACACAGTGGCCGTGCCGGCTGTGGTGGTTGTCCCGTCCCGTTCGATGAACTGCACCGTTGCCCCGCTGTGACTCTTCGTTGCGGTCATCGTGGCCGTTTCGATGCTGCTCGTCACAGTCGCCGTGTAGTTGGTGGTGGCGGGGGCAAAGGCCGGTGTCAGCGCAATGGCGGCCGCGTTGCTGTCTGTCAACGCCAGAGCGCTCAGCGTCGCGTCGTTCGAGGCGGCGCGCGTAACGATCACCATATAGACATTCGCCGTCACCCCGTCCTCCGCGGTCACCATCACCTTGACCAGGTTTTCACCCGCATCCAGCGACACGGTGGCCGTATCGGCTGTGGTGGTCGTCCCGTCCCGTTCGATGAACTGCACCGTTGCCCCGCTGTGGCCCTTGACGGCAGTCAAGGTGACTGGGTCGATATTACTGGCCACAGTCGCCGTGTAGTTGGTGGTGGCGGAGGCAAAAGCCGGTGTCAGCGCAATGGCGGCCGCGCTGCTGTCTGCCAACGTCAGGCCGCTCAGTGTTGCGTCGTTCGAGGCGGCGCGCGTGACATTCACCATGTAGATCTGTGCCGTTACCCCATCCTCGGCGGTCACCATCACCTTGACCAGGTTTTCGCCCGCAGCCAGCGACACGGTGGCCGTGCCGGCTGTGGTGGTCGTTCCGTCCCGCTCGATGAACTGCACCGTTGCCCCGCTGTGGTTCTTGGCGGCGGTCAAGGTGACTGCGTCAATATTGCCGGCCACAGTCGCCGTGTAGTTGGTGGTGGCGGAGGCAAAGACCGGCGTCAGCGCTATGGCGGACGCGTTGCTGTCTGTCAACGTCAGAGCGCTCAGCGTCGCGTCGTTCGAGGCGGCGCGCGTAACGATCACCATGTAGATCTGCGCCGTTACCCCGTCCTCTGCGGTCACCATCACCTTGACCAGGTTTTCACCCGCAGCCAGCGATGCGGTGAACGTGTCGGCTGTGGTGGTTGTCCCGTCCCGTTCGATGAACTGCACCGTTGCCCCGCTGTGACTCTTCGTTGCGGTCATCGTGGCCGTTTCGATGCTGCTCGTCACAGTCGCCGTGTAGTTGGTGGTGGCGGGGGCAAAGGCCGGTGTCAGCGCAATGGCGCCCGCGTTGCTGTCTGTCAACGTCAGGCCGCTCAGTGTTGCGTCATTCGAGGCGGCGCGCGTAACGATCACCATGTAGATCTGCGCCGTTGCTCCATCCTCTGCAGTCACCATCACCTTGACCAGGTTTTCACCCGCAGCCAGCGACACGGTGGCCGTATCGGATGTGGTGGTCGTCCCGTCCCGTTCGATGAACTGCACCGTTGCCCCGCTGTGGCCCTTGACGGCAGTCAAGGTGACTGGGTCGATATTACTGGCCACAGTCGCCGTGTAGTTGGTGGTGGCGGAGGCAAAAGCCGGTGTCAGCGCAATGGCGGCCGCGCTGCTGTCTGCCAACGTCAGGCCGCTCAGTGTTGCGTCGTTCGAGGCGGCGCGCGTGACATTCACCATGTAGATCTTCGTTGTCGCCCCGTCGGCCGCGGTCACCATCACCTTGACCAGATTGGCGCCGACCTCCAGGTCGTAGCCCGCTTGCCCGGCGGTGCTGGTGTCGTCTGCGTCTACGTAGACCGCGGTGGCGCCTGTCTGGCTTGTCGCGGCCACTGCCGTCAGGGACCCGATGCCGCTGGCAACCGTTGCCGAGTATACCGTCGTGGCGGGGTCAAAGGCGGGCGTCAGTTCGACTGCCGCGCCTTCGCTGTCCGTCAGGGTGAGCCCACTCAGCGTCGCGTCGCTGTTCGCGTCTGCTTCTCCCCGCGTGACCCTCACCATGTAGATTTTCACGGTTGTAGCGTCAGGCGCAGTCACCATCGCCTTGATCAAGTTTTCGCCCGCATCCAGCCGCACCGTACGGCTGTCAGGCACATTGGTGCCGTCCACTGTGAAGATCAGCGGCCATGCCCCAGCCTGTTGCGCCGTCGCCGTGGCCGTAACCCGGTCTACGCCGTTGGCTACCGTTGCCGTGTAGCTGGTTACCTCCTTGTCAAATGCCGGGGTCAGCGTCAGGGCCGTCCCATTCGAATCTTCAAAATCGAATGCACTCAAAGAGGCGTCATCAGAGGCATTGGCGGCTGCCCTGGTCAACACAACCATATAGATCTTCGTCGTGTTCCCGTCTTCTGCAGTCACCATTGCTTTGACCACATTCTCGCCATCGACCAGCGTATATGTGCCCGCGGCGCCGCTGCTGCCCGCACCGGCACCAACCCACACCATCGAAGCGCGGCTGTCGCTCAGGGCAGCGGTCGCCGTCACTGAAATGACGCTGTTGGCGACCAAAGCAGTATACTGGCCTATACCTGAATCAAAGGTCGGTCCGATCAGGATTCCCGCACCGTTGTTGTCTACCAGACTCAATGCGCTCAGCGTGGCGTCGCTCCCCGCAGCGGCGCTTTCTCGCGTGACCACCACATGGTAGACCGCAGCCGTCGCACCGTCTTCAGCCGTCACCATCGCCTTGACTAGCGTGTCACCCACCGCCAAGTCCACCGTCGTACTGTCGGCCGCGATCACATCGTTGGTCGTGATGATCCGGACGGTTGCCCCGCTGTGATTCTTCGTTGCGGTCATCGTAGCCGAATCGATGCTGCTCGACACAGTCGCCGTGTAGTTGGTGGTGGCGGGGGCAAAGGCCGGCGTCAGCGCGATCGCAGAGCCGGTGCCATCGGTCAGCGTCAGGCCGCTCAGCGTCGCGTCGTTCGAGGCGGCGCGCGTGACGTTCACCATGTAGATCTTGGTCGTTACCCCGTCGGCCGCGGTCACCATCACCTTGACCAGATTGGCGCCGACCTCCAGGTCGTAGCCCGCTTGCCCGGCGGTGCTGGTGTCGTCTGCGTCTACGTAGACTGCGGTGGCGCCTGTCTGGCTCGTCGCGGCCACTGCCGTCAGGGACAAGATGCCACTGGCAACTGTGGCGGTGTATACGCCGGTGTAGCTGTCAAAAGAAGGCGTCAGCGCGACTGCGGCGCCACCGCTGTCCGTCAGGGAGAGTGCGCTCAACGTCGCGTCGCTCAGTGAGTTCGCGTCGTTGTTGACAATCGTTCCTGTCGCGGTACCGGTTCCTCCAATCGCCGCGTTTGAAGATGGGTTGCTCAAGGTTAGCGTAAAGGTCTCGTCTTCCTCGTTTACTGAATCGTCACCTGTCGCCACAAGGACCGTCTGTTGCGTCTCACCAGCCGCGAAGCTGATGGTCTGGCCGCTTGCCGCTGTGTAGTCCGGGCCATCCGGGGCGCTGGAATCGGCGGTTGCCGTTCCGTCCGACGTGCTGTATTCCACCGTGACGGTATCGGATGCAGCTTCGCTCAACGTGACTGCAAAGGCGACGTCAGAACCCTCGGGCGCGGATGCATCGGAGACGCTTAACAGCGGCGTGTTGGTCGATTCGCCGTATAAGATGAACCTGACCGCTTTGGAGAAGGAACAGTTATGGAAGACCTGAGCGGTCGAGTACCTGTAGAGGCAGATATCCGCCGCACTCCATCCGGGGCGGGTCTCCGGGTCCTCTGAGTCTGACTTGGTGGTTTCAAAGTCGAAGCCGCCCGAGACGCGTTCAAGTTTGAGGACGTAAGATGTGTTTGCCGACAGGGAAACCGTTGTCCCTGCGGGCGCTGTATAGATCTGATCGATTCCGTTGGCCACCGTCTCCGGGCGCGTCAGTTGATACAGCAGAGTTCCTGCTTCGCCGCCATCATCTTCATGGATGCTGATCTCGACAGTCGTGTCGGGCTCCACGTTTGCCACGTTTGGCAGAACCAGCTTGGTGACGGTTGCCGCTCCGCTGCCGGTCGTGAACCCCTGGAGGTAGACTGGGGTAGTGGTCGTAATGGGTAGCCTGGCTGTCAGCGCCGGGCTCTGCTTGACATTGGCAAGCAGGATGTTGTCGCCAATGATGTCGTCAGAGGGGGCCACCGGCGTGGCCGTCACCTGACTGGAGGGAAAACCATCTCCTACCGGATTGGTAGCGATCACTCTTACAGTGTATTCGGTGCCGTTGGTCAGACCCTGAATGGTGGTCTGGATGGTGTTTCGTCCTTGGACCAACTGCTCACGCCCGTCGGCCGCCGCATTATCGAACTGCTCACTTCCCGATTTCCACTGAACTTTGTAACCGGTGGAAGTTGTGACGGGTTCCCAGCCCACCGTGATGGCCCCGTCACCTGCCTCAGCTGTCGCGTCTGTCACGATCGGCGGTACTGACAGAGTGAATGTCACCGTCGCGATCGGTTGACTGGAGAATGCACCTGTCTCTTGCAGGCTGCTGATGGTGGCCTGGGGGCCGGTCGCGGGATTGTCTTCGGTAAAATCGGAGCCTTCCTCTGTTCCTGCATCCCAAGCGTAAAGATTTACCGTGAGCTCTCGCGTCCACTCTCCATTGGGACGCAGGTCGATGCCGTTTACGCCTACGAACCAGTCAGGGGAGGGGTCGATTTTGGCAAGGAGCGTAACCAAGGGAAAGCGTCGCGGGGCCTCGACGTAGAGTATTTTTGTCCTGGTCCCATCAATGCGTCTGTCCACCCATTCAAACGGTCTGCGGGCGTCGCGGAGACGGACCGCCTGATTTATTTCAGCCGCGAAGTCGGTTACCCCACCACTTTCGGCAAGATCCTGCACCCCTGCGCTCGCGATAGCGCCTTCGCTCCAGAACGACACGTCGCCGTTGTGGAATGTGCCGATCATCTTGCTGAAGCCCGCGCCCGACGGAACCGCAACGCCCGCTGCCAGCGCGTCCTGGGCGAACAGACCGGTGAATGTTACCTTATATCTGGCCCTTACCATGTCGAGACTTTGGGCGCGGGCAGGCAGTGCCACCGGCAAAGAGATTGCCAGGAGAACCAACAATGCCAGCCAAGAGTGAAGTGCGACCCGCGTAACTCTTCGAACCGGGACACATATCAGTCGCATCTTCTGGTGTTCCTTTCGATCATTGCAGATCACGCCCAGATTGGTATCCCTCTTTGAATGACGAACAGCGAGTTTATCTCAGCCTTGCAGCTCCACAGTTGCACTTGGCATTGCCAGCAGAAAACTCACCCATTCGGTTGAGTGAATATTCTGGCTGATGGCAGTTGCCAGACCATGAAATGGAAAAACAAGGTGCATTGGGGCGAATCGAGACGCGAAAAACGTTACAAGAGTTTCAGCTCCCCTCGATTCTTGCGGCGCGTTGAGCCAAGAGACCGTTTTTCCCGCTTTTTCGGTTCCTATTCGTCGAATTCAATCCAGAATTTTCCGTAAGCATGGGGAATAGCTCTGAGGATACACTCGAGGTGTGAAAAAAAGATGAGGAAGTGGGACTCAACTGATGAAATTTTGTGAACTCTTGGACATAAGAGCCCACAATCGATCCTCAGAACAGTGTCTGAACAGGTCGCACATCCCCTGCACGACGTTTGAACATTTCGAGACCTCTGTACCCTTGTCCGGCCGCAAGCAGGAAAACATGAATCATGTTGAAGAGCTGCAACAGAAATTGATACACCGCGAGGCAGCCTGGTCCGTCTGAACGAAGCGAGGCGCCGCATCAGCGACAGTCTGGATTTCGAGAGTCTTGTCAGGCGTCTTGGACAGCGCACGCCCGCTGACCAACATCAATTGCGGGGCAACAGCTCGAATCAGTGATTCAGGAGAGATTCAGGACTTTCTTGCATCCGGGAAGACGCAGGAAGAGAGACATCAGATGTGGGGCTGGCACGAGGGTTTCGGGCTATTCGACTATCTTGACCGGATTCAAGAACCGCTCCGGCTCAAGGACTTTAACGGGCGCATGCGTGCATTGGGTCTTTCAAAGTTCCAACCCCCAATGCCCGTGAATTCCCCACCCCTCTTTTTGACCGCGCTCAACCGCAACTGCGACGAAATTGTGAGCAGCTTCTTCCTCGGCGAAAAGGGTAGGGAAAAGGGATTTTTTGCCGCAGATGACGGAGAGACTTTGGTTATGTTCGCCTCTCAGGCCGACCTGGTCATTGCCAATGCCAAGCGCGATCAGGACAGAAAAGCCCTGGGCTCGCCTGGAAACTCCTATAGACACTTCGACTATCGGGGTTGTTGTACTGAATGCTTCGACCTACGAGGCGGTGTCATACAATGGGGAAGCGGCGAGAATCTTTGAAGCCATTCGAACGCCAGATACAGTTGTCCAGCAACTACTGGGGTTGGTCAAAGTTCGCTGGGCAACCGATAGAGAGACTTCTTTGCAGGAGTATCCTTCGCCCAGACGCTGCGCGCAGTAGAAACGGTTGGCGCCGAGGAAATCGAGCTCAGAGTCCCAAGCGGCAATTCGGTCACGTCACTCATCAACACGACCCCCATCCACATGACGTAGAGAAGAGAGGTGGATCCCTTCGTCGTGACGATAGAGGACTTGGCAGTACTTGAAGAGATAGACAGGCTCAGATGGGCGTTCTCAGCCACGGTGAGCCACGAACTGCGTGTGCCGTTGCGGTCAAGGCAGGTCGCGGCCGTTGGTGAAGCCGGGGCCGCCGGCGGCCATGTGGCCGTAGCTGGCGCCACCGGGGTCATTGGTCACCCAGAAGGAGAAGAGCTGCCCTGATTGCAGGTGGAACTGTAGTCTGCATGGTTGACCGGCCAGCGCGGCGAGACCGGCGCCGGACGACCATTTGACCTCGGCGCAGGTGCTGTCCACACTGAGCGCAGCGCAGGCATCGGCGCTTAGCCCTTCCACGGTATTCCCGTTTCCGTCCAACACGGACACCCTCAGTTCACCCTGCGGGGCATTGACGTTGACGAAGAGGCGGTCCCCGCTAAAGGTGACGGGCCGCGTGGTCAGCGTACCGCCTGCCGCGCCGGCTTCCATGCTTGCGAAGCCGTCACGACGGAGGGTTGCCAGCCCGGTGCTGGCGCCGGCGTACATGACGCGCCGCGATAGGCCGGTATCCCCAACGCCAGTATCCCCGCTACCGGCGGAGCCCAGTCTTGGCGACAGGCCGGAAAAACCGGCGAAGTAGAAGTAGATGCGGTCGTGGACGACGAGGCAGAGGCCGCCGCAGGCATGGAGGTAGGCGCGATTCCAGTCACCAATCCTGCGGCTGGAGGCGAGGAAGGGGGTGCGGTCGGGGCGGCTGAAGTGGAAGCCGTCGCGGCTGTAGGTCAGCTCCAGGTCCATGGTCTTGGGAACGCCTTCGGCGGCGCAGATGTCGTTTTCGGGGCCGCGGAAGATGGCGAAGAGACCCAGCATGAGGCTCTCGTAGGGGGTCACGTTCACGTCGTAGAGGGCGACGCGATGGTCGGGTCGGGCGGGGTCGGGCAGGTCGAAGTGGTCGATACGTTGCCAGAAGACCTCGTCGCTATCCACGTCCCACTGCGCGCCTTGCAGGAAATCGTCCGATTCTTTGTAGAAACGGGCGCGCAGACTGGTGTTCTCGTCGATGCGGCCGGAGCGGCGGATGCTCATGCACCATTTGCGGCGGAAGGGGTTGTAGAAGAAGGTTGTGTTGTCGCCGACCTGCGTGGTGATGACGGGATCGCTCCAGTGAATGCCGTCGGGCGAGACCTGAGCCCAGCCTTCGGAGACCATTTGCCCCCTGGCCATTTGGGACGGCCAGCTGCTGGGTGGGATCGGGGGCTGCCCCGGCCTCGGCTTGTAGTGGCGGTAGTATTGGAACATCTTGTAGCGCTGCGCGGGGTCGGGTGTGTCGCTATCAAGCCAGACGAGACAGCCGTCGCGGTCGGATCCATCGTTGTTCGGCCATACCAGGTTGGTCCCGGGCGTGACGTCGAGCTGCGGGCGTTGCCAGTGGATGCCGTCGGTGCTGGTGGCGAGGGCGGTGCTGTGGAACCAGCCGGGCATGTACCATAGTTTGAACAGATTGTCCTGCGGGTCGTACCAGGCGCCGTCGTTGAAGGGCGCGGCCATTGGACAGAAACCGGAGTCCATCTCCTCGTCAGTTTCGGGGCTGAGCACCGGGCTTTGCGGGTGGATTTCCGGTTTGCCGTAGGCGCGTGTCAGGGAGGTCTCTGCGATCAGGAAGTCGTCCACGAAGAGCTGGCGGCCGAGGTCGATGGGGATGACCTGCGGAGGGTGGGCGAGATAGGGGACGGGGATCGGCTCGCGCGAGCTTTCGATCACATTGCGCGGCGGCCAGGTCTGCGGGAGGGTGATGCCGTTGTAGAGTGTTTCGTTGGTCATGGCCTGATCTCCGAGAAGGGTGGACTGCGGTTGGGTTGGCGCCGCGGGTTATGGAATTGGCCGGAATTAGCCATGAATTGGCCATGAATTGGCCAGAATTAGCCATGAATTAGCCATGAATTAGCCATGAATTAGCCATGAATTGGCCAGAATTAGCCATGAATTGGCCAGAATTAGCCATGAATTAGCCGGGAATTGGCCAGAATTAGCCATGAATTGGCCAATGCAAGACCAGTATCTACAAGAGGTGCCAGCGTGCCCCTCGACCTAGACCTTTGGGCACGACCAGGTCTAGAGCTCGTAGAATGGCCAGATCTTCCCGCACCTGCCGGAGAGTAGCTTGCGGCTTCAATTGAGCGTGAATTTCGCGCAACGCTAGTCCGCGACCAGCTCGGTCGAGAAGAGCGAGAATCGCCTGATGCCGCTCGGTAAGGTTCCGTTCTACGCGCTGGGGCGGCACGTAGCCACCTGGCCGAAAGCGTACGGTCACACAACCGCCTGCATCCTCGATTTCGGGCTGTGGCAGACCAGCCGAAGTTGTCAGCTCTGCCATCTTGATCGTCCCGCGTCCCCACTGCTCTATGATACCGCGGCGATAAAACACGTTCGCGATCAAGGGATTCCAGGGCAGCGACTCGTGGGGGAGGAACAGTTGCTCCGCGGTCAGCCCAAAGTGCAGCGTCCCGGACGAGGTTACCTCCAACCGATCATCGTAGATGGCCACAGCCACTGAACCGCCCCCAATCGTATAATCCCGATGGCAAAATGCATTTGCCAACGCCTCGCGCAAAGCCTCCGGTGGATAAAGGGGATCGTCCACCCGCTCAAAGAGATTTGGCATTATGCGGCCCGCCACGGGCAAGCTGTCTCGCAGGAAACGCTCTGCCCTCAAGAGAAGCCCAAACGCGTTATCACGAAACTGTCGATTGTCAAGGAACTCTGCGCGGCCGCCACCGCGGAAACGAGCGACCCGTAGCAGACACTGCGGCATCTCGACCTCGACTCGCTCGGTCTTTCCGAATAGTACAACTCCGGCGCGTAATAGCACGCCATCCCTAACAAGCCCCATGCCGCGCAGCAGTTCTTCGGGATCACGAGTCCCGGGATCACTGATACGACCACGGCGGATCGATTCTTCAACCGTGACCAGAATCTCAGATAAATCAAGGTCATCAACCGTCCAGCCGGTTGCGGGTTCATTCTCCCAGCGGTGTTCGCTATGGACCCGTTCGATTAGCATCTGATCTTGCGCGTCACGTGGCATTTTCAAGGTAGTATTTCCATCACGGCGGTAGGCAGTTCCTCTGTAGGTATACGGCTTCATATAGCCCTGATTGACACTCACCATGATTACATCACAGTTTGAGCCCACAGGAATACGTTCGACCGCCGGAAAGACCGGTGGTTCAATTCGTTGAATCTCCGCGCTTACTTCACTGAGTGTTTGATCGCTTACCTGCTGGCCGTTCACATTGCCTTCCGGGGTGATGCCGAAAAGGACGCGTCCACCGCGATGGTTGAGCATTGCGCACATGGATTGGGTGGCCTCACGGCGAGTTTTCGTGTTGAGTTTGAACTCCAGCGTCTCGGATTCGCCGGTTTCTACCAACTGTGTGATCTGTTCAGGCGTCGTCATAGAAGACCCTCCGTAGGGCCCTGGCATCGCTGGCATTTGGCCCGCGCTAGGATGAACCACGCAACGTCAATTGTGGAAATAGTAATCCCATTATACCCTTCCGCATCTGCTTCCCGGACATCGTACGATCACTGGCTCTGTTCGTTTACGAGAAAACGACACAACCGATGAGCGCGCACCATAGTTTTCGCATCATATGGCCGCCGATTGGGTTCGAGTAACGCGCTACAGAGGGAGGGTGTCAAATCACCTGAGGTCGCTGGCGTAGATGAGTTCGATGTCGCCGTGGATGGCGTAGAGGCGGGCGTGGTAGAGGCGTACGTCGATACGGAGCGGTGTGCCGACGTGTTCGGCCAGGCCCGCTTTGTCCTGCCATTGGGGCTGCCAGGCGGTGGAGTCGCCGCGGAATGGTTCGCAGCGATCGAAAGTGTAGCCGGGCAATGGGTGACCTTCCAGGTCCGACAGCTGGGCGCGCACCTCGCCGTAGGGGGCCTGGACATTGAGCAGCATGCGCTCGTCGTTGAGACGCACCCAGCGCGTCGTCAGGTAGCCGGCGCCGGCCTTTGATTCGAGATAGACGAAGCCGTCCTGCCGCAGCCGGTGCATGAGGATGGCGGCGTAGTCGGGCTCATCGCGGCTGAGCGTACGCGCCTGGAAATGCTCACCTTTGGTGCCGCCGGAATAGATGCGGATCTGCCCCTCGTGGTCGACGGCCATCGAACAGGGATAAATGTTGCCTCCGCCATATTCGCCCAGCTCGTTGAGGCCGACAAATGGCTGGCGCAGGGAGCGTTGGAAACGCAGTCCGTCGTAGCTGTAGACGAGCTCCCCGTAGATCTTCCCTTCCAGCTTCTGGCGCCACTGGTCGAGCGGGTCGGTCTCGAACATCCAGAGGATGCCCACGTAGATGCCCTTATAGGGGAGGACGACGATGCCGTAGAACTGGCACATGGGCGGATCGAGGGGATCGGGGTGGAAGATGACCTCCGGTTCGCTCCATGTGCGCCAGTCGTGCGTCTCCATGAGGGCGATGCGGCGATCGCCGTGGCTGGGGCGGGCGAGGGTGATATGGCTGTTGCGTTCGGCGTGGCGGTAGGTGAAGAAGCCGGGGTCGGGCGTGCCGGGATGCCAGCGCGAGGCGTGATCGATCTGCCAGTTGTAACCGTCGGCGGAAAAGGCCAGGCGGGAGGCGCGCCGCCCGTCCTCGTCGATGGCGAGGATGGGCCACTTGAAGCGGCCTTCGGGCGAGCTTTCATCGAGGAAGACCGAGCCGCCGGTGGCCAGCTGCTGCCGGTCGAAGATTTCGTGGGGCCTCATGCGGGAAGGCAGAGCAACTTTCCCGGTCAGGTCCGGCGGTTCCCAGTGGATGCCGTCATCGCTTTCGGCGGTCAGAAACCACTCGTCCTTGCGATAGAGCGTCCCCGGCATCGTCTTCCGGCCGAGGTAAAACATGCGCCACAGTTTGCGCTGGTCGTCGTAGAGCACGGTAGGGTAGCTGAACGGGTTTTCGGTGGGGTCGGCGTAGGTGGCTTCCCGCACCCATTCGGGCTGCCCCAGGCGGCGGGCGATGTTGTCGCGGCGGGCCAAACACCAGTCGTCAAAGAAGAAGAGGGAGCGCAGGGTCACGAGAACGATCCTTGGTGTTGGAAGCGCTGATCGGTTGCCAGCGGCATGTGGGGCTGCAGGCCATCAGTTGCTGGCAGTCGGAGTGTCAAATTGCGGGGCAAAGATCTCTTCGCTCAGGTCAAGCTCGTCGGCGAAGTGGCAGCGGACCCAGTGCCCGCCTCCCATATCACGCAGGTCCGGTTCTTCAGTTGAGCATTGTTCCTGGGCGAAAGGGCAGCGGGTGGAGAAGTGGCAGCCGCTGGGCGGATTGAGCGGGCTGGGCACCTCGCCTTCGAGGAC
Organism: Caldilineaceae bacterium; assembly: GCA_965242905.1. GTDB lineage: Bacteria > Chloroflexota > Anaerolineae > Caldilineales > Caldilineaceae > Bin5. The sequence goes on from CBDETM010000002.1 coordinate 2,317,729, forward strand.
GTAGCTCTGCTCGCGATGGGTCGGGTCGGGGATGAGGACGGAGGCGAGGAGGGCCTTGGTATACGGGTGCTTGCACTCCTCAAAAACCTGCTGCGTTGTGCCGAGCTCGACCAGCCGCCCCAGGTACATGACGGCAATGCGATGGCTGATGTGCTTGACGATGCTGAGATCGTGGGCGATGAAGACGTAGGTCAGATTCATCTGACTTTGCAGGTCGAGCAGGAGGTTGATGATCTGGGAGCGGACGGATACGTCCAGGGCCGAGACGGGTTCGTCGGCGACCACGAGCGGTGGGGAGACGATCAGGGCGCGAGCGATGCTGACGCGCTGGCGTTCACCGCCGCTCAGTTCATGGGGGAAGCGGTCGGCGAAGTGCGGACCCAGCCCCACGGTCGGCAGGATATCAAGCACGCGTCTGCCGGCTTCGCCGCGGCCCACCTTCTGGGCCATCAGCGGTTCGGCGATCACATCTGTGACGCGCCAGCGCGGGTCGAGGGAGGAGAACGGGTCCTGGAAAATGATCTGCATCTGGCGGCGCACGTCCAACATCTCTTTGCGCGAGGCTGAGGCGATATCGAAGGTCTGTTGTTCGCCGTGCAGCAGGATGCGGCCCTGGTCCGGTTCGACGAGGCGGAGGAGGCAGCGGGCGACGGTGGTTTTGCCGCAGCCGCTCTCGCCGACAAGGCCAAGACATTCGCCTTTGTTGACGGTGAAGGATACGTCGTTGACCGCCTTGACGTGGCCTACTGTGCGGCGCAGGAGGCCGCGCTGGACGGGGAAGAATTTGCTCAGATTTTCGACCTGCAGGATAGGTGTGTCTGGCATGAAAGTTTGCAGTTTTTAGTTTCCAGTTTTCAGTTGCAGGTTTCGAATGTCTGGGATTAGGGAAGACTGAGAACAGTGCGCTAAAGGACAGACTGCCAAAGAGCTATTCATCGACGTAGAGCCAGCAGGTTGCTGAGTGCTGCGGGCCGAATTCAATGACCGGTGGGTCCTCGACGCAGCGGTCATGGACGGATGGGCAGCGATTGCGGAAGCGGCAGCCGCTGGGCGCGTTGCGCGGGTCGGGTACGGAGCCGCTGATCGAGTGGAGCTGCTCGCGCGGCGGGGTGTCCGGGCGCACGATGGAACGGAGCAGGGCCTGGGTGTAGGGATGCTTGGGATCCTGAAACAGCTCGACAACGGGGGCCTTCTCAGCCATCTGGCCCAGGTACATGACGACGACAAAATCGGCCAGCTGTGCGATGACGGCCAGGTCATGGGTGATCATGATCACGCTCATGTCCAGATCCTGCTGCAGGCTGCGGATCAGGCGCAGGATCTGGGCCTGGATGGTCACGTCGAGAGCGGTGGTCGGTTCGTCGGCGATGAGCACGCGCGGCTCGCAGCAGAGGGCGATGGCGATCATGACGCGCTGGCGCATGCCGCCGCTCATCTGGTGGGGATAGTCGCCAAAGCGGCGTTCGGCATCGGGAATGCCGACCTTGTTGAGCATGGATATAGCCAGTTCCTGGGCCTCATCTTCGGTCAGGTTCTGGTGCTGGCGGATGCTCTCCATGATCTGTTCGCCGATGGTGTAGACCGGCGTCAGGGAGGTCATCGGCTCCTGAAAGATCATGGCGATATCTTTGCCGCGGATGGCGCGGATGGCATCCCCTTTGGCGTCCAGACTCACCAGATCGATGGGCTGGCCGTCGCCATCGGGGTGATAGAGGATCTGCCCGCTTGTGTCGCTGGAGGGGAGCAGGCGCAGGATCGAGCGTGCGGTGACGCTCTTGCCGCAGCCGCTCTCGCCGACGATGCCCAGACAGCGCCCGCGTTCGACGGTAAAGTCGACACCGTCCACGGCGCGCACGACGCCGGCCAGCATCTTGAAATGTACGTGCAGATCGTGGACTTCGAGAATCGGTTGCGAATCGGGCATGGTCAGATACCGGTTGCCGGCATAGGGTGAAGTGTCGCCACTATCTGATCTCGGAGTACGGGTCGAGCGCATCGCGCAGCGCGTCGCCGAGGAAGTTGACGGCCAGCACGGTCAGCACCATGAAGACGCCCGGAGCCAGCAGCCACGGGTGCTTGGTGAGGACCTGGACCGACTGTGCGTCCTTGAGCAGGGTGCCCCAGCTGACGAGCGGGGGCGTGATGCCGATGCCGAGGAAGCTGAGCGAGCTTTCGGCCAGGATCAGGCCGGGAATGGAGAGGGTGGCGACGACGACGATATGGCTGAAGCAGTTGGGAATGAGGTGGCGGAACAGGATGGTGGGTGTGCTGGAGCCGGCGGCGCGGCCGGCCATGATAAAGTCGGACTCTTTGAGCGCCAGAGTTTTGCCGCGGATCTGGCGGCAGAGCCCAGCCCAGCCAATAAGTGCGAGTACGATGGTGACGCCCAGATAGCGGTGGAGGGAAGAGAGCTCGGGCGGCAGGGTGGCGGCGAGGGCCATCCACAAGGGGATGCGCGGGAAGGACATCAGCACCTCGGTGAGGCGTTGGATAAGAATATCGGCGACACCGCCCCAGTAGCCGGATGCCACACCGATGGTTGAGCCAAGGATGACACTGATGAGCATGCCGATGATAGGCACGGAGAGCGAAATGCGGGTGGCGGTGAGGACGCGCGAGAAGACGTCGCGGCCCAGCCTGCCCGTACCGAAGAGGGCGACCATACCGCCTTCTTCAACGCCGAAGAGGCGCGTGTTGCTCGTTATCAGGCCCCATAGCTTGTAGGGCTCCGCCTCGACAAAGAAGTGGATCGGGTAGACCAGTTCCGGGTCTTCAGTGTAGGTGGTGAGAAAGGTGCGTGCGTCGCGCTCGCTCTTGTAGCCGTAGACGAAAGGTCTCACAAGTCTTCCATCGCGGAAGATGTGCACGCGCTGCGGCGGCGCGCGCAGCGCCTCTTCGTGGACATAGTCAACGGTATAGGGCGCAAAGAAGTCGGCGAAGAGCGCCACAGAGACCATCAACACCAGCCAGACGATGCCGATGATGCCGAGGCGGTTGGCCATAATGCGCGCGCCGAGGATGCGGCCACGCGAGGCAACCTCCTCCGAGGAGGAGACATCGAGATCGGCGGCGGGTGGACGCGGCGCGCCCGGTTGCAGTGGAGTTTGTGCCTGTTCTGAAACGACGCTCATAGAAGACTCTTATCGTATCGCCGGCTGTCCTGGAGGGCACCGGCTGCCGGCTGCTTCAGGCTAGTCAAAGCGGACGCGCGGGTCGACCCATGCCAGCAGCAGGTCGGCGACCAGGTTGCCCAGCACGAGCAGGACGCTGAGGAGCATCAGGATGGCGGAGGCGACGTAGACATCCTGGGCCTGGAGGGCTGAGTTGAGCGTGGGGCCGATGGTGCGCAGCCCGAGCACGATGGCGGTGATGACGCCGCCGGAGACGATTTCCGGGAACTGCATGCCCAGCAGACTGATCAGCGGGTTGATGGCGACGCGCACGGCGTGTTTGATGACGACGATCTTTTCGGCCATCCCCTTGGCGCGGGCGGTCTCGACGTATTGGCGGCCCAATTCGTCGAGCAGATTGCCGCGCATGATGCGCATGAGGGAGGCGATGCCGGGAATGCCGCCCACGAACACCGGCAGCCAGATATGGGCGGCAAGATCCTTGACCCTGCCAAAGCTCCAGGGCGCGTCGGCATACTCGGGCGAGTAGAGTCCGGTCAGCAAGGGCAGGTCGAGAACGAAAGTCATGTAGACCAGTATCGCCAGCGCCAGCAGGAAGCCGGGCATGGAAAGACCGATAAAACTCATGACGGTAAAGATATTGTCCGAGACGGAGTACTGGCGCGTGGCGGAATAGATACCGACCGGCAGGCCCACGGCCCAGGAAAGGCCGAGTGAGAGCGATGCGATCAGCATCGTATAGCCCAGGTTGGTCCAGATGACTTCGGAAGCGACGCGATCGTAGGTGACGAGTGAGACGCCGAAGTCACCCTGCAGAAAGGCAAATAACCAATAGAAATACTGAATCGGTATCGGGCGGTCCAACCCGTACTCGCGGCGGATATTATCGCCCTCTATTCTCGCTTCCTCTTCACCCCAGCCGCGATTGCCTACGAGGTTTTGCTCATAGGTGGTGATAACGTCGCCGGCGGGGAGGTTGATGACGATAAAGCAGATGAAAGAGATGAGAAGGAGTGTAGGAATTGCTATTAACACTCTGCGGATGATGTAATCCAGCATGTGGACCCCGGGTCTACAGTGGTTCGCGGCTTGAGGCCGTTAGAGGAGAGAGTGAAGAGGAGTGAGGAAACGGCAGTTTTTGGTTTTCAGTTTCTAGTTTTTAGTGACAGGACCAGTACCCAAGGACCATTTAAAACCAGAAACTTCCAACGTTCTCGTTCCTCACTCCTCAGTCCATGCTCTTAGTACTTGATGTAGAACTGCTCCGGATAGGCGTAGGTGAAGTCCTGCAGACCATTGGCTACTTCGGGGCAGTTGCCGACGCGGTTGGCGACCAGGACCATGAGCGGCACGTCGGCGATGATATGGATGTCGAACTGCCAGTCGACGTGGTACTGGAAGAGCTCTTTGTGCAGGCGTTTGCTCTCCACAGGGTCGATCTCTTTCTTAATCTCATTTTGCAGGGCGAACATCGCGTCGCCGCCTTCGGGCGGTCCGAGTTCTTGCAGCCACTCGGGGTCGTCATTGTAGTGCACCGGCAACATATCAAGCCCATGCCCCTTGGGGGTAAAGATCGGCTGGAAGGGCCGCATCAGGGGAATCTCATTGGCATCGGTGCCCCACATGTAAGTATGGGACTCGCCGGCACGCCAGCGGGAGAAGAGGACGGAGCGCTGGATTGCGTTGAGGCGGGCGTCGATGCCGGCGTCGCGCCAGTCGGCCACCACCATTTCCGCGACCTGCTGATGCACGGTGATTTCGGTCGCGGCATCCAGGATAATCGTCACCGGCTCGCCGCTGGGGAATGTACGCATACCATCGGCGCCCTTCTCCAGACCCAGTTCATCGAAGATGCTGTCAACCTGGGCCAAGTCGAACTGGCCGTTGATCATGGTGATGGAATCCATGTCATCATCCCAGTAGGGAGATGAGGAGGCAAGGGCATAGCTGGCTGGCCGGCCGGCGCCGAAGTAGAGCGTTTCGTTGATCTCGTCGCGGTTGATGGCCATTGACAGGGCATTGCGGAAAGACTTTATGCGGAAGAACTCGGCGAGTTCCCTGTCGTTTTCTGACTGGAGGCGGTAGTTGATGGTGATGTGGTTGCCGGTTGTGAAGGAGGTACCCGGCCAGAAGAGCAGCCGGTAGTCGCCGCGTTCCTCGTTCTCGCGCAGTGTCGGCAGGCTCTCGAACAGCTGCATGTTGCGAATACCGACATCGATCTGGCCGGCAATTGCCATCAGGACGGCGTTCTCCTGGGTGCCGGCGTAGGGGAAGAGGTAGTTGTCGCAGTAGGGGAGCTGGTTGCCGGCAGTATCGACGGCGCAGAAGTAGGGATTGCGTTCCAGCCGCAGCCCTGATTCGTCATAGCCCTTCGAGATCCAGGGCGTTACGCCGGGGAAATCGGGATCGAGATAGACGTCGTTCTCTCTCAGATCCTTGTATTCAGCCCCATCGGTGTACTTGGGATGCCACTGCATGAGGTGATGCTTGGGCTTGGTGGCCAGTGTGCGGCCGCGGAAGAGGAAGGGGAAGGTGGGATAGGGAGCCGGGAACTTGAAAACCAATGTGTAATCGTCCGGCGTTTCCAAGACCACCGGTTCGCCATCCACGAAGCAGCGGGTAGGCGCTATGGGCGTGTACTCTTCGTCGAACCACATATCCTCCCACAGGAAGAGAACGTCCTCGGAAGTGAACGGTTCGCCGTCGGACCATTTCATGCCCTCGCGCAAATTGATCGTGAGCTGGGTGGCGTCACCGTTCCATTCGAAGCTCTCTGCCAGGTATGGTTCCCAGCCGCCCGTCGGCAACCCGGCGCCGAATCCGTCCAGGTCGGTGGGGATGTCGATAAAGCCGCGGTTGACGATGTAGGCGGGCGCGGCGCGGTCGGTCTCGTTGAGGGTGAAGCCGCGAATCGATTCGCTGTACGTTCCGACTTCATGGATGGGGGTGACGATGCGGGGGTTGACCGGCAGGCGATCATCGATCGGTGGCAGGTCGCCGGCGTCCACCATTGCTTTGAGCATTGGCGCTTCGTTGTACTGGGACGCGGACTCTGCAGCCGGCGCCTCGGACTCTGCGGGCGCCTCCGCGGCCGGTTGATCGGCGGCAGGTTCGGGGTCGTCTGCACCACAGGCCGCCAGCAGTGCGCCTGCCGTCATAGCCGCGGATAGCTGCATAAACTTACGCCGGGTGATCGTGCGTCTTGCCATGACCTTTCTCCTTTGACTTGATGCGAGGAACGGTTTGTCCCTCTACATGATGAAAAGGCTTATTTTGCGCTGTTTGAGGCACGACATTACGTCTGGCACTGCGGGGAACGATCAAGATGATTCATCTGAGGCGAATGCTCTCGGATGGGCCGCATTGTACTGTAGCCACTATATGCTGTCAACCAGTGAAAATCGACCGAGTTGCAGGACGTAGACGGCGCGATTGCGGTCCGAAACGGAGACGGGTATGATCCGAATCGGGGCATCTGCGCTGGCTTTTGCGGGTGCCCACTTTACTCAGGCTGCGCCTATCGCACAGTAGATGCGGTCGGTGCAGTGTTCAGTTACGGGGCGGAGTTCAGTTCAGAGTAGGCACAGGAGGTCTTCCGATGGGCAGTGCCCGATTTCTTTTGCAGGCGCATGTGGATGCGGTGTACGAGGCCGCGCCGCGGAGGCTGGCGTTCAGTGCCCGGACGCCCGATGAATTTGGCGCGTGGCAGGCGGCGCTGCGCCAGAAGACGCTGGAGTTGCTCGGCCTGGCCGGTCGCACGCCGCCTGAGGCGGTGGCGGCGGAGAAGCTGCAGGCGGTGGAGCGGGACGGCTATGTGGAGGAGAAGTATCTTCTGGACGCGGGCGAGGGGGTGAGCATCCCCGCCTATCTGCTGGTCCCGAAGGCGGCGCCTCCATACCGACCGGTGCTGGTCTTCCACGGGCACAATCCGTCGGTGCAGTGGATCCTGGGCAACTATCCGAGCGCAGAGGAGCGGGAGAGCAGGCTGAAGGTGGACAACAACTATGCGCAGGCGCTGGCACAGGCCGGCTATCTCGTCTGCGCAGTGGAGCAGCGCGGTTTCGGCGAACGGCAGACGGAGGACGGGCGGGGCAGCGTACACGAGAACTCCTGCCGCCACCTGGCGTTCGCCTACCAGATGGCGGGCCGAAATCTGGTGGGAGAACGCTGCTGGGACGGCATGTGCGCGATCGCTTTTGTGCAGAGCCGGCCGGATGTTGTGCCGGGGGTGCTGGGCTGTACGGGCAATTCGGGCGGAGGCACGACCGCGCTGTGGTTGTCTGCGATCGACGAGCGGATTACCGTCTCGGTGCCGGGTTGCTATCTCTGCTCGTTCCGTGAATCGATCTACAACCTGTATCACTGCGAGTGCAACTACGTGCCCGGCATCCTGGAATGGGCGGAGATGGGCGACCTGGCAGCCCTAATCGCGCCGCGGCCGCTGCGGGCGATCGCGGGTGAGCAGGATGACATCTTCCCGATCGACGGTGTGCGCGAGCAGTTCGGGATCGCGGCGCGGGCGTACGAGCTGCTGGGGGCAGGAGAGCGCTGCTCGCTGGGCGTGCATCCCGGTCCGCATGGGTACAATCACCGGTTGAGCCACGAGTGGTTCGGGGCGTGGATGGGGGCGGGTCAGGGCGTGTTGAAAGGCTGAGGCGCCGAGGGCGAGACGGGGCAGCTGTCCCACAGTGCAGACGACGTGAAACGCACTCAGATACTCTTGAAAGCCCGCATTCGATTGGTGTAGGTGGCCTGGGGAATGGGGCCTTCGAGGAGGGGATCGCCGGTCTCCTCCATCCAGTCGCGCAGGCGCCGCGCCAGATCGTCCCTTATGCCGGCGTGGTCCGGGTCTTCGGCCAGGTTGTTCTGTTCCAGTGGGTCCTGTTCCAGGTCGAACAGTTCGAAGAGCGGGTGGTACATCTCGGTATAGGGTATGTCGAGGGCTATGCTGGTCTCAGGGTAGCCCTTGGCGTTGCTGAGGTAGTCGGGGGGCGTCTCGATCATTGGCGCGAACTCGAAGTTGGCGATCAGTTTCCAGCGGTCCGTGCGGATGGCGCGCATGGGGTCGTAATAGGTGTGATAGGTCTTTTCGCTGAAGACGTATTTGCTCGGATTGTAGGTATCCCCGCGAAGTAGATTCCAATAGCTGCGCCCCTGCAGGTTCTGCGCCTTTTCCATCCCCAACATGTCAAGCACGGTGGGCACGAAGTCCACGTGGGTGACGAATTCGGAATAGCGCCGGCCCCCCGCCAACCCCGGGATTCGCATAAGCAGCGGCACTTCGATACCGGCGTCGTAGAGGCTCATCTTTGCCAGGGGGAAGGGGATGCCGTGATCGGCGGTGAAGACGACTACGGTATCGTCTGCCAGGCCCGCGGTCGCGAGCGCTTCGAGAGCCCTACCGAACGCCTTGTCGATGGAGGCCACGGAGGCTTCCATATCGACCATATCCTCACGCACCTCGGGAATATCGGGGAGGTAAGGCGGCATGGCGACCGCATCGGCGTCGATTTTCTGCACGTCATGCGGAAAGGGACGGTGCGGCTCGGTAAAGCCGATCTGGGCGAAGAACGGGGCGGCATCCTGTTCGCGCTGCGCCAGGAAACTGCAGAAGGCCGTTACCAACTCGGCGCAACTCCCCCTTGGACTTGCATGCATATAGCCGCAACGTTCCGGGCTGTTGGCCTCGTGCTGGGTGCCGAAGAGGCGGGTCTCGTATCCGTTCGCAGAGAGGATCTGGGCGAGATGGCGCTCGTTCGGATGCAGGTCATTGGCGAAGCCGGAGTGGGCCAGTCCGACGACGCCGTTGGCGTGCGGGTAGCGGCCGGTCCAGAGCGCGGCTCGCGACGGGCTGCACTGGGGCGCGACGCAGAAGCTGTTCTCGAACTGAAGAGAGGCTGCCGCGAAGGCGTCGATATGCGGTGTGCGGACGCCGGGGACGCCATAGCAGCCGAGGTAGCGGCCCAGGTCGTGGCAGATGAAGACGAGGATGTTCGGCTGTTGGGAGTGCATGGGAGCAGGCCCTTTTGAGTTTTCAGTTTTGCGTTTCTAGTTTTTGGTAGACTGCGCGTGTTCGAGGTGTTAGCGAGAAACGAATGCGGGTAGCTTACTTATTCCTCAGCGTCCACCGAGTCCGGACAGGGCGATGCCCTTTACGAAGAAGCGCTGGGTAAAGAAGAAAACGATGAGGACGGGCACGATCATAATTGTCGCGGCCGCCATCATCAGCGCCCATTCTGTGCCCCACTGGCTCTGAAAATAGCGCAGCCCGACGGCCAGAGTCTTCTTTTCGGGGCTGTTGAGGTAGATCATGGGGCGCATGAAGTCGTTCCAATTGCCGAGGAAGGAGAAGAGTCCAACGGTGCCCAGCACCGGCTTGGCGAGCGGCAGGATGATACGCCAGAAGACGGTAAAGGTCGAGGCGCCGTCGATAAAGGCGGCCTCCTCAAGATCGAAGGGGATGGTGGTGAAGTACTGGCGGATGAGGAAGATGAAGAAGGCTGATCCACCGAAGAAGACGGGCACGATCAGGGGCAGGAAGGTGTCGATCCAGTCGAGACGGCTGAAAAGGATGAAGGTGGGAATGAGGGTGACGACGTCGGGCAGCATCATCGTCGAGAGCACGAGGATGAAGAGGACGTTGCGACCCCAGAACTGGATGCGGGCGAAGCCGTAGGCGACCAGTGAGGCGGAGAACAGTGTGCCGACCAGGCTGACGACGGTGATGAACAGGGTATTTCCGAACCAGACGACAAAGGGCGCCTTGATAAAGACATCAGGGTAGTTTTGCCACTTGATGGGGATTGGAAACCAGCGAGGGGGAAAGAGAAGGACCTGATATTCGGCCTTCAGCGAAGTCGAGAGCATCCACCAGAAAGGCACGGACATTATGATCGAAAAGACGATGAGAAAGGTAATGCGGGGCAGGAAGTTGAGGCGAAAGATGAACATGCCGGTCTGCAACTTGCTCAGTGGCGTGTGGGCGTCGTGTTCGTGGGTTTCCGCGGTCATGGTGAATCCGGATCGCTACGTGCTCAGGAGACTTCGTAGTAGACCCATCTGTTGGCCAGTTTGAACTGGACCAAGGTGACGACAAGGATGATAACGAAGAGGACCCAGGCCAGCCCGGAGCCGAATCCCATTCTCAGGTACTCGAAGGCGTTCTTGTACAGGTACAGCACATAGAAAAGGGTAGAACGGATCGGGCCTCCGCCGGTGGTGATGAAGGCGACGGTGAATACCTGGAAGGTGCCGATGATGCTGGTGGTGATTACGAAGAAGATGACCGGTGAAATCAGCGGCAGGGTGATGGAAAAGAACTGCCGGACCGGGCCGGCGCCATCGACCTCGGCCGCGTCGTAGAGGCTTTCGGGCACGCTCTGCAGACCGCCGAGGAAGATCACCATCGAGCCGCCGATGTGCCATAGCATCCAGACGATGATGAGGGGTTTACTCAGGTCCGGGTCGAGGAACCAGCGCTGTTCCGGCAGCCTGAGGAGGCGCAGCAGTGTGTTGGCCAGGCCGAATTCGGGGTTGAATATCATCAGCCAGACGAGCGCGCTGGCGACGATCGGTGTAACCATGGGCAGGTAGAAGATGGTGCGGAAGAGGTTGACGCCGCGGCCGCGATAGTTGAGAAACTGGGCGACAAAGAGGGCCAGAATGACCTGTAGCGGCACACCGATGGCGGTGATGTAGATCGTGTTGTAAAGTGCCTTGAGGAAGTAGACGTTGGGGTCGAGCAGCTTGGTGTAGTTGCCGAAGCCGACAAATTCAGGCGGGGTGAGGATATCCCACTCGGTAAAGGAGAGGACCATCGACGCGACCATCGGGCCCAGGACCCAGAGCAGGAATCCCAGCAGCCAGGGGGAGATAAAGAGATAGCCCTTTATATTTTCACGGGCCTGTTTGGAAAGCCGCCGCCTTCCAGACAGAGATAGCGAAGATACACCCATAGCAGTGACAGGTTGCCGGCGGCCAGCGGTCAAGTCAGCGGCCGACCGCCGGCAATTACAGTTCTAAGACGGTTGTCCTTTTTCGTCGAGGATGGCCTGCGCGCGCGGCTGGGCCGCTTCGAGTACACTGACGACGTCTGTGCCCTCGATCTGGAATATCTCCTCCCAGGCCGCGCCCAGCACCTCGCCGTTGATCTCCGGCCAGGCGGGCGTCAGCGGCATCACCCAGCCCGTGTCCCATGCGTTCCAGAAGGCGTCGGCGGCCAGTGGCCCGATCCCTTTGGCGTCGATCCAGTCGACCCAGAGCTGCCTTGTTTCCTCGTTCGGGATGACAGGCAGGCGTGCCCAGAGTTCGAGCATGTAGGGCTGGCCTTCCTTATTCCAGAACTTGATGAACTCGTAGCACTCGTTGGGGTATTCGGTGACGGCGAAGATGGGCGTGATGTCGACAGAAAGCCACGTGGTCTGCGCGGCCTTTTCAGGCAGAGGCGCGACATCCCATTCCATGCCCAGGTCCTGGAGTCTGGGCACCCAGCCGGGAATGCGCCAGTTGCCTTCCATATTCATAGCGACGCGGCCGGTTTCGAAGCCGATGCCGCCGGCCGCGGCGGCGAACTGTCCTTCCGCCACCGATACCTTGTGCGTCCAGACCAGGTCCTGGAGGAACTGGATGGCCTCGACGACGGCGGCATTGTCGATGCTGATCGTCTGCGGGAATTCATCACTGTCGAAAAAGCGGCCGCCGTTGGTTCTGACCCAGACCATCGAACGGAAGGCGTCGAAGTTCTGGATGAAGCCGTACTGCTTGGTGGCGCCTTCTCCTTTGGTCAGGGCGATAGCCTTTTCGAGGAAATCGTCCCATGTCCAGCCGGGTTCGGGATATGCGACACCGGCCTCGTCGAACATCGACTTGTTGTAGTACATTCCGAAGGCGGCTGCCTCGTTGGGCAGGCCCCAGGTCTGGCCAAGGACGTGGAAGATCGATTCGGCGACGGGGGGGATTCTCTCGGCGCGCACGAATGTCGGATCGGCCTCGATCATGTCATCGATGGGATGCAGCAGACCGGCCGTGACAAAGGATACGTAGTCGTGGCTGCCCTGCATGAAGGCCATGTCGGGCAGTTCGTTGGCGGCGGCGCGCACCTTAAGCTTCTGGTAGTGGTTGCCTTCGCCGCCCATCTCCTCTTCTTTAATGACGATTCTGTCCTGGGACTCGTTAAAGGCGTTGACCACGGCTTTGATCGGCTCTCTTGAGGGAGCGCCAGGCCAGGGTGCGAAGCGCAAGGTTATGGGTCCCTCATCGGCCGCCGCGGGCTGGTCCCCCGCTTCGGAGGGGGCGGCTGCGGGCGCGCAAGCGGCGAGGAAGGCGCCCGTGGTTCCCACACCGAGCAGCCTCAGCATCTCACGTCTTGTCATGGCTCTAACGGGTTTGCCTTTCATCGGGATCGTCTCTCCTTTCTTGCGGGTTTGAGATTGGGAACGTGCCGGGACGAAATCTCGTGCAGGGCGGGGCAGAAAGTGCAACGCGCCCTGCACTCAGGAGTGATGGGTTGCTAAGTGGAGATTATACGGTGAATTTTTTTCGCTTGTCAACCGCGTCTCGGCAGCGGGTACATCCCAGATTTGGGGTGGGAACAGTCTGGCGGGGAATCAGCGCCAGCGGTGGCTGGCGTTGTTTACCGTCTTTGGGCGAGACGCAGTGCAGGCGCCAGGCCTGGCCGTACGGTGGAGTCCGTCAGTTGGGGCGGGTGCGAGGGCAGGAACAAGGCCGGCGCATGAGGGAATCTGATGGGAATGGCGGGACGTGGTCTGGCTGGACACCTTCAAGTAGGCACCGGTCACCAATATCGACACCCGGTTCGATGAGGCGTGTTGTAGGAGAGGGGGCGTTGCGGGGGCGGAGCCCCCGCACAAGGGAGGGCCGAATAGGCCCGACCGCCCAAATGCGAGGAGAGAGTGGAGAGGAGAGAGGAGAGAGGAGAGAGTAACATCTTTCGCCATGCTGAATCATGAGCGCCTTTGGGCAAGGACTTAGCAGTCACGTTTCTCGCTTTTAGTGGGCTGCGCGTGTTCGAGGTGTTAACAAGAACCACGAGCGCGAAACTTTCGTATTTTTCAGCGTCCGCCGAGTCCGGACAGGGCGATGCCCTTCGCTAATGTCTGGACAGGTTGGGGTGGGCGCGGGTGTAGATGCGGCGCTGGTCTTCGGCGGCTGCGGCCAGACGATCCAACTGGTCATAGGTGCCGAGTGCGATGAGCTTGTCACCGGCTTCCAGGACGAGGTCCAGATTCGGATTTACGGTGATCTTACCCGTCTGGCGGCGGACGGCGAGGATGCTGGCGCCGGTCGTTTTGCGGATTTCGGCTGCGGCCAGGGTCTGCCCGCCCAGCGTTGATCGATCGCTGACGAGGATGTCGCCGATAAGAATGCCCGGCTCTTCGCTGCTGACGGTGTCCTGGGGCATCACTACGTCCATGAATTCGACGATATTGGGGGAGAGCATCTGGCGCGCCATGCGATGCCCGCTGGCCACGTAGGGGTTGATGACATGATCGACGCCAGCACTCTTCAGTTTACGCTCGCTGCCGCGGCTGTTGGCGCGCGCACTGATCGTCAGATCCGGGTTGAGCCCGCGGGCCGCCAGCGCGACGTAGACGTTGTCGGAGTCGTTGGGCAGGCAGCAGCAGATTCCCACCGCCTTCTCGATTCCCGCCTGTATCAGGACATCGTCGTCAGTCGCGTCTCCCTGGACAAAGGTTGCACCGAGGTTTTCCAAATCCGTACGCAGGCTCGCCAGCATATCGACTGCGACCAGTTCCGAGTCGGCGTCGAGCAGCTCCTTGACCACTTGCTCGCCGACGCGGCCGTACCCGCAGATGATAAAGTGAGCGTTCAACTTGCCAATGCGGTTTTGCATACGTCTTCTCCGTATATACCTGCGAAATTCGCCGGTAACGACGAACTCTGCGACCGTGCTGAAGGTGTAGGCGGTGGCGCTGACGCCCATGATGATCATGACCCCGGTAAAGATGCGCCCGGTGGGTGAAAGCTGACGCACTTCGCCGAAACCGACGGTGCTGAGCGTGATCACGGTCATGTATAGGCTGTCAGTCCAGGACCAGCCTTCGAGCCACATATAACCAAGGCTGCCGAATATGAGCAGCATCAGAAAAATCGCCGAGACGGTTATCAGGGTTCGATAGAAGTTTCGTTCTGCAACCGGCAAGAGTTCAATCCTTCCTGATGGAGATTGTTACCAGAATTCCGTTCTGCCTGGAGACAGCCTATGCCCTTTCGATCCGTTGTTAGCCGTTACCGGCTTTCTGCGCCCCCAATGCAGCTAGCCGGTGAGGGGGTGTGCCTGATCGGCGGAGCCATCCTGGCCCGGCGCCAGTGTCTCCTGCGGGCCGTTATGCGGCATTCCAACCGGCGGCCGTCTCATTGTCTGTAAGAATTCGGGATCGAGCAAAGCTAGCAGGCCCAGCATGCCCATATTGGAGAAGAGGAGGGGCGCCAAAGGGGGCGCGCCGCGCAGGAATCGTTCGATCACGACGGTACTTTCAAAAACCAGGTCGGACCGGATATGCAGGAAGGCGCCCAGCACACCGGTCAGGATGAGGATCAGCATGGCAGCTATATAGGTATATGTGTCCAGACGCGAAGGTTTGTCCATCGCGGCATATGCCACAGGCACGACGGTGCCGAAGACGCCGATGGCCGCGGCATACCAGAGCCACGCGCCATCAAAGCCGGTGCGGGCGTGGTCGAGGACACTGCTGACAAGGGCGGCGAGCGTTCCCATGCCGACCGTGAAGATAAAGGCCCGGGTCTTGCTGTAGGGAAGGTGAATGGCGTGCTCCTTGTAGAGCACCAGCCGGCCGCTTGTGGGAGGGGATTCCTCCCAGGCGGCGCTGATGCCCAACAGGCCGGCCAGGGAATAGGCCAGGGGCCCCAGAACGGGCGGCGCCCAGACGAGCAGATTCAGGGTCAACCGCTCGCCTGCCGGGGCGGTGGGCAGTACGGCACGCGCCAGGTGGAAGTAGACGCCGAGGAAGCCGATCAGGGCGCTGCCGACCAGCGTCGCGGTAGCCAGAACCGATGCCGCGGTCCTGTGACGTGTGGCCAGCAGGCCCGCCAGGACCAGGAGGACGCCGCTGCTGAGACCGTAATAGATGGGATACCACTCGCTGGGAGTAATGGTGCCGTTGGCGCCGTGGGCCAGATAGACCTCAATCCCCAGGAAGAGTTCGTTGAGGGCGACCATCGCAAGCATCAGCTGATCGCGTGTCTGCGGCATCGTGCGGGGGGAGAAATAGGTCAGGAGAAGCCGGCTCGTGCGGGCGCCGGGGCGGCGCGGATGACCCTCTTCAGCGGGTATGTTTGCGGAAGAGAGCGTCCTGTTGTGGTCCTGAGAATCTGCCTGCATCGTTCGACTCAGTTATTCCGAAGGCACGGATTCAAGACCGGCTTGATCGAGCTTGTCCTGCACCTCGACGCGCAACGTCGCCATGTCGCGCAGGATCTCATAGGCGCCGTGCCACTGCACGTAGTCGGGCCCCTGCATCCAAACGCCGAATTTGGCGGTACGGCCCCAGTGATGCCATAAGTCAAAGTGGGTGAAGTCGATCGGTTCGTCAAAGGGCGCCGCGGTCAGAAGATCGTGCTCCTTCAGAGGCGCGATCAGCGCATTGCTTTCGCTGACCCAGGCGTTCACCTGCTCGGTGGCAGCGTCTGCGGCAATGTAGAACTCGGTGATAAAGTTCTGGTTGTGACATTCGCGGCAGACGCCCTGCATACGCACTTTGTTGTCCTGCCACGCGGGCCGGCGGCTGCTGATTGGGGCGAAGAGGAACCAGGACAGGCGGTCGCCTATGTCGTGGGTTGTGCCGGCGCTGCCGAACCCGCTCATGTGACAGGTGGCGCAGGTCGGTGCGGGGAAGTCGGCGGCGGTCAGGGTGCCCGGTTCGGCGTCCCAGTGCCATCTGTCTCCCCCGGTAGCGTAGGCGATGCCGTGGGGCGATTCCTGGTAGATCTCCCATTGGGGATGGTCGGGGCCGATGTGGCAGTAGTTGCAGGTTTCGGGTTTACGCGCCTGTTCCAGGCTGAACTCATGGCGCAGATGGCAGCTGGTGCACTGGCCGACGGAGCCGTCGGCGGCCGGTTTGCCGATGTCATGGCAGCTTTCGCAGGCGAACCGGGTGATGGCCTCGCCCTCAAGTTGGTGGAGGGCGTTGCGGGCGCGGGTGGCTTCAGGATCGTTTCCGCCTTCAGGGATAGAAGCGTAGATCTCCTTTTGGGCGGCTGTCAGGACATCCTCGCCGGCATAGGCCACGTACGCAGGGAGGCCGTGGCGGCTCTGGTTGAACTGTGCGACCTCCTGGACGTGGCACTTCTGGCAGATCGCAGTCGTAGGCTGGTTCAGCACAAACAGGCCCTCGTGCGGCACGGATCCGGGATATCCCTCATCGACGACATGGCAGTCCTGGCAGGATACGCCGGCTGCGGCCATTGTGCTGTGGCCGTACTGTTCGACGATGCCCGGTGTCTGCAGCCGGTGGCAGGTTACGCAGTCGTCGTCACTGTTAGCCAGGACGTTTACGGCGGCCGGCTCATCGATGGCGGCGGGTGCCGCGAAGCGGCCGATCGTCATTGTCACGAGCGCGAGGGCGAGCACAACGATCACGGCGCTGAGGCCGATGATCAGGACGCGTGCGCCATGCATGGAGGGGGGCATTACGGAACTTTTCCTTTGACGGTTATCGACGAGGCGATCAAGGGGCGGACGTCTCTGGCGGTGCGTTTTCTTGTGCGTCTGCTTCGTCGTCGGTCGACCCTTGCAATTGGCCGGTCATCTCTTCCATCAGTTCATCGAGCAAGGCTTCTCTGACCTGCGACTGGGGTTCTTCGGCCAGCCCTTCTGCGACTTCGAAGGCAGCCTCGACGGCATGCATGACGGCTTCCTGCTCTGAAAGGCCGAGTTGATCGGCAGAGTCGCGGACTGCGTCAAGCGAACTGGCGACCACGTCCTCCAACTCCATGTCGCCTTCGTTGGCCCCGTGGAGAGCGCCATAGACAACGCCTTTGACAGCATCCGCGGGACGGGCGCCGGCATTGCGCATGGCGGTAAGGGTACCGCTGACGGCGGCCCCCACAAAGCGGCTGCCGTGGGAACCTCTGCTTGCGATGGAACGGATGGCGCCTTCGGTGGCGCCAAAGGCGATTTCGGCGCCGTGGCGGGTGACGTCCCGCGACCCGTGGCTGGCGCGGGCCACGGCTTGGCCTATCTGCGTTCTGACTTGCCTTGCGGTGGCGCTGCCCAAGGCGAGGCCGTCGACCGTATAGCGGATGGAAGAGGCTATCTGGTAGGCGGTCACGCCGGCTGCGACGTTGAGGCCGGGGATGGCGGGCAGATAGCGGAGGCCGGCCAGCGGGAACTGGGAGATTGAACTGAGGCCCGGCACGAAGCTGAGGGCGCGCAGGTTCTCGCGCGTTTGTGTCATCAGTTCGTTCATGACAGTTTCGCTCCTGGCTTCTCCCTCTTCCTGTATCCGGCCCAGCGTGCCAAGCGTAAGGAGGCCGAGAACGAAGGCGATCGTAAACAGAAAATCGTAGCCGGTCAGAAACACGGCGGGGAAGCTCACGACGCGTGCGGGATCGATCCATCTGAAGATGACCTCCAACTGACGGGCGTTGAGAAAATCGACCAGCGCCCCTCCGATCAGCGGGCTGATGCCGGCGCCCAGATTGATGGCAAGCGAGGACGCAGTCAGAAATGCCGTCGCTCTGGCCTGCGGCGCCATTTTCATGCGAATAGCCGTGGAGGCCACCTCGATGCCGGCGGCGGCGACGCCGATCAGAAAATGAAGGAAGACGAGAAGAGGCAGTGTGAGCGGGTGTCTGTCGGGATTCATTACAAACGTCCACCCCAAAATAGCCAGAAGATAGAGCGAGGCGCAGATGGAGAGGATCACCTTGCAGCCGAAGCGGTCCGTGAACGGTCCCCAGACGCGCAAGAAAAGCACGTTCGAGAGCTGGCTCAGCACACCGAGGCCGACGACGAGGGCAAGAGGCAGTTCCAACCGGATCAGCATGTAGACCGCGAAAAAGGGAACGGCGAGTTGGGCTACGAAATTCCAGATAAAGAGGAAGGTGAGCAGCTTTCTGAAGTTGTCATCCTGCAGGGGCCCGGCAAGCATCTGCAGAATCGATGGTCTGGCGCCCTCCGGTTTCGCCATGCGCGGCTCCGGGATCAGTGTGGTCGCGGCATCGGAGCAGAGGCCGAAGACGATGCTTCCAAAGAGGATCGCGTAGGCGTAGCCGAAGATAAGGTTTTGCGGCGACGTGTTTGCCGCCCACCAGTCGATAAAGAGCGCAGCCGCCAAGCCGGACAGCGCCGCGGAAGCCGTGGCGGTCCGCAATCGCTGCGCAAAGAAGCCCCCGATGGCGCCGGGCGGAGCCAGGTCGCGCAGCCAGCTCGTCCAACCGGTGATTTCAATGGCGTTGCCCGCGCCTCGAATCGCGGTCAGAAGCAGTAGGAGCGTGACCGCGACCGGGCTCGGCGAGATGATCGCGAACGGGATCAGCCCTATCAAAAGCCAAGAGAGATCGACCGCGACCGAGGCCGGAATCGTAACGGCTTTACGCATACGGATACGCTCGATTGCGATGACGGCCGCGATCTGGAGCGGTTGCATGATGAAGGGAATCGCGATCAGGATGCCGATGTGAAAGTTGGATGCGCCAAGAGCCAGGGCATACGCGGCCAGAAAGCCCCCCGACACCAGGCCGTCAATGGCAGAGGCGGAGATGGTGCGAAAGGTCAAGGCCCTCAGGCCCCTGTGGAGCAGATCCTGGGGTTGCAGATCTTCAGGTTGGAACAGAGACGAGAAAGGCACGGAGGCGTATCCTCTGTCAGCTAACAGGTCCTGGTTCGATTCATCGCGGGACAGATTGTAGACAGTAAGGATACCACAGCCGGCCAGCGGCTTCGGTCGGACCTTCTTCAGTGTGCGCTGGCAGAGGGTTGATCGGTGCGTGTCGGATTTAGCCCAGTTTCCGGCCTATGATAGCATGGAAGCGACTACAGCAACTTGACCACAGATGGCGATTCCCGGCTTTCTCCAACCCAGCACAGATCTAACAGACGAAGTGCGTCAGCGCGGCCTGAAGGCGTTGACGTTCCAGGCGATCGCGGCTTCGGGGGCCGACGGGCTGATGTCGGGCGGCTTTCTGGCCGCGTTTGCGCTGCTGCTGGGCGCGTCCAACTTTCACATCGGCATTCTGACGGCGCTGCCGTTCATCATGCAGACGATCCAGATCGCGGCCGTCATCGTGGTTGAGCGGTTGCGGATGCGGAAGCTGATCGCGGTGCCGTCCTACTTTACGGTCTATGTTTCCTGGGTGCCGATTGCCCTGATTCCCTTTTTCGTCGAGATACCCGATACGCGTGCGGTCATACTTCTGCTGTTTTTCACAGGGATTCGCGGAGTTGGGACTGCCCTGGTGAATACGAGCTGGACCAGCTGGCTGCGGGAGATGGCGTCGGCGGGCGCGATGGGGGATTTTTTCGCGCGGCGGTTGCGTGTGGCGACGATCGCGGCCGCGGCGACCAGCCTGACGGCTGCGTTTTATATTGACTGGTGGAAGGGGGTCGCGGCGGAAGAGAACGTTATCTTCGGTTACTCGTACGCGATACTGTTCGGAAGCCTCCTACTTGGCCTGAGCGCTGTCGTTATGATGACGCGTATCCCTGAGCCGCGTATGGCTGCGCTTGACGGGGTCCGGCCGTCGATAATGCGAACACTGGCGGCGCCCTTGCGGGACATCAACTACAGACAACTTGTCAGTTTTCTGGGTTTGTGGAACTTTGTGGCGCATCTGGCAGCGCCGTTTTTTACGGTCTATATGCTGACGAAGTTGGAGCTGTCGCTCTCGATCGTTGTCGGGCTGGGCGTTTTGAGCCAGGTGGCCAGCGTGCTGTTTTTGCGCGTCTGGGGTCCGCTGGCCGACCGCTACGGCAGCAAGGCGGTTCTGTCGATCTGTTCTTCGCTGTATTTCCTGGTCATCCTGGGGTGGACCTTTACCACGTTGCCGGACGTGCACAGGCTGACGATGCCGCTCTTGTTCTTCTTGCACTTCCTGATCGGCATTGCGAGCGCGGGAATCAACCTGGCATCGACGACGATTCGAATGAAGATGGCGCCGCAAGCGCAGGCGACAGCGTTCCTGACGGTATCATCTCTCGCTGCCAATTTGGGTGCTGCGATCAGCCCGCTTCTGGGCGGGGCATTCGTCGATTTTTTCAGTGTACGGCACCTGGAGGTGGGGGTGGAATGGGTCGACCCGGAGCGGGTGGTGAGCTTTCCCGCAGTGTTTTTGACCGGATACGATTTCCTGTTCACCGTTGCCTTCGTACTTGGCCTGTTCACGTTGGGGACTCTTGCCAGAATCAAAGAGGAGGGGGAGGCGGAGAGCGAGGTCGTGCTCGAGGAGTTGATGTCGCAGACGCGGGAGAACCTGCGCGCGCTCAATTTTGTGCCGGGCCTGAGTTTCGTTTCCCGGTTGCCGCTGGCGGGTCTGCGTTATCTGCCGCCGATTCCCGGGCTGAATGTGGCGGCCAATGTGACCGCCTACCAGATCGCGTCTTCTATCCGGTACACGGTTGAGGGGATCGCGTTTGGCGCTGGAACGGCAAGGCAGGCCCAGGCCCGCGTCAACCAGGCGGTCACGCGCGCGAGCCGGGAGTCGCGGGACATTTCACGGCAGGGGGCCGCGATTGCCTTCGGCGCGACGCAGGGGTCGATGCGGGCGATCGCCAGGAGCGGGCTCGGCGCGGGACGCCTGGTCAGAGGCTCGGTGCGAGGCACGCTGACAGCTGTGAGCAGAGCGGGGGCGCATCCAAGAGATGCAGTCAGGGGAGCTGTTCATGGCGCGATTCACGGGGCAAGTGACGTCGACCTGGAGATAGGAGCGGTTGTCGCCCAGTCGATAGACGCGGTGCGGGATTCTGCTGCTGAGCTGGGACTTTCCGAGGAGGAGGTCGTGCAGTATGCAGCAGAGGCCGCGATCGAAGCGGCGGAGGAGCTGGCCCAGGAGCCGCAGGAGCAGGTGAAGGAAGTCATTTTGGACGAACTGATGGACAAGGTGGACGACCCCGACGAATAACGGGGAGCGCTGTCCCGGTTACCCGGCGGGACCGACGGCGATAGACCAAGAAACCGCCTATCTCCCTCACAGAATTTGCGGTGTGCACCTTACCCCAGGCCGCGACAGTCGATACCTGGGGTCCTCATTGCACGCCGGCGCCGCCCCAAAAGAAGGTAGAAGGTAACTACTAAGCCATGTTCTGTGTACGGTCTGCCTGGGGAGAATGTACCGTCAGTATTTCTGTAGCGGGCTCTCGATGGTCATGGCGATGAACGTGGGGGACATATGGGAGCTGCCTTGCTTGTCTTGCTTGCGCTGGCACTTACTCGGAATCTACCAGGAGGCGGGGGAAGTTCTGGTCGCCGCGGGTCGCCAAGGTTGAATTGCCCACACACTCGCTGCGACGCGAGGTTGTAGGAGAGGGGGCGTTGCGGGGGCGGAGCCCCCGCACAAGGGAGGGCCGAATAGGCCCGACCGCCCATAACTGCAGTGGTCAGTGATCAGTAGTCAGTGGTCAGTGAAAGCAGGGATTGATTAGCGACAGGTGTGAAAAGGAGAGAGAAGCCGTCACTCGCAGCCTTCAGGGGCGCACACTGACTGAGGCTGAGTCGTTATAAGGACAGTTGAGCAGGAGAAACTGCAGACCAGGAAGCGTTAGTGGTAGGGGTCGGCCGCGTCGCGCAGGCCGTCGCCGAGGAAGTTGAGCGCGAGGACGGTGATGATGACGAAGACGCCGGGCAACAGCAGCCACGGCGCCAGCGCGACCGAGCGCAGGTTCTGGGATTCCTGGAGGAGGACACCCCAGCTGATCGTCGGGGGCCGCAGCCCCAGGCCGAGGAAGCTGAGCGAGGTCTCGCTGAGGATCATGGCGGGAACGGCGAGGGTGGCGGAGGCGATGAGGTGGCTGAAGAATGAGGGCACCATGTGGCGCAGGATGATGCGCATTTCACCGGCGCCGGCGAAGCGGGCCGCGAGAATGAACTCCTCCTCGCGCATGGAGAGAAAGCGTCCGCGCACGGCGCGCGCGAGGAATGTCCAGCCGATCAGCGAAAGGATGATGGTGATGCCGAAATAGACGCGGATGTTCGACCAGTCCTGGGGCAGGGAGGCGCTCAGGGCCATCCAGAGGGGGATGGAGGGGACGGAGCGGATGAACTCGATGATGCGCTGGATCAGGACGTCGATTACGCCGCCGTAGAAGCCGGAGATGCCGCCGAGGACGACGCCGAAAACAAAGCTGAGCGCGACGCCGATCAGGCCGATGGAGAGAGAGATGCGGGAGCCATAGATGATGCGGGTGAACATGTCGCGGCCGAGTTTGTCGGCGCCGAGCAGGAATATTGTAGAGAAAGGCGCCTCTGCGCTTTCCCCGGCGGAGGCGTCGTAAATGGGTTCGCCAATGCCGAAGAGGTGGCGGGTGTTGGGAAAAAGACCCCAGAGCTTGTAAGGATCGCCCTCGACCCAGAAGCGGACGGGGTAACGCACGGTCTCGTCAGTCTGGAACTCCATGCGCAGGGTATCGGGGTTGCGGGCCTGGGTGAGGCCGTAGACGAAGGGTGTGCCCTGGAACTCGCCGTTATGGAAGAAATGGACCCGCTGCGGCGGTGCGTAGGTAAGCGCGACCTCATAGGTTTCAGGGTTATAGGGAGCGAGCACTTCGGCGAAGATAGCGAGCAGGTAGAGAAGCACAACGACTATGCCGCCCACAATGGCCATTTTGTGCTTGACAAAACGCCACCACATCATCTGCAGCGGCGAAGCGATGTAGATGCGTTCTTCCTCTTCCTCGACAGAGAGATAGGTGCCGGTATCGTCGACGTCGGCGCCCAAGAGATCGCCCGTAGCGGCGGCGGGAGAGGAGTTCGCGGGTGTTGAGGTTTGGTCGGTGAGCGATTGGTCAGCGCTCATACTACCCTCCGATCCGGATGCGAGGATCGAGCATCGCCAGCAATATATCCGAGATCAGCGTGCCGATAATGGTCAAAGTGCTGAGCATGAGCAGGAAGCTCGAGGCCAGGTACATGTCCTGGGTCAGCAATGCACGCAACAGCAGCGGGCCGGTGGTGGGCAGGCTGAGTACGACGGAGACGATGATTGAGCCGGAGACAAGCTGCGGCAGGGCCCAGCCCATGGTGCTGACGAAGGGATTGAGGGCCACGCGGGTGGGGTATTTGAACACAAGCCTGATCTCGTTGAGGCCCTTGGCGCGCCCTGTTTCCACATAGGGTTTACTCAGTTCGTCGAGCAGATTGGCGCGCATGGTGCGCACAAGGCCGGCGGATCCGGCCGTCCCCACAATGATGGCGGGCGCCCAAAGATGCTTGAGCATATCGCCAAATTTGGCAAAGCTCCAGGGCTGGTCGACAAACTCCGGCGAGAAGAGGCCTGAGATATTGGTGCCGAAATAAGCAAGGGCGACCCACATCATGATGAGGGCGAGCATGAAGTTGGGCGTACCGAGACCGACAAAACTGAGGGCAGTGAAGATATAGTCCCCGAGTGAATACTGGTAGACAGCGGAGAATATACCGATCACCAAGCCGACGATCCACGAGAATATCAACGCGGAGAAGGCGACCACCA
The DNA here is from genome assembly GCA_965242905.1 of Caldilineaceae bacterium. Taxonomy (GTDB): domain Bacteria; phylum Chloroflexota; class Anaerolineae; order Caldilineales; family Caldilineaceae; genus Bin5. Next base: position 2,341,545 of record CBDETM010000002.1, read on the forward strand.
CCGTCAGGCCGAGCCGTTCCCAGATCAGATCGCTCACAGGCAGCTGCCATTCGAAGGAGAAGCCGAAATTGCCCTGCAAAACGTTGCCCAGCCATTTGGTGTAGCGTACAGGCGCGGGCTGGTCGAGACCGTACTGCTTGACAAGCGCGTCGATTTCATCCTGGCGCACGTCATCACCCATCGCCATACGGTTGGCGATATAGGAGGTCATATAGTCGCCGGGCGGCAGTTCAATGATAACGAAGGAGATCAACGAAATCATGAACAGCGTCGGGACCATCAAGATGAGACGGCGGAAGATGAATGAGGACATAGTTAAAGGCGAGAAGTGAGTGTAGAGAAGTGAGTGTAGAGGAGAGAGGAGTGAGAAATTCTCACTCCTCTCTCTTAGATGTTCTTTAGCTCTTGAGGTAGTACTGCTCGGGCACGGTGCTGCCGGGCGTCTGCAGATGCCAGGAGGAGACCCCCTCGCGTGGGACGTTGCCCATATTCTTGCTGAGGACAACGGGTGCAGGCAGGCCGACCGCCATGCTGAACGTCCACAGATTCTCCTTGTTGAGATCGAGGATCTGCTGGAAGAGACGCTTATGCTCTTCGAAGTCCGGCGTGGCCTTGATCGCCTCGTAGAGGTCGATGGTCGTGCGCAGGTCGCCGGTCGGCTCGACACCGTTGACGCCACCGGAGTTGTACCAGAGGGCGTGGCAGGCGGCGTGATGCGAACTGCCCTGCGAGAAGGGCATGAAGTGCCGCGGGTCGATCAGCGGGTTGAACTCGGCTGAGCCGGTCCAGACGGTCATATCATGCTCGGAGGCCTGGACGCGCTGGCTCCAGAGCGGGCGGGCTTCCTCTTTGAGCGTCAGTTGCACGCCGACATCGGCCATATACTTCTGCATCAGTTCGCCGATACTGCGCCAGGAACCAAAGACGGGCGCGTAGTTGAAGATGATGCTGAGCGGCTCGCCGTCCGACTTGAGACGCACACCGTCGGCGTTCTTTTGGTCGAGGCCCATCTCGTCGAGCAGAGAATTGGCCAGGTCCGGGTTGTAGTCGAGGGCGCCCTTGGCCTGGGATTCATCATAGAAGGGAGAGGTGGAGAGCGGCGACGGCTGGCCGGGCTCGCCCAGGCCGAGGTAGACGGCCTCAATGACCTCATCGCGATTCATCGCGTGCGACATGGCAAAGCGGAAGCGCTTGTCATTGAAGATCTCGTGCATCACCGGGTCCGGATGGCAGAGATTGAAGGAGAGGACGGCATCGCTGGTTTCGCCATACTTCCAGAGCAGGATCTCGTAGTTGCCGACCTCCTCATTCTCCTTGAAGAGCGAGAAGTTCTCCATGAGGATATGGCGGTGCTGCATGTCGATATCGCCGGCGACGGCGCGCAGATTCAGAACCTCGGAGTCCTCTACAATGTCGGTCGACACGCGGTCGATGTAGGGCAACTGGTTGCCGGCGGTGTCCACCTTCCAGTAGTAGGGGTTGCGTTCCAGCACGACGGGGACTTCGGGCGTGATCTTGGTGAAGCGCCAGGCGAAGAGGACAGGCACGTCGGTATTGAGGCGCGGGGTGAGCCGGTTGTTAAAGTACTGATGCCAGAACTCAAACTCGTTTTCCTGCGCCTGCGCGTTCAACTCCTCTTCGTCGGCGTAGTTGCGATGGAACTGGGTCATATAGTGCTTGGGATACCAGGTCATCGAAGCGCCGTTGGCCCCGGCCATCAGGTTCATGAAGATGCCATGCGCGCCGGGGAAGGTGAAGCGGATGGTGAGATTGTCGGGCGCGTCCATGACGACAGGCTCGCCGCCGACGGACAGCCAGACGGGGAAGCTGGGGGCGAGGTCTTCATCGCCCAGGACGTCCTCATACCAGAACATGAAGTCCTCAGAGGAGTGCGGCGTGCCGTCCGACCATTTGACGCCTTCACGCAGGTGGAAGGTGTAGGTGGTGCCGTCATCGGAGACTTCCCAGGATTCGGCCAGGTTGGGGCCCATATCGGAGCCATCACTGTTGTAGCGCACCAGCTGCGGGTACATGAGGCGGTATCGGAAGATGCCGGCATCGCCGGGGCCGACGCCGATGCGGCGCCAGGTGCCGCCGTACTGACCGACCTCGTTCAGCGGTTCGATCACCATCGGGTTGGGTGGTAGCCTCTCGTCCACGGGGGGAATTTCGCCGTTGGCGACCATCTCGGCCAGCATGGGCGCTTCGTTGTACTGGGATGCGGGCATCGCGTCGCCGCTGTCGGCTGCGGCCGGCTCTTCGGCGGCGGGCGCTTCCGCGGCAGGTGCGTCGCCGGCGCCGCAGGCAGCCAGCACCGCGCCGGCGGTGGCAAAGGCGGATACCTGCAAGAACCTTCGTCGTGAAATGTGCCTTTGGGTCATGGAATCTCCTCCATTAGTTGGTTGTATACCGAAATCTGCTGTTCTTCGAAGTCAGTTCCCGGTTTTTGTCTGCGCCGCTCTCGCACATGGCGAGCACGATAACGAAAAATCCGGAAGCTGAGCGGAAAGACAGAAAACCACAGCCAGCGGCCGGTACCGATCGCCGGCTGCATCGGAGCACAAACTACGCTAAAAACCTACCCTTGGGATCTTGCTTTCACAAACCGGGCAACCACAGAAAACACCGATATTGGGGGAAGGAGTCGGGGCTTTGCGATGACCGGCTTCAGCCAAATTGACCGGTACGCAATTCTATACACAACCCAGGATATAGGCAAATCTGGCGGGGCGTAGCGCGAGCAATGGCAGCGGCCCGCAGGTCACCCGTGGACTGGAGGAGGGCGCCCCCATCTGCGACCGGTCCCGGGACCCCCTCGTTCAGCGCATGAATTCAGCGCAGAACTTCGCGGACCTGGTGCTCGCCGTTGCCGGGTACGTTGTAGGCGAAGGTGTTGGCCCAGCGGGGATCGGGTGACGTGTTGGGCGCGGAGCCGTGGATGACAAGAGCGGTGAAGAAGATGCCGTCGCCCGGTTCCATCGGGATGGTCACACCCTCGTCGCGCTTGTAGTAGCGTCCGGGCAGGAACCTGCCGAAGGTCTCCTGGTGCTGCTCATGGTCCTGCAGTCCCCAGCGGTGGCTGCCGGGGATGAACTCCAGACAGCCGTTTTCGAGGGTCATCGGATCGATGGCGAGCTGGCAGTTGATCATCATCGGCTGGTTTTCGTCGGTCTTCCAGTAGGCGTAGTCCTGATGCCATGGCGTGGCCGCGCCAATGCCGGCCTCTTTGGGCAGGAGCTTGCTGTGGTAGAGGGCGACCTGCGGGTGCATGAGCTCGGCAACGATATCGACGAGCGCGTCGCTGCGCAGGATGCGGTTGAGGGTGGGGCTGACCAGCTCGCTGTGCATCAGCTGGCGGATGATCTTGCTCTCGTCGGGCGCATCCTCGTCCTCCCAGGCGACGTGGACTTCGGGCGGCGGGTCGGCCAGCATGCGCCGGTGGATGTCCGGCATTTCCTGGCGAATCTGCTCGATCTCCTGCCGGGAGACGAGTCCTTTCTTAAGCAGGTAGCCGTTGGCTTCAAAGGACTCTTTTTCCTGGGTTGTAAGGCTCATAGCACTCCTCGATCTGGTAGTTTACGGCCGGTTGTCGATAGTCAGTTGTCAGTGAGCTCGAAATGTGAAGCTGTACAGCTTGCTGCGGTTGAGGAAGAAGCGGATTTGGACCGCCCCTTCAATCGCTGGCTGTTCGTTCTTCCACCTGACCTGCCAGTGCAGGTCGTCGGTCTGCAGAGGAATGCAGTCGGTGCGCGAGAATCCGTCCAGAACGCGCCCGTCGGGGCGGCACAGTTCGACGTGCAGCTGACCGCCGGCGGCATCGGCGTTCACCTCGAGGGCGCCGGCGCCCGCGGGCAGGTGCAGGGGCTTGGTCACGATTATACCCTCACTCGCCGCGGCGAGCGCGACGAAGCGGTCCCGTTGCCAGGTGGCGCGGCCCAGCCGCTTGACGCGCTTCTCCATGTCGACCTCGCCGTGTGAGTGTTCGCAGCCGGTGTAGTACCAGTGGATTTCGTCGCCCTCGATGATCGGCTCTTTGGCCGTGCCGATGATCATGCCTCTGTCGAAGGCGTCACCGGCGCCGCGCGGGAGCGCGACGGTGCGGGCGCGGTCGGCGTGCTGCCAGCTGATGCCGTCGCGGCTGTAGACGAACTGGCCGTCGATGGGGCCATCGCAGGGGATCTGGTTCTTTTCGCCCGGGATCTGCTCGGCGGTCACGTAGAGGACGCCCAGCAGACCGATATGGAGGCTCCCGTAACGGAAGGCGGACATGTTGTGGAATTCGGCGCGCAGCGCGCCGTAGCGGCGGCGGGCGATCTCGTCATCCCAGTTGCCCGGCTCCAGGACCGGGTAGGAGTCCTTCCAGGGGCCGGCCAGAGAGGGGCTTTCGGAGTAGCAGATGACGCGGCGCTTCTCGCTGTCATCAAAGCGCTGGAGCGAGTAAGCGCGGTATATGGAATCGACAGGATCCCATGTGACGTTGAAGGTGCCCTCGTTGCTGCGCTTCACCACCGGCTCGAGACAGTTGTGGGTGCGCCCCTGCCCGGGAAGGTTTACGGTAACGTTGTCATTCCAGTGGATGCCGTCGGGGGAGGTGAGCAGGAAGATGCTGCGGTAGCGGCGGCAGAAGCCGATCGCCTTGTAGCGTTGGTCCTTGTTCTCTTCGTCTCGGTCGATGAAGACGGAGGCGCCGTGGAGGTCCCAGATGATGTTGTTGGCGGCGCTGCCGTTGAATGTGAAGATGCCCAGCTCCGGCTTGGTCCAGTTGATGCCGTCGTCGCTTTCGGCGTAGAGGGTGAGATCGCCGCGGTCGTTGTCGACGAAGTGACGTCCGTAACGGTCGGCGGTGACGCCGTTGCAGTGGAAGGGCCTTTCGTCGGTGCGAGGGACGTAGAGTTCGGGGATCTGGTAGTTGCCGTCGGGCACGCGCCAGTGGGGGCCCATACGGCCGAAGTACCACATTCGGTACTTGCCCGCCAGATCGTCGTAGAGGGCCGTGCCGTAGAAATGGATGCGCTTGCTCATGCCGGGGCCGCAGTATTCCCAGGGCTTGTCCTCGTCGGGTTCCATGACGAATGGGATCTTGGCGCAGGGCTGGACTTCGCGAGTGATGCCGTCCTCCTCCTGGATCAGGGCTTCGTCGAGGAGGAGAAGGCTCTCTCCGCCGCGGCGTGGATAGGCGTTCGCTGAAGGGTCAGGATTTGCATTCATATGCGGATGCGGGCTGATTGGATTTTCTGCGGGCGCAGTGGGCGGAACAGTAGTACATCCACTATGTCCATTGGAGTTTCACCGGCCGGTTGGTGCGCATGGACTCGATCGCGGCCTCGGCGATCAGTTGGGCCTGGTAGCCGTCCTGCAGCGAGGGCGAGACGGCCGCGCCGCTTTCGAGCGCTGTGATAAAGGCATCGAGCGCGTAGGCGAAGCTCTCCTCGCCGTAGTAGTCGGGAAAACGGTTCTGCGTGATGCCCGTCGCGGTGAACCGGGCCAGATTTTCGGCGGGCGCCGAGCCGCCTTGCAGCATCCCTTCGGCGCCAAAGATTTCGACGCGGTCATCGAAGCCGTAGACCGCGCGGCGGCCGTTCTCGATCGTACAGAGCGCGCCGCTGGGGAAGCGCAGGACCGCCACCGCGGTGTCGACGTCGCCCATCTCGCCGACGACGGGATCGATGAGGTTGGATCCGGTTGCGTACAGTTCGGCCGGTCTCTCGGCGGCGAGCCATGGGGCCAGATCGAAGTAGTGGATCATTTTATCGCGCAGCAGGCCGCCGGAGCGCTGCAGAAAGGCGAGGGGTGCCAGCGCAAAGTCGCGGGCAATGATGCGAATCGACTCGATCCGGCCGATTGCACCGTCCCGGACCTGCCGCTGCATGGAATTGAATTCAGGCTGGAAGCGGCGGCGGAATCCGATGAATACCGGCGGGTCGCTGGCGGAGGCTTCGTCCACGAACGTTCGCACTTTCCCGATGTCGAGATCGATCGGCTTTTCGCAGTAGGCCGGCAAGCCGGCCCGCATGGCCTGGCGCAGCAGGTCGACGTGTGTGTCGGTGGATGAGGCGATCAGGACGGCATCGACGTCGTCGGCCTCCCAGATCTGCTGCGGGCTGCGGGGAACCTGCCCGCCGCGGGCGTCCGCGAGCCGCTGTGCGGCGGCCTGATCGACGTCGAAGATGTAGGCGAGTTCGGCGCGGGGATGGGCGGCGATGTTGCGGGCGTGGATTGTGCCGGCGCGGCCGGCGCCGAAGAGGGCGAATCGCATGGCTTCAGTGTCCGGCGGCCGGTGACCTGTTGTCTGTACCCATAACTCTTACTCCAGGTTCTGCTCGGCGTGGTGGCAGGCGACCCAGTGCTCTGTGGTCTGACCAAGATTGCGGTATTCAGGGTCTTCCTGCGTGCAGACCTCGGTGGCGTAGATGCATCGCGGATGGAAATGGCAGCCGGATGGTGGATTGGCGGGATTGGGAACATCGCCTTCCAGGATGATCGGTTTGCGGGTCATCTCCACTTCGGGATCGGCGACCGGGATAGCCGACACCAAGGCCTGGGTATACGGGTGCAGCGAGCGCCCGTATACATCCTCAGTCGGCCCCATTTCGACAACTCGCCCCAGGTACATCACGGCCACGCGGTCGCTAATGTAGCGTACCATGGAAAGATCATGAGCGATAAAAAGGTAGGTCAGACCGAACTCGTTTTTGAGATCCCACAACAGGTTGACGACCTGAGCCTGGATCGATACGTCCAGGGCCGAGATCGGTTCGTCGGCCACAACGAAGGTCGGGTTGGTGGCCAGGGCGCGGGCGATGCCAATCCGCTGGCGCTGGCCTCCGGAAAACTCATGAGGATAGCGGTTGATGAAGCCGGCGTTGAGGCCGACGATCTCCAGCAGCTCCTGGACGCGCGCCCGCCGCTGGTCCGGGGTACCGATCTTATGCACTTCCAGCGGTTCCGAGACGATGCTGGCGACCGTCATACGCGGATTGAGCGAGGCGTAGGGGTCCTGGAAGATCATCTGAATGTGGCGGCGCATTTTACGCATTTCGCCATGCGCCAGAGTGGACAGGTCCTGGCCTTGAAAGCGCACCGAACCAGCGGTGGGTTCAAGGTCGCGGATGATTGTCCAGCCGGTTGTGGACTTGCCGCCTCCTGATTCACCCACCAGGCCCAAAGTTTCGCCCTGATAGATATCGAAGGATACGCCGTCCACTGCTTTTATTTCGCCGACCTGGCGTTTGAACAGGCCGCGACGGATGGGAAAGTATTTCTTCAGATCCCGAACTTCAAGGAGCACTTCGTTCGTCACTTCGCTCATTTCAGTTGCTCCGTCGTAGCGCGAACTTCCTGCCAGCGCCAGCAAGCGGAATCATGGTTCGACGCCACGCGTTGCAGGGGTGGGTTCTCCTGCCAGCATTGTTCAACGGCAAACTGACACCGGGGGGCAAAAGGACAGTGGACCGGTTCCTGGAGCAGATCCGGCGGCGCGCCTTCAATTGGGATCAGCCGGTCGGCGGCGATCGTGGTATGGAGGGAAGGCAACGACTGCAGCAGGCCGAGGGTATAGGGGTGGCTGGTATTCTTGTAAAGGTCGAGCACCGCCGCAGATTCGACGATGAAACCGGAATACATCACGATCACTCTGTTGACCAGCCCCGCCACAACGCCGAGATCGTGGGTGATCCAGATGGTGGCCATGCCAAACTGCTGGCTCAACCGTTTAACCAGGTCGATGATCTGGGCCTGGATGGTGACGTCGAGCGCGGTCGTGGGTTCGTCGGCGATAAGTACGGATGGATTGCAGGCCAGGCTCATGGCGATCATGATGCGCTGGCGCTGGCCCCCGGAAAACTGGTGTGGAAAATCCTTGCGGCGGCTGGCAGCGTTGGGGATGCCCACCAGCTCCATCAGCTCGACGGTTCGCCCTGCGATCTCCTCCTGGGACAGGTTCAGGTGCGGGCGCATTATCTCGGCGATCTGATAGCCGACAGTCAGGACCGGGTTGAGGGAGGTCATCGGATCCTGGAAGATCATGGCGATCTCGCGCCCGCGAATGTCACGCAGCTGGTCGGCCGACAGCTTGAGCAGATCGTTGCCGGCGAAGAAGACCTCGCCGCGCTCGACACGTCCCGGCGGGTCGGGTATCAGCCCCATCAACGAGAGGACGCCGACGGTCTTACCGGAGCCGCTTTCGCCGACGATGCCCAAGGACTCGCCTTCATCGAGGGTGTAGGAGATGCCATTGACAGCGTGTACGGTGCCGTCTTCGGTATAGAAGCGGGTGATGAGATCGCGCACTTCAAGCAGATGGGCCATGGAAGAACCGTAGTGAGAGCTCGGGTTGGCGTTTCGCTATGCAGTGGACTGAGGAGGTGCGGGGTCGGTCCCCGCGCCTCCTCATGAAAGACTAGCGATCTTCGGGCGCAATGTAAGCGTTGGAGAAGTACACGGGGCGTCCGGCGAAGGCCGGCCCTGCGACAGCGCCTTGCACTCTTGGCCCAATCGATGGTCTGAACACACCGTCGGAGATCCAGACGGAGTAGGACTGCCCGGCGATATGGCAGTAGAGCTCATTGATCGAGCCCTGCAGCTCCGGATTGTCCATGGCCATGGCGCGGTTCTTCACCAGAAGCTCGTCGGTGATGGGATCATCAACGGCGGAGCGCATGGAGCCGGGCAGATCGCGACCGGTGCTGGAGTGGTAGATGGCATACAGGTAGTCGTAGCTCGTCCACCCGCCGCGGCGGCCGTAGCCCATCTGGTAGTCACGTTCGGTGAGCCGCGGGTAGAGGATTGAGGGTTCGGTGCTTTCGAGCGTGATGTCGAGACCAAGCTCCCGCCACATGGATTGGAGAACCTCCATATAGGCGGTGCCGCTGTCGACCGGTTCGCCGATCAGGGTCAGGCTGAAGGGCTCGCCATCGGGGGTGATGAGCATGCCATCGTCGCCATAGATATAGCCTGCCTCCTGCATGAGTTCTTTGGCCCGATCGAGGTCGAAGTGATAGCCGCACTGTTCTTCGATCTCAGGATCATAGCCAAGCATGCCCGGGCTGATGGGACCGCGGCTGATCTGGTCTGCGCCGTCGGTGACGATCTGGGTGATTTCCTCGCGGTTGACGGCATAGTTCAGTGCCTGGCGCACGCGCACGTCATCAAAGGGCGGGACGTGATTCTGCAGGTAGACCATGCGCACCTGCCCGTAGGGCGCCTGCTGAACAGTTACACCGGCCGCTTCGAGAATGGCCACGTCCAGAGGATTGGAGATGCCGTTAACGTAGTCGATATCGCCCGCTTCCAGCGCGGCGATACGGGTTGCCTCTTCGGGGAGGATACTGAACTCGATGCGATCGAAGTTGTAGGGGCCGGTGTTGGCGCCTTCGAAGAATTCAGGGCCCCAGTTATATTCGTCCCAGCGCTCCATGGAAACCCCTTCGCCCGGCCGCACCTCAACCACCTTGTACGGACCTGTCCCGACAGGATTCAACTCGTACTCAGCGCCCAGCTCCTCCACCGCTCGCTGGGACATTGGCGCCATATAGCCCCAGTTCAGGAACTGGAGCAGGGAGATCGCCGGAGTCGGGAAGTTGAACACCACCGTATAGTCGTCCGGCGCTTCGAAGGTCATGCCGGCCAGACGCCGACCGGTTCCGGGTGAAGCGAGGTCGGGGTCCAGCGCGCGTTCATAGGTCCAGACAAAGTCATGCGCTGTAACCGGATCGCCGTTATGGAACTTGACGTCGTCGCGCAGGTGGAAGGTCCAAGTCAGCCCGTCGTCGGAGAACTCCCAGCTCTCGGCGAGATAGGGGATATATTCACCGTCGGAATTCTGGGTGATGAGGGTTGCATTGAACCACTGCCCGACGACAAGGGCATCGTCTCCTCTGGAGGTCTTGTGCAGATCGAGCGAGGTTACGTCGGCGGGAAGGGCGATACGCAGGGTACCTCCCATCATGGAATCTGCGCCGGTTGCCTCCTCCATTGCGGCCGGAGCCACCGGGGCGCAGGCCGCGGCCAGAACGAGCACAAACAGCGCGGCGAAGGCTAACAGAAATCTCTTGGTCATCGTGTTCCTCCTGATAGTTGTGTTACACGTGAACTTCCCGATGCCGTGAAGAATGTGCAGTGGTGAACAGTCCATTGGCGTCTCCTTTCGTCCAGTCGTGTACAGGGATTGGAACAGCTCCGATCGACAAACTTCGGTGATGACAGGCTACTTTCTTAGCTTGGGATTGATCGCATCCTGCAGCCCGTCGCCTACCAGGTTGATGGACAGAACGGCGATGACGATCGCCAGGCCGGGGAAAACGGGCATCCACCAGGCATGGCGCATGAATTCCCGGCCCAGGTTCAGCATAGCGCCCCATTCCGGTGATGGCGGCTGGGCGCCCAGCCCAAGATAGCTCAGCCCTGCCGTGATCATGATGGCGATGCCCAGGCCCAACGTGGCATAGACCAGAATCGGGCCGATCACGTTGGGCAGGATGTGGCGGAACATGATACGCCCGTTGCTGGCGCCAAGCACGCGGGCGGCGCGTACATATTCGTTCTCCTTGGCCTCCAGCACGGACCCGCGAATAAGACGGGTATAGTCGGGGATGTTAGCCAGGCCGACGGCGAGCATCACCTGTACAAGGCCCGGCCCCAGAGCGCCGACCACGCTCAATGCCAGCAGAATGCCGGGGATGGCAAGCAGCACGTCCACGAAGCGCTGGATGAGGTTGTCAACCCATCCTCCGGCGAAGCCGGAAATCAACCCCAGGATCGTTCCGCCCCCCAGCCCGATCAGGACGACGAGATAGCCCGCCCGCAGGGATTCGCGCCCGCCCCAGAGGACGCGCCCCAGCTGGTCGCGTCCGAGGTTATCGGTGCCAAATGGGTGCGCGGCACTGGGCGGCAGCAGCTTGGTCGCGTTAGAGACATTGATTATCTCCTCCCAGCTGTAGAGCCGGGGCGCGATGAGGGTGATCAGAATGATCAGCGCCATGATCGTCAACCCGGTTACCGCCAGGGGGTCGCGGAAGAAGCGGAGCGCGGCCCTGCGCACAGGAGATTTGCTGACTACAAGCCAGTCATCTGTCGGTGGGGCGGTTTCTGCGCCAACGGATGCCGCCGATCCACCTTTAGCAGCCTGGGGCCTGGTCCTGCTCATAGCCTTCCCTCATTCATACGTGATGCGTGGATCGATGACACCGTAAAGCAGATCGACGATCAGATTGACGAAGACGTAGCCGGCGGCGACAAAGAGGATGCCACCCCGGATCTGGGGATAGTCCCTGGCGCTGATCGAGTCAACCAGGAATCGTCCCAAGCCTGGACGGCCGAATACATTTTCGACAAACACCTGGCCTGAGAGCAGACTCCCGGCCAGCAGCCCCAGATAGGTCACAATTGGGATCAGGGCGTTGCGAAAGATGTGCATGAGCGTCACCAAGGACTCGCGAATGCCCTTGGCGCGGGCGGTACGCACGTAGTCCTCTTCCATCACCTCCAGCATACTGGCGCGTGTGAGGCGGGCGAGGACCCCGGCCGGAATCAGGGCCATCGCCAGGGCCGGCAGGATGAGGCTCTTGAGCCCCTCATCACCGACCACTTTGAACCATCGCAACTCTACGGCGAAGATCAGAAGCAGGAGGAGGGCGGCATAGACGCTGGGTATGGAAACGCCGACGAAGGCGAAGACCATGGTAAGTTTGTCGGGCAGGCCGCCGCGATAGAGCGCAGCCAGAACGCCGGCTGAGATACCCAACAGCATGGTCGCGATCAGGCCGGCGATAGCAAGTTGGATCGTGCTGGGAAGCCGGGCCAGGATATCGTTCAAAACTGAACTCCCGCCGCGGAACGAAGTACCCAGGTCGCCGCGCAGCGCGTCCCAGAGGAAGTTGAAGTATTGCACGTGGAGGGGGTCGTTCAGGTGCAGCTGCTCGCGAATTCGCTCGATGTCTTCGGCGGTGTTTCCATATTCTTCGCTGACAACGGCTGCGAGCGGATCGCCTGGCGAGAGAGCGAGGATCGCAAAGATAACCAGGGAGACCCCCAGAAGTGTGGGGATAATCAACAGCAGTCGTCTGAGTGTGTAGACTAGCATTGGCGATCCTGAATATTGGCAATGACCGGATTGGCGGCATGGCGGGGCGGTCGTCGTTGCGGCAATGCCCCGAGTCGGTTATGCGATGACATACCTTACCATCCAGTCGAGCAGGGCTTCGTTCTGCGCGCGCCTGACCTCCAGCGCGCCGGAGGTCGAGCCGCCATGCGAGCTATTGGGCAGGCGCAGCATCTCCACAGTGCAGTCGTTGGCCTGGAGGACGTTATAGAACTGCTCAGACTGCTCCGTCGGGCAGCGCAAATCTCGTTCAGCCTGAATGAGCAGGGTAGGCGTCGTGCAACGGTGGGCCGAGTGAATCGGTGAGGCGTTGCGGTAGGCGTCGGGGACCTGGTGGGGAGGGCCACCCATCCCTTCCCAGGGAAGAGCGATGGAGGAGAATATATCGGCCACACCATACCAGGATTCCCAGTTTGTAATCGGGTTTTCCGCCACAGCGGCCTTGAACCGGTCGGTGTGGCTGACGGCCCAGCAGGTGAGATAGCCGCCGTAGGATGAGCCGCACACGCCCAGGCGCTCCGGATCGACCAGCCCCAACTCGATACAGTGGTCGACCCCTGCCATCAGGTCTGCAAACTCCAACTCGCCCATTCTGCCGTTGATAGCGGCCATGAAGGCATCGCCATAGCCTAGCGAGCCGCGATAGTTGACCAGCAGCACAGCGTAACCAGCTCCGGCCAGCATTTGGAAGTCAAGGGAGAAAACGTTGCCCCAGGCCATGTCGGGGCCGCCGTGGTTGAAGAGCACGGCGGGATAGGGCGGTTCCCCGGATGGCGGCGTCATGAGCCAGCCCTCTAAGGGCGTGTCATCGCTGCCGGCGAAGGTGAGACGCTCGACTGCGGGCAGGACAAACTCTGCCAGCAGGTCACGGTTGAAGGCGGTGACCTGCCGCTCATTTTTGCCGTCCGCATCAACCAGGTGGAGATTGCCGGGTTCGTAAAAGGTGTTGACGGTCATCAATATCCTGTCCCGGTGCAACCCGACAACGTCGCACACCCGCTCACCGCCGACCACTGCCGCATAGTCCGTGTCCCCCGTGAGGGCGATGCGATAGATCGACTTCGTTCCTCCAATCTGCACAGGGACATAGGCATCTTTGCCGCCGGCAGAGATATGCAGGTTGGGCGCGTCAGAGGCGATGATCGGCATATCGGACTGGAATTTGCCGGCAACGTTATGCTGGATGCCGGTGGTGCGGCACTGCGGGATCCCGCCCTGCTTGGGGACGACCCAGAGATGCTTATGGCTCTGTTTAGGGGCGTCCGCCGGGTTGCCGACGAAGACGATCCTCTCTCCGTCCGGCGTCCAGGCGGCAGAGGGTGGGTTGGTGGCATGGCCCCAATCTTTGACGACATCACGCACTTCCCCGTGCAGGTCTACGACGCGCAGCGCGGCAAACCAGCGGTATGAATCGGGATAGCAGGCGGTGGTAAAGAGGATCTCCCGGCTGTCGGGGGACCAGACAGGACCGGTGCGATAGCAGTTGTAGGCGTCATCTTGGGTCAGGTTGCGGGCCTCTCCGCCGCGTGCGGGCACAACAAACAGGTCAGGGGCGGTGTCATGCAGATAGCCGTCGCCATCGAGACGGTAGACCGTGCAGGTGACGCGATACGGTTTGCCAGGAAAGGCCGGGGCCGCAGTGGCTGAGGCGGAAAAGGCGATAAATCGGCCGTCAGGCGACCAGGCCGGACCTCTGCGCAGGCCCTGGGCCAGATCGGTGAGCTGGCGCGGCGCGCCGCCGGGAACTGCCATGACGTAGAGTTGACGGATTCCGGTGCGGGTCGAAAAGAAGGCCAGCTGCGCGCCGTCGGGAGACCAGGCGGGATGGCTGTCCTGCGCCAGCCCGTCTGTCAGTTTACGCACTTCTCCGGTCTCGAGGGTAAGCAGCCAGATGTCGGCGCGTTCCTCGTCGCTTTCGGCATCGACGTGCGTAATGCAGTAGGCAACATGACGCCCGTCTGGCGAGAGTTTGGCATCCTGCAGGAACTGGAATCGAAACAGATCTGCGGGTTGGATAGTGCGCTCAGTCATGGTAGGCGAGATGGGATATTGTGCCGCTTTTCAGTGGGCCGACAGGGTACGGGCTCATGTGGAGACCGCGACGGCTGGCTCTCCTACGCCTCAGGAACAGGCCTGATGGACCGCCTCAAACATCTCCTTCCACCAGTAATAGGGCACCCCGGTTCGCTGGTTCACTGAGCCGGAGAAGTAGATGCCACTCTCCGGCTCGCAGTACATTTTGGCGCCGTACGCGCCGGAATGGCCCAAAGCCACCCTTCCCTGCCCGCTTTCTTCGGCAAAGATCCCCAGTCCCACTCCGGCTCGGGGTGAGTTGATTCCGGGAAATGTGCGCCATTGCAACATCGTTGCCAGAGTTTCGGAATTTTTGAACAGCTGTCCATCGATCAGGGCGCGCAGGAAGCGAACCACGTCGGCCGCGGTGGAAACCACGCCGCCGCCACCGCGGTCAAACGAAACGTTGATGCGGCTGGTCACATAGGGGACATCTCCGAGATAGAAGTCGGACACCTCATACGTCCAGGGGTCAGGCTCAGGATCCCTGGCGTAGGCCAGATAGCTTTTGTCCATGCCCAGCGGGTCGAAGATGCGTTCCCGCCACTGCCGGTGCAGGCTCTTGCCGGATAGTTTTTCCGAAAGCAGCCCAAGGATTACATAGCCGGTATCGCTGTAGTGGAACGCCTCGCTGGGCGGGGAGAGAGAGGCCGCCGCGGTACCGCTGGCCAGGAACCAGTTTATGACCCCGGCTTCCTTGTCCTCAGGGCAGGCCGGATCCCACATGGCCCACTCTTTGCTCGTGACCAGGGGGGAGATGTCGCAAGCCGGGTCGGCCAGGCAGGCCAGATGCGCGGGGATAGCCTTTCTGAGCCGCGCGCCGTATGAACCGGGGGCCGGTTCGCCGTAGTCGTGCGCGGTGCCGGTGGAGTCGTCCACAACAGCATCCTTGATGCCGGAGGTATGTGTCAGCAGGTGGCGGACGGTGATCTTCTTGCCGTAGCTGACGCCGTCGATCATGTTCAGCCGCGCCGCGATCTCTTCATCGAATAGGGCGAGCCCGGCCAGGGTGGTATCCAGTCCACACGGGCCGAGAGCGCCTTCTTCCCACAACTGCAGAAGGAGTGTGGCGGTCATCGTCTTGGCCACGCTGGCCAGATGGAACTGGTGATCAGGTGTCATCGGCGCGTCCGAACCGGCGTTGGCCTTGCCCACTGCTGCTGTATGGACAAAGCCCAGGTCCGGCATCTCCACACGCAGGACGGCGTTCTTGACGCCAGGCCCTGCGCTGATGCCCTCGCCGGCGAACAGCCGCGCCAGCGCCTGATCCAGGTTTGCCCGCGCCTGATCCTCCTGGAATAATCTCATTGGAAGCTCCCGGCGCGGCGAACGCGCCGGTGCGAACAGCTGGCTGAATGCCTATCCGGCGACAGGTACATAGCGAATCATCCAGTCGAGCAGGGCCTCGTTCTGGGCACGGCGGATCTCCAGCGGGCCGCCGACTGAGGCGCTGTGGGGGCTTTCCGGCAGGCGCAGCATCTCCACTGTACAGCCGTTAGCCCTCAGCACAGTGTAAAACTGTTCTGACTGCTCCGTTGGCACGCGCAAATCCTTCTCCCCCTGGATCAGTAAGGTCGGCGTGGTGCAGCGATGGGCATAGGTGATGGATGAAACACTCCGGTAGGCTTCCGGAACTTCAAACAGGTGGCCGCCGATGGATTCGGGGTGGGTGGGGCCCATGTCGCTGACGCCGTACCAGGTGGCCCGATTGGTGACGGGGTTTTCAGGTACGGCGGCCTTGAAACGATCGGTGTGCGTAATGATCCAGCAGGACATGCATCCCCCATAGGAGAGGCCGCAGACGCCCATTCGATCGGGGTCTGCGAGACCTTCTTCAATTGCATGGTCGACTGCTGCCATCAGGTCGGCATACTCCAACTCCATGAGATGGGAGCCGTTGATGGCGTTGCTGAAACTGTCGCCGTATCCGGTAGAGCCGCGATAGTTGACGAGCAGAACGGCATAGCCCGCGCCGGCCAGCATTTGGAAGTCGAAGGAGAAGATGTGGCCCCAGCCATGGTGGGGGCCCCCGTGAATGTAGAGGATGGTGGGATAAGGGCGCGAGCCGCCGGGCGGTTTCATCAGCCATCCCTCCACCGGAACGCCATCGCTGCTGGTGCAGGACAGGCGTACGGTTTCCGGCTGCGCCACACTCGCCAGCAGCTCGGCGTTGAAGTGGGTGAGTTGCTGTTCATCGGCGCCGTCCACATCCACCTGGTAGAGATTGGGCGGCACGTTGAGGTTGGAGGCCGATATCAGCAGGCGGCCGTCATGCAGGCCGATTGGGTAACAGGCGCGGTCGCCGCCCACCACCATTTCACAGTCGATATCACCTTGCAGGGCGACCCGGTACACCTGCATTTTGCCGCCATCCTGAATGCGCACATAGGCGTTCCGCCCATCTTCGGCAACCTGGAATTTCGGGTAATCGCGGTAACCGACCGGCATATCTGCTTGCAGAGGGCCTTCGACGTTGCCAACCAGCCCGGTTGTGCGGCACTCGGGCGTTCCCCCCTTGCTATCGACCACCCACAGGTGGTTCTGGGCACTGAAGGGCGCCTCGATCCGGTTGCCGACGAATATCACGCTCGCGCCGTCAGGCGACCAGACCGCGGAGTAGGAGGCATAGCCCCACTCCCTGACCAGGTCGCGAACCTCGCCATTCAGATTGGCCACCCGCAGCGCGGCGAAGAAGCGGTATTCGTCGGGGAAGAATGTGGTGGTGAACAGGATCTCCTGGCTGTCGGGAGACCATTCGGGCGCGGTGTAGCGGCAGTTGTGATTTTCGTCCCGGGTCAGGTTGCGCGCCTCTCCCCCTGCGGCCGGCACGACAAAGATGTCATGCACGGCATTGTGAAGATAGCCCATGGCGTCGAGCCGGTAGATCTTGCGAGTCACCCGGTAAGGCTTGGTAGGAAAAACCGGTTCAGAAGTCGCCCGCGCTGAGAAGGCGATATGCTTTCCATCCGGTGACCAGGCGGGACCGCGGCCGACGCCTTGCGGCAGATCGGTCAGCATTCGCATTTCGCCGCCGTCTACGGAGATCGTATGCAGTTGCTTTACACCACTGCGGTTTGAGAAGAAGGCGATCCGGCGTTCGTCGGGCGACCAGGTCGGGTTGCTGTCGACGGCTAGCCCGTCCGTGAGCTGGCGCGCTTCACCGGTCTGCGGCGAAAGGACCCAGATGGCGCAGTACTCTTCGTCCTGGGCCGTGTCGACATGCGAAATGCAGTAGGCGACCCGCTTTCCGCTGGGGGACAGCTTGGCATCCTGCAGGAACTGAAGCTGAAACAGGTCTTCGGGTTGCACGGTGCGCTGGGTCTCGCTGGTCATACTGTTCTGTTCCTTGAAATATGACTGACCCGTAGTGGCAGATGCCCCTTGCGGGCTAATCTTCCAGGAGGGCGATCTCTTCCGGGATCTGCAGGGCGGCGTTGGGGAAGACCGAGACGGTGGCCTGATCCCCGTGGCGTCTGCCCAGCTCTGCGATGACCTCCGGCCAGTTTTTGAAGAGGCAGGTGTCCTGCGGGAATTCTTCAATGTCGGCATAGGAAAGATTGGGTGAAAAGATGATCAGCCCGTTCTTTCCCAGGTGGATTCTTTCGCGTTTGAGGGGGCCATGCGCGCGCATGCCGCTGCTGAGAAGATAGTGAATGCCGGGGCCATGGGTGCAGGCTGTGGCCAGCACGGCAGAGCCTTCGGGTTTGATCGCGCGTCTAAGATCGCGCGCGACGGCATTCATCGAGTTGAGCACCTGCACCAGGTCGGTGTCCTTGGGATAGGCGTTGAAGACGGCGATGTCGGCCGGCTGAGGAAACCTGGTGCTGTAGACTTTGCGTGCGAACCTGACGCCGGCGCGGTGGGCTTCAACCGGGTCACCGGCGAAAAGGGCGACCAGCTCGCGGCGGGAGTTGACCACAGTATTGACGGCAAAGCGATGGCCTACTTTGCGACCGATCTCCTCCAGATCTGCGCGCAGCTCATTGCCCTCGATGCGGCCGGCCATGGAGTGCGGCAGCTTGTAGGCGATGGTGTGGTTAGCGTGAAGCGTCTCGATGCCGGCCATGCCCACCGCCACCGTCTTGACGCCGCCGGCAAACCCTGCATGGCTATGGGGCACGATCGTACCGATGCTGAGCCGCAGGTCAGCCTCCCAGAAAAAGGCGTTGGTATAGATCGGCGTACCGCGCTGGGTTTCGCCCAGATACTTGCGGTTTTCGTGGGGCTGATTTTGATAGATGGGGAAATCTTCCACTATCGAGCGGCCCAGCTTCAGGATTAGTTCCTCGCGGCGCATCGGCGTGTGCGCGCCCAGGCCGATGATGAAGCGGATATTCTCGGGCTCGAGGCCGCCGGCCTGCAGTTCGTCGATCACCAGGGATGCGATGTGGCCCAGAGGAGAGGGGCGCGTGATGTCCTCAACGGCAATTGCCGCCTGCGTGCTGGCGCCGGCCAGTTCCTGCAGGGTGGGCGCGCCGATCGGTTGGCGCAGACTTTCAGCCAGCGAATCCGGATGAGCCGGGGCAGCGTCAGCCATCTGCACTTTTTGCACACGCCACGTTGCCGGAAAGTCCAGTTCGATTTCCTCATCTCCATACCATGCCTGCCAGAGGACCTTCATTTACTCACTCTCCCCTCAGATTGCCAGAAGTGCAGAAAAGGGCGCTAGCGCATCCATTTTTGGTTTTCAGGCTGGCCTGCGTACGAGAGAGGATTCCGTTCGGAACCCGGACGTTCGTCACAGCAGGCCCGCTTCCATTACATAGGCGCGTCAGTCCCGCAAGAGATGGGGCGTATGTTCGACCATATAGGGCTTGACCACTTTCAGACTCTGAGCCATAACTTTGACAGCCGTATCGATCTCGCGCGCGGTCATCGGTGTGGAGATTGTGAACTGGCCTCTGGGGGCACTGAATATGCCCCGGTTCATCATCTCCATGTGCAGAAGTTTAGGCAGGGTCCGTGCGGCCTCCTGCGCGGCAACCGCGTCCCGCGCCGTTCTGATTTCGCCTTCACTCCAGTGAATGGGGATGATCGAACCCAGACCCGCGGCGCGCGCCTTTACGCCTGCCGCCTGAAATGCCCGATTAAACCCGTCTTTCAGCCGCTGGCCCAGTTCGTTGATCTGCGCCACCTCCCCGGCCCCATAGGCCTGCATCGTCGCCAATCCTGCGGCCATGGTGACATTGTTGCCGTTAAAGGTGCCATTGTGCGGGATCGTTTGGGGGTGAGTCGGGTCAAAGGGAGCCATGATCTCCTGCCTTCCCCCAAACGCGCCCAGGGGCAACCCACCCCCAATGAACTTGGCTACTGACGTCAGATCGGGTATCACGCCGACAGCGGACTGAATGCCTCCTACATCCAGTCGAAATGTCAGGATTTCATCAAAAATCAGCAGAACGTCGTACATATCCGCCAGCTGCCTGACGCCTCGCAGGTATCCCGGTTGCGGTTCAACGCCGCCGCCGGATCCGAGGACAGGTTCGAGGATGATAGCCGCGACCTCGCCGCTGTGTGCGCGCAGGAGCTCCTCCAGCGCATCGAGATCATTGAATGGCACTACCTGCATCCCTTCCATCACCGCCGCGGGTACGCCCCTGGTGGTTAGCCTTCGTCGCGGCAGACCTTCCTCTGCGGTGTCGGGCTTTACGTTTACCTGCACATAATCATGGGAGCCATGGTAGCCTCCATCCATCTTGACAATGATATCTTTGCCTGTGAATGCCCGCGCGGCGCGCATTGCCAGGTGCGTTGCTTCGGTGCCGGAATTGCAGTAGCGCACGCTCTCCAGGCTGGGCACGCGGCTGCACAGCATTTCGGCATGTTCAACGGTCACTTCGGCGGCGGAACCGAGAACGGTGCCCCTTGCCGCCTGTTCCTGGATTGCACTGACCGTGGGCGGGTGTGCATGCCCATGGATCAGAGAGGTATAGTTGTTGAGGAAATCAATGTACCTGTTTTCGTCCAGATCATAGAGATAGCACCCTTCGCCGCGCACCATGTATGCTGGATAGGGGGTGTAGTATGAGGATGCCCTGGTGTCCCCCCCGGGCAGCGAATTTTTGGCGCGCGCGTCCCACTCGCCGGATCCTTGCGTGCGCTGCTTGAACGTTTCTATGATCGTGTTAGCGGCGTCCTGGTCTGCGTTTGAACTCACAACAGGCCTCCATGTGGGCGGCGTTCAGACGCCGACCTGATGTCGCATCGAGTTCAACAGATGGGTCAGGCGCCCCGTGCTTTCCGAGAACTGAACGGAGGGCCGCAAGGCGCAGAGAGCAACGATACGCCCTGCCTGGCGCCTTGTTCCCTTGCCAATAAGTGCGTGAGCGAGACGGTCAGATCTTAGCGGCCGGCTGATGCGGCGTGGTCACCCGTTTTCATTGCGAGGATGACCGGCCAGGTTTTCGATGTGCAGGGGCGGCAGTTCGTCGGCGGGCTCGAACCCGAAAACCTGACCGAAGAATGCCAGCTCCGTCTGGTGAACGCGGACGTTCGTCTCGAAGAAACGGAACCCGTGCGCCTCGCCTTCGAATTCGATATGCACCACCGGCACACCCCGGGCGCGCAGGGCATCGGCAACAAAACGGGACTGATTGGGCGGCACGATCTTATCTTCCAGCCCTTGAAATATGAGCAACGGCGCGTTGATTTCGCTGGCGCGATGAATCGGTGAACGCTCCTGAAAGAGAGCCCTCTGCTCGGGATAGGGCCCGATCAGGGTGCTGGTATAGTGGGCTTCGAATTTATGCGTTTCCTGGTCAAAGAATTCAAGGTCGCTGATACCGTAGTGGCTTGAGCCGGCTTTGAACTCGTCGCGGAAGGCAAGTGCGGCAAAGGTGGTGTAGCCGCCCGCGCTGCCGCCGCGCACGATGGTTCGCTCTCCATCTGCAAGCCCCTGTTCCACCAGATAGCGTGCGCCGTTGACGGCATCATCGACGTCAACGACACCCCACTCTCCCCGCAGCCGATTCCGATATTCGCGCCCGTAGCCCGCGCTGCCGCCGTAGTTGCTTTCCAAGACGGCGAAACCGCGGCTGGTGTAGAACTGCACGCCCATGTCGAGCGCGTGTTTGATCGAGCCGGTCGGCCCGCCGTGCGCGATGACGATCAGGGGCGGGAGCTCACCTGCGGGCGCTTCGAAATTGGGGTTGTGCGGCGGATGGTAAAACCCATGGGCCTGGAGGCCATTTTCGGTTGGATAGGAGATGTGCGTGCTCGGAGAGATATACGCCTCGGCGACAGCATCCTGCACCGAACTTGCCAGGCAGGTGTATTCGCCGCTGCGCAGGTCGATCTTAAACAGTGAACGCGGTGTGCTGGGCGATGCGGCCACGACAAAGGCGTGATCACCGACCACCTCCAGATGGATAATATAGGTGAAATCGGTGTTGAGCTCCTCTCGCATACCTGTCGCCGTATCGATCTGCCCGAGATGCCACGAGCCGTTCTCATTGTAGGCGGCCAGCACCCGAGACGGCGTGAGAAAACGGTACATCGTTTTGCCGATATTCCAGTAGGGGTTGCCCAGCTCCGCCTCCATCGGAGACACGGCCGTGACAGTGCCATCTTGCCAGCGATAGAGGTTCCACCAGTTTGAACGATCGGAGCAGAAGTAGAGCTCGCCGCCGGGAGACCAGCGCGGATCGGTAACGCTCTCCTCCTGTTCCGGGACAATCTGCTGAATGTTAGTCAGGCTGCCATCTTCGTCCACATCCGCGGCCCAGAGGCTGCTGGAAAAGAAGGGCATGTTGGGATGGTTCCAGGCGACCCAGGCCAGTTTGCGGCCATCCTCGCTCAGAACGGGGAAAGCGACGAAGTCGGTCTGGTCGAACAGGACGGTGCCAGACTCGTCGCCGTCAAGATTAACGGCAGCGAGGGTGTGTTTGGGTTCGCCTGTGGGCGTGTTATCTTCACGAATGCAGAGCAGCCGGTTGCGCCTGTGGTCGATGACCAGGTCGGCATAGCGCATATCACCGGCGGCTGTGATGGGCTGTGGCGATTCGCCGGGGAGGTGGCGATAGAGGCGGTCGTCGGGGAATTTCGAGAAGTAGATTGCGCCGTCTTTGACGGCGAAGCAGCTGCCGCCGTATTCGTAAACCCGCGTACGCGCGTCGAAAGCTGCGGGCGTCAACTGCTCAAAATGTCCATCCCCGTGCAGACGGGCGACAGCACTGCGGCCGCCCTGTTCAGGGAGACGTAAAAGGATATAAAGGTCTTCATTCGCCGTATAGAGTTGGTTGATCCAATGCTGAGAACTGGAGGCAACCAGTTCAGCACTGATTGGGGAACGCCAACTCCCATACGGCGCGTTCTTCTTTTGCGCCATGCCTTCCGCTCGAGGTTGTTTAACGGCCTTCGAAATCCGCTAAACGCTGACAAGCTCACGTCTTCAGAATAGATGCGGCTCAGACAGATACCTGTACGTTCTGGTAGTCAGGAACATCCCAGCGTCCAAGTATCGTGTTGACCAAACCGGGCGACAAGGTACGGAGATAGCGTCAGAATAGTAGCATATGTTTTTGCGGGTTGCAATGCGCTGGAATTCGGTTCGGCAGCCAGGAGGCAGTCAGAAAGTCGTCCCTATTTGAGACTACGCAGAGAGATATTCGCCGGGGATGCGTGAACGCGCGTACTCACGGTTGGCGTCGCGGTTGGTAAGGACTTAGGGAATCTCGCCTTCTTTCGCGAGATTCACAAGCTCATGACCCCGTGGGGGCTATCCCTTCGTATTATAGCACCCTACTGACCGCTGAATTCGAGATATTCACCGGGGATGCGCGAACGGGAGTACTCCCGGCTGGCGTCGCGGTTGGTAAGGACATCGGGAATCTCGCCCTCCCAGTAGGCGGGGGGCTTGTCCCAAACGTCGTCGCGCCGCCGGTGCCAGGCGAGGATGAGCGTCCGGCGCTCGTCGGTCAGGTTGCGGCGCGCTGAGTGCAGCAGACGGGCGTCCGCCAGCACAAAGGAACGGGCGCGCACGCAGACGTCAACCTGGTCGGGATGGTCGCCGAACATGACGGGGTGGTCCTCTTCGATGTAGCGCGCGC
Source organism: Caldilineaceae bacterium (assembly GCA_965242905.1). Classification (GTDB taxonomy): domain Bacteria; phylum Chloroflexota; class Anaerolineae; order Caldilineales; family Caldilineaceae; genus Bin5. The sequence continues at coordinate 2,364,762 of CBDETM010000002.1, forward strand.
CCTGTTCGTGGGCGGGCACCAGCTCATCATGCAGCAAAATACGCTTGCGGTGGGTGCCGGGGATGACCTTGAGACAGCCGTTCTCGACGCTGGTGTCGCTGAGATAGTAGGAGACGAATATCTGCTGCGGCCAGGGCGTGACGCTGATCGGGTCCTCCCAGCTCGCCCAGTCCTGGTGCCAGTAGAGGGCCGGTTCGCCCGGGTCCTTGGTCAGGATGATGATGCCGCCGGTGCTCTCGAAATCGCCGAACCCCATCTCCTCGAGCGCCTGCCGCGCCGGCTGCCATTCCAGAAGTCTCCTGATGACGTCGTTCTCCTCACCTTGTACATTAACGTGCTGGCCCTGGTACCTGACGTCGGGTGGGGGCACGTGTTCGGCGATGAGGCGCTCGGACTCTTCCCGCAACTCCTGCAGGAACTCCTCGGTGAGGATATCGTCAACGAAGCAAAATCCATCCTGCAGCATCTGTTCCCGTTTTACCAGGGCGATTTCAGGTTGCATGGTTTCCTCCAGACATGCGGTAACCGGCGACGGTTATAGCCGCTCCGGATCGAGCGCGCCGTCGCCGAAGATCAGCGAGTACTCGTGGTTGTGGGTGTCGACGGTGGCAGCATCCATGTAACAGACGCTGAAAGCGCGGCGGGCAACGGAGGTGCTGTTGACGCCGGAACTGTGCGGCAGATAGTTGTGCAGCAGCACTGCTTCACCGGCCTCCATTTCGAGCGGGACTGTCTCGGCTTCCGCCACCAGGGCCTGGGCCTGATCGTCCGTCATAAAGCCAGAGACATGAGAGGGGTTGATCAGGGCGTGATGGCGGCGGGGAGCGATATGGACGCAGCCGTTGGCAACGGTGGCCGGGTCGAGCGCGGTCCAGATGGTGATCAGCGGATCGCGGTCGAAAAAGGTCCAGCGATCCTGGTGCCAGACGAGGTGGGTGCCGCCGACCGACTGCCCCGCTTGCCCGCCCCCATCCGCAGGGTCGGCGGCGGGCTTGTTCATGAACATGGCGCGCATACAGGCGACCGGCGTGTCTGCGCCGTATACCATGCAGCAGACGTGGCGGAAGAGCGGCTTCTGCATATAGCGCAGGAAGAGCGGGTCGAATTCCAGATCCTGGATTTTGCGATAGTGCAGCGTCGCCCCCTTGTGCCCTTTCCCCCCGGGGCCGGGTGCATCGGTCTTGCCGGGGATGCGGTCCAACTGCATCATCATGCGGCTGTAGTCGACCGGCGCGGTGCCGAGCATGATTTCGTCCATGCGCTGCTGTATCGCGGCCAGTTCATCGCCGGTCATACAGTGCCCCAGGCGCAGGTAGCCTTCCCGTTCGAATTCCTGCCACTGGGCATGGCTCAGTTCTTCCAGCATTGAAATTTCTCCAGTTTCAGCATACGCATCCGGCGGAGCGGTTGTGCTTGACCTCCGAGACCGTACGCTAGTCGATCTGGTAGCCTTCGAGGTCGCCGATATTGTCGACCACCTTGGTCACGGCGTCCAGGAACTGCTCCATCTGATCGGGGCCGTTGGGGGCAGAGAGATGCGGCTGCAGGAAGTTGAACTCCTGGTCGACCAGTTTTTCGGTAACGGGCAGCGAGCCGATCGAGTAGTCGGCTTCGCCGGTGTAGTGGGGGCACTGGAAGGGGCAGCCGTGCCCGTACACGTTCTTCTCTTGGAAGAGGGGGCGATGATGGATCGGTCCGGAAGGCATCGGCTTGCCGCCGGGATGGAAGAGGAAGTTGGCGCTGTTGACGTAGGTGAGGGCGGTCACGCCTTCGGCGTTGATCGCCTTGACGAAGACCTCCCTGGGCACGCCCAGCTCTTCCTCGTTGTAAAGGCTGGAATACATGTGGTAGACGTGCTTGACCCCAGGCTCGACGTAGGGCGGCGAAATCCCCTTGACCTTGCTCAGCTCCTGGGTGAGGAGATCGCAGTTGGCGATGCGGGCATCGTTGGCCTCCTCGAAGGTCTCCAGCGCCTCGTAGGCCACCGTCATGGCGTAGCGGTCGATACGGTGGTTGTCGCCGTAACCGCCGGTCGACGCGTACTTGAGCAGATCGGAGTTGGTGAGGATCTTGGAGAGCGTCGAGGGATGCTGCCCGCCCAGCGCACCAAGCTCGTAGTATTCACGGCTGTTGGTCGTCATCACCCCGCCGCTGGTGGCGGCGATCGGCTTGCCCGCGAAGCTGAAGCAGGTGATATCGGCGATGCCGCCGACGATCTGGCCGTCGACATAGGCGCCGGTGGCCTGGGCGGAGTCTTCGATGAGGACGATATCGTGTTCGCGGGCGATGGCGAGCAGCTCTTTGAGGTAGGCGGGATGGCCGTAGAGGTCGACGGCGATGATGGCCTTGGTGCGGTGGGTGATCTTGCGGCGCACGTCGTCCGGGTCGAGGGTGTATGTCTTGGGATCGACGTCGGCGAAGATGGGGACGGCGTTGTTGTGCATGATGCAGCTGACGCTGGCGATCCAGGTGAAGGAGGGGACGATGACTTCGTCACCAGGGCCGGCCTGGGCGGCGACGAGGGCGGAGTTGAGGGCGACCTGGCCGGAGGAGACGGGCAGGGCGTATTCGACCTGCATCTTTGCGGCGAAGGCCTCGGAGAACTCCTCCCAGTCGGCGGCCTTGCCGCTTTCCCACATGGGTGAACGGTGGTGGCCGGCGGAATGTGGCTCGGTGGTGACGGCCTTCTCGCCGCCGAGTAGGGCTAACTTGCTCATCGTGCAACTCCTGACTGGATTGGTTCGCGGCTCGCGGCGAGTAGGATCTGCTTTGTACTGTCCACGATACCACTGCGGTTGGGCAGGATATGGCGAAATGATTTCTATATTCAGACTTTGGCCAATTCCCCGAATTCTGGGTGACGGAGGCCTTCGAAACTAAGTGGGTGTGCCGCCAATCATAGCATACGGGGAAGGTAAGTCAACCGCTGTAATGAGCAACGAGCAACAATAGACAACGAGCGCTAATACGATTATACTTACCCCCGCGTTCCAGTGGAGAAGCAGCGTACCGCAAAGTCTTTTCAGCGCCAGAGGAGAATTCATTCCAGCAGGAATCCGACTGCTCCTCCGATTCCCCACCCACGGTCAGATGACAGTTTTGGCTGCGGGGCTCACAGTTGATGGCCGTACAGTAACCACATCCATACCGGGTCAGACCGGAATTCCTACTTCACCACTCTACAGAAAGGAACAGAACGATGACAGACCGTGCAGTTTCTCGACGCGCATTTCTCAAGACGGCAGGTGTGGCGACGTTAGGCGTAGGGCTTGCCGCCTGCCAGGCGCCGCTGGCGCCAGCCGGTGACGGTGAAGATGCCGCGATGGGCGAAGCCAAGGAGTTGGTTACGTATTGGGGCGGGTGGACGCCCACCCAGAGCATGGAACGTTCCGAAGACAACCCGCTGCCGCACAACAAGGTCCTTGAGGTGCTGGACGGGTACACGGAGCAACACCCAGACGTGAGCATCGAGTGGATCCGCGTTCCCCAGGGCATCAGCGGCCGCGAATGGACGATCGCGCAGCAGACGGCGGGGACGATTCCGCACATCACCACACACCCGCACTGGCACATCAAGGACGATTTGGATAAGAACTGGTGGACGGATTTGACGCCTTACTTCAACCAGCCGAACCCCTACATCCCGGCGGGTGACCCCGGCAGCGAGAAGTGGGTCGACCAGTTTTACCCGATTCCGACCGGTGAGACGCTGATGCGCGGCGGTTACTACAACATGGTATTCGGCCTCATCACCACCTTCTTCTACTACAACGTCGACTGGTTCAACGACCTGGGCCTTGAAGCGCCCCAGAACTACGCCGAATTCCTCTCCGTCTGCAAAGCCTTCCGCGATGAAGGTATTGACGCCTATGGCGGCTGGACCGGCCCCGTTGACGATACCGACCACTGGTACCGCCTGCAGATGGGTGGGATGCTCATGGCCGGCGAGATCGAGCCGCAGGTCAACCCCGACCGCGGCACGGCCACCCGCGAGGAGGTCGCCTGCGCCGTTGAAAACGGCATCTACCACGCCCACCTGCCCCAGTACCGGGATTGGATGGAGCTGTGGAAAGAGAACGTGCAATACCGGCCTGCGGACTGGACCACCCGCGCTACCGACTCCCATTCGCGCTTCCTGAACAAGATCGAGCCGATCATGGAAAACGGCACCTGGTCCTTCCCCCGCCTGCAATATGATCCGCTGGTCGACTTCGAGTGGAGCACCTTTTTCGCGCCGGTTGTGACCAAAGAAAGCAGCGCCTATGCCACCGACCCGCCGACACCTGCCTGGCCGATTGGCGGTCCTGTGGGCGACCAGATTGCAATCACCACCCGTTCTGAGAAGGACGGCGTGATCGATACCGCTATCGACCTGATGCGCTGGATTTCGGTGCCGGACAATCTGTACACGATCCAGTCCGAGATCGGCACCACCATGCCCAATGTCAAGAACGTGCCGGTCGACCCCCGCTTCGGGGATGCGTTTGAACTGCTGACGCAGCAGATCGGTGAGTCGCAGATGTTCGTGTACGAAGTGGTGACGATGGACGGGGAGTCGGCGGAGCAGACCGGCCAAGCCTGGCGCTCCTATATGCTGGACCAGATGGACCTGGACACCGCCCTGGACATCATCCAGGAGTCTTTCGCCGCCTACGCCGACCGCTTCATCGAAGTGGAAGGGTTGGAATGCTGATAGTGAGGAGAGAGTGAAGAGTAGTGAGGAGTGAGAGGGTTGGAATCACCTCTCACTCCTCGCAGTTCCCCGCTTCTCAAATGAGGATACGCTGATGGCTGTAAAAGAGATGCCCGCACTGTCCAATACTGCGGCCCAGGCCGTGGACGTACAGGAACGCAGAAAGCCGCTCGCAAAACGTATCTACGAAGGGCGCGTCGCCTACACGATGCTCGCTCCCACCTTCGTCTTTCTGCTGGTCTTCATGTACTATCCGGCGCTGCTGGGGCTGTACCGGTCGGTGTTCAAGTGGGCGCCGGGCCTGTCCGCGGATTTTGTGGCCCTGGACAACTTCGTCCATCTTTTCACCAAAGACCGGGTGTTTCTGAACTCGATGGACCACATGCTGCAGCTGGCGGCCTGGTATGTGGTGTCCACGGTGGGTGTTTCGTTGTTCATTGCGGTGCTGATTCACCGGCTGCGGGGGGCAAGGACGCAGTATACGTTCCGCTTGGGAATGATTCTGCCGGTGGTCATTCCTGCGATCGTGCCGCTGATGCTGTGGAAGTTCATCTACGATGTCAAGGTCGGCCCGCTGAATGCGATTCTGACGTGGGCAGGGCTGGAGTCGTGGACGCGGGCATGGTTGGCGGACCCGAATGTGGCGTTGTATGCGGTGATGCTGCGCAATTTTCCGTGGGTGGACGGGGTAGCGATTTTGATATTGCTGGCGGGCTTGCAGGCGATTCCCTACGAGATCGTCGAAAGCGCCATGATCGATGGCGCCTCCGAGATGCGGCGCTTCTGGTCGATCGAGCTGCCTCTCATCGCCGGTCAGATCAAGCTCATCACCGTACTCACCATCATGTGGGGCGTGCAGGAGTTTACCGCCGTCTTTGCCTTGACGCAGGGCGGGCCGATCAACAGCACAATGGTGCCGGGGATGTGGATGTTCTTCAACGCCTTCCGCATCAACAAGATGGGCTACGCTTCCGCCATCGGCGTCGTCCTGTTCCTTCTCACGCTTGTGCTGACGCTGATCAATATGAAGTACATTACGACTGAGGAGTATTAAAGGCAGTTTTTGGTTTTCAGTTTCTAGTTTTTAGTGACACCTGCTGGTGTGGGAAGAGAACGAAAAACTCGAAGCGACAGACTGCAGGTGGGGGTTAGGGCATGAGTGCGGTGGTGACGGAGACAAGAGGACAGTACAGGCGGAGCAGGGGCGAGCAGGTGGGCTTGTTGCTGCGCGGGGACTGGTGGCGGATCGTGTTATTGGGCCTGTTCCTGGTGGGAGGAATCGCGCCGCTGGTGATGGCCTTCCTGATTTCGCTGAAGACGATTCCGCAGTTTGCCCGGCAGCCGTTTGCTCTGACTTTCCCGCTGCACTGGGAGAATTACGGATTTGCCTTTGAGATCGTGCTGGAGTTCATCAAGAACAGCATGATCGTCAGCGGCGTGACGGTGCTGGGCGTCCTGTTGCTGGCGTCGCTGTCGGCGTATGCGTTCGGCATCCTGGAATTTCCAGGCCGGCAGGTGCTGTTCTACCTGGTTCTGTCGCTGATGATGGTGCCTTCGGCGATGACGCTGATCCCGTCGTTTGTGCTGGTGAAGGACCTCGGCCTGATGAATACGTATTGGGCGATGATCCTGCCGTGGATCGCGAGCGGGCAGGTTTTCGCCATGTTCATCCTGCGCACCTTTTTTGAAAGCCTGCCAAAGGAGCTTTTCGACGCGGCGCGCATTGACGGCGCCAGCGAGTGGCAGGGCTACTGGCGCATCGCGCTGCCTTTGAGCAAGTCGATGCTGGGCGTGGCCGCGATTCTGAACATTCTGGGTACGTGGAACAATCTGATCTGGCCCTACCTGACCATCCAGAAGCAGGCGCTCCTGCCTCTGACTCCCGGCCTGTGGGCATATCAGACCGAGTACTTCACACGTTACGGGCTGACGATGGCAGGGCTGTTGATCGGCTCGATCCCCTTGGTTCTCCTCTTTATCTTCACCAGCCGCTGGTTTGTGGCCGGACTGACTTCGGGCGCGATTAAGGTCTGATTTGCTCAGAACGAAATTCCGACCGGCTTTGCCGCTTCAGACGTTCTGGCTTAGAGTGAGCCGCGCAATGGAACGTCTGGTTCGCCATTCCCATGATCTAGGCGTCGGTTCTACAAAGCACAGGACGGCGAAACTGGATGAAAAGGGCATCCACGTATGCTGACCGAAAAGCGGTCTACCGGACGTCCACTCCGGCAGGTTACAGAGGAAGCAGGCCTGGAGAGCGAGGATCTCCAGATCCGCGTCGAAGAAGAACGCCCCGACGTGTTCAGACAGGTGATCCTCTACGTTCTCGACAGGGTCGAGGGCAAGCCGAACGTCGGCGAAGCCGTTCTGCACCAACTCTTTTATTTCATCGACTTCGACTACTATGAGAAGTTCGAAGAGAACCTGATGGGTGAGACCTACATCAAGAACGGCTACGGTCCGACATCGGTCAATCTAACCCGGATTCTGCGCTGCATGGAAGAGGAAGGGGCGGTTCGGAAGACGGAGCAGGTCTACCACAACTACAGCCAGAACAGATACCTTACAGCCGAACGTTCTGACACCGATTTGTTGCGCGCGCGTGACATCGAACACATCGATCAGGTGTTGGCCCGATTCTCCGGCATGAGCGCTCCCGAGCTATCCGAGTATTCGCACAATGACATCCCCTGGAAATGTGCTCGCTACGGTAAACCGATTCCTTACGAGACTGTTTTCTATCGCGATGACAGATACTCCGTAAGTGAATCGGACGATAGCACTTTAACGAGCTACATGAATTTCTCCGAGAACGCAGAAGACTCTCCAGAAAGTACAGGTCACTCCCCGCAGATCTTCAGTTGTTTCGAGATGTGATCGCGGCTGTACCGCCAACGCCCTCCAGGCGCGTCAGCCTCCTCACGCAAACCGAGTCCCTGTTAATCGTCAAAGCCCGCTTGGCCTGCAGGTTTTTGCGCAACAGTTCGCTGCGCGTCATCTTCGCCTATTTCATCCATGAGCGGCGTGTTGACTTCATCGAACTCTACTTCAAGGGAGACAAAGAGCGCGAAGACGGGGCGAGGATTAACAGGTATCTGCGAGAGCATCAGGATAACGGTTCGCCGCAAGTGTGGCTTGACTCTCGTGCCCAGGATCGCTCTCACACCCCTCCTGCATACGGTTTGACCCACCACAGCCTACATTTACAATGAATGGAGTCCCTCTGTTCACAAGTAACTAGCCATACCTCCTACTTTTGTCCCGGATCCTTGGCCTGCAATGTAGATCCCACCTGAAGCAACCCCCCTTCCGCATTCGCTGGAATCTGGGGCCCAGGAGTCTCTCCCTCTTCAGCAGAATCAAGCATCTATAGCTGAGACCTCCCAAAATGACCCATCTATCCTACGACTCTCTGCTGCAACGTTTCCGCCAGCCGCCGCTCGACTACAGCGACTTCGTCACCTGGTTCTGGGAGACAGGGGAGCTGGACAAGGAGCGCATCACCTGGCAGTTGGAGGAGTTGAAGAAGAAAGGTGTCGGCGGAACCTGGTACTATCCCCGCTATCTCGAGGGCGAGCGGTACGGGACATGGCCGGCCTATTTCAGCGAGGAATGGTGGGAGTTCTTCCGGCATTCGGTGGCTGAACACGAGCGGCTTGGGCTGGAAGCGTGGTTTTCCGGGTGGGAGGGACGCGAATACTGGCAGGACCTGATGCGGGCAGAGCGCGCGGCACGGCCGGAGTTGGCGGGGCGGCGTCTGGTCATTCATGAGACGCGCTCAGAGGAGGAGGGGACGCTGCATCTCGACCTGCCGCTGGGGGAGACGGTCCTGGCCGCGGCCGCATACCGGATTGCGGACGGAGGACTGGATCCCGACTCTTGCCGGGAACTGGCACTGCCGGAGCCGGGGCAGCCGCTGGCTTGGGACGCGCCGGGCCCGGGCTGGCTGCTCGCGGCCGTCGCCAGCCAGCCCCATGATCTCGACTACCTCAACCCCCATGTCGCGGCCCGCTATATCGAGATCTACTGGCGGGAGCATGAGGAGCGGCTGCGAGAGTTTGTCGGCAGCACGCTGTCGCTTTACGGGCAGGATGAGCTCTACGTTCTCAACGGCAACATCCTCTACGCGCCGGAGCTGGTGGAGCGGTTCAAGGCGGAGAAGGGGTATGACCCCGCGCCATGGCTGGTCGGGCTCTTCCACGACATTGGCGCCTTCACCGACAGGATCCGCTGCGACTACTACGAGGTGATGTCGACGCTGCTGGAGGAGAACCTCTACAGGCCGCTGTGCGACTGGCACGAAGAGCGAGGAATGCGCTACGGCACGGTCGCCACCTGGGGGCGGCAGGATATGCTGGGGCAGACGTGGCATTACGGTGATTTCTTCCGCCTGATGCGCTGGTTCCACGTGACCGGCAACGAGGACCCCGGCGCCAGTCTGCCCGGCGAGCGCTGTTTCATCGACGCCAAGCTATCCAGCTCGATCCTGCACACTTACGAACGGGAACGGGCGGCGATGTGCGTCTACTGGGGATCTGGCTGGGGCATGACGCAGGAGGAGAACGTTGCCTGGACGAATGAGAACTATGCCTACGGGCTGAATCTGTACAACCAGCACGGCGGGCTCTACAACACGCTGGGCGGCTGGTACGAGTGGGTGCCGCCGTCGATACACTGGCGCCAGCCTTACTGGGAGCACTGGCAGACGTTCGTGGACTATGTGTCGCGCCTGAGCGCGGTGATGAGCCAGGGAACGCATGTGGCCGATGTGGCGCTGCTCTACCCGCTGACGACGGTCCACGCCAACTGGCTGCGGGGAGATTCCTTCACAAGTGCGGCCGACGAGTGCGCGATGACCACCTTTGCGCTCGCCCGCCAGATCTATGAGGCGGGGATCGACTTCGATTTCGTCGACGACAACCTGCTGAGCCAGGCCGTTGTGCGCGACGGAACCCTGGAGATCGCCGGCATCCCGTTCCGGGCCGTTCTCCTGCCGCCGATGACGACAATCCGCCGCGAGACGCTGGCGAAGCTGCGTGAGTTCTATGATGGGGGCGGCAAGGTGGTGGCCTTCCGCCGGCTGCCGGGCGCTTCGCAGGAGCACGGCCGCGATGATCCTGAAGTACGTGCGCTGCTGCAGCATATCTTCGGCATCGCTTCCAGCGAGGAGGCCGCCCACCGGACAGAGGCGCACAGCCAGGCGCTGGGCAGCATCTACCGGCAACGCAACGAACACGGCGGGCAGGGCATCTTTCTGCCCAGCCAGGAGACGGCGCGCACGCCCCATGCGGCGCAGCGGGGGGTCGACATCGCGGCGGTAATCACGGACGCGATCGACCGGGATGTGGTCGCTTCAGAGAGAAACGTCTTTCACACGCATCAGAGGATCGGCGAGTTGGACGTCTACTTCCTTTACAACGTCGAGCCGGAGCGGAGAGAGTTGACCTTTGCCCTGCGTGTGCGCGGCGAACCGGAGCTCTGGGACTGCTGGAGCGGCGAGGTGGCGCCCTGGCACCGCTTCGCCTGCACGGATGACAGGACGACGGTGCGGCTGACGATGGAGGCCAACCAGGGCATTGTTCTGGTGCTGCGCCCGCCCGGAGAGAGACCGGCGGTGACGGCGGACAGCCTGGGGGCGATCACGCATGTGGAGGCGGTGGACGACACCGTCACGGTGCGGGGAATTATCGAAGACGGGGGCAGCAAAACGGTGCGCGTGCGGCATGCAGGGCGAGAGTATGGCGCGCACGCCCGCTTCGTCCAGGCGCCGGCCCCCCTGCACCTGACGGGCAACTGGTCGTTCCGGTTGCTGCCGACTATGGACAACCGCTGGGGTGATTTCCGCGATCCGGCAAGCGATGAACGCATCGGAGCGGAGGCGCGACAGTTCCGCTACCGGGAGGAGGAAGAAACGCCAGGCGTTGCGCAGGACTGGCACAGCCGCGACTATGACGACGGCAGCTGGCCGGTTTTCACCTATACTTTCGGCCCCTATTGGCGGGCCAGCGGCCCTTTCCCTCGCGGGCAGGCACCGAAGGAACTGGCGGCTCTGATCGCTGGGGGCACAGATACGCTGGATGCCGGAGGTGAGAATTGGCAGATGGTCTGCTATTCCCAGGAATTCGGGCAGCCGGGCACCGACGTATTTGGTGGGAGCCACGGTGTTCCGGACTCGTTTCTCTGTTTCGACGTTGCCGACGAGCATGAAGAGAGGGTGCGCTACCTGTACACCCATGTGCGGGCGCCGCGGGCTGGGCGCTGGGCCCTGCATCTGGGGGCGGACAGCGGGCAGGTGGAGCAGGCGTGGCTGAATGGGGAGGCTCTGCTGCCGGACAGTTCCGGGGAGACGGTACCGGCGGCGCCCGAGGTCGTCCTGCAGGAGGGGCTGAACCTGCTTCTGCTCGCTTGCGTCCAGCCGCCGGGCCAGCCTTTGCGGGCGTATGCCGCTTTGCTGGAGCCGTCGACGACCCCGGTGCGAGACCGCCCGGCGGCGCGGCTGACTTGGTTCGCCGAGCCTTCCGAACTGACATATGATGTCTCGCCACGTAGGGAGAGCCGGGTTGGCTGGTACCGGTGCGAGGCGCCGGCGGGGACACATACGCTGCATCTGGATGTGGACGGGGAGAGCGTTCGGATATGGGTTAATGGCGCCGAAGCGGCGATCGGGGATGGGCAGGTCAGGTTGGATGCGCCGGTGGTGGATGTCTCCCAGGTAGCCGTGCGTGTCGAACAGAAGCCTGGCGTCTACGCCGGCACGGCCATCCGCCAGCCGGTTCGCTTCGAGTGCGCTGAGGCGTCCTTGCCTTTGGGCGATTGGAGCCAGTACGCGTTGGAGAGCTACTCCGGCGGGGCAGTATACAAGAAGAGATTCTCCCTCTCGCATGAGCAGTTGCGGGGAGAGGTCGTACTCGACCTGGGCGTGGTGAACACGACGGCGGAGGTGGCCGTCAACGGGCAGGTGGTAGGCGTGCAACTGGCGCGTCCCTATTGTTTCGACGTCACGGACCAGGTGCGCGAGGGGGAGAACGAGCTGGAAGTGACCGTCTACAATACACTGGCCAACTATTTCAGCACGGGGCCGTATGATTCCGAGTATGTTTTCCCGGGGCAGACGGTTTCAGGGCTGCTGGGTCCGGTCACGGTCAGTTTTCCGGCGCGGGTGACACTGACGGCGAGGCCGGTGTGGGAAGGCAGCTTTGACAGCAGCGTTTAGTAGTCAGTTCTTAGTTTTAATGTAACTTCTTAGCCATGTTCTGTGTGTGTACTGTATACGGCCTGCCTGAGGGGATGAACCGTCAGCATTTCTGTAGCGGGCTCTCGATGGTCATAGCGGTGATCGTTGGGCATATATGGGAGTTGCCTCGCCTGTCTTGCCAGCGTTGGCACATACTTGGAATCTGCCAAGATGCGGGGGGAGGGGGGGTGAAGCCCGGTCGCCGCGAGACGACAACTTCAAATCAGCCACACACTCGCTACGGCGCGGACAGAAGGGGGGGCGTTGCGGGGGCGGAGCCCCCGCACAAGGGAGGGCCGAATAGGCCCGACCGCCCAGAAAATCGAGGAGAGAGTGGAGAGAAGTGAGGAGAGAGAAACGGCTATGAAAATCCGCACAGTTGAGGCATATGCGCTCGCCTATCCGGAACCCCATTACAAGGGCATTGAACGTTATATCACCCTGGCGCGGGTCGAGGCCGATGACGGCACGGTCGGTTGGGGCGAGTGTATTTCGCAGTTTCGCGAGGCTGCGCTGGCGACGAAGCTGATCATCGAGCAGGGACTGGCGCCGCTGCTGATCGGTGAGGACGCCCGCGATGTGGAGCGCGCCTGGCACAAGATGCTGGCCCATATCTGGTGGTACGGACCGGAAGGGATTGCGGCCTTTGGCGTGAGCGCGCTCGACATGGCGCTGTGGGACCTGAAGGGTAAGGCGCTGGGGCTGCCGGTCTGCCAGCTGCTCGGGGGCAAGCTGCATGACAGGGTCGCGGCGATGGCGTCGATCATCTTTGACATGGAAGACCTGGAGTGGACGCTGAACGAGTTTCGCTGGATGGTGGAGCAGGGCTACCATTATGTCAAGGCGGGGTGGGGCATGCATCCGGGCGCGGTCTTCGGACAGGACGCGGGGCGCGATATCGAGTATGTGCGCCGCATCCGTAAGGTGATCGGCGATGAGCGCGAGCTGATCGTGGATACGCCGGGCGCGCGCAATCTGTGGGACGTGCCGACGGCGATCCGGCGCTTCCGCGAGCTGGAGCCGTACCGCCTGCGCTGGATCGAGCAGCCGCTGCTGCCGAGCGATCTGGAGGGGCATGCCCGGCTGCGGGCCGCGGTGGCGACGCCGATCGGGACCGGCGAGGATGAGTGGGATATCGAGAGCTACGGGCGCCTGATCCGCAGCGGCGGCGTGGACGTGGTCCAGATCGACCCGGGCCGCAGCCACGGCATCACCGGAAGTCGCGACATCATCAGGCTGCTGGAGGTGGAGAATCTGCAGTTCAGCTTGCATACGTGGAGCAGCGCGCTCAACAGCGCGGCCAGCGTCCATCTGCTGGCCATTTCCGACCACGGCGTCAGCATGGACCTCAAGCCACATGAGTCGCCGATGCAGCATGAACTGGTCAGCGATCCCTGGGTGCAGGAGGGCGGATACCTGGCCGTGCGCGACACGCCCGGTCTTGGTGTTCATGTACGAGAGGAGATCGTGCGCAAATACTTGTTTGAGTGAAAGGGCGGTGGTCAGTGATCAGTGGTTCGATGATTGCTTGCCGAAGATGATTTTGGGGAGGGGAGACTGTGTCAGATTTGCAGAGCGGCGCGCGGCGTGCGCTGATTACCGGTGGGGCGAGCGGATTCGGGCTGGGGGTTGCGGAGGCCATGCTGGCACGCGGCGCGCAGGTCGCGATTGGGGATATCGATCGCGACCGCCTGCAGGAGGCCGAACGCGGCCTGGGCAGCGGCAATCTGCTGGCAATCGAGCTGGATGTGACATCGCCGGAGTCAGCGGCGGCGGCGGTGGCGGCCTGCGAGGCGCGTTTCGGCGGCCTGGACACGCTGGTCAACTCGGCCGGTGTCATCGCTTTCAACCCGCTGGAGAAGATCAGCGAGGCGGAGTGGGACTGGGTGCTCGACGTGGACCTGAAGGGCACCTTCCTCTGCTGCCAGGCCGCCGCGGGGTTGTTGTGCGCCAGCGGCCGCGGCCGCATCGTCAATATCGGGTCCGACGCGGCCAAGGTGGGATTTCCGCTGCTGGCCCACTACTGTGCGGCCAAGTTCGGGGTTGTGGGGCTGACCAAAGTGCTGGCGGGCGAACTTGCGCCGCGCCAGGTTACGGTCAACTGCGTCTGCCCGGTCGGCGTATCGGGAACGGGGATGGGACAGGAGATTCTCGAATTGAAGACAGAGGCCACGGGCATGCAGCCGCAGGAGATCCTGGCGGCCACGGCCGCGGACATACCCTTGCAGCGCAACCCGACGGTGCAGGATATCGTGAATGCGGTGCTCTTCTTCATCTCCGACGAAGCCGAATTCCTGACCGGTTCGACGCTTGACGTCGACGGCGGCATGCTGAGCACGATTCCGGTGCCCGGCATGGAGGTATGAAGTTGCTTTGGCTGTTGCTGTTTCTGGCCACTGAAAACTGAGGTCTGCGATGGAACGGGTTGCGTTTGTCATGCACGTCAGAGAGGGAGAGGAGGAAGAGTACCGGCGGCGCCACCGGGAGGTGTGGCCTGCTGTGCTGGCCGACCTGGAGCGGGCGGGGGTGCGCAGCATGAGCATCTTCATGGCCGAGCGGCAGCTGTTCCTGTACATGGAGGCGGAGGATTACGCCGAGGCGGTCCGCATCCTGGCGGAGAGTCCCGAGTCGGTGCGCTGGGAGGAGTACATGGCGCCGATCATGGAGGACGAGAGCGGGGACGACTACGATCCGCACGACGCCTATCCTGAAGGGATGCCGGAGGTGTTCCACTGGCAGATTGGCTGATGGTGGGGAGGGGCGCGATACTGTCTCCAAGGAGGTCAAGACATGACAGCCAGTCAAGATCATGATAGTCGTCTCGTTCATCTTGTGGATGAACTATGCCAGTTGTCAGGAGAGACGGAGTGGGTTGAGTTCAAAAGGAATTACCACTCTGCCCAGATGATAGGTGAGTACATCTCTGCTCTGGCGAACGCAGCATGCCTGAAGTATAAGCCGAAGGCATACCTTCTTTACGGCATCCAGGACGAAACGCACGAGGTTGTCGGAACATCCTTCGATCCATACACTGAAAAGGGCAAGGGCAACCATGATCTGCTTCCCTGGATAACGGCTGGACTAATCCCGAACCGAGGTTTCGAGGTCTCTATAGTAGAATACCCACGTGGGCGGGTTGTTGTCTTTGAGATCGAACCTGCCCGCGGGAGGCCGGTCAGCTTCTACGGCAAGTTCTACATTAGGGTTGGTTCCAGCAAAACAAACTTGAAGCGGCATCCCGAAAAAGAGCGCGCGATATGGTCGCGAGGAAGTGACTGGTCAGCGGAGATATGCGAGGGCGCGACGGTGGATGATCTTGACCCAGAGGCTGTCACAAAAGCACGAGAGCAGTTCGCTATCACGCATCCTTCTCAAGCGGACGATCAAGAACGGCAAGGTTTTTCTTCGTGAACTCTTGGTCGAGCTTGCGTTTGATGTGACACATGTTTTCCGCTGAGGCAAACCAGATGTCATTGAGCAGATAGCGGAAGGGAATTATGATCGCCCGGGGCGATTCACTAAATCCTGCCCACTGGCTGGAAAACCACGGCGGCAGCCCGCTCCGGCAACAATGGATTGAACGCCTGGAGGAACTTGGCTTGCTGGACTCGCCTGTCGCTGCCGCCGATTGACGATGGCGGGACATGCCATGGGAATGCGAATCCTCGCACAAAAGGAAGGAGCGCTGTGAACAGTCTGGACGGAAAGATTGCCTTTGTGACCGGCGGCGGTTCCGGCATTGGCCGAGCTACGGCCCTTGCCTTCGCTGGCCGCGGGGCCAAGCTGGTCGTCGCTGATGTGGATATTGACGGCGGCCAGGAGACGCTGCGGCTGATCGAACTCTCAGGCGGAGAGGCGGTCTTCGTCTCCTGCGATGTAGGTGAGGCGGCCTCGGTGGAGGCGGCTATCGATCGCTGTGTGGAGGTGTTTGGACGTTTGGACTGCGCCTTCAACAATGCCGGCATCCTCGGCGATATGTCCCTAACCGCCGACTGCACGGAAGAGAATTTCGACCGCATTATGCGGGTCAATCTGAAGGGTGTCTGGCTTTCAATGAAGTACGAGATCCCGCAGATGCTGCGGCAGGGCGGGGGCGTCATCGTCAACGCGGCCTCCAATGCAGGCATGACCGGCACGCCCGAGCTCGCCGTATATAGCGCGACCAAGGGCGGCGTCGTGCAGTTGACGCGCTCCGCCGCGCTGGAGTATGCCCGCTCCAACATCCGCATAAACGCTGTTTGTCCCGGCCTGATTTCCACGCCGATGGTTGCACAACAGGCGGTCGACTACCCGGACGCTGTTGCCAATTTTACCGAGTTGGAGCCAATCGGACGCATGGGAAGGCCGGAGGAGATTGCCGAGGCCGTCGTGTGGCTCTGTTCCGACGCCGCGTCGTTTGTTACTGGGCACCCGATGGCCGTTGATGGCGGCATTCTGGCCTAGGCGCCGAGCATCGGCTTATGGAGGAGGCTTCATTTGTGTTTAGAGAGGCAACGTTGGCGAATAAGGTAACACTGGTTACGGGAGCGGGTTCCGGGATTGGCCGGGCTTCGGCGCTGGCCTTCGCGCAGGCGCGGGCCAAAGTTGTCGCGTGTGACGTGGACAGCAAGGGCGGTCTTGAGACGGTGCGCCTCATCCGTGAAGCCGGCGGCGAAGCGCTCTTTGTACAGGCCGATGTGTCCAAGTCGAGCGAGGTCGAAAAGATGGTTCGCCTGACCGTCGCCGAATACGGTCGGTTGGATGTCGCCCACAACAACGCCGGCGTCGAACCGGCCAATGCATCCATTTTGGACAGCAGCGAGGAGGATTGGGATCGGGTCATCGACATCAATCTCAAGGGCGTGTGGCTGAGTATGAAGCACGAGATCCCGGCAATGCTTGAGCAAGGCGGAGGCTCGATCGTCAATACTTCTTCGACCGTCGGACATCTGGGTCAAAGCAATATGGCTTCCTATGTGGCGAGCAAACACGGCGTGATCGGGCTGACCAGGGCGGTCGCGCTCGAATTTGTCGACGCCGGCATTCGCGTGAACGCCGTATGCCCCGCCGTCGTGGCCACCTCCATGTTCGAACGTTTCACGCGCGGTGACGCTCAGGTGGCATCGACGCTGATCTCCAGCCTGCCGATGAAGCGGCTGATCAAACCGCAAGAGGTCGCCAACTCTGTACTGTGGCTCAGTTCGGACAGGGCAGCCTATCTGAACGGCCATGCCCTCGTGCTCGATGGCGGCCTCAGCATCCAATAGGAGGAACACGGAGAAGTGGCGCGCCGCTCTTCCCCCCAACTCATGATCAATATCAAGCGAATAGGCCATGTCGCCATCACCGTCCCCAATGTCGGGGAGACTGTCGACTTCTACGAACAAATTGTTGGCCTGGAAGTCTCCGAGCGCGGCGGCGGCGCGGTCTTCCTGCGTTGCAATGCTGAACATCACTGCCTGGCCATCTATCCGGGCGAGGAGAGAAAGCTGCACCATCTGGGCTTGGAAGTCACGGACGGCGATGCGCTGGAAGCCGCCCGGAACGCCCTGGCGCAGCGCGGCTTCCATCCGCACGAGAGGGCGTACGCTGAGCCGGGCCACGGCGAAGCCCTTTGCTATTTGGACGTCG
The DNA here is from genome assembly GCA_965242905.1 of Caldilineaceae bacterium. Classification (GTDB taxonomy): domain Bacteria; phylum Chloroflexota; class Anaerolineae; order Caldilineales; family Caldilineaceae; genus Bin5. The sequence goes on from CBDETM010000002.1 coordinate 2,382,299, forward strand.
ACGGGAACCGGATCGAGCTTTATGAAGGCATGAGGAGCCTCGATCAGCCCCTCCAGCCGCGTGAAATCCGCCCGCTCAGGTTCGGCCATATCACGCTGCAAAGCATCGAACTCAAGCGCGCGGCGGCTTTCTATACCGACGCGCTTGGCTTTCGCGTGTCGGATACTGCCGAAGATGCCGTGATATGGCTGCGCTGCAACCAGGATCATCACGGGATCGCGCTCCTTAATGCCGGGCACGCCAAGGTGAACCACTATGCCTACGACCTGGCCGACTGGAACGATGTAAAGCGCATGTGCGATCATCTCTGGCGCAACGACGTGCCCATCATCTACGGGCCAAGCCGGCACGGTCCCGGCCACAATATCTTCATCTATGTGCCCGATCCCGCCGGCAATGTCATCGAACTGACGACGGAACTGGACCAAATCTGGGACGAGGAGAGATACGTGCCGCTGGACTGGCCGAACGAGCCGCGCACGGTGGATGTATGGCGCGGTCTGCCCGCCCCCCCCAATCTCCTGGCCGGGGACGGGCGTGATTTCGATGACTGGACAGCGGGCTCGCCCATAATCGGCGCAGGCTGGCATGTCTTGCAGGCGGGCGATTTCACGGCCCTGGATCCGGCGGCAACGCTCACCACTCCGACCCGTGAGCGGCCCGAATTCAAAATTGATATCCCGCGTTTTACGATCGCATTCGACAATCCTCTTGACCATGTCAAGGCGATTGTCACCGCCGACCGACGTTTTGCCACTGGCAACGGTCTTTCTGTGGCGGTGGACATGGCCGTCGATGTGCATGGAACGGAGGGCAATCCCTTCGCGGCCGACCCGGACGACCCCCGTTTGGGGTGCGCCGCCATCGCCCTGATCGACGATTCGACCGGTATGGTCATCAACTTCGAAATATCCAATCGCCGCGTCATGGCGCTGCGCGAGCTGTTCGTCGTTACGGCGCCAGGCGGCGTCGGCTCCGTCCTGCCGATGGCGGATCCGGCGCTGACCGACTTGGAAATCGAGCCGGGATCCTGGCATCGCTACGAGATCCGCTACGATCCCGGCGAGGACAGCGTGCTGACGCCCGGCCCTGATCGCGCCGAGTGGTACGTGGACGGGGAGCTAGTCCATCAGATAGAGTGGGTAGCGACGGTCGACCCGCCGGCAGCGCCGGTGATCAAGCCGATTCGCTTTTCGGTGAATATGGCGATCTTCACACTGCTGGACGATCTTCCGGATGGTCGCGGCGACATCTTGCCTGGTCTGGACCCGGAGTACAGGCAAACGATTTTTGGCCAGGGCGTCACTGGCCGCTGGCGTAATCTACAGGTGAGCCAAGCCGGCGAACAACAGCATCTTCGCACGTGAAGGCCGCCGAAAGGGGAGAGCAGCCCCGTATCTCATCCGACCGTTCGTTGTCGTCGAACCATGCCAGGAGGGCGTTCTGATGTCTACCAGGATCGCGTTGGGCAACGCATCGTATGGCTTTCGCGAGTACACCGTACCCGAGTTCTTCGCGGCCTCGCGTGAAATCGGACTGACGTTGGTCGAAATCGACTGCGGCTGGCTTGAAGAGGAGTCCCGCAACAAGATCGCAGTCGATGCCACCCCCCAGGAGTTGGACGCTGTGCGGCGCATGGCGGCGAATGCCGGGGTCAAAATCGCCGCTCTCGGCGGCGGGGCGGTGGTCGGGCTGTACGGGGATGTGGCCGAAGATCGCTGCGACGAACTGACTAAGGTGATCGACCATGCTGACGCGCTCGACGCGCGTGTGGTGCGGGTCTTCACCGAGCATGACTTTACACACTCCAAACACTATGTGCTGCCGGCAGAGCGGGTGACGGACGCCCTGTACGAGACGCTCAGCGCGGCCTTCAACCGGCTCGGCAGCTACGCTCAGGCGAAAAATGTGTCATTGGCGATTGAGAATCACGGAGGCACATCGGCCACGGGCGCGCGGCTCAAACGGCTGCTGGATATGGTTCCTTACAAATCGGTGGGCGTTACTTACGATCCGGCCAACTATGCCTATGGTGGTGAAGATCCCTACGAAGCCCTGCTCGCAATCCAGGACAGGGTGGTCTATACGCACTGGAAAGATGTTGCCCGTCTGGCCTCCGGTGTGGAGTATCGCGCATTTGGAGAAGGCGACATCGACTGGCCGCCGATCATCCGCACGCTGCTCGATTCGTTCGACGGCGTCTGGGCGGTCGAGTACGAGCGTAAAGTTGACAGCACGTTGGAGACGTTGAAGGTCGGTTCACGACAAAGCCGGGACAATCTCCTTGCCGCCATCAAGCAAATTCAAACCGCCTGACCGCTCTCGCCGCCATTCCCTCGATTCCACGCCTGTTTACGACAGCATACGTTCCACCGGCTGCAACAGGCCGTTCTGGAATCCGCCGTCAATGACAAGCGAGCGGCCCGCAATCGCGGCCGCGTCATCGGATGCCAGAAACACAGCCGCGGCCGCCACCTCCTCCGACTGCACAAAGCGATTGAGGGGAGTCGTCTTCTCCCGCTCAGCGCGCATCTCCGCCGTGGGATAAGAAGTAGTTGGTCATCCCTGTCTCGGTCGTGCCCGGGTGGATCGCGTTTACCCGTATGCCGTGCGGAGAGGCCCTTCGTCGCGATTAGAGACGCTTGATAAGCGGGTGACGGCGATCTCTCAAGGGCAAAGTCGCCCTCGTGCCCGTGAAATGGGACTCGTAGACCGCCGCGACGCATTCCAGCGAAGTCAGCGCGGCCGCGCCGCCAAGCTGTGGCTGGCGATTCTCCCTGATCGAGTTGACCATATCGCGTACGCTCCAGATCGATTGGCGTCTTTCCCAGAGATTGTCCCCGATGCGAAAGCGCTCAGGGTCTATCGGCGCCCGTTCCCACTGCGGCGTATTGGTAGGGAAGGAGACATCGAAGGGACAGTGCCACAGCTCGTGAATATAGTAAAGGTTTAAGTAAAGGATTCAGCAAAGTTGTGTGCGTAACGAATTCATTTGGTGTTCGCTAAGTATCCAGACGCCTGGGAGCCAGCGACGACAAAGTAGTCGCCTTGCCTGCATATGCGGGCCTATCGCCTGAATGTCGGCTAAAATGCGTACTTCTTCACACAAATCAGTCGAATCTCATCAGATCCAAGCACCTCTATAATAAAAACAGGGAGCAGACTGATATTTTGCACTTCACATTTTGAAAAATATCTTGCACAATCCTCAGCACAATTCGCTTCCCTTTGTCTAAACCTTTACTTATCCTTGGTAGATTTTGGCCAGTAAGTTAAGGTTTTAGAAAAGGATTAAGTAAAGGATTCAGCGAATAGGTGCATTCAACCGACTCGCTTCCTGCTTACAAGATGAACTGGAGACAACCATGACCACCATTAGATTCGCCGGCGCTGCCTGGTCCTTCGTGGGCGCCAGTTTGTCGGAATCGGCCGCGATATGGCAGGCGCTGGGAATAGAGGCGATGGACCTGATGGCCGTGCCCGGCGGACTGCTTGATTCACGTGAGATCGAACGCGATCCGGAGGGGCAGGCGCGCCGCGTAACCGAGGCCGGTCTCCCGCTCAGCAATCTGCTCTACGTCTTCGGGGATGGCTTCGACGACAGGCCGGTCAATTCCGTCGATGAAAGCGTACGCGCCGCCAACCGGGAAACGTTCAAGCGCGTACTCCAGTTCTGCAAAGCCGCAGGTATTCCGTCGGTGCTGGTGCTGCCGGGCGTTGACCAGGCGGGCATCACTCACGAAGAGGCGGTGGAACTGTCCGCAGCCGCGATGAACGAACTCGCCGCGCTGGCAGCCGCCGAGGATGTGCTGTTTCTGTTCGAGCCGCACGTCGAATCTGTGCTGGAAAGCCCCTTTGAAACCTTGGCATTTCTGCAGCAGAATCCCGCGCTCAAAATTGTGCTCGATTATTCCCACTTTATGGCGAAAGGTTATGGTCCGGGGGACGCTGATCCCCTCGGCCCCTATGCCGGCCATGTCCATCTGCGGCATGCTTGCGACGGTAAGCTGCAGGTGCGCTGGGATGACGGGGAGCTCGACCTTCACGCCGTGGTCGAAGTGCTCATGGACGCCGACTACAACGGCTACCTGACGCTGGAGTATGAACACGATCCGTGGATGGACTGTGACCAAGTGGACGTGATGACCGAGACGATCAAGATGCGGGATGAGATGAGGCACCTGCTGGCGACATACCCTTTCACTCAAGAATAACACTGCCCTTTGGACAGGATTCAGATAATGCTCTGTTCGAAGCAGCGCCCTTCTTCACGACCCGAAATTGGCGCGTTGAAACCGCTGGCGGCCCCCTGTCCGTTTCATCTGCATGAAATCCCCGTTATGTTTGAAAGTTGCATTGCAGACGCACTGCAGCGGGAGGAACTAAGACATTTCCGTGAACGACTCAGTCACTGCGGCAAAGCGAAATCCGTACGCATATCTCCACCTGTTTGGAAAGTTGTTTTCTGTAACCGGCCGCGTCGATGCCTGGCTTTACATCGCGCTACTCTGTATCAGTCTCTCAAGCTACTATTTTCACTGGTTCAGGTTGACCCCAACCCTGGATCACGATTCGACCGCATTGGCACTGCACACACGTGATTTCTTACAGGAAAGTATCTTTCCTTTCTACATCTATCATCAGTTTGGAATTCAACCCCTGATCATTTACATACAGGCCTTCATATTCTCTGTATTTGGTTACAGCGTTGCCGGTCTGCAGGGCCTGACTGTTGTGGGCGGCGCCTTGGTCGCGCCGGCGACTTACTGGGCCTCTCGCTGGGCCTTTGACCAACTTGGCACAGTTTTCGCCCGCAGAGCAGGGCTGATTGCAGGCTTGGGCCTGGCTCTTTCGACATTCTTTGCTTCACACTCTCTCCGCGGCATTGAACCCGTTCTGCTACCTGTCGTGGAATTGATGGCCATTGGTTTTCTGTGGCGAGGTTTTCGCCGCGGAGACAGGCGGGACTTTATTCTGGCCGGTCTTCTGGTTGGACTGAGCCAGTATGTCTATATTGTTGCGCGTTTCTTTCCAGTCGCGTTGGCGGTAGCCAGCATAGGCGCCGTTCTGGCGAACCGGCGTCTATTGGCACACTGGCGCGACCTGCTATGGGCCGCTGCCGCAGCCGCCCTGGTTGCCCTGCCCCAGTGGGTACTGTTTGTCGTCTATCCCTATACATTTATTGCTCGCGTCTCGAATCCCGTCGGCCCTGTGGGGGGGCAGTTTGTTTTCGAATTGCCGAATCCTGTTGCCGTTATTGTCGCAAAACTGAAAAACCAGCTCATTGCGTTGTCCTTTTTTTGGCAAGTAGAGCACCCGTACGGGCCCAAATCAGTTCTGACAGTCGTTTTCGTCGTTGGCCTGGCGCTCGGGATTGCGGTCGTCATCCGCCGGAGGCGAGACGCACATGTCTTTGGATTCCTGATAATGGCGTTGATGCTACTGCCCGAACTCCTGACGTACGAAAAATATGCTCATACAGCGATAGACTTCTCCCGGCTGATTCCGGGAATTCCATTCATTTTTATGACGGCTGGTTTAGGAAGCGCGTCTGCCTGGGCCTGGATAGAAAGGAGGCCGCGATTTCCCCGTTGGATGGGATATCTTGTCCTGGCGCTGGCGCTGATTTTCGGCCTGTTTCGCCAGTGGGACTTTGCCCAGCGAGTCACACCGTACCGCCTGGCGATTCGCGGAGAAAGTTCGCGGTTTGGCGCGATCGCAGAGTTCGTCGGCCATCATCCTGAAAGACCCATCCTCCTGCCCACCAGCTTGTATAGCGATTCGCGTCTCGCTTTCCTGCTGACAGAGCGGTTCCCGTACCGGCAGGGCGGGGTGGAAGAAACTTTGCGTCAGGGAGAGCGTATCTCGGTCATTCTCCCGGACTCCGAATGGTCAGCGGATAGAGGATTCCCTGAGGAGTGGGTCTTGCTCAAAGAGGGAATGGTCTTTTTCCTTCCGCCCATGCCTGCAAGCATCGCGCCGCTGGACGGGAAGGAGCCGGAGATCCTGACGAAAGATGGTGTCCCGGTAGCCAAGACCCTGGAGACACGCTGGCAGGGCAGAATTCCGGCTTACGTGCCTCTGGAGGGGCTGTCATTTTCCAATCATTTGGAACTGGTCGGCTTTCAGAGTAATGAGCTTGAACCTGACTCAAACCTCGATGTAGCCCTTTTTTGGCGACCGGCGCTGAAGATTGGGAGAGATGTCGAGCTTGTCCTGGAACTCTACAATCGCACTCGGGACGTGACTGTAATCTCCAAAGAGGACTGGCCCCTGAACGGCGTCTTTCGTGTCCGCACTTGGCGCCCTGATCAGATAATGCCTCTGAGCTATTCTTTAGCAGTCGGCCCCAACCTTCCTGCTGGCCAGTACCAGCTGCAAGTAGGCCTCATTGACCAGCTTTCTCGCCGGCGGATTCCTCTGGCCACAGGTCAGAAGGCGGCTGTTGTGAAGGAATTCGAGGTTGCCGGACCACAGATTCATACAGACATAAACTTTGGAGACTTCTTCAGCCTTGAAGGCTATACGCTGAACCCGACCAGCGAAGGCCTCAAGATAGACCTTTTCTGGCGCACGTTAGAGAGCCCTGATTCGGACTATACCGTGTTTGTTCACATCGTCAATTCAGATGAGCAGATTGTTGCCCAACATGATAGAGAACCATTCGAAGGCCGCTATCCGACATCGACATGGGCCCCCGGGGAACTGTTCGTAGATGAGCGAATTGTGTCCTCGATTCCTCCAGGGGAATACCGGATCCACATTGGATGGTATCGGCATCTGGACGATGGCTGGAAACGGTTATCGACTGTTTCGCAAGGGAGTTCGCGCGCGACGGATCATCTCTTGTTGGATACGATTACTTTGCCATAGAGTCAGTAGCGAGAAGCGAATCAACAAGGAACGGCAGAATTCACTGCCAGGTAGTCAGAAATGTTGACGACGGGCCAGACTGGGGCGAAATTTGTTCCTGGTCCATCCGCTCATCAGAGCGAGAAACTCGAAGTCTGAAGAGGTAGGTCAAAGGAGAACCATGCCCGACACTGCCCGAATCGCCGTCATCGGAACCGGATGGTGGTCCACGACCGCCCATATACCCGCGCTGCAGGCCAATCCGAACGCCGACCTCGTCGCCCTGACCGACATCCGCGCCGATGCGGTGGAGAAAGCGGCCCGGCATTTCGGCTTGGAGCGGACCTATACCAATGTTCACGAGATGCTGGCGCGGGAACAGCTGGACGGCGTCGTGATCGCGGTCTGGCACGCTGCCCATTACGAGGCGACGCGGCCCTGCCTTGAGCAGGGCCTGCACGCGGTCCTGGAAAAGCCGATGACGCTGTTCGCGGCGCACGCTCGCCATCTGACCGAACTCAGCCGAGAGCGCGGATGCCAGCTGATCATCGGCTACCCGTGGAACTTCAACCCGCATGTGTTGCGGGTGAAGGAGGTGATCGACTCGGGGCGGCTGGGCGCGATACGCTATATCAACAACATGTTCGCCTCCAGCGTCATTTCGCTGTTCCGGGGCGATGACAGCGTCCACGACGACCTGTACCAGTACCAGGTTACCGGCCCCGGCGATGTCTACAGCGATCCTGTACGCTCGGGCGGCGGCCAGGGCCATTTGCAGGCGACCCATTCAATAGGGCTGATGCTGCATATGACCGGGCTGAGGCCGGTCAGCGTGCTGGCGCTGATGGACAACCTGGATACACGGGTGGACGTCGTTGACGCGATGATCGTGCAGATGGACAACGGCGCGCTGGCCAACGTTGGCAGCTCGGGCACTCTGCATGCGGGCGGGCCGGAGCAGGAGATGGCCGTGCAAATCTACTGTGACCAGGGATGGATCAACGCCGACATTATTAGACGCAATTGTACAATCTACTATGCAGACGGGTCCGTGGAGGCGTTGCCGCCCATAACGGAGGAGCAGAGTTATCTGTCGTCGGCGCCTGCGGACAACCTTGTCGACGTCATCGTCGGCGGCGCGCCCAACCAGTCGCCGCCGGAAGTCGGCTGGTACACGGTCGAGCTTCTGGACGCGGCATACCGTTCGGCGGCCAATGAAGGGCGCCGGGTGTCGGTCAGTTCACTGTATTGAACTCGTTCCTAGTCACCAGAGTCTGCACCCGACGCAGGCGCATGGTGTTACTGAAAACTGACTACTGAAAACTGCCCTATGGAGCCTCAACCGTGAAAATCTTCATGGTAACCGACATGGAAGGCGTGGCCGGCGTCGTTTCCTTCGCGGACCAGTCCTTTCCCGACGGCCGCTACTACGACGCCGGCAAGAAGCTGGTGACCGGCGAGGTCAACGCCGCGGTGGACGGGCTGTTGGATGCCGGGGTGGAGGAGGTCCTCGTCTGGGACGGTCACGGCGCCGGCGGCATCGACTTCGACACGCTGCATCCGGCCGCGCTGCTGCTGCATGGCCGGCCTTCGCCGCCTTGGAGCCGGTTGCAGGAGGTGATTGGGCGTTACGACGCCTTTGTCATCGTCGGCCAGCACGCCATGGCCGGCGTCGTAACCAGCAACCAGAACCACACGCAGAACAGCCGCACGGTGGACGCCTACCGGCTCAACGGCAAGCCGATCGGCGAGATCGGACAGCTTGCTCTGTTCATGGGCGGGCTGGGGCTGCCGCTGCTCTTTCTGAGCGGCGAACAGGACGCCTGCCAAGAGGCGGAGGAGCTGGTTCCGGATATCACCACGGCGGCGGTGAAGGAGGGGCTGGGGCGGGGCTCGGCCATCTCACTCTCTGCGCAGGCGGCGCGTCAGCGCATCCGCGAGGGCATCGCGGCGGCCGTGACCAAGCATCGCCAGAATCCGATCGCGCCCCTGGTCTGGCCCGGCCCATATGAGTTGGAAAAGCGTTTCTTCCATACCGACACGGCCGACGCGGAGATGAACAAAGCGGGCGCCGAACGGGTGGACGCGCAGAGCGTGCGCTTCCGCAGCGACAACATTCTCGATATCGTCTACCGGTGAACGGCGGTGGTCAGCTACTTCACTTGCCGCTGCCTCAGTAGAGGCCCGGTCCCATGGCGGGCGGCAGGGTCAGCTGGCCGTCTGCGACCTGGAAGTAGGCGGGGTGGGCGGCCTGTTCGCGGGGTCGCGACAGGGGCATGAACTGACGGTAGTTGCCCTCGAAACATTCGACGTCGAGGCGCAGGTGGGCACAGAAGTTGACGCTGTGAACGAGCGCCAGGCCGGGGTTGGTGAGGTCTTGCAGGGTGAGATAGAGACGGTGATGGCGGCCCCAGCAGTAGGCCAGCAGCGAGTGAGTGTGTCCCTTGCAGGTCTTCACCGCCAGCCCGGACCAACCCAGACGGTGGATCCAGTCGAGATTGTCGATGTCGTCGAGACTTTCGTCGACGACCACCGGCACGCGCGCGGCCACATCATGGAGCGTGTCGGTATAGGCTTCCAGGTCGCGGGGCGTGGGCTGTTCGATATAGTCCAACGCCGCCAGCACCTGCGGCTTCACCACGGCCACCCGGTCCAGCACTTCGAGCATCGTATCGGCCTTCTGGTAGGCTTCATTGGGGTCCACCGACAGGCGCGGCCCGCCCGCTACACCTGCGGCATCCATCGCCAGGGAGGCGGCGGTATACACTTCGATCATACGCCCGGCGTCCTCGACCGGCGACTGGCCGCGCAGCTTGAGCTTGAAATAGCGCAGGTGGTCGCGCTCGATCCAGGTGGTGAGGTCGGTGGGAAGGTCTGCCGGCGCAGCCTGTTGCGGGTCCACCTCTGCCGACGTGAGAGCATCGTTGAAACCGACGACATGTTGCACGGAGAGCGTACGCCGCCTTGGGCCCAGATAGTCCGCCGGGTAGCGACCGGTGAAGTCTGATCCCAGACCGGCGCTCAGGTCCTGGTTCAGAGTTTCCGCCGTGTAGGCGGCGTAGAGCGGCACAGGCAAGGCCGCGCCCCAAGCGTCGTGGAGGGCGGCGTCGAAGGGCGCCATGCAGTTGAGCACGGCCAGCCGCGGCATCGGCGTGCTCTGCAGGAGAGGCTCTTCCTCGGCCAGCTGCCCGGCCAGTTCGACCGCGGCCTGTTCCAACCGGATGCCTTTCTGGATGGGATCTTCGTAGGGGTCATCCTCCAGCCAGGCGGTGATGGCCCGGCACAGCCGGCGCATGAGGCGGTCCTTCTCCTCGTGGTCCAGGTCGGGCGCGGGGAAGGCCCACACGTCCGAGAGCAGGATCGCGCCGGTCCCCTGCACGGCATCGCCCCCTCGGGTGCGCGCCCGCACAGTGACCGCAGCATAGGTGATCGCCTCGATAACGCCCTTGCTGAGATGCAGAGGGACACTCAAACGCTCGTCGTCGAAGGTGACCTCCACCGTCTCCACGCGGATATCGGTCGCTTTCATGGTAGTGGCCCTCTTGTACGGTTGTTGATCGTGGATTCGTAGTTGGCTCGTTCAGGCGGTTCCGGCGACAATCGGAGAGGTTAGGCAAGATCTTCGAACGCGAAATCCAATTCAGAAACTGAAAGTTCGTAATGCCCAAAGACCGTTCTTACGTCCGCGCCAGCGATATCGGCGCCTGGAGCTTCTGCAATCGCGCCTGGTGGCTGGCCAGGGTACAAAAGGCGCCGCACGAACGGCCGCAGCAGCTGGACTGGGGCGATCAGGCCCATGCCGACCACGGGCGGCTCATGTCGCGGGCGCAGCGGCTGCGCAGAATCGGGATCACACTCCTGGCCGGCGGCCTGATCCTGCTCGGATTCGCGCTGCTGGCGCAACTGCTCCTATGACAAGCCGCTGAAAGCACGATGCCTGCGCTGCCAAGGGTGGATCGCGACGGCGCAGACAATCTTGGGGCGGTTAACAGCGGCCGCCGGTCTCGTTAACGTGCTCAGAACAGATTCAGCCACCCCTCGCCGAACGCGCTGGCGAAGACGAGACTGACAATACTCATCAGCTTAATCAGAATGTTGAGGGACGGGCCGCTGGTGTCCTTGAACGGGTCGCCGACGGTATCACCGACGACCGCGGCTTTGTGCGCCTCCGAGCCCTTGCCGCCCATGACGCCGGTCTCGATCCACTTCTTGGCGTTGTCCCAGGCGCCGCCGGAGTTGGCCATCATCACCGCCAGCATGAAGCCGGAGGCGATAGCGCCGATCAGCATGCCGGCCAGGGCCTGCGCGCCGAGCAGGAATCCGATCAGCAGCGGCACCACCACCGCCAGCGCGCCCGGAATAATCATCTCACGCAGCGCGCTCTGCGTGCTGATGGCGACGCAGGCCCTGTAGTCGGGCTTGGTTGTGCGCTCCATGATGCCGGGGATCTCGGCGAACTGGCGGCGCACCTCCAGCACGATCTCGTAGGCGGCCTTGCCGACCGCGGTCATGGTCAGAGCGGCGAAGAGATAGGGCAACATGGCGCCGACGAGCATGCCGGGGATCATTGTCGAGTCCAACAGATTGAGCGTATCGAGGTCGGCGGCCTGCACATAGGCGGCCATGAGCGCCAGCGCGGTCAGCACCGCGGAGCCGATGGCGAAGCCTTTGCCGGTGGCCGCGGTCGTGTTGCCGAGGCTGTCGAGCGCATCGGTGCGGTCGCGCACCTCGTCGGGCAGGTCGCTCATCTCGGCGATACCGCCGGCGTTGTCGGCGACGGGGCCGTAGGCATCGGTCGCCAGGGTGATGCCCAGCGTGCTGAGCATACCGACACCGGCCAGGGCGACGGCGAAGAGGCCGTTGTCTCCCCCCAGCCACAGCGCCAGCATGATGGCCACGGCGACGATCAGGACGGGTGGCAGCGTGCTGTTCATGCCGACGGCCAGCCCTTCGATAATCAACGTGGCCGAACCGGTCTCGGCCTTCTGCGCGATGCCCTGGGTGGGCTTTTCGGTGTAGCTCGTGAAATATTCAGTGAACCAGCCGATGCCGTTGCCGGCGACCAGCCCGACCAGGATGACGGCAAGGAAGTTCCAGCCGACGCCGGTATATGCGACCACGCCGGCGGCCAGGATCAGGACGATCACGGAGGCGCTGTAGATGGCCCGGCGCAGCACGCCGAGCAGATCCTCCTGCGACGCGCCCTCCTGCGCGCGCACGAGAAATGTGCCGATAAGGGCGGCGATCACACCCACGCCGGCGACGAGGAAGGGCAGCACGATGCCGGCGCCGTCTGCCACCACCGCGCCCAGCGTGGCCGCGGCGATGATGGAGCCGCTGTAGCTCTCGAAGAGGTCTGCGCCCATGCCGGCCACGTCGCCGACGTTGTCGCCCACGTTGTCGGCGATGACGGCGGGATTGCGCGGGTCGTCTTCGGGGATACCCTGTTCGACCTTGCCCACGAGGTCAGCGCCGACGTCGGCGGCCTTGGTATAGATGCCGCCGCCGACACGGGCGAAGAGCGCGATCGAACTGGCGCCGAAGCCGAAGCCGGTGATGTAGAGTATGTTGCCGTTGAAAAGGAAGTAGAGGATCGTCATGCCGAGCAGGCTGAAGCTGACGACGGCCATGCCCATGATCGAGCCGCTGCTGAAGGCGACGCGCAGGCCGTCGTCCAGGCTCTTGCTGGCCGCGGCCGCGGTGCGCACGTTGGCGCGCACGGCGATGAACATACCCAGGTAGCCGGCCGCGCCCGAGGCGATGGCGCCGAGGATGAAGCTGAGCGCGGTCTGCCATGCCAGGAAGACGGCGATGATGACGGCGACGACGACGACAAATCCACCGAGGAAGGTATACTCCCGGTTGAGAAATGCAGCCGCGCCCTCCTGAATGGCGGCGGCGATCTCCTGCATCACCTGGTTGCCGTTGTCCATTGCGAGGACACGGCGTGCCTGAAAGACCAGGTAGATCAGGCCCAGAACAGCGATGACCAGAGCAAAGGTGATCGCCGGCGTCCCGAGCGTATCGATCCCTGCGCTCATGTAGCGAAGCGGTAGCGCAAACAACATCGAGAGTCCCTCCAGGTAGTAGCGAATAGCCAGCAGCCCGCGGCGCTTGCTATGAAAGACTGAAACTAAACAATGATAACGCCTTTCTGCCAGTGGATAAAATCGGCGAAGTAAGCTATTGTGTTTATAATCTGCTCACGCTATTACTCTCACCGCAGTCCTTCATTCAATCACACACATTACAGTTCAGACAAAAGGAAATCCATGACTGAACAGACGGTCTCCGAACTACTGGATCTGAGCGGCAAAGTCGCGATCGTGACCGGCGCGGCCGGCCTGCTGGGGACGGCGATGAGCCGCGGGCTGGCGGAAGCGGGCGCAACCGTGGCGGTGACTAGCCGCGATGGGGCGCGGGCGGCAGAGTTTGCCGCGACCTTGCCCGGCAGCGGCCATGCCGGCTTCGGTCTGGCGCAGGACGACAGCGATGCCATTCCCGCTTTTGTGGAGGAGGTAGTGCAGCACCTGGGCAAGGTGGACGTCCTGGTCAACAATGCCTACGGCGGCGGCGCGCCCAGCATCGACACGGCCAGCGCCGAGGACTTCAACCAGGCCTATCACACCGGCGTGACCGCCTATTTCCTGCTGGCGCGCGAGGTTGTGCGTCATCTGCGCAGCCGCGGCGCGCCCGGCTCGATCATCAACATCGCCAGCATGTACGGGGTCGTCGCCAGCTACCCGGAAGCGTACACCGGTTTCGGCGTCAACAGCCCGCCCAACTATCACGGCCTCAAGGGCGGACTTATCCACCTGACCCGCCATCTGGCGGTCTACTGGGCGCAGGACGGGGTACGCGTGAACGCGATCAGTCCGGGACCGTTCCCATCGCCCAACGTACGGGAAGGGGAGCCGGAGTTCGTTGCCAGGCTGGCCGAGAAAGTGCCGATGAAACGGATGGGTGAGCCGGAAGAGTTGAAAGGGCTGGTGGTCCTGCTGGCGAGCGACGGCAGCAGTTACATCACCGGACAGAATATTCTGGTCGACGGCGGCTGGACCGCGTGGTAGGACGGCAGTGGTTAGTGGTCAGTGGCCTGAACTGACCGTTAGTTGGGAAAAAATGTCAATAACAGGAGTATGAGGATATCTTATGACTGAAATCGGACGGGCGAAAGAGCTGCTGGATACGCCGACGCTGTGGGTGGATCTGGACATCCTGGAGCGCAACATTGCGTTGCTGATGGACAATTTCAACGACGCCGGCGTGAACTGGCGGCCGCACACGAAGGGGATCAAGATACCGGCGATCGCGCATAAGATGATCGATGCCGGCGCGCTCGGCGTCACCTGCGCGAAGCCGGGCGAGGCCGAAGTGATGGTGGCCGCCGGCGTGCGCGACATTCTGATCGCCAATCAGGTGGTGGGCGCGCAGAAATACGCCCGCATTGCCGCGCTGCAACGCCACGCGAGTGTGAAGATCGCGGTGGACAACACGGCAACGCTGGATGAGCTCGGCGCGGCCGCCCAGGCGATCGGCGTCGAAATCCCGGTCGTCGTCGAGCTCAATGTGGGCATGAACCGGGCCGGCGTCGAGCCCGGCTCCACGGCTGTGGCGCTGGCCGGCGCGGTCCACGAGCAGGACGGGCTGCGCCTCGCCGGGATGATGGCCTGGGAGGGGCATACACTGGACATCCAGGATGACGATGCGCGCGCTAGTGCGATCGAGCAGTGCATCGGTCAACTGGCGGCCTCGGTACAGGCCGGCCGCGACGCGGGCCTGCCGGTCGAGATCGTCAGCTGCGGCGGCAGCGGCACGATGGATGTAACGATGCACCAGCCGGAGGTGACCGAGATCCAGGCCGGGGGTGCTATCTTCGGCGATGCCACCTACCAGATGTGGGGTGTGCCGACCGACCCGGCGCTGTTCGGACAGGCCGTAGTCACCAGCCGGCCCGCGCCCGACCGCATCATCACCGACGCCGGCTTCAAGACGCTGCCCGGCATGGAACGGCAGCCCAAAGCCGTCAGCCTGGACAACGTCGTCAACATCTCCGCCTCGGCCGAGCACGGCGTGATCACGCTCTCCGAACCGAACACGAGCGTGCAGGTGGGCGACGTGCTCGACTTCATCGTCGGCTACGGCGACGCGACCGTCTTCCTGCACGATGCGATGTACGGCGTGCGCGATGGCATCGTCGAGACGGTGTGGCCAATCAGCGGACGGGGGAAGCTGCGATAGCAGATCGACATGAAATGCAGTATCGAAGATCGCCCAGGACAACAAGAACACGATGAGATCAGCAGAAGAGATTCTCACGATTCTGGACCGCACGAAACCTGAGCTTGAACGGCGCTTCGGGGTACGCCGAATCGGTCTCTACGGATCGTATGCTTACGGCACACAAACCGAAAACAGCGATATTGACTTGATCGTGGAACTGAAGGAGCCGAGATTCGACGCCTTGGCTGGGCTCTACATCCATATGGAGCAGGTCCTGGGGAACGAGGTGGATATCCGCCGCCTCAGCAAGAAAATCGACACGCCTTTTATACGTCGAATCGAACGAGAAGCGTTGTTCGTATGAATGACGCCGTCCGTAACGGCTGAAGAGCGCACCGCCGGAAAACCGGACAAGAAAGAGGACAGCCATGAACATCGACGTCGTCGAACTTGCCAGTGAACTGATCGCAATGCCCTCGGAGACGCCGACCAGCAACCGGGTGATCTCCGATTTTCTGCGCGGGGTGCTGGAGGAGGGCGGCTTCGATGTTGAGGAGGTCACCTATATCGACCCGTCCGGTGAGGAGAAGGTAAGCCTGGTCGGCAAAAGGGGCACAGGGGCCGGCGGGCTGGGCCTGTTCAGTCATTCGGACACGGTACCGGGCGACGCCGGATGGGAGCCGTTCACACCGACGCTTGAAAATGGACGCCTGGTGGGACGCGGCTCGGCCGATATGAAGGGTCCCCTGGCCGCGTCGATTGTCGCGGCCTGCCGCTTCAACGACGATGACCTGAAGCAGCCGCTCTTTCTCACCGTCACCGCGGATGAGGAGGGGGGACACATCGGCGCGCACGATATCGTCATCCGTTCGCAGACGTTGACGAGCGGCTGGCCCCAGTACTGCATCGTCTGTGAGCCGACGGAGCTGCAGCCGGTCTACGCGCACAAAGGGGGAGCCGGCATCACGGTTACGGCGCGGGGGGTTGCCGCGCATACCAGTACCGACCGAGGCGAGTCGGCCAACTTCAAGGTCGCCCCCTTTCTCGCCGAAATGGCCGACCTTGTACCCGTTTTCCGCAGCGAGAAACGCTTCCAGAACCCGCTTTTCGACCCGCCGACGAACGGCTTCAACATGGTGATCAGCGACGGCGACACGGCCCTCAACGTGAGCGCGGCGCGGACTGTAGTCCGCCTGGGCATTCGCGCGATGCCGGACGCCTGCTTTGAGGAGGCGGTGCAGATGGTTGTGGGGCGGGCGGAAGCGCACGGGCTGGAGGTGGAGCATTGGAGCATCGGCCCCTTCTTCGCCTCTGCGGACGGCCCGCTGGCGCAGGCGGCCTGTCGCGCGACCGGCGCGACGGAGGCGGTCACCGTGCCCTACGGCACCGAGGCCGAGTGCTATCAGGAATATGCGGAATCGCTGGTGCTCGGGCCCGGCAACATCGCGCAGGCCCATACGGTCGGCGAGTGGATCGCGGTCGATCAGCTGCGGGAGGCGGTGGAGGTGTACTCGCGGCTGATCGAGGACCTCTGCGCCTGACAGGACGGATTGAATCGCTCACGATCCTGCCGCGCTTGTCCTTATTGGCGCGGCCTGGTCGAAGACCCACTCCAGCGCCTATATTTCAGGAAAGCGACCCCAGTGTAACTGTTCTCACAGGTGCACCGTCGGCCGCAGCGTCGCCTCGGCGTACGAATGAAGTCATCCCCAGCACCGTTTTCCCACGCGCCTATTGTTCGGCGGCACGATTCAGTCTATAATTCCCGCAGCAGAAATTGCGCGCGGGGCAGAATTACACTCAGTCAGGGCATGTCGGCCAGACGCCCCTTACCCCCGGCAGGCACGACAGAGAGGAGAACAAAAATGGCGGATATCACCGCCCTACAAAAGGCCGTTCTGGCCCTTCCCGATGACGATTACGCTCGCTTCAGACAGTGGTTCAGCGAATTAGACTGGGAAAAGTGGGACCGGCAGATTGAAGAGGACTCGGCAGAAGGAAAATTGGATCATCTCATTGCCGAAGCCCTTGAGGCAAAAGAAAAGGGTACAATCCGGGAACTTTGAATGCACCGGACCACGCCCCAATTCTGGAAACGGTTCGAGCAGCTTCCCGAATCTGTTCAAAGTGTTGCCACGCGGAATTTCCGCCTGCTGAACACAAATCCAAGACATCCCTCACTTCATTTCAAGAAGGTAGGCAAATTCTGGTCGGTTCGAACGGGACGGACCCATAGGGCGCTCGCTGTGGAAGATGGCGGAGATTTTACTTGGGTCTGGATCGGCGGTCACGACGAATATGAGCGATTGATCAAAGAGTAACGAGCCAACACAGTCCACATCGCGGAAAGGGACTGTCGCCTGGCTGTCCGCAAGGAATCTCTTAGAAGTTCCGCTCTACGGACCTGTACGAAAGAAGACCTGATGGGAAAGGGCAATGGTATGGAGATCGACGTTGTCGAACTTACCAGTGAACTGATCGCAATGCCCTCGGAGACACAGACGAGCAACCGGGCGATCTCCGATTTCCTGCGCGGGGTGCTGGAGGCGGGCGGCTTCACCGTCGAGGAGCTGGCCTACATCGACCAGTTCGACGTGGAGAAGGTCAGCCTGGTCGCGAAAAAGGGCACGGGGGCTGGCGGGCTGGGCCTGTTCAGCCACTCGGACACAGTGCCGGGCGACGCCGGCTGGGATCCCTTCACGCCGGCGCTGGAAGATGGACGCCTGGTGGGCCGCGGCTCGGCCGACATGAAGGGCCCCCTGGCGGCGTCGATTGCCGCGGGCTCCCGCTTCGACGCCGCTGACCTCAACCGGCCTCTGGTGATCGCCGTCACCGCAGACGAGGAGCGGGGCCACACCGGCGCGCACGACATCGTCATCCGCTCGCAGACTTTGACGAGCAGCTGGCCCCAATACTGCATCGTCTGCGAGCCGTCGCAGCTGCAACCGGTCTATGCGCACAAGGGCGGCGGCAGCATCATCGTCACCGCGCACGGGGTGGCCGCGCACACCAGCACCGACAAGGGTGAATCGGCCAACTTCAAGATCGCCCCGTTCCTGGCGGAGATGGCGGAGCTGGCGCAGACCTTCCGCACGGATAAACGCTTCCAGAACCCGCTCTTCGACCCGCCCACCAACGGCTTCAACCTGGTGATCAACGACGGCGGCACGGCATCGAACGTGACCGCAGCGCGAACGGTCGCCACCCTCAAACTGCGCGCCATGCCCGACGCCTGCTTCGAGGAGGCGATGCAGATGGTCGTGAAGCGGGCGGAAGCGCACGGCCTGGACGTGTCTCACAGCGGCGGCGGCGCGTTTTTTGCCGATGCGGACGGCCCGCTGGCGCATGCGGCCTGCCGCGCAACCGGCGCGCCGCGCGCGGTCACCGTTCCCTACGGCACCGAAGCCACGTGCTATCAGAGATATATGGACGCGCTGGTGCTCGGCCCCGGCAACATCGACCAGGCCCACACGGTCGGCGAGTGGATCGCGGTCGAGCAGTTGCATGAGGCGGTGGAGGTATATACGCGGCTGATCGGGGATTTGTGTGGGTAGTGGGTGGCTTGCGGAACTGCCGCGTCGTTCTTCTGTTACCTCCCACTTCCTCTCAGCGGGCAACGACCGTCTACTGCTCGTCGCCGTCTATCTGAAGAGTTAGCAGGAATTCCAGTAACTCCGCCTGCTGCGCCCGCTCCAGGTTGGCAAAGGCGTTCCTTTGCTCCAGCGCCTCGCCGCCGTGCGCCATAATGGCTTCGGAGATCAAAGTGGCCCGTCCATGGTGCAGGTAGGGTGGCTCCGAAGCGAAGCCCCACAGCTTTCTCGTCAGCCAGAACTGCGTAGGGATCCCTCCCTGCACATTTGCCTCCGTGTCGAGAAACTCACCCATATCGTGCCTTTTCAGGTCGGTAAAGACAGGGATGAGGTAGTTTCCTTCTTCGTCCTGTTTCACGTTCCCTAAGTAGGGCGACAGGTCGACCTGGTAGGTAGCATTGACATCCTCTTGCCGCAGGTTGTTCGGCGGATTGTACGGACCCGGTTCGACGAATTCAAGGCTGGCGAGCGGCATCTCCGGAATATGGCAGTCGGAACAGCCGATCCGGTCGAAGATGATGCGCCCGCGCGCAGCGGCCTCTCTTTCGACCTGGGTAGCGGGCGCCACCTGTATTGGGGCGGGCAGGGTTGCCTGGAACAGGGTCAGCGCGGTGATATCACCCACGGTCAGCTCATTTACGCGGCCGTCGGCGTCCAGGTCGTTGTCCTCACCGAACCGCTCGGTCGACAACATGCCGTGATGATGATTCATGGCGTTGTTGGAAAACTCACGCAGAGACACGGCCGCGCCTTTCTGATGAAAGGGACGGATGATCAGGTCGGCATCCACACCTTCGACGCGGGAGGTGTCGACTGTGCCGTCGGGATAGCATGTGAGCGTGCCGAAATGGACCCCCTTGGTCACCAGTTCGACGGTGGCCTCCCGGCCCGTGCTGTTGGCCTGGCTGAGCGCCGCCGTGCGCTGAGCATGCAGTTCGATCGTCATCTCACGGGCCAGCAGCTCGATAAAGCCGGCGCCGTAAATGCTGACTGTGTTGCGTTCGTTGCCCACAGTCTTGAGGGTCTGGTTCGGCCCGTTCTCTACCGGGTCGCCATCGAAGTTGACGAAGGGATTCCGCTGTCCCATTACGAACACATTGGCCACGTTATCACCGCCGCCGCCTATGGCGGGGAGATTGTGGCAGCCCAAACATGAATTTGCGTCAGGCGATGAGATGCGATTGAAATTGTCCGGTATCATCCGCCTCTTGCGCGGCTGGCCTGTTCCTGTCAGTTCAGGACGGCCTGCGCCGTCAAGTGTGTTGAAACTGGCGGTGAAGACGGCGCGTCCATGCCTGAGCAGCCCTTCGAGAGTGAAGCGGCCCGCTTCGATCTCTTCCTGGCTGATATGCTGCTTCAGAGCCGGTTCTTCGCCGATTACTGGCGGGGAGGAGCCTGAAGATAGGGTAAGAGATGGTCCCTTCGCGAAAGAGGAGAGATTCAAGACAGCGGCGCCGGCGACGAAAAGTAGCAGTCCGGTCATGAAGGCTCTTATTTTCGCTGGATTTCCCTTCATGGCACCGCGTCAATAGTATGATTCTTCCTCTATAGAATAACCTGCACGGGCGCACCGTGCCCCGCCGCGACCTCCCGATTTCGGCACATCACCCTCCCGGATCAGGAAGATCGGCGCCGGGCAGTTGTAAGAGGAGGTGGAGGTGCACGCGCGGCTGATAACAGGCCAGTCGGGAGCAGAGAGCACACGTTTGGGGATGGAGGGCCATAGGTCAGCGTCTTCGTGCCATGAAGTGGGTAAGGTCCTGGCGCTGACAGCCGCCAGGACCTTACCTCGGGGGAATTGAGCTGCGAAGCCGCAGACTTCAGGCGTCAGCCAGATCCTTGGTGCAGTGGGGGCAGACGAGCGCCCAATCTCTCACGTGCTCCCGGCAGTACCGACATGGCCTGCCCGGCGGCCGCGCGAGCAGCGTCCAGAGCAGGCCGAACGGGCCAAAAAGCAGCCCCAAACAGAACCAGAGCACAGGACGTCCGAGCCCCCTGGTCGAGGCAGCTACCACGGCCGAGACGGCGAACATGACTAGCGCCAAGACTAGCGGTAGAAACTCCAAGTACATTTCACTCCACTCCAGATTCCTGACACGAAACGGATACAGTTTTGTACTCGCAGGGCAGCGAATCTTCAGCCTGCAGCCAGTGCTGCACTGCTGAGGCGACAGGTAGTGGCCCCAGGCGAGAGCAGTGACGAGCTAAGGTGCGCCTCGAAGGTATCGAAGTGCCGGGTCACGGGTTCGCACTGCAACTGGGCCCTGCGAATTGAACGCAGAGGCCGCCGTCGGTGGTGACGGGTTCGAGTTTGGCTTCGACTGTGGCGACGCGGTCGACCAGGGCAGCGAACTACCCGGCCGGGCCGGCGAGGGTGCGCTGCTCGTTCTTTGCCAGCAGAGCGGCAGGCAGCAGGACGAACAGCGCGAAGACAGGAACGGTACGGGGAACGCTTTTCATAATGGCACCTTTCGATAGTATGTTGAGACAGAAGTACAGAGCGTAACGCCCGGCGGCGCTGCAAGGCCCTGGGTATTCGTCCACGAATAGACGGACTCATGGGTAGCATCTTTACTACCACAACAACGACAGTTGACCAGGTCCCGCTGACGTTGCTTTCTGCCAGGCATGGTAAAAAGCGGACCAACTGAAGGTGTTACCTGCATTGAGGCAGAAATTATGTTCGCTTATCTAGTACAGCGGTTTCCGATAGGCGTTGTCTCGCTAATATGGACCAATTCCGGCGCCATCGCTAACCAGATCCGGTGATCGTTTGTCAGACGGTTTTCCGAATCAGGAATTGCAGGAGCCCGGCCACTGAACAGTTCGAAGGAGAAACAGCTCATTTGCACCACTGCATTCGCTACCGTCTCCAGACTGCAACTGATTCCCTTGCCTATCCGTTGCACGATGTACTGTGGACCATCTCTGCGGCAAGGGTCGCTGACGATGTCACACTGCCGGTCCGTCTTGACCAGGTGCTGGTCAATTGACCATCCTGCGTGGAGCGGTTGCCGAAGACATAGCCACTTTTGCCCTGCCCACCTATTGTCCGGTTGCGAAGTCAAGTATATAATTCCCAAACCTTTTGGAGAGCCGCAGGAGGCAGCTACGTGGTGTCGTTCAAGCCATAGCGACAGTCTTATTGAAGTATGGCTAAATACCCTGGAGGATGAAGGAATGAATAATCGGATTACCATTGACCCCCAGGTATGTCACGGACAGGCCTGCATCCAGGGGACACGCATTCCTGTATATCAAATCCTGCGGATGCTGGCCTGCGGCGATAGCGTCGAAGATCTCATCCAGGAGTATCCTTCTGTCACGCACGAAGATATACTCGCCTGTTTTGACTATGTAGCCTCTCTGGCCGAAGAGCAGGTGACGCCTCTTGAGGCGCTCGTCGACAGGATATGAAAATCTTTGTCGACGAAAACATTCCCCTCATGACTGTCGCAGCGCTTCGCAGCTTGGAACACGACGTCCGCGATATTCGAGGCACGGTAGATGAAGGAATGCGGGATGACGCGCTATGGGAGATGGCACAGCGAGAAGAGCGTCTGCTGATTACCACTGATAAGGGATTTACACACCACCGGTTGAGGCCGCATCATGGTGTGCTTGTTATACAGCTGCGACAACCAAACCGACGCAAGATCCACGAACGCATTATGCAAGCGCTGAGACAGTTTTCCGATACGGAATGGCCCGGATTGCTTGTCGTGATGAGGGACATCGCGCAAAGCGTCTGGCATGTTCAGGAGCGTCGCTAGACCACGGATGACGAAGCTCCACACCCCACCCCAAAAAGTTTGACACCATTCCCCCTCCACCCGTATAATCCAACCCATTCCCTTCTTCAAATCCTAGCGACCGCCCAGGATCCCGCCCTGCGGCATCGTTGCCAACAGCACACAAAACACCGCCGTTCAGACACAGGAACAATCCCATGACTCTGACAGCAACGATGGATGCCCCCGCGCCGACGGTGACGCGGCCGGAAGTCACCGCTGAACACGCCGCCTCCTTCCGTGAAAACGGCTTCCTGGCGCTGCCGGACGCGCTGACGCCGGACGAGGTGCAGGCACTGCGTGACGAGACTGTGCACATCTGCCGCGGCGAGATGGGCGATGTCAACGGCCTGCCGCCCGTCGGCCCCGACGACAGCGACGACGAGGTGATCCAGCGCACGCTCTGCGTCCATTTCCCGCACAAGCTCTCACAGCTGATGTTCGACACGCTCGCGCATCCGTCGATCTGTGACGTGCTGACGCGCGTGATCGGCCCCAACGTCAAGAGCATGCAGTCGATGCTCTTCGTCAAGTCGGCCGGCAAACCGGGCCAGGCCTGGCACCAGGACGAAGCCTTCATCCCGACGCGCGACCGCTCCCTGAACGCCGCCTGGATCGCGCTCGACGACGCCACCGTCGAAAACGGCTGCCTATGGGTCATCCCCGGCTCGCACGCCAACGGCTTGATCTGGCCCGCCAAGGAACACGACGACGAGCGCTTCGATTGCGTGGTGGAGGCCTATGATTTCCCCTACACCGACGACGACGCCGTGCCGGTCGAGGTGACCGCCGGCAGCATCATTTTCTTCAACGGCTATCTGCTGCACCGCTCCCTGCCCAACCGCGCCGCCAGCGGATTCCGCCGCGCGCTCGTCAACCACTACATGAGCGCCGAATCGCTGTTGCCCTGGCGCTATCCGGGCGACGCCCCATTGGGCGTAGCCAGCTTCGACTTCCGCGACATCGTGATGATCGCCGGGCGCGACCCCTATGCCTGGAAGGGCACGGAAGATGTGTCCTTCTCGCACATCCGCCCGGACCGGGAAGGCGGCTGCCAGTGGCCGACGAAAAAGGAAGAGTAGAAAAACTGCTGGTGGCAGGTTTCTGAACCGGCCACTGGCTTTTGCATTAACCTATGGCAAGAAGATCCAAACAATTCCCAGCAAGCCAAAGGAGTCAAATCAATGTCCAAGTTGCAACACAACACCATCAGCCGGCGCTCATTCCTCAAGGCAAGCGCCCTGACGGTTGGCGGAACTCTGCTTGCGGCCTGCGCGGCCCCGGCAGCAGCCCCGGCCGGCGACAGCGGCGGTGACGCAGGCGCCAGCATGGAGATGATCGAGATGCGCCTCTCGGCCTGGGCTGACGTCCAGGATGCGGTCGTCTATGAGAACATGGTCAACGCCTACATGGCGCAGAATGAAGGCGTGAGCGTCTCCGTGGAGCAGTACCCCGGCGGCTACTATGAGAAGATCCAGGCCAACTTCGCCGCCGATGACTCCGCCGATGTCCTCTACTTCCAGGGCTGGATATGGCAGGCCTACGCCGAAAACCAGGTGATCTATGACATGAGCGACTACATCGCTCGCGACGGCGCCGATGACTTCTTCCCCGGCGGCGAAAACTACGACAACCAGACGCTGTGGCAGGGCGGCCGCTACATGACCCCCACCGACACCGGCTCGCTGGTGATCTATTACAACAAGGACCTCTTCGACAAGAGGGCGTCGCCCATCCACAACCGGGCTGGAAGTGGGAAGAGTTCCAGCAGATAATTCAGGACCTCTCCTATGAAGAGGACGGCACCAAGTTCTATGGTTGGGGCCAGGCACAGGGCTGGAACGGCGCCTATGGCCGCAGCACCACCTTCATGCGCCGCAACGGCCATATTGAATGGGACCGCATTACCGAGCCGACCGAGGCCTACTGGGATAACGAGGACATCGCCTCCGCGCTGCAGTATCTGGTCTACGATGCGATTGCCAATGACTGGAGCCCCGGTCCGGAGGTGGTCGAGGGCGGCGGCGTCGGTGTCGATACCGGCCGCGTCGCCATGTACCTCGAAGGCCCCTGGGTGATGCCCCGCCTACAGGGCGAGCTGGCCACGACCGAAGAGGGCATCAATTTTGACGTAATTGAGGCGCCGACGGGTACGGCCGATACCAACTTCACCTTCGGCCATGTTCACGGCCATGTGATCACATCACCTTCAGAGAACAAGGATGAGGGCTGGGACCTCATCAAGTTCATCCTCGGCGAAGAGGGCCAGACCATCATCGCCAACGGCGGCCGCATGTGCGGCACGCCCGACAACATCGCCAATATCTGGGGCGACATCGCCTCCGGTGTCTATGGCTTCGAGAACACCGATGCGTTCGCCAACACGATGCGCGAGAGCTCGATCTCCGTGATCTTCGGTGAAGGTTCACAGCTCCAGGCCTACGGCGGCGGCCCGATCACCGTCCTGTGGGACAAGCTGCTGGGCCAGACCCAGTCGGCAGCCGAAGCGCTCGCGATCGCGCAGCCGGAAATCCAGACGCACCTGGATCAGTACTGGGCCGACCGCGCTTAATCAGTGCCCGGCGGCCAGTAACCGGTTACTGGCCGCCGGTTCCTCGTCAATCTGGGAGTACGCCTCTTTGACCGCCACCACATCGACACCCGGAATCCAGACACAGCCGCAGGCCCGGCGCCGCATGTCCGCGGCCCAGCGCCGCGACCTGCGCGACGGCCTGCTCTTCACCAGCCCCTTCATCTTCGGCGTCCTCGCGCTCTGGGTCGGGCCGATGCTCTACTCCGTTTTTCTGATCCTGCACAGGTGGAACATGCTGGCGCCGCCCAGATTCATCGGGACGGGCCATTTCGAGCGCATGTTGAACGACCCGCTCGTGGGCAAGTCGCTGATCAACACCGCCTACTACACCTTCATCGGCGTCCCGCTGCAGCTGGTGGTCGCGTTCGCGCTGGCTGTGATGCTCAACCAGCAGATCCGCGGGCTCAGCGTCTATCGTACCGTCTACTACCTGCCCTCCATCACCCCTGCTGTCGCCTTTGCCGTCGTCTGGGTCCAGATCCTCAACCCCGAGTTCGGCGTGCTCAACGAGGTGTTGCACTGGTTTGGGCTGGGGCCCATCAACTGGCTTTTCGAGCCGGCCTGGGCCAAACCCGCCCTCATCATCATGAGCCTGTGGCTGACCGGCTTCCAGATGATCATCTTTCTCGCCGGCCTCCAGGGGGTGCCGCAGGAGCTGCAGGAGGCCGCCGAGATCGATGGCGCCAACGCCTGGCGGCGCTTCCTTAACGTAACCATCCCAATCATCTCGCCGATCATCTTCTTCAACATGATCATCGGCATCATCGCCAGCTTCCAGGTCTTCACCACCGTCTTCATCATGACCGACGGCGGCCCGCAGAACGCCACCCTCTTCATGGTGCTCTACATTTACCGCAACGCCTTCGAGCTGTTCCGGATGGGCTATGCCGCCTCGCTGGCCTGGATCCTGTTCCTGATCATCATGGCCTTCACCGCGATCCAGTTCTTCTTTGCCAACCGCTGGGTCTACTATGAAGGCAGACTATAGAGGAGACGAAGGACCGGCCGCGGCGCTGACAACTTGATGCCGGCCGCCGATTTACGCTATGACTGCAAGACCAACCCTGCTCCAATCCCGAAAAACGCAGACGAGGATCGGTCATCTTATCCTGCACATCGCGATGATCGCCTTGGGGCTCACCTTCCTCATGCCGCTGGCCTGGGTGGTCAGCACATCGCTCAAGCTGCCCGGCCAGGTCTTCATCACGCCGATCGAATGGATCCCGACCGAACCCAAATGGGATAACTATTTCGAGGTCTTCAGACGCCTTCCCTTCCATCTCTTCATCCGCAACTCCTTTTTCGTCTCGATCATGGGGACGATCGGCATGGTGCTGAGCTCGCTCACGGTCGCATACGGCCTTTCGCGCCTGCGCTGGCCGGGGCGCGACTTTGTCTTCACCGTTCTGCTGGCGACGATGATGCTGCCCGCCGTGGTAACGATGATCCCGGTCTTCATCATCTTCAAAGAGATCAACTGGGTGGGGACCTTCTACCCGTTGTGGGTGCCGGCCTGGTTCGGCGCCGCCTTCTACATCTTCCTCATGCGCCAGTACATGCTGACCCTGCCCCTGGAGCTGGACGAGGCCGCCAAGATCGACGGCGCCTCCAACTTCCGCATCCTCTGGCAGGTGATCGCTCCCCTCTGCGGCCCGGCCGTCGCCACGATCACCATCTTCGCCTTCCTGCAGCACTACAACGCCTTCATGGAGCCGCTCATCTACATTTCCAAGAGCGAAATGTACACCCTGCCCCTCGGGCTCCTCTGGTTCAAAGGCCGCTTCGGCAACTTCTGGCACCTCGTCATGGCCGCGTCGATGATCACCATCCTGCCGGTCATCCTCCTCTTCTTCTTCGCCCAGCGCCAGTTCGTCCAGGGCGCGCAGTTCACCGGGCTCGCCGGCCGGTAGAACGGCAGTTTTTAGTAGTCAGTTTTTGGTCTATAGTGAACTGCACAGTCACACTCGATTCGCGACCCTCTCCCCTCGTCACTGACCACTGACCACTGACTACTGCAGTTCCGGGCGGTCGGGCCTATTCGGCCCTCCCTTGTGCGGGGGCTCCGCCCCCGCAACGCCCCCTCTCCTAAAACCCCCCGCCGCAGCCAGTGTGTGGCAATATGACCTTGTCGACCCGCTGCGGCCGGTCTTCCCCCCCCACCCCCGCGTCTTGGCACATTCAGAGTATGTGCCAGCGCAGGCAAGACAGGCGAGGCAACTCCCAGATATACCCAACGTTCACCGCGATGACCTACGAACCACTGTTCACTTACGACTTGGCTTCCACCACCAGGCCCGCTCGCAGCCGTTCACCAGAAACTAAAAACTAGACCCCCCCATATATCCGCAGATAATGCGCATAATGCGTCAGAATGCGCTGCAGATAGAGGCGGGTCTCACTGTAGGGGATGCGCTCGATGAAGAGGGCTTCATCGGGTGCCGAACGGTCGAACCAGGTTCTGGCGTTGCCGGGGCCGGCGTTGTAACCGGCGAGGGCGGCGACGGGATTTTCACGGGCGTAATCCTGCACCCAGCGCAGGTAGTAGGCGCCGAAACGGACGTTGACGAAGGGGCGGTTGAGCAGACCGGTGGAGTAGTTGGGATAGCCCAGGCGTTGCGCGATCTCCGCGCCGGTGGTGGGGATGATCTGGGTCAGGCCGTGGGCGCCGGCGAAGGAGCGGGCGGGCGGCTCGAAGAGGCTCTCCTGCAGGATGAGGCTGTAGAGGAGGAGAGGATCGATCTCGAAGTCGGTGGCTTCTTTTTCCACGAGGCGGGAAAAGTGCCTGGGGTAGGCGATGCGCTGGATGAAGAGCGGTACGTCGGCGGTATGCCGGGCCTCACTGAGCTGAATGAGGCGGTAGGCGGCGCTGATTGAAAGCCGGTTGGCGCCCAGTTCCTCCAGATGCACCATGAGCGGGAAGAGGGACGCGGGATTGTCGCGGTTGCGCCAGTAGACCTGTTCGAGCAGCTTCAGACCCTCGGCGCGCAGATCCAGCTCCAGCAGCAGTGTCCCGCCGACCAGGGCCGGGTCGGCGGCTATGGCTATCGGTAGGCCCGAATTACCGCTGCTGTTGCCGGCAGCGGGCGCGTCGTGCCATGTCGTCAGCCAGTTTGCGGCGAAGGCGCGGCTGCCGTCATCGCCGGGCAGCGCAGCCGCGGCCATTGCATCCATGCGGGGGATGAGGTCCTGCCCCGGTTGGCCTTGCAGCGCCAGCTCCGTTCCGGCCAGCACGCCGTAAAAGGTCTCCGGCTCCTGTGCGACGAGCGACTGCCACAGGGCGCGGGCCGTGTCTTCCTCGCCCAGGGCATAGCGGGCGCGGCCCAGCCAGTAGGCCGCCGTGCCCGGCCGCGCACCGGGATAGTCCGCCAGCAGACGTTCGAAGCTGTTGGCGGCCAGTCCGTGATGGCCGTAGGTAAAGGCGCCGATCCCCAGCACCGCCAACCCGTCCGGCGCGCGTGGGCTGTCCGGGAAGCTGTCCACCAGCATCAGCAGATCTGCCACAGCTTCAACCAGGAAGTCGGCTGTGTCCTCTGAACGGCTCCCGGAGCCGATATCCAGGATGCGGTCGGCGCGGATGGCGGAAAGCGCGCTCAGCCAGAGACCTTCGGGGGCGAGCGGGTCGTCGGGATAATCCCTGGCGAAGGTGCGGTAAATGCGCCGGGCCGCTTCTGGCGCGCCCTGCGCACTGGCCAGCCGCGCGCGGGTCAGCCAGGCCTCGCCGAAACATTCGCAGGCGGGATACCAGTTCATCACCTGTTCGAGGGCGCGGATGGCCTCGTCCCACTGCCCCAGCCCCATGTGGGCGCGGCCAAGGCCCAGCCAGGCCTGCCCGGCGCGTTCATCCTGCGGCGACTCCTGCAAAAAACGCTCAAAAGCGCTGACGGCCGGAAAATAGGCCTTTGCATAGACGTCGACCTGCCCGCGCACAAAGAGGTCGACCGGTACCTCGCGGTTCACCAGTTGGATCAGGGACTGGTAGGCGGAGTTGCTTTCCGGGTCCTCCTCCAGGGCCAGCCGCCAGCGGGCGATGGCCGTTTCCTCGTCGCCGGCGGTGGAATAGGCGATGCCGGCGCGATACATATAGCCGGCCCGGTGGACGTTCCATACTCTGTAACCGAGGATCGCGTCGAAGTCGTTGTCGTCCCGGCTGCGCGTCTCCTCGGCAGACTCGGTTACGGCCAGGATCTCATCGTAGACCGCGGCGGCCTGGCCCCAGCGGCCATGGCCTTCGAGGATGCCGGCCACCCTGTCGAGAAGACGGACCCTTTCCCAGGTACGGCCGGCATGGTTGGCGGCCCGGCGCAGGGCGTTGGCGGCCTGCTGCCAGTCGCCGGTCGCGAGCCAGGCATCGGCGATGCGCTCTTCCACGACCGCGGTGACCTCTGCGTGCTGTTGCAGGAAAGCATCGTAGGCCGCGGCGGCTTCGGCGTTGCGGCCCAAACGGGCCAGCGTCTCGGCGCGCAGGAATAAGGTGTGGCCGGGGCGGGGGTCATCTGCGTCCAGGGAGCCGGCCTGCGGCGAAAGCTGCTCCAACACGGTGAAGGCGGACACCGGCTGTCCGTCGGCGAGGAAGGAGAGCGCAAGTTGAAAACGAGCTTCCCGCCGCTGGTCAAGAGTAATCTGGGGATCGGCCAGCAGCGCCTGCAGCAACCGCTGCGCCCCGCTGTAGTCGCCGTCCTCGTGCAGCCAGGCCGCCTGCTGCAAGGGCGTTGCCGCCGCGAACGCTTCGACCGTCGCCCGCTGCCGGGGGGTGGAACTGCTCGCCTGCGACGCTGCCGCCTGCGCCGGGACAGGGGTCGCGGCAGGCGCGGTCGTCACGACCGGCGGGGGCGTGCTTGTGTCGGTTACGGCGCCGATTGAGGAATCAGTGGCGATGGCGATGGTCGTGGCCGTGGCCGCCGCGCTTCGGTTCCCGCAGCCACCGAATAGCAGGACGAGCAGGGCCAGAATCGAAAGAGAGAGCGTAAGTCTCAACTGTAACTTTCGTGTTGCAGCGCTTGCCATGATTGCTGTGAAATGCGCCCCTGCTCGAGAGGAGGAAACGGCGCGCTGTGGGGGCCGGCGGAAGATCATCGCAGGGTATGAGCCGTCCGCGTGAGGCGTTCTGTGTTTGCTTGCACGCTTACGTCAATGGGACCGATAGGCATTCGATAATGGTATCAGGGGGGCGTGGACTATGTCAATTAAAGGCCGAAAACGGGTGCATCCCAACAGGGGGCGAACTTTCCCATGCCTCCGGTAGCAGCGCAGCCGCACCCATCTCGCGCTCAACCCTGAATCAGAGGTAGCGCCGTTTCTAACCCCTGGCCCCCAGCCCCTAACCCCTGCAGTTCTGGGCGGTCGGGCCTAGTCGGCCCTCCCTTGTGCGGGGGCTCCGCCCCCGCAACGCCCCCTCTCCTACAACATGCCTAGTGGACCGGGTGTCGATATTGGTGACGGGTGCCTAACCGAAAGTGTCTGGCCAGACCACGTCCCGCCAGTCCCATCAGATCCCCGTAGGTGCCGGCCTTGTGCCTGCCCACGCCCACCCCAAATCTGGGATGCACCCCCGAATGCCGCTGTCCCCGACCAATGGGAACGGGGTGGTCAGCCGCTATCTTTGTTTCGGAATTGGCCCTATGCTATGATTTCGTGCAAAAGAGAACCGGTCATCTGGAACGAACTCGGTGCTTGCCCCACGTGTAGTCATCATCGAGCACCTGACTTTGCCGGTTTCCTGGCAAGAGGCCCGGTTCCGCCAGATGAATAAGGTGTTCGTTCTTTCGGAATTCAAGTTGTCTCACATATCGAGGGTATAACGGCAAGACTCTCCAGCGCTGGTAAACTCCCTTAAGGCAGGACTCAATGGCTGGATGGAAATTCAAGAGACTTTCACTGGCATGGCCTTCCCTTCTCGTAGCGATTCTGCTGGCAGCCTGCAGGCCCATCGATGACCAGATTGCTTACTATCTTGCCCACGGCCCCACAAGTGTAATACCGTACGTCGCAACGGGACCGTCCTGCACGGAACTCGAAGAAGTAGCGCAGGAGACCCTGGCCGGTGTCCGTCCGCCGCCCGCTACCGCGAGTTTCAGCGCCGCCGAACGTCAGGCTCTTGCCATGACCGCTTTCGGCCACCTGTGCGAACTGGCGAGAGAAGTGGGATGGCGGCAGAGCGCCACGCAGGAGGAATCGAAGGCCGCAGAGCTCCTGATGGACCGCTTTACCGAGTTCGGATACAGCCCGGAGATGCAGGATTTTACAGTACGGATAGGGCATCTCCGGAGAAAGTCCAGCAACATAATCCTTGAACTCCCCGGCCAGGGCGAAGGTGTCGTCATCTTGGGCGCACACTACGACACGGTACGGAACTCAGTGGGCGCCAACGATAACGCTTCCGGAGTAAGCGTGCTGCTGACGCTGGCAGAGAAATTGGCGCAGCCGCCCTGGTCCAGCCAGATGGTATCGGTCTTTCCGTTCACGCTGCGATTTATCGCTTTTGGCTCGGAGGAGACCGGGCTGACCGGCAGTCGGCATTACGTGCACCAGTTGACCGACAAAGAGTTAGGCGCCATCAAGGTCATGATCAACTTCGATTCGGTGGGATCCGGCACATTTCTCCGGGGGCCGGGCGACGGCTCGATAACCAGGCGTGTGTCAGAAGCCGCCAGTAGAGAGGGTGTGTCCTACACGAGCATCAGGGAGGGTTATGGCCGTAGCGATCATTCCATTTTCAAGTACGACGCCGGGATTCCGGTTATTGGCTTCTACGGCAACGACATGACGCGCGTCAACAGGTCTACCGATACGATTGAGTTTATCAACCCGGTGCTGCTGGGAGACGCGGCGGTTCTGGTCCTGGAACTGCTTGCCTCCCTTGAAGATTTGTAATGTCTTGCCGGTAATGCCATCTCCGGGGTGAAGACCATACAGGCGGACTGAAACCCAGCAGAGATATTGATGAAAGAAGTGACGCACACGGATTCATTGAGAGGATGCTGCAATTGACACAGGAATACAACGTCGTCGTGGGCATGGAGGTCCACGCGCAGCTGCTGACGAAGACGAAGATGTTCTGCCGCTGCAGCGCCGACTACCAGGGCGCGCCGCCCAATACGCACACCTGCCCGGTCTGCCTGGGCCTGCCCGGCGCGCTGCCGGTGAGCAATCGCGCCGCGGTCGAAGCCACGATCCGCACGGGGCTGGCGCTCAACTGCGAGATCGCGGAGACCGCGGTCTTCGCACGCAAGAACTACCACTACCCCGACCTGCCCAAGGGCTATCAGATCTCCCAGTATGAGCTGCCCCTGTGCCGCAACGGCTGGGTCGAGATCGAGCTGCCCGACGGCCGCGTCAAACGCATCCGCATCCACCGCGCCCACCTCGAAGAGGACACCGGCAAGAACACGCATGCGGGGCTGCATACGCTGGTCGACCTGAACCGGGCCGGGATGCCGCTGATGGAGATCGTCACCGAGGCCGACATCGCCAGCGCCGACGAGGCCTACGCCTTCCTGACCAAGCTGCGCTCCATCCTGCGCTACCTGGGCGTCAACAGCGGCAACATGGAGGAGGGCGCGCTGCGCTGCGAGCCCAATATCAGCGTGCGCACGCCGGAGCAGGCCGCCCGCGGCGAGTTCGGCACTAAGGTCGAGGTCAAGAACCTCAACAGCCTGCGCGCGGTGCGCAACGCCATCGCCTATGAGGCCGAACGCCAGGCCGATGTACTGAACGACGGCGGCGTGATCGAGCAGGTGAACATGGGCTGGGACGAAGACCGCCAGCGCACCGTCCTGCAGCGCTCAAAGGAGAGCAGCGAGGACTACCGCTACTTCCCCGAGCCGGACCTGCCGCCGCTGGTGGTCGACCGCCAGTGGGTGGAGGAGACCGCGCGCACGCTGCCCGAACTGCCGGACGCCAAGGAGCAGCGCTACCGGCAGGAGTGGTCCCTGCGGCCCGCCGATGCCGGCGCCATCACCGGCGAGAAGGCGGTGGCCGACTATTTCGAGGCCGCGGTGGCCGCCTACGGCCAGGACGACGGTAAACCCCAGCGCATGGCCAACTGGGTCACCGATGAGCTGTTCCGCCTGCTCTACGCCGACGGCGAGGGCCAGGATCTGCGGCAGATCGCCGATACGCGCGTGCAGCCGCAGCAGCTGGCCGCGCTGGTGCAGATGGTGGATGCGCGTGAGATCAACGCCAACACCGGCAAGAAGGTGCTGGAGCAGATGTACAGCAGCGGAGACGATCCCCAGGCCGTCGTCGAGCGCGAAGGGCTGGCCATGGTCAGCAATACCGACGTCATCGACGCGGCCGTGCAGGAGGCCTTCGACAGCAACCCGGACGAGCTGGCCCGCTACCGCAGCGGCGAGAAGAAGCTGTTCGGCTTCTTCATGGGCCAGATGATGCGCGTTACCAAGGGCAAGGCCGATCCGCAGGCAGCCCGCCAACGCCTGCAGGAAATGCTCGACAGCTCGTAGGTTGCCCTCGTGTGCTGGACTCAAAGAAATATCAACAAAGCCTGATAACGCCCCACCAACAGCCGTCCACTGACCACTGACCACTGACCACCGACCACTGAGGTCCCATGACTCTTTCTCTTATCCACACCCGCAACGAAAAGACCGCGCCGCACAGTCACCGCACGCCCGGCTTCGCCTCGCTGGAGCTGAAGTGGGAGGCTGTGACGCTCTTCCGCTACATCTACGACCCCGACATGCCCCAGTCCGAGTCGCCCAAGCCGTTCTTCCACCCCGTCAACACGCTGGCCGGCGACCTGATCACCAACTACCGCCCGCACGACCACGTCTGGCACAAGGGCATCCAGATGACGATCGCCCACCTGCACGGTCAGAACTTCTGGGGCGGGGGCAGCTACGTCCACGGCAGGGGTTATGTCGACCTGCCCAACAACGGGACCCAGCGCCACGACGGCTGGGATTCGATCGAAATCGAGGACAACCGCTTCGCAGCCACGGAGAGGCTCTCCTGGATCACACAGGCCGGCGAGCACTGGATCGACGAGACGCGGGGCATCGCCGTCGAGACCGTCGACCCGGACGCCGGCTACTGGGCGCTCGACTTCACGACCAGCCTGCGCAATGTGCGCGGCAAGTCGCTGCACATCGGCTCGCCCACGACCTCTGGCCGTCCGCTGGCCGGCTATGGCGGGCTGTTCTGGCGCGGCCCGCGCTCCTTCGACAACGGCGAGGTCATCACCGCCGCGGGACACGAAGGCGCCGATGCCATGGGCCAGGCCGCGCCCTGGCTGGCCTACACCGGTCGCCACGACGGCAACGGCAACGCGTCAACGCTCGCCTTCCTCGACCACCCCGCCAACCTGCGCTACCCCAACAAATGGTTCATCCGCCAGACCCCCTACGCCTGCGCCAGCTTCGCCTTTATGTTCGACGAGGTATACGAGTTCGACGCCGGGGAGACGATTACCCAGCGGTATAGGCTGGTGATCGCCAATGGCGGCTGGGACGCGGCGCAGGTTGAGGCCGCGGCGGAGGCGTGGCGGGGGAATGTTGGGAACTAAAATAACCGAAGCTGCAGGCCCATGGCGCCGGGAGCATCTTCGGTAAGAATTCTTATTCTTCATCCTCCCAAAGGGCAGATTCTATCTTTTCAAGGCGGGCGTTTATTCTTTCTTCGACGCCCCCTAACGCGGGGAAAAGCACAAGCTGTATTCCGATGTGTCTGGCAGGGGAAGTCCACCGTTCAATTTCACCTAGCCTGATTTGAATTCGCTCAAACAATCTGCCAGCTTCTTGGTCGCTTATATCATAGTCAAAGCGCCCTTCAAACTGATGTAGCCACTTCCTGAACGCGTAGCGGATGTGGTCATTAGCCTCCCAGAATTCCGAATCCCTGATGACAATACAGGCATCTATGAAGGCGTCTCGCATTGCATCAGTAATCTCGATAACTTCACCATGCTCTGTCACTTCACCTTCTCCTTTACTGGGCTCGTTATCCTACAATGAGGTTGCTCCCCTTCACTAGACCACGAAACGGAAAAAATAAGATGCATTCAAACAACTGCGACCCCTACTGATTGGAGCGTGTAGGGTCGCTATGCAGGCTCGAAGTTCGAACGACATATCCTGTATTAATATTGGAATCGCTTTAAGCCGGCTGGCGGGCTTTTCCATACAGGTTCTTTTTCCGATGGACCGCCACTTTTCCCAAGTCGTCGACGGTCAAGGACTTTGCCTATGTCCTCAATTTCAAAAAATGCAATCGATGCTTGTGGTTGCCCATGCAAATGAAAAATCTGTCTCTTGTACTTATCGTGAACAGGCCAATAGGCATTGCTGCCTCCATACAAGCCGTTGTTTACGACTATTACATGTTGAAACATATGATAATTTAGAGCATTCGCCATTTGATCAAAAGTACCGACATCTTTGTTGAAGGCGGGAATCGCGAAGACATCTGATTCGTTCCGCAAATCGGCAGCCAAATTGAGGTCGGTCGCGTCGTAGCAGACAGCCCCTGACAGCCATAGTGGTCTCGTATCGGTCTCGGACCATGGGTATCCAATCAACCATTGGCATGGGCGAAAGCCATCCACGTCATATTTCTTTTCCACTGGGGCAATGTGAAGCTTACCTTGCCGCCGTGTCAAGATCTGCAAGCCCTTCTCTTCGGGTTGTCTGGGCAGGATCCACAAAGCAGAATTAACTGGCTGTTTGTCATCAAGTATCTTCTGATAGGTAAGACCGGCCAGAATAATTGACTTGAATTTTTGCGCGAACGGTATCAAATGCGTCTTCACGTCGTCCGGGTGGACGGCCAGCTCGGGAAGAATGAGCCAGTCAAGGCGGCCGTCGTCCTCCAAATGTGTTTTGCGAAGGTAGAGCATCTTCTTCACGGCTTCGAGTGCTGCTGACAGGTGATTGCGGTGTTTCCTGCGAATCTCGGTTTGTGAAAAAGTAATGTCACAGTTGTCAAAATCCTTTTCTTGCGGCACAACCGTTTGCACAACGCAACCACGTAAAGATCGAGTCTTGGGTCTCTCGGTGGGCCACTCCGCAATCATGGGCATCATGAGAGTTTGGGTTGCAGCACCTCGTTGTTCTTCAAGACACTTGATTCGATCCTTAATTTTCTGCTTAGTTTTTCTGATTCCCTCTTTGACCCACTCAAAGTCATTAGGCGTTCTACAACCGGGCCAACGGAGGAGCATCAGAAGAAATCGTTCCATCCAGTCGGTTATAGGCATCCAATCATCCCCGAACGCAGATTGGCCGTTGTACAGTCCGTAAATCCGTTGCTGCCAATGGCTCCTCACTGGCCGGTACGTTGCGTGATGCACTTTCCAATATTCAGGTCCTGGGAAGGAGGTGAAATCCGCTTGTCTGGTAAGAATGAATCGTAGGAGAAAGCCTAATTGAAACCGCCAACGGTCATCTGGTTCGCACCAATTTGGCGGTGCATAAAGACTACTAGCAGAAGGAATTAGACGCTCTGAAACTTCTAACTTCGATACTTTGGCGATATCGCCATCTTCTTCCAGCTCTATTCTGACACGCCCAGGAGGAATGATTTCATATCGAGTTTCATTCAGTGGCCGAAGTTTCTCTAAGAACGCAACCGCGAAGCGCAGTATTGAAAGCTCATTTCTTAATGAGCTCACAGAACCTGCCCCCAGTACTGTCTCCGCAAGACTCGACAGATCACTGCTAACCACACC
This sequence comes from Caldilineaceae bacterium, assembly GCA_965242905.1. Taxonomy (GTDB): domain Bacteria; phylum Chloroflexota; class Anaerolineae; order Caldilineales; family Caldilineaceae; genus Bin5. Next base: position 2,419,028 of record CBDETM010000002.1, read on the forward strand.
ATTCTCAAGGCACAAACTTTCTTTGACGCCTGCTGATAATCCTTCATCAAAGTTTAAATCAACATCTTTGAGTTCAAGGGCGAACGATGGATCCATATTGGCAATTGCATTCTTGCGATCTGCCGTTAATCCCCAACGAACCAATTCAACAGATTTGTCGGCATCCAAAATCGCGCGGCGAGCAACTACCGACAGAGTCGCAAATTCTGAACTGCTGAGGCGGCTACTCTCCCCCCGAAGAAACAGTATGAGTTTATGGTACTCTATTATCTCTGCTTTACGACTTGTGCGGATATTCGGTGCTGCGGCAGGAGCAAAGCAGGCAAGGAAAAGCAAAGCCTGCTGTCGGAGATACCACGGAATAGTCGTCAGCTTGGGAGAAGCTAGTTTAGCCGCTTCTGCACATAGGATTTCCCTGTACTTTCTGAGGTCAGCGACATCTGGGAGGCAATCCTTGTCGTCCACGATACTGGTTTCCGTTGCGCCTCGTCGCAAGACCTCGGAGAGACAATACCAAGCGACTTGTCTCTTACTACGGCTCTGTGGGCCTTCGCTGGTGTAAATGTAGGGTTTTAACAACCTGAGAACTTCCTTCAAAATCTCCGGATCAGGCCAAATGTCTAGTCCGACCCATAAGAGTCGAACATTCGAAGGATCTTCTATCCACCGCTCGATTATTCGGAGAGCAAATTCCTTTGCGTCTTCATCAAGTTCCTGCCGACTATGGGGTCCCACAACATTTAAGAAGAGTTCAGACTCGCTAGAAATTTCCTCAGACTCATCATCAGTTCTTTCAGGCTCGCTAGCGAACCGTCTGTCTTCAAAAAGAGGTCTAATAAAACGATATGTAGTACGAAAGCGATTTGCTGCGAACCTAGCAACCCTCTCTTCATGCACATCGGATTTCGGAGAGAAGTCCCAACCGCTTTCAGATTGTATTCGGTCCAAATCCTGCTGTGACCGAACCAAACCTTGGATCATATCCAGTAGGACCCACCCTTCGGCGATACCAAATGGACCGGACACTGATTCCTGAATACGTTTCATCCTTTCGCTTTGCCGCACAATTGGTCGTTGGGACGCACCGAACTCCACCGCCTCCGTCTTCTTTTCGGATATTAAGAGCCCTTTAGCCTCCCCGTTTAACAAGCTTTGAAGCCACTCCTCTACGGCCATTTTGCATTCATCTACATCCAGGTCTGACGTTACGACTAAGCGCAAGTCGTCGACATATCGGCAGGCATCTTCAAGGCGGACACCTCTTCTGATCTCTTTACCAAAACTATCTTGCAGTCGTTGGTCGAAGGCCAGAAGTACTACGTTGGCAAAAAACCCCGCGGCAACCAAGCCTTGAGGAAGTGCCACTCGCGTGAAGTCATCAAGTTCTGAATGCTTGGCGTATTTCTCGATGTCAGCCTCGTCGTTTTCGTCCCACCGCCAAGTCAGCACTGTCTTAGCAAAGTCAAAAAACTCCTGATCCTCGTCATCTTTTCTCAATTGATCAAGAGCATACATAAGCATTTCTGGACGTACCCGGTCGTAAAATTTGTCTAAGTCTGTCTCAACAATAATGACATGTTGTCCATCCTTCGATTCTATCGACTCCGCCACCGTATTGGGCCGGGATATGAACGAACGATAGTCTTGATAATAGGACCGATAAAGTTTCGTTGAGCCCCATCGATGGAGCAACTCGTGCTCTTCTCTATCACAGAACAATCGATTTCCGTAGGAAACCACCCTTTTGCGGTCTTCAGCCTTCTTAAAACTGACTCGTGGATCCTGTTGAGCTGTCTCGACTTTGTTTGCGAGACATAGCATCACTGCTGTCGCTACAACCTGATCGCGCAGGCTCACGTGAGCAAGTGGCCGCATTTCAAGTTTGTCGTCGCCGCTTTCAACGGGTTCCCATTTCTTATCCGTTGACACACGCCACTTCTGGCTTTTAGGCGCCAGTACCAAGCGAAGAGGCTCGCTCTCCCACTGCTCGGGAACTTCCAGACCTTTCATGATTTCGGCAATGAACTTTGGAAGGTTAGCTGTAGCCCTATCGAGTGCTAAAGTGTCAGAATACCAGTTATGATACCGAATGTAATTCGAGGCTTTCTTCCAGGCTTGGACAAGAACATACTCTTGGCGCAAGCAATCTAAACTCGGTTTGAGGACTTCGTAAGTCATTCCCGCTCCCAAGTGTGAGGTCAGCAATCCCTTTGTCGGACAGAAACCTAAAATGGTTACCCACGAAGTTTATACCACGAACACAAGCTTACCGCCCTTTTCGCTTGCGCTTTAGTAAACAGTAGGATACTTGTCCGCCCGCCACGAACTCTATCGTGTCCAGGCTCACGGTTGCTATCTTGTCAGTGGCCGCGGGGATGGGGCGCAGGTGAAGACCTTTGCTAGGGTTTGGCGAGGATTAGAGGGGAGCTGAAATGATGAACTCCGTGCAGATCAGAGCTACTTTCCGCTTTCAGAGTGGGAACGATCCAATTGGGGTTTCCGAATATTTCTCATAAGTGTCCCCAACTCTAGTTCTCGTTGGTCGGGGACGATTGCTACTCCAAGATCAAGCGTTTGTTTTTTGCAGACTTCGCAACCGGACAGCCGCCTAAGTCTAAGCAACAGTAAGCACCCATTGTGTGCCCTGTCCCTCCTGATGCTGCACAACCGAAATCTCCGGGTGATGTTGAATTCCGAAAGGCGATTCCGGCTTAAAGAGAGGCAAGGAGACTCACAATTTCGCTGTGCGAAGCATCCTCAAAGAACATCTCTATTGCTTCCTCCAAATTCTTCTTTGCCTCGATGAACGTTTCTCCCTGGCTTGCGATTCCTAATTCCTCACAATAGGAAACATACCAGTCATCTTCCGGCTCGACTAGACATTTGAGTTTCCATCTCATCTCTCTACTCCTCTACACCAACAAAACCCCCTCATGCCGCAGCAGCCACTCCTTACGCCACAGACCGCCGCCGTATCCCGTCAGCTTCGCACGCCCACCACTGCCTATAATGCGATGGCAGGGCACAATAATGGCGACCGGATTCCGCCCGTTGGCCGCGCCCACCGCGCGCACGGCCTTGGGGTTGTCGATGGCTACGGCGATGTCCTGGTAGCTCGCCGTCTGGCCGTAGCCGACGCTGAGAAGCTGCTGCCAGACCTGCCGCTGAAATGGCGTGCCCTCCAGATCCAGGGGCAGGTCAAAACAGCGTAAGTCGCCGGCGAAATAGGCGTCCAGCTGGCGCCGCACCTCCTCCAGCAGCGGATGCGCGCCCGCCTCCTGCGAAGATGAAGCGGCGGACCGACCTCCCACTCCGCTTACCTCCTCACCCTCTCCTCCCTGTTCCCCGGCAAATTCGACCCTGCTCACCGCCGTGTCCGTGGCGTGAATCTCGATTGGGCCGATAGGGGAATCGTAGTTCATGACCAATATAGACATTACTTACTCCGTGACACTTGCGATTGAAAACTTGCGATGACACAGCCCTGCCGCGCGCCAAAGATCTGCGCTCTTGCTGACCACTGATCACTGGCCACTGACCACCGCCGTTCCTACCGCCTCATCTGCTTGCTGCGCTGCTTGCGCGTGATGATCATGGCCATGCCCTGCTCCTGCAGAAAATCCTGGTAGAGCCGGTAAAAGCGCTGGCGGTCCTGCTGCTGGATGACCGCGGTGACGTCCGCCGCCTCCAGCACGTAGGGATAGCCGCTGCCGACGACCGCCTCGGCCAGAACGAGTGCGACAACCTCGTCGGCGCGGCCGGACTCCAGCAGCCAGCGCGGTATCTCCAGCCGGGCCGGCGGGTTCTCCATGCTGACCCGCGCCAGGCAGAAGCAGACCTGCTTATAGAATTCGGCGCGGCCTGCATCGCTCAGACGGTCCGGGCGTGCGCATATCCAGAACGGGCTGCGATCGCCCCAGCTGGACAGCGTTTCCCGCAGCAGGTACGCGTCGTTGATCTGCGCCGGCGCCACCAGGCCGTGCAGCCTGGCCAGGAGGGTGACGAGGTCGCGGCTGTACGTATTGTCCACATAGCCGACCAGCGGCGTGCGCGTGCGCTCGGAGCAGGCCAGCAGCTCCTGCACAGCCTGAATATAACCGTGTTCACGGCCGGCGCGCAGCTGCCCGGCGAAGGAGATAATCAACGAGCCGTCGAGAAAACAGACCGGCCTGCGTTCAAACGGCCGCTCCGCACAGCGCTCCATGAACTCACACAGCTTGGCGCACTCGCGAATGAAGCGCTCCTGGTTCACGCGCCAGTTGGGGAAGACGCCGTCATCGCCGCCGGAGTCGAGCAGCTCATCCGGGGCCAGCACCTCAAAGGCGATGTCCTTCTCATAGCGTCCGGCCGCGTCACCATCCGTTGCCGTGCAGCGATCGTTGAAGAACCAGCCGATCTGCACCGCGCCCACCGGGGGAGCGTAGTCGGTGGTGGGGACGATCTGGCTGCCGTCCACCGCCAGCGCCGGCCGGCCTTCGAGCGTCTCCAGTGCCCAGTGACGGGCCTGCTCACGGTTCTGCCAGGCCGCGCCCAGCGGGATGCGCATACCATCGGCGCGGTCGAACTCTGCCGTGGGCAGCGCGCCGGGCCAGGCACTATCGATAGCGTCGTCGAGTTTGCGGTTCAGGGAAGCGGCTGAGTCGGTCTTCAACTCCTCCAGCCACCCCTTCATGCGCCTCTGCTCCGCCCGCCGTTCGTGGTCGTATGCAGAGAACAGCCCCTTCTTCCGGTCCAACGCGGCGGCCGCCGCGCTTCGTACAAACATTTAGTCTTTCCTCGACAAGATAAGGACACCGGCTCTACTGCGCCGCGTGTCGCAGGCAGACGGACTTCTGCTACAGAAGTCTCCAGCACAGACATTGACAGTATAGCACATTCGTGCATATTTTCCCTTGCACTATCCGGCTATGTTATGATTAGATTAGACTAAGCGCTGCCTTTCCTGCCGCATGGTGTCTCAGTTTTGCATACCCCCAAGAAGCTCGTGGCTCAGGTCGACACAAGCGCTCCAATTTCAGAACGGCAGCGCACCCGTTATACACGCAACGTTTCCCGTGGTATCGCAGATGCCTCCAAACGCAGAGGAGAGCGTGAAGAAAAAAACGGCGAGAATCGCCCACCCCGCGTACGGCGCGCTGGGGTTCGGCCTTCTGCTGCTGATGATCCTGCTGGCCGCCTGCAGCGGAATCCGCCCCTCAACCGTGGAAGAAGAAGACCCGCTGGCCGCGCTCGGCGCCATGCCGCACTATGAGATCGAGTTCTCCCTCAGCGACGATCTCATCTTTCTGCAGGGGTCGGCCCGTGTGCGCGTCCCCAACACCAGCGACGACCCTTGGACGCACCTGGTCTTTCGCCTCTACCCGGCGTTGGACCACTACGGCGGCGAGTTCAGCATTCAGAACGTGACGGTCGAGGGCAGCACCGCGCCCTTCGTCTATCTGGAGCAGAACACGGCCATACGGGTGGACCTGCCGCGGGCGCTGCTGCGCGGGCAGACAACGAACGTCTACCTGAGCTGGCAGCTGCGCGTCCCCCACTGGGGCGCGGATACGACGGGGGCCTACCGTCTCTTCGGCCTCAGCCAGGACTTTCTGAGCCTGCCGCTCTTTTACCCCTCGCTCGCCGTCTACCTGCCGGGGCCGACCGCAGCCAGCGGGCGCTGGTGGCTGGAACGCGGCACCAGCCGCGGGGACGCGGCCTTCAACTACATCTCCCAGTTCGTCGTTACCGGCACCCTCCCCATCGATCAGATCCCCGTGGCCAGCGGCCAGTTGATCACCTCCACAGTCGTCGGTGACCAGCATATCCAACACCGGTGGGAGACGGAGCTGTCGCGCGAGTTCTTCGTCCACATGAGCAACCGCTTCCAATCCGACAGCCTGGACGCATACGGCACGCGCGTCACCAGCTACTGGCTGCCCGAGCATGAAGAGGCGGGGCGGGCCGTGCTGCAGCACACCGCGGCCGCGCTGCGGGTGTACAGCGACTGGTTTGGGCCCTACCCCTACCCGGAGCTGCGCGTGGCGTCCGCGCCCATCAGCTTCCGGGGCATGGAATACCCGCAGGTCTTCCTGTTGGGCGTACAGCTGTATGACCGCTACCGGGACCAACTGGAGATTCGAGCGGTGCACGAAGTCGCGCATCAGTGGTGGTACCAGCTTGTCCACAACGATCCGGTCAACCAGCCCTGGGTTGATGAGGGGCTGGCCGAATACTCCAGCCGCATCTACTATGAGGCGGTGCACGGTCCGGACGCGGCCGACATTCTGGAATACCGCCGCTGGCAGGCAGTCGTTGACGGGCTGATCAGCCGCGAACAGGACGCGCCGCTCGCGCAGCCTGTGACCGCCTTTGCAGACGGAAGGATTTACGAGGGCATCGTCTACGGCAAGGGCGCGCTCTTCTTCTCCGCCATCCGCCGCACGCTGGGAGAGAGGGCGTTCAAGCAGTTTCTCCAAAACTACCTGGCCGACTATCAGTACAAGATCATAACGCCCGGAGATATGCTGACCGCGTTGCGCGGGGTCGATCCGGAGGTCGCCGACGTGCTGTTCAACGAATGGATCGGGCCACTGGCGAGCCGGCCGCCGCTCGGTGCAGCGCGCCAGACCGAATGAGCACCGTGCGGCCGCAGCAATCGGCAACAAGCCCGCAGGCGCACTGAGCAATGGCGAACGTTCTTTGGATCGGCCTGGGCGCCGTGCTGGGCGCCAACGCCCGCTACTTCGTCAGCCTGTGGCTGGCAGCGAAGCTGGGGCCGGCATTCCCCTACGGAACACTGACCGTAAACGCCGCCGGCAGCCTGCTGCTCGGCTTCCTGGTCGCGGCCGCCTCCCACTATCTTGCCCTGTCACCCCAGCTGCGGCTGCTGCTGTTCGTCGGCTTCCTCGGCTCCTTCACCACCTTCTCCACCTTCGCCGTCGAGAGCATCGACCTCTGGCAGAACGGCCGCGTCTGGGCCGGCCTGGTCAATATCCTCGCCAACAACGGCCTCAGCCTCCTCTGCGCGACGCTCGGCATCCTGCTGGCCGGTCAGTTCCATAAACTATGACATGTGCAGTTGAAGTATGGCCGCGGTTCGAGCCGTTCACAGTGCAGAAAGGACGGTTCAGCTGCCGCCCGCTGTCCAACTGCCGGCGTCAGCGACCAGCACGAATTCAGCCCGAGGTACATCCCAAAATGGGGGCGAAGTTATCTCTTTCCTCACTCCTCTTCACTCTCTACTCGCATTTGGGCGGTCGGGCCTATTCGGCCCTCCCTTGTGCGGGGGCTCCGCCCCCGCAACGCCCCCTCTCCTACAACACGCCTCGACGACCTGGTGTCGACATTGGCGACGAGTGCCTAATCGAAAGTATCCAGCCCAACCACGTCCCCCCTGTCCATCAGTTCCCCGCAGGTGCCGGCCTTGTGCCTGCCCTCGCACGCCCAACTGACCGGCGCCACCGTAAGGCCAGGCCTGGCGCCTGCACTGCGTCTCGCCAAAAGCGGTAAACAACGCCAGCCACCGCTGGCACTGATTCCCCGCCAGACTGGTCCCACCCCCAATCTGGGATGCACCCATAGCCCGCATGGATTGGACACGACGGGCGTCCCCCTCTATACTGCCCTGGAACATCCGCCCTCACCATCCCAGGGCAATCGCATCAAAAACAGAGATATAACAGTGATATAATAGCCCTGTGCCAAAACACGAATAGGCATTGCTGAGAGCGTACTGCCATGAAGCCATGACTCCCGCTGACAAGGAATCTGAAAGCGATGCAGGGCCCTTGCAAGCCTGTAAGCTGCCCAATACCCAACAAAGACAGCGAGGAATCGTGCTCGAACTCAAGCGCAAAAGACCAAAACAAGGAAAACTGTCCGCTCTGATCCGACTCAACCCGACCCTAACCGTCCAGACACGACACCATGCCCCACCGCCAGCGAACCGGCATGCGTCTGCCGTCTGTTAGAGTAGTGGATGAGCATCGTAGAGAACTTGCCAGAACCGGGAACAGACTCCGGATACGGAAAAACTGATGCAAAAGCGTGACGACAACAAGGACCAGAAAAAAAATTCGCCCGCTTTTACCCGGCTTTTCCGCCATTTCCGCTTTTTCCGCCATATTCCCGCCAAAACACGACCCGCCATATCACCGGACGTTCAACCCTTGTACATCTTTCGTTTGACCTCGTACGCGCCCACGCGCGCCAGCGAATCCCTCATCACAGCCCATCGAACAATTCTCATGTACTGTAGTTAAGACATCAAGCAAACACTCGTAAACGCTCATAAACTCTCATAAACTCTCGTCCAACACACGGACGAGAAAGCCAGTGACCCACCAACAAGATAAACAGTCCGCGATGAATGAAATGCGCGCATCAGCGCCCAAGGCTTTCATGCGCAGCATAACTTGACCATTTTGCGCCGAATAGCTCTCAACCTCTTACGCAGACGGAAGAACGCCCAAACCGGCATTTCTACCAAACGTTACCGTGCCGGCTGGAAAACTGACCATCTCTGGAGAGTTCCATCCCAATATGATGCGATTGCCCTGCCTCACCCAGGTGAAGCCGTAGCGCATTGAACCAACCCTCGACTGCATTCCGATCAACATAACCGCAGACAACAGGTTGCCGCGTGCCATCAACCCCTACGGAGCCATGCAATGACCACGGATTTCCGCTACGAACCGAACTGGGACTCTCTGCAGAACTATGAAGTGCCCCAATGGTTCATGGACGACAAACTGGGCATCTTCATCCACTGGGGCCCCTACTCCGTCCCCGCCTTCGACAATGAATGGTACCCCCGCTTCATGTACAGGGACGAGATCTCGCGCAAGGGGCCGAACTACCACCAGCACCACACAAAGACCTGGGGCCATCCTTCCAAGTTCGGATACAAGGACTTCATCCCGCTGTTCAAGGCGGAAAACTGGGACCCGGCCCAGTGGCTCGACCTGTTCCGGAAGGCCGGCGCCCGTTACATCGTGCCCGTCGCCGAACATCACGACGGCTTCCCCATGTACGCCAGCACCCACACCCGCTGGAACGCGGCCCAGATGGGCCCAAAACGGGATGTCTGCAAAGAGCTGGAGCGGGAGACCCGCGGCGCCGGCCTCAAGTTCGGCGTCTCCAGCCACCGCGCCTTCAACTGGCGCTACTACACCTACGCCGACGATTTCGACACCACCGATCCCGGTCTGGAGGAGCTCTACTGCCCGCCCCACCCGGAGGACGCGCCCGCCAGCTGGGACTTTCTGCAGAACTGGTACGCACGCACGGTCGAGATGATCGACTACTTCCGGCCCGACGTGCTCTGGTTCGACTTCGGCTGGCACTTCGACGAGTTCGCGCCCTACCGCCCGCAGGTCGCCGCCTACTACTACAACCGCGCCCTGGAATGGGGCAGCGAGCCGGTCCTCCAGTACAAGGACAAGTTCCCCGACGGCGTCGCCGTCTACGATGTCGAACGCGGCAAGCTCGACGACATCCGCCCGCACTACTGGCAGACCGACACCGCGGTCAGCTACAAGGCCTGGAGCTACATCGAAAACGACGAGTTCAAGAGCCCTGCAACCATCATCCACGACCTGGTCGATATCGTCAGCAAGAACGGCAACCTGCTCCTGAACGTGGGCCCGCGCGCCGACGGCGTCATCCCGGCGCAGGCGACCCAACTGCTGCTCGACCTGGGCACATGGCTGGACGTGAACGGGGAGGCGATCTACGGCACGCGCCACTGGGAGCGGTTCGGCGAGGGCGATACGGAGGTGGTGGTTGGGCACCTGACCGAGCGCAGTAATCTCCCCTTCACCGCCAAAGACGTGCGCTTCACGCAGAAGGACAACGCCCTCTATGCCATCATACTGGGCTGGCCCGGCAGCGGGGCCGCCATCACTTCTCTGGGTAGTGGCTCGTCGCTCGGCGGGCGCATCCGCGGCGTTTCGATGCTCGGCAGCGAAGAGCCCGTTACCTGGAAGCAGGACGAGAACGCCCTGACGGTCAGCACGCCGAGCCAGCGCCCGTGCGATCACGCCTATACATTCAAGATTGAGCTGCAGGGGTAGCAATGTACAGGCGCCAGATCGAACCCTCCCACGACCTGCCCCACGCCTGCCAGCGCTTCCTCGATGACGTGCGCCGGTGGGCATACGAGTCGATCGACCGCTACGCGGACGAACCGGCCACCGACGTCCACGATCAGGGCACCTACACCACCGGCTGGGAGCCGCTCCTGCGCGCCGGTCAGGACGAGCGCATCCGGCGCTTTCTGCAACGAAAACGCGACCGCATTCGCGATCATTTCAACCGGACGCAACAGTGGCGGCACGGCTACTGGCGCATGCAGGAGGCGCACCACGGCACCGAGCACTATGAGCTCTTCCTGGGCGCCCTGCAGCGCGTCCTGCCGGACGATTGCGAGACGGCCCGGCAGCTGGATGATGCCGCCGAGCACATGGGCAACTGGTCAAGCGGGGCACCGGACTGGTTCGATTGGGACCGGCGGCGCTTCCACTCGCTCTTCTTCGGCGCCGACGGGCTGCGCAAAGAGCCGGGCATGGCGCTCAATACGCCGGACCATCTGCGCTGCGTCAACATCTGCCTGCTGGCGGCGTCGCGACCGGAAACGGAGACAGCCAGGAAGCGCTATATCGAACTGGCAACGGCCTATGCAGGGGAGTGGGCCGACGCCGTCCTGGCCGGGGACGCGCTGCCGATTGCCCTGACCCCCAACGGCGTCCTGTACGAGTTCAGCGCCGGAGACAAAGCGCTCTACTACTCCTTCATGGGCGAAGCCCCCGACCTGCAGGCGGAGGTCGACCGGGCCGAGAATCTGCTCGGCTCCGACGCGGTAAACACTTTTCTGCACCTGTGGCAGGAAAGCGGCGAGCTGCGCTTCCGCCAGGCGGCCGAACGGCTGCTGGAGCCGCTGGCCGCGCAGCTCGCCGACCCGGACGCCGGCGCGGCCGCCGCTGCCGTGCGGTCCTATCGCCGCTGGACCGGCGACACTCGCTACGACAAGGTGGTGTTGGAGGCCGTGGCCCGGCTCGACCCCTTCGACATCACCGAAGTCGCCTTGGACACAGAGTACAAACACCCTGCCCGCCGCGCATCTGGCGTTGGCAAACGCTCCGACGCGCCGCGCTGGCTCGAAGACGGCCGCGAACGGCGCCACAACCCGATTACGCTGGCGATGGCCGCGGAGATTGAGGGAGACAGCGCGCTGCAGGCGCGCGTCGTGGACCTGGCCCGCACCTACTTCCTCCTGGCGCGTGCTGCCTTCCCCGACGGCCGCGACCACGGCTGCTCGGCACGCTCGGTCAGCGCGATCGCCCGCGGTCATGGCCGCGAAAACCACGCCGGCATGACGACGGCGGTGCTGGGACCGGCGTTGGGTTACGCTGGGACGCCAATATGCAGAGTGGTCACAGGGGCTGAACTGACAACAGCATCTGAACCGACATAGGGTTTCGGAGGGGGCTACTTCTCGGCCAAAAACACCATTCCGGCGCTGTCTCGGGTCAGGCTGTCTCCGGCATAGTTGCGGTAGCCCGCCGATTCCTGGAAGCCGGCCTGGTCCAACATCCGTTTCACCTCCGGCGGTGTATAGGCCCGGATCTGCCAGGTTGTTTCGTGGCGCCGGCCCTGTTGATACCACTGAAAAGCCCTGGTGTAAATGCCGCTCAGGAGATCAAGGCTTCCCTTGTCTGCGATAAGGAATCCACCCCCATCAAAGGAATTGTTGCGGTCGCCATTCAGGATCAACTCGTCACGGTTCACAACAATGTCAAGGAGAAAACGGCCGCCGCTTTTGAGGACACGCGCCACTTCAGCGAGTACCCGCTGATTGTCCGCCTCGTCCTGAAAGCATCCGAACTCGCTGAGCGTAAGAGTGACGAATTCGTAGGTCGCCGTCCAGCTCTCTGGCAGGCTGCGCATGTCGCCGCGAACCCACTCGATTTGCGCACTTACCTGTTCGGCTGATTCCTGGGCCCGTGTCAGCATTGCGTCGCTGAGGTCGTAACCGGTCACCTGAAAGCCGCGCAGCGCCATCGGGACCGTCAGCCATCCCAGCCCGCAGGCCAGGTCAAGAATCCGTGCTCCTGGTTGCGCTTCCAGCAGAGAAAGAATCTGCTCCAGTTCGGGTGGATTCGAATTCGGTTCATATGCGGGCGGCCAGATCCAGCTGAACTCTTCGTCGGCATAGAGTCTTTGCCAGGATGGGGCGGGGGCGTCCATATGCGCCTTCCTTTGCGTGAGGGTATGTATCCTGTCGGCTGTAATTGTAGCATGAAGGAACTGAGCGAATGACACCCCTGAAGCTCGGCATCATCGGTTGCGGAACGATCGGCGCCGCCCACGCCGAGGCTGCCGCGGCCTCCAACCAGATCGAGCTGGTTGCCGTCGCCGATGTGCAGCGGGCGCCGGCGGAGAAGATTGCCGCCGCCCGCTCGGTGGAGACAGTCTACAACAGCGGCGCAGAAATGCTGGCCGATACACGGGTAGAGGCTGTCGTCCTGGCGCTGCCGGCCTCTTTCCGCATCGAACTGGGGCTGCAGGCCCTGCGCGCGGGCAAACATCTCCTGACGGAAAAGCCAGTCGCCCGCAGTGCTGACGAAGTGCGCCATCTGCTCTCCGTCCAGGGGGACCGGGTCGCGGCCTGCTGCTCTTCCCGCTTTCACTTTCTGGAATCGAACCGGATCGTTACCGACTGGATCGCACAGGGCAACCTGGGCGCGCTGCGCGTCCTCCGCTGCCGCGTCATCCACCCGGCGACACCGGCGCCGGAGACGCACCCGCCGGCCTGGCGGCTCAGCCGCGAGCTGAACGGTGGCGGCATCCTCGTCAACTGGGGCTGCTACGATCTGGACTATCTGCTGGGCATCAGCGGCTGGCAGCTGCGCCCGCAGACGGTCCTGGCGCAGAGCTGGCGCGTGCCATCCATCTTCGCCGACACGGTTGCCCCGGGTTCCGACGGCGAGACGCACATCACCGGGCTGGTGCGCTGCGCCGACGGCGCCGTGCTCATCTATGAGCGCGGCGAGTACGCCGCCGCGCAGGCGGAGGCATCCTGGGAGGCGATAGGAGAGACCGGCTCGCTGCGCCTGCAGATGACACCGGCGCCGGAGAAGGAGATCCTGCAGTTCGAAGCGACCCGCGCCGAGGGAACGGTCTCCCGGACGTTGTGGTCGGGCAGTGATTCCTACAGCGACATCCACCGCGGCCTGCTGGAGGACTTCGCAACCGCAATCCGCACAGGCCGCCCGCCCCAGACGACGCTGGCGCAGGCGCTACTGGTGCAGCAGATTACTGATGCAATGTACAGGTCAGCGGAGACGGGAGAGGCGGTGGAAATATCTGCAACCTGATACGGCCGCTCTTCCAAAATTCAATTCACAGAGAGAACACGACAGAATAGGAGTTTACAGCGATGAACTACGCATTTATGAGCTTTTCCTGCCCGCAGGCCACCTTCGCGGAGATGCTGGCCATTGCGGCTCAGTACGGCTACGACGGCATCGAGCCGCGCGCCGCCGGCGGTCATGATCACGCAGTGGAGCTTGAGGCGACCGCCGAACAGCGCACCGCCTTCCGCCAGCAAGCCGCTAACGCCGGCATCGCCATCTGCTGCCTGGCCGCCGGCAACCGCTTCGCCAATCCCGCAGACCGCGACGCGCAGGTGGAAGAAACGCTCCAATACATCGACCTGGCCGCAGACATCGGCGCGCCCGCGCTGCGCATCTTCGGCGGACGGATTCCGGACGGCATCAGCCGGGAATCGGCCATCGGCGGCGTATCGGACGCACTCTCGCGCCTTGCGGGCCGAGCCGGCGACCGCGGCGTGGTCGTATGCATGGAAACGCACGACGACTGGTGCAACCCCGCCGACGTCGCCGCCGTGATGGCACAGGTCGACCACCCGGCGATTGGTGTAAACTGGGACGCCGCGCATCCGGTGCGCACAGAGGGCTGGACGCTGGCAGACTCCTATAGCACCCTGCGGCGCTGGATCCGCCATACCCATGTGCACGACCTGTTTGTGGACGCGAACCGGCCGGACTACACGGCTTTCGGCACAGGGGATATCGATCACAAACAGGTGCTGGCGCTGTTGCGCAGTGCCGGCTACGACGGTTATCTCAGTGGCGAATGGATCAACTGGGAGCCGCCGGACGTTCACCTGCCGCGCGAAATCGCGACGCTGCGCGGTTACGAGCGCGCGCTGGCGTGAGGGCAAGACGCTGGCCGCCGCGCCAGTCGCGTAAGCCTGCGACAGTCACAAGTTATCTCTGCACAGACACCGGGGGACCGACAGATGCCCATCCGCCTGCTTGACTTCGATCTCCATATCCTCAACATGCGCAACCGCATGCCCTTCCGCTACGGCATCGTCACCATGACCGCGCTGCCGCATCTCTTCTTGCAGGCGCGGGTCGAGGTGGACGGCAGGCAGGCGGACGGGATCGCCGCCGAGGGCCTGGCGCCCAAATGGTTTACCAAAGTGCCCGACTCGTCGATGGCCCAGGATATCGCCGAGATGCTCGACGTAATCCAGGCGGCCTGCCGACACGCCCAGGAAGCCGGCGCAGCCGACACGGTCTTCGACCTGTGGCAGGCCGTCTACCGGGCCCAGGAGGCCTGGGCCGCAGATACGGACTATCCGCCGCTGCTGTGGTCGTTCGGCGTTTCCCTGGTAGAACGGGCGATCATCGACGGCTACTGCCGGGCGACGCGCACGACCTTCGCTCAGGCCGTGCGCGCAAACAGCCTGGGAATGCGCCTTGACAACCTGCGGCCGGAGCTGGCCGGGCATACGCCGGCCGATCTGCTGCCGGCCAAACCCCTTGAACGGGTCATCGTTCGTCATACGGTCGGCATGATCGATCCCCTTACCGACGACGAAGTCCTGCCCGAGGACCAGGTCGATGACGGATTGCCCGCATCGCTGGACGCCTCGATCCAGGCCTACGGACTGACCCATTTCAAGATCAAGATCGGCGGCGACATTAACGCCGACAGGGCGCGGCTGCAACGCATCGCCGCGCTGCTGGACGAACGCAACGTCGATTACAGGCACACGCTCGACGGCAACGAGACCTATCACAACGTCGACGATTTTCGCGCCCTGTGGGAAGGGTTGAACGCCGACCCGGCCCTCCAGGGCTTTCTGCAGCGGCTTATCTTTGTCGAACAGCCCTTCCACCGCGATATCGCCCTCAGCCAGGAGGTGGGTACGGCCCTGCTCGCCTGGCGCGAACGGCCGCCGATCATCATCGACGAATCCGACGGGGAGCTTTCCAGCGCGCCCACCGCACTCGAAAGCGGCTACGTGGGCACCAGCCATAAGAACTGTAAAGGCATCTTCAAAGGCATCGCCAACACCTGCCTAATCCGCCACCGCCAGCGCCAGGAGCCGGACGCATTGCATATCATCAGCGCCGAGGACCTGTGCAACCTGGGGCCGGTGGCGCTGCTGGAGGACTTGGCCGTGCTGGCAACGCTGGGCATTGAACACGCCGAACGCAACGGCCATCACTACTTCGCCGGCCTGTCGATGCTGCCTGACGACGTGCAGGCGCAGATCCTGGCTGCGCACGGCGATCTCTACCGCCCGCACACCACCCCGAGCGGTCGCCGTTTCCCAACACTGGCCGTAGAGAACGGCTCCGTTGACGTAGGCAGCGTCACGGCCGCGCCCTTTGGTCCCAAAACGGCTCTCGACCCATCGCAATTTACGCCGGTGGCCGAATGGAAATACGAATCGCTGGGACTGGATTGAACGCATGACAGGCAGTGGCGCGGCCGGTGGGACTACCTGAACCGGTTACGAATACGCAGCGGCAGAAGCGCAACTTTAGGGCGGCTGCCGTGTTTTCTCTTGTAGAGCGGCATAAGAATTTCGTCCTGCTTCCTTCCGCATGCCAGACTGTCTCCCCGCTCCTGAGCCGGAAGGGACATAAGCAGGGGAACGCGCTTCCATACAATGGATTCCACGACACCGCCTGCCACAGCGGAAGAACCTGAATCCCAAGAAGCAAGCATCGTTCTGGCGCCGAACACCGACTGGGATACTGCGACCAAGAGAACGGTCCTGATCGTCTTGCTCGTCGTCGGCGCGCTCATCTTCTGGATCAGCCGCCCGGTCCTGCCGATTCTGATCATGGCAGGGCTTGTCTCCTACTTCCTGATCCCCATTGTCGATCTGTGTGAACGGGTGCGCATTCCCCGCAGTGTGAGCACGATCGTCCTCTACCTGCTCTTCCTGGTCCTGTTGATCCTGGCCCCCGTTCTGCTTGTGCCCGTCCTGCTGTCCCAGCTTCGGGCGCTCTATTTTGATGTGCCGGCGGCGGCGCGAACCTTTCTGCTCTTTCTGCAGGAGTCGGTCGCAGACCTGCCTACCAGTGGGACAATCCTCGGCCTTGATGTCACCTTTGAAGGGGTGGTGGGCCAGATCCAGCAGACGCTGGCCGATGAGATCGCTGTGGAACGTTTCCTGCCCGGCGCGCAGCAGATCCTGGACTACGTCAATCAGCTTCTGAGTACGGCGACAAACGTGGTGAGCAGCACCGCGACCATCGGCCTGACGGTGGTTGGCAGCATCGTCAATATCGTCGTATTCCTGCTGCTTCTCTTCTTCATCAGCCTGTACTTGACCAAGGACGCGCCCCGCATCCAGCGCTACGTGGAAGGGCTGTTCCCGGTTGAATACTATTCGGAAGGCGTGGAGCTGATGCGCCGGCTGCGCAACATCTGGAACGCCTTCTTCCGCGGGCAGATCATCCTCTCATTAACGATCGGCGTGGCGACCTATTTTTCGCTCAGCCTGATGGGGATGCGGGGGGCGCTGATTCTGGCAATTCTGGCCGGCGCGCTCGAAATCCTGCCCAATATCGGCCCGATCCTGGCGATGATCCCAGCCGTCATCATCGCCCTGGCGCAGGGGAGCTCCACGCTCGAGTTGAGCAACCTCAACTTCGCTCTCCTCGTGATCGGGGTCTACTTCATCATTCAGCAGCTGGAAAATCAGCTTCTCGTGCCGCGCGTAATCGGCACCAGCGTCCATCTGCATCCGGTTGTGGTGGTCTGCGGCGTCGTGGTGGGTGCAAGCATAGGGGGGATACTGGGCGCGTTTCTGGCCGCGCCGGTCATTGCCAGCCTGCGACTGATCGGCAGCTATACCCACGCCAAACTGCTCAACTATCCACCCTTCAGCGACCGCCGTCCAGTCGCGGAGGGTCAGCGCGCCGCCGTCTACCGCAGGGTGGTTGTTTCGGAAGCAGAGGATGCGGCTGCACGCCCCGAGATGGAATTGGAAGAGGACGCGCACGCGCCGCCCGCTTCCCAGACCGCCAACTCACCCGCAGGCGATTAGACGCAGCACAGGCGCGGCGCCTGCACCCCCACATCGTTCACCGCTGAATCGAATCCACCAGAGGCAGACTTGCATATACGTCAAGGGCGAGGAAGTCCCGCGCCGAGGGCTCACTTGGCTGGTCGTGGGGAGTCGAATGTGCGGCCGCTTCCGCATCCTGCCGGGGCTCGCGGCCCCGAGGAGAGGGTTGTCGGGCCAGGGCGTATGACTGCCTGTAATAGGCCGCGGCGCCGATCATGGCTGCATTGTCCGTGCATAGAAACAGGGGCGGACAGTGCAGCGGCAGACCGATCTTGGCAAAATGCTGTTGAGCCGCGCGGCGCAGCAGCCCGTTGGCGCTGACCCCGCCGCAGATACAGACCTGCTTCACGCCAAACTCGGCGGCGGCGTCCGCGGTCTTGCCCACCAGCACATCTACCACGGCCATCTGAAAGGCGGCGGCAATATCAGACGCGGTCTTGGCCTGGCGCGCCTCCGTTCCCTCCCGTTCGAGCTGCCGCATCAGGTTGAGAACCGCTGTCTTAAGACCGGAGAAGCTGAAATTGAAGCGATGTTCGCCGCGGACGGGTAAGACGGTAGGCAGGGGAGACGCCTGGGCATCCGGTTGGCGTTCTGTCCGCCGGCCCGGCCGCATGAGAGGACGGGGGAGATGGAAACGGCCGGCGTCCCCGCTCTCCGCGGCTGCCTGAATCGCCGGACCGCCCGGATAGCCCAGATCCAGGAGTCGCGCCACCTTGTCGAACGCCTCCCCGGCGGCATCGTCCAGGGTCGCGCCCAGGAGCCGGTAGCGGCAGTGCCCCTCCATCAGCACGAGCTCCGTATGGCCGCCGGAAACGATCAGAATCAGCGCCGGGAACTGCTCCGATGCGCTGCCGCTTCGCTGTCTGCGCGCACTGTCGGACACAGAACCGCCCGCCGGCCCGTTGCCGTCTTCCGAAGCTTGCGAATCGGCTTCAGGCGAACTGTCTGTATAGAGCCAGTTGCTGTAAATATGCCCTTCCAGATGATTCACCGGAATCAGCGGCAGACCGCTGGCGAAGGCCAGCCCTTTGGCCAGATTGACGCCGACAAGAAGACTCCCGGCCAGACCCGGTCCGTTGGTGACGGCGATGGCGTCGAGCTCACGCACATGCGCGACCGAGGCATCCGCCAAAGCGTCCTCGACGACAGTCTGAATCGCGAGAACGTGCTGGCGGCTGGCGACCTCCGGGTAGACGCCGCCGAAACGCCGGTGGAGCTCAATCTGGCTGGCGACCCGGTTGCTGAGGATTCGGCGGCCGTCCGCCACGACCGCGGCCGCGGTCTCGTCGCAGCTGGTTTCGATCGCGAGGATACGGTATGCAGGCGAGCCGCCTGCGTTCGTCGAGCTCATTTTTCTTCGCTCAGAGTGGACGGACGCGCTGCCCAGAGCAAGACGAGCAGACCGATGATGGCCAGCCCAATCAGCGCCACCAGCTTGTAGAGGCGGTCATCCAGCAACAGGGTCAGGCCGCCGAATAGTGCGCAGAAGGCCCAATAGCCAACCACGATAGTATGTTCGGCCAGGCCTTTGTCGCGCAGACGCAGGTGCAGGTGGTCGCGGCCGCCCTGGCCCACCGAGACGCCCCGCCGCAGACGGCTGTAGATAAGCCATACCACGTCCAGAATCGGCAGGCCGAGAATCAGCAGAACGGTGGCAAGCCGTGCCCCGCCGATAATCCCCAACGCAGCCAGGGCAAAACCGAGAAAATAGCTGCCGCTGCTGCCCATGAAGACCCGCGCCGGGGCGAAATTGAAGGCCAGAAATCCCAACCCGACGCCGAGCAGCGCCACCGGCAGTACCGCCACGCTCAGCTGGGGCGGCTGGGTGAAGAAGATCATATGAATGCTGAGAATGGCACAGAAAATGACCGTGACACCGGCAACCAGGCCGTTCAGCCCGTCAAGAAAGTTGACGGTATTCATCATTCCCATGAACCAGAATAGCGTCAACGGGCCGAGCAGCCACCAGGGGAAGCCATCCGGCCCGAAGAGAAAGCCGCTCGCAAACGGATTGTTGACGTGCTTGATAAAGATCAGCCCGGCGATGGCGATCAGGCCGGCGGCAAGCTGAATTGCGAACTGGGGGCGCCAGGAAAACTCGTAGCGGTCATCGAGAAAGCCGAAGATCGCGCAGAAGGCGCCGCCAATCAGAAGAGCGATGAACCGGCGGCTCTCCTTGGGGTCGTTCTGCGGCGGCAGCCAGGAGCCGTCAAGCAGAGGCAGCGCCCCGGCCATAAACAGGAGAAGCGCGAGTACGGTCAGGGTAAAGGCGGCGAAGATAGCCAGCCCGCCGGTACGCGGCACCACACCCGCGTGTTTGCGGCGCTCGCCGGGGCGGTCCACCAGGCCGAGCCGGTGGCCGAGCCGCACGGTGACCGGCGTGAGTATGAGGGTAAGAATCAGGCCGGCTAGCAGAATCGAGAGGTAGAACACGGTCGTGACCGGACAGGGCCGGGAAGCGGGCGTTCCCAGGGCCTACGGGCGCATCGAGCCGAGCGTGCGCGGGAAGGCAATCGCCTCGCGCAGGTGTGTCAGGCCGCAGATCCAGGCGACCGTCCGCTCCAGGCCCAGACCGAAACCGCTATGCACAACGGTGCCATAGCGGCGCAAGTCGATATACCAGTCAAACGCCTCCATCGGCAGTTCGTGCTCCTCGATGCCGGCGATCAGCTTGTCGACATCGGCCATGCGCTCACTGCCGCCGGTGATCTCGCCGTACCCCTCCGGCGCCAGCAGATCGACGCTGCGGCAGACCTCCGGCCGGTCCGGTTCCGGCTCCATGTAGAAGGCCTTCACCTGTGTCGGGTAGTGATGGACAAAGACCGGCTTGTCGAACTGGGCGGCGATGTAGGTCTCGTGCGGGCTGCCAAAATCATCGCCCCACTCGATATGGGGCACCTTTTCCTCATACCCGGGCACCAGTTCACCGGCCGCGGCCGCGCGGTTGACGATGTCCACGGCCTCGTCGTAATGGATGCGCGGAAAGCTGGGCGTCACCCGTTCCAGGACGGAGGTGTCCCGTTCCAGCAGCTTCAGCTCTTCGACATTTTCCTCCAGGCAGCGCTGCACGATGTGGCTGACGAACTGCTCCTCGATCTCCATCAGCCCGTCCAGATCGCAGAAGGCGATCTCGGGCTCCACCATCCAGAACTCCTGCAGATGGCGGCGCGTCTTGCTTTTCTCGGCGCGAAAGGTCGGCCCGAAGCAGTAGACCTTGCCAAAGGCCATGATCGTGGCTTCACTGTAGAGCTGGCCGGTCTGGGCCAGATAGGCCGGTTCACCGTGGAAATCGATCTCGAAGAGGGTCGTTGTGCCTTCGGCGGCGTTGGGGGTGAGAATCGGCGTGTCCACGTTGAGGTAGCCGTTGCTGTCCAGCCAGTCGCGGATGGCGCCAATGACGGTCGCCCGTACCCGCATTATCGCCCACTGGCGGCTGGAGCGAATCCAGAGATGGCGATTCTCCATGAGAAACTCCACGCCATGCTCCTTGGGCTGAATCGGGTACTCATCAGCGATCTGGACCACTTCCAGGTCGGTCACATCCAATTCAAAACCGCCGGGAATGCCTGGCGCGCGAGTGTCCTCTTTGACAGTGCCGGTAACCCGCAGGCTGCTCTCCTGGGTGAGTGCGCGTGCGAGCTCAAACGACGCCTCGCTGACGTTTCCCTTAAACACCACCGCCTGGCAGATACCCCCGCCATCGCGCACCTGCAGGAACTGCAGCCGGCCTTTGCCAGTCTTGGTATAGAGCCAGCCCTCCAGGGTTACCGCCTCGCCCACATGCGCGGACATCTGCTGAATCGTGATTACCTTGTCCAATGATCGGTCCTATGCAGAGATTTGGTAGGCGGCCCTATTCACTGAAGGAACTGTCTTCACTTGCGCGGTTCTCATCGGCCGTCTCCTGCCCGGAGCCGTGCACTTCTTCCCGGGCCTCGCCGCCATCTGCCAGGTCTGCGCTCGGCTTGTTTACTTCCCCGTCTTCGTTGTCCTCAGTTGTCGAGTCGTCGGGCAGACCAAACCACTCATCCAGCTGCTGCCCGATACTGTCCAGAAGATATTCCATACCCACCGGCGGGCCGACGGCGGTTGCGCCGGCAAGGTTCAGCGAATGATCGGCCTGGAACTCTCCACTCCCTCCGTCCTTATAGGTGGGCCGGATAACGTGGGTATAGATATACACCTCGGTTTGCGGCTGATTCTCCTCTTCGGCAGGCCGCGCCTGACTTTCTTGCACGCGCGCGGCTCTGCCCCGTCGCCGGGAAGAACGCCGCCGGTTCTCGCTGCGGCGGCGATTCTGGCTCTTGGAACGTCTTCGCTGCTCTGGCTGAACTTCTGCGCCAGCCGCGCTCTGCTCGGAAGCGAGAGATGCATCCCGGGAGCCCTTCCGCCGCCGGCGGCGGAAGTAGCGTCGCTTTCTGGACCTCCCTTTGTCCTGCTTATCGGGTGGTTCGGTCGTTGCCATGGAAAGCTATTCCCTTTCGCAGAACCTATGGTGATTCGCCGCCGGCCACAGTACTCTGCGCAATCAGTTCACCGTTGGGATTGCGCAGAACAACCGTCGAACCGGTTTCCCAGGCCGCTGCATCCCGGCCCCAGTAGCGATTGATGCTGTTGTCCTGCCCAGAACCCGTGTTCAGACGGACCCCGCTGCCGGGGAACAGAAGGATGTTGCTGAAAGTATAGATCGGGCCCCCGTCGCGACTGAGGGTCCACCCCTGCAGGTCGACGGCGCCATCGCTATCGTTCACAACCTGCACCGACTCCGCGGCCAACTCGCCGGCATTCTCGATACGCAGCTGCAGGCCCTGTTGCGGGAGACCAACCGCGGCGCCCCCTGGCGCGCCACCCTGCTGTTGAGATACGGGAATCTGCAGTCGCTGACCAACATAGACCAGATTCGGATCAGTCAGATCATTGAGCTCCAGCAGCCTGCTCAGCGCGACACCGTAACGCGCAGCAATGGCCGACAGACTGTCCCCTGCCACGACGGTATAGACCACCGTCTCGCCCGGATCAGACGGCGCCGCGACGGCTGTAGGGGTTGCGGACGGAGAAGCTCCGCTCTCCGGGGCCGCCTGTGCATCCCCGGATGTTGGCGTTGCAATCAGAACTACCGCTGGCGCCGGTGTTGCAGGCACAACCAACTCCTCCGGCCTGGGCCGCCGCTGCTCCGCTATCCAAACGACGGTCACGGCAATCGTCAAACTGACAAAGGCGTTGACGAGGATGAAGAAGACGAGAAGACGGCGATTCATTAACCTGCAGTGGCCTGTGGCTCAGGGAAAAGATGGCCAGTGGACGCCACTAGCCACTGGCCACGGGCACATTGTAGCACAGATCGCAGAAACTATGTACTGCTGTAGTATTCTTCGTATAGGCCGTTACCACTTTGATAGGCAGTGGCAACAGAACAGAATCCGCTACATTGGCGGTTTCCCTGTGCATGGTAGAATAGGCGGTGCAGCCCGCACTGCGGTCCTTGTGGTTGTGGGGCTGACAGGACAGATGCGCATTCATATCGGAGAACCGCTTTCCGCCGTGTTTCGTATGGTGTAAGGGGAGGCGAGACGCCCCCATCGACTTTGCCCGCCGCTGCATATCCAAACCACGGGAGCCGGCAACGGGCAAACAGAGGGATGCAATATGCTGAAGAAATTTCTGACCAAAGTTGTCGGTGATCCGAACGAGAAGGAGCTGAAGCGGCTTCAGCCTCTGGTTGAAGAGATCAACGGGCTCGAAAGCCGCTTCGAACGGATGGACAGCGCCGAATTCAAAGAGATGACAGAGGAGTTCCGCCAGCGGATCGTCAGCGAAACGACGGAGCTGCGGGATGCGCTGGCTGGCGCCGAAGCCGAGTACGCGGCGGTTGCGGGCACCGATGAGCAGCGCTTTGCCCGCATCGAAGTCGAACGAATTCGCAAAGAACTGCTGGACGAGGAGCAGGAGATTCTCGACGAGATGATGCCGGAGGCGTTCGCCGCGGTGCGCGAAGCAGCCCGCCGCACCATCGGCCTGCGACACTACGACGTGCAGCTGATCGGCGGCGGCGTCCTCCACTCGAGCAAGATCGCGGAGATGAAGACCGGTGAAGGCAAGACGCTGGTGGCGACGCTGCCGCTTTACCTGAACGCGCTGGCCGGGCGCGGCGCCCATCTTGTCACGCCCAACGACTATCTCTCCAAAGTCGGCCTGCAGTTGATGGGGCCGGTCTACCAGCTGCTGGGCCTGTCGGCCGCGGTCATCCAGAACAGCGCCGGCAACCCGGATAAGGGCAGCTTTCTGTACGACCCTGAGTTCCCGGCGGAGGACGACCGCTTCCAGAACCTGCGCCCGATCACCCGGCAGGAGGCCTACCGCGCCGACATCACCTACGGCACCAACAACGAGTTCGGGTTCGACTATCTGCGCGACAACATGGTGCTGGACAAGGAGCGCCAGTCCCAACGCGAGTTGCATTACGCAATCGTAGACGAGGTCGACAACATTCTCATCGACGAGGCGCGCACACCGCTGATAATCTCGGGTGAGGCGCAGGAGAGCAGCGACTATTACAGACAGTTCGCGCAGCTGGTCCGCGGCCTGCGCGCCGGCACAGACTACGAAGTCAACGAAAAGGAGAAGGTATCCACGCTCACCGAAGAGGGCATTGCGGCCGTGGAGAAAAAGCTGGGCCTGGAAAATCTGTACGATCCGGCCCACTTCGAGATGCTGCCCTATCTCGACAACGCGCTGCGGGGCCATGCCCTCTATCACCGCGACAAAGACTACATCATCCGCAACAACGAAGTGATCATCGTCGACGAGTTCACGGGCCGCCTGATGGAAGGGCGGCGCTACGGCGAGGGCCTGCACCAGGCCATCGAGGCCAAGGAGGGCGTACGCGTCAAGAAGGAGTCGATGACCCTGGCGACGATCACCTTCCAGAACTTCTTCCGCATGTACAACAAGCTGGCCGGCATGACCGGTACCGCCAAGACGGAAGAGGAGGAGTTCCAGAGCATCTACAACCTCGATGTCGTGGCCATCCCAACCCATCTGCCGACGATCCGCCTGGATGAGGAAGATGTGATATATAAGGACCAGTCGGCCAAGTTCGGGGCGGTAATCGATGAAATCAACCGCGCACACGAAGAGGGTCAACCGGTACTGGTGGGCACGGTCGCCATCGAGACGAGCGAGCTTGTCAGCCGTATGCTGAGGCGCCGAGGCATCCCGCATGAGGTGCTGAACGCCAAGAACCACGAGCGCGAGGCGACGATCATTGCGCAGGCGGGACGGCCCGGCGCGGTCACGATCGCCACCAACATGGCCGGCCGCGGTGTCGACATTCTGCTGGGCGGCAACTATGAAGGCCTCGCCAGAGATCAGCTGCGCAAAGACGGCGTCGATCTGACCGGCATCCCCCAGCTGGCGTGGAACCACTGCCTGGAGCTGCTCAAGAACGACCGGGACCCCACGGCGACCTATAATACGCGCTGGGCCCAGGTGCTCAAGGAAAGGTGGGACGAAACGAAGGCGGATCAGGAGAAGGTGAAGGCTGTGGGCGGCCTCTACGTTGTCGGCACCGAACGCCACGAGGCACGACGCATCGACAACCAGTTGCGCGGCCGTTCCGGACGTCTGGGCGACCCGGGCGCCAGCCGCTTCTTCCTCAGCCTGGAGGACGACCTGGTGCGGCGCTTCGGCGGCGACCGGGTGACCGGCGTCATGGACCGCCTCGGCCTGGAGGACGACCAGCCGATCAAGCACAACATGATCAGCAAAGCGATCGAAAACGCGCAGACCCGGGTGGAGGGCCACAACTTCGACATTCGCAAGCACGTGCTCAAGTATGATGAGGTCGTCAATGAGCAGCGAGAGACGATCTACATGCAGCGGCGGCGCCTTCTGAACGAGCCGTCACTGAAGCCCGCTATTCAGGAGATGATCACCGACGAGATCGATGCGGCTGTGCAGCAAAACACCGCCACGCGCTTTGAAGAGGAGTGGAACCCGGAAGACCTGCTCCTGGTGCTGCGCACCGTCTTCCCCTTCCCGCAGAACTTCGACCCGGCCCCGTGGCAGGAGCTGGACGCAGACGAAATCACAGAACAGGCCGCCGAGATCGCGCATCAGACCTACGACAAGAAGGAAGAAGAGATCGATGCCGACATGCTGCGCGATGCGGAACGCCAGATCATGCTGCGCGCGGTCGATCACCGCTGGGTCCGACATCTGACCGATCTGGACAGGCTGCGTGAGGGCATCGGTCTGCAGGCGATCGCACAGGTCGACCCGCTGGTTGCCTACAAGCGCGAGGCCTTCGCCATGTATCAGGAGTTGATGAACGACATCCGCTCCGACATCGTGACGACGGTGATGACGTTGCAGGTGCAGAAGGCGCCGACGCTGCCGGCGCCGATTGCGCGCAACATCCAGACAAACCGGCAGGACACAACCCAACAGCGAACGGTGCGCAACACCAACAACCGGCCCAAGCGCAACGACCCCTGCTGGTGCGGCAGCGGCAGGAAGTATAAGGTCTGCCACATGAGGGCCGATGCGAAACAGGGCGGCGCGCCCGTGCGCGAGGTGGCGTAGCTTCCCGGCCTTGGCGGGAGGCGTCTGGCAACCACAACTGCCTACAAAATGGGGGGGGAGGAGGGAATCGCAAGACCATGCCCCAGATCAACCCTGCAATCATGGTCTGGGCCCGCGAGACGGCCGGGCTCTCCCAAGAGGAAGCGGCCACGGACCTTTCCGCTATTGCGGAAAGGTATGCTGTCCAAAACCAAGTGTTTCAAAAGATATCTGCTTGGCTGGTCCGTGTCCTCTTGATTCGCCTGTCACAGTTGGAACGAGTCGATAGATCGTGCCACTCGCATAGCCGGTGGCGTATACATTGCCCGCTTCGTCAGTGCCAATGCTGCTTATGGCAGTTGAGCCGCTTATGAGTTGTGTGCTCTGCCATTTGTCTCCTTTTCGCTGCAATCCCCAGATGCTGCCTTTGCAAAAATCAGCATATAAGAAAATCCCTGACAGGACCGCTCCGCCGACAACAGCGCACTCCCCCGACAGGCGGTCATAGACAGATACGGGCAGGACCAAGTCAGCTGCGTAGCACGAAACGCTTTCAAATTGGCTGCAGTAATTCCCCTCCCAGATAGGCCATCCATAGTTTTCCCCTCCCAGGCTTTCCGCGCTCTGAAAATTAACTTCCTCTCTTCTGCTCTGTCCTGCGTCGGGAATGTAGAGAGCGCCAGTCTGCCTGTCGAAGGCGAATCCCCAGGGATTGCGTATACCCAATGCCCAGATTTCGTCGCGGTAGTCGTCCTCTTCTATGAACGGGTTGGTGGCAGGAATATCGTAGGGTTTGACGCCGGATTCCACGTCGATCCGTAGAATCTTGCCCAGCAACGTACCGGGATCCTGTCCATTCTGCTTGTCCTCCATGGCGCCGCCATCGCCGCTGCCAATGTAGAGGTATCCGTCTCTGGGCCCGAACGCCAGGGAACCGCCATTATGATTCACATGCGGTTGTGGGATGGCAAGCAGGACTTCCTCGCTGTCAGGATCGGCTATGTCAGGATTGGCGGTCGTCGTAAACCGGCTGATAACGGTCTCATCAGCGGCATTTGTATAACTCAGGTAGAAATGCTGGCGGTCGCTATATGTTGGAGGAAAGGCGATGTTGAAAAGTCCCTGTTCGCCGCAGCATTTCACACGATCAGAGATGTCCAAAAAGGGAACGCCCTGGACAATACCGTCCTTGAGGATACGCACGCGTCCTTTATGCTCGACGACAAATGTCCGACCGCTCCCGTCGCCGGCATGAGTCGCTTGCACGGGCAACTCAAACCCAGAGGCCGTCTCGTTGAGTTTCCACTCGGTGAATTCAATCGCGTTGAAAACCCTCACCTCGTACCAACCGACCCATCCCTTACCCTGCTTGGTCAGAATATACACCTTGTTTATGCGTCGCGGAGGATCGACAAAGATTTCTAATGTTTGTCCATTTTCGGTGTGGGCTTTGTCAAACCGCATATAAGGAGTCGTCGTGTGAGAATCGTCTCCCAGCCAGATTTCATGTGTGGTTTCGCCGGCTTCGCTTTGCGTAACAACCAGCTCGATCTTGTTCACCAGATGGAAAGTATCGAACTCGATTGAAATCCACTGCGGTGCAAAGCCATGCGAATTCCACATTGTATGTGGATCGCCATCATTCACCAACACAAGTCCAGGATTCCTTGCCGAAGCCTCTGCCTGTCCCTTCGTTGCGATGTTCTCTCCTCGCACAGCCAGGTAGGCTTGCGGTGTTGGCGCTTCTACATCTTCGGATTGGGCTCTAGCAGAATGGCTGATGGCAACCATTAGCAAGAAGCCTGCAAAAAATGCGAGTGGAAAGGTGGCAAAAGCTTTCATGGAGCCCCTCTCTGTCCCGTCGAAGTTGCTGTTGACAGTTAGCCGCAACTATTGGACGGCGAGAAGGGGAAAAAAGTTGCATTCAGCTTATGATATATCCAACACTGGCAGCGCAGCTCAGGTGAGTCAGAGAGAGGGACATCCTGGCCTGGCCGCAGAACATGCAGTTGCTTACCGCCCAGCCGCCCGTATCAACACTGTGCGGCGGCGCCAGACCACGGTCCGGTTCAGCAGCTGTCCACGGATCCAGCCCTCAACCTGCTCCACCTCATCAGGCTGCATCTGTTCGGCAAGCCGTTCGGCATAGGATTTGCGCTCGCCAGGAGCCGGACTGAACCAGCGCCGGACGTGCGCTTCGGTAATGCGCAGATCGGTATCGGTGTCGATCCGCTCCAGCGAGACCCGCCCGGCCTGTGCCTCTTCAGGGAAGACGGCGGAAAGGGCGGTCTGCAACGTCTCCTCGTCCCAGTTGACTAGGTAATCGGTCGTATCGGCGTAGATCGACTCTTCGGCCGCAACCAGCCGCTTGGCCAGCTCAGGTTGGAGCAGGGAACGATCTCCCAGGTCGTATATTCTCTGCGTGTGTCTCGGTATCGTCTCGGCCAGCGCAAGCCAGCCCCCTGCGGCCAGGTGTTCGGCCAGTTGCGCCAGGGCAGCCTCTCTGTCCGCGGAGCCGAGCAGGGCGTTGCGTCCGACGATCGCATCAAAACGGACTTCCTCCGCATCGAGAAGTTGCGCCGTCTCTTCCAACGCCCCATGCAGCACAACCGGCCGCTCGACTTCGTCCAGGTTTTGCGCCTGCTCCTGCAGCGCCTGCCGGTCCGACTCGCTGAATGCCAGCGCGTAGACGCCGCCTTCGGGCGCGCGCCGCAGCGCCTCCCAGGTCAGCAGACCGCTGCCGGCGTTCACATCCAGTACAACACTGTGCCGCTCAAGGGGGCCGCCGTCCAGAATGCGGTCCCGCAGCGCGGCGGTTGCTTCGCCGGCCTGTGCAATCGTCCGCTGGAGCCAGCGGTCGCGGGCGGACTCTTCGGGTGCGAATGTCAGGATCTCCGGCGGCGCGCCAAAGCCCTCCAGCATGGCGGCCAGCTGGGCCTCGCGACGCTGGGTGACGGCGAGGCCGATCCTGGCCTCATAGCCCTGGCCGGTCGGCTCGTAAAAGACCCTGCCCTGCAGCGCGCCGGGAAGATACTGCTGCGCTACCCAGTGGTCCCGGTAAGCGTGCGGATAGAGATAGCCGGCCCCGTGCCCAAACCCCTCGCTGTCGCGGTTGCCGTCGCGCAGATGGCTGGGAACATCAGAATCGGGTTCATTGCTCACCGCCTCAAGCGCGTCGAAGAACGCCAAAACCGAATTGGACTTTTCCGCGGTCGCCAGATAGAGCGCGGCCTGGGCCAGGGGAAAGTTGCCCTCCGGGAGGCCGACGCGGTCAAAGGCCTCGGCGCAGGCCGCGACCACCTGAACGGCCTGCGGGTCGGCCAGACCCACATCTTCGCTCGCCAGGATCAACATGCGCCGAAAGATATAACGCGGCTCCTCACCGGCGTAGATCATCTTCGCCAGCCAGTAGAGCGCCGCATCCGGGTCGCTGCCGCGCAGGCTCTTGATGAAGGCGCTGATCGTATCGAAGTGATAGTCGCCTTCCTTGTCATATAGCACGGCGCGGCGCTGAATCGACTCTTCGGCGATGGCGAGTGTAATGCGGACGGTACCGTCCGGGCCGGCGTCGGTGGTCTCGACGGCCAGTTCCAGCGCATTGAGCAGGGCGCGGGCATCGCCATTGGCAACAGAGACCAGATGATCGATCGCCTCGTCCTCAACCTTAACGCGCCGACCGCCGTAGCCGCGTTGGGGCGTGTCGAGAGCGGTCTGCATAATCTGGCGCAGATGCTCTGCCGTCAGCGTCTTGAGCTGAAAGATGCGGCTGCGGCTGACTAGGGCCTTGATGACTTCAAAATAGGGGTTTTCGGTGGTGGCGCCGATGAAAGTAACCGTGCCGTTCTCCACCCAGGGCAGGAGGGCGTCCTGCTGGGCCTTGTTGAAACGATGCACCTCATCGACGAAGAGAATTGTCCTCTGATCGTGAAGCGCCAACCTCTCCTGGGCCTCCGCCACCGTCGCGCGGATATCCTTGACGCCGGCCAGTACGGCGTTAAGCGCGCTGAAATGGGCCGCCGTGGTGTTGGCGATCACCTGGGCCAGTGTCGTCTTGCCGGTGCCGGGGGGACCATAGAAAATCAGGCTGCTCAGCCGGTCCGCCTGAATCGCGCGCCGCAGGAGGCGGCCCGGGCCCACGATCGCTTCCTGGCCGATGAACTCATCGAGAGCGCGGGGCCGCATGCGCGCGGCCAGGGGCGCGTTGGCGTCGATCCGTTCCGCGCGTGCCTGCGCAAACAGATCCTCCGCCGGCTTCCTTCCTTGCGTATAGGTCACCACAACGTAACTGGCCTTTCGCTGGCGGGGCCCAGGCAGTTCGCCCGCGGCCCGCTCGCTGAATCCGGGGAATGGGACACTGAGAAGCTGTCTGAAAAGGGTCAATCAGGGGTCGCCCGCCCGCTTTGGCCGCGGGACTCAGACGCTGGACAATAAACCACTGGCTGACAGTCAGATCTGTTGGGTATCGTCTGGTTTTCACATAGACTACGTATACCACAATTTGGCCGACAGCCTTTACTTTTCAAACAGCCTCTCAGGAAAGGAGCCAAACCAGTATGCAGACCATAACCAGACCTCGAACTGCGTCGCCAATGGAAGAATTGGGTGAAGCGCATCAACTGGAAATCCAGATCCTGAATTTGAAGAATCTGGGTTACACGATGGTGCGCGGCGCGATCCCGCCGGACATGCTGAAGGAGATTCAGAACGCTTTTGACAAGAAAATGAACGAACAGATCGCGCGTATGGGGAGGGATTTCCGCAACACATTCAACCGCTTCGACCTGATTCCACTCTGGCAAGAGCCGAACTTTCGCCAGTTGGTCAATCTCCCTAAAATCATGCCGATTGTGCGCGGCTATATGGAGCGATACTGGGGCGACGAACCGGTCGTCTTTGGGGCCGGTCACGGGCACTGCCTGTTTGAGAACAGCCCGGCCCACCAGGCTTGGCATAACGATGCGCGGGTGAATAAGAAGGCATCCGACATGACCCCGCCAATCTATATCCGGCTCAGTTTTCTGATCGAAGATGTGGAGGAGGACATGGGGCCTACCGCACTGTTGCCCGGCACCCGTGGTACCCATGTCAACTCGCCGCCCTGGTTTACAGCACCCGATGGACAGCCGCGTCAGGTGCCTGAGATGGTCCTGGCCAGCGGCAAAGCGGGGGACTGCCTGATCAACGACACGTCGATCTACCATACCAACACGCCCAATCTGAGCGACCGGGTGCGCAAGGTCATCTGGGCGTTGTACGCCGGGTCGCGGACGCCGATCTGGGTGCGAAAGGATCTGCCGGAAGATTACAGGGACCAGGCCCGCCTGACCAAGGCGGATGTGGGCGCCTCTGATGATCCGGTGATGGCGGCGCTGTTTCGGAACCTGCCTGAGGATTGATGCAGCGCGGGCAACCCTGCCGCGCTTGCCGCCGCGGATCGCGGCGTGCAATACAGCTATGCCTTTAGTCCCGTCATGGCAAGGCCGCGAATGAAGTACTTGGAGGCGAAGATATAGATGAGCATGACCGGCACGACCGTCAACATCGATCCGGCCGCCCACATCTCGTAGCGGGTCCAATAGAGACTGCGCAGACCGGCCAGCACCAGCGGCAGCGTCTGTCTTTCCGGGCTGTTGAGAACGACCAGCGGCCACAGGAAGTTGTCCCAGTTGAAGAGGAAGATGAAGACGATCAAGGCCGCCAGCGCCGAGGTGGCCATGGGCAGGACGATGGTGAAAAAGATGCGCCATTCCGACGCGCCGTCGATGCGGGCTGCATCGAGCAACTCGGACGGAATCGACTCCATGAACTGGCGCATCAGGAACAGCCCAAATGAAGACCACAGGCCGGTGACGATGATGCCGCTCAAATGGTTGGACATCTTCAAGTCGGCGATGGTGATGTAAAGGGGCACAAGAACCACTGCAAAGGGGATCATCATCGTAGAGAGCAGCAGGGTGAAGAGCTTCTCCTTCCCCCAGAAACGGTACTTGGCGAAGATGAAGCCGAGGGCGGCCGAGGTCAGTGCGCTGCACAAGGTTACGGAGGTCGCTTGTATTGTGCTGTTGGAGAAGGCCGCGGGGAAATTGACCCGCCCGATGATTTCGATGTAGTTCTCCAGCGTCCAAACCTTGGGCAAAAGCGCGGTCGAGCGGACAAGCTCCTGGAAATGTTTGAACGACGCGAAAATCATCCACACGAATGGCGTGACCGACACAAAGGACATCACCAAGAGGACCAGATGCAAAATAGCCTGCCCTACCAGCCGCCTCGGCGAAGGGCGATAGTGGGAACCTTGCAAAGGGCCGGCCAGTTCGATCTCTTCCGTAGCTGCCATTCGTTTAGACCGCCTCTTCAGTGGAAAGTGGATCGTCGCGCTCGCTGTCGGCAATGCCAGGATGCCGGGTCGCGAATCTCCCTCAATATGACCATCGTGGACGCAGTAACCTGATCTGCACTAAGCTGATGAAAAGAATCAGGACGAATTGAAGCAGCGCGGCCGCGGTCGCCGTGCCGAATCGCAGATCTTCGAATGCCTCTGAATAGATCAGCATGTTGTAGACATAGGTGGCGTCGCCCGGTCCGCCTCGGGTCATCACAAAGGGAAACGTGAACTCCTGCAGCGTGCCGATGGCCAGCAGAACCGTAACCAATAGCAGTGTATGTCCCAGCAACGGCAGGGTAATACGCCAAAATCGCTGCCACTCGTTGGCGCCGTCCACCAGCGCTGCATCGTACAGTTCTTCGGGAATATGAAGGATGCCCGCCGTGAGGATCACGACGTAGAAGCCCAGCCCTTTCCAGCTGCCAACTGCTACGATTGTAGGGAGCGCCGATGAGGTACCGGCCAACCAGCGCGACTCGGGCAGGTGCAGCGCGCGCAGAATCTGGTTGAACATACCCACTTCGGGATCCATCAACATGCGAAATAGCAGCGAGACCGCGACCAGCGAGACCACAACCGGCACGAAGATGATCGCCTGGTAGGTGTTGCGCCCGCGCCGAATATTCGCCAGGCAGGTAGCGATGAAAATACTCAGCGGCAAGATAAAGACAAACGCGAGCGCCGCCCAGAGCAGCGTGTTGCGCACAGAGATAAAGAAGAGCGGGTGCTCAAAGAGCTGGAAGAAATTATCCAGCCCGACGAACTTGCTGGCTGCCGGGTTCAAGACCCGATACTGCACCACAGCCAGGCGCAGCGCGTTGAGGATGGGCCGGAACGAGAACATCCAGTACCAGATTAGAGTTGGCAGGATGATGCTGGCTCCGAACCAGAACTGGGGCTTGCGCAAAGCCCAGCGCACTGCGGCAACGATGCCGCGCAGCCGAGAACCGGACTGCCCTTGGCTGCCGGCCGTGTAAGCGGTTGTCATCTGAGGCTCCCTCTGCCGGGAAGGGGAGGCAGGATCAGCGCAGCGCTTTCCGTGCCCTGCGCTGACCCAAGGACAATTCAGCCGCTAGACGCGCTTCATTCGAACAGAAGCGCCTTGAACAATGTCAGGAGAGTGCGGCGATGTCTTCAAGGTAGACCTTGTACTGCTCTTCACAACGTTCCTGGTACGACTTGACCGCTTCCGCTGCGGTCAGTGTGCCAAGTCGAACTTCAGAGCAGACCGAGGCTCCGATCCCGTCGACCTCTGACGGGTAACCGAACCCTTCGCCGTAGTAGCGGGTGATGGGACCGAGATTCTCCATGACCTTGGCTGCCTGTACCTGCGGCCCTTCCGGATCCGGATCCGAATAGTGGTCGTACTTGCCGATCAGTCCTTTCCAGGCCGGCGCGCCGATGCCACCGTAGATCTTGGCATATTCCCGCTGCCCTTCATGGGTACACATCGTCTGCAAGTAGGCGATGGAAAAGTCGCGATTGCCGGTATTGCTGGGCGCCGCAAACCCCCAGCCCGCCTCACCCACGAACGTAGGCAGTTCGTCGGGCAGAACCTTGGGGGCTGAGGTAAGCTCGTAATAGACGCCCTCATCCCTACCCTGTTGCAGCGCCGGGTTGGAAATCCCCCTGGCGATGCCGATTTTGCCCGCCAGAGCCGTGTTGAACTGATTCTCGTCCAGTTCCGTTTCGATGCCCATCTGCACCGGCGTCTCGGCAAAGAGGCGCATCGCTTCCACGCCTGCCTCGCTGTCGATGTTGAACTGTTTGTTCTCAAGGTCCCACCAGTCTGAACCCTCGCCGGCGAGCAGTGTGCGCACAATGCCCAGGTAGCTCTGATTGTCCCAACCCTTGCTGCTCAGTCCCCATTTCACTACGCGGCCATCCTCTTCAACGTGCAGCGCCTCGGCCAGCTCCCACATCTGCTGATAGCTGTCGAAGATCCAGTCCCCGTTGGTCGGTGGATAGAGGTCGGCCAGTCCGAGCGCATCGACATCCTGAGTGGGTACACAGACCATCGAGCCGACCAGGTTGGCCTCTGTGGGCACGCCGTAGATCTCGCCTCCCCACGAGTAGGCTTCGATCGACTCCTCCTGGAAGGCCTCATTGGGCACGACTCCTACTGCATCGAATACAACATCGCTCAGCGGAAGCAATCCCTGCTGGATGTAGAGAGGAATCGAGACCTTGCCCATCATGCAGATGACATCGGGATGGGTGCCCGCGGACATGGCAGCGATCAGTTTCGTTTGCAGCGGCCATGCCTGTGGCTCAATGCGCACGCTGTAACCTGTCTCGCTCTGCACAAGTTCGGCAATGCGCTCGTAGGTGGCGACATGCGGGTCGTACTGCAAGCCCCACTGAACGCCCTCCTGATCTTCGGCAGCTGGAGCCGACGCTTCTCCAGCCGATTCTGCAGAGGAAGGCTGGCCCGTCTGGGGAGCACAGGCAGCGAGCAGGCCGCCTGCGGCCCCTAACGCGCCTACACGCAGGAATTCACGACGCGAAACAGATTCATTCTTTGCCATTTCTCCTTCTCCCTGTGTGGTCGAATCCTGATTCTCCCCATCCGAAAATAACCACCGGTGGAAGCGTTCCTCTCGGATAGGGAAGTCTGTTAAGATGACGGAACTGGTCCGCCCTGCATAGCACGCAACCTTATCTCACGCACGCTGCAACAAGGACTTTGCCGGGGAATTGACATTTCAGATGGCAAGCAATATAGTTGTTTACGGGTGCAACTATATCACGTATTGTCGTTGTGTCAAACGGTTTTTTCGACCCCCGATTCAGACCAGATATCCGTCCAGTCTATCATTCGGGTCACGCGCCCCGGCCTCGATTCCACACGCCAGGGAGGGAGCGAAGATGGAACTGACATGCAAACAGAAACAGTTTTTCGAAACCTTCGGATACCTTGCTCTGCCCGGGCTGCTGGAGGATGAAATCGACTGGATCACCGAGGAGTTCGAGGCGGTCTTCCGAGGACGAAACGTTGTCCATGACGGCAGCAAACGCTCCTGCATCGTGCCCTTTATCGACCAGCGCGAACGGCTCAGCACACTCCTGGATCATCCCAAGCTGGTGGGGCTGATTTCCGGCGTGCTGGGCGAGGATTTCAACTACCTGGGCGGCGATGGCAACTTCTACACCGGGGACACCCGCTGGCACAGCGACGGCTTCCATGAGGTGGGCAAGTTTCTCAAAGTCGCGCTCTATCTGGATGAGGTCGACCAGGATAGCGGCTGCCTGCGCGTCATCCCCGGCACACACCGGCGGGACATGTTCATGGGCTGGGAAGCCCGCCAGGCGAGCGAGTCCCTGGAGCGCTGGGGGATCGAGCAAAGTGACGTGCCGGCGATGGCTCTGGAGACGCGGCCGGGCGACGTGGTTGCCTTCAACCACAACCTGATGCACGCCTCCTTTGGTGGCAGCACACGGCGCCGCATGTTCACCCTGAACTGCTGCGCCCACTGCGAGACCGATCTGGAGATTGAGGAGTTGAAGCAATACATCGCCAACCATCACCGCTATTGGATCGATCAGATGCACTCTGATGTTATGCGCCGGACCGCGTCGCCCGCCCGTATGCGCCACCTGCAGCAGGTGATCGACAACGAAGGACATCTCCCTGCACTTTCCGCCAAGGCGCGCATGGAGATGTCCGAACCTGCGCATGGGTAGTCCCTGCTGACGCGATCGATTCCTCTCGCATGTTGGATGAGGGAAAGCGCTTCGGATCACGCCCGAGCAATCAACTTACGAACAATTCTTTGTGGGTGAGTTCGACACCGCCTCGCAACCCATCCTGCAAAGAGCCGCGATAGGCGCCGTCAATCCAGATGAGACGCAGTGTCTGGCCGTAACCGCAGCCTCGTCTGAGCAAGAGCCGTGCCCCATCGCGGGCAGGCAGGTCAACTGCGGTGACCAGGACGGCCAAGAGGCCCCTGAGCTAGCAGCTGCCGTGGATAAACCGTCCACATACGGGGGAAGAGGGGATAATTGGGGATAATTTCGGGGATAACCTTAAAAAAAGTGGATAAAATCTGCTCATAACCCTGATGGTTCTTTATCCCCATTTTCCGTGAGTTATACTCAGCCGGGCACAACTTGGGGACAAGCCCTACATCTTGTGTCGAGCATTTGTTCGGCGGATCACTCCATCCAAATCTTTCCTGTGCTTCCCTCTGAACTATCCCCGCTGAATTCGCGCTCCACGGGCCGCACAGCCACTACATACAGACGCTCTGCTTTCACATCACCACATATAGTTCCTTGGATTCACATATCCCCATTTCCCCAGTCCCTACGAAGTCATACTGAATTAACAATAAAAATATGAACAAATA
Source organism: Caldilineaceae bacterium (assembly GCA_965242905.1). Lineage (GTDB taxonomy): Bacteria > Chloroflexota > Anaerolineae > Caldilineales > Caldilineaceae > Bin5. The sequence goes on from CBDETM010000002.1 coordinate 2,455,704, forward strand.
ATTCTTCAAAACAAGGAAAAGTCAATCGGAATCAAGAAGAATGGAATTCGGTGAAAAATGAGGCAGCGGATTCGAATAGCCACCCCATCCGTCAACGACCGTATACGGGATAAAACGAATGCCAAAATGGAAGTGCTGTCCAGGCCCGGGCATTTGACTGTAGTAACCGAGTAGCTCACCCCGCTCCACACGCTGCCCCGCGTCGACAACGAAGTTCTGCAGGCGGGTGTAGAGAGACTCGCCCCATGGGTGGGAGATGCGGATGAAGCGACCATACCGTTCGCGGTCATTGCCGATTGTGGTTATGATGCCACTGTCCGCCGCGATGATTCTCTCACCGGGGACCATTTCAAAGTCAACGCCATTGTGTCCGAGGAGCGCCTTGGCGCCTACTAGAAAGCGGCGGTAGTACTCTGGGCGGGCCCCCCATTCCTGGACGACACGCCGCCGGCCTTCAAATGGCGCCGTCAGGTAGACGCCTTCCGGTTCGTAACACCCGTTTTCGATTACACCTTGAACAAAGTCGAAGGACATCGGCTGGGAGTGGGTCTAACCTTGATCAGGTCGGTGTTCAGGCCTCACGCCGGCGTCTGAAAAGGCCACGATTTGGACCAGCAGAAGCGGACGGTGTCGGTTGCAAACTTAACTCAATTTCCCTGTTGGAATTCGACAACGACTCTATGAAAAGGTATACTTATCGAATGCGCCCTTTACGGTGCAGGACGCAACAGATCGGGCCATGAGAGGACTTCAGGTAGTATAGTTGTGTCCGCGGGATTGACAAAGATAATCACGACAGGGACGGGACGGATCGATGCCAATTTATGAACTTGTCTGCAAAGAGTGCGGGAATCAATACGAACGCATCGTGTCATTTTCCAGCACCGTTCTTCCCGCTTGCCCGGCCTGCAGCTCGGTCGAAGTCACCCGGCTTCCGAGCAAGCCGGCCATTCACTTCAAGGGTAGTGGATGGTATATCACCGACAGCAAGAAGGAGGATGAGAAGAAGAAGGCCGCGGCCCAGAAGACAGCGGCGCAAAAGACCGACAGCAATGGATCTGGCCCGGATAAAGCCGCAGAGAGCGAATCGAAAGGCGAGTCCAAGAGCGAAACCAAGGCGGAATCGAAGAGCAGTTCACAGAGTGAATCCAGGAGCGCCGCAAAAGAAGAAGGGTAGTCTTTGCCCGTTTCGACTGCGGCTGTCGTGAAGGCGAAAACGGGGACCCTCGCCGGCGCGGCCGCGCATCTGAAATCTGAACGCGCGAACAATTGAGAGGCCGTGCTATGGGCCGCGCTGACTTTCAACACCCTTGCCTATCCAGTAAGGGTGTTTTTGCACTGTTAGAGGGGCGTTGCTGTGCAGGGGATCTCGACGTTGCGGAACGGGTGATGGTTTCTCCGCACATGCCGTCTCGCTGTCAGGGAGACGCCTCCAGCTTATCGGCCAGAAGGGAGGCGAGAAAGGTGCGCTCCTGGTCGCCGTCGAAGAGGATCTTGATCCGTTTATCCACGCCCTCTCCGCTCACTTCCGTAATCACACCGTCACCGAAATGTGTGTGGACAATGCGCTGTCCGCAAGCGAGCTGCGCCAGTGCGCGCTGTTGCGACCGCGTCGGCTGCGGCCCTTTGACTGCGGCCGCCTCCTGCAGCGACGTAGCAATGTTCGCCTCCCGGTCACGCCAGGCCTCCGCCAGCGTGCCAACCGTCTGCTCCGGATTCCTGGAAAGGGAGAAGCGCAACTGATTGGCGCTTTGCACGGCCGCGGCCAGCGCATCCATGGAGACGCCTTTCTCCCGGCTGTTATGGTCACCCAGCGCGGTCAGACGCCTGGCCCGGCTCAACACCGACATGAATCGATCCATCTGCTTGAGCGGGTCGTCAAACGGGTCGATCACAGCCAGTTGGATGCCATGCAGCCGGCACAGTTCATCGCGTGTCTGGTCGCGCTGCTCATCTTCCAGAAGCTCCCAGTCGCCGCGGCGGCGCCCTTTGCCGGTCAGGCCGGAGAAGCGTACGGCGATACCGACCGACTGGCACAGATAGTCCAGTTTGAGACGGCGGCGGGTGGCAGGGTTGATCAACCAGTCCGGGCTGACATTGGACTGCAGGTCGGAGTCATTGAATATGCGGGCAAAAATCTCGCGCCAGGCGTTCACTGATAGATACGCGTTTGACATGGAATTGCGGCCTTGGAAACTTTCGGTTTACAGTCTTTCGCAGGTACTCGCTCGGCAACTGAAATGTGACTGCCGAAAACAGCACCGGGAGGAAAATATATTGTACAGAACCGTTCCTGCCAGGCAAAAAGCGGCAGGCGTTCACCAGCAACATCATCCACCGCTATGACGAGACCGGACAGCCGCAGCGCAGACGCCCAGAACGGCAATGGAGGTGTGCGAGCGCTGGATAGCAGAGGAATTGCCAGCGCCGCCACGCTGGTCATGCTGCTGTTCATCCTCAGCCGGGGAACGGGCCTGCTGCGGGAGATGATCATCGGCGCCCGCTTCGGCACCGCGGCCGACCTGGACGCCTACCTGGCCGCCTTCCGCATTCCTGACCTGCTCTTTCAACTGGTAGCCGGCGGCGCCCTGGGCAGCGCCTTCATCCCCACCTTCGCCGCTGCCTGGACAGAGGGCAGCCAGCAACAGGCGTGGCTGCTGTTCAGCCGCATTCTGAACCTGTTGACCCTGTTCCTCGTCATCCTCTGTGGCTTGGCGATGCTCTTCGCCGAGCCCCTTGTCGCCGGCGTGATCGCGCCGGGCTTTTCCGTCGAGCAGCAGCAGTTGACCGCCTCGCTGATGCGCTGGATGCTGGCGAGCACGGTCGTCTTCGGCGCCAGCGGCCTGATCATGGGCGCGCTCAACGCGGTGCAGCACTTCCTGCTGCCGGCGGTCGCGCCCGTGCTCTACAACTGCGCCATCATCGCCGGCGCCTGGCTGCTCGCGCCGGTGCTCGGCATTCATGGCCTGGTGGTCGGCGTGGCCGGCGGTTCCGTGCTGCACCTGCTCGTGCAGCTGCCGGCGCTTCTCCGGCAGAATGTGCGCTACCGCTTCAGCTTCCGTATCGGCGATGCGCAGGTGCGGGAGGTGGCGCGGCTGATGGGGCCGCGTGTGCTGGGGCTCCTCTTTGTGCAGCTCAACTTTCTCGTCAACACGATCCTGGCCAGCGGCCTGCCGGACGGCAGCCTCAGCGCTCTCAACTACGCCTGGCTGCTGATGTTGCTGCCGCAGGGTATCTTTGCCCAGGCCGTGGCGACCGTTGCCTTTCCCACCTTCTCGGCGCAGGTCGCGGCCGGCGACCGCGCTCAGCTGATGGCAACGCTCTCCGGCCTGCTGCGGCTGATTCTTTTCCTGTCGATACCGGCCGCGTTCCTGCTCTATGTCCTGGACGAGCAGCTGATCGAGCTTCTCTTCCAACGGGGGCGTTTCGACGCTGCCAGCACCCAGGCCGTCGCCTACGCGCTGCGCTTTTATGCCCTCGGGTTGGTGGCCCACGCCGTGGTCGAGATCGTGGTGCGGGTCTTTTACGCACTCCACGACACCGCCACCCCGGTTGTCGCCGGCGTCGCCACCGTGGCGCTAAACATCCTCCTCAGCCTGGCCCTGATTGGCCGCCTGAGTTTTGGTGGCCTCGCCCTGGCCAACAGCATCGCCACCGCGCTGGAGATGCTCGTTCTGCTGGTCCTGCTGGCGCGAAAGGTGCGTGCGCCCCTCCGGGAAGCGGAGCAGGCAACAACCGTGCAGGGCCTGCCCGTGCGCCAGCTGCTGACCAGCGGGGGACGCTCGCTGATCGCGTCCGCGGTCATGGCCGGCGCAATCCTCTTTGGGCTGGAACTTTTGCCCGGCGGCGCCACCGTCTTCGGGATTCCCGCCGGCTGGGTCGCGGCGGTCGTTGGGGGAGGGCTTGGCGTTCTCATCTATGTGGTTGCCAGCTATCTTCTCGGCAGCGCCGAGATTCGGCAGCTGGCGGCACTGGCGCGCAGACGCGCGCAAACGTAAAGTTAACTCTACGCTAACGCAGAAGAGAGAAACTGCGGAGATACTGGATTCGTAATGGTACAATAGGAGCTCATTAAGAAACTACGGTTTTTGACCTGTGATTTGCGTGATTCGCTGCGGGAACTATGCCCATCGCAAAAGCCTGGTCGAGAACGGGTGAGTTGAGGCATGGACGCTCTTACGATAACTCTGTATTCCAGCTTTCCCGGTCTTCTGCTGGCCTTTATTGCGCAACTCATACTGCGTTCTGCATGGAATAAGTATTCCAAGGTGTCGTCCGAAATCAACGTGCCCGGCGCGCAGGTAGCGCGCTACATTCTTGATTCGAGCGGGTTGGGGCATGTGAAGGTAGAAGAGACGCGAGGCTTCCTTTCCGATCACTATGACCCGTCCAGGAAGACCCTGCGACTGAGCAGGCAGGTGTATCAGGGCAACAGTGTCGCCGCCATTGGCGTCGCTGCTCACGAAGTCGGGCACGCCTTGCAGGACAGAGAAAGCTACCGGCCTCTGGCCCTGCGCAGCAAGATGATTCTCAGTGTGCATTACGGCAGTTGGCTGGGGCCGATTCTCTTTTCTATCGGGATTGCCATTCCCTCAACCTGGGGGCGGATTCTGGCATTGGTCGGCCTGATACTTTTCAGCGGGACGGTTCTGTTTGCGCTGATCACACTGCCGGTTGAGTTTGACGCCAGCAAGCGCGCCAAGCAGGCCCTTGTCGATCAGGGGCTCGTCTTCAGGCAGGAGGAACTGAGTGGCGTCAACATGGTTCTGAACGCCGCCGCCCTGACTTATGTGGCCGGGGCCGTCCAGGCCTTCATGGCAGTGTTGCAATATCTTTATGTGTTCCTGATGCTTGACCGTAAACGTGGCAAAGAGGAGAAGCCCGCTTGAGCGGCTATACGGTTAGCCTGAGGCCGTTCGCCTGAATCGTACTTCTGTCCGCCCATGGGCGATTGACGTCGTGTGGTTATGAGGTATGGGAGTTCAGCTCGTTGAATAACCGGGGACGCAAACTCCGGCATGCACAAGAAGAGGTGAGTTCAGCCAGGTGACAGCACCCTGTCAGGTGCGCGTCAGGAACGGAGCGCCAGACTTGTGTAAACTCAGGACGTAGACTTGGAAAACAGTGCCGAGTCTGCGTTCAGCCAGATAACAAACGAATCGGCCGCAACCGGGGATTCGTCTGCTAGTTGAAAACTCTCTACGAGGTGAGAAATGTTTTTCTTCGATCCGCTCTATTTCATCATCAGCCTGCCCGCCCTCGCGCTGGGCCTGTGGGCGCAGATGAAAGTCAAATCTGCCTTCAACAAGTATTCGCGGGTGTCGGCGGGACGCGGCGCAGCCGGCGCGCAGGTGGCGCGACGCATCCTCGATTCCAACGGGCTGGGCCACGTCAACGTCGAAGAGACGCGCGGCTTCCTCTCCGACCACTATGATCCGAGGTCGAGGACGCTGCGCCTGAGCCCACAGGTCTATCAAAGCAACAGCGTTGCCGCGGTCGGCGTTGCCGCGCATGAGGCCGGACACGCCATCCAACACAGCACCAACTACGCCCCGCTCGCCCTGCGCAGCGCCATCGTTCCCAGCGTCCAGATCGGCAGCTGGCTGGGCCCGATCATCTTTATCATCGGCATGTTCATGGGGCCCGGGCTGGGGTTCACGATCTCGCTGGTGGGACTGATCCTCTTCGCCGCGGTCGCCGTGTTTACGCTGGTGACGCTGCCGGTGGAGTTTAACGCCAGCAAGCGAGCCAAGGAGGTCCTGGTGACGCAGGGGTTCGTCGGCCAGCACGAGATGAAGGGGGTCAACGCGGTGCTCGACGCCGCGGCGCTGACCTACGTGGCCGCCGCGATTCAAGCGATCACGACGCTGCTCTACTATGCCTTCATCCTCTTCGCCCGCAGCCGGGAATAGGCGGCCCGTTTTCGCACGCAAAGGATAAAGCAATGCGCAGCGTCCGTATACCGTGAACGCTGCGCATGGTTCCTACGGAGTCTGAATTATGTTTACTGGACAACAAACCTCTGTGCGCTTCTTTCGCACAGGACAGCGAATCTCACAGCAGGCCGGCGGTTTCGGGCGCTGGCTGTTCATCGCCCCCGGGCTGATACTGATTCTCTTTGGCGTGGCGATTCTGCTCTGGCCCGAGTTGCTGGCCTATATGGTGGCCGGTCTCTTCATCGCCATCGGCTTCAGCATCACCGGTTGGGGCTGGCGCTTTTCCCAGCGTCAGCGCAACACCGCGGCCCGCTGGCAAACGATCGACGAGCTCTGACAACAGCGAGCACCGGCCACCGGTGCTCGTTAATCAGTTCCCTATACGCTCGACTGACCACTGCCGTCCTACCCGTCGTCGATCTCGATGGTGTGTTCCTCCTCGCCGGACCGCCACACACCGTTTCGATCACCGACAGCCCATTTCGAACGAATATGAATGAACCGGTTGCCCCGTCCCTTTCGGGCGGGCGCCGGCGGCCGCGTCGCGTTGCGGCTGAGCGCGTTGGACGCCAGCTCCGGCATCTGTTTCTGCAGCAACTTCCACCCGGCCCGCAGCGCAAAGCTGGCCAGCCCGGCCGCCACCGGCAACCCAACCTTCGCCACTACCGCCGGCAGCGTGTTGCGGCTCTCAAGCGGATAACCGCCCTGCACATCGTAGCCGCATTCGCCGCAGTGCCGCGCCGCCATCGCCACATTCTGCCCGCAGTTGGGGCAAACCCGAAACACCTCGCTCATACCTGGTTCCTTTCCCCTGCAAATTGAGTACCCAGAAGTATAGCATCCTTCCCGTGATCGCTAAAGCAGGGGGCACAGCCCGGCGCATCCCAAAATAGAGGTGAACTTTCTCATACCTCGGGAAGCAATGGGGCCATGTCCAGTCCGCGCTCAACCCTGAGGCAGAGGAAACGGCAGTTCTCTCTCCTCACTCCTCTTCGCTCTCTCCTCGCTTTTTTGGGCGGTCGGGCCTATTCGGCCCTCCCTTGTGCGGGGGCTCCGCCCCCGCAACGCCCCCTCTCCTACAACATGCCTATTCGACCTGGTGTCGATATTGGTGACAGGTGCCTAATCGAAGGTGTCTGGCCAGACCTCGTCCCACAGTCCCATCAGATCCCTGCAAGTGCCGGCCTTGTGCCTGCCCTCGCACCCTCCCCAACTGACGAACTCCACCGTACGGCCAGGCCTGGCGCCAGCCCTGCGTCTCGCACAAAGACGTTAAACAATTCCAGCCACCGCTGGCACTGATTCCCCGCCAGACTGTTCCCACCCCAAATCTAAGATGCACCCCACAGCCCCTTTTTTTGGGGTTGTTGGGGCCAATGAGGTAATGATATAATATTGCCGGTCGTGGCCGCCCCTTCACAGTCCACAGGCACAAATCATGGCTGACGTCGTGCAGACTCCACACGCTGACGCGGGCAGCATTCCAATGCATCGCACGAGTCAGGCTTCGCTGGTCCAGAGAGTATGGCGGGCGAAGCGCTACTACCTGTACCTCGTGCCGATCTTCGCACTGCTGGGCGTCTTCTCCTACTACCCGCCGCTGATGGCGCTCTACTACTCCTTCACCAACTATGACGGCCTCAGCGGCAAATTTATCGGGCTGGAAAACTTCACCGACCTCGCCAGCGACCGCATATTTCGCGCCTCGATCAAGAACGCCGTCATCCTCCTGTTTGCCAACATGGTCACCGGCCTGATTCCGCCCCTGCTGGTCGCGGAGCTGCTGTTCTCGCTGCGCAGCCAGCGCATGGGGGACTTCTATCGCACGGCGTTTCTGATCCCGACGCTCGTGCCGGCCATTGTGATCATATTGACCTGGCGCTATATCTATCATGCCCGCTACGGCTTGATCAACAACGTCCTCACCGCGGTCGGGCTGGATTTTCTGACGCATGACTGGCTGGGCAGCTTCGATACGGCGCTGGCCGCACTGGTCTTCTTCAGCTTTCCGTGGATCAACGCCACCATCATGTTGATCCTGCTGGCAGCTCTGATCGATATCCCCCGCGAGCTGATCGACGCCTTCCGCCTGGATTCCTCTTCGACGTTACAACGGATCAGACATGTCGATCTGCCCTATATCGTTGGCGCCATCCGCCTGGTGATCGTCCTGAATGTCATCGGCACCTTGCAGGGGTTCAATCTGCAGTTCGCCATGACGGGCGGAGGTCCCGGTTCAGCGACGATGGTGCCGGCGTTTCACATGTACAGTCAGGCTTTCTTTTCTTCACGTTTCGGGTACGGCTCGGCGATTGGCACGCTCCTGTTCCTGGTCATCGTCGGCCTGACCGTAATGACGCGCCGCTATCTGCGGTCCGGCATTGAGTACGAGGCCTAGAGGCCCACTGCCGGAGCGATCGCGATTGGCTGATTTCGTTTCCCTAGCACCGAGTTTGTGGAGGAGAACGGGATGCTGTTTAACGTGACAACGGGCGTTAGCCGCACAGGGCCATCGCAGCAAGAGTCGCTGCGGGCAGGGCTGCAGCGTCTTCAGGGGCTGCTGCACCTGGTTCTGATCCCGACCCTGCTACTGTCCCTCGGGCCGCTGGTGCTGCTGCTTATCGATGCCGGCAAGACGGCCGATCAGTTCGAAGCGCATCCCTGGACGCTGACGCTGCCCTATCACTTTAAGAACTATTGGGTAATGGCCGGCGGTATGAGCCGCTATATCCTCAACAGCAGCATTATCAGCGCCATCGCCATTCCATTTGCCCTCGCGCTGGCGAGCTATACCTCCTACGTCTTCGCCCGGTTCAGTTTTCCGGGGAAAGAGATGTTTTTCTACGCGATTATCATGTTGATGATGATCCCGTTCGTCCTCTATCTCGTGCCGCAGTATCTGTTGGTGTTGAGCCTGGGGATGATGAACACGCGCTGGGCCTTGATCTTTCCCTATGCGGCCGGCGGCGCTGTCTTCGGCGTCTTTCTGATTCGCCCTTTCATGGCCGGGCTTCCCGAGGAGCTGTTCGAGGCCGCGCGCATCGACGGCGCGGGCGACTGGCAGGTGTTTTTCAAGATCGCGCTGCCCCTGTGCCGGCCCATTATGGCGACGCTGATGATCATTCTGCTCCTGGGGCAGTGGAATGACATCATCTGGCCGTCGGTGACGTTGACTTCGGACAAGAATAAAACGGTGACGCTGGGCATATTCAGTATTGCCAAATCCGTCTTTCATGGGTCGAGTCTTGGCCAGACACAGTGGGGGTTCATGTTCGCCGCCTTTGTCATCTCTTCGCTGCCGCTCGTGCTCGTGTTCATACTGGCGCGCAAGGCGTTCATACAGGGGTTGTCGAGCGGGGCACTCAAATTCTAAGCGTTCATGCAGAGCTATAGCCGTGAATGCAGGAAGTGCAGGGAAACAGAGGAGAAGCCTATCGATCGATGCGCAGCAAACGGACAGTTTCAAACGGGACTTAAGCCAGCCAAGGAGAAGCTACCGATGAAATCCAAGGATACGTTTGCGCAAACGCAGAGGAAGTCGTATACAAGCCCACGACGCCTGATCTTCACCGTGATCGCAGTCGCGCTTGTCGCACTGATGGGCGCCTGCGCGCCGCAGGTCGTCGAAGTCGAGAGGGTTGTCGAGAAAGTGGTGGAAGTGCCGGCAACCGGACCGCCGGATCTTGACTACGAGGGTGAGCTGGTCGTCATGTTCGACGGGGGCTACATGCCGCCCGAGGGGCTGACAGACGCCCAGAGAGCGGCCGGTGAGACCGGCAACGAGTACATGGCAGAACTGATCGCCCAGTGGGAAGAGATGCATCCGGGCATCGACGTCGTGCCCTTCGGCGTACCCGAGGCCCCGCCCGGCGCGCAGACCTCTCTGATCTGGTACATGAAGACAGCGATCGCCGCCGGTCAAGGCCCCGACCTGATGCGCTACTACGGCAGCACCGGCTACGACGGCGCTGAAGGCGACAGAGGGCTTCTGGTTCCCCTGGATGCCTACTTCCGCCAGCCCAACCCCTATGTGACGGATGGCAAGGCCGGCAGCGAACGCTGGGTCGACCAGTGGGCGAACGGGTTCGATGGCATTCTGGCGCAGAGCAAGAGCCTGGCCGGACGCTACTACTCGATTCCGCTCGAAACAGCCGCGCCATCGCTCATCTACTACAACAAGACCGCGCTTGATGAGCTGGGCCTGGAGTTCCCCAGCCCGCGTACAAACATCACCGTACTGGTCGAGTTGTTGAAAGAGTTGAAGGCGGCCGGCCATGAGACGCCCATGCACCTCATGTGTTGCTCGCCCGCCGGCAACTGGGACAGCCTGATCTTCGACCATTCGATCATCGAGCCAAAAGGACTGGCGGAATGGCGGCTGGACTACAAGGTCAGCCTGAGCGAAAATGTGATCGAGGCTGAGGAATTCGTACGCGCCATCAAGCAGGGCCTGTTCGCGGCGACCGATACCGAGTACAAGGAGACGCTGCGGCTTGGAAAGCTGTGGGTGCCCTACGTGACCGAGGAGTGGAAGATCGGGGCGCCGGTGCAGTTGAGCGACTTCCTGACCGGGAAGGTGCTGATCCGCATGAGCGGCTCCTGGGAGGCCGAGGCCATTCTGGGCAATCCTGAGGTCGATTTCGAGGTGGGCGTGGCCTCCGGCCCGGTGGTCGGGCTGGTGGATTCCGAGTATTCGATGGAAGAGGAGCCGGGGCCGTTTGTGGGCGGGCCCGCCGGCGCCTGGGTGGTCAATGCCGCCGCTGTCAAGCGCGGCACGCTTGAGGCTTCGGTTGACTTCCTGCAATTCCTTTCCGCCAACTGGGGCCATGCGGTCAAAGGCCGACCGGGCCTGGTCCCTGTGATCAAGGATGTGGAGCCGAACGTGCGGCCGGAGGTGGCCGAACCGGCCAAGGCGCATATTCCGACAAGTGTGATGCGCTGGTCCTATGCGGACATGGTTGATGCCGGCGCGCGCGAGGAGGCGTTCATCATCTTGCAGGAGTTCTATCTGGACCAGATCACCATCGATGAGGCCGCCGAACGCATGCAACAGGTCTGGGAGGAGTGGGCCGACCGTGCCATTGAGACGAACAGCACGGAAAGCGGCGGCTCGTGGGATCTGAGCAAGTGGTAAGGAGCGGCGGGCTGCAGGGCATCCTGCGCCGGCTCTGGGAACGATAATCAACAGGCCGGTCATGGGGAACGCCGTGTGCATCCCCATGACCGGCGCACTGTGCAGGAGACGGACATGGCGCAGACGGCGATACAACAGCTTGAGAGCTGTATCGAAGCGCTGCAAAAAGGGACGCTGGCGGAAGATCAGTTGCGAGAGGTGCTCGAGACGCTGCGCCGCGGCGGCACAGGGCAGCAGGATCTGCTCTACCTGCAGGCAGACCAGACATCGGTGGCGTCGCAGGTGATTGGGTTTTCGCTGGTGGAGGGCGGTGAGGTGGTGGAGCAGCATCCGGGCGACCCGTGGCCCTACGAGACCGTACTTGACGCCATGCAGGACGGCTGGCGGATCGTGCAGTTCCCCAATCTGGCGCTGGTGCCCGATGAGAACCGGCCCACCGGGCTGGGCTGTGAGTTCATTCTGGAGAAGTGGAGATAGAGCGATGAAAATCTACTACGACTGTGAGCCGACCCTGAACGATAACGAGGTCCTGGAGCTGTGCAAACAGGGCTATATCCGGCTGGAAGCGGTCGTGCCGGACGACGTCAACGCGCGCGCCCGCGCCTTTCTGGAGAAGAATACCTCGCATGAGCCGACCGAGATCCTGTATGAAGACTGGTTCTTGGACGGCGTGATCAAGAATCCGCAGGCTGCGGGCGCGGTGCGCTCGCTGCTGGGCGTCAATTTCGGGCTGCCGCTACTGATGAGCAATCACCGCGTCGAATATCCGATGGAGGCGCAGGGCTGGCACCGCGACGGCAATTCAAAGTTCACGCATGAGTTGCGCAACTTGCAGGTCTTCTATCTGCCGCAGGATTGCACGATGGAGATGGGTCCGACTGAGATTATCCCCGGGACGCATCTCCTCTACTCGGCCAATGACCACCTCAAGCATCTGGACCGGGTGCGCGGCAGCGAGTTCATGGCCGGGCCGGCCGGCTCGATCTTCATCACCGTCTACTCGATCTGGCACCGGCGCTCGACTTCGATGCGGGCGAAGACGCCGGGGGTCCGCAATGCGTTGAAGTACAACTATTTCCGCACCGCACCGCCGCAGCGCGACTGGTGCTTCGATCCCGACTTCGACTTCGGCAACGCGCCCTACCTGCCGACGGGGGACTCCGGCTACTATCGCGATAGATGGCTGGCAGCCAGCCATGCGGCCGAGATGTTCCTGTGGCTGTGCGGCAAGCACGCGCAGTTCAAGACCGAGGGCGGACAGACCTGGCCCCTGAACGCGGCCACGGCCCGCTTCGCCGACGCGCCGTTCGGCGTTCCTCCGGGGTTGTGAGTCGAGGGCTGCATTCGTCCTAGCCCACGGCGCCATCTTATCCTCATTCGCGACAATACTGGCCGTTAGCACATATCCTCCAAACCCATCCGCGTTGATGGACAGGAGGATAATCCCTGCGCGTACATGGCCGCGATGACAGGACCACGAAGTGACTGAGACAATTGCTGTCCTGCACTTCCGAAAGGCGGTTCTCGTCACCCTGGCCAAGCATCTCCTGGCCAGCGAGCCCCTTGTTGCGCACGGTGCTGCTGGCGCTGTCGGAGGCGGTGAAACGGGCTAGGCCGTCACAGGTGAATCGGTGAATGATGGTGTCTGCGGTCAGCGCGGTGACGTCGCCGAACTCGTTGTAGGCGTAGCTGCGGCTGAGACGCGCGCCCGTGCTCAGACCCACTTGTAGGCTTTCCAGCATGCCGCCGTTGTGCGGCGCGATTCAGCAGTAGTAGCGCTGTGTGCGCCTGAGGTAACCGGGAGGAAGAAGGAGGTGGGTCCGGTTGTGAGTGAATGAAACCATCTGCTTCAGGAATGGTGATGGCTTGCGGTAGCAAATGAGCGGATTACACCTTTCATTGTGGCCAAGCTTCTGGAAACTACTTCAATTTTCGGTTTTTCGAACTCTCGTGACATATGTCAGCGTAACCTAAGTTTCTTCCCATTCAATGCCCTCTGGGAATCTGCCAAATAGGAAAAAATGTCTTGCCAGATCGATTACTTTTTCAATTGGAATACAATATTTCAATGCAATTGGCGTTGGAGTCCCTCCCACATCAAATTCAAAGTCTTCATCTGGAGCGTCAGGATCTTCTAGAAGCATATTGTATGGTGGATCTAACGACTTATCCATGAACATGATGCATCCATGAACCTCATCTAATTCGATCGCCATTGTGTTCCTATACGCCGGTATGACTATGTACACACTGGCTGATTTCTGTTTATGGGCGTGTCTGAGGGTATTCTCAAGTTCCTCGACATTCTCGACAGTCTCGATAATCGAATGATTTCTTATTTCGATAGTTAACTCAGCCTTATCCATGCGGACCCTCCATGAGTGCACATGCTACAACCGCATCTAGTCGTGCCAACCTATATTCACATTCGCAAAGCCATTCTGTAAACTTAACGGATTCCCCCTCGCAAAGAGGAAGAAAAGGAACAAGAGTCAGTTCTATCAATGTTCACTTCTTCCCCAACCACAACAGCGAAAGCATCGATACATTGAAGCATGTGTTCGTCTGACGCCCCGTGCGAACATCAAAATCGCGCGTATGCGCATAGAAAAGCGGCGCCACCAGCTTGCCAATGCCTTCATGGCCATCTTAACACTCCCACTCTGCAATTGCGCTGATCGCCAGCCGCTGAGATCCGGCTCCGCCGCGCGTCCAAAGTCCGCGAGTCTTGATGGGTGCATCCCAGATTTTGGGGTGGGAACAGTCTGGCAAGAAATCAGTGCCAGCGGTGGCTGGAGTTGCTTACCGTCTTTGAGCGAGACGCAGTGCAGGCGCCAGGTCCGGCCGTGCGGAGGAGTCCGTCAGTTGGGGAGGGTGCGAGGGCAGGCACAAGGCCGGCACCCGCGGGGATCTGATGGGACTGGCGGGACGTGGTCTGGCTGGACACTTTCAATTGGGCAGCCGTCACCAATGTCGACACCCGGTTGACGAGGCATGTTGTAGGAGGGGGGGCGTTGCGGGGGCGGAGCCCCCGCACAAGGGAGGGCCGAATAGGCCCGACCGCCCAAATGCGAGTAGAAAGTGAAAAGGAGAGAGTTGCTGGTTTTTCTGGCGCAGCTCGGCACGCGGACAGGTCCTGGCCAAGGCGCTACCAGAGGACTGCGAGAGTTCACCCCATTTTGGGATGCACCCGTCTTGATGATCCTGTTTCCAAAACCACAGAGTTATGCTAAATTGATCCGCACGCCGAGCCCACCCAGGAGAGCACAATGATCCACGACAAAACCAATCACACTTGCGACGGCGAACCGTCCCTGACCGACTCGCAAGTGCTCGAATTCTGCCGCGAAGGCCATCTGCTGCTCAAGGGCGTCGTTCCCGACGAGATCAACCGCCGCACCTGCGACTATCTCGAAGGCAAAATCCCGGCCAACCCCAGCTACATCCCCGATGGCCTCACCGAAGCCGACCTTGAACGCATCCGCGCTTCCCACGAACCCAGCACCATCTTCCTCGAAGACTGGTTCGTTGAGAACGTCCTGCTCAACTCACACGTCGTCGGCGTCATGCGCTCGCTGCTGGGCCGCAGCTTCGGTCTGCCGGTCCTCGCCAGCCACCATCACGTCCAGTGCCCCATGCCCGCGCAGGGCTGGCATCACGACGCCGACCATGTCTTCGGCCCTGAGCTCAACTTCGTCGAGGTCTTCTACTTCCCCCAGGATACACCCGTCGAGCTCGGCCCGACCGAACTGGTGCCCGGCTCCCACATCATGCCCACCAAGCGCCCCAACGACGAGGGCGGCGTCTTCGCCGACGGCCCCGCCGGCACCATCGGCATCCACCACCAGAGCATCCTGCACCGCCGCGGCCTCTCCACCGCCAAGGGCACGCGCCACATGCTCAAATACAACTACTGGCGCACCACGCCCCCGCAGCGCGACTGGATCACCGAGCCCGACTTCGACCTGCAGAGCGCCTACTACGGCGGCCACAACCAGGCCCGCTACGTCGCCCACATGTTTTACTGGCTCTGCGGCAGGGGAGAAGAGTACCGCATTATCGGCGGCCAGGCCTGGCCGTGGACCAGCCCCAACCAGATCGGCCCCTCCTACGGCTTCGGCAGCACCAACGGATACCAGCCAGACTGGCGCAAACATAACCAGGACGGCTACGCGGTCTGAGTGGTACAATGATCCACGACAAGGCCAATCACACCTTCGACGGCGAACCGATCCTGACCGATTCGCAGGTGCTCGAATTCTGCCGCGAAGGCCATCTGCTGCTGCGCGGCGTCGTCCCCGACGAGATCAACCGCCGTACCTGCGACTATCTCGAAGGCAGGATCCCGGCCAACCCCAGCTACATCCCCGACGGCCTGACCGAGGCCGACCTTGAGCGCATGCGCTTCTCCATCGCGCCCAGCTCCATCTTCCTCGAGGACTGGTTCATGGAGCACGTCCTGCTCAACCCACAGGTGGTCGGCATCATGCGCTCGCTGCTGGGCCGCAACGTCGGCCTGCCCGTCCTCGCCAGCCTCCACCGCGCCGAGTGCCCCATGCCCGCGCAGCACTGGCATAACGACGCCGACCACATCTTCGGCCCCGAGCTCAACTTCGTCGAGGTCTTCTACTTCCCCCAGGATACGCCCGTCGAGCTCGGCCCAACTGAGCTCGTACCCGGCTCCCACATCATGCCCACCAAGCGTCCCGACGACGAGGGCGGGGTCTTCACAGACGGCCCCGCCGGCACCATCGGCATCCACCACCACAGCATCCTCCACCGCCGCGGCGTCTCTACCGCCAAGGGCACGCGCCACATGCTCAAATACAACTACTGGCGCACCACGCCCCCGCAGCGCGACTGGATCACCGAGCCCGATTTCGACTTCCAGCGCGCCTTCTACGGCGGCCACGACCAGGCCCGTTACGTCGCCCACATGTTTTATTGGCTCTGCGGCAAGGGCGAAGAGTACCGCATCATCGGCGGCCAGGCCTGGCCCTGGTCCCACCCCAACCAGATCGGCCCCTCCTACGGCTTCGCCAGCGAGCGCGGCTACCAGCCCGACTGGCGCAAGCAAAACCAGGACGGCTACGCCTCTTAAGTTGTCAGTTTGTGGGTAGCGACACAGCGAAAGTCAATCCCCGATCCCGGGCGAGCCGGTCCCACCAGCCTGCACCCTCACGCATCCCACGTCAGGATGATGCCCAGCCACCCCTCGCCCCCGGTGGCGGCCCGCGCGTAGATCTCCGGTGCCTGCGTGTAGGGTATCCTGTGACTGATCAGGTGGTCGACCGCCAGTGTCTGGTCGGCAATGCGGCGCAGCACGACGGCGCGATCGCGTTGCGGCGTCCAGGGCCAGTAGACGTGCGGCACTTCGAGGTCGAGCTCGTAGGCGCCCAAAACGTGCAGTTCGCGGCGTAGCAACTCGACCTGGAGCCCGATTTCGGCTGTGCCGGGTGCGCTGCCAACCATCACCACCTTCGCCCGCTGGCCGGCGGCCTCGAATACCGTCTGCAAAATCTTCGGATTGGCTGAAGCGTGAAAAAGGCACTGAGCACCGCCGGCGGTGACCTCTCGAACAGCCTCCACCGGGTCCTCCGCACTCGCGTTCACAACATGGGTTGCCCCGCTTTGGCGGGCAAGCTGAAGACGCTCCCCGACCAGGTCGACTGCGACAACAGGAAAGGCGCCGGCAAGCCGGGCCAGTGCGGTGGCAAGCTGCCCAACGACGCCGACGCCGAAGACGACCACCGACTCGTCGATCTGCAGACGCGCCCGCCGGACTGCGTGCAGCGCCGTAGCCCCGTTGATCGCAAACGTCGCCTGTTCGTCGCTCAGACTGTCGTCCAGCTTCCGAATATAGCCGTTCTGCAGAGGCGAGCCGGTCACGTCGACGGTCCAGTGCGTGGCGTGGCGCCCCATCATCAGAACCCGGGAACCCGGCGCGAAGTCGGTGATGCCCCCACCCACATCCAGGACCCGCCCCACCGCGGCGTAACCCGGGTAGCCGGCGCGGAGACCGCTTCGCTCCATGCCGCGGAGTTGGTTCAACTCAGTGCCGGCGCTCACCTGGCTGCATGAAGCCCGCACGAGCACTTCGTTGGAGCCAGGCGCCGGTACAGTGAACTCTTCGACTTCTACCTGCATTCCTGGGCGAAAGACGAGACGATGGCCGTGCATGGTTTGCTGCAGCGATTACTACGCGGTCCCGAAAGTAAGCCCCAGCTCGTTCAGCCATCTACGGTAGGCAATGGCAGTGCGGTCGGACCGCAGATGCAGTTCAGCCTGCAAGTCCAGCGGAAGCATCTCCGGCCGTTGCGATTCCACGACCGGTATGTCCTGGTCGAACAGCTCGTCCTGGAAAGCGCGGATTTCATCTTCAGGAACGTCGTACGCTGTATCCGTAGAAAGCCACAACCAGCCGCGACTAACCAGCTTCTCGACCGGCGTGACTGTGAAGAAGAAGGCGAACCGGGTCTCAGCAGTCGGTTTGACGACATAGACTGTCAAGGGGCGTTGAATATGGAAAGTGTAGGATGACGGATGCTCGGGGTCACTCCCGTCCGGCCTGGGTTGCCAGATCCGAACATCCCTCGCAATCACACCATTTGACCCTACCTCGACCTCGTAATCCTCCATTTGCGGGTAACGCTGGTCGCCCAACAGACCGTCATGCACGAAGGGGAAATGGGCAACATCGACAAAGTTTTCCAGGACACGCGGCGCACTGGCTTGGATATCGTAGGGTCCGCAGAAAGTCTTGTGATAGTGCGGCTCATCCCATTCGGGATACGCAGGAACATCGTGTGCGGGATCGCCAAGGGAGACCCAGACCATGTCGTATCTCTCTTGAACCCGGTATGACCGGGCTCGCGCTTTTTGCGGAGGCACCTGGTCGGGGTGGGCCGGAATGTGTACGCATTGCCCCTCGCCGTTGTAGGCCCAGCCATGGTAAGGGCAGACGAGGTTATCATTTTCAACCCGTCCAAGCGACAGACGTGTGCCCCGGTGAAGGCACAGGTCTCTCCAGGCCAGGACCTCGCCCTTGAGACGCCACAGCACGATGTCCTCCCCCAGCACACGCGCCGCTGAGATCTCCCCCTCTTTCAACTCCTGTGAGAGTTCGACCGGATGCCAGTCGTCGATCAGAACAGGGTCATTGATCATGATAGCGTCTCGCTGCAACAGTTGGGTGATACGTGTGAGTATGCGACTTCAACTTCAAGATTCCAAGGCTGACACATCTGCCTGCCTGCAATCTTAAACCAGGTGGAATGAGACCGTATTGAGCTTGGCGCTCGCGACTCCCTGCAACGTCCCCGTCAGGTTGCTCCAGCTATGACGTTGCCTGATCCCCCGTCAATACTTCGCAACCGGACTCGGTAATCAGGATGGTTTCGCTTGTGCCGGCGCCATACTCGCCCAGGACTCGCAGAGTGAAGGGCAGGTGAAAGGTCATGCCGGCCTGCAACGGGGCATGATTGTGCAGTTGGATGAAGAAATGGATCGGTTCCAGCCAGTCCGGAGGGAAGCCGATTCCAACCGAATAGCCGAAATTATAGTGGAACTGGATGCGATCCTCAATGGGCTTGATCGCCTTTTGGAGCGCGGCCGCTGCAACATCCGAGGTCGGGACGCCGGCACGCGCGGTTTCAACGATCGTCTGAACGGCCAGCTGGGCCGCGTCGTTCAACTCCTGACGTTCCGGCGGGGCCGGTCCCACCACTGTCGTACGCATGATCGGCGCCGTGTAGCGCCGCACGCAAGCCCCCAACTCGATGAAGACCGAGTCACCGCGCTCAATCGGGATGTGGCCGACGGTACTGTGGGCCAGGCCGGAACGATAACCGGCCGCTACGATGGGCTCTATGCACATGAAATCGCTGCCGTTACACCGCATGACTTCGTATGCGGCGCTGGCCACCGCATGATCATGGACGCCTTCAGCAACCGCCGCCAGCGCGGCTTCCGCGCCCAACCGGGTGAGCCGGCCGGCCTCGCGCATGTAGGCAATTTCTGCCTCTGACTTGACCAGCCGCACCTCGTCTACAAGGCCTGAAGCGTCCGTCCACCGGCTGCCGGCCAGCATCTGCTGCAGGCGGCGGTAGTTTTTCACGCCAAGATTGGGGCTGTTCTCCTCAATACCCAGGCGCCTGTTGCGCAGATTCTGGTCATCAAGCAGGTTGACCAATGACGCAACCGGATCGTCCTGCGCCGTGTAAAGCGCCGGTTCGCTCAGCCACGCGCTGGCCAGGAAACGCCCCAGTTCAAAGTTGAAAATAAGCAGTATGGGATCGCCGCTGTCGGGGACAATGCAGCACTGGAAATCCCACGAATTGACACTGTTGTAGCCGGTCAGATAAAAGACGTTGCCGGCGCCGAACACGAGCAGCACATCGATTTCCCGGGCCGCCATTTCTGTTCGCGCTGCGGCCAGCCGGCGGTGATACTCCTCCAACGTGAACCAGTTCTCCTTCGGTATTCCCATCGTAAGGCTCCATAAGACAATAATAGTTGATAAGCAACGCTACGGGGACCGGTTCATGCGCTGGCAATACAACCGGCAGGCCGGCTGGAGGAAGGCAGGGCCTGTCGTTCTTTTCTCAACCGAGCGCGCAACCCCTGCCCTGGGCGGGAGGCTAGGAATTGCCATCCAGCGATACGGCCTGCCCGGTCTTCGTGGAACGGATGATGGCGTCGGTTACCCGCAGCACATCCAGATTGTGTCGACCGCTGACCTCCGGCTCCACGCCCTCAACAACGTATTCATACAAGAGGCGCGCGACCCAGTTTATGCCATCTCCCGGCTCGACGTCGATCCCCGCGTCGAGCGGCAAGGAAACCACGCGGCCGTCCTGGTATTCAGCGTGCAAGGTGGTTGGGATGTCCTGGAGGGGGCCGCGCTGTACCAGCGTGGCCTCGGCGCACTCGATGCGGAATTCGTAGGCGCTGCCTCGGGCCTGGGAGGTCGACACCAATGTAAACGGAATGGAGCCATCGAATTCGATCGTCGCCACCGCGGTAGAGGGGGTGGGCCAGTTGCCCCAGGAAGGCTCGAACGAGTATCCGAAGACGCGCGTCACCTTGTGATGGGCGAGCACTGACAGCAGCGAATCGATCTCATGCACCGTCATCTGCCACAGTTGCATGTGATCGCTCAAGGGGTAGTGGCCGGAGCGCGGCTTATAGTGGTGCATGTGGCCGAAGCCGGGGGGGCCATAGGCCTGCTCCAGCATCAGCCGGCGCATGGTGAGTTCCGTCCGGAAGTAGCGGATCTGCTGGGTCACCACGATCTTCACCCCGTGGGCGTCCGCCAGTTCAACCAGGCGGACTGCTTCTGCCAGATCGCAGGTGAAGGGCTTCTCAACCAGCACGTGCTTGCCGGCGAGGATCGCCTCCCGGACAAACTGCGCGTGCAGCCGGGCGTGGGTTGTCACACCCACTGTGTCGGCCGGTACATGCCGCAGCGCGTCGGTCAGTGTGGTGAAACAGGCCGTCTCCGGAAGTCCATTTGCCAGGCGCTCCCGTTCCAGGATTTCCTGGGAGATGTCCACGATCGCCACCGGTCGCAAATGGGGGGAGTCCTTCAGATGCTCGAGATAGTGGCGCCCGCGCCCGCCTACCCCGACAAAGATCGCTTGCAGCGGTTCTTCAGCCATTGCGACTCCATTCTGTGTTCAATCTGAACGCCCGTGCCGGTTCAAAAACCTTCTCCCGGCGTTCCTATCAGTACTCTGCCAGCAGGACGCCGCGCCCGAAGACAGGCGCCTTCACGCCGGCCAGGCGCAAGGCTGCCCAGATGCTCACCGCCGGCGCGCTGACGACCGGTTTACCCAAGTCGGCTTCCAGCGGCTCCATGATGGCGGCTGTGCGGATGCCGCTGCAGGCCAGCAAGACGCACTCGGCGCGCGGGGAATCCACCGCGCGCGCCAGGTTATACCAAACCGAGGGTGTCGAGTTACCGATCTCCCATTCGGTTTCCATGCCTGCGCTCTGGCTGCCGGTGACCTCGAAGCCGTGCCCTTCGAGGAAATCCACCAGGAGCTGTGTCACATCCGGGGGGTAGGGGCCGGCCACGGCCACACGCTGCACGCCCAGTGTCCGCAGCGCCTGGACCTGGGCGGTGCTTATCGTAGTTGCTGGAATGTCCACAGCCCGCCGGATGGCTGCGGAGATCTTCACGTCACCGCCCACGCCGCGCACAAAGCTGCACGAATTGCAGAGGAAAACGATGGCGCCGGGCCGGGTTATGCGCAGGGTCTCCGCCGCGTCCAGGATGGGCTCCAGGTCGGCGTAGCGGTCCACCATGTCCGGGCTGATCGGGTCGAAGCGGGTAGCCGTGCGGTAGCGCGTGAAAATCAGCGACACGCCGTCCGGCAGATAGAGCCAGAACTCGTCGTCGTTGATGCCATCGTCCGGGGACAGGAGGCCGAGACGCGTGCGCCAGCCGGGCACGCCGCCGCTTAACGTCCGAGCCGAGGTCGTGTTCTGCGCTTCCGGCAAGTCCAGTTCTGAAGGGGCGTCAAACCCGGAGCCGGCACGGAGCCTGTCGAAGGGTGCAGCCGCTTCCCGCGCCGAAGCGTGCCGTCCTCCTCGACTGTCCGGCTTGCCGTCTGCCTTCATCGTCCCATCTTATCCTTTCAAGCCGGTGAAAGTGACCCCTTCGACGAAATGTTTCTGGGCAAAGAAGAAAACGATCAGGATCGGGATCAGCGTGGCCACTGAGGCAGCCATCATCAAGTGCAAATCACCGGTGCCCTCCTGGAAATCCAGAAACATGCGCAGCCCTAGCGAGAGAGTGAGGCGACTGTCCTGGCGCAGGTAGATCAGAGGCCCCAGGAAATCGTTCCAACTGTCAATGAAGGTGAAGGCGGTTACGGCAGCCAGGGCCGGCTTTGACAGCGGCATGACGATCCGCCAGTAGATGTTCAGCGAGTTGCAGCCGTCAATACGCGCCGCATCATCCAACTCTTTGGGCAGGGTCAGGAAGAACTGGCGCAGCAGGAAAATGTAAAAGGCTGTCCCAAAGAAAGCGGGTACCGTGAGCGGCAGAAAGGTGTTGATCCAGCCCAAATGGTTGAAGATGAGAAAGGTGGGAATGAGCCGCACATGGTAAGGCAGCATCATGCTGCTGAGAAGAATCACAAACAGGAAGTTGCGGCCGCGGAACCGCGTGTAGGCAAAGCCGTAGGCCGCCAGTGAACAGGACAGCAGCGTGCCAAAAATGTTGACAACGGTAATGAAGGCCGTGTTGAAAAACCAGCGGGTGAACGGTAGGGAGGTCCAGGCAACGTAATAGTTGTCCCAGCGGATCACCTCCGGCAACAAGGGTTGTGGAATCCGCTGAATCTCCGGCAACGTTTTTAGGGAGGTTGAAACCATCCAGACGAAGGGGATCAGGAAAACGATGCCGCCGGCCACAATTAACAGATACAGGAATGCATTGAATAATAGCGCGCGCACCTGAGGCCAACGCCACCCTGGCGACGAGAGAAGCGAACCTGAACTTTGGACTGCCCCCTGCTCTACTTCCATACTCCCTCTCTGTTTACGTGCGCACTCCTTTGGGCATCTACCTTGCGACCTGCATCCCGACAGTAGCGGGAGTAACGCTCGGCTTTCATTGGCAGGTTCTGTCGTCTCAGGCCAGCTCCTCGCCGGCGTAGAACACCCAGCGCCTCGAAAGTTTGAGTTGAATCAGCGTCAGCGCCAGTATGACAAGGAACAGAATCCAGGCCATCGCCGATGCGTAGCCAATGCGCAGCCATTGGAAAGCGCTGCGGTACAGATACAGGATGTAGAAGAGCGTCGCGTCCGCCGGCCCGCCTTCGGTCATTACGAATGCCGCTGTGAAAATCTGAAAGGAACCTATGATGGTCATGATCATGGTGAAGAAGATCACCGGCGACATCATCGGAATCGTCACGTTGAGCAATTTGTCCCACGCGGTCGCGCCATCGATCTCCGCCGCTTCGTAGAGCTCGCGCGGCACCCCCTGCAGGCCGGCCAGATAAAGCACCATCAGGCTGCCGAATCCCCATGTGCTCATGATGATAAATGCCGGCATCGCCCACTTGGTACTCCCGAGCCAGTTGGGACCATCGATGCCCACCAGCCCAATCGCCTGATTTAGCAGACCGTAGTGATAATTGAAAATAAAGCGCCACAGAATGGCCGTGGCGACCCCCGCCGTCACCGACGGCAGATAAAAGAGCGTGCGGAATACCCCGATCCCGGGCAGTTGGCGGTTGAGCAACAGGGCGATGAAAAGGGCCACCACGAGGATGAGGGGAACGTGGAACACGGTGAAATACACGGTGTTCACGAACGATTTTATATACTTGGGATCGTTCGTGAACATCGTGCGATAGTGCTCCAGACCCACCCATGTGGGCGGCCTTACCAGGTTCCAGTCGGCGAAGCTGAGAAAGAACGACGCCAGGAAGGGCCCAAGCACAAAGGCTACGAAGCCGATCAGCCATGGGGCGATGAACAGGTAGCCCTCGATCCTCCGCCAGCGCCACCAGCCAAAAAAGCTCGCCTTTTCCGCGGGACGCACGGCAGTCTGCGATTGTGAAGTCATGGTTGACTCTCAGTGGCAGATGTCAGAGGGGCGGAGGCGCAAGCTGTTATCGCTCACCACACAAACAGCCTGCTCCCCTCCGCGCCTCTGTACGCCTGCTCAACTCTACTGGCGCGCCAGTATGCGATCTCCTTCTGCCACAGCCGACGTGATGGCGTCGGCCAGGGATGCCTCCCCAATAAAGGCCTTGGTCAGCTCACCGCCGAAAACGGTCTGGAGCCACTCCGTCTTGCCGTTGAAGATGGGAAGATGTTGCACACCCGGCTCGGCGAACATCTCGGGCACGACGCGGATATTTTCGGGCGGTTTGGTGGCGTAATCTTCTTCCACAGCCGGCGTGTAGATCGGTACCTGAATCTTGGTGCGGCCCGCCCAACGTTGCGAACTGGGGCCGCCCAGCGCGATAGCCAGGTCGGCGTCCAGATCGGGATGCTCCGACCAGATCGGGCCGGCGAAATTCTGCATGAAGGTCCAGAGCGCGCGCTGGCCGGTCGCTGGCGACTTCGGGAAGTGCAGAATGTCATAGGTGAAGTCGGTTACGCTGCGGTTGAAGCCTCCGACACCCCCGGTACCGCCGTACGTCATGGCGACCCTGCCGCCGTTAAAGAGGCTGCCGATGCCCAGGGCTTGCAGCGCCTCCATCTGCTCGGCCAGCGGCCAGACCTTGTGTGTGAAACGCAGATCGTACAGGAATTCTATGGCCCCCGCTGCTTCGGGAGTATCCAAGGGCGTATGAAGCCTGTCTTCGGACACAATCTCGCCGCCGTTAGCAAAGATCCATTGGGCGAAGTGCTCGTCCCAGCGGGTGCTCTGCATGTAGCCCCATTGGTCGATCTCGCCGTCGCCGTCGGTGTCGCGCGTCAGCTCCTTGGTCACGTCGACAAAGTCATCCCAGGTCCAGTCATCGGATGGCCGCTCGATGCCGGCCTCTTCGAACATGTCCACGTTGTAGTAGAGGAGCGGTGCACCGTTGATCCAGGGCATCGCGATCTGCTGGCCCTCGTGCCATACCATGCACTCGGCGCCCGTGGGAACATTGTAGTCATCCATATCCACTGGGGGGTTTTGCATCGGCAAGCGGTCGTCCAGCGGCAGAAAGACGCCCTGAGCGGCCATCTCACAGAACAGGTTGGCGTCCCAGAGCATCACCGGCAACGTCTTTGCCGCCACCTCGGTCTGCCAGCGCACGTCGATATCCGGCGCGACCTCCACCTCGACCGTGACGCCCGGGTGCGTCGCCTCGAAAATGTCCTTGACCCGCGTCGTAAACTCACGGCGCACGGGCGAACCGTAATGCGTTACCATGCGCAGGGTCACGTCTTCCATCACCGGCGCGGCAGCGCCATCGCCGGCCGGCGCCGCCACCGGAACAGCACACGCGGCCAGCACGCCGGCTGTGCCGGCGAAAGCCGATGTGCGCAAGAACGTACGCCGTGTGATCTTCTTCGTCGTTGAATCCATTTCTGTTCTCCCTTCCACTACGTGGATGCCATCCGGCTGAGACCGGGGAACAACAGTGCCTTGAGCTTGTCGCATAGGCTGCCTCCTTTGCCGGCAACGCCGGCGCTGCTATGCTTCCCACTTCCGCGATAGTTCGTGCCCTTGCCCGGCGCCGGGCTAAACGCCTTCTATCCCGGCCGGCACCCAGGGCTGAGCGAGATCGGGGTGAGCACTCCGCAAGCCAGGCGTTCGCCGGCGACCCTGCCCCCAGCGAGCGTCCAGCCCCGGCTAAGATCTGCTTTCGCAGACGTATCTCTCTCGGCGTAAATTGCGATTGCATGCTTTGGCACGGTTTCGACTCTCTCTGTACCGGCAGCTTGAACAGGCAGTGGGTAGAGCTAACCGCAACGACCAAGCCTTATTCAGTGCTCGACGCCGGACGAGGCGAGCGAAGTTTTCTCTCTCCTCACTCCTTTCCACTCTCTCCTCGATTTTCTGGGCGGTCGGGCCTATTCGGCCCTCCCTTGTGCGGGGGCTCCGCCCCCGCAACGCCCCCTCTCCTGTCCGCGCCGTAGCAATGTGTGGCGAATTTGAAGTTGTCGTCTCGCGGCGGCCGGGCTTACCCCCCACCCCGCGTCTTGGCACATTCCGAGTATGTGCCGGCGCAGGCAAGACAGGCGAAGCAACGCCCATATGTGCCCAACGTTCACCGCTATGACCATCGCGAGCCCGCTACAGAAATACTGACCGTACATTCCCCCCGGACGGACCGCACACAGTACACACAGAACATGGCTTGGTAGCTACAGCTATTCTCCCAGCTGGACCTGCGCGGCATAGGCCACGGCGAGAGCGCCGGCGCAGTTGTCGCTGATCACGCGGCCGTCGTCCATGCTGAACTCGCGCGCTGTGAATTCCGACACCACCACCTTCTCGATCAGTGCAGCCTCCACCGCGGCGCGGGAGGATTCGGGATCGCCGGTCACCGCCTGCTTCGCTTTTGCAGCCGGCACACCCAACACGGTCAAACCCCGCTGAAAGCAGAGATTCTTGATCATCCCCTGGCTCTGCCCGTGCCGGTAGGTAAACTCCAGACGGTCCTCCACTGCCTTTGTATCACTCCGGTCAATGTCTGGACTCCAATCGGCCACGCACCCGGGCGAGTAACCGTCCATCAGATGCACGAGGCCGATATGCATGCCGTACAATCGACGGGTCACCAGTTCGGTGCGCGTCATGGGGCCGATGTCGGCTGGCTCCAGATAGTCGTCGCTCAGAAACACGCCGCCGTCAACAAGCTGCCGGCCTTCGAGGACCGCCCAGGTGGTCCACACAAAGCCACACTCCAACCCCAAAATTCGCAACGCCGGCCCGCTCGCCGCCGACGCGGCCGCGTTGACCCAGGGGAAAGCCGCTGACGACGGTGACTCTCTTTGGCTGTTCACCAGGACCTCCTTATCAACCTTCGGCCACAATAGGATTCCGCAGCACACCCACCTCAGCCACTTCCAACTCGATCACGTCGCCGGGGTGCAGCGCCTCCGGGTGGGCCGGCGTTCCCGTCGCAATGATGTCGCCCGGTTCCAACGTCATGTACTGGCTGAGGTACTCGATCAAGAAGGGAATCCGGAACAACATCGTGTTGGTGCTGGCTTCGGCCACGACCTCGCCGTTGACGCGCATGATCATCGCCAGGTCGTGCGGATCGCTCACCGCTTCGGGCAGAACCAGGTGCGGACCGACGGGCGTGAAGGTATCGATGCTCTTGGTATATTCCCAGGGGCGTTGGATATCCCATGCGGCATTCTGCAGATCGCGGGCCGTAACGTCGTTTAGCACGGTATAGCCGGCCACATATTGCATCGCGTCCTCTTCGGGTACATCGCTCGCACGGGCGCCGATCACAGCGGCCAGCTCGATTTCCGGCTCCACCTGCTGCATGATTTTCTTGTAAATGATTGGCTCGTCGGATCCGATAACTGAGGTCGCGACTTTGAAGAAGAAGGGTGGCTCTTCAGGGTCCGGATAGCCTGGAAAGGAGTAGTTGCCGCCGAGAGCGATGATTTTTCCCGGCCGTCTGATGGGCGTCCGCAAGGGATGATCGGCTGCCCCTTCGGGAACTGTCAGAGCCTGCCGCAGGTTGTGCCGGTCGATAAAGTCCACCACCGGTTCGATGACCGCCGGGCGGACCATGTTCTTGTCCAGCATCTCATGAATGCTGGTCACCGGCGCTGTCTGGATGTTCTTATTGAACAGATCGTATGCCTGCATCGCGCGCGTGAGATCGAAGATGCCATCCTCTTCAACGATGCCCACATGATCTTCCTGGCCGAAAGCAAACAGAGCGAGCTTCATGTTAGGTGTCCTCCTGACGTGCGGCGCAATTAGTGAAAAGGGTCCTTACCAGGCGTAGACAGTGTGCCTTCTTCGTTCATCAATGCCAGCGGGTTTTCCTCGATTGCCAGCGGAAAGTTAATACAGGCCACACCCTGTCGTTGGGACTCGAAGA
Source organism: Caldilineaceae bacterium (assembly GCA_965242905.1). GTDB lineage: Bacteria > Chloroflexota > Anaerolineae > Caldilineales > Caldilineaceae > Bin5. The sequence goes on from CBDETM010000002.1 coordinate 2,483,306, forward strand.
CGGCCATGATCATCTCCAGGGCGGCCCGTCCTTCATGTCCGTTGGATTCCGGCTCACGATCATCGATAACGGCGCTCAGGAAGTCCTGGAGAACAATAGCGATCGGATCCTCCGTGACAGTCTCGACAGGCCGCCAATCGTCGGGCGTGTCTCCGGCGGTCCATTGATAGAAGTGCAGTCTGTCCACCCCGTCGGAGATGTGCAGCCGGCCTTTCACACCTTCGAGTTCGGCCATGAACGCAAAGGTACGGTCCGCGCGGTTGCCGCTTACCTCGAAGAATGCCTTGACACCGCTATCCAGTCCGAATAGACCGGTGGCAGCATCTTCGATGTCTACGTCAGGGCGCCAGCGTTCGACATTGGCGAGGCACCAGAGAGGATCACCGGCGTAGTAGCGGAACAGATCGAAGAGGTGTGTGCCCTGGGCCATCATCCAGCCGCCGCCATTCAGCCGGTACTGTCCGGCATAGTTTTCGGGACTGCGCGGCGGCCCCACGCACTTTCCCGATATCACGAGCAGATCACCGATTGCGCCGGCCTCCACCATTGCCTTCGCTTGGCGGAAATTGCGCTCGAAGCGGTAGATGTGGTCGATCTGAAGCAGCGTCCCGGCCCGCTCACAGGCTTCAAGCATCCGGTCCGCCTCGGCCAGATTCATGGCCATCGGCTTCTCACAGAAGACGCCGCGCACGCCGGCCTCAGCCGCAGCGACGGTTGGAGCACAGTGGGCGAAGGGCGGTGTGCAGACACTGACGATGTCCAACTTCTCCCGCTCCAGCATGACCTCGTAATCAAGATAGAGGCCCTCGATACCCCAGGTATCGCCAAATGCTTGGAGCCGGTCCGGAACGATCTCCGCGGCGGCCGCGATCTCCACCCCCCCGAGTTGACGGTATGCCCGCATGTGCGCCCCGGCAATGCCGCCACAACCGATCAAACCCGCCCGCAACGGTTTACCCATATGCGCTCTCCTTGCCACCTCAGGCCGGTTGGCGTAACACCCTCCACGAAGTCTCTCTGCTGGGAAAAAGTAGTGGAAAAAGTAAGTTGCTAGAGTAGGGACCTCATCGCCGCGTTGTGGTCAATGACAAACCGGTTACCTGAATCCGGCTTTCAGAATGAGCGGCCTGAGTGTTTCCGCCTCTCTCCTCGACGCCAAAACCCGATACGCGCCACAGTCTTTGCAGAGATTTTGCTACCGCCCAAGGAGGTTGGTCCCATTCTTGATGACATTTGTGCTTCTGCACACTCGACAACTGCAGGTGATCGTTTTCTGTATCATGCTGCCGTTCTATCACTGCTTACGATTCGATCACCAGCGGGTGACAATGAAGATAACTATATTTAATTTATTAGGTTTGTCAAAGGGGAGTTTTTTCTCTTCGCCAACTCGTTTGCCGGATCTGTCTCGCGCCAGTGATCTCGCGCAGGCCTGGTCCTGGACCCACCCCAACCAGAACGGCCCCTCCTACGGCTTCGACAGCGAGCGTGGTTACAAACCCGATTGGCGCAAGCAAAATCAGGACGGCTACGCCGGGTGATGGCCTTAGTTTTTGGTTTGTGGAGGATGCGCGCGCTGCATAGAAGTTGCTCATTTCAAGCAATATGCTAACGTGATAAACCGCGCCCGTCTTTACGAGGCCCATCGCGACTTTTCCATCAAGCCAGGCGTCCCGGCGGAATGAAGTTAAGAGAGGTTTTCCATGCCTGACAACGATACTTTACTCGCATATTTGGTTTCCAGCTTTCCCGGGAACACCGAGAACATCGCTACGGAAACTCTTCGTCACATCTTCGACCACTCGGACGCTTGCGGGGTGGCATTGAACGACGTTATTCAGTCCGGCGTTCGAGGAGTAAGCCCGATCACAGCTGTAAAATCGCAGGTGATTCAACCGGATGGAGCACAGCCAGACCTAGTGGGCTACGATGAAAATGGTACGGAACGCGTGTTCATTGAAGTGAAGTTCTGGGCTGGACTCACTCGCAATCAGCCTAACTCTTACATCAAAAACCTGCCGGGCGATGGCCCGACGGTCGTGATTTTCTTGGTGCCGGAGGAGAGGATTCAGTCACTATGGCCCCAGTTGCAGGGGCGCCTAAATCGGGAGTTCGGTTCGCTAGTAGAGATCGCATCGGAGCGTAAGTGTGTACTTGTGGGGGGCACGGAAAAGCACCTGATGATCGCGAGTTGGGGAAGTCTCCTTGACAGTATGGCTGCCAGAACCAGGGACTACGGCGAATCGGGTGTCGAAACCGAAATTCGGCAACTACGGAGTCTTGCCAAGTATGCTGACGCGGGAGCATTTAAGCCAATCCGCCGGGGCGAGGAATTCGGCGCCGATTCGGAGGTTCGCAAACGTCAGTACAAGCGGCTCATTGATGCCGCTACAGAAATAGGGGTCGAGCAAGAATGGGTCAACCGGAAGGGCTTGAGGGCAACCCCTCGGGGGTACGGCTATGGAAGGTACATCAGACTTAACGGACTTATAGTGTGGTTCGGCGTAAACGTTGACCAGTTCGAGAGGACCGGCGAGACTCCTTTGTGGGTTGACTGCCTTGAAATTCTGCAAGATAAGACTACCGATATCCGTGATGTACTGGATATTCAGGATTCTCAATGGGCACCTGTCAACCTGAAGAGGGGTGTGGAGTACCCGGAAATGCTTGACGGCGTGGTCGAAAGTTTGAAGCGCATCGCCGATGGGCTTTACGAAGCCCAGTTCCCTTCTGCTTAGGAGGGGGCTACACATCGGCCCTATACGGGCGTGCATAGCCAGACAGTTAGCAGCGCTCTCATCCCCTATTTCGTGACCGCTGCTGGCAATTGGTAACCAACCTTTAGATAAATCAGAGGTCTAGTTGGCAGCCCCCCTTGGCATTAGATATCGGGCCCGATTCTACAGTACGTCATGTGTAAGGCCCGTCATTATAGAGGAGTCAAGATGGACAACAGAGGCTACGGTGTCACACCCGGCGACTGAGGAGTAAAAGTCCTCGGCCTTCAGTGCAGCCCTAGAAATGGGCGACCTTAGCCCCATCAAGGGCACCCTAGGCGAAAAGGCTAGCGCCAACCAGTCATTGAAGAATTCCTCCCCGCCCCGCCTCAATCACCCGCGCCGCCAACCCGCCCGCCTGCATCGGACCCGTCAAATCCGCGTTCAGCAGCGCCGCCGGCGCCGCCCACAGCATCATGTTCTGATAATAGTCCGCGCCGAACGCGCGCTGTCCCGTATCCGCGTCCCCGCGCACCGTGTTGGGCGCGTCCCAGGTATAGCCCCAGCGGCAACTGATGTTGTGCAGGCAGCGCTGCAGCAGATCGCGGCCGAAGTCCTGCTGCCCGTTGTACATGTACGTCATCGCCAGCATGTACAGCTCCGGCGGGAAATAGCTGAAGGTGCCGTAGCCCCCCACCTTGGCCGGCTCGCCCTCCGCCGTGGCGTAGTTGACCGCGCCCGACTGGCTCAGCGCGCAGTTGTTCTCCGCCACCGTCTGCAGCGTCCGCTCCACCCGCGCCGCCGGAAACGCGCCCGCGACCCCGTGCCAGTCCGTCACCCACTGCCCGTCCAGCTGGTAGCCGAAGATCAGGTCGGACTTCTGCCCCGTCTCCGGCTCGTTGAAGTTGAGATAGTAGTCGCCCGCCCACAGATGCTCCTCCAGCGCCGTCGCGCCCGCCTCCAGCCAGGCGTCGCAGCGGGCGCGATATTCGTCGTCCCCCATCGCCTCCGCCATCCGCCGCATGATCTGCACCTGCGCCATGCGCACGCCGCCGGCATGGGTCACATAGCCCTTCCAGCCCGGCTCCGGCGCCTCAAACCACTCCGTATCGCCCAGCCCGTGCGAATCGGTGCCCGGCGTCGGCATCGCCATCACCTGCGCCAGCCCGTACGCCGGCCGCAGATTCATGGAAAAGTCGTTGCAGCGCTTGAGCGAGTCCCAGAACTCGGCCAGAACCGCGTCGTCGCCCGACACCTGCCAGTAGCGGTCGACCATGATGACGTAGCAGGCCCCGTTCAGAACCGTCTGGTAACCCACGTCCGGCGCGCTCAGGCCGTAGCCGGGCCGGTTCGCCTCCACCGTCGCCGTAATGCCCCCGAATATCCATGGCGGCCGCCCGTCCGCATACTGGTACGCCTTGTATCCCCGCAGCGTCGACAGCGCCGCCTCCGGGAAGAAGTAGACCAGCGGGATGTTACCGTAGAAGCTGCACGGCAGGCACTCGATCTGCGGGCAGCCGCGCGGGCACTCGTTCAGCCCGAACAGCCCGTCTTCCTCCCCGCACCACGCGCCGATCGGCGGCTGCGCCTGGCCCCAGATGCTGCATTCCGGGATCAGATGCAGGTTGTTGATCAGCGCGTCCGCCAGCCAGCCCGGCACCTCCTCCGCACCGTACAGCGCCTCCTGCCACGCGATCACCCGCCGCAGAAGCTGCACGTGGTTTTCGGCCAGGAACCGGGCTGTCGACAGGGCGTCTGCATAATGTCGCGCGTACATATGCGTGAACAGCTCCGTCTCCTCGTGAGAGGGCGCGCCGCCCGCGCGCCAGTGCGGCGCATGCCAGGCCAGTACCACGCGCACCGTCCGGCTCTCACACGCGGCCAGATCGAACGGGATCGCCAGCGATGCGCCGCTGTCCTCCGGCGAAGGCGCGGGCAGCCCATCAGCGATCCGCCCCCACGCTTCCTTGTCCGTATTAAGCGCGCCCCCGTCATTCACCGTCCCGTCCCCGTCCACAACAGCCAGCACATAGGCCATCTGCCAGGCGTCGCCCTGGCGCCCGCTCTCCACCAGCACACCCTGCAGCGGGCCCGTCAGCGGCCGCCGCTGCACCCCTTGCTGCGGTCCGAAACCGGGGAAGTTGAACGCCAGCCTCCCGCTCTGTGCAACCTCTCCCGGGTTGCGCAGGTGGATCTCAAACACCGTGCCCGGCGCCATCGAGACGACCGTGTCCCCGGGGATGAACGGCGACCACGCCCGCACACCCACCTTAACCGGCGCCGCGCACGCGAACTCCATGTCCAGGACTGGATAGTGCCCCCAATAGTCGATCGAGTCGGCGATCGCCGCGCCCGCCAGGCCGATCTCGTCATACAGCGGCGCGTAGTCGGTCGGCGGAAAGGTCACAGCGCTCTGGCTCGGCTGCGGCGTGTCCCGCTTGCCCAGCGTGTCCGAAACCAATACCCACGCCCCCTCAGCACCGTCCTCGCCGCGGCAGGCCAGCCCCAGCATCGGCAAATTCAGCAGCGCCCGCGGCTCCACCAGGTGGTTGAAGATCGTGCTGTAGCCGAACATCCCGTTCGGCTCCACGTCGATGCAGCCGGTATCCAGCCCGCCCAGCGGCATGCCGCACGTGGGCCGCGGCTCCCCGCGGTAGACAATGCCGGTGACGGGCTGCGAGTAGCCGGCCGCCTCAAAGCTGTGCCAGCGGGCATGGAGCAGGTGTGGGGGAAAGAGTCGGTCACTCATCGGGCTCTCCTCAGCGCTTTGGGCGGTAGTTTATCTGGTTCGGTGACGAATCAGCCACAAACGGCCTTCGTCCCAATCCCGGCACCTTGTGCGAGTGGGGCGACTCGGGCTGACTGACGTCGAGCAGGCATCCTGCAATTGTCGCCTATCTGACCGCAACACAACAAACGACAACATATCGAGGGCTTTCGCGCGTACAGTCCGCCCCAATTCTTTGCGGCATCTCGCGAAATCGGTCTGACATCGGTGGAGGTGGACGGCTGGCCCGAGGAGGAACTGCGCAACAAGGTCGGAATCAATGCCAGCTCGCAGGCTTTGGACGGGGTGCAAACGGATGGCGGAAGAAGCCGGCGTCAAGGTAATTGCGCGCGGCGGGGCGGTGGTTGGGCTGTAGGGCGATGCGGCCGGGGCCCACTTACGTCAGCAAACGCTCCATCAACTGAAAAAGACTGTTCTGAAAGCCGCCGTCAATGACCAGCGAATGGCCGGTGATCGCGGCGGCGTCATCCGATGCCAGAAAAACGGCCGCGGCCGCAACCTCCTCCGGCTGGACAAAACGGTTCAGGGGGATCGTCTGCTCCCGTTTGGCGCGCATCTCCGCCGTCGGGTAGGAGTAGTCGGTCATCTCCGTCTCGGTCGTGCCGGGAAGGATTGTGTTTACACGGATGTTGCGGTCGGCCCACTCCACCGCCATCACCTTGGATAACATGGCGACCGCCGCCTTGCTGGGGCCGTACGCCCCCCGGTTGTAGTGCGCCGCGAGGCCGGAAACCGAACCGATGTTGATGATGTTGCCGCCGCCCTGCCCAATCATAACCTGGGCCGCGGCCTGGCTGCACAGGAAGGTGCCCTTCAGATTGGTGTCGATCACCCGGTCCCAGTCCTCCTCGCTCAGCTCCTCCATCGCCGACCTCAGCGTGATGCCGGCGACATTGGCCAGAATATCGATCCGCCCCAGTGTCTCGACGGCTGTACGCATCAACTGCTCCACCTGGGAGCGGTTCGAAACATCTGCCCGGCAGGTCAACGCCCTCCCCCCCAGGGCCTCAATCTCGCCCTGCACCAGGCGCGCTTTCTCGGCGGAGGCATGGTAACCAACCACCACGTCCGCGCCCTCACGGGCGAACGCAAGACTGATCGCCTTGCCGATCCCGCGCGAGCCTCCGGTAACCACCGCGACCTTGTTCGCTAAACGCATTGCCTTCCCCACCCCTACCGGGACAACTGATCTGCTGAACGAGCCTGCCTCTCCTCTTCACACTCTCGCCGTGTGTGCGCGCGCTTCATCGATGTGCCGCCGGATAACCTCTTCCAGAGGGGAAATCCGTACATTCAACTCCCGCTCGATGCGCCGGGTCGACCAGTTGTAGATATTGGGCTGATCGGGCGCCGATTCGTCAAACGTGATCCTGGCATCGGGCAGGTGCGCCTGGATGGCGTCGGCCCACTCCTGCGCCGTGATCGCATAGGCCAGCGAATTGTAGACCGCGTAGTTCAGCTCCTCCTGCAGACAGAGTTTGGCAAACAGGTCAGCCGTATCGTCCACGTGAATAATGAGCAGCCTCTGATCGCGGCGCGAGGGAACTGTGAACGGGTTGCCCGCGGCCAGCTCGTCGATACACTTGCTCTGCCAGGCGGAGAAGCCCTTCGTCCGCCCGGGCGCGGCCACGTTGGCGATGCGCAGTCCGGGAATCTGCATGCCGTAGCGCTCCATGTATTTGGCCGCCATGAATTCATTCCACAGTTTGTGCGCCATGTAGACGGTAACGGGGTAGCAGTGGTCATCCTCCGTAACCGGGCGGTCGCCAAAAGAGTCCTGCAGACCGTAGACGGCGATGGTCGAGGCGTACACGACGCGGCGAATACCCATCAACCGCGCCGCCTCGAATACATTGTTCATGCCCATCTGGTTTACCCGCATCGCCAGTTGCAGCTTCTCCTCGGACTCCGGCGGCAGGATATAGGCGAGGTTGACGATTCTTTCTACGTCGTACTTCCGGATCGCGGCGATGATGTCCTCGAAACGGGTAACGTCTGCCACGACGATCTCCACGTTGTCGAGGTCGGCTACCGCGCTGTAATCGGGATAGAGATCGAAGCAGATAATGTGCTGGCCCAAGCTGTGCAGACGCCTGGTCAACCGTGAGCCGATCAGCCCGGTTCCGCCTAAAATCAGAATGGACACAATAGCTCCCTGACATAGGGTTGCTTGTTCATGGCCTGTTACGCAAGCACGGTGCTGGCCAGCTCGTCGAACTCCTCCAGCGTGAGGGACGGCTGCGTCTGCAAACGTTCCCGCAGCTTGTCCAGGATCAGTTCAACGTCCCGCGAATTGTAGCGCTGCCCGGTCACGTCCAACCGGGCGCGCACCGCTTCGCCGTGGAGAGTCGTGCTGCCGAAGACGACCGTCCGCTCCTGCCCGATCACGTGCGGGTGGACGCCCTCCATGGCTTCCCACAGCCCCTTGACGATGCAGTAGACATGCAGTTCAGCCTCGTGGATGTAGGCGTTTTCCCCTACCAGCGGCTTATTGATCTGGCGCCTGAAACCGGTAACTTCCTCGACGAATCTGGACAGCTCTGTCAGCTTCTCCAGGCGGATTCCGGTGGAAAGGCCATAGTGCGTCTCCAGCGCGACGACGACCTCCTCCATTTTGGTGAGGCCGCCCTTGTCACCCAAGCCGTTGACGACCAGGTCCGCCGATTCCGCGCCAGCGCCCACCGCGGTCAGCACATTGGCCGTGCCCAATCCGAGATCGTCATGGCAGTGGATCATCAGCGGCACGTCGACCAGGTCGCGTATCTTGCGCACAAGATGTTGCACGCCCGGCGGGCATCCGTAGCCGTCTTCGTAGAGGATCAGCAGGTCGATGCCGGCCCGCGCCGTAACCGAGTAGAACTCCCGCAGAATCTCCCACGGCGTGCGCGATACGTCGGGATGACCGTAGGCCACGCGCAGGCCGCAGCGTTTTGCATACTCGATCACTTCAACCGTGCGCGGGATCAGCGCCTCCCTGGCCGGGCCAAGCTCCATGACCTGCTCGTCCGACGCCCAGATGAGGATCGGATGCTGGAGCACATCGACCTGCGCCACTTCAAGCTCCTGGCACCGGTCCACGTCCCTCTGCCAGTCCGCCGACCAGACGCGTGCAAAGCCGGTGATCGCCAGTTCCGGGATCTCGCGCCTGATCAGTTTGGCCGTCTCGTAGTGGCCCTGCTGCGCGCCGACATAGCCGATATCAACCTGCTGCACGCCGGCTTCGTACAGCTTCTCGGCGATCCGCACTTTGTCCCGCGTCGTCATCGACAGTCCGGGCGTCTCCTCGCCCTCGCGGATCGTAGTGTCGCGCACATAGAAGCGGTCCGGCAGATCGAGCGTGCCGCGCACCTCCTCGGTGTGCATGTAGCGATCCAGGCACCACTTGTCGGGCATGTAGTAAGGCCCGAACTCCGGCCTTGATTTGCTGGACATTGCGGGTTCATTCTCCATTATTGGCAAATGGGTGTTTGAAAAGGCGTGTCTGGCAGTGCATGCTTGACAGGGCGTGCAAACGGTCGATAGCCGGGGCCTCTATCGCGAGAGTTCGCCCAGAAGTCGCGTGATCCCCTCATGGACCAACCGTTCAGCCTGCGGCTGCGGCGGCAGCCATGGCGGGTTCCGGGTTGGATAGTTCCATGACTCGTAGCCGCCGGCCGGTCCCAACTCATAGTCCTTTTCGGTTGCCACGTAGCCTGTTATGCCGTTGGTGTGGCTGAAGACAAACGTCTGCCCGAAGGGCGACACCGCGTCTGCGTACAGCTGGTACTCGGCAAACATCTCGGCAGTAAATGTAAGGAAACACAGCGCGTCGCCGACGGCCAGCGCTCGCATCGAAAGCGGATGAAACTGCCGCTCACCGCTCTCGGCAACCACCAGCAGCTCGCGAAAACGCGTGCTGTCCGGGTCCTCTGCCAGCGCCGCCCTGCATTCGGCTGCTGTCGGCGGCTCTTCCAAAGGCAGGGGCAGATCGAGCGAGCGCGCTCTGAACGCGTCAGGCGCAACCGGTCGCGCGCCGGCCAGCGCCTGTTTGACGGCAAATGCCAGCGAGAGTCCGGCGGCGTCACACGCGCCGAAACCGCCGCGCAAGGGATGGCCGTTGATGTCGCCGCAACAGGCTTGCGCGAACATGAACACGCCCTCCGGCTCACCCTCTCTTGCCAGCAGGTCACGCAGATGCCTGACCGCGTAGCCCGGAAAGTCCGGCCCGATCTCCTCGCTCAGCCAGTGGACGATCACGGGATGGGCGGCGTGCGAGAAGAGCACCGCAATCCGCCTGCCGTCCGCATCCTTCGCCTCGAGAACGTCCACCCACGGCACAATCGCGCCTTCAGGATTCGGCGCCATCACGATTTCGCCGTCCTGCATCAGGCGCCGGTTGTAGCCGATCTGCACAGGCGCGCGGCCCGCGTTCAGCACGCAAGGCCGCAGCGCATCATTAGCGCGCTTCACCAGCCCGACAATGCAGTCGGCCAGCCACTCGCCCGCCTCGGGCGTCATTTCACGCCCGTCAACGCCCGGCGCATTGTGCGTTTGGGTTGTGGTGATGATGATGTTGCCGGTTGGGATAGCCGTCGTCCGCTCGATGCGCCGCAGAAGCTCGTCTGCATACTCGACGCTGAACGTCCCCATGTCTGTCGCTACGATGACAAGCCGGTCGTCATCCGCGCCAAGAACCAGTGCGCGCGCAAACAGGTCATCGTAGACGACCGGCCTGTCCTTGACACGCGTAATGACCGCTTCGGCCGCGCCGGCCAGCATGGAAGGAGTGTGCTTCATCGTTTCACCTCCGGCAGCAGAAGATGCGACGGATACTCGGCGCAGTGGTAGATGGTCTGGTTGGCCGGCCGGCTCGGCAGGTCCTCACCGACCGGCGCGCCCGTGTTCGGATTCAGATCATAGGCCGGATAGAGCGACGAGGTAATCGCCAACTGAAGACAGTGACCCGGCTGAAAGGCCATCGAAGTTGCCAAGAACTCAATCGTGTATTGGTACACGCGGCCCGGTGTGATAGGGGAGGGGGCCGGACTGTCAATCTTGTCCGCCCCGGCGCGGTACGAAGCGCGCATCACCGCCGAAGTCAACGGAATCGAGCTGCCGTCCGGCTGCAGATCGCACAGCAACGCCACCCAGTCCGTATCTACGCAGTCGCTGGCCGCGTAAAGGGTGATGAAGGCCGTGCCGGTTATTTCCAGCTCCTCTGTCAGCGGCGCGCTGGTGTAGGTCAGCACGTCGGCGCGCCGCAGGGCGTAACGATAGTCCATCGCCAGCACGTGGGAATCCCTTATCGGGTCGGACGACTCCGCGTCCTCCACCGAGGGCACGGGGTCTTCAGGGTCGTATACATACCGGTCGCCTGCCTCCTCTCCGGGCGGCGTCAAATCCAGCGTCCCGTAGCCGCTCCCCTGCTCCCCTTGCCTGCCGCCTTCGGGAAAAAGATTCGCCGCCCCATCGCTGTGGAGATAGAGGGCAACCTGCTCCATCCCGCGCACGGGCCACGCAGGCTCGTCCCGCCAGCGGTTGCGGCCCATGGTGAAAATCCTGACCTTGGCATCATCGGCCTGCCCGTTCTCCTCGCCCTTCAGCCAGTAGTCGAACCAGCGCAGATGAACTGCCCTGATGTCCAGCACCGCTTCTTGCGTGAACTCCAGATCGCCCAGGCGCCGCTGCGGATTGGCCGACCCGGCATGGTCCCACGGACCCACGAGCAGCCACTGTTTGTCGCCCCCGGGTGAGCGCGCCGCCATGCCGCTGTACATGTACATCTCGCCCCACTGGCAGTTGTCAAACCAGCCGGTGATGTGCAGTGCAGGCAGGTCTACCAGTTCAAAGTAGTCCTCGAACGACATCTGCTGCCAGTACTCGTCGTACGTGTTGCGCTCAAGCCACGTGCGCCAATATGTGTTCGTGCGCCCGACCACCTTGTCGACATCCTTGAGCGGGCGCGTGCGGATCAGCTTGTTGAAGTTGTAAGGCGAGGCCACGCCCGGCTGATGCGAGGTCAGCGGCTCGAACGGGTAGTGCTGCATCGTGCGCCCGCCGGTCATGTTCAGCCAGCGGAACTGGAAAACGGGGAACTTCCCGTTCATATAGTTCTCATCGTGCATCCAACGCATGCCGCCGGTGACCGACGTGACGACCGTGGTCAGGTGGGCCGGCCGCTCACGCGCGGCCAGCCACTGCACCGTGCCGCCGTACGACCCGCCCATCATGCCGATCTTGCCGTTCGACCACGGCTGTTCCGCGATCCATTCGATCGCGTCGTAGCCGTCCTTCCCCTCATTCACGCGCGGCTCGAAATGGCCTTCCGAATCGAATCGCCCGCGCGCATCCTGCAGCACCACCGCATACCCCCGCGCGCTGAAGAACTGGGCAGCCTCCACCATGCGGGGCGCGATGTTGTCATAGGGCGTGCGCGCCAGAACGACCGGGTACGCTTCCTCCGCCGCCGGCAGGTAGATATCGGTTGACAGTTTCACCCCGTCGCGCATCGGCACGGGCGTGTCCCACATAAAGCGAATGTCGTCTGTCAAAACGCCCCGATCCTTTACTGGCAAGTGTGCGCTGCGGGGGAGAGCAGGGAGGATTCTCTACCGGCACGCGGACACCGGCAATGCCACAACAGTACAACAATCAGCATGAGTCCCAGGGGGGAACGGGTTTACTCGAAATATCCGTCTCCGTCTGTGTGGATAATGATGGATGGATAACGGGTGGGACTGCCGCGCCGACTAGCCGCTCAACGACCCCTCCAGCAGGCCGCGCATGAACAGCTTGCCAAGCAGCAGGTAGACCGCAATCGTGGGCACGGACGCGATCAGCGCGGCGGCCATCTGCAGGTTCCAGGGGATGACGCCCATGCTGGAAAAGTTCTTGATGGCGACGGTAACCGGCGCCCTGGCCGGGTTCCCGAGCACAACCAGCGCCATCAGGTACTCGTTCCAGATCCTTGTGCATTGCCACACACCCACCACCGCAAAGGTCGGCCCCGAAAGCGGCAATATGATGCGGCGGTAGATGCCGAAAAAGCCGCAGCCGTCGATCTTCGACGCGTCCACCAACTCATCCGGAACACTGGCATAGTACCTGTAAAACAGGAGCGACGTGATCGGTATGCCAAAGATGCAGTAGGCCATGATGAGGCCGTTCACCTTACCGTACAGGCCCATAAACTGCAAGACCCACACCAGCGGGATAAGGATCCCCTGGCCGGGCAGAAACATGCCGAACACGAACAGAAAAAGAATCCAATTCGAGCCGCGAAAGCCCCACTTGGCGAAAACATAGCCGTTGAGCGAGCCCAGAAAAGTTGAAACGATGGCGCCCGGAATCGTGATGCGCACGCTGTTCCAGAAGTTGGTATCCATCTGATTCCACGCCTCGCGGAAGCTGCCGAAGTCGAGGCTCTTGGGCATATTCCAGATCTCGAATGAGCTGATGTCTTCGAGCGGCTTCAGCCCGGTCAGGATCATCACATAGAAGGGCACAAGGTAGAAGGCGGCAAATGCGATCAGGACGGCATACTTTGTACTGCCGGCCAGCAGACGATGCCAACTCATTCTCTCTCCTCACGCAGAACGCTGATCAGATAGGGCAGGACCAATGGGATGGACAGGACGAGCATGAAGGTGGCGACCGCCGCTCCCAGGCCGTAGCGGCTGGAGCGAAAGGTCTGCTCGAACATGTAAAAACCGAGCGTATCGGTCGCAAAACCGGGGCCTGTGCCGATAATGCTGGGAATCTCGAAGTTGCCGATGGAGCCGGCGCCCGTCAGCACAATCGCAGTAAAAGTGACGGGCCGCAGCATGGGGATGAATACATGACGATAAAGCGCGATCGTGCCGGCGCCGTCAATGACCGCCGCCTCCCGCAACTCGTCGGGAATCGCGCGCAGACCGGCGAGGTACAGCGCCATGACGAAGCCTGAAAACTGCCACGCGCCCATAATCGTGATCGCCAGCATGCCCAGCTTGGGGTGCATGTACCAGAGGGGCCGGAAGTTCTCGAATCCCATGTTGGCAATCAGCAGATTGATCCCCGCCGACGGTACCTGCAGCCAGCGCCAGGCCGTCCCGCTGACCACCGCCGAGACGGCAAACGGCATCAGAAAGACGGTGCGAAAGAACACTTCACCCCTGATCCGCTCATTGAGAAGCGCGGCCAGCAGAAAGCCGATGACGATGCACTGCGACATGTAGCCGACCGCAAACAGGACGAGGTTGCGCAGGTCGATGTGGAAGCGGGGATCGTTGACCAGCCGCTTCCAGTTTTTCAGACCGGCAAAGGAGAGGTCGAGCGCCGGGCGGTCCCAGTTTGAGACCGAGATGTACAGCGTCCAGCCCATGAAGATGTAGATGAACACGGCCACGGCAATGATCGACGGGGCCAACACCAGGATCGCGATCTTGCGGTCGTCGCGGAGCCACTTTGGCAGCAGCGCCGGAAGCGACTTTGCCCTTGCGGAAAGTTCGGATTGCATGGCTCGATTCAGGTGCTCAGATGGGAAGGCGGAAAGCGGATAGAACTGGCGCCTACCCGCTTTCCGTGTGAAGCCTGTGAATCAGTTACTCGCCAATGCCGGAGTCTTTGGCGGCCTGAATGAGCTCCTCCTGCGCACGGGCAACGTCGCCGTGCCCGGTCAGCATGTTGTTCACAATGTTGCCGAGGTCGGTCACAAAGCTCTGCCGCACCAGACCGCCGATGAACGGCAGCAGTTCATGCGTCTGCCAGGCGTCCATCGACTCGCGCAAGTACTCGTCGTAGAGGCTCACGTCGCCGTCCGTGCGCACCGGAATCGAGCCTTTGAGCGGATTGAAGGCGTCCTGTCCATCCTTCGAAGCCACGACCTTCAGCCAGGCGATGGCGTTGTCGCGGTTGGGCGCATTCTTGGGCAAACCAAAGGAGTCGGCCACCCAGACATATTTGCCCTGATGATCCGGGATGTCAGCCCATCCGACCAGCTCTTCGATCCCTTCCGACTTGATGAAGCCCCAGAACCAGTCACCCATCAGAATAATCGCCGGGGTCTCGTCGTAGTCGGCGGCAAAGCGCTCCACCTGGTCACCCCAGCCGACCTCCAGCCAGTCGCCCGAGGCGTACTCCATCGCCCGCATGTGAAGCGCCAGCGCCTCCGCGACTTCGGGCGCATCCCAGCCGACCGAGCCGTCGAACAGGCCGAGATAGGTCTCGCCGTCGGTCACGCTGTTGAGGAAGTAGTTGTAGGTGTGGAAGGCCAACGCGCCCAGCGACGCCCCGCCGATGGCCGGGATACCGGCCTCCTTCAGCTGCTCCGCCACAACGAAGAACTCGTCCCAGTTCGTGGGCGGTTCGGTAATGCCGGCGGCCTCAAACCTGTCGAGACGGTACCACATGATGTTCTGGCGATGGATGTTCACCGGCACGACATAGGGCGTCCCTTCGTAGGAGACGTTGTCGATCACCGACTGCGGGAACACGTCATACAGCCCCTCTTCCGAGAAGAGGAAATCCAGCCCCTCCATTCTGCCGGGCACAACGTGGTCCTCAACGACGCCCACGCCCGCCCAGACCTGGAACGAGTCCGGCGGCTCGCCGCCCAACATGCGTGTCTCCAACACCGTCTTCATGTTGACGCCGTCGCCGCCGCCGATCGCTGCATTGTCGAACTCGACACCGGGATAGCGTGCGTTGAAGACCTCGATGATGGCGTTGAGCCCGGCCAGCTCGCCGCCACCGCTCCACCAGGAAAATACCTCGACCGTGCCGCTCGGCTCGGCGGCCTCCATCGACATGTCTCCCGCCGGCTCGGTTGCGACCGGCTGGCAGGCCGCCAGGGCCAACGACACAATGATGAGTAGAACCAGGCAAAAGCGTTTCATCGTTCCTTTCCCCCTTGTGAGTAGCTGATGACCAGGCAAGCCCGGCTGTGTGAAATCAACAAAATTAAATAATTTTTAATGCGCGCGGGGCCATTCTAGCATAGGGGTTCCCTGTGAACAATCGTCCAAAAAGTGCCAACGTCCTGGCTGACGCCACGTGAATGGGGGAGTAAAACTTCGTGAATGCTGGCTTTCTGTCGTCCGAAAATATGGGGAACTGCGTTCGCCCACTCTCTCTGGCCCGGCAGCGCGCGCAGACATGGACCGCCATAACGATCTCAACCTGCTCATCATCAAGGAGGGGGGAACGCGCTCGACCTTATGGGCCGGATTTACGAGTGGCTGTACTGGGCGGGCGCCGCGGTCGACGCAGTCGTGGTTTCGCCGGCTACACTGGAGGGCGTATAAGAATCAGAGGTCAGAGTTGGGCGCGCCCAGTTCGGCGGACAGCTCCGCGGCAACCTGCATGACGGTTTGGGCGAAATGGGGCAGCTGCTCTTGCGTGATGCGTGTCGTGGGCCCTGAGATGCCCAGGGCCGCAATCACCTGCTGCCGGTGATCATGGATCGGCGCCGCAATGCAGCGCACGCCGGCAAAGGTCTCCTCATCGTCGACCGCATACCCGTCGGCGCGCACCGTTACCAGATGGCGCTTGAGGTGTGACGGCTCGGTGATCGTCTTGGTCGTGTACGTGGTCAGCGGAGCGCTCGCCACCCACTCCGCCGTGACCGCATCCGGCTGCGCGGCCAGCAGCGCCTTGCCCAGCGCCGAGCAGTGCAGCGGACGGCTCGTGCCCAGCGCGAAATTCACGCTCAGCGCGGCCTGCCCCGGCTTGTGCGCGATATAGATCACGTTATTGGCCTGCCGCACGCCCAGATTGGCCGTCTCCCCGCTCTCGTCCCGCAGCTTCGTCAGGAAGTCGCCGGCAACGTCCGGCCAGTCCAGCAGCGTCGCCACCTTGCCGTAAAGTTGAAAGAACTTGGCCGGGTTCGAGGTGAATTCGCGCGTGCGTTCATCCTGCAGCAGATAGCCCTTCGCCATCAGCGTGTAGAGCAGACGATAGGCCGTGCTGCGGTCGATTCCGAGCGCCTCAGCCACCTCAGACGGGCGCACACTGCCGTCCAGCGCCATCTCCAGCGCCGCCAGTCCCCGCTCCAACGACTGCACCAGCTGTTGCCCGCGCCTTGGTTGCATAATGCCCCTTAAGTGTTGCGTAATTCGCACATGCCGCGTATCTTGTATACCATATGCGCCCTGCTGTCAATCAGCCAACGACACTGAAGGGGCAGGTCTTGTACCTGCTCAGGTGCGCTGTCTGACCATTGCCCCGGTGTCGCGCGGGCATCCCGCCTATCAGTATATGAACGACAGCATCGTATCAGTGAGGAGGAACTACGACATGGCAACGGTTGAACTTAACTGGCAGAGAGTTTCCACCACCGGCAGAGATGAGATTCACCGTTGTGAAGTCAAGGCCCGCAACGGCAAGGACGCGCTGTGCATGGAGGTGCACGGGGGCAAACTGACGGGCGGAATACACATCGTCACTGCCTACTACTGGTTGGAAGACAGCCAGCGCTCCATACCGCTCTACCCCTATGGGACCTCCGACAGTCTCGATGACGCGAGGACGGCACTGACTTCGTGGTATTTCGACAACGCGCCGACGTTGCTGATGACGCTGGCCGGGTGAGGGCGGGGGCTGGGGTTTTGGTCCCAATCCGTGGGGCGAAGCCCGCCTACCAGAACATGAACGCCGGCGACAACGACGGCGTCGTATCCGAACGAAGTGGAGAAGACTCCCAGAACCGCTCTAGGCGCTTTGTGGGGTTCAGGTACGATAGAACTGTGCAATTCGCTGTGGTAGCCGGCGTTGCCGTCGAAGAGGATGGTCTGCTTCGGCTCGAATCGTTCGGCGATCAACTGGGCAACGGACTGAGATGTCGCCCTGTCGATAGTGACTTTGATCACGAGGATCAGATCCCCCGGGCACGGACTTTTGACTGGGTACGTACGAGGATCTATCCTAGCCCAGGAGGTACTGCAAGCGTTTTAGGTGGCGAATCGTTTCGAAGCCTTGCCTCTTGCCGCTCCCGCATCCTTTGGTTGCGTTTCTGCCAGAAGGCCAACTGTTCTGCTCGTGACTTCCCAGCCAACTGCTCATAGATTCGCGCCGCGCCGCGCCGTTTCAGTGCGACGCATTCCGGTTCACGGTTCGTCATGTTGTATCACCTCAAGGGGGGAGTGAATGGCAATATGTGCATAGACGTTCAGCACCCGCAAAAGACCCATCACAATCTCTCGCAAGACGCTCGTGATCTCTCGTAAACGCTCGTCCAACGCTCACACGAGCACACCCATGCCAATGATGCCCTCATCACAGCCCATCTTCCCAATCCCATTAATCACAGTTCAGACGATAGCCCCTCCCCACAAAAATACACAGATTGCAAACCAAACTCAACTACTGTAGAATACCGGCCATCCTCGCACAGTATCTGCCATCAAAATCCCGAGAGGAGAACACTGTGAACGCCAAGCCCTTGAAAAGACGAGAATTCCTGCAACTGACCGCCGGCGCCATCGGCGGGGCCACCCTTCTCGCCGCCTGCCAACCGGTCGCGTCCCCGGCCGGCTCCGGTGACGGCGACGGTGCAGACGCCGAAGGCATTCAGCTCGAATACCTGGGCTACGAACCCGACGAAGTACACGGCGAGGCATTTGACAAGTTCAAAGACGTCATGCCCGACGTCGACCTTCTCATCAGCCCCACCATCGGCTCCTGGCCGGATATGCTGGCCAAGATCAACGCCCGCATCGCCGCCGGCGATCCCCCCGACATCGCCATCGTAGCCACCTACGGGCCGCCCAGAATCTGGAGCAAAAAGGGCATTCTCGTCGATCTGCATCCGTATCTCGACGCAGACTCCGACTACGACGACGACCCCGTCGCGCCCGCTCTGCTCCAGCTCTATACCGTCGAAGGCAAGCTCTTCGGCCTGCCCAAGGACTATGTAACCCACGCCGTAATCTACAACAAGGGCCTCTTCGATGAAGCCGGCGTTGCCTACCCCGAAGACGGCTGGACCTGGGCCGATTGCCTCGAAATGGGCCAGCGACTGACCTCCGGCGAAGGCCAGGACAAGGTCTTCGGCTGGATGACGCAGACCGGGCCTTGGGCCAACGAGCACTGGATGTGGGCCAATGAGGGCAAAGGCTACTTCGACCGTTGGAACGGGGATCTCACCACGCCCACCGCCAACGACCCGAAGAATATCGAAGCAATCGAATGGCTCGTGGATACCATCCTGACCCACGAGATTTCACCCTCGCCCGAACAGTTGTCCACCGAGGGCGCCAGTTCACGTCAGCTCACTGGCCGCATCGCCATGTGGGCCAGCCACACCATCGATACCGTCGCCCTGCTCCAGAATACCGACAAGATCGACTGGCATGTCGTGCGCAACCCCCGCGCTTTCGAGGGCGGCCCCACGACAACCATGATGTGGACCTCCGGCTTCGGCATCGTCGCCGACACCGACCATCCCGACGCCGCCTTTGCCTTCCTCAAGCATATGTCGATCGGCGAAGGCGCCCTCGTGTTGGGCAGAACCGGCTTCTCCATCCCGGCCGGCCGCCCCGAAGGATTTGTAACCGATGAGATGGTTGCCCGCGGCGGCGAAGTCTTTGTCGATGCCTGCTTCAACTCCGATCTGGCCGCCAACGACTCGCTCGGCGTCAACCACGGTGAACTGCTCGGCACCGCCGTCATCCCCAACCTCCAGGCCGCTTTCCTCGGCCATATGACCGCCGCCGAAGCGCTCAACGAAATTCAGGTCGTGATGGAGGACATCCTCGCCGACGCCGATGAGGAGCAGTACTAAAGATCTCCTGTTCGCTTGGGTTCTGGCCGCAGACGGCCCGGCGGTCTCACGCAAACACTGAACTGTGTCTGCCGTGAATTCGCAACGCCTGCAGTGGACAGGCACCTGAAATCGATTCGGAATTCTCTCAAGCCTGCGATATGTCTGGAACCGACGCCGCCTACTGTGCGGTTCCAGACATATCGCAGGACAGATTATGGCTCAGTCACAGGCTTTGACCCGCCTCGTCGCCAAGACGAAAGCGAACAATATCCGCTGGCACCGCTATGAGGGCTACCTCTTTGTCGCGCCCCTCATCGTCGGCATCATTGCCTTCATCTTCCTCCCCATCGCCGCGTCCCTCTACATGAGCTTCAACAAGTGGGATATGGTCAGCCCGCCCGAACTGGTCGGCCTCAAAAACTACGCCCGCCTGGTCAGCCGCGACCGCCTCTTCTGGAAGGTCCTGGGCAATACCTTCAGATATGCAGGCTGGATCATCGTGCCCTCCGTGATCTTCCCGCTCATTCTGGCCGCACTGCTCGACCGGCCAATCAGACTGCGCTACCTCTACCGGCTCGCCTTCTTCCTGCCGCTTGTCACTTCGGTTGTTGCCGTCGGCCTCATGTTCCGATGGCTGTATGACGGAGAGTTCGGCCTCGTCAACTTTGTCCTCTCCTGGGTCCGCATTGATGGCCCCAACTGGCTTGTCGATCCCTTCTGGGCCATGCCCGCCGTCGCCATGGTCACCGTCTGGCAGGGGCTCGGCTACAATATGGTCCTCTATCTGGCCGGGCTGCAAGGGATCCCCGATCACCTGCACGAAGCCGCCACCATCGATGGCGCCGGCCCGTTCAACCGCTTTTTCCGAATCACCATCCCGCTGCTCACGCCTACCATGTTCTTCATCCTCGTCATGAGCGTGATCGGCACCTTTCAGACCTTCGGTCTCATCTATGTGATGACCCAGGGCGGACCGATAAATTCGACTAACGTCTACATCTACTACCTCTGGCAGATGGCCTTCGGCAGCTCCAAGATGGGATATGCCTCGGCCATGGCCTGGATCCTGGCCCTCGTCATTTTCACAATCACCATGATTCAGGTGCGCCTGGCCAGGCTGTGGGTGCACTATTGAGAGACCAGTGTTGATTGCGGCGTGAGCCGGCCCTAGGGGGTTAGGCAAACGTCAAAAAGGGGATAACCGTGCAAAGAGTTTCAACCATGCGCACGGCGCGCGTTGACCGTGTGGCCAGCCGCAGACAACAAGAGCTCGTGGCCAACACCATAACCCACATTCTGTTGATTGTGCTGGGTCTGGCCGCTCTGGCCCCCTTCTGGTGGATGATCGCAACCTCGTTCAAGACCGAATTCGAGGCCTTTCAGATTCCGCCAACCTGGCTCCCGCTGGAGCCGACTCTGGAGGCCTACGGGGACCTCTTCCTCGACCAGCCCTTTGGGATATTCTTGTATAACAGCGTCAAGATCGCTGTTCTGAGCGTCGGCGGCCAGCTCATCACATCCTCGCTCGCCGCCTTTGCCTTCGCCCGCCTCGATTTTCCCGGTAAAAACGTCCTCTTCATCATCGTCCTGTCGACCATGATGGTGCCCTATGCCGTCACCGTGATCCCGCTCTACATCGTCATGCACCGCATCGGCTGGGTCAACACCCATCTGCCCCTCATCGTCCCCGCCATGCTCAGCTCCGCCTACGGCACATTCCTCCTCCGCCAGTTCATGTTTTCGCTGCCTATCGAGCTGGAGGACGCCGCCCGCATCGACGGCTGCAGCTCCTTCGGCATCTACCGCCGCATCGCCCTGCCCCTGATGAAACCCGCCCTGGCCACCCTCGGCGTCTTCTCCTTCATGGCCTCCTGGAACAACTTCTTCGGCCCCTTCATCTTCCTCGACCGCAAATATCTCTTCACAGTCCAGCTCGGCGTCGCCCTCGTACAGCGGCAGTGGTACACCAGCTGGCCCCGCCTCATGGCCGGCTCCGTCGTCGTCACGCTGCCCGTGCTCCTCGTCTTCCTCCTATTGCAGCGCTACTTCGTACGCGGCATCTCCCTGACCGGCATCAAAGGCTAGCGAACCCGTTACCACGCAGCCATAACCGCTGCGCGCCCCCGAGTAAGGCGCGTGCAGCCTCCTCACTCCTCTTCACTCTCTCCTCGCCCTTCTGGGCGGTCGGGCCTATTCGGCCCTCCCTTGTGCGGGGGCTCCGCCCCCGCAACGCCCCCCCTAAACCATGCCATGCCTCATCGACCGGGTGTCGATATTGGTGACAGGTGCCTAATCGAAGGTGTCTGGCCAGACCACGTCCCGCCAGTCCCATCAGATCCCCGTACGTGCCTGCCCTTGCACCCTCCCCAACTGACGGACTCCACCGTACGGCCAGGCCTGGCGCCTGCACTGCGTCTCGTCCAAAGATGGTATACAACGCCAGCCACTGCTGGCACTGATTCCCGGCCAGACTATTCCCACTCCAAATCTGGGATGCACACCTCTGGATGCCGCGCGATGGCCCTTTGACATCCTTTCACATTATGTTACTATTTTGCCTCAACAGCTTCCCCTGCCTCGAAACGTCCATTCAATCCCTTTCAAATCGAACCAAGGAGAAACAGACGATGGAAAAGAACGCATTGGTCAACAAGCGGCTGTCACGTCGCGCATTCCTGCAAACTGCCGCGGCGACCGCCGGCGTCATGGTGACCGCAGCCTGCGCCGCGCCCGCACCCGCCGGTGACACGATGGCCAGCGGCGACGACGGCATAGAGACCGTCGAGCTGCGCCTCGCCTACTGGGGCTTCCAGGTAGAGAAGCAGGGCGTCCTCCAGGATGCCTTCCAGGAGGCCCACCCCCACATCAAGCTGCAGGAGGACATCACCTCCTGGTCCAACTACTGGCAGAAGATGTTGGCCTCCACGGCCGCCGGCGATTCACCCGACATCATGCACCACTCGCCCTACTATCATGTGCGCTTCGCGCACAACGGGGTAACGATCCCTTTGGATCCCTTCGTCGAGCGTGATGGCGTCGACCTCAACGACTTCTACGAGGGTGCAATCACACAGGGACGCTGGCAACCCGGCCAGATCCGGTGCGGCTCCGGCGACCTCCACGCTTTCCCCACCGTCTGGCATTCCGGCACCATGTGGTTCTGGAACAAGAACTGGTTCGCCGAAAAGGGCATCCCCGACCCGGACGAAAGCTGGACCTGGGACACGATCGTCGAGGCGGGCAAAGAGTTCACCGTCATCAACGACGACGGCTCAGCCGAGTCCTACGGCATGGACACACCCGTAGACGGCAATGCCCGCATGAATTTCTGGATCTTCCAGGCCGGCGGCGCCTTCTATGACGAAGATTACAACGGCTGTCTTATCAAAGAGGACGCGCCGATGGAGGCCTTCCAGTGGATGGTTGACCTGATCAACGAGCATGAAGTCGCCATGCCGCCCGAGGCCAACCTCCAGTTCAACCCATTTGAAACCGGCCGCGTCGCTTTCGCCGTCATGGGTGACTGGATGATCCCCTCCTTCTCCGAGATCGAGGACTTCGAGTGGGACGTCTTCACGCCTCCCTCGCATCCTGTAACGGGCCAGAACACGATCGATGCCTATCAGAACGGTATCTCGATCACCAGCTCAGCCCCGCACCCGGATGAGTCGTGGGAATACATCAAATGGCTGACGATGGGCGATGGCGCCGTCATGTACGCCGAGACCATCTTCCCCTTCCCCGCCCACATTCCTACCGCGGAAGGCCTGATCTACGTGCAGGATCGCACCGATCCGCCCACGCAGCTGTGGATTCTCAACCAGCTTCTGAAAGACGCCACGCCCGTCTTCAACGGCCCGGCTGAAGGTGAGATTGCCGGCATCGCTCGCGAGGAACAGGAAGCGGCCATGCTGCAGGTCAAGACGGTGCAAGAGGCGACCGACGACCTTGAGTCGCGTGTCAACGCCGTCCTCGAACGCTCCCGCGAAGAGCTGCTTGGATAGCAAACAGCGAGGAGTGATTGGAGTGAAGAAAGGAGAGAGAAAAGAGAGGGGCTGACTCCTCTTTTCTCTCTCCTCGCAGTCTGGAGAGAGTCGTATGAGCGCCGCAACAACACCTGCGCGCGGTGGTTTGCGCGGATTCCTGGGGAGCAACCGGGGCCGGGAGGCGATCGAAGCCTATATTCTCATTCTACCCACCATCCTGGGGCTGATCGTCTTTACCGCCAGCCCCGTGCTGGCCTCGCTCTATTACAGCTTTACCCGCTGGAACCTGCTGAGCACGCCCAAGTGGCAGGCCTTCGATAACTATATCGAACTCCTGACCGAAGATCCGCTCTTCTGGATCACGATCAAGAATACGGGCTACTACGTATTGGGGACCGTCCCCACAGGAACCGTTCTCGCCCTCCTGCTGGCGATCGCGCTCAACCAGAAGATCCGGTTCGTAGCCGTATTTCGTACCATCTACTTCCTGCCCGTCGTCTCCTCGGTGGTCGCCATTTCGGTGCTCTGGCTCTGGCTCTACCAGTCAGACTTCGGCCTTGTCAATGAGTTGCTGCGCTTACTGGGTTTCCGCGGCATCCGCTGGCTGAGCAGCGTCACCTGGGCGATGCCGGCTATCATCATCATGAGTATCTGGCACGGCTTGGGTTACAACATCGTCATCTTCATCGCCGGCCTGCAGGGCATTCCCCAGGACTATTACGAAGCCGCCACCGTCGACGGCGCCAACGCCTGGCATAAATTTCTAAACATCACCATCCCGCTGCTCTCGCCCGTCACCTTCTTCGTCCTCACCCTGTCGGTGATCAACTCCTTCCAGGTATTCGCCCAGGCCTATGTGATGACCAGGGGCGGGCCGGTCAACGCCACCAAGACGATCGTCTACTATCTTTTCCAACAGGGGTTTGAGAACTTCCACATGGGGTATGCCTCCGCGCTGGCCTATGTACTCTTCGTTATCATCGTCAGCCTGACGCTGTTCCAGTTCTGGTTCCAGAGACGCTGGGTCCATTACGAACTCTGAGGTAGAACCACCATGAGCGCACAAGACGCAACCCCCATAGGTGAGGCCCGCACCACGGCGATACCCGGCGCCTCTGCTGCCGCATCCGAAGGCCTGACATCCTACAGAGTCCTTCACATCACGTGGCGCGTGCTGCTCTATGCCGTTCTTACCCTCGTTGGCGCCACAATGCTCCTTCCCCTGCTGTGGATGATCTCCACCTCGCTCAAGGAGCCGGGCGAAGTACTGCTGCTGCCACCGAAGTGGATCTCGATTCCGCCGCAGTGGGGGAACTACCCCAGGCTTTTCGACGTGCTGCCCTTCGATCTCTTCTTGATCAACAGCATCAAGATCGCGGTGTTTGCCACGGTCGGCGCCCTCTTGAGCTGCTCCATGGCCGCCTTCGCCTTCGCGCGCATGCGCTTTCCGGGCAAAAACGTTATCTTCGCCATCATCCTCGCCACGATCATGATCCCCTTCCACGTCACCCTCATTCCCCTCTTCAAGCTCTATCGCGACATCGGCTGGCTCAGCACACACCTGCCGCTTACCGTGCCGTTCTTCTTTGGCACCGCCTTTGGCATCTTCCTCATGCGCCAGTTCTATCTCACCATCCCCCAGGAGATGGTGGAGGCGGCGCGCATCGACGGCTGCAGTTTTATTCAGATCTACTACCGTATTTTCCTGCCCCTCTCCAAACCGGGCCTGGCCACGTTGGGCATCTTCACCTTCCTCGGCTCCTGGAATAACCTTATGGGCCCGCTAATCTTCCTCACCAAGGTCGAGACCATGACCATCACCCTCGGGCTGACCCTGTTGACCAACCAGTCGGGTGGGCGCTGGGAGTTGATCCAGGCCGGCGCCGTCATCAGCATCCTGCCGATCGTCGTCATGTTCTTCATCGGCCAGGAGCACTTCATCCAGGGCATCGCGCGTACCGGAATCAAGGGGTAGGTCGGTGGCGTACGGCCGCTTTCTGACGACCGAACCCCGGCGGCTTCCGTTATGATCCGCATCGGCCTGATCGGCTGCGGCGGCATGGGCCAGTCCCACCGCGCCGCCTTCCAGAAATTGCAGGGCCGCGCCCTCTTCACCGCCGCGGTTGACCCGGACCTGCCGCGCGCCCAAGCGACCGCCGACCTGATGCGCTGCGGCACCGTCGCCGCCGACTACCGCCAGGTCCTCGACCATATCGACGCCGCCATCCTCGCCGTGCCCCACCATCTCCACCATCCCATCGGTATCGACCTGCTGCGCCGCGGCAAACATCTGCTGATGGAGAAGCCGCTGGCCAACTCGGAAGCCGAATGTCTGGACCTGATCGAGACCGCCGAGCAGGCCGACCGCACCCTCATGGTCGCCTACTGCATGCGCTTTCACCCGATCGTCGTCGAGATGGAGCGCCTGCTCAAGGCCAAAACCTACGGCGACCTTTTCCAACTGTCCATCTGGACCGAGCAGCATACGCAGGGCGAGCCGGGCAGTTGGATGCACCGTAAAGAGACGCTCGGCGGCGGCCAGCTCTTCAGCCACGGCTGCCACTATATCGACATCCTGCTCGCCTGGATGGGGCAGCCCGTCTCCGGCACCCATATCGGCACCAACTTCGGCACGCCCTGGATGGAGGGCGAGGGCACATCCAACGTCTCCCTCAAATTCGCCACCGGCGCGCTCGGCTACCATTTCGGCACATGGGGCGCCAAGGGCACGCGCCTCAAGTATTCATTCCACGCCCACTGCACCGAAGGCATGTTGGAAGGGCAGATCAGCCAGGGGAAGCTGTTCCTTCACCAGGGAGCGCTTGAGGTGGAGAGAGGCAGCGAGCAACTGTTGTTCCAGGCACCTGTGGGCAAGCATCTCGAGAACGAGCTGCTCCACTTCGTCGACTGCCTGCAGCACGGCCGCCGCCCGCTCACCGACGGCCGCCGCAGCCTGCAAAGCCTGCGCGTCATCTGGAAGCTCTACGAAGCCGAAGCGCAGGGCGTGGTGGCCGACCTGCGCGCCATCGGCAACGGGTGAAGTGCAGAAACTCCGCAGGCAGGATACGTACGAAGACAAAATTCTGAACTAGACGAGCGTTAACGACTGGACCGGCAGTGACTTCGCTTCCAGCGTTGACAGGTTGGCAACTATACTGGCATGGTCGATATCGATGCCGACCAGTTGGCCGCTCTCATCGAAGTCCAGAATGACGCCTGGGGCGACCTCCGTGGAATCCGTACTCGGTTTCTCGGAGAGGTCGATATAGAGGGAATCCGCGTCAGGATAGTAATGGAGTTTCATAGGGCTGTCTGAGTGTACTACAGGACTGGAAGCAGCTAAACTTGCACGCGGTAGAGGCAGCAGGCAGATTCAGGAGGAAGGCGCAGATATGACAACACCAACTTATCGTTTCGCCGTCATCGGTCTCGGCCGCCGCGGGCGTTACCACATGGAGAGCCTCGAAGCGATGGGGGAAGCGAAGGTCCGCTGCGTCGCCGTGGCCGACCCGCGCGATCCCACCCCCGAAGAAGAGGAGCGCTTCGGCCCCTCCTTCTTCCACGACTACCGCCAGATGCTGGCCGGTACGCCCGACCTCGACTTCGTGCTCGTCGGCAGCTACGCCGTCGACCACGTTGAACATGCGCTGGCCGCGCTGCAGCGCGGCATCCCCGTCTTCCTCGAGAAGGCCGTGGCCTTCACCTGGGAGCAGACCGTAAAGTTGTATCAAGAGGTGGTCCGCCATCAATACCCCCTCTTCATCGGCTTCAACCTGCGCCGCTTCCCCGCCACGCTGGCCATGAAGCGCATCATCGACGAGGGCAGCCTCGGCCGTATCCAGAGTGTGCTCGGGCACGTCAACACCGGCAACCGCTGGTCACAAGGCGTGTGGTCGCATTTCAGAACGCCACCCTCCTCCACCCTGGTCGAAGGCAAGCTCACCCACGACACCGACACCATCCAGCACTGCCTCGGCGCAGAGGTCGTGGACTGCACCGCCACGATCACGCGCAATATCTGGACCGAAGGCGACGACCGGCCCATGACCGCCGGTGACTCCTGCTCCATATCCGGCCTGCTCTCCAACGGCATCCTCTACACGCTCCATCTCACCACTGCCGGGCCCGATTACGAGCGGCGCTACATTGTCAACGGTACGGAAGGACAGCTGGAAGTCGTGATGCACAGTAGGCGCGCAGGCCAGACGCCCGCGGCGGTGACGCTCTGGCGCAACGATGAGGAGCCGCAAGCCATCGAGCTGCCTCCCGCCGTCGGAGGACACGGCGGCGCCGACTTCCGCATCCACCGCGACTTCGTCGCCTGGCTCCAGTCCAACCCGGCAGGCCCCTACGACCCGCGCTCCATCCTGACCGGCATGATCATCCCCTTCGCCGCGCAGGAATCCATGGCGACCGGCCGCCGCATCGACTGCGCCGCACGCCTGCATCAGGCCACCGCCGGCGTGAGCCAAGAAGAAACCAGAGAGAAGTGAAAAGCGGGCAAAAGGTTCTCTCTCCTCACTCCTCTTCACTCTCTCCTCTCCTTTGAAGGGAGTTGCCTTATGCGCAGTTATCGCGTAGGCGTTGTCGGGCTGTACCGCGGTCTGGGCCCGGCCCGCGTCTTCGACCTCATGTCCGACTGCGACGTGGTCGCCGGCTGCGATATCGACGCCGACGCCCTTGAACGGTTCGGCGCGCTCTTCCCCCAGGCCCGCCAGTACAGCGCATACGACGAAATGCTGGCATACGGGCTCGACATCGTCTTCGTGGCCTCCCCGGTCCCCCTGCACTGCCAGCACACCGTGGCCGCGCTCGAGGCCGGTTGCCACGTCCTGCAGGAGGTCACCCTCGCCGCCAACATCGATGAATGCCGCCGGATTCTCGCCGCGGTGCAGGGACACCCGCGCCAGAAGTTTATGCTGGCCGAGAACTGCTGCTACTGGGCGCACATTCTAAGCTGGCGGGAGATGTGGGGCCAGGGCCTGCTGGGCGACTTCATGTACGCCGAGGCCGAGTACATCCACGATACGCGCCATCTACTGTGCCAGACCGACGGCTCACCCACCTGGCGCGCCTCGATGCCGCCCATCCACTACTGCACCCACAGCCTCGGCCCGCTGCTCAAAGTGACCGGCGAGCGCTGCGTCGCCGCCAGCGGCATGAGCGTCACCACCGGCACAGGGAACCTGCCCGTCCGCGTCAAATCCGGCACAGAGGTGGCGATTCTGCAGACGGCCAGCGGCGGCGTGATCAAGATCCTGGTCGCCTTCGGCATCACCCGCGAGCCCATGTTCCACTACTACTCGATCTACGGCACCGACGGCGTCCTCGAAACCTCGCGCCCGCCGACCAGCCCGCTGCAGACCAACGCCTGGCTGGATTCAGTCCCGCACCTGAACAACATGATCGAAATGCCGATCACAGAGAATGTCACCGACGCCCCACCCGAAGCGACGCAAGGCGGCCACGGCACCGCCGAGTACATGATGATCCAGGACTTCGTCGCCTGCATCCGCGACGATACCCCGCCCCCGCTCGACATCCACGCCGCGCTCCGGATGGCGCTGCCCGGCATGTGCGCGCATGAGAGCGCCCTGCAGGGCGGGCAAATGGTGGAGATTCCGGATTGGTAGAGTTGACAAGATCTCAATTGCTCGTAGCATGGTGGAAACTTGCCCATCAGATTTTCGTCTTATCTGAGGAGATAAGTACTTGAGGCAAAAGAATTGATGATAACCATGGAGGTGACGGCGTGAAAGAACAGATCCCCGTCAATCCAGACGTGTTGCGTTGGGCGCGTGAAACTTTGCGGCTCTCTCAAGAAGAAGTAGCGCAACGCATGAAAAAGAAAATTTCGGATATCGAGGCCTGGGAGCGCGGCGAGGCATCCCCAACCTATATCCAATTGGAGTGTCTGGCTTACGAAATCTATAGGCGCCCGATCGCTCTTTTCTTCTTTCCTGAGATCCCGGAAGAGGAAGCAGTCGAGCGAACGTTTCGGACTTTGCCGGAGCAGGAACTGCAGCGCATGCCCTCGCGTATCCTCTATCTGCTGCGTAGGGCCAAGGTGTTTCAACTGAACCTAGTCGAGCTGTATGATGGCATGAATCCGGTAAGCCGCCAGATAATGCGCGATTTGGACTTCGCGCCCTCTATCGCTGTAACCGAAATGGCGCAGCAAGTCCGGTCCTATCTGGGTGTCACTTTGGGAGACCAACAAAGTTGGGGCGATGCCGACGACGCCCTCAAACGCTGGCGAACGGTTTTGGAAGATCACGGTGTTTTCGTATTCAAGGACAGTTTCAATCCACCAGGAAAGAAGAAGGCGGACAGCGTGGAGAGCATTTTTTCCGGCTTCTGCCTGTACGACACAGATTTCCCCGTCATCTACGTCAACAACAACAAGGCCAAGAACCGGCAGATCTTCACCCTGTTCCATGAGTTGGCACATCTGTTGATGCATACCGGCGGGGTGGATACGCGACAGGACGACTATATTGAATATCTGACCGGTGACAACAGACGCATAGAGATACTCTGCAATCGTTTTGCCGCCGAATTTCTGGTGCCATCTGGTGATTTTCAAGCGCGGCAGGCGGGCAAGCCCATTCATGATGGAGCGATTGGAGAATGGGCTGGACTATATGGGGTGAGTCGCGAGACTATCCTGCGGCGACTGCTCGATTGGGGGCGAGTAAGCCAACAGGACTATGAAGAAAAGACGCGGCAATGGCGGAAGGAGCGAAAAGAAAGCAGTGGCTCGGGTGGAAATTACTATCTGACCCGAGGCGCCTACCTGGGGGAAAAATACATTGAAGCCGTATTCAGCAGTTACCACACGGGGAAAGTGTCCCTGGAGCAGGCCGCTGACTATCTGGATGTAAAGACGAGGAATGTTGCTGGAATGGAAGAGTGGCTATTTGAGCAGGGGGAGGCACCGTGACGGTATACGTGTTCGATAGCAGCCCGCTTATCGATCTTTTCCATCACTACTATCGCGAACGGTTTCCCTCTCTTTGGCAACATTTCGACGGTATGGTTTCAGACGGGCGTATTACCTCAACGCGAGAAGTCGGCAATGAGATACAAGGTCACGGGGACAAACTGGCAGAATGGTTCGAGGAGCTTGGAGCTAACCGGAAGAATGTATTTGTTACGCCAACCCCTGCGGAGCTAGAGGTTGTCACTGAGATATTCAATATTCGTCATTTCCAGGCCATGATTCGAAAGAAGCAGCGTTTGGAAGGAAGACCAGTCGCCGACCCATTCGTTATCGCAAGAGCCAAATGTTTGGACAATGGCTGTGTCGTAACGAGAGAGAAACACAAGCCTAACTCCGCGCATATCCCAAATGTGTGTGAACATTTCGGAGTCGATTGGACAGATCTTGAAGGATTTATGGAACGTGAGCAGTGGCGCTTCTGAGGATCATGATCTACGCACTCCACTGACAGGTATGCGATAAGCTCATACGAGAGCAGCGCGCATTGTTTCGACTGCTTTCCGGCTGCGAATTCTCTACAGCAAGGAAGCTGTCTGCAAAGCTGGACGGTAATGATGAAGGGATGTACAATTGTCGCTGCGCGTGTCGACGAATGCTGGACAAATGGCTGGATCAATTAGAGTGAGAAGGGCCTTGACTGCTTTTGGACAATTGGCGCGCAGGAGGACAGCAAATGGGTACAGTTCGGGCGAAGATGGTGTCTCTGGCGCATCGGTTCTTACTGTGGACACTGCCGGAATTGCAGCGAGCCGTTGATGAACTGGTAGAAGATGCCGGCCGATCACGGGATTTCTATCTGCGTGAAATTATCGAGCGCGGCTTGGAAGAGACCGAGGACTATTACTTGGCGAGTGCATCGGCGGATCGGATTCGTCAAGGCGTAGAGCCAACGTATAGTGATGAAGAGATAAGAGCCGATCTTGGCTTGGACGATCAGGTACGCTCCCGCATCTAGGCGACAGCTGCGTAGATTAGACAGGCAAACAGCGCAACGTATACAGGAGGAACTGACCGGCCGTATCGCGGAGGCTTCTGATCCACGACAGTTAGGCCGCGCGAAGATGCTGAGGGGTGATATGAGTGGCCTTTGGCGTTTTCGTGTTGGAGCCTATCGTATTATCTGTGACGTTCAGGATGATGAAAGAATTATTGTAGTGCTTCGCATAGGGCATAGACGCGAGGTGTACTAACGAGGTGCCTGCCATCAGAGCGTTGTAACAAAAGAGGGTATATTTCTACCTTCAGTCATCTCTGTTCAACTCACCGCGAAAACGTAACCGCCCCAGCAGAACCGCTGGGGCGGTCTATTGATACGCGCCCAAGAGGGGGCAGCGGGCCTGTATTACCTTCTCTATAGTCGCAAACCCGCTACAACTGACTCCGCACCTCCGCCGTGATCTGGTCCATCGCCAGGATCATGTAGCCGCAGTCGTCGCCCACCTGCAGCCACTGCACACCGCGTTTCGCCATACCGAGCGCAAAGCGCGCGTCGGGCGCCATCCCGGCCCCCACGAACAGGCCAGCAGTCCGTGTACGGGCGATGATGCTGTCCACCGCCTCAATCACGGTCGGATGCTCCACGTCGCCCAGCAGTCCCAACGACGCCGACAAATCCCAAGGCCCCAGCGCGATCGAGTCCAGCCCGGCGATGGCCAGGATGTCGTCCAGCGCGTCGAACGCCTCCGCGTTCTCGATCTGGACGGCCACGAAGATCTCCCGGTTGGCCCGCTCAGTGTAGGCGTTGCCGCCGTCGCGCCCGTAGTTGGCGGGCACGCGCGGACCATAGCCGCGCTCGCCCAGGGGCGGGTAGCGGCAGCTGTTCACCACGTCCTGCACCTCAGCCGCTGAGCGTACCTGCGGCACGATGATCCCGTCCGCGCCCGCGTCCAGCACCGGCTTGATGAAGGGTGTGCCGCTGCCCGGCACACGCACCAGCGCCGGCCTGCCGCGCGCCTTCGCCGCCAGGAAATGCCCGCCCAGCGCTTCCGCGCTCATCATGCTGTGCTCCAGGTCGATCCAGAAGAAGTCGACCGAATCGCCGAGCGCGTCGGTCGCATGCGGGTCGGTCAGCGTAATCGACGCGCCAATACAGAAATCGCCCCCCGCCATCTTGGCGCGGAAGGTTGCTACCGGTGAGGAGTGGGTCTCGTTTGTCATGGTCACCTGCGTTCGGAGTGGAGGTTGGTTGGCGCGGCGGTCGTGGCGCGCTGCGCAGGTCCAGTGTTTACCAATTCAGACGAAAAGACAAACTGGAACTGCTGAAGAGAGAGTCAAGAGGAGAGAGGAGTGAGGGAAAGCCACCTGCTTCTCAATCAGATTGCATGCGGCCGGTAGCGCTCGACCTTGATCTGATCTTCGTTTCTGCGCGCCTGCGCCAGATCATAGGCGCCTTGCCGCTGCAGCCAGAATTCGGCGTTCGACCATCCGGCCTTCTCCAGGCGAATGGCCATCTCCGGTGAAATGCCCGCGTGGCCGTTCAGTACACGCGAAAGCGTGTGGCGGGCCACGCCCAACACCTTTGCCGCTTCAGTGACATTGAGGTCAAGCGGGTCCAGACAGTTTTCCTTTATGCTGCTTCCAGGATGTGGTGGATTCTTCATAGCCATGATTGTCAGCTCGTGTCAGTGGTAGTCGACCAAGTCGTCTGATTCTGTCCAGACGAAGTAATGGTAACCACTCAGCCAATTCCCATGAAAAACATTGCATGATGGACCGACTGCCACGATGATTTTACCATTCGTCTGCCGTCCCGTGATATGATTGCCCGAACCGGATCCATGGGTGATTCGCAACCTCTTTCGCAAGGCGCGCGTTATCTCCCCGGCGCCGCACAAGCTGATAGAATGTACACATCTCATACACCCCGCACCCAGGAGCACCCAATGCCCGAACCTTCCATCAAGACAACCGTCGTCGGCAGCTATCCGCTACCGGCCTGGCTGGCCGCCTATCCGTCCGTCCCCAATCTGCGCGACGCCATTCTCGTCGTCCTCAAGACGCAGGAACTGGCCGGGCTGGACGTGATCTCCGACGGCGAACTGACCCGCTTCGACGTCAACCATCCCGAAACGAACGGGATGATCGAATATTTCGTGCAGCCGATGTCCGGCATCTCCAGCCAGATGGGCCGCAAGGATGTGGACGATTTTCGCGCCCAGCAGGGCATGGGCTTCCGTACGCAGCCGGCCGCCGTGGTCGAAGGTCCGATCGGCGAAGGCGAGCTGGACCTGCCTTCAAGCTGGCAGATGGTGAAGGAGTTGACCGCGAGTCCGCTCAAGTTCACCGTGACCGCACCCTACATGCTGGCGAAAACGCTGCTGGACCGCCACTATAGCGATCTCCCCAGTCTGACCATGGCCATCGCCGAGGTGCTGCGCCGCCAGGTCGAGGCGATCGACGCGCCGGTCCTGCAGGTGGACGAGGCCAATCTCACCGGCAACCCAGAGGACGCCGTCTGGGCACACGAGCCGATCAACCATGTACTCGACGGCGCGCGCGGCGAACGCGCGCTGCACCTCTGCTTCGGCAACTACGGCGGCCAGAGTATCCAAAGCGGCTTCTGGGCCAGCCTGCTCGGCTTCCTCAACAACCTGCACGTCGACCACCTCGTGCTGGAGTTCGCCCGCCGCGGCTATGATGAGCTGGAGGTCTTCACCGACCTGAGCGAGGGTATCGCCCTGGGGATCGGCGTCGTCGACATTAAGGACAACGAAGTGGAGAGCCCCGACGTGATCGCAGGGCGCATACAGCACGCGGTCGATCTGCTGGGCGAGGAGCGGGTCAAGTGGATCCACCCCGACTGCGGCTTCTGGATGCTGCCGCGTTCGGTCGCCGACCGCAAGATGCAGACGCTGGTGGCAGGGCGGGATCTCTTCCTGGGGCAAACAGCGGGGTAGGACTTACATCTAAACCAGAGCGGTGATTTGGCAGTCGTCCCTTTCCAGCGCCTCCGGCTTCAATGCCACGCCCAGCCCCGGTCTCTGGGGCGGCTGCATCCGCCCATTCTCAACGACAAATGGGTGATCGACCAGCTCCAGATAGAACCCCAGCGTAAACGCGCGCACGATCTCCTGCATCCACGTATTGGTGGCGTGGGCGGCCAGGTGCAGGGAGGCCGCCAGCGTCACCGGGCCGGTGCAGTCGTGGAAGATTACGCCCATATTGTTGGTCTCGGCCATGTCCGCCGTCTTGCGACATTCGGTGATGCCGCCCGCCCAGGTCACGTCCGTCATCACCACGTCACAAGCATCTGCGCGTAGCATCTCCTCGACCGCGTAGCGATTCATCAGCAGTTCGGACGCACAGATGGGGGTGCGCGTGGAGTTGCGCAGCTTCGCGAGCGTGCGCGGGTTGTCAGGCTTCATCAAATCCTCAAGCAGGACAGGCTTGTAAGGCTCAAGGGCCTCCGCGATGCGGCGGGCCGGCTGGAGCGCCCAATAGCCGTGCCCCTCCAGAATAATATCCATCTCCAGGCCCACAGCGTCGCGGACCTGCTTCCACGGACGTAAACCTTCGTCGATCTCCGCGAACGAAATCGTCTGGCCGTGATTGGCGAGTGCGAAGCGATCAAAGGGCCAGATCTTCATCGC
Source organism: Caldilineaceae bacterium (assembly GCA_965242905.1). GTDB lineage: Bacteria > Chloroflexota > Anaerolineae > Caldilineales > Caldilineaceae > Bin5. Next base: position 2,518,109 of record CBDETM010000002.1, read on the forward strand.
GCGGATACCCATATCGAGCAGCGAGCGCGCAAGTTCACCGGCATCGCCGCCGGGCTGCCAGGCCTCGAAGTCCTGATACGTGCCGGTTGCCGCGGTGTTCACTTTGCGGGATATATCCGGTGCTTTCTGCCCGTAACCCGCGGAGGCACAGGTGTTGTAGACCGGCACGCCCTCCGGATTGCTCGTCCCGCCCAGAAGCTGCCAGATCGGCCGGCCCAGCTCCTGCCCCAGAATATCCCAGAGCGCTACATCCACCGCCGAGAGGCAGCGCATCTCCAGCCCCTTGTTGCCGTAGATGTGCGAGTTCTCGTACGCCCGGCGCCAGAACGCCTCGATCTGGAGCGGGTCGCTCTCCAGCAGCAACGGCGTCAATACCTCACCGATATAGGCCGTCACAGAGCGGGGCGTGTAGTAGGTCTCTCCCAGGCCGACGATCCCGCTGTCCGTCGTCAGTTCAAGAAAGGTGATGTTGGCGAAGGGAGCGAAGTGGATGGTTCGAACGCCGGTGATCTTCACGATGGACCTCTGCAGGAAGATGGTGGACCAGCACAGGGCAAGCGCTTCAGGGAGAACTATACAGCAGTTGAGCAACTTGCAAAAGGGCTGTCCGGACCGTGAAAAACGGTTTGACAAGGTAGACCTTAGATATGATAATATGTGGACAAAACACGGTGTAGCGAGGCATGGGTCGCTGCGTCGTGCCAAGGACTGTGTTCCCTGGCGCAGGCACAGGTGTCGCACCGGAAGTGGCGTGCGCGCCGGCGGAGCATGGTGATCATCTCCAGAAAGCCCCAACGAGTTCCCCTATGGCCTACACTGACATTGAGAAACCCGCGCTTTTGTACCGCTATGAATTCGGCCTCGATGAATTGGAAGCCGCCCAGGCATGTGTCGACACCCATGGGTTCGCCGTGGTCAAGCAGGTACTGTCCGAGGAGCTGGTCAAGGAGCTCCAGGAAGCGGTTCTGCAGGTCATTGACCCGGACGGGGCAATGGGCCCCGGCGAGAGCTACACCCACACCACCTTTGTCGAGCACGCACCCGCACTGTGGAAACTGCTCGACTATGAGCCCTATCTGCGGGTCCAGAGGCTCTTCTGCCAGGCGGACGAGCTGACCATCCACCGCTCAGCCGCAATTCTGCGCAATCCCGGCTCGTCGCCGCTCACGTGGCACTCTGACTGGCACGGGTTCAGTCAAGGCCCCCCGCAAAACGCCGGCGATGTCCTGAACCGGGGCCACTGGCCCTCGGGCCGCTGGTTCTACCTCACAGGCTCCTATCCTGAACACGGCGGCCTCGCCGTGATTGAAGATTCCCACGTGGAAGACTGGGCGGGGCCGGAAGGCTTTGCGCTGACCCCGGACCGGCGCTCATTTCACCGGCAGGGGAGTGAACCCAAAGGCTATGTCGGCTTCGACGTGCCGGGTATTGTGCCCCTGTTCACGGAGCCGGGCGATCAGATCATCTTCGCCGCACGCACCTACCACGCCGCTTTCCCCAACCAGACCGATCAGGTGCGGCTTTCCTGCGGCCTCGGTCTCCGCCCGCGCAGCTACTGGATAGAGGCGCCGTGGCCGCTCCCTGAATCGGCGCAGGCGTTCATCAAGGCTCTGCCTCAACGTCATCAACACTTGGTAGAAAACTATGTCGGTATCGATACGGAATGGCGCGGTCAGGAGATGACCGCATGAGTTAGGCATGACAGATTTCGGACAGCGACTTGCGTCGACTTAGGACCGTTGGCGCCCGGCCCCTCGGAAGCATTTGACCAGAGTACATGTTGTTGCATGCGCTTCGATCACTACCAGATCAAACGACCAGATCAAAGGAGAAGAGAGCATGAAACGGAACAACCTGAGTCGACGTGATTTCTTGAAGCTGTCTGCCGTCACCGGCACGGGAGCCCTTCTGGCTGCCTGTGCTATGCCGGCGGCACCGGCGGGCGAGGGCGGTGCAGAAGCGCCCGCGGCTGTAACGACAACGATTGATTTCTGGGATTTCCCGTACTACTCATCGGCTCTTGGCGAGCCCGGTTCCTGGCAGTGGGAGCGGGCGAACGCCTTTATGGAAGAGAACCCAAGTATTGAGGTTGAGGTGCTTCCCCTGACGTGGGAGCAGGGCAGCAAGGTGACAACGGCCCTCGCGGCCGGTTCGCCCCCGGATGTTGTCGGCGGCGGCTGGATCCAGCTTGCCCTTTCGGCATTAGAGGTGGGACTGGCTCTGGATCTCACCGATTCGTTGGAAGAGCAGTTGTCCAGCGATATGGTCGAGGGAATGCTTGAGCAGTGCTCAATCGATGGCAGAGTGTACATGTTGCCGTACTGGCCGGTGTGCCAGTCCGGGGTTGTCTACCTTGATGGGGTCGAGGAAGCGGGCGCGATGGATACTGCACCCCAGGCCCCATGCTACGGGTGGAACATCGACCAGTTCAATAGCTGGCTTGAGGCTGTGCGGGGCACCCGACCGGACGGCAGCGAGCGCTACGGACTCGGCATCCCATCCGCCCATTCCACGCCGGCTTTTCATTGGGTGACACTCCTCTACTTCCGCTGCTTCGGCGCCCACTTCTGGACCGATGAGACGGAATCGTGCGTCGACATGGCCTCGCCGGAGGCGATCAAATGCCTTGCATGGATGCAAGAGCTGGCCGCAAACGATCTGATTCCCGATCCGGCAGGGTACACTGGCGACGATAACAATGCCCTCATCGACCAGGGCAACATCCTCATGCAGGTAGGCAACGTGGTTCCCGGGGGAGCACGTCGGGAGGGGATGGAACTGGATGAGGAGACCCTGGTCGTCACTGATACCGAGAACGAACGCAAATGGCGCTTTATCCAGTATCCACACGATGACCCGCACCCCGCCATCGCCTGGGGCGGCGCAAATTACTCTGGTCTGGTGCCCTTCAAGCCCGAAGACCCTGCTGATACGCCAGGACTGTTGAAGTTCCTCCACTGGATGACCAACGACGAAAGCGAAGAGTGGCTGGTTAAGTCGGCCGGAATGTTGCCGTTCCGCAAGTCCATTCTGGCGGAAGTCGCCGACGACCCCCTCGTTGTTTATACATCCGAATGTCTGATGCCGAACGCATGGTTCGACGCCAAGCGCAGTACGGAGACCATCGTAGTGCGCTCGATCTTCGAGGAATATTTCCAGGGCGCCTTCTCCGGCATGAGCGCGGAACAGGTGATGCAGGAGATGACCGACGACATCAACACGGCTCTCGAGAGCTGTGCGTAGAACCCCACCATGGATAAGGCCGGTCTCCCGCGACGACACGGCTCGCGGGAGACCCTTTCAGACTCTCAAGAGCGGGGACAGCCATGAACTATGCCAAACGTGAGGAGATGTGGGGCTATATCTTCGTCACACCTTTCCTGGTTCTGTTCCTGGTCTTTGTGCTGGTGCCTACGGTCATGTCCGTCGTGATGGCCGCGCTCGAATGGTACGATCGAAAGCCGGTTTGGGTTGGTCTGGACAACATTGACCACGTCCTGAACGACAAGCGTTTCTGGCAATCTGTACGCAACACGTTGACCTACGTAGGCATGTTCACATTCGCTGCCGTCGCACTGGCGCTTGCGGTGGCGATCCGGATCACCAAGTTCCGACATCAGGGCATGCGCCAGGGCCTGCAAAGCGCCTTCTATCTGCCCAGTGTGGTTTCGCTCGTCGCCGTGGCGGTCGTCTGGCGCTACATCTTTAACAACCAGTTCGGGCTGATCAACTACCTGTTGAGCGTGGTCGGAATCGAGCCTGTCAACTGGCTGGGGAATCCGCAGACAGCCCTGCCGTCCCTTGTCTTTATGGATCTGGTGACCGGACTGGGCGTTGGGATTATCATCTTCGTGGCTGCGGTCCTCGGGCTGCCTTCCGAGCTGTTCGATGCAGCCCACATTGACGGCGCCACCGGGTGGCTGGAGACGATATATATCACCATCCCCCTGTTGACCCCGAGCATTCTTTATGTGGCGGTGACGACGATGATCGTGGCAATGCAGCTCTTCGTCTCCGTCTTTTTCCTCACCAAAGGCGGGCCGGTAGGGTCCACGTTGACTCTCGCCTTCCTCACCTACCGATACGCGTTTATCTTTCTCAAAGTGGGCTACGCATCGGCCGTCGGACTGGCGCTTCTCCTGCTCACCCTGGCACTGGCGGTGGTGCTCTTCCGCTGGTTCCGGTCCGTCGTGGAATACTAAAGGAGCCCGGGCGCGCCGTGCTGAAACAACCCACTGTCCCCGACGAGCTTGTCTCGCGTCCAATCCAGACCGAAAAGCGTTCCTGGCGCAAGGTTTGGGAAAAGATCGGCAGTAACTTCACACTGCTGCTGCTCCTCTTTTGGGCTCTCGTTTCATGGTTTCCCCTCTACTGGATGGTGCTGACCAGCTTTAAGAAAGGCCAGCAGGCACAGGCTCTGCCCCCCGGTCTCTGGTTGAAGGAGCCCACCCTGGAGTCCTATCAGCACGTGCTGAGCTCGACTTTTCCCGTGCTGCGCTGGCTGGCCAATAGCCTCTTCGTCTCCGTCACGGTTACGGTCTTTGGGCTGCTGTTGTGCGCGGCTGCCGGCTACGCCTTCGCGCGCAAGCGCTTTCGAGGACGTGACATCATCTTCTGGATGGTGCTGAGCACGATGATGCTGCCGGGTTTCTCCAGGCTGATCCCGGCCTTCATGCTGACGCTGCTGCTGAATCTGCATGATACCTACTGGGTTATGATCCTGCCCGGGTTGGCGTCACCCTATGCGGTCTTTCTCATCCGCCAGTTCATGTTGACGCTGCCGTCCGAGCTGTTCGACCAGGCGCGCATCGACGGCGCCGGCGAGATCCGCCTCTGGTGGCAGATCGCGCTGCCGCTGACCAAACCGGCGTTGGCGGCATTGGGGACCTTCACCTTCGTGGCAACGTGGAATGACTTCGTATGGCCCCTGGCCGTAATTAACGATCTGAAACTGATGCCCATCCAGGTCGGCGTGACCCTGCTGCGCGGCATGGAGCGCACAGGGCGGAACGATTACCCCATCGCCATGGCCTCCGGCGTACTGATGGCCGTGCCGCCGGTCATCATATTCTTCCTGTTCCAACAGTACTTTATCCGCGGCCTGACCATCGGCGCGTTGAAGGGCTAGTGGATGCCAGTGCGACAACCCCTTACAACATCATCGCAGTGCCAGGCTTAACCCCAAACAGATCACTCCTATAGTTATCAGCGGACGCAGTCCCGCGCGCCTGTTCGGCCCTTTCCAGCACAGCCTGATTGCGGCCTGCCGCTTGATGCCGCGCTGTATCAGGTCTCCCACTCGATCAACACGCCGAGGAAACTATTCGGGCGCTCAACCAGCATCTCGTATGTCTCTCCAACGTCGTCTGGCTGGATGCGGTGGCTGATCAGCCCCTCGCTCTGCAGCGAGCCGTCCGCGAACAGTTGCAATACCAGATCAAGGTTGCGTTCCCGGGTCCACGGGTCCTGGGTCGTGTGGGGATGCCCGGACACGCGGGCATGCGCGCCGATCAGCGAGACGCCTTTGTGGTGTACAGCCCTGTAGAGATCGATTTCGGCTGAGCCCCGGGGGCTGCCCAGCAGTACCACGCGCCCGCCGTCGCCTGCCAGGTCCAAGGCCTGCGGTACGACATGGGGATTGCCGGTCGCTTCGATCACGACCTCAGCCATGTGTCCTCCGGTGACGTCGTTCACTGTCTGCCGGACGTCCGACTGCTCCGGATTGATAGCATGGACGCCACTGGCGCCTGCGATCCGCACGCGATTAGGGAGGAGATCGACCCCAATCACGGGCCGCGCCCCGGACAGGCGAGACAGTTGCGCCGCAAACTGGCCAACCAGCCCCAGACCCAAGACGACCACCGTTTCCCCCAGGGCGACCTGGCCCTGACGCACGCCCACCGCGCTGATACCACCCATCACAGCCAGTGCGCCCTGTTCCAGCGTAACGTCCGGCGGCAGTCGCCACATTTTGGTTGTGCGTACATCACACAGGGCCCAGTCGCCATGCGATGCGTAGACCACCACACGGTCGCCTTCTGCCCATTCTGTCGCCTCGCGGCCGACCGCCTGCACGGCGCCTGCCAGGGCGTAGCCCATATCGATTGGGAACTGCGGCGGGTCCGGCCCTGAAAAGCCGACGTGTGAACCACTGTACATCGCGAGCTCTGTGCCCGCGCTGATGAGCGAGCAGGCCGACTTGACGACAACCTCATGCGGGGCGGGCACTTCCGGGATTTCGAAGGATTCCCATTCAATCTGGCGAATCGCCTTACAGACCAGCCGTCTGGCTCGCATCCTGTTCTTCCTCTTGAGCTGCTGTCCGGTCGCCTTTGCTTCGTCCCTCATTCTGTTTTGCCATCCATCCATGTACGCATCGACGATCTGCTGTCACGATTTGCCCATGCATAGTAGGGAATGAAGGTCAGGCCGGCGTCTGGTTGGTCGTATGATCCGCCGTCTCCTTGTATAGCAACAACCCCGCCGAGAAGATCCTGCCTGAAATCTACCCCGAATTCGCTCAGCATTGCTGACTGCCGGTAGTGCCCCAAAAGCTCGCGGCCGTCATCCCCCCCGTTCCCCGGCGGTAACGCAACGTACGGGCCCCACATATCAATGGCGGGATTATCGGTACTCTCGGCGCAATACACAAGCGGGCCGCGACACAGCGCCACCTTGCCTTCAAAGTACCTGGCACGCGGGTCGGCAGTCATGGCAACAACGTGCATCGGCAGCTGCAGAGTGACACTGTCACCTTTGCGCCATTCTCTGGTGATGCGACAGTAGGATCCAGGCGCGATGTCGCCTTCGACAGGTCGTCCATTCACCTGCACAGTTGGGTTGCGGCACCATTCAGGTATTCTCAGGTTCAGATCAAAAGTGGAGAGCCGTTCGGGCTCGACAGTGATGTTTACATTCCCGTCCCATGGATAGGACGTGTCCTGAGCAAGGCACAGTTTGGTCCCGTCAGCCAGGCGCCAGTCCATCGTGCAACTGTCATACAGGTGGATCCATACGCCATCCTGCGAAGTGCTGAACATGTATCCTGGCAATGACGCGATCGTACGCAGCGCGTTGGGTGAGCAACAACTGGTGGAGGCTGATGACCAGGGGGTGCGCTGCCAGTGGTTGCCGTCTGACGAGAGGGGACACATATAATGGAACTTGCCGCCGTCGGCAGATACGTGCACAAGGAAGCCGTTGTACAACGTCCTCTCCATCAGGTCGGCGTAACAGGCATCGCCCGTCACGGCCAGCATGCGCCAGTTCCAAGTCGCGTTTCCGATCGCTTCGCACGTCTCCAAACCTGTGCCCAGCAGGAACCTGAAGACACCCGCATGCAGTTCGAAGGCCTCCTTGCATGTCAGCTCGCCGTTCTCAGAGTCCACGGCCAACTGGCCGGTGAGATGCAGCTTGCCGGTTGTCATGTCACGCCAGATGGCCGTGAGCTTGTCCATGAATACCTGGTCGCCTGTCTCTGCATAATAGTCGGCGCCGCCGCACATGAGGTATGTCTGACGCACAACGTGCCGGCTCAAGTAGCCGAGGAAATCGGAACCGATGATCGGGGGCTGTCTCAGCAGTGGGGTGAGAAAATGTCTGGCGCCGGCGAGATATCTCTCTTTGCCCGTGGTCCGGTAGAGTTCGACCAATGCCATTTCGATGACGCTGTGCCCGGCAAAGTTCTCCCCTTGAAACTGCTGGCAGATTGCGTCAGCAACACGCTGTGCGCACGCCAAAAATTCGGTCGATCCAGTTGCGCGGTGGTGTGCAATGGCAGCCTGGATCATATGTCCCGGGTTGCCCAGTCCGTACGATCTTTCGAAACTGTCGCCATAGTAGATAGCCCAGAATGCGTTGTCCTGATGCGCATTGGCAACGCCGGTCACAAACAGATCGAGCAAGGCACGCGTGTCGGGATCGTCCCCGGACTGCAGGACATACGCGCAAGCTTCCAGCCACTTATGGAAGTTCGCGCGCCATGAATGGCCGTTGCGCGTGCGGTTCATTCCGGTGGGATTGACCTTGAGCGTCTCCAGGCCGGCCGCGATGCCCGCCTTGTCGCCCGCCGCGTAGGCCCTGAACGGCGCGGTCTGGTCGTCTACGTCCAGCCAGGCCAGGAACGTCGGGATGCCATTCGTCCGGTTGGCATGCATGCGCGTGTTCCAGAATCCTTGGCGCATGGTGACGGCCTGCACCGGGACGGGTTTGAGAGGGGCAAAAGGGCTGGCGACGGTGGACACTACGCCGGCCTCCTGCCAATGTGGGATGTGTCGATTGCCTGACATGCAAACCTCCTCCCTGGGAACGTGCACATCCTGTCAGCACGCGGACGCCTCGCCCGCCCCGACGCGATACGCAATTTGGAACCTCACTCCATCTGGACTTCCGTCGCGCCGGCGGCGAGGAACGGGCCGAGCGTTTCACCCCGCAACAGCTTGTCCAAATCGTCCAGGAACTCCAAATAGGTGCCCTGCCAGCCAAAGTGGTCCCAGAACCAGCCGTCATACGGCGACCCGGCCGTGGCCTCACCCTTCGGGACGTCGGCATAGCGGGCGCGCATTGCCTCGATCTTCTCCGCCTGCAGCCGCCCCAGTTTGTAGTCCAGGTACAGTTCGAAACAGTCCACAAAGATGCGCACGTCGTTCACGTTGGCTTCAAGCAGCCCGGCGACGTGGGCAAAGGAAGCTGGGTCAATCTTGCCATCCAGCTGACGCCACGCCGCCAGCACCCTTTCCATGTGGGCGATGGACGGCCTCTTCTCGGCCATCAGCTCGTCGGCATAGGCGGGTGTCAGCGGCACGCGGTTGAAGATGAGCTGGTAGCGCGGATCGTTGCGCAGCGCTTCGCCCTCCTCCTCGGGATAGGCGTCGAGCGGCAACGCCAGCCCGAGGACGTCTTCCCCCACGCGATCCATGCCCGGATGCAGGTAGTCGGTCCAGATTCGCCACGGTCCGTTGAGGCGAGTGTCCAGGTAGCTGTAGCGCGCAACGTAACTGTGACACTGGGTCAATCCGCTGCGGCTGAACAGCGCGCCGATGGTGGCGGGATAGGTCTCGCGCAGGCCGGGAAGGAACGCGCGCGACTCCGTGCCGTACTCCATCGTCAGCCACTCGGACAGGATGTCGTCCGGATTGAGGTAGGGGTTCCAGCACAGCTTGCCGTAGGCATACCAGTTGGAGAGATTGAGCGGATGGTCTACGTGTTCGGGATGGATCCCCAGATTGGCGTCAAACCCGTCACAGTTTCTGTCGGCTGCCTTGAGGAACTCTTCCTGCCAGCGGTGAGCCATGGAGCAAGGCAGGAAGTTCAGCCCGGCCGTATCGCCCACCAGCGCAAGCTCGAACACATACGGGGAACGCTCGCCCGGTCGACTGCCGATGTGGCGCCAGATCGGGTGCGGCGGATAGGGCGGACGAAAGTCCCAGTACAGGTGGCAGGGCGCGATGCGCACGTTTGCCGGGAGCTCATCCCCCCAGTCCCCGAACAACTCTGTTTCGGATTTGGCGTAGGCGGCCTGGTCGGTGACCGCAGGCCAGAGCAGCTCTCCGCCGATGGTGGCCAGCGCCTCGCTGACCAGACGCATACCGGCCAGAACGCGCTCGCGAACCGGCAGCGCGCGGCAGCGTTCGCAGTCGTCCTCATGCGGGCCCGGTGCGTTCTCGCCGGCGCCCCAGACGATGGCATTGCGGACCGACGGCATGGCGGCGGCCAGACGGGCGGCGAAATCGTGCCACTGCGCGCGGACGGCATCGGAAAAGGGACAGACGTCTTCATAGTTCCCGTTTTCGTCCGGCTCGGCATAGTGGAGGGACAGACCGACCGTTACGCCGAAGCGGTCCAGAAAACGGGCGAATTGCTCGACCGGCTCGGCGTGGGAAAGCCAGCGTTCGAACTGTGAGCCCCTGGCCGCGTACTGAGCGAACAGGCCGAGGCTGTTGACGCGCATGGCCAGCAGCCGCCGGGCGAGGTCCAGGTACTCCGGGCACTCTTCCGGGCGCAGCATCTTTTCGTAGTCCAGGATACTCTTGAAAGGCAGACACCAGACCTTGTTCGAAGGCGTTTCCCACATCCGCAGCGCACGCACCGGGAAATGCGGGCCATCGGTCAGCGCTGTGATGGCCTGGTTGCGTCGGGCGCGGTCGATACATTCCTGCACCCCATACAGAACGCCCCGCCCATCGCCGCCGGTGATACGCAAGTCGGCGCCTTCGTTCACCGCGATGCGAAAATGCTCCGGCTTCAAGTCGGTCCCGGCGATGTCCAGCCAGGCCGTGACATTCCCTTGATCGGAATGAGTTCCGATGGTTGGCCTTATACCACCCAGCTTTTCGATCCAGCGTGCCAACTCGTCGCCGGCGGTCCGAACGCGTGGACTGGCATCGCGCGGGATTCTGATCGCATCGATTACTGGCATCTGCATGTCTGTGTCTACCTCCTACGATTCTCGCTTCAACTCAAGTGGTCAACCGGTAGGGTTGCATTAAGTGGCTGCGTACGCCCACATCGATGCGCTCAAACTCACCCCCAGGGGAGTTGTACCAAAAGCATTCTAGACTATAATACCTCCCTGTGATTGAGAGATTGCAGCAGAATTCGGCAGAGCAAAAGCCTGCCGGGCCGACTTACACCGGATTTCTGATTGAGGTCAACTGAGGAAATAGTATGACGCAGGAAGACTATAGCCTTACCGCAGAGCAGATCCAGCTTTTTGAAGTTTTCGGGTTCCTGGTCCGGAGAAATCTGTTCAGTCCCGAGGAGATGAATAAGATAAACGAAGAGTTCGATCGTCGCCTTGCATCCATACTTGAGGAAACCGATCCTGAAGAGAAACGTATTTTCAACAACTGGGGTAACCGGACTCCGGAAACCCCCTTTATTGCCAGCTTGCTTGAGGACCCGCGTATTTATCTGCCCGCGGAACAACTGATAGATGAAGATTCCGTTCCCGTCCATTCTAACGCCAACAGCTATGAGAATAATACCGAATGGCATCCGGATTGGAGCGATCCCCATCTATTGGCAATCAAGAACGTCATGTATCTGCAGCCGACAACCGCCGACCGCGGCGCATTGCGTGTCATTCCCGGGTCGCACAAAAATCCATTACATGAAGAACTTCATAGCATTGGATTGCGCAGTACGTTTGGCCCCAAAAAGGCCCGGTTTTTTGAAGAGTCTGGTCTGAGCGGTGAAGATATTCCCTGCTATGTATTCAGTTCGAATCCGGGTGATGTCATTATCTTCAACCAGTTGACCTGGCATGCTGCCTTTGGCGGCTATAGAGACCGCCGCACCTGCACCTTTAACTTTTATGGCACCCCAAGGACACCCGAAGCGGTAGAGTCGATGCGCAAAGTGGTGGAATACATTCCTGAACTCAAGAAGAACTTGGGAACGGTGGGGTTGCAATATCATCCCTGGTGGCTGGAAAATCCCGAAAATAACCCCAGGCGTGCGCGCTGGATTAGTTGGTTGGAGGAATGGGGTTTCGTGGAAGCTTACAATAACTAGGGCTCGTTGACATTTCAACCAGCCATCCCAACCGTAGGGGCACCCCTTGTGGGTGCCCTCTCCCGCCAGCCCGTAGGGGCTCCCCTTGTGGGTGCCCTGGTTGTTGCCTCCCTTGTGTGCCCTTCGTGTCCCTTTGTGGCCCTCCTTGGAACAAAGAAAGCTGTTCTTCGCGCCCCTGCGCGTGCTGAGAACTGCCTCTGAACCTTCACAAGGGTCTAGCCATCCAGGTACTCGAGCACCCCATCCCAATCACAATACGTGCCGCCGACCATCTTTTGGGGCTCCGGGCGCGGTATGTGCATGTCCGAACCACCGGTCTTGACCAGTCCGAGGCTATCTGATATCCGTACATATTCGTCCTCTTGGGCCTCGGTGTGCGCGGGATGGAACACCTCGACACCGTCGAGTCCTTCGTCAGCCAGGGCAGCGATATTCTCTTCGTCGAACGTGAAAACGACGCCCGTGTCGTGGCCGGGATGAGCTACCACGGCAATGCCGCCGGCCTCGTGAATAGCCGGAATTACCTCCGGTATCGGTGGGTGGAGAACCCGGACGCCGGACTCCTCCCGCAAGGCCATGAACTCTTTTTGATTCGACACAACGCCTTTTTTCAGCAGCAGCCTATATAATGCTGTCGACTCGGAATGTTCCTGAGCCTTCACCTCGGCGTCGTATTCAGCGATGGTCACCTTTGTGCCTTTCTCCTGCAAATATTCCAGCAAGGCGACACTGTACCTTCTTCTCACCGACCAGATTTCATCGGCCAGAAAACCTTCCAGAGAAGGAAGCGGACCATCGCGGAAAAAGCCCAAAACGTGGGCCGGTATCCCGCGCCACGAACTTGTGATCTCGATGCCGGGCAAAAAGGTCACGTCGTAAGTGGTCGAGAGTCGTTGGCCTTCCGCAATGCTATCGATGGTGTCGTGGTCGCTGAAGGTCACGGCCGTCAGTCCGCGCGCCATGGCAATGCTGAAGACCTCCTCCGGGTCAAACGATGCGTCGGAGGACGCATGAGTATGGACGTGCAGATCTGCTCTTCTCACGAGGTTTATCTCCTTACCTGCTGTGATTCTACTGGAATTGTGTTGAGCCCGTCGATGACAGAGAGTTCGCTGAGAGGTTGCCTGCCTCCACCTGGGCTCGGATACGACTTGGGGGCACGCTCCTTGTAGGAAATCCTTTCGTTTCGGTGCGCAGTCGTAGCCGATGTGCGGGTCCAGGTAACCTTACAAAAGATCAGCGAGCAAATGAGCGAGACTATTGCTGTCGAAGGGGATCGAAGACATCACGCAGCGCGTCGCCAACGAAGTTGAAGGCAAGCACACAAAGGACCACGGCAAGGCCCGGCGGTATCCAGAGCCAGGGACGGATCTGCAGAACGACCAGGTTATTGGCCTGAAAGATCAGGTTTCCCCAGCTTGGCGTCGGTGGCTGCACACCCAGGCCGACAAAGCTGAGGCTGGCTTCGAGCAGGATGAAGCCGCCGATGCTGGTCACCATGCTGACCAGAATGATGCCGGTCACGTTCGGCAGGATGTGCCGGAAGATAATGCGTCGGTTGTCTACCCCGATGGATCGGGCAGCCAGGATGTAGTCCAATTCCCGCACTGTCAAGATCTGGCCTCGAATTAAGCGGCACATACCGTGCCAGTTCAGGAGTGCAATGGCAATAAACAGATTGACCAGGCTGGGTCCCAGCAAGGATACCATGATCAGAAGCATCATGAAATCGGGAAATACCTGCATCACCTCGACTAGCCGCTGGATCACGTTATCTGCCCAGCCGCCGAAGTAGCCCGATATGGCGCCCATGATCGTGCCGATGACCGTCTGCAGCATCACCCCCAGCGCACCGACCAGCAGGGAAATGCGCCCGCCATAGACGACGCGGGACCACATGTCTCTGCCGATCGCGTCCGTACCCAGCCAGTGTTCGCTGCTCGGCGGTTTGAACAGGTTGTACGCGTCGGTTTCGGAAGGCTCATAAAGCGTCACCAGAGGCGCAGCCAGCGTGATGACCAACAGCACGCCGATCATGATCGCGCCGAGGACGCCGAAACGATTGCGCAGATAGCTCTTCCAGGCGCGAGACTGAAATAGGCCCTGTCGGCGCGTCAACGCGACGTCGTCGCTGGCAGAGGGTTGCTCGCGCTGTGAGGAAGGTCGTTCCAATATCTCTGTGCGCTTGGTCATAATGGTGAGCCCCAGTCCACGCCGAGTATCTCACGCCGCTGTGCAGCGTTGTCCAGGTCAGAAATGAGGCCTGCGCCCGTCATCCTGAACGCAGCGAAGGATCTCATCGGTGTCCTCAAGAGATCTGCAGCTCAGTTATAGGCGATACGAGGATCGACAAACGCGTAGGCGATGTCGGCGATCAAATTTGCGATCAGCGTCAGGATGGCGATGACGATCACGTTGGCCATCATAACGGGGTAGTCTTTCGACAATGCAGCGTCGAGCACCCAGCGACCGATGCCCGGCCAGTTTGCCAGACGTTCTACCAGCACTGAGCCGGCAAACAGGGCCGGCAGCCGGTAGCTGATGATCGTCACGATCGGCATGAGCGCGTTGCGGAAGGCATGGCGCACGATCACGACACGCTCCGGGAGTCCTTTGGCCTGCGCCGTGCGCACGTAGTCCTCGCCCATCACCTCCAACATGCTCGTGCGTGCAAAGCGGATGAAACCGGCGGAACCACCCAGCCCGAGCACCGTGACCGGCAGGATCATGTGCTTGAGGCTATCCCACAGCCCTCTATCGCCAGCTACGGAATACATTCCGCTTCCGGGGAGCCAGTCGAGCTTCAAGGCAAACACCCATATGGCCAGAAGCAGGAAGAAGAAACCGGGCAAGCTGAGGAAGAGGAAGGAGATGACGGTGGTCACGACGTCGAATAGCGAGTACTGGTAGAGGGCGGAGAGGATGCCCAGCCCAAGCCCTACCACAAGGCTGACCACCAGGGAGGTCACCGTCAATCTCAGCGTCACCGGTAGTCTACGGACCATCTCCTCGAACACGTCCGCTTGATCAATCATCGAGCGGCCAAAGTTGCCCTGGGACAGGTTCCACAGCCAGCGGAGGTACTGCACGTGGATGGGTTTGTCCAGCCCTAACTTCTCCTTAAGGTAGTCCTCGTACCCCTCTTTGGCCTCATATTTGTAGCCATGTCCGTCAATCGTGATTTCTATGTGTTCGAACGCAATATCGGGCGGCAACATGAACTGGGTGGGATCACCAGGCGCCAGGTGCATCAGTCCGAAGTTGACGATGGTAATAATGAAAAGGATCGGGAAGATGAGCCATATGCGCCGAATGATGTAAGTCGTCATCAGACCCCCTACGGCGGGCATAAGGGCACGAGGACGAACATCCCCATGCCCCTACCCCTACCAATCAGTTAGGGGCACGAGGACGAACATCCCCATGCCCCTACCCCTACCAATCAGATTCTACACAAACCCAGTTCGGGCGTGACTACTCCTCATCGCAGATGTACCAGTCTAAGAGGCCATAGTCTGCACCGCCGCGGTGCACCAGCCCAGTTGTGGTGTTGGGAACGACACCGCAGATATGGGATCGCGTGCCCCAGACGCGCATATTGGTGGAGAAGGTGATCCAGGGACCATAGTCGTACCAGATTTTGGTGGCCCTGGCGAGGTTCTGCGTGCGTACTTCATCATTGAGCGTGGCCCGGGCTTCCTTGCACAAGGTGCCGAATTCATCGTCGTACCAGCCGGTATTCTCATAATTCCTACCAAGTGGTCGATGGAAGTAGTAGCAGGCTCGGAGGCTATATCCCCGAACGGTTCCGCCGCCTCCTTCGCTAACGTCGTACTCGCCAGCGAGCAGTTTGTCAGGGAAGGCCAGGCCGACGATCTGCATCTCGACGTCCAATCCCACCTCGCTCATCATCTGAATCCACAGGTTCCAGATGGGCTTTTCAGCGTCATCGAGGAAGATGATGGTGCGGTCGGCATCCCATTCGCCCGCGTCGATGGCTTCCTGGATCAACTGCTTCGCCATCTCAGGGTCGTACTCGCGCCACACCATGTCCTCGGCTCGATAGGCTCCTTCGTTGTTCATCCAACTGTAGGTCTTGCTGCCATGGCCCAACGTGTGGGCGGCGACGATGGCGTCGCGGTCGGTGGCGTATTCCATCGCGTAGCGGATCTTGTCCGGCAGGGACCCGGGCCGGCGATTGAACTGAATCCCAAGCATCCCCAGGGATTCGTCCACGAGGATCTTCAGGTCGGGATTGCCCTCCAGGCCTTCGATGTCGCTCACCTGCAAGTACTGGGTGACATCCAGTTCGCCTGCGACCAGAGCCGGGAGCTGCGCTTCGTGTTCCATGGTGAGGGCAATGATCTTGTCCACCTTGGGTTCGCCGAAGTACTTCGCGCCCCACCAGTCATCGACCGCAACAGCTTCAAAGAACACATCCCTCTCCATGTCGCCCAGACGGAAGGGGCCGCTCACCACGGTGGGATTCATCGACTCGGGATTCTCGCCGGTGATGAGGGTTTCCAGGGGAAACTGCTCAAAGATGTGCTTGGGAACAATGCCTACCCTGGGGCCGTACTCCTCGTGGTGGGGCGTACAGTTGTTTCTGCCCTCTTGCATGTCAAAGCGGACCGTGTGGTCATCCACCATCACGATGCCCACAATCTCGTCGGCTTCGCCGCTCACGTATTCCTGCTCGCCGACCCACCCATAGTTCCGGTTCATGACGTCGGGATGGGACAACATTTCGAACGTATATTTGACGTCCGCTGAGGTCAGCGGGGTGCCGTCGGACCAGGCGGCATCTTCATACAGGTAGAAGGTGGCGGAGTCGCAGTTCTCCGTGAGTTCCCACTCCCTCGCCAGCCACGGCACCGCCTCGAAATCTCTGTTGTGGAGGAGCAACGGCATATAGAAGTAGGGCTCTATGTCGCCCTGGGCCTTATAGGTAGGATAGGGGAAAATGTTGAACCCTTGGGCCCAATTGGAACGGAAGCCCACGCGGATTACGCGTTCACCATCCTCATCCGCTGTGGTGAGCGCAGCCTCTTCTCCGGATGCGGTGTCCGCAGCAGGCTCGGGCGGCGCGCCGCAGGCGGCCACGACCATGCCGAGCGTCACCAGCATGACGATAAGCGTGAGTTGCCACTGCTTGTTGTTCATCTCGTCTCCTTCCTTTCGGCAAATGTCTTGAGATTGTTCGGAGTAACTGAACGTGAGAAGGCCAATGAGGACCGAAAGCGGTACGATATGATTAACGTAAGGGGAGAACCTCAAGGCCGAGTCGGCCTCCCACTTACGTTGAACACTGCGAGGAATCCCACTGCGGGCCGAAACAGCCAAACCGCTCGATGAACATCCGGATCGCACTCATGATCATCGTCATCTGGCCGTCCAGCATTCGCACCAACACTGCTGGCTGATTCCTGATCAGGTGCCGCCGTCCCGGCTCGTCATCCTTACAGTGTATTTCTACTATAACATATACTTTAACATAGTGGAGACAGGAAGTCAAGAGCTATTAATTGGCCCAAAAACCGCGTTTTTAGACAGCCTGCAATATGGGCAATCACAATCTAATTCTGACGTACGCCCTCAAATGTTTCATTAACGATGAGTCCTGTCTTCTCATTCAGCACAATCGTTACTTTATCCGCTTCAAGTGACATTCTGAGTTCGAATACGTTGATATCGGCCATCTCATTTATGGTTAAAAGAAAATCACCATTTGTATCCCAGTTTCCTTTTATTCCCGTAGACAGTCCAAATCGTCCAGGAACGGTGGTGTAGATACCATCCAACCTCATTGGTACCACAAGTTGTGTGAGTATTGGTGCCACAAGTTGGTTGAATTTTCCGGATGTGGGATCAATCATGGAAAACCTGACTTCTGCTTCTTCTTGACCATTGAAACGCAAAGAGATCGTCTTGAAGTTAAGAAAATTTTCTTCAAGAATAAATGTCTCCCCTGATATGATTTGCGCTATTTCTGGCAAATATATCTGTTCGGGAGACGGCGCGGCTGTGATCGCCTCTGTCTTCTGCTGAAGATTCTCATTACCTTCCAGATTTTTCGGTAATGCCTGATCTGATATCGACAATATAAACTCACCAATTTTTTCTCCATCATATTCCAACAACGCATTCTCTCCACCAGTGATAACCGTTACGATATTTGCGTCTGGTAAAACAGTAAGCGATTGCCCACCACGACCAGCAGCATAGTACATTCCAGAAAAAGGCCCTTCTGAAACAAGGTGCCAGGCATATCCATAATCGCGGCCTGGACGGACGAAGGTATTCGTCTTTACCGCACGATCAACTTGGATTTGTGTTGATTTTTCTACCCATGCTGCACTCAATATCTGTTTCCCCTCCCAGAGTCCATAGTTCAGGTAAAGGTACCCTATCTTAGCCAGATCACGAGGATGCAGATGAAGATCCCCCCAACCTCTGGTTATTCCCTGAGGGTCTGCAGGCCAGATAACCTCATTAATGCCAAGCGGAGTAAAAAGGTGTTTCTGCCCAAAGTCGAGCATGCTCATTCCTGTTGCCTTTGTCAGGATCGCCGAAAGCAAATGTGAATTTCCACTGCAATAGGCATACTCTTGGCCCGGTCCCCGAGCCATGGGCAAATCTAACACAAACTGCACCCAATCTTCACTCGTGAACATCTCATTATGTTCTTTTTCTCCTGGTTGATACCCACAACTGAAACCGGAAGTCATGGTGAGCAGGTTTTCTATAGTTATCTTTTCTTTATTGGCATCAAGGTTGGCAATGGTACGTTCTGGGAAATAAGATAACAGGGGCTGTTCGACACTTTCAAAAAAACCCTGATCAATAGCGATACCGATTAGAACCGATGTAATACTCTTAGTAACAGAAGCCACATCATGGACAGTCCCACCTGGGGTGAATGGATAAAAGTAAGCATCTAGTACGATATTGCCGCTTCGAATGATCAACATGCTATGAATGTTCACTTTGTTTTCCCGGTAAAAACTCAGTATTTCAACCAGGCTTTCGGAATCCATTCCTTGATTTTCTGGAGTTGAGGTTTTCCAATCTTCAGTAGGCCAGTTTATGGCTGCATTGGACGTGGAAGTGCCGTTAGCATAATCTGAATTTTTCATATCGAATTCCCTTCCTAATTGGAGCGTGCCTAAGCCGGCGGATCGCGTAAATCCGAGATATGACCATCGGTAAATTCTACTCGCTCGGTAACCGGGTTACGGCTTACAGCTTGATGCCGCCCTGTGTCAAGCCCGTCACAAATTGGCGCTGCAAAGCCAGGAACAGCACAAGCACCGGCGCGATCATCATCACGGCGCCGGCGCTGGTGAGCGACCAATCGCGGCCGAATCGCTGTGTGAAGTTGTAGTAGCTTGTCGTCACCGGCATGAGCTCATCCCGCTGCAGGAAGATGAGCGCAGCCTGGAACTCGCTCCACACACCCAACCCGACCACCAGACCCACGGTCAGAAAGGCCGGCCACATGATCGGGATCACCACCCGCGTCATCACCTGCCATTCATTGGCGCCGTCCACGCGGGCCGCGTCCTCAAAATCCCGCGACAGGTTCATGAGGAAGGAGCGCAGCAGGAAGATGGCGAACGGCGAATTGAAAGCAATGTACATAATGATCAGACCGGCGCGCGTGTCCAGCAGCCCCAGATTGCGCCACATAATGAACAGCGGGATGACATAGAGCAGTGAGGACGATCGGTCAGAGGTCAGGGTCTTGCCGCAGACACTTGGAGCGAGATCTGTTGCTTCTTACGACGATACAGAATGTGAAATATGGGCGGAAAACGGTCTTACATGTAGGGGGACTACCTGTCGGGGGGAGGCATGGTATCAGCCTTCAAGTCGCCACGAATGTAGGCGGGCTGAAAACGCACACAGAAGAATGACCGCGTCGCGCGACAGTTTAGCCCTGCCGATAGGGGCTGTCAAACGGCATAAATCGACCCGGCCTGACGAATAAGGGACGTCGCTACATGGGTCAAACCGACTGAATAGCTCTGATCTGATTGACACGGGCAACGCGCGCCTGTACAATGCGCCCGCTGTGTATCCACATCACATTTCACATGGCGCCCTCGACGTTTACGCACTGCCGGGACTCGCTTATGCCTGAAAGCCATCGCATTGTCGTCAGGAGGACATGCCCGATGCGTTATGCTGTGTTACTTCATGAAAATCTCCACATTGAAAGTAATTTTCACAGTGAGGGATGTGCCCTGCTTCGTGACCACGGTCAGGTTGAGATCGTTACGATACGAAGAGGGCAGGAGCAGGCCGCTTTTGAACAGTTTCTTGCCCTTCTTAAAGAGGTGGATGCCGCGGTGATTGGCTGCTGGCATCGACCGGCGATGCAACCCGAGCACTGGCGTCAGGCGAAAAACCTCAAGGTATTCGCTGGAACCTTTGACAACCGCTTCGCCGGCTGGGTCGATTTCGACCTTCTGGATTCGTGCGGCATCACGCTTATCGATACGTCACGCAGCATGACGCCGTCGGTCGCAGAGTTTGCACTGGCGATGACGCTGAATCTGGTCCGCGATATCCCGGCATCGATGTATCTGGTGCGGGAAGGGGGCTGGCAGACACACCCCTTCGACTCCTGGGTTAGACCGGGCTTTGTCTACGGTGATCTGACCGGCCGGCGGGTGGGTCTGGCGGGGCTGGGCAGTATCAATCGCCGCTACGCCGAACTGATCGCGCCCTTCAGATGCGACGTTCGGGTCTACGACCCCTTTCTCTCTGACGACGTGTTTGCCCAGTACGGCGTCAAGCGGGCGAACTCTCTCGTTGAACTCGCGCAGCAATCCGAAATCTTCGTCGTCGGTCTGCCGCCGATACCGACAACGCTGGAAGTCATCAACCGCGATGTGATCTCTGCCCTGCCCAAGGGCGCCCTGTTTGTCCTGGTGACGCGCATGGCGGTGGTCGAACAGCAGGCCTTGTGGGAACGGATCGAGGCCGACGAGATAGCGGCCGCTGTCGACGTGTTTGCCCCTGAACCCCCGCCCGAGGATGCCTGGTTTCGGCGCCATCCAAACGTGCTGGCGACACCTCATATCGCCGGCGGCACAGAGTTCTGCCATCGCCGCTGTCTCACCGATGCCTGCAAGGACGCCATCGCCGTACTGAACGGCGAAACGCCCAGGTTCCGGGCGACAAAACGAGACGCTCTTCTCTATGAAGGGAAACTGAATCCGGTCGCCTGACGGAACCAGTCCTCACTCCCATCCCAACCAGTTGTCATGCCACTAACTACTGACCACTGCATTTCTGGGCGGTCGGGCCTATTCGGCCCTCCCTTGTGCGGGGGCTCCGCCCCCGCAACGCCCCCCCTAAACCAGGCCACGCCTCATCGACCGGGTGTCGATATTGGTCACAGGTGCCTAATCGAAGGTGTCCAGCCAGACCACGTGACGCCAGTCCCATCAGATCCCCTTACGTGCCGGCCTTGTGCCTGCCCTCGCACCCGCCCCAACTGACGGACGCCCCCGTACGGCCAGGCCCGGCCCTTGCACTGCGTCTTGCCCAAAGACGGTAAACAACGCCAGCCACCGCTGGCGCCGATTCCCCGCCAGACTGTTCCCACCCCAAATCTTGGATTCACCCGGAAATTTCATTTGCTTGACAGTGAATCGGTGATCCAGTAGACTGCGCACGGGTATGCGATGTCTGACATCTTGTATTCGAATCCGCAGCATCATTTTTTCCTCACACTTCATGCCCAAAAGACCGTAAGCGCGGCAACCAGTCAGATATCAAGCCCTGCCTGAGTCCAGCCCCCCAACAGCCCTGCAGGGGTATATCAAGAGTCATATTCTCACTAGCAGTTTCAAGGTGTAACCATGCGAGAAGATGTGACAACAGGCGCTGCGCTGGTTCCGGAAATATCCGATCCCCGCTCACGCCTGCACGACTGGCGCGGGCGGCTGGAGAGAGAAATCCGCAATAACTGGCAGCTCTATGTGATGATCCTGCCTGTGCTGGTCGGTTTTTTCCTCTTTCGCTTCTATCCCTTGTACGGCCTGCAGATCGCCTTCAAAGACTACAACATCGTAGCCGGGGTCAGAGGCAGCGAATGGGTGGGGCTGGAGAATTTCCTCAAGTTCTTCGAGGACCCCTTTTTCTTCCGCGTGGTAAAAAACACAGTCGTGCTCGGCTTCTGGACGCTGGTGATCTCCTATCCGCTGCCGATCGTTTTCGCGGTGTTGCTCAACGAAGTCAAACAGCAGCACGGCCTGTTTAAGCGTGTGACCCAGTCGATCAGCTACCTGCCGCATTTCGTCGCTGTGGTGGTGATCGTCGGTCTGATGTATGACTTTTTCAGTTCCGACGGCATCGTCAACCAGATGGCGGTGGCCCTGACCGGCGAAAAGTGGCGCATCCTCGGCTCGCCGGCGTGGTTTCGGCCCCTGTACGTCGGCTCCGTCGTGTGGCAGGGCGTTGGCTGGGGCTCGATCATCTACCTGGCAGCACTGACAGGCATTCCACCGGAACTGTATGAAGCCGCGATCGTGGACGGCGCGTCGCGCTGGCAGCGTATCCTGTACGTCACCCTGCCCGGACTGCTGCCGGTGATCAGTGTCACGCTGATTCTTTCTGTGTCGTCGATCGTTTCGGTGGGATTCGAGCGCGCGTTCCTGCTGCAACAGCCGGCCACCTATAGTGTTTCGGACGTCATCGCGACCTATGTCTACCGGCGGGGGTTGATAAAGTTTGACTTCAGCTATGGCGCGGCGATCGGGTTTTTCGATTCCATCGTGGCCTTTGCTCTGGTGGTGGCCGCCAACTACATCGTAAAGAGAACCAATGAGGACCGCGAGGGACTGTGGTAGCGAGGTGTAGACCGTGCATACTCTGAGAAAGATGCGGTTGTTCGACTATCTGAACTACCTGTTCCTGATCGGGTTCAGTTGCCTGATGCTCTACCCGCTGCTTTACGTCTTTTCGATCTCGGTGAGCGACGGCGAAGCGGTGTGGAGGCAATCGGTGAAGCTGTTTCCGATTGGCTTCAACGTGGAGGCGTACGAGGCGATTGCGAGGGCGAACGCGGTCGTGCGAGCGTACCGGAACTCGATCCTCTACACGGTGCTTGGCACGTCCTTCACACTGATAGTCTGCCTGCTGGCGGCATACCCGCTCTCGGAGCCGCGTTTTCGCTTGCGCGGTCCGATCAGCCTGATCCTGGGGCTGACGCTGTTTTTTTCTGCCGGCCTGATTCCCACCTACCTGACCTACCAGAGCTATGGACTGCTGAACACGATCTGGGTGATTACCCTGCCGGTTGCCTTCAACTTCTGGTTTATCATCCTGGTGCGGGCCAATATCTCGACGATACCGCGCGAGCTCAAGGACGCCGCCCGCGTGGACGGCGCCAGCGACTTTCGTATCCTGTTGCAGATCATCGTGCCCCTGTCCAAACCGATACTGGCGACCATCGCGCTGTTTGTTGCCGTGGCCATCTGGAATGACTTCTTCAACCCGCTTCTCTATCTCAACAACTCGGAAAAGTTCCCCTTGACCATCATGCTGCGGCGGATGCTGATACGGGGAGCCACAGGGGAGGTGGTACAAGGGAACTACGCCGACACTTTGCAAGCCAAGGCATTTTTCAGGCAGGTAAAGATGGCAACCGTCATCGTGACCTTGGGTCCCATCCTGCTGGTATATCCCTTTGTCCAGAAGTATTTTGTACAGGGCACACTGGTCGGCGCGATCAAGGGGTAACCCCGGCCGCGCTATCGTCAAATCGAGGGAAGGAGGTGGTCTTATCGAGTGGTACCTTGGCTACAGTCTGTACTCTATAGAGTCTGCGATTCATCCGCTCTATACACAGTAGAGGAGATGGAAATGAAGAAATCCAACCTGTCGTTATCTGCTTGCGTGCTCATTGTTTTGAGCATGCTCCTGGTGGGCTGCGTTCCACAGGCGCCCGCGACCGCCGAGTCCACCGGGGCCGTCGAGTTGGAGTTGATGATCGCGCCCGAAGGTGTCTTTGGAGATATCACGCCTGAGACCTACTCGATGCAGCTGCTGGCCGACCGGACCGGCTTCAGCTATGCGTTCCGCCAGATCCCGCGCGAGTTTCTCGGCGAGCGGATCGCCACCACCCTGGCCTCCGGTGATCTGCCCGACATCATGCAGTTAGGCCTGCCGGCCGATTCAACCGGGACGCCGATGGACATTGCGCACGAGTTCGGCCCGCAAGGGCTATTTGCCTCGCTAACCCCCTACATCGAGGCTGGCGACATGCCCAATCTCGTGGCCGAGATGGAAAGACAGCCCGATATGGAGAAGTTGATGACCTCGCCCGACGGCAACATATACGCCGTGCCTCAGGTCAGACGGCTGCGCCAGCTGCGGCCGTGGCTGCAACTGCGGGCGGACCTGATCGAGCAGTGCGGGATCATCGAGGACAGGTGGAATGGCAACTGGGACGCCATCCTGACTCTGGAGGATCTCAAGGGCGCGATGTTGTGCCTGAAAGATCAACTGGGCGGCAAGCCTGTCATCTCCAGCCGCAGCGGCTTCACCGGCCATACGGGCAACTGGGCCAAATGGCTGGGCACCGACCTGACCGTTTACTACAACCCCTACACCGAGCAGTATGAGTATGGCCCGTTGATGGACCGCTTCCGCACCATGGTCGAGTTCATGAATTGGATGTGGGAGAACGGCGTCCTGCATCCGGAGTATGCGACCATGAGCGACCCGGACTGGGAGGCGCTGGCGCGCGGTACCTGCGAGGCCGGAGCCATTCTCGAGAACACGGGCTGGCACTTCTATTCGTGCGTCGCCAATGCCGGCATTGACCAGGGCAAGTTCTACCCCGTCATGTCGCTGACCGTCGATGGCGAAAAGATTCTCTGGCCCGCCCCCTCCAATGTCTGGCTGGGGAACCCCCTGGTCATCTCGGGCTCCTCCTCCCAGGCAGAGATCGAAGCATCCGTGTGGCTGATCGACTACCTGTTCAGCACCGAGGGCCGCTTCCTGATATACCAGGGCAAAGAGGGCGTGGATTGGACCTATCGCGCCGACGGCACCAAGTGCTATACGGACACCATTCAGCGCCATCCGAGTTTGAAGGAAAAGCACTACTGCGCCGGCGCGATCCCCGAGTCCCCGCCCGCGATGACCAACGAAACCGCGTTCATCAATGACATCGGCTCGCTCGCCCGCGTATGGTGGCCAGAGGCCGAACCGCATTGGGGCCTGATGGCAGACTGGCCGGCGCCGGAATTCCCGGACGGCTGGAGATGGATTGACGATCAGTTCATCAATCCCAGCGGCTCCTACGGCGACCCGCTGCCTTCCATCGTACTGAACGAGGAGGAGGCGGAGACAGCCGCCAGCCTCGGCGCTCCGATTGACACCTATCTGCTTGAAACGATCCAGCAGATGATCGAAGGGCAGATTGAAATCAATGACGACACGTGGGGCGAGCTCACCTCCACGATCGAGAGCATGGGCGCCCAGGACATTGTGGATGCCTACAACTCCGCTCTGTCGCGCGCGCAGTAGAGTAGCTGCGACGCGCCCAATCTGACCGGCGTGCGATCCGGACTGTACGCCGTCTGACGACCAAGACGCTGGGGACGGAGGGATTCGTCCCCAGCGTTCCTTTTCACTGGCGAGCGCCGGAGCAAATATGGCGAATGACAAGACGATAGAGGATCTGATCCGATGCGCGGTAATTACCGGCGGCCATGGCTATGACGTGCTCAACTTTCACCGGTTTTTCCGCGGCCTGGCGGGGGTCGATGCCTATATCCAGCATATGGACGACTTCGCCTCTGCACGCGCAAACGTGCGCGACAGCTACGACGTGGTTCTCTTTTACACGATGTTGATGGATGGCCCCACCGACGACGGCGGGCCGTGGTACGCGGGACGGCCCAAGACTGCACTGGAACACCTGGGCGAGACGGAGCAAGGCATCGTCCTCCTGCACCACGCCATCCTCGCCTACCCGCAGTGGCCCGTCTGGAGCGAGATGGTCGGTATCCAGGATCGCAGCTTCGGTCATCATCCCGAACAGACGCTGCGCGTCGAGATCGCCGCTCCTGAACATCCGGTAACCAAAGACCGCAACGCCTGGGAAATGGCCGACGAGACATACATGATGGATGAACCGGGCACGGACAGCGAGATTCTGTTGACAGCGGACCATCCCAGGAGCATGAGCGCCATCGCCTGGACGCGGATGTACAGGCGTGCGCGTGTCTTCTGCTTCCAATCGGGGCATGACAATCTGGCCTGGGCAAACCCCGGTTTTGGCGAGACCGTGTTGCGCGGAATCCAGTGGGCAGCGCAACGAATCTAGGCGCGGCCTTTATCCCGGAGGCGGCTGTATGCGTGCGTTGGTGACAAGACTCCGGCCCGATAAGAGACGCGAGAAGGTACTGGTCAGCGACTGGCCGGCGCCGCAAGGACCGACCGGCAACCAGGTCAAGAGCCGGACCATCTATTCGGGCATCACCAACGGCACCGAGCACAACGACCTGGTCGGCGGCAACTATGCGCACCCTGACGATGCGCTGCCGGCCGGGTGGGGCTATCAACACGTGGGGCGCGTGGTCGAGACCGGCCCCGATGTTACGCAGCTTGCCGCCGGCGACCTGGTGTATATCAACGCCGACCACAAGGAATATGTGGTGACGCGTGAAGATGGGTTGCTCATCAAACTGCCGGAGGACGTTGACCCCAGGCAGGCCGCGCTGTTCGGCATGTCCAGTGTGGCGATGCGCTCCTGCCGGCACGCTGAGCTGCGCATGGGCGAACACGTTCTTATCGTCGGCCAGGGCTTTATCGGCCAGATGGCGGCGCAGATCGCCAGCGTGATGGGCGCACGCGTCGCCGTCTGCGAAATCGACCCGCGCCGGCTGGAACGGGCGCGACGGATCGGTGCCGCTGAGGCGGTATTCGACGTTGCCGGTGATGGATGGGAGAAACAGATCGCCGGTGGCGCCTTCGAC
The DNA here is from genome assembly GCA_965242905.1 of Caldilineaceae bacterium. Lineage (GTDB taxonomy): Bacteria > Chloroflexota > Anaerolineae > Caldilineales > Caldilineaceae > Bin5. Next base: position 2,544,625 of record CBDETM010000002.1, read on the forward strand.
GCAGTCATCGACGTGGCGGGCGTCGAGGGGATGGAGGACCGGCTGATTCGCACGCTCAAGAGCCGCGGCAGGCTGTTGCTCATCGGCGGCCGCTTTAAGGTCAACTACACCTTCAATCTGGGCCAAGCGCACGAGATTACCATCAGACAGAACACGGGCTATGACCGTGATGATCTGGCGAACCTGTGCCGGCTCATCCGCCGCGGCCAGGTCGATATCGCGCCGCTGCTCCAGGACGTGGTGCCGGTGACGGAGGCCCAACGCGTCTACGACACCCTGCGCGACGCCCCGCATGAACTGTCGGGCACAGTATTTATCTGGGAGTAAGTCGCTGCTCGCGTGCTACGCGAGCGAGGAGGGCACACCGGGAGCCGAGCCATGTCACAGATGCAGATTGGGGCGATTGATACGATCCGACTTGCGCGCGACGCCGGCCCGCGCCTGCGCACCGCAGCCGTCGAACTGGCACGCTGGATCGAAAGACTGGGGGCGGGGAAGCCGGCCATCGGTGCAGACGCGGGGACTGTGACGGCGTTGTTAAGCACAAACGCGACCGACCTGGAGCCGGAGCACTTCTGTATCGACGTGGAGAGTACCGCGACGCTGCACATTACGGGCGGCGATGGACGCGGCGTGTTGTATGGCGTGCAGGAGTGCATCGACCGCGCCCGCCTGGGTCGGGCCATCATGACGATGACCGACGGCCCCCACTTTGCTCTGCGCAGCCTGGACATGTGGGAGACGCCATCCAGCATGGTCTGGTGTCTGCCCTTCGACAGCATTCTGGACTATGACAAAATGCTGCGGCCCGAGGAGATCCCGGAGTACCTGGATTTCGCCCGGCGGCTGCTGGCCATGCGCGTCAACAGCCTCACCCTGTTCTCTCAATACGCGTCGAGAGGGTCGTTGTTCGAACGCTGGCTCTCACACGCCGAGTCGGTCGAGCGGTTCGCGCAGTTTATGGATCGCTTTGGCGTCTCAATACGTTTGGCGCTCCACTATACCTCTCCCGACGAAAATGGCCACTATGTGACGCTGTGTCCGTACTCGGATCATATCCGTGAGCAGTGGCAAGACTTTGTGGCGCGTATGGCCGTCGCCATGCCGACGGTGCGCAATTTCAGGCTGAGAGGCGCCGGCGAAGAGGCGCCTGGCCCTCACGAAGACGATTGCGACCGCTGCGCTGCGACGCCCCTGCGCGAGCGTGTCTTAGCGGGCATACGCGTGGTCAGCGACGCCGTGGCCACCCTCGGCGGCGATCTGATGTGGCTCACCGGCACCGACCAGGCCGCCCATGCTAGCGCGGAGGCGGAAATGTATGGCGACTGGGGGGATGACTTTCCCGAAAACGTGCGAATCGCACACTGCCATAACTACTGGGACCTCCGCCCACCTTATCCGCCGCACCCGATCTGGAACCATACCGGTAATCGGCCCGCAGAACGTTCGCCCTATGTGCTTCAGGTCGCACTGGTGGGCGATTCGGCCGGCATGAACTTTCTGCCGTGCTCGATGGCGCACCGCTGGCAGGTGGACTTTCGCACGGCGGCAGACAAGGGATACGAGGGATGTGACGCCAACATGGCCGTACATCCCCAGTACGTAGACCATCCGCTCAACCTCTCCAACTGGCACACCTACGGCAAGCTGTGCTGGAACCCCTACCTCGACCCGGACGATATCCTGTCCGAATGGCTGACGATGGAGTACGGGGCGGATGCGGTGGCGTTTCTGCCTGGCCTGCGTGCAACCTATCCCGCCACCATCGGCGCTCTTTTCAGCCGCAGCGCCTTTACCCAGTGCCACAGTTATGTTGCCCGCTACAACTACCTTGATACGCGGCTCAATGGACCGTGGCGCGTGTGGACGGATCTCTTGCATCCAGGGATGGACCGGGTCGGCGAGAACGTCCTCGGACTGGAGTTGCCGCTCGACGCCTATCCTCAGGCCCAGCGCGAGGCGCTGCGCAACGACCCGCGCTACCAACTTATTTTCAACCGCATGCCATTAACCGACGCCTATGCCGCCGAGTTGATGGCGGAGAAGCGCGTGGCCGCCGGCCATATGGAAGGCGTGCTGGCAGCGTGGCAGCAACTGGAAGGCAGGATTGACCCGGCATCCTTTGCCCACGTCGCCGGGTTGCTCGAAGCCAACCTGAACGACGTGCGCATCTTTGTGGACTGTTTCGGGCTGTACCTGGACTACAAACTGGGGCGGCTGCAGGCGGAGAAGATCGAGGCAATGCGCGCCCGTTACGCCGGCGTTCCCAAGGGCGAGGCTACGGTGGGGTCCCCGTATGACGGCTGGTTCTGGGATCACTTCGGCTGGCAGGGCACCTATTTGGAGTTCCTGGACGATCTGGAGAAACTGTTGCGGGGTGACACGCCCGGCCCGTTCTTTACCGGCGGAGCGACGGAGAAACAGTCGGAATGAAGTTTCAATGCAACGACTAAGCCTCATTCAGTGGGCGACGCCGGAAAAAGCGAGCGAAGGTTTCTCTCTCCTCACTCCTCTCCACTCTTTCCTTGATTTTTTGGGCGGTCGGGCCTTCGGCCCTCCCTTGTGCGGGGGCTCCGCCCCCGCAACGCCCCCGGTCCTACAACCTCGCGCCGCAGCAAGTGTGTGGGCAATACGAAGTTGTCGTCCCGCGGCGGCCCGTACATCCCCCATCCCGCGTCTTGGCAGGTTCCGAGTATGTGCCAGCCCAAGCAAGACAGGCGAGGCAACTCCCATATGTCCCAACGTTCACCGTTATGACCATCGAGAGTCCGCTACAGAAACACTGACGGTACATTCCGCCCAGACAGACCGCGAGCGCTTGTCACGGCATCAGGACTCATTCACAGCGTAGATGCGCGCGTCGCGCAAGTAGAAGCGCAGGCAGACGTCACGCCCGGCAAGGCCCGTCGTGTCCTTCTCACCCCACCGCAGCGGCAGGGCGACGCCATCCACATCGCTGAGGACACATTTTTCGCGCTCGTAACCCTCGATGGCGCTGCCGTCCGGTTGCCGTACCTCCACCATAACGTAGGCCTGATCGGGTAGCAGCGTGCCCGTGCCGCTCTGCAGGTTGACCGTCAGGGGGCGTTGCGGGACATTGAACAGGCGCGACGAAAACTCGGCGTTCGACTGCGATCCCACCCACGTTATGCGGTCGACCGGCGTGCTGTAGCGCCGCATTGTGTTGTACTCCAGGAAGCACAGGCGGCCGTCAACGACAAAGGGTGTGCAGGTCGTAAACACGCCCACGTGCATCTCGCGCGCCGGGCGCAGCCAGCGCCGCCCATCGTGGCTCACCCACCATTCATAGGAGATATGCGGCCCGTGTTCGCCGATCATGAGCGGGCTGCGGGCATAGTTGCGCATCAGGCCGACAAAGCGATCACGGTAGGCGAACACGGTAAACATGTAGAGTTCGAGATCCGGGGTATCATCCGCATCCGGTTCAATGAAGTTCTCCAGGCGCGACCAGTGGGCGCCGTCGTCACTGCTGCGGATCGCCAGCACGCGGCGCTGGTCTGGCCCGATGTTGTCCGGCAGCGCCGCCGCGAATGGCCGCTTTACGGCCTGGTAGCAAAGGTATTTCCGGCTGCGCGGGTCGTAGATGGCCGAAAAGGCGTCGTTGCCGTCGCGGAAGGCCGGGTTATTCTCCCACTCCTGCCAGTGCAGACCGTCCGCTGAAAAGGCCGCGCCCGCGTTGTGAACCGGATGATGCCCCGGCAACGTCCCTTCGGCGTGCGCGGGCCCCCAGCCGGTGTGGATCATGGCGTAGCGGCGACTGGGATCGGGCGCGTCGTCGTTCCGCATCACCGAAAAGATGCCGCCATTGTCGATCAACACATTGGGCGACTTGGCGTCCGCGACGATGCCCAGGTCCGGCCGTTCGAAGTGGATGCCATCGCGCGTGCGGGCATAGCAGACCTGCCACTTCATCCGCGAGGGGTCCCAGCCCGGGCGTGTCAGGCTAAACGTTTTGTCGCTCTCAGAATGGCTGCGTGCGCTGGCCTGTTCTGCGCTCAGCCGCTCGACGAGAAACCGCTCGGGGCTGCGCCGCAGACTATACCAGACGTGGATGGTGCCGTCGGGCTCCTGGAGGCTGGTGAACGCCAGGTCCTGGGCGAATTCGTTCAGGTCCTCCTCCAGCCCTTGAGGAGGGCTTCCATCGCAAACGAGCCGGCAGCCGCCCGTAAGCAGCCGGCCGCGCGGCTCATGCGCGTCTTCCAGGGACATGAAGAGCAGAGTCAGGGCACCTCTGTCCTGCGGTTGGTCCACAACTGGATTGGCGCCGTTCATGCGCCTTGCCTCCCCTCTGGCCCGTTCCCCGTCATCGTCAGGCAGAGGCGGCTGCGGGTGAAAGCGCGGGTTTCCTACCCCGCTGCCACCAGCCTCGTCAGCTTTCCGGCTTCACATCACGCCAACGCGGCCACCATCTCATCGGTGTAGCCGAAGATGGCCGGCGTACCGCCGGTATGAACGAACACCACCGGCTCCTGCGCCGGCAGGGCGCCCCCGCGGATGTGGGCCACAAGCCCGGAAAGCGCCTTGCTTGTGTAGACCGGATCGGTGAGGACCCCCTCGGTCCGGGCGAGCAGCCGCAGGGCCTCCAGCCCCTCCGGCGTGGGGATGCCGTAGCGCTCGCCGATGAAGGAGTCGTCGTTGTCGAAGTCGGCCGCGGTCAGGGTCACGTCCAGGTCCAGCCGTTCCGCGGCTTGGTTCGCCATCTCTGCCATGCGCTCTTCGTTGCCGTTTTTGGATGACGGGTTGATCCCCTTCACCTGCATCGGGTTGCCCACCGCCTTTAATCCGAGAACGAGCCCGGCCTGGGTCGTGTCGGCCGCGCTGACGTACATGTGCTGCAGTTCGACGCCCTGCTCGCGGCTCTGCCGCACCACTTCGAGGGCGGACTGGGCGTAGGCGATGACATCCAGGTCAATGGTATCGGCCTGCCGCGGTACGTAGACGTTGTGGCCGGCTGCCCGCAGTTCCTCAGCCTTGGCCGCGATCGCCTCCTGCTGGCGGTCGCGGTTGTTGTCCGAAAGCACCGTCACATGCGCGCCCAGCAGCCGCTGAATCAGGTTGTTGCCCGTGATCGCGGTCTTGTCGATCTCCCGTTCCGACCGCAGGATCAGATACAGCGTGATACCCAGCTTGGCGCAGGCCCCGGCCAGCTGGCGGCAGTAGTTGGACTGCACGGCCGCGCCGAAGACGATCGTATCGGCGCCGCGCTCCACCGCGACCGCCAGGCTGTATTCGAGCATGCGGGTCTTATTGCCCCCGAAAGCCAGCCCGGTCAGGTCGTCCCGTTTGATATAGACCTGCGGCCCGCCCAAGGCGGCGCTGAAACGGGGCAGATGCTCCAGCGGCGTATTCACCTCGCCCAGGTGAACTCGGTTCAGATTGGCTATCGCCATCTCCAGTTTGCTTTCCAGTGCGGACCCCATGACCACTTCTCCTTTTGATCTTTCCGAGTACTGATCTGTCAATACGTAGCAAGCATATAGGCGCCTGACAAGAATGAAGCGCCGGCCTCTAGTCGCCGGCCGGCTGCAGTTCCGGCTGCCCGCTCAGCTGCCAGGAGCGGGCCAGGCTCTGCGTCTCAACCATCTGGGCGTAGCGTCCGCCGCGCGCCATCAACTCGTCGTGGGCGCCGCTTTCGATGATGCGCCCACTATCCAGCACGACGATCTTGTCGGCGTGGCGGATGGTCGAGAGGCGGTGGGCGATCACCAAGGTAGTGCGGTTGCGCGTGAGGCGGTTCAGCGCCTGCTGAATCAGCCACTCGGTCTCGGTGTCCACCGAGGAGGTCGCTTCGTCCAGGATCAGGATCGGCGCGTCTTTCAGCAGCGCGCGTGCGATCGAGATGCGCTGCTTCTGCCCGCCGGACAGCAGCACGCCGCGCTCGCCGATGATCGTGTTGTAACCGTCCGGCAGGTCGACGACGAACTCGTGCGCGTTGGACGCCTGCGCCGCCTGCACGATCTCATCGACCGTCGCCTCCGGGCGGCCGAAAGCAATGTTCTGGCGCACAGTGCCGTGGAAGAGGAAGACATCCTGCATGACCGAGGCCACATTGGCGCGCAGGAACTCCAGATCGAGGCTGCGCAGGTCATGACCGCCGATGCAGACCTGTCCGTCCTGGGGATCGTAGAAGCGGGGGATGAGACGGCTGACCGTCGTCTTGCCGGCGCCGGTCGCGCCCACCAGCGCAACCATCTCGCCGGCGCCGATCTCGAAATCGATCCCGTTCAGCACCACCTCTTCCGACTCATAGCCAAAGGAGACATTGTGGAAGGCAACGTCCCAGCGCTCGATGCGGGGGGTTATCGCATCCGGCGGGCTGCTGATCTCCGGTTGCACGGCCAGCAGTTCGAAGATGCGCTCCTGGCTGGCGCCGGCCCGGTGCAGCGTGTCGCTGATGTCGGCCAGTTTGAGGAAGGGCAAGTAGATATAGGCCAGATAGGCGATGAAGACAAAAAGATCGGCGACATTCAGCGTGCCGGCGAGAGCGAGGCTGCCGCCCACCCAGACAGCGACGATGACACCCACACCGCCGGAGAACTCGACTACGGCCGAGGGCAAGAGGGAGACTTTGTTTGCCGCGCAGATCTTGTCGCGGTAGTCGGCCGCCGAGTTCGCCACATGTGCCGCCTGCGTCTTCTCCTTGCCAAAGGACTTGATTTCGGTGATGCCGGAGAAGCTGTCCTGCACCTGGGCCACCAGATCGGAGATGCCGGCCCGCACCTGGCGCCACATCCGGCGCACCTCCCTGGTGTAGCGGTAGATGACATAGCCGCCGATCGGCAGCGGCAGCACCACCAGCAACGCCAGCAACGGGTGGATCCAGAACAGAACACACCACATGGTGATGGGGATAACGGTCGCAAGGATCAGTTCGGGCACGCCGTGGGCGATGAAGTCCTCCAGCGTTTCGATGTCGTTGACGGAGCGCACGATCAGGGCGCCCGTGCGCTGTCGGTTGTAGAAGCTGTGGGAGAGTTGCTGCAGGTGGCGGTAGACGCGCGCCATCAGGTCCGTGGTGACGCCGTAGGACGCCACGTGGGAGAAGCGGCCGTAGAAATAGCGGCCGGCGCCGCGCAGCACATAGACAATCCCCAACACCGCGGTCATCGCCAGCAGGCCGGAGGTGGAGCCGCCGCCGTCGGTGATCCACAGGATCAGGCGGCGCACCAGCAGGGGCGGGACAAGGGTCGTCGCCGAAAAGAGCAGCCCACTGAGAATCGAGAGAGCCATCAGCTTCCGGTGATCGCCCAGGATGTACCAGAGCCCGGTCAAAAAGCCTTGCGGCGGGTCGTTGGTGGTCATGATTATGAATATCCGGTTACAAGTCTCAAATGATACCTGGCCCTCAAGCTAATCGCAGCTGCTGAAATCACGACTACTCAGCCACAGTCAGTTCGCGATGATGAACGAAGCTAACGAAGTTCTCTCTCCTCACTCCTCTTCGCTCCTGTCCTTCTTCAATCGCTGCTTCACTGACCACTGACTACTGATCACTGACCACTGCAGTTCTGGGCGGTCGGGCCTATTCGGCCCTCCCTTGTGCGGGGGCTCCGCCCCCGCAACGCCCCCCCTAAAACCCCCGCCGCAGCGAGTGTGTGGCAATATGACCTTGGCGACCCGCTGCGACCGGACTTTCCCCCCGCGTCTTGGCTCATTCAGAGTATGTGCCAGCGCAGGCAAGCCAGGCGAGGCAACTCCCATACATACCCAACGTTCGCCGCCATGACCATCGCGGGCCCGCCACAGAAATCCTGACGGTACATCCCCCTAGGCCGACCGCACACAGTACACACAGAACATGGCTTAGCAGTTCACTAAAAACTAAAAACTGACTACCAAAAACTGCCCTACAACTACTCCAGTTCCCGGCGCAGCAGGCCGCGTTCCCTATAGACGTTGGCGGCCTCCTCGACAAGGGCGGCCGTGGCCGCGGCGTTGAACTCATCGCGCAGGCGCTGCGCCAGCGCCTCGTACTCCCCGAAGCTGCAGCGTCCGGGCCGCAGCATCTCGTACATCTCCAGCAGCGTCTCGTTGGGGACGGCCGTCAGCTCCGAAGCCCGTTCCAGGTTTTGCGCCAGCTGCGGGTAGCCGGCGCCGCGTGCGATTTCGGCCTGGGCGCGCAGCGTCTCTGCGCTGATGCTGTAGTCCTCGGAGGCGATATCGTCGCTCAACGTCTTCTGCATTGAAAGGTCGCGCAAGGGCCGCCCGCTCGCCGCGGCCAGCGTGTCATTCCGGTTGGCGTAAAGGGGATATTCGCCGTCAGAAGTATTGCCCCGCTCTTCACTTCCTACGTCTGTCATCTTCCTGCATCCTTGCGCTCAGTGGCCGGGGGAAGAGCAGTTCTCTCACTCCTCTCTCCTCTCCCCTCTCTCCTCGCCCTTACACATCCGGCTCCCAGCGGAAGTAAAGCTCCTGGGGCGCCTTTTCCTGAATATCATCGATCTCGCGGCGGTGCAGCAGGGCCGTCTTGACGATCAGCCGCAGCCGCGCGCCGTTGTCGACCTTGACGCCGACCGGCAGGGGGCTGAGCCCCTTGGCATAGCGGGCCGCGTTGCGCCCGATCGCCTGGTAAATCTCCAGCGTCAGGCTGGGCGACTGCGGGAACAGCTCCAAATTGTTAAGCGGCGCCAGCCCGCGTTTCTGGATGACGGTCGTGCCGCGGCTCTGCAGCCCGACGGCGATGCCGGAGCCGCTCAGACGCGCCCCCGCGTGGCCGATGGCGGCACAGTCGGCGCTGTGATAAACCCGCACGACGCGGCCGTAAAACTCTTCCTCGGCCACACCGGTGAGCAGCGCTTCCAGCACCTCCTCATGGTCCAGTTCGCCGATCGTCTTCACCAGCGAGGTCCCATAGGCCGGCCCCACCGCGACCACGATTTCGTTGGCCGTGGCGCCCACTTTGGCCGTGCTGATCTCGGCCAGGTTGGGCAACGGCTCCCCCACCTGTGCGTCGATAAAGTCACGCGGCGACTTCTGCTGGGGAATGCGCTGCAGCGCGTCCCAGGTCTCGCCTTCGAGGCGGTAGCCTGTGCCGGGCCCGGTGTAGTCGTTGTTGTCGTTGATGGCGCTGATCACGTTGAAACCGTCGCCAAAGATCGCCGAAGGTTGCAGGTAGTCCCCCGCCACGCGTTGACGGCCCATCTCGAGCAGATTGGCAGCTGCCTGCTCGAAGCCGCTGCGGTGCAGCGCGCGTACGACGTCTGACAGGTTGGCCGTGCCCTCCAGGAAGCGGTCGGCCGCGGCCAGGTCGGCCACCATGTCGCGCTCCGGCATATCCTCGCTGCTGTGGGCGAGCGCGGCCGCCTCCACCTCCTCGTCCTTGATAGGCGGGAAATCCAGCTCCGCGTAGATCGCCTGCAGCGCCTGCGCGGCCTGGCGGCGGGCTGCGATGGCTTCTTCCTCGCGTACCGGTCGGATGCCGCCATTGACCTGCATATCGCGTTGAATCACAGTCCAGTCATCGAAGTCCTCGGCGTCGAAGTTGCCGCCGCCGAACATGTTGTCCTGCTTGGGAATGGCGCTGTAGCCCGAGCAGATGAAGTCGGTGCCGGGGATCATCTGCAGCATCAGCTTGGCCGTCTTGCGCAGCGCCGAGTGGGAGGCCAGCGCGTCGTTGCCCGACGCGCATTCCAGCCCCAGCATCGACGCCAGCAGATTCTCGGCCAGCACGCCGCGCACACCGCCGGGCAGCGCTTCCGGCAGCGCGATGCAGGAGATGGAGCCGTTCTGCACGCCCTGGCTGCCTGCCCCCTTCGTGATGAGCAGGCAGCGGGCCTCCAGGTAGAGCATCGAGCACTGCTCGGCGTAGCCCATCAGCGCCTCCGAGCCGGTGCCGGAGGTGAAGCGTACCTTGATGCCCCGACTGGCGTAGGCCGAGGCCAGAAAAGCTTTTGACCAGGGCGTGTCGTCCCCGTCGACGAAGGAGCGCTCGCTGCCGTAGACCGAGAGCGTCTCCGCGTAGGAGGTCAGCCCCTTGATGCCCAGGCGCAGCCCGAAAGCCTCCTCCACCGCGCACTGGGTGAGCACGCCGCCGCGGCTGGTCTGCGAACCGACGAGAATGGCGAGCGCGTTGAGGGGCGCCGCGCGCGCCACGCGCACCGTCGTCTCGATCTCGGCAAAGCCGCGCAGCGCCGCTTCCGCCGCGTCCGCGGCCAGCAGGGCCGGATTCTCGCGCCAGTTGGTGACGTGTGCCTGGTTGGCCGGCGTCTTGCGCACCCGCATCTTGCCCAGGCCCATCATCATCTCCAGCACGTTCATGTGGCGCACGATCTCGCACAGCTTGGCCGGCGTGCAGCCGTCGGCCAGGCGGCGTATGGTGGGCTGCGGCACGTTGATGTCGACCAGCATGCGCGCGATCTGGTGCGAAGGCGTAGCCATCGCCTCTTCGGCCACCGCCAGATCCAGCGCGTGATCGGCGATGAAGCGGTCGAGCGCGTCGAAGTCGGCCCGCTCTTTGCCGTCCATCTCCACGACCTCGCCGTCAACGATGCGCAGAGACGGCTGCGGGTCATAGGGGCTGTCGGCGACGGTCAGACCGGCTTCGGCCCACTCTTCGACGTAGGTCTCGCGGTTGATGTCGCGCCCGGCGAGAATGGAAAAGCGCCGCGAGCCGGTATCCCCGTTGACGCTGCCGTCCACCGTAGCTGTTGTGGTCATTCCTCGTCCTCGACTCCTTGCCCGAAGGCGATCACGTAACCGTCGGGATCGCGTACGGCGAACTCGATGTTCTCGTATTCGTGCTGGTGCGTCAGGCCGTAGGCGAACTCGGCGCCCTTGGCCTCGAACTCGGCATGGAGCGCCCGCACATTCCGAACCCAGACATAGGCGTCCCAGAGACCGCCCCGTGATTCGTTGGGCGTGATCGTGCTGAGGTCTTTGACCTGTTTGAGCATGAAGATAAAGCCATCGCGGTCGGGCATGGCGAATGTCGGCGGTACGCCCCAAAGGCGGGGCCGCGTGAAACCAAGTACATCGCAGTAGTAATCGAGGGATGCATCCAGGTCGCGTATAAAGAAATAGGGGGCGGAGCCGGTCAGGGTCGGGGCATTTTCGGGTGGCATTGGAGAATCCAGGCACGTAGTAGGACTATGGTGTCGGTCAGAGCGCGGCGCCGGTGGCGTCAACGCTTCGGGCCGCTGTCGGCGTTGCGTTTATTCCTCGTCCTCGATTCCCTGTCCGAAGGCGATGAAGTGGCCGTCAGGGTCATACACGGCGAACTCGATGTTGTCGTATTCGTGCTGGTGCGTCAGACCGTAGGCAAACTCGGCGCCCTTGGCCTCGAATTCGGCATAGAGCGCCCGCACATTCCGAACCCAGACGTAAGCATCCCAGTAGCCGCCCCGCTCCCGGTTGGGGACAATCTCATGCTTGGGGCCCACCTGCTTGAGCATGAAGATGAAGCCGTCGCGAAAGGGCATGGCGAATGTCGGCGGCTCTCCCCAAAGGTGGGGCCGGGTGAAGCCGAGCACATCGCAGTAGTAATCGAGCGACGCAGCCAGATCGCGCACATTGAAATAGGGGGCGGTACCGACCAGGGTCGGGGTGTTCTCGGATGACATTACGATACTCCAAGGTGGAGGAAAGTTTGGCTGTGTAAGTTATGACGCAGCAACGGCGGTTGGTGCCGTTGCGTCGAAATTCGTCTCTTCGAAGGGAACGACATCCAGAAACTCTACCGGTTCGGCGTCCCGGCCGTTTTCCCAGAGAAGCGAGAAAAACCAGATCCCGCTCTCGCCGGCTGTGAAGCTGGCGGGGCTGTAATGGCTGCGCTGTTCCTCCTTCATGCCATCGTCATTATCCGGCAGTTCAAACAACGCGTTTTCTTCGACCAATTCCGGCTCGTAATAGACGGGCCAGTCCCACATCTGCCCTTGATATGGTCTGTTTCGAAGATGCAGGATGTTGGCAATTTTCCGCACCTTCGCTAGTTCGGGGATGCGATTGTCTTGTCCCCTACCGAGATGACGCTCCATCGTTATTCAGACATCGAGTCAAGCGCGGCGCCGATGGCGTCGACGATCTGATCGACCTCATCTTCGCTGATGACCAGCGGCGGCGAGAATGCCAGGCTCCCGTTCAGGGCGCGTGTACGCACGCCGCGCGCCGCGGTCGCATTTTGCAGGCTCATGGCCAGTTCATTGTCCGGCTCTTTGGTCTCCTCGTCCTTGATGAATTCGACGGCGCACAGGAGGCCCAGGCCGCGCACGTCGCCCACGTTACCGAATTCGCTCAACTTGGACAGTCCGCTGCGCAGCCGCTCGCCCATCTCTGCCGAACGCTCGGCCAGCTTTTCATCCTCGAGAATGGCGATGTTGCGCAGGCCGACCGCGCAGGAAGCAGCGTGGCCGGAGTAGGTGAAGCCGTGCAGCCAGGCCTCATCCTGCGGCGCGCTGTTCATAGCGTCGAGGATGCGGTCGCTGATCTGGATGCCGCCCAACGGCAGGTAACCGCTGGTGATGCCTTTGGCGAAGGCCAGGATGTCCGGTTCGATGCCGAAACGGTTCAGCGCGAACATCTCGCCGGTGCGCCCGAAGCCGCAGATCACCTCGTCGGCGATCAGGAGGACGTCGTACTGGTCGCAGATGGCGCGCACGCGCGGGAAATAGTCGTCCGGCGGCACGAAGACGCCGCCGACGCCCTGCACCGGCTCGGCGATCACCGCGGCCACCGTCTCCGGCCCTTCACGCTGGATCGTCTCCTCCAGATCGCGCGCCGCTGCCTCGCCCACACTCTCGCCATCCTGGATATCGCCTTCGTAGCGGTATGGGTGGGGCGCGTGGCAGTAGATGAAGTTGGGCACAAGCGGGCCAAACATCTTGTGATAGCGGGGAACGCTGGTGGCGCTGGTGGTGGCCAGGGTGATGCCGTGATAGGACTCGCGGCGGGAGATGATCTTGACCTTGTCCGGCTGCCCCTCCCGCTTCCAGAAATAGCGGGCCGTCTTGAAAGCGGTGTCGTTGCTTTCAGAGCCGCCGCAGGTGAAGAAGGTCGTCTTCAGGCTGGGGTAGGCGTAGCCGGAGAGCTTATAGGCCAGTTCGCTGGCAGGCAGGTTGGTCATGCCGGCGAAGTTGGAAGTATAGGCCAGATCTTGCATCTGCGCGTAGGCGGCCTCCGCCAGTTCGGTGCGGCCATAGCCGACATTGACATTCCAGAGACCGGCCATCGCGTCGAGGATCTTGCGGCCGTCCGTGGTGTGGAGCCAGACGCCTTCAGCACGCTCGACAATGATCGGATTCTCGGTTTGGGAAGGGTGGTGCAAAGGGTGGAGCTGTCGTCTATCCTGCTCAAGTAAAGATGGCTTTTCCTGGATGGCTGCCATTAGTTTCTCCTTGGTCGATGCGGCTCACTGGCCGCGCGCCGCTGCGCCGTTGGCAAAAGGCGTCAGATGGCGGGTGAAGTGCGTGTTCAGCACCTTTTCGTAGGCTTCCTCGTGGTCGGCGATCAGGCCGTGAATCTGCGGGCCGAAACGGTCCAGATTGGAGCCGAATGTCACGTGCAGAAGCTGGCGGGCGTCGAACTGCTCCAGCAGTCCCGGCAGGTCTGCATCGGACAGGTCGGCGTTGGCGGGTACCTTGTCCGGCTGGCAGTCGAGGAAGTAGGTCTTGCGATCGGTCTCGAAGCGGTCTCGTGAGTGGTCGAGAATCTGGCGGAAGAGGGACGTGTCAAGGTCGGCGATAACGCGCAGCGCCTCCAGATAGCTGGTGCCGGCCGTCTTGACATGCACCCGGTCGTCGGCGTACTTGGCGACCAGCGGGTAGATGCTGAACTTGTCCGAGCCGGTGTGGACGCTCAGTTTGTAGGCGTCGAAATGCTTCAGAATGGCGGCGTGCTTGATCAGCTCCGCTTCGAACGGTGCCGTGTCGCCGATGTAGTCGACGCCCTTCTGGAACTTGCCCACAAAACGGGGCGCGAGGCTGACGACCGGCAGGTCCCGACGCAACAGTTCGTGCCCCATAAAGTAGTGCTCGTAGATCGAAGTGGGTGTCTCGGTCTCGTCCACCGACATTTCCAGGTCATAGCGCGTGCCGCGCATCTGCTGATCGAGCGCGGCCGCGATATCCAGCGTGTGAACGATGGCGCGTCCGTACTTCGCCAGCGCCCGCAGCAGGCTCTCTTCACTGAATGTAAGCGTCAGTCCCGCCAGTTCGATGGGGGCGGCCAGATAGTCGGCCTGCAGCGCGTCCAGGTCCGTATCCAGCCGTGCCCAGGGCAGCGCCTCGACCTTGGCGCGCAGTGCCGGCAGCGCGTCGGTCTCGGCATCGTTGTCGACGTGGTCACTGGGGTCGATCGTGTAGAAGGTGTAGCCCGCGGCGACGAACGCGGGCAGGTCGCTCACCAGTTTCACATGGTCGGCGTCCGCACCCCAGGGGTCGCGCCAGCCCATCTGCACCACGCCCCACATGGCGTCATCCACCACCTCCTGCGGCGTGCGCCCGATGCGGTCGTTCTCGCGCACCGACTGCTGCGCAAAGATCGGCGCGATGCCGGTCCCCTCGACCGAGCGGATGTGACCGGGCGTGGCCGCGCCCAACCGGTCACCGAAACCGAATGAGGTCTCCACGCCCAGCGGCACGGGTTTCAACCAGGCCAGGCGCCCGCGCAGCACCGACGCGTTCTCCGCCGTCAGCGGGCAGAGCAGCATCCCGTTCGCTATATCGCCGCTGAAACCGGTGGCATCGCCCTGCACGCAGAGCTTCTTGTCCCTGCCGTCGCGTGCCAGTGCGTAGGTCGTTCCATCCTGCTCGATAACCGAGTGTGGGTACTGCTTCAGCTGTGTCATTGTGCGGCTTTCCACAAGCAGTTCATCTGATTTCAATGAGGAGTGTGTACAGCATTATACATCCCGGTCAGGCAAGGCGCGCTCGGCACGGAGCTCCCTTTGCCAGGCAACGGGGTCGGGAATCGTGGGAAATGTGCCTCTCCGTGCAAGCTCCGCCAACACCTCGGCCATCAATTTCCCTCGCTTAGACGAGAATTCGGCATCCTGCTCCTCTGGGAACGTAACATAGACTTGCAAGGCGCCGGATGTTTCAGGAGGACGTTCAAGCCACTCGATCTGGTCATCGTGAAGGATCGCCTTGTACGTGCGCATATCCCTAACCCAGGTACTGCAGAGGACAATTGACCGTGAAAAATACACACCACGAACCAGCGGTTCCGTATCCCTTGCCGCCTCATCGTTAGAAGGCTAGAATACACGAGATGCGTATTCTACGCTACTCACAGGGGAGACGAACACCGGCGGTTAGTGGGTAGTGGATAGTAGCAGGACTACTCAATTTCCACTGTAATTTCACCACTGATCACCGTAGAAAAGAACGGGTGCTGACAATGCAGATCCATCTCCAATACGGCCAGGACGGGCTGACAGCCGAGCTGCCGACCGAAAACGCGACCATCATCCGCCCGCGCTTTGTAGAAGGGTTGCCCGACGAGCAGGCCGCGTTCCGGGAAGCGGTACGGCGGCCCATCGGCGCGCGCCCTCTGGCCGAGGCGGTCAGCGCGCACGAGCGCGTCGCCATCGTCATCGCCGACGGCACCCGTCCGCTGCCCTCGGCGCGGCTGCTGCCCTGGATTCTGGCGGAGTTGGCGCATGTGCCGGAGGAGAATGTCACCATCGTCGTCGGCACCGGAACGCACCGGCCCAACACGGCGGAGGAGCTTGAGCAGATCGTGGGTGCGGAGGTTTACCGGCGGCTGCGCGTGATCAACCACAACGCCTACGCGGAAGAGAGTATGGCGGTCGTGCGGCCCGGGCAGGACGGGCGCGGCCCGCTGATGATGAACCGCGAATATGCCGACGCCGACCGGCGCATCCTCGTCGGCTTCATCGAGCCGCACTTCATGGCCGGCTTTTCGGGCGGCTACAAGGCCGTCTTCCCCGGTGTGGCCGACCTGGCTTCAATCATGCACTACCACCGCGCCGAGATGATCGGCCATCCGCAGAGCAAGTGGGGCGTGCTCGCGGGCAACCCGACCCAGGAGCAGATCCGCGCCAACGGGTCGGTCCTGCCGGTCGATTTTCTGGTGAATGTCACGCTCAATCACAAGCGGCAGATCACCCGCTTTTTCTGCGGCGACGTCATCGTCGCGCACGAAGAGGGCTGCCGTTATGCGAAGGAAACGGCGATGGCTGCCGTCGACCGCAGCTTCCCGCTGGTGATCACCACCAATAGCGGCTTTCCCCTCGACCAGAACCTCTACCAGTCGGTGAAGGGGATGTGCGCCGCCGCCGAGATCATCGAGGACGACGGCGAGATGATCGTGGCTGCCCGCTGCAACGACGGCTTCCCCGCGCACGGCAACTTTACCAAACTGCTCTACGAGCACAGTTCGCCGCAGGCCATGCTGGAGACGATCTTCCGTCCCGGTTTTCACATGTTGGATCAGTGGCAGGTGCAGAAGTTCGCCGAAGTGGCCCTGCGGGCGCAGGTGGCGATATACAGTGAGCTGGAGCCCGATGCCGTGTCCCGAGCCGGCCTCACCCCGGTCGCCGACCTGAATGAACACATCCACACAGCCGTTGCCAATCTGGGGCCCGACGCGCCGGTCGCGGTGCTGCCGGAAGGGCCGATGACGATCCCATACCTGGTGTAGGCGCGGCTTCGGATTGACTCCCGCTCGAAATCAAGGATTTCGGCGATAGTGAAAACCGATTCTTCTGCCTTTTCTTAGAATGTGCAGCAATGTTGTTCTTGAAGATCGTATGCCTGTGTAAGTTTACGTACGCAGTTGACCACTTGTGATGGTAAAGGCAGAGTTACGTATTGATCAACAATTTTATCTGGAGTATGAAGCTTATGAGAGACTGGCCGGGACATAAAGTCAAAATGACGCTCTGCATTGCTGAAGAACCCATCCCACCCGCTGGTGTGCTGGAACTAGAAAAGTGGTGCGAGTCAGGCAAATCAGGAAGGCCGATTCAGACGCATATCGGAGACTGCGGTATCGTTCAATACATAGTTAATGAGGAAGTCTTGTGTGTTCGTTTTGAAGACGGAGATGAACGCCTGCTTTATGTAGATGAAGTGCGCCTGTTGCTTTCAGATTCCTGTGAGTGACTTGATACCAAACAGTCGAAATACGGTCAAATGTGGGAGCTCGGTCTTGGCTTTCAATCTTAAGTTGCAAATATGAGGCTGAAGTACTCCAATTATGACAGTCTTACGGAATAATCAGATTGAAATTGAAATGATGAAGACGATACCGTCGCCTTGGTCTGAAACTTTTGAGAATTTCGCGCGCTCAGTCTGCAATAGTGCTATAATAGTTTCCCCATTTATTACAGCGCACCCCCTACAGAAACTCGTTTCTCTACTTGACGCGGAGAATCGACCCAAGATCAGCCTACTCACTAACCTAGCTGTGGAAAGCCTGCTTCAAGGAACTGTTGACGGGAAAGCCATCGCTGAATTCTGTAGGGAGATTCCAACGACTACAGTTCGTCATCTTCCCGGGTTACATGCTAAGGCATATGTCGCTGATGAACATATGGCGATAGTAACCTCGGGCAATCTCACTTCTGGATCCCTCTATCGAAACTACGAGTATGGCATTCAAATCAAGGATCCTTTGATAGTTCGAAGAATTGCTCTCGATTTGCAGGACTATGGTAGCTTGGGAGCGAGCGTATCTCTTGAGGAAATAGAACGCATAGCCGATGTCGCTGCAACTTTGCGAGACAAACATTCTAAGAAACTCAATTCTGCACGTGAGAATCTGAGGCAGGAGTTCGAGACTCAGTTGGAGAGTGTACGTGAATCTTTAATGCAACTACGAGGCAAGCCCGGAGAGACCACAAATGCAATCTTTGGGAGAACGATACTTTATCTTCTGAAAAGCAAGCCGCTAACTACCCGTGAGATGCAGCCACTTATACAGCACATTCACCCAGATTTATGTGATGACAAGATAGATAGAGTAATCAATGGTATACATTTCGGGAAGGAGTGGAAGCATCGTGTCAGAGGGGCACAGGTAAATCTGAGACGAAAAGGAATGATAGAGCTCATCAAAAAACATTGGCAGCTTGTGTAATGCGAATTCAGTTTGACGCAAAGACTCTTCATTTAGGCCACAACATGGCATCACGTGAATCTCGACCGTTCTTGCCAAATATGCCAATAAGGGTAGTGGCCAAGTTACCAAAGTGAGAACCCTTAGTCCACCATCCCCCCGTTCAGCCTCAGGCCAAAGCCGGGCGCGTCGCTGGGGGTCAGGTACCCGTTCTCTGGCTGCGGCGCGTCCAGCCACAGCTGCTCATGCGTCCTGTGCCGGTTGCCCAGCACCAGTTCGCCCAGTTCTTCACACGCCGTCCCCGCGATCACGTGCAGACTCCACGGTTCTCCGCCCCGGTGCAGGATCACGGTGGCGCCGGCCTCTTGTGCCTGCTCGACGATGCGCCGCGTGGCGGTGACGCCGCCGCACCAAGTCACGTCCGGCTGCCAGATGTCGAGCGCGCCGGCCTTGGCGATTTCGGCAAAGCGGTGGTGGGTGAAGTCGTGCTCGCCCCCGGCCAGCTGGACCGGCTTGATCTGCGGACGTAGCGCGGCCAGTCCGTCCAGGTCGTCCGGCGTCAGCACGTCCTCGAACCAGTAGATGTCGTAAGGCGCCAGCGTGCGCGCCATCTCCCGCGTCGCCGTGGCATCCCAGGCCATGTAACAGTCGAACATGAGCAGCGCGTCCGCGCCCAGATGCCGGCGAGACTCTTCCGCCGCGGCCGCGGCGCGTTCGAAGACTGAGGGGCCCTGGTGACGGCCAAAAGGCACCTTGTGCGCGGTGAATCCGCTCTCAGCGAACCATTCTGGATCGTCGCCTGAGGCGTAGGCGCGAATGCTGTGCGCCGACGCGCCGCCCAGCAAGGCGTACACCGGCTGCCGCTCGGCCCTGCCGACGAGGTCCCACAGGGCAATGTCGATACCGCTGAGCGCCATGATGGCGATGCCGCCGCGTCCATAAGGGATCGAGGCCGCGTACAGCTTGTCCCACAGGCGCTCGATGTCGGCAGGGCTGTCGCAACTTTCGCCCAGAAGCAGCTCGCGCAGGTGGCGGTTGACCACCTCGACCGCGGCCACACCGCCGCCGCCATAGCCGTAGCCGCAGACGCCGGCGTCCGTTTCGACGCGCACGACGATCTGCCACAGGTAGGGCCGCCAACCGCCCAGCGGTTGACGGTAGTTGGGGTAGATTGCGCGGATGTCGGTGATTTTCATGGGGAGGTGGTTTTGGGACGTGTGCCGTGACTACGACCCGAATATCTCGTCCACCTTCAGGCTGAACCCGTCAAGCGTGGGTGAGGTCAGCGTGTCGCCTTCGCCGAACGTGTCAACGACCTCATAGCCGTCGTCTCCCAGCAACAGAACTGTAATGGCGCCGGCGTCTGTACCCACCACCCAGTACTCTTTGACGCCGTGTTGCGCGTAGAGCGCACGCTTATATCCTCTGTCCCGTTCGGCTGTGGATGGGGAGAGGATTTCAATCACGAGGTCAGGGGCGCCTTGTATGTTGTCCGGGGTGATGATGTGCGTTCGCTCGCTGGAGACGAACAAGAGATCAGGCTGCACTACGTCGACATCCGATAGCACGACATCCGTGGAGGAGTAGTAGATGCGCCCCAGACCGTTGGCCTTCACGAAGGTCATCAGATGATAACCCAATTCTGCCTGCGTTCTCTGGTGTACTTCGTTGGGCGCGGGGGTCATTAACAGTTCACCGTCCAGGAGTTCGAAGCGCTTGTCTTCAGGTGTAGTGAGGTAGTCTGCGTATGTGAGTTTTAACCGCGGCTTCTCACCAATCATATGAGCACCTCTGATTTGGGTTTTCAGTCCGCTTTCCCACGCTCTGCTCTAATATAGCCGGATGATAGTAACGCCCACGCGCATGAAGGACAAGCATCGTCGCGCAAAGTGGCCACAGAAAGCAGGACTACATCGACGCTGCTTGCGTCCACACCAGCCGCCACTACCCCTTCGTCCACGGCCTCCGTTCTTCCGCGAACGGAAACGTCCCGTCGTACCCGCGCGGCGTCGACACATGCCAGATCCCCTCGTACATCGGCGTCAGCTGGTAGTGGCAGACAACATTGCTGCGCTCGATGTGCTCCTGGTGCTTGGCGCCCTGGTGGGGAATGTGGTTGATGAAGATGACGCAGTCACCCGCCTTGGGATAGAGAATGACGTGCTCCTGCTCTTCACACCAGGCCTCGAACTTGGGCCGGTCCATGGGGTCGAGGTGGGGCGGTTCGATCTTGTGTCCGTCTTTGACAAACTTCAAATGGGCCAGGTCCGGCCCGTTGTCCTGAAAGTAGAAGGTGGTGTTGACGCCCACCGGCTGCACCGCCAGGCGGGCACGGCCGAGTTCGCGCTTTTCCTGCCAGTAGCCGTAGAAATCGAGATGCCACTCCTGGAGGTAGGGTCCCGGGTTGATGTGGGCGCGGAAGCTGCGCAGTTGGCACTGCCTCCCCATCATCCCTTCCAGGATCGGGCGGATGCTCGGATGCCCGACCAGGGGCGCATAGGTCTCCGGCTCACGGTCCAGGAGCGAATCGAACCACATATTGCCGACGTCGTTCAGGCCTTCTTCCCAGCCCATCGCCCGCGCATGGTTGATGCGTTGGCGGACGTGCTCGGTTTCTTCCGGCGTGAGCGCGTTCTCGACAGTGATGATGCCGTCCTCTTCCAACTGATCCAGCTTGGCTTCCAGATTGTCCATTCTATCTCTCCTTGCAGGGTTCCGTATCGCGGCCCCCGTTCGTATGGGTTCGCAACTGCAGAGAACACACGGCCGAAGCCGGCGAACGTGATAGACCGAAGTCACCGGCTCATGCCAGCATCAGGCGTTCCCCCTTGGGTTCCGGCACGGGGTCGCCAAACTCACGCGCGGTGTCGATCCAGAGCGCCATCGCCTCGTTGATATTTTGCAGTGCAACTTCCTGCGTATCACCGTGTGCCATGCATCCGGGCAACTCCGGCGCCTCGGCCACGAATGTGTCGTCAGCATTGCTCCAGTAGATGACAATTTCGTACCTGTACATCACCCCATTCTCTAGCTTGTATTTCAGTATGGCCTGACGACCCCGCCTGACTTGATAGCTCTTGGCCTTACTGCCGGCGCGTTACGGATTCAATCTTTCGGACGAGCGGCCTTCGAGAATTCGTTGGCGAAGTCTTGTGCGTCAACGCAATGCCCTGTACTTCGGACTGCATCGGGCATGTCGATACAGTAGGCAAAGAACCGGCTCTTGTCAAACATGCTCCCTATGGTTGGCCTGGGTACTCAGACCAATACCCAAAATGGATTCACTGCATCGGACTGGATGCGGCAGGGCCACCGCGTATCACCTTCGAAGCCGGACTGTACCCTCCATGCAACTGGTGAAATGTTCTGTCATGAATCTGAGTTCGCGGCCCCGTTAAATTGATCACGTTCGGTCAAAAGACACTACCCCCTTGAGGCGTACATTGCCCCACAGGACAATTGCATCGAATTAGGTAAGCGCCTCGTGAAGCTTCCGGATTCGGGCAAAGATGCCCTTCTGGGCGCAATTCGTGTGCTATAATGACGACCGAATTGAGATCTGTTTGCTCTGGTTCTGCGAAGCCATGACTCACACCAAAAGAAAATCTAGTGTGAAGGAGGGGCGCTGCAGGTCAGTGAGTTGCCCATGATCTGTCTGCCCATATGCCATCAAATGCGACGAGGAAACGACTGCGAAGTCAAGCATATGAGTCAAAAAAAAGAAAATCCCACGACTTATCACTACCTACCACTACTTACCACTACTTGACTCGACTTGACCCGCCCGAAACCATGGCAACTGCAACCAATTCGGGTAAACCTTGTGAGGCTGCCTGAATCGGGTTAGAGGAGTCGTTTACGGAGGCAAGAAAAAATTCTAAAGAAAAGGGAGTGGCCTGCCTTGGACAACTGTTGACACAGCGGGAAACCACGATTACACTCATGCTGGGACACCCCAAATGCGTCTTGTCCGAAACACGCCTTCTCTCCAGCGGTGTCCTCCCTTTACACCACGAAATAAGTCCGACCCTTCTCAAGGAGGCTACGATGTCGAAATCACGAGTCAGTCTCGTCCACGGCGGGGACCGCCGCACCAACGTCTTCAACGCGCTGGAGCTGGTGCGGGCCGATGTGGAATCCCGCCTGGCGGAGCAGGTGATGCTCAAGCCGAACTTCCTCAGCAGCGAAAACCAGCTCGCCTCCAGCCATGCAGACGCGCTGCGCGGTGTTCTCGACTTCCTGCTCACCACGCCCAAGCCGCCGCGCGAGGTCCTCATCGCCGAGGCCGGCGCACAGGACACCTGGGACGCCTATCGCAACTTCGGCTACCATGCCCTGGAAGAGGAGTATTCGATCCCGCTGCGCCTGATGGACCTGCACCGGGAGACCGAATGGGAGTCGACGCCGATCGTGCTGGCCGACGGCAGCGAAACGATCGCGCGCATGCCGCGCACGGTCCTGGACTGCCCCTGCACGATTTCGATCGCGATCCCCAAGACGCATGACACCTGCGTGGTCACGCTGGCGCTGAAGAATATGATCATGGGCACGATCTACCGGCAGGACCGGGTGAAGATGCACGGTTTCAACACCCATGCCGAACGCCGCGTCCCCGATGAGTCGCGCGCCATGAGCATCAACCTGATCCGGCTGGCCCGTTTCATGACCCCCGACGTCGCCGTCTTCGACGGCGCCCGCGGCCTGCAGGGGAACGGACCCGGCGGCACCGACGGACTGGACTTCGGCATCGCCGCCGCCAGCATCGATACCTTCGCCGCCGACGCGGTCATCGCCAAAACGATGGGCTTCGAGCCGCTGGAATTGGGCTTCCTGCGCTACGGCCACGATCAAGGCATGGGCACTGCCGACCTGGACGAGATCGAACTGCTGGGCGGCGTCTCTATCGCGTCGGTGGCGCGGCAGTTCAAGCCGCACGAGACGACCGAGTTGCAGCTGCAATGGCAGGTCGAAAATGCGGAGCAGCTGCTGGCGGCGTAATCCGAAAACAATGAGAAGAGGGTAAAGAGGAGTGAGGAGAGAGTCCCTTCCGGCCTCATTCCTCACTCTTAGCGTTTTATTCCTTGATAAAGGCGGTTCCCATGCTTCCTATCATCGATACCCATCAACATCTCTGGGATCTGAGCGTATTCGACATGCCCTGGCTGGAGGACGCGCCGACGCTGAACCGCAGCTTCGTAACCAGCGATTATCTGGACGCGACCGCGGGGCTGAACGTCGTCAAGACGGTATACATGGAGGTGGACGTATCCGCGGCACAGAAGGTCACCGAGGCAGAGCATCTGATCGAACTCTGCGCCGCCGATGACAACCCCACCGCCGCCGCTGTGATCGGCGGCACCGTGACCTCCGCCGGCTTCGGCGATTACATCCGGCGCTATGCCGGCAGCCCCGCGATCAAGGGCGTCCGCCAGGTGCTGCACGGACCGGGCACGCCGCAGGGCACCTGTCTGGCGCCCCAGTTTGTCGAGAATGTGCAACTGCTGGGCGAGTTGGGCCTCTGCTTCGACCTGTGCATGCGGCCCTCGGAACTGGGCGACGGCGTCAGGCTGGCGCAGCAGTGCCCGGATACCCGCTTTGTGGTCGATCACTGCGGCAACGGCGATCCGTATCTGATCAGCGGCGACCTTCCCGGCAGCGGGTCAGGCGGCGATGCAGGGCAGGCGGACTCCAATCTGACCATCGCCGACCATACCGACCGCGATGACCCCTTCTGGCATGACCGGCAGCAGTGGATGGACGGCATCGACGCGCTGGCCGCACTGCCGAACACAATCTGCAAAATCTCCGGCATCATCGCCCGCACCCGCCCCGGCTGGACCGCCGCCGACCTGGCGCCGGCCGTCAACCACTGCCTCGACAGCTTCGGCCCCGATCGCGTCGTCTTCGGCGGGGACTGGCCGGTCTGCACGCTCGGCGCCGACGCCACCTATCGCGCTTGGGTGGAGGCGTTGAAAGAGATCATCGCCGGCCGCAGCGAGACCGAACAACGCAAGCTTCTGCATGACAACGCTGCCGCATTCTACGCGCTGGCGTGACGGTCGAGACAGACTGCGGAGGCTGTATACTGCAGGGACGGAGCCTGCACAGTTCGTGGGCGCCTGACCACGGGCGACCGACAACCCCATGGGACTCGAATGGAGAACGCTGGAAGATGAAGAGGGCCGGGTCCAGAAAGAGGCCCCGGAGGTAGAAGCGCCGGCGCCGCAACGCCGCGGCAGAATGCGATGGCTATCGGTTCTGGTTGCTCTGCTGCTGGTGGCGACGGTCATCTTGGGGGTGCGCTACGTTCTGCTGGAAAGGTTGGACGCTTTTGCCGCCACCGTCGAAGCAGACGTGCTGTCCATGCATGACCTCGTGGCGCAGGCCGAGCGTGACCTCGACGGAGCGCTCTTCGGCAGCATGATCTCGCCGGACTACCCCAACTGGGGCCGAACACAGAAAGAGATGCTTCTCAGCGGCGCGCGCTGGGACCGGCCGTATTTCGACTTAATCCTTGACCACGGCTCGGACGATCTGCTGCCCACCGGCACGGTGGAAGATATCGAATTCACGTCCGACTGGCGGATGGCGACCGTCACCCTGGCCTACCCCTACGTTCGTGCTGACGGTTCCCCGGTGACTCTTCACCAGATTGTTACCTACCGCGACGAAGTCACCGGCTGGGCGCTCGTCCCCGCCTATCCTTCCTTCTGGGGCGAGAAACAGACCTTTACCGGCCGCTATCTGACGGTCGAATACCCGGAACGGGACGCACCAACGGTCGAGCGGCTGGCAAGCGAATGGGACGAGATGCTGGCCGCAGTCTGCCAGGAGTTGGACGGTTTGCGCTGCCGCCGCACATGGCGGCTGAAGGTGGAGCTCTCCACCGAGTCCGGCCCGCTCGCACGCATGGCCGAAGGATCGTCCCGCGGACCTCTTTGGAAGGGGATGTCCTACATGACTCCGATTGGCAGGGGCGCTCGCCGGTCGGGGCTGGAGTTGCCGACGCCGAGCCTTATCGGCAGTCCTGTGGATGAAGCCGGTTATCAGGCCGTGCGCGCCGGCTACGCGCCCCTGATCGTGGGCGGCGGGATCGCCGAAATCATTGGCTGGCGCTGCTGTGAAAAGGTCGTATTCTTCCGCGCTTTACTCGATAAACAACTCAGCCGCTTGGGGATTAAGCCGTGGCCTCTGACCGCCTCCGACTATGAGGACATCCTGCAGGGCTCGATTCGCGACGTGTCAAGCCTGCACTGGGTCTATCTCCAACGCTCTTTCAACAACATCACGCCACAGATCCAGAAAACCGTCTACAGCATTGTGGACTTTATCCTCGTTTCCACCCCGGAGCGTTCGCTGGCTTCGCTGCAACGTCTGCTGCTTCGCTACGATACCTATCGCCCCTGGCTGTTCAGCGCCCTCCCTTTCGACAGGGACCAGGCCGGGCAGGGCAGCTACGTACGATGGATTCAAAAAGAGTGGATCAGCTATGCTGATCAGCAGTTGGCCGCTGCTACGGCCCCGGGCAGTGCTCTGCCCGAACAGGATCTGCAGCTGCTCTGCACGGCGCAACGCTTCAACGGCGCACATCTGTATCGTTACGATCTGCAGACAGATCAATTTGTCGAGGAGAACAGTGACGGCCCGTTTCGTCTGATGTACTCCCTCCCGAATGACGACGGCGTTCTGCTTCAGAGATTGAGAGAAAGTGTAGCCGAGGCAGGTGGCTCCCAGATACAGATCTGGCGGCAGGGCCAGACGCAGGACGTCGCCTACCGGTCGACCAATGCCACCCTCTACGGTTTGGGGACCATCGCAGACGGGATGCTCTTCTACACCTATAACACCCGCCGCCGGCCGCCCATCCGGTTTGCCTATCTGAATCAGGCCGAGTGCGACCGCGGCGCCTGTGCCGTGCGCTTCCTGGACGGTTGGCCCGCCTGGTCGCCTGACCGGGAGAGAACGGTTGTCTCGCGCGGGGACGGTGTACTGTGGCTGGGCGACGACGCCGGAGAGCCGCAGAGGGCGGTCGCCAACGGCCGGTCGACGGCGTGGCTGGACAACACCCGTTTCGCCTTTATTCAGCCGGACGATGGCATGCAAGTGGAAATGATGCAACTGCCCAATCTTGAGCAAAAAACGCTCTTTAAGATGGAGAGGCTGGTTGAAGAACTGCAGGACGCGACGGACGCAACGATTGTCTCCCGTGCCGAGTTAGCGACGCATCCGGCCATGCCGGACCGGCTCTTCATTGGCGCGCGCATCGGGCCCAGACCGGGCGCGGAGGACACACACGTTTTCGTCTACAACCTCGCCACAGACCAGCTCACAGAGCTGCTGCAGGTCAACCACCCGCTTGAACCGTACCGGTCCCTGCGCTTCTCCCCGGACGGACGCTGGCTTTTCGTCCACAGCGTACAACAGCGCGGCAGCGGCTGGCATCTGCATATCTACAACAATCAGACGGGAGACATCCTGACCTATTCGTCAGAGACTTCGTTGGCCTTTCCCGGGTATGATCTGTCGGCAGACGGCGCCTGGCTGGTCCGTGTTGATGAAGGATTTATCCATCTGATCCCGTTGAACGGTGGCCGGCAAAGGCTGGTGACGCACGATTTTGCCCACTGTTATGCAGCCGTGTGGGTAAACAGAAGCATGCCGTAGCCCCTGTCGTGTTCCTTGCGCGCGACAGCCAGGAATTGTGAGAGGAGATGCAACGACTAAACCACAACCATTCCGCGATCAACACTGGGGCAGGGGAAGCGCTCTTTCTGACAACTGGCCACTGCATTTATGGGCGGTCGGGCCTATTCGGCCCTCCCTTGTGCGGGGGCTCCGCCCCCGCAACGCCCCCCCTTCTGTCCGCACCGCAGAGAGTGTGTGGGTAATATGAAGTTGTCGTCCCGCGGCGGCCGGGCTTCCACCCCCCCACCCCGCGTCTTGGCACACTCAGAGTATGTGCCGGCGCAGGCAAGCCAGGCGGGGCAACTCCCATACATACCCAACGTTCACCGCTATGACCATCCCGAGCCCGCTACAGAAATACTGACAGTCCATTCCGCCCAGACAGACCGCACACAGATCACATAGAACACACACAGAACATGGCTCAGTAGTTACGAGGAGATTGAGAATGACGACCTACCGCTATGCAGAGATGACCTGGTCTGCCTGTCGCGAGGCGGCCTACTCCGGCAAGGTGGCGGTGCTGCCGGTTGCCACGTACGAAGATCACGGCTACCACCTGCCGATCGATACCGATGTGCGGCTCTGCACCGGAATCTGCGAGCGGGCGGTGGCGCGCATTCCGGATGAAGCGGTGCTGATTCCGCCGGTCAGCCACGGATACAGCCCACACCACATGGATTTCCCCGGCACGATCACGATTCGCTGGGACACCTTTATCAACTACGTGCGCGATGTCTGCGTCAGCCTCGCCCACCACGGCTTCAAGCGCATACTGATAGTGAACGGGCACGGCAGCAACACCGCGCCGGTGGAGATGGCCGCCCGTCTGACCGTGCTCGAAACCGAAGGCAAGACCCTGTGTGCATCGGTCAACCACTGGGGCGTACGTAAAGGCAGGCAGGAGGGGAATGCGATCCGCTCTTCGGACTTTGGCGGCACCTCCCACGCCGGAGAGTACGAGACTGCCCTCTATCTGGCGCTGGCGGAAGAGCTGGTGCAGATGGACAAGGCGGTGGATGAGCGTTCGCCCCTGTCTCCGAGCTTCCAGACCGATCTGCTGATGGGCAAACGCGAGGACGGCTCCGTCGCCAACCTGTGGCCCTACTGGAGCTCGTTGACCGACAGCGGCGTGCTGGGAGATGCCACCGCTGCCACACGTGAAAAAGGGGAGCAGTTTCTAGAGGCCGCGGTGGAAGGGCTGATCGAGCTGGTTCGCGAATTCCGCACCGTCGCGATCAATCCCCGCAAGGACCACATCTCACCGGATAGCGATGGCCCCGCCCAATAGCGGCCGGTTAGGGATCTGCGGCAACTCTCACCAGACATGACCGAGCATTACAAGATGCGGCCAGCCGCGCTGGAGGACTGGCCCGCCATCGTGGCGCTGGACCAGGAGATCTTCGGCGCGTACGGCGCGCAGGAGGAGCCGGATATCATCCGCAGCCGCCTGTTGACATTCCCGCAGGGCTGCGCGGTGCTGGAGGGGCAGCGCGACGACGGGCGCCCCTTCATAGCCGGCTATCTGACTTCCGAGAAATGGGCCGAACTGCGCGAACCTGTACTGGATGAGGACCCGCAGGCGAGCCACCGGCCGGACGGACGCGTGCTGTGTATCACGACGCTGGCGGTCGCTCCCGGCTGCCAGAATCAGGGATTTGGCGTGCGCTTGCTGGACCGTTCCATCAGCATCGCGCGTCAGGAGGGCTGCCGGCAGATCATCCTGGAAACGGCCCACGCCGAACGGTTCTATCTGCGTCACCGCTTTCGACGGACCGGCGCACGGACCGAGCGAGGGATCGAAATGGCGATCATGGTCCTGGACCTGACAGGCTGCGCAGCCTCCTCCATCTGCCCGTAGGGGCACCCCTTGTGGGTGCCCTTGCTCACCCCCACATTGGATTACACCCGCCGTAACCGGCCCCCAGCCGCTGCAGGTTAAGTGGGCGGGAAAGTCACAACCCGCTGCGGCTTGATCTTGAAGATTACCCGCTCCTCCGTCCCTTTCATAGAGGCAGGCATGACGCTGCCGTAGTATTCGTCGGCTCCCGCGTAGACCTTGGTATGGGCATTGATGTTGGCGTAGTCCGGGTCGGGCACGATCTCCTCGACGATACCGCGCACATCGATCCAGCGGTATGCGTCTTCCGGGTCCAAGGCCGTCAGGGCCACTTTGGGATTGGCGCGAACGTTTTGCGGTTTGCGGCGCCCTTCGGCCGTATTGACGAGGACGTGCGTGCCGTCCCACGAGCACCAGACGATCGTGTTTTCCGGCGCGCCGGAGGCGGAGACGGTCGTCAGGACGGCGAAAACGGGGCCGGTCAGCAGGTCAATGTGTGTATCGGGAATCTGTGCGGACATTTTTTCTCCTCAAATTGGTAGCGGATTGAAGATGCGCGACTGCTCATCGTCACGCGGCATGGATTGACTCCGTCGATTGCAAAATCGCCTTGCGACGGAAATGGTTTCGACTCTGTTCGATCGCTGAACGCTCCACAAGGTCCACGTCTCGACCGAATATCTGACGCAATTCTGCCTCCATGCGCGCCATATCGAGGAGCGTGTGTCGTGCCTGCGGCTGAAATTGGACCAGCACGTCCACATCGCTGTCGGGGCCGAAGTCCTCACGCACAATGGAGCCAAAGAGAGCCAGCTCAGAGACCTGCCAGCGACGACAGAACCTGTCAATCTGTGATCGTGAAATATGGATGTGGGCGTTCATTTCAGGCCAAATCAGTGCCTGCAACCGGCGGCCATCACCGACGGCGTATGACCCTCGGCGATCAACGCCTGCTGGCCTTCGGAAAGCTCGATCCAGGGCATGAGCGGATCGTCGGACTGGTGGGCCATCTCGCGGCCATTGATGATCGTCAGCGTGTTGCGGACCAGCTGCTTTCCGGGACGCGGGTTCATGAAGACATCGTAGAACATGAAGTCGCCCTCGACGATTTCGAACAGCGCCACGTCGGCCAGCGCGCCGGGCCGCAGCGTGCCGATCTCCTTCTCCAGCCCCAGCACGGCCGCAGGCCGTTCGGTGGCGGCGTGGACCACTTCGGAAAAACTCATGCCCAGCGTCATGAATTTGCTCAGGCAGGTGGGCATGTCGAACATCGGGCCGCTAACGCTCATCTGATGGATGTCAGAGGAGATGACGTCCGGCCGGTAGCCCTGTGCCATCAACGCCTCCGCGGTCTTGAATGAGAAGGAACCCGCGCCATGGCCGATGTCCAGCACCAGGCCGGCATCCCAGGCGCGCTTGACCGTCTCGCGCAGGTCGCCTGAATCCTCGACAATGCGCATTGTGCCCCCGGTGAAGCAGTGGGTGAGGATATCGCCGGGCCGCATCAGATCCATCACACCGTCGATCCCCGGCGGCCCCATGCCGATATGGGTCATCAGCGGCAGCTCGCAGCGGTCTGCCGCCTCGCGGGCTTTGTGCAGGGGAGCGAGGCCCTGACCGCTGGTGGTGAGCTGGTCGATTCGCGCCTTGACGCCCAGCAGCACGTCCCGGTTCAGGTCGATGATCTGGCAGCAGAGATCGACGTCGCAGTAGCCGGGATTGGCCAGTTCCCACGTCTGCGCGGTCAGACCGATCGACGAAATGTTGAGCAGGGCATAGATGCGCGCGTGGGAGTTCTCAATTATGAACTGCCGGAAGCCGGTGAAGTTGTATCCGCCGGACGAGCCCACGTCGAGCCAGGTCGTCACCCCGCTGCGGGCCGCGATCGGGTCGGGGCGGATGCCGTAGAAGCCGCAGCCGTAGTTGACGTGCGTATGCAGATCGACAAGCCCGGGCGTTACGTACTGGCCGCCGGCGTCCACGACGCGAAAAGCCGTCTCGGCCGGAATGTCCGCCTCGACCGCAGCAATGCGGTTGCGCTTGATCGCCACGTCCAGGCGGCCGCTCTTCCCGCCGCCGGGGTCAACCACTTCGCCGCCCTTGATCAGAAGATCGAATCGCATAGTCTCACCTTTCGCATTTTTTTTCCCGGTGGGTAGCAGCATCGGTGGCCGGCAGTTCGCGGCCGAAACCTGTGCTGGCGACTGGCAACAGGGGTCGCCGCCAGCCCCATCTAATCCCCTTTCCCGGACATTGTCAAGTGGCGCGCGAAGTTGGGGCATTCCCGCTGCGGCTCAGAAAGCGACGTAGCCGCCGCAGACGGGAATACACTGTCCGGTGACGTAGTCGGAGAGGTCGGTGACCAGGAATTCGACAACTTTGGCGCAGTCTTCCGGCACGCCCAGGCGGCCAAGAGGGATATCCTTAAGCAGCCGGTCGCGCACCTCCGGTGTGTTGCGTCCGCCGGCCACGGCCCGCGAGGAAAGTGTAAATCCAGGCGCGATACAGTTGACATGGATATTGTGCGGCCCCAGTTCCGCGGCGAGGACGCGCGTGTAATGGATCACGCCGGCCTTGGCGACCTTGTAGGCCATACCGCCGCCGATGCGGCCGCTCCACATGCCGGCCTGGGACGCCGTGTTGACGATTCTGCCGCTGCGAGCGGCCTGCATGTAGGGTGCAGCCGCCTGGCAACAGAAGATCGTGCCGGTCAGGTTGATGTCCATGATGTAGCGGTAGTGGTCGGGCGGCGCCGTGGCCGCACTATTGTTGGGCGGCGCATAGAGCATGCCGCCGGCGTTGTTGACGAGGATATCGATCTGCCCGAATGAGTCAATGATCTCCTGCATCATCGCCTCCACCGCGTCCTTGTCGGTCACGTCGGCCTCGATGCCCAGGCCGCGCTGGCCCAGCGCTTCCACCTCTGCGGCCACCGATTCGGCCGTGAGTTCCTCGTCATACTCCTGGGCTGCGTTCAGGTCCACGTCGTTGATCACCACATCTGCGCCCAACTTGGCCAGATGCAGGACATAGGCGCGGCCCAGACCGCGTGCTCCGCCAGTGACCAGCGCGACTTTGTTTGCGAGTTTCATGGGAGCTCCTTTCGATAGCCCGTTGTGTATGCGTTAACCATGGTGGCGCAAGAGCGCTCATACGGCAAGCTCAATTCTATATTGCGTGGGGATTTATGAGACTCTGTGTGATGGCGACAGGCCATTGTACGATTCCAAGAGTGCTGAAGCGGCGAACCGCATGAAACATGCCAATCTCGGAGGTCATTTGGCTGAGGTGGTGGCGGGTGGGTAAGATAGGCGTGAACAGTTCTCTTTTCATTATCCATAATACAATGCATTAACCATGCAACATGACACCATCGCCGTGCTCGACTACGGCAGCCAATACAGCCAGTTGATCTGCCGCCGAGTGCGGGAGGCGAATGTCTACGCCGAGATGATCTCGTGGGACCGCGCAACAGAGCGGCTGCCGCAGGTCAAGCTCAAGGGCATCATTCTTTCGGGCGGGCCCGCCAGCGTCTACGAAGCCGGCGCGCCCGCGCTGCCGGACATCGTGCTGGAGAGCGGTGTGCCGGTGCTGGGCATCTGCTACGGGCTGCAGCTGCTGGCCCATGCGCTGGGTGGCCACGTAGCGCCGAGCGCGAAGCGGGAGTACGGCGCGGCAGAGATCGAGGTGACGGGGGAGACCCGTTTCTTCGGCGGACAGCCTCGGCAACAGCAGGTGTGGATGAGCCACGGCGACCGGGTGGAACGGCTGCCCGCCGGCTTTGAAACAGTAGCGCGCAGCGGGAATTCACCGTGCGCGGCCATCGCCGACGAAGCCCGCTCGCTCTACGGACTCCAGTTTCACCCGGAGGTTGTGCATACACCGAACGGTTTTGCGCTGCTGCAGAACTTCGTCCTCCGGATCTGCGGCTGCACGGGTGACTGGACGTCGGGCCAATTCATCGAGGAGAGCGTCGCCGGGATCCGGACGCAGGTTGGGCCGGATGGTCGCGTGATCTGCGGACTCAGCGGCGGCGTGGACAGCGCAGTGGCGGCCACGCTTGTCCACCGCGCCGTCGGGGAGCGGCTGACCTGCATCTTTGTCGATCACGGCCTCTTGCGCGCGGGCGAAGCCGAGCAGGTGGTGGACACCTTCGAGCGGCACCAGGGCATGCGGCTGGTCGCCGTGGACGCCAAGGAGGCATTCCTGGACGATCTGGCGGGCGTGACCGAGCCGGAGGAAAAGCGCAAGCGGATCGGCGCACGCTTCGTGCGCGTCTTTGAGGAGGAGACCGAACGGTTGTTGCAGGAGAGCATAAAGAGGGGTGAGGAGAGAGATGACTCCGCTCAATCCTCGCCCAAGGTGTTTCTGGCGCAGGGCACGCTCTACCCCGACGTGATCGAGTCGGCCAGCAATGAGGATTCCGCGAACGCACGCACGATCAAGACGCACCACAATGTGGGCGGCCTGCCGGAGGATATGACCTTCGAGCTGATCGAACCGCTGCGAATGCTGTTCAAGGATGAGGTGCGCCGCATCGGCGAGGAGCTGGGCCTGCCCGAGGAGATCGTCTGGCGCCACCCGTTTCCGGGGCCGGGGCTGGGCATCCGTATCCTGGGTGAGGTAACGTGGGAGCGCCTGGAGATGCTGCGCCAAGCCGACCGCATCTTCCTCCAGGAACTGCGGGCCGCGGGCCTCTACCGCCAGACGAGCCAGGTCTTCGCCGTGCTGCTGCCTGTGCAAACGGTCGGCGTGATGGGCGACGGGCGCACCTATGCCAACGTGATCGCCCTGCGTGCGGTCACGACCGACGACTTCATGACAGCGGACTGGGCGCAGTTGCCCTACGACCTGCTGGCGCGGGTCAGCAGCGGCATCGTCAATGAGGTAGACGGCGTCAACCGGGTCGTTTATGATGTTTCGAGCAAGCCCCCGGCCACGATCGAGTGGGAATGATCTGCACGGGTCAGTGGTTGGAAGCTTATGATGGGGTTGGCCGCGAAGCAGCGCGGCCGCTTTTCTGGATGAACGTATAGAGGCGTCAGGCTACCAGCGCCGGCAGACCGACCAATGCCGAGCAGACGACTTTCATCCAGCGGGGAGGACAGCGATGACAGCGACGCACGCGCCCAAGCAATGGCTCTGGGAAGTAGCGGTTGCCGTGTCAATTATCGCGGCAATTGCCGCCGCCGCCGTTTGGACGCGGAGTTATGACACCCACAGCCACTACAACCGGGGTATGGCCAATTTCGAGCGCGGTCGATACCGGGAGGCGATCGCCGACTTTGATCAGGCTCTGAGGCTGGAGCCCGATGCCGCCCACACTTACGTTAACCGAGGTATTGCCAAGAAGATTCTAGGTCAGTATCGGGAAGCGATCGCTGACTTTAATCACGCTCTGCGACTGGAGCCCGACAGAGTCAACGCTTATGTTTCTCGAGGAGGAGCCAAATCCATACTTGGTGACTACGAGGGAGCCTTCGCCGACTATGATCAGGCCCTTCGACTGGAGCCCGACACTGCTTATATCTACGTCAACCGGGGCCAGACGAAATCCAACCTTGGCCAGTATCGGGAAGCGATCGCCGACTTTGACCAGGCCCTGCGACTGGAATCCGACGACGTCAATGCTTATGTTGCTCGGGGTAGAGCCAAATCCCAGCTTGGCGAACACGAAGAGGCCTTCGCCGACTTCGATCAGGCCTTGCAACTGGAGCCCGACAACGCACATATCTACACCAGCCGGGGCAACGTCAAGTTCGACCTTGGTCAGATTCAGGAGGCCTTCGCCGACTATGATCAAGCCGTCCAACTGGAGCCAGACAACGGTTATGTATACTTCTCACGTGCCTATGCCAGGGCCGAACTTGGCCAATTCGCGCAGGCGATCTTCGACTATGATCAGACATTGCGTCTGCAGCCTTACTTTGCTGGCGCTTATGTCAACCGTGCCCATACCTGGAACGCATTAGGTCAATTCCGCAAGGCGATGGCCGACTACGATCAGGCTGTCCGTCTGCAACCTGAAAACCCTTACATCTACTTCAATCGGGGCCTTGCCAAGGTCGATTTAGGACGATCCCAAGAAGCCCTCGCCGACCTGAAAACCGCTCTGGAATATGCGCGGGAGGCTGGCGACAGCGACCTCATCACCTCCATTGAAGAAAAAATACAGGAACTCAAGCAAGACGAATGATGGAAGATTTCCTTTCACACTGGCACAACCCCTTCATACCAGGTGAAAGCCGGGCCTTGCGCGTGCTTCTGCCGTCGTCAATAGTATGAGCATCTGAAATGGCTGGATTCCTGCGCTTCGCCCTTCCCCTCATCGCTTTGCTCTCCATCTTCCCTCTGTATACGCGCTATAAGGCTTCAGCCGCGCCGATCCCGCCGGGCGTGCATCTGGCCAGCCTGGAGCTCAGCCATCTGAAGGATCCCGCGGAGATCGAGACGGTCATGGAAGCTGCTATGAGCCAGCCGATCGCAGTCTACTATGACGAGACGCGTCTGGTGCTGCGGCCGCAGGACGTGGACTTTGAAGTCGATACGGCCGCGATGCTGGCCGAGGCGCAGCAGTACTTGGACGGCCCGGATTTTGTCGACATCGCCCTGCGCAAACTGGCCGGGCTCCCCCAGCAGCGCAGGGACATTCCGGCGCGCTACAGCTACGATGCGCAGAAGCTGGCGACCTGGCTGTGGCAGGTGGGCGAAGAGTTGAATCATCCACCCCAACCCGGCCGCGTGCTGCCGCCGCAGTGGAACTGGCGGACCGAAGGGGGCATGAGGGAAGCGGGTGGTGAGGAGAGCGCAGAGACAGATGTCCTTCCCCCTTACGCGACACTGCCGTCCACTTTTGTGGGCTCGGCGCAGCGTAGCTGGCAGTGGACATCCGGCACAGTGGGTCAGACGCTGCTGCTCGACGAGAGCGCCCAACCCCTCCTCGACGCGCTCAGCAGCATGGACGCGCGTACGGCCCATCTTGCTCTGCAGGAGACCCCGCCGCCGCCGCTGACGATGGCGGAGTTGGGCAGCGAACTGGATGCCTATACATCCAACTTCCCCGGATTCGCCGCCATCTATGTGCAGGACCTGACGACTGGCGAAGAGGCCACCGTCGACGTCGACGTGGCCTTCTCCGGCATGTCGACGATGAAGATCGCGATCGCCAGTGAAGCCTACCGGCAGATGGCCGGTTTTGAAAACGAAGCTGTCGGCCAGTGGATCGACTTTGCGCTGGGGGAGAGCAACAATGCCGCCGCCAACCGCCTTCTTCAGTGGCTCGGCGACGGCGATATCTACACCGGCGGTCGGCGGGTGACGGAGATGATGCGTACCCTGGGCTTTACGAATTCATATATTCAGACCGGCTACGACGACAAATCGATCATCAGCAAGATCCCGACAGAGGCCAACAGCCGCACGGACTGGAACACGAATCCGGATACGCATCTGCAGTCCACGCCCGCGGACCTGGGGCGGCTACTGGCAGAGATCTACCGCTGCCAGGCAGGGGAAGGGCTACTGATCGAGACCTTTGGCGGCGAGATCACGCCGGAAGAGTGTGCGGCGATTCTCTTCTATGTCAGCCATGACGAATTTACGGAGATGGTGTGGGGCGGGCTGCCGCGCCCGGCGCAGAGCTGGATCATCCACAAACACGGCTTTGTCAACGAGGCGCACAGTGACCTGGCCCTGATCTGGGGGCCGAGCGGGCCCTATGTCCTCGCCGTCTATCTGTGGCGCCCCGGCTGGATGGACTGGCCGACCAGCAACCGCACCATGAAGGAAGTCAGCCGCATCGCGTGGAACTTCTTTGCCTATAAGTCGATGACCGAGGGCATAGAAGCGCCGCCGCCGCTGACGTTATCGCCGCCCCCCAACTACGTACCCGTGAACACCTATAGCAGCCGCGCCGCGCTCAGCGGCCAGAGCGAGACCGGTGCCCAGTGAGTTGTGCTCAGCGGCTGCACTCGCCATAAAATGTGAGGACATCATTCATGCCCAATCCATCCGGAGAGACTCTCGACGCGATTGTTGACGAGATCACACAGCAGATGGAGGAGATCAGCCAACTGCGGGACGGCACGCTCAGCCGCAGCCGCCGCCTGATCCGGGACTGCGCACACAGCATCCGCGCCATGCACCGCCACGAGCTGGCGACGGCGGAAGAAATGCTGGCCGCGGCGCGCCGCGACGCGCAGGCGATGGTGGAGCCCCTGGCCGACCACCCGGAGCTGTACCATGTGGGTTATACGCAGGACGCGCTGAAGGAGCTGGTGGAGGCCCACCTGCTCTACGCCTTTATCACCGGCGGGCCGCTGCCGGCGCCGGCCGAACTGGCGGTCACCGGCGCGACCTACCTGAAGGGCCTGACCGAAGCCGCCACCGAGATGCGCCGCTTCGCCCTCGATCTGATGCGGCAGGACCGCGTCGAAGAGGCCGATCCCTATCTGGAGATGATGGACGAGATCTACTCGCTGCTGGTGACGGTCGACTTCCCGGACGCGGTCACCGGGGGCCTGCGCCGGCAGACCGATGTGCTGCGCGGTGTTCTGGAGCGAACCCGCGGCGACCTGACCACGGCGATGCGCCAGGAGAAAATGCAGACCGCGCTGCGCCGGGTCGAGGATCGGTTGGGGTAACGGCAACTTTCGGTGACGTCATCGTTGCGGGTGTCGTCACTGTTCAGCAGGAAATCTTGGCGTCAAACGGAATCCAAAAGAGAAGCTCACCTCTGGAGAAAGAGAACAATGCAAAATCAACATGTCTTTATGGGCGACCTCACCCGGCGTGAGTTTCGCGAAGCGCTGGCAGAGGGCAAGTTTCACACGGCGATCATTCCCACCGGCAGCATTGAACAGCACCTCGAACATCTGGCGATGGAGCACGATATCCGCATGGCCACCCATGTCGCCGAACAGACGGCCCGCCAGCTCTATCCCCAGGTCATCGTCACGCTGCCGATTCGCGCTGGCATCTCGGAGCATCACATGAGGCACCAGGGCACCGTCTCAGCCAAGCCTGGCCCGTGGCTGAGCGTAGTGTTCGACGCCGTGGAGAGCCTGATACGCCACGGTGTCAAAAATGTCCTTATCCTCAACGGGCACGGCGGCAACGAAGCGCCCATGGGTGGCATCATCGGCCAGTGGCATCTCTATTTCGCGGCCGAGGCGCCGGAGGCTAGTGTTCAGTTTCACTCCTACTGGGATCTGAGCCGGCCGGAAGCCGAGAAGCTGTGCAAGGGAGGGGTGCCGGGCCATGCCCAGGAATACGAGACCGCCATGGCGCTGGCCGTCTGCCCGCACAACGTGCGCGTGGAGGCGATGCACGACCAGGAGGACAGAAGCCCGCTGGACGCCAGCGCGGAACAGGGCCAAAAGCTGGTCGACGCAGCCGTGAACGCCACCCGCCGCTACGTGGAAGAGATGATCGCCGGCAAGCACCGCGCGGCCGTGAATCCTGAATGAAAGCCGGTGTTTACCGGCCAGGAATCAGGAACCGTTCCAGCTACACTTAAGGCGGATCACCGGCCATTGCCGCTCAGGCCGCAGTATTCGGCGGCGGTGAGGGCGTAGACCTGCGCGGCCTGCGTCAGGCGCGAGAGCGATACCCACTCCACGTCTGAGTGGGCCGTCTCATTGGAAGGGCCGTAGTAGAAAGAAGGCACGCCGCCGAGATTGACGTACAGGTTGGCGTCGCCCACGATGCGTTTGCCGGCGATGACGACCTGGTCGTCGTGCACGAAACGATGGGCCTGTGCGGCCGCCTGCACCGCGGCATCGTCGCTGGCTGTTTCGAACGGCTCACGCTCGTGGATCATGCGGACTTCTAGTTCCAGCTGGCCGGCCTCGGCAATGGGTGCGGCCAGTTCGCGTAGTTCCGCCAGGACCTTCTCCGCGTTGGCGCGCGGCCCCCAGCGCAGCGTGCCGGTCAGTCGGCAAAGCATGGGCGTGCGGTTGAAGTAGTCGCCTGCCTCCACCGTCCCCACGTCGATGCGCTCCGCCCCCGCCAGGGGATGCAGCGCACCCTTGTCCAGCTCCTCCTGGTATGCGGTGATGCGCTGGATCAGGTCGCCCAGGAAGCGAATCGGATTCTCGCCGAAGGGGACGTAGGTCGTGTGCGTTCCCCCGCGCGGGGACGTGAGTTCGATCTCGAAGACCATGGTGCCCATGCTCATGACCCACAGCTCATTCCAGCCCTCGCCAATCAGGATTCTGTCGCCGCCAATGCGCCCGCTCTTAATGTCCTGGATCAGGGCCAGGGGCCCGTCTTTTTGGGCCTCCGGCTCCTCGTGACCGACGATGGCGGTGAGCCAAAGGTCGCCGGCCAGAGTGATGCCGGCAGTTTGGAGCGCCCGCAGCGCGCCCAGCTTGGCGGCCATCGCCCCTTTCATGTCGGTGGCGCCGCGCCCGTAGAGACGGTCCCCCTCGCGGCGGCAGGGCACGCAGTCGCCGATGGGGATGGTGTCCAGGTGCCCGTTCAGCATCAGGCTGGGGCCGCCGCCTGCCCCCGGCAGCCGCGCGTAGATGTTGTAGCGGCCGTCGGTCACCCGCCGCTGGTCGACGTCAAAGCCGAGCTCGCCCAGCTGGGCCGCGTAGTACTGGCAGACCTCCGCCTCCTCCATCGTCACGCTGGGGATCTCCACCATCGCCTGCGCCTGCTGCGCGATCCACTCGCCATCGACCGCGTCCTTCAAGGCTGTCCACTGCTCATGGTTCTGTTCCATCTTTATTCTCTGTGAAATCGGGGGACGCGAAAGGATACTATCAGGGTAAGCATTCAATCAACGCCAGCACATGCGGAAGCCAGACGCAAACCACTACGATTCCTGTAAGCCACTTTATTTGCCGAAGCTCACTCTTAATTTCGTTCAACTCTCTCGAGAGCCCGTCCATCTATCCCTACCTTCCCGTATTGCGCGGTTAGCATATCCGCAATGC
This sequence comes from Caldilineaceae bacterium, assembly GCA_965242905.1. Classification (GTDB taxonomy): domain Bacteria; phylum Chloroflexota; class Anaerolineae; order Caldilineales; family Caldilineaceae; genus Bin5. Next base: position 2,584,126 of record CBDETM010000002.1, read on the forward strand.
AATGTCCTGATGCACCAATGATGTGAAGCGCTGACTTTCGACTCAAAATATACTATACACACGTAGAAGGAAACATACAATACAATGTATCGGCGCCGTGATCAACCCATGGCTTTTTGGACAATTCCCTTCTGTATTGCATCTTGGAACGAGTCGAAGTCAGCCTATCACCGACTTTCAGCCAGGCTTCCCACAGCATGCACCAGCAGGTCGATCTCCTCCTCCAGCAAAAAGAACGGCACGCTGGCGCGCACGCCGTTGTGTGCAATCGTCAGCGGTCGGACGATGACCGGCTTCGGCCGGTGCTCGCGCAGGGCGCGGGTCAACTCCTCGCCGCCCCAGTTGGCTACGGAAAAGGCGGCGAGGGCTGCCGCACGTTCGGCTTCAAGCGGCGTGTAGAGGGTAACGCCGGGGACGGCGGCCAAGGCCTGTTTGAGGCGATCGGTAAGCTGCGCGGTGCGCGCCCAGATACTGTCCAGCCCGATTTCCGTCAGGTAGCCGGCGGCAAAGGCCCAGGTATGCACCAGCGGCCATGACCAGGGGCCGTATTCGAACCGCTCCGCGCCCTCCTTCAACGCATAGTCATCGGTATCGTAACGCAGCCAGGCTTCGGCGCGCCCGCCGGCATAGGTGACCTGTAAGGCTTCAAGTCGATCAGGATGCACGTAGAGCGCGCCGGCGGCATAGGGCGCGTACATCCACTTGTAGGAGAGGAGGCCGGCAAAGTCGCAGCCCAGTGCCGCCAGGTCGATGGGAAAGAGTCCGGCCGAGTGGGCCGCGTCGACGAAAGTGAAGACGCCGCGCTCCCTGGCCAGTCCGCAGAGCTGCTCGACAGGGAGCCGGAAACCGGTCTCGGTGGTGACGTGGCTGACGGCCAGCAGGCGAGTGCGGTCGCTGATACGCGCCGCGAAGGCCTCCAGCTGTTCCTCGGGGTCGGCCAGCAGCGGAACCTTGACCACCTCGACACCGTGCCGGTCCCGCAGGTGCAACGAGGGCAGGAAGAGAGCGGCCTCCTCCTCGTCCGTGATCAGCAACTGGTCCCCGCGCCGCCAGTCGAGGCCCCGCAGGACGGTCTGATAGGCTTCACTCACACCCCGCATCAGCGCCAGCGTCTCCGGCGCAACACCGAAAAAGCGGGCCAGCGCCGCCTTGGACCGTTCGCGCCGCGGGTACTCCTCGTCCGGGTAGACGATGTGCATCGGCCCCCGTACCACCAACTCTTCCATCAGACGCGCATGCTCGGCGGCGATGGCGCGCGGGGTCACGCTCACGCCGCCGTTCTGAAACCAGACATACTGAGCCAGCGCGGGAATATCGGCGCGGATATTCTCAACTGTCGCGCGCTGCATGGAGAAAGTCCGGTGGCCGGCGACCAGCAACCGATTTAGCTGTTGGCCACTGTCGTTTGCGGTTCGAGCAACTCGTGATACGTATCCGGACGCCGCATCCCCAGGTAGCAATCTTTGAGCGTGGGATAGCGTTCCTTTTGCTCGCCGGTGTACCACGTCTCGTAGCCGGCATCGAGGTCGACGTCGGCGAAAGTGAGGCCGGGCCGGTGTGACGTGTTCGCCAGGGTACGGCCATACGGGTCGACGATGCGCGAATGCCCCATCGAGCGGCCCGCCAGGAAGGGCTGCATCACGAAGTGGGAGGAGGCCAGGTAGACTTGGTTGTCAATGGCGCGGGCGTTGACGATCGACTCGATGTGGTCGCCGGTGTAGTCGATACACATGGTGGGGAAGAGCAGCAGATGCGCGCCCTTCAGCGCCAGGATGCGCCACATCTCGGGGTAGTGGATGTCCATGCAGATGCCCATGCCCACGCGGCCGAAATCGCACTCGAAGACCGGGTAACCGAGGTCGCCGGGCAGCACATCATCCTCTTCGCCGGGCGCCAGATGCATCTTGCGGTACTTGCCCATCAGGTCGCCCTTGCGGTCCAGGAAGACGCCGGTATTGTAGACCTTGTCGCCGTCCCGTTCGCGCTGGCTGTAGGCGACATAAAGGTTGTTGTCGCGGGCGCGCTGGGCGAATTGGGCCAGCGTGTCGCCACCGGGTATCGGTTCGGGCAGATCCGGCAGGTGTTCGGGGGCGCAGCCGACCACGTCGGGCTCCTCGGGCAGAAGGACGATGTCGGCGCGGGCGTCGCCGGCGCGGTCGATCATCTCCAGGCAGCGCTCGATGCAGCGGCTTGGGTAGCTGGGCGGTTCGTCGTGCAGGATGCTGGCGGTGGCCAAACGGGCGGGTCTCATTGGCTGGAACCTCCGACGGATAGGGTGATGGGCTGCGTCAGGTCCAGGGTGACGCGCAGCGTGTCGAGCTTGACGAGCAGCCCGGGCTGGGGCTGGCCGTTAAGGATGACGACTGGGTTGCGTCGCAGGTTGGGCGGCACCTTGATGTCAACGGTGACCTGTCGGCTGGCGACAGGAGCCGGCAGGTCCTTCAACTGCAGGCGGTAGCTCTCCTCCCCCGCCGCGTCCGAGACGGTTTCGATCTGCAGATGACGCCGGCAGATGATGTAGTCGAGGATCTCTTCGGCCGTGGCGGTCCACACCTTGTCGCCGCTTTCGATCACGGCGTTCAGCCGCGCGCGGTGCTCGTCAATGTAGAGGTCCTTGTTCTCGTGGGGAATGGTCGGCGCCGGACAGTGGCAGTAGTCAATCACCCATCCCGACTCCCGCTGCGCCTGCGTCAGCCTATGGTGGGAGTCGAAGGCCGCGAAGAGCGGCGTCCACGCCTGGTGCAGGTTGGCGACGCGGTTGAGGAACCAGAGGTCGGCGTCGGGCCGGTTGATGTCGTCAGTGACCGAGAGCGCGCACAGGTAGCCGTGCTCCTGCAGCGCCGCGGTGATCTTCGGCGTGATGTTGGCGTTGCTCCCCGGCGCGGTGTAGACGGTCACGCGATGGCCGATCGCATCCTCCAGCACCTCCTTGGCCTGGCGCACTTCGAGGTCGATGTTCTCCTCGACGATGCCGTGCGTCCACGAGTGGTTGCCGACGCCCCAGCCCATGTCGATCAGCTCGCGCAGCTTGTCCGCGCCCATGTGATGGTAGCCGTTGTAGCTGGAGTTGCCCACGCGGCGCACTTCGCCCATCTGCCCGACCACGACCTCCACGTGGCCGGGCAGGCCCAGCTCCTCGTGCAGGGGGATGACATGATCGAACAGTTCGGTGAGCGCCTCGTCGTAGGTGACCGTGTAGGCCCACTCTTTGCCATGCTTAAAGGTGGTCGGGGTAATCGAGATACTCATGTCAGTTCCTGTCTCTTGTTGGTCGGTGTACCTGTCTATCGCGATCCGTCAGGAGATGCGATTGCGCTCCGCAACGGTGCGCACGATCGACGCCGCCAGCTCGCAGTCCTGCGCCTGGTATTTCTCACAGAAGGAGGACCAGCGCACAAAGTTGCGCAGGAAACCGTGGGCGTTGGGGCAGCTTTCCGCGCTGTATGTATACGTGCGGGAGGCCGGCGGCATCGCAAACTGATGGGTCCGGTTGCCGGCGCGTTCATGCAGAAAAGTGCAGGCCTGCGGCATCAGGTAGTAGCGGCCCTGCCCCGCGCCCGGAATGCCCGCGTCGGCCACCTGCTTGGCGAACTCTGCCGGCGTGCAGCCGAAGACGGCCGGGTCGATGCTGAAGCCGGCCATCCAGCAGGAGTAGACGTCCATGTAATCGGGAATGGCCAGGGGTGTAATGCCGGGTATTCCGGCCAGCAACTCGCTCAACAGCCGGATCATGCGATCGCGCTGCGCCACCTGCGGGTGAATGATCTCGAGTTGGCCGAGCGTGATGGCGGCTGTGGCCTGAGGCATGCGATAGGCGTACCCGAGCGCGGAGTGGACCCTGCCGAAGCCGGCTGGCGCCATTTCGCCGCCGCGGCTGTGGCCGATAAAGCGCAGGGCTTCGGCCAGCTCGTCGTCATCGGTGACCACACAGCCGCCCACGTCGGAGCCGAGCGTCTTTTCCGAGTCGAAGGAGAATCCCGCCGCCTGCGCGAGCGTGCCCGCGAAGCGCCCCTTATAGCGGCCGAAGACCGCCTGGCAGACATCTTCATAGACGAAGAGGCCATGCTTGGCGGCCAGCTCGTTGATCGAGTCCATGTCGCAGATAATGCCTGTCTTGTGCACCACGAGGACGGCGCGCGTGCGTTCGCTGATGCAGGCTTCGATCGTGTCAGCGCTCACGTTGACGCTGCCCGGCTCGGTGTCGGCGAAGACGGGGATGTAGTTTTCCAGGCAGAGGCCCTGGATCGTCCCGAAGTCGGTGATCGGGCTGACGATGATCTCGTCACCCGGTTCAAAGGGAAAGGCCGCGGCCAGAACGCCGAGCGCCGGTGTGCAGCCTGGCGTGGCGATGCAGTGGCGGACGCCCAGCTCGGCGGCAAAGTTCTTCTCGAACCGTCCGATCATGTCGACCGTGAGGCCGCTGTCCACGACCTCCTGCAGATAGCCGGCGCAGTTCGGCCCCATCGTGCGCGGGAAGGGCGATGGCAGCACGGCCTCTTCCCCGTTGAGGCTGGCCGCGCCGTAGGTCGCGCGTACTCTCGATGCAGTCGTCATTGTAAGAGTTTCCAGTTCTCTGTTCGGGTGCACCCCAAAATGGGGGCGAACTTTCGTATACCTCTGGAGGCGCCCAATCCATGGTCAGTTCCCAATCCAGTTTCCACCAGAATAAGCGCCGCCTCTGACCCCTAACCCCTATCCCCTAGCCCCTGCAGTTTTGGGCGGTCGGGCCTATTCGGCCCTCCCTTGTGCGGGGGCTCCGCCCCCGCAACGCCCCCCCTAAACCAGGCCATGCCTCATCGACCTGGTGTCGACATTGGTGACAGGTGCCTAATTGAAGGGGTTTCGCCAAACCACGTCGCACCAGTCCCATCAAATCCCCGTAGGTGCCGGCCCTGTGCCTGCCTTCGCATCCCCTCCAACTAACGGAACCCACGATAATGTCCGGCCTGGCGCCTCCCCTGCGTCTTTCCAAAAGCCGCCAGACTATTCCCACCCCAAATTTGGGTTGCCCACCTCTGTTCCCCGCCCTTGACAGCCGGGCAAGCCTATCGACAAGAAGTGGCCAGCAACTGACCACAGACCACTGCCGTCCTCAACGTCCTGACAGACCCGTCAGCAAAATCCCTTCCATGAAATAGCGCTGCGCGGCGAAGAAGAGAATCAGCACCGGGATCAGCGTCAGCGTGGAAGCCGCCATGAGGTAGTTCCATTGGGTGTAGCGCTGATCGCGGAAGAACTGCAGGCCCAGGGCCAGCGTACGCATGTGGGGCTTGTTCATATAGATGAGCGGCCCCATGAAGTCGTTCCAGTTGGAGAGAACGGTAAAGACGGTGATGACTGCTAGCGGCGCCTTGGAAAAGGGCAGGATGATCTCATACCAAACGCGCAGGCTGGACGCGCCGTCAATATAGGCCGCCTCGTCGTAGTCGTAGGGCAAGGTGAGATAGAACTGGCGCAAGAGAAAAATGTAGAAGGCGCCCCCGCCGAAAAAGGCGGGCACGGTCAGGGGCAGGAAAGTATTGACCCAGCCCAGGCGCGTGAAGAGGACGAAGGTGGGGATCAGGGTGACGATGCTGGGCAGCATCATCGTGGAGAGCAGCACGGTGAAAAGGGCCTCCCGCTCAGGAAAACGACGGCGGGCAAAGCCGAAGGCGACCAGGCTGGCCGAAAGAACGGTACCGAAGGTTGCCAGGCCGGTGACGATGAGCGTGTTGCGCAGATAGAGAAAGAAGGGGAACTTCTGGATGGCAACCAGATAGTTCGACCACAGGAAGGGGGCCGGTATTAGCTCCGGCGGGTAGGCGAAGATCTGCGGCGAATCCTTGAGCGAGGTGCTGATCATCCAGATGTTGGGGAACAGCAGCACAATGCAGACGAAACTGAGGAAAAGATAAAGTGCAAGGCGCCCCAGCCCGCTCGTCGAGAGCCCCGCGGCGCTTCTCTTGCGCCCGCCCGTTATTGTGATAGGAACTTCTGCTCTTGTCTGAGTCATTGGTAAATTCTAGTCTTGACTCTTCAGTTTCTGGTTCTAAGTAACCCCACTCATACACCGCAATCCACTAAAAACGAAAAACTGACTACTGAAAACTGCAGTTCTCAACGCTCCGCCTCATAAAAGACCCACAGCCGGGCCATGCGCAACTGGATGACGGTAAAGACGAGAATGATAACAAAGAGCACCCACGCCAGCGCCGATGCGTAGCCCATCTTGAAAAATTTGAAGGCATTGTTGTAGAGATAGAGGACGTAGAACAGGGTCGAGTTGGCGGGGCCGCCGGCAGTTATGATGTAGGCGCCGGTGAAGACCTGAAAAGTGCCGATGATACCGAGCACCAGGTTGAAAAAGATCAGCGGCGTCATCATCGGCACGGTGATGTGGCGGAAAAGATGCCACAGATTGGCGCCGTCAATGCCGGCGGCCTCATAGAGGACGCGGGGCACGTTTTGCAGACCGGCGAGAAAGATGATGGCGCTGCCGCCGATGCCCCAGAGCCCCATAATCACGAATACGAGCTTGGTGATCTTGGGATTGAAGAGCCAGTTGAAGGTGGGCAGACCCAGGGCCTGCAGCACGGCGTTGACCAGGCCGTAATCACCCGAAAAGAGCATCCCCCAGGTCAGGGCGCTGGCGACCGCCGGCGTTATGACCGGCAGGTAATATAGCGTCCGGTAGAGATTGATGCCGCGCACCTGCACGCTCAGAAGCAGGGCGACCAGGAAGGCCGCGAACAGGTTCAGCGGAACGGAGAGGATGACGAAGTAGAAGGTGTTATAGAGAGTGAGCCCGAAAAGGCGGTCCGCGCCGAAGAGCTTGGTGTAGTTATCCAGCCCCAGCCAGTCCGCGCCGGAGAGCACCGAATACTTGGTGAACGAGAAGTAGATGGAGGCCACCATCGGGCCGATAGTAAAGATCAGGAAGCCGGCGAGCCAGGGCAGAATATAGAGCCGGCCTTCCCACGCTTCTTTGCGGGCAAGTGGACCTGGCCTGTGCTTGGTTTGGAGCGCCATAACTGCAGTGGTCAGTGGTTAGTGGCCAGTAATCGGTGGCCGGCAGCAGGTGGTGAGCAGACAATGGTTGACAGTCAGCGGCCAGCCGTCGGGGAAACGGCTGGCCGCTGGTTCTTGCGCTTACGAGTTGACGAGGGCGGTCGACTCTTCGGCGAGCTGGCCGAGAATCTCCTCGACGGGGCGAGTTGCCAGGACCATCTCATCCCAGGCCACGTTCCAGTAGGTGTTGATCCACTCGGACTCTTTGGGGCTGGTGCGATAGGTGCGCAGAATCGGGCGGATGGCCTCGTAGACCTCGGTATCCTCCCATTCGTAGACGGTCGCCGGCGCGACGCGCTTGATCGACGGGAAGCGGCCGCCGCCGATCTTGGCATAGATGCTGGCCGCGGCTTCGGAGAAGGAGCGCTCCTTGTACCAGGCCCAGGCCGGATCGACGTTGCCGGGGCTGCTGGAGAAGTAGAAGGAGTTGAGCGCGGCGACGGAGTACTGTCCGCTCGGCCCCGTGGGGAAGGGTACCATGCCGATATCGAAGAGATCGGGCGCGCCGTCCTGCACGATGGTGCGCGTGTACCACTGGCCGGCCATGGTGGCCATGGAGCGGCCGTTGGTATAGCTGATCGGCTGCTCGGTAGTGCTGGAGCCGGGCAGCGGGGTCAGCCCCTCAAGGTAGAACTGCTGGATCCACTTCCAGAGGGCGACGTTTTCCTCGTTGTCCATGAGACTGGCGGAGAAGTCGTCGTTCCACTGCTCTGTGCCCCAGGCCCAGGCCAGCATGACGTAGACGGAGACGCTGCGCCCCGACCCCATCTCGTAGCCGTAGATGGGCACGCCGTCCTGTTCGCTGGTGAACTCTTTGGCGAACTGGTACCAGGCGTCGTAGTCCCAGTCACCGTTTACGTTCATCTCCTTGGGCGTGGTGGCGCCTGCCTCGTTGACCGCCGAGAGGTTGTACCAGTGCAGCCAGCCGCTGATGAACCAGGCGAGGCCGAAGGTTTCGCCTTCGATGGTTTCCTTGGCGTAGTCGAAGAAGTCGTCGGCGGAGATCTCAGTATCGGCGTCGATCAGGTCGTCCAGCGGGCCGATGACGTTGTTCTCGATGAAGAGGGGCAGCCACTGCCAGTAACCGTAGATCACGTCATACTCGGAACCGCCGGCAATCGAGGTGAGCAGTTTTTCAGTGAAGCCGGCCCACGGCGCCTGTTCACGAATGATCTCATAGTCCGGGTATTTCTCGGTGAAATATTCGATGAACAACTGGTCGGCTTCAACCCAGGCATCGGTGCCGGTGGGGTCGTAGTCGAAGATGTAGGCGGTTTGCTTCTCCGCCATCATGGAGCCATCGTCCATGGCGCCGTCCTGTGCGACGGGCGCGCACGCGGCAAGTGCCAACCCCGTGCCGGCCAGGCCGGCGTTGCGCATGAACTCGCGTCGACTGAGTCGCTTGGTCATTGTGTCTGTCTCCTTCTTTGAATGGAAAGGGAATCAGGATATGGCGAAGAGAACTCTACACAGAATGAAGGTGTGCCGGGCGAACGGTTGTCTGGGCAACGATGTTGTGTTTGGCATGAACACGTGCGCGAGAGCCGGCGCAGGGGATGGTGGCGGAGTTGGCGCGTGTACAGGGAGACGAAGGTTGTGCGCTGCGCTGCCCCTGGGTCATCGGCATGGGAATCGGTGAAGCGGTCGGACAGCGGCGTCCCAAAACTGAATGGTGAGCATTATCGCACCGCGGCCGTGAACGCGCAAACTGGGTCAGGGGAATCGGGGTTCAAGCGCCGGCCGCCGCTGCGGTGCAGTACGTGCGGGGACGGAGGGGTAGAAGGCCTTCTTTTCAGGACAAATGTCTATTCTCAGGGGGCTGGGTCGTTTGGCTAGGAGGTCTGGGAATTGACGGGACGATGGTGGAGTCAGCTTGGCATATCTCGCGCTCATGGAAGGCATGGCCGGATCGCCTGCGCCCGCAGAAGAGGGTCCATGGTCTCAAGCTGTAGCCGGCGTCTGCCGGATTTGAAAGGGGATGAAATGAAGTTCAGTTCGATGGCCTCGAGAGCTGTGTCACAGAATGAGGTGTGCACTGGCGCCGGGGAAATTCCCCCAAAATGTATAAGATGGATCGGAACTGAAGCAAAAAGTCGCCTAAATCGGTCCATTTTAGCATGACAAAATCTGTACACCCCCACTATAATAGTTAAGAACAGTTGAAACAGCCTTCCGGCAGACGGTGTTCCAGTCTGTTCTCGCATTCTTCCGAAACAGGCCCAAAGGCTGGGCCGTCCTGAAAGCTTCCACTCCTGCAAATCATTCTCTTTCCGGTGGTATTCGCTAAGCGGAATCTATCGGCTTACCCATGTGCACGGTGAAGGAATCGCAGCCAGGGGCTGCCCGTCGCATTCCCGCCACTGTGAAGAAGGATGAGCCGCTGAAATCTGTCAAACGGAAAAACCAACTGCGAAGGACCAGGTGCCATGCAGCCGACGAAAGTCCGTACGTTTTTCTTTCCCGGGATCTTACGAAAAGCCCTGGTTTTGTTGTCGATGTTCATTCTCATCTTGTCGCAACGGGCCTCGGCACAACAGACAGCGACGGAATCTACGCCTGCTACCCCGTCGCTGACCGTGCAAGCCAGCGGCGGTTCGGTAGAGCTGTCCTGGGTGTCGGTTCCGGGTGCAACACGCTATGAGTTGTGGGTGTGGGACAGGATCAACGGCGGGCGGCAGATAGGCGGTGACAGCCTGACAGGCACGACCTACACCCACTCGACAGTAACGGAAGGGACGACATACTACTACGCCATCCGCGCCGTGAACGCTGCGGGCGCGACAAGCGCATGGTCAGGTTATGAATCGGTGACAACTGCTGCGGCCTCTGTCCCAACGACTGCGCCGTCTGCCCCATTACTGACCGCGCAGGCCGGCATCAGGACGGTCAATCTGTCCTGGGAGTCGGTGCTTGGCGCAGTACGCTATGAACTGTGGGCGTGGGATAGCGTCAACCGTTGGCGGCAGATAGGCGGAGACAGTCTGACGGGGACGGCCTACACTCACGTAGAAGTCACGGTAGGGACGGCGTACCATTATACGAGCCGCGCCGTGAACGCGGCGGGTGAGAAGAGTGCATGGTCAGAGTATGTGTCTGCAACGCCGCGGCAGGAGCAGCAACATACAGCAACACCTACGGCTACGCCGACGCCCACAGTAAGGACGCAGACACGGCAAGATCCGCAACATACAGCAACACCTACGGCTACACCGACAGCCACGCCGTTGCCTGCGCCGGTACTGTCCGCGCAGACGACGGCGAGCGGCGTGGAACTGAGCTGGACCGCCGTGACGGGCGCGGTCCGCTACGTACTGTGGGAATGGGGCAGCGCCAACGAATGGCGGCAGATTGGAGGAAATTCCCTGACCGGCACGTCCTTCACCCATGCCGACGTTGTCGCCGGGACGACCTACTGGTACGCTCTCCGCGCTTTGAACGCCTCCGGCCATGGAGGCGCGATTACGCCGTATCTGGCTGTTACGATTCCTGCTCAGTCGCAACAGCAGCAGGAAGCAACAGCCACGCCCACGGCAACGGTGGATGCTTCGACCGTTATTTCTCCAACAGTCGCGGAAAGAAATGCACTGGTAGCTCTCTATAACGCAACGGACGGCGCCAACTGGGAGAATAATGCCAACTGGCTGAGCGACCATCCCGTTGGTACCTGGTATGGCGTCGACACCGACGAAGATGGCTTCGTTTACCGTCTCGATCTCAGAGGAACTGATCAGGACGTAGGAAACAATCTGTATGGTTCAATTCCTTCAGAGCTCGGCCAGCTCTCCAGACTTGAGTACCTGGTCCTCAGAGGAAACAGGCTGTACGGTTCAATTCCCTCGGAGCTCGGCCAACTCTCCAAGCTCAAAAACCTGCAGTTGCAAAACAATGATCTCAGCGGGGCGCTCCCGTCCTCGCTGGGTAACCTGGCAAGTCTGGAAGGGATGTACCTCTCCGACAATAACCTCAGCGGGACGATCCCGTCCTCTCTGGGTAACCTTTCCAATCTGCAACACCTCGTTCTGGCGAAGAGCGAGCAGTTGAGCGGGTCGATCCCATCCTCGCTGGGCAACCTGACCAAACTGAAGAGATTGATGATCACCGAATCGAAAGTGAGCGGCCAGATCCCATCCTCGCTGGGCAACCTCGCCAGCCTTGAGGAACTGTATCTCATTAACAACCTGCTCGGTGGAGCCATACCGTCGGAATTGGGCAACCTTTCCCAACTGAAGTTTCTGAATCTTTCGGCCAACCTACTGAATGGATCAATCCCATCGGCGCTGAGCAACCTGTCCAATCTGCAGACACTGGACCTCGGCCTCAATCGCCTGACCGGGTCAATCCCGTCAGAGCTGGGCAGCCTGTCCAATCTGACATCTCTGACCCTCCACTACAATATGCTGAGCGGGTCAATCCCATCAGCCATATCCAACCTCCCCAAACTGGCATACCTGATCCTTACAGACAACCGGTTGAGCGGGACGGTTCCTTCGCATCTGAGCGGCCTTTCCACGCTGAAGCATCTGTTCCTTGACACCAATCGGTTCAGCGGGTCCATCCCTTCATCGCTGGGCAGCCTCTCCTCACTCAGTTGGCTGGCTCTCTCCGACAATCAGCTCACCGGGTCCATCCCTTCATCGCTTGGCAACCTCTCCTCTCTCATTTGGCTGCAGCTTGCCAACAATCAGCTGACTGGAGAAGTGCCGTCATCTCTGGCAGACCTGCCCAAGCTGAGCGGCCTGCATCTCGCAGGCAACGCGCTTACCGGATGCCTGCCTTCCGGTCTCAGAGACGTTCCCGTCAGTGATCTGGATGAAACCGGTCTGATATTCTGCGGGGACCCGACCCATACCCCAACCGCGACGCCAACGATCACCCCTACGCCAGATCCCAACGCGACCGCGACGCCCACCCCGACCCATACCGCGACGTCAACGATTACCCCTACCCCAACGATCACCCCTACGCCAACGGTAACCGCGACGCCAACGATCACCCCTACACCAGATCCCGACGCGACCGCGACACCCACACCAACCGTTACGCCTACGCCTACGGCCGACAACGAATCACCCCCTGTCAGTCCGGACAGAGCGGTGCTTGTCGCGTTCTACAACGCCACCGGAGGCCCCAACTGGACTCGAGACGGCAACTGGCTGAGCGACCTGCCCCTTAGTTCCTGGTATGGCGTTACAACAAACGCGGCCGGCCGCGTCACGGGCATCCTCTTAAACGTCAACAATATAACCGGCACGATTCCATCCGGACTGAGTCAGCTCACAAGTCTGGAGTCACTCTCGTTGGCTTCCAACAATCTGAGTGGAGCCATTCCTGGTGGACTGGGAACTCTCTCCAGCCTCACCAAGCTCGCTCTCCATGGAAATGACCTGACTGGGGGGATCCCAACGCAGCTGGGGAATCTCTCCGCATTGCAATCTCTCAACCTCGCACACAATGACTTGACCGGCTCCATCCCATCGCAGCTGGGAAACCTCACCAATCTGAAGTGGTTTTACCTCTATCATACCAAGGTTAGCGGGAGCATCCCGTCCCAACTGGGCAACCTTTCCAGCCTGGAGATCATGTACTTTACAAACAACGATCTGTCCGGTTCCATTCCTTCCGCGTTGGGCAACCTCTCAAACCTGAAGGCCCTCCGTCTTCATGGAAACGAGCTGAGCGGGAGCATCCCGTCCCAACTGGGGAACCTTTCAAACCTGGAAACCCTGCAACTTGCAAACAACGATCTGACCGGTTCTATTCCGTCGCAGTTGGGCAACCTTTCCAACCTTACGCGGCTGACTCTGTCGGGAAACCAGCTGACCGGTTGCATCCCTCAGGCTCTGCAGAACGTGGAGAGTAACGACTTGGGCAGCCTTGGCCTGTCCTACTGTCAATAGCCAAGCCATCTGCGCAAGACAGCAGCCGCCCTGTCCCGGAACTGCCGGGGCTGGGCGGTTTTTTGTTTGGGATCGAGGGCTCTGCCGGGGGGGGGCAGGCGAAAGCTGCGGTCGCAGGTACTGCAGCAGTGGTGGGCAATGGAGGATGAGTGCATGGGTAGTACACTCAAACTGGTCGAGTGAACTACCGGAATCGGTAGTTTGAGGCGGGACAACCCCTGCGTGAATCGGTTAAGGTTTTGGGGCAGAAGCAGCACATTCGCCAGCTGTCGGACATCTCTATAGATAGACCAGCCTGGCTGCAGGGCGTTTTCGTCCGCAGGCATGAAATGGGCAGACCCCTGCCCTCTTCCAGGATGCACAGGGGAGATGGAACCGGGCAAAACCATGATGCGTTCGGCCTGCTACGAACCGATGACGTCGATGGAAGCGCAGCACGATTACCCGGGAGAACGATCAATGAAGATTAGAGTCTTCGCCCAAGTCCTTGTCTTTGCACTGCTCATCGCCTCAGTGTCAAGACCCGCACTTGCTGAAAGTCCTCAGCCCAACCAGCATTCCACCGCATCGGACGGTACGCCCAGCCAGTGCGAGGCGGTGGAACCGGTTACGCCGGGCGACACCGTAACCGATGACCACTCAGACGTGTCCGCCGCGCACATAGACATTACCGAAGTCAACACCTCACTGTCCGGCGAGACATTGACAGTTGTATTTCATCTGCGAGATCTTCCGGAGAGCCTGACGTTCGACAGAAAAGGGCTTGGAGAAGACACAATGGAGTACAGCTGGCAGGTCGCAATCGATGTTGACAACGACCGGGAAACAGGCGACGGCGGGTTCGAATACCTGCTGTCGGCCTATCACATCACAGACCTGTCAGAAGGCAAGGATGAACTGTTCTCCCCAATCGGGGAGATCGTGGAGGCAAGCACCTGGGAAGTGCATCCCATGAGTTTTTCTTCAATTGAGGATGCCAGCGTTGAGATATCTGCCGAGGCGGACACGATAACGATCACGGGCCAAATACCAGGCATCACATCAGAATCGCGCCTCACATTCGAAACTTTCGATGCGCAGAGCGGCATCGATCATGTAACATGTCTTGCTCCATACAGGACCTACCTCGGACCCCTGCAGTGCGGGTCCGGCGGGGTAGCAATCACACCAGGCCAAACTGCAGTTGACCAGAGCGAAGACGCGAAGCAGGGGTATATCGATATAATCGAGGTCAGCTCCTCTTTGTCCGGGGAGACGCTGACAGTCGTATTCCATCTCAGAGACGTGCCGGAGACGCTGACGTTCAATCGATCGGGGATTCGGGAAAATCTGATGGAGTACAGCTGGGAGGCGCTCATCAATGTAGACAACGATATGGAGAATGGTGACGGCGGGTATGATTACCTTCTGTCCGCCTACCATATCGTGCGTCTGGTAGATAAAGGGAACAATTCGCAGGTGACCATAGAGGACCAGGCCAAGGCCAGCATCTGGACAATGGAACCGGGGCGTATCATGGCGCAGCAGGACGCCGGCCTTGAGGTGTCCGCCTCAGAGGACACGATCACGCTCACCGGTACGGTTCCCGGCATCACTTCGGAATCGCGTCTTTCATTCCGGACGTATGATTATGGTCTTGCCCATGACTCTGACTCGGTTGGATGCCTGCCTTCAACGGTGGGAGATCCAGCCCCCACCCCGTGTAGTTCCGTTGAGGTGCTAACGCCGGGCGACACCGTAACCGATGACGTCTCCGATGTGTCAGCCGCGCACATAGACATTACGGAGATCAACACCTCGCTGTCCGGGGAGACACTGACGACTGTATTTCATCTCAGAGATATTCCGGAGAGTCTGACCTTCGACAGGAAAGGTGTACCGGAGAATGCGCTGGAGTACAACTGGGAGGTGTCGATCGATGTGGAGGGCGATGGCAGGTACGAATACACCCTGGCCGCCAATCATTTTGTGCATCCTTCCAATCTTGGGAACGACAGAATCGCATCGATCGCAACGACGGGAATCGTGCAGGCCAATACCTGGGAGCGGGATCCGACTGGCGCTTCGATGCTCGCCGACGCCAGCATGGAGGTATCTACGCAAGACAAGACGATAACGCTCTCCGGCGATATTCCTGGGATCACGGCGGCGTCACGGCTTGCATTCGAGACCTACGACTATTTCGATGGCTCCGACGCAGTGGGGTGCCAGGCCTCCTCGCGCCCGAGCAGGTTTTCCAACGCCTGTACTCCGGTTGAGGGTGCGATTGTGCCGGGTGAGACGGTGACTGACGGCGTCTCAGACGACTTGGCCGCGCACATTGATATTACGGAGGTCAGTACCGCCCTGGTCGGTGAAACGCTTGCCGTGATATTCCAACTCAGGAACCTCCCGCACAGCCTGGTGTTTGACAGAACAGGCGTGGACAGGAGGGTCATTGAGTATTACTGGAGGGTACTGATCGATCTGGACCGCAACCCGGAAACAGGGACCGACGGGTTCGAATACGCGCTATCCGCCAGCCATGCAGTGCAGTCACATAGCGAAGGAAACAATGCGGCCGCATCGATCGGGAGCAAGATCCAGGCCGGTACCTGGAAGACGCATGGCGGCGATGGCTACATGCAGCATGGGGAGTCAATCGTAGTGGTCTCTGCCGATGCCAACACGATAACGCTTGTCGGGAACATCCCCGGAATCACGCCCGATGCCCGATTTGAGTTCGAGGCACACGACTTCCTTGAGGGTACCGAGCGAATCGGCTGTCTACTCTCGTCGCTATCGGGGAACGCCGAGTAGGAATTCGAATCGGTCCGCAGTCTGCTCTACCTTAGTTCGCATAGGTATTTCGCAATACGGTAGACATCAGCCTCCATATGCTCTTCAGCGCGCCGCACTGTCCAAACAGGAAGTGCGGCGCGGTCATTTCCGGCCTGCAGCGCCTGCGGGGAACTCGTCGATCAGGATGGAAGTGCTGCCAGAGCAGGAGTGCCCCGGCTAGTGGAGAGAATCTGACCGCTTGACAAAGTTGGCGGCTTCTGATTAACTCTCGCAATACCTATGTTGTAATTCCTTCGTACTTCTTCTTGACAGCCTGCATGGCGCGCGTACCGCGTGTGGGTCTTCACTTGAGGATACGCCCTACTTCGCCGCTTTCGTACTGTTGTAACGCAGTTTTTTCGATCGCAAAGATACCCACGGTTGATTCCCCTTTCAAGAGGTGCGTAGTTTCTGCTGATCTGAACCGGTGCAGGAACAATGGCAACAGCGAGCGTCGAAAAGCGATCGGGCGATGGCTTGAATGAAGGTCCCGCTACGAACCACTCGCAGCGCGCCAGCCAACGCAGCCACTTCCGCCGCGAGCTGGGACGGGCCTGGAAATACCGCGAACTCTACCTCCTCCTGCTCCCCGCCATCCTCTTCTTTGTGATATTCCGCTATATCCCCATGGGGGGACTGGTGATGGGTTTCCAGAACTATTCACCGGTCCGCGGTTTCCTGGGCAGCCCCTGGGTGGGCTTCCAGCATTTCGAGACCCTGTTCGCCCTGCCCAAATTCTTGGAGGTCTTTCGCAACACCGTCATCATTAGCCTCTACAAGCTTTTCATCGGCTTCCCCGTCCCCATAATCTTCGCTCTGCTGCTCAACGAAGTGCGCCACCTGCTCTTCAAGCGCACGATCCAGACCGTTACCTACTTCCCACACTTCCTCTCCTGGGTCGTGTACGGCGGTATCATGGTGCTCTTCATCGGGCCGGGCGGCGCTGTGCCGGAGGGGCTGGAGGCGATCGGGCTGAAGATGCCGGCCCTGTTGGTCAATCCCCGTTATTTCCGCACCATCCTCGTCATTACCAACATTATGAAGGAGTTCGGCTGGGCCGCGATCGTCTACCTGGCCGCCATCGCCTCGATCGATCCGTCGATCTATGAAGCCGCGATGGTCGATGGGGCCAACCGGTTTCAGCAGGCGAGATATATCACGCTGCCCGGCCTGCGCGGGGTGATGGGCATCGTCTTCATTCTCAGTATGGGCAATATTCTCGAGGCCGGTTTTGAGCAGGTTTTTGTGATGTACAACCCGGCTGTCTTCTCTGTAGCTGACATTCTGGACACCTATATCTATCGCATCGGACTCGTGGACGGCCGTTTCAGCCTGGCCACGGCGGTGGGCCTGTTCCGCTCCGTGATCGCGGCGATTATGATTGTACTGACCAACTACATTCTCAAACGCGCCGATCAACCGACACTCTGGTAACGCAGACCGATGAGCGCGCACATCGACACCACAACCTACGAAGAACAGCCGTTGCGGTCCAGATGGCACAGCAACCGTCTGGCCGAAACCACCATCTACGGCGTGCTGCTTCTGCTCGGCATCATCAGTTTGTTGCCGATCTGGCATACGGTCAACGCCTCGTTGAGCCGACCCGAAAAGGTCGCGCAGGCGGTGCTCCTGCTGTGGCCGCAAGACTTTACGCTGGACTCCTACATCTTTATCTTCAAGGGCGAAGCGCTGATACGCTCCTTTGGCGTTACCGTCTTCATTACCGTGGTGGGCACCGCCCTCAACCTTCTGGTTACCTCGGCCGCCGCCTATCCGCTCTCGCGCCGGGACCTGCCGGGCCGGCAGTTCATCATGCTCTTCATCATGGTGACCTTCGTCTTCAGCGCGGGCATCGTGCCCGGCTTCATCCTGGTGCGCAGCCTGGGCCTGATCAACAGCCTGTGGGCGATGATCTGGCCGACCCTGGTTAACGTGTTCTATCTGATTTTGTTGCGCAATTTCTTCGAGAACCTGCCGGACGCGGTGATCGAGTCGGCGCGTATGGACGGCTCCAGCGAGTTGCGCATTCTGTTCCAGATCGTGATCCCGATGTCGCTGCCCGCGATTGCAACGATGGGGCTGTTCTACGCCGTCTCCCACTGGAATGAGTTCTTTCGCGGCATCTTCTACATCTATGACCCGGCCAAATGGCCTCTGCAGGTGCTGCTGCGCTCGGTTGTCATTCAAGCCAACCTGAACGAGATCGGGTTCAGCAACCAGGACATGTACGGCAACGCCCAGGTCAGCCAGCTCACGATCCGGGCCGCTACGGTGATCGCTGCCATCGTGCCCATGGCGCTCCTTTATCCCTTTGTGCAGCGCTACTTCGTACAGGGAATCGTACTGGGCGCCGAGAAAGGGTAGTTGCCGCGAGAACGGGGGAGGTGATGCCGCGACGATATCTGATTCCCATACGGAATGTCCCTCCATCAGTAATACTTCGTCAGGATATTCACGTGACCGAACCAATGTACAGAAGAGGAGGAGTCCTTGTGAAACGCCATCTGTTGTATCTGCCACTTTTGATTTTGGGCTTGATCCTGTTGAGCGCATGTGCGGCCGGACCGGCCGCGACGACCGAGGAGGAGGCGGCGGAATCAGAGGAGGCCGTGGCCGAGGACGTTACCGTCGTCTATCTGGGCATCGGCGACAGCTGGGTGCCGGATAACGAGTGGGTAGGGTTGATCGAGGCTGGGTCCGGCGTGGATATGGACTATCAGTTTGTGCCCAATCCCGAATACGAGGAAAAGCGCAACGTACTGATGGCCGCCGGCGACTACCCCGACGTCATCCGCATCAACCCCAGTTCGCGGCAGTTCAAACAGTATCTCAACGACGGCCTGCTGATCCCGATCGACGAGTACCTGGACAGGTACCCCACCGTTCGCGACGCCTTCCCGGCCGAAGTCTGGGAAAACAACCGCCAGACTGACGGGATGATCTACCATATTCCCCGCATCACGGGCAATCTGCCGCGCTGCCTCCACTACCGCACCGACTGGCTGGAAAAGCTGGGAATGGAGGAGCCGACCACGCTGGCCGAGTTCCGCACATTCCTGGAGCGGGTTCGCGACGAGGACCCCGGCAACATCGGCGACCCGCTGATCCCCTTCGTGCCCAACCGTCTGGACAGCATTACCTGGTCGATGGAGGTCTTCCTGAGCGCCTTCGGCGTCGATCACCTGGCCTGGGTGCCTTCGCCGGATGATCCCGGCCAGCTGATCTTCGCCAATACGCTGCCGGCCCTGAAGGATGGCCTGCAGTGGGTGCGAGAACTGTTTGCCGATGGGCTGATGGATCAGACCTTCATGGTGGCCACCGACCGCGGACTGTTCAAATTCTACGCCGGCAATACAGCTGTCACCACCGACTGGCCGCGTTTCAAGCATTTCCGCCTGGAGGCGATCCGGAACGCCCATCCTGATGCCAATGCGGACACCGGCTACATCTGCAGTCTGACCGGTCCCACCGGTATCGCGAGCGGACCGATGGTCGTGCCCAACACGCAGAGTACCGGAACGGCTCTGACCATCGCGGCAACAGCAGCGGAAGCCGATGCTTTCTTCCGCGTCGTCAACTGGCAGTATACCGATGGCTGGGAGCTGATGACTGTGGGCGTCGAGGGCATCACCTATGACGTGGTCGACGGTATCCCCGTCACCCGCGGCCGCGATGCGATCCTGAACGACACGCCGCAATACGACCTGTACTCGCGCGATTATCTGTTCAAGAATGAGCCGCCGGCCTACTTCGATTACCGCCGCGATAATGTCAAGTGGGTCGACGTACCCGACGACATGATGCGCTATGTACAGGGCGTTCTCAACCGCGCGCTGGAAGAGCAGCGTCATATCAACTATTTGGTCGATCGCGACGATGCGGTGATCCTGGACAACCTGGGGGCGTTGCAGGATCTTGCCAATGAGTTCGCGGCCAAGGTCGTTCTGAACCCGGGCCTGGATATCGAGGCCGAGTGGGAGGGTTACCTGGCCGCGTTGGAGGCCAACAACCTGGCTGCGGTGACCGAAGCTGTCAACCGGCTCAATGATATCGACGCCATAAACACGATGGCCGCTGCCATCACCAGTCCGGATGATGCGCTGGAATAGATTACAAGAGAGAAGGGGGATCGGGGTTCATTCTCCGGTCCCCTTTTTCGCGTTACAGGGACGGACAATATGATTGAGACCGATATCGTGATCATCGGCGGCGGCTCCGGCGGCTTTGGCGCCGCCATCCGCGCCGCGCGCGCCGACCCCAGTGCCCGTATCCTGCTGCTCGACAGCATGGCACAGCTGGGCGGTACCTCCACCGTTGGCGGCGTCAACAACTGGGAGCCGGGAATCGGCGGACCGGGCGTACACTATGAGCTGGCCGCGCGACTAAGTCCGAATGCGATCGGCGTGGGCAGGACGGTCCACTTTTCGAGTAAGGAGGAGCCCTACGGTTTTTCGCGCATCGATCCGGACAGCCCCTATGAAAGCTCGTTACGCCGCGCCGGGCTGCCCAAACCGGAGGTGCGTCGCGTCCACTTCGAGCCGGACGCCATGGCCGCGGCGATGCACGCGATGCTGCGCGAAGCCGGCGTCGAAATTCGCTACCGCACCCGTTTCACCGACGTCAGCGTGCAGGGGCGCCGGATCGTCTCGATCACGGCCCAAACGCTGGATGGCGATCCTCCCTATACCGTCCGCAGCAAGCTCTTCATCGACTGCTCCGGCGGCTGCCACCTGGCGCGGGCGGCCGAGTGCAGCATGGCCTTTGGCGAAGAGCCGCACGATCTCTACGGGGAGCCGTCGGCCCCCGACAGCGCCTCCCCCATCGTCAACGGTATCTCGCAGGTCTTCCGCGTGACGCCGGTCGCCGAAGCGGGGGCAGATGAGCTGCCGGTCGCGGCCCGCGCCCCCGAAATCCATGCCTGGCTGGCGACGCACAGGCCGGCCGCCCACGTGACCGAGTATCCCAACGGCGACCTGTGCATTAACGTGCTGCCCACCATGGAGGGCGCCGAGTTTCACAGCATGCCCTATCCCCAAGCGCAGGCGATCGCGCAGGCGCGCATGCATGCGCACTGGCGGCGCATGCAGACCGCCTACGGCTTCGACCGCTACCGCTTCAAGAGCATGTTTCCGCTGGTGGGCATTCGCGAATCGCACCGGCTGGTGGGCCGCTACGTGCTGCGTGAGCAGGATGTGCGCGCCGGTCTTCTGCGTCAGCCGCGACGGGAGGAGATCATCGCCCTCGCCGACCATCCGCTCGATACGCATGGCGAGCGCAATGTAAAGGGCGTCAAGCTCAAGGAGTTGGAGCAGCCCTACGGCATCCCCTACAGCTGTCTGCTGCCGGCGGAGTATGACAACCTGATCGCCGCGTCGCGAGGAGCATCCTTCTCACACATTGCCGCCTCCTCATGCCGGCTGTCGCGCACGATGATGGCGTTGGGTGAAGCCGCCGGCGTAGCCTCGGCACTGGCTCTACGCGACGGCGCGGCCTATGCCGATGTGGCTGTCGACGAGATACGGGGAAGGATCGGGATCCCTGCCTTTGAGGAGAAAGCACTCAGCGTCTGGGGTATTCGCAATTGACGCAACCGGCTCAACCCACGCTGGCGCGGTAGTCCACAGTAAAGCTGTGACCGTCAAAACCGGGCGCATCCGCGGCAAGCTCGTCAATACGAACGGGCGTGAGCCGCCCGCGGCGCCTACTCTCACGACCGGCCAGCAGCACCATCACCGCCTCGCACAGCATATCAATGCCGGCGGGGAAAGGACGCTTTCCCTCGAAGTGGGCGACAACGTCCTGCAGCAGCGCGCGGTAGAAATCGCTCTCCACGGTCGCCGACCAGCGACCGTTGCCGCCGCTGACGGAAAGAAAGAAACCACCGGCCGCTTCCAACTCGAGCACCACCTGCAGTCCATTCGTGTAGTCGATCAGAAGCCGCTCCGATCCATGGCTGCCGAGATGCGTAACCGCGACCGCGGGGCTGCTGCGTTCCCTGCCGATAACGCCCTGTACCATCTCGACGACGTGGATGCCGTAGTTGAAGAAATCGTTCGGCCCGCTGGCAAAGATGGTGTGGAGATCGCTCCCCTGGCTCTGCGCATGGATCCGCTTGACCTCCTCACAGCAGCGCAGCGAGGAGCCGCCGACAATGTCCGCGCCCTGCGCCGCCCACGCCTTCAGTTGCAACAGATCGGCGACGTTCCCGGCCAGCGGTTTGTCGATATAGACGCCCTTGCCGGCCTCGACGAACGGCCTGACCCGTTCTACGTGCAGGTCCCAGTTGCAGCCCTGGACAAAGACCACATCGACCAGCGGAATCAAGTCCGCCAGCTCGGGCACGACTTCCGGGATGTTGTGCTCGGCCGCGAACTGCCGCGCATACCCCGGCGGGCGCACGCTGCCCCCGTCCCAGCAGGCCGCCACCGCGACACTGTCCCATTCCTGCAGAATCGGCACCCAGCGGCCCGGGTGCGAGGTATCGAGATCGGCGATTCCGATTCTTAGCATGGGTCAGTTTCCAGTTTTCGGTGGCGGGCCGGTTTCGGAATGGGATGGACTGACTGAAGGCTGAGGGTTGGTGCGGTCAGCGCAGCCATTCGTCGAGGTGTTCGGCCACGAAGTCGTCGTCAGTCAAATGGGGATAGGCGCGGCAGACGCGGTCCAACTCCTCACACTGGCCGGGGGAAAGGCTCTCCTGCGGGTTGAAGCACCAGATCCCCTGCATCAGCCCCTGCCGGCGCAGCACCTCATGAACGCCGGAGATACAGCCGTGAAAGTCGTGGGCGCTGTCGAAGACCGCCGCGTTGGCGTCCGTCATCTGGACGTTGTAGGTGAGCCAGTGCCGGTAGTTGAGCGTGCTGGCTTCGCTCTGGTCGTGGATGGCGCGCAGCATGGCGACCGCCTCCCGTGTCCACACAGCCCACTGACCGAGAAGCCCGCCGACAATGCGCAGCCGCGGCGCATCCGTCTCTTGCCCGCCAAAGCTGAACTCGGTGAGCAGGTCCGCGACAATATTGTCGTCGTTGCCCGTATAGAGCGCGATCTCTTCGCTCCGGCATGACTCGGCCACCGCGCGCACCACGTCCAGGGTCTTGTAGCGGTCAAACGGCGCGACCTTGATGGCGACGACGTTCTCAATCTCCACGAACTCGCGCCAGAAGCGGTAGGGCAGCACCTGTCCGCCCACAGCGGTCTGCAAATAGAAGCCGATTACCGGGATCACCTCCGCCACGCGCCGGCAGTGTTCGACAAGCTCCGATGGCGATGCCTCTGCCAGCGCACGCAGGCTCAGCAGTCCCGCATCGTAACCGTGCTCCATGGCGGTCTCGGCCTCGCGCACCGCCTGCCGCGTATCGCCCAGGATGCCCGCTACCTTGACGAAGGGGCGGGGGTTCTGTTGCAAATGCTCGTCCACCGTCTCCGACGCCAGCGCCAGCACCGGCTCCAGCAGACCGTATTCGGGCTGATGCAATTCGAACTGGGTCGTATGCACGCCCACAGCCACGCCGCCCGCGCCGGCCGCGCAGTAGTAGCGGGTCAGCGCGCGCTGGCGCCGTTCATCCAGCTTGAGATCGGCGGTGAGGGCAAGCGGGTGGGCCGGGATCACCTGCCCGTTGGCCAGATGTTGTCTCAGTTCAGACACAGTTTGGGCCATCAGAAGCTCCCGTCGCGCGTCTCAAAGTGGGTCGGTTTGTCCAGCGATGCGCCGTCGTTCTGCACCCAGTCGGCGATCCACTGCAGCATCTGGTGCAGCGAGACGCGCGGGTAGCCGAAAAGCTGCGCGGCCTTGGCCGCGTTGTTGAGCAGCGCGGTCGGCGCCTCCTCGCCGCTGAAACGGACCTCCTTGCCGAGCATGCCGCCCAGTGCTTGGGCCACGCGGCGCACCGAGACCGTCTCGGGCCCGGTGACGTTGAGCACGAAAGGCGGCGCAGCGCAGTGATCGAGGAGGGCGATGGCCTGGGCGTTGGCGTCCCCCTGCCAGATCACATTGGCCGCGCCCATGTCCAGCGTAACCGGCTGCTCCGCGTGCACCTGGCGGGCGATGTCCACCAGAACACCGTAGCGCATCTCCACCGCATAGTTCAGGCGGACGATGGCGCAGCGCAGACCGTGCCGCCGCGAAAAATAGTCGAAGATGCGCTCGCGCCCCAGGCAGGACATCGCGTACTCGCCGACCGGGTCCAGGGGGTCGCTCTCCAGCGGCCCGCCGGCGACCACCGGCACCAGCGGATAGACGTTGCCGGTGGAGAAGGCCACGATGCGGGCGTTCAGATAGCGCTCACAGACCAGCGCCGGCAGGTAGGTGTTGATGCCCCAGGTCATGTGCTGGTTGCCCGTGGTGCCGAACTTCTGACCGGCCATATAAATCACGCTGTTACTGTCGGGCAGCGAAGCCAGCTGCGACCGGTCCAGCAGGTCGCAGGTGATCGTCTGCACGCCCCACTCCTCCAGCTGCTCGCGCGTACCGGGCTGGCTGAAGCGGGCCACGCCGTAAACGCGGTGGGGCGAGTTCAGTTCATCCAGCGCGCGCACCGCCATCCGCGCCAGCGAGGGCCCCATCTTGCCGCTGACGCCGAGGACGACCAGGTCCGAGTCCAGCTTTTCAAGCGCAGCCAGAGCCGCAGGCGAGGGTTCTGAGAGCAGCAGATCGAGCTCCTCTTCGTTGCGGGGCCCGGCGGCCGTGCCCTGCTCTTCAATACTGCCTGCCAATGTTGCTACGCTCATCGTTCCTCTCTTTCGCTGACAAGCCGTCTGTACCGTGATTGCCCTGTCCAGTAACCGGCCACGCCCTGCCGACAGGTATTTGTGAATGTAATATAGAACCTATTGGGTGTCAATGTTCTACGGGATCTTTCAGCGGCAGCAGTGCATTCAAAGCCAGTGAGAGGGCGGCAGAGTTCACGCGCGTGATATGCCAGGATCTCACAGGTTGCACAGGATATAGAGGGGTGCACCCCAAAATGGGGGGTAAACTTTCCTATACCTTGGATTGCATCGGAGCCATGTTCAGTCCGCGATCAACGCTGAGGCAGAGGAAGCGCCGTTTCTAACCCCTGGCCCCCAGCCCCTAACCCCTGCAGTTCTGGGCGGTCGGGCCTATTCGGCCCTCCCTTGTGCGGGGGCTCCGCCCCCGCAACGCCCCCTCTCCTACAACATGCCTCGCCGACCGGGTGTCGACATTGGTGACGAGTGCCCAATCGAATGTGTCCAGCCGGACCACTCCCACCAGTCCCACCAAATCCCCGTAGGGGCCGGCCTTGTGCCTGCCCACTCTCGCCCCAAAATTGGGATGCACTCCTTAATTTGCAGGGCAATTGCATTAGAATCAGTGATATAATAGCCTGGTGCCGTTATACGTATGGGCATAACTGAAGGCGTATCTTCATCATGAAGCCATGACTCTCGCTGGCAGGGAATCTGAAGGCGAGGGAGGGCCCGTGCAAGCCTGGTAACTGCCCAGTACCCAACAAAGACAGCGAGGAAACGTGCGCGAAGCCAAGCGCATAAGTCCAGGAAAAGGAATACTGCCTGCTCTCACCCGACATAGCCCGACCTTAAGCGTCCGGACATGACACACTGCCACCCCGCCGCCAGCTAACCGGCATGCGTCTGCCGTCTGTTAGAGTAGTGGATGAGCATCATAGAGAACTTGCCAGAACCGGGAACAGACTCCAGACATGAAAAAACTGATGCAAAAGCGTGACGACAACAAGAACCAGAAAAAAAATCACCCGCTTTTGCCCGACTTTTCCGCCATTCCCGCTTTTTCCGCCATATTCCCGCCAAAACACGACCCGCCATATCACCGGACGTTCAACCCTTGTACATCTTTCGTTTGACCTCGTACGCGCCCACGCGCGCCAGCGAATCCCTCATCACAGCCCATCGAACAATTCTCATGTACTGTAGTTAAGACATCACGCAAACACTCGTAAACGCTCATAAACTCTCATCCAACGCTCGTACGAGACAACCTGCACCGGCAAGGCTCCCGTCACAGCCCATCAGGCAAATCTCATGAACTGGTTTTCAAACAACCCGAAAACGTTCGTAGACACTCGTAAACGCTCGCAATCTCTCGTCAACTCTCGTACGAGACAACCAGCGCCGGCGAGGCCTTAATCACAGCCCATCCGATAAATCCCATGAACTGCAGTTCAGACAACAGGCAAACGCTCGTAAACGCTCGCAATCTCTCGTCCAACGCTCATACGAGACAACCAGCACCAGCCAGCCCCTAATCACAGTTAATCCCTTAAATCCCATAAAATCACAGTTCAGACAACACGTAAACGCTTATAGACGCTCGTAAACACTCGTAATCTCTCAACCTCCTGCGCCGGGAGAAAAGCCCCAAAACCGGTATTGCAGCCAAACGTGACCGGGCCGGTTGGGAAACCGACTATCTCCTGATAGTGCTCTCCCAATAAGATGCGGACGTCCTAAGATCATAGAGCCTTTTTTCGTTGACAGTGTAAAGAAATTCTGATACAGTGCGCCCAACTTCAGCACAGATGCCTCCGAAGCAGTGAACTGTTTCACCCAAACGACCGGGCAGGCCCGACGATTCTACAAGTAGAAACTTTGTCAGTTTGATCTTTTCTTTCGCCCATAACGCAGCGAAATTCGGTATTTGTTCGCCTGCATCGGGAAATTCCTGGTTTTCCTATCACAAGGAGGAAAGTATGAAAGTCTCGAAGGAAAGAGTAAGTCGTCGCGATTTTCTGAGGCTGTCTGCAGTTACAGCCCTCTCCGGAATCGGCGCAACCGCGCTGGCGGCCTGTGGCCCGGCGCCTGGGCAAGGGGCATCCGGCGACATGGCAGCGGATGAGCCCGCCATGGCCCAACAGACGATCACCTACTGGGACTGGTGGGGCCCCGCCGCCAATGAGACCAGCAAAGCGCTGTTCGACCGGTTGCCGGTTGCCCTGGGAGAGTCGAACCCTGAGCTGGAGTTGAACTATCAGAACGTTCCCTTCGGTGAATATTTCGTAAAATTCCTGGCGGCGCATGCGGCCGACGACACGCCTGATGTCATGCACAGCTCGGTATACTGGGCCCGTGACTTCTTCGACAGGGGTGCCCTCCTGGACCTGACACCCTCTATCGAAATAACGCCGGACCTGGCGCCGGAGAACTTCCTCGACGGCGCGTTGCTTCAGGCGACAAAGGGCCCTGCGCAGTACGGCGTACTGGGCGAGGGACCGGACAGCAACCAGATCTTCTTCAACACTGATCTGTTCGATGAGGCGGGCGTCACGACCGACCCCGACGAGATCGCAACTTGGGGCTGGGCGGACTTCACCGACGCGGCCAAGGAACTGACCAAGCGTGACGGCGACGAGGTGGTTCAGTCGGGTTTCCTGATCGCCACACCGACCGCCCAAACACTGAGTGTGTGGGCCAGTTGCCACGATGTGGGCTTCTATTCGAAGAACGATGCCGGCATTGAGAATGGTATCGGCTTCAACGAAAAGAACGCAGCGGTAAACGGACTGAACTGGTTCCTGGACATGTTGCATGTGCACCAGGTCTCCCAGCCGATAGCCCCTGAACGCCAGGACTGGGCGCAGTTCCAGCAGGGAAAAACTGCGATGGCGTCGTCCGGCCCTTGGAAATATGGGCCCCTGACCAATGATCTGCCGGATCTGAACTGGTTCACGATGTTGTGGCCCGCGGCGCCGGTGGACGGCGGGAAACAAGGCTCGGCCCACTGGAACAACATGCTGGTTGTGCCGACCAAGTCGCCGAACAAAGATGCCGGCTGGGCCTTCCTGGAGTTCTGGTGCGGGCTGGGTTGGATGTTGGAGCGATTCGCGATCGGCAGCTGGTTGGCGCCGCGTAAGGACTTCTACGAGACACCGGAATACCAGGCCGCGCTGCAGAAGCTTCCGGTCCTGAACATGGTCCCGCTGGCGTCAGCGGCGGGCACGCCGTTGGTCTACATCCAGCAGAGCGCCTTGGATGCGGTAATCAAGCCGATCCTGGAAGCGGCAATTCTGCAGGAGTTGGAGCCGGAAGCAGCGATCGAGCAGTTGGTCGATGAGTGCACTGAGGTTATGGTAAACGCCGGTTACTCTTGATCCACATATGGCTCGCGGTCGGTGGCTGCTGACCGGCCGCGCGCCGGTGTACTTCAGAGCGCGGTGACAAATGACGACTCTGGCACAACCTTCCCAGCCGGTTCAGTCGCGTGCAAGCAGACAGAGAGAACTGTGGAGACGTTTCAGGAAAACCTGGCCGGGCTATCTGTTCATCAGCCCGGCGGGCCTGCTGATCACGGTCTTTTCCTACATCGCGATCATCTTCTCTCTCTACATCAGCTTTCACCAATATGACATCATCTCAGAGGCGCGGCCTTTCGAGGGGCTGGAGAACTATGCGCGTGCGTTGAGCGATAAGCTGGTACGGATCAGTTTCCGCAACACGTTCATCTATGTCATTGTAATCGTTCCGTCGATAACGATCATCTCCTTGCTTCTGGCGGTTCTGGGCAATCAGGTCCGACGGGGACGGGCGCTCTTCCGTACCGTCTTCTTCATCCCCACAATTACACCTATCGTGGTGACTTCGATGCTGTGGGTGTGGTTGTACGAACCCACCGGCGGGATCAACAGGCTGCTTGAGATGATAAACATTGAGGGCCCCAACTGGCTCTTCAATCCAGCGACCGCGCTGCCGGCTATCATGATCATGACGATTTGGGGCGCGGTCGGCTACTACATGATCATCTTCCTCGCCGGCCTGGCCGAGATCCCGGAGGTCTTCTACGAAGCGGCCAAGGTGGACGGCGCCGGCCGCTGGCACACCTTCTGGAACATCACCATTCCCCTGTTGCGCAATTCGCTGATCTTCGCCTTCGTTACCTTGACGATCGCGGCCTTCCAGGTCTTCACCCAGGTCTTCATCATGACGCAGGGCGGACCGATGAACTCGACACAGACGGTTCAGATGGTCGTCTACCACTACGCATTCCAACGATTCGAAATGGGTTATGCGTCGGCCATCTCCTGGCTGCTGTTCGGCGTCATCTTCTTCTTCTCCGCGCTGCAGTTGAAGCTGTTCATCTCGCGGGAGCTGTACTGAGTCATGGCGCGTACACTATCCTCCCCCGGCAGCGGGGAGAGAGAACAGAGCAAGCTGCTTCTGGCTGCAACCAGGCGCAGCTTTATCATCATCGTCTATGTGCTGCTGATCGCCCTCGCCTTCAGCATGATCTTCCCCTACCTGTGGATGCTGGCCAACTCCTTCAAGAGCCGGACCGACTTTTTCACCAATCCCTATTCGGTCATTCCGATGCCGCCCACGCTGAGCACATACTATGATGCTCTGACGATCGGGCGGATGGGAGTATACCTGGGTAACAGCATTCTGTATGCGGCCGCGGTGTTAATTGTCCAGCTACTCATCGACTCGCTGGCGGCCTATTCGTTCGCGCGCGTCGATTTTCCCGGCCGGGAGGCCCTCTTCCTGGCCGTGCTGGCGACGCTGATGCTCCCGGGTTCGGTTACGCTGATCCCGACCTTCCTCATCGCGCATGGGTTGGGTCTCACAAATACATTTACGGGGGTGGTGCTGCCGGGCTTTGCCGGCGCGTTCGGTATATTCCTCTTGCGCCAGTTTTTCCTCAATATCCCGCGCGAGCTGGAGGACGCCGCCCGCATTGACGGCTCCGGCTTTTTCGGCACCTATTGGCGCATCATGCTGCCCCTCGCCAAACCGGCCATGGTGACGCTGGGCGTCTTTATCTTCCTCAACGAGTGGAGCTCCTTCGTCTGGCCCCTCATCATCCTCTCCGACTGGAAAAAGTACCCGGTCACCGTCGGCATCGCTCTCTTCCGCGACGTCAACCAGATCAACTGGCCGGCCGTATTCGCCGGCTCCACCATCGTCTCCTTCCCCATCGTCATCCTCTTCGTCCTCGCACAGGAATACATCATCGGCGGCATCAGCCTCTCCGGCCTGAAGGGATAGAAAGCCCCGGGCAGCCCAGACACAACGAAGATGAATCTCGGCCTGGGGAAAATAACCCCTGGGAGCTACGCATCTCGCCTGCGTATTGATGTAGCTGACCAGAGTCAGTCAGAGACCTGCTCTTGTTATGGGATACACCCGAACATCCGTTGCAGCATTGGTTTAGGGAGCAGTAAGGGTCTATAATGGGTCAGAGCGACCCCCGCCCTTGTGAGGATTATTAAGATGCCGTCTCACAGTATTTGGCGAAGCATGGGCTTCGCTTTCGAAGGGTTGCGCTATGCCTTTAGAAGTCAACGCAGCCTTCGAATCGAAAGCATTATTGCAGGATTTTTTGTCGTGATTGGATTTGCTTTGGACATCAGCAGGCTGGAGTGGGCTATAGTGATTATTTCGATTTTCTTCGTCATCGGGCTTGAACTGGTCAACACTGCTATAGAAGCTGTAGTTGACCTGGTGTCTCCCGAATATCATCCACTCGCGAAAGTCGCCAAAGATATAGCCTCAGCCGCCGTTCTGACGAGTGCGGTCGGGGGGCTGATTGCTGGACTTGTTATCTTTGGAGCTTACATACTCAATGATAGGTTATTCTGAAAGAGTTGTTGATGATCCGGAGATTTCCAACCTAAGCTGCTGGATTGACACTGATACTTCCAATTGTCAGTAGCTGCTATGGTCCGCTGGACTGGTTCGACAGCCCCAGGCTTGAAGGCCAGCCAATACCGCCTCCCATTGTTCCGGCGACACAGACACCAACGCCAACCCCGACGCCGACCTTTTCCGAGACATGGTGGATGTCCTGGACTCGTACTGCGAGGATAATGTATCTGTCATACCCTGCGACGGCGGGCGCTCAGAATCTGGTATACCTTGCGCGCAGAAGGGGAAGTTGTCTCAATCCCTCAGATTGCAGACCTCTCAAAACTGGAAGTTGCGTCAGACCGCCTGAGTTATGTCGATGGGTCAGAGCAGGATGTGTTTCGTTTGATTCGTACATCGGCGCAAACTGTCCCGAAACCCGGGGAAGGCGAAGGCCAGACCTGTTCGTAGCAACTCTGACTGTACTGTAGAAAGAGGACATCAATGTTCCCCAAAATATCTCGCCTGCTGTCTGACCCGAAAAGCCGGTTTGACCGCATCCGCAAGAGATGCTACATTCGGGCGCATAGTCCTCTTTCAACCGTCCCTATTCCATACCTCTCGCAACCATCGCGATCGGCAGAACCTAATCAATAGGAGGCTGAAATGAACAGAGCACTGTCTCGCCGCCAATTTCTGATCGGGACTGGCGGCCTCGCCGCTGCCGGACTTGTCGCAGCTTGTGCGTTGCCGACAGCGCCGGCGACCATGGAAGAAGATGGAGCCGAAGGCTCAGGGATGACCGGTGAACTGACGATCGACATGCAGTATGTTCCCGGCAAGGTAACCGCCGATACGCCGGTAGCGCTCCACGAGATCCTGCACATCGCGGCGGAGTACGAGGATATGCACCCCGGCGTCGAGGTCGTTTTTGAGGAGCCGTTCAAGGCAACCGAGGCGATGACCCAGCCCACCTACTTCAGGGCCGGCGCGGCCGCAGGAACGCTGCCGGATATCACCTTCACCTACGGCCTCACTTTCATCTACGACAAGGACACGATTGTCCCGACGACCGAGTACCTGAATCAGCCGAACCAGTATATTCCCACGGGCCAGCCGGGCAACAGTCGCTGGCTCGACCAGTGGTTCGAGGATGTACATCCGATCGTGCTGGCCGACGGCAACAATTACGACATTCCCGTCGGTTGGGGCGGCCCGGGACTGGTGATCGCCTACAACAAGGAGATGTTCGCTGAGGCCGGCCTCTCCGGGCCTCCCGAAAAAACCTATTACGACTACTACCAGGCCTGCCAGCAGATCCTCGATACGGGCACGATTCCCGTGGAGAGTACGCTGCTCAGTTGGGAATGGGACCGCATGGTCGACTACCTGGTTCGGGCGATGGGGCTGTTCGAGCTGATCGACATTAACGGCGACGGCTTCTGCGACGACGTGGAACAGACCCGCGCCGCCGTCGCCGGCATCGTGCGCCTCGACTCACCTTACTGGGTCGAGCCGACCCGCATCTGGAAGGAAGCGACGAACTACTACCAGCCGGGCTACCTGCAGATGGCGCAGACCACCTCGGCGATCGGCTATGGCGAGGTCTTCATGACCGGGCAGACGGCGATGGTATGGAACGCGACCCGCATCTGGCCGCAGTTGATGGAGCTGGGAGGCACCGACAAGTTCGGCGTCTTTAATCTGCCGCGCCTGACCAATAAGCTGACGCCGTGGGGCGACGAGGACCCGACCTGGCTGATCGCGCGCGGGACCGAGAGCAAGACGGTGACCAAGACCGCGCGCGAACGGGGACACGTCGACCTGGCCGTCGATTTCCTTAAATTCATGACGACGCCGGCGAACACCGCGCGGCTGATCCAAGAGCGGCTTGGCACGAACCTGGTGCTGCCCACGATCAAGGGCCTCGAAGACCTCGAGGTCGACGACGATGTCAAGGCGCTGGTCAGCGACTATGAAGCAGATACGGCCAAGCCCGGATTCTCCTCCGACCGCATCGGCGACTGGCACTTCTGGTACGAGTGGTTCTCGGCGATTCAGGCCTACTTCGCCGACGATATGACACTGGAAGAGATGATCCAGATTCAGATCGACGTGCTGCCGACCTTCATTGAAAATTTCCTCGTCGATAAGGAGCTGCACGCAGAGGCCGCCGAGTGGGAGAAGATGCAGGCCGACTACACCCCGCCGCCGTGGGGCGACTACACCGTCCCCAGCGAACCGTACGTGATGCCGTTCAACGCCTGAGAGCAGTCGATAGCGGCCAGTGGCCGGTGATCAGCAGATCACTGGCCGCTGGCCCTTGTGAACCCCATGTCAGTACAGGCTGCCGACGCGGGTCTCGACAGTAAACTGTGGAGCGGGCGCCGCCGTGCGCTGCGCCGCAACCTGACCGCGTTCCTCTTTCTGCTCCCCACCTTCCTCTTTCTGGCCATCTTCATGTACCAGCCGACATTCAATGTCATCTATCATACCTTCTTTCGCTGGGACGGCTTTACGCTGGAGCGGTTCGTTGGGTTCAAGAACTACATCACGATGGTGAACGACCCCAACATGCACATCGCCACGCGCAATCTCGGCTGGTTCTTCCTCGGCTGGATGTTGCAGCGCATCTCGCCCTTCCTGGTGGCGGAGTTGGTCTTCAACCTGAAGCGGGAACGTTCCAAGTACTGGTACCGCACGCTTTTCGTGCTGCCGATGGTGGTGCCCTTTCTGGTCACGATCATGATCTGGAAGTTCATCTACAACCCGCTGCCCACGATTGGGGTGCTCAATCGCATGCTGGGGAGTTTCGGCCTGGAGGAGTGGCAGACGGCGTGGCTGTCCGAGCCGAGCCTGGTGATTCTGGCGCTGCTGTTCGTCGGCTTCCCCTGGATCTCGGGCTGGCCCTTCATGATCTTCTACGCCGGCCTGCAGCAGATCCCCAGTGAGGTGCTGGATGCGTCCGTGATGGACGGTTGCAATGTCTGGCAGCGGATGGTGCGGATCGACATACCGTTGGTGATTACTTCGATTCAGCTGGTGGCGATTCAGACGATGATCGGCATCATCCAGGAATTCGCCTTTGTGCTGATCATGACCGCGGGCGGGCCGGCCAAGGCGTCGCTGGTACCCGGTCTGCTGCTCTTTATGGCCGCCTTCCGCGGGGACCAGATGGGCTACGGCGCAACGATCGGAGTGATCATGTTCATAGCCATCTTCATTCTGACGCTGCTGAGCTTCCGCTACACAACGTCGCCGTTCGCACGAACGCGACGCACAAGGGAGACCTGATGACCGGGCAGACAGTCGACCGGCCCTTCACATCATCGCCGGACGCCGCGCAGGTGGAGCTTGGCGCCCGGATTCAAAGCGCGCTGCATCATGCGTTGCTGGTATTTCTCCTCCTTCTGACCTTCTTCCCCTTCTTTATCGCTATCCTCACCTCGCTCAAGAGCTTCCAGCAGCTGCTCGTGAATTTCTGGCTGCCGGCCTTTCCGCTGCAGTTGCACAACTATGTGATGGCCTGGAACGAGATCTATCGTTCTATCATCAACAGCAGCCTGGTCAGCCTCGGCGCGGTTACGGGCGTGCTGCTGTGCGCGTCGCTGGCAGCGTACGCGTTTGCGCGCATCGACTTCGCCTGGCGGGACACGGCCTACTACCTGGTGCTGTCGCTGTTGATGATCCCCGGCGTCCTGACGTTGATCGGCCGCTACCTGCTGATCGTCCAGTTTGGGCTGATGAACTCGCTGTGGGGGCTCATCCTGCCCTATATCGCCGGCGGGCTCGCCTTTGCCGTCTTTCTGCTGACCGGCTTCTTCTCCGATCTGCCGGAGGAGCTGTTCGAGGCGGCGCGCATGGACGGCGGCACCGAACTGCAGATGTACCGGCTGATCGCGCTGCCGCTCTCGCGGCCCATCATGGCGATCGTGGGCCTGCTTACCTTCCTGTCGACGTGGGGGGACTATGTGTGGCCGTTGCTGGTGCTGCGCTCGCCGGAAAAGTTTACGCTGATGTTGGGGCTGGCCAAGTTCACCGGCAACAGCCAGGTAATGTTCGGGCCGCTGATGGCCGGTTATGTGATCGCGTCGATCCCGACGGCGATTATCATTGTCCTGATGATGCGCACCTTCGCAGGCGCCGCCCTGGTAGGAGCATTCAAATGAGCGAAGGCAGGAAATACACGGCGGGGATCATCGGTTGCGGCAGGATGGCGAATCTGCACGCCGAGGCGTATACGCTCGTGCCCGATACGCAGGTGGTGGCCGCCGCCGATATCGACCCCGACAAGCTCGATCTCTTCTGCGAACGCTGGTCGGTCCCGCAGCGCTACCGCAGCTATGAGGAGATGCTGACGCAGGCCGATCTCGATATCGTCAGCGTCGTCACCTTGGACAACCTGCACGGCCCGGCGACGATTGCCGCGGCCGAGACCGGCGCCCGCGGCGTCTTTTGCGAAAAGCCGATGGCCTTCGACCTCGAAGAGGCGGACCGGATGATCGCGGCCTGCGACCGCGCCGGCGCCAAGCTCGTTGTCGACCACTCGATGCGTTTCGAGAAGAACTTCATCGAAGTGAAGGCGATGATCGAGCGCGGCGACATCGGCAATCTGCGCACGATTCGCGCCAATATGCTCTCCACCGATCAGCGCGATCCCGGCAGCTGGCATTCGCAGTACGTGACCGCGGGCGGCGGCGAGCTGATGCACAACGGCACGCACCTGACCGATCTGATCCGCTTCTACGCCGGCGATCCGGAGTGGGTCTTCGCCACGGTGGAGCGGGGCAACAAGGCCGTCACAATCGAGGACCTCGGCGCCGGCCTGTTCCGCATGGACAGCGGCTGCCTCTTCTTTTTTGAGTCGGGCGGACGGCGGCGCTACGGCACGTTCGAAATCCTGATCGAAGGGGACGAAGGCCGCCTCGCGATCCAGCACGGCGCGCGTAACAGCATGGGCGCCATGGGCGGGTGGGCCTGGGAACCCTATCTGCACCGCTGGCGCGGGCGCACTGAGCCGGTTGCGTGGGAACCGGTCCCCACGCAACGGGACAACGCCACCATCAACGCGGTCACCGACCTGGTCGACTGCATCGAGAGTGACCGCGAGAGCATCTCGAGCGGGAGGCAGGGCCGCGCCGCGCTGGAGATGATCATGGCCGTCTACGAATCGCAGCGGCGGGGGCTGGCGCGCGTTGATTTCCCGCTGGAAATTCGGGACAACCCTTTCGGAGATATGCTGGACAAAGGTCAGATATAGCGCTGGAATCCCCATGCGCCCGCCGGCGATCATCATCGTCCCTATGACGCCATCTTACGCGGGCGCCGCCCTGGCAGGAGCACCCAAATGAGCGACGACAATCGTTACACGGCGGGAATCGTTGGCTGCGGCAGGGTGGCCGCGCTGCACGCGAAGGCGTACACGGGTGTCCCCGGTACGCAGCTGGTGGCCGCGGCTGACATTGACGCCGACAAGCTCGACCTCTTCTGCGAACGCTGGTCGATCCCGCAGCGCTACGACAGCTATGAGGAGATGCTGGCGCAGGCCAACGTCGATATCGTCAGCGTCTGCACGATGGACAATCTCAAGGGGCCGGTGACGATTGCCGCAGCCGGGGCCGGCGCGCGCGGCGTCCTCTGCGAGAAGCCGATGGCCTTCCATCTCGAAGAGGCGGACCGGATGATCGCGGCCTGCGACCGCGCCGGCACCAAACTGATCGTCAACCATTCGATGCGCTTTGAGGCGAATTACATTGGTATAAAGAAGATGATCGAGCAGGGGGAGATCGGCAATCTACGCACGATCCGGGGCCACCTGCTCACGTCCGATCAGCGCGATCCCGCCAGCTGGCATGCGCATTACCAGACGGCGGGCGGCGGTAATCTGATGCACGACTGCACGCATCTCTTCGATCTGATCCGCTTCTACGCCGGTGATCCGGAGTGGGTCTTCGCCACGGTGGAGCGGGGCAACAAGACGGTCACAATCGAGGACGTCGGCGCCGGACTGTTCCGCATGGACAGCGGCTGCCTCTTCTTCTTTGAGTCGGGCGGACGGCGGCGCTACGGCACGTTCGAAATCCTGATCGAAGGGGATGAAGGGCGGCTGGCGATCCAGCACGGCGCCGGCAACAGCCTGGAGCGGTCCGGCGGCTACGGCTGGGAACCCTATCTGCACCGCTGGCGCATGCAGACCGAGCCGGTCGATTGGGAGCCGGTGGCGACGCAGCGGCAACACGCCTGGATCAACGCGGTGAGCGACCTGGTTGACTGCATCGACCACGACCGGGAGAGCGTCTCGAGCGGAAGACAGGGCCGCGCCGCGCTGGAGATGATCATGGCCATCTATGAATCGCAGCGGCAGGGGTTGGCGCGCGTCGACTTCCCGCTGGAGATTCGGGACAATCCGTTCATAGATATGCTCGAAAGAGGTCAGATATAAGGAAGAGATGGCCATGCGCCCACCGGACCTGACGCACCAGCTGATCTACAGGAACCCCCACGCCTACTGCGCCTGGCCGGATATCAAGATCCTGCAGGACGGAGAGTGGGTGCTGGCCTTCTGCGAAGCGATGCGCCGCCCCGTCATAACCCATCTCGACCCGAGTCTGCTCAATATGCTGCTGCGCTCCGAGGACGGCGGACAGAGCTGGCACGGGCCGCAGGTGATCACCGGTTACGACTTCGCCGGTATGGACGACCCCGGCATGGTGCAGCTTTCCAGCGGTGTGCTGCTGGTCAACACAGCGCGCAACCGCTTTGTCTCGCTGGACGCAGCCGACGCCGACGCAG
Source organism: Caldilineaceae bacterium (assembly GCA_965242905.1). Classification (GTDB taxonomy): domain Bacteria; phylum Chloroflexota; class Anaerolineae; order Caldilineales; family Caldilineaceae; genus Bin5. The sequence continues at coordinate 2,621,241 of CBDETM010000002.1, forward strand.
CGTACGTACGCTATCGACGGGACCAGGGGTTTGCCTGGGCCGGCTCTTTTCCGGTGGCGGAAGGTACCTATGTCCATCGCTCGGAGGATGGCGGGCGCACGTGGGGCGGGAGCGCCCGCGTCGATGTCTCTCCCTTTGTCTCCGGGTACACGCTGCGCCCGATCACCGAACTGGAAGACGGAAGCCTGCTGCTGCCATGTTACGATGAGAGCCAGGTCCCGTGCCCCTCATTTGTCGTGCCCTCCTACGACCAGGGCCGCACCTGGCGCGGCGCCCGCCTGATCGCGGTCGATGACAGGATCGGCTTCTTCGAACCTGCCCTGCTTGCGCTGCCGGGCGGACGCGTGCTGGCGCTGCTGCGCACCCATGAGGAAGGCAACTATCATCTCTACCAGTGTCATTCGGACGACGGCGGGCGCACCTGGAGCCGCGCGCAGCCGACGCCGATGCACGGTCTGCCCCCCCACATGCTGCGCCTGCAGGACGGCCGCCTGCTCTGCGTCTACGGTTGTCGTTGGGCGCCTTTCGGGATTCGCGCCTGTGTGAGCAACGATGAGGGCGCAAGCTGGGATATCGAAAACGAACTGATCCTTCGCGATGACTTCCCCAACGGGGATCTGGGCTATCCTACCTCGGTTCAGCGGCCTGACGGCTCGATCTGCACCGCTTACTACGGTCAGGATGGCGAGGGTGTTACCTGCATCCAGGCCAGTTCATATCGGATTCCAGACTGAATGAGGGGAAAATATCGGTCTGACGCGTCACTGGGGAGGGAAATGCAAATGGGCACGGCCGCGTCAACGGCCATGCCCATTGTCTGTTAACTTTTAGCGCATGATGGAGAGTGGCGACGGGTGGACTTGAACCACCGACCTAGGGATTATGAAGCCCTCGCTCTAACCGCCTGAGCTACGTCGCCGGGCCAAACCAAACTGCGAACCCTACAATCCAATGTCAAAAATGAGCCGCCGACCGATTTCGGTTCGGCGGCTTTATGAAACTGAGGTAGCGGGGGCAGGATTCGAACCTGCGACCTTCGGGTTATGAGCCCGACGAGCTGCCACTGCTCCACCCCGCAACAGTAAAGAGTAGTTTACCACACCAACCGCGCGGCGTCAAATCTCAGCTTTTCGCGGTTTTGACAATCTTTCGACAGAGCGCCCCTTCGGCCAGAGGCGCATTCAACCTATTCCCGGAACTGTTGGAATAACGACTGCCACCAGGCCCAATCCAGAGGGCGGAAGGAATCCTCCTCTACCACCGGCGGCGGTTCCGCAGGTGGGCTCCCCAACCGTGCGGCGGGCTCGCCCAACAGAATGTAGACCTCATCTCCCTCCTGAATGTAGCCCAATTCGCCGCGCGCCATCTGCACGACATACTCGTCGCTTGTCGCGTAACGCAACTGTGCCTCCAGGTCCAGCGTATTCTGCTCGCCGAGCGCAATGTTCTGCCGCATCTCCGCGACCTGCGCCTGCACGGCGCTCAACTCGCGCAACTGCTCTACATGCTGGAACAGGAAATACAGCCCGACGACAACCGCCAGTAAGAGCAGGGCAGGATAGGCCGGGTGACGCTGGCGTCGTACATCATGCGAACCTGGATTGATCGGGACTCGGACAAGACCCATCGATTCTTCTCGGCAGACAGCGTCGCGTAAAAGTTAACTGCACCCCTGCCGGAAAGGGCCCAACCCGAGGGAACCCAGAACACGACAGGATAAGAACAAAAGGAACCCGGACAGTTCATCTGGGTCCCTTAGGTGCCGCAGGAGGGATTTGAACCCCCACGAGCTAATGCCCACTACGCCCTGAACGTAGCGCGTCTTCCTATTCCGCCACTGCGGCTCAGTAAGCTAGATTTATAACATGTGCGTATATCACCTGTCAAATCGATTTCGGAGAATGTACTGTCTACGTTGTTGTTTTGGCGTCTCTCCGGCGAGGGAAAGTTGGACAAATGTACGTGTCCTGGCGGCAGGAGAAGGGCCTAGTTCCCACTCAACTGTTGATTCGCCGGGACGCGGCGGGTGAGTATATACCAATCGGGGAAGGTAGCAAACCGGTCGGCCGGCGTGTTCAACGGCCCTATCTGAACCGCCTTGACGCGCTCGCTGACACCGTAGGTATAAACAGGGTAGTAGAGCGGAATCGCCGGTACGTCAGCGGCAAAGATATGCTGAAACAGTGCATAGAGCGACTTGCGTTTCTCCGGGTCCACCGTGCTTCTGGCCTCAATCATCAGGGTATCCGCGTCCTGATTGGCCCATCCGCCGAAGTTTTGGCCTGTTTCGACCTGGCTGCTGTGGTAGAGGGGGAAGGGATCGGGGTCGCCGGTGATATCCCAACTGAGGAGGACGGCTTCGAAACGACGCGGCGTCAGGAAATCCGTTACGAATCCGGCGAAGCTGACGCTCTCCACCACGGCATTGACGCCCACAGCCTGCCAGTCCTCCGCAATCTGTTCGATCAACGCGATGCGGGTCGGCCCGTCGTTCGTGAGCAGAATGAGCTGCATGGGCAGCCCGTCTTTATCACGCGTGCCGTCGCCGTCCGTGTCGACCCAACCGCTCTCATTCAGAAGACGTTGCGCCTCATCCGGGTCATAATCATATGAGGGTGTATCCGCCGCGTGCCCCCAGTTGTTCGACGGAATGGGAGAGGATGCGAGTACTCCGTGCCCGCCGACCACATCATCGAGAAGTCGCTCGCGATCCAGAGCGTGATAGAGCGCACGGCGCACGTTTGCATCCTGCAAAAAGGGGACATCCGGATTCTGCAGATTAAAGATCACACCGACATAGGTCGAAAGCGGCGCGGAAAAGAGCTGCAAATCGGTACGGGCCTGCGCCAGAGCAATATCCGACGGCAAAACCTGGCTCACACCGTCCAATTCGCCGTCTGTATAGGCTGCGTAAATCGAAGGATAATCGGGATAGAAATGGAACTCGAGGGCCGAGACCATGGGAATGTCGCTATTGGAAAACGGACTGCGCTCCAGGCGTATGAACTGCGCCGATGTCAACGTCGCCTGCATCGGGCCGTTGCCAACCGGGCGTGCATTGAGGGGGCTCGCGAGCAGTTCAGACGGGGACACGTCCTGCCAGATATGTTTGGGCAGCAGCCCCACCGTCGTGAAGTCGAGGAACGGGGCAAAGGGCTCGTCCAGCAGAAGGCGCACTGTGTATTCGTCGACCGGCTCCACCGTGACCGAACGCCACAACTCCGCCAGGTCGGGCAGGATCGGTGAATCCGGGCTCTGCAACATCTCGATCGTAAACAGTACATCATCGATAGTCACCGGTTTGCCGTCGTGCCAGTACTGGTTCTCACGCAGGGTAAAGGTGTAAGCCAGTCCGTCCGGCGCCGTCCAGCGCTCGGCCAGATCTGGCACCACCCGCCCCTGCTGGTCGAGGCGGGTCAGGCCGCGAAAGAGGAGGCTGCACAGATCGCGGTCGATATCGTGCGTGTGGCACAACATTGGATTGATGTACTGGGGATTGCCGGCCACGCCTTCACGAAAGACGCCGCCCCGCTCCGGAACCAGAACCGTGGAGACGTTGTACGCGGTGACGCCCATCAGAAGCGTCAGGAGGATGATTCCCATGACGGCCAGCAGCATCTGCCAGCGAATATACCGTCCCAAAGGCGCCGGCGTCGCAGGCGGCGCAACCGGCCCCGGCAGATAGCCTGAAGGAGGGGGCGTAGGCAAACGCGGCGCCTGGGGCGCTCCCTGGGCCCCAGAACTGGCCGACCTCTCGAATGGCTGTTGTTCCGACATGGGAAATATCGCAGTGGCCTGTGATCCGCGGCCACTGCTGGTTTAGCGAAGAGCGACTGTTACGAGACTGAGCAGGAGAAACAGAGACGCCAAAGTAAGCGTCAGGTTGAACATGGTTTTTTCCACGCCGCGTCGGGTGCGCTGGATGCCGGCATCGCCCCCAAATGCGGTGCCCAAACCACTACCCTGACCCTGCAACAGGACGATGCCGATCAATGTGAGGGCAATGATAACCGTTGCGATCATAAAGAAAACATCCATCGTTCACCTCGGAAGTTTTGCCTGTTGTGCTAGCCACGCGTGCATAAAAATACCCAAACAACGTGCTGCCTGATCGTCTCTCTGTACAACTGTGGTCAGCGACAATCTGACACGTGCTGGGCAACTACGCGGGAAGATTCGAATACAAGGTGCTGACAGAAACGAGAAGGCCGATCCGGCCTTCTCGTCGATCGCCAGTCTGTCCGTTGCTGCTTGTCGAAGCCCTGGCGTAAGCGGCAACTGAAGCGAACGTTAGACCTTCTCAGGAGGATTCGTCTCAGAACTCACCGCAGGCTCAGCGCTCTCAACAGCGGGGGCGGCGTCCGTTGTCTCTGAATCGTCCTCTTCACCCTCGTCCTTGGCTGCCTTGCGAAATTCGCGGATACCGCGGCCCAGCCCACCAAACACTTCCGGCAGCCGGCCGACGCCAAAGAAGATAATGACAATGACCAGAATCAGGATCAACTCGGTCGGACCCAAGGTCGGACCCAGCAGAAAGAATGGCGGTGTAATTCCTATCATTTGCTAAGCTCCTTAGCTCACAGTATGCGGAGCGCATTGACAATCTTCTTCATGCTTCTTGAATCGCTGCATTATACCATGTTCGCGTTAAGAGACAAATACGGACATCGAGTAACATGCAGTCAGGATTTGGGGTCATCCCGACCAACTGCGCAGCCTAGTCTACTGCCCCACCGCAAATGCCGGTCGAGGCACCCTCGGAGGGCGACCATGCGGCTCAGTGCGCGGCCCGTTCCGGATGAGCGTTGGGTTACTCCTGGTGCACCTCTTCCATCCGCCCGTCCAAATGTGCTAGAATGTAGACTCTGAAGTTTCATGACCGATACGATTAGTACGCACCTTGATCCCATGACTGCGCCAACGCGCGTCGCCTCATTTGAACAGGGGCACATGCAACCAACTCTCCTGGCCGCAGACGGCAAACCGGCCGAACCGGCCGCCGCACTGTCGGAACTCCAGATCCGCGACTTCGCGATCATCGACCGGCTGCACCTTCGGTTCCACACCGGACTGAACATTCTGACCGGCGAAACCGGCGCGGGCAAGTCGATCATTATCGACGCCATCGGATTGCTGTTAGGAGACCGGGCAACCGCGGAGATGGTGCGAGCGGGCGCAGACCGGGCGGAGATCGAAGCGGTCTTCCAGTTGGAAACAGGGATGCCGCCGAGCGAACCCCACAGACCACGGAGTGCTCTCGAAGGCGCGCTCGCAGCGAACGACATTCCCAATCTGTTGGAGACCGAAGGGTTGGACGATCCCGACGCGCCGGAGAGACTGATCCTCAGTCGGGAGGTGCGCCGCAGTGGACGCAATTTCTGCCGCATCAACGGGCGCACGGTCTCCCGGAAGCTATTGAGTGAACTGGCCGCCCTGCTCGTCGATATCCACGGACAGGGGGAGCATCTGAATCTGCTCCGTCCTCGCACACACGTGGATATTCTCGACCGGTACGGCGGCTTGCTGCCGCTGCGCCGCAAGGTGGCCGGGAAAGCGCACCAGGTGCAGCGGGCCCGCAGAGAGTTGGAGCGGATGCGCAGCGACGCGCGCACCATCGCACAACGGCTCGACCTGCTCAGCTTTCAGGTAGAAGAGATAGCTCAGGCGGCCCTGGAAGCCGGTGAAGAGAGAGAGCTCGAAGTGGAGCGCAAGCGGCTGAGCAACGCCGAAACGCTCTTGCAGCTGGCAAACGGAGCGGCAAACCTGTTGAACGAGGGTGAAGGCGGGATGCCAGGGGTCACCGACGTCCTCAGCGAAGCCGTCGGTCGCGTCGAGCGGCTGGCCCGCATCGACGAAGGCATGGCCGCCGCGGCCGCGACCGGTCAGGGGCTGCTGGAGGAGCTGTCGGATCTGGCGCGGGATCTGCAGGGCTACGCCGACGGGCTGGAGTTCAATCCGCAGCGGCTGGTCGAGGTCGAAGAACGGCTGGCACTGATCGAGAATCTCAAACGCAAGTACGGCGACACGACCGAGGAGATCCTGGCTTTCGCCGCCGCTGCCCAGGCGGAGCTGGCAGAGCTCGACAACTGGGAGGCGCAGACGGCCGCGCTGGAGGATGAGGAAGAGAAGCTTCTGCGCGAGATCGGAGCACTGGGCGCAGAGTTGAGCCAGGCGCGGGTCGCGGCCGGCGAGAAGATAGCCCGACAGGTTGAAGCAGAGTTGGAGCAGTTGAGTATGCATCGCGCCCGTTTCGCCGTCGCCGTGGAGGCGGAGGAGCAGGAGGATGGCGCATACCTTCCGGATGGGCGGCGCGTCGCCTTCGGCAGCCACGGCGTCGATCAGGTTGAGTTTCTGATCAGCGCAAACCCCGGCGAGCCGGTCAAACCGCTGGCCAGGGTCGCTTCCGGGGGCGAGACCGCGCGCCTGATGCTGGCGCTGAAGGGCGCGCTTACCCAGGCCGATCAAACCCCGATTCTGATTTTCGATGAGATCGACCAAGGCATCGGCGGCCGTGTGGGCGGTGTCGTCGGCGAGAAGCTTTGGAACCTGACCGGCCAAGGGCCGCAGCCTGATACCGCCTCCAATGACGCTGCCGCGGACGAGCCGAACGGTGGCCCGATGCGCCATCAGGTGCTTTGCATCACCCATCTGCCACAACTGGCTGCGTTTGCTGACTTCCACCTGACCGTACGCAAACGGACTTTTGAGAATGACGGCGAACTGCGCACCGGCACCGACGTGCTTCCGGTCGAGGGATCGGCACGCATCGAGGAGCTGACGCAGATGTTGGGGGCCGTCAGCGACGCCGGGCGGCAGTCGGTTGTGGAGATGCTGGCTGCCGTCGATCGGCGGCACGGCGGCGGTACATGACCGGCAGCCTCTGCATTCGGCCGCGGGCGGTAGACAGGAAGGCTAACGATGTTTAGACACAGCAGGAAAAACGCGCATCAGCGAAATGGTACAGTGCTGGCAACGCTCTATCGCACCTTCTATCTTTCCTGTCTGCTGTTGGGGATGCTCCTGACCGTGATAGACGGTGTGCAGGCGGCCAGCCTTCCCGGGCCGCTCCGCGCCGGCTCGTCAGCCCGGGAGAAGGCGACCTCTTCGCAGACGGACTCACAAGTCGTTCTGGTTTTGACCTTCCGCGGGGCGGTGACGCCGGTGCTGCGACAATATCTCAGCGGGGCGATCGAAGACGCGCGACTGGAGGGGGCCGAGGCGGTAATCCTGCGCCTGGATACCCCTGGCGGCAGTGTCGATGTCACCAAGCAGATCGTGCAGGATATGCTGGCCTCGCCTGTGCCCGTTGTGGTATATGTCGCGCCGTCCGCTGCGCAGGCCGGCAGCGCGGGCACCTTTATCACCCTGGCCGGGCACGTTGCCGCGATGGCGCCCGGCAGCAGCATCGGTGCGGCCAGCCCCGTCGGCGGCGGGGGGGAAGACATCGGCGACACCATGGAAGCGAAGGTCGTTAACATCCTCAGCGCCGACATTGAGAATCTGGCCTCGCGTCGCGGTGAGGAAGCGGTGGAATGGGCCGTCGCGGCGGTGCAGGAGGCGGCCGCGGCGACCGACACGCGTGCGCTTGAGCTGGGCGTCATCGACTTCATCGCAGCCGACGTGGCCGATCTGCTGGATCAGATGGACGGCTTCGCTGTCACGGTGCAGGGCCAGGAGCGGACGCTGCGCACCGCCAATGCCCGGATTATGCCGCAGGCGCTGTCGCCGTTGCAGGAGTTTCTCAACTTCATCAGCAACCCCACCGTCGCCACGATTTTGCTGACCCTCGGCTCCATCGGGCTCATCGCCGAAATCTATAATCCCGGCACATTCATTCCGGGCATGATCGGCCTGATAAGCCTGCTGTTGGGGCTGTATTCGCTGGGCCAGTTGGAGGCGAATTTTACCGGGCTGGCTCTGATCGGGCTGGCGCTGATTCTACTGGTGGCCGAAGCCTTTACGCCGGCCTTTGGCGCGCTCGCATTGGGGGGTACGATCGCGTTCATCTTTGGCAGCGCGCTGCTTTTCGACGCGCCAGGTCTGGCTGTGCCGTGGGTGACGATCATCTCGCTGGGCGTGGCCATGGGCGCCTTCGCCCTCTTTGTGGGTGGTAAAGTAGTGGAGGCCCAGCGGCGGGGCACGGCCACCGGCAGCGAAGGCGTGATCGGCTCGCTGGCGACCGTACGCGTTCCCTTTGCTGAGAACGGTCGCGGCAAAGTCCTGCTCGCCGGCGAGCTATGGAACGCAAAGCTGCGCGGCGCAACGTCCGATGAAGAGGCGCCGGCCGAAGTCGGCGATCAGGTCAAGGTCGAGGCGAGAGAGGGCTACATCCTGGTCGTCAGCCCCCGCGAGGAAAATGGCGAGAGCTGAGCAGCGGCGGATCCAACTCGGGCGGTCGAACTCCTCCACTACAGATCATGCTTCCCAATGCGCGTTCATCTCCTTCGACAAAAGCCAACTTCTTGAACGCATTCCGAAATCTCTGACAACCACATAAGCGGGAGCGATGGCGCGGTATGGCGTGCTCGCTAGACCTCAGCCGACGGGCACAGGTCGGCCAGCGTACAGTTGGGGCAGTCCGGCTTGCGGGCGTCGCACACCCGCCTCCCATGGAAGATCAACAGATGGGCGATGTCGATCCAGTCTTCGGCGGGGATGAGCGCCATCAGGTCCTTTTCGATCTTCTCCGGGGTCTTCTGCTCGGTCAGGCCCAGCCGCTGGGAGAGTCGCTTGACGTGGGTGTCCACCACGACGCCGTCGGCCAGGCCGAAACAGACGCCGCGCACGACGTTGGCGGTCTTGCGGGCCACGCCGGGAAGCCTGGTCAGTTCATCCATTTCCCGCGGCACTTCGCCGCCGAACTCCTGGCAGATCAGAGCGCTTGCGCCTTGGAGGCTCCTGGCCTTGTTGCGAAAGAAGCCGGTGGAGCGGATCATCTCCTCCAACTCTTCGCGGTCGGCCGCGGCCATCGCCTCGGGCGTCGGGTAGCGTTCGAACAGCACCGGCGTAACCTGGTTGACCCGCTCGTCGGTGCATTGGGCCGAAAGAATCGTCGCCACCAGCAGTTGAAACGGGTTCTGGTGGTTCAACGCGCAGTGCGCATCCGGATGCGCGGCTCGCAGGCGGCGTATCAACTCCGACATCAGGAAAGCTCCGGCGCGGGGCGGCGCAGAGATACCAGGTCGTCCGAATCGTCAATGCGCTGCCAGGGGTAGTAGATCCAGTCCTCGGTCAATTCTGCGTAGTAGTCCGGCTTCTCGTTTTCGAAGAGATTCTGCCGCTGCTTCCAATGGAGCACCGCTGTCTCGGCGGTGGCGCCGCTTCCTTCCACACGGCTCTTTACGGTCACGATCGTGCGTCCCCGGTCCCAGATATTATCGACAATCAGGACTTTCTTGCCCTTCAGCAGCGCATCTGCGGGGAACTGCTGGAAGCGGGGCCAGCTCATTTCTACACGTACGCCGGGCCCGCTCTGGAACACTACCGCAGCGGTCAACACATCCTTCATCTTCAGCGCCTCGGCAATCATGCCGCCCGGCACGATTCCCCCGCGCGTGATCAGGAGGAGCGCATCATACGGGGTGTTCAGCTGCATCACGACTTTGGTGATCAACTCCTCCACGTCGTGCCAACTCAAATAAACTCTTTCCATCTATGCCTCCACCGTTCGCCCGCTGCCAAGTGATCAGGTTGCCGCCATCGGGCTGGAATGCTGGAGGCGGCGGCAGCCCCCGCACTGCTTGCAGGCAGACGTGCCCGCACCAGTTTTCTATCAGGGATCTGAAGTGCTCACCTGCTCTGCGGATTCAGATCCATAGTATATGCTGAAAAGCGCACTGGCGGCGCCGGCTTCGGTGCGCCGATCGCGCGCCGAAAGTTCGACGACCGTCGCCCGGCCCGGCTCGACTTCTACCCGGATGATCGCAACCGAAGATCCATCGGAAACATCGGCCGGAGGCAGCAGCGTGACCTGCTCTGGCAGGGCAAAATGCAGACTGTACGCGCCGGGGCGCAGGTCAAAAAAGCGGAATTCGCCGAGGGCATCGCTCTGCGTCCGGGCGATCACTGTGCCGCCGCTGTCGGCAAGTTCAACCGGCGTGTTGGGAATCTGCGCGTTGCCGGCGATCCAGGCGCCGCCCCCGGGCCGCACCGTCAACACCAGGGGGTCGTGATCGCTGGAGCCGTACTCAGGAGAGAGGCCGGGAATGCCCCCCGTGCCGCCGGGCTGCGCAATGGGAAAGTCGGCGTTGATATGCGCGATATCCATCCCACCGAAATCGGGCATCATGCCCTGGGTCAGCAGCAGATGATCCAGCGTTTGACTGCCCCCGTTGAAGATATAAGTGTAACGGTCCTGCGGCGGCAGCGCGTCAAAGGTATGCCAGAGCAGAATGTGCCCCGGTTCGCGCGCGGCGCCGTCAGCCTCTTCCGGGCCATATCGCAGGGTCTCCACTGGCTTGCTCATCTCGAAATCATTCAGGTCACCCAGCACGACGACGTGCGCGTTGGGGTCTGTATCCACACGGGCCTGCACGATCGAGGCCACGTGCTCCGCCTGCAATGTCCGGTGCACGACGTTCACCGACTCATCGCCGCGCTTGCTGCGCCAGTGATTGACCACCACCGTCAGCGGGTAGTCCTCCCCCCAAGGGCCGCTCACAAGCAGATCCGCGACCAGCGGCGGCCGGCTGAAGAGCGGCAGCAGCCGCGCCGGGCACTGCCCGGGGACCAGCCGCACACTGAAACTGAAGCGGGTGCACGCCTGCTCGTTTTCGGCGTTAAGAACCGTCACCCGATCGTCGCGTACAAGCAGGCTGTTCGTCAGCGGGAAATCGCGACTGGCCGTTCCGGGTCCTGCAAACGCAACTGCGCTGTAGTCCAGCCCGCTGATCTCAGTCAGAACTCGTGCCAGGTTTTCGGCGTCCTCGGGCTTGCCGGTCTCCTGCAGGCCGACGATTTCACAGTTCTGCAGACCGACGGCGATGGCCTCCGCCCGCTGGCGCAGCGCAGCCTCGTAGTCGGCCGCGTTGTGCAACTGGTCCAGACCCCGACCCAGCCCCAGCACGTTGAAAGAGCAGACCCGGAACGCGCCGGCGTCCGGCTGGGCCGTCTGCTCCTTCGACCCGTGCCGGGAGAGTACCTCGATCTCCTGTCCTGGCAGCAGTAACAGAAGATATTTCCCGAAACTGTAGTCGATAACCGCCCGCACCGGCATTCCCGGCTGTGCCGCGCGTACCCACACGCGGTCCCCCCAGGCTGCCGCCGGCAGCTCCGCGCCCAGCCCGTTGCCCAGGAAGATCAGCCCGGCGGCATCGTCCGGGTTGGACTGGAAGACCCGCCCGCCTTGCACGAAGGGCAGAGCCTGTTCGGCGATGAGCGCGATCTCAACGTTGCCGTTGCTGAACCGCTTGGTCGGCCCCTGGACAACGCCCTCCAGCTCGTCGAAAGCGACAAGCATACCTTCGAACCGCTCCAGCAATGTCTCCGGGTCAACGTTGGGCGCGGGCAGGGGCGCCAGAGACGCCGGCAAGGAGCCATCGCCGCACAGATCGATGGACAGCTTCTTGAGCGAGCGGGGGGTTGTCAACTCTGTCTTTTCATAGTATTCGGTCGCTTCGGCGCGGCCCACGAGGATGCATTCGCCCGCTTTCACCCTGGGCGCGGAGGAGGTGTAGACAAAGATGCCGTCGCTGCTCTGCGGGTCGCCGTCTCCGGTCGGGTCTTGCAGGTAAAATCCGTTCGACTGCACACCGCTCACCAGGCCGAACGTTGTGACGCGTTTCTGCGGCAAGGGCGTATTTGGGCCGTCGCCCTGTATGAGGTAGATCGGAGTCAAATCATCCGGCAATTCAGAGGGCGCGGGCGCAGCCGCCGCCGGGCGAACAGCCAGCCCCAACACGCACACCAGCAGTATTCGGATGACCAGTGGCCGCGGCGCAGGCAATCGGGAAATCATACCATTTCTTCTGTAGGGATAAGTCGAATCGCCGGAGGAACCTTTCGTTGAATATTGAACACATATTATAGCACACAGCCGGGACATCGGGTGCCGATCTGTATACTTTGCAAAAGCAATTCGGCACTGTCCAATGTGGTTTTCAGTTGCCAGTGGCTTTACAGGCGGCGTATAATGTTGCTTCATGCGTTACCGCGACGCGAACTGCGGTAGCTGACCGCGAGTGTTTTCAAGACGCGAGATCCGGATGAACGCTGAATTTGAACCGCTGGCAGACGGTCTTGGCGTTGGCCGTCCGCCAGTCGGCTGGGTCGCCATCGTCGATATGCCGGTGCTGATCCTGGTCGGTGTGACCGGTGTCGGCAAGAGCACAACCGTCGATGCCCTCCGCACACGCATCAGCGGGATCTCGCTCCTGCCCAATAGACGCAAGCTGGCCGACCTGCTGGTCATCCCCACGGTTCAGGGTTGGGACGGGGATCCGCCCATCGAGGTGACCGACCGGCGGCGGCGCTTCGACTACACCGGGCGCTACCGGCAGCGGTATCCCGGCGGGCTGGCGCACGCGTTCAGCCGGCTGGTGCTGCAGAAGCAGGCGGCAACGCCGGGCAGCGGCGCCTTGAACGTCTTCGACGGGCTGCGGGGCGCGGATGAAGTCACCTTTGCCGTGCAGAGCCTCCCGCTGGCCCGCTTCGCCGTCCTCAACGCGCCGGATGTTGTGCGGGTGGAGAGACTGGTGCAGCGCCAGGATGCCTTCGATCAGGTGGGCCGAAACACCGGTGGCCGGTTCTGCTGGGAGGAGATGGCCGAAGGGCGCGACCTCTTCACACGCGAGGAGCAGGACCACCTGTCTGCGCTGGTAAGCCGGGGCGAAGTGGGCGGCGCCGAACTCGCGGACAAGGTCGCCATCGTCGCCGCCGAACGCCGCAACTACGACCCACACGCCGCCGTCGATATTCTGCGCGCCGCCGCCCCAGACCGAACCGTCGTCGTCGATACCACCAGCCACGCCCCCGCCGACGTGGCCGCCAAACTGGAGCGGCTCGCGGCCAGCTGACCGCCGGACTTTCCATGCCTACCACCATCGAAGCCATCGAACCGATCCCATTCCGCCTTCCACTGCGGGAACCGCTGCGCTGGGGCACGGCCAGCGAAATGCAGGAGGCCCGTCACGTCCTGATCAAGGTGCGGCTGAGTGACGGCGCCGTTGGCTGGGGCGAAGCGCCGCCTCGGCCCACGATCTACGGGGAGACCGTATCCAGCATCTGTAGCGTTGTTTGCCAGGAGCTGGCACCCCGCCTCGAGGGCGAGATGCTCGACGACTCCACTCTCGCTAAGCTTTACGCAAGCCTGCAGGTGGTCAAGAATAATCAGGCCGCCCGCGGCGCCCTCGATATGGCCCTCCACCATGCCCTTGCCAAAAGCCGCAACCGTACTCTCTACGACCACCTGGGCGCCAGCAACTCCCGGGTGCGCGTGAGTTATATTCTGGGCTTGGGCGAAATCGATGACAGCCTCGCCGAGGCCGAGCGAATTGTGGCGCAGGGCGTGCGCGTGTTGAAGGTAAAGGTCGGCCAGGATTGGAGCACGGATCTACAACGACTGCGCCTCCTGCGGGAGCAGTTCGGGGAGCAGGTCGATCTGTACGTTGACGCCAATGAGTGCTTTCAGCCGCAAAACGTGCGCCAGCGTCTGGAAAAGATGGCCGAGTTCAACGTCCTTTACTGCGAGGAACCGTTGCCGGTGGAGTTGATTCTGGCCCGCGCCGCGATGCGCAAGGCCTGCGCCCGCGCCGGCGACTCTGCCCTCCCCCAACTCATCGCCGACGACAGCGTGTTCAGCGCCCGCGACCTGCGCCGGGAGCTGAGCATGGACACCTTTCACATTCTCAACATCAAGACGGCGCGCACGGGGTTCACCGAATCGGCGCAGATGCTGAACCAGGCCCTGGTTGGCGGTAAGGCAGTGATGGTCGGTTCCCAGGCCAGCACCGGCTGGGGGACGGTGCTGGCCGCGCTCTTTGCCGCCAGGCCCGGGATCGACCTGCCGTGCGAGTTGAGCTTTTTCCTCAAGCTGCAGGAGGACCTGCTGACACGGCCTCTCACGCTTTGCGACGGTTACTTGGACGTGAGTGGGCTGGCCCAGGTAGAGATTGACGCCGACCGGCTGCGGGACGTGCGGCTGAAGGAGAAGCCATAAGCGCCAGCAGGTCAACGTTTTCCCCGCCGCAGAACCGCCATCCGCCCCGTCGCCGATCACCCCCGGCTCATTTCGGGTGCATCCCAGATTTTTTGAGAGGGGGAAGGGAGGTAGACTTGAGGTAGGAGAAAAGTAGAGAAGAGAAAGAGGGGAATGAGATGAAACGAGAAGAGGCTAAGGCGAAGTTTATGCGAGGTGCGGAGGAGATGTTTGAGGCGATGTGGGATTGGGGGGAAGAGCATCCTGAAGCGAGTTTTGATGAGATTGCGGGCAAGTTGTCGCAAGAGCGGCGGGAGTTGATGGGAGAGATGCTGGGGGAGCTGTTGTTGCAACATGGAGATGGGAGGTACGAGGAGGTGGAATGTCCGGAGTGTGGGCAGAAGACGAAATCGAATGGACGGCGCACGCGCAGGGTACTCCATGCTGAAGGGCAAGTAGAGGTGAAGCGAACCCATCGCCGCTGTCCGGAATGTGGACAGGGGATTTTTCCCCCTGGACCGCCGTCTTCGGTTGATAGAGCAACGTAGCTGGTCACCGGGAACGATAGCGCAAGCATTGCGGATGGGCAGTGAGATTCCCTTTGCGCGTGCGGCCAGGCAGTTTGCGGAATTGACGCATGTGTCCATTTCGAGGAACAGTCTGCAGCGGTTGGCGACGGAATATGGAGGGCGGTTGGTCGCGCAGCAAGCCCAGGAAGCGCAGGCTATGGTTCAGGTAGCGAGCAAAGAGACAGAGGTGGTCTGGCGCGAGCGGGTGGAGCCGGCGAGCGATGTGATGAACATATCGATGGATGGTGCGATGGTCAATATCCGCGCGGAAGGCTGGAAAGAGGTGAAACTGGTTACCGTTTCAGCTGTACGCCATCAGTTGGATGCGGAGACAGGCAGAGCCGTCGCCCATCTCAGCGACCATAGCTATCGGGCAGGACTGTGGGATGCCACCGAGTTCGGACAGCAGCAGTGGGCGGAAGCCTGTCGCCGCGGTGTGGAGAACGCCAACTATCTGAGCAGTGTCAATGACGGCGCAGCCTGGATCTGGAACATCGTGCGCATGTGCTATGGCAACTGTGTCGAAATCATCGACTGGTGGCACGCTGTCGAAAAGCTGTGGCTGATCGCACAACAGCGATTCGAGACCGAATCAGAAGAGGCGACCGCGTGGGTCACCGCCCAGAAACAACGCCTGATTACAGGTCGTCTGCGCACTCTTTTGCGCCACATTCGCCTACTCTACCCCAGAGGACGCCCCCTGCCTGACGACGTGCGTAACGCCATTCTCTATCTCTACCACAATCGCTGGCGTATGCGCTATCACCTCTTCCGCAAGGCAGGTTACCCCATCGGCAGCGGCACCGTCGAATCCGCCTGCAAACATGTCGTCCAGCAGCGCCTCAAGCAATCTGGTATGCGCTGGTCTCGTCCAGGCGCTCAAGCCATGCTCGCTCTGCGCTCAACACTACTTAGCCAGCACCAACTCAACCCTCTTGCGCTCCTTGGCCTTACCTGACCCAGCAACCAATTTGGGATGCACCCGCTCATTTCTGTGCTATCGACACCTGCACCCATCCGTGCGATAATGACGGCTCCAAGACGCCGTCACAGCCACAAGAGAGTGTCACATGAAAAGCTTCAATGGGATTTTTCCGGCCATCATCACGCCGATGTCCGCTGATGGGCGCCTCAACGAGGACGCCTTTCGCCAAGTAATGGAGTTCAACATCCAGACCGGCGTACACGGTTTCTGGGTGGCCGGCGGCACGGGGGAAAGCGTCCTCCTGGACGACGCCGAAAACTGTCGCATCGCCGAGATTGCCTCCGACCAAAACCAGGGGCGCATTGCCAACATCATGCATGTCGGCGCCCCCACCACCGCCCGCTCTGCCCGCCTCGCCGAACACGCGGCCAAAGCCGGCTGCGAAGCCATCTGCTGTGTCCCGCCCTTCTTCTATGGCCAGAGCGACAGGGGCATCGTGGAACACTATCGCATCGTCGCGGCTGCCGCCGATCTTCCCTTCTTTGTCTATAATCTCCCCAGCGCCACCGGAGTCGAAATCACGCCGGATCTCATGGCCAAGATCCAGGAGCGCGTCCCCCAACTGGCCGGGCTCAAACATTCCGCACCCTACATCCCCTACGTCAAGACCTTCGCCGAAATGGGTCTCTCCTGCCTGATCGGGAATTCTCGCCTCTTCCTGCCTGCCCTTCTGATTGGCGCCACTGGCTGCGTCGACGGCCCGCCCAACATGGCCCCCGAACTCTGGGTCGCCATCTGGCGCGCCTACGAGGCCGGCGACATCCCGGCAGCCAGCAAAGCGCAGGAGAAGGCATCCTCCGCCGCCGAAGCGCTGAGCGTGCCCTTCAAGTTCCACGGCGCCATCAAGGCCGTACTCGGTCAACGCCTCGGCATAGACTGCGGCGCCCCGCGCCCGCCCGGCGAGCCCCTCACCGCCGAGGAGCATGCCAAACTGGCCGACAAGGTTGTAGCCCTCGGCCTGGATTGCAGTGGGCAGTAGTTGCGGTGGTCAATAACTGGGGTAGTCAGTAACTGCTTTGAGGAGGTGATTGATGGCTGGTTGCCGGCGGCCGTAGCCGCCGGCAACCAGCCATTGAAACTACTCATCAGAGGCTTCTACCACCTGGCGTCGCCAGGTGTTTTCAAATTCCTCGTCGGTCAACTGTCCCTGGAGCCACACCTCAGCCGCCCTCGTCGCCACCAGGGTTGCGGAAGTCGTTCTGTTGAAGGTGCCTGCGACGACCACAAGGCCGTCCGGTTCGGAGGTCATGCGGGGCAGGATGCGGGACAGCTCAAAGATCAGTTGGCGCTCCAGGTCGGCGTACTCCTCCCCGTCAACCGCCAAATCGACGGCATAGGCCACGACCAGCGTCCGCTGTCCCTCCTCATTCTCCTCCACGTCGAGATAGCGGATCTCTACGTCCGCCTCCTGCAGGATCGCCACCGCGGTGGAAATGGCCTCATCGTTTTCAAGCTGCATCGATGGGTCCGGCGTAGGCTGCGCCGCTCTATCCCGGCAACGCTCCAGTACGCCCGCCAGGTCTTCCTTCTCTTCCTCATCATCGGCCTCACCGATCAGCCAGTTCAGGTGTGGTTCCGCCTCCTGGCATCGCACCTGCGCAAGGAACAGCAGTGCCAGCGCCTGACGCGCTACGATGTGGTCGCTGTTCAGTTCAATCGCCTCTTCCAACAGCGGCTGCGCTTTATCGAATTCACCCATGCGCGTGTAGGTCTCACCCAGCACCGCCAGCACCGTCGACGTGCGTGCACCGCGTTCCAACGCGTCCAGGGCAATACTCTGTGCCGCCTCTACATTGCCCTCGTACAGCTGCACAAAGGCCAGACTCTCGCGCGCATCCAGGCTCTCCGGCCGCAGCACGTCCCACCGCTGGGCCGCGACCACCGCCTCTTCCACCTCGCCCAGCATCAGATGTGTCTCATACAAGGCCTGGTAATAGAGTGGATCATCGATGGAGATGGCGCGGACCTCGTTCAATGCGCTCCGCGCTTCCAGCGCCTTTCCGTCGCGGGCATAGGCGATTGCCAGCAGCCGCGCATCGCTCACCGATTGCGGCAGCGCGTCCAGCGTCTTTCGGAAATAGGTGGCCGCCGTTGTGAAATCTCTCTCACAAAGATAGCTCACGCCCACCATCCGCATCGCCGAAATGCTGTAGGGCCGCGCTTCCAGCCAGTCCTCGGCCAGCGCTCGTGACTCGGAGCACAGATCCTGATCATTGAGCAGCCGCATTCGGATCAGCGTCACATCCCGCCGGTGCACCGTAGCCCGCTCTTCCGCCAGCGCCTGATAGGCTGCCGTCTCTGCATTCCGTTCCTGTTGCAGCAACATCAGCGCCATGCAGCTGTACGCATCCGGGAACGGCGTATGCGGCTGGTCCAGCGCGATCGTCTGCATACACTTCGCCTCACTCGTCTCCCAGTCGCCTTCCTCCGCCGCCATGTCAGCCTCAAAGAAGAGAGTCGAAGCATGGTCCGCAACTAGCTCGATCGCACGTTTCGCGATCGAACGCGCCGCATAGATATCGCCATACACATTAAACTCATGGCGGGCGTTGATGATATGCCACGCAAAGAAATCCGGCTCCAGTTCCAGTGCCCGTTCGTAGGCCTCTCCCGCCCGGTCCCAATCGTGCATCTGGAACGCGATCGATCCCAGCGTCGCCCATCCCGCCGCCGAATCCGGATCCAGACGCACCGCGGTCTGAGCGTGTTCATAGGCCCTGTCGACCTCATACATGCTGACAAGGATGTCGGCCAGAGCCGTGTGCGCGGTCGGGTTTTCGCCGTCCAACTCCACCGCTCGCAGTCCCAGCTCCTTTGCCTCGTCAAAATGGTGGGCCCCCTGCTTTGCCCACGCCATGTATGCGATGGCGGTGCTGTCCTCCGGCGCCAGCGCCTTTGCGTTCTCGGCCGATTGCAGCGCCTGCTGCCAGTACTGCGACTGGTAGAGGTAGACATCGGTCAGGCCCAGATGCGCGGGCAAATAATTGGGGTCGGCGGCAATCGCATCGATAAAGGCCGCTTCGGCGCCGGTCAGGTCGCTGGTGCCAAACAACGACTTCCCCTTGGCGCTCAGTGATTCCGCCAGGTTTCGATCAGGTTCGGCCAGCGGCTCGGGCGTGGCAGTAGGTGTCGGCCCCGGCGATTGTGTGGGAATGACGATAGGTGTCGGCGTATGTGTGGGCGTCGAAGCCGCGGGTGCTGTTCGCGTCGCCGCCCTGGGTCGACTGGGCGTCGGTTGGCAGGCTGCCAGAATGAGAGCAAGCACGGCCAACAACAAGAGAACCACAGTGTATCGCGGCATTCGATCATGGTCATTCATCGGGGATCCTCCCATCTGAGGAGGGGATACGAAAACGTGAGCAATGAGAACCTGTTCTCGCTCCCTACTCCTCTTCACTCACTCATCGACTTTCGACAGGGCAAGGCGGCTTGCAGACCGGATGCTGCCCGTATCTTTGCGCACTTGACAGCGGATGAGTATACTCAAGGACATGTCGCATTATGGCGAATATTTCTGTTGAATATGGCAATGGAAACCCGTCCCCAAAGGCCTTCGTCCCAGCCGCTGGTCCAACTCCACGATGTCAAAGTACATTTCAGTGTTCGCAAAGGTCTCTTTGGCAGCGAGTCGGTCCATGCTGTAGACGGCGTGACACTGAACATCGGTGCAGGCGAGGTCGTCGCAGTCGTCGGTGAGTCCGGCAGCGGCAAGACCACCTTGGGACGGGCGGCGTTGGGCCTAGTCAGGGTTACGGATGGCCATGTCCGCTTTGACAATACAGCAATAACCTCTTTATCACAGAAGGAACAAAAAGCGTTCCGCCGTCGGGCTGCCGCGATCTTTCAGGATCCGTTCGCAAGCATCGATCCCTTTATGACGGCTTACGAGAGCGTGGCCGAACCCCTGGTGATCCACGGTATCGGCAGCGACAGCGAACGGCGAGAGCGAGTGTTTCAGGCTCTGCACGATGTTCGTCTGCGCCCGGCGCAGGAGATCGCAGGCAAGTACCCCGATCTGCTGTCCGGTGGTCAACGACAGCGGCTCAGCATTGCACGCGCACTCGTCCTGCAGCCGCAGTTCATCGTGGCCGACGAGCCGGTCTCCATGGTTGACGCGTCCAGCCGGGCAGAGTTACTGGCACTGCTGCGCGAGCTGCAGGAGCGGTTCAACATCGCTTTCCTGTACATAACCCACGACATCGCCACGGCCCGCCATTTTGCCCAGCGGATTGTCGTGATGTATCTGGGCTGCGTCGTCGAGATGGGAGAGGCGGCAGACGTGGTGCGCAATCCCATGCACCCATATACCCAGGCTCTCATCGCGGCCGTGCCTGAACCGGACCCGGCCAACCGACTGCACCAGCGGCCCAGCCTGCCGGGCGAACCACCCAGTCCCGTCAATGCGCCAAGCGGCTGTTCCTTTCATCCCCGCTGCGCTTCCTTCATGGCCGGCCGGTGTGAACTGACGACGCCGCGACTCCGTGAAGTCGAGCCGAATCATTTTGTAGCCTGTTTCCTGCACGAAGGGAGTGAGGCTTACCAAAACTGAGAACGCAATTTTGCTATTATAATATCATTTGATGTCCTACCGTTGAAATCCAAATTCAGGCTGACCGTTACCAAAACGGCCAATCCTGCGTCCACCTGTACCGCCTCCGCAACGTGTCCAAAGGTGGTGGCGACAACGGCGGAAAGGTGTTCCGGAGAAAGGATCGCCGGCGGCTGAGTCGCTGGCGTTTAACGTAATAATAAGGAGATCTGTATCCCATGGTTAGACTGCCCAAGTTCAGACGACCCGGCAACCGCCTCCGCCTGGGCCTTCGAGTCCCCCTACTTCTATTGATCGTCCTCCTCCTGGCTATGCCGCTGCCGGCAGCGGCCCAGATGCCGGTGCCGCAACTGCCGACGCGCGGCAAGATCAGCAAGAATCCGGCCGATATTCAGGATGCCATGAATCCGATCCAGGATGTGCTCTCCGGTCCTGCATGGCTCATAGCCCAGGGTGTGGACAATCGGATCTTCCTCGACCGACCGGGATGGAACACGCTCAATCGCCAGAATCTGTCCAGTCTGCCCGGCGGCGAAGGTGATTCGCCGCTGCTACAATCGGTAGGGCCCGGCATCCTCGTTCCCTACCGTGATCCAGCCCCCGCGTTCAGCCGCGACCTGCTGGTGACCCGCGACTTCAGTAATAGCCCTTTGCAGACAGAGCCGGACATCGCCGTCAATCCGCATGATCCCGATCACCTCGTCTTGGGTGTGATCGACTACAATTTTCCTAACAATTCGGCCTACGTCAGCATTGACGGAGGGGTGAATTGGGAGGGGCCGCAGCAGATCAAATACCTGCGCAAAGACCGCATCTCCGGCGGTGACCCGGTGGTGGAGTTTGATAGCGACGGCAATGTCTACATGGCCTCGATCTCTATCGGTATCAAAGAATATTCTGTCGGCAACGCCACCGGCTTCGCCCTCGTCTCCTCGATCGCAGTCTCGGCATCGAAAGACGGTGGCTTCGTCTGGGAAGAGCCGGTTGACAGCGCCCGCAGCGATGTTGAGAGCGATGCCGTCCTTGACCCCACCGGCCGCATTCGCGGCACAGTGAGCATGAGCTTCCTCGACAAACCGTGGATGACCACCGGCCCCCATCCCACGATCGAAGACCAGACGGTCGTCTACGTCACTTTTGTCGAATTCAATACCATCTACGACATCCTCTACATCGGTGAACTCCCAACTCTCGGCGCACCTGAAGTACAGACCACGCCGATGCTGGCCTACTCCCTCGACCAGGGTCTGACCTGGTCCGATCCTGTCCCGGTCGGCCCGACCGTAAAGCGCACCTATGGCGAGATCGACGACACTGAAGGCCAGTCGAACGCCATCGGCACCAAGCGAGTCGTGCAGGGCCCCTTCCCCGTCGTCGATTCCAAGGGTACTCTCTATGTAACCTGGATCGACAGCACTGACGACGAAAGCATGAAGGGCCTCGCCGAATTCTATATGTCCAAGTCTGATGATGGCGGCGAAACCTTCGGCGAGCCCAAGCGTATCGCCCGTTTCCTGGAGCCGGGGTTCCGACCCCGTAACGCCTACTTCCGCTACTGGGCGTCCGCCTTCCCCAAGGTATCGGTAGGGCCTGAAGATGAGCTCTATGTAGCCTATGTTGCGCTACCGGCGGAAAATCCGCTCGATGAGGGCGACGTATACTTTATCCGCTCACTCAACGGCGGGGACCGCTGGTCGCGGCCCGTACGCATCAACACCGACGAGACCGACGCCGTTCAGTTCTTCCCGGCCATGGACGTCGGGCCGGATGGCGTCATCCATCTCATGTGGGGGGATATGCGCGACGACCCCGTCCGGACCCGCTACCATATCTACTATACCCGTTCCGAAGATCAGGGGGAGACGTGGGGGTTTGAACTGGAAGAGATCGATCTCAAAGTAGGTGACACGCGCGTGACCGACTTCCCCTCCAATCCCAACAAAGGCTTTCCCAACGGGCTCTTCCTTGGCGACTATTTCGCCATCGCCGCCAGCGAGAACGACGCCTATCTGGTTTGGGCCGATACTCGCCTCGGCGAGTTTGGCCCCATTAATCAGAAGATCGGTTTTAGCCGCCAGCGCGCCATCGCCCGCCCCGAAATCTTCATCAGCCCCGACGCCGGGGCTGCCGGCGAGACCATCACCGTTCAGGGGCACGGCTTCCAATCGGATATGGATATTTTCCTGCTTGTCGGGGGCGCCAACGCCGCATCCGGCCGCACCGACAAGCTCGGGCGCTATACACAGCAGATCTTCGTTCCCATCTCCGGTGAAGGCGCCCACCGGGTGACGTTGGTCGACGAATCGGGCAACTTCGCCTCCACATCATTCTATATGGAGTTCGGCTTCGACAATGTCCAGGACCTGGAAAAGAAGCTGGATGCCCTGGATGAGAAGTTGGAACAGTTGAACGGAACGGCATCGCAAGCCGGTCTGTCGCCTGCTGCACACCAGGTCGCGGTGGAGAGTGTGCCGGCAACGACGGCACTCGCCACATCTGCTGTACCTGGCGGGAGCGCGACCTGGCCGGTGGTCGGCGGCGTCGGTATCGGCATTGCGCTCGGCCTGCTGTGGGTTTCGTTCCGTAGACGAACTGGATGAGCCGTCAGCGGCAAATGGGTCGCGGCCGTCCTGAATGCCAGACGCCCCAAAGAGGTCGGCGGCGGGCGGTAACCGGGTGGCTGCTGGCCGCGGGTGTTGGCGAAAGGATCTGTACTATGAATACGACTAGGTCGACCAAAATCCCAGCGTGGCTGCTCAAAGTCGTCCCGATCAGCCTGGCGATCATAATCGGTCTCTCCTCCTCGGCTCTGGCCCAATACAGTCCTCCTCATGAGGAACCCGGGCCGGCGGTCGAGCGGCTCTATTTCAAAGCGTTCAACGTTGACCGCGCGCCGCTGGATCTGGAAGCTGGGGAGATGGACCTCTACTACTTCAATCTGAAGATTGCCGCGGCCCGTGAGCTGCGCGACAACGAGGGCATCCAACTCTTTGAGGCGCCGGCCAGCACAATCTCGCTGATTCTCAACCCGGCGCCGGCCCCGGAAGGAAGGTTGAACCCCTTCTCGATCAAGGAAGTGCGGCAGGCCATGCAGCGCCTGATCGACCGCGAGTTTGTCACCCGGGAGATCTACCAGGGCCAGGCGAGTCCGATGTACACCAACGTGGCCTCCACCGATTACGATTATCTGACCGTCTTCGACGTGATTCAGCAGGCGGATTTGGACTACGATCCCGAATACGCACGCCAACTGATCGCCGATGCCATGACTGAGGCCGGCGCAGAGTTGGTTGACGATGTGTGGCATTTCAACGAGCAGCCGGTCCGCCTCAAGTTCATCATGCGCGTGGAGGACGAGCGGCGCGACGTGGGCGATCTGATTCGATCGGCCCTGCAGGACGCCGGGTTCGCGGTCGCGTCCAATCGCCAGACCTTCGCGCCAGCCATCCAGACCGTCTATGCCACCGATCCGGCCCAGTTTGAATGGCATCTGTACACCGAAGGCTGGGGCCGCGGTTCGCCCAACCGCTATGATTTCGGCGGTATCAACTCCTTCTATGCCCCCTGGCTGGGGAACATGCCCGGCTGGAAAGAGGTCGGCTTCTGGCACTACGAAAACGAAGAGCTGGACGATCTGGGCGAGCGCCTTTTTAAGGGTGAATTCGCCGACCAGGCCGAGCGCGACGACATGTATCGCGAAATGACCCGCATCGGCCTCGACGAGTCGGTCCGCATCTGGATCGCCACCGTCATGAACGCTTTCCCAGTACAGGCCGGCGTCGAGGGCATAACCCAGGACCTGGCCGCGGGGCCGCGCGGCCTGTGGAGCCTCCGTTCGGCCTATAAGGCGGGCAGCGACGAACTGACTGTGGGCCACCTGTGGGTGTGGACTGAACGCACGACGTGGAACCCGGTCGGCGGATTCGGCGATGTCTACAGCAGCGACATCTGGCGGCATCTGCAGGACCCGGCCATTTGGAATGACCCGTTCACCGGGATCCCGGCGCCCTTCCGTATCGACTATGAGGTTGAGACGGCCGGACCCGACGGCACGTTGGATGTGCCGGCAGACGCCATCATGTGGAACGCGCAACGGGGCCGGTGGTCGAACGTGGGTGAAGAGGTAACCGCCACCAGCAAGGTCGTCTACGACTACAGCAAATTCTTCCAGGCCCCGTGGCATCATGGCCAGCCGATCAGCATGGCCGATGTGCTCTATTCTATCTATCAGGGCTTCGACCTGTCCTACAATCCCGATAAAGCCAGGATCGAAACGGTCATCGCCACAACCGCGCGTCCCTTCCTGGAAACGATCAAGGGCTACCGCGTGCTGGACGAAAATCGCATCGAAGCCTATGTGGACTTCTGGCATTTTGAACAGAACTACATCGCCTCCTACGGTATCCCCTCCGGGTTGAGTACTCCTTGGGAGATGCTCTATGCGATGGATGAACTGGTATTCGGCCAGCGGCGGGCTGCGTTTAGCGACACGGCTGCCGCTCGCTACAACGTGCCATGGATCAGCCTGGTGCTGGACCGGGATGCCCGCCTCGTACGCAAGGCCATGCTGGACCTGCGACGGGCAGAGACCATCCCCACCGATGTGTTCACCCTGCCCACTGCCGACGGCGAGATGGTCCTCACCAGCAGCGAAGAGGGCGTGGAACGTTACACAGCTGTGCTCGACTGGTTTGACGAGAAAGGGCACATGGTTATCAGCAACGGTCCCTTCACGTTGGAGCGTTATGATCCACCGGCCCAATTCGCCGAGCTGGCCGCCTTCCGTGACGAGAACTACCCCTTCACAGCCAGCGATCTCTACCGCGGGCTGCCTGATCTGATCGAATATACCGAGATCGAGGCGCCGCCGATCGAGTTGGGCGCTGACTATGAAGTTACCTTGACGCTGGAAGGGCCTGGCAATCTGTCCTTGCGCTATCTGCTGATCGACACCGCCACCGGGGAGATCATCCAGCAGGGCGACGCCGACACCCTGGACCCCAACTGGTTTGCAATCAGAATGACTGCTGAGACCACGGACGAGTTGGATCTGGGGATCTACGAGTTGGTGCTGGTTGCCTACAGCGATGAGCTGGCCCGCATGGCGGAGCGGCGCATCGAGCTGGAAGCGGATATCGCCATCATCGAAGAGGAGCCGGCAGCGGAGGAATCAGAGTCCTCCGAAACAGAGGAAGCTTCATCTTCCGACTCGGATGAGGAGTCGTCCGAGGCCGCAGCTGACGAGGAAGAGAGTGAATCCGAGACGGCGGCTGACACCGAAGCAGAGTCCGACACAGCGGAATCCGATACAGAAACCGCCTCCGAATCGGATGCAGAAGCCGAATCGGAGAGCACTGCGTCTGAGTCTGAAGAAGCCGAATCTGAAGAGACCGAGTCTGCAGAAGCTGAATCCGAACCGGCCGCCGGTCTGCCCGTGAACGTAGTTGTCGGCGCCGTGGTCGCTGTCATCATCTTTGGCGGCATCCTGCTCATGCGCCGCAGACGTTAACAGCAGTGGCTAGTGAAACGTGGACAGTGTATAGTGAATAGCAACTTCACTTACTCCCCTGACTACTGACCACCGATCACTAGCCACTGACCACTGCTGTAATGTCACTTTTTCGTCCCCTCCTCGTCCGTTCCCTCACCATGGTCGGGGTTTTCTTCGTCGTTCTGCTCATGCTGGTGTTGACGCTGGGCCTGACCGGCTTTTCCGACCGCATTCTCGCTGCAACGATAGGAGAGCAGTTGCGCGCCGAGCGAACCGCGCTGGCCGAGACCATCCGCGACCCCGACGAGATGGAAAAGGTGCTGGAGAAGCGCCGCGAGGAACTGGAGATCTTCTATGGGCTGCGCACGCCCTGGTACTATCGCCTCCCGCGCACCGCATTGCGGGTGTTGACCCTCGACCTGGGCGAAGCCCGCTCGCTGCGCAGCTTCGACGGCAGCAATCGTGTCTTCGATATCGTGACCGAGCGCGTGCCCAACTCCATGCTCCTGCTCACCACATCGTTTATCATCACCGCCATCATCGGCATCGTCGGCGGCTCCTATCTTGCCACCCGCCAGGGCTCCTGGCTGGATCGCTTTGTTTCCGGGTTTGCAGCCGTTTCTTATGCCATCCCCACCTGGTGGATCGGCATCCTGTTTATACTGATTCTCTCCATCCAGCTGCGAATCCTTCCTTCCGGCGGCATGTACAGTACGCCGCCGCCTACAGAGCCCTTGCCCCGCTTCTTCGACCTTGTCTCACATGCTCTGCTGCCGGTGATTACCCTGGTTCTCGTCAGCTTTGGGCCGTCGATCTACTCGATTCGCACCATCACACTCAATATTGCCCAGGAAGACCACGTCAAGATCGCCCGCGCCAAGGGTCTGCCCGAGAGCCGGGTTCGCCTCCGCCACATACTGCGCGTGGCCGCCCCGCCGATCGTCACCGGCCTCATGTTCGGCCTGGCCGGATCAGTGTCAGGCTCGATTCTGGTGGAGACCGTCTTTAACTGGCAGGGCATGGGCCGTCTCTACTACGAAGCCCTTGCCGGCACACCGGACGAAAACGTCATCGTTGCCCTTACCTTCATCTTCACTCTGATGTATGTCGTGATCCGTATCGTACTGGAAGTGCTCTACGTATTTCTCGATCCTCGTGTGAGGTATACAGACTGATGCCGAACGGCAGCTTTGCAGGCGGGACGTCCCTTGGGCCCCGAACGAAGACCGGCGCGCGGAGGAAAACGCCGTGAACAGGGCCGACGCCTTGCGTGAGCTTCTGCGCAGCGGGCCGGGCTTCGGCGGCGTCAGCCTGTTGGGCCTGCTGATCGTGGTGGCACTCTATGTACTCCTCGTATTTCCACTGGACTTCGGCGAGAGCCAGTGGAGCAGTCCCATCGTCTGGGTGGATAACCCTAAAGCGGTGCCGCCGGCCTGGACTAACTTATTTCGCCGGGAGGCCCGGCCACACCACCGCGTCTTCGAGGGTACGGAGCCGCAAACTGTGCAGATGGCTCGCAGCGGGCCGGTCCATAGCTGGCGTTTCCCCCTGACCCATGCCTCTTCTCACCCGCCGACCTTTCTGGCCGTCACCCTCGCCGACGTCAAATACGCAGAGCGGCCGCCCCTGGTGTTGATCTCGCTCAAACGGCCGGACGGCAAACAGCTGCGCATCTACCGCCACACGGTGCGCGGTCCCCGTGAAGGTGAGAGCGGACCGTTCCTGCGATATGGCCAAACGCCGTTGCGGGTGCAACTGAGCACCGACGAAGCAACCGTGACCGCGGTGCAGAATTTCCTTGCCGACGAGTTTGATCTGCGGCTGGACGGCACGCAGATCGGCGGACGCGTAGACCGTTTCCTCTTTGGCGTCCCCGCCGGCGACGCTGCGGAAGCGTTCGCGCCACTGACCGGTGACTATGAGATCATCGTCCAGGCTGCAATGCGGGAGGAGGGCGACAGTGTGGGGAAGGTGCGCTTCGTCGTGGGCGGCGCGGTGTTCGGCCTGATGGGCACCGACAGCCTGGGCAGAGACCTGGCCCGGGGCCTGCTGTTCGGCGTGCCTGTCGCGCTCTTCATCGGCATCATTTCGGCCTTGATGTCCACCGCGATCGGCACATCGCTGGGCATTGCTAGCGGTTACCTGGGCGGACGGGCCGACATCACGATCCAGCGCATCTCCGATATCGTTGCCAACGTGCCGGTGCTGCCGCTGCTCATCTTCATGCTTTTCATCGTCGGCCCCAGCCTGTGGATGATCATCTTCATCCTCGTCATCTTCGGTTGGCCGGGCCTGACCATCCAGATTCGCAGTATGGTCCTCCACGTGCGCACCAACCAGCTGGTCGAAGCCATTCAGAGCCTGGGCGCGTCGCGGCGACGGGTGATGTTCCGCCACATCCTGCCCCAGATTACTCCTTACGTCTTCGCCCAACTCATCTTCGGCGCCCCCGCCGCGATTTTGTCCGAGGCGGGCCTCAGCTTTCTCGGCCTCGGCGACCCCTCCATCCCCACCTGGGGACAGATACTCGAGGCTGGCTTCCGCACCGGCGGCATCTATCTCGGCTACTGGTGGTGGATCGTGCCTCCCGGCCTCTGTATCGTCATTACCGCCCTCACCTTCATGCTGCTTGGATTGGGAATTGAACCGGTGGTGAACCCGCGGCTGAGGCGGTCGCCGCCATGACATCGCTTCTAGACGTCCGCGATCTCACCTTCCACTATGCCGACCGCGCCGGCGCTGTGCGCGCGGTGGACAACGTCTCCTTTTCCCTCGCGCGCGGCGGCTCTGCTCTAGGTCTGGTGGGTGAATCGGGCAGCGGCAAATCCTCGCTCGCCCTCGCCATCATGCGCATGCTGCCCACAAACGTGGCCCGCTATGACGGCGAAGTCTGGTTGAACGGGCAGGAACTTCTCGGCTTGACGGACGACCGTTTTCGGCGGGAGATTCGCTGGCAGAAGCTCTCCCTGGTTCCCCAAGGCGCGCAGAACGGCCTTAACCCTGTCCTGCGTGTAGGGGAGCAGATAATCGAGCCGCTGATGGTGGGCGGAACCGCACGTAAGCAGGAGGCGAGCGACCGCGCCCTGGAACTGCTGGCCTATGTGGGGCTGCCCGCCGATGTATATGACCGCTATCCGCATGAACTAAGCGGCGGCATGAAGCAGCGTGCCATGATCGCGGCCGCCCTGATCCTGGAGCCGCCCGTGGTCATCATGGATGAACCCACTTCGGCTCTGGACGCCAGCGTTCAGACCCAGATCACCAACCTGCTCAAACGGCTGAAGCAGGATATGAACCTGGCCATCATCTTTATCACCCACGACATCGCCCTGGCGAGCGACGTTTGCGACGATCTGGCCGTGGTCTATGCGGGCGAGATCGTCGAGATCGGCAGCGCCGACCAGGTGTTGCTACACCCCAGCCACCCCTATACGCAACGGCTTCTGGCCAGCATTCCCCGGCTTCACGGTGACACGTTGCCACAGTTCATCCCCGGTGCGCCGCCGGACCTGCGCGAGCCGCCTGCGGGTTGCCGTTTCCACCCGCGCTGCCCCCTTGTATTTGCACCGTGCGCGCAGGAAAGCCCGCCGGCCTTTGAACCGGCGGAAGGTCAAATGGCGAGATGCTGGCTGTTTGAGGATGGGCAAGGGGAGCAGGGAAAGTCCGAAGCGATATCCCTGCCAACACGGGCAGCCGCGCCCTCATGAAAACTAAAAACTCCCGTTAAGGGAGTCTCCGATCTACCGACATATAAGAAAGAGGAGGTTGGCAGCGGTCTACTCTCACACGGGGTCGCCCCCGCACTACCATCGACGCTGGTGGACTTTACTGCCGGGTTCGGGATGGGACCGGGTGTCTCCCCACCGCTCTTGCCACCAACTCCTCTTTGCTCACGCAGGTTGTAAGGTGCGGGTGGTGTGCGACTGCATGCTGGGAGCTGCATTGTGTGCAAAGCAGTCTGTCCGGCAGCGGCGGGGTTACGGTGAACCGTTGCCGCGCTGCCTGCATGCCGTCCGTCATGCCACCCACATGGCACACTAGGAACTGAACAGGATAAAGAAGTACTACTACAAGCGCAAGAAGCTACATACAGGTTAAGCCCTCGTGCGTTAGTACGGGTCCGCTCAAGACCTCTCAGCCCTTACACGTCCCGCCTATCAAACTGGTCGTCTACCAGCGCACTTACCAGACTCTCTCTGTGAGGGAACTTATCTTGAGGCTGGCTTCCCACTTAGATGCTTTCAGTGGTTATCCTTCCCAGACTTAGCTACCCAGCTATGCCGTTGGCACGACAACTGGTACACCAGCGGTCTGTCCATCCCGGTCCTCTCGTACTAGGGACAGCTCCTCTCAATTCCCTTGCGCCCACAGCGGATAGAGACCGACCTGTCTCACGACGGTCTGAACCCAGCTCGCGTGCCACTTTAATGGGCGGACAGCCCAACCCTTGGGACTTGCTCCAGCCCCAGGATGTGACGAGCCGACATCGAGGTGCCGCACCTTCCCGTCGATGTGAACTCTTGGGGAAGACTAGCCTGTTATCCCCGGGGTAGCTTTTATCCGTTAAGCCACAGCCTTTCCACTCAGAACCGTGGGTTCACTAACGCCGACTTTCGTCTCTGCTCAACATGTCCGTCTCGCAGTCAAGCTCCCTTTTGCGTTTGCACTCTTCAACTGGTTTCCATTCAGCCTGAGGGAACCTTTGCGCGCCTCCGTTACCTTTTGGGAGGCGACCGCCCCAGTCAAACTGCCCACCTGACACTGTCCCCATACCGGGTCACGGCACAGGTTAGAACCAAAACTCAATCAGGGTGGTATTTCACCAGCGACTCCACCGATCCTGGCGAACCAGCTTCGCAGTCTCCCACCTATCCTACACAGAGTAAGCCCTAATCCAATATCAAGCTGCAGTAAAGCTCCACGGGGTCTTTTTGTCCTGCTGCGGGTAAGAAGCATCTTTACTCCTACTTCAGTTTCACCGGGCCCTCCGTCGAGACAGCGCCCCACTCGTTACGCCTTTCGTGCGGGTCGGAACTTACCCGACAAGGAATTTCGCTACCTTAGGACCGTTATAGTTACGGCCGCCGTTCACCGGGGCTTCAGTTCAAAGCTCTCACCTCTCCCCTTAACCTTCCGGCACTGGGCAGGCGTCAGCCCGTATACGTCGTCTCTCAACTTCGCACGGACCTGTGTTTTTGGTAAACAGTCGGCAGGGCCTTTTCTCTGCGGCCTCCTCAAGCTCAGGCACGTCTGTACCCTCACTCTACCGAGGCGGTCCTTCTCCCGAAGTTACGGACCCTTTTTGCCTAGTTCCTTGACGAAGGTTCTCCCGTCCCCCTTGGTGTTCTCCACCTGTCTACCTGTGTCGGTTTGCGGTACGGTCGCATAGGTCTCACTAGAGGCTTTTCTCGTCAGCTTGGGTTCAATCACTTCCACCTGATTCAGGCTCGCCTTCACCTCTCAGCTCAGACGGTCTTTTCGCCCCGTCCTCAGCACCTACAGGCTTGGCACCAGCTCTTCCAGCCGCTGGCTGACCTACCCTTCTGCGTCACCCCTTCGCTCAAACAACCTGATGCGGTACAGGAATATTCACCTGTTATCCATCGACTACGCCTTTCGGCCTCGCCTTAGGTCCGACTAACCCGACGCGGATTGACCTCCCGTCGGAAACCTTAGACTTCCGGGGACTGCGGTTCTCACACAGCTCTCGCTACTCGTGCCAACATTCTCGCTTCCATGCACTCCACGGCTCTTCGCAGTACCGCTTCAATGCACATGGAACGCTCGCCTACCTCTTACAGATACCCGAAAGCATCTGCAAAACCGTAGCTTCGGTGGGTGACTTAAGCCCCGTTATATTTTCGGCGCAGTATCACTTGACCAGTGAGCTGTTACGCACTCTTTCAAGGATGGCTGCTTCCAAGCCAACCTCCTGGCTGTCTCTGTAACACCACTTCCTTTCCCACTTAGTCTCCACTTAAGGACCTTAGCTGACGGTCTGGGCTGTTCCCCTCTTGACCACGAAACTCATCTCCCGTAGTCCAACTGCCGTTCTCAAGCATAGGCATTCGGAGTTTGGTTGAGTTCGGTAAGCATTTCGCCCCCTACCTCATCCAGTGCTCTACCTCCTATCCTCAGCAAACGACGCTAGCCCTAAAGCTATTTCGGCGAGAACCAGCTATCTCCAGGTTCGTTTGGCATTTCACCCCTATCCACACCTCATCCGAGCACTTTGCAACGTACAACGGTTCGACCCTCCACGAAATTTTACTCCCGCTTCAGTCTGGACATGGATAGCTCACCTGGTTTCGGGTCTACTGCCAGCAACTTATTCGCCCTGTTCAGACTCGCTTTCGCTTCGGCTCCGGCTATCACACCTTAACCTTGCTACTGACCGTAACTCGTTGGCTCATTCTCCAATAGGCACGCCATCACCCGGCCGGGACGAACCCGGCATCAGGCTCTGACTGCTTGTAAGCATACGGTTTCAGGCTCTCTTTCACTCCCCTATCAGGGGTCCTTTTCACCTTTCCCTCACGGTACTTGTCCACTATCGGTCGCCAAAGGTATTTAGTCTTGGAGAGTGGTCTCCCCAGCTTCTCACAGGGTTTGCGTGCCCCGTGATACTCAGGATCCCGACCAGTCTTTCCCGGATTTCGCCTACGGGACTCTCACCCTCTCCGGTCCGCCTTTCCAGTGCGGTTCCGCTATCCGCTCCAGACCTTACGTCGGTCCTGCTACCCCGCACCAGCTTGCGCCGGTACGGTTTGGACTGCTCCGCTTTCGCTCGCCACTACTAACGGAATCGTTTCTTTTCCTCCGGGTACTTAGATGTTTCACTTCCCCGAGTTCCCCGCTGCGCAGCTATCTTTTCACTGCGCGCTGCCCCGGCATTCCCCAGGGCGGGTTTCCCCATTCGGATATCTGCGGATCTATGCCTTACCACAACTCCCCGCAGCTTTTCGCAGTGGTACACGTCCTTCCTCGGCCTTTGGCGCCAAGGCATCCTCCGTATGCCCTTCGTAGCTTAACCTGCTGTGTTTGTGCGCGGCAACCTCGCAGCTGCCGCACCCTTCCTACTCCTACAGCAGTTCTTCTCCATCCTATTCAGTTCTTAATGTGCCATCTCTGCTTACTTCTGCACAGCCGGCCGGGCTTCCCGCTCCCAGCCTTCTGCTTCGCTCCGGCCGGACCTGCAGTACCCTTCCTTGCTGCCGTCACACGGTTTCAGCGCATACTTCACGCTTCCACCGCACGACTGTGGGCCTGCGTGGACTCGAACCACGGACCCCTGCGTTATCAGCACAGTGCTCTAACCGTCTGAGCTACAGGCCCTTCTGCCACTTGCCCTGCCTTCACACTTCAGAGGCCACGTTAACCCCTGAAAAGTGGCAAGATAACCTATCCTTCACAGACCTCACTGCTGCGGACGTCTCCGCTTCCCCGACAGCACATCAACTGCTCTCTGCAGCCTCTGCGCTGCCTCCACACAGACGTCCTCGCTTCCTTAGAAAGGAGGTGATCCAGCCGCACCTTCCGGTACGGCTACCTTGTTACGACTTCGTCCCAGTCATCAGTCCCACCCTAAACAGCTCCCTCCCGAAGGTTGGGTCACCGTCTTCAGGTCTTACCAACTCCCATGACGTGACGGGCGGTGTGTACAAGGCCCGGGAACGTATTCACCGCAGTATTGCTGACCTGCGGTTACTAGCAACTCCGGCTTCATGCAGGCGAGTTGCAGCCTGCAATCCGAACTATGACTGGCTTTGTTGAGATTCGCTTCAGGTCTCCCTTTCGCTTCCCTTTGTACCAGCCATTGTAGCGTGTGTGTAGCCCTGGACATATAGGCCATGCTGACTTGACATCATCCGCACCTTCCTCCGGCTTGTTACCGGCAGTCTCGCTAGACACTTGTAACTAGCAACACGGGTTGCGCTCGTTGCGGGACTTAACCCAACATCTCACGACACGAGCTGACGACAGCCATGCAGCACCTGTCTACGCTGCCCGAAGGCTCGTTCCGGTTTCCCTTCACTACTACGTACATGTCAAGCCCAGGTAAGGTTCTTCGCGTTGCATCGAATTAAACCACACGCTCCGCTGCTTGTGCGGGCCCCCGTCAATTCCTTTGAGTTTTAGCCTTGCGACCGTACTCCCCAGGCGGTGAACTTATCGCGTTTGCTCCGGCACAGACGGCTTCTACACCGCCCACACCTCGTTCACATCGTTTACAGCGTGGACTACCGGGGTATCTAATCCCGTTCGCTACCCACGCTTTCGTGCCTCAGCGTCAGTAAAATGCCAGGAGGCCGCCTTCGCCTCTGGTGTTCTTCCCGATATCTACGCATTCCACCACTACACCGGGATTTCCGCCCCCCTCTCATTCACTCTAGCCATACAGTTTCCAACGTCCTCTCCCAGTTAAGCCAGAAGCTTTCACGCCAGACTTGTATCGCCGCCTGCGCACCCTTTACGCCCAGTAATTCCGGATAACGCTCGACACCTAGGTATTACCGCGGCTGCTGGCACCTAGTTAGCCGTGTCTTCGTCCTGGGGTACCGTCCTTCCTCTTCCCCCAGATAAGGAGTTTACAATCCGAAAACCTTCGTCCTCCACGCGGCGTTGCTGCGTCAGGGTTCCCCCCATTGCGCAATATTCCTCACTGCTGCCCCCCGTAGGAGTCGGAACCGTGTCTCAGTTCCCGTGTGGCTGGTCTTCCTCTCAGAACAGCTATCGATCATCGCCTTGGTAGGCCTTTACCCCACCAACCAGCTAATCGACCGCAGGCCCCTCCCAAATCGCCTCAGCTTTCCTCACCGAAACCACCGTCTCGGCGAGATTATGCGGTATTAGCCACAGTTTCCCGTGGTTATCCCCCCTTTCAGGGCAGGTTACCTACGTGTTACGCACCCGTTCGCCACTCTCCACGGCACCAAATCACCGAAGTAACTGGCACCGCTTCCCGTTCGACTTGCATGTGTTAAGCACGCCGCCAGCGTTCATCCTGAGCCAGGATCAAACTCTCCGTATTTTCGCTGCTGCCACTCTCGCATACCTCTTACACCCAGTACGCTCAGAAACATCAGCACTTCTACGCAAAGCTCTTCAAAACTCTCAAGTCATCTCGCTCCCGAACCGCTCCACACCCCAACCTAAAGCCAGGACGCAGAACAACCCGAAAACGACTGACAGGTCTGCTGGACTCGCTTATCTTGCCACTCTTCAGCTGTTAATGTGCCACAACCCTGTTACCTTACTACATCCATGCCTCGCCTGACAAATTCCGATCCGGCTGATCTGCAACTACATGAACTGTGCACAGTGCATGTCACCCAGCCAGACCTTCTGTCTGCAATCGTGAGGCCGTCGACTTCACGATCTCGGAGACAAGGAATGCTAGACTATCCCATCCCTTCGCTGCTGTCAAATCCCATTTGCTCCAATTTCAGTTTCCTTTGTATAGCCTACCAACTACACAAGACGGGAATGCCTACCCCCGAAACAGATGGTCGTTCCGACTTCGATTCCAATGGTGGGTGTATCCCAGATATGGTGTGGGAACAGTCTGGCGGGTAATCGGCGCCAGCGGTGGCTGGCGTTGTTTACCGTCTTTGGGCGAGACGCAGTGCAAGCGCCAGGCCCGGCCGTACGGTTGCGTCCGTCAGTTGGGGAGGGTGCGAGGGCAGGCACAAGGCTGGCACCTGCGGGGACCTGATGGGACTGGCGGGACGTGGTCTGGCTGGACACCTTGGATTAGGCACCTGTCACCAATATCGACACCCGGTTCGATGAGGCGTGTTGTAGGAGAGGGGGCGTTGCGGGGGCGGAGCCCCCGCACAAGGGAGGGCCGAATAGGCCCGACCGCCCAAAAGCAAGGAGAGAGGGGAGAGGGGTGAGAAACACCAATTCATTTGCAGGCAATTGGAAAGTGAAGTGACCGTGGCCTAGTTGCCTCCAGAGGTATGCGACTGTTCACCCCCATTTTGGGATGCACCCCCAATGGCAAGGACTATCGGGGCGCAAAGGGTTCATGTTATCATTACCGGTGACGCCCCTTTCGCGCGCAGGGGCAAAGAAATCCGAGGTATGTCGTAATGTCGCAAACAGGCCCCGCCAAACAGATCCTGGTCGTTGACGACGAACCGCGCATGGTGCGGTTCGTGAAAATGAATCTGGACCTGGAAGGCTATCAGACGCTGGAAGCCAATGACGGCTTCCAGGCGCTGGAAAAAATCCGCGAATATGAACCCAATCTCGTCCTTCTGGACGTTGAAATGCCGGGCCTGGACGGATTCGAAACACTTAAACGGCTGCGCGAAATCAGCGATATTCCAGCCATTATGCTTACCGTGCTTTCGGACGAGGGCGATCGCATCAAAGGGCTGGACCTGGGCGCGGATGACTATATAACAAAGCCGTTCAGCCCGCGCGAGCTGTCCAGCCGCATACGTGCGGTGCTGCGTCGCTTTGAAGTGACCAATGCCCGGCCGGAGGACCAGATCATCAAGATTGATGACCGGTTGCAGGTGGACCTGCAGCGGCGTGATGTGATTGTCAATGGCGACCGACTGAGTCTGCGCCCAACCGAATACCGTCTCCTTCACCAGCTCATCCAGAATGCAGGATGGGTGGTCCCCCATGAGGTGCTGTTGACGAAAGTATGGGGGCACGAATACGTAAACGACAATCATCTGTTACGTCTGTATGTCACCTATCTCCGTAAAAAGATCGAAATGGATCCATCGAAGCCGCGCTACATCTTCACCGAACGGGGTCTGGGCTATCGATTCCGCGACTTCAAGGATGCAGAACAGTCCTGACCCGTGCCAGAACCGGTTAACGATCTCCCGCGGGCTATTTTTGGACTCAGCGCCAACTATGTTAACATTCACAGTCGGTCTGTGATGGCTACACACTATCGACAGAACAGATCGAGTTACTATCCATTCAACACGTCCTGGGACTGAGGAATGGGGTGCCGCCAAGACGCGGTCATTCCCAGCGTGAACAGGGCGGAAGCGAAACCCTGGAGGTTCTTGTGGCATCAGTCGTAACAATGAAAGAGTTGCTGGAGGCCGGCGTACACTTCGGGCACAGGACCCGGCGCTGGAACCCGAAAATGCGTCCGTATATCTTTACGGAGCGCAGTGGAATCCATATCATCGATCTGCACCAGACGATGACACGCATCAATGAATACTATGAAATGGTGCGTCGTCTGGTCGCCGATGGCGGCACAATCCTGTTTGTCGGCACGAAGAGACAGGCGCAGGGCACCGTCGAACTGGAGGCAACCCGTTGCGGTATGCCCTACATCCACAATCGCTGGCTGGGGGGCACGCTGACAAATTGGGCCACGATCAAACAGCGAATCGACTATCTGAACCGCCAGGAACGGCGTAAGTCCAATGGTGAATTCCAGTCGCTTCCCAAGATCGAGCAACTGGTTATCGATCGTGAACTCGCCAAACTGAACCGTCGTATCGGCGGGATCAAGACGCTCACCGAAATGCCCAATCTGATCTTCGTGATTGATACGCAACGGGAAGAGCTGGCCGTCAAGGAATCAAACAAGATTGGCATCCCCCTGATCGCAGTGGCGGATACCAACTCCGACCCGGATGAGATCACATATGTCATACCTGGCAATGATGATGCGATCCGAGCCGTTAAACTGATTACACGGATTATCGCCGACGCAGTTGAAGAGGGACGCCGCTTCCGCGAAGTGGAAATGGTAGAGACCGGACAGGTTTCTGACGACGAGCTGGCGGAATTGGAGCAGTACCTCGGGCCGAGCACACTGGCCAAATTGCAAGGTATGGAAGACGAGGAAGAAGGGAGCGAACCCGCAGCGCAGACCGCTGACGTCTCCGAGGCAGAGAATACAGCGGCTGTCGCTGAGTCAGAACCTATGCAGGCGGGCGATGAAGCGTCCCTTGAACAGGCGGAGCCCGAGCCGGCGGAAACTCAGCCGGTCGGTGAAGAAGGGTAGAGCCGCCGCTGCTGTGCGCCGGCCTGTTTCGTACACCGGCCGCAGCGCACAGCGTATATCAGCAGCAATGTCATGTCGAAAAGGCGCCGCAGAGTACACTGCGCGCCGGAATCCGACAGTCAGACATAATCGTCCGCACGGCTGCGAAGGCGAAACATTTGCGCAGTGCGGACGATTACGCGGATAGAGCAGACACGCGTTGATGCGTGAATGACTGTGCAGCAAGGCAATCAGGAGGAGGAGTATGGCTGCGATCACAGCACAGATGGTGAAAGAGTTGCGCGGCGCTACGGGAGCCGGCATTCTCGACTGCAAAACAGCGCTGAACGAAAATAATGGCGATTTTGACAAAGCCGTGGAATATCTGCGCGAGAAGGGGCTGGCGGCCGCGGCCAAGAAGGCCGACCGCGATGCCCATGAAGGTATCATCGGTACCTATGTCCACCACGGCAGCAAGGTCGCCGCAATGGTCGAGCTCAACTGCGAGACCGATTTCGTAGCCCGCACCGAGCAGTTTCAGGAGCTGGCGCGAGATCTCGCGATGCACATTGTGGCGTCCAATCCCGAATACGTGGCCCGGGAAGAGGTTCCTGCTGACGTTATGGAAAGGGAGATAGCCATCTACAAAGCCCAGGCAGAGGGAACCGGCAAGCCCGAAAACATCCTTGAGCGCATCGCTCAAGGCAAGCTGGAAAAATGGTACGGCGATGTATGCCTGATGGAACAGGAGTACTTCAAGGACTCTGACAAAAACGTCAAGGACGTTCTCGTCGAAAACATCGCCAGCCTTGGCGAAAATATCCAGATTCGTCGTTTCAGCCGCCTGCAGATCGGCTGACCGCCTCGTAAGTCCAGCCCAGCCTTCTTTGGGCTGGGCTTTTTTGCGTCATCGCCGGCGCCCTGCCAGGAGGAGGCGCCCAATCACAGGAGTAGCTGTAATGGATGGTCTCAGATACCGCCGGGTTCTACTCAAAATGGGAGGCGAGGCGCTGGCAGGCGAAGGCGGCTTCGGCATCGACCCCAGACGGGCCGAAGAAGCTGCCCAGAAGATCCTGGCGATCGTTAACCTGGGGGCAGAGGTGGCCCTGGTTATCGGCGGCGGCAACATGTGGCGGGGTAAGGAGGACGGCCTCGATCATGGCATGGAGCGGGTGACCGCCGACCACATTGGCATGCTGGGGACGGTGATGAACGCGCTCGCGCTGCAGGACGCCCTCGAGCGCGCCGGCCTGCCCACTCGTGTCATGACAGGCATCGAAATACGGGCCGTGGCCGAACCCTACATTCAGCGCCGGGCCATTCGCCATCTGGAAAAGGGCCGCGTTGTCATCTTCGGCGCTGGCACTGGCAATCCCTACTTCACCACCGATACGGCGGCCAGCCTGCGTGCCATGGAGATCGACGCCGAAATCCTGATCAAAGCGACAAAGGTGGACGCAGTCTACGACAAAGACCCGAAGCAAAACAGTGATGCCCGCCGCTTCAAACAGCTCTCCTATATCGACGCCCTCAACATGCGTATCGGCGTAATGGACAGCACCGCGATCGCCATGTGCATGGACAACAACCTGCCCATCTCGGTGGTCAACGTCTGGACCGAAGACGCTCTTGTGAAGGTCGTCAAGGGAGAGCCCGTCGGCACCGTCTTCTCCGGCTAGGCCGCAGCCTGACATCGTTGGCGCCCACGGGGTAACTTACATCGTTTTTCGTTTGTTCTGCACCTCTGCTAAAATATCAAGATAACTAAAGAACTGAGGAAGTGAAAGTACTCTATCCAGAAATTCCGATTGAGCCGTTCCTTCGTATCTTGAATTTCCGGCGATAGCCCGCGAGCTCAGCTTCAGCCGACGACCCACCCCCTGGCGAAATGGGCCATGTCGCCAATGCCAACCGGAAGTGCCCAATTGGCCTCAGGACTGCGAACAAGCCCCTCGCGCCGCTGACGTGGAAGGAGTGCCGTTGTGATTGAAGAGATTTTGGATGAAACACGCGATCGCATGAACAAGGCGATCAACAGTTTACAGTCAGACCTGATGGCAATCCGCACAGGTCGGGCCAGCCCCGCGCTTGTTGAGCGCCTCAGCGTCGACTATCACGGCGTCCCTACCCCACTAATGCAGATCGCATCGATCTCTGTCCCGGAGGCGCAAACTCTCCAGATTCGCCCCTATACACCAACCGACATCGGGGCGATCGAGCGGGCGATCGCCATGTCCGATATTGGCCTGACACCCAGCAACGATGGCAAGCAGATCCACCTGACAATTCCGCCGCTGACCGAAGAGCGCCGCCGCGACCTGACAAAACAGGTAGGCCGGCGCGCCGAGGAAGCCCGCGTTGCAATTCGCAACATCAGGCGGGATGCGATCAAAGATATGCGCTCCTTTGAGGACGAGAGCCTGATCACCGAGGATGATCTGCGTGACGGCCAGGACCAGGCGCAGGAGGTCACCAACGACTTCGTGGCCAACGTGGACGAAATTGCACGCGACAAAGAAACAGAAATCATGACCATCTGACCGACAAGGAGTCAGTGTTCCATTGAGCAGTCCCGATGTAGTTCGGCAGAGCCCGGATAACCTGATCGAAGACGCTTTCCCCCCTCTCGCCAGAGTTCCCTACCACGTAGGGATAATCATGGACGGGAATGGCCGTTGGGCAACGGAAAGAGGTCTGATTCGATTTATCGGCCATCGCGCTGGCGTTGATAATATTCAACCGGTCCTCGAGGCCTCTGTCGAATTCGGTATCAAAGTCCTGACCATCTACGCCTTTTCCACCGAAAACTGGTCCCGTCCCATCGAAGAGGTGTCGGGGCTTATGCGCCTGCTGGGAACCACGTTGCGGAACCGGCTGCAGGAGCTCCACGAAAATGGTGTGCAGATCCGCCATAGCGGACGCCTGGATGGTATCAGCGAAGAGCTTCAGAAACAGATTCTGCACGCACTCGATTACACCAAACACAACAACAGAATCATTCTGAATGTGGCCTTCAATTACGGCGGGCGCGGGGAGATCCTGGACGCGACCCGCCGTATTATCAGAGATGGGATCGACCCCGATTCTCTGAGCGAAGAGACCTTCAGCCGCTACCTGTACACAAACGGCCTGCCGGATCCGGATCTGATCATCCGCACCGGCGGAGATTGGCGGATGAGCAACTTCCTCATCTGGCAGTCAGTTTATGCCGAGTACTATTCAACCCCGACATACTGGCCGACTTTCGACAAGGCGGAGTTATACAAAGCGCTGCTCGAGTTCAATCGTCGCGACCGCCGTTTCGGCGGCGTGCCCGATGCGGAATAGACTCTTCCGCCCTGCAGAACGTCCCAATCCCCTTCTCCCCCCTGAGCACTGTAGTCCTGTAGTCGGACATCGATAACGGTGAAACGACGAGTCATCGCCGGCCTGATTGCGCTGGTTCCGGTCCTGCTTGCGCTCTGGTACGGCGGTCTGTGGTGGGTTCTTCTGCTCACCTTTTTCACATCGCTGGGGGCATATGAATACTATGTCCTGATCGAGAGGAGCGGCTACAGGCCGGCCCGTTGGTACGGCTTTGCCTGGAC
Source organism: Caldilineaceae bacterium (assembly GCA_965242905.1). Classification (GTDB taxonomy): domain Bacteria; phylum Chloroflexota; class Anaerolineae; order Caldilineales; family Caldilineaceae; genus Bin5. The sequence continues at coordinate 2,662,530 of CBDETM010000002.1, forward strand.
GCTGGCGCTGATGTTCTCCTTTTGGTCGCTCGTCCCTATCGAGCCGCAGCTTGTCCTTACATTCGGTTTCATCATCGTTTTCATCCGCATCCTGCTGTCTCAGCAGGGCTCCCCCCCGCACGAGGGCAGCAACAACCCCGACAGCGCCGACGCAAGCGACCCGCTCCAACCTGAAACAGAGACCGCAGCCCAAGAGCTGGACCACAAGCCATTTCGCAACTGGGCGCTCACCGTTGCCGGCGCCAGTTACATCGGCCTCATGATGGGGCAGGCCCTGGCCCTGCGCCTCCTTCCCAACGGTCTCTACTGGATGCTGCTCGGGCTGGGCATCACGATGGTCAACGACAGCGCCGCCTATTTTGTCGGCGTCACGATGGGCCGCACCCGCATTCTGCCTGCGCTCAGCCCCAAGAAAAGCTGGGAAGGAACGGTCGGCGGCTGGATTGCGGCGACACTTGCCGGCGCCGCCGTTGCCTTCTGGTCACCGCTCGAACTCGCGGTCTGGCTTGGCGCGTTCATAGGGCTGGTGGGCGGAATTCTCGCCCTTTTCGGCGACCTGGCCATCAGCATGCTCAAGCGGCAGATCGGCGTCAAGGACAGCGGTGTCTTCCTGCCCGGCCACGGCGGATTCCTCGACCGGCTCGACAGCATCATGTTTGTGCTGCCGTTTGTCTATCAGATGGCCCTGCTTCTCGGAGCAGGCTAGCTTCTAGGCAGCCCCGTCCGAGACGCGACCCTCCCACAAGCTGCGCATTTCCGGGCAGCGTTCCAGCAACGGCTCCAACCTGCCGGCATCCTCTACGCGGCCCGACTTGAGCACAACGATCTGGTCTGCCCGCTGCAGCAGAGGCCGTCGATGGGAAACGACCAGATAGGTGGCATCCCGCCGCGCGAAGAGCCGCTCCCACAGCTGCTGCTCGGTCTCCACGTCCAGCGCGCTGGACAAGTCGTCGCACACCAGCAGCTCCGCCTGGCGGATGAACATACGCGCCGCCGCGGCCCGCTGTCTCTGGCCGCCAGACAGCCTTACGCCCCGCGGCCCCACCACCGTCTCCAGGCCATTCTCAAGCTGCTCGAGATCGGTATCCAGTGCCGCGGCCCGCACTGCCTGTGTTACCTCCGCATCGTCCGCTTCCAGGCCGAGCAAAATATTCTCCCGCAACGATTCGCTGAACAGGCTCGGCGTCTGCGAAATGTACGCGCTCACCGGCGGCACAAAGAAAGAGGCCGGTTCGTCGATTCGCTGTCCGTTCCAGTGGATTTCGCCGGACTCGGCCGGCAGCAGCCCCAGCAGGACCCGCAACAGCGTCGACTTGCCCGCACCGATCCGGCCGGTGACGACCGTGAAACTGCCCCGCTCCAGGCGCAGATCGATGTCAAAGATGCCCTTTCCCGATCCGGGGAATCGATAGGTCAGCCCGGTGGTAGAGAGAGATTGCAACAGCTCTGTCCGGGCAGTTGACTGGTCGCGGGCAGGAGGAAAGGCGCCGCTCAGATGGATTGGCGTTTTGCGCACCAAATCGGAGGGCTGCGCTCCCTGCATCAGCCGGTCCATGCGCCCGATGGAGACGCCTGCCTGTTTCCAACGGGCCACAAATACACCAAAAGTTGAGATCAGATTGGTGACGAAGGTCAGGTAGTAGGCAAACAGGGAGAAATCGCCAATCGTAAACGAGCCTTCCCGCAGCGCGGAGCCTGCCAGCAGCAGGATCAGGCCCATCCCGATGCTGACAACATTGTGAAAGGTCGAGCTGAGAACCTCATTGAAGAGCCGATCGCGCAGGGCGTTCTTGCGGCGTGTCTCATTCAACTTTTCAAAGTGTGCCAGCATACTCTCTTCAGCGTTGGCGACCTGCACTGCCTGCACGCCCTCAAACATCTCACCGATGAAGCCGGTCACATTGCCGGCAGCTGACCGGGTGGCCTCCCGGTACTGCTGGACTCTGACCCTTGCGAGATTGGCCACGGCCACAACAATAACCAGTGGCAGGAATGCGAAGGCTGTGACGCGTAAATTGATGCGCGCCATGGTGAACAGAGCGACCGCGCCAAAGAGGCCCGTTGCCAGCAGAAAAAGCGCCCACACTGTAAAGTTGCCGACCTCGTCCGCATCCTCGCGGAAACGGCTTATCGCCTCGCCGGTGGAGCCCGGCAACGAACGCGCGCCCGGCATGCTGAGGATCTGCTCCAACAGATTCTTGCGCATCGTGGCCGCGGTGCTGAATGTCCACCGAAAGAAGACGTACATGTCGGTAAATATCAGGCCGTTGCGCAATAGGGCGACGGCCAGCATCACCGCGGCCCAGGCGTTCGGCCCCCAGGCCAGCGGGGCCGAGCCCGTCAACGAATCGAAAAAGAATCGAATGATCAGCCCGGTCGCCTGGAAAATACCAACAAAAACGAGAATCCGGATAACCGTCGTCAACGAATACAGCCCTGGGAAACAGCGGATCAAACCCAACCAGGTCTGGGCAACAGAAAGAGGGGGACGTTCCACAGTTTGCGTCATATCTCCAACTCCTCTGCGCCGATCTGCAACAGGCGATGGTAGCGGGAGCCTGGATCCGATGCCAGCGCACTTCGCTTACCCTGCTCCCGGATCTGACCGTTCTCCAGGATCAGAATTCTGTCGGCCCGCTGTACCGTGGAAAGTCGGTGTGCGATCAGAATGCCCGTCCGGTTGCTGAGCAACCGCGCGACTGCCCTTTCGAGGAAGGCTTCAGTCGCCGGATCCAAGAGGGAAGAGGCTTCGTCCAGAACGATAACGCCAGGATCCCGCAGAAATATACGCGTGAAGGCCACGAGCTGTGCCTCGCCCGCGGACAGCCCGCCGCTGCCGACTTGCAGTTGCGCGTCCAGCCCTTCGCCCAGGGAGGCATACCACTGGGCCAGCCCCAGTTCGTCGATGGCCTTCCAGATGCGCGCGTCCGGAACGGTGCGGTCAAAGAAGGTCAGATTGTCCCGAACTGAGGCTTGAAACAGCTGTACGTTCTGGGTGACCATCCCCACCTGCGAGCGCAGTTGCTGCAGAGGCCACTGGCGCACGTCCCGCCCCGCCACCAGCACACGGCCGCTGTCCACGTCATACAGGCGCAGCAACAGGCGAACTAGGGTAGTCTTGCCGCTGCCCGTGCGCCCCAACAGGCCCAGCACCTCGTTGGGCTCCAGCCGCAGCTGGAACCCGTCCAACGCGAATTTGCCGTTTGTGGATGATGCATCGTCCGGCGGCGCCTCCATTGGGTAGGCAAAACGCACCTGCTCGAACGCCACAGCCAAGGCGCCTGCCTGCCCCGCGTCGCCGCTCTTTGGCAGCGGAGCTGCCTTCACAGCGTTCGCCGTCGTCTCGGCCAGTCGGCTTTCCGTCGCGAACAGTTCCTGAATGCGGGCAATGCCCGCCCCGGCGCGCTGAAACTGCTCAAATTCCCGCGCGATTCGTTCAATGGGCTGCGAGATTAAATTCGTATAGTGAAAGATGAGGTAGACCGTGCCGATGGTGAGGGCACCGCTGAAATAGAGTGACGCGCCCACGACAAAGGCGATGGCATCCCCGACCGAAAAGAGAAACCAGGCGATGTTGATCATCGAGAAGCCCAGCAGCTCCGCGCGGATCGTTGTTTGCCAGAACGTGCGCAGGAGCTGATGGAAGCGGAAGAGCGTGAACACGCGAGCGTTGCTTGCGCGGATGTCCTCGGTGCCTGCCAGGCGCTCCTCGACGAATCCGAAGAAGCGGGCGCTCGCCTCGCGCGAGCGTTGCCAGTGGGGCACGGCCAGATTGCGCAGCCGACCCAACACCAGAAGCGTGACGACGACAAAGACCCCGATCGCCGCGCCAACCCGCAAGTCTTCGCGCAGCAGTACCACCATCACCCCGATCAGCAGTAGGCCGTTGCCGAAAAGCTGTACCACCAGTTGCGCGAAAAATCGTGTCAGCGCGTCAATGTCGCCGTCAATGCGCTCAATCATTTCGCCCGGCGTACGCTGCTGGTGAAACGTGAGATCCAGATGCAGACAGTGCCGGGCCAGGTCGCGTCGCAGCGCGTTTGTCGCTCGCCAGCCTACATTCTCCGCCAGGACTGTGCTGCCGACCGCCGCGACCTGTTGGACGGCGGCGATGCCGATAAACAGCAGCGCCAGGCGCATAAGGAGTTCCATCGAACCCCCGGCCAGCGCCGAATCCAGAAAGCGACGCATGATCAGAGGGTTGGTCAGTTGCAAGAGGATATTGATGCAGAGGACGAGGAGAAGCAGCAGCGTCTGCCCCAACTGCGGTCGCAGATAGCGGGTCAGCAGACGCACATAGATCTGTTGGGACGGACGCATCGCGTGCCTCCAGGGGGACACAGAGGAACGTCAGTGCGGCTTGCGAACTGTGATCCGAATCTGTTTCGCCCGCGGCCTCAGGCGGAGGATGCGCTGCAGGCGTCCCGCAGCGCGGTCAGGTTTTCACCAACACTCTTGTTCGTGTTGAAGACGGCGCTGCCGACAACGATTACATTGGCCCCGTTGCGCAGCACGTCCCGGATATTGCCGGCACCAATGCCGCCGTCCACTTCCAGATCACAGGTGGGGTTGTACTCATCCAGCAATTTGCGCGTACGCCGGAGTTTGCTGGTCATGGTCTGGATGAAACGCTGGCCGCCGAAGCCGGGATTGACACTCATGACCAGCACCTGGTCAACAAAGGGCGCGATCTCGCGCACGCTCTCGATCGGGGTAGAAGGATTCACAGCCACGCCAACCTGGCATCCCAGATCGACGATCTGCTGAACGGCTCGATGAAGATGAACACACGCTTCCAGGTGGATGGTGATGATATTAGCGCCGGCCTGGGCGAATGCATCCAAATGCCGCTCCGGCTCTTCGATCATCAGGTGAACGTCAAGGGGCAGCTGCGTGACCCGATTGGCCGCCTCCACAACCAGCGGTCCGAAGGTGATATTGGGCACAAATCTCCCATCCATGACATCCAGATGGAGCAGGTCGGCGCCGCCCTCTTCTGCCGCCTGAATCTGCTCATGCAGACGACCGAAATCAGCGGTAAGAATCGACGGTGCCAGTTTGATCGCATGCGCCACCATCGCAAGCACCTCCTCAATTTATGTCGAGAGTGGACCGGGCTTCGGGCGCGGAGGCCGCCGTCGGGCTGCCGGGTCCTCCTGCGATTGTATCCTCTCGTTCCTTGGCCGCGCCCATCACCTGAATCAGTTCACTGATGTCGTCCAGCGTAATCAGCCCCAGAAACTGGTCCCCGTCCTGGACGATGATGACCCGGCTCCCCCGTTCCAGCATCTGCTCCCATACGTCAGCCAGAGTCGTATCACCGGAGGTGACGGGCACGCGCGAACGGGGGATCATCACATCGACGACGCGCCCATCCTGCCCCTGCCCGCGCAGCGTTGCCACGAGGCGCGGGCGCGTGAGCACCCCGACCAGGTTATTGCCCAGATCGTGCACTGGGAAATCTCCCTGGTAGGTCGTCATAATGTAGTCGACCGCCCGGCTGACCGGTTCACTCGTATACAGCACATGCGCGTCCTTGTTCACCGCCTGGCGGGCGCTGAAATCCTTCAGAACGTAGCGGCTCTGCACCGCCTCCAACTCGCCGCGGCCGCCCACATAGACAAAAAACGCCACCAGCAGCAGAAAGATCCCGCCGCCAAAAATGCCCCAGATTGCGAACAGTACCGCCATGCCCCGCCCAATCAGAACGGCGATGCGCGTCGCCGGTATATACCGCAGCCGCAACGCCAGCAGAGCGCGCAGAATGCGGCCGCCGTCCATCGGAAATGCCGGCAAGAGATTGAAAATGCCCAGCACGAGATTTGTGCCCGCCAGCGTAAGCAACAGACCGCCCAGGCTCATCGACTGTGCTGCGCGCATCAACGACCAGATTAACGCTCCCATCGAGCCCGTGCGCATATTCATCGACACAACCAGCAGCGCCACCGGCAGCAGCAACGCCGCCAAAACAAAGTTGACCGCCGGGCCGGCAATCGCGATCAGAAACTCCTGCATCGGCTTACGGGGCATGCGCTCCAACTGGGCCACCCCGCCGATAGGCAGCAGTGTGATATACGGCACATTTACGCCGAAATACTTCGCCGTTATCGCGTGGCCGAACTCATGCAAAACCACACAGACAAAGAGCAGCAGGATGACGACGACACCGTATATTGCGCCGGTCAGCACATCTCTGGTGTTGCGGCTGAAAAGAAACGCACCATAAACGAGAATCAGGACAAAGGACCAGTGGGCCTGGATCTCGATCCCCCAGATGCGCGCGATCTTTAGTGAACTACCCATCTGTATGCCTCTCATCTTAGGCTTCTTCCCGCGCTGATTGGCGCCAGCCATGCTGCTTTACGGCAGACCGTCCCATTGCCGGTACAACCGGCACGCTGTCAGTTCGACGCCGCCGCTCAACCGCCGAGCAAGTCGCCCGGCTCGCCCTGGTTGCAGGCCGGGCATGGACACGATGCCCGCAAAGAGGAGAAGCCGTAGATGCCATTACCGTGGCCATCGGCCCAGGTAAAGCGGACTGCGTAGTTGCCCACCAACTCTGCGCCGTCGACCTTCGGATCGGGCGGCGGGCCGACGGCCAACCGCAGTGGGTCCGCCTCGGCCTGGCGCCTGTCTTCCCGGCAGGATGCGCACGGACAGACGCTTCGCATCCACGCCAGGCGGTATACGCTGCGATGCCCATCCGCCCACTCGACGGTAAACTCTCCCGCCGACGTGTCAACGGTCAGGTCGGTCGGTTGACAGGCATCCCGAGTCTGCGTCAGGCTCATCTGCCATTTCCGCCCCTGCTCATCAGGGCCTCCATCAGCTCAATCGGCAATGGGAAGACAAGCGTGCTGTTGTGTTCGGCGCTGATCTCCGTCAGCGTCTGCAGGTAGCGCAGTTGCAGCGCGCCGGCCTGACTGGACATGACCTCGGCCGCCCCGGCCAGCGTCTGCGAAGCCTGCAGTTCACCCTCTGCGTGGATGATCTTGGCGCGCTTCTCCCGCTCCGCTTCGGCCTGACGGGCCATTGCCCGCTGCATCGACTGCGGCAGTTCCACATCCTTCACCTCGACGACACTGACCTTTACGCCCCATGGCTCGGTCTGCTCGTCGATGATCTGCTGAAGCTGCTGGTTGATCTGGTCCCGCTCCGACAGCAGCTCATCCAGCTCACTCTGCCCCAGAACGGAGCGCAGCGTCGTCTGGGCGATCTGCTGAGTCGCAAGCAGGTAGTTGGCCACGTTGATGACCGCATCCTCGGGGGACAGCACCCGAAAATAGCAGACGGCGTTGACTTTGACAGTCACATTGTCCTTGGTAATGGCCTCCTGTGTCGGCACATCCAGCGTGACGACCCGCAGGTCGACCGGCCGCATCTGATCGATAAACGGGATCAACCAGAACAGGCCGGGACCTTTTGCGCCCGTCACCCGACCCAGTCGGAAAATGACCCCCCGCTCGTACTCCTTGACTATGCGCAATGAAGCCCGCAAAAGCCAGACCAGCAGCAGTGCGGCGACGATATAAACCGGAATGTTTGTGAGTAGGCCTTCCATCGATAGGCTCCTGTCGGCAGGTCACGCCAGTGCGTGACAGCGTCCCCGTTGTCATTATATCTTCTACCACACCAGGCGGCAACTGGTCTGGAACCATCCTCCTTTCTGTCCCTTTTGCGGACTTTCTGGCCGAAATTGAGTTACCGTTCCTGTGCCGCCTCTTCCTACCATCCACGAACCGACGCTCACTGCAGTTTCTTCCGTATACGGGTGCATCCCAGCTTTGGGGTGGGAACAGTCTGGCGGTGAGTCCATGCCAGCAGTGGCGGGAATCGTTTAGGCGCTCTTGGAGAAACGCAGGGCAGGCACGCGGGCGAGGAGAGAGAGTCGCAGTGTTGTCTGCGGGGGACTGGTGGGACGTGGTCTGGCTGGACACTTTCGATTAGGCACCCGTCACTGATGTCGACACCCGGTCGACGAGGCATGTTGTAGGAGAGGGGGCGTTGCGGGGGCGGAGCCCCCGCACAAGGGAGGGCCGAATAGGCCCGACCGCCCAAATGCGAGTAGAGAGTGAAGAGGAGAGAGTTACCCGTTCCTCTGCCGCAGATCGGAGCGGACAGTTCTTGGTCAGGGCTCTGCCAGAGGATTGCGAGAGCTCACCCCCATTTTGGGATGCACCCCCGTATACCCGCGAATTGACGCAGCCCCATACAGCCGATATGATTCATTTGCAGAAGGGCGCGCGGCGCGCCTGAGGAAATCCGCAGAGGAAAATCGTTATGGCTCGAGATCCTCGTCCACCACTGTCGGGGAACTGGCTACGGCTTGCGATCGCCGCGGCCGCACTGGCAATAATCGCAGTAATCGCATATATCGGCAGCCTGCTCCTGTTTGGCCAATCTCTGTCTATCGCCTCCTTGCTCGGGTGGAATCCCGGCGGCGGCCCCAATGTCGGTGTCGAAGCGGTCGCCACCGAATCCGTCGCCGTTCAAACCGTGCAGGTGGTCGCCACCTTTACGCCCGCGCCCCAGTCCACGCCAACCCACACACCCATCCCCGCCCCGACGAACACGCCCACACCGGCCTACCCCGAGGCCGTCGTACTCACCGAGACACTGAACCTGCGCGCCGGCCCGGGTACCGTCTACGGCATCGTCGGCCAGGTCGTGGCAGGGCAGCGCTTCCGCATTTCAGGCCGCAACGAGGCCGGCAACTGGCTGAAGATCTGCTGCCCGGCCGGAGAGAATCGAGAAAGCTGGATCAGCGCCGACTTCGCCCAGAGCAATCTACCGGCTTCGAACCTTCCGGTCGCCCAGGCCCCGCCGACGCCCACGCCGACCGCCACAATCGACGCGCCCAATCTCGACGAGGTCGATCTCAGCCTGCCCGCCCCGGGGGGATTCGGCTCCCCCGGCAGTATCAATCCTCTCACGGGCCAGCCCTTGGACCCCGCACGCTATGGGTTGCGTCCGGTCATCGTCTGCGTCAACAACGACATCGCCGCCCGTCCGCAATTCGGCATCGGCCAAGCCGATGTGATGTATGAATTTCTGATGGAAGGGCTCAGCCTGACACGGTTCAGCGCGGTCTACTACGGCGCCGCCAGCGAGGAGATCGGGCCCGTGCGCAGCGCTCGCCTATTTAACTACTTTCTGGGCGCGCTCTATGACGCGGGCGTGTTCTGCTCCGGGGCCAGTGACGGTGTCCGCTATCAGCTCAAGAACAACAATCAGCTCTTCCCCTACCTGGACCTGGACCTGGACGATCCGGAGAGTACCCGTTACGCCCGCTCCGTTGGCAACGACTATCGCACCCGCCTGCGCACCAGCAGCGAGATGCTTCGCCTCTGGCTCGCAGAATGGGCCGTCGAGCGGGCCCCCTCCATCCAGGGATTTACCTTTGGCGGCCCGGCTCCAGGCGGCGCATCCGCCAATTCCATCCGGATCCCCTATCCCTCTGTCACCGCCAGCCAGGTGGCCTATCGCTACGACGCCGGCAGCGGGCGCTATCTGCGCTCCTTGGGGGGCACCGCCCATCGGGACAGCAACAGCGGCCAGCAGATCGCGGTCGAAAACGTTATCGTTCAGTACATGCCCCACGCCCCCGTGAATATAATCGAAGACGCCTACGGCAACCTGAGCCTTCTCATCAACCCCTTTGGCGCCGGCAGAGCCATCATCTTCCGCGACGGTTTCGCCTATGAAGGGACCTGGCGCAACGACAGGAGTGGGGAGTTGCCCCGTTTCTTCGCGGCCGACGGCATCGAGATTCCCCTCAAGGCGGGCAAGTCGTGGATCAGTATCGTGCCGCTGTCATACGAGATCGCCTACGAATAAAGGTCGCGCCGCAACACCTTGCATCTTAGGCTGCCAGGCCCAACCGGCGGCAGAGGCTCAGTCAAAGTCATAGCGGTGCAGCAGATACGTTTCCCGGCTCGAAAGCCCCACCGCTTTAAGGAAGCCCGACCCGGCCCGGGCCGTTGAGGGCAGCGGCCCCACCGTCACCGTCTCCCAGCCGTTCGCGGGGCCCGCCGACAGCATCTGCTGCCACAACTGCCTGCCTATACCCCGCCGCCGGTAATCGGGATCCACCCCCATAAAAAGCATGCGCACGGAACGCGGCTGCCGCAGTTCCAGGCAATGTAACAGCAGCCGCCCCAGCAGAGAGCGTCCGCCGCGAGTGCGACGCAGCGGGCCGCTGCCGTCCGGCTGCGCCAGTATAAAGCCCACCGCTTTGCCATCGACCTCCGCCATCCATGTCAGTGCCGGACGGCGCAGGATCCACCAGAGCAAGAACTGCGCCTCCGCCCCATCCGGAAGCGGAAAATCTGCCCACGCAGGTACCGACTGTGTGAACAGCGGCAGCAGGTCAGCTGCCAGCCGGTTCGGGTCCAGGGGATGTATAACCGCCGGGCCAGCAACCGCCGCCGGCCTATCCCTGTGTGCACCCGCTTTCATCGTGTAAAGCAGACTGCGTCCCAACGGCCGGCAGACCGTCGAAAACAGCTCCGGCACATAGGGCGGGGCATAGGGCGCGTGTAATGGCGGCTCGCGGTGGAAATGATCCTGGAGCAGACCGGTGCCCAGGTAGGGAGACAGCCCAACCGGCAGGATCAACCGGCGAATCCCTTCATGCCCGACCTGTTCCTGCACCGCGTACAAAAGACGCTCCAGGCTCTCGCGGTTGTTGGCGGCGTGCAGCATGGCCAGATGCGCTGTGCTGTCCGTACGGCGCGGGTCGATCAAAACAACCGCGGCCGCAACCGGTTCCTCCATCATTAAGCCTTGGTTGATGTTCGGGAACGATTGATTGCTGACATTCGCCTGCTGGCGCCGCGGGAGAGCTTCAACCACCACATATTGGGGCCGGCTGCGTTCCAGGTGGGCGAACTGCTTCGACACCACTGCCTGCCGCAACCGGTGCCACGCCGGCGGCGCCCAGCGCGAATCGTCAGCGTAAATACGCCACCATTTGCGCAGAAAACCTGCGCGGCCCCAATATCCTTCCGCCGACTCAACCCTGAAATTGAAATACTGGGCCATATCCTATGCCGCCGGAGCCTGAGAATTGGGGAAAATCATGGGGATAACTTTCGGCAATTCGGGATAACCTTTGCAATGTTGCGGATAACTCTACTGTTCGTCTACAAACCGAATCTGGTTTCTCTACTCGCCTCGTAAATTCAAAACGTATTGAACCCGTCTATGTCGCAGAAATTCGCCTATATTGAAAAATCTTCCTGTCTAGCACTATATATAGTAACAGTCAAGCGCCACAACAATGTTTCACGGGCAGATTGGGCGAGCCCTTCATCCTCTATGCGATTGTCTGCCACTGCCGGATTTGATACACTACTTATTCATACAAGTGTAGCGAAAAGGCATTACAGGCGTTCGAATGACGCAGACTCCAGCGGTCCGGGAGCCAGCCGGACAGGTTGGTGTCTGTCTTGCGGTTGTCCCCATCGGCAGCCAGGTTGAATTGCTTGTCATTTCGTCTTTCCCTCGCCCTCCCTTTCGCCTGTTTTTCTGTGTCTGCGCGAACAAAAATCCCTTGCGCTTCGTCTTGATTGCAGAACAGGAAAGTGAAAAGGAGTTGTCTTGAATACAGACTGGCAATCCGTATCCCCATCACATCGCAGTGGCAATCCACTGTACGAGCGCGGCCAGACTTCTTCGGCTTCGTCCCGGTCGACGGAAACCTCGCCGGGAGATCAGGAAACGGCAGAGCAATCCGAAACACGGACCGAAGCCGCCTCCGTTGGCAATCAGCCCCAAGCGGTTGATGACGAGCTGGATCCCAAGGATATCTGGCAGAAAACGCTGCACGAACTCGCGCTGCAGATGCCTGCAACCACCTTTGAGACCTGGGTACGCGATACCTCGATCATTGGCTACGCAGAAGGCGAATTCATCGTCGGCGCGCCCCATGCCTGGGCTCGAGACTGGCTGCAGAACCGTCTGCGCAGGAAGATCAAATACATTCTGAACCAGTTGACCGGTCGTTCAGTGCAGGTCTTCTTCGAGGTACGCCCCCAACCGCAGAAGCAGCCGGATTCACCGGAGTCGGCGCCCTTGTATGCGAATATTCCGCTCGCGGCGCCCGAAACCAAGCCAGCCGAAGTCGACCCTGCCGCTCCTCCCGCAAGCCGTACGCCGACCGCCCCGCCGCGCCACCGCGACATCGTTCAGACGCCCGCTGCGGCTGCTGCAACCCGGTCAGACGCGCCCCTTCAAAGCGGCGTGTTCAACCCCCGCTATACCTTCGACTCATTCGTAGTCGGAAACCACAACCGCCTGGCCCACGCCGCAGCCCAGTCCATCGTGGAACAGCCCGGTCATCGCTTCAACCCGCTCTTTGTCTATGGAGGTGTCGGTTTGGGGAAGACACATCTTCTCCACGCGATCGGCCATGCCATGTCCAGGCAGGGAATGCAGGTTCTTTACTGTTCGTCCGAACAGTTCACAAATGACCTCATCAGCGCCATTCGCCAGCAGAACACCGAAGAGTATCGCAACAAGTACCGGCAGGTGGACCTGCTTCTGATCGACGATATCCAGTTTATCGGGGGCAAAGAAAGTACGCAAGAGGAGTTCTTCCACACATTTAATCATCTCCACGCCGCCGGCCGTCAGGTTGTGATCAGCAGTGATCGACCCCCGAAGGAGATTGCGACCCTGGAAGCCCGGCTGCGCAGCCGGTTCGAAGGCGGCCTGCAGGCCGATATCTCGCAGCCGGATCTGGAGACCCGCGTCGCCATTCTGCAATCCAAGGCCCAGTCGATCGATCAGCCCGTATCGACCGACGTGCTGATGCTGATCGCAGAACGGGTGGAGAGCAACATCCGCGAGTTGGAAGGCGCGCTCAATCGCCTCATCATACAGGCCCCCTTCCACGACAGGCAGTTGGACCGGTCCGTGGCCGAAGAAATACTGGATACCCTCGTCCCGCAGCGGCGGCCCCGCGAAGCCACCAGCGTCGTGCAGATCGTTGCCAGGCACTTCCACCTGACCACAGAGGACCTTCTCGGCCGGTCGCGCACCAAGGAGATCGCCAACGCTCGTCAACTGGCGATGTACCTCCTGCGCGAAGAGAACGGTCTGTCGCTGATCAACATCGGCGAAATTCTGGGCGGGCGCGATCACAGCACCGTTCGCCACGGCGTCGAGAAAATTGCCCAGGATATCGAGCGCGATGAAGGCGCTCGCAGGGAAGTTGTGGCCCTGCGGGAGAAAATATACGAGCCGCCCGGCTCATGAAGGCCAGGCAAAGCAGCTGATCACGTACAGGTGACAACCTGATTGCCAGCCGGCGAAGGCCTGCGCCCGGCGAACCGCGCGGCCTCCCACCAGCCACGCACGCCAACCCCTTCCGCTCAACATCCGCATGGTCTGACCAAGGGTTGCCGTAAACATCCACCGAGCACGGAAAACAGTCCTCCTCCCGGGTCCAACCCATACCGTTGTCCCTCTGCGCTCTGCCCATCTGTCCCCTGCAAAAGGACCGCCCCACAGGCAAGCACTTCATCGTCCGCCATCCTGAAAATCCTTGTCAATCCTGCAAATCCTGATTCAGACAACAACCTCACAAAAATCCGGGATGCACCACTTTTTTGAAGCGCTTGCATACTCCTTGCACATACAGTACACTTAAATGCAGAGTCGAATCTCTGCCACCGCGTAGCCAAGCTGCACATTTGGTTGCTATTGTTCGTTGCCCTTTGCCGGCAGTAAGGTGAAACGGCCGACGACCCGGCCAAGCCCTGACACGGTGGTATCAATCTTTTTTGGAACCTCTAATCGGCTCCGGGCCGGTAGAGCAGTGGAGCTTGCGATGGCGGAAACTGGTCGTCAGAAAGCATTGGATACAACCCTCGCCACTCTGAACAAACGCTATGGCGAAGGGGTCATCATGAGGCTGGGGGAGGCATCCCGGCTGGACGTGGCGTCGATCCCGACGGGCAGCCTGAGCCTGGACATAGCGCTGGGCGTGGGGGGCATTCCGCGCGGCCGCATCATCGAGGTGTACGGGCCGGAGAGTTCGGGCAAGACGACCCTGTGTCTGCATGCGATCGCGGAATCGCAGCGGATGGGCGGGGTCTGCGGCTTTGTCGATGTGGAACATGCGCTGGACTCGAGCTATGCACGCAAGATCGGAGTGGATGTCGAGGATCTGTACGTGTCGCAGCCGGACACAGGTGAACAGGCGCTGGAGATAGCGGAAGCGCTGGTGCGTTCGGGTGCGATGGACATCGTGGTGGTGGACAGCGTCGCCGCGCTGGTGCCGCGTGCGGAGATCGAAGGGGAGATGGGAGACAGCCACGTAGGACTGCAGGCGCGGCTGATGAGCCAGGCGCTGCGCAAGCTGGTGGGTGCGGTGAAGACGACCGACACGAGTATGATCTTCACCAATCAGCTGCGTCAGAGGATCGGGATCATGTTTGGCAATCCGGAGACGACGTCCGGCGGGATGGCGCTGAAGTTCTATGCCAGCGTGCGTTTGGATGTGCGGCGGATCCAGTCGATCAAACAGGGGAGTGACGTGATCGGGAACCGGACGCGGGTGACGGTGCGCAAGAACAAAGTGGCGGCGCCGTTCAAGGTGGCTGAGTTCGACATCATGTACAACGAAGGGGTCAGCACGCAGGGCGACCTGCTGGACCTGGGCGTTGAGTTCGACATCATCGAAAAGCGCGGCGCCTTCTACCGCTATAGCGATGACCTACTCGGACAGGGGCGTGAAGCCGCCAAGAACCACCTGCGCGACAATCCGGAGATAGCCTCACAGATCGACAGCATCATCAGGGACAGAACAGGGCTCCCAGCCCGCTCCAATGGAGATGAGGTCCAGGCCTGACAAAGTTCCTGTGCAGGACGACACACCCAGTGCAGGCATTTTGCACTGAACTTATCTTTCTTGTTACTTGATGTGCAGATATGTACAGGAGTTCTCTATACAGCGAAAGATTTCAAACGTCGCACGTGTTGCCATAATTGAAAACGCTAACCACAGCGCTCTCAAGTTGGACGCGATTTTGTGCTGACACACTACCGCCAAAACCAGGACAGCACCCAAAACTCATTTATTCCGTCTTATCAGGGGATGCCCTGGGTCGCTGAAAAAACTGAACAGATAAATTGGCAGACGTTCTCCTGAACGTTGATCGCCAGTGGCGGATCGAACGTCGTAACGAGTGTTGATGTAAGACCGGCTGTTGATACGGAAATATAGACTCACAGACAACCACCCACCGCAATCCTCCCCTATTTGCGGTGCGGGCAAGCCGATATCCAATCGGTGGTTTGTGTAATGCAACAGCAGGTGTCCATATAAAATCGCCCTCACCGAGGCGCAATGCTGTACTGATGCGTCTCTTCTGGCATGGTCTGCTCTGAGAAGAGTGCTCAGGAGATGCCATGCCGGGATTCTCCAGTCGCTGTGGTCAATGGCCACGGCGATTTTTTTTCGGGCCGATTATGACAGGCAAAACGATTACGGCGCTGCGTTTCCAGAAGAGAGACAAGGAACGAGTCAATCTCTTTCTGGACGGCGAATATGCCTTCCCGTTGCCGGCGGTGGAAGCCGCCCAACTGAGGATTGGCCAGCAACTCAGTGAGCAGGAGATCGAGGCGCTGAAAGCCGTCGATCTGCGCAGCCAGGGCTACAACAGGGCACTGCGTTTCCTGGCAGTGCGCCCCCGCAGCCAGGTCGAGGTGCGGCGCAATCTCCAGGCCTACCGGCCAAGGGACGGGCGCCGCCTGAGCTCTTCACAGATTGAATGGATCATCGCCAAACTGCTGGAATGGCAGTACCTCGACGACCGGGAATTCGTCCGTTTCTGGGTAGAGCAACGCAATCGATTCCGACCCGTTGCACCGCGGGCGCTGCGATACGAGTTGCGCCAAAAAGGTGTCGACGATAGCGTGGCCCAAGCGATTATCGATGAGCTGAGTGACGCGACTTCGGCCTGCGAAGCCGCTGCCCGCAGCCGTCTGTACAGATGGCGAGAGGAGACCAACCCTGCTCACTTTCGCAGGAACATGGGCAGCTTTCTGCAGCGCCGAGGATTTGACTGGGAAGTGGCCCGGGACGTGATCGAACGTATCTGGCAGGAGCTGGAAGAGGCGCGCGTCCCGTCCCACCCCGTCCAGGAATAATGGTGGTACACGTAAGCTGGATGGTTTTGGCCGCTAAATGAAAGATGACCACATAAGAAGGATTCAGGCGTATGACTGGAGGGAAGAAAGAGGTACGCCTGCATCCAACCGGCACAGCCACAGACATTTCAGGCTGTGTGCATCCAAACCAAGGGGTTCGGATATGGACTTGCTAGTCGTAGTTGTCATTGTCGTCGCGGCCTTGATTGGCGCGGCCATCGTCGGATATCTGATCTACTATGCCTATCGACGCGGGTTGACATTTGGCACACAACAAGAGAAGGAGCGGCAGAAACTCGCCGTGCAGAGCGCGGAGTCACAGGCGGCCCAGATTCTTAAAGAAGCCGAGGCAGAGGTTCAACGCCAGCAGCTGGCCCTGAGGGAGGAGGAAGTAGGAATACGGAACGAACTGGATGCCATTCGCACCCGCCAGCGCAGAGATCTGGATCGTAGTGAAAGCCGGCTGCGCAATCGTCAGGAGCAGATCGATAAACGGGTCGATCAGATTGAAAATCGCGAACGCAAGCTGAACCAGAGGGAAAGCGGCCTCGACAAACGTGCCACAGAACTGGAAGCCGCCGAACAACAGCGTAATGAAGAGCTGCAGCGCGTGGCCCATTTGACCCAGGAAGAGGCCAAAGAGATCCTCCTCCAGGAGGCGGAAAGGAATTCGCGACAGGAGCTTGCACGCACAATTCGTGAGGTTGAGGCGGAGACTCAGGAGATCGCTGAACGCCGCGCCAGGGAAATTATCACCCTGTCCGTGGAACGGATCGCCAGCGAGCACGTCACCGAATATTCAGTCAGCGCCGTCAACCTGCCATCCGATGAGATGAAGGGTCGAATCATCGGGCGCCAAGGCCGAAACATTCGCGCCATCGAACAGGCGACTGGCGTCGATCTGGTTGTCGACGATACGCCGGAAGCGATCCTGATCAGCAGCTTCGACCCTGTGCGACGCGAGGTCGCGCGCATCTCTCTCAGCAAACTGGTATCCGATGGCCGTATCCATCCGGCCCGTATCGAGAAAGAGGTGGAGCGGGCCCAACAAGAGGTGAATCAGGTCATTCAGGAGGCCGGAGAGCAGGCCCTGATCGAGACCAATACCCAGGGGCTGCACAGAGAGATCCAGAGGCTGCTCGGCCGTCTGAAGTTCCGCACCAGCTACGGCCAAAATCAGTACTACCACGCGATTGAGACCGCCCATCTTGCGGCAGTGATCGCCGAAGAGCTACACGCAGACGTAAAGACGAGCCGTCTTGGGGGTCTCCTGCACGACCTTGGCAAGGCCGTCAGCCATGAGATTGACGGCCCGCACGCCATCGTCGGCGGTGAAATCGCAAAGCGCTACGGGCTCAATGCCAAGGTCGTCAACTGCATCGCCAGCCATCATGGTGAAGTCGAACCGGAATCGATCGAAGCCGTCATCGTCGCGGCCGCCGATGCCATCAGCGGCGCCCGGCCGGGCGCCCGCCGCGAGAGCCTCGAAGCCTATATCAAACGCGTGACAGCCCTGGAGGATATCGCCAACAGCTTTGAGGGGGTAAATCAGACCTTCGCCATTCAGGCCGGCCGCGAAATCCGGGTGATCGTACAGCCGGATGAAGTCGACGATCTACAGGTCATCGAACTGGGGAAAAACATAGCCAGCAAGATCGAGGACAACCTGGAATATCCGGGACAGATTCGCGTTACGGTCATTCGCGAAACACGCGCTGTTGCCCATGCAACCTGATCCGCAGCCTGTCGCGGCTGCTTACATTGCCTGGTCTGACTGACACAACCGGTCTGAAACATCCGGAACGACCGCTGGCGATGTCTGGGCAAAGCGGCCTCTTACAATTTCCACTCCCTCTCTGGCGGGGGCCGAAACTAGCTGCAATTCCTGACCTGCCGTGCCGGCCTGACCACGACGGCCTATTCCTCGCCCGCGCGCCGCTTGACGGTGCAGCCGCCGCAGGTGCCGCAGCCCCCGTCCTTTTCCTTCTTCCCCGTGATCAACTCCGACAGCCCGAACTCGGCCAGAACGTTATTCTCAAGCAGAACCGTAACGCTTTCCTTAAGCGGATGCAGGTGACGGATCCGGCCTTTGCCCTGGTGCGTCGTCACCTCTGCCCCGACCTTCGGCATCTTCTTGTTTGCCTTCTTGTAGATCGGATCCTCATAGGAGAGGCAACAGAGCAGCCGGCCGCAGACACCGCTGATCTCGTCCTGATTCAGAGGCAACTGCTGGTTTTTCGCCTGCCGAATGCTCACCGAGGCAAACTCGCGCAGCCAACTGGTGCAACAAAGCTGGCGGCCGCACTTACCCACGCCGTCCAGCAACTTGGCCTCGTCGCGCACGCCAATCTGGCGCATCTCGATGCGCGTGTGAAAGGTGCGGGCCAGATCGCGTACAAGCGCACGGAAATCAACTCGCTGCTCGGCGGCGAAGTAGACGGTCAGCCTGCCGCCCTCGTAGTTGTATTCGCAGCGATGCACCTTGATATCCAATCGGTGCGCCTTCGCCTTCTCGCGGCAGACCGACACCGCCTCCACCTGCTTCTCCTTCCACAGGTCCTTCTGCAAAAGGTCCCACGGCGTTGCCCGGCGAACCACCTTCTTGATATCGCCGACAATTTCGTTGCTGGGAACATCGTGTGGCGCTTGCACGATCTGCACCAGGTCCCGGCCTTTGACCGTGTCCACGATTACATAATCTTTGGGCGCCAGGTCCATGTGGTTAACCGGGTCGAAAAAGTATATCTTCGTAACGGGCTTGAATTGAGCTCCGACTACGGTCGGCATAGTAGATTCTCCATAATTGCTGCCGTAACGGGCACTGCCCCGGCCCTCAGCCTGTGTACTGACGCACGACTGTCAGGCGTGCGGCCGCGGCATCTGCAGCAGAAGCACGTCCAGCGCCAGCCCTGTATTGACTGTATGCCGCAGGTAACCCTCGATACGGCTTAACGTGCGCAGATAGGCCTGGACATCGACAGGTCGGAAGTCGCCGGCCGTATCCGCGAGAATGTCCAGCAGGTCAATGTTGGCGCACTGCTCCAGACAGCCGGCCTGGGCCAGCATCACATCCCGCCACCAGCTCGTCCACAGCGCAAGCATCGTGAACAGCCGGGTCTGGTGGCGCGCCGCCGCCAGTTTCTGTGCAAAAGCAAGGCGCGCCACCCGGCTGCTGCGGCTGAGCTCCTGCAATTCCGCCAGGAGATCGCTCCTTTCCGCCAGCGGCTCCGGCTGGTCGAGCTGGTCGACCGCCCAGCCCAGGCAGCCGTTTGCCATACGTGCCAGCAGCGCGGCCTGCTGCGCGGACGCTCCCCAGCGTGCCTGCAGCGCGTCTTCCATGACCTGCTCCCCAAGCGGCCGCAGCGCCAGAACCTGGCAGCGGCTGACGATCGTGGGCAAAAGAGCCGACCGGTCCGGGGCGGTCAGGCAGAGGACCACGTGCGGCGGCGGCTCCTCCAGAGTCTTCAGCAGCTTATTTGCGAAGCTGACGTGAGCTCTGTGCGCGTCCTGAATCAGAAAGACCTTGTAGCGCCCCTCCATCGGGTGCAGCAACGCCTGACGGACGATGTCCGCCGCCTGTTCAGCGCGATGAAGGCCGTTCTCCCTGTCCGGCTGCCCCTCGCGGTCTGTCGGCGGCAGCAAGATGAAATCGGGATGGCCGCCCGACTGCATGAGACGGCACGAGCGGCAGTTCGCGCATGCCTGCCCGTCGACGCCTTTTATGCAGAGAAGTGACTGGGCAAAGCTGCGGGCCAGGGTCGACTTGCCCACCTGGACCGCGCCCACAAACAGATAGGCATGGCGCAGCCTGTCATGCCGGATACCATTCTGCAACAGTTGGACGGCCCACCGATGGCCTACGACCGGCCCTTCAGCCACTTGTATCTCCCTCTCTCATTTTGTAGCGAGATATCGCGGCATTTTATCACACTGCCAATCGGCGGACAAGCAGTCTCGAATTTTCGGGCTGCCCCGACCGTTCCCGGCTGCGGACATCCAGGGCTCTGAAAAAAAGGAGGTGCATCCATATATGGATGCACCTCTTTGATTGGTCCGGCTGGAAGGTTACTTGATTTCTACAGTGGCCCCTTCGGCCTCCAGCTGGGTTTTGGCGTCTTCGGCGACATCCTTTGCCACGCCCTGCACCACTGGCGCCGGAGCGCTCTCGACCAGCTCCTTGGCCTCTCTCAGGCCAAGGCTCGTCACCGCGCGCACGGCCTTGATGACGTTGATCTTCTTGGCGCCCATATCGGCGAGGATCACGTCAAACTCGGTCTGCTCTTCGACCTCTTCTTCGACTTCAGCCGCGCCGCCGGCCACACCGGCCACCGCCACAGATGCCGCAGCGCTCACGCCCCAGGACTCCTCAAGCATCTTCACCAGTTCAGCGGCTTCCAGAAGCGTTAACTCGTCCAGCTGTTCTTTGATTGCATTCAGATCGGCCATCTTTCGTTTTCTCCCAATTGTCTGTTACTGTGCGTTCCCTGTCTCGACGATACAATGTCACCTGTAGGAGAGGATTGAATCCCTCTGTTGACGCTCAGGCGGCCTCCGCCTGCGCATCAGCGTGCGCTTTGACGACCCGTGCCAGGCTGACCCCTGGCTCATTGACGACGCGGGCAAGCTGCGTAGCTGGCGCGATGATCGTCGCCAGCAGTTTGGCCAGCATCTCTTCCCGCGTGGGCAGTTCGGACAGAGCCTCGGCGCCGGCGGCATCCAGAACGTTTTGCTCCAGGATTCCGCCTTTAATCTCAATGATCTCATCCAGACCCTTAAGGCCGTCCTTTAAAGCCGTCACGCCTCTGCCGATATCTTCGCCGACAAATGCAATCGCATTCGGCCCTTCCAACAGCTCGTCCAACTCCTCCGTGAGTCCTCTGTTTTCCAATGCAAGCCGCATAAGCCGGTTCTTCACGACCATATAGGACGTATCCGCCTCTTTGAGGCTGGCGCGCAGCCCGTTGATCTGCGTGACGGTGGAGCCGCGATAATCGGTGAACACGACCGCGGAAGCGTTTTCCAAATATGTAGCGTACAGCGCGACGAGCTCTTCCTTCTTCTCTCGACTAAGTGCCAATGGACATTCCCCCTTTCTTCAGGATGCCTGCGGGGGCGTGGGCGAAACCGACCTGAGCCCCCTCCAATCTCCGGCGGGCGCTCCCAACAAAAACGCCCTTGCATTGCAGACAAGAGCGTAACAAGCAACTTCTGCCGTAAACCGGCGGTCAGGTCGCTGTGTTCAGCCCTTGGCCGGCTGCGCACTTCGGCGCATTTACTTTCGCAGCGCGAATACCGGCTGTCTACGGAACTGAGTACCGTATGCGGTTGAAACCTGCCAATTCTACCTTACAGTCTCCTGCAACGGCAAACCGGGCCTATGCCGCCTTGAGCATCGAGGCCGCGTTGACATCAACGCGAACACCCGGCCCCATCGTGCTGGTCAGCGTGACCCGTTTCAGATAGACACCCTTGACAGCCGAAGGCCTCGCGGCCATGATCGCTTCCATCACGGAAGAGAAGTTGTCGAGAATCTGCTCGCCGCTGAAGCTCGCTTTGCCGATCGGCACATGGACGTTACTCGTCTTGTCGACGCGAAACTCTACGCGGCCCAGCCGGGTCTCCTCAATGACACGCGGCAGTTCATGCGCCTGTACAATCGTACCGGCTTTGGGGCTGGGCATCATTCCCCTCGGGCCCAGCACGCGGCCCAACCGGCCAACCACCCGCATCATATCCGGTGTGGCCAGTACGACATCAAAATCAAGCCAGCCATCCTGGATCCGCTTGGCCAGATCTTCGCCGCCGACATGGTCGGCGCCGGCCTCCTCAGCCGCGCTGATGCCATCGGCGCCGGCAAAGACCACAATACGCACGACGCGACCGGTGCCGTGGGGAAGCGTCACCACGCCCCGCACCTGCTGGTCGGCGTGACGGGGATCGACTCCGGTGCTCAGATGCACCTCCACCGTCTCATCGAACTTGGCCGTGGCGCCGTCCCGCATCAGGTCAACGGCTTCAGCCGGCTGGTACTGTGTATTCCTGTCGATCTTGCTACGCGCTGCGTTGTAGCGCTTGCCATGTTTGGGCATAGTTCACTCCTTGTGGTGCAAACGGGGCACAGGAGTGCGCCCCTCCCACCTTTGAATTAACAATCTCTGCAGGGCCGCAATCCAAACGCAGGTCCCGCCTAGTCGACAACCGTTACTCCCATGCTGCGGGCCGTTCCCCTCACCATCTGCATGGCGCTGTCTATGGGGATATTGCCCAGGTCCTTCAGTTTTACTTCGGCGATCTCCCGCACCTGCTGATTCGTAATCTCCCCCACCTTCTCCGTGTTAGGGATACCGCTGCCCTTATCGATCCCGGCCGCCTTCTTGATCAGCTCGGCCGCCGGCGGTGTCTTGGTAATGAATGTAAACGACTGGTCCTGGAAAATCGTGATCTCGACTGGAACGACCTGTCCCATCTGACTCTGTGTACGCGCATTATACTCCTTGCAGAAGCCCATGATATTGACACCGTGCGGGCCCAGCGCCGTGCCTACCGGGGGGGCAGGGTTGGCCTTGCCGGCGGGAATCTGCAACTTGACAACTGCTTTGACTTTCTTCGCCATCTCGCCTGCTTCTCCTTATTACGAATCCCGTTCCAATTGGAGGAAGTCCACCTCCACCGGCGTCTCCCGGTTGAAGAAACTTACCATGACCCGCGCCTTGCCCTTCTCCGGCTCCAGCGTATCGACGACACCCGTGAATTCAGCAAACGGGCCTTCGATAATGCGGACGCGCTCGCCTACGTCGAAGCTGACTTTGACGCGCGGTTCGTCCGACTCGATGCGGCTCATGATGTGATTCACTTCGTCCTGGCTCAATGGGCTGGGCTTGTTTCCCATGCCGACAAAACTGGTTACGCCCGGCGTATTGCGCACCACATACCAGCTGTCCTCATCCATAATCATCTCGATGAGAATATAGCCGGGGAAGACCTGGCGCTCTACCTCACGGCGGATGCCTTCCTTGATCTCGATTTCGGTTTCAGTAGGCACAACGATTTGCAAGATCCGGTCGGTCATGTTCATCGATTCCGCCCGGTGTTCCAGGTTTTTCTTTACCTTGTTCTCCTTGCCCGAATAGCTGTGCACCACATACCATTCCGGTTTCGGGCCGGTCAACTCCTCTCCAGTGGCAGCGGACGCCTCATCCTCCACCGGCGCAGAAACATCCCCATCTTCCTGCAATTCAGCGTCGACGTCTGCACTCGTTATGTCGCCCACAAATTCCTCCTTGCACGTCACATCCAGAACCGGCTCTTCCTCTACGAAAAAACGCGGCTGCGCCACAGATGCTGCCTAAAATACCTGAAGAAAAAGTGTCACCAGGTAACTGAAAAACGAGTCTACCGCAAACAGCACAAGCGCGGCGATTGTGGTGACTATCAGCACAACGATGGTCAGGCGGGTACCTTCCTCGCGCGTCGGCCAGGTGACCTTGCCAATCTCGGCGCGGGTCTCCTTGAAGTACCGCACGATTGCGTTATCGGACCTTTGAACAGTTGTTGACCGGCTCACGATTGACTCCGTTTGGTGAGTGAACACAAGAGTATGTTCACTGCGCACCAGATCGTACTCCCTCACTGACCAGCATGCGGCGCTATCGACCTTGTCAGGCGGAAAATGACCACCGCGCGGCTGCCGGTGGTCATTCTCTGACAGGCGAGGCAGGACTTGAACCCGCAACCTGCGGTTTTGGAGACCGCCGCTCTGCCAATTGAGCTACTCGCCTAAGATGTCCGCAAGCGTTGATCTCTTACGGACAGTTTCAACCTACCCAAATGGTTACTCGACGATCTCGGTAATCGCGCCGGCGGCGACGGTGCGGCCGCCTTCGCGGATGGCAAAACGGCCGCCGGTCTCAATGGCGACGGGCGAGATTAACTCGACGTCCATCGTCACATTGTCGCCGGGCATGACCATCTCCACTCCTGCCGGCAGGTCGATCGAACCGGTGATGTCCATCGTGCGGATGTAGAACTGCGGCCTGTAACCCTTGAAGAAGGGAGTATGCCGTCCGCCCTCCTCCTTGCGCAGCACATAGACCTCCGCCTTGAAACGCGTGTGCGGTGTGATGCTGCCAGGCTTGGCCAGCACCTGCCCGCGGTCCACCTCTTCACGGTCGATGCCGCGCAGCAGACATCCGACGTTGTCGCCTGCCTGCCCCTCGTCGAGCAGCTTGCGGAACATCTCCACACCGGTGACGGTGGTCGAGTGCGTCGGCTTCACACCCACGATCTCCACCTCTTCCATCGGATGGATGACACCGCGCTCGACGCGACCGGTCACGACCGTGCCGCGACCCTTGATCGAAAAGACATCCTCAATCGGCATCAGGAAGGGCTTGTCGATTTCGCGCACTGGTGTGGGAATATACTCATCCACTGCCCGCATCAGCTCCCAGATCGGCTCATACTCCGGCGCATCCGGGTCGTCCGAGCTGCTCTCCAGGGCATGCAGCGCGCTGCCGCGCACAAACGGGATGTCGTCGCCGGGAAACTCGTAGGTGTCGAGCAGCTCGCGCAGCTCCATCTCCACCAGCTCCAGCAGCTCCTCATCCTCCATCATGTCGACCTTGTTGAGAAAGACGACCATCGCCGGCACTTCCACCTGCCGTGCCAGCAGGATATGTTCGCGCGTCTGCGGCATGGCGCCGTCCGGCGCAGCCACCACCAGGATCGCACCGTCCATCTGCGCCGCACCGGTGATCATGTTCTTGATATAGTCGGCATGTCCGGGACAGTCCACGTGCGCATAGTGGCGGTTTTCCGTCTCGTACTCGACATGCGCAATGGCGATGGTGATGCCGCGGGCCTTCTCTTCCGGCGCATTGTCGATCGCCTCAAACGCACTGAAATCAGCCATCCCCCGCAGCGCCAACACCTTCGTGATCGCCGCCGTCAGCGTCGTCTTGCCGTGATCCACATGTCCGATCGTCCCCACGTTCACATGGGGCTTGTTCCTCTCAAATACTGCCTTCGCCATTCTTTCTCTCTCCTGACTGTTTCACATCTATACTATGCAGATTCAAGCAGCCTCGTAGCGAGGCTGGAAATTTTTCCCTATACACCCGCTCTCGAACCGAAATGCTGTGAACGGTTTTCGCGGCGATACAGACGCCGCCTCTGCAACCTGAACAGTATACGAAATGTCCTGGCGGTTGACAAGTCTGGACACAACCGGATCGGCCAACCAGAATGTACCGGCCGCAACCAACTCAGGCGAATTCCCGCCGCAACGCGCCCACGTCCGACTTCTGCGTGTCAGGCTGGTAACTGTCGAACTGCATCGTAAAGGTGCCGCGTCCGCTGGTGATCGAACGGAGCGTCGTCGCGTATCCGAACATCTCCGCCAGCGGTACGACCGATCGCACAGCCGTAACCTTGTTGCTATGCGCGTCCAGTCCCTCGATCTGGCCGCGACGGCTGGAGAAATCGCCCACGATATCGCCGACAAACTCCTCCGGCACGACCGCTTCAACCAACATGATAGGCTCCAACAGGACCGGACCCGCCTTCGCCATGCCCTCCTTGAACGCCATCGAACCGGCTATCTTGAAGGCAATTTCACTGGAATCAACCTCATGAAAACTGCCGTCCACCAGCGCGGCGCGAACATCCACCACCGGATATCCCGACAGCACGCCGCTTTCCATAGCTTCCTGAATACCCTTGCGGACCGCAGGGATGTACTCTCTGGGGACTGAGCCGCCGACGATCTTGTCCTCGAACTCGAAGCCCTTGCCCTCTTCATTCGGTTCCAACTCGATCCAGACATGGCCATACTGGCCGCGGCCGCCGGTCTGACGAACGAACCGGCCTTCTGCCCGGGTCGCCTTTGTGATCGTCTCCCGGTAAGCCACCTGTGGGCGGCCTTCGTTACATTGCACCCGGAACTCTCTCTTCAGACGGTCGACGATAATCTGCAGGTGCAGCTCACCCATTCCGCTGATTATCGTCTGCCCCGTCTGATCGTCGTAACGCACCTGAAAGGTCGGGTCCTCTTCGGCCAGCTTCAAGAGGCCGTCGGCCATCCTGTCCTGGTCGGCTTTGGATTTCGGCTCAACCGCGATTCCAATCACCGGGGCCGGAAACTCGATCGTCTCCAGCAAAATCTCGTTGTTGCTGTCGCTGAGCGTCTCACCGGTCAGGCTCTGCTTGAGGCCGACGATGGCGGCGATGTCGCCGGCGCGGCAGACTTCGATCTCCTCCCTTTTGTCGGCATGCATCTGCAAAAGCCGGCCAATCCGTTCCCGCCGGCCTTTGTTGGCGTTGTAGACCATACTGCCCGACGCCAATGTGCCCGAATAGACGCGTACATAGGCCAGGCGTCCGACAAACGGGTCGGTCACGATCTTGAAGACAAGGGCGGCAAAAGGTTCTTCCGGGTCGGCGAACCGGATCTTCTCTTCCTCTGTCTTGGGGTCAAGGCCGACGACCGGCGGCACATCCAGTGGGCTGGGAAGATAGCGAACAATCGCATCCAGAAGGGGTTGCACACCTTTGTTCTTGAGCGCCGAACCGCACAGTATCGGCACGATATCATTGCGAATGACGGCATTGCGCAGCGCTTTGATCAGCAGGTCGTTGCCGATCTCTTTGCCTTCCAGATAGAGCGTTGTCAGCTCCTCATCGGTTTCGGCAATCCGTTCAACCATGGTTGCGCGCGCCGTCTCCGCCGCGTCGCGCATCTCCTCCGGGATCTCGGCTGTTTCAGGCGAGGCGCCCAGTGCGTCGCTGTACCGCAGGGCCTTCATCGTAAAGAGGTCGATTACCCCCTGGAAATCCTCCTCCACGCCCCAAGGCAGTTGAATCGGCAGCGGGTCCGCGCCGAGGCGGTCGACAATCATGCCCACTGTTCGCTCAAAGTCGGCCCCCACCCGGTCCATCTTGTTCACGAAACAGATGCGCGGCACGTGATAGGTGTCCGCCTGCCGCCAGACCGTCTCCGATTGTGGTTCGACACCCGCAACCGCGTCGAAGACGACGATGCCGCCATCCAGCACGCGCAAGCTGCGCTGCACCTCGGCCGTAAAGTCGATGTGGCCCGGTGTGTCGATGATATTGATCTGGGCCTCTTCACCGCTGCGCCTGTCGATCCAGTTCGCCGTAATCGCGGCCGCGGTAATCGTGATGCCGCGTTCCCGCTCCTGCGCCATCCAATCTGTGACAGCGGTTCCCTCATGCACTTCACCCATGCGGTGAATACGGCCGGAATAGAACAGAATTCGTTCGGTAGTCGTCGTCTTGCCCGCGTCGATATGGGCGATAATTCCGATATTGCGGATTTTATGTAATGGTACCTGACTCATCAAATTCACCTGATCTTATCTTGGGGGGCAGCGTCGCGCCCCGTATCATACAAGAGATGCAACCCGCCTCACTGCAGCGTTGCAACTACATTTTCCCGCGGCGGCCCGTCCTCCGCGAACGGCCTGCCGCGACCGCCTGCACCCTGCCCTCCGACAAAAGAAGACGCAACCGTCCTGCAGGCGCCGGAATCCCACGCGCCCCACTTGAGCAGGGGCGCCTGAAATCTGCTGGTCCGGCGGCCTGCTCATCCGGCAGCGTCGTATCTCACTCAGCGGAGTGCTGACCGCGTTGCGACATCATCCTTTGGCTCGAATGCGTCGTATGTGGTTCGGTTCAGAAGACGATCCAGTCCCGGAGGGGGCCGGATTCCTCCGAAGCTGTGCCCAGCCAGGGCGCCGGACACATCAGGAAATACCAACTCGATTGTCTATGCTGCCACGAAGGCAAAATACCTAGCGCCTTCGAGCAAAATGAGCAAAGGCTTGATTGGCTTCTGCCATCCGATGCGTTTCTTCACGCCTGCGCACGGTCTGTCCTTCACCGCGCGCCGTATCCAGCAGTTCATTCGCCAATCGAGTGGCCATATTGCGGCCGCTCCGCCCCCTGGCATTCTGAATCAGCCAGCGCATGGCCAAGGCCTGCCGCCGGTCAGGGCGGATCTCCATCGGCACCTGATAGGTCGCGCCACCTACACGCTGCGGTTTGACCTCAACCAGAGGAGTGGCGTTCCTGAGCGCTTCTTCGAAGACTTCCAGTGGTGGACGATTGGTGCGTTCGGCTATGGTATCCAGTGCGGTATACACTATCCTGGCGGCCAGACTTTTCTTGCCCCGTTCCATCAGATTGTTGATAAACTTGGCCAGCACAACGCTGTTGTGCCGGGGATCGGGCGTAACTTGACGCTTTTCAGGCCGGTTTCGTCGCGGCATACTACTACTCCATCTCCATCATTTGCGCCCGCGCGCCTCTTGAGGAAGGACGCACACTGCTGTCCTGCCTCGCCAGAGTCAGCGCTTAACGCGGCTTCTTGGTACCGTATTTGCTGCGGCTTCGCTTGCGGTCATTGACCCCCGTGCTGTCCAGCGCGCCGCGCACAATATGATAGCGCACGCCCGGCAGATCTCTTACCCGACCACCGCGGACCAGAACCACACTGTGTTCCTGGAGGTTATGGCCTTCACCAGGAATATAGGCCGTCACTTCAACGCCATTGGTAAGGCGCACACGGGCTACCTTACGCAGGGCGGAATTAGGCTTCTTGGGTGTCGTCGTTCGCACCTGTGTACATACCCCTCTCTTCTGGGGGTTGCCCTGCTTGACCCGCTTCGTGCGGCCGGTCAATGTGTTCTGCGTAAAGCGCAAGGCCGGTGCGGTCTCTTTCTTCGGTTTGTTCTTGCGGCCCTTGCGGACCAACTGATTTATCGTCGGCAAATGTTTCCTCCCAAGTGGTCATCGTAGGCCACGTAAAGACAGTAGTCTACTATATCACGACTGGACTGCTGAGAGCAAATCTAAGGACCAATACAGGTGTATCACCCGATGCAGATCGACTTCTGCGTCTGCCTGCGGTTTTCTCCAGCAGATTCTGGCGAAAAACCACCGATCTCAGGGCATCTTCCGAACGCAGGCACGATGGTGTTAACGGAACGTCGCAACGGCCGTGGACCCGGCCTGACGGCGCTCAACAGCCTCCGAATGCTCGCAGCCAGCTTGTAAGCGCATAGGGGTGCATCCCAAAATGGGGGTGAACAGTCGCATACCTCTGGAGGCACCCAAGCCACTGTCAGTTCCCATTCCAGTTTCCGCCAGAATAAGCGCCGTCTCTGACCACTGATTACCAACTACTGACCACTGCTTTTCTGGGCGGTCGGGCCTATTCGGCCCTCCCTTGTGCGGGGGCTCCGCCCCCGCAACGCCCCCTCTCCTACAACATGCCTCATCGACCGGGTGTCATATTGGTGACGGGTGCCTAATCGAAGGTGTCCAGCCAGACCGCGTCCCGCCCGTCCCATCAGATCCCCGTAGGTGCCGGCCATGTGCCTGCCCTCGCACCCTCCCCAACTGACGGACTCCACCGTACGGCTAGTTCTGGCGCCTGCACTGCGTCTCGCCTAAAGACGGTAAACAACGCCGGCCACCGCTGGCACTGATTCCCCGCCAGACTGTTCCCACCCCAAATCTGGGATGCACCCGCGCATAGTCAAGCCTTGCACGAGTGTTCCACGAGAGCATATGAGAGTTTACGAGAGATTCGCAAGCGTTCTGAGAACGAACCGAGGTTTGCGTTCGTACACAGAATGGGAGGTGTCTGCAGATGCCCGGAGCTGACTGTCCAGCCGCCGTCGCAGGCGCAGGAGTGCTGTCACCGGTGAAAGACCAGCGGAAATAGAAAGGGTGGAAGAGCCGGCTCTTCCACCCTTATCTGTACAAACTACCTGGCTCTTAACGCAGGTCGACGTTGATCTCTTCGCTGTCCTCGTCCTTCAGGTTGTTGAAGTCGAAGTCGAGCTCTTCCTCGTCGACGCCGCCCCCAAACCCGGACAGCATTCCCAGAGGGCCGATTCCCATCTCCGCCAAACCGGAGAGATCGGCCAGATCCAGATCGGGATCATCCAGGTCGAACTCGAGTTCGCTCAGCCCCTCATCGACGACTTCGTGCTGTTTGGCCAGCTGCTCAACGGCCTGCTGCTTCTCTTCCTCCCACATGCGCCGCGTCCGGAAGCCGGAACCGACCGGAATCAGCTTGCCGATGATGACATTCTCTTTCAGGCCCCGCAACTCGTCCCGCTGCCCTTGCACTGCCGCATCGGTGAGCACGCGCGTCGTTTCCTGGAAGCTCGCCGCAGCCAGGAAGCTTTCGGTATTCAAGGCCGCTTTCGTCAACCCCAGCACCACCGGCTCGGCCTTAGCCGGGCGATGGCCGCGGGAGATCGTCTTGTTGTTCTCATCCTCAAATTGGAATCGGTCCACCAGCTCGCCCGGCAGGAATTCGGTGTCACCGGTTGACCGGATCATCACGCGCCGCAGCAGCTGGCGCAGGATCACCTCGATGTGCTTGTCGTGGATGGCAACGCCCTGGCTGCGGTATACCTGCTGCACTTGCTCCAACAGGTATAGCTGACAGGCCTCACGGCCCTGAATGCGCAGAATCTCTCTCGGATTCTTCGAGCCTTCTGTCAGCTGTTCGCCGGCGTTCACCTCTTCACCCTTCTCCACGCGCAACCGGGCATTGGCCGGGATGTCGGTCTCCCATACCAGGTTATCTTCCCGGCGGATGATGACCTGACCGTTCTCAGCGAATATCTGGCCCTCCATGCCTGCCAGGACTCCCTGTGCATCCTCGTCCCCGTTGCGGGCGATCACCGTATCTTCCTGCACCCGGTCATCCGAATCCACCATCAGCTCATACCCCTCGGGAATCGCGATCTCCCGGCGTTTGAGCTCGGTGCGGCTCACTTTCAGCATGCGCTGATCGCCTTCCCACCAGATATCCACCTTGCCGTCGATCTCGCTGATGACAGCTTCACCCTTGGGGTTGCGCACCTCGAAAAGTTCTTCGACGCGCGGCAGACCCTGAGTGATGTCGTCGCTGCCGGCCACACCGCCGGTGTGGAACGTGCGCAGCGTGAGCTGGGTGCCCGGCTCCCCGATCGACTGCGCAGCGATAATACCGACCGCTTCACCCTGCTCCACCGTTCCCCCTCGCGCCAGGTCCGTGCCGTAACACTTCTTGCAAAGGCCAAAACGGGACTCGCACGTCAGCGGGCTGTAGACGAATGCCTCCTCCACCCCATGACGCTCGATGGTTGCCAGGGCGGCCTCGTCGATGACGGTATCCCGCTCCAGCAGTATCTCATCGGAATCGGGATGCCGGATCGCGGTGGCAAGCGTGCGCGTGACCACGCGGTCGGCGAAGCTCTCGCCCATCGCCCTCGAACTCCCGGCATCGATCCAGATGCCGGCGTTGGTGCCGCAATCGTCCTCGGTCACAATCACATCCTGGGCCACATCCACCAGGCGGCGGGTCAGATACCCCGCGTCCGCGGTGCGCAGTGCCGTATCCGCCAGGCCTTTGCGCCCGCCGTGTGTGCTCAGGAAATACTCCAGGGCAGTCAACCCCTCGCGGAAGTTGGAGCGGATCGGCAAAGGAATGATGCGCCCATTGGGGCCGGCAATCAGGCCGCGCATACCGGCCAGCTGCCGCACCGTATTGACGCCCCCCTTGGTCGAACCGGAGTGGGCCATCGCGCCCAGCCCCTCAAGCGGGCTGAGCAGTTTACGCACCTCGGCCGTTACCTCGTCGGCAGCCCGTGTCCACAGTTCAACCGTTTTCTCGTACAACTCCTCCTCGGTGATCAGGCCGCGCCGGTACTGGCGCTCGGCCTCCGCCACCTCATCGGAAGTGCGCTCAACGATCTCGTCCTTCTCATGCGGTACCTGAATATCACTGACCGCGATCGTAATGCCTGACCGGGTTGCGTATTCGAAACCCAGGTCCTTGATATTGTCCACCGTTTCGGCTGTCACTTCCCGGCCCAGGTGCTTGTAGCAGAGGTCAATGACCTCATTGACACCCTTCTTGTCGAGGAGCTCGTTGACAAACCACAACTCCTCCGGCAACGCCCGGTTGAAGATGATCCGCCCAATCGTCGTGCGGATGATCCGGTCCTTCGGCCAGGCAGCCCCCAACAGATTCAGCTTCCGCAGGGCGTCCCGTACCTCATTCATCGCGGCCAGCCCAAACGCCGGAATCTCCTGAATCATATGGCGTTCGCCCTGGGCAAAGATGTCCATCAACTCGCCGACGGTGGCGACGCCGTATTCCTGCAAGGCATCCATCACCCGTTCGCTCACCTCCATCGACTCGATCGGCTGAACGTCGAAACGGGTCGTAAAGCGCGCCCGAATCGAATCCCGCAATTTGACATGGCCCAGGCTGTAGATGTATTCCGCTTCGTCCATCGAGCTGAAGAGCGGCAGCTTCTCATTGGGTGTCGTCTCGTCCTCCTCGGTGGTCAGGTAGTAGACACCCATCACCATGTCCTTGGAGGGGCCGACGATCGGTTCGCCGCTGCTGGGCTTGAGCAGATTCTGGCTCGAAAGCATCAACTGCCGCGCCTCATCGACCGCAGACTGGCTCAGCGGCACGTGCACCGCCATCTGGTCACCGTCGAAATCTGCATTGAACGCATCGCAGACCAACGGATGCAGCTGAATCGCGCTCCCCTCTACCAGCGTGACTTCAAAGGCCTGAATACCCAGACGGTGCAACGTCGGCGCCCGGTTCAACAGTACCGGCCGCTCCTTGCAGATCTCCTCTAACTCGTCCCACACCTCGGACTGCTGGCGATCCACCATGCGCTTGGCGCTCTTGATGTTGTGCGCATAGTTGTCCTCCACCAGGCGGCGCATGACGAACGGCTTGAACAACTCCAACGCCATCTTCTTCGGCAGGCCGCACTGGTGCAGCTTCAACGTCGGCCCAATCACAATAACCGAGCGGCCGGAGTAATCGACGCGTTTCCCCAACAGGTTGCGGCGGAAGCGGCCCTGCTTCCCCTTGAGCATATCGCTCAGGCTCTTGAGCTTGCGCTTGCCGCTGCGGCTGACCGCCCTGCCCCGCCGCCCGTTGTCGATGAGACTGTCGACCGCCTCCTGCAACATGCGCTTTTCGTTGCGGACGATTACATCCGGCGCACCGAGGTCCAGCAGCCGCTTGAGACGGTTGTTGCGGTTGATCACCCGCCGGTACAGATCGTTGAGGTCGCTGGTGGCGAAGCGCCCGCCGTCCAACTGCACCATGGGACGCAACTCCGGCGGAATCACCGGCAGAATCGTCAGCACCATCCACTCCGGCCGGTTGCCGCTCTTGCGGAAGTTTTCCACCACGCGCAGACGTTTGGCCGCCTTCTTGCGGCGCTGCTTGCTCTTGGTCGTGAAAATCTCCAGGCGCAGCTCTTTTGCCAGCGCGTCCAGGTCGACCTTGGCTACAATATCGCGGATCGCCTCGGCGCCCATTCCCGCCTTGAAGATGTTGCCCCAGCGATCGGCCAACTCGCGATAGCGGGTTTCCGTCAGGAGCTGCATTTCATGCATGCTCTTCAGTTCGTCCAACTGCTCATCCGCGCCGGACTGCAGCCGGTCCCGATGTTCGGCCACGTCTTCCCGCATCTTTTCCAGCAATTCCTCCAGCTTCTGGCGCACGTATGTCTGCTTGGCCTGGATCTGTGTCCGAATATCCGACTTTTCCTCGTCGGATTCATACTGGAGCGTGTCCAGCCGTTCCTGCACGTGGTCGTTTACAGTGCGTTCATGTTCAGCGGTGACCGTCTTTTTGGCCGCGATGATCGGCTCATCCACCCAGTCCAGGCTCTTGTCTTCCGGCGCTCTCTTGCCGAGATTGCTCTGAATCCAGTCCTGAAGCCGCTGGGCCTGGCTGATCGTCTCCGACGAAGACCGGTTGATGCGCTCATCGAGCCGCGCGATCTGCCCCTGCTCTTCCTCGTTCAACTCGTCAAGCTCGCTCTGCGCACTGCCTTCTACCGCGTCGATATGTTCCTGCGCCTCGTTCTCCAGACGGGCTATCCCCATCTGCAGTTCTCGTTCGAGGCGCTGAATCGCCCGGCCGCGTGCATCTTCGTTCACGTCGGTGATGATGAACTGAGCAAAGTAGAGGACCCGCTCCAGATGGCGCGGGCTGATGTTCAGGAGCAACCCCAGATGGCTGGGAACTCCCTTCACATACCAGATATGGCTGACCGGCGAAGCCAGCTGAATATGGCCCATGCGTTCGCGACGTACACGCTGCGGTGCCACTTCCACGCCGCACTTGTCGCAGACGATGCCCTTGTAGCGAACCCGCTTATACTTGCCGCAGGCGCATTCCCAATCCTTCTGCGGCCCGAAAATACGTTCACAGAACAGCCCGTCCCGCTCCGGTCGCAGGGTGCGGTAGTTGATCGTCTCCGGCTTCGTTACTTCGCCGAAGCTCCATTCGTCAATCTGGTCCGGGGAGGCAAGAGAAATGCGAATTGCGTCAAAATCTCGTACTTCCATTATGGCTCCTTTGCGTTTCGCCCGCCGTCAGGCGCACAGCAGATGCGGTCGGCGGCGGCCTCTGTTGGCGGCGCCCTTACTCGCTGCTGCGGCTCATCGGGCTGGGTACGTTCAGGCTGAAGCCGAGATGCGGCAGACGGTCCTCAACCTCATCTTTGCCGAGCTGTATCACCTCATTCTTTTCGTTAATGACCTCAATCGAAAGGGCCAGACTCTGTAACTCCTTCACCAGTACGCGGAAACTCTCCGGCACACCTGGGCTCTGAATCTCATCGCCCTTTACAATCGCTTC
The DNA here is from genome assembly GCA_965242905.1 of Caldilineaceae bacterium. GTDB lineage: Bacteria > Chloroflexota > Anaerolineae > Caldilineales > Caldilineaceae > Bin5. Next base: position 2,697,394 of record CBDETM010000002.1, read on the forward strand.
GTAGGTTTTCACCCGGCCTGTCGTGTCGTCCGACTTGATCGTCAGCATCTCCTGCAAGGTGTATGCCGCGCCGTACGCCTCCAGCGCCCATACCTCCATCTCGCCGAAACGCTGCCCGCCGAACTGCGCCTTGCCGCCCAGCGGCTGCTGCGTGACCAGGCTGTAGGGGCCCGTGCTGCGGGCGTGGACTTTATCCTCCACCAGGTGGTGCAACTTGAGCATCTGCGCGATCCCAACCGTTACATGTGCATCGTAGGGTTCGCCCGTCTTGCCATCGAAGAGCTTCTGCTTGCCGGTCGTCGGCAACGGCCAGCCAATTTCATTCGAGTACGCCTGTGCCGCCTTCTCAAACCTCTCAAGCAGCGCGACATCCAACGGTTCACCCGCTTCGAGGTACAACAGGATGGGATCGTCGGCAGTCTCCGTCAGGATCTCCCCGTCCTGCTCGCAACCGTGATGGAGCATCCACTCCCGCAGGGAGACATAGCGGGCATACTGGTCCGAAACATCCGATCTGCTTTCCGGGACGACAAGCTCCGCTTCATACCCTCTATCCTTTAGCCATTCGGCCAGGGCGGCGCTGCGCGCGTACTTGTCGTCGAAAAACAGCGTTTCAGGGTCGTAGCCGCGCGGCTCCAGCCATTCCAGCAGATAGAGCCGGCGGGCATCGTTGTCGTCCATCAGCGCATCGCTGTCGACTTCCTGTTCGCGAACAGAGGCCCACGCCAGCTGGGTGATATCCTGCCAGGCCCGGTCGATCAGCCAGGCCCGCGCCAGCTCGGACTCGATTTCGTCCTCTTGCGCGCCGTCGAATACCGGTGTCTCCGCCATGAAGCCCAGGCGGTCGGCCGCCCATCCAAGATGGGTCTCCAGCACCTGCCCGATATTCATGCGACCGGGCACACCCAGCGGATTCAGAATAATGTCGATCGGTGTGCCGTCCTCCAGGAAGGGCATATCTTCCACCGACACAACCCGGGAAATTACGCCCTTGTTGCCATGCCGGCCGGCCATCTTGTCGCCTTCAGTCAGGCGGCGGCGCTGCGCGATGCTGACGCGCACCATCATCTCCACCCCGGCGGGCATGTCCTGGTGATCTTCGCGCGTGAATACCTTGATATCCACCACCTTACCCCGCTCTCCGTGGGGAAGCCGTAAGGAACTATCCTTTACCTCACGCGCCTTCTCGCCGAAAATCGCCCGCAACAGCTTCTCCTCGGGCGTCAGTTCGGTCTCGCCCTTAGGCGTAATCTTCCCGACCAGAATGTCGCCGGCGGCAACCTCAGCGCCGATGCGGATGATGCCGTCCTCGTCCAGATGTCTCAGCGCATCCTCACCCACGTTGGGGATGTCTCGCGTGATCTCCTCCGGGCCGAGTTTCGTCTCTCTGGCTTCTATCTCGTGCTTCTCAATATGCACCGAGGTGTACTTGTCGTTTTCGACCAACCGTTCGCTGACCAGGATTGCGTCTTCGTAGTTGCCGCCTTCCCAGCTCATGTAGGCCACGAGCACGTTCTGCCCCAGGGCCAGCTCGCCGTTCTGGGTGGAAGAGCTGTCTGCCAGCACCGTGCCGGCCTCGACCAGGTCCCCTTTCTGGATGGTCGGACGCTGATCGATACAGGTGCTCTGATTGCTGCGATTGTACTTGCGCAACGGGTAAGTATGCTCGGTGCCGTCCTCCTCCTGAATGACGATCTCCGTATTCACCACACGAACTGCCTCGCCCGCCTTGCGCGCAACGACGACCTGGCCCGAATCAACCGCAGCCTGCCACTCCATGCCGGTGCCGACAATCGGCGCATCCGGCTGCACAAGGGGCACGGCCTGCCGCTGCATATTGGAGCCCATCAGGGCGCGGTTGGTATCGTCATGCTCCAGGAAGGGAATCAAGGCCGCGGACACTCCCACGACCTGTTTGGGCGATACGTCCATATACTCGATGCGCTGCGGCTCTTCAAAGCGGAACTCCTCAGCTTGGCGCACAGAAGGGCGCCTGTTGAGAAAGTGGCCGGCTTTGTCCAGCGGTGTCGAGGCCTGGGCGATGGGCGAGCGCTCTTCCGTATCCGCGTTCAGATAGATGACGTCTTTGCCTACGAAAGGCCTTACCCGCACCTCGCTCAGGCCTTCGATAGCTGCGATCTCTTCCGCCAGTTCCGCGGTCAGTTCAGCGCCTCTCTTCGCGATGATCTCCTCGCCGTCCGGGGCGCTGATATCTTCGGACAGGACGCGTCCTGTCAACGCATCGACCTGATTCTCGACAGTATTTAATACGCGGCGGTACGGCGTCTCGATAAATCCGAAATCGTTGATGCGCCCGTAGGTGGCCAGGTAGCCGATCAGGCCGATATTGGGGCCTTCCGGCGTTTCAATCGGGCAGATGCGCCCATAGTGGCTGTAATGGACGTCGCGCACGTCGAAACCGGCCCGCTCCCGGCGCAGGCCGCCGGGACCCAGCGCGCTCAGGCGGCGTTTGTGGGTCAACTCGGCCAGCGGGTTCGTCTGGTCCATGAACTGGCTCAACTGGCTGCTGCCGAAAAACTCGCGCGTGGCTGCCACAACCGGCCGGATGTTGATCAGGCTCAACGGCGTCACTTGCTCCGGTTCGCGGATCGACATCCGCTCGCGCACAACCCGCTCCATGCGCAAGAGACCGATGCGCAGCTGGCTCTGGATCAGTTCACCGACTGTCTTGATGCGCCGGTTTCCCAGATGATCGATATCATCAGGCAACTCGCGCCCGTTGTTGATGTCAATGATGCGGCGCACCACCGACACGATATCGTCGTTGGTCAGAATGCGCGTACTGAGAGGCTCCGCCAGGCCCAACTTGCGGTTGAGCTTGTAACGGCCCACCCGCCCCAAATCATACCGACGGGATGTGAAGAGCAGGTTCTGCAGGAAATTACGCGCATTATCTAATGTTGCCGGATCGCCGGGCCGCAGCTTCTTGTAAAACTCCAGCAGCGCATCGTCGATCCCTTTCTGCCGGTCCTCGGTCGGATTGGCCGTCGGGTCCCGCTCCAGAGTTGCCTCGATGAACGGGTGGTCTTCATTGTCGTCGACATCGGAGAACAGCTCCCGGATCTCCTCATCTGTGCCGAAGCCGATCGCCCGCAGCAGAATCGTGGCGGGCAACTTGCGTTTGCGATCGACCTTGACGCTGATGATATCCCGCTTGCTCGTCTCAAACTCCAGCCACGCGCCCCGCAGGGGGATCAATTTGGTGCCGGTCAGATCCCTACCCGTGCTGCGGTCCTCTTCAATAGTGAAGTAGACGCCCGGCGAACGAATCAACTGGCTGACCACGACCCGCTCACTGCCATTGACAATAAAAGTGCCGGAGTCGGTCATCAGCGGGAAGTCACCCATAAAGACTTCCTGCTCGCTGATCTCGCCCGTGTCGTTATTGACGAGCCTTACCTCGACCCACAGCGGCGCGGAATAGGTGATGTCCCGTACCCGGCATGCCTCCTCTGAGTGTTTGGCGTCATCGAAGCGGAAATTGCCGAAATGCAGTTCAAGATGCTTGTTGAAACTGACGATTGGCGAAATTTCCTCAAAAAGCTCCTTCAGGCCCTGGGTGCGGAACCATTCAAAGCTCTGAAGCTGAATCTCGATGAGCCGGGGCAGTTCGATCAGATTGGAAGTTCGTGAATACGACTTCCTATGCGTCCTGGCGCCAACACCGTTTCCAACGGCAGAATCAATCATATAGCGCATGCTCCTTTGCTGTACACAGTCGCCGGTCTTGCAAACTGCACGAAATAACGGTCAATCCGGACGGGACTTCAGAAAGTTGAATGGGGATGGAATCTCCTCTTGTGGCCGAACGCACAGGCGTCCGGGCAGTTCGCCGGCTGCCAAGTGCGCAGCAAGACATTCATCCGCCGCGTAATGCGCAGCGAATTATCCGCCCGCCGCGAACATCGGCGGACTTTACGCCAAATCTATTCGCCCTGGTACCGTCCCCCTCTGGTACTGTCCCCCTTTGTTGCAAGGCCCAAAAGCGGCAAACGGAACCGAGTCAATCAGTAGTTACCCTGAACTTAAAAGTATAAAGCATATGCTGCATCCTGTCAAAATTTTGATGTTGATGGAACCGTTCCAATTCTGAGGTCAGTCAGATTGACCGACTTCGCAGGCTGGTCTTTCGCCCCACCACGAATGCCGTCAGGAACGCCCCGTTTTGTGCAGAGTCACTCACTTTGAACCTCACCCCTGCTTACACCTTTAATCCAGTTTCGTGACTACTCAGCCATATTCGGCCCGCGATCCGATCTGCGGCAGAGGAAACACTCTCTCTCCTCGCCTTCTTGGGCAGTCGGGCCTTCGTCCCTCCCTTGTGCAGGGGCACAGCCCTTGGATCCCCCCGCCCTGGCTGGACCTCCATCATGGACAGTTGGACCCGCTAAGCCCACCCGCCGGCGCACGCCGACCAACGCCACAGTCACCTCTGAGACTCGCCGTTCTCCCTGCAGTGCCCCCGCCCTCTCCTTCGCTTTCAACGCACTCGAAACCGACCGGATATGAATGCCTGGCAATTTACATACGATATACCTACGAAAACTAGGAGCCTGTTCGCCAACCTCGTGAACCGGTACACAAAATCGATCCTGAAATCGCCGTGCGCCGCTTGCAGATCGCCTCAAAAAACCTCTTGCTTTCAGCAAGCCGTCTGCCGCCCCCCCGAAAGGTAGAAACACGCCCCCACCAGATAACAATTGGGCGAAGACGACGCCGCGCGGCGGACCGGAACGCCTGCGCGCGACGACAGAATTGAACGTGCGCAAACAACGAAATTTCGACATTCGGATGCACCCCTTTTCGCAGAAAATGCAACGCTCAACCGCCTTTCGGGTTGGTCCGTACCCGTTTTTGTCAGAAAACGTTTTGTGCTATCGTTTTTGCTAGGGGAGAATATGGGAGAAAGTGGGACGCTGTCCCTACACTCCGAAGTAATCTCGGATCGAGCGCTCGGCCAACCGTTCGCCGCCGAAATAGTCTTCGAAACTCCCTGACACAATTATTGAAGCGAGATGTTCGATGCGCCCCGGCTCGAACGCGATGCGCAAAGGGCAACTACTCTTAAGACTATGTTTCTCGGCGAGTTCAGTCACAACCTGGACAGCAAAGGGCGGGTCACGATTCCTGCCAAGTTCCGCCACCGGCTCATGCCCGGTCTCGTGGTGACGCGCAACCCTACCGGCGGCTGCCTCATGGCGATGCCGCTCGACGAATGGCAGAATGTCGCCGCCCGAGTCAGCGCCCTGCCACTGATAGACAAGCGTACAGCGCAACTGCGCCGGGCACTTTTCAGCGCCGCCGAGGACCTGAAACCCGACCGGCAGGGGCGCATCCTGATCAGCCAGCGCCTGCGCGGGTTCGCTGGCATCGAGAACGGAATCATTATCGCCGGGATGAATACCTATATCGAACTCTGGGACCCAGCCCTGTGGGAGGAGCAGTTGCTCACGCCTACGCAGCTCGGTGAGGATCTCTTCGCCGCCCTGGGAGTCTGACCATTCCCGGGCTCTTGCCAAGGCGCGGCAGATGGGGTGGCAGAAGGCCCCACGCTACCGCGCCGACCCGCGACCGACATGCAAGGCGCCCCCTTTGAACCGGACGGCCTCCATCACGTCCCCGTTCTGGCGGATGAAGTGCTGACCGGCCTGAACGTCCAACCAGGCGGGCGTTTCATCGACGGCACTTTGGGTGGCGGCGGCCATACCCAGCTCCTGTTGCAACAGACGCGCCGCATCCACCCAGAGACGCCTCAGGATGCCGGTGCAGATGGGGTCGCCGGTGGGCAAGTACTGGGGCTGGACGTTGACCCCGCAGCCATCCGCCGCGTTCGCAAGCGCTTCTCCGGCGAAATCAGCGCCGGCAGACTGAGCGTGGCCCAGGCGCCGTTCGATCAGATCGAACGAATCGCTCGCCAGCATGGCTTTACGGGCGTTGACGGCATTCTGCTCGATCTGGGTCTCAGCAGCTTTCAGCTGGATACGCCGGCCCGGGGCTTTGCTTTCCGGCAGGACGGTCCGCTTGATATGCGCTTCGACCCCTCTACCGGGTTCAGTGCTGCCGAATTGATCAACAACAGCAGTTGGGAGGAGATCGCCGACATCCTTTACCACTACGGAGAGGAACGACACAGCCGCTCGATAGCGCGTGCCATCGTAGCCAGTCGCCCGGTTTCAACCACCGCAGAACTGGCAGACATCGTACGCAGGACAGTGCGCTCGCGCGGCAGAAAGAAAATCCATCCGGCCACGAGGACCTTTCAGGCGCTGCGCATCGCTGTCAACGACGAACTGGGACAACTGGCGCGAGCCATGATGCAGATACCCGCACTGTTGCGGCCCGGCGGACGCGTTGCCATTATCGCCTTTCACAGCCTGGAGGACCGCCTGGTCAAGGAGTGGATGCGTGACAACGCCAGAAAGTTCCGGCCCGACCCGACCTTGCCGGCCGGAGGGCAGGAGCAGATTCCCATTCTGGCGCTATGCAACAGGAAGCCGATTGTGCCCGCAGCCGCTGAAGTCGACGAAAACCCCCGCAGCCGTTCGGCCAAGCTGCGTATCGCTGAAAAACTGCCTGAACAGTAGTTGATCTGTATGCCCGTGTGTCCGTTGTGCATTTCACTATAGTGATTGTTTCTGCAGGATAAAGCAATTGTCAACACCGACCATAAATCTGCATCGCGCCGGGCGCCCTTCGCAGCCGCGGGCGCAGCGAAGCAGTGACGAGCAGGTTTGGCGCCCAGTCAACCAGGGAGGACCGAAGAAAGAAGGCGACTGGGACCCAAACAGCATGCAATCATCCAACCTGTCCCGTTTTCGAGTTCTGCGCGGTCTGGTCTGGCTCGATGATATCGTTCCCTTGCCGCAAACGCTGAGAGGATATCTCTTTTTTGTGCTGGCCCTGACCGTCGTCTGCGGATTGGCCGTTGTTCAGGTCTGGACTTCGCTTCGAATTACGCAGGCCCGCGCAGAGTTGGAGGCGCTACGCGTTCAGTACAGCCTTATCGAGCAGAAGAATGCTGAGTTGCTGTGGCAGATCGGTCAGCGCACTACTCTCGAACACGTCCAGTTGCGCGCGGCCCAACTCGACTTTCGTCCCGCGCTGCAACGCCATTACGTCCCGAACCCGCATAGCCTGAGCGCCGCCTCTGCACTTTCCGCCGGCACCACCGGTTCGGACGGCGACCATCAACTGCATCAGCAGGCAGAGAGCGCCCACGCCAATGATCAACCGTCCACAGAGGCAGGGGAACAGACAGCGTTATCTGCCACTGCCGCAGGGAGCCTGGAGGCAGCGCAAGAGCGTCAGGCCCCCCGCACGACGCCCCCCGTTAATGCCCAGGCGGGTCTACCCGCTGCGGACGAGCCGTCCTTCTGGTCAGTGACCGAACGACTCCCCGTATCTGAGTTCGAGCAGTATCTGTCCGGTTGGCAGCAACAGATCAACGATAGCTGGCAGTCTGTCCGTGAATGGAGCGACCCGCTGCTTGAACGGGCCGGCGACTTCTTCCTGGGCCAGTTGAAACAGCCCAGATAATTGCCGGCGCCTGTCTCGCTGCCCCTTTCGTCGCCGCCAAGTGCCCGAATGTGGGGTCGGCGGCGACGAATGTTTGTGGCCCGAGCGTCGTGGCCACCGTAGTTCTGGAGATATCTTGCATGCGCGCACGGAACCGAACCGCTCGTCCCGCTCGTGGACACGGTTTCGGCCCTCTATTCGCCTCCAGTCAGCCCTCCGAAGATGAGGTTGGCGGCGGCCTCGAAGGCGGCGCCCTGAACCGGGCGGCCTCCCGTCGCGCCCCTCTCGAACAGGAGCATCTTCAACAGCCCCCCGTGTCAGACGATCTCTCCAAGATCTGGCGTATCGGCTTCATCGGTGTCGTGCTGACCGGGCCGCTGGTCCTGTTGGTTCTGCGGTTGCTCGATATGCAGGTCATGGGCTGGCAGCAATACGAGCCCCCCCAGCCCGTGGTGACGGGACGCAATACCGTCGACGATACCACCTCGTGGGGGGTGGTCGTCGATCGCGATGGCAATCTGCTCGCCGCCGATCGTTTTACCTACCGCATCACGGCAACGCCCAAATTCATTGCGCCTGGCGATTTCGGCGACATCGCCCTGCGGCTCGCGTCCAGCATCGGTGTCCCGCCGCTTCAGATCGAAAACCTGTTGTTCGAGAACAGCGACAGAGACTATCTGATCATCGCGCCGCATCTCGACTTTGAACAGGGGCAACAGTTGCTCGCCGAACGCCAGCAGCGAATGATGGAAAGGGACTTCCTGCTGGAGCATATCCACGTCGCCGCCTTTCCCCGTCGCTTCTATCCACAGGGAACGCTTGCCAGCCAGGTTCTGGGATTTCTCAATGCCGAGCGCGTGCCCGTGTTGGGCCTGGAGCGGTACTATCGGAACTTTCTCTCCAGTGACGGCGTTGGTCTTCCACCAGGTCGCCAAATTCCACGTTCAGAGTTGGACGAAAACGTCCTCCGCTTTCTGCCCAGCGGCAACGGCAAGGGCCTTGTTCTGACCATCGATCGCACTATCCAGCATATCATCGAGGAGGAGTTGCGCCTGGGGGTCGGTCTCTACCGTGCCGAGGCCGGCACGGTCATCGTCATGGACCCCAAAACGGGCGCGATTCTGGGGATGGCCAACTGGCCCGCCTTCGACGGCAACAGCTTCGAAGATGGAGACCCCGACACCTTTACAAATGTCGCCATCAGCGCCCAATTTGAGCCGGGATCGGTCTTCAAGCTGATCACCGTCGCCGCCGCCCTCGACATCGACGCAGTCGAGCCCTCAACCGTTTTTGTCGATACCGGCGCCATCGCAGTGGAAGGGCACATCGTTCAGAACAGTGACCGCAAGGCTGTAGGTGAACTGAACGTCGCTGATGCCATGGCCCATTCCAATAACGTGATCACCGTTCAGATCGCGCAGCAGGTCGGTGCCGAAACCTTCTACGACTATGTAACCCGTTTCGGCTTCGGCGCCGACACGAATATCGACCTGAGCGGTGAAGTGGCCGGCCAGGTCAGAAACACCGACGCCCCGAACTGGGGCGTGTCCGATCTGGCCACCAACAGCTTTGGCCAGGGCATTGCCGTTACTCCCATTCAGATGATCTGCGCAGTCGCTGCCATCGCCAATGGCGGCAAACTGATGCGCCCGTACATCGTGCAAAGCCGCGTAGTTGGCGAATACGCCATGGTGACCCAGCCGACAATGGTCTACCAGGTCATCCAGCCGGAAACCGCGCTGCGGCTGAACGATATGATGGTGCATGTCGTCAACACCGGCAATCAGATGGCCCAGGTCTCCGGCTATAGCGTTGCCGGCAAGAGCGGCACAGCCGAAATCGCCACCGAAGAGGGCTACACCCAGGACGAAACGATCGCCAGCTTTATCGGCTACGCGCCGGCCGACGACCCGCAGTTTGTCATGATGGTCAAGCTCGACCGGCCGGACCCGGGCATCAGCCGCTGGGCAGCCTACACGGCGACGCCCATCTTCAGCCGTATTGCCCACCGCCTGTTCGAGCACATGAATATCCCGCCGGACGATGTCCGGCTTTCGGACGACAGTCAAAGCTACTCCTGTCTGTCCGCCGTCGAGTGCCGGGAAATCGTGCCGCCGGCAGCTTCAGTGCCGGGTGTGGAACCGGTCGCAGAGCTCGCAGACCGGTAACCTGCACTCCGTTGCCGCTAATCCGTACAGCGACGAGATACTTCTGTTCAAAGGATTCTGATTCGGTGGCAGAACGACCGAAAGTTGAGACCGCTATTACCCAGCATACACTCTGGCAGGCGCTGACCGGGACGGCCCCGCCGCAGGCGCTCGCGCCCCGTCCCATCAGTTGCGCGGTGCTGGACAGTCGCGACGTCGAAGCAGGCTCTCTCTTCATCGCTTTCAGCGGCGCCCGCACGGACGGCCATAATTTTATCCGCCAGTCCCTGGCCGGTGGCGCCGAAGTGATCATCTGTGAAGAGCGGGGCCTTGAACATCTGCACGATACCGGCGCCCTGTTGGTCGACTGCCGCCAGCAGGAAGAAGGCGAAGAGGCGAAAGCGGAAACAGGACATCTCGACCCCGGCCGCGCCGTCGCCTACATCGTTCCTGACGCCACCGCGGCATTGCAGGCGGCCGGCCGCTTTCAGCGGCTGCATCGCACACACCCGGATCTGCGGGTGATCGGCGTGACCGGCAGCGTAGGCAAAACCAGCACAAAAGAGTTGACCGCATCGGTCCTCGCGCAACGCTTCAGCACCCATCACAACACCGGCAACCTCAACAGCGAACAGGGGCTGCCGCTGGCTCTCCTCGGCCTGCACACCGGCCACGAGCGCACCGTGCTGGAGATGGGGATGTACGATCTCGGGGAGATTCGCCTGCTCTGCAGCCTGGCGCGGCCCCATATCGGCCTTGTGACCAACGTCGGCCCCACCCACCTCGAGCGGCTGGGCACGATAGACCGGATCGCGCAGGCCAAAACCGAACTGGTAGAGGCTCTTCCCAGCGCGCAGAACGGAGGTGTAGCCGTCCTGAACCATGACGACGCCCGCGTACGCGCGATGGCGGCCGCCACCGATGCCCGGCCTTTCTTCTATGGCCTCACCCCTGAAGCGGACCTGTGGGCCGACGATATCGAGAGCCTGGGCATGCAAGGCATCCGCTTCCGTTTTCGCTGCCGCCAGGAAGACGGCCGCATCCACAGCCAGCGCCTGCAGGTGCCCCTCTTGGGCAGACATTCGGTCTATACCGCCCTCGGCGCGGCTGCCGCCGGCATCGTCAGTGGCCTGTCCTGGCCGGAGATCGTCGCCGGCCTGCAACGGGCGCCGGGTCAGCTGCGCCTCGTTGTGTTGCCGGGCATCAACGGAAGCACTGTCATCGACGATACCTATAACGCCAGCCCCGTCAGTACCGTGGCCGCCCTCAATCTGCTGAACGACCTGTTCATTCGCCGCCAAACGGGCGCGGACAGCGCCCCCGCCGCCAACTGCGCGGAAGTGGGGCCGAGAGCAGCGAAACGCACACCGCAATCCAACAACGGGGAGCATCGTGAACAGCAGCAGCCGCAACCACACAGCGGCGGCCGCCGCATCGCGATTCTCGGCGATATGAGAGAGTTGGGCACCTTCACCGCAGAAGGGCATAAACAGGTCGGCGCCCATGCCGCGGGCGTAACCGATCTGCTCGTTACTGTCGGTGCCTTAGGCCGTCTCATCGCCGACGAGGCCCGCAAGGCAGGCCTGCCTTCCCAGGCTGTGTACGAAGCCGGCGATTTTGAGACGGCCGTACAGATTCTGAAGGAAATGGCTCAACCGCAGGATCTGGTGCTCGTCAAAGGCAGCCGTGCAGTGGGGATGGAACGAATTGTCCCCGAGATCTCACAGCAGCCGGCAGCAGCTGCAGCGAAAGACCCAGCCCGCCGCCCCGTGTCCGACAAAGGGGGCGGCGGCGGCCTCCCGGAAGGTTAAAGGGCTTATTGATGGAATCTCCGCTGGTGCTTGGGACACTCAGCTTCTTTATCGCCGTGATCTGGGGGCAGCCGCTGATCACCCTGCTGAGGCACTACCGAATCGGCAAACAGGTGCGGATGGAAGGGCCGGACTCGCACCAGGAGAAAACAGGCACGCCGACGATGGGGGGACTGCTATTTGTGGTGCCGGTTCTGCTGATTACGGGGGCGCTCAACCTGGCCAACCTGCTTGGCTTCACCCTGATCGGCAAGAGCACACTGTTGCTCTTCTTCTGTCTGGCGGCACACGCGACACTGGGCGCTGTCGATGACTGGCTGGGACTCCGCGGCAGGGGGAAGGGCATGTCTGCGCGGATGAAGAGCGGATTCCAGTTCGTCTTTGCAGCCATCATCGTGGGCATTCTCTATTACGGGCCGCCCAATCTGTACTATGTTGGCGTGCCCGGCATTCCGGAGTGGGTTTCGATCGGCTGGCTGTTCATCCCGGTTGGAATTCTGATCATTATCGGTTTCAGCAATGCGGTAAATCTGACCGATGGGCTCGACAGCCTGGCGGGAAGCATCAGCGGTATTGCGTTTGCCAGCTACGGGCTGATTGCCCACCTGCAAGGACAGGCCTATCTGGCGGCTTTCTGTTTCACAATGGTAGGGGCCCTGTTTGCATTTCTCTGGTTCAATGCCCACCCGGCGCAGGTATTCATGGGTGATACCGGAAGTCTGGCTCTGGGCGCAACGCTTGCCCTGGTGGCGCTGATGACCGGTCAATGGCTGCTGCTGCCAGTGGTCGGGTTCGTCTTTGTCGCCGAAACGGTCTCCGTTCTGTTGCAGGTGGCGTCGGCAAAGCTTAGCCGTCGCTACCTGGGCCGCGATATCCGCCTGTTCAAGATGACTCCCATTCACCATCATTTTGAGTTGCTGGGGTGGAGTGAAACACAGGTCAAAGAGAGATTCTGGATTGTCGGTGTGCTGAGTGGCATGTTGGGGGTGGCCCTGGCACTGTGGAACGGGTGACTGCCATCTGCAACCGTTTCATGCCGGCGGCGCCTTGATTCCTGGCGGTCGGTTCTCAGTCTCTCGTAACTGCCGGGGGACAGAGCCTTGACCGCAAACCGGCTGCCGGAAGGAGAACGATACCATGATTGCCAACGCCGAAGAGTTCAACTTTGAAAAACGCAATGTCGTTATCTTGGGGATGGGCCGCCAAGGACTGGCTCTGGCCCGCTTCTTCGTCGCGGCAGGCGCAGACGTAACCATCAGCGATGTCTCGCCCGAGCAAGAGCTGGCCGAAGAGCTGGAGCAGTTGGGTGATCTGCCGGTAGCGCTTGCCCTGGGCGGTCATCCTGCCAACCTGCTGGATGACTGCGATCTGCTCTGCCTCAGCGGCGGCGTGCGGCTGCAGGCGCCGCTGGTGCAGGATGCCATTCGACGCGGCATCCCTCTGAGCAACGACAGCCTGCTCACGATGCAGTTGGCCCCCTGCGCTGTTATCGCCATCACCGGCAGCAGCGGCAAGACAACAACGACTACGCTGGTCGGAGAAATGTTGCAGGCGACCGTTGAGGACGCCTGTACCGTCCATGTCGGCGGCAACATCGGCAGGCCGCTGCTGGACCGCCTCGGCGAGATCCGGGAAGATGACATGATGGTGCTGGAGTTGAGCAGCTTTCAGCTTGAGCTGTTCGACCCGAAAGTCGCTTATGGATCGCTCGACCAGCTCGGCCCGGACGTGGCCGCTATTCTCAATATAACGCCCAATCATCTGGACCGGCATCCATCGATGGCCGACTATGTCCTGGCGAAGTCCAACCTCCTGCGTCATCTGAAGCAGGCCAGCGTAGTGGTCCTTAACGTCGATGATCCGGTCGCCAGCCGTATGGCCGGTTGGGATGATGTCGCTGGGCCGGTCCCGACCGAATGGGAACTGGACTCCCTCCTGGCGCAATGCCGTTCCGTCCTAGGCAAAAGCCGACGGATCATACCCTTTTCGACCTCCGCCAGCCGGGTCCAGCGCACATCGCTGCACAGTTCCGAGACCCGGCCGCGGCCCGCCGCAGGCGCCTGGGCATCCGAAACGACCGAAGACCTGCTTTTCGAAGGCCGCCCATTCTGCCGCCGTCCCGAAGTACGGCTGCGCGGCGAGCACAATATCTCCAACCTGCTGGCCGCGGCCGCCGTCAGCGGCGCGGCCGGCGCATCCGAACAGGCGATGGGGCGCGTTGCCCGCTCCTTTGCCGGCGTTCCGCACAGACTGGAGGAGATGCGGCCCAAGGACAACGTCGTATGGATCAATGACAGCATCGCAACCGCGCCCGAGCGGGCCGTGGCCGGGCTCCAGGTCTTTCCCCCGGGCGCGCAGACGCTTATTCTCCTGGCCGGAGGCAAAGACAAGAATCTGCCTTGGGATACCTTCGCCGACGAGGTCCTGGACCGGGTCCAATGCCTGATCGGGTTCGGAGAAGCGGGGTCGATGATCGCCGACAAGGTCAGGGAACGGGCCTCGTTCCGGCGCATCTCCGCCCCCTGCTGCGCCGTCGTAAAGCGTCTCGACGAGGCCGTCGTCCTGGCAAAACAGACAGCGACGCCCGGTACGGTGGTGCTCTTTTCCCCGGGTGGCACCAGTTACGATGCTTACAAAGATTTCGAACAACGCGGGGACCATTTCCGCAACCTGGTGGCCCGTGGCTAGCGGCAGCCGCGCTCTGCCGGCCTCCTGCACGTTGCCGCAGAAGTTAAAGGAATGATAATGGCGCTTCAGGTCAGTCAAGCCAAACAGATCGGTAGGTTCGGGACCAGTGTCGATTGGGCGCTGGCCACCGTCCTGACCTGCCTGATTCTGTTCGGGTCTGTCATGGTCTTCAGCGCCAGCTATCCCTGGGCGCTGGAAAACCAGGTATCCCCCTTCTATTACGTACTGCTGCAGCTCCGTTGGCTGGGGGTCGGCCTGGTGGCGCTGGTCGGCGCCGCAATTGTCCCCTACCGCATCTGGGAGCGGTGGAGCATACCACTGATGGCCATAGGGCTGATCTCCCTGATTGCAGTCATCTTTCTGGGCGAAAGCCGATTCGGCGCAACCCGTGCCTTCCCTGGCGGCCGCGTTCAGCCGAGTGAGCCGGTGAAAGTGATCGTACTCATCTACATTAGTACCTGGCTGGCCAGCAAAGGCGACCGAATCAAAGATATAAACTACGGCCTGATTCCCTTCGGCGTGCTCATGGGAATCGTGACGGGGCTCATCGTGGCCCAACCGGATATCAGTACCACGATTCTGATTGTTGCCACCGCGCTGATCATCTTCTTTCTCGCCGGCGCCGAACTGAAACAGCTTATCCTGGGCGGGTTTGTGGCCGCCGTCACCTTCTGGCTGGTGATCACCCGCAACAGCTATGCCAGCCGCCGTGTCAGTGCACTGCTCGAATCGATCCAGTCTCCCCTGAACAGTTCCGAATGGCAGATCCGCGAAGCCAGCCAGGCCATCGTCAAAGGAGGCCCGCTTGGCGTGGGGCTGGGCAACAGCACCGAAAAGTTGCCCGGAAATCTGCCCCTGAGTTGGTCGGACAATATCTTTGCAGTCATCGGCGAGGAGATGGGGTTGCTGGGCACGCTGCTGGTGATCCTCCTCTTCACGCTCTTTGTCTATCGAGGTCTGCGCATCGCCAGTGAATCGACCGATATCTTCGGCTCCCTCCTGGCAGTGGGCATCACCGCCCTCATCATCCTGCAGGCCATTATTCACATCGCGGTCGCGGTGGCCGTCGCGCCCCCCACCGGCGTAACACTGCCGTTTGTCAGCTTTGGCGGCAGTTCTCTGGTTACGTCCATGGGTGCTGCCGGCATACTGCTGAACATCAGCCGATATCGCGGTCTGCCTCCGCCTGCCGCGCCCCGTCGCGGCGAAGCCGGCGGCCACCGTCACCGCACGGCGGGCGACCGAATACGCGGCGGCCTGGCCAGCGCTTTTGGCTCAAAAAAATCCGGGGCATCCTCTGGCCCCCCAGGGCAGACAGCCCATGCGCCTTCTAATTTCGGGTGGTGGAACCGGAGGACACGTATATCCGGCTCTCGCCGTCGTCGAACAACTGCGAATCAACGCTCTGACCGCCGCGACCGCTCAGGGTAACCCCACCCTGTTGTGGCTGGGGAGCCGGACCGGCATCGAGCACCCTCTCGTGCAGGACGCTGGCATCCCCTTCCACGACATTCAAAGCGGCGCGCTGCGAGGACGCAATCCATTCATGGCCTCACGTAATCTGGCCAAAGTGCTGGCGGGCATCAGCCAGTCTCTGCAGATTCTCGAAGATTTCCGGCCGCAGGCATGTTTTGCCACCGGCGGCTATGTCATGGCGCCGGTCGCCATAGCCTGTCGAATGCGCTCGGTGCCGGTCATGATCTATCTGCCGGACATGACCCCAGGGCTGGCGGTGCGCTGGCTCAGCCGCCTGGCCCAGCGGGTCGCGGTCAGCTTCCCCGAGGTGGCCGGCTTCTTCGGCCCGAAGGCGGTGGTCACCGGTTACCCTGTGCGCGCCGGACTGCTCAACGCACTTGTGGACAGACAGGCAGCCCGGCAGAAGCTGACCCGGAAACTGGGATTGGAGCTGGAGGATCGACTGCCTCTGCTGCTTGTCTTCGGCGGCAGCCAGGGCGCGCGCACCATCAACCGGGCCGTCTGGAAGGCCGCGCCAGCCCTGTTGCCCGCCTGCCAGATTCTGCACGTCATCGGGACGCGCGACTGGCCCCTGCTGGAACAGGAAGGGCCGGCGCTGTGGGATAGCCCACTGGCCTACCGCTATCATCCCGTCGCCTATCTGCACGAGGAGATGGCCTGGGCGCTTGCCAGCGCGGACCTGGCGGTCGCCCGGGCCGGGGCCAGCGTGCTGGCCGAGTTTCCGCTGGCGCGCCTCCCGTCCGTACTCGCGCCTCTGCCCGGCGCCGGCTCCCACCAGCGCCCCAATGCACAGAAGCTGGCCGAATCCGGCGGCACGATCATCATCGAGGACGGACAGCTGGCGCAAGAGCTGGAATCGACCATCGCGGCGCTGCTGGCCGATGAAAGTCGACGGCACGCCATGGGCGAGGCGGTCGGCGCCTTGGCCCGGCCGCAGGCCGCAGACAATATTGTGGGTGAACTTCAGCGGCTCGTCGCCCATGGCTAGTATTGTTCACCGGCCGCCGGGGCTGTGGACTGCGACGATGAAGAGTGACTGCAAAGCAGACGGGGCAGACCCAGAGGACGCCCTAGCTATAGGATGAAAGCATAAAAATGAGTGAATCTACGCCAGGCACAGTCGCATTTGTATTCTACGTCCTCCTATTTGCTTGGGTCGGCTTCCGGCGGGGGCTGTTCAGAGAACTGTTGGTGCTCGTTGTCTCGGTCGGGGGTTTCTTCCTGCTGCAACAGAACCAGGGCCTGGCCCTGGAAATCGTCAGGCAGGTGTTGGGAATCGTGTTCGGTATCGTCGCTGTGGGTGCAAAGTTCCTGGCCTCGCTGGGTCCAGGGAGCGCGGGGGGAAATGGCGAACCGGTCTACACGCTCGGCCCCTCGGACTGGCTCTCCGATGCAGACCAGCCGACCGTATCATTTCTCGTCTGGTCGGGGCTGCTGCTCTTAACCTACCTGCTGACCAATAAGGCGATCCCTGACAGCCTGAGTACATCCGGTCTGCTCGCGGCCATGCTCGGCGTTGGCAACGGACTGTTCTACATCCCTACTTTTGCGCCGCGGCTGATGGCCTTCATCCCGGAGGTCGGGGTTACGTCGGTTTCCTCCCCCGGCACGGGGATGGAGGGCCTTCTGCAAAGCGTGACCGACATGATGCATTCCGGGTTTGGCGATCTCTGGGTGGCATTGGGGCCTCAACAGCCCATCCTGGCCGCGATTGCGTTGACGGTGCTGCTCGTGGCGGTGATCAGCACCCTGCGCCGCGGCGGCCAGACCTGATCGAGCGCAAACCGGGCCATGCTGCGGCAAACCGCCATCCGGGCAACACGTCTGATTACTGAACCGTTATGGGTCTGATCGAAGTTTACTTTGGGTCTATCGCCGGCATCATTACAATGATTGGCCTTGCCCAGGGTTATGCGCGCGAACTGGGCAGGTCCATGATCATTATCGTCGCCATCTTTCTGCTGCTCTACGTCCAGGATCGTCTCAATCCGATCCTGGACAGTGTATGGCGCATGGTATTCTCGGCTGAGGATGTCGGCGCCCAGCAGTTGTTTCTAAGCAACTTCTACCTGGTCACCTTTGTCGTTATCATCTTTGCCGGCTATGCCGGACGGGTCATTACTTTCAGCGGTCAGCAGTGGCCGATGCCCCAGGGCGCCATACTCAGCTGCCTGGTCGGCGCAATCAACGGCTACCTGATCAGTGGCAGCCTCTGGTATTACCAGCACATCTACGGGTACCCCCTCGCTAACCTGGGATGGATTAATCCGGACCTGTCGCCGATCGCTACTGAGTTGGTGCGCTATCTGCCCCAGAATATCATGCCGTCACCGACGCCGTGGGTCATTCCCATCGCAATCCTGCTGCTGATGCGGGTGCGCGGATGAGAGTGCAAATATGAGGATACAAGGATGAGAGTTGCACGCGCCCCGGCAGGAGGGCGGCGCAGCCATGGAGGCGGCGATGCCGGTTGACAGCTGGCAGAAGCGGTTACAAGAGGCCCTGGACCCGTCCCTGCCCGCGAAAGGCGGGGACGACACGCGGCCGCGCGTGCATCTGATCGGGATAGGCGGCGCTGGCCTCTCGCCCATCGCCCACGTTCTCCTGGAACAGGGTATACACGTCAGCGGCAGCGACCGCCAGGAGAGCGAGCGCACACGCCGGCTGGCTGCCGCCGGCGCGACAATCTTCGGGCGCCACGACGCGGCCGCAGAGCTCAGCGAGCTGCCCGACCGGGAACGCCCCGACGTGGTCCTGATCAGCAGCGCCGTCGATGAAACCAACCGCGAACGCCAGACCGCACAGAGGCTGGGGATTCCGGTCGTCAAGAGGGAGTCCTTTCTGCGTCCGCTGCTGACCGGCCGCGACGTCATCGCAGTCTCCGGCACGCATGGTAAGAGCACGACGACCTCCATGATCGTGCAGACGCTGCATGACAGCGGCTGCGACGCCGGCTATATCATCGGCGCCGACCTGCCCGGATTCGGCAACGCCCACGCTGGCACCGCCCGCGCCTTCGTGATCGAAGCCGACGAGTATGACCGCATGTTCCATGGGTTGACGCCGATGGCGGCGGTCGTGACCAATGTGGAGTGGGACCACCCCGACTGCTATCCGACGCCGTCCAGCTTTGTCGACGCCTTCCGTCAGTTTGTTGCGCAGGTGCGCGCCGAAGGATGCGTCGTCTCCTGCGGGGACGACGCCGGCGCGGAGTCGTTGCGCACAGAACGCCCAGCCGGAGGCGGCCCGGCCTGGCTGACCTATGGACTGCGGGAAGGGTGCGACGTGCGCGCCGCCGGTGAGACGGTCGAAACGGGCGGGGGCTATGCCGCAGCAGTCCACAGTGAAGGGGAGTCGATCGGACGTTTGCAGCTGCAGGCGCCGGGTATTCACAACCTGCGCAACGCCCTGGCCGCGCTGACCGTCGCCCGCCGCTTCGGCGTGTCGGCTGCACAGGCTCTGGCCAGTCTGCACCAATACACCGGCATCGGCCGGCGTTTTGAACTGAAGGGGACACGGGGAGGTGTGACGGTCATCGACGACTACGCCCATCACCCCACTGAAATCCAGGCAACCCTGGCCGCGGCCCGCAGCCGCTTCGGCGAGCGGCGTATCTGGGCCGTTTTTCAGCCCCATACGTTCAGCCGCACCAGGGCGATGCTGCACAAGATCGCCTGCAGCTTCGACATCGCCGATACGGTACTGGTAACCGACATCTACGCCGCCCGGGAGAGCGGCGACAATGCCATGGCCGCCGCCGAGGTCGCGGCCGCCAGCCATCACCCTTCGATCCGTCACAGCGGCGGCATCGAGGCGACGAGTTCGCTTCTCCACGACGAAGTCACCGCCGGCGACGTCGTCCTGACTCTGGGTGCGGGCACCAGCCACCGCATCGGCGAAACACTGCTGGAGAGACTGGGAACCGATGGCTGAAAGGGGTAATGTGCTGCCGCTTGTCCTGATCGTGTGCGGGGCGCCGGGAACCGGTAAAACGACGCTGGCCCGCGAACTGGCTCCGGCTCTGCGTCTCCCCTTAATCGCACGCGACGATCTCAAGGAGTCGCTCTTCGAGACCCTGGGCTGGTCAACGGTGGAGTGGTCGCAGCGGCTGGGCGGGGCAACGTATGAATTGGTCTATCTGCTGATCGAACGCCTGCTGGAGGCACGCTGCTCGCTGCTTGTGGAGACCCCCTTCGATCCGGACTGGGCCAACCCGCGCTTCCAGGCATTGCAGGCGCGCCACCCCTTCCAGCCGGCACAGGTCTTCCTTTCCGCCCGGGCCGACCTGCTGCGCCGGCGCTACGCCCAGCGGGTGGACAACGGCGCACGGCACCCTGGGCATGTGGACCGGCTGCGGATGGGCGAGTTCGACACGGTCGAGTTGGCGCGGCGCAACCGTCCCCTGGACCTGGACGGTCCCGTATTTCACGTCGACACCAGCGACTTCGCGTCCCTGGATTTCGACAAGCTGGTAGGACAGCTGCGCACCTTACGAGGAATCTGACTGCGAAGTGACTGTACTCGACATCATGGCACCAGCAACGGCCCCGGGCCGTCCAAAGGTGGAAATTGGCGCCGCCGCCCTCGAACAGATCGAAGCCCTCGGCGTGCAGATCCGCCAGGACCACCCGCTGGCGAGCCTGACGACGATCAAGATAGGCGGCCCTGCCGACTACTTCGCGACTGTCACGGACACGCATAAGCTGCTGAAGCTGGCGCGTTGGGCCAGGGCGCACGAACTGCCCTACCTGATTCTGGGCGGCGGCAGCAATGTGCTGATCAGCGACCGCGGCGTACGCGGGCTGGTGATCCATAACCGCTGCAATACAGTGCAGGTGCAGGATGCCCCCTGCTGCGATTACCCCAAAGACAGCCGCCCCTTCCTCTACGCCGAGAGCGGCGCGCTCATGGCCGGCGCTGCCCGCACCGCCATCAACGCCGGGCTGACCGGGCTGGAGTGGGCGGTGAGTGTGCCCGGTTCCGTCGGCGGGGCCGTGGTCAACAACGCCGGCGCGCACGGCGGCGAGGTCAAGGACTCGCTCTGGAACGTTCTTTTGCTGGACGACAACGGCGATATCCAGGTCTATCGCGTCGAGGATCTTGCCTATGCCTACCGTCAGAGCAGCTTGAAACGGGAAGGGGCTGCCGACGCCGGCTTCGGTCCCGTCCTCCTGAGCGCCAACTTCCGGCTGCAAACCGGCGACCGCGACACCATCCGCGCCGCCGCCCAATCTTTCCTGGGCCATCGACGCAGCACACAGCCGGTGGAGCCCTCACTGGGCAGCACATTTGTCAACCCGCCGGGCGACTTTGCCGGACGCCTGATCGAAGAGGCCGGGCTCAAGGGATTCCGTCTCGGCGGCGTCGAGGTCAGCCGTACGCACGCCAACTTTCTCATCAACCCCGGTGGCGCCGGCGCCGCGACAGCAGCCGACGTCATCACTATGATCGAACACATTCAGACGGCAGTGGCGCGGCGCAGCGGCGTTGCGCTGCAGCCGGAACTGCAGAAGATCGGAGAATGGTGACCCCAATGACGTGTAATCCAGTACGAGTCGGTGTCCTTTTTGGCGGCAAGAGCGGGGAGCACGAGATCTCCTTGCTCAGCGCGCAGACGGTCATCCGCGCCCTCGACGACGCCGGCTACGAAACCGTGCGGCTCGGTATTACCAAGACCGGGGAATGGCTCACCGGCCCCGACCCGCTGGCGCAGTTGACCAGCACCAAGGGGAGAGAGAACGGCCATGGCGGGATAAAGGAGGCCGACGCCGCCCCGCTCGCGCCCCCCTCCACGCAGTTTCCGCTCATGCAGCATAACGAGCGCCTGCCCTCGGTGGACCTGATCTTTCCCGTGCTCCACGGTCCTTACGGTGAGGACGGGACCGTGCAGGGGCTGCTTGAAATGCTCGAGATGCCCTATGTGGGCTGCGGCGTCCTCGCCAGCGCGGTCGCAATGGACAAGATCACTGCCAAGGCGCTCTTTGCCGCCGCCGGCATCCCCCAGGTCGCCTACCGCACACTGCTGCGCCGGAACTGGGCCGAAGACCAGAAGTCGGACGCCGGCCCGCGCCAGAACCGTCGTGAGAAGATACTGGACGAGCTGGAGTCCGCCCTGCCCTATCCACTCTTCGTCAAACCGGCCAATCTGGGCAGCAGCGTCGGCATCAGCAAAGTCAGAGACCGGGCAGAGCTGGCGCACGCCATCGAGCTGGCCTGCCGCTACGACCGCAAAGTGCTGGTTGAAGAAGGCGTGCACGACGCCCGCGAACTGGAGGTCAGCGTCCTCGGCAACGATGCGCCTCGGGCGAGCATCGTCGGCGAGGTGGTTCCAGCCAATGAGTTCTACGACTACGAGGCCAAGTACCTGGACAAGGGCAGTCGGCTCCTGATCCCGGCGGACATTCCCCCCGCCCTGGCAGACGAAATCCGGCTGCTCTCCGTTCGCGCATTCCAGGCGCTTGACGGAGCCGGTCTCGCGCGGGCAGACTTTCTGTTAGGCGCCGACGGCCAGCTCTATCTGAACGAGTTGAATACCATGCCCGGCTTTACCGCCAGCAGCATGTACCCTAAACTGTGGGAAGCCAGCGGCGTTCCCCTGACCGAGCTCGTGGGTATCCTGGTCGATATGGCGCTGGAACGGCATGCGGATCGCGGGCAGAACCGGATCCATCGTTAGTCCCGCTCTGTTGAGACAATCGCGGAGCGTCCGCGTAACCTGCTGAAGATCGGCAACGACCCGTAAAGTAGTACAATCAGATCAGTACAATGCAAACTGCCTTCAACCCAGGGCGCAAACAGAAAAGAGGATCAAGGGCCGCGCGTAAGGCTGTCTCGCCCAAACGTGTGCGGCGGCGGCGGCACGCGCAGACCCGCCGCCGCTTCACCGCGGCGCTGCGTTCGACGCACGCCTTTGTCCTGCGAAGCAGCCGGTCGTGGCTGGGCTTCAAAGGCAGAGCCAAGCGGAAACCGTCGACACTCCCCGTCCCTGCAGGCGCACAGGCCACCCTCTTCCCTGGCTTTTCCGGTCTGGCCCCGAGCAAAACGGTCAGTCTACTGCTGCTGGCTGCGGTCGCGGCCGCCCTGTACTGGCTGTACACCAGCGAAAGCTTCTACATCTACAGTGAAAACGTAAGCTTTGAAGGTGCCCGCTATCTTTCGCAAGAGGAGCTCTTCGCTGCCTCCGATATCGACAGCTGGAGTATCTTCTGGCTGGATCCGGACAAGATCGCAGAACAGGTGATGACGCACCCCTACGTTACCGATGCAGATGTAAGAATCCGCTGGCCCGGGCACATCAACATCAGCGTTCAGGAAGTGCTCCCCGTGGCACTCTGGGCGACCGATCAGCAGGAGTACTGGCTGCTGGAGGACGGCGTGGCCCTCGCCCCCCGGGAGTTGGACATGCAGCCGGCGCTGCGCATCATCGATCCCTCCGCCGAAGCGCAGACGGCCAACGTGGAAGGCGACCTGCAGATCGATAAACGGGTCCTGACCTCTGCCATGTTTTTGTCAAATCGTCTTTCCATCGTTTCTGAGTTCTGGTACAATTCTCGTTACGGCTTGAATTTCAGCCTGCCGTCGACCAAGGCATGGGTCCACTGGGGGGATGGATACAATTTCGATGAAAAATGGACGGCCTTGCAATGGTTAATGCCGCAACTGGAAGCAGCCGGAGACGAAGCGCTTACCCTTAATGTAATGGTCCCAAACCGTTCCTTCATTCGTCGATACGACGGTGAGCCGGTTGAGCAATAGGTCTTGATGCTACACCACTACACTCAGAAACTCGTTCAGAAAAACCTTCAGAGAAACTGTCAGTGACCAGAGAGATTATCGCCGCGGTCGATGTCGGCACCACAAAAATCTGCGCGCTGGTGGGCACCGTCATCCATGACAGCCTGGGCAATCTCGCCGTCAGAGTTCTTGGCGGCGGCGTTACGCCCAGCAGGGGGCTGCGCCGCGGCGTTGTCATGGACGTCCCGGAGGTGACCACCGCCATCGGCGAGGCGCTGGAGTCAGCCGAACAGGAGTCCGGCGAACAGATCACCAGTGCCTACCTGGGCATCGCCGGCAACCACATCGCCACCTCGAACAGCGCCGGCATCAGCCCAATCGACGGACGCCATGGCGTCACCGGCAACGACATGCAGCGCGCGCTCGAGGGCGCACGCGCGGTTCAGATTCCCGCCAACAGGCAGATCATCCATGTGATCGCCCGCCACTGGAAAGTGGACGAGCAGGAAAACATCCAGCAGCCCCTGGGCATCCTCGGCAGCCGCCTCGAAGTCGACGCCCATATCGTCACCGGTACCATCAACGCCATCAACAATCTCGCCCAGTGTGTGCTCGCCCATGGCATCGACATCGATGAGCTGGTCTTGGAACCTCTCGCCAGCGGCGAGGCCGTGCTGACCGCCGAAGAGCGGCAGATGGGCGTCGTCATGGCCGACCTGGGCGGCGGCACCACCGACCTGGCCCTATTTCGCGGTAACGGGCTCTGGCACACCGAAGTGCTCGACGTGGGCGGCAGCCACATGACCAACGACGTTGCTATCGGGCTGCGCGCACCCTTTGAAGTGGCCGAGGAGCTGAAACTGCGCTACGGCCATCTGCAACCGGAACGGATCGCCGAAGACGAACAGGTCTGGGCGACCGTCTTCGGCGACAAACCGGAACGCACCTTCAGCCGCCGCTTTATCAGTCAGATCCTACAGGCGCGCGCCGAGGAGACCGCCGAACTCATCCAGAGCCGGATCGCCAGGAGCAGCTACGGCAACATGGTGCCGGCAGGGCTCGTCCTCACCGGTGGCGCCAGCCAGCTCCCCGGCGCAGTCGACCTGTTCCGCAGAATTCTGCGCATGCCGGTGCGGATCGGCAGTCCCGTCGACCATCCCGCCGTGCATGGGTTGAGCAGAGAGCTGCAATCTCCCGCCTTCGCCACCGCGGCCGGCCTCCTGCTTTGGGCGCTCTACGAAGACGCGCGTGCGATCCACTACCCCATGCAGAGAATGATACCGGAAAACGGCCAGATCCTGGACCGGGTCGGCGGCTGGCTCAAGAGCTTGTTGCCGGACTGAGGCAACGCCTCCTTCCGGACGCCCGGGACACCATAAATTCAAGAGACAGACGGGTCAGGCGGCACGCTCGACCCCTATGTGACTGCCGTGTGATCGACTGCAAAGCCGTTGAAATTCCCGTCCCCCACTGCGTCTCAAAGAGCGTTCGGGCGCAGTCTGATGGCGTCGTAGATAGATCGTAGGTAGATAGCCTAGAATTGCTTGAAAGGGGTTGGGCCGGCTCCCATACCCGCACGCAGAAAGTGTTCCTGCAACAACGACGGTGTAAAATCGTCTTCCGGCCAGTCGTTTCCCGTCTTCTCCGGGCCCGGCGCTGGGCAGAGGCTATTTCGTAGATGGATCGTAGGCATATAGTCCAGAATTGGCCCCAATTCAGTCTCAAACTAGCCCGGCAACAGCTTGTTATGTCATCTTGCCGGACTCCAGAGTATTCCGCCCCATATCCTCCTGAAATATGGACCCATCCGAGCCTTTTTGCGGGAACCTCCCTAATTCAGTGACTTTGCAATCGAATTCAGGTGTAGTACGATGAGACAATTCTGACACAGCGGTGAGAACGGAGCTTTTGGTCCCGCCAGGGAAAGTGCAAATTCCAAAAGCGGCCCTGACAATGTCTGCCAGCGGTTAAAGGAGATCAATCTATGACGAGACGGAGTAGCGCCTCACAATTTGTAGACAACTTTGCCCAGATAAAGGTTGTCGGCGTTGGTGGTGGCGGACAGAACGCGGTCAACCGCATGATCGAGGCAGACGTTCAAGGCGTGGAGTTTATTGCCGTCAATACCGATGCACAGGCCTTGATGCTCTCCAACGCGCCGCAGCGTCTGCGGATTGGAGACAAATTGACCAGAGGTCTGGGGTCGGGCGGAAAGCCGGAAATCGGCCTGCGGGCGGCCGAGGAGAGTAGGGAAGAGATCGAGCAGTTGTTTGAAGGCGCGGATATGGTTTTCGTGACCGCCGGTCTGGGCGGCGGTACGGGTTCCGGCGCGGCTCCGGTCATCTCCTCCATCGCACGCGAATCGGGCGCGCTGACCATCGGCGTCGTCACCAAGCCGTTCACCTTCGAAGGCACGCAGCGCCGCCGAATCGCCGAAAGCACGATGGGCCGCTTGCGAGAATCTGTCGATACGCTGATAACCGTCCCCAACGACCGGCTCCTGCATATCCTCGATAAAACGACCGCCATCCGTGAATCATTCATCGTCGCCGACGACGTGCTGCGGCAGGGTATTCAGGGCATCAGTGAACTGATTACCGTGCCCGGTCTGATCAATCTGGACTTCGCCGACGTGCGGTCCATCATGCTCGACGGCGGCGCCGCCTTGATGTCTATCGGCCGTGCCAGCGGTGAAAACCGCGCCCAGGAGGCCGCCCAGCAGGCGATTCACAGTTCGTTGCTGGATGTGTCGATCGAGGGTGCCCAGGGTATTCTCTTCAATGTCAAGGGCGGCGACGACCTGAGCCTGTTCGAGGTGAATGAGGCCGCTGAAATGATCAGGGCCAACGCCCATCCCGAAGCGAATATCATCTTCGGCGCCGTCATCGACGAAAGTATGAAGGACGAGCTCCACATGACCGTCATCGCCACCGGCTTTGACAAAGACCGGCGTCCGGAACAGCCACCCGCTTCGACCCGGCAGCCTGCCACGGGCAGTATCCGCCAGCCCGGCTTGAATCAACCCCAGCCGAGCCAACCCGCCCAGCCGCAGCAGCCGAAGCCCAAGGAGCCAATCGACTTCCCCGTCCGCTCCTTCGACCGCGAAGACCTCGACATTCCAGCATTTCTACGCCGCGCCAAGAACAACAACGGCCAGTAGCGCCCCATAGCAAAGAATACATACAAAAGGATATCCAGAGAGCCCGGCGATGCCGCGGCTCTCTTTTTGTCGCGCCCGCGGGTAAGACTGCACGGTCGAACTGCCCCCGCCGGTCCCCTCTTAAGGCTCCATTCGCTGCAGCAGGACCCCGTCTATCAGTACGCGAAATAACTTCTGTCTACCGCATTTTCCTTTTGCGAGTCGGCCCCGAATGTGTTATATCTATGCCGACGTCCCGAAATAGGCTTGCAAGCAACTTTGTACTACATATTGTGCCTCCCATCGTTGTATGATACAGTATGTAGACTGATCCCCGAACGAAAAACGGGCTTGCAAAGTTGTCGAAGGGCGCCGAACTGAACCCGTCTGAACCGGAACCAAGTAGGGGAACCGCGCTCCCAACACCAGCTGCGCCGCCTGAGCGGGAGACGGATTATGCAGTGTCCCCATTGTGGACATGGCAAACACAAGGTAATCGATACCCGCGATAGAGGAGAGACGGTCCGCCGCCGCCGTCAATGTTTGGATTGCGAGCAGCGCTTCACCACTTATGAGCATGTCGCCCCCAGCCTGCTCGTCTCCAAACGGGACGGCCACCGTGAACCGTTCGACTCCCAGAAGCTGCTTGCCGGCATCCGTATCGCCTCGGTCAAACGGCCCGTCAGCAGCGAGCGTATGCAGAGTATTGTCAAATACGTCGAAGATCGAATCCAGCGCTTAGGCCGTGCGGAGGTCACAAGCGAAATGATCGGCAATCTTGTGCTGGACCAACTGGCCGACGTCGATCAGGTGGCCTACATACGATTCGCAAGCGTCTACCTGGACTTTGGCGATCTGAGTGAAATCCGATCCGAAGTTGATCGGCTAATGGGACGCAGCGACCAGGAAGGTGACACAAACGGACGGCCATAGGCGCAAAACCGACCGGCAGCAGAGACCGTAATTGATCTATTAGACCTTTTGTTCTATTATTGAACTTATTGCTGCTTCCTGTCGTCCTACTGCTCACCAGCATGAATTCATTCCCGCTTATCATCTTTTTCTAAGGAGTATCCCCATGTCCGCCCTCGAATCCACCGTCACCCGTAATGGCGCCAGAACACAGGAGGCCTTCACCACCTTCGAAGTCGTAAAGGGCGAGAGGCAAAGAGTTTCCGGGCCGGCGTATGTGGACGACGGCGCAATCCAGTTGAGCGAAAACAGCTTGAAAGTCCTGGAACGCCGCTATCTGCGTCGGGATATCGATGGAAAGCTCCTGGAGACGCCCGCCGGCATGTTCTATCGCGTCGCCAGACACATTGCCGGGGTGGAAGAGGAGCACAGTGGCGACGTCGAAGCAACCACTAGAATCTTCTACGACCTCCTCACCGATCTGCGCTTCTTCCCCAACAGCCCCACCTTCACAGGCGCTGGCACGCCTCTGGGTCAGCTGGCCGCCTGCTTCGTGCTGCCCATCGAAGACGACATGGGCCGTGCCGATGACGGCATCTTCAGCACCCTCCGCGTCGCGGCGCTCATCCAGCAGACCGGCGGCGGCAACGGCTTCAGCTTCAGCCGCCTGCGTCCGCAAAAGGATATCGTCCACACATCGGCCGGTCGCGCAACCGGCCCGGTCGGCTTCCTGCGCGTCTATGATCAGGCCTTCGGCGAAATCGCCCAGGGCGGGACCCGCCGCGGCGCCAATATGGGTGTCCTGCGTGTCGATCACCCCGACATCGAAGAGTTCATCCGCTGCAAGGCCGAAGAGGGCACGATCACCAACTTCAACATCTCCGTCGCCATCACCGACGAGTTCATGCAGGCCGTGAAGGAAGACGGCGATTTCGACCTGCGCAACCCCCGCGACGGCTCCGTATCCAGGACCGTCAGGGCGCGCGACCTCTTCGCCACCATCATCAAGTACGCCCATCATAACGGCGAACCCGGCGCGCTCTTCATCGACGCCGCCAACCGCAGTAACCCCGTCCCGCACCTCTACGATCTCGAAGCCACTAACCCCTGCGGTGAACAGTGGCTCGGCCCCTACGAGAACTGCTGCCTGGGTTCGATCAACCTCAGCACGCACGTCACAACCGACAGCGCCGGCACCGCCGCGGTCGACTGGGACGGCCTGCGCAAGACGGTCCGCGAAAGCACCCACTTCCTTGACAACGTGGTCAGCGCCAACACCTACCTTCCTGCCGTGCCGGTCGTGAAAGAGGCTGCCCTCAAGGCGCGTCGCATCGGGCTCGGCATCATGGGACTCGGCGACCTGATGTACAAAATGGGCATCCGCTACGGCAGCGAAGAGGGCCAGGAGTTCGCCGCCCAGGTCATGGAGTTCGTCCGCTTCCACTGCATGCAGATGAGCATCGACCTGGCCGCAGAACGCCAGCCTTTCCTCGCATTCGCCGGCAGCATCTACGACGCCGACCAGCTCGGCGGGATGCGCTGGTCGCCGCCGAGGCCGCTCGCCCCCTATCGCCGCAATTGGGGCCGGCCCGCGCTCAACTGGGAGAAGGTCGTCGAAGGCATCCGTCGCCATGGGATCCGCAATGCCGCCCAGACCACGGTAGCGCCAACCGGCACCATCGCCACGGTCAGCGGCTGTGAGGGCTACGGCTGTGAACCGGTCTTCGCACTGGGCTATATCCGCCACTTCAAGGACGGCGATGACGATGTCGAGTTGCCCTACACCAGCCCCCTCTTCGAGGAAGCGCTCGAACGGCTGGACCTCACTGACGAGCAGGCCGACGCAATCCGGCGCCGGGTGGCGGAGACGGGCTCCTGCCAGGAGGTCGAAGAGCTGCCCCAGGAATTCCGCAACACCTATGTCGTCAGCAGCGACATCACCGCCGAGCAGCACGTAAAGACGCAGGCCGCCATCCAGGCCTTTATCGATAACAGCATCAGCAAGACCTGCAACTTCCCTGAGGGCGCAACCGAGGAGGACGTGGCGCAGGCCTATATGCAGGCGTGGGAGTTGGGCTGCAAGGGGCTCACCGTCTATGTCACCGGCAGCCGCCAGGAAGTCGTATTGGAGACGAAGGCGGTCAAGGACAGGAAGGGAGAGCTTCCTGAACAGCTGCACAGCGTTCCGTCAACCAACGGCGCCCAACCTGTTTCAGCGCTTTCGCAGGACGAGTATCCTGCCGTCTTCACCAAGCGGCCGCGCCCCTATCTGCTCCAGGGCAGCAGCTATCGCAAGGAGACGCCTCTGGGTACCGCCTACATCACGGTCAACAGCGACGAGAACCACGAGCCGTTCGAGGTCTTCCTCAACATCGGCAAGGCCGGCAGCGATGTCACCGCGGTCAGCGAATCGATCGGCCGCCTGATCAGCTTGGCGCTGCGCATGCCCTCTGCCCTGCCACCCTCCGAACGGCTGCGCTGGGTAATCGACGAGATGGCCGGCATCGGCGGCGGACGCCCGCTTGGCTTCGGTGTCGGGCGTGTGCGCAGCCTGCCGGACGGCGTCGCCCAGGTCCTTTCCGACCACCTCAGCGAGCTGCCCGAAAACAAAGAGGCCGTGGCCGGCGAGCAGCTGGCGCTGCCCATCGGCGACCTCTGCCCGGACTGCGGCGAAGCAGCATTCCTCAATGTCGAAGGCTGCCGCAAATGTCATGTCTGCGGCTACAGCGAATGTTGACCCCTGCAGCGGCTCGCGGCCTGTAACGCCGCGAGCCGTTCACTTCTTCCGCGCGATGAAGATCAGCCGCTCGCTGTCGGATCGATAGGGGCTGCCGTCGAAGTCGCCATACAGTTCATCCACCGCAAACCCTGCCTGTTCCAGGAGCATAGCGCCCTCGTCGGGCCACCAGAAGCGCAGCGGAAAGGACAGCCGCGTCTGCGCGTTGCGTCCGTCAGGAAACACCTCCTCGTAGACGAAAACCGTCTCCTGCAGTTGCCGGGCCGCGTCCACGTAACGGGTCGACCATTTCAACACCGTCGCGCCGCTTTCCCCGTCCTCCCACCAGTCCGCCAGCTCCTGCATCCCCGCTATCGCCTCCAGATAGATTACGTCCGGGTTGAACAGATCGATCAGCAGCAGACCGCCCGCGCGCAGATGGCGCTGCGCGCACTGCAGTGCCTTCAACTGCCCGGCCTGCGTCGTCACGTGCATCAGCGTATTGCTGACCACGAAGGCGAAGTCAATCTCCCTCTCCGCCAGCTCGAAACGGGTCATGTCCGCCTGCACCAGCCTGACCGTCCGCGAGCCGTCTGCCGCTGTTTCGGACGCATAGCCGTGCTTCGCCAGCTTGCGGCGGGCGATTGCCAGCAGCGCCGCGCTCGTGTCGACTCCAATAACATGACAGCCGTCCTCCACCAGGGGAAGCAGCACGCGGCCTGTGCCGCAGCCAAGCTCCAGCACAACGCGGCCGGCCGCGCGCGCCGTCTTCAGGATGAGCGGAATGTCATCTCTGTAGTCGCGGTAGTCGCCGTCGTAGAAACGGGCAAATCCATCGAAATCCATGCGGTCGCGTGACAGGCTCGGTTGGTGGACAGGTACACTGTGATTTCCCGATATCGGGAGAGCCCCAATTTCGGTACTTTTCAGAGAGGCTGACTGCGGGTCCCAGCGTAATTCCTCTATGGTTGCCGGAAATGTAACCCCGTTCAGGGATGTACAACAACTGTTCACCGGGTTTGCATTCTGCCAGAATTCAGCTATAATCGTATCAGATCGAGAGCCGACCTGACGATCCGGGTCGGCGTTTACTTTCCAGAGGTCGCTGCTGAGGGCGGCAGATCTACACGTCCTTGTCCGCGTCCTCTCTATTTGTGTGAAGAATATTCCCCCGCAACCAGCGAGCAAGAACTATGAGTGAAAGTCCTGTCTATCTGACCCAAAGCGGCCTCGTTGCTCTGCAAGAAGAGTTGGCGTATCTTGTCGGTGAAAGGCGGCAACAGATCGCCCAGCAGATCGCCGAAGCCAAGGCCGAAGGCGACTTGCGAGAAAACGCCGGCTATGACGAAGCCAAAAATGCCCAGGCCTTTGTCGAAGGGCGCATAAGGGAACTCAAGGTCAAGATCCACAACGCGCAGATCATCGACGATACCCAGACGCCCGATGACCAGGTCGCCCTCGGTCGCAGTGTTGTCGTCAGAGAAAACGGCTACGACGACGAAGAGATCTACACCATCGTCGGCTCGACCGAAACCGATCCGAGCAACGGGCGTATCAGCAACGAGAGCCCTATCGGCAAGGCGTTGATCGGCCGGACGGCAGGAGACGTTGTGCGCGTCGATGCACCGGCTGGCGAAATCGAGTTCGAAATCGTCCGCGTCGAATAACCAGCCCCCTCTGCCCGTTACCCTGCCGCGACCCAGGCTGCCCTGCCAGGAACAGGTACTGTGACAGACGCCAGCGAACTGTTCGCCCCGGAAAACCTGAGCGACCAGGAACAGAGCCGCCTCCAGAAACTGGAAGCCCTGCGCGCCCGCGGGATCGACCCCTACCCGGCGCGTGTGAGCCGCTCCCATACGATCGCCGCCGCCCGCGCCCTCTATGACGAAGGCGCCGACGAGCAGCCGGCCGTCTCCGTGGCCGGCCGCCTCAAGCGCATCCGCGTGATGGGCAAGGTCAGCTTCGCCGACCTCGACGACGGCAGCGCGCAGATCCAGCTTTTCATCCAGCGCGACAGCCTGCCCGATGGCTGGTACAACGAAGTCTGGAAGCGTCTCATCGATCTCGGCGACTTTATCAGCGCCAGCGGTCCTCTCTCGGTCACCCGCAGCGGCGAGCTGAGCATTTCAGTCCAGGAGATCACCTTCCTGGCCAAAGCCCTCAAACCGATGCCGGACAAATGGCACGGCGTGCGCGACCCGGAAGTCCGCTACCGACGGCGCTATGTGGACCTTCTGGCCAATGACGATGCGCGCGCCCTCTTCCGTGACCGGGCCGTGGTCGTGCGTGCCCTGCGTACCTACCTCGACGACGCCGGCTTCCTCGAAGTCGAGACGCCGATACTGCAACCGCTCTACGGCGGCGCGGCCGCACAGCCCTTCGTCACACACCACAACCAGCTCCACCAGGACCTCTATCTGCGCATCAGCTTCGAGCTCTACCTGAAGCGGCTGATCGTCGGCGGCTTTCCCGCCGTCTACGAGATCGGACGCGACTTCCGCAACGAAGGCGTCAGCTTCAAGCACAATCCGGAGTTCACCCAGCTGGAGTTCTACGAGGCCTACGTCGACTACGAAGACGTCATGCGGCGCACCGAGGAGATGGTCGCCTTCACCGCCGAACAGGTGACGGGCAGCCCCGTTGTCACCTGGCAGGAGCACACCATCGACTTTACACCGCCCTGGCCGCGCGTTCCTCTCCGCCAGGCCATCCTCGACGCATCCGGCATCGACTATGAACAGTTCACCGATGCCGGCAGCCTGCGTGCCGAGATGCGCAGCCGCGGCATCGAAGCCGCCGGCGAGGACAACTGGGGCCAGCTCGTCGACCAGCTGCTCTCCAAGTTTTGCGAACCCAAGCTGATTCAGCCCACCTTTCTGGTCGACTATCCGCGCGAAGTCAGCCCGCTCGCCAAAGGCATGCCGGACAATGAGCGCCTGGTTGAGCGCTTCGAAGGCTTCGCCGCCGGCATGGAGCTTTGCAACGCCTTCACCGAGCTCAACGATCCCGTCGACCAGCTGCAGCGCTTCCTCGACGAAAACTACCGCGCCGCGCAAGGCGACGAAGAAGCGCACCCGGTCGACATCGACTACGTCGAAGCGCTCAGCTACGGCATGCCGCCCACCGGCGGTTTCGGTATGGGCATCGACCGCCTCACCATGCTGCTCACCGACCGAGACACGATCCGCGAGGTCATCCTCTTTCCCCACCTGCGCGAAATCGATCACATGCCCCTGGCTGACACCGCCCCCGACACCCAGGAGCCGGCCGCCGCAGTCGCCCTCCCCGCAGCCGACGCTGGCGCTTAGTCCGTTTTCGCAGACTTAGTGTGCATCCCAATATTGGGGCGACCATTCGTATACTTCCGAAAGCAACCCACCTACGCTCAGTTCCCGGCCCACTCTCCGGCAGACCAAAGGGTGTTTCTCTCTCCTCTCTTCTCTTCACTCGCTGCTCGCTTTTGGGCGGTCGGGCCTAGTCGGCCCTCCCTTGTGCGGGGGCTCCGCCCCCGCAACGCCCCCTCTCCTACAACATGCCTCATCGACCGGGTGTCCATATTGGTGACGGGTGCCTAATCGAAGGTGTCCAGCCAGACCACGTCCCGCCAGTACCATCAGATCGCCGTAGGTGCCGGCCCTGTGCCTGCCCTCGCACCCTCCCCAACTGACGGACTCCACCGTACGGCCAGGCCTGGCGCCTGCACTGCGTCTCGCCCAAAGACGGTAAACAACGCCAGCCACCGCTGGCACTGATTCCCCGCCAGACCGTTCCCACCCCTATTCTGGGATGCACCCACCGGCCGCCCTCGACTTGACGCGCACGGCAAGGCTCTGCCATAATGACTCCAACAACCGCATAACCTACCTTCGGGGCAGGGTGAGGGCCGCACAGGCCCAATTCCCGACCGGCGGTGAGCCAGGCAAATGCGTTGCATCCTCAACGTAAGGGGCGGCGAAACTTCCTGGTAAGCCCGTGAGCCGCAAGGCAGAGTTCGGTGAGATTCCGACGCCGACGGTATAGTCCGGATGGGAGAAGGTGCAAAGAGCGAGTGCAGTGCCATTGCGCGTACTGTTCCCGTTCTCTTTGGCTATTTGCAGTGGCAACTGCGCGCAACGCCCGGGGTACGATTTCTGTATCTCGGGCCGTTCTGTTTTGAAAGCGCGCGTTGCGCGCGAAGTACGCGCATGCCGGTCGCTGCCTATAGCTGCTCTCGGCGCACGCCGGGAGTTCGGTGACCCCACCGTATACAGGACCCGAAGCGACTTACCGCTTCGGGTCCCTTGTTTTTTTGAGGCAAAGCAGGACGATGAAGGACAGTTCAATTCTCTTCCCCGGCGCGCCGGCCGACGACGGCACAAACCAGGGAACGCCGCCCGCCTTCGAACAACCGGCGACGCAGCACCGGCGCAAAGCCGGTCGCGTCGGCGATTGGGTCGCGCGTCATCCTGCCCTCGCTGCCTTTCCGTTCGTGCTCGGCGGGGCGCTGCTGCTGTGGGAGGCGCTCGTCCGCTGGCAGGAGTACCCGGTCTTTATCCTGCCCCGCCCAGGCCACGTACTGCAGAAGACGCTGGCGATGGCCGCCGACGGCTCGCTGCTGCGCCACACCCGGGCCACCGCCACCGAAATCGGCGCCGGTCTGCTGATTGGCCTCACCCTGGCCTTCCTGCTCGGCTACTGGCTCGGACGCAGCCGCACCCTCGACCGCATCCTCTCCCCCTATCTCGTCGCCAGCCAGACCATCCCGGTCGTGGCCATCGCCCCGCTCCTCGTCATCTGGTTCGGCAGCGGCCTCCTGAGCAAGGTGCTGGTGACAACCATCATGGTCTTCTTCCCGACCTTGGTCAGCACCGTTGTCGGTATCCGCAACGTAGACGCGGACCTGCGCGAGCTGATGCGCTCGCTGCGCGCCAGCCGCCGTCAGCTCTTCCTGAAGCTGGAGCTGCCCGCGGCGCTGCCCGTCATCTTCGGCGGCCTCAAGCTGAGCGTCATCCTGGCCGTCGTTGGCGCGGTCGTGGGCGAGTTCGTAGGCGCCGACGTTGGGCTGGGTTTCCTCATCAACCTGGGCCGGGGCGTACTCGACACGCCCATGATCTTCGTCGCCGTTCTCATGATCGTGCTCCTCGCCCAGTCCATGTACTGGAGCCTCACACTGCTCGAAAGCTACCTGTTGCGCTGGAAGCAGCTCGGCTTGACGGGCGGCGATTGAGAGGCGCTCACTCTATGATAAATCTCCAATTTCAGATTGTCAGAGGAACGAATGAAACACTGCACTGACCGTCACCCAACCGCACGGACGAACGCCGTCTTGCCCCGCCCGGCAGTGGCGGCCCCCGCGGGCCTGCCTCGCGTTCTCAAACTGATGCTGTTGTCGCTCCTGATTGCCGCCATGGCTGCGTGCGCCCCCATTACGCCGGCCGCGCCTGCCGAACCCCAAAGCCTGCGCCCGATTACGTTAGGCGTCGGCTTCATCCCCAACGTCCAGTTCGCGCCCTTTTACGTCGGGATCGAGAAGGGGTTCTTCGCCGAGAGAGGCGTCGAACTTTCGCTGGACTACGGCTTCGAAAACGACTACCTGAAACTGGTCGCGACCGACGAGATGCAGTTCATGATCGCCAGCGGCGACCAGCTCGTGCTCGGCCGCGCTCAGGAGTTGCCGGTCAAATACGTGCATAACTGGTATACCAGCTATCCCGTCACCGTCTTTGCCAAGGCCGGCGCCGGCATCCACGAACCGGCCGACCTGGCCGGCCGCACGGTCGGCGTGCCGGGTCCCTTCGGCGCCACCTACATCGCGCTGCGGGCCCTCCTCGACGTGGCCGGGCTGACCGAAGCCGACATTCAGATGGAAAGCATCGGCTTCACCCAGGCCTCCGCAGTGAGCGAGGACCTGGTCGACGCGGCCGTGGACTATGCCGTCAATGGGCCCGTCGTGTTGGGCAACGCCGGTATCGAAACCGTCCAGATCCCCCTCGATCAGTACCTGCAGATCCCCGCCAACGGGCTGGTCACCAACGAACGCACACTGCAGGAGGAGCCGCAGCTGGTCGAGGCCATGGTGCGCGCCCTGCAGGAGTCGGTCGCCTACACCCTCGCCAATCCGGACGAGTCCTTCGCAATCTCGTTGACCTTTGTGCCGGAGGCGGGTGGAGAGAACGAGGCCGCCAACCGCCTGGTCTTCGACGCCTCGCTGCCTTTCTGGCAGCCGCGGCCGCAGGGCGCGCCCGGCGCCACGACCGATGCCGAATGGCAGACGGTGGCTGAACTCCTGCGGCGGATCGGCTTTGTGGACCGGCTCGTCCAACCCGAAGAGATGTACACCAATGAATTTATTCAGTGATATTCCAGCGGCCGGCCTTCCGCAACCGGCCGCCGGCAAACTCTGTCCCTGAGCACCGATGACAGATCCTTTACTCCAGGCGCACAA
This sequence comes from Caldilineaceae bacterium, assembly GCA_965242905.1. Taxonomy (GTDB): domain Bacteria; phylum Chloroflexota; class Anaerolineae; order Caldilineales; family Caldilineaceae; genus Bin5. The sequence continues at coordinate 2,733,977 of CBDETM010000002.1, forward strand.
CGTCAGCCACAACTACCCCCGCCGCAACCGCGTCACGCCGGCGCTGGCAGAGGTCTCCTTCTCCCTGCAGGAGCATGAGTTTGTCTGCGTGGTCGGCAACAGCGGCAGCGGTAAGTCGACGCTTCTGCGCATTCTCGGCGGTCTGTTGACGCCAATAGCAGGCGAGGTACAGTTCAGGGGCGTCTCTGTGCGCGCCCCACAGCCGCAGATCGGGTTCGTCTTTCAGAATACGAATCTGATGCCATGGCGCACGGCCCTCGAAAACGTCCTCCTCCCGCTCGAACTGCATAAGCCCCTCGATAAGGACGACCGGGAAAGGGCCTGTGCGGCGCTCGCCCTGATGGGGCTGGAAGCCTTCGCCGACGCCTATCCCTCTCAACTCTCCGGCGGCATGGCCCAGCGCGTCACGCTCACGCGCGCCTTGCTGCAGAGTCCAGCGCTTCTTCTGCTGGACGAGCCCTTCGGTGCGCTCGACGCGCTGACACGCGAGCGTCTCAACCAGGAGCTCCTGCGGTTATGCCGCGACCGCAAGCAGACCGCCCTGATGATCACACACAGCATCCAGGAGGCCGTCTTCCTCGCCGATCGCGTGCTCGTACTGAGCGGGCAGCCCGGAAGCCTGCAGGGCGTCATCCCCGTTGACCTGCCCCGCCCGCGCACCCTGGAGATGCTGACCTGGCCACAGGCCGGCGCGCTGATCAGCGAAATCCGCGCCTGCCTGGCGACCGGCGCACAGGAACCCCGGCCACAATAGGAAACGCCGGGCATAACACCCGGCGCCCTAATATCTCTGATTGTCCCACAGCCTGACAGCAAGACGACCTAACGCAGCCGACATAGCCTACTGGTCATCCGCATCCCCAAGATTGCGCGGCAGCATGGCGGCCAGATTGTCCGGACGGTCGATGTTCAGCGACAGTACCTGCTCCTGCAGCCATGTTTGGAAAGCCTCGGCATACTCCTGCTGCAAGCCGGCCTCTTCCTTCGGCCGTTCATCATCCCGCTCCAACACTTCAATGATGTGGTAGCCAAAGGTCGACTTGACCGGCGCGCTCATCTCGCCGACCCCGAGTGAAAACGCCGTTTCCTCAAATTCAGGCACGTAGCGCCCGCGGCCCGCCCAGCCCAGATCTCCGCCTTGTGAGCCGCTGCCCGGGTCGTTGCTGAACCGCAGCGCCAGGTCCGCGAAATCCTCGCCGTCCAGAATGCGCTGATGCAGTATCTGCGCAAAGGCCAGCGCCTCGGCGTCGTCAACACGGCCGTCGCCGTTGGCGTCAGGATTCCATATTTCCGGGGCGGGCGGGCTGCCAACCCCATCGTCCTCCGCTCCTTCCCCTGCCGTCATTTCGGTCGCCGGCGCCTCTGGACTCTCGCCGTTTTCGTCACGGCTTTCGGGCGCGGGTGGAGGCGTCTCAACCGGAGATGTCTCGTCATCCCCACCGACCTCCACCGTTATTGCCGCCGCAGGCGCGACTGTGCTCTCTGCGTCTGCCTCTGTACTTCCAGGCGGGGCAGGAGTCGTTTCGGCCGCGGGTGTCGCGCCCTCCGTCTCGCCAGCCGGCTCCGGCTCGGGGTCGACGGAGATCAGAATATGGCGAACGCGGACCTGTTCCTCCGTGTCGGATACCAGGTCCCGGCTGACCGTCTCCGACACCTTTGTACGTAACAGACGTGCCCGGATCACCTCGCGATAGGTGGCCAGGCTCATCCCGGCGTTCTCGCGCAGATTCCCCTCTAGAGTGCTCAGCCCCTCCGCGTACAACTCGTCGGTCAGGACCGTAGGCGGCTCCGGTGTGGGCGCCTCTTCCACGGTCTCTGGCTCCCCCGCGGCCGCGGCTGCGGTCGGTTCGCTGTCGGCCTCATCTTCCGGTGTCGGAGTAGGTGATGGGACCGGCGTCGGCGTAAAGCTTTCCGCGGTGGCCGTCGCTTCGGCAGCGGCGTCGGCGGTGGCCGTGGCCTGCGGCACTGTCAGAGCACCTTGCCCTTGCGCCACCTCTTGCCGCAGCGTCTCTTCCACCTCTTCATCGGTCACCGACACGCCCACTTCCGGCGCCTTGATCTGCAGGACAGCCCCTTCAATCATATCGTTGAGGACCTGTGTCCCCAGCGTCAAAGGGCTGGCCAGCGTCGCATTGATCGAAGCGATCTGGGAAGCGAACAGGCTGGAATCCCCAAACTGCTGGGCGAATATCTGCAGCCGCAAACGCTGGTTTTGCAATTCGCTCTCGCGCAGGCGCGCCTGTTGCCAGAAGTCTCGTGTGACGATCGTTTGGTCTTCGACCTGCGCCAAAACGCTGTTGGGCTTGATGATCAACTCATTGGCCACGCCATACAGGACCAGTAGCAGCGCCACACCCACGAGCCCGCCGACGATCGCGGTGAGCCGCAGGTTGCGCTCCCTGTCGCGGGCGCGCAGCCGAACCTCACGCCGGTTCTCGACCTGCGGCTGTTCTTCCTGCCTTCTTCTTCTGCGCTTCTTGGCCATGAATCGATCAACCGCGTCTGCCGGTGATGCGGATATGTTCGCCTGTGTAGGGCATCAAGGCCAGATGTCTGGCCCGCTTGATCGCCCTGGTCACTTTGCGCTGCATTTTGGCGGTGACGCGGGTCTTGCGGCGGTTGTGAATGCGCCCGTAGTTATCGACAAACCGGCTGAGAACCTGTATGTTCTTGTAGTCGATCTCGTCGATACGCACGTCGTTGCCGACGTGACGGGGATTTCTGCGCTGATTGCCCTGCCTGGCGCGGTTGAATATCGCCGGCCCATCAACACGGTTAAAAGTGGGAGTCTCCTGCCTCTCGCGGCCGCTGTCTGCATCCGACTCGACGCTTGCCACAGCCGATGGCTCAGCAACCGCCTCAACCTCAGGCTCTGCGACAGCTTCGGACTCGGGCTCAGTAGCCGCTTCAGCCTCCGGCTCTGCGATAGCCTCGGACTCAGATTCTCCATCCGTTTCGGCAACGGCCTGCGCAGCGCCCTCCTCCGGACTCTCTTCGAGCACGGAGGCATCCTCGCCCGTGGGCGTCTCGGCTACCGGCTGTTCTTCGCTATTCGCTTCGGCTTCGTTCACTCTGTTTTCGTCAGACATTCGATGCTCCTTTGTGGCTCAGTCCCCAACGCGGACAACAAGGAAACGCAATACATCTTCTGATAGCCGCAACTGTCGTTCGACGTTCTGCACCGCGGTGGGAGGCATCGAGAGGTTGTGCAGAATGTAGTGTCCCTCAAAGTGGCCTTTGATGGGATAGGCCAGTCGGCGCTTGCCCCAATAGTCGGTGCTCTCGACTGTCCCATCCTCGCCGCCGATGGCCTGATTGATCCGATCATCCACGGCTTTGACACCTTCATCATCCAGATTGGGCTGGATGATGTACACCAATTCGTACGTGTTCATCTACCCTTTTACTCCTTTCCATGAGCAATGTCCTGGGTACGTTTCTAGCTCTTCGCTCTCAGTCTCTAATAGCTGCCGTGGACTCAAGTGAGAAGCAGCACTAAAAACTAAGAACTGAAAACTAAAAACTGCAGTTAGACAAAGGTCCACAACATTGTGCTGTGAACAGAAAGAACGAGGGAGCAGACAAGCTGTCCCTCGTCGCGGTTGGACAGTATAGCACAGGGCCGTGCGCGCGCAAAAGATCAGGCGGACAAAAACGGTGCATCCCAAAATGGGGGTGAACAGTCGCATGCCTCTGGATGCAACCAAGCCACGGTCAGTTCCCATTCCAGTTTTCGCCAGAATAAGCGCCGTCTCTGACTACTGCTTTTCTGGGCGGTCGGCCGCTTGCAGCCGACCGCCCAAAGGCGGGGAGAGAGAAACATCTTCGACATGCTGAATCATGAATGCCATTTGGCAAGGACTTAGCAGTCACTGTAGTTCCCAGAATTTGCCAATATGGCCGCAGGGGAACCCTGGAGACTAGGGGTTGGGCTCGTCGACACTTCGTTTCAACCACTTGGACAGGACATTACGGACGTCAACAAGAGCTAGACGCCTCCGTAAATCCGCAGGTAGTGGGCGAAGCTGATGAGAATGCCTTGAAGGTAGCGGCGTGTGTTGTGGTAGGGAACCTTGTAGATAAAAAGAGCATCGTCCGGCTCGGTTCGGCTGAGCCAGTATCTGGCCTTGCGGGGGCCGGCGTTATATCCGGCGAGGGCGGCTGTGTCGTTGCCGCCGGCATAGTCGCGCGCCCAGCGCAGATAGTATGCGCCGAAACGGATGCTGACGATGGGAAAGTCGAGCAGTTCGTTGGAATAGTTGGGATAGCTGAGACTTCGGGCAATCTCCCAGCCTGTGCCCGGAAGGATCTGCATGAGGCCCCGGGCGCCAGCATAGGAACGCGCCGCAGGCTCGAAGTGGCTCTCCTGAAAGATGAGGCCGTAAAGAAGCTGAGGGGCGATATCAAACTCTCCGGCCTGCCTCTCGACCAGGCGGGCGTAGTGTCTGGGATAGGCGAAGCGCTGGATAAAGAGAGGCGTTTCGGCGACACGCGCAGCCGGGCTGAGATCGATGAGACGGTGGGCAGCCGTAATGGAGAGTCGGTTGGCGCCCAGCTTATCGAAACGCAACATGAGGGCATAGAGCGCGGCCGGATCATCGTGAAAACGCCAGTAGATCTGTTCCAGCAGCTGCAATCCCTCGGCGCGGCGACCCAGCGCCAGCAGCAGCTCGCCTTTGACGAGGTCCGGATCGCCGATGACGTTTACGGGCAGGTTCCATGGCTCGACATTGTCTGGGGCCGCAGCCGCATCGGTGTCCTGGGCGCGCGCGAAACCCTGCGGTCCACTCAGCCACACTTCGGCGAATGCGCGGCTGCCGTCGTCGCCGGGCAACGCAGGCACATTTATGTCCATGCCGGCCAGGCGGGGGACAAGATTCTGCCCGGGATGCGCGGCGTCGACGTCCAAGCCGGCCAGAACGCCATAAAATGCTTCGGGCGCGCGGGCCACGAGCGTCTGCCAGAGGGCGCGCGCCGCCTTGACTTCGCCCTGGGCATGGCGGGCGCGGCCGAGCCAGTAGGCGGCAAAGTCCGGCTGCGTATCGGGATACTCGGAGAGCAGCCGTTCGAACAGGTTGGCGGCGTAATCGTAACGGCCGCGTTCGAACGCGCCGATTCCGGCGACGGCCAGCCCATCCGCGGCGCGCGGGCTGTCGGGGAAGACGTCCGCCAGCCTGAGGAAATCGGCCGCAGCTTCGTCAAAAGGATCGACCGCGCCGCGGGCATCCTGTATGGAGGCGGCGTCAAGGACAGACAGCGCGCTCCGCCACAGCGCTTCCGGCGCCAGCGGGTCGTCGGGATGCGCATTGGCGAATGTGCGGTAGATGCGCCGTCCCTCTGCGGGCGCGCCCTCTTCTAGCGCCATGCGCGCCCGCGCCAACCAGGCCTCACCGAAGCAGACACAGTTCGGAAAGTCAGCCAAAACGCGGTCGACGGCAAGACGGGCCGCTGCCCACCGTTCCAACCCCATCAGGGACCGGGCGATTCCCAACCAGGCTTCGCCGGCGCGGGCGGCCTGCGGCGACTTCTTGAGAAAACGTTCAAAAGCGGAGATGGCCGGCAGGTAAGCTTTGGCGGACAGGTTGATCTCGCCGCGCAGGAACGGGTCAACGGGCACGTCCCTGTTCACCAGTTGAATGAGAGACAGGTAGGCGGCATCGCCGTCCGGGTCTTCGGCCAGCGCCGTACGCCAGCGGTCAATGGCGGCTTCTTCGTCGCCGGCCGCGGCATGGGCCATGCCGGCGCGATAGAGATAACCGGCGCGGTAGATGGAGGACTCCCTGTAGCCGTGTATATTGTCAATCGTGAGGGTGGTCTGATCCGGTCCCGGTTCGGCGTGTTCGAAGTCCGGGCGGGCGAGGATCTCATCGTAGATGGAGGCGGCCTCGTCCCAACGGTCCGCACCTTCGAGCACAGCTGCCAGCCGCTCGAGAAGGCGCACTTCCTCGTATGCGGTTATGGCTGCGCCGGCGGCCCGGCGCAGCGCGGCAGCGGCCTGAGACCGTTCGTCCAGCGCGAGCAATGCATCGGCGATGCGCTCCTCTACGACACCGGAGATCTGGGGACGCTGCGTCAGGAATGAGCTGTAGGCGGCCGCGGCTTCGGTGAAGCGGTCCACACCGGCCAGAGCCTCCCCGCGCAGGAAGAGGCTGTTGATCAGGATCTGCGCCACCGCTTCTCCGCTCGCGGACGGCAGACTGATCTCACCCGCGGCCAGGGAGTCGCCCATGCGGCGGAGCCGCTCAAGCGCGTCCAGCGCCAGTTCCGGATTGTCATCGGCCAGATAGGCCAAAGCCAGCCGGTAGAGGATGGCGGCGCGCTCCTGCGCACGCGAGGCGGCAGGTGTACGCCGCCCCTGGGCAGGCTCCGTCCGCAGATCGGCCAGCAGCCTCTGCAGCAAACGCTGCTCCTGGCTGTAGTCGCCGATCCGGTGAAGATAGGCGGCCTCATCGAGCAGAGCTGCCGGCGTCACCGGTTCTGCGGCCGTCGGCGGGGTCTCGGCTGCGGGGAGGACGGAAGCGGGCGCGGCGCGTCTGTCGCGACATCCGGACAGAAAGAGAGTGAGCAGGAGCAGAACAGAGAAGTTGACCGGGGGATAGGACCGTCCTCTGCGCCTGAAACAGGCTAACACAGGTTCGCTGATCAATGGGCTGCCCGGCATACGACATTGTGCCCCATCCGCTCATTTGCGCAACGCCTGCGAGGGCAACCGCTTGGATATTCCGATGGGTCTGAGCCCTGTCTCTGTCGAGGCGGGGACGGCTTAGTCGTTCCCAAGCTTCTTTATCCTGCCAATCAGGGCCGGATTTTCAACAGTCACGACCTGCCCTCTTCTTTTCGTATCTTGTACATCGCCAGGTTGAACCGGTCTTCGAACAGTTGCCGGCGTGTCCGGCTCGACCGCAGATAGGAAAACTCCTGCTCGTCCCAGTACGGGTCATCCTTTTCCGGCGGCAGATCCAGCAGATCGATTATGCGCTGCTTCAGCACCTTCCGCCGGACGCCTGGGTCTTCCTCCTGAAGCCTCCTGATTAACCGCATGAATGAGTGGTATGAACTGGGAATCGTTGGCTCTTCCATCTTTCCGCTCCTGAACACGGACCGCTTCGCCTCCTCTTCTTACTTCCACCCGCTCGGCCGCCGGCGGTTCCACAAGGGTGAATGCGCATTCGATTGGACTTATCCCCGGGTTACACGCTCGCACGCACCGCCGGCTGGCCGGGCGCGGCATCTAAGGAGAATCAAGCGAAACCTTGCGTTTCATGCGGTGTCTCCTCTAGCGAAAGTCGTTGATATCCTCGAGTTTTTTCCAGGGCGTATGGCCTGCATAATTGCAGCCATCCCACAACTCGGACACGCTGCGGTAGTTCCCCTTACGTCCCGACGCGTAATAGATCTGTACGCGTCCATCCCGATGCATGACCACCTTGATAATCCCCATGAACAGGGGCGGCTCTCTGCCGTACTGCGTGCGATGGGCGGCCTTGGTCTCTTCGTTAAGCTGTACAGGATCGACAGGCAGATTGGGAGTCAGATCGCATGTCGCCGTGGCCGGGGTGGGCGCCACTGCGGGCGGTGCCTCCAGAGCGGTCACCCGTTCATTCAGCCTTCTGAGCTCCTTGGCGAGAATAACCAGGTCGGTGGATAGGGCTTGCAGCCTGTTATTCAGTCCCTCAAGTGTTACGTCGTCCTGAGCGAACAGGAGGGCGGGCGCGAGCGTAATCAGTAACGCGAAAAGGATCAGAGTGCGTTTCATGGCAAGGTTTCCTCTCTCCCCGTACCCTCCGGGAACTACTTGGGTCCGCCGTTCCCAACAGTCAGAAGATGAGCAGAACGACAGCCTCGCGGCGTACCGGTCCCGCCTTGGCGGTGGCCGCCGCGGGCCTGGCCTCCCTTTAGGGCAGATGCCCTATCCTTCGGCCGCCATCCAGTCGCTGCTGCCGCGGAATTCACAACCGTGCCAGCGTTCGATCACGTAGAGCGGCTTCTCATCGCGGGTCTCGTAGAAGATCAGAGTTTCGCCGCTTTCAGGGTCGACCTGAACGGAATGCACGTTGTAAGCGGCAGGCAAGGCGTCGAACCGGGCCATGTAGCGGACAATTGTCTCATGCTGCAGGGTGAGGCGGAGTCCGCCAGGGCCGGGTATGGCGAGGATGCAGTGCCCGTTGTCGAGGTAGGCAGGTCCGGGCCCGTCCCAGATGGCTTCAAGATCGGCCAGACGATCCGACATATCCCCAACAGAGAGCAGTTCAAGCTCAAGGGCGCCGACAAGGCGATCAAGGTCATTTACTGTATCCCACAGTTCGTCCTGCTGGTCTGCGTCTTCAATGGTGGTTATGCGTTCGTCAAGCCTGGCGACGCGGGCGAACAGCTCATCAATGAGTTCACCAAGTTGAGTGACGATTCTCTCGCCGTTGCCGACTTCCTGGGCGTTGGCGGCGGCGGCGGCGAGACAAAAGAGGAGGAGTAACGCTGTGACAATGATCAGGGCGTAAAGGTTGGCGCGCTTCACGGCTGGAGCCTCCTCTTTGGGTCAGCTTTCGTGTGCTGGATAGTGTGTCTTACGCCTGGCCCCGCTGGGGGATCGGCTGGCCTCCCTGCCCTGCTGGTACTAATGTTGTCGATGCCGCCCTGCCGGGAATCTGATCAACGAAGGTATCCGCCCCGATTTACGGGCCGCGGACTCCAAATTTTACAACATGGGAATGTCATTTGTATGTAGATTGCCTCTTTTTTCGTATCAGTATTGCGTCAACATTTCTCCAGATGGTAGAATGAGGGCCGTTTGGGCCATACGCGGCCCCAACCAGGACCCATATGGCCCCTGAGCCGGCGTCGGACCCCCGCGGCGCACCTAAATGTTGAGTAAGGAGACATAGATGAAGCCCGCCGACGAGCTGATACAGGAGAATGAAGCGCTGCGGGACCGCCTTTCCCGGTTGAGCAGGGCCAGCCTGCGTATCAACGAGAGCCTTGAATTCGACGCCGTACTGCAAAGCGTCCTCGACTCTGCCTGCTCTCTCACCGGTGCCCGCTACGGCGTGCTCACGCTTCTCGACGAAACGGGACAGGCCGATGACTTTCTTTCCTCCGGCATGACTGCCCAGGAAGCCCAGGGCCTGTGGGACCTGCCCGATGCATTGACACTCTTCGAACACGTCGGCAATATCCCGGAACCGCTTCGCCTTCCCGACCTCATCGGCCACATCAGGACCTTCAACCTTCCCGAACCTCCCCTGCCTGGAAATGCGATTGGCCCAGTTCGCTTCCTGGCGGCGCCCATCCTCCACGCAGGAGAACGCGTCGGTAACATCTTTCTCGGCGAGATTGGGGCCGGTGCAGAGTTCACTTCCGAAGATGAAGAGACCCTGGTCATGTTTGCATGCCAGGCCGCGCTCGTCATCGCCAACGCCCGCCGCTACCGCGACGAGCAGCGGGCCAGGAACGACCTGGAAACCTTGATCAACACCTCGCCGGTCGGTGTAGTGGTATTCGACGCAGAAGCAGGGGTACCGGTCTCCTTCAATCAAGAGGCCAGGCGGATCGCCAGCAGCCTGCAGATGCCCGGCCGCCCACTTGAGGAGCTCCTCGAAGTGATAACCTGCCGGCGCGCCGATGGACGCGAGATCTCCCTTGATGAGTTCCCCCTGGCACAGGCGCTCAGCACTGGCGAGATGGTCCGACTTGAAGAGATCGTCATGGAGGTCCCGGACGGCCGCAGCGTCAAAGCGTTGATAAACGCCACGCCCATATACTCACGGGAGGGCGTGGTCGAAAAGGTCGTCGTGACGATGCAGGATATGACGCCGCTCGAGGAGCTGGAGCAGCTGCGCGCCGAATTCATGGGGATGGTGAGCCACGAGCTGCAAACTCCGCTGACCTCAATCAGAGGCTCCGCAAATACCCTCCTGGACGAAGCATCCTCTCTGGACCCCGCCGAAATGCGCCAGTTCCACCGCATCATCTCCGATCAGGCCGACCGCATGCGCAGCCTTATACGCGACCTGCTCGATGTGGCTCGCATCGAAACCGGCACACTCTCCGTCGCGCCGGAGCCTTCCGATACCGCCACCCTGGTGGACGAGGCCCGCATCATGTTCGTGAGCTCAGGACGCACGAACAGAATCCAAATCGATGTCGCTCCGGACCTGCCCCAGGTCATGACCGACAGACGCCGTATCGTCCAGGTGCTCAGCAACCTGCTCTCCAATGCGGCCAAGCATTCGAATGAGCTGTCCACCATCACCGTGCGCGCCGTGCGCAAACAGTTTCAGGTGGTCGTCTCAATCTCCGACGAGGGCAGGGGCATACCCGCCGAGCGGCTGCCGCTCCTGTTCAGAAAATTCTCCCGCGTCGACGGGGAGGACCGGCAGGGCGACCTTGGCGGGTCGGGGCTCGGCCTCGCCATCTGCAAAGGCATCGTCGAAGCGCACGGGGGCCGCATCTGGGCCGAGAGTGACGGACCCGGCCAGGGTGCACGCTTTAGCTTTACGGTTCCAATTGTTGAGGAAGAGGAAACTGCAGGCACTGCCGAACCCGCACCGTTCGCCGCCGACCCCGGTAATGAGACGCAGGAGCGGACGCGTATCCTTGTGGTGGACGACGAGCCCCACGCGCTCAGATATATCCGGGACGTCCTCTCAAAGTCAGGCTATGACCCGATAGTGACCGGAGAACCGCAGGATGTCGACCGGCTGATTGCGCAGGAGGGGCCCCATCTGGTCCTGTTGGACATGATGCTGCCGGGGTTCGACGGGATCGAGTTGATGAAGAATATCCTGGAGAAGACTGCACTGCCCGTCATCTTCCTGTCCGCCTACGGCCAGGAGAACGTCATCGCCAAGGCATTCGACACGGGGGCCGCCGACTACGTGGTCAAACCCTTCTCGCCCACGGAGTTGGCCGCGCGGATCAGAGCGGTCTTGCGCCAGCGCTCCGGAATCGGCTATCTTGGGCAGCCCGAAAACTATGTCCTCGAAGATCTGGTGATCAACTATGCGGAACGTCGCGTGGCTGTGGCCGGACGACCTGTCGTGCTGACCGCGACCGAGTATGCACTGCTCTTCGAGCTGTCGACCAACTCCGGTCTGGTGGTGACCCACGAGCAGCTGCTCCAACGGGTCTGGGGGCCGGGGAACTCGGGCGACGCAGGGCTGGCCCGCACCGTGGTACAGAGACTCCGCCGAAAACTCGGTGACGATGCACGCGAGCCCAGATACATCTTCACCGAACCTCACGTCGGCTACCGCATGAAAAAGGCATCATCTATCTGACTCCACGCGTAACACTGGACATATTCGTGGAGGCACCCCTCGCGGGCATTCCTATCCTCCGCCAGCCGGACCGGTCATCGCCTTCTCTTACTTGAAAAAGGGGGCGCGTCGAGCCTGGTTCGTTTCATGAGAAACGGGCCAGGACGGCAAGGCCGCCTCTGACGTTTTCCCAATCAGCAATGACGATAACCGTATGTTTTCGCACTGGAATGTCATTAGTGTGTCAACTTAACTGTTTGCCGTGCCAGTATCATGGCAAGAGGAAACATAACTGGCACGGGCAGCGTCATCTGCTTTTATGGGAAAGTCAAAATGGACGTTTCAGACGCGAATTGAGACGAAGCATCGCTTGTACAGCATCATTGCCCTGGTGGCGGCGTCTGCTATCGACCACTTTACTTCTGATTGGGTCGTGGGTCTTTTGGGGCTGCCTGACGGGTCCACAAAGGAGTGGCTGGATGCTCTGTACGTCGCGCCAGTCATTGTGGCAGGTCTTTGGCTCGCAGCATGGTTGAACCGGAAGGGCTGAGACGTACGGTTCAGGCTCGTCACGCGCGCGACGCGGTGGGTTCGGGAGATGCAGTTCCGCGCGCATGGGGACCACGGCCAGAACGACCTACGATAGCGAAGTTATGTTGTGCTTGCCCCTGTCGTATAAGGCTCTCATCTTCACGAAAGGCGGCGACCAAGACCCAATGAACCGGATTCTCGATGTTGACTGCTCATTCGATAGCAAGTGCAAGTATGGAAGACCGCTGGTGAGTTACCCCGTGTTTTCGGAGTACTCTTTCGCCGTCCCCCTTCGTACGGACGTGCGGCTTTCACCGCATCCGGTTCTCTAACGTCGAAATAGTGGTGGTAGCGGGAGGGAGTCTTTCGAGCGAGCGCAGGAGGGATGCCGTCACCCGACTAGCTGCGGCGGTATAACCACAAACCGCCGCTCGTGCGACCGCAGAGCACTGCCAGAACCACGAGAACTTGGGCCGCGACGGCGATGCCGCAGCCACATAGGGCTCGAGCACGGCCACCATGAGGGCGCAGGGTAGTGCGAGGATGTTGAACAAGAGGATGAAAGGAACGCCGCCAAGGTGACGACATATCCGTCATCCTGGCGGGCCCCGCAAGCGTTAAGGGCAGCTTGCTCAGGATGGTGTTGAACCAGTCCTCGGTGAGCCAAGCGACCGCGAAGGTGGTCAGCGCAGCCGCCAAAGCGAGCAGAACTCTCACGACGCTTTTCCAATGCGGCCCATATCCCCCGGCATGATGCTGGGGATCCTTTTGTGGAGGTTGGCATTCAGCCTGCCATGCTGCGTCCGGGGCGTGCAGCGTTAGGGCCGTATTCGCCCGTGACGTGTAATACTATACTACTGTTGCTTGCGCGGATTGCTCTGCCCATGGTGGATGTCCATGTGACACGTCTGGCAGACCACAGGGGTTCTGCGTCGTCGTGCCGCTATGAACCGTTTCCACGTGGATTTTGAATGAAGTACTTTGACGTTCAGGTCGGGTTGCGCACGAACATGGATGTCCGCAGCTCGCGATCAATGTAACTTCTGGCCGCTAGTTGCTCGAAACCGGCCACTGCATCTGCGCTCGCTCCACCGTGCGCCCGCGGCCGTGGCACTGCTTGAACTTGCGGCCGCTCCCGCACGGGCACGGATCGTTACGCTTGGCCCCGGCGAAGCGCGAGTTCAGCTTGCGGTCCTCTTCCGCCAGGTACTGCATGATGTTGGCGGGCGCCTGCTGCCGGCGCAACTGGTCGGTCATGAAGTTCATATACGGGCGCACGTGATTGAAAAAGGCCCGGTAGCCGGCGCACAGATAGTTCAGCCCAGGTTCTCCGTCGGGGGTGTTGATGAAGCGGTTCTTCGGGCAGCCGCCGTTGCAGACGAAGCGCACCTCGCACTCCAGGCAGTATTTGGGCAGGCTGTCCCGTTTGTGCGTGCCAAACTCCTGCTGCCGGGCAGACCCGACCATCTCGATCAGCGGGATCTCCTCAATGTTGCCAAGCAGATAGTTCGGTTCCACGTAATGGTCGCAGGAGAACAGATCGCCGTTGTGCTCCATCGCCAGCGCCGAGCCGCACGTCTCCTCAAAGATACACAGCCCGGGTCGGTGCCCTGCATAGCCGGCCAGCGCCACGTCAAAGATCTGCACGAAAACCTTCCCCACGTCGCGCCGCACCCACTCCTCGAAGATCTGGATCAGAAAGTCGCCGTACTGCTCGGCGGTGACCGAGCGATCTTTGACCGTGTTCCCTTCCTGGTAGCCGGTCTCGTTGTCGCGCTCGACAATGGGGATGAACTGCATGAAGTCGGTCTTGACCTCATCGCGCAGGAAACGGTAGACCTCGAGCGGATGGGGCGCGTTGGCCGCGTGCACCGTCGTCAGGATGTTGTAGCGCACCTTGTGCTTGTGCAGCATCCGCGCCGCCCGCATCACCTTCTCCCACGTCGGCTGGCCGCCCTTATCGACGCGGTAGAAGTCGTGCAGCTTGCGCGGGCCGTCCATGCTCAGCCCAATCAGAAAATCGCTGCGGTGCAGAAATTCGCACCACTCGTCGTCCAGCAGCGTGCCGTTCGTCTGCAGCGCGTTCTCGACCCGCATGCCCGGCTTCTTGTGCTTCTGCTGGAACTCGACCGCCTTCTTGAAAAAGTCCAGCCCCATCAGCGTCGGCTCGCCCCCCTGCCACGCGAACGTCACCTCCGGGACCTGCTGCGCCTCGATATACTGCCGCGTATACTCCTCTAGCATCGACTCGGACATGCGGAAATCGCTGCCCGGGTACATGAACTCCTTGCTCAAAAAGTAGCAGTAGTGGCAGTCCAGGTTGCAGATCGCCCCCCGCGGCTTCAGCATGATGTGAAACGCAGGCGGCGGCGCAATATCGGTTGCGGGCGTCGGGTCAAGCAGTGCGATAGATTGGGACATTCTTTCTCCTAATTCGACTCAGCCAAATTCCATCCCCGACCAGAACGAGTCAGGCGAAGTTTTCTCTCTCCTCACTCCTCTTCACTCTCTCCTCGCCTGTGGGCGGTCGGGCCTTCGGCCCTCCCTTGTGCGGGGGGATTCCCCCCGCAACGCCCCCCTTCGCTAACCCACCGTCGTGGACAATTGGAACCACCGAGGCCAGCGACCGGCGACTACCTCCCCCGCCGTCTCTTGCAACCCTCCACTGTCCACTAACCACTGATCACTGACCACTGCAGTTCAAAGGCGGCACATCCACCCAGCGCCGCTCCTGCCAGGCCTGGTAGCCGAGCTCAGCCAGCTGCACGCCCTTTGCCCCTTCCAGCAGCGTATAGGGGAACGGCTCCCCCTTCACTGCATGACGCAGGAACATCTCCCACTCGATCTTGAAGGCGTTCTCGAACGGGTTGTTGTTCGGCATCCACTGCCACGTATCGTAGAACTGGACCGGTTGCGGAATGTCCGGGTTCCAGACCGGCTTGGGCGTGAAAGAGTCGCCCTGTATCGCGCATTCGCGCAGGCCCGCCACCGCGCTGCCGCGCGTACCGTCCACCTGGATCGTCAGCAGGTCATCGCGGCGCACGCGCACACACCAGGAAGAGTTGAAGTTGCAGATGATCCCGTTCTCCAGCTCGAACATGGCGTAGGCGCCGTCATCGGCGTCGGCGTTGTAGAGCGCGCCCTCCTCGTCGATGCGTTCCGGCACATGGTTGGCCGCGATGCAGGAGAGCCGCTTGATCGGGCCGAAAAGGTTGTCGATGACGTAGCGCCAGTGCGCGAACATATCCAGAACGATGCCGCCGCTCTCCGACTTCTTGTAGTTCCAGGAGGGGCGCTGCGCCGGCTGATCCTTGCCATCGAAAACCCAGTAGCCGAACTCGCCGCGCACCGCCAGAATACGGCCGAAGAATCCGGTGTCGATCAGGTACTTGAGCTTCAGCAGACCGGGCAGAAACAGTTTGTCCTGTACAACGCCGTTGCTCACCCCCGCATCGCTCGCCGCCTGCGCCAGCTGTAACGCATCCTCGATGTTGCCCGCGGTCGGCTTTTCGCAGTAGACCGCCTTGCCGGCCTCGATTGCCCGCAAAGTATTCGGCACCCGCAGGTTGGTCGCCAGCGCATCGAAGTAGATGCTGTTATGATCGTCCGCCAGCGCCTCGTCCAGATTGGTCGTCCACTTGCTCACATTGTGCGCCGCCGACAGATGCCGCAGCTTGTCCGGATTGCGGCCGACCAGCACCGGTTCCGGCATGATCCTGTCCCCGTCCGAGGTGACCGTGCCGCCCTGCTCCCGGATCGCCAGAATCGAACGGACCAGATGCTGATTCGTGCCCATCCGCCCGGTTACGCCGTTCAGTATTACGCCAACTGCAATTTCAGCCATAGGTAGGAAGTACTCCCATTGATGCGCGGCCCCCGAGGACCGCCAAAGGCTTATGCGACACCGTCTGCCCGGCGCCGGCAAAAGCCTGAGGGATTAAGCATGATTTGTGTAGGCTTCTACGACCCGCTCCAGGAATTGCTCCTGATCCATCGCCCAGTAGCGGTTTGAGAAGATTTCGACCTCATTATACCCGTCAAACCCGGCCTCCTCAACCCAGCCCCGAATCTGGCGGATGTTGATGCAGCCCTCGCCCATCAGCCCGCGGTCGAGGAGCAGGTCTTCGGTCGGCGTGCGCCAGTCGCAGACGTGGAACGCGAAAAGTTTGCCCATCTCCCCGCAACGGCTGATCTCCCGCTCCAGGTCCGGGTCCCACCACAGGTGATAGACATCCACAACCACCCCGACAAACGGCGAGTCGATACCGGCGCAGATGTCGTTGGCCTGTCCCATCGTGTTGACGGCGGAGCGGCTGTCCGCGTACATCGGATGCAGCGGCTCCACGCCCAGGCTGACCCCCGCGGCCTCTGCATGAGGCAGCACCGCCTCGATCCCGTCCCGAACCTGGCCCCGCCCGACATCCAGCGGCTGGCTGGGCACCGCCCCGCAGACGAGAACCACCAGCGGTGCGCCCAGAGCCGCGGCCTCGTCAATCGCGCGGCGGTTGTCGTCCAGTGCCTCCTGCCGCGCCGATTCCGTCTCCGCCGGGAAGAACCCGCCCCGGCACAGCGAGACCACCTCCATTCCCGCATCGCGGATCTGCATGCCCGCGGCCGCGACATCTCGCCCCTCCAGCGCGTCCCGCCAGACTGTCATCGCGGCGACGCCGTGCGCGCTGAAACGCTCGATCGCCGTTTCGATCGGCCAGGGCTTCGTTGTAATCGTGTGAATACAGAGTCGACTCAAGTCCATGTGTCTGTCCCGAAACAGTCTTGTCTGTCTGAAAAATCAGCTTTGTTTAATTTTTCCCTGCCGCCACCCACTGCTCACTCTCCTCCGGCAGTTCAGCCGCGACGCTGATCGTCTCCTCGCCGCGGTAATGCACCTGCCCCGGCCGTCCGCCAGCCATGCGTGTGACAAAGCGCCGCGGCGTGATTGCTACGGCGGCGCCCGCATTGCCCCGCTGCCCCGAATACCAGGCCGCAAGCCGGGCCGCCACGTTCAGGGTCAACTCCGGCACCGGCTGCCCCCCGCAACGGATGACGACGTGTGCCCCCGGCCCGTCGCGCACGTGCAGCCAGAGGTCATCCCGGCCCGCCTCGTCGAAGGTGACGATCTCGTTCTGGCGGGCGTTACGCCCCACCAGGATCGGGAAGCCCTCCGGTGAAAGATAACGCAACGGCCGCGAGCGGTCCCTTGGCGTCTTTTCGCGCCGGTCGCGGCGCTGCCGCAGATAGCCCGCCTCCCGCAGCGCTTCCCGCACCGCGACGATCTCCGGCTGGTCCTGCGCCATGCTCAGATCGCTCTCCAACTGCTGCAGGTAGGCCCGGTCCGCCTCGAGTCTGGCCCGACGGCGTGGGATGATACGGGCGGCCCGTTCCATCTTGGCCGCCCGGTCGAACATGCGCTCCGCCTGCTCCACCGGCCTGCGTTTCGGGTCGAGCGGAACGATCAGATCGCCCTCCTCCGCTCCCGGCTCCTTCTCACCCGGATGCCCGAAATCGGCGTCGGCGCCGAAAATGACCAGCTGCATCTGCCCGTTCGGCCCCGGCTCCACTGCGGCCATGCCGTCCTGCAGGCTGAATCCTTCCTGCGCACCGGGTCTGTTTGCGTAGGAAATCTGACTCGAGAGGGCCAGCAGCCACTCCGCCTGGGCGCGCACCCGCTCTGGCTCGCCCGGGACCGGCTCATCTGCGGCCAGCGCCCGCAGCTGACTCTGCACGCGTGCCTGCGCCTGCCGCACCAGCGCGGCCACGCCCCCCCGCACGCCCGCGTACTCATCCCGCGAGGAGGAACTGTCCCGCTCCTGCGCGGCGTAGAAAGCCGCGGCCGCCGCGCTCATCGATTCCGTCTGTAGGAACTCGCCGCTAAAATGTAGCTCGTACGGCGCAAACGCGGCTACGCCCTTCTCTTCATCCACCGCGATGCCGGGCGTCCATTCCCCCGTCGCCGCGGCCGACCACAGGTCGCCCAGAGCCCTGCGCGCCTCCGCAAACGCCTCTGTTGTGAACGGCGCGCCGGCGTCTCCCGTTGCCCGCCAGGCCGCCTCCCTTGCCAAAGTCGGGCTGACGCCCGCGAAACGGTTGAGCAGACCGCGCCACAGGAGCGAGGGTTGATCCTCACCGGCGCCGTCCTCCTCTACCAGAGACCGACCAGCCTCGCCATGCTGCTCTCTGCTTTCCGCGAGCGGCGGCAACCTGTCCTGCGGCGGCGGCAGCTGATAGTCCCGCCGCGGCAAAAGCACGCGCAGGGCGTTCTCGCCTGCAGGCACCCGCACCAGCGCATCCAGAATACGGCCGTCGGCATTCATCAGGATCACATTGCCCAACTGCCCGATCGGTTCGACCGCCAGCGTCGTGGCACCGTGCTGGGCATGGTGAAAGCGCAGAAAGAGCACCCGCTCGAAAGGCACCGGCAGCTCAACAGCCTCCAGTCGCGCGCTGCGCACATACTTGCGCAGCAGGAGCAGGAGTGGGGTCTCCTTCGGCACCCCCCGCCGCGGCTTGTGTTCCAGCAGATGTACGCGGCTGGCCTGGGGATGTGCCGAGAGCAGAAGATGGCGCCGCTCCCGGTGCGCGTAAATCTCCAGGGCGACGCTGCGGCTGTCCGGCAGAACGATCTGCTGTACCCGGCCGCCCGCGACGGTCTCTCTCAATTCGTCGGCCACCGCGGCCAGCGTCAATGCGTCAAAATGCATACCAGAACCGCTTTCCGGCTCCTTGATTTCAGGTCACCGGGCGCTCATAATGCACGTTCAGAAAGGGCAAAATGCGACTGTAAGGATAGCACAGCGGACGGGTAATTCGTAATGCCCCAGGCATTATCGGACCCAAGGACTGTACGGTAGGCTATAGTTTGATCCCGGTGCATGGTGTATAATTATTCTCACACTGACAGAGTTGGGTAACAGATAGTGGTCCGTGGTGTCAATACTGCTTTGGCCGCCGCCCAGTCGTCAGGTTGCCGCTCCGTCTCCGATCATCTGGAGTCAGCGGGAACTTGTCGAAAACCTGGAGAATACGGCGGCCAAACTGACTCATGGCCCCTGACCACTACAAGGAGAAAGCCATGCAGAGTGATAACCGGATTCGAGTCGGCGTTTCCTGGCTATTCGCCCGCCTCTACGGGTGCAGGGACATGGGAGGACGTATTGTTTGCTGTGCCGTCCTGCTGGCCCTCTGCGCGCTCACGGTTATCGCCCTCAGCTCTGCCGACGCCCTTGCCCATGAATCGGAAACGACCTGGGACGCCGACTACTGGGACAACACAACGCTAACCGGCGATGCCGTCATCTCGCGCGAGGATGATACGCTGGATTTTGATTGGGGCGACGGCTCGCCGGGCACCGGTATCTCCGCAGATCGGTTCTCGGCCCGCTGGGAACGCCATCTCAACATCTCCGCAGAAGATGCCGGCAACTACATCTTTACCGTCGATGTCGATGACGGCGTGCGGCTCTGGGTGGACGGCGTTCTGAAAATCGATAGCTGGATCGAACAGGCGAAAGCCTCCTACGAGGCCAGATTGCCCCTGTCGGAAGGGCAGCACACCATTCGCGTCGAGTACTATGAACTGACCGGCGCGGCCTCAATCTCGGTGAGTTGGGAGCGGGAGCCCGATCTGCCCACAACCTACTGGCAGGGCGAGTATTACAACAACACTACGCTCACAGGAACGCCGCATACCACACGCGGCGACGCCCGTCTCAACTTCGACTGGGGATACGACAGCCCCCTCACAGGCATCAATCAGGATGGATTCTCCGTCCGCTGGAGCAGGTCCCTGCAGTTGCCCGCAGGCGATTACCGCTTTACCGTAACGGTGGATGACGGCGTGCGGCTCCTGGTCGGCGACAGAACCCTGATCGACTTCTGGCAGGTGCAGACCCCGACAACCTACTCCCAGATCATCTACCTGGACGGCAGTGCCGTCACCGTGCGCATGGAATATTACGAAGAAACGGGGCAGGCGCAGGCAAGCTTGACCTGGAGCAGGCTGGAAACAACGCCGACGGCAACACCGGATCCCGCGGCCACGCCGGGCGCGACGACAACACCGCTGGCCACGCCCACGCCGTCGCCGACACCGCCGCCCACCTACACGCCGGCCCCAACCTCCACCCCGGCAACATCGGTAACCCCCACATCCACACCGACAATTACGCCGACGCCGACTTCCACGCCCGTTATCGTCTGGCAGGCGCTCTACTGGAATAACCGCACGCTGACTGGCAGCCCCGCTCTCGCCCGCCAGGAGTCCGCCGTTGACCACAATTGGGGCTCCGGGTCGCCTTCGTCGCCAACTATAAACGCCGACAGTTTCTCGGCCCGCTATAGTACCCAGATATCGCTCGCAGCCGGATCCTACCGCTTCGACGTTGTCTCCGACGACGGTGTGCGCTTCTTTATCGATAGCGAAAAACGGATCGACGGCTGGAGCGATCACCCGGCGACATCATACCAATATACGCTGCAACACGACGGCGGGTCTTTGAATCTCGTTCTCGAATACTATGAACACGAGGAACTGGCGCAGGTGAAATTGAGCTGGACCCTCGTGACAGACGCCGCCACGCCGGAGGCCTCACCTTCGCCCACCCCCACCCCGATCACAGTGACGGTAGACGACCAGGACGATGAATTCCTGCGAGGCGGCCTCACGACCACGTGGCGAGAGGAGACAACGGGCCACTCCGACCATCTCTTCTGGACCAATAACAATGACAAGACCCGCACCGGCTACAACTGGGGCAGATGGTCTCCCGATCTGGAAGCGGCCAGTTACGAGGTTTTCGTATACATCCCCTCCAACCATGCGACGACCGGCAACGCCCGCTACTGGATCTCACATTCAGGCGGCTTTACCCTGCGCGAGGTGGATCAGTCCCAACACTCCGACGAGTGGGTCTCCCTGGGCACATACACCTTCAGCGGCACAGACGAGGATTACATCTCGCTGTCCGACGTCACCTACGAGACTTACCTCTCCACCAAGGTCGCCTGGGATGCGATGAAGTGGGAGAAGCAGTAATCGCTGTCGGTCTCCTGTGGAGAACGGCCGTTCACCTGGCTACCGAGAGGTCGTCAGTCAACACAGCAGCGGAGGAATCAAGATGCGACTGGTGCAGTACCGCACAGAAGCCGGCGACCGCCGCGTGGCGATGGTCGAGAACGAAGAGACATTGCACGTTCTCAACGGGACCGAGCGGGTCTATGATCTGGCCCGGGAGGCAGGGCGCTGCGGGCGGCCGCTGACCGAGCTGGTCGAAGAACGGCTGGGCGATCAGCGGACGGAATACGGCCCGATTGCGGCAGATGGCAGACTCCTGCCACCGCTCGATCATCCCGACCCCACCCGCCTCGTGATCAGCGGCACCGGCCTTGATCATCTCGGCAGCGCCCAGGCCCGCGATGCCATGCACCAGAATCTCAGCACCCAGGAAGAGGAGACGCTGACCGACTCAATGCGCATGTTTCGTATGGGGTTGGAAGGCGGCAAACCCGCGCCCGGACAGGTGGGTGTCGCGCCGGAGTGGTTCTATAAGGGCGATGGCCGCTGGCTCGTGCCGCCGGGACAGCCGCTGACCATGCCGTCCTTTGCCTTGGAGGGCAGCGAAGAGCCCGAGCTCGTCGGCTGTTACGTCATCGGCGATGACGGCGAGGTCTTGCGCGCCGGCTTTGCCCTGGGCAACGAGTTCTCCGACCACGTGCTGGAGAAGAAGAACTACCTCTACCTCGCCCACTCCAAGCTGCGCCAGTGCTCCTGCGGGCCGGAGCTCCTGCTGGGCGACCCGCCTGCGCACATCGAGGGCACCTCACGCATCCTGCGCGACGGCCGCGAGCTGTGGTCCGCCCCATTCCTAACCGGCGAGGCCAACATGACGCACAGTCTCGCCAATATCCAGCATCATCACTTCAAGTACGCGCCCTTCCGCACGCCCGGCGACGTACATCTGCACTTCTACGGCACCGCCACCCTCAGCTTCGCCGCCGGCATCCAGACCGAGCCCGGCGACGTCTTCGAAATCAGCGCGCCCGGCTTCGGCCGGCCCTTGAGCAACGAGCTCAAGGATACGCCAGAGGCTGAGCAGCTGGTAGAGATCCGGACGCTGTAAGTGTTCAGGTTCCGCTTCTTCGTGGGTGCCCGCCCGCTCATGGGAAACTGAATGCCTCAGAACGGTCCGACGGGCAGCAGTTCCACTTTCGACTCTCTTGACGCGCTCCACAAAGCCGCAGCCGCCTGCCGCGCCTGCCCGCGTCTGGTCGCCTGGCGCGAAGAAGTAGCCGCGACAAAGCGCCAGGCCTTCCGCGACTGGACCTACTGGGGCAAACCGGTGCCCGGCTGGGGCGATCCGCACGCACGCCTGCTCGTCCTGGGCCTCGCCCCCGGCGCGCACGGAGCCAACCGCACCGGCCGCCCGTTCACCGGCGACGGCTCCGGCAGCTTCCTCTACCCCGCCCTGCACCGCGCCGGCTTCGCCAGCGGGCCGAACAGCACACACCGCGGCGACGGCCTCGAACTGATCGACTGCTACATGACCGGCGTCGCCTATTGCGTACCGCCCAAAAACCGGCCCACCGCCGCCGAGCTGAACAACTGCCGCAGCTGGCTCGTGCAGGAGCTGGCCCTCCTGCCCCGCTTGCAAGCTGTCCTCGCGCTCGGCAAGATCGCCTTCGACGGCTACCTGCGCGCTTTACGCGAGATCGGCCACGATCTCCCTCGCCTCACCTTCTCCCACGGCGCCGCCCACGCCCTCCCCGACGGTCTCCCCCGCCTCTACGCCTCCTACCACGTCAGCCGTCAGAACACCAACACCGGCCGCCTGACCGCGGCCATGTTCGACGACGTGCTGACCTCAATCAAGACCAATCTGCAGCGCGTCTGACCCCCAGTTGCTACCCATATCGCGCCGTCACCGTAAACTGAATGTCTGCGCCGCAACAAAACGTGCGCGCCAGCGTATAAACGTAAGAAACTCCTCACTCTTCCTCCAAGGAAAGGAGCACAATGGGGGGAGTCAGTGTGGCTCTCTTTTCTCTCTCCTCTTCACTCTCTCCTCAAAGGAACTTGTATGTCCACCGCATCGGCCCAGCCTGTAACCGCTCCGGTCCGCCCAACCGAACGGATCGTCGCCATCGACATCCTGCGCGGCTTCGCCCTGCTCGGCATTCTGATCATGAACATCCAGGGCTTCGCCATGCCCGCAGCCGCCTACGCCAACCCGACCGTCTACGGCGACCTGACCGGGGCCAACCGCTGGGTGTGGACCCTGAGCCACGTCTTAGCCGATCAGAAGTTCATGACCATCTTTTCCCTGCTCTTCGGCGCCGGCATCGTCCTCATGAGCGAAAAGCTGGACGCACGCGGACAGCGCGCCTGGGGCCTGCACTACCGGCGCACCTTCTGGCTGCTCGTCTTCGGCCTGGGCCACGCCTACCTGCTCTGGTCCGGCGACATTCTCGTGGCCTATGCGCTGTGCGGTTTCTGGGTCTACTGGCTGCGCCGTCTGCGGCCCCGCTGGCAGATGGCGCTGGGCATTTTCGTCGTGTCGATCCCTGCTCTGATCCTGCTGGCTACAAGCCTGACCATGCAGTTTACGCCTCCTGAAATGCTGCAGGAGCTACGGGCCGACTGGCAACCAGCTTCCGAGACGATCACCGAGGAGGTGGCCTCCTACCGGGGCAGCTGGCTGACGCAGATGGATGCCCGCGTGCCCAGGTCCGCCGAATTCCAGACGGTCGGGCTGCTGTACTGGGGGCTCTGGCGCGCCGGGGGACTGATGATGATGGGGATGGCACTGTACCGCTGGGGCGTTCTCACAGGTAGTCGTTCGCGCGGCTTCTACGTCAGTATGGTTATCCTCGGTCTCGCCATCGGCCTGCCTGTCGTGAGCTGGGGCGTCGTCCAGAACTTCGCCAACAACTGGACGATGGAGTTCTCCAAGTTTGGCCCCGGTGCGCAGCCGAACTACTGGGGTAGCCTCTTCGTCAGCGCCGCCTACATCGGGCTCCTGATGCTGTTCGCCCGCACGCGCGCCCTGTCCTGGCTGCAGAACGCGCTGGCCGCGGTGGGGCGGACCGCCTTGTCGAACTACCTGTTGCAGACAATCTTGGCCACGGCCATCTTCTACGGCCACGGCTTGGGGCTGTTCGGTTCGGTCGAGCGGGTGGGGCAGATCGGCATTGTCGCCGTGATCTGGGCGTTCCAACTGGTGGTGTCACCGCTATGGCTGCGCTACTACCGCTTCGGGCCCTTCGAATGGCTGTGGCGTTCGCTCAGCTACTGGCGCTTTCAGCCGATGCAGGCCCGCAAGACAGCGCCGGCGCCATCATGATCGGCGGCCACTAGCCGCCGGTCGCAGCCGGCTCCGCGCCCACCGCCGACGCCTTCTTCAGCGTCTCCGGCACAAACAACCCCAAAATCGATCCAGCCCCCAAACCAATAACGGCGATAACATAGATCGACGGCACCAGGCTCAACGCGTCGGCAATCGTACCGACGATAATCGGGGCGCTCGTGTGACCGGTATCTCCTATCAGCCGCCACAGCCCCAAAAACGCGCCCATGCCCTCCCCTTTCGGCGGCGCCAGGTCCGCGCCCAACGTCAGCATCGTCCCCGAGCCAAGCCCGTTGCCGAAACCGATCAGCGATGTGACCGCCAGCAGCGCCGCAAAGGAGCCCGTAAGCGGTATCAGGGCCATTCCCAGCCCCTGCAACAAAAAGGAAGGCACGTAGGCGAACTTGCGCCCGAACCGGTCCATCACTAAGCCCGCCGGATAGAACATTGACATATCCACGGCCGCAGCGATCCCCATCACCAGACCGATTCTGTCGACCTCCAGACCCAGGATCGATGCAGCGTACAACGGAATTATGCTCTGCCGTCCGGCGCGGATCGTCTGCGCGCAGATCATGCCGAAACCGGCCGGCGTCACCAGCCAGACATTGCGGCGCAGAAAAGTAAACATGCGTCCATAGGAAAGCGCCATCGACGCCTGTTGTTTCGACGGCACTTCGGCCAGACTGTCGTGAACGAACAGGAGCGGAAAGATCAACGCCAGCAGCGCGATAACGCCGCAGACGGCAAAGGCGGTATGCATGCCCGCCTCCGCGCTGAGATATCCGCCTGTAATCGGGCCCGCGAACATGCCAATGCGGTTGACGCCGCCGAAGATCGAAATGGCCCGCCCGCGACTGGCGTTGAGCGTATTGTTGGCCAGGTATGCGTGCCGGGAGACGTTCCACAACGCCGCGCCGGCCCCAATCGAGATCCCGCACATCACCAGCGTGATGAAGCGCATGGACAAGCTCAGCGCCAGCATCCCCAGCCCCATCACGCAGATACCGATAATCATCGAAAGACGGTTTTCGATGCGGTCCTGAATGCCCCCGGCGGGCAGGTCTGCAAGCAGCGTTCCAATACCGTAACTGCCCAGCACAATGCCGATCAGGCTGAAGGACAGCCCCAGGTCGATCACGTATACCGGCAGCAGCAGCGCCAGCATCCCCTGGCAGAAGGATAAGATGAAGGTGGGAACGTAGACAGCGTAGAATAGCTGCGAGCGCACAGGATCTCCTCAGATTTGGAGAAGAGAGTGAAGAGGAGAGAGGAAAGAGAGAATAACTTCCACGCCTCACTCCCTATCCATCAATTCTCACCCCTCGCTCTGGCGCACGCCATCGAACGTTGCTCGCAGCGCCGGGTAGAGGCCTTGGTAGAGTTCGTAGAAGTCATCGTAGGCAGCAATGGCGTCGGCGTTGGGCGAAGTGGAGCCGGTGACGCGGATCGTCGCCGCGCACGCGCTCTCGCCATCCTCCCAGACGCCCGCGCCCACACCGGCCAGCAGCGCCGCGCCGTAGGCCGCGCCCTCGGTCGTGTTCACCGTCACCAGCTCGCTGCCCAGCACATCCGCCAGGATCTGCCGCCACAGCGGGCTGCGCGCGCCGCCCCCGCTCACCCGCACCTGGCGGATCTCCCCCAGTCCGACGCCCTGCATCAGCGTGAAGCTGTCCCGCAAGCCAAAGGCCACGCCTTCCAGCACGGAGCGGGTCATGTGGGCCAGCCCGTGGCGGACCGTCAGACCGACGAACGCGCCGCGGGCGAAGGGGTCCGGGTGTGGTGTCCGTTCTCCCGTCAGATAGGGCAGAAAGAGCAGCCCCTCGCTGCCGATAGGAATGTCTGCGGCGGGGGCCACCAGGTCGTCGAACTCCACGCCGGGCGCCAAGGTATCCCGGTGCCAGCGCAGACTGCCCGCGGCTGAGAGCATAACCCCCATCAGATGCCACTTGTCCGGCAGCGCGTGGGGGAAGGCGTGCAGGCGCCCTTCCGGTTCGAAGAAAGGCTCGTTCGCGGTCGCGAACACGACCCCCGACGTGCCCAGCGTCAGCGCCACGAGCCCCTCCTCGATCGCGCCCACGCCCATCCCCTGCGCCGACTGATCGCCCCCGCCCCCGACTACCGGAGTGCCTGCGCGCAGCCCCGTGGCCTCTGCCGCCTGCGCCGAGATCGTGCCCGTCACCTGCGTGCCTTCGTGCGTGGGGGGCAGGAACTGCGGCGGAATCTCGAGCGCGGCCAGAACCGTCGGCGACCAGTCCCGCGTCGCCAGCTCCAGCAGCGATGTGCCGCCGGCGCCGGCCTTGTCGGTGGCGAAGTCGCCGGTTAGTTTGTAGCGCACGTAGTCTTTGGGCAGAAGGATCTGACGGACGCGGCTGTAGATCTCCGGCTCGTTCTCCTTCACCCAAAGAATTTTGGGCGCGGTGAAGCCGGCCAGCGCATCGTTGCCCGTGATCCGCACCAGATTTTCCTTGCCCAGCCACAGGCGCATATCATCGCACTGTTTGCCGGTGCGCTGGTCGTTCCACAGGATGGCCGGCCGCAGCGGTACGCCGTCCTCGTCCAACAGCACCAGCCCGTGCATCTGGCCGCTCACGCCCACCGCGCCGACCTCCGCAGGATCAATGCCGGACTGCTCCAGCGCCGCCCGCATGCTCTGCACCGTGCCGTCCCACCACAGATCGGGGTGCTGTTCGCTCCACAGAGGCTGTGGCGTCTCGAATGGGTACTCAGCCGCGCCCACAGCGACGATTTCGCCCTCCCCGTCAATGATCAGTGACTTCGTAGCCGTGGTAGAGGAGTCGATACCAATCAAGTACATTTTTCCAGCACCCCTTCTAACGTAATCTGTAGGGGCAACCCTTGTGGTTGCCCTCTTGGTTGCCGCTGGCTGGCAGTGGTGTTACCAAAAACTGGAAACTGAAAACTAAAAACTGCCGTTCAAACGCCCAGCAAGAGCTCAACCACCAGCTGGTCCAACTGTTCATACGGCTTGCCGCGCCGGCCCAGCTCGTCGCGGTCAAAGGCATGCGCCTTGAGACCGGCCGCCTTTTCTGATGAGTACTTGCCTCTGAAACCGTCCATCGAGCCGTCATCGGCCGAAATCTGCGCCAGCAACGCTTGGATCTGTTCGTGCTCGCGCATCTGCTCGGCCTTCTCCTTCAGGATCAGGTACGTGCGCATACAGCCGCTGGCGAAGGCCTTCACGTCCTCGTAGTCGGACGAGCGGTAGGCATGGGCATCGAAGTGCCGCGGGTTGTCGTAGCCGACGTCTTCCAGGAATTTGACCAGGAAGAACGCCTGCTTGATGTTGTGGCTGCCGAAGCGGAAGTCCTGATCGTAGCGGCCCAGATTCTGGTCGTTGAGGTCGATATGGAAGAGTTTGCCCGCATTCCACGCCTGCGCCACCGCATGCGTGAAGTTCAGGCCGGCCATATGCTCGTGCGCCACCTCCGGATTCACGCCGACCATCTCCGGGTGGTCGAGCGTCTCGATGAAGGCCAGCATGTGCCCGACCGTCGCCAGATAGAGGTCGCCGCGCGGCTCGTTCGGCTTCGGCTCCAGCGCGAAGCGCAGATCATAGCCCTGGTCCATCACATATTCACACAGGAAGTTGAGCGCCTCCTGGAACCATTTGCCGGTATCCGCAGGGCTCTTGCTCGCATCCGTCTCCGTGCCTTCCCGCCCACCCCAGAAGACGTACGTGCTGGCGCCGCACTCAACCCCCAGGTCGATGGCCGCCATCGTCTTCTGCAGCGCAAAGGCTCGCACCTCCGGGTCGGTGCTGGTGAAAGCGCCGTCGCGAAAGGCCGGGTGCGTAAACAGATTGGTCGTCGCCATCGGCACCACGAGCCCGTTTTCGTCCAGCGCCTTCTTGAAGTCGCTCACGATCCGGTCGCGCTCGGCCGCGGTCGCGTCGATCGGGACCAGATCGTTGTCATGGAAGTTGACGCCCCACGCGCCGACCTCTCCCAGCAGCTGGACCAATTGCACCGGCGAGCGCACCTCCCGCACAGGGTCGCCGAAGGGATCGCGTCCAATGTTGCCGACGGTCCAGAGACCGAAGCTGAACTTATTTTCCGGTTTGGGTGAATAGGCCATCGATAGCTCCTCGCGATTGCTTTGAGTTAATGTTTCAAGTCATGTTTGACCGCGTTTCTGGCGAACGCACGGCAGCACTGAAAATCAAGACTAACGTGACTACTCAGCCATTGGCAGTTCGCGACGCTGAACGAAGTTATCTCACTCCTCTCCTCGCATTTGGGCGGTCGGGCCTATTCGGCCCTCCCTTGTGCGGGGGCTCCGCCCCCGCAACGCCCCCTCTCCTACAACCTCGCGCCGCACCGAGTGTGTGGTCAATTCAACCTTGGCGACCCGCGGCGACCAGAACTTCCCCCCACCTCCTGGTAGATTCCGAAAATGTGCCAGCGCAAGCAAGGCAAGCAAGGCAGGCGAGGCAGTACCTTTTTATCCCCAACGTTTACCGCGATGACCATCGAGAGCCCGCTACAGAAACACTGACGGTACATTCCGCCCAGGCAGACCGCACACAGCACACACACTGAACATGGCTTAATTGTTACAAACTGCCAACTGAAAACTGCTGTCAAACCTCCAACCTGTAAAAGCCCGCCCCGTTGTCGTGCATGATCTTCTGCTGGTCCGCCGCGCTCAAGTGGCTGATGCTGTCCTGGACAATGTCAAACCAGGTAACGTAGTCCGCGGCCATATCGACCACCGGCCAGTCGGAGCCGAAAACCACCCGGTCCGGCCCGAAACAGTCGAGCACGTGCTCGATGTACGGTCGCAGCTCATCCCGGTTCCAGTTCTCGTGGTCCGCCTCCGTCGTCACGCCGGAGAGCTTGCAGTGAATATCCGGCCGGCTGGCCAGCTCCCGCAGCTGGTCCTTCCACGGCTGCATGATGCCGTCCGCGATACCCGGTTTGCCAATGTGATCGAGCAGGAAGGAGACATCCGGGCATTGCGCAACCAGTTCAAGCACATCCCCCATCTGCGGATGGTAGATGCACAGGTCGAAACTGAAACCGTACTCCGGCAGCAGCTGCACGCCGCGCACAAAGTCCGGCGCGGTACAGAAACCAAGCGGCTCGTCCTGGATCAGGCGGCGGATGCCCTTGACCAGCGGCAATTCCGCCAGTGCCTCCAGAAGGGGCCGGGCGCCCTCACCGTCCTGCAGGGGCGCGCTCGCCACGATGCCCCGAATGCGCGGCTCCTCTTGCGCCAGCTCGGTGACCCACTCCGCCTCCCGCAGCGCGTGCGCCGGCAGACAGTCTGCCTCCTCGAAGACGATCGCGGCCAGCTCCAGCGAGACACCTTCCCGCGCCCGTTCCAGGTCGGCCGGCAGATGGGGATGCGCGATCGCCGGCGCGCCCGCCAGCCACGGATAATCGATCACCGAACCATCCCAGAAATGCACGTGGGTATCCACATAGCGTCGGCGCTCAGTCATGATGGAATACCTCCTCCATCTCTGCCCAGCGCTCGCCTTCGGCCGCGCTCTCCACTGGCTCCTGGCAGGGATCGGTCAGTTTCCACCACGCCTGCGTGACCGGGTCGGCCGCCATCTTTGCCATGTCGGCCTCGTAGTCGTCCCCCACATACTCATAGTAGGCGAACAGATAGCCGTCGCGCATGAAGATCGTGTAGTTGCGCATATTACAGTCGCTGATCTTCTGCAATACTTCCGGCCAGGTGTTGGCGTGCAGATGTACGTAGGCGTCCTCCAACTCCGGCCTGACGTGAATGACCATTCCGTATCGTTTCATCGGGCTCCCCCTGTTGTCATGGCCGGCAATCCCTGGCCGCCGCCTTTACAGCAGCGGCAGGTTCACCGTCTTCCCGCTGCGCCGGCTGCGATGGACCGCCTCGGTGAACTCCATGTATTTCACGCCCGTGGCGAAATCGGTGTGAGTGATCACTTCGTGCCCGCGGATCGCACTGATAAACTCCTCCTCCACGCGCCATCCTCCCGCCTCATGGTCCGGCACTTCGATCTCACTCAGACCGCTGTCGCCGCGCTGTCCGCCCGTCAGGACATCGCCGCTGAAATGCAGTGTGCCTTCACTGCCGTAGATCGTCGCCGAGGGCGGATCACCGAATCCTGTCACGTTGCTCACCTGAATGTGCGCCTGCCCGCCGCCGGCCAGGTCCGCGATGATGTCGATGTGATCGGGGATGCGTACGCCCATCATGCGCCCCTCTTCATCCTGGCGCACCGGCGTGAAGGTCTTCCCCTTGGCGACCACGCTCGTGGCCTCGCCGACCCAGCGCATCATCGCCTCATACCAGATGCCCATCGTCATCACGTTCAGCCCGCTGTAGTCCATATTGTGGCGCCAGTGCATCTCAACGTCCTTGTCGATGAAGGCGCCGCCCGCGCGAACGTCCACCACCAGCACATCCCCCAGCCAGCCGTCGCGGATCAGCCGCTGGATCGTGCGGTCCACGCGCAGGCTGAACGGCGACGGCACAATCTGCGCCACCAGGTGCGGCCGGCTGCGCAGCGCATCGTACATACAGTGGGCCTCCGACGCGTTCATCGCCATGCGCGCCTCGCACATCACGTGCTTATCCGCCTCCAGCGCGGCCACCGTGAGGAGACGGTGCATGTACGGCCACGTGCCGATCACTACGGCGTCCACGTCCTCGGCTTGCACGACATCCTGCCAGTTCGTGCACACCCGCTCGATGCCGAACCGCTCCGCGACCCGTTCCCCCGACTCTTGGCTGCGATTGCAGACCGAGACGATCTCAACGCCTTCGATCGCCTGTAGGCCCGGAATATGCCGGTCACGCGTGTTGGCGCCTGCGCCGACAACGCCGACGCGGATAGTATCCTGAGTCATTCCTTCCTCCTGAATTGGGGTGTTGTGGCTAATCTATGGGAGTGAAACCGTGCTTATCAATGAAGTACGATCATTCATCATCGGCTGTGTTCGCATACGCCTCAGCCAGATAGTGCTCGTGATTGACCGAAAGATCGTCGACCCCGCTGGAGAACGCCCCAACAATCGAGAGGGCGCGTCGCCTCCGCTCCTCTCGATCGACACTGTCCGAACTGCAGTTCAACTGATCAGCTTGACAGGGATCTTTTGCTACATCTCGTAGATGGGGAGGCTGTCCGTTTACCCGTTTCATTCCTGGGCTGTGACCATTTTTCTGCTATCTGAAGCTCTGACTGAACAATTGCTTACAAGCAAGCGCAACCATGCGCATTCTATCATAAGTGCGGCGAACATACACGACATTGGCAAGAAGCACAGCAGTCGCTCGATCGTCCCAAAACATGGAAAACGCGCGCATTCGTCTACCAAATGCGCGCGTTCAACTCTCGCTTTCTGAAGGATGAACTGGAGAATGGGAGTCAGTGATTCGAACAAGCGATGAGGTACAGATGCTTCAACCGCAGCAGGCTTGGTAGAGCGCTTACATGACCTGACGCCTACTTCACCGCCCCCGCCGTCAATCCCTGAACAAACCTGCGTTGGAAGACGAGATAGACGATGACAATCGGCACCATGACAATGGCGGCCCCCGCCATCGTCAATGGATAGTTCTGCGTATACCTGCTTCGAAAGAACATCAGCCCAAGAACGAGTGGCCGGATCTCTTCCTTCTGCATATAGATGAGGGGCAGAAGAAAGGCGTTCCAGGCGCCCATGAACTGCAGGACGACCAGAGCGGAGACTGCCGGCCCGGCCAGAGGCAGCATCACCCTCCAGTAGACACTGAACTCGTTACAGCCATCGATCTCTGCCGCGTCGCCCAGCTCCTGCGGAAGTCCGGAAAAATAGGCCCGCATGAAAAAGATGCTGAAGGGCATTCCTAGAGCGATACTGGGGACGATCATTGCCCAGTAAGTTCCCAGGAACCTGATATCCTTAAGGATATAAAACAGCGGAATCATAATTGACTGGAACGGAACCATCAGCCCAAGCAGAAACAGGACGAAGACGAAGTTCGAGCCGTGGAACCTGAGACGCGCCAATCCATAACCTGCTAGGCTCGCCAACAGGATTACGAAAGTGACGATCGGAATTGAAACAATGACGCTGTTCTTGAAGTACTTTCCAAAGCGGCCGACAGTCCAGGCTTCGATGTAGTTGTCCCATCGGATTTCAGTAGGAAAGCCCAGTGGATTGGCAGCGATCTGCCCCGTCGTTTTCAGAGATGACGCTATTACCCAGAACAGTGGTGTAATGCAGACCAGTGTGAAAAAAATGAGAATGGCATAGCGAAGCAATGAACCGATATAGCGAAGAAGCCTATCGCGAACTGCGCTTTGCCTTGGTCCCCGCGCACCCATTCGGGACCATTCCTGGACGGCGCTGGTATTCTGCATTTTACTGTTCCTGCCGTTCGCGCAATCGGATAAAAATGTAGGACGTCACCAGTGACAGAAGCGTCATGACCATCGATAAAGCGGCCCCGTACCCCACCTGGCTCTCCTGAAAAGCCTTGCGGTAGGTGTACGTAGCGATTACCTGTGTCGCCGTGCCTGGTCCGCCTTGCGTCATCACGAAGACAATGCCAAAGACGTTGAATCCTCCGATGAGTGTAAATGCGGTGATCATTGTGAGCACGTGGCTCAACTGCGGCACGATCACATGGATGAAGCGCTGCCAGCCGTTAGCGCCATCGATCGTAGCTGCCTCCACCAACGAAATATCCACATTCTGAAGTCCCGCCATGATAATGACGAAACAGAAGCCGTAGTAAGACCAGACAGCTGTCATCAGGAGGGCAAGCAGCGCCGTCTGGGGGTCGCCTAGCCATCCGCGCGCCAGATGGTCCAGCCCGATACCGCGCAAGATCTGGTTCACTGCGCCGAAGAGCGGATGGTATATCCAGTTCCAAATGATGGCAATAACAACCTCTGAGAGAACGACCGGAAGGAAATAGATTGTCCGAAAAAGGACCCGGCCTAGCGCGCCAGTCCAAATCAGGACGCCAAGCAGCAATCCTATTGCGATAGGCGAAACCGTGCCTATAATCACCCAGATGAGGTTGTGACCCAGTGCCTGCCACAGCAGTGAGTCTCCGGCTAACTTGATGTAGTTTCCCAAGCCCACAAACTGCTTGACCGGATCGGCGCCGTTCCAGTCGGTAAGGCTATAGTAGATTGAATAAAAGAACGGTTGAATAAAGAAGAATGCGTAAATGAGGAGCGCCGGGACAACAAATGCCCATCCGGCAAGCGCTTTCCGCTTAGCGCGTGGCGAGAGTTGCCCCCGGCGTACTGGTGCAGCAGTTGTCATTTCACTCGATCCTGTCCGCCCGGCCAGGGAAGCAGTACCTGCCCTTTCTACATGCGGTCAGGCAATCGTCCTGCAACGCCGTGGACCGTTTCATGTTCGAATCCATTGAACTGTCGCAAGCGTAAGGCGTGTTGGCAGGAATGCGGCCAACCCCACCAGCCAGATGGCCGCATTCCCGTAGAGTCTCCTTCCTCAAGGAGTGATGTCCATCACCGTGCCCCTCTCGATGGCCTCTTGCATGGCGGCTTCCAGGTCGTCGGCCTGTTCTTGGGCCGTCTTTACCTTGCCAATCACTTCCTGGAAACCGTCGAACATCATCGTATTGTAGTTGTCGGGCGTCAATACATCGATGTTGAAGCCCATACTCTCGGCGTTCTGCTGGATTTCGATGATGGTGAATCGCAGCAGATCCGAGATACTGTAATCGTCTGCATTCAAGCGGACAGGCGGGATCATGGCCATACCTTCCAACCAGTCCCCAATTGTTTCATCCGAAAACAGGAAGTTCAGGTAAGCAAATGCCCCCTCAGGCGACTGAGCGTCCCGTCCTACGAAGTAACCGGAACCAAGACCGGCCGGCGGTGCGATTACCCTCTCGCGGATCGACGGATAGAAGAAGAAGCCGACCGGATCCGTTATGTTGTCCGGATTGGTGTAGCCATCGATCATCCACGATCCTGTCAAGCGCATGGCAGCCTGCCCGCTGTAGAAGAGCAGATTGGAATCGTCATAGGTTACCGCGTTGATATCTGTGTTGTAGTATCCTGCATCAACCATGTCCACAAAAGGGATTTGGATCGATTCCACGAAATCCGGTTCATTCCATGCCAGTTCGCCGGATATCGCTGCAGCCAGATTATCCTTGCCGGCGATATTGCCGCTGAAGACACTGAACGTATGACCGGCGGGCCATTTGTTTTGGTTGCCCCACGCCATTGGAATGATGTCTTGCGCTTTAAGCGCCTCGCAGACCGCCAGGAAGTCGTCGTGCGTGTCAGGCGCCGCCAACCCCTGTTCGTCAAAGATCCGTTCGTTATAGAACGTTCCTACTATCTCCAACTCATTGCCGATTCCGTAGGTTACGCCGTCAAAACTGGCGCGCTCGCGGGCTATCGGCAGGATGCGCTCATTCCAGGCGTACTGCTCATACGCGTCGTCCAGCGGCAAAAGCAGCCCGGCGCGTGCCAGCACGCCGGCAAAGCCTGGCCCGGTATCATAGTACATCACATCCGGTCCGGCGCCCGCGTCAAGCGATGTCTTGAGAATATCGCGCATGTTGGTCTGCGCTTCACGCGTGACATGGTACTCAGGATGTGCCTCATTGAACTTGACAACGATCTCATTGACACCCACGGAATCTTCACCGAACTGGTCCCACACGAGAATCTGTTCTTTCTCAACGGCCGGTTCGCCCGCAGTGTCGTCAGTGCCGGTATCGGCCCCGGGAGTCACGCAGGCTACAGCAAGTATGCTGGCAGATAGTCCACCGGAGAAGCGCAAAAAGTCACGGCGAGTATGACGCAAAGAGGTTGACATACGGGTATTCTCCTTTCTTCTCAGAAGTGTAGACGGCCGACAGACGCATTCAAGGCGGTTTGGCCCGAGACGGCTACCGCATGACACGAACAAATGACGTAGGCCTGGCTGTAGAGCCACTTGGAATTGAGTCACCCAATTGGCGTGAGAAAGAGGGCGTTTGACCGATCACGATGACCCCGAAATGCTGGGCCGCTTCAGAGCTCGGATTCGCTTACGCTGACAGGCCAACGAACCTAAATTCAAGATACGTGATGGAAAATACTGCCTGGACTCGACTCTCTGATGGCCTGCGATGGGCTTGGCAAGGATTATATCATTTAGTGAACGCAATATCAACGGGGATTTTTTGGGGTCAATTCCCAAGGACCGTGCACCAGTCGTAGCCGTTCCATGATATGGAGTAATACATCGGCAGACTTGGCGAAGCGGAGGGCAAAGGAAGCGCTGCATGAGTGCCCAGGTGATGGTCCAAGGGTCTTGTGTTTCATGCAAGGCACAGACGTGGAAGAAGGTGCAGCATCACCGAGAAGAAGCCGACGCGGTATATGCGTTGCGCGCGGCCCGCCGATGGTAGACCGGATCACGAGTTGCTGGTATGATCCCACCATATACCACACCACGCCACCGAAAAAGCGAGAGAAAAAATGACCGTTGCCCCTTCCATCTCAGAACTCGACGTCCGCGCCCTCTGGCATCCCCTCACCCAGCACAAACCGCTCGCCGACACACCGCCTACACTCATCGTACGTGGCGAAGGCTGCTACCTTGAAGATGACCAGGGCCGCCGCTACCTCGACGCCATGGCCGGCCTCTGGTGCGTGAACATCGGCTACGGGCGCAGCGAACTGGCCGAAACCGCCGCCGCGCAGATGACCGAGCTCCCCTATCTCGCGCCCACCATGACCCACGCGCCCGGCGCGCAGCTGGCCGACAAAATACTGGACCTCCTCGGCTGGTCCGGCCGCGTCTACTTCTCCTCCAGCGGCTCCGAAGGCAACGAGGTCGCCTTCAAGGTCGCCCGACAGTACCACCTGCAGTCCGGCAAACCGGGCGGCGCCACCCGCTACAAGATCATCTCCCGCCACCGCGCCTACCACGGCAACACGCTCGGCGCCATGAGCGCCACCGGTCAGGCCGAACGCAAGATCGGCTATGGGCCGATGGCGCCCGGCTTCATCCACGTCCCGCCTCCCTATCCCTACCGCGCCCATCCCAAACTCACCCCGGCCGAGCACGGCATTGCCTGCGCGCAGGCGATCGAGGAAACGATCATCTACGAGGGGCCCGAGACCGTCGCCGCGGTCCTGATGGAGCCGATCATCTCCGGCGGCGGCGTCCTCGTCCCGCCGGACGAGTACCTGCCGCGCGTGCGCGAAATCTGTGACGAGTACGGCGTGCTGCTCATCTTCGACGAGGTCGTCTCCGGCTACGGCCGCACCGGCAAAATGTTCGGCCACGACCACTGGGACGTAAAGCCCGACATCATCACCATGGCAAAGGGGCTTTCGAGCGGCTACATGCCCCTCGCTGCGACCGCCGTGCAGGAATATATCTTCGATGTCTTCATGGGCGAGGCCGGCGACCTGACCCACTTCCGCCACATCAACACCTTTGGCGGCCATCCGGTCAGCACCGCGGTCGGACTGCACAATCTGCAAATTGTCGAGGAAGAAGGTCTGGTGGAGAAAGCCCGCAGCATGGGGGACTACGCGCTGGCCCAACTGCAAAATCTGGCGTCGCACCCGTGGGTGGGCGAAGCCCGCGGCCGCGGGCTGCTCCTGGGCGTCGAATTGGTGGCCGACAAGGGTACCAAACATCCCCTCGACGACGCCGAAGTGCTGGCGATCCTGGGCCGCTGCAAACAGGCCGGCGTCATTCTCGGACGCAACGGCAACACCGTTCCCGGCCTGGGCAACATCCTCATCATGGCCCCGCCGCTCGTCGCGACCGAAGCCGAAATCGATCTCCTCATCGAGGCGCTGGTTTACGCTCTGGGAGAAAAGTGACGCCGGCAGCCGCTGCATCCCTTGGCCGCCGGCCTCTCATAACAGAATACTAACCCCGAATATCCAGCCTCTCCCGCCGCAGCCACTGGCTGACCGAGTCCCGTTCCGAAACACTTGGATGCGTGTCGCCCGGGCTGTCCACGTACGCGCCCTCCGGCGCCGGTACCGGTCCCCGCAGCAGGGGGTCATCGGTGCGCTCCATCCATGACGCGAGCCGTCCCCGCATCTCCGCCAGCGCATCCACGTAATCCGGATCGTTCACCAGGTTACACGCTTCGTTCGGATCATAGATCAGATCGTAGAGCGCCTCCTGGTGGACCTTGCGCTCGGCCAGACCGTTGTCCATCAGATACTGCTTGCTCGGCCCGTTGTCGATATTGGGCATCGTCGTCGTTGCCCACCCGTCGAAACGACGGATATACTTCCAGCGCTGCGTGCGCACCGCCCGTTTCGGTTCATAGCCGGCGTGATAGCTCACCTCCCCAAAGATCTCCTCGTTGATCTCCTCCGCCGTACCCGCCACCAGCGGCACAACCGAGCGCCCTTGCAGCCACTCCGGCGGCTCCACCCCCAGCAGCTCGCACAGCGTCGGGTAGATGTCGATCTGAGAGACCATGCCGTCCACGACCTTGCCGCCGCCAAACCCGTGCGGCCCGCGCATGATCAGCGAAACGCCGAAACCGTGGTCGGTCAGCGTGCATTTCATGCCGGGGAAGGCCAGCCCGTGGTCGGTCGTGTAGATGAACAGCGTATCCTCGGCCAGCCCCGCCTCCTCCAGCGCGTTCAATACGATCCCGACCTGGTCGTCCAGTATCCTGGCCATCCGTTTGTAAGAGGCCATGTCATAGCGGGTCTCCGGCGTATCCGGCAGCGGCGCCGGCGGCAGCGTATAGCGCACGTCCTCCTCCTCGCTCGGCTCCGGAAAGACGCGATGCGTTTCGGAATAACCCACCGCCAGGAAGAAGGGACGGTCATGCTTCCGGTTGATGAACTCGACCGCAGCCTCCGTTCTGTATTCCGGTCCCCGCGACCCGGGCGGGTCGGCTTCGGCGATCCATTCGTAGCCCAGCGTGCGCGTATCGAGCGTCAGATGTTGAAAGCCGCACAAAGCCGTGCGGTAGCCGTGGCCGCGCAGAAAGTTCGCCAGGTGCCGTTCCGGATGCTGCAGAAAGAAGTCCCGGTTGGCCAGCCCCAGCTGCCCGCAGGAATGCGAGCTCTGGCCCGTGAGCAGACAGGCCCGGCTCGGCGAGCAGGTCGGCGCCGCGCTGAACGCCTTCCGGAATAGAACGCCCTCCTCCGCCAGCCGCTGCAGATTAGGCGCGGGCACCGCATGGCCGTAGGGCTGCAGGTACCGGCCCGTGTCGTGCGAATGCAGGTAGATAATGTTCATTTGAGGATTCCTCAATACCGTGTGTGCGGGACAACTATAGCCGCCCGTGCGGCGGTGTCCAATCTACTTGAACTGCTCGATGGAGCATGCAAAATCATCTTGGCACGGCTTATGTAACCGGCGCAAATCACTTCTTCCAGCCGACTCCTGGGCCTACGCTAGCCACTGACCCCTAATCCCTAACTCCCGGCCCCTGCAGTTTCCGCCGACTCGCGTCCCCAGACCGTCAACAGGACAAACGCCGCCAGCGTACAGACGGCCGCCACCGGCCCCAGCCCCGATACGCCGAAGCGTGTGTACATCCACGGCCCGGTAAATCCGGTGAGGGTCATCCCCACCAGGTTGATCGCCACCGCCAGTGACATCACTTTGCCCCGCCGGTCCGGAGCCTGTTCGCTGACCAGAGCGACGGCGCTGACGAGGCCGTACTCAAATGTAAAACGCATCAGAAGCAACGCCGCGACGACCGGCAACAGCCCGATATTGACGGCTGGGAGAGAGAGGTAAACCAGCGCTGAACCGAGAAGGCCTGCCTGAAATGATCGCTTCTTGCCTACCCCGTCCGCGATCAATGACACGAGAACAGCCCCCGCCAGGTCCGCTGCGCCCTGCAACAAGGCCACCAGGCCCAAGGCAGTTGCCGTCAGGCCGTATTCGGTCTGCAGCCAGACGCCGTGAGCAATGAGGACGTGGCCCTGGCTGAAAAGAAAGAGACTGTTCGCGCCGATTATCATGTAGGCCGAGAGCCGGTTTGGGCCGAGATCGAATAGACCGGCGAAATGTCGCGCCGCGCCGGATGCGAGTCGTGAGAGGTGAAGGGTAAGAGACGGCGTGACCCCCTTCTCAAGGCCCACCTCCGTACCGCCTTCTTCACCTGCAACGCCGACCTGCGTCGGCCCGTTCTCTGCGCCGGCGCCCGCCAGTGAAGGGTCTGCGCCCCTCGGTACTTTCGGCAGAAATCCCAGCAGGGCCCAGCCGGCTAGTATGGCAACGCCCAAAACGATAAATGGGAGTTGCCAGCTGAAACGGTCGAAAAGCAGCCCCATCAGCGAAAGGCCGAGTATCCCCGCCAGGGCCCAGGAATACTCCAGAATACCGAGGCCCCGCGCCCGTTGCGCAAAGGGCAGCTGCGCGCTGATGTAAGCCTGGACGGTCGGCAAGAAGCCGGTCAACCCCACTCCCGATAGGACCATCCCGGCCGCAGCCGACCAGAACCCCGCGCCGCTGCCCAGCAAGAAGGTCCCAGACGCGGCCAAAACCAAGGCCAGACGCATCACGCGCCGGTAGCCGTAGCGGTCCGCCGCGCTGCCGAACAGCGGCGCGCTCAGCCCCACCGCGCTGCGCAGGCTCATCAGACGGCCCAGAACGACAACATCTAGGGCCATCCCCAGCGCAATGATCGGTAAGAAGGAGTAGAAAAGTTGGACCGTTGTGTCGACGACCAGCCGGGTAGCCACACAGGCGGCCAGGATATGGCGGAAGCGGGAGAAGCCACGCGACGCCTCCGCGCGCGGTTGCCGGTCAGCCCTGGATGACGCCCATGTTCGTGCCCGGAAACGGGAAGAAAACCGTTGCCACACAATCACTCGCCCCGGCAAATCATCGGGTCGCCATTCCGATCCCGTTGAACCAGACCTCACCCTCGGTCGCGAACAGCCCCAGCGCGCCCTCGCGCCGGTCATAGATGCGGCCGGAAAGGGCGACCTGGTCATCAACATAGATGACCAGCGCCGTACCGTCCACAAGCACCTGCACCTTCAGGGGTCTGTCCGGCTCCAGAACGACCCGGCGTTCGAGCATAAAGGGTGGGTTCGTCGTGGTGACGCTGAAGTGCGGCGACCAGCGGTCCAGCACGACCCGGTTCTTGGCCGGCTCCAGCCGGACCTGGTAATAAGACTCCAGATCATCGCTGGCGCGTAGCAGCAGGCCGCAGTCTGTCAACCCTGGCGCGAACGTCACGGTCGCCTCGATCAGACACGCCTCCGGCATCTCCCCCAGCGTCATCAGCGCGTACCGGCTCACCGCAGATGTCCTGGCGCTCTCCCCCTCGACCTCCCAATTGCCGAGCACCGGTCGCGGCACAAGCGGCGCCGGCTTGTCAAAAGCGCCGGCGACCGTCCCGGGTATGCTGACCGCCAGAGAACCGTCCGGCTGCGGCACAACCTCGTGCACGACCAGGTTGCCGCCCCACAGCCATTCGCCGTCGTCCGACTCGTCCGCGCGCACCGGCAGCCAGCCAAAGGAATAGCGCTGCGACCCGTCCCCCGCCGTCTTGGCGGCGCCGTAGGCAAGACCGTCCAACATGTCATCTTCCGCAGAGGTCCACGGCCCCGCCAAACTTTGTGCCATCCGGTAATGGGTGGCGATCCACTCCCTCGAGACCGAGTAGACCAGGTACCACAGTTCGCCATGGCGGAACAGGTCCGGGCAGGGGTGCGCCCAGACCTCACCCGGCGCCCACAGCGGCGGCCGCCCCTCCCATGTCACCAGGTCGGAGCTGACCGCCAGGCCGATACAGCCCCGGTTGCGCACCGGGCCGCTATCCGTGCGCGCCGTCATCAGCATCCAATACACCTCTTCCGCCTCGTTCCAGAAGACAAAGGGATCGCGCCAGTCGTCCAGCTCATATCCAAGCTCTGTGGGCGCGAAGAACTTGAAGTCTTTGTCCTTATGCCACGTACGCAGGTCAGTGCTGGTGGCGCGCATCACCACCTGCGCCGCCTTGCCGGTTCCGGCGAAGGCTGGATTTATGCCCGTAAAGTAGATGTAGAAAATGCCGTCGCCCGCGATCACCGACCCTGTCCCCACATCGACGTCCTGCTCATCGGGGGCCCCATGTGTTATTGCCTCGCCCCATTCCTCGAAGTGAACAAAGTCGCGCGTCACGAGGTGATACCAGGGCCGGCCCGGGCCATGTCCCGTCTCAGCCCCGTATTCCTTGATGTAGAAAAGGTGGTAGTCGCCCTCCCAATAGAAGGGGATGAAGTCACCCGCGACCCCATCGTCAGGTCGGTAGAGAATTGTCATGATCTGCCCCCGTGTCAATTTCTCAGTGAGAACCGTCAGCCCGACTCGCGTCCCCAAACCGTCAACAGCAAGAACGCCGTCAGCGTCCCCACCGCCGCCACCGGCCCCAGCCCCCACACGCCGAAACGGGTATACATCCACGGCCCCGAAAATCCGCTGAACGTGGAGCCCAGCAGATTGAGCGCCACCGAAAGGGAGATGACTTTGCCCCGCCGGTCCGGCGCCTGTTCGCTGATCAAGGCGATGGCGCTGACAATCCCGTACTCGAACACGAACCGCAGCAGCACCATCGCGGCAACCACCGGTGCCAGACCCACATTGATAATCGGCATGGAGACGTATACCAGAAGAGAACCCAGCATGCCGAACTGCACGGCCCGCTTCTTGCCGATCCGGTCGGTAATGAGCGAGACGAGCACACTGCCGCACAGATCCGCGGCGCCCTGCGCAAATGCCACCAGCCCTAACGTTTCCGGTACCAGGCCGTATTCGGTCTCCAGCCACGCGCCATGCGCTATCAGGATGTGGACCTGACTGAAATAGAAGAGCGCATTGGCGCTGATGACGGCCAGCGCGGCCCGCCAGTTGGGGCCGAGATCGAAAAGGCCGGTGATAGTCTGCACGCGAAGCGGGGGGAGGGAAACGAGAAGAGGGGTGAAAGAACGGCTCCTGAGCCTTTTCCGGGCCGCCTCCCTACGCCGCGCCCTTTCGGGGTCCATAACCCGTACGCCGGCCGTCGCTTCCGGCAAGAGTCCAATCAGAACCCAGCTTGCCAGCATCGCCCCGCCCAGCACGAAGAACGGGAGTCTCCAACTGAAGCGGCCAAAGAGAAAGCCCATCAGCGGCAGACCGACAATGCCTGCCAGTGCCCAGGAGTACTCCAGTATCCCGATGCCCCGCGCCCGCTGCGCAAACGGCAGTCGCGCACTGATATACGCCTGGCAGGTCGGCAGAAAGCCCGTCAGCCCCGCCCCCGACACGATCATGCCGACAACGACCGACCAGATGCCCGCCCCGCTGCCCAACAAAAACATGCCCGCCGCCGTCAACAGCAGCGACAGCCGCATAATGCGGCGATAGCCAAGGTTGTCCGCCGCCGTGCCGAACAGCGGCGCGCTCAACCCCGCCAGGCTGCGCAGGCTGACCAGACGGCCCAGGACAACGATATCCATCCCCAGCCCCAGCGCAACCGTCCGCAGGAAGGGGAAGAACAGCTGTGTCGTTGTGTCGATTGCCAAACGGGTGGCGATACAGGCCGCCAGGATATTGCGAAAACGGGCAAATCCCCGCGGCATCTCTGCGCGCGCGTCCGCGCGCGGCGGACCGTTACTCACCGATCCGGCGCACGGTCGCGCCCGGTGGAGGGAAGAAGACGAACGTCCGCGGATCGATCTCCTCATCGAACCTGATGAAGTCGAACCGCATGAGGAAGCCGGTACTGCCTTCGATCGCCAATGGGTAGTAGGTACTCCTGTCCAGCCAGACGGTCACCTGCTCCCCTGCCTCTTCCAGTGGACTCTGCCCCGAAGGCAGCTGAATCTGCACCCGCAGCGCATTCCGGCCGGCAGCCGCTTCCTCGCCGACAATCTGCAGCTCACCCGCGCGCAGCGCCGCCAGCACATCATCCGGCATCGTCTCCAACAATGACGTGCCGAAGCGCGAGCCCGCCGCCGCGCCTTCCGTCCGGTCGGTGACGGTGGCGAGGTCCAGCACCGGGTCATACGTCCACGCCTCTTCTTCGTTGAACGTCATGATAAAGACCGCCTTGCGGTCTAGCCCCTCCAATTCCGCCTCCGCCCGCAAATGCCGCGGCCGCTGCACCCACAGCTCGTACTCGACCGTCTGGTCGTCTTTCCCAAGCTGCAGCCGCCCCTGCACAGTCTTCAGCTCCCCAAGCCGCGCCGCCGCCTCATCCGGCAAACTCTCTGCGTCCGGGATCCGAGTCGTGAAAGAGAGGACAGCCAACCCAACAGCGGCCGCAAGAGCCAGCCCCACGAAGATTGCCGCGATCCGTTTGCGATCCATCGTATTCTATTTGGGTATTCAGCTCTAAACTGCAAGAGGTCCGTTTGAATTTCCGAGGGCACAATCTAATCTGACAAAGATTGATACATCATTTCCAGCAAGTGGGCAACTTGACGACCCTTGCCCTCGGGCTACCGCGTCCGCTCCATGAACCCGTGCAGCGCAGGCAGCATCCGCCCGGGAGCCTCCTCCGCCAAAAAGTGCCCGCAATCCCTGAACTCGTGCACCTCAAAATCCGCCAGCTCCGCCTTCCACCGGTTCAGTTCCTTCTCACGAAAGGCGATGTCCTTGAACCCCCACAATATCAGCGCCGGCTTCGCAGTGAACGCAGCCCGGTCATTCCAGATCGACCCCAGCCAGTCGCTGGCAGCGACGATGTATCTCGGAAACGCCGCGCACGCGGCCCGCGCCTCCGGCGTTGGTTGCGCATTGCGATAGTGCGCCATCACCTCCGCCGTCAGAATCTCCTTTGAGGCGACCGCCATCGGCAGCACCCTGTCCACGAAAAAATTGTGGCGCTTAATCAGGTACTGGCCCAGCCAGCTCGACATGAAAAAGCTGAACATCACATAGTGCGGATCGCGTCCGACCGGCCAGCACCAGGTGTTCGTGATCACCAGCCGCTTCACCCGCTCCGGATGCTTTCGTGCGACATCCAACCCAATCGGCCCGCCCCAATCCACCAGGTACAGGGTCGCGTCCCGCACGTCGAGATGATCGAGCAATGCCGCGGTTGCATTCGCATGGGCTTCTGGCCGGTGGTCGGCCGCTCGCTGGCTGCGCGCCGACAGCCCGAAACCGATATGATCGGGCGCGATACATCGGTAATGCGAACGAAGATCCCCGACCAGATGCCGAAATTCGAATGACCAGGTGGGGTTGCCATGCAGGAAAACAATCGGCTCCCCCGCGCCCTCGTCGATGTAGTGCATCT
Organism: Caldilineaceae bacterium; assembly: GCA_965242905.1. Taxonomy (GTDB): domain Bacteria; phylum Chloroflexota; class Anaerolineae; order Caldilineales; family Caldilineaceae; genus Bin5. The sequence goes on from CBDETM010000002.1 coordinate 2,778,294, forward strand.
CGTGGCCGGATGGAGTCGTGAAGAAACTGCTCTCGAAGGGGTAAATCGCGTCAGACAGCCACGCGGGGCGCGCGGGGGACACGCTCTGGATCATGATTAATTCTCCTGTTGTGGATTGAAGGCAGCGTTACATCCAGATTCGGGGGGGAGCGTCGCCCTTCTCAGGAGGCGGTGGCAACTCGGCCTGCCCGCTGTCAACGGCCTCACCTTCGATCGACTCACTGCCGGCGGACCCATTGCCAACAGACCCGTTGTCGATGCTCCCACTGTCGGCGGACCCACTGTCATGATCGAAAGATGGAGAAGCAGCAAGCGGCGCGGGTACTTCCTCTTCGCGCTCCGGGTCACCCTCTCCTGCGGTCTTGAGATAGACCTCCCGCCCCAGGCTCCGGCCCCGGTCCGGTCCCAGAATGCCGGCTGCTTCGAGTTGCTCCACCAGACGGCTGGCGCGGTTGTGGCCGACCCGCAGCTTCCGCTGCAATATCGTCACCGAGCCGCGCCCGGCCTCCGACACGACCTCTACCGCCTCGTCGAAAAGTTCGTCCCGGCCCTCGCCGTCCTGCGTCTGATCGCGCAGTGGGCTCTGCCCGTCATCCTGTTCGAGGAGTTGGAGAGATTCGCCCTCGCTTCTCTGCGCAGTGCCCTCCGCCGCCGGCAGTTCGCGCTCTTCGATAGGTGAGGAGAGGGGATCAGGCGTGAAGAGCGGGATCTGTTCGCCTTCCAACCGCCCCTGTCCATTCCCCTCCTGTTCCTGGATGTATGTTTCCAGATTATGAAAATTCTGCCAGTAGCGGACGATGCGGTTGGTCTCCGCATCATCCAGAAACGCGCCCTGCATCCGCTCCAGTTTGCTTGCATCCGGCGCCATGAACAGCATGTCGCCCCGCCCCAGTAGATTTTCCGCACCCGGAACGTCCAGCACCACCCGGCTATCTATCTGGCTGGTCACCGCAAACGCGATGCGGGCCGGGAAGTTGGCCTTGATCAGGCCGGTGATGACATCGACCGAGGGCCGTTGCGTCGCGATGATCATATGAATGCCCACAGCCCGCGCCATCTGCGCCAGCCGGATCACGTGCTTCTCAACCTCCTCCGGCGCAGCCATCATCAGATCCGCCATTTCGTCGATGATGACGACGACGTAAGGCAGGATCTCCTCGCCCAGTTTGCGCAAATAGGCGTTGAAGCGTTCCAGATCGCGTACACCCGCCTTGTTGAGCATCTGGTAGCGCCGCTCCATCTCCTTGATGCACCAGAACAGCACCCCCGCAGCCCGGTCCACGTCGGTCACTACCGGGCTGAGAAGATGCGGCGTCCCGTTGTAGACAGTCAGTTCGACCATCTTCGGATCGATCATCAGCAGGCGCAGCGTTTCCGGCGTGTGCGTCAAAAGCAGACAGCCGATGATCGAATTGATGCAGACCGACTTGCCCGTCCCCGTGGCGCCGGCGATCAGAAGATGGGGCATCCGCGCCAGGTCGGTGACCACCGGCTTACCCCGCACGTCCTCGCCCAGCGCGATAGGCAGGCGGCCCCCGACCTGTATGGTTTCGTACTCCTCGCTCTCCATCAGCTCCTTCAGGCCGACATTGTTGCTCTCCGTATTCGGCACCTCGATGCCGACGTAGCTCGTCCCCGGAATCGGCGCCTCGATCCGCACCGTGCGCGCCGCAAGCGCCAGGGCCAGATCGTTGCTCAGGCTGGCGATCTTGCTTACCTTCACCTTGGTGCGCTTCGTCTCCCCGCGCACCGTGCGCTCGGTATAGCCCGGACGGATCAGATATTGCGTCACGGTCGGGCCGGCGTTGACCCCTTCAAAATCAGCGGGGACGCCAAACAGCGCCAGCGTCTCCTCCAGCAGCCGGCCTCGGTAGCGGATCAGATCGTCGCTGTCGATCGACCGGTCCCAGAAGTCCAACATATCGCTCAGCTGCGGGAGTTCCCACGCCGGTTCAACTTTTCCGTTTCTGTCTTTCAGATGCCGCTCGGCGCCCATCGCCGACACCTCACCGTCAGAGCCGGCAAGCTCTTCCGACTGCATCGACGGCACACCTTCGGCAGCGCGGCCGGTCTGCGCTACGGGGGAAAGCGACGTGGCGTGGGGAGCGGGAGCGTGGGTCTCGTTTCGCTCCTTTCTGGCCAGCTTCCTGGTTCTGAAGAGCTCTCTGTGCCGTTCCTGCCGCCACAACTCTTGCAGTATTCCCCGAACATCCTGACCCACCGCGCCGCCCCCAGCCCAGAGACCATCCCAGAACCGGCGGCCGGTGAGCAGCGTCAGCCCCGACAGCGCCACCACAAGAATCACCATCCACGCGCCCCAGCCGGGCAACCCACCCGCCAACGCATTCGCGAAGAAGAGTCCAAGCGCCCCGCCCGCGCCCCCATCGAGGACGCGCGCCGCCCGCGTCAAAGGCGGCAGAAACAGCGTTATGGCGGCAATGTATGCCAGAAAGATCAAAAGCAGGCCCGTCGGCACCCGCCAGGGTAGGATCGGCAGTTCGCTGTTCGACCGGCCTCCGTCGCGGGACGATGAGGAGCGGCGTTTCGGCCCTTCGATGGCGCGCAGGACCAGCCACAGGCCAAGGAAGCCGGTCAGCAAAGGTACGCCGGCCACGCCGTCACCGGTGGTATAACGCAGGAGATCGATCCACAACCCTGTAACACTGCCGCGCGAATCAGTCAGCAGGCTCAACAGCGTAAAGACCGATATCAACACCAGGCTGAGGCCGACAACCTCCACGCGGGCGATCGCGGCCAACCCGGCCAAAAACTGTTTCTGTGCGGTGGCTTTCTTCTTCGTAGTTCTCTTGGTTGCCATATCAGAAGTCAAAGGTCGCGGCTCGTGGCCGGAATTCGCACCAGCCACTGGAGGTCCAATAGCCCATTATACTGCTCGCAAAGAGAGAACAAACGTTCCCAACACAGTATACCAATGAACTCCGAATTCACCAATCAGTTTCTAGTGGATAGACGCTCTGAAACTCGACGTTTTGCCCGCGCTTTGCAACCGAATGATCGGCGTCTTCCCATCGCCACAGGATCTACCTCCTTGCCGTTTCCGAAAAGGGTGGGCATCAGGTTCAATTGAGTCGGGGAGAAGATCGCTCGAAACAGGAAAAAATCAGGCCGCCGGTCGGTAAAATCGCACTGTTCTCGCGCAATTCTCGTGACCGGCGGCCATCATCTGCGTCAAACCCTGAAAACTATCTCCGTGGCCCTTCGTGGATAGACCAGATCTTGCTCCTATGACTTTCAGTTCAGAAAAATGTCTACGGGCTCCGGTCTGAACGCGCACCTGCTACCAAGACTGCCTGCCGCCTGCTCCCTACACCTGGATCACCACCGGCAGGATCATCGGCCGCCGTCCCATCTCATTGCTGCAGAAGCTGGCCAGGGCATTGCGTATGCGCCGCGAGAGCACCGTGGGCGTCGCCTTGCCTTTGACCTCGTTTCGCACGATCTCCTCCGCCCTTAGAATCAACCCCTCGTTGTCCCGGATATAGACAAACCCGCGACTGATTATCTCCGGTCCGTAAAGGATCGAGCCGTCGAACTCGTCCAACGCTACGATACACACGAGAAAGCCGTCGCTTCCCAGATGACGCCGGTCGCGCAGCACGACGCTGCCGATGTCGCCCACGCCCAACCCGTCGACAAAAACGTGGTTGGCGCTCACGTGCTCGCCCAACCGCGCCTCGACCGCATCGCTTTCTTCCTCGAAATGGCCGAACTCGACCACCTGTCCGTCTTCGACGACGAAGACGTTCTCCGGCGCAATCCCGGCCTCCTCCGCCAGCTCTCCATGCAGGACAAGATGCCGGTATGCACCATGCACAGGGATGAAATAGCGCGGTCGCACCAGCTCCAGCATCCGGCGGTAGTCCGCCTTGCCGCCGTGTCCGCTCACGTGTACATCGTCCGACAGTTCGTGATAGAAGACCCGCGCCCCGCGCCGGTACAGATTGTCCACAGTGCGGTTGAACAGCTCCTCGTTGCCCGGGATCGGTGTCGCGCTCAGCACAACAGTGTCCCCCTTGCGCAGACTGATCTGACGCTGGTCCCCGATGCTCATGCGCACCATGGCGCTGGTCGGCTCTCCCTGGCTGCCGGTGGCGATGATCGTCACCTGGTGGGAGGGCAGCTCTTCCATCTCTTTGGCCGTCAGAAGCTCGTCCTGCCGGATATCGAGGTAGCCGAGACCGATCGCGATCTTCACGTTATTGATCATCGAGCGCCCGATCATCCCGACCCGCCGTCCATGCTTGCGCGAGATCGTGATGATCTGCTGCACGCGGCTGATGTTGCTGGCAAAAGTCGCCAGAATCACCCGCCCATCCACCTGCGAGAAGATACTGTCAAGTGTTTCCTCGACCTTCGTTTCGCTGGGCGTACTGCCTTCCGTCTCAATGTTCGTGCTGTCCCCCAGCAGCAGCAGCACACCCTCGTCGCCCCAGCGCTCCAGCTTGTCCACCTCGGTCAACTTGCCGTCCACCGGCGTATCGTCGAACTTGTAATCGCTCGTGAGGATCACCCGGCCCGCCGGCGTGGAAACACTGACCCCCACACTGTCCGGGAAGCTGTGGCACGTATGGAAGAACTCCACTGTGAACGGTTCCAGCGCGATCACGTCACTTTCCGTCACCGTGTGCAGTTCCGTCTGCGCCAGCAGGCCATGCTCCGACAGCTTGCCCTGAAGCAGACCCCTCGTCAGCGCCGTGGCGTAGACCGGCGCATCCAGACCCTGGTCGATCAGGTAGGGCAACGCGCCGATATGGTCCTCATGTCCGTGCGTCAGCACGATGCCGCGAATCCAGTCCAACCGGTCCAGCAGATACTCGGACTCCGGGATCACCACATCCACGCCGTGCATATCGCTGTCCGGGAACATCAGGCCGGCGTCAACAATGAGGATGTTTTCGCCGGACTCCAGTACCATCATGTTTTTTCCGATTCCACCAAGTCCTCCCAGCGGAATCACCCGCAGTTGCGTCGTGTCGATGTCGTCCTCTGAAGGACGGTCCGTTTCAATAAGTGCTACATCTGTTTGATCCATTCGATCTCTCCTTTGCAAGGCAATGCAGACAAAACGCCTGCTTTACCGGGAATCTCGTCTAACACAAAAACGCCGGGCAGCAACAGCTCCCAGCGCGAAAAAGAGTCTCTAATCGTAACTACTAAGCCTATGTAACGAGAAAGAGCTAATGTGTGATTGCTCTTGGATGATGTAGAGTAAGAAACATGAGCAAACAGGACCAGCTGGACCGAGAGCAACTAAGGCAGTTAGACCAGGAGAGCCTGATCGCTGTAATCCTGATCTTGCAGCAGCAATTGGCTGAGCAACAGGAGTTGATTCAGCAGTTGCAGGATCAACTGGCTAAAGACAGTCATAACAGCGGCAAGCCACCGAGCAGTGATGGTCCGAAGAAAAGCAGGCGCAAGAGTCTGCGCCGCCCTGGGCAACGGCCGCGCGGTGGCCAACGCGGGCATAAAGGACGCACCTTGCTGCAGGTGGCGGAACCGGACCATGTCATCGTACATAAGCTGGCGGATTGCCCGCACTGCCAGGCAAAGCTGGATGCGGAGACTGTCACGCGGCATGAGAAACGGCAGGTATTCGACATTCCACCAGCCAGAATCGAAGTGACAGAGCATCAGGCGGAAGTCAAGCAGTGTCCTGGCTGTGGTGCGTGCGTAAAGGGAGCGTTTCCCGCCAACGTGGGTCAGCCGACCCAGTATGGTCTGCGTCTGAAGGCACTCGCCTGCTACCTCTACGGCCAACAGTTCATCCCTCTGGCGCGCATCAGAGAGTTGCTGACTGCCCTCTACGGGGATGCACCTTCGGAGCCTGCGATACTCGCCGCCACGCGCCAACTTGCCAGGCACACACGGGGGAGCCTGGCTCAGATTCGCCAACAGCTGATTGCGGCGCCTGTCGTCCATTTCGATGAGAGCGGCATGCGTGTCGCAGGGCAGTTGCGGTGGTTGCATGTGGCCAGCACAGAGAAACTGACCCAGTACCACGTGCATGACAAACGCGGCCATGTCGGGATGCGAGACGGAGGCATCTTGCCCCATTACAAGGGCGTTGCTGTGCATGATTACTGGCGCTCCTACCTCAAGTTCAGCGACTGTCAGCATAGCTTCTGCAACGTCCATCACCTGCGCGACCTCTGCTTCATCGTTGAACAGTACGACCAGGCATGGGCTGCGAAGATGAAACGCTTGTTGTGCGACATCAAAGAGGAAGTCGCATCTACCTCCGAACAACACACTGCCTTGCCGCGAGACCGCCTGGCCTACTACGAGGCCGAGTACGATGCGCTCATTGCCCAGGGTTTTGCCGACAACCCCTCCCCGCCAAAGACAGGACCCAGACCGATCGGGCGACCCAAACAGTCGCCGCCTAAAAACCTGCTTGACCGCTTGCACAAACATAAGGCCGGCGTCCTGGCCTTCATGTATGACTTCCGCATCCCTTTTGACAACAACCTGGTCGAACGAGATGTACGCATGATAAAGGTTCAACAGAAGGTATCCGGCTGCTTTCGTACAGAAGGCGGGGCCCACATCTTCTGTGCATTGCGCTCCTATATCTCTACTGCCCGTAAACATGGCCTCAACGCAATTGATGCCATCCACAACGCCTTTCTTGACCAACCCTTCATCCCTGACACCTCTCAGGCTTAGTAGTTACCTCTAATCTATGAAAGTTCAACATATACGCGCAGGGCGAGCAGAGAACGAAATAAAGGGGAAGCCCTTCATCGTTCACCCTTCGGCCACCCTGAATTGCACAAACGCCCGCGTCGGCGGCCAAACTCGCTCCTCAGATTCAGTTATTCCCCTCCATTGTACCTGTGAATGGCCCGTTTGTCTACTTTTTACCGCAACGCGGTGCATCCCAATATTGGGGCGAACTTTCCCATGCCTCCGGTAGCAGCGCAGCCGCACCCATCTCGCGCTCAACCCTGAAACAGGGGTAGCGCCGTCTCTATCCCCTGGCCCCCAGCCCCTAACCCCTGCAGTTTTGGGCGGTCGGGCCTATTCGGCCCTCCCTTGTGCGGGGGCTCCGCCCCCGCAACGCCCCCTCTCCTACAACATGCCTCATCGACCGGGTGTCGATATTGGCGACGGGTGCCTCATCGAAGGTGTCCAGCCAGACCACGTCCCGCCAGTCCCATCAGATCTCCGCAGGTGCCGGCCTTATGCCTGCACTGCGTCTCGCCCAAAAACGTTAAACAACGCCAACCACCGCTGGCACTGATTCCCCGCCAGACTGTTCCCACCCCAAATCTGGACCGCACCCCCGCAACGCGGTTCATCGCAATCGGAAGGAGGTGTGGCAGGAGAGCGTCGAACGAAGAGGAATAGCCCCCGGCCTGGGCGCAAGAAAGGGATTGAAACCGGGGCCGAAGTCTTCGTGCAACCGCGCTGGCCTGCACGCAAAAACTCGCGGGCAGGTTTGCAATGCCCGCGAGCCTCTCAACTTGTGCCCGGTTTTCTTACATGCCCGTTGCCACGCGGGCGGGGATGTGGCTGGCTGCAGCCAAAGCCGCTCGCGGCCTGTACAGGCCTCCGCTCACTAATACACGCCCAGGTAGCGGTCCAACTCCCACTGTGTTACAAAGTTGCGATAGCTGTCCCACTCCTGCGTTTTCGCCTCGACATAGCGCTCGAAAACGTGCTGGCCCAGCGCGTCCTGCACCACCTCGTCCTCGCGCAGTGCATCCAGCGCCTCGCCCAGGTTGCCCGGCAACGTCTCCAGCCCGGAGCGGTCACCGTTCATCTGGTAAAGGTCCTCCTCGGCCGGCATCGGCGGGTCCAGCTTGCGCTCGATGCCATCGAGGCCTGCCGCCAGCATCACCGCGAATGCGAGGTAAGGATTCGCGCTCGGGTCGGGGCAGCGCAGTTCGCAGCGCGTACTCTGCGTCCGGTTGGGATTGGTGCGGGGAATGCGGATCAGCGCACTGCGGTTTGTGCGCCCCCACGAGATATAGACCGGCGCCTCATAGCCGGGTACCAGCCGCTTGTAGCTGTTCACCAGCGGCGCGATGATCGGCGTGATCGCCGCCGCATGCGCAAGCTGCCCCGCGATAAAGTGCAGCGCCGTCTTGCTCAGGCCGTACTCATCGCCGGCGTCGTACATGCACGTCTCATTCTCGCCATATCGCCACAGACTCTGATGAACGTGCATGCCCGACCCGTTCACCCCGGTGATCGGCTTGGGCATGAAGGTACAGTGAAGCCCGTTCTTCTGCGCGATCGCCTTCAGCGTTGTCCGCAAAGTGATCGTGTTGTCCGCCGCCGCCAGGGCGGGACCATACTGGAAGTCGATCTCATTCTGCCCGCTGGCAACCTCGTGGTGGGATGCCTCGACCTTGATGCCCAAAGCGTTCAGCGCATCCACCATCTGGCGGCGCACACCATGCGCCGAATCGGAGCTCACGTCGAAATAGCCCGCCTCGTCGTGAGGCGTCAATGGGTAAAGGCTGTTATCCTGGTGGCGCCGGAAAAGGAAAAACTCCAACTCCGGACCGACGAGGAAATCAAAGCCCAGTTCCTGGGCCCATTTCAACTGCCGGCGCAGAATATAACGGGGATCGCCCGCAAAAGGATCTCCGTTCGGGGTGAAAACATCACAGACAACGCGGGCCGTGGACAGCTCCATCTCCCAGGGGATCGGCATGAATGTATCCAGGTCCGGCACCAGATACATATCGCTCTCAGCGACGCGCGCGAATCCCTCAATCGAACTGCCGTCGAACCAGACACCGTTTTCGACCGCGCGATCCCAGAGCTCAATCGGAATCGTTACCTGCTTGACGATGCCCACGATATCGCTGAACTGAAGACGCACAAAGCGCACATTGTGTCTCTTGATCGTGTCGTCGATCTTTTCCAGCGTCTCCATCAGCTTTTCGTCTGCAAATGCATCCAAGAGCATATCTGCCTTCCCCTTTCAGATCGTCTTCAGTAGTCAACTCTTATCGATAAAGTGAGCGGACATGAAAAACCAGAGCCGGAATTACTGAAAACTTGACAACCGTCAGTATGAAAGAACAAGAGGGCAGGCACAATGCGCCGCGCCGCCCCCTTGTTGTTAAGATTATCGGTCCAACTCTTCTAGATGCCGTAGTACATCACGAATTCCTGCGGATGCGGGCGCAGGCGGACAGCATCTACCTCTTCAAACCGCTTGTACTCAATGTACGCGTCCAGCAGGTCCGGCGTGAAGACGCCGCCTTCGAGCAGGTAGTCGTGGTCTTCCTCGAGCGCGTCCAGGACCTCGCCCAGGCTGCCCTTCACCAGCTCAATGTCCTCCATGACATCCTCTTCATACAGGTCCACCTCAGCCGGGTCGCCGGGATCGATCTGGTTCTTGATGCCGTCCATGCCGGCCATCACCATGGCGGCGAAGGCCAGGTATGGGTTCGCGCCGGGGTCGGGGCAGCGGAACTCGATGCGCTTGCTATTCGGTGACTGGCTGTACATCGGAATACGGCAGGCGGCGGAGCGGTTGCGGGCCGAGTAGGCCACGACCACCGGGGCCTCATAGCCGGGAACCAGGCGGCGGTAGCTGTTGGTCAAAGGGGCGCAGAAGGCCAGCAACGAGTTGATGTGCTTCAGCAGGCCGCCGGTAAAGTGCAGTGCCATTTCGCTGAGGCCGGCGTACTGGTCACCGGCGAAAAGCGGCGTACCGTCTTTCCAAAAGCTCAGGTGCGTGTGCATTCCCGAACCGTTATCCTCATACAACGGCTTCGGCATAAACGTGACCGTCTTGTCGTTCGCCTTGGCCACGTTCTTGATGACATATTTGTACAGCTGTACCTGGTCGGCCATCTGCAGGAGCGGCTTGAACTTCATGTCGATCTCAGCCTGGCCGGCCGTGCCCACCTCGTGGTGATGCACTTCGATATCAATGCCCGCATCGATCATCTTGCGCGTCATCTCGGAACGGACGTCCTGCAACGTGTCATAGGGAGAAACCGGGAAGTAACCCCGCTTAAGGCCGACCGAATGGCCGCCGCTCATCTCACCCGAGTTCCACGGCGCTTCCACACTGTCCACGTAGTAGCCGGCCGTGTGGCGGCCCGCCTCATAGGAAACACCGTCAAAGATGAAAAACTCGGCTTCCGGCCCGACAAAGATCGTGTCGGCAATGCCATCGGATTCAACGTATCTGACCGCTTTGCCAGCCACGTTGCGGGGGTCGCGGCTGTAGGCTTCGCCCGTAAGCGGGTCATGGACGTTGCAGATCGCGCTCAGCGTCGGCATGGCGCAGATCGGATCGATGATCGCGGTCGTGGGATCCAACCGCAGCACCATGTCACTGTTCTCGATGCTCTGGAAACCGCGAATCGACGAGCCGTCAAAGCCCAGCCCTTCATTGACCGCATCATCCGCATCGAACTCTTCGACCGGCATTGTGAAGTGATGCCACTGGCCGAACAGATCAGTGAATTTGACATCCACCATCAGAATGTTGTTGTCCTGAATGGCACTGTTCAGATCTTCAATTGAACTTACGTTGAGTTTCATTCCTCACTTAGTCCTTTCAGAAATGGCGTGGGGTCCTTTGTGACCTGAAAATATGACGATAGGACGATAACTACAGTAGTATACCCTGCCACCGACGGCGCACTCATGGACAATCCGAATAACGATTGTCCATATTTGTTTGTGCAGATTGCATGATGGCCGGAAATGCCGCTCTCCCTTCCCCCATTCCCCGCACTGCCTGCAACGCACGCGCCGTACGCAGCGCAACCCGCCTATCATATCCATCCGGGATGTTACAGTCTAATTTCGCCCCCCACGATTTCACTGCTACACTGATGCCCTGACAGCAGCAACGCAACCCCTGACGTCACGAGTTTCCCTGCCGATCAACGTTCACGAGCCGATACCATGTCGAAACTCGCTCTCTACGATAAGAATCCGTCCGTCCGCATCGTTACCGGCGCCTGCCCGCACGACTGCCCCGACACCTGCAGCTGGCAGATTGCCGTGGACCGCACGAGCGAGCGGGCGCTGGATATCTGGGGCCATGCCAACCACCCGGTGACGCAGGGCACGTTATGCGGCAAGGTCGACCGCTACCTCGAGCGAGTCTACCACGCCGGCAGGCTGACCCACCCCTTGCGCCGCGTCGGGCCCAAAGGCAGCGGCCGCTTCGAGCGCATCTCCTGGCGAGATGCGCTGGCGGAGATCGCAGCGCGTCTTCAAACCGTCATCAACGAATGGGGGCCGGAGGCGGTCCTGCCCTACGCTTACGCCGGCACCATGGGATTTCTGCAGCAACACGGCATCTCCAACCGCTTTTTCCAGCAGATGGGCGCCAGCCGCCTCGCATACACGATATGCTCCGAGGCCGGCTTCGAAGGCTACCTCTACACGATCGGCTCAACCATCGGGATCGAGCCGGAGGATTACGCGCACGCCCGCCTGATCCTGATCTGGGGCAGCAACACCCTCACGAGCAACCTGCACCTCTGGCCCTTCATCCAGGACGCACGCAAACAGGGCGCACGCGTCATCGTCATCGACCCTGCCCGCACACGCACCGCCAGGGCCGCCGACGAGTGGCTGCCCATCCGCCCCGGGACCGACGGCGCCCTCGCGTTGGGCATGATGCACGAAATAGTCAACGCCGACCTGCACGACAAGGAGTACGTGGCAGCCCACACGGTCGGCTTCGAGCAGCTGGCCGAACGCCTGCAGGAATGGCCGCCCCAGCGCGCGGCCCGGATCACCGGCATTCCCGCCGACCGCATCCGAGAACTGGCGCGTGACTATGCCGCGACCAGACCCGCGGCCATCCGCGTCAACTACGGCCTGCAGCGTCACTACGGCGGCGGCATGGCGATGCGCAACATCACCTGTCTGCCCGCGCTGATAGGGGCATGGCGCGAACAGGGCGGCGGCATCCAGCTCAGCGTCAGCGGACAGCTGCGCCACCTCGAAAAGAGCGGCCTGGAGCGCCCCGATCTGCTCGCCGGACGCATCCCGCGCACCATAAACATGAACCGCCTCGGCGACGCCCTCAGCCTCGACCGGAACCGTCTCGCCGCCTCCCACTACGCGCCCCGGCCCGTGGACCGCAAGCCCGCGCCCGACGATGCCGGCCCGCCCGTCAAGGCCCTGATCGTCTATAACAGCAACCCCGCCGCCGTCGCGCCCGACCAGTCATCCGTCCAGGCCGGGCTGGCGCGTGAGGACCTTTTCACCGTCGTCCTGGAGCACTTCCAGACCGACACCGCCGACTACGCCGACTATCTCCTGCCCGCCACCACACAGGCCGAGCACTGGGACCTGCAACGGATGTACGGCCACCATTTTTTGGCACTCAACCGGCCCGCGATCCCCCCCGTGGGCGAGGCGCGGCCCAACAGCGCCATCTTCCGCGGCCTCGCCCAGGCCATGGGCTACACCGACAGCGGCTTCTACGAGGACGACGAGACCGTTCTGCGCAACTTCATCGAGGCGCAGCATCATCCCCTGTACGAAACGGTCACCTGGGAGGCCCTGCTCGAAAACGGGTTCGTGCGCCTCAACCTGCCCCAGCCCTACCTGCCCTTCGCCGAAGGCAACTTCCCCACCCCAAGCGGCAAGTGCGAGTTCTACAGTGAACGCATGGCCCAGGACGGCTACGACCCGCTGCCCACCTACACGCCGCCCAAGAGCGAGGAGAGAGGGGCAAGGGGCGAGGAGCGAGAGAACGGCAGCGCCCAGGCTGAACAGGATCCGCGTTCGCTGGCCTGTATTTCACCGCCGGCCCATTCCTTCCTTAACTCCTCCTTCTCGCACCTTGAGCGTTTCCGCGGCCGCGAGCGCGAACCCCTCCTCTGGATCCATCCGCACGACGCCTCCGCCCGCCGCATCGAAGAGGGCGCCTGGCTGCGCGTCTGGAACGATCTCGGCGAGGTCGAGCTCACCGCCCGCGTCACCGAAGAGATTATGGCCGGCACCGTCCTCGCCCCCGGCATCTGGTGGAACAAACACAGCCCCGACGGCCGCAACGTCAACCAGCTCACCCCCCAGGACGAGACCGACATGGGCGCCTCCGCCAGCTTCTACGACGTACGCGTCTTCGTGGAGCCGGCGTAGCGTGTGCACAAAATGATGTGCCTGTGGAGAAATGATGTGCGGCGTAAAGATAGTTGTGGGACGGGGATTGCGTAGCGTGGGGGTCTTGGCGGCTGAGTGAGGGAATCGCTGCCTCTCCCTTAGCATTGTCTAATGCCGCCCTTAGAGGGGGCCTGACAGAGAATCACCCACTGTTCTCAACGAAAGTCAGGTTCCGGGGCCGTCGCAATTCGTACCCGTTGCTGGTTGGAAGTATATCGCCATCCAAGCTGACGAACTCTTGGTTTCGAAACGCTTGAATAACCAAGTCATAGACAGGTTGCTCAAATTCAACTTGAATGCGGACCAATCTCTCATCCCTTACCGTCAAAAGGACCGCTTTCCCATCGAAATTGTTTGGCTTTTTCTCTAGTTTGACAACCTGTGCAATCAAATGTTCGTCAAAGGAAGGATCATTGCGCCGGAGAAAATCGGCCGCCTCCGACAGTATACCCGCCGAGTTCTCAGAAAATTTGTAGTCTGTGTCTGGGACGTTTGATGGGCGCACACCCGCCCAAAACAGAGCTATCTCAATTCCTCGCCCGTTCTCTGCCAGCGTCGCCACCGATTCGCAAAGATTGGCGCTAACTCCTTCCTTTACCACTTGGCTGAAAGGCTCCAGCGTATCTCCGGATACGGATTCGGTGATCGCCCGCGAAGTATAGTGAAGTGCTTTGGATAACTGTTTCGTAGCCCGCCGGGGGAAGGGTGCTGTATAAGTATCTCCAAAGTCAGTCTGCGTACCGAACCCCGCCGGCACCGGGGAATGCAGTGTCAAGTCGTATCCTTCATGATAACCTGGAAGGGGAAGTACATTGTCAAGGTAGTCGGTCACATTGGAGCTGGTTCTACCGCGATAAGCCGCGCTGGGTTTTTCGGCGGCGCGGGCAGCTGAGGCCAATAAACTGTAAGCGGCATCCAGCATTTCCGTGTTCTGGCGGAGAGAGAGTGCCTTCTCGGCCATCCCGTTTGGTGAGCGCACATGGATGACATCCGCTCCAGTACGTTCCAAATCATGGAATACGTCTAGCTGCGACCTGTTTTCAACAGTGGCGAGAACTGAAATCGCTTCGCCCATCGTTTCAGCAAAGTCGGCGAATGTGTCTCGAAATGGGCAAAGGATTTCCCACTTTCTGTTTTCATGGGTTTTGCTGAAGAGCGTCGCTCGGTTTCCCCAATCACCCTCGTCATTCCACTGCCGCGATTTGAGATATGTACGCAGGCTCAAGAGTGACAGCGAAGATAGCGTCTCCTGGTCGCGTATTTCAACTCTCATACCAGCTCCCCCCTTTCGACCTTTTCCATAAGATCGGAAAGCTGCTCACTGCCGAAAATGTTGGCAACAGGAATGCGAACGGTGACGCTGGTCGTATTGGGGACAGGCGGCTGCCCCCTCATTGAAAGCCAGTAAGCGCAATGACGCATACAGAGTTCACGACTTGTCTGGTGAAGCCACTGTGCCCGCTCTTGGGGCATGAGAACAACGATCAGAATGCGGGGAACCATGGCATCTTGAGACAAGTCCCTGTAGTTTCCGATTGGTAAAGAAAAGGCCAAGTGGTCTTCTCGATGAATGTCCTGAGAAGTTGCTTTGGCTTGGAATTCGATTCTGGGGCCTCTTCCAAAGTCAGCCCGCAAAACACCGTCTATACTGCTTCTATCTACCTGCGGCTCATCTGTATAGAAACCTGCGTGGGCTGCGACAGCCCTGATGTAAGCTAACGAGAACCTCTCCTTACTTATGTTGCTGTCTGCAAGATTCGCTCTAGCCATTCAGATTAACGCTCTTTCCCAATATCCGATCCGAAAAACCGGCGCCAAAACGCCCTTAACGCGAAGAGCCGTGCCTTCGAGTAAGGCCGGGAGTGTGTAAACGCCATACAAATCAACGTGAAATGTCGATTTTCGTCACCGCAACCGGTACGTCAACGAACTGAAGATTTCAGTAACGGATTCTATGGACGCCAATCTGCAATAATAAATGGAATAGAACAAATGTAACAGTGGAGGGCAAACTTTGTCAAATCTCGCGAATCGGCCTCTGCCTAGGACAGGAGGAAGAGAAACTGTGCCCTGACCAATGACCGCCCCCAACCTCTGGGGAACCAATAGGTTTTCTCAGAAACTGTTGCGGGATACAACGGAGCCTATCCATAGACGGGCTATGTTAGAGGAGCCAGAGGAGCCTGACTAATGTAGATCCCAAATGAGACCAAGAGTATTGGTCAAAGGTTGTTGAGATATAATAGAACCATCTGACAGAGACGCCCTTTTAGAGGTAGGGAAGCAAAGATGGTTCGACCGGATATGGAGAAATGGGACCAGACGCTGGCCGATTTGCGGTTGTTGTCGGTGGAAGCCAAAGATAAACGCACCCGGGAACGTTTTCTGGCACTGTATATGATCGCAGACAGGCAAACGAGTCCCTGTGCCTGGGCACGGGAAATCGGACGCACTAAGGAGACAGTCCTCAAGTGGGTGCATGACTATAACCGGTCGGGCCCGGAGGCGGTGTTCTATCGTCATACGGGAGGACGTCGCCACCTGGCATCGAGCCAAAGCCGTTCAGATTGCCGCCGCCAAACTCGGTCTCACTCTCTCCCCTCTGCCTGCCTATAGTTCCGACCTCAATCCGATTGAGAATCTCTGGCACGGGATGCGAGAAGAGGTCACGCACAACCACGGCCATCTGTCTATGCGCCAACTCTTTGACGCCCGCAAAGCCTTTATCAACCGCATCAATGCACATCCCGAAAGGGTCGTGTCTCGTCTATGGCCTAGATTTGAACTTGACCCAGAGTACGAAAAACTCTTGGTATCAAATTGAACTTACATTAGAATCTGAAATTGCCTTGTGGAAAGATCAAGCTGTCCGCCTTTTTTCTATTCCGCCTTGCTCACCTCCTCTCTATATTCCATGGAACGCCCCGCTACACGACAGAGTGTGTACAGAGAGGTAACCAGACTCGGAAAGGATCCGGTTTGAGTTGGACTGCACCAATCCCTGTCTGATCGTAGTCCGGATCCTCCACTTCATTGCCCATCGCCGGAAGCGTTGCAAGAAGGACCGTCCTCTCCTGTCCCGCACGATCACATACGACGGCTTGCACGGTGCCATCCGCCAGCGCGTGGATGCTTGACCGCTCGTGGTCGAAATAGACGGTACGCAACGAAACACTTCCCCCACCGGCCTTGATAGCGCGATCCAGAAAGGTGATGTTGCCATCGCTGGTGACAATGCGTACATCACGCCAGCGCCCCAACGCCAGCGGAACGTCGCTGCCACGCGACCGGATTTCCAGCGTAACCGTGCCGGCACCGGCGACCGGCGTCTCGATGAAATTACTGAAACTCTGTGCTTTGTACCTTCCACTCGCGTAAACCAGTTCGTCATCCACAAAAGTCAGGAACTCAAGCCCAGCTGATCCGGGAGACAGCGCCGCGTTGGAGTGAACCGCAATCAGTCGGTCCGCGTCGGCCGGCAGGCGCAGGAACGTCCGAGTTACGCCATCCGCTTGTCTGACCTCCACGCTCACGGACTCGGGGCGAAGGCCGAAGTCGCCCAGTTCCTCCTCGCGCAGCGCATACACCCAAGGGCCGGAGCGCACCGCCCCCACAGGGTTGCCCAGGGAGCCGATGGTTATATCGGCGCCGCCGCTGCGAACTTCAAGGCGACAACTCGGCTTGAACTGTACTTCAACCGCCATACCTGGCTGCCAGCGGCGGCTTATCTCGATTCCGCCATCCGGTTGCAACCGCGCGCCCTCGACCGCGATCTCCTCGCTCCAAGGCGGGCAACGCAGACGCAGGTTGAACTCACCCTCAGTCGCCTGGCCGCAGGTGATCAGGGCCGCGCTCATATCGGGCGCCGGCTCGATAATCAGATGGGCTGTGCCGCGGGCCGTGCTTACCTGCGTTTCCAGCGGCACATACAGGTTCACCGTGGCCCTGTCGTCCTCGGCCATCAGCGCATATCGGAGCGCATCCGCCAAGCAGCGTGGACCGTGATGAGAGCAGCAGAAGTCCCACACGCATCCGGAATCGCCCCACAAGCTGCGATGACCACACCAGCCGCCGTTGGCGGCGAAGTCGAACAGTTGGTGGTTGAAGAAGATGTGCTCTGCCATGTCCAGGAAACGGCTCTCGCCGGTAGCCCGGTACAACTCAAAGCTCAACATCATCCAGTCTGAGCCGGTGCAGGTCTCGTCGATTTTGTCCCGCCCTTCCTTCTCGCCGCTGAAGAACAGTTCGTCCCGGTCCTCGACGGCCGGCCGGCCAATACGCTCACCGGCTATGAGCCACTCCTGCACGCCCCCGGAAACGTGCGCTTTCGTGTCGCGGATCCACTCCCAGAAAGAGATCGTCTTTTGCAGGATGTCGTCATCACCTGTGCTTTCCCACAGAGCCAGCAAGCCGCGATAAACATGGATCAGAACGTGGAAGTTGCCGGTGATGCCGGCATAGTCCTCGCATGGCTTAAGAACCTCGACCTGCTCAAAGACTGCCCGCGCATAGTCCAACGCGCGTCGATCTCCGGTCATGTGGTAATAGCGGGGAAAGATATCCAGTGAGAAAAACCAGCGATAGCCCTGGTTCATCGGTACCAGCCTATCAGGGCGTATGCGGGAGCGGCCCGATTCGGGAGGAATATAGGTCGTGTCCAGCTTGGGACGAACTTTGGCCCCGTGAGCCGGAGAAACATGGATCATGAAGAATTCCACGGCGCGCGTCGCGGCCTCCAAAGCGGACGGATTGCCAAACGTGCGGTGCGTCTCCAGGAGCGCATTCGCGATCTGCAACGTGCCTCCATACTCAGCCTGAATGTAGTTTTGGCCGAAGAAGCCGTTCGAGGATTGGAAATCAATCAACCGTTCGACCACGTCCATGACCCCGGATTCCAGTTCTCGGAATTGGGGCATTCGGTGATAATGCGCCATCCCGTCGAGCCAGCGGCCAACAAAGTCGCCGCCGTAAGCCCAGCCATCCGGGTCGGCATGGAAGTCGCGGAATAACCTCTCCCGCGGCATCGCCACCAAGTGATTCACCGAGCGCGTCAGAACGTCCTTAAGTCCTTGGCGCGGCGATAACTGTTCGTAGCGAGCTAAATTCATTGGAGTTCCTTGTCTTACTCGATGCCCAAGAGGCGGGCGAGGTTGCCGCCAAGCACAAGCCCCTCGGCTTCCTCGCCCAGATTGAGCCGTCGAATCGACTCCACCGCGAAATCCATCGGCACGCCGGGGCCATTCGAAGCAAAGCAGACCCGCTCAGGGCCGACCTCCTGAACGGCTCGTTTGATCATCAGCGGTTCGGCAACCGTGTTCGTGCCGAGATGGACGTTGGGGAAAACTTTGGCCACCTCTATGGCTTCGCCCAGCCCGTCGCGGTACCCCATGTGCTCCATGATGATAGGCAACTCAGGATAGCGGGCAGCCACCAGTCCAACCTGGGCCGGCGTGCTGAGGTAAGCGCCGGAGTGGATGTTCACGAGCAGCCCGAGTTCGCGCGCTTTGTTCAACACAGGCAGCGGCGCCTGCCCATAGATCGGGTAATTGCACGCAACCGACATCAATTTCAGAATCGGCATGCCCCACTGCGTGGCGGCTGTTTCCAGTTCCTCTACCGCAGCCTGCCCAAACAACGGATTGATCTGGCAACAGCCGATGAGACGCGGCTCATCCTTCACAAATTCTGCCAATCCGCAATTGTTGGGATTTGTAATAGGACCGGCGATCAGCGCCACAAGGTCTATGCCCCCCAGATCGGCGTCCTCCAGAATCTCCTTGATGCCATAGATCTTGCCATCCACCGGTTGCTGCTCTGTCCAATAATATTCAAAGTCGATGCGTTTCATGGCACAAGTCTCCCCCTCTTCATGTGCGTTTAGATTGAAAACGCGATTCCCCTCGTGTTGCGTAGTCCGCGCCGGGAGTCAGCGGGCGCTCTTGCATGCTCTTAAAGTAGGGTTTACCATACATTGCTCCAGTGGCAGTACACGGTGAGCAAGATGAGTATACTCGAACCGTTCCATTCTGTCGATGCTATTAAATAGGATATGGTTGGCCCCGATCGCTAGACCACGAAATGGGAAAAATGAGGTGCATCTAGGCGAGTAGGGCCGGCTCTGACCGGCAACGGGCGGTCTGCCGCCATCAGAGCACGAAGTGCTCTTCCGCCGGCGTGCGGTAGTTGAGACTTTGATGCGGTCGTTCATGGTTGTAGAAGTCGAAGTAGGCGTTCAAGCCAGCCTGTAGCTGGTGTCCTGTGTCATACTGTTGAAGGTAGATGTTCTCATATTTGACGCTACGCCATAGACATTCGCAGAAGACGTTGTCGAGGGCGCGGCCGCGGCCGTCCATGCTGACGTGTATGTTAGCTGCGAGCAAGCAAGCGGTGAAGGCATCGGCTGTGAACTGTGCGCCCTGATCGGTGTTGAAGATCTTGGGCCGACCCATGCTGAGCGCCTGACGCAGAACATCGAGGCAGAAGATGCCGTCCAGAGAGTCGGAAAGCCGCCAAGCGAACACATAGCGGCTGTACCAGTCGATGACAGCGACCAGATACATGAAGCCCCGCAGCAGCGGCACATAGGTGATGTCTGCGCTCCAGATCTGGTTGACATGCGTAATCGGCAGGTGGCCCAAAAGATAGGGATTGCGCTTGTGCCCTTTGCCAGGCGAACTGCTGCTTCTCCTGGGGCAGATAGCTTGAATGCCCATCAGACGCATCAGTCGCCCCGATCTCTGGCTCCGGCAACCGGAATCTTGCCGACCGATCCCCGTCCGGCCTTCAGCTTCTGACTCTCATGCTTGTTGCTTTCCTTGCCGCCGGTGTAGGTCTCGTCTACCTCAACCTCGCCGATAAAGGGATCGACCGGCTCTTCAGGGTTCGCCCACACTTCCCGCAACCGGCTCAACATGAACCAAGCCGTCTTCTGCGTGACGCCTATCTCACGGGCCAGCTGGGTGGAGAGAATGCCCTTGCGGTGTGAGGCCTTCAGCCAGGCGGCGGCAAACCATTTGCGAAGCGGAAGCCTGCTCTTCTCAAAGATCGTGCCCTTCCGCACGGAGAACTCCTTGCGACAGTCGGCACACTTGTATTTGAGCTTCTTCCTGAGACGGTAGGGCTGCCTTGTGGATTGACACGGCGCGCGAGTTTGACCACCCAAATTGGAGCCATAGGGCGATTGCCTGATGCTGGCCTGAGATGGCGGGAAGTTGAAGACAAAACGCAAAGGTGGAGTATGCAAGCATTCCCGAGAATAACTTTCGACCCCACAATGATGGGCGGCAAAGCATGCATCCCGGGAGTAGCGGGTGACGGTTGGAACCGTCGTAGGCCTACGGGTAGCCGGGCGAACAGCCGACTGGATCCTGGCAGCCTACTCTTATCTTGAACAGGAAGATTTCGACCAATCTCTAGCCTATGCGGCATGGAGGCTGGAAAAGCGGGAGGTTCCGCTATTCCTTCCATGACAGCTAAACTGTTGGTCCGGCGATGGGGATCAACTACACTGCAACAAATGTCGTGAGCTTGTCCTATCTCGATTCTGGCTTCTTCAGGGGCTTGTCTAAGCGTCGACCAGGTTCAACCCTATTACGGCCCTTCGATTCGAAAGTGATACAGGGGGCACTCCTCCCCCTCAATTCCCACTATACAAATTATCATGCAACGCCTTCGCATAGCGGTCAATGTTCCGCTCGCGACGCCGGCCGCCGCTCTCATCCAGCATCCGGTTGCGCGCAGCCTGCGCCGGCGCACCGGGAACCTGTGTCGCGCCCACCCCCGGCACATCCACACGGTACGATGCCGGCGCATCGGCCTGCCGCAGCTTCAAAATACTGTCCGCCAGCGCCGCGCCGGCCTCCTCCCGCTGCTTCAAAGCCGTGCTCCCGATCAGATTCTTCACCTGCGTGATTATCCCCAACAGGTCGTGCGTCGGCTTCGTCCCCGCCCCGATCATCAACCCGGTCACCAGAATGTCCCACATATCTGGGACCTGCACCAGAAAGCCGGGCAGCGACTGGCCCAGGTAGGCCATCAGACGCATGCCGCTGTAGTTGGAGACCACAACACCGAGGAAAATGCCCGCCAGCAGGCTGGTGCTGCGCTTGAACGCCACGTAGCCGGGTGACTTGAGATCGCTGGGCCGCCAGCCCAAAAAACGCAGCGCACCCCACTCCAGGTAGTGCCAGCCCAGCTCCATCAAGCGCTCAATCCCCGCCGCCGCCCCCAGCAGCGGGACCATCGCCGGCATCACCGTCGTAATCTCCGTCCCGACCGTCTGCTCCGTCCCTGCGGCCAGCGTCAACTTCGGCAGCGCACCCGCCAGAAACAGACCGCCGAAAACACCCCAACCCAACCGCCGCACCATTTTCATCCGCATACAAGTCTCTCCTACAGTTCTTCAATCCTCAGTCACCGGCATCCGGTTCCTGACGCCGGCTCGCCTCCAACCGCAGATCAGGAGGCGGCCGCATACCGCTCTGCCAGGTCAACCAGCAGCCGCACGCCGTATCCGGTCGCGCCCTTCGGCGTCTCCGCGTTGATACGGCTGTCCGCCAGCACCATATTGGCAATGTCCAGGTGGGCCCAGGGGTAGCCTTCAGTGAAATGCTCGATAAACTTCGCGCTGCTGCTCACGCCGGACCGCCCGGCGCTGTTCTTGACCTCGGCCATGTCGCTCTTGATCGGCTTCTCGTACTCCGCATCCATCGGGAACGGCCACAATAGGTCCCCGCTGTGGTCGGCCGCGGCCATCAGATTCTCTTCCAGAGCACTGTCGTTGCTGAAGAGACCGGCGCGAATATGAATTCCCAACGCCGTCCCGATCGCGCCCGTCAGCGTCGCCAGATCCACAACCGCGACCGGGTCGAATCGGGCGACGTACGCCAGCGCGTCCGCCAGGATCAGCCTTCCCTCTGCGTCCGTGCTGATGATCTCCGCCGTCTTGCCGGTCATGCCGGTCACGATATCACCCGGCCGGAAGGCTTCGCCGTCCGGCATATTCTCCACACACGGCGCGATCCCGATCACCCGCCGCGGGACGCCAAGCCGCCCGATCGCCTCCATCGCGCCGATCACCGCCGCCGCGCCCCCCATGTCGTCCTTCATCGCCCACATTCCGCCCGTGCGCTTGAGGCTGATACCGCCCGTGTCGAACGTGATGCCCTTGCCCACAAAAATCAGCGGCGCCTCCGAACTGCCGGCCGGCGCATGCTCCAAAATGACAAACTGGGCCGGATTCACACTGCCCTGGCTCACCGCCAGCAGAATCCCCATGCCCTCTTCCTCCATCGCAGCCTCGTCCAGCACCGTATACTCAAGGCCGACATCGGATGCCATCGCCCGCGCCCTGGACGCCATCTCCACCGGCGTCAGAAGATTGGCCGGCTCGTTGACGAGATCGCGCGCGCTGCACACCGCGCGGCCGATCGCCTCCCCTCGGGCCACCCCGTGCGCAACGTCCTCCAGCTTAGCCGCGCTGTACTCCACCACAGAGCAACTCGTCAATCCCGAATCGTCTTCCTTACGTCCATATCGTTTGGGCCGGTAGCTGGCTAGAATCGTTCCCAGCGCCACCTCCTGCGCGGCCGCATCCGCGTCGTGACCGGCAATACCGGCGCCATGAACGATCGTCGCCATCGATTTGACGCCCTTCAGCTTGGCCGCGGCCTGCGCCGCCACCGCCGCCGTCCTCCGGATCTGGCCCAGCCCAAACCCTTCGCTGCTGCCCAGACCGACGATCAGCACCCGCGGCGCGCGCAGTCCGCCCGCGTCAGCCTCTTCATGCCCCGTCGCGCCGCCGTTCGCGCGCGCATAGAGCAGCGCGGTCGTCTCGGCCTCGCCGCTGAAGTCCCCCTGCGCGATCAACCGGCTGATCGCGCCGTTGAGCGCACGGTCGATCGCACCGGTCGCGCCGCCGGGCGCGGTGACCCCCGCGAACAGATTGATGACGATCAGATCCACATCGCTCTCAGCGATATTCCCCTGTTCTACCCGTAGTTCCATGTCCAATGTCCTGTGGTAAATGTTCAGCGGTCAGTGTTCTGTGGTCAGTGCAGTCACTGGCCATGAGACACTGTGCGCTGGCTGTGGGGAGTTATAGATTCGTGCGCAGTCGCGTCGCCGCGGCCTCCAGAATCGCATCCGTCTTGCAGAAGCAGAAGCGGGCGACATTCTCGGCCAGATGGCTGTGTTCGGGGTTGTAAAATGCGGAGGGTGGGATCGCGGTCACGCCGATCTCCTTCGTCAACCAGCGGCAGATCTGCACGTCGCGCAGGTCGTCCGTAGGCAGAGGCGGGTCCAGGTCGGTCGTATCCACCAGAATAAAGTAGCTGCCGTGGGGCGTCACCGGCGGCAGTCCGACATCGTTGAGGGCGGACAGCAGGATCTCCCGTTTGCCCTGGTACATGACGCTCAGTTCATGCAGGTAGTTACGCTCCTCCACCTGCTCAAACGCCGCCCCCACCGCTTCCTGCAGGGGCGTTGTCACCGCGAAAGGGATCCACTGATGCGCCATCAGCACCGCGTGCGCCAGCGGTTCCGGCGCAATCGCCCAGCCGATCTTCCAGCCGGTCACCGAAAATGTCTTGCCCGCGCTCCCCAGCGTAACCGTACGCTCCCACATGCCCGGCAGGGTCGCAATCCGCACGTGCGGTGTGCCGTCGTAGGTCATCCACTCGTAGACCTCATCGCTCAGCACCAGTAGATCATGCTCCTGCGCGACCTGCGCCAGCGTCAGCAGCTCCTCGCGACTGTACATCTTGCCCACGGGGTTGAGAGGCGTATTGATAATAATCAGTTTGGTCTTCGGGCTGATCGCGGCCCGCAAATCTTCCATATCGATCTGCCAGTCCGCCGCACTGGTGGCGCCGGGCCTGGGCCGCAGGGGAACATAGACCGGAGTTCCGCCCGCCATGATCACCGATGGCGGATAGCTGTCGTAGAATGGCTCGATCAGGATCACCTCATCGCCCGGGTCCACCAGACCCTGCACCGTGGCGTAGATCCCTTCCGTCGCGCCCGTGGTCACAACGATCTGCGTCAGCGGATCCAGCTCGCGATCGAAGACCGGGCTGTACACCGCCGCCAGCGCATTCACCAACCGCGGATGGCCGGCGCTGCGCGCATACTGATTATAGCCCGAAGCCAGCGCCGTGCGCGCCGCCTCTATCACAAAATCCGGCGCGGGAAAATCGGGGAAGCCCTGCCCCAGGTTGATGGCATCGTATTCAAGCGACAGGGCCGAATACTCGGCGAAGACGGTCGTGCCGAAAGACTGGACCCGAACTGCTGCTGGCGTTGACACGGTGGCGCGTTCCTTAAACCGGTGGTCGAAGGCCCCTGCAACCGCATCGATTGCGCACCTGCAAAAGCCCGAGTTTGTGGCTGGTTGTTGGTGTACAGTTCCGTTGGCCGCGCACTACCCGACAACTGGCAACCGTTAATGGACAATTACGAAGAATGATAGCACAGGGAGGGCCGAAAGTCATTTACAATCACGCCCACAACGGCTCGATAACTCCCGCCGCGCAATGGTGCCAGGCGCCGCCCAAACGGGTTCATCCCAAAATGGGGCAAACTCTCCTATACCTGTGTAGCAACTCAGCACAGTCCAGTCCGCATTCAACTCTATGGTAAGAAAAATGCCTCCTCTGACCACTGACTACTCACTACTGCATTTGGGCGGTCGGGCCTATTCGGCCCTCCCTTGTGCGGGGGCTCCGCCCCCGCAACGCCCCCCCTAAACCATGCCGTTCCTCATCGACCGGGTGTCGATATTCGTAACAGGTGCCGAATCGAAGGTGTCTGGCCAGACCACGTCCCGCCAGTCCCATCAGATCCCCGCAGGTGCCGGCCTTGTGCCTGCCCGCGCTCTCCCTCCAACTGACGGACCCCACCACGGTAAGGCCAGACCTGGCGCCTGCACTGCGTCTCTCCCAGAGCCAGTAAACAATTCCAGCCACCGCTGGCGCCAATTCGCCGCCAGACTGTTCCCAAACCAAATCAGGGATGCACCCGCCCAAACAATACTGTTTGCCTGAGGAGCAACCGTTGTGTTATCGTTCTCTCTGCGTCTTGCCCCCGTAGCTCAGTGGATAGAGCATCGGCCTCCGGAGCCGGGAGCACAGGTTCGAATCCTGTCGGGGGTACTTTTGTCTGTCCTCGTTTGTCCATAGAATACCCTTTAAATGCAAAGAGAGTGTCGAGAACTTAATGAATGAGAGTGGTTTGTCTGCAATCAACTACAGTGGGTGTGCTAAACTCACATATGCGTACGGCGAACATGAGTTCGTGTTTGAAGGGACTTTCGAAATCAGACAGCTAGAAACTGGAAGAATGGAAATTCGATTTGTTGTGGTGCCGCCAACTTCCGGCTTTCGATTCTCCTTTTATCGAGCTAGAGACTTCAACATATCCTTCAGAGGAAGGGACACCGACGGTTGGAATCTAGAATCCTCGGGAAAATTTCTGTCCGTACCTCCGCCATTCATGTTAATGAAGGGGCGTAGAGATTTTGAACTGTACCCGTTGCATCTAGAAGCACGCCTAGATGACACCGCAGAGTGTGAGTTCGACCAAGCCCAGTTTCTCATTTCAACGTTACTTTGGCACGAACACGATAGCCAAGAACCTGAACCTTTCGAATTCGAGGTTCGGGGATTCCGTGTTAGTGTCAGTCCAGTAGCTGATTACCTGACTGTGGCTTCTCGGATCATGAACGGGGGCGGGGCGGAGCCGACCGCCTATGCCCTTGTTAAGAGTCTCGATGGCAAAGAGCTTTCCTTACAAAGCTATGCAGATTTCATGAACGACCTGGTATATGTTTTCCGTCTCGCATTTGGGGCAGGCGTGGAATGGTATTACGGCGAAGCTTTTGAGACTTATTTGGAAACACCCAAGGAAAGAGTGCATAAATTTGCTATGCATGGTCCATTCTCGAATGTGTCGAGGACTCTGGTTCCAAAGCCGGATTTTTCTGAACTTTCTCAAGCGTTCTTCGATGACAAGGAACGGGTGATTGATTGGGAAGTGGCCAAGGAATTGATAAACGCGTTTGTTGGGGCTTGCGACGATTCGCTGCCTCTGGAACTACGAGGACTGCTAGCGTCTGCGCTCACTGATTCGCAAGTAGCCCAGTACTTGAAAAAGCGAAAAATTGGAGATGTGATTCCCAAGGAAGAGTATGATAAAACAGTTTTTCCGATTCTGAAGAATGCCATTAACGAAGTCGAATTGTGCAAAGAGTGGAAACAACAGGTCCTCAATAGTCTGCAAGGCGCCTATCGCCGATCATTCCGCCAATGTCTAAAGTTATCTAATGAGGGTCTTGACTTAGGCCTGAATGCCAAGAAACGTAGTCGAGTGGTAAGCATAAGGAACGAATTGGTACATAGGGTCACATACCCATCGCAATTTGAGAAATGGTCTAACGATTACCATTTGTTGATCTGGATAAATTTTGTTTTTCTTTGTCGTCTCATGGGCTATAGAGGCGAAATGCCGCTACTTCGCCAGGATTGGGAACTAGAAAAATAATCTGAAACCAGCATAAAGTCTTTAGGTCCACTCAGTTTCTTGGGGTCGGATAGCAGTGCACAAAGACTCTCGGACGCAAGACGACTTTTCTTCACTTCTGTTCTCAGTTTTTCCCTATTTAATGTGGATCCCATTTGAAACTACGACTTTTCGCGATGGCATCGTGACTGGGACGCTCGAATCTTCGCCGCTGTTTCGAAATGCCAATACTCTTGGTCTCTTTTGGGATCTACATTAGATGCCATTGGCGCAACCTCACCGAAACAGGTCCTTCTCCGCCGGCCGCTGGATCGAACGCGCCGGCGCGTCCGCGGCGTCCGGCCGCCTGTAACCGCGCACAATCGCCGCCGGCCGCCCCTCGCTGCTCTGGCCCATCACCAGCGTCGCCGCCGCGCACAGTTCATCGATGATGCACTCCTCGCTGGCCACCAGTTCATATCCGAACAGGTCGGTCAGCCCCCGCTGGTCCCACAGCGCCGGCAGACCCGCGCAGCCAATACAGACCCCAACCGTCCCCATCTTCCACGGCCGCCCGTGACTGTCGCTGATCAGCACAGCCACCGTTGCCCCGGTCTCCTCCACGATCCGGCCGCGTAACGCCGCCGCGCTCGCATCGGCATCCGCCGGCAGCAACGCCACTGTCTCCTCCTCCTCCGGCGCCACATTCGAATGGTCCAGCCCGGCGTGCGCGCATACCCAGCCACTGCTCTGCTCGACGATCAGGACCCCCTCCCGCGCGCGCACGACCGCATTACTGTCATCCAGCACCGCCTGCACCACGCGCGCGTCCTTACCCGTCTCCTGCGCCAGGTGCAACGCCTCCTCGCCCGGCGTCACATCGGCCAGCCGCACCAGCCGCCCTTCCGCCTTGCTGACGATCTTCTGCGCCAACACCAGGATATCCCCCGACATCAGGGAAAGTCCGGCCGCCCCGGCCGCTTCGACAATCAGCGCCGCCAGATCATCGCCCGGCTGCACCAGCGGTATGCCTGGAATCGGAAGGATCTGGATGCCCTCCTGCTCGGGAGGGCCGTGGGAAAGGTTTCCGTCCATCAGAACCCCAACTCCTCGGTCACGCTATCGTCGCTTCGGCCAAAATGCCAGTGCAAAAACGCCTCCAACACACCGCCGCCCACAGCCAGCGACTTGTCCGAGATACGGAACGCGTACTTATGGTCCCCGCGCGGATCGATATCTCCGATCTTGAGCCCCTGCTGCAGCGCCACACTCTCATGGATCAACCCGCGCAGCACGCCGCTGAACGGCGCCAGCAGCGTCGTTTCCTTGCCCGAGGCCTGCACGACTGCGCCGTAAGGTGTCCCCTCCTCCACGCGGTCGCCAATGCACGCCAGTGGCTGAAAGCGCCCCGCTACAGGCGCGCGCAGCACGCGCGCCGCCGCAACGTCCTCTGCCGGACCGCCATCGTTGCCTTCTCCGGATTCCTGGCCGGTTGGCGGCGTCAAAATCGCGCCCGGCGTGCCCGTATCGGCTTCTGCTGCACCTTCCCAGATCGCCCGTCCCAAATTGGGGCCGCGGTTCGTTTCAATCACCGCGTGGCAGTCAACGCCGGCCTCGAAGCCCGGCCCCAGCGCCGCCACGAACTCTGCGCTCTCCATCGTCGTGCCCGTATTGCACTTCGCCACGATCGCGTCGACAACGGCCGATGGCGCCAGCTCTTCGATCGCCTCCATCTCCGGATCGACCAGGACCGGGATCTCCCCCGCATCCAGCACATCCGGAACGTCCGCCGCCAGCGCCTTGCGCGCCGTGACGTCTTCCACCTCATGCTCTTCGTCGTACACGGCCTGCGCAAAGGCCACCGTCCGCCTCACCGTCAGCGGGCGGGGCAGTTCGGTCATCACCACCGGGATGCCGCAACGGTGCAGCCGCCAGGCCACGCCGGTTGCCAGGTCCCCGGCGCCCTTGATCAGCACCAGCAGATCTTCAAATGGGTGTTCGTCTCTCATATCGCAATGATTGTTGACGTACCGTTAAGCCATCAGTAGTATACACAGGGCACAAGAATGGAAAAACCACTGCAGATCCCAGGTGAGGCCAAGAACTTGCGAAAGTCGGCAGTGTGTACGAGAGAGTGGTGTTCCGGAAGTGCATCCCGTGTAGAAAACTTGAGACATCCGATTGAACGCGCATTAGGTTGAAGTCAAATGATTGATCCCACTAACACGTTAGCAATTTCAATCCATTCCAACCCGGGCGTGTATGCTCTCCTTCTCGGGTCCGGTCTATCTAGTTCAGCTGGGATCCCCACGGGTTGGAAAATCACACTTGACTTAGTTCGAAGACTCGCAGCCCTAGAAGGCGGAGACGCTGAGGTGAATCCAGAACGTTGGTTTCGGGAGAAGTTTGACAGGGAACCCAATTATTCCGAACTCCTTGACGGGCTTGCCAAAACCCAGGCTGAGCGACAACAACTGCTGCGCTTGTATCTTGAACCAAATGAACAAGAGCGAGAACAAGGCCTTAAGCAACCGACCACGGCTCACCGAGCGATTGCAAAACTAACCGAACAAGGTTACTTCAAGGTCATCATCACAACAAACTTTGACTGCTTAATAGAGCAAGCTCTAGAAGATGCAGGGGTGGTGGCAACTGTCCTGAGTTCCCCTGAACAAGTGGAAGGTGCTCTTCCTCTTATACATACACGGTGCTGTGTATTCAAAATTCATGGGAGTTATCTTGACACACGCATTCGGAACACACCGGAAGAACTCTCTATCTATCCTTGCCAATACAATCGGCTCTTGAATCGCATTTTTGACGAATTCGGACTTGTCGTATGTGGGTGGTCAGCAGAATGGGACCACGCGTTGGGTGACGCTATTTTTCGTGCACCCTCACGTCGGTTTACTACCTTTTGGGCAATACGCGGAACGGTGAACGAAACAGCAAGTCGTTTGATCAAACACCGTGATGCTCAGGAAGTTTCAATTGCTGATGCCGACAGTTTTTTCCAAAGAGTCCATGAGCATGTCAAGTCTCTAGAGGAGTTTTCGAGGCCTCATCCGCTTTCGACAGGTGTCGCCGTTGCGAGCCTGAAGAGATACCTTAGTGAACCCAAATACCGAATACGGTTTGTAGATCTTATTGAAGAAGTCGTAGATCAGGTCTTGGAAGTGACAACCGCTTCGACATTTGCAGTACTAAATGATCAGAATCTAGGAAGTCCAGTAGAAGTTGCGATGGTACAGGCACCTAAGTATGAGGCGGCCTGTTCAACATTGCTTGCTATGGCAACTATAGGAGGATTTTGGGCCGAAGATGAACATTTCGGCGTTTGGGAACGTGCTTTGGAAAGATTGGCGCTAGCAAACTACCAAGGAAGTCGCCATTCATTGACTCGTTTAGTGCAGTTGTTACCAGGAGCACTGTTGCTGTATGCTCTGGCGCTGGGTGCGCTCAAAGCAAATCGACTTCGATTCCTTGGACGTATCTTGGGAACTTACATCGCTATGGATCTGCATGTGTCAATTTCACCTTCCGACAATGAAGGATTTCCTTTGGGACCGTTTGTCGACGGTCGAGAATACGCTGACCAACCACTCAAGAATCGACTCTTTAATTTGCTGCAGGAACATTCTAAGTCGCTGTTCACTGATCCTGACAGTTACACTTATGTTTTCGATAAACTCGAAATACTTTTTTCGTTAGGCTTTGCTTATCGCGGATACCGAAATAACCAATTCCAGTTCACTGTAGGAACATTCCTTTACCGGCAAAGGAACAGAGAGCAAATTTTCGAGGAAATTATGGGCTCTCTCGGCAGCTTTCGGGACGCGTCGCCATACGTCAATTCTGGCATTTTTGGTGAAAGAGTCGAAGAGTGTCAGTGGATTCTAGGTGAATTACAGAAATTTGCGAATGCAACAGTGATGGGAAGAGGATAATAATAGGAACAAGCATCAGCACAGAATGGGCTATGCTGGTGCTAATGAAGGAAAGAGAAGCTCCTGCACTGCTGTGGCCGATTCCAGCATTGGGAGTCGAATCCAAGTGAAACGTAGAGCTTGCGAGAATAGGGACTGCGGAGGAAATTACCTGACTCCCTCTAGGCAACCCGATCGAAAAACCTTGGTATCATTTTGAATGCATTTCGGTACGCAGGCCATTGCAGCAGCGCGAACTCCCGCAGTCGCAAAAGCCTGCGCATCGACACGTACGAACTGTAGCGGAGCAGAACCGATGACAGTCGTTATTGCGGCTGACCAAACTGGCGCGCTCGAACAGGCCGCCGCCGCAGTGCAGCAGGGCGCCGTAATCGGCGTCCCCACCGATACCGTATACGGCCTTGTTTGCCTTTACAGCGATGCTGCCGCCATCGATCAGTTGTTCGCGGTCAAGGAGCGCCCGGACCATAAGGCACTGCCCGTCCTGCTCGGTGACGCGGAGCAGGCAAGCGCAGTAGTACGCACGGCCGGCGACCCCGCGGCCGAGGCCCTCATCGAACGCTACTGGCCCGGCCCCCTCACCCTTGTACTGCCCGCGCGCAGCCACCTGCCCGCCGCCCTCACCGCCGGCGGCGACACCGTCGGCGTCCGCCTGCCCGCGCACCCATTTTTGCGCGCCCTCGCCCGACGCGTCGGCCCCCTCGCCTCCTCCAGCGCCAACCGCAGCGGCATCCCCCCATGCGCGACAGCCGCCGCCGTCCTCGACCAGCTTGCCGGCCGCATCCCTCTCCTCATCAACGCCGGCCCCGCCCCCCTCGCCCAGTCCAGCACCGTCCTCGACCTCAGCGGGCCCCAGCCGCAACTGCTCCGGAAAGGCCCGATCGGTCCCGACGAACTGGCCGCGGCCGGAATACACGCTGGAGTCCTCAGTGAGAAGTGAATTACAAGCATCGGGAAGCGAGTCGCAAGCGACCCTCTCTCCTCTCACCTCTTCACTCTCTCCTCTCCTTATAGGTCTCGACGCCTCCCGCAGCCTGCGCACCCAGCCCACCGGTACCGAATTCTATTCCCGCCAGATCATCGGCCACATGCTCGCCGAGCCCAACGCTCGCTTTGCCTTCCGCCTCTACGCGCCCACAACGCCCTCCGCCGAAGCAATGCGAGGCGCCGCCCCGCCCCCGCACGACCAAGGCGCCGTCACCGTCCGCACACTGCCCGGCAAACGCCTCTGGACCCACCGCACCCTCGCCTGGGAACTCTGCCTCCGCCCGCCGAACGTGCTCTTCGTGCCCGCCCACGTCGTCCCCTTCCTGCCGCCGCCCCTTCTCCCGTCCACCGTCGTCACGCTCCACGATATCGGCTATCGCTACTTCCCCCGCTCACATACCCCCGTCCAGCGTCTCTACCTCGATCTCTCCACCCGCTGGAGCGCCGCCGCCGCAACCCGCATCATCGCCGTCAGCCGTCACACAGCCGGCGACCTGCAGCGCTTCTACGGCGTGCCCGAAGCCAAAATCCATGTCATCCACGAAGCGCCGGTGCCGCGAACATCCGCTCCCGACCAGGACGCGGCTGCCGCGCCTTCCTACCAGCGTCCCTTCGTGCTCTACGTCGGCACCATCCAGCCCCGCAAAAACCTCCTCCGCCTGATCGATGCCTTCGCACGCCTCATCCAGCGGCAACAAATCGGCTGGGACCTCGTGCTCGTAGGCCGCTGGGGCTGGCTCAGCCAGGAGTACGAACGCCATGCCGCCGCCAAAGGACTGGCCGGCCGCGTCCACTTCCCCGGCTACCTGTCCGACGCCGCCGTGGCCGCGCTCATGCGCAAGGCCCTTTTCTTCGCCTTCCCGTCCCTATTCGAGGGCTTCGGTCTGCCCGTACTCGAAGCCCAAACCACAGGAGTCGCCGTTATGTGCGCCAAAAACTCTGCCCTGCCCGAAATCGCCGCGGACGCTGCCCTGCTCGTCGATCCCAAGGACGTCGACGACATCGCCAAGGCCATGCTGCGCCTCAGCCAGGACGAGAACCTGCGGCAGGAGCTGATCGCCAAAGGCTATGAAAATGTCAAACGTTTTTCGTGGGAAAAAGCAGCCAGGGAGACGCTGGCCGTGCTCGAAGAGGCCGCCGCCAAAAAATGAGCTCTCCTCGGGAGCAGGGTTGGGCATCAATAAAAATTCTGGGCGTCCGCGTCGACTGCGTCGACTTCCAGCAGACCCTCGACGCAGTCAGCGGCTGGATCGCGCAAGCGCAGGCCGAAAAAAGAGCCAAGAGTCGTGAGAAGACTGAGAACACCGGTCCTTCCGCTGACAACCGTTCGGAAGATGAAGTCAGTGGCGGGCAAACTCACTCCTCGCTGTTCCCCCGCCAGGTCTGCACCGTCAACCCCGAGTTCATCATGACCGCGCGCCGCCATCCCACCTTCGCGCAGGTCCTGGCGGCGGCCGATCTCTGTACGCCCGACGGTGTCGGCGTGCTCTGGGCCGCACGCCGTGCCGGTGTACGCCTCAACGAACGCGTAACCGGCTCCGACGGCATCCACCACATCTGCGAACGGGCCGCGGCACAAGGATGGCGCGTTTTCTTCCTCGGCGCCGCCCCCGGCATCGCCGAGCGCGCCGCTGCCGAACTGGCCCGTCTCTATCCCGGCCTGTCCGTCGCCGGCACCCACGCCGGCTCACCCGCCGACACCGACTGGCCTGTAATCCGCCAGCGCCTGACCGCGGCGCACGCCGACCTGCTCTTCGTCGCCTACGGCCATCCCCGCCAGGACATCTGGATTCACCAACACAGAGAGGAGTTGCCTGTCGCCGTCGCCCTCGGCATCGGCGGCGCCTTCGACTTCGTCGCCGGCACTGCCCCCCGCGCCCCCCTCTGGCTGCGCCGCCTCGGCCTCGAATGGCTATACCGCCTCGCCCGCCAACCCTGGCGCTTGCGCCGCATGGCCGCCCTGCCTCTGTTCGCGTTGCTTGTCCTGCTGCAATGGGCCCGCCGCCGGCCGGCAAACGAATAGCGCCACCCCTGGTGAGCGCCCATCACCCGCGGCGAAAAAACCCGATCTCCCCAGACCCCTATTCGATATAATCCGGGTCCCCCCGGACAAGGCCTTCCATTCCAGGCGGGACGTCACCAGTAAATAGGTTGCCGGTGAGATCAAACTCCGTCAGGTTGGACAGCTTTTCCAGGTCGGGTGGGATCCTACCCGTCAATCGGTTATCGGCCACACACAAACTTGCCAGTTTGGTCAGACTGCACAATTCAGATGGCAACGCCCCTTCCAGCCGGTTGCCAGACAGTTCCAGCACTTCCAGGTCGGTAAGTTTACCCAGTTCGGGCGGGACGGATCCCGAAAGCTCGTTGTTATAGAAACTTAAGAGGTACAATTTGGACAGTTGGCCGAGGGTCGGCGGTATGGGACCCGTCAGTCTGTTGTTTCCAAGATCCAGTTCGCATAGCTCAGAGAGCCTGCCCAATGTGGGCGGAATCGCCCCTGTCAGGCGGTTGCCGCCGAGACGCAGGACTTGCAGATTCCTGAATCGACCTAACGCCGGGGGTATGAGTCCAGTAAGTTGGCTGCCGTCAAGCTCCAACCAGTGCAACGCGGACAGTCTGGCCAGTTCAGCGGGAATCCTTCCGGCTAGCATCAGCCACGTCAGGTTCAAACCAATTACACGCAGCACTTTCTCCTCTGGGTCGGTGGCGACGCCTTCCCACTCGCTCACCGGCACGCGTCTATCCCAATTCAACACGCCGTTCCTGTCCAGGGTACCCTTTACCCTCAGGAGGATGTCAAAGTCCTCTGACCTTCGGGAATGCGTTCCTTTACGCTGCCCTTGCCCTCTTCTTTGTTCGCTCATGTTCCTGCTTGCCCCTGCTTCAGTTCATCTGTCGCGCTCTTGCTCCCCGCTGGCCTTACAACGCAACTGTGAATCGAGGTCCGCCGGGCAGTTGTGGACTGCCGCGTAACCCCGCCTTTCTCAGTTCCGGCAAACTGCTTGGCACAGAGGAGTTTCCTCCCGACAGTCGGTTCGCTGCAATGTACAGAATACTGTG
This sequence comes from Caldilineaceae bacterium, assembly GCA_965242905.1. Lineage (GTDB taxonomy): Bacteria > Chloroflexota > Anaerolineae > Caldilineales > Caldilineaceae > Bin5. Next base: position 2,812,913 of record CBDETM010000002.1, read on the forward strand.
CCCCGCGAGCCCGTGCGAACTGTCCGCAGTCGCCTCCCGTCGGCTGGTCGCCCTAGAGTAGACATACACCGTTCCTGAGATGGCCCCAATGACAGCCTCGCCCCTCTTGTCGAACAGTTTGGTCGATTTTGACAAGAGCCCGGCACGCGAAAAAACGCGATATGGCGAATGCAGTTTAGATATGGCGAGAGGATGCCTGCCATCTGCTTTCCACGCGTATGGCATCGCCGCAACTCACTCCACCCACGCCGCGACCTGCTCCCCAATCCGCGCCACCGCGCTCGCACCGTCCTGCTCGCCCGTCAGCACCTGGTTCACCTCGACAAAATAGACCAACGAAATCTCAGTGTAATGCCCGCCCGTCATCGCCGCCGGCCGCGCCACCGCGTGCTCGGCCAGGCTCTCCACGATCTGCGCTGCCGCCGGGATGCGCGCCTGCACCTCCTCATCTTCGTACAGCACCGCCATCCCCGGCGGCGTACCGTCCGCCAGCGCCCGCCGCCGCTGCGCCCTCGCGTCCGTAAGACAACGGGCCGCATCCGCCGCCGCATCCTTGTACCGGCTGTAACGGCTGACGCCAATCTGCTGCCCCCCAACTACGCTCGCATGCCGCGCCTCCGCGCCCTCCCCCCTGGGCAAACGCGTCACGCCGAACCGGTCGCGGACCGGGCTGTCCTCCGCCTGGCCCAGCCCATACGCATACGGCCAGTTGCGCATGAAAGCAGCATTGCCGTTCTGGAACTGCCAGCGCGCATCCTCCTCCTGGTAGACCGTCACCGCCTCCGGGCTGATCTCGCCCACCCACGCCGCCGCCATGTCAAGCGCACCGGCCGCGACGTCGTCCAAAGCCAGCCGCCCCTCCGCATCCACGATCAGGCCGCCCCCCATACTCGCCTGCCACTCCAGCGCATTCACCGTCAGACCCTCGTACACATTCCCCTGCCACACGTACCCCCAGAACTCCGCATTGTCGCCCCGCTCCCCCGCCTGGATCGCCGCCGCCATCTCCTCCAGCTCGCTCCACGTATCCGGCGGCCCCCCGAATCCGTACTTCTCTAGCAGGTCCGTCCGGAAGTAAAGCAGCCCGACGTCGCCCATCTGCGGCAGCCCGACCAGCGCTCCGCCCACGCTGTTGTTCTCCAGGTAGATCGGGAAATACTGGCCGCGCTCCGCCGCCATCAGATGCGGGTTCAGATCCAGCAAATGCGGCGCCAGCGTCCCCGACCAGACCACGTCAAAGTCGATCAGGTCGATGTCGTCCGATTCCGCCGGCAGAAACTGTAGATAAAGCCCCAACCGGTCCACCGGATTCGCCGGCGCCGGCAGCAGCTCGATCGCTATCCCGACCTCCTTGCCGCAGCGCGCAACGAGCTCCCTGTCCACCGGCCGCACAAAGGCCGGCCCCATCCAGCGCAAAATCGGCCTCGGCGGCGTCACCGCCACCGTCTCCTCCGCCACCGCCGCGACGCCGTCATCCCCGCCGCAGCCCGCGCACAGCAGCAACACAAAAAGCAGGACCCCGGCTGCCGCCCATCTACGCCTTTTCCTCATCACGCCAATCACCCCATACCTTCCATCGTCATCTGCAAGAACACCCAAGGACGCCGGCCGACTCCAACCTGCACTCCCGTGCTCCACCCAAGACCACAATCTGCCCCAGTGAACCCAAAGCCACGCCCTCCCCTACTCCTTGACGACCTGCTCACCAGCCCAAGGGCCCACACCGCGTATGACAACTAACCTCGGTTTGAACATCTATCGGTACAAGAAGCTGGCCGTCCTCAAAATGGTCGTGCCCGGTATCGTCAGGATGAAATGGAAGTCTCTCCCCGCTCTCAATACTATAAAGCCCCACGCGCAGAAGATAACGCCCCGGGCCCAAATCAGCGGGCAGCTCGAGTTTGCGGCGGTCGATATACAGGCTGTCCGGCTTCCACACGCTTGTCGGCTCAAGTCCGGCAAGCGCAGGACCATCGAACTGGGCTACCAACTCTCCCCGAGAGTCCGTAAGATGGATGTAGGTAACCCAATCTCTTTCGACGCCTCGGCCGGTCTCCCAGAACAGGCGGAAAGTGCGGCCCGCGGGCCCGTCAAACAGATCATAGCCCTGTAACCGCAGTCCGTCGTCCGTACCCCCTTCCGCAACCGTCGACGGACGCACTCTCTGATACAGGCCCGGACGTAATGGCGCTACCGACATCTCCCGCAGATGCATGAGTCCGTCCATCGAGCCCGGAACATGAAATCTCCCTCCCGTAGAAGAGGAAAGCCCCGCAACAAGCGTGTAGGTGACAGGTGGTATGTCGACGGGAAGGGTAAGCCGCATCGTCTCAATGTAGTAACTCTCTGGATCCCAGACAGTGGCCGGAGGGCGAATCGCCCCCTCATTTTCGGTCGCCCAGGACTGCTGCAGGGAGGGCGTGTACAGGTGAAGAAGTGTTCGCACATCTTCGTCCAACTGATCCTGGGCCTGCCAGAAAAAACGGACAGATACCGTGTCTCCAGGCTTTGGATTCGAACCGCTGAGAAGCTTCCAACCGAGCAGTGTCACCTGTCCGGTTTCTGAGGCCCCGAGTGCTTTCGGCTGGCCTTCCACCCCAAAGGGCACTTCACCTGGAGACGAGTGCCATAAAAATGGACCTCCTACAGTCCAGCCCAGCAAGTAGCGAACCATGAAGAAGGTCAGAACGCATCCCGCCATTACAGGGACGAATCGAGAACTGCTCGGCGTCTCAGCGCGCCCCGCGCCCCATTTGCCGCTCTCCCCCCTCCGCCTGCGCACCACAAAAAACAGGAACCCAACCAGGGCGGCCAGCAGACCGAACATGCTCATAAACTCTCCTCGCCGTTCCCACACAGTTCCTTCCCAACGTATGACCAGGGGCCGTTCCGGGTCCCGCAGCCCGCTCACCTCCGTCCAGCCGCCGGGCCCCGGCGTCAGCGCGGCACTCGGCTCCGCGCTCCACCCGGGATGATAGTGCAATCGCAGCAAGGATTCCGCCTGCCCCGACAGGTCCGCAACTGCTCGGTGCGGCGAGAGCCACGTAAGTTTCACCGCCCGCGGCGCCACTCTCTCCTTTTTCACGTAACCCAGGTCCGCACCTTTAACCAGGAACTCCTTGCTTGCGGCAAAGCCCCAAAGCCCGTAGGTTCTCTCGTAAACTAAGGATTCTTCAACGCTCAGCGTTTCTACAAGCCTGTAGCTGGAAATCGAGATCAGCCTCGGAAACAGATAGGGAAAAACGACCAGAATCGAACCAAACAGCAAAACAAGAGTCGGAACCCACCGTCGTCTTTCAGACCAGGCGTCAATCGCCGCGCAGCCCGCTGCCACCGACCCCAGGGTCGCGAAGGGCACCAGCCGAAACGGAAACTGCACAAATTCAAGCCCGGGAACTGCGTGCCATACCGGCTCTGACACTGGCAGCGTCAGAGTCAGCATCGCCAGGGCAAACAGCCCGCCCCCAAAGCCCCAGACCCGCAGTTCCCGACGCACCGCAAAGAGCGCACTCAGCAGGCCGGCAACCACGGCCAATATCTGTGGCCACCCAAATGTAGATGAAGGCAACGTCAGTGGATTGCCCGCGCTGCTGTCCAGAAAGACCGGCTCCAGATGTAACAACTCCCGCAAACTGAGAAAGTGATTGCCTACGGAAAAGTAACCGCTCCGGGCATCATCTATCTGTACAAAAGACAAATCTGCTACCGCCGGCAGCCAAAAAACTGCCGACAAGGCCGCCGCCGTAAGAGCTGCCAGAGCGCATCGCATCAGACTGTCATGCCGCCCGTAAAGAATGGCCAGCATCAGCCAGTAGATCACAAGGACGAACGCCCCCACTATCGTCGTTATGTTGTGGCTGAACACCAGTGCCGTCAGTGAACATACCGCAAACAGCCAGTTCCAGGGAGTTCCCTTTGAGTGAAGGGCGTCTACTGCCCACAGACAGACCGGCAAAACAAGTATGCCCAGCATCTGTGGATAGTCCCCGAAATAGTAAATCCCGCGCAGCAAAAACTTGGGCTGCGCCAGATAGAGCACCGCCCCGACAAGACTGGCCTCCACCGAAAACGTTCGGTGCAGCCACCCGTAGGTGCAGATTCCAGACAAAACAAAAGCCGCCGTGAATACCAACTTCACCGACGCGTCCAAACGAAATCCAATCAGATGGGCCGCGGCAACCAGCCAGTGGAAACCCGGGCTGTAATGGTGGAAAACAGGCGCGCCAAGCTCCTGATACGCAATCGGAAGCCACCGCGGCCAGAATACGCCCTGCTCAAAAGACCGCGCCACGGCCGCCGCACGGTGCATATGCAGGAGCATATCGTTGTGTATTCCGGGAAGTCCCTGTTCGTCCCAGAGCGGGCTTACCAGGAGCGCAGCGAGTAGTAAGAGAAAACAGCCAATGCCAAACTTATGTCTGATAAACGTCGGGGCCATTGGGTGGGTCAAAAGGGCGCTGAAGATGACATCAATCGCATTGAGGTACTTTCTGCGTGCAGTAGACCTTTAGCAACGAATCGCGCAGTAGACGTGCACGCCGTCCAGCCCGGCGCAGACTCTTGCCTCCGCCTCTTCCGAAGCCATGAGTAGACACACATCAGCTCTATTCTCGATACAGTGGCTTAGAAGCTGCCATAGACGAAAAACGCGACTACCCAGCCATCTCTAACGCCTCGTCGCCCCTAACCACTGACCACTGCTCTTCTGGGCGGTCGGGCCTATTCGGCCCTCCCTTGTGCGGGGGCTCCGCCCCCGCAACGCCCCCTCTCCTAAAACCCCCCGCCGCAGCGAGTGTGTGGCAATATGACCTTGACGACCCGCTGCGACCGGGCTTCCACCCCCCCACCCGCGTCCTGGCAGATTCCAAATATGTGCCAGCGCAGGCAAGACAGGCGGGCAACTCCCATATATGCCCAACGTTCACCGCTATGACCATCGCGAACCCGCTACAGTAATACTGACGGTACATTCCCCCAGACAGACTGCACACAGTACACACACAGAACATGGCTCAGTAGTTACCTGAAAACTAAAAACTCAAAAAAGAAACCACCGCCGCCTCACCCGCCGTCAGCTCAACCTCCGCGCTGATCGCCAGTTCCGGGCAGTGGACCAGGTACGCGCCCGGCGGAAACGGCCCGAACTCGGCGCGGTAAGCCGCCTCGGCCTCCCCGGCCCCGCTCGCGTCCAGCTCTTCCATGCTGGCGTCAGCGTCCGTCACGATGATCGTTAAATCAGCCTGACCCGTCCACTGCACACGGATCATGCCGGGTGTAGCCACGGCCGTCTGAATGCGCGTCTGCCGGCTCCACCCTCTCTCCGTCTGCCACAACTGGATGCTGAGTCGGTCACCCGCGTCCAGGTGAACCCCCCAGCTGCCGAAACCCTCAGCATAGAGGTCGTAATCGCCGGCTGGCAGGCTGTCAAATGTAAACTCGCCCGACGGTTCCACATGCGTCACGTATCGCTGCCCCTGCGCGTCAACCAGCGCCATCTGTCGTGCAGCCCGCGTCTCTCCCGCCGGCTGTGTCAATCGCGCCGGTGCAGCCGCCGCAACGGGCTGCGTCTGCCCGTGCAGCGACGCAGGGTCCGGCCGCGCCGGCAGCGCATCCTCCGGCAGCAGCAGCAGATCGCAACCGACCTGGTTGCGCCCATCCAGATCAATCGGCAACGGCCAGTTGAGCAGCCGCCTTCCTTTCACATCCACATAGTATCTGCCCGCCGCCAGACCGCTGAAGACATATTCCCCCGCCTCGTCCGCCTCGGCAAGACGCTCACCGGGGCCCTCCCCTGGCTCCTCCGCTCGCAGCCGCACCGTGCAGCCCGCCCCGCCTTCCACCCTACCGCTGATCGCCGACGCCTGCGCCGCGGCTCTCTTGTCATCGTAGGAATAGACATAGAGCACACGCGTCGCCATCCCCTGATCAATCGGGACTTGGCACTGCAGTGGCGCCGGCCCGCTGTTCGGCAGACCCAGGGCCTCCAGCAGGTAGCTGTCGGCCGCCAGCGGCCCCACCACGCAAGAAGCCGTCAGTTCCTGGCTGCGACGCGCCAACGGCACCACCCGGCTCTTCCCCTCGCTGTCGCTGACGCGCAGGGCCAGCGCGCCGGGATCGTCGTTCGGCAAAAGCTCCACACCGAAAGACAGCATGCGCCCCCGCTCCACAGCCCGCTGATCAATCTCGAAACCCCAGCCGTAAGCCGCCGCGTCGCAGACTGCCTCCTGCGCCGGCCCAATATCGATCGCCTCCACACGGCTGCCCGCAGGGGCGGTCACCTCCAGGCTGTACCGCCCCGCCGGCAGATTCACGAAACGGTAGACGCCGCTTGTCCTGGCGATCGTTTCGTAAGCGAACCCGTCGCTGTGCGTCAGCCGGACCTGCGCGCCGGCCCCGCCCCGTACCTTCCCGCTCAGCACACCATCCCCCGTTGGCCGCAACCCGTAGCGCCAACCGGGAACGGGGGCCGGGGGCCGGCTCTCTTCTCGCCCTGCCCGCGCCCTCGGCCGTTTGGGCTCCGCCTTCAGCAGGGAAACGATCGGCAACGTCGACCAGCCGAACGTCTCCGCCACGGGAACCGGCCCCGTCGGCAGCGATGCCAGTTCTTTCTCCTCCCCCCTCTCTTCCTGCCCTCCCGCAAGGTGCAGCGAGCTATACCATGTGTTTCCCTCTTCTACCGACCCTGATCCCTGCAGCGCCCCGTGCGCCAGCAACCAGAAGGCCGTGCAGAAATAATAGTCCGGCGCCGGCGGCGTGTGGCGGCTCGTCCCCATCATCGCCCTACAGATCTCCAGCGTCTGCGTCGCATGCAGCGTCGGCGTCGTCGCCGGGAAGCGCGGGTCCGCGCTCTCATTGATCAAATAGCCGCTGGCCGTCGAAAGGATCGGCAGACTGCGGCCTGTCAAACGCACCACCTCATCGTTCAAGCGTTCAAACGCCCGCCAGTATACGCCTTGCCTCGACGCCCGATCTTCCATCGGCACCGCGGCCGCCTCCTCCCTCCAGCTGTCAGGAGCGTCGTCATCAGGCCCATCTGGCTGCTCTCCACGATCCGCCGGCCGGCGGCCCCCGTCGTTGACCCCGCCCAGCGGCCGGCCCTGCCACGCCTCCGCGGCCAGGGCTGCGTAGAACTCTCGCCCGGTCCGCGCGCCCCCGCTATGGGCCGCGTCACCCGGATAGTACGGCGGACGGTTGCTCGAATAGTTGTGGATCGCCAGCCAGATCGGCTCCTCGAACAGCGCTTCGCCCCCCACGCGCGCGATCTCCTCCGCCAACCGCCAATCCCCCTCCGGCGTCAGCGCCGGGACCGCCGGCAGCCCGCCCCGCTCCAGGATCGCCTCCATATTCGCCGCCGCCGCCCGCGCCGTCACCGCCAGCGCATCCTCCGGCAGCCTCTCCCGCCCCCAGAAGGCGGCCCCGTCCGGCTCGCTATCTAGCTCGAAGTAGCGCACCCCGGCCTCGACCAGCCTTTCCACGTCCGCCAATTCCGCGGTCGAAAGCCGGCCCGGTCCCGCCCCCTCCCGCACAATCTGAACGACCGGCATGATCTGCGCAGCCAGCAGTGCCCGCGACAGGTCCAGCGCACCGCGCTGGTCCGCAATCTTGACCCACTTAACGCCCAACTCCATCAGTTCCCGCAGCCAGAACGTCTCCACCATCTCCGGAGTCGCCGCGCTCACGCCGGCGCACCAGTGGATGCCGATACCTGTATCATCTGCAGGGCGGGGATACTCGTGCAACGCCATAAGCGGTCATTATACAGCCGTTCAAAGCCCATGACTAGCGTTCGCCCCATTCAACCGCGAGCCGCCGCCGACCTTCTCCGCTGCGTTTGCACCTGACGGCGTATTGTCTTTCTGCTCTAAAGTGCTGTAAACTAAGCCCGAATTCTGTCCGATCCGGCGATTCGGATGCAACGCTTTTCTGTCAAGTCCCGTGTGAACCGCATAATACGTCGCCAAAATCGACGACTTTGGAGCCTGGCGTACACGCAATGCGCGTACCATGCGTCATAATCGAGTAATCTGCCCGCTTCGCATCCCACACGGACAGCGTGCATGGTCGCAGGGCGCCCTGCAGCCGCCAAGACCCTCCGGCCCCGGATCGCTCGCCATGAACCACTGACAAGAGGAAAACTCCATGCAAGAAGTGCAAGACGTCGCCAATCGCATCATTGCCAACGTCGAGCAGGTTATCATTGGCAAGGATCGCGAAGTCCGCATGACCGTGGTCGCCTTGCTATGCGAGGGTCACCTGCTCATCGAAGATGTGCCCGGCGTTGGCAAAACAATGCTGGCGCGCGCCATCGCCCGCACCGTCGGCAGCACCTATCGCCGCATTCAGTTTACGCCCGATATGCTGCCCAGCGATGTCACCGGCGTTAGCGTCTTCAACCAGAAAAACCTCGAATTCGAATTCCGGCCCGGGCCGATTATGGCCCAGATCGTTCTGTCCGACGAGATCAACCGCGCCACCCCCAAAACACAGTCCGCGCTTCTCGAAGCGATGGAAGAGCGCCAGGTCACCGTCGACGGCACAACCTATGACATGGCCCGCCCGTTTCTGGTGCTCGCCACCCAGAATCCTATCGAATATGAGGGCACCTTCCCCCTTCCCGAGGCCCAGGTAGACCGCTTCCTCATGCGCATCCGCCTCGGCTACCCTTTGAAGGCGCACGAGGTCAATATCCTCGGCCTGCAGGCCTTGACGCATCCAATCGATAATCTTGAAAGAACCGTCTCTGTCGAAGAGCTCTCAAAGGCCCAGGAGGCCGTGCGCGACATGTATGTCGACGACAGCGTCAAGGAATATATCGTCGATCTTGTCGCCACAACCCGCGATCATCCCGACGTCTACCTCGGCGCCAGCCCTCGCGGCAGCCTGGCCCTCTTCCGCGCCGCCCGCGCCTGGGCCGCAATCGATGGACGCGAATATGTGCTGCCCGACGATGTCAAACTCCTGGCCGAGTCGACACTTGCCCACCGGCTTATCGTCAGCCCCTCCGCCCGCATCAAGAATGTGGATGCTGCCCAGGTGATTGAAGACGCGCTCGCCCATACACCCGTGCCCGGCAGCCGCGTAAGAGCCGCCTGAACGCCGCCTGCCTTGGTTTTCCTGTTTTCAGTCCATACCCTTCGATTCAGGGTCAACGCACCGCGACAACGGGCGCAATGACACTTGCAACTAAAAACTAGAAACTGAAAACCAAAAACTGCCGTCCATGTCAACACGCCTCCTTTTCCTTCTCGCCGCTCTCGTCGCCGCCTGGGGCTTTGCCCTCAACAGTGGGCGCCCCCTCGCTTTCAACCTCGCCTATCTCCTGAGCGGCATCCTCGCACTCAGCTATTTCTGGTCCTGGACCAGCACGCGCGCTATCCATATCAATCGGAGTACACGTGCCCGCCGCAGCCAGGTCGGCCAGCACTTCGAAGAAAGCTTCGAAGTGCGCAACCACGGACGGATCCCCAAACTGTGGCTCGAAGTGCGGGACTTCTCCACCGTCCCCTTCCATGGCGCCAGTCGCGTCGTCAGCCACCTCCAGGGCCGCGCCCACCATCGCTGGCAGGTGCGGACATACTGCCAGCAGCGCGGCTATTATCGCCTCGGCCCCATGCGTCTCCTTAGCGGTGACCCCCTGGGCCTCTTCTCCATCGACCAGACGCTGAGCCAGACCAGCGACCTCATCGTCTATCCGGCCACCGTCACCCTATCCGCCTTCCAGCCGCCCGCCGCCGATCTGGCCGGCGGCGAAGCGCTGAACCGCCGCGCCCAATACATCACCACCAACGTCTCCGGCATCCGCGAATACGCCCCCGGCGACAGCTTCAACCGCATCCACTGGCTGTCGACCGCCCGCACCGGGCGCCTCATGACCAGAGAGTTCGAACTGGACCCCTCAGCCGACATCTGGCTCTTCCTCGATCTCCACAGCCGCACCGCCCACAGCCTCCCGTGGCGGCTGACGCCCCCGGAAGCCGGCGTCTTCGGCCTCAGCGGCCGCAGACGAGACGATGCTCTGCAGCTGGCCCCCAGCACACTTGAGTACGCCGTTACCGCCGCCGCCAGCATCGCCCGCTACTTCCTGCTGCGCAACCGCGCCGTTGGCCTCATCTGGCACGGCAGCCAGCGCTACCTCTTGCAGATCGATCGCGGCGAGCGCCAGATGCGTAAAATGCTGGAAGCCCTCGCAGTCGTCTCCGCCGAGGGCAGCATTACCTTCGACCAGCTCATCGTCACCGAGGGCGTGCGCCTCAATCGCAACGATATGATCCTGGCCATCACCTCAGACCCCGACCCCGCCTGGGTGCGGGCCCTGCGCGAAATCCGCCGCCGCGGCGTCCACAGCGTCGCCGTTGTCATCGACGGCTCCACCTTCGGCGGCCAGGAGTCCTACGCGGAGCTGACCCACGAACTCGCCCTCTCCAACATCCCGACCTATCAGGTCCAGCGCGGTGACGACATCGGGGCTGTCCTAGGCCGCCCCAACAACGGCGACCAGCGCCCAGAAATCGCCAGCCTCTAGGGTAGAATCAGCCCACCCCGCGCCCGCCTCTCCCTTCCCCCAACCACAGTCCACACCACCACCCACACAAGGCCCTCTCGCCGGCATTCTGTGGATCAAAAAGAGCCGCTCTTCGCGGCCCTTCGTGAATCAAACCGCCGCGCATCAGCGGGGTTACCAAAAACCAAAAACTGAAAACTAAAAACCGCAGTTCTAACTGCTCTCCCGAACCACCAGCCGCGTCTCGCTAAGGTGCGGCGACTCGATATCAGCCTCACTGATCTGCTCATTGATCAGTTGAAAAAGCGTGCGGATTGCCAGCTGCGGCTGGCTGTCCATATCGCGGTGAACCGTCGTCAGCGGCGGGCTCGACACGCTCGCGTCGGGCAGATCGCCAAAGCCAACCACCGCCAGATCATCCGGCACCGAGATCCCCTCCCGCCGCGCGCCGCTCAGGATCCCCAGCGCCCGCACGTCACTCACACAAAAAACCGCCGTCGGCCGCCGGCGTAAATTCCAGATATTCTGGAACGACTGGTGACCGGCCGCAGGTACGCCGCGCGCGTGGACGATCTGCACCGCTGTCGGCGGCAGTCCCGCCTCCTCAACCGCCTGCGAAAACGCCTGCACTCTGCGTTCGATCGAGGGTATCACCACCCCGTCGCGGCGCGGCGTCATCGTCGCGATCGCGAACTGGCGATGCCCCTTCGCCAACAAATGTTGCGCCGCCGCATACGCGCCGCCGCGGTCGTCAATGTTGAATGTCGGCGCCTGCAAGTCGTCGGCGCTGTCGAGCAGAACGATCGGCCGCAGCGAGCGTTGCACCGCTTCGGCCAGCGGGTGGGCGCGGTTGATGCTGAACATCAGGAAACCGTCCGCCGCTATCGAGGCCAGCCACGTAATTGGCGCCACTGCTTCGCCGCCTTGGCGCGAGTCATGGCGCCACGACTCGTGCATCGACGCCAGCACGATCCGCTTCTCCTCCCGGTCGCAGGCCGCGCCCACCTCACCCAGAAAATGCGTGAACAGCGGATCGTGCAGCATCCAGTTCAGACTGGTCGGCACCAGCAGCCCGATCGCATTCGTGCGACCCGTCGCCAGCGTGCGCGCCACCGGATGAGGCTGGTAGCCAAGAGACTCCGCCGTGTCCAGAATATGTTCCCGCGTCGTGTGACTCAACTGGTGCGGCGCATTGTAAGCGAACGAAACCGCCGTCGGCGATACCCCCGCATGCCGTGCCACATCGCGCAACGTAACCCGCTTCCTCTTCCTGCTCAATACCCCATTCCCCTCTCTCGCTTCCCCGTATTCACAGTCTGGTTCTCAGTGAAATAGCCCTCAACAAACGGTCGAAAACCACCGCCCGTACGCGTCAAGGAGTTACCAAAAACTAGAAACTGAAAACGTGACTGCTAAGTCCTTACCCAAAGGCGCTTACAATTCAGCACGGCGAAAAGTGCTTTTCAATCCTTATCAAACCTATCGCCTATCAATCGCTGCTTTCACTAACCCCTGGCCCCTAGTCCCTAGCCCCTGCTTTTCTGGGCGGTCGGGCCTATTCGGCCCTCCCTTGTGCGGGGGCTCCGCCCCCGCAACGCCCCCTCTCCTACAACCTCGCGTCGCAGCGAGTGTGTGGGCAATACGAAGTTGCCGACCCGTGTCGGCCCACGCTTCCCCCAGCCTACTGGCAAATTCCGAAAATGTGCCAAACGCGAGCAAGACAGGCGAGGCCACTCCCATACATACCCAACGTTCACCGCGATGACCATCGAGAGCCCGCTACACATATACTCACGGTACATTCCCCCAGACAGACCGCATACAGCACACGGAGCATGACTTAACAGTTACCTGAAAACTAAAAACTAGAAGCCAGCCTCAGCCAGCGCGCTCCTCTGCAAACGGATCAACTCCTCTATCCCCATCTCCGCCAGCAGCATCATCGCATTGAGCGCGCCCTTGCTGAACGGTTCCCCCTCAGCCGTGCCCTGCGCTTCCACAAACTCGCCGCTATCCGTCATCACCACGTTGAAATCGACATCGGCGTTCTGGTCCATCTGGTAGTCCAGGTCCAGAAACGCCTTCCCGTTCAGAATACCCACACTCACCGCCGCCACCTGGCGGATCAGCGTGCCAGGCTTCGCCCTTTTCCTGCGCTCCAGCCGCTTGACCGCCAGCGCCAGCGCCACGTAGCCGCCCGTGATCGCCGCCGTGCGCGTCCCCCCGTCCGCCTGGATCACATCGCAGTCGACAACGATCTGGCGCTCGCCCAGCCTGTCCAGGTCCACCGCCGCCCGCAGGCTGCGGCCAATCAACCGCGTGATCTCCTGCGTCCGTCCCTTCGGACGCATAGTCTCCCGGTCAACCCGCTGGTGCGTACTGCGCGGCAGCATCGCATACTCGGCCGTCACCCACCCATGCCGGTGCGAAGACCGGTGCAGCCAGCGCGGCAAACGCTCCTCCACCGTCGCATTGCACAGTACCTTCGTGTTCCCCATGCTGATCAGCACCGAGCCTTCCGGATGCAGAATATAGTCAAGTTCAAACCGGACCGGGCGCAACTCATTCTCCGCCCGCTGTTTCGTAGCCACGACTACGCAGCGCTCCTTTCCCGCGCTTTCGACCCCTGCCGGCAGCGGCCAATGACGCGTTTACTAAACTGTTTAATTGACCGCGCAATAATACGCCCTAACCCGCTGGGGCGCAAACCGGCCAGAGGGCTGAGGTCGCCCTGTGTCGTTGAGAGTAGCTAGGGTATCGGCGACCTGATCAGTTGGAGATTGGGAACTTCTACAAAGTGGCTGTCATGAGAGGCCAGAGGACAGTTCAGCATGATTGCGGTAGCAGCGATCCAGGCGTCAGCCATGTTCAACTCACGACCGGAGGCTCTTCGTTCAGCGCGCAAACGGGCGCATACCTCCACCAGGTCGGTGTCTGGCCAAATGACCTCATATCGTTCAAGATGGCTTGTGAGTTCCTGCATCCGCCTTGCGCCCCAACCGCGGCTATGCGCACCGTACCAGGCCTCCTCAAGCGTTTGGAATGAAATGTACTGTCGGTTACCCCGCTGCGTTCAACATAGTAGCGGGCGATGGGATCACTGTTGAAAATGTAGGATACGACACTGGAATCCAGAACTATCGGATCTATTGTTTCCCCCACTCTCGCCCGCGGCCCTCGTAAATAGTACGCAGGAACTCATCCACGTCGAAAGGCTCACTGGCCGTGACGACTGTATCGGGGTCGAAGAGCTTCGGGTTGGGATCGTTAAGAATCTCCTCGACTGTCCGTACCTCGAACGAAGTTGGGACTATCTTATCTATGTCGATGACGACCCATTTGTCCTCGTCGCTGATCCAACCCCGGCCATCCACCCTGACGTGTTTGGTTTCCAGCCTGAGCATGTCTTTCCGCAAGGCGGCGTCGAACCGCAAAGGGACTGAATGATCCATTAGAGTATTGAGTCTGGCAGTCCCGTTTTTCGGATCAACGTTTTCAAGCCAGCCGCGTATCAGGGCGGACTCTGGTTCCCCCAAATGATCGTTTCCATCGGACGTAGTCATGAATGTCGACCTCCTGTTACAGGGCGACCCCACCTGCAAAAGGGTCTCTGTAACATCTACTTACCTACTCTGGCACCAATTTAGCACGAGAAAGCTGAAATTCGAAAGTGAGATGAAATCTTCTTGTCTGTACGCCCTCCCCTCTCGTCCCTCAAACCAGATCCCTGTCAACAATATCATCCAGCGTCGGATCACCCGCCTTGGGCAGCTTGACCCGGTCCAGACTCATCACCGCGTCGATGATGTTGACCAAAAACCAGGCATCGGTCTCGCCCATCCTGAATACCTCCGGCTTCGCCCGCGCCGTGTCGCGCATGATGCCCAGCCCGTCCCGGTACGGATCGAATGATACGATCTTCTCCAGCCTCACTCGGAAGCTTTTACTGTTCCCCTTGAAATAGATATGCTTGGTTGTGATCCCCAGCACGCCCGAGTCCGTATGCTGCATCGAGCTGGTCGCCACCGAGCGGCCGCGAAACGCGCCCGGCCGGATGTAAACGCCCTTTGCCACGCGAAAACTCACGCCCAATGATCCGCCTCGAAACTCCCGCTGCGTCACCTGCTCCAGGTAATCTACGCCGCCGAACAGCCACAGCAACTCCTCACTCTTCATCAGGTTGAAAGGCGGCCGCACCTGCCGCCGGTCAAATCGCGGTACCACCCCGTGCTCGCTCAGCGCGTTCAGCAGGTTCATCATCCTGAACAGCGTGAATTGCCCGCTACCGTCGAGATGGTGAGCGCCGAGATTGTGCTGCGAGCGGTAGCGGTTTAGAGCCCTCTTTTCCTCGTTGGAAAGGAAGTGATCATCCATCGCCGCCTTGACGGCCTGCCCCCAGCCATGCGCCAGGGTCGCCGTCATCGCCGCCCCTGATGTGTCGATATAGGCCGCCGCGCCGATTGCGCGCACCCTGTCAGGCAGCCCATTGACGTCAACCCCGAACAGCGCGGCATCCACACACATCTTGCGAATACTCTCCAGCCCCTCTTCGTGCGCCTCCGCGCACGCCTTATGTTCCTTGCGCAGGAAGCCGGCAGACTTTCCGCAGTACCTGCAATCCCCCATCATCTCCCTCCTCGCTATACCGCGCCGCGCTCAGCCACCAAGGCATTGGCCCTTCCCACAGCGGCCTCTCCCACTGTTCAGGCCGCGGCTGCGAGGATGATAAACGATCTCCTTCCACCGTTCAATTCCTCGCAAGGGGAGCGCCGCCGCGACAACCCCCCATCAGCCCTTCCGAGCTCGCCGGTTCAGTGCAGATGCCCCCTCATGTCGCGCCTGTTCCTCCGCATGTCCGCCCGGCTTCTGTCTCCCCTGCATTCGCTGGCAAAAAGTGATCCACGATCTGCATACGATCTGCCTACGAAATAGACGGACTGGCCCCCTTACGCGGACGGCAGAGCGCCGGCTTCCATGCCCCATGCCTACGCAATTCCAACGCGCCGCCTCTCCATTACACTGGAAAAACGCCCTCTGCGCACGCGAATCCGCCCTCTGTTCCCGCCGCGGCCCCGCAGCATCTTAGTAACCGAAATCGGTCCCTAGGGCTTGACACCGACGGTACACCATTCTACGATCAGGATCCCTTCGCGCCCCTCGCGTCGCAGGGAACTGTTCTTGTTATTTTTATCGGTTCGACAACCCAGAAAGGTGGCCAGAGCGGTATGACTGCATGCAGCGCGGACAGCGTCATCATCGGCGGACACGCGCGTGCAGCGATCACACAAAATCGGCCGCCCGCAAAAGCCCCCTCCCGAGCGCAGTTGAGGTGGATGCACGACCCCGGTCCACATCCTCTTTAGGGCACACTGTGCGCCTCCGGTTTTCGTTCTAATCACCGGCACGCACCAAACCCGCTGTTTCATTCGAGCGGTATTCTTCCCGCTCCCCGTTCATCTGACAATTACATAATCGGCCGCGATGCCCTAGTTTCGTAGTGCAGGTCGTTCTGTCTCTGCCTTCCAATTCGGCGAACGCTCCATCCGCAGGACTGAATGGAATCGTTCAATTTTATGCCCAATGGCAGGAAAGCTCGCCGATAGGAGAGAGGCAAAGACGATGCGAACGCGAACCAATCTTACGATCGTCACTATAGTAGGGCTGGGCGCACTGTTGATCGCTGCCCTGGCCGCCATCATCGCGTCCCGGCCGCAGATAGCCTACGCCCAGAATCCTCAACCGTCGGTTCATATTGATCTGAATAACGTCTTTGGGAATGCGACACCCGGTCAGACCTTGGCGTTCTACACCTTCAGGAATTTCCAAAGTGTTACATGCGATAAGAACGTTGGGGGCCCGCACCATACATCGTTCGACGACGTCTGTTACCATCGCACCGAGATATATGATCGCGCCACTAATAATCGCCATTCTGGCTGTGAACAGGGGTTGGGCGGGAATCGCAGCTTTCAGAAAGGTGACGGAACTGAGTATGTAACTAGAGTCCTTCCCCCTGTGCTTCCCTCTAGCTGTCCGACAGGGGGACAATACATTCTGAAGGTCATCCTGATGGGATCCGACAAGGTCGAAGTGGCCTCCGCGATCGAGTACTTTGGTGTCAACGTGAATCCAGATCCGACACCCATCGTTACCAATACACCGACCCGTACTCCGACGGCCACGCCGCGGCCCCGAACACAACCACCACAACAGCAACAACCGACCGCAACACCTACGGCCACGCCGACCGGCGATACGCAAGGGCCACTACACCCACCACGGGACGACCCTGACCAGCCGACCGCAACACCTACGGCCACGCCGACCGGCGATACGCAAGGGCCACTACATCCACCACGGGACGACCCTGACCAGCCGACCGCGACCCCCACGGCCACCCCGACAATCGATCCGGATGCGCCGACCGCGATACCGACCGCGACGGCTACGCCGACTGAAGAGGTCAACGGCAACAACGGCAATAACGGCGGCAACCAGGGCAATGGTGGCAATCAGGGGAACAACCAAGGCAACCAGCAGAACAACCAGCCGAGCAACCAAGGCAACAACAACCAGGGCCGCAGCAACAACCAGGGGGGCAACAACCAAGGCGGCAGCAAGCAGGGCGGCGTCAACGTCCAGTCATTCATCGGCAACCCGACACCGCTGCCGTCATATTCACCCCAGCAATACCAGGCGCCGCTCGCCATCACCGTGCCCGATATAATGAACGTGCGCAGCGGCCCCGGCCTCACCTACGACATCGTCACCACCGTCCCCGCCGGCACGCAAGGCACCATCGTCGGCATCGACCCTGAAAACGACTGGTACCAGGTGGAAATAGCCGGCATCCCCGGTCAGGTCTGGATCTACCAGGATCTGACAACGCTCATCGGTTCGCTGGGGGGCGTCAAACAATACACCGCATTGGAGATCGCCCAACTGCAGGGCGTATCGCCCACCGACGGCACTGCGCCGCTCGCCATCACCATCCCCGAGCTCATGAACGTGCGCACCGGCCCCGGCCTCACCTACAACATCGTCACCACCGTCCCCGCCGGCACGCAGGGCTACATCTACGGCATCGACCCCGACGACGACTGGTTTCACATCGAACTGGAAGGCTTCGACACCCGCGTCTGGGTCTACCAGGACCTGACCACCGTTATCGGCTCGCTGGTCGCCGTCAAGATCTACACTGCGCAAGAAATAGCGCAACTGTTGGGCGCCCCCGGAGCGGACGGTTCCGTGCCCCTCGCCATCACCGTGCCCATCACCATGAACGTGCGCACCGGCCCCGGCCTGCTCTATGACGTCGTCGGCATCGTCCCCAAGGGCACGCAGGGCCGCATCTTCGGCATCGACCCGGACAACGACTGGTTCCAGATCGAGCTTGAAGCGTTCGACACGCTCGTCTGGGTCTACCAGGACTTGACCACGGTGGTCGGCTCGCTCGCCGGCGTCAAATGGGTAACCGAAGCCGAGTTGGCCCTGCTGCCGGCCGCCATCACGCAGCCGCTGCTGCTGAATGCCCGCGCCGGACCGGGCCTGACCTACGACATCCTCACGACCATACCGCAGGGGACGTGGATGAAGATTATCGGCATCGACACGCTGGGCGAATGGTACCGCGTCGACCTGCCCGACCTCAACCAACAGGCCTGGATCTTCCGCGACTATACCAAGGTAGCCGGCGGCTCGCTTTCGGGTCTGATACAGCTCGCGCTGGGAGGCAACCCGCCGCCAGGCAGTCGGTTGACCAGTTCGATCACCGTCGCGCTCTCACTGCCGCCGGCCGGGGGTGTCGATCTGGAGGTCAGCTGGGTTGACGTCAGCGGCTGTGCGCAGCTGTACAACCTCTACCACCGTTCCAGCCCCGACACGACCGTCTACATCTCGCTTGACCAGGCCGCCACGTCCTCGACCGCCAACTCGAAGAGCCTCAGTTTCAGCACCCTGAGTGGCAACAGCTTCATCTCGGCCTGGTGCGGGTCGATGGCAGCCGGCCATGAGGTCGCCGAAGTCGAGATTGACCCCGGCGTCGCCGGCACCTACAGCTCAACCACGACCAGCGGCGGCCTCGCCACCGTACCCAACACAGACGACGGCTCGCGCTGATCCCGCTTTTCGGACAGACTTGCCATATCCGATTGCGACGATGCGAGCGTATACCAAAGGGCCCCGTTGTCAATGGCGGCAGCGGGGCCCCTTGCATTGGCTGAATGCGGCACTGATGTCGCCTCTTTTTCTCCTCAAGTACAGGAGGTAAACGTGCTGATGAAAGCGCACCCGGATCTGATCTACGATCAGTATACGATCTTCCTACGACATTGACGGACCTCTGCCGGTGAGCGGACGCCAACGCGCCGGCTTCCATTCCCAGTGCCTACGCAATTCCAACCCGCCTCCACTCTATTACACTGGTAAACCGACCTCCACCCACGCGAATCGGTGCTCTGATCCCGCCGCGCACACGCAGCATTTTGGTAACCGAAATCGGTCCCTGAGGCTTGACACCGGCAATACACCGATCTACGATCAGGATCCCTTCGCGCCCCTCGCGTCGCAGGGAGCCGGTCTCATTATTTTTATCGGTTCGACAACCCAGAAAGGCGGTCATCGCGGTATGACTGCATGCAGCGCGGACAGCGTCATCATCGGCACCTATGCGCGCGCAGCGATCGCACAAAATCGGCCGCCCGAAAAAGCCCCCTCCCGAGCACGATTTAGGTGGATGCACGACCCCGATCCACATCCTCTTTCGGGCACACGGGGCGCTTCCGGCTTACATTCTTATCGCCGGCACGCGCCCAACCCGCTGTTTCATTCGAGCGGCTCTTCTTTCCGCTCCCTGTTCATCTGACAACTACATAACCGGCCGCGATGCACCGGTTTCGCAGTGCAGATCTTTCTGTCTCTGCCTCCCAATTCGGCGAACGCTCCATCCGCAGGACTGACTGGAATCGTTCACGACTTATGCCTTATGGCAGGTAGCTCGCCGATAGGAGAGAAGCAAAACCAATGCAAATGCGAACCAAACTGCCGATCATCTCCCTGGTCGGGGCCGGCGCACTGTTACTAACACTTCTTGCCGTCATCATCGCCCCTCGGCCGCAGATCGCCCACGCCCAGAGCCCGTCGTCGGTGACAATTGATCTGAACACCTACAACGGGGTCGTGCAACAAGGCGAATCCCAAATGGCAAAATATACCTTCAGGAATTTCCAGAGTCTTACTTGCAATAAGGAAAGTGGCACGCACCATACGGCATTCGATGACCCTTGTTACTATATGGGTAGAGTATACGCACGTAGTGATACCTCCTTTGCCGATCCCATAGAGGACTGTCAAGGGTCGTATTTGGGTAACTCCCGTTCCTTTTCGAAGGGCAATGGAAATCTGAGAGTGATCGATTACGATCGAAACCGAACTTCCCCGAACTGTCCGGTCGGGCAGTACACGTGGAGAGTCTATCTGATGGGTTCGAGCCGGCTTATAACCGATTCAATTACCGCGAAGGCCGATTTTGAAGTAATCGCAGCACCTCCAACCGCCACACCTACCAATACACGCCCACCACAACCTCAGCCGCAACCACAGCCGCAGCCGCAACAGCCGGCCGCGACCCCAACGGCCACGCCGACCAGCGATACGCAAGGGCCTCTGTTCCCACCACAGGACGACGACAACCCGACCGCGACACCCACGGCCACCCCGACAATCGATCCAAACGCACCGACCGCGACACCGACGGCTACGCCGACAATCGATCCGGATGCGCCGACCGCGACACCGACCGCGACGGCTACGCCGACTGAAGAGGTCAACGGCGACAACCAAGGCAATGGCGGCAACCAAGGCAACCAGCAGAACAACCAGCCGGGCAATCAAGGCAACAACAACCAAGGCCGCAGCAACAGCCAGGGCGGCAACAACCAAGGCGGCAACAAGCAGGGCGGCGTCAACGTCCAGTCGTTCATCAGCAACCCCACACCGCTGCCGTCCTATTCACCCCAGCCGTACCAGGCGCCGCTCGCCATCACCGTCCCCGAAATAATGAACGTGCGCAGTGGCCCCGGCCTCACCTACGACATCGTCACCACCGTCCCCGCAGGCACCCAAGGCACCATCGTCGGCATCGACCCCGACAACGACTGGTACCAGGTGGAAATAGCCGGCATCCCCGGTCAGGTCTGGATCTACCAGGACCTGACAACACTCGTCGGTTCAGTCGTGGGCGTCAAACAGTACACCGCGCTGGAGATCGCGCAGCTGATCAGTGGCGCACCGGCCGGAGATGGCTCAGTACCACTGGCCATCACCATACCCGAGCTGATGAATGTGCGCACCGGCCCGGGACTGATCTACGACATCGTCACCACCGTACCCGCGGGCACGCAGGGCTACATCTACGGCATCGACCCCGACAACGACTGGTTTCACATCGAGCTGGAAGGCTTCGACACCCGCGTCTGGGTCTACCAGGACCTGACGACGGTAGTCGGCTCGCTGGCTTCCGTCAAACTGTATACGGCCGCCGAAATCGCACTCCTGCTCAGTGGCAGCGGGGGGGACGGCTCAATACCGCTCGCCATCACCGTACCCATCACCATGAACGTGCGCACCGGCCCCGGCCTGCTCTATGACGTCGTCGGCATCGTCCCCAAGGGCACGCAGGGCCGCATCTTCGGCATCGACCCGGACAACGACTGGTTCCAGATCGAGCTCGAAGCGTTCGACACGCTCGTCTGGGTCTACCAGGACCTGACCACCGTGATCGGCTCGCTCGCCGGCGTCAAATGGGTGACCGAAGCCGAGCTTGCCCTCCTGCCGGCCGCCATCACGCAGCCGCTGCTCCTCAACGCCCGCGCCGGACCGGGCCTGACCTACGACATCCTCACGACCATACCGCAGGGGACGTGGATGAAGATTATCGGCATCGACACGCTGGGCGAATGGTACCGCGTCGACCTGCCCGACCTCAACCAACAGGCCTGGATCTTCCGCGACTATACCAAGGTAGCCGGCGGCTCGCTTTCGGGTCTGATCCAGCTCGCGCTGGGAGGCAACCCGCCGCCAGGCAGTCGGTTGACCAGTTCGATCACCGTCGCGCTCTCACTGCCGCCGGCCGGGGGTGTCGATCTGGAGGTCATCTGGGTTGACGTCAGCGGCTGTGCGCAGCTGTACAACCTCTACCACCGTTCCAGCCCCGACACGCCCGTCTACATCTCGCTTGACCAGGCCGCCACGTCCTCGACCGCCAACTCGAAGAGCCTCAGTTTCAGCACCCTGAGTGGCAACAGCTTCATCTCGGCCTGGTGCGGTTCGATGGCCGGAGGCCGCGAGGTCGCCGAAGTCGAGATCGACCCCGGCGTCGCCGGCACCTACAGCTCAACGACGACCAGCGGCGGCCTCGCCACCGTACCCAACACAGACGACAGCTCGCGCTGAGCGCGCATGCCGAGCAGCCACGCCATATCCGATCGCGACGAAGTGATTGCATTCCAGGAGGCCCTCGTTGTCATCGACGTCAACGGGGGCCTCCTACATCAGTTGAATGCGGCCCTGATCGTGTCCGACCTCTCTCACGTTCAGGAGGACAAGTCGTTGATGAAGGCCCATTCAAGAAGGATCAACGATTCGTATACGATCTGCCTACGATATGTACGGGCCCCCGCCCCTGCCCAGAGGTCGCCGCGCCGGCTGTCATGCGCAATGGCTACACCTTTCCGGCGATTTTTCAGTCCGCTACTCTGGAGATCAGTCCCCATGAGGGTGAATCGGCCCTCAGATCCGGCCTTTTGCCCGCAAAAAACAATGACCGAAATTCTGTACAAAGTCTTGACAAAGTCGATATAACGATCTACGATCCTGATCCCTCCACACGCGTGGAGCATCGAGGACTCATTTAGAAAACGTTTATTGGATCGACAGTTGCAGTAAAGGTGCCATAGCAGAATGACTGCAAGGATCCCAGACAGCGTCACAACTGGCCCGCGCCCGCGGGAAACCCTCGCACAAAAACAGTCGCCCCAAACAGCACCTTTGCCAGCGCAGATGAGGTGGATGCACGACTCCGGTCCTCATCCTCTTCAACGCGCCCGGCGCTCTTCCGGTTTCATTCCTGATGCCGGGGTGCGCCCGATCCGTTGTTTCATTCGAGCGGCCTAATCTTCCCGCTCCCTGAACGATTATCGGATCGACAGTTGTAGAAAAGGTGCCATAGCGGAATGACTGCAAGAATTTCAGCAAGCGTCACAACTGGCCCGCGGACGCGGGCCGCCCCGCCCAAAAACAGTCGCCCCAAAACAGCACCTTTGCCAGCGCGGATGAGTTGGATGCACGACCCCCGGTCCTCATCCTCTTCAGCGCGCCTTGCGTTCTTCCGGTTTCATTCCTGATGCCGGACCGCGCCCGGTCCGCTGTTTTATTCGAGCGGCTTAATCGTCCCGCTCCCCGAATATTCTGAAAACATCATAACCGGCCGCGATGCACCGGATTCGCAGCACAAGTCTTTGCTTGGCTGCCGCCCAATCTCCGCATGACCAGGAGCCAGCGGCAAGCACACGCGAACTGCCTCCAATATCGGCGAACACTCCATCGGCACGATCAAATGGAATCGTTCACTGCTCTTACGCTTCGTTGGGAAGCTCGTCGATAGAAAAGAGGAAAAGACGATGCGAATGCGAACCAAACTGTCGATCATTACAGCAGTCGGGGTGGGTGCACTACTGCTTTCTGCCCTGACCGCCAGCTTCACATTCCGCGCCCAGACAGCTTACGCACAAGAGGAGGACGTCCAAACGGGGGACGTACACCTCTCTCTGTTGAGTCAATCCGTGAGTCCGGGAGAAAACCTTTTCGGCGGCTACGGCTTTACAAATATCCCCTGCAAAGACAAAAATGGAGATGGTCAATGCTCTTATCTGGATACATTCCCCAGCAATTTCATCTTCAGGGTCGACATACTTGGCGGTGATTCCAGTGTAAGTGTTGAGAATGATCACCCATGCGAAGGGCCGGGGTTTAACTCAACCCACGGACAGGGTGGGGCCTACACCTCCTCGAGAACGTTTCCTACATTACCTTTTCGCATAACATATCAGTGTCCGCCAGACACCTACAGGACCGTACTCACCGTAACGTATACCCACCCTGACAACGGCCAAGAGATAATTCTTAGCGACACTGAGACTTTCCAGGTCTCCTTGTCAACACCAACACCAACACCGACGCCAACGATAACGCCAACGCGAAGGCCACCCCCACCGCCGCCACCGACTGCCACGCTAACAGCCACCTCCACACCGTCGGCTACCGCCACGCCGACCCCCACCACTGAAGGTGGGTCGCAGGATGAGCCACTGAATCCGGCACAGCAGCCGCCATTGGAGGCCACTGCCACGCCAACAGCCACCGCTACACCGACAGCTACCGCCACGCCGACTCCCACCACCGAGAGTGAGACACAAGAACAACCACTGACTCCACAAGAGTTGCCGCCAGGGGAGGCCACAGCGACCCCAACAGCGACCCCGACCCCAACACCAACACCAACGGTTGACAGCAGCAACGGAGGCAACCAAGGCAACCAGGGCAATCAGCCGGGCAACAACGGCGGCAATCAAGGCAACAATAACCAGGGCCGCAGCAACAACCAGGGAGGCAACAACCAAGGCGGCAGCAAGCAGGGCGGCGTCAGCGTCCAGTCATTCATCGGCAACCCGACGCCCCTGCCGTCCTATTCGCCCCAGCAGTACCAGGCGCCCCTCGCCATCACCGTGCCCGAAATAATGAACGTGCGCAGCGGCCCCGGCCTCACCTACGACATCGTCACCACCGTCCCCGCCGGCACGCAAGGCACCATCGTCGGCATCGACCCTGAAAACGACTGGTACCAGGTGGAAATAGCCGGCATCCCCGGTCAGGTCTGGATCTACCAGGATCTGACAACGCTCATCGGTTCGCTGGGGGGCGTCAAACAATACACCGCATTGGAAATAGCGCAGCTGACGACCGGCACGCCGGCCCCGGACGGCTCAGTACCGCTCGCCATCACCATCCCCGAGCTCATGAACGTGCGCACCGGCCCGGGTCTGACCTACAACATCGTCACCACCGTCCCCGCCGGCACGCAGGGCTACATCTACGGCATCGACCCCGACAACGACTGGTTCCATATTGAGCTGGAAGGCTTCGACACCCGCGTCTGGGTCTACCAGGACTTGACCACCGTTATCGGCTCGCTGGCTTCCGTCAAACTGTATACGGCCGCCGAAATCGCGCTCCTGTTGAGCGACAGCGGCGGAGACGGCTCCATACCCCTCGCCATCACCGTGCCCATCACGATGAACGTGCGCACCGGCCCCGGCCTGCTCTATGACATCGTCGGCATCGTCCCCAAGGGCACGCAGGGCCGCATCTTCGGTATCGACCCGGACAACGACTGGTTCCAGATCGAGCTCGAAGCGTTCGACACGCTCGTCTGGGTCTACCAGGATTTGACTACGGTGATCGGCTCGCTCGCCGGCGTCAAATGGGTGACCGAAGCCGAGCTGGCCCTGCTGCCGGCCGCCATCACGCAGCCGCTGCTCCTCAACGCCCGCGCCGGACCGGGCCTGACCTACGACATCCTCACGACCATACCGCAGGGGACGTGGATGAAGATTATCGGCATCGACACGCTGGGCGAATGGTACCGCGTCGACCTGCCCGACCTTAACCAACAGGCCTGGATCTTCCGCGACTATACCAAGGTAGCCGGCGGCTCGCTTTCGGGTCTGATACAGCTCGCACTGGGAGGCAACCCGCCGCCAGGCAGTCGGTTGACCAGTTCGATCACCGTCGCGCTCTCACTGCCGCCGGCCGGGGGTGTCGATCTGGAGGTCATCTGGGTTGACGTCAGCGGCTGTGCGCAGCTGTACAACCTCTACCACCGTTCCAGCCCCGACACGACCGTCTACATCTCGCTTGACCAGGCCGCCACGTCCTCGACCGCCAACTCGAAGAGCCTCAGTTTCAGCACCCTGAGTGGCAACAGCTTCATCTCGGCCTGGTGCGGTTCGATGGCCGGAGGCCGCGAGGTCGCCGAAGTCGAGATCGACCCCGGCGTCGCCGGCACCTACAGCTCAACGACGACCAGCGGCGGCCTCGCCACCGTACCCAACACAGACGACAGCTCGCGCTGAATGCGCATTCCGATCAATTGGCCGGAACTGGGTTGCCAGTTGAACCAAAACCCCCGCTTCGTTGATCTGCCTTCTGCGGTCCCCCCGCCGGGCATTGAGCGCAAACTGGCTTTACCCCATACCTAGGACTGTCTCAACAATTCGATAATAACGAAATGAACTGGATTCGGGTACTTTTGCAAACGTTATCAGAAATGGCAACCTCCCTTATATTTCTTTCATTGACCCCTAAAGGAAGCTACTTCTGGGCGGATGGTTCGGCCTGAAAACTGTTATAGAGGTCGAGCATCTGGGCCGCCTGTTCAGAGGATGGTCAAACCACTAGGATATTGTTTACTCCACCAAAGTCTGCCAGCGAAGTTTCGTGATCTGTGGTCCTCTCGGTGTCGACACTATGGCAGTTGGGGGCCGCCGTGAGGGGCGAAGTAAGGTAGAGTCGGATGCCCTTGCGAATAACAGTTTTCGTTCTGGCCGCGCTGCTCTTCTGCCACTTGGCTGTAGCATTCCTGTTCCGCGCACAACCCGTCTACGCCCAATCCTCCTCGCCCATTATTGGTGTTGACCTGATACACTACGTCGTGCAACCGGGCGAATACCTGGACGCCGGCTTCGCTATCGCAAATTTCCCCTGCAATGATGAAAACAACGACGGCAATTGCAACTATGAGGACAAGTTCACTTCCGTAACGTATCGCTTCGACATGCTGCATCGTGCTGGCCAAACGGACGCAGACAACTGCGAAGAGCAGGGCCTGAATCGGAACCGCACGTACGCACCAGCCTCTTACGACTCCTGGAGATCGCTCGGCCCTATCCCTCTTCGCGTGACAAAGAGCTGTCAACCCGGCCCGTATACGCTCCACCTTTCCGTTACCTACTTCGATCCCGCCACAAACCAGTCCCACACACTCACCGACACCGTGGATTTCGACGTCGGTGAGCCGCCTCCTCCGACCCCGACCCCCAATCCTACGCCTGGCAACGGACAGGACGGCAACGGACAGGGCGGAAACGGACAGGGCGGCAACGGACAAGGCGGCAACGGACAAGGCGGCAACGGGCAGGACGGCAACGGACAGGGTGGCAACGGACAGGACGGCAACGGACAGGACGGCAACGGACAGGACGGCAACGGACAGGGCGGCAACGGGCAGGACGGCAACGGACAGGGCGGCAACGGGCAAGGCGGCAACGGACAAGGCGGAAACGGACAGAACGGCAACGGGCAAGGCGCCCAGACGTCCCGAGACACACAGACCCCAAAGAGCGAGCGCAGTACCAAGCCCCCCGAGCCCACGCCGGAGCCGCCGCCTCAAGGGCCTATGGCGATTACCCAACCCGATCGCACCAATGTACGCCTAGGACCCGGCACCCTATACAAGATCGTCAGGTCTGTACCGCACGGGACACGCGCCCAAATCATCTGCGTCGGTCCCTGGGCTGACTGGTACGAGGTCAAAATCGACGGTATCTACGGGACTGTCTGGATCAGACGCGACCTTGCAGTTCTCGTCGGTTCGCTGGACGGAGTCTGTCGCTACCGCGCCGGGGCTTTCACCGTCCAGGCCTGGACATGGCCTGTAATTTCCCATCTGCGCGTGGGGCCGGGTACAAACTACGACGTGATCACAACCGTGCCCCAGGGTACACATGTCAAAATCATCGGTCTCGGCCCGGAGGACAAGTGGTTCCTGATCGAGCTTTCCGCTCTGGAAGGCCCCGCTTGGATCCACCAGAGCCTGGTTGAACTATCCGGCTCGGTCAGAGGATACAGACAACTCGCGCTGAGAGAGCTTGTGCAGTTGCTCCGGCCGGGACCGAATCCCGCAGCCAGGCCCTATCTGATCACCCAGCCCGAAATCCTGAACGTGCGCCTCGGACCGGGACTCAAATACGACGTGATCACCACCGTGCCCCAGGGAACGCAGGCCGCGATCTACGGCACGGACCCGGACAAAAAATGGTTCCAGGTCGAATTGGAAGGGCTGGACACCTTGGCTTGGGTCTACCGCGATCTCACCCGCGTGGTCGGTTCCCTCGTAAACGTCAGACGCATCACCGCACGCGAGATCGCAGCGCTGCCCGCACTGATCATCCAGCCCAGTAACGTGAAAGCACGCCTCGGGCCGGGCGCAGACTACGAGGCCGAAGTCATCCTGCCCAAGGGCACCTGGGCCCGGATCACCGGCATCGACCAGCAGGACGAATGGTTCCGGATCAAGGTCGTCGGGTTGAAAACGCCCCTCTGGGTTGCCCGCAATCGGGCCAAAGTGGCCGGCGGCCTGCTGGGGAGAT
The DNA here is from genome assembly GCA_965242905.1 of Caldilineaceae bacterium. GTDB lineage: Bacteria > Chloroflexota > Anaerolineae > Caldilineales > Caldilineaceae > Bin5. The sequence goes on from CBDETM010000002.1 coordinate 2,840,897, forward strand.
TCCGACCGTACGCGGCCGAAAACGCAATGCACCCGGAATCAGGACCGAACAGCGACAGACCGCTCGCCATCGCACAGTCGGAAAGCATGAAAGTGCGCACCGGTCCGGGTTTGGCCTATATAGTGATAACGACTGTTCCGCAGGGAGTATCGGGCGAAATCTACGGCATCGATCCGACCAAGAACTGGTTCCAACTCCAAATCGAAGGCTTGGACACGCTCGCTTGGGTGCCGCGCGATATGACTTGGGTCGATGGCCTCCTGGTGAGCGTCCGACGGATTACGCCGCGCGAGATCGCGACCTGGCCCGCCCTGATCACCCAGCCGCAAACGCTGCTGGCCCGCTCCGGCCCGGGCGTGGACTACACCGCGGTCGCCAGACTGCCAAAAGGTTCGTGGGTCAGAACTGTCGGAATCGGCCCCCACGCTGAATGGTTCCAGGTCCAGATCGAATTCGAAGTTCCCGGCATTGATGCGCCGGTCTGGGTTGCCCGCCGCCACACAAAGATCGCCGCCGGCTCGCTGGCCGATATCCCGAGGAAAATGCCCGAAGATAGCCCTCCCTCATCAGCAACTGAGGCCGGCTAGCGTTGAGCGCAACCCGGCGCATCACCGAGTGCGAAATTGCCCTCGTGCCCGCCGCCCTTACCCAGCCCTACGCACTCTACACCAACTCCGGACCGGGCCTCGCCTACGACAGAGTCGCTGTTCTCCCTCAAGGGACCTGGGCCGAAATCATCGCCATCAGCGACTGCCCGCCGAATGTCTGGTACGAGCACATCGTCCCAGGTCTCGACGAACCGGACTGAGTGGTCCGCGACTCTGTCAAGGTGGCCATCGGCTCGCTTGCAGGGGTTCCCCGGCTCTGGTCGTAGCACAGCCGGTAGCCATCCCCGCAAACAGCTTCGCAGCCGTCAATGAACGGGGCGCTGCTGGCCAGGTGCCAGATCGGCCGAGTGAGTCCGCCATCTTCGAGCCTTTTCACAATGAATGCATAGCAAAGGCCCTGCTTTCGACTGCGGGGCCTTTGCTTTATCCCTATCCCATCCCGCCGGATCACCATTTCCGGCATGAAAATCCCCTCTCCTGAAAAATTCCCGGAATCGGAACATTCCGCGACAACTGTACGTCCCATCGGCAGAAGCGGTACCATTTTCGGGACGGAACTAGACTCGAAACCGGAAAGCTGAACCTACATGGACATGCACAGTCGCAAAACTCCAGTAGAGCCAAAGGGGTCGCAAACGAAACAGTCGGTTACTACCCTGGTCGCGGCGATCATCCTGCTACTTTTCGCCCTGACCGTTATCTCCTTTGTGCCCAATCCTCCGGAGGTCCAAACCTTTGCCCCTGCGATGCAGGAGGATCTCCAACCGGCGCAGGAGGATCTCAAACCGCACGCCGGTTTCGAATCGCTAGACGGCTCTGTCTCGGCAGGCGAAAATCTGAACATCAGCATCTTTTTCGCCAACTTCCCCTGCACCGATCAGAACGACGACGGCACCTGTGACGCCAACGACACCTTCACCACCGTCACCTACCGCTTCGACCTGGTGCAAGGCAGCGCCGACGGACCTGACGCCGACAGCTGTGAAGGATCAGGGTTTGGCGTAGTCCGCACCTTCAACCCTTCGGAGTACAGTCACTGGAGCACGACAGGGTCCATATCTTTGGGTGTCGACAGGAACTGCACGCCCGGGTCCTACGTGGTCAAGTGTACGATCACCTACACTGAAGACGGCTCGACCGAAGAGATTCCGCTTGCCTGTAACTGCGGCATTACCATCGATCCCCCAGCGCCGCCTACGCCCACACCCACGCCTACCGAAACACCCACCGAAACGCCTACACCGACGGTCACTCCGACGCCCACCGAAACGCCGACCATGACGCCCACGCCAATGCCCCCGCCCTCCGTCACGATCGAGGGGTTGCCCCCCGTATTCGATGAGGGGCAGGACGTCCCCTTCACAATGGTCTTCCACGGGATCGACGACTCCGACAACTATCACTACCGCGCCGACGTCACCAATACGGACAATGAAGACGTCGACATCTGTGAAGGAACAGGTCTCGGCGGCAACGGCCAGTACACGGGCGACCTGAATGGCTTAGGCCAGATCAGAGTCCCCGGCGAAATAGACGACCAGTGCCCGGCCGGAACATATACAGTGACCGTCACCCTCATCGGCGACGGCGGCTTTACCTACACCGCTACCAAGGACTTCCAAGTCGTCGGCCAGTCACTCTCCCCCATCGCCACAAGCACGCCGACCGCCACAGCCACGCCCACCGCGACCGCCGATAAACCGACCAAAAATAACCCGCCGCAGAACCAGCCGCCGACCAAAAATAATCCGCCGCAAAACCAGCCGCCGACCAAAAATAACCCGCCGCAGAACCAGCCGACGGCCACGCCTACCGATACGCCCGAGCCGACCGCCACGGCCACGCCCACCGCGGCCGCCGACAATCCGTCGAAAAATAATCCGCCGCAAAATCAGCCGACGGCCACGCCTACCGATACACCCGAGCCGACCGCTACGGCCACCAATACGAACACGCCCGAACCGACCGCGACCGCCACCAATCCGCCTCGGCAAAACCCGCCGCCACAACAGCAGCCGCCACAACAGCAGCCAACCGCTACGGCGACCAATACCAACACACCTGAACCGACCGCGACCGCCACCAATCCGCCGCGACGAAGACAGCCGCCGCCGCAAAACCAGCCACCACGCCAAAAGCAGCCGACATCTACGCCTACCGCCACGGCAACCGCAGTGCCTACGCCTACGCCCACACCCACGGCCGATATCTCCTTCGCGCCGCCCCCAACGCAGAATGACCCGACGCAAAATGACCCGACACCGACCGCTACCCATACGCCGACCGCTTCCGGCCTGCCAACACCGACCGCCACAGCTACGCCCTCAGGTAGCCTGGTCCCAACCCTCACACCGACTGCCACGCCTACGGGAGGCCCCACCATCCCGCCCACAAGTGACTTCCCGCCCGATCTCTGGGAAATCATCGTTGTTATCGATATAGACAATCCGACCAATCCGGATGCGACTCCCGACGTGAGGGGTGACACAGGCGACACCGACACCGACGGTCGCGACACCGACGGCGACGACACCGACGGCAATCCCACGTCGACGCCGACCGCCACCGCTCTGCCAACGCCAACGTCCACGCAGACGCCCACGGCTACCCCAACGTCCACGGTCCCGCCCACAAGTGGCCTGCCGGACGATCTCTGGGAAATTATCGTTGTTATCGATTTGGACAATCCGACCAATCCGGATGCGACACCCGACGTGAGGGGTGACACAGGCGACACCGACACCGACGGTCGCGACACCGACGGCGACGACACCGACGACGACACCGATGGCGACGACACCGACGGCGACGACACCGACGACGACGACACCGACGACGACACGCCCGACCACTACGCCGGCGACCGTACCGTCTGGAGCTGCCAGGAACACAGCGACCTGATCACCTGGCTCGCCGCTCTCCGCCAGACCATGACCCCCGGCAGCATTCCCCAGGCCGTCACCCAGCCGCATAGCATGAACGCCCGCCTCGGGCCCGGACTGGCCTACACCGTCATCACCACCCTGCCCCATGGCACGCGCGCCACCATCATCGGCGTTGACCCCCGCAACCAATGGTACCAGGTCGAAATAACCGGCCTCGACATACCCGTCTGGATCTACCAGAGCCTGGTCACCGTCGATGGATCGCTCGCCAACGTCCCCACCGTCTCCGCCGAAGAGCTCGCCAAGCTCCCCATCGCCGGCGCCACCGGCAGCAGACCTATCGCAACCATCCAGCCCGAGGTCATGAACGTGCGCATCGGCCCCGGCATCGATTACGATGTCCTCACCACCCTGCCCCAGGGCACACAGGTCGCAGTCGTCGGCATCGATCCCAGCGGCGAATGGCTGCAGGTCGAACTCGATGGGTTCAGCTCCCTCGGTTGGGTCTACCGCGACCTGGTCGTGGCAGACTGCCCGCTGGCCAACGTCCGCCGCATCACCGAGACTGAGATCTCCCGGCAGCCTGCCGCCCTTGTCCAGACCTACGCCGTCTTCGCTTACTCCGGCCCCGGCCTCGCTTACGACATCGTTGCCACGATCCCTGGAGGGACCTGGGCCGAAATCATCGCCGTCGGCGACTGCCCGCCCAATATCTGGTACCAGATCATCGTCCCCGGCTTTGACGAACCCGTCTGGGTAATCCGCGACTTTGTCAAGGTGGCCGTAGGCTCGCTCGCCGGCATCCCCCGCTACGGCGTCACCGACTTCTTCCCGCCCGCCCCGGACGACCGGCCCATCGCCGTCACCCAGCCCATCACCATGAACGTGCGCTCCGGCCCGGGCCTGGAGTACGACGTGGTCGCCGTCGTGCCGCAGGGAACCCAGGCACGCATCTACGGCATTGACCAGACCGGCGACTGGATACTGGTCGAACTGCCAGGGCACAGCTCACTGGTCTGGATCTACTGTCACATGACCGAGGTCAGAGGTTCCGTGGAGGGCGTCAGACGCGTGACCGCCGCCGAAGTTGCAGCGCAGCCGGCCGTACTCGTCCAGCCGGGAGCGGTATACGTCCGGTCCGGTCCGGGCACCGAGCACAGTGCCACCGCCCTCCTGCCCAGGGGCACATGGGCCAGCATCACCGGCATCGGCCCCGATCCCCAATGGCTCCGCATCCAACTGCCCGGCCTCGATGCACCGGTCTGGGTCCACCGCAGCGCAGTGAAGCTGGTCGGCTCGCTCGCAGGCGTCCCCCACGTCACACAGTAAACCGGCCGCTCCCATAGAAGAGCATGTCAGGAAATGCAAAAGGCCCCGCTGCTGACAGCGGGGCCTTTCTGTATCACGGCCATCACATCGCATTGGGGCATTCCAGCCCTTTGCTTACACCTTAGAAAATCTCCCGCAATGCGATACTGAACCCCGCCAGCGTGGGTGAGCGCAAACTCTCCTCCGCCTCGTAGATGCCTACAACCTCCAAACGGCTCTCGCTTTTCAGAAAAAGCGTAATCTTCTTATCGTCAGGATCCACAATCCAATATTCCCGCACCCCGTAGCGAGCATAGAGGTCGAGCTTAACTGTTCTGTCTCGCTCGGCTGTTGCGGGGGACAGGATTTCCACCACTAGATCCGGCGCGCCCCGCACGTCTTCCTCCGTGATTATGCTCTCTCGACTATTGGAGACAAACAGCAGGTCCGGCTGCACCACGTCAGTATCCGAAAGTACGACATCGAAAGGGGCACAATAGACCCTCCCCAGGTTGCGCCCATAAATGAACGTGCCCAACCGGAGGAACAGCCTCCCCAGGATGTATTGGTGTATCTCTTTGGGGGATGGAGACATTACCAACTCTCCACTGAGAAGCTCGTAGCGTTCGTCGTCCGCCGTCCTCAAATAGTCGGCGTATGTGAGTTTGGTCTGTACGTCTAGCATGATGGTCCCTCCTATGCAGAAGCAGGGAAAAGAATTCTATGCTTCCCCTCCGTCTGTATGTCCACCATCATAGCCTGAAAAGTGTTTCAAGGGCAATAGGTTGGCGCATGTTCCGCTACAACTCACTCCCTATCCCAGCCTCAGCCTTCTTCTCTCTGGCCAGTCGATCCTCGAACATCTCCATTCCTTTCACGGCCTTGATCGCTTCGAGCCACTCCCCGAACAATCGCCGATTCTCTCCCACCGGCTGTCCCGCCAGCATTCCCTCTATGCTGATCTCCTCGTCCAATTCAGGCCAGTGAATACGCTGCCCGCCGTCGCGCAGCTCCCAACCGTTACGCTCCTCCTGCGTAGCATGGGCCAGCCGCGGATACCAGAGCAGCGGCGCCGAAATCACTCGCCCATCGATGAGATGCGCTGTCACTCTGCCCGCGCCGATTTCCACACCTGTCACTCTCTGCGCTGCTGTTTCAATCGCTTCTACACGCAGTCCAAGCGCATCTGCAAAGATTTCCCCGAGCGCAGGCACCTCGTCGATCTCGTAAGAGCACGCATCCCATTCATCGATTCGGTTCGGCGCAGACGCATGCTTCTCTCGCAGCCAGGCGATAAATTCATCGCGCATGGATTCGGCATCGGACAGCCACGAGGCGCACCACTTCTCTTGACAGAAGGTGTGATAAAGAAGTATCAGGTCTTTGTCCGTTGGCGTTACGGTCTCTGCCGTGTTCTTGTTTTCGGGTGGCATGTTACGATCTACTCCTCTGATCTTGGCAGAACAAGTGTAACATGGTTCGTCAAGATCGACGGGAAGTCAGCGGGCATCCCATGCCCCTTCCGACATCGACCTCTGTCGCCCCCTACCCCCGCAACGCCTTCACCACTCCATACGCACCCCGCGAAAAAGCCGCCAACGCGCCCCCGCGACTGAACAACGGCACCGGCCCCGGCACACACTCACCGCCATCCAAATCCTCAACCGCCGTCAGCACACGCTGCAGCCCCACCTCCACCACCCGCCGGCGCGCCTCGTCTTCCAGGGTCAGACCGCCGCAGGCCAGGACCACAACCAGGAGGTTGGCAAGCGAGTGCTCGCGGTACAGGCGCCAGCACGCCTCGAACGTGAACCCCTCCACCCCCATCTCACCGATGATTGCGGTGTACTCTTCCAGCACCTCGTGCTCGATCTGGCGGCGCACCTCCGTCGTAACGCTCCCCACCAGAAAATAGGCCACATCGAACAGGGGGCTCCTCAATCCGCTCACCTGCCAGTCAATGATCGCGATTTCGTCCCCGCCGTCGGCCGCAAAGAAGATATTGTCCAACCGGAAGTCGCCGTGGCTGAGCGTCTTCGGTCCGGCCGCGACACGAACGATCTGGCTGTCGATGCGAGAAGCGTAGGTCTCGGCCAGACGGCGCATATCTTCCGAGAAAAAGCTTCCAAACCTTTCCAGCGTGGGCACAAGGTTCGCAAGATAGACCAGCTGAATCAGTATTCTGCGTCTGGACGAAAAGGAATCGGTAAACGCGTTCAGTGGCGGCTGATCGGTTTTGTTCCAGTAGGTACCGTGCAGCCTGGCGATCGCGCGGATCGCGCGTCGAGTCTGCTCCGCGCTGGCGCCGTCGAAATGGCTCACCGTTTGCCAATCTCCGAAATCTTCCAGCACCAGCACAAAGCGATCGCTGCCGGCTTCATAATCACCATAAAGTAAAGCCGGCGACCGTACCGGCGCCTGAGGCGCGATCAGCCTGTAGAAGTCGTATCCCCGTCTGTGTAACCCCAGACGTCTGCCCAGACGCCGGTTCTTGGCAAGCGGACTGGGCAACTTCACGATGACGGTTCTCGGAGCGCAGCAAGTCGGCTCAGTCGCTGCCTTCGGATCGCCATACCGGAGCTGGCAGCGCAGAATCGTGCCCAGGAAACCGACGCCGCTGCCAATCTCCTCCCAAGCAATCTCTCTGACAGGAGGAAGCCCTGAAGCGCCGCCAGCAGTCAGTGCCTGTTGCATCCACTGGGCGGTAACTTCCTCCGGCCCTCTGGGAATTGGCGGTCTGGTCATAACGCTGATTCGCCTTTGATTTCAGCGAGCGCCGGCCATACGCGTATGGCCGGCGCGTCCGGTTATCTATGAGGTTTCCAGATTTCCTATTCAGTCAGCGCAGTGCAACGTTCGCACTGGACCGGTCCCGCCGCACCTACGACCCCGCGTCGAAAAGCGAACGGCCCGGCCCCCGCTCCCCGCCTTCATACTGTTCATCGACGCCCAGATTTGGGCGCGCCAGCGCCTGGTTCGAAAGCTCGTCACACCTCTCGTTCTCCACATCGCCCGCATGACCCTTCACCCACTGGTAGCGCATCTCGTGCCCGCCACACAGGTCCAGCAGCCGTGTCCACAGGTCCGGATTGACCGCAAGCTCGCCCTTCCTGTTGCGCCGCCAGCCGTTCGCCCGCCACCTGCCTGCCCAGCCCTTCGTCAGCCCGTCCAGCACATACTTCGAATCGCTGTACAGATTGACCCTGCACCGCTCCTTCAAAGCCTCCAGCCCCTTGATCACCGCCAGCAGCTCCATCCGGTTATTCGTCGTCCTCCGATACCCGCCCCACAACTCCTTCCTGTGCCCACCGAATAGCAGCACAACCCCAAATCCCCCAGGACCCGGATTCCCGCTGCACGCGCCGTCCGTATAAAGCGTCACCTCTTTCATATATGCCGTCCACCCACTATATCAGCCCCATTCTCACCATCAACCTGCACCTGACCCGCCCTGCTTTCACCGGCTTATAATCTTCACTGACCTCTAATTGTCCTCCCCCGGCAGGTGACTGTACACAATCTCCAGGCTCTCTACATCCGTGATCGTGGAATCGGTGTGATGTACGATGTGAAGAACGCCTGTCCCGCAGTCGCCGAACTCATCACAAGAAAGCTCGCCAACGATGCCGCTGAAATCCGCCGTGCCCGTCAACGCCTCCCGCAACCGCGCCCGGTCGATATAAAGTGCATCCCCCTGCACAACCGCAACCTCCTCAATCGCCCGCAGCAGCAGCGTCGCCGCGTCATACGCGTGTGCCATGTACACCGAGCCAGGCGGCGCATTGTACTTCTCCTTATACGCCGCCGCGACGTCGCCTCCGTTCTTTCCGGTTGCCTCGTTTACGCTCGTTTCGAAATTCAGTTCCGGGCTGGCCACATACATGCCCTCCGATTCCGGTATCGCCAGAAACTCGAAATCCACCAACGCCGCGCCGCCGATTACAACCACATCCTCCAATCCCGCCACCTGACCCATCTGCCGCACGATCTCGCCGGCCTCGTCCGGAAATAACGGCAGAAACAGACCTTCCGGGTTTGCCGCGGCAATCTCGGTCAGCACAGCCATCATATCCGTCTGCCCCTTGCTGACCGTCGCAATCGTAACCCTGCCGCCCCCCTGCTCGAACACTGCCGCAAACGCATTGGCCAGGCCCGAAGTGTAGGGATCGCCGTCATGAATTACCGCCATCTCGTGCAAGCCGAGGTCGTGGTGCGCGAACGCCGCTACCGCCTCCGCCTCGTAAAGGTCGTTATTGGCCGTGCGGTAATAGCCCGCATAGTGGTCGGCCCCCGCATTGCCCCGCAGGTCCGACGTCAGCGACGGCGCCGTATTCGTCGGCGAAATCAACACCAACCCCGCCTCGCTCAAAATCGGCGACGCCTTCACCGCCGCCGCCGAACACGAAGTCCCGATCACACCCACCACACGCCTGTCACCCAACACCGTCTGCGCCGCCGCCGCGCCGCCCTCAGGCGTGCACAGCGAGTCCAGACCCGCACCCATCGTCACCTCGTGCCCCTTGATCGGCCCGTAGTCCTCCAGCGCCATCGCAACCGCACGCTGCGTCGAAGATCCCAGCTCGCCGATGCTCGAAAGCACAAATGCAGTCCGGATCTGAATTTCCTCGCCCGGACCCACCACTACCATCCCCAGCGGGCTCCCCACCATATTCTCAGGAATGCACGCGCCGCTCACAAGCAGCGCAAGCACCAAAATCGGCCAGCGCAACAGCCCGCTGCCGGGCCGGTCTGTCTTAAACATATCTTCACTCCTTGGTTCGAAAAGCCTTAAATCAGTGCCGCACTCACGGCGCGTACCGGTAGACGACCGGCAGACCTTCAACGTCGGTCATCGTCGAATCCGTGTGCTGCGATATCTGAACGCGGCCCGTGCCGCAGTCACCGAACTCGTCACAAGAGATCGTGCCGATAATGCCGCTGAAACCGCCCGTACCGCCCAGCGCCTCCCTCAATTTGGCCCGGTCGATATACAGCGCATCGCCCACCACAACCGCCACCTCCTCGATCGCACGCAGCAGCATCGTCGTCGCGTCGTACGCATGCGCAAGGTAAGCCGACGTCGAATGTTCACCGTACCGCTGCTGGTACGCCGCGTTCAGCTCGTCGCCGCTCCGCCCCGTCACACCGTTTACATTGGCGCCGAAATCCAACGTCGGACCCGCAAAATAGAAGCCCTCCGACTCCGGCAACGCCAGAAACTCTGAAACCAGCAGGCCGCCGCCTCCAATGCGCACCAACCCCGCCAGCCCCTCTACCTCGCTGCTCTGGCGCAATATCGGCCCCGCCTCCTCCGGAAATATCGGCAGAAACAGGCCCTCGGGGCTGGCCGCGGCAATTTCAGTCAGAACAGGGTGCATATCGGTGTCCCCCTTGTTCACCATCGCCACCGCCACCATGCCCCCCAACTCCTCATACGCCGCCTTGAACGCCGCCGTCAGGCCCGACGTATACGGGTCCCCGTCATGAACAGCCGCCATCCTGCGCAGGCCCAACTCGTTGTAAACAAAATCGGCCACCGCCTCCGCCTGGTAAAGATCGTTGCTCGCGACGCGATGATACCCGGGATGATGGTTCGACCCCGCACCGCCCCGCAGATCCGATGTCAGCGACGGCGAAGTCGTCGACGGCGCCACCATCACCAAACCGGCCTCGCTCAAAATAGGAGCCGCCGCCGCAGCCGCCACCGAGCACGATGTCCCGATCACGCCAACCACCCGCGGGTCGCCCAACACCGTCCGCGCTGCCGCCGCACCGCCCTCCGCGCTGCATAGCGAGTCCAGGCCGGCGCCCATGCTCACACCATGCCCCTTGATCGGCCCATAGTCCGCGACCGCCAGCCCTACCCCCCGCTGGCTCGGCACCCCCAGTTCACCCGCACGCGTCAACGCCCCCAATGCACGAATCTGGATCTCCTCCCCGCCGCCAACCACCACCGTGCCCAGCGCAGGCGTCTCATAGTCCACCGGCACACACGCACCGGCCAGAATCAGCACCGCCAGCAGGCCGACCCAGTGCAAAACTCCGGAACCGAAACCGCGCTTCGTCGTCATCGCTACTTGCTCCTTTGTCTGGTTGACCCCCGCTCCCTCGCGGAGCGTCGCAACGCCCGTCATCGCGCACTGCGCCCTGGCTGCAGCCTGTCCCCACCCAGCCGCAACACGGCCGCACACACCCGATCTGCAGCGATCGTAAACGGTTTAACTTTCGCCGCAAAATCAGGTACTTGTTTTTCCGAGAGGGGTTACCGCAAACGCCCGGCGGGCGTCCGTCGTCCTGATGTGACCATTATAGGTACTTTTTGCCCGGATTGGCAACAATATCAGGAGATTGAGGCCTATCCGACCGGGTCACTCAAGAGAATATTCCGCGCCGGACAGGTGAAAAAGGGGGTTCAACAAGGCCGCTGTGGCGGCCCACTCGCCGGACAAGCCGGCAAAAGAAGATACGGTTCCGTTTCCGTCGATTCAATAGGCAGATACCTGCACAAAGGGGGCAGTCGGCTCGCGAACCTTACTCTACATTCAACTGCATCGAGGCATACGTTCTCTGAACCTCATCTTCCGCCCGGCGGATCGTCTCCAATGCCTTCACCACCGTCGCCAACTCCTCATCATCCAAACGGTCCGCCAACCCATCGAGTCGCTCCTGCCCAATCTGCCAGAACCGGTCTATCTCCCGCTCCCCGGATTCCGTCAATCTGCAGATCACGACCCGCCGGTCTCTCGGATCGGATACCCGGTCCACCAGCCCTTTCTCTACCAGGCGGTCCATAACCGTGGTTGTAGCCGAAAGCGCTCGCCCCAGGTAACTGGCAATGTTGCCCATGCGCAATGGGCCCGCCTCTTCCAGGAGGACCAGTGTCTTGATCTGGGGTATGGTCATGTCCAGCTCTTCCCACTCGTCAAGCCGGCCGACATGTAACTTCCGGTTCAGATATTCCGCCAACTCCCTGAACCGGTCCCTCAACTCGTGCCTGCGGTGCTCTTCCACGAACTCTCACCCCAAATCCAGCTAGTCCATCCCCGTCCGCAAAACGATCCGAATCTGCAAAGTCCGTCAACGCGAAGGGAACTGCACGGCACACTTACGCTGGAAGATTCTACAGAGAAACGGCGAGCATCCCACCCCGCACAGACTCTCCGAAAACCTCCCGCCTACCGGATTACAGGCACCCTTTGCCAACCAACACTGCGCAGACCACAACCGCAAAAACCACCATCTAACTCTTCAGCGTGTCAAAGCCGTCCCACCCAGGGATCGCAGCAGCCTGGCGCACCCACTCCGCCGTCTGCGCCTCGTCAAACTCCTCCTCGTAAATGTCATACCAGCGCGCGTCCTTGTCCTTGCCCGCGCCCGGTGGAAGAGGATCCAGCAAAGCCCCGTAAAAAAAAGTCACCTTCACGTAACGCGTAAAAACGTGATAACTCAGAAACCATCCCATGCCCTCAATGCCGTAAAACGGCGAATTCCACCGCACCGCCTTGCGTACGTTCGGCACGTTCTCCACGATCAACGCATCCAGACGCCGCCCCAGCTCGCTCTTCCATCCCGGCATCGCCGCAATGTACGCCTGCACCGGCGCATCCCCGTCCGCCTTTGCAATCTGCGGATTGCCCCCAGACAAAAGAACCGGCTTCGCGCCGGCCCCTTCGTCGGCTGCTTTCTCCGCAACCTTTGCTGCTCCTTTAGACCTCTTGCTGGCCACCCCGCCTACTCCTTTACCCTTGTCCAAAGCCGCAATAAGACGCTTCTGGCCGCTCTACATATTGGTGGAGCTAAAGGGACTTGAACCCTTGACCTCTACAATGCCATTGTAGCGCTCTCCCAACTGAGCTATAGCCCCAAATATTCAATTCCTTCCGCCTTCCCGGCTCGGGCCCACCAACCAATCCCGCCCGCCTGCCGTGTGGAGCTGAGGGGACTCGAACCCCTGGCCTCTACAGTGCGATTGTAGCGCTCTCCCAACTGAGCTATAGCCCCAAATATTCAATTCCTTCCGCCTTCCCGGCTCGGGCCCACCAACCAATCCCGCCCGCCTGCCGTGTGGAGCTGAGGGGACTCGAACCCCTGGCCTCTACAGTGCGATTGTAGCGCTCTCCCAACTGAGCTACAGCCCCGAAACCGCCGGCTTCTCACCGACCTCAATTTGCCTCAAACCCCCGCAGGGCAGGAGAGTCAGTTTATCAGACTTGACCTGAACCGGTCAAATCTCTCCTTACAGGTTTTACATGACGCCCGCATAACCGCCCTCCCGCCTTCCAGCCTGGTGGAGCTAAAGGGACTTGAACCCTTGACCTCTACAATGCCATTGTAGCGCTCTCCCAACTGAGCTATAGCCCCAAACCGGGTCGCACACGCCCAAAAAGCGCCCGCAGCCCCCTGAACGATATAAGTTCCCACCCCAAATGTCAAATAAAACTACCCCAATCGTACAACATTTATACCACCCCACCACCTCGTACGCGCACCGTTCACCAAAAACTAAAATCTGACAACCAAAAACGAATCCCATTCCGCCGTTCCCACACTTTCACATCGCCACCGATCCTGGTGTATCATGAGAAGCCTATTCCGAAAAATACACCTTCTGTACAGGAAAGGGACCAGAGCCGCAATGAAAACGGCTAAACGTATCTTCGTAAATCTACCGGTCAGCGATCTCAGCAGTTCGGTAGATTTTTTCACCGAGCTCGGATTTGCCTTCGATGACCAGTTCACCGGCGACCACGCCTCCTGCATGATCATCGGCGAAAACATGTTCGCCATGCTGCTCAAAGAGGAATACTTCCAAAAATTCATCCCCGGCAAAATGATCGCCGACAGCGAGCACAGCGCAGAAGTCGTCGTCGCACTCTCCGTCGACTGCCGCGACGAAGTCGACAGGACCATGGCCAAAGCCCTCGCCGCCGGCGGCTGCGAATGTAGAAACGCCACCGATGCCGGCTGGATGTACGGACGTGCCTTCCAGGACCTCGACGGCCACGTCTGGGAAATCTTCTCCGTCGATGCCAAGCGCATGCAAAAAGCCATGAACGGCCACAAACGCTGACTCCCCGTGATACCGCCGCAAGGCCGCGCCCCGTATCACCATGAAGCCCGGTACCACCCTAAAACCGAAAGCGAGCCACAGCGATGCTGAACGTCCAGCAGGCATTCTACAATCTGCCCGTTCGTGATCTCGAGCGCGCCAAAACCTTCTTCGCCCACGTCGGGTTCGAACTCTTCCCCCAATACACCAGCGAACTGGCCGCCTGCCTGAACATTCGCGACACCACCTTCGTCATGTTAGTCACAGAGGACTTTTTCAAGAGCGGCCTGCCCGGTAAACAGATCGTCGACAACCACCAGAACGTCGAATCGATCATCGCCCTGGCCCTCGACAGCCGGGAGGAAGTCGACCGTCGCACCGAGCTCGCCATCGCCGCCGGCGCAACACCCGTCAGCGAACCCAGCGACTCCGGCTTCATCTACAGCCGCAACTTCCAGGACCTCGACGGCCACGTCTGGGTTTTCAACCACCTCGACTTCGCAAGCGCCGCCGGCTCCGACCAGGAAGGAGAATGACCCCCATGGCCGCCATCAGCAAAATCAGGCCCAACCTCTGGTTCGACGGCCAGGCCGAAGCCGCCGCCAACTTCTACGTCTCCATCTTCAAAAACGCAAAAATCCTGTCCGTCGACGATATCGCGGCCGGGCCCGCCGAGGGCAACAAAATCGTCACCTTCGAACTCGAAGGCCTGCAGTTCACCGCCTTCGACGCCGGCCCACACTTCCAGTTCTCACCCGCCACCTCCTTCGAAATCGCCTGCGACTCCCAGGAAGAGATCGACTACTTCTGGCAAAAACTTGCCGAAGGCGGCCAAACACAGCAGTGCGGCTGGCTCCAGGACCGGTTCGGCCTCTCCTGGCAGGTAGCCCCCGCCGAACTACCCCAGATCATGCACAAAAATCCAAAAGCCGTCATGGAGGCCTATCTCACCATGACTAAACCCGACATCGCCCAGCTGCGGGCCGCCGCCCAACAGGGATGACCAAGGGCCCGCCGCTTCACCCAAATACAACAACCATCGAGGAGACAAAATGACACTCAGCATCTATCTCAACTTCGACGGCAACTGCCGCGACGCCTTCGACTTCTACCGCTCCGTCTTCGGCGGCGACTACATTCACATCTCCACCTTCTCCGAAGGCCCCGACGACATGCCCGTCTCCGACGAGGATAAAGACCGCATCATGCACGTCTCCCTCCCCATCGGCGACAGCGTCCTCATGGGCAGCGACACCTCCCCCACCTTCAGCCCGCCCCACCAGGCCGGCAACAACTTCTCCGTCTCCTGCCACCCCACCTCCCGCGAAGAGACCGACCGCCTCTTCAACGCCATCTCCGCCGGCGGTACCGTCACCATGCCCCTCGACGACATGTTCTGGGGCTCCTACTTCGGCGCCTGCGTCGACAAATTCGGCATTCCCTGGCAGTTCAACCACGACACCATGCACGAATAGCCCCTCCCCCCGTTGCCGGCCCCCTCCCCCACCCACCCGGCAACGGGCAACCTCCCCCTCCCCCAACCCGCGCCGCCCCTGTTAACTGACCACTGACCACTGACTACTGACCTCTGCAGTTCCAATGACACTTCCTTCCGATAACCACGACGAAACGGTCTCTATCTTGGAACCATGGCTCTGCAGGGCCTGCGAACATGTCAATCGCTCCGACGCCCTATTCTGCGGCCGCTGCGGCCGCCCCGTAGACACAACCTGTACACAGTGCAGGACAGTCAACCCCGGCGGTCATCAGTACTGTGACGCCTGCGGCGCACAGCTTTACGAATCGTCCCACCCGCATCGAAGCGCCTCCAACCTCATCAGCCGCCTCGGCCGGCGCCTTCCCGACCCCCGCAAAATCGCGCCCCGCCAGGGCCTCGTCTGGCTCACCCCCCACCCCAACTGGCACTGGTCCCAGCAGTTCCTCAAAGATTGGACCTCCCGCAACCGCTGGGAGCTGCTCGCACTCCTCCTCCTCACCGCCGTCGCAGCATTCCTGCGCATTTACCGCCTCGAACAGATGCCCGCCGGCTTCCACGGCGACGAGGCCTGGTCCGGAATCGAAGGCCTGCGCATCCTCCGGGAAGGCTGGATCGGGCCCTACTCCACCTCCGCAATGGGCCAGGCCACCGGGCCCTTTTACCTGACCGCACTCCTGATCTGGCTCCTCGACGTCTCCAGATTCTCCGTCCGCCTCTCCATGGGCCTCTTCGGCATCGCCACGATTCCCGCCGCCCATCTCCTGCTACGATTGGGCTTCGGCCGCTGGATCGCCCTCTTCGGCGCCGCCACCCTCACCTTCAGCTACTGGCACCTCCACTTCAGCCGCCTCGGCTTCGGGCTCATCTCCCTCGCCTTCGTCGCGACACTAGCCGCAACCGCACTCCTCTGGGCCATGCGGTCCAAATCGCGCTGGACCTGGCTGCTGGCCGGCGCCTGCCTGGGACTGGTGCCCTACACCTACTTCGCCTATCCCTTCTTCATGGCTGCCGTAGCGGCCATGCTCGCCTACTATCTGCTCCTGCACAAAGAACCGCTTCGAGGAAAACTGACCTCCCTGGCCCTCTTCGCCGCCGGCTCCCTGATCGTCGCCTGGCCCGTCGTCTCCCTCATACTCGACTCGCCCGACAAATACTTCGTCCGCATGTTGGGCGGATCAGTCGGAAACTACCGCGAATTCTCAGACGCAGACGGCACTTGGGAAAGTGTGGAATTCCTGGCGCAGCGCGCCTGGTACGCGCTGAACTACCTCTTCTCAAACCCCAGACGTGACGCCGTCGACGGTTCCGGGGGCAAGGGCGCACTCGATCTTGGCACCGCGTTGCTCGCCTACCTCGGCCTGTTCCTGTCCATAAAAAAATGGCGCAGCCCGCCCCATCTCTTCGCCGCCCTCGCCCTCTTCTTCGCACTCCTCACCCTCGTCGTGACCGAACCCTCCAGTGGCGCCATGCGACGCACCATCGTCGCCATTCCCTGGGTCTTCGGTCTGGCCGGCATCGGCGCCGTATCCGTCTTCGACACGCTCCGCCGCCACTTCGGCAAATGGGGCCGCGCCCTCGCCACTACAACCGTCGCCGCAATCCTCCTTTTCGGCGGATTTTGGAATCTGAGATACTACTTCGTCGAACTACCCCAGAGCTCGACCTTTCAGTTCACATTCCCCCAATACTATCTGGAGGCTCTCGACGCCGCCAACGCCTTCGACGATCCGGGCACCATCTACTACTACTCCGGCCAGCGCAGCTTCACCTACGAGACCATCCGCTTCCTCTACGCCCAAAACCGCGGCACTGACCGCTCCCGCGAATTCGGCGCCTTCGACCTCCATAAACTCGACCCCGGCCCCGTCACATACCTCCTCGAAGGCCCCTACATGCAGGAAATCGACACAATCATGGCCTTGTACCCCGGCGGCCGCCTCATCGTCCACGACAACCCCCAACCCCTCTACATCATCTACCACCTCCCCGGCTAACCAACTGAAACGCCCCAACAAACCCATCCCACCCCTCAGCCACTGACAACTGACTACTGACTACTGCAGTTTCAAACGTAATCCGCAGAAAAGACCGCACGCTCCGATCCAGAAAAACATCGCTCCCTCGCACACATTCAGGCGAGAGCAGGTATCCCCGGTTTGCCGCCAGCACGTGTGCCTCCCCGTCCTCTCCTGCCTCACCGTGAAACGCACCCGGACAGACGATGCAGCCCGAAACGTTCGCAATGACGATCACCGCCATCCTTTCCAGCATCGTACCGTCAAAGTAGTAGCCCCGCCCCGGTTCATACTGATGCCACACCTGCTCTCTACCTGAATTCCGACCCTCCACCTGCCCCCCGGCGCAGCCCTGCGGCATCAGCGGCTCAACGATCCGCTCGTCAACCACCATGTACGCCTCTCTCGTCTCCAAATTCGCCGTACCCACAAGGTTGGACACAACGTCCAGATAGTCCTCAAAACCAGCCTCCATCACCGGCGCACCTGGGTCAAATCTGAACAAACAGCTCTGCCGGCCCTTCCATTCCGGCATCGCCGCGTCACCAAGGTCCTGACAGCCGCCTTGCAGAATCATTCTGAACACCCCTTTGGGCTCAAAATCGATCGCACTCTCACAAACCGCAGAAGATAGACCTATCCCAAACTCCCGCCGTCCAAACCTCCATCGCATGTTGTGTCGCTGAATTCTGTAAAGAAAGGTGTGGCATCTGGCTCGACCGCCCTCCGTCCCCTCGCCGGCCCGCCCCAGCCCCTGGAGTACATCCTGACTCCCACCCTACATACCGGCATCCACCCCCTATGTAAGCCGCCTCCCCTTCCCCACCCATCTCCCATTTCCGGGAGATCGAAAACTCCGACCCCCTCCCCAACCAGCCCGCAGCAAGGTGTACATCGTGGCCCTTAGTGGTCCAAAAGGTGTCCTTCGCGTCCCTTCGCGGAAAAAAGCAGTACGCCCTGGACAAAAAAACCGGCCCCCGCGCCCCTTCGCGGCAAGACCGGTTCTCTGCTCCCCCACCTCCCAGTGCAGACGTCGCTGTCCGCACCAGCCCACTAACTACTGACTACTGCATTTCTGGGCGGTCGGGCCTATTCGGCCCTCCCTTGTGCGGGGGCTCCGCCCCCGCAACGCCCCCTCTCCTACAACCCCCGCCGCAGCGAGTGTGTGGTAATATGACCTTGTCGACCCGCTGCGACCCGTGCATCCCCCACATGGTGGCTCGTTTCGAATGTGGGCCAGCGCAGAAAACGCAACGCCCAGCCGCGCCCAACACACACCGCGCCACATCCCCCACAGGGGCCCCTCGTGTGTGCCCAATTCCGCCATCCCCCGTAGGGACACCCCTTGTGGGTGCCCTCGTGAATCGCCGTGTCCCCCCTGACTTGACACCACAATACCCCCGCAAATCCCAGGTCAAACAAGCATCACCAACCCCTGGCAATTTCCTGACAAGAACAAACGTGCAATTCCTCAGAAATGCTGTAGACTTAGAAACATGAGCAAACTCCCAGAAATAGACCAAATACAACGCAGAACAAAAAGATCCCCCCCAAGCCCCAACGCACCGCATCCCAACGCACACTCAACCCAACTAGCCCCAGTAACTATTGTTACTGACTACTGACTACTGCAGTCCAAAGGTGCCATAATGACAGTACATTCCCCCGAATGGGCAGTCCCAATCCATCAAAAACTCGCACAACTCGACACCAAACTCGACCAAGTCCTCGACCAGCTCCAGCAACTCACCACCGCCCGCACCCAGCCCGCGCCAACCCACCCCACCTTCTGCGGCTACCCCTGCAGCTGGGACATCAACGACGCCGGCTGGCCCGCCTACATCCTCCTCGAAGACGGCACCCGCGCCTTACACCGCGAAAAACAGGGCGACCACTGGTACAGCGTGGCCCTCGGCGACGGCCAGTACGGCGAACACTACCTCAAGATTCGCCGCCCCTCGCCCCCTGAAGGCGCCCTCATCATACCGTCGCCCCCATCCCACCCCGCCCCGGACCCCGCCCCCGGCAAACCCCCCCAACCATGCCCCCACCGTAAAAACGTAGGGGCAGCCCTCGTGGCTGCCCTCCGGGTCCGTCTATTCGTCTGCGGCAAAACCAACGCCGCGCACCGGTACCCACGCCCACACCACTTCGTGCTAAAATACGGCGGGCTCGCCCGCGCCTGCATCCATCTGCATTACCGGTGCCGACCGTCTGGTACCGCCGCAACCGCAAGCGCGTTCACGAGCCGCCTAATCCTGGCCGCCCCCCGTTCCACGGGGGTACAGAAAGTCTCGAACCAAGGCCCGGGTACACGCTTACGCGCACAGGGGGCTGGCCAGGAGTCTGTACGTATTGGATGCGCGCCGTGCGCCCAAAGATGAGGATGTTTTTTGAGCAGAAGAACCATTTTACCCCAAACACCACCAAGCCCAAAAAGCAAAAAAACCGGGGCAGCATTGCCCCGGTCTCAGCACCACTTTCTCCCGCGGCTCTACCTCATTCAAAGCCCGCCACGATCACGCTCGCCCCGCCCCGGCGCCCTCACGCATATCTGGCCGCGCAAGGCCGGGCATCTGCGCCTCGTCTGAAGAAGAGGCGTTTGCCGCCACGTTATTCAAGTGAGAACAGCTCTCCCAACTCATCGAGTGCTTCCGGATCACAATCCACGAAAAATGTCTCAGGGTCCTCGCCAAGGGCGGTAAAGAAGGACATAACCTCCAAAAAGGTTGCGTTTTCCAGGTCTCTAAATGGCTCAAGCAGCCCCATGTAACAGGCGAGTTCCGACTGAGTCTCCGCGTAAGTAGGGTCGGGCGTAACGATTCGACTATGTGCATCGTAGAATTCGAACGCCGTGTCCAGTATGCCGAATAGCGCAGCGAAAACTTCGTCGACATCATCAGATTCAAAGGCCGCCTCCCACTCCGGAATGAGCTGCAATATGCGAAGAATCTCCTCATCGACCCAACGCTTATATTGAGCCGCGGTCATTTCGACAACACCCTCAGCCGGGATCTCGGGTGGCACGTCGGACATCGCGAGCAGTTGAGCGACCTGGCGTTCCAGTGTCTCGATGCGTTCTTCCTGCGCTTCCACCTTTTCCAGGCGCACCAGAATGTCTTGCACCTGCTCTTCCAAAGTAGGCAGCACGTCCTGAGCAACGACAGGAACCGCCGCGCACAGAACCACGAAGATAGCCGTAATAATCCAGTACTTTCTAATCAAAGGTCTCCTATTGCAGGCTAAGGCCATTGAATGGGACACTAAGGGGTTGAAGCCTGAGAGGGGGCGTCAAGGGATTGAAGCATTTTCTACATATCCGCCGATACTGTCAACCGTCACGAACATAAAGGCTTGGCGCATCACCCTCGCACAACTGGTACTGCCGGCCCCCGCCACACTCTTAGCAAAGGACGAGCTGACTATCGAAGGCATTCTCTCCCCGCATGGGCGCGCGAACATTGTAGGGGCAACCCTTGTGGTTGCCACCGTTGGGTCTCCTGATGCAGATTCAGAGCGGGATCGGAAGCTTTCACCCTCGTCTATTGGACTACCAGCAATCCGAATATAACACCGCACTGGCCTGTCTACATGCTTATCTCCACCGCCAGCTCGCGGTACCGGCAAAACGCATTGGCCAACTGCATCTGACGCGGCGAGCGGCAGGCGGGAGTGAACAGTGCCGGTGAGGCAACCAGAACACAGACGCAGCGCGCCCTCGACGTTGCCACATTCAAACGGTTCAGACTGTACAGAAACTCCATCCCCCGCGGCGCCTCCTCCGGCGTCGACGTCGCCATCGAGTAGATCACCACAGGCGCCTCCTGCCCCTGGAACTTGTCCACAGTCCCGACCCGCGCCCCGGGTAGCAGCCGTTGGATTTCAAAAACCTGCGCGTTGTAAGGGGCAATGATCAGAATATCATCAAGAGTGATCGGTTTCCGCTGGCCCGCGCGATCGATCCATTCTGCGTGCTCCGCGATTAGAGAATGGACCAAGTCCTGCACGCGAGCCGCCTCTTGCCCCGATGCGTTCACGTTTCCCTGGTGCAATACCGGCATAAATCGCAGCCCTGTCCCGCCAATCGGGACCGGCGCGATCAGACACTGCTTTCCGAGATCAGGACGTGACCTGAGCTTGTCCTCGTAGAACATTTCCGACGTAAATGCGCATATGTCGGGATGAAGCCGCCACGTGTCCTCAAGAAACAGGCCGCGACCCGCGCCGATCGTCCGATCCCCGGAAAGCAAATGGCCCAGCCCCGACTGCTCAGCGCCCTCCGGGTGAGAACCCTGCATCGGCTGGTCCAACTGCTGCGGATCCCCCAACAACACCAGGTTCCGCCCTGCGTGAGAGATCGCTAACACATTGGCCAGCGACATCTGCGCCGCCTCGTCCACAAAGAGCACATCAACTGCGCCACCCGCCTCTTCCCTCGCCCACAGCCACGCCGTACCCGCCCCAACCCGGCAATCTCTTCCCAGCGCGCGGAAAAAGGGCGTGTTGTCTTTTACCAGGATCAAACGTGGATCGCCCGACTCTGTGCTCGCCCCCCTGCCGACCTTCTGAACCGCCCGTAATTCGACACCTCCCTCTTGTGCAGCCTCCATAACGCCGTCAAGAAGATTTCCAATGACCTTGTGGCTGTTGGCACAGATCCCCACCCGCGCGCCGTTCGCCACCAACCGGCAGATCATCCTCGAAGCCGTAAACGTCTTGCCCGCCCCCGGCGGCCCCTGGATCGGCAGTACCCCGAAGCCGGGCCTGCCGGCAATCCGCAGTGCCGCATCCAGCGCCGTCTCCCCTTCGTGCCGTAAGGGTTCGCCTCCGGTACGCGGCGGCTCTCTCAGCAAAAGGTCGCGCGCCACCGCAAAGGCCCCATCTCCACTTATCCCTCTGATGGCTATTTCCTCGCCGATTCGCACTAGCGCTTCTTTCTGTGCCTTGGTCGCGATGTGATCATGGGCAAAGAGTGCTTCCGGCTGAATGTCGACCACGCCGCGCGGCTTTCTGACATCGACTGTTCGGTCGCGTTCGTTGAGGACAACCAATTTCCCGAAGCGGCCGACTCCTGGTACGTACAATGTTTCCCCGCCGCGCAGATCAACGTCTTGGGCGGGGAAATGGTAGCGTAGGACAGGCTTCCCCTCTTCATCTTCACCTTCGCCGGCAAAAGTGAGATCGGCCAGCGCGGCCTTCTCGTCTATCAACTCCTCAACCGTGTAATCATAGAGCCGAAAATACTCCCACCAAACCGGTTTCTCCTCGCGCCGGTGCCAATCAAGAACATTCGCCAGCAGCCAGCGCGCCTGCTGTTCCTTGCCGCGCTCACCCGCCAGGACCGGCATGTCGGATCCAATGATCCGCCCGCTTAACTCTTCAATCATCTTCTGCCAGTCCGAGACACTCTCCGGCGCATCCCCGTCTTCCACCGCCGGCCTCTCTATTTCCGCTCCGCCCCGCACCATCTCCTGCCGGATCGATTCCAGCCAGTCGCGCAAATGTAACGTCGACGCGCAGTCGTCCCGATTGTACGCTTCGACGACCCGTCTGTCTGCCGCGGCGATGTCTTCGGGGCTGCCCAATTCCAGGCACGCGCCAAGCCTGAACAGGGCCGGGTTTACCGTTCGCAAGTCGGCTGCCCGCCTGAATCCGAAGAACTTCTCCATCTCTTTGAGAGAGTAGCTCTCCACGCTTGCCCGCAAACCCCCGCGTACCACCCGGTGCAGATCCACGAACAAACCCGCTCGCAACATGCTGTCTACCTCGTCCTCGCGCGTGGCATAATACCCCATAAGCCGCTTCATCGCGCTCGGTTCGTACGGCGCAAAATGGTAGATGTGCATTCCCGGGTACTGTCGCCAGCGCGCCATCACCCAATCAACAAACTCTTCGAAGTTTATCTTCTCTTGCGCATGGTCAAAGGCCCAGAGACACGTATGCTTTCCCTCCCCCGCCTCGTCCAAGGTCAAATAACCGAACAGATACTCCAGCCCCTTCTCCCCAACAAATGGTGAACCTTCAAAGTCAAAAAAGATATCACCCGGCGCCGGTTCGGGCAGAAGGGCAAGCCCTGCCTTCGGTTCGGGCGCTAGCGGCTCCCACACAGGTTGGCCGCTGCGCCGCTCCTCTAACTGTACGCGCGCTTGTTCCCGCACCCGCTCATAACCGGCCGCCGCCCCCCGTTCGGGCCTCCACGCAAGCGGCAGTGCCAGTTCCGCCAAGCCTTCGGTCGTAGTCACGTCCTGACTTCGAAGCTCCTCAATCTGCGAGGAGGATATCCCGGCCACTAGGCAGAGGTGGTCATCGTTTCGCCGCCGCGGATCGCACAACTCCTGGTTCCAGCGGCAGATGCTGCAATGCTCCCTCGGCTCTGGATAGGTAAGGCTATGCGACTCGGCGGCTGCCTCTAGGTCCGACCGCACCAACCGGTAATACGCCGCATAATCGTTGCAACGGTAACTCTGAGGTTCGAATTCGCTCCAGGGAACGACCACATGCATATTCTCCGGCATCACACCCTGCACAGTCCGCACCAGGTCACTGTACAGCGAAAGCTGCAGGATCGTTCCCCCCTTCGTCTCCTGGGCCAGCTTAGTGTCAATGACCTCGTACGACCAGTCGCCCAAATCGCTCGACGCGTCAATCCGGCTAAGAATATCCGGTCGCCCACCCCAGTTACCTTCCGCAAGCGCGCCCTGTACGATGGTGTCCTGGCCTGCCCGCATCGCCGCCACCGTCGCCGCCACAGTCTCGGCGTCAATGCCCACGCCCGCGATCGTCGTCACCTCGCGGCCCATCTCCTCCAGACGGCGAATAAAATCCCTTTCGTGGGCCAGCCCCCGTTCGCGCAGCAGTTTCAGTTCCGGATCCCACGCCTTCGGCGCACCCCGCTGTCCTCTCACCACCTCCAAGTTCAGCGCGGTCAAATGCCGACACGCCAAGTGCCCCACCAGATCACTCGCACTGAAGCGTATCGCCCCACCTACCAGGTCCATACTCCTCAGTTCCTCCTTAGAATCCAAGATCGACGCAGACGCATAAATTACCACAGACTCCTACAACCACCGCCAAGAGAAGAATACGAGTGTACGCCCGACTAGACGGTGCTGACTCTTCGCGGTCTGGGCTGGGTTTCTTTCTGTGCCTGCCTGTCCGCCTCCTGTGTCTATGTGCGGCGGAAGATTTCCTTCTATTCAGCGCCTTTTCCGGGTCAAAATCGTCGTTCCGTCCCGAACTGCAAGCCCCTATATTACCTGATCTGCCAGTAAAGTCATCTAGAACTCCCTTCACCGCATCGAGTTTCCGTCCCCAGACCCCCCACAAATGTCCAGTTTAGGTCACCGCGAGTTCCCTAAACTGGCACAACATCCGCCGCGCGTGTACACTACGGCAAAAATTAGGGTCGCCCCCCGACCCGATCACATACCCATACACGCCTTACAACCATATACCTCCCTGATTACCATGCCTGACATTGATAAAGCTCTGGAATAACTATGTGCTCGCTCCACCGACCTGTTTGGCATTGGGTGTTCATTCGACTGACTGAATGATGAAGACTGCTCTCCAAAACGAATCTGGTCCCCAAGGTGACCACTTTACCTAGATTTTCCCTATAGAGTTTCCCCCATATTCAGCTCTATACACAGTCAATTGGGTGGATAGTCAGATGCTTGATCCTCAAAGTCATACTGAACTGAGATCGCAAATATGGGACCAGATCGGCCAGGACATGCGAATCTTAGAGAGCCTCAGGGATGAAATTAGTCCGCTTCGGTCATCGGTTCGAAGAATACAGCCTCGTTCAACTACCTCAGTCTCCTTGGTTGGGACAGACGGAGGGAACAACCGCATTCAGTTCGATCCCTTCCTTGTTCAGCTAGTACGAGTCGTAGATTCAAGCAACAACGAGTATTGCCTGGAAGCCATAACACCGACAACCAATGTAACTGAACTGAGCCGCAGACAGTTCTACGAGAATGGCAGACCGCGCACGAAGCTGGGGCAAATGATGGAATTCTTGGGGGTTAAGGACCTGACCAATTTGAGTCACATGATTCGGCGGAATGATGATGATCGCCCGACTAGCACAAGTTGGGTGCAAGTTTATCGTGTGTTGATAGAATGGGCAGTTCTGTTCAGCATATTGCGAGACAAGGACTTCGGCACTGACACAATTATCGTGTGTGATGGTCTTCTGAGGAGCAAAGTCTTTGCCGGAGACCTGTTTGCTAGATTGGGAGAAGGATTCAGGGAAGCCATTGAACGCCATAGGCGGGAAGGTAGCAGACGGATTTACCTGGTAGGAATAGCCAAGCACTCAAAGGTGTTAGATCGCTATCGTTTGGCGATGGCTCTCGAAGACATACTCACGACAACCTATCCGGCCTATACCTCCGTCCCCCGTGATCTGGAAGAGAAGGCGTACGTTTGGTCCGAGTACGCGAGAGGCGACGACCGAGCCCTGGAGGGGGGAGAAGTCAATAAATTTGTGGCTGGCAAGATGTTTTTTGTAAAGTTTGGAGCCGGTTCGCGGGATCCCATCTGGCCAGTAGACATTTTCTTCCCTCAACATGAGGAGGCCCCGACAATTCTGGGATGCCTACTCGCCGACGCGACCGACGGTTTCCCCGTCCCCTTCTATCCGAGGTGCTTACAGAAAGCCCATGAGAATGCAGCTCTTGTAGATTTTGATTTCGATGTACTCCAAGATGAGGTCTTCTCAGGCCTCAGGGACGCGTTAGGCACACAGTCGAACAGACTAGACGAGTTTCAATTTCAAGATTCCGACTTATCAAATCGACGGTACTAGAACAATGACTGCCATTAGATTATTCCCTTCAGAGCGGATTGTAGGAGTCTTCCGGGGGTTTAGAGACGGCGGAATGGAATTCCACGCCGACCTAGCATTACCTTACCGGCAGGAGTTCCAGAGCATTCCAATGCACGGTCAGTTCCTGATGGTTCAGCTTGAGACGCCCGACGAAGCTGTTCTTGGTCGAATCGCGTCACTTTCCTCCGAGGGCAAACTCTCCTCCGGTTCCGGAGAAGAGTTTAATATCAGAGCAGTTCAAGATGGGCGTCCCATTCCAGAAGATCTCAGAGAACAGTACCTTCGATATCGAGTCGACATCAGGGTGTTGGGCGTTCTGCGGTCAACTTCCGAGGGCCTTAACTTCGTAGCTTCACACCGTCGACTTCCACATGTTGGTAGCCCCGTTGCCTTCCCTTCTGAAGATGTTCTCAGAGAAATCGTGGGACACAACGTTGACGGTGCATTAATTGGGCACTTCGCGTTGGGTGAATACTTCTACGGTCCGCATTCGCTCGCCAAGGAAGTATGGATGCAGGTCCAGCCTGAAGAAGTGCAGGTGAACTTCGCTGTAGAGAGCCTCGTATCACGAAGAAGCTTCATATTTGCTCGCGCCGGTTTCGGCAAGTCGAACCTGAACAAGCTGCTGTTCAGCAGCCTCTATGCCCAAACTCCCACTGTGGAGAAGAGGCAGGGACGCCGCGTCCCGGTTGGCACTATTCTTTTTGATCCGGATGGCGAGTATTTCTGGCCAGATGATAGAGGAAGACCAGGTTTCTGCGATGTTCCTGGGATGGAAGATCATCTTGTTGTGTTTACATCCAGGCACAATCCCAGTCCGTTTTATCAGTCCTTTGTCGCAAGTGGAATTAAATTGGACATACGGAGGCTTCGTCCCAGCGACGTAGTCGCGATCTCACTTTCTCCAGAACGACAAGAGCAGCAAAATGTCCTTAAATTGCGAGCCATGAACCAACAGAACTGGGAAGAACTGGTGAATCTGGTGCACGCCGAGGGCAACAATGCTTCGCTTGATCGCATCAAAGAACTCCTCAGATTAGAATCCGGCCAAGATGCGGAAGCCCTAGCAGCTAGAGCAAACGCCACCAGGATCGTACGAATGCTTCACGATCCTGCAAGTCAGCTTATGGACATGATTATGGCTGCTCTCGGTGACGGAAAGTTGTGCGTGGTTGATGTGTCTCAACTGTCCGGGGGGCAGGCTCTCGTGCTATCGGGCTTAGTCCTCCGCCGCATATTCGACCGGAACCAAGAGGAGTTCACCGCAGCCAATCCTAAGACAATTCCAACGATTGCCGTTGTAGAAGAAGCCCAATCTGTCCTCAATGAAAGGGCGACGGCCGCAGAGCCTTACATCCAGTGGGTAAAGGAAGGTCGGAAATACGATCTGGGCGCGGTCTTGGTTACGCAGCAGCCCGGTAGTATCCCAAATGAGATACTGAGTCAGGGGGACAATTGGTTCCTCTTTCATCTCTTATCTGCTGGAGACCTTTCAAATGTGCGGGGCGCCAACGCTCACTTCGGTCAGGATCTCTTGAGCGCACTACTGAATGAGCCAATACCGGGCCAAGGTGTCTTCTGGAGTTCTGTGGGTGGGAAACAATATCCTGTCCCACTTAGGGTTCTGTCGTTTGAGAATCAATATCGAATGCTTGACCCAAAGTACAATCGAGAACCCGCGAACACCTATGCCAGACAGCTCCGAATGCGGATTGGAGAATTACTTGATCCAGTTACAGCCAATCCAGAACGGAACGGAACGGCAGCAGCAGTAAGCATCGACGGCGGAAGTCCGGATGGTGGTACCGCACCTGTTGATACTCTTTATTCTATGCAAATGCGAGCTGTTGAGGCGGTTCGCCAGAGCGAAATCTTCGAGAAGGTTCGGTCACAAAACGGCTTAGCTTGGGGAACTCTCAAAGCATTCTTCGTAGATATACTGCCAGAGGATCTGGACGATCGTGACCAGTTCGCTTACAATCTTGTGCCCAAAGTCCTGAATGAACTGTTTGGCCCTCAAGATGTGAGATGGGAAGCCTACACGCCCGAAGGAAGAAAAACCACATGGGTAAGGAAGATCGGTGAGTCGTGACTTCTCCCACGGCTGCCCTTAACGCCGTCTGTCCCTACTTCACCATGTTCCCTCTCGAATTCCCGCTGCGAGTTCTTTCACGGGAATCAGCGACCAATGCCAAGGTGCTAGATCCCTTCTGCGGCCGCGGTACTACCAACATGGCGGCAAGACTCCAGGGATTTTCCAGCGTAGGAATCGATAGTCACCCACTCGCAACCGCGTTGACCAAAGCTAAGCTGGTATCAACCAACTCCAAAGCCATAGTGAAGGCGCTGGAGCGGATTCTCAGTGAATCGGGTGATGTTGAAGGAGTGCCAACAGGGGAATTCTGGGAACTCGCGTTTGAGGAAGCCACGCTCACTCATATAACAAGAGTCAGGAATGCTCTGCTTCGGGACTGTCGTTCATCAGCTAGAGTGGCCCTTCGTGCAATTCTGCTCGGAGTGTTGCACGGCCCGGTAATGAAGGGAGCACCATCTTACTTGTCCAACCAGAGTCCCCGAACCTACGCGCCAAAGCCACGCTACGCGGTGAACTTCTGGCGTAAACACGATCTTAGACCTCAGAATGTGGATATTCACGACCTCGTGACACGCCGGGCACATAGGTACTTTGGAAATGTGCTTCCATCTGTCCATTCACAGGTATTGCTTGGCGACAGTCGAAATGAGCATATGTTCCACAAACTTGAGGGACGTGAAGTTGATTGGGTTGTCACGTCGCCACCATACTACGGATTAAACACTTACAGGCCCGATCAATGGCTCAGATTATGGTTTCTAGGAGGGCCGGATTTCGTCGATTACTCTCAACCGGACCAATTGAGCCACGATAGTCCAGAGAGCTACACCAAACAGCTTTCCCGCGTGTGGAAGAATTGTGAAGGCGTATGCCGAGATGGAGCCCGCATGGTCGTCCGATTCGGACATATATCAGATCGGCAAGTTAATGCGTTTGAGATTCTGCGGGAATCTTTCTCTGGAACGAACTGGCGAATCCAAACGAAATGCGACGCGGGGGTTGCCTCAATGGGGAAACGTCAAGCAGACCATTTCGGTGTCCGTTCAACAGCTCAGCGTGAATTTGACCTTTGGGCGATCAATTGTTGAACCGTCACCTTTTTGGTATGTACGATTCTCCTCTTGCCTTACATAGGTACCAGGGTGTTCATGCAAAATCTATCATCGTCTCTGTTCTTGACGGTCGGCGATTTGAGAGAACGAAATTTTCTTCAATCCATCGCCTCTCTTTCCGTCGCCCACTGCCTCCGCCGCGCCTGAAAGTCCTACCGCAAGGCCACCTCCTCTTACTCGTGGTTGCAGTGATACGCTTCAAATCGCCGCCTGCGCTCTCCGAGCGACTCGCCCTTATACAGCCAGTACTCGATCGTCGTTCCGACCCGTTCCTTGCCATACGCTCTCTCAGCCGCTGCGCTCAAGCTCACCACTTCGCCCTCATACACGATTTCAGGCGGACTTAGACCAACAACAACACACTCAACGTCATCGCGTCTGCGAAGCGTAAGTGTAGCCCCAACGGGTATGCCAATCATCTCAAGATCAATATTGGGCCTCGCCATCGAACAATCCTCCTGCTTTCACTACCCGTACAAAGGAAAGGCGGGAATCTCAGCTTCCTACCCCTCCCACTTGCTGTTGAAATTAACGTGTTCTGACCGGACCTGCACTATACCACTGTCTACTCAAGCCACCGAAGGGGGG
This sequence comes from Caldilineaceae bacterium, assembly GCA_965242905.1. Taxonomy (GTDB): domain Bacteria; phylum Chloroflexota; class Anaerolineae; order Caldilineales; family Caldilineaceae; genus Bin5. The sequence continues at coordinate 2,870,891 of CBDETM010000002.1, forward strand.
AGGAGAGGAACGATTAGAGATGAGAGGCATCCGCCTTCCACACCACCTGAACCGCCCTACGCACACTCCCCGTCCCCAAATGATAAGGCAGCCCAGAACCGGCTCGCCCGCAACTGCAGTTAATCCCCCAAATCCCCCCAAATCACAGTTCAGACAAACGCACGCGGCGAAATCATTAGATATCGTTTTGTTATCACAGACCCATCCCATACCATAAATTGGCCGTCATCTCTTACTCTTCTTACAGCCTCTAAGTGACTGAAGCACGACAGCCTTACTCCTCATGTTGGAAGGATACGGGAATCATCTTCGTGCAATTCAAGACTCTGCCCCATTGAAGCCCGGCTCCCGTGGAAATTCAGTCACAATACTCGACAAGCTGGCCAGCAACGTCTCTTTCAGCATTGACATAGTTGCAGTTACAAGTGAACTTCAGAGCTTTGCTGAACCGGAATCTCGTATGCGCTTACTTCTATCGACTTTCGAGCCTATCGAGCCGCAGTGGTACCCTGAAGGCCCTACGCTTGCAGAAAGTCTGTATTCCGCTATTGCCAGACGTGCTTTATGGATTCAGGAGGTGGACCGTTCGCTACGCAACCATGGCACGCAATATGGCGCGATTGCTGGTGCCATGGAAAATGTCCGCCTTCAATTCTGCTGGCGTAACGCCCTGCCTGGCAGGCGCCTTGTCCGCATCGCCAATCTGCGTTCACTTGTCAAGTCCCAATCTACAAATTGCGGAGGATTATCATGTTTGCACCGGACGATCCGAAAAACAGAAGCGGCCGCGGGAGAACCAAGTGGCCGACCGTGGCCGCCCTGCTGATACTGCTCATCGCCGCCGCGGCCGGCTGGAACTGGGTTTGGGGCCTGTTCTTCCTCTACTGGTCGCTTATCGGCTTCGTCGCGCGCCAGACCTTTATCGTGCAGATCATCCACCGGGACGAACATCCCCTTTTGTTCCACCTGGTCAGCATCTCGTGGGTGCTGCTGGCCGTGCTGACCGTACTCTACGACCTCTTTCCCGCAACCGCTGCCCTGTGGCTGGGAGGAGCTGAAGGCTGAGTTCGCAACCATGCCGGTTCTGCCGGTCGCAGCGTATACGGCGCAGGCCTGGTACGACCTGGAGCAGGCCCGCATCTTCTCCCGCACGCGGGCCTGCTCCGGTTTCGTGGAGGAGATCACCGAACCCGGCCACTATCTCGCAGTACAGGACGGCCTGAACGGCATCTTTATCGTCATAGGAGAGGACCGGTAGCTGCGCGCCTTCCACAACATCTGTCGCCATCGCGGCGCCCAGCTACTGCGCGCGGCGGGCAAGACTCGCGAGGTGATCGTCTGCCCCTACCATGACTGGACTTACGACCTCGAGGGCAAGCTGCGCGTCATCCCCGACCGCCGCCGCGCCTTCGCCGGCGTCGATCTCGACGGCCTGGACCTGAAACCGGCCGCGTTCGCGCGCTGGCGCGGCATGCTGTGGGTGCATCCCAGCGCCGACGACGCCCCGGTCGCAGACTGGTTCGCCGCCATCGAGCCTCACCTGGGACAGCACCGCGTCGACCGGTTGCCGGAAGAACCCGACGCCCGCAGTGAGCGCGTCATCGCCGCCAATTGGAAGATCGATGCGGCTGCCCTGAGCCGATACATTCACAATCACAGTCAATCTCATAAATCCCTTAAATCACAGTTCAGACAATCCACCCACCCCCACAGCAAAAAGATCCCCCCAACAGACAACGAACGCCCGCCTTCCATCCTGAAAATCCTTATCAATCCTGCAAATCCTGATTCAGACAATCCGCGGCCAACGCAAATCTCTGCCCATCCCCCCCAATCCCCCAAATCACAGTTCAGACAATCCACCCTCCCCCCACAGCAAAAAGATCCCCCCAACAGACAACGAACGCCCGCCTTCCATCCTGAAAATCCTTATCAATCCTGCAAATCCTGATTCAGACAATCCGCGGCCAACGCAAATCTCTGCCCATCCCCTGAAATCCCCCCAAATCACAGTTCAGACAACCGCCCGAACCGCCCCGCGCTCCCACCTCCCCGTCCCCCAATGACAAGGCATCCCAGAACCGGTTCGCCAGCAATCACACTTAATCTCCTAAATCCCCCCAAATCACGGTTCCCCCCCAATTCACAGTTCAGACAACCCCCGCCACCCCCACCAAAGCGTTGCAAAAGTTAAACCTGTACCTTACACTCACAAAACCGTGGAACAGACATCCATCAGCACTCGTCTACAGTTGGTATAGGCGCCCCCACAATGACTCCGAGAAAAGAGCAAGTCGACTGGAAAATCGGCATCAAACAGTGCCCCTGCGGCCAGCCCAACCACCTCGACGAAACCCACTGCGTCAGATGCGGCTTCGGGTTTGCCGGCGCCCGCAGTCGTCGCCCTTTCAAAATGAGACGCCTGTTCAGATTCGCGCTCCTCACAACACTGGCCGTCTACCTGACCTTCTACCTGTCCAGCCCAACAGTCTCCAAACAGCAGTCAACTGCCCTTGCCCAAACCACAAAGGCCAATTTAGAAACCGTAGAGAATCGGCTCTTGGCCCTGACGACTGCTTTGAGCTGGAGAATAGTTGGGGTTATCGAAGAGATAAGTACACAAGATTGGACGCTTACCGTAGAAACCAAATTCCAGGAGCTGGCACAGCAGCTCACGAACCGCAACGACAACAAAAACCAGGCCGACCCAACGTCGGACCCGAATGAAGCCCAAGTCCACCGCAGCCCAAAGCAGACCGCCAGCCCGACCCCGACACCTGTCCCAACCCCCACCAGGACCACCATCGACAAGGTGCTGGTCGTCCATGTCCAGCTGGGCAACGTTCGCACAGGACCCGGAATGAACTACGACATCATCGGCAAGGTCCAGGAAGGCGACCGGCTGGTCGAAATAGTAGACGAATCAGGCGGATGGTACAGATTCTGTTGCGTGGACGGCGACACACTCGGGTGGTTGCACAGCAGTCTGGTTACCGCATATCACACCGGCGCCGGACCGCCCTGCACCTCAATGCAGACCCCTACTACCAGAAATACCTGGATGCACGCGGCATTCCGATTCTGGCCCCTGAATCAGTCCCGGACGCGGAACTACAACGCACACAGGCCACCCTTTTCGGCATGGTCGCCGACCGTCCTGACCTGCTCGACGTGCTGGCCTCGCTGAACACCAGGATACTGCTATACGACAAAGAAAAGGGTGGGCCTTCGCAGTTGCCCGAATTCTCCGTTGATGCTGATTCCAAATTCTCGGGCGTGTTCGCTGAAACATCCTATGGACAAGCCGTGGTTGCGCCCGCAATGACAACCTATCACTGCAACGAGACACTGATTCATGAAATAGCCCACGCTTTGGACTATACGATTCGTATCCAGGAATGGGAGGCCAATCGCAGACCAGAATTCAAGCAGGCTCGCAATCAGACCTACCTGAGCGCCATGGAGGCCGGACTGTGGGCCGGCAGATATGAATCCACCGTGAGCCACGAATACTGGGCCGAAATGGTCGTACACTGGCTCCGACCCGACCTGTTTCGCACCCAATTCGGACTGAGTGACCTGTCCGAGCTCGACAGCAATGCCGCCCGCCTCATTGAACACTATCTTGGCAACCCGACCCTCCCCGAATTTTGCAAGACCAGGCAATTCGCCATCAGGGGCAGGGTGCTGGATGACAGAGGCAATCCAATGCCTGAAGTTTGGGTCACACTATCCGCTTGGAGACATGACGGCGAGGGTTCTTGGCCGCTTCGTCGCTATCCGGACGTGGTCGCGAAACGCACCGGGTTGGACGGCAGATTCTGGATTGTGGAAGCTGTGGACCCCGGCCTACTCGAAACAGCCGATTACTTCACCTTGGGGATATGGCGAGGCGAACCCGCCGAATGGTGGCCTGCCTGTTCCATAGCAGGATTCGCCGGCCATAACAAGACGGTGGTAAAGAATCCCGATCAGGAACTCCACATCGAGGTGACCGGCCAGGACCTGAGCGGATATACGCTAACCATCCCCAATGGATTCGACTGGTCCCCCGTAATGGAATGTCAGTAACCAACATGGCGACCGTCTGACCTCTACGACAAGAGCCCTGCCGTTCTTCGCGGCCCTTCGTGGCTTAAGAAGTGTTCTTCGCGTGACTTCGCGGACAAAAAGATGTTTTGCCTATCACAACACTCATGCAAGAATCATCCCTACTAGGCTCGCAGCCTTTCCCTTCCTGTTGAATTCTGAGCGGCCTTCCCCAAAGAAAACCCAATGAAACCACACCCAATCGCCCTCATCACCCTATCCCTCACCCTCCTCCTGACCGCCTGCGTCCCCATCCCCGCTACCCCGCCAGCAACCCCAACCCCCGCCGCCGAAACCAAAGCCGGCTTCTCCGACCTCGCCAGCGGCTTCGCCAAAATCGACCGGTCCGACGACATCCAACCGTACGCCCAGCTCCTCGACGAAATAGACGCCTGCATGCAAACCGCCAGGCTCAGAGAAGAACAAAACGTAGACCTATCCGACAGCGAGATAGTCGCCGTTACAATCTACTTTGCCGGCCTCTTTTCAATGGCCCAGCTCTTTGCGTCGCAGTTCGAAACCGCCTTCCCCCTAAACTCTCCCGTCGGCGACGATGGCGAAATCGATTCGTCAACCTACGAACTGCTGGAAATGGCCCTCTCCGCCTGCCAGCCAAGCGAGCCGGAATAGCCAAACCGCCCCACCAATCCACCGACCCGCCGCCAACCATCCCGAAAATCCTTCGCAATCCCGCAAATCCTGATTCAGACAACACAGAAAGCAGCCCACTAAAAACAAAAAACTCCCAACTAAGAACTAACAACCCCCTTGACAATTCAGCCACCCCAAAGTATACTAACCCCACTACCTCGCATGTTTCCCCATGTAGGTATGAATTCCTCGCTGGCAGGCCGGGCGTCAACAAACGTTTACCCCATCCACCCAATCCGACGATGGATGGCGGCCACATGCCATGGAGGACCATACCTATGGCCAGAACACCATGTAAAGGCATCAAAAAAGACGGCACCCCCTGCCGGGGCCACGGCCTGCCCCAGTACAACGGCCTCTGCATCGCCCACGGACCCACCCCCGACCAGACCCACCAGTGGCGCTCCCTCGGCGGCCAGAACTCCTCCACCGCCGCTCGCCTCGACAGACGCACCCCCGAACGTATAAAAAGCGCCATTGACCTGATCAATGACGCTATCGTCCAGGTTGCACAAGGAGAAATGGACCCCGCCCGCCTCAACGCCATGAGCCGCGGCGCCAAAGCCCTCCTCGACCTCCACACCTTCGGCGACCGCGATATGGAAACCATCCGCCGCGAAGAGACCGAACAGGCCGCCGCCCAACTCCTCGGCGTCCAGGGCAACCTCGATCTCCTCGAGATCGCCGACCACATCGCCGCACGCCAGGACCAGTACCGCAGCCAGTCCCTCGTCGACCAGGGCCTCGCCGAGCTCGTACCATCCCCCGACCCGCATCAACCCCCGCAAACCGTCCTCACCGAAGAAGGCCGCCGCCGCTTCGGCTACCGCCGCGCCTGTACCATCACACAGAAGGAAATCGACGACTGGTATGAGGTCCTTGACGAAACCCGTACCATCTCATTCTCTATCGATGAACGCACCGACATGGTCCAGGAACTGGTCGCCATCCACAGCAACGTCCTGGACGCACGCGAAGACCTCACGCTTGAGTCCTCGCCCCCTACCGACCCCTTGACCGGCCAGCCCATGACCGAACCGCCGGCCTGCGTGAAAGCCAGTCTGACGACAAAGTATGACGCCCCCAGCGCCGCCCCCTCCGCAGAATTCCTCGAGAATCGACTAAACCAGGTCTCTGACCTGCTCTTCAAGGCCATGGGGAAGGATAGGGCAGCAATGGTTCGCCTGAACGAGCTGGACGACCCGGACGACAACCCGTCTCCGCAGGGCGAGGCCCCCGGTTCCGACCTCGCTACAGAAGCAACTGTCAGCACAAACGGAGAAACGCCCCGTTCGGAACCATCCTGGCCATAGCAGGCCGGGAATCTGTCTAAAATAAATAAAATATAATCGAAATCCGCCACCCCATGAGCAGCGGCCGTATCCCCCTACCCATCACCCACCAGCCAACAGCCATTCCGCGCCCCAAAACACCCCCGCAGCCCCCCTCACCCCCCAAAATCGCCGCCAGACCGCCCCATCCATCTACCTTCACCCCAAAGACACACCAGCCAACCCTCACCAACCCCGACAAACCAGCCCCCACCCCAATCTTCCCTCCAATCTCTCGTATACGCTCGTAAACTCTCATGAACTCTCGTCCAACACCCCTATCCACCCAACAACCCCAGCAAGACACCCGCCATCCTGAAAATCCAATAAATCCAGCAAATCCTGATTCAGACATTCTCTCGTACAACGCCCGCAAACGTCCGCCCGTCCGCCGCCTTTCGCCGCGATCCTCGCCGTATCTCCTGGAGTCACCCCAACCCGTAGGTCCCCGGCCCGCGCCGCGCCATTGAGATCCCATCGCCGGCTGTTGAAAGCCGCATCCTGGGACATGCCTGGAAAGCTTCGATCCAATTTTCTGATCTGCTTCATCCTGACATAATTCCGGGACAATTCACCTCTATCATGTAAAGCGTACGAGGGACACGCCCTCAGATAACCATAGTGAAACGAGGTGAAAAAATGAACAACCGCAAAATGAAGTGGAAGTTTACCTACACGCTGGCCATAGTCGTTCTGGCAGTCAGCATGATGGTAGCCGTTAGCTGCTACCGGACAGGAAACAGCAACACCGGCCCGAGCGCAGGCAACGTCACCGAAAGTCGGGGCGAACACGGCAGCGGCGGCGAAGGCAGAGGAGAAGGCAGCGGCGAACACGGTAGCCGCGGCGAGAGTGGAGGTGAGAGCGGTAGTGAAGGTAGCGAAGGCGGCAACGCCCTCGCCCTCGACGAGACCTTCGACATGGTCCGCGCCGGCGCTCGCCTCATCATGAGCTACGACCCGGCCGCCAACGCCTTTGTCGGCTCCGTCGCCAACACCACCGACGCCACCCTGACCCGGGTACGCATCGAAGTCCACCTGTCCAACGGCATCGAACTCGGCCCCACAACGCCGACCGACCTGGCCCCCGGTGAGATCCTGGATGTCGTTCTCCCCGCCTCAACGCAGTCCTTCGACGGCTGGACGCCCCATGCCGAGGTCGGCGCAAGCGAAGGCGGCAGCGAAGGCAGCGGTGAACACGGCAGTGGCGGAGAAGGCAGTGGCGAAGGCGGCGGCGAATCCGGCAGCGGTGAGGGCAGCGGCGAGAGCGGAGACCCCTCCAGCCCCATCCTCGCCCTCGACGAAAGCTGGGACGGCGTCGTCAACGGTGTGAGAACCGCCATGTCCTACGATCCCGCTGCCAGAGTATTCTCAGGCATCGTCGAGAATACGACCAGCCAGACCCTCTGCTTCGTGCAGATCGAGCTGAACCTCAAGCAGGGAACGACGACCGTTGTCGAGCTCGGACCGCAGCCCGTGGGCGACCTGGCCCCCGGCGCCCAGACCACGGTCGAGCTGCGCGTCGCCGATGAGCCAACCGCAGTCGGCGTAGCCTACGACGCTTGGGAGATTCACCCGGAGACCTTCGCCTGTGGCGGCCCCGGCCCTGTCAACACCGAAGGCAGCGGCGAGGGTGGCAGCGAAGCCGGCGGCGAGCAGCATGGCGCTGAAGGCGGCAGCGAGAGCGGCGGCGAGGGCAGTGAAGGCGGCGCAGCCGGCAGCGAAGAAGGCGGCAACGCCCTCGCCCTCGACGAGACCTTCGACATGGTCCGCGCCGGCGCTCGCCTCATCATGAGCTACGATGCGGCCGCCAACGCTTTCGTCGGCTCCGTCGCCAACACCACCGACGCCACCCTGACCCGGGTACGCATCGAGGTCCACCTGTCCAACGGCATCGAGCTCGGCCCCACAACGCCGACCGATCTGCCGCCCGGCGCAGTCTTGGGTGTGATCCTTCCCGCATCGACGCAGCCCTTCGACGGCTGGACGCCCCATGCCGAGGTCGGCGGCGGTGAAGGTGGCGGCGAACATGGCAGCGGCGGCGGCGAAGGCAGCGGCGAACACGGCGGCAGCAGCGGTGGCGAGGGACGCGGCGAGCACGGCAGCGGTGGCGGCTGAAGACTGCAACGCCCCGTAATGCCCCTCGCGTTCGTAGCGAGCAACCGCTTTACTGACAGAGAGTAAGATCAGATGCGGCGCCCACAAGTGGCGCCGCATCGGCCTTGCCACCGGCACCCTACCCATGACTCCACCTCGTCTTCCACAATCTGAAACCGTCCTCCGCGGCGACTACACCGCATTCCTCCCCTGCAGCGCCCGCTTCAGACAGCCATCAACGATCCCTGACCCCTAACCACTAACCACTGACTACCGACCCCTGCAGTTTCACACTGTTTGCCCCCTACTCCCCAATCAAGTACAATGACCCCAAACGCCTACCAACCCGTTCAGGAGAACGCCCATTTGTCGTTTCGCCCATTCTCTTTAGGCGATGCCCTGCTTCTGCAGCGTCTGCGCAGCGTTTCAACGCCCCTCCAGACCGAGCGCGTCCTCCTGGAATCGATCTCGCCTGTGCGCACCGCACTCCGCTCCTGCTTTCCCTGGTACCGCCACAGCTCCTTCACCTACGTCCTGCGCCAGGAAGAAAACGGCCTCGCCCGCGAGGGCCTCATCCAGCTTCGCATCCGCCCCCACTCCCACGAAGCCGACGTGACCCTGCTCTCCCCCGCCCTCGACGCCCATCGCGGTCACCCGGCCATCTGGCAAAAACTGCTCACCTACAGCGCCCAGCATATCTTCCGCCACAACGTCTGCCGCCTCTTCAGCGACCTGCCCGACCAGCCCCTCCTCGTCAATACCTTCCGACAGGCCGGCTTCGCCCCCCTCACCCAGGTCACCATCTGGCGCCTCGACAGCGCACCCCGCGCCCCGTCCGCCGCCAACCTGCGCCCGCAGCAACCCGCCGACGCACCCGAACTCGAAAAACTCTACCAGCGCATTACCCCCCTGCCCACACAGCATCTGGAGACCGGCCACGCCGCCGACCACCCCCAAGAGGAACGCATCCCGCCCATCCTCTTCAACCCGCACCAGGTCCACATGTCCGGCTACGTGCTCGACGACGACCGCGGGCCCGGCCTCGCCGGCTGCCTCCAGATCCTCTGGGGCAAAAGCGGCGCCTGGATCCGCCTCTGGGTCGACACCAACGACCCCGACACCCACAACACCCATCTCCTGCTCGACTTCGCCCTCCAGCGCATCGCCGAAGCACCCCTCGTCCGCCGCGCCTACATCGGCGTCCGCGCCTACCAGACCGGCATCAACGCACTCCTGTCCGACTACGGCTTCGCACCCTTCACCGACAGAATGCTCATGGTCCGCAACATCCTCCAATGGCAGCGCCGCACCGTCGACCAGCGCACGCCCGCCCTCAAAACCGTCCGCGGCGCCGTACCCGGCTCCCTCGCCATGCCCAAATTCGATTGCGCCGGCTCCATCTTCTCGACACTCGGCGGCAATCAAACAGAACGCGCTGCCGCCGACAGCTGGACCCTTGGCGGCAACCGGACAGAACGCCGCCCGGCCCATCGCCCATATCGCCCGCACCAGGCCGCCGCCGGCCCCAACACCCGCCCGCGGCCCTATCCCTGGCGCCACCCGCCTCCCCGCCCAGCCACCGAACAAAACACCCGCGGGAGGCCCTGACACCACCCTCAACAGCAGTCCGCACAGACCAGCAATCGTGAACAACGCCGCCCAGCAAGGCTCACTAAAAACTAGAAACTAAAAACCAAAAACTCCCATGTCCCTACGCATCGCAGACGACCTCGACCTCCTCCTGGCAGTCCTCCCGGAACGCATCCGCGCCTCCCTCCAGCAGCTCGACCGCGCCGGCGATCTCATCGAAATCGTCATGGACCTCGGCCGCCTGCCCGAAGCGCGCTTCCCCGACGGCGAACTCTGCCTCAGCCCCGAAGAGACCACCCGCGACGACCTCCAACACGTCATCGACAACATCGGCGACTTCGGCGCCGACAACCGCGCCGGCATCGAACGCACCCTCCACCGCATCTCCGCCATCCGCAACCGCAAGGGCACCGTCATCGGCCTCACCTGCCGCGTCGGCCGCGCCGTCTACGGCGTCATCGACATCATCCAGGACATCATCACCAGCGGCAGCAGCCTCCTCCTCCTCGGCCGCCCCGGCGTCGGCAAGACCACCCTCCTGCGCGAAGCCTCACGCGTCCTCAGCGACAAACAACGCGTCGTCATCGTCGATACCAGCAACGAAATCGCCGGCGACGGCGACATCCCCCACCCGTCCATCGGCCGCGCCCGCCGCATGCAGGTCGCTACCCCCACCCTGCAGCACGAGGTCATGATCGAAGCCGTCGAAAACCACATGCCCGAGGCCATCATCATCGACGAAATCGGCCGCGAGCTCGAAGCCGTCGCCGCCCGCACCATCGCCGAACGCGGCGTCCAACTCATCGGCACCGCCCACGGCAATACCCTCGAAAACCTGCTCATGAACCCCACCCTCTCCGACCTGGTCGGCGGCATCGATACCGTCACCCTGTCCGACGAGGAAGCCCGCCGCCGCGGCACCCAGAAAACCGTCCTCGAGCGCAAGGCCCCGCCCACCTTCGACGTCCTCATCGAAATCCAGGAACGCCAGCGCATGATCGTCCACCACAAGGTCGCCGAAGCCGTCGACTCCCTCCTGCGCGGCTGGACCCTCTCCCCCGAGACCCGTTATGTCGACAGCGACAACCAGGTCCACGTCGAATCCGTCGAAAACCAGGAAAAGCCCGGCCGCATCGGCCAGAGCCGCCAGGGCCCCGAAAGCGGCGGCGGCCGCCGCCGCCAGCGCGGCAAGCGCGCCGAAGAACGTGCCGCCCAGCTCGCCCAGGACATCGCCGACGGCGCCGCCCAACCCAACGGCCGCAAAGTCGTGCGCGTCTTCCCCTACGGCATCGGCCAGAACCGCCTGCGCACCGCCGCCCAGAACCTCAAAGTCCCCATCGAGGTCGTCAAAGAGCTGCGCCAGGCCGATATCGTCATGACCCTCAAAAACTACTTCCGCCAGAAACCCCAGCCCATCGCCGACGCCGAACGCCAGAACGTGCCCGTCTACGTCCTCCGCAGCAACACCGTAACCCAGATGGAACACTACCTGCTCGACGTCTTTCAGCTCCGTCGCGACGACCCCGACCTCGTCTTCGACTCCGCCATGCGCGAAACACAGCACGCCATCCAGCGCCTCCTCAAAGGCGAAAAATCAGTCGAGCTCAGCCCCCAGGCCGCCTCCATCCGCAGCCAGCAACACCAGCTCGCCCGCACCGCCAACCTCATCAGCCACAGCTACGGCCGCGAACCCCACCGCTGCGTCCGCATCTTCAGCCCGTCCTGAACGCCGGCCGCTTCTGACGATATACCCATCCAATGTTCATCACCTTCGAAGGCTCCGACGGCAGCGGCAAGACCACCCAGATCCACCTGCTCGCCGAACATCTGAAAGCCGCCGGCCGCACCGTCCTCACCACCCGCGAACCCGGCGGCACCCGCATCGGCGACGGCATCCGCCAGCTCCTCCTCGACCTCGCCCACACCGAAATGCACGCCCGTGCCGAAACCCTCCTCTTCAACGCCGCCCGCGCCCAGATCGTCGCCGAGGTCATCCGCCCCGCCCTCGCCGCCGGCCAAATCGTCCTCTGCGACCGCTTCGCCGACAGCACCCTCGCCTACCAGGGCTACGGCCACCAGCAGGACATCGCCCAGCTCGAGCGTCTCATCGCCTACGCCACCGGCGGACTCCGCCCCGACCTCACCCTCTACCTCGACCTGCCCCCCGAAGACGGCATCAGACGCAACCGCGGCCGCGCCGACGGCGACTGGAACCGCCTCGACGCCCAGGAGCTCTCCTTCTACCAGCGCGTCGAAGCCGGCTACCGCCGCCTCATCGCCCAGCAACCCCAACGCTGGACCGTCATCGACGCCACCCGCCCCCGCGACCAGGTCCATCAGGACATCGTCAGCGCAGTGCAGCCCAAACTGCCCGTCCTCGCGCCCGCTGAATGAACTTAACCGGCCTCTTAGCTAAGTTGACGAATGGGCAAGACTGTTCAAAAATGTAACAGTAACAGACCGCCAAACAGAGAAGCCAAACACGTCCCGGAGCCCAACACGCAACACACCGCCGCCTATAAGTGGGGTCACTAAAAACTAGAAACTCAAAACCAAGAACATGAAGTTAGTCATCGCCATCGTCAACGAAGAAGACAGCCCCAACCTCCTCGACCGCCTCGGACGCCGCGGCTACGCCGCCACCATTACCGGCACTCGCGGCGGCTTCCTCCGCATCAGCAACGCAACCATCTTCTGCGGCGTCGAGGACGAGCAGGTCGAAGACGTCCTCACTGTTTTTCGCGAAAGCTGCACCAGCCGCGTCCAATACGTCACACCCCTCCCGCCCGTCATGGAACCCGGCGAAATGCACATCCCCGCCCCCGTCGAAAAACAGGTCGGCGGCGCCACCATCTTCGTTGTCCCCGTCGACCACTTCGAAAAGATATAACCGCCCCACCCGCACCCCCATACCATCGCAAACAAAAAAACCTTCAGCTTTCGCCGAAGGTTCTCTTCGCGGCCCTTAGTGGCCCTTCGCGGACAGAAAGGTTTTCTTCGTGGATGAATACCCCCTACAACTCCCCCATTCCACCCAGTCCCGCATCGTCACCGCCATCCCCGTCCGGCATCGAAGACTCAATCGACTCCGGGCTCTCCCCTGACTCCAGCCGGTCCACCACCTCCGTCATCTCCTCATCCAGCGGCTCGCCCGTTTCGTCGCTCATCGTGCGCATAAACTGCGCCAGCGCCCGCGGGTCCTCCTGCTCCAACCCCGACAGCAGCGATGCATCCTCCGCCATCGACTCGAACCGGTTCTCCTCCGAACGCAGCACCCGCAGCCGGCTCATCAGCCGCCGCAAACGCTCCCCCGCACACTCCGGACACGCCGAAGCCCCCGCCTCAGCCTCCGCCATCGTGCGGAACAGAACACTCACCCGCTTCTTGCAATCAAAACAGTAATACTCGTAAATCGGCATTGTCTCCCCTGCGTCCCCGTCTCCGTTTCGAGCACCGGGCGCCTCCCTGACCTACCCCCAAAACCGGCTCTCTTCAGAACTCATACGCGCCCGTTTTTTCGCCCACTATTAATTTGAACTATACTGAATCGCGTACCTTATGCCAGCATGGGCGTTCGACTGCCCATCATTATATCCAGCGAAATGCCCGGCACAAAGCAATGGTGATGCCTGCCAGAGTGGTTTTCGTTTCTTACTGTCAGTAGTCAGTTTTCAGTCAGCAAGCGGCCTCTCCCGTGCCGCGACCGACAACTGATCACCGGAAACTCAAAACTCCAATGGGATGCGTCTTCTATGTCCGATATTCAGGATGATGTGACTCCGATCTACGACCGGCAGAATCAACCCCATCCAATCCTGGTGGTGATATCCGGGCCCAGCGGCGTCGGCAAAGACACCACGCTTTCCCTGATGAAGAAGCGAGACCTCCCCTTCCACTTCGTCGTAACCGCTACCACCCGGCCCCGCCGGCCCAATGAGAAAGAAGGCGTCGACTACCACTTCGTGTCCGTTGGCGAATTCGCCGAAATGATCGACGCCAACGAGCTCCTGGAATATGCCGTCGTCTATGGCGACTATAAGGGTATCCCCAAAACCCACGTGCGCAAGGCCCTCGCCAGCGGCAAGGACGTTATCCTCCGCATCGACGTACAGGGCGCAGCCACCATCCGCCGCCTCATTCCCGAGGCCGTGACCATCTTCCTCGTCGCCGAAAACGAAGAAGAGCAACTGCGCCGCCTCCTCGAACGCAAGACCGAAACCCCAGACAGACTCAAGATGCGCATCGCCACCGCCCGCAAGGAGATGCAGCACCTGCAGAACTTTCAATACGTCGTCGTCAATCGCGACGACCGCCAGGACGAGACCGTCGACAAGGTGATCAGCATCATCCAGGCCGAAAAATGCCGCGTAGACTGGTCGCCCATCAATCTGTAGACCGGCCGTGATGAACCTCTTCGGCACCCCGCCCCGCCCCGCCGGCCCGCCGCCCGCGCCAACCTTCTACATCCCCCTCGTCCCCCCACGCATCAGCCGCGCCCTGATCGCCGTCAACCTCCTCGTCTTCGCCGCCACCTTCATCTACGGGCTGCTCGCATTCCGCGTCTGGAACGGCCCCACCGACCTGCGCGTCCTCTGTGCCCTCGGCATGAAGTCCAACTGGCATATCCTGCAGGGCGAGAGCTGGCGGCTCTTCACCGCCATGTTCCTCCACATCGGCCCAATCCATCTCATCTCCAACCTCATCGGCCTCTTCTGGCTCGGCCCCATCATCGAAGGCCATTTCGGCCACATGCGCTTCACCGTCATCTACCTTCTCGGCGGCCTCCTCGGCAGCATCGCCAGCTACGCCTTCTCGCCCGCCCCCTCCGCAGGCGCATCCGGCGCCGTCTTCGCCCTGCTCGGCGCAACCATCATCTACTTCTATCGCTTTCGGGATAATATGGGCCGGCAGGGGCGGTCCATGCTCCAGTCCGCCCTCGCCATCCTGGTCATCAACCTGTTTCTTGGCTTCTCTGTCGCCAACGTCGACAACTGGGGCCACATGGGCGGCCTCGCCGGCGGCGCCGTCATCGCCGTCGGCCTCCTGCCCCGCTACCGCCCGCCCTCCGTCCTCAACTTCGGCCGCCAGCCCCTCGTCCGCGAACCCCGCATCGTCCGCGGCCTGTCCTGGACCGTCCTCTGCGCCCTCCTCTTCTACACCGCCTTCCAGGTCGCAACCCTCACCGCCGCCCCCTCCAGGTTCGCAGCCTTCCTCTGCTGACTCCCCATCGTCCGCGCCCCACATCACCGGCGTCACCTGGAAAGCCTGAATACTCAGCCCAAATCACTTCACGACCCCGAACGAGGCGAGCGAAGTTATCTCTCTCCTCACTCCTCTCCCCTCTCTCCTCGTCTTTGGGCGGTCGGCCGCAAGCGGCCTCCCTTGTGCGGGGGCTCCGCCCCCGCAACGCCCCCTCTCCTGAAACACGCCTCATCCACCTTGTGTATTCTTTCCCGGCAATACGCCTATCCAACGGTGCCTACGCCCCCTCGCGCCGTCTCAGCCCACTGACTACTGGCCACTGACTACCGACTACTGCCGTCCAGCCCCTCCGCAATCAACTCCACCACATCCTTCACCGCCACGCCCTCTCCCGCCGCGTTCGCTGCATCCGACATCATCGTCAAACAGAACGGGCAGCCCACCGCCACCGTCTCCGCGCCCGTCGCCCGCGCCTCCGCATACCGCTCCGCGCTCACCGCCCGCTCGCCCGGCTCCTCCTCCTTCCAGAACTGCGCGCCGCCCGCCCCGCAACAGAAGCTCTGCTGCCCGTGCCGCGGCATCTCCTCCAACTCAATGTTCCCCGCCGCCAGAACCTCCCGCGGCGCATCCACAATCCCGTTATGCCGCCCCAGATAGCACGGATCGTGGAACGTAACCGCCCCATCCTCCTCAACGTTGTACTCAAGACTGCCAGCCGCCACCAGCTCCGACAGCAGTTGCGTATGGTGAATGACCTTCCACTGCGCCTCGCCCCCGCCGTACTGGTGATACTCCTTGCCGATGCTGTGCAGACAGTGCGGGCACGTCGTCACGATCCGCCGCGGCGACACCTCGTTCAGCACCTCCATATTGCTCTCCGCCATCCCCCAGAACAGGTCCTCCCGCCCCGACCGCCGCGCTGCGTCCCCGCTGCAGCTCTCCATCTCGCCCAGCACGGCAAAGCGCACGCCCGCATGGTTCAGCACCTTCGCAAACGCCCGCGCCGTCTCCCGCGCCCGCGGATCGTAGCTCGGCGCGCACCCCACCCACCACAGGATCTCCGCCTCCGGCGCCTCATCCACCGTCGGCACCGCCAGCCCCTCCGCCCACGCCAGCCGCTCACGCGCGCTCTGGTTCCACGGATTGCCCTGCCGCTCAATCCCCCGGTAGGCCTGCTGCAGCTCCTGCGGAAAGCTGTTCTCCGTCAGCGCCTGGTAGCGCCGCAGATGCATAATGTCGAACATCGGCTCGTTGCCCACCGGGCAGATGTCCACGCACGCGCCGCACGCCGTGCACGCCCACACCGCCGACTCGCTGATCGCGTAGTCCAGCAACGGCGGCGTCTCCCCGCCCGCTGCCATCGCTGCCGCTCCCTCGTTGATCGCATAGCGCTTGTTCACCTCCAGCGCCGCCGGCGACAGCTCCTTGCCCGTCACATAGGCCGGACATACGTCCTGGCAGCGGTTGCACATGATGCACGCGTACGCGTCCACCAGATGCGGCCACGGCAGCTGCTCCAGCCGCGCCGCCCCGAACTCCTCGATCGTCTCGTCCTCAAAATCCAGCGGCGGCAGCTCCCCCAGCGAGCTCCGCTGCGGCCGCGCCAGAAAATTCACGCCCGACATGATCAGATGCAGATGCTTCGTACGCGGGAACCAAGGCACAAACGCCAGCACCAGCCCCAGCGCCACCCACCAGCCCACATGCTGCCCCAACGTCAGCGCCACCGCGTCCATCCCGCCCCACAGCAGGCTCACCCCGTTCGCAAACGGCTGCCCCGGCTCCCCGTGCCCCGTAGCCTCCCGCGCCAGCGCGATCCCAAAGCTCTCGCCAAGCAGACGGAACCCCACGTGCAGCAGAATAAACAGCCCCACCAGCAGCGAGTCCCTCCCAATGCCCCCAGCCTTCACCTTCTCCACCAGCATCACATTCTCGTGATAGCCCAACTCCTCCACCCGCACCACAAACCGACGCACCAGAAAATAGACCATCCCAACCAGTATGCCCACCGTCAAAACGTCCGCCGCAAAGCGGTACGCGGCCCCAACCGCACCCTCGCCCAGAAAACGGACCGGGAAGAAGCCCTGCACCAGATCGCCCAGGTTCACCAGCAGATAGAACACGAATCCCCACGCAATCAGCGCGTGAAAGACCCCAGCCCCACCGCGGCTCTTCCACATACTCCCGAACGTAAGCCACCTGCCCGCCGCCCGCGCCAGCCGCCCCGCAACCTCACCCCGCGTCGGCAGCTCCCCCGCCCCCCGCCGCACCACATCATAAACGCGCCGGAACTGCACAAGACTCACATAGATCGACACCGCCACCGCAACCAGAAAAACCACCTTCTCAACAAGAGTCAGCATAACAGTTCTCACCCGCTTCCATCTGTCGTGTAGGAATCAGCTTCTCCGCCCTCTGCCCCTACCCTGCAGGAGCCCACGGCACAATTATACACACCCCCACAAAGTAGCGCAGCAGCCCCAACCCGCCTATACTTCAGTGTTAACTGACCACTATCCACTGACCACTGCCGTCCCAATGCTCGGAACTATAATCCCTGCCCGCCGGTTCGCCATCGCCATGGTGCGCCGCATGCTGCAGGCTGACCTGCCCGCCGCCGTCCGCTCCGATGAGGAAGTCGAGGCCGAGGTGTGGCGCAACTATAACTGGAACTTCAACGTACACGTCATTGATGGCGCATTCTTCCTGCTCGCACAGAGCCTCATGTCGCCAACCACCATCCTCCCTTTCTTCGTCAGCAGGCTGACCGACAACCCCTTTTTCTTCGGCCTGCTCGCAATGATCGCCAACGGCGGCTGGTTCTTCCCCCAACTCCTCACTGCCGGCACTATCGAACGCACCGACCGCAAAAAGCCCTGGCTCATCAATCTCGGCTTCTTCCTTGAGCGCCTGCCGCTTATCCTGCTCACCGCAACAACGCTCCTCGCGGTCCGCTCGCCCGCCTGGGCACTTGGCCTCTTCTTTCTCGCATTTGCCATCTACAACCTCGGCGCCGGCGTCATCGCGCCCGCTTGGCAGGACCTGCTCGCAGTCTGCTTTCCCGCCACCCGCCGCGGCCGCCTCATGGGCGTAACCATGTTCGTCGGCGGCATCACCGGCGCGCTCGGCGCCCTCGGCAGCAGCCGCATTCTCGCCACCCTGTCCTTTCCCAACAACTTTCTCCTCCTCTTCGGTCTGGCGACCATCCTTATGTTCCTCGGCTGGGCAGTCCTCGCCCTCACCCGCGAACCCGTGCGCAAGGTCCCGCGTACCGCCGAAAACCGCCTCCGCATCTGGACCAGGCTCGGCCGTATCCTGCGCCGCGATCAGAACTTTCGCCGCTTCCTCATCGCCCGCGGCCTCCTCGCCGTCAGCGGCATGGGCATGGCATTCGTCACCGCGGCCGCCATCAGCAAATGGGACGTATCAGGCGGCACTGTCGGCAACTACACCGTCGCCCTCCTCGTCGGCCAGTCCGCCAGCAACCTGCTGCTCGGGCTGCTCGCCGACCGCAAAGGACACAAACTCGCGCTCGTGCTCGGCGGCCTTGCCGCCTCCCTGGCCTATGTCATTGCCGGCCTCGCCGCCCTGCCGCTCCTCTACTACCTGGTTTTCATCTTCCTCGGCGTCTATTTCAGCGCCACCTTCGTCTCCGGCCTAATGATCGTGCTCGAGTTCACCGGCCCGGAACAGCGCCCCACCTACGTCGGCATCACCAACTCCATCATCGGCGCCATCAACGTCGTCATCCCCCTCCTCGGGGGCTGGCTCGCCACCGTCAACTACACCTGGCTCTTCGCTCTCAGCGCCGCTGCCGGCCTGCTCGGCGTCCTGCTCATGGCCTTCTGGGTAGCAGACCCCCGCCATGCCGCCGAAAACGCCTGACTTGCGCCCCGTGCCCGTTCGTGGTAGAAATTCGGAAAAGCGCCAACCTCACGGAGACAAAAAATGACACAGGGCCAATTCTGTTCCCAACTCTCAATTACCTCCGGTGAAGCCATCTACGGTACCGCCGGCAACGCTACCGACGTCTGGTTTGTACTCGAATACCCCGCCGTCTGGGGCGCCAAAGCCATGGAAGAGAGCAAGCTCGACGACGCGCTCAAAGCACACCTGGCACAGGCCGTCGCCGACACCCCAGGCGCCCGCCTCCAGCTAATCAAGCGCGGCGAGTCCCGCAACGGCTCCGCCACCAGCTTCTTTATCGGTCTCTCCCAGGAGGATGTGGCCGCACTCTATCGCTTCGAGTTGCAGGACTTCACCGACCTCGCCGCCATGGACCTGCCCGCCATGGTAACCGAAATGCGCACCGACCCCGCGCGCTACGCCGCCCACAAACACGACGAACCCCTCTTCCTCGTCTGCACCAACGGCAGCCGCGACCGCTGCTGCGCCACACTCGGCGTGCCCGTCTATCTCACCATGGCCGCCTACGCCGGCGACCAGGTCTGGCAGACCACCCACACCGGCGGCCATCGCTTCGCCGCCACCATGATCGTCCTGCCCCACGGCCTCTACTACGGCCGCCTCAGCGCCGAAGATGCCCTGCCCATCGTCGACTCCTACAACGCCGGCGACGTCTACGCCCTCGACCACTACCGCGGCCGTTCCTGCTATAGGGCGCCCGTCCAAGCCGCCGAATACTACCTGCGCGCCGAAACCCACCAGCAGTCGCTCGACGCCTTTTCCCTCCTCGAAGCCGGCAACGAAGACGACGTCTGGACATGCCGCTTCCGCTCCAACGGCGACGACATCGTCCACGAGCTCTTCGTCCTCGCCGAAGAGTCCGAATTCGCCAACCCACTTAGCTGCCGCGCATCGGCCGCCATCGAGCGCGTCCCCCAATACCGCCTGCTCTCCCACTCCGTCCACGCTCCCACCCCGGCTTGACCGCCGTCGCCGCCGCAAAATTAGCCGGCTGGGGGTCACTGAGAGCGTTACAATTCAGCCACAGTCAATTCACAAACCATAGTGAGGAGAGCAAAGCCGTTTCTCTCTCCTCACTTCTCTTTACTCACTCCTCGCTTTTGGCGCAACGCAAGTTAACTCCTCAGTGAACCGTCCTTAACACCTCGCTTTACTGCTGCCGCAAAAAACTGCTTCCATTTTCGCCGAATTTCCGCCCTTTTTTGTGCTAGACTTCTGTGGCGCGCGGCATTGCCAATGACATTGCCAGCGCGTACCTGTTTACAGGCCCGTCTGGCAACTCCGATCCGGACGGAACGCAGATCGGCTCGAAGACTCGCCTTCCTGAGCAAAGGCGTGCCCAAAACATCTAAGACTAGGAGAAGTCTTGCATGTTCGTCAAGGTTATCGGCAAGTTGCAGTTTACTCTGGTTCTTCTGACCGGCCTGCTCCTGACCGCCTGTGCGCCGGTTCAGGCGCCGGCGGAAATGGGAATCGCCGAAGCAGCAGCGGAACTGACCGTCTACTCAGGCCGCAACGAAAATCTGGTGGGCCCTCTGCTTGAGCGCTACCAGGAAGTAAGCGGCATCACCGTCAACGTGCGCTACGGCGGCACTGCCGAACTGGCCGCGACAATTATGGAAGAAGGACAGAACTCACCCGCCGACGTCTTCTTCGGTCAGGATGCCGGCGCCCTCGGCGCGCTCTCTCTGGCAGGCCGCTTCACGCAGCTGCCCGCAGAGATCCTGGACAGGGTCGATCCCCGCTTCCAGAGCGGTAGCGGCGACTGGGTCGGCGCCAGCGGACGCGCCCGCGTTTTCGTTTACAATTCCGAAATGGTCGGCATGGACGAACTGCCCAACGACATCTGGGAGCTGACAGAGCCCCAGTGGAAGGGGAAGATCGGCTGGGCGCCCACCAACGGCAGCTTCCAGGCCTTTGTCACCGCCCTCCGCGTCCTTGAAGGCGAGGAACGGGCACGCGCATGGCTCGAAGCCATGATCGCCAACGACGTGCAGATCTACGCCAAGAACACCCCCATCGTCGAAGCCACCGGCCGCGGCGAGGTCGTGCTCGGCCTGGTAAACCACTACTATCTCTACAGATTCCTGGCCGAAGATCCCGACTTTCAGGCCAAGAACCACCACCCGGCCGCCGGTGACGCCGGCGCCATGATCAATGTGGCCGGTGTCGGCATCCTCGACACCGCCAAGGACCAGGCCGCAGCCGAGGCCTTAGTCGCCTTCCTGCTCTCGGACGAAGCCCAGACCTACTTCTCCGAGCAGACCAACGAATATCCCCTCGTAACCGGCATTCCGACCACCGCCGAAGGGCTCCTGCCCCTCGCCGACGTCAACACGCCCGACATCGACCTGACCGATCTGGATGACGTGCAAGGAACACTTGAGCTTCTTCAAGAGGTAAACGCGCTGCAGTAAGGGTTTCGTTTCCCTCTTTCACCTCCAAAACACACCCGGCGGACGACATACCTCCTCGATGTCCACCGGGTGTGTTTCCCTCTCTATACCAGATGCTACCAACTGTTCAGGTTTCCAAGTGCTCCTTCGTGCACTTCGTGGATCATTACGGGGTTTCGATTCCCCCTCCACGCGGGTCCACAAAGACTAAAAACCGCAGTCTCAAACTATCTTCAGCTGCGGTTGACTCCCCCCCGACACCGCACGCAACTGCGCTATCACCTTCTGCGCCAGTTCGCCAAACGTGCGCGCCGCCGCGCCCGCGGGGTTGGCCGCAACGATCGGCCTGCCCCGGTCGCCCGACGCGCTGATCTCGGCCTCCAGGGCGACAACGCCCAGCAGGTCCGTGCCCAGTTCGCGGGCCGCGGTCTCGCCGCCCCCGCTGCCAAAGACCTCCCCGCTCATGTTCTCAATCACGCCCAGGATCGGCACCTCCAGTTGCTCGAAAGCCGCCGCGCCGCGCCGCGCATCCGCAACCGACACCATCTGCGGCATCGTTACGATCAGCCCGCCGGTCAGCGGCGCAATCTGCGCCAGCGAAAGCTGCGCGTCTCCCGTCCCTGGCGGCAGGTCCACGATCATATAGTCCAGCTCGCCCCAGCGCACGTCGGTGAACAGCTGCTGGATGGCCTTGTGCAGCATCGGCCCCCGCCAGATCAGCGCCTGCTCCGGCGGCAGCAGAAAGCCCATGCTCATAATCCGCACGCCATGCGCCTCGGCCGGGATCAGCTTGCCCGCCTCCACCGGCGGCATCTCATCCACGCCCATCATGATCGGGATGTTCGGCCCGTAGATATCCGCATCCAGCAGCCCAACCACCGCGCCCGTCTGCGCCAGGCTCACCGCCAGATTCACGCTCACCGTACTCTTGCCGACGCCGCCCTTGCCGCTCGCCACCGCCACGATATTCTTGATCTTTATCCCCAGCTTCGCCTCAATCCGCGGGTCCGAAGGGACCCCGCCCGCCGCGCCGCCACTGTCATTATTTCCACTGGCCATAGTAGTTTCCTATCCCTCGAATCCCGGCATGCCGCCGGAATGTTGAATGCCTGCCGCTACCTTACTCTGCCCCTATTTGCCTGTCAAAAAAGGACCATCGCGCTACGCATCCACATTCACCGGTGCCGCATCAACTCCCGTAACCCCTGCAGTTCACTGACCACTGTCCTCCACAATCATCTGCGCCGCCCGCTGTCCGATCTCCACCGCGTAATTCGTGCCCCGGTCCCACGGGTACACCTGGCTCATCGACGCGAAGTAGAGCCCCCGCAGCGGCGTTCGCAGCTCCGGGATCATCGCCGCGTAGCCCCGCACCGGCACCGGCTGCGCATACGTAGCGCGGTGCAGCCACGCGCCCGTCAGCCACTCGGGCCGGAACTCGCGGTTGAAGCGCGGCAGCGCCGGCAGAAACTCCGCCAGCAGCTCCGCCTGCGACATCGAGAAATAGCGGTGCGACGGCTCCAGGTAGTCACCCAGGTAGAGCAGATGATCGCCGCCGTAATGGCCTGGGGCGATCATGTTCGTGTGCTCCACCAGCACCAGGAACGGCAGCCCTTCCGCCTTGGGCACGTTCACCCAATAGGTATCCTTGAGCAGGGGCCGGTCGAGCGCCACCGTCATCACCACCGCCCCCATATGACGCAGCGAGCCCAGCTGCGACAGATAGCTGTCCGGCAGCTCAGGCGCGAGCCGCTGCATCAACCCTGGGCTGACCGTCGAAAGCACGGCGTCAAAGCTGCGAGAAGCCGGCGGGTTGCCTCCATCTTCGCCCTTCTCCCCGCTCTCGATTCGGAAGCCGCCCTCCGGCAACGGTGTCACCGCCCGTACCGGCGCATTCGTCTCGATCGTTACGCCCCGCTCGCGCGCGGCCGCGCCCAGCCTGTCCACGAAAGCCTGAAAGCCCCCCTGGTAGTAACCCAGACGCGGCGTGCGTTTGTAGACCCTAGCCCAGAACCATGCCAGATTGACATCCCGAAAATGCGGTCCGAACTTACCCTCCAGCATCGGTCGCCACAGCTTGCCGTACGATGTCTCCCCCATGCGCCGCGCCAGCCATTCATCCGCCAACAAGCC
Source organism: Caldilineaceae bacterium (assembly GCA_965242905.1). Classification (GTDB taxonomy): domain Bacteria; phylum Chloroflexota; class Anaerolineae; order Caldilineales; family Caldilineaceae; genus Bin5. Next base: position 2,894,304 of record CBDETM010000002.1, read on the forward strand.
GTCAAACGCGCGCCACGGGGGCCGCGGATGATACTTCAGATAGGCCAGTACCAGCCCCATCCGCAGCTTCTGCGGCAGCGACAAATGCGGAAACCGCAAGAGGTGAGCAGGGCTGTCAAGCGGATAGTTCTCGCCCCGGTAGTGCATGACCGTCGAGGGGCGGTGTATCTCCAACAGATCCCTTGCGCCGATCTGCTCCGTCAGCCGGATGATCGCGTCATCGTTGGTGAACAGATGATGATAGAACTTCTCCAGCGGCCAGTCCCAGCTCTCCCGCCCCCTGAATCCCGACGCCAGCCCACCCAGCTCCGGCCCGTTTTCAAAGACGTGCACCTGCGCACCGCCCGCGCCTGCCAGCTCGTAGGCCGCGGTAAGACCCGCAACCCCGCCGCCGATAATCGCGATTCGCAGGGCACCTTCTCCCCGTGAGCGCGCACTGAGCGAACTCATCAACGTTCTACCCCGTTTTCGACCTCTGCAGCGCGTCCCGCTCGCGGTGCCACAGTGCCAGGCAAGACCCGTAAACATCCCTGTCTGGAAAGAAAAAACCAGCGCACAGAAGGCGCTGGTCTATCTGCGATTGCGAAGCGCTGCCTTGAGGCGTACAGCTTCCTGTTCACGCGGCGGCCAGTGTCAGCGTCCCCAAGCCGCTTAGCTGGCGGTCGATCTCGTCCTGCGCATTGCTGTAGAGCCGCAGCAGGTCCGCGTCGGTCCCCTTGAAGGTGCGGATCGTCTGCAGCGAGCAGAAGGCGCAGCCGCGCAGAAACTTATAGTAGTTGCTATGACACTTCATGCAGTCGCCCAGGTTGATCATCATCAGCACGAAAGCCAGACTGTCCGGGTGCGTATCGGGCAACACCGACACTCGATCGACCAGCTCGCGCCAGCTGTCGCCGCGCAGATCCCGCAACGAGGGGATCAAATAGGCCGGGAAGAACAACTCCGCCTTTCCGTCGAGTACCGCATCATTTACATCAACCATACGTCCTCCCTTCACTCGTCCAACACACTTCACATTGGCGCAAAGACCGCTGCCGGGCTGCTTACCAGGGAGACTCCCGCTTCAGCCAACGTCCTTTCATTATACGTCTAAACTATCGCCTGGATTCAGAATTGAGCACTCAATGTCGGTCTCGTCCTGCAGCTTCTGCGCAAAGGCTTCCACATCCTGTTCAATCGGCGGGAACGTATTGTAGTGGAAGGGGATGACCTTCTTCGCCTTCACAAACTGGGCCGCCTGGATCGCGTCGTCCGGCCCCATTGTGAAGTTGTCGCCGATCGGCAGCGCCGCCAGGTCCACGCCGCCCACGTCGCCGATGAGGCGCATATCATAGGTCAGGCCGGTATCGCCGGCGAAGTAGACGTCGGTGCCGTCATTGAAGTGGATCAAGATGCCGGCGGGATTGCCGCCGTAGCTGCCGTCTGGCAGGCCGCTGCCGTGATGCGCGATCGTCAGCTTGACGCGGCCGAAATCGAAGTTGAAGCCGCCCCCAATGTGCAGCTGGTGAACGTTCTCCACCCCTTGCGCCATCAGCCAGTCGCCGATCTCAAAGTTGCAGATCACGAGGCAGCCGGTGCGCTTGGCAACCGGGATCGCATCGGCGATGTGGTCGCCGTGCCCGTGCGAAATGATCATCACGTCGGCGTCAACGCTCTCCGCGGTGGCGTCCGCCGGCGCCACCGGGTTATTCGGCGCCAAGAACGGGTCGATCAGCAGCTTCGTCCCGTCCGCATCAACCCCAAACGTCGCATGCCCATAAAATGTAATCGTAACCGTCATCGCCCCATCTCCTCAGTGGCCGGAGATTGCTTAAGACCCGGCCAACCGCTGTCACTAAAAACTGACTACTAAAAACTGGCGAAGCCTACTCGCCGGACTCGGCCTTGCGCGCCCGCGCCCGTTCCTGCGCCCTGCGCTTCAGCTCCTCCATGCGCGCCCGCTTGGCCGCGGCGGCGTCATCATCACTGCCGCCGCCGTCTGCCGCCTGGGCCTGGCGCTGCGCGGCCCGCTCTTTGGCCAGCGCCTGCAGCTCGGCGGCTGAGCGCCTTGGCGCTGCCCCAGACGACTCCTCCGCGGCCGCCGCGCTCTTGGCTGCGGCCCTGGCCGCTGCCTTGGCAGCCTTCTCCTCCTCCTGCTTGCGCTTCTGTTCCTCTTCTTCCTTGCGTCGCGCCTGCTCCTCTTCGTACTGCGTCGGCCACAGCGCTGCGTAATACTCCAGCGGGACCGTCAGCTCCGCCATGTCGTAGACAAGCTGCGGGTAGCGATCATAGACCGCCAGCTCGTAGTCATGGTTCATTTTGATGGCGTCGAAGGGGCAGAACTCAACACAGAAGCTGCAGCTCATACAGACCGCGGCGTCGATGTAGAAGTCGGAGCAGCGGGTCATCGGCTTGCCGTTCTCATCGCTGTCGCGCACGATCCAGATACACTGGGGCGGACAGACCTTGGCGCAGATGCCGCAGGCCGTACAGCGGTCCTCCTGCTTCTCCGAGTCCCAGATCAGCATTGGGATATAGCGGAAACGTTCCGGCAGCAGCCGCTTCTCCTCCGGATACTGGATCGTCAGCAGCCCTTCCTGGTCGATCGGCTGCTGGATCACGCGGCGGTTGTTGCCCAGCTCCAGGCTGCCCTTGTAGCGGTCGGGCACGCTATCGCGGTCGTCCTCGAATGTATCCAAAGCGTGCTTCAATGTCACGCCGAGTCCCTTGAGAAGTCCTGTTCCAAACATACTGTAAACCCCCAAGTGCAGTTTTTGGTTTTTAGTTTCTAGTTTTTAGTAACTGCGCACAACGATACGCCTTGGCTTCACTAAAAACTAGAAACTGACTACTAAAAACTACCTGTCCACTTCGCCCAGGACGATGTCGATGGCGCCCAGGATTACGATCGCGTCCGCCACTTTGTAGCCGACGCTCATCGGGCCGAGGGCGTTCAGGTTGATGTAGCTGGGCGAACGGATATGATAGCGCCACGGCTGCGTCTTGCCGTCGCTGGCCAGATAGAATCCCAGCTCGCCCTTTGGCGCCTCCAGGCGGCCGTAGACCTCGCCTTCGGGCGCCCGCAGGGTGTAGCCGCCGCGGCCGCCGAGAATTTCGCCCTCGGGCATGTCGCGCAGGGCCTGCTGCAGGATGCGCACGCTCTCCTTCGCCTCCAGCAGCCGGATGTAGTAGCGGTCGAAAATGTCGCTGTTGGGCAGCGTCGGGATGTCGAAATCGAAGCGGTCGTAGATGCCGTAGGGCTCGGCCTTGCGGATGTCGTAGGCCAGCCCGCCGGCCCGGATCATCGGCCCGCTCACGCTGAGTGCGATCAGATCCTCGACCGCCAGGTAGCCGACGCCGCGGCCGCGCGCCCTCAGGATCTCGTTTTCGGTCAGCAGCCTGTCCAGCTCATCCAGCGCGCGCGGCAGGCGCTCGTTGGCCAGATAGGCCGCCTGCTCGTGCCAGCCCTCGGGCAGGTCGCGCACCACGCCGCCAAAGCGCATGTAGTTGCACATCATGCGCGCGCCCGAAACCGCCTCGAACAGGTCAAGGATCATCTCCCGCTCTTCGATGGCGTAGAGGGCCGGCGTCTGCAGCGCGCCCAGGTCGTTGAGGATGAAGCCGATCGACCAGGCGTGATTGACGATGCGGGTGAACTCCGCCATGATCACGCGCAGGTATTCGGCCCGTTCCGGCACCTCGATGCCGGCCAGCTTCTCCACCGCCAGCGCGTAGGCCCAGTTGTTGCTCATCGAGTTCAGATAGTCGAGCCGGTCGGTGAACGGCATGTTCATCAGCCAGGTATTGCGCTCGCCGATCTTCTCGTGATTGCGGTGCAGATAGCCCATCTCCGGCTCGAGCGCCAGGATCGTCTCGCCCTCCACGCGCGTCAGCATGCGGAACACGCCGTGCGTGCTCGGGTGATGCGGGCCGAGGTTGACCACGATGCTTTCGGTGTCGAGGTGCGGCTCGCTCTCGTGCTGGGGCGCCTGGCTCACCGGCACATAGGCGACAGCCTCCTGCCACGAGTCCGGGTCCCATCCGGCCGGATAGGTCGTATTCTTGGCCCAGGGCAGCTTGTCTTCGTGGAACTCGTAGTCGCCCTTGGGATGGCGGCTGCGGAACGGTTTGGCGTCCTCCTCGTAGTAGGCCTCATGCCAGTCCTTGCGCATCGGGTGCCCGTGGAAGCCGTCCCAGAGCAGGATACGCCGCAGATTCGGATGCCCGTCAAACTTGATGCCGTACAGGTCGTAGACCTCCCGCTCCTGCAGATTGGCGCCCGGGTAAACCGAGGTCGCGGTCGGCACGGTATCGTCCTCCGGCACGCGCACGTGCAGCGCGACCGAACCGCCGCCGCGGCGTGTGCTGTACAGGTTGTAGACGATTTCGAGCCGCTCGCTCACGTCCCCGCGCAGCTTGCCGCCGTACCCCTGGTAGTCGACGCAGGTCAGATTGGAGAGAAAGTCATAGCCCTGCGCATCGCGCAGATGGGTCAGCACGTCCAGGATCCTGTCCGGCGCGATCACATAGGCCGTCTCCGTATCCTCGGCCCACGTGCCCACCACCGCGTCCGCAAGTTCCGGTGTAAGCCCCAAGTCGCTAACGGGCGCCTCTGCCACAGCAGTTCCTTCAGTCATCCCACACTCTCAATATATCTGAATTCCATCTCTTACATCCCAACCGGCCCGGCATAGCAGTTCACTAAAAACCAGAAACTGACTACTAAAAACTGCCTGCCAAAAGACTGTCCTACCCCTGCTTCGCGCGCCAGCGTCTCTTCGCCTCTTCCATGCGCGCAATCGCCTTCTCCGAAAGCTGCACCGGCCCGCGTGCTTCTGCTGCTCCCTCGCCGCCGGCGCCGTTACTGGCAGCCGCGGCGCCGTTCGAAGCCGCCTTCAGCGTCGTGTCCTTGATCAGCTCGACCTGCCGCGGGTCGAAGACGTCCGGCCCCAGCCTGGGCACCGGCACAAACTGCGACGAGTCCTTCTGGTACCAAGGCACCGACACCACGCTCTGGCGGTCGACCTTTTCGTGCATCTTCATCAGGCCGTATATCAGCGCTTCCGGCGTCGGCGGGCAGCCGGGCACATAGACGTCCACCGGGATATACTTGTCGATGCCGCTGACCACGTTGTAGCCCTCTTTGAAGGGCCCGCCGCCGGTGGCGCATGCGCCCATGCTCACCACATAGCGCGGCTCTGCCATCTGGTTATAGATGCGCACGATGGCAGGCACCATCTTCTTCGTCACCGTGCCGGAGACGATCATCAGGTCGCTCTGCCTGGGGCTGGGGCGCATGACCTCCATCCCGAAGCGGGACAGGTCGTAGCGGCTGGCGGCCGTGGCGATCATCTCGATCGCGCAGCAGGCCAGCCCGAACAGAAGCGGCCACATACTCGAGCGCCGGCTCCAGTTATAGATCTTGTCCACCGTCGTGATCAGGACGTTCGCCTCCAGCTCTTCGGGAACGCTGATCTCGTCGTGCAGAAAAGGTCGTAGCTGGTCCTGTTTCAGCTGTTGAAAATTGGGCGGAAGTGATGCCATGCCGGGATCCCTGTCTAAAGCTTCCGCGGCCCCTGTCCATCCATGCCCCTCAGGGCTCGGGCCGCGTACAGATTAAAAACGGAACGCCCCATGCGTCCATTTGCCCACCATAGTCCAAATATACCTTATCGCAGGGGGAAAAGCAAGTGAATTTCGTTACAAATGGATTATAAGGCCGATGCATACACGGGTCAAGACACGCCGGCCAGGGCAATTGCATTTCAGTTTTGAAGCGCCTTGAGAAAATATTTCCGGTTCCAGCCGGCCCGTTTGCGTTTGGCAGCGATGCCGACGTTGGCGGTTTTCTTATCTGTGTGGTGGACGAGAGTTCATGAGCGTTTACGAGTTGTCTGAACTGTGATTTTATGGGATTTAGGGGATTAACTGTGATTAGGGGCTGGCTGACGCTGGTTGTCTCGTACGAGAGTTGACGAGAGATTGCGAGCGTTTGCGTGTTGTCTGAACTGTGCTTCATGGGATTTATGGGATGGGCTGTGACGGGGCCTTGCCGAAGAAGGCTGTGTCGTATGAGTGTTGGACGAGAGTTCATGAGCGTTTACGAGAGTTTGCAAGCGTTTTCCTGTTGTCTTAACGACAGCTCATTGCTTATGCCTGACGGGCAGTGACGGCGGTCTTGCCGTAGCAGGCTGTCTCGTATGCGTGTTGGACGAGAGTTCATGAGCGTTTACGAGAGTTTGCAAGCGTTTTCCTGTTGTCTTAACGACAGCTCATTGGATATGCCTGACGGGCGGTGACGGTTGTCTTGCCGGAGCAGGATGTCTCGTATGAGCGTTGGGCGAGAGTTCATGAGCGTTTACGAGAGTTTGCAAGCGTTTTCCTGTTGTCTTAACGACAGCTCATTGCTTATGCCTGACGGGCAGTGACGGCGGTCTTGCCGTAGCAGGTTGTCTCGTATGCGTGTTGGACGAGAGTTCATGAGCGTTTACGAGAGTTTGCAAGCGTTTTCCTGTTGTCTTAACGACAGATCATTGGATATGGCTGACGGGCGGTGACGGTTGTCTTGCCGTAGCAGGTTGTCTCGTATGCGTGTTGGACGAGAGTTCATGAGCGTTTACGAGAGTTTGCAAGTGTTTTCTTGTTGTCTTAGCAACAGCTCATTGGATATGCCTGACGGGCGGTGACGGTTGTCTTGCCGGAGCAGGATGTCTCGTATGAGCGTTGGGCGAGAGTTTATGAGCGTTTACGAGAGTTTGCAAGCGTTTTCTTGTTGTCTTAGCAACAGCTCATTGGATATGCGTGACGGGCAGTGACGGTGGTCTTGCCGGAGCAGGTTGTCTCGTATGAGTGTTGGACGAGAGTTCATGAGCGTTTACGAGAGTTTGCTAGTGTTTTCTTGTTGTCTTAACAACAGCTCATTGGATATGCGTGACGGGCAGTGACGGTGGTCTTGCCGGAGCAGGTTGTCTCGTATGAGTGTTGGACGAGAGTTCATGAGCGTTTACGAGCGATTACGAGAGTTTGGGTGATGTCTGAACTGTGATTCACGTGATTCAGGTGATGGGATGTGATAAGGGCCTGGCTGGCGCCGGGGATCTCATTTCAGTGTCTGCGAGAGTTGTACGAACCTTTACATGGCGGGTCGTGTTTTGGCGGAAATAGCGGAAATGGCGGAAAAGTCGGGTAAAAGCGGGTGAAATTTTTTTTTCTGGTTCTTGCTGTCGTTACGCTTTTGCATCAGTTTTTGCGTAGGTGGCGTCATTTCCCGGTTCTGACAGGCACTCCACGACTCTCAACTGCGGCAGACTCATGGCGGTCAACTGGCGGTTGGGGGGCGGGGTGTCGTTTCCGGAGGCTTAGGGTCGCGTTAAGTCGGGTCAGGGCGGGCCGTTTACCTGTTTTTGGGCTTCTTCGCATGGCTTCGCACAGGATTCCTTGTCGTCTTTGTTGTGCTATGGGCAGCTTACAGTCTTGCCACGGCCTTCTCTGGCCTTCAGATTCCCAATGCCAGCGGGAGTCATGGCTTGGTGAGAACAGTACGCTCTCATTAATGCCAATTGAAATTTCGGCGCCAAGTCATTATCTCACTGCTCTTGATGCAATTGCCCTGATTTCGGGCGGTTCAAGTCGAGTCAAGTAGTGGTAAGTAGTGATAGGTAGTGGTAAGTCGTGGGGATTTCCTTTTTTTACTTTTATGCTTGACTTCGCAGTCGTTTTCTCGTCGCCTTTGATGGCATATAGGTAGACAGCTCATGGGCAATTCATCGACTTACAGCGCCCCTCTTTCACGCACAGATTTTCTTTTGGCGAGAGTCATGGCTTCTCAAAGCCAGAGCGATCGCATCAAAATTCGGACGCCATTATAGCACACGAATCGCGTCCGCAAGGGGCGCACTTACCCGAATTTGGAAGCTTCGCGAGGCACTATCTAAATTCGATGCAATTGCCCTGGGCCAGGGCAGGATTGGACGTATTCTGACGGATTATGACGTACTACGACGGATTATTTCTTTTTTTCGGTCCTTACATTCATGATTTCGCAGACGTTTCCTCCAACCACTTCAGGCAGCCTAACAAGGTCCGTCCCAATTCATTGCAATTGCCCTGGGTTCGGGCGGGTAAAGTCGAGTCAAGTAGTGTTAAGTAGTGGTAGGTAGTGGTAAGTCGTGGGGATTTCTTTTTTTCTTGACTATTTTGCCTGACTTCGCAGTCGTTTCCACGTCGCCTCAGATGGCATAAAGGCAGACAGTTCATAGGCAGTTCATCGACTTGCAGCGGCCCTCCTTCGTCTTCAGATTTTCTTTTGGTAAGAGTCTTGGCTTCATGATGATGATGCGCTCTCACTAACGCCTATTCACATTTTGGCACAGGGATATTATATCACTGTTTTGGACGCAATTGCGCTGTTTTGCAACCCAATTCAGGTGCAATTGCCCTGGCGGCGGGGATGCCGCCTTGCCGCGCCGCGGGAACGTCGGATGGCGAAGCTGTCGAACCGACCATCCTGCTCGCAATGCCTGTGTCTCATAAGATTCACGTGCTTGTACGTTTTTGACTGATTGCAACCGCACGCAGGCAGACCAAGGCAGAGGGAAAGCATCGAAGAGTTCACCCAGTTGCGCTTCGATGGAATTGTCATCAGATTTGCCAGACATCGTCTGGCGAATCTTGTCCAACGGGCAATTTAGGTGGAAGAGACGCATGTTCTGAAGGTGCTGACGGGAAAACCCCCGTCCAAACAGCGGCGTCAAGTCGTTCGCCAGTCTTGCAATCAGCCCACTCCCGTACTCACCCCATACTCTGGCACCAGCGTCCATTTGCACTGCCGGGCGCGGTGGTCCAGTTTTCGGGGCCCACTTCAGGACGCTTTTCTGTCTGGGTAAGAGATTGAGAGCTGTGCGGGGCAAAATGGTCAAGTCGTGCTTTGCATGAAAGCCTTGGGGGCTGATGCGCGCATTGCATTCATCGTGGATCGTTTGTCTTGAAGGTGGGTCACTGGCTTTCTCGTCTGTGTGTTGGACGAGAGTTTATGAGCGTTTACGAGTGTTTGGGTGATGTCTGAACTGTGATTTTATGGGATTTAGGGGATTAACTGTGATTAGGGGCTGGCTGGCGCCGGGGGTCTCATTCCAGTGTCTGGGAGAGTTGTACGAACCTTTACATGGCGGGTCGTGTTTTGGCGGGGATATGGCGGAAATGGCGGAAAAGTCGGGTAAAAGCGGGTGATTTTTTTCTGGTTCTTGTTGTGGTTACGCTTTTGCATCAGTTTTTGCGTGTCGGGAGTCTGTTCCCGGTTCTGGAGAGTTCTCTACGATGCTCATCCACTACTCTAACAGACGAAAGACTCATACCGGTTTGCTGGCGATGGGGAGCAGGGGGTCGGGTCCGGACGGTTAGGGTCGGGTTAAGTCGGGTCAGAGCGGGCAGTTTTCCTTGTTTTGGTCTTTTGCGCTTGACTTCGAGCACAGTTCCTTGGTGTCCTTGTTGGGTACTGGGCAACTTACATTCTTGCAAGGGCCCTGCTTCGCCTTCAGAATCCCAGCTAGCGGGAGTCATGGCTTCATGATGATGACACGCTCTCAGCAGTGCCTATTTTTATTTTGGCAAAGGGCTATTATATCACTGATTTTGATGCAATTGTCGTGCCAAATCAGGCAATATCACGAGGTTTGGCTTGATTCGATTCAGTTGCTCTGCCTCCTGAGATGCCGCCTGCGTTGGCCGTTTTGCAGTACTTGGCGACGACCTTTTGTCGTTATTCCTCTGGCACCCCCAGTTCCGGCAACCCCTGCACAATCTTCACCGTCTCCAGACTTACGCTGATAACCTTCCCTATCAGCCGCACAATATACTGCAGATCATCCGCCCGGTTCGGATCGTTCACAATCCCGCTGCGCCAATCCTTTTTGACCCGGTATTGATCGATGACCCATTCGAGCGCCGACCGATTACCTAGTCGGTAATCGAACGCCTCCGCGGGGACCCCGTCCAGCGTCAAGAAGTCGTTATAGCGCAACTGCGTTTTGTCTTTGGAGAGCTGCATCTTTTCGACGCGCCAATCTAGTGGTAAGTCCGGTGTCTCGACCTGACATAGCGGGTATTCCGGCTGCTCTTCGTAACCGACGTGAAGTTTGGCCAAGCGGGCACCGGCCGCGGCGAAGCCGCGGAAGTCGGGAGCGAGAGGAATGCGAGGCAACTCGCGCTTGAGGTTGGCCTGATAGCGTTCGCGGTAGCGGGGGTGATGTAGAAGCCCGTAGACATAGTGGAATATGTCCCACTTGGTGATTGTGTCGTCGTCGAAGTGGGCGCGAAAGCGGTCCAACGCCCAGTCTGTGATGTTCTCGCGGCGGTTGCCACCATCATCGTCGTAAGTGTAGAAAGGGAAGCATTGGGAGCCGTCAAGGGAGGTCAGCGTTAGATTCGGAATAAGGTCTGTGCAGAAGCACCAGAAGTCAGTACGACCTCCAGCGCTGGGTACGATAATGGCCTTGTTTTCTTTCTCTGTCTCTGTTGTAGGGAATATCCTAAACTGTTGATAACGTTCTTCATTCCAGAAGTTGTCGAAATAGAGATGTCTCTTACTGAATGGACGATATAGCGAGGTGCGAAAGTGAGAATCTTCAAGATAGCTTGAATCCAATTTCCTGAGCGATGCCTTAACTTGGCGAGTCCATTTGATCCGTGGGTCATTCTCGTCAATGATATTCTCCACAGGGGTAGTGGAGTCAAGCCTTCTCTTGCGATCAACGGTGGTGTTGTAGATTTCGATAAAAGTGTTAACTCGCTCTCGCAATAACGTCTTATCAAATGAATAGACCCATGCATCCCTGTTAGTAGCAACTCCTAGAGAGTAAAGACTGAAAATCGCTTCTCCTTCCCCACCTTTAGATGCTTTCACTTCCTTACTTCCCATCGGCGGAAAAGTCTCATATTCGGCGTGGTATCCCTCGGTCAGCCACGTGTGTCGCCTGTCCGGTTTAATTGGCTCCCATTCAATACTTCCGTACTGTTCATTAGCCTCTAGGTAAAGGTACTTCCGTTCCTTGCGCCAAAATTCTTCGACACGAGCGTAGAACACGTCAACCTGGGAATCTTTCTTGACGCTCTTTTTGATGAGAAAGTTAATGCTGACACCGACCTGAATGCCAAAAACGTTGTGCGTTGTCCCTGAGAGTCTTGGATTCTTGCGTACGTTCCCGCCGAGATCGAGGATGTAAACTGCATCGAAATCTTCTGCGAGATGTTTGCGCATCCCATCGAACGCAACGGCGTCAATAAAGCTGTTGTTGGTGACGAAAGCGACCACTCCCTCCTCGCCAACGCGATCCGACGCCCAGCGGATCGCCTTTACATACGGATCGGAGAGCTTGTTTCGCAGCGTCGCCTTAGAGTCCTTTACGTAGGTCTCCTGCACCCGTTTGTCCATCGTGAAGTATTTTCGATTCTGATTATTATCGTACTCGTTGACCTGCCCCATGTTGTATGGCGGGTTTCCGATCACGACGAACATCGGTGTGTCCTTTTGTCTCTCGACGCGCTGGGTGTTCTCCGGCGCAAACAGCGGCAACTGCCAGTCCTCGGCCAAGTCGAACGTGTCCACCAAACAGATGCCCTCGAATGGTTGGTACACGTTGGTGGCGTCGTAATACTCGTGCTCGATGTTCATGCTGGCGATGTAGTAAGGCAGCAGCATCACTTCATTGCAATGCAACTCGGAAGCGTATTTGCGCTCGAGCGCGATGTGTGGGATCTCGCGCATAATTCGGACGATGAAGTTTCCAGTCCCTACAAACGGATCGATGATATGCACACCCTCATCCGCCAGCGAACGACCAAACTCCTGCTCCAGGATCGCGGCCACGCTCTTCACCATGAAGTCCACGATCGGTTGCGGCGTGTAGACGATGCCGTGCGTATCCGCCACCTTGACCGAGAAACCCTGAAAAAACTGTTCGTAGACGGTGTTGAGAAAGTGCTGTTTCTGCGAAAAGTCGTTGATCGTCGCCGCGGTGCGTTCGATCGCGATGTAAAACCGGTCCAGGCTACTCAGAAATTCGTCGCGGCTGAAAGCGTGGGAAGTGAGTGCGTCGATCACGTTCTCAATCTCGAAGGCGATGACGTTGCGGCGGGTAAAGGCAGGCCGGTTGAACACTGTGCGGAAGAGCCGCTCCGTCATCAGGTGCTGAATCAGCATTTCCTCAACCGCTTCCTCCGACAGATTCGGGTTGATCGACTGGCGGCACTTGTCCAAGAATCCGGCGAACGCGGTGGTGAATGTGTGGTTGCTTTTCCGCTCCTGTTGGATTAGCTTTGCCAAGCCCTGTCCGATGTCGGCCACTCTGTCCTTGAACTGGGCGACAGCCTCCTCCCACGCAACATACTCCTGCGGCCGGTAGCCGAAGAACATCTGCAGTGTATCGATTAACTTCCCCGCATCCGTCAAATCCGAGTCCATCACCAGCCGTCTGTTCTGCCACAGCATCGCCCGCTGCGGCGTCTGGAACAGGATATTGTCGGTTGGGTAGCCCGCCTTAAGCTTGCGGTCCACCTCGGCGGGCAAGTCGTCGTGGATGTCTTTGGCCTCCCAGTACCCGTGGGTGAGCCGGAAGTCGTCGACCAGCGCCCCGTCCACGACAATCCGCTTACCCCGCCCCGTACTCACCCCATACTCCGGCACGAGCGTCCACTTGCACTGCCGCGCGCAATGCTCCAGCAGCGCCTGAAAAGCCCCCCGTACCGCTGTCTCGTGCGTGACGTCGAGCTTGTCGAACTGGTGGAGCGCGGCGTAGTAGGTTTTGACGGACTTGTGGGTTGGTTTGAGGTTTAGGGTAGGCATAGTTGAGTGGATTCGAGTGAGTTATGGTAGATTAGGCATTTACCTATAATACTACATTCGCTGGCAGCCAGGTGATGGTCTATGTTGGTTTACAATTCAGGAGGCTTCACCGTTTCACGGCCACTGAATCATCGCTTCATCTGCCCCGGTGCACTGACCAACCAAATAGCTTGACTCTTGATCCAACTTTCGGGGCCAAGCACAGGAGTCCCAAAAAATGCCCGAAACAATCAAAGCCGAAGAATTGCAACTCTTTAACATTTTCAATGACGGTTATCGTTTCGAGATTCCTGACTACCAGCGCCCATATGCTTGGACAACAGAGCAGACAAGTGAACTGCTCGACGACCTTCTGTATGCTATGGGTCGGGCTGAAAATGTGAGTGATGCTTCACCTTATTTCCTGGGCAGTATCGTAATAATCAAGGAAGAAGATGACCAACCTCTATCGTATGTTGTTGATGGCCAACAGCGCATAACAACACTAACGATTCTCTTTTCCGTACTGCGTGAACTTGCCGCCGAAAGCAACAAGAGCGCCATCGACAAATATGTCTTTGCCCAGGGAGCAATATTTGCCGGTATCCCAGGTCACTTTCGTCTCACTGTCCGCGATCTTGATAAAGACTTCTTTCAGGAAAACATTCAGCGGATGGGGAGCCTTTCCAATTTTATGGAGAGTTCCCACGCGAAGCTTTCCGACAGTCAGACGCGAATGTTGGAAAACACAAGCTACTTGTGGAAGTCCATATCTAAGTTTGACGAGAAACGGAGAAACACCCTCATGGAGTTTCTCGTCCAGCGTTGCTACCTTGTTGTGGTTTCTACTTCAGACCGGAATTCGGCTTACCGTATCTTCTCTGTTTTGAACGATAGAGGACTGGATCTATCGCCGACCGACATTCTGAAAGCAGACATAATCGGGGCGCTGGAGAAAACAGCGCAGCGTTCTTACACAAAGAAGTGGGAAGCCATAGAGGAAGATCTTGGCCGCGATAAGTTCAGAGACCTCTTTGCCCACATCCGTATGATCTATGTTAAGAGCAAGCTGTATGGAACTCTACAACAGGAAATTCAGGCTAGCGTGCTCAAATCAGTAGGAAAATCAAAGTTTGTAGACCAAATACTTATACCGTATGCGGAACATTACGAAATCGTCACCCGTGAATGTTACGAAAGTGCCTACAACGCCGAAGCTGTAAATGAGTACCTTCGTCATCTGAACCGACTGGATAACTTCGACTGGATTCCCCCAGCGATAGAATACTTCAGGCGTTACTCCAAAGACACGGAAAAGCTTCTCCGATTCTTGCGGGATCTAGAGAGACTCGCATATGGACTGTTCATTAAGAGAGCGAACATTAATCAACGCATAAGAAGGTACGCAGACGTCCTTCGAAGGATTGAACAAGGAAAAGATCTCTTTGAGCCTGATTCACCACTTCAGCTTTCGTCCGATGAAAAATCGGAGATTCTCTGCGCATTAGATGGACAAATCTATTCGCAGATTCGAGTGCGGAGACCTCTGCTTTTGCGACTTGACAATATGTTGGCTGATGAGGGAGTTCATCACGTACATTCGGTCATATCGATTGAGCATGTATTGCCCCAGAACCCAAGATCTGGGTCGAAGTGGCGCAATAATTTCACGGAAGACCAAAGAACTGATTGGACCAATCGGCTAGCAAACCTTGTCCTCCTATCACACAGAAAAAATTCGAGAGCCAACAACTACGACTTTGACAAGAAAAAAGAGGTGTATTTCAAAAAAGGGGGAATGCCAACGTTTCCGCTCACTCTACAGGTACTAAATGAGACTGAGTGGACGCCCAAGATCTTAGAGAGACGTCAGAAGCACCTACTTAGGATCCTGAAGAAAGAATGGCGTCTTGAGTGACGCAAGGCGCCAAAGTCGTCGCTGGGCAGTTTGCTCCGCATGAGTGAAGAACAAGCTAGGCCCTCCGCGGAAACGCAACAGGGAGGAAGGGAAATGGCAGAAAACGATTATCCACGCTTGTTCTGGAGACGCTACGCTGAACGTCACCCCCAAACGCCCAAAGCCCGCCGATTCCGTGGAGAGAATTGGAATCGTGTATGGGGAGCTGGATGGGCCGCCCACTACGATTTCAAGCGAGTTGGCTTCAAAGTTACTGTTACACAGTATCTGTCAAAAACAGGTGTTGTCACATATCTGTCATTCGAAGAAGGCGAGGAATGGAGTGCCCGCCTTCCCTCGTATGAGAGAGCATTTAAAGAGGCGTTCAACGCGAAGACCGATAGTGATGGCAGGTTGTGCGCAACTCGTCTAGTTTTGCCGGGCGGTGTGTCTAACACAGATAATTGGGATCTGATGATCGACTGGATGGAACATCATCGGCAGGAGTACGAGCGGATATTGAGTTCGCAGTCCTAAAGTGGGACCTGTAAGGGGTCCGCATTCAGTTTTGGAAGGCTTGTGGCTCAATAGATGGCTCTCGTAAATGGCTATACACTCGGCACTTCGCGAATAACATGCTCTCATGTAATGCATTCGGCTCATTGAACAAGATGGCCAGGGTCGCCGATGTGTCGATGAGCACTTGGGCCACCCTCCCTCGTTGTTAGGCGTGTTTCCGTGTTCTACTGCAGCCCACCCCGGCACGAGCAGGGCGACGCAGCATTGGCCAATGGCATACAGTCCTCGCGCCGGAAATGCAGTACCCCTTTTGCGCCGCTCTCATTTCAGTTGCTCGCGTAACGCAGCTGTTACCCAGACTCATTTTTGTCTCCGGCAAAGACATTTCATCCGCGCTATACCCCACACCTACGCGTCATGGCTAGCAAGAACAGTCACTGCGATATCTCAGCCCTACTTAAAGTATGAAGAGGGAGTTACAAACTCACCTCTGTTCAGCTTCCATTGCCTGGATTCTCTCATTTATCTGGTCAACCATCGCCTCGATACCGGCCAGATCCATGTCTCTGAGAATCTGGTCGCAGTCGAAAGTATCGGCGGCGACACTTCGAATGTCTTCATTTACGCTGAGATCTGATTCCTGTCCAATTGTAGAGGAAACATAGAACATTAAGATGAGGTATGGAAGATACCCTGAAGGATACTCGATAGCGGAATCTATTTCCCCATATTTACGAATGGCGTAAGGATTCTCGAAGTAGTACTTTAGAGTCCTGCCTAAATCGTCTATGTCTCCTCTGCAAGGGCCCTGCAATAGGTCAAACATCGCGGGATAGAAGAGCACAGCTATACCTTTACCTCCTTGTTCGTCAAGGAAGCCCGCTCTCAGCTCCGCTTCATAGAAATCTTGAGTCCATGTAACGATTTTTTCTGGAGGCTGAAGACCAAACGGCCACTCTAGGGTGGAAGATGAATAGGTATTGTTTGCTTCTTTCTGAGAAGATTCCGGCGTAGTCTCAGCAACGCTCTGGATCTGAACAACGGGCGTTGAGGTCCAGGTAGGTACTGGGGTAAACGAAGGGACAGGTGTGGATTCCGGTTCAGCCGAGCATCCAGCAATGATGACCAAAAAAGAAGCCATAAGGCACAGCGAGACTTTCTTTGACATTTCGTTCCCTTTGAATGTGCACCGAGTAATTGATCTCATTCCTCAGAATCCCTCCACCGAAACAACTCCCCCATGTCCTTCACATCCGCCTTCTCAACAGCTCCATCATGCACAACAAACCGCAACGCAGAATCATGCACATCTCCTCGCGCCAACGCCTACCCCTCACCGGCTATCGGATTCTCCATCAGCGTCCACCTAGTCCGACACCTCGGCGCTGATCGCGTTGCAGTCCTCGCGGCCCGCCTCACCCACCATCGTCGTCCCGTTCGTCAACCGTAGCACTGGAACTCCTGTAAGGACTAATGGCGCAGAAACTCCGGCTCCGCCAGCAGGTCCGACACGTCTGCTCCTAAGGCCCTGGCAATCGCGCCGAGGGTCTTATACCTCGGCGTCTGTTCACCCTTTTCCAGTCGTACCAGTGTCACCCTGCCGACACCTGCCTCGCGGGCAAGGGCGTCCTGGGACAAGCCGGCAGCGTTGCGCAGTCGCCGAATGCGTTGGCCGAGCGTGTGCCTTCCCCGCATGGCCATGGCCTCAACAGTTGGGCGATAGGACGGGTCACAGTAGTGACGGGCGAAGTCCCAGGGAATCTTGAGCGTCTCGCTCTGGGTCGTCTCCAGAATGATTTCGTACGGGTTGGGCAAGTTCAGGGTCGATAGCGCTGTGCGCTCTCCGATTTCAGGGAGGTCGGAGTAGGGAATGGGCCCGCTGGCTCCGTCGGCGAAGCTCAGTTCGATGCCATCTTCCAAGGGCCTAGCGACCGTCATCATGCGTCTTACTGCATCCCTGGAATTTCGAGCCACTGCAATCCACCCTTTCCATCTCTACAAAAAAATCCGCTGAACAATTATCGAGCCATCGCCTGCCATCCTGTCGATCCACATATCCTGAAGATCCTGATTCTGGCAGTGGCTCCGCCTATGGCGGTGGACGCAGCACGTTGAAGAACCTGCGTAATGGGCAGGCGTTTTCGGGACAGGAGGTTGGCTTTACCCATGTGGCCAAGGGTGTTCGCAAAGTTAATGCGGGGCGCGCCGGGATTGGGACTCAGTCTTGACAGGATTCAGGGGGAACAGACCGTTCCAGCAGGTCGATCAGGGTCGGCAGATCTTCCTGTACAGTGTTCCACAAGATATCGAGGTTAATGCTGAAATAGGCGTGGACGAGCCGGTTTCGCATTGGGCTGATGCTGTTCCAGGGGATGCCGGCCAGTTCCTGGCGGGTTGGGTCGGCAACCTGGGATGCGGCTTTGCCGACAGTTTCAAATTCCTTGACCAACGACGGGAGCAACTGGCGGTAAGCCTTCAGGTCGTCGCCGCGCGAACGACATGGCCTCTTGCGTCGCTTCGATCATTTGGCGCAGACGGATGGCGTCATGTTCGCGCATATTGAACTTCAGCTGCGTCCAACACCTTCTGCCGGAAGTAGGGACTCAGGTCCTCAGCGGTCCTCAGGTCGACTTTGCGTCCTGCGAAGAGCTCAGACAGTGCCAGCTCCATGCCGGCGACGCCCAGCAGTCCGGGAATACGGTCCGGTTCGAACTCGACCAACAGGTCGATGTCGCTGTCGGGTCCGAAGTCTCCTCGCAGCGCGGAACCGTATACGGCGAGCCGTCTGATGCCGTGCTTCTCACAGAAGGCGGCAAGTGTTGATTCTGATACCGGCAGGTGTGGATTCAATGTTCCTGTTCCTTGCGCCCACAGACAAGCGTCAGGGCCACGCCATCGCGGTTGCCTCTTCACAGTGAGCGTTCTGTGCCCGGCTCGCCGAACAATTCGGTCAGGACCGTCGAGGTGTCGAAAGCTACCTGGGCAAGCCTCGGTCGCCGTAGAGCAGATTGCCATGCTCGACGGCAGCCGGGCCCGGCGCGAGCAGAGCGGCGCAGCGTCGGCCAATGGCATGCAGTTCTTGTGCCAGCAAAGTGGCGTCCCGTTTGCGTTGCTCGCGTTCCAGGCATTCATGCAATGCAACCGTCACTGCGCCTGTTGTGGTTTCACACGTCAACCGGGGCAGTTTACCAGCTTGCCGGCAGGCCTCCGGGTCGTTGATATTGGGACTCACGTTTGCCTCCAGCAAGGACATTTCGCCCGCGCACTACCCTACACCATCGCAACATCGCTGGCAAGACCAGACTCATCAAACGCCTCCCACATACCGGCCACATTCGCCTCCTTCGCATCCCCGTCGTGCACGACAAAGCGGACGGCAAAATCCAGTGCATCGCCCTGCTTTAGCGCATATCCCTTGCGCGCCATTGGATTGACGGTGAGCGTTCCCCAGTCGGCTACGAACCAGGGGAAGCCCTGGGCGCTGGCGTAGGGGAACAGCGCGGCGCCGGCTTGCCTGCCCGCGGCGATTGTGCCTGAACAGTCCACCCAGTCCGATATTTGGCCGCTGATGGCGGCGGCCCCGGTGCGGCCTTGGGAATCGACCATGGTGGCCCCGCTGGTCACGCGCAGGGGCTCGGTCATGCGCAGTCCATAGTAGGCGTGGCGGGTCGGCCCGATGTGGAGGTCCCACTCGGCCGGGCGCAGCTGTGAACGGACGTCGAAGAGGTGGGCTACCTCTCCGGGCCGGATGTCGATCGTCCGCGTCTCCACCGCCAGGGTGCGGCGCTCGGGCGCGCCCCATTCGATGGGACCCTGCCAGTGCAGGGTCTGCACCAGGCGCAGATGGTCCTCGGCCATCTCCTCGGCCTCGACGTCGACGCCGAGGATGCGCCCCGGCGCGCGGCCCTGGAAGATGTCGTTTACGCAGCAATTGTAGGTCGCTTTTTCCAGCGCGCGGCACCTCAGCCTCATAGCCCACAAGTGCGAAGCGGCGTCCGTTTGAGCCTGGACCGTCTGCGGCTCAGCAGTCGTCACTAGACCTAACCTTCAAAGGGATTAAGGAATTCCACGCCAAGCTGACCAAAGTCGCGCACATTTCGAGTGACCACAATCAGCCGGTGAACGGTGGCCGTCGCGGCGATCATCGCGTCTTCGGTGATCGTGTCCGACCTTCTATGCATGAGCCGTCCCCACTCCCGAAAAGCGGGCGCGTCCATAGGCAATACACCGTAGGACGCCAGGACTTTGTCCAGCCAGGCCTCCAACTCCTTCGCTTTCGCACCATCCTGCTCGCGGGTTATCTCGATACCCGCCTGTATCTCTCCAACCGTAACGGCAGACAGGAACAACTGCTCCGCCGGCACCTTCGCGATCCAATCGAGGACGGAGCTATGTGGACGGGGACGACGCAACTCCGAGATCACGTTCGTGTCGAGGAGATACATAGCGCTACTTCACAGTCCAAGGTGTTCGGCGGCGATGCTGTCGGCGCGGCGGCGTAAGTTCATCGGTCCGTGCCTCAGTGGCGAGCAGCAACTCCTTCAAGTCTGGCCTGGTCATCCCCTCCAGCCTCCGCCACTGCTCGATGGGAAGGAGCACAACAGTTTCGACGCCACGCTTGGTCACGATCTGCGGCCCTTCGGCGAGCGTGGTATCCAACAACTCGCTGAACCTTGCCTTGGCATCCTGAACCGGCCATCTTCTGCTCATGAATCACCCCATCTGACTAGTTATCTGACTAGTTAATATGCTAGGTTAAGTTGCCATCTGTGTCAAGATGGAGACAGACCGGCATGAATGCATTCAAAGCAATCCGGCCTCTGTAATCTGCCCATTCACCTGACGAAAATGGCCCCACAGCACTGAAATCGACCCTTCGCCTGCCATCCTGCAAGTCCCCCCAAAAACTTGAGAATCCTGATTCAGACAACGGCTATCCCCCATCAAACGCCCCCCACATCCCCGCAACATCCGCCTCCTCCGCATTCCCGTCATGCACCACGAACCGCACGGCGAAATCGAGCACATCACCCTGCTTCAACGGATATCCCTTGCGCCCCATCGGATTGACCGTGAGCGTCCCCCAGTCGGCTACGAACCAGGGGAAGCCCTGGGCGCTGGCGTAGGGGAACAGGGCGGCGCCGGCTTGCCGGCCCGCCGCGATGGCGCCTGAACAGTCCACCCAGTCGGATACCTGGCCGCTGATGGCGGCGGCACCGGTGCGGCCTTGGGAATCGACCATGGTTGCGCCGCTGGTCACGCGCAGGGGCTCGGTCATGCGCAGTCCATAGTAGGCGTGGCGGGTCGGGCCGATGTGCAGGTCCCACTCGGCCGGGCGCAGCTGGGAGCGGACGTCGAAGAGGTTGGCTACTTCGCCGGGCCGGATGTCGATCGTCCGCGTCTCCACCGCCAGGGTGCGCCGCTCGGGCGCGCCCCACTCGATGGGGCCCTGCCAGTGCAGGGTCTGCACCAGGCGCAGATGGTCCGCCGCTATCTCCTCGGCCTCGACGTCGACGCCGAGGATGCGCCCCGGCGCGCGGCCCTGGAAGATGTCGTTGACGTAGAAGTTGTAGTTGGCCTCCTCCAACGCGCCGCTGGCGTAGGGCAAGTAGCAGTTGACGTGGTCGGCGCCGATCCAGAGGGAATTGTGGTGCGGATGGTCGAGCGGCGATTCGCTCGTCACGGCGAAGCCGGCCGGGGTATAGACCGGGAAGAGGTAGGCGCGAAAGGCGCCCTGGCTCAGCGCGGTCAGGTCCTTGCCCCGCCAGCGTACGTTGAGCCGGTGCGACTGCGCCCACGCGCCCTTCGGCAGCGCCACTTGGTCGCCTTCGAGCGAAAAATTCTGCAAGCCGGTCTGTTCGTCCATGGTTATTCCTCCAGCCGCGATTTATTGCGTATCCCTTTGGGTTCTTCGTGGATAAACAACTGTAACCGCTTGCCGCCGACGCAACAAACCACGCAAACTGCACCTGCAATCCAGGCGAACGATCCGCGTCCCGTCTGACTTGCCGCCCCTCCGCTCGCTGTTACAATGGGGGAACGGCAGTGGTCAGTAGTCAGTAGTCAGTTGTCAGTAGTCAGTGGTCAGTAGTCAGTTGTCAGGGATCGTTAACGGTTGTCTGAAGCGGGCGTTGCAGGGGCAGAATTCGGTTTTTCCACGAAGGGGCACTAAGAACACCTTTTGATCCGCGAAGGCACGCGAAGAGTCGCGAAGAACACCTTTTTTGTCCACGAAGGGTCACTAAGGGCCGCGAAGTGATAATGGTGTCGTCGTTGATATGAGACCAGGAGTCGTTGACGTTTGTCTGACCTGAAGTTTGCGGGCCTATCGTGTTGTCAAGCCACGAGGGCACCCACAAGGGGTGCCCCTACGGTGGGATGGCTGGTTGGGAGAAAACGTCAGTGAGCCTTAGAGACTGAAGATTTCCCGGGGGGAATTTGAAGATGCAGAGTGATGCTAAAACGCCAGAAGAGTACCTGACCGAACTCGAACCCAAGAGACGCGAGGCGATCTCCACCGTGCGTGATGTGATCCTCGACAACCTGCCGGACGGCTACGAGGAAGTCATGCAGCACGGCATGATCGCCTACGTCGTCCCGTTCAGCGCATTCCCCGACACCTACAACGGCCAGCCTCTCATGTACATCGCGCTCGCCTCGCAGAAGCAGTACATGTCGCTCTACCTCACCAGCGTCTACGCCGATGAAACGGTCTCGGAATGGTTCAGGGAGCGTTATCTCGCGACCGGTAAGAAGCTCAACATGGGCAAGTCGTGCGTCCGCTTTCGCAAGCTTGAAGACGTCCCCCTCGACCTGGTGGCCGAGGTGGCTGCGCTGACGCCTCTTGATAGATTCGTCGAAGAGGCCAGGGCCTCCAAGTCGGGCTAGAGCGGCAAGCAGAAGATTCCACGCGAAATCTCTTGGCATTACCGGTTCCAGTGGTATGATTTGCGTGCGTCTGGGAAGAGTCGCCAAGCGTCTCGTATCGGGGCTTAGTCCCCGACCTGGTCGCTCTTTTTTTGTTGGGGATGCCCGAGAATCTCTGCTACACAGATGAATCAGGAATGCCTGATGTTTCTGGCAAATGTTTATCCGTGACTCTTTGCATTCCTCGTGAACCCGAAAGGTGCCTGATGCAGCGATGATATTCAAAAAGTTCAATGTGCTTGAATTTCTAGATAGCGATGAAACGGCAGTTGCGTACCTAAATGCTGCGCTGGCCGAAAAAGACCCTGGCTACTTCTCCAAAGCGCTCGGAAACGTTGCGCGTGCCAAAGGGGTTTCCACTGGTTCCGAAGCAAATGCAGTAGGATGGGAATCTCCTCACCTGACTCTCTCAGACGAAGGCAATCCCCGGATAAACGTACTGTTCAAGGTTCTGGAGACTCTAAACGCTCGGCTTGTCATCGCGGTGGAGAGTTGACGGTCTCGCTCGATGCTCTCGGTTGAGAGTAGGAAAGCCCCTCAATTGGGTGCAGTCCAAATCAGGGTGAGCAAGGGCACCCACAAGGGGTGCCCCTATGGTGGGATGGGGCGGGTTGAGGCATGTGGGGACGACGGTGCTGGGCAAGCACGAGGGCACCCACAAGGGGTGCCCCTACGGTGGGATGCGGCGGGTTGAGGCATGTGAGGACGGCGGTCCTGGGCAAGCACGAGGGCACCCACAAGAGGGGTGCCCGTACGGGGATTTGGCGGGACGTGGTCTGGCTAGACACCTTCAATTAGGCACCTGTCACCAATATTGACACCCGGTTCGATGAGGCGTGTTGTAGGAGAGGGGGCGTTGCGGGGGCGGAGCCCCCGCACAAGGGAGGGCCGAATAGGCCCGACCGCCCAAAACTGCAGGGGCTAGGGGACAGGGGTTAGGGGTCAGAGACGGCGCTTCCGCTGCCCTCGGAGTTGATCGAGGACTGGACATGGCTCCGTTGTTTTCTGAGGCATAAGAAGGTTTACCTCTGTTTTGGGATGCAGTTGGCCCTTTGTGCGACTTGTCTTTGGGGCGGGGATACCGCACAATATCTTCTGTCCGACACACATCTCTCCAGGTAGTTCAGACAGCCAATACAACCGCGTCCGCGGGCAAACGCAGGAGGAGAAGAACAGCATGACCAGCTCACATGACCGGCCTTTCGGCTGGGCCCTGATCGGCTGCGGCAGCGTCGGCAGAAGTCATTCGCGGTGGGCCGTGGAAACGCCGGATATCGACGTGCACGCCTTCTGCGACATCAATGAAGAGGCGGCCAGCAGCTACTACGAACAGTTCGAAGGCCGCTACTACACGACCGACGCGGACCGCATCTTTGCCGATGACAGTATCGAGATCGTGACCATCGCCACCACGCACGGCACGCACGCCGAGCTGGCTCTGGCCGCGTTCGAGGCCGGCAAGCACGTCTACCTTGAGAAACCGATGGCCATGACTAGCGCCGACTGTATGCGCATCTACCACGCGATGCAGGCGGCGGGCAAGAAGCTGATGATTAACTTTTCCATCCGATTCTCCGGGGCCACGCGCGCCATCAAGAGCCGCCTGCAACCGGCCAAGGTGAGCCATGCCCAGGTCATGCTCGGCCGTGAAGACCTCACGCGCTGGCAGTGGCTGCCCGGCATCGGCGGCGGCCCTCTCTTCGACGTCGGGGTTCACCTGGCCGACCTGCTGTGCTGGATGCACGACTCGCCGCCGGTCGAGATCTCCGCCACCGGCGGCCAGGTCACGCACCCCGGCCAGCTCGCCTCGCCCGAGATTATCGATACGGTAGCAGCCAACATTCGCTTCGCCAACGGCTCCGTGGCGACCTACCTGATGAGCGACGCCGGCTTCAGCGAGAAGCTGACCAAATGGTTCTTCACTTTTAACGACGGCCAGCAGAGCGCGGTCCTCGACAAGCATTTCAGCCGCGCCACGATCACCACGCCCGACCCCGTCAGCGGAGAGCTGTCCACCGAGTCGTACTCGCCGCCCTTCATCGACCGCATGCCCCTGCTGGTCGATGCGATTCGCAACGATACCGAACCCTACGTGCCGGCCTATCCCGGCATTGTGGCCACACTGGTCCTCGAAAATCTTATCGAGTCGGTCCACAGCGGGCAGCCGCAGAAAGTCGAGCTGCCGCCCGAACTGAACGCGTAGAGCCGGTACATCCCGCATCCAAACCGCCAGGAGCCAACGATGTCCAATATCCGTTTCGCCCAATACGGGACCAAACACGCCCACGCCGCGGGCAAGCTGCGCGCCATTATCGACAACCCGGACGTCGAGCTGGCCGGCGTCCTCGAGCCGGACGAGGAGCGGCGGCGGGTCATGGCCGCGGCCGACGGCCCCTACCAGGACGTCAACTGGTTCGGCAGCGAGAGCGAAATGCTCGGCGACGACAGCATCGTTGCGGTCTCATCCGAAGGCCCTACCCACCACGGCCTCGACCAGACCGAGCGCTGCGTGCAGGCGGGCAAGCACGTCTGGTACGACAAGCCGGCGGGCGACAACTGGCCGCAGTGGCAGCGCACCATCGCCCTGGCCGAGGAGTCCGGGCTGACCGTCCAGATGGGCTACATGTTCCGCTATCACGCCGGCTTTCAGCAGATCGACGAGTGGGTGAAGTCAGGTTTTCTCGGGGATATTTTCGCCCTGCGCACGCGCATCGGCACGGCCATGAACGAGAACGCGCGCCGCGAGGTCAGCCGCCATCGCGGGGGCGTGTTTTACGAGCTCGGCTGCCACATGCTGGATCAGGTTGTCTGGCTGCTCGGCAGGCCGCAGAAGGTGACCGCGTTCCTGCGCAACGAGACCGGCGTAGTCGCCGAATGTCCCGACAACACGCTGGGCGTCTTCGAGTACGAGAATGCCATGGCGCTGGTCGACACCTCGGCCATGGAGACGCGGCCGGCGGCGCGGCGCTTCGAGGTCTACGGCAGCCGCGGCAGCGCCATCATGGAACCGCTCGAGCCGGCCACAGAGATCCGGCTCTGCCTGACTGCGGCTCAAGGCGGCTACGCCGAAGGCGACCAGAAGGTCCCCATCGAAACGCAGACGCGCCAGAAACTGTACGACCTGGAGCTGGTTGACTTTCTCAAGACCATCCAGGGCCAGCAGCCGCCTGCCCGTCCCCTGGCACACGAGCTCCTCGTCCAGGAGACGCTCCTGCGCGCGACTGGGGAGATTGCGGAGTAGCCAACTGGCGGCGCTTCTAGTTCGGCGCGGCCTTCCGGATCCAGTTCAGTTCGCGGAGACACTTCTCCGGGATGGCTTCTAATCCTCTGCGGGGTTGTCGGTGGGATAGGCGAGGCCCGGACCGTCGGCATTCAACACATAGACTGCTTCGCCGCTCCAAACCGTGTCGTCCCTCCAAGAATAGTACGCGATGCGACCGCCGTCCGGGGACCAGGAAGGACGCCAGTCCGAGTCGTCGTTGTCGGTGAGACGAGTGGCGCCCGAACCATCGACATTCATCACGATAATCTCAGACATCCCGTAACGTATAGAGGGAAAAGCGATTCGGCTGCCGTCCGGGGACCAGGAGGGTACCACTGTCAATAAGTAGTCGTCGGTGAGACGGGTGTCGCCTGAGCCATCGGCGTTCATTACGTATATATCTTGACGTGACAGATAAGCGATGTGTCTGCCGTCTGGGGACCAGGCGGGAAGCCAGTCCGGTCCGGGGCTGTCAGTGAGACGGGTAACGCCTGAGCCGTCGGCGTTTATCACGTAGATGTCAATGTTCTCGTCACGAGCAGACACAAACGCAATGCGCCTGCCGTCTGGGGACCAGGTGGGAAACACACCCCCTTTGGCCTTGTCGGTGAGACGAGTGGCGCCCGAACCGTCGGCGTTAATCACGTAGATGTTGCGATTCCCGTCACGGTCAGAGTCAAACGCGATGCGACCGCTGTCCGGAGACCAGGAAAAATAATAATCTACTGCGGTGTTGTCGGTGAGACGGGCGACACCTGACCCGTCAGCGTTCATCGTGTAGATACTTTGATTCCCGTCACGATCAGAGAGAAATGCGATGCGCGTGCCGTCCGGGGACCAGGAGGGATGCCAATCCACGGCGGCGCCGGCAGTGAGACGGACGACGTCCGAACCGTCGGCGTTAATCACGTAGATATCGCGATTCCTGTCACGACTAGAGTAAAAGGCAATGCGACTGCCGTCCGGGGACCAGGAAGGGAGCGTAGCCATTTGGTCGTTTGCGTAGGCACGGCTGAGGAACGAGGCGTCAGTTTCCAACGCGTCTGTCTCTCCGTCCCCGCCACGGTCATTTTTGGATGCGATGGGGCTAGATGCGGCGGGGACGGACGTTCCTGGCTGTACGCATGCACTAACCGACGTGAAGACGGCAACGACCGTCAAGAGAGCCAGACTGCGCGTCAGATACCTGTCTATCTTACGCATCCAATTCCAAAGCAAATGGCGGGACGGCGCAAACCCACAAAACGAGTCGGCGCTTTGAAGCTTCCGCCGGCCTGCCTGCGCGGCGCCGTCCAGATCGATGGGATCCAACGAGCAGGCCGAACCGCCAAGGCCGGTAGGGATACGCCGGAGGCCGGTCAGCGGCATGAGGCGGACAGACTGGTGGGCTCCGCAAAGCGAGCTGAACTCGGAGCGCCCGATGATTCGCGTGCCGTGGACCAGGGCCAGAACATACTTTCGTTCTCCAAAACACTTTAATGTGACAATCTTTCGGCAATTCATGTAGCCAGTCGTCTTTGGATTCCTGCCCGAGAGGCGACAGTTCCCAGGCGATTTTCCGTTGTCGAATTTCACCTATATCATAGCAACCAGACAACAGTTTTTCTACCCCGATATGTCCCGAAATCAGAATATACGGCACATTTTTTTTCTTCAGATTGGGGCTTGAAATTCGATAAGATGCACGCTAACGTGGCTGCATGAAGACTTGCACCAAATGTTATTTGTTGCTTCCGCTCCATGAATTCGACCCTCACCGGGGCAAAGACCTGGCCCACTGTAAGCGGTCGGTGCTGCAGAGCTGGTGCCGTGAATGCACACACCGGCGCCGGGCCCAATAGAATTTGAGGATGACGGCTCGTGCGAGCCGTCGCTGCGGGGCAAGATGAAAAACTGGTCGCTAAGGGAGTATATGGAGATGTGGCCTGAGAACTGGCAGGGCTGTGAGTCTCTGGACGAGGCGCGGTACGAAGACTGAACCCGTCGTCAGCTATGCGGACAAGAGCGGTGCCAAACGCGGGGCGCTGAGCAGACTGGAGCGGTAGGCGGAGGGGGCGACCATGCCTTCATTTGGTCGGTAGGGAATTCGGCCAGTTCGATGACGTGGGAAGCGTTCCAGTAGGCGGGAACGAGATAGACGTAGCCGGCCCCGACTCTGGCAACAAAGGGCACGGAGCGAGAGAGCCTGCCTGTTAGTACCGTGCTTACTTCGACTATGGAGCCGCCGGGTACGTTTGTGCCGGAGTGTTCACAGCGTCGGTCTCATCGAGCAGAACGATGATGACACCGACGCTGTCGCATTCGGCGACCGATTCTGTTTGGCGTATGCAGGACACCATCCCGCCGAAAATCAGAGCGGTCAACAGATTCGCGGGGTCTTACTGCGGCTTTTCACTCACTCCTCGCCCTCCGGCCACATCTGCGGCCAGTACGGTCCCGCGAAGGGTTCGCCCTCCTGCGCGTGCGGGCCCAGGAAGACCAGGTTGGGATGATACTGCCGCCCAGGCAGATAGGTGGTGTCGCCGGGCATCATGTGGGAGATCAGGCACATGCGCGGCTCCCAGGTGAGGTTGGGGCCGGAGCCGTGCAGCGTCAGCGCGTGGTGGAAGCTCACCTGGCCGGCCTGCATGATGCAGGGCTCGTCCAGCCATGCGCCGCTGATGTCCTGGTTGGCGAAGCGGGCCTGCAGCCCGTCCAGATCCTTGTGTCCGAAGGTGTTGCTGTCCTCCAGCAGTCCCCACTTGTGCGAACCGACGATGGTGCGCATGCCGCCGTTCTGCAGGTCGGTGTCCTGCAGCGCGATCCAGGCCGTACACATATTCGACGTGCTTGACGATTTCCAGTGCCCGTAGTCCTGGTGCCAGCCGATGTTGCCGGCGGTCTCGTCCTTGCCGTCCGGGCCGATTCCCGGCTTGTAGACGGCCTGGTCATGCCACAGCCGCACGGTGTCGACGCCCATGAAGCGGGCGCCGATCGCGCCCAGCAGCGGGCTGGTCGTGATCTTGCGGATCATTTCGCTGAGCCAGAAGGCGTTGCACTGCTGGCGCACGTCCGGCGAGCCAGGCTCCACCTCCTGCGCGCCGTACTGCGGCAGGATCTCCGAATCGTGCTCGCCGGCCCACATGCGCTCCTGCGCCTCACGCATCTCGGCGATCTGCTCAGCGTTGAACAGCCTGGGGCTGACCCAGTAGCCGCGCTCGCGGTACTCGGCGAGTACGTCGGGGGTGATCAGTTCGTCGATGTTGACGCCGTCGACGACCGTTGGCGTCTGTGCAGCTGTCATGTCCGTCATTTTTCGCATCTCTCCATGTTGTCAGGCCGCACCGGGCCGGTTCAATGTCTAACCCTTCACCGCGCCCAGGGTAAGCCCCTTGATCAGATTCTGCTGCACCAGCATCACGAGGAGGGTAGGGGGCAGGACGGCGACGGTTGCCGTGGCCATAATGTCGCCCCACTCCACGTCCCGTTCTCCCAGGAAGCCGGAAAGAAAGACCGGCAGCGTGGTCGTGTCGGGCCCGCCCAGCAGCAGCGCGAACAGGAACTCGTTCCAGGCGAGCAGCGCGGCGAAGACCGCGGTCGCGGCCAGCCCCGGCGCGATGAGGGGGAGGATCACGCGTCCCAATGCCTGCAGGCGCGAGGCACCGTCAATCCACGCCGCCTCTTCCAATTCGATGGGCACCTCTTCAAAGAAGCTCTTGAGCATCCAGACCGTAAAGGGCAGGTTGAAGACGGTAAAGATCAGTATCAGGCCGATGTGCGTATTGCGCAATTTGAGGGAGTTGAAGAGGAGGTAAAGCGGTACGATGAAGACGATAGGCGGCATCATGCGGGCGACGATGAGGGAGAAACTCAATGTCAGCGAACCTTTGAAGCGGAAGCGGGCAAAGGCGTAGGCCGCCCACGCGCCGAGCACAAGGGAGAAAACAACCGTGGTTCCCGTAATGATCAGACTGTTCTGTATTACCTTCAAAAATTTCGGGTTGGTAAAGCTGCTGAGATAGAACTGGATCGTAGGCCAGAAAATCCATTTGGGCGGAATCGCGAACGTGTCCACCCGGGTCTTGAAGGAGGAGGAAACCATCCAATAGATAGGGAAAAAATAGAAGATCCAGACGGCCGCCACGACAAAAAACATGGCAATGTTGCGGACCCGCTTGAGGTTGGTTGTACGCATCGAGTACTGTCCCGTTGGAAACTGAGCCTGACTTACAGGAAGGCAGCGATCCTGCCGGTTACTCCTGCGTGAGTTGGACTTCGGCCTGGCGCACCACCAGCATGCGCAGATAGAAGATGCAGATAATCAGCGTCGCGATCATCAGCAGGATCGACGCCGCCGAGGTGAAGCCCAGCTTGAAGTGGCGGAAGCCCCAGCGGTATATGAACATGCTGATCACTTCGGTGGTCGTGCCCGGACCGCCGGCGGTCAGCAGGAAGATCAGGTCGAAGGTACGCAGCGCGTCGACCGTGCGGAAGAGCAGCGCCACGATGATGACCGGCGTGATGAAGGGCAGCGTGATCAGACGGAAGACCTGCCAGCCGCTGGCGCCGTCGACCTCCGCGGCCTCGATCGTCTCCACCGGCTGCGCCTGCAGGGCAGCCAGCAGCACCAGCACCATGAAGGGACTCGAACGCCATACCTCGGTGGCGACGACGGCATACAGCGCCCAATCCGGGTCGCCCAGAAAGATGGGCGGATTGGCGCCCACGGTGCGGATCAGATGCGGGAAGACGCCGAACTCGTCATCATATATGATGCGCCAGATCAGCCCCGAAGCCAGCGGCGGCACCATCAGCGGGACCAGCAGCCCCACCCGCAGCCAGGTGCGTCCCCGGAACTCCCGGTTGAGCAGCAGCGCCAGGCTGAGGCCGATAGTGAACTCCAAAAAGACGCCCACCAGCGCGAAGCGTAAGGTCACACCGACCGACGTCCACATCTCGCTCTCCAGCGCCAGCAGATCGAGATAGTTTTCCAGTCCAACCCATTTGAAGGGCACGGAACCGGTCAGGATCTTGTTGGAGGCGCTGAGTACGATCGCGTATCCGAGCGGATAGACCAGCAGCCCGAAAACGATCAGAAATGTGGGCGCGATCAGGAGAAAGTGAAGGGGCAGACCCAACACCCGGTTTCTCTGTTCTCCACCGGCTGTACGGACCTGCCCCTGCGTCCCTTCTGAGATGCTTCCCTGCTCAAAAGCGGCGTGCTGTTCGCCCGATGTCATTGCAACGCGGTTCCCCGTGGTCTCGCCACCGGATATCGTCTAGCTGACATAGCCGCGCTCGCGGCGCAGCTCCAGAATCTCGTCATTCATCAGCACGGTCGCTTCCTCCGGCGTTTCTTCGCCGGTGATGGCTGCGTTGATGTGCTTGACCATGATATCGAAGACCTCGTTGGTCTCCTCCGTGCGCGGCCAGCTCAGGCCGATCGCCATGGCGTCGCCCATCGTCTTCAGATAGGGGTTGATCGCCTGGACTTCGGGATCTTCAAACAGGTCGGTCAGGGTGATGGCGTAACCCTCGCTCACATACTGGCGCTGGATCTCGGGTGAGACCAGGTAGTGGCAGAGCAGATAGGCGGCGTCCTTGTTCCGCGAATAGTTGGAAACCGCGATGCCGTGTCCGCCCAGAGGCGTGCCCCCGGGAGGCGCGGAAAAGCCCATCTGACCGTAGACCGGCGAATCTTCGACGATCAGCCCTTGCAGAATGCCCGGCCACTGGATCTCCATGGAGCAGGTGCCCTGCGCAACGGCTTCGGCAGCCTGCACAATGTCCCACGAGATGGCCGCCGGCGGCGAGATCTCCGGCAGCTTCACCGCCATGATCTCCATCGCCTCCAGGCCTTCATCACTGTCAAACTGCGGCTCGCCGGCATCGTTGTAGAAGCCTTTCTTGGCCAGGCCGAAGAAGATGGCCGCATAGGTGCACATTGCCTGGATCTGGCGTCCGCCCATCAGCGCGAAGCCGTACTGGTCATCCTGCGTCAGTTCCATGCCGAATGAATGCACCTCGTCCCACGTGACGGGCGGCGCATCCGGGTCAAGACCGGCGGCTTCGAAGTGGGTCTGGTTGTAGGGGAAGATCATGGCGTCACCAAGCCACGGCAGCCCGTAGAGGCCGCCTTCCCACATGCCGTAGACCTCCAACACGGCCGGGACAAAGGCGTCAAGGTCGATCGGCGGGAAGGCAGGGTTGTCCACGTACTCCTCCAGCCGCATCAGACCGTCGGTGGCGATAAACTGGCCGAACCAGGCGAAGTTCAGGTCGATGATGTCGTATGTGCCACTCTGCGAACCCAGGTCCAGGAAGGTCTTGTCGTAGACCTGGTCGTAGGGGTTGTTCTCCCATTCGGTCTCGATCCCGGTCAGTTCCGTAAATCGAGCCGACGCCGCCTCGTTCACGGCCCAGTGGCCGACGCCGCCGACCGGGACCCGCAGCAGCGTGCCCTCCCACTGGCGGCCGACCTCTTCGTAGGCGGCTTCGAAATCATTGGTGGCAACCGATGCCTTCACGACGGCAGGCGCCTCGGACCCGGCCGCCTCTTCAGCCGGCGCCGCGGCCGGCGCACAAGCTACCACAGCCGCTCCGGCCACCGTCAAAGCACCAGTGCGCAGGAATTCACGTCGACTGGAGCCTCTTTTTTCCACTACGTTACCCATTGTGTCTCTCCTTCTGTGAATGAATGCGTTCGGTCTCCTTGATCCCTATTGGAACTGTATGTCCCGGGATCGGTTATGGGAAATTCGGACATGCGGACAACACGCGTACACTGCCAACCCTATCTGAAGACAGGATAGGGCTGATATTGCCAGATACGCGTGAGCTTCGCAAGATTGGCGGTTATTTGCTCAAACCCGCATCCGCAGCACCGGCTGCTCGAACGACACCTCCAGGTACTTCATGTCGCGCAGCGACCTGGTGCCGGGGGTCATGAAGTGGATGGCAAAGGCCCGCCGCTGCCGGTCGGTTTTGTTGGGCGCGGTGTGGTGCAACGTCTGGCAGTGATGCAGGGTCATGCCGCCGGCCGGGAGGGGCACAACGACCGCCTTCGACTCATCGATCTCTTCTCCCAATTCGAGCAGGGCGTTGTTTTCGGCGAGCCGGCCGTGCTCCACAGAGCGAAAGTGTGTGCCCGGCAGGAACTGCATGGCGCCGTTGTGGACGTCGACGTCGTCGAGCGTGAGCCAGCAGCTCACCAGGTTGGGCGGGGAGCAGCGCCAGTAGGCGTTGTCCTGGTGCCAGTGCGCGGGGCCGCCGTGGCGGGCCGGTTTGAACAGCGCCTGGTCGTGGAAAAGCTGGATGTTCGGCCCGATCAGATCTTCGATCAGGTCCAGAATGCGATCGTTATACAGCAGGCGGCGAAAATGGATGTTGTATTCGCACATCTGCATGATCTGGAGAACCCTGGTTTCCCCGATTTCATGACTGCGGAACCTGGGATGGTGACCGTTACGCGCACGTTCGAATTCTCCGTCATACTCGCGGCGCAGCAGTTCGATTTCGTCATCTTCCAGGATCTTGCCCACCTTCAGATAACCGTTCGTCCAGAAGCTGTTGATCTGCTCTTCGGTCAGCGCCTTGCGCTGTACTGCGGTCTTGTTCCCATTTGCGGTCTGCATTGCCATTCCTCCAGAACTCGATCGTGCCCGGCTGCCTGTTTTGGCAGCCCCGTACCGCTGGTCATGTGCTCTTGGCCAATGCCCAAGACGCGGCCGCGTGCCGTTACTGAAAACTGCCTACCAAAAGCTAACCTCAGACCCGCATCCTCAACACCGGCCGCTCGAACGACACCTCCAGGTACTGCATCTCGCGCAGCGACTTGGTGCCCGGCGTCATGAAGTGGATGGCGAAGGCGCGGCGCTGGTTGTCGGTGACGTTGGGCGCAGTGTAGTGCAGGGTCTGGCAGTGATGCAATGTTACGCCGCCGGCGGGCAGGGCGATGACCGCGGCCTGGGACTTGTCAACGTTGTCGCCGTAGTCGAGAAGAACGCTGTCGTCGGTGGAGTCTTCATGTGAAACGGATTGGAAGTGGGAGCCGGGGATGAACTGCATGGCGCCGTTGTGGATGTCGACGTCGTCGAGCGTGAGCCAGCAGCTGACGAGGTTGGGCGGGCTGCATTTCCAGTAGGCGTTGTCCTGGTGCCAGTGGACGGGGCCGCCGTGGTGGGCCGGTTTGAACAGCGCCTGGTCGTGGAAAAGTTGAATGTTGGGCCCGATCAGATCCTCCACCATATCGAGGATGCGGTCGTCGTAGAGCAGGCGGCGAAAGTGAATGTTGTATTCGCACATCTGCATGATCTGGAGCATCTGCGATTCGGCCTGGTTCTTGGCCTCCACATCGTCGGTATCTTCGATCGACAGGTTGCGGAACCTTGGATTCTGGCCTTTGCGCGCCCGCTCAAATTCATAGTCATACTCCCGCCGCAACAGCTCGATCTCGTCTTCCTCCAAAATTTTGCCGATCGTGAGATAGCCGTCGATCCAGAAGCGGTTGATCTGTTCTTCGGTCAGCGCCTTGCGTTGGACCTGCGCCTCGTTTCCGTTTGCACTCTGCATTGTCTGTACTCCAGAAAGTGTTGATAGCCGGTCCTGGCAGTTTGGGACTGCCGGGATCCTGTTCCCATTGCAAGTGTTCAGAACTGGTAAGCTGCGATGTACGAGTGGAGTTGCTGATAACGTAACTACTAAGCCATGTTCTGTGTGTGTTCTGTGTGCGTTCTGCCTGGGGGGAATGTACCGTCAGTATTTCTGTAGCGGGTTCTTGATGGCCATAGCGGTGCCGGTTGGGCCTGATTGGGCGTTGCCTCTCTTACCTTGCCTGCGCTGGCACATACTGGGAATCTGCCAAGACGCGGGGTGGGGTGGGGGGTTAATCCTGGTCGCAGCGGGTCGTCAAGGTCATTTTGCCACACACTCGGTGCGGCGGGTGTTTTTGGAGGGGGCGTTGCGGGGGCGGAGCCCCCGCACAAGGGAGGGCCGACTAGGCCCGACCGCCCAAAAGCGAGGAGAGAGTAAAGAGAAGTGAGGAGAGAGAAACATCTTTCGCCATGCTGAATCATGAGCGCCTTTGGGCAAGGACTTAGCAGTCACCTGAAAACTAAGAACTGAAAACCAAGTACGCCTCTACCGGCCGGCCAGACCGGAGAGGGCGACGCCGGAGACGAAATACTTGTTGGCGGCAAAGAAGACGACCAGGACGGGGACAAGCATCAGCGTGGCGACGGCCATGATGAGCCGGAACTCGGTGAACTGCTCGTCGCCGAAGTAGCGCAGACCCAGCGCCAGTGTGCGCGTCTCTTCGCGGTTGGTATAGATCAGCGGGGATATAAAGTCGTTCCAATGGTGGATGAAGGAAAATACGCCCACAGCCGCGATCGCCGGCTTGGTGAGCGGCATCGTAATCATAAGAAAGATGCGCAGACGCGAGGCGCCGTCCACAACGGCCGCCTCCTCCATCTCGACCGGCAGGGTCATAATGAACTGGCGGATGAGGAAGATGTAGAAGCCCCCGCCTCCGAACCAGAACGGCAGAAAAAGCGGCCACAGCGAATCAAACAGTTGCATATACTTGAAGAGCAGGAAGCGCGGGATCAGCGTGACTGCCCACGGCAGCATCATCGTCGAGAGCGTGAGCCCGAACCAGACGTTGCGCCCATAGAAGGGGACGCGGGCAAAGGCGTAGGCCGCCATCGAGGCGGTGAGAAGGGTGCCCAACGTGGCCAGGAAGGTGACCAGAACGCTGTTGAACGTGAAGAGCCAGAAGGGAGCCCGACGCCAGGCAGTCGGATAGTTTTCCGGGTGAAAGGAAGAGGGGATCCATTCGGGCGGGTAGGTGAATTCGGCTCCCGCCGGCCGCAACGAGGTCATAACCAGCCAGTAGAGCGGCATCAATGAGATCACCGCCCCGAACGCCAACAGAATATACGCGGCTAACTTCCCGGAAATCGACCCGATATACTTTTCTTCTCTATCTACCAATGCATTCCTCCGAAGAAGCAGCCTATGCGCCGCGGCTCGTGATCACGACCGACCCCCGACCACCGGCGTTCTAGCTCGGCGCGCCGCCGCTCTCATAGTAGACCCAATTCTGGGCAAAATAGAACTGGATGGCGGTGATCACCAGGATAATCATGAACAGGATCCAGGCCAGCCCCGAGGCATAGCCCATCGAAAAGCTTTCGAACCCTTTGCGATAGATATAGAGCACGTAGAAGAGAGAGGAGTTGATCGGCCCGCCCTTGGTGGCGATAAATGCGACGGTGAAGGTCTGAAACAGATTGATAATGCCGATGATGAGGTTAAGGAAGATGACCGGGCTGATCAGCGGGACCGTGATTCTCAGAAAGCGGCGGAAATTGGTGGCGCCGTCGATCGATGCCGCCTCCAGCAGTTCTTCGGACACGCCCTGCAGAGCGGCCAGAAAGATCACCATCTGCTGCCCCACCGACCACAGGCTCATCAGGATCAGCGCCGGCTTGACGATCTGCGGATCCCACAGCCAGTTGACGGGCGAGATCCCCACCAGACGCAGCAGCGAGTTGATCAGGCCGAAGTCGAAGTTGAAGATCCAGACCCACAGGAAGACGTTGGCGACCGCCGGCGTGACCGTGGGGATGTAGTAGACGGTGCGAAAGACGTTTACGTAGCGCACCTTCATGTTGAGCAGAACGGCCAGGCAGAGCGCTACGAGCAGCTGGGCGGGCACGCCGAGAAAGGCGAAGTAGGTGGTGTTGTACAGCGAGGTGTAGAAGAGATCGTCCTGGAAGATCTTGTCGTAATTCTGGAAACCGACCCATTTGGCGTCACCGAAGCCGGAGTACTTGGTAAGCGACAGGTAGCCGGAGGCCAACATGGGGCCGACGATAAACGCCAGGAAGCCGATAATCCATGGCGCCAGGAACAGATAGCCGGCGATGTTATCGGCTTTGACCTTGCGCGACCATCTCGGTTTTTGGGTCTGAACAGGGCTGCTCACCCCCACCTGTACGGCGTCTGCCATGGGCCGCTCCCCGCATTAAAAGACAGATAGTGGTCAGTGGTTTTCACTGCCCGCTGACCACTATCCACTGAGCACTATTTACAGTCCGGCTTCCTGGATCTCCACTTCGACTTCGGCGATGATGGCGTCGACTTCGGCGGCGACGTCGTCCATCGCCTCCTGGGCCGTGGCATCACCGAGGATGATGCGGTCCTTGGCCGCCTGGATCAGGTTGTCCATCTCCTGCTGACGCGGCAGGTGCGAGAAGGCGCGGATGTTGTTGAAGGAGTCTTCCCACATCTCCGCCGTTTCCAGGCTCGGCTCGAGGCTACCCAGCCATGCTTCGCTCTCGGCATGGCGCTTGACCATCGGCGAAGTCCAGCGCTCACGGATGATGCGGAACTGGGCGTCGTCCGAAATCAGGTACTGGCACATGGCCCAGGACTCGTCCACGTGGTCGGTCTGCAGGTAGATGCCGTGGGAGTTGGTGGCGTTGCGCACTTCACGGTTGCCGTTCCACAGCGTGTTGAGCGGCACCAGCTGCATCTCCGACATGACGTCTTCGGGGATGAACTGGGCCTGGCCGCCGAGGACGAACTGCGCGCCCGGCCACTGCATGCACAGACGCCGCTGACCCATCATCGCGACCCAGCCGCCGGGGATATTGCTCTCGGCGGGGGTGGGCGCCCAACCTCTGGCCACGGCGCCGGTCATGTATTCCCAGGCCTCGATCGCCTTGGGGCTGTTGAAGGCAGACGCGGTCTCGTCCGCATTCCACACGGTGGCGTCGTTGCCCCAGATCCAGACGCACTGCATGCGAATCGTGCCGCCGCCGGGCAGGGCGCAGCCGTAAACGCGATCTTCGCCCTCGCCGCCGCTGACAGCGTCCATGGTGTTGTCGAAGGCCTCGATGTCCCACTTGCCTTCCGCCCACAGCTCGGCCGGGTCGTCCATGCCGGCCTCGGCGACCATGCTGCGGTTGTAGAGCATGATGGTCGGGTTGTCGGAGCGGGGAATCGCCCAACGCTTTCCGCGCCAGACGTTGTAGTCCCAGGCCTTGGTCATCTCGTCTTCGCCGACGCCGAGGGTGGGCATCAGCTCATCCAGCGGCATGAGCGCGCCGCGCATGGCCATGGTGGCGTTGTGCATGGGATGCACGTCGAGCAGGTCGCCGACCGTGCCGCCGGCCAGACCGGTGAGGACCTTGGGTTCGTAGTCGCGGTGCGGGATGATGAGCGAGGATACGGTCACGCCGGGGTTGATCTCCTCGTACTCGGCCATCAGCGTGTCCCACAGCCCTTCAGAGCGGGCCATCGGCTGGTTGACCCAGAACTCGATGGTCACCTCTTCCATAGCCGGTGCGCCTCCTCCGTCGTCTCCCGCCGTGGGTGCGGCGGCAGGGGCGCAGGCGGCGATCAGGGCGCCGACAGATGTTGCGGCTGCCACGTGCATGAAGTCACGTCGGCTCATTGCGCGTTGTGTCATTTTGCGTCGCTCCTTTGAATGGTGATGTGGAAACCAAGAATGGACCATCACAGACAGACTGCTCGAAGAACGTGTGTAGCGCAACCGATGGCGGTTGCAGGCAGTTATGAGGACTTGCGTGAAACAAGATGGGGCACTGCGGGTGAAGATAACACGGGTTCGGGATAGTGTCAATCGGTTTTTTTGGGCAGGGACTGCGCTGCCGCTGGAGGTGCCGAGCCGCATGGTGGTCAATCCTCTATTAACGTTACTTGAATAGTGGATTGTGCTATTAAAGTTTGGGCCTTGAAACTTTAATAGTGAGGTGATTGTGGGGGACTATTGAGTGGATGGCGCCAATCAACCGCGTAAATGAAGACATTCGTATCACCGAAAGTCACTTGCCGGCAATCTTGTCTGCGCCTGACGCGTTGATGACACGCAAATGTTCGCTCCAGTCCGGTTCCATTTCGGGACCGTCCAGGTCGTCACAAGCCCGGAAGAACGCCATAGCATCTTCCGCTGAGGCGAAGGGTCTGGCGCGCTGCTGCGTTTCAAGGCGTGCGCGGCCGGCAGCGTGCAGCCACGCGCTCAGTGTCATGCCTTCCCGCCGTGCTTGACGAACGAAGCGTTCGCGATCTGAATCGGGGATTTCGATCTGAACTTGGGTCATCCCAATCTTTCCCTCTCAATGCAAATGTTAGGGACCCCTGAACTGCCGTCAACCGCTTGACACGCCTCTGTCGTCTTCAAGTAAGTGAACGTGGTCGGGTGTAAGGGTTCAAGTGCCGCTTACCTTACCCCAAAATACTAACGCAGGCAACGTTAACCGCTTTTTCGAATTTCCGAATCAACTAAGTTCGGCATCCAGAAGAAGCATGTCAACACAGAGCAGCTACATCACTTCTCTTCCGTCCGAACCGTTGCACTCTAAGTCTTGAGCCGCACTGTCACAGAGTTTCCCCTTTTTGGTACCTGATCAACAAACTCCTCCCAGTCCGACGTGAGACCAGAAAGATCCCCCTTGACATACTAGAACATATGTGCTAGTATGTGCAGAACATCACCTCGCGGCCCGGCAACCACCGGCCTACACCGCAGGCCAAAAGCTCGACCTAACAGCAAGGAGCGACCCATGAAAAACGACATCGCCAAGACCTCAATCGGACGTGTAGCCCTCCTCTCCTCAAGACCAATTCTGGCCTTGGTGGCCGCCATGTTCGTCGCCGACCTGCTTGGTAGCATGGGATGGGTGCAGGGTCGCATCCAGGGGGAGACTCTCTTCTATCTCTTCAACAACCCGATTTCAAACTGGGGCGTCATGATGACGATGCTGATCTGGATGCTCACCACCGGCATCCAGATGGTGTCGAGCGGCATGGCCTACCGCGCCAAGACCAACCCCTACATGGCCGGCGTGGGCTTCTACATCTGGCTGTTCGGTTCGATTTTCGGCCGCAAGAGCCTGAAATTCAACAGTGCCAACTACGGATCTGTTTTCACGATCGAGTATGGAAAGCTGGCCAAGGAGTGGTCGGGCATGTCCTTCCTGATCGCGCTCTACTGGCCGTCCCAGATCTTCGACATGGCGACCGACGCCAGCTTTTACATGACCACGCCGCTGCGGGCCTTCAACCTCTTCTTCGCCTTCTCGTCGCTGGTCTCGGAGCAGCTGGCTTACATGGCGAGCGCCGCCAAATCACTCGGTGACGAGGCCCTGGAGGAGATGCGTGGCTACCTATAGGTCCTTACTTCAGCAGGACCGCGGCTGGGGTCTCTTCTGCCAGATGTCGGTCGCGCCGCTGATCGCGGGCACGCTGGAATGGCTGATCGCGGTCGGGGCATGCTGGTTCATCGGCGCGCCCTACGCCGCGCCGTGGACGTGGCTGGCGCACCTGGCGGCCGCCTACCCCCGGGCCGGCGCGGCCACGGGACTGCGGGCGATTTCGTTAGTCTGGGCGGGATGGGAGTTCCTGCGCACCGGCATGGCGTGGGGGCAGCTGACGCCCTACCTGTGGTTCGTGCTGATTACGGCGCTGGCCGCGGCGCCGCACCGCTGGGGCGTGTGGGCCGCGCGCATCGCCGTGCACGGCCTCGCGCTCTGGTTCATCCTCCAGATCGACCACATCTCCGGCCTGATTGGCCTGGTTGGGCTGCTCCTTCTCTTGATCTGACCGGCTGTAGGGAGTTCGCACTACCCGCTAGCCACCGTCTCCGCCTCCGGCATGACCACCTCGTAGCCCTGGCGGTTGTTGGCCGATTCGCGGGCCCACAGGCAGGTCAGGGCGCTGAGGATGCCGGCGTCAATGGGGCTGCGGGAGGGCCGGCGGTCGCGCATCGCCATCAGAAAGTCGAAACTCAGCTCGCGGTCGCCGCCGAAGTGGGGCATGTCTCCGCTGAAGTCGATCGTCTCCACCACCGGCGACGTGTGGCTGAAGATCTTGATATAGTTCTCGTTCCAGTTGAACTCGATGATGCCGCGATAGCCGTAGAGGCGGGCGCCGCGGCGGGCCCCGCGATAGCGGGTGAAGAAGTTCTGCGTGTAACTGGCCTGGACGCCGTTCTCATACTCCAACATGCAGGTGCCATTGTCCTGCAGTTGATGCCCCTCTGAGAAGACGCAGAATTGATCGTCACGGTAGACCTGCTCCTCGGCAAAGCGGACGCGGCCGCCTTCAAATCCGCTGCGGAAGCGCACGAAGGGGCTTTCCGGGCACGTCTCCTGCTCGGGGCAGTCCTTGCATTGCAGGTCCCAAAGCTTGTCGCCGCCGTAGACGCGGCGGGAGTTCATCGCGCTGACCCAATGCGGGCGGGCGTCGAGCAGATAGTTGATATAGTCGACGTCGTGGGTGAACTTCTGCAGCCAAAGCCCCCCGTCCAGCTCGTAATTCCGGTACCAGCTTCTGAAGTAGACGCTGCCGTAGCCGACATCGTTGAACGCAACCACCTGCTCGATGCTGCCCACCTGGTCCGATTCGATTATTTCCCGCACCTTCTGGGCGACCGGGCTGAGCCGCAGCGGGAAAGAGACCACGGTCGGTGCAGCGTGGTCCCTATAGGCCGCGTGCAGGCGTCGGACCTCGTCGAAGGTGATAGCGACCGGCTTTTCCAGGAAGAGCGGGAGCTGTGTGGGCGCTACTTTGATGGCCATCTCCGTGTGCAGATTGCAGCGCGTACCGATCATAATGCCGTCCAACTCGTCTGCGCCGGCCAGCAGTTCGTCGGCGGAACTGTAGAAGCGGGCGTCGGCGAGGAAGGGATCGTTGCCGGCCTGGATGCGGTCGCCGCGCGGGTCGGCGACGGCCGTTACCTTGTAGGGGATGTCGAAGATGTCCAGCCCTTTGGCCATGCTTGAGATGCGGCGGCCATATCCGATGATGCCTATGCGTAACATGACGGCTCCTTTCGAGAGTCTCGTTCTCTTCTATAGCTTCTTACAGGACGACAATACCCGGCAAAAGGTTGCCGCAACACGACTCAGTGCTCTTCACCCAGATAGGCCAGCACCGCGGCGCCTGTGCGAATGCCAGCGATGAAGCGCTCCACTTCCAGGTTCTCATTGGGGGCATGGTTGGCTTCGTCATGGTTGGCGTAGGGCGTGGTGAAGGAGTGGACGCCGAGTATTTTCGTCCAGGCATAGTCCGGCAGGCTGCCGCCCATCGCCGGGATCAGCAGCGGGTCGGTACCCTGGGCCGCACGAAAGGCCTGTTGGAGCGGCCGCGTGAAGGGCGAGTCCAGCGGCGTGCGCGACGGCTCCATGCCACCCTGGCGGATCATCTCCACTTCGGGCGCGTGGCGGCGGACATGCGCCTCCACTTTGTCCAGGATTTCGTCGACGCGCTGGTTCTCGACCAGGCGCATATCGCATTTCACCGTCGCCTCGTGGGGCAGCACCGTCTTCGTTCCCGGCCCGCCGTAGCCACCGTGAAAGCCGTTGATCGTGAACGTCGGCCACGCCGCCAGGCGGTCGAAGAAGGGCCGCTCCTGCGGTTCGTCCAGGCGTTCCAGGCCGGCGCCTTCCATCACGGCTGCAACGTCAACCGGAAGTGCATCCAACGCCTCACGTTCCAGCTGGTTGAGGGGCGCGACGTTATCGTAGAATCCGTCGATGGTGATGGTGCCGCGGCTGTCCTTCATCGTCGCCAGCAGATGCACCAGCGTCCAGATCGGGTTGGGCGCGACGCCGCCCCAGTTGCCGGAGTGAAAGTCCCGCTGCGCGTGCACTGCGCGCAGTTCAAACGAGGCGATCCCGCGCGGGCCGAACTTGATGCAGGGCCGCCCGCCCTCGTGGACGGGGCCGTCCGCGGTGATCACCAGGTCGGCGCCGGCAAGCAGGGCGCGGTGATCGCGCACGCAGTCGCTGATATGCGGGCTGCCGACCTCCTCCTCGCCCTCCAGCAGGACGATCACGTTACAGGGCAGGTTCCCGGTGACCGCCAGCCAGGACTCGATTGCCAGAAGCTGGGCCAGGTGCTGTCCCTTGTTGTCGCCCACACCCCGCCCCCAGATGCGGCCGTCGCGAATCTCCGGCTCGAATGGCGGCGAGTTCCAGGCGTCCAGGGGGTCGGGCGGCTGCACGTCGTAGTGGCCGTAGAGCAGCGCCGTCGGCGCGTGCGGACTTCCCGCGTAGCGGCCGTATACGAATGGCCAGCCTCCGCCTTCCAGCAGCTGCGACTCCATCCCCAGTTCCTGCAGGTAGCCGAGCAGAAAGTCAGCTGTCTCTTTGATCCCGACTCCGTGGGCGCTGATGCTGGGCTGGGCGACATAGGCCAGCAGGCGGTCGATGAACTCCTGCTGGTGGGCGTCGACATAGGCGAACACTCGCGCCAGATCAGGAGGACTGCTCTCCGTTTCGGCCAACTGTTTCCTCCAGGGGGGCAGGCCCCGACTGCAAGTACCGGGCCTGCCGTTTGCGTTTTTCAAAAATATCTGATGATATGTTCGGGTTGGAACGACCCGATTCTACAGTATGTATCGCGAATGTCAACTTAGCGGGTCTTGGCGTGAAGCTGGCGGCCGGGTACGACACTGACCGCCGATAACCACATGGAGCTGACTTATGAGATTAGGCGTTGTCGGCATGTTGCCGCCGGATCCCGCCGATATTCACGGCCCGCATCTGGTTGCTATCCGAGAATTGGGACTGACGGGAGGGGCACTCTCCGTCTCTGCTACCGGTTCACCGCCGGCCTCCGCGCCGGTCTGGCAGCGCGTGCGGCGGCTCTTCGCAGATGAGGGCATGGACCTTGTACAGGTAGGAATCGGCTTCCGGGAATGTCTCTTCGACCCGGACGACGAGGTGCGCAAGCGGTTGCTGGAGAATATCCGCCGCGGCTTCGGTGTTGCGGCCGAGTTGGGCGGCCATGTCGCGCTGATCCGCACCGGCAGCCTCAGCCCCGATGGCTCATACAGCCCCCATCCTGAGAATCACCGGCCGTGGCGCCGCGCCGTGCTGCTGGAATCCCTCTCCTGGCTGGCCGAAGCGGCTGAAGCGATCGGTCAGACCGTCGCCGTCGAAACGCACCTGCTGACGATTATGAACTCACCCGAGTTCAACCGCGCCGTCATTCGTGACGTGGGCAGCCAGCGGCTGCGGGTCGTGATGGACTACGTCAATCACTTCCAGACGCTGCATCAGGTCTATGACAGCAGGGCCCGTCTGCGCCATATCTTCGAATGTATGGGGCCGATTAGCGCGATTGCACACTGCAAGGATATAAGCGTGCGCAACGGTTTCGTGATCCACATGGATGAGGAGATCCCAGGCGAGGGCGAACTGGACCTGGGGACCGCGTTGCGCCTGTGGCACGAGGCGCATCCCGACGGCTACATGATGCTCGAACACCTGCCCAACGAGAAGTATCCGCTGGCCGCGGCCAACGTGCACCGCATCTTGAGGAGGGAAGGAATACCGGTCTATTAGCGTTCGCGGTCAATCTTCTGCCGCCTGTTCACCGCTCCCGATAATGCCCGGCGTCGACCAGCGTCGGGCTCTGCGGCATGCCGCTCACCAGCGCCCCGTTCTGCACAAACCCCTCCTCGCGGCCATCCAGCTCCGCCATCAGCCGCTCGCGCCAGAAGGCTACGCGCTCCGGTCGCGCCGCGGCCAGGTCGTGTAGCTCCGTCGGGTCTTCCTCCAGGTCGAAGAGCAGCTCGCTACCGCTCTGACTGTACCAGATATACTTCTCGCGGCCGTCGGTCAGCCACTGGTTGGAATCCGCGTTCATGAAATGCTCACCGTGCAGATGCTCGCGCCAGCCGCCAGTCTCGCCGCGCGCCAGCGGCAGAATACTGCGCCCGTCGACGTGCGCAGGCGTGTCGCATCCGGCAAGGTCGCAGAAAGTCGGCAGCAGGTCACGTAGCTCGACCACCTGGTTTACTTCCCGCAACGGCTCATCCGCCTGCCTCGCCTGGTGATGCGGGCTGCGCACGTGCGGCAGGCGCAGGATGAATGGCAGGCGCGCCGAGCTGTCGAATGGATAGCCCTTGGCGACATGGTTGTGGTCGTAGAGCATCTCACCGTGGTCGGCGGTGAACACGATGGCGGTGTTGTCTAGCTCGCCGTTCTCGAACAGCGCCTGGAACACGCGGTTGAGGCTGTAGTCGATGTGGCTGATCTGGGCGAAGTAGGCGCGCCGCGCGTAGTCGCGCTGCGCCGCATCGGTCGGGATCGGGCTGTCCAGCCCGCGCACAGGTAGACTGTCCGGCGCCCAGTCCCCCATGATT
The DNA here is from genome assembly GCA_965242905.1 of Caldilineaceae bacterium. Taxonomy (GTDB): domain Bacteria; phylum Chloroflexota; class Anaerolineae; order Caldilineales; family Caldilineaceae; genus Bin5. The sequence goes on from CBDETM010000002.1 coordinate 2,938,867, forward strand.
GGGGCCGGCAGGGGCTTCGTCAGATAGCGGTCCATGAAAGCCTGTGGCGGGTCCAGCGGCGGGTGCGGCCGGTGGTAGGAGAGCATCAGGAAGAACGGTTTGGTCGGGTCGCGGCGGCGCAGGAAGTCGATGCCCATCGTCGTGACCCAACTGGTCGGATGCAGCATCTCGTCGTAGACCCATGGACGCGCCGCGTAGCCGTTGCAGCCGACGCCGGTGTCGATGTAGTCGGCTTCCGGGCCCAGCCGCTCCCGCAGCCACGGCGTGTAGTCGTCAACCAGCCCGTAGTCGTCCCGCTTGGATCGTTCGCGGTGCAGATAACCGTCGTGCAGGACGACGTTGTGGAAACCCATCAGATTGCGCGAGGGATGCGTGTGCATCTTGCCGACGCACTGTGTATGGTAGCCGGCTTCCGCCAGCAGGCCGGGCATCGTGCAGTCGTAGTGCCAGTCGATGCGGTCGTTGTAGCCGACAAAGCCGGTATGGCGTTGGTTGAGACCGGTGAAGATCGTCGCCCGCGCCGGCACACAGGTGGGCGTGGCCGCATACGCCTGTGTGAAATTGATGCCCTCACGGGCCAGCCTGTCCAGGTGGGGCGTCTCGGCCACAGGGTGGCCGGTGAGGCTGAGCGCGTCGGCGCGCCACTGGTCTACACAGATGAACAGAATGTTGGGCCGGCTGTCTGCTGGCATGGTTCTTCACCTCGGACTTATAGGATTGAAGTTGTTGGGCGAGAGAGCCGCCGGTCAGACCAGGACACGGGTCGGGAGCCACGAGCCACCAAACTACCCCTTCAAACCGGTGATGGAGATGCCCTCAACGAAGGTGCGCTGGACGAAGAAGTAGAGGATGATGACCGGCGCGGTCGCCGCGGTGCTGGCCGCCATCATATAGGGCCACATCAGCTCTTCCTGGAACATGGTGCGGAACTGTTGCAGGCCGAGCGCGATCGGATATAGCGCCTCGCTGTTGAGATAGATGAGCGGTCCAATATAATTGTCCCAAGCGAACATGAACTGGATCAGCCCGATGACCGCCAGCGCCGGCTTTGCCAGGGGCAGGATGATGCGGATGAGGATGCCCAGCTCTGTGCAGCCGTCAACGCGCGCTGCGTCAGACAGTTCGCTGGGAATGGTGAGGAAGAACTGGCGCAGCAGGAAGGTATAGTAAGCGTTCACCCCAAGAAAAGTCGGCACAATGAGAGGCAGATAAGTGTTGAGCCAGCCGAGATTCTTGAAGGTGAGATAGAGCGGGATCATGCGAACCTGGAACGGGATCATCATCGTCGAAAGGCAGATGATGAAGAAAATATTCCGACCGGGCCAGCGGATGCGGGCGAAGCCGTAGGCGACCAGCGTATTGGAGATCAGCGCGCCGGCCACCGCGCCCAAGGCGTATCTCAACGTGTTATACGTATAAATCTCGAAGGGGCGGGAGGAGAGCGCCTCCGGATAGTTGATCAGGCGCACAGGATTGGGAATCCAGATTGGCGGCACAGTGTAAACCTGGGGGTCGGTCTTGAGAGAAGTGGAGAGCATCCACAGCAGAGGCCCGGCAAAAATAAGCGCCAGCGCAACCATCATCATGTAAAAGAGCGCGCGTTGTACCGCCCTGAAAGGCGCGCGTTGCGAAAGCGGGAGATGCTGTGTTGGGCTGCTGGCGATGGCTTCGGTTTGTTGCATGATCGTGGTTGGCAGCTGACGCTTGCAGCTAGTCCGATTCTCCAGCGTAGTAGACCCAGCGCGCCGAGCTGCGGAAAATCAGCAGCGTAAAAGCGAGGATAATGACAAACAGGATCCAGGCCTGGGCAGAGGCGTACCCCATCTTGAAGAACTGGAAAGCGTTGCGATACAGATAAAGGCTGAAAAACTCGGTCGATTCGTTGGGTCCGCCCTGGGTGAGCAGCCAGCCAAGCGTGAAATACTGGAACATCCCGATCATGCCGGTCAACATTACGAACAGGATCGCCGGCGTACAGATGGGAATGGTGACGTGCCAGAAGCGTTGTAGAGCGTTGGCGCCGTCGACCTTGGCTGCGTCCATCAGCGAACTGGGCACGTCCTGCAAAGCCGCCAGGAAGATGACGATGGCAGTGCCCTGCGCCCACACGTGGATGAGGATCAGGGACGGTTTCGCCAACTCCATCGAAGAGATGAAGGGGATGACCGCCCACCCCCAACTCTTGATAACGGAGTTGATCACCCCATAGTTGGTATTGTAGACCCAGCGCCACACCTCTGCCGAGGCCACGGCCGGCACCAGCACCGGCAGGAAGAAGATAGTGCGGAAGAGCGGCCGCAGCTTCATCTCGCGATTGAGTAGACTGGCCAGCAGAAAGGCCACCACCAGCCCGGCCGGCACGCCGATCACAACTAGGTAGACCGTGTTGCCGAGCACGGTGCGGAAGGTCTCATCCTTGCCGAACAGCTCAATGTAGTTCTCCAGGCCGATGTAGCGGGCCGGGCGCAGGACATCGTAGCGCGTCAGGCTGTAATAGGCAGAGGCCGCGATCGGGTAGAGAACGAAGCCGGCAAAGCCTACCAGCCAGGGTGAAATGAAGGCCAGCCCCTTCAAAAGGCTGCGAGTTTGGGCAGGAGTCCAGTTCTGTGTCATCTTTGTGGCCCGAGTTCAGCGGCCGGCGGTCTGTGAAGGTGGCCGCCGGCCGCTGCTGTGCTGCATTTTTCTTCTAACCCACCAGTTCGGGGAACGACTTGAGCATCTCTTCCGTGCAGGCCGCCTGCATGTCGGCAGCAGCCTGTTCCGGCTCTTTGTCGCCGAAGATGACGGACTCGTAGGTGCGGGAACGCTGCTGGTTGACGAAGCCCTGAATAGGGATGACAGGGCAGGCCCACAGCTCATCGGCCTCATTGACCGATTGCAGGAACCAGTCCAGGTTCTCGTAACGCTGGTACTTGGGCAGGTCAGGATCATAGAGAGCCTTGCGGCCGCCCAGCCAGCCGGTGTTGTCGAAAATGACGTTCTGGGCCTTCTCTCCCGAGCAGAACTCGATGAACTCGAAGGCTGCGTCGATTTCGGTGACGCCGTTGGGAATGTACATCGGATGGCCGCCCACGTTCTGGAAGGTGACGTCGCGGCGGTCTTCCGAAACGGGCACCCAACCGACGCCGAACTCCTTGTCGGGTGCGGAGTGGAACAGCTCGCCGGGGGCGTAGTAGCCGGTGACGATCATCGCCTGAACGCCGCTGGGGAAGGAGGAGGAGGGGCTCTGTGTCCAGCCGCCGAAGCTGGAGCGGAACGACTCCATCTGCTGCACACCGACATGGTCGGTGAAGCGCTTGATCGTCTTCAGCGCGCTGACGAAGAGCTCGTCGTCGTAGTTGAATGTGTTGGTCTCGTCGTCCCACATGTCAAGGCCGTATGTGAGGGCCCAGAACTGGGGGATGTTGGTGGCCGGGCCGTTGCCGGCGGTGGCATCGCGGGGATCGAAGCCGACGATCTCTACATTGCCGGCGTCGTCGAACTTGGTCAGCTCGACGTGCCACTCGAACATCTCATCCCAGGTTCGGGGCAGGTTCATGGGATCGAGTCCGGCCTCGTCTATGATCGCCTTGTTGTACATCAGGCCGTAGCGGGGGCCAGCCTCGAAGCCGGGCACGCCGTAGGTGGCGCCCTGCCACTGCATCGATTCGAGCAGGCCGGGCACAAAGTCGTCACGGCCGATGACGGCGCTGTTGTCGATTTGGTCGTCGATGGGCATGACCGCGCCGCGCGAGTAAAGTTCGGCGTATTGCACGCAGCAGACACCGACGTCGGGCGGGGTACCGCCGGCGATCGCGGCCAGCAGCTTGTCATTCATTTCTGTCACGTGCAGGCGTTCGACCTTGACGTTGCGGTCCTCCTCGTTGAAGGCCGCGGCGACGCCTTCCATGGCCGCCATACCGGTGGTGCCGCCCCAGGCGTGCCACCAGGAAATCGTGACTACCTCTTCGGCTGCCATTTCCGCCTCTTCGGGGGCGGCTGCCGGTGCGGCAGGTGCAGCGCAGGCCGCGATGGCCGCGCCGCCGATGCCGACCGCGCCCCACTGCAGGAAGCGGCGTCGGCTGAGTATGGTATCGTGATTCATAGAGTTCGCGCTCCTTTCCGTTTTGAGTAAGGTAAGAAATGTGAAGTGTCTTCAATTGGCAATGGGGGAAGCAGATGCATGCTACTATGGCCTTGTCAGATTCTAACGGATCTGGAGGTAGAGAGCAAGCTTCTTTTTGCAGGCAGATGCTCGCCAAACTGTCGGGCATCGCGGCCGACAACCTGAATCGACGAACAAAGGACGGTTAGGAATCGACCTTTCGCCTGCAATGCTGTCATCCAAGAACTGCGAAAAATCAGATTCGGACAGCGCCTGCCCAACATACTGGGGCCGCGCCAAGCTACATCAGCCAATTGCTTGGCAGGCCGACTGCAATTGCGATTCCGAAGACTAAAAGAGCTTTGCTGCTTACCGTGAGGTAACCTGACATGGCCTTATCGAAGAAAGTCTTTGATCCACAACCGGTCACGCTGACTGGTAACCTGGTGTGCCTTGAGCCAATTGCGCTGGCCCATGCTGCCGACCTGTATGCCGCGGGCGCGGAGGAGTCGGTCTGGAGATACGCGGCCCGCCCTGCTCTGAGCAGTGTTACTGATGCAGAAGGATGGATCAAGGCCTGTCTGGAGGAACTGGCAGCAGGTACACGCGTCACCTTTGCCGCAGTTCACCGGGAGACCGGTAAGGCGGTGGGCTCGACTGCGTACATTGACATCGTCCGCGAGCACCGGACGCTGGAGATAGGCATGACATGGTACGGGACCGCGTGGCAGCGGACCGGTGTGAATACCGAGTGCAAGTACCTGCTGCTGCGGCACGCCTTCGAGGACCTGGCAGCGCGGCGGGTCTCCCTCAAGTCTGACAGTCGCAACGAACGGTCGCGCCGCGCGATTCTGCGCATCGGCGCAGTCGAGGAAGGCACACTGCGCAATCACCGCATTGCCCGCGACGGCGTGGACCGCCATACTGTCTATTACAGCGTGATCGAAAGTGAGTGGCCTGCCGTGAAGAAACGCCTGGAAGGGCTGATGCGGAGGTGAATTCCTTTGCGAGGCCTGGGATTGGCGTTGCAGGCCGTTGCGCTACCTTCCTACGGGAGTTCCTCGTGTTTGGCGTGGACTTCAGTGGGGATGGCCATTAGAAAAGCGGGCATTTTCTGGCGAAAGTCCGCTCTTGTGATTCATCTGTGCATCACAAACCTCGTTGAGATTCAAAAAACGCCGTTTTTGAATCTCAACGTCTTTTGAGTTCAACAGATGAAACTCAAAAGACCTTTCGGCCTTCTGCGATGTTGAGCAACTCAGGGAACGCTAGTATAGCGGAGCGACGGCCACCGCCTTGTCTTACCTCCGTAAGTATGCCGTTCGTCTTGAACTGGTTGAGTAACCGCTGCGCGGTAGATTTGGGGATTCCCGCGCCGTTTACAAAATCGACTGAACGGAAGATCGGCCTTTCGAAAATCCGGTCAAGCGCTCTGCTACTGTACTGGGAAGGTATGACCTCTACGACTAGGTCTCGGAGTTTGCCGTAAAGCGTTAGCAAATTTTGGCTCTTCTGCTGATATGCACGCGCCTGCTCCGTCAACGCCGTGAGGAAAAAGGCGCACCATCCGGTCCAGTCACCGTCGCGCGACACCGCAAGCAGACCATCGTAGTACTCATCACGGTGACTCTCAAGATATTCGCTGATGTAAAAGCTCGGGGAGGACAAGAGTTCCTTGGTAAACATGAAGAGCGGAACGAGCAGCCGGCCCATTCGTCCGTTTCCGTCCAGGAATGGATGGATCGCTTCGAACTCTGCGTGGACGATGGCAAGTTGTACCAGGGTATCCGGAGCCCCTTCGTGCATGTAAGATTCCAAGGCATCCATGGCCGAGTCCAACTCTTCCACCGGACATGGAATGTATCGAGCCGTTTCAATTGTGGAGCCTGGCGGTCCAATCCAACAGGTGTCAGGCAAGCGTCGATATTTGCCGGGCGCTTTGTTATAGCCCCGTACACCCTGCATGAGAACTGCATGTGAATCTCGGACTAGCCTCTGCGACAGCGGGATCTCCTTCAACATGTCGATGGCGGCATAGAGTGCTAAGCGATAATTCAGCACCTCACGTATGTCAGCTTTCTCTGGGGTGCTCTCATCTGAAAGGTTCCCTGCCGCTTCGAATGTCAGCAGTTCGGTCAGCGTCGTCTGCGTCCCTTCTATGCGACTGGAAAGGACAGCTTCTTGTGAGGCAAGGGGAGACAGCAGCACACTGGCATTGGGTAGCCCTTTCAACATCCCCTCATAGCCGGCTACGGCGGCGTGGGCGGGACCGATGAGTGGCAACAGCCTCTGCCAATCCATTTTCTGTGGTGGAAACTGTCCGGAGTGATATCGTACAGGTGTCATGGAAAGGGTATTATCGGGTTAACTTACGTCTTCAATTCAACCTGACTTTACATCAAGTATGACGACGGAACAACGTAAAGCCGACGTGTTCAGCCCTGATTCCAGTATGCCCACCCCGCTACCTCCCCGACGATATGAACGCTAGCGCGTCTGTGCTAGAATTCCCTGTGCCGCGTCCGACACTGATTCCCGCCTCTCCTGAGGAAAAGCGTGCAGCAGGTATTGACCGCTGAGCAGGGCCAAATTCTACAGAAAGAGCGTCAACTTCTGGGCGACCTGCAGGTGAATCTCGCCCGCCTCGACGCGCCCGACGCCGACCTGGGACTGATCCGCAACGCGCTGGCCCAACTGGAAGAGCTCTTCCTGATGGTGGTGGTGGGCGAATTCAACGCCGGTAAGAGCGCCGTCATCAACGCGTTGCTGGGGCAAGAATATCTGCCCGAAGGCGTCGTGCCCACCACCAGCGAACTGGTTCTGATCCGTCACAGCGATGCCTCTGAGCAGCCGGGCGCCGACAGTGGTATGGCGGTGCGCCGCCTGCCCGTTCCCTGGCTGCAGGAGGTCAATCTGGTCGATACGCCCGGCACCAACGCCGTCATCCGCCAGCACCAGGAGTTGACCGAGCATTTCGTGCCCCGCAGCGACCTCGTCCTTTTCGTCACCAGCGCCGACCGGCCGTTCAGCGAATCGGAGCGCGCTTTCCTCCAACAGATCCGTGACTGGGGGAAAAAGATCGTGATTGTGGTCAACAAGATCGAGCTGCTGACCACCGAGGCGGAGCAACAGGAAGTGCTCGAATTCGTGCGCCGGAACGCCCACGAGTTGCTTGGCGTTGCGCCGGCCATTTTCGCCGTCAGCGCCCGCCTCGCGCTCGAAGCAAAGAATTCAGGAGAGAGCACAGAGCCGACAGAAGGCCCGAGAACATCCTCTCCCACCTCGCTCTGGCAGCGCAGCCGGTTCGAACCGCTGGAGCAGTACATTCTAGACTTTCTCGATGCCGGGGAGCGTGTGCGGTTGCAACTCTCAAACCCGGTCGGAATCGCGGCCGCCCTGATCGCCAACTACCAGGAGGTGATCAGACAGCGACAATCCCTGCTCAAGGGCGATTTCCAAGCGCTGGACGCCATCGACCAGCAGCTGGCGGCCTACCAGAACGATATGCGGCGAGACTTTCGCTACCAGAGCGACCGTGTCGACAACGTCCTCTACGAGATGGCCGAGCGGGGCGACCGCTTCTTCGACGAAAACCTGCGCATTACCCGCGTCGTCGAGCTGGTCAACTCCGAACGCCTGCGAGGTGAGTTCGAGCGCCGTGTTCTCGCCGACAGCAGCCGGGCTGTCGAGCGTCATGTCGACGAACTGATCGACTGGCTGATCGAGCGCGACTACCGCCAGTGGCAGGCGGTGATGGAGTTCATCGAGCGCCGCTCACTCCAGCACACCGACCAGATGATCGGCCAGGTGCGGGGGGAATTCGATTTCAACCGCCAGAATCTGCTCAAAAGCATCGGCCGCAGCGCGCAGGAGGTGGTCGACTCCTATGACCGCGAGGCCGAGGCGCTCAAGCTGGCCAAGGACGTGCAGCGGGCCATCATCCAGACGGCCGCGGTCGAGGCCGGCGCCATCGGCCTTGGAGCCGTCCTCATCGTCATACTGAATACGACCTTCCTCGATGTGACCGGTGTCCTCGGCGCCAGCGCACTTGCTGCTCTCGGCCTCTATGTTTTGCCTTACCGGCGGCAGAAGGTGAAGGCGCAGCTGCGCGCGCGCATCGGCGACCTGCGCCGGCGTCTCGACACTGCCATCACCCAGCAGTTCGAATCGGAGCTGACTGCCAGTGTGCAGCGGATCCGCGAAGCAGTCGCCCCCTACACCCGCTTCGTGCGCGTGGAGCGGGAAAAGCTGGAGACGCTCGCGGCCGATCTGCAGCGCGACGAAAGCGAGTGGGCAGGGCTGCGGCGCCGTGTGGAGGAGCTGGCCGCGAGCCACACGCCCCTGCCGTCATGACACCCTCCATCTCTTTGCTTCCCCTGGACGCCTCGCTGCACGCCGACGCGCTGCAACGGGTATACGAACTGTCACCGGCCTACTGGGAGATGTATCATCTGGCCCAGGCGCCCGCCGGGCAATCGGCGCGCGATCTGGAAGCGATCGAGGCCGAGCCGGGCCGTATGGGGCTGGGGATTGTGGCGGCGAATGAGCCGGGCAACACCGAAGCCGGCGCACAACTGGTGGGCCTGATCGACTTCCGCCTGCACTGGCCGGACCCCGAAACAGCATATATCGGCATTCTGCTGGTGGCGGAGCCGTTCCAACGGCAGCGCGTGGGCACCAGGGCCTGGACCCTGCTGGAGCCGTGGCTGGCTGCGGAGGGTGGTGTGCGCGAGGCCAAATTGGGCGTCGAGCAGTTCAACCCCGGGGCGCTCCGCTTTTTCCAATCCCTCGGATTTAGTCTGACCGGCGAGGCGCAGCGCATCCGTTCCGGCAAACGCCTGGTGCGTCTGCTGGCGATGGAGAAGCAACTGGGAAGTAGTGACGAAACTGGCTGCAAAAGTGGGAGTGATGATGGGAACGACTGACGGGAGAGTTGTGGAAGCAGGTTCGACGGAGGAGACGATTCTGCGCGTTGCCGGAAAGCTGCGTGCGCTGAGTAACAACGGCCTCCATTTTGCCGACAATCCTTACCAGGTTGAGACTTTCGAGCAGATGTTGGCCCTGTCTGCGGAGCTGATGGCGTTGGTTGATACGCGCCCGCTGGCCGAAATTCAACGCCATTTCTTTGATGATACGCGCTATGTCTCACCATATGTGGTGGTGGATACTGCCGCCTTCGATGACGCCGGCCGCATTCTCCTGATCCAACGCAAGGACAACGGGCGTTGGGCTCTGCCGGGCGGGTGGTGCGAAGTGAACGAGCTGCCGGGAGATGGAGCGGTGCGCGAGGTATGGGAAGAGACCGGCTGCCGGGTTGAACTGAGCGGTTATCTCGGTATTTTCGATAACAATTATCACGGCGGCGGCGGTCTGCACCATCTCTACTGCCTGCTCTTCGCCGCCCGCCACGTCGAAGGAACGCCAATCGTCACCCGGGAGACGTTGGACGTAGGCTGGTTCACGCCGCAGAATTTGCCTTGGGATGCACTGCACGCTGCCCACCCTGCCCGTATCCGCTTCGCCTTCAAGTGGCAAGAAGACCCCTCTCAGCGATCCTTTTACGATCCCCCGAGTTGGCAGCCGCAGCCGACCTGGCAGCACAAAACACCCCAGGAGTAAGAGTGAAACCTACCTCTGCCTGCTGTCCGTAGACAGATCGTAGACATATTGCACAGCAATTCAGTCGGGCCGGACTTCGGGGCTTCGACCGTGCCCGGCCCGGCATTCTCCACGCACTCCAGTGTATTCGCACGGCCAGTCGACCCGATTTCCTCTCCAAACGGGCAGAAAAACTGAATGCCCTTGCGCTTTCTCAAGTACCGGAGCATTTTGGTAATATATACTTTCCGTTAATGGACAGTAGCGACCAAAAGTGGTAACATAGCTCCGATAGCGAACATTTGTTCAAACTCCCGCACCACCTGGTTATTTGTGGGCGCCGGAATCGGGCGCTTGGCTAACAGGAACAAGAAACGAATGGAGGCTGCATGGCGCTTGACAAGCTGATCATACGCGGCGCACGCGAACACAATCTGCGCAACGTGGATCTGGAGATCCCGCGCGATAAGCTGGTGGTGATCACTGGGTTGAGCGGCAGCGGCAAAAGCAGCCTGGCCTTCGATACCATCTACGCCGAAGGGCAACGCCGCTACGTCGAGTCTCTTTCCTCCTATGCGCGCCAGTTCCTCGGTTTGATGGAAAAGCCGGACGTCGATCAGATCGAGGGACTCAGTCCCGCGATTTCAATCGACCAAAAGGGCGCCGGACGTAATCCCCGCTCAACCGTCGGCACCGTCACCGAAGTCTACGACTACCTGCGCCTCCTTTATGCGCGCGTCGGCCAGCCCCACTGCCCCGAGTGCGGCGACCCCATCACCCAGCAGACACCGCAACAGATCGTCAACTCAATCCTGGACATGGAAGAGGGCGCCCGCCTGCTGATCCTGGCCCCGATCATCAAGGATCGCAAAGGCGAGCACAAAGGCGTCTTCGACGATCTGCAGTCGCAGGGTTATGTGCGTGTACGCGTGAACGGCGAACTGTTCGAGGTCGGCGAAGCACCGGAGCTGGACCGCTACAAGATGCATACCATTGAAGCGGTAATCGACCGCATCATCGTGCGGGCAGAGCGGTCCGACCCGGACGACCCCGGAAGCGTGCTGCCGGGCACCGACCGCACGCGGCTCACCGACTCGGTGGAGACGGCGCTCAAGTTGGGCGAGGGCTCAGTGATCGTTTCCGAAGTGAAGCGCGTTCCGGTCGATGGCAACGGCAGCCTGCGCGAGGTCGCGACCGACCGGGTCTTCAGCGAGCATTTCGCCTGTATGCGCTGCGGTCTCAGCTTTACAGAGATCGAGCCGCGCACCTTCAGCTTCAACAGCCCGCACGGTGCTTGCACATCCTGCGACGGGCTGGGCGTGCAAAAAGAGTTTGACCCCGATCTGATTCTGGACGGTGATCTCAGTATTGCCGAGGGGGCCGTGCGCCCCTGGCAAGGGGCGAATTCCGGCAACGGTGACGAGGGCTACTACAAGCAGTTGCTGCGTTCGGTATGCAACCAGTTCTCGATTCCCCGCACCGCACCGGTAAAAGAACTGAGCAGCAAGCAGCGGGACATAATCCTGTACGGACCGCCGGGACGGGAAAAGGTACAGGTGCACTACCGCAACGCCCGCGGCTACGAGCGCAATTATGAGACGCAGTACGCAGGCGTACTTCCCAACCTGCAGCGGCGTTTCCGGGAGACCGACAGCGATTGGATCCGCAGCAAGTTGGAAGAATACATGGGCATCAACCCCTGCCCCGAATGCGAAGGACGGCGGCTGCGGCCAATGGCGCTGGCGGTAACGGTTGCCGACAAGAGCATCCATGATATTACGGCGATGTCGGTCAACGATTCGCTGACCTGGGTGCAGGCAGCCGCGGGGCGCAACGGCACCGAGCCGCTCTTCTCCCCTCGCCAGCTCGCGATCGGCGGCCAGGTGTTGAGAGAGATCGAGGCGCGGTTGGAGTTCATGGTGAATGTAGGACTCGACTATCTGACCCTCAACCGCACCGCCGTATCCCTGTCCGGCGGCGAGTCGCAGCGGATCCGGCTGGCTACGCAGATCGGCAGCCAGTTGATGGGTGTTCTCTACATTCTGGATGAGCCAAGTATCGGTCTGCACCAGCGAGACAATGTTCGGCTGATCAACACCTTGAAGGGGATGCGGGATCTGGGAAACACCGTGCTTGTGGTCGAGCATGACGAGGAAACAATTCGCGCGGCCGACTGGGTGGTTGATATGGGGCCGGGCGCCGGTGAACACGGCGGCGAGGTAGTGGTTTCAGCGCTGCTCGATTCCTTCGTTGAACACCGGGAAAGTCTTACCGCCCAGTTCATTCGCGGCGAGCGGCTCATTGAAGTTCCGATGGAGCGGCGCGAAGGCAACGGGGAGTATCTGCATGTACGCGGCGCCACCGAGAACAACCTCAAAAGGGTTGACGTACGCTTCCCGCTGGGCCGGCTGGTCGCAGTGACCGGTGTGAGCGGCAGCGGCAAATCCAGCCTGGTCGTAGAGGTGCTCTACAAACGGCTGGCGCAGAGCTTCTATCGGGCCAAGGCGCGCCCTGGCAGCTGCGAGAGAATTGAGGGTATCGAGCATTTGGATAAGGTGATCGAGATCGACCAGAGCCCGATCGGGCGAACGCCGCGCAGCAACCCCGCCACCTATGTGGGACTGTTTACACCAATGCGTGAGCTGTTCGCCAGCATCCCCGAGGCGAAAGCCCGCGGATACAAGGCGGGACGCTTCAGTTTTAACGTAAAGGGCGGCCGCTGCGAGGCCTGTCGCGGCGACGGCATTATCAGGATCGAGATGCAGTTTCTGCCCGACGTCTACGTCTCCTGCGAAGAGTGCCACGGTGACCGCTACAACCGCGAAACCCTCGATATCCGTTTCCGCGGCAAATCGATTTCCGATGTGCTGGATATGACCGTCGAAGAGGCACTGGACTTCTTCCAGAACATCCCCCGCATACGCTCCCGCTTGCAAACGCTGATGGCTGTCGGGCTGGGTTATATCCGCCTGGGACAGCCGGCAACCACCCTTTCCGGTGGTGAAGCGCAACGAATCAAACTGAGCAAAGAGTTAAGCCGGCGCGACACCGGCAACACCTTCTATATCCTGGATGAGCCGACGACCGGTCTGCATTTCGAGGATGTGCGCAAACTTCTCGGTGTTCTGCACGAACTGGCGGACCGGGGCAACACCGTACTGGTCATTGAGCACAATCTGGATGTTATCAAAAACTGCGACTGGGTGATCGACATGGGGCCGGAAGGTGGGGGCAAGGGCGGCTTCGTAGTGGCTGAGGGCACCCCGGAACAGGTCGCGACGGTCGAGAAGAGTTACACAGGACAGTTCCTGCAAGGCTGCCTGAGGGAGGTGGTCAGTGCCTAGCAGCTGCAGACTAGTCCCTGCGCTGGTTACAGCCGGCAGCTTTTTGGAAGAGGGAGCAAGGCGCATACGGGGGGGTTCCCGTCTGTTCCTGCTTGCATCAGTTTGCATGGTGCTTGTTCTAGCAGGCTGCGTACCCATCCAACCCGAATCGCCGCCCGCCAGCGGACAACTGCCGGCTTCGTCAGCGCAAAGTAAGCCACAGGCCACTGTAGAGCCGGCTGCTGCCGATATTCCGGGTCCGACGGCCACCGCCGCGTCTGAACCACCTCCGCCCCTGCCCGCCGCCGAGCCGGACCCACCTCCACCGCCGGGCTTTGCTACCCAGCCACTGTTTACCTCCACCGAATGGCAGACATATATCGATGAGACACGCGGGCTTTCAATTTCCTATCCACCAGGATGGATTTTTGTCGATCCGACGAAGAAAGAGTTGACGGAGTTCATGGAGGAGTTGGGCGACAAGGCCAACACCGACGAGATCAGGGAGCTGTTGGCAACCTCCGTTCAGGCGGTACAGCAGAATGATCTGTTCGTCGGTTTGGGCTTCCAATACATTTTAGATAGTTCCCGCGACACCAGGTTTGTCAACAACATTAACGCCATCTACTTCCACACTGAAGGACTGTTTCTGCAACTGATAGCCCAAATGATCGCTGCCCAGTTGGACAGCATGGAAGGATTCCAGGTGGACAGCGCCGATGTGGTCGCCGGTCTGCGGCCCGGGGGCGCGGAGGTAGCATCGGTCCGTTACCGCTCACAGGGCGCCCTTTTCGATCAGCCGGATATGGAGATCATTGGCTGGCAGGTGGGCGTGCTTTCGCCGGATGCAGACAGGATAGTCATCCTTACCTTCAGTATCCGCAGCGAAGACTTCCCGGAGTTGGAGCCGCTGCTGGCTGAGATGGTGCAGCGGGTGCAGTGGTCCGATTGAACCGCGGCCGGTGGAACTGTTTTTCCACCAACCGCGCTGCACGGATCACTGGGGACAGCAAGCGCATATGCGGGCAATTTTGTATCTGTTGCCATTAAGCCTTTTCTGCCTTGGCTGGTTCACTCAATCGGCCCCCGACTTCACGCTGTTCACCGGCACAACAATCCTTCGTGGCAGTGCCCCTTCCGTAGGCTCTCGCGGGCGAGAAATCCCTGACAATCTCGACGGAACATCCGGCGGTTTCAGGCGCGTTTCGCAGTTCCCCTCCTCTCAATCCCCTTCCGCTACGGCTACACCTGTTACCGGCGAAATTGCCGTGAAAGACGCCCCGTCTGCGACGGATTCCGAGGCGGTTGAGTTTTCGACAGACTGGCAGGCTTTCGAAGACTTAACCAACAATCTGACGATCCATTACCCCCGGGGATGGCACTTCTTCGACGGTACGCAGACGGAAGCTCTACAGCAGGAAATGGCAGCGTTGGGCAGAGCGGAAATCGTGAAACTGCTGATTGAGCTGCAGTCGACTGTGCAGCCGAGTTCCTTCATTGGCGCTGGCTTCGCCTTCCCGCCGGATCCTCCTGATCTGCTGCATGCCAATAGCGTCACTGTGGAACTACTCCCCGCAAGAGGCCTTGCGCTATACGAGTTCGGGCAAGGCGCTGCTGCCGCATTAGACAGGAAAATCGGGATCGATGTGGACAGTTTTGATCTGGTCACCAGGTTGCGACCCAACAGGGAAGAGGCAGTTTCGGTCCGATTCCGCGGCGCTGTACCTGTCCCGACAACCTCCCAATCCATTCTGACCGGCACCCGAACAGCCGGCTGGCAGGTTTTTCTGCTCTCGCCGGATGCCGAGTACCTGCTCGTGCTGACCTTTTCCGTTCTTGGCGAGATGTTCGAGGAGTTGGAGCCGCTGCTTTCAGAGATGGTACGGCGCGTGCAGTGGGCAGGCGACCACGGTGGGACAGATCCTGGGTTCGGTCCGGCGACAATTTCGAGTCGGACGATGTACGTCCACAACGAACCCGCCCCATACAGTCCCATAATAGGCAAGATTGACGCGGGGAAGCAGTTTTCGATTCTGGAGCGTGACTTTACGGGAAACTGGTGGCGGATCAGCTATGGCGGTCAGCCCGGTTGGGTCTCAGATCCTCTCGCGGCGGCTGATATCCCCGACGTACCGGTATCCGTTCCTGTGGCGATGATCGACCGGCGCGTCAATGTGCGCAGCGGCCCTGGCGCCAGTAACCCCGTAATCGGCGTGGCGGTAGCCGGCCAGCAGTATCTGATCACGGGCAGAAACCAGGCGGGCGACTGGTGGCAGATCGACAAGAATGGCCAGACTGGATGGGTTTTCGGCGAGCTGGTCACGCCAGTTGCCGTGGGAGGCGTGCAGGTGGCCGTCGTCAGAATCCTCGCTCCTCCTTTACTGCCGGTGACTGAGGCGGCGATGGTGGTCAACCGGCCAGCGAACCTGCGAGCAGGGCCGGACAACAGCTACCCTATCGTCGGCGAAGTCGTACCTGGGCGCCAATATCAGATTACTGGCAGGAATATGGCCGGCGACTGGTGGCGGATCGACGAAGACGGCCGGCCCGGATGGGTATATGACGACCTGGTTGAGCTGGTCAAAGCAGGAAGCGTCCAGATCGTGGCCAGATTTCCCCTACCTCCTCTGCTGCCGGCCGCGCAGGCAGTGTTGACTTTCAGCCGCCGCATGAACGTCTACGGCGGTCCTGGCGGTCGCTTCCCTGTCATCGACACCACCGAACCTGGCTATCAGTATCCGATCACCGGCAGGAATGTGGTGGGAAGCTGGTGGCAGATCGACTATCACGGCCAGCCCGGATGGGTCTTCGGGCAATTCGTGGATACAGTCGAGCAGACGGAAGAGGCTCAATAGTCGCCAGGTATTCTTCCGAATTGCTATGACCGCTGGTCCATGATCGCTTTGCAAAGAGTGCTTCAATAATGTTTCCTACTCGCCAATTGGTCCTGACCGTATTGGCCTGCGTCTCTTTTGCCTTGGCCGGGTATGGCTCCGGCACATTCCTCCGACAGGAGACGGCCGTCGCTTATGTCGCCCGCTCCGCGATCGCAGCCGGCGCTGAGGCCGAGAAGGTGGGCTCCGACACGCTGCCGCCTCAACCTGCCGTACCGATGTTGTCGATCCACAATCCGCTGGTGATTCCGATTGGAGATACGCCGGCCGTTTCAGGCGGACCGTTTCGAGACTGGCCGGCTGTCGAAGACGAGAGGCGCGGCCTGAGAGTATACCATCCTCAAGGTTGGCAATTCGCCGTCTCCAAAGAGGAACTCGCCTCTCTGCTGTCTCAGATGGGCGACTCGGCCACCGCCCAAGCGGTGCTCGCACGTCAAGCTGCGCACATCGAAGCCCTAACCCCGGCAGGGCAGGAGGAACAGTTCGTTGGATTGGGCTTCCAGTTCGCGCCGGACGCTCCCCCATCCTACGTCAATCGCTTTGACCTCCGTGCAATACCGGCGGCAGGTCGGACGCTGGAGCAGTATGCGCTGCAAGCAGCTGCGCAGCTGGAAGATTCGGATGTCGAGACATTAGGGAGCGTCAAAGTAGGTCCGGGTCTGCGGCCCTGGGGCGAGGAGGTCGCATCGCTCCGCTACCGTAACGGAGGCTCCGTCGTCGAAGAGGGCAAAACCGTCACCCGACCAGGCAAGGAGGTGGTTGGCTGGCAGGTGGTTCTGCTTTCCCCGGACGGTGGGACCTTCCTATTGATTACTTTCGACGTGTGGGGGGATGATTTTAATGGCTGGCTGGAGCCGTTTCTGCGCGACATCGTGCGGCGGGTCCAGTGGCTGGACTATCCCGCGTACGACCCACCTCCCGGTCCCACAGTAACAAGCACTCGCACCATGTATGTGCGCGAGGGCCCGGCAATCGACCGACCCATCGTGGGCACGGTCGCGGCTGGAGATCAGTACGCTGTGGTCAGCACCAACGCTGCCGGCGACTGGTGGCAGATCGAATACGAAGGACAACTTGCGTGGGTCTTTGGCGGGTTTGTGACGCCGTCCGCCGGTGCGGAGGATGCGCCGAAGGCGGATTCGACGGGCTGGCTGACCCATGACGATATTGCACGCGGCCTGTCGCTGTCCTATCCG
The DNA here is from genome assembly GCA_965242905.1 of Caldilineaceae bacterium. GTDB lineage: Bacteria > Chloroflexota > Anaerolineae > Caldilineales > Caldilineaceae > Bin5. The sequence goes on from CBDETM010000002.1 coordinate 2,955,962, forward strand.
TCGGGATGGCACTATTTCGACCCGGGGCGCCCCTCGCAGGTCGACCTGTCGCTCTTTTCGGTCGCGGTCAAAGGCCGCGATGGGGAGAAGCTCGACGTAACGGAGATGAGTGCCATGGTGTCGGCGATGAGTGTGCGCCGCGACGATGCCGTGATCGGGCTTGGGCTTCAGTCGGGACCGGCGGACAGTGCGTCGAGCAACTTCATGCTGGTCTTCTCTGTCGCGGCTGAAGGGATGACGTTGGAGCGCTATGCGCAAGTGGCTGCCGAGCACGCGTACGGTATCCAGCCCGCCAGCGTCGCGCTGGTGCGGGGTCTCAGACCTTTGGGCGAAGAGATCGTATCCATCCGCTACCGCGAAAATGCGACGGCAAGTGATGTATGGCAGGTTGTACTGCTTTCACCGGACGAAAAGAGGCTTCTCGTCCTTGGCTTCAGCGTTCACAGCAAGGAGTTCGCAGCACTGCAACCGATACTTCGTGAAATCGTACAAAGCGTACGCTGGGCCGGTGTGGAGTCCCTTTCTTCGACCCGGCCCGCGGTACCAATGTTGTCGATTCACAACCCGCTGGTGATTCCGGTCGGGGATACGCCGGCGGCCTCAGGAGGATCGTTTCAGGACTGGCCCGCGGTCGAGGATGAGAAGCGCGGACTGACAGTATATCATCCGCAAGGATGGCTCTACGCGGCCACAAAAGAGGAGCTGTCCTCCCTTCAACCGCAGTTGGGTGATTCGGCCGCTGCCAAGTCTGTGCTCGCACGGCAAGTTGCGCTTTTCGACTCCCTGACCCCGGCCGATCAAGAGGGTCAGGTCGTTGGATATGGCTTCCAGTACGCGCCGGACACTCCCTCGACCTACATCAATCGCTTTACCATTCGCGCGTTACCGGTTGCGGGGCAAACGCTGGCGCAATTTGCGCTGCAGTTAGCCGCCCGCCTGGAAGAGTCTGAAGCCGAGATGTTGGAGAGCGTGAAGGTTGGACCCGGTCTGCGGCCCTGGGGCGAGGAGGCAGTATCGATCCGGTACCGTAGCGGCGACGCCGCTGTCGAACAAGGTAAGGTTGTCAAGCGGCCAGGCACGGAGGTGATCGGCTGGCAGGTGGTTCTGCTTTCCGCCGGACGGTGGGTCATTTCTATTGTTCACCTTTGCAATATGGGGCGAGCAGTTCGACAGCTGGCTGGAGCCGTTGATGCGCGACATCGTGAGGCGGGTTCAGTGGCTGGACCATCCTGCCTACGAACCACCGGTCAGTCCTACGGTAACGATCACGCGCACAATGTATGTACGCGGGGGACCGGGTACTGACCATGCCATCATCAGCACGGTCACGGAGGGGCAACAGTACCCTGCAGTCAGCACAAATGCCGCCGGCGACTGGTGGCAGATCGAATATGAGGGGCGGCTGGCATGGGTCTACGGCGGGTATGTGACGCCGTCCGCCGATGCCGAGCGTGCGCTGCAGGCGGACCTGTCGGGCTGGCTGACGCACGACGATCTTGCCCGCGGACTGTCGCTGTCCTACCCATCGGGATGGCACTATTTCGATCCGGCGCAACCTTCGCAGGTCGACCTGTCGCTCTTTTCGTCGGCCGTCAAAGGCCGGGAAGGCGAGCGAATAGGCGTTGCGGAGATGGGCGACCTGGTGTCTGCTATGAGTGTGCGCCGCGACGATGCCGTCATCGGGCTGGGCCTTCAGCCAGGGTCCACGGACAGCGCGACGAGCAATTTCATGCTGGTCTTCACTGTTGCGGCTGAAGGGACGACCTTGGAACGCTATGCGCAGGCGGCCGCTGAGCATGCCTACAGCATCGAGCCTGCCAGCGTTGAGTTGGCGCAGGGTCTCAGGCCGTTTAACGAAGAGGTCGTATCGATCCGCTACCGTGAGCACGCGACTGAGAGTGAAGTGTGGCAGGTTGTTCTGCCGTCCCCGGACGGAGAAAGGCTTCTTGTCCTCGCCTTTTGCGTTCACAGTGACGAGTTCGCAGCACTGCAACCGGTGCTGAACGAGATCGTCGTGCGCACACGCTGGGCTGAACAGCCTTCGAGCGGGGTGGGCCAGGTACATTCTGCCTCACCCTACCTGCGCCTGCATTGGTGACCGGGCGTACGCTACCGCACACTATCGCTGCGGCAGTTGTTGGCGGCTCGGTAGTAGAGAGGGGGTCAACGAAAAGCCGCCCCTCCATCGCAACGCTGGGAGCGCGCGGGGGCGGCATCTGAACAGCGGTAAACCCGCTTGGCCTCAGACAGGCCGTATACGTGAGCACCCCGGGTAGGATTCGAACCCACGACCCTCTGATCCGAAGTCAGATGCTCTGATCCACTGAGCTACCGGGGCAAACCAGCACTCCAAAGTATAGCACGTTCGGCCCCCAATCTTCAAAGAAGGAACTGAATCAAAAAAGGGAGTACCGAGTGTATTGCCACGCTGGCAGGCTCTCCCTACTTCCCCCATTTTACGGCGTATTCTCTGCCCGCCAGCGCCCAATGAAGGCGCGCAACGCGTCCTCCCCGTCCAGGCCGCGCACGTTTGCCAGTGCGACCAGCCGCCACAACAGAAGTCCCAGCGCCTGTTCCGCGCTGCCCTCCGGTAACAGACCCTCCAACTCAGGACTGCTCCCTGCCAGCGCAACGCGGTCGAGAAGACCGGCCTTGTCAGCCTTGGACTGCATTTCGCGCGCCTTGCGCAGCGCCGGCAATGCCGCCGGAACGGCATCCAGCGGGCCCCGCGCCGGTCTGTCCTGGGCCGCCCGCTCCTCGGCCTTGATCTCTTCCCAGCGCGTATACAGATGCTCTATATCGTCAATGTCATCTTCGCCGAAGACGTGGGGATGCCGGCGGATAAGCTTCTCGACGCTCAGCCGCACCGCGTCGGCCATCTGGAAGCGGCCCTCTTCGGTCGCGATCTGCGCAATCATCGCGATGATCCCGAGTACGTCACCCAGCTCCTCGGCGATATGCGCCTCATCCTCAGAGTCCATCGCCTCGAGCGTCTCCGCCACCTCGTCCAGCAGGAAGGACCGTGTGCTCGCCAGCGTCTGCTCCCGGTCCCATGGGCAACCGTACGGCGCCCTCAGGTGTGCCATCACCTCCTGCAGATCAGCATAGCTGCTATGGTGCAGGGCGGGCACGTACAGGCAGGCGCCCTCGCCAACGCCGGCTGACGAAGCAAGATCTGCCAGCGGCAAAACGCGCGCAGAGCGGGTTCCATTTCCCTTCAGGTAAATAAGTTGCAGAGGATGGTCCTGAGGGTAGGCATTGCCCAGCACGGCGCCGACAGCCTGCGCAGTCGCCCCATCGGTGATTTCAAGTACCAGCGCCGGCTGCCCCAGATCGAAAGGCGGATGATGACGATCGGCCAGCCGCGCCGCGCCGATGATCTGCAGGCCCTCATGCGGGTCAATGCCCGCGATCTGCACTGCCGCTGCCGCCGCTTCGATTGGATCACATCTGGTCATGGTCGTCCGATCCTGTCAAATGGGCCGCTCGAACCTATCTCTGACCGTAGGGACATCTGCCTTCAGAGACAGGCGACTGTGCCCTCTGATTCATCGTATGTCGCCGGTTGATTTCTGTGGAATGGTGGCTCTGAGGCTTGGCAATGATATTGAATGCTGCTAAAGTAGGGCCCAGCGGCCTGTCAACCGACAGCCAGCCCATCTTGCTCCTTTTCTGAGACGATCCGTGACGGATATCCTGCCCAACTGGTATACTCAGCCCGCCCGTCCCACTGCCATCGCACGCCAGGCGCCGGATGGGCGCGAGGTTCGCATTTCGGTAATCGTACCCTGCCGAAACGAGGGCCGCAACATCCGACCCGTGCTCGAATGGGTTGTGCCCTATGCCGACGAACTGCTGGTCGTCGACGGCCACAGCAGCGACGATACGCGGGACATCGCCGCTGAACTGGGCGCCACCGTGCTTCTGGATAATGGCAAAGGCAAAGGCGACGCCATCCGCGTCGGCATCGCCCGCGCCAGCGGCGATATCCTCGTCTTTATCGACGCCGACGGCTCCCATGACCCCCGCGACATTCCGGCGCTCGTGCAGCCCATCATCGACGGCAATGCCGATCATGTTTCCGGCTCCCGCATGTTGGGAGGAAGCGATGAATTGCACGCCACCATCAATCAGTTCGTCCGTCTCTTTGGCAGCCAGGTGATCACGCTCAGCATCAACTACACACAAGGTGTGAGCCTGACCGACTCCCAGAATGGATTTCGGGCGATTCGGGCCGATCTGGCCCGCAGCCTGGCGCTGAGATCGGAGATCACGACGATCGAGCAGGAGATGATAATCAAGACCGTGCGCAGCGGCTACCGTATCGGTGAAGTCGCGACCCACGAGTACGTGCGCTCCAACGGTGAGTCCAACTTTCGGGTTTTGGATGTCTGGTTCCAATATCTGAGGAACTGGCTCTATTATCTCTTCATCTGGCGCCCGCCAAGACAGGCTGCACAGGGTGATATCACTGGGACTCCAGGGCAATACGGCATCACCACGGAGGAGACGAACTCGCCCGGTCTTCACAAGCTATCCGGGTCAGGAGAACAGATACCGAAAGCCAGTTCCAGGTAAATGGCCCCGTCCCGTGAAACGGGGAAAGCGCCGCGCCGTTTCGCTCCCGTCTTCCCTGTTATTCGCCCCACGATTCGCCAACTGTTGGCGTTTTACCTCCTTCTTGCCAGCCTGTTCAGTTTTGTAACCCCCCCTTTCGAAGCCCCCGACGAAATCTGGCATTTTGCCTTTGTTCACCATCTGGCGACGCAGCGGACGCTGCCGGTCGCGGAACCGAATACGACCGCCCTCTGGCGACAGCAGGGCACGCAGGCGCCCGCTTATTACGCCGGCGCGGCTCTGCTTACCGCACTGATCGATCAGTCCGACTTCCCTGAACTCTTCGCGCGTGCCAATCCCCACCGCGCCATCGGTCAACCCGACACCCCCATCAACCGCAACTATCTGATCCACCAACAGACGGACCGCTTCCCCTGGAGCCGGTCGGTTCTGGCACTGCACGTCGCCCGTCTCTTCTCCGTCTTCCTCGGCGCGGTGACCGTCTACGCGGTCTACCGCACGCTTCACCTCTTTCTCCCCGCGCAGAGTGCCCTGCTCGGCGCAGCCTTTGCCGCCTTTCTGCCCCAATTTGTCTTCATCAGCGCATCCGTCAGCAATGACAACGCCGTCAACGCAGCAGCTGCGCTCGTCCTGTGGCAACTGACGGAAATGCTGGTGGAAGGAGGATGGCCGCAAAAAAGCCGCCTGCTGAAACTCGGCGCCGCGCTCGGCCTGGCGCTGCTTTCCAAGCTGAGCGGGCTGGGCCTGGTCGGCGTCTCCGCGGCCGCTGTCCTGTGGCTGACCTGGCGGAGCCGCCACCTTCGCCCCATCTATGATGCTGCCCTCTGGACGGCTATTCCCGCCATCCTGCTCGCCGGCTGGTGGTACCTGAGAAACTGGCGCCTATATGGCGACCCCCTGGCCTGGGATATGTGGGAAGCCAATATCCTGTTGCGGGTCATCCCGGCTGGCCCGTATCAGATCCTGAGCGAGTTGGGGGGGCTGGAACGTTCCTTCTGGGGGCTGTTTGGCTGGCTCAACCTGCCCTACCCAGCCTGGGTTTACCTGGCTCTGCGTGTCGTCGCCGTCTTCGTTGCGCTTGGGCTGCTGTTGCATCTTGCCCGGACAACGCGTTCCTGCAGCGCCCGCCTCGCCTACCGCGTGCCTTATGCCTTCCTTCTGCTCTGGCTGCTCGTCCTTACCATCTCCTGGCTGCGTTTCATGCGGGTGGCGCCAGCCGCCCAGGGACGTTACTTCTTTGCCGCGCTGCCGGCTCTGGCCCTGCTGTGGGCCCTGGCCTGGATGGGATGGGCAAACAGAATCGGACACAGAATCGGCCATAATGTCGGCTGGAGCGTCACCTCTGCCCTCGGACTGCTCACGCTGGCCACACCTTTTCTCCTCATCCGCCCCGCCTACACGCCACCGCCGATGTCAGTTCCTGACAGCAGTTCGAACACTGCTGTCTCATCGACGCCCCACGCCCTCTTTCTCGCCGGAAACTCCGAGATTCAGTTGCAACATGCGACCGCTTCGTATGACGCGCTACAGGGTCGGACTGGCGAACAAGATCCCCAACTGCCGACCGTTTTCCCCGGTGACGAAGTCAAGGTGGATCTGGCGTTCATGACCAACGCCCCGCCGGCCGCTGACTGGTCCCTCTTCATTCATCTCGTGGACGGCACCGGTCTGACCGTCGCCCAACTGGACTCGATGCCCGGCGGCGGGCTGCGGCCGACTAGTGGCTGGCTGCCTGACCGCCTTCTTCTCGACAGTTATACCGTTGCGATTCCGGAGACGGCCCATACACCGAATCGGGCCAGCTGGCAGATTGGCTTCTACGACCACCGCAGCGGCGAACGTCTGCCCCAACTCGACGGCGGCACAAGCTATAGGTTCGGCGAGGTGATCATCTGCCCCGCCGGGTTCACCGTTTCGGACTGCCAGCCCGGCGGCAAGGCCGACACTTCCCAGGACGGCAGCCCCAGCATTCCAACCCCGGTGCACGTGCAGTTTGCCGACAACATCACCCTGGCCGGTTACAGCTTCAACAGCCGTACCCCGGTTCCCGGTGAGGAGATGACCATTACCCTGTACTGGACCGCAAACGGGCCGGTGGCCGAACCGTATACCGTCTTTGCGCACCTGCTGACAGACAGCTTCGACATGTTCGGCGGCGCCGACCTGGAACCGTCGCCTTCAACGGAAGCCTGGGTCGCCGGCGAGACCGTCGCAACCGTGCACACGTTCATCGTCCCGCCGGACGCACCCCCAGGCCTCTATCAGGTCGAGATCGGCCTGTACACCCGCCCCGATTTTCGCCGCCTGCGCGTGATCGACAGGATCGACCCGGCGCAAGAGGACCGGCTGCTGCTCGGCCCTCTCCGCATCGAGTGAGCGCCTCAGCCCTTACCAATACCCGGGGGCCATCCCAGGTTTGGGGTGGGAAGAGTCTGGCGGGGAATCAGTGCCAGCGGTGGCTGGAACCGTTCACCGTCTTTTGGCGAGACGCAGTGCGTGTGTCTGGCCTGGCCGAACGGTGGCGTTCGTCAGTCGGGGGTGCGAGGGCAGGCACAAGGCCGGCACATACGGGGATCTGATGGGAATGGCGGGACGTGGTCGGGCTGGACACTTTGAATAGGCACCTGTCACCAATATCGACACCCGGTCGATGAGGCACGTGGTAGGAGAGGGGGCGTTGCGGGGGCGGAGCCCCCGCACAAGGGAGGGCCGAATAGGCCCGACCGCCCAAAAGAGCGAGGAGAGAGTGAAGAGGAGTTAGGAGAGAGAACTGCAGTTCCTCTGATTCAGGGTTGATGGCGGGATGGGTGCGGCTTCGCAGCTACCCGAGGTATAGGAAACTTCGCCCCCATTTTGGAATGCACCCCAATACCCGGGTGCCTTGATTCACAGACCAATTTCGACTATGATTCATCTGGTTCGCAGGACTCATTCCAATTCTCGATGAAAGTGTACATCTCTCCCATTACTTGAATTTCGGCCTGAAAGGGACAACGCATGAGCCGTAGACGGGGCAGACGCCGCCGCTTGAGCCGCAACGAAAAGATCTTCTACTTTCTCAGCCTGCTGATTGCGCTCAGCATGGTGTTGAGCCTGGTCTACGTGGCGATTACGCCCGCCGCTCCTTAGAACGGCCGACAGATCTCCACGCCTGGAAGCGCAGGTTACACGCCCGCGCTCAGTCTGGACCAATCCCGTGACAGTTGAAGAACGCCGTGGGCTGGCCCTGGTAGCGATCGCCGTTCTCTTCTTCAGCACCAGCCCCGTGCTGGTCCGTTGGGCCGCCCGCTCGGTATCCTCCTTCGAGATCGCAGCCGGTCGCCTCCTGGTCGCAGGTATCGTGGTGTCAGTTGCGGTCTTGATTCGCAGCCGCGGCCCTTGGGCCGCCCCCAATTGGCGCGGCCTCCTCGCGTCGGGCTGGCCCCGTCTGGTCCTCGTCGGGCTGGTCGCTGCTCTCCACTTCTTTTTCTACGCCTACTCCCTCGAATTTACGACGATCACCAATAGCCTCGCGATCATGTACACTGCGCCCATCTGGGTCGCCCTGCTGTCCCGCTTCTGGCTCCGGGAACCGCTGCCGAAGCGTAAATGGCTGGGCATCCTCGTAGCTGTCGTGGGCGTGGCCGTTCTCTCCGGGTTCGAGCCGGTACTGGCGCTCGTTCGTCAAGGCGGCAGCGCATCGTACAACTTCACTTCCCGCATGTTGATCGGTGATCTGCTTGCTTTGGGCAGTGCCATTACCTTCGCCGTCTACAGCATAGCCGGCCGCAGCCAGCGCGAACGGTTTCCTCTGCTGGTGTATGCCGGTGCAGTCTACATGCTGGCTGCCCTCTGGCTGCTTCCAGCCGCGGCCGCGTCCCATACCCCCGGCAGCTTCGACTGGCCCGCCGTTGCCAGCATAGTCGGCCTGGGCGTCTTCCCCCTGGCTTGCGGCCATACTCTCTACAATGCGGCGCTCCGGCGAGTGAACGCCACCTATGTCAATCTCATCGCCACGCAGGAAGTGCTGGGCGGCGTGCTCCTGGGCGCGCTCCTGTTACGCGAGATCCCTTCATTCAACAGCATCATCGGCGGACTGATCACCATCGGCGGAATCCTCATGGTGCTACTGTAGTTTCTGCCTGTTGCCGTTCTCAGTCTGTCAAATCGCCGTAAGAAACAATATCGGCCGCCGCCGAAATCTATCTGAACCCAAAGGTTACTGCCATGTATCGCGACCGTCTCTCGCTCTTCCCCGACACCGTTGCGCTGCGCCCCGACAAGAGTGGCCAACCTTCTCTCCATGTTGGCGGCCGTGACCTGAACGAACTGGCTGCCGAATTCGGCACACCTCTCTATATCTATGATCAGCAGACCATCGACAGCGCAGTTCAGGCCTATCAGAATGCCCTCAGTCGCCACTATCCCGGCCCCGCCGGCATCACCTACGCCGGCAAAGCATCTCTCAATCTGGCCATGGCACGTCTGATGGGGTCCCATGATCTGCTTGTGGACTGCACCGGCGTCGGTGAGATGCACATCGCGCGCACTGCCGGTGTCCCGCGCGCCCAGATTCTGATGCACGGCGTGAACAAGAGCTGGCGGGATCTGCAGGCCGGAATCGCCCAGGCCGGCACGCTCGTCGTCGATAACCTGCCGGAGTTGGAGCGCATCGCCCAGCTGGTCCATGCCCGCGGCACTACGCCCGCCCTCTGGTTGCGGGTACGCCCTGGTTACGCCGTCGACACACATCAATACCGCCAAACAGGTCAGCATGACAGCAAATTCGGGATGGACGCCGACGAGTGTATCGACGCAGTGGCTTTCTGCCAGCGAAATCAGCTGCCCGTGACCGGGCTGCACTTCCACCAGGGGTCGCACTTTCACGCGGTCGATCAGGTCCTGCCCGCGCTGGATGTGGTGTGCAATCTGATCGGCCGCTTACAGAAGGAACGCAACTGGTGGCCCCAGGCGCTCAGCCCCGGCGGCGGCTGGGGCGTCGCCTACCACGAAGCTGATCTTCCCCACCAATCTATCGAGGACTACGTCGCGACGGTCGCGGCAGCTCTCGCAGAGAGCTTGTCCTCCTATTCTCTGCCCTTGCCCCGTCTGCAAGTGGAGCCGGGGCGCAGCCTTGTCGCCCGCGCCGGCGTTGCCATCTATCAAGTAGGTACCGTCAAACGTGCGGGGGGTCGGCGCTGGTTACTGCTTGATGGCGGAATGGCGGACAACATTCGCCCGGCCCTCTACCAGGCGCGCTACTCTGCCCTGCCGGTCGCCGACCCGCTGAACAGGCCGCCGACCCCCGAAAACGTTTGGCTGGCCGGCCCTTACTGCGAGAGCGGTGATCTCCTGATCGAGGACCTGCCGTTGCCGGAGATCGAAACCGGAGAACTGCTGGCCGTACCGGTCAGCGGCGCCTACCAGTTGATGATGGCAAGCAACTACAACGGGGCGTTGCGTCCCGCTGTCGTCATGCTCCGCGACGGCGTCGTGCAACTGGCGCAGCGCCGCGAAACGGTCGATGATCTCCTGCTACGAGATATTGTCTAGTGGGCTGAAGAGGAAAAAGAGAACGCGCTACTATCCGAGAGGAGGTTCTTCCGGCTGCCCGACGAGCAGCTGGCGGACTACGTCATCAATGCGTCGTTTGTAGCGTAGCAGTTCCCGCCTGCACTCCATCTCCGCTGAGTTCTGCGGCTTGAAAGATCGCAGCGTCTCCTCCAACTCCCAATCTATCTGCACGCGGATCCGATTGATGACCCGTCCCCGCAGATACTCCCGCATCTCCTGCGCAATTACCGTGTCGTAATGCAGCAAGTCATCATGCAGATCGACCAGTCGATCCGAGCCGATGGCAGGGATCGGCAGCGACCGCAGCGTTTCCCAGGCTCTGTTCAGTTTTCGACGATTTACACTCATGCCAGGTCCAAATGACGCGCCACAGTTGGGCACAGTTGCAGCGTCAGTTCTGAAGTGGGGATGGAGGTTTTTCGATACACGTCTGAAGTTGCTGAGATCTGTAGTCCGAATGAGGGGATCTGAATCGCGCGAGGATTATAGTCTCTGATACCTTCAAAAGACAAGAATCGGATAGCGAAAGAATTCGACTTGCGGGCGCAATGATTGATTCCAGTCCGCTTCGCGTCTGCGCAGACCGCACCGCGACCCCGGCCGCGGCAGGAAGTCGAATCAGCCAGGATTCGAGCAACCGGGCCTTAGCCAATTTGCCACGCGGCCTAAGGCGAACCAAGGAGCCTCTCACTCCTCTCTCCTCGTTTTTGGGCGGTCGGGCCTTCGGCCCTCCCTTGTGCGGGGGGAATCCCCCCGCAACGCCCCCCTTACACCAGCCTGCGCCACCTTCGCGCCGCGACGCCGGCGCCGTCCCCATGCCGCCGGTCGCTCACCCGCGTCATGCCGCCAAACCTGCCCCCTCCCACACGTACCGGTAGGGGCAGGCCTTGTGCCTGCCCTGTGTCCTGCTAAGAGCCGGACCACACTATCGCCCATCGCCGCCGTGCATTCCCCGCCTGACCCTTTTTACCCCAAAACTGGGACGCATCCCGCCGCGAAGTCATTTTGACAGGATTTGAACATATGTTCTATAATGAGTCCAGTCAGTACTCTTGGGAATCAGCCCGGCGCCAACACTCAGAATAGGCGCGCAAAAAGGGACAGAGGATGCCGATAACAGACCGTAGGGGAGAACGATGAAAACAAAACGAACAGCCAACAGTGGACCGGCCAAAGCGCTGGAAGTTACCATCGCCAATCTGAATAAACGCTACGGCGAAGGGGTCATCATGAGGCTGGGGGAGGCAACCCGGCTGGACGTGGCGTCGATCCCGACGGGTAGTCTGAGTCTGGATTTAGCTCTGGGCGTGGGGGGCATTCCGCGCGGCCGCATCATCGAGGTGTACGGGCCGGAGAGTTCGGGCAAGACGACCCTGTGTCTGCATGCGATCGCGGAATCGCAGCGGATGGGCGGGGTCTGCGGCTTTGTCGATGTGGAGCACGCGCTGGACCCGGGCTATGCACGCAAGATCGGAGTGGTTGTCGAGGATCTGTACGTATCGCAGCCGGACACAGGTGAGCAGGCGCTGGAGATAGCGGAAGCGCTGGTGCGTTCGGGTGCGATGGACATCGTGGTGGTGGACAGTGTCGCCGCGCTGGTGCCGCGTGCGGAGATCGAAGGGGAGATGGGAGACAGCCACGTAGGACTGCAGGCGCGGCTGATGAGCCAGGCGCTGCGCAAGCTGGTGGGTGCAGTGAAGACGACCGACACGAGCATGATCTTCACCAATCAGCTGCGTCAGAAGATCGGGATCATGTTTGGCAATCCGGAGACGACGTCCGGCGGGATGGCGCTGAAGTTCTATGCCAGCGTGCGTTTGGATGTGCGGCGGATCCAGTCGATCAAACAGGGGAGTGACGTGATCGGAAACCGGACGCGGGTGACGGTGCGCAAGAACAAGGTGGCGGCGCCGTTCAAGGTGGCTGAGTTCGACATCATGTACAACGAAGGGGTCAGTACGCAGGGCGACCTGCTGGACCTGGGCGTTGAGTTCGACATCATCGAAAAGCGCGGCGCCTTCTACCGCTACGGCGAGCTCCGCCTGGGACAGGGCCGGGAAAGCGCCAAAGCCTTTCTCAGCGACAAAACCGACGTCGCCGCGCAGATCGACAGCATGATTCGGAAGCAGGCAGGGTTGCCCATCAATCTTGCGCTGCAGGAAGAATCCAAAGATGCAGCCGCGCAGGACGGCGAAGCAGGGAGCAATTCCCAGGAAGAGCTCTTCGCTGAGGCAGCCTAGCCCGTCCGGGAGATACAAGCCCCAAGTGTGAGGTGTGGGAAAGGGCGGCCGCCGTTGCGCCAGCACAGCGGCTGGTGGTAAACTCGTCGCAGCTATCTGCGAAGAGTGCTGAAGACTGTGCGGACGAAGAGGAGAGAGCATGGCCCGCAAAGAGATTGTGCATAACATTCGTCAGAAACCGGCTGAGACTGCCCAAGGGAATGGCGCAACGCTGTCCGACGGACCGGTAGACAGCGGCGCACTTTCTGAAATTGAGCGCGTCAAAAACCGGGCTCCCGCCCATGGCCTCCGCGTCACCCTGGAAGAGTACTGGGAAAAGTGGTATGAGCGGCCTCACCAGCATATCGACGTCAGCTACGAATGGAATAACGGTATCCTTGAGGCCAAACCCTTGCCCAACTTTGCCCAGACCGAACAGTATCGCTGGTTCTTTCGCCTCCTGAGCTGCTATCTCGAAGTGAATCCCATCGCAAAGATACTATGCTTGGAAACCGGTACCTACATGTCGGTCCGAGATGAAAGTCTGCCGTCGGGGAAGTGGGAAGTGGTATTCAAGCCAGACATCGGCATCATCCTGGACGACAATCCGGCGCCCTGGGGAGCGGATGATCAACGCTCCTATATCGGGGTCTGCGACATGATCGTGGAGGAGCTTTCCGATTCGACATCGGCAGAAGTGAAGCGGGATACCGAAGAAAAAAAGGAGGGGTATGCTCGCGCTGGGGTTCGAGAGTACTTCATACTTGACCCCAAGGACGGGCATATGCACTTCTACCGGCTTGGCAGCGCGGGGGACTATGAAGAGATCGAGCCGGACGAGGAAGGTGTGATCTATTCTCAGGTGTTGCCCGGCTTCCGGTTCCGCCGTGAGGATCTGCTGCGAGAGCCTCTACTGGTAGAACTGGCCCGGGATGATGTGTATGCGGACTACGTCATTCCCGAACTGCAAGTCGCTGAGACCCGAGTCGAAAAGGCGGAAGAACGCGCTGACATCGAAGCACGGCGCGCCGACACAGAAGCACAGCGCGCCGACGCCGAAGCGGCCGCCCGGCGCGCGGCCGAAGAACAGGTGCAAGCACTGAAAGCCGAACTGGCCCGCCGGCGCCATTGACGCACCTGAATCCGGTTCTTTGCGGTTTGGGCTGCGCCCTTTTGAAGAAACTGCATTGACAAAGCAGAAGGAATGCGATAGCGTTTTTTCTGCTTTTTTGTTGCCAAAAATTTTGCCAGCCTGATTCGAGACCGATGTGACCGCACAGTTCACCTTTCAGATTCATAGTACGGACGGCCAGGCGCGCCGCTCTACCTTTCACACGCCTCACGGTCCCGTAGAGATGCCGGCCTTTGCCCCTGTGGGCACCGCCGCCAACGTCAAGACGCTTGAGCCGCGCGATCTGACTGAACTGGGCGCTTCCATCCTGCTGGCCAATACCTACCATCTCTATCTGCGCCCCGGCCACGAGCGGATCGAACGCCTGGGAGGCCTGCACAGCTTTATGGGCTGGGACGGTCCGATTCTGACCGACTCCGGCGGCTACCAGGTGTTCAGCCTGGCCCACCGACGCCAGCTGGACGCCAACGGTGCGACCTTTCGCAGCCATATCGATGGATCGTCCCACCGCTTTACGCCCGAACGCGTGATCGAAATCGAGGAGCGGCTCGGCGCCGACATCGCAATGGTGTTGGACGAGTGTGCCGAACCCCTCGATCGCGCCTATCTGGCCCAGGCCCTCTCCCGTACTCACGCCTGGGCCGAGCGCTGCAAAGCCGCCCATTCGCGTCCGGATCAAGCCCTCTTCGGTATCGTGCAGGGTGGCATCTATCCGGAGTTGCGGGCACAGAGTGCCCGGATTCTGGCCGGGCTGGATTTTCCCGGCTATGCCATCGGCGGGCTGGCGGTCGGCGAAACCAAAGAGCAGATGTACAGCACGCTCGACGCAACCTGTCCCCATCTGCCTGCGAACAAGCCTCGCTATCTGATGGGCGTCGGCGCGCCCGAAGATATCATCGAGGCGGTCTTGCGCGGCGTCGATCTGTTCGACTGCGTGTTGCCGACCCGAATCGCCCGCAACGGCGCACTGCTGACACCGACCGGTCGGCTCAACATCCGCAACGCCCGCTTCGCCGAGGACAGCCGTCCCGTCCAGGAAGCGTGCACCTGCTATACATGCCGTACCTTCAGCCGCGCCTACCTGCGCCATCTCATCGTCAGCGGCGAAATCAGCGGCCTGCGCTTGGCGACCATCCATAACCTGCACTTCATGTTTCAGCTGATGGAGCGGATTCGAACGGAGATCGCGCAAGGTACGTTCGCATCCTTCCGCACCAACTTTCTGCATGCCTATCAGATAACCGATCAACGGGTCCGGCATGAACAGCGCCAGCGCAGAGTAGAGGCGCTGCCGGCCGCGTCATGACAGGTCGGCACGCATAGAGGCGAAGAGCGAAAAGATACCCATCCCCTTCCTTATTCCGTCGCCGACGTGCTTTAGTGAAGACTTCTGATTCCATGTCTGAACTTTTCAAAGCGTTTGTCCTGGGTCTGGTGCAGGGCGCCAGCGAATTCCTGCCAGTCAGCAGCAGCGGCCATCTGGTGATCGTTCCCTGGCTGTTCGGCTGGCCGTCTTCATCCCTTCTCTTCGATACAGTTGTGCATCTGGGGACGCTTCTCTCGATCCTGGCCGTCTTCGGGCGGGACTTTGCCGCCATCATCCGCGCTACCCTTCGCAGCCTCCCCTCAGTTCTCAAAACGCGAGGACTGACATCCTCGTTGAGGGACGTTAACGCCCGTCTGGGTTGGTTTATCGTCCTGGGGTCGGTTCCGGCTGCGATCACCGGCCTGCTATTCAAAGATCCGCTGGAACGGCTCTATCATACGCCGCAGGCTGCTGCCTTTTTTCTGGCGGTGACCGCCCTGTTGTTGGCCGGCAGCGAATGGATGTCCCGCAATGTCGTCGCACGCGCCCCCTTGGCGGCCATGTCGATGCGTCAGTCCTTTCTAATCGGTCTGGCCCAGGCTGCAGCGCTGGCGCCGGGCATCAGCCGCAGTGGTACGACAATTGCCGCTGCCCTGGCCCAGGGCCTGCGCCGCGAAGCAGCCACTCGCTACAGCTTTCTCCTGGGTGCGCCGGCCTTCCTTGGCGCCGGCCTGCTGCAGGTCGGTGACATGCTGGCTACCGCGCCATCGGCTGTGCTATCCGAGCTGCCGGCCCTGCTGGTCGGTTTCATCACCAGCGCGATCTGCGGCTATGTTGCAATCCGCTTCCTGCTGGCATATGTGCGCCGCAACGGTCTCTATCTGTTTTCCGGCTACTGTCTGCTCGTCAGCCTTGCCGTCCTAACACTTTTCACTCTGCGTCTATGATCAACCGTCACCCGCGAAACCTTCATCTCAGCCTGCGAAGAAGGCTGCTCTCACGGTTAATCCTCACGGCCTGTCTGCTTTCCGCCTGCACGTTGCCGCGGGGCGACGCTGTAATCTCCGCCCCCGAACCGGTCACCTTGACTATCGCCGGTTCCACCGAAATGCGCCCCTTGCTGACCGACCTGACTTCCGCCTACAGCGAGCGCAATCCAGATGTTCAGTTCACTCTGTTCGCCGGCGGCAGCCGGATGGGGGAACGGTGGCTGGCGTCCGGGCAGGCTGACATTGCGGCCAGCACGGCGGCCTATCCCGACGCCGAAATACCCGCCGGCCTTGTCCGCATACCCATCGGGCTGGATGGAATCGCGGTCATCGTTCACACTGAGAATCCGGTGGAAGCACTAACACTGGCGCAGATTCGGGCCCTCTTTGGCGGCAGCGTCCTGAACTGGGAGGAAGTTGGCGGCGCTGCCAGAGACGTGCTTCTGGTAAGCCGTGAGGACGGCAGCGCCACGCGTGAACTGTTCGAAGAACGCGTCATGGACAAAGACCAGGTTTCTCTTACGGCGGTCGTCATGTCCACCAGCAGCAACGTCCTGGAGTATGTGGCTGGCCACCGCGACGCCATCGGCTATGTCACCTTCGCATATCTTTCACAGAATGGAGAGAACCCCTCAAATGCCGTTACGGTTGCTCCGGGGGTCAAAGCTGTCTCAGTTGAGGGGCGAGTGCCGTTTGGCGCGGACCTTGCCAATTACCAGTATTCGCTGGCGCGGGCCCTGTATCTTCTCTTCCCACAGAGCGGTGCCCCGGTGGTTCAAAACGTGATCGACTTCGCGCGCGGCGAAGAGGGACAGGCTATCATCGCCCGCTATCATGTGCCGGTTCGGTAGGGCGCTCTCGACATCCGTCTTGACCCTCTGAACGGCTCTGCCAGCCTGTAAGCGTTTGCCCCGGTACCCGCTCTCTGCGACCGGTCAAGCGTTGAACGACCTGCCGGCCGGACCCACCCCTGCAAAGGGTGCATCCCAAAATGGGTGCGAACTTTCCCATGCCTCAGGTCGCAGCGGAGCCCCAACCATCTCGCGGTCAACTCTGAGTCAGAGGAAACGGCAGTTCTCTCTCCTCACTCCTCTTCCCTCTCTCCTCGTTCTTTTGGGCGGTCGGGCCTATTCGGCCCTCCCTTGTGCGGGGGCTCCGCCCCCGCAACGCCCCCTCTCCAACAACACGCCTCGCCGACCGTGTGTCTACATTGGTGACGAGTGCCCAATCGATAGTGTCCAGCCAGACCACGTCCCGCCAGTCCCATCAGATCCCCGTATGTGCCGGCCTTGTGCCTGCCCTCGCACCCTCCCCAACTGACGGACTCCACCCTACGGCCAGGCTTGGCGCCTGCACTGCGTCTCGCACAGAGACGGTAAACAGTTCCAGCCACCTCCGGCATGGATTCCCCGCCAGACTGTTCCCACCCCAGAACTGGGATGCACCCCCCTAAAAGCGGGAGTTGCTCTCCGACCTGCAATCTGTTATACTTGTACCCAATCGGCATGAGCGAGTATGATTTGATAGAGTTGTGTTTCTGAAGTGGGTTCCGCCCACTTTTCTTATTCTACGGGCTCGTTGCCTGCAGAACCTGTTCGGAACGCTTGTCTACCTGCCTATCTGTTTTTGGCTGCTGACGACCATATCTTCCAGCCCTCCGCCAGCAGCCAATATGCTGAGTAGTCAAGTTTTCAGGAGTAGTTGAACGAAAATGTCTAAAGAACTCATCGCTGGGATCAATCAGGTCGCGTCGGATAAAGACCTCGACAATGAGGTGATTTTCGACGCAATCGAGGCTGCGCTCATCTCGGCCTACAAACGCAATTACGGCTCTGTAGCCAATGTCACGGCTGCAGTGGACCGGGCGACAGGCGAAATGAAAGTATTCGCCGAGAAAGAGGTTGTCGAAGACATTCTCAACCCCAATACCGAGATCCTGTTAGACGATGCCAGAACGGTAGAGCCGTCTTCCGAATTGGGCGATGTTGTATTGGTGCAGAATACACCCGGCAACTTCGGCCGTATCGCTGCCCAGACCGCCAAACAGGTGATCTTGCAGCGCATTCGAGAAGCAGAACGGGACACAGTTTACGAGAACTTTGTCCACAAAGTAGGCGAGACTATCACAGCCCAGGTCCGCAGCGTCGATCTCGTATCCGGCGCCGTCACCATTCTGATCGACGACAGACACGAGAACCTGCTGCCCCGAGAGGAGCAGATTCCGTCGGAGAATCTGCGACGCGGAGACTATATCTGCCTGTATGTGGTTGATGTGCACCGCAGCAGTCGCGGCCCGATGATCAAGCTGAGCCGTACCCATCGCGATCTCCTCCGCCGACTCATGGAACAGGAGATTCCGGAGGTGCGCGATGGCACCGTCGAGATAAAGGCCATATCCCGTGAACCGGGCGCACGCAGCAAAGTGGCCGTGATGGCCACGCTCCCCGGCGTGGACCCGGTGGGTAGTTGTGTGGGGATGCGCGGCTTGCGTATTCAGAATATCGTGACCGAGCTTGCGGGCGAGAAAATCGACGTCGTCGAGTGGAGCGGAAATCTACGCACCTACATCTCCAACGCCCTCGGGCCGGCCAAAGTGCAGAGTGTCATTCTTGAAGAAGACAGCAATATCAAAACGGCAATCGTCATCGTACCTGATCGACAACTCAGCCTCGCCATCGGCAAGGCAGGGCAGAACGCTCGTCTGGCAGCCAAACTGACGGGGTGGCGGATCGACATCAAGAGCGAAACCGAAGCCCACGCCGAAGGACTGGATCTGCTGGCAGCCGAGCAGGCTCAGTTGGCCGCCGGTGAACAAGACCTGCTCAGTATGGCGGAGAAGATCCTGCGCGACAAGGAAGAGTCCACCGCGAGCGAAGACACCTTCCGCCAGGCCGCCGAGCTGCTGCAAAGACGCGATGCCGCCAGCAGATCGGCCGACCAGGGCACACCTGCCGAGTGGCCCGAAACCTTCCCCGCGCAAGAAGAAGGACGCGGACTTGGCGTCGACGCAGAGGAGGCGTTGAGCGCTTTCGAGCGCGCCGCAGCCGCCGTGCAGGAAGAAAAACCCTCCGGCATTTCCTTCGAAGATTTCGCCGTGGATGAGCCGGAGCCGGTTAGCCTCGGCGAAACGCTGGACGACGAGGAAGACGTTAGAGAAGAAAGTGATGAAGGTCCTGAGGCGGAAGAAGTGAGCGAACTGCCTGCCCTTCATCCCTCGCAACTGCCAGCGCAAACGGAAGAACCTGAGCCCGAGCCGGAACGCACTCTCAGACCTGAAGATCTGCCCCAGGTCATTACCGCTGACATGCTGCGCCAGCGAATGGCCGCACGCCAGCAGGGAAGCTCGTCGGGCCCAGTCATCGGTTCACTGGACGATTTGGAAGTGCCTCCCGAGCTGCTCGATTCTTTGGACACGGCCGAAGACTCCGATGATGAGATTGACGAACAGGACCCCGGTCGCAGCAGGGCCCGCCGCGGCGGCCAGTCAACGCAGAAGAGGCAGCCAAGGCGTCAGAGAACGCGTCGGTCACGGGGACTCGAAGTCGACCTGGAAGAATTCGATGACGATGGGTTTGACCTGTAAGGTGGCTGCTGGTTCGTGTATCGTGCCTGAACTATTTCATCTGCCGTGCAACACCGGAAATGGCAAAACGGGGAAAGGGATCGAAACAACGGCGGGGCGCCTTCCAGGCTCCCCAACGAATGTGCATTGCCTGCCGCGAGTCTGACGGAAAGCGCGACCTGATTCGTCTGGTCCGGGTTGCTGATGGCGTCCTCTTGGATGAAACCGGCAAAAAGGCCGGGCGCGGTGCCTATGTCCACCCGCAGGTCACCTGTTGGGAACAGGCGCTGGCCGGTGCATTGATACAGAAAGCGCTGCGAACAAAAATCAGCGCCGATAATCTGGCGACACTGTCAGCGTCCGTTTCAACTCTTTTGCAAGTGTCGGACGAGACTGCGTAGCAAGGAGCGAGAACCCATCTAAACGGTCAACTATTGCTTACTGGAATCTCCTCCTCACATCTTTGCCTTTCACGCGGACTGTCTGAACTGTGAACTGTGCGATTGCGGGGAGGGCTGTGATTACCTGGTATGCTCTTCAAATGTTCCTGCCCAACGCAGATAGAACATTCCAAAGTGAAGGCATATTCGCTGGGTGATGGGAATTTTCCAATGAACGCAAGCCGATTGTCCGCTCCCTGACATGTGTCGGAATAGTGGGCTAACATTGGCTGTATTGCAGTCTGGGATGGAGAGGGGGAAGGCGACAGGGAAGAGAGGGGTGGTCGTGTAACGACTTGTCTTTCTACCGTAACCGCCTCTTGGCGCCCCGCTTCTGGCCTCCACCGCATATGTCTGTGCATGCATTCCATCCCAGCCAAAAACCTGTGTAACGTTTGAGAAGGTACACGCAACTCGGAGCGTAAACGCCTCTCAGCTTCCTTCTCTCTGAAGACAGAGGGACGTTTTCGCTGTCAGTTTTTGAACGGCATGGCGGCATGTAGAGCTGGGAATCGAAAACGATAGATGAAAGGAAGGCCAAAATGGCAGCCGCAACGAAAGATCCGATGAAGATCCAGAATGGCAGCCCAGCTGACGACGCCGCCAACGGTGAAGCTGCTGGGCTGCCTACTTCCATCATAGTGGAGGAGTATGTTACCGTCCGCGCTCTAGCCGAAAGAATGGATCGCAGTCCTATCGATCTCATCAAAGTGCTTATGCAGTTCGGCATTATGGCGCCCATCGACCAAACTCTCGACCACGATACAGCCGCTATCGTGGGTGAAGAACTCGGAATCGAGGTGCTCTGGCCGGTCGTGGAGGACGAAGAGCCGGAAGAGGCGCCCGACGAAGATCGAAGACCAAAAGAACGGGTGATGATCCAGGAGATCGTGGCCGAAGAAGCGGAAAAAAGCCTCGTGCCCCGGTCGCCCGTTGTAGCGGTCCTCGGACACGTTGATCACGGCAAAACGACGCTCCTCGATCGTATCCGCCGCACCAATGTAGTCGATACCGAGGCTGGCGGCATCACCCAGCATACCGGCGCCTATCAGGTGGAAGTCGACGGCAAAAAGATCACCTTCCTGGACACACCCGGACACGAAGCATTCACAGCAATGCGGGCCCGCGGCGCGCAGGTTACCGACATCGTCATCCTCGTCGTAGCCGCCGACGATGGCATTATGCCCCAGACCCGGGAAGCAATCAGCCATGCCAAGGCAGCAGACGTGACAATTGTCGTCGCTCTCAACAAGATCGATAGCCCCAACGCCAACATAAACCGCGTCATGGAGGAGCTATCAACAGAAGACCTGACACCGGAGGAATGGGGGGGCGAAACTATCACCGTTCCGATCAGTGCGCTCAACGGCGACGGTGTCGACGACCTCTTGGAAAACATACTCGTCGTCGCCGAACTGGACCAGCACACTGCCAATCCCAGCGGACAATGTGTCGGCACGGTGATCGAAGCCCAATTGGATAAGCAGCGCGGAATCACTGCAACCCTGCTTGTACAAAACGGGACCCTGAAACGCGGGGATTCGCTGGTCGTCGGCGAGAACTGGGGACGTGTCAAGGCAATGTCCGACTACGAGGGCAATCAATTGAAGAAGGCCGGGCCGAGCACGCCGACGGTAATTCTGGGCCTCAATGGCGTCCCAGCCGCCGGCGAGGTCTTTAGCGTAACCAAAAACGACAGAGCGGCCCGCACGCTTGCCGCCGAAAGGCAAAACCAGGCCGCTCAGAATATCCGGGACGCCTCCCCCCTGCCGATGACGCTGGAAGATATGTTCGCCCGTGTCGAAGGCGGCGAAGCCGAAACCCTCAATATTATCGTGCGGGCCGATGCACAGGGTACGCTGGCCCCAATCATTCACAGCCTCGAACAGCTTGAAAACGATGAGGTAAAGGTCAAGATCATGCAGTCGGCTGTCGGCGACATAACCGAATCGGACGTCATGCTCGCCGAAACCAGTCAGGCGATCGTCATCGGATTCGGCGTCAACATCGACAAGGCCGCTCTGGTGCGCGCCGAACAGTCCGGCGTCGAGATTCGGCACTATCAGATCATCTACAACCTGATCGAAGATGTAGAACAGGCGCTGAGCGGAATGTTGGACCCGATCTTCGAAGAGGTAGTCACCGGCCATGCCGAGGTCCGGCAGATGTTCCGCGTGCGGCGCGGCGGCTTGATCGCCGGCTGCATGGTTCTCGACGGGGTCGTCAAACGTAACAGCCAGGCCCGACTGCTCCGCAACGACGCAACCATAATCACAACAACCATCGAAAACCTCAAACGGTTTACCGAAGATGTCACCGAAGTGCGGGCCGGATATGAGTGCGGCATCAATCTCGCCGGCGTCAATTCAGACCTCCAGGAAGGCGACATTATCGAAGTCTTCGAGAGGCAACAGGTACGATAATAGTTTCTGGTTTTCGGTTTATGGTTTATAGTGGGCTCGTGTGCCTGACAACCAGAACGAACGACTGACGGCATGGTAATGATGACGACCACAATTCGTCAGGAGCGGGCAGCAGAACTGCTCTACCAGGAACTATCTATCTTGATCGGCGCCGAACTGGATGACCCGGCGCTGGAACTGCTGGAGGTGACCAACGTGGTGGTCAGCCGCGACCTGCGCGTGGCCAAGGTCTACATCCATCAGGATAGCGACATCCAGCGCAGCTTGGTCCTCGCCAGACTCAAGAAAGCTGCCCCATTCCTGCGCCGCCAACTGGCCCAGAGCTTAACGTTCCGCGCCGTTCCGGAACTGCTCTTCTACTATGACGATACCCCCGACCAGGCCGCTCGGGTGGATGCACTTTTGCAGAGCATCGCCGAGGAACGAGAGAGTCGTCAACAGGACGAAGGGAGTCCTCTTTCAACTTCGTCCTCTTCACTCTCTTCCCCGGATTTCTCCTCCATTGATGCTCAGAAAGAGGATGCATGACCCTGAACGCGTCCCTGCTTAAGCAGGGTGCTGCATGCGGCCAAGAGGGCGTCCCGCCGCCCCCTCTCCTGCTCAGTCTCCTGGAATCCAGCAACAACATCCTCTGCGTCAGCCATGTGAGCCCGGACGGAGACGCGGTCGGCAGTCTGCTCGGTTTGGGTAGCATTCTGCGTTCGCTGGGAAAACGGCCTGTCCTCGCACTTCAGGACAAAGCGATGCCGGAGTTCCAGTTCATGCCCGGCGTAGAGAAAATCATCGGGCCGGCAGAGGTCGCGCATGGTTACGATCTGATCGTCTGCCTGGACACCTCCAGTATTGACCGGATGGGCACCGTCTACAGACCCGAGATCCACAATCAGGTTCCCCTTGTCGTCATTGACCATCACGTTACCAATACCCTTTTCGGCACTGAAAACTGGGTTGATACCGGCTGCGCAGCCACATGCCAGATGCTTATTCACCTGGCCGATGCCCTGAATGTGCCGCTTTCTGAGGAGATCGCCGTCTCCCTTCTGACCGGCCTCGTGACCGATACACTCTGTTTTCGGACCGCCAACACGAATACGAATGTCTTGCAGGCGAGCTTGCGTCTGTTGAACGCCGGTGCAAGTCTGGACTATGTCGTTCGCAACACCTTGGACAGCAGGTCGTTCAGCCTCGTTAAGCTCTGGGGGGCCGGTCTGGCCAATGTGCAGATGGATGACGGCATCATCTGGGCCACTCTCAACGCCGAGAGCCGGCAGCGAAGTGGTGTCGAATCCCACCAGAGCGACGGTTTGGCCAACTTCCTCGTTACCGTGAGAGAGGCCGACATCAGCGCTACTTTCGCCCAACGTTTTGCAAAAAACGGTCAGGAGTTGATCGAATGCAGTTTTCGGGCCAAGCCGGGTTTCAATGTGAGCCAGGTGGCCTTTGCATTCGGAGGCGGCGGACATCCACCTGCCGCCGGCTGCACCGTTGCCGGCACGCTGCAGGAGGTCTCGGCGCGCGTTGTGGCCGCGCTGCACGAATTGCGCCGCCAGAGTATTGATGGCGATAGGGGTTAGAAGACAGGGAGCAGCGCCGGCGACGAACCGATACCATGACCGATCTCCACGGAATTCTCCTTGTCGATAAACCGGGCCGCCCAAGTTCACAAACGTACGCCGCCGGGCCCGTCTCCGCGGATCTGCCTACCAGCCACGACGTTGTGCAACGCGTCCGGCGTTGGAGTCGGCAAAGACGCATCGGCCATACTGGCACGCTGGACCCGATGGCCAGCGGGCTGCTCGTGTCGTGCTTGGGCGTGGCCACGCGACTGGTTGAATACTATCAGGGGCATGACAAAACATACGAGGCCCGCGTAACACTGGGCCGCGCCACCGATACCTACGACGCTGTCGGCCGGACCGTCGCCGAGGCCCCGGTTCCGTCTCTGACCGACGCCGACGTGGAGGCCGCCCTGGTTGCCTTCCGTGGCCGGACTACTCAGATACCACCGGTCTACTCGGCATTGAAACAGGGCGGTGAGAGTCTGCATCGCAAAGCCCGGCGCGGCGAGGCCGTAAATGTGGCGCCGCGGGAGGTCACCATTCACCAGATAAGGCTTCTCTCCTATGCGCCGCCCGCAACAATTTCTCTCCGGATTCGCTGTTCCGCCGGCACATACGTGCGCAGCCTGGCCCACGCGCTGGGGCAGGCGTTGGGCACCGCCGGCCACTTGAGCTACCTGCGTCGCTTGGAAGCCGGCCCGTTTTCTGTCGCCGACGCGTCAGATCTGCCGGCAATTGAAAGCGCAGCGGCCGCCGGCAGGCTGGCCGAGCTGCTGCTTGCGCCCGATGCCGGCCTGCGTATGCCCCGACTGACCGTCAGTGAGGAGGAGCAACTTCGGCTGGGTTACGGGCAGAAAATCTACCAAAGTCGCGCACCTGCTGCCCATGAGCCGACCCCTTCCAACTCCTGCAGTTCGGAAGGTGGGCGACTGGTTGGGCTTGCGGCCGCCTATGATCACCGCGGCCGCTTCCTAGGCATTGCACGCGCGCGTGCCGCCGAAGTCAACGGAGACGGCACAGTATGGAAAGCCGAAAAGTGGCTCGCCCAACAGTTGAGGAGTCTCTCATAGTCTGCCGCCATAGTGACGAATGCACATACAGGTTAAAGAACAGCTTCTTCTTACTTCTCGAATCGCGTAGGGGCAGGCGGGACGCCTTCGTTCCTACCGGGCAAACCGCCGGAGAGCACAGGTGGCAAACGGAATCCACGTCAAGAACCAGAAACTGATCTGAGATGAGAATTTGGCGCAGCGATCTGCGATCTCTCCGGTTTCCCGGCCCAACTTTTTTGACAATCGGAAATTTCGACGGTGTGCATCTGGGCCATCAGGCCCTCCTGCGTACCCTGCAGACTGAAGCGGCGGGCCATGCACTCACCGCCAGGACAGCCCTGCTCACGTTCGATCCCCACCCAATTGCCGTACTGCGGCCGGACCTTACCTTGTGCCTCTTGACCACGCCACAGGAGCGTCTGTGCCTGATCGAGCCGTTCGGTCTTGATCTGGGCATCATTCAGCCCTTTGACATGGATTTTGCCAGTCTGACGCCCGAGCAGTTTATGACGCTTCTCGTCGAACGTTTGGGGCTTGCCCGGCTGATAGTGGGGCCCGATTTCGCGCTGGGTCGGGGACGCAGCGGCAATGTCGACCTTTTGCGAGCGTTGGGTGTCCGGCTCGGTTATGAGCTGTCGGTGATCGAACCGTTCGCACGTGAGGATGGTGAGGTCCACAGCCGCCAGATCCGTCAGTCACTCTTAGCAGGCGCTGTACAGGATGCCGCGCAGATGCTGGGTCGGCCCTACCAGATCGCTGGCATCGTCGAAGAGGGAGAACGTCGCGGGCGCCAGATCGGCGTGCCCACCGCCAACATCCGGCCCATTCCGCAGAAGCTCATCCCCGCCAATGGGGTATACGTAACTTGGGCATATCTGCCGGACAACTGTTCGCCCCACCCTCGCGCCAGCGTAACCAACATCGGAGTGCGGCCCACTGTAGACGGTCGCCGGCGCCGCATCGAAACGCATCTTCTCGACTATCCAGCGACCGGTGAGCCCGACTCACTGTACGGAAAGGAACTCACCATCTCCTTTGTGTCTCGCCTGCGCGACGAGCAACGTTTTGACAGCCTGGAGGATCTCGTCGCCCAGATTCAGATGGACATCTCCGTCGCGCGCCGTACGTTGACAGAAATTTCGGCAGTTTCCGACCCAATCACAGGGAATTAGGAACTCATCCAGGCGCAGCATTTCCACGAATGAGGGCGCCCCCCATGCAGCTTCGCGTACAGGTTCTCTTTCAATGCGTCATCGCCGCCGACCAGCCCCGTTTCCTGCCATCCCCCTACTCATCTGTGCGGCTCTGTTGCTAGGCGCCTGCTCTTTTCAACCGATTGGCCCGTTCAATTCTCAAGGTGGCGACGCCGCTGGAACTACCAATCCAGAGAAAAAGCTGCCGCCGCCGCCTGCAGCACACCCAGATCCTATGGGTGGGACCGCTGACATTGCCCTGCTCCATGGAATGGAAGAAGCCATCTCTTGTCTTGCAGGGGGCCAGCCGGTCTTTGCGGTGTTGCAACGATACGCCAATGTGCGCAATCGACCCCATTTCGAAGGCTGCCTGCTGGGGCGCGTGCCCGCAGGCACGCTGGTACGCGTTGAGGCGGTCTTCGGACAGGAGCAAGCGACCCCTTTTGTCTCACTCGACCGGTCCCTCGGCCGTATTCCAATCGCCGCGCCGGGATTCGATAAGGACATTCAGCCTCTTCTTGAAGAGAACTGCGGCGCCTGTCATAGCGCTGTTGTGAAACAGGGGGAGCTGCAGGTCACTGAGTATGAACCCTTGATGGCCGGCGGACTGAATGGTCCCGTAGTACAACCGGGCGTCCCGGCCGCATCCACACTTTGGACGCAAGTCTGGTCCGGGGAAATGCCGCTGGTGGGGGAGCTTGGCAATGACGACAAAGCACTGATTTACGATTGGATTATATCCGGAGCGACCAGGCAGGGTACAGAGCCGGCGCCTGTGTCCCAAATGTGGCTGCGTCTGTCGGGCGAAGATTTCAACCCGTTGCCAAATGAGTGTGCCCAGGATGGCGGTACCATTCCCTTTGTCAGCGCACAACTCGTTCTTCCCGCAAGTTGTGCCGCCATTCCCAATGCCGAACAGATCGCTGCATATCTGCCGAAAGTGGAGACGGCGAATCCAGCGCCTTCTTCGGCCTCGGATGAACCCGCCAATAGTGTTGAATCCGGCGATGGCTCAAATGCGGGCGGCAATGCCGAAGCCAAACCGGAAGAAAATACGCAAAACAGTGCCGCCGCCGCCCCACCGCGGGGAATGGCTGCCGGTAGTGTTGGCATTCGCGTCGCTCCCCTCAATCTGAGCCCCCCCTCTGAATCCGATCCCTGGCTGGTCCCCCAGGGTGGTTTCTGTGCAGAGCAGTTCCTGGCCGAGAAACTACAGGACAAACATAGCATTACTGCGCTGACCTTTGCCCCGGACGGCAGACTGTTCATCGCCTTGGACCATCATGCCACCCGCAACTTCGATCCCAACATCCTGTACGATCCTTACCACGCCAGCCGCTCTATCGCCATCTGGCACAGCGTTTCCAGGGACAGCTACTATGAGATCCTTCGCGAATCCAGCCGTGTCACAGGAATGGCCTGGCATGCGGGCGCGCTCTACTTGAACCGGGCCGGAGAAGTGGGCCGCATCGTCG
Organism: Caldilineaceae bacterium; assembly: GCA_965242905.1. Lineage (GTDB taxonomy): Bacteria > Chloroflexota > Anaerolineae > Caldilineales > Caldilineaceae > Bin5. The sequence continues at coordinate 2,983,443 of CBDETM010000002.1, forward strand.
ACGGCGGCGGATATGAACCTCTGGCCGGCGGCTTCGCCGTTTCCGGGAAGGATTTCCATGCCAACAATGGTCTCGTGATCAGCGCTGGCTGGCTCTATATCTCCGCCGGTGGTGTCCGCGACGGCTATGCGGATGGCATAATCGTTCTCCATGATGGCGAACTTCCTGCCGAAACACTGGCCACCAATGTGGCTGCCGGCGGCAACCCCTTCGGTGCCCGCATCGTTCGCGCCCGGCTCGACCGTCTGCTCGCCGAACGCTCAATCGGCGTCTTTCAGACCGCGGCGCGCGGTGTGCGTAACCCCTACGGCATCGCCGTCGACCCGTTCGGGCGCATCTGGTTTACCGACAATGGCGCCACCAACGTGCACGGTGACTTCAACGCCGGCGACGAAGTCGACCTGTTGGACCCGCGTACCCTTTCTGCTGCCGCCAATGCGGGCGACGTCAACGCGACCCCCTTCTACGGCTTCCCGTTGGCGTTGGGCGGGGTCAACAAAGATTGGTGGACCGCTCCTGTGCTAGTCCTACCCAACTCGGCCGCACCCACCGGCATTACCTGGGCCTACGACACCATCTTTTTCGCCAACTACGGACGCGATCCCGGTCTGTTCCGGATGGCGAACTCGGGCGGCCAGATTATCGCCGAACGGATCATGCACAACTGGCCCGTGCAAGCGGTCACGACCGCACCGGACGGGGCCGTCTGGATCGGCACCGGCGAAGGCATGCTGTTCCGCCTTGTTCCCGGCTGCGGCCGCTGAGGAGTGCTGCTTGCGCTTTCTATGTGTATCCGCGCAGCTGGCGGGCCACCTCGATTGGGGCGGCTACCTGCCCACGGCTGTCGAACTGATGCAGACGGGCCACGATGTCCTCTGGGCCACCGGCCGTGAACTGCAAAGCCAGCTCGCTCCACAGGGCGTTCCCGTCCATATCCTGCATGAGACCGGCTGGCGCTGGCCGCCCCCGTCCCCGATACTGAAGGGCACAGCTTCAGAAGAGGAGTTCCAGCGCCTGCGCATGATCCGCTCACTGGATCAGTGGCTGGACGTGGCGCGCGTGCGTGTGGCTACGCTTGAGCTTGTCGAGGTAGCTAAACGTTTCCGCCCGGACCTGATCGTCAGCGAGATGTTCACCGCCGCGGCCGCCATCGCCGCCGAACTCCTGGGCGTGCCCTTCGCCGTCGCCGGTTGGCCGGCTATACAGATGCAGTCGTCAGGCCCCAATGCAGACACGCCCGGCGCAGTCAAAAAACTGGCTCAGGCGCGAGTGAGCGAGCTACTTGCCGATTTTGGCGCGACCGGCGTCAACTGGGCGCTGGACGGTCCCACCGCACTGCGTTCTCCCTCCTTACATCTGACCTACTGGAGCCCCCGCTGGTATGCCGGAGCCCGGCTGCTGCCGCAGACACAAATGGTCGGCGGGCTCGCTCCTCCCCCCCTGCCGTCCGAATCCCCCTGGCTCGACCAACTTCCAAGCAGTCGTCCATGGATCTTCATCACCCTCGGTACCGCATTTACCCGGGATATCAACTTTTTCTTAATCGCGGCCCGCGCCGCGGCAGACGCGGGAGGCGTACCGATCCTGGCGGTCGGCAAAGGCTTTGCCGAAGTCGGCACGGAGGGGGGCTGGACCACGCGCGAGGTCGAAGCTCTGCGGACCGGACTGCCGCAGTCTTCAGTTCTGGTGGACAGGGTCCGATTTGCTGAGGTGTTGCCCCACACCGCCGCCGCCATCCACCATGGCGGCGCCGGCACGACCCATGCTCTGGTTACGCACGGAATTCCGCAGATCGTGGTCCCAAAGGCTGCGGACCAGGTACGTCAGGCCAGCGGGGTCGCGCGCAGCGGCGTCGGCTACCACATCCCACCCAATCTGCTGACCGTCCCGCTGGCCGCGGAAGCCCTGCAAAAGATACTGGCTGACGACGCCCCCGCCCGCCTGAACGCCGCCACCTTGCAAGAGGAGTTTGCATCCTTGGGAGGCATTCCCAAAGCCGCCCAAATCCTGGTCGCAGCCGCCCAGTGAGACCCCCGTTCAACCGGTCTCACTCGTAATGAATCTCGCTCGCCCCGTTTCGCTTTTCTACCCGGATCAGCTTCTCCGTAGCCTGCTCGAACGAATCGTCGTGGCTGATGATAAAGAGCTGCTCAAAGCCGCGCACGCCTACGATCTGCCGCGCCAGGGCGCCGCGCCTGGTCTCGTCCAGATTGGTGGTTGGCTCGTCAAAGAAGGCGACGCCAATACTGCTCATCTCCTGCAGCAGCGCCAGCCTCACCGCCAGCGCTGCGCTCATCTGCTCGCCGCCGGACAATTGGGAAAATGCCCGATCACGACCATCCACTTCCAGGATGATCCCGTAGTCCTCCTCCCAGCGGAGCGTGCGCGTGTAGTCCTCCATGATCTGGCCGAACAACTGATTGGCACTGTAACTGATCTGCTGGACCAGCGCCTTCGTTACGTGCGGTCCTGCTTCCTGTACCACTGAGCGCAGAAACTTCAGGATCTCCTCCCGCTCCACCAGCAGATCGTGTCGGGATTGGGCAGCGGTGAGCCGCTTCTTCAAGATCTGCAGTTGGGCGATCTCCCCCTTTGCCCGGTCGAGTCGTTCACGCCACTGGCCCAGTTCAGTCTCCAGCCGTACACGGCGGCTGCGAAGCTTCTCTACCTGAGCCACCACCTCGCGAAAGCTCTCTTCATCGAAATCGCGCCTGCTGGCTGCCAGCTGTTCGTGTCCGTCCTCGACACGTTTCTGCGCCGCCTCCAATACCTTCTCTGCCTCGGCAACCTCTTGCAGGCGCTGAGGGAGCGCCTCGGCTGCAGCCTGATTGCGCCGGTAGAGCTCGTCGGCTGTCTGAAACTTTCCCAACTGAGAGGAGATTCGGGCAGTCTCAGCGTCCAGGCCGGCGAATTCTGCCATGCGCCCGTCGAGCTCCGCGAGTGCGTTTCGCTGTTGCTCGGCCTGCGCCCGCTGCTCCTGCAAAGTCCTTTCCACCCGCTCGCGTCCTCGCGCCTGCTGGAGAGCTGCGTCTCGCCGTCGCCGCGGGTCGCCCAGCGCCTTTAACGCCTGCTGTAGCTGTTCTACACGTTGCGGCGCATGCCGGAGTGCCTCGGCCTCGACACGTACTTCAGCATGCCGGGCATTGTGTTCGGTCAGTTCCTTCTCAGCTGTCTCGATCTCGTGCTGGCGGGGTAAAGAATCCAGAGTCTGCTCATGCTGCGCAAGGGTGGAGCGCGCCTGTTCCCATTTCGTCTCGGATTGGCGAATCGTCTCTGCCGCATCCATGGCTCTCACATTCATTTCTTTCCACTGTTGGCGAAGACGTTCTAGCAACTGCAGACGATGTTCCGTTGATAGACGCTGTTCGCAGATAGGGCAGACCGCGTCTGCATCCAAGTCTTTCAGTTGTGTGCCTTGCTCCTTAATCGTCTCCATTTCAGGCTGCAGTTGGGAACGTATAGACTTCTGCAACGTGATCGTCTGCTGCAAGGTTTCAACCTGCGTCTGCAGCTGCTCCCTTGAGGCTTCAAGTTGCTGGGAGCGGGCTACCTCGACGCGCAAGTGGTCCAGCCTCTTTCTGGCCTTTTCCACTGAAGTCTGTTCCCGCTGTACCCGATCTTCTGCATCTTTCAGCCTGTCTGCCAGGCGTTGGGCATCCCGAAATTCGGCGTCTAGCTTCTCCTGCTCGGATGCCCCGTCCGCTAGGTCCGCCGCAGTCTTCTCCGCCTCCTCGATCTCAACTAGGGCGCCCTCCTGGGCATCCGCCTGCGTTTCCGCCCGAGCCAGCAGCGTGCGGATGCCGGCCCGCTGTTCCTCCAACCTACGCCGCTGCGCCATTCTTTCATTCACGGCCCGCTGGGCCCACAGCGTGGCGCCATAGGCTTCATGGCCTGCACGGTTGGCTTCTGTAACTGCAACCGCCTCCTTGCTCTCTGTAAACCGTTGCCGCGCCGCAACCAGTGTCCGCTTTCTTTCGGCCACTAACTGCTGCTGCACCTCTACCATGCGTTGCAACTCTTGCAGCCGTTCCCGGTTCGCCTCCATCGTTTGCCGGGCGGATTCGGCTTCAGCCAACTCAGTCTGCGAGTCGCGCAGTTCAACCTCTGCCTTGCTGATGAGGGTCGCCAGAGTGTTGGCTTCGTCCTCTACAGTTGGCAGGCGGATCAGTTCGCCTTTTAGTCCACTGATTATTTCTGACTGATCCCTCTGGCGCTTGTTGAGCAAGCTGAGCGGCTCGCGCAAATTTTCCCACGCTCGGCGGTATTCGGCCACCTTCAGAAGGGGATCGAAAACTGCTTTACGGACCCTGGGCGTTTCCAGAAAGGAGACAGTAAAGCTGCCTTGGGGCACGCCTACAGCGTTCCTGAACAGATCCTCCGGCCCGGTGTCAGGGTCGATGTCCAAATGCAGACGCAAGAACTGCATAACGTCAGCTTTGCCCTCGCATATTCGTATGGCGAGTTCCGGATCCAAGATCGCATAGGCGCTACTACTGCCGCAGCTTCGCACGACCTGGTACACGCGCTCATCGTGATCGCTGAGAAAATCGACCGCCACGCTCGCCGTCCTCTGACCTGCCCGCACGAAATCGGGCCGGCTATACGGAAGATGATCGAAAAGAGTAAAGCCGATGGCCTCCAGTATCGTCGTTTTTCCCGCCCCGTTGGGGCCAACAATCGCGTTCGTGCCGGGACTGAATTCGACTGTTGCCCTTTCGTAGCTCTTGACATTTTCCAGGGTCAGCGAACGGATCAACATTGCGTCTCTTCTCCCTGCCGAACCCTCTCCTCGCCCCTTGCCAACTCCTCCAAAATCGCGTCGGCAGAAGCGCCGCTGACGGCTAACTGTTTGATCGCGAGCGTCAGTTCAGTCCATGCGCTGCTTCGGTCGCGGAACCGGTTGTCCCGTTCGAGAAGACCGGCAATGATCTGCCGCTCCAGCTCCCGTCGTCCGAGATGTTGATCGGCCCCCACTGCAAACTCCGAGGCTCGCGTGTCATCGCGTACAAAGGAGAGCAACGGCTTGTATTGCTCTTCAACTACTTGCTCCAGCCGTTTCAGATCCAGTCCGCCGCGGTCGAAAGGGAGCACTCCGCTCAGCCGCAGCTCGACCACCGGTTCTTTACCTCTGAACTGACGGCGCTGACGCTCGATATAACGCCGGCACTCTCCGACCAGGTCGGCCGGCGTCTCGCACGCGTCGACCCTGAAGAACAGGCGTTCAAATGCACGCCGGGGATTTGCGTGCAGGACTGGGCGGTGCTTAGGCTCCGCCTCCGTATCCACCTCCACAAGATAGTATCCCCGCTCCGGCCAGGCCGCCTCAGTCAGTGAGTTGGTCTCCGGGCTGCCGGGATTGTAAATCCAGTCGTCGAACTCGAAAGGTTTATGGAAGTGGCCCAGCGCCAGATAGTCCACGTGGGGTCGCAGAGGCGCCAGCTCACGGTGGCTCAGCGCGCCGCCTTGGTGGTCGAGTACTCTCTCAACGCCAGCGTGCGCTATGAAAATCGTGTACTCTACTCCCTGTCTGTCGGCCGCCGCCAGTGCACCCGCCACCCGCTGCACGACCGGTGCCGCGGCACTGCCGTAGTAGCGCATACCGTAGACCCGCAAGCCCGGTACCGGTTCCACATAGGCTCCCTCGCGTCTTTCGTAGGGTGGGAGCCCGACCTCCTCCCCGTCAAAATGCGGGTTGAGCAGAACCAGCAATTCGCGTTCGGCAAGAAAACGTACCCAGCCGATACTGTCGCGATAGTAGGCCAGTTCATGGTTGCCCTCCACCGCCAGGCAAGGTATGCCTGCCTCTTTCAGCCGCTCCAGGCCCGTGATGGCATGACTAAGCGTAATCGGGTCGATAGCGCGTCTTTCAAAAAGATCACCGGCCAGTAACACGAAATCAACCTTGGAGCCGATGGCCGCTCCGATAATCTCAAGATAGGCGCGGGTGAAGTCGTTCTGACGCTCCCGGCTGTTGTACTGCCGGTAGCCGAGATGGCAATCAGCCATGTGGAGAAAGGTAGCGCGCATAATGTGCCCCAGCGGTAACCTGAACTGTAATGTGAAGAGGAGTTCGGCTGCAGGTCAACGCGCGGCGTCCCACGCGAACTGCGTTCAATCTTTGTCGTCTTTCTCAGCGGAGATGAACAGACTGAGGAGAAAGCTGACGAAGCTGATGACGACGGCGCCCAGGAACGCGGGGCCAAAACCGTCTACCTGAAAATCGACGTTGAGCAGACCGGCCAGCCAGCCGGTCAAAAGCAGCATCAGGGCGTTGACCACAAAGGTGAACAGACCGAGCGTGACCAGAAAGGCCGGGCAGGTCACCACCTTGACAATCGGTTTGATGACGGCGTTGACAACGCCAAAGATCAGGGTGACCGCCAGCAGGCTGCGGAGATCCACCTCACCACCGGCGCCAAACTGAATGCCGTCAATCAGTGTTGACGCTACGTACAGGGCGATGGCGTTCCCGACCAGCCGAAGAATAAGCGTCATCGGTGCCTACATGCGCAGGCGCATCGTGTACAACGTGCTGCGCACGGCAAAACCGTGGTCCAGCAGCGTCTGCGCCGCGATTTCGTCCTGTGTGCTCACAGTGGCCCGCAACGGCCAGCGGGGAGAATTCTGCAGAAGTGCCAGTGCGCTCAAGACCAGGGGTTGGGCATACTGTTCCTGGGCATCGGGCCGCAGCCAGAGACGAATATGGTGCTCCCCCTGCCACCATCGGGCGGTCACCTGGATTGCACCTTCAAAGCGGCTGCTGTAGTCGCGGATCGCGTAGCGGTAGATCCGCTGGCGGCCGACAAGCCTGTTCACCATTTCACCAATGCGCTTTTCTAGTGGGACATGGAAGTCGTCTCGCCTTACGGCCCGCCACCATTGGAATTCGGCGTTGGGCCGGCTGGTGGCCAAATCATAGAGCAGATTGCTGTCGGACGGGGAGAACGCCTGCAGGTTGGACAGTACTGGCAATGCGACCCGCCTCGGCGCGCCAGGCGCGTAAAGTTCGGACGTCCCCCCCATGTTTTCGAAGCGAAGCCGTTCATAGAGGCCGCGCGCGATCTCGTTTTCCCCTCGCACTTGCAGCACAGCCCAGGACCCGCCCATGTCGCGGATGTACTCCAGGGCATGCTCCATGAGCGCACGACTGATTCCGCGCCCGCGCCAAGCCGGGGAGACGGCCACATTTGCGATCTGCCAGCGCCCGCTGCCGCTGGCCGCGCGCTGCACCGTCACGTTCCCCACAACCCGCTTGTTCTCCACCCAGACAAAACCGTTGAAGACATTCCGAAATTCGCCGGTACTGCGGTAAAGAATGCGCACCAGCCCGCTCATATAACCGAGAATCCGCAGCTCGCGCAGCGCAGCCTCGCCCTGTTCATCCAGCTCTTCGGCAAAAGCCTCGGTGATCAATCTTGAAACGGCGCGCAGATCACGCCCAACATCAAAGGGCCGGATGCCCCGCTGGGGGTCTCGAAGGCGGCTGGCCGCGGCGGGCCGGGTTAGGGCAACCATTTAGAGGAAGGAGAAAAGCGCCCAGCTATTCACTGCGCAACGCGGACAAGCGCCGGACGTAGGATCCGGTCCTGGATGCGATAGCCGGTGCGTAAGGTCTGGATGATGTGCCCGCTGGGAACATCTTCGTTCGGCTCATTCGAAATGGCCTCATGCTGATTCGGGTCGAATTCACCACTCTTGGCCAGTGGCTCGACTTCTGAACTGGCCAGTATTTCCAGAAGTTTCTGCTGAATCTGCTCGAATCCTTTCAACCAGGCCTGGTCCTCTCCCGGTACGCCTTCTGGTACGTTCTGAAAGGCCAGTTCGAGGTCATCGAGAACGGGCAGCAACTGACGTAACATACTTTCTGTGGCGCGCTTTATACGTTCCTCGTTCTGCCGCTCACGGCGTTTGCCCGCATTCTCATATTCGGCGACGGTGCGCTGCATCTTGTCGAGGTGGCTGGCCGCCTGCACATGGGCCTCCTCCAACTCCGACTGAAGCCGGACGATCGTCTCTTCAGGCGTTTCGTCCCGTTCTTCAGCCTCTTCGCTGTCGGATACGTCGCCTGCGTCAGACTCCTCCGCCTCCAGAACAGCCTCTTCAGGCACCTGACCGTTATCCGGTTCTACCGCTGCGTTTTCTTGTTTACTCATGTATGGTCCTGTTACCCAATTATGTTGTCTAACGGCTTGGGCCGTAGAGTTGGTGCATCAGTTCGTTCAGAAGTGTGGCAACATACCGCACTGCCCCAACTGTCCGGCCGTATGGCATTCGCATCGGGCCGACTACGCCCAGCAGGCCGCTGACCCGGTTCGGTACCCCATAGCGGCTCAGTACAAGGCTGATGTCCTGCATGTCGCCAAAACGGCCCTCGCCGGCAATCATCACCTGTACGTCGCTCAACTCCATCACATCGTCGTATATCTCTTGCAGCAGCGTGCGCTGTTCGAATACCTCCACGATCCGGCTCACCTGCGGCCCGTCCGTGAATTCAGGCTCGGCCAGCACCTGTGCCAGCCCGTGTCGATAAACGCGGTCAGTGATCTGCTCTTCCGACTGGAGTAGGGTGTTCAGCACAAGCTCGCCCACCTCACGGGTGAAGCCGGTGAACCCCTCCAGCTTTTCCGGCAGATCGGCAGCCGTTGCTCCGGAGATTTCACCATTGAGCTGGTTGCTCGCCCGGCTCAACTCCTCCTGAAAAATTGGTTGTTCCAAGTTGATCAACTGCTGTTTCAGCGTCCCTGTGGCCAGAACAAGCACCAGCAGCACCACCGTATCCTGAATGCCGATCAACTCCAGGTGTTTGACCCGGCTTGAAATGGAGCGCGGGGAGGTCGCCAGCGCCGCGCCCGTGGAGGCTTTGGCCAGGACCGCCGTGCTGAGACGCAGCCACTGATCGATCTCTCGCCGGGCCTGATGGAACTGATGGCGGATCATGTGCCGCTCATGCGACGGCAGATCGGTGTGGGCCATCAGATTGGCCACAAAATACCGGTAACCGCCGTCAGTGGGAATGCGCCCGGCGCTGGTGTGCGGATGGGTCAGCAGGCCGGCCTTTTCCAGCGCAGCCAGATCGTTGCGAATGGTTGCCGCGCTGACACCAAGATCGTACTTTTTCGCGATCGACTGGCTGCCCACCGGCTGGGCATTCTCCACATATTCCTGGATGACGATCTGCAGCACCTGTTTACGGCGCTGGCTCAACTGCAATTCGGTCATAACCTGCTGGCAGATAGGATTGCCGCCTGTCTCCCTCCCCTCTGGCGCGCTGAGCGTGCGGCCGGTGGAGGGCAAGTCGAACGGGCGAACAGTTGGCAGCAATCAGACGGTTGAGAATTGCTCTTAGCACTCTTGTGATGGGAGTGCTAGCCGAGTAAGGAGTGTAACAAACCGGGCAGAGGGTTGTCAAGGATTTTGAGTTGAACGGTGCCTCCCAAAATGGCGGTGATCCTTCTTATGCCTCAAGAAGCAACAGAGCCGTTTCCAGTCCTCAATCACCTCGAAGGAAAGCGCCTTCTCTGACCTCTAACCCCTAGCCCCGATTCCCTGCATTTCTGGGCGGTCGGGCCTATTCGGCCCTCCCTTGTGCGGGGGCTCCGCCCCCGCAACGCCCCCTCTCCTACAACATGCCTCATCGACCGGGTGTCGATATTGGTGACGGGTGCCTAATCGAAGGTGTCCAGCCAGACCACGTCCCGCCCGTCCCATCAGATCGCCGCAGGTGCCGGCCATGTGCCTGCCCTCGCACCCGCCCCAACTGACGGACTCCACCGTACGGCCACGCCTGGCGCCTGCACTGCGTCTCGCCCAAAGACGGTAAACAACGCCTGCCACCGCTGGCATTGATTCACCGCCAGACTGTTCCCACCCTGAATCTGGGATGCACCCGAGTTGAATCAGTAGGCGTTCTTGTTGGTCCCGAGTAGCCACTGACCTAGTGTGCGAATAATAATCTTGAAGTCCAAGGCCAGTGACCAGTTTTCGATATACCAGAGATCGTACTTTGTACGCTCCTCGATCGACGTGTCGCCCCGCATCCCGTTAACCGCCGCCCAACCGGTCATCCCGGCCTTTTCACGGTGGCGGTCCATATAACGTGGAATCATCTGCCGGAACTGCTCCACGTAGACCGGTCGTTCCGGGCGCGGTCCGACCAGGCTCATCTCACCAAAGAGAACATTGATCAACTGCGGCAGTTCATCGATATTGGTGCTACGAATGAAAGCGCCCAGTTTGGTGCGCCTGGGATCATTCTCGACCGTCCAGCCTGGCCCGGATTCTTCAGCGTCCTCACGCATCGAGCGGAACTTCAGTATCTTGAACGACTTGGCATCCAAGCCCATCCGTTCATGTGTGTAGAAGACCGGCCCGGGGCTGTCCAGTTTGATCAAAAGTGCCACCAGCATCAGAAAGGGGCTGAGTACGACCAGGCCGATAGCGCTTCCCACCAGATCCATGCCGCGCTTCAGTGTCAGTCTCCAACCCTGGAGGGCCACGTCGCGCACTGTGACCAGGGGCAACCCGCCGAGATAGCCAATCGTCACTTCACTGGCCATAATCCCGAACGCATCCGGCAGCACGCGAATGCCGACCTTTTCGCGCTCACACAGGCTGATGATGCCGATCAACTCCTGGTGTGTACTTTCCGGCAGGGCGATGATCACTTCGTCGACTGCAAATTCGTCAATTATTCTGGGGATGTCGGCGACGCCGCCCAGAATCGGCACATTCAGAATGGAACGTGTACTGCTGTTATCTACGATCCCGATAACCTGAAAGCCCAGTTTTGGATTGGCCTGTATCCTCTGCAGGATCATGCGCCCGGAGTCGCCGCCGCCGATGAGCAGAACCCGGTCCCCGCCGATTCCTCTGGCCTGGGCATTCCACTGTATCTGCGCATGCAACGTCCGGCCAACTGTCAAGATGATGATGTTGAGCAACCAGGCATAGCCCAGGAACGTGCGGTGGTAAACGAAATCCCGCAGAAAAAGGCTCACCAGAGCGACGGTCAGGAGCGTGCAGAGCGTCGTAAGTTTTGCGGTGCGAAAAATCTCATCCAGCTGACCGAGCGGCCGGCGGCGCTGGTACATGCGCTGCGAAGAGAAGAGCGACAGCAGCAGCAGTGTCTGCGTCACCGGCAATGGCAGGAACTCCAGAAATGGACCGACAATGATATCCGGCTGCAGCTCCATCAGACGCGGCGTCAGGTTCATCTCAGTGAGCCGGTGGGCCAGAAAGAATGCAAGCCACGTGCACCCCAAATCCACAATCGCCAGCGAGAGCGCGAAAACAAGCTGGGCGCGCTTTGGCACGCCCGGCCGCTGGGCGCGCAGGGCCGAGTACCTCCCGTTTGGACTGGAGAATACGCCCTCCTCGAACGCAGCCACATCTTCCGCAGTCGCGGATGGCCGCGATTCTGTCGCAGCCTCCTCCTCAAGTTCTGATGTCGGCTGAACCGGTGTCTTCCACATCGTGCCTGTTGCTTGAGTCCATCAGTGGGCGGCAAGTAGCCGTCCACAATCAACATCACGAAACTCAGGTGGGTCGGTCTTCGTTATCGCCTGCAGCGCAAAACTGTGCTAAATCCGCTCCTGTCGCAATTTCCAGAGCCGGATGGCAATGTCAACGCCGCCAATCAGAGCAATACTGAGCCAGATAAGTTTGTCCAGCACCCATGAACTGTTGGCCCGGTAATGTTTGCGATAGAAGATCCACATCGCTTCATAGAAGGCGCGGCGGGCCTTGCGGCTCTTGCGGCTGGAAGCCGCTTTGACATGCGTGATCTCGACCTCGCCGTTATACCAGACTTCCCAGCCCGCGCTCTTGATGCGCTTTGCCCAATCAAGGTCTTCGCCGTACATGAAGTAGGCCTCGTCCAACAGCCCGACCTCCACAATCGCCTGCGTGCGCACCTGCATATATGCGCCCACGACCGAATCCACCGGATGCACCGCATCCTCCGGCAGGTAACTCAGATTATAGGCGTTGAATCGCTTGCTTCGCGGAAACAGCCGGCTCAGACGCGTCATGCGGCAGAAGCTCACCCAGGGCGTGGGAAAGCTGCGCCGGCAGGCCAGATCGAGCGTTCCGTCCGGCCGCCGTACTCGCGGACCGGCTACCCCAAGGTCGGGCCGCTCGTCCATAAACTGTATCATGTCGGCCAGCGCGTTTGCCGGCAAGACAGTGTCATTGTTGAGAAGGAGAGTATAGCGCGCAAAAGGAATGTGGCGCGGTGGTTGGCGGTCAGAGAGGCCGAGCTGGCGTAAAGCCAGGTTGTTGCCTGCGCTGAAGCCGAGATTGGTTTCCGAAACGATCAGGCCTGCCTGTGGGAAGCGGTCGCTCATCATGGCGACGCTGTCGTCACTGCTGCCGTTGTCAACAACACAGACCGTGTAGGAAAAATTGCCGGCCGAGGCGAACACCGATGTAAGGCATCCGGACAGGAGAGCGCTGGCGTTGTAGTTGACAATGATTATCGCCAGGTCTATTCCCTCTGCATACGGAATAGATCCGGAGGACATCCCACTCGTTGGCAGCGTTGACTGCGAGCCGCTGCTCTCAATCCATTCTGACCAGACGACGTGGCGAGGAGACTGCATTTTCTGAGTTTCTGTTCACCCGCTGCTCAACTCTCCAAAAGGTTGAAAAGGGCGGCGGGCGGCATATGTGAGCGAAAAAAGGGCTGTGATCAGTGCGATCGCTCAGAGATGATCAGCTGTCGCACAGCGCAGAACAGGCAATCAGAAAAGTCAGCCAGATTGCAGATCTCACAGCCGGAACGTCTGCTCTAAGTGCGTCTGATTCTAGCACGGCACGCTGCTTAAGCCAAAGCGTTTGTCTGAACTACCCCCTTGGTTCACTGTATATCGGCGGCTGTCTCGGATCCGACTGGCTGACGGCAAACAGTGAATATGACGCCCAAGGTGTTTACCTTCCGTGTTCGTGCTGCCGGCTGTGTCATTCCCTGTTCAAGGTTGAGCGATCAGAAAGCCGTCACACCCTCTCCCACCTACATGCGGCGTAGCGCAACTTCCAGCACGCGGTCTGCCGTCAGGTCCGGCAGCAGGAGTGCATCGGCTGCGGCCGCCAAAGCGCCAGCCGAAAGAGACTCCCCTGCAATGTCCATGTCTTGCTCTTCGTATCCTGGCAGGGCACCCTCGGGAATGAGGCCGATCAGTTCGCTGCGGTCGAGCTCGACGGCGTGGCGGGCGGCCTGCCGGCGAATGGCTTCTACAGCCGCACGCGGGGATGTGGCGCGATAATCGACGAGATTCATGCTGACCTGTGCCCGCCCATCGACAAGGAGGCCCAGGGCTCGGACCGCCGGCAGCCCGCCGTCGCGCTCGCGGATCTGGTGGGCGATTGTTCGGGCAACGCCTACATCGGCTGTACGCAGGAAGACGTTGAAGGCGATGAGGATAGGCCTGGCCCCGACGACAACCGCGCCCGCCGGCCCTACCCTGGCAGGGCCGAAATCAGGTTCACGCCGCGGGTTGTGAATATCCCGGGCGAGGGCCTCATATTCCCCCCGCCGGACGTCGGCCAGATTGCGGCGCTCAGGCCTGGTGGCCGCTTCGCCATAGAGGTAGACGGGCACATCCAGTTCTTCTCCGATGCGATGACCCAGTTGTCGGGCCAGGAGAGCGCAATCTTCAAGTTGAGAGTTGCGAATCGGCACGAGCGGGACCACATCGGCCGCGCCCAGTCGGGGATGGACGCCCCGATGCCCCCTGAGGTCAATGCGAGCGACAGCCACCTCGACCGCGTTGAACAGCCCCTGCAAAACCGGTTCCGGCGGGCCCGCAACCGTGAGAACGGTGCGATTGTGGTCTGCATCGCTCGTGCGATCGAGAAGCCGGGCGCCGGACCTCTGGACTGCTGCTGCCAGTTCGTCGATGACATCGGTGCGGCGGCCCTCCGAAAAATTGGGAACCGATTCAATGATTGGTGTGTCGCCGGAACCGTGATTCATCTGCTGACGGGTTGAAATGCGGCCGTGAGGTAGGCAGAGTCGGGCACGCGCAACAATCTTTCCTGCCCCCACTGCCCGTCTGAACCACAAAGTGATGCGCTGGGGACTGGACCGTGATAGCCGGATTCAAATTATCCGGCTCGTCCCAGAAGCCACTTCACGAGCAGGAGTATGGCGAACGCGGTCGCCATAAGGACAACCGACAAGGCCAAAGCCACGTCGAGGTCCAATTCGAAACCGATATAGATGGCCAGGGGCATCGTCTGCGTACGCCCGGGATAGTTGCCGGCGAAAAGGATCGTAGCGCCGAAATCACCCAGAGCCCTCGCCCACGTCATAACCAGCCCGCCCAGCAGGGAGGCGCGGGCGAGAGGGACAGTCACAAAGCGGAAGATCTGCCGTCCGTCCGCCCCGTCCAGTGCCGCAGCCTCTTCCAGCTCAACCGCGCTGCGACTGAGACCGCCGATCGCCGCGCGAATGTAGTAGGGCGAAGCGACAAAAAGCTGTGCAAGAATGACCGCCAGCGAAGTAAAGGCGATCTCTATTCCTGCCACCGACAGCCCCTGCCCCAACATCCCCCGGCGGCCAAAGGCCATCAGCAGGGCCAGCCCGGCAACAGCAGGCGGCAGGACGGTGGGCAAATCGATCAGCGTGTCCAGCGCCCGGCGACCCCGGAAATGCCGCCGGGTCATCAGCACGGCCAGAGGTGTGCCCAGTACGATCGTCAATAGCGTCGCTGTGGCAGATGTCCACAGGCTCAGCACGATAGCCCGGCGAGCCACAGGCTGGGCCAGATGCGTGCCGATGTCAGTCAACTCTGTGCGCCAGATCAGTGCCAGCAAAGGGAGGGTCAGAAACAGGATCATGGGCACCGCTGACCAGAAGAGAGCCATGCCCGGCCGCGACAGGCGCCCGGAAGAGCGCTGGTCGTCCCGCGCCCGGTCGACGGAGATGCGCATCGCCTCGGCGGCTTCAGTCGTGCGCATGGTCCGATGCCTCAGCTACCGCAACGTCTGTGCCTCGCCTCGAGCCTTCACCCCGGCATCCGGTCGAAAAGCCGTGCGACTCCAGCACAGCTGTGCCTTCTTCAGAAAACAGGAAGGTAACAAAGGTTGCTGCCTGCTCCGGCTGCCTGCTGTCCTGGGTCAGAGCGATCGGATAGACGGCTGAGACGTTGAGATGGGCTGGAATCTCCATGCTCTGCAACTCTGTACTGCCAACGAGGTCGCTGGCGTAGACGACGCCGGCATCGGCCTCGCCCAACTGCAGTTTGCTGAGAATGCCCCGTACATTCTGTTCTTGTGACACGATGTTGGCCTCGAAACCGGCGCGAAATTCAGGCCCGAAACGGTCGTCCTGCTCGGCATTGGCCAGAAACTGCCGCGTGTACTGCCCGATCGGCACCGCCTCCGCGCCGACAACAATCTTATGACCGGGCTGGGCCAGCTTCAGCAAAGATTCAAGACCCGGCGCGGCGTCGGGACCTCCCGCGTCCCCCAGGCCGTAGCCGATCATCAGCCGATTGCAAGCGAATGTCTTCACGCTTTTCATTTCAATCCGTCCAGCGTCAACTGCCGCCTGCATCTGCATCTCGTCAGCCGAAGCGAAAATGTCGGCGCGCGCCCCTTCGCGCAGCTGACCGGCCAGCTGCTGGGAACCGGCAAAGTTGAACTCAACGTTACCTGTGTGGCTCCTGCGGCTGAACGAACCGGCTGCCTCTCGGAAGACATCGGTTAGGGACGCGGCCGCAAAGACCGTCACTACGACCGTTTCCGATGATGGCGCGCTGCCCGGAGCTGGCGCGCCGCAACCGACCAGAAGTAGACTGCCCAGCATCAGCGCGGCCGCTGCGCTGAGCAAACAGGCACGCGGCAATGCCCGATTCAAGGCATGCGTATCCTTCTGCCATACGCTCTTCCTTCCCCACTGAACGACCGTGTTGAAGTTGAGCGAACAAGATCTCCTGGACGCCGCCACAGTCAGCCTGAGGGCAGTTTTTGTCGAAGGCAGCCACAAAGATGACACGAAATTGACGATAGCAGTGAGCCGTGGCCATGTCAAATTTAGACCGTTTTCACTCTGACGGCCGGCTGTTCGGCGGATCGAGGCAGCTACGAAATATGAATGGCGCCGGCTTTCCATTCTGTTTTGGTCAGTATGGTATGATCGAAAGATGGCGCCGGTAATACAGCGCGGCTTCACCGAACGCTGGGGGGCCGTCGCAATTTGAGCGCCGTCCGGGCCAACGTCTCCAGGCCCGGTGTGTCAACGATGTGACAGGGGGAGCGGTGACAGATCAAGCAGTTGAATGGAATGAGTTCGTCAGCAACCATACCGCCGGCCATCTCTTGCAGACGCACGAATGGGCCACCCTGAAATGCCGCTTCGGCTGGAGCGCCAGACGCGTTCACATGCCGCAATCCGCAGACCAAGGCCTCGCGCAGGCCGGGGCGCTGCTCCTCTTTCGCAAAGTCATGGGCCAGGTCCTGGCCTACGTCCCCAGAGGCCCGCTTGTAGACTGGTCCGACGCGACGCAGACGGAAGCAGTCGTGGCGAGCATGTGCGATGTTGCCCGGCAGGAAGGGGCGTTCGCGCTGAAGATCGAACCTGGTCTTCTCGACACGGCAGCAAACCGCCAGCGTCTTAGTACGGCCGGCTTCCAGCCCAGCCTCCATACGATTCAGCCTCGCAGCACCGTTGTCGTCGATCTACAGCCGGACGTTGATGCGATCCTGGCGCAGATGAAGAGCAAGTGGCGTTACAACATCCGCTTGGCCGCGCGCAAAGGCGTCAGCGTGCGTAAGCTGGAGGCGCATGAGCTGCCCCTGTTCCAGCAACTGATGGAAGAGACGGGAAAGCGGGACGGCTTTTCCGTCCACAGCGCCGCCTACTACCGTGATGCATACGAACTGCTGGCCTCCCGCTGGGGCGCCTTCCTGCTGGCCTCGTTTGAGGGCGAACCGCTGGCCAGCATTGCTGTCTTTGCCGTCGGTTCGACCGCCTGCTACCTGTGGGGGGCCAGCAACAATCGCCATCGCAACCTTATGCCCAATCACGCACTCCAATGGGAAGCCATGCGCTGGGCCAGGGAACGCGGCTGCGCACGCTATGATCTCTGGGGCATCCCCGACGAGATCGGCGCCGTCGCCACCGGTCTCTGGGAAGAAGGGCGCAAGACCGTATCCGCCGAGAAGGCGCCGGTCAATCTGAATGCGCTGCCAGCCGGGGATCTCTGGGGCGTCTTCCGTTTCAAACAGGGTTTTGGCGGCGCAGTTGAGCGCACAGTCGGCGCGTGGGATCTCCCCTTGCGGCGACAGGTCTACAATCTCTATCAGGGCGCACTGCTGGCGAAGGACAGGGCTGGCAGGAACTTGCCCCCGGCAAAGAGGCAGGAGGAGCGAGGGAAGACCTCCTCCCCTTCCTCCCCTGCGGTAACCATGGAACCGGTGGTGACGGCCTCAGCGTGGGAAGATCTGTTGGAGCAGTTGCCGCCCGACCGCAGCCACGTGCTCCAAAGTTGGTCGTGGGGTGCCGTCAAAGCCGGCAGCGGTTGGCGCGTTGAGCGTTGGCGTCTGCTGCGCGGCGGGCGCCCCTTGGGGGCCTTTCAGTGGCTGTCGCGGCAGCCTACGGCAGGGCTGCCCTTGCGCGTCGCTTACGTGCCCAAAGGCCCGCTGCTGGACTGGTCGGACGACGAAGCAGCTGCACTGGTATTGGCGCAGATCGAAGAGCTGTGCCGGCGGCGGGGCTGCCTTCAGGTGAAAATCGATCCTGACGTCAGCGAGGAGGATAGCGAAGGAGTCCGCCTGAAGCAACTGCTGGTCCAGCGCAACTGGCGCTTCAGCCCGGAGCAGATCCAGTTCAAGAACACCGGCTTCACCGACATCACCCGGTCCGATGAAGAACTGCTGGCCGCGTTCAAGAGCAAATGGCGCTATAATATCCGGTTGGCTGAACGGCGGGAAGTCACCGTCCGCTGCGGCGATGTTGCAGACCTGCCGGCCTTCTATCGACTCTACCAGGAAACGAGCGCCCGCGATGGTTTTCTGATCCGCCCCTTCGCCTACTACGACGCCTTGTGGCGTATGTTTCTGAAGATGCAGGAGGATGAGGGGAACCTGACCGGCGGAGCGCTGTTGCTGGCCGACCATCCGCAGGAGTCTCAGCCGGTTGCCGGGCTGTTCCTGCTCCGTTACGGTCGTCAAACTCTCTATTTCAACGGGGCCAGCAGTGCACGCCGCCGCCGCGACATGCCCAACTACCTGCTACAGTGGCGGGCGCTGCAGTGGGCCCGGGCACAGGGCTGCACGGTCTATGACTGGTGGGGTGCGCCGACGAACCCGGCCGATCCGGCCGATCCTCTCCAGGGCGTATGGCGCTTCAAGGAGGGCTTTGCCGCCCGCATGGCCGTGCACACGGGGGCGTGGGACTGGTCGCCCAGCCCGCTGCTATGGCACGGCTATCACAGGGGCAAGTCGCTGCTACTGGAACAGATGCGCAAGCGGCACCGCTAGCAGCCCGATCGCGGCCGAACATCCACCGGCCGCAGAGAGCCTGCCTACCCGGAGAGTACGGCGCCGTCGGGGATGTCGACCGGTGTGTCCGAGCTGTTTGACAAACTGACGTCGCCTTCCACCGTGACAGAGGCGCCAAAGGTGTAAGGGCCTGCAACCGAAAAACTGCGGCACCGGAGCAGAGAGGGCGGCCCGTGCGGAAACCGTTCCTCGATCTGGTCGATGAACTGGTAGAAGCGGTCGTCCAGTTCGACAAGGGGGGCGCCCCCGGGGAAGGGACCGCTCCCCCGCCGCGGATCCAAACCGACGCGCTGCGCCTGGCTTAGCCGGTAGGCATCCGACCGCAGCGCAAGCAAGTCATTACATCGTTTGACCGGCAAAAAGCGGTCGCGCGGCACCTGGATCGCCTGCGCGCCGTCGAACGCGGAGATCGCCAAGCCTACCGCGGTTTCCAACTGGAAAACCGGTGGCGAGTCCGGATGGGAAGGGTCCACCGGCTTGTTGTTGACGATCATAGGCAGGTCCAGAAAACCGTCCCGCTCCTGCAGCAGCTCTCGCAAGGTGGGCAGGTGAATCCACAGATTGTTGGTATTGAACAGCCGGTAGTGGTCGATGTCCTGAAACTGCTCGACCTCCTCTGGCGGGCACTGGGCGATCTCCCGCAGCAGGAGCCGTCCATCAGGGCTCTGGGCGAGGTGGCCCCCCTTGCGGTCGGCCGCCGTGCGAGCGGTTACCTCCATCAGAAAAGGTAGGCGACGGGCCGCGAAATACCCGAGAATATCGGTGTCGACAGTTGCGCCAAGGTTGTCGGCGTTACTGATGAACATGTATTCGTACCCAAGAGAGAGCATCTTTCTGAGCAGGCTGCTCATGTGCAGGGTGAGGTAAATGTCACCGTGCCCGGGCGGACACCACGCCTTGGCCGGGTCTTGAGGCCACTCTACCGGCTGCAGATTCTCCTGCCAGATCTTGGGTACTTTGTTCTGCAGAAACGTCTGAGGCAGACTGCCAGCGTCACCTTTGGCAAGCTGTGGGTAGGCGGTAAGCGCCTGTTGTGTTGCTCCCTGCGTGCTGTAGCTGTTCATGAAGATGAGGGGCAGTCGGGCCGTCTTCTTCCGGCGCAGGTGCAGGACATGGCGGACGATAATATCGAGAAAGCGCAACCCGTCTTTCACCATCAGCAGCGATCTCGGCCCATGCAGACCCATCGTCGCGCCCAGGCCGCCGTTAAGTTTCACAACAACGAGCCGGCTGAGCGCGTCCACGCCCTCTTCATGGAAACCGATGGCCGTGGAGCTGTCCGCTACACCTGATGGTGGACGTGCGCTGGCGCCGGGGATGTATCCTGTGGCGCCGTCGCAGAGTTGGGCGTAGTAATGTTCAAAACTGCGAATCAGCAGGTCGTTCAGACCCGCGCCTTCCATCTTCTCACGAACCGGTGCGAACGACACCGTGGGTATTAGAACCATTCATCAACCTCGGACTTGCCTGACGCTTGGGGCACCTTGATCGTTGCAGCCGTTCTCCCGTTACCAGCCGACCGCGCAGCCGTCCTTGCGCGGGTCGCTTCCCCCGGTCAGGACACCGCTTTCCGGATCGCGGACAATTATCTGTCCACCCCCGAAACCACTTCGCCCCGCACCATTCACGGGAACCACCTGATGTCCGCGGCGGGACATTTCCGCCAGGATATCGTAATCCCAGCCTTCCTCGATCGACAACAGGCCTCCGTCTTCGTCCGCGCCCAACCCTGCATGCGGGCCGCTCAAAGACCAGCGCGGCATGTCCAGGGCCTGCTGCGGACTCATGCCCAGGGCCACCATGTTGACCAGCATCTGCAGATGTCCCTGGGGCTGCATGTAACCTCCCATCACACCGAAGCTGGCATGCAACGCGCCGCCCCTGGTCGTCATCGCCGGGATGATCGTGTGATACGGGCGCTTGTTCGGAGCGAGGCTATTGGGATGGTCGGGGTCAAGCACGAAGAGCGCGGCCCGGTTTTGCAGGCTGACCCCGCTCCCGGGCACAACCAAACCGCTGCCCACTCCCTGGTAGAGGCTGTTGATAAAACTGCACGCGTTCCCTTCGCCGTCCACAGTCGACAGATAGACGGTATCTGAACCGGCCATGGGATAACCGCTGGAAACCGACGCTGCCGCGCGCTGCGGGTCAATCTCCGGGCGCCTCTGATCAGCGTATGCCCGGCTGGCGAGCGTGCTAAGAGGGATTTGTACCACATCGACGTCACAGACCCACTGCTGGGCCTCCGCGTAGCCAATGCGCATACACTCCACCAGCGTGTGCAACCGGTCGACGCTCGACATCTCGGCCAGGTCGAAGCCATCCGCCAGATTGGCGGCGATGATTGCCGCCAGTCCTTGCCCGTTGGGCGGGCATTCGTACAGGCGAACATCACCGAAATCAGCTGTGATGGGCTCCTGCCAGGTGCTGGTATGGGCCGCCATATCCTGCGAAGTGATCCAGCCGCCGTAACGCTGAACATGCTCGCTCAGCTTGACAGCGAACGCCCCGCCGTAGATCGCCTTCTTTCCATCCGCGGCGATCGCCCGCAGCGTCCGGCCCAAAGTGGGGATGCGCATTATCTGCCCGGGCCGCGGCGCGCAGCCGTCGATGAGAAGCTCATGACCGCTGGGCTGCTCCGGTCCGTTGTCCAGGTCATTGCTGACCCAGTCCGACGAACGCCGCAGTTTCGCTGCCTGGGCCGCCCAGCCCCGCCCTATCCATTCGGTAACGGGGTAGCCCTCTTCGGCCAGATGAATGGCCGGTTTGAGTACATCGGCCAGCGTCATGTTGCCGTGTCTTTCCAGCAGATCGCTCCACCCGGCAACGGTCCCCGGTATGCTGACGCTGTGGCCGGTAAACTGCGGCATACGAGAATAACCGAGACGGCACAGGTCGTCGATCGACGCCCCACTTGCAGAGCGGCCAGACCCGTTCAGCGCGGTCACACTCTCAGTCCTGGCATCCCAGTAAAGGGCGAAACAGTCGCCGCCAATACCGGTGGATATCGGCTCGACCACGTTCAGGGCAGCGGCAGTGGCGATGGCGGCGTCAGCCGCGTTGCCTCCCGCCTGCAGGATCGACAATCCGGCCTGGGCAGCTAGTGGTTGACTGGTTGCAACCAGTCCGTTGCGCGCCAGGACATTGCTGCGTCGCGAGCGAAAAACAAAATCGAAATTCATGGACAGATCTTTCTCACGCCTTCCAATTCGGGTAAATGGAATAGACTATTCATGATAGTCCATTGGCAGGGAATAGGCAAAGCGGTCAAGGATCACCTTCGCGCCGTAGCCATCACGCCCAGGCGCCTCCCTCCTAAGATTTCAGATCTTTTTGGCGGAACTACCCGGCTACGGTAGACTATCTGGATAGGGTTTATTCCATTTCCTCCTGGTTGTCAGCTTGCTCCTGGGCCTGGTTCCCGCGGCAAGCAGCTAGGCTGTTTGGCGTCCCGGTTCAGTAACTGCCAATGGGTTTTCTGGTTGAGGCCATTGCCAACATTGCACCTTATATCTATGCAACGTGTGGTCTGCTGGCCCTTTTTCAACTGTATCGCACGTGGCAGGTACGCGCTGAGCGGCGACAGGCCGTCTTCTCCCTGGAGCGAGACAAGGCGATAGACGATCTGTATCGCATCTTTCTCTCAGCCTTGCTGATGCTTGTGGTGATGGGATTCACCTATTTCGCCAGCACAACGCTGCGCGAGGCAATGCTCGCGGTGGAGTCATCCTCAGCTCTTTCATCACCGGACGACTCCTCAACATCCCCAAATACGTCACTGTCCGCCCTGATTCCGACGCCGACGTTCACGCCGGAACCACCGACACCGACCCCGTTTCCAACCCGCATCGTTGTCGCCACACCAGTGCCGGACAACCAGGAGGACGATACACAGCCGGAACAGCCTGACACCGCGCCCAATCCCCTTCCCGTCTCTCCGGCACTGTGTCCCGACGGGCGTGCAGTCATACTGTCGCCGGGAAACGGGGCGGTCGTAAGCGGGCAGGTCCCAATTGTGGGTACAGCCCAGCACGATCGATTCTCCTTCTACAAGCTGGAGTTTGCAGCCAGCGGCGCAAATCAGAACTTCAACTACTTTGACGGCGCCGAAAACCCCGTAATCGGCGGCCTTCTCGGCAATCTGAACAGCACAGCCATGGCGAACGGCGCTTATGTCATTCGGGTCGTTGTGGTCGATGCCACTGGCAACTATCCGCAACCCTGTAGCGTGACGGTGACGGTGCAGAACTGATGAATTCGCATCCTGAGAAATGCGCTGCAGCCTCACATTCTGAGCGCGGCCGATGAATTATCGTTTCCTGCGTTTGGGGAGAGCTCTGGCCGCCGGCCGAAGTCTGATTTGGGGGAATCCACTCGCGGCCGGCGTAGTTTTCGCCATCGTCGTTTCGCTGCTCGTGCTTCTCTTGCTCTTGCTGCGCGACGTCGATCCTGCCGTCTTGCCAGCGGCCGACCGTGGTGCAACCGCTGTTTCGGCGCAGCAGTCGGACCCCTCGACTAATACGCCTGCGGCCACTTCCACCCCCGTCGCCGCGATGGCCGCCCAGGCCGGTGTCGCAACTGCTTCCCCTACCGCAACGGACGTCTCTGCTTCGATGGCAACAGCTACGGGCAGCCCGGCGCCGGCCCTGACATCGACCGATGCGGTGACCCCTTCACCGACTTGGACACCAACTGCCACACCAACACCGACAGCGACGGAACTCTATGTGCCAATCAGTGTCTTCCCTTCGGAAATCGAAATTGGCGCGCCTGACAATGTGACGGGCCATGTCGTTCTGTTCCCCGCCCGTCTGCGGGCCGGGCCCTCCACGCAGGACGACGTACTGGCGCGCGTGGGCCAGGATGTCCAGGTCACCATTGGGGGAATCGTGGCCAGCGGTACCTGGGTCCTGTTGAAAGTAACCGATTCACGGACGGATTTGAACGGCGAGGAAGGTTGGATGGCGGTCGAGCTACTGGAGATCGCCGGCGATCTGACGACCCTTCTGAACTATACCGATGAGGGCATCCGCATCCGGCCGTTCGGCTCCCGCCCGCCCGGCATTGGGTTAAGAGTGACACCACCCCCAATCGAAACGACCGAGTCGGTGACGGCCGCGCTGCCTCCCACACTGACCGCCACCCCGACAGCACCGCCCACAATGACGGCGACGTCAACAGTGACGCCCGCCCCGACCGCAACGGAAACACCGACAAGCGCGCCGACGGCCACATCTACACCGACATTTACGCCTACACTCACGCCGACTCTGACGCCAACTCTGACACCGACACAGACGCCATCGCCCACGGCGACATCTACCCCAACTGCCACGGCCACGCCGACGCCGACTGCCACACGGGCTGCTTCGACCCAAGCAGACGACCACATTCCCACGGAACTGTACGCCGTCGACCTGCAACCAGCGCAGGCCCCCCCTCCTCAGGCCGATGAATTTGCAGCGACCGTACTCGATGAGACCGATCCGGCCGATCCCACCGAACTGCTTTCCGTTCGCACCGACAGCGGTGAACGCCTGCTGCTGGATATCGACCCGCTTGCGGAGCAGATTATGATGTGGAGCGGAATCTTTGGGGCCTCCCGCGGCGAATGGCTCGACGCCGGTACCGACTTCCTCTGGCCGGGTACAAGGGTCTATGTGGCAGGGCGCGAAGAAGATGGTGGGAGCGTGACCGTCTCAAGCATGCGCGTGGTCGCTCCCCCTGAGTTCCAGCGCGTCAGACGCATGGATGTGCCGACCTTTGGCGCCGCCAAAGAGAGCGGCAAAGCGGTTGCACTGCTGGGAAGGCGCGGCGACCCAGGCGTATTTCTCTTGCACCAGGACGGAGTGGTGACCGTCGTCCGCGAAACCGGACAGAGCGTGCTGCCGGTCTTCGACGGCGCCGAAGGATTCGTAATCCCTGATGCCAACGCGCCCGCCGACCGAAACGGCTTCCTCTATGTGCGCGGGGACGGCATCGGACTCTCCTTCCAGGCCTATCCCTTCAACGGCGTACGGGGAATCGTAGCCGACGAACGCGGCGATATCTGGTGGATCGAAGTACCGCAGGTTGGGCTGGCTCAGTGGCGGCTATGGCACTACGACAGCCAGGATGGCGAGATCGTTCTGCGCGTGCAGGCTCCTACCTCCCTGTTGGGTGAAAGTGCCAACATCTCAATCCAACCAACGCTTATCGCAGCCCTGGCCGGCCCCACAGAATTACGTTCCTTCGTGATCGATACCGCCAACCTGGATGCAGGGCGTCAGTATACCGGACTCTACCGCGTCGATCTGAATGCAGAGGGAGCAATCGACGTGAGCAGGCTGGCGCCCGAGGGCATCTATCGCGGGCCGTTCCAGCTCAGCCCCGGCAACAGCCGCCTCGCCCATCTGGCCTATGATCCGCAGCATCCGAGCTTGACCGTGGGCTTTGTGCGCCCCGCCAATCAGCTGTGGGTGCGGGAGATGGCGCCCAATGGCGCAGGGACGCGCGGCCGCTTGAGCGCACAGACCCAGACAAGATTCGAGTTCTTCGCCCCGCAAGTGGCTTGGCGGGACGATGATAGGATCCTCCTTGCCCGTAGCCGTTTCTCACCCCAAGGCGTCTTTTCGCTGGAGATATTCGGTATCACCGAAGTGGATCTGCGCAAAACGGGCGCCGCAGCCCGCTCTTCCTATCTTTACCCGCTGGGCGACGTGGTAGGCGACTACGCCGCCTGCGACGATGGCTCGGTTCTGATCAGTGCAAGATCGGGAAATAGGGTTCCGAGACTGGAGGAGTGGACAGGTAAAGGACGGCCCGAGATGCGCGGTCAGCTGCCGGGATACTATGACCGCATCTTCCTCTGCTGGCAGCGTTATTCCGGTCCTGTTCGGATTCGCCGGTGATGGATGATCAATGGCCGGTAGCGACTGCAATCTGGCCTGAAGGCTTGATACATTTCGCCGGCATCACTCATCTGATCCTGGGGATTGCCGGCCTGATTCTGGGCGCCCTGCTGATGATCTGGTGGACCCAGCAAACGGGCCGTTGGTACGCAATCTTTGCCGGCACGCTTCTCTTCAGCATGGTGTTGAACGTGGCGGCCTACTATCTGTTCGTCGTCCCCCCTCACAGCGCCGGATGCATTGATCTCTGCCCCGGTCGCATTGGTTTCCCTCTCCCCTTCGCCACACTCTCCACCGCCGGATCCGTTCAGATCTATATCGGCGACTTTCTCCTGAACCTGTTGCTGTTGTGGTTACTGCTGTTTGGGGGTGTGGTTCTCTGGCGCATTCTCAGCGAGGCCATCCAGCTGAGAGAGAGGGGGCTTCGTTTTCGGCTGCTGTCGTTTGTGACGTTCGTCCTCCTGTCCTGGGGCCTTCTCCCCCGCTACCTCAGCCCGCCCGCCGCACAGGTAACAGGCGACCAGTTGCGGCTTTCGGTCAATGCCCGCCGCGCCGCCGAATCAACTTACGGCGTAACAGGCCTTTGGGTCCACCGCCTGGCCCTGGAGGATATTCGTTACGTCCCAGTGGAAGCGCCTGATGCCTTCGGCGACATCGACAAGCCGCAGGCACAGGTCTGCATGCGAGGGTATACCTACTTCTATCTTCCCTGGCGCCGCTATCGGGTCAAGCTCGACCAGACCGGAGTCACCCCTCTGAATTTCGAGGAGCTATCCTTGACCGGAAGCTGCTGGTTGCCCTGACAACAAGCGGTCGGCGGCCAGCGAATCCGCTGACCACCGACCACCGGCCCCTGAACTTAGCTTGGGCTGTAGAGCTCCGTTTCCGGGAAGAATGCCGCCCACGCAAACCAGAAGTGATCGAAATGCAGGATCGGGGTCAACTTCTCGCCCGCCAGGGGCCCTGCGACGGCCTCTCCCAGAATGTCCCAGGTGCTGCCTGTCTCGGCGTCGCTGAATGAGCCATCTTCGCCGGGCGAAAAGGTCAGAAGCTGATCCCCCACCCGCCGATCGTAGACTGCTACCGTGCCGATGTCGCGACCTTGACTGATCACGGAACTGTCCAGCGCGCTGGCCAGCCCGGCTTTGTGGAAAATCGCAAGCTCAACACCGCCGAACGAATCATGAACGACGCCGGCCTCCTCCAACACTGCAAAAGGATATGCGATGGCATCGGTATCCGTCGTCAGGCCGAGGACGCGCTCGGCCGGCGCCAGGCGGGAATCCGGTGTGCCCCGGAAGAGGAAGGGTCGCGATGTGCTGTCGTACCCCACATACGGGTTGTACCCGTAGTTGCGGGGCATGTTCGGCCGCGCCAGCACCTCACCTTCCGGATAAGCCTCTTTGAAATCCTTCCAGGAGAGTACCTGGCTCGTCAGGAATCTCAGCTGCTCACCGGCATACTTGCCGACGATCCCTTCGCCCGTGAACTGTTGCCACCAGGTCTCCGTCTGGCGGTCGTACATGATCAGATCACTGTTGCGCAGCCGCCCGGTGGTCCCGAAATCGAGGACCTGACCGTCAAAGTTGCGATCAAAAGCGATGCTGGCGTTGCACAGCGGACAGAAAGTGATCGAGACCGGCTGACCGTCGACTTCGTCGTTCACAATCTCGTGCCAGATCAGGATGCTCAGAGGATAGGCGCGTGACACGTCGCCGTGGCTGTACAGGATCACCGGATCCACCTCCTCCAGCCACTCATCCCCGGCAGCTATCGACTCAAATTCCGGACTGTCGACCGCCGGTATGCCGTCCTTGGGCGGACCTCCGGAAAGGATCGAATCCCACTCCACCGTCCTCCGCGAGAAGTCGGTTGAAAAGCCGCGCGTACGGAACGGCGGCGGAACACCGTCCGTGATCAGTTCGCCGCTCAGCTGTGGCACGCCCGTATTGACGCTGGCCGTCGCCTGAGCGTTGCTGTCGCTGCTGTCAGTTTCGCCGCTGTCCGCCGTCACCGCCTCACCGCTTTCGCTGTCCGCCGCCGCTGCGGGCTGCACCGGCGCCTCTTCCGTCCCGATCGGAACGCAGGCCAGCAGAATAAACGTAGCGATCATGAGCAGACCGCCCAGCTGTATCCATCGATTCCTCAACATGGGATTCCCCCTTGGAGTTGAAAGCACTGGTGGAAAGTGGTCGGACAACGATGAACTGCAATTCCGTCCCGCCGCTGCGCACCAATGTACTGTATTTTCGTCTGTACGTCGTCAGCAGGCAACTCACCTGCCGCACATACCACAATTATGCTGCAACAGGAGGCCCCGTGCTGTAGTCAGGCTTACGCGAAAGCAGTCCATCATGGCTGTTCACGCAATGATCCCCGGTTCTCTTTCGTCATCCAATTGGGATCAAAAGTGGAAGGGTGCATCCCAAAATGGGGGCGAACTTTCGTATACCTCTGGAAGAAACCAGGCCACGGTCACTTCACTTTCCAATTGCCTGCACATGAATTGGTGTTTCTCACTACTCTCTCCTCTCCCCTCTCTCCTCGCATTTGGGCGGTCGGGCCTATTCGGCCCTCCCTTGTGCGGGGGCTCCGCCCCCGCAACGCCCCCTCTCCTACAACACGCCTCATCGACCGGGTGTCGATATTGGTGACAGGTGCCTATTCGAAGGTGTCCAGCCAGACCACGTCCCGCCAGTCCCATCAGATCCCCGTATGTGCCGGCCATGTGCCGGCCATGTGCCTGCCCTCGCACCCGCCCTAACTGACCGACCCCACTGTACGGCCAGGCCTGGCGCCTGCACTGCGTCTCGCCTAAAGACGGTAAACAACGCCAGCCACCGCTGGCTCTGATTCCCCGCCAGACTGTTCCCACCCCAAGTCTGGGATGCACCCAAGTGAAATTGGGTATTGACATATCAGAACGGGTGTGCTATATTAGATCAGTAGAGTGAAATCCAGCCAGTCAGGCAGGGGCCAAAGAGGAGCAATCATGGCGAAGGACATCAAGAGGATGACGCGGATCGAGTTGGAATCGGAACTGGTCGCCGAACGCGCCGCCACCCGCCGGAGTAACACGATAATCCTGATGATGACCGCGTTAGCCGTGCTGGGGTTTATGGTAATGGCCGGTACAGTTGCGCCATTTGCCGGCTGAACCGGCCTGCCGGAATAGGAGGCTTGTAACTGTTTTGCTCGCCGGTTGGCGCAGTGTAACTGTTTTGCTGCTGTTGTAACTGTTTTGCTTGGCACAAACCCCTTGGTAACAGCATGTTTTGCATTGACTTGGTTAGGCTGGAAGATCCTGTGGTTCAGTTCGACGAGCCGAACTCGACGATAAAACAACGGCCGGCTCTCCAGACGCAAACAAGCCAGCCACTTCGACTTTCTGACCAACGAAGAGATTGCAGCGATGGAACAGGCAGTGCAATCCGCCTATGGAAACGCAACTGCACCCCGAATCTGACCTACATCCGATCACCTCTCCTCGAGCAGCTTGTCTAACCGTCCAACCCGTCCCCAATTGGCTGGTGGAAGTAGTAGCAGAGCCCATCCGGGGCGATAACGAAAAAGACCTGTAACTTCTGCCCGTCGTTCTCGTCCACGCGCCAGTTTCCGATTTCGATCCCCCTGCCCTCCAGCTCCTGGCGCGCTCTGTGGATATCGGTCACCCGAATCGCCGCGCCATCGTTACTGGCGTCACCGCCATTAACCGCGAACCCGATGCGAACGCCGTCGCGCTCAAGAATAACCGTCGGCACAGGGTCATCACGTCGTTCGACCTCTTTGAGTCCAAACGCGTCTCGGTACCACGCGGAAGCTTGATCGATATCCTCAACCGGCAGTGCCAGGACATCCTCCGCATAGGGAAAAGCAGCTTCATACAGCTTGATTGAGCCCATATCTTGGTCTCCTTTTTGGGCTGGAGTCGTGTTGGAGAGGGAAAAAACATCTCTGGATCGTTGCCAATGTCTGAACTCGGACCAGATACCACCACACCACGAGGGGATCGCCGGCCGGGGTTACGTCCGCATTGCCGGGTTGCCTGAAATGACGAGTGCCGGCAGTTGTCGGCAAGTTTCGGAAATCCGCTGTTCTTTTGACCGCGAGGAACGCAAGGAACCATCCATCCTCGTCAAATGTTCAGCCCCCGAGAGTTTCTCTGCGCATATCAAGTGCTTGCCGGATTAGTGCCTGGACCGCCGGCAGATTTGCGTCATCAACTGAGCGAATCTTCACATGGCGCATTTTGGCGCCCGTCCCCTCCAGCAGACCCGCCGGATCTGCCAGGTCAGCACCTTGGTAAAATCCAAGATTGACCCATTTCTTATGCGGCAGAATATAGGCGTAGCCATCGAGCATCTTCCGTGGACCCACGCCATAAGTCGCAGCTCGGTCGCCAAGGCGAACCACCTCGCACGCATTCTGATCGACTTGGAACACGGTTTCCCGAAGCGCTGTTACAATAGGTCGCATGGTTTCTTCAGAGAGCTGCAGCAACTCTTCGAATGTTCCGAGTTTCGCTTTGGTCATGTTGGATATTCTTCTCTCTTGGTCTCTCCCTGGAGCCTTTATCCTACTCCGGCGCTTCCGCCGTTTCTTCGACTTGGAGACGATAGTATCCGGACCGCTGTTTCGGTCGATGAGTGCTTTGGCTCGGCCGGCGCGCCACTGGTCGGGGACCGGAACGGGGCTAGCGCACCGGATTGAGGAGCCTGTGGGGGAGGGCCTCTGCCCTCTGAAAAACGCCAGAAAGGGCGAGGTCCTGAAGTGTAATCCCTTCAGGACCTCGCGTTAACTATCTAGTCGTCTCGGTTGGCGGTCGAATGTTCAGGCTCCTCGGGTTGGATTCGAACCAACAACCCTCCGGTTAACAGCCGGATGCTCTGCCGATTGAGCTACCGAGGATCACACCATTCCTTACGTGGTCGCTTGGGGCCCGCAGATGTCGGAATCCTTCAAGACAACAAGTAGCCAGTATATCAATCTGGCCGGGCAACTGTCAAAATTACGACCTCGCCGAAACGGCTCTGATGCAGGCCATCAGCCCAGATAATCGCGCAACTTCCGGCTCTGCAGAGGATGGCGTAGTTTGCGCAAAGCTCTTGCCTCAATCTGTCGCACACGCTCGCGGGTGATGTTGAACTCCTTACCCACATCCTCCAGCGTCTGGCTTGTACCGTCTTCCAGACCGAAGCGCATACTGAGCACCTTTCGTTCCCGCTCAGGCAAGTCATTCAGAATCTCGCTCATCTGCTCCTGCAGCAACAGGCGGCTGGCGGAATCTACAGGAGCGGGAATGCTCTCGTCTTCGATAAAATCGCCCAAAAAGCTGTTCTCTTCAGCCCCAACCGGCATATCCAGGCTGATCGGCTCCCGGCTGAGCCGCTGGATGCGCTGCACCTTGGAAACAGCCTGGTCCAGAATGGCTTTAAGATCACCCGTGATCGGCTGCTCCTCCTCCCACGCCTGGCGCACCTCCGCAGCCACATCCTCTTCCAGATAACCCATCTCCAGTGCTATCTTTTCCGGAGTGGGCTCCCCGCCCTTCAGTTCCTGTTGCAGTTCTCTTTCGGCGCGCATTTGGCGGTTGATCGTTTCCACCATATGCACCGGAATGCGAATGGTGCGCGCCTGGTACGCGATTGCCCGACTGATAGCCTGGCGAATCCACCAGGTGGCGTACGTACTGAATTTGAACCCCAGCGTGTGATCGAACTTCTCTACCGCACGCAGCAAGCCGACATTCCCCTCCTGAATGAGATCCTGAAAGTTCAGGCCGCGGCCAATGTAGCGTTTGGCGACACTGACGACCAGTCGCAGATTGCTCTGGGCCAGATTGCCCTGCGCCAGTTTGCCATCAGCGACAACTGCTTCCAACTCTTCGATTTCTTCCGGGGTCAGCTCTGCCGCTGGCTCGTCGCCGTCGGCAGTAGCCTGTTCGAGGCGCTCTTCGGCCTGCAGACCGGCCCGGATTCGTATCGCCAGAGCGGTCTGCTGTTCGGTGGTCAGCAGGTCGTGGCGGCCGATCTCGCTCAGATACATCCGCATCGGATCCAGGACCTGGCCGACCTCCTGCACATCCTCTATGATCTTTTCTACCGGGATCTGCGTCTCCTGCTCTATCTCTTCTTCCAGCTTCAGATCGCGTTCAATCGAAGGAAGGGCACTGTTCTCCTGCCTACCGTCTGTCTCCGGATACAGTTCCGTCACTTCTAGTGATTCTTCAGTCTGTGAACTGTGATCATCAAGCTCGCTGCCGGCACTTGGATAGTTGGCCGAGGCGACGGCAGGCTTCGTCTTTGACGCACTGCGTTTGGGTGCCATTTTTCCACCTGTATTGGGGGATCTCAGGCGATAGCGATGCCTGATTCAACTCGTGTGACTCCGTAAGTTACCTGGGTACTACGCGCCATTACGTGTTCCAGGTGATGACGGTCGCGGCGATTGGCGTTTATGATCGATGAAAATTCCAGAATCGCTTCGCGGTTCTCGTTTTCCTGTGCATCGTGCAACAGAAATTGCATTGCCGACAGACTTTCTCGCAGCCGCGCATACCGAAGCCGGATCAGCAATTTAAGCAGCGCAATCTGAATTTCCCCCTGCTCCCGTTCCGGCATCGCCAAAATCTGAGTCGTCAACTGCGATAGGACCGGGTGATAGGTGGGGCTGAGTGTCTCCTGAAACGCTTTGATGTCCCAGAGTTCATCACTGGCGATGAAGCGCCGCAACGCACTGAAGATCTCCCGGTACTCGATCTGCTGGAAATCATTTCCGCTCAGTGGGGCGATCTCCAACTCCTGCGATTTCTCCGACAGCCATATCAACAGGTCCGGCTCGTCGATCAATAGGGCCAGCAGAAAGACCTCCAGTTTCGCCTCCGGCACAATAGCTGCCAGGTCCGGCGGCGGCGATGATGGTGTCGCCCCATACGCTTCGTTGCCTACAGTCCGGCCTGCGTCGGCGGCCTCCTCCTGAGGCGCAAAATCCGGGGCCGTCTGTGATTCCGCTCCCGCCGCGGCCTGCCCATTCTGTGGCCGGGTGAACCGGCGCCGGTGGCGGCCCTCCTGCGGTGGATGCCGTAACTCGCGGGCGTTGGCCTTCACCCGCTGCTCAATCGTCCGTTCTTCAATGCGGACAAGCCGGCTCAAGCGCTGGATGTAATGCTGCTGTTCCTCCTCATCGCCCAACTCCGCGATGAGCGGAGTCAACTCGGCTACCGCCTCTCCCTTGCCTCTGGCGCTGTCCAGATCATACTGCTTGGTGACAATTCCGAAATAATAGTCGACAAGGGGTGTTGCCGTGCTCACCAACTCCTGCCAGGAGCTGGTACTCTGGCGGATAATGTCATCCGGATCGCGGCCCTCCGGCAGTGTGGTGATGCGCAGGTTGGCGCTGAGCCGGTGTTCTACATGCATCCGCCCCGTCGCAGTAAGTACCGGCTTGGCCTTCCTCTTCAGAGCCTGTCGCGCCTGGTTCAGGCCCCGCAGTGTTGCCTGCTCGCCGGCCGTATCCGCGTCCAACGCCAGGATGAAGTTGTCAGTATAGCGGTGGAGCTGGCGCAACTGCGCCTCCGTTAAGGCTGTCCCCAGGCAGGCCACGACATTCTCAAAGCCGAACTGGTGAGCGGCGATCACATCCATATAGCCTTCGACTACAACGACGCTGTCAGCCTGGCGGATGGCTCTGTAGGCCCGGTCCAGCCCATATACAACGTGGGATTTGTGAAAGAGAGGGGTTTCCGCTGTATTCAGATATTTGGGCAGCGAACCGTCCAAAACCCGCCCCCCGAAACCAATTACCCGGCCCTGGCGATCATGGATGGGTACAATCAGCCGGTCGCGAAAGGAATCGTAGTAGGAGTCCCGTTCCGGATTATGCTTGACCAGGTCGGCCCGGTGCAGGACGTCGGGCGAATAACCGGCCTGCACCAGATGGTCGCGCAGCGCATCCCAACTGTCCGGCGCAAAACCGAGTTGGAACTGGGCGGCAACCCCGGCATTGATGCCGCGTCGTTGCAGATAGTCGCGCGCCGGCTGCGCCTCCTGGTTGCGGTGAAGCTGGTTCCTGAAGAAGAGGGCCGCTTTGTCGTTCAGTTCGTATAGAAGATCCCGTCCCTGGAATTCGTCCCTGTCTGTCTCTTCGGGCAGCTGAACGCCGGCCTCCTGGGCCAGAGCCTGCAAAGCCTCCCGAAAATCCATGTTTTCCTTCTGCATCAGGAAAGTGAATATGTCGCCGCCGGTGCTGCATGCGCCGAAACAACGCCAGGTGCCGGTTTCGGGGAAAACGACGAAGCTGGGCGTGCGTTCCTGATGAAAGGGACAATTGGCTTTAAATGATCGGCCGGCGCGTTGCAGGGTCACATAACGGGAAATGAAGTCTACGGCATCGATCCGAGCTTTAATTTCTTCCGTTACGCTCATTTGCAGTGGTTGGTAATCCGTGTCCGGCGATCAGGTTTTTCGGTGGTCAGTCGATATGTATCCATTTATAGCGGTGCCCGAATCGGGTGTCAAAGAAGGGCGAATATCGTCTATGCCAGGTTGGACCTCTCGACTGCTACCCAAGGCGCCTAGGCTAAGTCCAAAAAGAGAACTTCAGGAGGACGAATCCTCCTCAGAATGAGCGTCGAACGTTGCGCTCCCGCCTTGCTGCATAAGCGCGTAAGCCCGTTCCGCTTCGCGAAACAGATCGGTCAGGTTCATGGCCAGAAAGATGTTGCCGCTTGACTGGATCTCACCCCCGAAAAAGGCATCCTTCAGTTTGCGCTGGCCGCACCAGACGTCGTGCAGAAGATCGGCTGTCATCGTCAATTCCAGGTCCGCCTTGCCTGGCCGTGTCCCAAAGAAGACCTCCAGCGGAGGCTGTCGGCCGTCCAGCAGCACCTCCGCCTCAGGATCGGTCAGGCGCAGACGGATGACAAGATTGCTGCTGGTAAAGGACTCGATCGCGCCGGGACTTTCCTTCACCCTTTCAAAAACGCGCTCCAGGACCCTATAGAGTTGCTCGGCATCGGCGTAGACAGGCATGGCAAGTAAGCTGGTGTGATCGACTGGGAATGCCAATGTAGTATAGAGTTGCTTTCGAGCGCATGTCAAGGACAAACGCGCTGCGGGTGCATCCCAAGATTGGGGTGGGAATAGTCTGGCGGCCTTTGGAAAGACGCAGGGGAGGCGCCAGACCGGACATTATCATGGGTTCCGTCAGTTGAAGGGGATGCGAAGGCAGGCACATGGCCGGCACCTACGGGGATCTGATGGGACTGGCGCGACGTGGTCTGGCGAGATCCTTTCGATTGGGCACATGTTACCAATGTCGACACCCGGTTGGCTAGGCATGTTGTAGGAGAGGGGGCGTTGCGGGGGCGGAGCCCCCGCACAAGGGAGGGCCGAATAGGCCCGACCGCCCGAGAAATTCAGGAGAGAGCAGCCACTAACCTGGCCTCAGATTGGAACAGTGGGCTGGACATGGCTCAGACCTCAACAAAGACATGTGAAAGTTCGCTCCTATTTTGGGCTGCAACCCTCTGTCAACACCGCTTGTGAAAAAGTGGAAAGTGTGCATTTGCCTTTTCGTTGTATAATAGGTTGATACTGGGATTTCGCTGCGTGTCTTCCTTGAATTCATCGACATCGAACCCAACCTGCAGGGGATCTGGGCGAGAAAGGAGAGGCAATGTATGCCGCTTTTCAAACGTGGTAGGAAGCAGGACGAAGAGGACTTACAGTGGCTCTATCGTAATCTCCAGGATTTGGACGATGACGAGCCTGCGGGCGAAGACGCTGTAGAAAACGAGCCTGCCGAAAACGACGGAGATGATGTGAGTGCGGAGACTGCAATGGAATCGCCGTTTGAACCTGAACGATCGGAACCGCCGCCAGAGCCGGTATTGGGCGAGCCGGAACCCGATACGGATGAAATGACTGCACCGGAACCTGCCTTGGGCGAAATACCGGCGCCTGTTCTGCCGGATCCGTCCCCTCCCGAATCGACGGTGCCCGAACCTCCGCCCGTCGAGGTCCCTACTCCGGTTTCGAGGGAATCCCTGCTGTCGCAGGAAGACGTTACGGCCACAACGAACGAATCGTATGAGAGGAGAAGTCGACAGATGAGTGGGAACCGCCGAGAAAACGCGCCGTTCGCCAACCGAGGTCAGCAGCCGCCGCAATCCCGCCCGCAACGGCAGGAGCCGCCGCCGGAAGAAGGAACAGCCGACACGATTGTGGGCCCTCAATCCTACTTTACCGGCACGTTCCGTTCAGAAAAAGATCTGCGTATCGAAGGAACTCTGGAGGGAGAGATCGACTGCCGCGGAACGGTTATCGTTGCCAAAGATGCAACACTCTCGGCAACCGTCCGCGCCCGCAACATTGAGATCGCCGGATCGGTTACCGGCGACGTTTTCATCGAGGAACGGTTGCACTTGCGCTCCTCCGGTGAAATGCGGGGCCAGTCCCATGCCGCATCGTTTATCGTCGAAGAAGGCGGCTATTTCGAGGGCGAAATGAAGATGGGCGCCCCCGATCAGGCGGAGTGGCCGACCATCGGAAGTGGATCCTCTTCTGAAGGGCTTGGCCTCTCAGTCGAGTCAACCCAGTGGTCTTCCAAGCGCTCCGAGGGCCGCCCTAACAGGACCGGTGCAAGTTCCATCGACAGTGGACTCGAAGATGCCGGCAGCGGTCGGCACCGGGCCATCTGAGGTAGTTCCACTTTACGGCCCGTTCGGCGAAACGCCCGAACCGGCATTCACTGTCAACCGGTACCCCCGGCGCCTTCGCTTGCCTGCTATATGCAGGACTCGCAGAAAGCTGACGGCCCGTGCCCTCTCCAGATTTCCAGGAGGAGAAACGTCCTTCTTCCGTATGCTCTGTCGGTTCTGATTGACGAAGATCGCGCGCTGTTCTTAAGACACGCCTTTGAAAAGCCGAAAGAACCGACCTGACTCCGGACTGCTACGCCCTCACCTCTGTCGAATAGTCGAAAAAAAGCGCCGTCCGTCTTGCGGCACCTGGACGCGTCGATTCGATACGCCGGACAAGCGCCGCCGCCTTATTTCTGCGTATCGAGCTGGCCCTCTCCCCCTCCTGACCCCAGCTTCCTCTGCAGGCGGGCCAGCCGGTGGCGCAGTTCGGTCTGGATCTCAGAGGAGCGGTTCTGGCCCGGGGACTTCTCCTGCTCGTGCAAGGCCCACTGTGTCCACATCGCCGCCTGCGTCAAGTCGCCGCTTTGCCATTCGTAAAACTTCGCCAGTTCCACATAGGGACGGCTGTCCGGGCCCCCCACGGTTGTCAGCCACTGCTGCCACACGGTGGCCGCCTCTTCCCAGCGGTGCTGTCGTTTGAGCAAGCGGCCCAATCCGTCAAACGATTCGGCCAGATGCGCCCGGCCGCTGAGCTGGTCCAACGCGGCGCGAAACAACATCTCCGCGCTCTCCAGGCGCTCCAGCTCCGCCTGCAGCCGTGCCATGCTGAGCAGATCGAGCGGCTGCAAATGACCGGCGCCGGCGGCAACCGGATCGGCAAATACACCGCAGACCACCTCCGTCAGCGCCGCCATGGAGACAATATCCTCGCGATTGTGGTAGAAGACGCGCTGCATCATACGGCCGTCGCCGTCGTGCAGATAGTCGGCGTACAAATGCGGGATGAGGCTGCCGGGCACGTCGTCCTCTGCACGGGAATAGCCGAGAACTCTCCGTTCCAGATTGGTGAGAGCGCAGCTGCCCAGGCGTTTGCGCCACAACCTCCGCGCCGGGTGCAGCAGGTCGAGATGCGGCGTCTCATCGTCCAGTGCTTTCGGCGGGCCAACCTCTGCGGGCAGGAAGCGGCCTGCGTACCGGTATCGCCCGCGCAAAAAGGGTGCGTCGAAAGACCGCCCGTTGAAGGTCACCAGGCTCTCGCAGCCCTGCAAAAGGTCCGCAAGTGCTGTCAGCAGGGCCGGCTCTTCACCGGGATGGCGCATGAATAACTGGCGCACCACAAAGTTCAGACTGTCTCCTGAACAGCCCCCGTTCCGCTCCTGCGGCTCGAATGTTCCAATACCCACCATGAAGGCGTAGATGCCGGCCCCGCCGCCCAGACCCGTGGTCTCGATATCCAGAAATGCCGATCTGCGAAAGTCAGGGCAGTGCTCCAGCCGGTAAGCGGGGTATAGCGGCGCCAGGACCGATGGATCGCGTTCCAGAAGGTTGCCGAGCGCAGTGGGTTCGCGCAGTGCCTGCGGGTGATTCTCCTCCTCTCCCAATGGAACGAAATGCCGCGTAACCAGATAACACTCGCCGGCGCTGTTCTCGACTGTCTCTCCCTCCTCCAGCGCCTCGAGCGCGGCAGGCTCGATCTCCCAATCGGACGCTGACGCCTCGGGCTGCGACAGTTTGCGCGTTTCGACCGCTTCAGCGGCTGTTCGTCCCCTGCGTATTCCTTGCAGGCGGCGCAATCGTTCAGAAGTGGCGGACATCGGTAAGGGTTTGAAGGGCAATCGGTTCAGACTGGATCCCTATTGTAGTCCAGCCGGATTAGAGTGGGAAATTCCCCATTTTTTGCGCTCTCGACTATAATTGGGTTCTGTGCACTTTTTCCATCCCCTCCTGGTGGAGAATCCACTTTGTCGGCGACTGACAAACACTGGAACTTCTATCCGCCGGCGCCGCAAAGCTTCCTGGAGATCAACCATGAGCATCCGGCGCTGTTGCAGGTGCTGTACAATCGCGGTCTCCAGGACGGGACCGCAATAGAGTCCTTCCTGCAGGTCGAGGACGCGGTACAGGAGAACCCT
The DNA here is from genome assembly GCA_965242905.1 of Caldilineaceae bacterium. Taxonomy (GTDB): domain Bacteria; phylum Chloroflexota; class Anaerolineae; order Caldilineales; family Caldilineaceae; genus Bin5. The sequence continues at coordinate 3,021,611 of CBDETM010000002.1, forward strand.
TTTCGCCTGACCGATATGTCGCCTGCCGTGGCGCGCATCGTAAAGGCCATCAAGGCCCGTGAAGTGATCTGCGTCTACGGGGATTTCGACGCCGACGGCGTCACCGCCACGGTCCTGATGACCACCGCCCTGCAACGCGCCGGCGCGCTCGTAGGCGCCTACATCCCCAACCGGGTGGATGAAGGCTACGGTCTGAATGTCGAGGCGCTGAAATCTATCGCCGCCAAGGGCGCCCACCTGCTGGTCACGGTCGACTGCGGCATTCGCAGCGTCTCAGAAGTGACGCAAGCCGCCGAGCTGGGGATGGATGTCATCCTCACCGACCATCATACAATCGGTCCCGACCTGCCGCCGGCGCTGGCAGTGATCAATCCGCGACGCGATGACCGCGCAGGGACGTTTCAGCCGTTGGCCGGCGTGGGTGTTGCCTACCGGCTTGCGCAGGGTGTCCTGCGGGCCGTTTCTCAGCAGCCCTGGAGCCGAATTTCACAGGACGAGGCAGCGGCCGAGGAGCAGTCCCTTCTCGACCTGGTGGCCATCGGCACCGTCGCCGATTTGATGCCCCTGCAGGGCGAAAATCGCTCGTTGGTGCGGCGGGGGCTGGCTGAACTGAGCCAGGGCAAACGTGTGGGCCTGTTCGCGCTCATGGAAATGGCCTCGGTGCCTCCCACTACGATCGACAGCACCGCAATCAGCTTTCGCATCGCTCCCCGCATCAATGCCGCCGGTCGTCTGGCCAGCGCCAGGTTGGCTTATGATCTCCTGCGCTGTGATGAATACGAGACAGCCTATGAAATGGCAACCGGTCTGGAACGCCTCAACCAGCAACGCCAGGCGCTCACGACCGAAGCCTATGCAGTCGCCGAAAGAGAGATCGCCGGCCTGGATCCAACCACTGCGCCGATTCTGATCGTCGCCAGCGAAGAATTTCAACCCGGAATCGTGGGACTGGCCGCGGGGAAGCTGAGTGATCAGTTCTACCGCCCAGCAGTCGTGATCGAGCAGGGAGAGGAGATCTGCCGCGGCAGTGCCCGCAGTATCGCCGAATTCAACATCATCGCCGCACTCGATCGGGTCGGTTCCCTCCTGGTGCGCCACGGCGGCCACAGCCGCGCGGCCGGCTTCACGGTGCGCACCGAGCAGTTGCCGGCGTTGCGAGAAGCCCTCGCAGAGATGGCCGCCCAGGAGCTCGATCCTTTGCAGGATCTGCGGCCCACCCTCTATATCGACACCGAACTGACAGTCGATCAGATCGATTGGGCATTGCAGGGCCAGCTTGCCCGCATGGAGCCGGTCGGCCAGAAAAACGAACCCGGTCTCTTCCTCTGCCGCCGCTGCCGCGTCCGCAGCGCCCGCACCGTTGGCGGGGGTAAGCATCTGAAGATGGCGATCGACGGGCACGATTATTCGCAAGTGTTGGACGCGATCGGCTTCGGCCTCGGCGGTCGGGCCCGCGACCTGCACTATGGCAGCCTGATCGATATCGTTTTTCATCTCGAAGTCAACGAATGGCAGGGGCGACGTTCTCTGCAGCTCAATGTGCAGGACCTGCGGAGCAGCGCAAACTGACCACGGAATGAGCGGCGTTGTCTGCTGCCGCGCACTGCCCGTCGGAGTCGATCTCCGGCGAACAGCTGAAAGGATCACAGAGCCCAACCATGGCACAAACAGCAAGTCTGAAAGATGTGCGCGCCGTTCTGCTGGACATGGACGGCGTTGTTTATGTTGGAGAGGAACCCCTGCCCGGCGTTCAGGAACTGTTGGACTATCTGAAGGCGACCGGTCGAAACTGGCTCTTCGTTACCAACAACTCGTCGCGCACGCCCGTTCAGTTCGTCGAAAAAATCGCCCGTATGGGCATCGGCGCCGACGAAGCCCATATTCTCAGCAGCGCCTTGGCGACCGCCAGCTGGCTGGCGGAGCAATATCCCGACGGCGTACGCGTCTTCATGATCGGGCAGGACGGCCTGCGCTGGGCGCTGCAGCAGGAGGGCATTACCCTGGTCGAAGACGCCAAAAAGGCCGACGTGATCGTTTCCGGCATCGATTTCAGCGTGCGCTACGAGCGCCTCGCCGACGCCACCCTCGCCATACGCGCCGGCGCCCGCTTTGTCGGCACCAATAGCGACACCTCCTTCCCCAGCGAACGGGGGCAGATTCCCGGCACCGGCGCACTGCTGGCCCTCCTGGAGGCGGCCACCGGCGTTACGCCCACGGTGATCGGCAAACCAAACGCCGGCATGTTCGAACAGGCCATGCACAAACTCGGCACAACCCCGTCCTCGACGCTGATGGTCGGTGACCGCTACGAAACCGACATCGCCGGCGCCATCGAGTTGGGAATGCCTACCGCCGCCGTCCTGACCGGCATCACGACCGAGGAGGAGTTCCGCACGGTCGTGCCCGGGCCGGACCTGGTTCTGCCCGGGCTGCCCGAGCTTCTCCACGCCTTCCAGCAGGCCGACAGCTGAACCTTCCATGCGCGCCGCAGCATCTGCTAACCCGCTTCCACCGCGAGAGGGCGCGATCGGGCCACTTTTTGACCGCAACTGAATAGCTGCGCTACAATTGCAAAGATGAAGACCATGCCACGCACGCCGCCCGGCGTATCCCCAATCAGCCCTTCCCTATTGGACTGCTCTCCGCAAGAGCTTGCCGATGTCGTCAATGCGCTGCCGGCCAGTCAAAAGCGCGCCAACGGCAAGGCTGCAGGGGCGCCCGCCTATCGCATCCGCCAGATTCAGGAGTGGATCTACAAGAAATACGCACGCTCCTTCGACGAGATGACGAATCTGCCGCAGGCCATGCGCGCAGACCTGGCCGCGGCGACAACACTCATGCCGCTTACGCCGGTTACGCAGCGTGTCTCCAAGGCCGGGGACACCCAGAAAGTCCTGTTTCAGATGCCGGATGGGGAGAAGGTCGAGGCTGTCCTGATGCTGTATGACAGGCGGCGTACGCTCTGTATCAGCAGTCAGGCCGGATGCGCCATGGGCTGCACCTTCTGCGCGACCGCTCGCGGTGGCCTGCGTCGCAATCTGACCGCAGGCGAAATCGTGGCCCAGGTCCTGTTCTTCGCCCGTTACCTGCAAGATGCCGCCGAGGGGCCAAAGATGCGGGTGAAGCGGCCGACCACGGTGACAAACATCGTGTTGATGGGGATGGGCGAGCCGATGCACAACTACAAGAATGTGTGGACGGCCATCCGCCGCCTCACCGCCGCCGACGGTTTCGCCCTCGGCGCACGGCATATCACGCTCAGTACCGTCGGCCTGATTCCGATGATCGACCGCATGGCCGACGAAGGGCTCCAGGTGAATCTCGCCGTCAGCCTCCACGCAGCCAACAACGACCTGCGCAGTAAGCTCGTTCCTCCCAGTCGCCGCTATCCGGTCGATGACCTTCTGGCCTCAGTTCGCCGCTATATCGCCAAGACCAATCGCCGTGTTACCTTTGAGTACGCCCTGATGCGGGGCACGAATGACAGCCCCGCTCTGGCCGAGGATCTGGCTGACAAGCTGCAAGGAATCCTGTGCCATGTCAACCTCATCCCCCTTAATCCGATCCCCGACAGCCCCTTTCAGCCGACCAGCGACAAAGACACGCAGCGGTTCGCAAATATCCTGCTTGCGCGCGGCATCTCGACAACCGTGCGTATCCGCCGCGGTATCGAAATCGATGCCGGCTGCGGTCAGTTGCGCAATGCCGTCGAGTCGTAGACCGGCGCCACAAAAAAGCGTCGGGCGCAAGGGCCCAACGCTTATTTCAGTCTGACTAAGATGTTACAACCAGGGATCTCAGGCCTTCGCAAGCGTGCGGATGCAAGAGGTGCAGAGGCGGCGGGAAACCAGCCTGTCGTTTTCCAGAATTCTGACTTTCTGAATGTTGACCTTCCACTTATGGCGTGTGGCCTTTCTGGACCAGGGACGGTTGTTCCCAAACTGAGGACTCTTGCCGCACTTTTGGCATTTCGCCATGATCTGCTCCCTCCGGTTCCTTATTGGCCCGAAATCAGTGTATTCCCACCAACGCCCAACCAATGATCACGTATCGCTGAATTGTCAGAGATTATCATACGGCTAAAGGGTTGTCAAAAGTTGGAGCATCTTCTGTGAGCAAGGTTCGTATCGTTACCGATAGTGACGCCAGCATTCCCGCCGACGTCCTGGACAAATATTCGATTGAAGTGATCCCCCAGGTGCTGCGCGTAGGGCGGGATCGCTATGAAGATTCAGAAGATTTCAACGCGGACCGACTCTTTCAACTGATCCGGGAAAATCAGTCCGGCGGTCGCATACTGCTGCCCGAAGTGGAAGCCCCGGAGCTCAGCCGACTCATGGAAGTCTATCAGAAGCTGGGCCAGGACGCCGAAGAGATCGTTGCCATCCACATGAGCAGCACGCTCAGCCCAATGTGGAGCCAGTCCCGCAAAGCGGCCGATATGATGATGGGTCGCTACCGTATCCGGGTTATGGACAGTCAGACGACTTCAATGGGACTGGGTATGTTGGCGGAACTGGCCGGCCAGGCCGCCGAGGACGGCGCCGACCTCTATGAAGTCGCCCGCATCGTCAACGGGGCTATCCCCCACATCTATGTGACCTTCTTCGCCGAAACGCTCTACTACCTGGAACGCAGCGCCCGCCTCGGCGCAGCCCAGAGTGTGCTGGGGACGATGCTCGGCATCAAAGCAATGGTCACGATGGAAGACGGACAGCTGATCCCGCTCGAAAAGGTGCAGACCAGGGAAGATGTCGCCGAAAAACTGTACGACTATACCGCAGAATTCGCCCAAAATGAACGGATCGGGCTCGTGCAGCATCGATACGAACAAACCCAGGAACACCTGCTGGAGCGCCTGGGGGAAGGGCTCCCCGACATTTCAGCCAATGTGTGGCGCTACCCGCCTAGCCTGGCAGCCCATCTCGGACCAAATGTGATGGGAGTCATCGTGTACGAGGGGCTTGGTTGACGATGGCTGAGAGAGCCCTGACGCGGTTACGCAATCTATTGAACCTGGAGATCCAGACCCGCTGGCGTGAGAGGGCCTTCGCCGGCGGTGTGGCAGCCTTCTGCGAACGTTGGACAGCCGACGCCCAAGCCGATGCCGTCCATCCGGGCCTTCTGCAGGAAATCGTCGAACGGCTGTCACAGTACGCCGGTGCCGAAAGCGATGAAAGGGCGCGGCTGCTCAACTCCCTCCTCGACCTGTTGGATCAACCGCCGCCGCCCGATCCGGCTTTGGATAATGTAGACCGGGTCGGCCAGCGACAGGCCCGCCAACCTGAAGCAACCCAGGCCAGCAACCCCGCCGAGACTGCGACCAGGCCGGCCCATCAACAATCGCCCAAAAGCGATACCGCTGAAACTGAAGCGCCGGAGTCGTCCGACACCTTGAGCCGGCCGATAACCGACCTGAAAGGGATTGGCGTAAAGAGAGCCGAGCAGTACGCACGCCTCGGGATCGAGACCGTAGAGGACCTCATCTGGCATCTGCCCCATCGTTACGACGATTATAGCCGCGTGCGCCCCATCGCCGATGTCGAGGAAGGGGAAAGCCTTTCCATCATCGCCAATCTGCGCGGGTTCAGTCAGCGCAAATTTGCCTACAAGAGGGAAATCCTGCAGGCCAACTTCAGCGATGGCAGCGGCACGGTCCGCGCCAACTGGTGGAACCAGTCCTGGCTGAAAAATCGCCTCTCCATCGGAAAGACCTATCGTCTGAGCGGCGTCGTCGGCCTGTACATGGGGCACAAGACGTTGGAGAACCCCTATTTTGAAGAGATCGGTCCCAGGGTCATCAAAGACGGACCGATTATGCCCGTTTACGGACTGACCGCAGGTCTGCGCAGCAGCGATGTCAGCAGGCAGGTGCAGCAGGCCCTCAGACAAGGCCTGTCATCCCTGCGCGATCCCTTGCCGGAGCCGCTCCGCCACCATTACAACCTGACTCCTCTGACCGACGCGCTCCGGCAAATTCACTCGCCGGAGACGCCGGAACGGCTTGCCGACGCCCGTAAACGCATCATCTTTGATGACTTCTTCTTCCTCCAGCTGGGCGTGCAGCGCCGTCGCCAGGAGATCCAGCACTTCAATGCTCCACCGATGCCCGTCGACGACGAACTGCTGGCAGACTACAGAACGACACTGCCCTTTGCCCTCACCGGCGCACAACAGCGGACGCTGGATGAACTGCGGCACGATATGGCCCGGAGCGTGCCAATGAGCCGGCTGGTCCAGGGTGACGTCGGCAGCGGCAAAACCGTAGTGGCCGCCGGCGCCATGTTGATCGCCGCAGCCAACGGCTTCCAGTCCGCTTTACTGGCGCCGACGCAGATTCTGGCCGAGCAACATTTTCGCGCCCTGAGCAAACTGCTGGCTGACGTCGAACTGCCTGACGGTGTCGGACTGAACGTCTCTCTCCTCACCGGCCGCGTCACCGGCCAGGAGCGGGAATCCGCCCTCGCCGGACTGGCAGACGGAAGCATTCAAGTCGTGGTCGGCACCACCGCGCTCATCCAGGAGAATGTGGACTTCGCCAGCCTCGGCTTTGTCGTGGTCGACGAGCAGCACCGGTTCGGCGTCGGACAGCGGGCAGCCGCACGCGATAAGGGCCGGGAAACTGCCGTGCCCCATCTGCTGGTGATGAGCGCCACACCCATCCCCCGCAGCCTGGCGCTCACCGTTTACGGCGACCTCGACGTCAGCGTTATCGATGAGATGCCTCCGGGGCGGACGCCGATCAAGACCAAGCGGTTTCTGCCCACCGACAGGGAACGCCTCTACAGCTTTGTCCGCAGACAGGTGCAAGACGGCCGTCAGGCCTACCTCATATACCCTCTTGTCGAGGAAAGTGAAGTCCTCGATGTTGGCGCGGCCGTGGACGCCCACGCCCGCCTGAGTAATGAGGTCTTCCCCGATCTGCGCGTGGGGTTGCTCCACGGCCGTCTCAAGGGCGCTGAAAAGGATGACGTGATGCGCTCCTTTGCCGGCGGCGCTCTCGATATTCTTGTCAGTACCAGTGTTGTCGAGGTCGGCGTGGACGTTCCCAACGCCACCGTGATGTTGATCGAGGATGCCGAACGCTTCGGTCTGGCGCAACTGCACCAGTTCCGCGGCCGGGTGGGCCGGGGTGGGCACGAAAGCTATTGCGCGCTGATAAGCAGGGTGAAGGACGACGCGCAAGCCGAACGTCTCAATGCCCTGGCGGAGACGACTGACGGCTTCATCCTGGCGGAAAAGGATCTGGAACTGCGCGGCCCCGGGGATTTTCTGGGTACGCGTCAGAGCGGGCTGCCGGACATGAAGTTGGCGAGCCTCAGCGATCTCTCTACACTGCACCTGGCCCAGGAGGCCGCGCAAGACCTTCTGCGCCAGGACACAGATCTCGACAACTATCCTCAGGTGCAGGAAAAAGTGGAACGGTTCTGGCGCGGCCACGGCGATCTCTCGTGACCCGGGGGATATAGCCGCTGACCTTCGCCAGTTGAAGTTAACCGCGTTCGTCTATCGACACGTAGGGGCGCTCGGCCTCACCCAGATAGATCTGCCGCGGCCGGGCGATGCGTTGCTCAGTGTCGCTCATCAGCTCCATCCACTGCGCCAGCCAGCCCGGCGCCCTCCCCAACGCAAAGAGCACCGGGAAGATCTCGACAGGAAACCCCATCGCCTGGTAGATGATGCCGCTGTAAAAGTCCACGTTCGGGTAGAGCCTTCGCGAGACGAAATAATCGTCTTCCAGGGCAGTCCCCTCTAACTCGACCGCAATATCGATCAACGGGTTGCTGCCGGTAGCCTCGAAGACCTCATAGGCGATTCTCTTGACAATCTGGGCGCGGGGATCGTAGTTCTTGTACACCCGATGGCCGAACCCCATCAGACGCACCTCCCGGTTCTTCACTCGATCCAGAAAAGCCGGGATCTTCTCTGTACTGCCGATTTCGGCCAGCATCCGCAGGACTGCTTCGTTCGCGCCGCCATGAAGAGGGCCGTACAGGGCCCCGATTGCGCCCGCAATCGCGCAGTACGGATCGGCGTCGCTGGATGCGATGTTGCGCAGCGCCGAGGTCGAGCAGTTCTGCTCATGATCGGCGTGTAAGATGAACAGCACATCCATCGCCCTTGCCAGAACGGGGTCGACATCGCCGTCACCGGAAAAACCCATCATCTGCAGAAAATTGTCGCTGTAGCCCAGCGCGTTGTCGGGATCTATGTGCGCGCTCCCGAGCCGGTTCCGGTATGCGAAAGCGACCGCCGTCGGCAGTTGGCCGAGTATACGCAAGACCTGCTGCATCCGGTTCTGGCTGTCATGGACCTGCTTGGAATCCGGGTAAAGCGTGGACATCGCTGCCACCGCACTGATGAGAACGCCCATCGGGTGGGCGTCCGCGCCGAAGGTCGTGAGCAAATCCTTCAGACCCCGGTCGATCTGCGTTTCCGCCATCACGCGGTCGTTCCAGTCCGTCAACTCGCCGGCCGTCGGCAGTTCGCCGAAAAGCAACAGGTACGCCACCTCCAGAAAGGTGCTTTTCTCCGCCAGCTGTTCGATCGGGTAACCCCGGTAACGAAGTATGCCTCTGTCGCCGTCGACAAAGGTGACGCGGCTCTTGCAGGACGCCGTATTTGTATAGCCGGGATCGTACACCATCATGCCAAAGTCATCGGCCTGCACCTTGAGTTGGCGCAGGCCGATGGCCGGAATAGTATCATCTTCGATCGGCAGATCAATCGTCTGGCCGGTGCGATTATCGGTGATAGTTAGCGTCTGCTCACTCATTGCCGGAACATCCCTTTCCGTTCGGTTGCGAAACCGTTTCTGGGTGTTTTAATGTCTGTATACCATTTTGGCAAATTTTATAACACGCTTGCACCTGCCAAGATTGCCACCGAAACCTGGCTCAACCGCGCGGCTACGACAGATCGACCCCATTCGGCAACGGCCGGCCCTCGACGCCCGCCAGCAGATTCTCGGTCGTCATCACCGCCATCTTCGTGCGCGTGGCCACGGTGGCGCTGCCTATGTGGGGCAGTATGACACAGTTTTCCAGCGAGACCAGCGGGTGATCCGCAGGAAGAGGCTCCGGATCAGTGACGTCCAACCCAGCCGCGGCGATCTCACCCTGCACCAGCGCCTCGTAGAGCGCCTCCTGGTCCACGACCCCGCCGCGACTGGTATTGATAAACACAGCAGTCGGTTTCATCTTGCGGAAGGCCTCAATGCTGAACAGAGAACGGGTCTGGTCGTTGAGCGGGCAGTGGACCGCAACGAAATCGCTCTCTTCCAACAGTTTGTCCATCGGTACAAAAGTCGCGCCCACCTCTTGCGCCGCCTCCGGCTTCTCTCTCGGTCCGGTATACAGAATGCGGCAGCCAAATCCCCCGAGCATGCGCGCGAACGCGGAGCCAATCCGCCCCAGGCCGACCAACCCCACCGTGCTTCCGTGTATGTCGCGGCCCGTCATCCACATCGGTCTCCAAGTGGGCCACGTCCCGCTCTGCACGGCGTTCGTACCCTCCGGCAGCCGCCGCGCCGTGGCCAGCAGCAGGGCCAGCGCCAGCTCCGCCGTCGTCTCCGTCAACACGCCCGGTGTATTTCCCAGGGGGATGTCCCGTTTGCGCAACGCAGCCACGTCCACGTGATCGTAGCCGACCGACATCGTCGCCACGACCCGCAGCCCGGGCCCGGCCGCATCCAACAGCTCATCGTCAACTGATTCGGTCAGCAGACAGTAGAGTCCGTCTGCCCCTTGCACCCATTCCAGCAGCGTATCGCGCGCTATCGGCTCTTCGCTGTCCCAGTAGCGGGCATCACATCTTTCCAGGATCGGCGCGATCGCCGCCTGCGGCAGCTGGCGGGTCACCACAACTGTCGGTTTCGTCATTTCCTCTGCAGCCCTCTGTCCCTGTGCGAACTGATGTCGCGTCGTCTATGTTGATGCTTCCCGCCCGCCATCCGCGCCCGCCACGCTCCAGGACTGCACGCGGCTGACCAGATGGGCCGGCAGTCTGCCCTCGATCAGTGTCCCCTTCTCGGTATATTCCTCCCGTTCCACGCGGCCGTGCTCATACATCAGAGAAACCAGGTCGCCCTTACTGTAAGGCAGCAACAGCCGCAGCGGCGTCATCGTTTCCTTCAGCTTCCCATCCACTTCCGCCAGCAGTTCCGGGATGCCTTCCCCTGTGCGGGCGCTGATCTGTACAGGAGAAGTGTACTCCTGCAGCGCATGGCGCAACTGTGCCGCAAGGCCGGGCTCTCCTTGACCTGCCGAGTAGACCAGGTCGATCTTGTTCAGTGCCGTCACAAGCGGTTTGTCGCCGGCACCCAACTCCTCCAACATCTCCTCCACCGCGGTTACCTGCTCATCAGCGTTGGGATGCGAGATATCCACCACGTGCAGCAGCAGGTCTGCCTCGGTGATCTCCTCCAGCGTCGCCCGGAACGCCGCCACCAGCGCCGTCGGCAGCTTCTGGATGAAACCGACCGTGTCCGTGAACAGGGCCGTGCGCGCACTCGGCAACTCCACGCGACGCGTGGTCGGGTCCAGGGTGGCAAACAGCTGGTCCTGGGCCAGCACGCCGGCATCGCTGACCGCATTCAGCAGCGTGCTCTTGCCCGCGTTCGTGTAACCAACCACGACGATAACCGGCGTCGACGACTTCTGCCGGCGCTGTCGGTAGCGTTCACGGTGGTGGCGTACCTCCTCCAGCTCCCGCTTGAGATGCGCGATCCGGCGGCCAATCTCCCGCCGGTCCACTTCCAGCTGCGTTTCACCGGGTCCGCGCACACCGACCCCGCCGCTCGCGCCGCCGGCCCGTCCACCCGCCTGCCGCGCCAGGTGAGTCCACGCCCGGGTCAGCCGCGGCAGCCGGTACTCGTACTGGGCCAGCTCCACCTGCACCGCCCCTTCTTTGGTCTTGGCGTGCCGTGCAAAGATATCCAGGATCAGGGCTGTGCGGTCGATCACCTTCACCTCCTGCCCCAGCACCCGCTCGATTTCGCGCTGCTGGCGCGGCGAAAGCTCTTCGTCGAAGATCACCACATTCGCGCCCAACTCCAGGACCAGCGTCTTCAGTTCGCCCAGTTTGCCCGCGCCGATGAACGTAGCCGGGTGGGGATGTTGGAGCCGCTGCGTCAGCTCTCCCTCCACCTCCAGTCCCGCCGTCCCGGCCAGCAAGGTCAGCTCGCTGAGCGAGTCCTCCATCGAGAGGATACCGGGCTGACCCGCCAGGCTAACGCCGACCAGGACCGCCGTCTCCTCCGGCTTGTCCGTCAGAATCAGGCCCTGGTCATCCCGCACGACTGCGCCAAGCCCGCCTTCGCCTGCACCGGTAAAGTCATCGACCGCGGTCAGGCCGCCTGAACGGTTTGCGTGTTGATTTTCTGACATTCGATTAACTGTGCCTTTCACAGCGTTCATCCATGGGGGGATGTCAATGTGCCCGCTGATAGGCTAACGCTGTACTACAGTGCAACAAATCCAATCACAAGCCGCCGCCAGGCATGAGTGGCTTCCAACGGCGGCAATTCCATATACGTTCACAAGCTATTCGTTGGAGGGCATCTGCTGCGCCTCCTTCTGCGGGCCTGGGGCCCGATAAGCCATCGTTCACAAAGTGGTTAGGCCAGGAGAGCGCTGCTGACAAAAGTGGCGGCGAGCAAAGCCGCGTCATGCCAGGCCCGGCAAGATTCGCACATTGTACACGATTTCGCCATTTCGCGCCCGTCGCCGAAGCCTACGGGTGCAGTCCAAAGCGGGGCTTAGTTCTCCCACACCTCTGGCAGCAACTAAACCACATCCATTCCACGATCAACGCCGAGGCAAGGAAAGCGCCTTCTCTGACCTCTAACCCCTGGCCCCTAGCCCCTGCAGTTCTGGGCGGTCGGGCCTATTCGGCCCTCCCTTGTGCGGGGGCGGAGCCCCCGCAACGCCCCCTCTCCTACAACATGCCTAGTGGACCGGGTGTCGATATTGGTGACGGGTGCCTAATCGAAAGTGTCCAGCCAGACCACGTCCCGCCAGTCCCATCAAATTACCGTAGGTGCCGGCCTTGTGCCTGCCCTGGAACCCGCTCTCACCCACAGCGGGACTGTTGACGGTATAAGTTCGATGATGCCAGCCGCGGGACGAAGCTGACATTGACACTCTGGTTCATATTCAGTCTGAAGGCGTAACGCCCAGTAGCCCACTTCACGGCTTCGTCCGGCCCGAATCTGATGGATTTTGCGGATGTTGCCAGTGCCTATGACCGGCAGCTTGATAGACTGAACAGATTCGTCCAGGAGCTAGAGCAGAAAGAGGTGTCTGCCCCGGACATACCCACCGCCTGGATCGTTTAAACAATGGACCTGCTGATCTGGGGCGCCTGGTATGCCGAGGACAGCGGTTCGGTAGCGCGGAATGATGCTGCTCAACTTGCCGCGCGGGCGGACACGGCAGGCGTGGGACTCGCATTCGCCGTGGTAGCCGGCGCTTTTCTCATCTCCTCCCTACTGCTTGCCTTTCTGCGGCTGAAGCCGGCGGTGCCAAACAGCAAAAGCCGCGCTGCCGAAGACAAGGACGGCGGCAGCATCTGGGCCTCAATTGGCGAAGGGTTTCGGTTTGTGCGGTCTGACGCCGCCATGTTTACACTCTTTCTTCTTATCGCCGCAATCGAGCTCTTTGTGCAGGGGCCGGTCATCGTCGGGATTCCGGTCTTGGCAAATACCCAGGTCCCGCAGGGCGCATTGGCAGTCGGCATCATCTCCTCCGCCTATGCCGCCGGCGCCTTGCTCGGCGCCGTATTAGCCGGGGCGTTGCCTACCCCCAAAAGGCGGCTGGGCCACTTTCTCGTCATTACCTATGTCCTCAGCGGCATTCTGATCATGCCCTTTGGCTTCCTGACCGCCACCTGGCTTGCCGCCGCTCTGGTTGCCGCAATCGGCGTCATGGGCGGATACACCAACATCATATTCACGACCTGGCTGCAGGCGCGAACGCCCCAAAAAGTGATGGGCCGCGTCATGAGCCTCCTCATGATCGCCTCAACAGGTCTCTCCCCAATTTCAAACGCCGTCTCCGGCGCCATGATGGCCCTGCTTTCCCTAGCCGCCGGCACGCGACGGGAAATAGCCGAGATGAAAATGGCTTAAAGTCTGCGCCAAAGGGAGTACCAAGTACGGAGCACAGGTCAATGTCAGTTTCAACTGCGCCTCCATCTGTGGGAATAGGGCCAGTGAAGCCATCTTCCAAAAAGTTACTCGGCTAGCAGCGCGCAACTGACAAAAGTGGCGACGAGCCGAACCGCGGCAAGCCAAGCCCACAAGATTCACATACTGTACGCGACTTCATCAATTCGCGTCCGTCTGTGAAGCAAAGGACGGTAAGCGCAACTGTAGGGGCGGGATAGTTTGCAAAATGGGCCGAAACACAGCTGCCGCGGGACAGGAAAGGTGAATAGTTAGAGGGGCAGGTTTAGCGCCAAAGCTTAACACTTGACTGCCCAAAGTACGACCCCTCCTGAGAAGCTAGTGCGCAGTTTCAAGCATTGAAAGAGCCGTTGGCAATCGACTAAGCTTCCATTTGGTTGAACCAGCCACTCCACTGGAATGCGTCGATGGTGATGCACGCCGTACAAGCCTACCGGGAAGACAGCCACGCGGAAGGAGTTTGTTAAGCAGTGCCGAGCCCAAATGTGTTTGAAGTCTGCGAAAAATGTACATCTCTAGAGGGTGCAACTCTTGAGGCATGTCTCATCTCCTAGGCCTTCAATTCGTTGTCCCCAGCAACGAAAAAAGTATGCATAAGCCTGGAAGTCCCAGTAGCAACAGCACTAGTACCAACTTCCAACACCCACTTGCGCGGGGCGTTGACTGCTTCTCGACTGGAGTGTCAGGTGATGGCCAAGGTAAAGTGCGGTCATCTGGTATGTTCTCTTCTGGAATTTCGGTCTCATGAATGGAAGCCTCTTCAGCAGCGTCCGGTTCGTCTCGTATGTTTTCGTCTAATGTTTCGACCTTATGAATAATGGTCTCTTCGGCGGCGTCCTGCCTTTCTGCTTGCCGCAGGGATAGTATTTCAGCTCGAGCTTGTAACAGAAGGACAATCTGTAATCTGAGCCTATCCTTGAGGTTAGCAGCCAGTTCGGCCGCAACTTGCTCTTTGGCAGTCTGCCTTGCAGTCCTTTCGGCGGCGTCTCGGCCCAATTCCTTCTGCTGGGCGAACACTTCGGCAGCGTTCTGTACTTTCGTCTTTTGGCGAACCGATTCTTTGGCAGCCGTCAGTTCCTTTGTCTTCTGGCGAACCGTTTCTTCGGCAGACTCCAACTCCCTTGTCTTCTGGCGAACCGTTTCTTCGACTGTGGCTAGTTCCGTCGCCTTTTGGCGAGCCGCTTCTTCGGCAGTTGCCAGTTCCAATGCCCTCTGTCGTGCCGCTCTCTTTGCTATTACCTGCTCCTCAGCTTTCTGACGAGCAGGTGTTTCCACTAAGAGCCATTCTTCGGCCTTCTGACGATCCGCGGCCTTTGCTGCGACCAGTTCCTCCGCCTTCTGAAAGGCCACTGCCTCCGCCGCGACCCATTCCTCAGCTTTCCGATGGGCGGCGGCTTTTGCTATGACCCATTCTCTTGCATTCGTGTAGGCCACCGATCTATCTGGCTTTCGTGCCTTCTCCATCTTACGAACAGCGGCTTCCGCTTCGATCAATTTTTCTGCTATCTGACGCGCGGCGATTCTTGCAGCGCCCTGTTCCCTTGCCTTCTTGCGAACAACCGCTTCGGTCGTGACCATCTCCCTTGATTTCTGACGCGCGGCTTCTCTTGCTGCCTCCCGCTCTTCTGCCTTCTGTTGGGCTACAGCTTCGGCCGCGTTCCTTTCTTCTGCCTTTATTTTGACAGTTGTTTCAGTTGCGATCCTTTCTTCTGCCTTCTGTTGGGCCATGGCCCTGGCTGTGGCTCTTTCTTTTGCACTCCTCTTGACAACTGCTTCAGCCGCGTTCCTTTCCTCTACCTTTTGACGAAAAATCGCTTCAGCTATATTTCGTTCTTCTAACTTTTGACGGGCCCATAAAGTCGCCGTGAACCACTTCTCGGTCCGGGAATCATGCTTCAGTATCCGCAGCATGATTTCTTCCTCCGGTGTGACGTGTTTATCCATCGGTGTCACGTCCTGCTCTGGCGGAGCGATATTCAGTGGCAAGCAGCAGCTCTTAATCGCCCATCGCGCGGCCTCAGCCGAAAAGCCAAACCTCCGTTGAAAGCGTTGAAGAAGCCATTGTCCGTGAACTGTAGATAATTGAGATGTTGTGTGTATGCACTTATGAGAAGACTCCTTCTGTGGTACGCTGACTAGCAGTAGTTCTACAGGAACTCGTGCGTGCAACGCGTGAACCAACAGGAATCGTTCTCTGGCGTACGGCCCGCAGAGGTCGGCCAGAAGGGCATCGACACGCGCGGGGTCTATGAGTATCGCCGGGCCGTAGTCTGCTATCAGCTGGCACAGAACGCGTTGAGGCGCATCAGAGAGCGCATTTCGACTGTCATCAAGTTCACGGTAACCGTCGTGGGGGCCGTTTTGAGCAAAAGGAACGATATCCATGACCGCAGACCAACTGTCGATCGCCCAGTGGGCGGCCTCTGTAGAAATGCCATACCGACTCTCCAGACGCTGGGAGAGCCGCTGTCCATGGATTGCTCTGCCCTGCGATTGAGCTAACAACTCCGTCGGGATGCGCTCCCGCATTGCCTGGACAATAAGGAAGCGTTCCCTGTTATACTCACCGCAAAGATCGGCCAGGAAGGCATCCACACGTTCAGGTTCATTTAGCAACGTAGGGCCATAGTCAGCGTACAGTTTGCGCAGAATGTGCTGGGGAAGTGAATCCATCGCTGGTTGCATCATTCGTCCACTGGTCTATGGAACACACTCCGCCATGAAGCTACAGATAGGTCCGCGATTCCGTTTCGATCCCGTCTACAGGTCAACTTCTCGCCGTTGTAACCAGTAATTCTAAAGTTCCTTGGTCTGGTAGCAAGGATGGTGGGGAGATCGTTTCAACCACAAATATTCGACCCTATCCGCTGATTGCAGCTTTCTCAGCCAAGAGACAGCATGCTCATGCTCCCTGTCCAGGAAAGCAGCCACCTCGCGAGAGGTCATGGGTGTCGCTTTCAATATCTGTAATGTAGTTTCTTCCAACGCTATCAGGCGGGCAGCTTTTTCGGCTGCGGACTGCTCTTCGGCCTTTACGAGGACGGCTTTTTCGGCTATGGACTGCTCTTCGGCTTTGACGCGAGCGGCCTTTTCGGCTGCGGACTGCTCTTCGGCTCTGACGCGGGCGGCTTTTTCGGCTGCAGCCCACTCAAACATCCTCTGACGTTCCGCCTCTTTGGCCCCGATCCACTCCTTAATTTTCTGCAAGACCACCCCTTCGGCCGCGATCCATTCCGTTATTTTCTGATTCTCCGCCACTTTTGTCTCGACCCACGCTTCAGTCTTCCTCAGGACTACCGCTTCGGCTTCGGCCAACTCCTCTGTCTCATGACTTTCCGCCGCCTTGGCCCCGCTCCATCCCGCTAACTTCTGATGCTCCGCCACTTTGGCCTCGACCCACTCTTTAGCCTTTTGCAAAACAGCCTCTTCCGCTGCACTCCATTCTCTTGCCTTACGATCATCCGTTGCGTCCGTCGCCACCCACTCCTCGGCTTTCGTCAAGACAATCTCTTGTGCTGCAATAGTCTCACTAGCCCTCTCGAGGGACACCGCCTTTTCCGCTTCCCGTATACTGGCTTTCTGACGAACGGCTCCATCAGCTGCTTCTCGTTCCTCTTCCTTCAGCCGAGCCACGGCTACCGCTTCATCCTTCTCTTTGGCCTTCTGACGAACGACTGCATCAGCTGCTTCGCGTTCCTCTGCTTTCTGTCGAGCCAAAGCTACCGCATCCTTTTGCTCTTCAGCTTTCTGACGAACGTCCTCAACAGCTGCTACTCGTTCCTCTGCCTTCAGCCGGGCCGCGGCGGCCGCTTCATCTTGTTTTTTGACTTTCTGACGAACTGCCTCTTCGGCCGCTACTCGTTCCTCTGCCTTCAGCCGGGCCGCGGCGATCGCTTCGTTATGCTCTTTGGACTTCTGGCGAGCCATTACCTCCGCTACGACCCAAGCCTTGGACCGCGGGTCATGCCCCCGAATCCGCAACATAATTTCATCCACTAACGTAAGAGGCTTGCCTGCCGTTGCAAGATTTTGCACAGGTAAAGCGATATTCACGGCGAAGGAGCAACTCTCAACCGCCCAACGCGCGGCTTCAGCCGAGAATCCATACAAACTCTGCAAATGCTGGGAAAGCCAGTTGGCGTAGATTGCGATCCCGTGCGGGTGGATTAAGTGTGCCGCGAGAGCGCGTTCCCGCGGCGCGTGGACCAATACCAGCTGTGCAGGAATATGCTCTCGCAACGCTTGGGCCACTATCAGTCGAGTAGGAATACGCTCCCGCAATGCGTGGAACAATAAGAACCGTTCTCTGGCAAAGGGGCCGCACAAGTCGGCTAAAAGAGCATCCACGCGCCAGGGTTCGTTCAACAGATCCGGTCCCCAATCTGTCAACAATTGACCTAACGTGCGCTGAGGGATATCTGAGAGCCTCCTAGGCCCGGCATAGGAGACTTCCTTGCCATTGAGGTTCGTAGATGCAACTGTAGGAGCGACATCCAGGGCAAAGGACCAACTCTCGACCGCCCATGCTGCGGCCTCAGCAGCAAGGCAATACCGCTGCTGCAAACGTTGTGAGCACGAACCGAGCCAATGCTCGACAGACCAGTTAGCAATAGAATTGCTCACCTGCAGCGCATGGCTCAGAATAAATCGCTCACAAAAATACGGACCGCAAAGGTCCGCTAGGAAGGCATCTACACGCGAGGGCTCATCGAGAAGAGCTGCACCGTGATCTACAACCAGTTGGCGCAAAACGCGCCGTGGCAGAGAGTGCATCGCTACAGGCGCACTTCACCTTCGCGGCTGCCGAACTGGATCCGTAGTCCGGACGAGAGGGTTACAGTCTTCCCCGGCTCTACATCATTTGTCTCTCCGCCGGCGTTTTGGCTCGTCCATTTCTGCGCAGAGAGATTGCGCAACCCCCAGATCTGTGGGTTCTGAGGATGTTGTGTGACTTCAGCGACTGGTTTATCAACTTCATAGCGACGCTGTTCGTCAAGGTGATGGGGATAGAGCAGTGAGTCGTGGTTTAATATCACAACTTCGTCTTGGCCGATACGTATTCGGGGCGGTAAACGGTGCGGCGAAGAGCAGGCCCAGCAAACCTCAGTGTTGCCGTCAGTGTTGCCTATTGAGTCAGGATCGTAGAAGTTTTCAGCGCCGCAACCCTGACAATAGAAGATGGAATCACGCAGTCGGATCAACTCGCTGCTCCACTGGCTTTCCCGTGCACGTTCATTTGGGTCGTGTAGTCCTTCGGTAAATGTGACCAGGAATAATTCCTTTATAAAGTGGGGATAGATCGGCCACAGGGCTAAAGCGTTACTATGGACATCGCGTACAGGCTCGTTGCTAGTGTCTGAGGGATTAAAGATGAAGAGAGGATCCGTTCCATATAAACGGGTCATGGCCGGCAGATCAAAACAGCGAATCTGCCCTTCCCTCGCTCCCTCAAGCGGATGGTGGTTGACTAGCATATAGAACAGCAGAACCGCCAGAGAGAAGAGATCAGTCTCGGTGCTGGGACCAGCCTCGCCGCGCACGATCTCTGGAGCCATGAAGCGGACCGTGCCGCCGATTACTCCGCCCTTGCCGTCGTCCACGCTCACATTGTCGTTGTCACAGATTCGCACTTCCCCATTTTCGGGGTCGAAAAAGACGTTGCCGAATGAAATGTCACGGTAGCAGAACCCTTTGGCGTGGAGCTGTCGGTAGTTATGCGCCAACTCGAAACCGGCCGTCACCAGCGCGCGAAAAGTTGGCTCCGCGCGGCGCGTCACCAGATCGGTAATGCCGACGAAACGGTCCTCCCGCAGTGGCATCACATAGCCAAATCCTGGTCGGTTCGCCGTCTGTACTAATTCCTGCGGCCAGAGAAAACGGTCGCTGGGTGGTCCTGTTTCCACCGCGCGCTCCAACCGTGTGCGCAGATCGGGATCTCGACGCAGATAATGGGGAAAGAACCATTTGAGCGCCACCCGTGCGCCTGAGCCATGGCCTTCTGCCAATCGAGCGCTATAAACCTCCCCTTGTCCGCCTCCCCCGAGAAACGCCTCGACCTCATAGGTGAGTTCAGTTGGCAGCATCTTCACTTTTTCGCCGGAGTTCAGCAACTGGTTCATTTTTCGTTCCCGGATTCAGAGGAAGAAGGGTATGGGCTGGCTCGGAATGGTTATTTCGGTCGGCTCAAGTTTGCGGCCATGACAACGGAAATATCGTCGCCGCTACCCCCTTTGGAGGTAGCCTCCAACCAGTCGGGCAATCGACCTGCGACAGCGGCGAGGCCGTCCTGTTTGATTGCAGAGTAGAGATCCCTGGCGACCTGTTCAAAGTCAGCGTCGTCCGCAAAGGAGTTGGCATAACCGTCGGTCGCCAGCATTATGAACTCAGGGGGGCTATCAACAATCGGCTGAAAATGGATGCGCACGAAACGCCAAGCCTCTTTCGAACACAGAGAAGTTGTGTAATTGGCGAACAAGTGGCTGTCGATGCCGAAAGGTGGGCGTACCACTTCCCCGTCTGCTGTGACTGTCAAGACATCGCCGTCACCCAACTGAATATAGAGATGCAATTCAGGAGTAAGTAGAACTGCCAGTAGTGTGGCGCCATAGCGCCGCTCGACAGGAGAACTCGGTTTTGTAGCTCTGGGCTCCCCTGCTTCTCCACCATTGGCGTGCGACGTTTCGTCCTCTGTGATTGGATTGTCGGTGGCGTGCTCAAAAACCGACGCCCGCCACCGGCTCACGAGAAGCTTCGGCAACTGTTCGCTGAGCTGTCGTTTTAATTGAGCCAGATCACGCAAACAGTCACCGTCTAGAATTCGGGTCATCACCTCGTTCACTAGCAGCTTCTTTGCTTCTTTCACTGCGCGGCGGGAACCTATATGACTACGCGTGTACTCGCTGCCGCCGTGGCCGTCGGCTACGCAAAGCACAGCAAGCGGCTTTTCCCCCTCAGCTGACCACCAGCTAAGCGCGTCCTGATTCGGCGCGCCACTTCGTCTGTGGATGGCGCCAGGCACTGATGCACCCACGATTTGCCATCCACAGGCACTGGTCGTATGGCAGACTTGTGTGCTGTCACAACTTTCCTGTGAAGTTGGCAGTGTGGATTCCTTGCCGTCGTATCCTTGTCCATTATTACCAGACATCGTCGACCTGGACGTCCGCGTCCGGAACGGGCGGCAATGGCACGTTGCTGGACTGATTTGTGTTCACCGCCTGACTGGCAGGCGAGGAAGCCGACTTCAGAACAGCTGTCGACACCCACTTAATGAACGTGACCAGACTTTCAGCATTATTGGCTTGCAGCGGCTCCAATTCCGGATGGCCGATGAATCGCTGCAAAACGCTTTTTTCTACATCGTCTCCGATTGCTATGGCGATACGTACTGCTTTCGTACCCCAAGGCTGAGCCATCAGATCGCGCAGACCGGCGCTGACGTCGTCCGTGGGGTGACCGTCGGAAATGAGAACAAGAACTGGGGGCAGAGCTCGCTGGGGCATCATTTGCGGATCAAGCTGCTCGGCGACCAGTTGCAAGGCCTTGCCCATGTCCGTCACGCCGCTGGCTTTCAGATCATCCCAACGGAACTGCTCGACCGGAACAGCGCTGGCCACGTGCCAACTAGCGCCACTGGAAAACTTTACAGCGCGTACCATCACTTCAGCATTGGGGTTCTCGGCCGCGGCATCCTGCATGTGAGGCAGCGCCTCACGGATGGCGTTGTTTAGCGATTGGATCTTGCCACCATAGCCCATCGAGCCGGAGCAGTCTGCAATCCAAATGAAATGAAGCGGCCTGCGCGCAAGCGGGCCGCCCGGGAGTTTGGGCATAGCTCTTATTCCTTTCAATGGGTTTTCGGGGGAAATCCGGTTCAATTCACCGTCGAATTGGGGAATACCTATAGAGGTCGTGCCCACCGGCTGCACGCAGGCGCATTCTATCAGAAAAGATGCCCATCCAACAACTCTGGACCAGTCCCGGGACCACTCACCAGCACCCGCCCCACCGCCGGCAGCGCACCCACACGCCGCTCCACCTCAGCCGCAACCTCAGCCTCGCAGATCAAATGCACGTTCGGCCCCGCATCGATCGTAAAGTAGACCGGCACGCCCTCATCCTCCCGCCAGGCCCGCACCGCCTGCAGCACCTCCAGCGTACCCGGCTGCCAGTAAAGCAGGCTCGGCGTGCTCGTCATCATCACCCCGTGCATCGCCAGCGCGTCCAGCTCCAGCACAGGGCCGAGTAAACCGATATCGCGCTCCGCGATCGCCTGCCGCACCGTCTCCAGCCACGCCCCGACACACCGTGTGCGCGCCGCGTTGAGGGGGCTTGTCGCCGCCAGCCGGTGCCCGCTGCTGCTGCTGACCCGCTTGGCGCCCGCACTGACGATGGCGATCACATCCCGCAGCGCCCAGTGCTCTTCACCGTGCAACTGGTGTGCAACACTCCGAGAATCGAGAAGAGAACTGCTTTCACTCTCTCCTTCTCCCCATCCCCGCTCCCATTCGACAAAGCCGCCAAACAGGCTGCGGCTGGCCGAGCCGCTCCCCTGGCGGGCCACCGCCGACAGCCGCGTTGCGTCCAACCGGAGACCCAGCGCCGCAGACCCAGCCACGGTCAGCGCGGCAAACCCGCTGGCCGAGCTCGCGATACCGGATGCCATCGGAAAATTGTTGTTGCTGACAACGCGGGCCTTGTAAGGGACGCCGGCAAGGGCGCGCAACCGGTCGAGGTGAGCGACAGTACGCTCCGCAGAGGGCCCCACAAGCTGCTCGCCGTCAATGGCAACCGTATCCTCTGGCAGGCAGCCGCTGTCGTCCCAGGCGACCGTCGTCGTTGTATGCGCGTCCGCCAGGGTCATGCTGATTGAATTGTTGAGTGGGATGTTCAGATCTTCAGCGCCGCCGGCAACGCCCCAGTACTTGATGAAGGCGATGTTGCTGCCGGCACGGCAAGTGGCCTTGCCTTCGGACGGCGGACCGGTTGCGCGACCGCCAATCACGCTTCTCGTTCTGCCTGCTGTTCACAACGGCGCAGAAGATCGTCAATCAGTTCGTCATGCGCTCGGAAATGGATCTCTACGCCGTCTTGCACCGGCTCGATTCGCGCCTGCCAGCCGATTCCCTCAACCAGCGCCAACTTCTCGACCACGCCCGCCCCCAGCCGTTTGAGTACGGCCTCTGCCTGAATGGGCGTCAATCCGGGAAACTCCAGACTTTCAGACTCGTACAAATCGTCATCCTGAAAGCGGGGATCGCGGCGGTCTTCATCGTCACCCAGAGATGGGGCGCTGATCGGCATCGAAAAACTCCTTCAAATCCTCTTCGTGTAAGGCAACAATCCGACTCTATTCTGCCTCCAGCAGGGCGACGCCCACGTCGTCGCCCGCGCCCAACTCCTTGAGAAAACGGGGCACCAGCGCATGCAGCTCGGCAATCCGCTCCGCCGGCGTCTTATTGGGAAGATGAATGCGTCCGCCGGCCATTGTGTTATGACCGCCGGCCGAGCCGTTCCGGCCTGCGATGATGCGTACCAGGCGACCGGCCTTGGCGTTCGAATCCGCCGCCCGCACCGACATCACACCTTGGTCCCCGAAAATCCCCAGGCAAACGACCCAGGCGACATTTTCCATGCGCATCAACAGATCTGCCACCTCTGCCGCCATGTCGGGTCGCGGCATATCAAAAAGCAGGCTGATGGCAATATCGCCAGGGCTGTCCGTGTCGTCTACCGTCTCGTCATCTCCCTCGGACGCATCTTCGCCCCCATCCTGCAGGTTCGACGGCGGGCCGGGACTGCCGGGCGCGAGCATGCGCGACAGCGCGATGATGTCGAGATCGAATCGCTCAAGGTCCGATCTGTAACCATCCGCCTCTTCCTCGTCCACGACCTCCTCCGCCTCCTCCTCGTCTTCTTCATCGACGGGGCTGGGCATGGAGACCGTGTAGATTGTCGTGTTGGCTAAGGCATCGCTTATGCTTCGGAAATACGTGCGCGGAACTTGCACATGTTCGATCTTGTTGAGCAGATCGGTCTCGACAAGATGGCGTAGAGTCGAGTAGGCCCAGATATCCAGGGCCGACGTGTGCCGGCTGAGGCCCATCGTGTCCGACTTGATCCCGTAGAAGAGGGCGGTCGCCAGTCGCGTGTCGATCGGTACTTCCGCCACCGCCAGGTATTCGCACAGTAGCGTCGAGGAGGCGCCCACCTCCGGGCGCACATCGTGAACTTTGGCCCGCAACTGGCTGCGCCGCGGAGGATGATGATCAATCGCGGCCAGCACCTCTTCACCCGGATAATCCGTGCTCCACAGCAGATGGTTGGCCGCCACAGGCTGCGTATCGACCAGCATCACACCGTCATATGCGCTCATCTCCTCCGCGGCCGCCCGCTGCGAAATGCGGACCTTGTGGGGCACGATCTCGTCGGCCATCGTATAGTTCTCGGCCCGGCCGATAATGCCGCCATGTCCCAGCGTGACCGGCGTGCCAGGAGCATGAATCCGCAGCATCTCCTCCATCGCGCGCGCGCTCGCGATTGCGTCCGGGTCCGGATCGTTGTGCATCAGAACCAGGAGGTTGTTCCTCCCCTCCACCAGCTCAACGATCTGCTGAACTCTTCTCTCTGTCGCGCTCCGCCGCCGGGCACCATAGCCATCCGGCAGGGAGAGCACCATTGTTGGTGATTCTTCCATAACTCGTCCGATGGCCCTTTGAACCGTAGGTTCGATTGCCGGATTTCCCCCGGGCGACTGACGGAAATCGAGCAGGGCGGGGATATTATACCCAACATATACCTTTCGCAAAAGCACCGTTTTTGGCGAATTCTCGAGCATCTTCCACGCGCCCCATTTGAGCGCCAGCCCGGCCCTCACCGTCCTCCCGGCAATCGCAAACCTCAGGGAGCCGAGCGCAGGTCACTCTCTCTCCTCACTCCTCTTCGCTCTCTCCTCGCTCTTTTGGGCGGTCGGGCCTATTCGGCCCTCCCTTGTGCGGGGGCTCCGCCCCCGCAACGCCCCCTCTCCTACAACATGCCTCATCGACCGGGTGTCGACATTGGTAACAGGTGCCTAACCGAAGGTGCTTAGCCAGACCACGTCCCGCCAGTCCCTTCAGATCCCCGCAGGTGCCGGCCTTGTGCCTGCCCTGGCCCCCCAAATCAACGGGCCTCCCGGTAAGGCCAGGTTTGGCGGCTGCCCTCCGTCTCTCCAGGAGCCGGCAAACAATTCCAGCTACCGCCGGCATGAACGCCCCGCCAGACTGTTCCCACCCCAATTCCGGGATGCACTCTGAAGTTCCGCTTGTTGAGCAATCTACACATTTAAGGTACGATTGGGCGCACTTGGCATCCGGTCGCTGGCACCGGAATATCCGCAGATATTCGCACAAAGGATGCGCGCATGACAAACACAACGGATACCTTGACTGGCGCAGGCGCCCAAACCGTCGTCCGGCGTATGGGAGAAGCCGCGGCTGCATTCCTGGCCTGCCTCTCCATTGACCAGAAACACAGAGCCGTCGTTCCCTTTGCCGACCAGGAAGAGCGCACAAACTGGCACTACACACCCATTCTCCGCAAAGGGCTTTCCCTTTCTGAAATGACCTTCCCGCAGCGGCAAAAGGCCCTGCAACTGGTAAATGCCGGCCTCAGTCGCGCCGGATTCGTTACCGCCTCTACCGTGATGGGAATTGAAAGCGCCCTCGACATGTTGGAAGATTGGGAGCGTACTCACCCCGGCCGCGATCCACAGCTCTACTTCCTGACCATCTTCGACAGCCCCGATGAAAAGGGCGTCTGGGGATGGCGTTTTGAAGGCCACCACATTTCGCTCAATTTCACAATCGCCGATGGGAAAATCATCTCGCCCACGCCAATGTTCTTCGGTTCCAACCCGGCTGATGCGCCTTTCAGCCCCGCGGCCACCCTCCGCCCCCTGGCAGGCGTAGAGGACTTGGCCCGCGAGCTGGTCCGCTCCTTTGACGAGGAAGCCCTTGCCGTCGCCAAAATCTCTCCCGCCGCGCCCCCGGACAACGTCCTCTACAACCTTCCCCAGGTCGTGGAAGGCGCATTCCGTATGCCCGCCAACTCCCCCGACCTGGAACGGTGGAAAGAGGCCCATGGCGTTGACGATTCCCACGTTCAGGCCTTGCGCTATTCCGATACACCCCGCGGCCTCTGCCGCAACAGCATGAACGGCCAGCAACAGGATATCCTCCTTGCGCTCATCGGCGAGTATATCCATCGCATGCCGGACGAACTCGCCGAAACGGAGTGGCACCACCTCGGCGAGGGCGGCCTCGATGGCATCCACTTCGCCTGGGCCGGCGGCCTCGAAAAGAGGCAGGGCCACTACTACCGCATCCAGGGTCCGCGCTTCGTCTGCGAATACGACAACACCCAGAACGACGCCAATCACATCCACTCTGTCTGGCGCGACCCGGCCAACGACTTCGGTAGAGATCTACTGGCGCACCACTATGCCCATCACCATTAGCGACTGCCAGTGCGTCTCCCTTTGAGGCTGTCGGGTTGGCGTCTGGCCCATGCTGGCACAATCTTTAGCGCTATGGCAGAAAACGTTTGACGGAGCGGTTGAAGATCGGTACAATCCGGTTCATATGTCGAATGTCGCACCCTTGTGGCAATTAGCATTCGAACAGACAGAAGCTGGTAAATCCGGTTGAGACCGCCTGCGTAACGATCGGACTGTTCGAAGATGATAGATTGCAGGGACCAGAAAGCAACCTTCCACGTGTAACGAACTCTTAAGGAGATATCTATGGCTGAAAACGGCAAATTGTTTATGTCCGGAAACTACCAGGTAGTGGGGACCCGGCCCATCCGGCACGACGGTACCGATAAGGTTGTCGGCGCAGCCCGTTATGCCGCTGACCAGAATGTGCCGGGAATGTTGTACGGCAAATACCTGCGCAGCCCCCATGCCCACGCCCGCATCCTCAATATCGATACCAGCAAGGCCGAGGCCCTGCCGGGCGTCACAGCAATCGTTACCTCGTCCGACCTCGCCGAAGCGGCTGACAAGATTCAGGAAATGGGCGAAGACGCCGTCAATCTGCGGTATCTGAGCGCCAACATGCTGGCCCATGACAAGGTCCTCTACCACGGCCACGCCATCGCTGCCGTGGCGGCAAACAGCGTCCACGTCGCCGAAGAGGCGGTCGAACTGATCGATGTCGAATACGAGGTCCTCAAGCCGGTGCTCGATGTGCGCGAGGCCATGGCAGACGACGCTCCCATTCTCCTCGAAGAGCTGCGCACCACCGCCTTGGGCGAAGTCGGCGATAAGGCGACCAATGTCGCTCAACACTTCCGCCACGCACGCGGCGACCTCGAAGCCGGCTACGAAGCCGCTGACGCGATTGTCGAGCGCGAATTCACTACCGCCATGGTCCATCAGGGCTATCTCGAACCCCAGGCCTCAACTGTGCAATGGCGGTCCGACGACCAGATTCATATCTGGACCAGCACCCAGGGCCCCTTCCAGATTCGGGATTCGGTGTCGGCCCTCCTGCAGGTGCCCGTTTCCCAGGTAAAGGTGACGCCCGCGGAAATCGGAGGCGGTTTCGGCGGCAAGTTCACCCCCTACACCGACCTTCCCGCGGCCCTTCTCTCCCGCAAGAGCGGCAACCGCCCGGTCAAGATGGCGCTGACTCGCACCGAAGTACTGCAGGCGACCGGCCCCACTTCCGGCAGCTACATCAAGGTAAAGATGGGCGCTTCGAAGGACGGCCGCATCACCGCAGTTGAAGCCGACCTGATCTACGAAGCGGGCGCCTATCCCGGCTCCCCCGTCGGCGCCGGCGCCGGCGTGATCCTGTCTCCCTACAAGCTCGATAACCTGCGCATAGATGGCTATGATGTAGTCGTCAACCGCCCCCAGAGCGGCGCCTACCGCGCGCCCGGCGGCACCAATGCCGCCTTCGCTTCCGAGACGGTGATCGACGAGCTGGCCGAGATCCTGGAGATCGACCCGCTCGAATTCCGCCACATCAACGCCGCCCAGGCAGGAGACCGCCGCCCCGACGGGCCCGAATACAAGCGCATCGGTTACAAAGAAACGGTTGAAGCCGCCATCGACCACCCCCACACCGCCATCCCGAACGAAGGCACAAATCGTGGCCGCGGCGTGGCCTCCGGCTTCTGGTTCAATGGCGCCGGCCCTTCAAGCGTGACCGCTGTCGTCAATGCCGACGGCACCGTAAACCTGCTCGAAGGCTCCGCCGATATCGGCGGCACGCGCGCATCCGCCGCCATGATGCTGGCCGAGACGATCGGCCTTGCAGCCGAAGACATCAACCCCCAAGTCGTCGACACCGACTCGATCGGCTACACCGGCGGCACCGGCGGCAGCAGCGTTACCCACAAGATCGGCGTAACCACCCATCAACTCGGCCTGGAGCTGCGCAGGAAGATGAGCGAGCAGCTTGCCGACTACTGGGAGATGGACATATCTGACATCACCTGGCAAAACGGCCAGTTCAGTGGCAACGGCCACAGCCTCGGCTTCAAGGAAGCCGCCCAGGAACTGTCTAGCGGTTATGAAGCGCTGACGGCCAGCGTCACAATGAATACCGAGGGGGCCGGGCCCTGCTTCGGCACCCACATTGTCGACGTTGAGGTCGATCCGGAGACGGGAAAGGTCGAGATCCTACGCTACACCGCTGTCCAGGATGTGGGCAAAGCCATCCATCCCAGCTATGTCGAAGGCCAGATCCAGGGCGGTGTCGTCCAGGGAATCGGCTGGGCCCTGAATGAAGAGTATATCTACGACGACGACGGTCATCTGCTCAACGCCAGTCTGCTCGACTATCGCATGCCCACCGCGCTCGATCTGCCCATGATCGAGACCGTTCTGGTGGAAGTTGCCAACCCCGACCATCCGTTCGGCGTGCGCGGCGTGGGTGAAGTACCGATCGTTCCACCTGCTGCGGCCCTCGCCAACGCCATCTACGACGCCATCGGCATACGGCCGTCCGAACTGCCAATGTCGCCGGCTCGGGTGCTGGAAGAGATCTGGGAGAAAAACGGCGCCTAGCGCCCAGTTCCTGTAAACCTGCGGCCAGGTCCCGATCTGGCCGCCAAACTGTTCGCAAAGGCGGGTCGGTAGACCATGTGTTGACCGGCCCGCCTTTTGATTCGATACTGAGAAAGAGACTCACCTATGGAACAACTCGACGACAGGAGGTAATTGCCCTATGTCTTCCTCTCGTTCAGTTGCCGTAACCGGCGGCCTTGGCAATCTCGGCACAAAGCTGCTCTTGCACCTCGCCCGCACAAGCCCCTGCCAGCTGCTGATCGGGCTGGATGTGCGTGCGCCGTCGCCCGATCAGTTACAAGCATTGCACGACGCCGCCGCCCAGAATACGACCGGCTCAGCGCCTGCCGTCGAACTGCTCCAATGTGACCTCACCGATCCCCGCGACGCCCGCTGGCGCGATGCATTCGATCGAGTGCAGGCCATCGTCCACTTCGCCGCCTTCAACCCCTATCCCGACGCCAGTTGGGACGAAGCCGCAATCTCCATCGACATGACCCTCAATGTGGCCCTCGCAGCAGCCGGCAGCCCTACTGTCGAACGCTTCGTCTTCGCCACCTCCAATCACGTCATGGGCCGCTACAAGGACGATCCCCTCGCCGCCACCGTCGGCCCAGGCACGCTGACCCCCGAAAGTCCTCTGGGCGTGGGTACCGTTTGGGCAGAGACCGAACCGCCCCTCGACGCCACCGCCTATTCAACAACAAAGATGGTGGGCGAACGCATCTGCCAGGCGCTGGGCGCGCAGTCAGATGGCGACACCACCTTCGTCAGCGTGCGCATCGGCTGGTGCCAGCCAGGCCCCAACCGGCCCGAAACGCTCAACGCCACCGGCGACCCTGGCGTCCAGATCGGTGGCGCCGAATCCCACCCCGACCCCGAAGGCTACCGCCGCGCCGAACGCTGGTTCCGCCACATGTGGCTGTCCAACCGCGACTTCGTACACCTGTTCGAACGGGCCGTCAACGCCGACGCCGCTGCATGGCCCGCGCCTGCCATCGTCGTCAACGGCATGTCCGACAACACCGGCATGGCCTGGAGCCTGGACGAGACCCGGCGCTATCTCGGATACCAGCCCTCGGATGACGTGAACGCCAGCGACTCTTGATCGACCGCCTGCGTCCCGCCATCTCCGCCAGCGATTGAGACCGGCGCCGCATACCTTTCAACACAAAAAGGAGACTCCACATGAGCTACAAGCTCGCCTACAGCACCTTGCGCTGGCAGAATCCCGAACTGGAACCCGCCCTGAACAGGCTTGCCGAAGCGGGCTGGCAGGGCTGGGAAAGCAGGCTGCCCCTCAACTGGATGGGGACGCCCGAACGCCTGCGCCGTGTCTGCAACGACGCCGGGATGCCCCTCGTGGTCTTAACCGCCAACGGGACGCCCGATAGCCGTGATCGCGAAAACGTAGAGTCGAACCGGCGCCGCATGGAGTTCGCCGCTGAGATGGGCTGCGACTGCTTCATGTACATGAACGGCGGCAAGCCCGACGACCGCCCCGTGAGCGACGATGACGTCAAAGCCGCCGCCGAAGGCGCGGACGAGTGGGCCGATTACGCCGCCCAGTTCGGCTTGGAGCTGACCTACCACATCCACACCAATCTGCTCGTCGATTCAATCGATCACTGGAAGCTGTACATGGAGAACCTGTGCACGGCTAAGCTGTGCATCGACGTCTCCCACGCGCAGCTCTGGGGCTATGACCCCGTCGCGTCGCTATGGGATTTCCGCGCACAGCTGAACTACGTGCACCTGCAAGACTGGGCCACCACCACCCGCCGCGCCGACGGCTTCTACGATCCGCAGTGGTGCCAGGTCGGGGAACACGGTAATGTTGATTTTCCAGCCATCCGCGGCGTCCTGGACGAGATCGGCTACGACCGCTGGGTGACCGCCTGCCCGGGCCAGCCCATCCCCGGCCGCGAAGATCCCATGAGCGAAGCCGAACGCAGCGACGGGATGGTCACCTATCTTCGAGGAATCGGCTACTGAGTGTCCAGGTCGATCTCGGGGTGATCGCGGAAATATCTGGCCGTATCGATAACCAGGTTTTCCTGCAATTGAATCGTCATCCCGCCGTCAATGACCAGCGTGTGGCCGGTGATGAACTTGGCCTCGTCGGAGCAGAGGAAGCGCACCCCGTTGGCGATGTCGTCGGGCACGCCTGTGTGACGCACAGGATAGTGCTGGTCGAAAAAGCGCAGCATCGAAGGGTTGCGCTCCCAGCGTTCGGCCTGGCGCTCGGTCACGATATGTCCGGGGCAGATGCAGTTGACGCGCACGCCGATCGGCCCGAAATCAAGCGCCATTTGGCGGCTCATCGCGATAATCGCCGCCTTCGTCATCTCGTAGGCCAGGCTCGACGGCGCCACCATCTGCCCGTGCACCGAAGAGATGTTGACGATACTGCCGCCGCCGCTGGCTTGAATGTGCGGCACACCGTACTTCGCGCTCAGAAACACCGCCTTCTGCGAAGCGTCGAGCGCGCGGTCAAAGGCAGTTTCTGTCAGCGTGATGGCCGTGCCGTCCGGCTCCAGCGCCCCCCACGCGTTGTTCACCACGATGTGCAACCCGCCCCACAGTTCAACCGCCCGTTCGATCATCGGCCGTATCTGGTCCCGCTGCGAAATGTCGACCTCATAGGCGGAAGCCGTGCCGCCGCTCTCCTCGATGCGGGCCACGTTTTCCGCCGCCGCCTCCGGCATGATGTCGGTGACCAGCACCTTCGCACCATCCGCCGCCAGCCGCCGCGCAATGGCCCCGCCAATCCCGACCGCTCCCCCGGTGACGATTGCAATTTTTCCTGTCAGTGTCATGAAAGATTTCCCAAGCAAGTTGTGGAGAAAAGACCCGGATCAGTATACTTGTCGGGTCCCCAGTAGACAAAATGGACTCAAAAGAACGCCCGGAATGAAAAAACGTAGAGTTCGCGGTTGGGCCCGTTGTGAGTTTTCTAGCCAAATCTTGAACCCGAATCATTTCACTGCGTATGTGGTAAGATGTAGATCTCTACAACGTGTCTGAGCTACGACTACCCCGAACAAACAACAATGGCTCATTGGTTTGCATACGGCGAAGATGCCCTCACATATTGGGCGATTCGAGAGCGACTCGACGTCATACTCACTCAGTTAGGTGACGAATCGGATCCATACGACGCGACAGTCTTTTACCGTCCCAGTTTCGGTCGCCGTACCTCCTACGATCCGGACTCTCCTCGCGCGGAATTCGGCGAATTCGATACGATCGTTGCAACATCAAGAGCAATTTACCCCATCGAAGCAAAGTGGTACGCGTCCCAGGAGGTAGATGGAACTAAGATCACCGTCAAAAGGAAGCAAGTCATTCGCCACAGTGTATTTGCTTGGTATTTCAGAAAGTACGTTGATTTCGAGGTCTCATGGGAATATTTTGTGGAAAAGTACGATTCCACGTTCAGAGCAGTATTTCCAGGCAAAAAACTGGCCCCAGATGGATCAGTACTCGCTGACAATATACAATTCGTTCTTCGGAAACTCTATTCATTCGATTCTGAAATAATTGATGTCTTGCTCTATCTTCATCCTCAAGATGCCCCTGCTACAATTACAGTTGATCCCACTTCGTTTGCGCCTGTAAGTGTACCTTTTTGCTTGGAGTCCAAACATGGAATCTTTCGGCTATGACCTTATCGAAGCTTCAACACTTCTATCATGTGTCAAGGCAGTGAATCAGAGACTGCCCGTCTTTCGGTTTCTTGACATCTCTGTGAATTCGGTGGCTTAAACTGACGCCTCCTTGGCCCGCCTGAATAGAGATTGCAGCCGTTAGATAGAGGATTTTCTGTCTGACACTTTGGAAAATAGTAACCCAGATAACACATGTACATTGGTGAATTGGAATGGGACGATTACCGCATCGAACATATCGCCCAACACGGTGTCGAAATCGAAGAAGTCTGGGAGACCTGCGAAGATCCTTTCCATTTGGCCCGCCGTCAAGGGCATAACCGCTTTCTTCTATATGGTCAGACAGAAGACGGGCGCTACGTATTTGTAGTACTGGAACATATAGAAGATTCAGTCTATAAGCCAATCACTGCCCGAGATATGACTGACCGTGAAAAAAGAAGCTTCCGGAGACTGAGAAAATGAGCGAACTGAAAGTCCCTGATTTCAAGAGTTATGAGGAAGAAGCGGAATTCTGGGATAACTTGGATACCGCGGATCTTATGGAAGACGATGGCGAGTGGTTCCGCTTTGATACACCACAAAAGCGGGCAGTCCGCGTCGCAATTCTTCCCGAAATAGCGGAAGAGCTCATGCGAAGCGCACATGCGAAAGGCGTTTCGATTGAGACCTTGGTGAATGTTCTTCTTATTGAGCGTATACAGGGTTCGACAGCGGCAAGCTAAGCGTCTATGCGTGGCAAGACACGTGTACCTCAAGGATCATGGTCTTCTGATCCGACTCTAAAATATTTGACAGTAGACCACTGGTTTAGGATTGCGTTTCTTTACGTAGCGGTGATGTCGGCCAGTCCGACAGTTTCAGCCGTCTTCGGTCACTGCTCGAGAGTTGGGCAACGGACCTTTTCCATTTAGAGGAGAGCAAATAGCAATGGAAATACCACAAATCGATCTGCCCGCGCTGCTTGGGCAAACAGAAGCGTATCTTATCGGTGCTCCATTCGCAGCCATCTGGCTTCTGTCCGGCATCGTCAGCGCGATGGTCGCCACCAATAAAGGAAGAAGCGGTTGCAGCTGGTTTCTGCTCGGCTTCCTATTGGGCCCGCTGGGCCTCATCCTATCCTTCGCTGTCTCCAAAAACCAGCCGGTGCTCGAGCAAAGATTGGTCCAGCGCGGCGAAATGCAGTACTGCCCCTACTGCGCCGAACTGATCAAAGCGGAAGCGATCAAATGCCGGTACTGCGGTGAAAACTTTGGCGGCGATCAGTCGTCCCAGTCGCTATACATGCGCTGAACCGCCTTTCGGCTAATCACCTCCAATTATTTAAAGTGCATACAAGAGAATGCCGTTTCCATGGAGCAGGTCTACCATGAATTCAACCCCTACTTCGTCCGAAGTATCCTAAATCCAGTCCCTCCTTAAGGGGGAAATTTGACGCCTACGTTGCATTTGGACATCCTGGAAGCATGTAAGCGCACGGACATTGGACTGTGGGACGCCTACGCTCGTAGTGCAGGCGGGCAACCGATCAACTCCGGCGCGGGCCGTCTTCTCTTTCCACAGTACCGTGGCAAGGGTCTGCGTGTCAGTGAACAGGAAGCAAGATTCACTTTTGTAGAGGCATTGGCACAGGGTCCACTCAGGTATTCGGTTGAGGCACCTACCAGCAAACTCTACAGCTTTTCTGGCAAGACGCCTCTGTCTGCTCAGACCGACCTTCAACTCCACTCCGAGAGTGAGACTGGCGTATGTAACGTAGAGTTCAAGGCGAAGGGCGTGAGTTCATCTGCGCAAGACAACTTCTCAATCTATAAGGACGTGCAAAAGCTACTGAGGGAGCCTTTGTGGGGGCTATGGTTTCATCTCTTGGAGGGCATCGACAACTCAACCATAGGCAAATTCTTGGATGTGATGGTGCGGCAAATTGCCGAAGTGCAGAGCGATTTCGAATGCGATGTTGAGACTCCGGGTATTTCCCTCCACATCTGTGTGTTGAGGCATCGTTTCTCCCTTCATAAGGATCTGCCTTTCTTACCCGGCAATGTAATCGACATTGCCGAACTGGGTAGGCAACTGACCGTAGATCTTCATGTGTCCCGCTACGAGTTAAGGGAGGCTCTGGATTTGAACGGTTGGAGGCTGCACAGATAGTGTGGCTGCAAATAATAGCTGCTGTATTGATCCCTGTTGATACATTTTTCATAAGGAGCGCAGAAACCCATGCGCCACGAAAAGTGGACCTGCCCCAAATGCGAAAACCTCGAGTTCGAAACCGATATCTTCCAGGCCACCGGCGGCACACTCGCCAAGATCTTCGACGTCCAGAACAAGAAATTCACCACCGTCACCTGCACCCGCTGCCAGTACACTGAGATCTACAAATCAAGCACCTCCAACCTGGCCAACGTCTTTGACTTCTTCACCTCGTAAATCGCAGAATACGCCTTGAGTAACAGAATGCCCTATCGAGCCGTCATCTTCGACCTGTTCGGCACCCTGGTCTGCAGCTTCACCCGCCGGGCGTACGACAAGGTCAACGCGCAGATGGCCGCGGCCGTCAACGTTCCCTATACAGAGTTCTGGCGGCTCATAGGGGAAACCTTGCACGACAGCTGCCTTGGGCGCTACAGTTCCTTCGAGCACCTTATCTCCGATATCTGCACTCGCACAGGTGTCCACGCGGACAAAGCACAAATCGCGCAAGCTGCCGCCTTCCATCATGAATTCGTTGCCAACGCAATCGTGCCAGAGCCAGAGGTGCTGGAAGCGCTGCACAGACTGCAGAGAAGAGGATTCCGGCTTGGCCTGATCAGCGACTGTGGCCCTCCTGTCCCGCTTCTTTTCCCCCAATCTCCACTTGCCCGCTTCATTGACACGCCAGTATTCTCCTGTCAAGAGGAAATTAAGAAGCCTTCAAGAGCTATCTATCAGCGAACTTGCCAACGCATGGAGTTAGAACCACACGAATGTATCTATGTCGGCGACGGCAGTAGCCAGGAACTGACCGGCGCCGCAGCAGTAGGCATGCGACCCATACTGAAGCGGACCGACCTGACTGATGTCTATGATAGCCATCGTCCCGAAGTGGAAAGCTGGCGGGGCGCGGCTGTTGATGAAATCAAGGAACTCTGTGACATGCACTTCTGAGATGGGACAACTCGAAAGCAAGGTACGCCCTCTTACAGGATGAAGATGATCTACTTTGAGCAAGAAGACACATTGCATCTGACAGTTTCTGATGAACCGGAAATGGG
Source organism: Caldilineaceae bacterium (assembly GCA_965242905.1). Classification (GTDB taxonomy): domain Bacteria; phylum Chloroflexota; class Anaerolineae; order Caldilineales; family Caldilineaceae; genus Bin5. The sequence goes on from CBDETM010000002.1 coordinate 3,056,780, forward strand.
CAGCATGGAGCTTAGCCCCAATATAACTGCCGAACTGAACGACGACGGCGAACGCATCGGGCTCGTAATCCTGAACGCCAGTGCGTTCATCTGGGATTTAGTTGGGGAGTCCTTACAGGCGAAGATGCTTTCATTCGCCAAAGCCGAAAACACGCTCTCAGATCGTTGAACGCCCTGCCATGACGCTACGTGAACGCGTTGTGACGGGCTCCCAATCTCTCCTTGCGCGGACGTTCCAGCCAGAATAAGCCACTTGACGGGGCCGCCGCGCCAGCCTCCAAATAAGGATCAAGAAATGCTACGAGTCTCAATCTTCAAGCACAACGCCGAAATAACCGACCAGTGGCTGCGCCAAAAAGTCGCCCTCGGCGCCGACGCCATCGACTTCGGACGCGACGCCGACATGCCCGGCGTCACCGAACAGGGCTACCCGGACCTGGATGCAGTGAAGGCGCTGCGCAAGCGGGTACGCTCCTTCGGCATCGACATCAATCGCGTCACCCTCCCCACCCTCACACATACCTTCATCGATGAGCGCGTCGGCGCCGAAGATGAACTGGACAACGCCGCCAAAGCCCTCGAAGTCTACGGCCAGGCACGCATCCCCATCGCCCGTCAGCGCGTCGAGGGCGACGTCTTCCCGCAGATGATGGAGCAGTACCGCACCAGGCACCGCGGCGGCTACCTCGCCCGCGCCGAAACACTCGTGCAGGGACCTCACGACATCCCCTCGCGCACCGAACTCGAGCGCTGGTGGGACCGCTTCTGCGTCGCCTTCGAGCGCCTCACCCCCATCGCCGAGGAATACGACATCAAGCTCGCCGTCCACCCCTCCGATACCCCCAATATCGACACGCCCTTCGGCGGCATCGGTTTCCACCGCATCATCGACGCCTTCCCCAGCCCCAACGTCGGCTACGTTTACTGTATCGGCACCCGCTCCGAGGCCGGCGGCAGCTCACTCGTGATCGACGAGATCAACAACTACGGCCGCAAGGGCAAACTCTTCATGCTCCACATGCGCAACGTACGCGGCAGCCTGGCCACCGCCGGCGGCTTCGAAGAGACCCTCCTCGACGATGGCGACCTCAACATGGCCCGCATCCTGCGCGAACTGCGCAACGTCGGCTTCAGCGGCTACATCAACCCCGATCACATTCCCGACCTGCCCGGTGACAACGAGACCCGCGACGTCGGCTGGGCCTACTCCATCGGCTACCTGAAGGCGCTCTTCGCCGCGGCCGTGGCATAATGCCGCAGGTGCCAGAGCAAGGAGGCAGGCGGCCGGTGCCGAAAGACCATCGGCCCCGCCTGCCCTCTCGAGACTGCCCCCCTTGATCTGCGACACCCCTCTCAAATGCTCCGGTTCAAGACAAACAGGTTAGAGCTAACGCCCTTCCTGGTTCTTCTGGCGTTCACTGTAGTCGCCCTGTTCTTGCGTCTCTATCGATTGCACGAACTCGAGCCCGGGCTGAAGTTCGACGAAGGTTGGAACGGAATATATGCCCTCCAGGTGCTTCAGGGTGAACATGCCTTGACATTTGGAGACAAGGAAGGGCTGGGCGTCTATCTGATTGCGCTGGCTACCAAGTTCCTGGGTCGCACGCCGCTTGCACTTCGTCTGCCCACAGCCCTGGCCAGCGCAACTACCGTCCTGATCGTCTTTTGGCTTGGTCGACTGCTCTCTGAATGGGGAGAGAATGGGCGGGAGACCAGGCGGCGCAGCCTGGCAGTTGGGGCCATTGGTGCCGGTCTTCTGGCTGTGTCGCTTGGCCAGACGGTCATGGGACGCACTGCCTATCGGGGCAGCCTTCTCCCACTATTTCTTGCGCTATGTCTGGCTCTTCTGTGGTGGGGCTGGACACGGCGGCGTTGGTGGGGAATCGGCTTGGCGGGCGCATGCGCGGGGTTACTGCCCTACATATATTATCCCGCGCGTTTTGTTCCCCTGCTTTTCCTCTTCTTTGGAATCACTTTTCTGTTGCCATTTCGTTCCATGTCCCTGAAGAGAATGCAGTCCGAGCTGCCTTGGGCAGCCGCCTTCACCGGCGTTGCCGCGCTGGTCGCTGCGCCAATTCTCCTCCACTACATTCGCAACCCCGACCTCTTCTTCAGCGAACGCATCCAGACTGTCTTTGTCTTTCGCAAGTTTCAGGGCGCACCTGTGACGACTTTGGCGGAAGTCTTGGCAACCAATGTCTGGGACGTCCTGAACTCGTTCAGTTTTCGTCTCCTGGCGGGTTGCTGTTCCCCATTTGAACATGCCGTTACGCTCAATCTATGGGAAGCGCTCTTTTTCTGGCTGGGTGTTGGGATCGCGATCCGGCAGTGGCGCCGGAGCCCGGCATACCGTCTCCTATTGCTTTGGGTGGGTCTTCTGTTCATGCCGGCATTTCTGTCCGATGCAAGGAGCACGATGCGCATGGTCGGCGCGGTGCCAGCCGTCTACCTGCTAGTGGCTGGCGGCCTGTGGGAGACCTTCCTGTGGATAGAGACTCGTATGGCCGGGAGAGCGAAAACTTGGCCGTCGATCTTCGGCACCGTCATCGGCGTCATGATTCTGATTCAGGCAGTAATCACCTATCGAGCTGTTTTCGACAGGGGAATGGCTGTCAGTCCCAGCCACTACGATATGATCTGGCCGGCTTTTGCCCGGGAACTGAACGAACGGCCTGCGGAGAAGGATACAGTTTACTTCATCGCCCACAGACACGATGCCTTTGACTATCTGTACCAGGGGGCAACTCCGGTTATAAGGATCTTCTCCCCTGTGCCAGACCTCGACCATCAGACCGAGACGCTGCTGATAGAAATGGGAACCGTCTCCACCGTGAAAGTTGTGAACTGGGTTGACTGGTCTCCAACGATTGAGTGGCGGGCAAACTTCAGGGCCAACTTTCTCACCATACTTCTTGACAAGCACGCAACATATGCCGGCACCGAATACTTCGACGACATCTATGTCGACGCCTACGTGGACGTCTCCTATGATCGTCCATGGATCCTCTTCGAAGACCTGCCGCAACCGGTCATCTACGATGCAGGCATCACTTTGGAAGGGCTTGCCCTGGGCTCGAGTAAGAAGAGAGCATCAGAACTGCAGGGGCTCGACACAGAGCAGCATCGCTCTCTTCTGGTCGGCATGTTGTGGACGACAGCTTCGAAAGTCGCGGCTGATTATTCGGTATCCTTACGCCTCTACAGTGATGATGGTGCTCTGGTCTTTCAGGATGATCGTGTCTTGAGGAAGCCGATGGAATATCCGCTTACCACGAGTTTGTGGACGTCACAACCGGTCGGTACAGTCTTTGACCTTGAAATACCAAACGAGCTGGCCGCAGGCGCATACGAACTGCGTCTTGTCGTCTACGATCTGGAGACGTCTACACCAACTGTCGAAGTGGGCGTCTGGCAGCCAGAGACCGCGCTGGGGCGCGTCCAAATTCAGCCATCCGGCCAGTAGAGGAAAACGCGACACTCTTTTCCGGCCTCTACTTGCTGCATTCGCCACAGCAGGCCTGCTCCTTCCTTTCGGTCCGATCGTTGAGGCCGCGACGGTCTATGCTCTTGCCGGGGAAGATCCAGTCCCAAAGGGAACCTTGGAGCGTTTATCAATCTCCTGTGCCTCAGCGCGGGCAAGAAAGTAACTGGGTACCCAAGAGGCACTTTGTTACCTAAACCTTTGTGGAATGCGCGCAGTCGGTGTAAGGTTGGTCACACGGGCGGTACGCCCAAATCTAGCAATCAACAGGTGCAACTGATTCTTGGCGAAGGAACTTCTATCTCTTCAGCCATTTCAGTCAATCGCAGGACAGGAATATGACTCTCAAAGTCGGAATCGTCGGCGCCCGCGGCATCGGTGAAAGACACGCACGCGCCTATACGCAGGACCCCCTCGCCGAGCTCGTCGCCGTCTGCGATCTCGTCAAAGAGCGCGCCGACGAGGCCGCACAGATGCACGGCGTGCGCGGCTACACCAGCCTCGCCGAAATGCTGCGCCACGAAGAGCTGGACATTGTCGACGTCTCCACCGGCGGCTTCGAAAACGGCAGCTGGCACTTCGAACCGACCATGGAAGCCCTGGAGGCAGGCAAGCACGTGCTCGTGGAAAAACCGATCTCTAATCAGATCGACGAGGCCCGCCAGATGGTCGCCAAGGCCGCCGAGATGGACCTTTACCTCGGCTGCAATCTCAACCACTACTTTACGCCCCCGGCAGAGAAAGCCCGGGAATACATGAAGCAGGGCCAGATCGGCGAGTCGGTCTACTGCCTGCTCAAAATGGGCTTCAACGGCGGCGAGCATACCTACAGCAAGAACAGCGCCCCCAACGTCGCCGGCTTCCCCTACTTCCACGTGAAAGCTTTCCTGGCCCACCCCTTCTCCATCATGCGCCACTTCTGCGGCGACGTAACCCACGTTCAGGCCTTTATGAGCCGGCCTACCTTCCGCGTCGAAGCCGGCGACCCCATGCTCTCGATCACCAGCATCCACCTCCAGTTTGCCAGCGGCGCCGCCGGCTACCTCCTCAGCCAGCGCGGCGACGCCACCTTCGGGCTTGGCGGCTGGTGGAGCGTCGAAGTCGCCGGCACCCGCGGCACCTTCTGCATCGAAAACTGTATCGAAAAGATCACATACTGGCCCGCCCCCACTCCCGAAGGAGTTGCCCCGCCGCAGGTCACCCACAGCGGCATTAGCGACTTCGACCAGACCTTTCCCCGCCGTATCCACGCTTTTCTCGAAGACGTAAACAACGAAGTGCCCAAGAGCCAACTGCGGGCTTCGGGCCGGGACGCCCTGGCAACCCTCGAATACACCTGGGCCGCTATCGAATCCTACGAAAACGGAGGCGTGCTCGTCCAACCCCATCCCCTACCCGACTGCGCTGATTCGTAACCAGCCGCCGCGAGGCTGCATGGCACCACAGGCCAGCGATCACCAGCTGTCAGCCTTGAAAGGAAAGCAAGATCCATGAGCGAAGCCCAAAAAACCGACTACACCTCCCTGGTGCCCCAATTTCTCTTTCCCGATACCTTGCCCGAACAGGAAGCCAGGCTGGAGACCAACTCACTGATGCAGCGCCTGCTCGCCTATCGTAAACGCTACGAGGGCGACCGCCACCGGCCCATCTACCACTACGTCAACCCCGAAAACACGCTCAACGATCCCAACGGCCTCTGCTTCTGGCAGGACCGTTGGCACCTCTTCTACCAGGCCTATCCACCCGAAGACCCCCGCCAGCACTGGGGCCACGCAGTCAGCGACGACCTCATCCACTGGCGCGACCTGCCCTACGCCATCTACCCCAACCCGGAGGAATGCTGCTATTCGGGCGCGACCCTGGTCGAAGACGACCGTGTCATCGCCATCTATCACGGCACCAAGGTCGGCAACATGGTTGCCGTCTCGCACGACCCGCTCCTGCTCAACTGGGAGAAGCTCACCGGCGCGCCCGTCATTCCCATCGCCAGCGAGGACGGCTCCCCTCTCCCCTACCGCGTCTTCGATCCCTGCATCTGGAAGAAAGGCGACCACTACTACGCCCTCTCCGGCGGCACCCTGCCCCATAAGGCCTCCGGCAAACGCACACGCGCCAACTTCCTCTTCCGCTCACCCAACCTGGTCGATTGGGACTACCTGCACCCGTTCGTCGAAGGTGACATCTTCACCCTCGTCGGCGACGACGGCGCCTGCCCCTACTTCTGGCCGATCGGCGACCGCCATATCCTCCTCTTTTTCAGCCACATGAGCGGCGGGCAGGCCCTGCTCGGCGACTACGACACCGAACGCGATAAATTTGTCGTCACCTCGCAGCACGACTTCAACTTCGGCGCCTTCGGTCCCGGCGGCGTGCACGCCCCCTCAGCGACGCCCGACGGCAAGGGCGGCGTCTACGTCATCTTCAACATGAACCCGGCCAAACCGACCGAAGGCTGGAACCAGATCATGACGCTCCCGCGCCGCCTGACCCTGCAGGGCACCGACAAGATCGGCCGCGACACCCTCCTTGTCGAACCCGCAGGCGACGTCGAATCCCTGCGCAGGGAGCACCGGCAGATAACCGATATGGTCCTGCCCGCCAACCAGGAGATCGTCCTCGGAAGCATCAGGGGCAACGCCATCGAGCTGATGGCCGAGATCGAGACCAACGACGCACCGATGGTCGAGCTGAACGTGCTGCGCTCCCCCGGCAAAGAGGAGTTCACCCGCATCGCCTTCTACCGCGAGCGCGGCTTCCGCAACTGGGAACGCTACCAGGGCTGGCAGCGGGACAAACTCGCCGCCGCCACCGACAGCCTCATCTCCATCGACTCCTCCTACTCCAGCCTCTCGCCCGACGTCCGTTCGCGTGCCCCAGAGACCGGACCCGTCTTCCTCGAAAGAGACGAGCCGCTGCGCCTCCGAGTCTTCGTCGACCGCAGCGTCGTCGAAGTCTTTGTCAACGGCAAGCAGTGTGTGGCCATGCGCGTCTACCCTGACCGCGAGGACAGCGTCGGCGTCTCACTGCGCTCCCAAGGCCAGGAAGCCCGCGTCGTCTCGCTCGAAGCGTGGCAGATGGAGAATATCTACGCATAATCTGCGGCCGTCGCCTATCGATGGCCTCACCGTTCTTTGAAAGGCACAATTAATGCACATGCCAACCCTGTATACCAACATCCTTGGGACCAGCAACTACGTGATAAAGGACAAGACCGAGGGCCTGACCCATGCCGACAGCATGTTGCAGCTGCCCTTTCCCGGCAACTGCATGAACTGGATCCTCGGCCATCTCATGGTCTACCGGATGCAATGCCTCGGCGTTATTGACGGCGTCACCAAGCCCGACGAGGATGAGTTCGGCCTCTACGGCTTCGGCTCCGAACCGATGACCGACTCCGACAAAGCCATCCCGCTCGAGACCCTGCTGGCGCGTCTCGATGACCTCTCCGAGCAGATCGGCGCCGCACTCGAAAAGATGCCCGAATCCCGCCTGGATGAAATGTTGGACGAAGAGCACAGTGTCACCGTGGGCCAGCGGCTTCATTTCAATCTGGTCTACCACGAGGCCTACCACGTCGGCCAGCTTGAACCCCTGCACGAGCTGGCGCTCAAGAACCGTTCCTGACAGGAATCCGTCGCCGCTGACCTGGGCTGCACAAGGAGCCGCAGAAGGAAGACAACATCCATGAGCGTCGCCGAAAGAACCGACAACACCTCCCTTGTGCCCAAGTACAGTTTCCCCGAGACCCTGGCCGAACAGGAGGCCGCTCTCGAAACGAACCCCCTGTTGCAGCGGCTGCATGCCTACCGCAAACGCTACGAGGGCGACCCCCACCGGCCCATCTACCACTACGTCAACCCCGAAAACACGCTCAACGATCCCAACGGCCTCTGCTTCTGGCAGGACCGCTGGCATCTCTTCTATCAGGCCTGCCCGCCCGAAGACCCGCGTCAACACTGGGGCCACGCCATCAGCGATGATCTCATCCACTGGCAGGACCTGCCCTACGCCATCTACCCCAATCCGGAGGAACGCTGCTATTCCGGCGCGGCGCTGGCCGAAGAGGACCGCGTGATCGCCATCTATCACGGCACCAAGGTCGGCAACATGGTCGCCGTCTCGCACGATCCTCTGCTGCTCAACTGGGAAAAGCTCACCGGCGCACCGGTCATTCGCAAGGCCAGCGCCGACGGCTCCCCTCTCCCCTACCGCGTCTTCGATCCCTGCATCTGGAAGAAAGGGGACCACTACTACGCCCTTTCCGGCAGCATCCTGCCCCACGCAGCCTCCGGCCGGCGCACGCGCGCCAACTTCCTCTTCCGCTCGCCCAACCTGGTCGACTGGGAATATCTGCACCCGTTTGTGGAAGACGACATCTTCACCCGCATCGGCGACGACGGCGCCTGCCCCTATTTCTGGCCGATCGGCGACCGCCACATCCTCCTCTTCTACAGTCACATGAGCGGCGGACAGGCCCTGCTGGGTGACTACGACACCGAACGCGACAAGTTTGTCGTCACCTCGCACTATGATTTCAACTTCGGTGCTTCCGAACCGGGCGGCGTCCATGCCCCATCGGCAACGCCGGACGGCAAAGGCGGCGTTTACGTCATCTTCAACATGAACCCGGCCAAGCCGACCGCAGGCTGGAACCAGCTCATGACGCTGCCGCGGCGGTTGACCCTGAAAGGCACCGACAAGATCGGCCGCGACACCCTCCTGGTCGAACCCGCAGGCGACGTCGAGTCCCTGCGCAGCGAGCACCGCCAGATCACCGATATGGTCCTGCCCGCCAACCAGGAGATCGTCCTCGGAAGCATCAGGGGCAACGCCATCGAGCTGATGGCCGAGATCGAGACCAACGACGCACCGATGGTCGAGTTGAACGTGCTGCGCTCCCCCGGCAAAGAGGAGTACACCCGCATCGCCTTCTACCGCGAGCGCGGCTTTCGCGACTGGGAGCGCTTCGAAGGTGCGCGCCAGGCCAGGCTGACCGCCGCCACCACCAGCCGCAGCGCCACCGGGTCCTCCTCCTTCCCCGTCTACGATCCGCAAGGTCTGTCCGTCGCCGCCACCGACGGCCTCATCACCATCGACTCCGCCTACGCCTCCCTCTCGCCCGACGTCCTTTCACGCGCGCCCGAGACCGCATCCGTCTTCCTCGAAAGGGATGAGCCGCTCCGCCTCAGGGTCTTCGTCGACAGAAGCGTCGTCGAAGTCTTCGTCAACGGCAGACAGTGTGTTGCCATGCGCGTCTACCCCGACCGTGAGGACAGCCTCGGCGTCTCGCTGCGCTCACAAGGACAGGACGCCCGCGTCGTTTCCCTCGAAGCTTGGCAGATGAAGAATATCTATGCATGATAAGTGGTCAGCGCCAATTGACCGGCGGCCACTGCGAAATACCCATCAGATCTTGTAATCAAAGGAGTTGCTTGTGCACAGCCCAACCCTGTATGTCAACATGCTCGGAACTGCCAATAACTACATCAAGCAGAAGACCGAGGGTCTGACCCACGCCGACAGCATGTTGCAGTTGCCCATCCCCGCCAACTGCATGAACTGGATCCTCGGCCACATCATGGTCTACCGGGAGCAGTACCTCGGCGTCATCGACGGTGTCTCCAAGCCCGACGAGGACGAGTTCGCCCTCTACGGCTTCGGCTCCGAACCGCTGACCGACCCCGACAAAGCCATCCCCCTCGAAACCATCCTGGCGCGACTCGACGATCTCTCCGACCGGGTCGTCGCCGCGCTCGAAAAGATGCCGGAATCCCGCCTGGATGAAATTTTGGATGAGGAACGGGGTGTCACTGTCGATCAGCGGCTGCACTTCTACCTGGTCTTCCACGAGGCCTTCCACGTGGGCCAGCTTGAGCCGCTCTACGAACTGGCTATCGCCAACGGCAAGAAATAGCGATCAGGTGACAGTGATCGTTCAAACCCTGCCAGCCGCCGGCCGCTGAAAACGGGAGACAATAACAATGCAGCTATCCGACATCAAAACCGTCGGCGTCGTCGGCGGCGGCACCATGGGCTTCGGCATCGCCATCAACTTCGCGCTCTGGGGCTACCCCACCATCATCAGCGACCTCTCCGACGAAGTACTGGCCGGGACCAGGGCCAACATCGCCCATGCCCTCCAGCTCTTCGTCGAAGGCGGGTTGATTACCCAGACCCGCGCCGAGGAGTCGCTCGCCCGCATCACCACCACCACCGACCTGGCGCAGCTGGCCGCCCAGAGCGACTTCGTCACCGAAGCGATCGTCGAGCGGCTGCCCGACAAGCAGGCGCTGTTCAAACAGCTCGACCAGCTCTGCCCGCCCCACACCATCATAGCCAGCAACACCTCACGCCTCGTGCTCAGCGACATCGGCGTCCACGCCCGCCGCCAGGACAAGCTGGTCCTCACCCACTACTTCGCGCCGCCGCATATCGTCCCCGGCTTGGAGGTCGCCAAAGGACCCGGTACGACCGACGAGACCTTCGAACTCACCTGCGAACTGCTCAGCAGCGCCCGTAAAATCCCCATCCGTGTACTCGGGGAGAAACCAGGCTACCTGCTGAACCGGATTCAGCACGCCATGGCCCGCGAGGCCAGCCAGCTCTGGGCCGAAGGCATGGCCAGCGCAGAAGATATCGAACTGGGGATCGTCTCCACCTTCGGCTTCCGTATGCCCCACGAAGGCCCGTTCCTGCACTACGACCTCGCCGGCATCTGGAAATGGCCCGAAGACGCGCGCAATCCCCACGCCATCGAAAACGATAAACTCCGCGAGCAGATGCTCAAGGCCCAACCCTGGTTCCTGGACCCCGCCAACTTCGAAGCAGCAGTCGAAAATCGCGACCGCGAATACATCCGCCGCTTAAAGGAACTCTATTGGAAAGATACCGACCACTGACCTCCGACCACTCCCTCAAATCTCCCGCGCCACCGCGGCCACCGCAGCCACCGTCTCGTCCACCACATCCGCCGTATGCGCCGTCGACAGGAACCACGCGCCCCGCTCCAGCGCCCGTACCCCCCGGTAATGCAGCGCCTCCGTGAAGCGCACATAGCGCGCCTTGTCCGCCTGCAGTGAGCTGCGATAGTCCGTAACCTCCCCCTCCACGCCGAATCCCACGTGGAAGATCTGGGGGAATCCTTCAACTCGGGCCTGGATATCGGCCGCGTCCAGCGCCTCCCCAATGCCCTCCATCAGCCGCGTCCCCTGCCGGTCGAGCGCCGCAAATGTCTCCGGCTTCTCCAGTTCCTGCAGCGTCGCCACCAGCGCCGCCATGCACGCCGGATGCCCGTTGAATGTGCCCCCGTGCATCACACCCCCGCTCGCAAACAGCTCCATCAGCTCCGCGCGCCCCGCAAAGCACGAGACCGGAAACCCGCTCGCAATCGCCTTGCCAAAGGTCGCCAGGTCCGGCGTCACCCCAAAATGGGCCTGCGCGCCCCCCGGCGCAACCCGAAAACCGGTAATCACCTCGTCGAAAATCAGCACCGTGCCCGTATCCGTGCACGCCCGGCGCACGCCTTCCAGGTAACCGTCGCCCGGAAATACCGTGCTCGTATTGCACATCGCCGGCTCCATGATAACGCCCGCCACATCCCCGCGCTCGAGCCGCCCCTCCAGCACCTCCAGGTTGTTCCACGGCAGCACCTCCGTGTGCAACCCGGCCTGCAGGTCCTGCCCCGCGCTCGCGGGAATAGCGTTCGGCGCCTCCTCGGGGCCGTACTCCTCCGGCGTCGGCGCGATACTCCACAGAATATTGTCCATCCAACCGTGGTAATGCCCCTCGAACTTGATGATCACCGAGCGCTGCGTCGCCGCCCGTGCCAGCCGGATCACCGCCTGCACCACCTCACTCCCCGCACAGCTGAAGCGCACCCGCTCCGCACACGGCACCATCTCGCACACCAGCCTCGCCGCCTCCTGCTCGATCCGGCTCTGCCCGGCGTAGAGAATGCCCGAACCGAGCTGCGCCTGCACCGCCTCCAGCACCGGCGCCGGGCTGTGCCCCAGGATCATCGGACCCATGCCCAGGTAGTAATCGATCAGCCGGTTGCCGTCCGCGTCGTACAGGTAAGCCCCCTCGCCCCGCTCGAAAACCAGCGGCGTCGGCGCTACCCCCAGCCGGTAGTTGCTGTTCACCCCGCCGGGCAGATGCTGCGACGCCTCGGCGATCAACTGTCTCGATCCATCAAAGGTCGTCATCAGGCCCACTCCTTGTCTCGTCGTAACCATTCCGCCAACGTCAATTCGCCCCTCCTTACCCTCATCCGCAAACAGTCGCCATACTCACTGAGCACTAACCGCTTCCTAACCACTAACCACTAACCACTAGGGCCTTATGCTAGTTAGCGTTTGAAAAAAGTCCCCTGGTGAGATAACTTTGGAAGTCTCCACCAACCAAGGTAGCTCACCAGGAGGACCAATCGAATGATAGCCCACTTTGACGACTTCTGTCTATGGGTGTATGTGCTGGTTGACGACATGTACAAGGAACTGGAAGGACATTTGAGACGACCCGGGCCGAAGCCTAAGTGTAGCGACAGTGAATTGATTGCGATCAGTCTCATCGGCGAGTGCCTGGGATGGGACGTGGAAACGGAGATGCTCAGTCATATGCAGGCACATCGGGATAAGTTTCCGATCATACCGGATCAGAGCCGCTTCAATCGGCGGCGACGAAACTTGATGGGGACCATCAACGAGATGCGACGCATGATGTTGGCCAGGACGGAGCTTTACTGGGACGAGCATTGTGTCGTCGATAGCCTGCCCGTCCCTGTGGTTAAATTCCATCTGGCGCCGCAATCGCGCATCAGATGGTCCGATTGGGGGGCCGATTATGGGCCGGTTTCCTCCAAGAAGATAATGATCTTCGGTTACAAGCTGCATATGCTGATCACATTGGGTGGCCTCATTATCGACTTCGAGTTAGCTCCGGCGAGCAAGTTTGACTTGGCTGTCGGCCGCGAGCTCCTTGCCGGACACAAAAACCGCATCGTCATCGGTGACAAGGCCTACGTCAGCGCACCGGCAGCTGAGGACCTCTGGCATTACAATCGCATCTGCCTGCTCAGCAAACGGCGCAAAAACCAGAAAAAACAACTCACCAAACACATCCGCCGCCTCTATGACTCGATCCGCCAAATGATCGAAACCGTCACCAGTCAACTCGAAGCACAATTCTCGATTGAAACCAACCGCGCCCATACGTTGTGGGGCTTGTGTGCTCGACTCTACACTAAGTTGGCTGCACATACCCTCTGCATCTATATCAACCGTCTCTTGGGCGCACCTGACTATCTGAAAATCAAGAAATTGGCCTTTCACAACTAGCATAAGGCCCCACTAACCACTAACCACTGACCACTGACTACTGACTACTGACTACTGACTACTGACTACTGCAGTTCCGCATTATCCCCGTTTCCGTCTGCCCACACAACTGCGCGCAGAGTCCCACAATTGCTTTTTTGCCTGTTGGCGGTTACCCTTTTCCTTACCTCAATCTTCATCGACCGCCCGCACACACGACAGTGGAGACTCGCTCATGTCAACCAACAGTCAGCGCTCAACCAGCCAACCCGCTGAGCAGTTCACCTGGGCTGGAATGTATGCCCGCAGTGCGGCTGAGCCCAAGGGCCTGGGCCGGGGGAAACGCGGCCGTTACGACTTCGCCGTCGCCTATCCCGATCCCGGCTCCCTGCCTCTGGCAGGGCTTCTCGATGGCCTGAAACAGGCGATGGACGATGAAGGCGGCGACCTCTCCCTCTACGCCAACCCCCAGGGCTACACGCCCCTGCGCGAGTTCGTGGCTGCCAAGCTGCAGCGCGACAGAGCCATCAACGTGACCGCCGACGACATCATCCTCGCCGACGGCTCCAGCCAGCCCATCCACATGGTTGCCGAGACACTCCTCGATCCCGGCGATGTCGTCCTCACCGAGGATTTCGTCTACGCCGGCACCCTCAATACCCTGCGCCGCTTTCGCGCCGACCTGCGCGGCGTCGCCACCGATGAAGAGGGCATGATCCCCGACGCCATCGAAGAAGCCATCACCACCGCCAGCGCCGAGGGCAAAAAACCCAAGTTCATCTACACCGTGCCCACCTTCCAGAACCCACAGGGCTGGACCATGACCCTCCCCCGCCGCAAAGCCCTCGTCGCCCTCTCCCAGCAGTACGACGTGCCCATCCTCGAAGATGACTGCTACGTCGACCTGCGCTACGAAGGCAACGACGTTACCTCGCTCCACTCTCTCGACGAGACCGGCCGCGTGCTCTACGTCGCCTCCTTCTCCAAGATCATCGCACCGGGCATGCGCCTCGGCTATCTGACCGGCCCGCGGCAGTTCCTCGAACACGCCATCGGCGCAAAGAGCGGCGGCTCCGTAAACACCTTCGCCTCATGGGCCGTCCATCGCTTCTCCACCACCCATCTCTACAGCCACATCGAGGAAATCAACGACATCCAGAAAGACCGCCGCGACGCCATTCTCGACGCGCTCGACGAGAATTTCAGCGGCACCGGCGCCACTTGGAGCCGCCCGCAGGGCGGACTCTTCATCTGGCTGCAGCTCCCCGAACACGCCGACCTCGCCGCCGTCCGCGACGACATTCTCGAAGAGTACGACGTCGGCTATCTCCCGGGCCCAAACTTTGCCCCCGACGGCGTCTCTGGAAAGAACTGCGCCCGCCTCTGCTTCGGCTACAACCAGCCTGATGAGATCAAGGAAGGGATCCGTCGCCTCGCAACCGCCTTTCGCGCCAAAGGACTGATTCCATAGCAGCTTGTGAGGATGCTGGCCGCTGGCGACTTGCCGCTTGGCACTGGAGAGTCGTATGAACAGTTGGGAATCATCACCGGAGCAGTGGGCAGATTGGGAGACGCGAGGGTACTTCGTCCTCCGCAACGCCATCCCCAGAGACAGCGCCATCGAGATGCGCGGCGTCATCAAGGATCTCCTTCTGCAGCCGGAACCGGACGTAAAGGCCGACGACGATCCCATGGACCCCATGGGCGACACGCCCCGGGCGCGCGCTGCCCGCTTCCGCAAACTCAGTGGCTTTGGCCCCCGCCACCCCTTGATCTGGCATCATTTCTACGGCAGCCAGTCTATGACCTCTGTCGCCCGCTATTTCCTGGGCGACAGCTTCTTCCTCAAGTTCAACAGCTGTTTCGTCAAACCGGCCCGCACCGGCAGCGCCACACCCTGGCATCAGGACAACGGCCTCTGGCGTGACGGCGAAACCGAACCCTTCAACTTCTGGATGGCCCTGGACCCGGCCACGACCCACAACGGCTGCCTGCAGTTCATTCCCGGCAGCCACAGACTGGGAATCTTCCCCCACATCCTCTATGACGACAGCATCCACCCCGAACTGCCCCGGGAAGAGGTGCGCCAGCTGATCGCCGATCGCGGCGTAGAACACTGTGAGCTCGATTCGGGCGACGTCGTCTGCTGGCACAGCTCCATCTGCCACTACAGCCCGCCCAACCCCAGCCCTCACGGCCGCATCGCCATCGCCGGCGTCTACTCCACGGCGCAGATTACCCGCCGTCGCAATTACCCCAGGCCATTCTATTGGGTGCTTCGCAACGGCGGGCTGCCCACACCCTTCCCACCGGAACAGGTGGATATCTCAGAAATCTTAGAGCCGGAACCCTTCCCCGCGGCGGAAGAGACGCCTGCCCCCCTTGGCTGACCTCTGCGGCCGCCAGGCTGGCCCCGCAAGTCCCATATTCACCCGCAAATGACAGCCCATCCTGCCCACGACGACCTCGTCCGCACAGTGCGCTCCTGGTACATCTGCGACTTTCCAGCTCTGGGTAAGGTCGTGGCCCGCCGCCGCTTCGGCTACTTCAGCCGCATCCAACACACCGACTACCGCGACATCCACATTCTGGAACCCTTCGACCCCGCAGAGGCGTCCGCGTTCATCGCCGATGTGCGCGCCTTCTATGGCCGGCGCCGCGTGCTCATCTTCACCCACGGCCAGGCCGTCGACACGCGGCTGTCCCACACGCTGCAACTGACCGGCTGCGCCCGCGGCGCCGGCATCCTCTACCTCGCCCATGTAAATACGGGCCTGTCGCCCAAGGCTGTGTCAGGCCCTGGACGCATCGAGCCGGTTACGCCCGACACTATCCGCGACTATTCAGTTACAAAGTTGAAGGGGTTTGCCGGCAGCGAAGAGGAGCCGGATCCCGCTGCCGTAGAGGCTGATATGGCAGTCCGCCGTGCAGAGCTGGATGCCGGCGGGGCCTTCCTCATCGCCCGTTTGGGCGGCGAAGCCGCCGCCATAATCGGCTTTTACGAGGGCCCGGACCGCTACATCTTCAACCTGGCCACGCGCGCCCCCTTCCGCCATCAGGGCTTCGCACGCCAACTGCTGTCCCGCGTGCTCGCAGACACCTACGCACTGAACAAACGATCGCTTCTGATCAACACGGACCCGGCCGATACGCCGGTGCAGTTCTACCGCCGTATCGGCTTCGTCGATGAAATCTACTGGATGCGAAAGTGGCTCTGGGAGGGCTCTTCTTCTCGATAACGGACGGCCGGCCGCCTGCCGTCTGTCATCGATATCACTGGGGAAGGGGCAACTCCGTGTATTCCAGGTTGCCAAGATCCGTCATTTCGCCGTCTGTTATCTCAAACAGGACGGGGTTGAGCGTCCCCTCCTGGTACAACAGGAAGGAGCTCATCACGATGTCCAGAATGAGGCCGTACCGCCCCGACGCAAGCCCCTCGAACACGAAACGCCCGCTGGCATCCGTATAAGCAACCGGCGCCGCCGACGGGTCGTAAGCCACCACCCGCTCCGTGCCCTCATCATCACTCAGCGTCCCGCCGAGCGCCAGCTTGACGTCCGCCACCGGCTGCAGGCCTTCCTCCGTCCGCAAAAGGAGCACCCCGGTCAGAGCGCCGCTGCCAGCCGCGGCCCCGGGTAAAGAAGCTGTCGAACTCTCTGACGATAGGCTGTCTGTACGTCCGCCCTCCGCCGCGTTGACCCGTTCAAGTGGTACGTATGGCGAACTCTGCGCCGTGCCGGGGGCCCCGTCGCCCCCCATGCATCCCAAAAGAACCAGGACCGTAACCAGTATAGCTGCCTGACGTTTCATAAGCCGTTCCCACTACCAGCGCTGAAACGCGTTCCCGCACTCTCTTCCGCTACTGATTGATCGCCTCGTACACTTGGAACTGGTCGTCCGTGGCGCCGGTCTTCAACTGGTTTACCACCCCGACAATCTTGGCCCCGGCTGCCGTAGCCCGGCATGTGGCGCTGCCCACATAGCCGTCCTGGATCTTGTTCGCCTGCAGGTCCGTCAAAGTCTCATTCGGCTGCAGCGTCCCCGTGACCGTGTAGGTCGTGTCCGTGAAACTGCACTCTATCGCGGTCTCAGCCGGCCCTACGTTCATCACGTTGATGCTCGTGAAAAAGCCGGCGTTGCGATCGTTAATTGCCGGCATCCGCACAGCGCTCGTGGCATCGGCCGGATCAAAACTCCCGTAGGCCGCGAACTGCGTTAGCGGAGAGCTCCCGGAGCGCTGGCTGATCACCGCGGCCAGAGGCTGGCTGCCGCTGTTTGTCGATACATAACCGGATCCGATGAACCTCTCCCCGCCCGCACACGTGGAGCTGGCGCCGCTCTCAAACGCACCCTGCGCAAAGGTGACCGTCTGCCCGGCAGCAATCGATTGCGTCTCCGTACACGCGCTGCCTGCCGCCGACGGCTGGTAGGTTACCGTGACAATGGTATCCGCGTCGCCTGTATTCTGAATCTGAATGTCGGTGTTGAAGCCGTTATTGTTGGCATTCACCAACGGCATTGCCGGATTGACAGCCCCGCTGGCAAAGCCGTTGTAGGCCGCCATCGAGGCCGAATCCTCCAGAAACGCCACAACCACCACCGGCTCGTCGCTCGTCACCTTGGCCGAGAAGAGATTGCTCGTGTGCGGCTCCTGCTTCTGATAGAAATTATGCGACGCATAGGCCGCCAGCGTGAAGTTCGTCGTGATGCCGTCACTGTAGTTCACCGTTATATTCGTTGAAGACGGGTTGGGATTCTGCAGAGCAAACCAGCTGTTGAAGCCATTGCTGTTCACCATCAGCAGGGGCAGGTAAACGGTCGTGCTGCCCTGACTTTCTCCTACGTACGTTCCTCCCGCAGTCAGCGCGCTGTTCATCATGTTGCTCAGCGCCGCCACCGGCTGGTCCGATGAAATCACAACCGATCCGCTGAACCCCTCGTTCACCGGCAGTGTGAAATAGATCTTTGATCGGTCTCGCTCGATGATATCGGTGAGCGTCTTCTCCAGGCTGCCGTCCTGCCGGTAAAAGGCCAGGATGATATTGGCAGTCGTTTCACTCATGTTGTAAGTCTGAATCGTAGACTTATAGCCGGGAAACTGCCCCTGGGCAAAGGTGCTTGAGTAGCCTATGACGAAGGCCAATACCAGTGCCAGTCCAACTGTGACAATGGCAAAGCGCTGTTTCCGTTTCATATCTCTCCAGAACTCCTTCCACAATACGTAGCGCACCGCGCCGCAAAATCAGGGGACTGATCTTTCATTATATTATTTCAGTGTATTGCAACAAAGTCATGCCGTCAACAGGGGTGCATCCCAAAATGGGGGGCAAACTTTCCCATGCCTCCGAAAGCAGCGGAGCCACACCCATCTCGCGCTCAACCCTGAGTCAGAGGTAGCGCCGTCTCTATCCCCTGGCCCCCAGCCCCTAACCCCTGCAGTTTGGGCGGTCGGGCCTAGTCGGCCCTCCCTTGTGCGGGGGCTCCGCCCCCGCAACGCCCCCTCTCCTACAACATGCCTGATTGACCTGGTGCCGAGATTCGTAACAGGTGCCTAATTGAAGGTGTCTAGCCAGACCACGTCCCGCCAGACCCCGCGCGCACGCCACCGCGTATCGACCGCGCTGCCTCGCCCGCAGAACGAACTCTCTCATCTGGATTCTGTTGCCTGACAATAGGGCTGCCAGCCCCTCGGGCCAGCGTCAAAGGAGGATTGAACTTGCCTGACCGGCGCCAGCTCCTTATGCCGCAGTTCTGGCGTCGTATGAAAGGCCCAAAAAAGCGTGTCGGCCTCGCAGACCGCTACCGCTTCGCCCGCGGATCTTTTTCGCTGCGTCCCGGGTCGCGCCGGCCCGCACGCCCCCGCAGTAGACTGCCGAAAAACATCTGACCCAGCGAATTGCCGTAATCCTCACGTGAGGTCGGCTCCGTCAGACGGTCCCAATCGCGCAGCTTCGCGTCTCTCTCCCACTTGGCACGGCCCTCCACCAGTCCATCCAGCGCCTCCTCCAGCGGTTTGGCGTCCTCCGCGGACAGATGCCCGCGCCAGGTGTCCAATAAAACCGCAAGATGGTCCATGCGCTGCAAAATCGTATCGCGATTGGCAAACAGCGACGCAGCCAGTTCCCCCGCGCTGGCGTCCAATGATGTACTCAGAGCAAAACGCCGTCCAGCCAGCTTCTGGCTTTCATTCCAACCGGGAGCCTCAAACGCGCCCTGAAACAGAGCCGCCGCCAGGATTTCCGGCAGCTGGTCCACCGCCGCCGCAATCCCGTCATGTTCGAGCGGATCGATGTACAGCGGCTTCGCGCCCAACCTCGCCAGCAGATTGCTCACCAGCTCCAGCGCGCTCGATTCCGTATGCGTGGCCGCGCCAATGCAGAAGGTGCAGTCCTTGAACAGATCGCTGCGCGGTTCCGGCTGGCTGCTGATGTCAACATAAACCGGCCGGCCCGCCACAAAGTGAATGCCGTCCGGCAGATTGTCCGACGCAATCTGAAGGGCCGGCTGCATCACCGCCCCGATTCCCAGGATCACCGCGCCCTCAGCCACGTCCTCACGGATCTGCTGCAAAAACTCCGGCAGCTCCGACAGAGGTTCGGTCGCGATGACCAGGCTGGCGCCGTCGCAAGCCGAATGCAGATTCCACGTCGTCGAGTCGATCGCGCCCAGCTGCTTCGCCTCATTCATCTGCGAAGGCTCGCGGTCGTGCCCGACCACCTGGTAGCTGCCCGCATTTTCGCGTAACGAAAGACCGATGCTCGTCCCAATCAAGTCCAGCCCAACTATCGTGATTCGTGCTTTCGTCTCTGCCATGAGTTGTTGTCCTGAATGTTATAAAACTGCGTCCCGGTGCGCGCCGCCGTCTCATCCCGAACCGCCCCGGCGAATTCAGCCTCTGGCCGTCCGGTCTCGCACCCCGTCTCACCCCGCGGGCCGGCATCAGTTCTGGCTGTCAGCCCATTGCAGCGCCCTCAGCAGCCGCTTACGCTCTTCTGCCGCTCGCTGCCGCTCCGGACCGCTTGGAGAGGCCAACACAGTCTCTGCCTGCCCCGTCTTGTCCTGGTGATGGGCGATCAGCCAGCAGGTAAGCGGGCTGCATCCATCCGCCTCAGCCCATCGCGCGCCAATCCGCGCATGCGTCAAATGGACATGCAGAAGATAGCGCCAGCCGCCCTTCACGTCCTCCGTACCCAGGCGGCCGGCCAGACCCGGCGCAAATGCGTCCACAAGCACCAGCGCCGTCCGCACCCACGCATTAAACGTCAATCCCGCCTTCACCGCCGCCAGCTTGCCCGCGTCGTGGAGCAGCGCCGCCGCCGCCAGGTCCGGATCATCCCAGCCCGCGCCCTGCAAACTGCTCAGCACATTCAAACTGTGGCGCTGGGCATCCACCGGCATCTGCCGAAAGCGGGCCAGCCCCGCCGGCGGAAGCAACTGGGCAGCCCGTTGCAACTCCTCAGCCGAAACCGATGCCGTGACGCCGCGCACAAACTGCCGTATGCGCCGCCAAATCCTGCCGCCGCTTCCCTGCATCCGTCCTTCCACGCCCGCTCCAGCCGCCCCATCATACTCAATCACCGCCGCCCACCCAAATGGGCAACAATCACCGCACCCCCCATCCTTCCGGCCAAAGCCAGGTCGCGACCAGAGTTGAAGTAACGGCCAAGCCTGCAAGCACAAACTGACCACTGACTACTGACTACTGACTACTGCAGTTCCGCCGTTTCAGCTCCCGAATGCAACAAAAAGCCACCTGACGATCTGGCTCGCCACGCCGCTGATGAATCCGCCTCCGAGATAGATCGCCGCCAGCAAAATAATAAAGCCGTAACGGCCCAGGGCCGTGCGCAACTGAAAATTATCCCCCGGCAGAAGCGCAAACAGAATATGCGAACCGTCCAGCGGCGGAATCGGTATCAGATTGAATACAAACAACAATGTGTTGATCCAGACAAAAAAGGTCAGGAACCGCTCCAGCATGGGGACGTCCGCGAACGGTACTAGGAATGCCCCCACCGCTGCCAGCACCAAATTGCTCACAGGGCCCGCCGCCGCCACCAATATCGTCCCCAACCGCACGTCTACGTCAATGTTGCCGGGATTCCACTGCACCGGCTTGGCCCATCCAAACCCCGTAAACAGGATCAACAGCGCACCGAACGGATCGATATGCGCGATCGGATTGAATGTGTAGCGCCCCTGCATACGCGGCGTAGGGTCTCCCAACTGGACCGCCATCGCCGCATGCGCCATCTCGTGCACAGGCAGTGCAACCAGAATGATGACCGCCACCGTGACGAGCCACAATGGATCGCCCATCCGTCCCAGGGAACTGCCCCCGGACAATAGAGCAACCAGAACCAGAATCCCTACCACCCCGATCGCGATCTGCTGCCCGCGCGAGAGGGCATTCCAACCCCGACCGCCAGAATCTCGATACATTTTACAACCCCGGATTACCGTGCCATGAGTGCGGTGTGAACTCCACCGCACCCATCTGAACGTTTATGGGACGCTGGGCATGATCCCACCAGCTATAGCCCCAGAACACGATCACAAAAACGATCAACCCTACCGCCAGCCAGTTGCCCACACGCCCGTAGGCGCGCCGCATCACCTGCGTCCCCAGCGCCACGAACATCGTAAACGCCGGCCCAATCCAGATAATACCCTGGAACCGGGACGCCCTCTCACCGATCTCGGCTGCCGGCTTCACCATCGCCGGCGCAAACAGACTGATGGCGTAGAGCAGCAGGACCGGCAGAATCAGCCACGTCGCCAGCATGCCCACATTGGCTATCCGCCCGCCAAACTCCGTATACCCGACCAGAAGCCCGGTCAAACCAAGAAAGAAGATCGGAATCAGCCACAGATACGAAATCGGTTCCAGCAGGCCCTGCGCATTATCGAGAAGCAGGGTGCGCGCCATCTCCGGTAAAGGCGTGGCCGGCAGGCCGGCTACTGCGCTCTGCAGCGCGCCCCCACTCTGATATTCGGCCCCACCGATCACCCCGGCAAGCATGCTCCGCCCCCACGCCGTCAACGGCAGGATCGGTAGCGCAAAACCGGCCAGCGTCAGTCCGTATCCCTTCCAGCGCTTCCGGTTAAGCGGGTTTGCCAGCAAAAACCACACCAGATGCACCGGCAGGATCAACGCCGTCAACACCTGCGTATAGATGGCTATCGACGTAATGGCAAGGTAGCTCAGCCAGCGCCACGGACCGCTGTACCACATCGCCTGCAGCCAGCTCCAGCTCGAGAACAACGCCAGCATCACAACCAGCCCGTACGCCCCGCCCTCCTGGCTGTACCACAGCTGTAACGGGTTGAACGCCAGAAAAAGTGTCGACAGCAGCGGCAGATTCCTCAGCAGCGTGCTGCCAACCGCCGGCACCATCCGCCGCGCCACCTGCCACATCAGCGCGATCGTGATGGCGCTGGCCAGCACGGAAAAATAGCGCAGCGCAAAAAGATCGGTGCCGAAGAACTGGATCCACGGCCGGATCAGAAGATAGTACATCATCCCGCCCTGGCCCGGCGCGACCAGCGCACCCACCGTTTCCTCCACCGGCCCGGCCGCCAGCTCGATCGTCTCCTGTTCCACCTGGCCGAGTTTCCGCGCGATCAGCCCGATCATCCGCCAGCCGAACGCAATCAGGATCACCAGCGCCATCCAGCGCTGTTGCGCCTTCGGCGCCCCCCGCGGGCGGTCGCGCGCCGTGTACCGCGGCTCGGGCGTCTGCACAAGTTGAAATCGGACCGGCGATTCAGAGGACAGATTCATAGCAGGGATCAGGTTTCTGGTGGAGCGGCACCCAACAGGGACAGTACATTTTATGATACCCTCTCCGCCAGAGAAGACCAATCATCCGGGAATCGGAGATACATCCCAAAAACGGGGACGAACCCTCACATACTCTTGGCGGCAGACCAACCATAGCCACGCCGCGATAAACGCCGAGGCATAGGAAGCGCCCCCTCTGACCACTGACCACTAACCACTGACCACTGCAGTTTGGGCGGTCGGGCCTATTCGGCCCTCCCTTGTGCGGGGGCTCCGCCCCCGCAACGCCCCCTCTACACCAGCCTGCGCCGACCTGACGCCGCGACGCCGGCGCCGTCCCTATGCCACCGGTCGCTCACCCACCTCGTGCCGCGCATCAGCCATTGCGTCTATGCCGCCGGTTGCTCACCCGCGTCACGCCGTGAAACCGGCCCCCTCTCACACGCACCGGTAGGGGCAGGCCTTGTGCCTGCCCTGTGCCCCGCTAAGTGCCGGATCACAAAATCGCCCACCGCCGCCGCGCCGCCATCTGAAAACCAGCCCAACACCGGCTACCGCTCGCCGCCGCCTTCCCAGTTGAAGATGACCTCTCCCGAGTGGATTTCGACCGTCTCCCCCCCTGCCACCCGCACACGCAGCGCACCCTGCGCAGATGTTCCAACCGCCCGCCCCCGGACCGCCCCGTCAGCAGTATGCGCCCTGACCTCGGCCCCCAGCCCGTGCAATGCGCGCTGCCAGCGCGCGTGGACCGCCTCCGCAGATGGACGCGAGCCCGGCGCACTTAGATCATCCAGCGCCCGGCACAGAGCGACCAGCAGATCCTCTCTCTCGAGCGGCACATAGCCGGCATGGGGCGGACTGCCGCCGTGGCCCACCAGCGCCAGGCTGGATGGAGGCAGCCCGCCCCCGCGAACGGACGGCAACTCCTCCTCCCGCTGATTGACATTGATGCCGATACCGAGTATGACGCCGCTGAGCTCCTGCTCCGCAAAGATGCTCTCCACCAGAATGCCCGCCAGCTTGACCGGACCCCCGGCCTCCACCGCGATCACGTCGTTTGGCCACTTCAGACGAACGCGGTCCGCCAGCTGCGGACAGCTCTCCCCGATCGCCCGCAGCACGGCCAGCCCCGCCAGCATCACTGCCAGCGAAGGATGTTCCGGCAACAGCTCGCCGCACAGAATATAACTGCCCAGCAGCCCGCGCCCGCGCACGTCCTCCCAATCGCGATCCAATCGCCCTCGCCCGGCCGTCTGGTGGTCGGCGATGACCACCGCGCCCGCGGCCCTGTCTCCCCGCTCGTCAAAGATCCCGCGCGCGATCGGCATCGTGCTCGGCGCCGAATGGTGAAACGCTATACTGTGCCCGACATGGCGGCGCGACCTTGCCCCGTCCAACGCGCTCAGCCTGGCTCGCGCACGCCCGATCCATCCCGGTGCAGCCCCCAGCGCGGGGCAGGCACTGCCCCTCCCCGGCCTGGCGCCGGAAAAATCCATGTCCGCTTGGCCCAATTTCCTTGTGATCTCCTGTCCTATCGTGTAAAATGTGTGCGCACTGTAGCAGTCAAAAGTGGTGAGTGCCGGGCATCCGCCCATCGCCCGCAAACTGCCGCCTGCCGACCACGCTCAGACGCTGTTCCAGCGCCGATCCCACCAGTGACGATAATGTATGCGCGCGTTGCCGTTGGTCTGGGGAGCGCCGGGTCTGTCGTATGCGATATAATATCCAGGGCGCTACCGCAATGCCCAGTCAGCGTAGTGTCCATTGACGGCCGCAAACCGGTTCACCCGGCGCAGGGAGGCCTGGTGCGAGTACCCGCAATTCTGATTCTCGCAGGAACTGGGAAATGGTTCAAGTGCGCAGAAGCTGCGCACACCGGCAGCGTTATCGGGGCCTGAGAGCGCCAAATGACACAAAAAACCGCAGCGGTTCAGCCCGAACTGCCCGAAAAAGATGTAGATAAGAACGGACCGGATCGACCGCAGACCGGCTCCGCCGAGGCAGTCCCCGCCGCAACAACGCCTGTCGTCAACCGCTTCTGGGAGGTCGACAGCTGGCGCGGTGTGGCCATCATCACCATGGTTATCTTTCATCTGGTGTTCGACCTGCGCAACTTCGGCGGCATGCCATTTGTACTGCATGAGGGCTTCTGGTTCTATTTCCAGCGCTTTACCGCGATTTCCTTCATCACCCTGGCAGGGGTCTCCGTCGTCCTCAGCTACAATCGGGCGCTGTCCAGAACTGGGACGGCCGATGGTTTGAACTGGAAAGTCGCGCGCAGAGGGCTGCAAATTCTCGGCATCGGACTGATATTGTCTTTAGTCATGCGGATAGCCGTTCTGCCGCCTATCGACTTTGGCGTGCTGCATCTGATCGGGACTTCGATAATCTGCTCGATCCCGCTGTTGAACAAGCGTTGGCTGACGCTGGGAGTGGCCGCCGTGCTCTATGCACTCAGCTATCTTCTGCAATACCTGAATGTGCAGGCCCCGCCCGGAGTCTCCTGGCTGGTTCCGCTCGGCATAGAACCGCCCGGCTACTACTATTCCGACTACTTTCCCTTCCCCCACTGGTTTGCCGTCTTCCTGATCGGCGTCTTCGTGGGCACCGTTTTCTATGCGGGCGGCGCGCGCAAACTGCCGCTGCCCAACTTGGGAGGGATTTTCCCATTCCCTGTTCTGCAGTTTCTTGGCCGTCATTCCCTCGTCATCTATGTGATCCATCAGCCAATACTGATCGGTCTGCTGCTCCTGACAGGTACCATATCGCTTTAGTGACCGACAACTCCGCCTGGCCCGGACCTCGAAATCTGTCTTGGGTAGCGGGTAAAATGCCAGGAACATCTGCAAAACGAACAACGACAGGATAGAGGAGTTTGTCTTGACTGACTCGACAATCGATCCCCGTATCACCGATCTGCGCAGCCGTAAGGACATGGCCAAGCTCGGCGGCGGCCTCGAACGGATCGAAGCCCAGCACGCCAAGGGCCGCGCCACCGCACGCGAGCGGCTTGAGTTGATGCTGGATAAGGGCAGCTTTCGTGAAGTCGATGCTCTCGTCCTGCACGATAGCCACGATTTCGGCCTCGACCAGCAGCGCATCCCCGGGGACGGCGTCGTCACAGGCTTCGGCACAATCGATGACCGCCTCGTCTACGTCTTTTCTCAGGACTTTACTGTTTTCGGCGGCAGCGTCAGCCGCCATCACGCCGCCAAGATCTGTAAAATCCTCGACATGTCCATGAAGAACGGCGCCCCCGTCATCGGCCTCAACGACTCCGGCGGCGCTCGTATCCAGGAAGGCGTCCTCAGCCTGGCCGGCTACGCCGACATCTTCTTCCGTAACGTCATGGCCTCCGGCGTTGTCCCCCAGGTCAGCGTAATCATGGGACCCTGCGCCGGCGGAGCCGTCTACTCGCCCGCCATCACCGACTTCGTCATCATGGTCAAAGACACCAGCCACATGTTCGTCACCGGACCCGATGTGGTCAAAACGGTCACCCATGAAGAGGTCACCTTCGAAGAGCTCGGCGGCGCGTCCGTCCACGGCAGCAAATCCGGCGTCGCCCACTTCACCGCCGAAAACGAGGAAGACGCCCTCTTCATCGTGCAGCAACTGATGAGTTATCTGCCCAACAACAACATGGAAGATCCACCTCTCGTGCCTTCCACCGACGATCTGCTGCGCCAGGACGAAGAGCTGGATTCGATCGTGCCGGACAACCCCAACCGTCCCTACGACATGAAAGAGATCATCCGCCGCATCGTCGACGACGGCCAGTTCCTCGAGGTCCATGAGCAGTGGGCCCGCAACGTGATGGTCTGCTTCGCGCGTCTCGGCGGCCGCACCATCGGCATCGTCGCCCAGCAACCGGCTGTCCTCGCCGGCGTCCTCGATGTCGACGCCAGCCAGAAAGCCGCCCGTTTCGTCCGCTTCTGCGACTGCTTCAACATCCCGCTCGTCGTCCTCGAAGACGTGCCCGGCTTCATGCCCGGCCTCAACCAGGAGCACGGCGGCATCATTCGCCACGGCGCCAAGCTCCTCTACGCCTTCTCCGAAGCCACGGTTCCCAAACTCACCGTCATCGTGCGTAAGGCCTACGGCGGCGCCTACTGCGTCATGAACCCTCGCCACATCGGCGCCGACCTGGTCCTCGCCTGGCCGTCCGCCGAAATCGCCGTCATGGGGCCGGAGGGCGCCGTAAATGTAATCTTCCGTCGCGAAATCGCCGCCGCCGAGGATCCCGTCGCCAAACGAAACGACCTCGTCGCAGACTATCGCAGCCGTTTCGCCAACCCTTACATCGCAGCCGCCAACGGCTTCATCGATGATGTCATCGAACCGCACGAGTCCCGCCCGCGCCTCATCAACGCACTCGAGATGCTGCAGAACAAACGCGATCGGCTCCCCCCCAAAAAACACGGGAATATCCCTCTGTGAAGCAGACGCAGCTGGGAACGAACGGAGAAACAGGGACCGCTCGCATGACCGGCCAGGATGGTGCCCAGGACGAAGTACAAATCGCGCCTCGCCCACTCGCGGGCAGGATGCAGCAACTGCCCCAGATCGAGTTCGAGCTCTCCGCCGAACAGTTCGCGCTCATGGGTTTTCCTAAACTGCAACAGGGCCTCCCCCTCACAGCTGTGCTCGACGGCGGTGTCCTGCTGCCCCAGCCCGGCCCGGACCCCTGGTACGCCGTGCAGAAGGAGCCGCTGACGCCCCGCTTCACGCAAATCGGCCCCGCCCTCTACGCCTTTGCCGGCCGGATCGTCGAGGCCGATATCCAATACGGCAGCAACCAGATGGCGGTCATCGTGGTCGATTGCGGCATCGTAACCCTGCGCGTGGCCTGCGCACCCAATGACGACGGCGTCCTTCCCGAGGGAACCTGGGAAACACGCTATGCCGCCGGCTTCGCACCCGTGCAGGCAATCGTTGAAGAGAGTTTCAGTTCGCCCGTAGGACGCACCGTCGATCTCTCCATGTGGGGCTTTCGCCGTCTGCTCCTCTCGCCCAACGACAGCGCCTTCGGCACCTGGCATCAGAGCAGCGAGATCCCGCCGGCGCCTTTCACAAGCGACCGGCTTCTGATTCAGGCTCGAGTCCATCGACAGGGGATCTGATGCGCGCTCACGCTGATGTCTCGCCTGTGCTGCACGACGCGGGACCGGACAATATCGCGGTCCGGCAGGGCAATCGCATCAAGACCAGTGATATAATAGCCTTGGGGCAGAATACGAATAAGCATTTCTGGGAGCGTACCTCCATAATCAAGCCATGACGCCCGCTGGCAGGGAATCTGAAGGCGAGGGATGGCCCGTGCAGGACTGTAAACTGCCGGCAATCTATCTGCCCATAACCCAACAAAGACGGCGAGTTAACGTGCGCGCAGTCAAGCGCATAAGTCCAAAGAAGGTATAGCTACCCGACCTGACCCGACATAGCCCGACCTGACCCGACATGAACCGACCAGCTCGTCCCACCATGTCAGAGTTCGTACAACTCTTGCACAACCCGCGCCGACAATGGTACGAGACCCCCGGGGCTAGCCAAGCTCTAATCACAGCACATCACAGAAACTGCAGTTCAGACAACACGTAACCGCTCATAAACACTCGTAAACTCTCGTAAACTCTCGTCCAACACACAGATGAGAAAGCCTGCGCAACACGATCAAGACAAACAGTCCACAATGAATGACATGCTCACATTAACCCCTAAGGCATCTGTACCGAATCTGAATTCCGTCATTTCCTCCCATGCAGGACTGTTCCTGACTTCCACTATCAGCCTCAGGCGCGTCAAGAACTCAGCCCACAGGTTCT
Source organism: Caldilineaceae bacterium (assembly GCA_965242905.1). Lineage (GTDB taxonomy): Bacteria > Chloroflexota > Anaerolineae > Caldilineales > Caldilineaceae > Bin5. The sequence goes on from CBDETM010000002.1 coordinate 3,085,184, forward strand.
TGGACGAGGACGACACTCGTATCCGGCGGAGAGATGAGACCCAAGGCAACTCTCTTCGTCCCGAGCGCGCACCCTCCTTGAAACAGATCTGAGAAAATAAGGATCGGCTCATGTTTAAAAAAGTTCTGGTCGCGAATCGAGGCGAAATCGCCGTACGCGTCTTGCGGGCCTGCGAAGAGCGGGGTATCGCCACCGCCACCGTCTTCTCCGATGTAGACCGGACCGCCCTCCACGTGCGTTACGCCGACGAGGCCTACCACATCGGTCCCGCCCCCAGCCGCGACAGCTACCTCCGCATCGACAAGATCATCGATGTGGCCCGCAAGGCCGGCGTCGATGCCGTCCATCCCGGCTACGGCTTCCTGGCCGAGAACGCCGAATTCGCCGCCGCCTGCGCCGATGCCGGCATCACCTTCATCGGCCCGTCACCCGATGCCATCGCCAAAATGGGGGACAAACAGACCGCACGCGAAACCGTCGCCAAAAACAACGTGCCCCTCGTGCCCGGCTCGCGCAAGGGCCTGCGCGATGACGAACTCAAAGCAACCGCCGTTCAGATCGGGTTCCCTCTGATGATCAAGGCGACCGCGGGCGGCGGCGGCAAAGGCATGCGCGTCGTTCACGATCCTAACCAGTTCACCAGCGCGCTCCAGGCCGCGCGCCGCGAGGCAGTCGGCGCCTTCGGCAACGGCGAGGTCTACCTGGAAAAGTTCATCTCCAGTGCTCGCCATATCGAAGTGCAGGTCCTCGCCGACAGCTACGGGCACACCATCCACCTCGGCGAACGCGAATGCTCAATCCAGCGGCGCCACCAGAAGCTGATCGAAGAGGCGCCCAGTGTCGCTGTCGACGATAACATGCGCCGGGACCTTGGGCGCGTCGCCGTGGCCGCCGCCGAGTCGGTGAACTATGTCAACGCCGGTACGATTGAATTCCTCTTCGACCCTGATGAGGACAAATTCTACTTTCTTGAGATGAACACCCGCCTCCAGGTGGAGCATCCCGTTACCGAGTTCGTGACCGGTGTCGATATCGTCAAAGAGCAGCTGACCATCGCCGCCGGCCGCCGCATGCGCTACCGGCCCGAAGATATCCGACCAAAGGGATGGTCGATCGAGTGCCGCCTCACCGCCGAAGATCCCTTCAACAACTTCATGCCCAACAGCGGCGTCGTCACCTACCTCAAGGAGCCGACCGGGCCCGGCGTGCGCGTCGAAAGCGCACTCTACCGCGGCTACGAAGTCAGCCTCTTCTACGACCCGATGGTCGCCAAACTGATCGTCTGGGGCGAAAACAGGGCCGAAGCCATCCTGCGTATGCGCCGCGCCCTCAACGAATACCGCATCAGCGGAATCAAAACCTCGATCCCGTTCCACCAGGAGATCATGGACAGCACAGAGTTCATTTGGGGAACCTTCGATACCGGCTTCCTCGACCGCCGCCGCCTGGTGGCCAAAAACGAACCCGACCTCGAGCAGGCGCGCATCGCAGCCGTAGCCGCCGCCCTCGTTGCCCACGATGCCGGCCGCCGCGCCGTCAATATCGGTGGCGGCGAGGGCAACGGCGCCAGCCCCTGGAAGCAGGCCGGCCGAATGAGCACGATGGGGGGACGGTGGTGAAATACTTTGCCAGTGTCGGCGACCATACCTTCGAAATCGAGATCAACGAGGACGAAGTCCTGGTCGACGGCCAGCCCATCACCGTCGATCTCCGCCAGAGCGGAGTCACCCAGCTGTATAGCCTGCTGCTCGACGACGCCAGCTTCGAAATGCTGGTCGAGGAGACCCCGCACAGCCACGACGTGACCCTCCGCGGGGAGCAGTTCCGCGTGCGCATCGAGGACGAACGCACACGCCGCCTCAACGCAGCCCGCCAGGGGCCCGCACTGCCCCAGGGCGACCTCGCCGTCAGGGCGCCCATCCCGGGCATGATTGTGAAGATACTGGTGCAGGACGGCGATGAAATCATCGAAGATCAGCCGCTCATGATCCTCGAAGCCATGAAGATGGAAAACGAAATTCGCGCCGTCCGCTCGGGCGTTGTGCGCAAAGTGGAAGTCACCGCCGGCGAGAGCGTCGACCAGGACGCCGTACTCATCGTAATCGGATAGTCCCTTCGCAACAGAACCCCGTAAAGCGTCCCGTAGGGGCACCCCTCGTGGGTGCCCACTGCGGTTGCAGCATCGAATCATAACAGAACCCCGTGAAGCTTCCCGTAGGGGCACCCCTCGTGGGTGCCCACTGCGGGCGCTGCATCGAGTCGAAACAGAACCCCGTGAACCTTCCTGTAGGGGCACCCCTTGTGGGTGCCCTCTGCGGTTGCAGCATCGAACCGGAACAAAACCCCATGAAGCTTCCCGTAGGGGCACCCCTTGTGGGTGCCCTCTGCGGTTGCCCTTCGTTGGCTACTATGGCGGCCAAATCCTGACACGTTTACTTTGATTTCAACCCGAATCCCATTTGACAGTCCAATTGCATTGTGATACATTAAGGAAACCTGCACTGAATCGAAAACGATTTGTCAGGTCAATCTACATGTAGTAGAGTAACGAAGTTACGGCACATTAACAGCTGAAGAGTGGCAAGATAAGCGAGTCCAGCAGACCTGTCAGTCGTTTTCGGGTTGTTCTGCGTCCTGGCTTTAGGTTGGGGTGTGGAGCGGTTCGGGAGCGAGATGACTTGAGAGTTTTGAAGAGCTTTGCGTAGAAGTGCTGATGTTTCTGAGCGTACTGGGTGTAAGAGGTATGCGAGAGTGGCAGCAGCGAAAATACGGAGAGTTTGATCCTGGCTCAGGATGAACGCTGGCGGCGTGCTTAACACATGCAAGTCGAACGGGAAGCGGTGCCAGTTACTTCGGTGATTTGGTGCCGTGGAGAGTGGCGAACGGGTGCGTAACACGTAGGTAACCTGCCCTGAAAGGGGGGATAACCACGGGAAACTGTGGCTAATACCGCATAATCTCGCCGAGACGGTGGTTTCGGTGAGGAAAGCTGAGGCGATTTGGGAGGGGCCTGCGGTCGATTAGCTGGTTGGTGGGGTAAAGGCCTACCAAGGCGATGATCGATAGCTGTTCTGAGAGGAAGACCAGCCACACGGGAACTGAGACACGGTTCCGACTCCTACGGGGGGCAGCAGTGAGGAATATTGCGCAATGGGGGGAACCCTGACGCAGCAACGCCGCGTGGAGGACGAAGGTTTTCGGATTGTAAACTCCTTATCTGGGGGAAGAGGAAGGACGGTACCCCAGGACGAAGACACGGCTAACTAGGTGCCAGCAGCCGCGGTAATACCTAGGTGTCGAGCGTTATCCGGAATTACTGGGCGTAAAGGGTGCGCAGGCGGCGATACAAGTCTGGCGTGAAAGCTTCTGGCTTAACTGGGAGAGGACGTTGGAAACTGTATGGCTAGAGTGAATGAGAGGGGGGCGGAAATCCCGGTGTAGTGGTGGAATGCGTAGATATCGGGAAGAACACCAGAGGCGAAGGCGGCCTCCTGGCATTTTACTGACGCTGAGGCACGAAAGCGTGGGTAGCGAACGGGATTAGATACCCCGGTAGTCCACGCTGTAAACGATGTGAACGAGGTGTGGGCGGTGTAGAAGCCGTCTGTGCCGGAGCAAACGCGATAAGTTCACCGCCTGGGGAGTACGGTCGCAAGGCTAAAACTCAAAGGAATTGACGGGGGCCCGCACAAGCAGCGGAGCGTGTGGTTTAATTCGATGCAACGCGAAGAACCTTACCTGGGCTTGACATGTACGTAGTAGTGAAGGGAAACCGGAACGAGCCTTCGGGCAGCGTAGACAGGTGCTGCATGGCTGTCGTCAGCTCGTGTCGTGAGATGTTGGGTTAAGTCCCGCAACGAGCGCAACCCGTGTTGCTAGTTACAAGTGTCTAGCGAGACTGCCGGTAACAAGCCGGAGGAAGGTGCGGATGATGTCAAGTCAGCATGGCCTATATGTCCAGGGCTACACACACGCTACAATGGCTGGTACAAAGGGAAGCGAAAGGGAGACCTGAAGCGAATCTCAACAAAGCCAGTCATAGTTCGGATTGCAGGCTGCAACTCGCCTGCATGAAGCCGGAGTTGCTAGTAACCGCAGGTCAGCAATACTGCGGTGAATACGTTCCCGGGCCTTGTACACACCGCCCGTCACGTCATGGGAGTTGGTAAGACCTGAAGACGGTGACCCAACCTTCGGGAGGGAGCTGTTTAGGGTGGGACTGATGACTGGGACGAAGTCGTAACAAGGTAGCCGTACCGGAAGGTGCGGCTGGATCACCTCCTTTCTAAGGAAGCGAGGACGTCTGTGTGGAGGCAGCGCAGAGGCTGCAGAGAGCAGTTGATGTGCTGTCGGGGAAGCGGAGACGTCCGCAGCAGTGAGGTCTGTGAAGGATAGGTTATCTTGCCACTTTTCAGGGGTTAACGTGGCCTCTGAAGTGTGAAGGCAGGGCAAGTGGCAGAAGGGCCTGTAGCTCAGACGGTTAGAGCACTGTGCTGATAACGCAGGGGTCCGTGGTTCGAGTCCACGCAGGCCCACAGTCGTGCGGTGGAAGCGTGAAGTATGCGCTGAAACCGTGTGACGGCAGCAAGGAAGGGTACTGCAGGTCCGGCCGGAGCGAAGCAGAAGGCTGGGAGCGGGAAGCCCGGCCGGCTGTGCAGAAGTAAGCAGAGATGGCACATTAAGAACTGAATAGGATGGAGAAGAACTGCTGTAGGAGTAGGAAGGGTGCGGCAGCTGCGAGGTTGCCGCGCACAAACACAGCAGGTTAAGCTACGAAGGGCATACGGAGGATGCCTTGGCGCCAAAGGCCGAGGAAGGACGTGTACCACTGCGAAAAGCTGCGGGGAGTTGTGGTAAGGCATAGATCCGCAGATATCCGAATGGGGAAACCCGCCCTGGGGAATGCCGGGGCAGCGCGCAGTGAAAAGATAGCTGCGCAGCGGGGAACTCGGGGAAGTGAAACATCTAAGTACCCGGAGGAAAAGAAACGATTCCGTTAGTAGTGGCGAGCGAAAGCGGAGCAGTCCAAACCGTACCGGCGCAAGCTGGTGCGGGGTAGCAGGACCGACGTAAGGTCTGGAGCGGATAGCGGAACCGCACTGGAAAGGCGGACCGGAGAGGGTGAGAGTCCCGTAGGCGAAATCCGGGAAAGACTGGTCGGGATCCTGAGTATCACGGGGCACGCAAACCCTGTGAGAAGCTGGGGAGACCACTCTCCAAGACTAAATACCTTTGGCGACCGATAGTGGACAAGTACCGTGAGGGAAAGGTGAAAAGGACCCCTGATAGGGGAGTGAAAGAGAGCCTGAAACCGTATGCTTACAAGCAGTCAGAGCCTGATGCCGGGTTCGTCCCGGCCGGGTGATGGCGTGCCTATTGGAGAATGAGCCAACGAGTTACGGTCAGTAGCAAGGTTAAGGTGTGATAGCCGGAGCCGAAGCGAAAGCGAGTCTGAACAGGGCGAATAAGTTGCTGGCAGTAGACCCGAAACCAGGTGAGCTATCCATGTCCAGACTGAAGCGGGAGTAAAATTTCGTGGAGGGTCGAACCGTTGTACGTTGCAAAGTGCTCGGATGAGGTGTGGATAGGGGTGAAATGCCAAACGAACCTGGAGATAGCTGGTTCTCGCCGAAATAGCTTTAGGGCTAGCGTCGTTTGCTGAGGATAGGAGGTAGAGCACTGGATGAGGTAGGGGGCGAAATGCTTACCGAACTCAACCAAACTCCGAATGCCTATGCTTGAGAACGGCAGTTGGACTACGGGAGATGAGTTTCGTGGTCAAGAGGGGAACAGCCCAGACCGTCAGCTAAGGTCCTTAAGTGGAGACTAAGTGGGAAAGGAAGTGGTGTTACAGAGACAGCCAGGAGGTTGGCTTGGAAGCAGCCATCCTTGAAAGAGTGCGTAACAGCTCACTGGTCAAGTGATACTGCGCCGAAAATATAACGGGGCTTAAGTCACCCACCGAAGCTACGGTTTTGCAGATGCTTTCGGGTATCTGTAAGAGGTAGGCGAGCGTTCCATGTGCATTGAAGCGGTACTGCGAAGAGCCGTGGAGTGCATGGAAGCGAGAATGTTGGCACGAGTAGCGAGAGCTGTGTGAGAACCGCAGTCCCCGGAAGTCTAAGGTTTCCGACGGGAGGTCAATCCGCGTCGGGTTAGTCGGACCTAAGGCGAGGCCGAAAGGCGTAGTCGATGGATAACAGGTGAATATTCCTGTACCGCATCAGGTTGTTTGAGCGAAGGGGTGACGCAGAAGGGTAGGTCAGCCAGCGGCTGGAAGAGCTGGTGCCAAGCCTGTAGGTGCTGAGGACGGGGCGAAAAGACCGTCTGAGCTGAGAGGTGAAGGCGAGCCTGAATCAGGTGGAAGTGATTGAACCCAAGCTGACGAGAAAAGCCTCTAGTGAGACCTATGCGACCGTACCGCAAACCGACACAGGTAGACAGGTGGAGAACACCAAGGGGGACGGGAGAACCTTCGTCAAGGAACTAGGCAAAAAGGGTCCGTAACTTCGGGAGAAGGACCGCCTCGGTAGAGTGAGGGTACAGACGTGCCTGAGCTTGAGGAGGCCGCAGAGAAAAGGCCCTGCCGACTGTTTACCAAAAACACAGGTCCGTGCGAAGTTGAGAGACGACGTATACGGGCTGACGCCTGCCCAGTGCCGGAAGGTTAAGGGGAGAGGTGAGAGCTTTGAACTGAAGCCCCGGTGAACGGCGGCCGTAACTATAACGGTCCTAAGGTAGCGAAATTCCTTGTCGGGTAAGTTCCGACCCGCACGAAAGGCGTAACGAGTGGGGCGCTGTCTCGACGGAGGGCCCGGTGAAACTGAAGTAGGAGTAAAGATGCTTCTTACCCGCAGCAGGACAAAAAGACCCCGTGGAGCTTTACTGCAGCTTGATATTGGATTAGGGCTTACTCTGTGTAGGATAGGTGGGAGACTGCGAAGCTGGTTCGCCAGGATCGGTGGAGTCGCTGGTGAAATACCACCCTGATTGAGTTTTGGTTCTAACCTGTGCCGTGACCCGGTATGGGGACAGTGTCAGGTGGGCAGTTTGACTGGGGCGGTCGCCTCCCAAAAGGTAACGGAGGCGCGCAAAGGTTCCCTCAGGCTGAATGGAAACCAGTTGAAGAGTGCAAACGCAAAAGGGAGCTTGACTGCGAGACGGACATGTTGAGCAGAGACGAAAGTCGGCGTTAGTGAACCCACGGTTCTGAGTGGAAAGGCTGTGGCTTAACGGATAAAAGCTACCCCGGGGATAACAGGCTAGTCTTCCCCAAGAGTTCACATCGACGGGAAGGTGCGGCACCTCGATGTCGGCTCGTCACATCCTGGGGCTGGAGCAAGTCCCAAGGGTTGGGCTGTCCGCCCATTAAAGTGGCACGCGAGCTGGGTTCAGACCGTCGTGAGACAGGTCGGTCTCTATCCGCTGTGGGCGCAAGGGAATTGAGAGGAGCTGTCCCTAGTACGAGAGGACCGGGATGGACAGACCGCTGGTGTACCAGTTGTCGTGCCAACGGCATAGCTGGGTAGCTAAGTCTGGGAAGGATAACCACTGAAAGCATCTAAGTGGGAAGCCAGCCTCAAGATAAGTTCCCTCACAGAGAGAGTCTGGTAAGTGCGCTGGTAGACGACCAGTTTGATAGGCGGGACGTGTAAGGGCTGAGAGGTCTTGAGCGGACCCGTACTAACGCACGAGGGCTTAACCTGTATGTAGCTTCTTGCGCTTGTAGTAGTACTTCTTTATCCTGTTCAGTTCCTAGTGTGCCATGTGGGTGGCATGACGGACGGCATGCAGGCAGCGCGGCAACGGTTTACCGTAACCCCGCCGCTGCCGGACAGACTGCTTTGCACACAATGCAGCTCCCGCCATGCAGTCGCACACCACCCGCACCTTACAACCTGCGTGAGCAAAGAGGAGTTGGTGGCAAGAGCGGTGGGGAGACACCCGGTCCCATCCCGAACCCGGCAGTAAAGTCCACCAGCGTCGATGGTAGTGCGGGGGCGACCCCGTGTGAGAGTAGACCGCTGCCAACCTCCTCTTTCTTTCACTCTCCACCGATGAAAGCTTCTCTGGACAACCTGCTCCTTTGTGTTAAAATGTGCGCAGACACCAATCTGGCCCCCGTCTGCGATCTGCTATGGATGATAACCCTCCAGAACCCGGCTCACTACTATTCTTAACCTCGCTTAAATTCGCCGTCCCTCTCGCGCTTGAACATCTGACCGACGCGCTCACCGCCCTGGCCGCCGCCCGCCCGCGTACGCCGCACGCGCCGCTTCCTTTTCCTGGAGCATAGGAGCATCCTGAATGACCGTTGCCGCCGTCATCCTGGCTGCCGGGCACGGCACCCGCATGAAATCGACCCTGCCCAAATCCCTGCATCCTCTGGCCGGACGGCCTCTGATCGAGTGGTCTCTGCGCGCGGTGGAAGGGCTCTCCGATCTGCGGCCGGTTGTTGTCGTCGGCCATGCAAGAAAACAGGTGCAGGACTACCTCGGCGAGCGCGTCGACTACAGCGTGCAGAAGGAGCTCCTCGGCACAGGACATGCCCTGATGCAGGCAAAAGAACGCCTCTATCAACGCGCCGACCGGGTCCTCGTCCTCTACGCCGATATGCCACTTCTGCGGCCCGAAACGCTCAAACGGTTGACCCAGCTTCGCGCCGGCAGCGCACATCGGCAGAACCGGCCAGCAGCACTCTCCCTCCTGACGGTCGAGCGTACAGATGCCCAGGGGTTCGGTCGCATCGTCCGCAACCCGAACGGCTCCGTCCGCGCAATCGTCGAAGAGGTCGACTGCACCCCCGAACAGCTCGCGATTCGCGAGCTCAACCCCGGTGTCTACTGCTTCAACGCCCAGTGGCTCTGGGAGAACATCTCCCTCCTGACGCCCAGCGCCAGCGGCGAACTCTATCTGACCGATATGCTCGCAATCGCTGTCGAACAGGGCCGGAACGTCGAGACCGTCGCAGCCGCGCCGGAAGAAACACTCGGCATCAACGACCGCAGCCAGATGGCCGTCGCCGCACACGCCCTGCGCCGGCGCATCAACACCGAACACATGCTCGCCGGCGTGACCATCGTCGATCCCGCATCCACCTATATCGACGCCAGCGTAACCATCGGCCAGGACTCGACCATCCTTCCCGGCACCCACCTGCAGGGCGCCACCTCTGTCGGCGCCGGCTGCTGCATCGGACCGAACAGCCGCATCGTCGACAGTGCAATCGGGGATGCCTGCCGCGTCGAGTACAGCGTCATCGAGCAGGCCAGAATGGACCGGGGCAGCGAAGTCGGCCCCTTCGGCCATCTGCGGCCCGGCGCCCATCTTGGCGAAGACGTACATATGGGGAACTTCGGCGAAGTGAAGAACAGCCGCCTCGGCAAAGGCGTCAAAATGGGTCATTTCAGCTACATTGGCGATGCCTCCGTTGGCGAAAATGTAAATGTCGGCGCCGGCACCATCACCTGTAACTTCGACGGCGTCTCAAAAAACCGCACAGTTCTCGGCGATGACGTCTTCCTCGGCAGCGATACGCTCCTGGTTGCCCCCGTTACCCTTGGCGCCCGCGCCCGCACCGGCGCCGGCTCCGTCGTAACGCGGGACGTCGACGAAGACACGCTCGTATACGGCGTGCCCGCCAGACAGCCTGAATCGAATGAATAACACCGGTCAAGCCGACGAAAAATAAACTGACACACCAGCACTTGGGACGGATCTCTGCCGTCAATCCGCCTGCGCCATGCCCGGCGCAGCGCAAAGCAACGTAACAAAAGGAGTCTCCAGTGGAAGTGGAACCTGCATGGCTGATCGCGGCGCAACTGCTGCCATTACTGACGATTGGCTTTGTCTCTGCCGCAGAAGTATCGCTGTCGGCAGCATCCAGAAGCCGTATGCGAGAGCTTCTCGCCAGCGGCAATCAGCGGGCAAAGCTGATCGACCAAATGCTCTCCGACCCGGCCCGCTTTCTCTCCACCCTCCTGATACTCAAAAGCCTTGCCTACATCGCTGCCAGTTCGATGGCCGTCTGCCTGGCCATGACCCTGCAGTGGTCCACTGTCGGGGTCAGCGCCGCCGTCGCCCTCGTCTGGCTCCTCCTTCTCGCCGTTCAGGTCTTCAGCCGGGGCTGGGCTCTGCGCCAGCCGGACTCGGTCGCTCTCTCGATCGCCCGTGTCGTCAATCTCCTGGCTGCGCTGCTGTCACCGCTTTCCTTCCCCCTGCGTCGCCTGGCTGCCTACGCCCGCGGCGACGAAGACGAAGTGACTCCCGAAAGCGTTTTCCTGAGTGAGGACGGCCTCCGCTTCCTTATCCATGTGGGCGAAGGCGAGGGCGTGATCGAAGAAGACGAGAAGCAGATGATCGCCGGCATCTTTGAATTCGGCGAGACGACCGTGCGCGAGATCATGGTGCCTCGGCTCGATATGGTGGCCGTAGAGGTGAATTCCCCCCTCAGTGAAGCGCTCGATCTGATTATCGGCAACGGACACAGCCGCATTCCCGTCTTTGAAGACAGCATCGACCATCTGCTCGGCGTACTCTATGCCAAGGATCTCCTGCTCTGCCTGCGCGATGGAAGCCAGGACATCTCCGTTCGTCAACTGCTTCGCCAGGCCTACTTCGTGCCCCAGAGCAAGAAACTCGACGAACTGTTCGAAGAAATGCAGGCCCACCGCATCCACATGGCCTTGGCCGTCGACGAATACGGCGGTACGGCCGGCCTCGTTACCATCGAAGACCTGCTCGAAGAGATCGTTGGCGAAATCCAGGACGAGTACGACTCCGAAGAGCCCCAGCTCAAAGAGCTGGCCCCCGAAATCTACGTCTTCAACGCCCGTTACGATATTGACGAAGTGTCCCGGCTTATCGACGTCGACCTCTCCGCCGGCCCCGAAAATATCGACACCTTGGGCGGCTTCATCTACAGCCAGCTTGGACGCGTTCCCGAGCAGGGCGAAAGCATACAGTTCCATGACTGGCGTTTCACCGTCATGTCCGTAGATTCCCGCCGTATCGAACAGGTGCGCGTCGAACCGCTTCACAGCGCAGAGAACGAGGCCCAGACCTTGAGCCAGCCCGGCGTCGAGGAGCAGACCGAGGACTCGACAGGCTCCGGTTACCTTCAATCGGCCGCCTGACAATATGCTATACGCCTCCTGCGCAAAGAGGCCGCCCAGAAAAAGGACACTATCGTGACCCCGACGGTATCCCCGCAACAGCTGGTTGCAGCGGCACAGTCCGCCCGCAGACAGGCCCATGCACCCTACAGCAACTACTTCGTCGGCGCCGCCGTATTAACGGCAGACGGCGAAATCATACCGGGATGTAACGTCGAGAACGCCTCCTATGGGGGAACGATCTGCGCCGAAAGGGTCGCACTCACGTCTGCCGTCGCCCAGGGAAAACGCGAATTCAGTGCGATCGCCGTCGTTACGGTGGACGGCGGCTCACCATGCGGCCTCTGCCGACAGGTGATGTGCGAGCTTGGGGCAGAGATGGATGTCTATATCAGCGATGCAGCCGGCAACTTCCGCAGCACGACCGTGCGCGCGTTGTTGCCTGATGCCTTCGGCTGCTGACGGCGGTCACAACCTGTCCTCACCGACTCTTTCCGTCGCCCTATCTAACATGCAGGCACATCCGGGCCTTCTGGATAGGGCGCCGCGGATCGAGCACTGAGTCCAATAAGGAACTGAACCAGTTAACCTCTGAGATAACCCGGCAGAATCCTTCTACCAGAATCGGTACGAGGATCCCACCCCCACCCAGCGAGTGAAATACTGATGAAGAACTGCTGCATTGCGGCATTTGGACTGCTGGCGTTATTGATGGTCGCCTCCTGTGCGCCAGACCCCGCGCCGACCCAACCTACCGTAACCGCGGCGGCTGCCTCGCCCACCGCCGCTGCCCTCAACGCCGCAACAAGCACACCGACCGCCGCGTCGGCGGACCCTACCCCAACGCCGCTTCCGTCCAATAACGTGGCAGCCTCAGGGGAGGTAGTCCCCTCGTCAGGGCAAGAGACCGCACAACTGGCAGTCGATGGCGATCTCGAATCACTCTGGAATTCGGGACGCATTCCGCTGGGATGGATTCAGATTGCACTTGATGGCCAGTACCTCGTCAACAAAGTCGAGATGGTCATCGCCCAGACGCCGCCCGGTCCAACCTCGCATGAGCTCTGGTTGGGAGACGGCTCGGGCACGCGCACCCTGTACGCGCGGCTCATCAACCAACATACCGAAGATGGGCAGACCCTCGCTGTAACAATTGATCCGCCTCGCAGCATAAACGAAGTCTACGTTCGCACCATCCAGAGTCCCAGTTGGGTCGCATGGCGCGAAATCCGCGTATTCGGCGACCCCTCTGATACTGTTCCCCCGCCTGCCTTCAAACTCGTTCCAATCGCCGACGGGCTGGACCTGCCTGTGCAGCTTAGACATGCCGGCGATGACAGCGGCCGTCTCTTCGTGATCGAACAGGCGGGACGCATCCGCATTGTCAGGAGAGGCCCGACGTCCAACGGTGGCGCAACCTGGTCCGTCGACGAAACACCGTTCCTGGACATCTCCGAGAGGGTTAGCTGCTGCGGCGAACGGGGACTCTTGGACGTAGCCTTTCCGCCGGACTATAGCGTCAAACAGCACTTCTATGTCAGTTATACCAATGGCGAGGGCCATACAGTCATCAGCCGCTACAAGACGACAGCTGATCCCGATCAAGCCGATCCGACCAGCGAGGAATTACTGCTCACCATCGAGCAACCGCACAACACGCACAATGGCGGACGCCTTCTCTTCGGTCCCCGGGACGGCTACCTCTACATCGGCAGCGGCGATGGCGGTGCACCCGCGTTCAACGACCCCGACAATCGCGGGCAGGACCCCACCATACTGTTGGGCACCATTCTGCGCATCGATGTCGAGTCCGGCGTGAAGCCTTACGCCATCCCCGCTAGCAACCCATTCACGCAAGTCGAAGGCTATCGCGACGAGATCTGGGCCTACGGCTTGCGCAATCCCTGGGGATTCGCGTTTGACAGGCAGACAGGCGATCTCTACATCCCCGACGTCGGCAATATCACCATCGAAGAAGTGAACTATCAGCCCGCAGCCAGCACAGGGGGCGAAAACTACGGCTGGCGCATCACTGAAGGCAGTATCTGTTTCGAACAGTGGGGCTGCGTCAAAGGCGAACCCTGTGAAATCGAACACTGGATATGCAGCGCCGAAGGCCAGGTTCCCCCCGTGTCCGAATACAACCACGAAGTGGGGTGCGCAATCGTGGGCGGCGCCGTCTATCGCGGGCCCGGCATACCCAGCCTGCAGGGTGTTTTCCTCTTCGCCGATTTCTGTCGCGGGCAGATTTGGGGATTGAGAGGTGGTCCCCAGGATAAGTGGCAAAGCCCGCTCCTCATCAACTCCTCCGTTCCCATCAGCGCCATCGGCGAAGACCAGGCAGGCAACGTCTACGTCATCGGCTATCAAACTGGCGTTATCTCGATGATTGCAGAGGAGTAGTGGGCGGCCGCACTGATTCTGTCGCCAGTATGAGAAAAACCCCAGTATCCTGAGCCTTTCCTATTGGGACACGGGGGTTTCCTTTTGGCCGCCAAAACCTGCTTCGCATCTGTCGGAACATGGTCTACATCATACAAAGTGCAGCCGCAACGCGTCCTCCCCATGGATCAACTCCATCTGCGATGCGCCCAGGTCAACCGTACAGTAAGGATTCTCGAACTGTCTGAATCCGCCAATCGCCTCTTCCCTGCCGTTAACACACAGCGGCCCCGTCCACCCGAACGATAGCGTTTCATCACGCACGGTTGCGAATCTGACGGCCAACGGCGCGAATTCCACATTTAGCGCCAGGGCACGTGCCTGAAAGTCGGCGAAATCTCCGTCCTCAGCCCGCCGCCCAAGTTGGCACAGCCAAATGTTTTCCCGGCCATAAGAGCGCAGCTCCCGGTAGGCCTGCTCCCCGCGCTCGGTCAGGGTCAGTCCCTCTGCCGCCGTCAACGCCAGGTAGCCGTCACCCTTGCGCGCAAACGCCCAGCCCGCCTGCAAACGATGTTCGTCAAACGCATGAACCGGAAAGTAGGCGTGCGTGAGGTCTGCAACGCCGTCAACGTTGGAAAAGTTGTACACGGCGACAAGCACGTCCCGCCACTGCGCGACGCGCGGCAACCTCCCGTTCCCGCGCCAGCAGTTCGGTCGATGCGCCTCGACTTCGCTCAGACAGGCCGGCTGGTTGACAAAGACCACCGACTCCGGCCCCAGGGTTGCCTGCCAAATGTGCTCCCGCCCCCCCGGTTCTCCAGGCCGGTAATCCTGCGCAGAGCAGAGCATCCCATCAGGGGTCCTGTAGGTTACTTTGTTCACCTCCCACGACGCAGGTTCCCGTTCTCCGCCGGCCGAAGGCGCGGCGCTGTGCCGCTCCCGATTCAGCACTGCTTCCGGCCGGTCGGCAGCGATTGCTCCAATGATCGGCGGCAGCAAATAGATGTCCGAACAGGCGAGGCTGACGCTGCCCATTACGTGCTCATTGAAAGCGCCCATGCCCCACAGCATGCGCGAAATGCCGGAGGAAGGCGCGATGCGTGCACTGCGAACCGAAAGACTGTCGGCCATTCCCTGCGTGGAACCGTATGCGCCGCGCAAGGAATTCAGGGCCATGCCGAGAAAGATCTTGTCCAGGACGATCGCAGCCAGCTCGCGCACCTCATCGCTCTCCGCGAAGTCAACCAGATGGATCAGGGCAACCACGTTGGCCTCAACCATCCCGCTTGAGTCCCACTCCGCAAAGCCATACCTGCCCCTGTCCTGGCACCATGCTGCCGCGCTGCGCTCCCCTTCCTCGCCAAACTGAAGACCCGTCGCACCGCTGGAACCGAATTCTCGCTCGGGAAAGAGCTGCCCGGCCAGGACCTGCGCCGCGAAGTAGAGGATCTGCTCGCTCTCGCCCCAGTCTCCTGTCTCCCTGCAGCGCTCTCCTTCCGCCCAGTATGGAAATCGGCACGCCTTCTCCTTCAAGGTCCTCGTGAACTCGACCGGAAATGAACTGTTCTCGCCGTATCGCGCCAGCATACCCAGCAGACCGACGACCGTGCACGCGCCGTCTGCCGCGTCCTCCATCAGGTTGGTGACAGCCTGCTGCACTTCCGCGACTCTGACCTGTGGCCATCGCCCCAGCGCCATCCTGGCAATCTCGCAGAAAAGATTGCCCTGCCTCCGCGTGGCGTCAAGTAGGGCTTCGATTCTGCGCTGCGCATAGGCGCCAGGCTCTGCCGGCTGGTCCGAAAAGCTGTTCTTACTGACGT
This sequence comes from Caldilineaceae bacterium, assembly GCA_965242905.1. Taxonomy (GTDB): domain Bacteria; phylum Chloroflexota; class Anaerolineae; order Caldilineales; family Caldilineaceae; genus Bin5. The sequence goes on from CBDETM010000002.1 coordinate 3,100,500, forward strand.
GCAAGTGAAGCCTCCGGTGCATCCGCATTCCGCCGATGGCGTACTCCTCCGGACCCGGCCTGAGCTGCAGTTCACAAGGCCCCTCCGGTGCACGCCTTGCCGTGCCCATGTCCACCCTGGCGCCGGCCTCCCCGCTCTTGGGAAATGGCGATCGCGCCATCATGTATATGCGCCCTTTGGGGGTCTGCAAGCGCAACTCCATGTCACTATCCGATGTGCTTTCCGGCCTGTCGAACGCATCGGGCCAGCAAACCTCCACGTTGTCCTCGGCAGTGTACAGATAACGGTCCAGCCAGGCATCTTCGAAGAACCGTTCAAACTTCCGACGCCGGTCCAGCGCCGCAATCCGGGTCGGCAGGCACACCGACCAGCCTTCTTCAGGCTCACCGGCCATCGACAGCCCGAACCGCTGGGGCGAGTCGCCCTTGGCCACCGTGTCAAGACGGGCCAAAACCTGGTTATGGCCCGCCACAAGCTGAACTTCAAGGGTCAAGAGACGGCTATGCCCGGGCCTTTCCTGCAGCAACAGTTGCTCCCCGTTCAGCCAGATCGCCGCCGCACCGCAGACTTTTACCACGAACTCTGCTCTCTGCGCTCTTGGACAAACCAGTTCGGCGCAGGCCCATGCCTGCACGTAATGCCAGGTCGGGTAGAAATCCCCCAGGTCGATAAAGTGGTCGGCAAGACAGCGGTAGGTTCGCCAGGTCAGCATACTTTCGCCAAGCTGAAAACTGTCCCTCTCCGCCGGCGCGCCGCAAGCGTCTTCTCTCCACCTCGCAAAAATCCCCGGATCGTTCGCCACGACGGGCCGCGCTGAGGCCGAACGCGAATAAGGAAGAAATGAGTGCGCTCTTCGGGCGGCGCCTAGCATCGAAGAAAAGCGATCCTGCGCATCTTTCGCATGAATGCTCACCCCGATTCCCGTGGGCGGTGCCGGTCTGGTTAGCGGCGTGGCGTGGGGACCCGCCAGAAGCCAGTTGTCAACTGCTCCATTGATGAGCGGGTAGAACAACTGCCCGGCATCCCCCTGCTCCTCAGGAGGCCCGGCCCCTCCAATGTTCTGCGATGTTTCAGACATAGCCCGATCAAGCCCCTTATAAGAAGCAGGAGGCCCCGAAAGACCTCCTGCTGCGTTCTATTTCAAATTGGCGCAAATGCGACTCTACCGCGCCGGCTACCGGTCAAAGAACATAGTCTCCGGTCGGTACACATCGGCCATCGTGTTGTCCCAGCCCAGGAACATCTCATCCGGCAGGTTCTTGATCGACGGATCCACAACGCCGACAATCGGAGACATGGTCGTTGTGCCGATATTCCAGAGCTCCTCGCGGGCCGTGGTTACGATGTCGATCACCAGCTGGAGCTGTTTCTCCGGGTCGGTCTCTGACTGAAGCGCCAGCCACCTTTCCTGATTCTGTAATGGCCCGCCCGTGAGCTCCAGACCCTCTTCGCCGTTGGTCTCCAGGTAGAGGCCGAACAGTGGGTAGGGACCTGCGTTCTTGTCGGGCACGAAACCGCGTCGAGCCGTCAGAATATAGGGGTGTGTCGGCGTTCCACCAATCGTCAGGGCATCCCAGTCGATCGCCCGCATCCGTTCCCAGAAGAGCCGGCTGTCGATGAAACTGTTTGTGGCGTGAATGCCAACCTGTTGCAGATGATCGACCACCAGCTCGGTGTCGTCCGTCCACCCGTAGTGGACGAAGTTGATGAACAGTTCTTCCCCGTCCGGGCGCAGCCGCCAGCCGTCGGCGTTGCGCTGGTCGAGGCCGATCTCGTCAAGCAGCGAGTTGGCCATCTCCGGGTCATACTCGGTGTAAAGCGTAGCCAGATGCTCCGTTGCCGCCCGCGTCGGCGACCCCAGCGGCGGCATCGGCTGCGACGGGCTGACCGTGCCGAAGTAGTTCAGCTGGTCGATCTCCTCGCGGTCGATCGCGTGTGAGACCGCCTTGCGGAAGCGAATGTCCTCGTAGATCGCTCGCTGAGCCTCGTCCTCGGTATGCAGGTTGAAGGTGACGTTGAGCATCGTGTCACCGGGGAAGTAGAACTTGACCACGCGCAACTTCCCTTCCGCCTCCGCCTGTAGAAAGTCCGGCAGCAGCTTGAAGTCGAGCCAGCAAACATACTCCAGGTCACCTGTCAGGGCCTGCAACTCCTGCACTTCTTTGCTGACCTGCGTGTGCAGGATGCGGTCGATGTAGGGTAGCTGCTGGCCTTCTTCGTCCACGGCCCAGAAATAAGGGTTGCGTTCCCAGATCCAGGGTGGCGTATCCGGGGCGACCTTTGTCGGGATGAAACCCTGCAAGTAGGGCTTCATGATCTGCCCCTCAACATTGTGAGGCCCGACCTTGTGGCCGAACAGCTCATTCCAACTGTTGAAGCCGCCATCGCTCACCAGACCGTTGAGATCGTCCTCGTCCGCAAAGTCCGGGTGGAACTGCGTCATGTAGTGCTCGGGATGCCGGCAGAAATCGCCGCCCGACCAGTATGAGGCCAGCCGGTCCATGAACCACGGCTTTGGCGTGTCCGCGACAAATTCAATCGTGAAATTGTCGATGACGTTGAACTCCATCAGGCTGTCGTCCGAGTTCAGGTAGACCGGAGGCTTGACAGGGCGCAATTCCTCGTTCTGCAGCACGCTGTTCCAGTAAAACGCAGCGTCTTCAGCGTCATACGGCTCGCCATCCGACCACTTCAGGCCCTCACGCAGGTGGACCTTGAAGTAGGAGGAATCTTCGTTGATCTCGAACGATTCGGCGATATTCGGCACAACCTCGCCAACCTCGCCGCGCAGGCCCCAGGCATAGAAGACCAGTGTCTGCCCAGAGAAGTTGCCCAGGTTGTAGCCATTGAACGGAGGCGGGCGCAGCCCAGCAGTGTTGATGTCGCCGCCATACTTGCCGATTTCGTCGATTACGGGTAGTACCAGCGGATTGATGGGAAGACGCTCATCCACTGGTGGTAGGTCGCCGCTGGCGACCATTTCGGCCAACATCGGGGCTTCTTTGAAGCCGCTGGCGCTCTCCATCGCAGCGGGCGCTGATTCTTCTGCAGCTGTCTCTGCCGGCGCTTCGGCCGGGGCCGCCGGCTCTCCTCCCGCACAAGCGACAAGCACCGTGCCAGCTGCGGCAACACCTGAAACACGCAGAAACTCACGCCGTGAAATGTCACGCTTGGCAAAGATCTCTTTCTTCATGCTTGCAGCTCCTCTTCGATACAGGGTGGATTGCTGACCGCGATTGAGCAGTAAGCATCACCTCCTTCAACGGTGCTCAGCCCAACTGGACTGGCTCTACCCCTGTCAACTGCAGTTCCTCAGTGCGATGGCAACTGACAAAGTGACCGGGTTCGGTCTCCTGCAAGACCGGTTCCTCGTTCGCGCAGCGTTCAATCTGATACGGGCAGCGGGGGTGGAAGGCACAGCCCAACGGAGGATCGGCTGGGTCGGCCACCTCGCCTGAAAGGAGAATTCGCTCCTTTTCTGAATCCGGATCGGAACGCGGCACCGCCGACAGCAGCGCCTCGGTGTATGGATGCATGGGCTGACGAAAGAGAGCCTCCGTTTCCGCCAGTTCCACAATCTTGCCCACATACATGACCGCAACCCTGTCGCTGATATGCTCAACGACGCTCAAATCGTGGGAGATGAAGAGAAATGTCAGCTGAAAAGACGCCTGCAAATCCTGTAAAAGGTTGAGAATCTGCGCCTGGATCGACACGTCCAGCGCCGACACCGGTTCATCGGCGACGATCAGGCTGGGATTGAGCGCCAGGGCTCTGGCCAAACCGATGCGCTGTCGCTGCCCGCCGCTGAACGCATGAGGATAGCGCTTCAGGTAGTGCGGTTTCAGCCCCACCTGCCCGAGCAACTGTCTGACGCGATCTTCCAGCTCCTTACCTCTGGCGATTTCGTTGACGATGAGCGGCTCGCCCACCACGTCCAGCACGCGCATGCGCGGGTTCAGCGAGGAGAAGGGATCCTGGAAGATCATCTGCATCGCCCGGCGGATACCACGAGATTTAAGTTCCTTCTCCGAGAGGCTTGCCAGATCCACCAGGTCGCCGTTGTGCCGGAACAGGATTTCGCCGCTGCTGGGCGGCAATGCCCTCACGATCAGATTCCCAATCGTCGTCTTCCCGCAGCCGCTCTCCCCCACCAGGCTGAACGTCTCACCCGCCCTGATCGCAAAACTGACCCCGTCGACCGCCTTGACGTGACCGATCACCTTCTTGAACACGCCGCGTGTGACCGGAAAATGCTTCTTGACGTCAACCAGTTCTACGAGGACTTCTTCCATCTGGTCTGGCTCCGCCCTACGCAGGCTCTACCCGCTCTTCGTGATAGAGAAAACAGGCCACATTGTGCTCCAATTCGATCTCGACCAGCGCCGGCGGCGAACCCTCGTCGCACACACCCTTCATGGCGTCAGGGCAACGCGGATGGTAGGGGCAGCCCTGCAAGTTGGCGAAAGGGTCGGGCACAACGCCTCTGATCGAACTGAGCCGCTCCTTCTTGACATCACCCAGCTTGGGAATCGACCGCTGCAGCCCGGCTGTATAGGGATGTCTGGGTGCACGGAAGATGGTCCTGACCGAAGCCTGCTCAACCACGCGCCCCCAATACATCACGACCACGATGTCAGCCATCTCCGCCACCACGCTCAGATCGTGGGTGATGATCATGATGGCCATTCCCAGCTGTTCCTGCGAGCGGTTCATCAGATCGAGGATCTGGGCCTGGATCGTCACGTCCAGCGCAGTCGTCGGCTCATCCGCGATGAGCAGGTTGGGGTTGCAGGAAAGGGCCATCGCGATCATGGCGCGCTGCAACATCCCGCCGCTGAGCCGGAAGGGATACTCGTCGATCCGTTGCAGAGGATCGGGAATGCCTACCTTGCTCAACATCTCGACCGCGATGTCACGCGCATCTGTCGGGCTCACATCCTGATGCAGCTGCACCGCTTCCATGATCTGCTGCCCGACTGTATGCACCATGCTGAAGGAGCTCATCGGCTCCTGGAAGATCATCGCGATCTCGGCGCCGCGTATCGCCCTTATCTCGCTGCCGTCCTGTTCCAGCTTCACCAGATCTGTCTGCGATCCGTTCTCTTGGCGTTGCCAGAGAATCTCACCGCCAACCACCTTGCCAGGCGTCGGTTCAATTCGCATGATCGACTGTGCGGTGATGCTCTTGCCGCAGCCGCTTTCACCCACCACGCCCAGCGTCTGCCCGCGCGCGAGGTCAAAGCTGACTCCGTCGACCGCTTTGACGATGCCCTCATCGGTGAAGAAGTAGGTCTTCAGTTCCCTGACTTCGAGCAGGTTGCCCGTCAATGCATCCCTCTCCCGCAACAGCGCCTAAAGATAGGGATCAGCCGCATCGCGCAGACCGTCGCCCACAAAGTTGAAAGCGAGTACGGCAATGACCACCATCACGGCGGGCAGTAACATCCAGGGCAGCCGCACAATCACCTGGACCTGCTGGGCGTCCTGAAGCAGCACGCCCCAGCTGATGGCGGGCGAACGCAGCCCGACACCCAGAAAGCTGAGCGTCGTTTCGCCAATGATCATGCCCGGAACGCTCAGAGTTGCCACAGCAATGATATGGCTCATGAAGGAGGGCACGAGATGCCTGCGTATGATCCACGCCGTATTGGCCCCGGACAGTCGCGCAGCCTTGACAAACGCCTCCTCGCGGACCGCCAAGAACTTGCCCCGCACTACCCGCGCCATGCCCGTCCAGCCCAGAATCGACAGAATCAATGTAATGAAGAAATAGACGCGCACCACCGACCAGTTTGCCGGCAAAGCCGCACTCAGGGCCATCCACAGAGGAAGGCTCGGGAATGCGCGCAGTATCTCGATAAACCTCTGGACGATTGTATCCGTCAGACCGCCGAAGTAGCCGGATATTCCGCCGATAATGATGCCGAGTAGGAAGCTCAACGCCACGCCCAGAAGTCCAATCGAGAGCGAGAGACGCGTGCCGAAGATCAACCGCGACAGCAGGTCCCGCCCGTCCCCATCCGTTCCAAGCAGGAACAGCGGGGCCTCCGGATCCGCGCCGAACAGGTGAACGTCTGTCCGCAGGAAGTTCCACATCTTATACGGGGCGCCGCGCACAAAAAGCCGCACAGGATAAATCTCGTCTGTGATCGGCGGGTAAGTACGTATGAACATTTCATCCATCTGCTGTTCAGTCCCGTAAACGAACGGCTGCAAATGGAACCTTCCCTCGCTGTCAATGAAACGCAGGCGCTGCGGCGGCGCCTGCGCATACTCGACATGACGTTCGTGAGGCGAATGCGGAGATATGAACTCCGCAAAGAGAACAAGCAGGTAGAGTATCAGGAGTACGACTGCCGAAATCACGGCCAGATTATGCTTGCGGAACTTGCGCCATGTCAGCACAAGAGGAGGCGCCAGATAGTATGCCTCCTCGACTTCGTCATCCACATCTTCCAGCAACAGATCGGCCAACGCCTCAGCTTCAGAGGGGTCTGCTTTCTCTGTATCCATAGCTGCCGTCGCGCTCCTGTGAGTGAGATTCAGTAACCGTCAGTCTGAGACTTCTACATTCACCACCCCATCAAACCGTTCCTTCGTAGCGAATTCTGGGATCGATGACCGCCAACAGAATGTCCGAAAGCAGTGTGCCGATCACGGTCAGGCTGGCCGCCAGCATGACGAATGAACCGGCCAGGTACATGTCCTCTTCCAGCAGCGCCTGCAGAAAAAGCGGGCCGGCCGTTGGCAAGGACAGCACCACCGACACGATCGTTTCGCCCGCAATCAGTGATGGCAGCACCCAGCCGACGGTTGAGATGAAAGGGTTTAGCGCCAGGCGGACGGGATAACGCAGGATCAGCTTCCAATACTGCAAGCCTTTCGCCCGCGCCGTCATGACATAAGGCTTCTGAAGCTCGTCCAGCAGATTCGCGCGCATCACGCGTATCGTACCCGCCGTCCCCGCTGTCCCGATGATGATTATCGGAATGGCCAGATGCTCCAGCAGGTCGATGAACTTGCCGAAGCTCCACGGCGCGCCGTCGTATTCCTTCGAGAACAGGCCGCCAATACCGGTATCAAGATACTTGTGGGCCAGGTACATCAGGATCAGCGCCAGCAGAAAATTGGGGATGGCCAACCCCAAGAAGCCGGTGAACGTAAAGAAGTAGTCGCCAAATGAGTACTGTTTGACAGCCGAATAGATCCCTATCGGGAACGCCATTACCCACGTAAACATCAGCGACAGGAACGAAATCATCATCGACAAGAGCAGCCGCGCGCCGATCAGGTCCCGGACCGGCTGGTGCCAGGCCAGCGAGTAGCCCATGTCGCCGCGCACAAAGCGCGTCATCCACTTCCAATAGCGGACGTACCAGGGCTGGTTGAGCCCGTACTGGTGGCGCAGATTCTCGATCACGTGGTCGGGAACATCGCCCGTCTCAGTCAACTGGTTGATGTAGGTTGAAACGTAATCTCCAGGGGGTAACTCGATGATGATGTAGGAGATCACGGAGATGACCGCAAGGGTAGGGACCATCAGTAACAGACGTTTGACAATGAACAAGAGCATGACGCGTTACCTTTCGGCACGTCCAAACACTCTCATCTGGCGCTCGTCGATTCGAGCAGGCCAAGTTCCTATGCAGTGGTCAATGCCGTCGGGGGGAAAGATCGGTAGCCTCGCTGGCGCCCGCGCTCCACCAGCGCACTTCGTAGAAAACAATAGGCTATTTCACTGACGGACAGCCGAATTCTACCAGAGTTGCCTGAATGTCAAAAGCGCACTTTCAGCATGGGTGCATCCCAATATTGGGGCGAACTTTCCTATACTTCTGGAAGAAACCAAGCCACGGTCAGTTTACTTTCCAATTGCCTGCAAATGAAGTGGTGTTCCTCACTACTCTCTCCTCTCCCCTCTCTCCTCGCCCTTGTGCCTGCCCTCGCACCCTCCCCAACTGACGGACTCCACCGTACGGCCAGGCCCGGCCCCTGCATTCGTCTCGCCCAAATACGGTAAACAGTTCCAGCCACCGCGGGCACTGATTCCCTGCCAGACTGTTCCCACCACAAATCTGCGATGCACACTTCAGCATCCCGAAATGGCGTATTCCAACACGGAAAAGAGAGTTCCACCGCCTTTGAAATGGGGATCATATACGGGGCCGTCGTCGGCGTGGCAATAATCGTCAACCAAGTCCCTGCACCCGCCTGTATTCACGTCATTCCGATCAGAAACCTTGTGGCGGCACAGCGACTGCAGGCCCGGAGTCAAAAAGGGCAGCACCGACGCTCCCTCTCTCCCTGAATCGTTGACTTTACTTTCCCGCTCTGTTATTTTCTTACCATGAACGTTCCGGCCCTGATGGCAACCTACCAGTTGCGTCAACGAGAATACCTGCTGCGCATCACGCGCGCCATGACCTCGCGGCTCGATCTGCCCAGCCTCCTGCGCCTGATCCTCGAAAGCGCGGCCGAAATGCTCGCCGCACCCGCCGGTGTCATCGTGCTCGACGACGCAACCCCTGCCGTGCCCCTCGCAGACGGACGCAGCACCGTGGAGGAAGATGAACCCTTTCGTATCCGCGCATCCTACGGGATTCCACGCCAACTCCTGCCCGCCTTTCGCCCCCTCCTCAAAATCGCCTCACAGTCCTGGCCCCCATCCGATGAAGGGCTGGCGCAAGAGGAATCAAACCACCAAACCATGGTCGGCGAATGGGACGCCGGACGCGCCCTCGCCGCCGAATTCTCGCTGGGCGAAAGCTACCAGCAGGATATGGAACGCCGCGTCCGCGAGGTAGAGTCGGCGCTGGGTCATAAACTGGGCCAGGTGATCGGCCTCCCTCTCCTCTTTGAAGAAGACCTCCTCGGCGTAATCTACCTGTTCCGCGGCGACTCTGCATTTTCTCCGCTGGACTGGCAGTTCCTGCAGGGGTTCGCCGACCAGGCCGCCATCGCCGTCCGCAACGCACGCCTCTACCAGCAGCTGGCGACCGAGCGCAGCCGCCTGTCGATGATCGTCCAGAACAGCGTCAATGGCATGATGATCCTGGCGCCCAACAAGCGGGTTGAAGTAATCAACGAGACCCTCTCCTCAATGACGGGGATTGCCCTCAACGAGGCGGTCGGGCAACAATGCGAAAGGATCCTGCCGCTCCTCAATCTCCAGGGTGAAGACCTGTTCAGCGCCGATTACGACCTGTCCTCCTTGCCCGAAAGCGGCGCCCAATGCGAAGGCGACATCGTCCTGCCCGAAGGGGGCCAGATATCGGTCTCCGTAACCTTCATCCCGGTCAAGGACGAGCGCTTGCGGCTCGTGAACATCATCGCCAGCGTGCTCGACATCACCCGTTTCCGCGAAGAGGAGGAGATGAAATCCACCTTCACCTCGATCATCAGCCATGAACTCAAGACCCCCGTGGCGCTGATCAAAGGTTACGCGCAAACGCTGGCCCGCCCCGACGCTGCCTGGGATGCCGAAACCGCCCGGCAGAGCCTGGAAGTGATCGAAGAGGAGGCCGACCGGCTGGAGGCGCTCATCAATAGTCTGCTCGACGTCAGCCGCATCCAGGCCGGCGGCCTGCGGCTCGAGCGCACCCACCTGCAAGTGCGGCGGCTTCTCGAGCGCGTGGCGCAGGACTACCGCACTCAGACCGACACCCATGAAATCGCTCTCGACCTCCCGCACGACCTGCCCGTCATCTACGGCGATGAAGAACGCCTGCGCCTGGTTTTCACCAACCTGCTCAGCAACGCAATCAAATACTCACCCGACGGCGGCGTCATTCGCATCGGCGGTTGGCACGAACAGCCGCAGGAAAAGAGCGCCACCGGCCGCCTTGTACTCTACGTCGCCGACGAGGGGATCGGCATTCCGGCAAGAGAACTCCCAAAAATATTCGAACGTTACTACCGCGTGGACAGCGGTCTCCGCCGCGGTACGGCCGGCGTCGGCCTCGGCCTCTTTCTCAGCAAAGCAATCGTCGAAGCCCATCAAGGGGAAATCTGGGTGCGCAGCGACGTGAACAAAGGCACAACCGTCTTCGTCTCCCTGCCCGTGGATGAGACCGAATCCACCTAGCCCGGCAGTCCGCTAGCGGGTAATCATGGGAATCTGAAAAAACTCTGCGCAGGTAAAGCGCGTACAAAGAGACTCCGCTATGCAACTCATCCTTGAAAGACGCCTGAGCCGTCCCCGCCACGTAGAATTCCTCTTCCCCCTGATCGCCCTCGGTCTCGCGCTCATCTTCAGCGGCATTCTACTTTGGATATTCGGCGCAAATCCATTCGAAACCTATGCCGCCATGGCCGCAGGCGCTTTCGGCCAGCGCTACCATATCAGCGAAACCCTTCTGCGCGCCATCCCCCTCATGCTTACAGGGCTGTCCGTGGGTATCGCCTTTCGCATGCTGTTCTGGAACATCGGCGCCGAAGGTCAGTTCGTGTGGGGCGTCATTGCCGCCACCTGGGTTGCCCTCTTTCTGCCGGAACTGATCGGTGGAATGCCGCAATGGACCTTCCTGCCTGCCATGATCGTGGCCGCCTTCGTGGCAGGCGCCATCTGGGGGCTCATCCCTGCCTTTCTCAAAACCGCCCTGGGGGTCAATGAGATCATCACAACGCTCATGTTCAACTATGTGGCCATCCTGTGGATGCAATATCTCTATACCGGCTCCTGGAAAGATCCCGAGGGCTTCGGCTTTCCCGGCAGCGCACAGTTCCCCCAGCACGCCTGGCTGCCCCGCCTCCCCATCGACCTGGGCCGCGTCCACTACGGCCTCGTTATCGCCGTCCTCGTCGCCTTCCTGCTCTGGCTCGTCCTCGACCGTACCAAATGGGGACTGGAGATCAAGGTGATTGGCAAGAACCCCCTCGCCGCCCGCTACGCCGGAATGAGTATCGCCCGCAACGTTCTCCTGGTCATGTTCGTTAGCGGGGGCATTGCCGGGTTGGCTGGATTCAGCCAGGTCGCCGGCGTCGCCCATCGACTGCAAAACGGGATCGCTGTCGGCGACGGCTTTACCGCAATCATCGTGGCCTGGTTGGCAAAACTGAACCCCTGGGCCATCCTGCTCGTCAGCCTGCTCCTGGCCGGTCTCAGCACCGGCGGCGATCAACTGCAGATTACCATGGGGTTGCCGGCGGCCGTCGCAGGCGTGCTCCAGGGCTCGATACTCTTCTTCGTACTCGGCGCCGACGTCTTTATCAACTACCGGTTGCGCGTGATTCGTACGCAGCCCAGCCCTGCGGCCAATCCTGCCCCCGCATCCGGCGGACCGACGCCCGCCGACTAGATAAAACGCAGACCATCCCCATCGCCCGTTCCATACCGGTGGAATCTGTACACAATCTGGCGAAGGCAGCTGAAACTCGCCCTCTGACAACTCGCATGTGAAAGCGTAACGACAATGGAACTCGCCCTTCTTATCTCCATCCTGACGGTGACAATTCAGGCCGGCGCATCGCTTGTCTTTGCCGCAGTCGGTGAAATCTACACTGAAAGGGCCGGCGTTCTTAATCTCGGGTTGGAAGGCATTCTCATCATGGGCGCCGTCAGCGCCTTTGCCGTCGGCTTTCATACCGAAAGTCTCCTGCTCGGCACGCTTGCGGCCATCGTCGTCGGCGGCGCGCTTGCCTCCATCCACGCCTTCCTGTCCGTCACCCTGCGCGCCGATCAGGTCGTCAGCGGCCTCGCGCTCACCCTCTTTGGCATCGGCCTCAGCAGCTTTCTCGGCCAGCGCCTCGGCCCGGAAGGCGCGCCGCTCGTGGGCCTGGTCGGCCCCAAGTTCAACAAACTCGCAATCCCCGGTCTCGGCCAGATCCCCCTGCTTGGCCAGGCCCTCTTCAATCAGGACCTGCTCGTCTACCTGATGTATCTGACCGTCCCCCTCGCCGCCTTCCTGCTCTACCGCACCCGGCTTGGCCTCAACGTGCGCGCCGTCGGCGAAGACCCCGACACCGCCGACGCTATGGGCATCTCGGTCACCCGCACGCGCTATCTGGCCACCATCGGCGGCGGTATGCTCATGGGGCTGGGCGGCGCCCACCTCAGCCTCGCCTATACCCCCGGCTGGACCGAAAACCTCACCGGCGGACGCGGCTGGATCGCCATCGCTCTCGTTATCTTCGCCACCTGGGATCCCGCGCGGGCCCTGCTTGGGGCTCTCATTTTTGGCGGGGTCAACGCAATTCAGTTCCGGTTGCAGGCAGCCGGGGGCGGGGTCATACCCGCTGCCATGCTGGCCATGATGCCCTACCTTCTGACTGTCGTCGTTCTCACACTCATTACCGTCTACGAAAACGTTAGCCGCCGCCTCGGCGCACCGGCCGCGCTCGGTCTGCCCTATATGCGCGGCGAACGTTAATCCCTGTGATCAAGCATCCGAATGGAGCAGAACATTCTTATGAGTAGTCAGGAATTTCGCATTGAACATGACAGCTTGGGCGAGGTAAGGGTCCCAAAAGACGCTCTCTACGCTGCCCAAACCCAGCGGGCCGTCGACAACTTCCCTGTCAGCCCCCTCCGCTTTCCCCGTCACTTCATCCGCGCAGTCGGGCTCATCAAAGGGGCGGCCGCCGAGGTCAATCTCGACCTGGGCCACCTGGATGCCGAGTTGGCCGCGGCAATTCAAAGCGCCTGCACCGAAGTCGCGCACGGCGCCCACGACGCCCATTTCCCCCTAGACATCTTTCAGACCGGCTCCGGCACCAGCACAAACATGAATGCCAATGAAGTCATCGCTACGCTGGCATCCCGGATCCTGGGACGCAGCGTCCACCCCAACGATCACGTCAATATGGGGCAAAGCAGCAACGATGTTATTCCCTCAGCCATCCATCTGAGCGCTTATCTCGCCGTCGTCGAGGAGCTCCTCCCGGCTCTCCAGCATCTGCAGGATGCCCTGGACGCCAAAGCCGCAGAGGTTGACGGCATCGTCACCACCGGGCGCACCCATCTGATGGATGCCATGCCTATCCGCCTGAGCCAGGAACTGGGGGGCTGGAGCAACCAGATCGACAAGGGGCAGCGGCGGCTGCGCGACGCTTTGACGCGGCTGGCAGAACTCGCCCAGGGCGGCACCGCCGTTGGCACCGGCATTAACGCCCATCCCGAGTTCGGCGAACGCATCGCCGCCACACTGGCCCGGATAACCGAGCAGCCATTCAGGACAAGCGAAAACTACTTCGAAAGTCTGAGCAGCCAGGACGCCGCTGTTGAGCTCAGCGGGCAACTCAAGACCGTCGCGACCTCCCTCATGAAAATGGCAAACGATCTGCGCTGGATGAACAGCGGCCCCATTGCCGGTATCGCGGAGATCGAACTGCCTGCCCTGCAGCCCGGCAGCAGCATCATGCCGGGCAAGATCAATCCGGTCATCCCCGAAGCGGTCACCATGGTTGCCGCCCAGGTCACCGGAAACGACCTGACAATCACCATCGGGGGCCAGTCCGGCAGTTTTCAACTGAATGTCATGCTCCCCGTCATCGCCTACAACCTGTTGCAGAGCATCGCCATCTTGGCCGGCGCAAGCCGCCTCCTGGCAAACAGTGCCGTCGCCGGCTTTACTGTCAACACAGAACGGATAGGCCGCCTCGTTGACAGCAACCCGATCCTTGTAACAGCCCTGAATCCAGTGATCGGATATGAACTCGGCGCACAGATCGCCAAAACCGCCTATGCCCAGGGCCGCACCCTCAAGGAGGTCGCCCTCGAAATGACCGACCTCAGCGCCGGCGAACTGGACGAGCTGCTCGACCCCCGCAAACTGACCGAAGGCGGCATTCAGCAACTGTGAAATCCAACGCTGGTCAACTGTAGCTTCTTCACCATCATCTACGCGTTGTCGACACAGATCGTGAGCAACGCTAGTCCCCCTCACATCGGAGCCCTGCGCCGCTGACCGTCTGTGGCAGAACAAAAAAAGTCCGGCACATTGTGCCGGACCTTTCTGTGTCTTGTAAACCCGTTCTTTTTAAGGCAGGAAGTAGAACGGATTACGCGCGGCGCCGTTCTGTCGGATCTCAAAGTGCAGATGCGGCCCCGTTGAACGCCCCGTATTGCCTACCGTACCCAGCTGTTCACCCTTGGCAACATTCTCGCCCTGGCGCACGTAGACCATATTCATATGAGCGTACAGTGAGACAAAGCCGTTGCCATGATCGACCATGACCATGCTGCCATAGCCGCCATTCCAGCCGTGTGAAGCCTTGACAACATAGCCGCTGTCGGCCGCCACGATCGGGGACCCTGCCCGGGCTCCCACGTCTATCGCCCGATGACCGTGCCAGAACTGCTGCGTAATGTGGCCGCTGACTGGCCAGGCAAAGTTGCCCGAACCCCTGACCGCATTGGCAGGCACAGGACCACGATACATTGCCACCTGCCTGGCGACATAGGGCTTGGTGCCATTCGGTATGATCAACTGACTTCCGCTGCTGATCGGGGAGGCCGCCGACTCCAGCTTGTTCAAAGGAAAGCCAACGATCTCGTCAACGGTTACCTTGTATTTCACCGCCAAATTCGACAGCGTGTCGCCGGGGCGAACCACGTGCATCACCCCGTCAACCGGAGGAATAATCAACTGCTGGCCGGGCCACAATAGATCCGGATTCGATTCCAGTTTTGGATTGGCCCACAATATCGTCTCCGGCCTGAGATCGTAACGGGCAGCGATCTTCTGTAGATTATCAGCCGGCAATACCTTGTAAATCTGGATTGTGTCCAGCTTGGATGGCCCCGTAACCCCTACCGGTTCCCCCTCCGCTACATGTATGCCCGGCGATGCCGCGGCAGGCTCCTCGGTATCCCGCGTAAATGGCAGCACCGCTCGCTGCAGCGCATTGCCAACCTCCACTATCGGATTGCGGCGCGCGATCTGTGTTTCGGCAGCGGTACTCTCCACAAGCGGAACGTCCGCCGGCAGAGTGTGCAGCGGAAAATTCCAATCGGGGGGGTCGACTCGTCGGACAAGGATAACTATCGCTGCTACCACCAGGACTGCAAGATGGCTCGCCAGCCGCACCGGCGCCACCTGCTCTCGCAGGAATCCCTGTATACCTGAACTCAGATTCTCAAGCGCTCCGCCTGCCGCATCCGCAAGTCCGGTCGAGCCCTCTTCCAGCGCAGCTTCCGCCGCACCTTCTGAACTCTGATGAATCTGATTCTGTGTTGGACTGGGGCTGAATTCTGTCAAACTGCTGGAGAGGGGGGGCTGGTCTACTTCCCGATCCGATGGGGGGGTGCTGTTTGATCGGCGGAAAGTATGATAACTGAATCGGCGTTGTTCTACGTGTTCTTTGCTCTTAAGCATACATCCTGCCCAAGTCTAGGGATACAGCACAAGACTGTACCACGTTGTACAATTTATGCAAACTTCAAAAAATGCCGGGAGGGGGAGGGATGCTTTCGGGCTTGTTTCTTCTACTACTATGAGCGATTTTTCGGCCATTTAAGACGATCAAACGGCCCGAACCGCCTCAAGAATGCCATTATAGGCATAAGTTGGAGTCTATACAAATCGATTTTCGGGTATCCACTCGGTTTCTGCCCCCCCAAAGGCAGTTAGATCGGATACCGTAGGGAAAACGTAGGTTAAGCGTCATTTTTCTGTAAACCACTCCACACTGCGTGGTCCCCCTGCCTTTCAAGCTCCCACAGGCGATTCGCGCTGGTTATCGTTCCGCACGACAGCAAATCTACTTGATAAGCGTGTCCAGGAACTCCTGGTTGTCTCGCGTCCGGCTGAGGCGTTCTAGAATCGGCAAAATCGCTTCATTGCCGCCCCCCATGGCATCGCTCATCCGCCGCAAAGTGTACACCTTCGCCAGCACTTCTGGCTCCAGCATCTTCTCCTCCGCTCGCGTGCTGCTCCGCTCAATATCGATGGCCGGGAAGATGCGTCGCTCCGAGGTGCGCCGGTTAAGATGCAGCTCCATATTGCCCGTGCCTTTGAACTCTTCGTAAATGACATCATCCATGCGGCTGCCCGTATCGACAAGACAGGTCGCAACGATCGTCAGGCTGCCGCCCTCCTCCAGGTTCCGGGCCGCGCCAAAAAATCGCTTTGGCGGATACAGCGCCGCCGGATCGATCCCACCCGAAAGAGTGCGGCCGGACGGGGGCACTGTCAGATTATATGCGCGGGTGAGACGGGTAATGCTGTCCAACAATATCACCACATCGCGGCTGCTTTCCGTCAGTCGCTTGGCTCGTTCCAGCGCCATCTCCGCTACCCGCACATGGTTCTGCACCGGTTCGTCGAATGTGCTGCTGATCACCTCCGCTTCCACCGAACGGTCCATATCCGTTACTTCCTCAGGCCGCTCTCCAATCAGCACCACCATCAGATGCAGATCCTCATAGTTGCTTGACATGCCGTTGGCAATCCGCTTCAAGATGGTCGTCTTGCCCGCTTTGGGAGGACTGACAATCAGCCCGCGCTGGCCCCGGCCAATCGGAGCCAGCAGATCAATCATGCGGGTCGCCAGCAAATTCGGCTTGGTTTCCAGGTGAATCTGCTCGTCCGGAAATATCGGCGTCTGTTTCTCAAACACCGGACGCCGTTTAGCCTCCTCAGGATCCAGCCCGTTGACCGCCTCAACCTTCAACAATCCGTAATACTTCTCCGTATCCTTCGGCGGGCGTACCTGCCCTACAACCAGATCCCCTGTGCGCAACCCAAAACGGCGGATCTGACTCTGACTGACGTATACGTCTTCCGGCCCCGGAAGGAGATGGTCGCTCCGCAGGAAACCGATACCGTCCTGTACGATTTCCAGGATTCCCCCTCCAAAAATATATCCCTGTTTTTCGGCGTTAGCCCGCAATAACAGAATGATCAGATCATGCTTCTTCAGGCGAGTGTAACCACTTATGTCCAGGGAGCGCGCTATCTCTCTGAGTTCATCCAGAGTGCAGTCCTCCAATCCGGCCATAGTCATACTAAGCGTTTCCATAGTTCGTTCCTTGTCAGGCTCAACAAAAAGTCACACATTGCTTGCGCAACAGGACAGTTTCATTTGCATACGAGTGAGAGTGCTGAAAGCGCGGGCTGTCGTCAGGTCGTGAAGACGTTCAGTCTACACAATACGATCTTTGGGGATTGTCCGAATCCGGACAGTTTTTCTTGGTGAATTGACTTACGCCAGGGTTGGGTAAATGCGAAAGAGGTGCACTTGGCGGATAATCGGCCGCGTCTACCACCTATCCGCGACTGCCATCCGCTCCGCTCGAGCATTCTGAATCAATCATCGCCAATTGCGTATAAAGCAAGCCGGCTACTTAACTAAGTTCTGTTTGGATAGTCGAAGCGGACATATAGGGCGGAGGCAAACCAAGATTATCGAAAAACAGTATATCAGTCTTTTCAGAATACGTCAACTACGATTTTTCGCAGGTCTCAGTCCAAAGCGGGGGCGAACTCGCGTAAACCTCCGTCAGCAAAAAAATCTGGCCGTTCCACGATCAACTCTGAGGCAGAGGAACTGCAGTTCTCTCTCCTCACTCCTCTTCACTCTCTCCTCGCTTTTCTGGGCGGTCGGGCCTATTCGGCCCTCCCTTGTGCGGGGGCTCCGCCCCCGCAACGCCCCCCCCAACAACATGCCTCATCGACCGGGTGTCGATATTGGGGACGAGTGCCTAATTGAAAGTGTCCAGCCAGACCACGTCCCGCCAGTCCCATCAGATCCCCATAGGTGCCGGCCTTGTGCCCCGCTATGAGCCGGCTCACAATTTCGCCCGCCGCCGTCGCACATTCCCCGCCTGACCCTTTTCGCCCCAAAACTGGGACGCACCCTTTTCGCTGGTCTCAGTCCCAAACGGGGGCCAGCCCACGTAAACCTCTGGCAGCAACTAAATCTGGCCCTTCCACGATCAACTCTGAGTCAGAGGTAGCATCGTCTCAAACCACTGACCACGGACCGCTGGCCCCTGCAGTTCGGGCCGCACAATAGCAAATCGCCACCCAATTCAGATTCTGATGTAAACCCCGGGGTACATTCAACTGGGGACCTGGGTCCGACCGGCGCACTTACCGGTCGGACCTCCTGACCCCAATGAGGGATCCTGCAATACGTGGATTACTGTCCTTCAGCTCGCTGTCGTCACACTGCGCGGCCGCCGCTGAACGCCGGCAGCCGCACGGGCAGCGCCAACCAGGCGTCGACGCTGCCCGCGCCTGACCCCGCTACCACTCCCAGATGCCGGCGATATCCTTCAACGTCTCAATGTCAAGGATCCCGATTCGGCGGTAACCCAACTCCACCAGGCCCTGCCGCTTGAAGTCCCGCAATATGGCGCTGACCGTCTCTCGGTATGTTCCCAGTCGATCCGCAAGAACCTGATGGCTGACCCCCTGAATCGTCTCTTCAGTGTCGCTGCACAGCTCAACCAGCAGGGCCGCCAGCCGTTCCGGCAGCTTCTTGTAAGCCACGTCTTCCAGCCTGTCTTCTACCTGGAGAAGCCGCCTGCCGTACGTCTGCAGCATCCCCCATCCCAGAATCGGATACTGAAGCGTCATGTTTCGCGCCTCGGCAGCCGGTATCGACCAGACCACCACTTCAGTGTCCGCCTCCGCGAAAACGTTGGCCTCCTGCGGCCTGCTCAATGCGCCCTCGCCAAATATGGCTGCCGGCTCCAAACTGCCAATCACCAGCCGGCGCCCCTCGTGATTCGGACACACCAGGTTGATTTTGCCCTGCATGAGTACGAACATCTCTCGCTTCAGAGCAGTCGCATCCGCAACAACCTCGTGCGGTCGATACGAACGCATGCGTACATGCTTCCCAAATGACGGGTCGTCGTTGTGAAGATCCATCAAAGTCTGCAAAAGCTCAGGTTTTCGGCCCAGAACATCGTCGGCAACGGTGTGTCGATAGGGATTATCGAACATATATCACATCCTTTCTGGCCGCACCGCAAAAACGGGCTCATACGCGGGCGCCAGCTAGGGCGGCTAAAACGGACACTTCCGCCGGAGAAAAACCAATGCTTACACCAAACCTGTACAAAACTTGTGTCGCAATAGGTGCATTTTCCAAAAACTGCTCCGGTTCGTCCCGACAATTCATTCAGTAACTGTACACTGTCTGAAGTATAGCAGTTTTCGTCAACGATTTCTACACTTTCTGTCCTTACGGAATTCTTATAGACACTGCATAAGAGGCTCTTCCCTCGATCTTAGTCTAGCACTGAAAAGTTGCGTTTCTGTTGCAGTATGGTTAGCATTTCATGTGCATTGCACCGCGACAGAACTGTTCCCCCCAATTGGGTCCGCCCCTGGCAACAGGGCGCGATGCTTTCCCTCCCTTCAATCGTGTCTGGCTTTTCAGCACGCAGACGGCTGCCTCGCTGATGCAGACAGCGCACACGATTCCAACCAAAATGAAATCTCTGAAGAAACCTTCCACCCGTGCCCGCCCCCGCAACCAAGCCTTCAAAAGCTGCACCATATCTGGGACAATTTCCGCCAAAATAGTGCAATTGTAGACAATATCGTGTTATGCTACACTAAATTTCTGCTAAAAACGCCCGTCATCTGAAAGTCGCTCTTCATTTTCCGCGGCTCTTTCTTCACCATATCGTAAGCACCGTAATGAAGCTTTTCTCATGCAAAATTCCTTCGCACCCCGACCCGTAATGTCGAAGGCCGAATCGGTCGGGTCGAAGAATGGTCTCTTCCATTCATTTCACTCAAATCACGCGACGAGAAAAGCTTAATGGCAGGAATTTTAAAGAGAATCATCGCGGTTCTCGTAAGTATCGTCTGGCTCAGTCTCATTCTCGCACTGCTGGCCGGTTTCCTCGCGCCCGATCTGCACCAGCTTCTGCCAGCGCCAGTTAGAGAATTCACAGACCCGCAAGTGCTGCGTGAACGGTGGCAGTCCTTCACCGATTCACTGGTGACAGGAATTGGCGTGCAGCCTCCCGCTGAACCCGTTGCTACGGAAACGCCTACCCCGGATGCCGCGCTGTCCACCGCACCTACCGCCACAACCGAGCCCTCTACCCCGACGCCGCCGCCCTTGCCTTCACCGACACCCACTACCGCGCCGGCAGTGAGCCCCGACGAAGATGAAGAACCCCCCTCTCTCGAAACCTCCGTCTCTCTCTTGGTCTCAGAGGCTGGGCAAGCCGACCTGCGCTCCGCCCCCAGCGAAGACGCAGACGTCATTGGGCTCGTAGCCGCAGGCGGAAGGATCAATGTAACCGGCCGCGACCCCACCGGGGATTGGTATCGCTTGGAAGACGGTACTTGGATTAACGCCGATGACCTCGTCGAAGCCCCGCTCGACCAGGTCCCTATCGTAGTCGTCGAGACGCAGCAACCCCCTGAAGACACGCAAGAGGCTTCGCCGCCATCTGACACAGAAACGGATGCGCCACCGACCGAGCTCGTTCCTGTCCTCGCCGCCGTCAATGCCGACTCCAATCTGCGCGCCGGCCCCGGCGTCGAATTCGACCGTATAGATGGTATCAATTTCGGCGAGGAAGCATCCATCGTCGGTATCTCCTCAGATGGTGAATGGTACCGGCTTGAAAGTGGACTTTGGCTTTTCGCCGCCCTCGTTACAGAAGCCGTTGACGTACCTGTCGTCAATGAGGATGGCCAGTTGGATCAGATGGCCGCAGCCGGCACAGAGCAACAGGAGACCGAGCAAGACGGCACGGACGAGCAACAGGCAGCAACCGAACAGACGCAGGAAGACCCCGAACAACCCGCTGCCGAGCAGCCGGATACGGACGACCAGGAGACAGCCACCGATACAGAGCAGACAGACGCCGACGCAGAGCAACCGCAACCGGTCGTCATTGCCCCCCTCGGCGCCAACCTGCGCGCCGGACCGGGAGTCGACTTTGAACGCGTGGACGGCGCCGAAGAAGGCAGGGTGCTGACAATCGTGGCCCAGGATGAAACTGGTGCCTGGCTGCAACTTGAAGACGGTTCCTGGATCTCCGCCGCGCTTGTAGCCAATGTCCCCGCTGACCTGCCCGTGGCGTCCGCCGAAGCAACCGAGGACGAGCAGGACGCACAACCTGACGATGTCGAGCAGGACGCGCAAACCGACGAAGACGATCAGGAAACGCAACCCGAGGAAGACGACCAGAACGTACAGCCTGACGAGGACGAGCAGGACGAGCAGACCGACGAGGACGACCAGGATACCCTGGAAGAGATCACACCGGTCCTGTTCGCAACCGTAAACACCGACGCCAATCTGCGCGACGGCCCCGGCCTCGACGCAACAATCGTCGACTTCGCCCCCGCAGGTACACAGTTGACCATCGTCGACCGGTCCGACGACGAAGAATGGTTACAACTCGAAAACGGTTTCTGGATTCTTGCGGCTCTCGCCGACATCCTCCCCGCAGAGGGCGAACAGGACGCCGATGATGATGCCGGGACATAGTCGAGCGAAGAGAATAACGACGAGGGAGGTTTGCCCAGCCACAGGTCTGGATGACTTCACCCCCATGACTCTGTGTGGGTGTTGAAAAGAGCCATCTGAAGCACAGACACCGCAACGGCTACAACTGACTCTGCACTACCAACGCGCCGTACCGGCCGCCACAGGTTTCGGACACCTTCAGGAACCATTCCGGCCGCGCGGCGTACTTTTTTGTATACGATTAACTAAAAATGCAACGCCCGCTCATAAACGAATTCACGGAGTGACTCTGATGCGTATTCTTCTCTATACCGGGAAAGGCGGAGTCGGCAAAACCAGTGTCAGCGCGGCCTGCGCACTGCGCTGCGCCGAACTCGGCTACCGAACCGTCGTCCTCAGCACCGACTCCGCCCACAGCCTCGGCGACAGCTTTGACACCCACATCGGCAGTGAACTGGTGGAACTGGCGCCCAACCTCTGGGGACAGGAGATCGACCTGCTCCATCAGATGGACAAATACTGGGGGCGCGTACAGGAATATCTGAATGTTCTCTTCTCCTGGCGCGGTATGGATTCCCTGGTCGCTGAAGAGACTTCCGTGCTGCCCGGCATGGAGGAGCTCGCCAGCCTCATGCACATCACACATCTGGCCGACAGCGGCGCCTACGACACCATCATCATCGACGCAGCGCCCACCGGCTCCACCCTGCAGTTGCTCAGCTTTCCCGACATCGCCCGTTGGTATATCGAGAAGATCATGCCCTTTGAACGCCGCACACTCCAGATCGCACGGCCTATCGTGTCCCGTATGAGCGATATCCCACTACCGGACGACGACCTCTTCGAGAGCGTCGAAGATCTGGTCAATGTCCTGGAGCGGACCAGCCTCCTTCTCAGCGACAGCAGCGTCAGCAGTATGCGGCTGGTCATCAACCCCGAAAAGATGGTCATTAAGGAGGCGCAGCGCGCCTTTGCCTACCTCAATCTCTATGGCTATGCCGTCGATTCTGTGGTCTGCAATCGCGTCTTCCCGCAGGAGCTGCAAGACGCCTACTTCAGCGGCTGGATCGAGGCGCAGCGCCGCAATCTGGCCTTCGTCGAAGAAGCATTCCAACCGCTTCCTATCTCCCGCATCCCCTTCTTCGAGGAGGAGGTGCTGGGGCAGAAGATGCTCCACCGTATGGCCGCGACACTTTTCGGAGACGAACCGGCGCGCGGCGGCGAAGGTGACCCCACCCGCCTCTACTATCAGGGGGAACCACAGAAAATCTTCGCCCGCAACGGTCACTACATCCTCAGCATCGCTCTGCCCCTGGTCGCCAAAGAGGAGGTGAACCTGCACCGCAGTGTCGTCGACGAGCTCATCGTCCGTATCGGCAACTGGAAACGTAATATCGCCCTGCCCATTGGCCTGGCGCGCTTGCAGATCGACGGCGCCAAATACGAAGGCGACCGCCTCAACATCCTCTTCCGCAAAGAAGACGGCGACTCCGATGATGGACTCGAGTCGCTCGAAAGCAGCCCTTGGGCGCAGCTGAAAGCGCGGCTGCAAGGGGAGGTCATTTGAGCGGCATGCGGACGATCAACGCCGCAACGAGCGCTTACAACCGCCTTAACGCGGCCCGCGCCGCGTGGAAGCCGCACATGCCGTGAACACCGCCCCCGGGCGGCGTCGAGGAGGAGCACAGGTACAAGCCGGGAACCGGCGTGCTGTATGGCGGAAACCGCAACACGGGCCGCGTCCACAGCTGGCGCAGGTCCTGCACGCCGCTGTTGATGTCGCCGCCCACATAGTTGGGGTTGTAACGTTCGTAGTCGGCGCTGTTCATCACCGCCCGCGCCAGAACCGTGTCCCGAAAACCGGGCGCGAACCGTTCGATCTGCGCCTCGATCGCTTCCGTCAAATCAGCCGTCGAGGCAGGCGGCGTATGACAGTAGGCCCACAGCGTATGCTTGCCCGCCGGTGCTCGCGCCTTGTCAAACAGGCTGTGCTGCGCCACCAGCACATAGGGCTGTCCCGCTATGCGCCCGCTGCTGGTCGCCTCCTCCGAGGCCGCGATCTCCGCCAGCGTGCCCCCCAGATGTACTGTGCCCGCGCCGCGGCAAACCTGCGCCCGCCACGGCACAGGCTCGTTCAGCGCATAGTCCACCTTGAACACACCCGGCCCATAGCGAAATCCCTCCAGTCGGCGCCGGTACGCGGCCGGCAGCCGCGCCCCCGCCAGCCGCAAGACCTGCCTCGGCGTCACATCCAACAGCACCGTCCGGCTGGGCGGCAGTTCATCCAGAGACCGCACCTGCCAGCCCGCTACGATATCCCCGCCCAGAGCGCGCAGATACGCGCCCATCGCATCCGTAATCGCCTGCGCCCCGCCGCGCGCAAAAGGCCACCCCACCGCATGCGCCAGGATCCCCAGCAACATCCCGAATGCTGATGTAAATGGCTGGCGAAAACTGAGAAAGGAGTGCGCCGCAAGCCCCGCAAAAAGGGCCCGCGCCCGTTCTTCACGAAAACAAACGCGTGACAGTACGTGTACCGGCATCGCCGCCGGAATTCCAAAACGTACCAACGACGGCAGATTGACGCCCACCGGATACGGCCCCAGCACCATCGGCGCCAGCTTCTCCCAGTCAGCCGCTATCGGGCCAAAAAGCCGCGCCCACCTACGGCCGTCCACCCCGATCGACGCCGCCGTCTCCGCCAGCGAACGATAGAGTCCGACCCCCGTGCCGTCATCCAACGGGTGCGCCGCCGCAATCTCCGGCTGAATCCACTCCACCCCGTAACGCTCCAGCGGCAAACTGCGCAAAAAAGGGGAACCGGGCACCAGCGGGTGCACCGCCGCACACACGTCATGTCGGAAACCGGGCAGTGTAAGCTCAGCGGTACGGTTCCCCCCGCCAATCGTCTCCCTGCCTTCGATCACCAGCACCGAACGCCCGGCCCGTGCGATAGCAATAGCCGCCGCCAGCCCATTAGGCCCGGCCCCGACAACAACGGCATCGTAACTAGCGCCCTTTGGCATTTACTCCCACCCGACCATCCCCCCGTAGGGGCACCCCTTGTGGGTGCCCACGCCCGCACCCCCAAAGCGCGCTATCCACCCGAATCCCCCCGGTAGGGGCACCCCTTGTGGGTGCCCTCGTAGTTGCCCCACTCGTGGAAATTACGTGAAACTCTGTGTCCCTCGAGGATCGACAACACGACGGGTCAGCAAATTCCAGGTCAGAGAATCGTCAACAACCCCAAGGCATTGGTTAGTCTGCGCGCCCGTGTAGGAAAGCAGCTTGGCGTGCTGCATGACGAAGTTTGAAGAGCCCCATGAATTTGGGAGACGAAGCGGAGATCTATCAGTCTGACTGCGGTGCGTGCCATCCCGCCGGTATCCGGTAACTTCTGGCGAGACGAATATATCCGTTCTAGTCCGACACGTCCAGAGCTTCCAGTAGCGGCTGACCGCCGCGTAAACTCAATAGCGCCAGAGCGCGTGCCTTCCTAAGCATGGCTTTCCCGTAACTTTCTCGCAACGCCTGCAAGCGCACCTCTTCTCGCGGGACAAGGGGGCGCCGTTGTACGTCAAGAAGCGCCTGAAGCTCTCTCTGATCTCTGGAAGCCATTTCACTCTTCGCAATCCGCCAAAGTGATTCTTCGTCGAGAAAAGTCATCTCCAGAAGCTCATTCCGCACCGATCCCGGGGCGTCATGTACATCAGGCAGGTCGACCGCCAATGCCCCAACCAATACCTCTTCTAAGGGGCGGTCCAGCGCCTGGGCTGTTTCGCGAGCGCGTGTGAGGAGAGAATCGGAGACCTCAAATGTTAGAGTTGCCATACTTGCCTTGCCTTGTTGCTTGGTCGTAGTCCCTACAGGGTGAATCTAACGTCGGTCTCTGCGCTCATCAATTCCTATCGCACTAAACTACTCCACCAGCCGCAACCGCTGCGGACTGCGCCCATCTACCCGCTCCAACACGCCCCGCGCCTCCAAATCAAGTTTGACCGAAACAACATACCAACTCACAGAACCCTCGAAGACGTCACCGATCCGCCGTCCTACCTCCTCCGTCAACGCACTGAACGTAATCCCCGGCTGCGCCTTAAGCGCCGCCTCAATCGCCCCTCGCACCATATCATACTTGCCCTTTTCGATATTCACGCCCTGCTTTCCAGCCGGGTGCAGCGTCAAGATCTTTTCTGTCACCTGTTCCTCCCAAATGGCGGCGTCATCCAACCCGCTGCTTCAACCCTGCAAAAAGAGAAGAGAGGCAAATCGCCTCTCTCCCCCAATACTCTCACTACCTTGCAGTGAGTCTTACTCCCCCTCGAACAGCTTCTCGTTCCTGTGCAGCCGCCGGGCAATGCCGAATGTCTGGCCCTGCGCCCGCATCGTCGGCGCATGTGCCGCCAGGTAGCGGGCCGCAGCCACCAGCACCAGCACAGCCTCCTCCTGCGAATCCGGGTCGGCAGACAGCAGATCATGCTGGTGGAAAGCCGCTTCGACACACTGGATCGTATGGAAATTGCGGTCTTCCCGCAGCAGCAGCGCACCCAGCTCCGCCCGCAGCGCTTCCGCGCCGCCTCCTTCGAAAAGGTACCTGCCGACCGCGTTGCCCGCCTCGTTCACCTGTTGCTGCTGGTCCAGCAAGTCATCGAGCGCCGGCAGCGAAGGGGCTGCCCCGTTCGTGCCGTTAGCCGCCGGCAGCCTCGCCGCCGGAATGTTCAGGAAACGGTCCAGATAGATGCTCATCGCCGCATCGAAAACACCCCGCAGCAACAGCTGATACTCGTCCGGCGGCGCATACCCCTCCAGACGCCTCAGACCCTGATGGACCGCGTTGGCGAACGTGAACGTATGCAGAGCCGTGTCCCAATCGCCAAACTCGTTACTCGTGTGGAATCGCGCAATGCGCAGCGCCGCCGCATAGGTGACCGTGCCTGCCAGTTCAACCTCGCTGGCCCCGCTCCGTAGCGCCGCCAATAGCGCCTCGGTAATCGCGTGCGGATCATCCCGCAGCAACACCTCCACCAGTCCGGCGCGCCCTGCCCAGCTGCCCCGCAGCCCCTGTCCCGCGGCCAGGGCAGCCGCAATCTGCGCCCGCGCATCGCTCAACACGTCGATCAGATCGATCGGATTGCGCCACGCGTTCGACTCCTCCATCCGCCGCGCCGAGGCGTAACCGGGCACCAGGCTGGTTAGAACCGCTTCCGCCTGTTCCCAGCCGACGATATCCAGCGCTTCAAATGCCTTATTGGTAAAGTCCAGCGGATGCCCTACATCAATGTAGCGGAAATCAGTCGCCGCGCTGAACAGAATATCGGCCATCTCTTGCGGCCCCGCGCCCGACCTCAGCGCCGTGATGATGCACCGCTCCGCGCCCTCCGCATCCCGCACCAGAATGAAGCGGCGGAACCACTGCTTCAACGTTTTCAGGTCCGGACTGCCGTCCGGCAGAGGCGTAACCAAAAAGCGCGGCGAACTGCCTGCCGAATCAGCCGCAACCGCCGCCAGACCGTGCGCCAGTGCTCTCGCCCTGTCCTCACGTCCCAGACTCGGCAGGAGATTCTGGAAGCACGTCAGCATCGTCAAACCCTGCCCCCAACCCTCTATGCGGTACCGGGCCCCGAACTCCAGGCCGGCCGCAAACGGAGACAGCGTGTCCCCGGCTTCGTCCACCATCGTGATCGCAGCCTTGGCCACAACCAGCGACAGATTGCGCTCCAGCCCGACCCCCAGACGGTGGCGCTGGTGCTCCACCGGATCGTGCCGCGGCGTTACATCGACAAACACATCACCGCTCCGCACCTCCACCGGGAAACTCGGCGTGTCGTCCGCCCACAGATCGAAAGAACCCCCCGTGCACAGATCAAAACGCGCATGATGCCAGTGGCACGTCAGGATCCCGTCATGCACGCTGCCCCTGTCGAGCGGAAAACCCATATGCGGGCAGCGGTTGTCGAGCGCGTAGATCTCGTCCTCGTGATCGACCAGCACGATCACGTGCCCGTTCACTTGGACCGTATGCAGACCGGTCTCTTTGACTTCGTCGACACTGGCAATGCGCTGAAAAGCGCCCGCAGCAACTTCGGTTGTCATTCTTTGCCTCCTCGTCTCCTATTGTCCAATCCTTACACAAAGGATCGATCCGCACAGCAAACAATCGAATACTATCACCCAAAATCGTGACTGCTAAGTCCTTGCCCAAAGGCACTCATGACTCAGCATGGCGAAAGACGTTATCTCTCTCCCTATCAACCCTATCGCCCTTCAATGGTTGCTTTCACTGACCACTGACCACTGACCACTGACTACTGCAGTTGGGCGGTCGGGCCTAGTCGGCCCTCCCTTGTGCGGGGGCTCCGCCCCCGCAACGCCCCCTCTCCTACAACCTCGCGTCGCAGCCAGTGTGTGGGCAATACGACGGTGCCGACCCGTGTCGGCCCACGCTACCCCCCGCCTCCTGGCAAATTCCAAATATGTGCCAGGCGCGAGCAAGACAGGCGAGGCCACGCCCATATATGCCCAACGTTCACCGCGATGACCATCGAGAGCCCGCTACAGAAATGCTGACGGTACATTCCCCCCAGGCAGGCCGTACACAGAACATGGCTTAGTAGGTACCCCAGAATCTATCAACTCAGCCACTGCCGCAACGCCCCGCTCTGGCTAGACTAGCGTTGTGGACAATTGAACCGCTTTAGACCTGCGAACGCTCACGACCAGCCTGCGCCGCTCCTGACCACTGACTATTGACCACTGACCACCGCAATTCGCCCCTTCTCCTCGCGCACAGCCGTCAGCGCCGCAAAGCCTACCACCGCCAGCGCCGTCCAGAACAGAAAGGGCACCCCAGGACCAACTGTTTCCAGTCCGTTTCCAAGCGGAGGCGCGACGACAGATCCAATCCGAGAAATAGCCATGATCAGACCGGTGGCCGTCCCCGCAAGAGCCGGGCCAACGCCCCGCAGCTCGATGATCAGCGTCATCATCGTCGCCATGTAGCCGTCTCGCGTAATACCCGCAAATAGAACCGCCAGCCACACAACGATCCCCTGCACGAACGAGAGGAGACCGAACCCTACCACTAACATCAGCGCCGACGCCAGCAGCAGCGGACGGCGCACCCCCATCCGGTCCGACAGCAGCGTAAAAGGAACCGTGAACAGCAGGCTGGCGAAATGGAAGCTGGCCAGAGCGCTGTCCGCCGTGCTCGGCTCCCAACCCGCATTGCGTAGATAGAGCGGCAGGTAGCCAAGCGATCCCTGTATCGCCCCGCCGATGCCAAACATCGCCACCGCCAGCAGCCACACGTTGCGCAGACGGACCACCTGCAGCATCGAGTCGCGCAGCGAAAGCCGGTCCCCTTGTGCTGTGGCCCTTCCGTCGCCATCTGGCCCAGGCCTTGTAAACGCCCACAAAATACCGACGACGACAGCCAGCACACCGTAGAATAGGAGAACGTTGCGCCAGCCGCCCAGAAGCGGCGAAAGGAACGTCGCGCTGATCAGCGAGCCAAGCAGAAAGCCCAACGCCATCCCCGCCGAGACCACTCCGTTCGCCATCCCCAGCCGTTTTCCCGAAAACCAGACGCCGCACGTCTTGTGCACATTCATCGGCGCCGCCATCGGAAAGAGCCCTGCCACCAGTACCGTGGTAGTCAGGCTGCCGTAGTCGCTGGCAAACGCCCGCGTCGCCCCTGTAATGCCGGCTAGCAGACACGCGATCACCAGCATCCGCCTCGCGCCGATGCGGTCGCCGACCACGCCGCCGGTCAGGCTCATCGCAACGCCCAACAGCGAGGACGCCCCCCAGACGTATCCGATCTGCACCAGGTTCAGCGAAAGTTCAGTACCGATCTCATCGAACAGGACCGGCAGCGACATCATCGGCATACCCACGACCAGCGTGTGGGTCAGTGCGGCCAGCACCAGAACGTACCATCGGTACGCGCCTTCGGCAGAAGCGGGATCCGCGGTCGTCGGGGCCGCAACGCGCAGCGGGTCAGACACTTGCGGTCGCTCCCCCGTCAATCAGAATCTCTGCGCCGGTAATGCTCGCCGCCCGGTCCGAGACCAGGAACAGCGCCATGTCCGCAATCTCGTCCGCCTCCGCCATGCGGCTCAGCGGCACCGACGCGATGCGGCGGGTTTTTGCCTCCTCTACCGAAATCCCCTGCGCTTCCGCCTCTTGGCGGGCGAGTTGCCGCGCCCGTTCCGTGTTCACGGGGCCGGGAGAGATGGCGTTGATACGCACGCCGTAGGGGGCAAGATCCTGGGAGATCCCCTTCGTAAAGTTGATGATCGCAGCATTGGCCGTGCCGCCGGCGACAAATGACGGCGTGGGATTGTGCGCCGCAGCGCCCACAATGTTTACGATCCGTCCTTCCCGCCGCGCCTTCATCTGCGGCGCCAGCGCTCGCACCATCCGTATATATCCCAGCAGTTTCAGTTCCCACGCACCCTGATAAGCGTCGTCGCTCAGGCTGTAGAAGTCACCGCTCGGCGCCGACCCGGCGTTGTTGATGAGGATGTCTACCTGGCCCCAGGTCGAAAGGGCGCGTTCGACGGCCCGTTCGACCCCTTCTGCCGTACTCACGTCCGCGCTCACAGAGAGCGCACTGGCGCTGCTCTCAGGCGCATGGTCCGCGATCGCAGTGAGACCTTGGGCTAGCCGTTCTTCGTCGCGCGCTGCGATCAGCACGCTGACTCCCTCCGCGTACAGGGCCTGCGCACAGGCTAACCCGATGCCCGCGCTGCCGCCGGTGACAATAGCCGTCTTGCCGGAAAGATTGAGCTGCAAAGTATTACTTCTCCTTAAAAATGTGATCCTTCAAGGCCTGAGCCTGCAAACTTAGGCTGACGGCGGGTCTGCCCTCACCCGCTTCCTTCGCCCGCGTCCCCATAGATCTCGCAATCCGGAAAGGTCAGCGAGAAGCCGTACCAGCGCGCAAAGAGGTGCAGCGGCTGATCGGCCGGCAACTCGTCTCCGGAGGGATCGAAAAGCCTGCCGTTGCGCACGATCGCGCCGTCTTCCAGGCGCAGGTCGCTCCCATCCCACTCGGCATCCTGCCCATCGGCGAAAAGCGGCGTCGGCGTTCCGGACACCGGATCCAGGTAGATCAGCATATTCCTGTTGTCGATGACGTCGAACAACACGCCGTCCCCCGCCTTGAGGACCTCCAGCGGATAATACCGGCTGACCCTCTCCGTCCACACCCCCAGCCCCATCTCCAGGCGCGGCCGCCGCGGGTCTTCCTCACCCATCGAACCCGCGAACCTCGGCGGCAAAAATCGTCCCCTGGTCAATCGCACCAGGACTTTCATCAGGCCCGCCGCCAGACCAAAAGGCAGCGGCAGCCGCGACCGCGCAATTTGGGATTCCGGGAACTGCGCCAGCGCCTGGTCAACCCGCATATGCCGCAGCGGTTCCAGTTCGAGACGCCTACCCTTGAGCGGCCCGTGCAAACACTCGCCCGTGACGTGGTCCCAATAGGAGCCGGTTTGGTGGTCCCCCATCAACGACATGCCGTTATACAGGCCCCGCGTCGCAAAACTGTATGTCTCCCCGTCTATGACCGGCGTCAGACCGACGCCGCTGTTGCACGGCGCTCAGAACGTGGCCAGAAACGGTGTCCCGTTCCACTCGCCCTGCGCCACATGGTGAAAGATCATCTCGCTGGTGAGCAGTGCCAGTGCCTCGCCCTCCCGCTCCAGCACCAGCACCGGCGTCTCCGCCCGCACCTTCTTGCCGCGCAACGCATCGGCCAACCCCTCGGTGCGCCCCACAGCCAGCGGCCGGAACATGTCCCGCTTGCTCAGGATCGCCCGTTTCGCTTCAAAAGTCGCTGCCGCAGTCAGTTCGCTTGGGTACCCGTCCATCTTCAGCCCCTTCCCCAGTCGAACACCGAAAACCGGCCCTGTACTGGGACGCTTCGCCCCGGAGCCGGTTCTACTGTTCGATCGAAAAGCGGAATACGGTCGTCTGCGTATATTCTTCGCCGGGCCGCAGAACGATCGACGGAAAGTGCGGTTGGTTCGGCGCATCCGGAAAATGCTGCGTCTCCAGGCAGAACCCGCCGCGGTGCGGGTAGACCTGCCCGCCTTTGCCCGGGTTCGCTGCCTCCATCTGGTTGCCCGTATAGAACTGCACCCCCGGCTCGGTCGTCAGCACCTCCAGCACCCGTCCGCTGACCGGCTCTGTGACCCGCGCCGCCAGCCGCAACGTGCCCGGCTCCCCGTTGAGAACGAAGTTATGATCGTAGCCGCCGCCAAACCGGATCTGCTCGTCGTCCGCGTCGATGCGCGCGCCGATGGCAGTGGGCTGGCGGAAATCGAACGGTGTGCCCGTCACGTCCCGGATCTCACCCGTCACGATGAGCGCGCTGTCCATTGGAGTGAAGCCGTCGGCATCGATCATGGCGACGTGGTCGTGAATATTGCCCTCTCCGGCCAGGTTGAAATAGCTGTGATTGGTCAGGTTGACGATCGTCGGCGCGTCGCAGGTCGCATGGTAGTCGAGACGCACCTCGTTGTCATCGTTCAAGCTCAGTCTCACCGTCGTGTCCAGCGCCCCCGGATACAGGTCTTCTCCGTCCGGGCTGTCGTGTGAGAGCTGCAGCCCGACCTCCCGCTCGTTCTGAAAAGGCTGCGCCTGCCACACTACATTGCCAAAACCGACCTCCCCGCCGTGAAGATGGTCGTCGTTGACGTTGCGCGCCAGCTGGTAACGCACACCGTCCAGCTCGAACCTTCCCCCGCGGATGCGGTTCGCACAGCGGCCCACCAGCACACCGTAATAAGGGTGCCCGGCCAGGTATTCCTCAAGCGTGTCGAATCCCAGCACCACGTCCCCCGCCTCGCCGTTGCGGTCCGGCGTCGTCAACGTGCGGATCAGCCCGCCGTAGTCGAGTACATCGACCTCCACGCCCCTGTTGTTGGCCAGCGAATACTGCCTGACCCCGTGTCCCCTCTCCGTCCTGCCGAATGCCTGGCTGCTTAGTCTCATGCGTCATTATCCATAGTTTTTCTGCCGGTACTCCGCCAGCATCTGATCCATCACCCACGACGTGCGCGCGCCGCTGACGCCCGTGCTCGGACACTGCCCGTGCCCGTTCAGCTCGTCCACAATCGTCTGAATCAGCGGCTGATGCACGTGGTCCGGCTGTGTAACCGGGATCTCCTCGGTCCCCGCGCTCGTCGTCAGCGCGATCGGGCTGGCATCGAAACAGACATAACCGATGCGCCCCTTAGTGCCTTCAATCTCCGTCCAGTCAAGGTTTTCGAAGCCGGAGAACATCCATGTCCCCGTCCCCTGCACACCCGATTCAAAAGTGAAGCTGCCGCACACAACGTCCTCGGCGTCGTAAAGCCCCGCCTGGTTCCCCGCAAAACCCTGCACGCGGCTGATCGGCCCCAGCAGATAGTCGAGAAGGTCCAGCATGTGCGAGCCCAAATCCAGGAATAGACCGGCCCCCGCAATCTCAGGATCAACTCGCCAGCCTCTCTGGTCCGGGAACGCGTCTACCGGCTTGGCCGGCTGGTAGTAGCGAATCAGGGCCGACCGCACCTCCCCTATCGCGCCCTGCTCAATCAACTCCTGCACCTTGAGGAATTTCGGCAGCCGCCGCCGGTAATAGCCCACCCACAGCGGCACGCCGGCATTTTCGCAGGCCCGGAGCATCGTCTGGCACTCTTCGTAAGTGCGCGCCATCGGCTTTTCCACGTAGACTGGCTTGCCCGCCTCCGCCGCCTTGCACGTATACGCCATGTGCGTGTCAGGCGGCGTGGCCACATAAACCGCGTCCACCTCCGGGTCGTTGATCAGCCTGTCGCCGTCATCGTACCAACGGGCCACTTCATGGCGCCGCGCAAAGTCCGCCGCCAGCGCCCCATTGCGCCGCATCACCGCCGTCAGCGCCGAGCCATCGGCCTTGTACAGCCCCGGCCCGCTCTTCACCTCGCACACGTCCCCGCAACCGACAATCCCCCACCGAATCTTTGCCATCTCTCCATCCCCTACCCGGCTCACCGTTAATTGCCCAATACCTGCCAAAGATCACTCATAGAGCCGTCACTGACCACTGACCACTGACCACTGACCACTGACTACTGACTACTGCCTACCGCCCTCCCCGTGTCCATGCACCGGCGTATGCCTGTGGTAAACGCCGTGCGCGTGCATCCGCTGGTGCAGCCGGTTGTGAGCCGCCTCCAGCACCGCCCGCATCTCCCTGAATCGCTGAACGTTCGGCCGCGGGGCAATCGTGTCCACATACGCAATCGCGCCCTCGATCTGCTCCAACACCGCCGACGAGTCCGGCTCGTTAAACAGCGGGCTGTCCTTCACCAACGTCTGCACCGCGCTCGTATGCGCCGCGATCTCGCCCGCCTCGCCAATATAACTTCCGCGCACGCGCAACGCTATCCACGATGAATCCGTTACCGTAACCTGCAAGCTGCCCGATGCACTGTATTCGCCTTGTACGTCGACCTGGTCGACCACCAGCCCGCCCTGTACGACCTCCACCTGCTCGATCGGCACCTGCACCGACTCGACCCGCCAGTCGACGCCCACGCTCCCGCCGCCGGCCGGCAGCTGCACCTGCCCGCCCGGCGCCACGCCCTCAACCGTCAGCTCCGCCAGCGGACCGATCGTCATGAACGTATTGCCCGCCTGCACCGCCGCCATCCAGTTCTCGTATGTGAACTCAAGCTCGCCCAGATGCGCGTAGGTGCGCACGCCCCCCAACTGCGACGAGGCCGCCATCTTGTCCGAGCCGCCCACGATCGGCAGCTGATAGCCCAGATTGAGGTAGCGGTACCAGTCCGCGATTCCGTAGGGGTTGAGCTCCCGTTCACAGGGGTTGAAAGTCATCATCTCGATCGCATGGATCAGTCCGAGGACGATATCCGCCGCCCGCTCCAACTGCGGGTTCGGCGCGTGCGGCATCACCACCAGCCCGCCCTGGTCGATACACTTCTGCGCCCACTCGGCCATCACCACCTCCTGCGGATCACCCAGGGCCGACTCCGACGGGCCGCCGCTGCACAGCGGGTGGATCATCTTGCCGTTGTAGCCCAGCAGCGAAATGTGACCGAGGATCTGCATACGGTTCTCGGTCCCCACACGCACCAGAAATTCGCCGTCGCCGCCGAACTCACGCGCGCCCAGCGTGGTTCTGCCGTCAAAATCGCTGACGTTGCTGAACATCTCGCCCCACTGGCTCGCCAGCAGATTGACCACGTGCACGTCCTCGGCCTGGCCCTCCAGCAGCGCCGTCGACGGGCTCAGAAAGTGAACATGCGTATCCGCAGTCACCCAGCCTTTTTCACGCCACGGCAGCACACGCTCCAGCTCGAACACCAGCTCATCCGTGTCGGGCCCGATCGTAACCTGCTTCCGCACCGGCGCCGTCTCGTAGCCCTTCGTGATCTCCACGAAGACCTCGCCCAGCGGCATATCTACCTCGCAGTGGCCGTCGATGTAGCTGTACTGGTTGCGCCCGTTGACGAATTCGCCGTAGTTGTCCTCAAACCAGTGCGGGTTCACCTTGCGATGGCGCCCGCGCGGCGGCAGATACTCGCCGTGCTCCCCATGAAAATGAATGCGCACCGGCACCAGGTTGTTCGTCCCCTTCTGCACCACCCGCACGTCGACCAGCCGGTGTGCCGGCGCCACCCCGACGATGGTGTCTGATGCCTGTCCGTTTTCAAGTTGCGAAAGGTCATAGACGATCGGCTCGTCACTGTCTACGCCCACGTGCAGCCACGCCTGCGGATGCGCGCTGTACTCAATGATCAAGTCCCGTTGCGATACCGTGGGCTGCACGTTTGCCTCATCGCCCATCCAGCGGCCGCGATCGTAGTCGAACGCGGCGCGCGCCGACATCACATAGCCCAGGTCGATAGCCACGTCCTCGTATTCGCCGATGGCGTTAAACTCGACGCCTTCCGGCAGCGTCAGTCGCAGCTTGCGCCGCACACCGGGGCGCAGGGGGTGCTCCTCCAAATTCGTGAGGCTGATCGCGTAAACGGTCGACCCCTCGTTGCGCGGCTGCAGAACCAGGCGGCGAATCGGCCTGTCCGGATGCGGG
Source organism: Caldilineaceae bacterium (assembly GCA_965242905.1). Taxonomy (GTDB): domain Bacteria; phylum Chloroflexota; class Anaerolineae; order Caldilineales; family Caldilineaceae; genus Bin5. Next base: position 3,135,982 of record CBDETM010000002.1, read on the forward strand.
TTCTCCAGCGCGTACAGCCACATCTTCTCTTCCATCTGATCGCGGGCGGAACTGGTGCGTGTCTCGCCGCGGCCGTATTCGGTGCTTGGGACCCGCCCCAGATGGATCTCCTCCGTCGCCGAGTTGAAGACAGTCGCCTTCGCCGCCGGTACCGTTTCGAAGGGGCTGCCTCCCCACACGACGCGGCTCTGCTGAATTGCAAATCGGCGCCGTACCGGCGTTTCGTGACGGCTGCCGTCCTCGTATTCAAATGTATAGGAGGATACGTGATCGCCCAGTTCGTTTCCGTCCTGCGCGAAGTCGGCAAACCCGTCCAGATAGTTGGTAACGCGGTCCGCCACGGCATGCAGAAAAACCGCGTAGGTGGCGCGCTCCCCTTCCAGTTCGACCGTCACCGCTTCCTTGTCAAGCAAAATGACGGCAGGGCCTTCGAATCCACCGAGCAGGAACGGTACGCCGTTGAAGTCGGTCGAACCCGTCCTGTCCTCGACCAAGGAGGGCACGCGCAACGATTCTGGAAGCTCGGCGCGTCCAACATTGAAGAATTTCGACAGATCAACGGGTGTGAAATGTGGGGAGACTGGATTCATGGGGCTCTCCGTTTCTGCCGCGACTCGCGGCGGTTGAAGCAATTTTCTCGATGGTCTGCTCTTTCCGATCCTCTCTGTGTCAGGACTCCGCCAGCCAGCGGTCGAACCAGTCGAACGCATCCTCCTGCATCGCAATATCGAACTTGTGCTCGCCGGCATAAAATGAGCAACTGTAGCGGTCGCCTGCGTCCGCCTTCTCGTACACCTGTCTCAGCATCACGTCAGCCCGCCTCATCTCCGCCAGCGTGAACAGCGGGTCTTCCGTATTGTTCTGTACCATCGTCGGCAGCGGCGCACGCATCCCCAGGATGTCCGGGTAGTCCATCTCCGTCGGCAAATGCGGCACGTAGATCATCCACGTGTGCGTATGGCTCTTATTGAGCAGAAAGTCCCGCCACGTCGTCATCATGCCCACACAGACCGCGCAGCGTACCCGGTCATCCAGCCCGCCCAGGTAGACCGTGCGCAGTCCCCCGCCCGACAGCCCGCCGATGCCCACCCGCTCAGCGTCCACGTCATCACGCCCGCACAACACCCCCAGCGCATGCACATCCTCGGCCAGCCACACCCCCGCCCACGTCGTCCCCGCACTGAGCAAAGACTTCGCCAGGGTCGACTCGTGACCGCCGGCCCAGCGGTTGTACGCGGCGATGCATTTTGGGTCGTCCGACTCCTGTTCGTCCATGCCGTCGCGAATTGCCTCAGGAAGATCGGCGATGCGGACGCGGCGGCTGCCGAAAGCAAAAGCATCCGGCACCAGGACCGCATACCCGCGCTGGGCCAGCCGGTTCGCCCACGGCGCGCCGCCGTACGCGCGCGCCTGGTGGTCGATGTTGACCGCGTTCTGCGCATCGTCCGTCCGCGTGATCTTCTGCCAGCCGTGGAACTTATGGCCGCCGTGATCGTGCAACGCCAGCACCCCCGGCAACCGACCGCACGCACCCGCCGGCTTCAACAACACTGCCTCCGTGCGCGGGCCGTACGGCAACTGCCACGAGAGTTCCTCCACCAGCAACCCGTCATACGCATACTGACGCTCGACCCGGTAGTCCTCCGCGCCCCCCGTGTCCGGCATCGCCACCCGCTCGCGAAATCGCTGCCGCGCCGCCGGCCGCCAGGCCGCCGGGTCGATCCAATGGGTATGCCGAAATGAGAGAAAGTTGGGGCCTTCACCGGCAAGGGCAGCCGCCCACGAGCCGTAAGCGCCGAGCATCGAGTGAGAGGACATTCCGTCTGTTTCCTGGTGCATGGTATGACAGGGTCTTCAGAGTGGTCGCGCGCCCGCGCGAAGCGGGCCGCGCTGTCCGGGATACTATAGCAGGGATTGGAAAGAGGGGAAAAGCCGCGCTAACTTGGCGCGTAACCGCAGTAGAATTGAAAGGGGACCGCCACAACCGTGCAGTCCCCCTTGCCACCGTGCTGGAATTCCGGCAGGACGTGTGGCTTACTCTCGTTTGTCTGGCGGCGACGCAAAGCGTCCCCAGGGCGCTTAGGCCCTGTTCAGTCTGGTTACCCTGCCCCCAATGAGCCATTCGGCCACATACAGGTTACCGCTGGCGTCCGCAGCCAAACCGTGAGGGCTGTTGAACTTGCCCGTCTCCAGGTGGCTCGTGCGTACTGACTGCCCCGATTCGTTCACATTGTTGGGCCAGCCCGCAACGTCGCACACCTGCTTGTTGCCGCCGAGGTACGTGAGCAGTTCATCGTTTATATCGGTGACCACGAGGCGCGCGCGCAACTCGGCAATGATCATCAGATCGCCATGTGTCGCGAAACAACTGGGCGTGTTCAGAAAACCGTCACCAAACATCCGCCTGAATCCACCCTCCATGTCGTAGACCTGTACGCGGTCGTTGGCCCTGTCCGCCACGTAGAGCTCCGGCTCGGACTTGCGATAATCAAAGAAGATGCCGTGCGGGCAGTTGTAGGCCCCGGCCCCTTCCTCGCCGTTGATGCTGCTGACATACTCGCCATCTTTCGTGAACCTGTGGACTAGGTACGCGCCGTACCCGTCGCCCACCCAGATGTCGCCGTTGCCGCCAAAGCGCTCCTCGTTCACCGCGACAGCTGTGGGGGCGTAGCGTGTGTCTTTATAAATGGGAAGTGCAGGCGTCTCCAGCCTCATGACCACTTCACCGTCCAATGTCGTCTTGAATACCTGACCGGGATCTTCGCCCACGCCCGGAGGGTTCGTGTAGCCGTGAAGATAGTGATTCTTGGATCCGTGGTCCACAATCCACAGATACTCGACTCCGCCCTCGTTGACGAGGGTGATCCCATGCGCCTCGGCAAAGTCGCCGCGCCACGAGGAAATCAGGTTGCCGTCCCCGTCGAAGGTCATCACTTCCGGATCGCCGGGGTGGCTGGTCATTACGTTTCCCGATGCCGTGACAACGATGCCCGGATGCGCCCAGCCCTTGCGTGAGCTTTCACCTTCGGGAAGCTTGGCCCAATTGTCGATCCAGTCGTATGAGTGCCCTTCGCTGCCTACTCGCATGACACAACCTCCTGTGCCTGTCAATCTCGTTGTTGAAATCCAAGGGCAGCTGTTTTAGCATCTGCCTGCGCCTGCAACGCGCCTGCCGTTCCCGAACATGCAGGGAGAAGCTTTGCAGCACACGTGATCACACGCGAGCCGGGGGACGGCGTGGGTCTGATGCCGCACCAACTTCCCCTGATTCTCGAAGATGGGCTGCCCGGGAACGAACCGGCGCCTTCCGTTTAAGGTTTCAGGATGACCTTGGTGTACCCGTCGATGCGCTGGTCAAACTTGTGATAGGCGTCGACTGCGTCGTCCAGCGGCACCTCGTGGGACACAACGAAGCTGGGAGTGGCCTTGCCCGATATGATGAGGTCGCGCAAGTAGGCGTTGTACTGCTTCACGTTGCATTGACCCGTCCCCAGCTTCAGACCCTTCTCAAAGAGCTTCCCGAAATTGATGGCCAGAGAGCCCCTCTTGGCGCCCTCGTCCACGCCACCGGGGTCCGATGGCACATACAGGCCCGGAATGCCCATGATCCCCGTGGGATTGATCAGGTCGATCATCTGATTCAGGACCACGTTGGGAATCTCGGTCTGCTCGCCTCCGGCGGCGGACGATCCTTGCGCAGCGGCCTGATAGCCCACGGCGTCGATCGTCTTGTCCACACCGTCGCCCCCGCGCATGTCCCTGATCTGCTCCACCGGATTGCCGACATCGAAATTGATGGGAATACCGCCAATGTCGCTGGCCATGTCCAGCCGCTCCTGCACGTGATCGATCGTATAGACCTCTGCCGCCCCTCTGATGATGCAGCTATAGGTGGCCATCAGACCGACCGGTCCCGCGCCCCACACGGCGACGCTCTCGCCGGGACTCACGTCGGCAAGCTCAGCGCCGTGATAACCCGTGGGGAATATGTCCGCCAGAAGAGAAAAATCCCACTCGAACGCATCCCCGGACGGAAGAGGCAGACAGTTGAAGTCCGCATAAGGCACCTGAATGTACTCGGCTTGCCCGCCGACCCATGGTCCCATTGCCACGTATCCATACGCGCCGCCGGCAAATCCAGGGTTGACCGTGAGGCAGAAACCCGTAAACCCCCGCTGGCAGTTCTTGCAGAAGCCGCAGCCCACGTTGAACGGCATCACGACCCTGTCGCCTACGGACAATGTCTTCACAGCGGCCCCGACATCTTCGATTACACCCATGTTCTCGTGTCCGAAGACTATGCCCGGTTCGGCCGCAGTCCGACCCTCATACATGTGCAGGTCGGAGCCGCAGATGCAGCTCGAAGTAATCTTGACGATTACGTCATTCGGATGCTTTATCTCGGGATCGGGAACTTCCTCTACGGCAACGCTGAACGGACCCTGGTACACGACGGCTCTCATAGTGACCTCCCCTTTGCCCTCTTGGAATGCTGAACCTAAGCGGTCAATCTCTTTAATCGCCGAGTCGAGTGTATCAGGCTAGGGCAGTCTTGTCAATACCCGAATCCAGCACGGCGCATCTCAAAATGGGGGCGCACTCTCGTGTACTTTTGGCGGCAGACCAACCATTGCCACGCCGCGATCAACTCTGAGGCAAGGACATCGCGGTCTCTAACCCCTGGCCCCCAGCCCCTAACCCCTGCAGTTTTGGGCGGTCGGGCCTATTCGGCCCTCCCTTGTGCGGGGGCTCCGCCCCCGCAACGCCCCCTCTCCTACAACACGCCTCATCGAACCGGGTGTCGATATTGGTGACGGGTGCCTACTTGAAGGTGTCCAGCCAGACCACGTCCCGCCATTCCCATCAGATTCCCTCATGTGCCGGCCTTGTTCCTGCCCTCGCACCCGCCCCAACTGACGGACGCCACCGTACGGCCAGGCCTGGCGCCTGCACTGCGTCTCGCCCAAAGACGGTAAACAACGCCAGCCACCGCTGGCGCTGATTCCCCGCCACACTGTTCCCACTCCAAATCTGGGATGCACCCATCCGGCAAAGGAGTAGGGTTTAGAGGTCTGGTGAATGCATGTGATGTCTGGACTATCCCTCAGGACAAAGTCAATCCGCATCCTGCAACCAGCTTTCATAAAAACCAGGGCACACCGCCCTGCCTACGCAATACACAACGCAGTCAATCGCGGTGTCCCTGTCCGCCTTCCTAGTAACCAGGCGGCGGATCAACCGGCCCGTCAAACTGCATCGACGTGAAGACCCCGCCCTGCGGGTCCCCGATCACCGCGAACCGACCGACCGTGCCCGTTTCAGTCGGCGGAACATGAATGACGCCGCCCAGCTCCTTCGCCTTGGCCGCCGTCGCCTCGATGTCCTCCGACATAAAGTAGGGCGCCCAACTGGGCGGAACCTCCCCCCAGGAATCGTCCATCTTCAGCATCCCGGCCTGCATCCGCTCGCCCAACTTGAAGAGGTGGTAACCGTTCGGGTCGCTGTCATGGCCCCAGCCGAAAACCTCCCCGTAGAAGCTGCGCGCCGTGTCGACATCCTTCGTCTGAAGCTCATTCCACACCAGCGCGTTCGGCATGTTGACCAGCTGCGCACCGATGTGCTGCCTCGGTTGCCACAGTCCAACCATCGCGCCCGTCGGGTCCTGGAGCACGATCATGCGCCCTGACTCCATGACATCCATGGCCTCCATCGCCACCGTTCCGCCGGCCGCAACCGCTTTTTCCGCCACCGCATCGACGTTGTCGTGCTTGATGTAGGATGACCAGACCGGCGGAATGCCCTGCTCCATCATGTCCTGCGGCAGGTTGCTCAGGCCGGCCACGTTATACCCGTCAATCTGGCACAACGAGTAGTGGAAACCCATCCCCGTCGGGATATCAAAATACTCCCAACCGAACAGACCGCTGTAAAACTCCTTGGCCGCGGCAGGGTCGGTTGTTGCCAGGTCCACCCAGCAGAACATGTTGTCCGGATAGCTCTTTACTACCTGCATGAAACTCTCCCTTCTTTAACAGCATTCGGTAAGTTTGTCGCCTGCTTGACGCAGACCCTTTCCAGCTTAGCACGAGTAGATCATGCGTGCTAATTCGGCAACGGTCGCGATCAAACAATAGGACGACGTCGGGAGAAAGCAGGTTCCATGCTGCGCGGTTACAGACGCGAAAAAGCCGACCGGCTTCCCGGTCGGCTCTGTACTTGGCTTCGATCTGCAATCAGGCCTCTTCAAGGTAATGGCGGTTGAGCAATCCTGCGAGAACGCCGCCAACCATCGTCGCTGCGATATAGACTCAAAATGGTGCGTCGCACCACTTTCAGGGCGCTGTGCATATCGAATGCACAACCTGCTGAAGGATCAGTCGGCGGCTTTGGCCAGTGACCTTTCCGGTACCGACTGTAGCTCCGAATATGCTTCTGCGCTGGTCTTCTCTGCTAATTCAGCCAGAGACAGGTCCGCGAGGGCAGCCACCCGCTCGGAGGCATGGGTAAGGTCCAACTTTGCCGCCACGCCGCAAGCGTAGTCCGGATCGGCTCTGTAGAAATGGACAAGCTGGCGCACCTTGATGCGTTCAGGCACACCATCCATCGCTTCGGCGATATTACTGAACAACTGCTCTTTCTGGTCCTCGTTCATCAGGCGGAACAGATTACCCGGCTGGGTATAGTCGTCGTTGCCCACGCGATGGTTGTAGCGATCAGCATCGCCCGACACTTTGAGCGGCGGCTCAAGGTAACGAGCCTCTTCGACCGGTCCTCCCATGCTGTTGGGCTCATAATTGACCTCGCCGCCGGCGTTGCCGTCGAAACGCAGGTTGCCGTCGCGATGATAGTGGTGGACCGGGCACTGGGGCTTGTTGGCCGGAAGCGCGGCATAGTTGACGCCTATGCGGTAGCGATGCGCATCGGCGTAGGACATTATCCGCGCCTGGAGCATCTTGTCCGGCGAGAAGCTGATGCCAGGTACGATGTTGGAGGGTTCAAACGCGGCCTGCTCTATGTCCGCAAAGTAATTTTCAGGGTTGCGATTGAGTTCCATAATGCCGATCTCGACCAGCGGGTAGTCGCCATGAGGCCAGACCTTGGTCAGATCGAAGGGATTGACGTGGTAGGTCTCGGCGTCCTCTTCCGGCATCACCTGGACGCAGACGCGCCATTTCGGATAATCTCCCCTCTCGATCGCTTCGAAGAGGTCTCGCTGCGAGCTTTCACGATCCTGCCCGACAACCTCTGTCGCTTGGGCATTGGTCCATGTCTTGATACCCTGCATGGTTTTGAAGTGGAACTTAATCCAGAAACGCTCATTGTCGGCATTGATGAAGCTGTAAGTGTGGCTGCTGTAGCCGTTGACAAAGCGATAACCCTGCGGCAGACCGCGAGTACTCATCAGGATGGTTACCTGGTGCAGGCTTTCGGGGGAGAGTGACCAGAAGTCCCACATGGCCGTGCTGGAGCGCATGTTTGTTTTGGGATCGCGCTTCTGCGTATGGATGAAGTCGCCGAATTTGTAAGGATCGCGTACAAAGAAGACCGGCGTGTTGTTGCCGACCATATCCCAGTTTCCATCTTCCGTGTAAAACTTGACAGCGAAGCCGCGGACGTCGCGTTCAGCGTCTGCGGCGCCGCGTTCACCTGCGACCGTCGAGAAGCGCAGCAGGCAGTCGGTCTGTTTTCCGACTTCAGAGAATATGCTGGCCTTGGTGTAGCGCGTGACATCATTGGTAACGGTGAATGTGCCGTAAGCCCCCGAACCTTTGGCATGCACGACCCGCTCCGGTACGCGTTCGCGGTTGAAAGTAGCCATCTTCTCCAGGAGCTGATAGTCCTGCATCAAAAGTGGGCCGCGCGGGCCGGCAGTCAATGAGTTCTGGTTATCCCCAATTGGCGCCCCGTGGGCCGTTGTCAGTTGTTTGCGTTCAGCCATTAATTACCTCCTCTGATTCTTGACAGTCAAAGTGAACCACCCCCAAACTGCCTGCTGGCGAGAGCGACGGCTGCGACACCTTAAGGACATGCTCCCGGTTGTGACCTGGAGTACGCTTTAAGGCAAGAGGAAATCTGCGAGTTTCGCGTTTAAACGCTTCCCCGTTCGCGTGAGCTATGTTCGCTATGGCAGGGTCTCACCATAATATACAGAAACTCGACGACATTGTCCATTGCGCCATGTCCCGAACTCAAGGCAGTAGTGGCAAGGATACACCTGAAAATGGGCGATTACCAAAGGGTGATCACCCGTTCTTCGCCGTCTTTGAGCGCCTGCCGATTCCTGCTCAGCGAGATGGTGACGGCCACATAGGCAACGAGACCAAAGATCACATACGGCCAGGGGGTCAGACCGGCGACGGCAAACACGACCGCGCACACCAGCGCAGTCACGCTCACGCTGTAGGTGCCGATCGAAGCCATGCGGCTCCACCAGATCAGCAGCAGCCCCACCAGGCACACGACCCCGCCGATAAGCGGCGAAATCGCCAGTATGGTCGCCGCAGTCGTGATGCCGCCTGCCCCTCCCTTGAAGCCCAGATAGAGCGACCAGTTGTGTCCCAATACCGCACACGCCCCCGCAAGCGCCGCCGCCGCAGCCACCGCGGTCGCACTCACCTCAGGCAAAAACGCCCCCGCCGCATAGCGGACCAGCAGCACGGCCGCCGCACCTTTGAGCGCATCACCCAATAGCGTGGGGATAGCCGCCTTCAGCCCGGCCGCGCGCCACGCATTGGTCGCGCCCGTGCGCCCGCTGCCTACCGTGCGGATGTCCACACCGTATACCCTGGTGGCCAGCAAACCGACCGGCACCGACCCGAGCAAATAGCCGAGCAGCCCACCCGCGACAATCAGCAGCAATTCCATGGCCGAGGCACCGTCACTCCTCGCGCCGCGCCGACCGCGGCCACGATTCCACTTCGCCCAACAAACACCGTCGTCCCGTGCCCTTTGCGAGCATACCCTAACTGAACTGCGGCTCTTCCTGAGACGGATCGCCCGGCAAGTCCACTGGCGTCTCCATACCTGAGGGCAGGTCCAGCGACTCCTCTACATTCTCACCCCGCATGTGCAGCTCCCCTTCAAGCGTAGCCCCCTCATCCAGCAGGAAGCTGTTCACATGCAGCGCGCCGCGCACGTAAGATCCTGCCAGCAGCTCAACGCGGTCTGCCCGAATCACACCGTCGAAATATCCCCGTATGCTCACGTTCCGGGCCCGGATCTCGCAGTTGACGCGGGCGGCCTCCGTCAGGATGACGTTGGCCAGCGTTTCCAGCAGCCCGCTCTCTACCACACCGTCAATGCGAATGCTGCTGTCGCTGCGCAACGCCCCGTTGTACGTGGCCCTGGGGCCAATGATGACCTCGATCGCGTCCGGCTGCGGTCGCTCGTTTCGTCGAAACACCTGTTATCCCCTGTAAAACGCCGCCAGCTGTCCCGACGACCGCAAGCAACTGCGGCCCAACCGACAAACGGTTTCCCCCCAACCTCACCGCGGTTAGCGCAAAAATGCCCTCATCTGCTGTCTGACAGGCAATCTGATCGCGGCGGGGTGGGGCCTGAATTTCACTGCGCGAAGTCTAGCATAGGCACCCGATCCGGGCAACCTCGCTTTCCTGTTTCAGGGCGGGAAGAACCTGTCTGGAAGGTCGCCCAAAACCACCTTCAAGGCCACCTTGCCAGTGCTCCATGATGGCCCCCAGGCCGCCATTCTGGGAACCAGGATCGATGCCCAACAGTTATTGTTAGCATCGGCCCTCTGCACAATACCGGCAGGGGGAAAAGGAAAGGAGAAAAATGAAACGGAATCTGTTCCTGGTCTTCTGGATTATCGGAATCCTTATGCCTATGGCCTGGCTCGTCCGGCCCTCGCCCCTGGCATACCGCATCTTCAACACACTCTTCAGCCCCGCCTGGATGCACATCCTCATGCACGGCCTGCTCTTCGCCGTACTGGGCGCCCTCCTGATGCCGCGCCTGTCCGGCACACCTGCCCGGCGCGTCGGCCTCACCCTCACCCTCGTACTCGCCGCCGCCATCCTTCAGGAGGGCTTCCAGCTCCTCAGCCGGCAGAGCGTCCTCCACCCGGACAACCTCTTTGACATCGGCGTCGACATGCTCGGCGGCCTGCTCGGCGTGTTAGCAGTACTGACTGTTAGGAAACGAGCGACTGAACGGACCGCATGAACGCCGACGCTGACATAGTGAAATCAGAGATCGATAGAAGGAGTCCAAACCTACCGTTGTCAGCACTGGAGTTGGCAGTACAGGGCTCACCCTCGAAATCTCGACCGGTATAGTGCATAAGCCTCGAAATGCCTGCTACGTCTTTCCTATCAAACCTGCCATATACGCGCAAACCATGTAAAATAAAACGACCGGCAAACAACCCGTACGCAACCACCACACCACCGCCCTCACCCGCCTCTGCGGAGCCTACCCATGACCCTGCCGCTGCGCTCTCTCCTCTTCATGCCCGCCGACTCGCCCCGCAAGATCGCCCGCGGCGCCGGCCTGCCCGCCGACGCCATCATCGCCGACCTCGAAGACGCGGTGGCACACGCCCGCAAAACGGAAGCCCGCTCGCTTCTCGTCGACTCCTTCCGCACACTCCCGCAAGACGGCCCCCTTCGCTGCATTCGCATCAACCCTGTCCACAGCCCCTTCTGGCCCGATGACCTGCTCCAGACCTTCGCCGCCGCGCCCCAGGTCTACGTGATTCCCAAAGTCGAGTCCGCCGCCGACCTGCAAAGCGTGAACAAACAGCTGACAGAACTGGAATGCTCCGCAGAAATGCCAGTCGGAACTGTGCGCCTGCTGCCGATTGTGGAGAGTGCTGCAGGGGTGGTGAATCTGCCCGAAATCGCCCGCGCAGATCCCAGGATCGTGGCGCTTGCCTTCGGCGCCGAGGACTTTGCCGGCGATATCGGCGCACAGCGCTCGCGCGAAGGCTGGGAGGTCTTCTACGCCCGCAGCGCCGTCGTCACCGCGGCCGCCGCCTTCGGGCTACAGGCAATCGATACCGTCTATACCGACCTGGCCGACGACTCCGGTCTGGCCGATGAATGTGACACTGTTCAGAAAATGGGATTCCGCGGCAAACTGGCGATCCATCCTCGCCAGGTGGAGGTCATCAACCGCGCCTTCACGCCGGACCTCTCCGAAGTGGCCGCGGCGCGACGGCTCATCGCCGTCTTTGAGGCACACCAACGGGCCGGGCGTGGCGTCTGCGTTCTCGACGGCAAAATGGTCGATATGCCGATGTATCGTGCCGCACAGGATCTGTTGGCCAGGGCGGGGAATGGGACGGTAGGGGAACGCCCCAACTGAACTGTGAGAAGAGAGAGCGGATCTCTCTTCTCCATACCTTCCTCTACTCGCGCACCGGACGTAGACCAAGATAGACGACGCGCCCGCCCAGCGTCTGCAAAATTGTGCGCGCCGGCTTCCACGGCAGAAGCTGATTCAACTCGGATGGACTCAACGGCGTATTGTTGTTGGCCAGAAAAACGCGGAAACAGGCCGCCGTCAGCGAAAGATGCTCGTTGATGTAGTCCGGGTCCTTGGTGCAACGGCTGCGCAGACACTCCCACAGGGCGTCTGTACGGTGAACCTCTCCCGTCTCCGGGTCAATCCAATCCACATCTTCCGTATTTCTATGGTCCTGGAACCTGTCCCGGCACTCCGTGCATAGCTGATCGCGTAGGTATAGGCGGAAATTCCGGCCGCTCTGCTCCCACCAGTTATAGTCGATGTGAAACTTTGTGTTCACGTCCGGTCGGAACCACTTGAGTTTTTGCTTGGACGCTGCCGCTGTCATCTCCTTCTTATCCCTCCTCGATAATCAAGATCCGGTGAATTTCGTGCGATTCCGGCTCTGCATCCTCATCTCACTTTGAAGAGTCCGTCCCCATAGCCCTGGAAGCGGGAATTGCTCAGCAAGGCAGAAAAGATCGGTCCCGGCGGACACCGCCAGAACATGTTGACCGCACTGTATATCGTCTTGACATGCGCCGTGCCCTGCGGGTTCAGCTTCGCAATCTCCGGCACGATCATATCCACAAGCTGCGCAAGCGCATCGTCGTTGCCTTCCAATCCGGCGTTGAACGCCTCCAGCCCCTCTCGGTCGTCGCATGAAACAATCAGGTCGAAGTCATACTCACAGGAGATCTGCACCTTGTTCATCTCAAGGCCGAACCTTAGCTGTTCCGCATCCACTCTCGCAATGCGGCTCCACTCCCGCCTCATGCGGCGCGGGCGGTAGTCAATGACCACTTCATCCGCCTCATTCGTCCGCTCCAGCGTGATCTGCGCGCTCACCGGAAGATTGTGCCCAACCATCCATTCCTTCAGACCGCACACATAGCGTCCGCTATGGACCACCCAAGCCGTGTGGCGGGTGCCCCAACGACCGTCGACCACCGTCACCATCGAACGCTCCTGCGCACTGTGCGGGAAAAGCGCACGCGTACGGCTGCTGAGCGGAAGCGTCCCGTACAGCCAGTGCGGGAAGGTCAGCGTAAAGCTGATGCTCGGTACGACCGACGAGACTGGCGTGCTCGCGCCGCTCTCGCCCCATTCGTCGTCCAGCTCCCACTCCATCTGCAGAAGTTCCACACTCAAGATTGCCCGGTTGTAGCGGCCTATCCTGGGTCGCAAAAGCGGAGGGATCGTCTGCGCCTCCGGGGGTTCCAACCGCGACAGGAACCACAGTGGGCCGCCGCCGCTTCCGATCTGATCGAAGCGTTCGTCGTTTCCAAGCGCGTGGTTCACGCTGATAACCTGCATTGCCTGCGATACATTCTCCGACTGCAGATCGAGCTCCGGCAGCAGCTCCTCTGGCGACATCGGCCGGTTCTGCATCTCAAGCAGCGCCTCGGCAATGTTCAGATGACCCACATGAACTTCGGCCAGCATGTCGGCCAGCAACCAGTAGTCTTCAATTGCCACGAAATCTTCGTTCCGCTCCCCATCGCTCAGGACAAAGAGCAAACTCTCTTCGATCTCCTCCTGGTACAGAGAATGAATCTCCTCCGCCGAAAGGAGTGCCTCCTCATCGCCTGTCGCCTGACCATTGGTTCCGTTGAGCCGGTGGCCCGTCTGAAGATTGGCCGCAAATTCCCGGGTCTCGCCCGAGTCGGCAAAACCCACCCGGATTACATCGAAGGCGCCATGCTCCGGGTTCTGGCCCGCACGCGTCTCCAGGACTTCGCCCACCAGAAAGTCCATCGCTGGAAAGATGAGCGTCTCCCCAACATCATACAGGTTCATGGGCTGGTAGACCGCCCCCTTCTTCAGCTCGGACTCCATCCGCGCTGTCTCGCGGCGCTGGTATTCCTGGATCAGGCGCAGCGCCAGCTGGCTGGTCGTCATCGGTGACTCTGCATCCAGGATCAACTCATGGATAAAATCCAAATCTTCATCCGAAACTCTGAACTGATCGCGCCAAAATGAAGCAGTTTGGGTCCTTCGCAACAGCACGTCTTCCTCCTCCTGGAAACGCAGGCATCCCGCCTGAAAAAGTCGGCTCAGCGCCGCTCTCCTCGTGGCCAACAACGGCCCCGGCTCCGCGCCTTCGCGGTCTGTGTCCAAACAAATAAACTTCCCCGCCAGACCGCAAAAACTGCGCAAACCGTCGGACTGCAGAGTAAGTGAAAGGGCTCTCGTTCCAATTCTTTGCCCGCAACCGGCGTCAAGGCGGTTTTGCAGCCCAACAACGAAGTATAGCGGTTCAGGCCCCAAAATTCAAGAACGCGCCAATCTGAGTTTCATCCCAAAGTGGGGCAACTTCTCCCCCACCTCTGTCAGCAACTAAACCATAGCGAGTCCAAGATCAACTCTGATGCAGGGGCTACGCCGTCACTGACCACTGACCACTGACCACTGCTTTTCCGGGCGGTCGGGTCTATTCGGCCCTCCCTTGTGCGGGGGCTCCGCCCCCGCAACGCCCCCTCTCCTACAACATGCCTTGCCGACCTGGTGTCGATATTGGTGACAGGTGCCTAATCGAAAATGTCCAGACAGACCACGTCCCGCCAGTCCCAGCAAATCTCCGTAGGCGCCGGCCCTGTGCCTGCCCTCTCTCGCTCCAAAACTAAACTGCACCCCTATCTGAACTGTAAGTCACCTCTCATCAACCGCCATCAACCCAGCCCCAACCCCCCCGATCAGCAGACCGCGCCACCGCGTCGGCCTTCCCCCCTCATGCCTGCCGAACAGCACCCTCCCCAGCCAGAATACGGCAAAGACCAGTCCCGCGCTGCCCAGCGCTGTCGGCAGATGCATGGCCAGCAGCGTCCGCCCAAACAGGATCGTCGACAGCGCCAGCGCGTAGATCGCCGACGGCTCGCGGCCCTGGTCCACCGGGAAAAATATCGCGTGCTCGCCCCGCAGAACCTGGAGCGCCAGCGCCCCGTCTATCCCCTGATCCCGGTTGAGACCCATCGGCAGCTCGGCCAACCCTGCAAAACGCAGCACAACGACCACGATCGCCAGAACCAGCAGGGTCGCCCCGGTCGCCAACCTGAAGCCCATGCGCCCGGCATCCGTTAGCCCGGCTGCGCCTGTTCGTTCTCTTTCTGAAGATGAACTCTCAGACACGCTGGCTTTTCCTTACGCCTGCCCGCTCCTCGTCGTAACACTTTCGCGCCGCGCCGCCGATTTCAATCCCATCCGCGCCCTGGGCAGCCTGCAAGCGCCAAAGGACGTCTTCCCGTTTACGCTTCACGGGCGGACATCCAATTGCAACCGCGCCAGCAGCAGCTCCGGCTCCCACACACCGATCTCGACCGTTGGTATCTGTGTCTCGGTGCTGTAAACGACCAGCCGCAACGCATACTCGCCGGGAGCGAGATCAGTCGGGAATCCAAACTGGACCATGGTATCGAACAGCTCGGAACTCCCTCCGCTCCCGGTCAGCGTGTGATTCGGTTTCCACAGAACAATATCCCTCTGGTAAGACCTTTCTCCGTCGGTGTTGTAGAGGCGCAGCGATATCGCATAGTCGACATCTAACCCGGATTCTGTTCGCCACTGCAGAGCCATCCACAGCGTTCGATCCCGACCAAGGTTGAGAAGCTGCTGCGATGACCACTGCTCTATGCCTTGGCCCAGGGCGATCCCCTCAAGAGCGATGTCGCCATCGTAGTAAACTGTCAGCGGCTCCAGATGGTCATAGAATGTCCAGGGCTGGTCCAGTGCAATATTGGTGTAATTATGAATCCGAAAGCTGCCGTATGCATCACTACCCAGATAACGTCCGTATCTGCCGAAAAGGACGGCAAACCGATCGCTTTCATCGCCCGTCCAGGCAGCCCTGCTGTCCCAGTCCACAACTTTCACAGTGGATGTGCTCTTCATGGCCGCCAGCGAAGATCTAATCTTCTGCGCCAGGTCAGGCATGGCGGTATGGAAAAGATGGACCCGCGCCGCGCCTTGATACAAGTATTCGAAAGTTGGACTGCGAAATCCCTCTTCCAGCGCCTTATGGCGCTGTCCATCGGGGATCAGATAGACAGTTTTCTCATCGGGCGGCTGCCGGCTCAACTCCTGGATCAAATCAACCCACCCCACCGCGTATTCATGGTAGACTTCAGACCTGTTCGCCCACTCCTGGAAATACGTGCGATACGTGATAACGCCCTGAACCAGAACCACGCCGCTGACCACAAACGCCAGTGCGATGGTGGCTATGCCTTTACTTTCCCCAAAAAACCGCTCCCGCAAGAAATTGAGCGTCTCCCACACGCCAACAGCCGCCAGCAGATATACAGCCGGTGTCGCACCCATCATGCGCAGCGTGTTGGGAACGAGGATGTCTCTGGCCAGCATAGCGGGCAAAAGCAGGACCGCTGTCCAGAGAAGCAGGAGACGGTATGCGGGCCGCTTCCAGCGCAGAACCGCCATCCCAGCGCCAAGCCAGAAAAAGAACGCTTCCCATGGATTCAACATCGGCTGAGCGGCGAAGTTATGCCGCCAGTTCGGATCGCCGCGAAATCCCAACGCCAACAGATGCACCCACACATTGTCCAGAAATGCTCCCAGCGGGTCTCCTTGATTCCGTTCAGATTGGAGGATCAAGAGCTGGTTGCTGCGGGAAAAGAATGCCTCGGGATGCAGAGAAAAATAAACCAGAATCGGCGCGGCGATCAGCCCGGCCGCACCCAAAAAGACGCCCGCCCTTCGTAGCTCATCCCGCAAGCGGCCCTCATTCCTACCCCAGGGCAGCAGAAAGCTCAAGCCAAATAGGAGAAATAGAAATGGTGTGAAACGCGCCGCAAGATACGTATAGGGCAGTAGTCCTGCGCACACCCCCGCCAGCGCGATCCGCCACCAAATCTTCTCCTCCCATCCCCACCAGAGCAACGCCAGACACAGGCAAAGAAACAGGGGCAGAAAGTTGGCTCTGAGCGCTGCCCGCCCAATAATCGTCTGGCCCATGGATACCGCCAGCAGCCCAGCCCCGATTCCGCCCACCAGCAGGCCGTGCCATGGCGTCGCCCGGCCATCCTCATCTTTGCCAAAGAGAAGCCGCCCCAACCAGAAGACGACAAACACCGTGCCGGCGCTGGCCAGGGCTGTGGGCACGCGCAGAGCCAGTACCGTGCGCCCCAGCAAGGAGATGGCCAGCGCTATCACATAGACTATCAGCCCTTCGCGCCCATTATTCGCCGGAAAAAAGACAGCATGCTCTCCCTGCAGCACCCGTAGAGCATCCATGCCATGTGTTCCTTCATCATGATGGAGCCCGGTTGGGAGTTCGTCTAAGCGTTGAAGACGTAGCAATAGGACAGCCAGCACCAATGCGAGCAAGACTGCGAGCGTGACCCATAGGATACGTTGCCGCGCCGCTCCCTCTGACACAGTCTCCTCGTACGTTCTTTGTGTGCCAACCGCTGCATTGCACCTCTGTTCAATTGGGTCGTGGGACAGCCTTTCAGTCATGCACGCTCGCTCTTGGTCGTTCTGTCAGACCCACAACCGCTCAGGACCGAGGTCTTCATGACCTGTCCAAATCTAACTGGACCGTAAAGACCACTGATCTGGAAACCTGGCATTGGGAACTTTGTTCGAGAAGCTAATCGTCAAGTATAGAGATTCCGGTAGCAAAACCCAAGAATCCCCCACCTCTCCGCAAGGAGGCACCGCGTGAGAAAACTGTCAGCGCGGGCAAAGACGCGCAGAGCGCTTGATGCCAGTCCGCTTCTGGCAATCGACAGCTGCACTGGCTGTGCCGTAGCCCGCAAGGCCCTCTTGCATCACACCTGTGAGCCGCCCGCTAAGCGAGGCCCAAACTGAGCGGCCCGCACCCGTCACCGACCTTCCGCAAGCTGCAAGCGCGCCACCACCAACTCCGGCTCCCAAACATCCATCTCGACCGTCGGCGTCAACGTATCGGCGTCGTATACGATGAGTCTCAGTTCATACTCGCCGGGCAGCAATTCTTCCGCAAAGTCAACGTAGAACAACGTCTCGACCTCTTCATCCGCTGACCACTGGCTTGTCCGCGCCAAATCAGCATTGCCCAAAACATGGTCCCTTTGGTAGGAGAGTGCGCCGTTAGCGTCGTACAGGCGAAGCGATATCGCAAAGTCGGCTGTCAAATCTGGCTCGACCTGCCACCGCAGGACTATCCACAGCGCGCGTTCCTGTTCCAGATCGAGTATCTGCTGCGTTGACAGTTGCGCCTCGCCTTGGCCCAAAGCGAGTCCGCGAAGAGAAATGTCGCCGTCGTAGAGGACCGTCACCGGCTCCAGTTGATCATGCAGTGGCTCAGCCCGCGACCGAATAATATCGGCGAAGGAGTCCAGGATTCCCAGGGTTGGATTAAGGAGCGATGTTTTCCCGCGTAACAGGGGGACCGCGCCTTCCCACGAGCCGCCTAGCAGAGCATCGAACTCGCCTTCGCTCAGCTCCCGCTTCTTGGCGAAAATCGATACTCGCGGGTGGTCGTAAAGGGTCCAGCTTTCGTCCGCTCCTTGATCCGGAAATGAAACGTCCAGCAATCGCGGTGGAGAAGTAAAATCAGCGACGTTTACGAAGCCCAACTGTTCGCCAAACATCAACTCGTAGTAGCGAATCGTCATTGGGTAGCGTTCAGGCAATTCATCGACGCTCCCGTACAGACGATTTGAACTGTAGATTACATAGTCCGCTTCCTTGAGTTTCTGTCGGAGAATCTCATATTTCTCCTCCGTATCCTCGTCATAAGGCGCCCAAGCAATATGACGCAAACCATGGCTTGCCGCGTCCATGCCTGGCTCACCAAAGATGGTCACTGGCAGAGCGTCGTCCCACTCCTCCCAAAGGATTACCGACCCGGCCGGTGCCTCGTCATACATCCAGCGGCTGGCTGTGATCCAGGTGTGCTCGTGCCCATACACGCCGTTGACATAAGCCAGCGACCAGAACAGACCGCCGCCGACCGCCAGAAGAGCGAGAAGCGCCGCCGGCAACCGGGCAGCCAGCTTCACCTGTCTTTTGCTGCCGAAACGCCAAAGCCACGTGATCAGTCCAGCGGCAAAGAGCAGGATAAACGGTAGGACTGGGCTCATGTATCGGTTGAATTTGGCTAGAAAGGCACCAGTGATGCCGAAGTATGGCGCCAGCCACACCCACACGAGCAACTCCCCCGGCTTCGCCCGTAGCAGAAACAACCTCACCAGCGCCCAAACACTTCCCATCATCGCTGCCAGACCCAGAGGAAGACCCATCCCCCAAACGACCTGCTGCTCAATGAAATAAAGATAGGGCGTCGAACCGCGATACTGGCGCGTGTAGGGTATATCATCGATTCCGCGCACCATCCTCCCCTGTTCGATGACCGTGGCCTGAATGTAATGCACCCAGTCGAGAACTGCGTATGGGCTGGTGACGAAGAAGGCCGCAAAGGCGACCAGCAGTGCCACAACTGAACTGGAAAGTGCCCAGCGCATCGAGACCCAAGACCTTCGCTCCCCACTCGCCAATCCCCGTTCGTCGCGCACTGCCGTGATCAGAGCGGCAGTAACCGGAACAGCCAGCACCGGCAGCGCACTGAATTTGGCTGAAATTGCCAGTCCTGCCCCAAGTCCAGCGAAAACTATCCCCCGCCAAGAGCGCTCCTGAACCATCAGCAAACCCCCGTAAATGGCTAGAACAACAAAGGTTGTGCTGGCGGGATCCATGGCAAAGAAATGGCTGAGTTGGACCGCCTGGGCGGTATATGTATAAAATGTCGCAGCCAGCAGACCGCCGGCCGCGCCGTACAGCCTCCTCCCCAACAAAAAAAGGAGAAAAACTGTCCACGTGTCCAAAAAAGCAATCATCAGCCGCCCTGCGACGGCCACGCCTTCGCAGGGGCCACTGGCGCGCGCCAAGAGAGCGATCGTCCTGTCGGGGAGAGGCAAATGGCTGGCCGGTTCCGCCAGCATACGCATTACTCCGCCGGTAAGTATGCCCAAATAAAGGGGAAAATGGCCGTATGTAAAGGAACGCCGGCGGGCGTCATGAGGGTCCCATAGAGGATTTAGCGGGCTGCGTCGGGGATTAAGAAACTCGCCAAGCGAGGACGGCAAGCCAATCGTCGGTGCGTAAATGCACGTAGTGCTTCGTTCGTCAGGATGAGCGTTCAGCCCTCCGTCGAAGTTGACATTCCATGTGCGCAGCACCAAGCCCGACAGAATGACAATGCCGACTAAAGCACAAAAAACTGTCGTGCGCATAGTGAAGTTTTGCTCAATCTGTCAAATATTGTTCATCCTGTAATCGGCAACGCTGTTTCACAATAGGGTCTTTTATCAAGAAGCGCAAAAGAAAGGCCATTTGAGAGTGGCCTATAGAGTCGATATCAGCGCTAGTTGGCAGGAAGGCCAGGTCCGGGGCCCGCGAAATGGAATCGATGGGTGAATCTGCCCGAAGGCTGCCAGCCATGTTTGAAGGCAAGCGTGGCAAAACTTGAGTTACTCGGAAGTGCACTACTCTGACATGAAAGTGTTCCCCATCTGCCGGTCAGATGCAGAGATGCGGGAAGCCCGGAACCAGTCTGGCCTCTGGTCTTCCCCCAGTTGGGCTTTCACCCTCATTCAGATATGATAGACCCTAATCCGGGATCGTATAATCGTTTCGCCCCAAAGGTGCTGCTTGGAAACTCCCCAATGAGAACCGTTGCTATGATTCTGGCTGGCGGAGAGGGCACCCGCCTGACCGTCCTCTCCGAAAAACGGGCCAAACCCGCGGTTCCCTTCGCCGGCAAGTTTCGCATTATCGACTTCACAATCAGCAACTGCGTCAATAGCGGCATCGATACCGTCGGCGTCCTCACCCAATATCGCCCCCACAGCCTCAACGAACACATCGGCATCGGCAAACCCTGGGATCTCGACCGCCAGTACGGCGGCATCCGCCTCCTGCAGCCCTTTCAGGGCCGCGGCGAACAGGACTGGTATGCCGGTACCGCCGACGCAATTCTGCAAAACCTGAACTTCCTCACCGAATACAACGCCGACACCGCCCTGATTCTCTCCGGCGACCACATCTATAAGATGGACTACGGCCCAATGCTGGACTTCCACCAGCGCAAGGGCGCTGACGTCACCATCGGCGTTATGCCCGTACCCATCGAGGAGGCGCACCGTTTTGGTATCATGGAGACGAACGCAGAGGACGAAATCGTTCAGTTCCATGAAAAACCGCAGAAACCGACCAGCAATCTGGCTTCGATGGGCATCTATGTCTTCAACAGCCGCCTACTGGCACAACGCCTCCAGGAAGAAGGCGCCGACGGCCCCCGCACAGATTTCGGCCAGCACGTCGTCCCCGCCATGCTGGCCGCCGGAGACCGCGTCCTTTCCTACCCCTTCACCGGCTACTGGGTCGACGTCGGCACCGTAGACGCCTACTGGAAAACAAGCCTCGAACTGCTCCAACCCAACCCGGCTCTGGACCTCTATACCGACAACTGGCCCATCTCCACCCGCTCAGAAGAACGGCCCCCGGCCAAATTCGGCCCCCAATCTCAGGTCGTGCAGAGCATGGTGTCGAACGGGTGCGAAATCCATGGGCTCGTCAAAAACAGCATCTTCAGCCCTGGCGTCTATGTCAGTCCGGGCGCCGTCGTGCAGGACAGCATCCTCATGAACGACTCCTGGATCGGCCCCGGCGCCCGCGTCGAACGCGTCATCATCGACAAGCAGGTCATCGTCGGGTTCGGCGCCAAAGTCGGCTGTACCACGTCCGACGCGCCCGCACCCAACCAGCAGTTTCCTGACAAACTGGACAGCGGCCATACCGTCGTCGGCAAAGGCGCATTCATTCCCGACGGCGCCCAGATCGGCACAAACGTGATCGTTAACAGCGACAGCGGCGAGCAGGACTTTCCACCTGACCTCGTTGTCGAGGACGGGCAAACCGTATAGCTTTCACGTTGCGCCCCTACACAAACCGACCGCCAGGATCGCTCCCTATGTCTTCCGCATTCGCTATGATCATGGCCGGCGCCGACAACGCCGACCTCAGTGTCCTCACCGAAATCCGCTCCGAGCCCGCCGTCCCCTTCGCCGGCAAATTTCGGCTCATTGACTTCTCGCTCAGCAACTGTGTCAACAGCGGCATCCACAACGTCGCCGTCCTCACCCAATACCGGCCCCGCAGCCTCAACGATCATATCGGTATCGGCAAACCTTGGGACCTCGACCGCTCCAGCGGCGGCTTGCGTCTGCTGCAACCCTACCGTGGCGGTCCCTACGGGGACTGGCAACGCGGCTCCGCTGACGCCATTCGACGCAACCTCGACTACGTAATCCAGCAGAAGGAGGAGTGCGTACTCATCCTCTCCGGCAAACACATCTACCTGATGGATTACCGCCCCTTCCTTGAACACCATCTGCGCAACGGCGCCCCGGTCACCATCGCCGTCCGCCGCGTCAGCCGCCACGAAACCCATCGTTTCGGCATCGTCTCGCAGGATGCTGACCAACGCGTCGTCGAGTTTCAGGAGAAACCCCGCCGCACGCAGCAGAATCTTGCCAGCATGGGCGTCTATATCTTCAACCGCGACTACCTCGTCGAAGTCCTGGGCAACGGCAGCGGCGATGACATCGGCCGCGATATCCTGCCCGGCCTGGTCGCCAAAGGCCATGTCAACAGCTACACCTATCCCGGCTACTGGGCTGATGCCAGCACGGTTCAGGCCTATTGGGGTGCCAATATGAGCCTGCTGGCCGAGGAGCCGGCGCTCAACCTCTATGCGCCGGAATGGGTCGTGCATACCCGCAGCCAGGAGAGGGCCCCGGTCAAGCTGGGCCCGGCCGCAGACGTCGATGGGGCGCTCCTGTCCAACGGCTGCCAGATCGAAGGCGCCGTCGAACGCAGCGTCCTGTCACCGGGCGTGCAGGTGGGCCAGGGTGCCCTCGTACGCGATAGTGTCGTCCTCAACGATACCATCATCGAATCGGGCGCAGTCGTCGAGCGCTGTATCATCGACAAAGAAGTGCGCGTCTGCCAGGACGCGCACGTGGGCCATTCCGATAACAACGACCCCAATCCGGAGCTGCCGGCACGGCTCAACACCGGCCTCTCCCTCGTCGGCAAAGGCAGCGTCGTGCCGGCTGGCACGACGTTGGGTCGTAATGTTGTAATCCATCCCTACAGCGGCGTCGAAGCGTTTAGAAACGGCAAGGGCGTGGAGAGCGGAACCAGTGTGGGCCGCAATCTGCGCTAACTCGAACCGCCAGACCCCGGATCTCGGCAACCGCCGTGAAAATCCTTCCCTAGCCCTGTCTGGCCCGATACCCAAGTTCATTCAGAAGCGCTACCAGCCTCTCCCTCTGATCCCCCTGGATTTCAATCTCCGCGCCCTTCACCGCACCCCCGCATCCCAACTTGCCTTTCAAATGCTTCAACAGGGCGCGCTTGCCCACATCAGGGCTCTTTACGCCCGTAACGATCGAGACCGTCTTCCCCTTGCGCCCCTTCCGCTCCAGGCGCACGCGCACCGGCTGCGTGCCCTGGACCGCGAAGGGCGCGGCCGGGTTGCGCGCAAGCTCAGGCGGACGCTGTTCAGGCTCAGCTACCGGGTCCGTCGAGTAGACCAGTCGCGTGCCCGCCCTTCTGGAAGAGCCGCGTTCCGACTTCTTTGCCTTGCGCTTGGACATGGTTCGTTCCTCCTCTTCCGGCCGCAAAGTAGAAAGGAGTTGCACCATGCAGTATAGCATCAGCGGTGAAATTGCCCAGTCCGCACGCCTCGTTTTCGCCCCCGGTGAACACGCATGGGTCAGCAAAGGCGCCCTCATGGCCTACTCCTCCCAGATGCAGTGGAGCCTCCGCCTACCCGGCGGCGCCGCCGGCGCAATCAGGCGCAGCCTCTCCGGCGAAGGCGTCGCCCTCACCTATCTGGAATCGAAAGCCGAGGACCAGTACGCCCTCCTTGCCGCTAACGCACCGGGCCACCTGGAAATCTGGGACCTTGAACGCGACGGCCCTGTGACGACGACGCGCGGCTCTTTTGTCGCCGCCTGGGGCGATGAAGTCGATATCACTGTGACGGTCGCCCGCCGCGCCGGCGCAGCCGTCTTCGGCGGCGCCGGCCTCTTTCTTCAAACTATCTCCGGCTACGGCATCGCACTCGTGCACGCTAGTGGCGACTTCATCGACCGCCAGATGGCCGCCGGCGAAGAACTCCTCGTCAGCACCGGCAATCTCGCCGCCTTCTCCTCCGCCATCGACTATGACATCCGCGGCGTCGGCGGCTGCCGCAGAATGATCTTCGGCGGCGAAGGCCTCTTCATGACCAACCTGCGCGGCCCCGGACGCGTCCTGCTCCAGACCCTCAAGCGCAACGCCGCCGCCAAGTCCTCCGGCTGAAATAACTGCGATTTGCCGTCTGCCTGCACATCGAACACAATGTTGGGCGGAGCCCTGCAAGTGGAAAAACTGGTACGCCGCTCCCATTATTAGGAGATCCGCCATGGGCCAGGAAAATCTGTCCCGCAAACGAGCCGTCAGCGGCGAGGTCCGCCTGCCCGACCCCGTTGACGATGCCATTCTTACACTTGGCGTGCGCATGCGCGAACCGCTTTCCTACGCGGAAATCGCGTCGGCGCTCGGCATCGCTCGCGACGATGTGAGCAAAATCTGCGAGCCGTATAAAGAGATGTTGCGCTCGACCGGAGAAAGCGGCCCTGCCCTCACGTTTACGCGGCGGTCATCCCGCAAGGCAGTTCGGCCGCGCGCCATGTGGGAAAATGCCGCGTTCGGCAACAGTGGAAGAGAAATGTTTCAGAAACAGCAGATTGTGAATGGCGCCGACCGTCTCGCCGACCCCGTCGACGATGCCATCCTGACGCTGGGAGTGCGTCTTACCAATCCGCTTTCCTACGCGGAAATTGCGTCGCTATTCCAAATTGCTCACAGCGACGCAAGCAAGATCTGCGAGCCCTACAAGGAGTTTATGCGTAAAGCAGGCGACTATGGGGTTCGCGGTGTCACCAGAACGGGGTAGGCCGCCCGCCGCACACTTTCCACGGCTGAACCCAACGCAAAGACACTTCTCAAAACACTCGCAGCCAAACCGAGGCCATCCTCAGCGCGACGGCGCTGCACTGAAGATCTGCCGCAGTAGATCAGCCCGTTCAACCTCCGTCGTCCAGCGCGGCTGCGCATAGTCCTCTAGCACCGCCGTCAGAATCTCAGTGCTGATCACCTTGCCGTCATGAATCGTATGGCGCGCAATCAAAGTAGTGCGCGTCTGCCAGCTCCACATCTGATCAAAGAACAGATTGCCCAATCCGTACACGATTATTCCGGGCTTCTCATTCCCATAACCATACGGCTCCATCGCCTGCGGCACGTGACTCTGTACACCGGTGACAATATCCGCGCCGGCCGCACGCAGCTCGCGGAAATCCTGCACCTGCCGGAAAATCGGCGCCGGGTTGTAAATCTCCTCATGCTGCAACTCAACCGCGATCACGTCGACCTCGTCGCGCAGCGCCGCAATCTTCGCAAAAATGCGCTCCTTGTTTCCGTTATAGTGGCAAGCCCCCGGCCCGTCCTCCGTCGCCCACGCAAAACTGGGATAGTGGGCCAGCGCCGCGAAAAAGGCAAAGCGGTTGCCGTTGTGCTCAAACAACAGCGGCGCACACGCCTCCTCCTCATTCAAACCGCTCCCATAAATCGGGATCCCGTTCTCCCGGTACCAGCCGATCGACTCGCGCGCACCGGCCTGTCCAAAGTCGTTGACATGGTTGCCGCTCAGCCCCACAATGTCCGTGCCCAGCGCTTCAAGCGCCGCCCAATAGGCCGGGCTGCTGCACAGGATCATGTTGTTCAAAGTCGGGTTGACGTCACAGCCCTCCAGGAACGGCACTTCATTGCTGATGTGAGTAATGTCGGCCGCACGCAGCGTCGGCGAGATCACCTGGGACGGGTAGTCGTATCCCATCGTCTCCATCCGTGCCGCCGTCACCCGCGCCATAGCCGTGACGCCCGTCATGATCAGCGTCGTCAACGCCTCCGCCCTGCGATTCGTCGGCTCCGTTATCTGCGGCCGCAGCGCCGCAGCCAGCGCCTCTCTGTCCGAACCAAATGCCGACACAACCGCCGTTAGCGGATAGTCCGCCGCATCGAAAGTATTGCTGACAATGCTCGCGCCGTTCAGATTCATCACCTTCAGGACCGGCGTCAGGCCCTCAAAAGGCACGATCCCCAGAGCGCCGGCAGTCACCTCCAACACCGCCGGTAGGGCGCTGCCGCTCGCAGTCTGCACCGAGTCGGCCGCCTCCTCACCGAAAACCGCCTCCAGCTCCGATACGTAATCCGCGTCAATGATCAACGGGCCGCTGCCCCTGCCTTGCCAGCGCAGCGTCAGCTCTGCCATCGATACCTCATCCTGAACCGTGGCAAACGGCGCTACCGGTGCAAGGTAGCGCGTGTACAGCACGCTCCCCGCTGGCTCGCTCCCGGCCACCAGGCGGATCTGCACGTCGGCGTTGCGCGGCTGGTCCAGCAAAAAGACCGTCTTGCGCATGCCCCCGGATTCGATCTCTTCCAGACCGAAAGCCGCTGTCAGCAGCTGACTGAAATAGCGCTCCGGCAGAGAAGTGTCCAGAGCGACAGTCAGCCAGCCGTTGCGGCTGTCTGGCTGCTGCGCCGCCGGTTTCAGCTGCGTCTCGGAGACGGTCCCAACACCTTCCCCCTGTGTCCCGCTCGCAAAATTCGCAATCGACGTGGCCGCCGCCACCCCCGCAAAGCCCAGCAGAACGGTCACAAACAGCCGGCTGAAAGACCGCCAGTTCGCTGTCGCCTCCCTGATCTCGGCGGCGCGGCTGGCAGCGCTCACCCTGCGCACGCCCGCTCGCATGGCCTGCAGTCCAGGTCCCAACTGCTCCTCAATCTGATTTCGGATGGCGTCTAGTCGGTTCAACATGGCCGCTTAACTGCCTGACATCTCACGATAGCTGGACTACCGAATTCCCCTGACACAGAGTCCAATTTTAGAGTATATGACCATCACTGGCATTGGTCAACATCCCGTTTCCTTGCCGCACCCTGCACAGGCGCCCCTTCTGCAGCCTGACACGGTCTGGCAGCCTCTGCCCTGCCGGGACTCCGCAACCTGGGCGGCTGACCGGTCTATTGCCCGTAACGCGTCCCACCTCCTCCACTCCCCGGTAGTTCCGACGTTGACAAACGACATGCAATTCGGTACATTTTCGTCTGATTCCACCATTTCGACGATGCACTCACAACGAGTCGTATGCGTGCGCAGTTCCAGGCAAACTGCCTCTCAAATCGACGCGCGCAATCCATACTGTGAAGAAGGTGTGAAATTGGCTACCGGAACCGTTGCTGAAGTCGTCAAACTGTGCGGAAAACTGGGAATTATCGGCTTCGGCGGGCCGGCCAGCCACATTGCCATGCTCGAAGACGAGGCCGTCGCCCGCCGCAAATGGCTCAGCCGCGAACACTTCCTCGACCTCGTCGGCGCCACCAATCTGATCCCCGGCCCCAATTCAACCGAGATGATGATCCATATCGGCTATCAGCGCGCCGGCTGGCCCGGCCTGATTGCCGCTGGCATCTCCTTTGTGCTGCCCGCCGTCCTCCTCTCCACGCTGATCGCCTGGATCTATGTCGAATTCGGCGCATTGCCCGCCGTGCAACCCTTCCTCGCCGGCGTCAAACCCGCCGTCCTCGCAGTCATCCTCGGCGCCCTCTGGCGGCTCGGCCTGACCGCCTCAAAACCGAGGGAGGCAGTCCCGACCCGCATCGCCCTCGCCGTCATCGGCATCGCGGTCGCCGTCGCCGTCTACCTCGGCGTGCCGGTAATCTGGTCGCTGATCGCCGGCGGTCTGCTGGGGATGCTCGCCCTGCGCGCCATCTCCGGCTGGGACAGTGGTGGTGGCGCCGCCGGGCTTCTGGCACTGCCGGTACTGCCGGATAGCTACTCTATTTTCCCTTGGGCCAATCAGTCCCCGGCTTCGGCGCTCAAGTGGGCCGCGCTGCTCCTGGCCGCAACCGCCCCCGTCCTGACCCTCGGCGCCCTCGGCCTCTTCTTCCTCAAGGTCGGCGCCGTCCTCTACGGCAGCGGCTACGTCCTCGTCGCCTTTCTCGAAGGCGACCTGGTCCACGAATACGGCTGGCTCACGCAACAGCAGCTGCTCGACGCCATCGCCATCGGCCAGTTCACCCCCGGCCCTGTCCTCTCCACCGCCGCCTTCATCGGCTACGTGCTCGCCGGCATCCCCGGCGCCGCCATAAGCGCCGCCGCCATCTTCGCCCCCTCATTCATCTTCGTCGCCATCCTCAGCCCCATCGTCCCCCGCCTGCGTAGCTCGGCATGGATGGGCGCCTTCCTCGACGCCGTCAACGTCAGCGCCGTCGGCCTCATGGCCGCAGTCCTCGTGCGCCTGACCACCGACATAGTCACCGCCTGGCCCGCCGCCGTAATCGCCCTGCTCGCCGCAGCCGCAGTCCTGCGCTGGCGCGTCACCTCCGCCTGGGTCGTCATCGGCGGCGCCCTGCTCGGCTGGCCGCTTACGCTGCTCGGCTAAGGAGTAGTTGACGGTCTCGTCCAGCTGAAATTCGTAGGGGCAACCCTTGTGGTTGCCCCCGTAGTTGCATCAAGCATGCTTTCCCAACTTGCGCTAGTTCCTGCGATCGCCTGAAATCTCCTCCAAAGACAGACAGCTAAGTATCAGGCCCTTTTCCCGTACAAGTGGCGTTACAGTTCACGTTGCCGTAGACCCGCCATATCCCGGCGCTGGGCAGGGTCGTCGAACCCAGAAATCTGCCCGGCTAATCCTTCTGCCGCTCGTCTTCTTCCGCCGCGTCCAAGGCGTCATCCAGAACGCTGTCGACCCACTCGTCGCTGTCCAACTGGTCCATGTAGGTCCTCAGCGCCCTGACCGCAATCTTCCTCGCCGCCAGCGCCGATACGTCCGGGCGATGGCCTCCGTGGATAAGGCGCTCGCGCACCACGTCCTCGGCTTTGTCCAGCGAGGCATACTTGGAATGGAATTCACGCAGCAGACCTTCATCTTTCGTCTGCCACAGCGTATGAATATGCCAGACGACAGGATGCGTCTGGTCACCTGTAACGCCCACGATGTCGTACGTCTTTTTGATCATTCCTCTTCTTGCGTCCAGTCTGAGCTGCCGGCGAACTGGCAGCCTTCCCAATATTCGGTGACGAATTTCATGTTTCTGAAGTCGGACGATTCGCGGTAAAGAAAGCCGATCCTACCGGTTTCAGAGTTGTACTCGGCTCCGATAAGCCTGGGGTCATCCGGCAACGCATCGAAGGTATCAAGAAATTTAGTGGCGGTCTCGGGGTCGATGTCGAAGTCGTCTGTGAGAAGAATGCAGATGCCGTCTTCTGTGATGACCGGCTCCAGGCGCTCCTCGATGGCGGTGACGCGCTCAACGAGGGAGTTGAGATGCTCGGCTAGGCCGGCTAGGGTGAGTTCTTCGTCCTGGGCCCACACTACAGCGGCCGACATTAGCAGAACTATCATTATAGTAGTCACAAAAGTAGCCGCAATATAGCGTTTCACCTAGTTGTCTCCTCTTGTAAGGATGCAAAGGCTTCAGCCAAGCCTGGGTCGTCATCGGCGGCGCCCTGCTCGGCTGGCCGCTCACTCTGCTTGGCTAGCGCAGGGACAGTCGTCGTCTGGTCTCTTCTACTGCAGGGGCGGAACTATAGTCTTGGGGCAACAAGAGCAAGCGAGTGGTCGTCCCCTTCACATTGTCTATATCCAGCCATCGCCCCCACCAGTCACTAGCGACGACTTCCTCGTGATAGCCCATTTGATAACCCTCATAGTACAGAACGACGGGAATACCCAGGTGTGCCAGTCGCCAAGCCCAGGCAACCCGATTGGATAGCCGATAATAACCCTCTGCTGACAAGCTCCAGCTTCCTCCCATGACTTCGTGGAAATACTCATTTGTACTGGCAATCGCATCCTGTATCTGGCCGCGTCCCTCCCCCCCTGCACCGCAACTACTCTCTGGAGACCTGCGTTCTATGAGGAGAAGACCGTCGGGCAGAACTCCGTCGTGCCTTCGCTGAATTGTACATGGTCTGGCCATCATGTGCCGTGACGGATGGTTCCCCTGCCGAGGCCACCAGTCACCCAGCACTCTATTGTGAAGGTCGTTAACCCACAGCCAGACATAAAGTTCAAGAAGTATGTAGTCGTCGCTGTTTTTCGAGATGCCATCCAAAAGACCCAACCAGTGCATTTCTTTTCCCCCGAATTTCGGCAGAAACGAATGTCCTGCAGGGCGTCAGGACTATCCGCACGGATTTTCGCAATTGAAACGCGGTCGTCTTGCCTACCATTACACAATACGACTCAGTCAAAACCCAATCCGCAGAACAATCTGGGTGTTCTACTGGACGTGCACTAATGGTACGAGCGTCGGATTTCAATCCCCGCAATACTGAAATGGTTGATTCAACGCCCGAATCAAAGGGAGCATCGGCACGCCATCCACATCCAGCCACTTACCCCAGCAGCCACTGTCAACCACGCCCTCGCTATGGCCCTTGATAACCCGCTCCCAGTGTTCCTCGGAGTGAAAAAGATTCCCCCCTTTGGCGATATCCGTAGCATAGAGGAATCCCAGATAAACCAGAACAACCGGCACCCCCAGCGAGGCCAGCTTCCACGACCACGCAAACCGGTTCGCAAGCTGGTAATGACTGTCCCGCGAGATATTCCAACTGCCGCCGGTCGCCGCTCGGAGCCCAACGACCGCCTCCCCGATAGCCTCGCCGATCCTCTCGTGATTCTTCAACGTGCCATCAGAGGCAGGCTTCCTTAGCTGTTTCCCCTTTGACGACCGCGCCACTTCGTTCCAGTGCGCCTTCGCCTCGACCAGAAGCAACCCCTTCCTGCCCCCAACCGTGCACGTGCTCGCTATATCCCAATTCGGTGTCCTTGGATCGTTTTCGGAGACTTCCAGCCACCAGCTGCCCAAACGCTCACGTATGCCAAGAGGCAGCAGATCATTAGGCTTGTCCAGCTCCACTTCCTCCGCAACCGTCGCATCCCACGACCCGTCTTCCCTCTGCACCGGTCTGCCGCGAGGCATCCATACATCGTCACCTGAAATCGTGACACCATCAACGCCCACCAACCGGGTCAGCCGCGCAGCGACCTCCTCTCCGCCGCCGTCCACGAGCAGCACACAGCGCGGCCGGCTCCCACGTTGATCTTCCCCAAGGCGCTTCGCCCAACTCACACCTTACCTCCCTGAAAGCGGTAACGACGGACCGTACTACCTCCTCCTCCTGCGCCGCCCTCTGCCGGAACTCTTTCCCCTGCTCTCCCGCTCCGCCAGCATCTGCACCGCCTGCTCCAGCGAGACACTCTTGGGATCAGTCTCCTTCGGAATATTGGCGTTCGTACTATTGTGGTTGACGTACGGACCGTAACGCCCGTCCAGCACGCGTACCGGTTCACCGTCTTTGGGATGCGCCCCCAGCTCCTTCAGAACCGTGCGCGTCGAACTGCCCCTTCTCCGGTCCGGCGCCTCCTTGATCAACGCCAGCGCACGCGGCAAATCAACCTCCAGCACATTGTCCGGCGCCTTCAGGCTCACAAACTTCCCGTTGTGCACGACATAAGGCCCGTAACGCCCCACGCCGGCGCGCACCGCCTCGCCGTCTTCAGGATGCGTCCCCAGGTCCCGCGGCAGGCTCAGAAGTTGCAGCGCAGTCTCCAGGTCCATCCCCTCCATTGTCATGCCTTCAAGCAGGCTGGCCCTCTTCGGTTTTCCATCCGACCTGCTCTTCGCTTTCTCCGCCGGCGCATCCGCCGCCTTCGGCTTCCCTTTGCCCGCAACAACCAGGGGCGTCAACTTTTCAACACCCTTGGCGCTAAGCCGGGGTACACGCTCCAACTCCGCCGCCGACGCATAGGGACGACCTGCAATGATCCCCTTGGCCAGTCCCGGACCGATCCCCGGCAGCGTCGCCAGCTCCTTGGCCGTAGCCGTGTTGATATCCACCGGCCCCGCCGGCTTATCCGGCTTTCCCCTCGGTGCCCTCTCTCCGTCCTCGCCCAGTTGCACATACGCGCCGAAACGCCCATCCTTAACCAGAATAGGCTGGCCGCTCTCCGGGTCCTTCCCCAGTACGATCGGCCCGTCCTGCTTCGCACTCACCAGCGCCTCAACCGCAGCCGCATCCAAATCCCCCGGCGCCAGATCATCCGGCAGGCTCACCGTCTGCCTGTCGCCGTTGACCTCCTTCGCCAGAAACGGCCCATACTGTCCAATCCGCACCTCGACCGGCAGATCGGGAAAATCGACCCGGCCCGCATGGCGCGGATCGATGTCGTTCTCCTTTTCCTTGACCTGGCTCTCCAGCCCCTGCTCACTCAGATAAAACTGGTTCAGATATTCAAGCCAGTCTACATCCCCCTCCGCGATGTCATCCAGCGTCTGCTCCATCTCCGCCGTAAACTTCAGGTCCACCAGCTCCTCGAAGTTGCTCTCCAGCAGCTGCACCACCGCAAACGCAACGAACGTGGGCACCAGCTCCTGCCGTTGTTTGAAAACGTAGCCCCGGTTCTGGATCGTGTCGATGATCGTGGCGTACGTGCTCGGGCGGCCGATGCCTTCCGTCTCCAGCGCTCGCACCAGCCGCGCCTCCGTATATCGCGCCGGCGGCTTCGTCGCGTGCCCCACCGCCTCCAACTCCCGGCAGTCCACCTCCTCATCCTTGGCCAGCGCCGGCAACGGTGACTCCTGGTCCTCAATCGCAGCATCCGGATCATCCGAACCTTCAACATAGGCCCTAAAGAATCCCGGGAAAAGGATCTCCCGACCCGATGCCCGAAATAGCGCCTCCTCGTCCGCGCCGCCCGCACGTATCATCACCGTCGTCGTACGCAGGCGCGCATTCGCCATTTGCGTCGCCACCGTCCGCTTCCAGATCATATCGTAAAGCGCCGCCTCATCGCCCGAAAGCGGCAGCGTTTCCAGCGGACGCATCGCGCTGCCCGCCGGCCGGATCGCCTCATGCGCCTCCTGCGCGCCCTTCGCCTTCGTCCTGTACCGCCGCGGCTTCTCGGTCAGAAACTTCTCGCCGTACCGCTCCCGCACCCGCCGCCGCGCCGCATTCACAGCCTCGTCGCTCAGATGCACCGAATCGGTGCGCATATACGTGATGTACCCGTTTTCGTATAGAGACTGGGCCACCCGCATCGTCCGCCTTGCTGCCCACCCCCGCTTGCGGTTGGCCTCCTGCTGCAGCGTGCTCGTCGTGAAAGGCGGCGACGGCGACCGCGACTGCTCCTTGCTCTCAGTCGAGAATACCGCCCAGTTGCTCGCCAGCAGCCGCTGCTGCAGCGCCCTCGCCTGCTCCTCATCCAGCAGCAGAACGTCCCCGCTGCCTTCGCTAGGATGCGTCTTGACCCGCTTTCCCGCCGCGATCTTTCCCGTCGATTCATCAAAATCCCGCCCAGTGGCTACCCGCGTTCCGTTCACCGAAACCAGCGTAGCCTCAAAACGGTGCGCCGCACTGTCCGGGCGTTTGTTGAGCTGCGCCTTCAAATCCCAATAGGACCCGCTCACAAACGCCCGCCGCTCCCGCTCCCGCAGCACCAGCAGCCGCACCGCCGCGCTTTGCACCCGGCCCGCCGACAGCTTCGGCGCGATCTTCTTCCACAACAGCGGCGAAATCGTATAACCCACCAAACGGTCCAGAATGCGCCGCGTCTCCTGCGCCCGCACCAGATCGCTGTCGATCGACCGCGTCGTCTTCAGCGCCTGCTCAATCGCCTCCCGCGTGATCTCGTGAAAAATCATCCGCCTGACCGGAACTTTCGGCTTCAGCACCTCAAAAAGATGCCAGCCGATGCTCTCCCCTTCCCGGTCCTCGTCTGTCGCCAGCAGGACCTCATCCGCCCCTTTCAGGGCCGACCTCAGCTCGGAGACCACCTTCTTCTTGTCCGATGGCACCACATACAGCGGCTCGAACGCCTCCTCTACCTTCACGCCCAGCCGCGCCCACGGCTCCCCCTTCACCTTCGCCGGAACCTCGGCCGCAGAGGCCGGCAGATCCCGCACGTGCCCCATACTGGCTTTGACTTCATATCCACTTGGCAAAAAGCCGCGAATCGTTCGCGCCTTCGTCGGCGACTCTACAATGACTAATTTCGACATTCTTCTTCTTTTGGCTGATGGTCAATAAACACGGACTGAACGCAAAAAGCGCCGCCAATTCTGCCGCCTCCTGCATTTCAGCCGAGATAGAATACACAAGAACATGGAGCCCGGCAAGTAAAATGTCAAAGAAAAACCCGCCCTTCCCTCTTCTCCCGCCAACTCGTACAAAGCCCGTACACGTCTCGTCATCCCCCCGTAAGCGCCCTCCCCTCCTCAATCCTCTGAATAGGCAAACGACAGCCGTTTCTCTCTCCTTATCGGGCCGGTCCACCATCAATCACCGCTTTCACTGACCACTGACCACTGACTACTGCAGTTCTGGGCGGTCGGGCCTATTCGGCCCTCCCTTGTGCGGGGGCTCCGCCCCCGCAACGCCCCCTCTCCTACAACATGCCTCACCCACCGTGCCCCCTCCTCCCCACCACAGTGCCTACCCAACCGTGCTTACCCTCCCTCGTCCCATCTCAAGCCACTAACCACTAACCACTAACCACTGACCACTGCAGGTACACCAAAATCGGTTCCTAACCCGATCTCGCTTTCCGTTGACAGCCGCTGCCCTTCGACTTATACTGAACTCACTTCCTTACCCCTCACCTGCAATGCTACGGGGAGACAGATTCGTGAATATATATCGGAATCGGCAATCGGTTTTTCCGATGCTCTCGCTTTACCGGTCTGACCATGCCGGACGTCATCAGACAGCCGCCAGATACAAAACAGGCTCCAGGATGCTGCCCGCCGCCCTCCTGTTTGCCCTGTTCTGTCTCGTATTCAGCGGCTGTACCCCGAACTACGATCTTCTCAACCTGACCGTGCCCGCAACAGTCCAGGTCGAGCAGTTCACTCCCGAAACCGGCCCCTGTGTCGACCAGTTCATCACCCACGACCTCCCCCACAACACCACCACCGCTGACGGCATTATCCGCATGTACGAGGCCAACGGCGCCGGCGTCGCCATCAACGATCTCGACAATGACGGCGACCTCGACCTCGTCCTCGGCAACTACGACAACCCCAACTCCATCTTCTGGAACCAGGGCGGCCTGAACTTCCGCCGCGAGCAGATGCCGGTCGGCCGCACCCGCGCCGTAACCGCAGTCGATGTCGACGGCGATGGTTGGACCGACCTCGCACTCACACGCGTCGGCGGCGCTATCAATTTCTGGCGCAACCGCGGCGACGAGCTGGCCCCGGACGCGCCCGGTCGCTTCGTGCAGGAGTTCGTCAACGGCCTTGCCAAGCCCGCCTACGCCATCGACTGGGCCGACCTCGACGCCGACGGTGACCTCGACGCCGTCACCGCCTCCTACGACATCGGGCTGCTGACCGAGCTGGGCAACGAATACCTGCTCAGAGACGAAGCCGGCGTCTATATCCACTGGAACGAACCCGACCGCTTCCGCGCCCAGCGCCTCGCCGACGAGGCCCAGGCCCTCGCCATCGCCCTCTGGGACCAGGACGGCGACGGCCGCCTCGACCTTCTCGTCGGCAACGACTTCGCCCTGCCCGACCAGTTCTGGCGCAACCACGCCGACGGCTGGCAGCTTGCCACTATCTTCCCCGAAACCACACACAGTACCATGAGCTTCGACCTCGCCGACGTCGATAACTCCGGCCGCACCGCCCTCTTCGCCAGCGACATGAAACCGCCCGACATGAACGCCGAAACAATGCGCGCCTGGGCGCCGCTAATGGAGAAGGAACACCCTCCCTTGCCGGCCGGCGATCCCCAGCGCATGGAAAATATGCTCCTGGTGGCCGGTCCAAGAGGTGACTACCAAAATTTCGGACGTGACCGCCAGCTCGACGCCACCGGCTGGAGTTGGGCCAGCCTCTTCGGCGACCTCGACCAGGACGGGCAACTCGATCTCTACATCGTCAACGGCTTCGCCGAGTCCACCACCTTCGCCCACATGGAAGATCATGAACTGGTCGAACGCAATCAGGCCCTGCGCAACACCGGCGGCCGCTTCGAACGCATGCCCGACTGGGGCCTCGGTAGCGAGCGCGGCGGACGCGGCGCTGCCCAGGGTGACCTCGACGGTGACGGCGACCTCGATATCGTCGTCAACAACCTGCGCGGCAATGCGCAGCTCTTCGAGAACCGCCTCTGCGGCGGCGTCTCGCTCCAGGTTGCGCTCCGCCAGCCCGGCAGCGCCAACCCCGCAGCCATCGGCGCCACAGCCATTCTCGAAACGCCCACAGGCAGCCTGCGACGCGACGTGCGCGTAACCCGCGGCTACCTCTCCAGCGACCCCGGCCAGCTCCACTTCGGCTTTCCCGCCGAAACCCAGCCCCGTCTCCTTTTGATCCAATGGCCCGATGGCAAGTGGTCAACCGTTTCCGGCCCGGCCCCGGGACAGCGGATAACCGTTGCCAGAACAGATCTGGGGCAGGAGTAAAGCGCTGCTG
This sequence comes from Caldilineaceae bacterium, assembly GCA_965242905.1. Taxonomy (GTDB): domain Bacteria; phylum Chloroflexota; class Anaerolineae; order Caldilineales; family Caldilineaceae; genus Bin5. The sequence continues at coordinate 3,172,054 of CBDETM010000002.1, forward strand.
TATGAAACGCATCTGTCGAGAACACCAACCATATCGCTGAGGATTAGGAGACATGCCAGCATCTGACCCCCGCGCAGAAGCCATTGAGAAGATCCGCCGCCTGCCGCAACAACTCGAAGAGCTGATATCCGGGCTTTCACCGCAACAACTGACCGCAAAATCGCTGCCCAATGAATGGACCGTGGCCCAGAACGTCCACCACATCGCCGATTCCCACATCAACAGCTATGTGCGCTGCAAACTGATGGCAACCGAAGACAATCCAACCCTCAAACCCTACGACGAGGGCGCATGGGCCCTGCTCTCCGACGGCAGCAGCCCCGACCTCTCAGATTCCCTGGCCCTCCTGAAAGCGCTTCACGCCCGCTGGGCCCGGTTCTGGGAAAACCTGCCCGAAGACGCCTGGCAGCGCACCGGCCAGCACCCGGAGAGCGGCCCCGTCACCCTGGCCAGACAGCTCGAACTCTACGTCCAACACGGCGAAGCCCACCTGGACCAGATCCGCCGCACGCTGGCCGCAAGCAATAAATAGCCGGCCGCACAGGTCAACCTGCCGGATACCGGAAACGGTCACACGAACTGTGTAAGAATCCGCACAGAGCCGACCGCCGCACATGGGATAAAGTCAGACCTGTCAGAGCGATAGGAGAAAACATGGGATCTGCAGAAGCACTGCATGATCTGCAAAAGGAACAGACAGAGCAGACCAGGGCTAGTACTCCGCCGGTCAATCCCCTCGCGCCGGATGAAGGACGTCGTGTCTCCCTCGAAGAATACTGGGAAAAATGGTACGAGAACCCCTACCCGGACATCGACGTCAGCTACGAATGGAACAATGGCATTCTGGAGGCAAAACCATTGGCCAATGCCCCCCAAATCGAACTTGGATTCTGGTTCCTCTTCCTGCTCGGTCAGTACCTCTACTCGCGTGACATCGCCCAACTGATCAATCTGGAGACCGGCTTCGTCCTCACCATGGAGGACGTATCCGAGCCGTCAGGGATCCGCAAAGCCGTCCGCAAGCCGGACATCGGCATCATTTTGAACAGCAACCCTGTCCCCTGGGGACGCGTGGACCAGCGCTCATTTGCCGGGGTCTGCGACGGCGTCGTCGAATTCATCTCCGATTCCACGCAGGTCGAAGTCCGGCGCGATACCCAAGAGAAAAGACGCGACTACGCGCTGACCGGCGTACAGGAGTACTACATTCTCGACCCCACCGGCGAGCACATGCACTTCTTCCAACTGACGCCGGACCGCCAATATGAAGAAATCCAACCCGACGCCGAAGGGGTGATTCGATCCCAACTGCTGCCCGGCTTCCAGTTTCGGCACAGCGATCTCTACGAACTGACGGCGCTTGAGGAACTCGCGCTCGACGAGGTATATCAAGGGTTTGTGCTTCCCAAATACCAGGAATCTCTTGCCGCAGTCGCGGCAGAAACGACTGCCCGCAAGCAAGCCGAGCAACGTGCCGGCGCCGAAGCAACCGCCCGCAAGCAAGCCGAGCAACGTGCCGAATCCGAAGCAACCGCCCGCCGGCAGGCCGACCAACGAGCCGACGCCGAAGCAACTGCCCGCCAGCACGCCGAGCAAAGGGCCGAAATCGAAGCAGCCGCCCACAGACAAGCCGAAGAGCGGTTGCAGTCGCTCGAAGCCGAACTGGCCCGACTGCGCCGCCGGTCCTCTTGAATCGGACTTGGCTAACCCATTTCTCCACCGGCGAGGAAGCCGCTTGATTGGGGCTTGGATGGCCCTGACAAGAGAAAAACGCGTTTGAACCGCTACCACGATTCTTGTACAATAGATTGACCGCGTATGCTCACGGTATTTCGGCAGTTTACGCAACCCCACCGCGTTCCTTTCGGGCAGGAGCGCATGCGACTATTCTTTTGAAGTCTCAGAAGTATCCAGGGAGGAAACGAATGCAAAACCGACTATGGCAGAACCGTTTCAGTTTCAAAGCGCTGATCGTCTTGGCGCTGGCCGCACTGCTTATCTCTGCCTGCGCCCCCATCGCACCGGCAGCTGATAGCAGCATGGAGATGGCCGACGAAGAAGGCCCGGTTACCATTACCTGGGCCATGTGGGGCAGCCCCGCAGAGGTCGCGACCCACCAGTCAGTGGCCGATGCCTTTATGGAAGAACAGGACGACATTGTCATCGAGATCCTGGCCGAGCCCTGGGGCGACTACTTCACCAAGATCAAGACCCTCTGGGCCAGCGGTGACTCGTCCGTCGTCCCCGACGTCCTCTTCCTCTCGCCCATCGTGAACTATGCCTCCGAGGGCGTGCTCGAAAACCTTGACCCCTGGATCGAGGCCAGCGGCTACAATACCGACGACTACTGGCCGTCTCTGCTGCAGTACGCCATGTACGATGGCAGCGTATACGGCTTCCCCCGCGACATCGGCCTCGAAGTCCTCTACTACAACAAGGACATCTTTGACGAGGTCGGCGTCCCCTACCCCGATGACACCTGGACCTGGGACGACCTTGCGGCTGCCGCAGAGCAGTTGACCGTCGTCGAGGACAGCGGCCGCGTCTCCCGCTATGCACTCGGCATGGAGGGCGGCAAATGGATGATCTGGGTAATGCAGAAAGGCGGCATGGCCCTCGATGACATGCGCAACCCCTCCAGCTGTGCTCTGAACGAGCCCGGCGTGGTCCAGGCCGTGCAGTTCTTCAAGGACATGATCGACAACAACTACTTCATGCCCCCTGCCAATATGAGCCAGGCCGGTGGTGACGCCGCTGTCTTCCAGAGCGGCCAGGTGGCGATGATTATTCAGAACGCCAGCCGCGTCTCTGCTTTCAACGCCGCCGGTATGAACTACGACGTCTCGGTCATTCCCATTCCCGCTGACGGCCATCGCGCCTCCGCTGCCGGCGGCGCAGCCTGGGTGATGAGCGCCCTCAGCGACAACAAGGATGAGGCCTGGACTTTCCTGAGTTGGCTCCAGAGCACCAATGGCGGCCAGCGCATCTACACCGCCTCCGGTGAGATCCTGCCTGCCCTGCAATCTACCGCTAAGTCCGACGCCTTCCTCAACAGTGGACAGCCCCCGGCCAACCGCCAGGCTTTCATCACCGAAGGTGAGAACGCCCGCATGGGTCGCATCGGCTACTTCGTCGAGTGGAGCCAGATAGGCGGCTCGTTCATCAACCCGGGACGCGATCAGATCCTCATCGGTGAGGTTTCTGTCGAAGATGGATTGAATTCCATCTGCGAGCAAGTTGACGCCTTCCTTGAAGAGAACGGATTCCCGAAATAGGCCCGATTGACCGGCAGCCAGCAGCCGGTAGCCGGTTACCAGACCGGCTACTGGCTGCCTGCCATGAACCAATGACGCCATGACCGCGTCCGCTTCCTCACAGAGCTCCCTGCCGCGCTGGCGGCGCTACCAGCCGGACCAGCAGTGGGAAGCCTATCTGTTCCTGCTGCCCAGTTTCGCCGGGTTCCTGATCTTCGTGGCGATCCCTGTCGTCGCATCCCTGGCCCTGAGCCTCTTTGAATGGTCTCTGCTTTCCCCGCCGGAATTCGTTGGCACAAAAAACTACACCCAACTCCTCTCCAGCGACCTGGTCTTTCGCAAAGTCCTTTCCAACACCTTCTACTTCATCGTCACCATCGTCCCCCTTCAGCTCGCTTTTGGCCTGCTGCTCGCGGTTGCACTTAACCAGGGCTTGCGCGGGCTTGAAGTCTACCGCCTGATCTATTTCATGCCGGTGGTGACGACGATCGTTGCCGCTGCCCTCGTCTTTCAGTGGTTCTTCAATCGCGACTTCGGCATTCTGGCCGCCGCCGTCTGGGAACTGGGCGCCGCAACCGGCCTCCCCATCCGCCCCCCGGACTGGCTCAACGATCCCGACTGGGCCAAACCTGCCGTCGTTATCCTGACCCTGTGGAAAAACACCGGCTTTACCATGGTGATTTACCTGGCTGCCCTGCAAGGTGTCCCCACCGAACTGTACGATGCCGCCAAGGTCGACGGCGCCAGCGCCTGGCAGCGCTTCCGCTCCGTAACCTTTCCCATGGTCAGCCCCACCACCTTCTTCCTCATGGTCATCCAGATGATCGGTGCCTTCCAGCTTTTCAGCGAGGCATTCGTGATGACACAGGGCGGTCCGGCCAATGCCACCCTCACGATCGTCTACTACATTTACCAGATGGCCTTCGAATTCCAGCGCATGGGTAGAGGCGCCGCCATCGCCTGGGTGCTCTTTATCTTCATCTTTATCTTCACCCTCGTGCAGACGCGCCTGCAACGACGCTGGGTGCACTACGAAGCCGGCGGGGAATCGTGACAACCACGACCACAACGACTACGCCCGCGACGATACGCACGGAAGCCGCGCCAGGCAGGACGCTCATAACGGGGCACCTGCTCCTTCACGCCGCCCTGATCCTGGGCAGCGTCGCCATGCTGCTCCCCTTCGGCTGGATGCTCGCCACCTCGCTCAAGTCGCCCCCGCAAATCTTCACCTACCCCCCCTCCCTCGTTCCCAACCCCGTCGTCTGGCGCAACTACCTGGACACCGTGCAGGCCATGCCGTTCGGGCGCTTCTATCTCAACAGTCTCTTCGTGGCCGTGAGCGTCACCACCCTCCAGATCCTCACCTCCTCGCTGGCCGCCTTCGCCTTCGCCCGCCTGCGCTTCCGCGGCCGCGAAGCCCTCTTCCTCGTCTACCTCGCGACGCTGATGATCCCGTTCCACGTGACCATGATCCCCAATTTCATCCTCGTCCGCTATCTGCGCTGGTTCGACACCTTCTACGCCCTCATCGTCCCCACCGCATTCTCCGTCTTCGCCGTCTTTCTGCTCCGTCAATACTTCCGCGGCATCCCCGTCGAGCTCGATGAGGCCGCCCGTATGGACGGCGCCTCCTCACTCCGCATCTGGGCCCGGGTGATCATGCCCTTGAGCGGGCCCGTCCTCGCCGCACTCACGATCTTCGTATTCCTCGGCTCCTGGAACGACTTCCTCTGGCCGCTCGTCGTCTCCAACTCCCACGCCACCCGCACCATTCCCGTCGGCCTGGCCACCTTCAGGGGCCAGTACAACACCGACTGGCACCTCCTCATGGCCGGCTCCGTCATCGCCCTGCTGCCCGTCCTCCTCGTCTACGTCTTCGCCCAAAAGCGCTTCGTCGAAGGCATCACCCTCTCCGGCATGGGCGGCCGCTAACCCCAACTACCGCCACCCCGCCTTCCCCTTCAAAGTGTGCATCCCAAAATGGTGGGCAATCTTTCCTATACCTCGGGCAGCAACGGAGCCGCAGCCATTTATTGATCAACTTTGAGTCAGAGGTAGCGCCATATCTAACCCCTGGTCCCTAGCCCCTAACCCCTGCAGTTTTGGGCGGTCGGGCCTATTCGGCCCTCCCTTGTGCGGGGGCTCCGCCCCCGCAACGCCCCCTCTCCTACAACATGCCTCGCCGAACCTGGTGTCTATATTGGTAACGAGTGCCCAATCGGAAGAACTCCCCCAAACCCCGTAGGGGCACCCCTCGTGGGTGCCCTGCCGTTCCACTTCAGCCACCGCTGACATGCATCCCGTCCTCACCCCAATTTGCCACCGAACAAACATTCTGATTCAATATACACATGACACACCGTATCGGCGTGATCGCCAACTCCAATTCCCATATCGACTACGTCTGCCAGCTCTTCGGCCCCATGGACCAGGAACAGCGGCCCCCGCCGGACGCCTACGCCTTCGGTTCCTTCGTTGCCATCTCTCTGCCCCTCTTCCCTGCAACGTCTCCAGCCACTGAGCAAAACACCGCGACCGGCGCGCCATGCTTGATCGGCGTCGTCTACAACTCAATGCTCGTCAATCCAAGCTTTACCAACCTGGGGCCCCGGCTCACCTCCCACACTGAACAGGCCGTGTTCAGCCCCGATCTTATCGACGAGACCGCCATGTTGGTCGGTCTGCTGGCCCTGGGCTGGCATGACGAGACCGGCCTGCAGCAGGGGACCCCGCGGCTTTCCGCCGAGGTCGGCGCCACCGTTCGCCGCCTGACTGACGAGGAGGTCCGGCAGTTCCACCGCGACCGCAACGGCCGCCCCGCTCTGCGTTACGCGGCTACGCTCCTCGCCCACAACAATCCGCTCGTCCCCGCCCTCCTTGTCCAGATCATCGACCACTTGGATGCCCTCTTCCCCGAGGAGAAGGCCATCCTCCAGGTCATGCGTAACAATGTCGCCTGGAAATCCATCGTGCAGCCCGCCGGATAAACCGCATCCGCAATGCTTGGCATCAAATTCCAGGCCTTCAGTTTTATCGCCAGGGAGTAGTGAGTGGAGCAACTAAAAACTAAAAACCAAAAACTGAAAACTCCCATCGGTACCGTCAAAGGACCGGGCGAAACCCTCCACGAATTTACCTTCATCGCGCCCGATCCCGACCGCCAGCTCAAGCACGGTGAGTTCGTCTACTACACCGCCCCCGTCGACCGCAGCCAGCGCCAGATCCTCGGCCGCATCACCGCCCGCACCGCCGTCAAGCTCTTCCCCGATACCTTCATGGCCGACCCCGCCGTGCCGCCCCACACCGTCGCCGCCATGCTCGGCTACGAAAGCGATGCCACCGAACTCTTCGAGCTCACCGTCACCGTCCTCGGCTACTACGACGAACGCCTCCACGACTTCACCAACCCGCGCGTGCCCCCGCAAGGCGGCGTACCCGTCTTCATCGCCGAAAACGAAACCCTGACCGAACTCCTCAGCCGCGGCCGCCAGGGCCGGCTCGGCAGCGCTTACATCGGCGACCTGCTCAGCCGCGACCCAGGCGCCGTCCCCGTCGCCCTCGACGTGCGCGGCTTCACCAGCACACACCTCGCCATCATCGCCAGCACCGGCAGCGGCAAAAGCTACCTTGCCGGCGTCCTCCTCGAAGAACTCCTGATGCCCTACAACCGCGCCGCAGTCCTCGTTATCGACCCCCACGGCGAGTACGATACCCTGCAGCAAGTTCAGAATAAGGAGGAATTCCGCGACGGCGGCTACAGCCCCAGGGTGCGCATCTTCCGCCCCCACGACCTGCGCGTCCGCATCAGCAGCCTCACCCTGCCCGACCTGCGCTATCTCCTGCCCAACCTGTCAGAGAAGATGCACTACCAACTGGGGCGCGCCTTCAGATTCGCCGTACGCACCTGGGGTGACGACAAATATACCTTGGAACAGCTACTTAGGGCCGTGCGCGAGGTGGGGGACGGCGCCCAGAGTGAGGATGAAGCCGCCGATGACGATCCCACAACCGGCGCCCTCATCTGGCGGTTGGGCGCCGCCCTGCGAGAAAGCAGCATCTTCAACGACTTCGAAAATATCGAACTGGACGAACTCTTCCAGCCGGGAATGTGTACCCTCGTCCAGCTGAATGAAGTTGAACGCAGAGAGCAACAGGTGATCGTCGCCACCCTTCTGCGCCGCGTCTACCAGGCCCGCATCGACACCGAGAAAGGCAAGCTCCAGCGCACCGACCGCAACCACATGCCCTTCCCCGTCTTCAGCCTCCTCGAAGAGGCCCATAACTTCGCGCCCGCCAACGCTGACGCTGTCAGCTCAGACCAGCTCAAGACCATCCTCAGCGAGGGTCGCAAATTCGGGGTAGGCGTCGGCCTCATCTCCCAGCGGCCCGGCCGCCTCGACAGCGACGTCCTCAGCCAGTGCATGACCCAGTGCATCATGCGCATCACCAACCCCATCGACCAGAACCGCATCGCCGAGTCCGTCGAAAGCGTCGGCCGCGACATGCTCAAGGAGCTGCCCGCCCTCAGCAAAGGCCAGGTCATCGTCAGCGGCGCCAGCGTAAACACGCCCCTCATGCTCCGCGTCCGCACCCGCCGCACCGACCACGGCGGCGAAGACATCAACGCCCCCGCCCAATGGCGCCACTGGTTCGAGCACGAGCAGCCCGCCCAGGTCGCCGAAAACGCCCTCTTCGCAGAAAAGGAGCTTGAACGCGACGAGGACGGCATGCTGTGGGCCTGAACCTGCCCCAGTCTATCCGTGCGGCTGCAACGGACGCCCCCACAACAGCCTGCCGGCGTAACGATGCGTGATCATACCGTCCCCACCATCCGCATGACGCGCCGCCATCTCGGCAAATAGCGCGTCAGCCTCTGCCGCCTCCCTCGGGTCCATCCGGTCCCGCGAAAAGCCGTTGCGCGCATGGATGCTCTCCACCCACTCGCCGATAGGCTGCCGCCACTCGATCATATCGGTCTGCGCACTGCCCATCAGCCGGAAAAGTCCCTGCTCCTCCAGCTTCGCCAGGATCCCCGCCGCGCTGTACGGCGCAAACGCCTTGTTCATCGAATAACGCGCCAGCACCGGACCCAACTCCTCTCGCATCCACGCCGGCCTCTCATGCTCCATCCCCACCGCAACAAACAGCCCGTCCGCTGCCAGCAGCCGCGCAAAGCGCGGGAAAGCCGTGTCCCACCGGAACCAGTGCAAACTCGCACCCGCCGTGATCAGACAGTAGGGCGGGTCCACAGCCGCCGACTCAATAGGCCCTTCAATCCACCGCAGCCCCGCATGATCTCCGCCCGGCAACCGCCTGCCCTCCCGGATTGCCGCTGCCGAGAAGTCCACCGCATCCACCCGGTCCACCAACCGCGCCAGCGGACGCGCCACGAATCCCGTCCCGCAACCCGCGTCCAGCACAGCCCGCGGCCTGCAATCCGCCGGCAACAGTCCCACCAGCAGTTCAAACGTGGCAGCCGGATACTGTGGCCGGAACCGGTAGGCCCGCACCACGCTTTCGTCCTGAAAGACACTCGAGTACTCGAAGCCAAACTGGCTGGGCTGGCCGCTCATTTCAGGACCTCCGGTTCACCCCACGAACGCACACGGTCCCCCCGCAGAAAACTGCTGATAAACTCTGCCTGCGGATGCTGCACCGCCCACGCCTTCTCCTCAGCCAGCTTCCTGTCGTACTCAACCGCCCTGTGTTCCACCCTGTATCCGCTCTCGTCCGCCTCCAGGATGGCGTAAGTCGCCCGCAAACTGGGAATCAGCGGGTTTCCCACACTGCCCGGGTTGACCACATGCGCTTCGTTCAGATGGAAATTCTGCGGCCAGTGCGTATGCCCTACGCACACAAGATCCGCGCCGCAGCCCTCCAGCCGCTCGCTCATCTCCCCGTCGCTGTACCAGGGCACGAAACCATCCCCATCATCACATCCCGGCGACGCATGCACCAGCAAAACGCGGGCGCCATTTGGCAGCGTAACCCTCTCCTCCAGCGGCAGACCCAGCATAAAGGGCAGATGACCCCCCGCAGACATCGCCCCCGCCGTCCACGCAAACGACTCCAGGATCCCGATACAGTCGCGCAGCAAAGCAAGGTCCGTCACCTCCTCCACCGGCGTCGCCAGCGGCCTCGCTCCCGTCGTCAGATACCGCTCCGAATTTCCCCGCACAAATCGCGCGTTATCCAGGCCCAGCACCCGCTCCATCACCTCCAACGGCTGCGCACCCGCCGCCGCCAGATCACCCAAAATCCAATACCCGTCAACGGCTTCCTGATCCTCAGACGCAATATCCGCAAGCACCGCGTCCAGCGCCACGCAGTTGCCGTGTATGTCCGAAATTATCGCAATTCGCATGAAAAAACTCGTCTCCAGCTTCCCCTTCGAAAGTAGGGGCACCCCTCGCGGGTGCCCTCGCTCACTGCACACAACACTATCTCCCCGGCCTGCCGCTGCGAAGGGATATGTTAAAATAACGGGAAGACACACAGTTCTTCATTGTAGCACACCAACAGAACACGAGCTCCTGAAACAGGCAAGGATCCAGCAACAGATGGCTGCGTCGCCCAGTCGCCAGCAGATAGATGGCGCTTCCCATTTGAGGGGATCGGATAATGGCGCACGCCATCCCACCGGCCTGCCCCCCTCCGTCGCCGACCTCCCCCGCCACATCCGGCTGGCCACAGGGCGCATCCGCCCCCACGTCGTCCAAACACCGCTCCTCCTCTCCCCCGCCCTGTCCGATCACACCGGCGCACAGGTCTACCTCAAGCTGGAGAACCGCCAATACACCGGCTCCTTCAAACTGCGCGGCGCAACCAACAAACTCCTCAACCTCCCGGCAGAGGACCGCACCCGCGGCGTCGTCACCGCCTCCACCGGCAACCACGCCCTCGCCGTAGCCCGCGCCGCCGCCCAACTCGATGTGGCCGCCACCATCTATCTCCCAGAGGGGGCCTCTCCCCGCAAAGTAGAGCAACTTGAGCCCTTCCCCGTGACGCTCTGCCGCGTCCCCGGCGACGCCCTCAACGCCGAGATCAGCGCCCGCGCAGCCGCCCAACAACGCAATCAGCCCTTCATCTCCCCCTACAACGACCCGCACATCATCGCTGGCCAGGGCACCATCGCCGTTGAGCTCCTGCGCCAGCAGCCGCAGCTCGACGCCGTATTCGTCACCGTCGGCGGCGGCGGCCTCATGGGCGGCATCGCCAGCCATGTCAAAGCCACCGCCAGCCAGATTCAGACCGTCGGCTGCCAGCCCCAAAACTCCGCCGTCATGCTCGCCTCCGTGCGCGCCGGCCGCATCGTCGACACCGCAAGCCTGCCCACCCTCTCCGACGGCAGCGCCGGCGGCATCGAACCGCACGCCGTCACCTTCAGCCTCTGCCGCGACCATGTCGATCACTGGCTGACCGTCAGCGAAGACGAGATCGCAGCCGCCATGCGCCTCGTCTACAACGAACTCGGCGAGCGTATCGAAGGCGCCGCCGGCGTAACCGTAGCCAGCCTGCTCAAGACCGGCAGGCGTTTCGCCGGACAACGCCTGGCCGTCGTCATCTGCGGCGGCAATGTGGATTCGGATACCTGGCAACGGGTCTTGGAACAGAAAAACTAGCGAGGATACTGCGAGGAAACATGCTATGCCGAACCCTTTTCGACTCGGCTTTCTGAGCCATCTGCGCGGCCGCGCCGACGCCGAACAGGCTTACCGCGAAAACCTGGAGATCTTTGACGCCGCCGACCAACTCGGCTTCGACGCGGTCTGGGTCGCCCAGCACCACTTCAAAGACCTGGGCGGCATGTTGCCCTCCCCCTTCCCCTTCCTCGCCGCCGTCGGCCAGCGCACAAAGCGCCTGCGCCTCGGCACCTCCATCATCGTCCTGCCCTTTGAACACCCCCTGCGCGTCGCCGAAGACGCCGCCGTCGTCGACATTATCAGCAACGGACGCCTCGAGCTTGGCGTCGGCAGCGGTAGCGACGCCGACGAGTTCGAAGCCTTCGGCGTCGACATCGACAGCCGCCACCAGCGCACCACCGACGCCCTCATCACCCTGAAAAAGGCCCTCGCCGGCGAGACCCTCGGAGAGGACAACCAGCGCCTGCGCCCGCCCGCCCCCACCCTTGGCGACCGCCTCTGGCTCAGCGCACTCAGCATTCGCGGCGCCCAGTACGCCGCCCAAAACGACGCCGGCCTGCTCCTCAGCCGCTTTGTCGGCAGCGAAGAACAGGCGGCCGGCCAGGAGCAGGAGCCCGTAGCCGTCGCCTTCCGCGAGGCCTGGGGCGAGCGCCCCCTGCCGCCCCGCATCGGCCTCTCACGCGGCATCTACCTCGGCAACGACCGCCAGGACGCCCTCCGCCAGATCGAAAAACACGCCATGGGAGGCATCCCAACCGGTCTTACCCCCGAAGCCTACTGCCAGCGCACCCACATCGCCTACGGCGCACCCGAAGACGTCGCCGCCCGCCTGTCCGCCGACCGCGTCCTCCCCTACACCACCGACCTCATCCTCCAGTTCGACCCCGTCCACCCGCCCCTCCAACGAATCCTCGAAATGCTCGAACAGGTCGCCAAAAAAGTAGCGCCAGCCCTCGGCTGGCACCCCCCTAACCCCTGACCCCTGCAGTTTCACCCCATTTACCCACCCCTGCAGCGAATCCTGGAAATGCTCGAACAAGCCTCCAAAAAAGTAGCGCCAGCCCTGTGCTGGCACCCCCCTAACCCCTGGTCCCTAACCCCTGACCCCTGCAGTTTCACCCCAGCCAGCGCTTGCGCCGCTTGTAATGCTTCACGTCCCGATAGCTCTTACGCCCGCCCACCTGCGTCATGCCCAGGTAGAACTCCTTGATATCCGCGTTCTCCGCCAGCTGCTTCGCCGGCCCGTCCAACACAATCCGACCCGTCTCCATCACGTAAGCATGCGATGCTGAGCGCAGCGCCACGTTCGCGTTCTGCTCGACCAGCAGTATCGATACACCCGACTCCTCGTTGATTCGCCCGATCACCTCGAAAATCGACTGCACCAGCAGCGGCGCCAGCCCCAGGCTCGGCTCGTCCATCAGCATCAGCTTCGGCTTTGCCATCAGCGCCCGGCCAATCACCACCATCTGCTGCTCTCCGCCCGACAGATAGCCCGCAGTGCGCCGCCGGAACTCCGCCAAACGCGGGAAATAGCCGTAAACTTCGTCCAAATCCCTCCGCAACTCCGCGTCGCTGGTCCGGCGGAAAACTGCGCCCGTGCGCAGATTCTCCTCCACCGTCAGATGCTCGAAAAGCCTGCGCCCCTCCAGCACCTGAACAATCCCCATCTGAACGATCTCGTCCGGCGATCTGCCGTCAATCCGTTCTCCGTTCCACTCGATGCTCCCACGCGTGACCTCCCCCTGCTGCGTGCGCAGCAAACCCGAGATCGCCTTCAGCGTCGTCGACTTGCCCGCCCCGTTGGCGCCCAGCAGTGAGACAATCTGCTTCTCCGGCACCGCCAGCGAAATCCCCCGCAGCACCAGGATCACGTCACTATAGACAACTTCGATATTGTTGATCTGCAACATATACGCGACAACGCCGGTGACCGTAACCTCCTCCGGCCACCGGCGACTAAGATCCTTTCAGGGTAACTATTCTGCTGCCGGCCGTAAATCCGGCAAAGTCACAAAGTCCTGGACCACGACGAAATCAATACTGCCGTCCTCCATCATCTGCGCCTGCCTGATCTGGGCCTTGTTCGGCGCCCGGTTACTTCCTTCCACATTCATCTCAAAGACGCCCGCCGCACTCACTGTCCCCATCTGCTGCATCGCCTTCAGGTACTCCGTCCCGTTCAGGCCGTCGAAACCGACGTTGTTCAACGCCACCGTCAGTACGTCCGCCAACCCGTACATCGCGCTGTAAAGCAGCAGGTACGTGAACGCCTTGTCCGAGTCAGGGTATCCCTTGGCCGCAAATGTCGCCAGGGCCTTCTGAACACCCGGCACATCGGTGTCGGTCCACCACAGATAGGGGAATACCCCATAGTAGCCTATGGCAAGCGGCGCATTCTCGCCCAGAATATTGAGTATGTCCCGGTTCATACCCCAGTTCACACTGCCCAGCACCACCTGATCGTAAAAGCCCATGGCGTGCAGCGTGCCGATGACCTGCGTAATGCTGAAGGAAATGGCCTGCATATAGATGACATTCGCGCCGTTGACCAGTAGATTCTGTAACTGGCCGGTCACGTCTGCGGCCGGATCAACCGGCTGCTCCTCTAGCGGCAGAACCGTGATTCCCAAAGACTCGGCGAAGGCCAGTGCTTCCGGCGTGGTCGCACCCGCGCCGAATGCGTTCGCCCAACCGATAACGCCCACGGTGATGCTGTCTCCCGCGCCTTCAGGCTTGATCTCATCCCAGTTGCTGTGCACGAACTGCAGGAAGCCCGCGAACTGGTCGGGGTAAATCGGTACCATCCCGACCGTGTAGCCGTCGGCAGGGTTGTAGAGGGACTGCGAATGGACCCCCGTGGCCAGGTTGACGATCTCGTCTTCAACTACCCGGTCCTTTAGCGCGATCGTCGCCGCGCTGTTGGCCGTCGTGATGAACAACGGCTTGGGGTCCTCCGCACGGAACTGCTCATAGACTTGGATCTCCTGCTCGAGAGCGTACTGTGTATCCTCCATGCGCACGCTCAGCATCACACCGCAGACGCCGCCCTCCGCGTTGATCTGATCGATCGCGTCCTGCGTGGCGCTGATAAAGCCCGTTCCCATCAGCGTCGCCAGCGGTCCGGTCAGCCCCGCCTGCTGGTAAATGACCAGGCTTTCCCCCTCGTAGCTGTTCTCACAAGCGATCTCCATCGGCGCTTCAGGGGGCGCTGCCTCCTCTGCCTCTGCGGCCGGCGCTGCCTCCTCTGCCGCCGCCATCGGTTCCTCTGCCGGGACCGGCGAACAGGCCGCTACCAGCAGGATTGCGAGCAAAATGCAAGTTACAGATAGGTGCTTTTTCATGTGGAGTTCCTCCTCCCGTGTGAATTCCTTTTCTCGCGAATCGCCATTGAAACGTTCATGCCTTCAGTAAAGCAGCACGCCCACGAAAGTAATCGATGTTAACGTGCAAATGGACGCAGCCGCCAACCCGCTCTCAAGAGCTGCCAGCGGTGCGCAAGGCCGCGCGGCTCATAGATCAGAAAGAGCATCAGCGCCACGCCAAAAAAGATCGGGCGGAAAGACGTCAGTAGCTGGTCCGAAATTTCAGGAAAAGCCGCGGCCAGCACCCCGCCCAGAAGGTCGGAAAGGTCTTCCATCAAAATGATGAAAGCAACGCCCAGAAACGGACCCAGATTCGTACCCAGGCCGCCAATCACCAGCATTCCCAGGTAGATGATCGACTCGTTCAGGCTGTAGCCGAACTCGGTGCCGACGCCCCGCTGGCTGTGCGCCTTGATCGCACCTGCCAGCCCCGCCAGCATCGCCGCGATGAAAAATGCCCGCAGCTTATACGTGAAAAGATTGACCCCCAGCAGCTCTGCCGCCAGATCGTTGTCCCGCACACTCACAAAGGCCCGCCCCAACCGCGTGCGCGAGACATTGAACAACAGGAAAGTCGTAATCAGCAGCACGACCAGCGAGATGTAAAAGTAGTTGCTGACCTCCCCGAAGTTCACACCGCCCAGCTGCGGAAGCGGCACTTCTATCGCGCCGTTTGCGCCGCCCAGGTAATCCTTGAACGTGTGCCGGCTAAGCCACGGGATGATGAACTGCGCAGCCAGCGTCGCGAAGGCCAAATAGAAGCCCTTGACCCGCAAACTCGCCAGCCCGAAAATCAGACCGATCGCGCCCGCCGCCAGCGCCGCCAGCGGCAGCGCAATGAAAAAGGAGAGCCCCGCGTGAATCACCAGCAGCGCCGACGCATACCCGCCCACCAGCATGAAGGCCGCCTGGCTCAGCGAGATCTGGCCCGTGTAGCCGGTCAGGATATTCAGTCCCTGCACCGCAATGATCGTATACGCGATCTGATTGGCAGTGGCGACCAGGTAGGCGTCCCCCCACAGAGGCAGAGTGAACGCCGCCAACAGGCTGATTCCCAGCAGCCAGTAGTGCCACGGCTGGCGCAGCAGCGCCATATCCTGCTCATAAGAGCGGTCAAAGTCCCCCGCAGGGCGCAGCATCGCCACCGGCTATATCCTCTCGATCCGCTTCTGTCCGAACAACCCCTCCGGCCGGATCAGCAGGACCACCAGCAGCAATAGGTAGGGCGCGATTTCAGAAGAATTCCGCACCTCAATCAGCCGCGATGCCTGCACCAGCGCCTGCACCAGGCCAATCGCGAATCCCCCCAACAGAGCGCCGCCCAGCGACTCCAGCCCGCCCAGCAATATCGCCGGAAACGCGATCAGCGCCACCGTCGACAGATTCAGACTCACCCCGCTGACCGTCGCCAGCAGTACACCCCCCAACGTCGCGATCACCCCGGCAATCCCCCACGAAAGCCCGAAGACGCGCCTGACCTTGATGCCCACCGAGCGCGCCACCTCGTGGTCCTCCGCCGTCGCCCGCATCGCCAGACCCGTCTTTGTGCTGTTGAAAAACCAGATGAACACAACCGCGGCCAGCGTCGCCACCACAAACGTTGCCACCAGCGTGTACTTCAGCCTGATCGCATCGCCGAACGCGCCGGGAAAGGGAATCACCAGCACGTCGCTGGGCGAAAACGGCGCCGGGAAGTTGCTCTTCAGCTCCACGCCGAATAGTATTGCCGTCGTCCCCTCAAACAGCTGCGCCAGCCCCAGCGTCATCAGCATGATCGCCAGCAGCGGCTGCCCCGTCATCGGCCGCAGCGCAAAGCGCTCAATCACAAGACCAAGTCCCATCGAAACGATCAGCGCCGCCACCACCGCCCCCCACAACGGCAAATCGATCAACCCCGCGCCCGGCTCCGCCCCACCGCCCGTGAACCACCACGTCAGAAACGCCCCAAACATCACCAGATGACCGTGCGCAAAGTTGAACACCTCCGACGACTTATAGATCAGCACAATCCCCAACGCGATCAGACCGATCGTCCCGCCGTTCAGTATCCCCGTAACAAACTGCTGAGGCACCAATGACCAATTCATCCCACTACCTGCCCACAAGTGAAAAGTAAGTGTCCATATATCCGCAGATCTTTACAGCAATTGCGATCGACTTCCGCCTGCCCATCAACTCCCAATACGACCGCCGCCTGACCCCGACGTCTCGCAGCGAAAACTGACCACGGACTACTGACTACTGCAGTCCACGATTCTCAGGTCCGTCTCAATCACGCCCTCGCTCCCGTCCTGGTATCGCACCGGAGTCTGCACGTGAATCCGCTCCCGTCCCGCATACATCGCCTCGATCATCTCGGCATAACGCCTGTACAGAACGTCGCGACGCAGCTTGCGCGAGCGCGTCATCTCAGACTCGTCCGCATCAAACTCCTTGTGCAGCAGCACAAACCGCCGCACCTTGCTCGACGGCGGCATCTCCGCGTTCACGCCGTCCACCGTCTGCCGTATCAACTCGCTGACCTCAGCCTTCTGCGCAAGATCGGCAAATGTTGTGAAGGCGATGCCCTGCCTTTCCGCCCAGCTGCCCACATTGTCGAAATTGATGATCACCAGCGCCGTAACGTACTCTTGCGCCGGCCCGCCCACCGCCATCACGTCCAGAATGTGCGGGCTGAACTTCAGCCGCCCCTCAATGAACTGCGGCGCGTAGCGCTCGCCGTTGGCCAGCGTGATCATATCCTTCATCCGGTCCAGATAGATCAGGTGGCCGTCCTCGTCAATGTGGCCCGCGTCCCCCGTGCGGAACCAGCGCGTCCCATTCTCCTCTACAACTGCCTCCGCCGTCGCCTCCGCATTGTTGTAGTAGCCCTGGAACACCGTCGGCCCGCCAATCTGGATCTCCCCGTCCTCATCCGTGCGCACCGACACGCCGCCCCCGGGACGCCCGACACTCGCAAACTTGATGTCCCCGTCCCAATGAATTGTACCACTTCCAGTGACCTCAGTTAATCCATATATCTGTTTCAGGTTGATGCCCAGCGCATGAAAAAAGCGCATCGCATCCGGGCTCAGCGCGCCCCCCGCCGTATACGCGGCCCGCAGCTTGGTGAACCCCAACTTATCGCGCAGCGGATGGAAAAGGCACCAGTCGCCGATTCGGTAGGCCAGCCGCAATCCCGGCGACACCGCCTCCCCCGCCAGCTTCCTGTCCGCCAGCCGTTGACCAACCGGCAAAAAAAGCCCGTACAGCTTGCGGTTCACCCACGACGACTCCGCCATCTGCACCTGGATCGTCCCCAGCAGCGCGTCCCACAGCCGCGAGTTGTAAAGGACCCGCTGCGGCGCAATCTCGCGCACGTTCTCCCGCACCGTCTCAAAACTTTCCGGAAAGTTCATGACCATGCCGTGCACGCAATGCGGCGCAACCCCCCACGCGTGTTCCGCAATCCAACCCAGCGGCAGCAGGCTGACGTGGTTATCGCTGTCGTACAGCGTGTCCACCTGAACAAAGGCGTCGTTCGATCGCAGAATATTCTCGTGGCTGAGCATCGCTCCCTTGGGGCGGCCCGTCGTCCCCGACGTGTAGCACAGTATCGCCAGGTCACTGCCGCGCCCCTGCGCGACCTCCTCCTCGAAACGCGACGGCTCCCCGGCCGCCAGCGCCTCACCATGCCGGCTTACCTCCTCGTAGCTGACCAGCCAGGGGTTTTCATAATCCCACAGCCCCCGCTCATCCCAGTAGACAACCCGCTCGACCTTGGGAATCTGCCCCCGCACGGCCAGCATCTTGTCCACCTGCTCCTGGTCCTGCGCCAGCACAAATCGGGCGTCGCTGTGGTCGATAATATACGCGGCCTCCTCCGCCGTCGCGTCCGTGAACAGCCCCACCTGCACGCCGCCCACCGCCTGCAGCCCCAGGTACGCCCACAGATACTGCCGGTCGTTGTCCCCGATCGTGGCAACGTGATCACCGCGCGCCAGCCCCAGCTCCAGCAGTCCCAGCCCGAAATCCCGCACCTGCTCGCACGACTCCTGCCAGCTGAACTCCCGCCAGATGCCGAACTCCTTCTGCCGCAGCGCAACTTCATCGGCCCCAAGTGCTTCGACCTGCCGCAGAAAGTGCTGAGGTACCGTCTCCAGGCGCTCTATCTCTGCCATCTAACTCGCCTGCCCCAAATAAGCCCGAATCACCTCCGGGTCGCGCCCAATCTCCTCCGGCACGCCGTCCGCGATCTTCGTGCCAAAATCAAGCACCACGATCCGGTCCGCAATATCCATCACCAGCGCCATGTCATGTTCAACCAGGATAATCGTCACCCCCCGCCGCGTGTGAATGTCCAGGATAAAGCGGGCCATGTCCTCCTTCTCCTCAGTATTCATCCCCGCCATCGGCTCATCCAGCAGCAGCAGCTTCGGCTCCAGCGCCAGCGCCCGCCCCAGCTCCACCCGTTTCCGCAGCCCGTACGGCAGCGCACCCACCATCGTCTTGCGAATATGCTGGATCTCCAGGAAGTCGATCAACTCCTCCACCACCGCCCGGTGCCGCGCCTCCTCCTTGCGCGCAAACCCCCAGTACAGCGCGCTCGCCACCATATTCTGGCGCATATGTATATGCCGCGCCGCCATCAGATTGTCCAGCGCGCTCAGATAAGTATAAAGACCGATATTCTGGAAAGTGCGGGCGATACCCAACTGCGCCACCCTCTTGGCGCCGGTCAGGTCATGCTCGCCCTCAAACAGAAGCCTGCCCTGCTGCGGACGGTAAAAGCCGCTGATACAGTTGAGCATCGACGTCTTCCCCGCGCCATTCGGCCCGATAATGGCCCGAATCTCTCCCATCTGCACATCAAAGTCAACCCGGTCCAGCACAGTCGTACCGCCAAATGAGAGACTGACGCCCTCAACCTTCAAGATATCCTTAGGGTTCATGGAGAGTGTTTCGGCATATTCGCTGCGCCACCTTGCCAAAGCAGATTCTTTCGAATGAGGCACTCTTGCCTAGAAAAGGGGTACTAAAGTCTAGCATGTGGGATGCTGCGAGGGAAAGCTCTGTTTGAAGGATTCGTGATCTGTCTATAGCGCCCAAGGCAGGTTCGGGCGAGGTTATGTCGGGGCTGTGCGGCGATGAGAACCAGCCTCGTCAGTCCGGCAAGTGGCGGAATCCTACATGTTGCCGATCAGAGACTCTTCAGTTCCGGAAAGTAGGTGGTGTAGAAGCCGCGGTCCCGAGTGAGGAAGACGTCGGCCGAGACGATTGCGTGGGCGCCGATAAGAAAGTCGGTGATGATTCGTTTGCGTGGCCCGCCAGCCCGGCGGTACCGCATCCAGCGTGTTCCGGCTTCCCAGGCAATGTCCCTATTGATTGGGGAGAGAGTGACGCCGATCTCCTGCAAAGCCCTGTTCAGGGCGGCCCGCTCGCCGAATGCCGGAACCAGTTCCGCATAGACAATGTCGCAGACAAGCAGGGCTCCTCTATCGTAGGCGGCGCGTAACCAGTCCACTGACTGCGCATGGTCCGGCGCCTGAGATACAAAAACGTCCAAAAGGACGTTGGTATCGACCGAGGTGATCACCTACCCCTGATCTCCTCCAGGTACTTGTCTACGTCTAAGATTCCATCAAGGATCCCGCAGACACGGTCAACCGGGTGCTGCTCCTCGGTCTGTTTCTGGATAAGCAGTCCCCGTGCGGTCGCTGTGATCTCAACTTCCGCATCCGCATAAAGACCGAATTGGTCTCTCAACTGTTTGGGAATGGTAATTTGCCCTCGTTTGGATATGCGCATGGATTCCTCTATTTGAACGTAAGAATGCCTCTAATCATAACCTGAAAGGCGTCTTACGGTCAATCCATTCTCGAGGCCCCGTGAGCGCCAGAACTGGATCGAGTTTCCGCTTAACTCCGAACAATTACCCCGAATGCCGGAAAGATTTACTCTGAATGAAACCGAATCTGGAGCCTGTTGATAGGCGAAATGAGATTCCGCTTCTGGGGGCCAATCCCATTCTTCAATTTTGGACTGATAACCCGACCAGGCAACATACGCCTGGAACGTACTGAAGGGCAATTGAGCCCTTTGGCACTCAACCCAAAAACTCCTCCAACACAACCGCCACCCCATCCTCCTTATTACTCACCGTCATCCGGTCCGCCGCCGCCTTCACCTCCGGCACCGCGTTCGACATCGCCACACCCAACCCCGCCTCGGCCACCATCTCCACGTCATTCACGTCATCGCCGAACGAGATCACCGCCTCCATCCCAACGCCCCACCGCTCCAGCAGCCAGCGCAGCGCCGCCGCCTTCGACGTGCCCCACGGGATCACCTGGACCAAATCATACTTCGGCGAAATCAGCGCCCGGCTCGTCGCCGGCAACCCCCGCAGCAACGCCTCCGACGGCTTCCCCACAACCGCCTGCCCGTTCAACGACTGCGGTTGCGCCGCGTCCAGCTCCTCCAGCGAAGTCAGAATCTTGGCCGCCGGGCGGTCCGTATGCGCCAGCACGTCGCTGACAAAATGGGCCCCGGGCCACTCCACCTCCCGGTTCACATAAAGCGCATCCTCAATTTCCACCCCCAACCGGCAGCCCGGCGCCCCACTCTGGATTGCACCGACGATCTGGCGGGCATCGTCCAACGGTATCGTCGCCTGAAACAGAACGTTGCCCTGCAGTTCAATCCACGCCCCGTTGTAGCAGATCATCGGAAAGTCGTTCAGAAAAGGGTCGACCATCTTCGCCGAACGCGGCGGGCGTCCCGTCGCAACCACGATCCTTCGTCCCAGCGCCTGCCAGCTCTCCAACGCAGCCATCGTGCGCGCCGAGATCGTCGTGGAATCTTCCAGAAGCGTGTCGTCTAAATCGACGGCCAGAACTGAATACATGATGGTGGATCTCCCGAAATCGGTGGATCGTCGACGGCGCACCGCGCCCGCTGCGCACTGCCCACAGAACGGCCGGCGCGCCCAGCCATCAAGTCTACCCTACCTCCTGTCAGCAGTCCATCTGGACCACCCTCCGCACCGCACAAACCGGCCCGGAAGTAACGAAAACAACCTATCTCTTTTGCGATTTGACAAGCGCACCGGCATGTCGTATCCTTATGCGCAGCAAAATCAGTTTGTGTTCTGACAGCTTTACGTTGGGACGTTCCCCACATGCAACGGGGCAAGGGGTATTTTTCATGTAGTATCGCCAGTCAGTGCGCGGGTTGTTTTGCGCCTTATCTGGTAGTCGCAGTTAGCAGAGGAGTTTACTCACCATGAGTGAAACAATTGTCGGTACGGTGAAGTGGTTCAGCGATCAGAAGGGCTATGGCTTCATCGCCCGCGAAGATGGACCCGACGTGTTTGTGCATTTCTCCGCCATTCAGTCGGAGGGCTTCCGCAGCCTTGCGGAAGGTGACCAGGTTGAGTTCGTGATTGAAGACGGCCCGAAGGGCCCTGCCGCCAGCAACGTAGTCAGGCGCCAGAGCGTGGCCTAAAAGACGGTCCGTTTGTCATAGCAGGGAGTGACTTTCATGTCGCCAAGTCCCCAAACACAGGGACGGGCGGCATAAATCAAAGTCGCTCCCTTTTTCTTTTCTTAGAGACCAATACCAAGTCCCTGCCAAATGGCGGCCATGTTTCAACATGGCCAACGTGACCCTCCCTCCCCTTCACACCCATCCCCCATCACCCGCCGCCTTCACTAACTACTGACTACTGACTACTGCAGTTGTGCGGTCGGGCCTATTCGGCCCTCCCTTGTGCGGGGGCTCCGCCCCCGCAACGCCCCCCCTGATGGTGCCTTGCCACCTTGGTGCCGCGGTGCCAACCTGATCTCTATGCCACCGGGTGCGCACCCACCTCGTGCCCCGAAGCCACCCGCCCCGACCACGGTAGGGGCAGGCCTTGTGCCTGCCCTCTTTCGCCCCCCAAAGTGGCTGCACCCACAGAACCGGGCAATCGAACTCTTCCCTCTCCTCGCCACTCACATCCTCTGTCAATCGCCGCCGTCTCTGACCACTGCAGTTCAAAGGCTACCTGCCACCCTCCTTGTCAGTGCAGACCACCGTCAGCTGGTATCCATCAAGAGTGATCTCGCCGCCATTTTCCCAGGCCCGGCTCTCCCCCGTCCACGGGTCCACCTGCAGAAACGGGCCCTCCGCCCGCAGCTGTACCTCCCCCGTCAGCGATGCACACTCCTCATTAAACAGCATCCACCAGTCCCGTCCGCCCTTCTGCACACGCCGCACCCGCAACGCCCCCGCGCCCGGCTCGACACGCACGTCCGCCGCCACCAACCCATCCACAAACCCCACCAACTCCTCCGCCGGCGTCTCCGGCCCGCACCGCAGCAGCCTGCCTGCCTCCTCCAGCCTCTGCAGCGCCTCCCCCGCTCGCGCATCCGGCTCGTGCATCGCCAGCACCGCCTCGTACCGCATCCCGGCCAGGTGAATACCGCCTTCGTCCAGCACCGCGTCCTCCCACAGATGCCGCTCCTCCACATAGTTGAAGTCGCGCTGCTGCTGAAACAGCGCCTTCGCCGGCTCCCACGGCAGCCAGTCCACCCTGCCCAGAATGGCCACCGAACACACATGCCGGCTGTCCGTATTCAGCCAGCACAGCCGCCGGCACCTGTCCGCATAGCTCCTGTACTTGTCCCACCATGAGCTGTTCGGCCCCACGTCCGGCGGCCGCTCATCCCAGCGGATCCCCCGCACACTGTAGTAGAACGCGTGCGGAAACAGCATATTCGTACCCCGCACAAAGCACCAGTCCGCCAGCCAGTTCATCTCCTCCCACGTCAGCTCGTGCCCGTACGCCCCGCACAGCTCGTTCGCGTTCCGCCTCCTCCCCGTATGGATCATCGCCGAGCTGCCGCACTTCCCCTGTGTCGACTGCGGCCCCTCCAGCGCCGTCGGGTCGTCCGGCAGCACCCACCGCCACACCAGGTCCTGCCCCGGAATATGAAAATACCGCTCCGCCCCCAGATCGTCCGCCTTCGCCGGATGCCCGGTCAGCGCAATCCTATGCTCCGTACACCACCCGTACAGCGCAGCGTACCACGTCTCCTCCATCCGCAGCGCGATCGCCCGCTCATAATCCGCCCGGTACCGCTCCGCATCCGGCTCATCATCGAACCAAAGCGCCGCCAGATGCGGCCTGAAATCATACCCCAGCAGCCTATTCACGTGCGCCAGGATCCCCGTCGTCCCCGGCCACACCCCCCGCTCCCGCGGCTTCCCCACCGGGCTCGGCTCATCCGTAAAGATCGCCGGAATCAGCCCCCCGAAATGTTCCCCAAACCGCGCATAAAACCCGTCGTACACAAGCCGGATAAAACAAGCCACCGCCTCCGGGTTCAGCAAATCCCCCGCCGGCGGCTCATCCTCCTTCGGTCCGCCGTCAACATAATGCAGCCTCCGTATATACGCGTCCATCTTGCGGTCGACAACCGCCACCCGTTCCCCACTCTCCCTCCTGACCACCGCCGCCAGCGTCTCATCCGCCCTCAGCCTCGGCTCCTCACCCTCCGCCAGCTTCCGTGCCTCCAAACACCGCGCCTGGAAAGCCGGATTCTCCTCCACAACCTGCCCTGCCGAAGACCCCGACGGGTACATCCCCTCATCATAAAGCACCACCTGCATCCCCCGCCGCCCCGCCTCCTCGATCGCCACATCATAAAACCCCAGCAACGCCTCCGACATCCACCCCAACGACCTGGGCAACCCCACCCGCGGGTGAATAATAAACCCATACACCCCATGCGCCCCGAAATCCCCAATCTGCCGCCGGATCTCCTCCGCATCCAACTCATCATTCCAAAACCAAAACGGCAGCACCGAAAACTCCCTCGGCGGGTTTCTGAATATATCGAGCATGGAAGTCATGAGTCTGTCCCGGTGGTGATGAAAGTCACTCTTGAGTTGGTTGTTTGGAAGTTTACTGTATGTATGGTGATTTACGTACTTGCGAGTAGCCCGGGATGATAGCCCAACCGGACTCTTCTCGTCCTCCTGAAGGTGAGCGCGACTCGATTACGATTGCACTTGACGTAGCGATGTAAAAATGTTACCATATGGGTAACGATATCTTTTGAGAATCCTTTTCCCTCTCTTCCCGTGGAAATCACCTTCAGAAAGCAAAAGCTCCAGAAAGAATTTAGTTCGGAGAGAAGGCTCAGGAAGAGATATGGAGATCGCATGGCGCTGACAATTATGGCGCGTATCGGATTCTTGAAAAATGCCAGTACGTTGTCGAGGGTCCCGACAACCCGTCCGGAAAGGAGGCACCAGCTCAAGGGAGACCGTAACGAAATGTTCGCAATTGACCTTGTCCACCCTTTCAGGCTGGTGTTTGAACCGAACCATGATCCACTCCCACGCAGAAAAGACGGAGGGATCGATCTGGAGCAAGTGACCGCAATCAAGATTCTGGAGGTGGTCGATTATCACTAAGAGGTATTGGAAAGGAGCGTAGTGCAGTGCAGATTGCACGTTCATGCCATCAATGATCATGAACCTAAACAGCTCCAACCCAAGGAAGGAGAAAGCATGGTTGCGACAAAGAATCGATTCCAGCCCGATTATGCAGTACCGCCAGGATGGGTCTTGGCGGAGCGGCTTGAAGTCAATGACATCTCACAGGCTGAATTCGCCCGAAGGTGCGGTCGCTCACCGAAACTTATCAGCGAGATCATTGCCGGAAAGGCACCCGTAGAAGCGGAGACCGCGCTTCAGTTCGAAAAAGTACTGGGAGTCGATGCCGGGATCTGGCTCGGGTTGGAAAAAGACTATCGGTTGCATCAGATGCGACAGGCCGAGGCGAGGGAAGCCGAAGCGTCCGCTGATTGGGCGCGCAGCTTCCCCGTCAGCGAGCTTGTCAAAAGGGGCGCTATTCACAGCGTAACGTCGGCCGGCGAAAAGGTAACGGAGTTGCTGAGATTTTTTGGTGTGGCGTCTGTAGAGGCATGGGAGAGCCGCTACAAAGCAGTTGCCGTAGCCTTTCGACATTCGCCAAGCTTTAAGAGTAATGACTTCGCCTTGGCGGCGTGGCTTCGACTTGTGGAGATTGAGGCTGAGACTCAGACAATAGATGAGTTCGACAGGCCTGCATTTGCAAAGGCGCTAAAAGGGATCCGTCAGTTGACGCGAGCAGAGATTCCTCAGGCACTCGAAGATGCGCGAAAACTTTGCAATGATGCCGGGGTCGCCCTGGTTTTGGTCAAACCGCTGCCGGGGGCCCGCCTTAGCGGTGCTGCATGGTGGCTCTCACCCCGCAAGCCGGTCATCGCTCTGAGCGCACGCCACAAATCGGACGATCACCTCTGGTTCAGCTTGTTTCACGAAGCAGCGCACCTTCTTCTGCACAGCAAAAGGAATGTGTTCGTGGATGGGACCAGGAATGGTAATGGTGCTGATGAAGCTGAAGCGGACAATTGGGCAGCGCATTTCCTGGTTTCTAGGCCTAACTGGAAAAGATTCGTCGGCGCCCAGCGTTTTGGAAGTACAGATGTTCAACGGTTTGCAGAAGAACAGGGAATTGCACCGGGAATCGTCGTCGGCAGATTACAGCATGAAGGACACCTGCACTGGAATCACTTGAACGGGCTGAAAGTTAGGTTGGAATGGACAGACGATTGAAATTGAGCGGTGGCCGAACTTTCCGATTATGGTGGGTCCCAAAGTTTGGACCACGAAACGGGTAAAACAAGGTGCATCCAGACGATCGGATCTCCTCCGCATTCAGCTCATCATTCCAAAACCAAAACGGCAGCACCGAAAACTCCCTCGGCGGGTCGGCGAACGTGGCAAGTGAATCGTTCATGGTCATGTCCCTGTATACATTGGCAGTTCGACCACGTCAGTCACGCTGTAGTGTACTCCATCCCCCAAGGTCCCGGCACATGCCGGATGGCGCATTTCAGGCCGGGCATAGTCGCAGCACCCAAAAAGTCGACTTCAGGGCAATTGCATCAAAATCAGTGATAAATCGGTGATATAATAGCGACGTGCTGAACTGAAGTAGGCATAACTGAATGCGTATCTTCACTGCCACCAAGCCATGATTCCCCCTGGCAGGGAATCTGAAGGCCGGGGAGGACCCTTCCAGGACGGGTATCTGCCCAGCACCCAACCAAGACAGCGAGGAAACGTGCGCGAAGTCAAGCGCAAAAGCCCTGGAAAAGGAATACTGCCCGACCTGACCCGATTTAGCCCGACCTTATGCCTCCAGACATGACACCCTGCCCCCAACCGTTAGCCGACCGTCGTGAGTCCGGCGTCTGTGAGAGAGTCGTGGAGAGGCTGCCAGTACCGGGAGTCGGCTCCGGAAACGAAAAAACTGATGCGAAACCGTAACAACAAAAATGGGTTAGGAAAATTTTTTCGCCCGACTTCACCCGACTTCACCCGACTTAACCCGACATAACCCGACTTGACCCGACATGAACCGACCAACTCGTCCCACCATGTCAGAGCTCGTACAACTCTCGTACAACGCACGCAAACACTCGTTCAGGCCCGCCAGCGCCAGCAAGGCCCCCGTCACAGCCCACTGCACAAACTGCATGCACTGCAGGTCAGACAACATGAAAACGCTCGCAAACGCTCATAAACGCTCGCAAACTCTCGTCCAACGCTCATACGAGACAACCAGCGCCAACCAGGCCCTAATCACAGTTAATCCCTTAAATCCCACAAAATCACAGTTCAGACAACTGCCCTGAAGTTGACCGTCAATACCGATGCAAAGTAGCATCAGCTATGCCGGAACAGGCCGCGTCACGCGATCGCGAACTGTTCTCGCCGGAAACTCCCACAACAAACATTCTAAAGAATGAAACTGGAAGAACTCACAACCAATGCCGCTGTCGAAGGCGTCCTGGCAAACAGCCTCGTCACAGTGGTCAACGTGCAGTGGTACGGGGACGACGCCGTAGAATTGACCTACAAGACACCCGCGGGCGAGGTCGCCAACGAGCTCCTCTACCGCGACGACGAGTCCCGCATCAGCGTCGCCGAGCAGGCCCGCCCCTGGAGCTTCGACGGCGACGGCGCCCTCTTCCGCCTCGTTTCCGAGGCCCAGCGCATCCGCCTCGCCCATCTTTTCGACCCGCTCCTGGCCGTCCACACCTCCGACGTCGAGCCTCTCCCCCACCAGATCACCGCCGTCTACGAAGCCATGCTGCCCCGTTCGCCGCTGCGCTTCCTCCTCGCCGACGACCCCGGCGCCGGCAAGACCATCATGGCCGGCCTCCTCATCAAGGAGCTGATCGCCCGCGGCGACCTCCAGCGCTGCCTCGTCGTCTGTCCCGGTGGCCTGGCCGAACAGTGGCAGGACGAGCTCTACCGCCGCTTCCAGCTGCCCTTTGAAATCCTCACCAACGACAAGCTCGAAGCCGCCCGCACCGGCAACTGGTTCCTTGAGACCGACCTCGTCATCGCCCGCCTCGACAAACTCTCCCGCGACGAGGAAGTGCAGCAGAAACTCAAGGCCCGCGACTGCGACTGGGACCTCGTCGTCTGCGACGAAGCCCATAAAATGTCGGCCAGCTACTTCGGCAGCGAACCGCGCTATACCAAGCGCTACCGCCTCGGCCAGCTCCTCTCCGACCTGACCCGCCAATTCCTCCTCATGACTGCCACGCCCCACAACGGCAAAGAGGAAGACTTCCAGCTCTTCATGGCCCTGCTCGACAGCGACCGCTTCGAGGGCAAGTTCCGCGACGGCGTACACAACGTCGATGTCTCCGACCTCATGCGCCGCATGGTAAAGGAGAAACTGCTCAAGTTCGACAGCACGCCCCTTTTCCCCGAGCGCATGGCCTACACCGTCCCCTACAAACTGTCGCCCGAAGAAGAGCAGCTCTACACCGCCGTCACCCAGTACGTGCGCGAAGAGTTCGACCGCGCCGGCGCGCTCGAAAACGACAAACGCGCCGGAGCCGTCGGCTTCGCCCTCACCATCCTCCAACGCCGCCTCGCCTCCTCCCCGGAAGCCATCTACCGTTCCTTGCGCCGCCGCCGCGAGCGCCTGCAGGGCCGCCTCCAGGAGTTGGAGGGACTGCAGCGCAAGGGCGAGACCGCTCTAATCGCCGCGCCCGCCATGTTGGCGCTCGACAGCGAAGACTTCGAAGACCTGGAAGACGCCCCCGAAAACGAGATCGAGGCCCAGGAGGGAGAGGTCCTCGATCAGGCCACCGCCGCCCAGACCATCGATGAGCTGCAGCAGGAGATCGGCACCCTCACAGGCCTGGAAGCCGGGGCCGGGCGCGTCCTGCGCAGCGGGCGCGATACCAAGTGGCTCCAGCTGGGAGAACTGCTCGACAAGCTGTTCATCCGCACGCTCGCCGAGACCCGCGTCCCCTACGGCGCCGGCAAAATCGCCGACCCCGTGCCCTCTCCCCTGCAGAAACTGGTCATCTTCACCGAGCACCGCGATACCCTCAACTATCTGCATACCCGCATCGCCGGCCGCCTGGGACGCGAGCAGGCCGTCGTCACCATTCACGGCAGCCTCCGCCGCGAGGAGCGCCACGCCGCCGAAGAAGCCTTCCGCCACGACCCCCAAGTGCGCGTCCTCCTCGCCACCGACGCCGCCGGCGAGGGCATCAACCTCCAGCGCGCCCACCTCATGGTCAACTACGACCTGCCCTGGAACCCCAACCGCCTCGAGCAGCGCTTCGGCCGTATCCACCGCATCGGCCAGACCGAGGTCTGCCATCTCTGGAACCTGGTCGCCTCCGAGACACGCGAGGGCGACGTATACGAGCGTCTGCTCGAAAAACTGGAGCAAGCCCGCCAGACGCTCGGCGGCCAGGTATTCGACGTGCTCGGCAAAATGCAGTTCGACGGCAGGCCGCTGCGCGAGCTGCTTGTCAATGCCATCCGCTACGGCGAGCAGCCTGAAGTGCGTGCCCGCCTCACCACCACCGTCGAAAACGCCTTCGATCCCCAAAAGCTGAGCGAACTGCTCGAAGAGCGCTCCTTGACGCCCGACACCATGGATTCCAGCCGCGTCCACAGCGTGCGCGCTCGCATGGAGCGCGCCGAAGCCCGCCGCCTCCAGCCCCACTACATCGAGTCCTTCTTCCTCGAGGCCTTCCAGCGCGTCGGTGGACGTGCCCGCCAGCGCGAAAGCCGCCGCTACGAGGTCACGCATGTCCCCGCCCCCGTGCGCAACATCGAGCGCACCGTCGGCGCCGGCCTGCCCGTCCTGCGCCGCTACGAACGCATCGCCTTCGAAAAGTCCCTCGCCGCAAGCGACAACCATCCCCCCGCAGCCTTCGTCTGCCACGGCCATCCCCTCCTCGACGCCGTCATCGACAGCACCCTTGCAAGCCATCGCGACCTCCTCAAGCAGGGCGCCGTCCTCGTCGACGAACGCGACCCCGGCGCCGAACCCCGCGTCCTCTTCTTCCTCGAACACGCCATCCAGGACGCCAGCCTCACCCGCGCCGGCACCCGCCGCGTCATCTCCAAGCGCATGCTCTACGTCGAGCTCGACGCCGCCGCCAACGCCCGCCACGTCGAATACGCCCCCTACCTCGACTATCGCCCCCTGGCCGCAGACGAACCGGAATACGAAGCCATCCTCGCCCGGCCCGAATGCACCTGGATCGGAGCCGGCCTGGAACAGACCGCCCAGCGCTACGCCGTCGCCAGCGTCGTACCCGAACACGTCGAAGAGATCCGCCGCGCCCGCCAGCCGCTTCTCGACAAAACACGCGACGCCGTACAGGACCGGCTGACCAAAGAGATCTCGCACTGGGACCGCCGCGCCGAAGACCTCAAACTGCAGGAGCAATCCGGCCGCGCCAACGCCCGCCTCAACTCCGCCCAGGCCCGCCACCGCGCCGACCGCCTTGAGGAACGCCTGCAAAAAAGGCTGGCCGAACTGGAGCTGGAGCGCCAGATCTCACCCCGCCCGCCCGTCGTCCTCGGCGCCGCCCTGATCGCGCCCCTCGGCCTGCTCCGTGCCATGGCAGGGGAACCGCCGCCCCGCCCCCCTGCCGCCACCACCGACACCCAGGCCGCCGCCGCCCGCGCCCGCAAAATCGTCATGGAAGTCGAACGGAGCCTGGGCTACGAACCCACCGACCGCGAATTCGAAAAACGCGGTTACGACATCGAAAGCCGCGACCCCGCCACCGGCCGCCTGCGCTTCCTCGAAGTCAAAGGCCGCGTCACCGGTGCACCGGCCATCACCGTAACCCGCAACGAAATCCTCTACTCGCTCAACAAGCCCGACGCCTACATCCTCGCCATAGTCGAATTCCTCGACCGCGACGACCACCGCGTCCACTACCTCCGCCGCCCCTTCCACCGCGAACCCGACTTCGGCGTCACCAGCGTCAACTACAACTTCGCCGAACTCCTGGCACGTGCAGAGAAGCCCGCGTGACTGAAGGAGTCCGTCCTGCGGCAATGCAATTTCTTTAAGTTGGGGAATGCCATGGGCATCGAGAAGCGATCGATTGCGGCCAGACAACGCGGTTCCGATTGGCTGGGTCCCGGAAAAACATTCCGAATCCCGTGGCATTTCGAAGGCCGAATTCGCGCGCAGATGGAACTGAACGCCCCTTCATATCAGCGAAACCATTGCCGGGAGGTTGTCCGCAGACAAGGGGACTGCGTGTCTATTCGAAAAGGAGTTGGGACTCGCGGAAATCACCTGGCTCGGCGTCAAGAGACTTCCGGCTGCGCTAGGTGCGACTAGTGGGAGCAGAGGCTTCCTACTGAGGCTGAACTTGAGCCGCGCAATGGCAAAAAAAGAGACGCCCCGCAAGGGGCGTCGGGCCAATGATACTATCATTGGGGTAGTGTCCAAAGTCTAGCCTATCTCAGAGAATTGGTCAAACCCGATTTAGGATGAGACTCAATCAGGAGCCATGACGAAAGAGGATCGGAGATTGCATCCCAACACAGGCAAGTAGTTGGCAAGCTGCTGTTCTCGTGAAGATTCCGGCTTTGACAGTTGAGAGCACCGCAGAAGCGCACAGATAAGAAACGCCCCCGT
Organism: Caldilineaceae bacterium; assembly: GCA_965242905.1. Classification (GTDB taxonomy): domain Bacteria; phylum Chloroflexota; class Anaerolineae; order Caldilineales; family Caldilineaceae; genus Bin5. The sequence goes on from CBDETM010000002.1 coordinate 3,203,324, forward strand.
TTGAAGTCGGTATCCATTTGGTCACCTCATTAATGGGCGACTCACAGGTTGACCCGTTCAAGCGGGAGCGTCAGGCCAACGATATTCTCGTTGGGGTGGTAAAGCTAATGTACAATATGGTTCACTTAATGTCAAGGATGAGTTCTTGAAATATCTCAAGCACGCCAAAGGACTTGGCTCCTGACGCCTTGCACCAGAAGGGACGCAGAAATGCAAAGGGTGACCGTTTATATTGATGGATTCAATCTCTACTACGGGCTCCAGGACAGAAAATGGCAGCGCTACCATTGGCTCGACGTGCGTCGCTTGTCAGAAAATCTGCTTCACCCTGGACAGAGCTTGGTTACGGTACGATACTTCACCGCCAGAGTGCACTCTGATCCAAATAGGCCAAACATACAGAGGCAACAAGAGACATTTCTTGAGGCACTTGGGACGCTGCCGGATGTGAGTATCCACCTAGGCTACTATCTTCGAAAAAAGAGGATGTGCCCAAGATGTGGAGATGTAATCTGGATTTACGAGGAAAAAATGACGGATGTCAACATTGCATCCGAACTACTTGGAGATGCTCACGACAATGTCTTCGACACGGCGATTATAGTTTCCGCAGATAGCGATCTAGCCGGTCCGGTAACTACCGTTCTAAGAAGGTACCCAAACAAAAGAATGATTCTCGCTTTTCCGCCCAAAAGGGTCTCCCAACGTTTGCGACAGGTAGCCACTGCAAACTTCATCATAGGTCGCAGGAAATTTGCGGAAAGCCAGCTGCCAAACCAAGTCACCAAATCTGACGGCTACGTCCTGACGCGGCCGTTCGCCTGGACCTAAGGAGCAGGAATGGAACAGACCAAAACCCGCAAAAAACTCATCGAAGTCGCCCTCCCACTCGACGCCATCAACGCCGCCTCCGCCCGCGAAAAATCGATCCGCCACGGCCACCCCAGCACCCTGCACCTCTGGTGGGCCCGACGCCCCCTGGCCGCGGCCCGCGCCGTCCTCTTCGCCCAACTGGTCGATGATCCCTCCGACGTGCCCGAAGAATTCCCCACCGAGGAGGAACAGAAGAAAGAACGCGACCGCCTCTTCGAGATTATCGAGGAACTGGTGCTGTGGGAAAACACCACCAACGAGATCGTGCTGGAAAAAGCGCGCGCAGAGATCCGCAAGAGCTGGCGCCGCACATGCGCCGACAACCGCAACCACCCCCGCGCAGCCGAACTGTTCGACCCGGAAAAACTGCCCGCCTTCCACGACCCATTCGCCGGTGGCGGCGCCATCCCCCTCGAAGCCCAGCGCCTCGGTCTCGAAAGCTACGCCAGCGACCTCAACCCCGTCGCCGTCCTCATCAACAAGGCCATGATCGAGATCCCGCCCAAGTTCGCCGGTCGTCCGCCGGTCAACCCGGAGCACAACGCCGGCCAGGTGGGCATCAGCGCCGCCTGGAAAGGCGCCGCCGGCCTCGCCGAAGACGTCCGCTACTACGGCAATTGGATGCGCGACGAGGCCGAGAAGCGCATCGGCCATCTCTACCCCAAAGTGGAGGTGACCGAAGAGATGGCTGCAGAACGCCCCGACCTGAAACCTTACGTCGGCCGCAGGCTGACAGTCATTGCCTGGTTGTGGGCGCGTACCGTCCGCAGCCCCAACCCGGCCTTCGCCGATTTGGAAGTGCCGCTGGCCTCCACCTTCATTCTCTCGAAGAAGAAGGGCAAGGAGGCCTACGTCGAGCCAGTGATTGAGGAAGGCGGGTATCACTTCACCGTCAAGGCCGGGAGCCCGCCGGAAGCTGCCAGCAAGGGCACTACTGCCGGGAAACGAAAGGCATTTCACTGTTTGATTTCGGATGTGCCTGTTACATATGACTACATTCGCAGTGAGGGGCAAGCCGGTCGGATTGGCGCGCGCCTGATGGCGATTGTTGCCGAGGGTAGTCGTGGACGTGTCTATCTGTCGCCAACGCAAATGCAAGAAGCAATTGCACGAGACGGGACACCTATTTGGAAGCCCGACTTAGATCTGGCCGGAAAGTGCCGCGTAAATGTGTCTCTGTACGGCTTGGATACCTTTGCTGACCTGTTCACCGACCGCCAATTGGTGGCGCTAAACACCTTCTCCGACTTGGTGGGCGAAGCCCGTGAACGAATCCGCCTCGACGCAGTCGCCGTCGGCCTGCCGGACGATTTCGTTCCCCTGCGTGAGGGCGGCACCGGATCAACCGCGTATGCTGAGGCGTTGGGTGTGTATATGGCGTTCGCAGTAAACAAGGTTGCCGACTATTGGTCAACAATTTGTAGTTGGCATAATTCTGGTGAAAAAATCCGTAACACATTCGGTCGCCAAGCGATTCCGATGGTGTGGGACTTCGCAGAAGGCAATCCTTTTTGCGATTCGACCGGTAACTTCAAGGCAATGGTCGATTGGATATGGAAGGCGGTGAAGACTACTCCATCGCAAAATAGAGGAAGGGCGCAACAAGCCGACGCCGCAACTCAGGTCGTAAGCAAATATAAGATTGCCTCAACGGACCCACCCTATTACGACAACATCAGTTACGCAGATCTTTCCGATTTCTTTTACGTCTGGATGCGTCGTACGCTGACAAGGAGCTTTCCTGAATTCTTCGCCACGCTCGCAGTACCAAAGGCTGAAGAGTTGGTGGCAACTCTCTATCGCCACGGCAGCCGAGAAGAAGCCGAAAAATTCTTTCTAGGTGGAATGACGATGGCAATGCAACATCTTGCCGACCAATCACACTCTGCACTGCCAGTCACTATCTATTACGCCTTTAAACAGTCGGAGAGGAAGGACGAATCAGGCAAAACTAGCACCGGTTGGGAGACTTTTCTTGACGCGCTGAATCGTTGTGGCTTCACTATTGTTGGTACTTGGCCTATGCGAACAGAACTCGGAAACCGGTCGAATGCAATGGGCGCCAATTCCCTTGCTTCAAGCATCGTAATTGTCTGCCGTGTTCGGTCCAGTGACGCGGCGATGGCTACCCGTCGCGAATTCGTCGATGTGCTCCGGGATGAGCTTCCGGAAGCCCTGCGCACCATGCAAGCCGGCAACATCGCGCCGGTGGATCTGGCCCAGGCCGCCATCGGCCCCGGCATGGCCGTCTTCAGCCGCTACACCCGCGTCCTCGACGTCGGCGGCAACCCAGTCACCGTGCGTGACGCCCTCACGCTCATCAACCAGACCCTGGAAGAGGCCCTGGCCGAACAGGAAGGCGATTTCGACGCCGACACCCGCTGGGCCGTCGCCTGGTTCGAACATGCCGGCTTCAACCAGGGCGAGTTCGGAGTCGCCGAGACCCTCTCCAAGGCCAAGAATACAAGCGTCGACGGCATGATCGAAGCTGGCATCCTCAACGCTGGCGGCGGCAAAGTACGCCTCCTGCATCCCGATGAGTTCCCCGACGACTGGGACCCCGAAACCGACACCCGCCGCACCGTCTGGGAAATGGTCCACCACCTGATCCGCGTGCACAGCCAGTCCGGCGAGGAGGAAGCCGCCGAACTGCTGGCCAAGCTCCGCGCCGACGCCGAGTCCGCCCGCGAACTCGCCTACCGCCTATACCGCATCTGCGAACAGAAGAACCGCGCCCAGGAGGCCTTAGGGTATAATGCCCTCGTACAAAGCTGGCCGGAGATCGCCCGCCTCGCCCGTGAACGCCCGCAGGCGGAGCAGGCAACGTTGCTCGATGGGGCTGAAACAACGCAATGACAACCGACACAGTGATCGAGACCATGGTAGACCGCATCGTCGCGCGCTTTCAACCGGCACGTGTGCTGCTTTTCGGTTCCCATGCCCGCGGCACCGCCGATTGCTGGAGCGACGTCGACCTGCTAGTGGTAATGGAGGAAGTTTCGGATAAACGTCGAGCCGCGGTCGAGATGCGGCGAGAGTTAAGCGACCTTCCCGTCAGCAAAGATATCGTCGTTACAACCCCCGACGAGATTGCGCGGCGCGGAAAAGTAGTAGGCAGCCTGCTCCGGGCCGCGCTGCGCGACGCGAAGATATTGTATGAACGTCCCTGAAGTGGTCGCTCAAGAGGCCAGGCGATGGCTGAGGTTCTCTGTAGAAGACCTGGAAGTTGCTCAAAGGCTGTTGGCGGACGGCCTGTCTTCCTCACGTTTTGTCTGCTGGCACTCTCAGCAAGCCGCGGAGAAGGCACTGAAAGCGGCTCTGATTCTTGAAGAAATCGAATTTCCGTTTACGCACGACTTGAACGCTCTGCACAACCTGCTGCCGGATAGTTGGCCCTTGCCGGTTGACCATTCCGAACTGGCCGATCTGACGGAATGGGCTGTAGAGGCCAGATATCCAGGCGAGTGGCCCCAGGCTACCGAATCGGACGCGATCCGCGCAGAGTCGCAGGCCCGTGCCACGCGCGATTCTGTAGTGGCAGAGTTCCAGCGGCGCGGTATCAACGTGGATCAGAGCGCAAAATGAAGTCGGCTCTCCTCTCTTCTATCTCTTCTATGGAGTAGTGAAGATATGGACGACACACACAACGACAGCGGCCTGCCGCTCCCCGATCTCTACATCGAGAACTTCCGTGGCATCAGGAAACTGTCGATCCCGCGTCTGGGGCGGGTGACGCTGCTGGCGGGGCGTAACGGCGTGGGCAAGACGACAACACTTGAAGCTATTCAAGTTTATGCCGCGCGTGCTAGGTACGCAGTTCTAGAGGGGTTGCTTACCAATCGTGAAGAAATTTCTGTTGTTTCCGAGGAAGAAGGTGGGAATACCGCCAGTCCAGAGTGGAGGTCACTTTTCTACGGCCGAGACACAACGCAGCATGAAAGAGTGATAATTGGACCAGCAAGTCATAAGGACCAACTAAGCCTTGAGACGATTGACCTCGCAGAATTGTCCGATGAAGAAATAACAAGCTTAGGAAGATTGTTTCCTGAGTCCCTTGTAGAAGGTGACATGCAGACTCTTAGAGCCAAGTTTCAGAAAGATAGCTGGACAGTTCCTGCACTTCTTTTTCGCGATCCTCAAACTAGCCTATACCGTGACCGGGGGACTAGCGTCTATCTTGGAGATCCCAGTAGGCGTGCGCGCGAGATTGGCTATCGGGTTAGAAGGGAAGAATCTAGATTGCCACCAATCACGACCTGTGTGGAAATTGGACCGGGGACAGTAAGCAATAATGCCTTGTCTCAGTTTTGGGATGCTGTGGCATTGACAGACGACGAGAGCCGTGCAACTCAGGCTCTAAAACTGATTCTAGGTGATGACGTGGAAAGGGTAGCGGTAGTTGGCGATGATAGGTCGGTTGCCAGAAGGGGAGGAAGGAGAGCCATTGTAAGGCTGAAGAGTAGCCTCCGCCCAGTCCCCCTAAAGAGTCTCGGTGAAGGTGCGCTACGTTTATTTGGAGTCGCATTGGCCCTAGCAAATAGCCGAAATGGCTTTTTTGTGATTGATGAAGCTGAGAACGGCATTCACCACTCGGTACAGCAAGATTTCTGGCGTATGGTGCTTCAGACGGCCCGCGAAAACAACGTGCAGGTTTTCGCCTCTACACATAGTCTGGACTGTGTCAGGGGATTCGCCATTGCTGCTACGGAAAACCAAGATGTCGAGGGTGTCTTGGTACGTCTAGAAAAGGAGGAAGAGGGTCTGCGCGCTGTCCGCTACTCGGAGCGAAGACTCAGGATTGTAGCTGAACAAGGAACGGAGGTCAGATAAGCCCATGAAAGATTCCGACTTGCACTCTCGCGTGCTACTTGTTGAAGGGACAGATGACATGCATGTTGTCATTCAGCTAAGTAAGCGCGAAAAGTTGCCTCACAACTTCTACATAATTGAAACGGGAGGTATTGACAAGCTTCTCGATGCAATTATGGTTGAGGCCGACGTGGCAGATCGTCGAGTTATGGGTATCGTATTGGACGCAGATGAACGTCCTAACTCTCGATGGCAAGCTGTAACCGACAGACTGAACGAACTACGAAGAGAGGAGCACTTCGACCTTCCCGAACTCCCTGAACAGCCCAAGTCGACCGGGACTATCGTCAATGGAACTCTTCGTATAGGTATCTGGCTGATGCCGGATAATCACTCCAGTGGAGAACTTGAGGATTTCGTAGCCGAGATGATTCCCAGCACGGATCCTTTATGGCCATTGTCTGAGCAGTACATAGATGAAATTCCATCGAACCACCGGAGATTCAGATCCAAGAAGTCGCTCAGAGCCAAAGTCCACGCATGGCTGGCGACAAGAGAACAGCCCAGACCGATGGGCCAAGCGATAGGGGCGGAAGATCTGGACATCTCCGTGACAAATATCATTACTTTCATTGACTGGCTGAGGGAGCTTTTCAAAGAAGAACTGTAATCGAGAAAAGAAAATGGCAACCACCAATCGAGAACGCGTCGGCCTCGCGCTGGATTTACTCAAGGAAGGACTGACTCCTTTTGTAGCCCGCGAGTTTATCAACCGCTATAAAGGGGGGACAGAACAGCAACTGGGCCGGATTCTGGGAGTCCGGGGGGAACCGAAAAGGGAATTCCTGCGAATGGACTGCCATGCGCTACTAAAACTGATGGCTTTGTCCTGGAATGATGCATTTGTCCAGACGCTCGGCCGTGCAGAACGCAGTTTGGTAGGCGAACTACAAGAGTTCCGCAATTCCTGGGCCCACCAGGAACCGTTCTCCGGCGATGATACCGTCCGCATGTTGGACTCCACGCAGCGGCTGTTGACTGCGGTCTCTGCCAAACAGGCTTCTGAAGTCAATCAAATGAGGGAGGAGTTACAACGCCTGCGTTTCGAAGAACAGGCCCGCAGCCAGCGCCGCCGCACCCCAGCCCCTGCCACCACGACCTCGTCCAGCGGCCTTCCCGCCTGGCGCGAGGTAGTCAACCCCCACCGCGACGTCGCCAGCGGCGATTACCAGCAGGCCGAATTCGCCGCCGACCTCTGGCAGGTGCACCTCGGCGAAGGCTACCCCGAATACCGCAACCCAACCGAATTCTTCCGCCGCACCTACCTGACCCAAAGCCTCAGCGGCCTCCTCGCCAACGGACTGCGCCGCCTCAGCGGCCAGGGCGGCGAACCCGTCGTCCAGCTGCAGACCAACTTCGGCGGCGGCAAGACGCACTCCATGCTCGCCCTCTATCACCTCTTCTCTGGCGCGCAACCCGGCGAGTTGGACGGCATCGACGACATCATGCAGACTGCCGATGTGACCGAAATGCCCCGCGTCAACCGCGTCGTGCTCGTAGGAAACCGCATCTCCCCCGGCAACCCTGTCACCAAGCCCGACGGCACCCAGGTGCGCACGCTGTGGGGCGAGCTCGCCTGGCAACTGGGCCACGCCGCCGGCGGCCCGGAAGAGGCCCGCGCCGCCTTCGAACGCGTGCGCGCCGACGACGAAAAAGCCACCAACCCCGGCGACGCCCTCCGCCAGCTGCTCACCGACTACGGCCCCGCCCTCATCCTCATCGACGAGTGGGTCGCCTACGCCCGCCAGCTCCACGACGAGAGCGACCTGCCCGCCGGCTCCTTCGAGACCCAGTTCACCTTCGCCCAGGCCCTCTCCGAATCGGCCAAACTGCCGCCCAACTGCCTCCTCGTCATCAGCCTGCCCGCCTCCGACCGGCCCAGCGACCGCACCGCAACCGACGACATCGAGGTCGGCGGCCTGCGCGGGCGCGAAGCCCTCGCCCGCCTCGGCAATGTGATCGGCCGCGTCGACTCCTCCTGGCGCCCCGCCAGTGCCGACGAGAGCTTCGAAATCGTTCGCCGCCGCCTCTTCCAACAGATCTCAGGCGCCAGCTACACCACCCGCGACAACGTCGCCCGTGCCTTCCTCGACCTCTACCGTTCCAAACCCGAGGACTTTCCTGCCGCAACCAGGGAAGCCGACTACGAAAAGCGCATGCGCGAGGCCTACCCCATCCACCCCGAAGTCTTCGAACGCCTCTATTCCGACTGGTCCACCCTCCCCAGCTTCCAGCGCACCCGCGGCGTGCTCCGCCTCATGGCCGCCGTCATCCATACCCTCTGGGAATCCGTCGACCGCAATCCCCTCATCCTCCCCGCCAGCATCCCCTTGGACGACGGCCGCGTCCAGTTCGAAATGACCCGCTACCTGCCCGCCAACTGGGTGCCCGTCATCGAGCGCGACATCGACGGCTCAGGTTCGCGGCCCGTCCAGCTGGACGGAACAATCACCAATCTCGGCCGCCACAACGCCTGCCGCCGCGTCGCCCGTACCGTCTTCCTCGGCTCCGCGCCCATGCAGGCCGCCGCCAACCAGGGACTGGAAGAACGCCGCATCAAGCTCGGCTGCGCCATGCCCGGCGAAAGCGTCTCCGACTTCGGCGACGCCCTCCGCCGCCTGGCCGACAGCGCCACCTACCTCTACCGCGACGGCACCCGCTACTGGTACTCAACCCAGCCGACCGTGATCAACCTCGCCGCCGACCGCGCCGAAGAACTGCGCCGCGACCCCCACAAGGTGGAACGCGAAATCGAAAGGCGGCTGCGCGACGATCTGAAAACGAAAGGCGACTTCAAGCGCCTGCACCTGTTCCCCGATTCCGGTCAGGACGTTCAAGATGACATGGAAGTAGGTCTGGTCGTCCTCGGCGTCCAGGCCACCCACACCAGCGGCACCGAAGCCAGCCCCGCGCTCGACGCCGCCAGCGCCATCCTCGAGTCCAGGGGCACCGTGCCCCGCCTCTTCCGCAACGCACTCATCTTCCTGGCCCCCGACGAAGCACGGCATCAGGACCTCGATCAGGCTGCCAGACGCTACCTGGCCTGGCGCTCCATTCTCGACGACCGCGAATCCCTCGACCTGCCGCCGCACCAGGTACGCCAGGCCGAACAGCAGGCCGAATCTGCCGACGGCACCGTCAACGCCCGCATCGGCGAGACCTTCCAATGGCTTCTCGTACCCAGCCAGAAGACACCCCACGCGCCCGTCGAGTGGCAAAAGATCCGTCTGCGCGGCTCAGGCCCCCTCGCACAGCAGGCCAGCCGCCGCCTCCTCAACGACGAAATGCTCGTAACATCCATGGCCGGCACACGACTCCGCATGGAGCTGGACCGCGTACCCCTCTGGCGCGGCGACCACGTCGCCGTGCGCCAGCTGGTAGACGACTTCGCCCGCTACATCTACCTGCCGCGCCTGCAGCAGCCCAACGTCCTCCTCGGCGCCATCACCGACGGCGTGTCCCTGCTGACCTGGACGCAGGACTCGTTTGCCTTCGGCGACGGGTACGACGAAGACAAGGAACGCTACCCCGGCCTGCGCGCCGGGCAGGGCCTGTTCATCAATGAGACCTCTGCCGGTCTCCTGGTGAAGCCGGACGTTGCCCAGCACCAAATGGACGCAGAGACTGTTGTCGACTCACCGTCTCCAGCCCCCGACGATCCGACAGTTCCCCCTCCAGAGCCCGGTCTCCCTCCGATAACTCCCCCGCTACCACCCCCTCCGGCCAAGGCCAAGCGCTACCACGGCTCAGTAACGCTGGACCCAACCCGCGCCGGCCGCGACGCCAGCCAGATCGCCGACGAAGTAATCTCCCATCTGTCCGGCCTCACCGGCGCCCAAGTACGGCTGACACTGGAAATCGAAGCCGAAATCCCCGACGGCGCCCCCGACGACGTAGTCCGCATCGTCAACGAAAACAGCCGCACGCTAAAGTTCAGCGATAGCGGATTCGAGAAAGAGTAGCGGCGTCGGATCCGAAAGGCCAGTGGCCCCAGACCACTGGCCTTGTCGTTCGCAGTAGCAATCCTCCCACGAACCCTTCACATATTCGCCTCCCTCACCGCATCATCGCCTGTCCGTGCGCCACCCTCCCACCCCCCTCACCCCCGCACCAAATTTAGCACCCACCCCCAATCCTATGGCATCATGGAAGCAATTTGCGTCTTACCCGGACAACACCTGTGCAATCCAAGCCAATGCCACCCCAATGAAACCCCCCCACCTCGCCTGGACCACCCTATCCATCAACACAATCGTCATCCTCCAGGGCGCCCTCGTCAGAGCCACCGGCTCCGGCGCCGGCTGCGGCCGCGACTGGCCCCGCTGCCAGGGCGAAATCCTCCCCCTCGACCACGGACTCGCCACCTGGATGGAATTCTCCCACCGCGCCCTCTCCGGCGTGGCCCTCATCATGGGAGTATGGCTGCTCATCAAGGCCATCCGCCTCCGCCATGACCTGCCCGGCTTCCTGCCCTTCGCCATCGCCTCCGCCGTATTCCTCCTCATCGAAGCTCTCATCGGCGCCGTCACCGTCCTCACGGGCCTCACCGGCGACAACGTATCCGTCGCCCGCGGCCTTCTCGTCTCCTTCCACCTGCTTAACTCCCTGTTCCTCGTCGGCGCCCTGTCGCTCACCACCGTATACGCCTATCCCGGGCACACCTGGCCGCCCGCCTGGACGGGTCAGACCGGGCTCAAGATTCTGTTTGCTGTCGGCATGTTTGGGATGATGTTTCTTATGTTCTCAGGCGGCATCTCGGCCATGGGCAACACCATGTTCCCGCCCGATTCCCTGCAGGAGGGACTGAGAGAGGATTTCAGCGCCGCTTCCCATCCGCTCATTCGCCTGCGCATACTGCATCCGTTCCTCGGAATCGGCGTCGGCGTCTACCTTTGGGTAAGCTACGCCCTGACCGGCTGGTTCAAACCCGCGCCGCAGGCCCGTCGATTCCGCAAAATGCTCCTTCTGGTCTATGTCGTGCAACTGCTCGTGGGGACAGTAAATCTGGCTATGCTCGGTCCGATTCCGCTCCAGATACTCCATCTCGCGCTCGCCGTGGCCGCCTTCGTCCTCTGGTCCGTCGTCGGCTGGCTGACCCTCAGCGCGCCCCGCGCCGGCAGCCTGGCGCCATCCATGCCCTGGCAAACCAAAGAGGTCCAGCCACTGTGATCAACACCGCCACCCGTCTGCCCGCCGCCACCTGGCGCGACTACCTGACCCTGACCAAACCCAAAGTCATCTCCCTCCTCCTCTTCACCGCCGTCTGCCCCATGTTCATCGCCGCCCGCGGCCTGCCACACTGGCTGCCCCTCCTCGGCGTCCTCGTCGGCGGATACATGGCCACCGGCGGCGCCGGCGTCTTCAACATGGTGCTCGACCGCGACATAGACGGGCAAATGCGCCGCACCGCCAAACGCCCCCTCGTGACCGGCGTCATCAGCGTGCGCAACGCCATCATATTCGGGCTCCTGCTCAGCGTCGGCTCCTTCCTCATCCTCTGGCTCACTGCCAACCTGCTGACCGCCCTCCTGGCCTGGTTAGGCCTGCTCTACTACGTGATCGTCTACACCGCCTGGCTCAAACGCACCACTTGGCAGAACATCGTCATCGGCGGCGCCGCCGGATCCGTCATGCCCCTCCTGGGTTGGGCCGCCGTCACCAATGGCCTCGACTGGATGGCCGGCCTGCTCTTCGCCCTCATCTTCCTCTGGACGCCCGTACACTTCTGGGCCCTCGCCTTCCTCGTCAAAGACCAGTACCAGGCCGTAGGCATCCCCATGGCCCCCGCCGTCCTCGGCAGCAAACGCACAGTCCAGCAGATGCTCCTCTACGCCGTCCTCACAGCACTAGCCTCCCTCGCACCCTTCGCCCTCAACGAGGCCGGCTGGCTCTACACCGGGGTTGCCGTCCTGCTGAATCTTCTGTTATTTCAAAAAGTGGTCAAGCTCCATCGCCAGGTCAAAGAGGAGCACGAAGTAGCCCGCAAAGACGCCCTCGACCTCTACAAATACTCCATGCTCTACCTGGCCCTCATATTCCTCGTCCTCGTCGCCGACCGAACCCTGGCAACCCTACTCCCCATCTGACAGCATCCCACCCAACGCCCCAACCCAAACTTACGCCTCCAGCATCGACTGAAACACATCCAGAATCCGGCACACGCCGAACGGTGTGGGTATCAGCTCAGAAAGGAAGCCCCTGTTCAATTTAGGCCTTGCGCACTGTCAAATTATAATCTTGGCAAAACAGACTCTCATCTGGAGGGACAATGCGCATCTCTGAACAAGGACAGGTTACCATCCCCAAGCATCTGCGCGACCGTTTCGGTATGACCGCCAATGTCGAGGTCGATATCACACCAACCGAGCAAGGTCTCCTGATTCGAAAACGGCCTGCTGGCAAACATCCCGTGGAGCGCGTCTACGGCATCCTGAACGGAGGAAATACCGAAGACTATCTCGGCGAAGTGCGCGGCAGATGATCACCGCTGTCGATACGAGCGTCGCCCAATACAGTTAGAACCTGTGGACACAAAATAAGAAACGTCCCCCGCAAGAGGGACGTTCGACTAACGTTAATACTGAAGAATTCGCCCGCACACAGTTCTCAATCTTCAGGGGGCGCGAGAGGACTTGGCGAATAAAACCATCCTTTCAGCCCCGCTCAATCCTCCCAAACATACTCCTCCCGCACCGGCTGAAACACATCCAGAATCCTACACCGCGTAATCGCCTGCCCCGAATGTTCAGCCCCACCCGGAATCACATACACGTCCCCCGGACCCAGCACCCGCGTCTCCCCGCCCGTGATCCGGATCTCGAACTGCCCCTCAAACATATTGATCACCTGCTCGTGCGGATGCGAATGTGCCGGCAGCGGCGACCCCTCCGCAACATCCCAGTACACAAACGTCATATTCTCGCTGTGAATAAACTTCCCAACAAACCCCGGGAACAGACCCCGCTCCTTCACCTCATCCAAACTATATACAGTCATCTCCCTCTCCCACCTAACTGTGAGTACGATTCCCACTAACCCCTGGCCCCTAACCCCTAGCCCCTGCCGTCCACGCCTTCCAGCTGCGCCACCAGCGCCATCGAATGGATCGCATCCCGAATATCCGTCAGCGGCTTCTCTCCTGTGCGCACACAGTCCACAATATGCTCGTGCATCGTCAGCACACCGTCATACCGGTACGTATCCGCCTCAGCCACACCGTCGATCTGCCACCCGCCCAGCGTGCGCGCCTCGTTATCCTCCGTGATCTCGATCTCATGCGGGATCTTGAAATAGCAGCCCACACCCGTCCCGTGCAGCTCCCCGCGCAGCACCCGGCCGCCCGAAGCCCGGTTCCCGTGAATGAACCCCGTCGCCCCGTTGTCGAAGCGCACCAGCCCCGTATAGCAGTTGCGGTAATCGCTGTCGAAGTGGTCCTGGTAGGCCGTCACCTCCACAGGCTCCCCGCCCGCCATATAGCGCACCAGGTCAACCGCGTGGCACAGATCGTCCCAGTTCGTCGTCGTGAAACTGAACGCATTCTCGCCCAGCATCCGCTTGTGGAATGTCCCAACCGCCGTCGACACAGGCCCCAGCCGCGCCACCTGACTCATCGCCTCCCGCGTCACCGCCGCATGACGCCGCTGGAAACCCACCGCGCAGATCACGTCGTTCGCCACGGCCGCATCGTGGATCTGCTGCACCTCATCCATGTTCATCCCCGGCGGCTTCTCGATGAAGATATTCTTGCCCGCGTTCAGACAGTCCAGCGCCGGCTGCAGCAGCCAGCGCTCGTGCATCACACAGTAGACCAGGTCCGGGTCCACCTCGTCCAACATGCGCTTGTGATCGTCGTAGCGGTACTGGAAATCATACGCCACCGCCACCTCGTGCAGCCGCGCCTCGTCCAGCTCGCACGCCGCCACCATCTCCACCTCCGGCAAGCGGTTCACGTTCGGATAATGCGCGCCCTGGCTGCGCGGCCCCGCGCCAATGAATGCGGTTCGAAGCATCAGGAAACTCCTTCCCAGTCGTAGTCAATGAAACCTTCATCCCGTACCATCAGCGCCGACTTGATCATCGCCTGCAGACTGCCGCGCGGACGGAAATTGATCAAACTGCGGCCCTTCGTGTTGTCATGATCGTACTGGTACCGCACCGGCACCCGCACCTCCAGCGGCTCCACACCGCTCTCCTCGGCCAGGGTCGCCGCCGCCTCCGGAAAACTGAACGGCGCCGGCGCCCCGCAGTTGAACGACTCGTCCACCGCGCCCGGCTCCTCCACCGCACACACCAGCATATGCGCAATGTCCCGCGCATCGTTCGGCTGGTAAAGCCATGGCCGTCCATCCATATCGCGCACGCTGCACGGCTGGTTCTCGTCCTCCGCCCGCGCCAGCACGTCGTGCCACAGCTCCGTACCGTCGGCCATGTACAGCTCACCCAGCGGCGCGTTCTGTCCCCGCTCCAGCAGCCCCGCCACCGCGCCGACCGTAAAATGGCCGAGAATGGCGTCACCCGAGCGCACGTGGCTCGGCCGCACGATCGAGAAGCGCAGCCCTGTCTCCCGCGCCGCCATCTTCGTGAACTCCTCACCGATCAGCTTGCCCAGCGAGTACTCCCCCATCGGCCGCTTCGGATGCCGCTCGTCCACCGGATGATACGCGCACGCGATCGTCTCGCCGTTGTTCGGAAAAACGCCCGAAGAGCTCGTATACACCATCCGCTCCAGCCGGTCCGCATGCCTGCCGCACACCCGCGCGATCAGCCGGTCGATCTGCATATTATTGTCGAACTGCGGCCCCACGATGTTCGCCGTGTGGATCACCGCATCCACCCCGGCCACCGCGCCCTCCACAAAGGCCTCGTCCGTCAGATCGCCCGCCGCCAGCTCAATATCCAGCCCCTCCAGCCGTTCCAGCGCCGGGTCGTCCGGCAGCACTGTCCCCCGCACCTCATGATTGCGCTCCAACAACTGCCGCACCAGCCGGCACCCCACCTGCCCGGCAGCCCCTGCGACAAGAATCTTCATAACCCCCCCTCTCTGGTTGCCACTGACACTGCCCTCTGGCGAATGCGTTCAATCACCCAAACCAAAACGCTACCCACTCTCAGGACCTTCAACAAGCTTCCCACTTCCGTCGCGCCGAGCCCAGCCATCTCTCTCCGCGCCGTCTCTGGCCACTAAACCCTAATCCCTGGCCCCTAACCCCTATTTTTCTTCCAACGCCTCATTCAAATACCCAACCACATCCCGGAACGAAATGATCCCCGCCGGCTGGCCGATTTCATCCACCAGCGGCACATGGCGGAAGCCGTGAATCGACATCAGATTCAGCGCCTGCGCGATCGGCAGGTCCGCCTTCAATGTCACCGGGTCCGCCGTCATGTAATCGGCAATCGTCGCCTGCGTCATATCCTCCACTAGCCCCGCCACCCGGTTCAGAACATCCCACTCGGTAAAAATGCCCACCAGCCGGTTCTCTTCATCCGTCACCAGCATACAGCCGATGTTGTGCTGGTTCATCTGCCGCACCGTCCGCGCCAGCGAGCTTCGCCTGCCCACCGAAATAGGCACCTTCGGGTTCAGTTCCGCCAGCGTACTGGTCACCAGTACATCCTGGAACTCCGAAACGACCTCTTCCGGCTTGTCCATCTCATCGATATACTCTTCGTCCAGTCCCGTGATCGGCATCTCGTCGAACTCAGCTGACAGAGGCAAAAACTCCCTCTCCTCCGCCTCTTCCCTCTCCTCCACCGTCCACAGGTCCGCCGCCAGGTAGAGCTGGTTCAGGTCGCCCGTCCCCCGCTGCGCCTGCGCCGTCTCCACCTGCCCCATCAGCTCGCCCGCGTAGTCCGGCTTGCGCACGTCGCGGATCACGCCCATCGCCGCCGGGTAATCCGGAAACTCCATGCTCCCCAGAATCGACGCCAGCGGCTTCGACGTCGCGTCATGCACCAGGATCTCATCCAAATCCACCTCGTCCAGCGACACGACCTCCGGCGTAAACCCGTTCAACCGGATCCCCTTGTCCCGGTCCTTCCCGAAGATCATATGCTTGCCATGTTCCAGGTAGAGGATCGAGTTATCCCGCGTCTTGCGGTCGCTCAGGTCCGTCCACTCGTTCGGATTGAAGATCACGCAGTTCTGATAAATCTCCAGGAACGACGCGCCCCGGTGTTCCGCCGCCCGCTTCAGCGTCGCCGCCAGGTGTTGAGGATGCGAATCGATCGAGCGCGCCACAAACGTCGCCTCCGCCGCCAGCGCCACCGCAATCGGGTTCAGCGGCTGCTCCACCGATCCCATCGGCGACGACTTCGTAACCGTCCCCGGCCGCGACGTCGGCGAATACTGCCCCTTCGTCAACCCGTAGATCCTGTTGTTGAAGAGAACGATGTTCAGATCGACATTGCGCCGGATCGCGTGCAGTAGATGGTTGCCGCCGATCGAAAGGCCGTCCCCGTCCCCGGTGATCACCCAGACCGTCAGCTCCGGGTTCGCGATCGCAAGCCCCGTGGCCAGCGCCGGCGCCCGCCCGTGAATGCTGTGGATGCCGTAGGTGTTCATATAATACGGAAAACGGCTCGCACAGCCGATGCCCGAAATGAAGACCGTCTTCTCCTTCGCCACCCCCGTCTCCGGCAATATCCGCTGCATCTGCGCCAGGATCGAATAATCGCCGCATCCGGGGCACCAGCGCACCGTCTGGTCGGAAACAAAATCCTTGCGGGTCAGCGTGATCTCTTCTGTCGCCACAGTACTCATCTATCCTCTCCCCAGATTAGAGCTAATCACGTCCCGCACTTCAGCGATCTTCAGCGGACGCGCCGAAAGGTTCGCATACGTCTCCACCTTCACACCCAGCTTGCCCTGCAACAGCAGCGCCAGCTGCCCGCTGTTCAGCTCCGGCACAACGATCTTCCGGTACCGCTTGAGGACCGACGCCAAATTGGCCGGGAACGGGTTCAGATAACGCACGTGAGCATGCGCCACCGACCTGCCCGCCCGCCGCGCCGACGCCACCGCCGACCGCACCACGCCGAACGTTCCCCCCCAGCTCACCATCAGCAGTTCGGCCTCCTCCGCGCCGTAAACCTCCTGCTCCGGAATGACGTCCGCCAGCCGCGCCACCTTCTCCGCCCGCTCCCGTATCATCTGCTCATTGTGTTCAGGATCATACGAAACGTTGCCCGTGACCGGCGCCTTGCTCAATCCCCCCAGCCGGTGCTCCAGCCCCGGCGTGCCCGGCAGCGCCCACGGTCGCGCCAGTGTCTCCGGGTCCCGCTCGTACGGCAGAAAAGGACCGTGACCGTTTCCGTTCCTGTGCCCCGGCGGGTGCGTCACCTCGATCTCAGGGATATCCTCCGCCTTCGGCGCCTGCCACGGCTCCGCGCTGTTCGCCAAAAACCCTTCCGACAGCAGAAAGACCGGCGTCATCGCCCGCACCGCCAGCCGCGCCGCCTCCAGCGCCATCTCAAAACAGTCCGACGGCGTCGCCGGCGCCACGATCGGAATTGGGCTCTCACCGTTGCGCCCGAACATCGCCTGCAGCAAATCAGCCTGCTCCGTCTTCGTCGGCAGACCTGTACTCGGCCCGCCCCGCTGCACATTCACCACGATCATCGGCAGCTCAAGCATCAGCGCTAGGTTGATCGCCTCGCCCTTCAGCGCAATCCCCGGCCCGCTCGTCCCCGTCACCCCCAACGCACCTCCAAAAGCCGCGCCGATGACCGCACAGATCGCCGCGATCTCGTCCTCCGCCTGAAACGTGCGCACGTCGAAGTGCCGTAGGGGCGCCAGCGCATGCAGAATATCGCTCGCCGGCGTGATCGGATACGAGCCGTAAAAGAGCGGCTTGCCCATCTTCTGCGCCGCCGTCACCAGACCCATCGACAGCGCCTCGTTCCCCGTAACCTTGCGATACGTCCCCGGTGGCAGCGCCGCCGGCCGCACCATGTACCGCTGCTGGAAGGTCTCCGTCGTCTCACCCAGAAAGTAGCCGGTCTCCATCGCCTTCAGGTTGGCCTCCGCGATCACCGGCTTGCGCGCAAACTTCTCAAACAGCCACTCCCGCGTCGTATCCATCGACCGGTCGAACATCCAGAAGACCATCCCCAGCGCAAAAAAGTTCTGACAGCGGTCCCGCTCCTTGTTCGTCAGCTCCCCGAACTCGGACAGCGCCTCCCGGTTCAACGACGTCATCGGAATCGCCAGCACCTGGTACCCTTCAAGCGAGTCGTCCTCCAGCGGGTTCGAGCTGTAGCCCGCCTTCGACAGGTTCTGCCTCGTGAACGCGTCGGTATTGACGATAATCGTCCCCGCCCGCTCCAACTCCGGCAAACTCGCCTTCAACGCCGCCGGGTTCATCGCCACCAGCACCTGCGGCGCATCCCCCGGCGTCAGCACATTCTGGCTCGAAAAGTGCACCTGAAATCCGCTAACACCCGCCAGCGTACCCGCCGGCGCCCGGATCTCCGCCGGAAAATCCGGCATCGTACTGATGTCATTCCCGAACACCGCCGACGTATTCGTGAACTGCGTCCCCGTCAGCTGCATCCCGTCGCCCGAATCCCCGGCAAACCGGATCGCAACCGACTCCAGCTCCTCCAATTCCTGCGTCCCTTCGTTCACTCTATCCCCCATATGCGTTCTCCATCGAACGGCACCTGATTAGCGCCATCAACTCGAAAAAAGTTCAAAACCTGACAGGAATCAACACGCCCGCAGACGGAATTTCGCAGCCACCCCAAATTTCACCTCAGGCGAGCGATGAATTCTCTCTCCTCACTCCTCTTCACTCTCTCCTCGACTTTTTGGGCGGTCGGGCCTATTCGGCCCTCCCTTGTGCGGGGGCTCCGCCCCCGCAACGCCCCCCCTTAAACCTCGCGCCGCAGCGAGTGTGCGGTAATACGACCTTGGCCACCCGCGGCGACCGGGCTCCCCCCCAAGCGCCCCCGTAGGGGCACCCCTTGTGGGTGCCCTTGATCCCCCCAATTGGACTTCACACTTCTGACGGGTGGCCTGGAAAAATCGCGGTATGTATTTTCCCCTAACAAAATTACCAACTTCCCACTAAGCAATTCACCACTAACTGGAACCCGTTGACGTTTGTCACAACAGCGATATGCGCTAGCAAAGTGCGGCTGACCCGCGCATTCACGCAAGGAAAATCCCAGTAGCCTTTGGTGTTCTTCGCGCCGCTTCGCGTGCCTTCGCGGAAGGAGAGGTTTTCTTCGCGACCCTTCGCGTAAATTCGCGGATCGATTGGTTTTGTTGTTCACAACATTCAAGCCGGAACCATCCCCGACAGGCCTGCAGGCTTTCAGTTCTCGTTGAATTCTGAGCGGCCTTCGGCAAAAGTCAACCGATCCTGACCACTGACCACCGTAGTCCAGCAGTTTCTCTCTCCTCACTCCTCTCCACTCTCTCCTCGCCGTTCCCTATCCCCCCTCCGCCTTCCGCGGGAACCGCTCCGGATCGATCGGCCGGTTCAGCACCTCGACCGGATAACGGTCCGCCAGGTAATCGATGATCGCCTGGTGCGTCATAATCCCCAACAGTCTGCCCCTTCCGTCCACAATCGGCAGATTACGAAAATGATTCCTCTCCATCAGCCGCAAAGCATCAGCCGCCGACGCATCCGGGCCGACTGTAATCGGGTCCGTGGTCATCACCTCGTCCACCGGCCGCTCCAGCATCCCCGGCACGTCGATCACCTTGCGCATCACATCCCGCTCCGTAAAGATGCCCACAAGCCGCGCTCGCCGCGAGTCCTCTTCCCGCCCGCTGCCGGCGCCGGCCGCCGCGCCCTCCTCAACCACCAGGCACACGACCCGTCCGTCCGCCCGCATCCTGGCCAGCGTATCCCGAACCGAAGTGCCCAAAGCCACCTGCGCGAATCCGCTGACGGCCAGATGGCTCACGTTTTCCGACTTGAGATCAGTTTGCAGGCTCATCCTCTCTCCTCGCCCCTGAGAACCAACAACATCAAAAGAACCCTCTCGCGACTGACCACTGACCACTATCCCCGCAGTTCCGGCGCCCGCCGCACCTGCGTGATCCGCTCAAACGCGTAAGCCAGGCGAATCAACGTCGCCTCGCTCCACGCCCGTCCCATAAACGTGAGACCGATCGGCAACGCACTCCCCGCGCCGGCTCCCGCCCCCTGCACAACGAAGCCCGCCGGCACCGTCACCAGCGGATATCCCGCTATCGCCGCAAAACGCGAACTGCCGCCATGCACCGCATCCCCCGCCTCCTCAGGGTCCAGCGGCCACGCCGGCCCGCCCGTCGGCGCGATCAGCGCGTCCAAGCCGTGCTCGTCCAGCACCGCATCCAGCCCCCCAACGCCCGCAAGCCGCTGTCCCGCAGCCAGCGCCTCCAGGTACACCTCCCCATCCAGCGGCCCGCTCTCCTGCGACCGCTCGAACTGCTCCTGCCCGAAAAGGGCTAGCTCCTGCTCGGCGTGCGCCTCGTTGAATGCGATCAGGTCGGCCAGCGAACGCGGCTGCGCCAGCGACGCGTCCACCACAACCCGCGTCGCCAGATACGCCGCAATGCCATGCTTGAACTCCGTCTGCATGACGATCCTTTCGCATTCGCCCATTCTCTTGCCGTCTACCGTAGGAATGTCGGCCGGATCCACCACCTCCGCACCCGCGTCGCGGACCGCCCGGATCGCCTCCTCGAACACCACGTCCGTGGCCTCGTCGTATCCGCTCACCCCTCTGCGGGCAACGCCGATTCGCGCCCCCCGCAAGCCGTCCGCGTCCAGAAACTGGCGGTAGTCGCCGTGCACCTTCCTGCCTTCAGCCGCCGTCGCCGCATCGCGCTCGTCCGCCACTGTCAGCGCGCCCAGAACGGCCGCCGCGTCAGCAACCGTACGCGCCATCGGCCCCACCGTATCCTGCGTATGCGAGATCGGAATCACACCGGCCCGGCTGCTCAGCCCCACCGTCGGCTTGATGCCCACGATGCCGCACGCACCCGACGGGTTCACGATCGAGCCGTCAGTCTCCGTGCCCAGCGCCGCCGCCGCCAGATTCGCGCTCACCGCCGCCCCCGACCCCGAGCTGGAGCCGCCCGGATTGCGGCTGAGATCATAGGGATTGCGGCACTGCCCCCCGCGCGCGCTCCAGCCGCTCGTCGAATTTGAGGAGCGGTAGTTGGCCCATTCACTCAGGTTGGCCTTGCCGAGGATCACCGCCCCCGCCTCCCGCAGCCCGGCCGCCACCGTCGCATCACCCGCCGGCCGCGACCCCAGCAGAGCCAGCGAACCCGCCGTTGTCTGCATGCGGTCATCCGTATCAATGTTGTCCTTCAACAAGATAGGGATCCCGTGCAGCGGCCCCCGCACCTGACCCGCCGCCCGCTCGCGGTCCATCTGCTCCGCGATCGCCGGCGCATCCGGGTTCGTCTCAATCACCGAGCACAGCGCACCGTCAACCGCCCCGATAGCCGCCAAATATCCCTCGGCAATATCGACAGCCGTCCGCGCCCCCGCAGCCATATCCTCCTGCAGCTGCCCAATCGTCACTTCACCAAGCTCTTTTTTCATATCCTGTCAATCATCTGCTGTTAACTGACCACTGACCACTGACCACTGCCTTTTGACTACTGCCCAAGCAAATTGTCCAGCGCGACGCGCAAATCCTCTTCCGGCTGCGCTCCCACGTACTCCTGCACCACATTCCCCTCCCCGTCCAGCAGGATCAGATGCGGCTGGTAGCGAAAACCAAACTGCTGCTTGTACTGCGCCACCGCAGGGTCGTCAATATCCAGATAGAGAAACTCAACCTGTCCCCAGTAATCGATTTCGAGCCTGTGAACCACAGGCGCAAAGCGTACGCAGACCGGTCACCAGAATGCGAACAGTTCCACCACCTGCGGTGTGCCCGCGCCCAGCACCACCGTCGCCGGGTCCGTGGCCTCCAGCTCTTCACGAAAAGCCGGCGGCGGTCCGATCGCAACCGCCGTCGGTTCCGGTTCCGGCGTGGCAGTCGGCTCTTCCACCGCTGTCGCCGTCGGTTCCGGCGCCTCCGTAGCCTGCGCCACCTCTTCTCCCGCTCCCGCCGCGGGCGCTTCATCGCCGGAGATCGCGCTGCAGCCCGACAGCACTAGGGCCAGCACAAGGACAACGAGGGCAAACTGTTTGTGTACCGCTGTCATGTTCTTTGTCCTTTCTCTCAGGACAGAGGCCCCGTTGCCCGCGTCCTCCTCTTCACGTAGTTCGCTCGCCAAGCACTTGATTCCAATGGTCGCCGCGAGTAAAATCAACCCCAGTGCGCCATTCTGTAATCCGTCTTGTTCGCTTGCCTTCGCAGCCCATAGCACTCCTATTGTCTGCCAACAACTTTACAGATATGTGAAGGCAGAAAACGGGATGACGGCCTCTGCATTATGCCAAAGCAAAAGCCGCCCTGCCAAACACCAGGGGCGAGTCGCAAGCCCCATTGCAGACCTTGAGAGGCACCCTATGATAGTAGACACACACGTCCACGTCTGGGAAATCGATCCCCCCAAATACCCGGTCGGCCCCACCGCCCCGACCTGGAATACCTACCCCGACGAACCCGGCACCGCCGACGAGCTCCTCGCCGAGATGAACGCCCACGGCGTCGACTGGGCCGTGCTCGTCCAGACCAGCTGGTCCACCTGGGACAACGGCTACATCGCCGACTCCGCCGCCCGCTTCCCCCATCGCTTCATCGGCCACGGCCTCATCGACCCCCAGGACCCGAAAAACGCCGACCACGTCCGCTACTGGCTCCACGAACGCGGCCTCGCCGGCTTCCGCTTCCACCCCATGTACTATCCCGATGAGAAGATCCTGCTCACGGCCCAGAACGGGCCCATGTGGGAGGAGATCGCCGCCGCCAACGCCGTCATCCAGTTCCACCTCACCGCCGCAGAGGCCGACCAGATAGCAGCCATCGCCCGCCGCCATCCCCACCTGACCCTGATCCTCGACCACCTCGGCTACCCCAAGGTCGACCTCGCCGAATCCGCCTACCAGCCCATCGTCGACCTCGCCCGCTACGACAACGTCCACGTCAAACTGTCCGACGTCAACGGCCACTCCGACCAGGACTACCCCTACTCCGACGTGCACCCCTTCATAATCCGCACCTTCTCAGCCTTCGGCGCCGAGCGTATCATCTGGGGCACAGGCTACCCCGCCCACCATCGCGCCAAACACAACTGGCCCTCTCTGGCCCAGGAACTGCGCCTGATCCAGGAAGGCCTGCCGTTTCTTCGTGATGATGACAAAGAGAGAATACTAGGAGGAACCGCCGCCCGCATCTGGGGCCTGACAAAGCCTACCGACTAGAGGTCGCTATCAATCCATTTCAACCAGCCATCCCCACGTAGGGGCACCCCTTGTGGGTGCCCGGGCCCGCCGTCCTCAAATGGGCCAACCTGCCGAATTCCCCCGTGGGGGCACCCCTTATGGGTGCCCTGGTGGTCGCCCTACCCTCCTCGATTGAAAACTCCTAGCCACTGTGGACTTGCGCGAGTTTTCCCGGGCTTCGCCGGTGACGTCGGGCCAGGGGTTGAACAATTCGCGGCCTTAGTCAAATGCTCCAGCAATGGCTGCAATGTCGTCGCAGACGGAGGAGGCCGAAATGAGAAGACTATGGTGACGTTCGGCGAGGGCGTCGCGCAAGGGCTGTCCCGGTACGACTTGGCCTTGGCCGGGGCGGTCTGCGTTCGCAATCTCGGGGGCCGACATCCGGACCGTTTTAGACGGCCCAGCCGGTCGTACTCGACCTGTCGGCAGCGCTCTGCACGATGTCGACTTACGTGAGAGTCTTCACGAGGATCCCCACGGAGTGTCGAATTCGGGTTCGCGCCGACTGGGGAGTTCAAGGTCAATCCCGCGCGGCATGTTTTCCACCAGCCACTTTCCCATAGGTATACGACCCTGCTGATGGGGCAACCCATGGGGCTGTTCGTGGGCGTACCACCTTTCGGCAGGCACGACGACGAATGGCCTGTCCGCGCCGATATGTTGTGGCCCCTCTTCCTCAGCGAGCCGCAGGATTTCGCTAAGCCGCGATTGCGCCTCCGCAACGGTCCAGGTGCGCTGATGCTCAGGCCAATTCATGTTGCGCGCCTCCTCCTCACCCCCAAACAGCCCGCTGTCGACCAAAGCCAGCCACTGACCACTAACCACTAACCACTAACCACCGGCGGCCTGCGTTCGCCGACGTCTGTCGCCTGCTCAAACGCATGCGCCATCTGCAGCACGCCAAAATCATCCCGGTGCCGCCCCACAATCTGCACGCCCACTGGCAGCCCCTCAGGCGTAAACCCGCATGGCACCGAAATCGCCGGATGACCGGTCACCGTAATGTAGTAGCACGACTTCATCCAGTCGATATAAGTCTCCATCTCGACCATTCCGTCCCCGCTGTCGATAGCCATCGGATACGGCACGTCTACCGAAAATGGCGGCACCTGGTTGACCGGCAACAGCAGAAACTCATACGTCTCCATAAAATGGCGCATCGCATGGTACAAATTCGTGCGCATCTCCTCCGCCCGCCCCAGGTCCGCGCCGGTCAGGTGCGCCCCCTGCTCGACGTTCCAGATGATCGTGTCCTTCATCTGGTGACGGTGCTCTGCCAGCAGCGGCCCGTGCGAATGATGGAAACTCCACGCCCGCATAATCTTGAAAATCTCGTCCGCGTCGCCGAAGTCTGGCAATCCCGGCCCGTCACTCCGCTCCCGCGTCGCGCCCGCGCCGCTGAAATCTGCCACCTCGCAGCCAAGCCCGCTGAACGCCGCCAGCTGCCCCTCGAGCGCGTCCCGCACCCGCGGATCAACCGGGAACTCGCCCCCCAGGTCCGCGCTGTACGCGATACGAACACCGCTGAAGTCCCGCTCCAAAGGCCGCGCAAAAACACTGCCCGGCTCCGACTGCGCGATCGGTGAACGCGCATCCGGCCCCGCGATCACACTCAGCAGAAAAGCTACGTCCGCCACCGTCCGCCCCATCGGCCCCTGCACCGACAGACCCGACCACGCCGTCAAGCTCGGCCACACCGGCACCCGCCCCGGCGAAACCCGGAAGCCGACCACGTTGCAGAAGTTCCCCGGGTTGCGCAGCGAGCCGCCCATGTCGCTCCCGTCCGCCAGCGGCGTCATCCCGCACGCCAGCGCCACCGCCTGCCCGCCGCTCGAACCCCCGCACGTCTTCGTCGGGTCGTACGGATTGCCCGTCGCCCCAAACACCGGGTTGAACGACTGCGAACCCGCCCCGAACTCCGGCACGTTCGTCTTGCCCATCGGGATCGCGCCCGCCGCATGCAGCCGCTCAATGATCAGCTGGCTCTGCTCCGGCACATTGTCCTTGTGGATCGGCGAACCGTACGTCGTGCGAATGCCCGCCGTGTCCGTCGTGTCCTTGTGCAGCATCGGCAGCCCGTGCAGCGGCCCGACCTCTTCGCCCCGCGCCAGCGCCTCGTCAGCCGCCTTCGCACCTGCCAGCGCCTGCTCCGGCAAAAACGTCACCACCGCGTTGACCGCCGGGTTCACCCGCTCGATCTGCGCAATGTGCGCCGCCGTCACCTCCACACTGGAGAATTCCCCACTGCGGATGCCCGCGGCCAACTCCCTCCCATCGCCAAAACAAAGATCAGTCGTCATCTTCAGGCGCATCTCCAGGGCGGAATCCATCTTTGAAGAAGGGTAGCTTTTCACGTTTGGGGTATCTGCGCCAGTTCTCACAGCCCCCCTCCCCGGAAGGCCTCACCTTCGGCAACGCCAGCTCCTCGGACCCCTTCCACGGGTACGGGTCCTCGCCAGCGATCATCACAATGTCCCGGTAGTCGGCCGTCGCCATGTGCTCCGTTTCCTTTGGACTTCGCCATGGCAGAAAAGACTCCGCGCTCATGTAATGGTTCACCAGCACGCGCCGGTACCCGCTCTGCGCCCGGTTCGGGAAAGACCTGTGCAGCAGATACCCGTTGAAAAAGACCAGCGCCCCCGCCTTCACCTCCACCGGGATCGAGTCCTCATCCCCATAAGGGAAGCCGTACGCCTCGCCCGCGCAGTCGAAGCGCGGATCGTCATGGTCATGCTGCGGCCAGATAATGCCCCGCTTGTGCGAGCCCGGAATGACCCACAGGCACCCGTTCTCCACCGTCGCATCGTCCAGCGCAATCCACGCACCGGTAAGCGTCCTGTCGCGTGTCGGAATGAAGAACTCGTCCTGGTGCCACGCCTGCCCCGGCTTCCCCGTCGCCTTGATGAACAACATCGACTGCATACACTTCACGTTCGGCCCGATAACCTGCGTCAGCACCTCCGCAATATGCCGGTGGCCAAGATAGCCCAGCATCACCTCCGAAATCTTGTGCGGAAAGTGAATGCACAGATACCGCCGCAGCACGTCATCCTCAACTTCACCGGGAACATTCGGCTCAAACCCGTCCACGTCCCCCCGCTCACCCTTGCAGATCGCCGTCGTCTCCGCCCGCAGCTCCTCCACTTCCGCCGCCGTCAGCGCATCCGGCAAAATATAGTACCCATTCTCAGCATAAAACTCCCTGATGCTCTCAGCAGACTCAGCCACCCCATTGCTCGTTTCCGGACCATGGGATGATGCTGCAGCATTGGCCTTGCCGCCAAAATGAGCCACCGGAATCGTCGGAACAGATGCCATCATCACACTCCTTAATATAAGGCGCGAAAACCTGGTTTAGGGCTGCGCTCAGTATAACGGACGTACTGCCTCAGGTCAACGAACGGCAAGTTAGCGTGCATCCCAAAATGCGGGCGAACAGTCGCATAACTCTGCTAGCACCCAAGCCACCGCCAGTTCCCATTCCACTTCCCGCCAGAATAACCGCCGTCACTGACCCCTAACCCCTGTCCCCTGCAGTTTTGGGCGGTCGGGCCTATTCGGCCCTCCCTTGTGCGGGGGCGGAGCCCCCGCAACGCCCCCTCTACTACAACACGCCTCATCGAACCGGGTGTCGATATTGGTGACAGGTGCCTATTCCAAGGTGTCCAGCCAGACCACCTCCCGCCCAGTCCCATCAGATCCCCGCAGGTGCCGGCCATGTGCCTGCCCTCGCACCCGCCCCAACTGACGGACTCCACCGTACGGCCAGGCCTGACGCCTGCACTGCGTCTCGCCCAAAGACGGTAAACAACGCCAGCCTCCGCTGGCGCCGATTCCCCGTCAGACTGTTCCCACCCCAAATCTGGGATGCACCAACGAATTGAAGCGCGTCCCCATAGGCAGTCCATCTGACGATGAACACACATGAGACAATTAGGATTCGACGAAAGTTGCCCTCAAGGACTTGCATCCGAAGTACTAACTAACTATAATGGTAAGTGTCGAATGGCTCATTCTTGTTGCTTTGGCGAGGAGGTCGGTATGGCAATGGAACGAGAACAGCTGTACAGGAAGATGGCGGCAAGGGGAAAGTACCAGCGCCTCTACACACATCTGGGTGGGCTTACTACGCAGGAGTGGAGAACTACATTCAGGGAGATAGAATCCATAATCGGCTTCCCACTGCCGCCGTCTGCCCGTCTTCATCGACCTTGGTGGTCCAACCAGTCCAGGGGCAACGGTCACAGCCAGGCTCTGGCCTGGGGCGCCGCCGGATGGGAAACTGCGGAAGTGGACATGGATGCAGAAACTCTGCTGCTCCGGCGCAAGCCAGAGGCTGTCGCCCAGTCCTTCAATCTTGACGAAGTGTTGCCCGTACATACCGCCGGCGGCTGGCCAGAAGATCTCAGTCTCAGGCGCGAGGACATCTACGATTATAGGATCTAGCCACCCCCATGTTTGTGGACACCAACGTGTTAGTAAATGCCCGATTCACTGATGCCCCGCACCATGCAGCCGCTAGAGCCAGCTTGGAGAATGCCAATAGCAACTCTGAGCCTCTTCGAATCAGCCGTCAGATACTTCGAGAGTATCTGGCAGTAGTCACCCGTCCACAGACGTGGTCTGTTTCTATAGTCCGCGATGACGCACTCGCCGATGTGGACCGGTTCGCCGCTGCATTCGAGGTGTTGGAGGACGGGCCCGTGGTCACCGACTTGCTGGTTTCGCTGTGCCGCCAGACCCCTGTCGGCGGTAAACAGATTCACGACGCCAACATCGTAGCCACCATGCTGGCCTACGGTGAGCGCCGGCTCCTGACCTTCAACGTTACCGACTTCCGACGCTTTGCAGACCACATCGAGTTGGTCCCGGCCTAGCTGAAGGATTCCACTACCCAGAACTTAAGACGTACCGATACATCTCTTGGCTTGTTCGGAATTAGCAAGACGACCTGTCTGCTGTCACCCCACCACATGCTGCGCCGACGACTCCCCATCGTCTGTACTCCTCAAATCTCGACTACCCTGTTGCGACCTACTCATGCCTAGTCCTTGAAGCCCCCGCCAACGCCCCCAACCCGCCTCTCACCTCCACCACAACCCGCATCCCCAATCCTGGAATACATACCAACTGACTTTGAAGGCCTGATGGAACAATGCTAGAATTGGTAGAATTCCAGAAATTAGCATTGCGGAAACATCCGACATCTCAGCAGAGACCAACCCTTTTTGTCACGAAAGGCATCGCACGAATGCGTATTACCCCCAAGATTCTCCCTCTCCTGGCGCTATTCTTCCTCCTGGCAGCCTGCGTACAAAACACCTCGGAACCTGAGTCCGGCCGCCTCCAGGTCGTCGCCACCGTCTCCCCCATCACCAACATCGTCTACAACATCAGCGGCGACCACGTCGAACTGACCGGCCTCGTGCCCGCCGGCACCGACTCCCATACCTTCGAGCTCGCCCCCTCCGATGCCGTCACCCTGGCCGGTGCCGACCTCATCTTCATCAACGGGCTCGACCTGGAAAAATCCGCAATGCAGATGGCCGAAGCCAATCTGAAGGACGGCGGCGAGATCGTCCTCCTCGGTGAAATGGTCATCGACCCCGAAGACTACGTTTTCGATTTCTCCTTTCCCGAAGAGGCCGGCAGCCCCAATCCCCATCTGTGGACCGACCCGATCTTCGCACTCCAATACGCCGAAATCGTACGCCAAAAGCTGACCGCCCACGACCCCGACAACGCCGAAGCCTACCAGGCCAACTATGATGAGTTCGCCGCCCGCATCGAAGCCTTGGATGCTGCCATTCAGGCCGCGACCGCCAGCATCCCCGCCGAAAACCGCAAGCTCTATACCTACCATGACTCCTTCGCCTACTTCGCCCCCCGCTACGGCTACACGGTCCTCGGCGCCATCCAACCCGCCGACTTCTCCGAACCGTCCGGCCAGGAAGTCGCCGCCCTCATAGACCAGCTGCGTGAAGGCGGCGTACCAGCCATCTTCGGCTCGGAGGTCTTCCCCTCCCCCATCGTCGAACAGATCGGCCGCGAGGTCGGCGTCGAATTTGTCAGCACCTTGAGCGACGACGACCTCCCCGGAGATCCGGGCGACCCTGAACACTCCTACATAAGTATGATGGTGGAAAACCTCAAAACAATGGCCGAAGTCCTCGGCGGCGACCCCGCGCTGATGGATGGTCTCGAGACCGGCAACGTGCCCGGCCCGGATACTTCTGTGAACCAATAAATTCAGCGATTCCAAGTTGCGTTGATTCGAACGTGTGCCATGATTATCGCTCTTTAAAAACTCGCGACAAGCCCCATACGGACAAAGGAGTCCCGTCATGCGAAACTCGTCTGCGACACTGCTGTCACTCGTTGCGTTGCTGCTCCTCATGACCGCCTGTGTACCCCTGGCCCCCGAACAGACCGCCGCCGAACCCGCCTCCCAGGAAGAAACCGCATGAGCATCCGGAACCTAAAGACTCTGGCCGAAGCGCTTGGCGGCAACGGCTCGCTGGCAGACCATATCGACACCCGCAACGTGCCGGACACGGAGTAAGCCCGGTTAGCAGCAGACGCGCCTCGATCCAGGAGTTCTGTGGAGCATTTGAGGATTTCCTGTCTTGCCAGCAAGATGGTACAGTCAGTAAGATTGACTCAGATGCAAGAAAGAAACTAACGGGAAACCGGTGTTGACACCGCCGTCTGGTGGTGCCAACACCGCACCTTGTTGCGAGTTTTCGCAACAAACAAAATTATCATGCCCCACAATACCACAGAGATCAGTCGACAGTTACGCAAATCCGGCTACCGGGTTACACCCCAACGCCAGCTCATCCTCGACGCCGTCTGTCAACTCGGTGACCATGTCACGCCCGAAACTGTGTACGACCATGTACACCGCATCGCGCCCACGCTGAGCCGGGCCACTGTCTACCGCGTACTGCACTTTCTGACAGAACAGCGCATCCTGGCGATGGTGTACATGGCCGACGGCCATCTTGCCTACGAACTGGCCGGCCCCGAGCCGCATCACCACCTCGTCTGCCGCTCCTGCGACAGCCTGCTCGAGCTGCCCCACAGCGTCTTGCGGTCCTTTCGCCGGACGATGGATACCCAATACGACTTTGAGATCGACGTCAATCATGTCTCATTCTTTGGACATTGCACCGACTGCCGCGACTCTGCCCGCGCCTGACGCCAACTGTGGGGGGCACATGCCGCCAACCATCCCTGAATCGAATCGCCGGCTGCTCACCTATTTCGGTATGATGGAAGAAAACATGAGGACGCTGGCCGCTACGCTAGGGGCCGCCCCCTCCCTAATGGATGGCGAAGAAGTCGGCAACGCGCCGGGCAGCGAATAAGGAGAAAAACAGGGTGAATTGAGTAAAGAGGGGTGGGCGATAGGAACTCCTCTCTCTCCTCAATCCTCTCTACTCTCTCCTCAAAAGGAAGTCCAAATGGATCCACTGATCGAACTGAACCGCGTCGCCTTCGGCTATGGCGCCTTCAATGTCTTGGACGATATCGACCTGCATCTCCATCCCGGCCAGTTCGTCGGCCTCGTGGGGCCCAGCGGCGCCGGCAAGACCTCCCTGTTGAAGCTCATTCTGACCCTCCTCACGCCGAGAGAAGGAGAAATCCAGCGCGTGCGACCGGATCTGCGAATCACTTATGTACCGCAGATCGAGACCGTCGACTGGAGCTTCCCTGTCACCGCCGAGGAAGTGGTCTTGATGGGCCTCGACCACCGCCAGAATATCTGGCCCTGGCCTCGCCGCCGCGAGCGCAAACGCGCCCGCGAAATCCTGGACCGGCTGGAGATCGGCCATCTGGCAGAACGCCATATCCGCGATCTCTCCGGCGGACAGCAGCAACGCGTCTTCCTCGCCCGGGCCCTCGTCGCAGACCCCGAAGTCCTCGTCCTCGATGAGCCCACCACCGGCGTCGACGTCCGCAGTGCCGAAAATATCTTCCACTGGCTCACTATGCTTAACAGAGAAGGAATGACCATCCTGCTGACAACCCACGACCTTAACATGGCCGCCGCCCATGTGCCCTGGGTCGTCTGCCTCAACCACCGCATCGTAGCCCAGGGACCGCCGCAAGAGATCTTTACCGAAGAAATTTTGAGTGATGCTTACAAAGGAAACTTTATCGTTCTCCGCCAGGACGACATGATCTTCGTCCAGCAGAGGCCCCATCCCCACGGACTGAAGGAAGTGCTCCCCGACCCGGTCGAAGGGGGCCTGCCCAATCATGATAGCCTCGAAAAAACTGTTCAGCCTGTTCCTGCCTCAAAGGAGGCCTGACCGCTATGGACGTTCTGCTTGCTCCGTTTCAATATGAGTTCTTCCGCAACGGTACCATCGCCGCCGTCCTCGTCGGCGGCCTCTGCGCCCTGATCGGCGTCTACATCGTCCTGCGCGGCATGAGTTTCATCGGCCACGGCCTCTCCCACGCCGTCTTCGGCGGGGCGGTCGTCGCCTTCATTCTCCAGTTTAACTTCTATGTTGGGGCCGTATCTTGGGGCTTTATCGCCGCCCTGCTCATCAACCAGACCGTTCGCAAAACCACTATCAGCGCCGACGCCGCTATCGGCGTGGTCACAACCGCCAGTTTCGCGCTCGGGGTCGCCCTCATCTCACGCTACCGCCGCTTCTCCCAATCCTTCGACGCCGCCCTCTTCGGCAATGTCCTCGGCGTTACACCCATGGACATCGCCGTGATCGTCTTCGTTACCCTGGCCGCGACCTTCATGATCTTCTTCTTCTACAAGCAGCTGCTCTTCACGACATTCAATAGCGAGGTCGCTCAGGTCTACGGGATCCCCACCTTCTGGATCGAGACCTGGTTTGCCTTGATTCTGGCGGCCGTGATCATCGCAGCAGTCCAGATCATGGGCGTGACCATGATCGGCGCCGCCCTCGTCGTTCCACCAATCACCATACGGCTGTTGACCGACAGCTTTCACCGCCTGATGATCTACTCGACCCTTTTGGGCGCCGTGACCGGCTTGGTCGGAATGTATCTCAGCTTCTACGTGGATGTGTCCAGCGGGGCGTCGATTGTCCTGCTGCAATCGATACTTTTCTGTTTTGTCCTCTTCTACGTGGCCCGCATCCGCAACAAACGCCGGCTTGTCGCAACGCCGGTCTATGGACCGACCTGAAGGGGTGAGCGTAGAGAGAGGGCGGCGATTGGAGAGCCCGTGCACGAGGGGTAGCTCTGTGTACGGAGCAGAACGCTGACCGTGGCCAAACGGCTTTCAACGTTCGCTCTTCATTTCTTCCGTCTCCACAGACGCCAGTTCGTACTCCTCTGCCAGTCCGCTGTCTTCGTACCCGGGCATCGTCTGCCCCAGGCGAAACAGCGCCATCGCCGCCGCAGCCTGTTCGGCCTCCTGCTTGCTCTGCCCCTGCCCGACGCCGTAAGGCTGCTTGCCGATCGTCACCTGCCGCGTGAAAAGCCGGGCATGGTCCGGCCCCTCGGTGTTCACCGTCCTGTAACGAGGGGTCTGACCCGTCGCCGCCTGCACCCACTCCTGCAGACGGCTCTTTGGATCCTTGGTCAACGCATGCTGCGCCACGCGCCCGATCTCCTCAATCAGCCTCGGCTCAAGAAACTCGCGCAGCGCCGAGAGCCCCTGATCAAGATAGAAAGCGCCGATAAATGCCTCATACGTATCGCACAACGTCGTGTGGCGACTGCGGCCCCCGCTCTCCTCCTCCCCCCGCCCCAGTAGCAAATAGTCGCCCAACCCCAGCTCCTTGGCGAAGCGTGATAACGTCTCGCGTTTCACCAGCGCCGACCGCAGATTGGTCAACTCCCCTTCCCGCCGCTCAGGATAGCGCCTGAACAGCAGCTCGCTCACAACGAAACCCAGCACCGCATCGCCCAGAAACTCTAGACGCTGGTTGTCCTCCAGCGCACTGTCCTCTTCGGCCTCGTGCAGATAACTGCGATGAACAAACGCACGCTGCAACAGGCCGCAATCATTGAAGCGGACATCCACCACTTCCTCAAGCTCCCGCAAAGCATTGAACTCATGCTCCATGCCAATGCCTCCCCGGCACAGAAAAACGCTAAACCGCTGGCAACCGTTTCAGCCCCAGCCCCGTCAGGTTAACGACCACGGTATCCGAAGGTTTCAGTTGGGGACCCAACTCCGTGAGAGCCGCCGCCACCGTGGCGCTCGTCGGCTCCACAAAAAGCCCCTGCTGCGCCAGTCGCTCCTGCGCCTCCAGAATCTCCTCATCGTTGACCACGATCGCCGTACCGCCCGACTGCCGCAGCGCCCACAATATCGAGCGGTTGCGCACCGGTCTCTCTACCGCGATGCCGTCGGCCAGAATGCTCGGCGCAACCTGCCGGCGCGGCACGATCTCGCTGTGCCCCTCGTGAAACGCATCGCAGATCGGCGTGATCGGCTCAGCCTGCACCGCCACCATCCGCGGCAATCTCTCTATTACGCCGCTGCGGTGCAAATGCTGAAACCCCCGCCACGCACCCAGAAACAGGCCGCCGTACCCCACCGGGCTCACAAACCAGTCCGGTACCCTTCCGCCCAGCTGCTCCCAGATCTCCCACGCGTTCGTCATGAAGCCCAGCAAACAGGCCGGATGCCAAGCATGAGAAGCATACACCACGTCGACGCCCGTCTCCGACGCTTCAGCCGCCTCCGTCGACGCCGTACGCGGCCCGCTGACCTCAACCAGCTCCGCCCCGTATACCGCGATCTGCGCCTTCTTCGGCTGCGGCGCATACGCCGGCACAAATATCCGCGCAAACAGACCCGCCCTCGCCGCGTAGCAGGCAAGGCTCGCCCCCGCATTCCCGCTGGAATCATCCATAACCGTCCGCACGCCCTGCCCCACCAGCCAGTTCACGATTACGCTGACCCCGCGGTCCTTATAGCTGCCCGAAGGCATCAGCCCTTCAAACTTCCAATACACCCGCTGGTCCCCCCAGCTGTCCTTGATCAACGGTGTCCACCCCTCCCCCAGCGAATACAGCTCGCACCCCTCGGCCACCACCGGCAACATCGCCGAGTAGCGCCAGTGGCCCGGCTCTCGCTCATCAATCAGGTCCGGATCAAAAGGAGGCAGGTCGCGAAATTCCAATGGTTCGCCGCTGAGGGGACAACGCAGGGGAGCTTCTTCCGCAGCAACCTGAAAGCTGCTGCTGGGGCAGTAAGCGATCAACCGTCGGTTCCTTTCCGGGGGCCGAGTGGAGAAGCAGCGCCCCGTTTCCGGCAGAGGCGCGTAACCATTCATCCACACTGTTGTAACCGAACTCACAAGATTGGTCAAGTGAGCAGGCGTTCAGGGTGCATCCCAATATTGGGGCGAACTTTCCCATGCTTCCGGTAGCAGCGCAGCCGCACCCATCTCGCGCTCAACCCTGAATCAGAGGTAGCGCCGTTTCTAACCCCTGGCCCCCAGCCCCTAACCCCTGCAGTTCTGGGCGGTCGGGCCTATTCGGCCCTCCCTTGTGCGGGGGCTCCGCCCCCGCAACGCCCCCTCTCCTACAACCTGCCTCGCCGACTTGGTGTCGACATTGGTGACAGGTGCCTAATCGAAGGTATCTGGCCAGACCACGTCCCGCCAGTCCCATCATATCCCTGTAGGGGCAGGCCTTGTGCCTGTCCACGCCTCGCCCCCGGAGTCGTCCCCAATTCCCCCACACCGTCCCTGTAGGGGCAGGCCTTGTGCCTGCCCTCTGCCTCCCCCAACTGCGGCTTAACCGTAGAACTGTGTTAAAATCGGGCCGTTCCAAAGACAACGCAAAAACCGTGCTTCCCCAATACCCAGACCACCCCCCGCCAAACTGCCTTCCACCGCATAGAGAGTCCCACCAATGAAAATCAAGCGCATCTCCGCCTATCAGGTCGACCTGCCCCTCCACGAAGGTCGCTACGCATGGTCCGGCGGCAAATCGGTCTCCGTCTTCGACAGCACCATCGTCCAGGTCGAGACCGACACCGGACTCGTCGGTCACGGCGAAGTCTGCCCCCTCGGCCCCTTCTATCTACCCGCCTACGCCGCCGGCGTCCGCACCGGCCTCGCCGAGCTCGCCCCACACCTCATCGGCCTCGACCCCCGCCAGCTGGCCATCCTCAACCAACACATGGACCGTGCCCTAAAAGGCCACCCCTACGTCAAATCAGGCATCGACGTCGCCTGCTGGGACATCCTCGGCCAGGCCGCCGGCCAGCCCGTCTGCGTCCTCCTCGGCGGACGCTACGGTGACGACTTCATCCTCTACCGCGCCATCTCCCAGCGCCCCCCCGCCGAAATGGCAGACTCCGTCGCCGCCTACCGCGCCGAAGGCTACCGCCGCTTCCAGCTCAAAGTCGGCTCCGACGCCGACACCGACATCGAAAGAATTCAGGCAGTTGCTGCCGTACTCGGCCCCGGCGATGTCCTCATCGCCGACGCCAACACCGGCTGGCTCGTCCACGAGGCCGCACGCGTCGTACGCGGCGTCCAGGACGTCGATGTCTATATCGAGCAGCCCTGCCTCAGCTACGACGCCAACCTCTCCATCCGCCGCCGCACCTCGCACCCCTATATCCTCGATGAAACCATCGACGGCATCGACGCCCTCCTCACCGCGCATCGCGACGACGCCATGGATGCCATCAACATCAAGATCAGCAAATTCGGCGGACTGACCAAAGCCCGCCAGGCCCGCGATCTCTGCATCTCCCTCGGCATCGCCATGACCATCGAAGACAGCTGGGGCGGCGACATCACCACCGCCGCCATCGCCCACCTGGCACACAGCACGCCCCCCGAATTCCTTTTCACCGCCACCGACTTCAACAGCTACGTCACCGTCAGCACCGCCGAAGGCGCCCCCCAGCGCCGCAACGGCCGCATGGCCGCATCCACCGCCCCCGGCCTCGGCATCAACCCCCGCTGGCCAACCCTGGGCGAACCCGTGCTGTCCGTCGACTCCTAGACCCCGCTGACATTTCCTTTCAACCTGCCGTCCCCCCGTAGGGGCACCCCTTGTGGGTGCCCAAGCCCGCCCCCTGTAGGGGCACCCCTTGTGGGTGCCCAAGCCCGCCCCCTGTAGGGGCACCCCTTGTGGGTGCCCTCGTGGGTGCCCTCGTGGATTGGCAACTCCTGGTACTCTACACTTGATTTGCATCTGCCAGGTCCCTATCTGCCGGGCCCCCAACTGTCCCCAATCCGATTGACAAAGCCCAAGCGCGCATACAAACCCTCTCTGATTTGTAATATCGCCCCCGGAAAGAATATAATTCGCCCCCAACGAATGGGCTGAGCTTCCCCCCTCATCGGCAGCGCAATACCTTCGCCCCTTTCGACCTGGGGCGCATTCAGCGAAACCGGATCCATCTCTTGCCTTTCCCATGGCAAGCTGGAATCTCCTTTGCTTTTGCCATGCGTGAAGGTCAAAGCGCCTCTGCCTGTCAGCAGCGAAGCCCGCTCTTCATTTGACGACTCGAGTCAACAACCAGGACGAAGTACCTTTGGCAACCGAAACCCGGAGCAACGGCGCTCATCAGTCCAATTCCAGCGAAAACTCCCCCACCGCCGACTCCCCCGAAAACGCGGCGAAGTTGGCTGACCGCTACCAGCTCTTCGAGTCGTTCTTCGAGCAGCTCCATCTCGAAAAAGACGTCTACGCCCACGAAGACAGGATCGTCCTGCGTTGGCCGCGTAAGCTGATGGCGCCGGCCGACTATAACGCCCGCCTGCAACTGTCCAACGGCCGCATCTACGCTGAATCCGAGGGTAGGGAAGGCGACAACGGCGACCGCACGTTAACTTCGGCTGTCTCGATTCCCGACGGGGAATACGAGTTGCTCCTGATGCCCTCCCCCAGCGAGTACTATATCCGCGGCGTCCGCGTCCAGCGCAAAATCCCGCTCTCCGCCGTACGCTCAGACTATCGCACCGCCCCCTACGGCACCTTCGTCGAACGCCAGATCGAGTTCCTGCGCCACGCCGTCACCCACGATGACGGCCTCTATTCCGAGATCGCAAAGATGACCCTCGGCTGGTGGGATCGCATCACCACCAGAAAATTCTCTCCCGCCATCGAGACCGTCGCCGCCTTGGAAGAGGATCACCTCACCCGCCTGACCATGCTGCTCGGCATGGTTGCCCGCTACGGCGAAAACGACCAGTTCCCCTCCGAGATCAAACAGCAGCTCGATGACTGCCTCTCCTCCTTCCCTTACTGCAGGCAGGCCTATGCAGACAGAACGGGCAAAACCCTCGGCGACACCGAAGAGCTGCTGTTCGCAGCCAGTGAACTCCTGGCCGGGCAACTCTACCCCGAACACACCTTCCCCTGCAGCCAGCACTCCGGTCAGTGGCACCGCCAGCGCGCCGAAGAAGCAGTCACCCGCCGCCTCCAGGACGCCGCCACCGCCGGTTTCGCCGAATCGTCAAGCCACAGCCTCGCCCAACTCCTGACCGCCCTCGCCCACCTCATCGATCTCGCCGATTCGCAGGAGATCTGGGATCTGGCCGCAGTTCTGCTCGATAAAGTCCTGGTCACCCTGGCATTGGACTCCTTCCAGGGTGTCTACGGTGCCGGCCAGATCACGGCTGAAAACGGTGGCGTCGTCCCAAACGGACATGTGTCGCCCCTTGCCGGCGTTGCCCGCCTCATGTGGGGTGTCGGCGCCTGGAACTGGCATTTCGCCGCGCCCATAAGCCTCTGCTGTTGCCAGAACTATGCCCACCCCCACCTCATCGCCTCCCTCGCAACCCTGCCTGGCCCCGACGCCATGTGGGCCAGCGAACGCCACGCCGTTGCCGCCGGGTGCGAAGAGGCGCAGGAAGCAGAGCAGCACAACCCCCCGCAATCGCTCCACAAAGCGATTTACAGGACGCCCGACTATCTTCTCAGCAGCGCGCAGGACTTCCAGCCCGGTCAGCCCAGCCAGGGCGGGCAGAGCTGGCAGGCCACTCTGGACGCCGACGCCATCGTCTTCGTCAACCATCCCGCCGCGCTCGACCCCAAGCAGGTTGCCCGCAGGGACGGCTACTGGTGCAGCGGGCTGCTGCCCCGCGTCGCCCAGCACCGCGACCTCCTCATCGCGCTCTACAACCTGCCCGCTTCCGATCCCTTCGGCTTCACCCGCGCCTACTTTCCCACCTTCGCCTTCGACGAGCATCAGATAGGCAAAGAGTGGGCCTTCGCCGCCAGGGGAGACGCCTACATCGCCCTCGGCTGCTCACAACCCTTCGACCTTGTCCAGGACGGTCCCGCCGCCTCCCGCGAACTGCGCGCAACCGGGCACAACGCCGCCTGGCTATGCCAGATGGGCCGCAAAGCTGACTATGGCTCCTTTGCCGAATTCCGCAAACGAATATTGGCTGCACGTCTTACCTGTGACGAGCTCTCTGTATCATATCGCCAGTTACAGGGTGATACCGTAACCTTCGACTGGAACGGGCCGCTCCTGGTCAACGGCGAAGCCCAACCGCTGCACAACGCCAACCATTACGAAGGCCCCAACTGCGTGACGGACGGCTGGCCCGCCACACAAATGGTCGTCGTCCATGCTGACCAGGCTATACAACTCGATTTTGCCGGTGGTTAGATCCGCCAATTACAATTTTTCACTGCTTCAACCCAGGAGGAAAGCATGACCCAACGAACGATGCATCGCCGCCGCTTCCTGCAGCTGTCGGGAGCGACAACCGCAGCCGTCGTCCTGGCCGCCTGCGGTGGCCCCGAGCCGGAGGTGATCACCGAGGAGCCGGCCGCCGCGCCGGCCGCTGAGGAAGAGGCGCCCGCACAGACCGTCATGGAAGACGCCGAAGCGCCCTCCCAGTACTCGGAATCACCGCGCCTCGCCGAAATGGTCGCCAATGGTGACCTGCCCCCCGTCACCGAACGCCTGCCCGTGTCGCCTCTGGTCCTGCCGCGCGAGTCAATCGGCGAGTACGGCGGCCTCGTACGCCAGATTCACCTCGATCCCTCCAGCTTCGTCAGCCAGTACGGTTGGTTCTCCGAACGTATGCTGACCTATTCCGACCAGGATCTCAAGACCATCAAATCCAACCTCTTCGCAAGCTGGGAAATCAGCGACGACGCCACGCACTACACCTTCCACCTGCATGAGGGTATGCGCTGGTCCACCGGCGACCTCGTCACCACCGGCGACGTCGACTTCTGGTGGAACTCCGTCGCCACCCATCCCGAGGTCGCATCCAGCGTCTGGTGGGTCTACCGCCACGGCGGCGAGAACATGGTCCTCGACATTCACGATGACTACAGCTTCTCCGTCACATTCGCCGCCCCCTTCGGCAACTTCCCCGCCTACCTCACCCGCCGTATCCAGGGCGACTTCCTGCTGCCCAGCAACTACCTCAAGCAGTTCCACGCCGACTTCGCCGACGAGGACGACCTGGCCGCCATGCTCGAAGAATCCGAGTATGAGACCTGGGTGCAGCTCCTCAGCAACGTCCGCAGTGGCCGCAGCGTCTGGGGCACACGGCCCAACTCGCCCGAGTATCCCATGCTCTCCGCCTGGATCGTTGACCAGGAGCCGCAGCAGGGCCTCGTGCTCATGAAGAGGAACCCCTACTACTGGAAGGTCGATACCTCCGGCCAGCAGCTGCCCTACGTCGAAGATCTGCGCATCGACTTCGTGGCCAACCACGACATCGCCACGCAGAAGACCATCCAGGGTGAGCTCGACTACGTCGGCCCGCACGATGTCTCGATTGCCCGCTATCCCCTCTACAAGGAAAACGAGCCCAACCAGCACTACCAGGTCATGGACTACCTCAGCTGCATGACCGACCGCTACACGCTCTATCCCTGCCACACGCTGACCGAAGACCTCGTGCTGCGTGAAATCGTGCAGCACCCCAATTTCGTCAAAGCGTTGAACGTCGCCATCGACCGTGAGGAGATCAACCAGAATCTCTTCTTCGGCCTTGCTAAGA
Source organism: Caldilineaceae bacterium (assembly GCA_965242905.1). GTDB lineage: Bacteria > Chloroflexota > Anaerolineae > Caldilineales > Caldilineaceae > Bin5. The sequence continues at coordinate 3,243,363 of CBDETM010000002.1, forward strand.
TGGGCCAGCTGGCGCCGATGCCCAACTCCCAGTATTACGAACCGAAATATGCCGAAAACTGGTCCCAGTACGACCCCGACTTGGCCAACCAGTTGCTCGACGACATGGGGCTGACGGAGCGCAACGGCGACGGCTTCCGCCTGCGCCCTGACGGCGATGTGCTTAAGTTCAACATCGAGCACGCCGGGCCGCGCGTTGGCGTCGCCACCCACGAGTTCACCGAGATCGTCGTTACCTTCTGGCGTGAGGTCGGTATCGAAGCCTCCACCAAGGAGATCCAGATCTCGCTCTACAACGAGCGCTGGAGCCAGGGCCTGGTTCACTGCGGCTGCTGGCACGCAGACCGCTGCACCGATACCTTGCTTCCGGTCGAAATGCGCTGGTTCATCCCCACCAACATCGGCCAGGGCGGCCCAGCTCCCGAGTGGGGGCGCTGGTTCAGGAGCAACGGCCAGGACGGCGAAGAGCCGCCGGCCGCGATCCAGACCCTTTACGACCATTACAACACCATGAACACCGTTATCGATGATGCCGAGCGCGTCGCTGCCGGTAAGAAGATCTTCGACTGGCTTGCCGATAACCCGCTGGCCGTCGGCTCCGTCTCCGAGAGCCCGGCGCCGCTCATCTTCCCCAAGACGATGCGCAACCTGCCCGCCGCAGGCAAACCCGTCGGCTGGGATACCTACGGCATCTCCACCTACCATCCCGAAGCCTTCTACTACGAAGGCGGCGTCTCGTAAACTGCAAGAAGTGAGGAATTAGGAGAGAGGAGAGAGAGGCCTCTCTCTCCTCTCCTCTCAGGGGGCTACGAATGACTGTCTACATTATTCAGCGCGTCATGCGCATGATCCCGTTGCTTTTCCTGCTCTCGTTGATCGCCTTTCTGATCATCCAACTCCCCCCAGGCGACTATCTGACAGAGCACATCAACGCACTACGGGCATCCGGCCGCGATGTAGACGAAGCCGAAGTCGAGCGCCTCATGAAACAGTACGCCCTCGACCGCCCCATGCACATCCAATACCTGACCTGGATCCAGAACATCCTCCTCAAAGGCTCGTTCGGACAGTCCTTCCAGTGGGGCAGACCCGTCAACGAAGTCATCGGCGACAAGATGGCCCTCACCTTCCTGTTGGCCATTCTCACAACCATCTTCGTCTGGACCATATCAGTCCCCATCGGCATCTACGTCTCCGTACGCCAATACACATTCACCGATTATCTCTTTACCATGATCGGATTCGTCGGCCTGGCAGTGCCAGGCTTCCTGTTGGCGATGGTCGTCATGTACTTCTCCTTCGCCTGGTTCGGCCTCAAAGTGGGAGGACTCTTCTCCCCCGAGTTCGAACTCCAACCCTGGAGCATCGCCAAATTCCAGAATATGCTCACCCGCATCTGGGTGCCCGTTCTCATCCTCGGTATCGGCGGTACCGCCCATATCATCCGCATCATGCGCGCCACCATGCTCGATGAGCTGCGCAAACAGTACGTCACCGTCGCCCGCTCCAAAGGCCTGTCCGAGTTCGCAGTCCTCATGAACTACCCTGTACGCATCGCCATCAACCCCCTGATCAGCTCCCTCGGCTTCCTGTTGCCTTGGATCATCTCCGGGGGTACCGTTGTCGAGATCGTGCTCAACCTGCCTACCGCCGCTGTCGTTCTCTATCGCGCCCTGCTTTCCCAGGACATGTTCCTTGCCGGCAGCTTCATCCTGCTCGTAGGAACCCTCGCCCTCGTCGGGAGCCTCCTGGCCGACATCGCTCTGGCAGCCGTCGACCCCCGCATCCGGTTTGGCAGCGTGGAGGAGATGTAACTCACACCATGACTTCAATCGTCGCCAATATCCTGAGGCTGCTCAACCCGCGCCCGCGCACAGTCGAGACGCCGCCAAGCCCGGCTACCACCTTCTCCGAGTCGGAAGACTTCTACCGCGCCGGGCAGTGGCAGCTCGTCTGGTGGAAATTCCGCCGTCATAGTCTGGCCAAGTTCGCAATGTGGGTGCTCGCTTTCTTCTACGTCGTCGTTCTCTTTGCCGAATTCATCGCCCCCCACGCGCCCTTGACCCGCTATAAGGATCTCGCCTCCGCCCCGCCCACTAGGATCCGCCTCTTCGAAGTCGTCAGCGAAAGCTACCGCGGCCCCTTCATCTACACCATCGTGCGCGGCCGCGATCCCGTAACCGCCCGCCCCATCTACAGGGCCAACGCCGCCGAGCCTAACACCATCAGACTCTTCGTGCGCGGCGATTCCTACAAAATGTGGGGCCTCATCGAGTCGGACCTGCACCTCTTCGGCACCGAGAAGGATACGATGCCGCTCTTCATCTTCGGCACCGACCGCATCGGACGCGATATCTTTTCCCGCATCATCTATGGCGGCCGTATCTCCCTGACCATCGGCCTGATCGGTGTCGCCCTTACCGCCATCTTCGGTGTGCTCCTGGGCGGTATCTCCGGCTACTTTGGCGGCGCCATCGACGAAGTCATCCAGCGCCTCATCGACATTTTCTACGCTCTGCCTACCATCCCCTTGTGGATGTCGCTCGCCGCGGCCCTGCCCCAGGACTGGCCCAACCTGCGCCTCTATTTCGCCATCACCATCATCCTCTCCATCCTCAACTGGACGCGGCTGGCCCGCATCGTACGCGGTAAAATCCTCAGCCTGCGCGAAGAAGACTTTGTCATGGCCGCACGGCTCGACGGCGAAAACCAGTGGTCAATCATCACTCGCTACCTGCTCCCCGGCTTCACCAGTTTCATCATCGTCGAGCTCACAATTGCCGTTCCCTTCATGATCCTGGGCGAAACCGCATTGAGCTTCCTCGGTATCGGCCTCCAGCCGCCCACCATAAGCTGGGGTGTCATGCTCCAGGACGCGCAGGATATCATGTCGGTCGCCCAGACGCCCTGGACACTCTGGCCGGTCGTCTTCGTCGTCATCGCAGTTCTCATGTTCAACTTCCTGGGCGATGGCATGCGCGACGCCGCCGACCCGTACCATTAGTCCGCGGCCAGTTTGCAAAAGCCAGCGGCAGCGCCGGTCGCCAGCCGTTTACCACAAGGGTTACACGCTATGGCGTTAGACGAAAACGGAGCCGGACCACAGGATATCCTGCTGGAAATCAGGGACCTGAAAACGCACTTCGCCCTCGACGAAGGCACCGTGCGCGCCGTCGATGGCGTCGACCTCGACGTCCGCCGCCGCCAGGTCGTCGGCGTCGTCGGCGAAAGCGGCTGCGGCAAAAGCATGACCGCCATGTCGATCATGCGCCTCATCCCGCCCCCCGGCCAGATCGTCGAAGGCGAAATCCGCTTCCACCGCCAGTTCGACGACCGCTCCGACGCCAAGGACATCGTCGACCTCGCCCAATTCGAGTCGAACGACCGCCAGCTCCGCGACATTCGCGGTAATCAGATCTCGATGGTCTTCCAGGAGCCGATGACCGCCCTCAGCCCCGTCCGCACCGTCGGCAAACAGATCACCGAAGCCATCCTCCTGCACCAGGACGTCAACAAGGCCGAAGCCCGCGACATCGCCATCGAGACCCTCGCCCGCGTCAAAATGCCCAACCCGGAGCAGCGCTTCGATGACTACCCCTTCCAGCTCAGCGGCGGCATGCGCCAGCGCGCCGTAATCGCCATGGCCCTCGCCTGTCGCCCCCAGCTCCTCATCGCCGACGAACCGACCACTGCCCTCGATGTCACCACCGAGGCCCAGATCCTCGACCTTATGCGCGAGCTGCAGGCCGAATACGACATGTCCATCCTCTACATCACCCACAATCTCGGCGTCGTCGCCGAAATGGCCGAGGATGTCGTCGTCATGTATATGGGCAAGGTCGTCGAGCGCACCGATGTCGACTCGATCTTCTACAATCCCAAACATCCCTATACAAAGGGGCTGCTGAACTCTATCCCGCGCCTCGAAGATGTCCTGCAGGACAAGCGCGAGAAGCTCAACGCCATCGAAGGCATGGTTCCCAGCCCCTATCAGCGGCTGCAGGGATGCTCCTTTCACCCACGCTGCCCGGACTTCATGCCCGGCGTCTGCGACGAGGCCGAACCGCAGCTGATCCAGCTCGATGAAGGGCATGCCGTGCGCTGCCACCTCTATACTTGAGTGCCCAATCCAAACTGTGCACTGGTAGCAAAGCGGTAGCGCTTTAACGAAAGGTCTTATGTCACGCGAAAACGGAAACGCCTCCCCGTCCCCATCTCCATCCTCGCTTCTTGAGATCAACAATCTCAAGAAGTACTTCCCTATTCGCCGCGGCTTATTCAAGCGCACCGTCGGTTATGTCAAAGCCGTCGACGATGTCAGCCTGCAGGTGAACGAAGGCGAAACATTGGGGCTCGTGGGTGAAAGCGGCTGCGGCAAAACAACCACCGGACGCATGATCCTGCGCGCCATCCCCTCCACAGAGGGCGATGTCTTCTTCCGCGACCCAAACCTCGGTCGCGTCAACGTGACCGAGCTGGACAACCAGCAGCTCAACCAGGTGCGCCGCAACATGCGCATGATCTTCCAGGACCCCCACGCCTCCCTCAACCCCCGCATGACCATCCTCGAGCTGATCGGCGCCCCCCTGCGCGCCATGGGTCTGGCCAAGGGGACCGAGCTCGAGGACCGCGTCGCCGACACCCTCGGTCTCGTCGGCCTCGCCCCCGAGGTCATGCGCCGTTACCCCCACGCCTTCAGCGGCGGCCAGCGCCAGCGCATCGGCATCGCCCGCGCCCTCGTCTGCCAGCCCAACCTCGTCGTTGCCGACGAACCGGTCTCCGCCCTAGATGTCTCTGTGCAAGCCCAGATCCTCAACCTGCTGCAGGAACTGCAGGATCAGATGGGGCTCACCTATGTCTTCGTCGCCCACGATCTCAGCGTCGTCGCCCACATCTGCGACCGCGTCGCCGTCATGTACGTCGGCAAAATTGTCGAGATGGCCTCCACGCTCGAGCTCTACACCAACCCCAAACACCCCTACACCGAAGCGCTCCTGTCGGCCATCCCCAAACCCGACCCCCGCCGCCGCGGATCCGCGCGCATCCTCCTCGAAGGCGAAGTCGCCAACCCCGCCGACCCACCGTCCGGCTGCTACTTCCACCCCCGCTGCGCCTACGCCCAGGACCTCTGCCACCAGCAGGAGCCCGCCTGGGAAGAGGTCGCGCCCGGCCACTTCGCAAAGTGCCACTTCGCCAATGAGTTGGAGCTGGCCGGCGTCGTCGCATGAACGTCCGCTCCTCCCGGCCTCTGGCCCTATAGTTGGATACCCCCTATGAGAAACGTGAAGTTTGTAGGCAACGCCGCCTCACAGATCATACTGTTTTACCTGCTCTGGTTTACCTCTTGCGGGCTGTTCATCCTCAACATCGTAACGACCCTCCCAGCCATGCGCGCCATCGCCATCGCTCTCGGCGCCGACCAGTGGACGCTTCCCGCCGTCCACCGCTTCTCGCTCCTGGCACTGGCCGTCGCCGCCGTGGTCTTCTTCTTCTGGAGCGAGGCAGGCTACCGCCGCGCCTCCAAAGTCAGCCTCGGCCGCTTCCTGCGCGCATTCGCCTGGGTCACGGGCTGCCAGCTCGCCGTCATCGTGATCGCAATTCTGATTCCCCGCATGGTACTATAGAACCTTGGACCGCCAGCAGAGTGTGCCGGGATAGACACGGTTGGTCACCAGCTGTCAATCACCCGTGGCGTTCACCCCCGCGCCCTGCTCATGTCGCGGTCCCGCTGCCGCGAACAACCATCCCGGAGCCTCACCAATGCGTATCGCCTCCATCGAAACCTTCCTCCTCGAAGCCCCCATCCAACCCGGCTTCGGCTGGTCGCAGGGCTGGACCGAAAAGCGCCAGGTCGGCCTCGTCAAACTCGTCACCGACGATGGCATCGTCGGCTGGGGCGAGGGCCTCCACGGCCCCTCCGTTCGCATCGTCCACGAGGAGTTCGCCCCCCTCCTCCTCGGCGCCGACCCCATGCAGCGCAACCTGCTCTGGCAAGCCATGTTCCGCCTCCTCTACAACGGCAACGTCGCCGGCGGCATCGGCGGCAGCGCCATCAGCGCCGTCGATACCGCCCTCTGGGACATCGCCGGCAGAGCCAGCGGCCTGCCCGTCTCGGCCCTCCTCGGCGGAAAAGTGCGCGACCGCATCGCCGTCTACGCCACCGGCCTCTACTATACCGAGGAAAACCTCGCCTCCGACGGCCGCGTCATTCCGCAACGGCTCCTCGACGAAGCCCGCATGTACGTCGACCTCGGCTTCGCCGGCATGAAAACCAAGGTCGGCGGCCTCCCCCTCGCCCAGGACGTGCGCCGCGTCGCCGCCCTCCGCGAGGCCATCGGCCCCGATATCTACCTCATGGTCGACGCCAACCAGGCCTATAACGCCACCACTGCCATCCGCATCGGCCGCGAGCTGGCCGGCCTCGACGTCTACTGGTTCGAAGAGCCCGTCAACGCCAAAGACGTGGAGGGCTACCTGCAGGTCAAGGCCGCGCTGCCCATGGCCATCGCCGGCGGCGAAAACCTGCGCACCCGCTACGAATTCAAAGACTTTATCGGCCGCCGCTGCGTCGATATAATCCAACCCGATGTCGTAATGGCCGGCGGCATCACCGAAATGCACCGCGTCGCCTCCATGGCCAACGCCTTCGGCATCCTCTTCAACCCCCACGTCTGGGGCTCCCCCGTCATGATCGCCGCCAGCCTCCACGTCGCCTCCGCCGTGCCCGAATGCCCGCCCGCACGCACCCCCCGCCCCTACCAGCAGGAACCCGTCATGGAGTTCGACCGCACCCCCAGCCCCATCCGCGAGGGCATCGCCGAACCCTTCGACCAGTCCGGCGGCTTCCTCGACGTCCCCTCCGGACCCGGCCTCGGCGTCGACATAGACGAAGCCGCCGTCCGCCAGCTCAGCGTCGACACACAGGAGACCGGAAAATGACCCCTGCGACCGGTTTCCAACTGGCGCCAGAGGCATCGGCTTCCATCAACTGATCGTTTACACTGTCTTTCTATACCGCCGAAAGGATCCCGTCCCCATGCCTCCCATCGCCCTCCAACTCTTTTCCGTTCGCCATGAATTTGCCGCCGACATGCCCGGCACCCTCGCAGCCGTCGCCAAAATGGGCTACGCCGGCGTCGAGTTCGCCGGCCCGCCCCAACACGCCGCCTCCGCCCTCAAAGCCGAAATCGACGAACTCGGCCTCGCCTGCGCCGGCTGGCACGTCCCCTTCGACCTCGTCCAGGACGACGCCCTGCCCGAGACCATCGCATTCCACCACGCCCTCGGCAACGACAAACTCATCATCCCCGGCATCCCCGAAGAGCTGCGCCGTAGCCGCGACGACTGGCTCAAGCTGGCCGAATTCACCGACCGTCTCGCCGACCGCCTCGCATCCGAAGGCATGAGTACCGGCTACCACAACCACTTCCACGAGTTCCTGCCTCTCGACGGCGAAACGCCCTGGGATACCTTCTTCGGCAACACCGGCCCGTCCGTAATCATGCAGTTCGACACCGGCAACGCCGTCTACGGCGGCGCCGACCCCGTCAGCGTCATTCGCAGCTACCCCGGCCGCGCCGTCACAGTCCATCTCAAACCCTTCACCAAGAGCCTGCAAGAAGGCCCCGGCCACGACTACCCCAATCCCGCCTTCGACCCCGTCATCGGCGAGGACGATACCGACTGGCCCGCCTTTTTCGAGGCCTGCGAATCCGTCGGCGGCACCGAATGGTACATCGTCGAATACGAGAGCGAAGCCTATCCTCCTCTCGAAGCAGTCGAACGCTGCCTGAACGCGCTGCGCGGCATGGGAAAATAACCTGACAACCTGAATGACTGCCAATACAACCACCCAGGCCCCCGTCGGTTATACCGACCTGCTCCGCCACAACCGCAACTTTCGCTACCTCTGGTTCGGCCAGATCGTCAGCCTCCTCGGTGACTGGTTCAACCTCGTCGCCTCCGCCGCGCTCGTCGGCATGCTCACCCAGTCCGGTCTCGCCGTCGGCTCCCTCTTCGTCGTACGTATGCTCGCGCCCTTCCTCATCAGCCCCGTCGCCGGCGTCGCCGCCGACCGCTACAACCGCAAACACATCCTCATCGCCACCGACGTCGTCCGCGCCGCTGTCGTCCTCGCCTTCCTGCTCGTACGCGACGCCGGCGACGTCTGGCTCCTCTACGCCCTGACAGCCGCCCAGTTCTGCGTGAGCGGATTCTTCTATCCCGCCCGAAATTCCATCCTGCCCGAGCTGGCAAGAGAGGGAGAGCTGGGCGCCATGAACGCCATCAGCTCCGCCACCTGGTCCACCATGCTCGCCCTCGGCGCCGCGCTCGGCGGGCTCGTCGCCGGCGCCTGGGGCATCTACCCCGCCTTCCTGCTCGACACCCTGACCTTCCTGCTCTCTGCCCTGCTCCTCATGCAGATTCGGATGCCCGCCGCCCCCGCCGCCCAGTCCATGGACAAGACCATCGCTGCCGGCCTGCGCCAGTACATCGACGGCCTCAAATACCTCTACCAACACCCCAACATCCTCTTTATCGCCTCCCAGAAAGCGCTCAACTCCCTCTGCCTTACCGCCGGCTCCCAGGTCGTCATGGTCGCCATCTCCCAGCGGGTCTTTACCGTCGGCCAGGGCGGCGGCATCAGCATGGGGCTCATGTTTGGCCTGGTCGGCGTCGGCACCGGCATCGGCCCCATCCTCGCCCGCAAACTGACGGGCGACGACGGCCCCACACTGAGAAAGGCGATGATTGTCGGCTTCCTCCTCAGCGTCCTCGGCTCGGCGGCCACCGCGCCCCTCCTGAACCTCCCGTTTGTGCTCCTGGCGACAATCGTGCGCGGCGTCGGCGGCGGCATCGTCTGGGTCTTCTCCACCCAGCTGCTTCTCCAAAGTGTCGACAGAACCGTGCATGGCAGAGTCTTCGCCACCGAATTCATGTTCTTCTACCTCGCCAGCGCACTCGCATCCAGCGTCGTCGGCACCGCCCTCGACACCAGCCTCAGCATCTCCGCCATCATCTGGTCCATGACAGCCCTGACCCTCATCCCAATGACCCTCTGGACCCTATCCGTCGTGCGCACAACCCAAAAACCAGTCACCAACTAACCCACAATAGGTGCGCGAACTTGGCCAAGGCGAGCGACCTTCCCTCTCCTCACTCCTCTTCACACCTGTCACCCATCAATCGCTGCTTTCACTGACCACTGACTACTGCAGTTGTGCGGTCGGGCCTATTCGGCCCTCCCTTGTGCGGGGGCTCCGCCCCCGCAACGCCCCCCCTAAACCTCGCGCCGCAGCGAGTGTGCGCTAATTCGACCTTGGCGACCCGCGGCGACCAGAACTTCCCCCGCATCACGACACATCCCGAGTATGTGCCAGCGCAGGCAAGGCGCCCTTCAACTGGGCCCGACCTGCACCGCGATAACCATCAAAAGCCCGCCGCCCCGTAGGGGCACCCCTTGTGGGTGCCCCTCTTGCGGACCCTTCGCAGATCAAAGAAAGGTGTCCTCCGTGTCCTCCGTGTCCTCCGTGGACCAAAAGGTGTTGAAGTTGCCGTTGCAGTTCTTCGCGCTCCTTCGCGTCCCTTCGCGGATAAAGGTGTTGGTGTTGCCGTTCTCCCTTCTCACTCCTCTCTCCTCGCAGTTAGCCGTTCTTGCTGAAATCCGAGCGGCCTTCCCAAAATGTCAAGCGAACCTGAACACAGAACATGGCTTAGCAATTACCAAAGCAGGATAAAGTTGCGGCTCCCTGTCGGATTCTGGTACTGTATGTTGATCTGTACACGCAAATGCAGATTCCGCTTGGTACCAGGACTTCCAGAACGAGTTACGCAATACGCATTACGCCGGCTTTCAAACTGAACGCACATTAGGCTGAATCCCCCCTGCCACCGAAACTACCCTCAATGACCGCAAATACCACCACCGAAACCGCCGTCAGCTACTCCGACCTCCTCCGCAACAACCGCAACTTCCGCTATCTCTGGTTCGGCCAGATCGTCAGCCTCCTCGGCGACTGGTTCAACCTCGTCGCCTCCGCCGCACTCGTCGGCATGCTCACCCAGTCCGGCCTCGCCGTCGGCTCCCTCTTCGTCGTGCGCATGCTCGCCCCCTTCCTCGTCAGCCCCATCGCCGGCGTCGTCGCCGACCGCTATAATCGCAAATACGTCCTCATCGCCGCCGACCTCATCCGCGCCGCCGTCGTCCTCGCCTTCCTGCTCGTCCGCAACCCAGGCGACGTCTGGCTCCTCTACACCCTGACCGCCGTGCAAATGGCCATGAGCGGATTCTTCGACCCCGCCCATACCGCCATCCTGCCCGACATCTCCAACCCCCGCGAGCTCGGCGCCGTCAACGCCCTCAGCTCCGCCACCTGGTCCGTCATGCTCGCCCTTGGCGCCGCCCTAGGCGGCCTCTTCTCCGGCACCTTTGGCATGTATCCCGCCTTCGTGCTCGACACCTTCACCTTCCTGCTCTCCGCCGTGCTGCTCGCCCAGATCCGCATGCCCGCCAAGCTCGCATCCGCCGCCGCCGACAGGACCGTCGCCGCCGCCTTCGGCCAGTACCTCCGCGGCCTGCGCTATCTTCGCGCCCATCTCGACGTCCTCGTCGTCGCCCTCCAGAAAGCCGTCATGGCCCTCTTCTTCGCCACCGCCTTCCAGGTCCTCCAGGTCGCCATCGCCCAGCAGGTCTTTACCGTCGGCCAGGGCGGCGGCACCAGCCTCGGGCTCATGTTCGGCCTCACCGGCGTCGGCTCCGGCCTCGGCCCCATCCTCGCCCGCAAACTGACCGGCGAAGATCCCCGCTCATTGAAAGAGGCCATCGCCTACGGCTATGTCCTCGCCATCGCCGGCATCATAGTCACCGCCCCCCTCCTCAGCCTGCCCATGGTGCTCCTCGGCTCCTTCGTCCGCTCCATCGGCAGCGGCATCATCTGGGTCTTCTCAACCCACCTCCTCCTCCAAATGGTCCCCGACGAAGTCCGCGGCCGCGTCTTCGCCAGCGACTTCATGTTCTTCTACCTCGGCAGCGCCCTCGCCTCCAGCCTCGTCGGCGCTGCCCTCGACACCACCCTCTCCATCCCCACCATCATCTGGACCATGGCCGCCATCGGCGTCCTCCCCACCATCCTCTGGACCCTGTGGGTGATGAAGAGCAGGCGCGAGACCGTCTGAGATACCTGTTCTTTAGTGCATCTGCACATGTGTGCTATACTGTAGATGGGGAAACCCAGAGTTTCCCCGCGTAGAGAGACCCTCTCTTTGACTTCGACCGGCGTTGACGAAGATATCTTCTGAGAGGACGAAATGCAGAAAGCTACCAGGATTTCAGTATATGAAGTAGTTGGCAGTCCCTTGTGCGTAGCCTCGGACGATGGGCAGAAGGTACATGATCGCCTTGCCGTCGCCTTAGCGAATGGTCGACCCGTTTTGCTTTCTTTCCACAACGTTTCGACTATGACCTCGGCCTTCCTGAATGCTGCAATCGGTCAGCTGTATGGAAACTTCAGCGAGGAGAAAGTTCGGTCCCTTCTGAAGGTTGAGGACATAGAACCCCAAGACGCGGGGCTGGTAAAGCGCGTTGTCGAAACTGCCAAACACTACTTCCAGGACCGGCAAAGATTCGATCAAGCGGTTCGAGAAGTACTTGAAGATGACGACGATGACACCTAAAGCATTCTCTGTGAACAATTATGCTTTTGGCTCCGAAGATCAACTGTTTCTTGACGCGAATATATGGCTGTTCCTCTTCGGCCCGCAACAGACGCCTGTACCTAATCGAGTTAAATCATACTCACAGGCGTTTAAGCGCATTCTTATCGCAAAGTGCCAAATCTATATCGATGTTCTCATCGTTTCAGAATTCATCAACAGTTATTCCAGAATCATCTGGAGAAACTCGTCTCCAGCAATGAATTTCAAACAGTTTCGCAACAGTCGGCAGTTCAAACCGATCGCTCAAAATATCGCAGCCGATGTAAGAAACGTGTTGATGCACTGTTCGCCGATGGAAAGCGGTTTCTCCCTGTTGGACATGAACGATCTGCTGAACGATTATGCTGCCGGTGGCGTCGACTTCAACGACCGAGTCATTTCCGAGCTGTGCAGAACGAATGGCCTGACTCTGATAACCAATGATGGGGACTTTCGAGGTCAGGGCATACCCATTCTGACTGCAAACCGACGTCTCCTGATCTAGATTGCTGGCCCTCCACCCCGTCATCCTCTATATCCAGCTCACGAATCTACGGCTGTCCTTCCTCTCCTATTTCCGACCGTCGAAGCGGCGCAAGGGACCAGAACGGGAGAAACTAATTTCTCGGATTCCCATTGCAGGAGGAAGATGTCCATAGTACGATTCCAACGGTTTCTTCTACCTGCATAGGAGTAGGAACAAGAAACAACTGGACCTGCTACTGCGACCATTCTCGGTACCAACCCGCCCTATTCCCGCCAAATCCATAGCCGCCGCTAAAGAGCCAGTATTTCAACGCCCCGCGCTACCAGTGCACCCATGGAGCCGCCCTCGACACCTCCCCCACCATCCTCTGGACCCTGTGGGTCGTGCGCAGCAGGCAGCCCTCGGCCTGAGATCGGTTCTGGTGCGGGGTCAGCTAAGGTCCCGAAAACGGGATTTGACCTTACAACTGAGTAGTCTATAATTACTGAGCTGTTTACTGGTGCCGTAAACGCAATGATCGGGAGCTTGTTTCTCTGATGAATATCGGAGCAAGCGTTAGTCTGAGCGCTATCGATGTGATATCGGACGCGCTCCGTCTGGCCCTCGGTGTACAACCCCTCAACGAATGTGAAACCCTGGATAGGGATGCCTCAGCTGTCCCTCGAATCGAAAACAGCTGCAAACCCAAATCGTTGGGTGCCGGGAGCGCGCCAAGCGTCGTGTGCGCGCGCCTCCGACATTCGTTATGCGTAGAGCGGCAAGGAACGCTTTCCGGAACTTCCAGTAGTTCCCATCTGTCCTGACCTGCTTCACGTCGCACAACCGTACTGCGACAAGGCAGTCAGCTTCGAAATGGTGCCATTTTGCCGTTTCCATCTTGGAAAACGGCCGGCGACCAGTCTGATTCTGGCCGGCCCCCGTCGGGCTATGCGGCCAGGGAGACGATGAGAAATGTCGCCACAGCAGAACCAGATCTCCTCTCTCGTCGGTCAGCGCGTGTGGCTGGCGGTAGCACTGTTGACCCTTACCGCCATCCTGTCCCTTACCAACCTGGCCTCCGCACAACAGCATTCGACCGCATCCACGCTTGCTGAACCAACGCTGTCCGCACAGGTTGGCGAGAACGGCGTGGACCTGAGCTGGACCGCCGTGCAGGGCGCAACGCGCTATGAACTGTGGGCTTGGACCAGCGCCGGCGGCTGGCAGGAATTAGGTGGGGACAGCCTGACAGCCACCACATCCACACACACGAGCGCCGTGGAGGGCATAACCTACCTCTACACCGTCCGCGCAGTGAACGCCGACAATGTGACAAGCGCATGGTCCGACTACGCGTCCGCAACCTTGCCGTCATCCTTCGTGCCGTCACTGACCGCACATGCAACCGGGAACGGGATGGAACTGAGTTGGACGGCAGTTACCGGCGCTGTGCGCTACGAGCTGTGGGAGTGGGACAGCGTCAACCACTGGCAGCAGATCGGCGGCGACAACCTGACAGGCACCACCTATACGCGCACCGGCGGTACCGCTGGAACAACCTACTACTACACCGTCCGCGCTGTGGACGACGAAGGTGAGAAAAGCGGCTGGTCGCAGTACGTGCGCGCAACCGTGCCTCAGGAAGAACAACAGGGCCCCCAACACACAGCTACACCGTCAGCCACGCCCTCTTCTACCCCAACCGCCACACCGACTGCCACACATACCCTGGAGCCGTCCTCGCTAAGACAGCCCGATGATCCCAAACACACGGCCACGCCAACCGCCACCCCGACATCTACATCCACATCTACACCAACAGCTACCTCCACAGCCACATCGACGGCGACCGCCACACCCCCTGCTGTACCCTTACTGGCGGCGGCGGCATCACAAAGTAGTGTGAGTCTGAGCTGGTCTTCTGTAACCGGCGCAGCGCGTTACCAGCTTTGGGTCTGGGACAGCGTCAACGAGTGGCAGCAGCTCGGCGGCGACAGCTTGACAGATTCGACATTCACCCACTACAACGTCACTGCCGGCGCCACCTACTCCTACGCCGTCCGCTCCGTGGGCGACTCGGGAGTAGCCAGCGCCTGGTCAAGGTATGCCACTGTGAAGATTCCTTCACAGAGTGATCCACCGACAGCCACACCCACACTGGAGCCCCAGCAGTCCCAACAACAGCAGCTCGAGCCAACGGCGACGCCCACACCCACAGCCACGCCGACACCGACGCCCACAGCATCGCCAACTGCAACGCCCACGACCCAACCACAGTACTCCACCGTACCAGATGTCCCCGATCCTCCGACTGTCGTCGTTCTGGGAGCAGGCCGTGTCAGCGTCGACTGGGACGATGTGGCTCGCGCCACATACTATGATCTGTGGTACTGGTCCTATCCCTACTGGAGATCGGTGAAAGAAGAGGGGCCAAGGCGGGGAATCTCATTCAGCTTTAACGGTTCTAGCGCCGTCTTGACCAACATGCCCACTGACTTCCCAACCTACTCGTTCAGGGTCCTGGCCGAGAACTCTGTTGGACTGAGAATCTCCACATCGGGAAGTGCTGACAATCCGGAGGAGTATCGTCTCATACCCACGCCTACGCCTACCGTCACGCCCACCATTACCCCTACATCTGAAGGTTGGCCTTCCGCACCCAACAAACCGACCGCCAGACTGATTGGCGTAGGCAGCGTGGCAATCGACTGGGACCCGGTGCCGGAGGAGGCAACCTATGACGTATATCTGTATCACTACGTTGTATTTGGTTTCCTGAGAAGGTGGGTGAGACTGCCATACAACGGCGTTGATGTTGACATCGATGGCTATGTTCGGGAGGACATAAGAATCTCTATGAACGGAACGAGCGCAACCATCACCAATCTCCCCTACAAATCACAATACTCCTTCAGCGTGCGCGCCCGTAACGATGTAGGAAGTTCTTTCTCCCCCTCCGTAACCGTGGACAATCCACCGACTTCTACGCCTACCCCAACCTCCACCGCCACCTCTACCCCGACGTCAACACCCACTTCTACCGCCACGCCCACGCCCACACCGACCACAGATGGCTGAGTACCTGCCGCATCGATCTCGAAACGCCCCATGACAGACGGAGCAAGCGAGTCAGTTCCAGGGCTATGTGGACTGTGCAAATGCCGGCATGTTGCTCCAAGACCGGCGCCGCCAAGACCATCGGCACCGAAAAAACCAGGACTCGTTTACATTTCCTTCCAACCAGGATCCCCGTAGGGGCACCCCTTGTGGGTGCCCGGGCCGCCCTCAAAAGCGCCAATCCACCAAGATCCCCGTAGGGGCACCCCCTGTGGGGTGCTCTCGTGATAACCTCACCCTCGAGGACGCTTCGTGAAACTCTGTGTCCTTCGTGGATGGACAACTTGATCGGCCCCAAATTCCAGGTCAGACAAACGTCAACAACACCTGGAACTTCAATGGCTCGCGCTTCCCGCCCGCCCAACTCGCCGCCCTCGGCACCTCCCTCACCATCCTCTGGACCCTGTGGGTCGTAAAAGAAAGGCAGAAAGTAGCCTGACGGGCGCAGCCCAAAAAAGGGGCGAACTCTCGTAGACCTCCCTTACCAACCCTGCACTGTTCCCCCTAACAATTCTGTAGGGGCAGGCCTTGTGCCTGCCCTGTCCCCGCAACAAGCCGGAACACAATATCGCCCACCGCCGCCGCGCACTCCCCGCCTGATCCCTTTCGCCCCAAAACGGGGATGCAACCGGTTTGACCGTTGCCTTTGCACAGGGGACGCCGCTATGATATTCTGTTCAAACCTGATTTCGCACACATGTACTACAAAAAGGCTTGAAATCGCCTATCCACTCTGATACACTGGTGAAAAATGAAAATGACCGGACCCCTCAGGTCAATTCTGCACAGATTCATTTGGCCGGCGCTGCTCATCATTATTTCATTAGGGGTATTGGGGGCCTTCTGGCAGGTAGCAAATGCGCGCAGTTACACCAATCTGGAAAGCTACTTCTTGCAGATTTCTGTCGCCCTGGTAGGAATTGCCGCTTCGTTCTATTCTGGTCGCCTGTCTGTTCGTGAGGCGGGGCGCGAGATCATCAAGCCACACGCCCGATCTGCATTCAGGCGTCTTGTCTCTCTCTATCGTAGTATCTCTGAAGTAGGACGCATTATAGAGCGATCACGGAACTCCGAATCTCTTGATCACTACAAAGTGATACTTGCCGAGCTTAAGGGAATTGTCTTCTGGCAACTGGTTACAGCAGACGATGCGCTGGAGGACTGGAAAGACATCGTGCCCGAAGAAGTACAAGAGTTGGACCGAAAACTCTCCGCTGACGACGCAACGGAGGAAAGACGATGACAGATCCGATTCGCGGAAAAGTCGCGCAAGTGCTTAGTCCACGAGACATCGCCCTGAACGTTGGCTCTGCAAACGGAGTCGTTGTTGGTATGGACTTTGATGTCTTAAATCAGGCGGAAATAAAGGATCCTGATACGGAGGAACTACTGGGTCATATTGAGCTTTCGAAGGCCAGAGTGCGGGTTACCGATGTTCAGGAAAAACTGGCCGTGGCAACGACCTACCGCGTGACAAGGACGCAAAGGCTGGATGGCTCTCTCGCCCTCGGCAGTTTCTCGCGTTCCCTCATGCCTTCCTCATGGTTGGCTGAGTATGAATCTCTGAAGGCAAGCGAAAGTTCCTGGGAAGAGGGCAGCACCGTGAGTACAGGAGATTCCGTCGTTCAAGTAATGAATGAAAGTGAACGGGAACAAGTAAGCGAGAAGAAATAGCAACCGATTTTGCGACTTCACTCTTCAGACAGACCGACCGATTCCTGCTCTCCACACTCCTCGGTGCCAGGGCCGAAAGCATGATCGTGGAGCGCTAAGCAGAGCTAGGAGGCTGTCATGCTACAAACAATCGAAGCTACAATTGACGAAAATGGTCACGTACAATTGCTTGAGCCAGTCAGGCTTTCAGAACCACGGCAGGCGCTCGTAACGATTCTTCCCGGTGAGTCAGATACGTCGAAGACTGCTCTGCTAAGTGAAGCTGCACTCGCAGAAGACTGGAACTGTCCGGAAGAGGACCGTGCATGGTCACATTTGCAGCAGATGCGGTAGTCATATTTCCGTTGCCAGATTTCGACCTGTCAAAGGCAAAAATGGACTCCAATAGGTCGCCGGCAAACAACGGGGCTAGGTTGTTCACCTTAAGAATCCAAAATGTTTGACAGCCTCTCCGAACTAATCGAGAAAATCCACCTCGGTGAAGACTCCATCATCGAGTTCAAGAGACAGTTGCCGCGCAGAGACAGTCTCGCCGACGAGATCGCCGCCTTCGCCAACGTCAGAGGCGGCGTGATACTGAACTATCTTCGCCGCAAAATCCCTGCAGCCAGTCCAGGAACCGTAACCCCGCGGCTCGCCTTACTTGCCACCAAATGTCATAACCTGACTATTTGGATATCGACTAGCCACTGGCCTTCAACAACCCCCTACGTACGCGGCAGTTCACTAAAAACTAGAAACTGACTACTAAAAACTGCCCTTAAGGAGTTCACCATGAAAATCACCGACATCAAACTCCACACCCTCCAACACCCAACCCTCACCCAAAGCCGCCACCGCCTCATCCAGGTTCCCGGCCTGCGCCGCATCCAGTACACCCACACCGGCCGGCCCATCGACGCGCCCATGCAGTCGCACATCCTCGAAGTCGAAACCGACGAGGGCATCACCGGCCGCATCGCCCCCACCTCCATCAACAAATACCAGCTCGAAATCCTCAAGACCCACGCCATCGGCGAAAGCCCCTTCGCCCGTGAACGCCTCTTTCAGATGCTCCACAAAGGCACCCGCTGGGTCTACCAGGAGCCCGGCTGGTTCGGCGAATTCGACAACTGCCTCTGGGACATCCTGGGCAAGACCGCCGGCCGCCCCGTCTACGACCTCATCGGCCGCGTGCGCGACCGCCTGCCCGTCTACCTCACCGCCGGCGACATGGACCTCCAGGGCTACCTCGACCACATCGACGGCGGCCGCACATTCGGCGTCAACGCCTACAAGCTCCACACCTACAAAGGCGGCAAGGCCGACATCCCTCTCCTCACCGACGTCCGCAAAGCCGTCGGCGATGACTACGACCTGCTCAACGATCCCGTCTGCTCCTACAACTTGCGCGAAGCCATCGAAGTCGGCAGGGCAATGGAAGAGCTCGACTACATCTGGCTCGAAGAGCCCATGCACGAACAGAAGATGAACCAGTACCAGGAGCTCTGCAGCACCCTCGTCATCCCCATCATGGCCACCGAGCGCCTCATGCACGACATGGACATCACCGCCCAGTGGCTCATCCAGGGCGCCACCGATCGCCTGCGCGCCCGCGCCACCTTCGGCCTCACCCAGGTACTCAAACTGGCCCACTTCGCCGAGCTGCACGGCGCCAACATCGAGATGAACGGACCCGGCGGCCTTTACGGCCTCGTACACGCCCATGCCGGATGCTGCATCGACAACACCGAATTCTACGAGCTGCTCGGCCCGGCCGACCCAAAGCGTCTACGTTCCGAAGGCGAAGAGTGGGGCCTCCTCAACGCTCCCCTCATCGAAGACGGCCACATCGCACCCCCCGACGGCCCCGGCTGGGGCGCAATCTGGGACGAAGACCGCATCCGCTCGCTCACCATCGCCACCGACTGAATGACGTAAACGCCCGGCATTGACAAAACTGGATCACTCATCCGATCTGCGCTTCCAGCACGCGCCATCGCCGCAGTCCACTAAAAACTAAAAACTAACCACTAAAAACTGCCGTTCCCATGAAAATCACCGACATAAAACGCCGCACCCTCCAACACCCGACCCTCACCCAGCCCACCTACCGCCTCAAACAGGTGCCCGGCCTGCGCCGCATCCAGTACACCCACACCCCCCTCTCCGCCGCCTCACCCGCGCAGATGCAGATCCTCGACGTCGAAACCAACGAAGGCATCACCGGCCGCATCGCACCCGTCTCCATCAGCAACCACCAGCTCGACATCCTCAGGACCCACGCCGTCGGCGAAAGCCCCTTCGCCCGCGAACGCCTCTTCCAGATGCTCCACAAGGGCACCCGCTGGGTCTACCAGGAACCCGGCTGGTTCGGCGAATTCGACAACTGCCTCTGGGACATCGCCGGCAAAGCCGCCGGCCTCCCCGTCCACGCCCTCATCGGCCGCGTCCGTGACCGCCTGCCCGTCTACCTCACCGACCACGAGCTGACCCCGCAGGGCTATCTCGATCACATCGAGGGCGGCCGCACCTTCGGTGTCAACGCCTACAAACTGCACACCTACAGGGGCGGCAGGGCCGACATTCCCCTGCTGACCGGTATTCGCAAAGAGGTGGGCGACGACTTCGACCTGCTCAACGATCCCGTCTGCTCATACAACCTGCGCGAAGCCATCGAAGTGGGGAGGGCGATGGAGGAGTTGGACTTCGTCTGGCTCGAAGAGCCGATGCACGAACAAAAAATGAACCAGTACCAGGAACTGTGCCGCACCCTAACCATCCCCGTCATGGCCACCGAGCGGCTCTGCCACGACATGGACCTCTCCGCTCAGTGGCTCATCCAGGGCGCCACCGACCGCCTGCGCGCCCGCACCAACCATGGCCTCACCCAGGTCATCAAACTGGCCGGTTTCGCCGAACTCCACGGCACAAACGTCGAGCTCCACGGTCCCGGCAGCCTCTACGGGCTCGGACATGCCCACACCGGCTGCTGCATTGACAACACCGACTTTTTTGAGTTCTTCGGCGGATGGGATGCCAGCGCCCTGCGCACCGAAGGCGAGGAGTGGGGCCTCCTCAGCGCCCCCCTGATCGAAGACGGCCACATCGCACCCCCCGACGGCCCCGGCTGGGGCGCCGTCTGGGACGAAGACCGCGTCCGCTCACTCACCGTGGCCACCGATTGAGCGAACGCTGGCGCAACGACACTGCAACCAACCTACCCACTCAAATGCGGCAGCACCGTCGCCGCAAACAAATACGACCCCTCAACCCGCGGCGCATCCGCAATATTCACCGTAATCCGCTGCGCCCCCTGTTCCACAATCTGCAAGAGCGCATCCGTCACCTGTGCCGGCGTACCCTCAATCGTGCCCTCGCTCGAAGGCCGCACGTCCGGGTCCTCCCGCAGCCGCTGCAGCTCACTTTCATTCTCTGCGATCAACACACTCACGTGCATCATCTGCAGTATTTCGTCGTACTCCCGCCCCCCCGCGCGACAATGCTCCTTCAGCACCGACTGCTTGTGCGCATACGTCTCCACGTCTGAGTACACCCAGTTCCACCAGTCCGCATGCTCCGCCACCACCCGCAGCAGGTACCTCTCCCCGCCGCCGCCAACCATGACCGGCGGCACAATTTCCGGCTTCGGCTCGCAATACGCGTTCTCCAGCTGGTAATGCTTGCCCGCGAAGTTCACCGGCGTATCCGTCCACATCAGCCGCATTATCTGGATCGCCTCCGCCAGCTGCTCGATGCGCACCCGCGCCCGTGGGAACGGCCAGCCGTAGCCCAAATACTCCTCCTCATTCCAGCCCGCACCGATCCCGATCACCACCCGTCCGCCCGAAAACGCCTGCGCCGTCGCCGCCATCTTAGCCAGGTGCCCCGGGTTGCGAAAACTGTTGCACAGCACGGCGTGGCCCACCAGCTTGTCCGGGTAGCGCGCCAGCGCCCACGCCGCCATCGTCCAGCCCTCCGCCACATTGTGCCCGTTGTACTGCACGTGATCCGGTAACCACAGCGAATCAAAAGGATGGATGACCTGGTCGAGATAAGGGAAAAGTCCTGTCACGTGACGGGACCACGTGTTGATGCCTACACGGACGCCCATACTGCCCTCCTCAGAGATGAATCGCACGCCGCACTGGTACTGCAATAGGCGTGCATTGGACCGGGTGAACTGGCCACAGCCGGCAGCACTCCTGCCCAACCGGCTTGCAATTCCTATACCATTCAACGACAATCATACCAGAAGCGCCGCAAATCAGAACGGCTCAAAAAGCGGCCGCCACGTCTTCGCCAGCGCCGTGAACGGGCCCCCGGACCGGCCCTTGCCAAACCAACCCACCACAGGAGCGAACCCCATGCCCTTCGAAGTCTATGATTTCCGCGAAGTCAACAAAAATGTACTCACAACCCCGGAGATCCGAGCCCGCCTATATCACATGGAACCGGGCCAGGTCGACAGACTCCACAGCCATGACCTCGGCCACGAAATCTTCCTCATCCTCGAAGGCAAGGCCGAATTCATGATAGCCGGCCACACCGAAGTGCTCGAAGCCGGCCAGCTGTGCATCGCCCTCGCCGACGAAATCCACCAGGTGCGCAACCTGCTCCCCGACCGCCGCACCGTCATGTTCCTGTCCGTCACCCCCCAAATCCAGCCCACCCACACCGGACGCGACCCCGACGGCTCCGTCCATCCGCCCCAGTTCCGCACCAACACTTTCTACGACGACGTCGACGACACCGGCCCCATCGCAGACCTGCTCGACGCCTTCGTCAGCGGCGCCGAAGCCCTCGCTGACGAAGCCCGCCAGGCCGCCGCCACCCACGCCCAACACGCCGAAAACTGGCGCAAGGCCCAGGCCGCTGACGACAAAGTCGCAACCGTCACCGCCCGCAACGCCATGTGGAACGCCGTCCGCAGCCTCCACAACAAACTCTTCAAACTCGACCTGACCTGGAACAGACTCGCCCCAAGAGCCGGCGAAAACGCAGATAGCTGACCCCTTCCCACTCATCAGGCACTCGCACCATCGCCTCTGCCTCCTGCGCATGGGACCGTCACCTCGCCCCTGTATGCCTTCGCCTCTTCCCGATTCATTTTGCTCCCCCCTTATCTTCTCTCTTCTCCTACCTCAAGTCTACCTCCCTTTCGCCTCCCAAAAAATCTGGAATGCACCCCTGGCATAACGCCTTGCCGGTGAAAGGCGAGATGTTAAAGCGAAGCGTCCGCGTGTAGAAAGCGGACGCTTTCGAGACGTCTTACCTGGCGGACTTCATCTGCGAACTGGTGCGAGGGTCAACTGCTCTTGACTTCGACTGCCGCCAGCGCAAGGCGGCAGCACCGGCCTCCGCAACCACGGCACAAACTTCCCGATGACGGTTCGTGTGTGCGTTTGCGGCCTGCGTGGAAGGACCATGTGTGGGCCTACGACTTCGTGTACCTGAGGCTCCATGACGGCACAGGAATACGGTTGCTGACCGTCATCGACGAATACAGCAGGGCGTGTCTGGCGATCCGGGCTGCGCGCGGCATACGGTCTGCCGATGTGATAGAGACGCTGGCCGAATTGAAAGTGACGAGAGGCGTGCCCGACCATATTCGCTCGGACAACGGCCCGGAGTTTACAGCCCGGGATGTGCGCGAGTGGCTAGGGCGTGTGGGAGCCAGGACGCTCTACATCGAACCTGGGTCGCCGTGGGAGAACGGCGTGCGAGTTTCAACGGGAAGTTGAGGGACGAGCTGCTGGACAGAGAGGTCTTCTATACGTTGCTGGAGGTGCGTGTGCTGACGGAGCGGTACAGGCGGACTTACAACCGGATCAGACCACACAGCTCTCTGGGCTATCGGCCGCCGGCCCCTGAGGCCCTCTTGCCTGCTGACCCTGTCCCAGTCCTTGCCGGACTAACATGACAAGTGGTACAAACATCGGGGGCAGGTCATGCAGGAACTATGAACCACAGATAGAATGGTTGATGGATGCAACAAGCCCTCCTCGTTCATTTATAGAATAATAGCCGGGTAAATTGAGCCAGCATTTCAGCAGGAGAACAGGTATGATGACAAAAGACTCAATAACAACCTTCGCCACAAGACCCGGCCTGGAGATCGACCCGGAGTTACGCTTATCGCTCACCTGGGTTATTGCCGTGCTGGTCTGCGTGGGGTCAGCTGTGACGTTCATGGGTGAACTGCTGGTTGAGCCGGTACAACGGTTGTCCCAAATACCCTTGGTATGTTTTGGCCTGGCTATGCTTATCTGGTGGCTGGATCGGTTGGGTGGGACTATGCTCAGCCGCTGGTTTATCCTCATCGGTCTGAGTATCCTCATCAACCTGGCATTCATCCGATTTGGGATATCCGACCTCTACCTGTTGATGATCTTGTTGCCCCTTTTGGCGCTGGCGCTCATGACCTGGACTGCGGCGCTGCTCACGGCTTTACTGGAAACTATAGGGCTGCTATTCCTGTGGCCAACCATTGGCATAGACCTCATCTCCCTTGTTCTGACAATCGGGCTGATCTGGACGGTACTCGGCCTGCTGTTGGCCATCATCGGCCCCCAGGTTCGGCGCAGCCAATGGTCATACGATCAGTTTCACCGAGCGCAGCAGCGATTAGATGAAACGCGCGATCAAAAAGTCCAGTTGGCCCAAATGCAGGAGGATTTGAAATCGGCCTACCAGACCCAGGAACTGCTCAATCAGCGGTTGGTCGTCCTACGTCAGATTGCTGAGGAAGCTCATGAAGCCAAGGCCGCCTTTGTGGCCAAGATCAGCCACGAATTTCGGACGCCGTTGAATATAATTCTGGGTCTGATTGACACGATGCTGGAGGTACCTGAAGCCTATGGGAATTCGCTGCCACCCTTGCTCATGCAAGTTCTGGAGATCATACAGCGCAACAGCAATCATTTGGCCAGCATGATCAACGATGTCCTGGATCTCAGCCAGGCCGATGCAGGCCGGCTGAGACTGCATCGGGAATGGGCCGATTTGGCTGACGATATAAAAAATGCGGTGGTGATGGTGGTGCGTCCGCTGATTGAAAGGAAAGCACTCTCTTTGCAGGTCAGCATTGATGACGATTTCCCCCAAGTTTACTGCGACAGAACCCGTATCCGCCAGGTGGTTCTCAACCTGGTGAGCAATGCGGCCCGCTATACGGAGACTGGCGGCATTGTCGTCAAGGCAACGCGCCAGGGCAGTGACATTCTTATCAGCGTAACGGATACGGGTCCCGGTATCACCCCGCAAGAGCTGGACAGAATCTTTGAACCGTTTGCGCAGGCGGACCAAACGCGACCTGCTCAAGGCGGCAGTGGACTCGGCCTCAGCGTCAGCCAACAATTCATCGAACGTCATCAGGGTCGGATTTGGGCCGAAAGTAAATTAGGCTTCGGCAGCACCTTCTCATTCACCCTGCCCATCGCCCCGCCGCTGCCGGACGGGGGCACGTCGGCCCCTGGCTTTGCCGAAGACTGGGTTTGGCATGAACGCACCACCTGGCCTCAATTGCCCGAAATGCCGCGCAAACAACGGATAATGGTTTGTGATGAAAGTGGCGATTTGGCCCCCCTGCTCAGCCGCCATACCGATGAGATTCAGTTTACCGAGAGCCGTGATCTACCTGGCGCTCTCGAAGCGTTGCAAACCCATCCGACCCATATGCTGATCCTCAATGCAGCCGCTCCCCAACATCTGATCTTATTAGTGGAAGAGGCCCGGCAAGCCATACCCGATATGCCCATTCTTGGGTGTGCCTTTCCGCCGAAAATCAATTATGCCTTAGAGGCCGGGGCTGTCGACTATTTGATCAAGCCGATCAGACAGCCGGATTTAGCCAAGGCCTTGAATACGCTTGACAAGCCGGTGAAGCGCATTTTGCTGGTGGACGACAATCCGGATATTCGCCAACTCTATACCCAGATGCTCTCTATCATTGACCCTGCGTTGGAGATTACCCCCACCGCCAGCGGGGCGGAAGCGTTGGCCGAGCTACACCATCGGGCCCGGGGCAGTGAGGTTCCGGATTTGGTCCTACTGGACATTCTTCTGCCCGATATGCCCGGTTGGCAGGTCTTGGCGGAAAAGAATCAAGACGCGGCCATTCGTGACATTCCGGTGATCGCAATCTCCGGCGAAGAGCTTGTGGCCTGGCCAACACGCAGTAGCGTACTGTTGGCAACGATGGGAGCGGGGGTACCGATTAACAAGCTGCTGCCCTGTTCGCACCGGCTTGCGGCGCTGTTAATGAAGGCAGATGGGGAATTTGAGTGAGTAAATATCATGCTACCCTCTGCAAAAGCGAACGCTTAAAGCTCCTCATCCGATGCCCCGAGCATATTTGCCTCAGGTACGCTGAGAACGTCTATCCCTCGTTCACGAAGTCCCCGGATAGCGGCTTTTGACACATGTTCATCCGCATAACATCGAATTCTACTCACGGCCGTGTTTCTTCAGCTTCTCTTGTAATGGTGATGAAGATTGATGTAGCTACGCCTTTACAAATACTTCATCTCACCCCGCAACCCGACTATATGCTTCATCCAGCGCCTCGATAAACTCCCGCCGCCGCACCGGCTTTGGCAAATAAAGCGACGCGCCCAGCGCCAAAGCCAGCTCTTCCCGGCGGATGACAGAGCAGACAATGATGGGAATGGCCCGGGTATCAGGATGCTCATGCAGATAGGCCAGCAGCTCCCAGCCATCCATACCGGGCAGGAGCACGTCCAGGATGATTAGGTTTGGTTTTGTAACGGCAATGGTTTCAAAAAGGCGTTCGCCATCGGCCAGATGGATGATCTGATAGGGGGTATTGGTGACAGAGATCCGGAAGAAGGTTACCAGATCAGCGTTATCATCCACCACAAGTACGGAAATGGGGTCACCGGCAGATCGCAGCCTGAACCGAAAGACAATGGTTTCAGCGGCCCGCCGGATATTGAGCGTATCACCTTGATCGCCCAGAAGCTCTTGGATGAGGTCGCTGCTGGGCAGCGGGGCGCTGTCGGGTAGCCTATCGGTGACGATGGGGCCACCTGTCACGGTGAGAGTGATGATATCCCCTGCCATTTCAGCCAGCAGGACAATTTCGCCCGACGCCATGAGTTGCACCAACTTCTCGATGGCGGTTAGTAATATTTGCCGCAGCGCCGAAGGCTGAATCACCGCGGTCAGATTTTTTGGGATAAGGTCAACCTTTAATTGAATATTGTGTTTGGCCGTTAGCACCTGGCCGACCTGCACCACCCTGGCGATGACGGCGGCCACCTCGCTCTTGGTCTCCGGCACGTTCTGCTGCAAGATGGCTAACTCTTGCTGCACCTGAGAACGCCACGGGTCGGTTTCAATGTTGCCGCCATCTGTTGATGGTGTGCCAGCGACTGCTGGCGTATCTTTCCTCCTTTGGCCCCACAGCCATTGCGCCAAATTATGGATGGCTCGCTTCTGTTCGCGACGAATCTGGCGAATCGACAATTTCATGCGATCACTCGTTTCTTCTTGCGTCAGACCTTGCCGATAGCGCAAATATAAGAGTTCGTATATTCGCTGACTGTGGGCATAGGGTGCAACATCGGGGGCTGGTTTCAAAGCCTCAATGGCTTTGATGAGCGCAGACTGCATCTCCTTGACGCCCTGCTGCTGTGGCACCCCTAACACCTGCCACAATAGCACCGGTGGCTGGTAAACGGGGTCGTTGAGATGGGGTAATGCTTCGTATAAGGCCTGTTCGAGGACTTCAATCGTTTCCAAATCTTGGTTTTTTGGTTCTGCCATTGTCTTCGCCACACCCTTGTGATATCCATACGCTAGCCGACATTCCCAAAAACTTTTCGAGCCGTTTGGATGCGCCGCTGCACATGCTCAATCTCCGCCAGTGCGTCACGAATACGAACAGTCAATTGGTGAAGTTGACTATTCACAAAACCACGCCATACAGAATACCCATTCTCCGAAGCCAACGAGCCAAAAAGAACAACGTGTCGAGCCCTAAATTTTTCACGTAAAAGTTTGCTGGCCTACCGGGCCAGTTGCCATGCCTGTTGTTTTCGATTTATAACGAGCGCATTTGTTACTTCCGAAGCGGCTTGCGTTCTCGTCGGCTGATATGTTTGCCACTCTTTTGGGG
This sequence comes from Caldilineaceae bacterium, assembly GCA_965242905.1. Classification (GTDB taxonomy): domain Bacteria; phylum Chloroflexota; class Anaerolineae; order Caldilineales; family Caldilineaceae; genus Bin5. The sequence goes on from CBDETM010000002.1 coordinate 3,270,433, forward strand.
TTAGGTCCAATGCGGTCTTGCTCATAACTAAAATTGTATAACAAAGTATCAGCCGAGGCTAGTGTTCCGGCAAAAATTCTTGCCGGATAGAGCGTTTGCGCGGAACAGTTAAAACGGGTCAAAAAATCCACCAAATCCTGCCAATCCGTGTTCCAAATGCGCCCATTTCGATTTTTTGGCCGGTGATTGGCCGGTTCATGGCCTTGTATATCGTTTTTTGGAGGAGTATCTTACGATGTCAGGATGGTGGAAACCATTTGACATAGGAGCAAATGGTGATTGGGGCAAATTACCAGTAACTTCGCAAGGCAATGCTGAACAATTACTAACGAATGAAAGGAGCCGCCCATAAAGCAATAAAACATTGTAGTCATAACATTTTCAGAGGAGTCGAACTGTCTCCATCGAGACGACACCGGAGAATGAAAATGGTTATTGGGGGGATCTACCCCCAAGCCCCCGGTCTGCGACGCTATTCTAAAGGGAGAAAAAAAATGGCAGAAAAACGTTTGAACCGTCGTGACTTTCTGAGAGTTGGCAGTATGTCGGCAGCCGGCCTTACGTTGGCCGCCTGTGCAGTTCAGCCAGCTCCGGACAGCTCGGCCGAACCTGAATCCGGAATGGCCCAAGCAGATGCGCCAGCCCCAGAAGTCATTGAGATCTCCGCTGCCAGACATGGCTTTGATGATGATGCGGTGCTTGAAGGGGAGATTATCTCTGTGTTTCGAGAAAGTCATCCGCACATTAATGTCGAGCCCATAGCATTGCCCTGGGAAGATTACAACACCAAGATCCCGGTCATGATCGCCGGGGGAACGGCGCCGGACACGTTTGCCTGCCATCCCGCGTTGATGTTCCAGGTTGTAGACGCAGGGGCCGCGATTCCCATTAACGATTATATCGATGCGGACTCCGACTTGAACTACGATGACATTCTGTTCCCCGGCGATGCCAGATTCGGGGACGACATTATGGGGCTGCCGCTCTGGACCTCGAGCCATTGCCTGAGATTCAACAAGGATCTCTTCGAGAAGGCAGGATTGCCCACCCCGGCCGACCTTTATTGGGAGGACGGAGAGGACGGATGGAATACTGACAGCTTCGTGGAGATGCTGAAAGAACTCAGCATCGATACGGATGGAGATGGACAGATCGATCAATGGGGATGCGAGGGTTATTGGGGAACCCACACCCTGGCCATCGTCCGCGCCTTCGGCGGCGATTACCTGGACGATCTGTTCGACCCAAGCAAGTGTACTGTGGAAAGCGCAGAGGTCAAGGCAGCGGTCCAATGGATGGCCGATTGTGTCCTAAAACATGAGGTCCAGCCTTCGCCGGCCCTGAATCTGGCTGAGTTGGGTATCGAATTTAGATCCGGCGTGATCGGTATGGGCATGGCCGCCGGGGGCGCAGTAGAGGATATTCGACCAGGACGGGAGTTTCCCTTTGGCTGGGACTTGGTCCCGCTACCCGCCGGGCCTGCAGGCTTCATTGTCTGGGGCGACACGGACCAGTCTGTGACTTCGAGCACCACACCAAACCCCGACGCTGTCTACGAATGGATGAGCTGGCGAAGCAGCGCGGAGGCTGTACAGCAGACGTATGATGCGGGCGTCCTGCTGGCCACCTATTATATGCCAACTCGCAAGTCTATTTTCGACATGGAGGCATACAACAAGCCGCTGAGGGATGGTGGTCTTGATCCCAAGATGATCCCACGCCTCCTTGGCCACGTGAAGCCAGATCCCTTCGTGTACAGAACGCCGGCTGCCCTCAAAATTATCTTCACGATAGTGTACGAAGAGATAAGGAATGTGCTGCGGGGCACCAAGGATATCGATGAGGCCATGGCAGAAGCCTGTGTGCTAACTGAAGAGGCTCTGGCCGAAGTCTCCTAGGGCAAAAGAATCGCCGGTTAGACACATTTACGCCGCGAAATAGTAGGAACTCAGGACAGGCCCGAGTAGGGTGGAGCGGAGCGGAAACCGTTTCCAGGGGTGCGGCTCACGCAACGATTCGAGGCTAACCCGCACCTTTCGATACGCCTCCGCTCTGCTTCGGCTACTCAAGATGCTACATTCTGAAAATTCGCCTGAATTCTGGGACACACCCGAAGCCGGCTTGAGCATTGACGGGCAAGAGATTCCAGCCTATCATACCCCGAGTTTACGCATGAACCGGGGGCTTTCCCGCGTTCTCCCATAAAAGAAAAGACGTCGACATGCTGGGTAAAAATAGAATGTTCTGGCGACGCAACATTGAGGGTTATCTTTTCATCTCACCCTGGATTATTGGTTTTGTCGTGTTCACCGCCGGGGCCTTGCTCGGCTCATTTTCAATCAGCCTGACCAAATGGAATATCGTCGGTACGCCTGAGATTGTGGGGTTGGCGAACTACCAGAAGATGGTGGAGGATCGGTTCTTTTGGCAGTCGATCAAGGTCACCCTCTACTATCTGCTCAACGTGCCCCTCAACGTCGTCTTGGGGCTGCTCCTCGCCCTGCTTCTCAATCAGAAAGTGAAGGGGCTTTCTGTCTTTCGCACCATCTTCTTTTTGCCAAGCGTAGCCTCAGGCGTCGCGGTTTCGTTGTTGTGGATGTGGATCTTTAACCCGCGCTTCGGTATCATTAACGTCCTGCTGAAAAAGATTGGCATCATTGGCCCCTTGTGGTTGGGGAGCGAAGCATGGGCGATTCCTGCGCTGATCATCATGAGTATCTGGGGAGTCGGCGGCGGTATGCTCATCTACCTGGGCGCATTGCAGGGCATTCCTACCGCCTTTTATGAGGCGGCCACCTTAGATGGCGCCGGCGCTTGGAAGAAGCTTCTCCACATAACGGTTCCCATGATCACGCCGGTCTTGTTGCTCAATCTGGTCATGGGCGTGATTGTCTCATTCCAGGTTTTTACCCAGGCCTACGTCATGACCGATGGTGGCCCTAACTACGCTACGCTCTTCTATGTGATGTACTTGTACCAGCAGGCTTTCGTGTGGTTCAACATGGGCTATGCATCGGCGTTGAGCTGGGTCTTGTTCCTGATCATTTTGGTCTTCACCGTCATCATCCTCAAAACGTCCTCCAGTTGGGTCTACTATGAGAGTGACTGAGGCCTGCCACATTCGTCGTCGGAGGTGATACTCGTGTCCAGTCAAATCGCTGCTGACAGCGTCCCTGGCCGGCAGAAACGCGATCTCTCTTCTGTCAGATACTTCCAGAGCCGACGATTCCAAAATCGCGTTGCTACTATCCTCATCTTTCTTGTGTTAATTGCTGGTACCATTTTTGTCATGCTGCCTTTTTTCTGGATGATCAGCACTTCGCTGAAAAGACCGGGAACAGAATTTGCCTTTCCCATCGAATGGATTCCGAATCCGCCCTACTGGCCGAACTATCCAGATGCATGGACGCTTTTGCCCTTCAGCACATGGTTTCTAAATACAGTGAACATCACCTCCGTCAGCATCATCGGCCACGTGGTGTCCTGTGCAATCGTCGGCTTTGGGTTTGCCCGCATCCGCTTTGTGGGACGTGATGCGCTCTTTGTACTGGTCCTGGCCACCCTGATGTTGCCCTATCCTTCCATCGTGGCCCCCCTGTTTTTGCTCTTCAAGAACCTGGGCTGGATCGATACGTTTTTACCCCTGGTCGTGCCAACCTTCTTTGCCAGCAATGCCTTCTACATTTTTCTACTGCGGCAATTTTTCAGGACCATACCCATGGATCTGGATGACGCGGCAAGAGTTGATGGCTGTAACACCTTTGGGGTCTTCTGGCACATAGCGCTGCCTCTGACGAGACCCGCTATGGGGATTATTGCTGTTTTTTCCTTCATGCTTCATTGGAATGATTTTCTGGGACCGCTTATCTTCCTGTCCTCAACGGAAAACTTCACGCTGGCCCTCGGCTTGCGCTTCTTTCAGGGCCAATACCAGGTCCAATGGTCACTGCTTATGGCCACCTCCCTCGTGATCCTTATGCCCACCATTGTCGTCTTCTTCGTTGCTCAAAAATATTATATTCAGGGCATCGTGGTGACCGGTATCAAGGGCTAAGAGGTGTGTAACTTCGTGCAGAAGCAATCCACTCGCGCGTTTCTTATGGTACTAGCGATTTTCCGCTGGTAATCGCCGCCTGCGTGCCGTTGACGCTGCAATCTGATTTATCAAGGATGAGACTGAGGGGTGAAAAACCCCGCACTAAAGTATCGGGGCTTCCAGTAGCTCAACCGGGGTTTTTCTTAAAGAAAAGCCGGATTGAGCTTGCGATGGCCTGCCACATTCGTCGTCGGAGGTGATACTCGTGTCCAATAGGATAAAAATCAAGCCTCTCACCCCCCTGTTGAAACAAGGGGGCTTTCCCGGCTTTTCTCGTAAGATCATGGTGGGCCTGTTTTGGGCCTTACTAGCCATCGCCTTAACCAGCTGCCAGCAAATTGAAACGTCATCTGAAACAGACGTTGTCTTTGTCACGATCACCCCGGGTTCGCCCATCACCCCGGTTTCGCCAAGTGGTGCACCGACCTCAACACCAGCCGTGTCGCCGGCGGTATCGCTAGCGATATCGGAGCAACCACACCGGGCCTCACCCTACCCCTGTGAAGATCGCTTCATCCCCCATTCTCTTGAACATATCACCGCCATTTCAGGTGAGATTGTCAAAAAGTTCGGTAGTAACGGTGCCGGTCTGGCCATAAACGATCTTGACCGTGATGGCGATCTGGATCTGGTGCTGGCGAATTTGGCTGGTTCTAATGCCATCTTTTGGAACGAAGGCGATTTCGCCTTTCAGAAGCAGGAATTCCCTTTCGGTCAGTCGCGCGCCGTCAGCATCGTCGATATTGATGGCGACGGCTGGCAGGACATTGTCTTTGCCCGGCGCGAAACGGCTCCCAGCGTGTGGATGAACGATGGCACGTTTCAAAAGGGTGAAAACAATCAGAAAACTCACAGACAAACATCAGCCCAGCCTGGTCAGATAGACGGTTTCACGCGTTTAGATCGGTTCAGCCCTTCCCAACGGGCCTACACCTTCGCCTGGGCCGATCTGGATGGTGATGTTGATCTGGATCTTGTCCTGGCGACCTATCAAACCGAGTACAGGCGCTTTAATAACTATGACTTGAGCGGGGGCGGCGTGGTCTACTATGAAAACAGGGGAGACGACTTTAAAGCGACCCATCTGGCGACCTATTCGCAAGCCTTGGCCCTGCTGCTGGTCGACCTGAATGACGATGAACATCTGGATATCTGGGTAGGCCATGACTTTCTGATGCCTGACCAGGTCTGGTTGCGCACAGACGATGGCTGGCAGGAAGCCACCCGCTTCGATGAAATTGCCCAAAACACCATGAGCTTTGCGGCAGGTGATATCAACAACGACGGTGGCGTTGAGCTATTTGCCGCTGACATGATGCCCTATGAGCCTACCCAAGCGGCCCTGCTGGCCTGGGCTCCTTTAATGGAGACGATGGAAGACGTCGACGTCGCCCATGACCAGCAGATCATCCAAAACGTCCTTCAGGTTGCGACCGGCGATGGGGGATTTGAAAATCAGGCGGTTGCGCGAGGTGTAGAGGCGACGGGATGGAGCTGGTCGGCCCAATTTGGGGATCTGGACCAGGATGGTTTTCTGGATCTCTATGTGGTGAACGGCATGGCAGCAGAAGAAATGTTTGGTCATCTGCCCAATAACGAATTGATCGAAGAAAATCTGGTCTTCCAGAACGATGGCACGGGTCGTTTTAAGCCAAGGCCCGATTGGGGTCTCAACGCGACGGCTGGTGGTCGCGGTATGAACATGGCTGACTTGGACGGCGACGGTGATCTGGATATTGTGGTCAATAACCTGCTGTCGCCGGCCGTCGTCTACGAGAACCGGCTCTGTGGGGGCCATAGCCTGACCGTTGATCTCCAGTGGCCCAAAAGCAAGAATACCTATGCGATTGGCGCGCGGCTTGCGCTACAGACAACGACGGGTCGATATATGCGTGAGATTCGCTCCAATAGTGGATATTTGTCAGGCGAGCCGTCACAGGTTCACTTTGGTTTCCCCGCAGATAGCCGCCCCATCTCGCTGGATATCCAGTGGCCCGATGGTCGAAAGTCAACGCTTCCTGTGCCGCCATCAAGCACAAGGCTCATTGTAGAGCGCATCAATTGATTCCGAAGCGAACTTGTCCGTATTTTCATAGGAGCCGCCGATGGCGCGGGGTTGTGGGGGGTGTCCCTCCACATCTTTTTCCGCACCAGACGCCCGGTATGAAACCCCCGGAACAGGGTTTCATAGGAGAACATCATGAACGATAAGCAAAAAAATGGTATGTCACCAATCATCGATTGTGACGTACACCACGGTGACTTGGCGGACCTAACTGCGCTCTATCCTTATCTGCCCCGTCACTATGTCGAATATATTGAAGATTTTGGCCCCCTGCTGCCAGATATCGGTTATACAAACGTACCTCCCGCGGCAAACGCAACTCGCCACGACCTGTGGGAGACCACAAGTATCAACCCGGCTACCGAGCCGGAGGGATACAATGGCCGGCCACATAAGAATTGGCAACAACGACGAAGGACAGCGGGTAACCCAGCTAACCAGCCCGAGGTTTACATAAAACGCCATCTGGACGCCTATAATATTGGCCTGGCGGTCCTCACCGGTTCCGCTGTACCGTCTGCGGCCGCAATTCATCCCGACGCAGACTACGGACATGCCCTTTGCCGCGCCCACAACGACTGGACGCTCGACCATTGGCTAAGCCAAGATTCTCGCTTTCGGTCCTCGATTCACATTGCGCCGCAGGACCCTGCCTTGGCCGTGCAAGAGATCGAGCGGCTTGGCCCACGCCCGGAGTTCATCCAGGTTTTGATGCCGGCCGCGGCGCGGCTGCCCTTTGGCAATCGTTTCTATCATCCCATCTATGCCGCCTGCCAGGAATTGGGTCTGCCGATGTGCGTCCACTTTGGTAGCGAAGGCGCGGGCATCTCCGCGCCACCCACGGGCGCGGGATATCCTTCATACTACCTTGAGATGCGGATGGCTCGGCCGCAGACTGCAATGGCCCACCTGGCTAGCCTGATTTGTGAAGGCGTCTTCGAGATATTCCCTGACTTCCGCTTTTTGTTTATAGAACACGATTTTTTCTGGGTGCCGGGCATGCTATGGCACATGGACTCAGACTGGAAGGCTCTGCGCGATTATACGCCCTGGGTCAAGAAGCTGCCCAGTGAATATGTCCGCAACCATGTCCGCTTTGGCTCACAACCCATGCCTGATGTGCCCAGCCGTAAGGACCTGGCCCGTTTTCTGGAGTGGCTGCGGGCGGACGAAGTCCTGGTCTATACGTCTGACTTTCCCCATTGGGATATGGATGAACCCAGCACATTCTTGAGGGGTCACGACCCAGACCTACGCCGGCGGGTTATGGTTGAGACAGCCCGCGAGCTCTACCAGCTAGACAGTCAACTCACCAGTGCCCCACGAGAGAATGCTGCTCGCGCCCTGTAGGCCTGGGGATTTAGGGAGGTCGATGTCGTGCTTGCATCGACACTCGTTTACTAAGGTAATACGCTGATCCCATCAGCAGGTTTGCTTTGCTAGTCTCGATGTCACTCAGACTGTCTACCACATAAGATCCCTCAGGCTGTCTACCACATAAGATCCCGTTGAGCCGAAAATCTTATTGGGCCGCATCTGCATCGGCCACAGGAGAAAGCTCTATGGCTAAACGCCAAGCTAAGCAGCGTTATGTGGTTGCTCGGACGGAGGAGTTACCACCGGGTCAGCGACGTATCGTCACTGTACGAGGTCGCGAAATCGGCGTCTTTAATGTCGGCGGCGAATATTTCGCATTGCTGAACTACTGTCCTCATCGGTCCGCGCCGTTATGCCTGGGCCGGCTGCGACCGCTCGTTACCTCAGCCGATGTTCCTCAAGTGGGTCACGAACGCGAAAATGAAATCCTCAAATGCCCCTGGCACCAATGGGAATTTGATATTCGGACTGGCAAAGCGCTCTTCGATCCAAAACTAGCCGTCCGCACCTATGAGGCGAAACAAGAGCAAGATCAGGTCGTCATATATTTATAATGAACACAATTTGTATGTTTTCAGCATCTCGCCCACCATCACAGAATGAATTCTGCGACTAAGATAAAAACAGGCTTCAAGCCTGTTTCATCGCCTGGCTGTAGATTTCAAACTACACAACACGGACTTCATCACCACCGTTGAAACAAAAGCTTTGTCGTACAAAGCCTTCTTCCCGGCTTCTCCCATAAGCTAAGAAAGGGTGTCACCATGAAATTTGGCGCACAGGTCAATTGTTATCTGACAACTTGGGATAACATTCGTACTGTGATCGAGGCCATGGAAGCGGGCCGGTGGGACAGTCTGTGGTTTGCCGACCACTACCTGCCATCGTCGCCAAAGCGGGAAGAAGAGCCGCTGCCGGCCTACGAAGGATATACGCTTATTGCCGCCGCCGCAAGCATCACCGAACGGATGCGGCTGGGAAATTTGGTTTTGGGCAATACCTACCGCAACCCGGCCCTGGTGGCCAAAATGGCCGGAACGGTCGATCAGATATCCCACGGCCGCTTCACCTTAAGCATTGGGGCCGCCTGGTTCCAGCGGGAGCATGAGGCCTATGGCTGGGATTTCCCGCCGATGAAGGAGCGCTCGGATCGGCTGGAGGAAGCCTGTGCCCTGCTGCGAGCTCTCTTTACAGCCGATGGACCGGTCGATTTCGAGGGCCGCTACTACCGGCTCGATCAGGCTCCGCTGTCACCCGGAGGTTACAACAACCGGCAGATTCCGATTATGGTCGGCGGCACCGGTGAGCGGCGCACACTGCGCACTCTGGCCAGATATGGTGACATCATGAACCTGGATGGCTGGGCTGGCGGGCCAATGACCCAAGAATATTACTTTCACAAAGTTGGAGTTCTGGAGCAGCACTGCGAAAACGTTGGCCGAGACCCATCCGAAATCAAGCGTACTATCCTGATGCCGGTCAAGGTCACCGACGATCCGGCTGAAGCTGAAGCCTTCATCGCCAGTCGCAGCCTGGGTGAAGGCACGGCGGCCGGACCCAAGGACTACGTTATTGAACGCATCGGTCAGTTTAGGGATGTGGGGGTTGATGAGATCATGTTTGCGGGCTTGCTCACTTCGGACGTTGAGCAGTACCACTACTTTGAAGAAGAGATTTTGTCTGCGTTTGATTGAAGAATCAATTATACGACTTTAATAAAGCCTTTGAAACGGTGGTAATTAACGTCAGTCTAGCATCCTGAGTAGGCGGATTAGGCCCATAAGGCCACAAAAACCTTAATGGAGCCGTATCGAAGTGTGCAGGTTGGCCTCGAATCGTCGTTTGAGCCGCACCCTTCGATAAGCCCTCGTACCTCGGGCTACTCAGGATGCTATCACTTAAAAGTTTTGGTGTAACTACTAAGCCTGAGAGGTGTCAGGGATGAAGGGTTGGTCAAGAAAGGCGTTGTGGATGGCATCAATTGCGTTGAGGCCATGTTTACGGGCAGTAGAGATATAGGAGCGCAATGCACAGAAGATGTGGGCCCCGCCTTCTGTACGAAAGCAGCCGGATACCTTCTGTTGAACCTTTATCATGCGTACATCTCGTTCGACCAGGTTGTTGTCAAAAGGGATGCGGAAGTCATACATGAAGGCCAGGACGCCGGCCTTATGTTTGTGCAAGCGGTCAAGCAGGTTTTTAGGCGGCGACTGTTTGGGTCGCCCGATCGGTCTGGGTCCTGTCTTTGGCGGGGAGGGGTTGTCGGCAAAACCCTGGGCAATGAGCGCATCGTACTCGGCCTCGTAGTAGGCCAGGCGGTCTCGCGGCAAGGCAGTGTGTTGTTCGGAGGTAGATGCGACTTCCTCTTTGATGTCGCACAACAAGCGTTTCATCTTCGCAGCCCATGCCTGGTCGTACTGTTCAACGATGAAGCAGAGGTCGCGCAGGTGATGGACGTTGCAGAAGCTATGCTGACAGTCGCTGAACTTGAGGTAGGAGCGCCAGTAATCATGCACAGCAACGCCCTTGTAATGGGGCAAGATGCCTCCGTCTCGCATCCCGACATGGCCGCGTTTGTCATGCACGTGGTACTGGGTCAGTTTCTCTGTGCTGGCCACATGCAACCACCGCAACTGCCCTGCGACACGCATGCCGCTCTCATCGAAATGGACGACAGGCGCCGCAATCAGCTGTTGGCGAATCTGAGCCAGGCTCCCCCGTGTGTGCCTGGCAAGTTGGCGCGTGGCGGCGAGTATCGCAGGCTCCGAAGGTGCATCCCCGTAGAGGGCAGTCAGCAACTCTCTGATGCGCGCCAGAGGGATGAACTGTTGGCCGTAGAGGTAGCAGGCGAGTGCCTTCAGACGCAGACCATACTGGGTCGGCTGACCCACGTTGGCGGGAAACGCTCCCTTTACGCACGCACCACAGCCAGGACACTGCTTGACTTCCGCCTGATGCTCTGTCACTTCGATTCTGGCTGGTGGAATGTCGAATACCTGCCGTTTCTCATGCCGCGTGACAGTCTCCGCATCCAGCTTTGCCTGGCAGTGCGGGCAATCCGCCAGCTTATGTACGATGACATGGTCCGGTTCCGCCACCTGCAGCAAGGTGCGTCCTTTATGCCCGCGTTGGCCACCGCGCGGCCGTTGCCCAGGGCGGCGCAGACTCTTGCGCCTGCTTTTCTTCGGACCATCACTGCTCGGTGGCTTGCCGCTGTTATGACTGTCTTTAGCCAGTTGATCCTGCAACTGCTGAATCAACTCCTGTTGCTCAGCCAATTGCTGCTGCAAGATCAGGATTACAGCGATCAGGCTCTCCTGGTCTAACTGCCTTAGTTGCTCTCGGTCCAGCTGGTCCTGTTTGCTCATGTTTCTTACTCTACATCATCCAAGAGCAATCACACATTAGCTCTTTCTCGTTACATAGGCTTAGTAGTTACGTTTTGGTTTCAAACTAATCTGAATATAGAAAGGAGTTATCTATGAAAGTGAAAGCCGCTGTCTTGTACGAATTGAACCAGCCAATTGTGGTTGAAGAGGTTGATGTGGACGGTCCCAAAGCGGGCGAAGTCCTGGTCAAGATCGCCGCGACGGGCGTCTGCCATAGCTGCTACTCCGTTATTACGGGGAAGGAAAAGTGGCCGCTTCCCGCCGTGTTGGGCGATGAAGGGGCCGGGGTTGTCGAGGCGGTTGGATCGGGTGTCAGCCTGGTCAAACCGGGTGATCACGTAGTGCTTTCCATCTCGCCTGCCTGTGGTCACTGTATCTACTGTGTGCGAGGCTATGCCAGCCTTTGCCTCAAGGCAGCCCAGATGAGAGAGCGCCCCCCGCGCTATGGCAAAAATGGAAAGGGCATCTACCAATTCACCGTCGCTTCCTTTGCCGAATATACGGTCGTCCCCCAAGAAGCCGCGGTCCCGATTGACCAGGATTTGCCGCTCGATAAGGCAGCCCTATGTGGTTGTAGCGTCATCGCCGGCGTGGGTAGCGTGGCCAACACAGCGGAGGTGAAGCTAGGGAGCAGCGTCGTCGTTATTGGCGCCGGCGGCATCGGGTTGAACGCGATTCAAGGGGCCGCTCTGGCCGGGGCGGCCCAGATCATCGCGGTTGACTTGGTGGAGGCGAAGCTTGAAATGGCTCGACAGTTTGGGGCTACACACACCATCAACGCCAGCAACGGTGACCCGATCTCCGAAATCCACGCCTTGACCGAGGGTTTGGGGGCCGATTATGCGATTGAAGCCATTGGCACAAATGTGACGTATGAACAGGCCATACGGGCCATTCGACCGCGGGGCAAAGCGATCTTGATTGGTTTACCGCAGTCCGAACCGATTTGTCTGGAGCCTCAGCTGCTGATGAATGGGGAGAGGATAATAATGGGCAGTGCCCTCGGCTCGACGCGGATGCGCTATGATGTACCTCGCCTCATCTCACTCTATCGGGCCGGAAAACTGAAACTGGATGAACTTATCACCCAAACCTATCCGTTGGAAGCGGTGAATGAGGCGTTTGAAGATATGCTCAATGGCAAGGTTGCCCGTGGGGTAATTCGATTTTGAAATCACAGCGCATCGTCGCCACAGCTCAGAGCAAAATTGCAGTTGAGGACTTTGAGCTACCATCATTAGAACCAGATCAGGTGCTTATCGAAACGCAGTTCTCTGCAATTTCGCCGGGTACGGAGCTGGCCTTTCTACATCACCTGCCAAATACGCCCGGTGTTTATCCCTACTATCCGGGCTACTCATCCAGTGGTCACGTGGCTGACAAAGGAAGTGCTGTGACTGATTTGGAAGTCGGCCAGCGGGTGGCCTGTAATATTAGACACGCGGCCCACGCTATCGTTGAGGCTGGTCGCTGTATCCCTGTTCCTGATGGAGTCAGCAATCAGGATGCGTCCATCTATCGGCTGATATCAATTGTCATGCAGGGCATTCACAAGGCCCAAGTTCAATTGGGTTGGGAGGTGGCCGTGCTAAGATTAGGCTCGATTGGTAATCTGGCCGGACAGGTTGCTCGGGCTGCAGGCTCAACCCACGTCCACGGTTTTGATCCGGTTGGCTGGCGACGAGACCTGGCTTTGCAGTCTGGCTTCGATGCGGTTTCTGACTCAACCGAAATCGGAACCCTGACGGATCGCTTCCAGGCTGTCATCGAAGCAACTTGACCTGCCCCCGACGTTTGTACCACTTGTTATGTTAGTCCGGCAAGCACGGGGCACGGGGACAGGGTCGGCCGGCAGGAGAGCCTCAGGGGCCGGCGGCCGGTAGCCCAGAGAGCTGTGCGGCCTGACCCGGTTGTAAGTCCGCCTGTACCGCTCCGTCAGCACACGCACCTCCAGCAACGTTTAGAAGACCTCTCTGTCCGGCAAATCGTCCCTCAACTTCCCGTTGAAACTCGCAAGCCGTTCTCCCACGGCGACCCAGGCTCGATGTAGAGCGTCCTGGCTCCCACCCGCCCAAACCACTCGCGCACAGCCCGGGCTGTAAACTCCGGACCGTTGTCCGAGCCAATATGGTCGGGCACGCCTCTCGTCACCATCAATTCGGCCAGCGCAACCCGAAACTTTTAGGCTGCCGTGTGTCGACGTCGTTTCCTGACCATTGAACTGGCCCTCCACGTGCTTGGTGATCTGCTCCATTATACACCTTAGCTCGTGGTCCAGTTTTTGGGGTCCACTTCAAAGAGTCCGTCATAACAATCCTGAAGGTGCGTTCAGTCATTCCGGACCCAGGCAGAAGGCACACAGTGCCTACAAAAAAATGGGATTGACCAGACGGCTCGCGTGTGGTAGTTTTAGGACTATATCCCATATTTTCGAGAAAAACCGGCCGCAGTTGAAACCGTCCAGCAAGGACACTGATCGGCGTCATTCATTGCCCTGCGCATCCAGCGTTTTTGTGTCGCCATTGACTCTCATCACAACAATCACAGCCAACGTGGAAGGATCTGCGTGCTAAGGGGGTGATGTCTTCCGAAATGAGCCGAAATGTAGTCTGCGCTTCGGGACAATGTTCAATATGCTGACACTTTGTCAGATGAGCGCAATGTGTCGGCACGCAATGACAAGGAGGAGTTTCGACGATGACTGCGAACAGAATGAGCCGACGTGGTTTTCTGCAGCTTTCAGCAGCCGGCGCCGCCGGCGCGCTGCTCGCCGCCTGTGCTGGCCAGCCGGCAGCCGCTCCCGCCGCCGAAGAGAGCGGCGAAATGATGGCCGAAGAGCCTGTTGAGATCAGATTGTCACACTGGTGGGGTGAACAGCACAACCATTGGCTGCCCATCGTTGAGGAAAAGACCAACGTCACGGTTGCGCAGGAGATCTATCCCTGGGGCGAGTACCTGACCAAAGTCTTGACCCAGGTGGCGGGCGGCGTGGCGCCGGATATCATCCAGCTTGACCAGAGCCACAACGCAGATTTCTTCCCCAAGAACATCTTTGTACCCTACAATGACTTTCTGGAAGCCTCCGATTTGGACATGAGCAAGTGGAACGTTGACCCGGCGCTTGAGGTTGGCTACAACGGCGATATCCTCGCCTTGAGCCTCTTCACCATGCAGGGCCGCTCCGTCTATCTGAATCTCGACCTGGTGCGGGAGGCCGGGTACCCCGAAGATGAACTGCCCTTGTATGGCAGAGACAACTTCGACACGTGGCACTGGGACGACTTCGTCGCCTTCCTCCAGGCTGTCACCATCCAGGCGTCCGACGGCACCTACGAGCAGTATGGTTATGCCGGCGCCATCAGAGACGCAACCAGCCTGGCATACCAGATGGCCAGCTACGGAGCCGACCTGGTCGACGATCCGTGGGCCTTCGCTGAAACCGAAGCCTTGCTCGATTCAGACGCAGCCATCTCGGCCGCACACGATATCGTCGATCTGACCGTCGTGCATGGCGTAGCGCCGACGCTGGAAGCCCAGCAAGGCGTCGAGGGAGGCCTGTTTAGAGCAGGGCTCGCCGCCGCGACCATCAGTTGGACCAACCAGACCTATCTCGTGGCTGAACTCCCCTTCGAGTTGGGCTTCATGCACATGCCGTTCGTGGACCGCCGCGTTCATGGCGTTGGCGCCAACCACTGGTGCGTCAACAAGGCCTCCGAGCTGATTCCGCAGGCGCAGCAGGCCGCCCTCATCCAGACCACCGACTACGAGGTCGGACAGGCTCTGGTCGATCTGGCCGCCACGATTTCCGCCTATGATCCCGCCTACTATCTGGATACGCTGCCCGAAGGCGATCTGGGCGTAATCACGCGCATCATGTTGGCGCGCCTCGCCGGCATGTCCGACTGCGATTACTGTACAGAAGATGTGAACATGTTCAATCGCGCCGGTTTTGGCCGCAGCGGACGATTCCTCCAGGACACGGTTCGCTCTGAGTTGGAGAAGGTGCTCATCGGCGAGAAGAGCGTGGAGCAGGCCATGCAGGACGCAGACGCGGCCATCGACGCCGAGATCGCCCGCGCCTAGCACGGCAAGCCGCACAAAAATGCGGTCAGAGATCGCAATCCAATTGTGTCTGTAAGGGGGGCGACCGATGTTTTGGAAACGAAGTCTATCCTTGCAAGCGCGCGAGACGCGCGACGCCTACATCGGTTTGCTCCCCTTTCTGCTGGGGTTCGTGATCTTCACCGCCGGCCCCTTGATCTATTCATTCTATCTGTCCTTCACGCGCTACGATATCCTCTCGGCGCCCCGTTGGAGCGGTTTCGAAAACTATGCGCGCATGGCCTCCGCCGACGAAACGCTGTGGCAGTCCTTACGCGTCACTGTGATCTATACAATGGTGGCCGTGCCCGTGCAGGTGATTGTCGGCTATGCCATGGCGCTGCTCCTGAACTTGAAGGTAAAGGGCCTCTCGTTCTGGCGCACCGCCTTCTACATGCCGGCCGTCGTGCCCGCCATGGCTGTCGCCTACGTCTTTTCGTGGATGTTGCAGTCCGACGTCGGCCTGCTCAATCAGTCACTGCGAGCCATCGGCCTGCCGGGCCCCAAGTGGTTCGGCGATCCCAACTGGGTGCTTGCCGCTTTCATTCTCATGTCGGCATGGGCGGTCGGGGGTACGCTCCTCCTCTATCTGTCCGCCCTGCAGGGCGTGCCCACCGAACTGTATGATGCCTCCAAGGTGGATGGCGCCAATGCCTGGCGTCGATTCCTCAACGTGACCTTGCCCATGACCTCGCCGGTCATCTTCTTTGTCTTCCTGACCGGCATGATCGGCACCTTCCAGGTATTTACGGTGGCCTTTGTAACCACCAATGGCGGGCCGGGCGAGGCCAGTCTGTTCTATCTGCTCTACCTGTACCGCACCGGTTGGGAATATCTGCAAATGGGGTATGCGGCGGCGATGGCCTGGCTGCTCTTTGTAATCCTGCTGGTGATCACACTGCTTTCGCTGCGTATATCGCGCACAACGGTCTTCTATGAGGGCGCGCAGGAATAACACATGTCTGATTCAGGAAGTGCGCAAGCTGGAGGAGCGCTGGTACAACCGCCGCCTGAGATGGGCGGGGCCTGGATGCGCCGCCAGCAGATGGGGCAACGTCTGCTCGGCAGGACCTTCTTGTACCTGGTGCTGGCCGTCCTGACAGTTGTCCTCGTCGCTCCTCTGGTCTGGATGGTGAGCGCCTCGTTTAAGCCGGAGGGCTATGTCTTCGAGTATCCGCCGCGGCTGATCGCTGAACAGGTCCAGTGGTGGAACTACGTGGAGGCGTGGAACCAGTTTCCGTTCTGGCGCTCTCTGCGCAACACGATGACAATTACCATAGGGGTGGAGGCCGGGCGTCTGCTGAGCGCCAGCCTGACCGCCTATGTCTTTGCCAGACTGCGCTTCCCGGGCCGCAATGCGCTCTTTTTGCTCGTGCTGAGCACTATGATGATCCCCTATCATGTGGTGCTGATCCCGCAGTATATCCTGTTTCGGGAATTGGCTTGGTTGGACTCATTCAAACCGCTGATTGTGCCCCATTTTTTCGGCGGGGGCGCATTTTTCATCTTCCTGTTGCGACAGTTCTTTATGACCATCCCGCGCGACTACGACGATGCCGCGCGCATTGACGGCGCCGGGACGTTCGCCATTCTGTGGCGGATCATCTTGCCGATGTCGAAACCGGCGCTGGCCACGGTCGCGATCTTCACCTTCATGGCCGAGTGGAACGATTTTCTGGCGCCCTTGATCTATCTGAACTCGCAGGAGAAGTACACCCTGGCGATCGCGATCCGGCAATGGCAGCAGGTGGCGGTGTGGGGCGCGGGCGCCTACGTGCCGCCGACGTGGAACGCAATCATGGCGATGGCGACCGTGCTGACGATCCCACCCGTGGTCCTTTTCTTTTTCACCCAACGCTATTTCATCCAGGGCGTCGTGATCAGCGGTATCAAAGGATGACGCAGGTGTTAGCGGCCACTTGATACCTTGACGGCACCGGTTATCGCAGTCAGTGACCAAGCCCGCGATCTTCTGTCTGGCTGCATCAATTTGGAACTTGCCGCTAACCGGGCGTTTGACGAAGCAAATCTCAAGGTGAACGCATACGAAATGAGGAGACGCATAAATGGCGGTTAAGGTTGGGACCGGGCCCGACTCGTGGGGTATCTGGTTCCCGAGTGATCCCTTGCAGACTCCGTGGCATCGTTTTCTCGATGAAGCCGCCGAAGCCGGTTATGAATGGATCGAACTGGGGCCTTACGGTTATCTTCCCACTGATCTGCCCACTCTGCGCCGCGAGTTGGACGGCCGCGGCCTCAAGGTGGCGGGAACGTTCGCCATGGAGAGCCTTGAAGTTCCGGAGAAGTGGCCGGAGTTGGAGCGGCAGGTGCTGGGCGCGGGTGAACAATTGGTGGAGTTGGGCGCCCGTTTCCTCGTGCTGATCGACGGCATGTACTCCGACCTGAAAACGGGCGAACAGGTGGAGCCGGCCGAGTTGGACGGCGACGCCTGGAAACGGTTGATCGATACGACGCACAAAGTGGCCGACATCGCCCGCGACCGGTTCGGCCTGCAGCTGGTGTTCCATCCCCATGCCGAATCGCACGTCGAGTATACGCAGCAGATCGAGACATTCCTGGCGCAGACCGACCCGGAACGGGTGGGGTTATGTCTCGATGTGGGGCATCATGCCTATCGCGGCGGCGATGCCGTCGAGTTTATGCGCCAGCATCACGAGCGCATCCCCTATCTGCACATCAAAAGCGTCGACCGCGCCGTGCAGCAGCAGGTCGAGGCCTCCGGAGTCTCGTTCGCCGAAGCGGTCAGGATGGATATGTTCGTCGAGCCGGCCCTGGGGTTCGTTGACTTCCTGGCCTTCCGCGACGTGCTGCGCAATATCGGTTTTGACGGTTGGGCGGTGGTCGAGCAGGATATGTACCCCGCGCCCTTCGACAAGCCCCTGCCTATTGCCAAAAGGACGCGCGCCTACTTGCGCGATATCGGGATCGGATGATCGGACAAATAAGAGCTGGCGCACAGCAGGAGGGAATGGCGCGAAATGTTGACTACCGAACAGATAGCCCACTTTGAGACCTTTGGCTTCGTCATCAGGCGGCAGTGCTTCTCCGCCACCGAAATCGCGGAGATCAGCCGCGACTTCGACGACGTGCTGACCGCGGACCGCAAGGGGCAGCCCTTCGATGGGGCGTCGCGGCAGGCGGTCCTCGGCTTCATCGAGAAGCGGCCGCTGCTGTCCGGCCTCGCCGAGGACGATCGCATCTACCAGCCTCTGGAGCAACTGCTCGGCCCCGGCTTCGTCTGGATCGGGTCCGACGGCAACCTCTACGTCGGCGACACCAGCTGGCATCCCGACGGCTCGGTTCTTGACTATGGGCGCATAAAGGTCGCCTTCTACCTCGACCGGGTGACCAAGGACACCGGCTGCCTGCGGGTGATCCCCGGTTCGCACCAACTGCCGCTGCACGCCGCCCTCGACCCGCTCCTGCAGCAGCGCGCCGATTCCAACCAGAGGCCGTTCGATACGGACGGCCCCGGCGTGCCCAGTTTTCCGCTCGAGTCCCAGCCCGGCGATGTCGTCTTCTTCAACCAGAACCTGTGGCATGCCGCCTTCGGCGGGAAGACGGGGCGGCGCATGTTCACCATGAACTTCGGCGCGCAGCCGTCAAAGGACGAGCACATCGACTTTCTGAAACGGGTCTACCAAAGCAACCTAAAGCATGTGGAGAACATGCAGTATACGCAATCGGCCCGCGTCTACGAAGATGCCTTCCTCTACAGCGAACAGCCGCGCATCAAGGGCATGGTGGGCAAGCTGGTGGAGCTGGGTTTCAAATGATGGGCAGGGCGGGCGGTGCCGCACACTGAGCGTGTCATGCAACCTGCGCCAGGTGCCATCGTCCCGCCGCTTCCCCAAGTAGGTGTAGACGCCCTGCCGCGGCGGAAAGCCGCCTGGCAGCATCCGTCACTGCATGCCCCCTGAAGTCAGGTCGAGTATTGCATCAACCACCACACGCATATCCAGGCTGCGGAGTCGTCATCCCGCAAATCCCACTTCGTTCAAACCTCACCAAGCCCCGCCCCAATCCTATTGACCTCGGCAACGACCTCATCCGCCTCCTCCGTCCCGTGCTCCACACAGAACAGCGCATCCTCCAGCAAAAACAGGCAATCGGCATAGAAACGAACGCGCTCCCAGCACTGGTCCATCAGCGGATAGACCTTTGCGCAACGCCGCAAAAACGCATCTCCGAAGCAGACGCGCAGCCCCGCAAAGTCCACGGCCGGGTCGCCGATTCCGGCATGCCCGAAATCGATCATGCCCACCACCCGCCGCGCCTCCGCGCTGTACAGTGTATTGCTCGACCCAAAGTCACCGTGCCGCAGCACGTTACTGAAAGCGAACCGCTCCTCGTCCCCCAGAAAAGCGTCAAACTGCTCTGTCGTCCACGCCCGCGCCTCCACCGTCAGCCGCGGGAACACGACCTGCTCGAACTGGCCCAGCATCTCCCGCAACGCAGCCGGCGAGTCGGACGGCTCCTGCGGAATATCGACCGTTTCAGTCGGAACTGCGTGCAGCGCCTGCAAAAACGACCCAATATCCGCAGCCAGGCGGTCGACCGTTCCCTCATCACCGATCCGCCTGAAATCCTCCGGCCACAGCGGACTGCCCGGCAGCTTGCGATAACCCACAAACGCCCGCCCCACCTCGTCGTCCGGATTGAGGTAAATGTACTCCGGCGTCGCCAGCGGCACCCGCTGCCGCACCGCCCTCAAGATCGCCTCCTCCCGTCGCAGCCTCTTAACACCCGCCGCAAACTTCGGAAATCGAAAAATCAGCTCCCCATTGACCAGAATCAGCTCATCATTCTGCCCCGCCCGAAACAGCTCAACCCTCTCCAACCCCAACCCCGGACAAACCGCCTCAATACTCTCCCTGAACCCCTCCAACCCGTCTCCCACTCTTCCCCCTCAAAGAAATCTCTGCCCTCAACGGACTAACCACTACCAACCCCTCGCGCACCAGTGATGTCACTGACCCCTAACCACTGACCCCTAACCACTAACCACTGACCACTGACCACTGACTACTGACTACTGCCTACTGCCTACTGCCTACTGCCTACTGACTACTGCAGTTCTCAACGCCTCTATACTCGTCACCGGCAGCCTGCACACATAATTCTCGCACACATACGCCGCCGGCTGACCCTCTACCAGCGACCGGCCCTCCAACAGCGGCAGCGGACTCTCTTCCCCCGGCTCCTTCAACGCCAGCACACTGTGCGGCAGATAGTGCCGCCGCACCTCCTGCAACAACAGCTGCGTACGCGGGTCCGCGAGCTCGCCCACCACCGCAATCTCCTGGCTGGGGCTGAGCAGCTCATCGAGCGCACTCAGCAGTCGCCCAAACCCGGTCGGCTGCTGCGCCATCGCCGAAGCCATGATCTGGAAAATGCGTGCCGCTTCACTCCGGTACGTGTCGTTCCCCGTCAACTTCGCCAGCCGCAACAGCAGCTCTGCCGCCATCGAATTCCCGCTCGGAATCGCGTTGTCAATGAAGTCCTTGCGCCGCACCACCAGCTCCTCATGCGCAATGCCCGTCTGAAAAAAACCGCCCCCCGCCTCATCCTCAAACTGGCCTCGCATTATCTGCGTCAGCCGCACCGCCTCCGCCAGCCACCGCAGCTCGAACGTCGCCTCGTACAGCGCTACAAGGCCCCGTCCGAACGCAGCGTAATCCTCCAGATACGCGTTGAACCGCGCCCGCCCGTCCTTGTAGCTGCGGAACAGGAAACCGTTCTCCTGGCTCATCTCCGCCACAATGAAACTTGCCGCGGCCCTCGCAGCCTCCAGCGCGTCCGCCCGACCGAAAACGACACCCACGTCGGCCATGGCATGGATCATCAAACCGTTCCATTCCGTCAGCACTTTGTCGTCCCGCTCCGGTTTCACCCGCTTTTCCCGCACTGAAAACAGCCTCTGCTTCGCCGCCGCCAGCCGTTCCGCAACCGTTTCCACCTCCGCGCCTGTCTGCTCCGCAATCTCGGCCGCCGTCCGCTTGACGTTCAGTATCGTCTTGCCCTCGAAATTGCCCGCCGGCGTCACCCCGTACGCCCCGCCCAACAGCTCCGCCTCCTCCTTGCCCAGGACCGCCTCGATCTCCTCCTTTGTCCAGACGAAAAACTTGCCCTCTTCCCCCTCACTGTCCGCATCCTGCGCGCTGTAGAACCCCCCCTCTGGCGCCGTCATCTCCCGCAGCACATAATCGACCGTCTCCTCAACCACCTGGCGATACTCCGGCCGCCTGTTGATCTGCCACGCGTGCAGATACGCCCGCAGCAGCTGCGCGTTGTCGTACAGCATCTTCTCAAAATGCGGCACCAGCCAGATCCTGTCCACGCTGTAGCGGTGAAACCCCCCGCCCAGATGGTCGTAAATCCCGCCCGCCGCCATCTGTTCCAGCGTATGCTCGGCGATATGCAGCACGTCGGCATCCCCGCCCCGCCGGTACTGGCTCATCGCAAACTCCAGCGTCATCGGCTGAGGAAACTTGGGCTGATCGCCGAATCCCCCGTACTGCTCGTCAAAATACTGCAGCAACCTGCCGGTCGCCTCGCTCAGGACCTCCTCACCCGGCGCGTCGCCGCTCGCAGACAGGCTGCCCGTCCGCCCAATCGCCTCCGTCAACCGCTGCGCCTGCTCCTCCAGGTCCCCCCGCCGGTTCCTGTACGCGTCCGCCACCGCCAGCAACAGCTGCGGAAACGACGGTATGCCGTAACGCGGCTGCGGCGGAAAATACGTCCCACCGTAAAAGGGCCTGCCCGCCGGCGTCAGAAAAACGCTCATCGGCCAGCCGCCGCTCCCCGTCATCGCCTGCACCGCATCCATGTAGATCGCGTCCAGGTCCGGGCGCTCCTCCCGGTCCACCTTCACGTTGACGAAATTGGCATTCATCAACTCCGCCGTCTGCTCGTTCTCAAAGCTCTCCCGCTCCATCACATGACACCAATGGCACGCGCTGTAGCCGATGCTCAGAAAGATCGGCCTGTCCTCCGCCCGCGCCTTCTCCAGCGCCTCCTCCCCCCACGGGTACCAGTCCACCGGATTGTGGGCGTGCTGCAGCAGATAGGGCGACGTCTCATCCGCCAGCCGGTTGGAATGCGTCGGCGTTTCTGTACTGGTCATGGTGATTCCTCCGGCGCAGCCGCGCCGCAAATTGTGGATGGGCGTGAATTGGTTCTGCGCGAACGGTGCGAACTGTCCTCTGCCGGCTCCGCACGTGGGCGCTATGACTTCCGCCAAACGCACAGCCCGTTCAACGCCGCGCTGAATTCAAGGGGGGCTCCCGCCATTATAACGGAATGCCAAAAGCCGCGCCGAATCCCCCCTCGTAGGTTTGCATGCCTGCATCCCAAAACGAGGACAAACTCTCCTACTACTCCGGCAACAACCAAGCCACGGTCAGTTCCCATTCCATTTCCCGCCAGAATTAGCGCCGTCTCTGACCCCTAACCCCTGTCCCCTGGCTCCTGCAGTTTTGGGCGGTCGGGCCTATTCGGCCCTCCCTTGTGCGGGGGCTCCGCCCCCGCAACGCCCCCCCTCCGACCACACGCCTCATCGACCGGGTGTCGCCATTGGTAGCAGGTCTCTAATCGAACGAGTTTCGCAAACCCACTTCCCTCCAGTCCCCTAGCCTATCTCACTCAGCCAATACCGCGGCAGTCTCTCCTCACGCCTCTCCACCCTCTCCTCGCCCTTGTACCT
This sequence comes from Caldilineaceae bacterium, assembly GCA_965242905.1. Classification (GTDB taxonomy): domain Bacteria; phylum Chloroflexota; class Anaerolineae; order Caldilineales; family Caldilineaceae; genus Bin5. Next base: position 3,293,187 of record CBDETM010000002.1, read on the forward strand.
GCCCTGTGCCCCGCTAAGAGGCGGAACACAATATCGCCTATCCCCGCCCATTCCCCGCCTGACCCTTTTCGCCCCAAAACCGGCACCCACCCCTGGAAGGTCTGCACGAGTGCATCCCAAAATGGCGACGAACTTTCATATTCCTCATACCGCAACACAGGCACGTCCCGACCGTCTAAGCTCTGAGGCAGGAGATGCGCCGCCTCTAACCACTAACCACTGACTACTGACTACTGACTACGGACTACGGACTACTGACTACTGACTACTGACTACTGACCACTGACCACTGACTACTGACTACTGACTACTGCAGTCCCGGTTTGCATAAGCTTGTTGACAGCAACCGATCAGAATGCTACCATGCTCCTGCTCCCCCGGCCTGTACGATGTGACCTGTGTCTCTGTCACGCAGGATTCCGACGCAAGGTTTTCCTCCGCGAAAGACTGTGCAGTAGTTCCATCTTCGGCTGCTGCATTTCGGGGTGCCATAAACTCTATCGACCGGATTCGTTTGAGCGATTCCGGTCCGGGGTCCATTCATGAGGTGGGGCTCCGCAATACCAAATTACAGGGGATTCTAGAATGAAAAATAAGAAACTCTCACTCCTGGCAGCGCTCCTGATCGCCGCAATGGTCCTGGCAGCCTGCCCCCAACCCACGCCCGTTGTCGAAACCGTGAGGGAGACCGTTATCGTCACCCAGGTCGTCACCGAGACCGAAGAGGTGGTCGTGACGCCCACTCCCGTGCCTCCCGTCCAGGGCGGTGTCTGGGTCGAGGGCTCCAGCGCAGACGCTACTATCCTCAACCCCATCCTGGCCTCCGACAGCGCCAGCTTCGACGTCCTCGGCTGGTTCTTCCCCAGCCTCCTCGGCCAGGACCCCTTCAGCGGCGCCATCGTCCCCACCGAGATGGCCAGTAGCTGGGATGTCTCCGAGGACGGTCTGATTTGGACCTTCCACCTCCAGGACGGCGTCATGTGGTCCGACGGCGAGCAGGTCACCGCCGACGACTTCAAATTCACCTATGACGCCATCGGCAGCGATCTTGTCGAGACCCCGCGCAAGGCCAACCTCGACAACATCGAAAGCATCGAGGTCCTCGATCCCCTCACCATCCAGGTCACCTACGGCGAAGTAAAATGCGACGCCCTCAACAACCTCGGCCTGGGCTGGCTGCCAAGCCACCTCTACGCCGAAGACTACAGCGATGTCATGGATAGCCCCCTCAACCAGGAGCCAACCGTCAGCGCCGGCCCCTTCATCTTCAACGAATGGATCCGCGACGATAACTCTACCGTTCTGCGCAACGACAACTACTGGAAGGGCGCGCCCAACATGGACGGTTGGATCTACAAAATCGTCCCCGACCCCGGCGCCCGCCTCGCACAGCTCCAGACCGGTGAACTGGACCTCATCGGCGTCCAGCCCGAGCAGCTGACCACCGTCCAGCTCGATGCCAATCTGAACCTGCACAAGTTCCAGGACGACGGCTACAGCTACATCGGCCTCAACCAGGCCAACCCCGCCAACCCCCAGGCCGGTCAGGACGAAGATGGCAACCTCGTCGAACAGGACCCCCATCCAATCCTCAGCGATCTGGCCGTACGTCAGGCCATCGCCCACGCGCTCGACTACGACGCCATCATCAGCAAGGTCTACCTCGGCCAGGGCTATCAGATCGCCTCCAACGTACTGCCCGCCGTCGGCTGGGCCCACGACCCTTCCCTCCAGCCCTATGCCTTCGACACCGATATGGCCGCCCAGATTCTTGACGACGCCGGCTGGACCGATAGCGACGGCGACGGCGTGCGCGAATGCAACGGCTGCGCCACCGCCGAAGCAGGCGCCACCCTCACAATCCGGCTGCAGACCAATGCCGGCAACACCACCCGTGAAGACCTCGGCGCCCTCGTCCAGGATCAGCTCAACGGCATCGGTTTCGACATCCAGTTCGAAGCCATCGAGTTCGGTACCCTCGTCGGCGAACTCCTCGGCCAGACCTTCGACATGGTCATCATCGGCTGGACCGGCCTCGGCACCGACCCCAACGATGACTCCTTCTGGCACTCCAAGTTCGACACACCCGGCAGCGGCTTCAACTTCGTCAGCTACCAGAACGCCCGCATCGACGAGCTCCTGGAGCAGGCCGTCAGCGTTCCCGGCTGTGCCACCGACGATCGGGCCCCCTTCTACCATGAAATTCAGAAGATCATCCACGACGACATCCCCTACGTCTTCGTGACCGGCTCCGTCGGCAACGTCGGCTACTCAAAGAAGTTCAACGGCACCAACCCCGGCCCGTGGAGCTTCTACCACAATATCGAGACCTGGTCGCTGGCTGAGTAGACCGGTACAACGCTTTCCGGAAGAATTCGGGGCCTGTCTGACAGGCCCCGAAGGAGATCTGACCAATCCGCCACCGCTCGCTCCCTGCGGGCGCTGGCGGATTCGCACCTATATATGTCGCCTCCGCCTGATCGCATAGGCGGATCGAAGGACCGGTTCAGTTCATGGCCCGCTACGTAATCCGTCGCCTCCTGCAGGCAATTCCCACTCTTCTGGGCGTCAGCCTCATCAGCTTCGTGCTTGTCTACAACTCCCCCGGTGATCCAATTCTCATCCGTACCTTCGATCCCAACATAACCCAGGAAACCCGGGAAATCCTGCGCAGACAACTCGGACTGGATCAACACTGGGCCCTGCAATACATTAGTTGGTTAACGGGGATCACTTTGCGAAGCGGCGACGTGGTCGAAGAGTTTACCCGCCAGGACATCAACTGTAACTACGTTGCCGGTCTGAATGCCACCTTCTGTGATAGCGGCGGTGGCGTCCTCAGGGGTAACCTGGGCACCAGCATCGCCACCAATCAGCCCGTCTGGGAGCGGATGGTTGAGCGCATGCCGGCGACCTTTGAGTTGAGCGTCTCCGCGCTCCTGGTCTCATTGCTCCTTGGCGTGCCGTTGGGCGTCCTCAGCGCCGTTCGGCAGGCATCGCTCTTCGACGGTTCTGTGCGCGTGCTCGCAGTTGTTGGCAATGCCGTGCCTTCCTTTTGGTTAGGCCTGATGCTCATCTTTTACTTCGGCGTTGCTTTGGGTTGGCTACCCACCGGCGGCAGGCGCACCGTTTCCCTCACCAACGAGTTCGACTTGGTGGACCGGATCAGTCACCTGATTCTGCCGACGATTATTCTGGCATTTGGGGGTATTGCTGGCATCAGTCGCTTTATGCGCACAGAGACACTGGAAGTGATCCGTACCGATTACATCCGCATGGCCAAGGCCAAAGGCGTGGCCGCAAGACGCGTCTGGTTCGTCCACGCCCTTCGCAATGCCCTCATTCCTTTGATGACCATTCTTGGTCCCACCATATTTGGCGTTCTTACCGGAGCCGTTATCGTCGAAACAATCTTCTCCTGGCCGGGTATGGGGCGCATGACCTTCAGCGCGGCAGTGCAACGGGACTACCCGACAGTTTTAGGCGCGGTCATGTTTTTCTCACTGCTGACGATTCTCGGTAACCTGCTTTCCGATGTCCTGTACGGCGTCGTCGACCCCCGCGTACGGCTCTAGCTATGAGAATGGTGCTGTAGTCATGACGGTAGCCCAGGCAGACAGTTCGACGCTGACCTCTCTGGCAGCCGAAACACAGTTGCAGCGCAAGCCCCGCACGTACTGGAGCATGGCGCTCCAATCCCTGCGACGCGATCCGGTTACTCTCGTGGCAATCGGGTTTCTTGTGATTATGGCTCTCCTCTCTCTGCTCGCCCCCGTTATTGCGGGAGGTATCGGCATCGGACCGAATGATACCAACCCAGACAATGCTTTCCAGCAACCCTACTTAGGACCGTATATCCAGTGGCGCACAGGCCTGGACCCAATTCGCGCCCCCCTCATGCTGGGCAAGTCCGGCGGTGTCCCTCACTGGCTCGGAACCGATCAGCTCGGCCGCGATCAGTTTGTGCGCCTTCTCTACGGAGGCCGGGTCAGTCTTGGTATCGCTTTTGCCGCTACCGTCCTCATTCTGATTTTAGGCGTGACGGTTGGCACGGTTGCCGGCTTCTTCGGCGGTGTCGTTGACGATTTCATCATGTGGTTTATCAATACCTTTGTCTCCATTCCAGGTATCTATCTCTTGATTATCGTTACCGCAATGTTTAAGCCCAATCCCGTCACCCTGACCATCTTTTTGGGTCTGTTCGGTTGGTTTGGCACCGCCCGCCTGATTCGCGGCAATGTATTCAAAGTGCGGGCCCTCGACTTTGTCCTCGCTGCCCGCTCTGTCGGCACACGCAATGCCCGCATTATGCTGCAGCATGTCATCCCCAACAGCATGCCAATTATCATTGTGAACGCCGCGATTGACATCGGCGTCCTCATTCTCGTCGAATCCGCACTCAGTTTTTTGGGATTGGGCATACAGCCACCTACCTCCACATGGGGTAACATGCTCAACAGAGCAAACAACTTTCTCTTCCTCCGTGACCCCGAAACGGAGGCTTACGTGGCCCTGCATCTGCTCGTCGGCCCTGGCCTGCTCATCACACTCACGGTCCTGGCCCTCTATCTCATCGGCGACGGACTGCGCGACGCTCTCGACCCGATGATGAAAAACATTCGGTAAACAGTATGGTGTACACTGTGGATACCGCCGGTCCCATCCACTGTCTGCACACCGGCTGCTGAACCATATTGTGTAAGCATTGAGAAAAGGAGATAAGCGAATGTCTAAGAAACGTTTTACCTTCCTGGCGGTCCTCCTGATCGCCGCACTCCTCTTCGCTGCCTGTGGCGGCGGCGGTGACGCCGAAATGGCCGAAGAACCCGCCGCGCCCGCACAGGAGGAACAGGCCGCCGAAGACACCGAGGAAACGGCCGCCGCAGAAGAGGAGACCGAAGAGGCAGCCGCGGCTGAAGAGGAAGAAGAAGCCGCAGCCATGAGCGAACGCACCGGCGCATGGGTCGACGAAGTTATCGCCATCGAAGAACCCTCTGCCGCCGCCGCCGTCACGCGCATGGATCTCGCAGAGATCGACGCCTACGCCTTCTCCATCAGCGATGCCGAAGTCTACGCCACAGTCCAGGGGATGGATAGCCTTACCTACTCCAACTCCTTCGGCGTCTACGCAGAGCTGACCTTCAACCCCGCCGGCCCGATCTTCGACGGCACCGGTAAACTCAACCCGTTTGCCGTGCCCCGCATCCGTGAGGCCATGAACTACCTCGTCGACCGCGATTTCATCTCCCAGGAAATCTACGGCGGCCTCGCCTCACCGCGCTACATGGCCATCACCAACGCCTTCCCCGACTACGCCCGCCTCGTCGACATCGTGCGCCAGCTCGAGCTTGAGTACGCGCACAACCCCGACAGAGCGGCCGAGATCATTAACGAGGAAATGGCAGCCTTGGGCGCAGAGCTCGTCGACGGCGTCTGGAACTATGAGGACGAGCCAGTCGAGGTCATCTTCCTCATCCGCACCGAGGACGAGCGCAAGGAGATCGGCGACTACGTCTCCACCATGCTTGAAGACCTCGGCTTCAGCGTCGTCCGCGACTACAAGACCGCCTCCGAGGCCTCGCCGATCTGGATCGGCACCGACCCCAACGAGGGTCAGTTCCACATCTACACCGGCGGCTGGATCACCACCGCCATCAGCCGCGACCAGGCCGGCAACTTCGACTTCTTCTACACCAACCGCGGGCTGCCCTTCCCTCTGTGGCAGGCGTACACCCCGTCCGAAGAATTCGACGCCATGTCTGAAAAACTCGACCTGCGCGACTTCACCACCATGGAAGAACGCCGCGAGCTCTTCGGCGACGTCCTCGCTCTCTCCATGCAGGACTCCGTGCGCGTCTGGCTCGTCAACCAGCTCGGCTTCTCCGCCTACAGAGGCGATGTCTCCGTCTCCACCGACCTGGCCGGCGGCCTCAACGGCGCCCGCCTCTGGCCCTACACGCTGCGCCGCACCGGCGAAGAGGGCGGCTCCCTCACCATCGCCATGCCCAGCATGCTGCCCGAGCCCTGGAACCCCGTCGCTGGCACCAACTGGATCTACGACACCATGCTGATCCGTGCCACCGCCGACGTCGGCGCCATGCCCGACCCCTTCACAGGTCTCCAGTGGCCGCAGCGCATCGAAAGAGCCGAAGTAACCGTCAAGGAAGGCCTCCCCGTCGGCAGCACACACGACTGGGTTACCCTGACCTTTGCCGACGAAATCGAAGTGCCCGAAGATGCCTGGCTCGACTGGGATGCCGTGGAACAGCAGTTCATCACCGTCGGCGACCTCCATCCCGATGGCCTCACCGCCAATGTCAGGAGCGTCGTCTACTATCCGGGCGATCTCTCCGAACTGACCTGGCACGACGGCAGCCCGGTCAGCATTGCCGACGTCGTGCTCAGCATGATCACGACCTTCGACCTGGCCAAGGAAGAGAGCGCCGTCTTCGACGAGGCCCAGGTGCCGAGTCTCAATAACTTCCAGAGCCACTTCAGGGGCTACCGCATCGCGCAGACCAGCCCCCTCGTCATCGAGTACTACAGTGACCAGTACACCCTCGACGCCGAACTGAACGTGGCCAACTTCTTCCCCGGCACACCCTGGCACACCATGGCCATCGGCCTCCTCGCCGAAGCCGCCGGTGACCTCGCCTTCTCATCCGACAAAGCCGATGCCAACGAAGTCGAGTGGATGAGCTACATCGCCGGGCCGAGCATCGAAATCCTCGAAGGCCATCTCGAATCCGCCGCCGCCGATGGGAACATCCCCTACGTCTCCACCCTCGGCGACTACATCAGCGGTGCTGAAGCCGATGCACGCTGGGCAAACCTCAGCGCCTGGTACGCAGATAAAGGACATTTCTGGGTCGGCAACGGGCCCTTCTACCTCGAAGAGGCCTTCCCCACCGAGAAGACCGTCCAGCTCATCCGTGTCGAAAACTTCCCCGACGCGTCCAGCAAGTGGGAGGGCTTCGACACACCCATGATCGCCGAAGTCGCTATCGACGGCCCGGCCCGCGTCGCCTCCGGCGATGAGGCCACCTTCGAAGTCATGATCGACTTTGGCGGCGACGCCTACGCCATTTCCGACATCGACGAAGTCAAGTACCTCGTCTTTGACGCCCTCGGCGAGCTCGCCCTCACCGGCACCGCCGAAGCCGTCGAGGATGGTCTCTGGCAGATCACCCTCAGCGCCGAAGACACCGCCGGCCTCGAGTCCGGCGCCAATAAGCTGGAGGTGGCCGTCGCGCCCCTGCGCGTCAGCATCCCCACCTTCTCGTCCCTCGAGTTCGTAACCACGAACTGACCTTGAATCCGTGAAACAGAGGAGCGATTAGCGAACAGTGAGAAGCAAGGAGAGAGAGGTTTTCTCTCTCTCCTCTCTCCTCTTTACTCTCTCCTCGTTCTGAAAGGACCCTCAATGACCGACGCAGCCCTACCCCTCCAACCCGACGCCGCCAGCGCCGAAAGACCAGAAACACAAAGCACGCTCGCCCGCGTCGTGCAGTACACCGGGCTGCGTATGGTCGCCCTCTTCTTCACCATCCTCATCGGCGTCTATCTGACGATTCTGCTCGCCAATATGGGCGGCTATGTGGATGAGATTCGCAAGAACCATATCCGCGAACAAGTGGCGCTCTCCGTCGGGTTTGATGATGAATTCAAGAACATGACCTCCGAAGAACGCCGTGAACATATCGAAAAACTGGTCGCATTGCAGGAAAAGCGCATGGGGCTCGACCAACCCTTCCTCCTGCGCAGCTTCCGCTTTCTCTTGGGCGCCATGACGCTGGACCTGGGTTGGGCCGATAACATGTCCAGCGACAGCGGCTCGCGCATGGTGCGTAACATCATCTTGGAGCGTCTTCCGGCTACCTTGCTTCTCTTCGCCTCCTCCTTCTTCATGCTCTTCTTCGTCGGCATCTTCGTCGCCCTCTATCTCTCTCGCAACTACGGCAGCAGGCTCGACAGAGTTATCATCGGTCTGGCCCCCACTTCCGCCGCCCCCAGCTGGTTCTACGGACTCTTTTTCATCCTGCTCTTCGCCGCACTGCTGGGCTGGTTCCCTTTCGGGGGGCTCGTCGTCGCACCCCCGCCCGATTCGATCGTTAACTACGCTCTGAGCGTCCTCAACCACATGGTTCTGCCCGTCACCGCCATCTTTTTCAGCGCCATCTTCTTGGGCGTCTACGGCCAGCGTACCTTTTTCCTCATCTTTTCCAACGAAGACTATGTCGACATGGCCCGCGCCAAGGGCCTGTCCGACCGCGTCGTCGAACGCCGTTACATATTGCGCCCCACCATGCCCACCATCGTCACCGGCCTGGCGCTCTCAATCATTGGTCTCTGGTTCGGCTCAATCGTACTCGAGACCATCTTCAACTGGCCGGGTCTCGGGCGGCTCTTCTATCTTGCCACCAACATCTTTGAAACCTCGGTGATCGTGGGCTCCACCGTTATCTATGCCTACCTGCTCGGCATCACCGTCTTCTTCCTTGATATCGTCTACGCCCTTTTGGACCCGCGCGTCAAAGTGGGCGGCAGTCCCGGAGGGCATGTATGACAGCAATTCGCCGCACCCTCTCCGCTCTTTCCCAATATCCTTCCGCTGTCGCCGGTCTCGCCATAATCACCGCCATGGTCCTCTTCTCCATCTATACCGTCATCGCCATCCCCTACAGTGAAGCGATTACCCTCTGGCGCGGCGGAGAGGGCGTATGGCTTGAAAACCCGCGCACCGCCGCACCCAAATGGGTCAACCTCTTCCCCGGCGTCAACCTGCCCGAAACCATGATCCTGGGCCCCGCCGGCGAATCCGATGACCCTGCCGTACACAAGGAGCGCCAGGTAGTCTCCGAAGAGATGACCGACGTCATCACCACCTTCACCTTCGAATACACCGCCGACGACTTTCCCCAGGAGATCTCCCTCTTCCTCACCTCTGAACATGAACAGAAACGCCCGCTCGTTTCCCTCACCTGGCTGACCCCAGACGGACGCGAAATCCGCATCGCCGACGTTACCGTCGAAGGACCCGTTACCGTCCGCTTCTCGCAGGAAGAAAAACTGCAAAGACGTCTCGACGGCCAAAGGGCCGAAATCGCCCTCTTCGCCGACCCCGCCTCCGACGAAGACGACCCCAGGCCGCTCAAGGGCGCCTACCAGCTCGTCGCCGCCGGACTCGTCTTCGAAGATGACGCCGATGTCGACGCCCGCCTCGTCGTCTACGGCCAGGTCTACGGCCTCGCCGGCACCGACCACCTGCGCCGCGATCTCTTGTTGGCCCTCATGTGGGGCATGCCCGTCGCCCTTGCCTTCGGCCTCCTGGCAGCCGTGGGGACCTCCGTGAGTACCTTCATCGTGGCCGCCATCGGGGCTTGGTTCGGCGGCTTCGTTGACGCCGCCATCCAGCGCATTACCGAGGTCAACCTCATTCTGCCCGTCCTGCCCATCCTCATCATGATCGGCCTCTTTTACTCGCGCAGCATCTGGGTAATGCTCGCCGCCCTGATCACGTTGAGCGTATTCAGTTCAGGCATTAAGACCAGCCGCGCCGTCTTCCTGCAGATAAAAGAGTCGCCCTACTTCGAGGCCGCCCGCGCCTACGGCGCCGGCAACTTCCGCATCATCTTCCTCTACCTCATCCCCCGCCTGATTCCCACCCTCGTGCCCGGCTTTGTCGTAGCCATCCCCTCCTTCGTCTTCGTCGAGGCCACCCTCGCCGTGCTCAACCTCGGCGACCCCCTGCTGCCCACCTGGGGCAAAGTGCTCAGCGACGCCCGCGTCAACGACGCCCTCTACCAGGGCAACTACTACTGGGTCCTCGAGCCCGCCGCACTCCTCCTCATCTCCGGCCTCGGCTTTGCCATGGTCGGTTTCGCCCTTGACAGGGTCTTCAACCCCAGACTGCGAGATCTCTAATGGCCTTTTCCGATCCGCCGGTACTGCAAATTGAGGACCTGCGTCTCTATTTCCGCACCCAGCAGGGCGTCCTGCACGCCGTCGATAACGTCAGCCTCAACCTGCGCCGCAACGAGGCCATGGTCATCCTCGGCGAATCCGGCTGCGGCAAGACCTCCCTCACCAGGGCCATTCTCCGCCTGCTCCCCCGCAACGTCCACACATACGCCGGCAGCGTCAAGATCAACGGCCGCGAAATCATGCAGCTGAGCGACGAAGAGTACCGCCAGCAGGTGCGCTGGGTCCAGATCTCCCTTGTGCCCCAGGCCGCCATGAACTCGCTCAACCCCGTCCTCAAAGTCGGTGACCAGGTCGCCGAACCCCTCCTTTCCCACTACGGCATCCCCCGCAGCGAGGCCCTCGATCGCGTCGCTACCTCCTTTCAGCACGTCGGCGTCCCCGCCGACTTCATCAGACGCTACGCCTTCGAGCTCAGCGGCGGTATGCGCCAGCGCGTCGCCATCGCCATGGCCATGGTCACCGACCCCGACCTCATCATCCTCGACGAGCCAACCTCCGCCCTCGACGTTCTCACCCAGGCCAACATCATGAACGTCCTCAAGCGCGTCAAACAGGAGACCAACACCAGCTTCATCCTCATCACCCACGACATCGGCACCTCCAGCGAGCTTGCCGACCGCGCCGCCGTCATGTACGCCGGCCAGCTCGTCGAGGTCAACGACGCCGAGCACTTCTTTGTCGAGCCCCTCCATCCCTATTCACAGAAACTGATGTCCAGCGTTCCCAAGCTGCGCCAGACCGAGGAGCCCGACTTCATCAGCGGCCAGCCCCCCAGCCTCCAGGACCTGCCATCAGGCTGCCGCTTCGCCCCCCGCTGCGACCACCGCTTCGAGCTCTGCGAAAACGACCCCGAACTGCTCCGCACAGGCCGCCGCCAGCACGTCAAATGCTGGCTCCATCAGAACGGAGACAACCCCTGACGCGCACGGCTGCCCGCTTCGCCGCTACCCGCGCCGCGCAGCCCCCGCGCACACCGAAAGATCGACCATGACAACGACCACCCCGGAAACTGCACAGACCCAATCCGCCAACGGCTCCGCCGCCCAGGCCGAGCCCCTCCTCTCCCTGCGCAACCTCCGCACCTGGTTCGAGCTCAGACGCTGGGGCTTCGGGCGCGCCGGCACCGTCCGCGCCGTCGACGACGTCAGCTTCGACCTCCACGCCGGTGAAGCCATCGCCATCGTCGGCGAGAGCGGCTGCGGCAAGTCCACCCTCATGAAGACCATCCTCGGGCTCCACATGCCCACCGAGGGCTCCGTCATCTTCGAGGGCCGCGATCTCAGCACCCTCGACGCCAAAGAGATGCAGTGGTTCCGCTCCCAGGTCGGCTACGTCCAGCAGGATCCCTTCGGCGCACTCCCGCCCTTCATGGACATCCGCCGCATCCTCGGCGAACCCCTCAAGATCCACGGCAACATGGACGAGTCCCAACGCCGCAATCGCATTTACGAGGTCATGGAGGAGGTCCGGCTCACGCCTGTAGACGACATCCTGCCCCGCTTTCCCCACATGCTCAGCGGCGGCCAGCAGCAACGCGTCGTCATCGCCCGCGCCATGCTCCTCCACCCCCGCATGATCGTCGCCGACGAACCCGTCTCCATGCTCGACATGTCCGTGCGCGTCGAAGTCCTCCGCCTCCTGCAAGGCCTCCAGCGCAATCACAATCTCGCCGTCGTCTACATCACCCACGACCTCTCCACCGTCCGCTACTTCTCCGAACGCATCTTCGTCATGTACGCCGGCGAAATCGTCGAACAGTCCCGCATGGACGACCTCCTCCGCAACCCCCTCCATCCCTACACCCGCGCCCTGATCGCCGCCATCGCCGACCCCGACCCCGAAAACGCTCACGTCTTCCGCGACGTCCCCCCCGGCGAACCGCCCAGCCTCGTCAATCCCCCCTCAGGCTGCCGCTTCCACCCTCGCTGCACCCACTTCATGGAAAACCTCTGCGAGCTGGAGACCCCCCTCGATTTCGAGCCGGAGCCCCAGCACTACGCCCGCTGCTTCCTCTATAAGGACTAGCTGCAGCCAACCGGCAGATCGAAACTGCCGCTGGACTTTCTATCCACCAACCACTGACCACTGACCACCAACCACTGACCACTGACCACTGACCACTGGTGTCCCCCATGCCCTCCTCCCCACTGCAACTGATGCTCTACGGCTTCTTCCTACTCCTCTTCGGCTTTCTTCTGGCCTTCGCCATGGTCCTCCGCGTCATCGAACCCGGCTTCCTGCTCAGCTTCCTCTCCTACTTCGCCTCCCTCGCCGGCCTCATTATCGGCATGTACGGCGCCGCCAGCTATGCACGTTCCAAGCGCAAATAATGCCGGTCACGCAATGAGACCTGGATCTCCGGATTCTGATTTGTCCTACCCGAAAGGCTGAAGCTATAATAAAATTCTATGGGCAAAAACGGGACGTGACTGCCTGCATCGCCGTACAGGTTGCGCCTTGCTCGTAAAAATCTGTCTCCCCTGCATCCTGACTTACAACACATACGAAATAACTCCATGTTCGAAAAACAGATCGGAATCGACCTCGGCACCGTAAACGTTCTTGTACACGTCCGGGGGCGGGGGATCGTCCTGCACGAGCCGTCCGTCGTGGCCATTCGCCGCGAAGCCAACAAAATGGTCCTCATCGGCCACGAAGCCTACGACACCCTTGGCCGCACCCCCGAAAGCATCGAAGTCGTCCGCCCCATGCGCGACGGCGTCATCGCCGACTTCGTCGTCACCGAGGCCATGCTGCGCAAATTCATCCAGGACATCGTCGGCCGCTTCCCCCTCTTCAAACCCAGAGTCATGATCAGCACCCCCCGCGGCGTCACCTCCGTCGAAGAGCGCGCCGTCCACGACGCCGCCATGCAGGCCGGCGCCGGCGCTGCCTACCTCATCCCCGAACCGCTCGCCGCTGCCTACGGCGCCGGCCTCCCCATCGGCACCCCAACCGGAAACATGGTCGTCGATATGGGCGGCGGCACCACCGAAGCCGCCATCGTCTCCATGTACGACATCGTCGTCTGGAGCAGCGTGCGCGTCGGCGGCAACCGCCTCGACGAGTCTATCGTCAGCTACATCCGCAAAAAATATAACCTCCTCGTCGGCGAACAGACCGCCGAAGAAATAAAAATCGCCATCGGCTCCGCACTCCCCACCGAAGAAGACCGCGCCATCGAAGTGCGCGGACGCGACCAGATCAACGGCCTCCCCAAAACCATCGAAATCACCAACAGCGAAGTCATTGAGGCCATGCTCGAACCCCTCCAGGCCATCGTGCGCACCGTGCGCGCCACCCTCGAAAAAGCGCCCCCCGAGCTCGCCGCCGACATCATCGACCGCGGCATGGTCATCACCGGCGGCGGCGCACAGCTCCGCCTCATCGCCTCACTCTTCACCCACGAAACCGGCGTCCCCGCCTACGTCGCCGAAAACCCCATGGCCTGCGTCGCCCTCGGCGCCGGCCGCGCCCTCGAAAACTACGAAATCATGCGCCGCAGCCTGCCCATGCTCTACTCATAACCCGCCCGCGCCCCCCATGCGCCCACACCCGTCGCGTCCCTCCGCGGCAAAGAAAGGTGTTCTTCGCGCCCCTTCGCGTAACTTCGCGGATAAATCAGTTCCGTTAATCACAGCACGCAAGCCACCACCCACCCAAACACCATGCCATTCTCTCCCAAATCAATACACAGCAAAGCCCTCCACAGCGGCGAATCCCGCCGCTACGCACCACCCGCCCGACCCGTCTCCGCCGCACCCGTCGTCAGCGGCATCATCCCCAGCATCGGCTACGTCTACGATGACACCGCCCACCTCGACAGCGCCCTCGGCGGCGACCCCGACCTCTACGTCTACGGCCGCTACGGCAACCCCACCGTCGCCGCCTTCGAAGACGCTATCGTCGAGCTCGAATGCCACGACATGCCCGATCAGGCCGCCGATCACTTCGCCCTCGCCACCGGCAGCGGCATGGCCGCCATTCACCTCGCCATGTCCGCCTGCGGCCTCCATTCCGGCGCCACCGTCGCCGCCGCCCAGGACTGCTACGGCGCCACCTACTCCCTCGTCGACAGCCTCTGGCCCCAGTACGGCGTCAAGGGCCTCTTCGTCGACGCCACCGACCTCGACGCCGTCGAGCGGCTCCTCGCCCGCGAGGCCCCCGTACTCCTCATCGTCGAGACCATCTCCAATCCCCTCCTGAAGGTCGTCGACATCCCCCGCCTCGCCCAGCTCTGCCGCGCCCACAACACCCTCCTTCTCGTCGACAACACCTTCGCCACCCCCATGCTCCTCCGCCCCCTCGCCCACGGCGTCGACGTCGTCATCCACAGCGCCACCAAGTACATCGGCGGCCATGGCGACGTCCTCGGCGGCGTCGTCGTCGCCCGCAACCAGCTGCGCCCCGCCTTCTGGGACTTCCTCAAAAAGACCGGCGCCAACCTCGGCCCCCACGAAGCCTGGCTCCTCCACCGCGGCATGAAGACCATGCCCCTCCGCGTCGAGCGCCAGTGCCGCAACGCCGCCCTCGTCGCCCAGCACCTCAGCGACCACCCCGCCCTCGCCCGCGTCCGCTACCCCGGCCTTCCCGACCACCCCCAACACGAAATCGCCCGCGACCTCTTCTGCGGCCTCGGCTACGGCGCCGTCGTCGCCCTCGAGCTCAAAAACGCCGCCCAGCCCGACGTCTTCCGCTTCCTCGAAGCCCTCCAAATGGTCCAACCCGCCACCACCGTCGGTGACATCTACTCCCTCGTCCTCTACCCCAGCCACGCCTCCCACCGCGCCCTCTCCCCTGCCCAGCGCGCCGCCGTCGGCATCTCAGACGGCCTCGTCCGCCTCGCTGTCGGCGCCGAAGACCCCCACGACATCATCGCCGACATCACCGCCGCCCTCGACCCCTAACTGACCACTGATCACTGACCACTGACCACTGACCACTGACCACTGCAGTTCCGGGCGGTCGGGCCTATTCGGCCCTCCCTTGTGCGGGGGCTCCGCCCCCGCAACGCCCCCCCCCCAAAAAAAACACCCGCCGCACCAACTGTAAGCCCAACATGACCTTGTCCACCCGCTGCAACCATGCTCCACCCCATCCCCAACCCGCCCCCGTAGGGGCACCCCTTGTGGGTGCCCTCTGCCACCCCCCAATCCGCCCCACCAAGCGCCGCGCCCTTCGCAAACCAATACGCCCTTCTTCGCGCCCCTTCGCGGATCAATCCGCCGTCACTAACCCCTAACCACTGACCACTAACCCCTGCAGTTCAACAAAAAACCAATTTTGACAAACATTGGATGATCGCATACAATAGCCGACATTTGCTGTCAACTGGACCTGTTCAGGTTATTCCAGCTGACCGCAACCCTAAAAGGA
Source organism: Caldilineaceae bacterium (assembly GCA_965242905.1). Taxonomy (GTDB): domain Bacteria; phylum Chloroflexota; class Anaerolineae; order Caldilineales; family Caldilineaceae; genus Bin5. The sequence continues at coordinate 3,308,547 of CBDETM010000002.1, forward strand.
CCTGATTCAGCGAACAACTCGCTGAAGCCCTGAATGACTCAACAAACGATTCGCACCGAGAAAGCGCCTGCTGCCATCGGCCCCTACTCCCAGGCCGTCGCAACAGAGCATCTGATCTTCACTTCGGGTCAGATCGGGATCCATCCCCTGACCGGTCAACTACGACCAGGCATTGTCGAACAGACCCAACAAGTGCTGGATAACCTCGCCGCCGTCCTCGACGCAGCCGGCTCCGGCATGGGCCATATCGTCAAAACGACGATCTTCCTGACCGACATCGCCGAATTCTCCACTGTGAACGAGATATACGCGCAAGCGTTCCAGGATGAACCGCCTGCTCGCAGCACAGTGCAAGTAGCCGCACTGCCACTTGGCGCTCTGATCGAAATCGAGGCCGTCGCCTTACGCGCCTAGGGCACTTCCGCCGGCGAAAAGTTGTACCTTTCCACAAAGAAGACAGTGCCGTCTTCGCCCCCTGAATACTGTTCAGAGTAGTGCATTCCCCCTGGCTTGCACTGATTAGATCGTCGAAAAGCGCGCCCAACGCTGGCAGGATTGCGCTTAATCTAAATCAGTTTACCCTGGAGTCTTATATGTAAATTGTTTGTAAATTTCGCCCGTACGTGTTTCGCCGACGACAGTTCTAAACTGCCGTTAAAATTTACTTCTATTGGAGGAAGTCAGACCGTCATGTCAAACCAGCAAACAGCAGCAGTAATCGAACCGGAAGCAGATTTCTTGACAGAGGAGATGGACGCAGGTCCGCCTTCGGATGACCATCCTATGGCCCTGCTCCTGGAGGAATTCGACGATTCCTACGTTAACCAGCCGCAGACCGGTGACATCCGCCATGGCGTCGTTGTCGACAAACGCGCCGGCGAACTGCTAATCGACATCGGCTATAAGTCCGAAGGTATCGTCACCGGCCGCGAGGTCGACCGCCTCGAAGGCGAATTCCGCGAAATGACCATCGGCGACGAGATCCCCGTCTACGTCATGCGCGAAGACCGCGACGGCAACCTCCTCCTCAGCATCTCCCGTGCCCGTGCCGAAAGCGACTGGAAACACGCCGAAGAGCTGCTGGAATCGCAGGAAATGTTCACCGGCTCCGTCAGCGGCTTCAATCGCGGTGGCGTCATCGTCAAAATCGGGCAGGTGCGCGGCTTCGTCCCCGCCAGCCAGCTCAGCAGCGAAAGCCAGTCCCAACAGCTTACCGATGGCGAACCCGATAACCGCTGGATGAAACTCATGGACGCCGAACTGCGCATGAAGGTCATCGACCTCGACCGCCGCCGCAATCGCCTCATCCTCTCCGAACGCGTCGCCATCCGCGAATGGCGCCGCGAACAAAAAGAAAAACTGCTCCAAACACTCGAAGAAAACACCGTCTGCGAAGGCGTCGTCAGCAGCCTCGCCGACTTCGGCGCTTTCGTTAACCTTGGCGGTGCCGACGGCCTCATCCATCTCAGCGAACTCAGCTGGGGCCGCATCAACCACCCCAAGGAAGTCGTCTCCATCGGCGAAAAAATCAAAGTCATGATCCTCAACGTCGACCGCGAACGCAAACGAATCGGCCTCAGCCTGCGCCGTTTGCTGCCCGAACCTTGGGAAACCGTGCCCGACCGCTACGAAGTCGGCCAAATCGTGCGCGGCCTCGTTACAAAACTGGTCCACTTCGGCGCCTTCGCTCGCCTCGATGGCGATACCATCGAAGGCCTCATCCACATCAGCGAACTCACCGAACGCCGCATCGCCCATCCCAGCGAAGTCGTCTCCGAAGGCCAGGAAATCGACCTGCGCATCATCCGCATCGATACCGACAAACGCCGCATGGGCCTCAGCCTCAAACAGGTCGCACCCGAAGAAGAATCCGTCGAATTCGACTGGGAGCCCGTTCCCCTCGAAGAAAACAATGCCGGCGACCGCAACACAGCCAGCACCGATAACACGGCAACCCCAGCCGCCGAAGACCCCGTGCAGCAGGCCGAACTCGACGACGATTCCGCCGGCGAACCAGCCGAATCCACTCAGGAACCGGAGGCAGTCAAAGCGCTCGCCTGATTCCCGGCCGCCCCGCAACCTGACCAGGGTCGCCCTCTCCCCCCTATCGACTGCCTGTCATAAAACGTGTCGGACTTTGCGTCCGGCACGTTTTTTATGAATTGACAAAATATGCCCGCCGTCGTTACAATATATTCAGTCAGCTGATGCACGTATGGCGCGCTATTTTCAATCAGTCCGGCCCCCGCCCCCGGCATGCCGGTCCTGACAAACGGCCCGCTAGCCCCAGAACGCCCAACTGCACCTTAACCTTCCGACTGGCGCCAGGTCACTTCCACTCGCGACCCTGCGCTCGGATTCGCCTCCGAACCGTCTGCCGCCAAATACCTGCTTCCCCCGGCACAAGCCCAACCGGATGCAAAACAACGCGGCCTACACAAACGGAATTCCGATTACGGCACCCAGTTGGCCTCTATGGTATAGTAGCTTCTGTCTGATTGCTTTCAAGCAGGAAATCGTCTATTAGGGGAACCTACCCATGTCTGATAAACTCGAACGCTTCACGAAACGTGCGCGCCGAGTCCTTACCCTTGCACAGGAACAGGCCCTGCGCCTCAACCACAACCACATCGGCACCGAACACCTGCTCCTCGGCCTCGTCCAGGAGGAAAACAGCGTCGCCGTAAAAGTGCTCAAAGAACTGGGCGTCGAACCGGGACAGGTCGTGCGCGCCGTGGAACGCACCGTCGGACGCGGCGAACGCGCACCCCTCGGCAAACCAACGCTCGCCCCGCGCACAAAACGAGTTATCGAACTGGCCGTCGAAGAAGCCCGCATGATGGGCAACCACTACATCGGCACCGAGCACCTCCTCCTCGGCCTCGTGCGCGATGGCGATGGCGTCGCCGTCAACGTCCTCCGCAACCTCGGCATCAACCTCGATCGCGTCCGCACACAAACCGCCCGCGATCTCCTGCAGAGCAGCGCACAATCCAAGGAAAAACAGAAAAAAGAGTCCAAAACCCCTCTGGTGGACCAGCTCGGCCTCGACCTCACCGCCTCCGCAGAGAAGGGGCGCCTCGACCCCGTCATCGGCCGCCAGATGGAAATCGAACGCGTCATCCAGATCCTCAGCCGCCGCAACAAGAACAACCCCGCCCTCATCGGCGAACCCGGCGTCGGCAAAACCGCCATCGTCGAAGGACTGGCACAGCGCGTCGTCGACGGCGACGTGCCCGAGCCACTCCTCAACAAACGCATCCTCATGCTCGACGTCGGCAGCCTCGTCGCCGGTACCATGTACCGCGGCCAGTTCGAGGAACGCCTCAAAAAAGTTATCGAAGAAATCATCAACAGCGGCGCCATACTCTTCATCGACGAAGTCCACATGCTCGTCGGCGCCGGCGCAGCCGGCAGCAGCGTAGACGCCGCCAACATCCTCAAACCCGCCCTCAGCCGCGGCGAGCTCCAGGTCATCGGCGCCACCACCCTCGACGAATACCGCAAGCACATCGAGCACGACGCCGCACTCGAACGCCGCTTCCAGCCCATCCTCGTCGAAGAGCCCACCATCGAAGAGACCGTCGAGATCCTCAAGGGCATCAAGAGCCGCTACGAAGAGCACCACAAACTCATCATCTCCGAAGAGGCCCTCGACTCCGCCGCCCACCTCGCCGCACGCTACGTGCCCGACCGCTTCATGCCCGACAAGGCCATCGACCTCATCGACGAGGCCGGCAGCCGCGTCCGCATGTACAAGGCCCCCAACGCCGTCAGCCTGCGCGAAACCTTTATCGACCTCAAACGCCTCCAGAAGGAAAAAGAAGAGGCCCTCGAAACCCAGCGCTTCGACGACGCCATCGACCTCCGCTATCGCGAAGTCGAGCTGCAGACGCAACTCGATAAACTGCGCGAAGGCTGGCGACAGGTCGCCGACCAGCCCGTCGTCTCCGCCGACGACATCGCCGAAGTCGTCTCCATGTGGACCGGCGTACCCGTCTACCGCATGGGCGGCGAAGAACGCGAACGCCTCCTCGGCATGGAAGACGAGCTCCACAAACGCATCGTCGGACAGGACGAACCCATCAAGGCCATCAGCAAGGCAGTCCGCCGCGCCCGCGCCGGCCTCAAGGACCCCAAACGGCCCATCGGCAGCTTCATCTTCCTCGGACCCACCGGCATCGGAAAATCCGAGCTCACCAAGGTCCTCGCCGAATTCCTCTTCGGCAGCGAAGAAGCGCTCATCAAACTCGACATGAGCGAATTCATGGAGCGCCACAACGTCAGCCGCCTCGTCGGCGCCCCCCCAGGCTACGTCGGCTACGAAGAGGGCGGCCAGCTCACCGAAGCCGTCCGCCGCCGCCCCTACTCCGTCGTCCTCCTCGACGAAATCGAAAAAGCCCACCCCGAGGCCTTCAACATGCTCCTCCAGATCATGGAGGACGGCTCACTCGCCGACGCCAAGGGCCGCCGCGTCGACTTCCGCAACGCCCTTCTCATCATGACCAGCAACGTCGGCGCCAACCTCATCCAGGGCTCCAAGGGCATCGGCTTCGCCATCACCGCCGATGAACAGACCCGCATGGAAACCGAATATGAGCAGATGAAGTCAAAGGTCATGGACGCCCTCAAAAAGACCTTCCGCCCCGAATTCATCAACCGCCTCGACGGCATTATGGTCTTCCGCAGCCTCACCAAGGAAGAAATCACCGAAATCGTCGAGCTCGAACTGCGCACCCTGCGCGCCCAGCTCGACGAACAGGACATGAAACTCGAGCTCACCCCCGCCGCCCGCTACGCCATCGCCGACGCCGGCTACAACCCCGACTACGGCGCCCGCCCCATCCGCCGCGTCATCCAGACCGAAGTCCAGGACCCCCTCAGCGAAGCCCTCCTCGAAGGCCGCTTCGTTCCCGGCGACACAATCCAGGTCGACTTCATCCCCACCGACCTGGCCGCAGAACCCGCCGCCGCCCAACGGTCCTCCGGCTCGCGCAACCCCTTCGACTCTTCCAACGGCGCCGACGGCGACCAGGAGCCCAAAGGCACCTACGAATTCACCACCATCGCCCACCGCCAACAAGAAGACGAAGAACCCGAAGACAGCGAAGCCACCGAAGAACTCGAAGCCCTCCTCCAATAACCCCCACGCCATCCCCCGCCCCAACCCAATAAAAAAAGGACCCCATTTAAGGGGTCCTTTTCTGTTACTGCCCACACAACTCAACTAACCACTTCAGGCAACCTCCCCACTGACTACTAACTACTGACTACTGACTACTGCCGTTCACCACTGAATATGATTCACATTATGCCCCGGGTCCAGCGTAAACACGTACGGCTTGTTCGTGTCGTACTCGTTGTCCGGGTAATACGTCTGTACCCGCAGCAGCAACTGCTCATTCTCCGTCACGTAATCGATCGTGACCGACTTGCCTGTCATCGGATTCGTCCCGCTGAAACTCTCGATCTTGGGCTCGTCCGGCAGGAACGGGCCGGGCTGCGCGCTACCGTCGGCGCCAATGTACCAGTACTGCAGCCCGTTCGGCACCGAGCAGATCTGCGCCGGCGTCGCCGCATGACTGATATGGCAGCCGACCCCGGTGTAGACCGGTGTCCCGCCCGAGCCGGAACCACCACCACCGTCCGGGTTCGAAGTGGGCGGCGGCGGCGGCGTGCCCGACGAAGGCGGATTGCTGGAGCCCGGCGGATTGGGTCCAGGTAGCGCCGGAAGGTGCGTGTCGTGCCCGCCGGCCGCGTTCTGGGCGTCGTTGCAATGGCCGGAATGCAGCGTTCCGTCCGGCATTTGGCAGTATCCGGGTAGATCGGGGTGCGCATAAGCAGTGGAACTTATCACCAGAGCGCTCACCGTAAGCGCCAGGGCCAGAATTACTCGAAACGTCTTCATGCTATCAGTCTCCTTTATTTGTCACGCCGCCACGAAAAGATTCTGGCGGCCATATGATAGATAGACGATGCATCTACGCTTCGTGTTCCCTGCCTCTTCGTATTGGCCTTGCCCTCCTTCTCACCCTTTTCGTCGTTACCCTCTTTATCTACCCAAAACCAACCGGACTGCCCCCTGAAATCCTGCAAACCACCCGGATCTCCTTCTAGCCGCCCCTCTCTCTCCCTTTATTTCTTTCCTCACGCCTCCCCGCCGGATCCGTTTTGTACTTTAATCTGACCGCCTTATCATAATGAGTCCGCGAGCAATCGCTTCGCGACAACTACCCTGGGAGGAAAATAGAATGACTGAACGCATCGGCTTCGTCGGCCTCGGCATCATGGGACAGGGCATGACCCGCAACCTCTTGAAGGCCGGTTACAACGTGCGCGTCTGGAACCGTACCTCCAGCCGCATGGACCCACTCGTCGAAGCAGGCGCAACCGCCGGCGCCAGCCCCGCTGACGTCGCCGCCAACGCCGACATCACCATCGTCTGCGTCAGCGACACCCCCGACGTCCAGGAAGTCATCCTCGGCGATAACGGCATCCTCTCCGGCGCCAACGAGGGCGCCCTCGTCATCGACTGCAGCACCATCAGCCCCCAGGCCACCATCGACATCGCCGCCCAGCTCAACGCCATAGGCGTCAAAATGCTCGACGCACCCATCAGCGGCGGCAGCGAAGGCGCCGCCAACGGCACCCTCTCCATCATGATCGGCGGCGACGAAGACCAGGTCGAACGCGCCCGCGCCGTCTTCGAAGCCATGGGCAATACCATCACCCACGTCGGCAAACAGGGCGCCGGCCAGACCGTCAAACTCGTCAACCAGATCCTCGTCGTCGGCAACTGCCTCGCCATGAGCGAAGCCCTTGTCTTCGCCCAGGCCGGCGGCATCGACCTCGAAAAATGCCTCAACGCCGTCGTCAGCGGCGCCGCCGGCAGCTGGATGCTCGCCAACCGCGGCCCACAGATCATCGACCGCGACTGGCGGCCCGGCTTCACCATCAACCTCCAGCAAAAAGACGTACGCCTCATCTTGCAGGAGGCCGACGCCCTCGGCGTCCCCGTCCTCCTCACAGGCCAGATCTTCAGCCTCTACCGCACACTCCAGCAGATGGGCCTCGGTGAAGAAGGCAACCATGCCCTCGTCAAAGCGCTCGAAAACCTCAGCGGCGTGAAAGTCGCCTGAACCGGTACGATTCTTGTCCGATTGGACTATGAACTGCTGCCATCATGCCGCAAACCGTTGCGCGCCCGCCCGCCTCTTGTGTATAGTTGTTGTGTAAAGTTGGATTCCGGTCCGTCCACCGCTTCACCTTCTTTCACGGAGGGTTGCCGTGGCTGGCTTCACAGCCGCCAATCTTTTTGGTGGACGGAAAACTGGCCGGGTCTGCGCCGCGGCGCCCTGACGCAGACCAAAACCTGCCCGTCTTGACGCTGCTCTCCCCACAAGGCGCTGCCGGTTGCAGACAGCAGGACGAAAAGGACTTCGTGCACTATGAAACCCATGATTCGCATACTTTCACTGAGCGCACTCGTCCTCGTTGGCCTCATCGCGGCCCTCTACTTCGCCCTGCCCTCCAACCGGCTCAACATTTCCTTCCCAACTTCCGCCGAACCCGGCATAGGAACACCCTCTCCGATGGGGTCCACCCATGGCGTCCACATCGCACCCCCCGTCCTCTCCGCAACCGCCGGCGTCAACCAGATCACCGTCAGCTGGCCCGCCGTCACCGGCGCCTCCTCCTACGAGATCTGGGCTCGCACCGCCGACAGTGACTGGTCCCAAATCGACGGCGGCTCCCTCTCCGGCGCCTCGACCTCCTTCACCCATAACCAGCTTACCGCCGGCGCTGTCTACTACTACACCGGCCGTACCGTCCCCACCTCCGGCCATGAAAGCACCTGGGCTCACCAGACCTCCGCCACCGTCCTTGCACCCTCCGGCGTACCCGCCCTGACCGCCGCCCCAGCCATCGGCAAAATCGAGCTCAGCTGGACCGCCGTCACCGCCGCCGACAACTACCACCTCATCACCTGGATTGACGGCCAGGCCGACTGGGAACGCATCGGCGACCCCATCACCGGCACCGTCACCACCTACACTCACGCCGAACTCGATATCGATACCACCTACCACTACCGCGTCAGAGCCGTGATCGACGGCACCGAAGGCGACTGGTCGGACTCCGTCAGCGCCGCACCCACCGTGCCCGCCGCCCCAACCCTCACCGCCTCCGCCAGCACCGGCCAGGTCGCCCTCAGCTGGACTGCAGTCACCGGCGCCGACAGCTACCGCCTCGTCATGTGGAACGATGACCTCGAAGACTGGGACCGTATCGGCGAGCCCATCACCCACACGCTCACCGCCTACACCCATACCGGGCTCGAACCCGGCCATTCCTACTACTACAGTGTCAATGCGGTGATCGACGGCATCGAAGGCGACTGGGCCACCACCATCAGTGCCGTCCCCCTCGCGCCTGCCGCCCCCACCCTCACCGCCGCCGCCGGCATCGGCCAGATCGCGCTCAATTGGAACGCCGTGACCGGCGCCGAAAGCTACCACCTCATCACCTGGAAGGAAGGCCAGGCCGAATGGGAACGCATCGGCGATCCCCTGTCCGGCACCACCACCTCCTATACCCATACCGGCACCACCGCCGGCGCAAACTACTACTACAGCATCAGTGGCGTGCTCAACAGCGTCCAGGGTGACTGGTCCAATACGATCAGTGCCGTCCCCGCCACCGCATCCCTCCCGGGCCTCGTCGCCACCGCATCCGGCAACCAGGTCGTGCTAAACTGGAGCTCCGTAACCGGCGCCGAAAGCTACCATCTAATCACCTGGAATGAAGGCCAGACCGACTGGGAACGCATCGGCGACCCCCTGTCCGCTACCACCACCTCCTATACCCATGCCGGCAGAACCGCCGGCACAGCCTACTACTACCGCGTCCGCGCCGTCGTCAACGGCACCAACGGCGACTGGTCCGACCCGATCGAAGTCACCCCCTAGCAGCGACGTCTCAACTAACCACTAACCACTAACCACTATCCACTGCAGTTGGGCGGTCGGGCCTAGTCGGCCCTCCCTTGTGCGGGGGCTCCGCCCCCGCAACGCCCCCTCTCCTACAACCCCCGCCGCACCGAGTGTGAGCGCAACATGACCTTGTCCACCCGCTGCAACCATGCCCCACCCCCAACCCCCAACCCCCAACCCCCATCCCGCTGAATCACCTTAATCCCCCCAAATCACGGTCCACTGACCACTGAAATTGGGCATTGCCTTACAGACCCTCCCCCCCACCCGCTGTACACTGACACACGTCGGCCCGCGTGGACATGCAACAACCGTCCCCCAAGGCCGTACTATTATATAGAGGACCGGCAAACACACCGTTGTCCCGTCTGACAACAACCCTATTCGCGCGCTCTGCCAAATGGCACTATAATGGCCCTGCCAGCCCATTTGCACACCGCAAGCCCGTCTTACCCGTTCGCCGGGGATGAAAACACATGAAGAGACTCCTGATCACCCTCGTCCTGCTCGCCGTCGTCGGCGCCGCCGGCTGGTTCGGCTTCCAACAGTTCCAGGAACGCCGCGCCGCCCTCGAAGAAGAACCCAGCTACGAGACCGTTACCGTAGAACGCGGCTCCATCAGCAGCACCGTCAGCGCCACCGGCAGCATCGAACCCGAGGCCGAAGTCGCCCTCTCATTCCGGGCCAGCGGCCGCGTCGAGCAGGTCCTCGTCTCCGTCGGCCAGCCCGTCGAAGCCGGCCAGCTCCTCGCCCAGCTCGACGTCACCGACGCCTCCCTCGCCCTCGAACAGGCCGAAGTCTCTCTCCTCATCAGCCGCGCCCAGCTCGATAAACTCGAAAAACCCCCCTCCGAATCCGATATCATCGCCGCCCAGGCCAACGTAACCGTCGCCCAGGCCAGCGTCGCCAGCGCCGAAGCCGCTCTCGCCAGCGCACAGGCCAGCTACCGCCAGCTCATCGCCGGCGCCTCCGCCGAAGAGCTCGCCGTCCAGGAATCACAGGTCCGCCAGGCCGCCGTCAACGTCCGCCAGGCCCAGAGCGCCTACGACGAAGTCAAAAACTTCCCCGACGCCGGCGCCTCGCCGCAGGCCGTCCAGCTCGAACAGAACACCATCGCCTTCGAAGTCGCACAGGCCCAGCTCGCACTCACCCAGCGCGGCGCCGACGAAGCCCAGATCGCCGCCGCACTCGCCCAAATTGCACAGGCCGAGCTCGGCGTCCGCCAGGCCCGCAGCAACCTCCTCGTCGCCCAGGACGCCGTCGACTCACTCATCGCAGGCCCCTCCCGGGAAGACCTCGACATCTCTCGCGCCCAGGTCCGCCAGGCCGAGCTCAGCAAACAGCAGGCCGAGATCACCCTCAACAACGCCATGCTCTACGCCCCCATCAACAGCGTCGTCAGCCAGGTCAACCTGCGCCAGGGCGAGCTCTACGGCGGCGGCGCGCTCCCCGCCGTCGTCCTCACCGACCTCGTCAGCTTCCACATGACCGTCCTCGTCGACGAACTCGACGTCCGCCAGGTCCAGCTCGGTCAGACCGTCCGCCTCAGTCTCGACGCCCTGCCCGACGCCGGCATCAACGGCCAGGTCACCAAGGTTTCGCCCACCGCACGCGACGTCGGCGGCGTCGTCGCCTACGAAGTCGAAATCGTACCCGACTCCACCGACGCCCAGCTGCGCGCCGGCATGAGCGCCACCGCCATCATCACCACCGCACAGGTCGACAACATCCTGCGCGTTCCCAACCGCTACATCCAGCTCGACCGCGAATCCGGCCGCGCCTTCGTCCAGAAAATCATCGCCGGCGTCCCCACACTCCAGGAAATCGAAATGGGCCTCCGCAACGACCGCTTCACACAGGTCCTCGCCGGCCTCGCCGACGCCGACCAAATCGCCCTCATCCGCGCCAGCAGCGAAGACCAGTTGCGCAGCGCCATCTTCGGCGGCAACTAAAATGATGTTCTTCGCGCCCCTTCGCGGATAAAACCCGCCGTCACTAAAAACCAAAAAACCAAAAACTGAAAACTAACCAAATGTTCAAACAATTCTCTAACACGAACACCAATACAAACCCCAACGGCTCCGACCCACCCGCCAACCCCCAACCCGTCATCGAAGCCGTCAACCTCACCAAAACCTACACAATGGGCGACATGGAAGTCCGCGCCCTACGCGGCGTAGACCTCAACATCCAACTCGGCGAAATGGTCGCCATCATGGGACCCAGCGGCAGCGGCAAATCTACACTCATGAACATCATCGGCTGCCTCGACGTCCCCACCTCAGGCCTCTACCGCCTCGACGGCACCGACGTCGGCGTCCTCGACGACAACAACCTCGCCGAAATCCGCAGCCTCAAAATCGGCTTCGTCTTCCAGAGCTTCAACCTCCTCGCCCGCACCACCGCCCAGGCCAACGTCGAGCTCCCTCTCCTCTACGCCGGCATCAGCGGCAGCGAACGCCACCAGCGCGCCGCCCAGGCCCTCAACCTCGTCGGCCTCGACGACCGCCGCGACCACAAACCCAACGAACTCTCCGGCGGCCAGCAACAGCGCGTCGCCATCGCCCGCGCTCTCATTAACCAGCCCAAACTCATCCTCGCCGACGAACCCACCGGCAACCTCGACACCAAAACCAGCGAAGAAATCATGGACCTGCTCCAACGCCTCAACCGCCAGCAGGGCATCACCATCCTCTTCGTCACCCACGACCCCGAAATCGCCCAATACTGCAACCGCGTCATCCACTTCCGCGACGGCCGCATCGAACAAGACCAATCCAACCACCCCCAACCCGCCCAGCCGCCACTCCAACAACCCGATCCCGCCACTGCCGTTCCACTGACCACTGACCACTGACCACTGCCCTCATGTCCTTCTACGAATCCGTCCGCGTCGCCATGCTCGCCCTCGCAGCCAACAAACTGCGCTCCATCCTCACCATGCTCGGCATCATCATCGGCGTCAGCGCCGTCATCGCTCTCATGAGCATCGGCCGCGGCGTCGAAAAATTCTTCGTCGACCAGTTCACCAGCCTCGGCACCAACCTCCTCTACGTCTTCCCCGGCCAGCTCGACGGCGGACCCCGCTCCGGCGGCCGCGACCGCGGCGTCCTCACCCTCAACGACAGCTACGCCATCGCCAACCCCCTCCGCGTCCCCGACGTCATCTCCGTCGCCCCCGAAGTGGGCGGCAACGCACTCGTCGCCAGAGCAGGCAATGACTTGGACGTCTCCGTCAGCGGCGTTACCGCCTCCTACCTGGACACCCTCTCCGGCGCCGCCGCCATCGGCACCTTCATCACCGACGCCGACGTCGAAGAACGCTCCCGCGTCGTCGTCATCGGCTCCGACGTCTTCGGCAAACTCTTCCAACCCAACGAAGACCCCATCGACCAGACCATCCGCGTCAACAACATCCTCTTCCGCGTCATCGGCGTCATGGAAGAACGCGGCGCCGGCGTCGGCGGCGCCAACCTCGACGAAATGGTCTTCATCCCCCTCACCACCGTCCAGGACCGCCTCTTCCGCCGCCGTACCGTCAGCGGCGAATACCAGGTCAACGTCATCTACGCCTCCGTCGTCTCCGAAGACCGCATGGAAGCCGCCCAGCAACAGATCACCGATCTCCTGCGCGAACGCCACAACATCTCCTTCCGCGGCGAGGACGACTTCGTCATCATCAACCAGTCCGACCTCATCTCAATCTTCGGCGACATCCTCAGCGCCATGACCATCTTCCTCAGCGCTATCGCCTTCATCAGCCTCGTCGTCGGCGGCATCGGCATCATGAACATCATGCTCGTCAGCGTCACCGAACGCACCCGCGAAATCGGCCTCCGCAAAGCCGTCGGCGCCAAACGCCGCAACGTCCTCGGCCAGTTCCTCATCGAAGCCGTCACCCTCGCCCTCATCGGCGGCCTCCTCGGCATCGCCCTCGGCGCCGGCGGCGCCGTCGCCGCCACATCCTTCGTAGACAACTTCAGCGCCGTCGTCGGCCTCGACGCCATCGCCATCTCCATCCTCTTCTCCATGGCCGTCGGCCTCTTCTTCGGCATCTACCCCGCCTACCGCGCCAGCCGCCTCAACCCCATCGACGCCCTCCGCTATGAATAACCCTCCCCCCGCCCGCCGCTCACCTGTAGGGGCACCCCTTGTGGGTGCCCTTGTGGGTGCCCACGTCCCGCCACCCACCCGGTACCCCGCCCCCTCGCCGCTCAACCGTAGGGGCACCCCTTGTGGGTGCCCTCGCACCGCCACCCACCCGGTCCCGCGCCCATTCACACCCCTTCGCCGCTCACCTGTAGGGGCACCCCTTGTGGGTGCCCACGTCCCGCCACCCACCCGGTACCGCGCCCCCTCGCCGCTCAAACGTAGGGGCACCCCTCGTGGGTGCCCTCGCACCGCCACCCAACCGGTCCCGCACTCCCTCGCCGCTCAAAACGCTGTTCTTCGCGCCCCTCCACCTCCCTTCGCAGACAGAAAGGTGTTCTTCGCGCCCCTTCGCGTCCCTTCGCGGAAAATGCTTTTCCACTGCCTCCTCCTCCTCACACTCCTCCTCTCCGCCTGCGGCCGCCGCCCCACCGAACCCACACCCCTCCCCCCCGGCACCCCCGTCGCCCAACCCACCCCCGACTTCAGCGCCCCCGCCCAGGTCGGCTCCGCCCCAACCAACGCCGCCCAGGCCGTCCGCACCCGTCTCGCCCAACAACGCCAGCCAACCGCGACCCCTGCCGTTTCCCCCGCAGTTTCCCCGCAGTTCCCCCGCAGTTCCCCTGCCCCCGACCCCTCCCTCGCCGTCTTCAACCGCCCCAACGCCCTCGGCATCCTCGCCGGCGGCGGCATCCTCTACACCGCGCCCAACGGCGCCGCCCGCGCCAACCTCCAGGTCGGCGCCACCCTCACCATTACCGGCCGCTCCGCCGACCGCGCCTGGTTCGCCGCCTACCTCGCCGACGGCACCGCCGGCTGGGTCCCCGCCGCCCAGGTCCGCGTCTTCGGCGACACATCCCAGCTCGAAACCGTCAACGAATCCCTCGGCCCCGCCGTCGTCGCCACCCTCATCGCCCAGGCCAGCCAGCCCCAAACTCCCATCACCCTCGCCACCGCCACCCCCGCAGTTCCCCCTGCAGTTACCCCCGCCGTTCCCCTTGCAGTTACCCCTGCCGTTATCACCGTCATCGTCGAAGGCGCCAACCTCCGCGCCGGCCCCGGCACCGACTACCCCGTCGTCGGCGGCCTCTACCAGGACGCCCAGGCCCCCCTCCTCGGCCGCAACCAGGCCGGCGACTGGCTCCAACTCCAACTCCCCACAGGCCCCGCCTGGATCTACGCCCCCCTCGTCCAGACCACCACCCCCATCCCCGACCTCCCCACCATCGACCCACCCCCCGACCCCTAGCCCCTAGTCCCTAGCCCCTGCATTTCGCCGTTCTCCGCGCTCCTCCGCGTCCTCCGCGGACAAAAAAGACTTACTCCGCGGACCCAAAGCAGTTCCACCAAAAAACTCAAAACTGACTGCTCAAAACTGCCCTCCGCCGTTCTCCGCGCCTCTCCGCGTCCTCCGCGGACAAAAAAGACTTACTCCGCGGACCCAAAGCAGTTCCACTAAAAACTCAAAACTGACTACTCAAAACTGCCCTCCGCCGTTCTCCGTGTCCCTCCGTGCCCTCCGTGGACAAAAAAGCAGTTCTTCGCGCCCCTAAAAACCCTTCCCCTGCCCTTCCCCCGAAGTTCCCCTGCCATTCCCCCTTATGCTAAAATCCCCCCACAAGACCGACCCGCCCGCAGCCCGGAATCTCCGAGGAGCCAGCATGCAATCCATCAAGACCCCGCGCGACCTCCCCCTTGAGCACACAACCCCACCCCCGCCCAACCCCCGCGCCCCCGACGAAGGCCGCCGCGTCACCAAGGAAGAATACTGGGCCAGATGGTACCAAAATCCCTACCCGCACATCGACGTCAGCTACGAATGGATCAACGGCATCCTGCAGGCCAAACCCCCGTCCAACTACCCGCAAATCAAACAGTATCGCTGGTTTTTTACACTCATCTCCCTCTATACCGAGACCCATCCAATTGCCGATCTGATCAATCTGAATTGCGGCGTAAGCATGACGGTCCCCGACGCCGCCCAGCCGTCAGGCAAGTGGGACGTCGTCTACAAACCCGATCTCGGCGTCATCCGGCACGACAACCCCGCGCCGTGGGGCGCCGATGACCAGTACGCCTTCGAAGGCGTCTGCGACATCTGCGTCGAAGAGATCTCCGATGCCACCCTCGAGGAAGTGCGCCGCGATACCCGCGAGAAGAAAAGAGGCTACGCCGTCGCCGGCGTCAAAGAGTACTACATCCTCGACCCCGAAGACCGTTATATGCGCTTCTACCGTCTTACCGCCGGTCGTCACTACGCGGACATCCAGCCCGACGCCGCCGGCATTATCCGCTCAAACGTCCTTCCAGGCTTCCAGTTCCGCCGCGCAGACCTGCTCAAACAGCCGCCCCTCGCAGAACTCGCCCTCGACGAAATTTACGCAAACTACGTCTTTCCCGGCTATCTGGCCTCCGTCAAGAAGATCGCAGCCGCCACAGCCGCCCGCAAACAGGCCGAAGAATCGGCCGAAAGGGCCGAACAACAGGCCGCAGCCGCAGCCGCCGCCCGCCGCCAGGCCGAGGAAGACAAGCGAGCTCTGCAAGCCGAGCTCGCCCGCCTCCGCCAGCAGTCCTCCTGATCCCAAGCCAGCCCCAGCGCCAGCCATCCCCCCTCCAACCGCCCCTCGCACCCAACAAAGCTACTAACCACTAACCACTATCCACTGCCTTTCGCCGTTCTCCGTTTTCCTCCGTGTCCTCCGTGGACAAATGAGCAGTTCCTCGCGCCCGCCGCGGATCCAAAGCAGTTCACTAAAAACTCAAAACTGAAAACTAAAAACTGCCGTTCGCCCTTCGCCGTTCTCCGTGTTTCTCCGTGCCCTCCGTGGACAAAAGCAGTTCTTCGCGCCCCTTCGCGTATCAAAAAGCAGTTCTCCGCGCCCCTCCGCGTCCTCCGCGGACAAAAAAAGCAGTTCTCCGTGTTCCTCCGTGTCCTCCGTGGAAAAAGGTGTCCAGGCCGTTCTCCGCGGATGAGGAGCCCTGATTTGACAGCCCGGGGTTCCGGTGGCACGATCGGGCCGAAAACTCAAAACCAATCAGGGCAGTAGTGCCGCCCTTCCCGAGGACACACGGCTATCTAGTCTCGTCAAATGTCGGAGGCACAATGAGCCGCAAAACCGTTGGCATTGCATTCGTGACTGTCGTCCTGTTTGCCTTTCCCGTCATTCTATTCGCTGAAGATGTCAGTCTTGACACATTGACAGTCTGGGTCAAAGAACTTGCCTTTGAGCAGGACCGGCAGTCTGAACGTATGGACGCACTCGAAGAACGTGTTGAACGCATTTCTGCTGCACTGACGTCTACCCCCATCGCATCGCCTACTGGCCCTCCTCCCCCAGACCCTCCCCCTCCAGATCAGGGGACTCCTCCGACACCTGTGGAAACCCCTACGCGACCTCCTGTACCATCATTGCGGGCCTACACACCCTCCAATACCCTTGGTTCGATACAACTGGATTGGGATGCTGTATTCCCGGCCGATTCTTCATCTCCTGAAGTAGGTTACCAACTTCAAGTCCGCAGCCGCGGGCAGCAATGGCGAACCATAAACCGTGCCCGGCCATACATATCGTCCTTCCTTCATACAGGCCTCGAAAACGGCCTGACCTACTACTATCGAGTCCGTGCTGTTCCACATTTGCAGAAGCCTGGCCGCTGGTCGTCGACAGTGTCGGCAATTACGCTGCGGCCGGTCGACATCTTACCCCCGACCCCGCCCCCGACCCCGAACACGCCTCCGACGCCGACCCCGGACCCGCCTCCGACGCCGACCCCGGACCCGCCTCCGACGCCGACCCCGGACCCGCCTCCGACCCCGACCCCGGACCTGCCCCCGACGCCGTCTACGTAAGACGGTTCTGCGGGCGCGTCAAACCAGCGAGACAACACATGGGACCTAAGGAATGACAACTCTTATGCGTCTTGCCATGCCCGATTAGGATTCACACCACAAGATTGGGAGCCTTCCCGCCCTGGTGAATACGGGCCTACTGTGCTGGCTCAAGAGATCACATATGCAAGTTCCCAAGTCAGAAAAGTCAAGATCATAACCCGCGCCCGCAGACCTGGCATGCAATTCATCGAAAACTTCAACCAGGATTCCCCACCATGTATCATTGAGCTCTCTATCAATATTGACCGCTGCCGGCAATCCCGCCCCGACTGGATCGCTGCCTGTTCTCTCATCTCCTCTCCATAATCTATTGTCTCTATGCCCAATTGGTTTAGTATCGTAAAACTTCCTCCAAAGCAGTTCTCCGCGCCCCTCCGCGGACAAAAAGCCTTTCTCCGTGGACCCAAAGCAGTTCCACAAAGAACTCAAAACTGACTACTCAAAACTGCCCTTCGCCGTTCTTCGTGCCCCTCCGTGGACAAAAAAGCAGTTCATCGCGTCCCGCCGCGGACCCAAAGCAGTTTCACTAAAAACTCAAAATTGATTACCAAAAACTGCCGTTTGTCGTTCTCCGCGCCCCTCCGCGTCCTCCGCGGATCAAAAAGCAGTTCTCCGTGTCCCTCCGTGGCCAAAAAGCAGTTCGCCGTTCACTAAAGGCTGACTACCAAAAACTGCCGTTCACCGCGGATAACCCAGACCCCGGTCCCACAAATCTCAAAGCAAACACCAACGACTCTTCACCCCCTGGCTCCCGCCCCGCCGCCGCTCAATCGCGTTCGACTCCGGCCACCGGACCAACAACAGTTCAAACGGTCGCTGCGTAGCCAAATCGTAGGCATATCGTCCATGCGTGGTCTTACTCTTCATTCACCGGGGTTTTCAGGCCGAATGGGCTGCATAAGCGCCCAGCGGCACCCTGCATCGCCGGCATGTGTCTACCGAGAAACCCTGTTGAGGCGAGCGCCCTTCTATGGGCACGCGCCCTTGCACCGTGTCGGCAGGCCCCATGCCTCGGGTACGCGTCGGAATCCGGGTCAGCGGGTCGCCGCGCCCGGAAAACCGGCCTGTCCGCGCCCCAAAGATCGCCCCGCTTTTGCGCGTCCAGTCCAATCCAAAGAGTTGGCGCCTTTCCCGTTCATGGTGTACAGTATCCAAGTCTGGAAATTGACATTCTTTCCCTTCATGGTGTAAGCTATTTTTCTCAAATTGGAGGGTTGACACCCTTTCCCTTCATGGTGTAAAGTATTCAGGTTACAGAGGTTGACATCGGTTCCGTTCATAGTGTAAAGTGCCATCAGTCAGGAAATCGATGAGGGAAGCGCATAGCAAGCAATGGATCTGCTTGTACATTCAACTTGGTTGACCTGAATTTGGGCACTCATCACACAAGATCGGTTGGTAAGTACCGGGGTAGCCAACCAGGCTGACGGACTGACCGGTTCAGGTATGGAAACTTCATTGACAACAAGGTTGCAGACGTACCGATAGTTCGCACTTTCGACATTGAGAAGGAAGCGGTGCGCGCCTCGCACTTCAGTTCTTGAGATGTCAGTCTTATCTGTTACGAAAAGGAGAAACTCATGTCCCAACGGAAGCGATTCAGGTTGGTAATCGCGATTATTCTGACCTTGTTGCTGACGGTTGCCTTGGCTTCCTTAACGTTCGCGCAGACGAACGCACCGCCGAAGCCGAACAGTCCCAACCCGACGTCGACCCCGACGCGGTCCCTGCCGAGTTCGGTCGGTGGGAACGACGGCCAGAACGGTAACCCTGCCAAACCGACCCGGACTTTGCCGGACAACGCGGGTGGGAACGGCAATCAGGGTGGGAACGGCAATCAGGGTGGCAACGGCAATCAAGGTGGGGACATGATGAGTCCGGCCCCCTGGCCGCCGTCTAATCTGATTGTCAGTCATCCCGCCACGCCGGTCCAGTTGAGCCCCGCCAACGGTGGGATGAACGTCTACTTCATCGGCACGGACGGCGCCGGCCACTCCGGCCCCTACATCGATTCGTTCAGCAACCTTGCGCAGAACCATCCCATCGGTGGCGCAGTCACGCTCTTCAGCGGTACCAATCCGGGCTCGGGCAAGCCGGTTACCATCTACTATCTGCCAGCCGAAATGAAGGTCCGCATCAGCACCTTCTATCCGGACACTCAGTACGACGTCAATAAACCGTACATCTTCACCGTAGACGCCAACCATTCAGTCACGCATGACCGTTGGTAGGCCAACGCTCAAACAGGAGATCAAACATGAAACAAACATTGAATGGATTGACGCTGAGAGCAACGATCCTTGCCTTAGTGTTCATCTTGGCGGCGGTGACCCCGGGGCTGTTGCCGCACGACGGCGTGGCCTTCGCGCAGGATCCCGTCGCGCCGGTCCTCTCCGGAAGGGCGCTTCCGGACGGAAGCAAGGTGGACCTCAGTTGGACCGAGACTTCCGGCGCCACCAGCTACAACCTGTGGCGGGACGACGGGACAGGATACGGCACTTCCCCCCTCGCTTCGGGACTGACGGTGCGTACCTACGAGGACACGAGCGTAGTCGCCGGCCAGACCTACGCCTACGTTGTCGTCCCGCTGCCGGCCGCCGACCCGCCGCTCTGGTCAAATCAGCTTGAACTGACCATCCCCGGCACCTCGCAGACGCCGGCAAAGCCCGGCATTCCGCAGAACCTGGCCGCCTCGGTCAGCGGATCGTCCATCGTTCTGACATGGGACGCCGTTGCCACCGCCACCGGCTACAACCTGCTGCGCTATAACGATGTCATCGAAGACTGGGACACCATCGTCGACAATCAGAACGTTCTTACCCACACCGACTCAAACAATCTGACGCCGGGTAAGAAATATTGGTACATTGTGAGTGCACAAAACGCCGGCGGCGAGGGCGACTTTTCGGACTACGGAACGGCGACGGTGCCGACCGTTTCGGCCGTCCCGGTGCTGTCTCTGAGTCATCCGGCTCGTACTCGGGTCGAGCTTTCGTGGACGCCGGTAGCCGGAACCAGCGTGGAATACGATCTGCAGCGACGCAGACAGATCGTCGGCGACGGTACCTCGGATGCCGCTGGTACCTATGAACGCCTGCCTGCCAACCTCCTGTCGGGGACTACCCACGTTGACAGCGATGCTGTATTTGATACTGATGATGATTCTGCAACCGACGTTCCCGCTGACGTAACCAGCATCGTCTATCACTACCGGGTGCAGGCGGTAGTCGACGGTGTCCAGGGCGCCTGGTCGAACGTAAAGACGGCGACGGTCCCCGCGACCGCGAATCTGCCGGGCACGCCGTCCGGTCTGACGGCGGCGGCCTCCGGAACCGACAGTATCAATCTCAGTTGGACCGCGGGCACGCCTGACATCGCCACAACCTACAGATTCCAGTGGAAGAGCGGCACCCAGGACTGGTCCTCCAGCCGGGAGGGGACGGTTTCCGCCCCGGCCATCACCCATACCCACACCGGGCGCTCCCCAGGCACGGCATACACCTACCGCGTGCGCGGGGAGAACGTCAACGGCAACAGCGACTGGTCCAATGAGGACAGCGCGACGACCGATTCGGCGATTACCGCCGAAGGGCGGCTCGCCACGCCCACGGGTCTGTCAGTGACGGACGCCACTGATAGTGACGGTCCCAAGCTCAAGGTCACGTGGAGTGGAGTGCAGGGCGAAAACATCGCCTATGAGGTCATGTGGTGGGGCCCGGCTTCGACCGCGTGGGCGGCGGTAGATTTTGTTGAAAACGACGGCGTGACCGGTCAGTACACGACCAAGATGACGTCCTACACCGATGACGGCCCGACCGGCACGGGGCTTGCCGCCGGCACGTCCTACGCCTACGTCGTCCGTGCGGTGATGACAAACGCAGACGGCACCACTGCAACCGAATGGAGCGAGTGGACTGCCGACGAGGCCGGTACGACCAAGGCGAACCTGCCGGGCCAGCCGACACTGGTCGCGGAGCAGAGGGGAGACACCTCGGTCTGGCTCTCGTGGACGCCTGCTGCTACCACCGCCGACCCACCTGTAGGGGCGGCAACCGGATATAAGCTCCGGTACCGGCAGCTGCCGACCAGCACGTGGACTAACCTCCCGGTGACCGCCGGCGCGATGACGCATGTCCACATGCGCCTCACACCCGGCAGGACCTACCACTACCAGGTGGCCGGGGAAAACTCGGCCGGCATGGGCCCCTGGTCGGCTGAGATGGCCGCCACAACAACCATGTCGCAGAAACCGGCCAAGCCGACGAACGTGATGGTGGAGGACGCCTCGGTCATTGCCGATGATGGGACCGTCACGACAACCCAGGTCAAGATCTCGTGGAATGCAGTGACAGGCGCTTCCGGCTATGAGATCCAGAGATGGCTCACGACCACTACCCCGCCCGCGTGGGGCAGCACGGGAGTCACCGCCGACGGAGGCACCCCCACGGCTGGCGAGGTATCTGAGGTGTCAGGCGGGAGTACGACGGAGTTTAACGACGATTCGTCCGGGCTTGCCGAAAACACGACTTACCACTACATCGTCCGTGCGGTGACCGCAACGGCCAAGGGCGACTGGACAGACTACGAGAGCGGCACGACCAAGCTGGCCAGACCGGCTGGGCCTACGCTGGTGGCGCAATCGAGAGGACAGACCATGGTTCAGCTCTCCTGGTCTGCGGTGCCGAATGCTACTTCCTATCAGCTCCGCTTCATCCCGAGGAGAGACAAGCCTGCCGCCCCACGCGACAGCGACTACACTTCGATTCCGCTGAACCCGGCAAGCGTCATGCATTACACCCACACGGGCCTTACGGCGGGGACGCGGTACGAGTATAGCGTGCGTGCGATTCTGCCCAACGGCGTCATGACCGTCTGGGGGGCGGATGCCACAGCCGCGACAGTCGCTGAAGTCACGACCAGGCCGCTCCGCCCGACGGGGTTCATGGCCGATGCCTCTGATCACGAGAACGTCGAGTTGACTTGGAATAGCGTGAGTTTCGATGCAGACGGAACCAGCGCCAGCTCCGTCCTGGTGAGCACTGCCAGCTACGAGGTACAGGTTCGGATCAGCGGTGGAGAGTGGACGGCTATCTCACTCACTGACGCTTGCACAGGCACGCCTGCAACGTGCTCCGTCGATCATACCGCTTCGGTTCCGTCCGGCGTGGAAGCTGCCGAAAATACGCAGTACTTCTACCGCCTCCGCGCAATAGGCACGGCTGGTCAGGCATTAACGTACAGCTACTGGGTCTATGCCAACGAGACCACGCCTGATGATCCCACCACCAACTAGCAGGTGGGTTCAGATGGCTTAGCATAGGATGCGTCCCGTCCCTCGGGTCGGGACGCATCTTTTTGACTCGCGTTACGCAAGCCGGTCATTTCTTCACGAATCGATCTGGTCTAAAGCCAGGATCGACCTTGTGGATTACAATTAGGAGGAGTTCATGTTCCATAGAAAGCGCCTGAAGTTGGCAACTGTCGTCATTCTGACCCTGTTTCTGACAGTTATCCTGGCCTCGTTGGCTGCCGCACAGGATGCAGGTGATAATCAGCCCCCGAAGCCGGTCTCTCCGACGCCGGAGCCGACTGCGACGCGGGCCTTGCCCGACACGACGGGCGGGGAAGGGAATGGGAACGGAAACGGAAATGGGAACGGAAACGGGAACGGAAACGGAAATGGGAACGGAAACGGGAATGGAAACGGTAACGGAAATGGCATGAATGGAGGCACGGATGGCGATATGACGGTCCCCCGGCCGACCTCCAATTCGATCGTGCTTCACCCTGCAACGCCAATTCAGCTGGTCGCTGCTGGCGATGGGGGCCTGCACTGCTACTTTATCGCCCCGGACGGCGCCACCCGTACCGGTCCCGTTATCGCGTCGTTCAGCAGCCTGGAGGAGATGCATCCCAGCGGCGACGCAGTGGAGCTCTTCAGCGGCACCAATCCGGGCTCCGGCAAGCCGGTCATGATCCACTACCTACCGGCCGAAAAGAAGCTCCGTGTCAGCACCTACTACCCGGACAGTCCGCCCTATGACTTCAACAAACCCTATGTTTTTACCGTAGACGCCGATCATACAGTCAAGCATACCAGCTGGTAGGGTTACTCCTCGTGCAACTTCGTGGATAAAGAATACCTGCCCGGACACGACGGCCGGGGTCCGCAAAATTGCACGAAAGAAGATCCGAACGCGGTATTCTCACTCCATCAACGCAAAGGGGACGGCGGCGGCCATTCTGAACGCAGAAGCTGCTGCGTAACTGCGAAAGAAAGGACCCCGCCCCGGCAGTAGCCCCAAAGTGCAGATCGCAGTAAGACGCGCCCCGGCACCGCGCCGGGGCGCATCCTTTTTCATTCTTGCCTTCCCCCTAGGGGAATCATCGGGACCAGACGCGCAGGGGGGTTTCCTACTGCCGCTGCCCTGCCTGACGCACCGAAGAGTTGACACTGTTTCCGTTCGCGGTGTAGAGTTGAGCAAAGGGTTGAGAGCGCCCCCTGCGCTGGCTCTCAACATGTCAGTACGATTTGAATCGAATAGGAGAGTTCTATGGTCCCTCGCAAGCGCTTCAGTATGGCAGCCGGCGTGATAATGGCCGTCTTGTTTACGATAGTCTTGGCTTCGCTGGCCGCGGCGCAGCAGCAGAAGCCGCCGCCGCCGAAGCCGCCGCAGCGAACGCCGACGCCGACGCCGACACGCGTCCCCCTGCAGCTGCCGACCAGTGTGAGTGCGGTAACGCCGGACCCAACCAAGCCGCCGCCGCCGCCCGGTGTGATTCTTGTGACGGGGGTAAAGGAGCTGGTTTACCCCTGGCCGCCGCCCAATGCGATAGTGCTCCACCCCGCCACGCCGATCCAGCTCAGCGCCGCTGCCACCGGGCTGCGCTGCTACTTCATCGGCCGCGACGGCGACACTCGAATCGGCCCCTACATCGATTCGTTCGACATCCTGGCGCAAATGCATTCCGGCGACGCAGTATCCCTCTACAGCGGCCAAAACCCGCTAACGGGCAAGCCGGTTACGATCCAATACTTGCCGGCCAATAGGAAGCTCCGCGTCAGCACCTTCTACGCCGACAGGCCGCCGCATGACTTCGACAAACCCTATGTCTTCACCGTTGATGCCAACCATTCAATCACGCATGAGCAATGGTAGGCCGCGCTCTCACAGGGGCTTGAACAGCAAACTCCGCGTCTTGACCCTGAGACAACGATTCTTGCCGTCCTCCCAGCCGCAGCCGCAACCTGCGCGGCCGGTTGACGAAAGGGACTGGAGATAGCCGCAGTCCCCTTCACCGGTGGCTGCGGCGGTTTTTTTCTTCACGCCCGCTCCTGACCGAAAACCGAACGATGAGGACAAAGTCCGACCTTGAGCCTCGGCAGAATCCACTGCCGGGGCTTCGCGCCCGGTCGCCGCTCTGCCGAGATGGAAGAGCAAAGCCAAACAACCAATTCGCTTTTGCAAGCAAACGTTCTGTCTGAATCGGGAACTTTCTCTCCCGCACTGGCGTCTTTGGATCTGTAGCAGAACGATGCCTTTGCGATTCGATCCTATTTTTCACAAAACGGAGGAGAGCATGTTCTATCGAAAGCGAATCTGGTTGGCAACCGCCGTAACCCTGACCCTGCTGCTGACGATCGCCTCAGTGGCCTCGGCGGCGCAGTCATACGCACCGCCGAAGCCGGGAACGGCAAGTCCAACGCCCACACCGACCAGGGCCTTGCCAGACACGACCGGTGAGGAAGGAAGCCAGAATGCGGCGCCGGCGAAACCGCAGCCGACCCGAGCCCTGCCGGGCACGACCGGTGGGGGCCAGAACGGTGGGGGCCAGACTGGCGAAAGCAACACTGGCGGAGGCAACACGGCTGCCCCCTCCTGGCCGCCGCCCGAACTGATTGTGGCCCATGCCGCCACCCCGTTCCAGTTGAGCCCCATTGGTGAAGGGTTGCAGAGCTACTTCATCGGCCCGGACGGCACCGGCTATACTGGGCCCTATATCCCGTCGTTCACGAACTTGGCGCAGACCTATCCCTACGGCGCCGCAGTAACGCTCTACAGCGGTGTAAATCCGGGCTCGGCCAAGTCGGTTACCATCCAATACCTGCCAGCCGACGGGAAGCTCCGCATCAGCACCTACTACCCGGACACGCAGTATGATACCGACAAACCCTACGTGTTCACCGTAGATTCCGGCCACAACGTCGTCCACGACCAGTGGTAGCACAATCATCCGCAGACAGCGTTATCCAAAGGGCGGCCGCCTCCCCCCGGCCGCCCGGATGACCATCACACTTACTACAGACACAACGTTAGGGCGCCCCCAGGGGCGCCCTCCTCGCGTCTCAGCGCGACAACAGGCAGTTCTCCGCGCCCTTCCGCGTCCTCTGCGGAAAAAAAGCAGTTCTCCGTGTTCCTCCGAGTCCTCCGTGGACAGAAGATGTTCAAGCAGTTCTCCGCGCCCCTCCGCGTCCTCCGCGGACAAAAGAACAGCTCTCCGTGTTCCTCCGAGTCCTCTGTGGACAGAAGATGTTCAAGCCGTTCTCCGTGCTCCTCCGTGTCCTCCGTGGAAAAGAGATGTTCAAGCAGTTCTCCGCGCCCCTCCGTGTCCTCCGTGGAAAAAGATGTTCCGCAGTTCTCCGCGCCCCTCCGCGTCCTCCGCGGACAAAAAAGCAGTTCTCCGTGTTCCTCCGTGTCCTCCGTGGAAAAAAGGAAGTTCAAGCAGTTCCCCCCGCCGTTCCCCCAAAAATCTGTGCATTTTCCCCGCTCTGTGGTAAAACTGCGAACAATCGGCGCCTCTGCATCGTCTCCATTGACGAACACGCCGAACAGAACCGGGTTCCCGATGTATCCATTCAGAGCACGTCCTTCACACACACCGTCTCTTCCTCTCCACACGCTCGCGGCCGCGGCGGCCCTGGCCTTCGCCTTCATTCTGCTGACCGTCCATTTCGCATCTGCCTCAGTCGCCAACGCCTCAGTTGCAGACGACCCACAGCGCCAGGCCTCAGACAACAGACTGATCCCACCGGAACTGACCGCCGAGTACAGAGACGGCGCGATCGAGCTGCGCTGGGACCCAGTGCCCGGCGCCGTGCGCTACCAACTGGACGTATGGTGGGACTCTCTGCCCGACTGGGAACGGATAGGAGGAGACGGTGTCACCGGCACGTCATACAGGCACACCGACCTGACCGCCGGCAGGACATACTACTACACAATCCAGGCCGTCAACGCCGCCGGGCAGACAAGCGACTGGCAACTGGACTATGCCTCGGCGACCGTCCCGGTCGCGCCTGATAATACGCAGCCGTCTCCCACACTCACGCCGACGTCCACGCCGACACCTACGCCGACGGCGGTCGCAAGCCCTTCTCCAACCGCGACCGCGGGGCCGGCGCCAACTTCACCGCCGGTCACATCCGACCTCACGCCGCCCGTGCTGACCGCAGCAGTCGTAGACGGCGCGATCGAGCTGCGCTGGGACCCTGTGCCCGGCGCCGTGCGCTACCATCTGGATGTATGGTGGGACCCCCTGCCCGACTGGGAACCATTAGCAAGAGACGGCGTCACAGGCACTTCATACAGGCACACCGGCCTGACCGCCGGCAGAACATACCACTACACAATCCAGGCAGTCAACGCGGCCGGCCAGACAAGCGACTGGCAACTGGACTATGCCTCGGCGACCGCGCCCGCCGCGCCCGGAGGCACGCAGCCTTCTCCGACACCCACGCCGACATCCACGCAGCCGTCACCGACACTCACCCCGACGGCGGTCGCAAGCCCTTCGCCAACCGCGACCGGGGGGCCGACGGCAACTTCACCGCCGGTCACATTCCCTCTCACGCCGCCCGTGTTGACCGCCGAATACCGGGACGGCGCGATCGAACTGCGCTGGGATCCTGTGCCCGGCGCCGTGCGCTACCGTCTGGACGTATGGTGGGACCCCCTGCCCGACTGGGAACCATTAACAGGAGACGGCGTCAGCGGCACTTCATACAGGCACACCGGCCTGACCGCCGGCAGGACATACCACTACACCATCCAAGCAGTCAACGCGGCCGGCCAAGAGGGGGACTGGCAGCTGGACTATGCCTCAGCAACCGTGCCTGCCGCGTCGCAAACACCGCAGCATGTGGCGCCGCCCCCGCCCTCCCTCGGACTGGAACCCTACTACCGTAAGTACTTGGACGCTGGCGGCATACCCGTGATTGCCTCCTCCGATGTCGACGATGCCGAGCTCTATCACGCACGCGAAATCATCTTCGCCATGCTTTCCAACCGCCCCGATCTGCTCGCAAACATGGCTGCCAATCGATTTCGCGTCATCATATACGAGGACGACGGTTGCAGAGGACCCTACCAGGTTCCCGAGCTCAGAGACGAGCTCCCGCCTGGCCGCTGCACGAATGACGCCGGAATCGCAAGCATCAGAGGTTTAGCTGACAGATCCACCGGGGAGGTGCTGCTGGTAATTGAAGCCATCGGAGTCGCGCCCGCATTCCTGCCCTATTGCAACGTCATCTTTGTCCACGAATTTGCTCATCTGGTTGATTACACGCTCTCCTTCCGGCTGCCCGGCCCTGCTGTTTACGATCCAAGCTTCATGCCCCGCGTTGAGAGTGCCTATTACGCTGCCATCGCCGCCGGCCTCTATCAGGACGCCTACGCTGCCACCAACCCCCGCGAATACTGGGCCGAAGCCGTAACCTTCTGGTTTCTGCCCGATATGCTGACCGGCCTGGTCCGGACGCCTGCGCACGTATCGAAACTCGCTGACTACGACCCGCGAGCCGTCAGTTTGGTTGAAGAGGTGTTCGGTGACGCCGCCCTGCCCGACTGCAATCCAGTCTTTTTCAGAGTGCTGGGGACGGTAACCGGACCGGCGGGAAACCCCTTGTCCGGCATCTCCGTAGTGACCGATGTACGAGTCGTACCTGAGATTTCCCCTTACTACTGGCGCTTCGCTGAGGATACTCTGCCCACAACGGCCGGCGGCGAATTTGTTGTTTCAGTTAGCAAACCCCGTCTGGCAGCGGTCCAAAGGCTCGTGAGTAGGGAAACCGGAGAAAGCGACTTAGAATCCCACTTTATCCTGGGCGTCGCCGCCGGCGCAGCCGGCGCCTGTCCCACCGGCTACCTCAGCAGCGCCAGCGGCAAAGTAGAAAACATCCCCTCCCGCCGCGCCGCCAAATATGCCATACCGAGAGGCGACCTCTCCGGTATCTCACTGGCCCTCGCCCCCAACTTCGTCTGGACCCAACAGATATGCCTCAGGTCCGGCACCCACCTGTCAAAGGACGAAAATTAAGGATCCTGAAATTTACGAATGTTTTTTAACTATGGAGCAGGTCCACGCAGGGCCTGCTAAACTAGACCAGGCCACTGCTGCAACCCTCAGTGACGTATCTAAAACGCTCCAGGAAGCAATGAATCTCATTAATGGATGAAGCTGAAAAACTAGAGAGAGTTTGTTCACACAGCTCCCCGAGTCGACAAATCAGGCGAAGACATCGGTGATTCCTAGCCTCTGTCCCCAAAGCCATCATGCTCCATGCTGCCGCGCCCATCCAGCTCAGCCAGGCCGGCACCGGTCTCCACGTCTACTTCATCTCCCGCGACGGCGCCATCGGTCCCTTCTTCGACGAATGCGGCATCCTCGCCAGCAACTATCCCGCCGACCCCGTCACCTTATACGACGGCTTCAATCCCGGCACCGGCTATCCCGTCGCAGTCCAGTACATACCCTCCGACAACAAGCTCCGCGTCAGCGCCTTCTACGCCGACAGACCGCCGCACGACTTCGACAAACCCTACTTCTTCACCATAGACCCCCCACACAACGTAAGACACGAACAGTGGTAACCACGCTGTCCCGCACACCATCTGTAGGGGCACCCCTTGTGGGTGCCCTTCAACCCCGGCATTTGTCATTCACGCACCCCTGTCCACCGGCCCTCACAACGCCACCCTGCAAGCCTCCAACGCCAAGGGCGCCGCGTCCTTGGCACCCTGCATGATACAAGAATTTCAAATAAATAATATATAAATTTATACCAGCCTGGCGGGGTGCCCAGATGACCCGGCGCCACCCCTTGCCTGCCAGCCTCCCACACTGCCGCCAACCCCGGCCACATCCCACCTCAGACTTTGCCCAAGCTAATAAGACCTCTCATACAAACGCTCCCCTTTTTCCACCTTCCCCCTACCTCCTCGCCCCTAACCCCTGCTGTTCCCCAGCCGTTTACACCCCCCTTACATTGTGGTACCATCTCCTCACACTCAGGTAGCCTACCAAATGGAGGATAAAGGATGGTAGCAGTGTCCGAACATGGAGACCGTATCAACAGGCTCGAAAACAGAGTAGACGACTTAACCAAGAGCACAAGCGAATTGCAGGGCGCCTATGAACACTTGGCGACCAAAGATGACGTGTCTAAGGCAACCCTCAAGACCGTGATCTGGATCGTTGGTGTAGGAATAGCTTCAATGGCAACATTACTCAGCGTCCAACTCAACATTCTTTCACGCCTCCCCAACTAACTCCCCAAGCAACCCCTCCTGGACCGGCAAAACCGCAGCGCAAAACGCCTCCGCAGACAAAAAGCAGCTCCCCGTTCCCCCCTGCTGTTCCCCTGCCCTTCCCCTGCCGTTCGCCCTTCGCCCGGAAATCCGAACTGCCACTCTTGAGACTGGGTTGACAAATCAGTTCTCGTAGGCTATTTTGTGCCCACAATCTTTGACGTAATATGAGGGAAACTATGACGACCAACATGACTGAACATGGCGAAAGGCTTGCAAGACTGGAAGGCGCCTACGATCACTTGGCGACAAAAGCTGACATAGAGAGACTTCAAGTTGACCTGATAAAGTGGTTTATTGGGGCAGGAATTGGAATTGCAACCATCGCGTCGGCCATAGCCTCGATAATAGTCAGCATGGCGATATCGTAATAGCAAGTCATGAAGCGCGGACATTGCGCGCAACATTCCCCTGTCCGCCCCCACCCCTGTCTGGTCTGTATCTTACCATCATCCGCCGGCTGCAAGCTCTCCTCCTACCCCAGTCCCGGATAAAAAGCAACTCTCCCCGCCCCTCCGCGGACAAAAGCAGTCGCAGTTCACTAAAAACTGACTACCAAAAACTGCCCTTCGCCCTTCCCTCGCTTTTCCCCTGTAATTCAGGGGTTGACAACTCTCAATTTCTCGTGTATTCTTGCTTACAGGCTGGCCTCCGAACTCAACCCACACCCGGCCGGCCCCAACTGAACCCCAGGACCCCCTGGTCTTTCCCAGGCGCTCCGCTTCATTCACGGCACAGCCGCGCGAGCTTTCCCATCCAGCTCCCCCGGCGCCGCCGTTGATAGGCGGGCGCTTTTTTGTTGTCCGCTCATAGGAGAAAGACCATGAATAACACCGAAATGCAGGCCCTGGTCGACAAAATCGCTCCCGAACTGAGCGAATACAACATCGACTGGGACAACCTCCCGACCTTGGACGACGCCATTGCCCAGGTCAACAGCCGGTCCCAGCCATGTGACCGCCAGCCCGGCGAACCCCTCGAACAATACCGCTGGTTCCAAATCTGGGTCACTCTCCCCCTGCCGCGCCGCCATGCCACCGTCGCCGAAATTGCCGGCCTCAGACCCAACACCAGGCTCATCGCCAGGGCCGCCAACCAGTGGCGCTGGCCCGAACGCCTCGCCGAGGCAGCCCGTCAGGAGGACCAGTTCCTCGTCCTCCGCGTAGAGTGGGGCGAACAGCTGCTCAGGGAGACCGCCTACACGGCCCACTTCACCGGCCTGCAGGACACCTCCCGTGCCCTGTCCCGCGCTGAAATCGACAAACTGGACCGCGCCGAGGCCCGCCGCAACCTGCCCTCCCTCCTCCACTACCTGCGCGGCCTGCTCACCCTCGTAGAAGCCCGCCGCAAAGAAAACGCCGCCCTCAAGATCAACGAACGCCGGCTACGCGGCATGGTCCTGGACAGAAGGATCGTTTATGCCGCTAAACTGTTCAGACTGGAGTGGGAAGCGATGTTCGGCCCCACGGAATTTGAGCACGATCCCATAGTCGATGGTCCCAAACAAAAGTCCGAAGAGGACCCTTCCCAGACCGAGCCGTGGCGCCGGCAGCCCGAAGAATCGGACCAGCAATACTACTGGTTCCAGATCTACCTGGGCCTGCAGTTTCTCCAATCCACCGCCCAGGTGGCCAAAATGGCTGGAGTCCGCCAAAAGTCCGCCCTCGCCAACACCGCCCGCAGATGGAACTGGCAAGAGCGCGCCGCCGCCTACGACGCCCACCACGCCGGCGCCCCCCTCGCCCGCATCCAGCTTCGACTCCGGCTCCTCCACGACAAGGCCTTCGAAGCGCATCTCCAGGGTCTGCTCGGCGCATCCAGCGCCATCGAAAAAGCCGGCATCGGCAGCATGGACCGGTCAACCGCGCGTCAGGGCCTCTCGACTCTCCTCCGCCATCAGGGCAGCCTCCTCAAATCCTTCTGGCGCCAGCACGAGGCCATAGCAGGCAAATCCGTCGATGAACACCGCGACCTTCTCCTCGCCGCCCAGGTCGACAAAGAGGCCATCCAGATGTTGCGCGAAGAGGAAGAAAGTGAAGATGTGATGCTGAAGCTTCTCTACGGTCCAAAGGACGGCGAAGAATAGTGCCTCCCCCGTCTGTACTCTCAGCCGCCTCCCATCCAATGACAAAAGCAGACCAAAATGAAACCCACCCCAAAGCCCCCGCCGCAACCGCAGCAACCCGGCCAGTCCAATCCCTCCTCCATCTTCCCCCTCCCCTATCTCCGCGCCCCTCCGCGTCCTCCGCGGACAAAAAGCAGTTCTCCGTGTCTCTCCGTGTTCCTCCGTGGACAAAAGTTGTTAGGAAGTTCTCCGCGCCCCTCCGCGTCCTCCGCGGACAAAAAGCAGTTCTCCGTGTCCCTCCGTGTTCCTCCGTGGACAAAAGTTGTTAGGAAGTTCTCCGCGCCCCTCCGCGTCCTCCGTGGACAAAAAGGTGTTCCCCCTGCCGTTCCCCCGCCGTTCACCCCGCATCGGTCACGCACTTTGCCAAGCGCGAACATTTGTGCCATACTCAATGTCCGGGGCCTCCCCGTCGGCAGCCCGCCGCAACCACCAGAGCCGCCCATTCCACTAACCACTATTCACTATCCACTGCCCTCCGCCATGAACAAGAATGACCTCCAAGCCCTCCGCGACGCCGCCAAGGCCGGCGCCACCTGGAGAGACCTCGCCGCCATCATCGGCGTCTCCGACCGCACACTCCGCCGCTGGCGCCGGGAAATCGAAGAAGAAGAGGAGTTCGCCGAAGACTACTTCGACGGCGTCGAGGACCCGGAACGGCGCCCCACGCCCGCCGACGCCGCCGAGATCATCGCCGCTATCTACGCCGGCCGCGCCGAAGGCCGCCAGGAGCTCATCGAGCTAATCCGCCAGCAGGCCGTCGAAAAAAAAGACCTGCGCACCCTCCTCGACCTCCTCAAACGCATGGACAGCATGGACAAATAACCCGCCAAAACCCAAATTCCGCCCCAAAAAACCGCCTCCGAGCGGACAAAGCGGACATATTATTATGAAAAAATTCATAAAAACGCCCTCGCAGCTGTCTGATAAGTGAAACCCGCGTGGACAGAGCGGAAAGGATGGAATTGGTGGAAAAAACGGGACTGCTCCTTGAGGATGAAACCTATGCAGTCACCGGGGCAGCCATCGAAGTGCATCGTGCCCTCGGCCCTGGCTTCCTCGAAAAAGTATACCAGGAAGCCATGCGCCTCGAACTGAGCGCCCGTAGCATTCCCTTCGAAGCCGAAAAACTTCTCGGCATAAAGTTCAAGGGGCATCAGCTTACTCAAAGATACTTTGCAGACCTTGTCTGCTATGAACAAATAATCGTCGAGATCAAGGCCCTCAACAGTTTATCCGGAAAAGAAGAAGCCCAACTCCTCAACTATCTGAAAGCGACGGGACTAAGAGTCGGCCTGCTCTTCAACTTCGGCAGCCACGGCAAACTGGAGCGTAAACGACTTGTCAAAGAACATCGCTAACCCCCAAACCCACACGAAGTAAACACCCACTGCCCTCAGAATCCACCCCAACCCTCCGCGGACAGAAAGGTGTTAGGAAGTTCTCCGCGCCCCTCCGCGTCCTCCGCGGACAAAAGATGTTAGGAAGTTCTCCGCGTCCTCCGCGGACAAAAGGTGTTAGCAGTTCTCCGTGCCCCTCCGTGTCCTCCGTGGACAAAAGGTGTTAGCAGTTCTCCGTGCCCCTCCGTGTCCTCCGCGGACAAAAGGTGTAAAGGTGTTCTCCGTGCCCTCCGTGGACAAAAGGTGTATTTCACTTCCCGATGCCCCATCTTGACTTGACCCCCCTTTTCCACTACGATTGACACCTGACGAACGCGCAAAACACGGCGGCCAGCCGCCACCGTCACCCATTACCCCTATACCAAGACTGTGAGATCAAATATGCAGGCGCTTGAAGAACTACAAACCCGCGCACAAGAAGAACTGGCCGCAGCCGACACCGTCGAGGCCACCGAAGCCTGGTTCCGCGACTACCTCGGCCGCAACGGCGCCCTCACCAACTTCCTGCGCGGCCTCAGCGACCTGCCCCGCGAGGAACGCCCAGCCGCCGGCCGCGCCGGCAACCAGCTCAAATACCACCTCGAAGAGGCCCTTCATACCCGCCAGGAGGCCATCCGCTTCCAGGAGATGGAGCAGACCCTCGCCGCCGAAGGCGTCGACGTCACCATGCCCGGCCGCCGCCCCACCCTCGGCAAAATCCATCCCAGCAACCAGACCCTGCGCGAAATCGCCCACATCTTCGGCCAGATGGGCTTCCAGGTCTACGACTCCCCCGAAGTCGAGACCGACGACTACAACTTCGGCCTCCTCAACATCCCCCCGGGCCATCCCGCCCGCGACATGTGGGACACCTTCTACACCACCACCCCCGGCGTCATCCTCCGCACGCACACCAGCCCCGGCCAGATCCACGCCATGCGCGAATACTGCCCGGAGCCCATCCGTGTCATATTACCCGGAAAATGCTACCGCCACGAGGATGTCAGCGCCCGCTACGACATGATGTTCCACCAGGTCGAAGGCCTCGTCGTCGGCCACAACGTCACCTTCAGCGACCTCAAGGGCACACTCGTAAACTTCGCCAATCAAATGTTCGGCGAAGGCTGTGCCCTCCGCTTCCGCAAAAGCTACTTCCCGTTCACCGAGCCCAGCGTCGAAGTCGACGCCGGCTGCGTCCTCTGCGAAGCCAAAGGCTGCCGCATCTGCAAACAGACCGGCTGGCTCGAAATCCTCGGCGCCGGCATGGTCCACCCCGTCGTCCTCCATAACGGCGGCTACGACCCCGCCGTCTACAGCGGCTTCGCCTTCGGCATGGGCCCCGAACGCATCGCCATGCTCAAATACGGCATCGACGACATCCGTTACTTCTTCACCAACGACGTCCGCTTCCTCGAACGCGTCGGCTAACCCCTACCTCTTGTTTTGAGAAATAGAGCGTACCAGGCCGGCCAGCATCTTGCTGATCTCAGCGCAGTTCTTCCACAAACTGTCGCTGATCTCGCCTCCAATCAGCCCCAATCTCTCCGACAGAGTCAGAAAAGTTTCCAGCTCCGCTAAAGATCCTCGCGCAATACCTAGGAAATGGAGATATTCCCCGGTTGAACACCTCGCGTGTCCTTCCGCGATGTTTGCCGGAATCGAAGCCGCCGCCCTTCTCATCTGTGATGTGAGCCCATACCTTTCCTCTGAAGGGAAGCGCCCCGTAAGTTTGTAAGTCCGGACAGTTAAGTCGATAGACTTCTGCCAGACTAGCAAGTCTCGATACGACCGAATAGATGTCATTTGTCTTTCTGCAATAAGAGCGGTTGCCGCATGATCCTCAGCGTCCGCAGTCGACACACTAACCCCTGGCCCCTGGCCCCTAACTCCTAGCCCTCTAGGGCTTTACGCATGCCCTCGCCTTCCTTCTGCCACCATTGATGTAGAATGGCTATATCCGTCCCAATGCAGAAGTGTCGCGCACCCATATCCAGGTAACGCTTCGCATCATCCGCCGTACCGATCTCAATCCGCGGATGCACACCCGCCGCCAGGCAGCCCTCAATCACCCGTATCGACGCAGCCTGCACCTCCGGATCATCCCGCTGTCCATGCTTCCCGATACTCATCGAAAAGTCGGACGGGCCCCACTGAAGCATCTCAACCCCCTCCACCGCCAGAATCCCATCCAGCTCATCCAGCGCCGGCTTCTTCTCCAGCATCAGCGCCACCACAATTTCGTCCAGCGCCTGAACGTACGCCTCATTTCCTCCGTACCCCATGTACGAAAACCGCCGCGTCGCCACGCCGAACGTGCCCCCTGCATGCGGCGTATCCGCCCGCACATAGCTCACACAGTCCGCCGCCCCCGCTGCCGAGCGCACGTCCGAAAACAGCACGCTGTTGAAACCCGACCCCACCGCCCGCTGCGCAACAAACTCATTGTTCGCCCAATCGATCTTGATCATCGAGCCCAGGCCGTGCAGCTCCGCCGCCCGGCAGATATTGTCCAAATCGTGCAGCGTATACGTTCCATACTCAGCCACAAACTCCACGTAATCATACAGCCCCGTATGCCCCAGCGCCTCGACCACATTCGGCCACACACTGTGAATATGGGTCGCCAGCGTCGGTTTGCCCGCATCGAGCAACTTGCGAATCGGATTCGCGCGCATTGTTCAATTCTCCGCATGGGATGGCGTGCCGGCCTCACCTACCGCGAGAGCCAGCCAAAGTGATGATAGATAAAGCGCCGCACCTCCGCTCTACATTTCACAGCGGCGGTGGAAGCGCTTTGCTAAACGATCTGTGCCTCAGAAAAGTGTGCCTATGGTAGGACAGGCCGCCTCGGCCCGCACGGCCAGTATAGCACAGCAAAAAAGGGAGTAACAGTCCAGCACTGCCGTCTCTAACCCCTAACCCCTAACCCCTGGCCCCTAACCCCTGGCCCCTAGCCCCTGCCGTTCAATCGTTCGGCGCCAGCAGGTCCTCCGTCTGCCCGCTGTGAATCAGCAATACCGTCCCCACCGCGCTCAACCAGCCGTTGAGCTGGTTGCCGTAACTCGCCCGCTCCTCCTCATCCGGCCGGTTCATACCCAACAGCGTCAAATCCGTCTCCCTGCTCCACGTCTTGACCGTTTCCGGGAACCGCTCACCCCGCGGCGGCACAACGACCACCGGCTCAGCATTCACGCGCACCCTGTCCAACAGCCCCCGCAAATGCGTCTCCACCTGTTCCCGCCCTTCCCCGCGCGGCAGCGTCTGCAGCAGCCGGATCGATGCCCCGTCCCACGTCGGACTCTGCGAAATAATATGCGCCAGCAGCAGCATAAGGTCCCCGTTCCCACTGCGCCCCCGCCACCACACGTCGATCACCCTGCGATTGCCGAAACCCCTCTTCTCATCGTGATGCAGGAACAACACCGACTTGCCCAGCTCGAACAGCGTCGACAACAGGCGCAACGACAGCGTGCGCCCTCCCTCCGTATCGCTCCAACCCATCAGCACCGCATTCGGCTCCAGCCCGCCCACCCCATGCGACTGGCATACCGTCACCGCGCCGGCGTAGAAATTCTCCACAATGTCCGCCTCCGCAAAGGCCGTCATATTCTGCTCCTGGATGAACGTGCGGATCTGCCGCCGCGCGATGCTGCGCAGCCTTCTCTTCGCCAGCTGATCGATATCCCCCACCAGCAGCTGGTAAAAGGAAACGATGCCGTACCCCCGGCTCAGCAGATTCGCCACCTCTACCAGCGGCGCCCGGTTGTGCGGCTGCCCCGTGAACACCAGAATGTTCGGCCGCCAGTTCTTCGCATGAAACACCGAGCGCTCCAGGTTCAGCAACGACCGTCGCGCCAGCGCAAACCAGATCCCGTTGCGCACGTCGCCCCACGTGCGAATCGTCGAGCGGCGCTCCAGATAGAAATAGATCCCATAGCTGATCAGGATCGCGACCACCGTAGCCCCGGGGTTGATAACGAACATTGCCCCGTAACAACCGGCCGCCCCCAGCAACGAGAAACTGAAATGAATATTCGCCCGCGGCCGGAAACTTGGGTTCCCCACCAGCTTCTCAATCCCCGCCACCAGGTTCGTCATCCCATACGTGTTCAGGAAAAACATCGTGATAATCGGCGCCACGACGTTGAGATCACCGGCCCAGATCACTGCGAACGCGATTCCCGCCGTGATCAGAACCCCCACCCGCGGCTCCGTCCTGCTCCCCAGCCGCGAACCCAGCACCCTCGGAACGATCCCGTCGTTCGCCATCGCCTGCAGCGTCCTCGGCGCCGCCACAATGCTCCCCAACGCCGACGACAGCGTCGCCGCCCACACCCCGATCAGGATCAACGGCGGAAATAGCGCGATATCCCGCATGATCAAAGTGTTGTCCTTCAACTCCTCCGGCGTGCCATGTAACGACAACCAGATCACCGACAAAAAGTAGACGGCAGCCGTAAACATCACCGAAAAAAGTGTGCCTTTGTGAATGCTTCGCCCCGGATCCTTCAGATCGCCCGACATGCTCGCGCCCACCGCAATGCCCGTCACCGCTGGGAAAAAGACCGCAAAAACACTCCAGAAACTCATCCCCTCGCCGTAGTTGGCCGTCAGCGTAGGAGCCTGGATCGACAACCAGCCTCCCCCAAAGAATGAAAGCAGCGCCGCCATCAACGCCGCCAGAATGAAGTACTGTATCTTGATCGCAAAGTCCGCCCCAATAAACGCCACCACCGCGAACACGATCGCAATCAATGTCGAAAGCACACGAGCGTCGATCTGGTTGAAGAAGGCGATGCCCTCCAATGACTCGGTGAAACCGATGATGTAAAAGGCTACCGAGATCGCCTGCGACAGATAAAGGGGCACGCCGATCGCGCCCCCGATCTCCCGTCCCAGCGTCCGCGAAATCAGGTAATACTTCCCACCCGCCCGCACGTTCATCGACGTCGCGATCGCCGACAGCGACAACCCCGTCAGAAAGCTGATCGAATTCGCGATCAACACGATCAACAGCGCCCCCAGCAGACCGGCCTGGCCCACTACCCAGCCCGCCCGCAAGAACAGGATCAACCCCAGAATCGTTAGCACGTTTGGCGTAAACACGCCTCCGAACGTTCCGAAACGGGCCGTCGCATTCGCCGTTTGCCCTGAAGCCGCCTGTGCAGATGCAGTCATAAGCCTTAGGTGACCTCCTTCTCCAGTGCGTCGCGCCATGCCGCAGGGATCCCCTCACCCAGCTCGACGTCTTTCGCGCCGATAAACCGGGCCAACTCCACCAACGTCTCGGCAACTGCCGCCCCCGTCAGCGCGTCAATGCGCACACCTTCCTCCGCGTACAGTGCGTGAATACGGTAGATTCCCGTCTTGCGCTCGATCTGCGAATCCATTCTCCCCAAGAAGCGGTCGCCGTGCAGCAACGGCAACACGTAGTAGCCGTACTCCCGCTTGGCCTTCGGCACGTAAATCTCGATGCGATAGTGAAAATCGAAAAACCGTTCCGTCCGTTCCCGATCACAGATCAGATTGTCAAATGGCGACAGGAACACCGTGCGCGGCGCCCAGCTGCCCTCCCGGATCGCCTGCAGCAACGGCACCGAATCCCGGTGGATATACCACTCGCCCTCCCAGGGCCCTTCCTCACCAACGACCTGTGCCGGTAGCACGGTCCCTTCATCCAAGAGCTCCGCCAGCCTCCGCCCTAGGTTGGGATACTTGTTGCGAATGAAATGACGGCTGATCTGCCTCTGGTTGGCCACGCCCAGCGCCTTCAGCGAGCGTTGGCACGTAAGACCTACGACCTCCCTTTCCTCCGGCAGCGGCTGCCCCGCCCACTCCGGCAACCACGCATCCCGCAGATGCCACAGCCTCTGACTCCCCTTCCGGCCCACGCACAGCACAACGCCCTGCCAGCTCAAAAGATTCAGCATCATGGAGGCGGGTTTGCCGCTAAACCATCTCGAAGGGAACCACGGCACTGCTTCCAGGTCGTCGAAAACAGTTGAAGTCAAAGGGCCCTCTTTCCCGAGCCGTCTGATAATCTCTACTCGCAGCGATTCGTTTGCCTCCATCCACTCGCGCGCCCGCTTCATCCCCGCGCCATTCCTCTCAAAAAGACTCCCGATCCAGCGCCGAAAGAGCGGATAGTCTTCCGTCAGAACGTACGAGGCCCGGTGCGCGTCATCCTCAATGATCAGGCGCTCCCGTTGCAGTTCTTCCAGCCACGACGGGTCAAACGCCCCCATCCGGCTCCACAACACCAGCAGCTGCGTCCGCTCCACCGCCCGGATCGGATCGATCTGCAGACAGTTGATCTGCCTCATCAGCTCGAGGATGCCCGCCTTGCTGGCCTCCACGCGCGGCCCCTCCAGCCGCTGCACCGCAACGGCCAGGCGTCTCGCTTCGGTCTCGGTAAGCTTGATCGTTTCCATTGGATGGTTCAAAGCTTTGTCAGAATCTGCCGTCCGGCTGCTAGGGTGACATTTCTTCCAGCGGCGCCCGTTGCCTCTGCAGCCACGGACGCCCTCTCAGTTGGCTCCCGAAAGGAGACGAGGTGCAGTACGTTCACCGTAACTCTCGTGCCATATTCACGATCGTCAGGCACCACATCCGTCTCCGCCCTTCTATCTCCTGTCAACCGCAAAAGGAAAGCAGAACTGGAACTGCCGCGCCGATTCGGCGCGCAGCCAACTGCAGCCGCGTTACAAGCGACTGCTGCCAATGTCAATTTCGCAAAAGTGGATCATCTGTTCAAACGCTCGCACGCCGCCGAGGAGGAGATTCCCGGCGCCGCCAGTTGGCGACAGCGTTGATCTGGGCACGAGGTCGGCACCTGGCAGCCCGCGGAACCGTCGCTGCGCCAGCCGGTTCGGGGTTGGAAGACTGCCCAGCCTGGTTTCTGCTATTTCGGCGTCAGAACTGTGATTCATGGATTCGTCGGCAACGCTGCCGCTCCACTATCTGGACCAGCGTACTGATTCACAGCATGTGAGGCTTCATCACCCCAACACCGCCTCACCGATCGCCCGGTACCCTTGCGCCGCCGCGATCAGATCGTCCAGCTTCAATCTCTCATTGATGATGTGCGCATCGGCCTCCGTCGCCGGACCAAAGCCGATCGTCGGAATGCTCGCTACGCCCGCGCTGTATGCCGCATTCGTGCAGAACCGATATGCGTTCAACCCCGCATCGATCCCCACCCCATGCACCGCCGCCAGCGCGCCCGTCACAAATGGGTCGGCGTCATCCGCCAGCCACGCCGGAAAAAACTTCTCGGTCACAAATGTGTGCCCCGTATAGCTCCTGTATTCACCCGTCCCCACACGCGCGTCCAGTCGGATGTCCGCCAGCTCAGGCCGCTCGCTGATGTCCGCCAGCACTCGCTCCGCCGCCTCCCCCGGCAGCAACCGTCGGTCATACGTCACCCGGCAAATGCTCGGTATAACCGAATGACCCGGGTAGGGCTCGCTGATGATATCCGTCAACGCAAAGATCGCCGGCCCCATCTGCGGATGCTCGTCCAGCGCCAGGTCCTCCACCGCCGCGATCACCCGCATCATGTCCAGCACCGCGTTGCGCCCCATCTGCGGCGCCGAGGAATGCGACGGCCGCCCTGTCGTCGTCAGGTGGATCTCGGCCCGGCCGCGTCCCCCCCGCACAATCTGCAGATCCGACGCCTCACCGATCACAACGAAATCCGCGCCCGTCTGCTCGATCACCTTCTTCAGCGCCACACCCTCCAGCACCTCCTCCATCACCGACGCGCTGACCACGGCCTTGCCCTTCATCTCAGCCCGGTCCAGCCCACTAATCCCGTGCACCATCGCCGCCAGCGCGCCCTTCATGTCCGCCGCGCCGCGCCCGTGCAGCGCCCCGTCCCGTATCTCCCCACTGAACGGGTCCAGCTCCCAAGGCACCCCCGGCGAAACACCGACCGTATCCGTATGCGCGTCAAAAACGATCGTCGGCCCGGGCTGCGCACCCTCGACCACCCCAACCACGTTGCCCACGCTGTCAGTCCACACCCTGTCGAACCCCAGCGCCGTCATCTCCTCCTCGATACGACGGGAGACCTGCGCCTCCTCACCGCTCAGGCTCTGGATGCGCACGATATCTCGCGTAAACGAGATCAGGTTATCTCTATCAAGCATTCGAGTTTCCTTGCATATGAGAATCTGAACTGCTTTTGCCGTGGCTTCCTTCTTGTCGACGCACGGCCCGGTGATCTCAAAAGTTCCCCGTTTCGGGCGCACGCGACAGAAATATAGCTGAAATACCGAAATTCGCGCAACTGCTATTTTTTGGCGCCCGCAAGAGATGCACCCAACCGCAAGCAAACCGGGCGTTGAAACCCGGGTCGATTCCGATGCTTTGCAAAGCGCCTGCCTGTCAGATACACTACAACATAACGCTGCGGCCAGCTGCCAGCATTCATGCGCCGCACCAGCCGCCGGCCAAAGGAGACTCCCCCTCACATGAATACAACCAGCGCATTCAAGTCGATCGAAGAAACGACAGACTCTCTTGGCGGCCAGCAATACATCGCCAATGACGAAATCGCTACAACCGTCTACCTGTCGCAGCAGTTGGGCAAACCGCTGCTGACCGAAGGGCCGGCCGGCGTCGGCAAAACCGAGCTCGCCAAAGCAGTCGCCGGCTCGCTCGACCGCACCCTCATCCGCCTGCAGTGCTACGAAGGACTGGACGAGACCAAGGCTCTCTATGAATGGGAGTACGCCAAGCAGCTCCTCTACACCCAGTTGCTCCGCGATCAGCTGCAGCAGACCCTCGCCGGCGCAAACTCGCTCGCCGAAGCCGCCGACCGTCTCACCGACGAGGAAGACGTCTTCTTCTCCATGCGCTTCCTCCTCCAACGCCCCCTGCTGCGCGCCATTCTCAGCGACGAGCCGGTTGTGCTCCTCATCGACGAAATCGACCGCGCCGATGCCGAATTCGAGGCCTTTCTCCTCGAAGTTTTGAGCGACTTCCAGGTCAGTGTGCCCGAACTCGGCACGCTCGCAGCCAACCACGTGCCCATCGTCGTCCTCACCAGCAACAACACTCGCGAACTGAGTGAAGCCCTTAAACGGCGCTGTCTCTACCTCTTCATCGACTACCCCTCCCTTGAGCAGGAACTCAGCGTCGTCCGCCTCAAGGTTCCCGACCTGGCGCCGCAAATGGCTCGCCAGGCCGTGGAGCTTGTCCAAAGCCTGCGCCAGATCGACCTGCGCAAACACCCCAGCATCTCCGAAACCTTGGACTGGGCACAGGCTTTGGTCACGCTCAACTCCGAAAACCTCGATCGCAAGACGCTCGAAACAACGCTCAGCGTACTGCTGAAACATGAGACCGACCTGCGAAAAGTACAGCGCCAGCTGGGACGGATGGACGGCCGGGACGACGACGAAGATGAAACCGACTGGGACGAAGAACTTCCCCGCCGCCGGCGCATCGACTGATCTCCGTTCAGTTATAGAGCCATCTGGGGGCATGTCGGGAAACCAAGAGCACAACGCCTGAGCTCCCCGTTGCAGAGGAGTATCCCATGGAAGAGCGAATTGTAAAGTTCATTTCAGCCTTGCGGTCCGGCGGCGTGCGCGTCAGCCTCGCCGAGAGCGCCGATGCCTTCTCCGCCGTCGACAACCTCGGCATCCAGGAACGGGACGCCTTCCGCCTCAGCCTGCGCGCAACCCTGGTCAAAGACGCAGAGAGCCTGCCGACCTTCGAAGAGCTCTTCCCACTATTCTTCGGCAGCGGCGAGCCGCCCCCCCTCATGAACCTGATGGAAGACCTGACCGAAGAAGAGGCCAACATGCTGGCCCAGGCCCTCCAGGAATTCGGACAGCGCCTCCGCGAAATGCTGGAACGGCTGCTGCGCGGCGAGGAACTCTCTCAAGAAGAGCTAGACGCCCTCGGTCAGATGGTGGGCCTCAATCATGCCGATGATCTGCGCTATCGTGAATGGATGGCGCGCCGCATGCAGCGTGCCCTCCAGTTCGAACAGGTGCGCAAAGCCATGCAGGAAATCATGGAGCTCATGGCCCAGATGGGCATGAACAAGGAACGCCTGGACCAGATGCGCCAGCTCATCGCCCAGAACATGGACGCCCTGCGCGAGCAGCTGCGCCAGCACGCCGGCCAGCGCATCG
Organism: Caldilineaceae bacterium; assembly: GCA_965242905.1. Taxonomy (GTDB): domain Bacteria; phylum Chloroflexota; class Anaerolineae; order Caldilineales; family Caldilineaceae; genus Bin5. The sequence goes on from CBDETM010000002.1 coordinate 3,351,817, forward strand.
CCGAAAACATGGCCGAGCAGCGCCCCGAAGACCAGCTCGAAGGGCTAATGGACCGACCCTTTCAGGCCCTCTCCGACAGCGACATGCAAAAACTGCGCCAGGAAGTCCGGCGACTGGCTGCCCTCTTACGCAGCCGCATCGCCCTCCGCCAGAAGAGGGCCAAGTCCGGACACCTCGACGCCAAAGCCACCATCCGCGCCAACCTCAAACACGGCGGCGTCCCCTTTCATATCAAGCACCGCGATCGCACCCTCAAGCCCAAACTGGTCGTGATCTGCGACATCAGTACCTCCATGCGCCACTGCTCCGAACTCATGCTCTCCCTCCTCTACGAGCTGCAGGACCAGGTGAGCAAGTCCCACGCCTTCGCCTTCATCGACCATCTCGAGTACATCACCCCCGACTTCCAGGGCAACCGCGCCAATGAAGCCATCCAACAGGTCCTGATCAGAATGCCCCCCGGCTACTACAGCACAGACCTCGGCCACAGCCTCCAGAACTTCGCCGACGACTACCTCGACACCATCGACCACCGCACCACCCTCATCGTCGTCGGTGACGGCCGCAACAACTACAACGATCCCCGCCTCGATATCTTCAGAAAAATGGCCCGTCGCAGCCGCCGTACCCTCTGGCTCAATCCCGAGATGCCCATGCTATGGGGCACCGGCGACAGCGACATGCTCGACTACCTGCCCCTCTGTGACACCATCCTGCAGGTTAGTACTCTCTCCGAACTGGCGGCAGCGGTGGACCAGCTGCTGGTCGAAAAGTCATAACGGCACCGGCACGTGGCAGGGACTGCCTGTTGCTCTGTGGCCGTCGCTGATCTTTGGGCGCAATGAGAGCACTCGTTCGGGTCGTAAGCTGGGTCGCTGGGCTCTGTCTGTTAAGCGCGCTGCTCTTCTTCGCACTGCAACAGTACAATATCGTCGAGCATGCCCGCGAGCTGCTGCTCGACGCCGCCGGCGTAAGCCTCTCCCCTCGTGTCGACCCCTGCCTGCAAAACGACTCCGCCGGGGACATCGTTGCCAGTATCGACTACACAGACGCACACGCTCTCAATACCCTCTTCGACCAGGTCGACATCTGGCACGTCGAGCCGGAACAACAGTCCGCTGTCGCACTGGTGTCGCCCGCGCAGCAACAGTGGCTGACCCAGGAAGGCTTTCCATTCTCACAAAATACGGAGCTGACCGCCTCCTTGCCCGACCCCTGCGCCTTCCAAGCCCTGGCCGGTAGCCGCAGCATTCCCGGCTACGCCTGCTATCGCACAGTCGAAGCAACCCACGCCGACCTCGCCTCCCTCGCCGAACAGCACCCCGACCTCGCCCAACTGACCGACATCGGCAACAGCTGGTACAAGATCCGCTCCTTTGGCCTGGCCGGCTCCGATATTCAGGCCCTCGTCCTCACCAACTCCCAGACCACCGACTTCGAAAAAGGCGAACTGGTCGTCATCGCCGCCCAACACCCCCGCGAGCTGGCCACAACCGAAATCGCTACCCTCTTCGCCGAACTGCTGCTCTCCCAATACGGCGCCGACCCCGACCTGACCTGGCTCCTCGACTACAACCGCATCCACATTATCCCCCTGGCCAATCCCGATGGCCGTACCTGGGTCGAGAAGGGGCACCTCTGGCGCAAAAATACCAACAGCACCAATGGCTGTGACTTCCCCAAGCACGGTGTCGACCTCAACCGCAACGGCAGCTTCCTGTGGAACCACTGCAATGGCTGCTCGTCGGGTGATGTCTGCTCCAACTTCTATCGCGGCGACGAGCCCGCTTCAGAGCCGGAGACCAGCGCCATCGAAGCCTATCTTCGTGACGTCTTTCCCGACCAGCGCGGCGAAGGCTATAACGATCCCGCTCCGGAGGACACAAACGGCGTTTTCATCTCGCTCCACTCCTACGGCCGGCTCCTCTTCTTCCCTTGGGAGCACTCCTCCACACCGGCGCCAAACCGCGATGAACTGCGCCGTCTCGGCCGCAAACTGGGCTACTTCCCCGACTACAAAGTCTGCAACCCCGAGCTTTGCATGTACCGTTTCGATGGCAGCACCACCGATTTCGCCTATGGCACCCTCGGCGTCGCCGCCTTTACCTACGAGCTCGGCACAGCCTTCTTCCAGACCTGCCCCTACTTCGAGTCCTATATCGCCGACCAGATCCTCGACTCTCTCGTCTATGCCGCCAAAACGGCCCGCCGTCCCTACCAGCTGCCGGCCGGACCCGACGTGACCGCCGCCAGCGCCGACCCGCCGCGCCTGCTTCCGGGGAAGGAAGTCACACTGACCGCAACCGCCGACGACACCCGCAGCGCCGGCGCCGGCTCCGACACCGAACCCGCCCAGCCAATCAGCGCCGCCCGCTTTTCCATCGACGCCCCCTCCTGGATCGCAGCCACATTCGAGACCCTGCAGCCCCTGGATGGCGAATATAATTCCCCCGTCGAACTGCTGACGGGGTCGCTTGACACTACTGGCTGGCAGCCCGGCGCCTACACCATCTTCCTCGAGGCCCAGGACGCCGACGGCAATTGGGGCCCTCCCACCGCCGTTTCCATTGAGGTCGTCGCCCTCCCCGCCGGGCGAGCTCCCAAACAGTACTTTCAGTACCTGCCTCGAGTGTGGCGGTGACTTCGCGTTTGCTTCAGCAACAATCTCTTTCCACCGGCTACCCCCATAAGCCATCCCTTATCCCTTTCACCCCGCGGTCAAATCTTAGCCGATCAGATTCTCTCACTGTATAATGCAACCTGATTTGGCATGGCAGGCAGGCCGCCTGCTCTCCCAGCCCACAAAAAGAGCCGGTTGGCTCCCGTACGCCAACCAGGCGCGCACCTGGCAGGAAGGAGTTCATCGATGGCGAAGATGCAAGCGGACTATATCTGGATGAACGGGGAGATCATCCCGTGGGAGCAGGCAACGGTGCATGTATTCACCCATGCACTGCACTACGGCAGTAGCGCATTTGAGGGGATTCGCGCCTACGAAATTGACGACGCAGCTGCGATCTTCCGCGGCCCGGAGCACTTCGAGCGTCTGCTCTACTCCTGCAAGGTGGCGCACATTCCATCGCCCCTCACCGTCGACGAGTGGATGGACGTAGCCAAAGCCGTCCTGCTCAAGAACAACCATACCAGCGCCTACATCCGGCCGTTGGTCTTCCGCGGCTACGAAAGCCTGGGCGTAGACGGCCGCGGCTGCCCCGTGGAGTCCATCCTGGCATCCGTCCCGTGGGGTCGCTATCTCGGCGCAGAGGCCATCGAAGAAGGGGTCGATGTTCAGGTGAGCAGCTGGCGCCGCATGGCTTCCAACATGCTCAGCCCAATGGCGAAGATCGGCGGCCAGTACGTCAGCAGCCAGAACATCGTGATGGAAGCCAAGGATAACGGCTTCACCGAAGGCATCGCTCTCGACATCAACGGCCAGGTAAGCGAAGGCAGCGGCGAAAACATCTTTGTCATCTACAAGGGCGTGATCTATACCCCGCCCCTGGGCAGCAGTATCCTCGGTGGCATCACCCGCGACGCCGCCATCACCATCGCCCGCGATCTCGGCTACGACCTGCGCGAGCAGGCCATGACGCGCGAGATGCTCTATCTGGCCGATGAAATCTTCTTCACCGGCACCGCAGCCGAAATCACCCCCGTCCGCTCAGTTGACCGCCTGCCCGTGGGCGACGGCAAACGCGGCCCCGTCACCCAGGCAATCCAGGGCGTCTTCTTCGGCATCCTTGAAGACAACATGCCCGACAAATGGGGCTGGCTCACTCAAGTGTCATGAAAAAAAGAGGAGCGGAAGACCTCCGCTCCTCTCTCACTCCTCTCTCCTCTTCACTCTCTCCTCGCATACTGCCCAAACCAGCGCTCCTCCAGCAGGCCCAGCTGCCCTTCCTCCTCCAGCGTTGCCAGCGCTTGCAGGAGGGCGCTTTGCAGCTTGGGCGCCTTGATCGACACCGCAATCACATAGGGGTCCTCATCCAACACCGCTCCCACCGCGCGAATCTGCTTACCCTCACCCTGCGCCAGCCGCAGCGTGACGCCGTCGATCAGCAGTGCGCTGCTCGCGCCGGAGACCAGTGCCTCGACAGCCTCCTCCGAAGACGCAAACGGCAGCCGCGTAAAGCCTGCCCCCTCCCTCTGCAATCGACGCGCGATCGCATCGCCCCGGCTGCCCCACTCCACCGCCACCGTACCCCCATCCAGGTCCCCAATCCCCTCAAACGCATCATCGGCGCCCACCACAAGTCGCACACCCGCCTCGAAATAGGGCGGCGAATAATGTACGTCCTTCGTCATGCGCGCATTGTACGGAAAAGCGCTGATCACCGCATCCACACGGTCCACCAGCAGCGCATCCAATAGACTGTCGTACCCGATCGCGACGATCTCCGCTTCCAACCCCCATGTCGCCGCGATCTCCCGCGCCAGGTCCACGTCATAGCCGATCGGCGCGCCCTCCGCATTCAGCGTCTCAAAAGGCGGGAAGCTGGGGTCCATCCCCACCCGCCAGCTCCCCCGCTCCTGCATCTTCAGCCAGGTCTCATCCACCGCCGGCCCGCTGGTGCGCAATATGAGCCACCCGCCAATCGCCAGCGCCACGATGCAGATCGCGATCCACAGCCGCACCCTCCCCTCAAGACTGCGTCGCAAAAAAGAGCCGGCCCAGCGTTCTCCATGGCTCCCTGCGACCAGCCACTGCCGGTCGGCACCGCCTTCTGCCCCCTGCAGAGGTTCTCTCTCCTCGCTCCTGTTCTGGTCGTTCATGGCGCCTCGAACCGCCCCGCCGCATACGCCTGCATCTCCAGATAGATCGCTTTAGGTTCAAAATCAGTGCCGACAAACGTGTAGTAGTCCTGGTAGCTCTTCTGGTCCCAGGGGAAGCGAAAGACCCAGAGACAGACGCTTTCCAGCCAGGGCCATTCCGTATTCGCGATCTCGTACGCCCGAGCACTGTTGAGGATCCGCTGCGCGGGACGCACGGCCCGCGTCCAGCGTGGATGATCGTTCCATCCCCCTTCTGTGATCATTGCCGTCTTGTCGCCGTCGCCGTTTCGGACCATGATCTCCCGCAGAAGTTCGGAGCGTCGAAAGTTGACAACCGATTCGCCCGCCGGCTCGTCAGCATCGAATCCCAGGCCGTACGCGTGAATCGCCAGAATGTCGAAGTATTCGGCCGCACCCGCGTCATACATCCGCTGCAGATAATCCAGGTCGTTCATGCTCCATTCACTGCCCGGCGGGTCCAGCGTCGGCGCCAGCGCACCAGCCAGTACCTGCACCTCAGGGGCGGCCGCCTTCACCATCGGATAGACCACCTTCAGCATCCTCACGTAGGACGCCGGGTCCACCGGGCGAAAACCCCATTCCAGGCTCAGATTGGGCTCGTTCCATATAATCAGATAAGCTACTTTGTCCCGGTAGCGCCGCACGAACTCGCCCGCAAAGCGCCCGAATGCCTCGTAGTTTTCTTCTTCCAGGTAGAGATGATGGGAATCTTCCGGCCGCGCCCACTCTGGCACATAGCCCAGACGGGCGATCACGGTGAGCCCCTGCCGGTTGGCGTGGTCGATCACCAGGTCCGGATGGCTCCATTCGTACTGACCGCGTCTCGGTTCGTAGTACGCCCAGGGGAAATACTCTACGATCCAGGGCGCGCCCATTTCACGCACCATTTCAAGGCTTCGCTTGATCTTGGCCGCGTCCGGCTCATCGGTGAGCCGCGTATGGACGCCCATTTTGGGGTTGACCGTCGCCACCGTCCTCTGCGGACCCAAAGGGACCCAGTTTCGAAAATAGGAACGATAGGTCAAGCCGACAACGCTGCACAAAAGCAGCGCCCCAATCAGCTTTCTGGCGCGCGGCGACCACTTTGCTAGAGGTGGTATGCGGTTGATTGAGTCTGACTTCCTGCGCAAATAAGAGGCGAAGCGGCCAATCATCAGCAGGAGAGGTGGGGCATGCGGCGTCTACGTCTCTTCCTGAAACTCTTCATCATCTCCATCGGACGGTATCGCAGGAGCAAATTCGAACTCCTCCTCCTCTCCCGGAGGGGTCTGCTCTTGGGGCGCCTGGCTGGCTTCGATAGCCTGGATTCCATTCTCGGCCTGATGCAGCGAGTTGTTCAGTTTGTCACGCAGCCGGTAAAGCACATCCAGCGCATAAACCTCAGCTTCATCAACCAGCCGGATCGCCTCGGCATGCCCATGCGCGATAATTCGTTCCGCCTCCTCCCGTGCACGGTCGGTGATTGCATCCTCACTGACAATCTGGATCGCCTGCTGCTCCGCATGGGCTATGATCTGCTCTGCACGCGCCTGCGCATCACTCAGTATGCGATCCCGCTCGGTTATCATGCGCTCGCTTTCCTTGATGGCGCTCGGAATGCTGATTCGCATCTGATCTATCAGCCGGAGACACTCCTCCGAATTCACGATCAGAGACGGCGAAAAGGGAACTCGCCACCCCCTGTTCAGGGTCTGTTCAAGTTGATCCACCAGTTGTAGAATTTCCATGATCAGTTTGAACTCTCGTTTGACAGTTCCCGGCAGCCGCCGGAAACTGGAAACCGGAAGCGATTTCGCTACCGCTTGCGCTCTGCAAACCGCTGCTGCAAGGCCTGCTCAGTATGCGGCGTCACCCAGTGGGAAACGTCGCCATCCAGGCTGGCCACTTCCTTTAGAATGGTTGAGCTGAGATAGACATACTTAGGGCTGCACAGCAGGTAACATGTCTCAATCTGCGGCGCCATCTGCCGGTTGGCCATGTCGATGCGGGATTCAAAGGAAAGATCATCCACATTTCGTATCCCGCGTACGATCACCCGCGCACCATGTCGCTGTGCCCATTTTACCGTTAGTCCGCTATATGACACAATCGAAATATTCTGTACCTCTTCGAGCGTTTCCCGCGCCAGCTCTATGCGCTCCTCCGTGGAAAACAGCAGCCGCTTGGCCGGCGCGTCAAAGATTGTCACAAGCAGCTCATCAAAAAGACCGGCCGCCCGGCGGGCTATGTCCAGGTGTCCGAAGTGGAAAGGATCGAAGCTTCCAGGATACATGGCGCGAGTCATAGGGCGTCGTCGTCTCGAAATCAGCTTACGTGATGCCGGTGCTGCAACCGGGCTCAGGGCGACTGTGGTTCACTTTTCACGCGGTCGAAAGAGGCGATCAGATCATCCGGCGCCATGCTGGCGATGGAGTCCAGGCACAGATCCGCGCCCGAGAAGTCCGATTCTCGTGTAACACGGTTCGGCACTGAAACACATCGCAATCCGGCCCGCTGCGCCCCGAGCATCCCGTTGTAAGAGTCCTCAATCGCGATAGCCCGTTCCGGCATTACCTCCAACTTCTGCGCAGCCAACCGGTAAAGCGCCGGGTCAGGTTTGACCCGCTCGACGTCATCAGCGGTTACGATCGCCGCAAAACGCCCAAGAAGCTCCAGCCGCTGCAAATGAGATTCCACCCATTTGCGGTCCGAGCTTGAGGCCACCGCCAGCCTCACCCCTCGCCGCTCCGCCGCGTCGATCAAATCCACTACCCCCGGCATGATCGGCATAATGTGGATCAGATCCAGGAACCGCTTCCGCCGCTCTGTTCGCACGCGTTCTCGGTCGATCTCTCTGCCCAGCAACCCCTCCAGATAACTGTCAGGCCTGAACTCGCCTGTGCCGCCGCCTACACATTGCAGCCAAACGTCTAGCGGCAACTCAGCACCGTGATTGCGGTAAACCTCCTGCCAGGTCTGGAAATCGGGCGTCTCCGTGTCCAGAATCGTTCCGTCAAAGTCAAATACAATCGCCTCCAGCACCGGCAAACTCCCTCTTCGTACTGTTTTCGGGTTAAGTGGCCTACCGCTCTGCCATGCCTGCAAGGGTGGAGGTCGGCAGGGCTTTGGCCTGCACGGCCATCACGCAATGAATTCGCTGAACACTCTGTTTCCAACGAGCAACCCCCTGCATGTCAGACGCACTCGTTCACCGTCCGACTCCAGCAAGCCTTCCTCCTGCAGTCGATCCAGGCTGGGGCCAAAAGCACCCGTCATAGGTTGTCCGTGCATCGCCTCAAAACGCGCAAACGGTACACCCTCGCTCACGAGCCGCAGCCCCAGCATCATCGTTTCGCCCATCGATACCTCGGCCGTGATTCCCTCATGAAAGTCCACCGGGCTCTCGCCTGCTCCGACCCGTTTGATGTAGCCCTGAACGCCCTTGCGATTGGACCAGCGGACGGCGACGGCGGGCGAACCTGACCCCTCCGCCCCGTCACAGGCGTCACCACTCTTGAATGGCAGGTCCCCAATGGACTCGCCCCGCAACCCGGCGGGGAAGCGCAGATGACTGTGCGCGCCGGGCCCAACCCCGATCCACTCCTGGTTGCGCCAGTAAAGCAGATTGTGCCGGCAGGCATAGCCCGCCTCCCGCGCCCAGTTTGACACCTCGTACTGTTCGTAACCGGCCTCCCCCATGCGGCTCATCGCAGTTTCATACATCTCTGCCGCCATGTCATCGTCCGGCGCCGGCGTCTGTCCGGTCTCCACCCAGTGCGCCAGCGGCGTACCCGGCTCGACGATCAAGCTGTATAGGCTGACATGCCGAGGCGCCAGAGCCAGTGCTTTGCCCAAACTGTCTTGCCAGGCCGCCACCGACTGCCGCGGCAACCCGAACATGAAGTCAAGATTGATGTTGGCAAAGCCCGCGTCCACAGCCGCCTCATAGGCGCGCAAGGCATCCTCCGCGTCGTGGATGCGGCCCAGAAAGCCCAGCTCCTCCTCCTGAAAGCTCTGCACCCCCATGCTCAGCCGGTTCACGCCCAAGCTGTGCAGCAGCGCGAACTGCCCCCGGTCCTCGATGCCCGGATTGGCCTCGCAGCTGATCTCAACGTCGGCCGCCAGCGCGAACCGGTCGTGGACCAGCTCCAGAATACATTTCAACTGGCCCGAATTGAGCACAGTTGGGGTGCCGCCGCCAAGGAAGACTGTGTGCACGGTGCGCCCCGCAAGGCGCGCCGCCCACCGGCCCATCTCCCGGCAAAGAGCCTGAGTATACGTTTCGTACAGTGGTTCAAGACGGGCGTAGGTATTGAAATCGCAATAGGGGCATTTGCGGGCGCAAAATGGTATGTGGATGTACAGGCCCAATGGCTCTTCGCCGGTTGCTGAAAAGGCAGGAACTGCAAACTGGCTGGATTCCTGCTCCCGGCCGCTTTGAACCACGCCCGCAGCGGAGCTGTTCAAGGAGTTCGGCATGACGACGCCGGCTTCAGGTACCTTCGCCTCCTCTTCCTCTGCGCGGTGCTTTGAATATGCCGGACGCAATGCAGCCAAGTCGTTCATCAGCCCTGAGTCGTCGCTCCTTGGGCGCGCAGAATACGAAGAGGAACGACAAGAGAGGGTACCTCGCCTTTCACTCCCCGCCCTTACGGTCAGGGATTCTCCAACCGGAACCCGTGGCCGCGCACTGTTACAATGAAGTTGGATCTTTCGTCGTGCTCGTTGAGCCGTTCCCGCAACCGCCGCACAAGAGCGTCGATGGCCTGCTTACTGACACCCGCCCCGCTGGTCTCCGGCCAGACCGCCTGCACGATCTGTTCGCGAGTCATCACGCCGCCCCCCTCATGCCAGAGGGCACTCAGCAGCCGGTACTGATGCAGACTCAAAGGAGGTTCCAGCAGCGAGCCGTTCAGCCACACCTGTCGTGTCTCTTCTTCAATGCGTAACCCTGATTCCGACTGCGCATCGCTATCGCTGGAGTCCAGCGTCAGGGGCGTGGTCGCCTCGTCGTCGACAAACGACAACTTGAATCGCAGCGCGATCTGCACCTCGTCACCGTCTGACAAACTGTGCGACCCGTCAGCAATGTCCATGCCATTGACATGGGTTCCGTTCTTGCTGCCCAGATCCTCAATCGAATAACCGAAACCGTCCCAGAATATGCGGGCGTGGTTCCGGCTTACCTGGCGGTCCGGCAGCGTAACGTGGCATTCTTCGTGGCGCCCGATGATCAGCGGCGTGGTACGGCTCAGGGGCCAGCCCTGGCCGGTTTGATTGCCGTGGCGCAGGATCAGCATTGCCGTCTCACGTTGCCTGTCGACGGGTCGAACACTACGTGTCTCTACAAACTGTTGTCCAGCGTTGGGGCCCTCTTGCGTCATTTCCTTCCCTCGTAAAAATAGCATGCAAGGTAAGTTTTAACGTCACTTGCATATTTCTCAGTCTATTATTATAGTATGATTCCCTGTGTCCGAGCCCCCAACGATTGTGGCAACAACTCTTCAGTAAACTTGGCGTAACGATGACGAGGGAGAAATTCATTATATCGAAGCGGTTTACATCCGTCAACCACTTTTTCAAAATAGCCGTATAGCTCGGCTGTAGAATACGAACTCTTTGACGCACCGTCGCGCCAAATTCAGCGTTCTGCCGCAACGCACAGCGGCCACGCCTCACCAACGGGCGCGCAGCGGGCGGCAGCTTTCTTCCTCCGGAAAATCAGCAGAGGTGTCTTTTGGCTACAGTATTGGATTCAGATTCAATCCTGCGCGGGCGTTATGAAATCGTTCGCCTTGTAGGTCAAGGTGGAATGGGTGCAGTTTACCAGGCTAACGATCTGCGCCTGGACGGTCGAGTCTGCGCGATCAAAGAAATCCTGCCCGCCCTCCTCATCGACCAGCGCGGGCCCGAACTGGACTTGGGTCAGACGATCGAACAGTTCTACCAGGAGGCCAGCGTCCTCGCCCGGCTCGATCATCCCAACCTCCCCAAAGTCTCCGACTACTTCTCCGTAGATGGCCGCGAGTACCTGGTCATGGATTTCATCGAAGGCCGTGATCTGCAAGAAATCGTAAATGAAGCCATTCGACAGAATAAACACCTCTCCGAAGCCCAGGTCCTCCTCTGGGCCACACAACTCCTGGACGCCTTGGAATATCTGCACAGCCAGGACCCGCCCGTGCTCCACCGAGACATCAAGCCGGGTAACATAAAGATCACGCCCGAAAATAGACTGAAACTGGTTGACTTCGGCCTCGTTAAAGTGCTGCAACCGGACGACGCTCGCACCGTGACCGTCGTCCAGGGGCGGGGCACCGTTGCCTATACCCCTCTCGAACAGTATGGCGGCGACACCGGCCACACAGATGTCCGCTCCGATATCTACAGCGTCGGCGCCACCCTATATCACCTGCTCGCCGGCACGCCCCCACAGGATGCCAGAGAGCGCTTCCTTAAGTCTGGTTTGCTCGATCCCCTGCGCCAGCTGAATCCGGCTATCTCGACGCGAACCGAAAGGGCCGTCTTCCAGGCCCTGGCCATGCATCCAGATGAGCGCCCCACCAGTGTCTTCGACCTGCGGCGGGCGCTGTTCGGTGCCGAAAACGTCAAAAAAGATCCAACAACGGATCTGCTGCCGCCCCCCACCTGGAATGAAATCCTCCACAAAAATAGAATGCTGATCGGGGCGACCGCTCTTCTCTTCATCATCGCCTCTGTCATCAGCCTCTATGACCTCTGACAATTTAAAAATTCACCGCAACCACTAAGGCATAGCCGTTCCGCGAGCTACACAAGGGCAGGGGAAGCGCTCTCTTTGACAACTGACCACTGCAATTATGGGCGGTCGGGCCTATTCGGCCCTCCCTTGTGCGGGGGCTCCGCCCCCGCAACGCCCCCGGCCCTGTCCGCGCCGTAGCAATGTGTGGCTAATTTGAAGTTGTCATCTCGCGGCGGCCGGGCTTCCCCCCCAACCCCGCGTCTTGGCACATTCAGAGTATGTGCCAGCGCAGGCAAGCCAGGCGAGGCAACTCCAATATATACCCAACACTCACCGCTATGACCATCGCGAGCCCCCTACAGTAATACTGAAGGTCCATTCCCCCCAGGCAGACCGCACACAAAACATGGTTCAGTAGTTACCATTCACCAAAATTATTAGCCTCAGATTACCAGTCTTGGCAGCCAACGCTGGCGCCGGCAGTTTGCAGCTGAAACACGCTCAATTCGCGTAGTCGGTAACCCGGCCAACAGCGACGCACGCGCACGAATCACTGCTTCAACAACGCTGTGAAAATTTGCGCAATCCTTCTCCGCCCCTTTATACTGATAGCTGACTTTCTCAAGAATCTCAGCGACCCCACTGGTGTCTTTCCGCCTGACCGAGCGATACAGCGGGCAGTCGCAAACTGGAAGATGATCCAAGGGACATCCCTTCGTCCCAACCCGTCACTTGAGTTTGCATCCGTGGCAGACCGCTCAAGACCGCCGTCTACAGGAGGGTAGATCTTGTTCAAGAATCTTCTCCGGGCTTTAGTCTTCAACGCACGCATTCGCAACGCGACCATCGGCATCATTGTCCTGCTCGTCTTGAGCGTGGTGCCGTTCTTTAACGCCCCTCCGCCCCACGTCGAATTGGCGGCCGAAGCCCTGCTCGAACACGGACCAAAGTGGTTCACCAACGGCCTGCTGACGACTCTTCTGGTCGACCTGATCATTATCCTGATGGCCGTCTTCGCCGTCTCCAGAATGAAGGAAATACCCGGCGCCTGGCAGAACATCGTGGAGATGCTGGTCGAAGGCATGTGGAACCTGACCCAGAGCATCGCCGGCCATGGCTCCGCCAACAGCCGCAAATTCTTCCCTTGGGTGATCACCATCTTTATCTTCGTTCTGGTCAGCAACTATATTGGCCTGCTGCCCGGCTTTGGCTCGATCGGCATCTACCATAGTCCCGCCGAAAGCCACGCTCAGACCGAATTGGGCAACCAGCTAGCAATGGCCGGGGGCGAAGCAGTGGCTGTCGCCGCTGCCGCCGAAGAAGGCAAACCGGTCCTTGTCCCCCTGTTTCGCAGCCCCTCCGCCGACCTCAATATGACCCTGGCCCTGGCCCTCATCTCCGTCTTCATGACCCAATTCTTCGGCGTTCAGGCTTTGGGCATCCGCTACTTCACCAAGTTCTTCAAAAACCCCTTCAAGGACGGCATGGGCGCTGTGGTTGGCTTCTTCGAACTGATCGCTGAAATCTCCAAGATCATCAGCTTCTCGTTTCGTCTCTTCGGCAATATCTTTGCCGGTGAAGTCGTTCTCCTCGTGATGGCCTTTCTCGTCACCTTCCTCCTTCCCAGCATATTTTACGGGCTGGAACTGTTCATCGGATTCATCCAGGCGCTTGTATTCATGTTGCTGACCCTGGCCTTCTTTACCATGGCCACCGTCAGCCACGACGATCACCATTAACATCAGTTGCCGGTGCCCGGATTGCTCCCGGCGCCACTCGCAAGACTGATCACGAACCACCATTCACTGCAGTTAAGAAAAAGGAGTTCACACTCATGGATGTTGAAGTCGCAAAGGAACTGGGTTCTGCACTTGCTATCGGATTGGGCGCAATTGGCCCTGGTGTAGGTATCGGTCTGATTGGCGCCAAAGCGATGGAAGCGATGGGCCGCAATCCTGAAGTGACCAACACTGTGCAGACGAACATGCTGCTCGGTTTCGCCTTCTGTGAATCGGTCGCTATCTATGCGCTCGTAATCTCCCTGTTGGTCAAGTTCGTCTAAACCTGTTCTCAGTGGCCGGAGTTCAGTCATCAGTGACCGGTGTTCACTTCCAACGGCCTGTGAAACGACTGGCCCCGAACAACGAGCCACTGCAGTGTATCCAGGAGGTTGGCCTTGGACGCTCTCGATAAATTAGGTATCAGTTGGCAGTTATTGCTCTCGCAGATCATCAACTTCGGGCTGTTGATGGTTATTCTGCAGCAGCTACTCTACAAGCCGGTTCTGAACATGCTCGAGCAGCGCAGACAGCGCATCGCCCAGGGTTTGGAACAGGCCGATAAGGCTTCCAGCGCCGCCGCCGAAGCCGAAGCGGAGAAACAGGCGATCCTCGAAGAGGCTCGCCGCGAGGCCCAGGAAGTACGCGCCCAGGCCACACGCGACGCCGAACGCATCGCCCAGGACGTCCGCAGCCGCGCCGATCAGGAAGCCCAGGAAATCCGCATGAAGGCCCAGGCTGACGCCGAAGCGCAGACAGCCGCCGTCATGGCCGACGCACGCAAACAGATCGCCGATCTGGCCATCGCCGCCACCGAGCAGATCCTCGGCCGCGAACTCGCAAGCCGGGATGAACAGGAACGCTTTGTCGCCGACTATCTGGCCCAGCAAAACGGGAGCGGTTCATGAGCGAGCGCGCGACGGCCGAACGATACGCCCAGGCCATTCTCGAGGCTATCGTCGAGCAGTGGCAGACGACGCTGACCGAAGTCGCTGACGCCTTGGCGCAAGACCCAAAACTGGGCGCCGACGTCGACGCCGTCGATGCCGCAATTCCCGACAGCGCCTCCCCGGAACTGCAAAACTTTGTCAAAATGCTCGTGCAGGAGGGGGATGCAACGCTCCTGCCCCGCGTCATCCACGCATTGGGCGCAAGCCTGCGAGGCGAGACCGGACCGCAGTCGGCTGACATCACCAGCGCCATCGAACTGGGCGACGACGCACAAGAGCAGATTCGCCAGCGACTTACCCAACAGTACGGCGAAGACATCGTCTTCAGCTTCGATGTTGACCCATCCCTGATGGGTGGCCTGCGCATCCGCGTCGGCGATCAGCTGATCGACAACACCGTCGCAAATCGGCTGATGGCTCTGCGCGAAATGGTCGCGGCCTCAGTGCGATAAATCCGGATTACGTAGTCAGTTTCGGGTCCTGACTAACAGGCCGGCAGGCTGTCAGGTACCCTGAATTGGGAAAATACAATAAAGGACAGCGCTTATGGCAGTTCAGACTGAGGAGCTGACCCAGGAATTTACCGACCGGCTCAAGCAGCAGATCCTCAACTTTCAGCCGGCCCCCAGCCGCGTGGACGTGGGCGAAGTCGTCGAAGTCGGTGACGGCATCGCCATCATCTCCGGCCTCCAGGGCGTCATGGCCAGCGAGTTGGTCGAGTTCACCAAGACCGGCGTGCTCGGAATCGCCCAAAACCTCAACGATGATTCCGTAGGTATCATCATCATGGGTGAATACACCGAGATCGAAGAAGGCGACCTTGTGCGCAGCACCGGCCGCCTCGCTTCAGTCCCCGTCGGTGACCCGCTGATCGGCCGCGTCGTCAACGCCGTCGGTCAACCCCTCGACGGCAAAGGCCCAATCGATTCCACCGCAACCCGTCCGGTTGAGCGCATCGCCCCCGGCGTCGTCCTGCGCAAAGGCGTCGATACTCCCGTCGAGACAGGCATCACCGTCATTGACGCCCTCATTCCCATTGGCCGTGGCCAGCGGGAGTTGATCATCGGCGACCGCCAGACCGGCAAGACCGCCCTCGCTGTCGACACAATCATCAACCAGAAGGGCAAAGACCTGATCTGCATCTACGTCGCCGTCGGTCAGAAGCAGTCAACCGTGGCGCAAGTCGTCGGTACCCTCGAAAAATACGGCGCCATGGATCACACCATCGTCGTGACCGCCTCCGCCGCCGACCCGGCCGCCTTGCAGTTCCTGGCGCCCTACGCCGGCTGCGCAATGGGCGAAGAGTTTATGGAGCAGGGCCGCGACGCCCTCATCGTCTACGATGATCTCTCCAAGCACGCCCAGGCCTACCGTCAGGTGTCGCTGCTGCTGCGGCGCCCGCCCGGTCGCGAAGCCTATCCCGGAGATGTCTTCTACCTGCACAGCCGCCTCCTGGAACGGGCCGCCCGCCTAGACGAGGAGTTCGGCGGTGGCAGCCTTACCGCCCTGCCGGTGATCGAGACCCAGGCCGGTGACGTCTCGGCATACATTCCTACCAACGTGATTTCCATCACCGACGGCCAGATCTTCCTGGAGAGCGACCTCTTTTACGCCGGTATTCGCCCTGCCATGAACGTCGGCCTCTCGGTTAGCCGCGTAGGCAGCTCCGCCCAGACCAGCGCGATGAAAGGCGTGGCCGGACGCCTCAAACTGGAGTTCAGCCAGTTCCGTGAGCTCGCCGCATTCGCCCAGTTCGGTTCCGACCTCGACGCCGCAACCCAGCGCCAGCTCAATCGCGGCCAGCGCATTCAGGAAACACTCAAGCAGCCCCAGTACGAACCTTTGCAGTTGGACAAGCAGGTCATGAGCCTCTTCGCGGTGAACAACGGCTATGTCGACGACATCGACATCACTGATGTGAAGCGTTGGGAACTGGAAATGCACGCCTACATGGATGCCAACCATCCCGAGATTGGTCAGACTATCCTGCGTTCGCAAGACCTGCCCGATGAATCGGTCGATTCCCTGAGCCTGGCCTTGGAGACCTTCAACAGCAACTGGACAGGATCTGAATAAACCGTAGTTCAGTTGTCAATGACCAGCGCAGAAACCAGGCATCTAGCCGTAGATCACTGCGTCTGAGGAGGCATTGGTGGCAAGTACACGTGAGATTCGCCGTCGCATCCGCTCGGTAAGAAACATCTCTCAGGTCACGCGCGCGATGGAAGCCGTGGCCGCATCCAAGATGCGCCGCGCCCAACAACAGGTGATGGCGACACGCCCCTATGCGGAAAAAGCCCTTGAAGTCCTCAGCCACATCGCCCGTCTGCACGGCAGCGGCGAGGCCTTGGACGCGCTCATCACTTCCCGGGCCGAAATAAAACGAGTCGGGATCGTCCTCATCACGGCCGACCGCGGGCTGGCCGGCGGCTTCAATGCCAACGTGTTGCGGCAGAATGCGGCCTTCATCAAGGAGCAGCGTGACCAGGAACGCGAAGTAGAAGTCGTTGCCGTCGGCCGCAAGGGCCGTGACTGGCTGCTGCGTTACGACCCCGTCATCCGCGCCGAATTCACCAACATGCCCGATACCCTCGCCACCGCTGACATCGCTCCTATCTCCAGGACGATTATCGACGACTTCCGCTCTGCGCGTTTCGACGAAGTCCACCTGATCTTTACCGACTTTGTCAACACCCTGATCCAGCGGCCCACAGTGCAACAGATTCTGCCCGTCGTTCCGGCAGAGACAACCGCTACCATGCCGCCGGACTATATATTTGAGCCAAGCGTCGAAGCCGTGTTGGAGCAGGTGCTGATCGGCTTCACCGAAGTGCAGATCTTGCAAGCCATGTACGAAAGCATCGCCAGCGAACACTCGGCCCGCATGGTCGCCATGCGTAACGCCACCGAAGCCGCAAATGAGCTCGTGGACGAGTTAACATTGACCTACAACAAGGCCCGTCAGGAAGGCATCACCCGTGAACTGATGGACATTATCGGCGGTTCAATCGGCCTCGAATAGATCTGAGCGGGCTGAAAGGCCCCTTCCCATAGCAGAACGGAGCATACCATGTCAGAAAACGGAAGCAATGGCCGCATCAGCGGCTCCGTCTCCAGCGTAGTCGGTCCGGTAGTCGACTTCTCCTTCACTGGAGATGATCTGCCCGAGATTTACGATGCCGTCTACGTCGACCTCGACGACGATTCGACCCTGGTCTGCGAAGTGCAGCAGCATCTCGGCGAAGGCGCTGTCCGTGCTGTGGCCATGAGCTCTACCGACGGCATGCGCCGCGGCATGGAAGGCTACTCCTTCGGCGCCCCCATCACCGTGCCCGTCGGGCCGGGAACATTGGGGCGCATCTTCGACGTGTCCGGCAATACAATCGACAGTGACGAAGAGGTCGAAGCCGCCGACCGCTACTCCATCCACCGCGAACCCCCCAGCTTCGCCGACCGCAGCACGCAGGCCGAGCTCTTCGAGACCGGCGTCAAGGTCATCGACCTCATCGCCCCCTTCACCAAGGGCGGCAAGACCGGTATTTTCGGCGGCGCCGGCGTCGGCAAGACCGTCATCATTCAGGAGCTGATCAACAACGTCGCCGAATACCACAGCGGCTACTCCGTCTTCGCCGGCGTCGGCGAGCGCAGCCGTGAGGGCAACGACCTCTGGCACGAAATGCGCGAATCAGGCGTAATCGATTCGACCGTGATGGTCTTCGGCCAGATGAACGAGCCGCCCGGCGCCCGCCTCCGCGTCGGTCTCACAGGCGTCACCATGGCCGAGTACTTCCGCGATGAAGGCCGCGACGTCCTCCTATTCATCGACAACATCTTCCGTTTCGTGCAGGCTGGTTCCGAAGTGTCGGCCCTGCTCGGCCGCCTTCCCAGCGCAGTCGGCTACGCACCCACGCTCGGCACCGATATGGGTGAGTTGCAGGAGCGCATCACCTCCACCAATGTCGGCTCAATCACATCCATGCAGGCCGTTTACGTGCCCGCCGATGACTACACCGACCCCGCGCCCGCCACAACCTTCGCCCACCTGGACGCAACCATTACCCTGGAACGTGCCCTCGCCGAGCAGTCGCTCTACCCGGCCATGGATCCCCTCGGCTCCACCAGCCGTATCCTCGACCCGCTCATAGTTGGCGAAGAACACTACAACGTCGCCCGCGAAGTACAGCAGACCCTGCAGCGCTACCGCGACCTGCAGGACATCATTGCCATTCTCGGCGTTGAAGAACTGAGCGAAGACGACAAGCTCATCGTCGCTCGCGCCCGCAAGATTCAGCGTTTCCTCACCCAGCCCATGCACGTGGCCGAAGTCTTCACCGGCTCGCCCGGCGAGTACGTCAGAATCGATGACACTGTGAGCGGCTTCCGCGAAATCCTGGACGGGAAGCATGACGACCTGCCCGAGCAGGCCTTCTACATGGTCGGATCCATCGATAAAGCGGTCGAAAAGGGCGAGCAACTGAGGCAGGAAGAATGACGATTCAGGTCGAAATCGTAACCCCCAGCCGGCAGCTGTACAGCGGCGAAGTCGAGATGATCACCATGCCCGGCGTCGAGGGCGAGATGGGCGTACTGGCCGGCCATGCCCCCCTGCTCACGACCCTCAATATCGGCGAGTTGACCCTGCACAACGCCGACGGCGAGCCCGAGTATATCGCTGTCAGCGGCGGCGTGGTCGAGGTGCTGCCCGACAAGGTGATCGTGATGGCCCGTTCGGCCGAGCGCGCCGAAGAAATCGACATCGCACGCGCCGAAGAGGCCATGCAGCGCGCCGAAGAAGCCCTGCGCACCCGGCCCGACGAAGATCGCCAGCCCGTCGAAATAGCCTACCGCCGCAGCCAGCTGCGCCTGAAAGTCGCCCGCCGTCGCCGCCGCACCCGCCCAGGTGTCTTCGTGGAGGACGAAGGCTAGCGCATCTTTCCAAAAGGAAAAACAAGGCCGGGTCTTAGCTAAGACCCGGCCTTTTCGTTTTGGGAACTGAATCCTATTTGCCGTAGAACCAGTCGACTCCGATTCGCGCCACATATATACCGTCACGCTTGTGATAGCTGACCAGCGCAATGTCATCGATAAAGGTCAGACTCGGATAACCATAGTCGTCATCAGAGTCTGAACCAATCATCCGTTCGTGGCTCCAGGTAAGACCTTCATCCGTTGAAATTGCGGAGACGAACGGTGTCCGCAGCCTGCCCTCCGTGCCGGTCGAACGCAGCAAAACCAGATCGCCGGTAGACGGGATCCACTTTACGTTAAGCGCCGACGAGTTGGTGGAAAGCTTCAGACTATGCACCGCCTCGCCTGGCGACCAGGTCATCCCCTCATCCCTTGAGTAGGATCGAACCACATATCCACTGTACGTCCGGCAAAGCATCATTACCCGTCCATCGCGCAAAAGTACCAAGTGTGGCTCCTGCGCCTCCACCGGCAGCGTATCGACTACATTCTCCGACAGGTGCCACGAATAGCCGTCGTCATCGGAATAAAAAACCGTGCTCACATAGCCGCGGTGGTCGCCGCCTTCTTCCTTGATCTCCCTCTCGCACGGAGCGAGAATTCGACCCGAGGGCAACTGGATCAATTTGTCATTGAAAACATGATTCGTTCCGGCGTGGGGCGTAACGATAAACTGTTCCCCCCACGTCGCCCCGTCGTCGGTCGACCGCCGGTAGTAGGTGTGCGCGAAACGGGGAGCTGATCCGGCAAAATAGATGTAGGTCAATAGCAACTGGCCGTTTGCCAGTCGCAGAAAACCTGGATGCCGGTACTCTTCATTTTTGCGTTGGAGCTTCGGGCAGGCAACCAACTGGTACGGCTCGCCCCAGCTCCTGCCCTGATTATCGGAGATTCGTCCTTCGATGTCACCAACTACTTCGCCTTCCCCGGAATTCTCCCTGTTGACGGAGTAAGATAACAGCAGACGACCGTCACCGAGCAGCGCAATGTCACCCACATTCCCCCGGTAGCCGACACATCGCTTGGGCATCTCGACGGCATGTACATCTTCGAAGAAGGCGCTGGAGGTTTCTCCCTCTCGACTTTCCTGCACTGTCAATTGCATCAGGTTTTGGGAAAGTAAATCGTCGATGCAACCCCTGAGAGAGGTCGGCTCAGTGATGGACAAAGGATATACATCGATAGAATATTCTCACTGCCTGGCTGCCTCGGGAAAGAAGCGCAGACTAGAGCCGCGTCGGTCTCCTGTTTAAGCCGTTGAGCTGGCTCTACCTTTCATCGCGTGGATCCTTTTCAATGTGTGAAACAGTGCCTCAATCTGTATGCTCTGCAGCTTCTCTATCGTTGTATGACGTATCTTCGGAGGCAGTGTCCATCTCTTCCTGAAGAAATCGGATGAGTCGCCGGCGCTCTCCAATCGTCAGACCCACCAGTCTCTCCTTGGGACTAAGTCCCGCTAGCAACTCCTCTTTGGGAATCATTTTGAGGACAAACCGGCGCGTCTCCTCGCTAATCTCCATAGAGTCGTCTTGGTCGACTTTTCCGGCAAATCACACACTCTCTAGTTCAGGAAACGGGGCTTGAGTACATAGGCTTGGAAGATAGCTCCGCATTAAACGTACTATTCGCCATCCACGATAGGGCGACATGTGTCATGCAGTGCCACCATCGCTGTCTCCCTCGCCCCCGGGGGGAATACCCAACTCTTCCCGAAGCAATCGAAAGAGCAGCTTTCGTTCCGCATCGGTCAACCCTGCTAGTCTTTCCTGGGGTTCAAGCCCTGCTAGTCTTTCCTGGGGTTCAAGCCCTGCTAGTCTTTCCTGGGGTTCAAGCCCCGCTAGTCTTTCCTGGGGTTCAAGCCCTGCTAGTCTTTCCTGGGGTTCAAGCCCTGCTAGTCTTTCCTGGGGTTCAAGCCCTGCTAGTCTTTCCTGGGGTTCAAGCCCTGCCAGTCTTTCCTCGGGGTCCAGTCCCGCCAGCTTTTCTTCAGGGGTGGCCGTTTCGAGCACGCGTTGCCGAATTTCTTCTCCAATCTCCATGATCTTTTCCGGGGTCAAAATCTCAGTCATACTGTTCTCTCCCTTCAAGGCCAAGGTCCGTTGCAGGCCCATCACATAGTCTTGCAACGGAGACGAATCTGTCGCGGTGGCCGCATCCAGCGCAGCAGAGGCGGCCTCTCGTTCCTGATCCCGGCTTGCAAAGAGCTTGACAAATGCGTTATGCGGACTGGCCGGCAGTTCGTTCAAAACCAGCAACCAGATTCGCCGCAGCAGCGGCAATGGGCTCCGATAGACACCATCCTGCCGTTCCTCATATCGCCACTCTGCCAACCGTGCCTTCCGCGGCGTTCGTGCGCTCAAAACCACGGTTAGCACATGCTCCTCGGGCAATCTCTGTGCCTGACGATAAAAATAATCGTAAGCAACAGCTTGGGCAAGCGCACTCTCGTTTACCGACTCCGTATACTTGAACTCCAACAATACATGACCTGCTGCATTGTCGCGCACCCCATCCGGCAAACGTGCTCTCTGCGCTTCGTTCCACTCTTCGCCCTCCCTTCGGAGGAGCAGTACATCGGCTTTGGGAGACTCTCCCAGGAGATCCACCTCTACATTAACTGTGATCTCCACCGGCGCCAGGGACAACTGCAACAGTTTTCCGAGAACCTGATGTGACTGAAAACGAACCAGCACAGAGCTATGGCCTGCAGTAAGTCATGACTGTTTCACCTACTTCGGCATATCCCGCAGCGCATAGAAGATGGGCAGAGGGCTCCAGTCGTTTCTCACAATACCCCACTGGGCCTTCTCAGTGCCGTCGGCCACCACGCGGAAATTCAGGTTCCACAGAATCGCCGGGCCAACCCAGCCCCATCTCTTCATCATCTGAAAGGCCTCGACCGTCCACGTCGCCTGCTCTTCGAAGCTGTTATCATTCGCATACCCGTAACGCGGATCAAACGCGCCCCCGGCTGCCCACCCAAACTCCGTCGGCCAGATCCGCTTGTTAGCCGCGCCGTATTTGACCGCAATGTTTCGATACCCCTCCATCGTACTCCGGAAACTCCACGAGTGGTGCGGGCTATCGCAAGCGCCGTTGAAGCCGCTGTTGCCATGGATCTGAATCGCCTCACAGCCCTGTTCCCACGTGTACTGGGGCGGCACGTTATATCCACTTGGATGCGCGCCGATGCCGTCCATGTAGCTGTTCAGCCCGGCTTGGAACATTTTCTCAAGGTACTCAAAGTCATCCATCGCTGCGATACCGCCCCGGCTCTGCGGCGCCCCGTTGCTGGCAGCCGGCGTCAGCGCCCCGCTGATCACGAACATCGACGGACACGCCCTCTTGATCTCCGCGTAGGCCGGTCTCAAGAGCGCGACATACTTGGCAGGATCCAAAGGCAGGTTGCCCCATTCGTAATGCAGGTTCTGCTCGTTCCAGACCTCAATCGCCTTCAGCGAGGTCCCGCAATACTTGCCGGCCATCGCCCCCAGGAACCTCGCAAACGTATTCGGGTCCGCCGGAGGACCGCCCACATTCGGCTCAAATCCTCCTTCGCGCGCCCAAGCCGGCGCATTCACCACACTGAACAGCAGGCTGATGCCCGCGTTATTGGCCGCGTCGATGATCCCCTGCATCGAGCCCCAGTCATATTGGCCCTGATTATTCTCAAAAACCTTCCATTCAATCTGCTGCTTCACCCAGCCGAAGCCCAACTCGCGTGTCTTTTGCATCACTTGGCCGGCATAATTGTTGTGCACCATATGCGCCTGCACACCATAACCGAAACTGCCGCCCCCGGCGGGCGGCGCTGCCGCTGCCGGCGCGGCGGCTGGCGGGTCCGGGATGTCGGTGATTACTCCAATCGTGTTCAGAGGACCGCTGGCGGTCGTCAATTCAGCAAACACCCAGCCCTTTTTGCCGTTGCCAATATCAATCTGCCACCAAGTACCGGCATCGTTCTTTCCAAAAATTAGATAGGGCTGACCCGCGTTGAGTTGGCTCAAAATGGTATAGTTGGTACCCGGCCCTTCGCGCACATTCGTATTCTGTGTGCTGACCAGTCTCGCAACTTCAGGCGTCGGCGTCGGCACCGGCGTAGCAGTCGCAACCGGCGTCGGCGTCGCCAGGCTCATCGCCACCGTATTCTGTGGGCTGGCCGCCTGCATGCTGCCCAGATTCGATACCTGCACAACCTGCGCCTCGACCTGTATATCCCCCTCGCCCGCCGGCGCCATGAAAGTATAAACCGGATTCTCAATCGGGACCGTTACCTCCTCCATCACGCCGCCGTCAGGGTGGAGTATCCTGTAAGATACCTTCAGCATCGCCGGCGACGTATTCACGCCGCCTCCCGTCTGAAACAGGCGCGCCACCTCCCACAAGTCCGGGTCCACATCCCCGGAATCCACATCACGCACCATCACTTGGGTCACGTCAAACCGCTCCAACAGGTTGAGCTTGCGCGCAAAGCTGCTGCTGTTCTCGATAGTAACCGTCCGCTCCATCTGCTGGTCGTCAGTGTACGCATACACATAGGCCCCGATCGCGTCATCCCATGACAAGGGGCGCGTGATACGCGGGTTGACCGCCGCAACCTCAACATTCCCTCCGGGAAGGATCACCCCATCTTCTCCCTCCAGCCGGATCTGAGCAACCAAAGGTTGCAGAGACTGTTGAAAGCCTTTGAGCCACCACTGGCTTCCGCTTCTTTCCACCGACATGCCCGGCAGTTCCACCTGCACCTTGCGCCGGTCGATCTGGTCTGTGGCGTAGGCTAGCAGGGCGCTCATCTGCCCTCCCAACTGATACGCCCCAGGATCGGTCGGTCCCGGAACCAATATACGGTCGGCAACGCTTCCCAATGCCTTCCAGTCGTAGCCCCGTGTGTTCCACGCCACAGCCGAAACCTGCTGGGGCGACTCCACCCGAACAGCCAGCCAGCGATTCATATCCGGCGCGTGCAGCCGTTCCGCCAGACGTTCAATGAAATGGGTGAACGCCTCCTCCCCTGCCAAAACCGTTTCCATGCCGCGATAATCAACGATGACGCCAGGATAACTGTACTGGTTGAGCAGGTTTGCCACCGCGTCCAACTGGTTCTGCATCTGTCCGGATTGCACCAGCATGTTGTGAAGCAGGTCGCTACGCGGCGCCTCGCCGCTCTGCCAGTTGCGCAGTACCGGCACGATCGCATAGTTCCCGGCCGGAACATTCGTACGCGAGACATCCAGCGCACCGTCTCCACGCAGGTAAAACCCCCCGACGGCAAGGGTTGTAATCGCAGCGTTGGCCAGACTCGCTGGAGCCTGCTCGCCTACCCCAATGTTGGTCCCAACCCGCGCTGGCGGCGCGCCTGTCTGCATCACCACGAAATTGGCAGGAGGCGGGCCCCCTACGCGGGCCTCAATTTTATCCTCCACTGCCAAAACCGCACTGGGCACGAATTCCCAACTGTCCCCATCCCAACTGTACAGTTCCAGCGTTTCGTACGGCTGACTGTCGTTGGGTATTGGGATCTGCACGATGCTTTGCTCCAGGCGCCCTCCCACAACGTCCACTTGGTAAATTGGGCTCTTGGCTTCCAGGCCCGCGCCGGCCAGCGCATTCAGCGCAGTCATCCACGCCTCTCCCGCACTCCCGTTCAGAAACTCTGCACGGGGAATGCTTACAAGGCTGACGCGAAAGGATTCAATTACACCTTCCGGAGGAAAAACGATCGTCGTCCCGTCTGGATCCATGAGCGAACCGCCGTTCCTGCCAATCTCCGTAGAAGACAGGCCCTGGATGCGCTCAAGCAGACTGATCGGCGGCAAAAGCAACGCCGCGATGATCAGAGCGGGAATCAGTACGAGCGAAAGAATGGCCGTTGCAAACCTCTTCAGCCCGGAGGCCGGTCTCGTCTCGGGTCGGAGCGGCTCATCATAATCGAAAGATGACCTTCCCATTTACCTTTTCCTCCATTCTGCGCCGCTTTCGGCCAGGGGCGCGTCTAACGTGAGTCTTGTCTACTTGCATGTGCCCATCTGCAGCGGTCGCTTCATCATCACATGCCCAAGCGACCAGACATCTGTCATTCTACTGCTCTCTGCGGCACACAGTTGAGTTCGGGAAAACTGTCTCTATCGCCCGTCGCCGCCTCACCGGGCTGCCGCGAACCGTCACATTCGCCGGTGCCGGCAGCAGGCGAACCCGGCCATTGCGCTGTCGCGCCTGATGCAACTATTCTGCAACCGGGCAAAAAATGCGCCAATCTCCTTGGCGCACGCAGTCCACTATCTATCTTAGCACAGGCAAAAAACTCAACAAAAATAGCTACATTTCACAAGACATCGGACTCCTGTGCCCTCATATTCACCGCACACTGCCCCCTGGTCCCGCGCTCCTTCAGGCGCACCATCCGTCACAGCCACGCTCAATCCAAGCCCTGTGCGGAGTGAATTGAGGTGTTTCTCTCTCCTCACTCCTAGCATTTGGGCGGTCGGGCCTATTCGGCCCTCCCTTGTGCGGGGGCTCCGCCCCCGCAACGCCCCCTCTCCTACAACATGCCTCATCGACCGGGTGTTGATATTGGTGACAGGTGCCTAATCGAAGGTGTCCAGCCAGACCACGTCCCGCCAGTCCCATCAACTCTCTGTAGGGGCAGGCCTTGTGCCTGCCCTCGTGCCCTCTCCAATTAACGGACCCCACGATAAGACTAGGCCTGGCGCCTGCACTGCGTCTCGCCCAAAGACGGTAAACCACCCCAGCCACCGTTGGCACTGACTCCCCGCCAGACTGTTCCCACCCCAAAACTGAACCGCACCACCTTCAGCTATCCGATTGCCCGATCCTCCTTCACTGCATTATACTGTTAGACCAAATCCAGCGAATCAGAGTTGCCACATAAAAAACCGGCAACTGCTGAATAGGTCCTGCTTTTTCCGGCAGAGCTCCAGAAATGTATCGCAAAATCGTCGTCAAGTTGGGTACGGGCGTACTTACCAAGGGCACCCGGTTCCTCAACCAGCCCCAAATGGTGGAGCTGACCCGCCAGATAGCCGCGCTCCATCATCAGAATAAAGAGTTGATCGTCTGCTCCTCCGGCGCGCAGGCCGCCGGTCGCGCCCGCCTGCGATTCCCGGAGTTGCCCACCACGCTTTCCAGCCGGCAGATGCTTGCCGCCGTCGGCCAGAGTCGTCTGATGCTCCTGTGGGAACGCTTCTTCGAAATCTATAGCATACACGTCGGCCAAATCTTGCTCACCAGGGCGGACACCGAAAACCGTCAGCGTTTTCTCAACGTCCGCGACACCTTCAATGCCCTCTTGGAGCACAAGATAGTACCAATCGTCAACGAAAACGACGCTGTTGTCGTCGACGAAATCAAGGTTGGCGACAATGACAATCTCTCGGCACTCGTCGCAGTCCTGACCAACGCCGACCTCCTGCTTATGTTAACCGACCAGGAGGGCCTCTTCACGGCCGACCCGCGCACCGACCCCAACGCGCAGTTGATTCCTGAAGTCCAGACGATTGACGATTCCTTGCGCGCCCTCGCCGGCAGCACGCCGTCCAACCTGGGGATTGGCGGCATGAGTACCAAACTGCAGGCCGCCGATATCGCCTGCCGCGCCGGCACCGATGTCGTGATCGCCAACGGCAGCGCGCCCGATGTGATCTTGCGCGCAGTCTCCGGTAAGCAAGTGGGGACTCGCTTCCCCGCTCAGGAAGAACCCCTGGAAAACCGCAAACGTTGGATCCTGGCCGGCCCCGCCCCTTCGGGCCATCTCCTGGTGGATGCCGGCGCCGCCAAAGCCCTGCGCCATCAAGGCAATAGCCTTCTTCCAGTCGGTATCACAACCGTCCACGGCGAGTTCGAGCGCGGCGACGCCGTCTACGTAAAGGAGAAAAACGGGCCAAATCTGGCCCGCGGCATCACCCGCTACAGCAGCGCTGACCTGAATCTCATTCGCGGCTGCCAGTCCCACGAGATTAGTGAACGGCTCGGATATGATTACGGGCAGGTGGCCCTCCACCGCAATGACATGATCCTGTTGGAATAGGGCAGGGAGGAAATACATGACCATAGCAGTCAAGAAACCAGGCGCGACCGAACAGAATGCAGTTAAACTTTCTCAAAATGAGTCTTTCCAGCCGGGGACGCAGCAGATAGACCTCGAGGCGATGGGACAGGCCGCGCGCCTAGCCAGCCGCAAACTGGCCGGGCTGTCCTCAACCCGCAAAAATGAGGCGCTTCACGCCATCGCCGACGCGCTGGAAGCACGCAGCGTGGAGGTCCTGGCGCAGAACGAACTCGACATCGCCGAGGGCCGTGCCAACGGCCTCAGCGACGCCCTGCTCGACCGCCTGCTCCTGACACCCGACCGCATACGCGGTCTGGCCGACGACACCCGCAAAGTGGCTGCCCTCCCCGACCCGGTAGGCGCCGAGCTCGAAAGCCGCCTCCTGCCCAACGGGCTCCGCCTCAGCCGCCGCCGCATCCCCATCGGCGTCCTTGGCGTCATCTACGAGGCCCGCCCCAACACCACCATCGATATCGCCGTCCTCAGCCTCAAGACCGGCAACGCCGTCATCCTCCGCGGCGGCAAAGAGACCCTGCGCAGCAATCTGGCGCTCGTCTCCGTAATCGCCGACGCGCTCCAAGCCCAGGGCCTGCCCAGCGAAGCCATCCAGTACATCGGCAACCCCGACAGAGCCCTTGTCTCCCAGTTCCTGCGCATGGACGAATACGTAGATATGCTCATCCCCCGCGGCGGCAACAGTCTCCACCGCCTCTGCCGCGACCAGAGCACCATTCCCGTCATCACCGGCGGCATCGGCATCTGTCACTACTATGTTGACATCACCGCCGATCAGGAACGCGGCATGGACGTCATCGTCAACGCCCGCACCCAACGCCCCTCCGTCTGCAACGCCCTTGATACCCTCCTCGTCAATCGCCAGATCGCGTCCGAGTTTCTGCCCAAACTGGCGCAGCGCATGGCCGAGTGCGGTGTCGAGATACGCGCGACACCGGACGCCATGCCCCATCTCACTGACAACGGCGCAACCGTCATCCCCGCCGGGCCCGATGACTGGGACACCGAATGGATGACGCTTATCCTTGGCGTCAAACTGGTGGACTCACTTGACGAGGCCATCGAGCACATTCAAGAGCACAGCCAGGACCACTCCGACGGCATTCTCACGCAGGACTGGAACAACGCCCAGCGCTTCGTCGATGCCGTCAACTCCTCGGCCGTCTTCGTCAACGCCAGCACCCGCTTCAACGACGGCGGCCAATTCGGCCTCGGCGCCGAAGTCGCGATAAGCACGCAGAAACTCCACGCCCGCGGGCCCATGGGGCTCGAAGAGTTGACCACCTACAAGTGGATTGTGCTGGGCGATATGCACGTGAGGGAGTAGCTCTAAGGTGATCGTTTTTTCGACCGGGGCCGCGCGGCCCCGGTTTTCTTTGCTACGGTTCGACAGCGGCCGCGTAGTCCAGCATCGCCGCCGCCGTCTCCAGGTCCCCGAAGATACCCAATCCAACCGACGCCGCCACCGCCGCACCCACCGCCGCCTCTTCCGCATGGCTCGGAATCAGCAACGTCTTCTCGAAACGGCGCGCCAGGATCTGGGCCAGCAGCCGGTTCTGCCGGACCCCGTTTCCCGCACCCACCAGGAGCGGCGGCTCTCCCACCACTGGCTTCATCTGTTCGAAAAAAGTGAAGAAGCCGTCCGCCATGCCTTCGAGCAATGCGCGCGCGAAATGGGCGGGCGTGAAGTTGTCGGGTGAGAGCCCGCTCAACGATGCGCGCAGACCCGGGTCCGTGCGGCTGCCAGTGAAAAAAGGTTCACAGCGCAGCCCGTCGCTCCCGGCAGGGACCGTCGCCGCCAGCTCCGTCATCCGTTCGTAGAGGTCGTCCGGCACGTCCGTGTCCAGGAGCTCGGCGCCCACCTGCTGAAAAAATCCCTGCAAGTAAGCATAGGAACGACCCCCAAACAGCCCTCCCCCTATCAGCAGATACTGTCTCCCTGGGAAAGGGCGGTTCTCCAACCCGGGAATGAAATGAAAACTGTCCGTGCGGGCAGAAATCTGGCCCCCGGTTCCCACATTTAGGAGTAGACTCCGGCCCGGCTCCGGCGCGCTGCCGATAAAACTGGCCTGATTGTCCCCCAGCGCAACCGTCACCGGCGTGCCCGGCTCCAAACCGACAGCTTCTGCCAACTCGCGCCGCAGTCCCCCCACAACATCCCCGGCGCCCCCGATCGGCGGGAAGTAATGCGCCGGAAGCTCCAACCGCTCCAACAACCTCGAATCCCAACAGTTCGCCCGGATGTCGAAGATCCCGGAGCTCCCCGCCAGCGTCGGCTCACACACCACCGACGTTCCCGTGAGGAACGAGACCACCGCATCCGGGACAAAGCAGGCAGTCACCGGGGGATCGGGCAGAGCATCCTGCAACCTGAGCCAGTACAGGCTGGGCCCCAGAAACCCCGCTGCCGGCAGACAGCCGGTATTGCGAAAGGCCTCGCGCCCTCCCGCAACGGCGATAAACCGCTCCAGCACCGGCCTGTCAGTGCCTGGCAGCGGCTCCTGCACTCGCAAGTCCTGCCACGTAATCGCGGGTCCGGCCTGCGTAGCGTCCGGCCTGATCAGGGCAACACCGTGCTGCTGTCCCGTGACCCCGATGCCTTTGATGTCCGACGGGCCCAAATCTGCCTGCGTCACCAGTCCTGCCAGGCACTCCACCGCCAGTTCGTACAACTGCGCCAGGTCCAGTTCAGCCCGCCCAGGACCCGGCGACGAACCAGCGCGGTTGGCAACAGTCCGGTGGGCTGCTTGCCTGCCGCTCTCCGGATTCAGAACTACCGCACTCAACGACGTCGTGCCAATATCGAGGCCGATGATCATAGCTGATTCCCTTCAATTGCTACTTGAGGACACACCGCGATTGTATCCCAGATCTCCGAATGAGAGCATTCTCGCATCGTAGCGTCAGTATGCATAGACCCTTGTCTCTCTGTTACAATAGGGACAATTTCGTAGGGGGATGTCGATTCTTACCGCCCTTCTCGTGAACATGGCAGTAAACGACCGTACGCATCCCCGCACCTCCATTCATGCTCTTACTCCGTACCTCACTACGCAGGAGAGGCATCATGACCACAACAACCATGGCCCAGGACAAAAGGACCCAGTTGATTAAAGACGGCTACTGTGTCTTCGAGCAGGTACTGTCTCCCGAAATGCTGGCCCGCGTACGCGCCGCCAGCGACGGCCTCATCGCCGCCCAGTCCGCCGAGCACTTCGAAGAGCAGAAATCCACCGGCAGCATGATCAGCGTCTACGATGATCCCTTCTTCGCCGAACTGGTCGCCTATCAACCCGCCCTCGACGCACTGGCCTCTATGGGCTACCCAAAGCCGCGCTGGTCCTCCGGCTTTGTCATCAGCAAGCCCGGCCACTCACCCCCCCTCTTCTGGCATCAGGACTGGTGGGGTTGGAACGATCCGCTCAGCTATACCGACCTCCCCCTGCAGGTCTTTGCCATGTACTATCTGGTCGATACGCGCATCGAGAACGGCTGCCTGCGCGTCATCTCCGGTTCCCACCGCAAGCGCCACCGCATGCACGACGTCGTGCATACTGCCCATACGGATGAGTTGCGCCGTGCCACCGACCCGAACCATCCTGCCTACCATCCATTGCCGGAAGATCAGGCTGTGCCCGTGCGCGCCGGCGATCTGGTGATCGGTGACTCCAGGCTGCTCCATGGCTCATACGCCAACCAGACCGATGAACGGCGCACAGTCATCACGATCTGGTACCATCCCAACTTCGACGTCTCCTCCCCCCGCATCCAGTCCAATCTGAGCAAGACCCAGACACGCGTAGTCGACTGGCCGCCTCAGGCGCAGAAACTCGTCCAGAGATTGGTCCCCACCTATGAGGGTGATGAAGAGCCTCTGGAATGGAACCGCGTACCGGGACCTGAATTGAAGTGAAAACCGTGGGCGCTTGAAGGGATGCGATTGTCTCCTTTTCTTCTGTCCATTCTGAAATGTCGAGAAAGTGGACTTTGCAACGGGGCGAGTGGCTCAGGGTTTTGAAAGGAAACTGGACCAGAGCGGAGCAAAGAGAGAGGCCAGGATTCGCGGGGTCAATTCTGTATTTCTTCGAGGAGCCGCAGTTCCGTGCTTTGACTGTAACCAAAGCAGCCAGCGAACGAACTCCCAGTGGCATTTCTAATCTTTCTTGTGATTAATGCTACACTTCGCAGGGGGCATGTATATGACAAGAGCAACGAATTTCCACGACATGCGAGAGCAACTCTTACGCGCTGGCTACTGTGTTGTGGAACAGATCTTGTCACCGGAAATGTTGGAACGCGTACGTGTCGCTAGCGACGACTTAATCGCAGCCCAGACCGCCGAGCACTTCGATAGGTACAAGTCCACCGGCAGCATGATAAGGGTCTACGATGACCCCTTCTTCGCCGAACTGGTTGCCTATCAACCTGCCCTCGACATTCTGGACTCTCTGGGCTTCCCCGATTCCCGCTGGACGTCCGGATTTGTGATCAGCAAACCAGGCCACTCGCCCCCCCTCTTCTGGCACAAGGACTGGTGGGCATGGAATGATCCGGTCAGCTATACCGATCTCCCCCTTCAACTCTTTCTCATGTACTATCTGGTGGATACCAGCATCGAGAACGGCCGCCTGCGCGTCATCGAAGGCTCACACCGCAAGCGCCATCCCATACACGACGCCGTCCACACCACACATTCCGAGGAGCTTGGTCGCGCAACCGACCCGTCCCATCCCGCCTATCAGCCAATGCCTGAAGACAAGGCCGTTCCGGTGCGCGCCGGCGACCTTGTCATCGGCGATGCCAGACTCCTCCACGGCTCCTTCCCCAACCGTACGGATGAACGCCGCACCGTCATCACGCTCTGGTATCACCCCAATTTCGAAATTTCACCCCCTCCCATCCAATCCAGCGTGAGCCGTGAACAGACCCATGTGTCCTCTTGGCCTCCGCATGCACGTAAACTCGTTCAAAAGCTGGTCCCCACTTACGAGGGGGACGCAGAGCCGCTGGAACGGCAACGGGTGCCGGGCCCTGAACTGAAGTGAAATTCGCCGCCGCAAAATGCGCGACGATAAGGCATATATCAACGCAACCATTCTGAAAAGATTCTGACTTCAAGGAGAACAATTCGATGAAAATGCACATTGGCGGGCAGTGGGTGGACAAGTCCGAAAAGATCGAAGTGCTGCACCCCTTCGACGGCTCCGTCATCGACACAATCCCCAGAGGCGATGCGGCCGATGTCGAGTTGGCCCTCGCAACCGCCGAACGCGGCGCCAAAGTCATGGCCAGTATGACCGGCTACGAACGCTACGAGATCCTCCACAAGGCCGCCCATCTGATGGAGGAGCGCAACGAAGATCTCGCTCGCACCATCACGCTTGAAGAGGGCAAGATTATCGGCGAGGGCCGTATCGAAGCCTCACGCGCCGTTGAAATCATCGCCCTCTCCGCCGAAGAGGCCAAGCGCCTCGGCGGCGAAGTCGTCCCCCTTGACGGCGCACCCGGCGCGGCCGGCAAGTTCGGCTTCACCGTGCGCGTCCCCTGCGGCGTCATCGTTGGCATCAGCCCATTCAACTTCCCCCTCCACCTCGTCTGCCACAAGATTGGGCCCGCCCTGGCCGCCGGCAACGCCATCATTCTCAAGCCCGCCACCGACACGCCGCTCTCAGCCCTCAAGCTGGTCGAGATCTTCCTCGAAGCCGGCACACCGCCCGAGGCGCTCCAGTGCCTCACCGGCTCCGGCGGCGTCATCGGCGACGCCCTCTGCGCCGACCCTCGTGTGCGCAAGATCACCTTCACCGGCAGCCGCGACATCGGCGAGCACATCTGCCGCACCGCCGGCCTCAAGCGCGTAACCATGGAGCTCGGCTCCAACGCCCCCCTCATCGTCATGCCCGATGCCGACCCCGAACGCGTCGCCCAGGCCGCCGCTGCCTCCGGTTACTCCAACGCCGGCCAGGTCTGCATCTCCACCCAGCGCGTCGTCACCCACGAAAAGATCTACGGCGATTTTCTCGACGCCTTCAAGGCCACCGTCGAAAACATCACAACCGGCAACCCGCTCGCCGAATCCACCAAAATGGGACCGATGATTCGCGAAGAAGACGCCGTGCGCGTCGATCAGTGGGTCGATGAAGCCGTAAGCGGCGGCGCCGAGCTCGTCCTCGGCGGCCAGCGCAACGGCCAGATGTACCAGCCCACCATCGTCTCCAACGTCAGCCCGGAGATGAAGATCTCCTGCGACGAGGTCTTCGGCCCCGTCGTCGGCGTCACCCGCGTCAGCGACATCGATGAGGCCATCGCCCTCGCCAACGACACCAACTACGGCCTCAGCGCGGCAATCTTCACGCAGAATATCGATTGGGCTATGCGATTCGTGCAGGAAGTCGAATCTGGAAATCTGCACGTCAACTGGGGCACCCAGTGGCGCGCCGACCTGATGCCCTATGGCGGCGTCAAGGAAAGCGGCATGGGCAAGGAAGGACCCAAGTACGCCATCGAAGAAATGACCGAAACCAAGATGGCGGTCTTCCACCTGAGCTGATAAGACAGGCTGGATTCACGTCGGTCGATAACAGAGGTTTTCGTCTTCGAAAGGCATCGGTGTGGGAACGTTCCCGTGCCGATGCCTTCTTTCGTCTCCGCCTCTAGCCGTCGCTGTCAAATACCGCCAGCCGGAACTCGTGGTTCATGCCAGCCTCTTGCATGGTCAGCCACGGCTCACCGGCAACCTGCTCGGTGCAAGGGCCGAATGAACAGATCGTCAACCGCCGCGTGCGAGCTTCTTGTCTTAGCCGGTTAAGTACCGTCTTCAGCATCTGCCCTCGAAAGGGAGAAAACAGAAAGTAGACGGTGCCCCCGCACAGGTCCGCGCTGCGCGCGTCCCCCTCACTGAAAGAGACCCCGTCAACTCCCAGCTTTTCCGCTTCACCGCGAGCCTGCTCCACGTACGCCGGAACCACCTCCAGCCCCACCGCCTCCACGCCCGTCAGCAAATGGACCAGTAGCACCACCTGCCCCAGCCCGGATCCGATGTCGACAAATCGATCACCGCGCGTCAGCGGCACGCGATCCACCAGTTCCAGCACCGCGCTCACCGGCGTCGACTCATAGTGAATCATCTCAACGTCGCCCCCGTCCCACGGCTGCGGCACGCAGTCGCTGCGGAACAACCCTGCCGCCAGCGCGTCCGCGGCCTCCGCGCCCCAGTGCATGCAAGCAGTATCGCCGCGCCGGTACCGGCAGTTGCTTTCAAGCAACGTCCGCAGATGGCCCGGTGTCACCGTTCTCGACCGGATGCCGCTACGCAGCTTCCGAAAGAGGCCTTGGTTAAGCGCCCCCAAACTGCCCTGCAATGCGCGCACACGCCGCAGCCCGACTGCGGAGTGGGGATCCCCGCCCTGTATCTGGTACGCTTCCCCAAGAAAGTCGAGCGTTTTCAGCGCCTCGAAACGCGCTGCTAAATTGTCACTGCTGTGGAGTGTCGAGTCCCGTTCCAGAGCGGCCAAATCCCGTTCCAACTTCGACAGATCGGCCATGACGGGCTCCGTGCGAGGTAATGTGCCTTCTACTTTAGCTCTGCCAGCATTTCCATCTTGCTCGAAAATGTCTCAGCCATCAGCGGTTCGCCCACCAGGTCATATTCCAGCGCCCCGTTGATATGCACCTGCAGGATTTCGCCCGCCGGCGCTTCCGCAATGCCCGGCACAAGCACCAGACCGTCTACCTCGGGCGCGTCGCGGTAACTCCGGCCCATCACCAGCGGCGCGCCGCTCTCCGCAATCTCGCCTTGGCCCTCGACGAGGATGTCAAGCACCTTCCCAACCTGCTCCTGATTCTTGCGCAAACTGATCGGCTGCTGGGCCTCCATCAGCCTGCCGTAGCGCTCCTCTTTCTCCTCCTCAGCCACCGGGTCAGGCAGCTCCGCCGCCGGCGTTCCCGGTTCCGGGCTGAAAGGAAATGCGCCCACCTTGTCGAATTCGATCTCCTGCACGAACTCTAGCAACCCCTGAAACTCCTCTTCAGTCTCGCCCGGATAACCGACAATAAACGTGGTGCGCATCGCGATATCCGGCATCGCCGCCCGCAGCTTCTCCACGTGGTCGTAGACCATCTCCAGCCGCGATGGCCTGCGCATACGCCGTAACGTGCGCGGGTCTCCGTGCTGCAGGGGCATATCCAGGTAGGGCACGATCTTTTCCTGGCTCGCCATCACTTCGATCAATCCATCGCTCACGTGCCCCGGGTACGCGTACATCAACCGCACCCACTTCAGCGCGTCGCTGGTCCGGTTGCACAAAGCGCTCAGCAACCGAGGCAGGCTGTCCGGCTCGCCCTGGTCCCGTCCAAAATCGGTCGTATCCTGCGCAACGATCACCAGCTCCTTGGCCCCCGCCGCCACCAGCGCATTGGCCTCATCAATGATGGCCTCAATGGGCCGGCTGCGCAGCTTGCCTTTGAAGCTGGGAATCGTGCAAAACGCGCACGGCGCGTTGCAACCGTCCGAAATCTTGAGATAAGCGCTGCCTCCGGCCACCGGCGGCCGCGGCACCGCCTGCACGTAGCTTTCGTCCGGCTCACCCAACAGACTGTACCGCTCCAACCTGCGCTGCTCCGGCCCGCCGCGCACCTGCTTGATTAACTCCACCACATCCATCCAGCGCCGCGTTCCCAGCAGGCCGTCCACCTCCGGCACCCGCGCCAGCACCTCCTCGCCGTTGCGCTGCGCCAGGCAGCCGGCCGCGATCAGCATCTGGTGCCGCCCCTTCCCGTCCGCCAGCTCCTGCAAAACCCCAATCGACTCCTCTTTGGCCGCCTCCAGAAAGCCGCACGTGTTCACGATCAACACATCCGCCTGCCCCGCATCGGCACTGACGCCAAAGTCGGCCTGCCGCAACAGCATCTCCATGCCGTCACTGTCAACCTCATTCTTCGGACATCCAAGGGTAATCAGGTGATAGGTTAGACTCATCTTCATCAGCGAATCTCTTACGCAATCTCGCTCGCGTTCAAACAATACTCGGCCTCACCCCAAGGGGAAATAGGCCTCGCACAACCAAGCCATTCTAGCACAGATTCCATTGAAATAAGATTCAGCCGCCGGGGAGGATGCATCCCAAAATGGGGGCGAGCTCTCGTATAACTCCTGCAGAAGATAAACCATGGTCAGTCCGCGATCAACTCTGACTCAGGCGAAACGCCGTCTCTATCCCCTGGCCCCCAGCCTCTAACCCCTGCAGTTCTGGGCGGTCGGGCCTATTCGGCCCTCCCTTGTGCGGGGGCTCCGCCCCCGCAACGCCCCCCCCTAAACCAGGCCATGCCTCATCGACCGGGTGTCGGTATTCGTAACAGGTGCCTATTCGAAGGTGTCTGGCCAGACCACGTCCCGCCAGTCCCATCAGATCCCCGTAGGTGCCGGCCTTGTGCCTGCCCTCGCACCCTCCCCAACTGCCGGGCTCCACCCTACGGCCAGGCCTGGCGCCTGCACTGGGTCTCGCCCAAAGACGGTAAACAACCCCAGCCACCGCTGACACTGATTTCCCGCCAGACTGTTCCCACTCCAAATCTATAATGCACCCGCCGGGAAAGTCCGTTCAAAGCGGCGGCGCACGCGAGGGCACTAACTATCAGGGACGAATACGATCCAACAGTTCGTCCAATTCCTGCTGGCTCGCGATCGGCCCCACAACGGTCTCGACGATCCTACCTTCGGGGCTGATGAAGAATGTTTCCGGCACGCCCTGAATCCGGTAGCGCCGGGCTGCCTGACTGCGCAGATCCGGCCCGTTCGGGTAGGTGATATCAAACTCCGCAAGATAGGCGAGCGCCGCCGGCTCCTGGTCCAGATAGTCCAGTCCCAGGAAAACAATCCCGTTCTCCTTCTCCCGGCGCCATGTTTGCTCCAGCAGATCCGCCTCCTCGCGACAGGGCGTACACCAACTCGCCCAGAAATTGATGACCACGCCCTTCCCCCGCAACTCGTCCAGGTCCACTTCCACGCCATCGAAAGTCGTGAACCGCAGTTCCGGCGCCTCACCAGCGGCCCGCTGCTCCTGCACATTCGTCTGCCACAACCGCACTGCCAGCAGGACGATGAACGCCACGATGGCACCAAGGAACAAGACGCGCCACAAGCGCACCGCTCGCGTGGCCGGCGTTCCAATCTGCCGATCACTTGGTGACCCTAATGCGGTGTCTCTTTCAAGAGGATGTGATGCACCGCTCTCCGACCCGCTCAATTCAGTCATAGCGGGCCAGTTCCTCATCCAACCGCCGCTCTCGCTCATCGGCCTCTGGTCTGGCTACTCTGGCCGCCGTCGGTCTCAGCGGTCGCGACATCTGCTGCAAGCGCAGCCAGAGAAAGACGCCGCCTCCCACAACCGCAACCACAGGCAGAATCCACGCCAGCCAGTTGAACCCCTGCCGGGGCGGTTCCCCCAGCACTTGCGGCCCGTACTGCTCCAGAAAATAGTCTCGGATCGACTCCGCGTCCTCACCCTCCGCCAGTTTGATCTCGATCACCTCCCGCATCTGCGCACATGCCTTCAGTTCGCAGCTGTCCAACCGCAACCTGCCGCCGCACAGCGGGCACCACAAGTCCCGCGCAACCGTGTTCACTTCATCAGCTGTGATGCCCGTGGCTTCGTCTTGGGCAAACAGAGGCATGCTGCTGCCGATGCAAGTTAACAGCAGGCTACTGGCTAAGATAACGATGCGGAGAATGGGTAAATGTGGCGCAGTCGCGTGTACCGTGCGCACTGTGTGGGGAGACGTCATGCGTGTACTGTGCAGAACAATGCGCGCCTAGGTGGCTGCCTGCTCAGTTAATCTTACAAAGAGACATTTCGCCAGGGAGCGGCCGATTATCTTTACCAGACTTCCCGGCTCTGTCTGCGACGAACTGTTCTCGATCTGAACGATACTGGGCCCATCAAAGGGCTCTACATTCAACACTTTGACTCGATGTCCGGGTTCAAGATTCATCTGTGTCAGATACCGCAGCATCGGCGCGTTGTGGTTGGCTACCCGGCGCAATTCACCCGATTGTCCCGGCCGTAGTTCGGCAAGGCTGACCAGATTCTCGCTCGGAATGTACCCGTCCTCGCTGGGAACCGGGTCCCCGTGCGGGCAGTGGGTCGGGAAGTTGCACAGTACTTCCATGCGCTTCTCGAACTCTGGGCTGATAGCGTGCTCCAGCCGCATCGCCTCTGCCTTCACCTGGTCCCAGGTGAAGCCCATCACCTCGATCAGAAACACCTCCAACAGTCGGTGCCTTCGCAACAACTGCAACGCCGCCAGCCGCCCCTGATCCGTCAACCGAATGCCTGCCTTTGCAGAGCGCACTACGTGGCCCGTCTCTGTCAGGCGTTTCGCCATGCTGCTGGCCGCAGCCGGCGTCACCTCCATCTTCTGTGCCAGTGCAGAAGTGGAGATTCTGTCGTTGGTTTCGCTCAACTCGTAGATCGCAACCAGGTAGTCGAGCATCCCATCGGTGATGATGTTGCAGAATGTACGCATGATAGCTATAGTTCAACCGCTGGGAAATGGAATAGCATCTATGGCAATTGCCAAATTATAGTATGTTGTCCGTACACTGTCAATGCTGAATCGAATTAGTTGACACCATCGAACTGCTGCCGCCGCAGTGCTCGGCCCGAAACGCAAATGCAGCGGCACGCGCCGCCGAACCACCCCTCCCCAATGCCATTCGATCGTGTCTTCTATGGAGTGCCCCAATGCAGCGCAAAATCGTCGATCTGAGCTATCCCCTTGCCCCTTCGACACCCCCGTTCCCAGGCGATTCTCCGGTCGAGGTCGAAGTGCGCACCTCTATCCCAGCCGACCTCCCACCTGGCACACCGGGACACATGAATACAAGCAACCTGCGCACTTCCCTCCACACCGGCACCCACATGGACGCCTTCTTCCACTTCTATCGAGACGGTGCAACGATCGATCAGATCCCGCTGGCACAGTGCATCGGCCCGGCCCTGCTGCTTGACCTCTCCACCAAACAGGCCAAAGAAGAGATCACCGCCGATGATCTGGCCCCCCATCGCCAGGCCATCAGCCGCACACCTAAAGTGATCTTGAACACAGGCTGGTCCAAAAAATGGGGCAAGTCGAACTACTTCTCCGATTATCCGGCGCTGACAGGAGACGCCGCCCGCCTCCTCGTGGACTGCGGCATCGAGCTGCTAGGCATCGATACCCCGTCGGTCGACTATTCGCCTAACGACGCCCACTTTGTACTCTTGGGCCATCAAGTTCTGATCGTCGAAAACCTGACCAACCTCGATCAGATCGGCCAGCCCCATTTTCAATTCGTGGCCCTGCCCCTCAAGATCACAGGCCGGGACGGATCCCCCGTGCGAGCAATCGCCATCACCGAAGAGACGTAGCACGCCCCATACCACTCTCCCGCTCCCTGTCGCCGCAACGGACCAGGACACAAATGACCTGAAGAGGCTAAATCATGGCACACAATTTAGCAGAGAAAGCGGCGCCCGCCCTCCGCAGTGACAATACACCGACGGCCGTAGACGCCAGCCCCACGCCAGCCGAACGCTTCTTCTTCGACAACAACGGCTACCTTGTTCTCGAAGAACTCCTCGACGCAGACCACGTCGACGCCCTGCTCAAGGCCCTCCACCGCGTGATACAACGGCGGCGCAAACTGCAGGAGCGGGAGCTCCCGCATACCGGCATCACTACGCTCCTGGGCGAAAAGAGTACCCGGATCTTCTACATTCTCGACGACGATCCCCTGTTTCTTGAAATGCTTGACTGGCCCGCCATCTGGCCCTACGTAACCGGCCTTCTCAATGCCCGCCCGCATCACCATGCCTCCGACGCTATCGTCGAGCATGGCAGCGATCTCATCGGTCGCGGCTTGGGTTGGCATATCGACGGCATTGACGACGGATTCAGAAACCTGGGCCCGCAGATTCCTCTGCTGCAACTCAAAATCGGCTACTATCTCAGCGACATGACCCAACCCGGCCAGGGCAATCTCTGCGTCCTGCCGGGTAGCCATAAGGCCGCCTCTGCGCCAACTCGCGAAGACCTGCAGCGGTGGGGCAAATCTGCCGGAGTTGCGGAGATCTGCGCGCCGGCAGGGACCGCCATCCTCTTCCACAATGCCCTCTGGCACTCCGCCGGCCCGTTCAGCAGCAAATATGGTCAACGCGCCATGCTCTATTACGCCTACGAGCATCCCTGGATGATCGCGTCGCAGGAACACTGGGGCTATCCCAGCCAATTCTACAACAGGCTCTCACCGGCTCGCCGCAAGCTGTTCCACGGCTTTCTCTTCGACCCACCCGAGCACCGCTGGGGATAGGAGTCGCCCGTCAGCCTCTGCCAGCAACAGGCCCCCGTCCCGAGCACGGGTGCATCCCGAAATTGGGGTGAACAGTCGCATACCTCTGTAGGCACCCAAGCCATGCTCAGTTCCCATTTTAGTTTCCGCCAGGATAAGCGCTGTCTCTGACCCCTAACCCCTGTCCCCTGGCCCCTGCAGTTTTGGGCGGTCGGGCCTATTCGGCCCTCCCTTGTGCGGGGGCTCCGCCCCCGCAACGCCCCCTCTCCTACAACACGCCTCATCGAACCGGGTGTCGATATTGGTGACGGGTGCCTAATCGAAGGTGTCCAGCCAGACCACGTCCCGCCAGTCCCATCAGGTCCCCGTCGGTGCCGCCCGTGTGCCTGCCCTCGCACCCGCCCCAACTGACGGACGCCACCGTACGGCCAGGCCTGGCGCCTGCACTGCGTCTCGCCCAAAGATGGTAGACAACGCCAGCCACCGCTGGCACTGATTCCCCGCCAGTCTGTTCCCACCCTAAATCTGGGATGCACCCCTGAGCACCCGCAAAACTGGACTGACAGACAACTCTGCTGGTAGGATGACCTCCCTTGCACTTGGTCGCAGCCCTGGCGAAGCCGTGCTTCAGCCGGGCAGCGACATGAGTCGTACGGGGCCGGAAAAGCAGGCGGCTGTTCCTTGACTGTGCGTTCAGACGCCGCCGCACAGGCGCGAATCCGCCGCGATCGCGAACTGGAGGAGAAACGGACAATGAAGATCAAAGCCTACTGGAGTGCCTGCGCCTTGATCGGCGCACTCCTGTTCGCCGCATGTGCCCCAGGCGAACCGCCCAGTACGCAGCAGCCCGGTGCGAACGCCGCGGCCGCGCCTACCCCCACAACCGCGCCGGCACACTCGCCTGCCTCGCCCCCGACAACCGCCTCAGAAACCAGCACGCCTGCCCCAGAGCCAGAATCCCAGCAATGGCCTGCTTGGCCGGCCATCACTCTGGTCGAAACAATGTCCGGCCTGAGAAATCCTGTTGACCTCGCCCACGCCAAAGATGGTTCCGGACGCATCTATGTGGTCGAGCAGATAGGCCTGGTCCAGGCATTTGACGACGGTGTCATCGGCCAGTCCCCGTTCATGGACATCCGCGACCGCGTCAGCTGCTGTGGCGAGAGAGGGCTGCTTGGCATCGCCTTCCCCGCCGACTTTTCCAGCAGCCGGACCCTGTACGTCAACTACACCACCACCCACCCCGGCAGTCTCCATACCCGCGTCTCCCGCTTCCGCCTCTATCCTGACGTCCAACAGGTCGATCCCGATTCCGAAGAGATCCTTCTCCAGTTCCACCAGCCTTGGCGCAATCACAATGGCGGCCAAGTTGCGTTCGGCCCCGACGGCTACCTCTGGATCGGCACCGGTGACGGCGGCAGCGCCGCCGATCCCCAGAACAACGGGCAGAAGGGCCAGACCCTGCACGGCAAGCTCCTCCGCATAGACGTCTCCGCCGCCGCCGGCGCCCCCTATGCCATCCCCCCCGACAATCCTTTCATCGGCAATGATGAATTTCTCGACGAAATTTGGGCCTACGGTCTGCGCAACCCCTGGCGCTTCTCATTCGACCGCGAAACCGGTGACCTCTACATCGCCGACGTCGGCCAGAACGCCTGGGAAGAGGTGAATTTCCAGCCGGCAGACAGCCCAGGCGGCGAAAACTACGGCTGGCGCATCATGGAAGGTAATCACTGCTTCAATCCCTCTTCCGGCTGTCCCACCGCCGGTCTGACCATGCCGGTGGTCGAGTACGACCGCATCAGCGGGCTTTCAATTACCGGCGGCTACGTCTACCGCGGACAGGACCATCCCGCTCTGCAAGGCATCTATTTTTATGCGGACTATGTCACCGGCAATATCTGGGGTCTTAAGCAGGTGAACGGCGTATGGGAGTCCGAGTTGCTCCTGGACAGCCCATACAATGTCAGCAGCTTCGGCGAAGATGAGGCCGGCAATCTCTATCTCCTCCATTACAGCGGCACAATCTTTCAGATTCAGGCTGCTGGCCAGGACTGAAGCAATTCTGTTGAACGTGCGGCCACAAGCGCGCCGCCATTGAAACATACTTGAGTATCTCTACAGCACGACAGTACCAGCTAGAGGACCTACCATGGATTTCGACCTGATTATCATCGGCGGTGGTATCGTCGGAGCGGCCGCAGCCTATCGCGCCGGTCAGCTTGGCGCCCGTACCCTGCTCTGCGACCGGCGCGACACAGGCCGCGCCACCGACGCCGGCGCCGGCATCCTCGCCCCCGAGAGCGGTACCCGCTACGGCCGACTCTGGTACGACTTCGCTCTCGATGCGGTCGACTACTATTCCGTGCTGATCGAAGATCTGACCGCCGACGGTGTACCTGCCGCAGAACTTTCTCAGGCATACAGCCGCTGTTCCATGTTGACTGTTGCTCTTGATGAAAGCGAAGCGGCCGACCTGGCTGAGATGGAGCAGGAAATCTACGCCCGTCAAGAGGAACGTCGCCCGCCCCCCGCGGAGCGTATTCAACGCATCTCTTCCGCCGAGGCACGTGACGCCTACTACCCTCTGCTGGCCGACGTCAGCGCGGTCCTGCTCCAACCGGTCACCCGCCGAGTCGACGGCCGTCTCATGAACGCAGCTCTTGAGCACGGCCTCCGCAGCCGCGGCGTCCACACCGTTGAAGCCGACGTGGCGGCTCTGTTACTCGAAGACGGCCAATTGATCGGTGTCCGCACTGTTTCAGGGGATGAATTCACGGCTGGCGCGGTACTCATTGCAGGTGGCGCCTGGTCAGAAGCCTTTGGCAGCCAGCTCGACGTCCAAATTCCCGTTGCCCCCCAGCGCGGGCAGATCATCCACCTGCGTCTTCCCAAACAGGACAGCGGCGCCTGGTCGATCGTGAGAGGATTCAGCGGCCACTATCAGGTGCCCTGGCCCGGTGGCCGCGTCGCTGTCGGTGCCACGCGCGAGACCGGCAGCGGCTTCGGTGCCCACGCCACCGTTGCCGGTATCCAGGAAGTGCTGCACGAAGCCCTGCGCCTCGCCCCCGGCTTGCACGATGCCGCCATCCACGAAATCCGCGTCGGCTTGCGTCCTTATACCACCGATCACCTGCCGCTTCTGGGCTCCGTTCCCGGCGCGAAAGGCGTATACCTTGCAACCGGCCACGGGCCCACCGGTCTGACCCTCGGCCCGTACAGCGCCAAGCTGGTGGTCGAGCAAGCCCTCGATCAACCGGTTGCCTGGGACCTGGCGCCCTTCTCTACCACCCGCTCCTTTAGCTGAGTGGAACTCAACTCCTGTTCGCAGCCGGCCCCCGGCCCGAAACTGTCGTGCAACCCCTGCCATGCGATCCGCTGGCTGCTGACTCCGACTATCCCAAACACCGTAAGGCAGGCATACTCGTGGTATACTCATGACCATGATGGAGACAACGGAATCGATGAACGCTCAGCCGCTGACAACTGAGCAACTGGAACAGGCCAAACGATATATCCTGAATAGCCTGCCGCAGATACTGGAGCAATCCCCCGAATTTGTTGTATTTGTTGAAGGGGTGGTCGCCGACAAGTTTCCGCGACGAGACGAGTTTGCCCGTCTCCTGGATCAAGTGGAGGCAAATCGTCAGGAATCATAGCAATACGAGAGAAACCGAAGCACGCCACAACAGAACAAATGAGCGCTTCGACAAGATTGACAGTCGTTTCGACAAGCTGGACGAGCG
This sequence comes from Caldilineaceae bacterium, assembly GCA_965242905.1. Classification (GTDB taxonomy): domain Bacteria; phylum Chloroflexota; class Anaerolineae; order Caldilineales; family Caldilineaceae; genus Bin5. The sequence goes on from CBDETM010000002.1 coordinate 3,396,154, forward strand.
TTTCGATTCATTTGAAATGGCTCTGGCGCGCTTTGGCTTGCTCGGGGGAGTTCATTGCGATGATCTCTTCCGCAAAACCATGAAGTCCGTGCTCGAAGAATCCTTCGAAGCCACTGTAGAAGAGAAGAGTATCCAGGGGGAGCAGTTTGACCTCGTCGTCATGAAGAACGGCGACCACATCCTGATCGAAATAGCCGCTAGTGTCCGGCGCAATATCCTGGAGCGACTGGACCGCAAGAAGGCTCTCTATATTTCCGAAGTGGGGATAGTGCCGGCGCGGATCATCCTGGCCGTCGGCACGATAAACAGTCGTTCCGCTCAGATCATTCGCGACGCCGGCTTCGAAGTCGTTGAGCCTGACGACGACTTCTATGGCGAAGAGTAAACGCGTCCGGTGCCGGTGCGTTCTTTCCCGCACATGGCAACGAGCGCAATGCTACTGCATCGCTGGACCTCAATGGTGATTTTCGGCTGGATTGATACCGGCCCTTCTCTGCACATCCCAACCTTGATGCCTCACCCATAACCTCAAGGATACGCTATTCCTGGCTTCAACAAGCAAACAGTCCTGATCCCGACTGTGTTGCTCTAAATCAATATCGACCCACGACTATCTCCCGGTCACACCTGTATGCAACTGTCAACTGTAGACAATATCACCCCTGCCATCGATTCTTCCCACGGCGAACGACCTGACCAACACGATCAGGCAACCCCTTCCCGCACAGCCTACACAATCAAAGAAATGCCAGCAGATCTTCGCCCCAGAGAAAGGCTGGAGTATGTCGGCGCCGGCGCCCTCAGCGCTGCTGAACTCCTCGCGATTCTGCTGCGTACCGGCGGCAAGGGCGAGAACGTCATCCGCCAGTCCGAGCGGCTGCTGACCGAATTCAATGGTCTGCCCGGCCTCGCACGCGCCAGCTTTGAGGAGCTGACAAAGGCCCACGGCGTCGGCAAGGCCAAGGTCACCCAGATCAAAGCCGCCCTCGAACTGGGCCGCAGACTCCTGCTCGCCGCCCCCCAGGAGCGGGCCAGGATCCAAAGCCCCACCGATGTCGCCAGTCTGCTGATGTTGGAAATGGGTATGCTTGAGAGGGAACAGGTGCGGGTTGTTCTCCTGGACACCAAGAATCATGTCCAGCGTACACCCGTTGTCTATTCCGGCAGCCTCAACGCCGCCGTAATTCGTGTAGGTGAAATCTTTACAGAGGCCGTGCGCGCCAACAGCGCATCACTCATCGTCGTCCACAACCATCCCAGCGGCGATCCCACGCCCAGCCCCGAAGACGTGCAGGTGACAAAACAGATCGTCGCCGCCGGCAAGCTCCTGCAGATCGATGTTCTCGATCATCTGATCATCACCCGCGACAAATATGTCAGTTTGAAGGAAAGAAGGTTGGGGTTCGACTGATGCCAGGCGCAGCTGCTAAGCCAGCGCGCTGACACTGAGTAGGTAATCGGTCACCGCGCGCACGTCGCCGGCATTCAACTGCTGCTCCTTCTTCGTGCGCACGTACTTCTTCAACTGATCCACCCGCAGCACCGGCATCGAGGGGTTCTCAAGCTCCAACTGCATCGCCGGATTGATGAAGACCGCTGCGCTCTCGATCGGAATGTCGGCAGCGTTTACCGCCAATTCACCGCTGGACTCTCCCTCTTGAAGCAGCTCTCGGACTTTCCGTTCAGTCTCCTCGATCTCACGCGTGGGGTTGCCCAGCCCCTCCCGGTTGAGAAACGTGAGCAATCGGCCCAGGCTGAACCGTTCCCGCCATCTGTCCCCGTATACGGTCACCGTCCCTTTGTCGCTGCGCACAAGAAACACACGTACACCGGAAGGCCCGACCAATATGTAAGGCACTTCATCCAGACCCCACAGAAAGAGGGCATACTTGTCGTCAAAACCTTTCAGCCCGTTCTCGACAAGCTCATCCGGCCGCGCGACCTTCTTGCTGCCCGGCCAGCGGCGGGGAGCGAATCGGTTTATATAATAGCTCCCCACATTCGAGGCGATAAATCCCACCGCCAGCGCGCCAAAGCTGACTACCGTCCAGTATCGCTGTATAAAGCCGGTCAGAGCGTTCGCGGCCGGTTCGTCCGGCGGAAACCAATTCGGCGTGAAACTTGCGAGAAGGCCCACAAACAGGATCGCCAGACCCCCCAGGGCAATACGACGCCCCCGCTGCTCTCTCGCCTTTATCGCCGGTAAATTTCGGTATACTTTCATGGAACTGGATTCTTCAATGAGTGGGCAGACTACCGCTGGAGTTCGACTACCTCTTCCTGGCTGTCGATTACTTCACTGACGCCCGACTGTATCTCCTCAACCAGTCGCGAATCGATCAACTGCTTCGCATTTCGTATCGTGTGGCGGATGGCGTTGGCGTTGCTTCTCCCGTGGCCGACGACCATCAGATTGGACAGGCCCAACAGCACCGCCCCGCCAAACTCGCTGTCATCAAGCCTTCGCGCCATCCTCCGCAGTGCAGAGCGAACCAGCAAACCGCCAATGCTGCTGATCGGCCCGGCTGTGATCTCATCCAACAGCACACCCTGAAGCAACTTGACGATGCCCTCTGCACCCTTCATGAAAACATTGCCCGTAAACCCGTCCGTGACCACCACATCCGCAATGCCGCTGGTCACGTCCCGCGCCTCGATGTTCCCCATGAACCGGATGCCGGGCGTCTCCTCCAGCAATGCGGTCGCCTCCAGGACAAGCTGATTGCCCTTGCCTTCTTCTTCACCATTGCTCAGAATGCGTACGCTCGGATTTCGCACGCCCATGATCCGCCGTGAATATACGCTGCCCATCACGCCGAACTGCTGCAGCTGCTCCGGCTTGACGTCCGTATTCGCCCCAACATCCAGAATCAGACAGAAGCCCTTCAAAGTGGGAAAAGGAACGATCAACGCCGGACGCAGAATGCTCTGCATGCGACCAAAGTGCAGAATACCCGCAGCCAGCGCGCCGCCCGTGTTGCCCGCCGTCACAAATGCATCCGCCTTGCCTTCCTTCACCAGTTGGCAGGCCACCACCATCGAGCTGTTCTTCTTGGTGCGTACCGCCTTGACCGGCTTGTCCGACATTTCGATCACTTCATAGGCAGGCACGATCGGCAGATCCAGCCGGTGCGTCGGATGCCTTGCCAACTCCCGCTCAATGACGTCCGGCCGCCCTACCAGCGACACAGTCACGTCGTACTGCCGCGCCGCCAATATCGCGCCGGATACAATCTCGTGTGGAGCATTATCTCCGCCCATCACGTCCAGGGCAATATTCATCCAGATACTCCTCCAATCGGCAATATCATCAATGCTATACTACTATAGGTTCGGAGCTATGGAGAAATCCCCCGAAAAGCAATAGCTGCCACATTAGCCTCGATATTTCAGAAGACGCGGCAAAAATGCCGCCCTTATGCAATGGGAGCACGAGCATGAAATTGGGAACGGCTCAGATGGCGCGCAGAGTGCAGGACGACGGCATCGTCGCTATCGTGCGCGGCGACTTCCCCGCCCAGAAAATCCTGGAAATCGGCGACGCCCTCCTGGCAGCCCCCGTTCTCGTCATGGAGGTGACACTCAACACCCCCGGCGCCCTGGAGATGATCCGGATGCTGCGCGATCGCTTCGGCGAAAACATGTGCATCGGGGCCGGCACCGTACGCACTGCAGACCAATTCGATGCCGCAACTGCCGCCGGCGCACAGTTTACCGTCGCGCCGGGGCTGAATCCCGCCGTCGTCAACCAGGCCCGCAAGGCCGACATCCTGCACATCCCCGGCGTCTATACCGCCACCGAAGCCGACACCGCCTGCGCAGCCGGCTCCCGCCTCCTCAAACTTTTTCCCGCCAATATCGGTGGCCCTGCCTATCTCAAAGCCCTGCGTGCCCCGCTCGACGACGTCCAGTTCGTTCCCACCGGTGGCATCGGTCCGGACAACGCCGCCGCCTGGGCCACTGCCGGAGCCGCCGCCCTTGGGGTCGGCAGTTCACTCGTCACCGGCCCCCACCAGCCCATGGCCGACCTCATCCAGCGGGCCCGCGCCCTGCGCCAGGCCTGGGAATCCGGCAACGCCTCCTCCCGATCCATCTAGGGCCCGTTGACTTTCCTTCCCCCCGGCCGTCCCCCCGTAGGGGCACCCCTTGTGGGTGCCCAGTCCCGCAGCCCCTACAACGAGCCACCCTACCGAATTCCCCGTAGGGGCACCCCTTGTGGGTGCCCAGTCCCGCAGCCCCTACAACGAGCCACCCTACCGAATTCCCCGTAGGGGCACCCCTTGTGGGTGCCCAGTCCCGCAGCCCCTACAACGAGCCACCCTACCGAATTCCCCGTAGGGGCACCCCTTGTGGGTGCCCAGTCCCGCAGCCCCTACAACGAGCCACCCTACCGAATTCCCCGTAGGGGCACCCCTTGTGGGTGCCCAAGCCCGCACCCCGAAACAAGCAAGCGCCCTGCGGAAACCCAGGAACTGTTCAGCCCAATCCTCCAGACCGGCGACGCCACCACCCACTACCTGCCCAATTCTTTACCCCCGCAACTCGTTCATAGCCGCCGGCAAAAGAGGCAGCAGATCGCTAGCAACAACACCGGCGCATCCGATCCGCTCTTCACACAGTTCACCCGCCCGCCCGTGGAGCCACGCCCCCAGGCAAGCGGCATGAAACGGTGACAGGCCCTGCGCCAGCAGGCCGGTGATGGCGCCGGCCAGAATGTCGCCCGTCCCGGCCGTTGCCAGGGCTGCTGTAGCAACCGGCAGGACGGCCAGGTCTCCGCCCGGCGCCGCGATCACCGTATACGGTCCCTTCAACAAAACAACCGCCTGCCATGCCGCGGCCCGCTCCCGCGCCAGATTCCAGCGATCGGCTGCCACCTCCTCCACCGAGCCAAAACCGCAAAGACGGGCCATCTCCGCCGGGTGCGGAGTCAGCACGCAGTCAGCCGGCAGAAGCGACGGCCAGTCATCCAGTTGTGCCAGATTGTTTAGGCCGTCCGCATCGATCACTGTCGGCGGCAGCGGAAGCGAATCCGCCGGCAGCTGGTCCCGGCGGCGGATCGGACCGAACGGCGAGTCGGCGGCAGCCCCCTGGCCTGACGCCCCCGTCTCCTCCGCAGAAGATGTCTCGCCGTCAGATCCCGCAAATGCTCTCGGCAACGCTGACGGTCGCTGTCGATGATTCCTGCGCAGCAGCCGCTCCATGAATCCGCGCGTAGCGCCCTCCTGGCCCAGCCCGCAGCCTATGAGCAAAGCGTCATATTCCTCCAGCCTCGCGCTCACGTTGGCGGCCGCGGCCTCGTTCACCACGCCCAGGTCGTGGCTGAGAAGAATCCACGTCGGTTCAGACAGCGCCGAAGACACAGGCACCCACACTGGCTGGGGAATCGCGCCCGTCACCAGCCCCGCTCCTACGCGCCCCATTGCCGCACAGCTGAGGTAAGCGGCCCCGGGGTAGTTGACGCTGCCTACCACCGCCATCCCCTTGCCAAAAGAGCCCTTGTGACTGTTGCGGCTGCGAGTCGGCAAAAGCCCTGAAACCTGTTCCGGCGTCAAGAAAAACGTCTGCAAATCGGCCGTCAGCTCCGGAGGGATGCCGATATCCGCCACCGCCAGTTCGCCAATGACCCCCGCCCCCGGAAACTGAAAGTGCCCCGCCTTCGCGCAACCGAAGGTCACCGTCATATCGGCCGGCACCGTAACCGCATCGAGCGCGCCGCTGTCCGCGTTCAGACCGCTGGGAACATCGACGGCGACCACTGCCAGCGGGGGCCGCGTTCCTCCTTCACCCGTTTCCGACCCGTCTTCAGAGCCGGCTTCATATGCCGAGTCTCCAGCAGTTGACATGCGGTTCTTTCGTACTTCTAGCACCTGCTGCAGGACGCCGGCCAGCTTCCCCTCGATCGGGCGGTTGGCGCCGGTCCCCAGCAACGCGTCAACCACAATGTCCGAGTCGTCCAGCCACGCCCGAAGTTGCACCCCATCCTTGTCCTCTTCGGCGCTGTGCGTCGGCACATTTCGATCGAGTACCTTCCCCAAATGGCCCTCGTAATCCTCCTTCGGCTTGACCTTACTTTTCGGCGTCCCCTTCCTCCCTCTCTTTCCAGCCTCTCCTTCCTTTGCCGGAACCCCGCCCCTCGCCCACAGATAAACCCGGACACGATATCCGGCGTCGCAGAGATGACGCGCGCACACCAGCCCGTCGCCGCCGTTGTTGCCCGGCCCCACCAGCACCAGCACCGAACGGTCCGCGCCCCCCGAATAGCTCTCCTGGATCGCTTCGGCCAGGGCAGTCCCCGCCTGCTCCATCATCGCCGCATAGCTCTGACCGCCCGCATCGGCCTCCTTTTCCAGGCGCTGCATCTCCTCGACGGATACGATTCGTGTATGGTCTGCGATCTCATTCATAGCGTGCCTCGTGCAAGCCGGTCCTGTCAGGACTACGTTACCCGTATCGGATGGGGTAACGGCTGGTTGAAAAGGTAACCCTTCTCATTGAAAGGAATCTCGTCTGGTTGCGTATTGCCCGCGGCGTCCGTCGCCCGCGTCATAATCGTGTACTCCCCCGGCCGCGCATCCCATGTGAAACCGAAACGCGTCCAGGAATATCTGAATGCGCTGTCGCTGAAATCCTCCGCTAGATGCTCGAATTCCGGCTGAATCTGCGCCGCCTCCAGCGTAGAGACGTTCCATGTCTCCCCGGAACTGCTGCTCCACTCCACTTCTGTAATCGGCCCGTTCGGCGAGTGCGCAAAGCCATATATGCGGTGCTCCCCCGCCGCCAAATCTGCCGGCCACGGCAGCGCCAGCGCGCTCTTGACCGTCTGCACTGTCAACGGCTTGCCCAGCGCTTCACCTTCCGGTGGATAGGCATCGCCGATCAAAGTGTATGAGGTCGTGTTGTTTCGGGTCCAAAGCTGTTTCGACGAGACCACGATTCGCCCTAGCCACTTTACACTGGCAGCCCCGACCCACCCGGGCGCCAGCGCACGCAAAGGAAAACCGTGATCCTTGGGCAGAGTCTCACCATTCAGCGCATAGGCCAGCATCGTATCTGGATCCATCGCCTTTTCAACCGGCATGACGCGCCGGAATCCCTCTTCCGGCGAACCCGTGTCCAGCCCAACCAATAGCACGCTGACCGCCTCATCGGTGATGCCCGCCCGCTCTAGCACGTCCCGCATCGCCGCGCCTGTCCATACGCCGTTGCCCACCGCCCCCGTTTTCCACTGCGTCCCTTTTGCCGCCCGCCCTTTCACCAGGTCGAACATGGCCCGTTGGTTCCCCGAGCATTCCAGGTAGGAAATTAACGTCCTGCTGGGCAGATTCAAAATGTCATCGTAGGAAAGTTCCAATCGATTGGAAACCGCGTCGCCCTCGACGGAGAGCCGCCAGTCAGCCGCGTCGACTTCCAGGCTGACTGAGTTGTTGCGTACAAAAAAGAACCGGCTGGGAGTGATCAGTCCCTGTATGTTTTCCAGTCGGGCTTCCAGATTCCCGCCGCCGAGATCGATGAAAGGTGCTGGGTCCTTGCTGAATTGGGGACCTTCTTCCGTGCCCTCGTCAGCGGCCGGCGCCGTCGCCGTGGGCAGTGGCAATCCAGCACAGGACGCCAGCACAGCCGCAGTCCCGCCAACCGCTAGCAACTGCAAAAAACGACGCCGGCTCATGCCTCGCTCAAGCGCGAGCTGCCAGAGCCCATCTTTCCCTTCAGTGTCCCTCTGTGATCCCAAACTCCCTGCTGTCATCCTGGCACTCTCCTGACCGCAACCAACTGCCGGCAGTCCAAAGCGTCAGCGACCAGCGTTCATAAACGGTTACTCACTCAGCTCGGCCTGCCAAAACGCAACAGATAACCATTGCAGTCCCGAATCGCAAACTCCCTCATGCCCCACGGTTCGTCCGTCGGCTCCCGTTCGATATGAACACCCGCCGCTCGGTATTTCCCAAAGAGGCCGTCAACGTCCTCGCCCATAAAGACATAGAACCCCACTGGCGGTTTCTCCGGCAACGGTTGATCCGTCAGAGAGAGTTGAATATGCGCGCCCTCCGACGTCCATTCGCCCAGGTGGATGCCCCCGTGCGTTGGCGGGTCCCCGTACAGAAAGCCGACCGTGAATCCCAGCTTGTTGCAATAATACTCCGCCGCAGCCTGCACATCTGGCACCGCCAGAATCGGCGCCAGCAAGTACGCAGCCTGCGCATTGCCCGCCAGCTGACCCGTCCGCCACTGCTCCGCCGTGATGCCGTAGGTGATCTTATCATGGCCCGTCTCGTCCTGATGATACTTCTGCCGCATCCTGCCTCGGCGTCTGAATCCCGCCTTCTCAGCCACACGCACAGATGCCCTGTTCTCTTCACTGATCCACAGCTCCACCCGGTCCAGCCCCATCTCGTCAAAACCGTAGTCCAGCACCGCCCGCACGGCCTCGCTCGTATAGCCCTTTCCCCAATGGTCAGGATGCAGAAAATAGCCCATCCCCGGAACGCCCGCATTGCCGATATAATCGATATATCCCAGCGCCGGGCCGTCCTCCGCCGTGCGCACCGTCCAGACCGTCCCGGGCCCGTCCAGCATGCCATCGACCATCTTTTTGGTCTCAGCCGCTGAGCTGTGCGCCCCATCGTCCATAAACCGCATCGCTTCCGGCCTGCGATACGCGTCAAAAAGGTCCTCCGCATCCTCCGCCGCAAGAGGTCGCAATATCAGTCGCTCAGTCTTAAGTGTCGAATGCATCAATCCGTCTCCAAGAGTGTCTAGTTGCTCCATCGAATGTTTCTATGTGATTCTCTATCAATTTGGCTCAATCCAACCTTGCCTAAGCAAAACAGCCGCACTTGGCTGTCCCTCTCTCCTCACTCCTCTCCACTCTCTCCTCGCCTCTGGGCGGTCGGCCGCAAGCGGCCTCCCTTGTGCGGGGGGTCCCCCCCGCAACGCCCCCCCTCCTACAACATGCCTCGCCGACTTTGTGCCTTCAATCCAGCTGGCACGCTTGCCACCGGGTGCGTACGGCCGCGTTCCGAGTCTTGGCCGGTTCCGAGCATGAGCCAGGGCAGGCAAGAGCTGGGCAACTCAGAAGAGGCAAGTCCCACATAGACCCTTACGGTGTCGCCAGTACCGTCGAGAGCCCGTTACCGAAATCCTGATGATCCGGCATTCCTGATTCAGACTGAAATCAATGACTCCTGACGACCAACCACTAACCTCTATCCATACAGCGTCCGCAGCGCCGGCCTCAGCTCCGCCGCCTCCAGCAAATCAGTGCTGTCACTGAACTGGTCAACGCTCCCAATCGGCCTCCGCTCAGCAAGTTGCGCCACCTCCGGATCCCGGACAGAACGCAGCAATGCGTCCGCGAAACCGTGCAACGCCATCACCCGGAACGGCCGGCCAAAGAACTGAATCGGCCTCTCCGGCATCGGTTCCGTAAGCCCCAGCCGGTTGTGCCGGCCAGCCGCGACCCGGTAAGCCTCGCCCAGCCAGCGGTCACGCTCCTGCCATGTGTCCGCTCTCTGCACAGCCATCAGCATATCGGTCAAGCCAGCCGCGCTCTCCAACTGCGCAAAAGCCGACCCAAACCACTTGGCATACGGCGCATACTGCCTTTCCATCAGAAAACACAGTCGCATAACGTCCCGGACCAGCCGCGACCCGATCAACCCCGAGCCCAGCTCGTCGCCCACCAGGCCCGCCCGCCCCATCAAATGTTCCTCCTGCCCGATGCGAGCCCAACCCGCAGCCAGCAGATAACGCCAAACATCCGGCGGATACCATCTGAACCGCGCCCGCACGCTCTCCAGCCCGATTCCGTCGTGAAAGATCCCGCCTGCCGCGATCGTCCGTAGCTTCTGTTGAGGAAAAGTCAGCCAGTCCGCCGTCCCGATCTCTCCAGTGATGTCGAAATTCAGGTATCCACAGAAAAACCCGCCGATCGTCTGCGTTTCCACCCTGTGATTTACCGGCCCGCTCTCCGTGGCCTCTAGCAGCTGGACCACGTTGTCATCGGGGTCCGGTTCACTGAAATTCGTCGGGTAACCCAGAAAACTGTGCGGCAATCCATCACGCAACGCCGCGTCGATATCTTCAGCCTGAGTCTCCCAGTCGTCCGGTCGCAGAAGCAGCTGCAGCCGCGGCCCCCAACCATGGTCCGTCGACATCTCGTCGTCGAACCCAAGCGTCTCCGAGCCGGCCCCAATCAAGGCAGCGGCATGCGGCAGGCCGGGCCATGACCTCTCAAGCACAGGCCGCACCGCCTTCCAATAGAACCGTCTGCTCAATTCCAGGCCGGGGACGAAAGCCATTCTCTAAGACGCCGAATAAAAAAGAAAGTCCGCGGCGTACGCCTCACTTACGCATTGCCAATGAAAAACCAAACTCGTTCAGAGAGCCGGTTCCCCCCACACAAACGCACCGCCAAACATCGTAGCCTCCACGTCCGTCTCCAATATCGCCATCGGATGGATCGTGAATATATCCTGCGACAGCACCACCAGGTCTGCCAACTTGCCCGGCACAATACTGCCCTGGCTGCCCTCCGTGCCGCCCGCGTAAGCCGCCCCGACCGTATACCCCCACACCGCCTCCTCCACGGTCAGCCTCTCCTCCGGATACCAGCCCTCACCGCCGGGGCTTCCGTCCGCCCGCATCCGCGTAACCGCCGCATGAATCCCCTGGATCACGTCCGGCGTCTCCACCGGCGCATCCGAACCGAAGGCCAGCTTCGCCCCGCTGTCCCAAAGGCTCCGAAAAGCGTAGGCATAGCGGCTCCGATCCCCCCAATATCTGTCTGCAAGGAGCATGTCCTGCGTGGCGTGAATCGGCTGCACCGACGCAATAACATCCAGTTCCGCAAAACGGGCAATATCGTCCGGATGCAGCACCTGCGCGTGCTCGATCCGGTGCCGCAAATGCAGCCCCCGACCGGCCCGGCGGCTCGCCTCCAGCGCGTCCAGCACCATCCGGTTAGCCCTGTCGCCAATCGCATGTGTGACCACCGCCAGTCCCGCGTCCGTAGCCCTGGCAATGATGTCAGCCATCTCCTCAGCCCCGGTCACCGCGATGCCCATATTGTCCGGTTCGCCATCATACGGCGCCAGCATCCACGCCGTCCTCGGCCCCAGCGCACCGTCGCTGAAGACCTTCACCCCGCCGATGCGCAAAAACTCATCGCCAAGCCCTGTGCGCAAACCCAGCCGGATTGCGCTATCCAGCTCTGTCACGGGAATCTGTGCCACAGTGCGCAGCGTAAGATCTCCCTCCGCGCGCAGCTGTTGAAATGCGCGCAAAGAGGCCGCCGCCTCCTTAGTGTGCACGCCCACGATCCCCATGCGGTTGACCACGTCCTGCGCCTGCCGCACCGCCGCCACCGCCTCCCCGTCCGCAGGCTCGGCCATGCACGGAAACGCCAGCTCCATCGCCCTTTCCAACAGAATGCCCGTCGGCTTACCCGCCCCATCGCGAACAATCTCGCCGCCGTCCGGGTCTTCCGTATGGGACGTGATCCCAGCTCGTTCCAACGCCAAACTGTTCACCCACGCCGCGTGTCCGCACTTGCGAGCAAGGTAAACCGGATGCTCTGCCGTCACCGCGTCCAACTGCGCAGCCGCAGGAAACGCGCCGCCCTCCCACACCGACTGGTCCCAGCCCCGGCCCGTCAGCCACTGACCGGGCGCCGTTTCCGCAGCCCGCTGTCCGACCTTCTCCAGCGCTGAAGACAGAGTCCCGACGCCGCTCAGATCGATCTCCTGCAGACTCAAGCCATAGGAAAGAAAGTGGATGTGGGCGTCAATGAAACCGGGCACGACCGTCGCACCCCGCAAATCAACATCCCGTCCTCCCGGCGCCAGCAGCGACCGCATTTCGCTATCGCTTCCTGTAGCCACAAAGCGGTCCCCCGCGATCGCCACTGCCGAAACCCGACGTCGCCCCGCGTCCATCGTATGGATGTTGCCGTTGAATAACACCAGATCCGCCTTCACAATTCGCTCCAACTGTGATCAACACCAAAAAGGCTGCTCGCCCTTCTCTTTCAAGCCACCAATTCCTTTTGATCGTTCTTCATCTGTTATACCATACAGCCGCCGGAGCGCCACTGTAAAGGTAACTTCTGAACTGGTACTGGCAAGCCAATTACTGCTTTCAGCAAGAGCGGCATCGCAAGCCGGCTGTTCGTCATCGCTCAGCCCTGGATTCTTCAGCTTCGCTCCATGACAGCTCTTACAGCATTCCTGCCCGTCAGCATCGGGCTTCTTACTGTTCTGCTCTGGGCCGGTGCAACGGTATGGCTTACACGTCACCGTGACGATCGACGGTGGGATCTGCTGTCCGCAGTCCTGCTGGCGGCAATGTTCGCAGCCTTCTTCGGACGCACCATCAGCGGCGCCGTCTACCAGCCCGCAAACGGCGGCGACCTGGTCAGCTTCCTCTTCCCCATCTACCGCTTCGCCGCCCGCACCATCAGCCAGGGACAACTGCCTCTCTGGAATCCCCACCTCTACGGCGGCGCGCCCTTCATCACCGACATTCAGGCCGGATTCCTCTATCCCCCCAACCTGCTGCTCTTCCTGCTCAATCCCATCTTCGACTATCGTTGGATGCAGCTGCTCAGCATCGGCCATCTCTGGTGGGCCGCGCTCGGCGTCTACACCCTGTCGCGCACTCTCGGCTGTAGCCGGCCCGCCGCACTCCTCGCCGGTCTCGCCTTCGGCCTCTGCGACGTCCTCTTCATTCATCTCGGCAATCTCAATCTCATCGCCGTCCTCGCGTGGAGCGGCTGGATCCTCACCGCCTGCCACCGCGCCCTCACACGCCGCAGCCTCACCTGGGCCGCCGTCGCCGCCGCCCTCTTCGCAATGGCCAACTACGCCGGCCACGCCCAGAGCAGCTACTATCTGGCCATGATCGTGGGAATCTACGCAATGGGGAGATTGGGAGCTGACTATTGGCAGAATCTAGCTGCAGGGTCCCACCTGACAGCCCTTCGCAAGTCTGTGACCGGCCTGCAATACCCGCTCACCGTCTTCATCCTCACAGCCTTCCTCTCGGCCCCAATCCTTCTCCCCGCATTCGAAATGCTCCCTTACACCCAAAGAGGAGACTTCGAATACCAGGACACCGTATCCTACTCGCTCGCGCCGGGACCCGCTGTCATCGGCCTGCTGACACCCGGCTTCTTCGGACGCGGACCAGCGGCCTATTGGGGTTCGTGGGACCGGGTCGAGCTGCCCTACACTGGTCTGGTAACGCTCCTCCTCGCGGCCGCTGCCTTCCTCTTGCCAATTCCGGAGAGGCGGCGTCGACTGCTTCCCTGGCTGACTTTGGCTCTGTTCGGCTTTGTCACCGCACTCGGCGGCGACACACCGGTGCACGGATGGCTGACACGGTTCCTGCCTGTCTATGGAAGCTTCCAGGCACCGGCCAGATCCATCGTCCTCTGGGCGCTGGCACTGTCCGTGCTCGCGGCAATCGGGTTAGATGCTCTGCTGAATCCACGGGACAACAACAGGGGCAATCCCCTTTCTCCCCATTTCTCACTCTATCTTTCCGTGATAGGCATCAGCGGACCCGCGCTCCTCCTCGTCCTCGTCCCCTTATTTGTCGTCACGACGCGGCCGCTCAACGGGGACCCCGTTGCACTGCAGCGCGCATCAACGGCCGGCCAGGCCCTGCTGCTTGCCTCCTTCATATGGGTTGCTGTACGGCTTCTGCTCGCCTGGTACCGGCGCCACCGCATTACGAGCGGTACTGTATCCGCGCTCCTTCTTGCCCTCCTTCTATTCGAACTGTTCGTAGCCGGCGCTACCATTGACACCAGCAGGAATGATCCGACGAGCAAGTTTCGCCATCCGGAAATCTTTGCTTTCCTGCGCGAGCAAGCCGGCGAAGAAGCTGACTGCGCCCCTACCGAAACTGCGTCCTGTTCTGACGATTCCGGCACACCTTCTAGCCACTACCGTATCGACACCCGTACCGGCATCCTCGATCTGTGGCAGCCGAGCACTGCCGCCCTCGCTGGCCTGCAGGACGTATGGGGCATTTCCAACCCGCTGGAGTTAGTGCACCGGCATACGCTCTGGGAGAACAACGGCGGCCGCCATACCCGCATCTATGACCTTCTCAACGTGCTCTATGTAATTGTGCGCGACGGCACACCCCTGCCGGAGCAATATACCCTTGCCTACGACGCCCCCGGCCCCCTCGCCGTCTACCAAAACCCCGATCCACTGCCCCGCGCCTGGCTGGTTCCCACAGCCCGGGTCCTCCCCGACGAAGAAGCCGTTCTCGCTGCCATAAAACAGCCGTCGTTCGAACCGCTGCACACCGTCGTCCTCGCCCTGCCCCATGACAGTCCGTCCATACCCGCGACCACGGACGAGTCAATCCCATCAAGCACGACAGGACCCGTATCGGTTCTCGCATACAGCCCCAACGAGATCACACTGGCCGCTCATGCCGAAAGGCCCGGCTATCTCGTGATCAGCGAAGTTTGGTTCCCAGGTTGGCACGCGACCATAAACGGTAGATCCGTCCCCGTATGGAGGGCCAACTACACCTTCCGGGCACTCCCCGTACCCGCCGGAGAGCTGGAAATACGACTCTGGTACGCCCCCCAAAGCTGGCGCATCGGGCTCGTGCTCTTCGGCGTGGGGCTCCTTCTGCTTGCCGGCCTGGGCATGCGGCGGCTCTTGGCCCCCAGAGAGCGCAAAGTCCAGGCGCCATCGAATCCATAAGCGTAAAGGCAGAAGTGCCCAAAACTGGCGACCTCCCATAGCAGTCAAGAATTTGCCCGATTTCAGTACGAAATCCTCTTCCTCTCCGCTGCCCGCGTCGCAAAGTGAGATATTCGCATCAACGGGCAAGGTACTTACCCACATAAAGATTCGCCAATAGAGAGGTTCAACCATAGCGAAGAGCGCCTGTTGCAGGAGAGCGCTGACCTCCGGAACCATCCGAGCCGCCCCCGGAAGCTACCCTTCGCTGGGAATAGGGGCGCACCCTTGGCGCGCCGCCAAGGCTGTCTTTTCTCCGGCTGCAGGGTAACCGGGCATGCCGCACTCGGGTCTGGATAACCTGACCTATGTGCAGGAGGGCGGGCCAATTTCCCACTGGTAGAGGCCGAATTAGCACGACGATTCGGTATTTGGCAGTTTCTATATCGGATAACTTTCCGAGTTGCCAAAGAAAAGAAGACCCACTATGAAGCGTTGTTTCACCATCGCAACCGTACAGGCCATATCGTTCTTCGTCGGGAAATGGCTGCTCACTGCCGCCGGCCAATACCACTTCGTCAGGGATAATGAGCACTACGACCTGGAAAACTACGCGGCAGCCGTCGAGGCGTACAACGCCGTGATCGAGGACAACCCGCCCTATACAGATGCCTACTACAACCGGGCCATGAGCCTTTCCAACTTGGGGGAATGCCGGGCGGCGGTCGAGGACTTCAGCTGAGCGATCAAACTTGGGCCCGACTCTGTCTCTTTCAACATCGCCAGCGCCTTTCACAATCGAGAAGTCTGCTATGTAAGCCTTGGCAAAACGGATATGGCCCTCGACGACTACAACCGCACGATCGAGATCGATCCCACCCAAGCGCTCTATTTCTTTTATCGGGGCCTCAGATCCGTCGAAATGAACGAAACTCGCAGGGCCAGAACCGATTTTCAAACCCCACGCCAACTCGCAAGAGCGGACACCCACGACGAGCTCGCGGGTGAGGTCTCAAGGGAGTTGCGGCTCTTGCCAAAGACTACCGGAAATCGCCGCTCAGGCGAGCATCAGCCGCGCAAAGCGCGGATCGGTAATCAATTTTTGACAGCTGGCTGCGGGGTCGATCCGGTCGGCAACTCGGCCCGCTTACCGATGTAGGAGGTTTCTCAAAGGGCTTCCGACTCTGGTCTCTATACTTGGGATTTTCTCCAAATGAAGACCAAATCCGGCAACCCTCCATCGTAACCGCAAAATTGCCCGGTTTCAGTACCAAAAACGGTTCCATCCGTGCGCGCCTGTCGATACAATGAGGTGTCGCTATCGGCGGACAACCGTGGCCGCCCTCACCTTGAGGTGCCATCTCACATGATCAAAGATATCGCTCTAATCGTCCTGGGAGTATGGGCCTTCTTCTATATGAGCGACCGGATGGAGCCCAACACACTCAGGTACGCGACCGTCTTCAGCGTGATCGCCGTCGTCTTGCGGCTAGCTTGGGCAATACTTGTAAGAATGTGGGAGGCCTCGCCGCCATTTTAACGTACATGCGTACCTTAACGGCGTAAAACACGCGTCCGCAATCAGGCCGCAACGATCAAGGGCCGAGGAATCGACCTGGTCGCCGTCGCAACCTGCCGAGACCTCGGCCAACTTACTGACAAAACCAGCAATCCAATCAACGCCCGCCCACCTGCTATCTGTCCCCGGCTTCCCCGCGCCCGCTGGCCGAGCCAGCCTGGCTTACGTCGTTCCCAATCTGCAGGCCGAGCCGTGCTCCCTCCTCTCTCTCCTCACTCCTCTTCACTCTCTCCTCGCCCTACGGCAGCACCGCCTTCGGCATCTTGCAGACCATCGTGTACGCCGGATCATAGATGTTGCCCAGATCGTACTCCACCGTCTGACCCATCAGAATGTGCGCGCCCACCGCATCAATCCCCAAATCCTTCTCCAGCCAGCGAATCATCTCCGTCGTCGCATGTTGCGTAGCCTGGTCCAGCGGACGCGCGTTGCCCGCTGCAAAGATATACGCCTCGTTTTCCCCTCGCGGCCAGTAGATCCGCCGCCCCTTCTGCACATCCACCGTAAAGCCCACGTCAAACGAGATCTCAACACCGGTGCCCACGATCTCGCCATCCCCCTGCACCGCATGTCCGTCGCCAATGTGAAAGAGCGCACCGGGCACAAAAACAGGAAGATAGACGGTCACCCCTTCGACAAAGCCGCGATAGTCCATGTTGCCGCCGAAAGGGCCTGAAGTTGCAGTCGAAATCGCTTCCCCCCGGTCCGGCGCCACCCCAAAACAGCCCGGCATCGGCGCCAGCGGCAACGTCAGCGCACCTAGGCTGGTCTGCGGCTCCTCCAGTGTCACCGTGCCTGCCTCGTTGTCCACACGCCAACTGGCCAGCTCCTGCCCCTCCGCCGGCCACGGCATATTGGGCACCTGCTCCGGATCGACCACATTTGGCGCCACCATCGTCCGCGTCCACCCGTATGGGCGGTTGCACAACAGCTTGTCCAAATGCACCACCAGCGTGTCCCCCGGTTCCGCCCCCTCCACATAGAACGGCCCCGTCATCGGGTTGCCCCCTGACGTCACCTGCTGACCGCTGCTGTCCTGCCCCCTGGCGTCGACCGTCGTTGTTTCAACGCTGTCACCCGGCTGCACACGCAACACAGGCGGATGCGAACCGATCGTACTGAAATAATGGTCCGGCTCGAACTGATGAGTGGCCATACCTCTTTCCTTTCGCGGCTGTCTGATGAGACGGCTATGATTGTATGTTTTTGGGGATTTATCGAGTGTGATTTACTGGGGAGAATCAGCCCGAATGCCGGCAGCAGCCACTCCGGCCGGTCACCTTCTCAATTGGCGAACAACTGCCCGGTGGGGCCAATGGTCATCGCCGGCAGCGCTTCTTGACTGCTGATCATATGGTCAAGCAACTGAAGTTCGCGCCCCAGATAATAGTTGCCCAACTCCAGTAGCTGGGGAACGCCTTGCAAAGCCAGCATCCGGTGCTTGTCTTCGGGCCGCACTTGTAAAGTGATGGCGGTCAGAAAGGCCAGACTGGTAGCATCCTCCGGCAGACGATCCAATTTCAGTTGCACGCCCGTAGCTTTCGTCAAAAGCTCGACATAGCGCGTGATCTTTGGACGTACCTTGTGTGCGCGCTCGACCGCCAGTTTCGTATCCCCGTCAGTTACCGGAAAATGGCGCACACGTCCCGTGAGATAGGGAAGATCGCGGTTCAACGCCTCGATACGGAATCGACGTGTGCCCACAACCTGGATATTCATTCTTCCGTCCGCCTGTCGGTCCACCTTTACGATTCTCGCAGCCGTCCCCACCCGCCTCGGCACCGCATCGCCGCCTACTTCCAGGCCTTCCTTGATCAACACCACCCCGAACGCCAGGTTCTCGTCCAGGCAGCGATTGATCATCTCCCGGTAGCGAGGCTCAAAAATGTGCAGAGGCAGCGCCATACCCGGGAAAAGCACAACGTTCAGAGGGAAAAGCGGCATTTCCATGATGGGACTCCGTTGCCTAAGGGAGATTTCCTCTTCGCTTTGGGGCTTTTCATCGCGCAACCTTCAATTCCCGCCATCCTCGTCTGAACTGCTGTCTTCCACCGCCGCTTGAGCCAAATGGTCGTCCGGTACTTTCATGAACTCTCGCAGCACCGTTGTCGCAAACGCCCCTTTGGGCAGCGAAAACGCCACAACTACGTCAGTTCCTTTTCGCATGACTGAAAGATCGTTGAGCAGAATTCGACCCAGCCGCCGCGTTCCCATCATCTTCGCCCTGGCTAACACGGCCATCTCTAGGCCGCTCTCGGCCAGGACCTCCTGCTCCAGCTCGCCAGATTCGGCCTCCGCCTCCCACATCTTGGGTCCGTAGATGGGCGCAGTAAAACTGATCTCCTTCTGTTCGTAACGGCTCTGCTCCGCCGCCTGATCAGCGACTACAAACAGGCCGCCCGTGTCATGCTTCTTGGCAATGTCTCCCGTCAGCAGTCTGTTGAACCGCCCCTGTTGCTGCCGCAGTGCCAAATAGCGGTTGCACATATAGCTCTGTACACTGGCAAGTAGGAGACTTCGCAGCCACCGGTTGGCCATGCGCTTCTCGCCCCGGAGCAACTCCCATCCCCGCCTCACATTGCCGCCATTCTGTCCTAAGCGCTGCGGGCCATAGAAGTTGGGAAGCCCGCAACACCGCAACTGTTCCGCGATGGCCTCGGCACGCGCCATGGCAATCTCGCCGTCGATCGAAGGCCGTGTAATCGTAATCGTAAAGCGGTTGCCCAGCAGATGGCCCTTCTTGATCTTGTTGCGGTGCAGGCGCACCCAGTTCACCGTCACCGGCGTCTTCGCCCCGATGCGGTCCGGCGCCGCCTCCAAAAATCTCTCGTCTACGTGGCCGACCAGCAAACTGAAAGTCTGCGTTGCCCGCGCGTACTTGTCCTTCATACCGGCAAACCCGACCACTCTGTAAGGCAGGTCGAACGCCTCCGCCAGCCCCCGCTGTACTTCTCGGGTCGTCAGCTCCTCTTTCGTTACATTGACATAGAGATGCTGGCCCGCGCCGCTAGCTTCATAAAGCGGTATCTCCTCAACAATAAATGTGTCGGGCGCGGCCCGTAGCTGTCCACCGACCCCCGGCAGTCCCTCCGTGCTGTACGGCAGATTCAGATCCAGTTCCACGCCAACTCCACGCATGCGCGACCGTCCGGGTCGTTTCAGGAAATTATAACAGATCGGCGCCTGCTGAATAGGAAGAAATGTTCCAATGACAGGAAGCCGCCGCGGTTATTCGTCTTTGAAATAGAGTAAGCTGTAGCAAAATGGGGTGCCCCGCAGACCCCCGTAGCGAAAACCCACCTCCTGCAGCCACTGCCGGACCGTCCGCTGCAGTGCGTAACCCGCGTGAGGTATCTCTTCACTGACGGCCAACCGTCCACCCCGTTTCAGGACCCGCCGCACCTCTTCCAGGGCGAAAAGAGGCTGCGGCATCTCGGAGAGCGAGGCGATCGCAATGGCAACATCAACACTCTCCTTCTCCAGAGGCAGACTGTAGGCGCCGCAATGATGAAAACTGACGCGGGAGGCCAAGCCGGCGCCTTCCACCTTAGCGCACGCCGCTTCGATCATCGACGCCTGAATATCCACAGCATGCACGCGCCCCTTGCTGCCCACCTGACGCGCCATCTCCACACTGAACGTGCCCGTGCCGCAACCCAAATCCAGCACACAGTCGCCAGGACCGATTCCGAACGGTCCCAGCGTGGCAACTGGATCCCGATATCGCATGCGCACCGGGTGGTCCAGCAGATCCCGCAGTGGCGCAGGATACGGGCGCGGCCGGATCCGGTGCGCGATACGGCTGCCGATCTGAGCACCGACCGTGACACCAATGCTTCTTATCAGAAGATTTCCCAGTTCCATTCGTCAAAGTCCCGTGGCTGGCGGACTGTGCAGATATGCAGACTTCTGACCGGCAGCTACTGGCTGCTACAGGGAAAGCGGATGCGCAGAGTCCCGCCGGCGAAGACCGCACCGCTGGCATCCCGTTGCGCCAGGATCGCAGGCAGCAGATATTCACGCTTGAAATTCCCGATCGAAATGAAAAGCTCGTCGCCCCGTTTCGTCAGCCGGATCTTGTCCAGCTCTATGTGGGGTAACGGCAGCTTCAGAATGAAGTCATCGCCCTGCTCCTCGATCTCCTGTGCCTGACCGACGAACATCACCTCGCCCGGGTCCCGCTGCCCGTACAGCTCATCCGCCAACGACCGCAGCGGGCCAAAGCCGACCACCTCCTCGCTTCGCCAGCTGCTGTACAGAATCGGCAGCGGGTAGAAATCCCGCTCGATTTCAACCAGGTAGCGCCCCTGATGCGCCTGAAGTTGGCGCAAATAGGGATCGCTGCTCGGCGCAAACACGGCCGCTCCATCGGCCTCCTGACCCGTCTCCCCGTCCGCCGCGCTCCCACCATCCCCCTGAGCCCGCACACCGGGCAGAATGCGGTTAACCACAACCGCATCCACCGGACATCCGAACAGCGACAGATACGTCACCGCCCGTGCCCCCTCCTTGATCACCATCTTCTCAGGATTGATTACGACCCGGTAACTGGTGGTCTGAGGATCGCTCAGGACCTCCTGTAACGCCTTTACATCATCCACCAGTTTGGGCAGACTGGCCAGCGCGTCCTGCTCCGGCATCAGCCGCCGCAACAGCCCTCCGGTCAGGCGCATCGCCGTCTCCCCCCATCCGAAGAAACGCTCCACATACCACTGGAAGCTCTCCGGCATCGCCAGCAACCGCATCGACTCGCCCGTCGGCGCCGCATCCACGATCACCCGGTCGAATTCACGCGTCTCCGCATAGCGGTAAATGTGCAACAGGCTGAAGATCTCCTCCATGCCCGGAATGATCGCCATCTCTTCGGCAACCGTCTTGCTCATCCCTTGCTTTTGCAGAATCTTGCCCATGTAGCCCTGCATCGCGCCCCAGTTCTTGCGGACTTCCTCCAGAACGTTGATCTCCTGTGCAAACAGATTGGCAGCCACCTCCGTCGGTTCGCTCTTCAGCGGCCTGTCCAGGCTGTCCGCCAGGCTATGCGCGATGTCTGTGCTCACTACAAGCGTACGGTAGCCCATCCGCGCGCAACGCAGCGCCGTCGCCGCCGCTGTCGTCGTCTTGCCTACGCCTCCCTTACCCAAGTAGAGAAGGATGCGCACAGTCTCCACCTCTCGTCATTACACTATAACGGGTCATCTGAATGTTCTGTCGCCGCGGAGGTCAGATCCGTTGCTTTGGTCTCCAAACCCTACCGCTGCTAGTGAAATCTCTGGTAGTGGTTAGCGTGCATCGACCGCTTTGACTTCCGTCTTTCGGCGCTTCGTGCCCATTCGCCGCAGAATCGCAGCGACCGCCAGCACAACCAGCAGCACACCGGCCAGCACATAAAGCGCAGCCGTACGGCTCAGACCGAACCAGCCCCGTATCCGCCACCAGTACAGCGGCAACTGCGCCCAATAGCTCC
The DNA here is from genome assembly GCA_965242905.1 of Caldilineaceae bacterium. Lineage (GTDB taxonomy): Bacteria > Chloroflexota > Anaerolineae > Caldilineales > Caldilineaceae > Bin5. The sequence continues at coordinate 3,417,902 of CBDETM010000002.1, forward strand.
ATCGCAAATGCCAGCGATGGCCGATCGAGATCACATATTTGCCCATCCGGTTGTGCGGCGTCCAGACCACAAGATAACAGCGCCCGCCGACAAGTGTACGCGAGTCGATCAGAGGTCCGGGGAAGTAATGCACGCGAGTCAAAACATCCTTCACCGGCTGCAAAAGCTCACTCGGCGGCGGCGCCACGATCGCGCTGTAGCCATGGGGCAGTTCCAACGGCAGCTTCTCCGCGTCCGCACTGTATGGCAGGCTACGCGCTACGATCGCAAACGACGGTACAACCGAGCCGCCGCGGGGAAGGACAGGAACGAACATCTGCGCCCGCAGACGGTCGCCCGCCGTGCAATCCACGCGGTATACATGCGTCTCTCCAAGCCGTGTAAACGACCCAAAAATGAGCCGCTTCCGGCTGAAATCGGCGAACGATTCGCCGTCTACCAGCTGACTGCCCGGCCGGCTGCCGAACACCGGTACGCTACCCGCAAGATCAACGCCGGGAACCGGCCGGGGGCCGCTCTCAGTGCCTACCTCAGTCACAGCCCCTCCTGAACAAAAATACGTATAGACAGGCCTGCGTGTTGCAGTCCAAGATCACGCGCAAGAGTCTATCACCCGCGCGCACGGCCCGTCAACCGAACGCCCGCTTCGGGCGCATCCCAAAATGGGGCCGAACTCCCGTATTCCTCCGGCAATAGCCCGCCAATGGGTCAGCCCGCGATCAACTCTGACTCAGGCGAAGCGCCGTCTCTGATCACTGACCACTAACCACTGACCACTGCAGTTTTGGGCGGTCGGGCCTAGTCGGCCCTCCCTTGTGCGGGGGCTCCGCCCCCGCAACGCCCCCCCTAAACCAGGCCACGCCTCATCGACCGGGTGTCGATATTGGTGACAGGTGCCTAATCGAAGGTGTCCAGCCAGACCGCGTCCCGCCAGTCCCATCAGATCCCCGCAGGTGCCGGCCTTGTGCCTGCCTTCGCACCCTCCTTAGCTGACGGATTCCACCCTACGGCCAGGCCTGGCGCCTACACTGCGTCTCGCCCAAAGACGGTACGCAACGCCAGCCGCCGCTGGCACTGGTTCCCCGCCAGACTGTTCCCACCCCAATTCTAAGATGCACCCCCCCTTCGCCAGTGAGTATATCCGTGCCTCAACTGCCCCCATTCAGGACCTGCCAACCGACATCAGAATCTTGGAACTCCCGCGAAATCTATGGTACGCTTCGCCTATGAACGCCCGCGTTCTCGCCCAACTCACTCTTGTACATGTAGGCGTCTCAATCACCGTCGTACCGGTCACCAGCACCCTCAATCGCGTCATGATCGCAGACATGCAGATGCCGGTAACGCTGGTGGCCGTCCTGGTTGCCTTGCCCTACCTGCTTTCCCCGCTGCAGATATTCCTGGGAAACTGGTCGGACCGCCATCCGGCCGCCGATTACCACCGCACGCCCTGGATTCTCCTCGGCGGGCTCCTCGCCGCGACCGGTAGTTACCTCACTGTCCACGTGGCCTATCTGCTGGATCATAACTTCCTCATGGGTCTTGGGGCCGCGGCCGTCGTCTTCTGCCTGTGGGGGGCCGGTATCAACGCCGCCTCGGTAAGCTACCTCTCTCTCGTTACCGAGCTGGCCGACGAAAATGGCCGTAGTCGGGCGGTTAGCATAATGTGGACTGCGATGATAGCCTCCACGATCGCCACCAGTCTGGCTCTCTCTCGCATGTTGGCAACGCCCGCCCCCCTTTCCAAAGAAACGCTTACCACTGCCTTTGGTGTGATCTGGCTGGTATCCGTCCTCTTTGTCCTTATCGGCAGCTACCGAATCGAGACCCGCGCATCAGCCAGAACCGACCGGCCCGCCAACAGTGCTGATGATCCCATGCTGGTATTGCGCCTGCTGGCTTTGAACCCCCAGGCCCGCCGATTCTTCGTCTACCTGATGATCGTGTTGATCAGCATCCACGCCCAGGACGTATTGCTCGAGCCGTTTGGTGCAGAAGCGCTGAGCATGTCGGTCGCGGCCACCTCCCGTCTTACATCCATCTGGGGAGCAGGCATCTTTATCACCCTCCTGGCCGGCATCCTGTTTGTAAAACGTTTTGGCAAGAAAGCGGGCGCCAATGTCGGCGCATTCGTAACCGCCTTCGCCTTCGCCTCCATTATTGTCACCGGTTTGTTCGGCAATTCTAACCTGTTTCTCGGCGCCGTCTTCCTGTTGGGTCTGGGCGGCGGCCTCATGACCGTCAGCAACCTCAGTTTCATGCTCGACATGACCCTGCCGCAGGCCGCCGGCCTCTACATCGGCGCTTGGAGCGTGGCCAATTTTGCCGGTCAGGCCGTCGGCAACATCATCAGCGGTATCTTGTGGGATCTCTTCTCCTGGCTGACGGGCAATCCGCTGTTGGGGTATGCTGCCGTCTTCTCTCTCGAAATCGCCGGTCTGCTCCTGGCCGTCTGGCTCTTCCGCTCCATCAGTGTCGAAAGGTTCCGCCGCCAGGCCGAAGTGCGGCTGCACACCGTTCTCTCCCTGGCCTCCGACTGACGCGCCTTCTACTTTGGATCCGGTAGGTAGCACGATTTAGCCATGCGTTCCCCACGAATTGAGGCCAATCGAACCGATTCCCCGCCTGCGCCCACTATGCACTGTGCCGTTCGTCTGTGCTATACTGGTCTTCGGAATCGGTTACACGGTCCCACCTTTAGCGCTTCCGATTCCAGCTCTTCCGACACCTGGCGACGGGCAAAACGCCGCAGGACTATCTCCCAGCCCTTGAGGACGGTAGCATGGTCAAAGTACTTCTGAGTTACGATATGCGGGAAGGGCACGAAGAAGACTGTCAAAGGTACGTCGTTCAGACGCTGGCCCCAGGGCTCGCCCAACTGGGTCTGCGCATTACCGACGCCTGGTACACGCTCTGGGGAGAAGCCCCCCAGATCCTCGGCGGCGGAGTCCTTGAAGACAAAGACGACGCTGCCCGCATCCTGAGCTCAGACGAGTGGCAGGAACTGATCGCCGGCCTCGAACCGTTCGTCGAAAACTTCAAAGTTCGCGTCGTTGACGCCAACGGCCGCTTTCAATTCTGAGCGGCCTGCCCCGCGCCGCGTCACAATGCTCTCCCCATGGCTCTTGCCCGGACGCCCGCAAACTCCACCCGCACCAAACACCCGCCTCAGGCTTCAAGACCATCCGCAGACCTGCCCGGTACCGCCGCGCCGGCTGCCGGCAAACCCTTGGCCCTGATCGTTTTCCTTGAAAACGTCGGCCACATACACGGCGTCAACCTGCCAAACTGGGCGATGACAGCCATCGATTGGCTGACCGAAGAATACGCCAAGCTCCTGCTGCGGCTGTTCGGCGCCTACCACCGCTACCACCGCGTCCTCATCCTCGAGGACGACGCCGCCACCGCCGCCAATCTGACCGCCGCCCTCATAGACCTCAGCGCCACCCATACCGTTGATCAGCTTCTCCTCGTACATGGACAAGAGCGCTGCCTGATCGGGTACAAAGGGCGGGAGCTCGTCGACGCAGCCGCGTTCGACCATCTGCTCGCCCGCTACGTCGAGAATACCTCACTCCTCGACCTGCGCATGGTCTACGGACTCAACTGCTACGGCGCCAGCCTCGCCTCTACCTGGCTGGCCTTGGGCGCCCAGGCCGTCAACGGCGCCCACGCCGTCAACTGGCTCCCCGAACCAAGTCTCAGCCTCTTTCTGCGCCGATGGCTCAACGGCGCACCCTTCAGCGAAGCCGTCGGCTGCAGTGCTCGCCGCGCCCGGGCAGTCGGCAAACTGCTCTGGCGGGACCGGACCGACGGCAGCGAACATCCACACATCGCCGGTAGCCGCCAGATTGTCTACGGACTGCGCGACGTGACAATCACTTCGCCAACCGGCAAAGCCCGAACCACTCAATCTTCACCAGCTCGAAAAGTCGCCGCCACCGCACATCCCCAACTCACGGCAAGCGGCCAAATCCCCACTGCAGACTAGAGGAGCCGATATGCCCCTGCCCAGTCGAAATGAAGCTGTACAACTACTGTATGAATGGGTCGAAAACGAGGGCCTGCGACGCCACATGCTCGCCGTGGAAGCCGCCATGCGCGTCTACGCCCGTCACTACGGCGAAGATGAGGACCTCTGGGGACTGACAGGTCTGCTCCACGACCTGGACTACGATCGCTTCCCCGATATGGACGACCAGGAGAACGGCCATCCCCGTACCGCGCTGCGCCTCTTCCGTGAACAAGACTACCCGTCCGAGTTCATCCACGCCGTCGAGGCCCACGCCACCTTCCTCGGCGTCCCCCGCCAGTCAAAGCTCGACAAAGCCCTCCTCGCCTGCGACGAGCTGACCGGCCTCATCCTCGCCTGCGCCTACGTGCGCCCCGACAAGGACCTGCGCGGCGTAAGGCTCAAGTCCGTCAAAAAGAAGTGGAAGGACAAGCGCTTCACCGCCGCCATCGACCGCGCCGAGAATCTCCACTTCATCGAGGAGCTGGGCGAACCCTTCGACGAGCACGTGCAACGCGTCCTCGACGCCATGAAAGAGGTCGCCCCCGAACTGGGCGTCTCAGGCGAACAGAGCTGACTACGCCCGAAACATAAAATCGGGCCGCCCCTCAGATCAGGATCCGCCCTAAGCAAGCGCGTCCAGAACACGCGCCGGCGTCATCGGCAATGTCCGGACCCGTCTGCCCGTCGCCGCCGTAAACGCGTTGCCAATCGTCGCGCCCACCGGCCCGATCGGCGGCTCCCCCATCCCATACGGCGTCTTGATCCCCGTGTCCACAAGCACCGAACGGACATCGGGCGCCCCGCGCATCGTCAACAGTGGGTAGCTCTCGAAGTTGTTCAATTCCAGGCGTCCGTCCTTCACATACGCCTGCTCAATCAGTGTCGACCCCACGCCCCACATAACGTTCCCCTCTATCTGCGCCTTCGCCCCATCGGGGTTCACCACCAGCCCGCAGTCCACCGCGCAGTCCACCTTGTGAACGTTGACCTCCCCCGACGATTCATCTACCGACACCTCCGCCACCTGTGCCACTACCGTATTTGACCCAAAACAGGCGACGCCCCTTGCCCGGCCATCAGGCGGCGCGGTCCCCCAGTCGCTCAGTTCCGCGACCGCTTCCAATACCGCCCTCTTACGCCCACCCGCAGGACTGTCCGGTAAATGATCGAGACGGAACTGAAGCGGGTCCGCGCCCGCCGCTGCCGCCAGCTCATCAACGAAGCTCTCCACCGCAAACGTATTCGCGAAAAGTCCCAGCCCCCGCCACCAGCCTGTCCAGACCGGCAGTTTCCTTCGCCAGGCCGTCACCGTGCGGTTGGGCACGTCATAGTCGATTCGCGCCCCCACCGTTGCCCCGAAATCCGCGCCCATCACCATTTCCATGAACGCAGGCATGAAACTGAAGGCCACGTCGCTGCTGCCCTGCCGGTGCTCCATGGCGACGATCCGTCCGTTCCCGTCAAGCGCACCGGAGAGAACGCTTTTCGTCGGCGGCCGCAGGTAGCCGTGAAGCATCGCCTCCGTTCGGTCCCATCCCACGTGCACAGGTACGCCGGCTGCCCTCGACAAGCGCGCCGCTTCAACTGCCACCCCGGTATCGAGCTTGGCGCCAAAGCCGCCCCCCAGATAGGTCGGGACAACCCGAACCGTGTCGGCTTCCACCCCGAGCGCCTCGGCGATCAACCCCTTCGCCCTTTCATGAGACTGGGTCGACACCCACACCGTCACCTGGCCGTCCTGTACATCCGCCAGTGCCGCCGGTGCCTCGAGCGGGGCCTGTACCGCAAACGGCGAACGGTAGGTGGCCGCGATCGCCGTTTCCCTCTTCAGAACACTGGCGGCGTTGCCCTCGCGCTGGATCGTGATACCGCCCTCCCCTTCTGGCTCGATCAGCGCCTCGATCTCCTCCTGCTGCCACAGATGCCCTTCATCCCACTCCGTCTCCATCGCCTTCACCGCCGACCAGGCCGCGCTGCGAGAGTTCGCCACCACCCCGGCAAAGCCGTTTTCCACGTCGATCACGATCTCTTCGACGCCCTCTATCGCTGCCGCCTCGCCCGCTAACGCGCCGACCAGTCTGGCCTCCAGTGTTGGTGGCCGTGCAACGGCACCATAGAGCATATTGGGCACACGCATGTCATAACCGTAGACTGCCTGCCCCGTCACCTTGTCGGGAACGTCAATGCGCGCCACCGGCTGTCCGACGACGGTAAATTCATCTGTCGCTTTCAGATGCAGCGCCTCCTCCTCAGGAAGTTCCCAGCTCGCAACCGCTCCAGCCAGACTGAAGAAGTCAGCCTTCTTCTCCGGACTGTCCGCGACCGCAAACCCCCGCCCTGCAACGCGTAGAGCCGCCTCCGGCTGCTCTAACACCACCGCCGCCTCCTGCTGCAGCAATCTGCGCATGCCCGCGGCCGCACGACGCAGCGGCCCGTAGCTGGTTGCAACCGAAAAGCTGCCGCCGGTACCCATGCCGTCCACCAGCTTTGAAGAGGTATCCGCTTGCTCCACCACCAGGTCATCCCAACTGATGCCCAACTCCTCAACCGCGATCTGGGCGATCGATGTATGCACACCTTGCCCCATCTCCACCTTGGTCAGAGAGAGACGTATGCGGCTGTCCTCCAATACCTCCAGCCAGAGCGGCGGATCGTCGGGCAGCTGCATAAAACTGCTCCCGGCGTGTTCAGCCTCTGCCATACTCTCCGCCATGATTCCGTGAAGGACCGGCCTGCCGAAATACGCGCCCACGGCCAGCCCGGTCCCCGCCACACCCAGCCCGATCAGAAAACCGCGCCGCGTAAGCCGCCAGCGCCGTTTCGGTGACGGACCAGACTCAATCCTCTTCGCTCTACCGTCTCCGCTCTCTCCATCGGTCGAGCCGTCACGCGCCTCGACCGGGTCGTAACTGTCGCGTCCCTGCGTCATGTCGCGACCTCCTCCCTGCCTGCTATCCCCGCCGCCTGTTGAACCGCCTGCCGGATGCGCACATAGCAACCGCAGCGGCAGTAGTTTCCGCTCATGGCCCGCACGGTCTCCTCTTCAGATGGCCGCGGATTCTGTGCCAGGAACGAGGCCGCCTGCATGATCTGTCCGCTCATGCACCACCCGCACTGCGGTACCTGGTGATCGATAAACGCCTGCTGGACCGGATGCAGCCTGATCGTGCCGCTGCCGTCCGCCTCAGCCAGCCCCTCTATCGTGCGGATGTCAGCCCCTGCAACCGCAGCCAGCGGCATCAGGCACGACCGAACCGCCGCACCGTTGACATGCACCGTGCACGCGCCGCAGATACCGATTCCGCAACCAAACTTCGTGCCCGTCAGCCCCAGCCAGTCCCGCAGTACCCACAACAACCTCTCCTCGCCCGGGACATCCAGCGTAAAGACTGTTCCATTTACCTTCAGTTCCATTTCACCTTCTCCTGTTCACACCTGCACTACAGCACAATCTCCCGCCCCGCCTTCGCGTCAAGCGAGCCGCCCAGATCCACTAGCGCCGCCCCGACCGCCCGCAGACAGCCCTCCAGGTCGGCTGCAATCTGGCTCTCGGGAATACGCAGAATGGTCCAGCGGTCCGCCGGCTCCTGCGCCTCACGCATATCGCTGGCCTCATCCAGCCGTATGCCCAGATACCCGTTTCGCACCCGCAGCGCGATATCCACCGGCCATTCTCCTGCCAATCGATTGGGAAGCGGCCTCAACCGGCTCGCACGCAGCGCGCTCCACAGCGTCTGGAAAGGTTCACCCTCCAGCTTCAGTTCCGTCACATCCTTCGCGTTCAGCAGGCGCTCCAGAGTCGTATGGATAAAGGTCAGGCGCCTGAACGTGGTGGCCGGAACCGGCTGCGCCAAACGCATCAGCGGGCCAATTTCAATGCGAAAATAGTACTCCTCCGCCCGCGCATGATCCGCTTCATCCGGCAGCAGCTCCGCCCGTGACAACAGCTGATAGCGCCGGATCGCCGCATAGTAGCTGACCGTCCGCGCCTCCGCTTCACTCCCGAAAGCGCCCGTCTGATAAAACGCCAGGTAGTCCGCGCCCACCCGCCGCGGCGCCCGTCTCTGAGGAATGCGGTACCAGCCCTCCGACGCCGCCCGGCGCAGGTCGGCCTGGTTGTTGACAACCGCCACCAGAACCGTCCGCTTGAGACTGTACGGATCCGTATATTCCTGGAACATTTCCAGGCCTTTCCCCCTATTGTACATGCCGCACCAAATTCGGCGCGTACCTGCCGATCTGTTCCCGCAATCGCAGCAACGCTACATCCTTCGCCTTGGCCTCCAGCATCATATCGAACGACCGCAACCGCGCCGCGACCGCCGCCTCCAGCAGGTCGACGACCTCAAATGGGTGCAGAAAGTCACTGTGCTGGTGCGCCAACGGCATCTGCACGCGCGCCTCGCCATCGCGATAAAGTGTACGCACCGCAGTGCGCGGGCTGCTGACATGGATCTTCGGACGTATCTCCTCCGGCCACGTCGCCAGAGCGATCTTCAACGCATCCAACAGCGGGATTCCATCCGGATTGTGGCAGCGGTGGTGGAGCGTATCCAGGACCACCGGGACCCCTGTTCGCCGGTGCAGCCACACCACATCACGCAGACTGAATTCACGGTCTCCGTTCTCCAGGACCAGGCGCCTGCGCACGTTGTCCGGCAGCAAACTGGCCGCACGCGCGAACCTCTCCAGTGCCGCCTCAACGTCCCCGTGGCCGCCCCCAACGTGAACGACCACCACACTGGACTCGTCCAGCCCCATCCCATCCAGCAGCGAAGTCGCCGCAGACAGCTCCAGGCCCGACCGCGCCGCCAAGGCGGGATCCGGATGGCTCAACTGCACGTAGAAGCCAGGATGCAGCGTCAAGCGCACGCTCTGCTCCCGCGCCAAATCGCCTATCGCCGCCAGCTCCGTCGAACACTCTTCGAGCTGATTGTGGAATGCAGGCAGCTCCGGATGAGTCAGATATGGGGCAAGCTGACCGGCCATTCGATAAAACCGGATCTCCCTTCGCTCCAGGTAGAGAAATATGTCGCGCAGATAGGCCAGACTGACGCTCAGGTGCGGCTGGTTCTGCCAGCGCCGGCTGTCGTGCGAACGCAGCCCCGCTGCCCCCAATACCTTGACGGGAAAGCCCAACCGGACGCGCGTCCCATTCGCCGCGGGTTGGTAGGGCATACTATCCTGTTATGGAGAACGCGAAACTGCGAGGAGAGGGGACTCTGTCGTGTACGTATTCCATTTTGAAATCGCTCGGGGGTTGCCGAGTCTCAAAATACTGCGCCGTTCCCATGGCCTTTCACAGTCCATGCCTGCCGGCCCGAAAACAGACTAGCATAGCAATGACCCGCCTTCCAATTTCCTCAACGGCTGCACCGCTGCAAGCCTTTCCGCCCATCCCCGGCACTGGGCGCACGTCTATCTCGACCTCCGACCGCGTACCCGGCCGGAAACACGCCCCAAACCTGCATACGCCGCCGCACTGGCAATTCCATCGTCAGGTTGACGTCTGCGCCGCTTGTTTTGTACTCTATAAATGCAATCGATTCGATTGCCTTGTCGAGAATGCGTACAGCATCAAAACCCTCGGCGCCACCGAATGGCGTCGCGGTCTCTGGGACCGTCCTTCTGGCTTCTCAGTTAGATCAAATGCCCCCTCCTGAGAACGCAAAAGACGTCTGACATCCGCGCTGCCTGTGCCGGGGTTCATTATGGAATCTCTTCACGGGCTACAGGTTCCTCCAACTGCTGACAACGGAACCGGAGTACCAGCCTGCGCTGCATAAGGAGCCAAATATATGTACCGATCACGCCTCTTGGCTTTAACAGTAGCACTATTATTCTCAATGATCGTGATACCGGGACCCCTGTCGGCGCAGGAAATATCGCCGGCAACAAGGACGGAACCCGCAACGGCCTCCCCGCCCGATCTGACTTGGCTCACAAGCCTTCCGGCATCTGTGGCGAATCGCTCCAATTCGCCGCTGCCAGCTCCCGTTTCCACCACTCAATTCCCGTCTGGATGGAAGCCAGTTGTCGACGAATCCCGCGGATATTCGCTCGCCGTTCCCACCAACTGGCTGACCTTCGACCTCCAAACTGGCGACCTCGAACGGATTGCCGCTATGCTTGGCGGCCGCGCCGCGTCCCAACAGCTGCGCAAGTACATGGCCACCCCCGCCGGCGAAAACCTCGGACTCCTGGCCGTCGATCCTGATCCCAGCGAGCTGTTCGCCCGCCCGCCCTTCCCCACCTTCCTCAACGTGTCGGTCGCCCGGTTTCCAGATGGCGTAACCGACGATCAATGGGTTGCCCTCGTTGAAGACGCCATCTCTGCTCTGGGCGAAGCCCGCATCGAAAGCGTCCGTCTTGGCACACTCAACGACCTGCCCGTAGTCAGAGCCGCTGCCGTCTACCAACTGGGAGGCCGGGGCGCCGGCCTGACCGCCCATCTTGACATAACCATCGTCCGCGCTGACCAGGCGGCCTATACACTTCTGATTGCGACCCGGCTGAGCAACGCCTTGGCCAAACGAATTGTGATCCACCAGATCGTCCAGTCCTTCCGCCCAGTCCTGCCCGAACAGGTGGCCGCCGCAGAGCCGGCGCAGACCCCGGCTGGAGAAGAATGCCAGCCCGCTTCATCCACCTCTGTTCCTGCCGCCAATCTTCCCAGGTTCTGGATTCCGATCGTTGACGGGCGCCTGGGCTACTCACTTGCTGTACCCTTCAACTGGTTAACCTTCGACCTGCAAGCGGGTGACCTGGACCGAATGACAGGCCTGCTCGGCGGAGAGACGGCAACGCAGCAGTTGAGAGCCATTTTGGACTCGCCGGCAGGCGAGTATCTTGGCGTCTTCGCCGTCGAACCGGACCCGGAGAGCTTGTACACTGTCCCAATCTTTCCCACCTTTCTGATCGTGTCCACTGCCCCGCTGGCCGACGACGTTGCCGGCGAAGAATGGCTTGCCCTCGCTGAAAAATCTGTCGCAGCATGGGGCGATACGCAGTTGATAACCGTCGAAATAGGCACGCGCAACGGCCTTCCCGCCATCCGCGCCGCGGCCACCATGAGGTTGGGCGATCAATCGCATCTCCTGACCGCCCATCTCGATATGACCTTCCTGCGCGCCAACAATACCGCCTATCTGATCACAATCGCGGCCCGCCCCGATATCGCCGGCGCCAGCCAACCGGTGATCGAGCAGATTTTCGACTCGTTCCGAGTTGAATGAGACCCGGAAGTCACCGGCACAGAACCTTCACGTTGCCGCCCCAAGGCTGCTCAGATTTCCTTGAAAAACAGTCTACTCTGTGAGGAGGACGCCCGACTATGAAACAGAGACGTTTCAACGCCCAGCTTCTATACCGCGGCACACTTCTGTTCGTTGCATGCCTGATCGCCTTCGCCCAATCTGCCGCAGCGACCACCCTGTATGCCCAGGGCAACGACCAGTCCGGCGGCGACACCGACCGCGTCGCGCTGACCGAGCTCTTCATCGCCGCCGACGGCGAAAACTGGGTGAACAATCAAAACTGGCTGACCGACAAGCCGCTCAGCGCATGGTACGGCGTCACCACAGACGAGAACGGCCGCGTCACGCAGTTAAGCCTCCGCGGAAACCGCCTGACCGGCGCCATCCCGCCGCAGTTGGGTTCCCTCACCCAGCTGGTTCGACTCGTGATCGATGACAACCTCTTGAGCGGTTCGATCCCCCCGGAGCTGGGAAATCTGTCCCAGTTGCAGTGGCTCGACCTCGACAGAAACCAGTTGACCGGTTCGATCCCTCTGGAATTGGGAAACCTTAAACTCCTCGAACGCCTCGACCTTTCGGGAAATCAGTTGAGCGGCTCTATCCCCCCGGAGATTGGCGGCCTCACAGAGCTGCGAACACTCTATTTCGACGAAAATCAGTTGATCGGCGCAATCCCGCCCCAGCTCGGTTTCCTCGCCAATCTGCAGACAATGTTTATCGAAGAGAATCAACTGAGTGGCGAAATTCCTCCTGAACTGGGTAACCTCATCCACCTGCGCGCCATGTCGCTTGAGGAAAACAACCTGAGCGGGTCCATCCCCGCCGAACTGGGCAACCTCACCCAGCTGCGCTCACTCGATCTCGACGAAAACGATCTGAGCGGACCGATTCCACCCGAGCTGGGCGACCTCTCCCAGCTGCGCTCACTCTATCTTGACGAATGCGGCCTGAGCGGGCCCATCCCGCCGCAGTTGGGGAACCTTTCCCAGCTGCGGACCCTGCTGCTCAATGACAATGAGCTGAGCGGTCCTATTCCGCCCGAATTGGGCAACCTCACGCACCTTCAGTCTCTCCAGCTGGCTGGAAACGATCTGAGAGGGGAGATCCCGCCGGAGATGGACGCCCTCACCCAACTGAGTGAGTGGAATATCAGCGGTAATCCGCTGTCCGGCTGCATCCCCGCAAGCTGGCGCAACGCCGCTTCCGTCGACAGTGAACAATTGGACCTGCCCTTCTGTCCATCACCCGCGGCCGCGGAATCGGGTATGGAGTCACTCTTCGGGCTGAATGGCGATCTGCTCTTTGCCCTCTACCGTGTTTCTCTGAGGACCCTTACCCATCAGGCGTTGCAGGGCCTCGACCGCGCCGCGCTTTCCTCACTCTACATTTCCTTCGGCGGCGACGACTGGGTCAACAGTGATAACTGGCACAGCGACAAACCGCTCAGCACATGGTACGGCGTAACCACCGACCTCAACGGCCGTGTGACCCGACTGGACCTGCGCGGAAATCAGTTGAGCGGTTCGATTCCGGCCGTAATTGGGCGCCTCTCCCATCTGACCAGGCTGGCTATCGATGACAATCAACTTACCGGTCCTATCCCGCCCGAAATAGGCTATCTGACCCACCTCAACTCTCTGGACCTCGACCGCAACCGTCTGACAGGCCCCATCCCCCCCGAGCTCGGCAACCTCACCAATCTGGAACGGCTGGACCTCACCGGAAATCAGCTGAGCGGGCCGATTCCGCCCCAACTCGGCAACCTTGCCGCCTTGCGCACTCTTTTTCTCGATGAGAATCGCCTGACTGGGACCATTCCCCCTGAGCTGGGCAACCTGATCGAGCTCCGCACACTCTACCTCGAAGAGAACCGGTTGAGCGGCCCAATCCCCCCTGAGTTGGGCAACCTGGTTAACGTAGGCCTCTTTTCCCTCGAAGAGAACAACCTGAGCGGCTCGATCCCACCGGAATTGGGCAACCTTGCCGAAGTGCGCACACTTTATCTCGATGAGAACCAATTGAGCGGGCCAATCCCGCCCGAACTCGGCAACCTGGCCCAGCTGCGGGTCCTCGACCTCGATGAGAACGAACTGAGCGGGTCCATCCCGCCCGAACTCGGCAACCTGACCCAGTTGCGCATCCTCTTCCTGCGCGAGAACGGACTGAGCGGCCCCATACCCTCCGAGTTGGGGAACCTTGCCCACCTGACGTGGCTGTATCTGCAGGATAACGAATTGAGCGGAGAGATTCCTTCCGAGCTGGGCAACCTCGCCCTGCTGCAAGGGTTTACCATCGGCGCAAACCAATTGAGCGGCTGCATACCCGTAAGCCTGAGCCGCGTACGCCATAACGACCTCAATTTTGTCAATCTACCCTTCTGCGTCGACTAGACAGCACCAATGCAAAGGAGAGTAGCGATTCGCTACTCTCCCTTCGCCTCGCAATATGGCGTTGTCAACTCGCGAGTTACTCGCGTCCGGCTTCCGGTATCTTTCCTACCAACCCAGGAATAGAGGATCCCTGCGGCCTCGCCGTCCCGATACCCTCGCCACAGCCATCTCCTGCCGCAGCGGTGCAACTACTTGACTCAAGCTGCCGGCCGCCATGCTGCCGTACATATTCAGAATCGGAGCAACCTCGGTCTGATAGGTAATATAGGCATCGGGCCAGGACACCGGAAGTCGCCATCCAACACCCGCTCGTCCCGCCTTCAGCCGCCGCGCCGCCACCAGCATCGTGATTAGTAGCGCCGCCCCGCCTGCAAGCGGCAGATAGTGCAAACCCAGCTCCACCTGCCGCACCACCTCCGTTGTCTGATGCCCGATCACTGCCAGCACCGGCACCCACACCAGCTCACCCAATAGGACGATCGGAAACCAGCGCCGGAATGGCACACGACCCATTCCAGCCGCAACCAGCGCTGGAATCACGAGCACAGAAAACGCCTTCGCGATGAACAGCAGTCTGGGGCCGTGCTCCTGCATCTCCCACTGCAGCTGCTCTAGGTGATGGCGTCGCAGCCCCAGCCACCGGCCATAGCGCAACACAGGCTCCTTCCCAAACCTGTATCCGAGTAAGTACCAAAGTCCGTCAGCAACGATCCCCCCAACAACTGCGCAGATCACGACCAGCGGCAAGCGCATATACCCCAACGAAGCCGCAACCGCCGCCAGCAGCGTCACGATCCGCCCCTCTACGATCACCAGAACGGTCAGTAGCGGATAACTCCAAACGCCCCACTCCTGCAGGCCCTCACTGCGCAGCAAATTCAAAACTGTATCAAATATCTCGGAAATAACGTTCATTCACCTGCTTCCTCTATTCGCCATGCCAACACATCCAGCCTCTCGACGAAATGGAGCAGAGGCTCTGTATCCGGCAGGAAGAGCCCGTGTGCCTGCGCAACCCAATTGCGCCCGAACTCTGCCTCGGCCGGCTGTAACGGCCACGGCCTATGGTGGATCTCACCCCGATAAACGCGCCCGGCCCTGTCCACACTGTACAGACAGTACCTCTCCATCAACCACTGCTCCAACGAATCCGGAGCCGCCTGGTATACCGGGCCGGTCGGACGGTAGACAGCCCTGAAATCCGCCTCCGGCGCGCCCCTGTGCGTGCGCCGGCTGGAGTAGTGAATGCCGCTCTCTTCGACCCTGCATTCCATCTGCGCCCGGTAATAGGGCAGATGATAAGATCTCCGCGCCATCGCCACCGCCAAGGGGTTGCCCGCATCCAGACTGGAAAAGAACACGCCCGGCCTCGGCTCCCCCCCTCCGCTACTCTTTACGTACGTACGCACATTTAGTTCCGGAAAAGAGGAAACCCACGGCGCCGCCGGCGTAAACCGCGGCCGCACGCCCGACATGCGAAAGGGGACCACCGATACCCATGCCTCACCCGCGTACATGTCCAGCGCCAGTCCGGACGGCAACAGCTTGGCGATACGCGCGGCGGGAACCGGCCAGTGCGCAAAAAGAAGGTCCTGCCACGACTGAAACATAAACCAAGGGCGTTCGGGCAGTGGCCAGGGGCGGTGTTCCTGCAGGGCAAGAATCTCGGCAGCGACATCCTGCCCGCGCCGCAACAGGGAGGCAAGGGGGAACTTTCTCATCTGTATTTCCCTCACTCTCCATAGATCCAGAGAGCGATAAGATCGTCGATCGGTGTGCTGCTGTGACGCCGGAATATGCCCAAAAGGTCTTCCGCATACGCGATCCCGTAGCGATGCGTTTGCGCATAGTCAAGCAGTGCCGCGAAAAACGCCGCATCGCCGATACGTTCACGCACCGCGTGCAGGAACAGCGGTCCTTTGCTATAGATGATGTTGATATAGTTGCTCTGATCAAACCCGACCACCGCGCCGCTGACCGGCCTGTCTATCCCCAGGTTCCGCGCCGCATCGTAGCGGTAACGGAAGACATTCTCCATCATCACCGTCTGCATCTGTGGCCAGTCCACCGCCTCGTAATACAAATAGACCGCATAGTTGGCAAGCGACTCGTCCAGCCACGGCTCATCCGGCTGATCGTTACCGATCAGGTTGAAAAACCACTGGTGAGCAACCTCGTGGGGCGTGGCAATGCCGAAACCGCCGCCGCCCTCCCCGTAAAAGTTCGCCGCCAGCGCAAGCAGACCGGCATGCTCCATCCCAAACGCTGTCGTCGGCAGCGGCACGATGTCCAGCTCGCGATACGGATACTGACCGAACATGCCGTTAAAGACGGCCAGGCTGCCCGTCGTATAGCTCAGCGCCGTCTGCGCCGACGCCAGCCCCCCAGCCGGGTAGTACGAATTGACAATGGTCCCATCAACCTCCTCGCTGATCGCCTCCCAGCGGTCGGTCACAGCCGCATAGAAGGAGCGCACCGGCCCCCCCGCGATCCGCCACGTCGTCGTGCCGTCCTCGTTGGGCTCCCGCGCCGTTGTCGAGCCGCTCGCAACCACCGCAAGCGCCCCCGGCGCCGTCAACGCCACCTGGTAGTAACCAATGTCCGCAAAGAGCGAGTCTCCGAAGCTCGCACCAGCGAACAGATCCCAACCCCTGTGGTCGTAAACTGCCAGCGTGGGATAAAAGCCCGCCAGATCATAGACCCCGTTCACAAATCCGTATAGGCCCGCCCCCGCCGTACCCGCGTACACCTGCGTCGGCAGCGTGGCCCAAAACCACAGCGTCACATCCGTTATCGCCCCCGCGGCCAGCCCATCGTCAAGCGGGATATGCACCACCGCATCCTCGAAAAGATGCGCAACCTCCACGACCTTCCCGTCCACCATCGCCCGGCTGATCTGGGCTGAGCCCCCGAAAGCAGGCAAATTGGGATAGAGTCGGAAATAAAGCTCGTTGAGGCTGGTCTCCTCCTGATTCGTGATGCGCACCCGCTGCACACCCTCCAACCGCGGGACCTCCCCCGGCACGAGGCCGACCTGAATGTAATAGTGCGGCGCGTCCGACAACCGCTCCGCATCCTCTGCAAATGCCGCAAGCAGCGTCTCGCCGTAGACCGAGTAGTCTTCCAGATCAACTTCGGGCGTTGGAAAAAGAGGGGGTTCCACTACCGGTTCTGGGACCGGTGTGGCCGTCGGTGGCGGGGCCGTTGGCTCGGGTGTAGGGGTCGCAGGGACAACTGTCGCCGTCGGGGTTGGAGAAAGGACGGTGACTTCAGGTTCTTCTGTTGTCGGATTCGCCCCTCTGCTGCAAGAGGCCAGCACAACCGCCAGTGCAACCGTCCCGGCAAACTTTACGAAAAAACGAAACTGCGACCGGCGCCTGCATTGGCGCATCCTTGCATCGCGTATATGGCCCCTTCCGGAAGCAGACCGTCGACCTGCATGGGTTGCCGCGCCCATCAATTCCGTCCCCCATTGCCCGCCGCCGTCTCCATGTCTCCGGCAGGCCGCTTCTCATCCCTGCAGCGCATACCGTCGGCGGCAACACCATAGCTTGGCGACGAGCGAAAATGACGATCTGTTAGGCTCGGCACAGTCAACCCTGCGTTTCAATAATCGCTGCTTGGTGTTTTCTCTCCTCTGCCTTCAATTAAGATGAAGGCCCCGACGCGGAGCAAACCCTTGGCTATGCGTACAGTTTTTCCAGAGCCTTGACTAAGGCGAATTCACATTTGGAGATTCTCGCTGCAAACTCTCGACAAGTCGCTTGCCTTCCCCACTGAGAGGCACGGGCAGCTCAACCATAACCTCCACCAGCAGGTCTCCCCGGTTCTTGTTATCCTTCACATCCGGCATGCCCTGCCCCTTCAACCGGAAAACCTTCCCGTTCTGTGTGTCCGGCGGGATCGTCAGCGCCACCGCCCCTTGCATCGTATTCACGCGCGCCTCACCCCCGAGGAGCGCAACGAACAGGTCCACGGGTACCTTCGTGCGCAAATCGGTCCCATCCACCTCAAATTCCTTGTGCGGCTGCACCGACACCGTCATGATCAGGTCGCCGGCCCGTACCTTCGAGCCCGTCCTGACCCCCGCCGGAATCGTCACCTCGAACCGGGAATCGCCCTGCTGTACTGTCCGCTTGGTCCCCATGAATGCCTCTTCCAGCGCGATCTCTACCGGGACCGTCTGGCCGCTGTTAGGGCGGCCGAAACTCGGATGAGGCGCCTGCCGCGTCGCTCTGCGCGTCTGCGCCGGCCCACCGCCAAAAAGCTGCTGAAAGAAATCAGAAAATGAGCTTCCGCTGCCGGCCATGCCGCCGAACATCTGCTCAAACTCCTCTGGACTCACCGTTCGGCCCTGCTGACGCTCCGCGCCGCCGGCATTGTACCACTGCGACCAGTCGAAATTCTGCCCGCTCTGCTCGTACTGCTGCCACTGCGCGCCGAACTTGTCGTATGTCCGCCGCTTCGCCTCGTCAGACAGAACCGCATACGCCTCACTGATCTCTTTGAACCTCTGTTCAGCAGCCGCATCACCGTCATTGACATCGGGATGATACTTGCGGGCCAGCTTGCGATACGCCTTCTTGATGTCCTCTGCGCTCGCCTTACGCCGCACGCCTAGTACTGCGTAATAGTCCTTATAGTCCACTGATCCGTTCTCCGCTCTATTAGGCCTGCACCCCTCACCCCGTCTGGACCGCGTGAAAGAAACACTTTCGCACTCTCACCCGGCTCCCGAATCTGACACCAGGGACGCGAAACCGGGCACAGGGCGCCCGGTTTCTCATCATCGTATCGTTAGTGCGCCCAGGCCGGCAATCCTGGTTCGAACCGCCGCCTACACCTGCCGGAACTCGCCTTCCACCACGTCGTCCTCATCAGGCGTACCCGTGCCATCCGCCTCTCCGGTGGCGCCAGCCCCGGTTCCGTTATCCTCAGCCTGCTGCTGATACACCTGCTGGGCCAGCGCAGAGCTTGCCTGCTGCAACTGCTCGGTCAGGCTGGTGATCCGCTCGTGATCTTCGCCCTCCATCGCTACTCGCAGGTCGCTGATCGTCTGCTCGATCTGCTCCCGGTCCGAGAGAGGCACCTTGTCGCCCAGCTCGCCCAATGTCTTCTCTGTGGCGTAAATCAGACTGTCGGCGGCATTGCGGCTCTCCACCAGCTGGCGCTGCTGCAAGTCCGTCGTCTCGTTCTCCTTGGCCTCCCGCACCAGCCGGTCCACCTCATCGTCGCTGAGATTCGTCGACGCCGTGATCTGGATGCTCTGCTCCTTGCTCGTCGCCTTGTCCTTCGCCAGCACGTTCATGATGCCGTTGGCGTCAATGTCAAACGTAACCTCGACCTGCGGCACCCCCCGCATCGCCGGTGGAATCCCGTCCAGCCGGAAGTTGCCCAGCGTCTTATTGTCGCGCGCCATCGGGCGCTCGCCCTGCAAAATATGAATGTCCACCGCCGTCTGATTGTCCTCGGCCGTGCTGTACGTCTCCGTCTTCTTCGTCGGAATCGTCGTGTTGCGCGGGATCAACGTCGTCATCACACCGCCCAGCGTCTCCAGCCCCAGGCTCAGAGGCGTCACGTCCAGCAGCAGCAGGTCCTTGACCTCGCCGCCAAGCACACCCGCCTGCAGCGCGGCGCCCACCGCCACAACCTCATCCGGGTTCACGCCCTTGTGCGGCTCCTTGCCCGTCAAGCTGCTTACCAGATCCTGTATCATCGGCATTCGCGTGGAACCGCCAACCAGAACGACCTCATTCAGCTCACCCGGAGACAGGCCTGCGTCCTTCAAAGCCGCATGGAACGGTTTCTTCAACCGTTCAACCAGCACCGCAGTCAACTGCTCGAACTGGCTCTGCGTCAGTGTCAGCTGCAGATGCTTCGGCCCTGTGCTGTCCGCCGTGATAAACGGCAGATTGATCTCCGTCTGCGGCGTGCTCGAAAGCTCGATCTTCGCCTTCTCCGCCGCCTCCCGCAATCGCTGCAGCGCCTGCCGGTCCTGGCCCAGATCGATCATCTGCTCCCGCTTGAACTCGTCGATCAGCCAGCGTACAATCGCCTCGTCCCAGTCGTCGCCGCCCAGGTGCGTGTCGCCGTTCGTAGCCTTTACCTCGATCACCCCGTCGCCGACCTCCAGCACCGAAACGTCAAACGTCCCGCCGCCCAGGTCAAACACCAGAATCGTCTCATCCTCATTCTTGTCCAGACCGTAAGCCAGCGCTGCCGCCGTCGGCTCGTTGATGATCCGCAGCACCTCCAACCCGGCAATCTGACCCGCGTCCTTGGTAGCCTGACGCTGGCTGTCGTTGAAGTAGGCCGGCACAGTAATCACCGCCTGCTTCACGTCCTCGCCCAAATAGGACTCCGCATCCCGCTTGAGCTTGCTCAGGATCATCGCGCTGATTTCCTGCGGCGTGTACACCTTGTCCTTGATCGGAACACGCACCCGCGCGTCGTGATTCGGCCCTTCGACGCTCGCGTAAGAGACCATCGCCTGCGTCCGCTTCGTCTCCGGATCGTCAATGTGACGCCCCATCAGACGCTTAACCGAGTAGATCGTGTTCTCCGGGTTGACAACCGCCTGCCTCTTCGCAGTCACCCCGACCAGCCGCTCGCCGCTCTTGGAGAACGCAACCACCGACGGCGTCGTGCGGCTCCCCTCCGCATTCGCAATCACCGCAGGGTTGCCCGCCTCCATAACAGCGATCACACTGTTGGTCGTACCCAGATCAATACCTATAATTTTCGCCATCTGTCCTTCGCCTCCTGTACAAGATGATGCCGGGCGCCCGTCCACTCCGCGCTGCAGCCGCCCAGTCCATGACTCCATTTATGAACTGTTCTTCACTATTCGCCAATACGCTTCTACATTATAAAAAACTTATGTAAGTATGGTATTGGGCGAGTATTAGCAATTCGTATGAATTTGCCCACGATGATCCTACGCCTCCCGTCCAATTCGAAACCCACAGAACCTGACCCACCCCTCCATCTGCCCAGTACGCACAGAGCAGTTCACTAAGAACTGAAAACTGACTACTAAAAACTGCTCTTCTGGGCGGTCGGGCCTATTCGGCCCTCCCTTGTGCGGGGGCTCCGCCCCCGCAACGCCCCCTCTCCTAAAACCTCGCGCCGCAGCGAGTGTGTGCGCAATGCGAACCTGTCGTCCCGCGGCGACCCGCGCCTCCCCCCACATCGTGGCTCGCCCCGAATCTGAGCCAGCCCAGACAGGCCAGGCAATGCAACGCCCAATCAGCCCCAACCTGCCCCATCCCCCCGCAATGGCACCCCTCATGGGCGCCCAGCACCGCCACCCCAAACGCGCCAACCCGCCGCCTCCCCCCGTAGGGGCACCCCTTGTGGGTGCCCAAGCCCGTACCCCCCAAAACGCGCCAACCTGCCGAATCCCCCCGTAGGGGCACCCCTTGTGGGTGCCCTCTTCAGTACGCGGCACCCCTTCGCGTCACTTCGTGGACCCAAAGCCGTTAAGAGTTCTCCTTGTCCCTCCGTGGACCAGAAAAGGTGTTGCCGTTCCTCGTACCGCGCCGTGGAACAAGAGAAATCAGATGATCTTCGCAAATATCCCATTTCAGGCACACGTCAGCGAACCCCAATAGCCCTTCCAGAAATATCCAGGCAGAACTGTGACGAAACCCCTTCAAAATAAAAAACACCCGCAAATGTGCGGATGTGTCTACACAGTCTGTTTCCGAGATGTCGACCGTTCACCGTTATCCTTCTGCGTCCCCGCTCTTCCTTTCCTTAAGCATCAGCCCAATCCAGACCTGCGCACCGCCTAGCACCAGAGCCAAAAAGCCTGCAATGGCGGAGAATATCAACCGTGTCGTCTGAGCCGCTGCATGCACTTCAGCTCGTAAGGCAACCACCTCGGTTCGTACCCCCTCTACATCGACCTTAGTAGCCAAATGCTCGTAAGCGCCTTCCAGTCGAGCAATGCGTTCACCATCAGTTAACCCCTCCTGCGCGGCAACGGGTATACAAAACACGACGACCAGCAGTAACCCCGGCACGACATGATACAATTTCATCTCTGTTCTCGATCTCGATCCTTGGCTCCCTGCCCCTTTCTGGCACCTGTGTAGTACAAATGTATCACTATCTACCAATTTTATCAAGGCTTTTTCAGGGAAATTGTGGACCAGTATCGGGGTAATCCAGACCATCCGTCCCTCAGTGAGTGCCCGTATGGGCACCCCTTGTGGGTGCCCAGCCCCCACATCCCCAAACCGCGCCAACCTGCCGAATCCACCCGTAGGGGCACCCCTTGTGGGTGCCCAGCCCCGCCTCCCCCAAAAGCGCAAACCTGCCGAATCCCCCCGTAGGGGCACCCCTTGTGGATGCCCTTGCTCCTCGCAATCGGCAGTTCACAAAAAACCAAAAAACTAACCACTAAAAACTGCTTTCCAACACCCCCAAACACCGCTCAATCTCCGCCACCGTGTTGTAATGCACCAACCCCAACCGCAACCAGCCGCCGCCCTCCCACGCGCCCTCCCACGCGCCCATCCTCTCGCGCAACGACTGCGCATAAAAGTCCCCGTTCCACGCAAAAATGTTCTCCTCCGCCAGCGCCCGTGCCAGCTGCTCCGGCGTCGTCCCGTCTTTCCGCAGCGACACCGTCGCCACCCTCCTGTCCAAATCCTCCCGCTCCGTCAGCCCGTAAACCCGAACACCCGGCACGCTCATCAGCCCGCTGACCAACCGTTGAGTCAACAACCGTTCATACGCCCCGATCACCGCCCAGGCCGCGATCAACCTCTCTCTCCGGCTCTCCGTCGACGCCGCCCCGCCGTACTCGACCCCCAGCCCGGCCAGATAATCGATGGCCGCCGTCACGCCCGCCATCCCCTCATGATTCTGCGTACCCGTCTCCCACTTGTCCGGCGGTACGTCCCCGGCCGGCCGCACTCTGTAAGCCTCCAGCCGCTCCAGATGTTCCCGCTTACCGTATAACTGCCCGCTGTGTGGCCCGAAAAACTTGTACGACGAGCACGCCAGAAAATCGCACCCCAGCTCCCGCACGTCCATCAACCCGTGCGGCGCATACTGTACCGCGTCCACAAACGTCAGCGCGCCCACCTCTCCTGCCCACCCAATAATCCTGCCCACGTCATTGATCGTCCCCGTCGCATTGCTGGCGTACCCCACCGCCACCAGCTTCGTGCGCTCCGTAATCTGCCTCTGCACATCCTCCATATCCAGCGTACCGCTCTCCACGTCCACGTCCGCCCACCGCACCCGCGCCCCCCGCTCCTCCGCCGCCAGCACCCACGGCATCACGTTCGCGTCATGGTCCAGCCGCGTTACCACCACCTCATCCCCCGGACCTAGCGCCCGCGCCAGCGACCGGCTGACGTGAAACGTCAGGCTCGTCATGTTGTTCCCGAAAACAACCTCATCCGCGTCGCAGCCGAGCAGATCAGCGACCGCCCTGTGCGCCGCCTCGATCACCGCATCAGTCCGCCGGCTGGTCTCGAACAACCCGTGCGTATTCGAATTGCGCCGCGTCATGGCATCGACCATCGCCGCAATCACGCTCTCGTGGACCTGCGTACCCCCGGGATTGTCGAAAAAGATCGCCGGCCTGCCGTTGAACGGCTCCTGCAACGCCGGAAACTGTCCTCGGACTTTCTCAACATCGAACATGGCTTTCTCCAGGCTCCCGCGCCGCGGCGCGGCTTACTCAACCCTTATTTGATCTTCGGCAAACCGTCGGCCAGCATCCACACGCGTTCCCGTCCCAGCAAGGAGGAAACGTCCCCTTGCACAACCGCGCATAGTGCCTCTGTCAGATCGGCAATGCTTTCCCCACCCACCGCCAGGTCCAGACTGCCTTCCGATACCGGCGGACGTGGCCTTTTCTCGCTCACTTTCACAGGTACAACCGGTACCGTCCCGTCTTTCGGCAGGCTCGCCAGTTCGCACAGCCGGTCGACCGCCGTGGCAAAACTGCCGATCTCATCCACCAGCCCGTGCATCTGCGCCTGCCTGCCTGTCCACACCCGCCCGCCGCAAAGCTCTTCAAGCGAGTCCGGCCCCAACTGCCGCGCCTCTCCAACCAACCGCTTGAAATTCCCATACGTGTGCGCTATCTGTTCCTCAATTTTCTCACGCTGCTCTGGCCGCCAGGGACCGTCGTTCGCATAAAGATCGGCGTTCTCCCCCCGCTGAACCGGAAAGCCCTTCGCGCCTATCTTGTTGAACGCCCCGCTCGTAACCAGCTTGCCCATCACCACGCCGATGCTCCCCGTGAGCGTCGCCGCTTGGCACACAATCCGCCGCGCCGGCAGCGCCACGTAGTATCCTCCGCTGCCCGCCACATCCCCCATATAGGTCACCACCGGCTTCTTCCGGTTTAACAGTGTCAGCTCCCGCCACATCAGATCGCTCGCCAGCGCCGAGCCCCCGCCTGAATCGATGTGCAGCAGAACGCCAGCCAGGCTCTCGTCCTGTATCGCCGCCCGGACCGTCTGCTGTACCGTTGAACTTCCGGCTGTGCTGCTGCCTATGATAGGCAGACCTCCGGGATAACGCCGGCTCTTGCCCGTTGTGATCATCCCGCTCAGCGAAATTACACCGATCCCCTTCCGGTGCCGCAGCCGGGGACGCCGGTAAAGTGTCCGGCTGGCCTGGTCGTAGGGCAGTATCCGCGCCTCCTCCTTCGTCCCGCTCAGGGCCTTCGCCAGCTGGTCTTCGTAGACCGTGGCGTCAACCAGACCCAACTCCACGGCTTCATTCGCCGTCAGAGGCGCACTATCGATTGCCGCACGTACCTGCTCTTCGCTCCTGTCGCGTCCTTTGCTGATCGCCGCAACCATCTCGCCATACCAGCCGTCCAGCAGCCGTTCCATCTGCTCCCGGTGTGCCGCACTCATCTCACTGCGCTCAAAAGTGTCCAACGCAGTCTTCCATGGCGCCACCTTCACCACCTCCGCCTCGACGCCAATGCGCCGCAGCGTCTCAGCCAGAAAGATCGGCTCAGCACGCAACCCGAGTACCGACCAGTCCGTCTGCGGCGAAACGAAAACGCGGTCGGCCGCCGCTGCCACCACGTACTCGGCGCCGGCGCACGTCTCCAGATAGACCACGACCTCCTTCGCTGCAGCGCTCGGATTGAGCTCGCCGCTCCAGCCTCGGAAACGCGCAAAAAGGTCGGCCAGGGACTGGGCCTGCGCTAAGCTCACCTGCGCCCCTTTGACCAGGATCACCACCCCCCGCACATCAGGGTCCTCCGCGATCCGCCGCAACGCATCGTGCAGCGCCTCGACCGTCAGCGCAGGCTTGCCTCGCGAAACAATGCTGAGATACCGCGGCCGCTGCGGCGTCCGCTCCAGCAACGGGCCCGAAAGCTCGAACAACACATAATCAGCCCAGCTCCCCTTGGACAGCCGCCGCACGCCATTGGCCAGCACGCACCCGCACGCCTGCCACAGCCACGCTATGCCCCGCACAAGCCCGATGAACCCTTTGCCTATGAAATTCATTTTGCTCCCCCCGCCCATCTGCCTGCTGTCGGTACCCGAAACAAGCCCAATATGCCTCTACTCTTATGAGTCTGAACCGCAAAACCCATACTATACCCGCGCGATATGCTGGAGAAAAATCGACCCCAAGCCGTTGCCTGTAGGTGCTCCCCGTGTGGGTGCCCTTGCTCCCCCCATTCTGGACTGCACCCGCGCCCGAAGACCCAATTGATCCCCGCACCCCTTTCGGGTTATGATGAAACGCACCGGCAGAACTGTCCCGGCAACGCACAGCCCCAATCCTTGCCCGTGTAGTCCACCGCGCCCAACTCTCCAATCGAGGTACATGATGCCAGCCGCGGTCGAAGTGCGAAACCTCAATAAGCGCTACCGCAGCGGAACCTGGGCCAATCGCGACATCACCCTGACCGTCGAGCGCGGCGAACTGCTCGCCATCCTCGGCCCAAACGGTGCCGGCAAGACCACCCTCGTCCGTCAGATCACAACCGAGCTCCTGCCGACTTCCGGCGAAGTTCGCGTTTTCGGACTCGACGCCGTCTCGCACCCCAACGAAGCCAAGGCCCGCATGGGCGTAATCCCCCAGGAGACCAACTTCTACTTCGGCCTCTCCGTCCGCCACCACTTCCGCATCCTCGGCAAGCTGCGTGGTCTGCCTCCATCGACCGCATCCAGCCGCGCCGCACAGCTTGTCTCCGACCTTGGGCTCGATGAACACCAGGACAAGCCGGCCGAACATCTCTCAGGCGGGCTCCGCCGCCGCCTCCTGGTCGGCATCGCTATGCTCGCCGAGCCCCCTCTCCTCGTCCTCGACGAGCCCAGCGTCGGCCTCGACCCCGAGTCCCGCCGCGACCTATGGGACCTCCTCCGCGACTACCGCCGCAGGGGCGCCACCGTCCTTCTGACAACACACTCCATGGAGGAGGCCGAAGCCCTCAGCGACAGGGTCGGCATCATCCACGACGGCGCACTGCTGGCCCTCGACACCATCGCCAACCTTCGCGCCGCCCACGGCTTCGACTTTAAGATCAGCTACCTGGCAGACGGCCGCACCCAGGTTCTCTATGGCGCCAGCGACACCGAACTCCTCCAGCAGGTCCAATCCCTGGGCATTCGTGAATACGCCGTCTCTCGGACAACTCTGGAAGACGTCTATCTCGGCCTGACAGATGGCAAAGGACGGCTCAACCAAGGGCCAACTGCCGATGCTTGAACACGACGATTCCGTCCCCAATCTCCCCGCATACCCCTACGCGACCGGCGGCTTTCGCAAATTCATCGTCGATACCGTCAGCGTCTTCGAGCTCAACTTCATCCCTTCCCTCCAGCACTGGTACTTGACCGTCCTCCTCGCCGTCGCCTTCCCGCTGCCCTGGTTCTACGTCACCAAGGCCATCGCCCCCGACGACCCCCAGGTCCTCCGCCGCCTGCTTGCCGGCACCCTTATCTTTGGCGTCGCCTTCTCAGTCGGCATGCTCGTCGGGCAGAACTTTGTAGGCCAACGGTTTACCGGCACGCTCCGTCTGCTCATCACCATGCCTGTCTCCAAGGGTGCCTATATCCTCGGTTCCCTCGCCCACTCCGCAATCTCGGGCGCGATTACAGTAGTCATTCTGCTCGGTTTCGCCCTGGTGGCCGGGATCGACATCCAATTGAGATGGGGACTGGCCTCCTCTCTCGTCCTCACCGTGCTCGCGGTCAGCGGCCTCACGCTATTCTTCGTCAGCTTTGCCCCGTCAGCACAGGCCGGCAACATCGCCACCGGCCTCCTGTCCCTCGTCCTGGCCGCCCTGTCCCCGGTTTACTTCACAATGGACCAGGCCCCCCTTCTCATGAAGCTGATTGGCTACATCTCGCCTCTGCGCTACGCTGCCGACGCCATCGAAAAATCCCTGTCAGGCAGGGCAGACGTTTGGGCGGAAATAGTAATACTCTCTGTTATCGCCCTGGTCGCCATGTCCCTCGGTCTCTGGAGAATGCCGTGGCGAGAAAAGTAGCAAAAAAAGCCCTGGCTCGCGATCATCTCTCTGCATAAACAGCGCAAAACGCATTACGTACTAGGAGCAACAAAAGTGTCCCGCAAATACACCGCCGCAGTCATCGGCGCCGGCGTCGGCGGCAGAATCAGCATGACCGCCCTCTCCGCCTCCCACCGCTTCAACCTCGTCGCCGTCGCCGACATCCAGGCCGAGGCCCGCAAAGCCGTCCGCGAGACCTACCCCGGTGTCCGCACATTTTCGAGCCACGCCGAACTGTTCGCAGCCTGCCCCACCGACGTCGTCTGTGTCTCCACCTGGCCCCCCTCCCATCTCGCGGTTACCCAGGCCGCTCTAAAACTCTCTCTCAAAGGCATCCTCGTCGAAAAGCCCCTGGCGGACACGCACGCCAGCGGCCGCCGGATCCTGGACCTAATCCGCGCCAGAAACCTGCCCATGGCCGTACCCCATGGCCTCCTCGTCGCCGACCACAGCACCCAGGTCCTCAAACGCGTCCACGCCGGCGAGATCGGCCAGCTCAGACTCGTCGAAATCCAGTGCAGCGGCTGGGACATTATCAACGCCGGCATCCACTGGCTCGACTTCTTCGTCGAACTGACAAAACGCGAACCCGTCGAGTACGTTGTCGGCGCCTGCGATGCCAGCACCCGCACATATCGCGACAGCATGCAGGTCGAAACGCTCGCCGTCACCTACGCCCAGACCTCCTCCGGCACCCGCGTCGTCATGAATACCGGCGACTACGTTACCTTCTCGGAACAGGTCGAGAATACCCTCTTCCGCCTCGTCGGCACGCTCGGAACGATCGACTTCTACGGCTGGGAACCCCGCTACCGCATACTTAACGCCGAATATCCGCAAGGCCGGCTGTTCGAATTCAACCCGGGCCCCACCGTCCTTCACCAGCGCCACCTCGAAAACCTCGCCGCCCAGATCGACCGCGCCCAACCCGACTACACGGTCGCCGAAGGATCGCTGGCCGCCCTCGAACTCTGTGAAGCCGCCTACGTTTCCTGTCGCAACGGCGGCCTGCCCGTTTCCCTTCCCCTCGACGCCTATACGCCCCCGCCTCCCGTCGACTGGCAGCCTGGCCTCCCCTACACCGGCCAGGGCGGCGGTCGCAACGGACGCCGACTACCCCCTCGCCCGCAACAAGATGACCCAACCCTTCGCACCGCTCAGAAGGAGGACAAATGACTGCCCGCTTCGGCATCGTCGGCGCCGGATGGCGCGTAAACTGGTTCCTGCGCACCGCCCGCGCCCTCCCAGAGAAACTGCAGGTCGCCGGTCTCGCCGCCCGCCGCCCCCAGCGCGCCTTCGACCTCGCCGCCGCTTACGGCGTCAATCTCTACCGCTCACCCGCCGAAATGATCGCCGCCGAAACGCCCGACTTCGTCGTCACCAGCGTCTCCTTGCCGGCCAATCCGACTATCATTCGCCAGCTTGTAGAACAGGATATGCCCGTCCTTTCCGAAACGCCTCCCGCGACCACCGTCGAAGAAATGACCGAACTTTGGGCTCTGCACGAGCAGGGCGCCCGCATCCAGGTCGCCGAACAGTTCCATCGCCAGCCCCACCACGCCGCCCGCCTCGCCTTCGCCCACAGCGGCCGTCTCGGACCCATCAGCCAGGTCCAGCTCTCCGCCTGTCACGGCTATCACGGCATCAGCCTCATCCGCCGCTTCCTCGGCGTCGGCGCCGAACAGGCAACCGTCACCGCCCGCCGCTTCACCTCGCCCATCCTCCAGGGCCCCACCCGCCAAGGCCCGCCCCTCGAAGAAAAAGTCGCCGACTCCAATCAACTCATCGCAACCTTCGACTTCGGCGACCGCCTCGGCATCCTCGACTTCACCTCCGACCAGTACTTCTCCTGGGTCCGCGGCCAGCGCCTCCTCGTGCGCGGCGAACGCGGCGAAATCATCGACGACAAAGCCGCCTACCTCCAGGACTTCCGCACCCCCATCCATCTCACCTTCAACCGCCACTCCGCCGGACACGAAGGCAACCTCGAAGGCAACTACCTCAAGGGCATCCAGGCCGGCGAACACTGGTGGTACCGCAACCCCACCCTCCCCGCCGAGCTCTCCGACGACGAAATCGCCGTCGCCGACCTCCTCCTCCGCATGGCCGCCTACGTCCGCGGCGGCCCTCCACCCTACTCCCTCGCCGAAGCCTGCCAGGACCGCTACCTCGACATCCTCACCGCCCAGGCCGCCGACACCGCCCAACCCGTCCACTCCCAACCCCAGCCCTGGTCCCAAGCCCTCGCCACGCAAAGTTAAGTCTGGATCGCTACATCCCCCAGCCCCTCTCTCCTCACTCCTTTTCACACCTTTCGCCCACCAGGTGCCTCCCTCTAACCCCTGGCCCCCAACCCCTCGCCCCCCTCATGCGTCGACATCACCACACCCCTGAAACGGTCCCGTAGGGGCAGGCCTTGTGCCTGCCCTCGCCCCCCTCATGCGTCGACCCCACCACACCCCCAAACAGTCCCGTAGGGGCAGGCCTTGTGCCTGCCCTCGCCCCCCTCATGCGTCATCTTCACCACACCCCTGAAACGGTCCCGTAGGGGCAGGCCTTGTGCCTGCCCTCGCCCCCCTCATGCGTCATATTCACCACACCCCTGAAACGGTCCCGTAGGGGCAGGGCCTTGTGCCTGCCCTCGCCCCCCTCATGCGTCATATTCACCACACCCCTGAAACGGTCCCGTAGGGGCAGGGCCTTGTGCCTGCCCTCGCCCCCCTCATGCGTCATCTTCACCACACCCCCAAACAGTCCCGTAGGGGCAGGCCTTGTGCCTGCCCTCGCCCCCTCATGCGTCATCTTCACCACACCCCCAAACAGTCCCGTAGGGGCAGGCCTTGTGCCTGCCCTCGCCCCCTCATGCGTCATCTTCACCACACCCCTGAAACGGTCCCGTAGGGGCAGGCCTTGTGCCTGCCCTCGCCCCCTCATGCGTCATCTTCACCACACCCCCAAACAGTCCCGTAGGGGCAGGCCTTGTGCCTGCCCTCGCCCCCTCATGCGTCATCTTCACCACACCCCCAAACAGTCCCGTAGGGGCAGGCCTTGTGCCTGCCCTCGCCCCCTCATGCGTCATCTTCACCACACCCCTGAAACGGTCCCGTAGGGGCAGGCCTTGTGCCTGCCCTCGCCCCCTCATGCGTCATCTTCACCACACCCCTGAAACGGTCCCGTAGGGGCAGGCCTTGTGCCTGCCCTCGCCCCCCTATGCGTCGACCCCACCACACCCCTGAAACGGTCCCGTAGGGGCAGGCCTTGTGCCTGCCCTCGCCCCCCTCATGCGTCGACCCCACCACACCCCCAAACAGTCCCGTAGGGGCAGGGCCTTGTGCCTGCCCTCGCCCCCCTCATGCGTCATATTCACCACACCCCCAAACGGTCCCGTAGGGGCAGGCCTTGTGCCTGCCTTCGCCCCCCTCATGCGTCGACCCCACCACACCCCCAAACAGTCCCGTAGGGGCAGGCCTTGTGCCTGCCCTCGCCCCCCTATGCGTCGACCCCACCACACCCCTGAAACGGTCCCGTAGGGGCAGGCCTTGTGCCTGCCCTCGCCCCCTCATGCGTCGACCCCACCACACCCCCAAACAGTCCCGTAGGGGCACCCCTTGTGGGTGCCCTGTGCCTCTCCCAAAGCCGGTATACCATTTCAGCCTCCCCTCCGCCCCCCTGAACGCCCTACAAAAAGACGAACAACGCCGGCATGGCGGGAGCGTACAGTGCGCGCAGCCACCAAGCCGATTGACGACAAATGTTCAAGGACCACTCAGACGGAAGTCCTCAACATTGCCGAGAAGGGCGCAACGCGCTGCACCGGCGAACAAGGCGCATCTGCGGGCTTGGAAGACGCCTACAGGCATCAGGCTGTCAAGCACGCCGCCAGGAGTCCGTGACCGAAGTGGCGCACGCCACTGGCATTGAGAGTGTCGGGAAGTTGCTGAAGCGAGGTTTCTGCGGCGTCTGTCGCCAATGGGGCAAGCAGTTCATGCGCCGTTATGTGTATGAGTTCGCGTTCAGGCTGAACGAGGGCAATGTGTGGAACTGCACGATGGTGCGGGCGGATCACATTGCCCGCAACAAGGTGGAGAAGCAGTGGACCTGCGAAGAACTGACGCGTTGAAGCAGCTCCCTTTACCCAAAACTCTCGCGCGGCACTTGTTAGAGCCGAACAATCCTTCTGATCGTGCCGACCGGTTTTTCACTGTGATTGGGAACGGGTACGGCAATCGTGGTCCATCCCTCTTCAGTCTCTATCCTTGCCTGCATCTGCATTTGGCTGCCCGTCAGTCTGTTATCCCTGAAACCATGATCTTCTTGGTCATGTTGGCCTTTTTGGAAGGCCGGAATGGCAGTTTGTGGTAGCTGGCTCTTGGTGAACTGCCGAGTACGCAGAGGACACCTTTTTGTCCGCGGAGGGACGCGGAGAGCGCCAAGGGCGTATCGGGTTTTCGATTCGCAGTTGCGTAGCCGTTAGCGAATCAGTTGCACTCTGCTCCCGCAAATCGCTGTGCGGGCAAAGGGACACGAGCCCTGGACACCCGAACTCGTAGAGGCATGGCGCCGGCATCGCAGATCTGTTCATCTGCCAATATGTCTATGCATGACTATATGCCACGCTTAGCAACTTCTCTCCAGCCACGCAGGTTGCCCTTCCTCGACCGACAGGCCGCCGTCTTTCGGATCGATCCTGCTGTCAGCGGCAATCTGGCCGGACGACGCGCTCGCGGAAAACTGGAAAAACTTTCGATTATGACCTAAGAGATCCTTTTGGTATATCAGTACCAACTCCCCAATTGGTTTGACCACCTCTTCTAATATCATTAAAATTGGGAACGATTTATAGGAATTCGTTCACGGATTTCATGCGTATCTTCAATGCGCCGATCATTGAGAGCGCTTGCAAAAGCCATGTTGACGTCAGCGGTTCGTTAGAAAACTGGTGTCTGGCAGTGGAACGGGCGCACTGGAATGTCCCGCAGGAACTGAAGGAGAGATACCCAGGCGCCAGCATTGTTCGAGGGGACCGACTTGTCTTCAATATCAAGGGGAACCGCTACCGGCTGGTGGCCAGAATCAACTTTCGCAAGCGTCTCGTATACGTCCGATTCTTTGGAACGCACAAAAAATACGACCGCATCAATGTGAAGGAGGTGTAACGAAAACCCGCTGCAACGCCGTTTCCTTATTGATACAGGCACACACCAAAAGGGAAACGAAATGAGTACTGCAATCAAGCCTATCCGCACAGAGGAGGACCACAAGCGGGCCTTGGCGCGCATCGATGAGATCTTTGACGCCGAAGAGGGTACGCCTGAGAGCGACGGGCTTGATGTTCTTGTCGATCTGGTCAGTTACTATGAATCTCAAAACGTGGATTTCGGTTTCCCCGCCCCGATCTCCGCGATCGAGTTTCGTATGGACCAGGCCGGCCTCAGCCAGCGAGATCTCGTCCCTTTCATCGGCAGCCCTGCAAAGGTCTCCGAGGTCCTTTCGGGAAAGCGGGACCTTTCCATGCCGATGGCGCGGGCATTGCATGGGCACCTTGGCATTCCCGCCGACGTGCTTCTGCAGAAACGCGGCGCGGAATTCGATGTTGCGCTGGAAGAAATCGAGCCGAGCCGCTTTCCACTCAAGGAAATGGCAAAGCGTGGATGGATTCCCCAAATTCGAGACCTTATCGATCACGCTGAAGAGCTGCTGCGCGAGCTGATCGACCAGGCCGGTGGGCCGCAGGTCGCCACTCTGCCCCTCTACCGCAAGAGCGGCCACCGCCGCATCAATGCCAAGACCGACCCCTACGCACTGAGGGCTTGGTGCTGGCGCGTCCTCGCTCTGGCCAATCAGAACCCGCCCCAGTCCAGCTATCGGCCGGGCACGGTAACAGAGCAGTTCATGCGTGAAGTCGCCCAACTGAGCGTGTATGAAGACGGCCCGCGGCGTGCGCAGGAGCATTTGAGGGAGCATGGCATCGCACTCGTAATTGAGCGGCATCTCCCCCGCACGCATCTCGACGGCGCGGCGCTGTGTTTCAAGGACGGCTGTCCGGTCATCGGCCTGACGCTGCGTTATGACCGCATCGACAATTTCTGGTTCAGTCTGATGCATGAGTTGGCCCACGTGGGCCGCCATCTCGACTGCGATGAGAATGAGCTCTTCATCGACGACCTCTCGCTGGCTGGAGGGGGCCGGCTTGAAGAGGAGGCTGACAGAATGGCCCAGGACGCCTTGATCCCGCCGCGTTTCTGGGAGTCTAACCCGATGCGTGACGGGGCCACAGTGCTGGCGGTTTACGACCTGGCTCGTGAAGCCGGCGTCCATCCGGCGGTGATCGCGGGTCGCGTGCGCCGCGAGCGGGGGAATTACCGGCTGTTGTCGCAACTAGTAGGCAGCGGCAAAGTCCGGCGGCAGTTTGCGCAGGGCGAGAGTAGTTTGGAGGAGAGAAAGTGACAGTAGCGGTGGTCTCGGAGCAGGCTTCCGAATTGGAGAAGCTCTGCGTCCGCTATCATGTTGAACGGCTGGATTTGTTCGGTTCGGCTGCTTCCGGCGGCCACAGAGAGGGCGCCAGCGATCTGGACTTTCTGGTCGAGTTCCGGCCGTTGCCCTCGGGGGCGTATGCCGACGCCTATTTCGGGCTGTTGGAGGCTCTGGAAAGGCTTTTTGAAGGTCATGTTGACCTTGTTGTCGAGTCGGCGATCCAGAATCCCTTCTTCCGGCAGCGCGTTGAAGAGACCAGGACACAGATCTATGCGGCTTGAGGCCAGGAAGTACCTGTTTGATATTCGCAGCGCAGCAGATCTCTTGGCCGAGTTCCTGGCAGGAAAGACATTCGCTGATTACCAACGCGTTATCGCCTTTCGCAATATCCTGATACATGGCTACTCCGACGTGGACGACGGGCTGGTATGGGACGTGGTTGAGACGAATCTGCCATTGCTGCGTCATGAGGTTGAGAGACTGCTTAACGATGAGTAACATGTGTTTCTTGGTCAGCGTCGACCTGAAGGAAGCTCTACCGCTGCCTACCATCCCGTTTCTGGTGGAGGCGCGGGACTGGGCGCGCCTGCCCTAGAGTTTTCAGCGCCAAATCGGGCGAGATTACGTCGTACTGGTGAAAGAGCCGTGTGGCCCGGCGCGGCAGCCGTTTGAATCCGGGGATGGCTGATGACATATACCGATGAAGAGATCCTGCGCCGCTTGCGGCTCGGCGAGGACAGCGCCTGGGAGTTCAAGCAGCTTGAATTCAGCGGCGACAGACCGGTAAGTCCGCGCCGCGATGACTGGGCCAACGAGGTCGTCGCCTTCGCCAACGCAACCGGCGGCGCGCTGCTCTGCGGCGTAAGCGACGACGGCGACGTCCAGACCATGTCGCGGCGGCAGATCACCAACCTGGATGCGCTTCTGGTCGATGTTTGCACAGACTCGATCAAGCCGGCGGTACGTATCCGCACCGACCATCGCGAACTCGCTGGCGGCAGACCGGTTCTGCTGGTCGAAGTTCCCCAGGGCGACTCACTGCACGAGGGGCCGGGCGGCGCCTATATCCGCGTCGACGCGTCCAAGCGCCTCATGACGAGCGGCGAGCGCATGCGCCTGGCCCAGCGACGGGGCCAGGCGCGCTTTCGCTGGTTCGATGAGCAGCCTGTGCCGGACACAGGATTCGGGACATTGGAGGAGGCGCTTTGGAAGCCTCTGTTGAGCGCTGAGGGGGCGGCGGATCCTGAAGCGGCGCTGATGAAACTGGCTCTCTTGGCGCCTGATGAAGCCGGTGTTACACGCGCCACGGTGGCCGGCGTCCTGTTTGGCACGCGCAACCCTGAACGGTGGCTGCCCAATGCCTGCATTACCGCGACCCGTTACCGGGGGAAGGACCGGGCCAGCGGCCAGGTCGATGCGCAGGAGATTACCGGGCCTCTGAACCGCCAGATCGCTGACGCGGTGGCGTTTGCGGTGCGCAACATGCAGGTGGCCGCGCGCAAGGTTCCGGCGCGTGTGGAGATGCCCCAATACAGCGACAGGGCGCTGTTCGAGGCGGTGGTCAACGCGGTAGCCCACCGCGACTATTCGATGCATGGTTCGCGGATAAGGCTGTCCATGTTCGAGGACCGCGTGGAGATCCAGTCGCCGGGGTCGTTGCCCAACAATCTGACTGTGGAGAGCATGGCGACGCGGCAGGCAACGCGAAACGAGACGTTGACCTCGGTGCTTGGCCGTATGCCCGTCGGCGAGGTGCGCGGATCGGAGGACAGGCTTTACTTTATGGAGCGCCGCGGGGACGGCGTCCCCATCATCCAGCGTGAAACGCGGGAACTCTGCGGCCAACCGGCCACATTCCGTCTGATCGACGGTTCGGAGCTGTGTCTCATCATCCCCGCGGCACAGTTGGAGCCGAGTCCTGCCGCGGCGACGGTTACGGTACACGGGGGCGGCCGGCCTTTACCGGGTGTCGACCTGCTGGTTCTTTTCCCGAACAAGACCTGGAAACAGGCGACAACCGATCAGCATGGCGGGGCGACCGTCGATCTGCATACGACACATCTTCCAATGACTGTGTTTGCAGCTGCCCCGGGCTTCAGCGCCCACGTCGAACGGGAGTGGGTGCCCGAACAGAGGGCGCTTGGCATTGAACTGCACGGTTTGACCGGGGGCGGCTCCTGCATTTTTGCCGAGGCCACCGGTTACATACCCACTTTGGTGGGGCGGCTGAATCCCATTCGCGACACGCATGACAGAACCTACTTGTACGCTGCCAACATCGCGATCAACGAGGGGCGCCAGCAGCCTGTGCATTTCGTACTGGGTGAAGAGTTGCGCCTCACCGACGCGGAGGGCAGAGAGGCATTTGTTCAGATCGTCGACATCGTCGAGCGCTCCGCCCTGGTGGAGTACCGGCCATTCGACGGGACAGCGGGCTTGGCTTGATCGTCAATACATCTTTAGAGGAATTTGGAGGCGATTCCGACTGTTCAACTCTTCGATTTGGAAGAAGCCCTGTGGCTGTCGAGAATCAAGATTCTGTAACGGCGATGCCCTAATGGCGCGCATTACCCCTTGTCTTGGAAACGGAAAAATCGCCCGCTACGTTGCGAAGGAATTGGGTCCCAGCGGAGTCTTCGCAGTTTGCTAACCGCAAGAAGCTAGGAGAGTGCATGAAGATTCAATGGAACGACTTCGAGCCTCAAGGATACGAGGATATGGTTTCAGTCTTGCTCAGCCGGCTACATCCAGACGCCCAGCGAATTGATGGCAAGGGCGGTGACGGTGGTCGGGACGTGCAGATTGTTGACGGACAAGACGGTCCGATCACCCACGCCTTTGAATTGAAGTCCTTCACCGGCCGGATGGATACGGGACGGCGCAGGCAAGTGGAAAAATCTCTCAAACGGGCGGCGTCCCTTGGACCAGCACGATGGACACTCGTCGTTCCCATCGATCCCACTCCTACCGAGGACGCCTGGTTTCGCAAGCTCGGCAAGGGTTACTCCTTCCCGATAAAGTGGTACGGAAAAACATGGCTTGACGAAAAGATGTCGGCGTTTTCGGATATTCGGCAATACTTCCTGGAAGGGACAAACGATGAGGTGGTTCGTTTGCTCCGAGAACTTCACAAAGAGCAGGCGATTGTCACGGATGTCCCAGACGCAATGGAACGATTACGGACGCTCCGCGGGCGCCTGAATGAGATTGATCCCCACTACAGATATGAGCTATCCACAGGAAAAGATGCGGCCGATGGCAGGCCAACGAACGTAGTCTTCTCAGTTGGATTCTGTGACATGAGGGTCGATGTCTATTCGAAGTACTTGGGTGCTACCAAGGATCGACCTGTCACAGTGAATGTCAAGATTCTC
The DNA here is from genome assembly GCA_965242905.1 of Caldilineaceae bacterium. Lineage (GTDB taxonomy): Bacteria > Chloroflexota > Anaerolineae > Caldilineales > Caldilineaceae > Bin5. The sequence goes on from CBDETM010000002.1 coordinate 3,454,927, forward strand.
GTGGATACCGACGACGAAGTAGTGCAGAACGCTCTCAACTATGGCTTGGAGGCGACCATACCACCCCACATGGTCGACAGTGTCACGGTTGATGCGCCATTCGGCCTCGCAGGTTACTTCACAGAAGCGGAACTCACCCTAATTCCGATCAATAGCCTAGACGAGCCTGTCACCCTCTTACTCGACATCGTGGACGGAGACATGATTTTGGCCAGTTTGCCGGTACAACTCACAGAACGGACAAGTGGCCTACGAGGATCCACCTTAACTGGAGCCGATAGCACTGGGTGGCTGCAAGCTCGCTTCAAGGTGAACGTAGAAACCATGGGCCTTGAGGCGGAGTTCTGGTTGACCCCCCAGTCCACCATGCCAGAGGCTCTTTTGCCACTCTGCCGATGGGTAGACGCATGTAAGCCGCCCCATCATCTTCGATTCCGTTGGCAAGGCGGATTAGAACCGCGCATTGAGATACGAGAGTCCTTCTTGGAAGATGACAGCCTCAGCAGGATTGTTGAGGCACTCGCCTATTTGCAGAAACGCTGCGGCATTCATTGGGAGATGTCTCCTTCACTTACTCCCGAGGAAGGCCAACAGATACTGGCAGCTGCGGCCATGCTAAGGGAGGAGACCATTGACTTCACATGGGAATCCTGGAACCTTCGCTTGGACCCTTCGGAACCAGCGCTCAAGGAACTGACGGATGGCTCTTCGCACGCTTTTCTCTTCAGAAAAGACATAAGGATCGAATATGAGGGGGTGACTGTTGCAATAGTACGGATCCAATCCCACCTTGAGTCCGCCCGTCTCGCTAATCTCAGTGCCGTCGAGCGAGCCCTCATGTCCGGATCAGTTCCACACCTGAATTTCGTACCGGGAGAAAGCGACAAGGGGCAACGCGTCGCGGTGCTATTGCCGTCACCTTCAGAGCACCCATGACGATGAATCTGGCTGGTGGGGGTTACATACGACCAGGACTGGTGCAGGACTACCTCCCCATAGCACCCAAGCCTTGTTAGTAATGATGGGCCTTCGCGAGCCTTCAAGGCGCAAGAGCATGGCTGCCGAAGAGGGTGATCTGTTCGGGATTGGATTTCTGGGCGATCAGTTGGGCTACGGCGCGGATGGTGGCCTTGTCGATTGTAGCAATGCTCATTTGTGCAGGTCCTTTCGCAGCGGTTCTGTCAAGCTGCTCTCAGAGATAGTATTTCTAGGGCCAAGGCTACACTGGAGGATTTCGCGGCCAGAGCGAATCTGACCTTAGACCTCCGCATCCGTATCGCCGATGGAAAGGGGAGTAGTTAGGGTACTCTCATGCCTGAAAAGGCGCTCAGAGTGGCCCTGGCGCCGTCGCTTGACTTGACCTGCCTCTGGGCGGCTTCGCGGCGGGCTTTCTCTTCGTGATCGCCGCCGAAGGGCCAGTGAAATTGCATCAGAAATAGTGATATTGCAGTGTTATAATAGCCTGGTGCCGAAATATCAATTGGCATTACCGAAACCGTACTGTCATCACCAAGCCATGACTGTCTCTGGCAGCGAATCCGAAGGCAGGGGAGGACCCTTCCAAGACTGTAAGCTGCCCGTCACCCAACCAAGACAGTGAAAAACTGTGCTCGAAGCCAGGCGATGAAGCCCAAAAATAGGAAATCAGCCCGCTCTGACCCGACCCCCTGCCCCCCGCCGCCACGCGACCGGCATGAGTCTGTCGTCTGTTAGAGTAGTGGACGAGCACCGTAGAGAACTTGCCAGAACCGGGAACAGAATCCAGACACGGAAAAACTGATGCAAAAGCGTAACGACAACAAGGAGTGGAAAAAAAATTTCGCCCGCTTTTACCCTACTTTTCCGCCATTTCCGCTATTTCCGCCATATTCCCGCCAAAACACATCCCACCATATCACCGGACATACAACTCTTGTACATCTCTCGATTGATCTCGTACGCGCCCACGCGCACCAGCGAATCCCTGAGCACAGCCCGTCGCGCAAATCTCATGAACTGTAGTTCAGACATCACCCAAACACTCGCAAACGCACGTAAACGCTCGTAAACACTCGTAAACACTCGTAAACGCTCACAAACTCTCGTCCACCTCACAGATGAGAAATCCGCCAGTGTCGGCATCGCCGCCAAATGCAAACGGGCCGGCTGGAATCAGGAGCATCTTCTCAAGCCGCTACACAACCAAGTTGCGATTGCCCTGCCCAATCATAAATTTCGTCCCCCGCGGGCGCCTTTAGTGTGTTATAATAGTGACCGCATTCAGTCGAAATGGCCCTGGCCCTGGCAAGCAACGACTCTTGCCAGAAGAAAATCCGACAACGGAGGAAGGCAACTGTATCGCATATGGCCAGAGCCTCGCTTTCCTGCCGGAATCCTGTAGGTGCCCCCCTGGTGGGCGCCCTACAAGGGCCGCAAAAGCGTCCAAATCTTGATGAATCGGTCCCGAAACTGCTTCCTTAGACAGTCCACGCCGCGCAGTGTATAATCACCCTCGGTTCTAAGCGGACGGCCTCACGCAAAAACTGTCCGCTGTAGACAGAAACCCAGACCAATGGCAAAAATCCTTCTCGTCCACCCACTCTTTCTCAGCCTCAATCCCGAAGAGCAGGCCCTCCAAAGCCCCTACTTCCCGCTCGGCCTCCTCTACCTCGCCGGCTACGTGCGCGCCCAGGGCCACGAAGTCGCCGTCTTCGACGGCACCTTCGAAGAAGACGTCAGCGCCTTCTCCGCACGCCTCGCCGCCGAAAAACCCGACCTCGTCGGCATCTCCGCCGTCCTCCCCCTGCGCGACATGGCCCTCACCCTCGCCGCCGACGCCAAAACCACCGGCACACTCACAATCCTCGGCGGCCCCGACCCGACCAAAGACCCCGCCTACTACCTCCAATTCCCCCAGGTCGATATGGTCGTCCACCACGAAGGCGAGCAGACCCTCGACGCACTGCTCCGCCTTATCGACGCCGGCCCCCTCACGCCCGCACTGCTGGCGCGTGAACCCGGCATCGCCTTCCGCGACGCCGCCGGCGCACCCGTCGTAAACCAGCCCCGCCCCCCCGTCGAAAACCTTGACGAGTTGCCCCTCCCCGCCCGTGACCTCATCGACATGGACCGCTACCTCGACACCTGGCGCGAAGAAAACGGCTACTCATCCCTCACCATCTCCACCTCCCGCGGCTGCCCCTACGGCTGCGACTGGTGCCGGGACTCCGTTCACGGCCAGGCCTTCCGCCAGCGCTCCCCAGAGAGCGTCGCCGCCGAAATGAAGCAGCTCAAAGAGACCTACGAAATCGATCGCCTCCGCGTCGTCGATGATGTCGACGGCATCGAGCGCGAATGGGTCGAAGGCTGGGCCGAAGCCGCCGCAGCCGCAGATGCAGCCATCCCCTTCGAGGCCCTCTACGACCTCGAACGTCAGGACCTGCCCATGCTTGATGTGCGCGACACGTTGTGAAAAAAGCGCAATCAGTACCTCCCCACCGTGAGTGGGGCCCTACACGCACCTCCGGATGACGCTGCTGCCGGGAACTGACAGTTGAATGACTTCTTCTCGGACGGCTCCCCCTTCCTCCGCCATCCCCTGCTGACTGCCGAACGAACCCGGCAGGAGATCGACTTCCTCGTCGACGCGCTTCCCCTATCCCCCGGCGCACGCGTCCTCGACGTCGGCTGCGGATTCGGCCGCCACAGCGTGGAACTGGCCCGCCGCCGCTACCGTGTCCTCGGCATCGACCCCGCCGCCGCCATGATCAGGGCCGCCCGCGACAACGCGCATGAGGCCGGTGTCGTTGTCGACTTCCAGCAAGTTGCCGCAGAAGGCTATTTCACCGCCGAACCGTTCGACGCCGCCCTCTGCCTCTTCACAACACTCGGACAGCTCACCCCCGCGTCAGATGATGACAACCGCGACCTGCTTACGACCGTCTTCGACTCCCTGAAAGAAGGCGGCCGCTTCGCCCTCGAGCTCCCGCAAAAGCAACCTGCCCTCGATGCCCTCAAACCGTCCGACCGCTTCGGCAGCGACACCAGCTACGCCCAGGTCCAACGCAGCTACGACGACGACACCGGCATCGTCACCGAAAAGTTCCACATCGTCTCCCCCGACGGCTCCCAGGACTTCCACCTGCGCTACCGCCTCTTCACCCGGCAAGATGTCACCGGCCTCCTCTCCGAGGCAGGACTGCAAATCCTCGAGTGCCATGGCGGCTACAACCGCGCCGACTTGACTGATGACAGCTCCTTGATGCTCTTCATCTGCGCCAAATGACCCCAAATTGGCTCACCCCCGACCTGCTCAATCTGCTCCTGCAGGGCCTCCTCCTCACCGTGGTCCTCACCGCCGTCACCGCCGCACTCGCCCTCGTCCTCGGCGTCGCCGCCGGTACCATGCGCATCTCCGGCAACCGCCTCGCCGGCGCCCTCGCCGTTCTCCATGTCGAAACCCACCGCAACCTGCCCGCCCTCGTGCTCATGATCATCTGGGCCTTCGCCCTGCCCAACCTCTTCCCCACCGAGCTGAGGCGCCCCATCTTCTTCGATAACGCCTTTCTCAACTGGCTCAGCAGTTGGAGCGGGCTCTCCCTGCCCTACTATACGCTCGCCGCCGGCGTCGCCCTGGTCCTCAATACCAGCGCCTACCTCGCAGAGCTCTTTCGCGCCGGCGTCGGCGCCATCCCCCAGCAACACGTTGACGCCGCCCGCACGCTTGGTGCCTCGCGCCTCAAACTCTTTTGGACGGTTCTGCTGCCTCAGGGCCTGCGAACCGCCTTCCCGGCCATCTCGACCCGCCTTATCCATCATCTCAAAAACACCGCGCTAGCCGCCTTTGTCGCCACCCCTGAATTCTTCCACAGCGCCCAAACCGCAATCACCCGCACCTTCCTTGCGCTCGAATTTCTCATGCTCGCCGCCATCGTCTATCTTCTCCTCGCCTTTGCCTTCTCCGGCCTCCTGCGCTGGGTCGAAAAGCAATGGCTCGTCGCCGGAGGCTGACTGTGCCAATTCTCCACCGGCCTCCCTTTGCTTCTGATCGCCGATGAATGACCACATCTCCTTCCTGATCGAAAAACTGCCTGCCCTCCTGTTCGGATTCTCCGGGCAACGGCCCGGCGGCCTCGTCCTCAGCCTCATCCTCGCCGTGCTCGCCGTCGCCGTCGGCTTCTGTCTCGCCGTGCCCGTCAGCAGCGCCGAACGGTCAAACTGGCGCCCGCTCCGCTGGTGCGCCGTCGCCTACGTCGAATTCTTCCGCGGCATACCCCTGATACTCCTGCTCGTCCTCGTCCACCAGGGCGTCGGCGGCGTCCGCTTCGGGCTCAACTGGAGCCCCCGCACGTCGGCCCTTGTGGCGCTGGCCCTCTACTCCAGCGCCTACCAGGCCGAAATCCTGCGCGCCGGACTCGCCGCCGTCCCCCAGGAGCTGGTCGAGTCCGCCCGCCTCATGGGTAGCCGCCCCCGCCAGGTCTACATTCTCGTCAAGCTGCGTTATGCCTTGAGAGTCATGCTGCCCGCATTCACCGGTCAAGCCATCAGCCTCTTTAAGGACACCTCGGTCGTCGTCGTAATCGGCGTCGCCGAAGTCATGACCGTCGCCCGCATGGCCCTCGGCGCCGACGTAACCAACGCGCCCTACTGGGTCACCATGTACACCTTTGTCGGCGTGCTCTACTTCGTGCTCGCCTTCACCCTTTCCCGCCTCTCCCAGCGCTGGGAGCGGCGCAGTCGACCTTCCGATCTTGCCCACTCTTTTTTCAGCTACTGAAGCACGCCCGCCAAAGGGGCTTGCGCTCGTACACTATGCAAGGAACTGCACCTGAAGATGTACTGGGATTCCCTCCCTCCGCAGAGGAAATGCAGCGCCAATGCGTACCATTGCTTACATTTATTACGCCTCCTGCTATGGTACGATAGAACGAATACGCTGCAAGTGAGAATCCATCTGCGTTTGCCCAGCCTTCCCAACGCTATGAACACCGCGCTATGCAACGCGTTTCCCAAAATCGCCCCCGTTTTGCCCATCCTTGGTGCAATCTGATACACTTCGCAAAAAGGAGTCACATTCAATGAAGAATGCACTACAACGTGTTTTCCCTCTCGTTCTAGTCGCCGTCCTGCTGGCCGCCTGCCAGGCGATTCCGGCAATGCCCGCTGGCGACGCACCTTCCCTCGCCGATGAAATAACAGCTCGCGGGACCGTGCGCATCGGTGTGCGCAACGACAATCCTCCCCTGAGCTTTGTCACCGAAGACGGTGATTGGGTCGGCTTCGACGTCGACCTCGCCCACGCCATGGCCGAACAGCTGGGCCTGAAACCGGAACTGATCGTCGTCGACGGCACCACCCGCATCAGCTTCCTCCAGGAAGGCCGCGTCGACATCTCTATCGCCAGCATGAACCACACCCGCAAACGCGACGACGCCATCGACTTCAGCATCACCTACTTCTGGGACAATCAGTCCTTTCTCATTCGCACCGGCGAATACACCTCCATCGATGAACTGATGGGCCTCAAAGTGGCCGCCAACGCCGGCAGTTCAGCCATCCCCTCCTGGATCGCCTACAGCGAGGCCCAGGGTGGCCCGGCCCCCGAAATCGTCGAATTCAGCGACAAGCTCGCCGCCATGCAGGCCCTCCGTGACGGCGCCGTCGAAGGCTACACCGAAGACAACATCACCATGTTGGCCCTCGCAGCCGGCGACCCCGCACTTGAGCTCCTGCCCGGCGGACACAATCCCGTCCAATTCGGCATCGGCGTGCCCAACAACCAGTCCACCTGGCGCGATCAGGTCAACTACGCCCTCCAGGAACTCTGGAAGTCCGGTGTCTACCACGAAATCTACGCACGCTGGTTCGAAGGTCCCGATGCGCAGATCCAGCTGCCATTAGGCGGTCAGATGGAGATCTGGCCCGAATAGGCTGCTTTCCGGTTTCCTCGGCCCGGTCTGCCCGCGATCGAGGAAGCGGAAACCGTGCAACGAAAGGCTCGCGACCACAGTTCCTTACAGTTGTAAGTCCCGTTTGACACCAGGACTTCCCGCTCGCATCACCCAATGGAATCGCGCCTGTAATGTCTGTCTTTACGCAATACGAAATACGCAATACGCAATTCGTAACACACAGAAAAACGTGTTCTCACATTGACCGCACATTAGCTGTCCAACAATGACCACCGTCTCACTACACAACCTTTCCCACACCTTCCCCTACGGCCCGCCCGTCCTGCACGACGTCTCCTTGACCGTCGGTCAGGGGGAGCTCATGGTCCTGTTGGGTCCGTCCGGCAGCGGCAAGACCACCATTCTGCGCTCCATAGCCGGCCTGGTGCCTCCCACTGACGGCGATATCCGTTTCGACAACCAGTCCGTGCTGGGCGTACCGCCGGAAAGACGCGGCGCCGTCATGGTCTTCCAGGAACATGCGCTCTTCCCCTTCATGGACGTCGGCGCAAATGTCGCCTTCGGCCTCAAAATGCGGCGCGCCGGCGCCAGCACAATTCGCACAAAAGTGGCCCAGGCCCTGGCTGCCGTGCAGCTGGCCGGCTATGAGGACCGTAGGCCCGACGAGCTCTCCGGCGGCCAGCGCCAGCGCGTTGCCCTCGCCAGGGCGCTCGTCATTCAACCCCGCGTACTGCTGCTCGATGAACCCCTCAGCAGCCTCGAGCCCAGCCTGCGCGAGGACCTGCGGGCCACCATCCGCACCCTCCAGCAGCAGGCCGGCATCACCATGATCTTCGTCACCCACGATCAGACCGATGCCGTCGCCGTCGCCGATCGCATCTGTCTCCTCATGCACGGCGCCGTCCGCCAGATCGGTGAGCCCCGCAGCTTCTTCGAACGTCCCGTCGACAGTGACGTGGCCCGCTTCTTCGGCGGCATAAACTTTCTGCCCGGAATCAAACGCGGACGCATCGTCGACACCGATCTCGGCCCGCTCGAAGTGGACGACTCCGACAAGCCCGATGGCGACGTGCTCGTTACCATCCGCCCCGAAGCCGTCGAAGTCGGTCGTAACGGCCATAACAACCTGGTCGGCCTGGTCGAGACCTATAGCTTCCAGGGCCTGGTCGCCCGCTGCGGCGCCGGCATCAGCGACACCCACCTGCAGCTCACCGTGACCCCCTACCAGCGCTTCAGCCGCGGCGAAGAAATCATCCTGCACCTGCCTCGCGAACGTATCCATCTCCTGCCCGCCGAGAATGGTCAATGAACGTCCGCGCCCCCCTGTGGCCCATCGCCATCGCCCGCGCCATCATAGGCGTCCTATGGCTCTTCTCTCTGCGCTGGAAACTGCCGCCCGATTTCATGCCCGCAGAGGGTCGCGGCCTCATGGACTGGCTGCAACTCGAAGTGGCCCATGCCGCCTTCCCCCTCTACGGCCTCTTCGTCGAACAGATCGTATTGCCGAACTTTACACTCTTCGCCTGGTTGATCTTTTTCACCGAGCTGGCCGTCGGCCTCAGCCTTCTCGCCGGCGCCTTCACCCGTCTCGGCGCGCTGCTCGGCTTGGGCCTCTCTCTCAACCTTGGTATCGGCCTCCTCGACGTCCCCGGCGAATGGCCCTGGAGTTACGCCATGCTCGCAATGTGGCACGGCCTTTTCTTGGTCACCGGCGCTGGCCGCGTCTGGGGCCTGGATGGGCTGACAAGTAGGAACTGAGGCTGGGAACCGCCAAATGGAATGCTCACCCTCTTTCTGCGCAGTGACTTACAAATCCTGCCCGAAAAAACTGGCTCGTTGTCAGTTTCCGGTTGGCTGGCGGCGGCCGCAACCAGCAACTGGTAACCGCAAACGGAACTCTGCCGCATGACCATTCTGCTGGCCCTTGCCGCCGGTTTAGCGCTCGGATACCTCCTCGAAAGAGGCGATTTCTGCTTCCACAGCACCCTGCGCGGCCCCTTCCGCCGGCCGCCGCAACTGGACCTGCTCCGCGCCTATCTGCTGACGCTGCTCATCGCCATCCCGCTCGTGCAGGGCATGATCGCCCTCGGCTGGATCACGCCCTGGATTGCCCCCTGGGCCTGGCAGGCGAACCTCGCCGGTGGCCTCATCTTCGGCGCCGGCATGGTCATCGCCGCCACCTGCGTGACCGGCATCTTCTATAAACTCGGCCACGGCATGCTAGGCGTGCTGGTCGGTTTGGCCACCTGGTCAATCGGTGACCTGCTCGCCTGGCGCGGGCCCCTCAACCCTTTGCGGATCGCGCTCAACCAAAATCCAGTGGTAACCGATGGCCAAACGACCACCTTTTTGAATCTCCTCGGTGCCCCACTGGGGATCGCCCTGCTGCTCCTGCTTCTGGCCGCCGTCGCCCTTTTCCTTTGGCGCAGTCCCCGTCCCCAACAGGGAGACTACTGGTCGTGGCTGCCCCTTGGCATAGCCGTCGGGCTCTTCACCAGCTTGGCCTGGCTCCTCGCCCGTGCCGGCGGCGCCAACTATACCTTCGGCACCTCACGCGTCCCCACTGCACTCTACGAACTGCTGCTGGGCGGCAGCGAATCCGGGAACCTTTGGATTCCCGTTGCACTGATAGCCCTGCTGCCGGGCGCCTTCATCGCCGCCCGCCGCGCCGGCACCTTCTGGGCCCGGGGAGAAACGACCGCCCGTTATACACAGCTGGCCGCAGGCGGTCTCCTCATGGGCATAGGCGCCGGTATCTCCGGCGGCTGCAACCTTGGCCACTCCCTCGTCGGCGTCCCCCTCCTGAGCCTGGGCAGTATTACCACCACCCTGGCAATGCTGGTGGGCGTATATCTGACTGACCGCGCCGCTGGCCTGCTGCGCCACCTGCCGCCACACCTGAATCGCACCGCCCCCGGCACTTCAACGCCGGGCTGAATATCGCGTAACGAACACTGAAATAGTACAGGAGCATCGAAATGGGTCAGGAACAGAACACAGCTCGACAGGCCACCGCCATTCTACGCATAACACTAGGGGTGATACTGATTGTCACCTGGTTCAAAAATCTGCAGGATGGAATCTACACAGCCGATGGCATCGTCGGTCTCTTTAACTATCTCTTTAATGACAACGGCGGCGGCCCCGCCTTCTATCGGGCGCTGATCAACGGCACAATCCTCCAGGTGCCCGGGCTGTTCGCAGTCTTTCAACTGATCGGAGAGTTGCTGCTCGGCCTCGGGTTGCTGGTCGGCCTCTTCACGCCTCTGGCTGCCCTCGGCGCCGCCCTCTTTTTCTTCAACCTGTTTCTGGCCTACTTGGGCGGCAACGACTGGATCTGGACCTACGTGCTGCTCACCGTCTCCGCCCTGGTCGTGGCCCTGGCCCAGTCCGGCCGCGCTTGGGGACTGGATAGCCTGCTCCTGCGGCGGTTGGGAGAACCCCCGGGCGGCCCCATCTGGTAAAGACGTCAGATCTTTACACACCGTCCCTGCATCCCTGCCCTGTGCGCGCCCAACTTTCCGCATGGAGCCGCAGAGTGTGCAGTGAGCGAAAGAGCTTGTGTTCACTTTGAATTCAACACACTCCTGCTGTCACCTCCCCGCGTGGCAGTCGACCTGGCAACCGGAGCCCGGAAACTGAAGGCTGATATCTTCGTATGACGGTTCTGCAACTTATCTACATCATCGGCGCGTCCCTTCTCGCCATCTATGGCCTGCAGGCGCTCCTTCTGACCCTAATCGCCCGGCGAACCCTCTTCGACGCCGAACCGCCGCCACCCCCCGACATACGGGAATACGCTTCCGTTACCGTTCAGCTCCCCGTCTTCAACGAACGTCACGTCGTCCGACGCCTGATCGACGCCGTCGCCGCCTTCGACTGGCCCGCAGACCGGCTTCAGATCCAGGTCCTCGACGACTCGACCGACGATACCAGTCAGATCATCGCCAACTGCATCGCCTACCACCGCCGCAACGGCGTCGACATCACCCAACACCACCGCACCGTACGCAAAGGCTACAAAGCCGGCGCCCTGCGCGAGGGGCTCGCCCACGCCCGCGGCGAATTCATCGCCATCTTCGACGCCGACTTCGTGCCCCCGCCCGACTTTCTGCAGCGTACCATCTCCCCCTTCGACAATCCCGAGGTCGGCTGCGTCCAGGCCCGCTGGGGCCATCTCAACGCCAACGTCTCCCGTCTCACACTTGCTCAATCCCTCGGCATCGACGGCCATTTCGTCGTCGAACAGCGGGCCCGCAACGAGCTGGGCGCGCTGCTCAACTTCAACGGCACCGCCGGCCTCTGGCGCCGCTCCTGCATGGACGAAGCCGGCGGCTGGCAGGAGGACACGCTCACCGAAGACCTCGACCTCAGTTACCGCGCGCAACTGTGCGGCTGGCGCGTCGCCTACCTGCCCGACGTGATCGTGCCCGCAGAGATCCCCGTCTCTGTTGACGCCTTCAAGCGGCAGCAGTTCCGCTGGGCCAAGGGTAGTATGCAGACGGCAAAAAAACTTTCCATCGCCGTCCTCGGCTCCGGGCAGCCCCTGTGGCGCAAGGTGCTCGGCATCGCCCATCTCACCGGCTACGCCGTCCACCCGCTCATGCTCCTCAACCTGCTCTTCCTGCTGCCGATGATGTCCTCCTTCAGCCCCGCTCTGAGAATCGCTTCCCTCTTTTCTCTCACCGCCATTGGCCCCCCGCTCATGTACTGGACCGCAATGCAAAGCCAGGGCGTCTCTGTCCGCCAGCGCATTCGCCGCCTCTTTGTGTTGCTGGGGCTGGGAACCGGCCTCTCCGTCAACAACAGCCGCGCTGTCTTTGAGGCCCTTCTTGGCGTCCGCAGCGCCTTCAAACGCACACCTAAGTTCGCCGTCACCCGCGCCAATAAGGACTGGCATACCAGCGCCTACGTTCTCCCCAGCGACCCCACCGTCTGGGCCGAACTCGTCCTCGCCGTCTACGCCAACGCGCTCCTGATATACAGTCTTCTCAACGGCTTCTGGTGGCTTTTCCCCTGGCTCTCCCTTTACGCCGGCGGCTATACCTATATCTCCTACCTGTCCATCCGCCAGGCCTGGGAAAAACGCGGCGCGCTGCGCCAGGAATTGGCTGCCGTACGGGAGGCGGGAGATTGACCGCCCAAAACGAGGGGGCAGCGCAAAGAGGCGGTAGCGAGCCTTCCTTGCCCGGCGACTCGTCCCTACCTGACGGCAGCCCCCTCATTCGACCCTCCATCCCATCGCACGTCGAAAATCCCGCCCGCCGCGCCCTGCTTGTCATGGCCAAACAACCCATCCCCGGCCGCGCCAAGACCCGCCTCGTCCCGCCCCTCACCAGCGACTCCGCAGCCTCTCTCTACCACTGCTTCTTGGAAGATATCCTGGCAACCGTGCGTGCCGCCGCCCACCTTGAAGCCTTCATGCCCGTAATCGCCTATACACCGGCAGCCGCATTCGGCTTCTTCCGCCGCCTCGCGCCCGATTTCTGGCTGATCCCACAGGATGGCTTGGCGCCGCCAGCCGGCCGCACACTTCCCACCGGCAGTCCAACCGCTATTTCCACGCCTCGGCCCGCTGCTGCAACGCGCTCCCAGTCCGCACGGCCGCAACAAGAGTCCCCCATCCACCGTCCCGAACGGCTGGGCGACCGTCTCCAATTCGTCCTCTCCACTGTTCTCGGTTGCGGCCTTCGCCAGGTCGCCGCCATCAACAGCGACAGCCCCACCCTGCCCGCAGACCTTCTCAGCTCCGCCTTCCAACGCCTCGACGATCCCCACGTCGACGCCGTCTTCGGCCCCTGCGCCGACGGCGGCTACTACTTCATCGGCGTAAAGGAGCCGCCCGGACGCCTCGTAACCGAAGTGCAGATGTCCACCCCAACCGTCCTCCGTGATACGTTGGTCATCGCCGCCGAAGAAAACATCCGCGTCGATCTGCTGCCCGAATGGTACGATGTCGACAGCGCCGCCGAGCTCGATCGCCTGTCCGCCGAACTCGTTTCCCATCCCGAACGCGCCCCCGCCACAAGCCGCTTCCTGACCACCCAATGGACGTCGACGTCATCATCCCAGCCCTGAATGAGGCCGGCAACATCGCCCAACTCGTGCGCGAGGCCGCAGCACAACCCGTCGCCCGCGTCATCGTCGCCGACAACGGCTCCACCGATGACACCGGACCCCTCGCCGCCGAAGCCGGCGCCCACGTGGTCGTTGAACCCCGCCGCGGTTACGGTTACGCCTGCGCCGCCGGCGTCGCTGCCGCAACCGCCGACATCCTCCTCTTTCTCGACGGCGACTTCAGTTCTCTGCCCGCCGAAATGCCCCGCCTCTTCCAACCCGTTCAACAAGGCCAGGCCGATCTCGTCCTCGGCTCGCGCGTGCTCGGCGACATCCTCCCCGGCGCCATGCCCCCCCACCAGCGCTTCGGCAACTGGCTCACCTCCGCACTCATGCGCCAGCTCTACCGCGTAGCCGTCACCGACCTCGGCCCCTACCGCGCCATCCGCCGAGACCTGCTGCAAAAACTCCACATGCAGGAGATGACCTTCGGCTGGCCCACCGAAATGATGGTAAAATGCGCCCGCCGGGGCGTCCCGATTCTCGAAGTGCCCGTCAGCTTCGCCCCCCGCCGCGCCGGACAATCCAAAGTAAGCGGAACCCTCCGTGGCTCAGTCCTCGCCGCCTACTACATACTCAGCGTCACCCTGCGCTACGCCTTCTCCAACTACTAGGCAAAAGCGAAACGTCGCGTCTTGAGCAACTATCCATCGATCATGGTTGTTGACCATCCTCTGGTGTTCACTAAAAACTAGAAACTCAAAACTAGAAACTCAATGACCCACCGCAAAGCAATCTACTGCATGGCTCTGGCAGCCATCTTTTTCAGCACAAGCGGCCTGCTGATCAAAATAATATCTGTGGGGCATCTGCCCCTGCTTGGAGTCCGCGGCGCCGTCGCTGCCCTGACAATCGCTCTCTTCATGGCGCGCCCGTTCCTGCCCTCGCGTCGGGCTCCATCGGCTGGCTCACGCCCGCGGCACTCGAATCCCCGGCTCAACTTCAACTGGTCGCTCCCCCAACTTGGCGGGGCATTCGCTCTCGTCGGCGCGCAGGCCTTCTTCATCATTGCTGCCCGTGAAACCACCGCCGCCAACGCCATCTTCATCCAATATACCGCACCAGTATTCGTAGCCTTCTTCGGCATTCACTATCTCCGCGAGGCCGTGAGCAAGCTGGACTGGCTTGCCCTTGCGGCGATTGTAGTGGGGCTCCTCTGCTTCTACAGCGACGGGCTCAGCGCTGGCGGTGCGGTCGGCAACTTCTTTGCCCTCCTTGCCGGCCTCACCTTCGCCTGGTTTCTCCTCTTCATGCGCAAACAAAAGGACTCGTCCACCATCGAAACCGTCCTGCTTGGCAACGTCCTCGCTGCGCTCCTCGGCCTCCCCTTTCTCTTCGGGGCCGCGCCGACCCCGGCCGACTGGGCTGGCATGCTCTTTCTCGGCGTCTTTCAGATCGGTCTCCCTTCGATTCTCATTGCCCTCGCTATCAAAGAGTTGACAGCGGTGGGAGCCGTCCTTATTCAGACCTTGGAACCGATTCTCAATCCCGTGTGGGTCCTTCTCTTCATCGGCGAGATGCCCACGCCCCTGGCGCTGCTTGGCGGAGCCATCGTGATCGGAGCAGTAACCTTCCGCTCAGTCCTGGCCAATCGGTTGCGGCGCGTGGCGGCTGCCTCCCAGTCCACAGCATGACAACGCAAGAACGACCACTGTGACCCGCTCGATACCATCCCCCAAGGGCCGCACTGCCTTGGCGGCCGCGCGCCTGACAGCGATCCATCAGCGCATCTGGACTACCTCCCTGCCCGAACTGTTCGTCCTCCTCCTGGCAGCTCTGCCCCGTCTCTGGCGCCTGGAATATCACAGCATCTGGTTCGACGAAGCCATCTCCCTCAACTGGGCAAGGCTCGGTCCCGCTCACATCTTATCGGGCACCCTCCAACTGCTCAGAGACAAGCACCCGCCCGCCTACTATCTCGCCCTCCACTACTGGCAAACGCTCCTCGGCATGTTTGGCGCCGGCCAAAGCGACGCTGCCTTGCGCATCTTCGGCGTCCTCATCGGTATTCTCATGGTCTGGGGAATCCTGCGTCTTGTAACCCTGCTCAACGGTCGCCCCAGCGGCCTGCTCGCCGCCGCCTTCACCGCGCTCGCGCCCGTGCTCGTCTGGTACAGCCAGGAGCTGCGCATGTTCCAGCCCGCCGCCACCGCCATCGTCTGGGCCGCCTTTTTCCTCGTCGCCGCCCGCCAACACATGCCTCCGCATGGAATGTCACCCGGCAGAGGCGTCGCCCCAGCCCGCCTTCTCTGCTGGTCCGGTCTCGCAGCAACCCTCCTATTCGCCCTCTACAGTTATCTCTACGCCGCCTTCTTCCTTCCCGGTCTCGGTCTCAGCGTCTTTCTCCTCGCCCGCCGCAACGGATCCTTCAACAGGCGCTACGTACTCGAGGCCGTAGCCGCCTTCGCGGTCGTCGCCCTCCTCTTCCTCCCCCTGGCCCGCAGCGCCTGGGTCGTCAACAGCGCATCCGGCACAACCGGCGTACCCTTTGCCGGCTTCCTGCCCAACCTCTGGCGCCAGCTCCGCATCTTCACCGTCTGGCACACCGGCTGGCCCGACGCCGCCCGCACCGCAGCCGTCCTCTTCTTCGCCCTTCTCGCCCTTGCCGGTCTCCTCCTCCCCGCCGGCAACCGTCGCGACACACGTCCAATCCTCTGGCTCTGGATCGGCACCCCGCTCCTGATCGGCAGCGCCCTGCTCGCCACCAACGCCGCAATCTTCCGCGAGGACCGCTACTTTATCTTCCTCGCTCCCTTCGTCCTCTGGGCCGCCGCCCGCGGCGTGAGCGCAATCGCACGCTGGCAGCCATCCGCCGGCGCCCTCAGCGGCCTTGCCGCCCTCGCCCTCCTCGCTGCCTCGCTGCCCGTCCTCTGGACGCCCCCGCTTTTCCGCGAAAACTGGCGCGCCGCCGCCGGCTATATCAATGCCTATCAGGAGCACAGCCCCCACGCCGCTGCCGCCGCTCTCGTCAACCCCTACTTCCTCCTCCCCGCCCTCGACTGGTACCTGCGCCAGCAGCCCGCCTCAACAGAAATGCCCGTCTACGGCAACTTCAACGCCCCGCTGACCCCCGAACAGGCCGATACCCTCATCGCCGCCCATCTCCAGGACCTGGCCGCGCCCAACGGCGCCGACACACTCTGGCTGGTCCAAAGCCACCTCGCCGGTGTCGACGATCACCGGCTGGTCCAATCTTGGCTGGATGGGAAATTCCCTCTCGTCACCGAGCAGTACCCGGCAGGCGTGGAGATACGAGGCTATGCCGTCCGTTACAGATACCAGGCCCTGCCCGAGCTCTCTGAAGCCGCCGTCCATCCGCAGGCTCCGCTATTCCCCGGCGTCGAACTCGCCGCCTGCGAAATCACCACGCCTGTCGTCGCAGCGCGCGACATTGTCTACCACCCGCCCAGTGGCTGGGTCCATCTGCGTCTGTGGATGAGGAAATTCGAGGAAGTAAGCGAAGTGCCCCCGCTCTTCGCCCTGGTCCAGGCCGGCGATGGGCAAATCTGGGGTCGTTCCCTGGATCGCGCCGGCGACGTGCTCTCCGTCTACCCGCCCACAATGTGGCAGCCAGACGAATTCGTCCGCGTCGAACTCGACGTAAACCTCAACCCCCTGGCCCAACCCGGCGCCTACAATGTCAAAATCGAAGCCGAAGGCCAACCCGGCGTCCCCTGCGGCAGCGTCCAACTCGAATGAAACGCACAACCCATTCAGACACCCCAAGAACCTCCGCTCAGCCATTCTCTGACTACTAACTACTGACTACTGGCTACTGCAGTTCCGGGCGGTCGGGCCTATTCGGCCCTCCCTTGTGCGGGGGCTCCGCCCCCGCAACGCCCCCTCTCCTAAAACCCCCCGACGCAGCGAGTGTGTGCGCAATACGACCTTGTCCACCCGCTGCGACCGAACTTCCCCCCACCCCGCGTCGTGGCTCGTTCCGAGGCGTGAGCCAGCGCAGGCACGGCAAGTCCAGATTGGCCCCCAACCTATCCCTCTTAGACCATCAAGAGCGCGGCACAGAATTCCTGGCAGAACATTCCCCCAGGCAGACCGCACACAGTACGCACTCAGAACATGGCCTGGAAGTTCACTAGGGCTCGTTGACGTCTGTCAGAACAGCTACTTACGGCAGCAAAGCGCAGTTAACCCGCGCATTCACACAAGGAAAATCCCGGTAGCCTCTGGTGTTCTTCGCGACCCTTCGCGTGCCTTCGCAGATCGATTGATTTTATTTTTCACAACATTCAAGCCCGAAACATCCCAGACACGCCTATAGACCTAACATTCTTGTTGTATTCTGATAGGCCTCCCCAAAATGTCGAAGGAGCTTATCCACTAACCACTGATCACTGACCACTGACCACTGACCACTGACTACTGCAGTTCCCCTTCCAGCCCGAGTGCCCCCACCGGCGCCCGCTGAAAGAACCGCCTGTAAGCCCGCACCTCCGCCAGCAGTTCCTTCAACTCCTCCTGCAGGAGCCTTCGCTCACTGCCGTCCCCTTCGCTCCCGTCCCCCGGCATCACCAGTGCGACGTCGCCCTCTTCCCATCCCCGCAACTGCAGCAGCCCTTTCTGTTCCAGCCAGAGCAGACTGCAACGAACGATCTCTTCCGTTAAACCGATGCGGGCCGCCAGCTTGTCAATGGGAAGCTTGCCGTCCTGTACTGCCGCGCCCTGACCCCCATCCTCGCCCGGCCGCATCGACCACTTTGCCATCCCCGCCACCTGCTTCAGCACCGCATCAGGCTGTGCTTCCGCCGTGTCGCGGCCAATCAAGTACAGTTCAGATGGCGCTACCCTTTCCACCAGCCAGTGCAACATCTCCGGCGACGGTGGGCTGCTCCACAACACCAGCGCACGACCCGCCTCAGCCCGGGTCGACGCCAACCGCGAGCGCAAGGGAATATCTCCCAAACGCGTACCCTCCGCATACCATACCGCGCTGTCGAAGGACGGCAGATCGTCCGCGGATACAAGCTCGCGTCGCAAGTCATGTAGGACACACTTCCCCTCCACCCCTTCGACCACGCGGGTCGCCTCTGCTTCTTCCGCTGCCCGCACCGCCTCCAGCGTCAGCTGAGCCTTCCTATCACCGCGATACTCGTTAACGCCCAGCGTATAGGCAATGTCAACCGCACCACCCGGCAGCTCCACGTCCGCGCTGCGCCACCAGACCGCCGTCTGTCTCCTCTCCTCCTTGTCCTGCAGCAGCAAACGCCGGTGCGCGCCGTCCCGTCCGATCCGGCGGTCCTGAACCACCTTCAGGCCCTGGCTTACAAATTTGGGCAGCGGATTGCCGTTGCCAAAGGGCGCCAGCCTCTCAATCTCCTCTGCCAGCGTAAGGCTCACCTCGGAGAATGGCAGCGCCGCGTCAATTTGCAGGCCTTCCGGCCCCGCATCAATCCTGTTCTGGTCGACCTGCCGGCTCAACTCGCGCCGGAAGCGGTCGATGTTGGCTGCCTCCAGCGTCACCCCGGCCGCGCCCGGGTGCCCGCCGTGATGCATCAGCAGCTCCGCACACCCCGCGATCGCCCCGCCGATATCCACCCCCGCCGTGCTGCGTGCACTGCCCCGCGCCGGCTCCCCAGGCGCACTGCACAGCAATACCGTCGGCTTGTGATACGCCTCAACCAACCGCGCCGCAACGATGCCGATGATCCCCGCGTGCCAGTTGGGATTCGCCAGAACAATCGCATTGAAATCCAGCAGAACCGGCTCCCGCTCCAGCATGTCGAACGCTGTCTGCGTAATCTGGCTCGTCAGCAGCCGCCTCTCGTTGTTCAGCCGCTCCATCTGCGCCGCCAGCTGCCCCGCACGGATCGCGTCATCCGTTGTCAGCAGCTCCACCGCCACCGTCGCATCATCCAACCGCCCCAGCGCGTTCATGCGCGGCCCGATCTGAAAACCGATCGCCTGCGCGTCAACGCTGTCCGGCGACAGCCGGGCGCTCTCCATCAGCGCCTTAAGCCCAATCCGTTCCGTTCGCCGCAGTCTCTCCAACCCGATCTGAAGCAGGTAGCGAGTGTCATGCATCTGCTCCGCCACGTCCGCAACAATGCCCAGCGCCACCAGGTCCAGGAACTGCGCCGCGCCTTCGGGGTCGCCCGCCAGTTCATAGAGCCGCTGCACCAGCTTATAAGCCACGCCCACGCCCGGCAGCGTGCGCAACGGATCATCAGCACGCAAAAACTTGGGGTTGACGATCGCGTCCGCCCGCCGCACGCTCTGCTCGCCGGTAACGTCAGCCGCTTCACCGCATGGCGGCTCCTGGCCCGCTTCAGCGCCGGCAAACTCAGCCGGCAAATCATGGTGGTCCGTGACCACCACCGTCAGCCCGGCCTCCTTTGCCATGCCAATCCCCTCACCATCCCCGATGCCCGTATCGCAAGTCAGCAGAACCTGCGGCCTGAAGCTCGCATCCTCCAGCAGCGCCTTCAGCTTCGCGGGCTTGATGCCGTGCCCTTCACTGAAGCGGTTCGGCACGTGAAAGCGCACCCGCTGCGCCCCCGCCAGCTCCTGCAGCGCCGCCACCAGCAGCGTCGTGCTCGTCTGACCGTCAACATCGAAATCGCCCCAGACCAGGAAGTTCTTACCCTGACGGACCGCATCCATCAGAATTTCCGCCGCCCGGTCCAGGCCCGCTAGCGCGCTCGGCCGCGCCGGCACATACGCCGCACTGTCCAGAAAAGGCAGCGCCTTCTCCGCAGTGATCATCCCCCGCTGCGCCAGCAACCGCGCCACCAGAGGATGCCCCCCCACAGCAGCCCGCAGCGCCGCCGAAGGCTCGACTTGTGGTCTCAGAATCCAGGGTTGGGAGGGCATAGAAAGCAATGTGGGCAGCGATGCTCGACGAACAGGGTTAGAGGTACCACCTGTTTTCCTGAATTGCGTTGCTGACCTCTTCTTCCAGAGCCGCAAACGCGCTCAACTGTCTCAACGGCGCATAATCATCTATGAATTCGGTGACGCGTTCCGCATGTTTGGTTACCCGGAAGCTTCTCAGCCGTCGTCTGTTGAGGTCACTGGCTTGAATGAGCAGCTGGCTCAGGACACCCTTTGGATCGGGTAGACTTTCCAGCCGACTTACTGCGGGCAGATCTAGCTGACCCGTATAACGCCTGTTTCCTGCTGCTGCTTTGATAGCGTCTTTATCTATCAAGAGCCAGGCCTCTTGCATCCGGACAAAAATTACTCACACGAAAGCGGGCGACAGGCCATCTGGTATAGCAGCAATCGCCTCATGTATCTCTCGTATGCGTTTCTCTCGAGGCTCTCTGTCTGCATCTCGGTGAACAAACAGGAGATCACAGGGGTAAAACGCAAGGCTGCGTTCTATCTTGTCTGCCAACTTCGGTCTGTCAGGAAGCGGCAAAACGCTTAGGTCCGCCCAAGCCGCTTGAATGGGACAACGTACTCCATTCTCAATCAGCAACCAGTCCAGGACAGGAAGAAGTGCCCTGTCGCTACCTCCTTCAGCAACCAGCGTATAGCGGAGTTCCTCCATCGTCAGTACAGTTCCACATTTTCCATCAGAAGACTCAGTTGACTACCGTTATTCGGTATAGGATTCAGATAGTATAGCAAGTGTCCTTTCATCACAGTTCTCTCCCCGGGGGACGCCTCGCCGCGCCAATTGTCCGGCAGCCATCTGAAGACCGCCTTCTGAAAGCGCTTGTAATCGCGGATGGCCTGTTCCGTCTCCGCTATAAGTAAGCTTTCGGGCGGAACAAGATGTACAACCGCTGGAGAATGGGTATTTACGATCACTTGGCGTAGAGGATTGTCCTTAGCAACAGACCTTGTAACGTCGACCGCAATGTCCTGAAGCAACTCCAACATGGCCGCAATTCGTTCAGGATGAATTCCGTTTTCCGGCTCCTCCAAACAGATAACGCCCTGGGCAGAGGGATCGAGCGCCAGCACTGCCAGCGCCAGAAATCGTAGCGTGCCGTCGGACAGAGATCGGGCGGGGTAGGTCGTGCCATTCTTGTCCTGAACCTGTAAGGTCAGCAACTGCCTCCTCTCATCTCTATCGATACTGACCTCATATACATCGTCAATCAGGTCAGTCAACCTCAAAGCAATCTGTTCGTAGACCCAAGTATCATGGTCATCAGTACTTTCCGGACTCTCGGAGTGCGCTAGCGCATAGAGGGTTGCAGGTAGGTGGGAGCCATCGGGACGCATCCCTGGAGGTGTCATAAAATCGTCGGGCCTGCGCAACGACGAAGGTTCGAGCTGGAGCAAACGCCAAGATTGCATCTCTCGCCGGGCAAGCAGAGCGGTTGGACTTTCGGTCGCGTTAACGGTTGAGAGTAAGGTACGGGGAAGATTGCTCGCCGAGAAAGACTGAGGGCGCCCACTGCTGCCACCATCCTGGTGCAAACGGATTACTCGCTGCCCCTCGTGATCCACAGTAGAAATAAATGGAGCCGCCCTGCGTCCTTTGACGACTGAATTCCGCCAACTCTTTGCGCTATGATGGAATCTGAGGTGTTTCCACGCCTCGCCAAGTTTTATGTGCTCCAGGCTCTCCTTGACCAACTCAAATGAACCAGACAATGGCAGTCTGTCATCGACGCGATAGGCCAAGTCCAAAGAGTAACGCAGAAATGTAAAATTGGCCTTTGCTTCCTGACCCAGGTCGTCTACACCTTTATCCGGGATTATCATTTCTGCCGTGAATGAGATTCTATTTGTGTACTCGTTGCCTATGCGATGGAACAGACTTTGAACTGATGATGCCTTTTCGTCTTCTGCGCGGACTGACGCGGCGGCATCAACAAATGTGTCGCTGGCAAGCCTGCTCAGAAACTGTATCGCATCAAACAGGTTGGACTTTCCCGTCCCGTTCGCTCCGGCGATGCAGGTGAAAGGGCCAAATCGGACATCAACGTCGACCAGGTTTTTAAAGCCGGATACTTGCAGTCTCGTTAACATAAGGCCTCCATCCGTCGTGAATTCAACCCTTCCCCATCACACGGGAATCCACTCGTAGGATAGTTTCAAGACATCGATATGCTCACCCGCATGCTCAACTGTCAAGCTGACTATCTTCCCGTCGCCGTCCAGTTCAAGCAGTAGATCCTCACCTGCATCCCGTGTTTCGACGATTTTCCTGCCAGAAAAATCTATAAGAAGCGTATCAGTATCCTCAAAATATCTCACGTCCATGGCGCTCCGGGCGCTGGCGTTCGGCGCAGTCCACCTAAAACGCCAGCTCCTGTACCTCCTCCAGCGTAAACTCCAACGCCCTCTCCAGTTCCTCGTCCGTAAATGCCTCCTCGTCCTGCTCCTCCAACTCACCGGCCTCCACGCCGCGATCGCAGCGCGAACGGTAAATGCAGTAGCCGCAAAATCGCCTCCGATTCTCCTCCGTGTCGGCCACCTTGGGAAAGTCCCTCTCCCTTTCCCCACTGAGAATCCCGTTCAACAGCTGCTCGAACCTGGCCCGGTTCGCCGCATGCAGTTCACTGCTGTAAACAAAAGAGACCGGCTCAGCCGGCGCCGCCGTGAACCAGTAGCGCATCTCCACCTGCTCAGGCGACAACGGACCCCATGGCAGACCGGCGCTCGCCTCCACCAGCACGTATGGATACACGCGTGTCTGCATCCGCTGCTGCAAAGTCGAACGCCGCGTCACCCGCTTATTCGTCTTCCAGTCGAGAATAACCGCCCGCCTGTCCGCCCCCTCTCCGCCCACCGCGATCAAATCGTAGCGCGCGGCCAGCCGGTACCGGCCCGCCCCCACCTCCAGCGGCGCGCTCAGTTCGCGCTCGATTTCAACGACATCTGCGGGGAGATCGGCCGGCCGGTGGCGCTGATAGCTCTCGAACCACTCATCCAGTGGATATTCCAGACCATCCGCCAGTAGATCGGTTGGCATACAGGCCTCAGCCCGCTCGACAAGCCGATGAAACTGCCAGCCCAGTCTCAGAAGTTTTTCCTGCTCGTCGTCGGGCGCGGCCTCCAACGCAGGCCATTTGAGCTGCTCCACATAGGCCAGCCAGAAACGACGCGGGCAGTTTACATAGGATTGCAGACTAGACTGACTGAAAGCAAAGGTCGAAGGAAGTTTCAAAGGCACAGCGAACTGCACTCTCCATTTTTTCAGAATCCGATAAGCCTTGCACAACTGCCGCCATTGTAGCACACAGGTTCGCCCGCCTCAATCGTATCAGCCCTTGGGTGCATCCCAATATTGGGGCAAAACTTTCCTGTACCTCGGGTAGCAACGGAGCCATGTCCAGTCCGCTTTCAACCCTGAATTAAGTGAAGCGCCTCCTCTGACCACTAACCACTGCAGTTCTGGGCGGTCGGGCCTAGTCGGCCCTCCCTTGTGCGGGGGCTCCGCCCCCGCAACGCCCCCCCCAACAACATGCCTCATCGACCTGGTGTCGATATTGGGGACAGGTGGCTAATCGAAGGTGTCCAGCCAGACCACGTCCCGCCAGTCCCATCAGATCCCCGTAGGTGCCGGCCTTGTGCCTGCCCTCGCACGCCCAACTGACGGACTCCATCATGAGGCCAGGCCTGGGGCCTGCACTGCGTCTCGCCAAAAGAGGTTAATCAACTTCTGCCACCGCAGCCATGAATTCCCGCCAGACTATCCCCACCCCAATTCTGGGATGCACCCCAGCCCTTGCATCTGCCCTGCCCGCTGGCCTCCAACTGGGGTCGCAAGCTTCGCACCCTTACACCCGTCTCTTCGCCAACGTCGGTAGGGGCACCCCTTGTGGGTGCCCTGGTACGCACACACACTTGGACTGCACACTACAAAGTCATCCGGCTTGAAGATCTGCCCAAAAATACGATACGATAGCACAAACTGAACTACCGCCCGCAGGCAGGTTCTGACACCCCAAGGGCAATTGGAATGTCCGGGCAAACCGCAAAGTCCCGCAAGGCCCCCGCAGAACGACAAGACGATCTGAGCCCTTCCGAAAAGATCGACGCGCGGATCGCCTCCCTGACAGACTGGAGAGGCCAAAAGCTGGCCCTCTTCCGCAAACTCTTCCACCAGGCCGGTCCCGAAATCACCCAAGAATATAAGTGGAGAGGCGCCCCCGTATGGGAGCACGATGGCATCATCGCCGTCGGCGACGCCTACAAGAAGAAGGTCAAAATCACCTTCCACCAGGGAGCCTTTCTCCCCGACCCCAAAAAAGTCTTCAACGCCGGCCTGGATGGAAACAAGTGGCGGGCTATCGACTTCTGCGAAGGTGACGAACTGGACGAGCCTGCTTTAATGGAGTTGGTGCGCCAGGCCGCGGCCTTCAACACGAGAAAGAAACAGTAGCCCACTCAGCCTCCTCCAGCACAGATGGAATTGACCTTCATGCCAAAAAAGACAACCACAGACTTGAAGAAAGACTCGAAAGAGACCGCGCCGGAGAACGCCGGTAAAAAGCCCGTCCTCCTCTCAGGCGGAAATCCCCAGATCCCCAAAGCCGACGGCGACGCCCCCGTGCAGGCCTACATCGCCGCGATGCCGGAATGGAAATCCGATGTCGGTCGTCGACTCGATAACCTCATCGTGAACAACGTACCCGAAGTGCGCAAGGCCGTGAGGTGGAACTCGCCCTTCTACGGTATCGAAGGCGAAGGGTGGTTCGTCAGCTACCACGTCCTCACCCGCTACGTCAGAGTAACCTTCCTGAATGGTGCCCTCCTGAGCCCCGTCCCACCCGGCTAAGGCAAAGACGAAGACTCCCGCTGGATCGACGTCTACGAAGGCGAACTCGACGAGGAGCAGATGGTCGAATGGCTCCGCCAGTCAGCCGCACTCCCCGGCTGGCGCGGCTTCGATACACTCTGAGGGATGCGACCCAGCCTCAGTCTGCCCGCACCCACATCACAGCCCTTCACAAGAATCACAAACCAGACATACGACCACGCCTCCCTGCTCACAAGGCCAGCGATACCCCTGACGTTTGCGGGAATCGACTTCTTCGCATACCATCAGAAAACCATCGCGCCCCAAGCGAAACCGCGGGCGCCTATCCATTCCAAACGGATTCACCTACCTGAGGAACCCGCTCTATGAGCATACCCACCCACGACTACGCGGCCATCGAAGTCCCGTCCGCCGGCGTGCCCTTGCCCATCGACGGCGGTCCCGTTACCCGCCCTCAGCCTGAACTCATCGAACAGCTGAAGCGAGTCAGCACGGCCACCGCCAGCGCAACCATGCACCGCTTTGGCATCCGTCATACCTTTATCCAGGGCCCCCTGCCCCGCACACCTGGAGCCAAAGTCGTCGGCCCCGCCGTGACGCTCGCTTTCATGCCCCAAAGAGAGGACGTCTTTTCCGGCGCCGCCCAGGAAGGCGCAGAAAAGCGCGGCGCGCTCTGGGCCGTCTTCGAGACCGTCGAAACCGGCGACGTTCTCGTAATCCAGGCCTTCGCCAGCCGCTACACCGGCTGTGTCGGCGAAATGCTGACCACCTACTTCAAGGGCCGCGGCGGTGCCGGCATCGTCGTCGACGGCTGCGTCCGCGACTGGCCCAACATCCAGCAGATCGGCGTGCCCCTCTGGACCGTCGGCTTCACACCCAACTACGCATCTCAGGCCGAGCTCTTCCCTTGGGGCCTCAACGTGCCTGTCAACATCAGCAACGTCCTCGTCCTGCCCGGCGACGCCATCATCGCCGACGACGACGGCGCCGTCGTCGTCCCCCGCCAGATGATCCCCCTCGTACTCGAACACACCCTCGAGCACGAAGAGTGGGAGGTCTTCAGCCGCATCAAACTGGCCGAAGGCGGCGCTCTAAGCAAATACTATCCGCTCAATGACGAAGGCTGGGCCGAGTACCAGGAGTGGAAGAAGCAAAACGGATAATCCGGCAAATCAGACCAGCGCAACAGTGAAGGAGCAAGCCCCAATGTATCTCACTCGACACAGTTCACCCACCGGGCCGCGCTGGGCGGTCGACAAAAAGCTTCTTCCCGCCGGCGTGACGCTCAGCACACTGCTGGCTCTCCCGCACAGCCAGCTTACCTCGCTTCTGATCGAGCTGGCGACCGGCGAAGAGGCCGCCGGTGCATTGCTCGCACCCCTCGACGACCACCAGGAAGTCTGGGGCAGCGGCGTCACCTACCTCCGCAGCCGTGACGCCCGCAAAGCAGAATCCGAGACTGCTGCCGACGTCTATCAACAGGTCTACGATGCCGACCGCCCTGAAATCTTCTTCAAACAGGTCGGCTGGCGCACCGTCGGCCACGGCCAAACTGTCCGCATCCGCGCCGACACCACCTGGAACGTGCCCGAGCCGGAGCTCTGCCTCGTTATCAACGCCGCCGCCCACATCGTCGGCTACACCGTCGGCAACGACATGTCCAGCCGCGACATCGAGGGTGCAAACCCCCTCTACCTCCCTCAGGCCAAGACCTACGACGGCTCAGCCGCCGTAGGCCCCGGCATCCGCCTGGCGCCCGCCGGCGCCCTGACCGATCTGTCCATCAACCTGGAGATCGAGCGCAACGGAGCAATCGCCTTCGCCGGCGAGACTTCCACCGGCCAGATGAAGCGCACCTTCCCCGACCTGGCCGAATACCTGATGCGCGAGATGACCTTCCCGCACGGCGCCCTGCTGATGACCGGCACAGGCATCGTCCCACCCGACGAGTTCACCCTGCAAAGCGCCGACGTCGCCAGAATAACGATCGATGGAATGACCTTGGAAAACCCAGTTGCGTAAGACTTGAGTACGAAAAGAAGTCGCGCTGCTGGCAGCAACTGGTCTTCTGGCTGAAACAAAAGATTATGTTGTCTGTGCAGTCCAAGGTTTGGATTTCCTGGAGGAGGTTCACTAGTGGCTTTAGTTGAGGGAAATAAGGTCGAGTTGAAGCAGGTTGTTTCCCGAGACCCCGAAGTACACAGCGGCGACTTGGTGTTCGCCGGTACTCGCGTTCCCGCGGAAATACTAGTGGCTTTTCTCTCAAGTGGCTCCTCAATTGAGGAATTCCTGGAGTCCTTCCCAACGGTTGAGCGCTGGCAGGTCGAGTCGTTTCTTGAATTCTCGCTCGCAGCAATCGATCATCTGCTGTTTGAAAGTTCGCGTGCTGCTTGACTAGGATTTCGACACCCGCTTCACCATCCCCACGACCAACCTGTTAACGAAGCCTCGTTAGCGCAAACTCTGCCTTTGAGACCTGAATTCGTCCACCAAACCCGACAGGAACATCCAAATGGCCCGCCCCAACATCCTCCTCTTCCTCACCGACGACCATGGCCAGTGGGCCAACGGATGCTACGGCAACGGCGAACTCCAAACACCCAATCTGGACCGCCTCGCAACTGAGGGCGCCCTTTTCGCCGACGCCTTCACCCCCTGCCCCGTCTGCTCCCCGGCGCGGGCCTGCCTCATGACCGGACGCACACCCTCCCAGGTCGGCATCCACGACTGGCTCCAGGAGGCCGAACCCGCCATCGGCGACCATGACTGGCTGGCCGGCGAAGAGACACTTCCGCAGCTCCTCTCCCGCGCCGGCTACCACTGCGGCCTCTCTGGCAAATGGCACATGGGCCGTTCCCACCGCACGCCCCCCGGCTTCGACTGGGCCTTCGGCCTCCCCCGCTGGCAGGGCGCCCACAACGGCGCCTATACCTATCACCTCAACGGCGAACCGGTGGAACTTACGGGAAACAAGAGCACACTCATCACCGATCACGCGCTCCAATTCCTCGACGATGCTCCCACCGATCGGCCCTTCTTCCTCAAAGTAGGCTACATCGCCACCCATTCGCCCTATCAGGCCGAAACCCATGACCCCGAATTGACCGCCCAGTTCGAAGACGCCGCCTTCACCGACATCCCCCCTTACCATCCCCATCCTTGGCAGCGCAACGAGGGCCTCGCCGGCGGCTTCCAACCCACCGACCAGCAGATTCGCACACGCTATATCGGCTACTACGCCGCCGTAACCGAAATCGACCGCGAAGTAGGCCGCCTGCTGGACAGGCTGGCACAGGACGGCACGCTCGACAACACCATAGTCATCTACACTTCCGACCACGGCTGTTCAGTAGGCCAGAACGGCTTCTGGGGCAAAGGCAACAGCACACGCCCCCTCAACATGTACGAAATCTCTACCCGCGTCCCCCTCATGGTCCGCGCCCCAGACTTGGTGCGACCCGGCCAGGTCAGCCAGCGCTCCGTCGATCACTACGACACTTTCAGCACCATCTGCGACTGGGCCGGAATCCAGCTCGACGAGCGCCGCAACTACGCCGGCGCCAGCTACGCCCATCTGCTCGACGGCAGCGGCCGCACCGCTTGGGACGACACCCGCTACGGCGAGTACGGTGACCTGCGCATGATTCGCACTCGCGAGCACAAATTCGTCAAACGCTATCCCAACGGCCCCCACGACCTCTTCGAACTGGAATCGGATCCAAGTGAACAACTCAACCGCGCCGGCTGGGACGAATTCGCCGCACTGCAGGACGGGCTGGAGCAGCGTCTGGAAGAGTGGTACAGCCGCCATGAGGACTCTGCCAGATCCGGCCTGCGCATAAAGTTTCAGCGCACCCACAACCGCAACGAGGCCTGGCGCGACGGTGTCCGCGAGCGCCGCGGGCTCCAAGTATATGAGAAATGGCAGGATGTCTGAATCTGTGGGGAAGAATAGCGTTCAGAGCGGGCGCCCGCCTCGCTCCCGGGGACATTTGCCTCTACAATGAAAGCCCGCCTGTATTGACCGCCTCTACAGGCCGTGCCAGTTGCCGCTCCAGAACCAACTCAGAAAAATATCGCGATCTTCCTCATCGACTATGGCCTCGCCTGCAGCCTGCGCCCGGCCTTTGGCCTCGCGCGCCGCCTCCATATCCCCGGCGGCAGCGTACGCCCTGGCCAGCGAATCAATCGCGAAAGCCTTGTCCCAATCTTCCACCTCTTCAGGACTGCCTTCTATCAGGTCCAGACAACGGCGTGCGTGACGCAGAGCAGCCTCGCCCAACCCCGCTGCCGCATACACGCTCGCCACCGCAAACTCTCCGCGGGCATGATTGGCTACTGTTCCCACCTGCATCCAGTGATAGCAGCTGGCGTGCACCGCATGAATGTACGGCTCGCACGTCTCCGGCGTCACCAGCCCTGCGTCAAGTGCATCCATCGTGCTGTTGTTCAGATCGATGCCAAACCAACGGTGGGCCTTGTCAACTTCAAAGGGCGCTTCAGCCATTGTTTTCCTTTCTTCGCACTCTTAGATGCGCCCGCCATCCGTCAAATGCAGAGCATGTCGGGGGCCTGGTAGATCTATGTTTCTCACCGCAGTAGCACTGCGAACCGCGCCTTGTCCTCACCTTCTCGTCCCGTCTCTTATCTCTCCGATCAGACGATTCCCAGCAAGCAGGCGTAGTTCTGGGACGCCGTCGGCGCCTCGATCTCCTCCTCCCACAGATGCAGATTGCGCCTGTCGCAAAAGCCGGCCTCCTGCAGCAGCTCCAAATGACGGCCAATTGGGAATCGGCCCGGTTCAAACGGCAGACGCGTCCCGTCTGGTTTCACAAAATCACCGTTGAGCAGAATCCCACCCTCCGGCAGCGTCGCCGCGCAGACCCGATAGACATGCAGCGTCTGCGCCTGGCCTCCCAGATCGTGCAGCGCCCAAGTCGACACGATTCCCGCCGGTGGACGCGCCAGGTCGCCGCCCCAACTGTCGCCCAGCAGGTCCGCCCGCTGAAAATGTACGCGATCGCCAAATCGCGCCAGACGCGTAGCCGCCTGCGTCAGCATAGGCTGCGAAAAGTCGACTCCTTCATATGAGATCCGCGGCATCCGCTCAAGCAGATACTCCGCCAGATAGGCAGGCCCGATTCCCAGTTCGACGACATGACCGTCGGCCGGCACTGCGCTCTCTAGTTGCTGAAGAATCGTCTCGAACAGGTGCAGCCGCTCAGGCGTCGGTATGAACCGCCGCGCCCAGTCCTCGGCGTACTCCGCCTCGTGAAACTCATGCGTCGCGCCTACTACCTCAGACATCGATCTTCCTTCCTTACTCTGAATCAAGAGATGGACCTTAACCTGCCGCCTGACCGCCCGCGGCAACATCAACCGTCCCGTTCACATAACCACACAAATCGCAGTTCAGACAAATGAATACGTGCCTGAATACTGAGAAGACCCCCCTGAAATAGCGAGGAGCCGGGCGTCATTGTCCCGGCTCCCCAACTACATATATTGGAGGAAGCATATGTCATCTGAAAGGACAAGCGGCACGCGCCCCGTACCCCGTGCAAGGCCGGGGCGCGCTCAACCCCACTCCTCAGTTGCCGCTGTCCAATTCCAGGCTAAGTACTTCACCGCTCGACGCGTCTACCAGAACTGTCGCCGTCTCCTCGTCACCTACAAGCGTCACGATCCATACCCGCATACCCCCGCGGATTCCACTCCGAGCCGAGCTTCTCCGGATCCGCCCTATCTCGTCTGACACCTCGTCAACCGCGATCCCAATCGCTTCCCCACTGCTGATCACCTGAGGAGCAGCCTCGCCACTCGCTTGCACGGCCGGCCGCGTCGCCAACTCCACCTCAAATGTGCGGCTTCTCCGCCCGCGCAGGACCTCGATCTCCACTACCTCACCTGGCGACTTCTGCATCACAAGGTAGCTGATCACGTCCTCGAAACTTCGTACCTCCGCCCCGTCAATCCGGACGATGATGTCCCCGTTCCGCAAACCCGCTTCTGCAGATGGACCGCCCCGCAGCACTTGGCCTACAAGCACGCCAAGAACATTCGGGTTCAGGTCGGCTTCCCGCGCCACAGGCGCTGAAATCGTTCTGCCGGAAATGCCGAGAAACGGATAGACAAACTCCCCATCCTCGATTAGAGCCGGTATGACACGCTCCGCCACCAGAATTGGAATCGCAAAGCCAACACCGGAGTTGACTCCGGTGCCGAAGGGAGTGCGCTCATCCGTACGAATCGCGAAGTTGATTCCCACGACCCTGCCGCTCAGGTCCAGCAGCGGTCCTCCTGAATTGCCCGGATTGATGGCAGCGTCGGTCTGAATCACCTCAGGCAGCGAATAACGACCCGAGAGGCCCGGAGCTCCGACAGGCATGCTGCGGCCCAACGCACTGACGATACCCAAGGTCATTGAATTATCGAGGCCGAACGGGCTCCCTAATGCAATCGTGTAGTGGCCGACTTTGGGCAGCGCCGGCGCTCTCTCCAGAGGGCGCAGAATCATCCCTTCGGGCGCCTCTACCTTCAGCACCGCCAGGTCCGACTGCGAATCGTCAGCGACCAGCTCGGCCTCTGCCCACCTTCCATTGCTGAAGCTGACGAATATGTCGGCCGCGTCTTCAACGACGTGGCTGTTGGTCACGATGTGTCCCTCTTCATCCCAGACCCAGCCGCTGCCTTGCCCCCACATTCCTTGAGTGGGATCCTGCGCTTGCGGCCTCGACCGCCGCACTTGAATGCTGACCACCGACTGCGTTGCCCCTTCATAGATGCTGGACAGCAGCGCCTGGTCGGGATGATCGGGGCCATCTTCCTGCGTAATGTATGTGAACTCTTGTGGTCGGTACTGCGGCGTCGTGGCATCAACTGTCGCCGGCCGAAACTCAATCCTCCCTACACTGGCCAGTCCTATTACGAACGCCACCGTCAGGATTCCAACCACAATTGCAAATGTTCGTAGACTCACCGTCTTCGGTTGCACTGGAACGCTTCCTTTATCTGAAAGACATCTACTCCATAGAATAAGAGAAGATGTTCTGCATCGATACATCCTTGCTCAAATAGCATAGCAGGTCGCCCGCCAGCAGTCCTTATCAGAATCCTATGGCAACTTTAAGACAACCTTAAGTGCTGTCACCGGCATCGGACTTCACTGTATCGGGGCCGCGGCAACTGATGCCTGAGCAACCTCAACTGGGAGAGAGAGCACAAATCTCGCCCCTGTGCCGGCAGCGCGATGATGGGCCGTCAAAGTGCCCCCCTGTGCCTCGGCTAGTCTCCGCGACAGCGCCAAACCAATACCCATCCCCTCCCGTACCCGCTCCTGGCGCGGAGAGCGATAGAGAAAGTCGAAGATGCGTTCAAACTCGGAAGGATCGATGCCCGGCCCCGTATCCTCAATCGTCAGTACGACCCGGTCCCCCTCGGTTCCAACCACAATCTGGATCTGCCCGCCGTTCGGCGTGTATTTGATGGCGTTGTCCAATAGGTTGCCGACAATCTGGCCCAGACGCATCGGGTCCGCAGCCGCCTGCGCTGCCTCCGGCGGGAACTGCGTGGTGAGTTCAATCTCTTTCTCCCCTATGCGCGGGTCATATCGGCGGCACTCTTCCAAAACCAGCTCCCTAACATCGGTAGGCACGATCTCAAGCGCCAGATTTTGAATATCATTCCGTGCCAGCAAAGCCAGATCGTCCAATAGGCGGCGCAACTGATCGATCTGGTCGTCTATGCCGGAAGAGAGTTCGACCACCAGCTCCGAATCTTTTCCGTTCTGCTCGAGAACCTGGGCAGCCGCTTTGATCGCCCCTAGTGGCCTCCCCAACTCATGCACCACCGAGCTCAGTAGCCGTCTCCTCCCCTGCTCTAGCTCATACAACCGCTCCGACATCTCGTTGAATGTACGCGCCAGGGTTCGAACTTCGGCCGGCCCTTCCTCCTTCACACGGCTCGGAGGCGCATCGAAATTAACCGCGCGGCTGGCCGCCGTCAATCTCTCGAGTGGTTTATTGAGTGAACGGCTGAGGACGAAACTGAGAAGCACCGACACCAGCAGGCCCGCGCTCACCGCCCCCCATACGGTCCACCGCAGAACTGCCAGGCGGTTTGTCACATCGGTCAGCTGCTGAGACAAATGTACCGCGCCCACAACCTCCTGGTCCTCGTTGCGCACCGGAACGGCCACGTCCGCGTTACCCATGCTCACCTGCCGTGCGATCTCACCAGCCAGGGCCTTCTGCAAAAGCTCTGGATCTGGCGGTCGTATCGGCACATTAGTCGAAGCCGTGGCCAGCCCCGGTCTTACTACAATGTTCCCGTTCTGGTCCACCAGATAGAACAACGTTGGTATCCGAACCCGCAGCCGCGCGAAAAGCGAGCTGGCCTGCTCCGGATCCTCCTGCGCCGCCAGTTCAGCCTGGTAAAGCCGCGAGATAAGCTCTCCCTGCCCAGCCAGCTCCGCAGTCGCTTCATCCAACACAAAGCGGGCCTCAATCAGATAGAAAAGCAGGAAACTGAGCAAGGGGACGATGACCAGAAGAGGAAGAAGATGGCTGATCGTCAACCGGCTGCGTAGACTACGCCACATGCGAAATATCCTGTCCTGCAGGGGTCAACCGGTAACCCACGCCCCTCACCGTATGAAGACGGCGCGGCCGCGCCGCATCCTCCTCGATCTTTGTGCGCAGCCAGCGAACATGCACATACACCGTCTGTGTTTCACCGATCCAATCCGTCCCCCATACATTCTTCAAGATATCGTCAATCGCGACAACGTCACCCGCTCGGCTCGCCAGATAGGCGAGCAGCTGAAACTCCCTCGGCGTGAGCGTTACAGTTCGTCCCCCGACGGTGACCTGATGCGCCGAACGGTCCAGCTCCAGATCCCCTACAATCAGATTGGACACCTCGTCCCCGCCCCCGGGCTCCCCCCTCGCCGCGGACCGCCGCAAAACGGCTCTCACTCTGGCCAGCAAAACGTCCATATCAAATGGCTTTGTCACATAGTCGTCTGCGCCCAGCTCCAGGCCCACGATTTCGTCCAATTCCCGCCTGCGAGCCGTTACAAAAATTACAGGAGCGCCGAAAGATTGCCTCAGTGCCTGCAACGTTTCCATACCGTCCATTCCCGGCAGGCCGATGTCCAGCAGCACCAGCTGGGGTTGTACTTCGCGTGCCCTTTCTAGCGCCTCCTCGCCGCTGCCGGCCGTCTCAGTACTGTAGCCGGCATCCTGCAGGCCAATCGAGACGCTGCGCCGCATCAACCGATCGTCATCTACTACGAGTATGGTCGCCATAGACATTTTCAGCGAATCGAGCTACCTGCAAAGAAACATACGGAGAATAGGCGACTGCACCTGCCTGCCGCCCGCCTGTTAGCCAACCCCCGCGCCGAACTCATATACCAGCTGCCCGCCCAGCCAGCCACTGAAAACGACCAGCCCGATACCCATTACCAGTTGCAAAGTAAAACGCCATTTCCCTCCGCCGCCTGTAAGTATATCCCCCAACCAAACCCAGTCTTCCCCCTTCAGCTTATTCCTCCGCGTCCAAAGGAGCCACCCTCGATAGACTAGATCGCCGTAAAGAACGGCTAAAACCAGCCCACTGCCGGTATGCCAGTTGAGAAGGGGGCGGTAGGGCGCATCCGGAGGCAGAGCCCCCTGCGATACAATGCCGCTGACAATGGCAGCCAGCAGTGCCAGCCATCCCGGCAAGAGCAGCCCCCAGCCTATGATTCGCAATTCAACCCGGGGCCAGCGGTGGAGACTTCCCAGTAGCGCGAGGCTACCGCAGATCAGCAACGCTATCGGGAAATGGACGA
Organism: Caldilineaceae bacterium; assembly: GCA_965242905.1. Lineage (GTDB taxonomy): Bacteria > Chloroflexota > Anaerolineae > Caldilineales > Caldilineaceae > Bin5. Next base: position 3,489,452 of record CBDETM010000002.1, read on the forward strand.
CGGCCGCATGAATGAGCGAAGGTTTCATTGTAGCCAGTGTAAGTGCGTTCCGGCCTCTCTGAAGTAGCCGCGATTCCTGTTCCCGCATGTTCGCTGAACTGCACAAAGAGATCGGCCTATCTCAGACTCGGAAATCAGTTCTGCCATCTTCAATTCGGCCTCGCCGCTACACTGCGCCATAATCTCCTTTGAACTACGAAGTGCAGGAGAGATTCTACCCTGTTTTTCAATTTTCGATAACGATCTGATAAGATTTGGGGCAATAGTTACATAATAAATTGGGCCTATACTGGATGATGTAAGTAAATTCATGGGACCGAAACCAGCCTGGGCTGGCAAGCGCATGGAGAAAGGATGAGAAAAATGTCACGCATTCAAATTCCAAAGATCCCTTGGCAAGAGATAACGCCTGAAGAGGTCTTCCTGAATCGGCGGAAATTCATGAAAGGCGCAGGATTGGCCTTGGGTACGGCGGCTCTCGCAGCATGTTCGATGCCTGAAATGGAGGAGGTTGCAAGCGAAGGTGATTCCGAGAGCACCCAATCCGAGCCGGCCCCAGCCGAACTCGCAGCCACCGACGAACTGGGCGATCCGCTCAATACTTTCGAGCAGATAACTAACTACAACAACTACTACGAGTTCTCCACCGACAAGCAGGCCGTCGCCCGCCTGGCCGAAGGCTACCCCACCTCCCCTTGGACCGTTGAGATCGGTGGCCTCGTCAACAATCCAGGCACCTACGATGTCGACGACCTTAAGCAGATGTTCGATATCGAAGAACGCATCTACCGCCTGCGCTGCGTGGAAGCCTGGTCCATGGTGATCCCCTGGATGGGGTTCCAGCTATCCGACCTGCTTGAAGTTATCGAGCCCACGTCGGAGGCGAAGTATGTGCGCTTTGAGACGATTCTTGACATGGACGGAATGCCCGGCCAGAGGAGCAGCAGCTGGTACAAGTGGCCTTACGTCGAGGGCCTGCGCATTGATGAGGCCATGAATCCACTCGCCATCCTTTCCACTGGCCTCTATGGCAAGGATCTCCTCCCCCAGAACGGCGCGCCGATTCGTCTCGTTGCCCCCTGGAAGTACGGCTTCAAGAGCATCAAGTCAATCGTCAAGATCGATCTCGTCGCCGAGCAGCCCACCTCCCTCTGGATGGCCGCCGCCGGCCACGAGTATGGCTTCTACGCCAACGTCAACCCGCAGGTCAATCACCCGCGCTGGTCTCAGGCCACCGAGCGTCGCATCGGCGAACGCGGCCGGCGGGAGACCCTCATGTTCAACGGCTATGAAGAACAGGTCGCCTATCTCTATGAAGGTATGGACCTGGTCGCAAACTACTAAAGTACCGTCGAGTCTGCAGCGGCCGGCGGTCAATGCAAGTACCGACCCCTGACACCTGTGTTGCAAGTGTAGAAGGTGAAGCATGAATATCGATAAACTGCTGACCAAAGGGCAAATACTCTGGCTGACCCATATCGGTGCCCTGATTCCCCTGGCGTGGCTGCTGTACCAGGACTATACGAGCGGACTGAGCGTCAATCCAATCCAGGACTGGACCCTTCGCACCGGCAAGCCCGCACTCGTCCTGCTCGTCCTGTCTCTCGCATGTACGCCCCTCAATATCATACTCGGTTGGCGCAGCATCATCCCGGCCCGCAAATGGTTGGGCCTCTATGCATTCGGCTACGCAGCCGTCCACTTCTACATCTTCATCGGTGAAGACTACGGCTTTCAGTGGATATATATCTGGCAGGATGTAGGCACCAAACTCTATGTCATCGTCGGGTTCACTGCCCTGCTGATTCTGCTTCCCCTTGCCCTCACCTCCTCCAAAGGGTGGATGCGCCGCCTCGGCAAGTGGTGGAAGAAACTCCACCAGTGGGTCTATGTCGCCGGCGTCCTGGCAGTGTTTCACTACGTCTGGGTCGTGAAGGCCGACTACCGTGAACCGGCCGCCTGGGGAGTTTTGCTCGGCATCTTCCTGCTCGTGCGCATTCCCGTCGTCCGCAAGCGCATCGCCAGGTGGCGCTCCAGACTGCGCGGCCCGGCCGCCCCCAGAGCGAGACGCTCTCCGGCCTGATGCCGCCGCGACAAAAATACCAATTGACCGCCCAAACGGCGGCTTTCAACAGGGGGTGTTCCTGTAAGTCCGCAAAGGACCGGAACATCCCCTTATTCTCTTGTTTCTTGGGCGCACAGGGGACAAAACTGAGGGTCTTCTAACTCGATCAGATGCTCGCTGCATACCGAGAAAGTGACTTCTACACGTTCAGAGAGGAAGCGCTTCTTGACCTCGGCTTCGAGCACCAGTGAACGGCAGTTGCTCGTCAGCAGAAAGGTCGGCACAGGACACCGATTGCACAGCTTGCGATGCCACCGACGCTCGTTACGCGGGCTCTCTTCGAGCAAACGACATGTCTCCCGCTCGCTGCCGCGATGATAGTCCCCATAAAAATACCGACAGTTAACCGGCTGTGGCATCGAGTTCTACCGGGTTAAGCCGCCCTCCCCTCACACTCTGCAACGCCGGCAGAAGTCGCGAGAAAGGGTCGAAAAAAACAGAACCGCCGACACTGATCGGCGGCCCTTTCATCTGGCTTTCCATCTGACGCACAATTGCGCCTAGTTGTTCCAAAACGGGACATCACCGTGGTCGTCCTGGTCCCAGTCTCCGCCCAAAAGATAATCAGGATCGATAAATAGCCGGTCCGCCAGTTCGTTCTTGCGCCTCTCCTGTTCCGGCATCAGAAATCCAAACTCGTGTTCCAGGCTGACCAGCATCTCAAGTTCCGCCTCCAGTAAGTGGAACTCCGTATGGTTGAGAGGCGTCATGTCCGGAGCGTACTCCTTGAGTTCGCTCAAGTATGCTTGATACGCTTCACACGAATCCCATTCAGACTCCGACGCCCACAGTTCCCCTCGCCCCCATTCCAATGAAGGCAGTTCCGGATGTCCACTCCCATGGAAGAACTGATCAAGTCCTGTGCCGTCCCAGTTCTCAATCAAGAATCCATTTCGATTCTTGGGCGGCTTTTCTGCCTTGGGTGGCGTCTCGCCGCCGCTGCCGTTCTGACCGTTGGTCGTATATCCGGCGTCTTCAGTCAGCCGCAAACTGCTAAACTTGTGTAACACGAAGTGCATGTCGTCCGGCGGTATCTCATCACTATACACGCTCTGACCGATCAGGGCGCCGGCCAGCTCCCACACCGGCATCGCAGCACGCGTCTTTCTGTCCCTGCCCACTATCTGCTCCGCTGCACGCGATAGTACGGCGTTGCGTTTCCGAATCAGGTCTTCCTGCCGGGACTCTTTCGGCTGCAGACGCATCCCATATTCGCCGCTAACCGCATCCTTCACCTGAATTAGCAGATCGTCCTCGCTTGTCCCCCCGGCCTGATCAGTCCACTCTACAAACGCTTGGCCTAGACGTAACGCCCAGGTGCCTCGCTCAATCTCCGCGTGCACCTGCACTGTAGGTCCCCCCATCAATTCAACTGAAATCAACCGCGTATCGGGCCGGTGCGCCTGAAAAAACTGGGGGAAGAAGACGGCGTGTTCCAGTTCGTCCAGCAGCAGCGTTCCCTTCCGAATCTCCCCGCGTGTCAGGGGATGTCGAAAAACCTGACCCCGCAGCAAACAGGAGAGCCAACCGAAGCGCCCGGACCCGACAGGGATCGCCTGATACAGCTTGCCGATCACCTGATACACTGCGCTGCGGGCACCGCTCCCGACCGGTCGCTTTTTCGCTATGCGGGAAACCAGAGTATCGATGCTGAGGGGGGTTGGGGAGTTGCTCAGAACCTCGGCAACACAGGTGAAATAGCTGGGATATTCCCTATCTTTCGCCATTCAATTAGCCTCCTGGGAGCAATTATCCCATACGAGACCCCTATTGTCCACCACAGACCCCGGCGCCTGCAAAAAAGTCTCGGCGTCTGCGAAGTCGCCAAATGTTATTGCATTCGCATTGGGCGTCGCCGAACTGCCCCGTCGTGGCGCGCCTTAGTCAGCCGCAAAAGCAGGCCGGAATTTGTAGCCGTAGATGATTTCTCCGCTGTCGCCCTCCTCCCGCAGCTTTCGCGTCACCATCTCCACCGGCATGCCAATCTCAACTTCCTCATCAGAGATATCGGTCAACTGCGCCGTCACCATCGGCCCTTCCTCAAGTTTGACCAGCGCTACCGTGTACGGTCGCTGCGACAGAAAACCATCCGGCACATTGAACATCTTCGTATAGCTGTAAACCTCGCCCCGGCCGCTCATCGTGTGCAATGGGCCCGCTGCCTCACTGCAATGAGGGCAGACATCGCGCGGGGGAAAGATCGCCTGATGACAGTCAGGACAGACTTCGCCCTGAAGATTGTATCGCTGCTGCCTTGTTCGCCAAAGGCCGGCAATGCTCATAGCATCCTCGCTGACTGGATCCGATCAATGTCGCTTCTGAACTACGATCTTACGTCTATCGACCTATCAAACTCTACCGACCGGAGGCCCGTTAACAGCGCTGATAGCTTCTGACAGCCGTTTTCCCACTGAATCTCCCGTCGCAGACCGCTCGCTCACCCGCCCAGAATATGGGTGACGATCGTCGCGCCGCTGCCGCCGATATTCTGTGTCATACCAACCATTGCATTCCTTATCTGGCCCTCGCCAGCCTCGCCCCGCAACTGCTGCACGGCCTCCACAATCTGGTACATTCCCGTTGCCCCAACCGGATGACCCCGGCTCTTCAGTCCGCCCAACGTGCTGATTGGAATTCTCCCATCAGGACCAATCGCATCGTCAGCGGCCAGATGCCAACCCTCGCCCCGCCTCGAATATCCCGTCGCCTCCAGGCTGAGCGCGCTCATGATTGTGAACGCATCGTGAAGTTCAAAGAAACTGACGTCCGCCGGCGTCACCCCGCTCTGCATGTACGCCTTCTGGCTGCTGACATAGGCCGCCTCGAGAAAGAGCGGGTCTCTGCGATCATGGAGGGCGATCGTGTCGTTGGCGCTGGCGCTGGCCAGAATCTGCACCGCGCCGGGATGGTGGCCGGTAACATATGTCCCTGCCTGCTCCGCCGCCACCAGTACCGCCGCAGCCGCCCCATCGCAGACCGGACTGCTGTCCATGATATTGATCGGTGTCGCAATCATCGGCGCATTCAGATACGCCTCCAGCGAAATCGGCTTCTGAAACATGGCATTCGCGTTCTTCGCGCCATTTCGATGCGCATTGATGCTGAAGCCTGCAAATGCATCCATCGGTACGTCGAACTCGTACATATACCGCTGCATGATCAGCGCGTTCAGCCCCACAAACGAGACGCCATGCGCCGCTTCATACTCGGCGTCCGCCGCTGTCGCCAGGCCGGCCGTCGTGCTCTCTCCCGTCGTGTCTGTCATCTTCTCCACGCCGCAAACGACGACGACATCGTGCATGCCGCTGGCAACCGCCATATGACCGATGCGTAGCGCCGACGCGCCGCTCGCGCAGGCCGATTCGATCTTCGCCGCCTCGACGTTGCGCAGCCCACAGAAGTCTGCAACCAGGGTCGCCAGGTGCTCCTGGCTCAATAGGCTGCCGCTTAGCATGTTGCCGACGAACAGCGCGTCCACCTGTTCCGTGCCAGCCTCCTCCAACGCCGCTGCAATCGCATGATAGGCGATATGGCGGACCGACAGATCCCAGTGTTCGCCCACAGATATCTGACCGATTCCAACTATCGACACATTGCGCATAGTCGTTATCCCGGCAATGCCTTCAAAGATCCACACACAGTGTAAAGGGTCCTCTGAAAAGCGCTTCTCTTCCAGCAACCACTGGATCGTCCGCGCACCTGCTATCATGACCCAATCGAGGTACCATTAGCTATCGGTCCGGACTTCTGCCCTGTCAAAACCTATCGCGCCAACCACCACGCGCCCTCTCCCTGTTCCAATTTCGGCGCACGATCAGGCTTACCGCCCAAGGTACGGTAGCCGACGGGCCGCGCGCTGCGCCAAACAAACTGCGCACTTACGCGATTCGTAAGAACTTGAACTGTTAGATTGGAATGAGGGTATTGTAGTTCCGCCGTCTACAGACCACCGTGTGCCGAGACCTGTATAGCGCGGCTGTAAACAAGCCGGTCAACTAAATGCCGCCCCGCATCACCCCTGTTGCTCCACGCCTACAATCCGCCACTCGTCCGTCGTCCTGTTGCTCAAATCCGATGGGACGTGTTCCAGCGTAAACGCAAAGAGTTTGCTCTCCAGCCCGCTGCCCGCTTGATAGATGAGCGATGCCCAGACCTGCGTCGTAATCCTTTGAGAGGTGTCTGCCTGACCGGCAAAAGTAGGGATCGTTGCCATATATTGCAGCGCGTCTACCCAAACGAACCCTTCCAACGCCCGCGGGACAGTTTGACGTGCTTCCTCGATCAGGAGCTGCGCATTGCGGTCAGGCCGCAGCAGATAGGCTAACACAACCGCTTCAGGGTAAAACGGCGACTGGGGTATGCCGTAACAGAAGATCAGTTTACGCGGACCCTCCTCATAGTAGATGGCCGCACGAAATGCACCTGGGCTCGTAAAGTTCGGGTCCAGACGCCGCTCAAAGCGGGACTCCTTGCAGAGTAGGCTGCGGTCATACTGGGGATAACGGGCGCGTACAGTCCGCATGGGCGAACTATTCGCCGCGCCGTCCCACTCCTCAACCTGCAGACCGCCCGGCGCCGAAATCTGTGTGCTGCCGTATCCCTCGCTGATCGTGCTCCACCAGAAGATGCTGATATAGGTCGGGCCGCCAATGGGGCTGTTGCCGCCGTACACGATCAACTCGTCGTGAGCGGGCAGTTCACTCGGCGCCTCGCCTACCGCCTGTCCGCTGACAGATGCCGGCATCTGCTCCGCCAGCACCTCAAAGTACCTGTTCTCAGTCTCCCTCGGATCCTCTCGCCTGACCACGCTCCACTCAGGGCGCCCCGTCTGCCGTGGCGGCGCCACAAATCCAAAACCGGCACCTTGCCAGTAATTGGGCAGCAGCGCATACGGCTGAAGCCAGGGCGCCGGCGGCCTTGAACTATCATCCGACTCCTCCGGCATGCCGATCGGTGTCTGCGAGTCGTAAATCACCGCGCCGATCGGCCCGTCTATGCCTTCGCCATCGGCAGTCGTACTGGCGTCGTAACGGTAGAAGAGAAGATACTCCTCCTCAGCGTCAGCGTCGATGTTGATCGACTCCCACGTTGAGACGGCCTTCCACTCCTCCGGCAGTATCATCCCCAAGTCGATGTTCAGCTCGGGGCTCGGCTCCGGTGGCTCGCACGCACTCAGAAGGATCAACATGCACAGCATGCAAAACCCACCTGCCCGCGCCTTCAACTTCCAGCGTGAACGAAGGCCGTCCCTCTGCCTCCCGGTGCCGCGCAGAACCTGGGAGCGAAGGTCAGGAATGCCCCCTCCTCCCGAAAACAGCCTGAATGAAGGCAGTGAGTTCTTGGAGTTCATCGGTCAAATGGTGCCGTAGCCGGGCGGCAGTGGCGCCAGTGGCGGGTCCGTATCGGCTTCGTGAATCCAGTCATCCGCCGGCAGGAGACCAGGGTACACCCTGTTCCATGCCTCCCGAAGTTCGGCGGCGACGAATACGGAACCGGTCCCGACGATGTAGCCGTCCGCAGGTGTAATCTCTTGTGCAGTCTCGATCGCCGCATCCATCGACGGCGCCGCGACCACCATTCGACCTTCGTCCACAGGCAATGATCCGATGGCCGCCCGCAGCTCCCGCACCGGCAACGCCTTCGGATGACGACTCTGCACCAGTACAATCCGCGGCGACGCGCTTGCAGCCAGCTTCAGCATCGGCGCGATATCCTTGTCGCTGTTGACCCCGAAAACAAACGTAAACGGGCGGCCTGCGTGGGCCGCCGCCAGCGTCGAAAGCAGTATCTCCAGGCTGTCTCTGTTGTGCGCACAGTCTACAACCATCGGCATGTCCCCTGCGGCCCGCTGTGGCAGCCACTCGATGCGGCAAGGCCACCTGGTCTGCACCAGTCCCCTGTCTACGAGCTGATCATCCCACCGCACCAGACCGTCTCGGCGCAGTTCCCGCACCATCTCGTAGGCGATCCCGGCATTGATCTGCTGGTGTTCCCCAACCAGCGGCAGATTGGACCTCCTGTAGTGCTGTACTTCCGAGAGAGGCGCCTCCATATCCTCGGCTACCCGCTGCAATACCTCCTTTGCCTTCTGTTTCTGCGGTGCACTGAACACAGGCGTCCTATGCTTGATGATACCGGCCTTCTCCGCTGCAATCTCCTCCAGGCTATCGCCCAGAATGTGCATGTGGTCCTTGCTGATATGTGTAATGCCGCACACCTCCGGCAACACTACGTTGGTGCTGTCCAGGCGGCCGCCTATCCCCACCTCCACCACCGCCCAATTGACCCCAGCCTCTGCAAAATAAAGAAAGGCAATGACAGTGATCCGACCGAATACGGTCAGATCGGGGGTCTCCTCCAGATAGGGTAAAGCTCGCTGGATTAGTTCGGCACACTTTCCCTGGGAGATCAGCTGTCCGTCCACGCGCATGCGTTCTCGGAAAGTGTGCAAATGAGGACTGGTGAACAGACCGGTGCGGTAGCCCAGATGACGAAGGATCGACTCCGTATACGCGCTTGTGCTGCCCTTGCCCTTCGTGCCCGTCACATGGACGGTTCGAAAGCGGTCCTGGGGGTTGTCAAGCGCCGCCAGCACCGCCCGCATGCGTTCCAATCGGCTTTCCGGGTCCCTTGACCGGGGCGCGCGACTGTCAAACCTGGCATCGTGAAATAGTATGCCGATCGCTTCTTCGTATGTAAGCCGCCTCGTAGAAATGAACCCTGGCGCCGGCCTTATCGACACGGGCACTCCTTAACTCTCAAGATGCGCAACCTGATATTGATTGTAAACTCTGTCCCCAAAACCACGCAAACAGTTCCCGGAAAGTTGCCCCCGTTCTCGACCCCTACAGCCGCCTTACTCCCAACCATGCAATTCACAGTTCAGACATAGGAATTGTCAGCGATTCAGACCCAATATGGTAAAATTGCCACCAATAGCAAATGTCAAACCTTGCCGAGGAGACTCACAAATGACCACGAAAATCGCCATAAATGGCTTCGGTCGTATCGGTCGTCAGGTAACCAAAGCTCTGTTCGAGCACCATCGGGACACCTTCGACCTCGTCGCTATAAACGATCTGGGTGATGTTGAAACCATGGCCCACCTCTTCAAATATGATACCAACTACGGCGTCTTTGAAGGCACTGTCGACATCGCCAATGGTGATCTGACCATCAACGGAGACCAGCTGAAAGTCCTCAGCGAGCGCGACCCCAGCCAGCTGCCCTGGGGTGATCTGGGCGTTGACATCGTCGTCGAGAGCACCGGCGTCTTCCGCGATCGGGAAACCGCAGCGCTCCACATCGCCGCCGGCGCAAAAAAGGTGATCATTAGCGCTCCCGCCAAAGGCGAAGACATCACCATCTGCATGGGCGTCAACAACGATCAATACAACCCCGGCAGCCATCACGTCATCAGCAACGCCAGCTGCACAACAAACTGCCTTGCCCCCGCCGCCAAAGTCGTCAACGACACCATCGGCATCGAACAGGGGCTCATGACCACCGTCCATGCCTACACCACCGACCAGCGCATCCTCGACTTCGTTCACGAAGACCTGCGCCGCGCCCGCGCCGCCGGTATGAACATCATCCCAACCACCACCGGCGCCGCCAAAGCTGTGTCGCTCGTCGTGCCCGAACTGGACGGCAAGTTTGACGGCATGGCCATGCGCGTTCCCACTTCCACAGTCAGCGTAGTCGATTTTGTCGCCAAGACTAGCACCCCGGGCAATACTGGAGACCTGCTGGACGCCTTTTCTGAGGCCGCATCCGGACCCATGAAGGGAATCCTTGACGTCAGCCACGAACCCTTGGTCAGTTCGGATTTCCAGGGCAACCCGCATAGCAGCGTGATCGATGCCGAGTTTACGGCCTGCTACGGAGACCTGGTCAAAGTCGTCACCTGGTACGATAACGAGTGGGCCTATAGCGTCCGCGTAACCGATCTCGCCGCCTTTGTTGCTGGCCAGGGCGTCTAGTTCGACCGCCACCCACCAAAGGCACGGAGTTGTGACCCGCAAAAGGACCACTAGGGAGGTCAGCTGGGAAGGCAAGCGCGCACTCGTCCGCGTCGACTTCAATGTGCCCATAGATGACAGCGGCAGCGTCGGCGATGATACCCGCATCCGCGCCACCCTGCCCACCATAGAGTTCCTGCGCACCCACGGCGCATCACTGGTCCTCATGAGCCACCTCGGCCGGCCCAATGGCGAACCGGACCCCCGCTACAGCCTGCGGCCCGTCGCCCAAAGGCTGAGCCAGTTGCTCGACGCCGACGTCCGCTTCCCCGGCGCCGTCACAGGACCCAACGTCGAAGCGGCCGCTGCCGACCTCAGCCCTGGGGATCTCTTGCTCCTCGAAAACACACGCTTCGACCCCGGCGAAACCAGCAACGATCCTACCTTGAGCGCAGCCCTCGCCCGCCTCGGCGACGTCTTCGTCAATGACGCATTCGGTAGCGCCCACAGAGCGCATGCAAGCACCACCGGCGTGGCCGCCCACCTTCCCGCCGTCGCCGGTCTCCTGATTGAAAAGGAGTTGAACTACCTCGGCGAAGCGCTCGAAGACCCCGAGCGTCCCTTCATCGCCATTCTTGGCGGCGCCAAGGTCAGCGACAAAATCGCCGTCATCGAGCAGTTGCTTCAAAAGGTAGATGCCATCCTGATCGGCGGCGGTATGGCCAACACCTTTCTTGCCGCCGCCGGCTGCCGGATGGAAGCCAGCCTGGTCGAATCGGACGCGCTCGACACGGCCCGGGCCCTTCAAGGCACCGGTGATGATCTGATTCAGCTTCCCGTCGATCTTGCCGTGGCCGACAGCTTCTCAGCCACTGCAAACGCCCGCACCGTTAGCGTGACCGAAATTCCGGACGGCTGGATGGCCCTCGACATCGGTGAGGCCACCGTCGCTCACTTCGCCAACCGCCTCGCCGGCGCACGCACCGTTCTCTGGAACGGTCCAATGGGTGTCTTCGAATTTCCCCCCTTTGCCCGCGGCACCGTTGCCATCGCTGAAATGCTGGCTGGGTTGACCCAAGCCACCACAATAGTCGGCGGCGGTGACTCGGCGGCCGCTGTACAGCAGGCCGGGCTGGCCGCGAAAATCTCCCACGTGAGTACCGGCGGCGGCGCCAGCCTCGAGTTCCTCGAAGGCAAGCTTCTGCCTGGCGTGGCCGCCCTGGACGACGCAGAGGTGTGACCTATGAGCTTTCTCAAAAAACTGGCATCGCTCTTTTCCGGCGGCGGCGGAGGCGGCAATCGTACCCTGCCTATCTATGTCTTCAGCAACCGCTGCCGCGAACCCATCATGGCCGAAATCGATCTGGTCAACAGTCTCAGCCGTGATGAGGAGAATGACGACCGCTACTACACGCGCAAAGTCCTGCAAGGGAGCGGCAAGAACCGCTGTTTCACCCAGGTCGAAGTCGAGATCTGGTTCGACCGCGGCAAGAAGGTCTCCCACTATGAAGTCAGCGGCGGTCGTTGGCTGACCCAGGAGGAGTACGAAGAGGAGTTGATACGCTTCGAAGCGCCCCCTGAGGAAGAGAGCGCGGCAGACGACGGATCTCAGCCGGGCTAGAACTTCGCATCAACCGCTTGAGGTCGGGTCCGTTTGCCGTCTGCCAAAGATATCTTCCAGAGCGGCAGTAGCAGGACGCCTGTAGTCAGAATCAGTCTGCCCTTCCCGTGGAAAGAAGAAGCTCGCCGGATTCCCCCGCGTTCACATTACATGTCTTGGCCCCGCCGCCAGACACAGCCCCCTGCGGAGAACACCTATAATGCGTAAACCGATGATGGCCGGCAACTGGAAGATGAACATGACCGTGGCCGAGGCTCTCGATCTCGCCCGGCAGATCAACCAGCTAGTCGGTGACACGACCGTGGTGGAGCAGTTGCTTTGCCCGCCTTCCATCTGTCTGCACCCGCTCAAGGCAATAACGACAGGCATGCCTTTCGCACTCGGCGCCCAAAACTGCCACTGGCAAGAAAGCGGCGCCTTCACCGGCGAAATTAGCCCGCCCATGCTGCGCGGCCTCGCCGACTATGTCATCCTCGGGCACAGTGAACGCCGCCAGCTCTTCGGCGAAACCGATGAATCCGTCAACAAAAAGACGCACGCCGCACTCGCCCACCAGTTGACCCCGATCGTCTGCGTAGGCGAAAGCCTCGAGCAAAACGAACGCGGCGAAACCTCGTCCGTTATCACCTCACAGGTGCGAGCCGCGCTTGACGGTCTGAATGGCGAGCAGGTTCAATCCCTCGTAATTGCCTACGAACCAATCTGGGCCATCGGCACCGGCCGGGCCGCGACTGCACAGACGGCTGGCGACATATGCGGACTGGTGCGCAACATCCTGCGAGAAACGCACGGCGCCGCCGTCGCCGGCACGACGCGCGTCCTCTACGGCGGCAGCACCAAACCGGACAATATCGGCTCAATCATGCATCAGCCCGACATCGATGGCGCCCTTATCGGTGGCGCATCGCTTGAAGCCGGCAGCTACGCCGAAATGGTGAACATCACCGCCGAACTCTACGGCGCCTGACCCGCGCCCCTCCAATTCGCCTTGCAGCAATCTGGAATCAGGAGCGGGGAACGAGAAACAGCTGGGTCAAAAGCCAGCCTCTCTCTCCTCTCTCCTCTCCACTCTCTCCTCGCCCCTCCCCATGTCTCCATTCTCCCCCTATCTGTTTTTCGTCCTCTTCTTTATCCTGCTCGCCGGTCTTTGGTGGCTGAGCTGGCGAATCGGTCTGCTGATCCAGGAGATCGTCTATCAGATCACCGGCTCCGCAGACATGGCCATGGTGATTCTGTTTCTGATCTACCTGCCCGGCATCCTCATCCACGAGGCCTCCCACTGGCTGGTGGCCAGGCTCCTGGGTCTCAAGACGAGCAAATTCCGCGTATGGCCAAAATACACCCGAAACTCCATCGGCTTGGGGAGCGTGACGGTTTCGTCCGGTGGGGCCGTATCGGATAGCCTGGTGGGGCTGGCACCCCTTCTGGTAGGATCTGCGCTGATCGTACTTATCGGCGAGCAAGTTTTCGATACGCAAACACTCGCCTTCGCCTGGCGTACCGGCCGGCTGCTGGACGGGTTGACCTTCGTCGTCGACAGCCTCGCCCACAAACCCGATAGCCTGCTCTGGAGCTATCTCCTTTTCGCAATCGCCAACGCGATGATGCCCAGTGCCAGCGACCGCGCCCCGCTGAAACCACTGGGCATCTATTTCGTCCTTATCGGCGCCCTGTTCGTCTTCGTCGATCAGTCGGGTCGCAACGTGCTGCTTCTTCTCGACTTCCTCTTCGGTCCGATTCAGCTGCTGACCGGTGCCTTCCTCCTGGTCGCGGTCATAGACCTCGCCATCCTCCTGCTACTGCTTGCCGTGAGAGAGGTGTCGAAACTGTTTGTCACACAATGACCCTCGCCATCTTCGTCCCCCTCACTGGGCCCGCGGTCCGGCAGCGCCTATAGCGAAGGCACCTTTTCCAGACTCGCACGGATCGCCTCCTCCGGGTACTCGAAGTCCTCCAGGCTATTGGCGAGATGCTGTTCGTAGGCGGCCAGGTCGAAGTGGCCGTGCCCGCACATGTTGAAGACGATAACTTTAGTTTCGCCGCCCTCCTTGCACGCCAGCGCCTCCTGCATCGCCCCCCAGATCGCATGTGCCGGTTCGGGCGCCGGCAGGATCCCCTCCGCACGCGCAAAGGACACCGCGGCCTCGAATATCGCCCGCTGCTGAACGTTGACCGCCTCGATCAACCCCGCACTGTGCAGCGCACTCACCTGTGCACTCATGCCATGATAGCGCAATCCCCCAGCGTGGATCGGCGCCGGCACAAAGTCGTGTCCTAGCGTGTGCATCTTGATCAACGGTGTCATCTGTGCCGTGTCGCCGAAATCATAAGTATAGACCCCGCGCGTCAGGCTCGGCGCAGCCGCCGGTTCCACCGCAATCACGCGGGCCTTCCTGCCGCCGCTGATGTTCTCCTTCAAGAACGGGAAAGCAAAGCCGCCAAAGTTGCTGCCGCCCCCCGTACAACCGATCAGCACGTCCGGCCAGTCCTCCCCGAACGCCTCCAGCCCGCTGATCACCTCTTGTCCTACGACCGTCTGGTGCAGAAGCACATGATTCAGCACCGAGCCAAGCGAGTACTTCGTATCCTCACGCGTCGCTGCGTCTTCCACCGCTTCCGAGATCGCAATCCCCAGGCTGCCCGTGCTGTCCGGACTCTCCGCCAGAATCTGCCTTCCGGCGTTCGTGTCCTGGCTCGGGCTCGGTACAACCTCCGCCCCCCACGTCTCCATCATGACCTTCCGGTACGGCTTCTGTTCATAGCTGACCCGTACCATATAGACCTTGCACTCCACCCCAAAGACCTGGCACGCGAAGCTGAGCGCACTGCCCCACTGTCCCGCACCCGTCTCCGTCGCCAGGCGCGAGACCCCCTCTTCCTTGTTATAGAAGGCCTGCGGCACCGCCGTGTTCGGCTTATGGCTGCCCGACGGGCTGACACCCTCGTACTTGTAGTAGATGCGCGCCGGAGTATCCAGAGCCTTCTCCCATTCATGCGCCCGGATCAGAGGCGTCGGCCTCCAAATGCGGTAAACATCCTGCACCGGCTCAGGAATCTCGATGTAGCGCTCGGCGCTGACCTCCTGCAGGATCAGCGACATGGGAAAGAGGGGCGCCAGATCCTCCGGCCCAATCGGCTGACCCGTACCCGGATGCAGCGGCGGCGATAATTCAACCCCCGCGGCCGGCAAATCGGCGTTGATGTTATACCAGTGAGTCGGCATCTCCGACTCATTCAAGATTACCTTCTTCTGTCTGCTCATCTCGGTGCTCCTATTGTAATGGTGATGAATCCCCTCTTATGCCCTGAAGTATCCACCCACGTACTGCTGACGACTGCAGTGCAAGGACGTAGAATCAAAAAGACCTGCCGCAATCGCGACAGGTCTTGACACAAATCCACTTAAATCTGCGATCAGTTCAGGTGCGCCTGAATCTTGCCTAACAGTTGGCCTTTCTGCTGAAAACCAACGATCGTCTCCACCTGCTGGCCGTCTTTGAACAACATCAGCGTGGGAATGCTCATCACGCCAAATGCCATCGCCGTACTCTGATTCTCATCCACATCGAGCTTGCCGATCGTCAGTTTACCGTCAAGCTCGGTAGCAATCTCATCCAGAACCGGTGCGATCATCTTGCAGGGACCGCACCACTCCGCCCAGAAATCCACTAGGACCGGGACTTCCGATTGGATGACTTCATCCTCAAAATTCGCGTCCGTCACAACAACAGTGTTCTCGCCCATTTTCTTGTCTCCTACTCCTGTATGCGAGCGTACAAACTGCAACTTACCGGTAGGTCCATCTTGAACTTGCCCAACACTACCTATCTTAACAAGCAACGTCCGGCATCGCTGTAGACTAACCTACAAAAATATACTAAGCCTAACGGAAGTCAAAAGTCAAAATACCGCCCCGGCCGATTCTTACAATTCTCGCAACGACTAAGCCATAGTCATTCCGCCATCAACGCTGGGGCAGGGGAAGCGGCAGTTCTCTCTCCTCACTCCTCTCCCCTTTCTCCTCGCTTTTTTGGGCGGTCGGGCCTATTCGGCCCTCCCTTGTGCGGGGGCTCCGCCCCCGCAACGCCCCCGGTCCTGTCCGCGCCGTAGCAAGTGTGTGGTTAATTTGAAGTTGTCGTCTCGCGGCGGCCGGGCTTCACCCCCCCACCCCGCGACTTGCAGATTCCAAGTATGTGCCAGCGCTGGCGAGACAGGCGAGGCAACTCCCATACCTTCCCAACGTCCACCGCTATGGCCATCGCGAGCCCGCTACTGCAATACTGGCGGTACATTCCGCCCAGACAGACCGCACACAGTACACACAGAACATGGCTTGGTAGTTACCAATTCTCACGTTCTTTCCCCGACCGCCCTGCGCCGGCAACCGGTCACGAACTCTTCTGCCGCCCTCGCAAAAAGGCGGCAAACTCCTCCTGGTTCAAGGCCCCGGACCGGGGCTTCATTTCCTCACGGTCCTGGGCAGTCGGCGCGTCCTCTGCAATAGGTTGTTCATCTTCCACGCCAATCCGTGATACGACCAAAGGGACCGCGTCAAGGATGCTCTCCAGAAACGCCTCTGTCCGCCCCCGCCCGCCAGGAAGGTTGATGATCAACGTCCGCCCGCGGATGCCGGCAACGCCCCTATCTAACAGCGCCATCCGATCTGTCTCCGCTGCCTTGGCACGCATCATCTCCGGCAGTGAAGGCATCAACCGCTCTAGTACGGCGGCTGTGGCTTCCGGTACGATCTCCTCGGCCGAAGGTCCCGGCGCCGGGAACGTACCGCCCACCGTCAAAATCAGGTCCAGCTCCTCTTCATCGCACCACCGCCGCAGGGTCTCCTCCAACTGGTAGCGAGGAGGCTCTCTATATGCGCGGCTGAGGAGATGAAGGTATCCATCCGCAACGCCGGGCAGCAATCTCTGCACGTCGCCCAGCAATTCCTCGGCGTCGACGGAACTGGTCGCACTGGCAATGACTAGGAACCCGCACCGGATCACCATTGATGTCGGACCCTCCTCCCCCAGTCACCCGATCCCCGTACCGCCGCCAATGTCAGAAATGCAAACGAACAAAAAGCGATGGCTTGGCCACCGCTTTTGTCTTGCGTCGATTTCTAACGGGCCTCTCTCACCGTTTGGTGTACTGCGGAGCCTTGCGCGCCCGCTTGAGGCCAGGCTTCATTCGTTCCTTTACGCGCGCATCGCGCGTGAGAAATCCCGCAGCCTTCAAAGTCGGCCGCAGATTCGGGTCCGCCGCCACCAGCGCCCGCGACAAACCGTGACGCGCGGCATGGGCCTGGCCGCCTTCACCGCCGCCATGCACCTTAATGCTGATATTAAAGCTGTTCTCCGTCCCGGTCAGGGCCAGCGGCTGCCGAATCACCATCTGGTCCAAAGCACGTCCGAAATAGCCATTCATCGGCAGGCTGTTTACGATTATCTCACCGTCTCCCTCATATAATCGCACGCGGGCCGTCGCGCTCTTGCGTCGCCCAACAGCCTCGATATACTCACTCATATCTGCTCTCCTGCAGCTTCAGCACCTTTGGCTTCTGCGCCTTGTGCGGGTGATCCGGACCAGCGTAGACTCTCAACTTTTTCATCTGGGCGCGGCCGAGGCGAGTCTTGGGAACCATACCTTTCACCGCCTCAAAAATAATCTTCTCCGGTTGTCTTTCCAACTGCTCCCTCATCGTTCGGCTCTTCAAGCCGCCGGGATAACGGGAATGCCTGTAATAGCGCTTATCATCCAGCCTGTTGCCTGTCACGTGAAATTTGTCGCAGTTGACGACGATGACGAAGTCACCACAGTCCACGTTGGGCGTGAAACTCGGCTTGTGCTTACCGCGCAGAACCTGCGCGATCTCCGACGCCAGCCGGCCAAGCGTCTTGTCAGTTGCATCAACTACCCACCACTCACGTCCGCTCTTGGCCTCTTCATAACTCAGGCTCAGTGTCTTCACCCTGTAATCTCCTCATTCGCACCTGCAAACAACTCACCTGCTGACTGCACCAACACGTCTATTGCGCAGAAAACAGATCTGGATACTCTGCATACTGTACCCGCTCCAGAACAAGCCCGTTGGGCGGGAGCGGTGGCGCAGAGCGGCTGCGGTCTTTCGCATCCAACGCCGCAGCCAGTTCATCGGCTCGCCACCTACCCAGACCTACCGCCAGCAGCGAGCCGGCCAGATTACGCACCATCCGTCGCAAAAATGCGTTGGCTGTAACTGTCAGGACCAGCCGCTCCAACGGATACGGGTCCAGCACCGGCAGCGACTCCTCCACCCGTTCCCAGAAGAGCGACACGATTCGACGAACCGTATTCTCCCCCTGAGGCGCCTGCCCAAACGTGGCAAAGTCGTGTGTCCCAATCAACCGCCCGGTAGCAACGTTCATCGCTTCCAGGTCTGGGCGTTTCGGCAAGACCACTGCAAACCTGTCCACGAGAGGAAAACGCCTCTCCCCATCTCTCCCGCACGCCGGCACCCACATCGTGTAGCGGTATGTCCGCTCCGCCGCGCTGAATCGAGGGTGGAATCCCTCCGGTGCCTCCGTCAAACAGCGAACCTGTATCGAGGTGGGCAACCGCTGGTTCCAGGCCTGTCGCAGGGCTTCCGCTGAATGCCCCCAGGGCGCTTCAACCGCAATTACTTGCCCTCTGGCGTGTACCCCTGTGTCAGTCCTGCCTGCGCCGCTTACCCGGCATTTCGCGCCGGTCAGCTCCTCCAATGCCTCTTCCAACGCACCTTGGACTGTCGGCGCATCCCTCTGCACCTGAAATCCACAGAACTCTGTGCCGTCGTAAGCGATCAGACCGGCGACCCTCGGCATTCGCTCCTCACCGGCGTGACGCACGCGGCCGCAAACCAACTTCCCTTCCGACCGCCGCCAACCTTGCAAGCACTTGCCTCGGACGGCATCGTACCCGGCTACTCGTTACTCCTCGTTCCCCACCAGCTCGATGACAGCCATATCGGCCGCGTCGCCGTACCGTTTGCCCAGCTTGACGATTCGTGTATATCCGCCGTTCCGCTCCTCATACCGCGGAGCCAGTTCGTCAAAGACCTTCTTCGCGACCGTCTTGTCATTCAGGTACGCCACAACCTGCCGCTGCGCATGCACACGGTCAATCTTTCCAGCAAGGCCGTGCTTCGCCTTCGTAATCAGCTTCTCGGCATCGGCGCGCATCGCTCGCGCCTTGGCCTGCGTGGTCGTTATCTGTTCGTGAATATAAAGTTCTCGGATCAGGTTGCGAAACAGGGCCTTGCGTTGCGCCGCATTCCGGCTTAACTTCTGACCCGCAATCTGGTGTCGCATCGTGCTATCCCTCAGGTAGCGGCAATTAGCCCGCCTCTTCGACGATCTCGACTGCTTCGGCCGCTTCGGTTTCAGCTACTTCGTTGTCAGACACTTCTGCTTCAGCAACTTCGGCCAAAATCTCCTCAACCTCGGTTCCGTTGCCTCCACCCAGATAGGCGCTGAGATCGACGCCCACCACGTTCATATATCCCTTCTCGCTCAGCTTCTCTACCAATTCATCCAGAGACTTCTTGCCAAAGTTGCGGATGGCGAGCATCTCGTCTTCACCCTTCTCCATCCGCTTCAAAATCTCCCCTACCTTCGTGATTCCGGCCCGCTTCAGGCAGTTGTACGCCCGCACCGTCAGCTCAAGCTCCTCAATCGGCGCCTCGGCAACACGGCTGGGGATGCTCTCTTCCTCCTCCTCAGGCAACTCGACCATCGTGGTGCGGTCGCCGACAAAAAGGCTCAGATGCTGTACAAGAATGTCAGCGGCCTGGCGCATGGCGTCTTCAGGCGAAATCGTGCCGTCAGTCCACACTTCCAGATTCAGCCTGTCATAGTCGGTCTGTTGCCCGATTCGAGTTCGTTCGACCCGGTAGGATGCCTTCTTTACCGGGCTGAATATCGCATCCACAGGGATCTCGCCCAACGGCAACTGCACCCGCTCCTCAGCCGGACTGTAGCCCCGACCCTGCTCCACGACCATCTCAATGTCCAGGTCCACCTCGTTCGAGTCGGCAAACAGCAGGTACAGGTCCGGGTTTACGATCTCAACCTCTGGAGGGCAGTTCAAATCCCCGGCCGTTACCGGACCTTCATGGTATACCTCTACCGAAACGCGAACTGGCTCACCGCTGTCGCTCCTGAATCGAATCTGCTTAACATTCAATATCAGCCGTGTGGCATCTTCCAGTACATGATCGATCGTGGAAAACTCATGATGCACACCACTGACCGAGATTGACGTCACGGCAGCGCCCGGCAAGCTCGACAGCAATACCCGGCGCAACGAGTTCCCTAGAGTAATACCATATCCGCTTTCCAGCGGGCTGATCACAAAATGGCCGTAGTTCCTGGAACTGGCCTCAACTTCTATCTTCGGCAATACTAAATTGTTAAGCAACGGCTACCCCTCCCGGCTGTATAACAGTCTCAACCAAACATCGTGTGGCGACAGACAATCGTCTCAGCCCTACAGGTCCTCCGTACAACCGACCGACCTGCAAAAGCAACGCAACACTACCGTGTCAGCTAACGGCTGTAGTACTCAACGATCAACTGTTCGTTTAGGAGCACGCCAATCTCGTCCCGTTCCGGTGCCGAAGTCACCGTACCGTTGAGATTGGTCGCATCCAGACTGAGCCACGTAGGGGGGGACGCACTGCCGAGAATCTGGGCTCGCTCACGAAAATAAGTCTTTGTCCGACTCTTCTCGCGAACCGAAATCTGGTCGTTCGGCGAAACCAAAAATGATGGGATATCCGTCTTGCGGCCATTGACTGCAAAGTGGCCGTGTCGCACAAGCTGACGCGCCTGCGCCCGGCTATCGGCAAAGCCGAACCGGTACACCACATTGTCTAACCGGCTCTCCAGTAATTCCAACAAGATACCGCCGGTCTGCCCTTTGCGCCGTGATGCTTCCTTGAAATAACGGCGGAACTGCCGCTCCATTACCCCATACATGCGACGCGCCTTCTGCTTCTCACGCAGCTGGATCCCGAAATCCGAAACCTTGCGTCGCATAACATTCCGCCGGCCTGCCTCGCCCGGGGGGAACGGACGCCGGTCAACCGCGCACTTTGGGCTGACACAGCGTTCGCCTTTCAAGAATAACTTCTGCCCTTCTCGTCGACAGAGTTTACAAACCGCATCTGTATATCGTGCCATCTTTCCTCCAGGTCCACTATCGCACGCGACCCTTTGCCCCATTCAAGGCCGCGTCGTAGCTTGGTGTGCCGGTTCATTTGCCCGAATGGCAATCGCGTCCCCAGTGTACGCGCCGTCCGCACTGTTACCACTTGGCGGACTCCCGCAACACGCTTCGATCACCGCTCTGCAGTTTCACTGCAATGCATAACAAGCGGCACCGCGCCGAAACACGATGCCTCTCTTCCGGCAGGTCAATCCCGTTGTTGCGCAACCCCCCTCTTCTCGACACCTGAGGCAACGCGCTGCCCGTTCTCCTAAACTCTACGCTTGCTTGGGGGGCGTACCCCGTTATGTGGAATCGGTGTTATGTCCGCTATCGACGTAACCGTCAGGCCGGCTGGGTTCAAGGCCCGCAACGCACTCTCCCTGCCCGGCCCCGGACCCTTGATAAACACCTCGACCTCACGCATATTGAACTCGCTCACGGCCTGTCGTGCCGCAGCCGATGCCGCAAGCTGGGCCGCAAACGGCGTACTCTTGCGACTCCCTTTGAATCCGGCCGTGCCCGAACTGGCCCAACACAGAACAGCCCCTTCGGGATCCGTGACCGTGATGATCGTATTGTTAAATGTTGCGCGGACGTGTATCTGACCGCTCGGGACGTGTTTCCTCTCACGTCGGGACGACCGACCACCTCGGCGACGCTGCGTTCGAGCCATCGTTTCTCCTTAGCCTGATGTTCCTGCGCAAAAAAACTGTGAAAGCGCCTATCTGCTGCTACTTGCGCGCGCGCTTCTTCCCGGCTACCGTCTTCTTTACACCGCGGCGCGTGCGCGCATTGGTGCGGGTCCGCTGCCCCCGGCTCGGAAGATTGCGCCGGTGGCGCAGGCCTCGATAGCTCCCAATCTCCATGAGGCGCTTGATGTTCATGTTCACTTCGCGCCGCAAATCCCCCTCAACGCGACAGTGACGCTCAATATAGTCCCGCAAGGCGACCAGCTCATTCGTGTCCAGGTCGTTGACCCGTTTGTCCTCGTCAATCCCGGTCGCCTCAAGAATCTCTTGGCTGACTGAACGGCCAATCCCGTAAATGTAGGTTAGGGCGATAACGACCCGCTTGTCTCGAGGAATGTCGACGCCTGCAATACGTGCCATGGCAATTGCCCCCTGGTTTTCTAGCCCTGCCTTTGCTTGTGTTTCGGGTTCTGACAAATCACATATACAACGCCTCGCCGTCGCACAACGGAACACTTTTCACACATCTTTTTGACCGAAGGCCGCACTTTCATCCTTCAACCCCCTCCTCCAAAGTCGGAACGCAATTCTACAATTGTATCATATCGCTATAGCCGCGTCAATATTTCGGGGCCTCTGTTGGTTACCGCAACCGTGTGCTCGAAGTGCGCGCTTAAGCTATGATCTTCGCTGATGACAGTCCACTTGTCCTTCAATGTCTCCGTCCGCCATGTGCCCATTTGGACCATCGGCTCAATCGCAACCACCAGACCGGGACGCAGTACAACCCTTCCGTCCGTATCGTCCGATACATAGTTCAGGACCTGCGGCCCCTCGTGCATCGCACGGCCCACGCCGTGCCCCGTGTACTCCCGCACCACATGATAGCCGCTCGGCTCAACACTGTTCTGCACCGCTGCACTGATATCCAGCACACGGCCACCTGAACGAATCGCCTTTATGCCGGCATTAAGGCTCTCCTCCGTAACCTGCAGCAGCCTTGCGGCCGCAGGCTCGATCGCGCCGACCGGATACGTCCAGCCGCTGTCGCCCACAAAACCGCGATAGAACACGCCTACATCGATGCTGATTATGTCGCCCTCTTGCAGCACGCGCTCCCGGCTCGGAATGCCGTGCACCAGCTCCTCATTGATGCTCGTGCATATGTTGGCCGGGTAGCCGCGATAGCCCAGAAAGCTGGATTTCGCGCTGTGGCCGTGAATTGTCGCCGCAGCCAACTCGTCCAAGTCCCAGGTACTGATACCCGGCCTGATCGCCTCCCGAAACTCCTGATGCACTCGCGCAACAATCCGCCCCGCCTCCCGCATGATCTGAATCTCACGCGGACTCTTGAAAATCGGCGCGGGACGTTCCTGCTCCTGCCTGGCTTTGAGACGCGGACGCCCATTTCGGTGCAGTCTGCGCCTGAGTCGGGTCATCATACTCTCGCCGTTCATCTCGTACTTGCCGCCAGCGACTTCCAGGCCTCGTGATCGTCAGGCCGACACAGCGCTTTTCGCCGCCTTGATATTCCTGGACGCCAACCGCTCCAGCAACTGCTTCTGCATCGCCTCGATCGACCTCGCGCCGTCAACCTCCTCCAGCAAGCCCTTCGCGAAATAGTATCCAATTAGTGGAGAAGTCTGCTTGTAGTACACATACAGCCGGTTCTGCACCGTTTCAGGCTTATCGTCGTTACGCTGGTACAGCTCGCCGCCGCAACTGTCGCAGTTCTCGCCGCGAGGTGGATTGAACGTCAGATGGTATACCCTGTCGCAATTGCGGCAGACCCGTCTCCCCGTGATTCGCAATGTCACGACGTCGTCTTCCAACTGGAACATGGGCACGACATCGATGCCCCCGTACGCAGCCGTCATCTCGTCCAGCGCCTCAGCCTGAATCAGATTGCGCGGAAAGCCGTCCAGAATCGCACCCTGTGCCGCATCCTCCTCGGCCAAACGCGCCTCCACCATCCGAATCGTCACCTCGTCAGGCACCAATTCACCCTTGTCGTAATAGCTCTGTGCCAGCTGCCCGAGCTCCGTCTGGTTCTTCAAGTTGTACCGGAAGATCTCTCCCGTAGAAACCTGCGGGATTCCCAGCTTTTCCTCCAGCAATTGGGCCTGTGTGCCCTTGCCGGCCCCAGGCGCTCCCAACAACACCAGATAGATACGGTCGCTCATCGGCACGTTTACCTCGCGCTGAGATACAAACAAAGAGGCGGGCTAGCGGATAAAGCCCTCATAGTTGCGCATCATCAGCTGCGCCTCGATCTGTTTCATCGTGTCCAGCACAACACCAACCACGATCAGGAGACCCGTGCTGCTGATGATCAGTGTATTGAAACTGCCGACGCCTCCCCCGAAGACCACACCGGCGAGAAAGGGCAGCACCGCAACCAGGCCGAGAAATAGCGCCCCAACCAGCGTAATACGCCCCAACACGCCGTTCAGGTACTGTTCAGTCCGCGGACCGGGCCGGATTCCAGGGATAAATCCCCCCTGCTTCTGTAACGTGTCAGGGAGATTCTGTTGCCGGAACATGATATCGGTATAGAAGTACGTGAACGCAACCGTCAGCATGAAGTAGAACAGCCAGTACAGAAAGTTCTGCGGACTGAACGAGGTGAAAAAGAAATTCGCTATCGAGCCGATCCAGTCATTGCGCAGAATGAAGTAGGATGCCATCGTATTCGGCAAAATGAGCAGACTCTGGGCGAAAATAAGCGGAATCATCCCGGCCGTATTTACCCGCATCGGCACGTAGGTACTCTGCCCGCCGACCATCATCAGCCGGTTGCCGCGCATCGTGCGCACCCGTTTGCCGTACTGCACTGGTATGCGCCTCTGGCCCTCCTGCACCCACACAATCAGGGCCACCGTCAGTACCGTGATGACGCTGAAAATAACCAGCTGCGTGATGCCCTGCTGCGTCAGCAAACGCACCTGGCTTGGCGCCGCCGCCACGATTCCGGCAAATATGATCAACGACACACCGTTGCCGATGCCCTGCTCCGTCAGCAGCTCGCCCATCCACATCGCCAGCATCGTGCCCGCCGTCAAGCTGATCAGAATCGTCAGCGACGGAAGCAGCGCGTCGCCCGTGAAGCCCCAGTTCTCGAGAACCGCACCTGTCGCCGCGCCGCCCACCGGACGGCTGAGCAGCGTCGCCTGACCGAAAGCCTGCAAGAGTGCCAGCGGAACAGTCATATAGTGCGTGTACCGGTTCAGCTGCTGTCGCCCCTGTTCGCCTTCCCGGCTCAACTCCTCCAACTGCGGCACGATCGGCGTCAACAACTGCATGATAATTGTGGCGGTGATGTAGGGATATACACCCATCGCCATCACGCTGAATTGGGCCAGCGCGCCGCCGCTGAAAAAGTTCAACAGACTCAGAAGGATGTTCTGGTCCGTCGAACGAAATATCTGGTCCAGCACCTCTCGATTGACGCCCGGCAGAGGGATATGCGCCGCCAGCCGGTAGGCGACCAGAATCACAAACGTATAGAGCAGCTTCTGACGCAAGTCCGGCAGACGAAAGGCATTGCGTACGGCGTCGAGCATAAAGATTCTCCGGCAGAGATTCGTCCGCGTCCGGCAACCTGTCTGGCCGCCAGCCCGAACTCTCTACAGTTAAGACCGCGGTAGATTCCTGTTGACTTCGAAGGGCAGAATGTCGACCGTGCCGCCCGCGGCCTCTACCTTCTCCCTGGCGCTCTTGCTGATGCGATGTACCTGCAGATGGAGCGGCTTGTCTATCTCTCCCCGCGCCAGAACGACCACAGGCTCCTTACTGTCGCCCAGTAGCCCCGTGTCGAAGAGCGCCGCAGGTGTCACCTGTGCCTCGGCTTCAAAGCGTTCGCCCATCCTGTCCAGATTCACCGGCGTGTAGGTCACCTTGAAGCGGTTGTTGAAACCGCGCATCCTCGGCAGCCGGCGCAGAAAGCTGAACTGACCGCCTTCAAAGCCGCGCAGGCCCCCGCTTCCGGCGCGGGCATTCTGGCCCTTCGTGCCACGCCCCGCCGTTTTGCCCCGCCCCGATCCGGTGCCGCGGCCAACACGTTTTCGGTTTCTCGTGGCGCCCTCGTCGGGGCGCAAATCGTGCAGTTTCATTTCTCGCTTACTCCAGCCACTTGGAAAAGACCGCTACAACCCGGCAAAGCGCCGGATTGCCCGTTCTGTCCGCCTACGCCTCCGCTTCCTCAACCACCTCAACAAGATGAGAAACCTTGGCGATCATCCCACGGACTGTAGCACTGTCTGTCTTCTCGACCGTCTGATTCATCTTCCGCAGCCCCAGGGCCTGAACGGTCGCCTTCTGGCGCTTGCTGTAACCGATCGGGCTCTTGACCAGTTTCACGGTAATCGTCTTTTCCATCGCTCTAATCTTCCTGATACCAGAAGGGCCGCAGCTGCTCAGGATCCACGCCCCGTCGCTGCGCCTCGACTCTGTAATCCTGCAACTGCCTCAGCGACGCAAACGTGGCCTGCACCACATTCAGAATATTGTCGCTACCCAATGACTTGGACAATATATCCTTCACGCCCGCAGCCTCTACCACCGCGCGCACACCCCCGCCGGCAATTACACCGGTCCCGGGGCTGGCCGGCCGCAGCAGAACTTCGCCCGCGCCAAACCGGGCCTGGCTCGCATGAGGAATCGTCGTACCCAGCAGATTCACCTCGACCATCGTCTTGCGCGCCGTCTCACTCGCCTTGCGAATCGCATCCGGGACCTCGCGCGCCTTGCCTACGCCTACGCCAACTCGCCCGTTGTTGTCCCCGACCACCACCACGGCGCGAAAAGCGAATCTGCGTCCGCCCTTCACCACTTTCGCCGTGCGCGCGATGTGAACGACCTTCTCATCAAATTCATCCTTCTCTTCTTCCTGCTCGCGGTCCCGTCGACGGTCTCGACGTCCCATATCCTTCTCTCCTTGCTCTGTTTAGAAAACGAGACCACCCTCTCGACTGCCATCGGCCACCGCCTTCACGCGGCCGTGATAGCGGTACCCGCCGCGATCGAAGACCACCTGCTCAATACCGGCCGCCTTGGCGCGCTCCGCGACAATTTTGCCGATCTCTTTTGCCTGCTCAACCTTCAGCTTGTCGGCCAAAACCTCCTTCAGGTCCGCTTCCAAGGTCGAAGCCGAAACCAGGGTATGGCCGGCCTGGTCGTCGATCAACTGTACATTTACGTTTTTCAAGCTGCGATATACATTCAACCGCGGTCGCGCCGCTGTCCCTGAAACCTTGCGCCGCACCCGCATATGTCTGCGCTTCCGCGCGTAACTCCGTGTAGCTTTCGCCATAATTCTCCATCCCTGCCCGGCTATACTGCTGCTGCCCCGGCTTTGCCTGCCTTGGAGCGCACGTATTCACCCTGATAACGGATTCCTTTGCCCTTGTATGGCTCCGGCGGGCGCTCCTTGCGAATCTTTGCAGCCAGTTCGCCTATCTTTTGCTTGTTGATACCCGAAATCGTTACCGTCCGCCCATCTCGCGATACTTCAAACTCCACATCCGGGCTGGGAGGCGCATATTCTACAGCATGGCTCTTCCCCACCTGCAAAAGCAGGTTCTTGCCCTCCTGCTGGGCTCGGTAGCCAACACCGTGTATTTCCAGGGTCCTCTTGAAACCGTCAGTCACGCCCACCACCATATTGTTCAGCAACGATCTCGTCAGGCCGTGCAAGGCGCGATGATGGCGTTGGTCGGTGGGTCGGGTCACAACGATCTCGCCATTCTCTCTCGAAATCCTCATGTCCCGGTTGAATTTCTCGCTGAGTTCCCCTTTTGGCCCCTTCACCGTGACCACGTTGCCTGGCACAATATCTACCGTCACGCTGTCAGGCACAGGAACGGGCATCTTCCCGATTCGTGACATCTTATCCTCCCAACATTACCAAACGTTACACAGAACCTCGCCGCCAACCCGTTCGCGGCGAGCCTGCCTTCCACTCATGACACCCTTGGGCGTAGAAACAATGTTGATCCCCAGGCCGCTGCGTACAAGCGGGATATTTCGATAACCCATGTACGTCCGCCGCCCTGGGCGGCTCACCCGCTCTATCCCGGAAATGACCGGTTGCCCCTTGTCGGAATACTTCATCCCAACGATCAGATTCGGTCGCGCCTTGTCGCCCGTCACCGAATAACCGCTGATGAAGCCTTCCTCCGCCAGAATCTTGGCAATCGCGACCTTTACCTTGGAACTGGGCATCACCGCACGACGATGCCTGGAGTTTGACGAGTTGCGGACTCGCGTCAGAAAGTCCGCGATTGGATCGGTCATCATAACCAGTGCTTCCTCTTAAATCTTGCAGCGCAACCCGTGCCGGCAATATCGGCAGCCGGTGCGCCCGATTTTGGTCCTTCTACCAGCTGGACTTGACTACGCCCGGCAAATGGCCCTCAAGCGCTTCTCGACGAAAACAGATACGGCAAAGGCCGAATCGGCGCATATACGCCCGCGGGCGGCCACACTTTGAACAACGGTTTCGCACCCGCACTTCATACTTCCGCTTGGACTCCCGCAGAACGATACTTTTCTTAGCCACAGACAGCTCTCTCCTTCATCTTCGTAGCTATCGTCTCTTGGTAGTTACTGCCTCTATCGCCTTTGGAATGGCATATCCATCATCGCCAGGAGCCGCCGGCCTTCTTCATCGGATCCCGCTGTCGTAACGATCGTAACTTCCATTCCTCGAACCTTGTCGATCTCGTCGTAGTCGATCTCCGGAAAGACCAACTGCTCACGCAGGCCCAGGCTGTAGTTGCCGCGCCCGTCGAAAGAGTCCGGCGAGATGCCGCGAAAATCCCGCTGCGCCGGCAATGCAATGCTGATCAGCCTGTCCAGAAAATCCCACATCCGGCGGCCGCGCAGCGTCACCTTTACACCGATCGGCATCCCAGCCCGCAGCTTGAAAGTGGCAATCGACTTGCGAGCACGTGTCACAATCGGCCTTTGACCCGTGATAGTCGTCAAATCTTGGCTGGCGCGCTCAATCGTCTTGCCATCCGTGATCGCCTCTCCCATGCCGATGTTTACGCTGATCTTGTCAACCCGCGGCACCTGCATAATATTCGTATAACCGAATTCCGTCATCAGCGCCGGCGCAATCTCACTGTCAAATCGTTCCTTCAACCGCGGCTTCTGCGTTCCGTTCGCTTCACTCATCGCATCTCACTCCTCGCCCGCATCTGCCGCCCATGTCGGCATCAGGCCGTCATTCTGACCCTTGAACTAACTTTCACTCCCGGTTGGCAGAGACTCTCCGGTGCGCCTGTCAACTCGGATCTTGTCCTCGCCTTCAAATCGGTAGCCGGCGCGAGTCACCTCGTTGTCCGTCCCGACCAGCGCCACATTGCTGATGTGTATCGGAGCCTCCAACTCGATGCGTCCGGTCTGCGTGCGCACTGTCGGGCTGCGGCGTTGATGCTTCGTTACAAAGTTCGCACCCGCCACGACAACGTACACCCGGTTGGGATCGAGCCGGCCCTTCTTGTCCTTCTTGCGTATTACGCTCTGGACATCACCACGGTGCCCCTTGTCATTGCCGGCGATCACCTCAACGATGTCACCCTTCCTTATCTTTACGCCCATCCCCTCTTCTCCTCAAATCCTGAACAGTACCGTCCACCGGCCCGCCCTGTCTGAAGCCTGTCCACCTCTACGCCTTAGAGTACCTCCGGAGCCAGGGATACGATCTTCATATACCCGTGGTCCCGCAACTCCCGCGCAACCGGGCCAAAAATCCGGGTACCGCGTGGATTCCTGTTGTCATCTATCAGTACCGCGGCATTCTCGTCGAATCGAATATAGCTCCCGTCCTTGCGCCGAACCGGACGTCGCGTGCGCACGATAACCGCCCGCACGATCTCTCCCTTCCTCACTGACGCCGTCGGACTCGAGGACTTCACAGTCGCCACGATCACATCACCAATGCCACCGTAACGCCGCGTACTGCCCCCTCGGACTCGAATAGTAAGTAACTCTTTCGCCCCCGTATTGTCCGCAACCCGTAGGCGACTCTCTTGTTGAATCATGGCTCAATACCTCTTCTCTTGCCGGCGCGCCTCGAACTAGACAACAGCCGCACGGTCTAGAATCTTCGAGACATAGAATTTCTTGTGCTTGCTGATCGGCCGGCATTCACGAATCTGGACCGTATCTCCGATTCGGCACGCATTGTCCTGATCGTGCGCCTTGTACTTCTTATGTGACTTCACAACCTTGCCGTACAGGGCATGGCGCGCGGCCCGCTCAACTTCCACGACCACTGTCTTGTCCATCTTGTCGCTGGTGACCACGCCAACCAACTCGCGTCTTCGCTCGCGCATTTCCCCTTACTCCTCGTCCTCTTCGGCCATTAACTCCCGCTCACGCAATATCGTCTTGATCCGCGCAATGTCCTTGCGGACCTGACCCTTGCGTGCCGTATTGGTCATCTGCCCCGTCGCCTTCTGAAAGCGCAGGTTAAACAGCTCCTGGTATCCCTCGTCCAACCGGCTGTAAAGTTCACTCTCTGTCAGCGGGCGCAGTTCATGTGCTTTCATATCGCTTTCCTCCTCGCCTTCACGTCAAAGGTCCTCTCGGGCGACGAACTGTGTACCCATCGGCAACTTATGCGCAGCCAGTCGGAAGGCTTCTCGCGCCTGCGTCTCATCTACACCGGCAATCTCAAATACCATGCGTCCCGGCTTTACCACCGCCACCCAGTGATCGACATTGCCCTTGCCCGATCCCATCCGTGTCTCGGCTGCACGTTCCGTTACTGGCTTGTCCGGAAAAATACGAATCCACAACTTGCCGCCGCGCCGTACATAACGGACAATCGCCCGGCGGGCCGCCTCGATCTGCCGGCTCGTTACCCAGGACGGCTCAGTGGCCTGCAGCCCGAACGTGCCAAAATCAATCCTGTTGCCCCGCGTTGCCGTTCCCCGCATGCGACCGCGGTGCATCTTGCGAAACTTTACCCGCTTCGGCATCAACATTTTCTACTCCCCGTCCCGCTTCGGTTGATCCAGCTCCACCCTTACCGGGCAGAAGCCGCTATTCGGTCAGTGCCATTTCCGCATAGCGGGCATGGTACTCTTCACCAGGCAGCACTTCACCGTGATAGACCCACGTCTTCACGCCTATCACGCCGTAAGTCGTGTTCGCCTCGGCCGTTCCATAGTCGATCTCGGCACGCAACGTGTGCCGCGGAACCTGCCCGTCCCGGATCGTGTCGACCCGGCCCATCTCGCTGCCGCCCAAACGCCCCGCCACCTGGATCATGACGCCTTCCGCGCCGGTCCGCATTGCCCGTCCCGCCGCCTGCTTCATCGCCCGCTTCCAGCTGATGCGGCGCTCCAACTGCTCAGCCACATTCTCGGAAACCAGCTGGGCATCCGTCTCCGGCTTATCTATCTCGCGTACGTCGATCTTGACCTTCTTGTTCGTCAACTCCTGCAGATTCACACGCAACACGTTCACATTTGCGCCCTTGCGTCCAATAATAATCCCGGGCTTGGCCGTGTTGATGATTACGTGGACCTGGTTGGGCTGGCGTTCGATCTCGATGAAGCTGATGCCTGCACGCGGGGCGTCACGATGAATCATGGCCCTGATCTCTCGATCCTCGCCCAACTGATCCACGTATTCAGGGCCCGTTGCGTACCATCGGCTCTTGTGTTCCTTGATGATCCCCAGGCGAAAACCGGTCGGATGTACTTTGCGTCCCATTGGGCCTCCTTGTGCAGAGCAAGTGGTCAAAAAAACCACCAGCCGCCGCTGTTCGTCCGCTATGCCTCGTCCAAACGCTCTTCCAGCACAACCGTGATGTGCGAGGAGCGTCGAATCCATGGCTTGAATCGGCCGCGCGCGCCAAATCGCCGCCACCGCCGGTTCGGCGCTTGATCAGCATAGATCTCGCTGATGTAAAGCTCATCAGCCTCCAAACCGAAATTCTCGACACCGTTCGCGATCGCGCTCTTCAGCGTCTTCGCAACCTCCTTGGCCGCCTGCTGGGGCATGAACTGCAGCAGCGTCAAAGCCTCCTCCGCCGGCCGCCCCCGCATCTCATCCAGGACCAGGCGCGCCTTCTGCGGGCTGATCCCTGTATACTTGTTAACTGCTCGAACTTCCATCGTACGCGCTCCCCAATCTCCTGGATGGAGGAAAATAACCGCTTTCAACCCTAAACCGCTAAACTACACTCGGCGTGTGCTTCTCTCCGACCGGATATGACCGCGAAAGAATCGGGTCGGCGCAAACTCGCCCAGCTTGTGCCCCACCATGTTTTCCGTGATGTAAATCGGTACATGACGGCGGCCGTCGTGAATCGCCAGCGTATGCCCGACAAACTGCGGAAATATCGTCGAAGACCGCGACCATGTCTTGAGCACCTTCCGTTCACCCGCCCGGTTCATGTCCTCGATCTTCTTCAGTAGCCGCGGCTCCACATACGGTCCCTTCTTCAGGCTACGTCCCATCGAATCTCCTCCACAACTGCAATTGACCTGCTATCGACGCTTACCACCGCGCCGCACTATATATTTCCCCGTTCTCTTGTTGCGCCGCGTCCGCTTGCCCAACGCCGGCTGTCCCCAGGGCGTCTTCGGGCCCGGCATACCAATCGGCGAACGCCCCTCGCCGCCGCCGTGAGGATGCGACGCAGGGTCCATCGCTACACCGCGCACCGACGGCCGGATTCCCAGCCAGCGCCGCCGCCCGGCTTTACCCAACGAAATATTGCTGTGATCCGGGTTCGACACCTGGCCAACCGTGGCCAGACAGTCCATCTCAATGTAGCGGACCTCGCCGCTGGGAAGACGTACCTGCGCACGCGGCCCCTCTTTGGCCACCAGCTGCGCCGAAACGCCCGCGCTCCGCACCAGTTGCGCGCCCCGCCCCGGATACAGCTCAATATTGTGAATCTGTGTGCCCGGCGGAATGTTGCGAATCGGCAGCGCATTACCGGGTCGAATGTCAGCGTTCGGGCCCGACTCCAGAACGTCGCCAACCTGAACACCCAGAGGCGCGACAATGTACCGCTTCTCGCCGTCCTCATAGCTGAGCAGCGCGATGCGTGCACTGCGGTTCGGGTCGTACTCGATCGACGTGACCCGCGCCGGAGCCCCCCACCTTTCCCGCCTGAAGTCAATGATGCGGTAGCGCCGCTTGTGTCCCCCGCCGCGGTGACGGACTGTGATCCGCCCCTGGTTGTTGCGCCCGCCCTTCTTGTTCAGAGCAACCGTCAACGAACGCTCGGGCTTCGTGCGCGTAATCGTTTCGAATGTCGAGACACTCATGTCCCGTCGCCCCGGCGACGTGGGACGGTATATCTTTACAGGCATAAAAACTATCTCCGTTCGCGAAGAGAAAGATGGGACTGAACCGCTCCCCCTCCTCCCGCCAGTTCCTGACCGCTACACACCTTCAAAGAACTGGATGCTGTCACCTTCACTCAATGTTACAACAGCCTTCTTCCAGGGCGACTTCCGCACAACTTTGCGCCGCCCGCGCATCCCCGTCTTGGCCGGCATCATCATGACCCGCACCTCCTCCACACTCACCCTGAATGCGGTCTCCACTGCATCGCGAATCTGGTGCTTATTGGCCCGCGTATCGACTTCAAATGTGTACTGATTGTTGAAATCGGCCGCATCGTACGACTTTTCCGTAATGACGGGGCGCTTTATCACTTCATAAACGTGCATCGGGTTCTCCTCGTATCGGACGCTGACTCATTCTCTCTATCCGCTGCCAACTGTCCGTGTCTCCGCAAATGGCAGCGGTCAGGCAAGCCAGTCGTGAATAAATTCGACCGAGGCCTGCGGCATCAGTAGCCTGTCATGGCTGAGCAGATCCTGAATGTTCAGATTACTGCTGAGCAACGTTTTCGCCTGCGGCAAGTTGCTGATCGACTTCTCGACAGCCAGGTCCCGCTCCGGCAATATGACCAGCACGCTGCCGCTGTCCAGACCCAGGTCAGCCAGCGTCTGTATGAAGGCCTTTGTCTTCGGCGCATCCATCGTCAACGCCTCCAGCACAACGATCTGGTCCGCCCCTGCCTTGACGCTCAGCGCACTCCGTAATGCAGCCCTGCGCATCTTCTTGGGCATCTTCTTCGTGTACTTGCGCGGCGTGGGGCCAAAAGCCGTCCCGCCCCCTACCCAAATCGGAGACCGGATCGAGCCGTGCCGCGCCCGCCCGGTGCCCTTCTGACGCCACGGCTTGCGCCCGCCCCCGCGAACCTCGCTGCGCGACTTCGTCTTGTGTGTCCCCGTGCGCGCGTTCGCCAGCTGCCTCACCAATGCCTGGTGCATCAGCCCCCGGTTGACCGGAGCGGCGAAAACCGTATCCTCCAACTGCATCTGGCCGGTCTCTTCACCGGCCATATTTCGAATTGGTACTTCCACCGTTTCGCCTCCGTACCAGTAGCTGCCGCTTCCCAAATAGTCGAACCGGCTGCCCCCGTCTTACGCCTTAACCGCAGTACGCACGATGACCAAACCCTTGTTCGGGCCCGGTACCGCTCCCTGTACCGCGAGCAGATTGCGCTCCGCATCAACAAGAGCGACCTTCAGATTCTGCACCGTAACGCGCTCGTTACCCATCTGCCCCGGGCCCTTCATTCCCGGAAACGTGTGGCCCGGTGTCGAACCGGCGCCCCGCGCGCCCGGCGCACGGTGTCGGTCTGACTGCCCGTGCGTCTTCGGCCCCCCTCGGAATCCGTGCCGCTTGACGCCGCCGGCAAATCCCTTCCCTTTCGACGTGCCCGTGACATCCACCAGCTCGCCCTCGGCAAAGACGTCCGCCTTGATCACATCCCCTGGTGCATGTCCCGGCTCGCTCGGCAATCGCAACTCGCGCACAAATCGCAGCTTAGGCACATTGGCCTTCCTCAAATGACCGAGCTGGCCCTTCGTCAACTTGCGCTCCGCCACCTCTTCAAAGCCAACCTGGACTGCATTATATCCGTCCGTATCTTCGGCCTTCACCTGCGTGACATAACAGGGACCAGCCTCGATCACCGTGACCGGCACAACCGCGCCGCTGTCATCAAATAGCTGGGTCATCCCTATCTTGCGGCCTATTATCCCTTTCACTTGCTCCTCCAGCACTGACAGCGCGATCAACCGAATTCCGACCGACAGTCACATCGCCCAACCGGGCCCATCCCTGACCGGCCGCCGCAGAACCAATCCGCACGGTCCTCTTCGCCCGCGGCCGCAAACTGAGCCCTATAGCTTAATCTCGATATCGACACCGGCCGGCAAATTCAGACGCGTGAGATTCTCAATCGTCTTGTTGCCTGGGTCCACCACGTCGATCAAACGCTTGTGAGTGCGAATCTCAAACTGCTCACGACTGTCCTTGTCGATGAACGGCGACCGCATCACCGTGAACTTCTCGATCCTCGTCGGCAGAGGCACAGGCCCTACCACCTGGGCGCCCGTCTGCTCGGCTGCAGTGACGATCTGCTGTGCCGACGCATCCAGGACGCGGTGATCGTATGCCTTGAGCTTGATACGGATCTTCTGCTTTGCCATGTAGTCTTCTCTCTTGTCGTGGCCCAGGAACAAAAAGTGTGGCGAGCCGTTGAACTCGCCACACATCTCTCTACTCTATTCGACGATCTCGGTAATCGCGCCTGCGGCGACGGTGCGGCCGCCTTCGCGGATGGCAAAACGGCCGCCGGTCTCAATGGCGACGGGCGAGATCAACTCGACGTCCATCGTCACATTGTCGCCGGGCATGACCATCTCCACTCCTGCCGGCAGGTCGATCGAACCGGTGATGTCCATCGTGCGGATGTAGAACTGCGGCCTGTAACCCTTGAAGAAGGGAGTATGCCGTCCGCCCTCCTCCTTGCGCAGCACATAGACCTCCGCCTTGAAACGCGTGTGCGGTGTGATGCTGCCAGGCTTGGCCAGCACCTGCCCGCGGTCCACCTCTTCACGGTCGATGCCGCGCAGCAGACATCCGACGTTGTCGCCTGCCTGCCCCTCGTCGAGCAGCTTGCGGAACATCTCCACACCGGTGACGGTGGTCGAGTGTGTCGGCTTCACACCCACGATCTCCACCTCTTCCATCGGATGGATGACACCGCGCTCGACGCGACCGGTCACGACCGTGCCGCGACCCTTGATCGAAAAGACATCCTCAATCGGCATCAGGAAGGGCTTGTCGATTTCGCGCACTGGCGTGGGAATATACTCATCCACCGCCCGCATCAGCTCCCAGATCGGCTCATACTCCGGCGCATCCGGGTCGTCCGAGCTGCTCTCCAGGGCATGCAGCGCGCTGCCGCGCACAAACGGGATGTCGTCGCCGGGAAACTCGTAGGTGTCGAGCAGCTCGCGCAGCTCCATCTCCACCAGCTCCAGCAGCTCCTCATCCTCCATCATGTCGACCTTGTTGAGAAAGACGACCATCGCCGGCACTTCCACCTGCCGTGCCAGCAGGATATGTTCGCGCGTCTGCGGCATGGCGCCGTCCGGCGCAGCCACCACCAGGATCGCACCGTCCATCTGCGCCGCACCGGTGATCATGTTCTTGATATAGTCGGCATGTCCGGGACAGTCCACGTGCGCATAGTGGCGGTTTTCCGTCTCGTACTCGACATGCGCAATGGCGATGGTGATGCCGCGGGCCTTCTCTTCCGGCGCATTGTCGATCGCCTCAAACGCACTGAAATCAGCCATCCCCCGCAGCGCCAACACCTTCGTGATCGCCGCCGTCAGCGTCGTCTTGCCGTGATCCACATGTCCGATCGTCCCCACGTTCACATGGGGCTTGTTCCTCTCAAATACTGCCTTCGCCATTTGGTTGCTGCCTCCTGCTTATGTTTAATGGTCTAATCCGCTGCCTCGCTCCAATCTGAGCGAATACTTCCAAGCGCGAAAAGAACGTAACCATCAGTAACTGCTGCAAACCGCCCACCAGCAATTAGGTGGGCGGCAATGATCCTGCTGCTCCTGCACTCAATTGTCAAAAACGCGGCAAACCTGAAGGTTCAGACACGCAAGACGTCAGCGCGCCAACCTCTCCTCTCTGGAGCCCACAACCGGACTTGAACCGGTGACCTCATTCTTACCAAGAATGCGCTCTACCGACTGAGCTATGCGGGCAGATCATACGACTGCGAAATCGCACTACCTCTGAAGTGGGCGGGGGCGGATTCGAACCACCGTAGGCGACAGCCGTCTGATTTACAGTCAGATCCCTTTGTCCACTCGGGCACCCGCCCATTCTTATAGCGCTTCTATTAATGTGCCTCGTCTGCCCAGCCGCCGCCTACGCTCATCCACAAGCAAGCCGGCCACGGTCATTACGCCTGAACCGAAGAGCCGACGATCGGACTCGAACCGATAACCGGCTGTTTACAAAACAGCTGCTCTGCCGATTGAGCTACGTCGGCGCGTGCTCAGACGACACCTGAGTGATTATAGCACATTTCAACCTCTGGTCAAATCTGAAAACCTCCGATTGCAAATACGTTTCTTTCCCTGTCTTCCCAGCCCAGGATCCACTCGCCGCGCCAGTTCAGAATCAGTCGCCGCCACCAACCACTGGCCCCTGCAGTTATGGGCGGTCGGGCCTATTCGGCCCTCCCTTGTGCGGGGGCTCCGCCCCCGCAACGCCCCCTCTCCTACAACATGCCTCATCGACCTGGTGTCGACATTGGCGGCAAGTGCCTAATTGAAAGGATTCCGCCAAACCAGATCCCCCCAGCCTCGCCAACGCCCCGTAGGGGCACCCCTTGTGGGTGCCCTGGCTATTCGCCTCTTGCGGACCCTTCGCGTCCCTTCGCGGATAAAGATGGTGCCGTCGGCGCGAACCCCTCACCTGGCCCTTCATACCCCAAAAATGGAATCCACCCACGAATCGCCAGTCGATTGAACCGCCCAAAGAGACGTGATACAATCGAAATAATGAAAACGCGACTTCCGCAACAGGTTCGCCGAAAACTCGAAGAGCTGCCCAGCAAGCCCGGTTGCTATCTCATGTGGGACGAGCACGCCAGGCCACTCTACGTGGGCAAAGCGCTCGTCCTGCGCCCTCGCGTCCGCAGCTACTTCCAGCGGTCCGCCAAACACTCCCCCCGCATCGACGAAATGGTCGGCAAGGTGCGCGACATCACCTGGTGGGTCACCGCAACCGAGATGGAAGCGCTGATCCTCGAAAACGACCTCATCAAGCGTTACCAGCCCCACTACAATGTCATGCTCAAGGATGACAAGGGGTATCCATATATAAAGGTCAACTGGCAGGATGACTTCCCTAAAGTAGAGCGCGTGCGCCAGATACACAACGACGGTGCTCGCTATTTCGGCCCTTTTACCAGCAGCTGGGCCGTGAGCCGCACGCTCGAATCGATGCGCAAAGTCTTCCCCTATCTCGACTGTGACCGCTCCATCACCGGTAACGACGAAAGCCCCTGCCTCTACTACCACCTCAAGCTCTGCGGCGCTCCCTGTATCGGTGTCCAGAGCCGCACCGAATACCGCGAAGGCATCGGGCAACTCGTCAACTTCCTTGAAGGCGACACCGAAGAAGTGATCACCGAGTTGGAGACCCGCATGAACAACGCCGCCGGCCGCTTCAACTTCGAGCTCGCCGCCGTCTATCGCGACCGCATCAAGGCCGCCCAGCGCATCGTCCACCAGCAGAAAGTTGTCGGCGTCCACAATGACGACGAAGACGTCGTCGCCATCGTCCAGGACGCGAAGTCCAGCGACACCGTCGTCCAGATACTGATGGTGCGCCGCGGCAGACTCATCGGAAGAGAAAACTTCGCTCTGCAAGGTGTCGAAGTTTTCGAGACGAGTGCCGAAAACCTGGGCGATCTCATCGGCATCTTCATCCAGCGCTTCTACGCCGACGCCTCCCATATTCCCCCTCGCGTCCTTGTGCAGTTCGCGCCCCGCACAAAAGACCTCCTGGCCGCCTGGCTCACTAAACTGCGCGGCACCAAGGTCGAGATCCGCATGCCTCAGCGGGGCAAAAAGCGCAAACTGATGGAGTTCGCCAAGAACAATGCCGCAGAGCACCTGCGCGTACAGAAGGCCCAATGGGCCGAGGACACCAATCGCCAGACCGAAGCACTCACTGAGCTCCAGGAGGCTCTGGCCCTCCAAGTGCCCCCAACCCGTATCGAATGCTACGACATCAGCACACTGCAGGGGACCAACACCGTCGGCTCTATGGTCGTCTTCGCCCGCGGCGCGCCCCTCAAGTCAGCCTACAAACGCTTCAAGATTCGCGGCAAAGGCGCACACGGCGAACCCGACGACTATGCCAGTATGCGCGAAGTCCTGCGCCGCCGCTTCCGCCGCGCCGTCGAAGAAGACCCCGACAGACCCGGCAAAAGACCCACCAGTGCTGACCACTGGAAACTGCTGCCCGACCTCGTCATCGTCGACGGCGGCAAAGGGCAACTCGGCGTTGCCAGCGAAGTGCTGGCTGAGTTCGGTCTCTCCCAAAGAGTACCCGTCGTCGCCCTCGCAAAACGCGAAGAGGAGATCTTCCTTCCCCAGCGCCGCAATCCACTCCTTCTGCGCCGCGGCAGCCGCGCCTTCTATTTGCTGCAGCGCATCCGCGACGAGGCCCACCGCTTCGCCGTCACCTACCATCGCAGTCTTCGCCGCAAAGGGCAGACCACGACCGTGCTGGACACCTTGCCCGGCATCGGCCCCAGAAGACGTCGTTCGCTTCTGCAATACTTCAACGGCGACCTCGACAAAATGCGCCAGGCCACCCTCGATGAGCTGCGCACCGTGCCGGGCATGAACCGCAGAGCCGCGCAAACGGTCAAGGAGCATCTGTGAAGGGGCACCCGCAATGACCCGCGGCAGCCACGCCGGCCTCGCCCGCTTTGTCGGCACGCCTCCGACTTTGGCGTTGCTTCAATCTCTCCTCTATCTGAAGGGGTTGCCCTTGGAGGAAATCGCCGATCTCCTCCAAGCCAACTCCCTCGTCATCCAATTCTCCCCCGGCGACGAGCTGACCCGGCAGGACGATGCCGCCGAGTACCTCTTCTTCATCCTCAGCGGCTCCGTCCGCATAACCCGGCGCGATACGACCCCGGCCGGCGCCGAAGACACACTCGCCCGCGTCGCCATCGCCGGCGATATCCTTGGCCGCTACGAGCTGACCTTCAGCCTCACCTACACTAGCACCGCCACCGCCGAAAACGCGGTCTCGGCCCTCTGCATCGAGCGGTCCACCGTCGAACGGCTCCTCTACCGCTATCCCACCGCCCACCAGCAGACCGCCTACCAGACCATGGTCAACCGTCTGCGGACAATACCCATGCTGGCCGATATCGATATGCCCGTTCTCGGCTTTCTGGCCGACGAGGTCCGGAGCCAGACAGTCAAGGCGGGCACCGTCCTCTACACGCAAAACCAGATCCCAAGCACCCTCTATCTCATCGCCCAGGGACAGATTGAGCTCTATCATCCACGCAGGACCGACAACCGCCTGCTGCTCGGAACCGGCGGCTCCTTTGGCTTTCCTGGCAGTGTCGGCGCGACCAACAACGCCGCCCAGGACAAATACGGCCATTGGGCCGAAGCCAAAACCGAGACGACCGTCTACGAGCTCCCCTGGAATACAGTCCGGCAGGTCGGCCGTCGCCTTCCTCAGGTCATCGACCCGGACATACAACTGCTGCCCGCCAAAACCATCAGCGCAGTCTCCATCTTCGCCGGACTGACGCCCCTCGAACAGATCCAACTGGCAGGCTTCTGCAGCTTCCACCGCATCCCCCAATACCATCCCATCATGCAACAGGGGGACAGCGCCGACAGCATGTGGATCCTGCTTGAAAACAGCCGCGCCGTCCTCAGCGCACTCGACGAAGAAAATCGCGCCCTGCCCCGCGCGCCGGTGCGCGGCATCGTGACCTTCAACGAGACCGCGCTCCTGTCACCGACTCCTGTCGAATTGACCGTCGAATCCGAACCCGGCAGCCTCTGGCTGCGGCTCCACCGGCAGGACTACCAGCGATTCGGGCAAATCTGCGGCCCCGACATCCTGGATAAAATCGCCGCCCGCCTGCCCGCACAGACCGACGACACCGATCACGAGCAGCGGCAGGACTACCCCTGGCTG
The DNA here is from genome assembly GCA_965242905.1 of Caldilineaceae bacterium. GTDB lineage: Bacteria > Chloroflexota > Anaerolineae > Caldilineales > Caldilineaceae > Bin5. Next base: position 3,530,180 of record CBDETM010000002.1, read on the forward strand.
CGCAAAGACGAACTTCTGGTCAATCTGCATCTGCGCCACTGGCTGGCGCTGATAGGCCAGACCAAGGCCGCCGCCCTCGCCATCCTCGCCAGCGCCGGTCTGATGTGGCTGCTCGCCTTGCTCGGTTTCCCCCTTTGGTTCGGCCTGGGAATCGGCGCGCTCCTCGTCCTCCTGTCACTTATCTGGGGCTTTCTCAACTACCTGAACGACTACTTTATCGTTACCAACCGGCGCGTCATTCAGCAGGAAAAGGTCATCTTTTTCAGTGAACATCGACAGGAAGCCCTGCTCGAACAGATCCAGCGCGTAGACGTGGCCACAACATTCTGGGGCAATCTGTTCAATTTCGGCACCCTGTCCGTCTACACCGCCGGCACGACCGGCTCCATCGACTTCAACTTTGTCGCCCACCCCGACAGCCTCCGCACGGCCATCTTTCACCACCGCAGCCTCTCCCAGCAGCGGTCCAGCGCCGAAAACAAGCTGGACATCCAGAACGCCCTCGAGAATCGTCTCGGTCTGTCCGTTGACCTGCCCAGCCGCGTGCACACCGATCTGGCGCCCTCCACCTCAGAAGACACCGCCGCAGCGCCCGGCCTGTGGCAAAAACTGCGCCGCCTGATCTCCGTAGACAGCTCACTCGAATGGGAGTCGACAGACCGAATCGTCTGGCACAAGCACTGGTGGATTCTCCTAGTCCAGATTGCTCTTCCCGGCCTCCTGCTTCTCTTAGAGCTCCTGTTTCTGGCAGGTGGTTTCTCCTCGGTTGCACTGCTGCAGCAGCTCCACTCTAGCCTGGACGCGCAAACTCTCCTGCTGTCAGGCGGGCTTGTCACTCTCGCCACGCTGGGCTGGATCCTCTGGGCAGTCACCGACTGGTGGAACGACACCTACACCGTGACCGAAGACAGAATTATCGACATCGAAAAGCTGCCGCTCTTTCTCAGCGAGCAACGCCGTGAAGCCCAGCTCAGCGACATCCAGGACATCCGCCTCGAGATGAACTCACCCCTGAAGGTGATGCTGAATTTCGGTAACATCATCGTCCAGACTGCTGCCGGCGAAGGCGCCTTCACCTTCGATCACGTTCCCAACCCTAGAACTGTCAAAGAAGAGATCACCCGCAGGATGATCGCTTGGCGCCGCGAGGACGAACGGCGCAAAGCCCACGACCGCAGCAAGGATCTGCCCGACTGGTTCGAAATGTACAATCGGTTGGAAACGGGACAAACCAGAAATGAGGACTGAAGAACTGGCAGGAGAAGTAAGAGAAGTGACAGCAGACAGAAGGGAAGCCGTTCCGGTCTGCTCTTCGTACTGACTAAATGCTCAAACGTACCTTAACTTCCATAAGTCAGGCGGTCGATCAGCCGCCGCGGCAACTTGACAACACGCATCTGGCTCTGCGTCAAATCGATCGGATACGCTACCCTGCGCTGTTCCCAAGTCAACTCCTCTAAATCCAGCAACGCGTAGGCGGCCCTCGGATCGTTGTCCCGAGGCTGCCCCACACTACCGGGATTGAGGATCAGACGCTCCAGCTCCGTCAGTTCCAGGCGCACACGTTGTCCCTCATAGGGCCTTAGAAAGTCGACGGTAACCGGAACGCCGTTGCGGCTGCCTCGCCTCGAAAATATCCTTCTCAGTTGCCAGCGGTAGATCGCCGGTTTGTGCGTGTGACCCACCAGACACATTTTCGTCTCAAAATGGGCAAAGTTTTCCAGCGCAATCTCCGGCGACTGCACATATTCCGACACCGGTTCGCGAGGGCTCGCGTGCGTGATGACCAAGCTGTCCGCGGCTTCGGGTTCAAGAGGCTTCGCTGGTAAACTGTCGAGGAATTCGCGGCTCTTCTCGTTGAGCTCGCTTTGCGTCCATTCAACCGCCGCCCGCGCCAGGGGATTGAAATATCTGATATCCAGGCCCGGGCGCCCCAGTACGGCCCAGTCATGGTTGCCGATGACGCACAGGTCCGCCTCGGCCCGCACAAAGTCGACGCACTCATTCGGCGCAGGTCCGTAGCCGACTACGTCGCCCAGACACCAGATCGCATCGAAACGGTTCGCAGCATCGGACATCACCGTTTCCAGGGCGACAAAGTTCGCGTGAATGTCAGATATAATCAATACGCGCATTCGCTCATCTTAACACAGACCGAATTTGACCTCAAACGGTCACATGTATTATCTGAATATAGGTATTTCACTATCAGGAACTGTGCCAGCACCACTTCCTTGCGAAAGATTACTTGACATGACGGACCACGCAAGCTCACCATTTCAACGCATCGGCATCCTCCATCACCCGCGCAAACCGGAATCCCTCGATCTGGCGGGTCAGATGGAACAGTTTCTCCGCAGCGCCGGTGTCAATGAAACGTGGCGCCACTCCGCCTGGGACGCCGAAGTCATCAAGTCCAGACTCCCCGACGTCGACCTGCTGATCACCCTCGGCGGCGACGGAACAATGTTGCGCGCCGCCCGGCTCGGTGCCGCCTCCAACGTTCCCATGCTGGGTGTGAAAATGGGCAGGCTCGGCTTTCTCGCCGAGATCTTTCCCCAGGACTGGCTCTCCCCCTTGGAAAAACTGCTGGATGGCGACTATTGGATCGAAGAGCGCCTCATGGTGCGCGCCATCGTCGAAAAAGCCGGCGCCAACGGCGCCGAACGCACCGTTCGCTGCACTTACGATGCCCTCAATGATGTCGTCCTCAGCCGCGGCAGCCTCGCCCGCATCGTCCGCGTCAGCGCCAACCTCGACGGCGGTTACCTCACCACCTATACCTGCGACGGCCTTATCGTCAGTACCGCCACTGGCAGCACCGCCTACGCCCTCGCAGCCGGCGGCCCAATCCTGCCGCCCGACCTGCGCAATATCCTTGTGATCCCCGTCGCACCCCACATGAGCATGGACCGGGCAGTCGTCCTATCCGAAGGCGCCGAAGTAAGACTGCGAGTCTACAGCGACCACTCCGCCATGCTCACGGTTGACGGCCAGTTCGAAGTCGAAGTGGACGACACCGACGAAATCGTCGTCGACAGCAGCCCCTATCAGGCCCGCTTCATTCGACTTCGCCCGCGCAGCTACTTCTACCAGACCTTGATGGACAAGCTGAAATTAACTGCGTGACGCTCACCTTGCGCCCCTTGCCGGAGGCCCGTGACAGAGTAGAAAGCGAAATCCAATGTCAGACGATTCCAACCAACCCGACAAGGAGCTTTACCGTACCCTCGATCTACGCCATGATGCCGATCAAGAGGAGATCGAGCAGCAATTCATCCGGCTGCAAAAGCTCTACCAGCCCGAGACTCTTGAATCCGCCGCAGACCGGGCCTACGCCGAGCAAAAGCTTGCTGCCATCGTAAAAGCCTACGAAATACTCGGTGACCCCGCCCGCCGCGCCATCTACGACGGCAGACCAGCTCCCATTGTAGTAGGCAGCGATGGCGAACCCGAAAGCCTGACCTGCGCCAACCACCCCGACCGGGAAACGCTCCTGCGCTGCAACAAATGCGGAAAACCGATCTGCATCTCCTGCGCCGTGCGTACACCCGTCGGCTACCGTTGCAACGAATGCGTCCGCGAACAGCAGAACATCTACTTCAACGCCTTGGGTAGGGACAACATCGTCGCCCTTGCCGTTGGCTTTGTGCTCACCCTGATCGTCGCCCCCATCGTCGGCTTTCTGCTCGGCAGCATTGGCTTCTTCGGATTCTTCATTGCCTTCATCATCGGCTCCGGCGCCGGCACGCTCGCGGCCCGCATCATTCGCAGCGCAGTCGGCAACCGCCGCGGCCGCAAGCTTCCTCACTTCGCCATAGCCGGCATCATCCTCGGCGTGGCCCCGTGGGGTCTTCTCTTCCTCCTTTCCGGCGGCAGAGCCTTCCTGATGCTGCTCCTCTTCGCCGGCCTGACCATCGCATCTGCTTTCCCTCAACTGAGATAGAGCCCCCACTTGGAACCGATCCTGCTGTCTAACTGAGCTGCGCCCTCAGTCCCGGCGACCCCAATTCCAGGCACAGGACCGAACGATCTGGACCCTCCAGTGGGTGCCCTCGTGGACTCCCCTCCTGATTGCCCCTCTTGAACCTCTGTAGCCCGCCGTGCAAAGACCCCTTCTTGCCCTTCCACATCTCCGTTTACGCAAACGCCTACGAGCCAGGACAAGACTTCTCCCACAACAGGAAACGACTCTCTTCCCACACCCCCGCACTGCCTCAAAAGGCATCGCAGTTCTCGAAGACGCCCACGGGGGAGCGGGCGCCTTCACACTGCTGCCGCACGGTCCCAAAGCCCCAGACCAAACCTGCAACAGGCCATCTCCTTCAACCGGCCTGAGCGGAACGCATCCCATAGGCCGGTCCGACTCTCCTCCGCCCCCCTCCTCTGATCTCGCTCACACCCAGAATTACAAGCGCCGCGCTGGCGTGCCCTGCCAGAATCCAGGCCAGCAGGCCCGGGCCTCTCGGACCTCCTTCAGGCAACCCTTCGCTCACGAGCATCTCGGTTGGAGGTCCCATGCCTACTGCAAACGGCGTTCGACTGGCGGTTGTAAGCACGTAGACCAGCCCGCTTTGCCCTGGCACTGGCAACAGTTCTGCCGCCTGCGCCTTCTCCAACTCTGCCAAACTCTCCCACCGGCCGCCGCCGTCAGTGCTCATCGCCACCTTGCCCGACAGTCCCTGAACTTCGCCCAACTCTGAGTCGCCCGTCGCGGCATAAAGGACCTCCGGCTGCGCTGGGTCCACCACCACGTCGCTAACGATGAGCTTGCCGTCACCCGCGTTATCCAGCCCGTGATTCACCGCCCGCCAAGCGGCTCCGTCACCACTCACAAGCACGCCCCCGCCTGCCGTACCTGCATAAACCCTCGGCGGCGAACTGTCGGCCACCGCAACGGCTGTCGGCGGGCTGGGCAGATTGTGCACCACCAACCATCTCAGCCCGTAAGCATCGGCCCGATACAGTTTTTCCGGAGTACGTACAAACGCCAGCCCCGCCCCCGTGCTGTCAACCGCGATCTCCAACACTGGCTCCTCCAACTGCAGATGCCCACTCGCAACCAGGCCCTGCCCCGGTCCGGCGCCAGTGTCCCGCAGGCGATAGATCCCATCCGAGACCGTCCCCACGTACAGCAGCCGGTTGAACGCGTCAAAGGCCATCGCGGTCACGCCGCCAATGGAGCCCGGATCCACGGAGTACCCCTGCCACGCCTTACCCCCGTTGCGCGCGACATAGACGCTGAGCCTGTTGGCCGCGCCGATAAACACGGTCTCCGAGTCCGACCGGTCCACCGCGACTGCATTGACGATTACGCCCTGCGGCGCCGGCAGCGGCTCCCAGGCCCCGCCTACCCCGGCGAAGAGCCGGCCGCCATCAACCACGTAGCTGCGCCCGCCCATTTGCGCCGCCGCAGCATAAGCTCGAACCTTTTCCAGTTCGCCAATCGGGATTCCTTCCGGCGCGGAAGCCCCTGCCGCGCCAACTGAAGCCACCAGGGCCAGCAGCACCAGCGTCGTTCCTGTCAAGAGTACTCGTAAAATCATGGCCGGTCCTCCCCGAACTTCGTTTCAACCTTCTGATGCCATGATTGTACTTTCATCCCGGACGTTCTTCCGGCCATCTCCCGGAACGATTTCGGACCGTTCTCTTACGATCGATTCGACCCCGACCGCAATTCTGAGTTCACCTGCACCGTTGTCTCTTTGAACTCTGCCCGTCTGGTCCCTCGCAGGGGGCCGCCCCACGTCCCGCACGCCATCCTCTGCCATCCCAAAAATATCGAAAATCCTGCAAATCCTGATTCAGACAACGACCCCCTCAGAATCTGGGGCACCTCAAATTCCAAAACTGCTTGCGGGCCATTTATGCGTGTGCTATCATTCAATATGCCAACTGACACGCGTTGGCATATAAGCTAACTACATGCCGTCTTCTGTCCCTTCCCCACAGACAGAAAGCACAAAATAGAGCCCAGGGGCAGCCGCAAAGACCCTCTGGGCTCAGGTTTCCGGATTCTCGACCCGAACTAATCGGGCAATTGGCTTCCAGGAGTGGAGAAAACCGATGGGCACGCAGTCGCGCTCACATCACAGAGCAGCAGCGCAACCAATGATCTCTAAGCGGATGTCCGGCGTCATCCTGGCGCTGGCGGCAATTCTCCTGCTCTCCGCATGTACCCGTGAGCGCGTGGCCGAGGAGGCGGGCAACGCCTCGGAACCGCCGCAAGAGGAACCGGTCGTCATGGCGCCGGACACGCCGCAACCCGCGGCCACTGAAACGCCCTTGCCGACACCCGAAGACACGCCGGTCCCGACCACAGTCACCTATGAAGTCAGACCGGGAGATACCCTTTCAACAATCGCCGACAAATTCGGCACGGAGATCCAGCGAATTCGGGAGATGAACCTGCTCACTACCGACGCGCTCCAGGTGGGCCAGGTCCTTCGTATGCCCTATGTGCCCGGCCTGACCACGCCCGAAGGCATCCCCACGGCCACCCCCGAGCCGTTCAAGTACACGGTTCAAGAGGGCGATACGCTGCTGTCAATCGCCCTTCGCTACGACGTAGCCTTGAACCAGATCATGAGTCTCAACAACCTGCGCGACGAGCACAACATCTCCATCGGCCAGGAGTTACTGATTCCCAGTGCAAGCGAGTTTGCAGATCAGCCCAGTGCACAGAGAGGCGCTGCCGATCCAGCACTGTCTCGGCAGGTGGGCACGCACACCGTCCGCCCCGGCGAAACTCTGGCATCCATCGCCGATCAATACGGGGTCACCGTGCCCGAACTCATCGCCTTTAACAGCAACACGATCACCAACCCGCATGTCGTGAGAGTCGACACCGTCCTTCTCATCCCCGGCCTGTCCGCCGCCGACGTAAGCATTATGAACCAGACTCTTTACACCGTGCAGGAAGGCGACACCCTTCTCGGCATCGCCCAACAGTTTGATGTCACTGTTGACGCGCTCATGGCCGCCAACAACATCTCCAACGCCGACCTGCTCCGTGTCGGAGATCAACTGATTATCCCGCAATCGAATTGATGAGGCGGTCCAACTGGGCTGCCTCCAATCCTCCCAACAAGCGCGGCGAAGATGCCCGCGCCCCTTGAAAAAAGCAAGAGAGACACGGACCGCCGCCGCAGAACAGGATCCCCTGACGCCTCCTCAGTTCAATCGGTTGTTCAGTTATCGGGTTAGGTGTTGCGTACCCGCGGGGCTGGCGACGATCAAGTCCGTCACCAGATCGAGGAAAAGGCCGTGCTCAACGATGCCGGCCCGTCTCTCCAACGCGCCGGCAATGCACTCCGGGTCTTCCATAGGACCGAACGCACAGTCGAGAATCAGATTGCCGCTGTCAGTTCGAAAATGACTGCCGTCCGGCACTGTCCGCACCTGCACCGCCGCACCAAGCCGTTCAATGTACGCCACGTGGGCCCGCAGACCAAAGGAAAGCACCTCCACTGGCAGCGCCCACTTCTCGCCCAGTCGCTCAGATCGCTTGCGCTCATCCACGATGATCATCTCACGCTCACTCGCCTGCGCAACGATCTTCTCCCGTAGCAGTGCGCCGCCCCCGCCCTTGATCACGCGCAGCTGCGGATCGACCTCGTCGGCGCCGTCGATCGTCAGGTCAATGCGTGGATGACAGTCCAGGGTGGTAAGCGGAATCGCCAGCCGCTGTGCATCTGCGGCCACCTGTTCCGAACTGGGCACGCCGAGAATCTCTGTGAGCCTGCCCACTGCCAGGCGCTCCGCGATACATTCGAGCGCCTTCAGCGCCGTGCTCCCCGCGCCCAACCCCACGACCATCCCCGATTCAATATGCGCCACCGCAGCTTCGGCTGCCTGCCGCTTCAGAGCATCTACCTCTTGAATCTGCATTCGTCTCCGTTTCGAAACATTAACGCGATCGGAATCAGGGCACCTACCCACCTGCAGGGCGCCCTTTCCCCGATCGCGTGCTCCCCCTGTCCTACGCTTCCCTTACACCGTTGCCAGTGAATCGACCAGCCGCTCCAATCCCGATTCTGCCTCTTCCCCCAAATCGATCCGTAACACGCGCCGCCCTGCATTGATCAGCGCCTGCCGGTCCCCCAGCGACTGGGCCTGGATCAGGACACCGAACGGCACCGCCGACGCCGCCGAACCCGGCTCGTCGGGAATGTCAGCGTCCGAAGACGGCCTGTCAGTAAGTTGGATGAAGAGACCGTTCCCCCGGTCCCCCTTATGCAGCTGCCCCGTGGAGTGCAGAAAGCGGGGACCGTATCCGGTGGTCGTCGCTAGCCTTGTCCGGTCTCGCAGACGTCCCTGCATGGTCTTAAGCAACCTGTCCACGGCGGAACAGGGCCTCATGTAGGCCTGTATACTGAAGTAGTCCCCTGCAGCCGCCCCTTCCACAAAGGCTGCCAGCGCTTCGTCCGCACTGCCGGGCGGTCTGTCCCCATCCCCGCCCCCAAGGTATACCTTTAGGCCGGCACTTTCCAGCGACGGCTGCGGCGCAGGCAGGCTTCCGCTCTCCATATAGGCCGACATCATCTGCCGCGACTGCTGCTTCGCCGACTCAACATCCGGCTGATCAAACGGGTGAATGCCTAAACGCGCCCCCGCCACCGCCGTAGCATACTCCCAAAGGAAAAACTGTCCCCCCAGGTCGTACCGGTCACGGAAGCGCACGCGGATCACCGGATGGCCGGCGTCGATCAGCGCCTCCACCTTCCCGTCCTGTGCCCCTGCGTCGCTCCACTGCAGATGAACAAACAACCGGTCCGCGCCGTATGCCTCCGGTGACGCCGCCGGTTCACCCACCACCGGCACGATTCCCGTCCCCGATTTGCCCGTGCTCTCCGCGATCAACTGCTCCAGCCAGTCGGCGAAAGAAGCCACCTCCTCGTCCGCTATGACCGTCAGTTTGTCCCGCCCCGCTTTGGCCATCTCCGCCATCACCACGCCAATCTGCGCGCCGGGATTGAGCGAACCGGTTATATGCCGTCCGCAATCGTTTTTCGCCTCTTGGCCGCGACGCAGTAGACGCCGCAGATTGACCCCCAGCAGCGCCGCCGGAATCAAACCAAAGTGCGACAGCGCCGAATAGCGGCCGCCGATGTTTGGATCATTGATAAAGACTGCGCGGAAATTGCACGCCTGTCCCAGTTTGACGAGTTCGCTGCCCGCATCCGTTATCGCGACAAAGTGCGCACCCGCCTCCGCTTCGCCGAGCTTCTCTTGAAGATGGTTGTAGAAATATTTGAAGAGGGACAGCGTTTCAGCCGTAGTACCCGACTTGGTGGCGACAATGAATAGCGTTCGCGCCGCATCCAAATTGGCGGCTACACTCTGGACGGCCGCCGGGTGCGTGCTGTCCAATATCCGCAACGACATCGGACCGCTGCCGAATGTACGCGCAAACACCTCCGGCGCCAGGCTGGATCCCCCCATCCCCAGCAGAACCGCCTGCGTGTAGCCCTCTTGCTGCAGATCCTGCAACAGGGCGCTGATGCAATGCCGCTCCTCCTCCATTCTGACGGCAATGTCCAGCCAGCCCAGCCGGTCCACGATCTCGTCCGGCTTGTCACTCCACACGCTGTGGCTCCTGGCCCAGATGCGGGTGACGATCCGCTCCCTGTCAATCTCCTCCAGAGCGCCCTCTACCTGGCTCCGGAGGGCACCGTAAAAAAATCGGCGCGTGCTCTTGTCTGGTTGTCGTCCCCGCCCGCGATCGCCTTCACCTTTTCCGCAATGCCCGACATCAACTCATCAAATGAGTCGGCAAACGCGTCCACACCTTCACCCATTAATTCCGTGGTGACCTCACCCAGATCGATGCCAAGTTCAGCCAGGTCCGCCAAATGTTGCCGCGCCTCCTCCACATCTGCATCCACGGTGCGCGCCGCGCAGCCGTGATCCAGAAACGCGTCCAGCGTCTCAGGCGGCAACGTGTTGACCGTGTGCGGGCCAATCAGTTCGTCCACGTACAGCGTGTCCGGGTAGTCGGGATTCTTGGTGCTCGTACTTCCCCACAGCGGACGCTGTACCCGCGCCCCCTGCCCCGCTAGCTTCTCCCAGCGAGGACCGCTGAACAACTCGCCGAAGCGGTGATAGGCCGTCTTGGCATTCGCGATCGCGATCTTTCCCTGAAGCTCGCCGTTGCCAAGCTCAACCAGCTTGGGGTCAACCTTGCCGTCCACCCGGCTGACGAAGAATGAGGCCACCGACGCCACCCGGCTGAAATCCACATTTGCATCAGCCAGCTTCTCCAGACCGCGAATATATGCCATCGCGCTGTCTTCGTACTGCTGCAACGAGAAGATGAGCGTGACATTGATATTGATGCCCTCGCCGGTGAGCGTCTCAATCGCCGGAATACCCTCCGGCGTGGCCGGCACCTTGATCATCACATTCGGCCTGTCCACCAGAGACGAGAGCCGGCGGGCCTCCATAACCGTGCCTTCCGTATCGTAAGCCAGCTTTGGATTCACCTCCAGGCTGACATAGCCGTCCACCCCGTCCGAACTCACATAGACCGGCTGCATGATGTCGCACGCACGGCGGATGTCCTGAATAGCCAGCGCCTCGTATATGTCATTGACCGATCTGCCTTCACCGACCAGCCGTTCAACCGCGGCGTCATAGTCGGTGCTCGCCGTGATCGCCTTCTGGAAAATCGACGGGTTCGACGTAACGCCCCGCAGACCCTTGGCGACCAGGTCGCCCAACTCCCCGGAATCCAGGAAGGAGCGCCTGATAAAGTCCAGCCAGATCGCCTGACCGATTGCCGCCGCTTCGTTCATTCTTGTCATGATTGCTCTTCTCCTCAAGATCGTCTCTGCGTTGAGATGTGGTTCGGCCGCGCCCAGCGTTCCCCCCCTGATAGCGCAATATCAGAACTGTGCAGCGTCAGAGGCCAGCCAGTTGCCGGCTGATGATTTCGACCACTGAAATACCGACACAAGGTTTGGATCTTCAATCCTACCCCGTCACATAGAGTTCGGCAGGAGCCCGCTCCTCGTCTCCTTCCCCTTGAATCAGGGCGAGTGCCGCCATCGCACCCCCGATCAGGCCCGCATGATTTCGCATCTGCGCTGCCACAATCGGCGCACGCACGTCAATATACTTGACAAACTTCTCGCTTCTCTTGCTTACGCCTCCGCCAATGATAAACAGATCCGGCGAAAGTAGAAATTCAACGGTCTGAAAATATCTGTTTAGGCGCTTCCCCCACTTCTTCCAGCTCAGCCGTTCCCGGTCTCGCGCGCTGTTCGCAGCCCGGCTCTCCGCGTTGTAACCGTCAATCTCCAGGTGCCCGAACTCCGTATTCGGCGCCAGGTGTCCGTCAACAAACAGCGCCGAACCAATGCCTGTGCCCAGGGTAAGCAGCACGACTACCCCAGGCTGGTCCCTGCCCGCGCCAAAAACCATCTCCGCAATGCCGGCCGCGTCCGCGTCGTTAACGATCGACGCCGGACAACCGGTCACCTGCTCAAACAGCTCCGGCGCATCGGTCCCGATCCACGAGTCGTCCACATTCGCCGCTGTGCACACAATGCCATTGCGAATCACCGCCGGGAACGTACAACCCATCGGGCCTACCCATCCGAAGTGACGGACGATCTCCAACACAACCTCGGCAACCGCCTGCGGCGTTGACGGGTCTGGCGTCCCGATGCGGCGCCGCTTCGTCAGCAACTCGCCCGTTTCCGCGTCGACCACCGCCCCCTTGATGCCGCTCCCGCCAATATCAATGCCTAAGATGTTCATTTGGTCCTCCTTGGGCGGGGGAACTGACAAGTCCTGGTCGGAACGGGTTCGGCAAGGCTGCATCAGCCCTGTGTCTGCGCCCCTGCGCAGCTGTTCCGCCGCGTCACACGTGCCGCTCAACTCGCTGCAAACGCCCCGACCGCGCCGAAGCCAACATCGCCTCAACCACGGCCAGGTCCTGCAACGCCTCCTGGGGCGAATTCCGATGCGGGGAACCATCCCGTACCGCCGCGATAAACGCGGCCAACTCCTCCCGCACGCTGATCAGCACATTGAACGCCTGCCGCTCGCTCTCCCCGTCCCTTTCCAGCACAAGCTCTCCTCGCGAGACGCGCAAACTGCCTTCACTCCCGCCAATGTGGACCGCATCCGTGCCCAAACTGCTCCCCACCGCGTAGGTGATCAAATAGGTGCCGACTACCCCGTTGCTGAAGCGCAGCACCGCACTCATCGTGTCCGCCGGCGGCAGATCCTCCCGGTGCGCCGTCGTCAACGCGCTAACACTCTCTATCTCTCCCAGCACCACCCGCAGACCCGCTACATGATGCACCCCTCCGTCCAGCAGATAGCCTCCCAGCACCTCGCCCGAATTCCGCCAGGTCGGCCCCTGGTATTCGGCCCTGATCGGCAGCTGCAACGACAGATCGCAGAACAGTGGCTGCCCGATCCGTCCGGCCTGCACCGCCCGCGCCGCCGCCTGAAAAGCCTCCTCATAGCGCCAGTTCTCACCCACCATCCACACCCGGTCTCCATAGGACCGGCTGGCCGCGATCAAGGCTTGCCCCTCGGCAACAGTCTGCGCGATCGGCTTTTCGCTGAAAACATGCTTCCCCGCCGCCAGTGCCTGCGACACCACCTCAGGCAGCATCGGAATCGGCAACACAATATCCACCGCCTCAATACCACCGTCCGCCAGCAGCGCGCCGACATCCGTGTAAATGTCAACGTCGTACGGGATCGCCTCCGCCACCGTTTCTGCAGACCTTTGGGTGCGGCTGCAAACGGCAACAATCTGCACCGCGTCTCCCAGCTCCAGCAAAGACGGCGCATGCGCCTTTCGCACAAACGCGCCGGCTCCGATCAGAGCAATGCGAACCGGTTTGCTCATCGACTCTCCCCGATCACGTTGACGATTCCAATATCTCCACCCGTTTGCTGTCGCTGGCAACTGATGCTATCGTGGACGCAGATAGAGCCTGCCGCAGGATGAGGATCAACTAACCACATTATATCACACTGCGCCCGGAGAAACAGTTGAATTCACTGCTGCTTCTGCTGGCCGTTCCGCTTCCACCGCAATCCTTGGAGGCCCTCGGTCCTCTCATCGAAGAACGCCATGTCGATACCCCCTACGGACCCGTCGGCCCCCTCGCCCGCCGCGGCCTCCCGGACACACCGTCCGTCTGGATTCAACCCTACTACGGCCTGCCCTCACGCACCGATCCCCGCGCCACGCTCCAAGCTGCTCACAGCCTTAATGTCACCCGGATCGTCGCCTGTGATAACGTCATAGCCGTCAATCCCATGCTGGGCCCGGGCCATCCGCTCCTGATCACCGACTATATCGACTTCACCCGCCACCAACCCCAGACTTTCTACGAAGACGAGGGCACCGGCGGCCTCAGCCAGACCCCGGCCGTCTGCCCACGCCTTACAGAGACGCTTTCGCAAATCCTGCCCATGGCCCCGGGCGCCGTCTACCTCGGCGTTGACGGCCCCCGCCGTGAAACCGCAGCCGAAGCCCGCATGTTCCGCAGCTGGGGCGCCGACGTACTCGGCCAGAATCTCGTGCCTGAAATCGCCCTCGCCAAAGAGTTGGGCCTCTGCTTCGCCGGCCTCGGAACTGTCGACGAGATCAGCTCCGAACGCCCGCCCACTCCGGCCCGAACGTACGACTTCACAGGGCTGGAGGTCCTTGTGCACGCGCTTGCCGCGCTCCTGCAACGGATCGATCCCAACTCCGCCTGCGATTGCTCCGCGCGTCTTGACCCCCGCAAATGAAGATCTCCCAGCTCTTTGACCAATTGGAAATGTACAGCGAAGGCGATCCACCTTCCCACTCACTCTTCGTCCTCGCCCGCCTCCTCGGCACCCCCGACAGACTCCTGATCATCGATCCGCCCGAGGATGTCGCAACCCGCTTCGACGTGGCCGAAGAAACCGCCGCACTCTACACCTCCGCCGCACGCGACGTCGGCCTGCCGCTCGTCCAGACCCAGCCCGGCGGCGTCGCCCACATCAACGTCGGCCGGCATCTGCTGGATATCTACTCCCAGCAGCACGCCAATCTGATCTGTTTTCCGGCTATGGGGATAATATGTGGGGGATCTTTCGGCAGCGATCTGGCGCTGCCTGAGCTGGGCGAAGGCTCCGAAGGTGAGGATGAGATCGAGAGCCTGCGCCTTCTGGCCCGTCTGGTGAAAGGACGCCGCCTGCAGCTTTACATTCCCCGCACCGGCTCCGTCTCGTCAGACAAAGTAGAAGTGATGGGAAGGCTTGCCGCCGATGTCAGCTACTTCCACGGCCTGCGTCGCACCGTCTCGCAAGCGGTTGCCGAAAACAGATTCTGGAGCCAGTCAGAACGGATAGCCGAGACGCTCCTCCCCGAAAATCGCCGCACACCCGCCGCCCTGACCACCCACCGCCAAAACATCGAGCGCCTCTACAACGCAACGATTGCCTGATATTTCCTGTCTCGAAGCCACCACAAAAAGACGGGCGCACTTAGTGTCGCTCATACAGAACACGTCCTTCCCGTAGCGCCCGCGCCAGCACATGATTGAGGGAACTGCGCCAGTAGTCGACTTCGTCGCGGCTATACACCAGAATGTCTTTGGAAACAAGGAATCCGGAAAGCGTTCGGTAGAGTCGGGCCGCTTCCAGCCGTTTGCTCCGCTCCTGACCAAACGGCTCTGACTCCACGACCACCAGGTCTACGTCAGACCCTGCCCGCGCATCCCCGCGTGCCCGCGAGCCAAATAGGACAATCTGCTCGGGATCAACCTCCGCCACGATCTTCTCTACCATCTGATCCAGGAGAGCTTCCGACACGTGCGCCATCTTCCCGTCTCCCTGTGCAGCCTCGCCGCAACCGCTCATTCCGACCCACCCCCGAACAGACTCCTCTGCTCCGGCGAATCCGGATAGGCCGCGCCGATGTGCTCATACGCCGCCCTCGTCGCCGTGCGTCCACGCGGCGTGCGGTCCAGAAAACCCAGCTGCAGCAGATAGGGCTCCACAACGTCCATGATAGTGTCGTCCTCTTCACTGATGCTCGCCGCCAGCGTCCCCAGCCCGACCGGACCCCCGCTGAACTTGCTGACAATCGCATCCAGCACCCGCCGGTCCAGATCGTCCAGCCCCAAATGGTCGATCTCATTCACCGCCAGCGCATCACCGGCCAGCGTAACGCTGATGCTCCCATCCCCCCGCACCTGCGCATAGTCGCGCACCCGCCGCAGCAGCCGCAAGGCCACCCGCGGTGTACCTCTGGATCGCCGCGCGATCTCCGCCGCTCCCTCATCGTCAATGGCCGTCTCCAGCATCGCCGCCGCCCGCAATATTATCGTCTCCAACGCCTCCCGGCTGTAAAAGTCAAACCGCTCCACAACCCCGAAGCGGGCCCGCAGCGGCGCCGTCATCAACGCCAGCCGCGTGGTCGCGCCGATAACCGTAAACCTTGGCAGCTTCAGCCGGATGCTGCGCGCGCTCGGGCCGCTCCCGACCGTGATGTCGAGTACAAAATCCTCCATCGCCGGATAGAGAATCTCCTCAACCGCACGGCCCAACCGGTGGATCTCATCGATAAAGAGAATGTCTCCCTTGCGCAGATTTGTGACTATCGCCGCCAGGTCCCCCGCCTTCTCGATCGCCGGCCCCGACGTCGGCTTCAGATTGCCCTGCATCTCATGCGCAAGGATATGGCTGAGCGTGGTCTTGCCCAGCCCTGGCGGCCCGTACAACAGCACATGATCGAGAGCCTCGCCCCGCTGACGCGCCGCCTCAACCAGAATGCGCATCTTCTCCCGCATCTTCTCCTGGCCGACCATCTCGTCCAGGCTCTTGGGCCGCAACGCGTAATCCACGCGGCCGTCCTCGGCCTGTCTCTCGCCCGAAATCTCCCGCCTGTTCGGCCCCGAAGCTCGCCGGAAGTTTCTCTGCGTCACGCTGCGTTCATCAGCCATATTCAAATCCATTGGAAATGAAAGAACGATTGTGCTACGAATTGTATACCAGAGCCCCAATGGGATCAAAACAGCCTGAAATGACGGGTGCATCCACAAAGAGGGTCGAACTTCCCTATACCTCGGACAACACCGAAGCCGCGCCAATCTCGCGCTCAACGCTGAGTCAGACGTGCCGCCCTCTCTGCCAACTGACCACTGACTACTGACTACTGACTACTGCAGTTCTGGGCGGTCGGGCCTAGTCGGCCCTCCCTTGTGCGGGGGCTCCGCCCCCGCAACGCCCCCCCTAAACCTGGCCACGCCTCATCGACCGGGTGTCGATATTGGTGACGGGTGCCTAATCGAATGTGTCCAGCCACACCCCGCCCCGCCCAGTCCCATCAGATCGCCGCAGGTGCCGGCTTGGCGCCTGCCCTCGCACCCTCCCAAAAGTCGGCAAACAACGCCAGCCACCGCTGGCACTGATTCCTCGCCAGACTTTTCCCACCCCAAATCTGTGATGCACCCTTCGCGCAAACCCTCTTGACGACGAGCACAAAACCTGATATAACATCTCCCACATTTTCTACTTTTACCGTCATTAAGAGGAAACCGTCATGCCAAAGAAGGCTACTAAAGACCGCAAGCGATTGCTGGTAAACTTGGAGCAAGTAAACGAAGAGCTCGAACACCTGCGTAATATGATGCAAGGCGAGGTTGATGTTGAATTGGACGAAGGCGACACCGAAATCGTCGAACGAGAGAAGACCGCCGCCCTGATCGCTGTCCTGAAACGTCGTCAGCAGGACATCAAACACGCCCTGCGCGTAATCGAATTAGGGCAATACGGTATCTGTGAACGCTGCGGTGGACAAATCCCGCCCGCGCGCCTGGAAGTGAAGCCCGATGCAACCCTGTGTATGGACTGCCAGCGAGAAGTTGAATCGTTCAACCGCCGCAACCGCGCCCCGCGCACCGCGCCGGCCCGCTGGTAGCTGCAATCTGCCTGGGAGGCAACTGAGGAAATCCGGCCGAACAAGGGACCTGAATGTCATCCAAACTGCTTGTGTCTGGCCATCCACTGGTCGAACACAAGATAACACAACTACGCGACACGGCGACCGACTTCCGCCAGTTCCGTTCCATCGTCGACGAACTGGCCATGATCCTGGCCTATGAAGCCACTGCCGACCTGATTACCAGGGAGGTGGAAGTTCAGACCCCGCTCACGACCACCACCGGCAGCAAATTCGACGAACGCGTCGGTCTGGTCCCTATCCTGCGCGCCGGCCTGGGCATGGTGGACGGAATGCTCAGTCTCATACCCCAGGCCGAGGTCTGGCACCTCGGCTTCTACCGCGACGAGGAAACCCTGCAGCCGGTCATCTACTACAACAAACTACCCGAAGATCTCTCCACCCACACCTGCTTCGTGCTCGACCCCATGCTCGCCACCGGCGGCTCCGCCCTCATGGCCGTCGACATACTCAAGCGCCGCGGCGTCACGCGCGTAAAGTTCGTCGGCCTCCTGGCCGCGCCTGAAGGCATCGCCGCGCTCCAGGGAACTCACCCCGACGTTGCCGTGCATGTCGCCGCCGTCGATGAACGCCTCACCGACGCCGGTGACGCCGCCGCCGGATTCCCGCCCGGCTTCATCTGGCCCGGCCTCGGCGACGCAGGCGACCGTCAGTTCGGAACCAGGTAGACCGGCCCTCCGACAAATTGCGCAATAGTGATGCAATGAGCGGGGTAGCGGCTTTCGCTAACGCAACGCGATAACCGTAGCGGCTTCGTCCTGCCCCTCTTCCGGCACGCTGATCACAAGCGCCCCGCCGCTCTCCTCAACAGGCAGCCTCCCGCCTCCCGCAAGCAGCCGGGCCTCCTGCGCAGCCACCGCTTCGACGCGAATCTGCCCGTCGGTAGGCCACGCAAAGACGTGGAGGTACGTTACGCCTTCCCTGCTGGTCGAGCGCAGGTCCGCACGCCCCTGGATCGGCCCCGGCTCCGTGCCGTATACCGCCTCCCCGTTTACCGCCAGCCAGCGCCCCATCGCCTCCAGCCGCTCGACACTCGGCTGCGGAATGACACCCTCATCGGTCGGCCCGACATTCAGCAGGTAGTTGCCCCCCTTGCTGACAATGTCCACCAGCTTGCGGATCAGGTCGACGCTCGACTTCCAGTTGTGGTCGTTCACCTTATACGACCAGCTGTCGTTGATCGTCGCCGGCGTCTCCCAGTCCAGATCCAGGACCTCTTCCGGAATACGGTTGTCCCCGGCCGTGGCATAGTCCCCCAGCGCATTGCCCAGCCGCCCGCACACCAGGCAGTCCGGCTGCAGCTCGTTGCACAACGCCAGCAAGGACCGGCTCTGCTCCTCCGAGATCCCCTTCGGCGTGTCGAACCAGATGATGCCGATCGGCCCGTAGTTGGTCAACAGCTCGCGCACGTGCGGCTTCACATAATCCTCGATATAGCCGGCAAAATCTTTCTCCGCCGGGTCGAAGTCCCAGTCGTTGCCGTCCCCGTCCGGGTGATGCCAGTCCTGAGTCTGTGAATAGTAAAAGCCCAGCTTGATCCCCTGCGCCGCGCACTCATCCGCCAGTTCCTTCAGGACGTCCCGCTTGAACGGTGTGGCATCGACAATGTCGTAGTCGGTAACCGCCGAATCGAAGATACAAAAGCCGTCATGATGCTTCGAAGTGATCACCACGTACTTCTGCCCCGCCCGCTTCGCCAGCGAGACCCACGCCTTGGCGTCAAACTTCACAGGATTGAACTGCGCCGCCAGCTTCTCATACTCCTGCACCGGAATCTCCGCCCGGTACATCAGCCACTCGGCAATGCCGGGCCAGTCACGCCCCTTCCACACACCCGCGGGAATCGAGTACAGCCCCCAATGTATGAAAAGCCCGAACCTGGCCTCGCGCCACCAGTCCAGCCGCGCATCACTGCGCGCCTCCGGCCGCTGGCTCCGGTCCGGCTCCACCTCCGGCCGCGTCACCGCGAAATCGTACCCCCGCCGCAGCAGCAGCATCGCCATATCCTCCAGCGACTCATTCTCCTCAGCCGCCAACCGCTCGATGCGCTCCACAAAAGTTGAGGGGATATCAATTCTGAGTTCTGGCACGGCTTACCTCCTGACAATCGCGTCTGACATCTACCAACCAACGGCAGCGCCATACAATATCGTGCAGCCACCTACTAACCACTAACCACTAACCACTAACCACTAACCACTAACCACTGACCACTGACTACTGCAGTCACGCCTTGATTCCCGACAGGATCACCCCGCGAATCATCAGCTTCTGCGCGAAGAAGAAAACAATGATCATCGGTATAACCATCAGGAATGACATGGCCATCATATAGGGAATCTGGGTGTTGTAGAGCCCTTTGAAAAAGGTGATGCCAAGAGCCAGCGTGTAGTTTTCCTGGCTGGTGAGGAAAATCAGCGGCCCGAAATAATCATTCCATACCGCCTGAAACGTGAACACCGATGTCGTTGCAATGACCGGCCCCGACAGCGGTACGAATATCTGCCACAGAATGCGCAAACGGCCCGCGCCGTCTATCAGAGCGGCCTCCTCCAACTCGACCGGAATCCCCTTGAAAAACTGGCGCATCAGGAAAATGTTAAATGCCCCGCCGCCGAAGAAAGCCGGTACCGTCAACGGCAGAAAGGTGTCCAGCCAACCCACGCGATGAAATCCGACGAACAGCGGAATCAACGTCACCGTGCCCGGCAGCATAATCGACGCCAGCACCATGATGAACCAAACGTCTCGCCCCGGAAAGCTGATCCGCGCGAACCCATACCCGCACAATGTGGCCGAAATCAATGTGCCCACCATGACCGCAGCCGTTATCGTCAGCGTATTCACCAGCCAGCGCGTCCACTGCATGCTCTCGTATGTCCAACCTTCCGGGAAGTTCTGCCAGCGAAAGGTCTCGGGGAAAAACGTAGGCGGAAAAACGTAGACTTCGGCCTGCGTCTTCAGAGACGTCGTAACCATCCAGAACAGAGGCAGCAGAAATACGACCGCGCTCAGGATCAATATCAGATAGACGAACAGGATGCGGTTGCTGTCCTTCGGCCTCCGCCGCCAGTCCAGGTCCAGGATGCCCCGGTAAACTTCCAGATCGCTGACCATCACTTGACCTCGGCTTCGTAGAATACCCACAGCGCAGAAGAACGAAAGACCAGGAGCGTCAGTACCAGCACGACAAACAGCAGAAACCAGGCCATCGCCGAGGCCATGCCCATCTGCGTCCAGTTGAACGCTCGCTCGTATAACATCAGGTTATAGAAATAGGTCGATTTCAACGGCCCGCCCGAAGTGAGCACGAACGCGTTCATAAACGTCTGCGAGGCCGCAATCAGGCCCATGACCAGGTTGAAAAAGATCGTGGGCGTCATCATCGGAACTGTAATGCTTCGAAACAGCTGCAGTTCGTTGGCGCCGTCCAGCTTGCCCGCCTCGTACAGAGACTCGGGAATCCCCTGCAGCCCGGCCAGGTAGATGATCATGCCGGCGCCCACCCCCCACAGACTCATCATCACCATCGACGCCAGCGCCGTCTCCGGTTCCGCAAAGAATGAAAACTTGGAGAAGCCAAGGCGCACGAGAATGGCGTTGATCAGGCCGTAATCGCGGTTCATCAGCCATCCCCACAGAATCAGGCTGGCAATAGCAGGAACGATCGCAGGCATATAAAAACTGGTGCGGAAGAATGCAATACCCTTGACGCGCTGGTTCAGAAGAATCGCCAGCACAAAGGCCCCAACAAGACCAAGAGGCACCGAAGTACCCGCGTAAATGAGCGTGACTTTACAGGCCTGCCAGAAATTCTTGTCCGATGTGAACATCACGACATAGTTGCGCAAACCAATCCATTCCGGCGCGCGCAGAAGCGGAAACTTGGTGAAGCTCATGTAAAAGGAGGTCAGCATCGGCCCGATTGTGAAAATCAACAGTCCCAGTACCACCGGGCTGATAAAGAGATAGCCCTGGACTGTGTTCCGCATTCGACTGTTCATGAGCTGAGTCTGTCCTGCGAGTGAAAACGGGGGGTATGGGGAAAATGGGATCAGCGGGCGCCTTCAATTCGGACGATTCCGGCACCCGCTCATTTCTCTTCTACATGATGGCTGGTGGCCGCGAGCACCACCAGCCACTACAACCTTTCACTGCATCTACGCGTTCTGGTCCAGGCAAGACTGAATCGTTGCATCCGTCTCCGCAAACGCGTCTGCTGCGTTCGCATCTCCGCGGATCACCGCCTCCAGCGCCTGCCGGTAGCTGTCGCTCACCATCCCGGCGTAGAAGCTGCCGCAATCCCCCGGATGCTCGATGACCGGCAGAATCGCGTCGTCCGCGCCGTTGATGAACGCCATCAGATTGTGCGGAGGCGTCGGCAGACCCTCCATCCAGCTCGGATCGCTGGCCACAGATCGCAGCAGCGGCACACCCAGTTCGGCCCTGGCTGCCTCCAGCTGTACCGTCGGCCGGATCAACTGCTTGATATATTCATACGCCGTATCGAGGTTCTGCCCACCCGCGTACGCCGACATGCCCCAGGTACCCATACCGGTTCGGTGCCGGCCGTCTGGCATGAGCGGCATCACCTGAACGTCCCAGTCAAACTTGTCCGCCGCTGCCTCACGTACCGGGCCGCGCAAGCTCTGAATGTGCGTGTAGACCGCCGCACGCCCGAGGAAGAAGGCGTTGCCCCCCACGTCGAGGCCCAAAGGCTGGGCAATATTATATTCGTTCCACAGCGCAGCATAGGCGGTCAGCGCCTCAACCGTATTCGGGTCCGACCAGGTGGACTGATTGTTCTCAATGTCGAGAATCTTGCCGCCGTATCCCACAACCCAGGGATAGACCGTGGCCCACCAACTCCACGTGGCGTTGGAGAGACCCCAGTAGCGCGGCGTGCCGTCGTCTTCAGTCTCAAGTTCAGTGATTTTCTGGCAGTTGATGATGAAATCATCCCACGTCCACTCGTCGCTTGGCACCTCGGCGCCGGCCTCCTCAAAGAGCGACTTGTTGTAATACATCGTCACCACGTCCAGCGCCGAGGGCAGCATCTGGATTTTGCCGTCGAAAACGCCCAGCCCGAGCATATTGGGGAATACGTCGTCTATGTCGACGTCGGGGTCCCCTTCAGTGTACGGCGTCAAGTCCAGCGTAACGTTGTTGTTGGCAAAAGGCACCACGAACAGATCCGCGCTGAAGAAAACGTCGGACAGTGTGCCCGCGGCCGCCGCCGTGTAATACTTCTCCGCCAGGTCGCCCGACACCATGTTGAACGTAACCGTAACGTCCGGGTGCTTCTCGTTGAACGACGCCTTGATCAGCTCGTTTACCGGCTCGACAGGCGCCCCGGCCAGGATGGAAATCTCCAACTCGACCGGCTCATCTGCCATGCCGCCTTCTCCGCCGGCCTGCGGGGCCGCCACAGGCGCGCACGCAGCCAGCGCCGCCGTCCCGCCCACAGCCGCCGCTGCTTTGAGCATCCCGCGTCGGGTAATGGTTCTTGCACTTCTTGGACTTTCGATAGACATCGATCTCTCCTAAGTGGGTTGAAACGCTTATGATTTTTGGGATTCTTCAGGATTGGTGGTATGCCATTATGGCAAATTCGCGCCCTACAACCAAATTTGGGCAGTTATAAGGTGGACAAGACCTTGGCGGCCGCGACCCTGTTCGCCTCGGGCCCGACTGGTGGAATGTTCGATTGACAAATTGCTCAAGACGCGGCACCCATCACCCATACCGAAAGGACCTGCAATGAGCACTCTGAAAGTTGGCCTCGTCGGCGTCGGCGGCATCTCCCGTACACACATGCCCGGCTGGGCCGCCTCCGAGGAAGCCGAAGTCGTGGCCGGCAGCGACATCAGCGCCGAAGCCCTCGAAGAGTGGGGCGCGCTCCACAATATCAAGAAGCTGACCACCAACGCCGACGAGCTCTTCTCCGACCCGGATATCGACATCATCGATCTCTGCGTGCCCAACATGTACCATGCCCCCCTCGCCATCGCCGCCCTCGAAGCCGGAAAGCACGTCATCTGCGAAAAGCCTCTCGCGCCCACGCCGCAGGAGATCAAACAGATGATCGCCGCCCGTGACACATCCGGCGCAATGCTCATGACCGCCCAACACTTCCGCTTCGCCGGCGTTTCCCAGGCCATGAAAGCTGAGATCGATACCGGCACCCTCGGCGATGTCTACCATGCCCGCGGCTGGATGCTGCGCCGCAACGGCCTCATCCCCACCGCCACCTTCATCGAGAAAAAACACAGCGGCGGCGGCCCCTGCATCGACATCGGCGTCCATATCCTCGACCTCACCCTCTGGCTGATGGGCAATCCCCGCCCCGTCACCGTCTCCGGCGTCGCCGATGCCCGCCTCGCCCACCTTCCCGGCGCCTTCGCCACCTGGCGCGAAGGGCCGATCCCCAGCACCTTCGACGTCGAGGACTACGCCGCCGCCTTCGTCCGCTTTGAGACCGGCGCCACCCTCGTGCTCGAGGTTAGCTGGCTCCTCCATCACGACATCCGCGGCGAAGACATGCAGTCCTGGATCTACGGCGACCAGGGCGGCTGCCACTGGCCCTCCGCCCAATTCCTCGACACCAACTACACCACCCGCCAGTTCAACAACCGGACCCTCCAGCTTACCCAGGACAAGATGGAACCCCACGCCCTCGAATGTGTCGAATTTGCCAAAGCCGTCGCCGCCGGCGCGCCCTCACCAGTGCCCGCCGAACAGTCCCTGCAGGTGCTCGCAATTCTCGACGGCATCTACCGCAGCCACGCCGAAGGCCGCGAAGTATCGATCGAACTGTAAGAGTAAAACAATATAGAACGGTCCGTAAGAGTCCGGAACTGCAGCGGCTGGCCGGCGCGACCAACCGGCCACCGTTCCTATACGGAGACATCTATGATTATCGAACCAATCGCCGATTACGCCTGTGAAACGGGGGAAGGCCCTCTCTGGCACCCCGACGAAAGCCGCCTTTACTGGGTCGACATTCCCCCCGGCAAGCTCTACCGCTACGACCCCGCCACCGGCGCACACGGCCTTGTCCTCGACGCCGGCGAAGCCATCGGCGGCTTTACCATCCAGGAAGACGGCGCCCTGCTCCTCTTCATGGCCCGCGGCCGCGTCGCTCTCTGGCGCGAAGGCCAGCCCCTCAAGAATCTCATCGACGAGATTCCGGCCGAGCGTGAAGGACGCTTCAACGACGTCATCGCCGACCCCGCCGGACGCGTCTTCTGCGGCACAATGCCCCGCAGCGGCAGCAACGGCGTCCTCTACCGCATGGAAACTGACGGTAGCATGACAATCGTCATCGAGGATGCCGGCACCTCCAACGGCATGGGCTTCACCCAGGACCTCAAGACCTTCTACCACACCAACACCCGCCGCGGCATCACCCGCTACGACTACGACATCGACACCGGCCAGATCACCAACCCGGAGTTCGCCGTGCGTGAAGGCGCCGCCGCCAACGGCCGCCCCGACGGCATGGCCATGGACGCCTCCAACTGCTTCTGGTCCGCCCGCTGGGACGGCCACGCCCTCGTCCACCACATGCCCAACGGCCGTGAAATCCAGCGCCTCAACTTCCCCGTCCCCAAGGTCTCCAGCGCCACCTTCGGCGGCCATGATTATACGGATCTCTACGTCACCACCGCCGGCGGCCACATCAGAGAGACCGACGGCCCCCAGGCCGGCACCCTCTACCGCGTCCGCTTGGGCGTGAAGGGAAAGCCCCCATTCCGCTCCAAAATAGACATTTAGGCGCTCTACTTCACTGCCATCCGGCGTTCCGGACGTCGGTTCAGAAAACTTGACGACGGGTCCGGCAAACCGTCACCTACCAGTACAGTGTTCACCACCCCGAAAGGACCGGCAATGACAGCAAAATCGGATTCGACTGCGCAACAATCTCCGCGCCCTTCAGGGAGTTCAGACTCTGCCGCCTACCGCGTCGGCATCATCGGCTGCGGACGCCCGATGAGGAGCGAAGGCGCCACCGGCTTCGGCATGGCCCATCGCCATGCAATGGGATACGCTGCCTCGCCCCACACGCAGTTGGTAGCCCTCGCCGACATCAGCCGCGAAAACGCCGAGGCATTCCAGGAAGAACACGGCGGCGACGCCATCTATGAGGACTATCGCCGCATGTTGGCCGGGGCCAATCTCGACATCGTCTCCGTCTGTGTCTGGCCCCATCTGCACGCCGAAATGGTGTTAGCCGCCGCCGAAGCCCGTGTCCAGGCCATCCACTGCGAAAAGCCCATCGCGCCCACATTCGGCGAGGCCCGCCGCATGGTCGAGTCCTGCGCGCGCAACGGCGTCCAGTTGACCTTTAATCACCAGCGCCGCTTCGCCCCACCATTCAGCGTCGCCCGCCGGCTCTTACGCGAAGGCGCTATCGGCGACCTTCAGCGCATCGAAGGCCGCTGCCCCGACATGAACGACTGGGGCACCCACTGGTTCGACATGATGCACTTCTTCAACCATGAAACGCCCGCCGAATGGGTCATGGGCCAGATCGATACCAGCGAAATCCGCACCGTCTTCGGCATGGATCACGAATCACGCGGCATCAGCCACGTCCGCTTTCAGAACGGTGTCGAAGGTCTCCTCATGACCAGCGCTGCTATCGAGATGGGGGCCGCGTTCCGTCTCCTGGGTAGTGACGGCATCATCGAATTCGGCCCCGGCCGCGAAGGCGGATTGCGTATCTTGAACGAAAACTCCTCCGGTTGGAAAGACGTTAATCCGGAGGGCTCGATGCACGACTTGGACGCTGTTCAAAGAGGGATCATCGACCTGATCGAAGCGCTGAAAGAAGGCAGGGAGCCGGAACTCTCCGCAAGCCGTGCTTACCGGGCAGCCGAGCTCACATTCGCTACCTACGAGTCCAGCCGCAAACGCGGCCGCGTTGACCTGCCCCTGGAGATCGATGACTCGCCCCTCCTGGCCATGCTCGACGGCGCCGCATCATGATCGCCGAACATTGAATCGCGTCGGACTGAAAATTTGACAGATCGGGCATCGGTGGCTATCGTTAGCGCCCGGTCGGGTTGCCCTGTCCCCCCAAACAGGCCCCCGGACGCTCGCATGAGCATCCCTTCTCTCTATGCACAATCGCAGTCCTGAGCAGCTCTATTTGAAGTACCAATCTTTTCACACTTCGAGATTTCCTTAAGGAGGAAAGGCAATGACAAAAGCAAGTGCAAACCTCTCCCGGCGCGACTTCGTCCGCTATAGTGGCATGGCTGCCGGTGCAGCCGCCGTGGCCGCTTGCGCCGCCCCCGCCGCCCCCGCCGCTGGCGAAGCTTCCGACGCCCCTTCCGAGGACATGGAAGTGATCGTCGAAGCCTGGGCGCACTGGGAACAGGGCCTCGGCTGGATCCAGAACTCCATGGATAACTACGGCTTCTCGGAAGAGAATCCCCACATCACGTGGAACCCGGTTGTAGCCCCCTTCGCCGAGATTCACGACAAAATGCTGGCCGCCTGCGCTTCCGGCGTCGGCGTCCCCGACGTCATGCGCGTCGAGCAGGGCCGCATGTCCGCATTCTTCAAGGGCGAGGAAATCTGCTTCATCGACCTCACCGACCGCATCGGCGACCGCATGGACGACCTCGTCCTCGGCTCCGCCGTCGACTATTGGTCCTGGAAGGGCAGCGTCTACGGCATTGGCAACGAAGTCAACGCCTGTTCCCTCGCCTACCGCAAGAGCGTCTTCGACGAAATCGGCATCGAAACACCGTTCGAAACCTGGGACGACCTCATGGAGGCCGGCGTAGTCCTCAAGGAAGCCAAGGACATGGCCGTGATCTCCTGGCACGACCTGCATGATGGCGACTTCCAGATCATGCTCTTC
Organism: Caldilineaceae bacterium; assembly: GCA_965242905.1. Lineage (GTDB taxonomy): Bacteria > Chloroflexota > Anaerolineae > Caldilineales > Caldilineaceae > Bin5. The sequence goes on from CBDETM010000002.1 coordinate 3,557,020, forward strand.
GCTGCCGGCGGCGAAATGTTCGACGAAAACGGCGACTTCGGCGGCATCAACGACCTGGGCAAGCAGATCCTTGAATTCCAGCGTATGACCATCCACGACCTCGGCATCGCCATTTCCGCTCCCGTCACCGGCGATTCCACCTGGTCGCCACCCATCTACTGGGAAGCCTTCCGCCAGGACCAGATCGCCTGTACCCTTGGCGCCCCTTGGCACAACGGCAAACTGGGCCGCGAGGACAAGATCGGCCCCGGCCAGGAAAACGAATGGCGCCTGCAGCGGATCCCCGGCGGCTTCGGCGATAACCTGCCCACAGCCACCCATGGCGGCACAAGTGTCAGCATTCCCAAGCAGGCCCAGCATCCCGAAGAAGCATGGCAGATCATCGAGCACTCACACCTGACCGAAGCCGTGCTCCAGGACTCCATCGAACGCGGCATCTGGCCCTCCTACATCCCCGTTCTTGACGACCCCGTCCTGAACGAGCCCTACGACTACTACGAAGGCCAGGTCATCGGCGAACTCTACAAAGACCTTGCCCTGCAGATGCCTCGCATCTTCCAGTCGCCCTGGGCGCCCGAATTCCATACCGCTATCCAGAACTTCGTGATTACGCCCGTCCTGCAGGACTCGGCCGACATCGACGCAGCCTTCGCTGAACTGGAACCCGAGCTGGAGCGCATCAAGTCGCTCTAGTAGCGCAATAAGGCGAAACTTCCAGTACCTCTCGGAACTGGAAGGCATTGAAAGTAGGGACCTTAGCAGTACGTTCGCACTGAAAAGGGAGGGGCCGGCGCCTCTCCCTTTCATGTCAGATTCCGGAACGCAGTACAGCATTCGGCAACTTCCTTGATGGGCAGCGACACCGCTCATTTCTGGATATGAGACGCAACCTACGGAGTTCTGCATGGCATCGTCAAGCGACATTTCGCCAACCGGACGCCGATACGCGCCCGGAACCCCCACAGGATTCAGGCTCTGGTGGCACCGTCACCGCCTGACCATCATCCCCTATTTCTACATCGCGCCCTTTTTCATCCTTTTTGCCATTTTCCTCGCTTGGCCGGTCGTTCGCAGCTTCTATCTGAGTTTCCACAAGCAACAGGGGATCAGCACGCCTTCCTTTATCGGTATTGAAAACTATCTCAATCTCTTTATCGACCCTCGTTTCAAACAGTCTCTGTTAAACACCACAGTCTACGCGCTGGGTAGCCTCCTCTTGCAGATCCCGCTGGCCTTTATCCTGGCCGTCGTAGTCAACTCAAAATTGGTGCCCTGGGCCAATGCCAAGAGCTTCTACCGACTATCCTACTTCGTGCCTCTGCTGACCTCTGCCGTCATCGCCAGCCTCATGTTCAGTATTCTTTACGACTACAATTCCGGCCTGATCAACAGCTATCTGATGCGCGCCTTTGGCGAAGAGGCCAAGGTGGGCTGGGTCCGCAACGCCAGTGTCGTAAAATTCTCTATCATCCTGTTATTGATTTGGCGCTTTACCGGCATAAACTCTCTCTACTTTGTCGCCGGCCTGCAGAACATACCCAAAGAGTTGGAAGAAGCCGCCGCCATCGACGGGGCCAACTGGTGGCAAGTCCTGGTCGGCATTACCATTCCGCTCATGCGCCCTGTCATCCTCTTCGTAACCGTAACCGCCATCAACGGCTCCTACCAGATCTTCGCCGAACCCTATCTGCTTACCGGTGGCGGCCCCCGCGACCAGTCCTTGAGTATCGTTCAATATCTGTATAATACCGGCTTCTCCTACTTCAATCTGGGCTACGCATCCGCAATCGGATATACCTTGGTCACGATTATCGTCATCCTGGCCATTCTAAACCTGCGCTTCTTCGGCGCCTTCCGCGAAGACCAGTAGGGCCATCAATGGGAATCCTGTCTTTCTCGGCATCAATTCAAATGCCTTTCCGTCTTTCCCGTCAGATCAACTCGGTTCAGTACTGAGGAAATCCATGACAACAAGCGTTCAAGCCACGCCTGCCTCTGGGCCAAAATTCTCCCCGATTCGGATTCGCAATGGGGTTCTTGTCAGCCTGGCAAACATCCTGCTCCTGCTCGGTGTGGTCCTGGCAGCCATCCCCTTCATCTATATGATCTCCGCCTCATTCAAACCGCAAAATGAAATCTTCACTTTTCCGGTTCAGATCATCCCCAAAAATCCTTACCTGGATAACTACACGACGCTGATCGGCGAAACACTCTACCTGCGCTGGTTCTTGAATACTGCCATCGTCGCCGTCGGCCGCACCGCACTCTCCCTTTTCCTCTGCATGCTGGCCGGATTCGCCTTCGCCAAATATGACTTTCCCTTCAGGCGCGTACTCTTCATCCTGGTCCTCGCCAGCTTTACCCTTCCCTTTGAGGTCGTCCTGATCCCCCTCTACACGATGATGGTCAGATTGGGCTGGCTCAACACCTACTGGGTCCTTATCGTACCCTTCGCCGCCAGCGCCTTCGGCATCTTCCTCGCCCGGCAGTACGCGTTGGCTCTGCCCACCGAACTGATGGAAGCCGCCCGTATCGACGGCTCCAGCGAATTGGGCATCTTCTTCCGCATCGCCCTGCCCAACCTGCGCCCCGCCCTCGCAGTCATGGGCATCATCTTCTTTCAGTCCTCCTGGAACGACTTCCTCTGGCCCCTCATCGTCCTCAACGATTCAACCATGTACGTCATCAACTTGGCCCTGCCCACGCTGCGCGGCCCTTACAACGACCAGTACGGCCTCGTGCTCGGCGGCGCCGTTATAGCCGTCATTCCCATCATCATCATCTTCTTCGCCATGCAGCGCTACTTCATCGAAGGCATCATGGCCGGCGCCCTCAAAGGCTGACCGCAGACACAAATCTGCCCTCTCGGAGTCCATCCATGTCCGAAATCAACATCCCTGCTATCCAGTCCGCCGTCCACAAGCACAGCGACGACATCGTCGCCTTCCTCCGTGAGATCTGCGCCATCCCCTCCATCGATTCCCAAATCGGTCCCGTCGGCGAACGCGTCCAGTCTGAATTGCGCAAACTCGGCTTCGACGAAATCCGGTTCGACGCCATGGGCAACACCGTCGGCCGGATCGGCAACGGTGAACGCATCCTCGTCTACGACAGCCACATCGACACCGTCGGCATCGGCGCCGCAGACGAATGGGAGTGGGATCCGTTCGAGGGCAAAGTCGAGGACGGCATCTTTTACGCCCGCGGCGCCTGCGACGAAAAGGGCAGCACGCCCGGCATGATCTACGGTCTCGCCATCGCCCGCAGCCTTGGCCTGCTCGACGGTTGGACCGCCTACTACTTCGGCAACATGGAAGAATGGTGCGACGGCATCGCCCCTCACGCATTCGTCGAACACGAGGGTATCCGCCCCGACTTCGTCGTCATCGGCGAACCCACCAAAATGCAGATCTATCGCGGCCACAAAGGCCGTGTCGAGCTGAAGGCCGTCGCCAAGGGCCGCAGCGCCCACGCCGCCAGCAACCACCTCGGCGACAACGCCATCTACAAGGCCCTCCCCCTCGTCGATGGCATCAGCCGTCTCGAACCCCACCTCGGCGACCACCCCTTCCTCGGGCCCGGCAAAATCACCGCCACCGACATCGAAGTCGAAACGCCCAGCATCAACGCCGTCCCCAACCAGTGCACCGTCTACATCGACCGCCGCGTCACCTTCGGCGAAGATCTCGACGCCGTCATCGAGCAGGTGCGCGGCCTCATCCCCCAGGCAAACCAACAGGCCGGCGACGTAACCCTGGAGATGCTCTACTACGACGAGCCCAGCTACACCGGCTTCGTCTTTCCCGTCGAAAAATACTTTCCCGCCTGGGCGCTCGAAGAGGACGAACCCCTCGTCCAGGCAGGTCAGGAGGCCCGCAAGCTCATCGGCCTCCCCGACGCGCCCACAGGCAAGTGGGACTTCAGCACCAACGGCATCTACTGGCGCGGCAAAGCCGGTATCCCCAGCATCGGTTTCGCCCCCGGCGACGAAGTCACCGCGCACACCGTCCTCGACAGCGTCCCCTTGGCCGATGTCGTCAAATCCACCGAATTCTACGCACTGCTTCCGGCCATAATCAAGTAAAGTCCACTCTCAGTGTGGCGCATTCCCCACTGCGCCGAGCAGACCTCTGCTACCAAAAATTCTCAATTGGACGAAATCTGAACAATTGGCGACAATAGGGTGTCTTGAAGGTGCCGGCCTCGCGGCATGGGCGCCTATTGAATATCCCGATGTCCAGCGATGCACGCGCGCACCGCCTGTTACGCCGACTGTGACGACCAGCCATGACGATTGCTGAAAACCTGCACCAGGTACGCGCACGCATGGCCGGGGCCGCGCACCGCGCGCAGCGGTCCCCCGACGAAATCACCCTCGTCGCCGTGAGCAAGACCAAACCGCTGGCGCTGATCGCAGAAACTGCCGCCGCCGGTCAGGTCGACTTCGGTGAAAACCGGGTGGAAGAACTTTGGCAGAAGGCCGAAGCCGCCGCCGCCGCCGGTTTGGACCCAATCCGCTGGCACGCCATCGGCACGATCCAGAGCCGCAAAGCCAAACTGGCGCTGGGGCCGCCTGCCTTGCAGTCACAGCCGGACAACGCCGCTATCTGCCTTATTCACGCGGTCGACAGGCCCAAAATCGCACAGCGCCTCAGCCGGCTGGCCGCCGAAAACAACCGCACGCTCGACGTCCTCCTCGAAGTCAACGTCAGCGGCGAGTTGACCAAACAAGGCTTCGCCCCCGCAAGTCTGGTCGACGCACTGCCCGCGCTGTTGGACCTGCCCGCAATGCGTTACTGCGGCCTGATGACGATGGCGCCCTATGTCGAGGACGCCGAACTGGTGCGACCCTATTTCCGCAGTTTACGCTCGCTTCTGCAGGAACTGCGGCATACCTTCCCGCCCGCACAATTCCCTCAGGCCACCTGGCAGCATCTGTCCATGGGCATGACCGGCGACTTCGAAGTCGCCATCGAAGAGGGCGCAACAATCGTGCGCGTCGGCACCGCTATCTTCGGCCACAGGGAGTACGAATGAGTCAGCTACACGGTAAGACGACCTTTATCGGCGGCGGCGCAATGGGTGAGGCCATAATCGGCTCACTAATCAGTAACCAGCTGCTTGGCCCCGATCAAATCTGTGTTTCCGAGCCCGTGCCCGCCCGCCGCGACTTCCTCAAAAACACCTACGGCGTCAAGACTGAAACCGACAACGCCCGCGCCGTGAACCGCGCCTCAGTCGTCGTTCTGGCCGTCAAGCCTCAGGTCCTCGACCTGGTCATGGCAGACCTGGGCGGAAACCTGTCCCACGACGCGCTCGTAGTTAGTATCATGGCAGGTGTACGTATCGAAACGCTCCAATCCGGCCTCGGCCACCACAAAATCGTCCGCTCCATGCCCAACACCCCCGCCCAGGTCGGCAAAGGCATGACAGTTTGGACCGACACCGCCGCCGTATCCGCCGCCGACCGCGCCGCCGCCCAGGCCATCCTTGAGGCCATGGGTGAGGCCATCTACGTCGCAGACGAACATTACCTCGATATGGCCACCGGCTTGAGCGGCTCCGGGCCCGGCTTCGTCTATCTCCTGCTCGAGGCTCTCATCGATGCAGGTGTACATATCGGCTTCAGCCGCGACCAGTCCCAACAAATGGTGTTGCAGACAGTAGCGGGCAGCGTCGAGCTGATGCGCCAGAGCGGCCTCCATCCGGCCGACCTGCGCAACCGTGTGACCAGTCCCGCGGGCACAACCGCCGCCGGTACACTCGTGCTGGAGCGCGCCGGCGTACGTTCTGCCCTCATCGATGCAGTCGATACCGCCTATCGCCGCAGCAAGGAGCTGGGCGGAGACGATAGTGATACATAATTGACAGTACAGGTGCCGCCTTCTCGACACAGATGATACCTGCGTATCGTCCTAATAACGTAAGGAGTTGTCGTGATCTTCCTGCTCTTGGCCCGAGTACTCCAAATCTATACTTTCGTCCTCTTGATTCGGATTCTGATCACCTGGATCCCGAACCTGGACCCCTATCACCCCATCGTGCAACTCCTTTTTCAGGTAACCGAACCGGTGCTCGAACCCGCCCGCAAGCTCATCCCCCCAATCGGCATGATCGATATCTCCCCGATCGTCGTCTTCATCGTACTCGGTATCTTGCAGGATCTGCTGATGCAGCTAGCCTACTAGCACACTGCGGAATCCTGTATGAATCTTGCTCACGAGGAGCGGGCAGAGCGTGACACCCTCAATTCCTGCAATTATCTAATCCACAAGGAACGACTGTGTCTGAAAGTCTAGAAGGAAGCATCGCAGGCGACCGGCAACCGCGCACGGCGGCCTCCGCCAGGCTGCTCGTTGTACTCCTCATCGCCGCGCTCTCCCTTAGCGCCTGCAACATCCGCAATCCCTTCGCTCCCAGAGCGGAGCCGACCGCCGCCGAAACCGCCCCGCAGGCGCAAGAAGACACCACCCTCTCTCGCCTTGTCGAACGCGCCAGAGAGGACCTGGTTCAGACGGCCGGCGCCGGTTCAGACGAGATCACCCTCGTCAGTACCGAGGAAGTGGAATGGGGCGACACCAGCCTCGGATGCCCCCATCCCGACGAGATGTACGCGCAGGTGATCACCCCCGGTTACTTCATCGTCCTGCAGTCCGGCGGCAACACCTACGACTATCACACCGGCGCCGACCCCGAAGGGCCGCTCGTGCAGTGCACCGAAGACGGCACACCCGCAGGTGCAGCTATCGCCCAACCGCAGGAGCCCGAAGAAGAGGCAGAAGAGACCCAGATTGATGCTGAGGACCCCCTGCCCCGCCTGATCGAACGCGCATCTGAAGACCTCATACAGGCCACCGGCGCCGCCTCCGACGCGATCACCGTCGTCAGCACCGAAGAGGTCGAGTGGAGCGACACCAGCCTCGGCTGTCAGGAGCCCAACAAGATGTACGCCCAGGTGATCACGCCGGGCTACAAGATCGTCCTCGAATCCGGCGGCAACACCTATGACTACCACACCGGCGCCGACCCCGAGGGACCGCTGGTACATTGCACCGAAGACGGGACGCCCGCCAGCGCGGATCTCACCCTCCCAACGCAACCTGTAGGAGAGATGCTTATGGACGACGACGCGCTGACAAACCTGATCGAACGCGCCAAAGAAGACCTGGTACAGGCAACCGGCGCCGATTCCGACGCAATCTCCGTCGTCAGCACCGAAGAGGTCGAGTGGAGCGACTCCAGCCTCGGCTGCCCCGACCCGGACACCATGTACGCTCAGGTCATCACGCCCGGCTTCCTCATCGTCCTCGAATCCGGCGGCAACACTTTTAACTATCACACCGCCACCGACCCCGCTGGCACAATTGTGCAATGCGCCGAAGACGGGAACCCCGCCGCGGTGGCGATGGTCGAAATCGCCCCCCAAATCGTCGTCGCTGACCCCCTGTCCCGCCTCGTCGAACGCGCCTCCGAGGATCTTATGCAGACCGCCGGCGTCGTCGCCGATGAAATAACCGTTCTCAGCACCGAAGAGGTCGAGTGGAGCGACACCAGCCTCGGCTGCCCCGAGCCCGACGGCATGTACGCCCAGGTGATCACGCCTGGCTACCTGATCGTCCTCGAAACCGGCGGTGAAACCTACGAGTATCACACCAGCACCGACCCCGAAGGCCCGCTCGTACACTGCACCCTTGAGGCCGAAAGCGATGAATAGCTGATACCTTCAGGCCAATGAAATCGATCAGAAACCAGGATCAGTTCGACGAGCTGGTCCTCAGCGCCATAGAAGACCTGCCCGATATCTTCCTCGACTGCCTCGAAAACGTCGCCATCTTCGTCGAGGAATGGCCCGATCGCGCCACCCTCCAATCCGTTGGCCTGCATCACCGCACCGAGCTCCTGGGTCTGTACCAGGGCATCCCCCAGACCGATAGAACGCACGGCTACAACCTTGTCATGCCCGACAAGATCAGCATCTACCGCCGCCCAATCCTCATGCGCTGCCGCACCGAATCCGAAGTCCGTGACCTCGTCCAAAGAGTCGTCCGCCACGAAATCGCCCACCACTTCGGCATCGACGACGACCGCCTCGTCGAAATCGGCGCCTACTGACGCCCGCCAGAATCTCCCCACCTTCGCCAGCCAGCGGTTAGAAGATTCGCCTGCCTGAGCGGTAACCGCCAGCTTTCACCATCAATGACCGACCACGACCTTGCTTTCACTTCGGGTGCGCATTTCGCTTCCGAATCTCTCACGAACTCTCGGGATCTCTCAGAAACTCTCGTCCTACGCTCGTCATGCGCTCCCGTTATCATGACGTCGCCAACAGACAGACGCGTCATCTTGATTCCTTTCGACTCAACCCCTCCCCAAGAGAGTTGACCCTTTTTTAGGTCGCGATTTCTCCAATTTTTCGATGCATTGGCAACCTTCCCCGACTGTGCTAAGATGCCCTCCAATTATTGTGCCTTTCTTTCCCGCGCCACGCTCGTAAACAGGCGCATTCACAACGCATAACGGTTCCTCGCCTACCCAAACGGGCGCCCCTAAACCGACCCTCGTCGTGCCCAAAACGGCAGAAGCCCCATCCCCGCCGCAAACGACCTGCCGAATTAGGGCCGCTTAAACGCCGCCAACTCCGGGCGCCTAAAATACCTGGTCTGTAGCTCCCGCGAGCGCGCCGGCCGCCAGCCACTGCTGTTCAGGTGTCAAATGGTCGCTTCCCGCAATTTCCGCTTCCGCTTCGAGTCAGTCCTGATCTACGTGGGCCTCGGCATCTTCGCCTTCATCGCCGTGACCCCCTTCCTCCACACCATCGCCCGCTCCTTCAGCGCCGAAGCCCCCATCCTCCGCGGCGAGGTCTATATCTGGCCGGTCGGTTTCTCCTTCGATGCCTACGAACGCCTCATCATCGGCGGTACCTTCTGGCTCGCCTATCGTAACTCCTTCATGATTACCACCTACGCCACCTTGGTGCAGATGCTCATGACCATCCTCTGCGCCTATCCCCTATCGCGTACCTACTTGCCTGCCCGCAACATCTTCATGACCCTGATCGTCTTCCAGATGATCTTCCCCCCCAGCCTCATCCCCTTCTACCTCACCGTACGCGAGGTCGGTCTCATCGACAGCTGGGGCTCCCTCATCTGGCCCTACGCCATCAACACCTTCAACATGATCGTGCTCAAGAGCTACTTTCAGGCCCTGCCCCGCGAACTGGAAGAGTCCGCAATCATCGACGGCGCCAACGATTTCAGAGTCCTCATCCATATCATGCTGCCCCTGTCCGTCCCGGTGCTACTTACCTTGACCCTGTTCTATGTCGTTGCCAACTGGAATCTCTTCCTGCCCGCCATCTTCTTCATCAACGACGGCAACAAGCAGCCGCTCCAGGTGATCCTGCGCGACATGATCTGGTCCATGCAGCTCGCCACCCAGACCGCAAGCGCCGACGATTTCGAACGGCTGGCCGGAATGGAAGCCCTCAAGGCCTCCAGCGTCATCATCGCCGCCATCCCCATGCTGATCGCTTATCCGTTCTTCCAACGCTATTTCATCAAAGGCATCCTTTTGGGCGCAATCAAAGGCTAGATGTCTCGCTGGGTACCGGTTGACCTGAAAACGTCTTGAACCGTAATGCCAGGATCTGTCCGATGCAGTTGACGTGATGCGACTTTCATCTCTAGTGCGATCAAAGTTCAGTTTCCACAGGAGGGAATCAAACATGTCCGTACAGTCAAAGTTTACCCGCCGCCAAGCCCTCAAACTGATGGGGGTCGGCACCTTCAGTGCCTATCTGGCTGCATGTGCCCCGCCCGCAGCACAGACCGATATGGCCGACTCTGAAATGCCCGCCGGTGAGAAAAAAGCCATCTCCATCTCCCACATTGGCGGCGGCAGCGTCGAAGCCTCGGAGAAGTCCCACCGCATGAAGCTGCTGCGCGCCAGCTTTCCCGATATCGAGTTCGAAAACCGCTGGGTCAGCTACGCAGCCTACCTGGACAAAATTCCAGTCCAGATCGCCAGCGGCGACCTCGCCGACCTCCAGTTCTGCAACGCCTTTAACGACATTCCCCTGATGATGGAAAACGAGGTCATCATCGAAACCGGGCCGCTGCTGGAACAGTTCGGCCAGAATATCCTCGCTGTCACGCCCGAAGGCGCCTGGGCCTCCACCGTCTACGATGGCAGGCAGGTCGCCGTCACCCATAATATCTACGACCTCAATATCTGGACCAGCCAGTATCGCGGCGACTGGCTGGAGTCGCTCGGTATGGGTATCCCCGAAACCATCGACGAGTATGGCGAGGTGCTGCGCGCCTTCTCCAACAGCGACCCCGATGGCAACGGTCAGGACGATACCTATGGCCGCCTCCTTTACAACTCCGTCCGCTTCGACGACGACTTCTTCCATGCATTCGGCGTCGCCGTCGGCCACCATCTCAACGGCTTCTGGCGCCAACGCGACGGCCGCCTGGAGTTGGACTGGGTCCAGCCCGGAATGAAGGACGCGCTTACCTGGATGAGCTCTGTCTGGGCTGATGGCGGGTTCCACCCCGATTCCATCAGCATCCCCCTAGGCCAGAAGGACAACGCCTTCCGCGCCGGAATCGCCGGCAATGTCTACACCGCCTGGAGCGCCGTTGATTTCGCCCAGGAACAGATCAGGACCGTCGCCCCCGAAGCCACTGTCGTCGCCGGACCGGCGCCCGAAGGACCGGGCGGCCGCGGCTACACCGGCGAAGGCTGGCCCTGGTGCTTCGTCATCCCCATCACCGCCGAGTGGCCTGAAGACTGTGTGCGCGTCATCGACTGGTTCTTTACGCCCGATATCGCCTCCCAGATCATCTGCGAAGGCGTCCTCGGCGCAACCAATAAGGGCCTCAACGAGAACGGTTGGTGTGTCGAATACACACCCGAAGAGAAGAAGGCCATGGGTGACGAGTGGTCCCAGAAACAGAACGAGGTCCAGGACATCAGCGTCTTCTGGGGCCTCTGGCTCACGATCGGAACGTTGGGCGGTGTGCAGCCCTTCCCAACCTTCCCGCCCGATATGAAGAAGCATTTCGAGGACATGCTCGCAGCCAAGTATTCCGAGGAAGCGCTTGCCGCCCAGGTAATTTCACAGGAATACCTCAGACTCACCGAAAAGCCCCGCCCCGTCCAGGCCGATAAGGAGTTCTGGCCCGGCCTCCAAACCCGGTTCGGCGAGTTCATCTCGCAGGCGGTGGCCGGCACCATCGATATCGATCAGGGCTGGTCCGAGTGGCTCGACTTCTTCGAAAAGAACGGTGGACCTCTACTGACCGAGCAGGTCAACGAGATCTAGCAGTCAAACAACGGTGGCAGGAGCCCGGCGTAGCATCAGGGCTCCTGCCACTGCCAGTTGAGGATGGAAAAGTGGCAACTTCAGCCGTATCCAAGCCCGTCGCAACAGCCGGCCGCAACCGCGGCTTCTGGGCCCAACTGCTCTTCAACGCCTGGACATACCGCTATCTCTACCTCATGCTTGTCCTGCCCTTCGTCTTCTTCGCTGTCTTCCGCTTCTACCCCATGTGGGGCAACATCATCGCCTTCAAAAAGTACCAGCTGATGCACGGGATCTGGGGCAGCCAGTGGGTTGGACTCAAGCACTTCAACACCCTCTTCGACGATCCCGCCTTCCTGCGCGTCCTCCGCAACACCGTATCCATCGCTGTTTTCAAGATGCTCTTCACCTTCCCTGCCCCTATCATTCTGGCGCTGTTTGTCAACGAAGTCCGCCACATGGCCTATAAGCGCTTCGTCCAGACCGTCGTCTACGTACCCCATTTCCTCTCCTGGGTGATCTACGGCGCCATTCTCTACATCGTGCTCTCGCCCGCAAACGGCATCGTCAACAACATCATATCCTCATTCGGCCTGGAAAAAATAGCCTTCTTCCAGAAACCCGGTTACTTCCAACCCATCGTCATCATCTCATCGCTGCTCAAAGAGACCGGTTGGGCCGCCATCATCTACCTCGCCACCATCTCGACCATCGATCTCACCCTCTACGAGGCCGCCATCATCGACGGCGCCAACCGCTGGCAGCTCATGCGCTACGTCACCCTCCCCGGCCTCGCCATGACCATCGTCACCCTCTTCATCCTCCAGATCGGATTCTTCCTCAACGTCGGCTTCGAACAGATCTTCATCCTCCAGAACAACATGGTGCTCACTACCGCCGACGTCATCGAGACCTTCATCTACCGCGTCGGCATCCGCCAGGCCCGCTTCGACTTCACCACCGCCGCCGGCCTCTTCAACGGACTCGTCGGCATGGTGCTCGTCCTCCTCGCCGACCGCCTCGCCAAACGCTGGGACCTCCCCGGCATCTTCTGACCCCACTCCGCTGCACTCAGCCACACCCCTTCCGCAACCCGGTTTCAACCGAGCAAAGCCGTTTCTCTCTCCTCTCTCCTCTTCACTCTCTCCTCGCCTTTGTGCGGTCGGGCCTATTCGGCCCTCCCTTGTGCGGGGGCTCCGCCCCCGCAACGCCCCCGGCCAACAACACGCCTCGCCGACCTGGTGTCGATATTGGTAACAGGTCCCTAATTGAAAGAAATTCGCCCAACCAAGTCCCTCCTGTCCTACCAAATCCCCGTAGGGGCACCCCTCTGTGGGTTCCCAGGCCCGCGTCGCCCTCAAATGCGCCAACCAGCCATACCCCCCGGTAGGGGCAGGCCTTGTGCCTGCCCTATGCCTTCCTCAAAGCACGTAAAAAATTCCAGCCTCCCCTGCCATAAATCTCCCCTGCCAAACTGTGACCACCCCAGAACGGGACCGCACCCCGAAATTCCAGGGCAAATGCATCCAAATCAGTGATATAATGGCACAGTGCTGAAATGCGAAAACTAATGCCGGGTCAATGTCACCGTCTATCCAGACTCCCGCTGGCAGGAAATCTGCAGGCGAAGAAGGGCCCCTGAAAGACGGTAGACCTCCGAAATTGTGTTTACCTCTAACCTGGTAAAGACAGCGAGGAAACGTGATCGAAGTCAAGCGCAAAAGACCAAAACAAGGAAATCCGCCCGCTCTGACCCGACTCCGGAATCGGAAAAACCGATGCAAAAGCGTTACGACAACAAGAGCCGGAAAGAAAATTCACCCGCTCTTACCCGACTTTTCCGCCATTTCCGCTATTTCCGCCATATTCCCGCCAAAACACGACCCGCCATGTAAAGGTTCGTACAACTCTCGCAGACGCTGGAATGAGACCCCCGTCGCCAGCCAGGCCTTTATCACAGCCCATCGCCTGAATCACGTAAATAACAGTTCAGACAAGCCGCAAACACTCGTAAACGCTCATAAACTCTCGTCCAACACTCATACGGCACAACCTGCTACGGCAAGGCCTCGTCACATCCCATCAGGCAAAGCCCATGAACGGCAGTTCAGACATCATGCAAACACTCGTGAACGCTCATGAACTCTCGTCCAACGCTCATACGACACAACCTGCTACGGCAAGGCCCTGTCACATCCCATCAGGCAAAGCCCATGAACGGCAGTGCAGACTTCACGCAAACACTCGTAAACGCTCATAAACGCTCATAAACTCTCGTCCTACACACACACGAGAAAGCCAGTGACCCACCGTCAAGACAAACGGTCCACGATGAATGAAATGCGCGCATCAGCACCCAAGGCTTTCATGCACAGCACAACTTGACCATTTTGCTCCGCACGGCTCTCAACCTCTTACGCAGACAGAAGAGCGCCCAAACCGGCATCTCTGCCAAGCGTTACCGAACCGGTTGCAAAACTGACTATCTCTGGAATGTTCAATCCCAATGAGACGCGATTGCCCTGCCCGTTATTCCCTCACGGTTGCCAAGCGAAGATGACTACTGTAAACTGAAAGTTCATAGTGGAAGGAAGAAAGATGCGGCTGAAGGACAAAGTCGCCATCGTTACCGGAGCCGGCCGCGGGCTCGGCCGTACGATAGCCAAACATTTTGTTGAAGAAGGGGCATCAGTTGTCATCGCCGAACAGGACACGGAGTCTGGGCGGCGTGTCCACGCCGAGTTGCAAAGTGCCCGCGCTCCCTCCATCTTTGTCAAAACCGATGTCTCCAGCCGCCCCGACGTAGAACGATTGGTTGACGAGACGGTGCGGCGTTTTGGCCGTATTGACATCCTCGTCAATAATGCCGCTGTCCTCGGCGAAAACGGCCATTTCCTCGAAATATCCCAGTCCGTCTGGGATCATGTGCTCAGCGTCAATCAGACTGCCGTCTTTATCTGTTCACAGCTGGTGGGCCGTGTCATGGCCAAGGCCGGCAGGGGAAATATCATCAACATCTCCTCCATAAACGGCACCGTCCCTCTGCCCCGCTGCGCAGCCTATGTTTCTGCCAAGAGCGCGGTTGAGTCCTTGACACGCATTGCAGCCACCGACCTGGCTCCTTACAATATCCGCGTCAACACCATCGCCCCCGGCCCCATTGAGAACCGCCCGCCGCACCTGACTTCACCGCGCCCGACCGAAGATACCCTGCTTGGCCGCAACGGCCTGCCCCACGAAATCGCGACCGCAGCCGTCTTTTTGGCCTCTGAAGAGTCCAGTTTCATCACCGGGGAGCGCATAGCCGTCGATGGCGGCATGTTGGTCAACGGCTATCGAATCTACGACGTCGAGCGCCCTGCATAGCGCACTCTGCCTGCGCTACGTCGAGAGCAAGCACCGGCTCTTGGCAGAAAAAGTTGGAAAGACGAGGAGAAACGAGAGTAATTGCGTAGCGATAATCCGAGTTGTCTGTCTGTGAAATTGCGCCGCCTGATAACTTCCCTGCTCATTCCACTCGCCCTCCTGTCCGCCTGCTTCGGCCCGGACCTGCCCGGCGCACCCCAAATGCCCAAGCTCCCCTCGCCCCGTTCCCTGCCCGGCGTCGACGAACTGCTCGACCAGCTTCCCGGCTTCGATCTCGATCTCCTCAAAGAGCTCGAACTCCCGGACCTGAGCGATATCGCCGACCTGCCGCAGATGGTCGACCTCCCGACCGTCGACCTCGCAGAAAACGCCATCGCCTTCACCGGCCCGACCGAAATGCGCATCGAAATCGGCGATTTCATCCGCGGCACCGACATTCAGCTGACTGCCATCGCAGAAGGCCGCGCCCAATTCCTCTTCTCCGGCCTGCGCGCAGAGCGCATCGCAGGCGACTCTCTTGACTTCGACGGCCCCTGGCCGAACATTGGTGGCGTCGACTACCTACTGCGACTGCGAGTCTATCGAGTGACCGAAGAGTACGTTCGCGCCGCCGGCGTCCAACGCCTGCTCATCGAGGGCATCCAACCCATACATCAACCCGCCATGGTCCTGCAGGAGAATCCCCTCAAAATGACCTATACAGGCTCTGTCGCCCCGGGTGCTCTCCTCAAAGGAACAACCTTCGGCTACGTCGGACAGGCGGAACAGGGCGCCGAAATCAGTGGAATCCCCGCAGGTGACTTCCCCTTTCGCAAGACCGGTGATAGTCTGCGATGGCAGGGCATGCTGCGGCCCGACTTGCCTGCACAGTTCGACCTGCGCATCGTCCATTTCGGCGAAAACTCAGTCCAGGTGGCTGGCATCGTCTCCATGCAACTTCCCGATTAGATGCTCTGGACAGTCAGCCGCAAGGCTGCACCGCGAACTTTACGTAGAAAGGATTTCTTCTCAACAGGAATCTATGACCTGAGGACCGCGATGAAGCAGAGAAAGTACGGCCGGCAACGAACAATCGGACCGCCGAGCTCCGGAGAAAGAAGCAATGGTTGAGGCCATAAGCAACACGGGTACGCTGAGTGTGATCCG
Organism: Caldilineaceae bacterium; assembly: GCA_965242905.1. Classification (GTDB taxonomy): domain Bacteria; phylum Chloroflexota; class Anaerolineae; order Caldilineales; family Caldilineaceae; genus Bin5. The sequence goes on from CBDETM010000002.1 coordinate 3,572,840, forward strand.
GAGGTTCAGACCTCACGCCGACCTCCAGGGAATTCGCGCCGACTATTACAACCTTACCGACCTCCAGGGCCAGCCCCTGGCCGGACTCCTTGTGCTGATGGACCGCCGCGGACGGCCCGTGCGCGGCGAAATCCATATGAACAACAACACCGCTGACGCCCTATACGAGATCGCCCTGCGCCAGAGCCTCCGCCTCATCGAAGACCGCTATAAAAGTGACCGTCCCGTTCGTCTCTACCCTCTGCGGATGCAACTCAACAGTGACCCCCTCTCGGTTCAGCCCAGGGGCAGCGCCCCAACTCCCGCTATCGCACCGCCGCCCGCGTCGAGCAACCCCCTGCTTCTCGTCGGCGCCGTGCTCCTCGTTATCTCCGCGCTCTTCAGCGGCTGGTTCCTGAACGAATGGCTCACAGGCGACCTCGCCCGCACCGGAGCGCAAACTACGCTTTCCGCCGGGTCCTCCTCGGCCGCCGCCGGACAGAATGTCCTCATTGTCGAAACCAACGGTCTCCCTCCCAGTCGCAACGCAATCCCCATGAACGTCGGCGACCGTATCCGCCTCCTGCCCGAGTACAAAATCTCATTGCGCACCGAAGCCGGCGCGCAGGCTGGAGTCATCGTTACCCACCTGCAGGACGCCGATCCCATGACAATTCTCAACGGCCCCATCTGGCTCGAAGGCAACGCCGATACCATCGTCTGGTGGTATGTGCGCGTCGACAGCGGCGCCGAAGGCTGGGTACCGGCTAATACAAGTGAACTTACCCTGTTGGAACCTCTCGCCCAATAGGCGCCACAACTCTGGTATCCCCAAATATGTCCGAAAATGAACAAACGCAACCCAACGTGATCGTAGTCGTCGCCGATACCTTGCGCACAGCCTTTCTCGGCTGCTACGGCAACGACTGGATCCGCACGCCTTCAATCGACCGCTTCGCCCGGCAGAGCGTCCGCTTTACACGTGCCCATCCCGAATGTCTCCCCACCATCCCCACCAGGCGCACATTGCATAGCGGCCGCCGCGCCTTCCCCTTCAACGACTACCGACCGGTCCCGTGGGACAACGTCTACCTGCCCGGCTGGCAACCGATGAACGCCGAAGAAAGCACGATCGCCGAAACGTTGCAGCAGGCCGGCTACCACACCGGCTTCGTCGCCGACGTACCCCACTACTTCGTGCCGGGCATGAACTTTACCCGCGGCTTCCAGCAATGGGAATTCGTTCGCGGCCAGGCCGAAGACCGCTGGCACGCTGTCGCAGACGCCGACCCGGTACTCTTTGACCGCTACCGCGCCGGCGCCACCGACCGGATAGCCGCCCATCTGGTCAATGTTCGCCCTCAGCTTCCGGAAGAAGACTGGCCGACCGCCCGCACCTTCCAATGGGCCATCGACTTTCTGCGCGATAACCACCCGCCCGGCCGCAACCGGGACACCTCCCCCTTCTATCTCTACGTCGACAGCTTCACCCCGCACGAAACATGGGAAGCCCCCCTCCACTACTATGATCTCTACGGCACTCGTGCCCAGCGCGAACCGATCTGCCTCACAGCCGCCTACGGGCCCTTCGCCGATCAATACGACGACCGCATCCCCAGCATCCGCGCCAACTACGCCGGGCTCGTCACCATGGTCGATACCTGGTTCGGCCGCCTCCTCGAAACCGTCGACCAGCTGGAGCTGCGGGACAACACGCTGGTCTTCTTCTTCAGCGATCACGGCACCAACTTCGGCGAAAACCCGGACGGGATAATGGGAAAGCCCGCCGACTACATGTACCCCGGCACCATGAACATCCCTCTGCTCATGCGCCATCCCGACGGCTTCGGAGCAGGCCAGATCCGCGACGAATTTGTCTACACCTTGGACGTGCCCGCCACGATTCTCGCGGCCACCCGCCAGCAGTCAGCCGACCCCGTCGAAGGTCAGAATCTGCTGCCTCTGCTCGATGATGGGGGCGAATTCGCCCGCCGCGAGTACCTTACTTGCCGCTATGGCAACGCCGTCTGGTACCGCGATGACCGCAACTGGTTCTTCGACGCCGTCGACTGGCAATCGCCGTCCAACGGGCGGCAGCCAATCACGCGCCTGTTCGATCTCGAGTCCGACCCCGACTGCCGTGTGAACATCGCCGCCCACAGCCCCGAGCGTGTCGCTCTGGCCCGCGACCGAATCCTCGCCGACGCCGGCGGTCATCTCAACTATTATGAGCGTCACGATTCCACCGACGCTCTCGGACGACCGCTGTTTTCCAGCAGGTAGTTTACGATTCAACTGGGTTCGGTTATCGCTGGCTGCACCGCCCACCGGCCCCAGACCACTGGAGTTTGCCCTATGCCCAAGATTGCTGCCGATCGACTCGAACGGATCGCAGGACGGCTCATGCAGGCCGCCGGCGCCTCCTCCGCTGAAGCCGCTACCATCGCCCGCCACCTGATCGCCGCCAATCTCGCCGGCCACGACTCACACGGTGTCATCCATGTCTCCGGCTACATCGCCTCAATCCAAAAGGGCCACGTGCAGCCCGGCGCCCCTTTCACCATCACACAGGAGAGCCGCGCCACAACCGTCGTAGACGGAAACTGGGGCTTTGGATTCACCGTTTCCGAGCGGGCCATGCAGCTGACCATCGACAAAGCCCGCCGCGAAAACGTCGCCGCCGCCACCGTCGTACGCCAGGGCCACGTCGGCCGCCTGACCGACTACCCCCTCATGGCTGCCGAAACCGGCATGATCGGGCTGATGACCGCCGACTCCGGCCGCGGCCCCAAGAGCGTTGCCCCGTTCGGCGGACGCGAACCCCGCCTCGGCACCAACCCAATCTGCATCGCCGTCCCTTCCAACCTCGACGGCCCCTTCTACATCGACATCGCAACCTCCGCCGTCGCCGGCGGCAAACTGGGCGTTGCCATCCAGCGCAATCAGGCAATACCCACCGGCTGGGTGATCGACAGCCAAGGCCGCGCCTCCACAGACCCCGCCGCCGCCCGCAACGGCGGCGCCATGCTGCCCCTCGGCGGTTCCGAAGGCCACAAAGGGTACGGCCTTTCTTCCATGGTCGAAATCCTTTCGGGACTGCTGACCGGCCTGGGGTTCGGGATCGAACCGACCGGCCGCCACAACGACGGCTGCTTCATGGCCGTCTTTCAAGTTGATGCCTTCCGTCCTTTGGAAGAATTCAAGCGGGAAGTAACCGAATTCGCCCAATACCTGACCGCAACACCGCCTGCCGAAGGGATCGAACGCGTCTACTACCCCGGCGAACTCGAATACTTGCGGACCCAAAAAGGCCGCGAGGATGGCATATATGTCGAAGAGAAGACCTGGCACAGGCTTGAAGAACTGGCCGGCGAACTTGGCGTCGACGAGGACTTCTCCTCTGATCAAAATGGCCGGTAACAAATTCCCCCTTGCCCTAAACCGCGATTTGGCCCGTGCAGACCTGGTCTTGGGGTCATCGGCGCTGACAGACCGCCCAGCCCGGCCCTTGCCCCTCCCCCAGCACCTGTAGGGGCACCCCTTGTGGGTGCCCTCGCCCTCGCACCCAAGTTGGGCTGCATGCATAGACCCGTAGGGGCACCCCTTGTGGGTGCCCTCGTACTTTGGGCTGCACGTGAATTGCAGCGCAATCGCATCAAAAACCGTGATATAATATCCCTGTGCCAAAATGCGAAAAGGTACTGCTGGGCGTACTGCCATGAAGCCATGACTCTCGCTAGCTGGGAATCTGAAGGCGAAGCAGAGCCCGTACAAGACTGTGAACTGCCCAGTACCCAACGAAAACAGCGAGGATTCGTGCTCGAAGTCATGCGCAATAGACCACAACAAGGAAAACTGCCCGCTCCGACCCGACTTTACCCGACCTATGCCGACTTGGCCCGACGTTACCCGACATCTGACGCCAACTGCGTCCCACCATATCACCGGACGCACAACTCTTGTACATCTCTCTTTTGACCTCGTACGCACCCACGCGCACCAGCGAATCCCTCACCGCAGCCCAACGAATAATTCTCATGAACTGCAGTTCAGACATCACGCAAACACTCGCAAACACTCGTAAACTCTCGTCCAACACACAGACGAGAAAGCCAGTGACCCACCATCAAGACAAACGGTCCACGATGAACGGAATGCACGCATCAGCACCCAAGGCTTTCATGCGCAGCATAACTTGACCATTTTGCGCCGAATAGCTCTCAACCTCTTACGCAGACGGAAAAGCGCCCAATCCGGCATTTCTGCCAAACGTTACCGTGCCGGCTGGAAAACTGACGATATCTGGGGAGTTCTGTCCCAATAAGATGCGATTGCCCTGACATGAAATGCCCGCCGCGTTGAAAAAAGCCGCACTTCAGGCTACAATGGCCCTGTTGTTGCCGAGCATTGCCCACAATGAACGATGCAAGAACTAATGACCAAACCGGGCAGCGCCATCACGCAAAGCCTGCGTGGTATGGCGCTGAGTCACCCGGACACAATCAAAGTACACTTCGACCCGGACTTCGTCGAGCGTTTGGCCCCCGCCCCTTCCGGCAAAGTCGCGGTCGTTAAAGGCAGCGGCAGCGGACACGAACCTCTGCCCACCGGCTACGTCGGTCTGGGCATGCTCGACGCCGCCTGTCCCGGTCCCATCTTTACCAGCCCTTCCCCCGTCCAACTGTTGGCTGCCGTCCACTCGGTCAACCGCGGCGGAGGCGTCCTCTTCGTTGTAAAGAACTACGCCGGCGGCGTCCTCAACACCGAGCTGACCATCGAGATCGCCATGCAGGAGGGTATCGACGCCCGCTACGTGCTCGTCAATGACGACGTGTCGATCCCCAATGTCTCCAATCGTCGCGGCCTTGGCGCAGCCACCCTCGCCTGCAAAATCGCCGGCGCCGCCGCCGAATCCGGTTACTCGCTAACAGAGGCTGAGGATGTAACCCGGCGGGCAATCGCCTCTTCCCGCAGCATGGGCCTAGGAACCAACATCAACACGCTCCCTCGCAACGGGCCCAACGATAATCTGGCAGACGATTCGATCGAACTGGGCGTGGGCATTCACGGCGAACCCGGCGAAGTGCGTTCTGTGAGCAAAGGGATGCCCGAAATCGTTGACCTGATCGTGCATCCAATTCTCCATGACCTGCCCTTTGCTTCTGGTGATCGCATACTTCTGTTCATCAGCGGGATGGGCGGTACGCCGCCTCTGGAGTTGTACCTCTTCTCCGAGGCAATTCACGAGCTGCTGGCCGCACATAAACTTCGCGTCGAGCGTCAGCTGATCGGTAACTATCTGACCTGCCTCGGCCGCGGCGGGTATACCATAACCCTGATGAGACTGGACGACGAGCTGCTGCAGCTATGGGATGCACCCGTGCATACACCCGTCCTGCACTGGTAACCAAACGGCCAGCCGACTACGGACTGTGAAAATGGCCCAGGAGATCACAACAAAGCAACTGCGCAAATGGCTGCTGGCTTACGCCGCTCGTATCATCGAGAACGAAGACCATCTCACCGAGTTGGACACCGCCATCGGTGACGCCGACCACGGAGTAAATATGCGCCGCGGCATGGGAAAACTGCAGGAACGCCTCCAGCTGGAGGGGCAATCGGAAGACATCAGCGCCTTCCTCCGTTCCGTCGCTATGACACTCATCAGCGGCGTCGGCGGCGCCGCCGGCCCACTGTACGGCACCTTCTTCCTGCGCGCCGCCACCAGCCCCACAAACGGCAGCTCGATCGATCTGGCTCAGTTGACCCAGATGTTCCGCTACGGACTCGATGGACTCCAGCAGCGCGGCAAGGCCCAGGCCGACGACAAGACCATGATCGATACCATCCAGCCCGCCGTCGAGGCCATGGAGGCAGCGGTTGCAGCCCACCAGAGCACCGCCGTCGTACTTGCTGCAGCCCGCCAGGCCGCTCACCTGGGCATGAAACACACCATCGAAATTGAGGCCAGAAAAGGACGCGCCAGTTACCTTGGCCCCCACTCCATCGGTCACCAGGATCCCGGCGCCACCAGCGCCTACTTCCTGTTCGAGACCGCCGCCGAGGTCCTCACGATAACTGGTGCTGACTGATGTCTCAGCTGATCGGTGCAATCGATTCCGGGACGACCAGCACCCGCTTCATGCTTTTTGATCAAACGGGCGCCGTCGTCGGTTTTGAACAGCAGGAACACGAACAGATCTTCCCTCGCAGCGGCTGGGTCGAACACGATCCAATCGAAATCTGGCAGCGCACCCAGGCGGTGATCCGTGCCACCCTTGCCAAATGTGATGTCCAGCCCGGACAGATCGCAGCCATTGGCATCACCAATCAGCGCGAGACCGCAGTCGTCTGGGACCGCCGCACCGGGCTGCCCGTCTGCAACGCCATCGTCTGGCAGGACACTCGCACCGACCGCATCTGCCGCCGCCTCGAAGAGGCCGGTCACGCCCACACTTTCCAGAAGAAGGCCGGCCTGCCTCTGGCAACCTACTTCTCCGGCCCCAAATTCCGCTGGATCCTGGAGAACGTTGACGGCGCGCAAACCCGAGCCGAAGCCGGTGACCTGATCTGCGGCACCGTCGACAGTTGGCTCATCTGGCAGCTCACCGGCGGCGACCGCGTGCATGTCACCGATCCCACCAACGCCAGCCGCACCATGCTGATGGACCTGGAAACCCTCTCCTGGGACCCGGAGCTGCTGGATATTCTCGCGATTCCGCCCTCGATGTTGCCGGAGATCCAACCCAGCAGCGCACCTGCCTTCTACGGCACGACCGCCGCCGATGGCCCCTTTGGCGCCGCCATTCCCATCTGCGGCAACCTCGGCGACCAGCAGGCCGCCACCGTCGGCCAGACCTGCTTTAGCCCTGGCGAAGCCAAGAACACCTACGGGACCGGCTGTTTCATGATCCTGAACACCGGTGAAGAGATCGTCTATAGCCGCAACGGGCTCCTGACCACCGTCTGCTACCAGATGGGCGAATCCGCGCCCGTCTACGCCCTCGAAGGCTCGATCGCCATGGCAGGCGCAACCGTCCAATGGCTGCGCGACGAGTTGCAGCTGATCAGCTCGGCTGCCGAGACCGAAGAGATCGCCCAGAGCGTCGACGACACCGGCGGCTGCTATCTTGTACCCGCCTTCAGCGGGCTGTTCGCCCCCCACTGGCGCAGCGACGCCCGCGGCGTCATCGTCGGTCTCACCCGCTACGTCAACCGCGCCCACATCGTGCGCGCCGCGCTCGAATCCATCTGCTACCAGACGCGCGAAGTTTTGGATGCCATGAACGCCGACAGCGGTGTGCCCCTGCGACAGCTCAAGGTCGACGGCGGCGCAACCGTCAACAACATGCTCATGCAGATGCAGGCCGACATCCTGGGAACCACCGTCATCCGGCCTCGCATCGCCGAAACAACCAGCCTCGGCGCCGCCTACGCGGCCGGCCTGGCTGTCGGCTTCTGGCCGGACCTGGTAACCCTGCGCACGCAATGGCAGGAAGACAGAGCCTGGCAGCCGCGGCTCGATGATACCGATCGCGTGCAGGGCTATACCGGCTGGCAGAAAGCCGTAGAACGCACGCTCAATTGGGCGGAATGAGAACTGTGGTTACTGTCTGTTCTGTCTCTGTTGCTCTGGAGAGTCAATCCTGATCAGTCTGGTGATCGTCTCCCACAGTGCCGCACTTGCCCGGGGCGTCCATGAATTGGCCGTGCAAATGGCTGGAGGTCAGGTCGAGATAGGGCAGGCTGGAGGCCTTTCAGATGACGGTAAGACACTTGGCACGGACGCGTTCAAAATACTCTCCGCCATTGAAGAGGTCTGGTGTGAAGATGGAGTACTCCTGTTGATGGACCTGGGCAGCGCTGTCATGTCGGCCGAATTGGCTCTCGAAATGCTGCCCGAACATCGGCGGCAGAAATGTCTCCTGAGCAATGCGCCCCTGGTGGAAGGCGCCATCGTCGCCGCGCTTCACGCCAGCCTGGGTGAGCCTCTGCAGGCGGTGAACGCCGTCGCCGAGGCCGCGCTCTCAGCGCCGAAGCTTGCCCGCGCTGGCTGAGCAAATCGAACGATCGCAGTATTGGAACTCTGAGATGGAGAATCGACCTTCACAGGCAGGACCTCAAGAGGAAAGGCTTGAGGATAATCAACAGCACCAGGAGAGTGGGTTGCGCAACAACGCCCGCTCCCCTCTGCCTGATGGCCGCCCCGCGCAACCGGAGACGCCGCCTCAGCCGTCCAAAAGCGTCGTGGTTACAGTCAGCGACCCGCGCGGCCTTCATCTCCGCTCCGGCAGAGATGTGGTCCGTCTCGCCAGCCAGTTTCAGGCCAGGATCACAGCCGCCAACCTTAGCCGCAACACCAGCGCCATCGATCTCAAAAGCATTATCCAACTGATGCAGCTTCAGGCCCGCCAGGGGCACGACCTGCAACTGGCAGCCACAGGACCCGACGCTGCCGCAGCCATCGAGGCGCTCAGCTCCCTTTTCTAGACACCTGCGAGAAATCTGTGCAGCAGCTTTTTCACGGCCTATCGGCAGCGCCAGGGGTAGGCATCGGCAACATATACAAATACGCCCCGGTCCCCGCCGACGATTCCGGCAGGGCCTCCCCGCACGCAGCCGGCGACCCCGACGAAGAGTGGGAGCGCTTTCTGGCAGCCCGCCTCCTCGTCGATGAAGAACTGGCCCGGCTGTCTCAAATCGGGCAGACCGCAACCGCAGAGATATTTCTCGTCCACCGCGAAATCCTCCATGACAGCACCCTCACCGACGCCGTCCGCGCTGCCATCGACTCCGGCGTTGACGCCACCCGCGCCACCCGCCAGGCCACAGGCGATCTCGTTAGGCTCTTCCAGGACCTTAGCGATCAGTACTTCGCCAGCCGCGCCACCGATATTCGCGACGTAGGCCAGCGTCTCGTCTTCCGCCTGGGCGGTATCACCTCTGCCCGACAGTTGAACCCGTTGCCCGATAATACAATCCTGCTCGCAGAAGACTTGACCGCGTTCGATACCACGCACCTCGATCAGGCCCACGTCGTTGGCATCGCCCTCGCTGCCAGCACGCCTACCGCCCACACAGCCATCTTGGCCCGCAGCCTCGGCATCCCTCTCGTCTGCAGTGCCGGCGCCGAAATCCTGCAACTGCAGACAGGCATGTTCGGCGTGGTCGACGGAATCCGCGGCCGCCTCCTCGTCGACCCCGAAGAGGAGACGCTCGAACAGTACGAGTTGACCCGTTCCCGTCTGCGCCGCTTTCAGGCCGAAGCGCTCTCGCACTCCCATGAACCGGCCCTCACGCCCGATGGCGAACGCATCCCCGTACGCGTCAACGTCAACAGCCGTGAAGATCTCCTCCACATCCATGCCAACGGCGCTGAAGGCATCGGTCTCCTCCGCACCGAAAACCTCTTCCAACACCGGACTAGCCCGCCAACCGTTTCCGAGCAGCTGGCCGCCTACCAGGATGTGCATTCCTACACCAACACCCACTCTCTGACCGTGCGCCTGCTCGACATCGGCGGCGACAAGCCGGTCCCCTATCTGCAGCCTCCCGCCGAAGCCAATCCCTTTCTCGGCGTGCGCGGCATCCGCCTCCTGCTTCGCCACCCGCAAATGCTCATCGACCAGGCCCAGGCCCTGATCGAGCTGGCGCAGAATGTGTCGCCCGTAGACCGCATTCGAATCCTCATCCCCATGATTTCGAAAGTGAACGAAGTCCACCAGACTTTGCAACTGCTTGAAGACATTCCCGGCTATAAGCACTGCCGCCGCCAACTCGGCACCCTCGAAGTAGGCGTGCTCATCGAAGTGCCGTCGGCCGCCCTCCTCGCGCACCACTTCGCCCCCCATGTCGACTTCCTCAGCATCGGCACCAACGATCTGGCCCAATATACCCTCGCCGCTGACCGCGTAAACAGCGCCGTCGCAACCCTGGCAACCCCGCTCGACCCCTCCGTCCTCCGCCTGATCTCATTGACCTGCGAAGCGGGACGCGCCGCCGGCATTCCCGTCGCCATCTGTGGCGAAGTCGCCGGCGACCCTTCCGTTCAGCCCCTGCTCCTCGGTCTGGGGCTGAACGAAATCAGCGTAGCCGGCCCTGCAGTTCCCCTGGTCAAATCCGCAATCCGGCGCGTGGACATGGACGCCGCCAGAGAGCTCGCTGCCACAGCGCTCAAATGCAGCCGCGCCCAGGAGATCCATCAACTTCTCCATGACATTGGATAGCCCCCGATGAAGAGGATGCAGACTGAAATCCTCGTGATCGGCGGCGGCGCAACAGGTACCGGCGTTGCCTGGGATGCCGCCCTGAGGGGCTTCCGCACACTCCTCATCGAAAAACGCGACCTGACCCACGGCACGACCGGGCGCTACCACGGTCTCCTCCACAGCGGCGCAAGATACGTACTCAAAGATCCCGACAGCGCTGTCGAGTGTATCAGCGAGAATCGCATCCTCCGCCGTACCCACACCCACTGCATCGAAGATACGAGCGGCTTCTTCGTCGTCACGCCCGAAGACGAGGACGACTATCCCGATCGCTTTGCCGCCGCCTGCCGCCGCCTCGACATCCCTTGCACCGAAATCCCTGCGGCGTCCGCCCTGCGCCGCGAGCCTCTGCTCAATCCCCGCATAAGCCGCGTCTTCGAACTGCCTGACGCCGCCGCCGACAGCTTCCTCGCCACCCACGCCACCGCCCAGGCCGCACGCCAGGCCGGCGCCACCCTGCTGCCCTACCACGAGCTCACCCGTCTCCACCTCTCCGGCGGAGACGGCAACCGCACACTCTCCGGCGCCACCGTTCTCGACACAGTCTCCGCAGAAGAGCTTCACATCGACGCCGATCTCGTCATCAACGCCGCCGGCGCCTGGTCCGGTCATGTCGCCGCACTCGCAGGTGTAGAGGTGAAGATGATCCTCGGCAAAGGGGTGATGCTCGCCACCAACGCCCGTCTGACCAACACCGTCATCAACCGCTGCAAAATGCCCGGCGACGGCGACATCCTCGTGCCGATTCACACCGTCACCGTCATCGGCACCACCGACGAACGAGTGGCCGAACCGGAGGACCTGCCCATCGAGCAGTGGGAAATCGACCTGATGCTCACCGAAGGCGACAAACTCGTCCCCGGCCTCAGCCGCACCCGCATCCTGCGCGCCTGGGCCGGCGTGCGGCCCTTATACCAGGAGACCAAACTGCCCGGTGGCCCTGCCCAAAGCAAGAACGGTGCCCAGTCGAACGAGTACCCGGCGACGGAGCTGCCCCAGGACAGCCGTGACGCCACCCGTGCCCTCGCTCTGCTCAACCACCAGCAGCGGGACGGCCTGCGCGGCTTGATCACCATAACCGGCGGCAAATGGACGACCTTCCGCCTCATGGCCGAGTCCGCTGTCGACGCCGCCTGCGAGCAGTTGGGCGTTTCCCGCCCCTGCCGCACCGCCGGGACACCCGTGCCCGGCGTCGAACAGGGACACTACTGGCTCGGCCACCGGCTCAACGAAGTCGAAGACGAAAACCTGCAGTCGGAGCTGGTCTGCGAGTGTGAACTGGTAACCCGTTCCATGCTGGAAGGTGCCGCCCAGCGCAACCCGACCGTCACCCTCGACGACCTGCGCCGCGATGTCCGCCTCGGCATGGGGCCGTGTCAGGGCGGCTTCTGCACCTACCGCGCCGTCGGTATCCTCCACCAGCTGCGCGCCGGCAATGCCTCGTCCGCATCCGGCGAGTGGAGCGTGGCCCACATGCAGTCCCCGGCCCATCACCACCGCGACAGCGCCGCGGCAGAAGCCGCCGTCACCGGCTCTGAGTCCACATCAAGTCCCACCCCCAAAGACGACTCCCACCAGCGCTCCGCCGCCGTCGATCCCCAGGCGGCCGTTTCCCAGCCGAATCTTCTCCTGCGCGACTTCCTCCAGGAACGCTGGAAGGGCGTCGCACCCATCCTCTGGGGACAGCAGCTGCGCCAGGAACGCCTGGACGAGCTGATCTACCTGAGCATTCTGAACGCCGATCACCTGCCCGTCGATGACGGGGAAAGCCCCCTTTCCTCCTTCTATCGCTCCGATTCCTCCATTTCTGATTTAGACCGCTAGCTATGACGTCCGCACGGGAATCTGCCATCGAATCTGGAGCGACTGCTATGATGCCGTGTAATGTAATGCCGAAAACCATGAGCCAAAACCCCTAACCGCGCATGCTCGATCTCCTTGTAATCGGAGCCGGCCTGACCGGCCTCTTTGCCGCATATACCGCCGCACGCGCAGGCCTGCGCGTGCGCGTGATCGCCCATGGCGCCGGCGCGACACACTGGCACGCCGGTACAATCGATCTTCTGGGATATGTGCAAAGCAGCGAAGAGGCGGTCGCCGACTGGACACAGTCGCTCCCCGAACTGCCGCCCGCACATCCCTACCGTCTTCTCGGCGTGGACGCAATTGCGACAGCGCTGGACGCGTTTCAACGGCTTACCGCCGCGGCGGGCCTGCCCTATGTACGCCCGGGCGCGACCATGAATCTTCCTGCTCCCAAAGCGCCTGAGGAGCCGATTTCGCAAAAGAGTGACCTTGACGAAAAGGTCGACAACGACAACCTCGGGCGCAATTGCCAGCTCATCTCACCGGTCGGCGCCCCCCGTCCGGTCTATCTGGCGCCGGCCGGCCAACAGGCCGCCAACCTGGAGGATGACCGCTCTCTGGTAATCGTCGGCTTGAACGGTATGCCCGACTTCTACCCGGCCCTGATCGCCGAAAATCTGCAAAGACAGGGCATCCATGCTCGCAGCGCGTCCCTGCCCCTCCATCAGCTCGCCGAAAGGCGTGACCATAGCCCGTTGCAACTGGCCCGACTGCTGGACCAGCCAGACGCGCAGGCAAAAATCACCGAAATGGTAGTAGACGTAGCCGCGGCTGGCGAACGTGTCGGTCTACCCGCAGTATTGGGGTTGAACGACCACTCCTGCCTCCTGAAGAAAATTCACCTGGCGCTCGTCGGTCGAGACCCTAACACAACCCAATCTAAGGACGGCCGGGGACCAAGCACCGCCGTTTTCGAAATCCCGACCCTGCCCCCAAGCGTACCAGGTTTGCGCCTCGACGCCGTCCTGCGCGCCCAATTGGACCGACTGGGTGTACGAGTCGAAATCGGCATGGAAGTCTGCGGGTTCCACGCGTCCGGCCGGCGCATCAAGTGGATCGAGACCGAAACCGGAAGCCGCCCCCTTCGCCACACGGCCCGCAACTACCTGCTCGCAACCGGCGGCATCCTCGGCGGTGGCATCTACGCTGACCGCTGCGGCCGTGTAAAGGAGACCGTCTTCGACCTGCCGCTGACCGCACCGCAGGTCCGCTCACATTGGCTGCGCCCTCTCTTCCTCGACAAACGCGGCCATCCAATCTTCCAGGCCGGTGTCTCCGTCAACCACCACTTTCGTCCGCTGGACCAATTCGGCGCGCCTGTCTATGATAACCTGTGGGCCGCGGGCTCAATTCTCGCCCACACCGACCCCATCCGCGAGCGCAGCCGCGAAGGCATCGCCATCGCTACCGGCTTCGCCGCCGCAAATGGAGTGATCAAAAGCCAATAGTGCCAGCGGTCTACCCAAATCTCTGGCCATCGCCTCTATGCAAAACACAACCGTGAACTCTGTCGGCCTCAGCCTGAACGCCTGTATCAAGTGCAACATCTGCACCAGCTACTGCCCGGTCTCCGAAGTGACCGACAGCTTCCCTGGACCGAAGTACGCCGCCCCCCAGTCCGAACGCTTCCGTGATTTCGGCCACCCACATTACGAAGACGCCGCAGGCCACATCGCCCGCACACTTGCCGCCGGCCAGATGCCTGACGCCTCCGTCGACTATTGCTCCGGCTGCCGCGTCTGCAACGAAGTCTGCCCGACCGGTGTCCGTATCGCCGAAATAAACGCCCGCGCCCGCGCCCGCATCGTGGCCGCGCGCGGCCTCTCCCTGCGCAACCGGCTCCTGGGCCGCAACGAACTCCTGGGACGGATGGGAAGCATCCAACCCGGCCTCGCCAACTTCCTACTGCACAACCCGCTCAGCCGTAAGCTCGCCGCTTCCCTGTTCGGTATCGCAGAGAAGGCGCCCCTGCCCCGCTGGCACCACGAAACGCTCAACCGCTGGCTGGCGCGTACCCGTGCCCAGCGCCTGCGCAGCGAGCGAAAAGTCGTCTACTTTCACGGCTGTGCAACCCAATACTACGAACCATTCGTGGGCATGGCCGCGATTCTCGTGCTGGAGCATCTCGGCTACGAAGTGATAGTGCCTCCGCAGAACTGTTGCGGACTGCCCATGCTGTCCAACGGAGAATTCGGCGCCGCCGAGAGCTACCATCGCCGCAACGTCGCCCGCCTCGCCCCATACGTAAACGCCTGCTACCCAATCCTAGGCACCAGCACCAGTTGCACCCTGACCCTTAAGGAGGAGGCGCCGGAGCTGCTCGACCTGGAGAGCGATGCAGGAACCCGGGCACTCAAGCTCGCCACCTGGGATATCTTCGAATGGCTGCGCGAACGTCTCGATCAAGACCAGCTGCCCTCCGACCTGCGCCCGCTTAACCAATCAGATCAACCCTCTATACTTCCCTACCATGCCCCCTGCCAGTTGCGCGCCCATCGCATCGGCAAACCCGCGCTCGACCTGCTGGCCCGGATCCCGGGCCTTGACCTGCGCGAAAGCCAAGCCCGCTGTTGCGGTATCGCCGGGACCTACGGCTACAAGACCGAAAAATACCAGATCGCCATGGACGTGGGTGCGGAGCTGTTCGACTATGTCGCGGCGCAGGCTGACGCGTCGGCCCTACTTTCCGAGCGATCGGTTTCCTTTACCGCCTGCGACTCCGAGACCTGCCGCTGGCAGCTGGAACACGGTACCGGCCTCCCCTCCCGCCATCCTATCGAGCTGCTGGCGGCTGCCTATGGCCTGTACGACCTCCACGCCCGGCGACCAGCCGGTGGGAACTGAGCCATGGACCCCCTTCGTATCCTAATAGTCGGGGCCGGGGCCATCGGCTGTTTTGTCGGGGGCAAGCTGGCCTCGGCCGGGCACGCCGTGAAATTGGTCGGTCGCACTGACACAACCGCTGCCCTGCAATCGCGTGGTCTCGAGCTGCACGCGGCTGATGGCGCGGTGGAAAGGATCCCCTCGGTCAGCGCCGTCTCTTCTCTTCGCGAAGCCTTTCCCGGCTCCTATGACCTCACCATCCTCGCCGTCAAGAGCTACGACACGGAAACCGTTCTGGACGAACTGGCCCCGGCAGAAGCACTGCTTCCCCCAGCCATCCTCAGCCTGCAGAACGGGGTCGGCAACGAACAACAGATCGCCGCCCGCTTTGGCCCCCAGCGGGTCCTCGCCGGAACTATCACGGCACCTGTCGAAGTGAAAGAGCCTGGCATCGTCCAGGTTACAAAACCCACCTTTGCCGTCGGCCTCGCAGACTTCCACGAAGACAGCGAGGGTCCCGGAAGCAACGTTCTCTCCTCTCTCCTCACTCCTCTCTCCTCGCGCTTCTCCTCCGCCGGCCTCCCCGCCACGGTGTACAACGATGCGCACAGCATGAAATGGTCGAAGCTGCTCATGAATATGATCGGCAACGCCACCAGCGCTATCCTCGCCGAGCCGCCCGGCGTCACCTTCGCCCATCCGCGCATCGCCGACCTGGAGATCGACGCCCTGCGCGAGGCCCTGCGCGTGATGGCCGCCGCCGGCATCAACCCTCTCAACGTCGAAAAATACCCGCTCCGCACTCTCGCTCCCCTGTTGCGTTTCGGTCCGCGCCCGCTCCTTCGGCCTGCCCTGCACAGGGTCGTCGGCGGAGCCAGGGGAGGCAAGATGCCTAGCCTTTTCCTCGATCTGGAGTCAGGTAAGAGGGGGAGTGAAGTCGGCTGGTACAACGGAGCCGTCGTGCGCAAGGGCGTGGAAGTCGGCATCCAAACGCCGGTCAACCGCCTGCTGACCCAAACTGTTCAGAAACTTGCCGCCGAACCGCAGTTGAGAGCTGGTTGGAGAGGTAACTTCGAAAGACTTGCTGCCGCAACCAGAGAGGAGAACGGCCATTAGTCCAAAGCAGATCGCGCCAGAACTAGGGCCGTTCTAGGCATGAGAGTAGGATTGGGAGCCTAGAGTCCAGGCCCGATCAGCACAATCAATACAAGCGCCAGCACCGCAAAAGCCGAATACTCCAGCACAAGCCTGCGGCTCAGATGGCCCTCATGCAACGCGTGCCGGGCCAGCCCAACAAACAAATAAAAAATCAGCAGCAGAACCAGCCCGCCGCTTGCTCCCGATAGGGGCCAGTAATTCAACGCCCACGCCGCCTCGCCCAATACGACCGCAACCAGCGCCGCATACATGAGCACGACATTCACTCTGGGCATAATGTCCCGCAGCAGCTCAACAGCCAGCAGCGCCGATGTCGCCGCAATCAGGGTCCCCGAAAGCAGGCTGCGCGTTCTTGTCTGGTACACCAGCAGGAAAAGCGCCAGCGCCGCCGTATAGGACAGCACGTTGAGCAGGATGCGTGCCTGTCGGTACCCCGCCGATTCCTGGTCTACGGAAGCGTACAGGTTGAACAGAATGATGGCGATCAACCCGCCGCTGAGCAGAGCAGCTCCGGCCTGAAAAAGCGGCGTCCTGGCCTCAGGCGCCAGCAGTACCGCCAAAATGGAAACGGCGGCAGGCAGTCCCCAAAAGAGCCAGGTGTGCCCTCCGCTTTCAGGTTCGCCGCCCAACGGGTCTCCGGAGTAGAGAGGATGCGTACGGATCGCCCGTTCCGTCCCGCTGGCCGTGAGCAGCGCGATAAAGACCGCGATGACCGTCGTCTCGCTGATTCGGATCGACATCGGCGAGCCCAGCGCGTTCAGCGTAAATACGACCGTCGGCAGCCGCAGAAACAAGCTGATCGCGACCGTGGCCGCCACCGTCCAGGCCAGCACGCTCACGCGCTGCACAAAGCGTCGGTTCGGGCCGTACACCTTCACCGCTGTCGTAGAACGTTCCATCCCCGTCGCTGCAAAGGACGCACTTCCGCCTGCGGGTTGACCCGCACCCTGTTGGCCTCCGGCCCCGAACGGCGAATACCAGTTTTCAGTACCCAATTTTCCACTTCCAGTTTCCTGAAGACAAGGATGATGATACTATAAAACAAAAAGGAACAACTGGAAACCGGAGTTGAGCGAGTACACGAATTTCGATATCACCATAAGCGGCGACGAGGTCCCCTTTGCCGTACTGGCGTCCTATCGCGGGCTGAGTGGCGCATCCACCTTCGCTCAGGATGCCTTCCAGTTCGTCTGGGTGGAGTTCCTGGCCCGGCTGGGAGACCCGGTTCAGACACAAGGGGAAGAGCTACTGGCCGAAATCGGCAGCAGGCTCTTTTCCGAACTGTTCCGCGATCAAGTCCGGGACCTCTGGGCCCAGGCCCGTGCCGACCTGGATGGCGGCGGCCGGCTCCGGCTGCGCCTCATCCTGCATCCCCCTGCCGTCGCGGCCTTGCCCTGGGAGACGCTCCATGATCCCCTCCGCAATCAGTCCTTCGCGGCCGACCCCAATCTATCACTCGTTCGCACCCGGAATCTCGTCAGCTATGTTGCCCGCCCCAGGGCGCTGGAGGCGGCGCTCCCTCTCAAAGTTCTGTTGGTGACGGTCGACTCAGGAATGACGGGGGTCCCCGAACAGTTTTGGCCCCACCAAGATGAATCGGGCCATCAACTGGCCGCACACACCGAGAGCGAACAGATCCGTTCCGCAATCGAAAAGCTTCCCGCTGCCCGCGTGGCGCTGGACCATCTGGACGGCCGCGTTACCATCCAGCAGATCCGGGAACGGCTGGTGACATCCCGGCCCGACATACTGCACTTTGTCGGCCACGGCAATGAGGACGGCCTCCTCCTATGGGACGGTGACGCCCCAACCCTCGTGTCCTCCGCCGCACTGCGCACGGTGTTGCAGCAGGCAGAATCGGTGAAGCTTGTCTTTCTCAACGCCTGCCTGGCGGGTCGTGTCGACAGCTCGCGGCCATTTGCAGGCATCGCCCACCAGTTGCTCCAGAGCGGCCTGCCTGCCGTGATCGCCATGCGCTACGAGATACTGGATCGCTCCGCCGTGCACTTTGCTGCCGGCGTCTACGAAGCGCTTGTCTCGGGCCAGGGCCGCGGCCATATCGACGCCGCTGTCAGCATCGCCCGCAACAATCTGTACATCAACGACCCAAACCGCGTCGATTACGCAACGCCTATCCTCTGGCTAAACTCCGAAGACGGCCGCATTCTCCCCTTCGACGACGCGCAGCAGACCGAACCGTCCACCCCCCAACGCTCCATCTACACGCGTACGCAGATGGGAGCTTCCTCTCTGCGGCTCGAATTCAGGCTGGCAGAAAAGGAGGCGTGGTACCGCTCCCTGCCCGAAACCATCTCCGATCCCCATCTGCCCTTCGAATATCAGCGTCGCCGCCGCATCGTCGGCCTGCTGCTGAGGATCTTGCAGCAGGCCGTAGACGAGCGGGACCACGGCCGTGCCATCGACATCAGGTCTGTACAAAAACGCCTCTCTACATTCGAAGAGGAGAGGCGCCACATCCAGAATATCCTTGACCATTGCCTGGATCGTTCTTAAGACCCGGTGCCGTGGCCCAGACCACCATCCGACTGATCCATCTCGCAATTCTCTACGCGATTCTCTGCTACCTCGGCGTAGAGATCGCCCTGACATTTCGGGACCTTCGCGAGCATGATCCCAGCAGCCTGCAGGCAAAGTCACAGCCCCGCTCCCTATCCTCCTCAGCCAGCCAGATATCCTTTCTCGGTGTAACCGTCGCGCTCGAGCAATACAATGCCCCGCAGGAGCGGCTGCAAGCGCTGAATCGTCTTCACGTAGCCGGTTTCGGCTGGGTCCGCCAGCGCATCGACTGGAGCCGCATCGAACCGCAGCCGGGCGAGTTCCACTGGACCTGGACCGACCAGGTCCTGACCGAAATCGCAGCCGCCGGCCTGGTACCTGTTATCGTTCTGGACGGCAGCCCTTCCTGGGCAAGAGACAGCGTAGACCGACCCTCATCAGCGTCCTCGCAGAACGACTTGCCTTGGCGACTGGCGCCCCCCGCCGCGCCGGAAACCTTCGCCCGCTTTGCCGCCGCATTCGCCCTCCGCTACCAGGACACGGTCCGCTTCTATCAAATATGGGACGAGCCCAACATCGCCCCCCACTGGGGAAACCGGCTGATCGATCCGGTCGCCTATGCCCGGCTACTGCGCGCGGCCGCCACTGCTGTCCGCGCTGCCGACCCCGACGCGGTCATACTGGCCGCTGCGCTGGCGCCCACCCAGGACCGCGGCCACACTGCCATCGACGAAGGCTTCTTCCTCCAGCGGCTCTACGCCGCCGGCGCGGCACCCTACTTCGACGCCGTTCTCGTCCAGCCCTTCGGCTTCGGAACCGCTCCGAAAGACGCCCGCAGCCGTGTCGACGCCCTCAACTTCCGTCGCGCCTTGTGGGTCCGCCGCGTCATGGTCGCCGCCGGAGATGCACAGACTCCCATCTGGGCTGTCCGTTTCGGGTGGAATCGGCAAGTGCAAGACCATTGGAAGACCGTATCATCGGCCGATCAGCTGCGTCTTACAGAGGAGGCCATCCGATATGCACAGGCAACCTGGCCGTGGCTGGCAGCAATGGGATGGCCGGCAGATCGTCCGGCCGCTCCCGCGTCCGATCCAATGTGGGGCTTCTCCCTCGTCACACCTGAAGGGAAAGAGCATGCCCTGCTCTCCGTGTTTACTGAGGCTGCTCAGGCAACAACCGAGACCGAACCGTCCGCTACAATGGTCTTGCTCTATCTGCGATTCGCCCTCCTGCTACTGGCCTGTGGATTCCTTCTCTTGTGGGCAGCACTCACCGCCCGCGCCCTGCCTCTGCGTCGCTGGCAGTCTGACTACCGCACATGGCCGTTAACCGGAAAGCTCGCACTCTGGGCCCTCCTTCTCACCGTCTACTACCTTGCCGTCTGGCCGCCGCTGATCATCCTCTGCTGGCTCGCTGCCGCACTTCTCATCGCCGCCGAGCCGGTTTCGGGACTCATGATCGCGGCCGCCGCCCTGCCCTTCCACTTTCAGCACAAGGATCTGCGACTCGTCTGCGCCGTCTGGGCTGTCCCGCCGGCCCAAGCCGCGCTGCTGGCCACTCTTCCTGCCCTCGCACAGCGGGCCATCCAAACCAGAGTCTGGTACATCAGGTCTAAGCTCAAAGCCGCTTTCCCGCTTCGCCAAACAAGGATCGCAGTACGCAACGCGCACCACGCCGATCTGCTCGTCGCCGCTTGGACCGTGATCAGCCTCCTGGCCGCCCGCAACGTCTGGCACTGGCCAGGCTATACTGTTGGTCTCTGGGAGTATGTAATAGTACCTGCCCTGCTCTACACTGGCATCAGGCTGCTGGCCGCTCGGCCGCGTCAGCAGCAGACCCTCCTGACCGCCCTCTTCGCCGGCGGCGCGCTCGCCGCGGGCGTCGCAGGAATCGACTGGCTGATCGGCGGAGGCGTCTCCGTCGACGGAGTGCGGCGCCTGATGGGAATTTCCTTTTCTCCCAATCAGACGGCCCTATATCTATTACGCACACTCCCTGTCGGCATCGGTCTTCTGGCAACCTCCGGTCGCATACGCCCCGCGCTGACCGCATGCTGCCTCCTCGTGGCCGCGGCACTGCTCCTGACAGCCAGCCGCGGCGCCCTCCTCCTCGGCCTGCCGGCTGCCGTTCTCGTCTTCGCCGTGGCCGCGGCCCGGCATGAACGATTCCGCATGGGCAAGCGATCGGCAGTCCTGTTGACTTTGGCGGTTGGCCTGGCGCTAGTCGTCGGCCTGGAAATCGTCCAGCTCTATGGCGAGCGCCTGCTGAACCTCGAGACCCTGCGCTCACGCTTCGCTATCTGGAGAGACGCCTTGTCACTCTGGAGACAGTACCCGCTGCTTGGCGTAGGCCCGGGCGGATTCTACTGGAATTTCCCGGCATTCCTCCAGCCCTCCCCGGCAGCCGACCCCAACCTGCTTCACGCCCATTCCGTCTGGCTGGAGTACGCAACCGGCTGGGGGCTGTTCGGGCTGCTGTGGCTGGGCGCCCTGCTCGGCTGGCTGGTCTCAGTCTTGAGACACCCATCGCGCGGGGCGCAAGCATGGTACCGGACTGGCCTCCTGGCCGCCCTCGGGGCATCCCTGGCGCACGCCCAAGTGGATGCGTTCGCCGCCCTGCCCGAGCTGGCAGCATGGAATTTCGTGGCGTTGGCCCTGCTTGCAATGCCAAACGGCACCAGCGAGTAATGGCCCGCCTCATCTGAGTACATCCCCAAGATGGGGGCACACTTTCGCAAAACTTAGGTAACGTCTACCCCCGGTCAGTTCATGATCTAATCTCTCCAGACCAAACGGCGTCGTTCGCTCCTCACTCCTCTTCACTCTCTCCTCGCTTTTGGGCGGTCGGGCCTATTCGGCCCTCCCTTGTGCGGGGGCTCCGCCCCCGCAACGCCCCCTCTCCTACAACATGCCTAATCGACCTGGTGGCGCCATTGGTGACAAGTGCCTAATCGAAGGTGTCTGGCCAGACCACGTCCCGTCAGATCCCCGTAGGTGCCGGCCAAGGGCCTGCCCTCGCACCCTCCCCAACTGACGGACTCCACTGTAATGCCAGGC
The DNA here is from genome assembly GCA_965242905.1 of Caldilineaceae bacterium. Lineage (GTDB taxonomy): Bacteria > Chloroflexota > Anaerolineae > Caldilineales > Caldilineaceae > Bin5. Next base: position 3,594,507 of record CBDETM010000002.1, read on the forward strand.
CGGGCCTGCACTGCGTCTCGCCAAAAGACGTTAACTGATTTCAGCCACCGCAGCCATGGATTCCCGCCAGACTGTTGCCGCCCCAAATCTAAGATGCACCCGCCTCATCTTTACAGGTTGCAATTCACTGAAATTGCCACTACTATTTCGTCAGAGAAGATCGTTGTTCGGTCGACAACAGTCAGAGGACCGTATTGTCAGACTAAAGGAGAGTTCTCAGTGGCGCAGACTCGACTCACACCGCAACAGCTGGCATTCTTCGACACCTTCGGCTATCTCTATTTTCCCGGCCTGCTGGCCGACTGCGCAGACAGAATCATCGACGAATTCGAAGCCATCTGGGCTGCACACGGCGGCGGCCACCACGGGCGCGATCACGATGGTGTGCAGCGCTCCTGCATCCTTCCCTTCCCCGACAAGAGCGAGTTTCTCAGCTCCCTTCTCGACGACCCCCGCATCCACGACATAGCCGCCAGCATCTGCGGCGACGACTTCAACTACACCAGCGGCGACGGCAACTACTACGCCGGCGACACCCGCTGGCACTCCGACGGCTACAGCGCCCAACGCGTTCTCAGCATCAAGATCGCCTTCTACCTCGACCCGCTCACGCGCGAAAGCGGCGCACTGCGCGTCATTCCCGGCAGCCACCGCGCCGGTGACGCCTACGCCGATGCTCTTGAGAAGGATATTCGGGAAAGCGGCAAGATCTGGGGAAAGGAAGGGCCCGACGTACCGGCTCTGATCCTGGAGACCATGCCCGGCGACATCGTCATGTTCAACCACAATCTCAAACACGCCGCCTTCGGGGGCTCAGAGCGTCGGCGCATGTACACCATGAACTTCTCACGCCGCTACCCAGAACACCGGCTCGAAGAGTTGCGCGAGGTACTCGGCCGCGAGGCTCGCTTCTGGATCGACCGCATTCACGGCGAAGCCATGATTGCCACCGCCGGGCAGGAGCGTATGGTCCATCTTGAGCAGGTTAGGGCCAACGACACCCACCTGGCAGACCTGACGCGCGAACTGAAGAAGACAATGAAAGAGCCGGCGCGAGGCTGAGGGCCAAAACCCGTCCAGGTCGCCGCCGCAGACCAGTCCACCCTCTACGCGGCGACCTGCACCTTTTCCCCGGTCTCCGCGCTCAGATAGATAGCATCCAGCAGCTTCATGAACGTCAACGCATCCGCCGGCGACACATCGGGAGGCTGCTCTCCGCGGATGGCTGCGGCAAAGTCACGGATCTCCCCTTCAAAGTCCCCGCTTCCGTGCTCCGCATTCTCCTCTACAAAACTGTCGCCCTCGTTGTAAATTGCACCCAACAGCCGGCGCGTACCCGAACGTGTCTGCCCCGATGCCAGCCGCGTCGACTCGACCTCAACCGTCCCAGCCGTGCCCAGAACGCGCAAACGCAGGTCCCACGCCCGATCCGCCCACGTGGCGATGATCGCAGACGTGTCCATCTGAATGGTGATGCCCCCGGCGCAACCCACCAGGAAGCTCATGTAATCCTCGGAATGGCGCTCTACTTCGAGCCGAGTCGGAAACGCGCTGTGGCTGACTGCGAAGGCCCATTGTGGCTCCGGACAGCCCAGCAAATACCAGGCCTGGTCGAGGTAATGGGAGCCGTGTTGCCCCAACGCGCCCCCCTTCAGGCCCCATCGATACAACCACTCCCTCCCGGCCGGCGGCTCATAGTCAACGCCCCGCTCTCGATAGTGGTAGTGGACGCGCGCATGGTAAGGACGCCCAATCCTTCCGTCGGCGATAAGCGATCGGCTCCTCTTGTTCTCCTCCTCATGGCGCATGAAATAGGAGTAGACAAGTGTCTTTCCACTGCTCGCGGCGGTCGCATTGATCTCCTCAACATCCGCGGCGTCGCGGCCGTGCGGCTTCTGCACCAGCACATGCTTGCCCGCCTGCAACGCGTCAAGTACCATCGGCTTGCGCACGTCCGGTGCCGTGGCGATGCCAACCGCGTCAACTTCGTCATCGGCCAGCAGCTCACGATAGTCTCCGTAGACCCGGGCGACGTCGTTCTCTTGCGCCACCTTCCGCGCCAGCTCCTGGTTCAGGTCAGCCACAGCCCAGGCGACCGTATCCTCGCCCGCGTACGCACCCGTGACCCAGGCCCCACCGACCCGGCAGCCGACAACGCCAATCCTGATCCTGTCCGCCATTTTCCTACCCCCGGGCCGGCTCCGCCATCTCCGCCCGCGCCTTGGCCGACAGCGCCGGCAAATGGCTCTCGTGCGCCATCACCTGCTCCAAATGCCGCATCCGTGACGGCGAAGCCGTACTGCGCATGATGTCGGAGTGCATCTGGTCCTTCCAGAATCGTGCGCCGCCCGCAACAAACTTCTCCAGCTCCTCGATCTCTTCCTGCGTCTCGCAATAGGCGCAGCAGTTGATCGTAAACATACGCCGCGCCGTGCTTCCGCCGAACGACGAGTGCATCAGGTTATGATTGAACGCCACAACGTCTCCTGGCTGAGTCTCCAGCGCCACGTGCGGCACCTCCAGCTGCGAGATTCCCCACAACTCGGAGGCATCCCGCGCTTGCCGGGCTGACCACGCCTCAAGGTCCTCCCGGTGCGAGCCGGGGATCACGCGCAGACAGCCCGTATCCGATGTAAGCGAATCGAGATAGAAGGCCACCTTCAGGTATTTGCCGATCGTGTGAAAGCCGTCACTGTGCCAGCGCGTATCGCCCGTGTAGAAGTTGCCGTCGCCGCCCAGATAGTTAAAGTCGTCGCCCAGAATACTGCTGATAAGCCCATCAATACTGGGATGATCCAGAAGCGTGCACAGCCGCTCTCGCTGATCGATAAAGGGCACAATGCAAGATCGCTGCGTCCCGTCATGCACCTGACCGCTGGTCGCGAAGATCGATTCGAAATCCTCCGTAATCCAGCCGATCTCCTCCTTCACCAGGCCGGGAAAGTGAAGAAATCCGAATGTCTCAAAAAACTGGAGTTGCTGTTGGCTGAGTTTCATTGATTCGTCTCCTGAGAAGCGTGACTCTATCCTATCGGGAGTCTCCAATTGCTGGAATCATACTCCATTCACCCGAGTTGGAGAACAACCATTTTTCATTCCAATTTGACTGGGACAGTCTGAATTCCTTGCGCAATAGCTAGCCCAGTTTGGCCTGACGTCCCGCGCACCTGCTGGCACGGCGTCGCCACGCCTCGGCGGGGTAAAAGGGTGCCAGCTCAGGCCACAGCCTTGTTCAACGCCGGCATTAACTCGGTCTGAAACAGTTCAACATTACGCAGCCAGCTCGCCTTGTCGTCCCAGTCGAAGCCCATCAGGACCAGAGTGCCAAACGGTCCGCTCTCCTCCATCAGCGCCAGCAGCCGCTCCAGCACATGGTCCACGTCGCCCGCGATGATCTGTTCCGACATCCAGTAGTCCATATTGCAGTCAGCATTCGACATTTCCAGGTCTCGCTTGAGAACGCCCCTGCCCCGGGTCTTATCCATCAGTTTGGCGAGATACTCAAAATTCATCCCTACCGAGTTGGTCCGCGCCCGCTTCACCGCCTCTTCAGTCGTATCGGCCAGAAAGATCGCCCGCGCCACTCTCCAGTCCGCCCGGTCCGGCTTTCTTCCCGCCTCCTCCGCGCTCCGTGCATATGTCTCCCAGTTGTCCGCCAGCACATTCCCCGCCGCCACAGCAGCCGAAAACGGTGCGAAACCGTACCGCCCAGCCATCTTCAAGCTATAGGAATCGCGAGCAATACCTGGTACAAGGATCGGAGGATGCGGCTGTTGCAGCGGCTTGTGGATGAACCCTAACTGGGTTTCCTCATCGACATTTTCCTTGAGCGAGAACTGCCAGAACTGGCCTTCATGTTCATAAGGCGGGTCCGACGTCCACAGCTTCAAAATGACGTCTATCGCCTCAATCGTCATCCTGCCGCCATCCTTCGGATGCTGCCCATACAGTTCATAGTCCGTGCTCGTCCCGCTCGGCCCAAGGCACAGATTGAGCCGCCCATGGGCCATGTGATCCAGAAAAGCAAGCCGAGTCGCCAGATACGCCGGATGATGCAAATTAACGCATATCGGCGACGGGCCGAAGCGAATGCGCTCCGTCACCCCCAGCACGCGTCCAATAAACACCTCCGGCACCACCACCGTCTCATACCGCATCGTATGGTGCTCGCCAATCCAGAACTCCTCGAATCCCAACTCATCCGCCATCACCGCCAGCTCAATATCCTCGTCATACCCCTGCGCCAACGGCTTCTCCGGCGGATGAAAAGGCATGATGAAAATGCCCGACTTGATCGTCTGTCCATTTGACGTCATAACCCGCACTTCCTTTCAATTGGCTGGTGGCAGTCAGGCGATTCCCTAATCGTTCTCCGCCGTCTTGACACGGAAACTGTATAGTTGGGCAGTATCTAGATGAAAACGCAAACGCAAAGGCTGGTCCGTCGGCAGCCGCTCGTGATCCTGCCAGCGAACGACATGACGCACACTGTCCGAGCCGATTGCCGCGCAGTCCAGGCTTGAGAACCCTGCCAGAGTCTCGCCGGCCGCGGTGAGTATCTCAACTGACAGGCTGCCTTGCGAGGCATCTGCGTTGACCACGAGTTGGCCCAACGGCAGTTTGAGCGGAACCGTTTCGACCGTCCCACCAAAATGACCCGCATCAAGGGAAACAAAGCCGTCCAGCCGCCAGGATGCCCGCGCGATGGTCGCGGTCTTCGGCGGCATTGGGCCGCCGTGCATGGTGTTGATGGCAGTATAGTAATGCCAGATTTCGTCCCCATGGACGATCGGCCGGTCGGCTGAACAGAGAATGCATCCTGCGTCGAAACTGCCCCGCCCCCCGCGCGGAATGATCGGCGAACGGTCAGCGAAACGCTCCCAGCTGCGCCCGTCGCGGCTATGCACCAACTGCGCCTCGATCGGCCCATCCCACGGGCTTTGCTCGGCCCCGACCTCCTGCCCCCGCATGTCGCGGTAAACGTTGAAAACAGGCAGGAAACCGAGAAACTGTCCACCATAGACAAAGCCCGACATGCCGTAGAACTCCCCTCGCTGTTCGGGATCCTGGGTCCAGGCATCGTCCTGCTCATCACTGACGATGATCAGTTCCGGTTCGGACCAGTCCAGGAAGTTCCTGCTCGTGCATACCGCGATCAGGCGGCGGTCAAATCCGCCTATGTCTCCCCAGCGCCGGTGAAAGGCGAAATACTCGCCCGAACACCGGTCGTGCGCTACCGTGATCGCCTCCAACGTCTCGGTCGAGTTCATCAGTATCGGATTGACGTCATACTCATTCCAGACCAGGCCGTCGGCCGAGTGGGCAACCCAGTAGCCAAACTGATCGCGGCTCCAGTCCCACGCAGCTATCTTGTAGCGCTCGGATGGGTCGGCCGCCTCGTCAACGATCACGGTGGGGCTGTGTTTATCGAACAGGAGGATATTGTTCGCACGCGAGCCGTCAAACTCATGCAGGCCCAGCTGCGGCTTCTCCCAGTTGATGCCGTCAGCCGAAGTGGCGTAGAGGATCATATCCCCCTGCCGTTCACGCAGGCCGGGCGCGCGATGCTGGTGCCCGCGTCCAATCCGCGTCAGATACCACATGCGAAACTGCTGCGCGTCGGCGTCGAAATGCACCGTGCCGTAGATGTAGACCCGGCCCCCCTCCCACGGGCGGTCGGGCAATAGCACGGGCTGCTCCAGCTTCTTCCCCGGATGGAGCGTGCGCACCACGCCGCGTTTGGAACTGACGATAGCATCATCGACGAAAAGCTGTGTCTCCGCGCCGATCGAAAACGCTTCATTCTGGTCTGTGTTCTGGGAGCCCATCAACCAATCTCCTGGCCGTCGCAGACGCCGGTTAGCTGTTGTCGACAAACTGCAAGGAGTACAACTTACAACCGTTCATCTGGAACCGCAAGCGCACCACGCGCCCCGCCAGTTCGCCCACATGCCCACGGCCTCCCCAGGTCGCAAAATGGCGAACAGAATTGCCGTTCACCTCGTCGGCTTCGCCCATGCTATAGCCTCCAACTGGTGTTCCGCCATCGTCCTCGATCTGAACCCGGATCGCGCCACCCGCGCTCGTGTCCGCGTTGAGTGCCAGCCGGTCCCCCTGAAAACGCAGCGGCACGGTCACCAGCTCGCCGCCCTCGTACGGTGCATCAACCGAGACAAAGCCGTCCAATCGCAGCCGTGCGCGAAAGTAAGCGCCCCTCTTGAGCGCAACGCCCTCACTGATTCCATACCGGAAGCCGCCATAGTAGATCCACAGTTCATCGCCGACCTGCACCGGCTGAGTGAACGCGTAAATCATCTTCGAATCGCCCGCATCCGCCGGCCCCAGCCGCAGAAACGGGTTGCGTCCCCCCGCCCGCTGCCACTTGATCCCATCGCGGCTCGTAGCGAGTTGCACGTCAACCGTGTCCGGGAAACCGCCCATCTTCTCCTGGTCTCTGCCGACTTCTGGAAACGGATTCGTAGACCAGTGCCACCAGACCTCCGGCAGCGCAAGGTAAGCGTCCGCTGTTCCGGGATACTTGAAAACGCAATTCCCGTGAAAGTCCATGATCTGCCGGCTCTGACGCTGACGCTTCACCGGCAGCGACAAATCGACCTCGTCCGCTCCCAGCACGAGCCCCATATCCTCCCACTGCTCAAAGTCCGGCGACACCAGCCGCCGCACCGCCCGGTAGCGGTCCCCGTAACTATCCGCCGTCCACAGACGGGAATACCCCACATATTGTCGGATCCGTTCATCCCAAAAGACCACGTTCAGGCAGTCGCAATGCCCCGGAACTGGATTGTTCCCGCACGCCGTCCAGCGCAAACCGTCGGGAGAACAGAAACCTGTCAGCCCCGACTTACCCTCCTCCGCCACAACGATCTGGCTCCAGAGCTTGTACCGCCGCTCCGGCGCCGCACCCGGATCCTTGAAAACCGTACCCCCGTTCCAGCCAGCCTGCTGCACCCGGTCGTGCACAGCCGGCCCCAGAATATTATTGTCCCCACTGCCGCGATACTCCACCAATCCCAGATTGGGCCTTTCCCAGTGCACACCGTCCGTCGACTCAGCGTAGCAAAGCCTGCCCCGCGTATGCGCCCAAAAGCGCCTCGAATCCTCCGCCGTCCCCGTCACCGGCAACTCCACCCCCGCCGGCGCGTCCCACTCGTACGCCAGATACCACAGCCGAAAAACATCCCCCTCCCGCATCACCGTCGCATAAGGATGAATACGGTACTCCCAAGGAGCCTCCGGCAAAAACACCGGCTCGTGGTCCTGGTAGGGGGTGTTCATAGTCAACTGGACGTTCTTCATCGCGGCGATCGCCGTTTCGTCGATGAAGAGTTCCTTGTAGCCCCCGATGTCGCGTATCGAGTCTGTCTGGCTCATGCTGATGCGATTCTCACTTGAAACTAGGACTTTGCGCGCGGGCTTTACCTTGGGATCGCGCGTGCGAGTGTCTCGCTCGCTCTCACGATATGCGTAAACCCTTGATCTCAGTCTGAATTCACATTAGAGATCAAATACGTCGCGCACGGGGTAGTTGAAACCGGGCAGGACCTCGCCGCCATCGAGGATGTCATTCTCGGTCAGGCTCAGGAGGGGTTGATTGGGGCGGTGGACTTCGATTGCGCGCTTCTCCGGGTTCACAACCCACACGAGCGACACGCCAAAACTGATCCACATGAGGGCTTTGTGGTAGACCTCCCGTGGACCATCGCTGGGGGAGACGATTTCGGCCACCAAATCGGGCGCCCCCTCATAGTAGCCGGAAAGTCTGACATTCAGAGGCAGCTTCTGTGCGGAGATAAAGACGATATCAGGCTCCCGCACCGTGTCCGGATCACGTTCCAGCATCATACCGGAATCCGAACCGACCAGCCGGCCCAAACGCCGAGGCCTGATGAAATTCCTCAACGCACCGCCTAGATTCATCACAATCTCGCCGTAGGTTAATCCTGTCGGCATCGTTTCGCAAAGCGCCCCTCTAATCAGTTCACCTCGCACCCCTTCGCTGTAAAGACGGAGCAGGTCGTTGGCGGTCAGCAGCTTCTCTTCTGTGCGTGTCATAACAGTACCCCCGTCAGGTGATGAGGTGAGGGCATTATACTACAGATCACGAGGAAGCTGGCGAGCTTCATTCCTTCATGCACTCGATCTTGCGTGCAATATCTTTGACGCGCTCAAAAATTTTTTCGAGCGAGCAGGACAGGTCAAGGGCGACGACCTCCAACAGTTTGCCCGAGTGCTTGACTCTGTACTCTGCTGTATCAGCTTCCCCCTTCACATAAATGAGCAGGCCGCCAGGCACATCGAGCGCAGTTGCATACGCCAAAATCTGGTACAGGTCGGCGTTCGGTACGGACTTGACATCGATTCTCTTGTATTTCGCGTCGCCTACAAATGTGCACTTTCCGCCTTCCCACCACGACAGGTCAGGCTCAAGCTTTACCAAACCATCTTGATCAAAGGGAACACTCTTTTCGGACTGCAACGTGGCTGCAGACACGCCTAGCTCCTCGCGCAGTGCCTGAGTGACAAACTCTTGGAACAGTTTGTCCATGTCGATAAGGAAGCCGGATGCGCGCACATCCCCACGGAATGACTCAAACTCGCTATGCAGCAAAATGAGTCGCGCCAGCCCCACGACATCCCGATAGTGTTCGTTGAGCCGGTCGAAGCGAACCTCCGGCACGATTCGCCTCCGGAACTCCAGCAAAGAGACGTTTTCGAGCGTCGCGGCGACCCAACCTAAGCCACGGCGTGCCTCTAACGAGCGCAGCGTCATATGGCGAAGCCGAGCCACGGCCGCCTTCACCAGCCGGTTGGTGAGGATATCCTCGGTGAATTCATCAAAACGCAGTTCGACAGGCAGGGGGATCCCGTACCTGCGCCGTATCTGCTCGTCGAACCGGATTCGCCCACGCACGGTGTACAATGCGTCTTCCTCAGAAAGGTATCCGCGCAGGAGTCCTCGCCCGAAGGCTCTGCGGGCGGCCTCGATAAGCGACAAGGCCAGTACGTCAGGTATCGCCGGGGCCTTCTGGAAATCGAAAAGTTTCTGCACCTGGGGCTTGTATAGGCCTAGGGCGTAGCAGGCCATCGAAAGTAGCTGCGGCATGCCGATCTTTGGCTCGATGAGGATCGACAAATCATCAATTTCAAGCGCGCCAACGGTCGATCCGGGCCTTAAGATATAAGAGCACCCTTTACCCTTGACTGGTTCAATCGAGACGGACGGCAATGTGTCGTTAATCAGATCCCGTTCACTGATCGTTAGAGGGGTCTGTTTGCTGTCCTGATACTCCTGAAGGTTGATTTGCTTCATTGTTCATGCTGTCCGCGTCGCCATTCGCGTCATCTCCAGACTGTCTTGTCTGCTGCCTCTGTCTGCGTGTCTGTTCGGCTTTGGCCTTCAACTTTCTCAATTCGAACTCTTCAATACGATTGTCATCCCCAAATAGACGTTCCTCGATGTACGGGAGGACACTGTGTTTCCAGATGCGGGGGACATCCTCTTCCCTGAGGTTGTTCTTCATGAAGTAACTCGGCCCGATTGCGGCGTGCCTGTCGTCCTTCAACAGTTCGTTGGCTTCATCAACGACATCAGCCACCCACACTAACTTGGACTCTTCTCCAAGCCACTTGCGAAGTACACTCTTCACCGGATCTTTGTCCGGGTGAAACTCGATGAAATAGAATCGGCGACGTAGCGCCAAGTCTACGAGAGCGATCGAGCGGTCTGCCGTGTTCATCGTGCCGATAATGTATAGGTTTGGGGGAAGTGAGAAGTCTGACTCGCCCTCCTGCTGGTACTGCATGCGGATTTTCTTGTCACGGTACTCTAGCAGGAAATAGAGTTCACCAAACACTTTGGCGAGATTCCCGCGGTTGATCTCATCGATGATGAAAATGTTCTTTTCACCCGGTTCCTTCTCTGCTTGTCTGGCAGCATGCAGCAGGGGCCCGTCCTGCAGTGTGAAACCGGCCTGACCATTCAGCAGCGCTGGGCGAAATCCACGCACGAAATCCTCGTAAGCATAAGAGGGGTGAAATTGTACCAGCGTGACCCGGTCTTCCGACCCAGCAAGGCATTTGGCAAGCTCCTGCGCAACGTAAGTCTTTCCCGTACCTGGTGGCCCCTGGAAAACGACTTGGCGTTTGTCTTCGAGTAGTGTTTCAATCTCCTCTAGGGACTCGTAATCTAGGAACAATCCGTCTGCTAGCTTCTGTAAGTCGCAAGATTCAGTTTCCAAGTGTTCCGATGTGGTTTCTTGTAGCACTGCCCTTTCTGTGCTATCACGAAATGGCAAACCGAGTTCAGGTAGTTCAGCCGGCAGACTTCGCCAATGCCAAACCACTGACTGCATTTCAAGTCGGTCGTGCAAGCGCGCCCCTTGTGCCCGCGCTTCCTTGAGAAATTGATCGAGGAATTTAAGGGCATGTTCATACAAATCGGCCTCGTCCGCGCGGCTTCCAGGTATTTCGTACCCAGTCTGCTTGTAGGCATTCCTAAACGCATTGATTGCGAACGGTGGGTATTGCTCAACGTCTATCCCCATCAATAGGGCGGATATAACGCGCATGCGAGTTCCCAAACCATGTATTACTTGGTCCGGAAGTAGCTTGCTGAAGTCACGGATCCGTTTCGCAACGGCCAAATCATCCCGACTCCAAATTACCTTAAGTGCGTTTTTCGCGTCCTCCGGGGATCTATTTGCCCAATTCTTGAACGCCTCTCTATGTTCCCAGTAAATGGGGTGGCCGTCGCGGTCCTCAAGACCGACGTTGAGTCGATCAATCCAGTCCTCGGCATCGTAAATCACTGCTTCTCGTGCTTTGGCGAAGTCGCGTCCTAGATTGACCTTATATTCGATCTCAACGCTTTCTAGTTTGCCTGAGTCGACAAACTCATTGACGCGCCTGACAAACTCGTTCCAAGACTCGTGCAGGAGGGCCACATCGTTCCCTGTCTCTTCGTTATCCATCGCTTTCCTTCCCATAATGCTGACCTGACTTGATTACTATCCGGTCACGAGAATACCCGCCTCGCAGCGTCCTGCTAGCATGCCCATCTCTAAAAACCCAGCCCGTGCAACCCCCCCTCACCACAACGACCCCAACACCTCACACGCATTAAACACATCACACTTCATCCGTATCGCAAACAACTCCGCCTCCAGCATCGAGACCTCCACCCGTACCGGCCGCCCCACCAACGCCCCAATGTCCTCCCGCTCCTGCCAGCGCGGCCTTGCGTACAAATGATCCCCACTGACCGGCACCGCCTCCTCCCACGTATAACCCGGAATCGGCTGCGCCGTCACCCCATCCAGCATCTGCACCCGCACCCAAGTGTGCGCCATCGTCCGCACGTTCAGCCGAATGTCACCATCGCGCGGGATGATCACCTTAGTCCGCAACACACCCTCGCGCCCCCACGTCTTCAACGAACAGAAACCATCCAGCCTCAACTCATACAACATCGGGCTCCGATAACCGCTGCCATACGGCCACTCCGTCTCCTTGTCGACGCGGGCCGCATGACCGCCGTAATCGCCGATGACGAAGAAGAGCAGCCTGTCGTCCTGCGTGCGCAGCATCTCCTTACCGTAAGCCGACCCGCCCCCAACCTGGCCATAGTCGCGCACCCCGATAAACGGCTCGCGCTCCGTGCGGTACCAGTACAGACCGTTGTAGCTGTATGCCAGCTGCGTATCCATACGCCCGAAATACTTGATCTGCGGCCAGTTGCTGCTGAGGCTCACCTCCTCAAAGCGGTCACTGGTCATGATGTTAAGCAGTCCAATATAGAAGTCCTCGTAAGGCCGCGGAGGCATATCGTACAATTCAGTCCCCACCCGGTCCAGCGCATCGGGCTGCATGATCGTCACCGGCCGCGTAAACTCCCTGAAGTCGGTTGTCGTCGACATCGCCACACGTCGGTCACCGTAGACCGGACGCACGAAGAGCTGGTAGAGCTCGGCCTCCCGGTTCCACAGAATGTCCCCCGCAATGTCTGAACCCGGATCCAGCCACGGCCCTGACCGGTCGACAGTAAACTGCACACCGTCATCCGAGAACCCGCCCCAGGTAAGATGCCGCGGCACGTCCAGCACAGCCGAAGCGTACCCCCGCTCCGCCAGCGGCGTCCCCGCAAGCGAATGTACCGCGTGCGCCCAGATCGGCGCGCCGTCCTGGTCGACAACCACATCGTCAAAGCTGCGCCAGGCCGGGCCAGAGATAGGATTGTAGACCGGATTGGGCCAGTCAAAAGGGTCGTCTGAAAGCAGACGAAACTGAAACTCGCCCGCACTGATCCCCGGCGTGCGGTCGCGGCTCTCGCGACCCGGAAATGCGATCAAATACAGTGCGTATTTGCCCAGCCTCTCGTCGTAGAAGGCCGTGGGGTAGCCCCCATAACCGTCCCAGCCGGCCGGGAAGAACTCTGTGAAGATCTCCTTCACAAAGGTCGGCTTACCCCAAACGCGCTCCAGACAGTCGCGACGTTCCAGCATCCAGTCGTCGAAGAACCATATGCCTCTCATGGCTGGCCTGCTTCCCGAATGCGAAAGCTGTAAAGTTCCGCATCCTGCAGGTGAAAACGCAGCCGCAAAGGCTGCCCGATCGGAAGGCGCGCATCCCCGCTCCACCGAACGGTTTGGCGTACGCCGTCGGTATCGATCGCCTGGCAGTCCACGCGAGTGAATCCGGGCAGAGGCTCGCAAGCGGCCGACAGCACCTCCACCGCTAGGCTGCCGTCGCCGGCATCCACATTGACCTCCAGCCCCTCGCCCGAAAGCTGCAGCGGGACCGTCTCCACTACCCCACCGAAATGCCCGGCGTCTAGCGAAACGAACCCGTCCAACCGCCATTTCGCCAGCCCAATCGAGATCGTCTTGGGCGGCATCGGACCACCGTGCATCGTACTGACCGCCGTATAGTAGTGCCAGACTTCGTCTCCGCGGATCAGCGGACGGTCGGCCGAGCAAAGAATACAGCCGGCGTCGAAGCTGCCAGGCTCGCCGCGCGGAATGATCGGCGAGCGGTCTTCAAACCGGTGCCAACTCAGCCCATCCCGGCTATGGACAAGCTGTGCCGCGATCGGGCCGTCCCACGGCGCCTGGTCGATCTCCGCTCCGGACTCGGATATCACTGCCGGCGCGTGCAAGCCTTTGCTACCATCGGCAGCAACCGATGCTGGCATCCCGGACTCGCCTCGGGCGTCCTTTATCACGTCAAACACAGGCAAGAACCCGAGAAACTGGCCCCCATAGACAAAACCCGACATGCCGTAGAACTCGGCGCGCTGGCCGGGGTCCTCTGCCCAAGCGTCATCCAGCTCGTCGGGGACCAGACACACGCCATGGCTTGTCCAAGTAATAAAGTCCCTGCTCGTAGCCACGGCCACCAGCCGCCGCACGTGCCCCCGGACCTCTCCCCACAGGCGGTGAAAAGCGAAGTATTCGCCCGTGCGCGGGTGGCGGGCCACAGTGACCGACTCCAGGATTTCGTCGCGCATGAGTATCGGGTTGACATCGTACTCACGCCAGTTCAGGCCGTCAGCCGAATGTGCGATCCAGTAGCCGGAGGCATCCTGGTCCCAGTTCCAGGCGGCCATCTTGAAACGATATTCAGGAAGGGCGTCGGCGTCGACGATTACAGTGGGGCTGTGTTTGTCGAAGAAGAGGATATTATTCTCGCGCGAGCCGTCGAATTCGTGTCGGCCCAAGCTGGGCTTCTCCCAGTGGACGCCGTCCGCAGACTCGGCATAGAGGACGATGTCTCCCGTCCGTCCGCGCAGACCCGGCGCGCGCGGTTGCTGCCCCTGCCCCAATCGCGTGATATACCACATGCGATAGAGTTGGGCCTCGTCGTCGTAGTAAACGCTGCCATAGATGTAGACGCGCCTCCCCTCCCACGGACGGTCCGGCCGTAGAACCGGCTCCTCCAGCTTGCGCGCCGGGTGCAGCGTGCGCACAACCCCATGCTTAGCGCCGATTACTGTGTCATCGACGAAAAGCTGAGGCTCCGAACCGATTTCAAGCGCGTCTTCGGTTGTCTGCACAGAGCTAGTCCCTCGGCAATGGGTTTGGGTTTGTTTGGTATCGTTTAGCGGGGACCAATGCTGTCATCACGCCAGGTGACAGGCCACCCAGTGCCCCGGCTGCACCTCGCGCAGCTCCGGCGATTCGACCTTGCATCGCTCCTCGGCGATGGGGCAGCGTGGGTGGAAGCGGCAACCCGAGGGCGGATTGACCGCGCTCGACACCTCCCCTTCCAGGATGATGCGCTGGTGTTTACGCGCCAGCCTTGGGTCCGTCCACGGCACCGCACTCAGCAGCGCCTGCGTATACGGGTGAAGCGGCGCATCGTAGATCTCCAGTCCCTGGGCAAGTTCCACGATCAGCCCCAGATACATCACCGCGATACGATCGCTGATATGGCGCACCACCCGCAAATCATGGGCGATGAACAGGTAGGTCAGCTCCATCTCGTCCTGAAGGTCCTGCAGCAAATTGAGGATCTGTGCCTGGATCGAGACGTCGAGCGAGGAGACGGGTTCATCGAGGACAACGAAATCAGGGTCAACCGCCAGGGCGCGGGCGATGCCGATGCGCTGGCGCTGGCCGCCGCTGAATTCATGGGGATAACGATTGTTAAAGTAGGGATTCAACCCGACGCGCTCCATCAACGCCTGAACGCGTTCACTGGCCTCATCCCGCGTCTGGCATAGCTTGTGGATCATCAGCGGCTCGGCGATCGCCTTACCTATCGTCATGCGTGGGTCGAGCGAGGCGTACGGGTCTTGGAAGATAATCTGCATTCCGTTTCTGAACCGGCGCAGCTCCTTGTCACTCAACTGGCACAGATCAGTGCCCCCAAAATGGACGGAGCCGGACGTTGCCCGCATTAGCTGCAGAATGGTCCGCCCCGTCGTCGTCTTGCCGCATCCGCTCTCACCCACCAGGCCCAGCGTCTTGCCGCGCCAAATGTCGAAGCTCACCCCGTCAACCGCCCGCACAACGTCCGCCGGACGCAACAGGCTCCGCCGCGGCATCCGAAATTGCTTGACCAGTTCACGCACGCTCAACAGGGGCTGTTCATCCATGCTTCGCTCCCAAGACCCCGTCTTGATTCATTGCGCGACCTCCGCTCCAGTACCAGATGCCCGCACGCAATACGGAATACGCACTACGCATTACTCCAAACGCAGCGGCATCACCTTCCAGCACGCCGCCTGCGACTCGCCGTACTGCTCCAACACCGGCTCCTCCTCCCGGCAGCGGTCGTCGGCCAGCGGGCAACGGGGCCAGAACTTGCACCCGGTCGGCAGACTGGCCAGGTCGGGCGGCAACCCGCTGATCGAGAACAGGCGATCCCCGGGCTTACTGTCCAGCGAAGGAACCGAACCAAGCAACCCTTGCGTATAGGGATGCCGGGGATTCAGCAACACGTCATCGACAGGCCCGATCTCTACCATGCGGCCCGCGTACATCACCGCAACGCGGTCGCAGCTGCCGGCCACGATCCCCATGTCGTGAGTAATGAACAGCGCCGTCATGCCGGCCTCCTGCGCCAGCTGCTTGATCAGGTCCAGGATCTGCGCCTGCACCGTCACGTCCAGCGCCGTGGTCGGCTCGTCGGCTAGCAGCAATCGTGGCTCGCACGAAAAGGCGATCGCGATCATCACCCGCTGCCGCATGCCGCCGCTGAACTGGTGGATGTAATTGTCAAACCGGGTCCGCGGCGAGGGGATGCCAACGTGTTCGAGAAGCTCCAACGCCCGTTCTGCTGCCTCCTGCCGGCTCAGATCAAGGTGAATCTCCATCGCCTCGCTTATCTGGCGGCCAATCGTCATCGTCGGTGTCAGCGCCGTCATCGGCTCCTGAAAAATCATCGCAATCTGGCCGCCCCGGATCTTCTTCATCTCCTCGGAGCTGCACACCAGCAGGTTCTTCCCTTCAAACTTGATCTCCCCAGCCACCGCTTGGCCGTTTCCCGGCAGCAAACCCATAATCGACAGCGCCGTCATCGTCTTGCCGCAGCCGCTCTCGCCTACCAGCCCCAATACTTCCCCTTCGTAGAGGTCCAGCGACAGCCCGTCAACAGCTCGGACGGTGCCCTGTTTGGTTTCGAACTGGGTGTGTAACTCTTGGATTTGGAGCAGGGGCCTTCTGTCAGGTTCAGTTCCTTCTGTCAGCGGGCTCTCTGGCTCGAAACTACCGTCCGTACCCATCGCTTCAGCGTCGCCTTTGCTCCGGGTTGAGCGCGTCGTTCAGCCCGTCCCCTAGGAAGTTGAAGCCGAGCACCACGATCGCCAGCACCATCCCCGGCATCAGAACCAGGTGGGGATTGAAGCGCCACTGCCCCAGGCTGTCGCTGATCATTTCCCCCCAGCTTGCGCCCGGTGGCTGAATGCCGACGCCCAGAAAGCTCAGCGACGCCTCCGACAACATCGCGCCCCCAAAACCCACTGTGATAGAAACGATCAGCGGCCCCAGGCTGTTGGGGACCAGGTGGTTGAGGATAATGGTCCAGTTCGACGCGCCCAAAGCCCGCTCGGCCTCGATAAACTCCTTCTCGCGCAGCGAAAGGATCTGCCCCCGCACCAGCCGCGCCTTCCCATACCACTGGACCAATGTCAGCGCGCCGAAGATCACCAGATAGTCCAGGTAGACGCGGTTCGACTCGGACAGCGTCCACCCGTACTGCTCCTGAATTTGGAGTTGCAATTCGAGCACTTTTTCGCGAAAAACGACACTGATGAAGGCGGCCAGCAGAATATCGGGGAACGCCATCGTGATATCGGCCATGCGCATGACGGTGGCGTCAACCCAGCCGCCTAGAAATGCGCCGGCCGCGCCCAATACAACGCCCAGAACAGTCGTGCCTATCGTAACGATCAGCCCCACCAGAAAAGCCGTGCGTGCGCCATGGAGTATGCGTGTCAACATATCGCGGCCTAGGCCGTCTGTCCCCAGCCAGTGGTCAAGGCTAGGTCCCTCGTTAATTCTGAAGAGATTCTGTTGGGTGTAGTCATACGGGGACAGCCAGGGTCCGAAGATGGAAACGAAGACGAGCAGGAAGGCGACGAAAACTCCGAATATGGCCAGCCGGTTGCGCATCAACTGCTCCAGAGCATCCTGCCACAGGCTGCGCTGCTCCGGCATGGCAAACAGCTCGTGCTGGGTGTTGGCCTCGGTGGTCACTCTGTAAACCTCAATGATCGAAATAAAGCTGAAAATTCCGCAATGCAGGCTGTCGCGTCTCGCCGCCAGCAGGACTACGCCATGAACCGAGCTCTTTCAAGTACCATCGCGACGACTATGGGATTCCCGCCGTTCTTAATGTAATTTCCGTTCTGACACCAAGACGTTTCGTGCAGATTACGCATCGGTATCGCACCTTCCATGTCGGCCTTTACGCAATACGCATTACGCAATACGTAACTCGAAAAAAGGCGGGCTTTCGAATTGAAGACACATCAATTGTAGGTGACGCGCGGATCCAGCCCACCATATAACAGATCGGTTAGCAGGTTGACCGTCACGATGATCAATGACTGAAACAGGACGACGCCCATAAACACCGCATGATCGCCCGACAAGAGTGTCTGAATCGCCAGCTTGCCAATGCCGGGAATGTTGAAAATCTGCTCGACAAAAAGACTGCCCGTCAGCAGTCCGCTTGTGATCAGGCCCATCGAGGTCAGCACCGGAATCATCGCCGTGCGCAGCATATGTCGTGCCACCACCAGCCGCTCCGGCATGCCCTTGGCGCGCGCCGTACGCACAAAGTCCTTGCCCAGCACCTCCACAATGCCGGCTCGCGTCTGTCGCACGATCACCAGCATCGGGCCGAACGCCAGCACAATCGCCGGCAGAATGGCCTGCCGCGAGAACATGCCGTCCCATCCCCCGACAGTCTTAAAGACGGGTATCTTGAGTACAAATACGATCAGTAGGACCGGCCCGATCACATAGGCCGGGATCGAGCTGGCGATGATCGAACTGGTGACAATCGTGTAATCGATGGCGGTGTTCTGCTTGACGGCCGCCAGAACGCCCAGCAAAATGGCGAAAGTAGCTAGGAAAACCAGCGCCCAAAACGACAACTGCGCGGTGATCCCAAGACGGCCAACCACCATCTCCCG
Source organism: Caldilineaceae bacterium (assembly GCA_965242905.1). Classification (GTDB taxonomy): domain Bacteria; phylum Chloroflexota; class Anaerolineae; order Caldilineales; family Caldilineaceae; genus Bin5. The sequence goes on from CBDETM010000002.1 coordinate 3,612,667, forward strand.
CACACCCGTGCTCGTGCCGGAGAATCCGGCGCCCCGACCCTCACCAACCGCCCTGTCGCTGGCCACACCGCCAAATGAGGACAGCGACTGGCCCCAATTGCCCCCAAACATCGCCCCCATATAGTCAAGAAACTGAATCACGAATGGCCGGTCCAGGCCCAGTGCCTTCTTGACCTCGGCATACCGCGCTTCGTCCTCCCATTCCTCTCCCAGCACTGCGCGCACTGGATCGATGGGGCCATAATAACCCAACGTAAACGTGATCAACATCACAACGACGATGATCGGCGCCAGTGCCGCCAGCCTGCGCACAGTGTATAGAAACATGCCTTCGTCCTGAAAGAAAGCGAACTACGAGGAATCTGGAACGGGGAGAGAGAGGTTTCTGCATCTCTCTCCCCTGTACTCTCTTCTCATGCAATTTCACATCACGTCACCGCCAACCGCGCTAACGCGCCGCGATGAAGAGATGCTCTGGGTTGCGTACACCGTGGTCCAGGCTGCCGAATAGCGAGTTCCAGTCGCTCACCCACGGCTTGACCAGCATGTAGGCCGGCTCGGTGAAGTGGCCGATGCTGTACACGTCGGCGAAGAACTGACGCCCCGCTTCCTGATACATCGGTATCGCCTCAGCCAGGTCCATCGTTGAGTCAGCAGTCATGCACAACTCTTCAGCCTCCGGTGGACCCCACGATTCCGCACGCGAACGGTTGTACGTCCCGATAGGTGAAGCGTTCTCGCATACCGCCGAAAGACCCGGGTAGCGGGCTGCATATGAGCGACGCACGATCTGATACAGCTCCGGATTGGCCAGGAACACGTCGCGCGAGCGCTCGATGATTACTTCGATTCCGAGGTTCTGCTTCCAGAACTGCTGCATCGCCTGCGCGATCCGCGTCAGATGGCCGACCTGGCCGCCAAATCCGGCCTCTCCAACGTGCATCCGAATCTGCGGTATGTTTTCGGCCGAACCATAGCTGGATTCGGCGAGCAACTGGCGGGCCAGTTCAGGGTCATAGCTGGGCGTATGGCACTCGCCATCAATGAATCCCGGCCAGCCCATAGGAATCAGCTGGCAGGCTGGCTGCCACATCCCCCGCAGCAGCGTATCCGCAATCACCTTGAAATCGACCGCATGCGCCAGCGCCTGCCGCACCTTGGTATCATCCATCGGTGGAAGATCGCGGGCAATGTAGAAGCTGCGGCTCACTTCGTACTGGAACGGAAACATCTCCGCGCTCGTGGCGCGGCCCGGCTCCAGCAACTCCGCGGCCTCCAGAGGTCCATATTTCTCCGAGACGTCGTACTCGTCATTCTCATACGCGATCAGCGCCGTCTGCGGATCCGAATAATACTTGAGGATTACCTTCTCTAGAATCGGTGCATCCCCGCGCCAGTTGGGATTGGGGACGAGCTCGAACGAATCCGGCTCGGAAGGCCCGACCCACATCGGCTCCGTCGCGATCATGAACGGCCCCGTCGCGCCATGGCCGACGAACCAAGGCGTCTCATCTTCAGCCGGCGGTCTGTAATGGGACGTCTCCGCCATCAGGAAACGGTGCGGCAGCGAGAGGATTGCGGCAAAATCGCGGAACGGCTGCGTCAACTCGATCTGTACCGTCAGATCGTCAATGACCGTGATGCCCTCCAGCTCTGTAGCCGGATTCTCCTCCGCCCGCATTGCGTCGTAGCCCTTGATGAAGCGGGCGTAGGTCGTGCCGCGCGAGCCGGTGTTGGGCGAAGCGTGAAGTTCAATCGACTTCTTCACGTCCTCCGCCGTAAACGGTTCACCGTCTGCAGCCACGATCCCTTCCTTCACCGTGATCGTCCAGACCGTCTCATCCTCGCTGGCCGTGAATCCCTCCGCCAGTCGGCCCTCCAGCGTTCCGTCCTCGTTCATCCAGAAGAGCGTCTCAAAGGCCATGTTGAGCATGCCCGAAACCGCGTATCCGCCTGAGGTCTCGAACGGATAAGGATAGCGCTGGCCGTAGTAGGTGCCCCAGCGCAGAACCTGTTCGTCCGCCCTGGCCGTGTCCGCCGCCAGCGCCGGGCGTTCACGCCATACCGGCGACCACGGCATATACGAGGTCGTTTCAGACATCTGGGCCTCTGCTGCTGGCCCCGCCGGGGCGCCTGCAGGCGGCGCACATGCCGCGCTCACTGCCAGCGCCAAAAGAACGATTAGACCTATCAGAAATTTGGATTTTCGGAATGCCTTCATTTTGACTGTTCTCCTTGACAGTTTCGACTTCGCGCCCGCCAGGGGCACACAATCTGAACTCTGCACAGCAAACGAATGCTCCGTCAACGCCAAGATCTTTTCTCTACGCCACCCCCTCATAGAATTCGGTATCCGCAGCAGCAGCTACGCCTTGAGATTGAGCGCGACGATCGCCCTCATGCTGGCGCCGTCCGGCAACCTGCCGCTCAGACGCAGCCAGTTGCCAAAGTGCGCCACCTTGCCAAACGCAACCTCCTCCTCGCTGAGCGTTAAAGCCGTCCCTTCATCACACCAGCGTATCCCGTCCGCTGAAATCTGGACCTGAAGAGTAACACCTTCGAGGTTGCCTGTGCGCTCCAATATCCGCACGAAGAAGATCGCTTCGCCCGCCCAGCCGCATTCGTAAGGCTCCGTGGCGAAGCTGCCCCGCAATTCCTCACTGCGCTCCACAATGGCTGTATAACTCTCGCGCAGCATCGCTACCACTCCCCCGAAAGAAGAACCGAGTCGACATAGAGGAATGCCCTCTTATCGACGTCGGTTTCAACCCAAAATGCGACATTGAGCATACAGTCCAGGTTGGGCATCGCAGGGATCATCATCGGCCCACTGCCGGTGACATCATGGACGCGATCGTTGCATTGCAGATGCGTAATCTGCCGGCTGGCAAGGTCCAGGTCCATGCGGAGATAATACCAGTTGAATTTAGTGGCGACCTCATTGTAGCACAATATCTGGCCTGAGTCAGGCACGTTTTCCCAGCCTGTCGGCGCCAGGTGAAAGTGGGAAACCGTCTCAGCCCTGCCGCCAATATCATGAAAAGGTTCCCGCTCCCTCTTGAACTGCCAACTGCGCACCGGCTCGCCCTCTAGCGCATTCAGATAGCGCCAGTGCGGCATCCACCGGTACGCCTCATCCTGAAGGTCGAACAGAACACCCACCGCTCGCACGTCGTCCACCGAAAGTTGCAGTTCGCTCGCCTCCGGCTTGAACGTGAAGTACGCCTCCAGCCGCACTGGCCCTCGGTGTCGCCACGTTACCCGCTTGATCGACACACTAATGTCCCCCGCGCGGGCCCGCGTGGCCAGTTTCATCGAATACGTGCCCTGCATCGCCCCATGCGTCCCAGTATCCCAGTGCGTCCCACTGCTCAGCATCGGCGGCCGCATATCCGCGTACTGGGGCAGCATGCTGTCCAAACTGTCCTCGTAGTTCCCGATCAACTCAACCCAGCCCCGTAGCCCGCGGTTGAAGTCGTCATGATAGATAATGCGTGGCAGCGGATCAAACCGGCTCAGCATTGGATCCGCGTTCAGTATCGCTCTTGCTTGGTCTGCCATTGCAATCCTTTCCTTGGTCGTACCGCTATTTGAATCCCAACTCCACCAGCGTGCCCACCATGCCCTGGATACGCTGACTGTCGCTGTACAAAAACGCATCTTCGTACACTCGCGCCGACTGTGTATACTGCATGTTCTTCACGTGTTCCAGGTTTCCCTGGTAGACCCGCTTCAGAAACTCGATGTCCTTCTCTCTTGAAGGCTGCGCACCGAAATTCATCGTAAACATGCGCCGCCCCGTCCTGCCCCCGAACGCGGAATGCCACAGATTCTGGTTAAAGAAGACAACGTCGCCCGGCTCCGATTCGAGCGGAAAGCAAGGAAGGTCGCGACCGGCAGCGCCAAACACCGTCTCGTCCGGACTGTGCCGCTGATGCCTGAGCGGGTCGAGCGCGGCGTGAAGCGGCAGCTGGTGCGATCCGGGGATCACCCGCAGGCACCCCGTTTCCTCTGTCACCGTATCCAGGTAAAGGGCGACCTTGATGCGCCCGTAGTCAAGAACCGAGCCGTCCGGATGCCAGCCGGTGTCGCCAACGTATAAGTTGCCGTCAGAGCGGATCCAGACGAAACCGGGTCCAAGCAGTTGTTCGAGCGGCCCGTAAATGCGATCATCCTCGGCCAGCGCGCTCAGCAGCGGCCTCTTCTCGATAAAGCCCAGCACCGCCTGCCGTTTTTCCCCGTCAAATGGTTTCCCCTGTCGGTCCTCCGTCAGCACCTCGTCGAACGCCTCGCTAATCTTCTCCATCTCGTTCGCGGAGAAGCACTGTCGCCGGATGACGAAGCCGAATGTCTCAAAATGGGCGATCTGTTCCGCAGTTAACATCTGGTGCCACTCCTTCCTGCTGCGCGGCAGCGTTTATTCTCAGTTACTGAATCGGCCGCGGGCAAACTCTTGACCCTAAAGTGGAACCGCGTCATCCGACGGAATCGGATGGCTCCGTCGGTAGGTTATTCTTCACTGCAAATTGAACATGCGAGCGGCGTTTCCACCCAGGATCAGCGCCTTTTCCTCTTCCGAAAGAAACGCACAATGCACGCGAATATAGTCGATCGCCTGCCTGTATGTACACCAGGAGCCGGAGCAATAGGGCATATCCGTCCCCCACATCAGCTTTTGAACGCCTATCTCCTCACACAGCTCCCTGATCTTTTCCTGGGCGCCAGGGAACGGGTACTCCGGCCAGAACGCGCAGAACAGCACCTCAACATGCATGTTCGGCCGCTTGAGCAACGTCATCAGCTTATCGGGTATCTCATAGCGCTCCTCGCCGCGCCGCATACTGAACGTATCGATGCCATGCGTTAGCAAGGCTGGTATATCGGGATGTGCCTCAGCCCATCGGTCGAGTTCCGCCACGTGTTCCATGAACCCGCCAAGACGGTCGCGCTGGCGGCTGTGTAGATACCACCACACGGGGATTCCTAGCTCGCGCACCTTCTCCCATAGCGGCTCGAACTTGGCGTCGTCTAGGTGGTCGGCATAGTTGCTCAGCGCAAACGGCTCGACGCTGAAATAGAGGCCCATAAGACCGTGTTCGCAGACCGCCTGCTCCAGCCGTTCATGTTCCGCCGGGCTGTCCGCCTCCCATTCCCGCACCTGCGCCAGCCCAATGAAACGGTTGGGAAAGCGCCGCATCTGCTCACCATAGTACTCGTTCAACGCACCGTAAATGTGGTCGTGCTGGAGAACACCCATGTCCACGCCCACCAGGTCCATCTCCCCGATCATGCGCTCGGGCGGCGCCTCACAGTTGATCAGGCTTGGCGGATAGGCCTGTGTATAGTAATCGACACCGTCAACCGTGATCTCCGCGCGGCCGAAGTCGGCCATGCGAAAACTGACCTCCGGCATCTCGTTGATGTCGTCCGAGTCCCACTGCAGGAACGGCTCGGGCACCGGCTCGTCATCGGTTTTGCGGCGAAAGCGGCTACTGTCGCGCATGTGGCACTGCCAGAACTTCATCCGCAGTGGCTGCAGCGGGTCCTCTTCAACGGTTGCTCTGCCGAGCGGCGGAAAAATGTGAAAATGTGCGTCGATGATCACGGTTGTTTTCCCTATCCTGAATTCTTGGAAGGTACGGGTCGAAAATCGCTAACCCTTCATTCCACTCACGACCACACCCTGGATGAAGTGCCGCTGCGCAAAAAAGAAGACCATGACGGGCGGTAAAGCGATCAGCGTTGAAACGGCCATGATCGCCACCCACGGGACGTAGTGCATCGATCCCGCGCCGTGCGCAGTCTGCACCCAGGTTGTCAGGGCGACGGCCAACGGCTGTGTCTCGAAACGGTTCAGATAGATAAGCGGCTCAAAGAAGGAGTTCCACTGGCTCATAAAAGTAAAGATTGCCATTGTGCCCAGCGCCGGTTTCGACAGTGGCAGGATGATGCGCCAGAAAACCGAAAACGTGCCGCAACCATCAATGCGAGCCGCGTCGTCGTAGTCCAACGGAATCGTCAGGAAGAACTGCCGCAGCAGAAAGATGTAGAAGGCGCCGCCCCCAAAGAAACTGGGCACGATCAGCGGCTTGAACGAGTCCAGCCACTTCAGCTCCCGAAACAGCAGATACTGCGGGATCAGCGTCACGTGCGACGGAATCATCATCGTGCTCAGCACCAGGATGAAGAGCGCCGTGCGCCCGGGAAAGCGCACACGCGCGAAGCCGTAGGCAACCAGGCTCGCACTCAGCACAGTCCCCACCAGTACCCACACAACAATTATCATCGTGTTTATGGTGGAACGAACGAAGGGGAATTCGGTCAGCCCCATTACGTAGTTGCTCCACTGGATCGGATTGGGGATGAAACTTGGCGGGATAGCAAAGGCGTCGGTCTCGGTCTTCAGCGAACTGGAGACCAGCCAGATAAAGGGGACAGCCAGCATAAAGCCGACGGCGAGCAACAATAGGTATATCAAGGCCTGACCGGCAACCTGTTTTCCGCTCGCGCTCTGCAGCCAGCCGGAACTCCAACCGCCGGTCTGTCCATTCTCCGAGTCTACTCGCGCCTTTATGGTCATCGTCGTCGCGCCCTAACCATTTGTAAGCCCCAAACTATCGGTCTCAAGATCTCTAAAGTCGTCGCCGACCAGCGCCAGACCACTGAGAAAGAGAGACTATTTGACCGCCCCTTCGTAGTAAACATACCGTCCCGAAACGCGCAGAGAAATGAGTGTCAGGACAAAAATGATAGCGAAAAGAACCCAGGCCAGGCCGGCCGCATAACCCATCTTGAGGTAGTTCCAGGCATTCTGATAGAGATAGAGAATGTAGAACAGCGAAGCGTCAGCCGGGCCGCCCTCGGTAATGACGTAGGCCCCGGTGAACACCTGAAAAGTACCGATCATTCCGGTCAGAAACGTGAAGAATATGACAGGCGAAGTCATTGGCAGGGTTACATTGCGGAACTTCGCCCACACGCCCGCCCCGTCAAGCATCGCGGCTTCGTAAAGCACCGTCGGCACGCCCTGCAAGCCTGCAAGATAGAGGATCATGTTACCCCCCAACCCCCACAGACTCATGATGATGAAGCTGGGAATCACCCACTCACGCGAAGCAAACCATTGCGGCCCTTCGATGTCAATGCTGGCCAGAAAGTTGTTGACCAGGCCGATCTCTGGGTTGAGGATCCATGCAAACAGATAGGAGGAGGCGATAGCCGGCGTAACCACCGGCAGGTAGAATACAGTGCGAAAGAAGCCAACCCCCTTCACCGCCTGGTTGAGCAGCAGTGCCAGCAAATAGCCGCCAACTGTGCCCAGCGGGACCAGGAGGACCGTGTAGATCACCGTCACCTTGAGCGACTGCCAGAACAAGGGATCGCCGCTCACCATCTTTGTGTAGTTGTCCAGGCCGATAAAGCGGGGGGGATCGAGGATCGTGTAGCGGCTGAAGGAGAGCACGAAGGAGGCGATGATGGGGAAGGCAGTGAAAACGATGAAGCCCAGCACCCAGGGTGCGATGCAGATGTAGCCGTCAATCGCCTCGCGCAGGCGCAGTCGGGACATCCGCCTTCTGCGTCCGTTGCTGGCGGCCGGCGTGGCTACGCCCACGGCTGCGCCTCCATCCATTCCCGAAACTCGCTCTCCCGCCACGTGTAACGGGGCTCATATCCCAGCAGCTTGCGCGCCTTCGCTGTCGAGACAAAACTGTCAAAGCCGGCCAGCTGGTGCCGCAGAGACACATCGCTATAATGTCGGCCGGCTAGGGTCGGTGTCTCCTCCAGCGAGCAGGTATCCGCCCCGTTTATCAGGAAGACCTCGTGTCCAATCGCCTCGTTTTCCAAAGCCATCCTGAACGCACGCGCCGCATCGCGTGCGTCGGTCACCGTCCACACGTTGGAGCGGCCCAGGTCGGAATCAACAATGTAGCGGCGGTATCCTGCCCACTGCTCTTCCACTGTGCGGTCCCGGCTCCAGCCCGACCGTACCGCGACCTCCGCCCCTGCCCTGTCCAGATACCAGTTGTGGTTGATGCGCAGGCTGATGGTCTGAATGCCGTAGGCCTCCGTGAACCGTTTACACGTGATCTCGTTGATCAGTTTGCTGATTCCGTATTCGTTGCGCGGCTCGGCCGGGTGCTCCTCGTCGATTGGAAAGTAGCGCGGCCGCGTGTCGCTCCGTCTGTAGTCCGTGTTCATCGCCTCCTTGGATGAGCCAAAAATGACCTTCCGTGCCCCCGCGCCCACCGCGGCCTCCAGAACGGTATAGGTGCCCCTGTCGTTGACATACATCAGGCCTTCCGGCGTCGTGATCCCCGGCCCCGGAACCGCCGCCAAATGGACGATGGCCTCGTGACCCCCGGATGCTTCCCGCATCCTTTCCAAATCGGTGATGTCACCGTCGATATGCCGGACCGGCTCGACGAACGGGGCGGTTTGGCTGTAGTTTGACACCATGTGGCCAGCCGCCAGGAGTTCACGTAGCACGTACCCTCCGATTTTGCCGCTGCCGCCGGTAACCAGAACATTCATCTGAAGTTTAGGCCGCTCGCGTCCAGTGCATGCGCATCCAGCGCGCGCGGTCAGAGAGGGGTGTGTCCGGTGGCTGGCGACTCGCCGGCCACCGGGAAACAGTCAATGCCGCCTGTAGCTATCCCTCTGCCAGGGCCGCGTCGATCTCTACCTTGGCGTCTGACATGGCCTGCTGCATCGACTTCTCGCCCAGGAAGACCTTGTCATATTCGCGCCGCACCGTATCGGAGAAGAACCTCGCCTTCCTCCCGTACCATCTGGGCATCCAGAGCACGTTCTCCGCGGCCGATGGATGCGTGGTAAAGCGCTCGTCCCGGCTTAGGAAGACCTCGTAGAAGCGCCGCATCCATCCTTCCGGCAGAGCCGGTAGTTTATCGATAGCCTTCCGCATATCGTACCCGGTGAGATTGATATTGGGCGTAATCCAGTCGCTGATCGCTTCACTGGTAGTGGCCCAGATGGCGAATGTGGCGGACGCGTCTGTATTCTCGCTCCCACTCCACACGCCCCAGGAGTTCGTGCCCATCATCTGGACGCGGTGCTCCCGCCAGGGAACCGGCATGAACAAGAGTCCGAATGCCTCCTGGTTCACACGCTGATCTCCAACGCCCGGGTGTCTGATCGAGCAGAAAGCTTTGCCCGAATTAAACAGACCGCCCTGAACCGCCTGGGCCTCGGCTGGCGTTGGTGCAACCTTGTCCACCAGCGTCAGATCGATGTAGTCCTGCAGCGCTTGTACCGACTCCTCCGAGTCGATCAACGCCTCGGTCTCATTGTAACCCCACAGGTCGTCCAATGCTTGGGCGCCGTTGCTATACATGAAATAGAGCGAAGTGGCGCCAAATCGCGCGGTGCTGTTGGCAAGTCCCCACTGTTCCACTTCACCATCAGAGTTGACCTTCGTCGTCGCCTTCAGCAACTCGACCAGATCGTCCCAGCGCCATTCGTCGTAGTTCGCGGCCGGTCCGTCGTCGCCCCAATCGGGCAGATCGATTCCCTCCTGCTCGGCCAGCGTTCTGTTCACCACCAGCTGCCAGTTAGGGCAGTAGACCTGGGAGAGGGAGTAGATCTTCCCGTCATTTCCGCACTGCATCCACGGATCCGCGTCCCATTTGCTGTTGTCCACGTCGTGTGCGTCCAGGGAGTCATCTAGTGGCAGAAGCACCTTGAACCATTCTCCCTGCCAGTAGCTGTCGACCATGACGACATCTGGCGCCACTCCGCCCACCATCTGCGTCAGCAGCTTGGTCGAGTATTCGCCCCACGGCGTCGACTCGCTGATTGCAGTGATCTCTGGGTGCGCCTCGCCTATACCGTCACGAATTGGATCCCAGAAACCGCCGTGCCAGTGGCTGAAACGAATTTCGACCGACTCCATCGATGGAGCCGCAGCCTCCTCCTCCGCCATTTCCGCTGCCGGCACAGCCGGTTGACAAGCTGCTGCCACAATGCCTGCAGATCCGGCTGCCGAAGCCCACAGAAAATCCCGCCGGCTCATTCTTCGCTTTGCTGTCATCGACTTTCTCCTTTGTTGGAAAACTGCGATTTCTTCACTCGCTTGTCTTTGCAGCAGCCCGACGTCAGGCTACCTCCATGGATTACTGCCGTTCAAGCCTCGCAACTACCTTCTAGGATTGAACTCTCCGACGATGTAAGACATATCTCGGAAACAGGACCTGGAAGCGTCAAAAACTGATCTGACCGTCCCCGCCGTGGGCACAAGCATCCTGTGCCTGTGGTCAATCTGGCCCCTTGCAAAAGATGGATTTTCTCTTGGTATAGTACGCAACCCTCGTCATCCACCTGTTCGGCGTCGGGAGAATGCCCTGTTTCCACAAGCATCCTCACTCAATTGATCCGACAGTCCTACCCCTTGATCGCACCCATCGTCAGGCCGCCCGCCAGGAAACGCTGGACCACCAGAGCAAGCAGCAGCACAGGAAGCGTAACGACCGTGGCCGCCGCACACAACGCGCCCCAATTCACCTGGCCGTACGTGAGAAAGTTATATACGGCCAGCGGCAGCGTCATCGTCTTCGAGCCGCCCAGAATCAGCACAAAGATGAAGTTGTTCCACGAGGAGATGAAGCTGAGGATCGCCACCGCCGTGATGCCTGGCAGGCTGAGCGGGATCATGACGCGGATCATCGTGCCCAATTGTGAACAGCCATCAATCAGCGCCGCGTCCAGAAGCTCGCTCGGCACATCCTCGAAGAAACCGATCATGACCCACATGATCAGCGGCAGCACCGTCAGAATGTGGGTGATCACGATTCCTGCGTGCGTGTCCAGCAGTCCCAGTCGCTTGTAAACGATGAAGAGGGGAACGAGAAAAGTGATCCCGGGCAGCATGCGCACCACCAGCAGAGCCAGCGCCAGCCCGTCCTGCTTGTACTTGGCTATACTGTAGGCGGCCGGCAGCCCCACCACGAGCGACAGCCCCACAGAGCTTACCGCAATCGTCAGGCTGTTGAACAGGTACCTTGCAAACGGATTACGTGCGAAGACCTCGCCATAGTGGGCCAGCGTCGGTGTGAAGAACCACACCGGTGGGTCGCTCACGATCAGCAGGTTCGGCTTGAAAGAGGAGACGAACATCCAGACGAAAATAAACAAAAAGAAGACCAGAAAGATCGACAGGATGATCCAGAACAGTGAGTCCTGTATCCGCCTCGTCTTCCTCATTCCCATTGGCCTGAGAGAAAGTCTGTTCATGTGATCTGCTCGGTAGCTTGGCGGCTCAAAGCCATGCCCGCTGCCGCAGTCTGATCAAGACCGCGCTGATGACCAGGATGATCACCATGAAGACCAGAATCACAGCCGAGCCATAGCCCAAATCATAAAACTCGAACGCCGTCAGATAGGAGTAGATATGCAGCGTCTCGCTCCGCCTGCCCGGCCCGCCGGCCGTCATGATCCAGATGGCATCGAATACCTTCAGCGTATCGATGGCCCGGAAGAGCATGGCCACGACGATTGCCCCCTTTAGCAGCGGCAGCGTGATTAGGAAGAACTCCTGCAACTTGCTCGCCCCGTCAATGCGCGCCGCCTCGAACGGCTCCGTAGGCAGGGAACGCAACCCCGCCAGCAGGATCAACATCACGAACGGGACCCCGTGCCACGTATTGATCCAGACAAGGCTGGGGACCACAGACCTTTCGCCTGCCACCCACAGGCTCCGCGGCAGCCCCACTGCCTCCAGGAAAAAGTTGAGAATGCCGATCGAAGGCTCCATCATGATCAGCCAGATCACCGATGTCGCCGTCGGCGTCGCCACCAGCGGCAGCAGGAAAAGCGTGCGGATGACGCCCAGCCCCCGAAATGTCCTGTTCATCACCAGCGCCATGATCATCGCCAGCACCAGTTCCAGCATGAGGCTGGCTACCGTGAAGTAAAGCGTGATCCAGAACGCACTCAGGAATCTGGCGTCTGCTGTGAGAACCTCCACCAGGTTTTCGGCGCCGACAAAAGTAAAGCGGGTCATCGTCACATTGACCCGCTGCAAACTCAACGATACCGTGTAAAAGAATGGATAACCCATCAACAGCAGGATTACGATGGCCGCCGGCGCCGGCAGTACGTAAGCCAGGTTGCGGTCAATCAGTGCAAAGGCACGCCCGAGCAGACCCCCAGGCGGAGCATACCCCGGCCTCTGATCTCCCTCCCTGCCGCCCCCGCTCTCGACGGGCTGCTCAGGGGAACTGTCGGAAGTCTGCCCGGTCTGCTCTGAATTCGGCCCTGCTTTCTGCTGCATAGGCAACTCGCTTTTCAAACTGAAAGTGGCCGGCGGCACACGCGCCGCCGGCCACGGTATTCGTTCTTACTCCTCCTGCTCTTCCAGCATCTCCAGCAGTTCCTGCTGGCTCTTCTGAGCCGCAGCCACCACGTCGCCGCCCTCGATCGAGGTTACGATCACCTGTGCAATCGACTCACGTGCCCGCATCAGGTTGATAATCGATGGTGGGGCCGGCGGCGAGAAGTCGCCGATCGCCCGTGAATCCAGCAGTACCTGCACAAAGTCCAGGTCGTCCTGCGTCGCCTGCGTCTTGTACGCCTCCGTCTCATACGGCGAGCGCCGCGGCACCGCGCCCCCGTCGAGTACGTACTTGAGCATGCTCTCCTTGTTCGAAATGAACTGCAGCAGGTACCAGCTCGCCTCCTTCTTCTGCGAGAGCCCGCCGACTGTGATGCTCCAGCCGCCCGCCGACGCCCTCTGGCCGTTGGGACCTGCCGGCATCAGGAAATACCCAATATTGCCGGCCACCGTAGACTTGCTTGGGTCCTGGAAGTCCTTGCGGAAGACCGCGTCGTCGATGATCATGCCGGCCTTGCCCTGGCTGAAGATGTTCACCGCACCGACATGGTCGATGTTGGGAGACCCGGGCGGACCGTACAAGCGCAGCAGCTTGCCGTAGAAGTCAAAAGCGGCGATCGCCTCCTCAGAGTCCATCAGTGGCACGCCCTCATCGTCCTCCCACATGATCCCCATGCCGCCCAGGAATCCTTTGAAGACTGACGTCGGCACCGGCGGCTTGCCGCGCATCGTGATGCCGAAGACCTCCCCGCCACTCTGCTCCTGAACAGTTGCCGCCGCGGCTTCGAGCTCTTCAAATGTCGTTGGCGGCCCGTCAATGCCATACTCATCGAACAGGTCCTTGCGGTAGTAGCCGATCATCGCGCTCATCTGCATCGGCACCGACACCAGGCTGCCCCTCGACGAGTAGCCCGCCATCAGATAGTCTTGCCCCATGTCCTCCCACAGGTCGTAGTCCTCGTGAGTCATGCTCGGGTCGTCCACCCACGGGCCGATGTCGTTTAGCCAGCCCGCATCGAACCAGACGTTCCTCTCCTCCGCACCCGCGGGCAACTGGAAGACATCCATGTCCTCGTTGCTCGCCATCAGCTCGACCCGGATCTTCTGCACCATCTGCGCCCACGGCAAAATCTCCGTGTTCACCTTGATCCCGGTCATCTCTTCAAACTGGGGCAAAATCGACAGCACGTGGTCGCTCAGCGGCTGTGTCTCGCCGACGTACCGCAACTCAGTACCCGCGTAGCGCTGCCAGTCAAATCCCATCGGCTCTGCCGCAGCCTCGTCAGCGGCCGCCGGCGCGCCCGCGGGTGCCGCCGGTACACAGGCGGTCAGGGCCGCCCCTGCCGTCCCCGCGCCCAGCAAACGCAATAACTGTCGACGACTGATCTGTGATCGCATGATTGGGTTCTCCTTCCCATCTTGATTGGTACTACGCCGAATCCACTGGTCTGAATCTGTTCGTCTTAAGGATCTTGGAACAGCCAAAACAAACCGATCCTTGAACTGCAACAATCTGCCAGTACGCCAACGATATTCTTCTGCAATCTCTGCGAGAAACCCGGGAGTTATAGAGGATTTACTGGGAGTATAGTTTCTTTGACGAGGCCTGTCAAAGAGGATTTTTTCGCCCTACATCCGGTTCTAGACGTGCTCGAAAACATACGACAGTTCTCAAGGCCAAGCTGTTCTCCGGGAAGAGTGCCTCCCAATATTGGTGTAAACTTTCCTGTACCTCGGGTAGCAACGAAGCCATGTCCAGTCCGCTTTCAACCCTGAAGTAGGTGAAGTGCCTCCTCTGACCACTATCCACTATCCACTAACCACTGCAGTTCTGGGCGGTCGGGCCTATTCGGCCCTCCCTTGTGCGGGGGCTCCGCCCCCGCAACGCCCCCTCTCCTACAACATGCCTCGCCGACCTGGTGTCGATATTGGTGACAGGTGCCTAATCGAAGGTGTCTGGCCAGACCACGTCCCGCCAGTCCCAGCAAATTCCCGTCGGTGCCGGCCTTTTGCCTGCCCTCGCACGCCCAACTGACGGACTCCACCGGAAGGCCAGGCCTGGCGCCTGCACTGCGTCTCGCCAAAAGACGCTAATCAACTTCAGCCACCGCAGCCATGGATTCCCCGCCAGACTATCCCCACCCCAAATCTGGGATGCACCCTCCGGGAATCTGGTAATTCGGGATTGGGGTATCGTCAAACTGTGAGTAGAGGCGCCTCCGCGTAGGTCGTGTTCCGCGGTAACCACCGGGCTCTAGCGTTCGAAAACCTCCTCGTCCTCTTCCAATCCGGCCAGCACCTCGGTCCGCTCACCATCGGTCACGCCCAGCGTAATGTCGACTTCGATCGTACTCTCCCCCTCCTTGACCAGCGCGTAGCGCCGGTTGAAATAGCTGTGAATCGCCACATTCGGTATCGTCAGAATGTCCTCTTTTCGCTCCACAACAATTAGCAGGTCTGCAAGGGACCCGATCTCCAAATCCAATTCGGGCGCAACGAACTCAACTCGAATCGGCAGACCTTCAACGGCGCCGCCTGGCGTTGAGACCTGAATGAGCTGGCCCGTAACCTCGCTCTGAGGATAGTCGCGAAAGCGGATCGTGACGGCCTGGCCAATCCGCAACTTGGGTAAAGCCTCCTCGCTCGGGCCCGAGCTCCTGATCTCAAGAGCGTCTGGTGCCGCCAGCCCCATCACCGGCGCGTATTCCGCCACCAGTTGCCCGGCCTCCCCGTCCGTGTAGCGCACCACCCCGTCGAACGGTGCCAGCAACTTCGCCTGCCCTATGCGGTCCCGCAGCATCTCAACGTCGATCCCCTTGAGTTCTGCCTCTGCCTGGTAGAGCGCAATCTCTCGGTCATGCTGGTCCCCTAGCAGTGCCAGTTTCGTCTTCGCCGCCGCCACCGCCAGTTCCATGCGCGCAACATCGGTTTCGCCCGCACCGTTACGCCCCTGCTCTAGCCTAAGCCTCTCCATCTCCAGGTTTCCCTGCGCCTCCGCCAGTGCCAGCTCCTTGGCTCCCTGCGCCGCTTCCACTCGCAGCCGGGCGATCTCCAACTGCTTTGCCGCTTTGGCAAGCTCGTGCGGCAGGAATCCCACATCCAGTTCGGCCAATACCTGCCCCGCCTCTACCACATCACCCGGTTCAACATGAAATCCATTCAATCGACCGCCGATGCGAAAGGAAAGGTTTACCCGCTGCAGCGAATCCACCATGCCCAGCAGCGTCACGCTGTCCACAATATCCCCGCGCTCGATTCGATGCACCGCTTTGGGAACTGGCACAGGCGTTGGAATCGGAGTAGGCGTCACCAACACATCACCCGGCAGCTGTTCACAGCCGGCGACCAGCGCGGCCACCAGCAAACCAACAGCCAACCTTACCCCGCTTCGCTTCGCATAGCCAAGAATTACTGACATAATCCCAGGGTCTTGCTCATCCCCCAATGTCCACTAATCTACTAACGGACCACTGACCACTGCAGTTACTCCGTTTCCTCCGGCCTGACCTCGCGCCCCTCTTTCGCCGACAGTTGCGCCGCACGACAAAACCGCAGCACCGCCTTCCCTTCCTCGCCGCTCAGCTCTGACTGCCGCCCTTCCGCAATCGCGTCAACGAAATCATGCACACCGGCAACGAAACTGGCTCCCCAGTCCGAATCGACCTCAGGAAACGCCGTGGTCTCACCGTCCCGGTACATCTCCACCGCCGGTCTGTCCAGCAGCATTGACGTGCAGCGGTTCACCCAGATGAAACCGCGCGAGCCGGTCAACTCGATCCACTCATCCTCCGGCCGCCCGTACTTGGTCGGCACCAGCATGTCGTCTGAGGTTACCGCTTCGTAGGAGCCGTACTTCTCGGCCTCCTTGTACTTCCAGATGACGACGGCCGGGCTGTCAAGCACCCAGCCATGTTGGATGGGGCGGTGCGTGATCCAGGCGAACACCTTTTCCGGCGCCCCCATGAACCACTGCGCTATCGAAAAAAGATGGTATCCATAGTCGAGTATCACCCGGCCTCCCCCGCCCCTGGCAGGGTCGAAGCGCCATTCCCAGCGCCTGTACGGTATCTCCCAGTCCTCCCCCGAGACACCTTGTACGCACTTGATGCGTATCGAGAGCGGCTCGCCAACTGCGCCGTCTTCGAGCAACTCTTTGGCCTTCACAAGGGGTGGATAGAAGCGAAAGTTCTCAAAAACGCGCATCAGCTTGCCCGCACGTCCTGCCGCCTCGATCAATGCGTCGCACTCGGCCACAGTAATCGCCATCGGCTTCTGAATCGAAACGTGCTTGCCCGCCTCCAGCGCCGCAATGCCCATCTCCGCATGCAGATGGTGGGGCGTAATCACCTCCACCGCGTCCACCTTGGGGTCGGCGAGCAGCTGCCGGTAGTCGGTGTACGTCTTCCCTATCTGCCACTCTGACGCGCGCCGCTGCAGCAACGTCTCGTCGACGTCACAAATCGCGTGAATTTCCGCTTTGGGGTAGTCCTGGTATCCGAGGTAGTGCAGGTCGGTGATCGCACCGGCCCCGATAAAGCCGACGCGCAGCTTTTCCCCGCCGCCGCTCACTGCCCCGCCTCGAACATGCGCGCCGACGGCTCCATGATCGGCCACGGCAGCGTTCCCGGCAACTCGATCAGAGCACTCCGATCCGCTTCGATTGCTTTCGCCACCGCAGGGCCAAGCTGCTCGATCGAATCGACTCGGCAGCCGTCCACACCGAACGCCCCCGCCAGCCCCATGAAGTCCGGGTTCACCAAATCCACCTCGTGCGCAGCACCGTAACGGACCTCCTGCTGCGGCCGCAGGACCCCGTAAGCCGAGTCATTGAAGACAATAGTGACAATCGGCAAGCCAAGCTGCACCGCCGCCGCCAGCTCCTGGCAGTTAAAGAGGAAGCCGCCGTCGCCGCAAAGCACGACCACCGGCCGCTTCGGCTTGGCTACCTTCGCCCCGATTGCGGCCGGCAGCCCAAAGCCCAGCGTACAGAACCCCCACGGGTAGATGTTCGTCCGCGGTTCATAAATGTCCAGCAAGCGACGGCACCAGTACGCGGCCACCGTCAAATCGCTAACTATGATCGTCTCACGCGGCAGCGCCTTCCGCAGCGTCTGCACAAGTTCCACACCTTCAGGCGCCCGTTCCTGGCAGTAACCCCATACCTTTTGCCGCATCTCCGCGATTCCCGCTGTAATGCCATTCTCCTGCCCGCGCATATCCCGAATCTGCTCGTTGATGAGCTGCAAAGCGGAACGCGCATCCCCCAAAACGCCGATCGTGGCAGGGTAGTTGCGGTCGATCTCCTCCGGATCGATTTCGATATGGATAAGCGACTCCGGCAGGCGCAACCCCCAGCGATCACTCTCTTCCTCAGTAAAGCGCGTGCCCACCGCCAGCATCACATCACATTCAGCCAGAAACGCCCGCGCGTATGGATGCAAAATGGTCGCGCCCGCAGCAAGCGGATGGTCGTCCCGCACCGCGCCTTTGCCCAGCACCGTCGTAAAGATCGGCGCCTGCAACCGCTCGGCCAGAGCCTGCAGCTCTGCGCCCGCCCCACTCCCGATCACACCCCCGCCCGCCCAGATCACCGGACGCCGCGCCGCCCGCAACAGCCGGGCTGCCCTCTCCACCTGCTCCGGGTCCGGCACCGCCCGCTCAACCGCAGCCGGCGCCGGGATCGTCACGACGTCGCTCTCGTCCAGCGTATCGCACGGAATCTCCACCGCCACCGGTCGCGGCCGCCCACTCTGCATCTGCGCAAACGCCTCCCGCATCACCCCGGGAATCTCCGCCACCGTGTCCGCCCGCGCTCGCCACTTTGTTACCGGCGCGAAACTCCCCAACTGGTCCTCGCACTCATGAAGATAGCCCTTACCGAGCCCGATTCCTTCAGCCGGAATCTGGCTGGCAATGCACAGAACCGGCGAAGAGTCGCTGTAGGCCGTTCCCAGCGAGGCCAGCGTATTGAGAGCAGCCGGCCCCGTTGTACTCAGGCAGACCCCAACCTCGCCGCTGGCCCGCGCGTAGCCGTCGGCCATAAACGCCGCCCCCTGTTCATGGCGGGCAAGAATGTGCCGGATGCCGCCCATCTCCCGCAGCGCGTCGTATATGCCCAGATTATGCGTCCCCGGAATGCCGAATACAGTGTCGACACCGTGCGCCTCCAGAGACCGGACGACGGCTTCACCACCGGTCATGCGCATCGATCAGTAACTCCCTTGAATTGTAGACAGAGGATTGTACACCCAAGCGTGTGATGTTAGTCGGACGGCGTCGCGACAAACAGTCGTCCATTGCAGTCACTGACCACTGATCACTACCCACTGACCACTGCTGTTACGCTTTCAGGCCCGTCATCGCAATGCCGCGGATGAAGTAACGCGAGGCAAAGCTGTAAATCACCATGACCGGAACAACCGTCAGCATGGAACCGGCCGCCCACATCTCGTAACGCGTCCACCACAAATTGCGTAAGCCGGCCAGCACCAGCGGGAGCGTCTGGTTATCCTGGCTGTTCAGGACGATGAGCGGCCACAGAAAACTGTCCCAGTTGAAGAGGTATACAAAGACGGCCAGCGCCGACATCGGTGACAACGACATCGGCAGCACTAGAGTGAAAAAGATACGCCATTCGGACGCGCCGTCAATGCGGGCCGCATCGATCAGTTCGAACGGAATGCTTTCCATGAACTGGCGCATCAGGAAGATACCGAATGCCGTATAAAAGCCGGTTATGATGATGCCGCCCAAATGGTCGGCCAGGCCGAAACTGTTCGCAATCGTGATATACAGCGGAACCATGATCACCGCAAAGGGCACCATCATAGTCGACAAGATGATGGTGAAAAGTACCTCCTTGCCCACAAAACGATACTTGGAAAAGATGTACCCCATCACAGACGACGTGAAAACCGAAACGACCGTTACCGACACCGCCGATACGATGCTGTTGCGGAAAGCGGCTACAAAATTCACCCTGCCTAAAATCTCTTCATAGTTGCGCAATGTCCACGTCTCTGGCAGCAGCGCCCTTGATTCCACAAGCTCCTTAAACGGCTTGAGCGAAGCAAAAATCATCCAGATAAAAGGGAAGATGGCTACCACGACCATCCCAAGCAGGAAAATCTGTATGAGACTCTGTGATATCAGAATGCGCCTGGGCAGACGGCGCCGCGCAGCCCTTGTCCCACCTATGACTGCCATAAACGTCTCTCCTTCAATGCTGGGTAGCCGATTTCCAACCCCAGTGTTCTCTCATGACGCATGTCACGAGCCCTGGACTTCTGACGCAAAACCCGTCTGAAACCAAGACTATCCGCGCGGATCCCGCAATCGTATCGTGCCCGTCATGTCTGCCTTTACGCAATACGGAACACGCAAAAAATGTCCTCAAATTGAACGCACATCAGTACGACCACGTCGGACGGATCAACTTTATCTGCAAAATGCTTATGGCCAGGATGAATGCGAACTGCAGCAGAGACGCGGCCGTTGCCGTACCGAAGCGGATGTCCAGGAAAGCTTCCTGGTAGATCAACATATTATACAGGTAAGTAGAGTTGCCCGGCCCCCCCTCCGAGCCAAACAAGACGGTGGGAAGCGTGAACTCCTGCAAAGAGCCGATCGCCAGTAGTACGGTGATCAGCAAAATCGTATGGCCCATCAGGGGCATGGTAATGCGCCAGAACTGCTGCCACGGATTGGTCCCGTCAACCAGAGCAGCGTCGTACAGTTCCGACGGAATGTTCATCATGCCCGCCGTGAGAATGACAACGTAAAAGCCAAGCCCCTTCCAGGTGGCGATGATAACTGCGGTTGGCAGTGCCGATGAGGAGCTGGAAAGCCACTGTAGTTCGGGCAACCCTACGCCGCTTAACAGCTTGTTCAGTTGCCCCACCTCTGGGTCCATCAACATTTTGAATAACAGGGAAACTGCCACCAAAGAGACAACAACCGGAACGAAAATCAGCGCCTGATATACGTTTCTCCCCCGCCTCACCTTGGACAAGAAGACTGCGATAAGCATGGCCAGAGGCAGATGAAAAATGAACGAATAAATGGCCCATAAGATCGTATTCTTCACCGATACCAAAAAGAGGGGATGCTGAGAAATTTTGAGAAAGTTACCTATACCCACAAATGGGCTATTGGTAGGATCAAGCAGCTTATACGCGACCGTCGACATACGAAACGCCTGAATGATCGGCCAGAAGCTGAATATCCAATACCAGATCAGCAACGGCACAATCATCGTGAAGCCGAACCAGAACTGTGGCTTGCGCAGCGTCTTCTTGACTACGAACCAGGCGCCCATCGTTTCAGTCCGGCCCGAGGCTCCGCTCCCGCCTGCAATTGTCGTCATTTTCAGTTTCCGTTTTCAGTAATGGATGAGCGTCTTTACAGCATTCCCGGACCCACCTGATCTACCGCTTCAACGAGTAGCAACTCTGAGGTCAAGGCCGTCTCCAGTCGTGATGTGATGCCAGTCCGCGTGAGCGCGATTCCGTCGACTTCGCAGCTTTCAGAGCTGTTGTCAAAGGTGACCCGGTAGCGCCTCCCTGGATCAACCCCCCTGAAGCGCAGCAAGTATTCCGGTTCCGCCGGATCGCTCAAACGAAACAGCCCCGCGATGGCGCGCGTACGGTCTCGCGATGCCAGTTCCAGCACGCCCCAGCCACTCGGCTCGAATCCCTTGACCACCGGCGTATGATGATAGATTCGGCTGGTCGCATGCATCGGGCGAACGAACTCCTTGTAAACCCGTACGGCATTGCGGATGCGCGCCTGCTGCACCGTGTTAGGAGCGGCATCCTTGAGGTGAAACCAGTTTAGCGATGGATGCACGAATAGCTGCAGCCGGAACTGAAAATCCAGTTCAGCCGTCCGCTGCCCCGACTGGCCCATTCCCGCTAGCCGGTCCACCCGCTCCGGCGGCAACGCCATCGACATCCCGTTCGTAATCGAAAACGCCCTCGGCGCTATCTGCCAGTCGGTCACCCATGTATGGTCAAAATAGCGGACCATGCCCACATCGGTCCGGGCGCCGCCGCTGGCGCAATTCTGAAAGATCACATGCTTGTGACGTGCAGAAAGCCGTGCGTAAATGCCGTAGACTGCCTCGTAATAGCGCCAGTAGGCGTTCTCAACATACCCTGACTGCTCGCTGTATGCCCCCGCGCCGATATTGCCGACGTTGTAGTCCAGCCGGAAGAGGTCCAGCTCGTGCTCCACGATCAGACGGTCGATCTCACTCTCCATCCATTCGGCCACTTCGGGCCTCGTGAGGTCGATCATGCCGCCCAGCCCGCCCTCGTCACCGTACGGCCGGGCCAGCCACTCAGGACGCTCTGTGGCGATTCTGCTTTCCGGACCGACCCGCTCCCCTTCCATCCACAGACCAAACTTCATGCTCTTTCCGTGAACATAGTCACGAAACGGCTTCAGGCCCCCCGGGAAACGCTCCATGCTCACCTGCCAGTCGCCTACCGTCGCATGCCAGCTCCCGTGGGGCGGCGTATACCAGCTCGCATCGATCAGAAACACCTCCGCGCCCGCATCGGCGCAGGCGTCGATTTCGGAAAAAATCAGCTCTGGCGTAAGCTCCTGCTCCGGCCCGATGCCGCTCACGACCAGCCCCGCATGTGCTGGATTCTGTGGCGGAATGACGCTCGTCCGCAAATGGTCGTGCAGCGCCTGAATGCTGTCGTCGAAATCTCCGATGACAACGCCCAGGTGCATCTCCGGCGTGGTAACCGTCTCGCCTGGCGCGATGACGCGCAGTGGTGCAGGTCCGTCCGGGCCCGCCCGAAACCAGAGCCGAGACCCCTCCCGGCTGTTTCCGTCGTCCACGTCGAACTCGAAAGCATACCCTCCCGACCATGCTAGTGTACCCACGAACTGCTCACCGCCCTGGTGATTGCGCAGTACGAAGAAGGGATGTCGGTGGCGGCCGCGTCGGTAACGGCCGTCAATCCGGTAGCCTGCCCGCGGCAGCGCACGCCAGTCGAAGTCGCCCTCATTGCCCCAGTGCGTGTCAATAAAGTAGCCCACCGCGTAGGGTGACGTCTCGTCATTGATGTCGTACGCGCACGTCTGCAGCACACCGCTCCACGGGAAGGCCGCCGAAAGCGCAGCCGGTTGCTCGCAGCAGTTCTCGATCTCCAGCCAGCGCGTAAGGATCGGCGTACCGTCCAAAAGCGTGTGAACGCGCACGACCACCGGGCGCACCGTGTGCCGCAGTTCCAGTACCGCCTTCAACCTGTTTTCTTCTTCAGTTTGGGAAAAGTCGCTCCACTCCCAGTGCGATCGCAAGAGCTGCCCGTCCAACTCCACCCAGAACGCCTGCGGCGCCGGATGCGAACCCGCGTCAAACCGTTCCGGTTCAGGATTCGTGTAACCCGATCCGTTCCAACCCCGCCCTACAAACTGCCCCTGGCTCAAAGATTCCTGGTAAGCCGCCAGTCCCGACCGGTAAGAAATCGTCGGATCCGGGTCGTTGGAAAGGAAGATATCGGTGAAAGGCTCGCTCATGTCCTGACCCACATTCGAGACGCGTTATCACTTTGGGGAGTGGAAAAAGAGTGAGCCGCAAGAGGCGAGGGCGCCCCCCATCCTCTCACTCCTCACTCCTCTCCACTCTCTACTCGATTCTACGGTTCTACTCCCAGCTCGCGAACGTCGCTAACCCATTCCTGGTACTGCGCTTCGCACCGGGACTGGATCAACTCCACCGCTTCCTCGCTGCTGATATTGCCCTGCCGTACTTCCGAGCATCCTTCGCCGATCGCCGCGCCAATCTCGCCGATCGAGCCGAAACCGACACCCTCGAAAGTGGTCTGCGGCAACAGGTGCTCCTGCAAAACCTTCGTCAACTGCACCAGCGGTCCATCCGGATCGTTGTCCACGAAGTGGTCGTAGCTGCCGACCAGGCCCTTCCATGCAGTATTCGGCTGTCCCCCATAGATCATGGCGTACGAGGTCTGCCCTTCGTCCGTCACCAGCATGCGCAGGAACTCGATCGCCATATCCGGACTCTTCGCCTGCTTCAGCGAGATGAACCCCCAACCGCCTTCACCGCAGAATATCGGCGGTTCGCCTTCATGGATCATCGGCGCGCCCGCCATGCGATACGTGTAGCCCAGGTCCCAGGCGATCGGCATCGAAGGCGTGCCGTTCCCGCGCGCCAGCGCCACCTTGCCGGCAAGCGCCGCATCGACGTGGTTCTGGTCCAACTGCGTCTCGATGCCCAATTCCACCGGGCCCTCAACAAACAGCCGCATCGCCTCCACACCCTCTTCGGTATTGATGTTGAACTGCTTGTTCTCAAGGTCCCACCAGTCCATGCCCTTGGGGTCCAGCAGCGTTCGCAGGATGCCGAGATAGCTCATGTCATCCCAACCCTGGCTGCTCAGGCCCCACTTGGTCACTTTGCCGTCCTCTTCGACATGCAAAGCCTTCCCCAACTCCCACATGCTCTCGTAGCTCTCGAAGTAGACCTCACCGTTCAAAGGCGGATACTGGTCCTCCAGCCCCAGCGCAATCACATCCTCACTGGGAACGTTGACCATGTTGCCCACGCCGTTACACTCGGTCGGCACGCCCCAGATCTCGCCCTGCCACATGTAGGCGCCAATCGCGTCGCCCACAAAGTCCTCATCAGGGTCCACATCCATGTGGTTGTAGACCTGCTCCGTGCACGGGACCAGAGCTTGGTGCAGATGCAGACTAGTCAACTGTTCACCCATAATGCAGGCCACGTCCGGCTGCGTTCCCGCCGCCAACGCGGCAATCACCTTAGGCGGGATCGGCCAAGCCTGCGGCTGTACCTCAAACGTCCCCCCGCCCTGCGACGCGAACAGGTCGGAAAGTCGCTGGTACGCCTCAACGTGCGGGTCGTATTGCAAGCCCCACATGACACCCTCACGTTGCTCCCTGGGCACTGCTGCCACGCCGCCTGCCATTTCCGTGCCCGGCGCAACGCAAGCCGCCAGGAGACTGGCTCCCGCCGCCCCCACCGAGACTTTCAGAAAATCTCTTCGACTGTGCATCTCTCCCTCCTTTGTCTAGGATCTTCAGCCAAGCTAGTCTGGAACACTCTCTGAGCAATATAGACACGAAGCGGAGAGGAAGAGTTGCTCTCTCTTCTCTCTCCTCTCCGCCCTCTCCTCAACACAAGGAGTGGAGAGCGAGAGGCGTTCTCTCTCCTCTCCACTCTCTCCTCGCACTTACGGTTCCAAGCCCAGTTCGCGCACGTCGCTCACATACTCTTCGTACTGAGCCTCGCAACGAGTCTGGATCAACTCCACGGCTTCCTCGCTGCCGATGTTCCCCTGCCGCACCTCTGACGCGCCTTCCGTGATCGCAGAACCGATTTCGGCAATCGAGCCGAATCCCACGCCCTCGAAAGTCGTCAGTGGCTGCAGATGCTCCTGCAGGATCTTCGCCATACCCACCTGGGGACCGTCAGGATCAGGGTGGGTGAAGTGATCATAGACGCCGACCAGGTCCTTCCAGGAAGTGTGGACTGCACCGCCGTAGATCTTCGCGTATTCAAGCTGCCCTTCATGCGTCACCAACATGCGCAGGAACTCAATCGCCATGTCGGGGTTATGCGACTGCTTCAGCGAAATGAAGCCCCATCCGCCCTCTCCGGCGAACAGAGGCAATTCGCCTTCAAAGACCATCGGCGCCCCGCACATTACGTACGTGTAGCCCAGCTCCCAGGACATCGGCAGCGATGGTGTACCGTTCCCGCGCGCCAGAGCAACCTTGCCCGCTAGGGCAGCGTCGACATGCGACTGGTCCAGTTGGGTCTCGATACCCATCTCCACCGGTGTCTCGACGTAGAGCCGCATCGCCTCGACGCCCTCTTCCGTATTGATATTGAACTGCTTATTCTCCAGGTCCCACCAGTCCATGCCCTTCTTGTCAAGCAGCGTCCGCAAGATGCCGAGATAGCTCATGTCGTCCCAGCCCTGGCTGCTCAGGCCCCACTTCACGACCTTGCCGTCCTCTTCCACCTGCAACGCCTGCGCCAGCTCCCACATGCTCGGATAGCTCTCGAAGAAGACCTCCCCGTTCAACGGCGGGTACTGGTCCTCCAACCCAAGTGCAATCACATCTTCGCTGGGAACGTTCACCATGTTGCCGACGCCATTGGCCTCGGTCGGCACGCCCCAGATCTCGCCCTGCCACGTGTACGCGCCGATCGCGTCACCCACAAAGGATTCGTCAGGGTCCACACCCATGTGATTGTAGACCTGCTCCGTGCAGGGGACCAGCGCCTGGTGCAGATGCAAGCTCGTCAGCTGTTCGCCCATGATGCAGGCTACGTCCGGCTGTGTCCCTGCCGCCAGCGCGGCAATCACCTTGGGCGGAATCGGCCACGCCTGCGGCTGCACTTCGTAGGTCCCCCCGCCCTGCGACTCGAACAGATCGGCAAGCCGCTGGTACGCTTCCACGTGGGGGTCATACTGCAATCCCCACAGCACGCCCTGCCGCTGATCACTGGGTATCGCAGCACCTCCGTCCGCAGGCGCCATTGGCGCCGCGCACGCCGCCAGCAGGCCAACACCCGCTGCGCCCGCCGTCGTCCTCAATACTTCTCTGCGACTGTACAACTTTCTGGACATCTTGTCCCTCCTGAAAGAAAGTGAGTTTGAACACAGTTAATGCGTTCGTTTGAGGAGATACCTATCGCAATTGGGGCCATGTACAATGAAGCCAGGTTGTTCGGTATGGCTGCAACCGCACCGGCCGCCGAAGGGGCCGCGATCCAATGCACTGCAGTTTGGCCTGAAAGGCATTCGATGAACCGCAGGCAATTCTCGTTTCAGAACAGTGGCCAGTGGTTGAGGCCTATAAGAGATACAACAGCCGGCTCGATTTACGGCTGTCCTGATTCGGGTTTAGTTCATGTGGAGCCGAGCATGGAAGGCTAAATCGTGAATTGACGGGTCCGGCGGATGTACTATACAATCGTTCCTGATTGTCGCCAACTGCCAAAAAATTGCGTTATATCGACCCCAGAATGGCGGCGCCGCTATCTTATCACCGTCGTCAGCAATATCACAACAGTAAAAATTCAACCCGGTTGCCGCCGGTGGCGTTGGCCTCGCCCGTCTGATCTACCAACTTTCCCACGGTCCCCAAGTTTACCATTGGACATCTCAGGGCGTGGGAGACGACTTATTGCTGACACACAATAATCCCAGGAGGGTTGCTATGGCACGGAGAACGAATTGGACATGGATGGTGCTGGTCCTCGTGTTGGCCCTTGTACTGTCAGGCTGTCAACCGGTACAACCGGCCGCCCCCGGCGACGATGCCGCAATGGCCGGCGAAGAAGTGGTCATCGCCGTCGGCATCGAGCCGGTCAGCCTGGACGCCTGGCGCTCCTTCGCCGGCACCGGCGGACCCGGCTTTCGCAACGCCATCGAGCAGTTGATCAACCGTGATTTCACCACCGGTGAGTTCGTCCCCATCTTGGCCACCTCCTGGGAGCGGCTTAACGACACCACAATCCGCTTCACGCTACGCGAGGGCGTCACCTTCCACGACGGCTCTCCATTTAACGCTGAAGCCGCCGCCGCCAGCATCAACCACACCTTCGACGCCGACAACGCCTTCGACCTGCTCGACTTCCTCGGCACGATGAGCGCCGAAGCCGTCGACGAATACACACTCGATATATCAACGCCGGAACCCGACCCCATCCTACTCGGCAAGGTCGAGTGGGTAGGCATCTCCTCAGCCAGGCAGCTGGCCGAAGATCCCGACTCCTACCATACCGAACTAATCGGCACCGGCCCCTACAAGTATGTCGAGTGGCGCAAGGGCGAGTCGATCACCTACGAGGCCAACCCCGACTGGTGGGGCCTGTCCCATACAGAAGACGCGCGCGGCGCGCAAACCTTCAAGACTGTTACGATTCGATTCCTGCAGGAGGACCAGGTGCGGGTCGCCGCCGTGCAAGCCGGCGAGGTCGATCTGGCCGCGTTCATCACACCCGAACAGTGCCAGCTGCTCGACGCCGAAGCTGACGCCAGCTGCGTGTCCGCCCCCAGCGTCGAGACGATCTTCATCCGCATGGATACCAATAGCCCGCTACTGTCCGACCAGCGCGTCCGCCTGGCCTTCCAGTTGGCTATCGACAAAGAGGCCATCGTCGACAGCATCCTCGGCGGCGCGGCTACCGTCGCCAGCCAGATAGTCAACTCCTCCGCCACCGGCCACGACCCCAGCCTGGAGCCCTATCCCTACGACCCGGACCAGGCCCGAGAGCTCCTGGCCGCCGCGGCTGCAGACGGCGTACCCGTCGACATGGAGATCACGCTCGGCGCACGCCATGCCGTCTTCCCCAGAATTGACGAAGTCATTCAGGCCGTCGCTTCCATGCTCACCGACGTCGGCTTCAGCGTAACCACCACCTTCTACGATCCCGAAGGCTTCGGACAGGTGATGCTGATCAACATCAAGGACGTTCCCGAAGACCGGAACTTCGTCGCCATCCACCTGCATGGCAACGAAATCATGGACTACGCCTCTTCCTACCGCTTCTATTACTCCTGCGAGGGCATCCTCTCTGTCTACTGCAACGAGGAAGCCGATGCCGTCTGGATGAAGGCCCTTCCCCTCACCGGAGACGAGCGTGAAATGACGCTGCAGGAGCTCAGCCGGATAGTGCACGAGGATGTCGCTATAGGTTACATAGGCCACCTCGATCTCGCTTACGGCCTCGGCGGCCGGATCGAATGGGCGCCTCAGCTTGATCACCGCATCCTCGTCAAGGAGATGATCCTGAAGTAAGACGATTCAGTCCTATGGTCTTCTGCTGCATGTGACAAGAGCGGCTTCTGCCGCTACAATGTGCGCACCAATCGACCGCGGCGCTGCCGCTAGCGTCGCGGTCGATTTTCGCAACAGACCGGTCCGCGCCCTGCGAAACTGTTATCAGGGACGTAAATTGTACAAGCGCTTACGCGCTAAATGGATGGTGCCGGATATAGTGGAGACTGACAATGAAGGAAAGCGGCCGGACAGGAATCATTTTAGCAGGCATGATCGGAGGCGCTCTGCTGGGCGGCGTCTTTGCCTGGCTATCCAGCGCGCGTAGAGAAGAGGACGGCGAGACAGCTCTCGAAACCATCGGCCCCGCCGAATACTTCCAACTCGGTATCGGCGTCCTCACTCTGGCGCGGCAGTTTCAGTCTCTGCTCCAGCGAAAATTGTGAAATTCGCTGCCATATTGTAGTTTGTACCCAGGAATAAACTCCAAGAGGAAATTGCATTGACCTTTACAGGAAGACTTGGCAGCAGCAGCAGACCCGTGCGCATCGCTATTGTCGGCGCCGGACCATCTGGCTTCTACGCCGCCGGCGCCTTGCTGCAACAAAAGGATGCCCACGTCTCAATCGATCTCTTCGACCGGCTTCCCACGCCCTACGGACTGGTGCGCTACGGCGTCGCCCCCGATCACCAGAAGATCAAGTCCGTAACCCGCATCTACGAGCGCACGATGAAAGACAGCCGCGTCCGCTACTTCGGCAACGTGGACCTGGGAGCCGATATCACCCACGCTGAGCTCAAGTCCCACTATGACCAGATCGTCTACGCCGTCGGTGCCCAGTCCGACAAAAGGCTCGGCATCCCCGGCGAAGACCTGGCGGGCAGCTTCTCCGCCACAGAGTTCGTCGCCTGGTACAACGGCCATCCCGACTTCCGTCACTTTCAATTTGATCTGAGTGTCGAAAGTGTCGCTGTCATCGGCGTCGGCAATGTGGCCATGGATGTAACCCGCATCCTCGCCAAATCGGTCTCCGAACTGGAGACAACCGACATAACCGACTACGCCCTTGAGGAACTGCGCGATAGCAACGTCAGGCACATTCACATCTTCGCCCGCCGCGGGCCGGTACAAGCCAAGTTCACCAATCCGGAGATAAAAGAGCTGGGCGAACTGGAAATCGCCGATGTGATCGTCAATCCGGCCGACCTTGTTCTCGACGAAGCCAGCCAGACCGAAATGGAAGGCGACCGCACCGCCCGCCGCAACATCGAAACACTGCAGGATCTGGCGGAGCGCGGCGCCACCGGCAAACCCAAACAGATCATCTTCCACTTCCTGCGCTCACCGACCGAAATAACCGGCACTGCCGGCGCGGTCAGCGCCATTACTACAGAGAAAAACGCGCTGCAAGCTACCGAAACGGGCTACGTCGCTTGCCGCGGCATCGGCACATTCACAGAATATGATGTCGGGCTGGTATTTCGCTCCATCGGCTACCGCGGCGTCCCCATTCCAGGCGTCCCCTTCTATGATCGTTGGGGTATCATTCCCAACGAGAAGGGGCGCGTGACTGCCGAGCACGGCGGCGCGGTCGTGCCCGGTGAATACACCGTCGGCTGGGCCAAACGCGGCCCCACTGGCGTCATCGGCACCAACAAGCCTGACGCAGTCGAAACTGTGAAAATGATGATGGAAGATGTGAAAAACGCCGCCGAGCTGCTTCCAGGCGCCCCGGCCTCGGTCAACAATTCCGGCCCACACACCGACGGCCACGGCCGGCCCAATGACATCATTCCCTTCCTGCAGAACAGGGGCGTGAACTTCGTTTCCTTTGCCGACTGGCAAATTCTGGAACAGATAGAAAACCAACGGGGAGAACTGCGGGGGCAACCGCGGGTGAAGATCACCGACGTCGACGAGATGCTGCGCCTGATTCAGTCCGCCAGGGAAGAGCCCGTTCTCCCTTAGCGTTCAACGCCCACCACTATCTGACCTCTGGCCGGCAACCCAAATTTGGAAAGTCAAGACGCAGTCGGTCTACCTGCGGCGTCTTCAGCCCTTGGCTCGAGAAGAGCATCCATCTCCTGCGTCTCCTCTTCACTTTCACCGTCCTCGGCCTGACCTTCATCTGACTGACCGGCGGCCACAGTTTGCATATCTTCGCTCTGAGCTTTCACACCTTCTGCAGTGCCCGCTTCCGCCTCTGGTGTAGCTAACGCCTGCGACTCAATCGCCTCTGACGATTCGTCCAATTCCCAATCATATGTCTCGGGAGTCAAACTGACCGGAACATGGGCAGGCAAGGATTCTTTGATCTCTGTATCTGACGCATCTCCCCAGTAGGAAGTGACCGACGCAAGTACTGGCAGATCATCCAGACTGAGTATTGACTTTGTCCTCTTTGGCACTGTCACCCTCTCTTCCATCACCACGGGCCGTTTTTTGGTCTCAGGTTCCTGTACTTCGGGCGCAGCCAGGAGTGCTTCGGGCCCTGCCGGCAACTGGTTCATCTTTCGATAGAGTTGTGCCAGCGCCGGGCCGACCGCATCCAGGGGAAGTTGGCTCCTCACCGGTGTGTCCGATGTCTCCCACAGCTCGGCCAACGCCTCGAAGTCCCATAGTGCCGACAGCACGCTCTCGCTGCGAAAGTTGGACGACTCTACCAGGATTCCGCTTGCTCGCGGTGTAAGCTCCTGCGGCGCCATCACCGACGATCGACCCACAAAAGGGTCTCGCTGATGGCGGCTGAACTCATTGTGGCCGACCAGAAAGCTGATGGCCGCGAACAACTGGTTGTCCTGCATTCGCGCCAGCATCCCGGCCCGCAACTTCTCATACAACACCCGCTCTGTAGCCGCGCCCTGGCCGATCAACAACTCCGCGCCCTGGTATGCCAGCAGCCGCCCCACCTCCGGGTACAGCAGGTCGCCGCCCAGCATCAACCCAATTCTGCCGACCGGCGTCTGAATTACGTTCCATTCGTGGCCCGGCTGGGCCAGGTCCTCGTCCTCAGGATGCAGCACACGCTTGGCTTGGTACCCCAGCCTCTCGCCGCTGGGGCCGTAAACTACAGTTAGGTTCCGCAACACACCGTCCAGAGGGTCCGGCAAATATGCGCTCGGCGCCACCAACGTCACGTCAAACTCCTGCGCCAGCCCCCCGAAGACTTCGTCGTACGCCTCCCAAACACTCTCCGGCTGCGTCGTCAACAGCGCGCCAGCCATCTGGCGGAAATCGGTGTTTAGCCATCCGGCCAGCGCCCCCGAAAAGCCACCGCTGAACTTCTGCCACAGACTTGACTGCCGCCGCCGCGCCAGATCCGACCGCTTCAACAGGTTCGCCTGGAATCCGCTCAAAAGAGGCGGGATCACCATTACCCCGGCCAGTTCCGGAAAAATCACCAGCCGCGCCCGTTTATTCTCCGCTGCCCGCAAAAACCTGCGCAGGTCTTCCCTGTACTCCTCCAGCGTCTGGGGCAACCGCATCTTCTGTTGGATACACGCGACGGTCAGCGTCTTCATTTGAGGCAGTCTGCCCGTTCCCAACTCTCAGCGCCTGTCCGAATCGCAGCAAACTACCGCCAATTCAGACAACGTTTTCCAATTTGCAACAGGTTCCATAATACCATTAAAGGCAATTGAACCTTGAATCAAGTGGGGGGAACCACGGTGGAGATTCGAGGGGGAGTTAGAACTTCAGAAAACAGCTTTGTTTCTCAAACAGTTTCTACTTTTCTAGTGGCCCTCTTTGCACGCTCGCCCAGCAGTCAATGAGGCTCGCTTTCGCTACAAAGACAACTTCCCTGGCTTCCGTCTCTGTCAGGCCGCGAACCGTTCAGACCTCCCCTCCCGGAGAGCCATAGCCAATCGACAAGACTTTCCCATACCGCAGACTCTCATCCCAATCGATCAGCCTACCCAACCCGGAATGCCCCAGCCTGCTCGACGCCACCTAAAGCCCCGACGGCACTCCAGCCACGCAATACGAACTACGACTAAGCCGCTAACCTTTATACGCCCCAATAATGTCAATAATCAACTTGACATCCTTGCGTGCATGCTCCAGCGACGTCCGCGACGCCTTGCCGTCGACAATGCAACTGTGGAAATGCTGCAGCTCCCGTACAAATGCGCTGTCCCAATCAATATAAGGCTCAGTCCGGTAGGTCCTGCCCTCGCTATCGATCCCCTGGACCGACACTGTCGACAAGATGCCACGCGAAAAACCGGTCGGGTACGCCACAATGACCCGCTTGTCGTCGCCGTATATCTCTAGCGTCTCCTTGAAATCCCAGAGATCCGGCAGATCGATCCACGTACCCACGCAGCGGGCACCGTTCTCGTATACCAGAGTAAAGCTGACCGCTCGCCCCTCCTGCCAGATCTCCGTGTGCGTTATCTCAACCGGCAGGCCCATGATCTCGCGCAATCCGTACAGATCGTGAATCATGCTTCCCGACAGCAGATGAAACGCCCGCTCTACGTGCGGCGGCACGTCCCCGATCGCCTGCATTCGCGCCGCCTGCCGTCCTGCCACCGCGCTCTCGATCGCCCCCTCCGGCAAGTCACCGAAGCTGCGTACGTCGAACTGCTGCAGATGCAAGGCATTGTTCGGGTGTAGATGATTGATCTGCACAAATCGCACGTCCATTTCCGCCGCTTCCTGCTTCGCCCGCTCAAATGCCGGGTCATAGACCTTCATATAACCCGCCTGCCCCACCGTACCCGCGCGCTGGCACGCCTCGATCATCTCGTCGCACTCCTGCAATGAGAAGCACACCGGCTTCTCCACGAAGGCGTGCTTGCCCGCATCAAAAGCGTCAACCGCCACACCCTTTTTCGGGTCCGTCTGACACAGTATCACCGCCTCCACGTCAGATGCCAGCAGATCGCGGTAGTCCGTAAAATACTGGGGCACGTGAAAGCGGTTGGCCACGTACTGGGCCGCACCGACCGACACGTCGCAGACAGCCGTCACCTCGAACTCGTCCTGCAGCTCCTTCAAATTGGGCATATGATGGACCTGGGCGATCGCCCCGCATCCGATGACGCCGATCTTAACTCGTCTCACTTTCTTTTCTCCGGTCGGTTATCAGTGGAAATAGGTGAGTAGGTCGTTACAACTTAACTACGGACCAGTGTATTCCGTGTCCACCGTGCGCGATGTGAAGCTATTCCATACGTCTGCCAGGGCAAAGGCGCTTCGGAAAGCCGGGTAAAGAGACGCCCACATCGCGTCGCGGGCCGCCAGAGCAGCTTCCTCATCCCCTGCCTCCCGCGCCGCTCTGTAGGCCCCGATCTGCTCCCTCTGCGTCTGCGTATTCGTCTCGACCTCGGCCAACCATGCCTCGGCCGCGGCCAGCTGCTGCTCCAGCAACTCATCGGTCGCCGTTTCGCGGTCCGGCTCAACGTCGTAGGCGGTATTCAACGCGAAGCGTGGCGGCTTCTTCGTGCCATCCTCATTCCACATTGTATGAGTCGGCTGAATGTGAGGCGTGACCGACAGATACATGATGACCGGCTCCTCCCCCACATTGCGCACCTGGTGCATCTCATCCGTCAGCGCAATGCAAAGCTGACCCGGCCCCAGCACTTCGGCATGACCCTCAATCGTGAACTCTGCCTGCCCCTGCAGAATCAGAAAGATCTCATGGCCCAAATCATGCGTATGGCTCTGCGCCGTATGGCCCACGTCCACCTGCAAAAAACGGGCGCGGATCTCCGGCGTTGTCAGTACATTGCGGATGTCCTTTTGGAAGTCCAGAACCTGGAAGGGCACGGCGTTCTCCTTATTCGCTTGTGACTTTAGGATGTGAAATCCTGGTCGATCGTGGGGGCTCTTGAGAAGAAGATACCGGCTACGACAGGGCAGCCTCAGTCAATCCGCCGTCGCAGCTTCGGGTCGAGGAAATCCCTGAACGCGTCGCCAAAGAGGTTGGCAGCCATAATCGCAATCGTAATCGCCACGCCGGGAAAAATCACCAGCCACCATGGCGGCCGAAACGCCGCAGCCAGCACACCGCCCAGCATATTGCCCCAGCTCGGCGCCGGCGGCGGAATCCCCATCCCCAGAAAACTCAATGCCGACTCCGCGAAAATCGCGCCGCCCAGATGCAGCGTCGCCACCACCAATATCGGCGCAACCGCCTGCGGCGCAACATGACGCACCATGATCCGCACATTCGACGCCCCGATCATCTTGGCCGCTTCGACGTAGGAGGTCTCCTTGATCGAAAGTACCACCGCACGCGTTATCCGCGTGGCCGAGGGAATCCGCGTTACCGAGATGGCGACGATAACTGTCACCAGCCCCGCTCCCAGGACCACCAGCAGCAGCAGCGCCAGGATTAGACCGGGAAAGGACATCAGCACGTCCACAACCCGCTGGCTGATCAGATCGAAACGCTGACCCAGATACCCACTCGCAATGCCCCACACAAAACCGATCAAATCGCCAACGAATACCGCCGTGATACTCACGATCAACGTGATGCGCGCACCGTAAATGATGCGGCTCAACAGGTCCCGCCCCAGCTGATCGGTGCCCAGAATGTGCTCTGCGGTCGGCGCCGCGCGTATCGCGCCGTAGTCGGCCTCCAGCGGATCGTAAGGTGAGAGAATAGGCGCAAAAACAGCCATCACGAACATCAGCAGCCAGATGCCCACCGCCACCATCCCGATCGGCGAGGACTGCGCAAAGCGTCCAACCGCACTGCTGAATCGGAGCAAGAAATGCGGGCGCTGGCCCTCTATATCGAGAACGATACCTTCGGAATCGGCAGGCGCCGCGCTTGTTGTAGCCATGTAGGCTCCCTCAGTGTGTGGATAGTGGCCGTCTTTCAGAGGGTGGCAGCTTTAGTACACCGGACCGCCGGCCGCAGCCCCCTATCCACTATTCGTAGCGAATGCGGGGATCCAAAAACGCGTAACTGAGATCGACAAGAAGATTGATAATGACGTATATCAAGCCATACAGTAGAACGAGGTTCTGGATCATCATCCAGTCCCGCTCGGTCATCCCCTGCACCAGCAACTTGCCAAGGCCGGGCACTGCAAACGCCGTCTCCACCGAAACCGCGCCCCCCAGCAAGCCGCCCAAAGCCAGCCCCGTCGTGGTGACGACCGGCAGCATCGCGTTCTTGAATACGTGCCGCCACACCACCAGCGTCTCCCGCAGCCCCTTGGCCCGCGCCGTCCGGATATAGTCCTCGAACAGCACCTCCAGCGCCGCCGAACGCGCCATGCGCGCCGTCGCCGCCGAAAGACCCAGCCCCAGCGCCATGGCTGGAAGCACTGTCATCGATAGATTGCCTAATGGATCCTCCCACAACTGGATTATCGTAATCGGAGGTCGCCAGGTAAAGACCAGAACCGAAAAAAGAATGATCAGCAGGCCCAGCCAGTAGCTTGGCACCGCGATAAAGACCGTAATGCCGACGCGCGACAGATGGTCCATCAGTGAATTACGCCACATCGCACTCAGCATCCCGATCGGCACCCCAATCAGCCACGAGAGCAGGACGGCCATGATGGCAATCTGCGCCGATATCGGGCCCCGTCGCAAGATCATGCCGCTGATCGGCTCCTTGTTCCAGAAAGACGAGCCCATGTCTCCGCTGATCACCTGCCGCATCCAGTCGTAATACTGAATGTAATAAGGCTGATCCAGTCCAAGACTGGCGCGCACGGCCTGCAGCTCTTCTTCACTCAGAACATATATCCCGTCCGACTCCGACACGATCAACTGCAGCGGATCGCCCGGGATAACCCGCATCGCCAGGAAGATCAATACAGTGACGCCAAATATGGTCGGGATGGCGATCAGCAGGCGGTTTAGAAGGTACTTTGACATGAGCGCTTGGAGGGGTTCCGCTATTCTTCATCGAATGGGCGGCGCAACAGCCCGGCGACCGGGCATCGTCGCGCCGCCCATTGGATTTTCAACTGTTTGCAACCTTCACGGCTGCCGAAGACAGCGTACAGGTGCCGTAACCCGCATCCTAAAACACCACGGATCACAGGCGACGGTCGCTTTTCTAGGCATCAGGGTCGATCCAGACCGTCTCCATGCGGCCCCACTCGGCGAAGATACGCCGGTCCAGCGCTAAGCCATGAACGCGATTGTTCCACATCGGTAGGTGGTAAGTGTAACCGACCAGGTACTCCGGCGGGTTCTCGTCCAGCAGATTCTGCGCATCGGCGATCTGCCCTATGCGAGTCTCGACGTCCAGTTCCACGTCAATGCTACCCAGAAGCGTGTCGAAGTCCGGGTTGCTGTAACCACCGAAATTCTGCGAACCTCCGGTGGCCCACCACAGGTTGCCGCGCGGCGAGATGTCGGAGACACTGTGCCCGCGCGTGTGCACCATCAACTGGTAGTTGCCCGACTGCTGTTCAGAGCCAAGCAGCGCACGTTCGACAATGCGGATCTCCGTCTCGATGTTCAAATGCCGCTTGAGCATATCCTGGAAAGCGGGGGCCAGCAGTTCGCCCTGGGGCCCGGCTGCCGCCAGCAGTTCGACGCCAGAAAGTCCGTCACCGTACCCGGCGTCGGCCATCAGCTGCTGCGCCGTCGCGATATCCTCATCCTTGTCCGCCCTGTAGCCAGGCATCGTCGACAGCTCTTCTGGCGTTGTGGCGTAGGGATCACCCTGTGGCACCCAGCGCGTAATGTTGATCAGTTCCTGTGTGCCGAACGCAGCCGCCAGATTCTGCTTGCTGACCGCCAGATGGATCGCCTTGCGCACGCGGGCGTCGTCAAAAGGTGATTCGCGGTTATTGATGAATACCCAGTACGCGCCGAAGTTGGCGAGTTGGTTGGCCTGCACAGATTCGGGGCGATTCTTGCCCTCGTCCCACGTCTCTTTGGCTACGTTCCACGACATGTCAGCCTGGTCCGTCAGCACTGCCGTACCGCGGTCGGACCACGCCGGCACGTGCAGCAACTCGATCCCGTCCACATAGGGAAGCTCCGGATCCCAGTAGTCCGGATTGGCCTCAAGTATCCACTTCTCCGCCGGCAGATGGTCGACAAAGCGGAACGCGCCCGTCCCCGGGGCGATGACCTCGCGCAAGTCGTAGTTGTGCTCCTCTAGTGACTTCTTCGAGTAGATCAGCGCATTGGTGGGCGTCAGCAGGTTGAGGAAGAACGGCCGCGGGGAGCTCAGATTGAACCGCACGGTCATGTCATCCACCGCCTCGACCGAGTCCACAAAGGTGAAGTTGGCCTTCAACGGGCTGACTATGCCCTCCGGCGGGTCAAGGATGCGGTTGAATGTCGCCACCACATCTTGGGCAGAGAATGCTTCGCCGTCATGGTAGGTAACACCCTCACGCAGCGCAAACGTGTAGGACAGGCCGCCTTCACCTACTTCCCAGCTCTCGGCCAGGTCGGGGATGATCGTGCGCAGTCCGTCAACCAGGTTGTTGCGTACCAGGTTGTTGTACATGTGAGAGAGGACATGCGTACCGCCGCCCTGGTGGGCGTCAAAGTGCGACATCGTCACACCGAAAGCAGTCCGCAGCGTGCCGCCGCGTACCGGATTGCCACCCGGACGCATCATGCCCGCGCCGGTCGCGACAGCCTCAGGCGTCGGCACCGCAGTCGGCGCGGCAGCGGGAGCGGCCATCTCAGCCGGCGCGCCAGCCGCGCACGCGGCCAGGGCCGATGCGGCGGCGCCTGCAGCCATCATCTTCAGAAAGGTACGGCGGCCAACATTGCGAGCTTCGTTGTCCGCCTGTGGGGGCGTGTTCAACTTACTTGTCATTGCTTTGGCTCCTGTTCTCGTGGTGATTTGACCGATGTTCCGAACCAAGCGTGTCCCCTGTCCGGATTTCTGCACTCTGATTGCGCCACCGTACAGGCTGCAGCAACTGTCAATGAGCCTGGCGGGTTCGGAAATGCAAGAATTCAGATTTCCAGCGGGATTCACTCCGGTTCAGAGATCGTGGTACATTATAGGGGAAGAGAAGATCAGCGTCAAAAAACCTCTGTTCTTTTTCTGCGGAACCACTCCAGACTTTAGACGAAAAACTGGTCCCGCAACTATTACGACCCTTACTATCTCCGTAACACCTTCTCACTTCCAAACTCTTAACCACCTTGCCACGGAGCACCAGACCCATGCTGGCAGACATCTCAACCATCACCGCCGCCCGCACCGGCCGCGTCTCTTCCTGGGACACCACCGGCCGCAACCAGGATCGCTGGACCATCCCCGCGGGCGAGTCCCGTATCCTCGCCGACATCCGCGGCCCCGGCCTCCTCACCCATATCTGGATGACGCAGCGCAACCATTACCGCGACTGCCTCCTCAAAATCACCTGGGACAACGCCGACTACCCCAGCGTCCTCGCTCCCCTTGGCGATTTCTTCGGCTTGGGTAGCGCCATAGTCAACTCCTACCAGTCCCAGCTGTTCACCGCCTCCACGCGCTGGAACAATCAGTTCGAGGCCGGCTGCGCTCTCAACTGCTACGCCCCCATGCCCTTCCGCGAGCGCGCCCTCGTCGAGCTGATCAACGAGAGCGCCGAAGATCACATGCAGTACTTCTACTTCGACTACGAACAGCTCGACGAACTGCCCGCGGCGAACGGCTACTTCCACGCCGAGTTCCGCCGCACCAACCCCTTCGGCGGCTGGGGCCACGAAATCACCGTCAACACGCCGGAGTCCAATGTCGTCAACAAGGAGAGGCAGGCTTGGGAGGACAACTACCTGATCATGGAGACCCAGGGCCGCGGCCACTACATCGGCTGCACCCTGTCCGTCACCAACTTCCAGGGAACCTGGTGGGGCGAGGGAGATGAAATGATTTGGGTGGATGGATACAAATGGCCGCCTGACATCCACGGCACCGGCAGCGAGGACTATCTCAACCAGGCCTGGGGCATGCAGAGAAACGCTTTCCTCCGCAACGGCTCATCAATCTTCGAAGAAGACACCAATGGCTACCAGTCCTCCTACGTGCTTCACCTCGAAAACCCCGTGCGCTTCCACAATGAGATCAAAGTCACGATCGAGCATGGCCACGGCAACCATCTCGCCAACGAAATGTCATCCGTCGCCTATTGGTATGCCGCCGAGCCCGCCAAGACAGTCGACCCGCCCCCTGTGGCCCAGCGCCAACCCGTCTTGCGTGATAATCAGGGAAACTGGCTCTACGACGAAGACAGCGGAGTTCCCGGCCGGACAGTACCGGTCAATGAGGAAATGAGAGCCATGAAGGAACAGTGGACGCAGGCCAACCGCCCCGGCTGATCCGGTCTAACCCTCTGCCAGGGGCGTCATCTGCCTGTACTTCCCGCCGTAAAACAGCACCGGCTCACCCGCACTGTACTCCAGATACTCCACCTGCCCGATATACAGCGTATGGTCGCCCGCAGGATGGGCGTCCACCACCCTGCACACAAAGTAGGCCAGCCCGTCGGGCAGGACAGGGTATCCTTCGCGGCGCTCGAACTCGACCTCCAGCCCCTCTACCGGCCAGCCCGCGAAATGGCTGCTGTAATCCTCCTGGTCGTGGCGCAGGATACTGACCGCATAGCGGCCCGTCTCCTGCAACAGATCATGCAGCCTCGCCTTGTGCCCGACAGACACCACCAGCAGCGGCGGGTCCAGCGAAACCGACATGAACGCATTGGCCGTCATGCCATGCACGTCGCCGTCCAGCTCGGTCGTAACAACCGTGATTCCCGTGGCGAACAGGCCGCAGGCATTCCGCAACTCTCGCGGGTCTATTTCGGTAGAACTGTTTTCAGTCATCTGTAGATCCGTAGCGCCTTCTGCGGTGAGCGCAACGCTGAAGCCCCGGTCTACCGGCTGCGCAACGCATGGGTTCTGCAAATCTTAAACGTTATCTGAGGTAAACTCAAATCTACCGGGTGCATCCCAAATTGGGGGTGAACAGTCGCATACCTCTGGAAGAAACCAGGGCACCACCAGTTCACATTTCCATTCCAGGCAAACGAAGTGGTGTTTCTCTCTCCTCACTCCTCTTTACTCTCTCCTCGCTCTTTTGGGCGGTCGGGCCTAGTCGGCCCTCCCTTGTGCGGGGGCTCCGCCCCCGCAACGCCCCCCCTGGACGTGCCTCATCGACCGGGTGTCGATATTCGTAACAGGTGCCTAATCGAAGGTGTCCAGCCAGACCACGTCCCGCCAGTCCCATCAGATCCCCATAGGTGCCGGCCATGTGCCTGCCCTCGCACCCGCCCCAACTGACGGACTCCACCGTACGGCCAGGCCTGGCTCCTACACTGCGTCTCGCCCAAAGACGGTAAACAACGCCAGCCACCTCTGGCGCCGATTCCCCGCAAGACTGTTCCCACCCCAAATCTGGGATGCACCCAAATCTACCCACAGAATTGACAAATGGTCCGTCGGTGGTAGGATACCAC
Source organism: Caldilineaceae bacterium (assembly GCA_965242905.1). Lineage (GTDB taxonomy): Bacteria > Chloroflexota > Anaerolineae > Caldilineales > Caldilineaceae > Bin5. The sequence continues at coordinate 3,653,198 of CBDETM010000002.1, forward strand.
GAAACTGAAATAATGCTGGAGTCGGCAGCAACTCTCCAGCATCCGGACGATTGGGAAAGCAGCAACACGCGAGCGAATATGATGGCTGACGAACGATTCTTTGTGACCGGCGCACTCGGCTGCCTGGGGGCCTGGGTCGTACACAACCTGGTACGCGATGGCATCGATGTTACCGTCTACGACCTGGGAAGCAGCACACACCGCCTCGAGTTGCTCATGGAGCCGGACGAGATCGCCCGCATCCACTTCGTCAAGGACGATATCACAGACACCGAGGCCGTCACCCGCGCCGTCGTAGAAAGCGGGGCCAACCGCATCATCCACCTGGCCGCCCTGCAAGTACCCTTCTGCAAGGCCAACCCCTCTCTCGGCGCCGCCGTGAACGTCGTCGGCACCGTCAACGTCTTCGAAGCCGCCAAGCAGGCCGGCATCGCCTCCGTCGTCTACGCCAGCAGCATGGCCGTCTATGGCGGCGCCGACCTCTACGGGCCGGAAGTGCAGGACGGCGACCTCCTCCACCCCCTCAATCTTTACGGAGTCTACAAAAGCGCCAACGAAGGCACGGCCCGCATCTACTGGCAGGATGACGGCATCGCCAGCCTTGCTCTGCGACCCTACACCGTCTACGGCCCCGCACGCGATCAGGGCATGACCTCCACCCCCACCCAGGCCATGCTCGCCGCCGCCAAGGACGAAGCCTACCAGATCTCCTTCGGCGGTACCTGCGGCTACCAGTATGCCGACGACGTCGCCCGCACATTCATTGAGCTTGCCCGCCTACCCTTCGAAGGCGCAGAGGTCTTCAACATCCGCGGCAGCGTCGCTCACATGTCCGAGGTTGTTGACGCCATCGTTGCCGCCGAGCCCAACGCAGCCGGCCGCATCACCTTCGAGGACACGCCCCTTCCCTTTGCAGAGGCCCAAAATGAACAGCCCCTGCAGGACCTGCTCGGGGAAGTGCCGTACACCCCCCTTAAAGAAGGCGTCGCCCGCACAATCGCCCATTTCAAGCGTGCGCTCGTCACGGGCAGAATCCTATAACCTTCGACCCCAACGGGCCGCGAACCCACATAACCTGACTTCACCCTTTCCAACCAATTCGCCGAGGAGCAAAAAAGATGAGATGGTTGCGGTTTGAGCACAACGGAAAAACAGTTTACGGTGTCGCCAGTGGCGATACCATCGAGGTAACCGACGCCACCTGGTGCGACATCCTCGCCGGCAAAACCGGTTCCGTCACCGACTCCGTCGACCGGGGCAGCGTGGACCTCCTCTGTCCCATGGACCGGCCCGGCAAGGTCGTCGCCATCGGCCTCAACTATCTGGACCACTGCCGCGAAACCAACACGCCGCCCCCCGATCGCCCCGTCATCTTCACCAAGTTCACCACCAGCATCATCGGCCCCGGCGACGAGATCGTCTGGAGCCCACTGCTAACCGCCGAGGTCGACTACGAAGCCGAATTGTGCGCAGTCATTGGCAAGACCGCCCGCCATGTCAGCCGCGATGAAGCCCTTGACTACGTCGCCGGCTACACCTGCTCCAACGACGTCAGCGCCCGCGACCTGCAGCTCGGTGATCCCCAATGGATCCGCGGCAAAAGCCTCGACACCTTCTGCCCCATCGGTCCCGCCTTCGTCACCGCCGATGAGGTCCCCGATCCCCAGGATCTGAGCATCCGCTGCCTCCTCAACGGCGAAGTCATGCAGGAGAGCAACACCCGCGAAATGATCTTCGGCGTCGCCGAGCTGATCGAGTTCAGCTCCAACGCCTTTACCCTTGAGCCGGGCGACGTCATCCTAACCGGTACCCCCCACGGCGTCGGCATGGGCCGCGACCCCCAGGTATGGATGAAGGATGGCGACACCGTCGTCATCGAAATCGAAAAACTGGGCCGCCTCGAAAACACCTGCCGCATGGTCTGAGCCCAGCCATCGCAACACTTCTAGTGCAAGAAAGCCCTGGCAATCGCCGGGGCTCTTTCTCTCCCACCTTTCAGTAGGGGCAACTGTGAGTACCATATGAAAAAAGGCCCTTCGCGCAGACTCCTGCCCCCTCTGGACGCCCGTTCTCCCCTCTCTCTTTTCTATTCTCTCCTCACCTTTGACCGGCCCTTAGCTGGGTATTGCGCCGGCCTGAACACTCCTTTGCAACACTTAGCAACAGTGCATTTCCATGCTATAATCGCACCACCAATAGAATGTGTTTTCTATTTCGCGCAGACTCCGTGTTCCCCATTCAGTTCAATTAAGGAGGATCCAATGAATCGTCAACGTTTTTGGCCGCTGGCGCTCCTGATCGCGCTTGCCCTGGTCGTCTCCGCCTGCGGAACGACTGCGGCACCTGTTCAGGTTGATACCGCCGCCGCCGACGAGGCCGCGCCGGCCTCCGATGAGATCATGACCGTCAACCTCGTGGCCCGCTGCAAGGCCAGCCCGCCCTACGAGAACGGCCGCTGCGACAACCTGACCGCCGCCGTGGACGCCGTCAACGCCGAACTCGAAGCCAGCGACGACAACCGCCGCATCACCCTCGAAACCATCCAGGACGACACCGGATGGGGCGACTACAAGACCGAATTCGAGTTGGCCTCCGACGCCGGCGAGGCGCCCGATATCATCGTCTCCGGCCACGAACATATCGGCGACTGGGCCACCGCCGGCTACCTGGTCGACATCTCCGAACAGGTCAACAGCGGCGAATTCGCAGAATTCAATGATGTCATCGACTCCCTCTGGGAATCCACCATGCTCAACGGCAAGATCTGGGGCATCCCCCAGGACGCCGAAGCCCGCCCCCTCTACTTCAGCAAGACTCTCCTGAGCGAGCTGGGCTGGAGCGCGGAGGAGATTGAAGCCCTTCCGGGACGCATCGAAAGCTGCGACTATACCTGGCAGGATATGTTTGACACCGCCGAGCAGGCCGTCGCCGCCGGGGTCGTCGCCGAAGGTGAGGGCTGGTGGCATCGCCCCTCCAACGGGCCCGACTTCCTCTACTACTACTTCGCCGCCGGCGGCGAAATCGAGAGCGACATGGACGCCCTCGTCTTCGACACCGCCGCCGCCCAGACCGTCTATGAGCTGCTCCACAACGCCGCCCACGAGCGCAAAATTATCACACCCAACAAGCTGGACGGCGATTGGGACTACCACAAAGAGTACACCGCCAGCTTCACCAACGTGATGTTCGTCTTCGAGGGCACCTGGCGCTGGGCCAGCTGGCACACCAACTATCTCCAGGACCAGGGCGGCGAGGCCTATCTCTTCGAAAATGTCGGCTTCGCTCCGATTCCCTGCATGGAAGGCGGCATCGGGAAACCCATCACTCTGACCCATCCGCTGGTCTACATGATCAGCACCCAGAGCGAGCATCCGGATCTGGCGCTGCTCCTCCTCGCCAAGACAACCGTCAAAGAGCTGAACACCCCCTACGCCGTCGAGAGCGGCCACCTGGGAATCCTCAAGTCTCAGGCCGACCACGACGCCTACACCAGCGCCGAGTTCCTGAGCGCCACGCTACCCCTGCTGGATCATACGACCTTCCTGCCTAACAGCCCGTACTGGAGCGCCTGGTCGGAGGCCTACTACCTGGGCATCCAGGCCGTCGAGTCCGGCGATCTCTCACCCTCAGAAGCGATTGAGGTCGTCGTCGAACAGCTCCAGAACGAACTGGGCGACAACGTGATTATTGAGTAGAGTCAGGCCGGAGAACTGCAGAGTGGAGAGTGAGGCATTCCCCCCTCTCTCTCCCTCTTTCCTTCCTTTACAACCGTCCCATGTCGACGAATTCTACAGAATCGGTAACCCAGCCCCCCGGCGCCAGCCGCGGACGCTGGCTGCTTCTGGCTGCCGGTCTGGTTCTCCTGGGCGTCTTCGTTCTGCCTTGGCTGCGCTTCGTCATCATCGCCGATCAGCGCGTTGCCCTCTCGTTGACCGGGCTGCAAGCCACAACGATTGGCGTTGTAGAAACGACCGACGGCGGACTCCTCTATCGTAGCTCGTTTTGGCTCTTCCTGGCGCCCTTGGCCGGCGCTGTCGGGCTGGCGCTGGGTGCGCTCAACCTGTTCCCGGGCCGTTCCGCCCCCTGGCAAGGCCTCCTCGCCCTCCTCGTCAGCGTAGCCTCGGCCGTAGCCGTGTGGGGCGCTTTCGCCGCCTCGCAGGAAGTCGCCCACAAGGAAAAAGTGGCCGTTGAGGCCCAGTGGGGGCTGTCGCTCGCCTTCCTTGCGCTGCTTCTTATCCTCGCCGGCGGCCTCATCCTGCTGCGCGAAGCCAGCGGCCAGAAACCCGCCTTCCGCGCCGCGCTCGACGCGCTCAACTTCATGGCGCCGGGCACCGTGCTCGTCATCGTCTTCTTCTTTTTGCCTGCTATCATCCTCTTCATCCTCAGCCTGACCGATCTCTCCAGCGCCAACTTCAGTGAGCCTTGGACCTATGTCGGCTTCGACAACTACAAGCGCATGTTCAGCGATCGCTTCTTCCCCAAGATCCTGCGCAATACCTTCCAATACGTCGCACTCACCCTTCTCTTTTTCAACGTCGGCCTGGCCCTCCTGCTCGCTCTTCTGACCGCCCATGTCAGCCGCCGCGTCGGCTTTCTCTTCCGCCTCCTCTGGCTGCTGCCCCGCATCACTCCTTCCGTCGTCTACATCGTCATGTGGCAGCGCATCGCACAGCAGCCTCCCTACGGCATCCTCAATCAGTTTCTCGGCTGGCTCGGTGTCGAGAACCAGCCCTACTGGATCCCCGAAGCGCCGTGGGTCTTTGTCGTTCTCGTCAACGGCTTCGTCGGCGCCTCCTTCGGGATGATCATATTCACCTCCGCCATCGAAGCCATCCCCGCCGACCTGATCATCGCCGCCAAAGTGGACGGCGCCGGGGACCTTGCCGTCATCCGCGATATCACCCTGCCTCTGCTGCGCTGGCCCCTGCTCTTCGTCGTCACCTACCAGACGCTCTCGCTGCTCGTCTCATTCGAGTATATCCTCCTGCTCACAAACGGCGGGCCGGGCCTCTTCACCACCGAGGTGTGGGCGCTCACAGCCTACAAGCGCGCTCTCCAGACCTATTTCGGTTCGAACCAGTGGGCTTACGGTGCCGCTTGGGGCTTTGTTCTCGTCCTGATCGGCGCCATCCTGTCTGTTATCTATCTGCGCGTCTTCCGCTTCAACGACCTTGTCCAGGAACCGAAAATCGATGTGTTGTAACTCGTGGAGGGCTTTTGTTTTCGTCTGTAGCAAGAGATCCCTCCGCACGGAACGAATATATGTTGAGATTCGAAGGGCCTGAAAATGCTTAAAGGAGTAGGCCCGGTGAAGGTCGCGGGAACGCTCTTCACCGCCCAGATGACACTGCGCACCAGGCGTTTTTCGCCCGGACAGGCGCTCCCTTACCTGCTGCTCTCGCTGACGATCCTGCCAATCCTGGCCGGCTATGCCTGGGTCCTTGTCGCCACCTTCTCCCAGCGTACCAACGGCCTCCTCCCTCGCGACGCCCAGGGCAATCTCGGCGGCCTCACCCTCGAAAACTGGCAGTTTCTGGCCGAGCCCGATGTCTGGAAGGCCACGCTCAACTCCTTCGGCATCGGCATGAGCATGGTCATCGGCGTCGGCGCCGTCTCCGCCCTCGCCGCCTACGCTCTCTCCCGCATGAACTTCCCGGGCCGCAAGGGCTTCCTCGGCATGACCATGGTCCTGCACGCCTTCCGCCCCGAAATGCTCCTCATCGCCATCTTCCAGGTGCTTCTCTTCATCGGCGGAGTCCCTCTCATCGGCAATTTTTTCGGCTTCAATACCGTCGGCGGCGTCGCCCTTGTCATGGTGACACTCGACCTCCCCCTCGGTATCTGGCTCATGAAAGGCTTCTTCGACAACCTCTCCTGGGACATGGAGCGGGCCGCCCTCATCGACGGCGCCAGCCGCTTTCGCGTCTGGTGGGAAATCCTCCTCCCGCAGATTCGCCCCGGCTTGGCCGCCCTCTCCATCTTCATGTTCATTCAGGGCTGGAACGCCTACCTCATCCCCTTTACCTTCACCATCGGCTCCAAGGTCGCCAACCTGCCGGTCTACATCAACAGCTTTTCCGGTGACACCAGCCTGGTCAGTTGGAACAGAGTGGCGGCCATCGGCCTCTTCCAGCTGATTCCCGTCCTCATCTTCTTTATCTTTACCCAGGAGGCTCTGCTGAATATCTACGGCGGCGGCAGCAAAGGGGGATCCTAGTGCGCGTCGAACTCAACGAGCTGACCAAACGCTGGGGCAATGTAACTGGCGCCGATAACATCACCCTCGACATCCAGAGCGGGGAGTTCGTAGCCTTCCTCGGCCCTTCGGGATGCGGCAAGACGACCACGCTCCTTATGGTTGCCGGCATCTACAAGCCGACCGCTGGCGAGATCCGTTTCGACGACCGCGTCGTCAATCAGGTCGCGCCCAAAGACCGCAACATCGGCATGGTCTTCCAGAGCTACGCCCTCTACCCCCACATGAGCGTCCGCCAGAACATCGGCTACCCCCTCAAACTCAAGAAATCGCCCACCGCCGAGATGGAGGACCGTGTGCAGCGCGTCGCCGATATGATGGGCATCGGCCACTTGCTCGACCGCCGCCCTGCCCAACTCTCCGGTGGGCAGCAGCAGCGAGTAGCCCTCGGGCGCGCCCTTGTCAAGGAACCGAGCCTCCTCCTCTTCGATGAACCTCTTTCCAATCTGGACGCCCGTCTGCGCCTGACCATGCGCAGCGAGATCAAGCGCCTGCAACTCGATCTGGGGATCACCTCCATCTACGTCACCCACGACCAGGTGGAGGCCATGACCATGGCCGACCGCATCGCCGTCATGCAGGAGGGCAAGCTCCAGGCCTACGCGCCGCCCAACGAACTCTACGAGCGGCCGCGCACGATCTTCATCGCCGGTTTCGTCGGCAACCCGCCAATGAATCTATTCGATGTACGGGTTTTCCGCGAAGGGGAACGCCTCCTGGCAAGGAGGCAAAACCTTGAAATCAAGCTGCCGCCGGAGCGGGGCAGCCTGGCGGCAGGCAAGGAAGAGATAATCGCCGGCGTCAGGCCGGAGGATATTACTCTTATTCCGGGTGCCGCCGGTTCAAGCGATAGTGCGCAAGGCGAGGTATTTGTGGTTGAACCGCTTGGGCGCGATAATTTGGTGGATGTGCGTATCGACGATCTGCATCTCTTCGTTCTGGCCGATCCGCGCCAACCACTGCAAATTGGCGATCCGGTGCGGCTTCAGTTCGACGGCGACAAAGTGCAGCTTTTCGATCCGGAAACCGAACTGTCGCTCCTTTGGTCATAGGTATGCTGGAACAGCGTTGTTTTATCGCATCTGCCCCTGCCGCCAGGGCACTTCTCGCCGCACTCCTCACCGCCGTAATTCTCTCTGCCGCCTGCAATGCGCCCCGCCTTCCTGGCTTCGGCGGTCGCGATTCCCAGAATGAAGGCGGTAACAACGGCCCCACCGTGCCCCAGGGGCCAATCGTCGAGACCGTCCTGACCGGGCTGTCCAATCCCCGCGGCGTCGCTGTTCTTCCCGATGGTTCACTCATGGTTGCTGAGGCCGGAACCGGTTACAATGCCGTCGATCCCCAGGAATGGACCGGAAGACTCTCGCACTTCCAGGACAACAACCGTGATGGTGACTTCGAAGATGAAGGCGAACTCACCATCTGGTTTCGTCACCTTCCCACCTACAACGCGCTCCAGGAATACTCGACCTGGCGCGACGAGGTCAGCGGTCCGGGCGACCTGCTGCGCCACTCCGATGGCCACCTCTACCTCAGCGTTGACGGCGGCCACGACCGCATCGGCCTCTACGAGATCAGCCCCTACAAGCGCATAGGACGCAATCTCTCCGCCCGCGGCAACATGAACGGCCTCGCCTTCTCCCGCGATCACGCCCAGATCTACCTGGCCGAAAGCACCGCCAATGCACTCTCAGTCGTCACCATCGCCGACGCCGAACACCGCAAGATCACACAGTTCGGCGCGCTCGCCAGCGGCCAGCAATCTGTCCCCGCCGGCGTCGCCGTGGACCCCCGTAACGGCGACCTTCTGGTCGCTCTCTTCTCTGGCGCCCTCGTTATCGAAGGCGAAAAGCTCCCCGTCATCACCGGCGACAGCGCCGTCGTGCGCGTGGACCCCGACACCGGCGCCATTACCGACGCCGTACTTGGCCTTACAACCGCCATCGATGTGGCCGTCGATTCTGAAGGCAATATCTATGTCGTCGAAATGTGTAGCGGGCACGCCGACCTGATTGAACCCTCTTACGACCTCTTTGACCCGGACCAGACGCCCCTCCACGGCGGCTACCTGCGCTACAGCGGACGCGTCACTGTCTACCCACCGCCCGCCGCAGCCGGTGCACCGCCCCACCAGGCAGACGTCAATGCGACCGTTCTCGCCGACGCCCTCGACATGCCAACCAATATCACCCTCGCGCCCGACGGATCACTCTACGTCTCCACCGGCCAGGGCACACCCAACCGCCCCATCCCCGGCCCCGACGGGCCAACTCGCATAGTCGGAGAAGTCATTCGCATCACCTTGCCAGACGCCAATTAGCGCTCAAAAGCCAGCCCCTACACAACCGGATGCGCGTGCAGCACATCTTCCACAATTTCCACGCCCCAGCCCGGGCCGGACGGTGTGGTCATCTGCCCGTCAATGATCTCCGGCACGTTCGACACCATCTCGTCCTTCCACGGCACGTCGTCAATGTCGATCTCCATGATCTTCACGTTCGGCAACACCGCGCACAGGCTCGCGCTGATGAACGAGGACAGATGACTGTAGTAGTTGTGCGGCGCGATGTTCATCTGGAAAGTCTGCGCCAGCTCCCCCACCCGCTTCGACGCCGCAAAGCCATTCCAGGGCACGTCTATCATTAGATAGTCCGACGCCCGCGCCTGCAGATAGGGCAGATACTGGCGCTCATAGTAAAGCGTCTCGCCCGTGCAGATACGCGTGCTCGTCTTGCGCCGCACCTCCGCCAGCGCCTCCGGCTCATACAGATCGATCTCCAGCCACATCAGACGCAACGATTCCAGCGCCCGCGCGATCTCCAGACAGCTTTCCGGCTTGAAGTTGAAGTTCAAGTCCAATAACAGATCGAAATGCGGCCCCACCGCGTCCCGGAACGTGCCCATCTGCGTAACGATGTGATCGATCAACTCGTTCGACGCAACCTGATCGGTGGCGCCGCCCGGATTCCGTCCCGGAAAGTAGACGTGTCCCGGATCGCCGGGGAAAAGAATGTTCGTCTTCAGCGCCGTGAATCCCTTCGAGACGACCTCCCGTCCCAGCGCAGCCACATCCTCCATCGAACGCAGCGGCGGCGTGCCCATCAGCTCATGCACGCGAATCCGGCTCGTCCCGCAATGCGACCAGTACACCCGCACGCTCTCCCGCGTCGGGCCGCCGAAAAGCTCGACAACCGAGCAGTCCCGCGCCCGCGCCGCGATCTCCACCAGCGCCAGTTCAATACCCGCAATCGCCTTCGCGCCGATGCCGCCCGGACTCGACTGAAACGCCCGGTACATATCCCACCAGCGCTGCTCAAACGCTCTCGGATCCCGCCCCATCACCACCGGCGTCAGGTCTCGCACAGCGCCCGCCACCCCGTTCACCGCCTGGTCGCTGCACTCCCCCCACCCCGTGATGCCCTCGTCCGTCTCAACCTTCACCAGGATCCAACTGCGCCACCCGGCGTCCATGACAATCGGCGTAACTTCCGTAATCTTCATCGAAGCGTCCTCCTCTAATTTACGCGTAGCCCAAAACGGCCTGTGCGCTTGGTGACTAGGTTTCGTTGGCACTTCAACCCGTAGGGGCACCCCTTGTGGGTGCCCTGGTCCTCGTGCCCAAGCTGGACTGCATACACAGGCCCGTAGGGGCACCCCTTGTGGGTGCCCTGGTGGTTGCTTGACAACAAAAGGTCAGACCAACGGCAGCGAGATCGAATCCAAATGAACAACCAGTATGCACAAACAGCAAGAACGGGATAGTTTGCCCAATATCATTCTGCTATACTGGCCGCATGACGATCCAGAACGCAGTACAGACGCGTGAAGACACAATCCTCCACCATCGCGAGCGCCTCAACGCCGTCCTCCTCCATATCCAGGAGAACATCGACGCGCCCATGACCGTCGAGACGCTGGCTGCCGTAGCCGGCTTCTCACCCTACTACTTCCACCGCATTTTTGCAGCATACCTGCGCGAAACAACCAGCGACTACGTGCGCCGCATCCGCCTCGACTGGGCAGCCCGCCGCCTCATCCTCAGCAGCGACCAGGTGACGCAGATCGCCCTCGAAGCCGGTTACGAAACGCCCGCCGCATTTGGCCGCGCCTTCAAGAAACACTTCCGGATCAGCCCCCGCACCTTCCGCCGCCTCCGGCGGCCCACACTCTATGCAAACAACTGGGAACCGCTTCTCCTGCAGCCTGAGATCCGCCAACGACCCGATTACGAACTGGTCTACATTCCCTGCGTCGGCGCAGAAGCGGACAGCGAAACTGTCTGGACCACGCTTAAACAACACACACGCATAGCCGGAAACGATACCTCCGACATCGACCCCTTCGAACCACCCTCCTACGTACAGGTCTGCCGCGACCTTCCCAACGAGGACAACGCCGCAAGTGACAAAATGCGGGTAGACGCCGGCATCCTACTCGAAGAGAACGCTTCCATCCAGCCGCGCGGACCCGTGGACGTCCAACAACTTGCAGGCGGAGTCTATGCTGTCTTTCACCACCACGGTAGTCGCCGCGATGCCATGTGGCAGGCCATTTACAAACGCTGGCTGCCGCAAACCGAAATCAGCCTGCGCGACGCGCCGCCCTATGCAGAAAGCACCGCCCTTCCCGCCCTTCGCCGCCGCCAGGACCAGACAGTTGCCTTCTACGTACCCATCAACGGCTCACTATACGAGCTACAAAAAAAGGAGACACTTATGTCCCCCACAGTCAGTACATTGGAACAACCGGACCGCCACATGCTCAGCATCACCCGCCATGTCAATATCGACGAACTCCACGTCCACCTGCGCGAATCCTATGAGCAGATCGCGGCCTTGATTGCCGAAGCGGGCGTTGAACAGGACGGCAAGCCCGTCGCCATCTACCACGGCGAAGTCAACAAGGACAAGAACGGGCCCGTCGAAGTCGGCATCCCCGTCAAAACCGTGCCCACTGTCAGAGGCAACATCAAGAGTGAAACCCTGCCAGGCGGATCCATCGCTTACACTTCGTTAACCCTGCGCCAGGCACACTTCCCCGAGATACTGGGCTACTACGACGCCGTCTACAACTGGATCGAAGAGAACGGCCACAAAATCGCCGGCTCCCCTCGCGAAGTCTACGCAACCAGGCCTATGGACAAAGAAGCGGGCATGGACCAGCCCTTCCTCGAAATCGCTTGGCCCTATAAGTAGCTGAAGCGGATAGAGGAGTCGATGTGTGAGAGAACGCTACTCTCTCCTCACTCCTCTCCGCTCTCTCCTCTTCAGTTCACCCCGCCTCTGCTGGGCTGTGCTTCTTCAGCCACATACGCAGCGGCACGTCCTCATCCGTCGGCGAAAACCGCCCGTTCGCATTCACGCTCCACCCCAGCAACTGCCGGCGGATCGGGCTGACGCTATCCCACAGGTGGTCGACCGTCATGTCGTCCTTCGTCCGCAGCCAGCGATAGCCGTAGCCGTAAAACAAAACCCGCCGCGTGATGTCAGACCAGTTCGGACTGGCCGTATGCCACAGCCGCCGGTCAAAGAACACCGCGTCCCCCGGCTTGGCCAGCACCGGCATCGCCCCCTCAGGCTGGCCGGTACCGCTCTCCGGCCTGTCGATCGTATCCCGCACGTGGCTCCGCGGCACCACCCAGAAGTTGCCCCGTCCCGGCTCGCTCGTATCCGACAGAAAATACGCCACCTTCAGCGACAGCCGCGGCCGCGGATGGCTCTCCATTTCCACATTGACGCGGCCGCTGTCCTGATGCCAGCTGAACGTCTTGTCATTCGGCTCCTCACCGTTCGGTGGCGTCACAATCAGATGCGCGTGATATAGAAAGATGTTCCAGCCCAGGATCCCCCAAACTTTGGGCAGAACCCGCTCGTAATCGACCAGATTGATGAAATACGGATCATCAGGAATAAAATTGGGATAGAACAACGCAATGCGCGGGTCGTGCCCCTCCGCCAACTTCGCCTTGTGGATCCGTTCCGTCAATTCGACACCATGTTCCACCTGCTCCGCCGAAAGAGCATTCCTCACGTAGATAATACCGGTCTCGTTGAATGTCTGTCGTTCTTCTTCCGTCAAACGATGCTCAAGCGATGCCGCGCTCAGGTCAGACATTGGTTCTCTCCTCCCCTTAATTTGAGTCATATGCACACACAATGCAGTTAGTGTAGCATGAAACTGCTCTCTTGCGACCCTCCTCGTACACGGGCGGTGCATCCCAATATTGGGACGATCATACGTATACCTGCGAAAGCAACCAAGCTACGTTCAGTACCCGCTCTTTTCGCAGGCAGACCATACGGTGTCACTCCCTCCTCACTCCTCTCCCCTCTCTCTTCGCTTTTGGGCGGTCGGGCCTATTCGGCCCTCCCTTGTGCGGGGGCTCCGCCCCCGCAACGCCCCCCCCAACAACATGCCTCGCCGACCTGGTGTCGATATTCGTAACGGGTGCCCTGTCGAAAGATCTCCCCCAAACCACGTCCCCCCAAGTCCCCGAGTCAATCTCACTCAGACAAAACTGCCGCACTCTCTCCTCACTCCTCTCCACTCTCTCCCCGCCCTTGTACCTGCCCTCGCACGCCCAACTGACGGACTCCACCGTAAGGCTAGGCCAGAGGCCTGCCCTGTGTCTCGCCAAAAGACGTTAAACAATTTCAGCCACCGCCGCCATGGATTCCCCACCAGCCTATCCCCACCCCAAGACTGGGATGCACCCTACACGGAGAAATCAGGAGGGCGGAATCTGCGCCCTGCCTCTTGCTGCAATCCACAAAAGCAGAACGGAATCTAGCCCCGCCATAGTTCGTGGCAGCCATCTGCTGAACCATGTGAAATGGCCAGAGGGAAGCGCGCAAACGCGTCCACCATGGGAGCCATTCATTTCTCAGAAAAGTGGTTTGTTTTCTCCTTGAACTGTGATACCCTGTGCTGGAATCAAGACAGAGACCGCATTCATCACCTTTCCCATCCATTCGGCTTACTTTTGTTCCAAGACCTCGGGAGGAAAACAGAACATGCGAAAGCAAGGTTTCAGCCGCAGAGAGTTTCTTTCACTCGCCGGAGCCACCGGCGGCGCCGCTCTTCTCGCCGCCTGCCAGCCCGTTACCCAGGACACCGCTGACGGCGGCATGGAGACAGCCATGGAACCGGTCACCGTCTCCGTTCAGTCCGGCTGGCAGACCTCCGGTGATGGCGACATCTGGACGCCCTGCATCGAACTGTTTGACGAAAAGGGCACACACATCTCCATCGAAATGATTCGCATCCACGTGTCCCCCGAGGACACGATGACCGCCGTCGCCGGCGGCACCGCGCCCGACGTCTACCATCGCTACATCGGCGGCTTCGCCGAACTGATGGCGCGCGGCGTCATGCTCCCGCTCGACGACCTCATCGCCAACGCCCCCGACTTCGACCCCGACATCTACCTCGGTTCACAGTGGGACAACGGCAAATGGGACGGCGTCACCTACGGCATCCCCGCCCTTGAAGGCGGCTCCATGCCCGCCATCTGCTGGCACAAACACCTCATCGAAGAAGTCGGCGGCGACCCCGAGGTCGGCCCAAGAAGCTGGCCCGAAATGCTCGAGTGGTCCCGCATGCTCCTCCAATACGACGACGATGGCAACCTCACCCAGGCCGGATTCGACCCCAAAGACGCCTACGGCTTCACCGTCATCGCCTGGCCAGTCGTCTTCGACGAAAACTACATCACCGAAGACAAGCGCACCTTTACTTTCGATACCGAAGCCTGGGCAGAAGGCCTCGACACCATCGCCCAGTTCTACACCGACCCGGGCGTAGACAAGATGCTGGCCTTAAGAGACCAGTGGGGCTACTGGTCCGGCTATCCCTCCAGCGGCTTCAACAACGCCAAGCGCGCCATGGTCATGGACGGCAACTGGCTGCCCGGCAATTTGCGCAGTATGGTCGAAGTCACCGGCGTCGAACTCGAATCCATCGGCTATGGCTTCCATCCCAACCTCAACGAAGGCTACAATGCCATCGACTTCGGTACTGGCCATACGCTCTTCATGCCCCGTACCACCCAGGTCGCCGAAGACGCTCTCACCTTCATGATTCACATGACCAGCGTCGAAGTCGGCCTCATAGAATTCGAAATCCGGGCCGCCGCCATGTGGAGCAAACCGCTGCTCGACGCCATCGATCTTTCCAGCGTGCCCGGCCTGCAATGGTTCTTCGACGCACCGCTCGAAGCCGACCGGCTCTGGAGCCCCAACGAGTTCCTCACGCCCGTCCAGTCCCAGTGTGAAAACCTCTGGGCTCGGGCCTTCGAAGAGGTGACCGTCGGCGTCAAATCACCCGAAGACGCCCTTGTCGACATCAACAAAGAACTCCAGCAGTCCCTCGACGAATACTGGGAGACCCAAAGTTAGCCTCCCGACTTTGCGCTGAGCCGACCGCATTCTTTGCGTTTCGCTGACGCCATCCTGGGCCATTTAGCGAAGCGCAAACAGCGCATCTGGCGAAGCGCAAACCGTGACACATCCCGGTCGTGCCTTGGCTCCCGCCCCAAGGCGCGACCGCCACTTCAGGGATCCCATCCCAAAGGCCCCGAATCACCTCTCAACCTCCAGGTTTGATATGACTACACCACAACTGAGCGCACCACAACCAGGCCTGGATCCCGCCGCAGACCCCGGACTCCCTGACCGTTGGGCACGCGGCCGCAGTTTCCGTCGCCGCATGCTCCCCTTCCTCTTCCTTCTCCCCTGGTTCGTGGGCGTCCTCACCTTCCAGGCCTACCCCATCCTCGACTCCTTCTACCACAGCTTCACCATCTACGACGTCTTCCAGCCCGCCAAGTGGATCGGATTCCGCAACTACGTCAATCTCGCAGAGCACGACTATACCCGCAAAGCCCTGATGAACACGCTGCTCTACGTGGTTGTCTCCGTTCCCGGCGGGCTGGTCGTCGGCCTGCTGCAGGCGCTGCTTCTCAACGTAAAAGTGCGCGGCCTTCAGCTCTTCCGCACGCTCGCCCTCGTGCCCGGCACCGTCCCCGTAGCCGGCGCCGCCGCCGTCTTCGTCTTCATCTGGAGCCCTAATCTCGGCCTGATCAACAGCTTCCTCAAAGCCCTCGGCTTCCCCCGGGGACAGGCCTGGCTCACAGATCCCGTGATGGTCAAATGGGTCTTCATCTTCATGGCCATCCAGGGCGGTATCGGTATGCTCATCTTCCTCGCCGGGCTCCAGAATGTGCCCCAGGAACTTTACGACGCAGCCAAAATCGACGGCGCAAAGTCCATCCAGACACTGTTCAAAGTCACGCTGCCCATGCTGACCCCCTACACCCTCTTCAACCTTCTCACAAGCCTGATCGGCGCCTTTCAGATGTTCTCCACCCCCATGCTGATGACCGGCGGCGGCCCCGCCGGCGGCTCGATGTTCTACGGCCAACTCATCTATGAAAACGCCTTCAGGTACTTCAGAATGGGCCACGCCGCCGCGCTCTCATGGATTCTTTTCGTCATCAGCATGATCATCGTCGTCCTCCTCTTCCGCACCTCCGCAAGCTGGGTCTACTACGAGGGAGGCAACTGAACTGTATGGCAGGCATTCGCACTGCACGCCGCTACATTTTCCCCTCGGGCCGCTTCACTCTCGGCATGCGCGCCAGCAGAACCATTCAGCACGCCATCGCCTATCTGCTGATCGCAGCCTTTCTCTTCTTCGCCCTGTTGCCCGTTTTCTGGATGTTCAGCAACGCCTTCAAAACGCTCGAACAGATGCGCATCACCTTCCCCATCCAGTGGATTCCCAACCCCGTCACCCTCGAGAACTTCGACGACGGCTGGCGCGCACGCGACTGGCTCCTCCACCTGCGCAACACCCTCATGCTTGCGGTCTTCGTACTAGTACCCACAATGGCTTCCTGTGTTCTGGCCGCGTATGCTTTCGCACGGATGAGGTTTCCCGGCAGCGAGCTGCTCATGATGCTCAACATCAGCCTCATGCTGATGCCCGACTTCGTAACAATGGTGCCCCGCTTTGTGATGATGGCCCGCATGGGCTGGGTTGGGACGTGGCTGCCCGCCATTATCCCATCAATGCTCGCGCTCAATCCCGCCATGGTCTTCGTCCTGCGCCAGTTCTTCCGCGCCATTCCCAACGAACTCTCTGAAGCCGCCCGCCTCGACGGCTGTAACGATCTGGTCATCCTATGGCGTATCATCATCCCTCTCTCCAAGCCCATCCTCGCCCTGCAGATTGTCATCGTCACTGCCTGGGCCTGGAATGACCTCCTCTTCCCTCTCCTCTACCTCAAGGACAAGAGCATGCAGACCCTTACTCTCGCCATGATGGGCTTTATCGGCTCGCGCGGCGACACCCAGTGGGGGCCGATGATGGCCATGTCCGTTCTTGTATCTCTGCCCATGATGGCGCTATCATACTATGGGCAGCGCTACTTCACCGAGGGCTTCACCCTCACCGGCATAAAAGGGTAGTCCCCGGCCGCGCCGCCCTCAAGTCTCTTTCGAATATGCCCTTTCACTGACTTTGCGCTGAGCCGACCGCATCCTTTGCCCTGAGCCGACGCCATCCTCGGCCATTTGGCGAAGCGCAAACAGCGCATTTGGCGAAGCGCAAACAAACTAACGATCTCCATGTCCCTATTCACATCCAATCGAGAACGCCGCCTCTGGCTATGGGCCCTGGCCGTAGTCGTTGCTATCTACTCCACGCTCGGGCTCGCGCGCACGCTGGCCGGGCACCTGCGAACACACGGCCTGCTCGAAGCCCTCTTCATGGTCAGTTTTCTACTGGTCGGGGCTGTAATCCTGGTCTACGGGCTCAAAGCGCGCCCGGGAGGCCTCGAAATCGGGGTCGCGCTCGGCGTGGCCGCCGTCTACATCCTCGTCTTCGTGCGCATGGCGACCCCGGAGGAGCGCACGCACCTCATCGAATACGGCGTACTGTCCGTCTTCATCTACGAAGCACTAAAGGAACGCGCCAGCCACGGCCGCCGCGTCCCCGTACCCGCTCTGCTCGCGGTCATAGCCGCTTCGCTGATCGGCCTCATCGACGAAAACATCCAGGCCTACCTGCCCAATCGCGCCTACGACGAGCGCGACCTCCTCTTCAACGTCCTCGCCGCCGTCATGGCCGTCGCCGCCAGCATGGCCCTCTCCTACGCCCGCCGCTTGCGCTTCCGAAACCAGCCGGACTGAGTTGCAGCACCCAAGCCAATCGCCTCCCTTACACCACCCGCGCACGCTATACGGGCAGACATCATGCCGGCCCGGTGCTGCCAATCAAAGAATGGTAATGTAGGGGCAGGCCTTGTGCCTGCCCTGCGCCCCCCATCAACGGACCACTGCCCTGCCTCTCTTCAAGAGTAGGACTACAATCTCAGCCACCGCTGGCATAAATTCGCCGCCAGACTCTTGCCATCGCTAAGTCGGGGATGAACCAATCTCCTCGGGTGTATCCCAGTTTTCGGGCGAACTTTCGTATCTCTCAGGAGGCACCCAAGCCATGGTCAGTTCCCATTCCAGTTTCCGCCAGAATAAGCGCCGTCTCTGACTACTATCTGCTGACTACTAACTACTGCAGTTCTGGGCGGTCGGGCCTATTCGGCCCTCCCTTGTGCGGGGGCTCCGCCCCCGCAACGCCCCCGGCCAACAACATGCCTCGTCGACCTGGTGTCGACATTGGTGACGGGTGCCCAATCGAAAGTGTCTAGCCAGACCACGTCCCGCCAGTCCCCGAGCCAATCTCACTCTGACAAAACCGCAGCACTCTCTCCTCGCTCTTCAGCCTGCACTGCGTCTCGCCCAAAGACGCTAAACAGCGCCAGCCACCGCTGGCACTGATTCCCCGCCAGACTGTTCCCACCCCAAATCTGGGATGCACCCGACTCTTCCGCCTCCGTTCACGAGACCTGTCCCAATGTGATATAGTTGCACCCAATTCACGCAAAAAGCCCGTCGCTGTGGTGGCAGCACGGGCGGTGATCCAGGAGCTGAGGACTCATAGATGCCCCATAGTTTAACGCACCAAAATATTTTCGCAAGTCCGAATTAATCTGAAGAGGCAGGCTGGCGCGTGTCGAATCCGACCAGCACTGCTTAGGCGCGGCCCATCACCAACAGGAGAGGTTAACATGAGGCAATCCCTCGGCATCCTCGCGCTGCTCGCTTCTGTCCTGGTCACGCCTCTCATTCTTCGTGCCCAGAGTTCAGACAGGCCGCCGGCGCCCAGACTGAGTGTCAACGAGGAGAACAGTTCGATCGACGTCAGTTGGGTTCCCATCGAAGACGCGCTTAGGTATCAGCTGTGGGTATGGGAGTCGAATTCGTGGAGTCGGTTGGACGACGACGACCTGACCGGTACCAGTTTTACACACGTGGACCGAGACCTCGGCGTACAGTACTGGTATACCTATCGCGCCGTCTTCTCGTCAGGAACGAGCAACTGGTCCCAATACGGCTCGGCAGTACTCGGGCTGTCTCCTGCCGCACCGGTCCTGACCGCAACGCTTGACGGCAATGCAGTCTCAATAAACTGGAATGCAGTCGAACAGGCGGTCCGGTATCAGCTGTGGATATGGGAATCGGGTTCGTGGCGGGTTCTCGCCCCTGCTCTCACACAGACGAATTTCAGGCATACCATGATCGAGCCAGGCACTACCTATCACTTCACTATGAAGGCCCAGGACTCAGCCGGCAGAAGCAGCGACTGGTCTGAATATGTTTCAGTCCAGGTCCCGACGAACGTTGTCCCCGAAACGCCGACCGCGACGCCGACGCCAGACCCGAATGCCACCGTTACCCCGACGGCGACCGCGACACCCACGCCAACAGCCACGACGGAGCAGGCCTCGACCGGCCTATCTGGCATCATAATCGCGCCGGAGAACCGCTGCACAACCTACGATTCAGACGACTATCCCTATCCGCAAAGTGTCGAGCAGGAAATCGTCGACGCGATGGGCGGGCGCATATACGGGCCGTACACCGGCACCTACTATGACAACACACGCCAGACCGATATCGAGCATATCGTGGCCCGCAGCGAAGCCCACGACAGCGGCCTGTGCGCGGCCAGCGCAAACACCAAAAGCGCGTTTGCTCGCGACCTCCTGAATCTGACTCTGGCCAGCCCCAGCGTGAACAGGCGTCAGAAAGTCGCCAAAGACGTGGCCGAGTGGCTGCCGTCTCTCAACCGCTGCTGGTATGTCTATCGTGTCGTATCGGTGAAACGCAAGTACAATCTCACCATGGACCAGGCCGAGGCCTCAAAGGCGCAGGAGGTCCTCGCGAGCTGCACTTCGACTTCGATGATATTCATCGAACGCACCGCGACCGCGACACCTACACCGACCCCCACTTTGTCATCGACCGGTCCCACGCCGACGCCCACGCCGACCGTCGACGCCCTCGGCATGTGGGACAGCAACGGCAACGGCCGCATCACCTGCGCCGAAGCGCGGGAGCACGGCATTCCCACTCCCATCAACTCAGACCATCCCGCCTACCCGTACATGGACGACCGCGACAATGACGGCATGGTCTGCGAGTAACCATGCAGTCCAAGGAGTTACACTAATCGAATCCTGACTATCATCACCTCTCATCGTGCTGGCGCGTCCGTAACACGCCTGACTGAGGGCCAACATCAAGCCCGCACACGTCCCCGCCATCCCCGCGCTCAGCGTAGGGGCAGGCTTGTGCCTGCCCTGCAGGCCCCACCTCAATAATACTTGCTGTACCCCAGCGCCGGCCGGTAATTCATCGTCTCATCCGCTGACGGCCACGCCACGTCGTAGCCCGCCGGCGGCTGATAGGGGAAGGGGACCTCATCGCGCCCGTAGCTGCTCTCCTTACGCAGATCAATGGCGTGCATCATCAGCCGCAGCCGGTCATCGATCCAGCTCTGGGGAACCGTCTGACCCGGCCTGAGGTACGACCCCTCAGACCTGGGTTCCCCCTGCCGCGCCGCCGCGCTCAGAGAATGGAACGCATAGTAGAGCGTGCGCCGCAAACTGTTGGCGCTGTTCCGCCTGGAGCCATGCACCAACTTGACATTGTGAAACAGCACGTCACCCGCCTTGACCGGCAGTTCAATCAGGCCGGGATAGCCAAAGCCCTGCGCTCTCACCTCCTCTCCGGACAGATTCAGCTTATGGCTGCCCGGCGCCGCCAGCAGGCAGCCGTTCTCCGGTGTGGCGTCGTCCAGATAGTAGTCGACGTTGAAAACCATCTCCATTACATCCGGTTGGCTGGGATCACCGTCGCAATGGACCGGGACCTCCTTGCCGTTTCCCGGCACCTTGAAGACAAACGCCTCCGCCTCACAGATAAAGTCATCCCCCAGCAGCCTCTGCACCACCTGCAGGACCAGCGGATGCGCCAGCAGCCTGATAAACGAGTTGCTCTTGGCCTTAGGGAAGACATACTGCACACGGTGGAATACGACCTCACCCGTATCCGGCAGCGCATCAAAGAAGTAGTCACTCTCGGGTTCCTTGCCCTCATAGCCCTCTTCAATGATATGGGCCGAATCTTCCTGCAAGACCGCCAGCTCTTCAGGGCAAATCGCCTGCGGCAACAGGACGTACCCGTCCCGATCAAAATTGGCAACGATTTCATCGATGTTCATTCAGTTTTCCCTGACCTGGGCGAAAGCTTAAGTGTCTCCCGTCTGACGCCGAGATGATTCTCTTGGTCTACCCGATGGGGTCGTACCTGTCTGAGGCCTGTTAGCCTCTGTCAGAAAAGCAGTATGCGGGGGCACATTGCGGCTTTTCCGCGAGGAACCGCAATGTCACGCCAATTGAATCCGCTACGCCACTGCTGTTCTTCGCGACCCTTCGCGTAAGTTCGCGGATAGACAAGCTTCTATAAAATGATATCCCTGTCCAGGCAACCGTCAACGAGCCGTCCTTGAAGGTGCGATAATCAAAAAGGGGTTAACATTGATTCCCTTCCGAAAGCATCAAAGCTCAGTCCTCGCCGTAGTCAAGAACGATCTGCAAAACATCCTGCGGTCGCTTATCGATCATCTCGTAAGCCGCCGCAGCACCCTCTAGGTCGACCACATCCGTGATCAACCCCTCCAAATTCAGCTTGGGCATCAATGACAGCACCGCCTTCATGCGTCGCGCGGCCGTCCACCGATGCGACAGCTCAGGGCTGATGCCGGCTATCTGCGATGAGATCAACTGAATGCGATTGTGGTGGAACTCCGCGCCAGGGTAGACGTTGGCCAGCGCGCCCGCATACCACGACATCACGATCACCTTGCCGTTGTAACAAACAGTGCGGATCGCCTCGTTCAGAGCCCGATCACTCGCCGAAAACTCGAACACCACGTCCGCACCGCGATCGTCCGTCAACTCCCGCACCGCCAACGCGATGTCCCTTTCCTCGCCCGCATTGAAGACGAGATCCGCGCCGCTCACCCTCTTGGAAATCTCCAGCCTCTTCTCGATCAGGTCAACCGCGATCACCGGCGACGCGCCCGACAGCTTCGCCCACTGCACCGTCAACTGCCCCAGGACACCCTGGCCAAAGACCACCACGCACTCCCCCAAGTGCAGGTCCGCGTCCAATATGCCGTTGAAAGTGGTGTTCAGGACGGCCGTGAGCACACCTGCCCTCGGATCAAGTCCCTTCGGCAGCTTGGACACCGAACCCGCCGGCAGCACGTGCGCCGACTGGTGCGGGGCAAAACTGAAGACGACGTCGCCTTCTGCAAACTCTGTCACATCTCTCCCCACTGCCGTGATCACACCAACGCAAGCATACCCGTAGCGCAAGGGGTATTCCCACTCAGGCTCGTCAGACTCCACGAACAGCCGTCGGCGACGGTCCTGCTTCCGTCGCCACATCGGCGCGTCGCCGCGATACACGTTCATCTCTGTCCCATGACTGATGCCCGAGTACAGCGAGCGCATCCCCACTTCCCCCGCACCCGGTTCCGCAAGCTCATCCTCGACCACAGTTACCTGTCGCGGCCCAGTGACTTCAACAGCCTTGATCTTGATCACTTTCCTGCCCGCCTCTCCCCTACTGCTCCATATCGTTCACAACCTCAAATCCCAGCAATTGCCCCAAATCCTCAATCTCATCCACCCAGTCCCCGTAAAACAGGAGTCTGTGGCCCCCCGGCGTCAGCGGGTGCTCCGCCTTCATACAGTTCCGCAGCAGCCGCTTGGCATCAGCCACCCGGATCGCCACCGACGTCCGGCAGTCCCGCTGCGGATTCACATTGCTGTCAATCACTCCGGTAAAGACATACATGCGGTCGAACGGCACATACTGGGCGATCGTCACCGTCTGCCCCACCGCCATCTGCACGTTCACACACGTGCTCCGGTACAACCCCTGGTGATTGCGAAAAGCGTATTCCTCCGCATCCTCGCTGTCCCATCCCCCCAGCCTCGTCGCGCTGAAGTCGTGGGACATCCCGATCAGATTCCGCCCCGTATCAATATGAATATGTCCGATAAAGCCCGGCCGGTCCGCCAGATACCCGATCAGCAACTGCGTGATCGTACTCGACAGGTCCAGCTGGCAGATCCCGGCCAGCCCCTCGTCGTTCAGCATCGAAAACGCCAAACACGGCAGCGGATACGGCCCGCTCCCCATACAGATGCCGTGCTCGGTGATGCCCTGAGCCTCCTCCTCCGCCAGAATCTGCTTGATCCCCAGGTACAGCTTGCACGATTCGACCACGTCCTCCCTCGTCGGCTCAACTACATCCGTGGCCCCCGTAATCCTACTCTGCGCCAGCGCCTCCGCAGCCCCGGCATCGGCGTTCTGGTAGGCCGCGATCAGCCGCTGAGGAGGGATATCCTTGATCTCAAGCCCCAGCCTCTCCTTCGCCTGCCTGATAAAGCCGTCGCTCAACGGCGTCAGGTCGGAAAAGAGATGGATCCCGCCCCACCCTTCTTCGAACCATCTGCGGCTCGACTCCACCTGCTTCGGCGTGTGCGACTGCTGGTACAGCACCTTCGACTGCCGCATCTTGTGAATAGCCTTCAACACGCCAATCTTCTTCCCCACGTCCGCGAAATCCGATGAAAGCACCGGAATCACGTTGCTTTTGCCCTTCACCGGCACGAAATTGTGCAGCCAGGCCAGCGGCGAAAGCGGCGCCTCCGTCGGGTTGAACATCACCGTCGGCTTGCCCCAGCTCGCAATCTCCTTCTGCATGACATTCGGAAACAGGCCCAGAATGAATACAAGGACACCGTCCTCGTCCTGCACCTTCGCAGCCGTGTCTACCAACTCCCCACGCGTCCGCACCAGCGTCTGGCCCGTGAATTCCACATCTCTCCCGTACGCCTTCAACTCCTCCCTGTAGCGCGCGGCCAGGCTTTCATGGCTGAACGAACCCTGATAGATCGGCCACTCTTCGTTCTCATCACCGGGAAAGCTGTCGCCTTTTGGCCTGCCCAGAAACAGTGTTCGAATTCTCGTCTTTTTCACAACAAACCCCTTTTGGAAACCCGCCGCTGCATCAAGTCGCCTGAAATTGATTTCGGGAGTGGCTCGCCATGCCCGTATCGGCCGGCGTGAAACTCCGGTACCATTAGGCCGCAGACTGCTCCTCTGCGCGCAGCACGGCAATAAAGTACGCCCCAACCCCAACAACAATCAGACCCAGTACAAGCCCCAACGGCAGGTAGCCCACCGCCTGCAGCTCCGCAGCCGCGGCCGCGATCAAATCGGCGCTCGGTTCACAGTCGGCCAGCTTCTCCCCTTCCGGCCACGGGCCCAGCGGCCAGCCTTCACTGTTGCCGAACGGCATCGGCTCCCACTGCCATCCGGACGGCCACGGCTCCCCCTCGCCCGGCGTGGTCACACACATGCGCCGCAGCGCGCGCACGTTCTGCAGCTGCGACGCCCGCGTCGCCGCCGTGACGACGAAGTAGGCCGCGACCACGCCGACGCCGATAGCCCAGTTACGCAGAATCCCTCGAAACCTGACCACGGGGAGTTTCAGGAGCACACACAGCAGAAAGACTGCCGAGACCACAAGACCCAGCATCCAGTCCTCCACCCGATCGCCCTGCCCCAGAATCCAGGGCGGCAGAAAGACGGCCACAAACAGGAACATGTAGAGCCCGTTCAGAATTGCCATCCCCAATACAATCATCTGTACCTTGGCGTTCCGCCACCAGGCCAGCGGCGCAACTGTGACAAAAAGAATATTGAAGTGGTCGATAAAGGCCATGCTTGGAATGCCCAGCGCCGCGCCCAGGCTCAGCTGCAGGTCGAACGCGTCGTTGCGCGCCGCACCCCCATCCAGGCCGAGGCCGAACGTGTAAATGGTGAACTCATATCCCGGATATCCAAAGGCTAAGGCCAGCCACAAAAGTGTCAGGAGAACATTCGCGGTGATGAGTCTGATGACTGTCACTCTAGGCATATTTGATTCTTTCCCTTGAGTCGTTCAAAAAATGGATGCCTCTCTTCCCCGCCGCGGCCCTGCTTGTTGCGTAACGAAATACGGTAGTACAATTCTCCTACACTTATAGCCCACCAACGAAGGCGGCACCATGAAAGTAACCCACGCGCAGAAACTCGAACTCTACGAAAAGGGATATGTGCAGATTCCGGGTGCTGTCCCACGCGTGATGGTCGACGCCGCAGTCAGAGCCATCAACCACTCTTTTGGCAAAGGTATTGATCCGGCGCAGATGATCACGTTTCAATCACAGTCATTCTGCCCGGAGTTGCAGAACGCCTCAGAAATCACCGATCTTTACAACAAGACGCCCGTAAAACAGTTGGCAGAGTCAATGATCGGCGCCGGGAAGATAAGTCCGGTTGAACACGGCCAGATAGCAGTTCGTTTTCCCCTAACGGACGATCCGCCGCCCGCGCTGCGTCCCCATCTCGACGGGCTCTACTCGCCCCACAACGGCGTCCCCGCCGGCGAACTGCAAAGATTCACCATGCTGGTCGGCATTGCACTAAGCGACGTGCCCTCCGATTACGCCGGAAATCTGGGCGTCTGGCCCGGAACCCATCATCTCTACGCACAATACTTTTGCCAGAACGGCCATGACATCCTTCTGCACCAGGGCGCAGAAGGCATGCCTCCTATAGACTTGCCCCGCCCCCAAATGCTGACCGCTCGCGCCGGCGACGCCTTTTTCGTGCATTACCAGATTGCCCACTGCGCCTCGCCTAATGTCTCACCCCACCCGCGCTATGCCATCTACTTTCGCCTGCGACACGTCAACCTCCAGGACCAACTCTACGAGGCCCTGACCGATGTCTGGCTCGAGTGGGACGGAATGCGCGAAATCGTCGCTCAGCACGGAGAACCCGTTCCGACTTCCTAGCTTACTCGTCCTCCATCTCCAGCTGCCCGGCCCTCTCCATCGCCGCCCAATAGGCGTGGTCCGCGCTGTTCACAAGCGTGTTTTCCAGGCTGCGTTTGATCAACTCCCCCTCGGCCGAATGCGCGCCCGCCGTATGCGCCACCGCCTCCGGCAGCCCCACCGTCAACGCCACGTGCACCCCGTAGACCGAATGCCGGATCGACGGAAACCCCGCCGCGCCCACGTCGTTCTGCCAGCGCGCCTGGTTCCGCGGGCTGAATTCAAACGGCTTGCCCACGTCATGGCACAGCGCACACGCCCACAGCAGGTCTCTGTCGATCCCGATATCCCCATGGACCGCTTCCAGACCGTCGGCAAGCCCCTGGGCCATGCGCGCAACGCCGCGCAAATGCTCCGCCTGCGTACCGTCCTTCAACGCCGGCGAGTCCGGCACACCCGACCCCCGAATCTGGTCGATGCGCGTAAACTCCGACTCTGACAGCGCAAACGCCCACG
The DNA here is from genome assembly GCA_965242905.1 of Caldilineaceae bacterium. Taxonomy (GTDB): domain Bacteria; phylum Chloroflexota; class Anaerolineae; order Caldilineales; family Caldilineaceae; genus Bin5. The sequence continues at coordinate 3,679,273 of CBDETM010000002.1, forward strand.
CCTCGATCACCTTCCCCCGCAGCTCTTCATCCTTGATCTCATTGACCTCCGGCAGGCTCTCACTCACACCCCGGCGCAGTTCATCCATCGATGCCATGCGTCTCTCTCCTCTCTTTAGAGCAAAACGTTGGGCTGCCTGGCAATTCTAAGCTTCCACAGCAACAGGTTCTTCCCTCGCCAGAACCTGTGTCGAGGCGTTGGGAAATATGGCAACCGTGACGTCCGCGGGCAGCCTGGCCGCTAACTGGTCGATCAGTGTCTGCCAGTCCCGGTAGAGGAGGTCGCCGCCGTGCTTAACCGCAAACTCCGCCGCCTGGAAATGCTCTGAGACAATGAGTAGGCTTTCCCGCCCATTGACCACCGCCTTCGGATCAGGCGTAGCATCGGCCGCATCTCTTCGCTTCAGGTACTGCTCCCAGGGCAACTGCTGATGCAATCCATGATAGGAGATTCCGTCGCAGGCCGCGTTAAGAACGACCTTATACGGCTCCCCCTCAAAATAGGGCAGCGGCCACAGCGCCTTCGACCCCTGCACCGGATCCGCATCCAGTGGATACCCGTTGCAGACCACAACATCCGCCTCCTGCCGCAGCCGGTTCGGAATCGTAGTTCCGTAAGTCCTCTGCGCGAAACGTGCCCCCGCGCGATGTGCCTCAACATAGTCCCCGACAAAGAGACCGGCAATCTGCCTGCGGCTGGTGATGACGCTGTTGACCACCATATCCAATCCAATCTTGCCCGCCACCTCCTCAGCCACGTCGCGCAGATCCCGCACACCGCCATCAATGAGCGTCACCCTGCCCATATCCTCCTCCGACGGCTTCCGGCGCTCGATATTGCCTTGTCCCCTGGTGGGCGAAAACCCATGGAAATGAAAGATGGTGGCGAAGCCCGCCACCCCCGGCACGATCAGCTTGGCGCCGCCCCCAAAACCGGCCGAGCCGTGCGGAAAGATACCCCCCACACAGATCTTGAACTCGGCCTCGGCCACAATGCGGTTGATATAGATCGGCGTCCCGTCCTCCAGACTGCCGTAAGCGACCAGGTTCCCCGCCATGAAATCGTGCGAAGTCGTCGCATAAGTTGCCGCCACCTCCGCGCCAACCTTCTTCACCATCTCCTCATCCGTCAGCGGCCGGTGTGTCCCACCGCCGACCACAATTACCGTCTCGCCTTTAGGAACGCCGGCCTCAGCCAGCTCCTCCAGCACATACGGTAGCATCTCCGCCGCCGGCGTAGGTCGGCTCAAATCATCGACAATGATAGCGGCACTGGCCCTTCCCCTTGCTGCGTCGCGGATGCGCCGCGTCCCTATCGGACTATCAAACGCCGCCGCAATCTCCGCCGCACTGAGCGCGGGGGCATCCTCGCTCCCGCAGACGTGAAGTTCCCAGCCAGCCGGAAAAGTAAGCGTGCGATCTACATCCCCAAACCACGAGCGGGAGGGGACGGTAACGGTTTGCGCGCTGTTCATGGCTTCTTCCTTCGAGTGTTACTGATGGATTTGATACAACCTGACGATCTATGTGGGGATGATGTAACTCTTCAAGGTATCAATCAATCTTTTAGCGAAGTGCGAACGCCGTATCACTTTCTCCGGGTCGATCCTGGCCAGAATGTCGAAAGAATGGCGCCCCTTGCTATATGCGCGTTTTTTGCTTCCTCTGCTGGCAGACCCAAGTTGCTCGAAAACATCCTCTTTGGGTATGCGTTCAATGTCATCTCGTTGTGGAATCGCAGCGGACCGGAAGCCGGGCCCAAAGTATGATTCCAGCGTGGAGACATCCGCCAAGAACCAGGATTCCATACTCTGTACCATCAATTGCACCTGACTATCTGTTACACCGTCAGGGCGGTCCCAACCATCGCGCGAACGTAGATGCTCCCACGGCTTGTTGTTTCGCTGGACTGTGCCCTCGCTATCCACTAGTAGAATAGGTATCATGTCATCTCTCGCCTGGTGCAACGCTCCAAAGAAGTCATCCAGAGCATTGTTTCTGCTTCCGCAGGCCTTGATCCTCGGCAGATGGTTTTCCAGTCCTGCCTTCTTGAAAAACTCACGAAACCCTTCGCGGCAATTGGACTTCAATGACTTACTTTGGCCTCCCCCTTCTACATAAATCTCCACGCTCACCATCGATTCCCACCCAAATCGCCCCGAAGCCATAGTTCGCCCAATGAATATTCTTTTAGCCACGCACTTAGCTCGTCTTGGTCTAGGCGCAGCACTGCTGTCGAGTTTCTCTCCTTCTCGCATACAAGTACAGTTTCAGGGACATAAGTCAGCGCATCGACAAGAATGTCAGAATAAGTAGTAACGATGATCTGTGTATGCCCAGAAGCCTCGACGAGCATTTCTGCAATGATAGGGAGAATATCTGGATGCAGCCCTATTTCTGGCTCCTCTATACAAATCAGAGGCTTGGGGGTTGGGTGGCAAAGGATGGAGGACAGACAAAGAAAGCGCAAGGTGCCGTCTGACAGTCTGGAGGCCGGAACCCACTCATGCAGATTCTTTTCGCGCATAAAAACCTGTACAGTTCCGCCCTCAACTGAGACGGAGTAGTCTCTGTACTGTTCATAAAACCTTGTGAGATGCGCATCCAAAGTATCTTTCGTATTGCCAGTATGGCCCAGGTAATTGAGAACTAGCCCCAGGTTGCTGGCGTCTTCAGCCAAAAAGTCGTTAGGTTGATCAACGGGCTGCGGATGGCGAGGGGCTGAAGTGCGCCCCAAGTTCCATTCCCGATATAGTTTGAACTGTTTGTATTGGTTTCCCAAATATGTAATCTCAGGATACAAGTCCGGATCTCGGCGCTGCGAAATCACAGATTGATCGGGTGAGAGTTCTTCACGCCGCAACTTCCTTTCTTTCCTTTCGCCTTCGGGGATCACCCCATCACTATCAACCTCGCGAACACTTAGCACAGGGTGACCTCTTTGAAAACGGTAAAAGAAGAACACATCCTTTTCTTGAGAGGATCTCTTTTTCTCGTTCTCAATTGCCTCATCTATCATCTCAAATCGCCTACCGACCGACGTGAAATTGATTCTGTGGCGCAAAGGCATGTTTCCAGCCGGATGATAGATGGTTGCATCCACTTCAGCAGTAGGCGCGGATTCTGACCCTTTCCAAAGCCATTCATCCACACCACCTCCAGCGCGCACCGGCGCAGCCAAATCAGTAGCCGACGCCCGAAGTAGATCGATTGCCTCAATAACATTCGACTTCCCCGACCCATTCGGTCCGATCAGCACATTCAGCGGCCCAAATTCAATCGGCTCAGAGTCCGGCCCGAACGACAATAGATTTCGCAACTGCAGTGTCCGAATGAACCTCGTATCTCCCTTCATTGCATTCCATTCTCCCAGTCAATAACATTCCGCTTGACCCCAGACATTCTAACACAATCCCTGCCCCCTCACCTGCCCTAAATCTACGACTTCCTCGGTGTGCCGTCATCTGTCATAAGACGCATCTCAGTAATTCAAAAGGTCGGGTAACCGCATTGGTATGACTCCTACCGTCAGAATTGCCCCATTTTTTGACAGCACCTCTATCTCTGTTTATACTCTCACAGACTGACGAGGCAAGGGCCTGCAAAAAACGTGCAAAGTCGCACATAGTTCGTTCTTCGTGCCAAACAGTCTCCCCCCTCGTGCCCTTCAACTCCTGACCAGGAGGAGGCTGGGCGGCCAAACCGCAGTTCCCGTAGAGTCGTTCGCTCGTCCTTTCAATTGGCCCCGCCTGCAATAGCTTCACCTAAAATGGGGTCATCAAACGCTATCCCATTCAACTTGGACGGCCACTGGTCGACCGCTATCACACCATAGTTGCATCAAGTCAAGGAGACAGTCACAGATGAAACAGAAGAATTCACTGACCAGGCGCGATTTTCTGCGTTATTCCGCCCTCAGCGGCTCTGCTGCCCTCCTGGTAGCCTGCGCACCCGCGGCCCCCGCCGCCGACACCGGCGAAGCAGCCCCCGCCGCCGCAGCTGAGGAAGCCCCTGCCGCCGAAATGAGCGGCCCCAAACAGGGCGGCACCATGACCTGGGTAGGCCATCAGGAAGTAGCCGGCCTCAGCCCGGCCTTCATGGGTCCCACAGTCCACTGGGTGATGATCATCAACATCCAGAATCCGCTCGTGACTGTTGACGAGTTCAACGAGCAGGAACTGGTACTGGCCAAGTCCATCGACGTCGCAGCAGATGGCCTCACCTACACCTTCCATCTGCACGAAGGCGTACTCTTCCACGACGGCTCTGAACTGACCGCAGAAGATGTCGCCTACACTTACAATTACTACCGCAACCCCGACAACGGCGCCCCCATCGTCGGCCGCTTCACCGGCATCGGCTCTGTCGAAGCGCCCGACAAATACACCGTCCAGGTCAATATGGACGCCGTCAACGCCGCTTCGCTCACCTCTTGGGCCACCGTCCCCATCGTCCATTCGGCCTATCACGCCGAAGTGGGCGAGGAGACCTACAGCACCTCTCCTATCGGAACCGGCCCGTACAAGCTGCGCGAATGGCGCCCCGCAGAGTTCACCGAACTCGAAGCCTTTGACGATCACTTCCGCGGCCGGCCCAATATCGACGTGCTGCGCGAAGACATCGTGCCCGAACCCTCCGTGCGCATGATCGCCCTCCAGACCGGCGAGGCCGACTCCGCCGTCTGGCCGCTCCTCGTCGAAGACAGCATCTTCCTCGAGGCCGACCCGGGCTACGTCAACTTCCGCACCCTCGCCAACTCGATCAAGCACTTCCCGCTCAATAACAGCATCCCGCAGCTGGCCGAAAAAGAAGTGCGCCAGGCACTGATGTACGCCCTCGACCGCCAGCGCATCATCGACGAGCTCTGGAATGGCGCCGCGCAAGTCTCCCACTCCAACCTGACGCCCGCCAGCCCCTATCACCACACCGGCCTCAAGCAGTACGACTTCGACCCGCAGGAGGCCATGGCCCTCCTCGACGGCGCCGGCTGGGCTGCCGGCGGCGATGGCATCCGTGCCAAGGGTGACCAAAGTCTTTCTTTCACCATCACCACCATTACCGGCGACCAGGCCCGCCGCCCCATCGCCGAACTCGCGCAGCTCATGTTCGCCGATGTCGGTGTCGACGTGCAGCTCGAAGAGGCGCCGGTAGCCACCATCCTGCAGGGCATGCGCGAAGGCACAATGGACGCATCCCTCTACAACTGGACCTACGGCAGCGCAGTCGAGCCCGACCCGTTCAGTACCCTGCACTCCACCGGCGGCAATAACTTTGCCCAGTTCAACAACGCCCGCGTCGATCAGCTCATCGAAGAGGGACTTCAGGTCGTCGCCTACGAAGAGCGCGAGCCTTACTATCACGAGATCCAGGAGATCTTCGTCGAAGAGCAGCCTGTCCTCAACCTGCAGTTCGACGAATGGATGAACGTCTTCAACGCCCGCATCAAGGGCCTGCCCGAAGGCCCCAAGAACAGCTCGATGTACCAGCAAGCCTACAAATGGTGGATCGAGGAATAGAAACCCTTGGCCGGTGACTCGCTGGATGTCGAGTCACCGGCCACTGACCACTGACCACTGACCACTGACCACTGACCACTGACCACTGACCACTGACCACTGACCACTGACCACTGACCACTGACCACTGACCACTGACCACTGACCACTGACCACTGACCACTGACCACTGACCACTGACCACTGACCACTGACCACTGACCACTGACCACTGACCACTGACCACTAACCACTAACCACTAACCACCGTAGTACGCCTTTCGCCCTCCATGCTTACTTACATCGCCCGCCGCATCCTGCAAGGCGCCGTCGTGATCATTCTGATCAGCGTCGGCACCTTTATCGTTATACGTTTGATGCCGGGCGACCCCACCTACCTGCTGCTGGGCGAGGGCGAAATTCGCATTAGCCAGGAACAAATGGAGGCAATCCGCGCTAGGTGGGGGTTGGATCGCCCCCATCATGAACAGTTCTTTCTCTGGGCGTGGAACCTCTTGCGCGGAGATTTCGGCGACTCTCTGATCCGCAAGGGAATACCCGTGCGGCAGATGATCTTCGAGGCTATTCCGGTAACCGCGATCCTGAATGTCACCTCTCTGGCGCTTGCCCTGTTGGTTGCCATTCCGGCCGGCATCATCGCCGGCGTCCGCCGCAACTCCTCCTTCGATTACAGCACAGCCGTCGGTTCGACTCTGGGCGTTGCACTGCCCAACTTCTGGCTCGCCCTCATGCTCATCGTGCTTTTCGCCCTATACGTACCGCGCTGGTTCGGCGACCTGCCCCTGATCGGCCGCATTCCACCCTTCGGGCTGAAGTCGTGGCAGGGCTACATCCTTCCCGTCCTGGTACTGACCACCGAACAAATGGCCGTCCTGACGCGCGTCATGCGCGCTTCGACCCTGGAGGTCCTTACCCAGGACTACGTGCGCACAGCCTACGCCAAAGGGCTGCCGAACATGATCGTGCTTGTCCGCCACGCAGTCCGCAACGCGCTGCTCCCGGTCGTAACGGTCATCGGTTTCCGTATCGCCTTCATTCTCAGTGGCACCATCGTCGTCGAAACCGTCTTCGCCATCCCAGGCATCGGGCGCCTTTTCACCGATTCGATCTTTCGCCTCGACTACCAGGTCGTTCAGTCCCTGGTCGTCGTGCTGGCCGTGCTCGTCGTCGTCGTCAACCTGATCACCGACCTCACCTACGCCATCATCGACCCGCGTATTCGAATCAATTAGATTCCCTTAGCCACCGATTCAACATATGACGACCTCCGCACCCGTCGAACTCAATCAGCAACTTACAGCCACCTCCGACCACCGCTCCGAATGGAGCCAGGCTTGGCGGCGCTTCTGCGCCAATCGTATCGCCCTCGGTGGCTTGGTTGTGATCCTCCTTCTGGCGCTGATGGCGATCTTTGCCCCCTTCATCTCACCTTACGATCCCATCGACGAAATCTTTCGCGGCATGCGCGGCGGCAGCCCAACTCTTGCCCATCCCTTCGGCTACGACCATCTGGGACGGGACCTCCTCAGCCGCGTAATCTTCGGTACCCGCGTCGCCTTGCTCGTCGGCCTGCTGGCAACCGGCATCGCCGTTACCTTAGGTGTAGTCATCGGCGCAGTGGCCGGTTACCTCGGCAGCTGGGAGGACACACTGATCTCCAGGGTTATCGACACCCTCATGGCCTTCCCCATCATCGCCCTGCTGGTCGTACTCGCAGCAGTTCTGGGGCCAAGCCTCGTTACCACAGTTGTCGTCATCGGCGTCACCGGCTGGGCCCGCTTCGCCCGTGTCGTACGCGCAGACATCATGTCCTTGAAGGCGACCGACTTCGTCACCGCCGCCCGCGCCGTCGGCGTGCGCGACTGGCGCATCATCTGGCGCCACCTTCTTCCCAACGTAATGGGCCCAATCATCGTATTGGCGACCCTCGGCATCGGGGGCATTATTATTCTCGAATCCGCGCTCTCCTTCCTAGGCTTGGGAATCCGCCCGCCCAACCCTTCCTGGGGCGGTACCTTGGCCGATGGAAGAGCCTTTATCCTGCGATTCCCTCATATTGCCTTCTTTCCCGGTCTCATGATCGTCATCACAGTGCTGGCCTTCAACTTCCTGGGCGACGGCCTGCGCGATGCTCTCGATCCACGCGAACGGGACTAAGAGATTTCACTACCTCTTTCTATCAAGGAGAATGACATGAAGAAGCATTCATCACGATTCACAATTCTCACACTGCTCCTGGCAGTCGCACTGGCACTCACCGCCTGTGTCGCCGTCGCACCTGAAGCCGGCGGCGACGACATGATGGAGGAGGAAGGCGGCTTCGTCGTCGGCGTCAGCAATACCCTCGTCGGCAACGGCTGGCGCGAGCAGATGATCTGCGCCATCAAGGCCGAAGCCACAGCCAGCGGACTCGTCGACAGCGTCGTCGTAGTCAACCGCAACGGCGGCCCCACCGAGCAGATCGCCGACCTCGAGGGCCTAATCTCGCAAGGTGTCGACGCCATCATCCTCAACCCGACCGATCGTGAGGGCCTCAACGCCGTCATCGAATCAGCCATCGCCCAAGGTATCGTCGTCGTCGCTGTCGACCAGGCCGTGACCGCCGAGGGCGCCTACGTCGCAACCAATGACCAGACCGCCTATGCCCGCCTCGGCGCCGAATGGCTTTTCGAGCAACTCGGCGGCTCAGGCAAGGTAGTGGAAATGCGAGGCATTGATGGTGTACCTGCCGACACCGACCGCCACAACGGCTTCATGGAAGCCCTCGCCAACTATCCTGACATCGAAGTCGTCGCCTCGACCTTCACCGGCTGGGACCCCTCAACCGGCGCCCAGCAGGCTCTCGACCTCATCACCACCCAGGAGATCGACGGCATCTGGACTTCCGGCATCGACTATCCGGTCGTCGAACAGTTCCAGGTCGCCGACGTTGACTTCGTACCCATCGTCGGCGCCGACAACAACGGCTTCGTGGAGCAGCAGATCCAGCTCGCTGATGCAGGTCTGATCGGCGCAGCCGTCACCAACCCGCCCGCCATCGGCGCCGTCGGCATGGCCATCGCGCTCGATGCGTTGACAGGCAACAACCCGCCTCACGAGACCATTCTCACACCGCAGGTCTTCACCACCGCCGATCTCGACGCGCTCAATGCAATCTACGCGCCCGACGAGCAGGTCGGTTGGAGCACATACGTCGACATTGAACCCTACACCAGTTACAACGGCAGCGCCGATGTCTCCGCCTGCACGGCGCCGGGCGAATAGTCTCCGACCCGCCGTTGGATCGAATTCGATATGAGTGAGTCGCAGCCACTGCTTGCGACCTTCAGAGTAGCAAAATCGTATGGACCCGTCGTGGCGCTGCGAGAAGTTGACTTCGCAGTCCGCCGCGGCGAGGTCCATGCGCTTCTTGGCGCAAACGGAGCCGGCAAGAGCACCCTCGTCAAGATCCTTGCCGGCGTCCATCCCGCAGACACAGGCGCCGTCCACGTCGATGGTCGCGCCGCGCAATTCCATGACCCCGTCGATGCCATGGCGGCCGGCATCGCAACCGTCTTCCAGGATCCCGCGCTCATTCCCGATCTCACCGTCATCCAGAATCTCCAGCTCAGCGAGATCAAAGAGTCTGCCTTCACGAACTGGCTCAATTGGTTCGATCTGCAAGATCTTGACCTTGACACCCTCGTGCGTGATCTGCCGCTGGAGACCCTGCGCGTAGTCGACCTCGCCCGCGCCCTTGCCCGTGACCCGCAGGTCCTTCTGCTCGATGAGATAACCGCCGCCCTAACCGCCGACCAGGCCGAACGCGTCTTCGCCCTCCTCGCCGACTGGCGGAAACAGGGCCGCGCCGCTGTCCTCATCACCCACCGGCTCGCCGAGGTAAGGCGCATCTGTGACCGCGCCACCATCCTGCGCGACGGCCGCAACGTTGCCCTCTTCGAGCCGAACACAACCGCAACCGTTGCCAACGGTCCATTGACCGGTACCATGCAGGACGTTGGCGAGCATGAACTGGTCGAAGCCATGCTCGGCGCCGATGTCAGCGAGCTGGAAAAGAGTGACGAACCCGAACAAACGTCACAACGTCAGTCAGACTCCCGTACTTCGTCGCCGGAGATCGCATTCGCGGTCCAGGGTCTCAACTCCGGCGACGTCGTGCGCGAAATCTCCTTCGAACTGCGCCGCGGCGAGATTCTCGGCCTCGTCGCCCTTGAAGGCCAGGGCCAGGAACGTCTTTTTTCCCTTCTCTCAGGCGACCGGCAACCTTCCGACGGCGAAATCCTTGTCGACGGCGGTCAGCGCCGCTGGCGCGCACCATACGATGCCGTCGGCGACGGCGTCGTCCTCATCCCAGGTGACCGCCTGCTGACCCTGCTGCCCAATCTGTCAGTGCGCCAGAATCTCGTCGTCCCCCTCTTCAGCCGCATCCGCCAGTGGCTGCGCATACCGGCCGACGAGCGCCAGCGCGTCATGAACGCAATCGACCGGCTTTCGATCGATACCCGCGCCGCATCGCAGGTGCGGCGCCTTTCCGGCGGAAACCAGCAGAAAGTTGCAATCGGCCGCTGGCTTGTGGCCGGCTTCCGAACCCTGCTCTGCTTCGACCCAACCCGCGGCATCGATGTCCAGACCAAGCGCGAGATCTACGCCCTACTGCGAGAGCTGGCCGCCAGCGGCGCCGCCATCCTCCTCTATACCAGTGAGCTCGCCGAAATCCCCCTTGTCTGTGACCGCGTTCTCATCATGCACGATGGCCGCATCGTCGATCAACAGAACGCTGCGCACGCAACCGAGGCTTCCCTGCTCACCGCCGCACACGGATTGGAGGTCCCCGCATGATCAACGCGGTTCGGTCCGCGAGCCTTGCAGTCTGGCGCACGGGGTTGGCGCGCAACACTTGGACACTGGGCGTCTGGCTCCTGCTCAGCGCACTGCTCATATGGTACGCCACCCTGATACCTGTTTTCGGCCAGTTCCAGGTCACCTCGATCAGCAAGAACAGCCTGCCCCTGGTCTATCTGGCGATCGGCCAGGCCATCATCGTCATAGCCGGCGGCATCGACCTCTCCCTCGGCGCGCTGCTTCTGCTCACCAACGCCCTCGCCGCCCGTTTCATGGACGATCAGCCCTTTGCAATGGTGCTCTTCATCGCCATCGTCCTCATCGCCGGCCTCGGCATCCTCAACGCCCTCGTGGGCTACATAATCAGCGTCTCCGGCGTGCCCGACATAGTCGTCACGCTGGCCACCGGCTACATCTGGTCCGGTTTCGCTCTCTGGATCCTGCCTTCCCCCGGCGGCGGCACCGCCCCCGAATTCCGCTGGCTCTTCACCGGCGCTCAGTCCGGGATAGGCGGCACCTACGTTATGCCCATCCTCATTATGATGGTGCCAGCAATTCTCGTATTCCTCCTTTCCAGGCATACCCGCATAGGGCTATCCATCTACGCAATCGGCAGCGACAGCGTCGCCGCCCGGCTCGCCGGCCTTGACGTCCGCCGCGCCAAAGTTTCCTCTTATGCAATTGGCGGCGCAATGGCCGCCCTCGCCGGCCTCGCCACCGTCGCCCTCACCGGCACCGGTGACCCCCGCTTCAGCGTCGGCGCCAACGCCACCCTCAACAGCGTGGCCGCCGTCGTTCTCGGCGGCGTCGCCCTCGTCGGCGGCACCGGCTTGGTTCTCGGCGCCGTCGCCGCCGGCGTGATCCTGATCATGCTCAACCCCATCCTCAGCGCAATGGGCATCGACCCCAACAACGCCCAGATCATCCAGGGCCTCCTGATCGCCGGCGTGATGATGGTCGGCGGCCTTGTCACCCTGCTGCGGGAACGGTCCGCATGAGCCAGTCCAACACGCCCTCAAAGACCAACTCCGCTACCGCCGCGCCTGGTGGCCCCGTCGCCCGCGTCGCCGCACTCGCCTCCGACCACCCGACACTGGCGCTGACAGGAATCCTTGCCATCCTCGTCCTCGTGACAGGCTTCATCGAACCGAACTACCTCTCCGTCAGCGGAGCGCGTAACACTCTGCTGCAGGCCGCCCCGCTCGGCATCCTTGCCGGCGCCCAGACCATCCTCATGCTCACCGGCGGCATCGATCTGTCCGTGACCATGATTGCAACCGGCTCCGCCTACGTCGCCGCCAATCAGTCTTCCGAGGGCGCCGCTGTCGCCATCCTTTTGGGCGTCTTGGTCGGCCTCGTGGTCGGCAGCGCAAACGGTGTCGGCGTCGCTGTCTTTCGCGTCAACCCCCTCATCATGACCCTGGCCATGTCCGGCATCCTGCTCGGCCTCTTCACCGCTTGGGCACAGACCATCCTGCAGGGCTCAACGCAGATGGGTCCCTTCCTCAAACTGATCGGTGGCGGCTCTTTCCTGGGCAATCGCATCCCCTACAGTGTCGTCGTCTGGGCCCTCATCGCCGGGGGACTGATCTGGCTCCTCAGACGCACAGGCTGGGGACGCCTCCTCTATGCAATCGGCGATAACGAGGTAGCCGTGCGCCTCGCCGGCGTACGCGTCTGGCAGGCGCGCATCACCGCCTACATCGTCGCCGGTGTCCTTGGCTCCATCAGCGGAATCCTTCTCGGCGGCCGCACCGGCGCCGTCGACCTCCAGCTTGCCAACGCCTTTCTCCTGCCGTCCGTGGCCGCAGCCGTAATCGGCGGCACCTCCATCTTCGGCGGCGTCGGCGGTTATACCGGCACCATCCTCGGCGCGCTCATTCTCAGTGTTCTCAACTCGATGCTCACCTTTCTAAACGTCGGCCAGGCCATCCAGCAGGTCGTCTACGGCACGATCGTCCTGGCCTTGGCATGGGGCTACGCAGGTCTGACTCGAAGGGCTTGAACGCAGCTTCTGTCGGTCGGCTAATGTATCTGGCTGTACAACCAATTCTATGAGGTGAAACAATGAGCGTCTCTAACGTTGCCATAGTCGGAACCGGTTTCATGGGCCCCGCCCATACCGAAGGGCTCCGCCGCCTGGGCATCAACGTGGCCGGCATCCTCGGCTCATCCGCCGAGAAATCCCAGCGCGCCGCCGCCGACCTCGGCATCCCCAAAGCATACAGCGACTTTGCCGACCTCCTGGCCGACGGCGAGATCGAAGCCGTACACATCACCTCCCCCAATCGCCATCACTTCGAGCAAGCAAGCCAGGCCCTCCAGGCCGGCAAACACGTGCACTGCGAAAAGCCGCTCGCCATGACCTCAGCCGAATCCGGCGCGCTCGTGCAGTTGGCCAGCGAGAGCGGACTCGCCGCCGGCGTCAACTACAACATGCGCTTCTACCCGCTCAACTGGGAAGTCCGCGACATGATCCAGAGCGGCGCCCTCGGCCGCATCCACTCCATCACCGGCAGCTACGTGCAGGACTGGCTCCTCTATCCCACCGACTACAACTGGCGCGTCCTCAGCGGCGAGGGCGGCAAACTGCGCGCCGTCGCCGACATCGGCACCCACTGGCTCGACCTCGTCCAGTTCATAACCGGCCTCTCCGTCACCGCCGTCCAGGCCGACCTCAAGACCGTCCACACCACCCGCCAGCGGCCTCTCGGCGAAGTCGAGACCTTCTCCGCCAAGGTGCAGGCCCCCGACGCCACCGAGTCTATCGACATCGAGACCGAAGACAGCGGCGCCGCCCTCCTCCGCTTCTCCAACGGCGCCCATGGCTCACTTTGGGTTTCGCAGATAACCGCCGGCCGCAAAAACTGCCTACGCTACGAGATCGCCGGCTCCGAAGCCTCAGTCGCCTGGAACAGCGAGCAGCCCAACGAGCTCTGGATCGGCCACCGCAACCAGCCCAACCAACTCCTGCTCCGCGACCCCGGCCTCGTCTCCGCAGCCGCCCTCGCCCACATCGGTTATCCCGGCGGCCACAACGAAGGCTACGACGACTCCTTCAAGCACTCCTTCAAGTCCTTCTACGACTACATCGCCGCCGGCGACCTCAACGCCCCCCAACCCTTCCCCACCTTCGCCGACGGCCACAAAGAGATCCTTCTCTGCGAGGCCATCCTCGAGAGTCACCAGCAGAGGCGGTGGGTCTTCGTAACTGGGTAACCGATTTCGGAGGGAGGAAGCTGGTAGCCCACCTTTGTCTGGTCACTTGCACTGACGAAAAGGAAGCACACGACTATGTACTCTGATATGAATACGGATCGAAGAAGGCTTAGCTTTTGGGAAGAGCAGCTACGTCACGAAGTAGGGGAAGGGGACTTACTACTCGGGGAATTGGCATACACTCGAGACGATCTGGAAGAGATAGGTAGTTTACTTTTCAGAACGACATTCTTTCGTGTACAGAAAAGAGCAACGATAGACTTCAAGTTGAGCCAAGTCTTCTCACTTTGGCCACTTACTTTCGCTCTCTACTTGGTGTTAGAGGGTATTCATAACTATGGCGACGAGGGGCTATTTTGGCATGGCCCTAAACAGAGGCTGAAGATCAGAGACAGTCATACCACCAAATGCGGTCAACGCTTCCTACAGATCCTGTCAGAATATAACTTGCCTACATTTGATCATAGTCGCGGACTTCGCTACGTTACCCCCATTCTTTTGCATGGCGGAATCCCAAACCATCACCTAGAGGAGTTCCTGGACTTCCTGTATCGCCACGAAATCCAACCTCATCGAATTGCCATAGACCCCCATTCACTGTTGGCAGAATGGCGGAATCAAGTTAAGGAACTGGAATTCTTGTCCAAGCCTGTTTCTCGATTCTTGAGGCATGGTGGCATTGTAGCGGAGGATTTCGTTGGACGCTGTTTAGATTTATTTCGTTTCCCTGCGGATTCTGACATTGACACCGTAGGCTTACCAGAGCGAGTCCTGAATGCTTATCAGACCTGGCAAGAGCAGCGACCAGTGCAAGTGCGCTCACAGCGGATACGTGCTCCGGTTCGGCTGCAAAGGCCAGTGCTCAAAGTCGCGCCGTACACTTCAGGTGTAAGGCTTGACTTGCCACCACAACAAATGCCTAGCCGCGACGCGCCAAATGCAATGGAATGGCACGTAGCCGTGGCCGAACAGAATCATCTTATTAAAACAGTACGCCAGAGAATCGAAAACGGCTATCGATACGAGGCAACGACTGATCTGTTTCCTGTTCTACCAGCGGAAGAGTACGTTGTGCAACTGTTTTCGGATGAACAACCCCTGCAGAAATGGGTTTTGCCAGGAATTGCGACGATTCCCTTACTAATAATGGAGCCGTTTGACGACTACGAAGCTGATGCACTAAGCGAACAAGAATGGCACAAGCAGGGAGACCGCTGGCTTTTGTATCCTTGCACCCATTCTTTGCAGATAAGTGGGGGAAGTCAACATTTGAGTCAACTGCCCCAGATGACGGGCCAATGGCAGAGTTATCGCCTAGAATCATGGAAACTGGCCCCTGGGAAACTGGAAATAGTAGATGAGAGAGGCGACAAAGTCCATCAGATTGAGCTAGTCGGGGAAAGGAAACGCAGAAGACCTTTCTTTAAGGCCGGCGAACAACCCTTAGCGGGAGTCCCGCACAGCGACTTTCCATTATACTGCGGTCGCCCTCCCACTTTGGTGATTGACTCAACCCAGCCCCAGCGATGGCAAATATCGTTACGCGGAGAAGGGAATGGCCGACCAAATGGTTTTCGAAGCTTTCGAATATCCGACCTGCCTATTCGAAATCAAAAAGAGGAAAACCTAATCTGTTTGGATTTGTCGACCGACGAGCTTCTCGGAACCGACCCTATCGGAAGATTCGAGATCATCGTGCGTGGTCCCTTGGGGCACAACCACACGCTGGGATTGCGAATGATTCCCAAAATCTTAATTGAAGGGCATGATACGGTTCACCTATCCCAGCCGGATGCACCAGCTAGCCTGCGCATCGTCACCGACGCGGATACGTCGCTCCGACCTAGTCCGTTGCAAGCGGGATTGGAATTGCGAAGGCACTGGTTGAGCGAGAGTCAGCGGGAATACTCGGTCGAAGTCGAGGCAAACATTGAAGAAGTGTCGCTACAGGTTTCGCACCATTCAGGCGCCAGCATCTTGCTATCGATTCCCATTAGGCGTTTGCGATGGTCACTTTACACTGGAATGCCAAATGCTAGTGAATCGATATGGCAGAACCGGCCGTTTTCCGTATTTCCCGATGGACTTACGTCGAATGCTGAACTGCGAGTAGTTTTCCCCCTAACTGCTGAAGATAAGAGGTTTCATGTCGGGTGGCGTTTGATTGATATCGATGGACAAATTGTAAGAGCCGTCCCGCCGAACCGACATGTAATACAGCGTCTGGTGACGGTTGCATTTAGCGAAGTGCTGGGACTCTGGAGGGAAAAGCAGGAGACTCTACTTTGGCAATTGGTGGTACATATAGTAGGACAGGTCCAACCTGTTGTTGTTGACCTACTCTATCTTACCCCTGATGTGGGAAGAGTCCAATACAATTGGGAGGAAGAAACTTACCAGATTCATCTAAGAGTAAGCTGGGAGCATCCCCATCCTGGAAATAAACAATTGCTTCTCTGGCCACAGGATCGACCCTGGGTAGAGACCCCAATCACACTGTCGGCTTCAGAAAAAGAGGATTCGACTCGAATCGAGTTGCGATTTCCCAAGCAAGACGTCTCATCGGAATCATATATGGCAGAAATCGTAACAGTAAATCCCTGGGTGAGCCAGCGGCCACAGCGGCCCACCACAGACCAGCCCAATACCTTTCAGGTCGATCCGCCTAATATGTCGAGACACTATGCTGAACTGGTTCAGTTGCGCGACCAAGGCAAAGCTGATGCCGAGCAACTCTTGGCTTTGTTCTCTCATCAGCACAACGGAGACCGAACTCACGAACTCTTTATAACCAATCAAGCCCTGACGAATTTTCGAGACAACCTAACTTTGAAGTGGCTTATTTGCTGGGCTGAGACTACCCAAAAGCTGAATCGCACGGCTTACAAGTCTACACAACTTTGGATGTTTAGTCCTGCGGTAATTGATCGGTTAGCACAAGAAGAACATTCTGATCATGATTTAGAGAGATATTTCAGACACCTGAGGGTTGACAAACCGTTAGAGAAACTACATCTCTGGGTGTTGCGGAGCAGGCTGCGGGCCGTCCCGAGAAAAAAGTGTTTGGAGTTGCTGTGCAGCCTGCGCTTGGAGAGGACTATTCTAGATGAAGTCATGACAGCGCTTCTGGAAGATGTTAGTGATGCCTCACTGCTCATTAGCGAAGCGGTCACTATGTTGGAGAGAAATTCTCAAGCCGCCGCGGAATGGTTAGCAATTCAGGGAAACCGGGATTCCGGGGAGCTATTGCGCGAACTGACCCTTCTAAACGAGCTTGAGGTTAGCTGGATCTGGCAGAAAATGACTCTGGATACCAGTCTAGGACCAGTCATAATCGATGATCTGCGTGATCGAGAAACGGGCCGTGTGCGGCACTGTGCCCTGCTTTCGGGTGATAGCTATGTAGATGGGACCCTTCAACTATTGACCTGTGTCGCATCTGTACGTCTGGATCTGTCTACCCGTCTACTGTTCTTTAAAGACTTCAGTCCATTTCAGTGCCAGCACTGCAATCGACTTTATCTCGACAAGTCCGGTTTCGAGAGGCATCACGAATCCACTCATATTGGTAGGAAACAGGCCCTTAGGCGGCTGAAAAAGGACCAAGAATTGGCTTGGATTAGACCTTATCTTGACGATGAACTTCTGGGGGAGAGGTTATGAGTCTGCACCCAATCAAAACTACTCGAAAAATCGAAGCAACATACAAACGGTACTTGAAGACCATCTACCCGTTTCGCAACGAAGAACTGCGCCTCGCGTTTTGGCAGAAACTGGATGAGCCGGAGCGATTAGTGAAGGGTCCTCTTCTAGAAGCTTCACCACCATTCAAATCAGAAAATTCCATCAGTGATCTGGTGCAGGCGAGGTTTCTGCATAAGAGTTTCGGCGACCTCTGTGAGAGAGACACGATACCCTTCGATCGACCGCTCTACACTCACCAGGAGAAGGCGATAAGAAATGTCGTTGAGCGAGGCCGTAACCTGATCGTGGCAACTGGGACAGGGTCGGGGAAGACGGAAAGCTTCTTAATTCCAATTCTGGAACATCTATTCCGCGAAGAAGAAAAGGGTACGCTGAGTCAGCCCGGCGTGCGAGCTTTGTTGCTCTATCCAATGAACGCTTTGGCAAATGATCAACTTAAGCGCCTTCGGACACTGCTCAAGAACTATCCGACCATTACGTTCGGGCGGTACATAGGCGAAACTCGTTATACTCGCTCGGTGGCCGAACAACAATTCCGGGAAGAGTGGCAAACCGATCCTCAGGCGAATGAAATGCTTGCCCGTGAAGAGATGCAGGAACGACCACCCCACATTCTCCTAACAAATTACGCTATGCTGGAATACCTGCTGCTTCGGCCCCAAGATACATCTCTGTTCGATGATTCCACAGGCAAGCATTGGCGATTCATTGTTGTAGACGAGGCACATGTGTACGATGGTGCTAGTGGCATCGAAGTGGCAATGCTACTGCGGCGGTTAAAGGACCGAGTTGTGCAGAGTGAATCGGGACGACTCACTTGTATTGCCACTTCAGCGACTTTAGGGAAGGGGCGCGAAGACTTTCCCAATGCGGCCAATTTCGCTGAACAACTCTTTGGCGAACTGTTCAGCCCTGAGGATGTCTTTGATGCAGAGCGAAAGTCTGCAAACGAATTGGGCGACCCTTGGGGTACGGGCGATCCTGCGTTTTTCCAAGATCTGAGTCAGCTTTTTGAGAATCATTCGGATTCATTCCATACAACTGGCGCAATTTCTAAGTCCTGTCAGCGATATGGCCTTCCTGAAAGTGTAGTGATGGCCGTAAAAGGTGCAGCAGGTCCATACCAGGCGTTGCATGAGATACTGCGCGGCGAAAAACGATTGCGCCAACTGCAACGCGATCTGCAACTGGAGCCCTTTTTCCTCACCGAATGCGCCCAAAATCTATTTCCTGAGTTGGAGGCAGGGGCAGCCACAGAGTCCACAATCCAACTAATTAATCTGGCAGTACAGGCACGTTCCGAAGACGACAGCCTGCCAATTGTTCCTGCCCGTTATCATCTATTCGCCCGCGCACTCGAAGGAGCTTTTGCCTGCTTTTATGGCGACGGCCATACCGACGGCAAATTTCAATTGTTCCTCAGTCGCCACGAGAAATGTCCTGCATGTGAAGGGGTGGTTTTCGAGATTGCAACGTGCGCTCGATGTGGGGTAGCTTACATTGTGGCAGAAGAAATAATTGAGGCCCGCCACGGCCAGCTGGCAACCTATCTGTGCATTCCCCATGGGAATTACGGGTCCGAAACTCGGCCATTGCGTTACTTCATTCTCAGTGATGACTTGCCGGAAACCAATGAGGACGAAGAGGTCGGGGATTTTGCCGATGGCGACGACTGGTCGGCGTATACCCTTTGCCGGAGGTGCGGGCAGGTTGTTTCCCGGAGCGAGTCGCTGAGTTGCTCGTGCCAGAAGCCTCTACAAGTACGTCGAGCACCATTTGACGGCACAGAACAAGAGCGTATGTACTGCCCGCAATGCGCCACTCGATCGCGTGGTGGCGCAGTCTACCGTTTCTTGACTGGCCAGGACGCGCCAGTGAGCGTGCTTTCCACCGCTCTCTACTCTGAACTGCCACCCGACCTTGACGAAAGGATGGAAGAAAAACCAGGACAAGGTCGAAAACTCCTCATCTTCGCGGACAGTCGCCAAGATGCGGCTTTCTTCGCCCCTTATTTGGAGCGCACCTACAACAACATCCTGCGACGTCGCTTGATCTACAAGTCGTTGCATCAGGATGAAGCTGCTCGCCGCGGGGAATTACGATTAGATGATCTTGCAGAACGCTTGCGCGAACAGGCTGAGGAGGCCGGTATCTTTGGAATTCGAGCAGGCCGAGACGAGAAAATACGGACGATGCGCACTTGGCTCATGCAAGAACTGAGTCCTTTCGACAGAAGTCAGAGCCTGGAAGGGGCGGGTCTACTGCACTTGCGTTTGGGCTGGCCTCAGGGTTGGCAAGCGCCTGCACCTCTGTTGAACCCCCCCTGGAACTTAAGTGAGAAAGAAGCTGAAGTCCTTCTGCGACTGCTGTTTGACACTTTGCGACGTCATATGGCCTTCCGCTTTCCTGAAAACGTTGATCCCATGGATGAAGCATTTGCACCCCGAAACCAGGCCCGCTATGTCACAGGGCAGTCGCACTCGAACGAAAAACTGCCACGTCACCTACTTCGTTGGGCGCCGGCGCGGGCCTCCAACGGGCGCCTCGACATTCTGGAGAAGGTGTTGGCAAACGTCTCTCTTGATCAGGCGGACCCGGATCAGGAAAATATAGCCAAAGTCACTCTGCAGGCCATCTGGGAATACCATTTGAGTTCTCTCGATAGTATTTGGCGTCAACATGGTTATTTGCAGAGTTCCTCTTTGCCCCGCAGGCTGGGAATCGGATACCAACTGGATTATGCCTTTTGGGAGTGGGTGCCGATGCAGCCAGGTGACCAAATCTGGCAGTGCAGCCAGTGCCGTAATCTAGCCTATCATTCGTTGCGCGGTATCTGCACTACATATGGCTGTGAAGGTCACTTACAGGCAATTACACTTGATGAATTGAGCCGAAAGGAGAATCATTATCGTGACTTGTATCAGACATTTCATTCGACGGCAATAAAAGTGGAAGAACATACTGCTCAGTGGACAGCTGAAGAGGCGCGCAAGATTCAGAATGATTTTGTCCGAGGCGATGTGAACGTTCTTTCCTGCTCAACTACATTCGAGTTGGGAGTGGATGTAGGTGAACTGCAAGCGGTTCTGATGCGTAACGTCCCACCGGCTACGGCGAATTACGTGCAGCGGGCTGGCCGCGCCGGCCGACGTGCCGGCGCGGCCGCCTTTGCCCTTACATTTGCACAACGCCGTTCTCATGATTTGGCTCATTACCAGGAACCCAAAAGGATAGTAACAGGGCGAGTTCCTACTCCCGTTGTTGCTGTAAGAAATCCCAAAATCGTTCAACGGCACATGCATTCGGTGCTAATTGCTGCATTTCTGCGCTGGTGTGGAGCCGAACATGACCGTTTTCACGACCGCCACGAACTGCGAGTTGGGCCATTTTTCGCGACGGAAGGCGAACTGATTGCAGGCAGTGAACTGTTTCACCAATACTTGGGAGAACGACCAGACGAAGTGCGCCAAGCCCTGACGCGTCTTGTGCCACCAGAGCTACATGCTGAATTGGGCATAGCTGACTGGGGCTGGCTGGCAGGTTTCTCTGAAGTCTTTGACTTGGCCACGCGAAAGGTTCAGGAGCAACTGGACTATTATGGCGAGCAGATAGCCTCGGCAATAGACGACGAAAAATACGGACGAGCTAACTCTTTACAGAGAATTCGAAAAACGATTATTGGTCGAGACCTTCTCAACTTTTTCGGTCAGCATAACGTCTTGCCCAAGTACGGATTTCCTGTTGATGTTGTCGATTTCATCACCGATTATGTGGAAGACAGTAGTGTGGCGGGGCGCGTCGATTTACAACGTGACCTCAGGGTCGCGATTTCGGAGTTCGCGCCAGGGTCTAAGCTTGTAGCTGCCAAAAAGATTTGGACAGGAGGCGGAATCTACAGATTGCCGGACAAAGGATGGGAACCAGAATCATTCGCCATCTGTTCGCAGTGCCAACGATTCAACTGGCAATTGGGTGATCAGCATATCCAGCAGTGTCAATGCGGACATGTTTTGGCACCAAATGTTCCATTTCAGAGCGGAGTGATGATTCGACCGGAATTCGGTTTTCTGGCGGACAGACGTCTGGACGACTCAGGCGAAGCGCGCCCGCCTCGACAGTTTACATCGCGAGTGTACTTCAGCGACTATGATCGACCCCAAGATATAGAAGTATCTGAACAGGATCATCAGGAATCACCAGTACCCCATTCGCAGTTGTCAACACCTGAATCTGCTGTCAGCACACGATATTCCCGATATGGCGAACTCGTGTTAGTAAATCATGGGCCCAATGGTTGGGGTTTCCACATCTGCCCATTGTGTGGATTCGCGCAAGCTATTCCTGCACCAACTAGACGAACCAAGAGAAAGAGGAGAGCAATTGGGCATAAGGATCCCCGTAACGGTAGGGACTGCCCCGGTGAAAACTTGATTAGCCGCCGTCTAGGGCACAGATTTATCACAGACGTTCTTGAGATTCAGTTAACCGGAATACATCCCTTGCAGAGTTATCGCAGATCATATCAGAATGAGAAGGATACATGGCGATCACTATTGTACGCCCTTATCGAGGGAGCGAGTCAGTCGATGGGAATCCGCCGCGACGACGTCAATGGGACCATTTACCACTACAGCTATTCCTCTGGACAGCCGCCAGCTTTAGTTCTCTATGACGATGTGCCCGGCGGAGCCGGTCATGTACGACGTGTGAACGAAGCGCTCCCAGAAGTGTTTTATGCCGCCTATGAACAGGTCAGCCATTGCGAATGTGGCGAAGAAACTGCTTGCCATCAATGTCTCTGGCAATTTCGCAATCAGCCTTTCCACCACGAACTTTCACGTGGTCTTGCTGCCGATTTCCTGCGCGAAATCGTGGGAAGGACCGATTCCTTCTCACGCTAGTTTCAACTCTAGAGATGCATCCAGAGCAAAGACTTGGAAATGTAGAGCATGCAAGTTAGAGGGAATTTGAGGATCGAACGGAAACTTTTCTACCAAAGGCGTATATCAAGATTTAAGTGTGTGGCAATGGACTTACCGTTTTGAAATTCTCAAGGAGCAACCACCCCAATGATGCAACTAGGCTACGCCAGCGCCATCCTCCCCGACCTCTCCCTCGAAGAGGTCGTCCAATTCACCGCCGACAACGGCTTTAGCACCGTCGAGCTCATGTGCTGGCCCGCCGGCAAAGCCGAGCGCCGCTACGCCGGCGTCACCCACATCGACGTCGTCGGCTTCACCGCAAACGACGCCGCCCGCGTCAACGACCTCGCCTCCTCTGCCGGCATAACCATCAGCGGGCTGGGCTACTACCCCAACCCTCTCACACCGGACCAGGACGAAGCCCAGGTCGCCATCGACCACATTAAACGCGTCATCGAGGCCTCCGCACTCCTCGGCATCGGTATCATGAACACCTTCGTCGGCCGCGACTGGACCAAATCAGTCGACGACAACTGGCCCCGCTTCCTCGAAGTCTGGACGCCCCTCATTCGCTTCGCCGAAGACCACAGCGTCAAGATCGGCATCGAAAACTGCCCCATGGCCTTCACCAACGACGAATGGCCCGGCGGCAAAAACCTCGCCCACACGCCCGCCGTCTGGCGCCGCATGTTCGCCGATATCCCCAGCGACAACTTCGGGCTCAACTACGACCCCTCCCACATGATTTGGCAGCACATGGACTACCTCAAGCCGATCCGGGACTTCACCGACAAGCTCTTCCACGTCCACGCCAAGGACGTGCGCCTCGACAAGCACCGTCTCGACGAAGTCGGCATCATGGCCACCCCCCTCGAGTTCCACGTGCCCAAACTACCCGGCCTCGGCGACATCGATTGGGGCCAGTTCTTCTCCGTCCTCAGCGACGTCGGCTACGAAGGCCCCGTCTGCATCGAAGTCGAGGACCGCGCCTACGAAGACTCACTCGAAAGCCGCAAAGCCTCCCTAGTCCAGAGCGGCCGCTATCTCAAGAACTTCATGCCCTGATCACGCCAACCAACCGAACACTCGGAAACCGTCCATGTCTCTCGAATCCGACATCCGCAATATCACCGAGAACAGCGGCGCCGAAATGGCCGTCTCTGCCCTCCACCTCGAGACCGGCCGGCGCACTGACGTCGACGCCCAGCGCGTCTACCCGCTCTGCAGCGTCCTCAAAATCCCCGTCCTCGTCGAAGCCTTCCGCCAGATCGAAGAGGGCCTCTTCACCCTCGACGACCGCTGGCAGCTGACCACCGCCGAAAAAAACCTGCCCAGCGGCATCCTCGTCTTCTTCGACGACGGCCTCGCCCCCACCGTGAAGGACCTGCTGACGCTCATGATCATCATCAGCGACAACACCGCCACCGACATGGTCATGCACCGGCTCAGCAAAGGCAGTGTCACCCGCACCATGCACGACATGGGCCTCACCGACATTCACGTGCCCTTAACCATCCGCGAGCTGTTCGACGACCTCCTCCCCTCCTCCGACCCCACCCAGGACATGCTCGCGCTCGCCAAGGGGCCCCGCAACCGCACCGGCATCTCCTACAGCCTCGGCCCCGACAACGACACTGGCACACCCGCCGCCCTCACCGAGCTCCTGGCCCTCATCTGGCGCGGAGAAACCGTCAACCGCGCCGCCTGCGACGCCATGCTCGACATCCTCCTTAAGCAGCAGCTAAACGATCGCCTGCCCCGCTACCTCCCGCCCGGCACGCCCTGCGCCCACAAGACCGGCACCCTCCCCGGCATCCGCAACGACAGCGGTATCATCTACGCCGGCAACAACTCTCACGTCGCCGTCACCGTCTTCTCCCGTTGGGATGACGAAGCTGTCTCCGACGACCCTATCGCCAGCAAAGAAAAACCCATCGCCATCGACGCCGCCTTTGGCCGCATCGGCCGGCTCCTGTACGACACATTCTCTGAATCCTGACCTCTTACATGCCTGAATCCTCAACCCTCATCCGCAACGCCCGCATTGTCGACGGCACCGGAAACCCCTGGCAGTACGGCGACCTGCTCCTCACCGGCGACCGCATCGCAGCCGTCGCCCCGCCCGGAGCTATCCCCACAGCCAGCGTCACCGAGCTAGTCGATGCCTCCGGCCTCGTCGCCTGCCCCGGCTTCATCGACATTCAGAGCCACTCCATCCTCTCGCTCATGATCGACGGCCGCTGCCTCTCCAAGATCACTCAGGGCGTCACCACCGAAATCATGGGCGAAGCCTGGACGCCGGCCCCTGTCGCCGGTCGCCACACCGACCCCATGGAAAACTCCATCCTGCCCATGCCGATCAGCGACGAATGGCATGAGAAGATACGCAGCTGGACCCGCTTCGGCGACTGGCTGCAGGCCGTCGCAGACGCCGGCGTCTCACCCAATATCGGCTCCTTCCTCGGCGGTGGCACGCTGCGCCACGTCGGCAAGGGTATGGAAATGGGTCGGCCCTCCTCCGGCGAACTCGAACTCATGCGCCGCACCATGGAGGAGGCCATGGAGGACGGTGCCTTTGGCGTCTCCTATGCCCTCATCTACCCCCCGGACTCCTATACCGACACCGACGAGCTGATCGAGATCTGCAAAGTCGTCAGCCGCTACAACGGCATCTACATAACCCACATGCGCTCGGAAGGGGCGCAGCTCTTCGAAGGGCTGGAAGAGGCCCTGGCCATCGGCCGCCGCGCCGACCTGCCCGTCGAGATCTACCACCTCAAAGCCTCCGGCGCCGCCAACTGGCACAAGATGCCTTCCGCAATCGCCCGCATCGAAGAGGCCCGCGCCCACGGCCTCGACGTCACCGCCGATATGTATCCATACCCCGCCTCCGGCACCGGTCTCTCCTCGCTGCTGCCGACCTGGACCGCGGCCGATGGGAATTTCTTCGAGAATCTGGAGGATGCGGCTGTGCGTGCGCGCATCCGCAAGGAGATGTTGGATGACCCGGACAGCAACGGCCAACCTTCTACGCGCGGCGGCGCTGCCGGCGTGCTACCTGTCGGTTTCCACAAAGAAGAAAACCAGCCCTACGTCGGCAAAAACCTCGCACAGATCGCCGCCGAAAAGGGCCAGGACTGGCTCGACTGCACCATCGACCTCCTGCGCTCCGAAGGCCAGCGCATCGGCACCATCTTCCTCTCCATCAGCGAAGACAACCTGCGTACCCAGTTGCCGCTACCCTGGATCAAGTTCTCCACCGACGCCGCCGGCGTCGATCCGGACTGGGCCGCCGAACTCGGCCCCACCCACCCCCGCGCCTACGGCACCTACCCCCGCGTTCTCGGCCTCTATGTACGCGAACTGCGCCTCCTCACCCTTGAGGACGCTGTCCACAAGATGACCGGTGCCGTGGCCGACCGCCTCGGCCTGCCCCTACGCGGCCACCTGCGCACAGGCTACTACGCTGATGTCGTCCTCTTCGACCCGCACACCATCAGCGACCGCGCAACCTTCGCCGACTCCCATCAACTTTCTGTCGGCGTGCAAGACGTATGGGTCAACGGCGAGCGCGTACTGCGCAACGGAGAACACACCGGCGCCGTACCGGGCCGGTTCGTCAGAAGAGATTAACCGTTTCTTGGGTTTCGACCTTCAGGAACGACAGTCGGGAAAAGGAGGGTACCAGAAAAACGAAGAATTACAAGTGGGACTCGCCGTCCCCATTCGCAGCGCCAATTCGCTTCAACTCTTCATCCAGCCGCAACCTGTGCAACTCCATCCGCCAAATGGGCAGGCTGATGTTAAAGCTGACGATTCGCCTGTTCAGCTTGTCTATGCGCGCTTCCCAGTCGCGAACACTGCGACGCCAGGACCGTGCAAAAGCCTCTCGCTCACTCCCAGCGGCCTGCACACCCTCGCACGTCTGCACCCATCGACGCTTCATCTCAGTTCGCAGTGATTCGATTTCCGCCAGCAGCTCCTTGCGATCACCGATCCAGCTCGGCGTCAGATTGTTGTCCTTGAGCAGCTTGTTGGCCATCCGCATATCGTCCGGCTCGTTGGGGAATCGGTCTAGGCGCAGCGGCTGTCCTTTGCCCGGAAGATTCTCGAAGGCGCCGTTTGCAGCCGCCTCATCAAGCTGCTCAGTGATCAGATCCTGCCACTCGTTCAGCCCCCGCGGCCGGGTGCGCCGGCGAGGGACATTCCCGACCTTCGGCGAAGACACCTTCTCTGTTGTACGCGGACTGTCTTTCTCGCCCACAATCCCCTCCATCTGCAATCTGTATGTGAATCCTATCACAAAGCCTAGGCGACTCTCAAACTGGGATCGCCCCATTGAAAGGTGCCATACCCAAAATGAACTACGTTCTACAGCTGTTTTGGAATCCCAACGACATCAGGCTCCGCGCGCTCTGGCGCGTGATCCTACACTTCCTACTGATTTTTGCCGGACTGCAGTTTACTTCGGCTATTTTGCGTCCCCTCTTCTCAGGAGCCGGGAGAAGCAGCGATAGCGGCCCGGACCCCATCGCAAATATGGTCGCCTTGCTATTGACCGGCTTGGTATATGTCGTCGTAACAATCGCCGCGGCCAGATTCCTGGATCGCCGCAGCTTTAGCAACTACGGTCTGGCCTGGAACACACAGTGGCGCCGGGACCTGCTCTTCGGCCTGCTTCTTGGCGGTCTCCTGATGGGGGGAATCTTCGCCATTGAGTTGGCCATGGGCTGGATTACCATCGAAGGTATGTTTGTTACACTTATGCCCTTCCCATTCATTGTGGCCTTCCTCGTCTTCCTGGTCCAGATGACACTGGTGGGCACCTATGAGGAGCTCGTCTTTCGCGGCTATCAGATGAAAAACATCGCCGAGGGCCTCAACTTCGGCCCCCTTAGTACCAGAACGGCCCTCTTCCTGGCGTGGATCGTCACCTCCATCCTCTTTGGACTGATTCACGCCGCTAACCCCGGCGCAACTGTAGGCACGACCCTCAAGATCACGCTGGCAGGAGTCTTCCTTGCACTGCCCTTCCTCTTGACCGGCGAGCTCGCCCTTTCCATCGGCGTCCATATCGCCTGGAACTTCTTTCAGGGCAACGTCTTCGGCTTTCCGGTCAGCGGCTTGACCTTTTTCCGGACTACTAGGGCCTTATGCTAGTTAGCGTTTGAAAAAAGTCCCCTGGTGAGATAACTTTGGAAGTCTCCACCAACCAAGGTAGCTCACCAGGAGGACCAATCGAATGATAGCCCACTTTGACGACTTCTGTCTATGGGTGTATGTGCTGGTTGACGACATGTACAAGGAACTGGAAGGACATTTGAGACGACCCGGGCCGAAGCCTAAGTGTAGCGACAGTGAATTGATTGCGATCAGTCTCATCGGCGAGTGCCTGGGATGGGACGTGGAAACGGAGATGCTCAGTCATATGCAGGCACATCGGGATAAGTTTCCGATCATACCGGATCAGAGCCGCTTCAATCGGCGGCGACGAAACTTGATGGGGACCATCAACGAGATGCGACGCATGATGTTGGCCAGGACGGAGCTTTACTGGGACGAGCATTGTGTCGTCGATAGCCTGCCCGTCCCTGTGGTTAAATTCCATCTGGCGCCGCAATCGCGCATCAGATGGTCCGATTGGGGGGCCGATTATGGGCCGGTTTCCTCCAAGAAGATAATGATCTTCGGTTACAAGCTGCATATGCTGATCACATTGGGTGGCCTCATTATCGACTTCGAGTTAGCTCCGGCGAGCAAGTTTGACTTGGCTGTCGGCCGCGAGCTCCTTGCCGGACACAAAAACCGCATCGTCATCGGTGACAAGGCCTACGTCAGCGCACCGGCAGCTGAGGACCTCTGGCATTACAATCGCATCTGCCTGCTCAGCAAACGGCGCAAAAACCAGAAAAAACAACTCACCAAACACATCCGCCGCCTCTATGACTCGATCCGCCAAATGATCGAAACCGTCACCAGTCAACTCGAAGCACAATTCTCGATTGAAACCAACCGCGCCCATACGTTGTGGGGCTTGTGTGCTCGACTCTACACTAAGTTGGCTGCACATACCCTCTGCATCTATATCAACCGTCTCTTGGGCGCACCTGACTATCTGAAAATCAAGAAATTGGCCTTTCACAACTAGCATAAGGCCCTACTATCTTTAATACCGTTCAGGGCGGCCCCGATCTTTGGACTGGCGGTGGCTTTGGCCCGGAGGCAGGGCTGCTTGGCTTCATAGGCATAATTGTCGGCTCCCTGGCCATGATCTGGTGGGTGAAACGCACTCGCGGCACACTTGACCTATCACTTTCTCTCGCCGAATACCGGCGGCCTCCCGCAACCTGAAGTCCCAAGCGACATGTTCTCACTCTGCTCTTGCACACTTCGCAGGTCTGAGTACTCTCTTCAGAGAGTGCCCGCAGGCGTCAAAAGTTCGAACCCAGACTATAACGTTTGCTGCCGCTGTTCTTAAGCCCCAAAGAAAGGCGCTCAAAAGTGAATCGTATTTTGCTCCCGTTCTGGGATTCCGATGACAGGCGCCTGCGAGCCCTGTGGCGGCTAACCCTCCATGTTGTCCTGGTCGCCGTCCTATTTGTCGCGCTCGGCGTACTCGTTACCCTTGCATCTGAGGAGCTGGAGGACAGCTCTGCCATTGGCATCGTTGAAATGGCCCTGTTCGGGCTGGCGATCGTCGCTGGCACGTTACTCGCAGCCCGGTTTCTGGACCGCAGGCCCATCTCCGATCTCGGGCTGCAATTCTCATCCCATTGGTGGCGTGATCTCGGCTACGGGCTGTTCCTGGGCGCATTTCTCATGCTGCTTATCTTCCTTGCCGAACTGGCCCTTGGCTGGGTCACGGTCAAAGAAATCTTCCTCACCAACAGGTCTGTTCCCTTCGGCCTGGCTATTTTCTGGCCTCTGACCCTGTTCCTTGCCGTGGGCATTTACGAGGAGCTTGTAGCGCGCGGGTATCACTTCAGAAACCTGGCCGAGGGCCTCAGTTTCACTCCTGTGGGCCGGAAAAGAGCTATTTTACTTGCCTGGCTCATCTCCTCTGCAGTTTTCGGACTCCTCCATGCCGGCAACCCCAATGCAACTGTTGTCAGCACCGTGAACCTCTTCCTCGCCGGCCTCTTCTTAGGGCTTCCTTTCCTTCTGACCGACCAGCTGGCCATGCCGATCGGCATTCACATAACCTGGAACTTTTTCCAAGGCATCGTCTTCGGCTTTCCTGTTAGCGGTACGTCCGCCAGCGAAACAACCTTCATCGCCGTGCAACAGGGCGGTCCCGACCTTTGGACAGGCGGCGCCTTCGGGCCCGAGGCCGGCCTGCTTGGCATCGCCGCGACAACTGTCGGTTCTCTCCTGGTCGTTTGGTGGGTGAAACGCACGCGGGGGTCGGTCGGCTTCGCCCTGGCCGTGGCCGAGTATCAGTCGCCCGCCGGTACCGAAAGTGTCGCCGAACAGCCTCCTGTGGAATAATGATTGCCAGTCCAACTGGTGCCGGTCACTGCCGTTTGGAGAAATACACAGTGAGCACAAAGCTATGGGGAGGACGCTTCAGCGGCGCACTCGACCCGCTGATGGAAGAGTTCAACGCGTCGATTGACTTCGACCGGCGCCTTTGGCAGGCCGACATCCGCGGCAGCCAGGCCTACGCACGCGCGCTCGCCAGGGCCGGGCTCCTGACCGAACAGGAAGCCGAGCAAATCGTCGCCGGCCTTGAGCAAGTGGCCGCCGAATGGCGCACCGGACAGTTTGAAATCCAGGCCGGCGACGAGGACATCCACACCGCCAACGAACGCCGCCTCACCGAACTGATCGGACCCGTAGCCGGCAAGCTCCACACCGGCCGCAGCCGCAACGACCAGGTCGCGACCGACCTGCGCCTGTGGCTGCGGGAAGAGCTCAATACCTCAGAACGGCAACTGCGCACCCTGATCGGCGTCGCCGTCGAGCGCGCCGCAAACGAAATCGAACTCCTCATGCCGGGCTACACACACCTCCAGCCCGCCCAGCCCACCCGCTGGAGCCACTGGCTCCTCAGCCACGCCTCAGCATGGCAGCGCGACACCCAACGTCTCCAAGATCTCCACAAGCGCGTCAACCTGATGCCGCTCGGCAACGGCGCCCTCGCTGGCAACCCCTTTCCCATCGACCGCGACCACCTCGCGCACGACCTCGGATTCGACGCGCCTACCCCAAATAGCCTCGACGGCGTAAGCGATCGCGACTTCGTCGCCGAGGCGCTGTTCTGGGCGACAATGACCATGATGCACGTCAGCCGCTGGGCTGAGGACCTCATCATCTACTCCAGCCGCGAATTCGGTTTCGTCACCCTCGCCGACGCCTACAGCACTGGCAGCAGTCTCATGCCCCAAAAGAAGAACCCCGACTCGCTCGAGCTACTGCGCGGCAAGTCAGGGCGCGTTTTCGGCAACATGAGCGGGCTGCTGATGACCCTGAAAGGGCTGCCCAGCACCTACAATAAGGACCTCCAGGAGGACAAAGAACCCCTCTTCGACGCCATCGATACCCTGAACCGCGCCCTGCCAATCGCCGCCGGCGCGCTCGCCACCCTCACCGTCAACCGCGCAAACATGACCCGCGCCCTCGTGCCTGAAATGCTCGCCACCGACCTGGCCGAATACCTCGTGCGCAAAGGTGTCCCCTTCCGCGAAACGCACCACGTCGCCGGCGCCGCCGTGGCCCTCGCCGAATCACAGGGATCTGAACTCACCGACCTGCCGCTGACAGAACTTCGAACCCTGCACCCCGCCTTCGAACAAGACGTGGCCGATGTCTGGAGCTACGAACGCAGCGTGGAGCAGCGCGACGCAATCGGCGGAAGCAGCCGCCGCGCCGTGCAGGAGCAGATCGACGAGCTGCTCTTCTGGCTCCGCAATGCCGCCCCCGAGTAGCCCCGTAGGCTGCCTATGCGGCCGCCGTCCTCAATATCTGTCTGTGCTCCTTGAAGTGGAACTGGGGTCTTAAGGCCAGTTGGCCAGGGGCAGCGCCTGCTGGCTCCCACCAGCCAGCCGCTGGAAGAGTGCGATCGTGTTGCGGTCTTGGGGGACGTAGGCGGAAAGATAGAGATCGCCCTGATCGCTCAAGCTGATGTCCGTAAAAACAGTGTAACCCACCGGCCCGTGCACCCTGTGCGTGTATATATGGCTGCGCAGCCGGCTGTTGATGTCCTGACTGCGTTCGCGACTCGCCGACCAGAAAACCGGAAAGTCGGGAAATACGGAGAGCGCAGTGAATAGCTGTCGAAACCGTTCCGTGTGGCGGTAGCGCAACGTCATCGCCCGCCACTGCCGCATAACCGTCATTGCATTCGAATGCCAGCCGTTTCCCAGCACCCGCCGCAGCGTCGAATCGGGCGCAAAAAGCATCCCCAGCAGGTTGACGCCCTCCGCCGTAGCCTTGGCTTCGCTGATCTGTGCCATGCTGCAACCGTGAAATGCAATCATCGCACGATTGATGCCGATGATATTGCCAAAAGTATCCATAAGAAATGCCGGCAGGCCGATCGCGCTCAGCGAAGCCCAGGCCTTCTCCAATACCTCCCTGTGGTCGAGATCGGCGCGTACGACCGCCCGGTCCGAAGACTGACTGGCCATGGCAAAAAACTCCCGCCGTTCCAGCGAAGTCAACTCAAATGCCCGTGCCAACTCCTGCAGTACCACCCCTTCCAATCTCGCCTGCCTGCCTCTCTCAATCTTGCTTACAATTCTCTTGGTCAAGCCCGTCTCATCGGCTAATTTCTGCTGGCTCCAACGACGACCCGTGGCAAAGTCGATCTGCTCTCTTCGCAAGGCGGCTACGATCTTTCCGAACGTCTCGTGTTCCACTGACTTCTCCGTTGTCTCATGTCAGTTCCGTCCATCGACCCCAAGCTGATTTCCTCCTGTAACATATTAGCAGCCTAAATTTGGAATTCAATGGGTTTGGGCTCCAATATTGGAAACCGAGAGTCCCGGTTTCGGGACATTTCCTGACAGACTTCAACAGAGCCAGCTGAATCCCCTTCACAGCCTTAACCAGCGGCCAACAAAAGTCTAAACTGCTACGTCTTGGCCAATTCGCGACCACAGTTCAGATGAACGCGGACCTTTTCTCTGTCTTCGCTTCTTTGGGCGGTCGGGCCTATTCGGCCCTCCCTTGTGCGGGGGCTCCGCCCCCGCAACGCCCCCTCTCCTACAACATGCCTCGCGGACCTGGTGTCGATATTGGTGACAGGTGCCTTATCGAAGGTGTCCAGCCAGACCACGTCCCGCCAGTCCCATCAGTTCCCCGTAGGTGCCTGCCCCCGCACCCTCCCCAACTGACGGACCCCACCGTACGGCCAGGCCAGGCGCCTGCACTGCGTCTCGCCCAAAGACGGCAAACAGCGCCAGCCACCGCTCGCACTGATTCCCCGCCAGACTGTTCCCACCCCAAATCTGGACCGCGACCCCGCCCAAATACCGTTGTTGACAAGGAGCACAACTGTTGTTAAAATGGCACATCCAATACCGCCCAATCCGCCGCACTGAAAATGCAATAGGAAAAAGCGAGACATGGCCAACCTGATTGAAGTCCGCAACCTCCAAACGCAGTTCTTCACCCAGGACGGTATCGTCCACGCGGTGAACGGCATCACCTATGATGTCGCCGAGGGAGAGACGGTCGCAATCGTAGGCGAATCCGGTAGCGGCAAAAGCGTCGGCGTCATGTCCCTCATCCGCCTGATTCCCGAACCACCGGGAAAGATTGTCAACGGTGAGGTGAATTTCGACGGCCAGGATCTCCTGCAACTCAACGAAGAAGAACTGCGGCAGATCCGTGGCAACCGCATCGCCATGATCTTTCAGGACCCTATGACCTCCCTCAACCCGGTCCTGACCATCGGCCGCCAGATCACCGAAGCCTTGGAACTCCATCTCAACATGAACCGGGAGGAAAGCCGCGCCCGCGCCATCGAGCTATTGGAGTTGGTCGGCATCCCCGACGCAGGCGCAAGACTCGACGACTACCCGCACCAGTTCTCCGGTGGCATGCGCCAGCGCGTCATGATCGCCATGGGCCTAAGCTGCAACCCCCAGCTGCTTATCGCCGACGAGCCCACGACCGCCCTTGACGTCACCATTCAGGCCCAGATCGTCGACCTCGTCACCCGCCTGCAAAGCGAGCTCGGCATGGCCATCATCTGGATCACCCACGACCTCGGCGTCGTGGCCGGTCTGGCCGACCGTGTGCTCGTAATGTACGCCGGCTTCATCGTCGAAGAAGGGCCGGTTGACGTGATCTACGGCCAGCCCAGGCACCCTTACACACTCGGCCTGCTGCGCTCTATCCCGCGGCTGGACCTGGGAAGGCAGAAGAGGCTCATCCCTATCGAGGGCCTGCCGCCCGACCTGCTCGACCCGCCCCAAAGCTGCCCCTTCGCACCCCGCTGCCCCTTCGTAATCGACAAATGCCTTGAAGAAAATCCGCCGCTGATGGCGATCAGTGCTGTCCGCAGCTCAGCCTGCTGGGTGGATCTGTCCGACGTTGAAATCTATGACACAAGCGCCGACGAACAGGTGGAGGCCGTCGCATGACCACACAGAACTCTGATGCCGCAGGCGCCGCGTCTGCTCAGGAAACGAGCCAGAACGATGTAC
The DNA here is from genome assembly GCA_965242905.1 of Caldilineaceae bacterium. GTDB lineage: Bacteria > Chloroflexota > Anaerolineae > Caldilineales > Caldilineaceae > Bin5. The sequence continues at coordinate 3,713,130 of CBDETM010000002.1, forward strand.
TCCTGACTGTATCCAACCTGAAAATGCACTTCCCCATCACCCGCGGCATCATCCTGCAGCGGCAGGTGGGCAGCATCAAGGCCGTCGACGGCATCACCTTCGATCTGATGCGCGGCGAAACCCTCGGCCTCGTGGGAGAGTCCGGCTGCGGCAAATCCACCACCGGCCGCGCCATCCTCCAACTCTACGAACCCACCGATGGCGAGGTCGTCTTTGAAGGCCAGGATCTGACCAATATCAACAGCGGCGACCTGCGCCGCATGCGCCGCCGCATGCAGATGATCTTTCAGGATCCCTACGCCTCCCTCAATCCCCGCATGACAGTCGGCAGCATCGTCGGCGAACCGCTCGAAGTTCACAAGATCGGCGGCTCCCGCCGCGAACAGCAACAGCGCGTCCAGGAGCTTCTCGAAATCGTCGGCCTCAATCCCTACTTCATCAACCGCTACCCGCACGAGTTCTCAGGCGGCCAGCGCCAGCGCATCGGCGTAGCACGCGCCCTGGCGGTCAACCCCTCATTCATCGTCTGCGACGAGCCGATTTCAGCGCTCGACGTCTCGATTCAGGCGCAGGTGATCAACCTCCTCGAAGACCTGCAGAGCGAAATGGGCCTGACCTACCTCTTCATCGCCCACGATCTCTCCGTCGTGCGCCATATCTCCGACCGCATCGCCGTGATGTATCTGGGCAAAATCGTCGAGCTGGCCGACCGCGAAGTCCTGTACGAAAACCCGCTCCATCCCTATACCCAGGCCCTCCTTTCCGCCGTGCCGATTCCCGACCCGCAGGTCGAAAAGAAAAGGCAGCGCATCATTCTCGAAGGCGACGTTCCCAGCCCCGCCGAGCCGCCAACAGGTTGCAACTTCAACACACGCTGCCCACAGGTGATGGACATCTGTCACCAGTACGAACCATCTTTCACCGACGTGGGCGACGGTCACCGCGTGGCCTGCTTCCTCTACGACCAGGTCGAGGCCCTGGACGAACAAGGCCAGCCGGTCGCAGTAACCGCCTGACCGGTTTGAGCAGAGCGCAGCCAGGCTGCCTCCCTCCCATCCACATAGTCTGACCCGCCGCAGTACAATGTCCGTCGGGCGATTTCCTGTCGCCTGTTTCCGGCTGCCCGTAGACTGCTGCCCCGCTCTGTACTCTCCGAGGTCCGTTTGTCTCCTCCGACCTCGCCTGCCCTCTTGCTCTACTCCTCGGCCGCCCCGCTCCGTCCCTGCAAAAAACAGAAAATGCTTTCCCTGACCCCCGCAGCCGCCAACTCCGGCTCCTCTGTCAGCAGCCTACCGTCGCCGCCCAGAAATCCCAGCTCCAGGATCGCCGTCGGCGTCGTCGGCAGCACCTTGCGAAACGCATGGTAGTAGGTCATGTCGTGCGTGATCGAATGGAAGTGCAGTGGCAGGCCCGTTTCTGCCGCGTACTCACTATTGATGCAGTCGACCAGCCTTTTGTCAGTTGCCGGAATCGCACTGTTCAACGGATAGGCTGCCTTGAAGCCGCTGGCAGCGATACAACTGTCCGCGTGCAGGCTCAGCAGAACATCGGCGTCCAGCCTGTCTAGCCGGGTATCATATTCCTCCAGCAACAGGACCACCAGACCCGCGCCCTCCAACTCCATCTGCACCAGTCCCGCAATATGCGCCACTACCTCGGCCTCCACCAATGTAGGCGTGTTGATGTCCCCGCAGATGGCGCCGGAATCGTATCCGGCGTGACCGCTGATCAGCGCGACCGTTTCCAGCTCTGGTGTTGGTGTGGTCAGAGTGCGCGTCGGTGTGATCAAAGTAAGCTGTTCAATCGGACTCGGCAGCAGGTAGTTCACGCCCGTCGCAGCCAGAAATACGATGCCCCCAAAGAGGATGACGCTGATAATGAGAAAAACACGCTGCAACCTGCGTATCAGAACAATTCGCATTTTCGCATCAAAGGTTGACTCAATTGCCAACCTCCGTCTACTTCGGCTTACAGGAAAAATGTCCAGGCCCTGAGGCTCGCCGAATCAATCCGCCCTTGGAACCCATTTCGCGCTGCTAAAATTGTACCCTCTGCATTTGGGTTGTCAATACCTTGCCGCAACTGCCAGTGGTCAATGCACCAATTCAGGGCAATTTCGCTGTCAACTTCCCGCTTACTCTCTTCCATCACAGGAGGAGACCAAAAGCAAAATGGTAGAATTTGATAGAACAGAATCGCCTGTGTAAAATACACTTTGACTATGAGCGAAAACGCCTCCTTCTTTGACTCCCCAACCCAGCCTCCCGAAGGCGGAACCGGCGGCAATGTCTCCGGACTTCCGTCGTTGCAGTCTCTTGGCGCCATACTGCGAGATCGCCGCGAAAGCGCCGGCATCCCGCTTTCAGAAGTCGAACTCGCAACGCGAATCCGACAAAAGTACCTGGCCGCCATCGAGGCCGACGAGTGGCATCTCCTGCCCGGCGAGGTTGTCGGCCGCGGCTTCCTCCGAAACTACGCCTACTATCTCAATCTCGACCCCAACCAGATGATCGACCGCCGGCGCGCCATGGCCGACAACAGCCTCTCCCGAACGCTGGCGAGTACCAGTACCGGTGTCAGGCTGCCCCCAGTGCGCCCCGTGGACTACCGGCCCCAGGACGTCGACCTCGAACATACCGCCTTCTCTACCCGCCTTTCCGAGTCCTTCGAATCCATCCGCGACTGGCTCGTGCCCGTAATGGCGGCTCTGCTCATCGTTCTGGTTGTACTTGTGATCGTCTGGAGCCTTCGAGCCATGGGAGGAGAGATCGGAAGTGCGCTGTCTACCTTACAGGACAGAGTCTCCTCGACGCTTGAAGGCAGCCGGGTTCAGCAAAACGGGACAGCCGGCGGCTCAGACGGCTCCGGCGGCACCGACGAATCTGCATCGGGCGCCGCCCCGGTCGCGACAGTTGTCATCCCTACTTCGACCGCCACGCCCACCTTGACACCGCCCGCCACCAACACGCCTCTGCCGCCGCCGACCCAGACCCTGGTACCCACCGCCGCACCCTCGGCTACACCCACGCCAACACCCTCGCCAACGCCCACCGAGGAGCCGGAAGAGGAGGTAGCTCCCCCTCCCCAGCAGGAACCGCCGCCGCCCGCCATCGTCCCGGTAACCTGCGCCGACAGCCGCTTGGCCATCACCTCACCCGGCATCAATCAGACCGTCAGCGGCGTCGTGCCGATTACAGGCCGGGCTACGCATGAACGGTTCAACTTCTACAAGCTGGAGATTGCACCCGGCGCCAACGCCTCCCAGGGCTTCACCTGGTTCGACGGCAGCGACAGATCTGGGGAGGGCGGCGCTAAAGGACCACCCGTCGAGAACGGGAACCTCGGAAACTTCAACAGCACCGGTGTCGCCAACGGCGCCTACACCATCCGCCTCACAGTCGTCGATACAAGCAGCAACTACCCCACCCCCTGCCTGGTCACGATCAACGTCCAAAACTGACCGGCCACTCAACCTCTGTTCCCGTCGCGGCCCGCTCCACCAACTGAATCCCGTCGCGCCGGCAGCAGTCGGATAAAAGTGACGTGCGGCGGCGCCCCGAATCGCACCGGAACCCCCTCACCCAACCCGCGATGAACATAGACCTGCGTCTTCCCCCGCCGCGAGTAGCCCGACGCCTCCCCGCGCGACAACTGTTCAGTCTGTGTATAAGTGGGGCCAATCAACGGCAGCACGATCTGTCCGCCGTGCGTGTGGCCGGCCAGAATCAGGTCCGCGCGACCGGCTGCCGCAGCCTCGACGATGTCCGGATTGTGTGACAGCAGCACCGTGGGCGCGTCCCGGGGAACGCCCTCCAGACTTCCGTCCAGGTCCGGCTGGCCTTCCATCAAGTCCTCGATACCCACCAGGTAGACGCCCGTCTCACCCAGCTGCACAGCCCGGTTGTCCAGGAACTGCATGCCCCGCTCCTCTAACGCACGGCGTAACCCCCCTATGTCATTCTCCCCGGCTGGCTCACCGTCAAATCGGTTCGAAAGCAGGTGCCGCCCAAAACGATACAGATCGCCAAGACCTTCACTACTGAACTTCACTTTCTCCGAAGAATTAAGGGCGCCATTGCAACCGCCGTTTTTCGCCTCCCGCGCCCGGAAAAGCCGCCATGAGTATTGCGGCGCACTTCTCATGTTGTAGAAGACATGGTCATGATTGCCCGTAACCGCATAAGCGCCCAGGCGGGGTTTGGGAATGCTGTCAATCAGCGCCAAAACATTGTCCAGTCCGCTGTCTCTATGCAGAAAGTCGCCCGTGTGAATCAGCAGATCGATCTCCTCGCCCGCCGTCGCCCGCCGCACCTGCTCGATCTTCGCATGCTCACGGCGGTCTGCCCCTCGAAAATGCGTGTCCGAAAGGTGAAGGATGTTCAACCCCTCTGCCGGCACCCCCGCCTTGTCCCGCAGCAGCCGCACCGCCAGTCTCTCGGTTCGCACGTCAAACGGCTCATACAGAAATGCGTAGCCGCCAAGTGCCGCGCCTAGCCCGGCTACAGCCCCCAGCCCGGCCCACAGTACAGGTGCGCGCCCCCTTCCGCCTCCATCTCTCAGACCACCTTCGACAAGCCCGGGACCCCCGCCTTTCAGGCCTCTTCCGTCTCCTCCGCTTCGCTCTGTACCTGCAATCATTCCTGCCTCTGACCTCCTGGAGACCGCAACCGGCAACTACCTGTCCACACCCGGAACGAAAAACCAATCGTACCGGAGGAAGCGCCCTTTGGCAACCTTTCCGACCACTCCCAATTGGACTGTTGCACTGCCTGCCATCCAACCCATCCTGTCCAATTCCTGGCACCTAGTTTTTTTTCAAACCTTGCGGACCCGTCTTTCTATGTTGTATAATCCCGCCGCAACCCCAACCTGACACGCCAAACTCTCACCACAGTCGATTCAGAACAGCAGCTTTCAAGGAGATCATCTATGAATCAGCAGCTTAGCAGACGACGTTTCTTGCACTTCTCCGGCGCTGCCCTCGGCACGGCAGCTCTGGCCGCCTGTCAACCTGCCGCGCCGGCCGCGACTGGCGAGATGAGTGAAGAACAACCGGCCGCCGAACGCGTCCAGATCGAGTTCCTCGGCATGCCCGGCAGCCCCGATCTCATTCCCGAGGAGCAGGAGCTCTTCCACGACGAAAACCCAAACATCGAGTGGGTTCTCGTCCAGCAGGCCCAGGGCACTTCCCGCCTCGAGCAGCTCATGGCCCTGGTCGTGGCCGGCACACCGCCCGACACCTCCCGCGTCGAGAGCGACGTCTACCGCACCTTCGCCCATCTGGGCCTTCTCCTTCCCATCACCTCCTACATCGAAGCCGATCCCGAATTCTCCGCCCCCGACTATTGGATCCAACCCCAGGAAGACGACCGCCAGGTCTACCAGGGTGAAAGCTACGGCATCGGCTCCTGCTGGGTCGCCCCCCACTTCTACTACAACGTCTCCCTCTTTGAGGAGCTCGGCGTAGAACCCCCCAGCAACGACCCCGAAGAGGCCTGGGGCTGGGACGACTTCCTCGCCATCGCCACCGAGCTGACCGTCGACGTCAACGGCAACCACCCCGGCGACACCGACTTCGACGCCAACAACATGGAACGCTGGGGCGTCAACTGGCCCACCTGGTGGATCCCACTCCACGCCGCCGTCCAGTCCAACGGCTCAGACTGGATCGACGCCGAATCCGAAAAAATCGTCCTCGACAACCCCGAAGCAATGCAGGCCCTGCAGAATATCGCCGACCTCCGCCTCGCCCATGGCGTAATGCCCCGCACCGAGGCCCTCGAAGCCCTTGGCATGGGCGGCACCCAGCTCCTCGAAACCAAAAAGGTCGCCCTTCAGGTCGACGGCTCCTGGGCCCTCTCCTGGAGTTGGGGGATCGAAGGCGGCATCGGCACCGCCGTCCTGCCCGCAATGCAGCGCCCCGGCACAGACATGCAGGCCCACCTCGTCACCGTCGTCCAGGACGCCGAAAACCCGGACGAAGCCTGGGAGCTGATCCGCTTCCTCTCCTCACCTTGGTACCAGGAACGCTACTGCCGCTCCGGCCTCTGGCTCCCCAGCCAGAACGCCCTCATGACGCCAGAGTCGATCGCAGACTGGTGTGTGGCGCCCGAGCACCCGCCCGGCTACGAACTGATCGTCACCGAGTACGCGCCCAACTACGGCCATTACCTCACCATGCCGGTCGGTTATGTTAAGGCCGCTGAGACCGCCATCAACCCGGTCTTCAGCCAGATCTTCAACGGCGAAGCACGCGCCGAGGACGTGCTGCCCGCAGCCGTTGCCGAAGCCAACCAGATCATGGAGACCGAACAGGCGCGCCCAACCTCCTAGTCGGCGCTCTCCCTCGGCAGGATCAGAGGAAATGGGGCAGGACGGCGCAGGCGTCCTTCACGCCGCCCAGCCGCCTTCCCGACCCGTACCAAATGCAACAGAGCTGGCTACAGGCAGACCGCCATACCCCCAAGGGCGCCTGTAGCCAGCTTCGCGGAGAACCGTCATGGCAGTAGATGCGCACAGAACCAGATTGCCCTGGCCCCGGACCCGCCGTGCGCGGCGGGCACTCACAGGCTATTTCTTCATCTCCCCCTTCATCCTCGGCTTCTTCCTCTTCTTTGTCGGCCCCGCCCTCGTCGCCGCCTGGCTCACGATGTTCGACTGGAACATGATTCGCCCCCCCTTCTTCATCGGCCTCGGCAACTTCAAAAAGATGTTCGCCGACGACCTCTTCTACCAGTCCCTCAAAGTGACCGCCTACTTCTCCCTCGTCTCCGTACCCGTCGGTCTGGTTCTGAGCTTCTTCCTCGCCCTCCTCATGAACTTCAAGACCCGCAGCATCGCCGTCTTTCGCACTATCTACTACCTGCCCAGTATCGTCCCAGCCGTCGCCAACGCCGTGCTCTGGAGCTTCGTTCTCAATACCGAATTCGGCCTCCTCAACGCCCTCCTGGACTCCATCGGCCTCCCCAAAATCGCCTGGCTCCAGGAGCCCGAATGGGCCATGCCCGCCATCATCCTTATGAGCCTCTGGGCCCTCGGCGCCACCATGGTCATCTATCTCGCCGGCCTCCAGGGCATCCCCCAGTCCCTCTACGAAGCCGCCGAAATCGACGGCGCCGGCCGCTGGGCCAGCCTCATAAACGTGACCATCCCCCTCATGTCACCCGTCATCTTCTTCAACCTCATCATCGGCATCATCGGCTCATTCCAAATCTTCACCGCCGGCTTTCTCATCACCGGCGGCGGCCCCCAGCACGCCACCCTGTTCTACGTCCTCTATATCTATCGCAACGGCCTCCAGTATTTCGACATGGGCTACGCCTCCCTGCTGGCGTGGGTCCTCTTCTTCCTCATCTTTGCACTCACCCTGCTCGTCTTCAAATACGTTGGCCGCTATGTCTACTACGAAGATGTCGGCAGCTAACCACCTGCTTTCGCCGTCTGCCAGCACCAGCCGCGCAAACGGCCAATGAAAATCGGCGCAACCAGCAACAGAACTCTGATGAGCGCATCAACACGTACCACCGCAACCCAGCTCCTGGACAACGAACGCTTCTGGCGCATCTTCGTCTGGACCGTCCTGCTCGCCGGCGCCGTTGTCATGTTCCTCCCCTTTCTCTGGCTGCTCTCCAGCTCCCTCAAAACCGAGCTCGCCATCTTTCGCTACCCACCTGAATGGATTCCGGATCCAATCAAATTCAGCAACTATGTCGACGCCTGGACAACCAGGCCTTTTGCGCTCTATGTCCGCAATACCATCGTTATCCTGCTGCTGAACGAGGTCGCGGTCCTTGTCTCCGCCTCCTTCTGCGCCTACGGTTTCGCTCGCATCGACTTCCCCGGCCGCAACGTCTGGTTCGCTATCCTGCTCGCCACCGTCATGCTGCCCGGCATCGTCACCATGATCCCCCAGTTCGTCATCTTCAGCCGCATCGGCTGGGTCAACACCATTCTCCCCCTCACCGTCCCCTTCTTCTTCGGCGGCGGCGCCTTCAACATCTTCCTCCTGCGTCAGTTCTTCCGCACCCTCCCCGCCGAGCTCGCCGACGCCGCCTACATCGACGGCGCCAGCGAAATCACCATCTACTGGCGCATCATGCTCCCCCTCGCCAAACCCGCCCTCGCCACCATCGCCATCTTCACATTCATCGGCACCTGGAACGACTTCATGGGCCCCCTCCTCTACCTCGCCAAGGACCCCAACAAATTCACCGTCGCCCTCGGCCTCGCCATGTTCCGCACCGCCTTCGCCGGCCGCACCCGCTGGGACCTCCTCATGGCCGCCTCCACCATGATGATCATTCCCGTCATCTTCGTCTTCTTCGTCGCCCAACGCTACTTCATCCAGGGCATCGCCATCAGCGGCCTCAAGGGCTAGTTCCCTCCTCCAACCACCCTCTCCGATCACGCTACTCTCGTTGACAATCGTCATAACCACGATCAATGACCGCTGTCATTCACTGACCACTGACTACTGCTCTTCTGGGCGGTCGGGCCTATTCGGCCCTCCCTTGTGCGGGGGCTCCGCCCCCGCAACGCCCCCTCTCCTACAACCTCGCGTCGTAGCCAGTGGGTGGGCAATACGAAGTTGCCGTCCCGTGTCGGCCAGCGCTTCCTCCCGCCTCCTGGCAGATTCCGGGTATGTGCCAGCGCGAGCAAGACAAGCAAGGCCACTCCCACATATGCCCAACGTTCACCCCCATGACCATCGAGAGTCCGCTACAGTAACACTGACGGTACATACCGCCCAGACTGACCGCACACAGTACACACACAGAACATGGCTTAGAAGCTACGAAAAAGATAGAAACGCCAAGTCAGTGGCGTCGAACACTCCAGGGCTCTGAGGAGTTTGGACTCTTTCTGATTCCCTCCCGACACGCTTAAACACATGACAGGGGAAGAAAGGCTCGAAACCACACAATCACCGGGTACAATGCCGCCCATCCATCTCCCCCCCAGCAGGACATTCTGCTATTCAAGCTGCAGACGCACCGATTAGCGAAGTCGGCCAGGATGTCCGTGACGAAGCTTCTCTCAGGTATGGATTGATTAGCTGGGCTTGCGGGGTTGAGACTGCTGAGCCCCACGCTGTAGGGGTATGCTGGACGTTCTTTGCCGTGAAGACGGGCCGTCACTGATCGAGGATGCCTTCCTCCTGTTTCTTGTCCTTTCTGTCCCTCTCCCCTTTAAAGAAATACCGGTAAGATGGCTCGTAGGGATTGAAGAACGGGACCAAAATAAACCCGGTCCCCCAATAGATGAAGAAAAAGTCTACTGGCCAGGAGGGACTGCTAGTACGAGGGCCAAACTCAGGCCAGGCGAGTTTTACCAGGTTGATGATCAGAAACGCAATGCCTACGCTGACACCGTGACTCAGCACAGAAAAAATGTATATCTTATACTTCTCACTCACGCACATCCCCCTCTTCCAGGAACTGTCTGTGTCATGTAAACACGAAAACTCTCAATCTTAGCTCCTGTTCAGTAGTCGGCCTCAGTTCCCTCCGCCACAGTAACAAGAGACGTGACCAGTACCCCGAGCCCGGCAATCTGATGTTGCCTCAACCTGGTCCTGTCCCCTGCGGTCTCACTAGGACTCGTTGACACTTCAACCAGCCTACCCTACCGTAGGGGCACCCCTTGTGGGTGCCCTGGGTTTTTTGCTCTCGTGGGCCCTTCCTGTCCCTCCCCGGATCAAAGAAAAGCGTTCTTCGCGCCCCTTCGCGTGACTTCGCGGATCGAAAGGTTGTGTCTGCAACGAAACTCCAGCGCAAGACATCCCGAACCGAACTGCAGACCTTCTGGTCCCGTTGAACTTTGTAACGCTTCCCGAAATGTCAAGGGACCTGGCACTGGGATCATCCAATGCTTCGTCGCACTTTCACAGGGGAGATGGGTTAGGCTCTTCTCGAGCCCGCACCATCTTTGCGTGTGCACTGTTATTCAGAGTATTCCACAAAGAGTAGGAAAAGATTCTTGGCGCAACCAATCGATTCAGACCTGTCGGCAAACACTTCGGTTGCGGCGCCTTCTATCATGTATAAGAGCAAAACGGCAGGATCATATCCATAATCAGTCATACCAATAGCCGAGATGATGCCCAAATAGTCTGTAAATGGCTCATAATCTTTGTATGGTTCAAGCCATTCACCACAGTTGAGATGAGCTTGGACAAAGAGAGGGTATAGCTCCGTTTCCAGAGCAACAAGCTCTGATGCACTAAGGCTTGGATTTCTGTTCGCCATCGCACTGGTCATAAAAACCAGTGAGTGGAGCATTCCCCAGGCCATACAATCTGTGTCGGGAAGTGACGGAGCCGGGCTGCCACCCTGCATTACGCAATCAACTTCCTCTGTGGTTGTGGTGGGAGATTGGACAGGTTGAGTTATCGGAGTAGAAGTCAACAGTACTGGCGGACTCTCCGGAATAGCAACGCAGGCAGACAAAATGATAGATGCAAGCACCGCTGAAATCCCTTTTGTATGCCTCTCCATTTTGCTCCCTCCTCTGGCACAAGCCCACTTCTTTTTCACATTCACAGTAGTCCTGGGTGCATCCCAAAGTGGGGGCGAGCTCCCTTAAATCTCTGGCAGCAGCTAATCCTTGCCTTTCCACGATCAACTCTGAGGCAGAAGAAAAGGCAGTTCTCTCTCCTCACTCCTCTTCACTCACTCGCCGCCCTTGCATCACCCTCGCAAACCCCTCACCGCACCGGTAGGGGCAGGCCTTGTGCCTGCCCACTCGCCGCCCCTGCGCCACCTTCGCAAACCCCTCACCGCGCCGGTAGGGGCAGGCCTTGTGCCTGCCCACTCGCCGCCCCTGCGCCACCTTCGCAAACCCCTCACCGCACCGGTAGGGGCAGGCCTTGTGCCTGCCCTCTCGTCGCCCTTGCACCACCTTCGCAAACTCCTCACCGCACCGGTAGGGGCAGGCCTTGTGCCTGCCCTGTGCCCCGCTAAGAGCCGGAGCACAGTATCGCCCACCATTCCCAGTTTGTATTTGCGGCTAAAATGTGAGGATACGGTAATTTGGGGCTGCAATGTGATTTCCACGATGTCACTGCGTTGAAGGAGCGAGTGAATGGGTGGGTTTGTGGCACTCAGCCACAAGTAGCAAGGGGCGGTCCTTCACGGCAAGTGGCGATTCTTGTCCTGCTGTATGGGGAAGGGTCATGCAAATAGGGACACCATTCCGACCAGGAGAATGACTGCAAATGAAATCAGGAGGTATCCGACCCACAAGTAGATTCCGATCACTATTAGGTTCCAGAGCCAGATCGGTAGCGGTATGGGTTTGGTCGTGAAGTCCTTGACTAGGCTCTTGACTGTTGTTTTGGGTTGCTGGCGATGTTCTTGACTGGGTTGGGGTGGGAAGTTGGGAAAAAACATTGGGTTCCCTTCATCAAGAGTTGTCACATCCCGTGACGGCTCTTGTAGCTTAACGTCTGGCGAAGCACAGCGGTTCCCTAAGATATGGAGCAAGTTGCTCAGAGTCTAAACGGTCCGAATTGGATTGATGTGGCTGTTCTTCATGTTGGACCTGGATGTTGCGCGACAGCACATTGGATTCTTCTGTGTCAGAGGGTAAGGCGGTGATCAATTTGTCAGGAAGAGCCAGTCCCAGACAAACCAGATAGTGATGCCGATGCACCATCCCGTAACCAGATACGGCCAGAGTTTTTCCGGCTCGGCACCGAAGCTGAATCTCTGTTTTCTGAGGGCAAAAATGGTAACTGATCCGACAATCAGAAAGATCAGGTAGCTCGCGAAGTCTGGCATTTGGGTATGAGTCTAACGAGGGCGATTCTTGGTGTCAAGTGGTGGGGCAATGCGAGGCGCGTGTAACTGGACCTGACGCTTTCAACGGGCAGAAGGTTATCAGAGTGACTTAGGGATGAGTTTGGGAGAAAGAGGAGAGAAAACGTCCACGTTCTCTCTCCCTATCGTGTCGACCTTTACTCCATCCCGAAACCGGAGACTTGAACGAAAGCGCCGTCGGTGACCTGGTAAATCTGGACACCCCCTGCGCCGCATTCGCCTATGCTGTCGCACCTGATTGTGCCGGTGAGACCGTCGAATGCCTCAACGGAGCGAATGGCGGAGACCAGTGCTTCGCGGTCGATGATGAGATTGCCGCTGTCGTCGACAGAAGCGACCGCAGCAATTGCGGCAGCGATCAGCATCACCGAATCGTAGCTTTGACTGTGGAAAGCGCCGAGTTCGTCAGGGCTGACGCCGTACTTCTCGATGTACTTGGCGTCGAATTTTGCGTTCAACGCCTCGGAGTCGTCTCCCGCAAGTAAGGAGATGAATGTGCCTTCCGCAGCACCGCCCGCGGCTTGAAGATACTGCTGCGTGAACGCCCCGTCAACGCTCATGAACACCGTGTCCTCGAGGCCGGGCGTTTCCGTCATCTGCTGGGCGATGAGGCCGGCCTCGGTCGCATATCCGCCGAAGAAGATGGCCTCAGGCCCGCCGGCGCCCACCCTGGCCAACATGGCGCGGAAGTCCGTATCGCCTACCTGGACGCCTTCGAAGCTGGTTACATCGCCTCCCAACCCCGCAATACTATTTTGAAAAACCTCGGCTACTCCCTTGCCATAGTCGGAGTTATCGTGGACGACGGCCACTTTCGTGAGGCCTAGTTCACTGAACACATAACTGGCATCGGTGGCGCCCTGAAGCGCGTCACTGAGGGCGACGCGGTTGCAGACATCGCAGTTCGGGGACGTGATATCTGGATTGGTGGCACTGGGGCTGACGAAGGGGATGCGCGCCTCCTGCAGAATCGGCATCAGACCGAATGTCTCGCCCGAACAGGTACCGCCGGTGACGGAGACGATTGTCTCGTCGGAGGCAAATTTGTTGCCGACGTTCGTTCCTTGCGTGCCGTCGCAGGCGCCGTCTTCAGCCACCAGCTCGAACATGAAGCCTTCCAGTCCACCGGCCGCATTGAGGTCATCGATGGCCAGTTCCGCGCCTTGGCGGATGTCCAGGCCGAGCGTAGGAATCGGACCGGTCAGGGCAAAGGACCCACCGATGCGGATCACCCCGCCCGCTTCGACGACGACCTTGCCGCTGATGTCGGCAGACGCCTCTTCCATTGAAGCCTGACCGTCGGGGGCCTCTTCGGCCGGCGCTGCCTCGGCGCAAGCGACCAGCACGAGTGCTGCGATAAGGAAAAGACTGAGAAAGGTAGTTCGTTTTGGCACTGTAGCCTCCTGGGTTAATATGGTGGGTCCCAATGTTTGGACCACGAAACGGGTAGAATAAGGTGCATCCAGACGGATGCAGCCGGCTCTGATTCTTGCCTGGGCTGTACCATATTCGCCATGAAAAACGCAAGGCGAATGCTGTGGTCTGTATGGTTTTGCAGTCAACTCAAGCGAATTCAGACGTCTACCTGCTTAATGAGCAGGAGAGTGCATTCTACCCGAGCTAAACGAAGACATACGCGCGAGCTTTGGACAATTCAGCCTATTCCGGCACGCTTACATTCAACATGCGAACGGTTGCGTTAAGAATAAGTGATACTTTTCGCTTCTGAAAAAGACAATTGGTCGGAGATATTCTTCCTTGATTCTGCCTGTTGCCACAAGCCCATAACGTCGTCAACTCGCTTCTGATGCTGCTCGGACATCGAAATCTCGAAGAGAGGAGTCCTCTTTGGCCGGACTTGGTATTCCGCGCGACCATTCGCTAAGAGACGAAGTACTGGTCTCGCCAAACTCATTTCAGCCTGACGTCAACGAGCCCTGTCCAGGGACTCCCCTTGACACACATGATACGATCCACTGAACGAACATCTGCAAGGAAGTCTCCCGACAAAGTCTGACAACGAGACATTCCTAAGTCATTAGAAGTCATGACTAAGATGCCTAAATCCTCTTTCACTCTTCTCAAAGAGGAACTGAAAAAACAGATCCCACGTATAACCCTCCTCTTCGCGCTCGCCCTCCTCGGCACCGCAATCGGCCTGGTCCAGCCCTTCCTCTTCAAACTGCTCATCGACACCGCAATTCCCGCAGCCGACCTGCGCCTGATCGCCCTCCTCCTCGTCGGCATGGTAGTCGTGCCCGTCCTCAGTGCCGGCCTCAACGCCGCAAACCACTACCTGCGCGCCTACATCGGCGAAAGCGTCTCCCAACGACTGCGACGCGACCTGTTCGACCACCTCCTGCACGTCCGCCTCGCCGACCTCGAGCGGTTCAAGACAGGAGAGCATCTTCATCGCCTCACTCGCAGCTGCGGCAGAATCGGCGACGTCTTCGTCGGGAACCACCTGCTTCCGCTGGCAATGAGCGCCATCCTACTTCTGGGCACGCTCGCTGCCATGACCGCGCTGCACTGGCGCCTCACCCTTCTGGCGCTCCTCGCCTTTCCCCTCTCGTACCTCCTGACAAGGAAGACGCGCAAACATGCCCAGACCCTTGAACGCAACTTCTCCAATACGTTAGAGGCTGGCCAGAGCTACCTCAATGAATTCTTTCCCGGCATGCGCACAATCCGGGCCTTCAACGCCGAGCCCTATGAAAAAGCGCGCTGGCAGGACTGGCTCGTGAAGCATCGCAGCATCAAAGCCAGAGTCACGGCCTTCCACGAACTGATTCGCATAGTCCTGCCTGAAACCGTCAACTACGTCGCCGCCGGCCTCGTCTTCGGTTACGGCGCCTTCGAGATCATTCAGGGCCGGCTGACCATAGGCAGTCTCGTCGCCTTCGCCGCCTACCTTCCCCGCGCCTACGCCGTCCTGCAGTCTCTGCTCGGCACCCACGTCAACCTGCAGGAGGCCCGCATCAACGCCGAAAAAGTAGATGCCCTCTTTGCCCTCCCTCATGAACCATCCGGCCCGACGGTCCTGGCGGCCGGAGATGCCTCACAGGAGCGGAGCGGCGCAAGCATGCCTCCCCTTGCCGGCGCCGCGCTGGCCTTCAACAACGTCTCCTTCGACTACGGCCGCGGCGACTTCGGCGCACGCGACCTGACCTTCCGCATCGAGCCCGGCGAGTTCGTCGGCATAGTCGGTCCCAGCGGTGGTGGTAAGTCCACCATTATAGACCTCATCATGGGCTTCTACACGCCCCAGTCCGGAACCATCACGCTGGACATGATCGACCTCCGGGAACTTTCCCTGACCTCGCTGCGCAGTCAGATCGGCCTCGTTTCCCAGGACCTGTTCTTCTGGAACGACAGTATAAGCCGCAACATCATTTATCCCCGCACCGACGAAGATGCCGGCGCCGTCAGCGAAGCCGCCCGCACAGCACAGATCGATGAATTTATCACCGGGCTGCCCCACGACTACCGTACCATCATCGGTGAACGCGGCTTGACGCTGTCCGGTGGCGAACGCCAGCGCCTCGCCATCGCCCGCGCCCTTCGCAAGAACCCCAGGCTCCTCCTCCTCGACGAAGCCACCTCCGCTCTCGACGCCATTACCGAGCAGAAAGTCCGCGATGCCTTCGATAAGGCACGTGCCGGCCGCACTGCCATCGTCGTCGCCCATCGCCTCTCAACAATCCTCAATGCCGACAGAATCTTCGTCATCGACCAGGGCCGCCTGATCGAGACCGGCAGCCGCCGTGAGCTGCTGGCCCAACGCGGTCTCTTCTATGACCTGTACACGGCACAATCTTTCGATCTTCCTGCGATCGCGCTATAATCCGTAGTAATCCCTGCAGCCTTTGCGCACCTAACGCGCCTCTGGCTGTCAGCTACCATTCACCCTAAGGATTCTGCCACCGATGTCACCCAATACTAACGGTCAGGGCGCCGCGTCCCTGCCTTTCGAAAGCCCAACCCTCGATCCGGAACTGGAAGAAAACGTAGTCAACACCATTCGCATGCTCGCACTGGACGCCGTCCAGGCCGCCAATTCGGGCCACGCCGGCCTGCCCATGGGCATGGCCACCGCCGCCCTCACCCTCTGGCGCCGGCATCTGCGCTACAACCCGGCCAACCCCGACTGGCACAACCGTGACCGCTTCATCCTCAGTGCCGGCCACGGCTCCATGCTCCTCTATTCCCTGCTCCACCTGACCGGCTACGATCTCCCCCTCCAGGAGCTCAAGAACTTCCGCCAGTACGGCAGCATGACCCCAGGCCACCCCGAGTACGGCCACGCCCCCGGTGTCGAGACCACCACCGGCCCGCTCGGCCAGGGCTTCGCCAACGGCGTCGGCATGGCCATCGCCGAACAGTGGCTCGCCGCCACCTTCAACCGCCCCGGCCACGATGTCATTTCCCACCATATCTACGCCATCGTCAGTGACGGCGACCTCATGGAAGGCGTCGCCCAGGAAGCCGCCAGCCTCGCCGGCCACCTCCGCCTCGGCAAACTGATCTATCTCTACGACGACAACCGCGTCACCATCGACGGCTACACCGATTTGGCCTTCACCGAGGACCAGTACCAGCGCTTCGAAGCCTACGGCTGGCACGTCCTCAAGGTGGAAGGCATGGACAGCGTCGCCGTCGACGCCGCCATCGCCGCCGCCAAACAGGACCCCCGCCCCAGCCTCATCGGCTGCACCACCATTATCGGCTTTGGCGCCCCCAAACAGGGCGAGCCCGATATGCACAGCGACGCCCTCCCCGACGAAGAGGTCGCCCAGACCAAGGCCAACCTCGAATGGCCGCAGGAACCGACCTTCTTTCTGCCCGACGACGTGCGTGAGTTCTGCCTCCAGGCCGTAGAGCGCGGCAATAGGCTCGAATCCGACGACAGCAAACTGTGGGACGCCTACGCCGCCGCCCACCCGGACCTTGCCGCCCAGTTCAGCGCGATGCTGCAGGGCCAGCTTCCCGTCGGCTGGGAGGACGCCCTGCCCACCTTCGATGGCGGTGGCAGCGCGGCCACCCGTAACGCCAGCGGCGATACCCTCAACGCCCTCGCGCCCGTCATTACCAATCTCATCGGGGGCAGCGCCGACCTCGCGCCCAGCAACAAGACGATCATCAGCGGTAGCCCCGACTTTCAGCCCGATTCCTACAGCGGCCGCAACTTCCGTTTCGGCGTGCGCGAACATGGCATGGGTGCCGTCCTCAACGGCATGGCCCTACACGGCGGCGTCATCCCCTACGGCGGCACCTTCCTCGTCTTCAGCGACTACATGCGCGCCAGCATCCGTCTCGCCGCCCTCATGGGCGCGCCCGTCATCTTCATCTTCACCCACGACAGCATCGGCGTCGGCGAAGACGGCCCCACTCATCAACCTGTCGAACAGGTGGCCGCCCTCCGCGCCATTCCCAATCTCACCGTCATCCGCCCTGCCGACGCCAACGAGGTGGCGCAGGCCTGGAAAGCCGCCCTGCAAAACAAGAGCGGCCCCACCGCGCTCATCTTCTCACGCCAGAATCTGCCCGTCTACGACCGCACAGCCGCGGGTGTCGCCGCAGCCGCCGGCACTGCCCAGGGCGGATATGTCTTTTACCAGAGTAATGGAGCATCAGGTGCCGCGTCCGAGCTGGCCCTCATCTCCTCCGGCAGCGAGCTCGAGCTCGCCTACAATGCGGCCCAGCAACTTGCCGAGAACGGCGCCGCCGTGCGCGTCGTCAGCCTGCCCAGCTGGGAGCTCTTTTCCGCCCAGTCGCCCGCCTACCAGCAGGACGTCCTGCCGTCGAACGCCCTGAAGCTCTCCGTCGAAGCCGGCGTCACCCAGGGTTGGGAGCGCTGGGTCGGCAACGACCCAGCCCGTGGCGCCGCCATCGGCCTCAATCGCTTCGGCGCCAGCGCACCCCAGCAGGATGTCTACGCCAATCTCGGCCTCACCGTCGATGCCGTCGTCAGCGCCGCGCAGACACTCCTGGAGGCGTAGCAGTCAATGCTTGGGGCCCTGGCCGCTGTCCTCCAGCAGACCCGGCAGCATCACGCTATCGAACACGCCACTATCCATCTGCTGGCAGCCCGCTTCCCACGCCGTGTTTTCGCCGGCATGAGTGATCCCTGGGGCTTCACGCTCTACGGGCAGCTGTCCGGCGAAGACATCGAAGAGGCAGTCCGCGAAGCGATTCAGCGCCTTCAGGATGGCGAAGTGGAGTTGGCCTTCCATCCCAACTGCGGCACCAACCTGACCGCCACAATTCTCCTGGTGACCGCGGCCGCATTCCTAGGCAGCATCGACTGGCGGCGTTCCCCTCTTCAACCGCCCAATGGGACATTCCCCCTGGAAGAGGAAGGAAATCAAGCCGCTCCCGAACTGTCTCCAAGCCGGCCCCGGCCGGGCAGCGGCAGGACAATCCTCGATAGAATGACAGTGACTGCTGGATTCATGACGCTTGCTCTTCTGGTCTCAACACCGCTGGGAATGCGGTTGCAGCGGCTGACTACCTTAGCGAGTATTGGCAACCGCGTGCTGGCCCAGGTCGTCCCAATCAAGCGCGGTCAGGCCTATCGTGTCACCTTTGCACAATAACAATGACCGGGGGCCGTAGCCTCCGAGACTGGTAACGTATTGGCAAACTATCTGTTCCTCGCGCCCGATGAGTTTCTGCTGGGGCAGCGCCTTGGCCAGTTGAAGCAGGCACTCGGCGATCCAGAAATGGCCTCGCTGAACATTGCCGAACTGGATGGCGCCCGCTCCAATGCCAGCGATATTCTCTACCATGCCGGCGCCCTGCCCTTCCTCGCCGACCGGCGCCTGATCATCGTGCGCGGCTACCTCGCCAATCTCGAGTCCCGCCTCGGCACGGCCAGGTCGCCCAACAGGACTGCACAGGCCGAAGCGCGCCAAATCCTGGAAACGCTCGCAGAGCCGAGCCTCTCAAATGATCTCGTCTTCATCGACGACAAACTGGACAAACGGCGCGCCATCTGGCGAGGCCTGGACGGCCTCGCCGGACTCGATCAGCTCAGCAAGGACGGACGCCTGACTATCGAGGAGCTGAAAACGCCCGAGGCCCGCGCTCTGCCCTCCTGGATCGCCAACACTGCCCGCCGCGATGGAACTGAAATCGATGGTAGAGCCGTGCAAATGCTGGCAACCTACGTGGGCGCCGACCTGCGCCGCCTGACCCTCGAGCTGGACAAACTGCGCTCCTACGCCGCCGGCCGCGCCATCACGGCAGACGACGTGCAGCGCCTCGTAAGCGATACCAGCGAAGCCCTCATCTGGGATCTGACCGACGCTATCGGTCAGCGCGACGGCCGTAAGGCGATGCGCGCCCTCTACGCGCTGCGCCGC
Organism: Caldilineaceae bacterium; assembly: GCA_965242905.1. Lineage (GTDB taxonomy): Bacteria > Chloroflexota > Anaerolineae > Caldilineales > Caldilineaceae > Bin5. Next base: position 3,732,313 of record CBDETM010000002.1, read on the forward strand.
AACGACGCCAACCCGTTCTACCTTCTGACCATGATCACCCGCCAGTACCGCATCATGATCAAAGTCAAAGATGAGACCGCCCGTGCCCCCGGCAACGAATTCGACGTCGCCGGACGCGTCGGCGAGAGCCCCTTTCCCGTCAAAAAAGCGATGGCCCAGAGCCGCAACTATGCCCTCCCACAGTTGGAAAGAATCCTCGATCGGCTCCTCTCCTCCGACTTTGCCATGAAGACCGGCGCCGACCCCAACACCGAAATCGACGTTCTGGTAGCAGAACTGACCCAATCCCGCTAGAGGAACGCAACGCCTGATGAATAGACACTGCTCCTTTTCTCCCCCAACTCACGCCCAGGCGGCCCAAACCGCTGCGGGCATAAGTACAACGATTGGACCTGAAACGATCCACCGCGTCCAGACCGCAAACGGCATCACCATTCTGGTCCGCCCCAACCCATCCGCTCCGGTCGTCATGCTGGAGGGTGCCCTGCGCGCCGGCAGCGTCGATGAGCCGGCCAATTTGACCGGCCTCGCCTCCTTCACCGCTTCCCTTGTAAGCCGCGGCAGCGCCAGCTACGACTTCGATCGCTTCAACGAGGCCGTGGAATCGGTCGGTGCCAGCGTCAGCGCCGGCGGCGGCACACACGTCACCAACTTTGGCAGCGAGAGCCTTGTCGAAGATTTCCCGCTCATGGTGGAGATCTTGGCCGACATTCTGCAGCGGCCCACCTTCCCCACCGAACACATCGAACGCGTGCGCAACCAGCGGCTCGTCCGCTTGCAAGAGCGCGAACAGAGCACGCGCAGCGTCTCTTTCCGCCGCTTCAACGAAATGATCTACGGAGACCATCCCTACGGCCTGCCCACGTCCGGCTATATCGAGACGATCCAGGAAATCAACCGCGACCATGTGGCCCGCTTCCACCAGGATCACTATCGCCCCAACCAGGCCATTGTAGTCGTCAGCGGCGATGTCGAGCCCGAGGCTGTGGTGGCGCTGCTGGAATCCCACTTCGGCGACTGGACCACCGCCGTCGAACCGCCTCCCCCCGCCAATACCATCCCACCGGTGACCGGCGCCAAAGGCATCCAGCGCAAGACCTTCCCTATGCCCGGCAAGGTCCAGTCAGATGTCGTCATCGGTTGCCTCGCCATCTCCCGCAACCATCCCGACTACCATGCCGTCCAGGTCGCCAACAATATCCTCGGCCAGTTCGGCATGATGGGACGCTTGGGAGAAAATGTGCGCGAGCGCCAGGGTCTCGCCTACTACAGCTACAGCGCCCTCGACGCCGACATCGGCATCGGGCCCTGGGTCGCCTTCGCCGGCGTCAATCCCCAGAACGTCGACCAGGCCATCGACAGCATCCTCCACGAATTCGAGCGGCTCGGGCAGGAACCGGTCACCGACGAAGAGCTCTCCGACAGCATCGCCAACATGACTGGCACTCTCCCCCTCCGCCTGGAAACCAACGACGGCGTCGCCTCCATCCTGCTCAATATGGAATGGTTCGGCCTCGGCTTGGACTATCTCCAGACCTATCAGGATCGGATCAGATCCATCACCAAAGAGGATGTCCAGCGCGTCGCCGCCCATTACCTGCGCACAGATGCCTATACGCTGGTGACCGCTGGCCCCGAACCAAACGAGAACTGAACCACCGTGGAACAAGACCCTGTCATTCACATCGATCAGTTAACCAAGGTCTACACCGTCAACGAACGCGACGCGGGACTTATCGCCGCCATGCGCAGTCTGGTCAAGCGCAAAACGCGCGACGTCAATGCCGTGGACGCCATCTCCTTCTCCGTCAGCGAAGGCGAGATCGTCGGCTTCCTCGGCCCCAACGGCGCCGGCAAAACCACCACCCTCAAGATGCTCTCCGGCCTGCTCCATCCCACCGGCGGCAGCGCAACCGTCCTCGGCTACCGCCCCTGGGAGCGCAACCGCGACTACCTGCGCCGTATGACCCTGGTGATGGGCCAGCGCAACCAGCTCCTGTGGGATATCCCCGTCATAGACACCTTCGAACTCAACCGCGCCGTCTACCGCATCCCCGAAGCGCACTACCGGCTCTCCGTTGACGAACTGACCGAGCTCCTGGAATTGGAGACGCTGCTGCAGAAGCCGACCCGAAACCTCTCTCTCGGCGAGCGCATGAAATGCGAAATCGCCGCCGCGCTCCTCCACCGGCCATCCGTCCTCTTTCTCGACGAGCCGACCATTGGCCTCGATGTGACCATGCAGCGCCGCATCCGCCGCTTCATCACCGAGTACAATCAACACACCGGCGCCACCGTCCTGCTGACCAGCCACTACATGGCCGACGTCGAAGCCCTCTGCAAGCGCGTCATCGTCATCCACCATGGCAAACTGCTCTACGATGGCGAGTTGACAGGCCTGGCCGACCGCTTCGCGCCCTTCAAAACCGTCGAAGTCAAACTGCAAAACGGCCTCGACGGCCGCCCGCTCGCACAGTACGGCGAGCTGATGGCCCAGAGTGAAGGCCGAATCACATTGCGCATCCCCAAAGACGACACCGCCTCCGTCACCGGCCGCCTGCTGTCTGAGCTCGACGTCGCCGACCTGACCGTGCAAGACCCGCCCATCGAGGACGTGATCGAGCATGTATTTAGTCAGTCCCCCAGCCCGCTGGATGCCCCTGACGCGCAGCAGACCCTAGGCGCCTAGGACGGTCGAAATATGAAAAGTTGCCTGCGTAAAGAGTTGAGAACTGCCCTGGCATACCTACTCCTCCCAATCATACTTCTGGGGGGATGCGTCAGCCCGGTTCCGAACGCAGAGTCACTTCAGACGCTCTCGGCCGCCGCCGCGACTCCAGCAACCTCGGACGAAAAAGAAGAGTCGTTCTCTGCTTCAGCAATCGCGGACACTGCCGAACAAACGCAGACTGTAGAGCAGGTCGCAACCGGCGCGGGCGAGACAGAAATGGCCTCGATTGTGGGCGCCGCCTTAGACTTCATCGAGCTCCTGGATGAACGTCAGCAAGAAGCCGCCCTGCTTCCGTTTGACAGCAACAAGCGGCCCAACTGGTCAAACCTGCCCGAAGGCATGTTGCCCTTCGACCGCAACGGCGTACGCATCGGAGACTTCAACGAGGATCAGTTTTCTGCCATGATGGCCTTTCTCGCCACTGCGCTGAGCGGCGATGGACTCGACACTGTGGCCGCAGTCGTGGCTGCCGAACTGGTTCTGGCCGAATCTTCGCGGGCCTCCCGTTCAGGATTAAGCGAGGGAAACTACTGGCTTGCCTTTTTCGGCACACCTTCGCCAACAGAGCCGTGGGCATGGCAGTTTGGCGGCCATCACTTGGCTGTTAACATGTCGATTTCAAATGGCCGCATCACCATGTCCCCCACCTTCATAGGTGTCGAACCGGCCGTTTTCGCCGCAGTCGCTGTAGCACGTGCCTTCCCAGCACTTGGCGGCGAACGCGCAAGCGACGAAACAGAGACAGCCGCGCCCTTTGCCCGCGAAATTGAGGCCGGACTGGCACTCGTAAACAGCCTGTCCGCTGCCTCGCATGACACCGTATTCCTTTCGCGTCGCCCCAGTGGTCTGATAACGGGAGCAGGCCGGGACGGAGTTATCCCTGAACTGGAGGGGTCGCAAGCAAGCGGCTGGAGTCCGGCCCTGAAACAGGCTCTGCTCGATCTGGTGTTCCTTTGGGTCGGTACGCTTCCGCCCCACAACGCAGCGATGCGCATGCAAGAAATTGAGGCCCGTCTGGACGATACCTTCTTTGCCTGGTACGGGCCCATCGATGGCTCCGGCGCAATCTACTACCGAATTCAGAGCCCGGTTCTGATAATCGAATTCTTGACGCGCGGCCCGGTTGATGTCACCAATGGCCACTATCATTCGATCTACCGTGACCCAACCAATGAATATGGCCGGCAATGAAAGCAATGGATGGCCCGCCTTGGCCTGTTGCCCGCAGTTTCGTCCGTCGCGTCCCTTGAAGCGTGCCCGCCGCGGCCGCCCGACAGTTTCTTTCCCTTTCTCCTAGGAGTGCCTGAGCCCAAGATAACGAATGTTCTCCTATTACCCCATCTACAGAGGTTACTTCCGCACCTCTATCATGATGATGATCCAGTATCGGATAGCGATGCTGATCTGGCTCCTGGGCGGCATCATCGAGCCGCTCATGTATCTGGTCGTATGGCGCACAGTCTCCCAGCAGCAGGGCGGCGCCGTCGGTAGCTACAGCACAAATGACTTTGTCGTCTATTTCATCGCCATGATGATGGTCAGTCACGGGACCTTCACCTGGATCATGTGGGAGTACGTCTATCGCATCCGCATGGGCCAGTTCTCGGTAATGCTCCTCAAACCAATCCACCCCATCCACAGCGACATCGCCGACAACATTGGCTACAAATTCCTGACACTGATCGTGATGGGGCCGACCGTCCTGCTGCTTGCCTGGTTCTTCGACGCCTCCTGGCAGCCCACCTACTGGTCACTGGCCGCCTTCGTTCCTGTGCTGATTCTGGCCTTCCTTATGCGCTTCTACTGGGAGTGGTCCCTCGCCATGGTCGCATTCTGGACACTGCGCATCGATGCCATGAACCAGGCCTACATCGTCATCATGCTCTTCTTCTCCGGCAAGCTGGCCCCGCTCACCCTCTTCCCGGAGATCGTGCAGCGCGCCGCCGACCTGCTACCCTTCCGCTGGATGCTCGCCTTTCCCGTTGAGCTCCTTCTCGGACGCGTCACCCCCCGCGATCTGCTAATCGGCATCGGCGCACAGCTATTCTGGTTGCTCGCCGGTTTTCTCCTCATGCAGCTCATCTACCGGGCCGGAATCAAGCGCTACGCCGCCTTCGGAAACTGACACGCATCTCCATCTATGTTCTACATTCGCCTCTTTGCCACCTACCTTCGTATCGGAATCCTGGGTGAACTGGAATACCGGGCCAATTTCTGGATTAGTCTCGTGCAATCCGCCCTGGATCTGTGCGTGGCCCTCGGCGGTCTGGCCGTCGTCTTCAGCCATACCGACACGCTGGGCGGCTGGCGTCCGGAAGAGCTCCTGGCGCTGGTTGGCGTCTACTTCCTAATCGGCGGTCTGATCCGCACCATCATCCGCCCCTCAATGACCAAATTCATGGACGACGTGCGACGGGGTACGCTCGACTTCACCCTCACCAAACCGGCCGACTCACAGGTGCTGGTCAGCATCCAAAGCGTCGAAATCTGGCGCCTCGTCGACGTGCTCATCGCTCTGCCAGTGCTCGCCATCGCGCTCATCCGGCTCGGCGCCCATCTGGGGCTCATCGATACCGCCGTCTTCGCCGTCACTCTGTTGAGCGGCGGCTTGATTATCTACAGCTTTTGGCTTATGCTCAGCACCTGCGCCTTCTGGTTCGTCAAGGTCGAGAACATCCAGGTCATCTTTATGAGCATGTGGCAAGCCGGCCGCTGGCCCGTCAGCATCTATCCCGCCTGGCTGCGCGCCGTGCTGACGTTCCTGGTCCCGGTTGCCTTCGCCACCACCGTTCCCGCCTCCGCCGTCAGCGGCCGCATCACCGGCGCCAACCTCGTCGGTACAGTTGCCTTGGCCGTCGCCATGCTCATCGTATCTCGCTGGTTTTGGCGCGTGGGCATCCGCTTCTATTCCGGCGCGTCAGCATGACAAATCAAGGAGAAAAAATGCGTATACTAATCACATCGGCCAGCCACGATCGCAGCACGGCCCTGGCCGATCTGCTGGCCACACAACACGAGGTCAGGCTCACCGCAAGAGCCCATGTCGAGACTGAGCACGAATTCGTGCTCTCCGCGCTCGGGCACGACAGCTCTACTAACCTGCTCACACGCGGCATCGACGCCATCATCCATGCCGTGGAGCCCCTGCCCGAGGAGGACGTCAGCTCCCAGCTCGACGCCGCCACCCGCTGTACCTACAACCTGCTCATGGCCGCCGCCGAGGAAGGCGTCCGGCAGGTCGTCCTCCTCAGCACACTCGAACTCATCGCCTCCTACCCCCTAAGCTATCGCGTCACCGAGGCTTGGCGGCCTCTGCCCACCACCGAGCCGCCCACCTTCACCAAACACATGGCCGAGCAGGTCAGCCGCGAATTCGCCCGTGAAGGCAGCTTGGCCGTAGCAGTCCTGCGCTTGGGAGAAGCGTCCAACGAGACCGTCGCCGCCGCCGTCAACGAGGCCCTCGCTGAACCCGTCTCCCTGGCTGCCAAAAACAGGTCACGCGAAGAAGGCGCCGCAGAAGCCTGGTCGATTACACACATTGGGGAAAGAGCATAATGAACGTACTCATTCTTGGCGGTGCAGGCATGCTTGGGCCCTACGTGGCCCGCGAACTGACGCCTGCCCACAACCTTCGCATCACCGATATCAACCCGCCGCAGGAAGATCTTCCCGGCGAGTTCCTCCTGCTCGATGCCTCCAATCTGGACGGCGTCGTCGCCGCCGCCGCCGGCATGGACGCCATCGTCAACCTTTCCGTTCTCCGCCGCGACCGCCAAACTGCCTGGGACGTCAGCACCCGCGGCTGCTACAACATGATGCAGGCCGCCGTCACCCACGGCATTCGCCGCGTCATCAGCACCGGGCCGCACTTCACAGTCGCCGGACGCCATATCACCGAAGTCCATGACTTCGACATCGTTCCCGACATCCCTCCGCAACCGGGAACCAACCTCTACGCCCTGACCAAGGCCATGGGCCTGGAAATCTGCCGCGTCTTCACCCAGCATCACGACATCAGCGTGCAGCACTACCTCTTCTACAACTTCAAAGACCCTGCCGCCATCCAACCCGGCGAACACTACGCTCCCTACGTCATCTCCTGGGAAAACTCGGCCGAAGTCTTCACCCTCGGGCTCGACATCGACCTCGACGCGCTGCCCTCCCGCAACGAAGTCTTCTACGTCTTCGCTGACATGCCCCACGGCAAGTTCAGCAACGAAAAGACGAAACGCATCCTCGGCTTCAAACCGCGCAAGGACGTGGAGATTCTTTGGAAGTAGAGAGACTTTTCTGCGAAGAAAGCTTCAGCCAAACGGGAGTTACACATCGCCTGTGTAAATCTCTGGGCAACTACACATCGCGTGTGTAAATTTGGGCCGTTTCTGAGGGAAATTTTGCGGAAAATTCGAATTACACGTCGCCGGTGTAAATTTTGGGACGTCCCTCGGCAAAAGCGCAGGCGGCAGAAATCGCACATCGACCATGTGATTTCCCGGCTGTTTCCTGCAAAAATCATTCGCCGAAGATCGTAATTTCGCGATGCTTGTTCAGAATGTCTGACGTCCCTTACAAAGCCGTTGCAACAGCACCAACCGCTAACCACGTGTTACCGTATCGGAGTTGAGCAAAAAAAGTCGGGAACTGAAGAAGCTCTACCCTTCCCTCGCGGAAGAGCGAAAACTGTGGCGCGTTGGCTTCGCCCGCGTTGCCGGCCTCGACGAGGCCGGACGCGGCGCGCTCGCCGGTCCCGTCGTGGCTGGTGCCGTAATTCTACCCGAAAACACCAGGCGCGCCGGGCTCTGGGCCGAAGTCCAGGATAGCAAGCTGCTGTCGCCCCCGCGTCGCCAAGAGCTGGCCGATCGCATCCGGGAGCAAGCTGCGGCCTGGTCGCTGGGTGAAGCCTCAGCCGCCGAAATCGATGCCCGAGGCATCGCCCCCGCTACCCGCCTCGCCATGCGTCGTGCCGTACAGGCCCTCTCGCCATCCCCCGATCACCTGCTCCTCGACTGGGTCCAGCTCAAGTCGCTGAATCTTCCCCAGTTGAGCTTCACCAAAGGCGATCTGCGTATCGTCTCTATCGCCGCCGCCTCCATCCTGGCCAAGGTCCATCGCGACAGTTTGCTCCGCCAGCTGCATGAAAGATACCCGGCCTACGGCTTCCACAGCCACAAAGGCTACGCCGCCCGCACCCATCTCGCCGCTATCGAGAAACTAGGCCCGTGCTCAGCCCACCGCCGCTCCTTCTCGCCCCTGCGTAAAGACGAAACCCTGTTCGGCTGAGCTGGTCATTCGAAGCTCAATCGCCTGCCAGCGCCGCCAGCAGCGCCAGCGCCAACTGCTTCGTTTCCAATAATGGCCGCGGTTCCACCTGCTCCCTGCTCTGGTCCTGCGTGTCATCCCAAAACTGGACCTCTTCGCCGGAATCACCGGGCATGGCAGCCGCTTTTGCGCGTTTGGCGTCCTGCCCGCCGGCAAGCTGCGCATTGTCCACCAGCAACACCGGCCCCACACACGCAGGGCATCCGTAGCGGCATCCGCAACTGCGGATTAAGTCCGCCGCCCCCGCCATCAGCTCGTCGTGCCGCTCATACAACTGCTCGCTGAATCCGATTCCGGCGGGAATGCGTTCGTAAATGTAGATACGCGGAGCGTTTGGCTCCTCCTGAGACGGTGGCGAAGCAGCCGGAGGTCGGTCCGATAGCAGCACACTCTTGAGCCGCGGTCGAATGATGGCAACGTCAATATCGCGCCGGTCACACATCAGATGCAGTGGCGCCAGATTGCCTAGCGCATACGCCACCCCGTCCATCCCGGTTCGCGCCCTGACACCTGCCTCCAGCCGGTGATGACAACGTCGGCAGAGCAGCACCAGGTTGTCGAGCCTGTTTGCCTCCAGGTCATTTCGATTGAGCCCCGGAATATAGTTGAAGACTCGAAACGGTACCCGGTGATGCACGTCATGCTGGCGGTTGCGGGTCTCCGCCGCGCCGCACTCGGCACAGCGGTAGCCGTCTCGTTCACGCGTCTTGGCGCGTTGCCTCTGCCAGTCAGGACCGTAGTCGTTGGGGGAATCCCGCCAGTCCCCCGCCTCCATCAGCGCCTCCTGCGCCTCAGCCGTCACTTCCAGCCAGAAGCCGGCCGTATCCAGCGTCGTCGGCGGGTAGTCAAGCGGCAGAATCCCAAGATTTTCATGCGTAAACCGTCGCACTCGTCGGTACTGCGTTACCTGCGAGGTCACGAAAATCTCCCCGTAACCCAGCTCCGCTCCGTCGCTCACGCGGCTCCCATGCACCGATATCACCTCAATCTCAGTTTCGCCGCTGGCCTCCGTGTAGTATTCGACGTCCGACGGCCAAACCCACGCCTGTCTTTCCTCCAAGTCCAGCTTCTCGACCAGAAAGCTGCGCCCCTCGTGAATGTAGACCGCCCCCTCATGCACCTGTAACGTCGCGTTGGCCGCGTCCACCTCTCCTACAACCGTAAATCGCTCTTCATTCTGTCTGAATGTCACGCCTGCGTCAGCCGTGCGCCGACCGCCCGTCCTCTCCTCCCTGCCTCCGCTGCCGGAATCAGTCGCCCTGTCCGAACTCCCCGCCTGGACTACTATAGGTTCGCCGCCAACGCTTCGCAGTCCGAACTGCCGCGAAGGATATCCCTCTCCCCGCCAAATGAAGCGGCTACCGAACTGTTGCACGCTATTCTCTTCAGCCAGCAACTCCAGTACCTCACCAGTGAAAGGGGAGCCCCCAAACCGGTCCCCTACTGCAAACGGCAGTTCAAACGCCGCGCAGCGCATCTGGTCCACCAGCAGAACCAGGTTGTCCGCGTTCGCAAATGCCCTCTCCGGTGACCGCTGCAGGAGATAATGCGGATTGTTGACCACATACTGGTCCAACGCCCCGGCCGTTGCCACCAGCACCGCCACAGACTCTCCGGTCGTTCGGCCAACCCGGCCCCACTGCTGCCACGCCGCCGCGATCGTCCCCGGGTAGCCGCAGATCACCGCCGCCTCCAACTGGCCGATGTCAATCCCCAACTCAAGCGCATTCGTAGCAACCACTCCTCGAACGTTTCCCTTCCGCAGACCCGCCTCGATCTGACGGCGCTCCAACGGCAAATATCCTCCCCGGTAACCACGCACTGCCCCAGGAGAGATGTGAGCAGCGTATTCCTCCCCCTCGCTACCGCTTCCCTGCAGGCCCTCCCGAATGTAGCTGAGCAGCAGTTCGACTGTCAGGCGCGCCCGGCCGAAGACAATCGTCTGCAATCCGCCCTTCAAGAACCGGATCGCCAGTTCCTGGCTTTCCAATACGCTACTCCGGCGCAAACCCTGGACCGGGTCGAACAGGGGCGGCGCGTACAACACAATGTGCTTTCGCCCCTGCGGCGCGCCGTTATTGTCGATGACTCTTGTTGGATGTTCGCTGAGGCTTTCAGCCAGTTGCTGTGGGTTGGCGATCGTTGCACTGGTCAGCAGGAATTGGGGATGGCTGCCGTAGTGGCCCGCGACCCGCCGCAGTCTCCGCAGAACATTGGCCACGTGGCTGCCGAATACCCCGCGATAGCTGTGCATTTCATCGATGATGACGTAGCGCAGTCCCGCGAAAAAGCGCGCCCATTCGCCGTGATAGGGCAGTATCCCTGCGTGCAGCATGTCCGGGTTGGAGAGAACGGCGCGTGCACTTTGCCGGATCGGCCGCCGCTCCGCAGACGGCGTGTCGCCGTCGTAAGCCGCGACAGAACCCGCACCGGCCAGCCCGTCTTCGTCGGTGGCGTCTAATGCGGCTACCTCGCTAATCCAATCTCCAATCTCCGCCAGCTGATCGTGGGCCAGCGCCTTCGTTGGGAAGAGGAATAGAGCAGTTGCGTCGGGATCGCTGAGCAGGGCTTGCAGCACTGGCAGAACATAGCAGAGCGTCTTTCCGCTTGCTGTGGGCGTAACGACTGTGACTGAGGGGTCGCCAGCCAGGGCAGAGGTTACGGCTTCGGCCTGATGGCTGTAGAGCCGCTTAATCCCCCGGCGCCGCAGCCCCGCCCTCAGCGCCGGATGCAGCTCTTCCGGCAGTTCTACCAGTTGGCCGGCGCGGGCCGGCAGCGTCTCCCAGGCGGTGACGTTGGCCATAAAGCCTCTGTCCCGGCCCAGTTCGGCGATGACATCTCCGATGCTCATGATCGTTGCTGGTGGACTACTGCGGCTAGGCGGGCTTCTCGACTACCCCCTTGTTACACGCCAGTGATCCGGAAACCGCTGCCCTTCACCTTATTGCGGATGTTGATTCCGATGAGTACCGCTGTCAACCCTTCGCTGACGCTGCTGTTTAACAGCGGGCCGGCGTCAATACCCCGCATTCCCGCCGCCCGCGCCAGCTCTATCGCCGTCTGCTTTGCCGCTTTGTCATCACCAGTCACGAGGATATCGCAGTCGACAGTGTGTTCCAGCTCCTTCAAATGGGTAGCGCTGATGTTCTGAAACGCAGCCACGACGCGAGCCTCTTCTCCCAGGAATGCCTGCGCCTCTTCCGCCGCCGATCCACCCGGCGGCCGCCATACACGGCTCACTCTCGGCGGCTTCAAAGGGACCACCACACTCACCACCGTCTTTCCCTGACAACCCGCTCGGATCTGTTCCAGTATTCCGGTTTGCGAACTGTATGGGACGCTGAGGACGATCACATCCGCCGCCTCCGCCGCCCCTGCGTTGGAATCGCCGCTGATTCGCGCCGGGAGTTCAGGCGGCATCATCGACTTCAGTTCTGCCGCCGCGGCAACGGCTCGTTCACGGCTGCGACTTCCGATCAAGACCGAATATCCATCCGCCGCCCAGCGCAATGCCAGGCCCGATCCCTCCTCGCCCGTACCACCGATTACGGCGAGCGTTGGTTTGGTCATTGTGACCTCCTCTTTCTCAAAATAGTGGCGCCGGCCGTCACGGCTGCCAGAACCTCTCCCACGTCTCTTGCGCACGCTGCCGGCTGCGCGCGCTGATCTCCGCCTCATCCAGCGTCAGCAGTTGCCGATCGCGCATCAGCACGCGGCCATGACAGATAGTGCTGTTCACATGTCCACCGCTGATGCCGAACAGGATATGCCACGGCAGGTTGTCGCTGTTCAGAGGCGTCGTAGGGTGGTAGTCGAGCAGAATGAGGTCTGCAAAAGCGTCGGGGGCTAGAATCCCAACCGGCTTGTCGAAAAAGACACTGGCCAGCCTGCGGTTGTTGTAAACCGCCATTTCCAGCACCTTATCCGCGCCCAGCGTTCGCGGGTCGCCGCTGGTTACTTTGTGCAGTTGGTCGGTCACCTTCATCTCGGCGAACATGTCATTGCTGAAACCGTCGTTGCCGAGTACGACCGGCATCTCTCCCCGCAGCATCGCCGGCACATCGGCCGCGCCCACCGCGTTGTTCATATTCGAACGGGGCTGGTGCGATACGAACGTCCCCGTCTCCCTCAGCAACTCCATCTCCCAACTGTCGATATGAACGCAATGGGCAAAGATACTTTCGTCCCCTGTGATGCCGAACGCGTGCAACCTCTCCACCGTACGTTTCCCGCTGCGGCTCAGGCTGTGCCAGGCGTCCGCAGGATGTTCCGCGACGTGAACATGAAACCGGTCGCTCTCCGCGCGGCAGGCCTCCAGTGTCTCGTCCGAAAGTGTCATGCTGGCGTGTAGACCAAAAGTGGCGGCCACACGCTTCGCCAGCGGCGCACCGCGCACCGCCTCCGCAAAGCGCATGTTCTCGCGAATCCCCGCCCGCGCCGCCTCGGGACCGTCCCGGTCCGTCACCTCGTAACAGAGCACCGACCGCAGCCCGCTGGCGTCGACGGCCGCAGCGATTGTGTCCAGGCTCCCGTCGATCGCATTCTGGCTGGCGTGGTGGTCGATCAGAGTCGTCGTGCCGTTGCGGATGGCATCTACCAGGCAGACCTCCGCTGAGCTCTGTACGCCCTCCATGTCCAGCGACCGGTCCAGCGGCCACCACAGTTTCTGCAGGATCTCCGGAAAATCTTTGGCCGGCTCCCCCGGGATATACATCCCCCTGGCAAATGCCCCGTAAAAGTGAGTGTGAGCGCAGATCATGCCGGGCATCAGCAGTTTACCTTGTGCATTCCATCGCTCGGCCTCAGGATAGCGGCCCAGCAAGATCCCGCTTTCCCCAACATCGACAATCTCGTCGCCGCGCACATAGACGGCGCCATCTGTCAGGATTCGGTTGGAACTGTCAAAAGTAATGACGGTCGCGTTGTGAATGAGCATTCCCTACCTATCTCCCCCTGATCAGGATATCGAACGGTGACCTGAAATCAGTGAAACAATGCACCGTTGGCCACCAAAGTTTAGAAGTATACGGTTGCCCTTTGGAAACGCAAATGCTGGGACGGGCCCGCCACCGATTCCAGTCCAGGTGCGTCTACTGCGGGAACCCTTTCCCTTAGGGCCAGATTCAATCTCACAACGGCTCGCGGGTAGTACCACGCAGCGAGCCCGATTTTCGCAAACCGTGCGAACTCCTTATACTGAATTCTCTGAAACCGTACTTACCGCAGGGGAGCGCTTCGTGAGAATCCTGGTTACAGGCGGAGCAGGCTTTATCGGCAGCCACATCGTGCACTGGCTTCACAAGGCCGGTTTTGAGGTCGTTGTAGCCGACAATCTGCGGACCGGCCAACGGGCCAATCTCCCCGACGATGTGCCGTTCTATGAAGTGGACATTCGCGATCAAGAGGGTCTTGCCAATCTCTTTGCGGCCGAACGTCCTCAGGCTGTGGTGCACCAGGCCGCCATGGCGAACGTACGTGAAAGTATGGAAGACCCCATCACCTATGCCGAAGTCAACATTATCGGTACCCTGCATCTCCTGGAGCTGGTGAAAGACTACAACTGCTCCAAGTTCATTTTTGCAAGTACCGGCGGCGCAGTCTATGGAGAAGGCCGGCTGCCGAACGAGTCTGCTGTTAAAGGCGATGAGGAAGCCAGCCTGGACCCTAGTCACCCGACTCTGCCTTTCACCGAGGATAGCCCTCCACAGCCCATGGACAACTACGGCGCCAACAAGCTCAGTTGCGAGCACTACATCGAGCTGTACCATCAGAATTATGGCCTGCCCTACGTCATCCTGCGCTACGCCAACGTCTACGGTCCACGCCAAGATGTGAAGGGTGAGGCCGGAGTCGTTGCCATCTTCTCCGGTGCCATGCTGGCCGATCAAACCACCTACATTACCGGCGATGGCAGCCAGCAGCGTGACTTCGTATACGTAGACGATGTCGCCAGGGCCAACATTCTCGCTCTCAACGGTGATCTGACCGGCACCTACAACGTGGGCACAGGCCTTCCTACCAATATCAACACCCTGTACCGGCTGCTCGCGGACCTGACCGGGTACCGACGCAAACCCGCCCGTCGGCCCCGTCCCGCCGGCGAGGTGCGCGCTACCTGGTTGGATTGTTCCAAAGCCGGGAAGGAGTTAGGTTGGGAAGCGGAAATCGACCTCCGGGAGGGTCTGCGCCGCACCGTGGAATGGGCCAAAAAGGCAGCGGCTACGGCCTAGCGGCAGTCTTACCGCGCGATCTCTTGCCTTCCGTTCGCCGTCTATTGGGGATTCGATGCACGTCGTCGTCAGTGGCTGGTTCTGGGGACAACCCAACACCGGCAGCGGACAATATCTTCACCGGCTGTTGCCCTATCTGGCGGCTCTGAATGCGCCGTCAAGGGAAAGAAACGCCGCAGACAATCCGGGCCACCGTCAACCGCTCGACCAGGACCAAGAGGCAAACAACCGGGAACAAACCAGATTAACGCTGCTCCTTCCCGGCGAACCCGTGGACAGCAAATATTTCAGCGCGCTGGCCGCGTACCCTTCCCAGCCAACCGCCGTCGTTGCCCCGCCTCCGCCGCTCCCCCGCCAACTTGCAAAGCTCTACTGGGAACAGTTGACCGTGCCTCGCCGCGCCCGCAGTCTGGGCGCCGATCTCCTGCTCGTCCCCTATTGGGCGGCCCCCCTGTGGCAACCTACACCAACCGTCGTCACTGTCCACGACCTGATCCCCCTTCTTCTACCACCCTATCGCGGGGGATGGACGAACCGCCTCTATACCACTCTGGTCACCATTTCAGCTCGGCGCTGTTCAGCCGTCCTGACCGTTAGCGAGGCCAGCAAACGGGACATTGTCCGTCATCTCGGCCTGCCAGATGAGCGCGTGGTAACGGTCTATCACGGCCCAAACAGGGACGACGACAGCGCGCAGCATAGTGAAGTCGACGCCGCCCTCTCCCCCAACCAGCAGATAGCGCGCAAATACGCATTGCCAGAACGCTACTTTCTCTACCTGGGCGGCTTTGACGTGCGCAAAAACCTCTTGGGGATCGTGCGTGCCTATCGCCGATATCTCGACCTCGGCGGGGATCCAGCCGTAAAGCTGGTCGTGGCGGGCAAACCGCCGCAGACGCATACTCCTTTCTTCCCGGATCCAAAGCGGCTCGTCCGCCAACTCGAACTGACCGACTATGTGCGCTTCATCGGTTGGGTGGACGAGGAAGATAAGGAGCCGCTCTTCGCCGGCGCAACCGCCTTTCTCTTCCCAAGCTTGTATGAGGGATTCGGCATGATGCTGCTGGAGGCCATGGCCGCCGGCTCGCCGGTCATTACCAGTTCGGAGTGAGGCGGAACTCAAACTCCTCGCCGCTATTTGGTGTGTAGCAGACCTGGCGCATGTTCAGCGACGGGTGATCGCGCCCAAACTCCTCGGTGATCTGCCACAGTTCCGGGCTGTCCAGGAAAATTGACATCACAGCAGCGCAGGCCGCCACCGGGTTGGGCACCGATGTGTAGGCGGTCAGCCAGGCGCCCGCCGCTTCGGTGTATCGGCTCTCCGGATGTTCCTCTTCCAGCGTTTCCAGCAGCGACTCAGCCTCTGACCGCTGGTCGTTAAGCGTCAGAACCTGCACCAGCCGGAAGTTAGCCAGCCCCCTTAGCAGCGCCGTCTCCTCTTCGGGGTCCGTCCCCTGAACGCTGCATGGCTGCAGATTTGGCGTCTCCAGCGCATCCTTGTACAACTCAATAGCAGTCGCATAGCTCGCCCGGTTCCCCTCTGGCCCCGCCGATTGCAGCGCAATATTCGCCTCGATCAAACGCAGCCCCAGACAGTTGCTGGCTTCATTCGCACGGTCATAGGACCACGTGCGCCTACGCAGCGGCGAGCCGTCCATGCTGTACCAGATCTCCGTATGCGGTATAACCAGCCCCTTCTCCTCCCTGCCGCTGACACCGCCGCTGAACCAAAGACGACTGACACGAGGAAGATCAGATGACTCGTCTTCGACAATGTCAACCAAGACAGTGCCCTCGGCTACCGCGGCGCCCGGCCCAATCACGGACTGGTAGGCCGCCGTCTCGCTATTCCAGGTAATGGCTTCTACTGTCAGCAGACAAAACGTAGTGCAACGCTCCAACTGCCAGAATAACTCTGCCCGGCCGTCTCCGTTGGCATCACCAATCGCCAGAATGCCGGGTAGTCCCTCTATTTCCGGTGTGTAGACAGTCTCAAAGCTGCCGTCATTTTGTTGGTGCAGGATTAGAACAACACCATCCGCCCCGCCCGGCCCGTATCCATCATCGCTGACAACAGACGGCATCGCAATGACATCTTTCAGCCCATCCTGGTTCAGATCGTAGATTAGCAGTCCACCTCGGCCGGTGCCCAGCGCGTCACAGGCCTGTAGCCAAGCGTCAAGGAAAATCCTTAGCTTCAGGATTTCACCCTCCCGCCTCTCGCCGCCCGGACTTCCGTCCGTACTCTGCCCTGCGGTCAGTTCGTCGACGACCCCGGGAAGGGCCGTGAGATACTCTGCGACACTTTCTGGGCAGCCTGGCAGCCCTTCGGTCGTCTCGGTCAGGCGTGGCTCAGGCTCTTCTTCCTGCTGTATTTCCAGGGACGGGCAGACGTCTTCGGCTGAAAACGTTGGATTGGCGTAACCGTATTCGGCCAGTATATTCACCACCTCAGGGTTCGCCTCGGCGAAGTTTCTGACCGCCTCGCAGGCCGTCCTGGCATCCCCGCTCTGCCGGTACGCGGCTAACCACCGGACGCCCACTTCCGCATAGACTTGCCTCTCGTAAGTGGACGCAAGTCTCTCCACTCGTTCCGCGGCCAGTTCAGGTTTCAATTCATAGCCTGCAATCATAGCAAGGCGGAAGAGGGCAAAGCTACGCAATTCGGCAAGTTCGTTGCTCCGTTCCCCGCATGCCTGCAAGTTCTGGTTCTCAGCAGCATCGGTATAGAGCCACTGTGCCTTTTCGAGGTACAACTCGCTCGTCATGGCGTGGTTGGCATCTATAACTGTATGGTAGAGGCAGAGACTAGGCATCATCCTTTCACTGCTCAAGGCGTAAGGTGCGCCGTCCGTGCTCGCCCATACAGCAAGCCGCGCTCGCTGCGGGCCGGCGCCGGCCCCGTCGTACTGGCCCCCTATCAGGCGAATCTCATTGGGCCTGCCTGGCTTGTCGCTGGGAGTCAATGTTACGCTGGCGCCAGCCATTGTAATCGTACCCTTTGTCCAATCCCGCCATTCAATGCCATCCCAGCTGCGAACGTGCACCGTGACGAAGCAGGAATTCGGTCCGCAAACCGTATCCGTCCACGCAACGTCGGTCAGACCATCGGCGTTAATGTCCTGAGTTGCCAGCAGATCGATCGATCCGGTAGCGGCGATCTTGTAGCTGAGAGAGTGGCCCTCTCCCCCGTCGAGAATCACCAGTTCCTGCTGCTCCGTGCCAATCCCGCTCCCTCGTCCCGTAACTGCGCCGGTTCGACTCTCTTC
Organism: Caldilineaceae bacterium; assembly: GCA_965242905.1. Taxonomy (GTDB): domain Bacteria; phylum Chloroflexota; class Anaerolineae; order Caldilineales; family Caldilineaceae; genus Bin5. The sequence continues at coordinate 3,749,862 of CBDETM010000002.1, forward strand.
TCCATTCGTGAATACGAGAACTGCGTCATTCACGTTATCGGAAGTGAGATCGGCGTTGACCAGAGTGCGAAATTCGGCTCCGCAGTCCGCCAGAAATGAGGTCAGCTGTGCGTGGCGGTTGGATGTTGGAATCCTGAAGAGGTCGGCCAAAGTCTGGCTAAGGCCATCTTGCGCGTCCGGACACGGGGGAAGGGTCACAACTCTGGGCAAAGGCAGGCTGATGCGTGGCATGAAAAAGGGTTCCGGCTCACCGTCCGTTGAGAGAATGGACAGGATATCCAGGACCGGCGTTGGCGTAACCAAAGGAGAAGGTCTGTCTGCCGACGCTTCGACCTGCCCTTCTCCCTGTGTTTCGGTTGGCGCGACCGTCGGCACTGGGGTCGGCACGCCTGTCGGAGTTACAAGGCCCGAGGGGATCAGGAGCCTCTCGCCTACAAGCAGCGATTCGGTGGGACGTACTGACTTAGGATTCGCCGCCTGCAATAGATTTACGGGCACGCCAAACTTCTCGGCCACTGAGATCCAGCCTTCTCCCCGCTGGACAATGTAAAACTCTTCGTCGCCATCCGGACTCCATGGAACAAAAAGGCTTTCGCCAACAATCAGCCATCCGTTCGGTCGCACGGAATCCGGGTTTGCCTCCTGCAGTTGGCTCACCGTCAAGCCGACGCGCTGCGCCACCAGAGGCCAGCTGTCGCCTGGCTGCACGATGTATGTATAGCCGCCCTCTTGAGCCGAAACAGAAACGAACTGCAACAGGCAAAGTAGCGCTATCAACAAGAATACAAACCGTATCCCCAACCTCATCAAACTCTCCCGCGCCCTCTAACAGCAAATCCCTCTTGGTAGCAAATGCTGATTAGTCCCGAACCAAAATGCTCCACATCGGACGCCCCTTGAAATTGTGGCGCGGCGCCGGCCGCTTCAAAGGGGAAAGTATCTTTGCCCGTCCGTGATCTCCATTAATCCGAGCAACAAATCGCGTACGAACGTCGCCTCTAACCCTGAACTATCTTCCACACTGCAGGTCGGCACGTTCCTCTTCTGTCCAGAGAAAAGCATATTTGATCCCGGCGACAGAAAAGCCCACGGCGACATTCGTGGATGCGCCAATCAGTATACTTCGTGTCAAATTCGTGTACAAGCAAAAGGCCGCAATTTCCTGACAGATTCAGCCCACCGAGAAGTCACGGCCGACTGGGGATGCCGATCCGCCGTTCTCACAGGAAAGTACCTTTCACTGTACCGCATCATGATAGTCGGTGCAAAGACAGAGTCTGCGGTGGCGTAACCTGTTTTCTCCTTTGTTTCGCAGCTCAGATTGGCAGGACTCTCAATCAACGGGTAGAATTCAGCGATGAAGTCGATTATGATGATCGAACTGACACACATGGCCGCCAGCGGCGAAGCCTTTGGCCGCGACGAGGATGGCCGGGCAGTCTTCGTCCCCGACGCAGTCCCAGGAGAAACAGTCGAAGTTGAAACCGCCGCAGAAGCAAAACGCTGGCGACGCGGTGTCCTTCGAAGAGTCGTGACAGCCAGCCCGGATCGCGTCGAGGCGCCTTGTCCCCACTTCGGTCCCGGGCATCCTGTGACGTCTGCTGAGGGCCAACCCCTCAATCCGTCTTGGCAGCGCGCCGGTTGCGCCGGATGTCAGTGGCAACATATAGACTACGAACGTCAGCTGTCTCTGAAAAGGGAGATAGTCGTCAACGTCCTGGCCCGCGAAGCACGCCCTGGAAATACTCGCCAGAAGAGCCGGCAGATCGCCGAACATCTGGTGGCGGACGTTATAGCCATTGGCGAACGCGCAGGCAATGAGTCCGATGACGCGCCCCCTGTGCTCGACTTCGGCTTCCGCACGCAAATGCAATTTGATTGGGCGGACTCCCAACATCTCTCCCTTGCCGGCCGCGACCAAAGACCGATGGCCGTCGACGCCTGTCTTCTCCACCACTCGCAGCTGGCCGAACTTTTCGCAGGATTCCGTAGCGGAGGAGGAGGCAGTGAACGAGTACATGATGAGGACCTTTCTCCCCAACCCGGGATCCCCGCCCTCAACCGCGTGACGCTCGCGGTAGGCGGTACATCTGATTCTCTGAGTGATTCTGCCAAGGGCGTACTCATTCTGCACAGCGAAAGAGACAATCCACCCAACCTGGAGCTGGACCTTCCGGTGAACGTCTTCTTCCTCCACGAGGCTGACGACCCTTCGCTGGAGTTGCTCGTGGGTGACTGGAGCTACAGCCTGCAAGTAGGGGAATATCAACTCATCTCCTATCCGCCGATTAGCCGCAGCGCCTGCGACGGCCACCTGATGGCAGACGAAGTCCTGGCTGCCGTGGCGGCTGAACTGCTCGAATTGAAGACCTACGAGCACCTTCTCGAACTGTGGGCCGGCATCGGTGCTCGCGCCGCTGTCCTGTCCGAGCAGGTCGCCACGATCGTGGCCGTGGAAGAGGCAGAACTGCCCGCATCCGCTCTGCAAGCCAATCTGAAAGAGTTCGACAATGCCGACGCCTGGCATGGGGAGATGCTACCCACGATACGGAAGCTGCGTCGCGGTCGCTACCATTTTGACGCCGCCCTGCTCGCGCCGCCCGGCGGCCAAATCGAGCCAGAACTGTTTTCCCTGCTTACCCGCATGCGAATCCGTCGTTGTGCCCTCATCACTGACGAACCGGCGCGCTTGGCGCGGGCGCTCGCCGCCTTGGAAGAAGAGGGGTATCATCTGGCGGCCGTCCAGCCGGTCGATCTTCAACCCCATCAGCCAGGTTCGACGCTTGTTGCTCGCTTTGACAGAAAGTGAGTTGAAGTAGCCAGTGAGAGGAAGCGGGATGCCGCAATCCGCATCAACACAAAGTGGGAAATAGGACTGATGAGCGATTCAATCGAGATCCGCACCCTCACATCAGTTGAAGACTGTCGCCGCGTACAGGTGGTCCAGGATCTTGTCTGGGGAGGCGGGCATGGCGACACTATGTCGATTCATGTATTGGTCACGCAGTCCAAGAGCGGCGGTCTGCTGCAGGGCGCATTCGTCGACCGGGGAGCCGAGGACACGGAGGGGTTGATCGGCTTTTCTTTCGGCTGGCCAGCCTTTGGATATGACGCCGCTGGCGAGCGAATGCTCCAGTTCCGCAGCCATATCATGGGTGTCCTGCCCGCATGGCACGGCCGCGGCATTGGGCTGCGTCTAAAGCTGTCCCAAAGGGAGGAGCTGCTGAGTCAGGGCTGGACCAACTGGGTTTCGTGGACTTTCGACCCGCTGCAGAGGGTGAACGGGCGCCTCAATATCAGCCGGCTCGGCGGCATCAGTTCCACCTACCTGCGCAACGTCTACGGCGAAATGACGGACAGCCTCAACGCCGGTATGCCAACTGACCGGTTTCAGGTGGACTGGTATCTGGACAGCCCTCGCGTTCAAAGAGCTCTCAACGCCGACCGCCCGACACCGGAATGCCCCACTGGTTCTCTGCAGCGCGCACGTACCCGTTCGTCTGGCGACAGCCATCCGCGAGCCCCTCTCGGGCCTCCGCCCCCACCGGATGGCCGCCCCTACGCACTTCCCCTGCCCGAAAACGTCGACACATTGCGTCGCGCCGGGGGCACACTGCTTTTCGACTGGCGCTTCTTCGTGCGTCATGCCGCGGAGAGCTGTTTGGGCGCCGGTTATGCTCTGGTGGGCTGCACACTGATTGAAAATGAGTGGCACTACATCTTCGAGATACAGGACTGAGCTCCGTTCACACGCTCCGCGATAGGTAAGCCCTTTATGACACTGGCAACCGCCGAAAGTTCACAGCTCGGCGGGCGGCCAACTTTCTGTAAAATATTGACTCATTGCTCTGATTTCGGTATACTCTCTCTGCCTGTAATGTTTGAGAACTGACTGACCCGTGATTTGAGTAGCTCTCATTGTCGACATTATCTACGATTGACACCGTGCCAAGGGCGCGGTGGTCAAACATGACTATCAAGAGGATCAAGAGTTGCAGTAGGAACTCAAAGTGAGTCACATATTCTGATCTCCACGAACACAGAAAGGATTCCACATGTTTCAGGAAGCCATTGCCAAGCTCATCGCCAGGACAGCGGTTGATACCGCCAGTGCCCACTGTGACGGCCCTTGCGGCGTCTATGACCCGGCCTCCGCACGAATCGCCGCCGAAGCGGCCCTTTCGATGACCCAGAAGATCATCGACCTTGGCCCGGCAGAGTCCGCCGACCACAACACCTATGGTCGATTCGTAACGATTAAGGAACAGCAGGCACACTTGGCTAAGGAGGAGTTGCTCATCCTCTGGACCGACTACTTCAAGCCGGAACATTTGGAGCAATACCCTGATCTGCATGATAAGTTTTGGAATGCTGCCAAGCTTTGCTCGGCCGTAAAGCAGGGCGTGGATGTCGATGCAGCCAATGATCTGATGGCGGCCATCGAGGATATCCACAACGTCTACTGGGCCACCAAGGGGCGGGACGTAGCCTACTACGTGGCTACCTGATCCTGGCACACAAGAACCGGTCTGACCACGCAGACCGATCACAACGTATACCAAGAGACAGCGGCCGGATCCGTAACTGGATCCGGTCTCTCTTTTGGAGAGGGAAATGGAAGTGGAGGTACCCCGGAGCGGCTGGAGGGAGATGGCGCTGTGGCTGATCCGCAGGCGTCGGCTCATTCGCGTGTCCGGCGACTCGATGACGCCGACTCTTATGTCCGGCGCCGTGGTGATGCTGGATCCCCAAGCTTTTCGCCGGCAGATGCCGCAAGAGCATGAGATTGTCGTCGCCCGCCACCCTCGCCAAACCGAGCTCCAAATTGTCAAACGGGTGGCAGCAGTAATCGAGAGCCCTATCGAAAGCGGGTCCCCAGAAATTCTGCTCATTCTTGCCAGCGAAAACGCTGCGGCCGGATCCGACAGCCGTACATTCGGGCCGGTAGGATTGGACCTGGTGCTGGGCAAGGTCGTCAGTCGCCTGCTCTGATATCGGCAGAGCATAGCCAATCCAGGGCATGCCTCACCAGTTTAATTTTCAATCTTGAGTTTTACCGGCGCTGGCGGGGGTCGAGCGCGTCGCGCAGGCCGTCGCCTATGAAGTTGATGCTGAGAATCGTGAGGGAGATGAACATGCCCGGCCAGATGACCAGCCAGGGATTCTGGGTGATGAAATCCTTGTTTTCGAAGAGGAGGCGCCCCCACGTAGGCACGTTGGATGGAAAGCCAAGGCCGAGGAATGAAAGTGCAGACTCGGTCAGTATCGCAGCAGCCACCCCCAGCGTTGCCGATACGATAATCGGGCTCAGAACATTGGGCAGTATATGCTGCCACAGGATCACAGGCTCGCGCGTCCCCACACTGACAGCAGCCTCGACGAATTCCTTCTCCTTGATCGACAACACCGACCCACGCACGACCCGGGCCGTCGGCATCCAGCCCAAAATGCCGATTACAAGCACCACGAGCAGGAAGATGCCTAGTTCGGGGCCCAACAGTGCCTTGAGCGAATCACGAAACAGCATGATGATGACCAGCAGCAAGGGCAGGCTCGGTAAAGCCAGCATCAGGTCGGTGAAGCGCATGAGCGGATTGTCCAGCCGGCGGAAAAAACCGGATAGAACGCCGACCAGCGTGCCAAAGGTGATGGAGACGAACATGGCGACAACACCGACCGCCAGCGAGATGCGCCCGCCGAATAGGTTGCGCGCCAAGGTGTCCCGCCCCAGATCGTCTGTGCCCATCGGGTACTTCACCGAAGGGGGTTGGTTGATTGAGTCGATGTCATCGACGATGAAGCTGTATTCCGGGTCAACCGTATAGATGAGAGGACCGGCGAGGACGCCAATCACAAGCAATACGAGTACGACCACGCCGACATTTGCCAGATTGTGGCGGCGAAAGCGCAGCCATACATCCCCCCACAAGGTACGATGCTGGCGTTGCGGGAGTTCTGATGCGAGGTTCTCAGCGGATGCCGTTTCCGTGCCTACGGCCATTTTCGCTCCTGCGGCCAGCAGTCAGAGAAGCCTGGCCTGGAAACCCAGTGAAATGTTGCCACTGCATTCTAGCTGTACCGGATACGCGGGTCGAGAATTCCGTAGATGACATCGGCAATAAGATTGAAGGCAACAATCAAGCAGGCAAAGATAAAGGTGACCGTCTGTACTAAGGGAATATCGTTCAACTGAATCGCGCCGATGAGGAGCGCCCCCAGACCGTTCACGCGGAAGATCTGTTCAGTGATGATCGCGCCGCTGAAAATCGCGGGAATGCCCAACGCGATGAGGGTGACGACAGGAATCAGACTGTTGCGCAGGATATGGCGAATAACGACATATCGTTCGCGAAACCCTTTGGCCGTCGCCGTTCGTACGTAGTCCATTGGAATGTTGTCGAGCATCGACGAGCGCGTAAAGCGGGCCAGGATCGCGGCCTGGAAGAAACCGAGAACCGCCACCGGCATTGCGCTTTGCCTCAACTGCTCGACAAAACTGTTCCAATCTACAATTTGAAGATTCGTGTCGTAGATCATGGGAAACCACTTGAGCTTCACACTGAATAGCAGAATCATCAAGAGGCCGGTGAAGAATGTAGGGATGGAGTAGCCGATAAGCGAAATGAAAGTCCCTACCTGATCGAAGATCGAGTACTGTCGAATTGCAGAGATGACACCGATCGGCACTGCGATCACAATCGCGACGAGATAGGCCAGCCCCACAACCCAAAGCGTCTGCGGTACGCGTTCCAGGATCATATCCATTACGGGAACGCCGCGGCTGCCCCAGGAGGTCACCCGTAACCGCTTCTCTCCATCCCCGATCTGAATGTCGAACGCGTTCTCGATCAGAGACAGTGGCTCATTGATAAAGAACTGGCGCATCCAAAGCCCATACTTGACCGGAAAGGGCTCATCCAGCCCCATCGCCTTGCGTATCTGCTGACGGATCTCGGGACGAATGGTTTCCGGCAGCGCGCTGGTCGGATCTCCAGGCGCGAGATCCAGCACCGCAAAGATGACAAAGCTAATCGCGATGAGGGTTGGAATGATGGTCAGAAGGCGGCGGACGAGATATTGGCCCACGGCGTGAATTTTGGGGAGAAAGAGAAAGAGGGAGGAGAGCTTTCAACTCCTCCCTCTCTAATTCAGATTAGCGATGCCAGTCGCCGACGTTCCACATCTGGCTGTCCCAACCATTGATCCAAACGCCCTTGAGGGTGTTCAACTGGGCCGAAACTTCGCCGCGGTAGACCAGCGGAATCTGATAGAAGCTCTGAACATTGATATCGTTCAGCTGCTTCACCAGCGCCTCACGCTCCGGGCCGACCGGGGTCTGCGTCAGCTGTGCGAAGAGGGCATCGAATTCCGCGTTGCAGCCGCGGAAGATGTTGCCGCCGCCCCAGGAGTTGTCCCGCATCGGAATCTGGTCGCAGATCCAGTTCGAGAGATGCTGCTGCGGGTCGATCGTGGGACCGGTCATGTACATTTGCAGGTCCGTGTAGAACTTTTGATAGGTATCGGGGCTGTTGGGGTCGCCGCCGAAGAAAACGCTCGCGTCGTGGTTGATCAGTTCGGTCTCGATCCCGATCTGAAGCCACCACTGGCGCAGAAGGGCCTGTGTTTTCTGACGTACCGAATTGGTAGAGGTCTGGTAGGAGATCTTGAGCGGAATGCCGTTGTATTCGCGGATGCCGTCACCGTCGGAGTCGAGGACACCATTTTCGTCCAACAACGCATTGGCGCCGTCAATGTCCTGGGTCAGGCAGGCGTCATTTGAATCTGATACGTAGTGGAGGGGGGCCGGGATCACGTTGCAGGTTGGCTGACCGGCAAATCCGTAGAGTTGTTCTGAGATGAGTGTGCGATCGATCGCCATCGACATCGCCTGCGGAATCGGCGGGAATGTCAGGAAGGGATGGGGGTTGCCGCCGTCCATGTATTCGGATCGATCATCGCCCAAATCGGAGTGCGGATTGGTCTGATTGACCAGGACACGCTCGACATGGCCGGCGAAGGCAGAAATCACTATGCCCAGCCCGGCAGCTTCCATGTCACGCAGAATGTCCGGCTCAACCTGCAGGTTCCAGGCGTAGTCGGCTTCCCCGGTCTCAAGGACTGCCCGGGCCGCCGACGCGGCATCGCCGCCGCCCTTGAAAATTACGGTGTCGAAATAGGCAGGTTCGCCGTGGTAGTGCGGGTTCCTTTCATACACCGCGACATCGTTCACCTTGAAGTCGATGATGCGATAGGGGCCTGTGCCCAGGGGCGCAGTGTTCTGCTCATTGCAGGTCTGCGCAGCCGCTCCTACACAGTCTGCAAACTGTGCACTGCTGATAATCGGCGTATTCGCGCCGACAAAAGCGTTGTACGGATACGGTGTCGGCGAATCGAATGTGATCCTGACCGTTCGGTCGTCGACCGCTTCGACACTCTCAATGCCCAGGAAAGCCTCGCTGGCCGTGCAGCCGGTCTCCTCGTGGCTGCAGTATTGCCACGTGAAGACGACGTCCTCCGCGGTCACGTCGCTTCCGTCAGACCAGAGCAGGCCTTCCTTGAGCGTCCAGGTAATCGACATCAGATCTTCCGAAACGCCGCCGTTCTCGATGGTGGGGATCTCCACCGCCAGTCTGGGCACGATGGTGCCGTTCGGGTCGTAGTTGGCCAGAGGCTCCAGCGTAATCGCGCCGGCGTCCTGGTCCTTTGTGCCGCCCGACAGGTACGGTCCGGGCAGAGAGGCGGCCTGCCAGTATAGAATGGTCAGAACCTTGCCCTCTTCCTCCATTGCCTCATCTTCCGCCATCTCTTCACCAGTAGCCATGCTCTCGCCGCCGGCAGGTGCAGCCGCCGGACAGGCTGCCAGCAAAAAGGCCATCGCCAGCAAAATGGCAATGACTCGCAAGGATGAAATGTGCCTTCCAATCATCGACTTCTCCTTTTCACTCATAGGGAATGTAAATCTGTGTACGTTGTTGGCCACACGAGTGCTACCCAAGATTTTACACCGGGGAGCAAGATTGCCGCGGCTTAAACATATTGGGCAAGAGTTGCCATCGGGGGAGTCGAACGAGCACAACTGCCTCAAGAAGTCTGCCCGCATGAATGCGGGCTTGCCTTTGTGGCTTGTGCAAAAGCTATCCTACCATTCTTTCTTGTGTATTCCAATTGGATACAGGAGAGAAAGAGAACCGAATTATGAGTCGGTCGCAAGCTTTTCGCCGAACTTCTGTAGCCCCGTTGCAACCCGTTGCGGCACCTTGCTCGCCCTAGAATTCAAGAAGGCCAATATGCGATCCGGTTGGACGCCCTCATCGGAGGCTCTATTTAAACTGCGCTGGTTTATCTGGTAGAGGTAAAGGGGATAACTGGCCTGCCAGCTGCTGAACCGTTCCACGCGAAATCGGTCCATCAGCGGGGTGTCTGCAGGCAGTTCAACCGAGAAGTCATCTTTAACAATGATCGGGTGCCGCCGCGCTTCATTGGGCGTCTCGCTGTCGTGGCCCAACCAGCGCGCACCCCAGGCGCTCAGCGATAACAGCAGATCGTCGCCCGCGGACGGCTCCGCCAGCTCGACGGCCGACAGCCAGTAGAGTGGGCCGTTCAGCAGGAAACGCAGCAGCACGCCTTCTACAACATCCCAATGTTCGAAACCGCGCAGGAGGCCCTCCTGATTCTCGTAGCGAATGTACCAGCTGTCGTAGTCGCCGGCGGGCCGTTGAAAGTCGGGAGCCGTCTCCTTAATTGCACTGATTACGTCGGCCAGGCTGTACCAAGCACCGGTCTGCAAGAGTCCCAAAAGCTTTAGCACCTCTTCCCGCGTTTGCAATGGGTTATTCTGCCAATTGCCGCCTGAGCAGTCGATGCCCGGAATCCGTTCCAGATCGTTCCATTCGTCAGAGGTACGCCAGGCCTCCCACAGAGAAAAGCGTTGCTCGGGCCGCGGTTGCTCCAGAAAGGCATATACCCGGTTCCCCGTGAGACGGACACGTTCATCGTCGGCGCGGCGCAGCCAGCCCAGTCGCCTTGCCAGGTGCAAGAGCAGGGCGACACGAACCTCTTCTACGTTGGCGTTGGCGACAGGAGAGACGAAGGGAGACACGAAGCCGTCTGCAGACTTCAGGCGCAACATCAACTGTTCAATGTCATCCGAATTGGGAGCACCATCGTCCTGCAGGCGCAGTCCCTCAGTATGCAAGAATCCCAGCAGCGTGCCCGCATCTTCGAGAAAGGCATCTTCCAGTCGTAGCATTCGGGATGACGGCGGCGGAGGGACAGGCGCCGCGCCCAACCCCTTCTCACCGTCGGCAGTCGTCGGCCGCGGCAGCCAGGGAAGGATATCACTGGGGACGTAGATGATCGTGTGGGCGTTCCGGCCTTCGCCTTTGTACGTGCGGCCAATCAGTCCGTAGTGGTAGAGCAGCTCGGCTACGCTCTCCGGTGCATTCCAGGGCTGTTCGCGTTCTAACTTTGATGGACCCATCTGACGGATGCTGCCGAATTCACGGCTGAACTGGGCTTCTCGCATTTCGCCACCCTCCGCAAGGAGGAGGTCCAAAGCAGACCTGGCTCCGGGATAGGAATCAGTTATCTCCTGGAAGGCCATCAACACAGAGGTTGGGTCGGTTATCTGACCGCCCAGGCTGTCGACCATTGCCCGGATATTTTTTTCTCCATCCAGAAAGGCGCCCCGGAGCTCTGCAATGACTTGCAGTTGGATCTCCGGGTAATCGGCAAGCATCTGGCCGGTCTGGGGCATCAACGTTTCCCTGAATCGCCCTTGCTAAGTCCTCAAAATATGAAAATGAAGCGAGTAGATTTTGCAGTCTGACGGTGAGAACTGCCTGCGGCCGTTCCTCCGAGCTTGGGATTCCTAGCGCGTCCGTCCGTCTTATGATACTGGCCTTCGTCCAGCCGGGCACTTCTCCGGGCCTTGCCAATCTGGGCAAACCTGTGAGACAATGCGGCCAGAAACGAAGATGAAGCGGCAATCTCACAGAGACTGGAGGCCTGTCGAAATGACCCGCGATTCATCCTTTGTACCCCAAAGCGGCGGCTGGCGCTTTTCCGATATTCTACGCGATTTTGCTGTGGTATGGCAACTGATGGGCGATCCGCAGGTATCAATTCTGCTGCGGGTCGGTTTTCCGGTGCTGGCGATTCTCTACTGGATATCGCCCATCGATCTGTGGCCGGGAATGCCCTTAGACGATATAGCCGCGGTCGTTCTGGCAGGACGTCTGTTTGTGCAAATGGCCCCGCAGGAGGCCGTACGGCGCGCCCGAGTGCGGCTTGGACATATTTCGCCGGATGAACCGGACCGGGAGGTCTGGGATATCTGGGACGAGGACGACAAGACGATCCCCGGAGACTGGCGAGTCGTTGACGACAAGTAAGAGGCGATGCGCCTTCCTCAACAGATGAATGACGCGCTGCTTGACCAAGTTTCCCGGACCGTTGACCGCCAGCGGCTGCTAGAAACTGCTATTGCTCTGATTAAGGTTCCCAGCCCCACTCGCAGCGCGGGCGCAGCCGCAAATCGGTTGGAAGAGATTCTGACCGCTGACGGCTTTCCCATTCAGCGGCATGCTGCAGACTGGCCCGAAGCTCCAATTGTATTGGCGGTGCTCGACAGTGGCCGACCGGGACCCACCCTGCAGTTCGACGGGCACCTTGACACCGTTCATCTGCCCTTCGTGCCGCCGCGCGTAGAGGATGACACGCTTTACGGCTCCAGTTCGGCCGATATGAAGGGTGGCATTGCGGCGGCTCTGGAGGCGCTGCGCGTATTGCGTACGCTCGACGCCCTGCCCGCGGGCAGGGTACTGTTGACGGCCCATGACCACCACGAGGGGCCGTGGGGCGACGGTCGGCAGGTTCGGGCCATGATCCGCGAGGGTCTTGTCGGCGATGGCGTCCTTCTGCCGGAGTACCTGGCCGAACCTCTACCGTTAGCTGGCAGGGGTGTGGCCATCTTCGAGGCGACTGTTCGGCGCGAAGGCGCGCCCGTGCATGAGGTTTTGCGCCCGCCCGGAACGCCAGACGTTCTGGTCGCGGGGGCCCAGCTGGTTCACCAGCTGCATACGTGGAACGAGAGACTGGCGAAGAATAGTCACCCTCTGGCGGGCTGCGATTCCGCCTTCGTAGGCATGCTGCAGTCGGGGGAAATATATAACCAGTCGCCCACGGAATGTATCGTGCAGGGAACTCGGCGCTGGGTGCCCCCCACCGGCGGTGCAGCCATCGAATCAGAGTTCTCCCAGCTGCTCACCGAGTTCTCAGCGGCAACGGGTACGGAGGTGGCCCTCGAATTCACCGTACAGGGCAGCGCTTACCAGATTGATCCTGACAACCCGCTTGTGACCGCATTTCAAAGGGCCCATTCCGCTTTGACCGGCTCGCCGCTCCCAATGGGGGCTAAGCCCTTCGTAGACGACGGCAATACCTTTGTCTTGGAAGCTGGCATCCCCGCATTAACTCACGGGCCGGCTGCGACCGGCGCCCATACTCTTAATGAGGCCGTTCCGGTGGAGGAATTAGTCAGGGTGGCCAAGCTGTACGCGCTTACGGCTGTCGAGTTTTGTGGCGGGCCATAGCCGCAACCTTCCGGAGAAGAGCCGCCACGTCACCCTTCACCGGCGGTCGGCGTCCCCTCAAGTTCACTGCGCCGCGGGATCGATATAGCCGCACCTGGCCTGGTGACGCAGAGCGCCGCTGCCTGTGATGCCATGGCGAGAGATTGCGTAACCGATTCACCAGCCACAAGCCCGGCCAGAAAATAGCCGATGAAGGTGTCGCCTGCAGCCGTCGTGTCCACGGCGTCGACCGCTACCGCCGGCGTCCTGATGCACTCCCCGCCGCGAGCATAGAGCGAACCGTCTCCCCCCAAAGTGAGCAGAATCGCGGCAAGGGGAAAGCGAGTTTGCAGCGCCTCCACTATCCTTTCAGGTGAAGCGTCCTCAGTTTCCGCCAGCGCCGCACCCTCTGTCTGATTGACCACGAAAACAGAAACTCCTTTGAGCGGGTAACTCAGCACTTCCGGCGTCATCGGCGCGGGATTGAATGCGACGTTTAGTCCTCGATAGAATGCTTCGCGCAGGATTGCCGGCAGGGAGCTGATTTCGTTCTGAAGAAGAAGCCAGTCGCCCTCACCGACATGCGAGAGAACGTAGTTAGCATCGTCTGAGGTTACCGTGAGGTTGGCTCCCCCATAAAGAAGTATCGCGTTTTCGCCTTCAGGATCCACCTGAATAATGGCGTGACCCGTGGGCTGGTTATCGATACCGACGTGCGTTACGTCGACGCCTTCCGCGGCGATGGCATCCCGCAGCCAGAGTCCATCGGGGCCAATTCGGCCTGCGTGCAAAACGTTTGCGCCCGCGCGCGCCAGGGCGACCGACTGATTCGCCCCCTTTCCGCCTTGAAAGCGGCGATATTCCGTGCTGGGCAGCGTCTCTCCCGGGCGGACAAGATGCTCGACCTGATATACGTGGTCTATGTTGAGCGAGCCAAAAACGAGAATGGACATGGTTAAATTGGCTGGATCGAATGGATTATCCAGGCGATTGTAACATTGTGAACCCGGGAGCCAAAAGAGACTACTATCCCCGTCTACTGTGCTATAATGCCCGCTAACCTGCGGATCAGGGTTATCGCGATTAATCCGTACTTGCTCCCCGCAGATCGGTACATTGAAGGAGCAGTCCTTGCAAAACATTGAGTTACTTGCAGTCGCCCGCGGCGACAAGCCTGCCGACCGCGTGCTGCGCAATGGGCGCGTAGTCAACGTCCTGTCAGGGGATATCGAAGAGGCCGATATAGCCCTATACGGCGAGCAGATAGCCGGCGTCGGCGCGGGCTATGCGGGCAAGGAAGAGGTGGATCTGCAGGGCGCCTTCGTGGCGCCGGGTCTGATCGACGCACACGTCCACATCGAGAGCAGCTTGTGTCTGCCTGCCCAATTTGCCGCCGCAGTCGTGCCGCGCGGCGTGACGACGGTCGCGGCCGATCCCCACGAAATCGCGAATGTGGCTGGTGTGGACGGCGTCCGGTTTATGGCCGAGTGCAGCAAAGGTCTCCCCTTACAGGTAGTGCTGATGGCCCCCTCTGCAGTGCCCGCCACCCACATGGAAACGAGCGGCGCCGTGCTTTCTGCCAAGGACCTGGCCGGGTTGCTGGAAGAGGGGACGGTCCACGGGCTGGCCGAACTGATGAACTTCCCCGGCACCATTCAGGGCGACCCCGAAGTGCTGGCCAAGATCGCAGTATTCAGCGGACGGCCTCGGGACGGCCACGCTCCTGCACTAGACGGACAACCGCTCAATGCCTACGCCGCCGCCGGACCGGGCAGCGATCATGAATGCGCGACCGTCGAGGAGGCTTCCGAGAAGCTGGCGCGGGGATTCTATATTCTGATTCGTGAGGCGACCAACGCCCGGAATCTGCACACTCTGTTGCCGCTGATCAATGAGCGCAATAGCCGCCGTATCTGTTTCTGCACCGACGACCGCATGCCAGGCGACCTGATTGAGCAGGGGGGCATCGATTATATCTTGCGTGAGGCCATAGCCTTTGGGATCGAACCGGTTACCGCCTTCCGCATTGCTACTCTCAACAGCGCTGAATGGTTCGGCCTGCATGACCGCGGGGCCATAGCGCCTGGACGTCGGGCCGACCTGATGACATTTGACGACCTGAGTGCTCCCTTCGCCACGAGCGTCTATGCTGGCGGCCGGCTGTGGGCTAAGGACGGTAGCCTTTTGCGCGAGAGAAGCCTTACGCAGGCCTCCGTTCCCGCGGCGGTCTCATCCTCTGTCAGGGTTGCCTGGGATGCCTTCGATTTACGCATCCCCGCTACCGGTACGCGCGTGCGAGTAATCGGTTCGCTGCAGGATCAGGTTCTGACGGAAGAACGACTCCTTGCCCCCCTAATCGAAGACGGGCAGGCTGTGGCTGACCCGGCGCGAGACATTCTGAAGATGGCTGTGGTCGACAGGCACACAGCCAGCGGTGCGACAGGCTTGGGTTTCATCCAGGGGTTCGGTCTGCATCGCGGGGCCATCGCCGGCACTGTCGCCCACGACCATCACAATCTGGTTGTCATCGGAGCAGATGATGATTCGATGACAACCGCAGCCAGAATCGTAGCAGAGATGGGAGGGGGCCTGGCGGTCGCCGAAGGTCGGCAAGCGCTGGAGACACTGCCGCTCCCGGTTGCAGGACTGATGAGCGACCGACCTCTTGGCGAAGTTCGCATTCGATACGATTCTCTGCTCGACGCAGCTCATGAATTGGGCTCTTCAATTCGCGACCCGTTCATGGCGATGAGTTTCATGGCCCTCGAAGTGATCCCAAAATTGAAACTGACAGACCAGGGACTTGTCGACGTCGAGGCCTTCAGCTTCGTCAACCTTTTCGTTGAAGAGTAAGGAAATCATACCAGGGCGACTCCACCATTTTCAGGAGCCGCTCTCTAACCCGGCATACGATTCCAATGAGGCAGAGTAAATGTTCGAAACGATCAGTCCCGCCCCGGAAGACTCCATTCTTGGGCTGACCGAAGCATTCAAGAAAGACCCGAATCCAAATAAGGTCAACCTCGGTGTAGGCGTATACAAAGATGGCGGCGGTCAGACGCCTGTGCTTTCGACGGTGAAGGAGGCCGAGGAACGCCTGCTGCGGTCGGAAGCGACCAAGAGCTATTTGCCGATAGATGGTCTGGCGGCATACGCGACGCTCAGCCAGGAGATCGTCTTCGGCAGCGAGCACGACATTCTAGGCGCAGGACGCGCGGCCACGGTGCAGACGCCCGGGGGTACCGGCGCACTGCGCGTCGCCGCCGACTTTGTGCGGCGCATTTTCCCACAGGCGACGGTATGGCTGAGTGATCCGACCTGGCCGAATCATCCCAATGTGTTCGGTTCGGCGGCACTGCAGGTACAGTCCTATCCCTACTTTGAGGCCGAAAGCAACGGCGTCGCCTTTGACCGAATGATGGCCGCGCTAGAGACGATTCCCAAGGGGGATGTGTTGCTGCTGCATGGCTGTTGCCACAATCCCACGGGCGCCGATCTCTCTTCGCAACAGTGGCAGGAGGTGGCTGCCCTTTGCGCAGAGCGGGGCATTCTGCCGCTGCTGGACTTCGCTTACCAGGGTTTCGGCGACGGGCTGGATGAGGACGCATCCGGGGTCAGGATCGTAGCCGACCACTGCCGCGAGTTCCTGGTCGCCACCTCCTATTCCAAGAACTTCGGACTGTACAATGAGCGCGTTGGCGCGTTGACCCTTGTCGCCGACAGCGTAGAGGCAGCGGAAGCCGCCAACAGCCACATGAAGATCTGTGTGCGCACAAACTATTCCAATCCCCCCGCCCACGGCGGCCAGATCGTGGCGGAGGTTCTCGGAGATCCTGAGCTGCGGCAGCGCTGGGAGGTAGAGTTGGCGGAGATGCGCGACCGCATCAACGACATGCGCCACCTGTTTGTCGAGACGCTGGACGAGCAGAGCGCGGGACGTGACTTTTCGTTCATTGCACGGCAGAGGGGTATGTTCAGCTACAGCGGCCTGACGCCGGAGCAGGTGCAGGCCTTGCGCCACCGCCATTCTGTCTACGTCGTCGGCTCCGGGCGCATCAACGTTGCCGGGATGACAGAGGCCAACATGGATTATCTCTGCGAGGCGATAGCAGACGTCCTTAAGTGACCCCGGGAAATTGGCTACGGGAAAAAGGGGAGAAATCTGATAATGTTCTCATATTCACGCGGTTCGGATGCTTTCCAGACAAGATGGAGTTCGGTTACAGTTTGACCAGTGCTCATCTTGGCATTGAGCACGAAAACCGCTGGCGCTATCCGACCCTCTGCAACGAATTCGCGCAGATGTTCGAACATTGAGTTCCGGTTGTTTGTAATCAGCGTGTATTCATTGCGGGCACACCAGTCCAGTATCGCAGGATCGGACGCACCGTTCTTGGGGACACCGGGATCGCCGACGCGCCACACTGTCATTTCTGGCTCCGTCCTATGAAGCGCGTCACGCAATATGGGGTTTACGTTTTCATCCAGCAGGAAGCGAAACTGATTCAAGGAGAGTCACGTTGTGCGGCAAGCCGGCGAAGCCGCAAGATAACTGGCGGCAAGTTTTTTTCCTGCTCGCGCCGCATTCTCTCTCCGTGCTCTAGCCAGTCCACGATATAGGCTTCAACTTTATCTCGATTGTGCAAATAGTAGAGAATTGTGGCGTAAACCTGTTCCAGGTTAATCGATGGATACGTGTCCGCAATCTGCTCCGCCGTCTGGGAGCGATAGATGTAGTCGTAGAGGACGGTCTCTATCCCAACGCGCGTGCCGGCGATGCGGATGTCGTCATCACTCAGAAAATTGAAATACTGTTCGATTTCCATGTCGAACTCCTTTCCATATCCAGCGCAAGTATACCACACCAGGCAGGTGAATCCTGATGAAACCCCTTTCGCAGCTTGTGGAGTCCGTGCCCGGAAGCCCAACTACAATGATGATGCAGAAAGGTCGCGAACTGGCCGCGCAAGGGCTGGACGTGATCAATCTGGCCGGGGGCGAGCCTGATGCCGACACGCCCAAGCATATCCAGCAGGCGGCTTTTGACGCCATCGCGGCCGGCGATACTCATTATCCGCCCTCCTTCGGCAAGCCGGAGTTGCTGGATGCAATCTGCGCCAAGCTGGAGCGGGAGAACAATGTGCGGGCTGTACCCGACCAGCTGATGGTAACGCCGGGGGGCAAATGGGCGATCTACACGACCTTGGCATCGACCCTCAATGAGGGAGACGAAGTCATGATCCTCGACCCGGCCTGGGTGAGCTATGCGCCTATGGTGCAGCTGAACGGGGGCGTGCCCGTTCACGTTTCCTTGCCGGCCGCCGACAACTTTCGCGTGGATGCCTCACAGCTGGAGGAGCATGTCAGCGACAGGACCAAGCTGATCATGATCTGTTCACCCAGCAACCCGACGGGGAGGGTGCTGACACAGGAGGAACTCGACGACATCGCCGCCGTCGTGCAGCGGCACGATCTGTATGTGCTCAGCGACGAGATTTACGAGCATATCCTTTACGACGGAGCACGTCACCGCTCGATCGCGAGTATGCCCGGCATGGCGGAACGCACTATCATTGTCAACGGGTTCAGTAAGAGCTACGCCATGACCGGCTGGCGCTTGGCCTGGCTGGCAGCTCCTTTACCTGTTGCCAAACTGGCTCGCGCCTATCAGACGCAGACCGTAACATCCGCCGCCAGCTTCTCCATGGTCGCTGGAGCCGCCGCCCTCAACGGGCCGCAGGACTGCGTCCACGAGATGGTGGCCTCCTATACACAGCGGCGCAACTTCGTCCTGGACGCCCTCGAAGAGATCCCGGGCATCCGCAGCAGCCCCATTGAAGGAGCGTTTTACCTATTTGCCCAGTTTACACAGACCGAGAAGAAGAGCCTCGAGATCTCTCAGATCCTGTTGGAGGACGGCCTGCTTGCAACCACGCCAGGAATCGCGTTTGGCGAAGCAGGTGAAGGCTACGTCCGATTCAGCTTCGCCACCGCGATGGAAGACCTGGAAAAGACCGTTGAGCGATTGGCCCGAATCGTGCCGGGTCTTTGAGGGCCGTTATGGATATTTCTCCTCTGCAGTACCTCCTGGCCATACTTGCCGGCGTCGTAGCCGGCATCATCAACACGCTGGCCGGCAGCGGCTCGGCTGTTACACTGCCGATGCTTGTATTCCTGGGACTTGATTCCGGCGCCGCCAACGCCACCAACCGGATCGGGGTCATCATTCAGAACGTGGTCGGCATCGCTACCTTCGCCCGCAGTGGGCGGATGCAACTGCGGGGAGGAGGCACTGAAGAGCAGCAGGCCGAAAACATATTGGACGCTGACTCCTTGCGTTTCGGCCTTTGGCTGAGTGCCGCCGGCATGCCGGGCGCGCTGGTCGGCGCCTACGTCGCGACCCTTCTCGACAGAGATGCCATGAACCTGGCAATCGGCGGCATGTTGATCATCGTCCTGGTGACGATCTTCTTCAATCCGACAAAATGGTTGCGAGAAAGATCGGAGGTACGGAAAGAGCGGCCCGACCTCTTAGTGCTGGTTCTATTCTTTGCCATCGGCATCTACGGCGGCTTCATTCAGGCCGGGGTAGGTGTATTCCTGGTTACAGCGCTTGTTCTCGGCGTAGGCTATACAATAGTACATGCCAACGCGGTCAAGCTGATCTTTGTACTGGCTCTTAACATCGTCGCATTTGCCGTCTTCATCTTGTCGCCCCTGGAAATCGACTGGGGCATTGGCGCCTTGATGGCTGTGGGCCAGAGCATCGGCGCGTGGGCCGCGGTGCGCTTTGCCGTGACTGTGAAGGACGCCAACCGCTGGGTCCGTTATCTGTTGATTGTTGTAGTCGTCTATTCGATTCTGCGATTCTTCGGCCTGCTGGACCTGATTCTTGGCCTCATTTGACAGCATTGGAACGGCAACACAAGAGGTATCATGGCCGGTCCGAGCGGCTTCATTGCTTCAAGAGGGATTTCACAACCCTTTGGCCCCGGAAACCTTTGCAACGCAGCGGCCAATTGACGATTTACAGCTGTGCGTGACAGGAGTGCCCCAATGAGCAGAACAATTAGCCGTGTTACCGTTATCGGCGCCGGTACGATGGGTGCGGCCATCGCCGGACACCTGGCCAATGCAGGCGTCTCCTCCCACCTGCTCGACATCGCGCCGACCGAACTGACTCCGGAAGAGGAGGCAAACGGGTTGACACTGAAGGACCGCGCCGTCCGTAACAGGATTGTGCAAGCAGGATTCGAGCGCATGACCCAGGCCAGGCCGGCCAGCCTCTACAGGCCCGAACTGGCAGAATTGATCACGCTGGGCAATGTCGAGGACGACCTCAAGGCGGCGGTTGCACGGAGCGATTGGATCATCGAGGCCATCGTGGAGCGTCCACGCCCCAAGCAGGAACTGATGGCCAGGCTTGACGCCATCGCCCCTGCCGACGCCATCATCAGCACCAACACCTCCGGCATCCCCATCCATATCATCAGCGCCGGCTGCAGCAAGGCCTTTCGAAGGCGGTTCCTGGGTACCCACTTTTTCAACCCGCCCCGTTACCTGCGCCTGCTTGAACTGATTCCCGGTCGGGAGACAGATCCCGCCATCATTGCCGACATGAAGGCATTCGCCGAGAAACGGCTGGGCAAGGGCGTTGTCATCGCCAAGGACATGCCCAACTTTGTCGGCAATCGTATGTTCAGTTACATCATGAGCAGCCTCCTAGAGTTCGCAGTCGCCAACGACTACACCGTCGAGGAAGTAGACCGGCTGACCGGTACGTTAATTGGCAGGCCCAAGACCGCTACCTTCCGCCTGCTCGACGTGGTCGGCATTGACGTGGCCGCGCTCGTAGGTGAGCATCTGTACGACATGATCCCCGACGACGAAGATCGGGACACTTTACGCGGGCCACTTGGCACTGAAGTGCTCATGACCTTACTGCAAAACGGTTTCCTCGGCTCCAAGAGCGGACAGGGCTTTTACAACACCGTCGTCGACCGCGAGGGCGGAAAGAGTTTTTGGGGGCTGGACCTGCAGGCGGCTTCCGAAGGCGAAGTGGATTACATGCAACCGGCGCGCACCTCCTGGCCCAGCGTCGATGCCGTGAGAAACGTCCCGCTGCCCGAACGTCTGCGCGGCCTTGTCGCGTCCCATCCCACCGGCGAGGACGGGGAAGAATCGGAGGACGAGGCCGGCAGCTTGATTTGGCACACACTCAGCCAAACGCTGGCGTACGCTTCCAAGCGTCTGCCCGAGATCGCGGACAGCCCCAAAGATATCGACAACGCCATGAAGTGGGGCTTCGGCTGGGAGATGGGGCCGTTCGAAACCTGGGAGGCATTGGGTGTCGCCGATACGACGCAGCGCATGGCGGAGGAAGGTCTGACGGTCGCTCCCTGGGTCCAGGAGATGCTCGGAAAAGGCCATAACAGCTTCTACTTGTCTGAAGAAGCTTCAGGCCCAGGAGCGGGTGCGGCACCCATGCAGGTATACAGTCCGCAAACGGGCCGGTACGAGTCTGTTGATGACGGCGACCGGGTTGTCAGCATTGCGGCGCTCAAACGCGGGCGGGGCGTGTTTGCCGGCAACAGTGCCGCCAGCCTCCTGGACATGGGCGACGGTGTGCTTCTGCTGGAGTTTCATACCAAGATGAACGCCCTGGACCTGGAGATTGGCCCCATCGCCGACGCAGCCATCGAACGTCTGCATGGAAATGCCACCGGGCTGGTGATCGGCAACCAGGGGGGCAACTTCAGCGCCGGCGCAAACCTCTTGCTCATCGGCGCTCTGGCCATGTCCGGTGATTTGGACAAGCTGGACGCGGCGATCAAGTCGCTGCAACAGATGATCCTGCAGATGCGGCGCGTGCCCAAGCCTGTCGTGGCAGCACCCTATCAATTGGCCCTGGGCGGCGGCGCGGAGGTGACGATGTGTGCCGACCGCATCGTGGCGCATGCGGAACTGTACATCGGCCAGGTCGAGGTTGGCGTCGGCCTGATTCCGGCTGCGGGTGGATGCAAGGAGCTGATACGCCGTCTGGTCAGCCCTCACATGAAGATGCAGAATGGAGACCCCGCCTCTCATCTGCAGAAGGTATTCGAGCTTGTCGCACTCGCTAAGGTTTCAACCTCGGCCGCCGAGGCGCGCGAGATGGGCTTTCTCGGTCCGCGGGACCGTGTTGTAATGAACGCCGACCACCTGCTCGCCGAGGCCAAGGCAGAGGTTCTGCGCATGGCCGAAGAAGGTTACAGGCCACCCGACGTCACCGGCAACATCTACGCGGCCGGCCGGGACTACCTCGCCAACTTGCGAGTGGGCATCCACATGATGCGCGAAGCACGTTACATCACCGCGCACGAAGCGATCATCGCCGACCAGTTGGCCTATGTTCTTTGCGGCGGTGAGCTCAGCCAGCCGGCCTGGATGGACGAGCAGTATTTCCTCGACCTGGAGCGGGAAGCTTTCAAGACCCTGTGCGGCTACCCCAAGAGCCATGAACGCATCTGGCACATGCTGAAGAATGGTAAGCCGCTGCGAAACTAGCTCGCCTCCCGGATGGTCGTAATGTCCGTAAACATTGCCCATGGGAGATTGAGTTGGGCGACTCTTAGTCTGAAAATCGCCAAAGGAGCATATCACCATGACCAGCGCTGTTATCGTTTCCGCCGCTCGTACTGCTATTGGCAAGGCCCCGCGCGGGACATTGCGCACGACCCGGCCTGAGGAGATGGCTGCTGCGGCAATTGGGGCCGTGATGGAACGGGCGCCGGCTGTGGAGGCCAAGGAGATTGACGACGTCATCATGGGCTGCGCCATGCCGGAGGCCGAGCAGGGCATGAACGTGAGCCGTATCGCCAGCCTGCGCGCTGGCCTGCCGGTGGAGGTGCCGGCGCAGACCGTGAACCGCTTCTGCTCGAGCGGGCTGCAGACGATCGCGCTGGCCGCGCAGCAGATCATGTGCGGGATGGGCGAGGCCGTTATCGCCGGCGGCGTGGAGACGATGTCGCAGGTGCCGATGAGCAGCAATAAGTTCATGGCCAACCCCACGCTGGCGAAGGAGCATCCCGGCGTGTACATCGGCATGGGGCTGACTGCGGAGAACCTGGCGCGCCAGTATGAGGTGACGCGTGAGGAGCAGGATGCATTCGCTCTGCGCAGCCATCAGCGCGCGGCCGCGGCGCAGGACGCAGGCAAGTTCGACGACGAGATCGTGCCGTTGGAGGTGGAGCTCACGCTGGGCGAGGGAGGCGGCACCAAGACCTACAATCTCGTATTCGACAAGGATGAGGGTGTCCGTCGCGATTCTTCGGCTGAGGCGCTGGCCAAGCTGCGGCCGGTCTTCCATGCGCAGGGGACGGTCACGGCCGGCAACAGCAGCCAGACGAGCGACGGTGCTGCGGCCGTGCTGGTGATGAGCGAGGAGAAGGCGGAGGACCTGGGGCTGGAACCGATGGCGCGTTTCCGCAGCTTCGCGGTCGGCGGGGTTGCGCCTGAGATCATGGGAATCGGCCCGGTGGCGGCTGTGCCCAAGGCGCTCAAGCTGGCCGGCGTCAGTCTGGATGAGATCGACCTGGTGGAGCTGAACGAAGCCTTTGCGGTTCAGGCACTGTCGGTGATCCGCGAACTGGGGTTGGACGAGGAGAAGGTCAACGTCAACGGCGGGGCAATCGCGCTCGGGCACCCGTTGGGCTGCACCGGCGCCAAGCTGACGGTTCAGATGCTGCACGAACTGGCGCGGCAGGACAAGCAGCTTGGCCTCGTCACCATGTGCATTGGCGGGGGCATGGGCGCGGCCGGGGTCGTCGAGAGGCTTAACTGATAGGAGAGAGTGAAGAGGAGTGAGAAGAGAGAGCCTCTCAACGGCCAAAGTCGAACGGGGGTATTAGGTTGTTAAGGTGCTATTGCCAGTCGCTGGGCCAGCGACTATTTTCTGTACACAGTCCCCTGTTGTTTACCACTCGCGGGAGTTGGGCACTTCCAGCCATTCGCCGCCCTGGCGGATCGAGTCCTGGCTGACCAGGCCTGGGAGGGTCATGTCCATGGCGGCGTGGATGTCGATCGGGGGCGGCTTGCGTCCCTGTAGGGCGTCCACGAAGTCCATCACCTCGAAGTAGTCTCCGCCGCCGTGGCCGGCGCGGACCGCCTCTTCGGGCGGGTCGCGCCAGATCTCCGGCATGTACTCTTCCTCGAATGTCTCCAGCGGGACCCATACATCAGGGTCGTCGCAGAAATCCTCCAGCCAGATCCAGTCGCCCTCACCCGGGCGGCGCCTGCTTTCGTAGGCGCCTTTGGTGCCCTGCAGCGTGTAGTTGGTCATGGCGTGCGGGCGTTTGGAGAGCATATCTACGCGTATGCGCATCAGTTTTTCGCTGGCGGTCTTGCACAGGAGCAGGACCGTGTCCTCCATGGCGTGTTCGGGATCGGTCCAGATGCCGGTGCCGATGCAACTGATGCGTTCGGGGCGCTCTTTGATCCACATGAGGCAGGGGCCGAGGCTGTGGGTGGGGTAGGTGGAGCCGTTGACGCCGACCTGCCAGTAGTAGCGCCAGGTCGGGCTGCCGTCGGGCATGTGGTGGAGGACGGAGAGCTCGTGCAGGTATTCGCCCTCGGCGTAGTAGGTCTCGCCGAAGAGGCCGGCCTCGACCAGCGCAGCCACCAACACATTGGGCTTCATGTACATGTAGTTTTCGGCCATCATGTAGATGGCGTCGCTGTGGTTGCAGGCCTGGGTCAGCCAGCGGCACTCGTCGACCGAGACGGCGGCGGTCACCTCGCTGAGTACGTGGATACCTCGTTGCAGCGCGGCGATGGCTTGCGGCGCGTGGTACTGCATCGGCGACGATACTACGACAGCGTCCGGCTTGGCCTCATCCAGCATCGTTTCGAAGACGCTGTAGAGCTGGGTAACGCCGGTGGCTTTTCCCGACTCCGCCAAGGTCGGTGCGTAGGGGTCGCACAGGGCGACGATCTCGGTTTCCGGGTGGGTCTGGAATGCCTTAAAAAAGGATCCGGCGCGGCGGGCACCGGAGAAGGCGACTTTGATCTCATTTGCCATTCTTATCACCTGAGCCTAATGCGAGAACGGTGTGATTACGTTCCTCTTCTCCCTTTTCCCCGGCGAAACTACAGATAGGTTCCGAAGAACTCTGCCGTTCCCTCGACGCCGCCCCAGCCGTGGCCGCTGGGGTGGACGAGCTTCCAGAGGCGGTCGGCTACGCCGGCGGCCTCGTAGATACGTTTGACACCCTCGTAGCCCTTGAGCATGTCGTGAATGTAGAAGCAGTCGTCGTACATGCCCATGTCGAGCATGAGGGGGCGGGGGGCGATGAGGCCGGCGATGTCGTCGGTGTCGAACCAGGCGTGGATGCCGGGGACAATCTGGGAGCCGCAGAAGTTGACGCGTTCGAAGGCGAACCCCTTCCACGGGTTGACGTAGCCCATGATGTCGGCGGCGGCGATGCGGGGCTCGGCGGCGGCGGCGAAGGTGGTCATGGTGCCGCCCTGTGAAAGGCCCATCATGCCGATGCGCCTGGGATCGACCTCGGGGCGGGTCTCGAGGTAGTCGATGCAGCATTTCATGTCCCAGATGTTGAGGGTCAGGGGCCAGCGGTCGAGCATGGTGCCGCGAATGTAGTTGACGTTGCAGGGGTCGCGGCCGGGGAAGGGGTTGCGGCCGTCGCGGCGTTCGCCGAAGCCGCGCAGGTCGGGTGAAATCGTCAGGTAGCCGGCCTTTGCCATCTGGAAGCCGTAGTCGTAGTTGTGCAGCTCGATGTTGGCGCTCAATTCGTCGGAGGAGCGGATGCCGGCGACGGGATCTTTGCCGAAGGGGCCGTGTCCGTGCGAGCAGAGGATGGCGGCGTTGGTGCCGTCGGCGGCCATTGTTTTGGGGCGCAGGACCTGGCAGGGCACGCTCATGAAGGGTTCGGAGTTGAATACGACGCGTTCGCGGATGAGGCCGTCGTCCTCGACGCTGCTCTCGACTTCGGCCTCCAACGGGACCGGGTCGGGGAAAGTTCCCAATAGTTCCATGTACTTGGCATGCGCGGTCTGACGCCAGTTCTCCCAGGTCCCCTTTTGTGCGCAAAAGTGCAACTTTGGCGTGAAGTTTTCGACCTGGTTTTCCCAGTATGCCTGCATTGAGAAGTTACGTGTCGCCATTGTCGTCTCCTTGCGCGCTGGTTGGGAGCGCGCTTTTTCGCTTGACATTATACCACGGGAAACTGGCCGGAATAGCCCGAATTTGCGCCGAGTATGCCGCGAAGTTCGTCATCGCGTACGGTTTTGAGGACGTAGTCGGGGACTTCGGTGCCGGGCCAGTTGACGAACCAGTTGGGGGTGAAGCCGTAGAACATGGTATAGCGCACGTTTTCGCTGAGGATGGGCACGCCGGCGTGGAGGAGGGTCTCGGTGAAGTGGAGGATGCTGCCGGCGGTCGCGGTGGCCTCGACGATGGGGCATTGATCCTTCAGGGTCTCGTAGGTGCCTTCGAGTCTGTGCGAGCCGTCGAGGATCATGGTCCCGCCGTCACCCGGGGAGACGTCGGTGAGGTAGGTGATGTTGTTGAGGAAGACGCAGTTGAGAAGGTCCGGGTCGGTGTCGTGGGGAAAGGTACCCCACTTGGGGCGGAGGCCGCGGTGCCAGCCCATCTTTTCGGGATCGCGCAACGAGGTCTGCTGCTCGTTGCGGTCGGGGTGGGGGCGTTTGATCATGGCGTGGCAGGTCTCGTACTTGATCTCGGCGCCCATTAGCTGGCGGTTGGCCTCGAGCACCTGGGGGATCATGAGCCACTCGCGGAAGATGGGGTCGCCGTTGACCATGCAGTCGATGTGGAGGATTTCGTCGTCGTCTTCGTGGGCGAGTGGGCGTACATAGTGGGACTGCCGTTCGAGGGCAGCCTTGTAGGCTTGGATCTGGTCCGGGCTGAGTACGTTTTCCTCCAGGACCCAGCCATGCTCGGCGAAGTGGCGCAACTGATCGTGGGATAACATTGTCTTCCTCTCCCGCTACTTTTCTCAGAACCAGTGCGGCGACTGCGGCTTTTTGGTGCGGATCGACTCGAGGGCGGCGGCGCAGACGGAGACGATATTGGCGCCCCAGCTTGCCGGGATCGGATTGCTGATCTTGCCGTCGAGAAGGTCCAGGTAGTCGATGACCGAGCGGCCCCAGCCATGTCCGCCGACGATCTCATCGGCAGAGGCCTCTTCGATGTCGACCGGTTCGTGGTCGCGGCGGTAGTGTTTGCCCTTCCAAAGGGTGCCTTCGGTGCCGTAGACAGCGAGGAAGCCGCCGCCCATGCCCTCGCCCATACCGTGACCGGAGCAGCCGCTGGTGACGTAGACCTTGCCGGCGGCGCCGTTCCCGAACTGGAGGATGACGATGTAACAGTCGTCGTCGGGGAACATGGGGACGCTCATCTTGTTGCTGTAGGCGTGGACTTCGGTGACGGGTGAGTCGACGGACCAGAGGATGAGGTCGAGTGGGTGGCAACCTCCGCCGAGCAGGATATTCTGCGGGTTACGCTGGTCGATGCGCCAGGGCGTGTGGTGCGCGCCGTCCGGGGAATAGTGGCTCCACATGTCGTGGATGTAGTCGCCCTGGACGAAGAAGACGTCGCCGACCTGGCCTGATTGGGCCATCAGCGCCATTTCGTGCCAGGGGTGCATGTAGCGCATGGTCTGGTCGGTCATAACGTGGGTGCCGCTTTGGGCTTCGGCGTCGAGGATGCGCTGGCAGTCTTCTACCGTGGTTGCCAGCGGCTTTTCGACGAGGGCGTGGCAGCCCTGTTCCAGGGCCATGACGGTTTGATCGGCGTGCAGGTGGTCCGGGCCGGCCACGACGACGACGTCGGGCTGCGTTTCGCGCAGGAGCTGGGCGTAGTCGTCGCCGAGGGCGGCCTGCGGGTAGAGGTCTTTCATTCTGTCGAGCATGTGCTGCTGGGGATCGACGACGCCGGCGATCTCGCCGCGTCCATCGGTGGCGGCCACCTGGGCCACGCTGCGTCCGGCGCTGCCGCCGCCGCTGATCAGGAATCTGTACTTGCTCATTGCTATTCCGTCCTTGCTTAGTTGTTCGCCGTGGGAACGCTATCGGGATCGAGGAAGGCGACGTCGCTTTCATCGTCTTCGAAGCGGGTCATGCCGATCTCTTTGATGGCGCTGTCGGGCACCTTTTCGAGCGGCGTGTAGCTGGGGTGGTGCGCCTCGCGGTAGGGGTTGTTGCGGGCGGCGTTGTAGCAGCAGATCAGGGACCAGCGCGGGTTGCTGGAGCGGTTCTGGTCGGAGCGGTGGAGGATGTTGCAGTGGAAGAAGAGTGCGTCGCCGGGCTCGGCCTCGCAGTGGACCAGCTCCAGGCGTTTCTCGGCTTCCAAGACGCGCTCCAGCTCGGCACCGGCCTGCTGGCCGGTCTCGACGTGGGTGATGCGGCCCATGTGGTGGGAGCCTTTGAGCACCTGCATGCAGCCGTTTTCGGGGGTGGCGGGGTCGACGGCGATGGAGACGCTCGACATGAGCGGGTAGAGGACGTAGTTGTCGTACCAGTAGCCGTAGTCCTGGTGCCAGGCCCAGGCGCCGCCGACCTCTGGGTCTTTGAGGATCATTTTGGAGTGGTAGTGGTAGACTTCGCCGCCGAGGAGCTGTTCCATGGCGTTGACGACGCGGTTGCAGCGGGCGTACATGCCGTAGATGCCGTTGCCGGGGTGGTTCCAGAGGGTGAGGCGGACGGTTCCGCCTTCGCCGTCCTCGCGGCCGAAGGATTTCTGGTCCATCTGGCGGTCGGCGATGGCTGTGCGGCGCAGGAGTTCTATCTCTTCGGCGTCGAAGAACGATTTGACGATCAGGTAGCCGTCGTCGTGATAGGCCTTGATTTGTTCTTGTGTGAGCATGATGTTTTCCTTCTATTCAAGCAGTGTCGGGCATGAGCCGACTGCGATTGATGAGAGTCTGTGCTAGGGACAGAATCAGAGTTTCTTTTCCATCTCGACCACCGTCAATGATTCTTCCTCAAGCTCCTCCTCTTTGCGGGATATCTCCCTGAACCCCTGTTTTCGATAAAACGACAGCCCTTTTTCGTTCTGTTCCTCTACCTCCAGGCGCAGAGTCTCTGTCCCCGGGAATGCAGCTACGCAGGCCTCCATCAACCTGGAGCCGATGCCCTGGCGCTGGTGGCCGGGCAGGACATAGAGGCGTGCAATGTATACGACTTCTTCGCTTGGCCGGCCCGCCGTCACTAGCCCAACGACTTTGCCCTGCTCGTCTTTCGCGACGTTGAAAAAGACGCGCTCATTCTCGATTTCGGCGGCGAGAGTTTCCGGGTTGTGCCAGAGCGAGGTTATTTTCTGGATCACCTCTAAAGGCAGGAACGGCCTGTAAGCGTCGATCCAAGTCTCGCTGAGAACCTGCTTGATCTCCCGTACCTCTTCGACTTCGGCTGGCTGGATTGTCAAAGTCTCGACCTCTGTTTCGCCAGGGGGAATTACCGGCATCGACAGTTCCTCTTCGTCATAAATGTCCATTTCAGGCGCGTTCCAGTCTTCGGCGAAAGTCGCGAAGCCTGCACGCAATTCGGCAGCCAGACTCTCGTCGATCCCCTGCTCACGTAGATCGATGCGGCCTGAATTCAAAGTCACTGGATTCTTGGGCAATTTCGTCGGTCGCTCCTTGAAGAGACGCTATTCTCAGACAGGATTCGGGTGGCCTTCGGGCCACTGTTCGGGGGTGAAGGGCCAGTTGAGATTGTCGCAGACGTCTTTCCAGCGTTCTTCCATGTCGGGCAGGTAGAGGAGGGGGATCCAGCCGAGGCGCAGGTAGATGCTGAGGGCGGGCAGGCGCCAGTCGTCGGTGTTGAGGAAGATGTTTCTGTAGCCTCCCTCGAGTAGGCGGCGCATAACGGCCGCGCAGACGGCCATTCCCAGCCCCTTGCCTTTGTGTTCGGGATCACCCGCGACCCAGCCGAGCTCGCCGCCGAAGGGGTGTATGTCCTGGGGCCTGTGGTTGGCCATGGCGGAGGCGACGATCTTGCCGCTGGGGCGATGCTCGATGAGGAACCAGCCGCCGGGCAGGATGTGCGACAGCCAGGGCTCCAGCATTTCGTAGTTCCAGCGAGTGAAGCCGGCCAAGTCCATAACTTCGTACCAGCCCTCTTCGTCGCCGGGTTTGTAGGTGCGGAGGGTGTAGCCGATGGGGACGTGGACGGCGGGCGGCGAGCCGAGCAGCTGCTCGGGCCAGATCATCTTCAACTGTTCCTTCTTTCTTTCCTCGCTCATGCTGTTTATCCTTTGATTCCTGTAATCACAATCCCCTGCAGGAAGGTGCGCTGGGTGACGAAGAAGATGGCGATCGGCACCAGGGTCGAGACGACGGTCATGGCCATCAGGTACTGTATGTCGACTTCGGTGCGCCCTTTGAAGCGGCTCAGGCCCAGGGTGATGGTGAAGAGCTGGGGCGAGTTGATGTAGATCAGCGGTGCGAAGAAGTCATTCCAACTATAGGTGAACTGGTAGATGGCGACAACAATGAGGGCGGGCCGTACCTGGAAGAGGAGGATGCGCCAGAAGACGGCGAAGCGGCTGCAGCCGTCGATGAGGGCGGCGTCGTCGAGCTCGCGGGGGATGGTGAGGAAGAACTGGCGCAGCAGGAAGATGCTGAAGGCGTCGCCGAAGAAGAGGGGGACGACGAGCGGCTTGAAGGTATTGACCCACTCCAGCCAGCTGAAGATCATGAAGAGCGGGATCAGGGTCACCTGCATGGGCAGCATCATGGTGCTCAAGACGATAATGAACAGGGTGGTGCGGCCAGGGAACTGGATGCGCGAAAAGGCGAAGGCGGCGATGGAGCAGGAGAAGAGAACGGCTACGACGTTGAGCGAGGCGACGAAGGCGGTGTTGGAAAAGAAGGTGATGAAGTCGCCCTTGAGCCAGGCCTCGACGTAGTTGGCCCAGCGGTAGGTGGGCGGGATCCAGACCGGCGGGATTTTCCAGATCAGGCTCTTGTCTTTGCCTGCGGTCAGCAGCATCCATACCCAGGGCGTGAGAAAGAGGGCTGCGCCGGGCAGGACCAGAATCCACAGCCAGACCTGGTGGGCTATGGATCGCCACAGCGGCCCGGTTGGGCGTGTGTAGCTGAATCTTTTTTGTTCTACGAAGACGTTTTCGGTGCGCATTGTTTTTTGAGTAGAGAGGAGAGAGAAACCCCCTCTTCCGCTGCCTGCTCAGCCACCTCTTTGGCTGCTATCTGGCGGCTTCTCCTTCGTAGTAGACCCAGCGGCGGGACGAGTACTGGAATATGAGGGTAAAGGTGATGATGATTGCGAAAAGGACCCAGGCGGCGGCCGAGGCGTAGCCGAAGCGGATCTGCAGGAAGGCCTTGCGATAGAGGAAGAGCACCATGCTCAGGGTGGCGTTGTTGGGTCCGCCTTCGGTCATGATGAAGGCCTGGGTGAAGAACTGGAAGGCGTAGATGAGGCCGATGGTGACGTTGAAGAAGATGGTGGGCGTCAGCATCGGGATGGTGACGTGCCAGAATTTGCGGATGCTGTTGGCGCCGTCGATGGTGGCGGCCTCGTAGAGGTGGGTGGGGATGCCCTGGAGGCCGGCCAGGTAGAGGAGCATGTTGGCGCCGACGCCCCAGACGCTCATGATGATGAGAGAAGGCAGCGCCCAGGTCGATGAGTAGAGCCAGGACGGTCCATCGATGCCGAAGATGGCGAGGAAGTTGTTGAGCAGGCCGGCGCGGGGGTTGAAGATCTGGAGCCAGAGCAGAGAGACGGCGACGCCGGAGATGACGGTGGGCAGGTAGTAGATAGTGCGCCAGATGCCCAGGCCCAGCAGCTTCTGGTTCAAGATCAGGGCGATCATGAGGGCAAGGCAGGAGCCGAGCGGGACGGTCGAAAAGGCGTAGATAAAGGTTACGCGCAGGCTCTTCCAGAAGAGGTCCTCATTGAACAGGTCGCGATAGTTTTCGAGGCCGACGAAGAATGTGCTGGTGAGGAGGTCGGAGCGGAAGAAGCTCAGTCCCAGGGAAAAGAGCATCGGCCCGAACACGAAGGACAGGAAGCCTACCATCCAGGGCAGGAGGCAGAGATAGGCGGTGATCAGGTCCTGCCGTTTCTGGGAGGAGCCCACCCGCCACTGTCTTGCCAAGCGCGTTGTCATGCCGTTCCTCAGCGTTCTCAGAAAGGAGGGAAGAGGAGAAAGGAGTGTTCTTTCACTCCTCTCTCCTCATTACCCTCTCCTTATTTTATCCCATTCGTTCGAGCGTAGCGTGCTGGGCCTCGGTCACCTGCTGGGAGATGTCGACCAGGATGCTGACGGGCTCGGAGCCTTCAACATAGATGGCCTCCATGGCGGGGACGAGGAGTTCTTCGGCCACGGACTGGAAGCGGAAGAGCTGCGGGCCGCGGGCCTCGCCGGTCTTCAGCTGATCGACGATAACCTCCAGGTTCACCGGCTCGAGGCGGCCGTCGATCTCGCGCAGGAAGCCGGGCCACTTGTCGGCGGCGCTGGCGAGGCCGGGCAGACGGCCAGAGCGGCGGGCGACGTTGTCCTGGTACCATTCGCCGGCGCCGATCCACTTGACCCAGTTCCAGACGTCGTCGTGGTTGCCGCGGTCGGCGACGCCCTTGTAGACGCACCACTGGTCGGGGGCGCCCATGCAGACGCGGTCGACGGGGCCGGTGGGGATGTGGTTGATGTCCCAGGAGCCTTCTTCCATCTGGTCGGCGAGGTCGAAGAACTGGTCGGCGCTGCGTTCGGCGAAGGCGACGATGTCGGCGGGCAGGACGCCGGTCCATGTGTTGGGGATACCGGAGGCGTTGACCTGGTTTCGCTGTGCCAGGCAGTTCAGATCCCACATGTTGTGGCGGATCCACTCGAAGGCGGCCAATGCCTCCTCTTCGCCGAGCATACATTCCATCAAGGTCTCGTCGTCGCGGACCATGCCGCCCCAGGCCTCGACGTAGTAGAAGTAGCCCAACACATAGCTTGGGCGCAGCTGGCCGCCCCAGCGGGTGATTTCGCCGTCGTCATCCTTCTTTGTCAGCGCGCAGGCGGTGGCGGCGCAGTCGTCTACGCTCCAGTCCTGTTCGGGGTAGGCGACGCCGAGCTCGTCGAAGGCCGGCTTGCTGTAGTAGACGCTGGTCACGTCGATGTTGGTTACCATCGCCATGCGGATCTGCGTGATCTGATCCCAGCACTGGTCCCAGCCGGCGGCGAGGAAGATGTCGTCGGCGTCGGGGACGTCCTGGTCGACGAGCGGCTGCAGGTCGAGGAGCTGGCCTTTTTCGGCCCAGGTGTTGATGATGGGGGGCCAGGTGGACATGACGTCGGGGGCGGTGCCGGCGGCCATGTTGGTCAGCACCTTGGTGGACCAGCCATCGCCGTGGGGTTCCCAGAGGATTTCAACTTCGGGGTGTTCCTCGTAGTAGCGGGGGAAGGCCTCGTCCTGGTGGTACTCGGCCCACTGGATGCCGGGCACGTTGGCGAACCAGTCGAAGCTGGCGAAGCGGATCTGGGTCCTTTCGCCGTCTGCGTCGGAGGCGGCTGCGCTGTCTCCGGCCATTGTGTCGCCGCCGGCGGGAGCCGGGGCGCAGGCGGCCAGCGCGGCTGTGCCGGCGATTCCAGCGCTCAGGCGCAACATATCGCGTCGAGTTAAACGGTTGGACATGGTGAGTTCCTCCTGTGGAGTGATGCCTGGCTATACCGTAGCCAAGTTGAATCGAGAAGACTCCCGTGCAATGTGCGTTTGTCCCTTTACGCTAAGTCACCTCGGCGACTTTTGCAGGCAGTCCGGTGCGGATCGACTCCCAGCAGGCCGAGGCGGTGGCGATTACTTTGGCTCCTGCGACTTCATCGATGAGAGGACGCTTGTCCTCTCGGAGACACTCTTCAAAATGGCGCATGTAGCGTATGACTTCCTGGCCGTGCCCGGCTTCGCGCCTGAACTCCAGGCTCATTTCGGGCTGGCCCTGGATCTTGTCGAGAACGAACCGGTCGTTGACGAAGGACCCTTTGTCGCCGAAGATGCTCAGTCCCAGCTGGGGCACGGGCGCCTCCACCAGCCCGTATACGGCCATTATGCGGGCGATGACGCCGGAGCGGAAACGCAGGTTGATGAGAAAGTTGTCATGTTTATCGGCAGGGTAACGGTCGTCCATGTGACTGCAGGCGGCGTAGGTGAAGACCTCATCGACATCGCCCAGGAACCAGCGAAGCAGGTCGATGGGGTGGCAGGCGCCGCCGTAGAGCCAGTCCTGCGGATGCTCGTGGCGCCAGGCGGTGCGGTCCATGACCGTTCTCATGTCGTGGACGTAGTGGGCCTCGGCGAAGAGGATGCGGCCGAGGTCGCCGTCGTCGAAGAGTTTTTTGGCGGCCATGAAGTTGGGGCGGAAGCGGGAGGTCTGGCCGGTCAGGAATTTCACGCCTGCCATCTGTACCAGCTGCACTACGCGGAGGGCCTCCTCCAGGGAGACGACCATGGGTTTGGTGCAGATGATGTGCTTGCCGGCGGCGACGGCGGCCTCGATGTGCTGCATGTGCAGGTGGTCGGGCGAATAGATGCCGACGACATCGACATCGGGTTGCAGCGCCAGCTCCTGGTAGTCTGACGTAAGGTGGGTGATCCCGTGCTCCCGGCCCAGCCGCTCGAGTCGATCCGGATCGCTGTCGCAAAGAGCGCGCACCTGCATGCTTGAGGTCGGATCCTGGTTGATGGCGAGCATGTTGGCGCCCATGCCCAGGCCGATGACGCCGACGCCGATCTCTTTGCCCATTCTTCTGCCTAACATGAGGACTCCCGTCTGGAGTGTGCGCGGCGTGAAGTGCGCGGTTGCTTTGGTGTCTTAGCGTACCTACCAGGCCATGTACTGTGTGCGGTCTGCCTGGACGGAATGTGCCGCCAGGATCTCTGTAGCGGGCTCTTGAAGTTCATAGCGGCGCGCCTTGTGTCCACCTGGGCGATGCATCGCGTGGCTTGCCTGCGCCGGCACGTAGTCGGAAGCGGCCAAGGCGCGGGGTTGGGGGTGGAAGCCCGGTCGCAGCGGGTGGTCAAGGTCATATTAGCCACACACTCGCTGCGGCGGGGGTTGTAGGAGAGGGGGCGTTGCGGGGGCGGAGCCCCCGCACAAGGGAGGGCCGACTAGGCCCGACCGCCCAACTGCAGTGGTCAGTGGCCAGTGGTCAGTGGTCAGTGATGGCTGCGATTGATGGGCGATGTGCGTGAAAGGGATAGAGAAGCACATTGCGTCTTGCTGAATCATGATCGGCATTTGTGATGAATACAGTCGTCGCGTTTCTTGTGTGTCAGCCCTTGATTCCGGTCAGGGCGATGCCTTTTACCAGGTTGCGCTGGAAGATGAAGAAGACGATGAGCGGGGGGATGAGGGTGAGCAGGGAGCTGGCCATGACCTTGGAGTAGTCGAACCAGCCGAATGAGTTGCCGATGCCGCGCAGGGCGAGGGGGAGCGTGTAGTTGCCGCCGTCGGTGATGGTGACGAGGGGCCAGAGGTAGTCGTTGAATGTGGCGCGGAAGCTGAAGATTGCGAGCACGGAGATGACCGGCTTCATCATGCCGACGATGATGCGCGTGTAGATGGTGAAATCGCCGGCGCCGTCGATCTTGGCGGCATCGTAGAGCTCGACGGGGATGCCGTAGACGAACTGGCGGCAGAGGAAGATGCCGAAGGAGGAGAAGACGGAGGGCACGATCAGGACCCAGAGCGTGTTGAGGAGCTCGAGCCGGTCCATGACGACATAGAGGGGGATGAGGAGGGTGAGGAAGGGCACCATGGTGGTCGAGAGGACGAAGTAGAAGAGCGGCTCGCGCAGGGGGAAGCGCAGGCGGGCGAAGCAGTAGCCGCCGAGGGTGGAGGTGATGAGAACGGCGATGACGGTGGTGACGGTGACGAAGATGCTGTTGGCATAGGAGCGGGCAAGGCTGCCGCCGCCGATTTTGTGGGAGAGGACGACCTGGAAGGCGTCGAGCGACCATTCTTTGGGCCAGAGAGTGGGAGGAATTTGGATGATGTCGGCGGGCAGCTTGAAGGCGGAGAGCACGAGCCAGGCGAAGGGGTAGAGCATGAGGACGCCGCCGCCGATGAGGACGGCGATGAGCAGCCAGGTCTGCCAGCGTGTGCGCTGCCAGTAGGGGGTTGAGAGGCGGGCAAGGTCGGTGGTCGCGGTCATGGTGCTTCTCCGTCAATAGTCCCAGGATCTGCGGCGGCGCTGGAGCTCGAAGAGGGTGGCGCTGAGCAGGATGACGAACATGGCGATGGAGACTGCGGCGCCGTAGCCGAGGTTCAGCACCTCGAAGCCGAGCTGGTAGGTGTAGAGCGAGAGTGTGCGGGTGCTGTGGCCGGGCCCGGGCATGAGCTGGAAGGGCTCGAACATCTGCATGGTGCCGATGATGCTGGTTACGACCTGGTAGGCCATGGCGGGCTGGATCAGGGGCAGGGTGACGGCAGTGAAGCGTTTCCAGGCGCTGGCGCCGTCGAGCTGGGCGGCCTCGAGCAGGCTGTCGGGCACCTCGTTGATGGCGGCGAGGAGGACGATGGACGAGTTGCCGAGGAAGATCCAGACGACCATGAGCGTTATGCACCAGAGGGCCTGGTCGGGGCTCTTGGAGAAGGGCTGGGCGGGCAGGCCGACCGATTCGAGGATGGCGTTGAAGGCGCCGCCGTTGGTGCGGTAGAGCCATTTCCAGAGCAGGACGCTGACAATACCGGGCATGATGACGGGCAGATTGTAGATAGCGAGGAGCGTGTACTGGTAGACGGGGCGCAGGTGGCTGAGCGCGAGCGCGAGCAGGAGGGCGAGGCTGAGGGCGACGAAGATTTCTACGGCCGAGAAGCGGACTGTGGTCCAGAGCGCGTCCCAGAAGCCGGAGTCGCCGAGCAGCTTTTCGAAGTTGCGGGTGTTGACGAAGACCGGCTTCTGGATGTAGTCCCAGTTGTTAAAGGAGAGCCAGATCGCGGTCCCAAACGGGATCACGAACATAATCAGGTAGAACAGGCTCAGCGAAAAGGCGAAACCCATGCCCAGCCAGCTGTATTGAGAGAACCAGGCGCGGGGGGACCGGACCGGTGCGGCGTCTGTTGGACTGGGCCCTGCTGTGACTGCCATGAATGCCTTCCCCTTCGGCGTTGCGGCAACGGGTCAGGCGGCGGAGCGGGACGGCCCGGAAGGACCGTCCCTGCCCGCCGCGAAAGATCAGGCGTTGAGACGTTCGAGGGCCGTGTCTTCGAGGCCCTGCATTTCGGCGTCGATATTTTCGACGGCCTCCTGGATGGAGATTTCGCCGGTGAGCGCTCTTTCGGCCTCGCGCCAGGCGGGGGCCGGGTTGGCGACGTGATGGCCGGCGTAGCGGGCGTGGGGCCAGACGCCGAGGGCGCATTTCCTGGAGACGGCACCGTACTTGGTGTCTTCGATGCGGGGGTCGGCGTAGACGGCGGGCGTCATGAGGCTGCCGGAGTAGAAGTCCATGGCCTGCAGCTGGCCTTCGGTGCTCATG
Organism: Caldilineaceae bacterium; assembly: GCA_965242905.1. Classification (GTDB taxonomy): domain Bacteria; phylum Chloroflexota; class Anaerolineae; order Caldilineales; family Caldilineaceae; genus Bin5. The sequence continues at coordinate 3,786,934 of CBDETM010000002.1, forward strand.
ATCATGTCGATGAACGCGATGGAGGCGTTCAGCTTGTCGGAGTCGTCGCGGAGGCGTTTTGAGAGGGCCCAGGAGCCGATGTGGCTGGGGCAGAGGATCCGTTCGCCGGCGTCGGGGTGGCTGGGCATGGGCACGGCTTCGAGGTTGAGCGGGAACTGGTTGGCGAGGACGCTGTAGGTCCAGGAGCCCATGCCTTCCATGGAGAGGATGCCGTTGGCCATGTCCTGCCAGACGTTGTCGATGAAGTCCCAGTCGAAGAGGCGGTGTTCGTAGATGATGTCGTGCATGAACTGGAAGGCGGCGATGCCTGCTTCGCTGTTGTAGGTGAAGGTGGCGGTCTCGACGTCGTAGGGTGCGCCGCCGAGCTGGTACATGATCGTCTGGGGGAAGAGGCCGAGCATGCCGGTGAGGGTCCAGGCGGCGTGGGTCATATTGCCGTCGTCGTCGATCTGGCGGACCTTGAGGCAGTCGTCGATGACGACGCCGAGGTCGCTCCACTGTGTCCAGTCGCCGCCGGCTTCGGAGAAGTGGTCGGTGTTGAGGACGAGGACGCAGTCGGAGAGGCCGGAGATGTAGGGATAGTAGTAGGCCTTGCCTTCGGGCGCGTTGACGGCGGTGAAGGCGGCGGGGAAGAAGCGTTCTTCGAGGGCGTTGCGGCCGCCGGCGAGGTCGGTGATTTCGAGGAAGACCTGGGATACGTCGGTGGCGACAACCCAGTCGGTGTAGTGATAGTTGATGTCGCCCTCATTGCCGGCGGCGATGGAGGGGAGGAGCTTGGCGAGCAGGTCGCCGTAGCCGATGGGCTGTGTGTTGACGGTTACGCCGGGCTCGACTTCAGCGAAGGCCTCGGTGGCCCAGGCGAGGATGCGGTTCATGCCGTCCCAGTCCTGGTGCCAGACGGTGATTTCGGCTTCGAGCTGATCGGGCATGTCGTCTGCCATGTCACCGCCGGTCATGTCGCCGGCGACGGGTGCGCAGGCGGCCAACACGGCGCCGGCGGTTGCGGCTGACGAGATTTGCAAGAAGCTGCGGCGACTCAATTTGCTGTGCTGCATCGTTCGGTTCCCTTCCGCCCTGCTGGGCATCGATGAGTGAAATGTTGCTGGATTCCGGCTTTCGACGAATGTTGCGAAATTTGTGTGATCTCTATATGACCAGGCAGCGGGTCGGACTGCGCTGCAGCCTGGTCCGCCGAGTTGTGAGCTAGTAGAACCAGTCCACCTTTTCCGACCGGCCGGTGCGCGCCGAGATCAGACCGGCTTCACAGACGGCGACGTTGTTGGCGCCGGCCTTGGAGGTGATGGGGTTTTCGGCCTTGCCTTCGAGCAGGTCGAGGAAGGCGACGACGGAGCCGGCCCAGCCGTGGCCGCCGACGACGTTGCCGGTGGAGGTATCCTCGAGCTCGACGGGCTCCCGGTCGCGGCGGTAGAGGCTGCCCTCCTTGAGGGTGCCGGTGAGGCCGTAGCTTTCGAAGAAGCCATGCCAGGTGGGGCCGGAGCAGCCGCTGGTGACGTGGCATTTGCCGAGGACGCCGTTGGCGAATTTCATGATCAGAATATAGCAGTCCTCGCTGGGGAACTCGGGGACGCAGCGCGCACTGCTGTACATGGAGACCTCTTCGACTGGCGAATCGACGGCCCAGAGCATGAGGTCGATGGGATGGATGCCGCCGCCGAGGAGGATGTTCTGCGGGTTGTCGGCGTCGATGCGCCAGGGTGTGTGGTGGCGGCCGTGGGGCCAGTACCAGGCGGTCATGTCGTGGATGTAGTCGCCCTGGATGAAGAAGGGTTCGCCGATCTCGCCGGCTTTTGTGGCCAGGACCATTTCGCGCCAGGGGTAGACATAGCGCATGGTCTGGTCGGTCATGACGTGGAGGCCGGTGCGTTCTTCGACTTCGATCATGCGACGGGCGTCGGCGACGCTGGTGGCGAAGGGTTTTTCGACGAGGGCGTGGCAGCCGCGTTCGAGGGCGGTGATGGTCTGCTCGGCGTGAAGGTGGTCGGGGCCGGCGACGACGACGACGTCGGGGTTGGTCTCGTCGAGCAGCTGCTCGTAGTCGGTGCTAGCGGCGGCGTTAGGATAGATTTCGAGGGCTTCTTCGAGCTGTGTGCCGACGGGATCGAAGAGGCCGACGATGTCGCCGCGGCCGTCGGCGGTGGCAACGTGGGCGCAGTGGAGGCCGGCTCCGCCTGAGCCGCAGATCAGGAATTTGACTGGCGGCATACTGGTCTATTTCTCCGGGTTATGATGGTCGATGCGATTGTACACAGAGTTCAACTGCATTTATCCGCGAAGGGACGCGAAGGATCGCTAAGAACACCTTTTTCTTGTCCGCGAAGGGCCACTAAGAATACTTCCTCTTTGATTGGACAGGGCCAGGGAGGGTTGGATAGTCACTGTTTAATTCAGAAGTCGTTGAAGACGTCGACGGCGTTGCCGGTGTGGATGGATTCCCAGGCGGCGACGCCGGCGGCTACCGATTTGGCGCCGTCGAGGACGCCGGGGGAGGGGTCCTTGTCGTTGTCGAGGCAGTCCTGGAAGTGGCGCATGTAGCGGATGACGGTGGCGCCGTGTCCGTAGGCGCTGAGGTCGGTCTCGGCGTCGTAGGGGGTGGTCTCGACTTCTTCGGTATTTTCGTCGAGGACGACGCGGATTTCGCCGGGCTCGTTGTCGGTGTACTCGCCCTGGAGGCTGCCTTTGGTGCCGTAGACGCCGTACTGCATCATGGGCAGGGGCGGGTGGACGATGCCGTAGAGGCCGGAGACGCGGCCGATGACGCCGGAGGTGAATTCGGCGTTGATGAAGAAGTTGTCGGGGATGGGGTAGTCGGGGGTGAGGCCGCCCTTGTTGGCGATGGCGTGAACCCGCTTAATGTCGCCGCCGAAGGCGCGGATGATGTCGATGCTGTGGACGCAGCCGCCGAACATGAAGTCCTGGGGCATGGTGAGGCGCCAGGGGGTGAAGTCGTAGATGGGGCGCATGTCGTGCAGGTAGAAGCTTTCGAGGGCGATGAGGCTGCCGAGTTGGCCGTCGTCGTAGATCTTTTTGGCGGCGAGGAACTGGCGGTCGAAGCGCATGGTCTGTCCGACGAGGAATTTGGCGCCGGTGTCGCGGACGAGGTCGACGAGGCGGCGGGCGTCTTCGAGGGTGGTGACCATGGGTTTTGTGCACATGACGTGCTTGTTGTTTTCGAGGGCGCCGATGCAGGACTCGGCGTGGAGGGCGTCGGGCGAGTAGACGCAGACGACGTCGACGTCGTCGCGGGCGACGATATCGCGGTAGTCGGTGCTGTGGTAGGGGATGTCGAACTGGCGGGCGGCCTGTTCGAGGACGTCGGGGCGGCGTGCGCAGGCGGCGGTTATGGTGTAGCGCAGGTCGGGTTCGTCCTGGAGCATGGTCATGGTTGAGGCCATGTTGGCGGGGCCCATGCCGATGATGCCGAGGCGGATGGGTGAATCGCTCATTTTCTACGTCTCCTCATGGGGAGAGGCCGCACGGCAGTTTCGGGTGCGGCTCAGGTAACAAGAAAGGTGTGCAACTCTTCTCCCGGCCACTGGTTGAAGCAGCGAGGGCTTCTGATTGCAAAGGGCGGCATTTTTTGGTGCAGGCTGCAATCAGAAGGATGTGAAGTGGGCAGAGGAGAAGTTCATGGAAATCGGCGCGCCAATGAATCCATTGCCGAAGTTTTCTCAGGGCTGATTTGCGAGGGCCACCGAACCGGTGCCAACGGCCTTCGCGGCGGTCCAGCCGGACGCTCACGGGTCTGGTTTCAGGGAAGAATAGAGGAAAGGGGGGCATCTGTCAAGCGGGTTTGAGGGAGCCCAACCAGGGCACCCACAAGGGGTGCCCCTACGGGTGGTGGGGGTCAGGCGAAGGCCAGTTTGCTTCCGATGTTGGTAAAGACGGCGTAGCGGAGGGCGTCGTAGGTGTCGTCGCCGCCGATGCCCTCTTCGTTGACGTCGACCTTGAGGACGTCTTCGGGGTTTTTGGGGTCGTTCTGGAGGTTGGGGAGGCATTCGATGAGGTTGCGGCAGCGGTTGAAGATGAAGAGTGAAGGGGGGATGCCGGCGTTTGGGTTGCCGAGGCGGGCGCGGAGCTCGTGCGCGCCCTGGACGCGGTCGGTTTCGGCTTTGGTGAAGGCGAGGCCCTCGTCGAGATAGTAGTCGGCGATGGTGTATTGGGACTTTTGGGCGAAGACGTCGGCGCCGGCGAATATGTAGTCACGGGTCGCGCGATGCGCTCCGTTGCGCTCGATCATGGCGTGGACGGCCTTGGCGTGCTGTTGGGGCAGCCAGCCGGACTGGACGTGTTCGTCGAGGACGTAGAGGTTGTCGTCGCCGTCTTCGGCGAGGAGGAGGAAGACGGTGGGGTGTTTGTAGCCGTAGTCCATGCCCATGAAGCAGTGCCATTCGGAGGGAATGGGGAAGGGTTCGATAACGTGGAGGTCGTAGTTGAAGTTGTCGAGGAACTGGCCGGCGGCGATTTCCCAGTCTCCGTAGCGGTGGGCGCGCAGTTTCCAGCCGGTATTTTCTTCGAGTTTGCGGCGGTAGTCGGGGTCGATGACGGCGTTGTCTTCGATGGTGGCGGGGACGAAGCGGGTGTCGAGCTCCTGGTGTGAGCGGAAGGGGTCGACGAAGCGTTTTTTGTACCAGACGTGGCCGATGCCGCCGGGGTTGGTTGTGGTGTAGATGCGGGGGCGGAAGTTTTTGCTGGTGCGGTTTGAGTCGCGCAGGGCCTGCATTTTGGTCTCGGTAAGAGAGGTGGCTTCCTCGATGAGGATGACGTCGTATTGGATGCCGAGGAACTGGTCGATATCGTTTTCGGTGCGGATGTGACCGACAGAGATTCGTGAGCCGTTGGGGAAGATGAGGAGTCCTTCGGACTTGATGTAGCGGTGGGGGACGTTTCTGAGGACAGTGCGGCGGAGGTCGTCGAACTGTTCGCGGGCCTGTTTGGCGTAGCGGCGGATGAAGAGGACTTTGAGTTCGGGGAAGCGGCGGCAGTCGTCGAGGGCGGTCTGGGCGAGGGCGGCGTGGGACTTGCCGGGCCCGCGTGCGCCGCCGAAGCCGATCTGGGTGGGGCCGTCGGGCAGGTCGCAGAGGCGTGCGGCGGCGTGGAATTGGAGCTGTCTGGGCTGGGGGAAATAGCCGGCGGAAATGAAGTTTTCGAGCTGTTGGCGCGAACAGTCGAGATGGTGTGCGGCTCTTTCGAGACGGGCGATTTTGTTAATCAGTTTCTTGGCTTTCATCGGCGTACATGTCCAGGATTTTTTCAATTTCAGGGTCCAGTTCCGGCCAACCGTCGTTGGCGGAGAAGTGGTCGGAGGCGCGATGTGACTGACGATCGCGGCGCTGGAGGTCGGAGGCAATTCTAAGGAGAGCGGGAAGTTTATGGAGGATGGCGCGGGCTTCCTCTTTGGTCAGATTCGGCAAGTCGGCCGTGTCGAAGACGGAGGAGACAGAATCGTAGATCGTGGTGTTGAGGTGCCGGTCGCGTTCGCGGGCTACGGCTTCCCGGGCTTCCTCGTAAGCGGCTTTTTCTTCGCGTTTGGCCCGGTCGTAGGCGATGGCGCGTTCTTCCCAGCACCATTCTTTGGCTCGTTTGCTGGTCGTGCCGGATAGCTTGGTGTAGCCGGGCGTCCAAACGTGAAAGGCCGCTGTGAGTGAGCGGGACGGTCCCAGCGAGAGGTAGATCTCGAAGCGGTTGTACCACTTGAGGGGTTCATTCGGCTGCTGTTCCCAAGGTTTCGGTGTGGTGTTATCAGTCATGTTTTGAGTATAGCACATTTGATCGGTGTTTTTTCGAGAAGTGGCGGAAATGGCGGAAAAAGCGGAAAAGTCGGGTAAAAGCGGGCGGAATTTTTTTTGCGGGCCGCCTTTTCCGCTTTTTTGGCGTCGAGAGCGAAGTGCGACGACAAGAATCGCGGTTGGGAATCGTGATTATACGTGTTAAGGACATCCTCTGATTCACCGTCCAAGGCCGGCCAGCGGAAGGACCGGGGTCCCTGACGGGGCGGGTGAGGCGTCGGCAATTTTCGGGCTCAGACAGGGCAGGATGGGCCTGAGGTGAGGTAGGTGTGGGAGATGTTGTGCAAGTTGGGCGATTTGTCGGGCTGTGGTTGATGGTTTTGGGCAAGGTATAGTTAGTCATGCATTAAGTATAGCACAGATGATCGGGGTTTTTGAGGAGATTTGTGAAATTCGGGTCAAATTGGGCGGATTTTGTGCTTGGGGGATGGATCTGTGTGTATTGGGGGGTCGTTGGGGCGGGTATTGGGGATTTATTTGGGGGTGTGGTGTTCTTGGAGTTATTGTGGAGGTGATGGTGGGGGTGAGGATGCCGGGCCATGAAGTGGTACTATATACCTAATGCAACACCTTTAACGTCAACTTCTTATTACCTAACACCGGGAGGTCCTATAGGAACGCGCGTGCCGCGCGCGCCGACCTCCGGAGCGCGCGTACCAGAAAGCAAAAGGCCGCCTAAAGAAGGCGGCCCAATAAGCAATTCAAAGTTCTGGACACCGAGAAGAAAACTCACATAGGCATCCCCCTAGCCTGCGCTTCTCTCAGTCTCGCCAACTCATCAACAGAACCCTGGTTGGCAACCTCCGTTTTCAGCAACTCGTGCCTCAGTGAAGCTGCTTCCGCCCGACCGCGCTCTACCTCGACCTCCTTCGCCAACACCGCTTGTTCCAACTGCATATCCTTGAGTCTGGATAACAACCTTTTGTTTTCAACCTTGTGCTCTCTATCACGCCGACGCAAATATTCGACTTCAGCCCTCAACCTAGCATTCTCCACAGAGTCACCCATCGCAAAATCAGCGGCAGCAACATCTTCAACACGACGATGCCCACTGCGAAGCAAGGATGAATAATGGGTTGGGGAACCTTGAGAAGGTATGCTACGATTCCACGCTGACATAGGATGTCCTCCTGTCAACCGATATTGGCGGTCGCTATCAGCGCAGCGACCGCCAGTGCTTTTGCAATGACTCGCCACCTTAAGAGTCCCGAGTCCTACTCTATAAAGGGTACTCCATAAACTACCTTTCGGTCAATTGGCAGCAAAAAAATCCGGGTGCCCCCTAATCACCTGATGGATTCAAAAGTCGAACAAAAAAAACCGGCGCTAAAGCGCCGGCCCACCCAAGCAATTCCTCCAAGTCTTCCTCTTACTCTCTGTTTTAACGGCGCACAACTTCTAGCACTGACATAGTTTCCTCTACCAACATTCTATCCCGATGATGACGATGCGCTACGACCGCATCGGCAATTTCTGGTTCACTTTGATGCACGAGCTGGCGCATGTGAGTCTTTATCTGAAGGACAGCGGGATCGTCGCGTCTCTTGTTGGCCTGGATTTTAGGGAGTCAAGCCGGATGGAGAAAGAGGCCGATGAAATGGCGGAAAACGTGCTTGTTCCGCCGGCGTTGTGGGTGTCCAGTGCGACGAGGGAGAACCCGACGCCGATGGCGGTTCATGAGCTTTCGCAGCGGGCGGAGGTACATATGGCGGTTGCCGCGGGGCGGGTGCGGTATGGGCACAACAATTGTCGGCTGTTGTCGCAGTTTGTGGGGAGGGGGGAGGTTGGGCGTTTGCTTGAGGGTGTTTGAGTTGAGTGGGCGGTGAGGTGGTTGGGGGAGCGAGTGTAGTTGTGGGGGTTGAATATGCCGGGCCTGAGCCATGCTGTGAGCTTGGTGCGATGAGCACCTACCAGATGTTGTCACTTTTGTGTTCGAGTCTGGTTGGCTTGAAGCTCATGCTCGCAGTTCATCTACCCGTTTTACTGAATCCTGTTCGAATAGCTACGACGTCTCTCTCCCTGACTAGCAGTATTGAAATTGAGTGAGAGGAGACCGAAAAGAAGGGTTGATCGAATGGAAGTGCGATGGGATTCTAGACAGTAAGCCAAAGTACACGACCAGTTTTCAAGATTCCAATAATGCTGCGAGGCTTCTCTTAGTGCAACCCGATTTCAGGGCACTTCAGACGGATGTCGTCCCACAATTGAGGCAATGCAGTCGCTGCCGCCTGTTTTGTCCTTAATTGACACCCCCAAATGATAATTTGGTGCCAGCCTTCCCTCCTCAACTGCTCCGCAATCGCGGCGTCCCTTTTCTTGTTGGCTTCGATCTTGGGACCCCAGTAATCAAGTCTGGACTTCGGTAACCTGCCTCTCGGACAACCCTCGTGGCCGTGCCAGAAGCAGCCGTGAACGAATATCGCCAATTTGTGGCGGCGCACGGCTATGTCCGGTCTCCCCGGTAAGTCCGCGGCGTGTACCCGATATCTCATGCCTTTAGACCACAAGTAGCGGCGCACAAGCATTTCGGGGCCTGTGTCCTTGCTATGGACCGCAGCCATGATCTCGCTGCGTTTTTCCTTGCTTCTCGTATCCACCTGTTAAGGACCTACGGCACCCCTCTCAAAAAGTACGGGGAGTATCTGTGGAAAGCTGCATACTGCTCCAATGCGGCTTCGGTCTTTCGGGCGCCATTATCAATTTGGTAACCCAAAACGTGCCGAAGCGTATTGCCCGTAGTTGACCTCAACGGGAGTAGGCGCTGAAGATGCAACCGTTCCTTGGTACTTAGCACCGGCACGTCAATCAATTTCGGAGGACGCCAATCTAGGTTTGCAAACGCCCAATCCGCATAAACTCGCTCGACTTCATCCCTTCTTCTGTTGTCGCAAACCACTCCCGTGAGGGTAAACATTCCGGTTGTGTCGCGGTAACAGAAAGAGGAGACTGGCAAAAAAGTCAAGGTAGTAGCAACAGGAGGGAATGCTTGCCCTACAGCAACCCGCAGCATTTTCTGCAAAAAGTTGGCAAAACCCTCTAGATTTCCAGGGAGGACGGTTGGGAATTCCGGCATGACTCTCTCAAACTCGCTGCGAAACTTTTCGGTCTCTAGCTTCCTCAAACACTCACTTTCAAATGTGCCGTAGGTCGTATGCTCGCAACGAAGGGTCACTTTTATCATGCTCATTTCTCCAACCACATCGAGTAAGGCCGTGAATTCTTCGAAGCATCTATACTTGAGCTTGGTGTAGTCTAGCCAGAAGACGCTCTTCACGTTGTCTGGACTAAATTGATCAATGTAAGACTTCATGTCGTTTCTAACCAATTCAACTTTGCTAGAGGGGCGGTGGAACCACTGACGCTTGTAAGTCTCGCCGTCGGTCTCAATTGAAACCATGCCGATGTCGGGACAATATTCGTATAAGAGTCGAAAATCCTCAAGATACGGCCCGCCAAGGCCGTGATAAGTGTAGTCTGCTAGGCCGTTTTCGCTTAGACGTTCAAGCCGCCTGATGGCCTCGATAAAGGCAAATCGTTCTGCCGTCTTATTGGGCCGTAGATGATATGCGGGATGCTTCATCGAATAGCCTCTTCGTAGACTGCATCGAAGCAGGCCTCCCCAACATCGGAGGGCTTCATGCCGGGTTGTTCTATGTACTCTGCAACCGCTTCGATCTTTTCGATTTCTCTGACGAAGGAAATGCGACGTCTCGTTGGCTCAATCTTTCGAGGCAGAGGAAGTTTCGGCTTGAATTGAGAGCCTGGCGGAACCCTCCTGGTACTGCTGAAGTCCAACTTCTCGGTCTCACTTTTTAGCTCTGCAAGCGAAAGTAGCCGGCCTCCTTCAATGTGTTTCTTGGATTCTTCGGTCTCACTTTTCCACTTGTTGGTGTAATCGGTAAATATTCTCATCCCTTCGCGCATCTTGTGTTTGATTTGGAAATAGAGTGGAGCAGAGGCGTCAATGCCCCGCTTGGTTGTCGTAGTCGGAAGTTTTCTCGGATCCTCGGACCTGAGCTCGACAATACCGGAAATCGCAATAAACTGGGTGTGGTATCGCGGAACACCGGGATCGCCCCAGCCCGTCAGTTCGCTCCGATCGCAGTGAATGACGGCCCTGTCGTTGCAAAGGATCGTCCATCCCGCATCCTCGGAAGAGAGCCTATTGGACTCTTGCTCATCCTCGATTTCATTTCTATCAGGGATGGTGCGGGTAAAACCGACGGCGAGAAAAACTTCCACACCATCATCGGATGTAGCTTTGAATACGAACGGTCTGACAGTTTCATCGCCCGTTTTCTCCTGATCGCCATACACAATCCTGATTGTACGAGGTTCGACAGCGACCTTGTTAATTATGACTTCAAATCCCTTATCGATTATGTACGCGTAATGAGTCGATACCATCCTAACCAGCTCGCATTCGAATACCTTAGCCTCATCGCTGAAGGTTTCTGATATACCTGGATTTAGTTCCCCTACAACAATCGTGGTGCCTTCGTAGTCCATCGACTTGCTGGCATTATCTACAGGGATCTTCCACTCGAATTCGTCGGCAATCCATTCGGGGCTTATTGCAACCTCGTATTGGTGGTCGGCGTTTCGTGTGGAGATAAGGCAATTTCTACCGATTTTGAAAATCGCCCGTTTCATTCCGATTCCGTACACGCCGACGGAGCCGGGCGCATCTGGCTTTCTTTTCTCTGGCCGGCCCATTCTGAACGCGTAATCGTGCAAGTCCCACGGTATGCCTCCGCAGTTGTCCGAAATGGAAAAGGAATCTGCATTGAATTCGATTTCGGCTTTGAAGCCCTCGTATGGTTTTGCCCCGTTCCCGCCTTTTGACCGCAGAATGCCGTCGACACAGTTGTCTAGCAGATCCAAAATCGCTTCTTCGAGCTTGATGTCTCGCGTGAGCATGGAGACAAAGAACGATTTGACCGGCGAAGCATCTACCGGTTCGTAAATATGCCGCTGAGGATCACTCATGCTTTTTTCCCTTGTGCCCTGCTTGAATTGAATCTGCAATTACGCTGAAAATATGCTCTGCAAGGATGGGGCTGACGCTGTTGCCGATCTGCCGAAAGCTGTGCCACTTCGTCGGGGAAAACTGAAACCAGTCCGGAAAACCTTGAAGCCTCGCCGCTTCGCGCGGCGTTATCACGCGGGCTTCACTGGGGTGTATGGGCCTGACGGCCTGAAAACTTCCCTGGTTCGGACCGGTACCCGCTCGCAATGTGGGACAAAGGCCGTCGGGGTCGAGCCGATACGCCTTTGAAACCTCGTCATAACTGCCGCATTCGGTCTCGGCGTATCGTTTCGCTACTGCTTCCGTATGTGCGGTTCCCAAGCAACCGGAGACTTCGCTGCTAAGCGACAGCCGCCATAGGGCGATTGGGTCGCCCACCCCCGCTGGGATATGTTCGCGAAGCCTTCGCCCGAAGCTGCCGTCCGGGTAGGCGCCGACCGCCTGCCAACCCTGTTCTTCCTTTTGCCAGCCGGGATCTATTTTGGTGGGCAATCCGTGCAGAGCGTCCTTCACTCGCACCGGTTCCGCGTTGCGGGGGGCCGCGAAACTATCGCTTGTCAAGGGATCGACGGCATCGGAGAGATACCCGAAGAAAAAGACGCGCGTCCTGGCGGTCGCAGCTCCGTAGTCGTTTGCCGACAGGCGCAGCGGATCCAAAATAACGTACTTCGCGTCGATTAACGAAAAAGCCTCTTCGCGCAGGCCCTTAAATTTGTCTTGCATGATGCCGGGAACGTTCTCGACCAAAAAGAACTTGGGCAGCGCTTCGGACACGATGCGGAAAAAGTCGACGAACGACCTGTTGCGCACATCGTCCTTATCCCTCCTTCCGATCGGGCTGAAACCCTGACATGGAGGACCGCCTATGACGCCGGCTATGCTTTTGCCGTTGAGATGCAACGCCTGTCTGAGCGCAAGATCGGTGAGTTCGGAAATGTCGGTCTCTAAATGTACGGTGTTGGGGAAGTTGATCTTATGCGCTTCGTTCGCTTTCGGATCGATGTCGACGGCGCCGCAAACGGCGAAGCCTGCCCGTGCCGCGCCGAGGCTAAGTCCGCCGACCCCGCTGAAAAGGTCGATAACGTTTAAAGTTCCTTTTTCTTTTGCTTCTGCTACTCTTTCTGATGGCAAGTAGGTGTTTCTCATAGCTCACATTCAGACATTCGACATCGCGCCTGCGACCTGCTAGTTTACGCGGACTTAACTCCCTACACCTTCATACCCACGTGAGTCCACAGGCGATTTGGGATCAATGACATTCTGATGGGCGAGCAAATTTCGATACGCGAGAATAGTGGTGCGCAGTGCTGGTCTCGCGGGGCACTCCTTGCAAAGGAAGTGCGAATTGACGGCGGTAAAGGGGAATGAACTGCGTGCGTCACGGGTGCATCCCAAATTGTTTGCTGGGTCAGGTAAACCTAAGGAGCGCAAGAGGGTTGAGTTGGTGCTGGCTAAGTAGTGTTGAGCGCAGAGCGGGCATAGCTTGAGCACCGAGACGAGACCAGCGCATACCAGATTGCTTGAGGCGCTGCTGGACGACATGTTTGCAGGCGGATTCGACGGTGCCACTGCCGATGGGGTAACCTGCCTTGCGGAAGAGGTGATAGCGCATACGCCAGCGATTGTGGAAGAGATAGAGGATGGCGTTACGCACGTCGTCAGGCAGGGGGCGTCCTCTTGGGTAGAGTAGGCGGATGTGGCGCAGAAGAGAGCGCAGACGACCTGTAATCAGGCGTTGTTTCTGGGCGGAGACCCATGCAGTCGCCTCTTCTGATTCGGTCTCGAATCGCTGTTGTGCGATCAGCCACAGCTTTTCGACAGCGTGCCACCAGTCGATGATTTCGACGCAGTTGCCATAGCACATGCGCACGATGTTCCAGATCCAGGCTGCGCCGTCATTGACACTGCTCAGATAGTTGGCATTCTCCACACCGCGGCGACAGGCTTCCGCCCACTGCTGCTGTCCGAACTCGGTGGCATCCCACAGTCCTGCCCGATAGCTATGGTCGCTTAGAAGGGCGACGGCTCTGCCTGTCTCCGCATCCAGTTGATGGCGTACAGCTGACACGGTAACCAGTTTCACCTCTTTCCAGCCTTCCTCGCGGATATTGACCATCGCACCATCCATCGATATGTTCATCACATCGCTCGCCGGCTCCACCCGCTCGCGCCAGACCACCTCTGTCTCTTTGCTCGCTACCTGAACCATGGCCTGCGCTTCTTGGGCTTGCTGCGCAACCAACCGCCCTCCATATTCCGTCGCCAACCGCTGCAGACTGTTCCTCGAAATGGACACATGCGTCAATTCCTCAAACTGCCTGGCCGCACGCGCAAAGGGAATCTCACTGCCCATCCGCAACGCTTGCGCTATCGTTCCCGGTGACCAGCTACGTTGCTCTATCAACCGAAGACGGCGGTCCAGGGGGAAAAATCCCCTGTCCACATTCCGGACAGCGGCGATGGGTTCGCTTCACCTCTACTTGCCCTTCAGCATGGAGTACCGTGCGCGTGCGCCGTCCATTCGATTTCGTCTTCTGCCCACACTCCGCACATTCCACCTCCTCGTACCTCCCATCTCCATGTTGCAACAACATCTCCCCCAGCATCTCTCCCATCAACTCCCGCCGCTCTTGCGACAACTTGCCCGCGATCTCATCAAAACTCGCTTCAGGATGCTCTTCCCCCCAATCCCACATCGCCTCAAACATCTCCTCCGCACCTCGCATAAACTTCGCCTTCGCCTCTTCCCGATTCATCTTGCTTCCCCCTCTCTCTTCTCTTTTCTCCTACCTCAAGTCTACCTCCCTTCCGCCTCTCAAAAAATCTGGGATGCACCCTGCGTCACCTGCGTCTTGACATCTTGGTGGTTCCTCGTTTCGTCGCACATATTACCCCTACGGCGACCGAATTGCAAAGTGCGAACAGACGCTGGCGAAGCCACACAGAGGCCCAAAAGTCTTGGGGTTGCGCTGCGGGCGCTTGAATGCGTAAAGACGATTCGGAAAGTGTCAACTGGGCATGAGATTCGTGCCTAACTGAATCGGGATTGGAATCGGCAACTGCTGATAGAAGAGCCAAGGGTCTTCGCCACGACAGGCGAACGCAACTAGCGGAAACGAAAGGCACTTAACTGAGGGGTATGCATAAAGTGGATTTGACATAATCGGCCGGTAAGGGTTCTTCTATCGTTGCCAACGAATAGGAGGAGCCAGATGGCGAAATCGCCGCAACTGACCGACTATGTCCGTCTCATTATCGAACTGTTTGACCGATTTCGACAAGAACGCAGCGCGAACGCAGGTGCGAAACTGGGACGACCGTTCAGATATAGCGAAGAATCGTTTGTCATATTCTTCATGCTGATGCAGTATCGGCGCATCTACGTTTGCAAGAGTCAGTGGCGCTGGCTGCATAAGCATCCTGAGGTTGTCGAGATGTTGGGCTGGGAACAGATTCCCCATTGCACAACGATTGGGCGTCGCTACAAGAGACTGTACGAACTGTTGCAGCGGTTTGTGCTTTACATCGGTCAGAACAGGTCAGGGCTGGCTGAACAGCTTGACCAGAGCCATCTGGTGGAAGACAAGAGTCTGTTCAAAGCCCGCGGCCCAGTCTGGCACGAGCGCATGCGCAAAGCGGGTCGGATTCCGCCCCGGTTGCGCAACCTGGATACGGATGCAACCTGGAGCAGGTGCGCCTATCATGACTGGGTATACGGCTACGGACTGCATATGACCTGCAATCAAGATGCCTTTCCTGCCATGCTGCAGGTGGAGACGGCCGCCGTCTCCGAAAGCCAGGTTCTGGACCAAAAGGAAGAACTGATTCTCAACCAACTGCGGCCCCAGACTCACGCAGCTGATAATGCCTACACCAAGGCAATGCGCATTCGCAACTGGAAGCGAGATGGCGTCTTGCTGCTCACGCCGGCTCACAAATGGGTGCATGGTCGCTTTGCCCGGGCATATCACAGCTTCATCCAGTTGCCTGAAATGGTCAGACTCATGCGTAACCGCCGCATTTCGGTCGAACCCCTCTTCGACCTGATTGCCAAAGTCATCGGCACCCATGCTCAGCAAAAACAGTTACCTGTAAGCTCTCTTGACAATGTCCGTTCTTGTCTAGCCCTCGCTACCCTTTCCATTCAGATTGCCATGATTGTCAATGCCAAATGGGGCTTGCCACACCGCAACATCTCTGACATCGCTACTGCTTTCCAGTGACACTTATGCACACCCCTCACTTAACTGTTAGTTATTGTGTACAGTTTCGATCCGCAAGAGCCTTAAACTTCACTCTGCAAGCCAGCCGAGGATCCCTCTACTCACACACCACGCCATCCCCGTCTGGGTCGCGCATGTAGGGGTAGGCGGGGTGGTCGCTGCGGACGGGGGCGATGTTGTGGCGGCGGGCTTCGGCGCAGGTGATGCGGCCGTTGTTGTTGTCGTCGTAGAGGTCGAGGGGATGGCCTTCGGCTTGGGGGGTTGCGTTCTGGTTGGTTTGGGTGGGTGGGGTGGTGGTTTCTGCGGAGGCGGAGGCTTCTTCGGTTGGGGTGATGATTTGCATGGCGACGGAGGGGCAGGTGGTGAGGACGGCGAGGGCGGCCTGGGCTTCGCGGGGGTCCATGGCGAGGCCGTAGCGGCGCTTGACGGCGACGACGCGGTTGACGAACCAGCAACGGTTGAGGTCGGGGAGCCATTCGGCGACGTCTTTGGCGATTTTCTGGTCGCGGTTGAGCTGGGGGGAGGCGAAGGTGAGGTTGAGGGGGTCGCTGGCGAAGGCGAGGCGGGTGAAGATGTCGGCGGCGCAGAGGCCGCTGTCGTGGGCTTCGCTGCGGGCGACGATGTGTTCGATGTCGACGTCTTCGCCCCAGTTGAAGGTCTCGCCGGTGTAGGGGCTGTAGAAGGTGCCGCCGGTTTCGGCGACGATCTGGGCTTCGAGGCTTTGTGGGTAGCGGTAGTCGTCGGCGTCGTAGGGTGTGCAGCGGTTTTCGGGCTGGATGGGGATGCCGGCGAGCCAGTTTTGGGACGCGGCGGCGGCTTCGAGGGCGGCGAGGCGTTGGGTGAGGTCGTCCTGGGCGGTGAAGAGGCGGTTGATGCGTTGGGCGAGGTCTTCGAGGGTGAGGGTGCCCTGGGCGTGGAGGCGGGGGGCGGTGAGGAGGAGGGTGATGGTGAGCGCGGCCAGGATTGTAAGGGTAATTGTGCGTTTCATGTTTTTTCCCTGGGCTGCTGAAGGACCATCTTGGGGCGGTTGCGTTTCTGGCGAAGACCGGCACCGGTCATATTAACCGGATTCGGTCATGTTTTGTCAATTTTGGTTGGGGCGGGTGGGGGAGGGCACCCATAAGGGGTGGTCGTACGGTGGATGGGTGAATTGGGTAGGAAGGTAATCGTGGCGCGTACGAGGGCACCCACAAGGGGTGCCCCTACGGGGTGGATTGGGTAGGAAGGTGGTCGTGGCGCGTACGAGGGCACCCACAAGGGGTGCCCCTACGGGGTGGATTGGGTAGGAAGGTGGTTGTGGCGCGTACGGGGGCACCCACAAGGGGTGCCCCTACGGTGGATGGAGGTATTGCGTAGGAAGGTAATCGTGGCGCGTACGAGGGCACCCACAAGGGGTGCCCCTACGGGGGGATTTTGGAATGAGTTATGACCCGGAGATTCATCATCGCAGGTCGATCCGGCTCGGGGGGTATGATTATTCGAGTGCCGGGGCGTATTTTGTTTCGGTTGTGGTGCAGGGCAGGTTGTGTCTGTTTGGTAGAGTGGTTGATGGGGAGATGCGGTTGAACGGGGCGGGGGAGATGGTCCGCCGGGTCTGGGATGGGATGCCTGAGAGGTTTCCGTTCATCGGATTGGACGAGTTCGTGGTTATGCCAAATCATGTGCACGGAGTGATTTTTTTCCGGCAAGTTGTGGCAACGGAGGGGGCGCCTGCGAGGGCACCCACAAGGGGTCCCTTTACGTTTGGGGAGGTGGTTGGAGCGTTAAAGTCGGTGACCACTGTGGAGTATGGTAGGGGTGTGAGGGAGGCGGGATGGCAGCGGTATGATGGGCGGCTGTGGCAGCGGAATTTCTATGAACGTGTTATCAGGAACGAGCGGGAGCTCAATCTGATTCGGGAGTATATTGGCAGAAACCCTATGAATTGGGAGTCTTATCGGGAGAATCCCACCGGAACCAACGAGGGTGTTCAAGGATCGGAGAATCCCCTCGAGGACTGAAGCCAGCAACCGTTGATCGATGAGAACCAACCAGGGCACCCACAAGGGGTGGTCGTACGGGGGGTGGGTGGATTGGGTAGGAAGGTGGTCGAGGCGCGTACGAGGGCACCCAGAAGGGGTGCCCCTACGGGGTGGATTGGGTAGGAAGGTGGTCGTGGCGCGTACGAGGGCACCCAGAAGGGGTGCCCCTACGATGGATGGGTGGACTGGGGGGAAGGTAATCGTGGCGCGTACGAGGGCACCCACAAGGGGTGCCCCTACGGTGGATTGGGGGTAGGAAGGTGGTCGTGGCGGGTAAGAGGGCAGCCACAAGGGGTGCCCCTACGATGGATGGGTGGACTGGGGGGGAAGGTAATCGTGGCGCGTACGAGGGCACCCACAAGGGGTGCCCCTACGGTGGATTGGGGGTAGGAAGGTGGTCGTGGCGGGTACGAGGGCAGCCACAAGGGGTGCCCTTACGGTGGATGGAGGTATTGGGTAGGAAGGTGGTCGTGGCGCGTACGAGGGCACCCACAAGGGGTGCCCCTACGGTGGATGGAGGTATTGGGTAGGAAGGTGGTCGTGGCGGGTGCGAGGGCGACCACGAGGGGTGCCAGTACGGTGGATGGAGGTATTGGGTAGGAAGGTGGTCGTGGCGCGTACGGGGGCGCCCACGAGGGGTACACGTACGGTGGACGGAGGTATTGGGTAGGAAGGTGGTCGTGGCGGGTACGAGGGCACCCACAAGGGGTGCACGTACGGTGGATGGGTGAATTGGGTAGGATAGTGGTCGTGGCGCGTACGGGGGCGCCCACGAGGGGTGCACGTACGGTGGACGGACGTATTGGGTAGGAAGGTGGTCGTGGCGCGTAAGAGGGCACCCACAAGGGGTGTCCCTACGATGGATGGGTGGACTGGGGGGAAGGTAATCGTGGCGCGTACGAGGGCACCCACAAGGTGTGCCCCTACAGGTGGATGGGTGGATTGGGGAGGAAGGTAATCGTGGCGCGTACGAGGGCACCCACAAGGGGTGCCCCTACGGGGGGAAGGCGGGGTCAGGGAGTCGAGGCGCGTGCGAGGGCACCCACAAGGGGTGCCCCTACAGGGGGGAAGGCGGGGTCAGGGAGTCGAGGCGCGTACGGGGGCACCCACAAGGGGTGGCCGTACGGGGTGAGTGTTTCGATCGAAACTGTCGGGAGGCGCGGGTGTTTTTATGGGTGACAACATCTGCGCCTCTTTGCTTGGCCAGGGGGCAGGTCAACTTGAACCGGTGCTGGCACATGCTCGGAATGTGCCGAGACGCGGGGTGGGGGGGCGAAGCCCGGTCGCCGCGAGACAGCAAGTTCGTATTAGGCACACATTGCTACGGCGCGGACAGGAGAGGGGGCGTTGCGGGGGCGGAGCCCCCGCACAAGGGAGGGCCGAATAGGCCCGACCGCACGACTGCAGTGGTCAGTGGTCAGTGGTTGCACTTGGTGTTTGCCTTAGCGGGCCCGAACGAAATGCCGGCGAGCCCTGGGGCACACATTGGGAATAAATGATTATGAAGACCGAACGTACCGGCGGCGAAGCACTGGTGCAAGGCCTGCTCTCCCACGGCATCGACACGATCTTCGGACTGCCCGGCGTGCAGGTCGACTATTTTTACAACGCGGTTTACGATGCCGGCGACCAGATACGCGCTATTCATTCGCGCCATGAGCAGGGGGCAGCCTACATGGCCCTCGGCTACGCGCTCGCCTCCGGGAAGACCGGCGTCTATGTTGTCGTGCCCGGGCCGGGTTTCCTCAACACCACGGCGGCGCTGGCCACCGCCTACGCCACAAATGCGCCCGTACTCTGCCTGGCCGGCCAGATCCATCAGGACCAACTCGGCCGCGGATTCGGCATGTTGCACGAGATCCCGGACCAGCTGGCCGTTATGCGGTCGTTGACGAAGTGGACACGCCGCGTCGAAACACCCGGCGAAATCCCGCGGCTCCTGGCTGAAGCGCTGAGCGAAATGCGTTCAGGCCGCCCGCGGCCGGTCGGGCTGGAGGCGCCTCTGGACGTCCTTGCCGACAAGGCGGAGTTTGACGACAGTCCCTTTCCCGTGACCGTGCGACGACCCGTGGTGGATACCGACGCCGTCGAAGAGGCTGCCCGGCTGATGGGGAAGGCACGCAACCCGGTGATAACTGTGGGCAGCGGTGCAATGGACGCGGGGGAAGAGGTCCGTGCACTGGCGGAAGCGCTGCAGGCGCCTGTCGTCGCCAGCGCGCGCGGGCGCGGCATTCTCTCCAGCCGTCATCCTTTCAGTCACACGTACGGCGTGGGTGAGCGGCTGTGGGAAGAGGCCGATGTGGTCATCGCCATCGGCACGCGAATGACCAAGCCGTTGATTCAGTGGAAGGGCCAGGACAATATGGCCTTGATTCGCATCGATATCGCGGCCGAGGAGTCGGACCTGATCGTCCCGGCGGATGTGACGGTGGCGGCCGACAGCAAGGAGGCCCTGGGCGCCCTGCTGCCAGTGCTGGCGCGCTACAACCGGCCGCGGCCTTCGCGCGCGGCTGAAATGGTTGCGCTGCGCAAGGAGATGGAAGCGCTCTTTGACTCGTTCCAACCGCAGACGGACTTTGTGCGCGCAATCCGCGACACTCTGCCGGATGACGGTATCTTTGTGGATGAGATCACGCAGGTTGGCTATGCCAGCATTCTGGCGATGCCGGTTTACGAGCCGCGTACATTCATTACGCCCAATTATCAGGCGACGCTGGGCTGGGGACTCCCGACTGCGCTCGGCGCAAAGGTAGCGGCTCCGGAACGAGCGGTCCTCTCGATCAGCGGCGACGGCGGCTTCCTTTTTTGCGTAGGGGAACTGGCGACGGCCGTGCAGCATGGCATAAACACGGTTTCGGTCGTCTTCAACGATGGCGCATACGGCAACGTGCGCCGCATGCAGAAGGAGCTCTACGCCGGGCGCACAATATCCTCGGACCTGGTGAATCCGGACTTTGTTGCCCTGGCAGAGTCCTTTGGCGCCTCAGGGGTGCGGGTACGGTCTGCCGACAGTCTGCGCGACGCGCTGACCGATGCTTATGCTGCGGACGCGCCTGTTGTGATCGAAGTGCCGGTGGGGGAGATGCCTGGGCCCTGGCGGGGCTTGTATCCAGCCGAGGTCGTGATTTAGCGATGCCTATGCCGGACTCTTGCACAGCGCATCCGCATTGCTGATTGCGGCGCAGACCGTTGACTCGGCGCGCCGACACGGGCCAGCGGAGAACGGCGGTTTCTCGTTTTTTTGGCCGTATCTGCTTGCGGTTTCGCGACGGGAGGAGTGGTCCGATGGCAGTGATCGTATTTCAGGGGGAGCATGGCTCATTTTCCGAACAAGCATGCCATCAGCAGTTCGGAGTCGGCGTCCACACGGTCTCCTGCAGGACGTTCGAAGAACTCTTTTCGACTCTGGACAACGATCGCGCCACTGTTGGCGTCGTACCGGTGGAGAACTCTGCGGCCGGCAGCATCAACAAAGCCAGTGACCTGTTGTTTAATCATGACCTGCGAATTCAGGGTGAGATCATTTTGCGCGTGGAACACAACTTACTGGCGATACCCGGCCATGGCGACAAGATCAAGAAGGTACGCAGCCATACCCAGGCTTTGTCGCAGTGCGAAGGTTTTCTCAACCGCAACAGTTTCGAGGCAGTTCCCTGGTATAACACGGCGGGCAGCGCCAAAGATCTGGCGGAGTGCCCGGAGCCAAATGTGGGCGTAATTGCCAGTTCTCTGGCCGCAGAGATTTATGGCCTGGAGATCGTCCGGCGGAACATTGAGGACGCGAGTTTCAACTATACACGTTTCGTTGTCATCGGGAAGGGCGAAGCGGGGCAGACAGATAATGCCAAGACGTCTGTCGTTTTTGCCACGCCACACAATCCAGACGGGTTGTCAGCGTGCATCCGGGAATTTGCCGACCGCAAAATCAAGCTTCTGAGGTTGGTGAGCCGTCCGCGCCGCGATTATCCGTGGCAGTATGTATTTTATATGGACATCGAGGGTCACTGGCGGGAGCCGGAGTGCGGCGCCGCTCTTCTTGGTCTGCTCAACAATGCGGCGTTTGTCAAGATGTTGGGCAGCTATCCCGCGGCGGTACAGTCGGTTGCGGATCGATACGTACGGAAGACGGTGTTGCAGGAGCAGGTGCAGGGGATACAAGCGGACACCACTATTGAACTTCCCGGCATCGGCAGCTGAGGTGGATAGGGGAAAACCATACGAGAGTGCCGCGAAAACAGGATTCGGCCGGGGGAGGGAGGAAAGTCCTGTGGAGGAGAGAAGAGTCTTAATTCAGGGTGCGGTGAGCCTTGCGGCAGTTTTTGCGGTCATGGTTTTGGCTGTGTGGGGGCCTGGGTCGGAGGCGTCGAAGTGGTTCCTGGCGCTCGACCTGATTCCTATGGAGCTGATTTTGCTCTTGACGTCGGTTGCGTTCTTTGCGTCATTGGGAAGGTCGATGAAGAAGTGGTTCGTCGATCCCATTTTCAGGCTGTTGGGTAAGGGGACATGATCAGGATACGGTACAGGTACAGCAAGGGTGAAGTTTCAGTGTTGAAACAGCTTTGGCTCGACTGCAAGTTCATATATGCTTCCCTGTATGTTAAGCTTTCCCAGATTTTGGCGTCCATGCGGGCCGATTTCTCGTAGAGGGCCGTACGCGGTCGAAGGTTATATTCCAGGGCAGGCCGATATAGAGCTGCGTCTGTATATGACGCAGCTTTATTTGTGCGATCTGGTGGGGAGGTCCCAGTTTTTTGGGGTCAGACTCAAATTACGGGGTGATTTTTCGCCGGGAACTGTTTGAGGGTGCGTAGTCGAGGCGTTCCGGGAAGTAGGACATGGTTGCGGGTGGCGTCGGTATGGTGCACTAGATGTATCACGGGTTGGATTGGGCCGGCGTTTTGGTGAAGTCGAGTCGATTGGGCTGAGTCGGCCAGCGATCTAGCTCGGGTCGGCCAGAGTACGTGAGGAATCTATGTATTATGTGTACGACCTTACACTGCGCGTCCTCGAAGGCGACATCGAAGCGATAATTACGGTATTGATTCCCGTAGGGCTGATGTTCTGGTGGGTATTCCACGTGTTCATACTCCCCGCCAGACAGTGGAAGCCCCCCTCAGGACAACAAGAGCGCACCTACTTTTACCGGAAGAAGAGGGTTGCGGAGGCGGAAAGGTGGCCCAGGGGATCTAGTCGGCGCAGACGCGGTGAAGTGGGAGACGCCGGCGGACCGCCCGAGGCGGGGTCCTAGCGGCGGGGTTGCCGGTAGGCGGCTAAACTGGGTATCTTGGCTCGCGGTCCTGTCATTGGGGCCAGGCTCACTGATGCGGTGGTCGAGGTGGGGTAATCTTTGGGTGCGTGCGGCATACGAAGGAGAGATGACCCATGACTGTATTCAAAGGAAGAGAGCCTGGCGACCGCAAATGGATTCTGTACGATTGCGTCACGTATACGGCCGCGGTGCTGTATGTGCTGTTTGTGGGTCTAATGTACTACGTCCACTATTTTGGGGGGTTGTAGCAGAGTGTCCGAAGGCGGGTTGGCGTTACGGCATGGGGAAGGGTCCAGTGGCAGGGCCGGCCAAGCAGGGTCCCGGTGAGCTGATGGGTTGTGCTTTTTGGCTCGCGGTCCAGATTTTTGGGTCCGCCGGTTGTGGGACGGGGCGCCTGGCAGGTTTCGAACGAGCGATGTAGGCGGCGTCTCTGTAATCCTCCATATATTGGCAACCACCAGGGCACCCCTTTTTGGGGTGCCCTTTATGATTGGAAAACCACATGACCCATGATCCAGACATTCATCGTCGGAGGTCAATCCGGCTCGGCGGGTATGATTACTCGGGCGCCGGCGCGTATTTTCTTTCGATTGTGGTGCAGAGGAGGTTGTGTCTGTTCGGCGAGGTGGTGGACGGGGAGATGCGCCTGAACGGCGCGGGGGAGATGGTTCGCCGGGTCTGGGAGGGGATGGCGGAGAGGTTTCCGTATGTTGAGATGGATGCGTTTGTGGTGATGCCCAATCATGTGCATGGTGTTG
Organism: Caldilineaceae bacterium; assembly: GCA_965242905.1. Taxonomy (GTDB): domain Bacteria; phylum Chloroflexota; class Anaerolineae; order Caldilineales; family Caldilineaceae; genus Bin5. Next base: position 3,810,041 of record CBDETM010000002.1, read on the forward strand.
TTTTTCTCGGCCAGACGGCGGCAACGACGGATGCGTTTACGGGGGAGACAGGAGGGGATGTGCCTACGTTGGGGGATGTGGTGCGTGTGTTTAAGTCTGTGACGACGGTGGAATATGGGAGGGGTGTGCGGGGATTGGGGTGGGAGCGGTATGAGAAGCGATTGTGGCAGCGGAATTATTATGAGCGTGTGATCAGGAACGGGTCTGAGTTGAGGGCGGTGAGGGAGTATATTGTGAATAATCCCAGGAATTGGGAGTTGGACCGGGAGAATCCCGGTGGGGGTGGGGGGTCGTGAATGGGAGTGGTGTGTGAGGGCAGGTGCGAGGGTTGGCCCGATCGGAGACTGAGGGTGTACGCGGGCAGGCACAAGGCCTGCCCCTACCGGAGGTTGGGGGATGGGACGGAGGGGATGTCGCGTGTGGGAGCGGGAGGGTGTACGCGGGCAGGCACAAGGCCTGCCCCTACCGGAGGTTTGAGGTGTGGGACGGAGCGGGTGTCGTGTATGGGAGTGTGAGGGGGAGGTGAAGGCGGTGTGTGAGAGTGTACGCGGGCAGGCACAAGGCCTGCCCCTACCGGAGGTTTGAGGTGTGGGACGGAGCGGGTGCCGTGTAAGGGGGGAGGGCAGGCACAAGGCCTGCCCCTACCGGAGATCTGGGAGGGGGACGGAGCGGGTGTCGTGTATGGGTGTGTGAGGGGGAGGTGAAGGCGGTGTGTGAGGGTGTACGCGGGCAGGCACAAGGCCTGCCCCTACCGGAGGTTTGAGGTGTGGGACGGAGCGGGTGCCGTGTAAGGGGGGAGGGCAGGCACAAGGCCTGCCCCTACCGGAGATCTGGGAGGGGGACGGAGCGGGTGTCGTGTATGGGTGTGTGAGGGGGAGGTGAAGGCGGTGTGTGAGGGTGTACGCGGGCAGGCACAAGGCCTGCCCCTACCGGAGGTTTGAGGTGTGGGACGGAGCGGGTGTCGTGTATGTGAGGGGGAGGTGAAGGCGGCGTGTGAGGGTGTACGCGGGCAGGCACAAGGCCTGCCCCTACCGGAGGTTTGAGGTGTGGGACGGAGCGGGTGTCGTGTATGGGAGTGTGAGGGGGAGGTGAAGGCGGCGTGTGAGGGTGTACGAGGGCAGGCACAAGGCCTGCCCCTACCGGAGATCTGGGTGGGGGACGGAGGAGGCGCCGCGTAAGGGAGTGTGAGGGGGAGGTGAAGGCGGCGTGTGAGGGTGTACGAGGGCAGGCACAAGGCCTGCCCCTACCGGAGATCTGGGAGGGGGACGGAGCGGGTGTCGTGTATGGGAGTGTGAGGGGGAGGTGAAGGCGGCGTGTGAGGGTGTACGAGGGCAGGCACAAGGCCTGCCCCTACCGGAGATCTGGGTGGGGGACGGAGGAGGCGCCGCGTATGGGAGTGTGAGGGGGAGGTGAAGGCGGTGTGTGAGGGTGTACGCGGGCAGGCACAAGGCCTGCCCCTACCGGAGATCTGGGTGGGGGACGGAGCGGGTGTCGTGTAAGGGGGGAGGGCAGGCACTGCGTGCTTTCTCGGAAGTGGCGACTATGGTTGGCGCAGGGCTGCGCTGACTCTGGCGACAAGTTCGGTGGGGGAGAAGGGTTTGACTATGTAGTCGACGGCGCCTGCGTCCAGGGCGGATGTAATGATTTCATCACTGCCGTTGGCGGACAGGAAAATGACGCGTACTTCTGCCGTAGCCAGGATGCGTTTCATCAGTTCGATGCCGTCGTTTCCCGGCAGCATCAGGTCCATCATTATCAGGTGCGGAGGGTCTGACCTCACTATGTGGAGGACCTCATCGGGTTTGCCGGTCACGATGGGAGCGTAACCCGCTTTTAAGAGGACTCTGCGCACGTACCTGAGGGTCTGCGGGTCATCGTCCACTGCGAGTATGCGCGACGGCTCCGTTTTGGAGGACCCCGACACATTTGCGTGTAGCGAGGATGTGCCTGCCGCGTTCCCAAACTCCTGATCGGCAACGGGCAGGGTGAAGGTAAACTGTGTTCCCAGGCCCGGACCGGCACTTTCGGCCCAGATGCGGCCGCCATGGGCTTCGACGATGCCTTTGCAGATGGCAAGGCCCAGGCCAGATCCTGAGATTTTGCGTTCCTCTTCTTCGCCGTGGACCCGGGCGAATTTTCGGAACAGGTAGGGAATGCGGTCGGCCGCAATGCCGCGGCCATCGTCAGCCACGGAAAAGGCGACGCGGCCGTCATCCCGCGCGGCGCTCACTCTTATGACCGACGGCTCGGGCGAGTACTTGGCGGCGTTGGAGAGGAGGTTTTCCAATATCTGAATGAAGCGCCACTTGTCCGCCATCACCCGGGGCAATTCGGTCTCGAGGTTAATGGACAAGTTGTCGCGACCGCCTCCGCTCAGGAAGGTGTTTTTGGCCTCGTCTATCAAGCGGGCGGCATCATACGGTTCGGGCGTGACGGAAAGCGAGCCCGTTTCGACCCGCGCCACTTCCAGGAGTTCTCTGATCAGATCGCGCATCCGGGCGGCCTGCATTTCAATGATGCGGATAAACTGGATCATCTCGTCGGGACTGAACGTGTTCAGTGATTCGCGCAGATTTGAGGCAGAACCTTGAATTGACGTCAGCGGGGAGCGCAGCTCGTGGCTTACCATGCCAAGGAATTCTGCGCGCAGCTTTTCCAGCTCTTCCATCCAAGACAGGTCCTGCAGGGTTACGACCACTGACCTGACTTCATCATCCTGCATTTTCAAGAGTGAAGTGTTTACGAGAACGGCCAACGACCGCCCGCCGGGCACGGACAGGACCAGCTCCTCTGCGCGCAGCGTTCCCTTGCCGGGCTGCAATAGTGCGAAGACAAATTCGGCCAGCGCCATTTCTTGTCCGTCGGTCCAGCGGACAATCGAGTTATCCACAATGTGCTTCAGATGGCGATTCGTGGGGTCGAGGCCCTTAAAGATTTTCATCGCAGCCTCGTTGAGCGACATTGGGCCTCCCGTCTGTGGGTTGAAGGCGGCGACACCGACCGGCGTTGTTTCTATGACTGTTTTCAGGTTGAACGCAGCCTGCTGGGCCTGTTTGGAGCGGCGCGTACTGTCGATAACTAAGGCAGCCAAGGAGGAAAAAAGGGTAAAGATTTCTTCGTCTTCCTGGCTGAACTCCTGCTCTCCTTTCGCCCTGGCCATGCAGATGCTACCAAAGCCAGCCCCCTGGTGACGAATGGGGGCGGCCAGGACGGAACCTGCGGGCAAAGGACAGAAGTCGGGAAAGCCTTCTGCCGTGGTGCGGCTGTTGAATTCGGGAATCCGCAACGGTTCTGAAAGCTTGTTGAGATACGTGATGAACTGCTTTCCTGCCGACGTGTCTACCAGCAGCTGGTGCTCTGCGGCCTTTAAACCGGCGGAGAGGAGGTCGTGCGGCTGCCCTGAATCATCGGGCGCGTCCCACGACACAGTGAGTTCGCCTGGCTGCCTGCACGCCAAGTTCAGGGCGACGACCTGCCTATGAGGTACAGGATCTGCGGGCGTACACTTGGGGATCTGTGTGTCTGCAGACGTCACTTTATGCTCGATTGGGGCGGCGCCAGCCTCGGCAATGCGGCTCCAATCGCCGTAAGGGCCTTTTTCATAACGGGCGCGCACACGTATTTTGTAGCGCTGGCAGGGATCCAGGCCGGTAATCGTGTAGGGCGAGGTGATAGGGAAGGCATTGATGGAAGGGTCGAGCCAGGTACGGAAGCGGTCGTCCACGGGGGCCCAGGTGACCCTGTAGTCGCGCGGGGGGTTGGTCAGGAATGTGATTACGCCGTAGCTGGCGTCTGTGATCGTTCGCGCACTGTCAATCACTTCCTGGAGCACGTTTTCCAGGTCTGTTTGCTCTTTGATGCGTGCGACGGCCTGGTTGAGCATGGACAGGCGGGCTTGCAGGGTTTTCGTGCTGTGCTCGCGGTCATCGGCCATCTTCATGTTGCATGCTCCTTTTGACTCCGGATGTGAGCACGGGGCCACGCTTGGGTGTAGTCCGGTGGTCGGAGACGCCGGGAATGGCACGGCATTGGAATAGTTTGCATGTGATTATGCCCCATTGTAAAGGGTCACATCAAGCGGTTGCTGAAATCCGGTGCAGCGTGGTGGTGGCGCGAACGAGGGCACGCACAAGGGGTGGTCGTACGGTGGGATGGGGGCGAAGCATGGTTGCAGCGGGTGGACAAGGTCATATTACGCACACACTCGCTGCGGCGGGAGGTTTTAGGAGAGGGGGCGTTGCGGGGGCGGAGCCCCCGCACAAGGGAGGGCCGAATAGGCCCGACCGCACAACTGCAGTAGTTAGTAGCTAGTAGTTAGTAGGGCCTTATGCTAGTTAGCGTTTGAAAAAAGTCCCCTGGTGAGATAACTTTGGAAGTCTCCACCAACCAAGGTAGCTCACCAGGAGGACCAATCGAATGATAGCCCACTTTGACGACTTCTGTCTATGGGTGTATGTGCTGGTTGACGACATGTACAAGGAACTGGAAGGACATTTGAGACGACCCGGGCCGAAGCCTAAGTGTAGCGACAGTGAATTGATTGCGATCAGTCTCATCGGCGAGTGCCTGGGATGGGACGTGGAAACGGAGATGCTCAGTCATATGCAGGCACATCGGGATAAGTTTCCGATCATACCGGATCAGAGCCGCTTCAATCGGCGGCGACGAAACTTGATGGGGACCATCAACGAGATGCGACGCATGATGTTGGCCAGGACGGAGCTTTACTGGGACGAGCATTGTGTCGTCGATAGCCTGCCCGTCCCTGTGGTTAAATTCCATCTGGCGCCGCAATCGCGCATCAGATGGTCCGATTGGGGGGCCGATTATGGGCCGGTTTCCTCCAAGAAGATAATGATCTTCGGTTACAAGCTGCATATGCTGATCACATTGGGTGGCCTCATTATCGACTTCGAGTTAGCTCCGGCGAGCAAGTTTGACTTGGCTGTCGGCCGCGAGCTCCTTGCCGGACACAAAAACCGCATCGTCATCGGTGACAAGGCCTACGTCAGCGCACCGGCAGCTGAGGACCTCTGGCATTACAATCGCATCTGCCTGCTCAGCAAACGGCGCAAAAACCAGAAAAAACAACTCACCAAACACATCCGCCGCCTCTATGACTCGATCCGCCAAATGATCGAAACCGTCACCAGTCAACTCGAAGCACAATTCTCGATTGAAACCAACCGCGCCCATACGTTGTGGGGCTTGTGTGCTCGACTCTACACTAAGTTGGCTGCACATACCCTCTGCATCTATATCAACCGTCTCTTGGGCGCACCTGACTATCTGAAAATCAAGAAATTGGCCTTTCACAACTAGCATAAGGCCCTAGTAGTCAGTGGGGAGGGAGTCAGCCTTTGAGGCCGGTGAGGGCGATGCCGCGGACGAAGTTTTTCTGGAAGATGAGGAAGACGATGAGTGGGGGGATGGAGACGAGGACGGAGCCGGCCATGACGGCCTGGTAGTCGGTGCCGCCGAAGCGGTTGGCCATGCGGGCGATGATGAGGGGGAGGGTGAGCTTTTTTTCTTCGTTGAGGATGACGAGGGGCCAGAGGTAGGCGTTGAAGGCGCCGAGGAAGACGAAGATGGCGAGGGCGGAGAGGATGGGTTTGGTGAGGGGAAGGATGATGTTGCGGTAGATGCCGAAGTCGCCGCTGCCGTCGATTTTGGCGGCGTCGTAGAGCTCGCGGGGGATGCCGTAGACGAACTGGCGGCAGAGGAAGACGCCGAAGGAGGAGAAGATGCTGGGCACCCAGACGCCCCAGAGGGAGTTGAGGAGGTTGAGCTCGCGCATGACGATGTAGAGGGGGATGAGGAGGGTGAGGAAGGGGACCATGGTGGTGGAGAGGACGAAGTAGAAGAGGTAGTCGCGGCCTGGGAACTCAAGGCGGGCGAAGATGAAGCCGCCCATGGATGAGGTGATGAGGACGCTGATGACGGTGCCGGTGGTGACGATGATGCTGTTGACGTAGGCGATGGGCAGGTTGGCGCGGGTCGGGTCCATGACCATGAGGTAGGCGCCGAGGGTCCACTTTTTGGGGAGGAGGGTGACGGGCAGGCTGACGATGTCGGCGCCGGTCTTGAAGGAGGAGAAGAGGAGCCAGATGAAGGGGTAGAACATGGCGAAGCTGAAGAAGGCCAGGATGAGGAAGACGACCGCTTTTGTCCACTTGCCGGAGATGATCCAGCGGCGGAGGGGGGAGATGGGGGTGGGCAGCGGTCTGGAGTCAGCGGTTGTGGCCATGTGGCATCAATGTTCCCATTCGATCCGCCAGCGGCGGAGCTGGAATACGGTGGCGCCGAGCAGCATTACGAAGATGATGAGGGAGACGGCGGCGCCGTAGCCGAGGTTGAGGGCGCGGAAGCCGAGCTCGTAGGTGTAGAGGGCGAGTGTGCGGGTGCTGAAGCCGGGGCCGGGGATGAGGAAGAAGGCTTCAAACATCTGCACGGTGCCGATGACGCTGACGACCATCTGGTAGACGAGTACGGGGCGGATCAGCGGCAGGGTGATGCGGAAGAAGGACTGCCAGAAGCCGGCGCCGTCGAGGCGGGCGGCTTCGAAGAGGCTTTCGGGGACGTCGTTGATGCCGGCGAGGAAGAGGACGATGCCGGTGCCGAGGTGGGCCCAGATGACGACAACGGTGATCGCCCAGAGGGCCTGTTGCGGGCTGGCGAGGAAGGGCTGCTCAGGCAGGCCGACGCTGCTGAGCAGGGTATTGAAGGCGCCGCCGGTGGGGCGGTAGAGCCAGCGCCAGAGGTAGATGGAGACCACCAGGGGCGTGATGACGGGCAGGTAGTAGACGGAGAGGTAGAAGTTCTGCCACTTGCCGATGACCTGGCTGAGGGCGAGGGCAAAGAGCAGGGCGATGGTGAGGCCGAGGCTGATCTCGACCACTGAGAAGAGGACCGTCTTTTCCAAGGCTTGCCAGAAGTACTGGTCGGTGAAGGCTTTGGTGAAGTTGCGCAGGCCGACGAATTTGGGATTGGTGATGAAGTCCCAGTTCTGGAAGGCGAGCCAGATGCCGGTGCCGAAGGGGATGATGAAGATGATGGTATAGAAGATGAGGATGGCGGCGGAGTAGATGAGCGCGAAGGGGCTGGCGCGGCGGAAGCGGCGCCAGATGCTGTCACGGCGAGCGACGGGCATGTGCGGCAACGTTTGACCACCGGAGACGGGGTGATCCTGCAACGTAGTCATACTTCTGTTTCCGCTGGTTGGCGGGCGCCGCGTACACGGGTACGCGGCGCCCTCTCATTTCTATATCTGAGTGAGGTCAGGCTGCGAGACGTTCTCGGGCCTGGTCTTCCTGCTCCTGCAGGTAGGCGTCCATGTTGGACAGCGCTTCCTGGATGCTGATTTCCTGGCGCATGGCGCGGTCGAACTCGGCTCTGGCCGGGCCTTGCTGGGCGACGTGGTCCTGGGGATAGCGTGCGTGGGGCCACATGCCCTCGGCTACGCGCTTGGAGACGAGGCCGTACTTGACGTCGCCGATGCCGGGATCGTTGTATACGCCCTTGGAGGGGACAACGCCGGAGTAGAAGTCAAGGGCCTGGAGGAGGGCGGCGTTGCTGACGATGAGGAGGGCAAAGTCGATGGCGGCGTCGAGTTTGGCGGAGTCATCGGCGAGGCGCTTGGAAAGGCCATAGCCGGCGACATGCTGCGGGTAGAGAACATATTCGACGGCGTTTGCGAGGGGCGGGGTGACGATGTTGTCGGCGGGCACGTCGGCCACGTCGGTCATGACGCTCATGGTCCAGGCGCCGTTGCCCCAGATTGAGACGAGCTGCTGTGTGCAGGCCTCGTACTCGTTGGTAAACAGTTCGAAGTCGACGGTATTGTGGACCCAGTAGATATCGTGCAGGATCTGAGAGGCGGCTGCGCCTATTTCGCTGTCGTGGGACCAGACGCCGGTCTCCTTGTCGAAGAAGTCCCCGCCGAGCTGCCAGATCAGGGTCCAGAGCAGCTGATATTGTGAGCTGGCAATCGAGTACCCTGAGCGGGTGACTTTGCCCTCATCGTTTTTCTGGGTCATGGCGATGCCGGCATCGACCACGTCTTCGTAGGAGCCGAAGTTGAGGTAATCGACGCCGGCTTCGGCGCAGTGGTCCATGTTGACGGTCATGGCGGCGCCGCGGATGCCGGCGAGCCAGGGCAGGTAGTAGACCTTGTTGCCGGGCACTTCGACGGCCTGGAAGGCGGCCGGCCACATCTTTTCTTCGAGCTCGGCAGCGCCGCCGGCGACATCGGTGATGTCGAGGAAGACGCGGGTGATGTCGGTGGCGACGACCCAGTCGGTGTACATCATCATGACGTCGCCCTCGGTGCCGGAGGCGATGGAGGGCAGCATCTTGTTGAGCAGGTCGCCGTAGCCGATGGCCTGGAGGTCGACGTTGACGTTTTCGTGGTCTTTTTCAAATTCGGGCTGGACCCATCCCATGATACGGTTGGCGCCGTCCCAGTCCTGGTACCAGACGACGAGGTCGATGGGTTCTTCCATTGCGTCGGCAGCGCCTGCGTCCATCTCTGTTGCAACGGGGGCACAGGCGGCGAGCATAGCAGCGGCGCCCATGCCGGCGCTTACTTTGAGAAATTGGCGACGACTTGTCTGGTGCATCTTTTCCTCCTGGAAGGGTGAATAGGATGTTTGCTGCAAGGGTGAAATCCGCGTGGAATCAGGTGCTAATTCGTGGACTGTTCGGACTAAAGAATCTTCTTAAGTCCAACTTTTAAGTTGCCGCTGGGTGTCCGAGGCGGCAGTATGTGCGGCTTGCGGACAACAATCTGTGGAGATGGGCTGCGTATGGTGGAAGCGTCCCGTCTAATCCAGGCCCGTGTGAGTGTGGCGTTCGGCAAATGCAAGAGACACTCGCGGCGGTAGGACAGTGTTGGGAGGCTTGGATGACCCTTTACGATTCTTCCGATCCAGACAGGGGGAACGAGGGGAAGTATAACATTGAGTCGGTCATTGTCAAACTGATTTAAGTAAGGGGTGAAGTCCAGTTTTGGGGCGAGAAAGGGCAGGCACAAGGCCTGCCCCTACCGGAGGTTGAGGGGTGGGGCGGGCAGGCACAAGGCCTGCCCCTACCGGAGGTTGAGTAGGGGATGGGGAAGAGGGCTTGTAAGGGAGAATGAGGGCAGACGCAAGGCCTGCCCTTACTTGTCTGGCTCAGCTTTGAAGTCGGACGCAGATGCTGATAGAATTGCGCTAAGTACCTGGGAAAGCCTCCGGCAGCGTAAACCGGTTTACCTCCCCTGCGTGGAAAGAGCAGATGAATCTCAGGCGGCTCAGCGCGGTCTCGTTCGGCCATATGGCGATCGATATTCTGAATGCTTCGATCGCGATGATACTGGCCGTTCTGGCGGTGGACTTCAACATGTCGAACGCCCAGATTGCGTTGGGCGGGATGGCCTATGCGTTGATGGGGTCGCTGACGCAGCCATTTTTCGGAGTGCTGGCCGACCGTCTGGGCGGGCGCTGGCTGGGAGCGGTGGGGCTGCTGTGGACGGCCGCCTTTTACTACGCGGCCACATTTTCACAGGACTATTTCACGCTGATCACGCTGATGACGGTCGCGTCGCTGGGGAGCGGCGCGTTCCACCCGCAGGGCGCGATGAACGCGGGCGCGGCGGGGGGACCCAAGGCGACGACGGGGACCTCCGTTTTTTTCCTGCTGGGGCAGTTGGGGCTGGCCCTGGGGCCGATGATCGCGGGCGTGTTGCTGGAAGAGATCTGGATGCTGGGCCCGCGCATCATGGCGGTTGCGACGCTTCCGTTCGTGGTGTGGATGGCCATTGGTCTGCGCAAGCCGCTGGTGCGCGTTGAGGAGGAGCCGCCGCGGCCGCGGCCGGCAACGCTCGAGGAGCGGCGGCGGCTGCAACAACGCATTTCGCGCGCTCGTGCCGTGTCAAACAGTGTTGCGCAGCCCAACAGGCGCTGGGTGGCGCTGGTAGCATTCGCGGTGTTGGTGGCGCTGCGGGCCTCGGTGCACCAGATCTTTTATGGAATGCTGCCCAAGTATTTCGCGGACCTGGGGTTTACGCCGACGCAGTTCGGGTTCATGGTTGGGGTCCCGAGTGTGGCGATCGCTTTGGGCTCGATGGCTGGGGGCGTTTTGGGCGACCGTTATGATCAGCCGAAGATTCTGCTGTGGTCGCTGCTGGCGGCTACGCCGTTTTCCTGGCTGATGCTGGATATCGTGGATGGATGGGTCTTTTATCCGATTGCCTTTGTGGCCGGCTTCCTGGTCGGGATCCCGCACAGCATATTGGTGGTGATGGCGCAGAGATTCTTGCCTCACAGGCAGGGGCTGGCGAGCGGGGCAATTCTTGGCTTCACTTTTGCTTCGGGGGCGCTGGGGATGGGCGTGGCAGGTCCGATCGCGGACTTCTACACGCTTTCAGCGGTGATGCACGTGACTGCCCTCATGCCACTGGCCGCGGCTTTTTGCGCTGTGTTTTTGCGTACACGGATTGCGGCGGCGCTGCCGATGGCGCCGGCGGCGGGGTCGGCAGATTGAGGGTGGTGCACAGTCAAAAAGCCGTTCCTAAACGTGCCTGAGCATGTCAGACATTGTGACTGAGAGATGGCAACATGAATTACTGGGAAACGTGTAAGGCTGTCGAACGACACCCCGAAAAGGTTGGCGGGGCATGGGTGTTTCGCGGCACGCGCGTGCCTGTCTCCGCTCTATTTGAGAACTTGCGCGATGGAGCCACTGTTGAGCAGTTTCTGGAGTGGTTCCCTGGCGTAGAAAGGTGGAAGGTCGAAGCAGCTCTGGATCACGAAGAACCACGAAGAACACCTGAAATCCGCGAAGAGACGCTAAGGGGCGCGAAGAACACCAAAGGCGTATCGCGATTTCTTTGCTAGACTACGCGGCCCTTTGCGAATCAGCTGCACTTTGCTTCCGCAATACGCTGTTCTGACTATCTTCTCCGTGCTCTAGATTCGATCCTTCTCATCCGGCGGTTCCACGTCCGCCACTTTGGCCATGGCTGCGAGGAATCTTTCTCTGCGGTCAGGACTCTCGGGCAGTGCACTGTCTGGCGTACGCCGCCCGTGCCTCAGAGTTCACTCATCAGGCCATGCAACCTCCGTAATCTCTGGTTCCACTGTCGGACCGCGTTCGCCTGGGCGCAGGCGGCCGGTGACGACTTGGCTGTCGTGCTGGAAGACGAGGAGGGCGTTCTTTTCCTGGGCCTGGCGGCGCAGGTTGCGTTTGGCCTCGATGCTGCGCATCGGTTCCAGGTCAAATGCCGGTACCCAGGCTATGCGGTCCAAGTGGGCAGCCCAGCTGCAGGCGTCGCCCAGGAAGAGGAGCGATTCGCCGGCGTCCTCGACCCATACGACCTGCATGCCTGGCGTGTGGCCCGGTACTGTGACCGAGCGTACACCGGGGGCCAGCTCCTGGTCGCCGTCTACAGTTTCCAGCTGACCTGTGCTGTGCAGCGGCTCCCAGTTTTCGGGGAAGTAATGGCCGCGGGTGCGTTCATTGGGGAAGGTTGCTTCGGCCAGCTCGAGGCGCTGGATCAGGTAGCGGGCATTGGGGAAGGTGGGGACGACGTCGCTGTCCGGATCATTGGGATCGCTCCAGCGGGTGTTGCCACCGCAGTGGTCGGCGTGGAGATGGGTCACCAGCACGATGTCGATGTCCTCCGGGCTGCAACCGACGCGGCGGAGATCGGCCTCCAGACGGAGGTTGCTGTCGTCCATACCAAATTCAGTACGATACTCGGCGGTGATTTTGTCTCCCTGGCCCGAATCCACCAGGATCAGACCGGAGGGGGACTGGATCAGCAGGCAGCGCATCTGCGCGGGGATGCGGTTCTTCTCGTCGGGGCGGATGATTCGCTGCCACAGAACGCGGGGAACGAGACCGAAGAAGCTGCCGCCGTCGATCAGTTGCTGGCCGTCGCTGACGATATGGCATTGGATGGAACCGACCTGAAATGAATGTGGCATTGCGGTGTCCTTGTAATATGTCCGGCACGAAATGCGTGATCCAGAATAGAGGCCCTTCTTGCTGGTTCATCTCCGGGCACATAGCAGCCCGGCATTGAGTCCAGTTCCCACTGGTAGTGAGAAACGAATAGCCTGCGCGCAAGGCAACAGCTCGTAACGCCTACTCTTCCCCCGGCCATGCCTTCTCAGTGATTTCCGGTTCCACGACAGGCCCGCGCGCCCCGGGACGCAGCCGCCCTGTTACGACCTGGCCGTCGTGCTGAAATACGAGCAGGGTGTTCTTCTCTTCGGCCTCACTGCGCAGGTTGCGTTTGCTCTCGATGCTGGCCATTGGGTCGAGATCGAAGGAGGGGACCCAGGCCAGCCGGTCCATGTGTGCGGCCCAGCTGCAGGCGTCGCCGAGGAAGAGGAGGGATTGGCCGGCGTCCTCGACCCAGACGGCCTGGATGCTCTGGGTGTGGCCCGGTACGGTGACGGAGCGGACGCCTTGTGCCAGTTCCTGGTCGCCGTCTACGAGCTCCAGTTGACCTGAGCGGCGCAGGGGCTCCCAGTTGTCGGGGAAGTAGGTGCCGCGTGTGCGTTCGTTGGGGAAGGCGGCTTCGGCCATTTCGAGGCGCTGGATGAGATAGCGGGCGTTGGGGAAGGCGGGGACGGCTTCGCTTTCGGGGTCGTCGGGTTCGCTCCACTGGGTGCAGCCGCCGGCGTGGTCGGCGTGGAGGTGGGTCATGAGGACGATGTCGACGTCTTCGGGGCTGAAGTCGACGCGGCGCAGGTCGGCGTCGAGACGCCGGTTGTCGTCGTCCATGCCGAAGATGCGCCGCTCCTTGGCGGTGATTTTGTCGCCTTGGCCGGTGTCGACCAGGATCAGGCCGGCGGACGATGGGATGAGGAGGGAGCGCATCTGCACGGGGATGCGGTTTTTGTCGTCGGGGCGGATTACTCGTTCCCAGAGGACACGGGGGACGAGGCCGAAGAAGCCGCCGCCGTCGACGAGCTGGCGGCCGTCGCTGACGATGTGGCAGGGTATGGAGCCGATTTGGAATGAATAGGGCATGGTCAGTTGTGAGAAAGTGAGTGGCGGAACAGTTGCGAACTTGTTGAAACGCTGCTTTTGCAGGGCCATAGCGGAGTATAGCACGTGCCGGTATAGGCTCCCACAGCCGCCGGGTAAGTGAAGTTTATATTGTTTCGTGCAGGCATGCCGTGCAGGCCATTCTATTCCTGTCCTTTGTAAAAGCCGGATCCGAAGTACAGGCCATCATGCCTTACGATCCAGGTATGTTTGCGTTCTTCTTTGTCTGTTTCCGGGTTGAAGAAGACGTAGCTTATCCATATGCCTTCCTCGGTGGCGCTTACCAGATCGTCGCCGTAGTAGTAGCCGGTGGCGTCGTAGCGATCGGAAGGGCCCAACCCGATTGTGAAGTTGTAGGGGCTGGCGATTGTGTAGCCTTCGCTGTCAAGGATGAAGACGTACCACTGTCCATCGAATCTCTGCGGATCGCTGTAATAGGCGAGTACGGCGTCTTTTCCGTCGCGTTGGTAGCGGCGGATTGCGTCGCGGACGGCAGATTGCGTGTATGCCTCCGGCTGATTCCTGGTTGGGATTGCTACACAAGCGGTAAAGACGAAAACGAAAGCAAGCAGGAGGCAAAAGCGTTTCATTCTGTAAGTCCCTTTATTGCGTTTCCTGGAAAAGAGATGTTGCAAGAGTCTGGATGTCTGCCGATCTGATCCTGCCACCGGATTGGCGGTCCTGCCAATTCCGGCGTCCTACCCGCTGCGTCTCATGCCTGCGCGCTACCCTGGCCATGGGAGAATTCAGTTCAGACGGACGGGCTTGCAACCCGGTAGCGGCATGGGCTGATTTGACAGACAAGGGCACGCCTCCGCATACTAATGCCTATGACAGACAGGCAACCCGGGGAAGCAAACTCTTCCAGCGCGGACAGTTCCTTATCAGGGCAGGATGAGCAGCCCGATGCACGTGGGATGGAGCCACTTACTCCACAGGAGTTGGACGAATTCATGCGGCGCGCCAGAAGCCGGGGCGCCGGTCTAACCCAGGAGGAAGCGCGTGCCCGGCTGGCGCCCGCCGACCCTGAACTGGAGGGTGTCGCCCGAGATCAAGGGGATGAAGCAGTTGACAGTGCTGCTGTGGCGCGTCTGAGCGAGCGGTTCTTCAGCGGTGAAGCGGCGCAAGTGCGGCCGCGCAGGTTGGTGCAAGGGTTGGTCTTTGATTTTGACAATACGCTCGCCCGGCTCAACCGGCCTCTCGACGAGCTGATGAGCAGCGGAGCGGAGACTGCGGTCGCCTACATGCGCTCGACGGGGATGACCGACCTGCCCGACGAGATTGCGGAGCATCTTGTTGAGGCGCGCATCTTTGCCGAAACGAAGTCGGACGATGAGCAGGAGGAGCATACGGCCGACGACACCTTGAGTTTTTTGTTGCAGTTCGTCGGTTATCCGGCTTCGCGGATGAACGAGGAGGTCCTGCGGCGGGCGGTCGATCTCTTTTATGCGCCGGAGATGACGGCTTGGGAGCCGATGCCGGGGGCGATCGAGCTGCTGCAACAGTTGCGGGGCGAGGGCTTTCCGGTGGCGATGATTGCCAACTATGCCAGCGACCGCATCTTTCAGCGCATCGTTGACTATACTGGCCTGCGCGCGTATCTGGACATCTGTCTGAGCAGCGCGGCGGTGGAGTGGCGCAAGCCTGAGAAGGATATCTACAGTGCCGTCCTCGAACGCTGGGACGCGGAGCCGTATGAGATCGTGTGCGTCGGCGACAGCCTCAAGCATGACGTGGCCGGCGGGCAGGAGATCGGTGCGCTGACGGTCCACTGCCGCATGATCCCGCTGGCGGAGGACCAACGACTGGTGGACAGCATCAGACCGGACGCGGTGATCGAGAAGCTGTCCGAATTACCCGCACTCATTGAAAAGTGGTGTTGAGTATGCACAGCGACGAAAACCTCCAAGACCTAACCTACCCCGTAACCGTCAGCCGGGAGTATCCGCCGGCGCCGCTGGTGGCGGTGGCTGCCGTTGTAATCGACGACGCCGGCCTCGCTCTGATGGTCGTACGAGGGCGGCCGCCTTCCAAGGGATTGTGGGCGCTGCCCGGCGGATTGCTGGATTTGGGCGAGCCCGTGCGGGCGGGCGTGGAAAGGGAGGTGCGGGAGGAGACGGGTGCCGAGATTGAAATTGTAGGTCTGGTGGACCTGTTTGAGCCGATTCACCGGGACAGTGCCGGCCGCGTTCGCTATCATTATGTGGTGATCGACTTCTGGGCTCACTTCCGAGGGGGCGACGTTGCGCCGGCCGACGACGTTGACGACGTCGCCTGGGTGCCTGTTGGCAGTCTGGAAGAGATGCCGATGGAGGAGGCGACGCGGCGGGTGGTGCGCAAGGCGCATGATCTCTGGTTGCAGGCCAGAAATGACGGCAACGTCTCTTCAACTTAGGCGCTGGCTAGGCCGGTCTACCGTCTGACCCCTGTTTGGTTCCTCGTATCGCAACGGATCGTCATTTGCCCCTCGACGCACAAGGGAATAGCGTATTCGCTGGAACGCGCCTGCCGTTTGGATTCAGGCGAAGAGCGCGCGCGCCGCGTGCAGATGGTCGAAGGTGCCGACAAGGGTCAGGTGGTCGCCGTATTCCAGCTGGGTATTTCCGCGGGGCACGATGAATTCGCCGTCGCGGCGGATTGAGAGGATGAGAACGTCGCCGGGCAGCACGAGCTCACGCAGGGCTTTGTCGCCGTAGTCGTGGTTGTGCACCCAGACTTCGGAGACCTCTTTGTTGTCATCGGTGCGTGTGAGCAGCTCGTAGATGTCGGGGTTGCGGGCGAGAAGGCTGAGGAGTGCGGCCTGGTCGAGCGAGGGGTTGAAGACGGTTACGTTGAGCGTTTCGAACTCCACAAGGCGGTTGGTCTCTCTGACTAGGGTCACGATGTGGTCGATGCCGTAGCGTGTGCGGGCGACGTGGCAGATGTGGCGGTTGCGGTCGGTGTCGCTGAGGGTGACGACGACAGTTTCGGCCAGGTCCAGATGGCCGGCGAGTTCTTCGTTTTCGTCATCGATGCTGGCGTGCATGACCTTGATGCCTTCGGAGGTGCGTTGCCGGGCCCTGGTAATCAGATTCTCATCCGGATCGACGAGAACGACCTCTTCGTGGTGTCCCAGGAGCTGTTCAGCGACCTGGAGCCCGAGCCTTTCGGCGCCGAAGACCACGATGGGCCGCGGTGTAGCCGTGGAAGTGCGGGGGACGATGCGGTTGAAGACCAAGGGGGCGGCGGTAACTGTGACGATGGCTACAAGAATGATGATCGTGTTGACCGATTCGCTGATGATCCCCAAATTGAGGCCGATGGCCGAGGCGGCGACGATCAGGGAGAGGCGTGACGAGAGAAGAAAGCCGGCTGCGAAGGTCTCCCGCCAGGTGAACTGAAGGCGGAAGAGCAGGGCGGGCAGGAGTTTGACCAGGAATGCGGCCAGCACCAGGAACGGCAACAGGATCAAGGCGTCGGATGACCCGAGCAGGGCGCCCAGATTGAAATTCACCCCCACCATGATGAAGAAGATAGGGATGAAGAAGCCGAAGCCGACCGCCTCCAACTGGTGCATCGCCTCCAGATCTTCACGGGTGGAGAGCAGGGAGAGCATGGCCCCGGCGATGAAGGCGCCCAGGATGATCTCCGCGCCCAATACCTCGGCCAGCACCACAAAGAGCAGCATGATCGTAAAGGCGCCGCGAATCTTGATGCGGGCGGTGGTGTGGCTGAGGTCTTCCAAGGTGCGGCGCAAGGAATCGAAGCGGTTGAGGGAGACGATGCCCAGGCGGTAGAGAAGGAAGAAGACGACGAAGAGCAGGCTGATGAGGAGGATGTCGAGGGTCAGACCGTGGGAGATGGTGGCGATGACCACGGTGATCAGGATCATGGTGGCGAAGTCGGCGACGAGGGCGGCGATGAGGATCGTCTGTCCGAAGCGGCCGCGGATGAGCTCCTGCTCCTTGAGTACGGGCATGACGACGCCGAGCGACGTTGTCGACATGATGAGCGCCATCATCCAGGGATTGCTGACCAGGCCTACCTGCAGGAGTGCAAAGCCGACGATTGCGGACAGAGAGAGTGTCAGGATGAAGCCCATCAGGCTGATGGAAAGCGGGCCGAAGGTGCGGCGGTCGCGTCCCTGAGACGTAGAGAGGTCTGTGCGCGTGCCGCCGGCGCGGGCGACGCCGGGCAGTTCAATGTTCAGATTGGCGAAGTCGATCTCCATGCCGGCCAGGAACATGAGGAAGACGAAGCCAAACTCGGCCAGGAGGGTGAGCAGCTGGTCTTCGTGGGTCACCCAGCCGAAGCCGCTGCTGCCGACGACGATGCCGGCCATGATTTCGCCGACGACGATCGGCAGCCGCAGCCGTTGGAAGCGCGTGAGCAGCAGCGGCACGAGGAATGCCAACGAAATGACGATAAGTAGGGGCGTAAACGATCCTGCGATCTCTTCCATTTGGAGTTCGCGATTGTCCTTCTTCCGGTCTTGATTGTAAAAGGGGCCGGTGAAATGCGGTTCCGCTACCTGTGGAGCTGTGTTTTTGGGCACGCAGCTAGGGTGGCGCGGGTTGATCGGTTCAAATCGTTCTGCTACCCTAACACTTATGAGCGACTCAACGCAAGAAATTCTGCGCGGCGTAATCGAACGCATCACCTTTCACAACGAGGAAAACGGCTATACTGTCGCCAAGCTGGCGCCGGAGAGTCCGACGTCTCAACTGCCGCACTGGCAGAAGGAGGCGGCGGTCGTAGGCGAGATGGTCGGCGTGGTTGAAGGCGAGGCGGTGGAGCTGCGCGGGCAGTGGGGGACGCATCCGCAGTATGGCAAACAGTTCCTGGTTGACGACATGCGTTCGGTGCTGCCGGCGACGGTGGCCGGTATCGAGAAGTTTCTGGGCAGCGGCCTGATAAAGGGGGTAGGCCCGGTGACGGCCAAGCGCATCGTCGATCACTTTGGGGCGGAGACACTGGAGGTCATTGACAACCATCCGCAGCGTTTGTCGGAGGTAGGCGGCGTCGGGCGTAAGCGGGTCGGGATGATCAACGCCGGCTGGGCCGAAAAGAAGGCGGTCAAGGAGGTGATGATCTTTCTGCAGGGGCACGGTGTCAGCACCAGTCTGGCGGGAAAGATCTACAAGCGTTACGGTGACGGCGCGGTCGAGACGGTGCAGCGGAATCCATACCGCCTCTCAGAGGACATATACGGCATCGGTTTTCTGACGGCGGACAGGATAGGCATGGCCCTGGGCGTCGCTGAAGACGCGCCGCAGCGCATTGCAGCGGGGGTCGAGTTTGCGCTCAACCGGGCAAGGGATGAGGGGCATGTTTACCTGCCAAGCGGGGAACTGATCGGGAAGGCCGATGCGTTGCTGAAGGTTGGGAAGGACAAGGTGACGGCCGGGCTGCTGCATTTGAAAGGGGGGGACCGCATAAAGCTCGCTTCGGGGCCGGGTGAGGAGGCCGAGGCGCTGCACTGGGCGGTGGCCGGGATTTACGAGCCTTCGAGCTCGCAGCCGATGCCTATGCTGCCGGCAGACCGCAGGGCCGGCGAAAAGCCGACTGCAGAGCAGACAGAGGCGCTATTGGAGGGCGGGCAGGCGGTCTATCTGACGCCGATGTATTACGGTGAAGTGGGTGTAAGCAACCGGTTGAGTATGATGATGCGGGCGTTTCGCGCGGCGCAGTGGGGAGGCGGACGCAGTTCCAGTGCGCTGGCTTCGTTTCAGGGCGTGGACTGGGAACGGAGGTTCGCGCGGGTCGAGGAGAGGGCAGGTTACGACGGCGGCCGTGTGCGTCTGGTTGCGCGGCAAAAGGAGGCGGTGCAGACGGCGCTGACCAACCGGCTGACGGTGCTGACCGGGGGGCCCGGCACGGGCAAGACGACTGTCGTGCGCACTATTATTGAACTGTGCGAGGACGCGGGCGCGAAGGCGATCCTGGCGGCGCCGACCGGTCGTGCGGCAAAAAGGCTGGCTGAGGCGACGGGAAGGCCGGCGAAGACGGTGCACAGGCTGCTTCAGGTGCAGCCGGCAGCCGGGATGTCGTTCAAACGCAATGAAGAGAGCCCGCTCAGGGGTGACCTGCTGATCGTGGACGAGTCCTCGATGCTGGATTTGATCCTGATGAATCATCTTCTCAAGGCGATTCCTGCGGAGATGTCGCTGCTGCTGGTTGGCGACGTGGACCAGCTGCCGAGTGTGGGAGCAGGTAACGTGCTGCGCGACGTGATCGCGGCGATAGAGGAGGCGGGCGAAGGGACCTGGGACGTTCCCGGTGCAGGTTTTCGGGCCTATTGTGACGTGGTGCGGCTGGACAGGATATTTCGGCAGGCGGCGGGCAGTTACATCGTCGAGAATGCCCATCGCATCAATCGCGGTGAGATACCGGTATTGACACGGTCGTCCGGGCGAGAGGGCGTGGAGGCCGAAGATTTCTTTCTGTTCCGTACGGAGGAGCCTGAGCGGGCCGCGCAACTGTGCGTGGAGCTCGTCCAGGAGCGGATCCCGCGCCGTTTTGGCATTCCAGCCGAGGATATTCAGATTCTCAGCCCCATGCACCGCGGGGCGGCCGGCGTAAAGTCACTTAACGAGATGATCCAGCAGGCGCTAAATCCGCCCGGACCGGACAGGGTCGAACGCAGCTATGGCGACAGCATCTACCGGGCGGGGGACCGGGTGATGCAGATGCGCAACAATTATGACAAAGATGTGTTCAATGGCGATATGGGTTATATTAAAGTTGTCGACCCAGTTGAACAGCAGGTAGCGGTCGAAATCGACGGGCGCTCCGTCGGCTACGACATTTCGGAGTTGGACGAGCTGGTCCATGCCTATGCGATCAGCGTACACAAGAGCCAGGGCAGTGAGTTCCCGGCAGTCGTCATCCCACTGCTTACCAGCCACTTCAAGCTACTTCAACGGAATCTGCTGTACACGGCGGTCACGCGGGCGAAGCGGCTGGTTGTGCTGGTGGGGCAACTGAAAGCGATCAGCATGGCCGTGGGCAACGACCAGGTGGCCCAACGTTACAGCGGGCTGACCGAGCGGATACGGCGTGCGACAGAAATGGAGACATTTGCATGAGCAACGATAAGCCAACGATCGCCGTACAACTGTACAGCCTGCGTCACGTTTCTGACAGCTTTGACGAGGTAGCGGCTGCCGCGGCCGAGGCAGGATTTGAAGGTGTGGAACTGATCTTTCTGCCGGACCATAGCGGCGAGCAGGCGAAGGCGGTGTTGGACCGGCATGGTTTGCAGGCGGTATCGGCCCACGTACCTTACCAGGCCCTGGCCGAGGATTTCTCCGGCACGGTTGCATTTCACCGGGCAATTGGGAATGACCGTCTTATCATCCCCATGCCTGATCCTGAAGTGCGGCAGGCGGCGAATGCAGATATGTGGCGGGCGTTCGGGAAGACGCTCAATGAATTGGGCGTGCGCTGCCGGGCGGAGGGGATGCAACTGGGCTATCATAACCATGCCTTTGAGATGGAAGCGTTCGACGGTGGGCGCGCGATCGACCTGGTGCTGGAGAATGCGGAACCGGAGAATCTGTTTTGGGAGCCGGACCTGGCCTGGATAACGGACGGCGACGCCGCGCCGCAGGAGTTGGTAGAGAAGTATACGGGGCGGTGTCCGTACATCCATGCCAAAGATTTGGCACTGGCGGGTGAGAACGAGGACCAGATGGGCCTGGCCGACGTCGGTTACGGGAGGTTGGACTGGGACGCGCTTATACCGGCCTGCCGCGCGGCCGGCGCGACGTGTTACGTCGTGGAGCACGATCTGCCCAAGGATCCGGTCGCGAGTGTGCGCCGCAGCCGGGAGTTCCTTGAGAGCCGGGCTGCGCTGATGTAAGGGGTTGCGAAGAAACTTAGATGGCTGCCGCGGCGTAGAACCTGACAGACGGGGCAAATGCCATTTCTCAGGAATTCAGCCGGAGCAAAAGAGGGATTCTGAGAACTGAAACCGGAGAGTACCTTGGCAAATTCGGCGATGTTTGAGGGGCTTGTGTTTGATGAACGCCGTAGTGCGGCGCAGGTTAGACATGTGGGGGAGCGCGCCTGCTATGTAGTCGACGAGGACGGCTTTCTGCGCCATATCGACGCTGCGCTGGTGGACCAGCAGGTGCTAGAGTTTCTGAAGGGCCAGGTGGACCAGCACCGAGAGCTGGCCGTGAGCGGCATGATGGACCTGATGGGCAAGGACGACATCTTCACCAAGGCGGCGGTGGAGTCCTCGATTGACAATATCGATCAGGCGGTTGGGCAGGCGATTCCCGAGCAGTCGCGGCAGTGGCTGGGCATGATGGGCTTCCGCGTCATCATTGACGATCAGGGTGAGGTCGTGGATATCGAGATGCCTGCGGGAGAGATCGATGAGGGAGACTACTAGAGCGGGGGCGGGGAGAAGGTATGGCATCCCGGCCTTCCCTTCTCCCGTTTACGCTTACTTGTTGAGGTGCCAGTCAGTGTCGGTGAGCGCCTCGTAGACGACCCCGCCTTCGACGTTGCGCGGCATGGGCAACCCCAGCAGGTAGCATAGGGTTGGGGCTACATCGACCACCCGCACCTGTCCCTGCAGCTCCAGTCCTTCCTTGACGCCGGGCCCGGCCAGGACGAAGGTGCAGTGCTGCCCGGCGATGCCGAAGCTGACAGAGGGCAGCTGTTTACCGTGTGCGCCGTCGAACTCCGGCCGCAGTGCGTAGACCACGTCTCCCGTTGTTTCACCCCAGAGATTGACCATCTCGGCGTCCTCGCGCGTAAGCGCCAGGGCGAATGGGTGGCGCCCGGTTGCGGGGTCGGTGTAGGCGTGCAGCGCGGCGATGATCTCCAGCTGGGTATCCTTATAGTCGTCCGGCGACACAATCCCATTGGGCTCGCGCCCTTCTAAATTGATGAAGACGTGCACGAGGCCTACTGAGGCGGCGCGTGTGCGTGACCAGTCCACGGTTTGCTTCCCGTTTTCTTCCTTATAGACCAGGAAACCTGCCTCTTCCAGCACCTCGTCGATCTCTATGGCGCGGTACTGGTTGGGCGTGCCGCCGTGATCGGAGACGAGGCAGATGAGCGTATCGTCGCCGGCGATGGCGGCGATACGGCCGATCATTTCGTCGATTGAGCTGTAGGTGCGGACCACGCCGTCGATACAGCGCTGCTGGGTCTCAACATCGGCGCCGCTGAACTCTTCAGCCTGTCCGAGGAAGAAGTGGCTGGTGTAGTCGGAGGCATGGGTCTCGATGAAAAGCATGGTCCAATCGTCGCGGCTGGTGGTGAGGTATTCGGCGACGTCGGCGAGGCGCTGGTGGTGGAAGTCGAGCGACTCGAAGTAGGTTTCATCGTCCATGATGCCCAGGGCGTCACGTGCGGGATTTTGCAGGAAGTTGCCCACGTGCTGGTCGATCTCATCGGCCACTTCCAACGGCATCGTGTAGCCACTGTTCGGCCAGATCTGGGGGACGAACAGCTCGAAGGCGTCGGCTTCGGCGGTGAGGTTGACCAGCTTCATGCGCACGTAGCCGCTGATCTCTTCGTCGTCGATTTCGAACTGGTCGAGCCACCAGTCGCTCCAGTCGCCCATCCCCAGTTCCGTCACTGCGCTGTCCCCGTCACGAGACCGGCAGATGCGCACGCGGTCGTAGCCGTTGTCTGCGGATGCATAGATGAGGCCGTAAAAGGGCTTAGGCGTGCCTTTTTCGCCGCGCAACATGGGGCCGCGGCCGCGCGCCAGGGGGCGGATGGTCAGGATCACCTCTTTGGGCGGGCGGCTCGAAAGCGGTAATGAGGTCCAGCCTTGGGCATCTTCGATCGCGACGGGGTCGACGTCGGAGCCGGTCTGCAGGGCGCTGGGGTCCAGTGTTTCGGGATCGCGCTGGCCGCCGATTGCCCGCCGCTGCCATTTGCCGGCGACGAAGAGGTGATAGCCGGCGATCTGGTGATGGTTGGAGACGCCGGGGCCTGTTCCTTCCACCTGTACGCCGCTTGTCACGGTGGGCGGCCAGGACATTTCCCATTTCACGAGCAGGGGCGTGCCACCGGCCCGCTCGACGGTATTCCAGAGGTATTCGGCGCGGGACAGGTCGGTGTTGATGCCCCAGACAGTCTCATCGAGTGGGGCGCCCAGCTTGCGGATGTTGAAGTCCATGACGCCGTGGTTTCCCGGCCAGGCGCCTGTGGAGGTGGCGGTCCAGCCGGGCGGCGTCAGGGTAGGGAATACGCCGATCATGGGGCGGAATACACCTCGTTCTATAATCTTGCCAAGGTGGGGCATGTGGCCCCCGTTTACCATATTGATTATCAGTTCCATGGCGGCGCCGTCCATGCCGATCATAATTGCGCGCCGTGCCGGGCTCTGCATCTCTTTCTCCTT
The DNA here is from genome assembly GCA_965242905.1 of Caldilineaceae bacterium. Classification (GTDB taxonomy): domain Bacteria; phylum Chloroflexota; class Anaerolineae; order Caldilineales; family Caldilineaceae; genus Bin5. Next base: position 3,833,433 of record CBDETM010000002.1, read on the forward strand.
TGACGGGTTGCGGTTGCACTGGCTGTCCGCCCGGTCAGACGGGCCGGCAGCGGTCTGCAATGCGCAAGGATAGGGAAATTCATGATAACCTGCAAGCGGGTAAAGTCCACAAAGCCGGCGGAGCAGGGCGGGAAAAGGATGGGGCCTCGACTCGCTCTTGTATACATAACACGGCTGAATTGAAAGAGTGCATCCCAGTTTTGGGGTGGGAACGGTCAGGCGGGGAATCCATGCCAGCGGTGGCGGGAATCGATTGCAGGCTTTTGGAGAAACGCAGGGCAGGCACGCGGGCGAGGAGAGAGTGCCGTAGTGCTGTCTGCGGGGGACTGGCGTGAGGTGGTCTGGCTGGACACTTTCGATTGGCACCCGTCACCAATGTCGACACCCGGTCGATGAGGCATGTTGTTGGGGGGGGCGTTGCGGGGGCGGAGCCCCCGCACAAGGGAGGGCCGAATAGGCCCGACCGCCCAAATGCAGTGGTCAGTAGTCCGTGGTCAGAGACGGCGCTCTGGCTGCCTCAGAGTTGATCGCGGCGTGGCCATGGTTTGGTCTCGGCCAGAGGATTGCGAGAGCTCACCCCCACTTTGGGATGCAACGGAAATGAAACGGGAGCTTTTGTACCACGGTTTGTCTGGCGTATAATTCTTTCACTTCCTCTCCGGTTCCCCATTTGGAGGATCTATGCGGGCTGGTTTCCAGCAAGACATGCGCTTCAGAAGGCGCAAAGAAAGGGCGTTTCCGCCTCCGGTGTCACTGCGGCGGCTGTGGCCGATTCTGGTTGCTTTGGCAGTCCTGTCTGTTGCGGCCGACGGCCAGATTTTCGCCCAGTCCGGCTTTGTACCTTTTTCGAACAGTATAATTGGGCTGGACGTTTCACCGGACGATGCCAGTGTCGTTATCGCCGGTACGCTGAACGTGCCGGTACCGGCGGGAATCTATCGCAGCACGGACGGGGGTCACACGTGGGCCCGAGCAGACGTTGAACTGCCGGCAGATACCTCGGTCGCCTCGATTCGGTTTGATCCGCAGGACGGGAACCGTGTCCTGGCCGCGGACGGCGGGGTAGGAAATCTGTTCATCAGCGAAGACGGCGGCCAGAGCTGGCGGCAGGAGTTTTCGATCAGCCAGGTGCTCACCCCGAACAGTGGCATCGGCCGCCTTTTTACGCGCGTCGAAGACGGTGTGACCGTATTTTATGCCGGTACACGCTACGACGGTGTTGTGCGCAGCAGTGACGGCGGCCTGAGTTGGGCGTGGTACGGCGAGAGTTTGACAGGGAGCGCCCTGCGCGTGCGCGCCTTTGCCGACAAGGACGGCGCGCTGTATGCCGGGACCCACGACGGCGTCTGGCGTCTGACGCGGGATGCCGGGTACTGGGAGCGGGTCGATCTGCCCGCGGGCATCATCGCGCGGGGGATGACGATTCTGGATGGCCGTCTGTACGTAGGTACGTTTGCTTCAGGCCTGTATTTGAGCGATGACGGTTACAATTGGGTGCAGGATCCCTCCTTTCCGGCGGGGGTTGTCATCTACGACGTGACGGTCAGCGGGCAAAAGGTCATCGTCGGGACCAATGTCGGACTCTGGACCCAGAGCGTACCGGACTGGACGCGGGTGACGGTCAACGGCGCCGTCTTCACCAATCCGGTTTTCAGGCTGGCTTCTTCTTCAACCTTTGTCGGCGTCACTTACGCGGGTACCGAGCAGGACGGTGTGCTGCGTACGCTGGACAGCGGCGAGAGTTTTTTGTCGTCGGCGCAGATAACACCGATCAATCCGGCCGAACTTTCCAGGGTTCCGACGCCAACGCCGACGGAAACGCCGCCACCGTCCGACACGTCCACCTCGACGGCGACGCCGACCTTCACGGCAACGCCTGACCCGGGCGCGCCGACGGAGACGTCGACTTCCACAGCTACGGCGTCCGCTACGCCGGATCCGAATCTGCCTACGGCTACGCCAACAGCCACCGATACGATGACCGCGACGCCGGATCCCGATGCGCCAACCGCTACGCCCACTGTGGAGTGTTTGCCTGTCGCACTGCACCATCCAATTGAAACGCCAACGGCTACGAGCACCGTGACGGCGACGTCGGATCCGAATGCGCCGACCGGGACGCCGACAGCCACCGGCACGGTGACGGCGACACCAGAACCCAATATGCCGGCAGATATGCCGCCTGTCGAATGCACGCCGGTCCCGACCCCGGACACCGATGTGCCCGCAGACCAGCCCACAGCGGATGCACCGGATTCAACACCCGCGGCATCTACCGCCGTTCCCGAAACACCGCCGCCCCTTCCGCCGTCTGAAGGCACGGCAACAAGCACGCCGACTCCGCCGGAGGGTGTAGAGCAGCCAACAGCGACAGCGACAACGACCACTGTGGGCCCGGGTAACGTCAACGAGAGGCTGGCGCAGATACCGCCTATCTGGATAGGCGGCGCGGCGGTCTTTTTCCTCCTGATAGTGTTCGCCGGCATTTCGGTTGCACGCGACGGAGGCTCCGGAACCGAGGAGTTATGACGGCGAGTGCACCAAAGACCCCAAAAACTGAGACCGGAGCCGCCGCGAGCGGGGTGCCACCACCGGTGACCGGGTGCGGGCAAGCGCTGGCAGTTCTCCTTGCGCAGTTGCCGGACGGTCTGCTGGTTCATGGTGACGTTGCGGTGCCGGACGTTGCGGTGGGCGGAATCAGCGAGGACAGCCGGGAGGTGGGCGCGGATACGCTGTTTGTCGCGGTCGAGGGCCTGCAACAGGACGGACACCGCTTCATTCCACAGGTGGTTACTGCTGGGGCCGCGGCTGTTGTCGGCAGCCACTCTCTGACGCGGCTGGAAGAACTGAACTGGTGGCCGCAGTCCGCCGAAACACCTTATATACAGGTAGCGGATAGCCGGGAGGCCCTGGCCTGGCTGAGCGGGGGTCTCTACGGTTTTCCCAGCCGCGACCAGACGGTGATAGGGGTTACAGGCACGGACGGCAAGACGACGACTTGCGCGCTGCTGGAAGCGATTCTGAGCCGCAGCGCGGATGTGGGTGTCGTTACAACGGTCGGCGCGCGTATTGCCGGCGTTGAACAGGAGACCGGGCTGCACGTGACGACGCCGGATGCGCCGACGGTACAGGCGTTTCTGGCGCAGATGCGTTCGGCGGGCTGTGGTTACGCGGTGGTCGAGAGCACCAGTTTCGGGCTCGATCAGAAGCGGGTGGCGGCGGTTGAATATGATGTGGCTGCATTGACGAACATCACGCACGAGCACCTGGATATTCACGGCTCGTTCGAGGCGTACCGGGCGGCGAAGTTTCTGCTATTCCGAAGCCTGTTTGGTTCCGAGCGCAAGCCGGGCGTGCCCCGCGTCGCAGTATTCAATCTGGATGACAGCAGCTGCCAGCCTTTGCGGGAGGTGCTGGCTGAAGAGCGTGCGCGCAACGAGGCGGCCGGCGTTACGCCCTATATTTATAGTGTATTCGATCCGACTGCCGACGTGTATGCCCGGCATATCGAGTATCTGCCTGAAGCCACCAGATTTGAACTGGTCTGGCCGGGGGGTACGGTGCCGATGGAGACAAAGCTGATTGGCGAGTTCAACGTGTCGAATGTTCTGTGCGCGGCTGCGGCAGCGCTGGGGCTGGGCATTGCGCCTGAGCAGGTCCGGGACGGCGTCGCCTCCCTCCCGGCGGTGTTGGGGCGCATGCAGCGCATGGACTGCGGGCAGGAATTTCTGGCCGTGGTGGACTTTGCTCATTCGCCGGCCAGCCTGGAACGAGCGCTGGAGACGCTGCGTCCGCTTGTTGCCAAGGACTGCGGCAGATTGATCGCCATATTCGGCTGCGCGGGTTTGCGGGACCGGGGCAAGAGGCGGCTGATGGGCCAGGTCAGCGGGCGGCTGGCGGACTTTACCGTCATCACCGCGGAGGACCCCCGGACTGAAGATCTGGCGGAGATCAACCGAGAGATCGCGGCGGGCGTACGGGAGGTTGTCGAAAACGGGGCCGGGGAAGAAGGCGAGCCGGCGGGCTCATCTCTCTACTACACGATTGTACCCGACCGGGCTGAGGCGATCCGATTCGGGGTGGAGATGGCGCGGGCCGGCGATGTTGTGGCGTCCTTTGGCAAGGGTCACGAACGCAGTATGTGCTACGGTGAGACGGAGTACCCCTGGAACGAGCAGGAGGCGATGCTGACCGCTCTGCGCGGGCGCATAACTGCAGTGGTTAGTGGTCAGCCGCTATACATGTTTCGGGCAGAAGAGGGAGAAGGTAAGTAGAGATTGAGTACAGCAAGAGTCAATCTTTCGCCGTCACTCTGGAGTCGGGTCGTCTATCAGTGTCTCAGATGCCTGTTTTGTGTCTCTGTATGAACTATTGTAAGATGTGTGGTAACCTTGGACAGTGCCCGACACGCTTGGCAACCGACCGTATCGGGGGGCCAAATCGGGGCCGTCTGGGCACAGGGATCAACCTCTGTTCGAAGACGACCGGAGCGCAACTTTCGGCATTGTCATTCCGGATCAATCGTGATATAACAGTGCCAACAGTGATCGGCTGACGCGCCCGCGGCGCGCGGTATGTTATTATCTGCTCTTTTTTGATACGCACCCAAAAGGAGGCGGCTCGTGCCGGCCTTACTCCGTAAATTTATTGTAGCTCTGGTCTTTATCCTGGCACTGGGCGCCTGTGCTGGCGGCGGTGACGGCGGATCTACGTGGTTCAACCTCCCGTCTGTTCCGGTCAGAGTTGACGCCAACGGTTTTGGCACTGTAATGGGCTTCCCGGCGGCGCCGATTCTACAGCAGCCGATGTTGGACCAGTTCGCGGCTGCAGGCGTCGACGTTTTGGAAGTCCGTATTGGCTATCACGGTGTTTTTCTCCACGCGAATGGAGAGCCCCTCCCTTATCTGAAGTGGAGTGATGAATCGGCAGACTTAGTGGGCCGCGTTCTGGCCAATGTTCCCGGCGCCGCGCAGGGGGCTGATGCATTGACCTGGTTACGGCGCGTTGGCCTGGGCGTGATAATCATTTTGCCCGGGGCCGGCGACGATATTCCCTACTGGCAGGGCGAAGAGCTGGTTAGATCAGAAAGTGCAGCGGAAACCACGATTGGGCCGTTACAGTTTGCCAGCCTGGCATTTGACGCGAACGGCCAGGCGTCGTTCGAAGGGATTCCCCTGGCGGAGATTGAGCAGGCCCTGGGCCAGTCGCTAGGCGTGGCCCTGCCGCCGATGGCTCTCCAGATACTGTCGGCGTTGGGCGTGGAGCAGTTCTCGCTGGCCACGCAGCCGAACGGCATCGATCTCGCGCTGGACAGCACGGCGCTGCCCAGTCTCGCTTACGATACTGAACGCCTGAACAACCTCATGCCGATTGTCAGCGCGTTCGTAGACCCGTCGATGGGCGGCATGATCGGCGAGGTCATTCCCAAGTTGCCGGGCGCAGACCTGGACGTGATCGTTTCCTTTACCGGCCAACCGACTGCTGATACGCAGTTGTCGACGATTCCAGTCAGTGTAGGCGACGGCGGTTCGTTGGGCGTGTGGGGTATTCCTCTGGGGATGGACCTTCTGCCGTCGAATGTGCTTGACATTCTTGGCGCTACAAATGCTCAGAGGCTGGATTTGAGCATTCAGGCTGATGGTCTGTACCTGGCGCTCAATCAGGAGCCCCTGCCCTCGATTCTGTGGACGGATACGTCGCTCGACACGATCGGTGGTATCGCTGTAGATCTTCTGGGCGTGTCGCCCGGTATGGTTGACGCCGGGTTGACGGTGCTGCGCAGTTTGCTTGCCAAGACGAACATTGGTCTGTCTATGGACCTGCCGGGTGCGGACGCCTCGGCATTCGCCGCTGATTTTGACGTTGCGGCCCCCAACTTCGCGGCGGCGCCGGAAGGGATGGAACCGGCGTTGCAGATCGGCGCGGCCATCGACAGAGATGGGTTTGTGCAGTCGGCGCTGGGACTCTCGCTCGCGGACCTCGCCGGCCTGCTGCCGCCGGTCAGTTTGCCGCCGCTGGTAATGAATATCGTTGGCGGGGTCGGATCGGATACGCTGCAGTTGACGACTTCCTCAGGCGGCATTGACCTGGTGGGGGATGGCGGCAGCCTGTTGACGCTGCAGTACGACGAGGCGGCTCTTAACCGTCTTCTGGTGGTAGTATCCTCGCTGTCGGACAGCATCGCGTTCATTGGGACGATAGAGGAGTATCTGCCGCACCTGCCGCCGGTCCTCTCATCGGGCCTGGATGTGCAGCTGGCCCTGGCGGGCCAGGAAGCTCCCGAGACGAAACTGGATTCTCTGCCCGTCGAAGTCAAGGCGGACGGCTCGCTCGCCCTGATGGGTATCCCTTTGGGTGACCAGTCGATTTTGCAGCCGCGCTTCATAACGGATATGCAGGCCCTGGGCGTCCAGAGGCTGGACCTGAATATCATTGACGCCAGCCTGTATCTGGCCTCGAACGGCGGTCATCTGCCGGTCATTTCCTGGACCGAACAGTCGATGGCGACAGTTCAGCGGGTCGTGAGTGAACTGCTACCGGTTCCGCCCGGTGTGCTGGAAGTTGGCATCGATTTCCTGCAGAAAACAGATATAGGCGTTGCCCTTTCGATTCCGGTTGCCGACGGCGTTGCGGCTGTAGACGTGCCGCCCGCGTTTGACGTGACCTCGGTGCGCATGGAACCGCCGGATATCGATGCCGAGTACCGGCCTGTGCTTGCGCTCAGGCTCAGGTTGGACGGTTCGGAAATTACGTCTGTCGGCGGCGTGCCCGCCAGCACATTCCAGGAGAACGGTGTAAGCCTGCCCTCTCTGCCTGCAAACATTGCCTCAATTCTCTACGACGGCCTGCAGGTTGCCGAGTTGGAGTTGACCTCATCGGCTAACCAGCTGAATGTGGTCGCGGACGAGGAAGTCCTGCTCACCGTTCACTACGACTCGCCTTCGATTCTGCGCACGCTGGACCTTGCGGCTCCGTTCCTTCCGGAAGATGTTGCCAACATACTGGCGGACCCGAACATTTCGGCGTTATTCACAGAGGAACTGCTGCCACTGATTGTAGGCGCCCAATTAGACGTAACGGCGGAGTTGAATCAGGAGTAGTTATTCTTTTTGCAGTCGGATTCGAATAGGGGCGAGAGCGGAATCCTGCTCTCGCCTTTTTTGTACTTTACAGAGGAGATTTTCACGATGCCCAATGGCGGTTCAGACTGCTGTGGGACCTGCTGGTTCAATCGCAGGAACCGGGGAGAAAGGGGTTACAGCAGGCTTGGCGACACGGATGTGGAAGCCTACTGCGAGATCAGGGATGTGCTCATCGAGAATCCCTTTTGGACGTATTGCGCCAATCATCCGCACAGGAGGCCGCAGCGGGACCCGATTCCGATTGGCCCGATCATGCGAGCAGTCGAAGGAGACAGTTCGTTGATGGGATATGGGCGCGAAGTGTGGATACCGTCGCCTGATACGGAGGAGGTTCGTGAGCACCTGCTTGAAATTCTGAACAGGTTACCTACGCACATGGCTGCGGATCGTTATCCGGCCCGGCCCGGCCTGGCTGAAGTTGTGGTGCGGCAGCTTGGTGAATTCAGGGAGCGGAGGGCTGAGAAGAGGATCCGGTGGCTCAGCGAAAATCTGCCGGAATCTTGGGCGAGTGTGGCGCGAGAGGCTCTGGCTAAGATCAAGGCGGAGGATTGAGAGAAAGGAGACCGAACCCGGAGCGAATCTGCTTCTGGCTGTCGACACAAGAGATAAGGCAGAAGGCGTTCATACGAATACGCGTAGGTCGGGTTTGTGTGTCAAAGAATCGGGACGGCCAAACCCCATTAAAGTTACAGCCCGTCTCCAGCTAAACTTCGTGTAGTCAAATCAAGATCACGGCCCGCCAGGGCAGGTCGCATTCCGCACATAGATGGGCCAGACCTAACATCCATGTCAAAGGGGTGCATCTCACATTTTGGGAAGGGAACGGTCTGGCGGGGATTCAGTGCCATCGGTGGCTGGAGTCGTTTACCGTTATTGGGCGAGACGCAGTGCAGGCGCTTGGCCTAGCCGTACGGTGGAATCCGTCAGTTGGGGAGGGTGCGGGGGCAGGCACAAGGCCGGCACCTCCGGCGATCTGATGGGACTGGCGGGTCGTGGTCTGGCTGGACACTTTCCATTTGGCGCTCGTCACCAATGTCGACACACGGTCGGCGAGGCGTGTTGTAGGAGAGGGGGCGTTGCGGGGGCGGAGCCCCCGCACAAGGGAGGGCCGAATAGGCCCGACCGCCCAAAACTGCAGGGGCTAGGGGCTGGGGGCCAGGGGATAGGGACGGCGCTACCTCGGACTCAGGGCTGATCGCGAGATGGTTGGGGCTCCGCAGCGACCTGAGGCATGGGGAAGTTCGTCCCAATTTTGGAATGCACGCATGTCAAAGAGAGGCATTGACCCGTCAATCCGTGTGTGGTAGATTCGGGCAAAACTCGGTGAGATTCGGGGGCTGCGGCATGGCCCTGACTACTTCATCCATCGTGGATTTAGGACGCCGGTTTGGCGAACCGTTCATGGCTTATACTAAGGTCGTGCAATTGCGCCCGAGTAGTCTGCCACTTCGGAGCCGAGATCGAGTGGACTCCAGCAAATCAAGTGCGAGGTTCTGATGACAGATCGCGTAAAAGGGAAAGTTGCCATTGTTACCGGGGCCGGTTCGGTGGGTCCCGGATGGGGGAATGGGAAGGCGGCGGCGGTGCTCTATGCCCGTGAAGGGGCGAAGGTTTTTCTCGTCGATTACAACCCGGATGCCGCCAGTGAGACGAAGGGTATCATTGAGCAGGAAGGGGGAGAATGTACGGCCTTTGAGGCCGACGTGACCGATTCTGAGGCTGTCGAGCGGATGGCCGCGGCGTGTATAGAGACCTACGGCAGGATCGACATACTTCACAATAACGTTGGGATCATCGAAGTGGGCGGGCCGGTCGAGATCAGCGAGGAGAACTGGGACCGGTTGATGGCGGTCAACGTGAAGGGAACGTTTCTGACGTGCAAGTTCTGTGTCCCGCATATGGAGAGGCAGGGGGGCGGGGCGATCGTCAACATTTCTTCGATTGCCGGCATTCGCTACACGGGCTATCCGAGCGTCTCCTACAATGCTTCAAAGGGGGCCATCAACCAGCTGACGCAGAACATCGCGATGCAGTACGCGCAGAAGGGTATACGCGCGAACTGTGTTCTGCCGGGTCTGATGAACACGCCTTTCATCACGCAAGGGCTGCAGGAGGCCTACTCTGATGAGGGCGTCGAGGAGATGATCCGACAGCGGGACAATTTGTGCCCGATGAAAAAGATGGGGGATGCCTGGGACGTCGCCTATGCCGCCCTGTTCCTGGCGTCCGACGAGGCCAAGTACATTACCGGCGTCAATCTGCTCGTGGATGGCGGACTGACGTGCGGGTTTGCTCCCTAAGTGCCTATGCCGAAGGAAGTGCTGTTTGCCGGTCCCCGCCAGGTGGAAGTAGGCGAATACGTCGACTCGCCGCTTTGTCCGAGGGATGTGAGGGTCGAGAATCTCTACTCCGGGATCAGCCACGGCACCGAGCGCTCCCATTTTCGCGGCGAGGCGGTCTGGCATGGGCGCAGCGTGGAGACGGACGGCTTCGTAACTGAGGGGCGCTCGATGAAGTACCCCTTCACCTATGGGTACGAGGATGTTGCCCGTGTGGTGGAGGTCGGTGCGGAGGTGAGCGAGCTGGCTGTCGGCGACGTGGTGATGGGATCGGCGCACCATCGGGAGACCCGGAACTTCAACCTGGACGAGGCGAAGGTCGGGGCGACGACTGGCGGTGTCGGTGTCAGCGTTTTTCCCTTCCCGCTGCCGCACGACGATGACCTAGAGAAGTATGTATTCGTGAGTCTGGGCACGGTCGCTCTGGACGCGGTTCTCGTCGGGCCGGTTCGGATAGGGGAGAGCGCGGTGGTTGTCGGTCAGGGGGTTGTCGGGCTGCTGACCATGCAGCTGTGCAAGCTTTCCGGTGCTGACCCGGTTATCGCGATCGATCTTCTCGATGAACGGCTCGAAACGGCGAAACGCCTGGGCGCCGACCATGCGCTCAACCCCAATCACGGCGACGTCGGGCGCGAGGTGAAGCGTATCCTTGGCGGGCCGGGGGCAGACGTCTGTTTCGAGTGTTCCGGCCAGGCAGGCGGGATTGGTCTGGCCATGCATTGCGGGACGCCTTTCCCGAAGGTCGTCGCGGTGGGGATGTACGACGGTCCGGCCGATGCTCTTTACCTCGGCGAAGAGTTCTGCCGCAGCGCCGGGCAGATCCTTCATTCGCGCAGCGGCGGCTACCGTCTGCCTCCCGAGAATCCAGAAAGTGGTCTCTATCATCGCCGCTGGGACATCAACCGCGTGCACAATGTGATCATCAAGTTGTTGCACACAGGCAAACTCGATGTCAGCGGTCTGATCACTCATCGCTTCGCCCTGGATGATGCTCCGCAGGCTTACAAGCTGATCGACGAAGGGGCGGCGGGGATGATGAAGGTCATCTTCGACCTGACCACGGCGTAGTTTCTTTTGTGTCCTAGCGCGTCCAATCGGGTTGTTCTTTCCCGGCGATGGAGGATTTGTCTTGTCGAGCAAAGTAAACGCCGCGGTTGTCGTCAGCACGCGCGAGATGGAGATCCGGGCATTCGACAGGCCGGTCATCGGCGAAGACGACGGGCTTCTGAGAGTCGAAATGTGCGGCGTCTGCGGCAGCGATCCCCGTATCTACAACTGGACAGAATCCCACCGGTTTCCGCTCATTATGGGTCATGAGCTTGTTGGTCACATCGAGGAGATCGGGCACCGGGCGGCGGCGCGCTGGGGCGTCGAGGCGGGCGATCGGGTCATCGTCGAGCACCTGTTCGGGTGCGGGCATTGCCGCTGGTGTCTGCTGGGCGAGTACCGGTTCTGCGAGGCGCATCAGGGGTACGGAGGGACGACGCCGTCCAGCGTGCCGCCTCATTTGTGGGGCGCTTACAGCGAGTACATGTACTTGGCGCCCAATTCGCGCGTGCACCGCATTGCGGAGGAGGTGCCGGCCGAGGCAGCGGCGATGACCTGCGCCAACATCGGAAACGGGTTGCGCTGGGTGGGCACGAAGGGCGGCGCCGCGATCGGGGATAACGTGGTGGTCATCGGGCCGGGCGGGCAGGGCCTGGCCGCGATACTGGCGGCCAACGAGGCCGGCGCGTCGAAGATCATCGTGCTTGGGCTGAGTCAGGACGAGCATCGATTTGCGCTGGCAAGGCAATTCGGGGCGACGCACAAAATCAATCTCGAGCGCGACGACCCGGTCGAAGCCGTCCTGGAGCTTACCGACGGCGTTTTGGCAGATATGGTCGTGGACGTGACCGGTGCTACGGCTTCCTTTCCCCTGGCGCTGGAGCTGGCGCGGCCGATGGGAGTAGTCGTTGTCGGTTCGAACACCGGCGAGCAGGAGGTCTCCGTCGTTCCCAGCCAGATTCCGATCAAGGAACTGCGCGTGCAGGGGGTGAATACGCACGATACGCCGGCCGTACAGGCTGCGATCAAGGTTGTCGAATCGCGGCGCTATCCGATCGAGAAGATGGTCACGCATCATTTCACACTGGCCGAGGCGGAGACGGCGGTGCTTGCGGCGGGCGGCGAGATCAAGCTGGACGGCTTTATTAAGGGCGTGATCGTCCCGAACTGAGGAGCGTCAGCATGGATATCACCTGGGATTACACGAACCAGCGCGAGTATGTCAGGCGGATCAGTGAAGGCATGCCGCCGGTGATCATCAGTGCGGTGGTGACGGGCGGGCATCAGAAGAGCGAGAACCCGGCAGTGCCGGTGACCGCAGAGGAGCAGGCCGATGGTGCGGCCGAGGTCTACGCGGCGGGCGCGACGATCATCCATATCCACGCGCGGCAGGCAGACGATCCGACCCAGGCGTCGCATGAGGCGGACCGCTATCGCGAGATCAATGAAATGATGCGCGCCAAGGCGCCGCAGATCCTGGTGGACAATTCGCAGGGCTTCGCCGACCTGACGACCGCGGGCAGCAGTTTCGTGGGTACGGCCCACCACTATAAATCGGCACCGATCGAGGCCGGCCCCGATATCATGGCTTTCAATCCCGGTCCGATGACCTTTCGCGGCGGCGCTGCTTACACGGGCGGCGACGGCGGGCCGAGCAAGGTCACGCTCGCCACTTTCGACGACTCCGAGCGTACGGCACAGCGGCTGCGGGAGCGGGGCATCAAACCACAGGTGTTCCTCTATCACCCCGGCCATCTCGACATTCTGGACTATCTCATCCAGCGCGACGCCCTGGACAAGCCTTACTTTTTGCAGTTGGTCTTTGGGCAGGAGAGCGGTATCAACACGAGCATGGACAGTTTTCTGTACATGGTGCGCAATCTGCCCGAGGATTCCCTTTTCCAGACGTGTGCGCTCGGACTGGAAGAGCTGCATGTAAATGTGATGGCGATGCTGCTGGGCGGTCATGTGCGCACCGGGTTGGAGGACTGCATTCACTACCAGCGCGGCGAGCTGGCGCGGAGCAACGCGCAGATGGTGGAGCGGATTGCGCGCATCGCCAACGACCTGGGCCGAGGCGTGGCCACGATTGAAGAGACGCGCCGGATGCTGGGCATTGACAGGTAGGGAGGGGAGGAGCCGGTCCGACAGAGGGCCGCGCCCGGTCGAGGCGATGGTGCGGACATCGAGCGATTGGTCGGAATCCGACCAGGAAAGCGCCTTTACTTGGGATGGAGCGGTCTCTTGCTTATAATGCAGACCAATTCACGGGGCGCCGATCCCGTTCCGGCAAACCGCATTCCCACCAATTTCCACACAGTTGACGGCACAAGTCATCATGCAAAACGCTAAAATCGTAGTCGTTGGACTGGGGGCTATGGGAAGCGCAGCCCTCTATCACCTCGCTCGCCGGGGTGTTGCCGCGGTCGGCATCGAGCAGTTTGAGCTCGGCCACGCCCTCGGCAGCTCACACGGTTTTTCCAGGATTTTCCGCGACATTTATGAGCATCCCGAATACATAGAGCTTGCCGAAGCGACCATACCAATGTGGCAGGAGTTGGATGCCGGCGCCGCTGAGAAACTGATGTACTTCACGGGACTGCTCTACTTTGCACGCCCCGGCAACGAAAACATCGCAAAGAGAATCGAGGCAATGGGGTCGCTGGGCAGGCAGGTCGAATGCCTGAGTCCGCAGGAGGTGACTGCCCGTTACCCCGCACTGCGGCTGCCGCCGGATGCCGTCACCTGCTTCACCTCCCGGGCCGGCCTTCTGAATGTCGGCCGCTGTATTCTGGAGCACCTGGATCAGGCGCAGCGCTCCGGCGCTACCGTCCAGGAGCGGGTACGCGTGCACCGCGTGGATATCAGCCAGGAGAAGCCCCTGCTCGAGACGTCGGCCGGCCAGATTGGCTGTGACAGACTGATCATTTCGCCCGGTCCCTGGGCGCCACAGGTCCTCGAAGATCTTGCGCTGCCTTTGCGGGTGACGCGCCAGCAGGAGTTCTACTTCCGGCCCAAACACCGGGACCGTTACAAGCCTGGCCAACTGCCTGTCTTTGGTGATATGGACACCAAGTTCTACGGCTTTCCCGACTATGGCCCCGGCGTAAAGACCGCCGATGATGGGCTTGGCGACGAAACTTCGGCCTCGGAAGTCGATAGAACACTGGACCTCGACAAGCGCGATGAACTGCAGGCATGGCTGTCATCGATCATGCCGGATGGCGGCTTCTCCTACGTCGAAGGCACGACCTGCATGTATACGTCTACGCCCGACCGGGACTTCGTCATTGGTGTACATCCCGGAAACGCGAACGTGCTGGTCGCCTCCGGTTTCTCAGGGCACGGGTTCAAGTTTTCGACTCTCGTGGGCAAGATCCTGGCCGATCTGGCCGCGGACGGGTCGACCGAGTACCCGATCGAGCGGTTCCGGCCGGACAGGTTCGACAAGGCCTGTGCGTCCTGATCTTAGATTCGGGCGGACGCGCCAAGGCTGAGACGGGAGCCAACGGTTGATTTCGTGCCGATCGCGGCTCAGTGAACCGGGACGGCACGTAGCGGGCACTCCAGCGGGGGTGCTCGCAATCTTTTCGACAACCTTGTGATGCGGCCAGCCCCTTCAAACTCGGAATCCATCTGCAATTTCTGTCGGCAGGGGAGGTTGAGAATGACCAAAGCAGACACGGAAACAGCAAGCGAGAGCCGTCAGAGACTTGCGTCCGACCCGTATCGACCGGCCTACCACTACCTGGCCCCGTGCAATTGGTTGAACGATCCGAACGGAACTATCTACTGGCAGGGCAGGTATCACCTCTTCTACCAGAAAAACCCCCACGCCGCTTTCCACGGCGGGGCGACGGGTACGATCCACTGGGGTCATGCGGTCAGTGAAGACCTCGTACACTGGCAGGACCTGCCGATCGCGCTGGCGCCGGTGGACAGTTACGACCGGGACGGCTGTTACAGCGGCACGGCCTTTGTCAACATGGAGGGCGTGCCGACCATCATCTATCATGGCGTGCCGGGTGGGATCTGCCTGGCAACGAGCCAGGACGAGTTGCTGGTCGAGTGGCAAAAGCATCCGGCGAACCCGGTCATCCCGACACCCGAACCCGGAAGCGGCTACACGGTGGACGGCGCGCCGTGCGCGTGGATAGAAGGCGATACGTACTACGCGCTCACGGGTAACACCAGCCGTGAGGAGTACGAAGGTCTTAAGCCGGACAGGGCCTTCCTGTACAGGTCAGTCGATCTGGCGCACTGGACGTACCTGCATCCTTTATATGAAGGGGGAAGGTACACGGAAGTCGGTGAAGACTGCGCGGTGCCCGACTTCTTTCCCATGGGCGATAAGCATGTATTGCTCTTTGCCAGCCATCATCGCGGGCCGCACTATTACACGGGAACATATGCGAACCAGAGATTCACACCCGAGCGCCATGGGCGTATGGCTTTCGGCGAGACGAACTTTTCCAACAGGACCGGCATTTTGAACGAGTGTCAGACGCTGCTGGATGGCAAAGGCAGGCGAGTCATGTTCGGCCGGCTGTCCGAGGGGCGATACGGTTACGTGCAGCGGGAGTCGGGCTGGTCGGGAATCATGGCGCTGCCGATAGAACTCACTATGGGTGATGAGGGCGAGTTGCACCTGAACCCGGTAGAGGAGTTGGAGGCGCTGCGCCGCAACCCTGTGCGTTTGTCGGACATTCAGCTGGCGGGAGATTCGACGATCACGCTTGACGAAGTGCGGGGTAACCGGCTAGAGATCCGGGCTGTCTTCAGTTGGGAGAGCGCTGAGGAGTTCGGCCTGGGTGTATGCTGTTCGCCCGACGGGGCAGAACAAACGCTGATCCGTTTTAACGTCAATCCGAATGATTCGATTCAGCCGCAGGACCGGTTGGGCCCTGACAGGTTGCTGGTCCTGGACGTAACGCGTTCGAGTGAGAGTCAGGCGGTTAAGAATCGGGAGTCGCAGCGCTGTACTGTCAGGCACGCCTATGGTGAACCGATCGAGCTGCGCGTCTTTGTCGACCGCAGCGTGGTCGAGGTCTTTGGTCAGGGCGGTCATTACCTGGGCAAACGCATCTATCCGGCGCGTCCGGACAGTCTGGGGGTGCAGCTCTATTCGCTGGGCGGCAGTGCAACCGTTCATTCTCTGGAAGCGTGGGAGATGGAGGCTATCTGGCCGATCTGACATCTGATTTGCGGCTGGATCGAGAACCTGCTTTTTTTGCGTATTGCGTAGAGGCATGCGTGACAGACGCGATTCCAAGGCGTAACCCGCGCCGGAAGACTTGGTTTCAAACGGGTCTTACATTGGATGCCGACGGCGACTTGCGCCGTTACTTTCTTTCCCCTGATGTTCAGCGGCATCACCCCGAGAAAATTCGATTATATTTCCGGCACCATGGCTGCATGGCGCCGTGGATGCCTTACAACGGCGCGCCTCGCCCCTTCCTTTCGTGTGCATGCCAGAATTGGGGTGGGAACAGTCTGGCGGGGAATCCATGCCAACGGTGGCTGGAACAGTTTACTGGTTCTTGGAGAGACGGAGGGCAGCCGCCAAGCTGGGACTTATCGTGGGGTCCGCAGATTGGAGGGTGTGCGAGGGCAGGCACAAAGCCTGCCCCTGAAGGGACTTGATGGGACTGGAGCGACGCGGGTCGAAGAAACTCGCTCGATTGGGCACTTGTCACCAATGTCGACACACGGTCGACGAGGCATGTTGTAGGAGGGGGGCGTTGCGGGGGCGGAGCCCCCGCACAAGGAAGGGCGCTTGCGCCAGACCGCCCGAAACTGCATTGATTAGTAGTCAGTAGTCAGTTGCCAGAGAGGGCGCTACCTCTGACGCAGGGTTGTTCGCGAGATGGCTGCGGTCTCGCTGCTACCAGAGGCATGGGAAAATCCGCCCATATTTTGGGATGCACCCCTGTTTTTGGGGTCCTAACACCTTAGGGGATTGGTAGGCTATACTTATGGGTGAACAGAGCTCCCACAAAAATCAGGAGGCTTGACCCATGTCCGAGTCGCTACGTATTCTTTCGGTCGGCGCGCATCCCGCCGACATTTTCGACCAGTCGGGTGGGACGATGGCACATCACGCGGCGCGGGGCGACTATGTCGGCTGTGTCGTGCTGACGCACGGTGCGCGCGTGCATGACAAGGTCATCAGCGACGAGATGCACCATGCCAGTGAAGTGCCCCCTGCCGACGAACTGCAGTCTCTGATGGCGGAACGGTCCGACGTGAAGGCGGAAGAGGCGCGCCAAGCCTGTAATCTGCTGGGCGTTGAGGACGTGTATTTTTTCGGCGCCGATGACGCGGTTCTGCTCGTCACGGACGAGGCAGTCAGGCGACTGGCGCGGCTCTTTCGCCAGTTGAAACCGGACATTATCCTGACGCATTTCCCCAAGGAGGGGGACGGACTGACCAACGCGCATGCAATCGCCGGGCAGATCGTGCTGCATGCGATGGCGCTGGCAAGCGGCGTGGACCCCGGCGACCGCAATCCGCCGCACAAGGCGGCCCAGGTCTTCTTCTTCGGAACCGGTGCGGCCGCAATCCCGCGCAATGTGTGGCAATCCGAAGGCGGGTACTACAACGACGTTTTTATTGACATTACCGACGTGGTGGACAAGAAGCTGGCTTGCCTGGACTGTCTGGTGAGCCAGGGCTATGGCGGGGCCTACGCACGCAAGCGTATCGAGACAAGCGACGGCGCGTTCGGGATGTCGGGCGGTGTTGCCTATGCGGAGGGATTTATCTCGCTGAACGCTGAGACCCATTACTATCTGCCGGTGACAGAGAGGGCGTTGATCAATGCGCGAGCTTCTGATCACGAACGGATCGAGGAAACGTCTTATCGTGTTCCGGTGGACTGAGGATTTCTGAAACCGAGGAAACTGTCACCTGTCTAAAGCGCAGGCCCGGCTGGCCGCGGCAAAGAAACCCGGTAGGCAACCTCATAACTGAACTTTGCTTCGATGGAGGAGCCGATCTTGGCATCGCCAACCCAATATGACCTTGATTTGAAGCTGGCAGAGCTTCGTATCAACGGGTTTGTTCTTTTCGAAGACCTGATTCCAGTTGAGAAAATCGACCGGATCCGGGAGGCGTTTCTGCCCTATCTGGAGCAGGTGCGAACGCACGGCGAACCGGAAAACGGTGTGATGCTGCAGGGACGCAGCGATGCGCGGCTCGTATTCGAGGGGCGGCTGCAGGTGGTCAATCGCTATACGCTCTACGTGCCCTGGGAGCAGCCGTTCGCCGACCCGGAGATCTACGAAAACCCGGTCTTGCTGGATTTTCTGGACAGGTACTGGGGGACACAGGACTACCGCATCACCTGCTATCATTCGAACAACCCCTACCCGGGCAGCGAGTATCAGCGGTGGCATCGCGATGCCGGCATTTCCAAACTGGTGCCTCACGTCGGTCTTGAGGTCTGCCCGCATTTCGGTGTCAAGTTCCCTCTGGTGGACACGTATGAGGAAAACGGCAGCTTCGAGATTCTGCCGTGCACGCAGTATCTCGCCGACCCGGAGATGGAGACGCAGTACGATGAGATCCTGGAGGCTGGAGATTTCCCCACCCGAAGGCGCCTTAATCTGAAGAAGGGAACACTGTGGATCCAGGACCCGCGTACGCTGCATCGAGGCACGCCCAACCGCTCGGACCATGCGCGGCCGGAGCTGGTGATCTGCTACTCGTTGCCCTGGTTCGGTCAGCGGGTGCCGATCGAGATGACGCAGGCGGAGTACGACAAGATTTCGGAGAGGGGCCGCAGACTGCATACTACCTGTCGGGTCATCTAGGACTTTTTGACGATTGTTTGAGCTGAGAAATGCCTGGGCAAGGTCAGTTTTTTGCGCGGAGGGCCGCGGAGAGCACCTTTATTGTCCACGAAGGGCCACGAAAAACACCCCTTCGGGGATTGCGGAGAAATATGAGGGTCAGATCGGGTAACGGCTTCTTGTGAAGAGGAAGAAGGGGATGCCAGCCATGGAATTCAGCCGCGATCAGTTTCTGGAAGAAGGGTTTGTGATTCTGCGGGGCGTCATTCCGCCGCAAGAGCTGGACGGGCTGCGGCGGGCCTATGAAGAGCTCGTCGAGCGACAGAAGGTGATCTGGGCGAGGGAGCGGGGGCCGGACGACCCGCCGGGCGGTGTGTGGGAGACGCACGCGCAGCCGCGCCTGAATCTGGGGGCGCTGGCCTGCCAGATCGATGAGCAGACCGTAGGTGCGGTCGAGATCTGGCTGCATGAGAACACGCAGGGGGTCAGCAGTCGCTTGCTGGGCGTGGAGGACGCGGCTGTGACCGAGATGATGCTGATGTGCAACCCGGTTCGCGACCACGAGACGGGCGGTCATCGCGGCTGGCACCGCGATTTCTATCCGCCGCATACGGCGCCGCTGCAAGGCTACGCCGACGATATTCTGGAAAACGGGCCGCGCTATGTGCAATGGAATCTGCCGTTGTACGACGACAACGTTCTCTGGGTCGTACCCGGCAGCCACAATCGTCTCAACACGGACGAGGAGAACGCGGCGATGAACGCGGATGCACGTACGCCTGTGCCGGGCGCGGTCCAGACTCATCTGGCGGCGGGTGACGGCGCGGCCTATATTTTGCCGCTTCTGCACTGGGGCAGCCGTTATAATGCAAAGATGCGGCGGACGATTCATGGCGGTTTTTCGGAGTACACGACGCACAAGGAGCTGCCCTACCTTGAACATTTGTCACCTACGTCGCAAGAATCATTCCTGCGCTGGAATGAGCGCAGCACGCGGGCGTTCGAACGGACCGAGGCGGCGCTGCGGGCGGTGGTGGACGGTGACGGCGCCGCGTACAAGGGCGCTCTGGACCGGCTCCATCCGGGACGCGGCGAAAAGGGCAACTTGCTCTCCACTATTTTTCTGAGCAAGAGCGCCAAGCGAATTCATCAACTCAAGAGCCCGGATTTCGACAGCCTGCCCGAGCAGGAGCGGAATTGGGCGACGGGCGTACATCCCATGACTCTCCAGTGGGGCAGGCCGCTGGCCGATCGATTCAGCGATCAGGAGGCGGACGTCCTGTGGGCGCGCTTCAAGTTCGTCGACGATCTGCTGCAGGCGGAGGAAGACCAGTGGACGCCCGGGTTTCAGGGTGAGGAGACGCGATACTATTTCGACCAGGTGCCGGCAGATCTCAGTGTTGAGGCGTTTCTCGCCACTTTCTGAGCCGGGTCGGGCCTTCAGGCATCACATTCAAGGCAGTATGCGTGGCGCTGTTTGATGGCGGCGCCGGTTGCCGTGCGAAGGAGCCTTAACGTGGGAAACAAGCCAGTCAGAATCGGGTTGATCGGTACCGGCATGGTCGCACAGGTGATGCACTTGCCGCATCTGTCGGAATTGCCGGAATTGTTCGAGGTTGCGGCACTGTGTGACCTGTCCCCCGGTACGGTGCGGGCTGTGGGCGCGAAGTACGGGATCCGGCGCACATTTTCCGACTATCGTGAAATGCTGGAACGCGCCGATCTGGATGCGGTGATGGTGTTGACGCAGGACCATGCCCAACCGGCGACGGACGCATTGCGAGCGGGAAAGCATGTCTTCATTGAGAAGCCGATGTGCCACAATCTGGATGAGGCCGATGAACTGCTGGACGCGCAGGCGCAGAGCGGTTGTGTGGCCCAGCTCGGCCATCACAAAATATACGATCCCGGTTATGTGGCCGGTCGTGAGCGCATCCAGCAAATGCAAAGCCCCCATCTGATTCGCCTTTACGATATCAACGGCCCTAACGACCTGTTTCTGGAGCACTATGACATCGTGCGCGTCGATGACGTTGATGCGGCCGAAAAGGAGAGGATGGGGCAGCTGCGCCACGAGGGGCTGCAGCGCGCCATTGGCGTCCAACCCGAAGCGGTCATGCGCGCTTACGGAAAGATGCTGGGTCTGTCGATTCACGACATCTATATTCTGGACGGCGCTTTCGGGCTGCCGGAGCGGGTTGTTTCGACCGAGATTTGGAATGGGGGCGGGGCGTTTGTCTCGATCCTGGCCTATCCGAACAATTTGCGTTGTATACTGGACACCGCCGGTGTCCTCGACCTGCGGCTCTTCGACGAGACGATGACGGTTTATTCGCCGGACAGCATCGTGTCGATCGTGTTTCCCAGTCCGTTCCTGAAGAACGCGGCCACGGTGGTCGAAGAGTGGAGGATGGATGGGAAACATTTCCGCGAATCGACGACCACCGCTTCTTACGAGGAGGCGTTCAAGCTGGAGTTGATACATTTTCACGACTGTATTGTGAATGGGAAGACGCCGCACACGCCGGCATCCGGAGGACGAGCGCAGATCGCGCTGTTGATCGATATGATAAAGGCGTACAAACCATAGGGTTCGACGTGGCGCCTGCCGTCGATACAGTTTCTTCTGCCAGCTGACATCCATTCAATCTACCCTGTCTCCGTCCTGTGTTCACTCCAGGCGGTCCTCCTACACTTCCAAGCACTCTTTATGCAGGCGGCTGCTTGTCCTCTCCCACAAGGTAGTATCATCTCAAGACTACTCTAACCGAATCAGAGGGAACGGCTTGCCCGGCGGGACGCCAATGAGGACGTCAATTCACTTTGCGCGTCTTTGGTTCCGGGCTGAAAGCAGGCCGGCAAGGGTGCTTCGCAGTTCTGGGGTGGGAACAGTCTGGCGGGGATTCAGTGCCAGCGGTGGCTGGCGTTGTTTAGCGTCTTTGTGCGAGACGCAGTGCAGGCGTCCGGTCTGGCCGTACGGTGGAGTCCGTCAGTTGGGGAGGGTGCGAGGGCAGGCACAAGGGCGAGGAGAGAGGGGAGAGGAGTGAGGAGAGAGTGGCGCGGTCTCGTCTGAGCAAGATTGGCTCGGGGACTGGCGGGACGTGGTCTGGCTGGACACCTTCGATTAGGCACCTGTCACCAATATCGACACCCGGTCGATTAGGCATGTTGTAGGAGAGGGGGCGTTGCGGGGGCGGAGCCCCCGCACAAGGGAGGGCCGAATAGGCCCGACCGCCCGGAACTGCAGGGGTTAGGGGCTGGGGGCCAGGGGATAGAGACGGCGCTACCTCTGACTCAGAGTTGAACGTGAGATGGGTGCGGCTCCGCTGGTACTCAAGGTAGAGGAAAGTTCACCCCCCTTTGGGATGCACCAGCCCGAAAGAGCGACTTGACCGAGTGGCCCCAAATCAAATAGAATTATATTGTTCGGGCCTTACCTGCATCAACGTTTCCAACCCTCAAAACACATAGACAAGAGGAGGCCAAGAGATGAGAAGGCGAAATATCTCCTTTGCAGCCACGATGATAGGACTAATCGTGATACTTGCCATGCTTGCCGCATGTGCGCCAGCGGCTCCCGCCGACGGCGGTGCTGAACAGACCGCCGCTGCTGATGAATCGGAAGCAGCCGCGCCGGCCGATGAAGGAGGGCCCAAGTACGGGGGAATCCTCAAGTTTGGCCAAGCGCAGGCGTCAACCGTGATCAACCCTTGGGGCGGACGGCTGCACGGCGCCACCGAGTGGAACATACTCCACCAGATCTATGAAGGACTGCTGTATTGGGATTCGGGATACAACAACAACCCCTCGCTGGCCGAGTCCTGGGAGGCGGTCAGCGAAACCGAATACATCTTCAATCTGCGCAAAGGGGTCCTGTTTCACAACGGGCAGGAGATGACATCGGAAGACGTCGTCTACTCCTTTGAGCACGCGATGGATGAGTCGATTTCCGCCTACGCGGGCTGGCTGTCGCCGGTTGCAAGCGTCGAAGCTACGGACGACTACACAGTTAAGGTGACTCTCAAGGAGCCGTACAGTCCATTCCTTGACGTGATTGGAAGGCCGGCGGTGCTGGTCATGCCTGCGGGCACCTTTGAGAAGGAACCGTTCGAATACATTGGCACGGGGCCTTTCAAATTGAAGGAGTTTGAGCCGGGCGTCAAGACTGAGCTGGTCAGAAATGAGGACTATTGGGAGGAGGGCGTGCCCTATCTGGACGGCATCAGCATGTCCTATCTGCTCGACGACGCGGCCCGTGCGGCAAACCTTTCCTCTGATGCGGTCGATTTCATTATGATGGTGCCCGGCGCGTCCTGGGAATCTCTGACGCAGCAGGAGTACAAGCTGTTTACCGGCGACACCGGCATCTTCTTCATGTTCACCTTCAACGTGGGGAGGGAGCCGTTCAACGATCCCAACGTATTGAAGGCGTTGCAGCACCTGGTTGACAGGCAGGTCATGTGTGATGTCTACACCGCCGGTCGCTGTAACCGCTTCTTCGCAGGCGACCCCCAGCCGCCGACCAGCCAGTACTATACCGGCATCGAGTACTTCAAAGAGCCCGACATTGAGAAGGCCAAGGAGTACCTGGCCAAGTCCAACTATCCGGACGGCTTCGAAGTGGACCTGAACTTCTACGGGGCGGCCTCGGATGAAGGCCAGATCGCCGAGATCCTTCAGATCAGCGCGGCCGAGCTGGGAATCAAGTTCAATCTGCTGGCCACCGACCATGCGGTCTGGGTGGAGAAGGTCTACAAGGGTGAGTTCACCGCCGCCCTTCAGGGCCTCTACGCTTCGAGCCCGGACGACATCTTCTACGGGATCATGCATCCGGAGGGCGTGTCGCACGGCTTTGCCCCAAACTTCGACATTCCCGAGTACAACGTGCTGGTGGAAGAGGCGCGCAGGGTGACCGACCCCGACCAGCGCCGGGAACTCTATACGGAGGCGTTGACCATTGGGTATGAGGCGGGATGGCCTCTCATCTATCTCTTCACCTATGACGATCGTATGGGCATGCACCCGGATGTCATGGACTATCAGGTAGACGGGCTGGGCACAGTGCGTTTCCTGAAGTACGTTTGGCTGGACAGGTAAAGGGCTTAAGTCAGATCGAGGAGGACGCGCTTCCCGGAGAGGGAACCGCGTCCTTCCTTTTGCGGCGCGAGGTCCCGGCTCTGGCCTAGTATGCCCGCCGATCTCGCGACCTGATTTGTAATTCCACAGTGTGAAAGAGGAGACGACGCTACATGTCGCGATTTCTGGGTCGCCGTCTGATTCGCGCTGTACTGACCGTGTGGGCAGTTGCGACCCTGGTCTTTCTACTGATGCACGCGCTACCGGGCGACGTCGTGCTCGTGCTCCTCGACACTGTCGGCGCAGGGTCGCCAGCGGCCGAAAAGATGCGCGAGTTCCTTGGGCTAGACCGGCCACTTTATGTGCAATATTTCGACTGGCTGGGGGATATCCTCAGGGGAGACATGGGCAACTCCCTGTTGGGGGGCTACCCGGTCTGGGACCTGGTCAAATCGCGGATTCCGGTGACGGTTGAGCTGGCGGCTCTGACGATCCTGTTGGGGCTCTCAATCGCGATTCCACTGGGGATTGTGGCGGCAGCCAGAAACGGATCCTGGATTGACCTGCTGGCGATGCAGTTCGGCCAGCTCGGTATATCGATACCGAATTTCTGGATCGCCACGATACTGATTCTGGTCGTGGCGGCGCGGCTGCAGTGGCTGCCGCCATCCGGCTACAAGCCGATCAGCGACGGTCTGGGGGCGAATCTGCTGCACATGATCATGCCTTCGTTGAGCCTGGCGCTCCCCTTGGCAGCGGTGATGACGCGCGTTGTGCGCTCGGCGGTTCTTGAGGTACTCAACCGGGACTACATGAGAGTTGCGCACGCCAAGGGGCTCCATCCTCAGCAGGTACTCTGGAGGCATGGACTAAGGAATGCGGCGATTCCGATCGTGACCGTAATCGGACTGGAATTGGGCTACTTGCTGGGGGGAACGGTACTGATTGAGGAGATGTTCTTCGTGCCAGGGCTCGGTCAGTTAACCGTACGCGCGTTGCTTAACCGGGATCTGCCGGTGCTGCAGGGGGTATTGTTGCTGTATTCGACAGCCTTTGTCCTGGTGAATCTTGTTGTGGACCTGCTCTATGGCCAAATCGATCCACGAATTCGCTACGAATAACGCCGGGATGGAGGGTACGCTGGCGGCGAGAAACCCGCTGCGGAGCTTCGTGCGGCGGGCACTCCGTCACCGCCTGTTTACGGCCGGCTTTGTCATCACACTGATTCTGATCATCACGTCAGTCTTCGCGCCTGTCTTCGCCACCAAAGACCCATTTGAGGCGGATTTCAGCCAGATGCTTGCCGATCCCAGTCTTGACCATTTCCTGGGCACCGACTACCTGGGGCGGGATCTATACAGCCGGATCATCTACGGGGGTCGGTTCAGCCTGCTTGTCGCGCTGCTGTCGATGGCGCTGTCCGGCCTGATCGGGCTCCTGCTGGGGATGGCAGCCGGGTACTTGCGAGGGCCGGTAGAGACAGGCATCATGGCCTTCATCGACCTGATGTTCGCCATTCCGGGTCTGCTGCTGGCCCTGACGATCTCGGTACTGCTGGGGCCGTCCACGCAGAATTTGATCATTGCACTTGCGGTCATCTATGTTCCCATCCTTTGCCGCGTCACGCGCGGCGCGGTGATCGCGGTTTCGCAGCTGCCGTACATCGAAAGCGCGCGGGCGATTGGCGGATCCAGCTGGCGGATTATGATGCTCCATCTGCTGCCGAACGCGGGTGCGCCTGTTATCGTCCAGATCACGATTGGGCTGGCGTGGACGATACTGAGTGAGGCGGCGCTGACTTTTCTTGGATTCGGTGCGCAACCGCCCGCTCCTTCGTGGGGTGCGATCCTGGCCGGGGGACGCAAGTATTTGAATACGCATCCGGAGATGTCGGTGTTCCCGGGCATTGCCATCGCCATCTCTGTTCTCGGCTTCAATCTACTTGGCGACGGACTGCGAGATCTACTTGATCCTACCTTGCGAGAACGCTGAAGCCGCGTATAGGAAGTGAAGAGCTCTCCCTGCCACGCCTTTCATTCGACACTGGAGCGAACACGATGAAGATCCTTGTTACCGGAGCTACCGGACGCATCGGCAGCCGTCTCGTCGACGAACTCCTGCGGCGGGACCATCAGGTGCGCGCTCTTGTGATGCCGGAGGATCCTCTGCGGGCCCGTATGGAGATCCCGGGTGTCGAGATTGTGGAGGGGCAGCTTACGGAGCGTGACAGTCTGCGCCCTGCTGTGGAGGGCGTTGACGCGGTTTACCATCTGGGAGCCCATTTGCCCCAAGGCCGCACGTCGGATGAGTTGTTCGACACCAATGTAGTCGGGACGTACAATCTGCTGGAAACACTCGTGCCTCACGCAAGCCGGATCAAGCGATTCGTTCTGGCCAGCACGGATAACGTCTATTGGAATCCCAAAGGGGCGCTCTATCTGCCGGTAGACGAAGAGCATCCCCGTATTAACGACGACCCGTATGGGATGAGCAAGATCCTGTGTGAGGATATGTGCTGGGTCTATATGAGGCGCTGCGGTCTGCCGGTGACGATCCCCCGCTTTGGCGTAACGCTGGCGTGCGAAGAGCTTCTGGACCCCGCGTCGATCTGGGCCGACAAATTTTATCTGCCCGGCTTCCTGAAACAACTGAAAGCCAGTCCCAGCTTGTCACGCGAGGAGCTGGAGACGGTCGAGAATCTGGAGGACCTTGATGCCCGCGATCCCATGTTGGTCATCGCGCGTGACCCGCAAGGGGTGGCAGGGACCGAAATGGTGAACGATCCGCGTAATCTGGCCGAGGGGCTAGTTCTGCTGTTGGAGAATGAGCTCGCGGTAGGCAAGGTTTTTCATCTGATGGCGGCGCAGCCGTTCGCCCATGATGAACTGCTGAAGTACATTTCGAAGGTGACCGGCTGGCCCTACGTCGAGGTGACGGTCTCGAAGGTTCTCCACTGGGAGTTGAGCATCGCCAAGGCGCGGGCAATGCTGGGGTACAATCCGACCAGGGACGTCTTTCAGATGATTGATGAAGGCTGGGCGATGAAATCCTGAGGGGCTGACCCTCTTTTGAAGGAGGGAACCTCACGCCCCTTCCTCCTCGATGCAGCACGCCGTATCGACCAGAATAGCCAGACGACAATGCGACGCGTGGGTTTCCGGACCGGCTACGAGTGCGCGGTCTGTGGGACGGGCGCGTCCAGGGTGCCTGCGAGGTCCAGTTCGAGGGCGCGGTGGCAGCTTACGGCGTGGCCGGGGGCGACCTCTTCCAGAACGGGCGTTTGTTCGCGGCAGAGGTCGACGGCGTAGCGGCAGCGGGGGTGGAAGTAGCAGCCGGAAGGCGGATTGGCGGGGTCGGCTACCTCGCCCTCGAGGATGATTCGCTGCGAGCGGAGGGTCGGGTCCGGCTGGGGCACTGCGGAGAGGAGGGCTTCGGTGTAGGGGTGCTTGGGGGATTCAAAGAGCTGCTGCGTTTCGGCGGTCTCGACGACGCGACCGACATACATAACGGCGACGCGGTCGCAAATATGCTTGACGACGCTGAGGTCGTGGGCTACGAACAGGTAGGTGAGGCCAAGGCGCCCCTGCAACTCCAGCAGGAGGTTGAGTATTTGCGCCTGCACCGATACGTCGAGCGCGGAAACCGGTTCGTCGGCCACGATCAGGCTCGGGTTGAGGGCGAGGGCGCGGGCGATGCCGATGCGCTGGCGCTGGCCGCCGCTGAAGGCGTGGGGGAAGCGCTGCAGAAATTCGGGCCGCAGTCCGACCAAGGCGAGCAACTCCTCTACGCGTTCGATGCGCTGCTGCCGGTCCGCCATCCCGTTCACGAGCAGGGGTTCGCCGATAATGTCGAACAGGGTCATGCGCGGGTTCAGCGAGGAGAAGGGGTCCTGGAAGATCATCTGCATGTGGCGGCGCAAGGGCCGCAATTCGTCTCTCGACAGGTTGGCAACGTCGGTCATTTCGCCGCCGTCG
Source organism: Caldilineaceae bacterium (assembly GCA_965242905.1). Taxonomy (GTDB): domain Bacteria; phylum Chloroflexota; class Anaerolineae; order Caldilineales; family Caldilineaceae; genus Bin5. The sequence goes on from CBDETM010000002.1 coordinate 3,860,804, forward strand.
GCGCGGAAGTGGATTTCTCCGGCCGAAGGCTGCAGCGCGCGCACGATACAGCGGGCAGCGGTCGTTTTGCCGCAGCCGCTCTCACCGACGATGCCGAATGTCTCTCCCTTGTAAACGTGGAAGTCAATGCCGTCCACGGCGCGGACCTGGCCCACGGCGCGTTGCAAAAAGCCCTTCCGTATGGGGAAGTATTTTCTCAGTCCTTTGACCTCCAGCAGTACGTTTTCGTTTTCCATATTGCCAACTGTCTACGGGCTGCAACTGTTAACCGGTCGCCGCATCAGACCGCTACGAGCTGTGTTCCGGTACAGGATGATAGAGGAAACAGCTCACCAGGTGCTCATCTCCTACCGATTGCAGCTCAGGTTCGTGGTGGTCGCAGACGCCCGGGATAAAGTCCGGGCAGCGGGGATGGAAGGGGCAGCCGGCCGGGCGGTTATACGGGTGGGGGATGGTTCCGGTGATGGTGGGCAGTTGTACTTTGGGCGTCGAGTGGATGCTGGGGATCGAGCGCAACAGGGACTGTGTATAAGGGTGCTTCGATTCGCCAAAGACGGTGTCCACGGGGCCTTCCTCCACCACGCGGCCGAGGTACATCACCACCACCTGATCGGCCATCTCCGCGATCACGCCCATGTCGTGGGTGATCAGCATGATAGCCATTCCATTCTGTTCCTGCAGGGAGCGCAGGAGATCGAGAATCTGGGCCTGGGTGGTCACGTCGAGGGCGGTCGTTGGTTCGTCGGCGATGAGAAGCCTCGGGTCGCAGGAGAGTGCGAGCGCGATCAGGGCGCGCTGACGCAGGCCGCCACTCAGCTGGAATGGATAGGCGTCAATGGCCCCCTCGGCGCGGGGAATGCCTACCAGGCTGAGCAGTTCGACCGCCAACTCGCTGGCTTCCTGCTTGGTGAGTTTGCGGTGCAGTCGGGCCGCGCCGATGATCTGGTTGCCGATCGTGTGGACCGGACTGAGCGAGGTCATCGGCTCCTGGAAGACGAGCGCGATCTCGGCGCCGCGGATCGAACGCATCTCGCTGCTGCTGTCGCCGAGGGAGGTCAGCGCGATCTCTTGCGCTTGGCCGTTCTCGGGTTCGCGGCGCAGCAGGATTTCTCCTTCGACGATGCGGCCTGGACGGGGTACGATGCCGAGAATAGAGAGCGCGGTTACGCTCTTGCCGCAGCCGCTCTCACCGACGATGCCGAGCGTCTGGCCGAGGTGAACTTCGAAGCTGGCGCCATCCACGGCGCGAACGATGCCCTCGTCGGTGAAGAAGCTCGTTTTCAGATTGCGTACCGACAGAATCGGTTGGCGGTCATCTTGCATGACTTTAGAGGCGGGTGGGGGAAGTTATCAGAAAATTATTGTACTCATATGCCATAGGGGTCGGCAGCGTCGCGCAGACCGTCGCCCATGAAGTTGAAGGCCAGGGTTACCACAATCACGGGAACGGCCGAGACCAGCAACCAGGGTGACAGGGCGACGGCCTCGACATTCTGCACCTGCTGTAGCATGACGCCCCAACTGATTGCCGGTGGGCGCAGACCCAATCCCAGATAGCTCAACGCGGTCTCCGCAAGGATCATGGCCGGGATGGACAGCGTGGCGGCGGCGATGATATGGCTCTGGAAGGAGGGTATCATGTGGCGGAAAATGATGCGCTTGCGGCTGCAACCGGCCAAATCGGCGGCCGTCACAAAGTCCTCCTCGCGCAGGGAAAGAAAGCGGCCGCGCACCTCGCGTGCCAGCCCTGTCCAGCCGCGCAAGGCGATGACAATGGTAATGGCAAAGTAGATCTGCTCGACGCTCCATTCGCGGGGAAAGGCGGCGGCCATGCCCATCCACAGCGGGATGGTGGGAATCGAACGCAGAATCTCGATGAGGCGCTGGATGATAGAGTCAATCGCGCCGCCGTAGAAGCCGGAAATCCCACCCAACAGCACGCCGAGCACGAGGCTAAGCGCCACTGCCACAAGGCCGATGGTGAGCGAAGTGCGGGTCGCGACCATCATGCGCGACCAGACATCGCGCCCCTTTTCGTCCGTGCCAAGCAGGAAGAGTGACTCCGCGGCGGTAGCGCCCTCGACGCCGATCAGATGGCGGTCGGTGCGGATGAAGCCGAAGAGTTTGTATTTGTAGCCGCGGGCGAAAAAGCGCACTGTCAGTTTATTGTTGGGGTCTGCCTCGTAAACGCGTTTGAAGGTCCTCAGGTCACGCTTGCCGGATACGGCGTAGACGTGGGGTCGGAAGCTGCCATTGTCGAAGAAGCGAATCGGTTGGGGCGGCATCAGCAAGCGGTAGGCCTCGGTCGTGTTGGGATCGGTGTAGGCGAGGAAGTCGGCGGCCAGCACGACGACATAGAAGGCGACGACGACAAAGGTAGCGACCACGGCCACGCGGTGCTTGCGGAAGCGCCACCACATCAGTTGCATCTGACCGGCAACGAAGATCCGTTCCTCGCTGTCGGAACTAGTGTGTTCTTCGGCCACAGTTCACCTGCTGTGCGCGGCACGTGCGGGTGGGTGGGAACCGGCGCCCCGGCACGCGCCACTGATTTACGGTTATTGAACCATTTCAAAACGGATGCGCGGGTCGATCCACATCAGCAGCAGGTCGGACAAAAATGTGCCAATGACGGTCAGGGCACCGAGCATCATGACGATTGTCCCTGCCAGGAACATGTCCTGGGCGACAAGGGATCCCAGGAGCAGCGGGCCGAGCGTGGGCAGACCCAGTACGACGGAGACGATAACGCTGCCCGACAAGATATAGGGCAGAAGATAGCCGACGGTGCTGGCGAACGGATTGAGGGCCACGCGCACCGGGTATTTGAGTACGAGGCTGCGTTCCGACATGCCGGCGGCGCGGGCGGTGATCACATAGGGTTTGCGCAGCTCATCCAGCAGGTTGGCGCGCATCACGCGGATCAGTTCGGCGGTGCCGCTGAGGCCGATGATGATGGCAGGGAGCGGAAGATGATAGAGCAGGTCCTTCACTTTGCCCCAACTCCAGGGCTCCAACTGGTATTCGGGAGAGAAGAGCCCGCCGATGTCTGAGTCGAAGAGGGTGAAACCGAGATACATCAGGACGAGGGCGAGGAGGAAACTGGGCACCCCCAGGCCGATGAACCCGATGAAGGTGAAGACGTAGTCGCCGATGGAGTACTGGCGCACGGCCGAGTAGATGCCAATCGGCAGGGCGATGGCCCAGGTCAAGATAATCGCGCCCAGCGAGAGTACCATGGTCATGGCGAGGCGGTCGCCGATCACGTCGAGCACCGACTTGCGCCACATCATCGAGGTACCGAAATCTCCGCTGAAGACGCCGCTCATCCATTTGAGGTATTGCACGTACATCGGTCTGTCGAGCGCGTACTGGCGGCGCAGTGACTCGAAGTGCTGCTCGGAGACGTTGGACTGCGTGGCAGACAACTGAGCCATGTAGGCGTCGACAAAGTCACCGGGCGGCAGCTGGATGATGATGAATGAGAGCACCGTGACCGTCCACAGGGTGAAGATGGCGAGGACGAGTCTCCGGGCGGCGTAGGCGAGCATGGAGCGATCCGGCGGTCATGGGCCTGTGGCCAGGGGGTGACCCCCTGGCCACAGGCCTGAGATTCAGACTCGACTAATCCTTGAAGTAGTAGGTGGGTGGATGGCTGGTTGCGGGCGTGCGGCAGTGCTGGGCCGGGCACTGGTTGCGCGGCACATTGCCCAGTCTGTTGCTGGTAACAGCGATGCCGGCGCCCTGGCCGACGGTGCCGATCTGCCAGACCTCGTCGACGACGAGCGCCCAGATCTCCTGGGCGAGCTTGTTGCGTTCGTCGCCGCCGACGCCGTAGCCCTGGCGGAAGAGATCAAGCGCGTGCTCCATCTCGGGATAGGGCGGCGCCATGCCTTCCTCGCCGCCGCTGTTGTACCAGCGGGCGATTTCGGGGCCCATGTAGGCTTCAACCAGGTTTACCGGCAGAACGTGGCGCGGGTATAGCCAGAGAGCCGAGGAGCCGCCGTTGGTCCAGACTGCGAGCTGATGATTATTGGCGCGTGATTCGGTCTCGAACAGGCTGCGCTCCTGGATCTTGAGGTCGGCCCAGATGCCGATCGCCGTCCAATGGTCTTTGATCATCTCGAGCATGCCGTCCCATTCCCAGCCGATGTTGGCGGGAGCGGCAAGTTCGATGCGCAGCCGGTCACCGGAGCCGTCGGGTCGGAGGCGCCAGCCTTCGTCGTCCTTGGCCTCTAGGCCGATCGAATCGAGCAGCGCGTTGGCTTGATCGGGCTCGAAGGTGGCCCATTTCTCAACGTACTCCTCGCCGGGTGTGGAGGGCAGACTGGCGGCGATCATGGACGAGCCGGGCACGCCAAGACCGAGGAAGATGGCTTCATTGATCTGGTCGCGCCGGATTCCCATTGAGAGCGCGCGACGGAAGTCGCGGTTTTGGATCAGTTTCTGGATTTCGGCGTCGCCGTCGTAGCTGTGGTTGAAGCTGACGACGTTGTTGTGGAAGAAGGCGCGGCTCATGTCGATACGGTAGTTGCCCTCCTCCATGTTCTCAAGGAAGACGGGCAGTTTCGAGATCGAGATGTGGCGGCCCTGGTGGTCGTATTCACCGGCGATGGCGCGCAGCGCGAGTACCTCGCTGTCCTGCGCCAGCGTTACGACGATTTCGTCGATGTAGGGCAGCTGGTTGCCTTCGGTGTCAACGGCCCAGTAGTAGGGGTTGCGGACCTCGGACCAGACGGCCTCATTGACGGGCGTAACCGTCTTCCACGGCCCCATCGTCGGCACATCGGGGTTGTGTGGCAGATAGGCCATATAGCTGAACATTTCCAGCCAGCTTTGGAAGCCTTCGGCCTCGGCCTTGGCCGTCACCTCTGCCTCGGAGGAGTACGCGGGCAGGAACTGGCTCATGTAGTGCTTGGGCATGTAACCGCCGCCGTTCCATGCACCCTCCGTGTCCGGGCCAACGCCGACAGCATTGTGACCGGCAAGGATGTCCAGGAACAGCGGATAGGGCGCGGCGAATGTCCAGCGCACCGTGAAGTCGTCGATCGCTTCCAGAAGGCCGACTTCGCCGCCGATCATCATCTCATTGGGCGGGGTGGGCCAGATCTCCTCGTTCAGCGCGACGTCCTCGTACCAGAAGAGGATGTCTTCGGCGGTGAAGGGGTGGCCGTCAGACCACTTGGCGCCGCGGCGCAGATGGAGCGTGTACTGCGTGTGGTCCTCGTTGATCTCCCAGTCTTTGATCAGGCTGGGGATGATTTTGGAGGCGTCGTAGTTCCAGGTGAGCAGACGGGACGAGGAGTTGATGCGCATCAGGTTCTCGCCGTCGGCGGGCCCGGTGAAGCCGCGTCGCCATGTGCCGCCGTATTTGCCAATCTCATGCAGCGGCTCGATGACGTAGATGTCCTCGGGATCGGGCAGCCGTTCTTCCACCGGCGGCAGCTCGCCGGCGGCCACCATTTCGGCCAGCATCGGTGCTTCGCTGAACTCGGTGGGGAACATGGCCGGGTCGAGGATCACTTCCGGCCCTTCTATCGGTACGATCTGGGGCAGTTCCGCCGGCCCCGCGGCCTCTTCCTCTGCGGCTGCCGGGGCGGCCTCCTCGGCCGGGGCTGCCTGTTCTGCCGGGGCACCGCAGGCCGAAAGCACAAGGGCTACAACCATCACGATTCCCAACAGCCACGAATATTTCGTCCGGTTCATCTTTGTCCCTCCTTTTGGGATGATGAAAGTCCTTCTGTGGGTCGATTGGATGGATTCACCTCTGGTAAATGGTCTAATTCAATGTGTTCGAGCTCCCTGCGAGGCGTCAGTGCCGGGCAAGGTACCGAACAAATCGTCAAACAGCTTCCTCCTTTTTTTCATGACGAGGTATCTGCTGATAAAAGGCATCCCACCACTCTGATCTGGGGAGTGCCTGGTCCTGGTCGAGGATAGCCTGGAAGCGCGCCAGAACCTCTTCGTAGCGTTGCTGCATGGCCTCCATCGATTCGAATTCCGGCAGCAGCCATCTGCGTCCAATCTGGGCATGCAGAACCTCGTCAGCCCAATCAAAATCCTGAAACGTAGTCGACAACGGGTCGCCCGATTCGCGGGCGACCTTATACTCGAGTTGCTTCCCGACCGGTTTCATCAGCCCTTGTTCGATCCCCCACAGAAGGCAATGCCGGTCGGCGGGCTCGAGTTGAGTGTTTGGAAATTCGCCAAAGCTGATTTCGTGCGGAACGGCCGCCCAATTCAGACCACTCAACTCGAAGGCGACCTCGCCCATCATGGCGTGGCGCGCCTCATCCCAGAGCTGGCGGGCCATGTCATGGTAAAACTCCCAGGGCTGGTCGTCCCAGTCGTAGATGATCAGTGCCATCAGTTCAGGGACGTGCATTTCGGTCAGCCGCATGTAGAGCTGAAACCAGTTGCGCTCGGTGGCGGAGATGTCGCCGGTGGGGAGGCGCCCGCGTGAGTGCCACACCCTGGTGAAGCGTTCATCTCTTTGCGGTGTCCGGACTGGGCTGAATGGCTCTTCGGCTCTGGCCGGCGGCAGCTCGTTCTCCATTTCCCGCTCACCATCGGAGTCTATGCCGCCGGCGGCATCCAGGTAGGCCTGCAAGTGCGCCGCCCAACAATCCCCAGTTTCAGTGTCTTCTTTATCGATCAGACTACGCAGCGTGGCATCGCCCCAGGCGAGCTGCTCTTCTTCCTCAAGTAGAATGAACCTGAGCAAGCGCCGCGTAGGTTGGTCGACCAGCGGGTTTGCTTCCGAATAGTGGCGCTGCATAGCCGCGATGCTGGCCGGTTTGAGCACCCGGTAAACGCCGGTCAGAAGCTCAAGTGTGTTGCGGGAGCGGATCAGCTCCTGGAAGAACGCGTCCAGGGCCGGGTCAGGAATGCGGTCCAGGTGGAGAGGCGGTGTGCGCATCTCCGTGACCCGGTTTCGCAGCCAGGTGCAGTGTTCTGCGTCCTGCCACAGGTGGAGCGCAAGGCCGCACTTCACCTCCCACTCGGGCACGGCATTCAGGTGGGCGGCCAGACAGCGCATCGTCTGGCTTTCGACAAACAGATAGCGCCGCAGCAACTGGACAGTGCGTTCAACACTGTAGCCCGGCTCGCCGCCCTGCGTGTAGGTGCAGAGACCGGCTAGCGGCGGTGCTTTCGCGTTCATCGGCCTGCTTCTACCTTGTCAGACATGGCAAACACGCTCTCGAGAAAGGAATCAGCACCGGCTCACACGCTCGTTCAGGCTTGGGGCAGGTTGCGGTTCGGCGTCGATCCCTGTTAAATCTTGACGAGCTTGCGGGCGCGGTTTCCCTCGGTGCCCAGTTCGGCTACAAAGATGTTGCCTTTGGAGTCGCACCAGATGCCGTGCGGCATCGACAGGCCGGTTTCTTCGCCGCGGAAGCGGCCGACCAGTTCGCCGGATTCGTGGAAGATTGAAACGCCGATCGGCGCCGGGCCTTTGCCCAGCGAGCCGCCCTGTTCGGCCACGTAAATCAGCTGGTCTGGGCTGCAGTAGACATCGCCGGGGCCGTTGACGTCTTCCCACATGGTGATGAACTCGCCCTCGCGGTCGAAGAACTGAATGCGGCTGGACTCCCGATCGCAGATCAGTATTCGGTCCTGCGAGTCGATGCCTATCTGGTGCACGAGCGCGAACTGCCCCGGCTCGATGCCGGAGGTCCCCCAGGAGATTTCCAACTCGCCCTCGGCGGAGAAGCGGTGGACCTGGCGGTTGCCGTAGCCGTCGGCGGTGAAGATGCTGCCGTCGCTGGCGATGGCCACGCCGGCCGGCATGTTGAAGGGGGGATCCAGGGTGGTGCCGTAGGGTGTAACGGTCATCATGGCCCAGCCGCGACGGCCCAGCTCGAGCAGCTTCTCGCCGTGCTGGGTGTGCTTGGTGACGACGTGCTCCTGGCGGTCGGTGACCCACACATGATCTTCGGCATCGATGAAGATGCCGTGCGGCTCGGTGAATTCTCCTTCGCCCCAGGAGGTGATGAAATCTCCGGTCTCGGCCTCGAAGGCGACGACGGGGTGTTTGTGGCGGCAGAAGACGAAGACGCGGTCGCGGGAATCGACGGCCACATCGGGAACGGAACCGAGCGACCATCCTTCGGGAACTTTCGGCCAGGAATCGTCCAGTTCGTAGCGAAAATCGCCATATCCAACTGTCATAATCAGCAGTCCTCCGGTGTTGCGCGCGAGTGCGGCGCGCAGGGGTGAAGGTTACTCCTTGCGCCAGTGGTCGTCGGCGCTGTCGACGGGCATGAAATCGAGCAGTTCCCAGGCGTAGGGCGTGTCGTAGATCTTCCAGGTGTTGTTGGACGCGCCGTAGATGATTTCGTACTTGATGTCGGGGCGCTCGACGCAGGCGCGGAAGAAGCCCTTGGCGTCGCGGTGGCTGAACCAGCTGACGAGCGAGCGGTAGTCCTTGCCGGGGGCATTCCAGGGCGGGAGGGTGCCGAGACGGACGCAGATGACTTCCATGGGTCGTTCGTCGGGGCGGTCGATGTTTGCGCCCTCGGTGTAGTAGCGGCCGAGCGATTCGCCGAAGACCTTGGTTGCGCCGTAGCGGCTGTCGGGCCTGGCGTCATCGTCGCCCTTGACGAGGGGGATGGAGGCCGGGTCGAGGCCGTCGAGGCGGCCGGAGACGATTGAGGCGTAGGGCTCGTCGAACTCGTAGCAGCCCATGACGTGCATGGAGCTGGCGAAGATGACGCGGCGGACGCCGGCATCGTGGGCGGCGTCAAACATGCGCGCGGTGGCGATCAGATTTGGGTTGGTGAGAACGTCCCAGCCGATTTCGACCTCGTGACGGGGGTCGGCGGCGAGGTGGATGACGACGTCCATACCTTCGAAGACGGGCGGCAGCGCGTCAGGGTCGCAGAGGTCGACCTGGGAGGAGTTGGGCCAGTCGGACGGTTTGAGGTCGATGCCGTAGACATCGTGGTCGCGGCCGAGGTCGGGCGCCAGGAAAGTTCCTATGGTACCGCTGATGCCGGTTATGAGGATTCTCATTGAGGTCTCCTTGTGGGATAGCGCCAATTATAAGCGGGAGGCGCTTCTTGTCAAGCACCGGAAAAGGGGGCAAGGCCGGAAGTGTGGTCAAAGATCCCGCTGTGGGCCGGGCGCGCCAGGCAGTGACGTGCCGCTGGCGGAGGCTGCCGCAACGGGCAGGGAGCATGGGTCAGGCCCTTGCTAGTCCTTGCGCCAGTGATCGGAAGCGTTGTCCTGGGGGACGAAACCGAGCAGGTCCCAGGCGTAAGGCGTGTCGTAGATTTTCCAGGTGTTGTTGGAGGCGCCGTAGAGAATCTCGTAGGAGATGTTTGGGCGTTCGACGCAGGCGCGGAAGAAGCCGATGGCGTCGCGATGGCTGAACCAGCTGACGAGCGAGCGGTGGTCCTGTTCCGGCCGGTCGAAGCCGGGAAGTGTGCCGAGCCGGGTGCAGATGACCTCCATGGGCCGTTCGTCGGGGCGGTCGATGGTGGCACCCTCGGTGTAGTAGCGGCCGAGCGATTCGCCGAAGATCTTGGTTGCGCCGTAGCGGCTGTCCGGCCTGCCGGGATCGTCGCCTTTGACGAGGGGGATAGAGGCGGGATCGAGGCCGTCGAGGCGGCCGGAGACGATTGAGGCGTAGGGTTCATCGAATTCGTAGCAGCCCATGACGTGCATGGAGCTGGCGAAGATGACGCGGCGCACGCCGGCGTCATGGGCGGCGTCAAACATGCGGGCGGTGGCGATGAGGTTGGGGTTGGTGAGCTCTTCCCAGCCGATTTCAAGCTCGTGGCGTGGTTCGGCAGCCAGGTGGATGACGACTTCCATTCCCTCGAAGACCGGTGGCAGAGCGGCGGGGTCACAGAGGTCGGCCTGGGTTGCATTGGGCCATTCGGAGGGTCTCAGGTCGATGCCGTGCACTTCGTGGTCGCGTCCGAGGGCGGGCGCGAGGAAGGTGCCTATGGTACCGCTGATGCCGGTGATGAGGATCTTCATTCTTGTCTCCTGGAGGGCGTTGAAAGTTTTTTGGTTTGCCGATCCTTCCAGATCGTCCGGGCTCCTCTGACGCCCTTGCGCCGGAATCAGGCCTCGGCTCTAAACGGTGAATTCTCAGATCTTGACAAACTTGCGGGCGCGGTTGCCTTCTTCGCCGAGCTCGGCCACGAAGATGTTGCCCTTCGAGTCGCACCAGATTCCGTGGGGCATGCGCAGCCCGGTCTCGGGGCCGCGGAAACGGCACACAAGTTCGCCCGATTCGTGGAAGATGGAGATGCCGCAGGGAAGAGGCCCCACCCCCATGGCGCTGCCCTGTTCGGCGACGTAGACGAACTGGTCGGGGCTGCAGTAGACGTCGCCCGGCCTGTGTACGTCTTCGAACATAGTGATGTAGTTGCCGTCGCGATCGAAGAGCTGAATGCGGTTGGCCTCGCGGTCGCAAATGAGGACGCGGCCCTGCGTGTCGATGCCGATGTTGTGCACCAGGGCGAACTGTCCCGGCTCGAGACCGGAGGTCCCCCAGGAGACTTCCAGCTTGCCTTCGGGGGAGAAACGGTGGACCTGGCGGTTGCCGTAGCCGTCGGCGGCGAAAATGCTGCCGTCGTGGGCGGTGGCCACGCCGGCGGGCATGTTGAAGGGCGGGTCCAGGGAGGTGCCGTAAGGTGTAACGGTCATCATGGCCCAGCCGCGTCGGCCAAGTTCAAGCAGCTTCTCACCGTGCTGCGTATGCTTGGTGACGACGTGCTCCTGGCGGTCGGTGACCCAGACATAGTCGTCGGCGTCGATGAAGATGCCGTGCGGTTCGGTGAATTCGTTTTCACCCCAGGAGGTGACGAATTTCCCGGTGTCGGCCTCAAAGGCGACGACGGGGTGTTTGTGGCGGCAGAAGACAAAGACGCGATCGCGCGAATCGACGGCCAGATCGGGCACCGAGCCGAGCGACCAGCCTTCGGGCAGAGTCGGCCAGGTGTCGTCCAATTCGTAGCGAAAGTCGCCAAATCCTACTGTCATGATCTGTGGTCCTCCTTTGCTGTCCCGCGGTTCAAGGGAATCCCGGTTGCCTTCCCCTTGCCAAGGCTGTCATCGTCGTTGCCGGCGGGCATGAATCCGAGCAGTTAGCAGGCGTAAGGCGTATCGAAGACTTTCGATCTGTTGTTGGAGGCGCCGTCGATGATCTCGCAGCTGATTTCAGGCCGCTTGACGCATGCGGACCAAGGCTATCCGGCGGCCACCGCGTCGGGCCAGCGCAGGCGTTCGTCGGGCGTCCGATTCTGCTGCATCGGCTCGAAGGTGCCCTGGTAGTCGGGGATGAGGGGCTCAATCTTGGCGAGCGCATCCTGCGGCCAGTCGGCGTGCTGGTCGTGCATGCGGTAGTGGATCCAGCTTTGCGTTGGTTCCAGAAGGTCGGAGAAGAAGGGATGAAACCAGATGGTGATCACCGTTCGTTTTTCGTCCGACAGGTTGGCGTGGGCCGAGTGGAACATGCGCGCGTCGCCGACCACAACGTCGCCGGCTTTGACGGGTACGTCGACCTCGCCGGGGTAGTCGCGGAAGCGGGGGTCGTCGGGGTCGTCGATGCGGTTGATCTCGCGGGTGTGGGCCTCGCCCTTGTCGTGGAGGAGGTGGCGGTGGCGGTGCGTGCCGGGGAGGAGGCGCAGGCAGCCGTTATGGCGCGTGGTGTCCTCAAGGTAGTACATGAGGAAGATCATCGGCGGCCTGTCGCTGTAGGCGCGCGGGTCCTGCCACATCAGGCAGTCCTGGTGCCAGTAGAGGCGGGGTCCGCCCGGCGGCTTGCTGATGATGACCGCTTTCCAAAACTTGATCTCCTTGAGACCCATGCGATCGAGTTCGGCGAGGGCGCGCTGGTTGCCGATCAGATCGGCCAGCTCCGGATAGTCGTTGGAGTCGATCAGGCTGCCGGGCGACTTTGTTTTTTCCAACCGTTCGGGTTCCACCTCGGCCAGCGCCTTGTCGACACAGGCCCGCGTCCGGTCCAGAAGCCACTCGTCGGCTACATTCTCGATGATGCAGAAGCCGTTCTGCTTGAGTTCGGCCATGCGCGCTTCGGGTGTCAGGTTGGCAGTCATCTGTGCTCCTTGCGAGAAATGGGAACTGCGGGAACCGGCCCGCTTCGCTGCGCAGCGCTGGCTATGATGATGGGGCGGCGTCCTTGACGCAGCGGAAGCCGACGGTGCCGCAGCGGTCCAAACCGGGGTACATCAAGAGTATTTTTTCGTGGCAGTCGTTGGGCTGGGCGCCGCTGGCGTTGTACCAGATGCTGCCTTCGACCTTGAGGTAGCTGCCGCCGCGAATGATGGCGTAGCGTGTGTGGCCGTCGTCGCGTTCGCTTTCGGTCCACTCCCAGACGTTGCCGGCCAAGTCGAGGCAGCCGACGGGGCTGGCGCCGCCGGGGAACTGGTCGACCGGCGTCGTGTCGTCGCTGCCACTGTTGCATAGGGTTGGGTCGAAGCCGTCGCCCCAAGGCCAGACGGCAAAGCCTGCGGCCTTCTGCCACTCCTCTTCGCGGGGCAGCCTCTTGCCGGCCCATTTGGCGTAAGCGCGGGCATCGTCCAGGTCCACCCAGATGACCGGGTGCCGCTCCTTGCCTGGCGGCGGCGACCATTTCCAGGGCTCCTGCTCGCTGCCGGCGGGCTTGTGCCAGTGGCGCAGGAAGTTGGAGAGGTCGCGCGGCAGGTAGCGGGACTGTTCGAGGAAGTCAAGGTAGGAGGCGTTGGTGACCTCGGTGCGGTCGATCCAGTACTCGGGAAGGTCGATGAATCGCCGGGGATGATACTTGTCCCAGAGCTGGTCGATCTTGTCGTAGCATGCCCCCTCCATCACCGTCCGATTGTTGTGGCGCACGCCGAAGTTGAAGGTGTCCGCAGTTACACGGCACATCTCCTTGGGTTCCTCTCCTGAGGCCACCGGAGGGGAAGGCGCGACCGGACGCAGGGACAGGTCGGCGAGGGTCAATCGTTTGCGGTCGATACCGGCAGCGCCATTGCGTGAGGGCTCCGCCTGGCCGGAGCTCAGGTCAACCTCAACGCCTTCGGGCGCCGAGACGATACATCCGGCCTCGCCGCTGGACATGGAAGTTGAGAGCAGGTGCGCATCCCCCTGCTGCACCGGCTCGATTTCGGCGCCGTTCCAGAGGTCGTAGTGGCGCATGGGGTGGCCGTCTGCTGAAATGGCCGGCGCCTGCAGCACGGGGCCGTTGACTGCGGCGCCCGTTTCGTTTATCAGCGTGTGCATGGTTGATTCGCCGCTGTGCCAGCGGTGCGCGTAAACGCCCTCTATTTCTGTGGCGACGTAGGGCTGCCAGTCCCGGTCCTGGAAGGCAGCGGAGAACCGGCGCAGAAGCCGCACGCAGCGCCGTAGCAGCAAGCGATCCGCTTCGGGCCAGGGGTTCCACCAGCCGAAGATATTTTCCCAAACGACCTGGCCGCAACCGTGAAAAAATGCCTTCTGGATGATATCGCTGTGTTCGTCAGCATTGCGGTCGATGGCGCGAAAAGAAAAGCGCGGCTCCACCCAACGGATGGTCATCAAGTCAGGGGGGACAACCGTATTGCGCTGCAGCCAGCTGCCCGCAATCGAGGAGAGGGCTTCTATGGGTGGCAACGATTCCGGGTTGAACACGATATTGGCGTTGGCCCGCTCCATTGGTGCCAGGAATCCCGGGTCGTCGGAGGCCATCGTATCGAGGAAGACGCCGTCGGCGCCGATCTCCTTGATCACTGCGCCTAAGGCTTCGGCGTCGGCCACTGCGGGCGCGTTTGTGTCGGGAAATCCGCCGCGGTAACCCCTTTTGTCGGTATAGGGCGGCGCGCCCGGCTCGCGGCGCGTGCCGATGTCCCAGGGGTTGTAGTTGACGAAGACGCGCACGCCGCGGGCATGGGCGCGGTCAATGACCGCGCGCAGCCCCTGCAAGCCGCCCGGCATGTCGCGGTAGTAGTCGATCTGGTTGCGGTCATCGATGCCGAGGCGGGGGTAGGACTGCCAAAGCAGGATGATGTCGTAGCCGCCGAACTCGCGCTCGCCGTCGTCCAGAATTTCGTCGATGCGGTAACGGCGGGCCTCGCGGTCGTAGAAGGCGGTGTCGTACATGAAGAGGAAGGCCTCTGTGTAGGCGCTTCGGTACCATTCGATACCCTGGCGGGAAAAGAGACCCAGATCGAGCGAGTCGCGCAGGTCATTCCGCATCCGGTCCAGCTCGGCGGCCTCTTCTTCGTCGCGCCCGATGTGAGCCGAGAAGTCGTTCTGAAAGTTGGCGGCAAATGAGGCGAGGCGATCGGATTCAGTTGGATTCATCACTCCTCCTGTCCGCGGCCCGAACAGGCCGCAAGCCGTTATGGGCGTGGTCTGAAACGCGCAATCTGATCGTCGACCCAGGCCAGGTTGGCGTCTTTGGTGCGGCCGGCATTGTGCGGCGTGTGGACGACGTTGTGCCGCCCAAGCAAGGGGGAGTCCAACGCCACGGGCTCGAAGTCGAAGACATCGGCGGCCAGCGCCAGCTCATCGTTGAGGACGCGGCGATAGAGCGCCTCGGTGTCGCAGATGCGGGCCCGCGTTACCTGTACGACCAGGCATCCGTGCGGCAAGGCGTCGATGAGATCCTTGCCGACCAGCCCGTACGTGTCCTCTTTCAGGGGAAGCATCGGCGCGAAGATCTCGGCATCCTTTACAAGCTCGGGCAGATGAAAGCGGCGCTTTGCACCGGCGGCGGCAAAGGTTGCATCGGGGGCGAAAGGGTCCCAGATAGCGACGTCGGCGCCCATGGCCGAGCACCAGGAGGCGTAGCGGGCGCCGATATTGCCGGCGCCGACAACGCGCACGCGTTTGCCGCCGAGCGTGCCATTGGAAAAGCGCGAATCATCGCAATACTGAACGCCTTTGGCGCCCGGTTTGCCCACTTCCGGCCTGTGTTGCCAGGGTTCGTGGCTTCCGATCATCGCGGTGTGAGACTGGGGAATGCGGCGTAGTCCGCAGAGGGTCAGACAGAGCCCGTATTCGGCCACCGACTGCCCCCAGTAGATGTCGACGCGGTGGGGAATGATTTGAACGCCGCGGGACGCCGCCTTGTCGAGGCCATCTCTCGGATGATCGCCGTGAGAACTGTGGAAGCACTCCTCAAGGGAGGTAAAGGGCGCGAGGTCATCGCTGCCGGCGGGGAGGCCGAGGAGGACCAGCCGCTGCACCGCGGCGGGGTCGGGCACCAATTGCGGCGCGCGGGCCTCAGGCTCCATTGTACGGTAGAGTTCACAACAGTTGCTCTTCCAGCGTTTGTGCCAGTAGTCGGCAGCAAACGGCCATACGGCGTCAAAACGTTCATGGACGCAGATTACCGATCTCATATGTGTGTCATTTCGGGTGTGCTCACAAGCTGCGGGGTTGGATGCGTTTCTTCGTTGGCATGATAAATGCTATTGGGTTCGCTGTCCAATCGCCCCTGAACTTACTTGGTCGCGGTCGATACCGGGGTGAAGGCGGGGGCATTAGTTCGAAAAGGCACCTGCTAGAAGGACGGCACGAAGTGGCCAAGGTTTGGTCGTTTGAGACCCAAAAAGCAGACATCGGCAACGGGTGTATCCCAGCTTTGGGGTGGGAACAGTTTGGCGGTGAATCAGTGCCAGCGGTGGCTGGCGTAGTTTACCGTCTTTTGGCGAGACGCAGCGTAGGCGCCAGGTCTGGCCGTACGGTGGAGTCCGTCAGTTGGGGAGGTTGCGAGAGCAGGCACATGGCCGGCACCTACGGGGATCTGATGGGACTGGCGGGACGTGGTCTGGCTGGACACCTTCGATTTGGCACCTGTTACGAATAACGACACCCGGTCGATGAGGCATGTTGTTGGGGGGGCGTTGCGGGGGCGGAGCCCCCGCACAAGGGAGGGCCGAATAGGCCCGACCGCCCAGAAAAGCAGTGGTCATGGGCAGAGACGGCGCTGATTCTGGCGGAAGCTGGAATGGGAACTGACCGTGGCCTGGTTGCCTCCAGAGGTATGCGACTGTCCATCCCGGTTTTGGGATGCACCCTCGGCAACTAACGGATTGACAATCTGAACACTGCTAAATATACTATCTCCCCAACACCTTACATCACCTAATATCCAGGCTGTGTCCCCCGGAAAGCCACAGTGCAGACTTTTTTCACTTTTCGCGCCAGGGTGCTGCTGAGTCAGCACCTCACAACGACCAGAGGAGGTCGAACGTGAAGGAAACAAGATTGAGTCGTCGGAATTTTCTGCAGATGGCCGGCCTGTCCGCAGCCGGCGTTGCACTGGCCGCATGCGCGGCACCGGTCGCGCCACAAGAGGCCGCCGGTGATGCAGAAGGCGGGGCTGAACCTCAGACCGTGCAGTTCTACACGCTGGTGTGGCAACCGGGCGCGGTCGAGGCCACACAAGCGGCGATCGACAATTGGAATGCCGAGCATGGCAGCCGCATTACCGCCGAATACATCCAGGGCGGATGGGGCCAGGCGCGTGACTACCTGACCACGTCGATTGCCGGTGGTGTGACGCCCGAAATCGTCCACGGCATTACGGCATGGGCGAACGAGTACGGAACCCAGGGCGGTTACCTGGACCTGACCGAGCTGATAAACAACTCAGGGTTGGTGGAAACGACCCATCCCAAGGCGCTCGACGCGGCCGTCTCCCCCCTGGACGGCAAGATTTTCAGTGTGCCCTGGTGCTGGGAAGTCGGGACGATGTATGTGAATGCGGACCGATTCCACGAGGCAGGATTTGAACTTCCCTTGGATGGCTGGACCTGGGACGACTTCATCCCGGCTGCCAAGGAGCTCACCAGCCCGCCGGAATACTACGGACTGGCCGCCAACCTCACGGCGACACAGACGACCGAGGACATCATCGCCTGGATGTGGCAGACCGGCGCCGACGTGATGGGTGGATCGGGACAGAATTGGGAGATTGACGTGCAGCCGGCGCGTGAAGCCCTGCAGTTGTGGCATGACATGCTCTGGGTGGATGATATCCTGTCTCAGGAAAGTTTCGGCGGCTCCAACACTTTGGAAGCGTTCGGACTGGGAATCTATACGATGCGCCAAACCGGCTGTTGGGCCAGACGTATCGTGATGGAGGCCGAGCCGGAGTTCGAGTGGCACATGGTCCCGCTTCCCCATTACAAGCGCCACGCAAACAGCAGCGAACCGCAGACCTGGTCTGTTGCCACGGACGCAACTGCCAGAGGTACGGTCGATGCCGCATGGGAAGTCACTCTGTGGCTGTCCAACGACGAAAATTCTTCGGCCATCGCCTACGGTGACTGGCTCTTCCCAACGAGCATCAAGGCGATGGAGGATCCCCGGTTTACGACGACGGAGCACGCCTGGGACGTGGCCCTGCGCGAGGTGGAGCACGGCGTCGGTTACCCCAAGCATCCGGCCTGGGCCGAGTTCGATGACCGTCTGCTGGGACCGAACATCCAGAAGTATCTGCAGAATGAAATGACGCTCGACGAACTGATCGATCTTCTGGAGGTCGAAGGAACCAAGATACTGCAGGAGTATCAGGCCTAGCGCGCCGTCGTCGAGGGGTGTAGAAGGATCTCACCCGGCGGGTTAGCGGGCCAGTGTTCTCTCTACCCTGTCGCCGCGGCGGTTTCTTCCTTTGCCTGGGCTAATCGGTCAGGATACGCTTCGGATGCAAAGTAGACAGGGGGTTACCCCTGTCTACTGTTTTGAACTGCAGTCGAAGGCTCTCTCAGTTTCATTGTGCAGGCACCATTTGGGCTTGCACCGGTTCCGGCTTGCCGCAAATCCCGGGTCGCCCTCTTTGACAGTGACCGCCCTCGCCGCTTGACCGGAGGTCACTGAAGTCTGGTTGGAGGCAAACGTGTCTACGAAAACGTTGTCCGTTCCCTTGCCAGAAGGGCTCGAACGCCTTTCGCGCCGCCTGAGCAATCGCCACATTACGCCCTACTATTACCTGCTGCCAACCGTCATTCCCCTACTGCTGTTGACGGTGTATCCGCTCTTGCGCGGGATCTATCTCGCCTTCACCCAGTACAATCTCTACAATAAAGATACAACCCTGGTTGGCGCATTTAATTTCATCGAATTGACGACGAACGACACGCTATTCTGGGGGGCGCTGGCCAACAATATCCTCTGGACTGTCGGCATTGTAGCTATTACATATGTTTTGGGACTGTTTACGTCGATCGCCCTGAACGAGAATATCCCATTGCGAGGTCTGTTCAGGGGTCTTGCCTTGATCCCTTGGGTGTGCCCGGCTGTGGTTGCCGCACTGACCTGGCGCTGGATCTTCGATCCGCATTTCGGGATGTTGAACTATGCCTTGATGGAACTTGGCCTCATCGACCGCCAGATCGGCTGGCTGGGCGATAAAAACACGGCCCTGGCCGCGACGATGGTGGTGGCTATCTGGAAACTGCTTCCCTTCTCGGTGGTGATGCTGCTTGCCGGTCTACAAACGGTGCCGGAGGAGCTCTACGAAGCGGGCGCGATCGACGGCGCCGGCGTCCTGGGGCGCTTTCGGTACATAACGGTTCCGCTACTCAATCGCGTTGGCAAGATCGCCATTCTGTTGACCACAATCTGGGCATTCAACCATTTCGACAGCGTCTATGTCCTCACAGGGGGCGGCCCGGGCGATACGACGATGTTGCTCTCAATTATGTCCTACCTGAACGCCTTCCGCTTCTTCAAGATAGGCTATGCCTCGGCGGTTGGGGTGGTCATGCTGATATTGCTGCTGCTTCCGATCACACTCTATACGCGGCAAGTGCTGGAAGACGTCGAATAGGAGAGGTTCTCATGGAACAGTTCGTCCGCCGCCGGCTTGTCCGCTACGTGTTGGCGTATGGCTGGTTACTCATCATCAGCACTTTTACCGCGTTTCCCTTTTTCTGGATGCTGACCAGTTCATTCAAGGCGCGTCCTGAGATCTTTACGCGGATTCCTGTACTTTTCCCCCAGGAACCGACCCTGGCCAACTACAACTACGTACTCACCGAGACCCCGGCCGGGCGCTACTTTCTCAACAGCCTCTATATCGCCACCGTAACGACTCTGCTGGCGCTGGTGCTGACCACGCTGGGTGCGTATGCGCTTTCCCGCTTTCAGTTCCGCATGCGCCGTTCGCTGGGCGTGTGGCTGATAGCAGGCCAGATGTTTCCGGGCGTGCTGATGCTGATCCCGCTCTTCGTCACGTTGACGCGGCTCAATCTGGTCAACACCTATGCGGGTCTGATCATCGTCTATACCATGGGGGCGCTGCCATTTTCGACCTGGATGCTCAAGGGCTACTTCGACACGGTTCCGCGCGAGCTGGAAGACTCGGCGATGATCGACGGGTGTAGTCGCGTGGGAGCGATTCGACGCGTCTTTCTGCCGGTGGCGGCGCCCGGCATCGCGGCTGTGGCGCTGTTTGCATTTACGATCGCGTGGCAGGAGTTCATGTTTGCGCTGACGATGATGAAGGACCAGGAGAAGTACCCGCTCTCGGTCGGCATCAACTTCTTTGTGGGCATCGCCGGCTCGGTGGTTTGGGGCAACATCATGGCGATGGCGGTGCTGATCATCGTGCCGGGTCTTATCTTCTTCCTGTTCCTGCAGCGCTACATGATCAGCGGTCTGACGGCGGGCGCGGTCAAGGGATAGGGGCAGAGTCAGGTTTTCTTGCCCTCTAAAAAAATTTACAATTGAGAGTGGAACCATGACCGTCAAAAACATTCGCTATCTGCCTGGGGAGCATTCACGCGCACGTTTTCTGCGTCTGGACGCGGCGACCATTCTCAAACGCTTCTACCGGTGCGAACGGTCGCTGATCGTCAGCCAGTCGGCCTGGCTGGCGGGCATTGCCGCGCTGGAAGCGAAGATGACGCTGCCGCGTTTCACGTGGCAAGACACGCTGACGGCGCACGCGCTGCGGGAGCGGATCTTTGAGCTGCGATACCCGAGGCGGATGTTGGAAATCGGCGAAGATGCGCCTCTTGTCGAGGTCTTCGATGAACTGATCAACGCGCCCAGCGCGCAGGCGTTTCTCTTGGCTCTGCGGCGGGTCTTTAAGCCCGCTCTCCTGTCCGCTTACCGGAGTTACGTCGACTGTGCCGACGACCTCAGCGACGGTCCGATTCTGCGTGCACTCAATCTGGCGATCGAGGAGAAAGAGGCGCAGATCGGGTGGTTGGATAGCCAGGTGGAAGCGATGGCCGGGTCTGATCCTGAACATAGGGAGGAAGCGGAGAACTGGGCCTCGGCATTGGCGGAGCGACTGGAACAGGTGGGAGGACTGAGGCTGGAAGCGCCTCATCCGGCTACGGCGCCGAACGACCTGCCCGGTCGCCGTCCCTTTAAGCTGGCCGAAGTCCCGGCGCGGGACCCGCGCTTCCATCTCTGTCATTTCTACTGGCCCGATATCATCGATCCCAACTTTGCCTACGGTGAAGGGATCAACCTGCAGCTACGGAGCGGCGTCAGTCATCTGAATGAAGTGTGGGCGGTGGAGACGGGCGGCGCTATACTGCACGCCTTCGCCGACGACCTTGACTGGGAATACATCTACGACGCAGCACGCTGGACCTACGACGAGAGCCGCCACGTGCTGATGGGCTATGAGCGGCTGCGCGCATGGGGCTTCGCACTGCACGAGATGCCTCTGGGCAGCTACATCTACGACAGCGCGGCCGGGCAGGAGCCGATCGTTCGACTGGGTATGCTTCACTACTTCGAGACCAAGAATATCGGTAACAAGGTCAAACGGGCGGAAGCCTTCGCGCAGTACCAGGACAGGATGAGCCAACACGACATGGAGTTCGACTGGGCTGACGAGACGATTCACGCGGCCTACGGTAAGCGCTGGCACACAGCACTCCACGAGAAGTTTCCCGACCGCATCCCCGACATGGACGGCCTGCACCGGCGCTGCGACGAGCTGGTTGCGGAGGAGATCGCCGCGGCCACCGACGCCGAACGGGCCGAAATCCGTCAGGTTGCGAACGCCATGATCGCCAAAGCGGGAGAGGTCGGCCTGAGAGAGCCGTCCCAGGCAGCCCAGCCCAACTGAGCCGCAGAAAAAACTCCTCTACAAACGACTCCTGACAGCGAAAGAGAGACCCTCCGATGACCAAGCCCGTAATCACAGTTGTCGGCAGCTTCGCCGTGGGCATGACTTTGCGGACGCAGCGCATGCCTGTCTTTGGCGAGACGCTGGTCGGTTCGGACTTTGATATGGGGCCGGGCGGCAAGGGCTCGAATCAGGCTGTCGGCGTGGCCCGGCTGGGCGCGCAGGCGCACTTCGCCGGTATCATCGGCGACGACAAGCTGGGGGAGATTGCAGTCGACCTTTACTCCGAGGAAGGGGTCGACACGACCTACATGCAGCGGACGGAGGAGATGGCCACGGGCGTCGGTTTCATCATTCTGAATCCCGAAGGTGAGAACGGTATTATTCTCGACATGGGCGCGAACGAGCTCATGGACGGGGCGTTCGTCGACCGGGTCGAAGAGCAGATCGCCCGCAGCGACGTGGTGATGTCGGTGCTGGAGATTCCGGTGGCGGCGGCGGCGCGGGCGATGGCGTTGGGCAAGAAGCACGGCGTGCGTACGATCCTCAATCCGGCGCCGGCCACGGCGCTTGAAGAGAGCGTCTTGCAGAATGTGGACTACCTGTCACCGAACGAGACCGAGTTGCGCATTCTCCTCGGCCTGGCACCGGACGATCCTTCAGACACGACCGAACTAGCCGGGCAACTGCGTGCTCGCGGTGTCGGCAACTTGATCGTCACGATGGGAGAGAGAGGCGCCCTGATTCTGACCGAGGACGGGCAGGAGGAGGTGCCAGGCGTATCGGTTGAGGTTGTCGATACGACCGGCGCCGGGGATGCCTTCAACGCGGGCTTGGCGGTGGCGCTGGCTGAGGGGCAGGGCCTTGCGGAGGCGGTTGCGTTTGCCAACCGCTGCGGTGCACTCGCGTGCCAGGCGCTCGGTGTGATTCCTGGCCTGGCGACGCGGGATATGGTTTGACGGCAGTTCTATTAGAGTGTTACGCGAATCCAATCGCGATATGAATGGGGTTGATTAGATGCGTCCGGAGAAGAGCGCCGCGCAGCCGACAATCTCGATCGAGACATCGTGAAAGCGCTGGTTGAGCGCCTGCTTTAACCCGTCCAGATCGTCGTCTTGGTTCGAAAAGATGCCCTTCTTGTTGTAGAAAGCCATCAGGCGCCTGGCTAACCAACTGCGTGAGACGCCGCCCTGAAGCAAGGTCGAACCGAAGAGAACGGCATTGGGATTCATCAGCGCTTTCAGATGATCCAATATGACGGACTTGGCCGCGATGGATCCAGGGAGACAGTGGAGAAGGTAGTTAATCCCTACGGAGTCAAAGTTTGCGGCATCGATGGAGACCGGTTCCAGGACGTTGCGGAGATATGTTTCGGGAGAATGTCGCGCAATGCGCCGGGCGGCGAAGTCCAACGAGTTGCGGTTGATATCCGACAAGGCGACGCGCGGGGTGTGTGAAGGGAAGCGGCATTGATCCAGGAAATAGCCGGTTCCGACGCCGACGTCGAGATGGTTTGCCGTGATGTGTTTGTTGTACTGCTGGATCAGACGATTTGTCGGGCAGTTCCAAATCAGATGGTTTGTCAGGCCAAGCACAACGAAGTCATATAGGCGTAAACTGCGCCTGGTGTAGACGGCCTGTCCGGCTCTGACCTGTTCTTCAGAAACATTCATGTATTTCTCCATGCCTTTAGCCGCAATGAAGAACGAAATCCACACTGTTCACGGCTTTTGCGGGGCTTCTGTTAAGGGTGACGTGACTATTCGGGGAAATCTGCTGCGAACAGCGGTCAGGTAGCTGTAACCGTGCGCACCATGATGCTCTTGCGTTTCTGCCCCTGGGCGTCGGGATAGTTGAAATCAGAGTAGGCCAGTAGCGCCGTTCTTTCGTCCAGCGCCAGCAGGGCGGAATAGGAGCAGGTGTCCTGGCGCCTCTCGGCTGGCTCGACCACCACAACCCTCTGCTCCCATTCGAGTCCGGCCGGATCCGCAGTGGCGCGAACGAACAGCCCGGGCCGGCCGTATGACGCCAGCGTTATCCCGTTTCCCAGGGTCAACATACGCGGCCATACGCCGCGGTCGTCAAATACACGCGGCACACTCCACGACTGGCCGCCGTCCAGCGAGCGGGACCAGTACGAAGGGCCGACCCCCAGCAGGTCATGAGTGCGCAGAAGGCACAGCACTGACCCGTCCGGCATGAAGTTGAACTCCGGTTCGGTGAAGCCGTCCCGCTGGTCCGCGTGCGGATCGGCCTCCCTGTCCGGCTGGTAGAGGATTTCGCTCAGAACATCCCAGGAATATCCCGCGTCGACCGACCGCAGATAGACAATATTGTTCGCCGGCTGTACCACGCCGTCGACGATCCGCTTCGTATGGATCGCTTCCCAAATGGAGCCATCGGGTGCCAGCTGCGAGCGGCCATGGTGAAACGAGGGCCAGAAGGCATACATTTCCTCGCGGACGATGCGGATTTCGCCGGGCATGCGCACCGACGCCGTCTCTTCGACCCAGTCCTTTTCTCCACTGCGCTGGCGCAGGAAGCGCCAGCCCGAGAGCTCGGCAGGAAAGTCGGCAGCACGGTATATGTGGGTTATGTGGTTAGGCGCATCCTCCTGGACCAGCACGGGTTCGGGCAACGTCACCTCGGCACGGTGGCGGGACTGAAACTGCACCGGCAGCAGCCGGTCTCCGTTCGGCAGTAGTAGTCCGCCGCGGGCGTCGCTGGCTTCTACCGCCTCCCACGTCTGGCCGCCGTCGGCAGAGAGAGCGTGACTGGTGGGCAGCCCGTAGGCGGTGACAGAATCGGCTTCGACGTGGAATTCAAGGTGGATGCGGCCGTCGGCCAGGCGTTCAAGGTGAGGGAACTGCCATGGGCCCCAACTCTTTAACCCAACCGGGGCCTGGTCAATCAGGACCGGTTCGCCAAGCGTGATCTGAGTCAAAATCTCCCCCAGTTCTTTTCCAGTGGACGAATACAGTGCCTGTCGCGGCCATCCTCACAGCAAGCCAAGTTCCTCGGCGCGTGCGCGCACGGCTTCGGTAAGACCGGGAAGGAAATGCAGGCGGCCGTCGGCCCCCGTCTTGTTCCTGTCGTAGAGGGCTGCGGTCTCATATATGGTATAACCAGCGAGCCGTCCGGAACGCCAGGTATACTCGATCTGATCGGCCAGCCGGCCGCCGTCGGTACCCGAAACTTTTACAGGCAGGCTCAGGTGCGCGGGCACGCCTGTCGTTGCCACTTCATCCAGCACATCTTGCACAAAGGCGTCGCTTAGGAGGCGTTCGGGGGGCCAGGCGCGGCCAAAGAGCGTCGTCTCGTCGGCCAGGCCGGTGCGCAGCCAGCGGCGCCAGTGGAACGTGATGTTGCCGGGGCGCGAACGCGTGCGCGACGGCGAGGCATCGGGACGGAAGGACTCGATTTCGATGTGGTGATGCATCGGCAGCCCCGCCGCGGCGAGGCGCGCCTTGGCTGCGCGCAGGAACCGGTCGTAGAGGTCGCCGCGCACGTCGCCCAAGAGGACCGGATCGTAGGGCTCAGTATCGGGATTGACGCCGTAGCGGCGTTCGTATTCGGCCGCGACCGGCTGGTTGAATCCGTAGATTTCGGGTGAGTCGGTCCAGGAGCTGTGGCAGGAGATGCGCACGTCCAGGCCGTCAACGCCGGCGGCGATGCAGTCGCTGACCCACTCCATCCAGTCCGCCCGCACCTCGGGATAGCCTTCGCATAGCGAACCAGATACGTATCTGTTGCGGCCCTTTGCAAATGCGATCACGCCGTCAGGGGCGTTGGCGGTGTGAGTGAGGACATTGTGAAAAGCTGATGCGGAGTTGGACACGTCCAGGCGGACCATGGCCCCGCCCAGGCCGGTGTCGTATTCGAGGTCTCCTGTGCGCAGGTCCCGCTGCGGCCGCCAGATTGCCTTGTGGCTGGCGACCACGATCGGCAGGGGCTGATCGTCGGGCCCAAATGCTCGCACCATCTCTACCGCCGTGTTCGCGAATGTGCCATCGCTGTCTTCGAAATTCGTCGTGACTGCAATGAAGGGGTCAAGGAGGTTCAGGCCGGAAATGTTCAGAAAGCGCACCTCGTCGCCCCGGCTGCTGACCGGATTGCCGTCGATATCGACGACGTCGTGGGGGCAGGTCTCTACTCCCTCGGACAGGTCGAACTCCAGGTCGCGCTTGCGGTAGCCGTTGTTGTCTTCGCTGGTCCAGATTTCCAGGTTTTGGGGTCGGATGCGTAGCGGCGTCGTATCCTTCTGACGCAGTTGAATGCGCGTGACCGGTGTACTCTCCAGCCCGCGCGGCAGGTCGGCCTGGCGGGCTTTCACGCGCAGCTCCGGCCGTGCCAGCACCCAGGGGTCGACGTGGTAGTAGCCGCCGATGCCGGGCAACCCGATGATGCCGTCCTTCGCCAGAACTGCCTTGGGATGCGCGTGGCTGACGCCGTTCTCATAGGGCTTAATGACGGCATAGAACTCCATGCCGCGCTCGTGGGCAAGGCGCCGTCCCACACGCATCGGATCGCCCAGGTTTTCGAGCGTTTTGGCCACGCCTCCGAGCGGTCCGTATGCAAGAAACCACTCCCAGTGACCGGCGTGATAGTAATTCCAATAGACGCGACGCACACCTATCCAGTGCAGACGGTCGAGCAGCTGTGCGACCAGATCTTCGGTCCATTCGATGCGCTGGCAGTCGTCGGGGAAGTCCACCAGGGTCGAGAGGAGAAAGGGGCGGTCTTTCATTGTCATTCTCTCCAGGTGGTATGCGGCCAGAGGCAGGATGTGTTGAAGTCCGGGCGTTGGGTTGGGGAATGGCGGTCAGTCGAGACTCATGCGGGGGTCGAAGGCGTCGCGCAGGCCGTCGCCCACGAAGTTGATCGCCAGCACGGTGAGCAGAATCGCCATTCCGGGCGGTACCCAGATCCACCAGTGGCGTTCGAGGATGAAGATGGATTGTGCGCCGTTGAGCATATTGCCCCAGGAGGCAGTCGGGGGCAGGACGCCCAATCCCAAAAAGGATAGACCGGCCTCACTCAGGATGGCAGAGGCGACGCCAAATGTCGCTGCCACCAGCAATGGCGCAAGTACGTGCGGCAGGATGTGCTTGAACATGATGCTGCGGTCCATTACGCCCAGGCAGCGCGCCGCCATCACGAAGTCCCACTCACGCACCGTCAGGATCTGGCCGCGCACCAGGCGCGCAGAGCTTGGCCATCCAAAAAGACCGATTACCGCCATGACGTTGAAGATGTTGGGGCCTAAAATGGAAACCACAGTCATGATCATAATCAGGACGGGAAAGAGCATCACAATGTCGGTGATACGCATGATGATCATGTCGACCGAACCGCCATAGTAGCCCGCCAGCGTCCCCAGGAGAACTGCGATCAGAATCGAGATTGAGACCGCTACAAGCCCTACGGAGAGAGAAACGCGTCCGCCGTAGACGACACGGGACCACACATCGCGACCTGCAATATCGCCCCCGAGAATGTGTTCGGCGCTGGGTGCGGCGCGGCTCAGGCCGGATTGGATATCGTTCGGAGGGTGCTGGGTTACCCAGGGCGCGGCGATCGCGAGCAGGACAATAATGACCAGAAAGACCAGGCTTGCCATCGCCATTCTGTGGCGTCGAAAACGGCTCCAGAAGCGGGCGCGGAGCCTGGCCGAGGAGGAACTCCGCGTCTCACTAAAGATTTCGTCGGACGCTGTTGCCGTTTGCTTCTCGGTCATTGACCTCAGCCTTCTTCATAGCGGATGCGCGGGTCGGCCACGGTATAGAGCAGGTCCGCCAGCAGGTTGCTCAACAGGACCAGGATCGCCAATATAAGGACTCCGCCCATCATCAGCGGATAATCTCGCATGTTGGTGGCATGCACCAGGGTCAGGCCGACACCGGGAAAGTTGAACACGGTTTCGATCAGCACTGCCCCACCAAATAGGCTGGGGAGGCGCAGACCGAGAATGGTTATGATCGGCAGCAGAGCGTTGCGCAGTCCATGCCGCAGGATTACGACGCGTTCGACAAGGCCCTTTGCCCGCGCCGTCGTCATGTAGTCCAGGCTGAGAACCTCCAGCAGGCTCGACCTTGTATAGCGCAGCAGGCTGCCGGTCGTCTCATAGGCCAGGGCAAAGCCGGGTAGGATGATATGCGAAAAGCGGTTCCCAAAAGAGGGGTCGGCGCCCGGTGTGGTGACGCCGCCGGTCGGCAGGATGTCCATTTTGATTGCCACCGCATAGATCAGGAGCAAGGCGAAGAAAAACCCAGGCACGGCCACACCCGCAAAGGCGAAAGTGGTCAGTACGCTGTCGATCAAAGAGTATGGCTTCAGGGCGGAGATGATGCCCAAGGTGATCCCCGCGATGGTAGACACCAGGAGAGCGAAGATCATCACCGGCATACTGTTGCCCAAAGCGCGCAACATTACCTCGAATACTGGCGTGTTGAACCAGATCGAGTAGCCCAGATTGCCCCGAATCGCCTGCCCAAGCCAGAGCAGATAGCGTACGTAGATCGGTTTGTTCAGTCCCAGGGCCTCCTGCGCTTCCTGCAGGTCTTCTGCCGTCATGTTGCTCAACTCAAATGGGTCGATCATGGCGGAAACCGGGTCCCCCGGGGACAAAGCGAATATCGTGTAGTTGATAATTGTAGCGCCGAGCAGGAGAGGGAAGACAAGGAGAATACGGCGCAAAACGTAAGTTGACATGTCAGTTGTGTGAAGTTCGGCCCTCCGAGGTCGCTACGACCCCGGAGGACCAGCGATTGTAAAAACTCTAGTGGTCACAGATCAGTGGCCATCCAATTTCGGGACCACATAAGTGACCATCGACCACGATTCACTGCCCCTAGGCAGACACATGGACGTTGACCCAGTCGATCCAGTCGGTGCGCGGACCGTAGACCGGTACGACGCCGCCGTTCTGCACGCGTTTGCTTACCACGTGAATGCCTGGAACCTGGGCGATTACGCAGTGGCGCTGGAGGTCGGCGGCATACTCCTGCAGCCGCAGCGCGCCTTCGCGCAGCTCATCCGGGTCTTCAACCAGAATCAGTTCATCGACCATTGACACGCCCTGCTCATCGACATCACCCCAGCGCGGGTCAGTGAAGTTGTGGATGAAGCCGCCAGGCGTCAGGCCCCAACCGTAACCGCTGAAGAGCGTATCGAAGTCGTGCGGAGGGTTGTTGAGAATGTTGGTGTACTCGGCGGCCATGACGTGGAACTCGGTTTTGACGCCGACGGCATCCCACATCTCGCGCAACATCGCATAGAGCGGCTCGTAGGTCGGCGACAGCGAAGACATGCCCAGTCGGAAGGTGTAGTCGAAGTCCCAACCCCCTTCCTCCAGGAGCTGGCGGGCCTTTTCCGGATTGTACTCGTACCACTTGGCCGAATCGGGGCTGATGCCGTAGTCGCCGTACCAGAGGGGGGCCTTGGCGCCCTCGACCGTGCCGTAGAAAAAGTCCTGGGCGATCTGGTCGCGATTCAGGGCAAGACTGAGACCCTGGCGGACACGCTTGTCGTTGAGGACATAACGCAGGTTGTGGTACCAGGCAAATGCGCTCGGGCCGTGATTGAGCACGATGTCGACGTGCTCCATGGCCTGGAAGCGTTCGTACTCCGACTGCGGTGTACGGATGGCGATGTGGCATTCGCCTTTCTCCACCGCGGCGGCCATCGCCAGCTGGTCGGTATAGGGGACAAAGGCCAGTTTGTCCAGCTGCGGCTTCCCGCCCCAGTAGTCGTCGAAGGGTTCGTACTCGACGATCTGATCGGGGATGTAGTTGCTGACCTTAAAGGGGCCGGTGCCGATGCCCTGTTCCTTGGCGTAGGGTGTGTTCTTCAACCCCTGCTGCCCCTGCTCGTCGATGCCCCACGTGTCCTCCGGATACTGGCTCAGGAGGTGTTTGGGCATGATGGGGAAGTTGAGAAGCTTCTCCAGGAATGCGGCGCGATACGGGTTGGTCATGTGGAAGACGATCGTATGATCGTCAGGCGCCGAAATCCCCGTCACCGCGTCTGCCTCACCTTCGGAGAACTCGGTCATGCCTTCGATGATGCCTTTGAAGTGACGCACGCCGTTCCACTGGTTGACATTCGGGTGGCCGACCAGGCGTCCGATTGTAAACTCCACGTCGGCCGACGTGAACGGCTCGCCGTCGTGCCACTTGACGCCCGCGCGCAGGTTGAAGGTCGCGTCATTGCCGTCGAACTCCCAGCTTTCGGCCAGTTCGGGCAGCCAGGTGGTATAGTCGGCGCTGATGTTGACCAGGCAGTTGTGCGTCAGACCGACCAGGTAGTATCTTCTGTTGCCGGCGTTGTGCTCCATTGCCAGCAGGTCCTGGTAGCTGGTCTTCTGCGGATAGCCGAAGACGAGCGTGCCGCCCAGGCGGTCCGATGCCATGGCGGCTTCATCGTCTGCGGCGGGCGCTTCTCCTGCAGGCGCAGCCGCCGGTGCGCAGGCCGCCAGAAGGCCGCCGGCTGCGGCGATGACCGACCCCTTGAGGAAGTTGCGGCGTGAGAAATCACTGGAATCGAAGCGTTGCATGTTGTTTCCTCCTGAATTCTACTGCGACTGTCGCAGTTGCCATGAACCGTGCAATTGATCATTCGCATCACATGAATCAGGTGAACAAACTTCCACTATGTGCATTGGCTCCTCCTGACTGGGGTCAACATCCCGTCAACCTCCAAACTTGGCTGGCATTTCAACTCTGTACGGTCAAAGCCGTCAAAAATCCAGCTCCAGCAAGTAGATGCGTTCCCGTTCGTCCGGCGTCATACTGTCCGGCGCCAGATTGGAGACGGCATAGCGCGCCAGGATGCGGCTGCGCACCTCGGCGTCGGTCGGAACCGGCATCCACCCATAGGGCATGCGGTCGTAAACTATCAGCAGCCGGCCCGGCTCAACCTCCAGCATCGAAGTGTAGGACGTGGTCTGGTCCGGCAGGTCGAAATTGTGATGGACGGTGTAGTACTGCTCGCGGGTGACCGGCTCCAGCCCGTACTTGCCGGGGCTGATCTGATGGGCCTCGCCCATCTCGGAATTGTGGTGGGCCATGAGGTCGAAGGGCTCCCAGTGCTCGCCGCGCGGGTCGGTCGAGAACCAGATGAAAAGGCCCGGACGGCCGCATGAAATCACCAGCGCGCCATTACTCAGCCGATTCACTTGGGGCAGCACGCCCCAGGCCGGTAGGCGGTCGATAGGGGACCAACTCTTGCCTTCATCGCTGGAGTAGGAACGCGCCAGCAGCTGATCGCGGCCGCCGCCCATGCGTCCCACGCACATCAGGTCGCCGTCTTCCAGGCGTACCAGTGAGGACTCACAGAAGCCCTCCCAGGAGTCGGCGCCGTCTTCGGCGGTGGCCACGGTGGAGAGGTAGTGCCAAGTGCGGCCCTCATCCTCTGAGGTCATGACCACGGTGCTGTAGCGGTCGTCTCCTGCGAATGTCAGGTAGGTGGTGGCCAGATGGCGTCCCGGTTCCAGTTCAATAATGTGGGTAAAAGGGGAGATCTCCGCCCAGCGGGTGGGACTCTGCACGGTGCGGGCCTTCACGTCACGCGGCAGGCCTTCGATGCGCGCGCCCCACAAATCGACCGAGTACTGCTGGCCGCCCTTGCCGATGCGACCGTAGTTGCCCACGAAGGTGCGCCACTGGCCGAGAGGATCCGGCTTATAGGGCTGGTTGGGACCGGCCAGTGAACCGTCGGACAGGCTGATGTTCAAGCGCCCGCTGAGGCCGGAAACATCGGCATGTTGCGACCATGTGGCGCCTTCGTCTTTGGAGAGCGAAAGACCGTTTACGTTCGTCAGGTTTTCGGCCGAATCGGGGTTCTTGCTGTAGGAGACGAGCAACTCGCCGGTGGGGAACCGGCGGATGCTGGGATACCAGCAGAATCCGAGGCCTTCTGCTACAATGCGCGGCGTCCCTGCGGTGAATCGCAGCCCTCCCAGCTCTACTTCCTGTGCCATGTCGGAATTCCCCCTATGATCTGTTGGTAAGCCAATCGCCGGCTAGGCGGTGGGCAGCTTACCTCTTGCGTGTTACAACTCCCCCCTTACGTGCCCCTCAATGCGAGACAAAGTCGGATTCTCGCTCGTGGGGTCCTCGCCACCGTAGAACCATGACGAAGGAAGAACCTTCAGATGGTGGCCGCGGTGACGGTGGCCCGCCATGTCGAACGGGAAGTGGTTGTACTGGATCAGGACCCGGTCTTCAGCGACATGCACTGCCGGGTAGGACCACATGCCATATCCCTCCGGCAACGGTTTTACGGAGTCGACGTCGCATTCGACGCCGCCTCCCGGCGCACCGTAAGCCCCCTCGGGACGAACCGTGTAGAGAGGGCCTGGTTCGACGTGAGTCTCTTCGTGCAGGGATTCCAGATTCTGGAAATGTTCCCAGATACGACCCTGGTTGCGGCTAATTGCGGTCGACAGGCGGGTGCGGATCAGGCCTCGCTTGATCTCCTCTTCGCTCTGCTGCGTCCAGACGACGAGCAGGTGCCCCGTGCCGGGGAACTGGCGGATCTGGGCCGGGGCCTGCGTGCCCGCCAGCTGCGTCGGTTCGGGACGGGTCCAGGTGTCGCCGTCGTCCTCCGACCAGGCCTGATACATGCGTCCCAGCCGCGTGCGCAAAATCATGAGCAGCTTGCCGGGCGCGTACTCCACGAGCGTCGGCTCGTTGGTCAGCTCCCAGCGTCCCCCGTACTCCATGATGATAAGCAGCTCGCCGTCGCTGTTCTTCTGCCAGGTCTCGCCTTCGTCGTCGCTGTAGATGACATAGCTGGCGGTAAAGTGGGGATCGTAGAAGTGCGCGCTTGTCGAAACGAAGACGCCGTCGACGTATCCGCCCGGGAACGGCGCCCCCTCCTGGTGAAAGCCGCCCTGGCCGATGCCGAAATAGACCGGCAGGAGGATGCGGCCGGACTGGGTGCGGATCATGGTGTCGTTGAGAGCGTGCGCGGCCAGCATCCAGTGGTTCATCAGAGTGAGGGCGGACCATGTCCTGCCTTCATCCTCCGAGCGCCTGAAGACCATCTGCGACTCGTACAGGCGGGTGGTGCCCGGTCGAGTGCGCTTTGTCGCCATGCCGATGGCGCCGCCGGAGAGGTTTACCATCGAACAGTTCGTGAGCGTGAGCGGGTCGCCGTTCTCGTCCAGCCCCGGGTAGGGCTCGCTCCAGGTGACGCCGCCGTCGGCGCTGACGGAAAAGTGGGTGCCGTTGCTGAAGAGGACGCGGCCGCCCTCAAGGCCCACAAAGGCGTTCCCCGGGAACTTGCCGTCGTGGAAGGCCAGCATCTCTTCGGGCCTCGTCATCGGTACATTGCTCATGGCTACCGCCCTCGTTGGTCCTGAATTGTTGAACGACACTGACAACTTCCGGCTTCAAACGGGGAACGCCTCCTTGCCCTCTATCCCAAGCGCACATGTTGGTCTCAGGTACGCCGCGCAGAATCGGTATGCCTGAATGCCGATTTTCTCATGCTGAAGGCGACCGGGGTGGCAGTGTTTCGCTTGGTTGTCCTGCGGTGTCGACCGGAAATGGGGCGAGGTCTGGAGTCAGCAAGTTGTTGCTTTCAAGAATGCTGCTCGGCGGTTCGTCATGCAACTTACCCCGATTATAGGTCGCACCCTGTTACCAACACTGCCTGCTTCTCACCGACTTTTATAGCATATTGATGAATCAAGGTCAAAGAGCAAAAATCTCACGGGTGCATCCCAATATTTGGGCGAACTTTCGTATACCTCTGGAGGCACACAAGCCATGGTCTGTTCCCAATCCAGTTTCCGCCAGCATAAGCGCCGTCTCTGACCCCTAACCCCTGTCTCCTAGCCCCTGCAGTTTTGGGCGGTCGGGCCTAGTCGGCCCTCCCTTGTGCGGGGGCTCCGCCCCCGCAACGCCCCCTCTCCTACAACACGCCTCATCGAACCGGGTGTCGATATTGGTGACCGGTGCCTACTTGAAGGTGTCCAGCCAGACCACGTCCCGCCTGTCCCATCAGATCCCCGCAGGTGCCGGCCCTGTGCCTGCCCTCGCACCCGCCCCAACTGGCGGACCCCACCGTACGGCCAGGCCTGGCGCCTGCACTGCGTCTCGCCCAAAGACGTTAAACCATTCCTGCCACCGCTGTCATGATTCCCCACCAGACTGTTCCCTCCCAAAACCTATGATGCATCCAGATTTCACCCCTACGCACGCCGGTCGTCCCGTGAAGCTCGGTTGACGAGGGGCGACTCACCTCCTATACTTGGAGTCCGTCACCTCATCCGTTGAACATCAGTGGTACGGGTGCCCATAGAGTAGGCCCATACAACGATTGGAGACGAGGCTTCTTCTCCTTGCAGCCCTGCCCTTTTCACTCCTTTCAACACCCAGGAATCACGAACGATGAAAACTCTTTACCTGCGCGCGCCGGCCGGACTCGATGGCGCTTACCCCTATTTCGTCGAGGCAAACGAGGGCCGCTTCCCCTTCGAGGTATACGATCCCGACAGGTCGACAGCTGAACAGTTTGAGGGCGTGTCCGTTGTCATAGACCCTGGCGGCGCAGTGGGCACGCGTGCTCTGATCGACGCAGGCCTGGCCGCGGGTGTGAAGCTGTGGCATGTCACCACCAACGGCACCGATCATGTAGACGTAGCCTACTTTCTGGAAAAGGGGTTGCCGCTGGCCAATTCGCCCGGGCGGTTGAGCGCCGTGCCGTTGGCCGAACACGTAATCATGCTGATCCTCTGCTTTGCCAAAGACCTCAAACACAATCGGGCCGATGGCTGGCAGCGGGCGATGGGGGAAGAGCTGGCGGGCAAGAATCTAGGGTTGATCGGCTTTGGCGCCAGCGCGCGCGAGGTGGCGCGGCGGGCGTGGCCGCTGGGCATGCGCATCATGGCGACCGACGTGGTGGCGTTCCCTCAGTCCGAGTTGGACGAGTTTCACGTCGAGTTTCTGGGCGGGCCGGAGCAGGTTGACCAAGTTCTGGCGGAGACTGATTATCTGTCGCTGCACGTCCATCTCAACGCGACGACCCGTCACATGATCGACCGGCGCGCCCTGGGGCTGATGAAGCCGTCCGCGGTTCTGCTCAACATTGCTCGCGGCGGACTGGTCGATGAGGCGGCCCTGGTCGAGGCGCTTCAGCAGGGCGGGATCAGGGGCGCCGGGCTGGACGTGTTTGAGGAGGAGCCGCTGCCGGCCGACCACCCGCTGCTGCAGTTGGACAATGTTATACTCACGCCGCATTCATCGGGTCTTACGCCGGATACGCCCCGTAGGCGTATGGAGGCTGCGTTGGCGAACGTGGAACGCATCGCCAACGGGCTGCCGCCGGGCGATTTGGTTACGGCGTTGGTGCGGTGACTCTGGAGCACAGTGATTCGTTGCAGAGTGTCTTTCACCTTCAGGCGCCGCGCCTAGGGCGGCGCGCAGGCGGCCTGACGCCTCTGATACGACTGCTGCTACTCGCCCTCACTTCTTGACGTACCCTTGAA
Source organism: Caldilineaceae bacterium (assembly GCA_965242905.1). Classification (GTDB taxonomy): domain Bacteria; phylum Chloroflexota; class Anaerolineae; order Caldilineales; family Caldilineaceae; genus Bin5. Next base: position 3,895,336 of record CBDETM010000002.1, read on the forward strand.
ACTACATCACTGTGGATGTTCGGACATACCCTATGGCGGTTGCCGCTTCCGTGACAACTTGAACCAATTCTGTTCCGGACAACAGTGTATTCTAGACCGTTAGCTCATCGGTGCCTATCAATTTCCGGGACGGCCCCGCGCGTGTGGCCTGAAACTACCTGCAGGAATGGGGTCACTCCTTACTCCTCTCATCAAGGTCAGGGCTTGCAGTACTCGGGCACGTAGGCGCCCTCACCAAAGGTTTCGGCGATCAGCCTAGCGATCTCCGGGTCGTAATCCTCCAGCTTCTTTCCTCGCGTTTCCTCAGGCCGAAATGTGTATTCGCGGAACCAGTATGCGACCGTTTCCGCCCAGTACTCACGGGCATTCGTTGCCGCGTACGCGCTCCGCCACAGTCCGGCGTCCAATGCGGCGTTATAGAGGGCGGTGACCCGGGCCTTGAACTCCTGCCCGTCGAGTTGGTCCTCGAGCGCGAACTGAATTATGTGCGCGAATTCGTGGATCAAAATGTAACAGGTCCTATCGTCTTCCGGCGTGACCGCCGCCCATCCTGTGGCAGTCGGAATGGCTATTCCGTGGTAGTTCCTTCTGTGATTCCAGAGTTCCGGCAGTTGGACAATGTACTCGTCCAGCTCATTCGGCTTGAAGATGACTATCCGAAGACGGTTGGCGGACAGCTCTTCGAAGAAGGCGGGTCTGCCGGAGAAGATCGCGGTAACGACCTCGCGCACCTGGTCCAACTTTCCGTCCGAGACCTCGCTGGGCGCGACAACGACCACGCCAGCAACCTTCAGATACTTCTGATAGAAGAGATCAAGGCCTAGAGACGCGGGCGGCGGCGGATACCGCTGCGTCACCACGATTGCCTGCCCCCGTGCCGACCAGGGCCCGCGCATGCCGGCGGCGTCGCGGGCGCGGGCTTGGTAGTAGTAGTTGCGGCCGTCGGTAAGGACGGAATGTGTGTAGGTCGTGTCGGTCAGGGCGTCGCCAAGCGGGTCCCAGCGGCGGTCGAGGCTGTCCCACACCCACAGATCGTAACTTGCCGCGTTCGGGACCGCCTCCCACGTGAGCGTGACCTGGCTGGCGCCGACAATCGCGGTCAGGTTGCGCGGCGCCTCCAAGGGCGTCGAAAAGTCGGTCCCAGTGCATGCGGGCGGATTGAGACTCTTCAGTATGCCGTCCACGAAACTGTGCGGATGAGACAGGACTGCTCCTGCTGGCAGGCAGAGGCGGTTACCCCATAGGCGCAAAACCCTCAGGTTGACGAGTGCACTTAGGTCGGGGACCGGCCCGCTGAAATCGTTGTTGCTGAGGACTAATGATTCCAGGTTGATGAGGGTGTGCAAGTCGAGCAGCAGACCACTCAGTTCGTTACTACTAAGATTCAAGTATCTCAAACTGGTGAGATCGCTTAGGACCGGGGAAGGGCCGGTCAGTCCATTGTAAGAGAGATCCATGCCCCCTAAGCTGGTAAGGGCGCTCAGATCGGGGATTGGGCCGGTCAAGGCATTGTGATTGAGGCGCAGTTCTTTCAGGTTGGTGAGAGCGCTCAAATCAGGGATCCGCCCGGTAAGCCGGTTGCTTCTGAGCTGCAGAAAAGTCAGGTTGGAGAGTGCACCCAGATCCGGTATCGACCCGCTCAACCAGTTGGATCCCAAGTCAAGATGTGTCAGGTTGGAGAGTGCGCCCAGATCCGGTATCGACCCGCTCAATTTGTTGGATCCCAGGTCAAGATGTGTCAGGTTGGGGAGTGCGCTCAGAGCCGGGATCGTTCCCTCCAACCCGTTATTTTGGAGGCGCAATTGCGTCACGCGTCCGTGCCTATTCGCAGAGACCCCGTACCAAAGATGGATCGGCTTTTCGGTCAGCCAGTTATTGTTGCGTTTCCAGTTGGCGCCGTCAGTTGCGTGGTAGAGCGCGATGAGTGCGCCCTTATCCGTGACTGCAGGAGTTGGTGTTGCTCCTGGTGTTGGAGTGGCTGTTGGCGCGGGGCCGCAGAACGGCATACCCAGTTTTTCCAGGTCACTGTTCCTTACGATGCGCAACTCAGCGGGAATACAGCCGCTAAAAGTATTGCCCGACAGGTAGAGAAAGTCTAGGGAATGGAGGTTGCCAAGCGTGGTCGGAATCGTGCCGGTTAACTGGTTGTCACGGAGGTTCAACTCTCCCAGGATTGGGTGGTTGCCAAGCGTGGACGGAATCGTGCCGGTCAATTGGTTGTCGCGGAGGCTCAGAAGTGACAGGTGGGAAAGTGCGCTCAGATCCGGGATCGGTCCGGTCAAACGGTTGTGATCGAGGTAAACGGTTTGCACTTTGGCGGGGAGTCTCAGATCCGAGATCTGCCCTGTCATCTGGGTGTCCCGGAGGTTTAGAGTTATCAGGTCAATGAGGGCGCTCACATCCGGAAGCGGCCCGGCCAGATTCCTGTTATGACTGAGGCTTAAACCAGTCAGTTTGACGAGTGCGCTGAGATCCGGGAACGGCCCGGTCAGATTTTCGTTATAGCCGAGATCCAAAACAGTCAGTTCAACGAGTGCGCTGAGATCCGGGAACGGCCCGGTCAGATTTGGGTTACCGCCGAGGTTTAGAACAGTCAGATTAACGAGTGCACTGAGATCCGGGATCGGCCCGGTCAGATTTGTGTTATGACGGAGGTCCAAGACTGACAGGTTGATGAAGGCGTTCAGGTCTGGTAGCGGCCCTGTTAAATTGTTGTTTTCGAGTTCCAGAGCGTACACGCGTCCTGATAAGTCGGTAGTGACGCCGTACCAGGTAGACAGCGGACTGTCTGTCAGCCAATTTTCGTTGTGCGTCCAGTTGTCGCCGCCGGTTGACTCGTAGAGCGCGATGAGGGCGCCTCTCTCGGTTACGGAGGTCGGCGTGACCGTGGGCAATGGCGTGGCCGTTGCGGTAGCAGGAAGCGCGGTTGCAAAGGGATAGTCCAGCAGCCAGCCGCTCGTCTCCCCCGCCGCGTTCAGCGCACGGATGGAGTAATAGTAAGTCGTCCCGGCTGTAACCTCCGTGTGCGCGTAAGTTGTGCCGGTCAGGGCGCTACCCCCTATAGGCTGCCAGCCGGTTCCTGCGTTCCACCACGCCAGGAATTCGTAGCGCACTGCGTTCGGCACCGTTTTCCAACTCAGGAGGACGCCGCTCTCTGTCGCCCGCGCCGTCAGTTGCGGTATGCCAGGTTCAGGCGCCGACGCGGTTGCGGTCGGCGTTGACGTAGGTGTGGGAGTGGACTTAGCTTCAAGTGCTGATGTCGGTGTCTGTGTTGGAGTGGGTGTAGCTGCAAACGTTGATGTGGGCGTTGAGGTCGCGCCCCCTGTCGCCGCGAGCGCGGTTGCAAAGGGATAGTCCAGCAGCCAGCCGCTCGCCTCCCCCGCCGCGTTCAGCGCACGGATGGAGTAGAAGTAAGTCGTCCCGACCTTCACAACCGTGTGGGTGTAGGTCGTGCCGGTCAGGTTTTCGCCGCCCAGCGGCTGCCAGCCGGTCGCCGCGTCCCACCACGTCAAGAGCTCATAGCGCACCGCCTGAGGCACCGCTTTCCATGTCAGGATAACACCGCTCTCTGTCGCTTGAGCCGTCAGTTGCGGTATGGCAAGTACGGACGTCGACGCGGTTGCGGACGGCGTTGGCGTCGGACCCGGCGAGGGAGGCTGCGTGCTTGTTGGCGTCGCGGTCGCCAGCCTGGCCTCGGGCATAGTCGCCCTGGCGTACTCCGACCACGCGCTGGATGCGCCGCTTACGTCCACTGTTCGCACTGTATAATAGTAGGTCGTGCCGGCTGTCAGCCCTATATGCACGTACGAAGTGCCGGCCAGGTCACCTTCGTCTAACTGCTCCCAGCCATCGGCGCGGGTCCATGCCCACAACTCGTACCGCGCCGCGCCGGAGACGGCATTCCAACTGAGTTCAACCGTGTTCGCTCCCGCGAGGTTCGCGGTCAATATAGGCGCGTTCAGGGTTTGCCCGGTTTCACTCTGTGCGCGGGTGATATCGGTGTAGAAAAGGATTGGAATGAGCACAAAAAGGAGGGCAGACGGAAAGAGGATGCTGCGGGCTTTCACGGCTGCTGTCTTTGCGCTGAGTTTCACGGTGGCACCTCCATGAATTCTTCAACGCCGGCCTCGTTCTTTGGGCCGGAGCGTAAAGCCTACATTAGAAAGAGTGTTCTTGTCGAACATCTGTGTGCAGCGGTTCTGAGGGCTGTGATCAGTGGCCTGCAGCTGGCCGGCGGGCTGGCTGACGACCCTTCTGACCAGAGGTAGAATGCCGCCGAAAGCTGTCCTTGGTCTTTCTGACAGTCGCTGTTTTACCTATGGACAAATGCAGATCTGTTCGTTGAATGGCGTAACCGGTATTGGGCAGTTTTGCGGGGATCTGTATGGAAGGGCGGAAAAGGACTACGGGGATCTCTTTGGGATCGCGAACAAGGACTGATTTCGGGCTGTTTTGGCGGCGGTGCGCGAAGTGGGATTCGTCCCCCCTCGCAAGGGCGTCCAAATACGGCCGACCGCTAGGAAACTGTAGTCAGGGGAGTCTTCTGCTGGGTAGCAGCGTCTGGGAGACATTTCTTGGTGCCACAACTTCGGCGTTCGTCACCAGTTTGGGCGTCTCTTGAAGATTGTGTGAGGTCGAGAGCGGCGCTGGGAACGACTCTTGTGCGGTCGAAGTTCCGAGAATCGGACAGTAATTGTAGAATGGCACTTAAATCTGGCGTATCGGGCTTGCCAGCGAGAGTCCGAGGCGCTGAGAGCCGCTGGCAGATGCGACCCGGAGGATGCAACTTGCGGCCTTCCCTGTTGATTCCATTTCAACAATAGAGACCAACGGAGAGACTATGACGAAATTCAAAGTGGCCATGGTGCATATGGACCCGGAGGAACTGCCCGAATGGGTGCCAGAGACGATGGCGAGCCATGACATTGAGTTCGTGTTCCAGGAATGCGAGACGCAAGCGCAACTGGTGACCTGCGCCGAAGATGCCGACGTCGTGTGGATTTTCGGCGGCAGTCACATCGTGACCGCCGATAACGTAGCCGATCTGCAACGTTGCGGCGCATTGATCCGTACCGGCAGCGGCACTGATAACATTCCGATCGAGGCCGCGACCGCGCACGGAATCATCGTCGCCAATACGCCCGAAGCCTTCAACGACGGCGTGTCGGACCACACGATCGGGCTGCTGCTGGCCGTCGTTCGTCAGATTGCCCTTCAGGACCGGAAGGTGCGCGCCGGTATCTGGGACCGCTACGCTGGCTTCCCGGGCTGGCATCTGCAGGGGCAGACGCTGGGGCTGATCGGTTTTGGGCATATCGCCCGCCTGGTCACGCGCAAGCTGAGCGGGTTCGAAATGACGGTACTGGCGCACGACCCGTTCGTGAGCGCCGAACTGATGGCCGACCACGGTGTGCAAGCGGCATCAATGGAGGAGGTGCTGTCCGGTTCCGACTTTGTTTCGCTCCACTGCCCGCTGCTGGACACGACCCATAAACTGATTGGAGAACGCGAACTGCGGCTGATGAAGCCCCGGGCGATCCTGGTCAACACCTCTCGCGGCCCGGTGGTGGACGAAGTGGCGCTCTTCCGGGCGCTCACAGAAGGCAGGATCGCGGCCGCAGGCCTTGATGTGCTGGAGCAGGAGCCGCCGGAATCGGACAACCCCCTGTTCAGCCTGGACAACGTGGTCCTTACACCGCACATCGCAGGCTACTCCGATGAGTCGCTGGATAACAGCTGGCGGCTGTCGGTCGAGACCGTTCTGGATCTGGCGCAAGGGCGCTGGCCCCGTTCTTACGTCAACCCCGGCGTGAAGCCGCGCTGGCAGCTGCAAAGGAGATGAGGGCATGAAGGGATTAGAGTTGAAGAAGCGCCTGCATGCAGGAGAGCACGTTTACGGAACATGGTCGGCGTCCACCGACCCGCTGGTGGCGGCGACGGTGGCGCAAGCCGGTTTCGACTGGATGAGCATCGACATGGAGCATTCGCCGCGCAATGTGGAGTCGCTGCGCTACATCCTGTGGATGATCCTGGAGACGCCGACGGTGGCGATGGTCAGGGTGAAGGACAACCGGCCGGATGAGATTAAACAGGCGCTCGACAATGGCGCGAACGGGGTTGTCGTCCCTCTGATCGAGTCGGTAGAGGACGCCCGCCGGGCGGTGGCCGGATGCAAATATCCGCCGGACGGCGTGCGCGGCTACGGGCCCTTTATGCCATCGTTCGGGGGCGACGACCGCGCCTACCAGAGCACTGCCAATGATGAAACCCTGGTGTTCATCCAGGTCGAACACTATCGCGCCGTCGACGTAATCGAAGAGATTGCGGCGCTTGAGGGCGTTGACGGCTTTATCATCGGGCCGAACGACCTGACGCTTTCGATGGATATTTTCGGTGCCTGGGAAAGCGAGGCGTTCATCAGCACGATTCAGCGGATTGTGCGGGCGGGTGACGCAAACGGTGTCCCGGCCGGTTTCCCGGTGGATGTGTTGGGCGGGGCCGAGGCCGGTATCGCCTGGGTAAAGGAGTATGCGCCGACACTGCGGCTATTGACGATTGGCGGGGATCTGGGCTTCGTATCTGCCGGTGCTGAGGCTGCACTACAGCAGATCAGGGTTCCAAGCACATAACCAGACTAGAGTGTGCGAGCGAGAGAGCTTATGCAAGGCGCGGGCGAGTTGCCCAGTTGAACGATGCGGTGGGCACTGTCCTGCTTCGTGGTCCAGCGAATGTGGCCTCCCACACTGAAAAAGGAGAATACGAAGGTACACTGAATCAAGAATAGGCACGCGCGCGCTTGCCTGCGCTGTTGGTTGTTCAAAGGGAGCTGTGATCTGTCAGTTTTCCTCAGAGCCATCCCAAAACCCCCACCTTCCTACCGAATGGGTCCTGCCCGGGCCTATCACCCTTATCTCATCAAGCATATAGTTCCCCAGCCAAAGGCCACCGGCAGAGCCTTCCCCAGATCTTGCCTCGGAGCCGTCGCCAGTGCCGTCGACAATATTTAGGATAACGGGAAAAGAGGAGGACAATGTGCGCACCAAGTTCATTTCCATGCTTCAGACGTGTGCGAATGTCATGACCAGGCCTGGCGTACAGACTTTCGCCGCCGAACGAAGCAAATCCTCGGCCAACTTAAAGACTGCACTCGCGTGGATTCTCCTGGCCGGCGTATTCGCTGCGTTGCTCGATATACTGCTGACTACGTTGACTGAAAAGTGGGTGATACCACCGAACGAAGTGGATTATTTCCTTCCTTCCGACTTAATTTTTTTGATTGACGGAGCCAACATATATCTCAAATCCAGACTCATTACTCTGAATTTTGAGTTCGCGAAGTTATATGGCTGGTTGTGGGTGCATTCGGGGCTGTTTGACCTTGCTGCCGAATTTGTCTACGGCACCGTAATTTTCATTCTTGAAGAAATTCCCGGCTGGCAACGGACCATTGCCAAGGCTTTGCTGAGCCCTGTTTCTTTCCTGGTCAGAGTGGGCATATTCCACTGCGTCGTCACCTTTTGGGGCGGGCGAGGGCAGTTCGGTCGTTACGCTTACCTTTTCGCCGCAATTGCTGTACCGATAACTTTTCTGAATTCACTCCTCGATTTCTTGCCTCTGGCCGCGGCTCGTCTTGTGGCCGTCCTGCCGGGCTCCTCTTATATGGCAGGTCAATACTGGTACTACTTCCTATTAACAACCAATAACTATGCCACCTCTCTCATAGTCCTGGCGTACTGGCTTGTTCTGATTTATTTCTCGACGAAAGTGGAGCATGAGATGACATGGTGGCGAGCAGTCATCGGTGTCGTGACTTCGTACCTGGTGTTCTATGTGTTTTGGACCGTCTGGCCATCTGGAATTATGGGGCTGTTAGAAGCCGCGAAATTACTTCGGGAATGACCTGTTACATCTTCATGCGCAAACAGTTGACAACCGTGTAGTCTCGTCCCCTTTAGCATCAAAAGGTGACATTCGTTAGGAGTTGGCGATGAGCAAGTCTACGAATCGGACAATCGTAAGCTCTATAGGTGCAGTGCTTATCGCAGTCACAGTGAGTGTGATAATCCGGTTGGCCTTTCAGTTCAATAGTATTGAGAGACACCCTTGCGGGTCGGATAGAGGGGTTGTTTTCAACTACACCGATCGTGAAATTCACCTCCAGGGTCTTTCACTTCAGGAGGACGGGGGAGTTCAAGATTCAGAAGCAGTACTCGCCCCAAACCAGTCGTCGGAAGAAGCTGGGATTTGTAGTGTCCACGAAATGACGGTGAGAGGGGTTAAAGATTGGTTCTATAAGGGAATAGAATTGCAACCAGGAGCGTGGATGGTCATTTCGACCAACTACACCTATTGTACCAGTGGAAAAGATCCTGTAACAGGGAAATGGTATGAAGTTCTATGCAGCAAAGAGCCAGCCAACACAGAATAGCTGGCAGGCCCTCCAGATCTGAACGCGCTCCCTACACCGAAAGAGCACTACATTTTAAGCACTACATTTAATGCACTTAGTTTCGCTTAGCAGAAAACAGATGTCTGGAAGAAATCGGGACAGATTAATTGTCACCAACGACTCACGCGCGCAGGCACAGCCAAGTTTCTCAACTATGAACTCATTGTCCAACCTTGCAATTGAGTCCCCGAACCGGGCGCTTAGCAATCCGCGCTCAAGAGCTTCCCTTTCAGCTAACCGCTGATACCAAACATCCGCGCCGCGTTGCCGCCCAGTATCAGGTTCTTCTCTGCTGTCGTAAGAAATTCGCAGTGCAGGCGGATGTAGTCCACCGACTGTTTGTACGTGCACCAGAAGCCGCCGCTGTAGGGCATGTCGGAGCCCCACATCAGTTTTTCCACGCCGACTTCGTCGATCAGCCACTTGAGCATCTCCTGTCCATTGTCGTAGGGGTACTCGGGCCACTTCGCCTGCATCAGGATTTCGGCGTTCATGTGGGGCCGCGTCAGCAGCGTAACCACCTCGTCGGGGATGCCGATTTCATGGATGATGGCGGCCGGCACCAGCCCGTGCGTGATCACCGACGGGATGTCATCGTGGGCGTCCGCCCAGCGGCTCAGCTCGCCAACTCGCTCCATGAAACCTGCCACCCGGTCCTGCTTTCGGGCGTCGATGTACCAGAAAATGGGAATCCCCAGGCGGCGCACCAGTTGCCACAGCGGCTCGAACTTGGCGTCGTCGATTCGGTCCACGTAGCCCCGTAAAGCGAACAGCTCCACGCTGAAGTAAAGCCCTGTGCATCCCAACTCCGTGACGGCGCGTTCAAGTCGCGCCAGTTCCTCCGCCTCATGCCCTTCGGTCTCCCGGATCTGCGCCAGTGCGATGAATCGGTCCGGGTAGCGGCGCATCGCCTCGGCATAGTACTCGTTGATGTTGGCGCCGTAAACGTGGTCGCTCTGGAGAATCCCCCGGTCCACGCCGGCGACCTCCATCTCGGCGATCATTCTTTCCGGGGTCGCCTCCAAGTTCTCCAGGGCGGGTGGATAGAACTGCATGACGTAGTCGACGCCGTCTACGGTGAGCTCGGCCTGGCCGTATCTGCCGAAACGGAAGTTGAGGTCGGGCATGGCGTTGATGTCGTCGGAGGGGAAGTCGAGCAGCGGCTCCTTGACGCGTGCGCCGTCCTCTTTGCGCCAGAAGTCGGTGAAGTCACGCAGGTGATATTGCCACAGTTTGAGCGTGAGCGCGGCGCTGGCCGCACCCGAGCCGGTGGCGAAGCGGCGAAAGATGTGGGAGTGGGCGTCGATGACGGGGGATTTCTCCTCATCCTCCGAGTCGACCTGCCGCCAGCCTCCGCCGAAGAACTCCATCTTTCTCTCTGTTGTCATCTTTCCTCCATCCACGACTGAAAGTCGCTTTGCCGCCAGGTGTAATTGGGACGATAGCCCAGCAAGCGGGTGGCCCTTTCGTGCGACCAAAGGGAGGTATGGCCTTCCAAGGGCTTCTTGAGGGGTATATTCGGGCCGGTTGCGTTTGCTTCTCCTTCGCCAAACAAACTCCGTAAACGGTCGATAAGCAGAGGTGTCAGCTCTCTGGAGCAGGTGTCGGCGCCATTAATGAGAAACACTTCGTGCCTGATCGTGTCATTTTCCAAGGCCAGGCGGAAGGCCTGCGCGGCGTCGCGAGCGTCTGTAAAGGCCCAAAGGATTCTACGCGGCGCCGGCGGACCCGGCGACGGCCAGTCGCCCTCGTCTTCTATCGTCTTCAGGTAACGCTTTCGCCACAGCTCTTCGACCGTAAACTGCTGCGCCCAACCGGAACCCACGGCCACATCGGCGCTGGCGCGTTCCAGATACCAGTTGTTGTTGATGCGCAGGCAGATGGTCTGAATGCCGAAGGCGTCGGTGTAACGCTTGCAGGTCAGCTCGCCCAGCAGCTTGCTCAGCCCGTATTCGTCCTGCGGTTCACAGGGATGCTCTTCGTCAATCGGGAGGTAGCGCGGAAGAATCTCCCGTTTTTGGAAGGAGAAACCGGTTGCCGCGCCGGAGGAGGCAAACACGACTTTTCCGATCCCCGCATGGACCGCGGCTTCGAGGACATTGACAGTGCCGATCACGTTGACGTTGAGCAGCTGCGCCGGCGTCGCCCGGCCCGGTCCCGGTATGGCCGCGAGATGGATGATGGCATCGTGGTCCCGACAGGCTTCGGCAAGCTGGGCGGGCTCCATGATGTCGCCCTGGACGGAACCCGCCCCTTCTACACGCGGCGCAGTGCGACTGAAGCTGGTCACGGAATGGCCAGCCTGGAGGAGTTCCCTCAGGACATATCCGCCAATGGTGCCGCTGCCTCCCGTTACGAGGACCTTCAACATTTAATGTCTCCCATGCGATCCAAGGATCCTGGAGAATCGGCAGCCTGCGTTCTGCACTGAACAGAGCGCGAGGCCGTCAAGCTGGTTCACCATTCACTTTCCCTAGTCCTTCGTCTCTTCCCAAAGCTCATGCACCGCGGCGACCTCCCACCAGGCTGGCCCCACCGGCTTTTCCAGCAGCATGGGCCTGATGAATGCAGCCGCCTTTTCCAGGCCTTCCTGGATTTCTATGTATTCGCTCTCCATTTCCAGGGTCAGGATGCCTGTATAGCCGATAAACCGCAGGGTCGAAATGACCTCGCGCCAGGTGCGTTCGTCGTGTCCCCAGCCCGGTATCGTGAACGTCCACGACCGATTCTGGTACTGTTTGAGGTCGGTCGAGTCGAAATAGCCGCGCAGGCGCAGATTCGGTTCGTGGATCAGCGTATCCTTGAGATGAACCGCCTGGATGAGGTCGCTCAACTCGTGGATGGCGGCCAGCGGGTCTATCCCCTGCACCCACATGTGCGAGATGTCGTAGTTGCAGGCGACCACCGTGCCCAATTCGTCGCGCAGGCGGCGCAGCTTGACCGGGCTGTGAACCATGTCGTTGATCTGCATTTCGAAGCACAGAGTTACGCCGTGGTCGGCCGCGATCCGGCCGTGCTCCTTCCAGTAAGGAAGCAGGCGTTGTTCCCACTGCCATTCGAGAGCGTCGCGCAGAAAGGGCAGGTCGGTGTTGATAATCCAGGCCGGCAGGCTGTCGCCCTCGGCTCCTTCGGGCAGACCGGCCACAAGGGCCAACCGCGCGCAGCCTACCTTCTCCATAAGGGCGCACGTCTTGCGAAACTGGCGCGAATAGTCCTCTGCAATGCGGCGGTCGGGCACCAGCGGCGTCCCGTGTCCGGCGAACGAGTAGATCTCGAGGCCGTACCCGGCGTAGATGTCCAGCCAGCGCTCCAACTCGCCCTGATCTGCGAGCAGCTTGTCGACATCACAGTATTTCCTGGCCCCGGGACCGCCCGCCGCCACCTCGACTGCCTGTACGCCCTGCTCCTGGCAAAACTGCAGGCCCTCTTCGAAATCAAACATATTGATAAAGAAGGTGTTCATGCCTAGTTTCATGTCAACTGCCTTTCGCGTGGAGACCGGAAGCGACCCGAGAACTGGCGGCACGGCTCGCCAGTTCGCTGGCGACTTTGCGGCAAATGTCTCACCTTTGCACGGCCATCATAGTAAGGTCCGCACAGTTCGTCAATCACCTGAATTGACCGGCAGGCAGCGGTTAGCGCAAAACTGCAGGTCGTGTATACTATGCCCAATCCACTCGCCATAGCCCAGTGAAATTACTCGCCCGCCACGTACCAGGAGCACAAGAGATGACCCAGACGCGGAAGATGGAGGGTAAGCGCGTACTCGTGACCGGCTCCGGCACCGGCATCGGCCGCGGTGTTGCCCTGGAGTTCGCCCGCGAGGGCGCGGCCGTCGTGCTGCACTACGCCCATAGCGCGGCCGGCGCGGCCAGCGCAGTTGACGAGATTCGAGGCGCCGGCGGAAAAGCCGAGGTTATCCAGGCGGATCTGGCCGATATCGACGCGGTGAAGGGGCTGGCGGACAAAGCAATCGACTTCCTCGGCGGGCTGGACGTACTGGTGAACAATGCCGGCATCACCATGAACAAGCCGTTTCTCGACGTGACACCCGAGCAGTTCGACACGCTCTACAATGTGAACATCCGCGGCATGTACTTTCTGACGCAGGCCGCGGTCCCCACCATGATCGAGCAGGGCGGCGGCGCGGTGATCAACCTGACCTCAGTCCATGCCTTCGCCGGAATGACCGAGCACACGATCTACGCCGGCACCAAGGCAGCGATCGTCGGTTTCACGCGTGTCCTCGCCCTGGAGCTGGCGACGAGAGGCGTGCGCGTTAACGCCATTGCGCCCGGCTGGATTCTGGTTGAGAATCATCTAAAGGTGCTGGGTGAATTCGACCAGCAGGAGGCCGGCGCCACCATTCCGGCCGGTGTGATCGGCGCGCCGCACGACATCGGCAAGCTGGCCCTCTTTCTCGCGTCCGACGAGAGCCGTTACATTGTCGGCCAGACACTCGTGATCGATGGCGGCATGCTGGCAATCATGCCCCTTTCCGGCGACTTCCGCGACCCGCGACAGGAACAGTGGGGGCAGGGCTACGTGCCCGGTCTCTGATTAACATACCTCGCGCAACACCGAAGGAGAGCGGATCATGCTTTTCAATCGCGCCCGCGCTATCGACTATATGCAGGAATACGGGCTGGATGCCCTGGTTGCGACATCTCCGGTCAACATCACCTATTTCACCGACTATTACTGCTGGATCGACCCGCTGTTCAAAGAGTTCATGATGGTGCCGGGGGCGTCTTCCAATCTGGCGCAGGCCTATGCCGTCTTCCCGCTTGAGGGCGAGCCCGCCCTGGTCGTCAATCCGTTGTTCGCCGCCAACGCCGAGGAGCTGTGGGTTAAGGATCTGCACATCTTTGGCAGCGCCGGCCTCGACGACTCGCTTCCCGCCGGCGAGCTGCCCGAGTCCCTGCTCCTTCTTCAGGAGCTCCTCCATGCCCCGCACGGCAACGATACGCCGACCGACGCTCTCCTGAGCGTTCTGAATCAGCATGGGCTGACGGGCGCGCGCATCGGCCTGGAGACGGAAGGTTTGCCTGCGGAGACGAAGGAAGTCATAGAGCGGGCCCTGCCTGACGCCTCCCTCAGGAACTGTTCCGATCTGATCCGCATGGTTCGGATGGTGAAGAGCGCAGAAGAGATTCAACGACTGACCCGCTCGGCAGAGATCAACGAGCAGGCGGCGATGGAGTCTCTGGCCATGGCCCGGCCCGGGCTGGCCGTGTCAGAGATGGCGGGGCACTACCGGGCGCTGGCGGCGCAGATGGGCGCCGATTTCGATCATTTTGCGTTCGGCGTGCGCGGCCTGGGCATGACGACAGAAACCGGCTACCAGTTGGCGGACGATGACGTTCTCTACGTCGATTACGGCTGCATCTACCGGTACTGCTTCTCCGACAGCGGCACGACGCTGGCGATGAGAGAACTGCCGCCCGACTTGAGCGAGCGTTTTGCAGCGTTGCGAGCCTGCATGGACGCCGGTGAGGAGGCGATGCGGCCGGGCGCCAAGGCGTCTAATGTCGCAGACGCCATGGTCGATGCCCTGCACGATCGCGGTATCACCGCCTCCTTCCCGCACGGGCACGGCGTGGGCCTGGAGGTGCGCGACTACCCCGTCCTGGTACCCGACAATGGGCTGCGTATCAAGGATGACTGTGTGGATCTGCCGTCCGACCTGACGCTGGAAGCGGACATGGTCCTCAACCTGGAGGCCCCGCTCTTCATGCCCGGTGTAGGTTCTCTGCACATTGAGCAGTCATACGTCGTGACGCCGCAAGGGAGCAGGCCCCTCGTTGACCAGGAAAGGCGGCAGCCCGTGGTCATCGGTCGGTAAACGGGGCCGAAAACAACACACACCGCGACGGCTCAAAACCGGTGACTTGCAATGATGGAACTTGCGCTGCGGCGCAATCTGAGCAAATGGCAGCCAATGTCCTTTGTGGTTGTCGGCTTGGTCGTCACCGTAGCGCTGATCGCGGCCATTCCTCTCTTTACCAACGCCGCGCTTGACAGGTTCCTGCACAGCGAACTCGCCGCGCAGGATGCTGAACTCCCTCTTTCCAGCCTACTCCTCGTTCATCGCGTGCCCCTTTTGAGCTCGACTCCACTCGAACAGTACAGGCGCGCCGATGACTTTATGCGTCAACGCGCAACGGAGCTTCCGGGCCTGCCTCTCACCCGCTTGACCCGCTACGGCTCGACGCGTGTCCTTAAGTTTCTGGCCGCTGCCGACAAAGAGATGCCCGAAGACCTGCGCCAGTACCAGTCGGCCGGGCTGGCTTTTCTGACCGGCATCGAACAACATGTCGAGATAGTGTTGGGCGAACCCTTGGGACAAACGGACTCGGGCGCAGCCGGAGATGTCATCCCGGCCTGGGTCAGCGAACGGTTCTATTACGACCACGAGATCCAGGTCGGCGACCGCGTTCTCTTCGGCCTAGACGATTCAGACATTGTTGCTCCCGTCGAGGTGCTGGTCAGGGGCGTGTGGCGTCCAGCTGACGCAGATCGCGGCTTCTGGTTCGAAGAGCCGGAGGCGTTCGCCTTCTACTTCATCGTTTCCGAGGCCGACTTCATGGGCCGTGTAGCGCCCACCTTGGGGGAACAGGTTCGCAAGTACGCCTGGTTTCTTCTCTTCGACGGAGAGGAGATCAAAGTCGACAAGGTGGCGCCTATGCTGGCAGCCATCACCCGTATCCAGGCCAGAACTTCCGGCATCCTGTCCCACGTCGACCTCACCGCGCCCGCATACGAGCTTCTGCAAAAGTACGCGGACCGGGCCGCCGCGTTACGGACCTTTCTGCTGCTACTGAGCCTGCCCGTTCTGCTTGCACTCCTGCTCTACACCTTTATCTCCTCTGACATCATGGTGGCCTCGGAAGGGAGCGAGATTGTTACGCTCAAGAGCCGGGGCGCATCCAGTCTGCAGATCGTGGCGCTCTATCTGCTGGAAATGCTTGCGATCGGCGCGCTGTGTCTGACCGCTGGGTTGCTGGCGGCCGGCGGCGTTACGCAGGGAATGGGGCAGGTCTATCGATTTCTGACCTTCGCGGCCAGGCCGTTGCTGGACCTCTCTTTTTCTGCGCAGGTCGCGCTGTACGCCGGCACGGCGACAGTTTTGGGCATCGGCGCGACACTGCTTTCGGCTGCCGGAGCGGCCAGGCGCACGGTCGTAACACACCAGCGCATGACGGCGCGCGAGGAGTTCCTCAACCGGGCCCGGCGCAGCGCATGGCTTCCCTTTGAACTCCTGTTTCTTGCCGGCGTCATCTACGCCTACTGGCGCCTGCGGCAACAGGAACAGGCACTCCAGGTCACGCAGGACACGTTTGTGGATCCCTTGCTCCTGCTGGCGCCGACCGTATTTGTCGCAGCCGTGGCACTGGTCTCTTTGCGAGGGCTTCCGGCCGTCACCGGCCTGCTGGGGCGGGCGGCGAGCCGCTTCATCAGTGTGCCGTTGTGGCTGGCCATCACGCAGATCTCGCGGCGCTCGGGAAGCAATCGCGCACTTCTTTTTCTCCTGATCTTTACGATTGCATTAGGCCTCTTCAGCGCCACCTTCGCCGGCACGCTCGATACCCACTATACCGACGTCGTCCGCTACGCCGTCGGCTCCGACCTGGCCATTCGGGTGCAATGGGAGCAGGTGGGCGGAAGCTCCGAGCAGCGCTGGCGCTATCCTCCTTTCGCCGTCGTCGAGTCGATCCCCGGCGTGGAGGCTGCAACCCGTGTGCTGCGGCAGCCGGTTTTCGTCGACGGACTTGAAGGGAATGTAAATGCTACCGTGCTTGGGATCGACCGGGCGGAGTTCAGCCGGGCAGGCTGGTGGCGAGATGACTTTTCCCAGGAGTCTCTGGGCGCGCTGACCAACAGGCTGGCGCTCAACTCCATGGGTGTTCTCGTCAGCCGCAGCTTCATCGAGGCGACCGGATTGCGTGTGGGAGATAACCTGTCCGTCTTCGTCGAGGGCATCAGTCGACCTATCAATTTCACCATTGCCGGCGTCCTCAGCTATTTCCCGACTCTGTACCCGGAGGATGGGCATTTCTTTGTTGGCAATCTGGAACACATCTATCGCACCATCGGTAGCCGGCCATACGATGTCTGGATGAGACTGGATAGCAGCGCCGATCCGGCTGCCATCCTCGAAACTCTGCGCGGGCGCGGGTTCATTATCACCGATGCGACCGACAGCCGCTGGGAGACCGCGGCCTGGCGCACCGATCCGCAGCGCACAGCACTGTTCGGCATCCTGTCACTGGGTTTCGTCGTGGCGACGGTCATCTCCGGGCTGGCCTTCCTGCTGCACTCGCTGTTTGCGTTGCGGCAGCGTATCCTGCAGTTCGGCCTGTTGCGGGCCATCGGGCTGTCGACGGCTCAGATTACGGCCGTCGTCGTCTTCGAGAAACTGTTCCTTGTGCTCCTGGCTGCAGTGGGTGGTTCGCTGATCGGCGCACTGACTTCGGCGCTGTTCGTTCCCCTCCTTCAGATTGGAACCTCTGTGCATGGCTCGACGCCGCCTTTTGTCGTGTCGCCGGCCTGGGGGCAGGCAGTGAAGATCTATCTTGCTTTTGCCGCAATGGTGATTGTGACGCTGGCAATCGTGGTTGGGCAGTTGCGACAGCTGCGCATCTATGAAGCGATCAAACTGGGCGGTTTGGAATAGAACTGAAAACATGCTGAGAAGCGTCAGGGGCGCTTAATTTGGGAAGGCGGGCCACTTCTAGGCGCGTCCCAATTCTGGGTGGGAGTGAGCAGGCACAAGGCCTGCCCCCACAGGGATCTGATGAGACTGGTGGGAGGCGGTTTGGCGAAACCCTTTCGATTGGAGATCTGTTACCAATATCGACACCAAGTCCGCGAGGCATGTTGTTGAAGGGGGGCGTTGCGGGGGGAGTCCCCCCGCACAAGGGAGGGCCGAAGGCCCGACCGCCCAGAACTGCAGTGGTTAGTGGTCAGCTGTCAGAGACGGCGTTTCCCTTGCCTCAGAGTTGACCGGGAAATGGCCAGGTCTAGTTTCTGGCAGTGATATGCGCGAACTCACCCAAAACTTGGGATGCAAACACCGAAAAAACCGTCTTGACACGACCATTGAAATCGAACATACTGTGCCCAACGGGCCCAAAACGGCCTGATCTCCCAATGGAATACACGCGGGAGACACAAACAGCGGGAAGTTCCCTTTTTCTCCATACCAAA
Organism: Caldilineaceae bacterium; assembly: GCA_965242905.1. Lineage (GTDB taxonomy): Bacteria > Chloroflexota > Anaerolineae > Caldilineales > Caldilineaceae > Bin5. The sequence goes on from CBDETM010000002.1 coordinate 3,912,995, forward strand.
TTCCATGCACATGAAGCGCTCCACGGATGACGCCGATTTCCTGTTGAAGGGGGTGGTGACCCGCGCAATGAATTGAATTGCAGCACATCTCTTGCCGAGAGCAGGTCGCTTTGCTTCAACTTCGCAACCACACTTCTGCAGATTGAGGCGGGGCGTTTCAAACAGTCCACAGTCCTTCTCAACTCTTCATAACCCTAAAGGAGGGTCAATTCACTATGATGTCCAAAAAGTATTCGCGACGCGATATGCTCAAGTTGACCGGCGCGGCTGCCGGCGCAACGCTCATGGCGGCCTGTGTGGCGCCTCCGGCTGCTGCGCCTGCTGGCGGCGATGCCGAGCCGGCGATGGGCGCCATGCGCAAGACCGTGCGCTGGTGGGACAACTACAACGCCGAACATCCAATTGGCTCCACGCTGATTGAGCAGGTCTTCCCCGTTTTTGCGCAGGAGAATCCCGGTTGGGACGTCGAGTTCACTTTCGTCACCAACACCGAGTTGGTGCCCAAGATGATCACCTCCCGGATGGCCGGCGAGCCTGCCGACCTTTTCGCCAACTTTGCCGGCCGCGGCAGCCTGGCCCATGCCGGTTACACGACTCCGCTCCAGGACTATGTGAAGGAGTGGGGCCAGTGGGACGACATGATCGACGGCTTCCGCAATCTCAGCACCGTCGGCGGCGACCTGATCGGCTACCCGGCCCTCTGCGGCACCAAGATGTACATCTACCGCAAGGACTTCTTCGATGAAGCCGGTCTCGATGCGGACACCTTCCCCGACAACTGGGATGACCTGCTGGACGCCCAGCTCAAGTTGACGCAACGCGACGGCGACGGCAATATTACGCGCGCCGGCATGCGCATGGGCAAGACGTGGGACTGGGAGCAGATGACGGTCAACGCCTATCAGAACGGCGGCGGCGAGTTCGACCAGAGCGACCCGCTGACCGGCAAGTGCACGGTCAACGCGCCCGAGTTCGCCGAGGCCTTTACTTGGAACCTGGACCTTAAGCGCGTCCACGGGATCAACCCGCTGGAAGGCCTGACCCTGCCGCCCGGCACATGGGCGACGGTGGAGGGCTTCACCGCGATGGAGATTCAGGGACCGTGGTGGGTGCCCAACATGCGGTTGCGCAAACCCGAAAACGCCGACCTGATGGGCATCGGTGCGCCGATTGCCCGCAATGCCGGCGGCGAGCGCATCGGGCTGGCCAATGCCAACCACATCATCAGCGTCTACTCCGAAAGCGAAGTGCAGGAGGCTGCCCTGGCACTGCTGGAAGTCTACTCCCGGCCCACCAGCCAGGAAGCGCTGCACAACGCCATTGACGCCGAAGGCAGGTTCCCTCAGTTCTTCCTCACGGCCTTCAGGTCGATGAACGAGAACTTGGCCTGGCTCCAGGATGAGCCGTTGATCCGCGACACGGCATTCCTCGAATACGCCGGCTCGGGTCGTGACGTCGGCTACGACCATGTCGGCTATCGCGAAATGGCCATCAACATCTGGAGCCCCTTCACCGAAATGGCGCTGTTTGGCCTGCGTGAAGACCAGGATGCTCTGGACAGCATGGCGAGCAAGGCCGACGGGATCACGAACCGGATCCTGAGTACAGGCGCATAGGCTGAAAACGTAGATCAAATGGGTATGAGGTGAGTGAATAGTGGTTTGACCTGTTACTGTCCACTATTCACTCACCACTATCCACTGGAGTTAGGAGGTCGCCCGTGGCTGTGGGCACGGTAAGCCGATTTCAGGAGTTTCGCGCCGAGCTGCGACGCAGCGAGGTCAAGTGGGCCTATACACTGATCCTGCCCGCGGTCCTTCCTCTGCTGATCTTTACGGTGCTCCCGGTCCTGGGGGCGATCGGCCTCAGTTTCACTCAATTCGACGCATTCAGCGCCACGATGCGCTGGATCGGAACGGACAACTACGGAGTGGCGTTCGAGAACGACCTGTTCCGGACTACGATCAGGAATACACTGCAGTTTACAGTCGGATTCGTACCGCTGTCGATGGCTGTCGGTTTTAGCGCTGCCATGCTGCTGAATCGCAGGATTCGCGGCATCTCCTTCCTGCGCGGCGCCTACTATCTGCCGGTCCTGACCTCGACCATCGCCATGGGCATCGCCTGGATGTGGCTCTTTCAGCCGCAGGTGGGGCTGGTCAGCCTGGCGCTGAAGCTCTTTGGCGTTACACCTAAAGACTGGCTCAACAGCCCGTTTACTGCCATGCCGGCCGTGATCGGCGTGGCCGTCTGGAAGGCGTTTGGCGGAACGATGCTCATCTACCTGGCCGGGTTGCAGGGCATACCGGAGACCTTCTACGATGCGGCAAAGGTGGATGGCGCCGGGCGCTGGCAGCTTCTCCGGTTTATCACCTGGCCGCTGTTGCGGCCCGTCACCTTCTACCTATTCATAATCGGCATGATCGATTCACTGCAGGTGTTCGACCTCGTGATGATCATGACCGAGGGCGGGCCGGCCTTCCGCACAACAACCATCGTTCACCAGATCTATCTGAACGCGTTCAAGTTCAATCAAATGGGTTACGCCTCGGCCATGGCGGTCCTGCTGTTCATCGCCATTGCCGTTCTTACTTTTTTCAACTGGAAGTTCTTTTCTTCATCGCTCGAATACTGAACACCCGTACTTGGTCACTCGCCTGAACAAAGGCCGCGAGGGTTGCATTTAAGATGGCTCAGACACGCAGATTGCGTCTTCCGCCGCGGGATGAGTTGCTCTATCGGACCCTACTTATCCTCGGCATCATAGTTGGGCTTATCATCGCGGCGCTGCCTTTTCTCTGGATGGCGGTCAGCTCTTTGGGCACGGCTGGTATGGTCATACGAATAGGCTTCACCTGGGACATGTTCAACCCCTTGAACTGGAGCCTCGAGCCCTACGTCGTCGCCTGGAAGATGGCCAGCATCAGCAAATACATCCGCACCACAACGATCTATGCGGTCGCTGTTACTGTGCTGGCGACAACCACATCCTCACTGGCGGGATACGTCTTCGGCCGACTTCGTTTCCCGGCGCGCGATTTCCTGTTTGGGCTTGTACTGGCCACGATGATGATTCCGGGTTCAGTCACTTTTCTACCTCTTTTTATCCTCATGCTGCGTCTGCCGCTGCTGGGAGGCAACGACATTTTCGGTGCGGGCGGGCACGGCCTGTATAACAGCTACGCCGGCCTGATCCTGCCCAATGTGGTCAGCGCCAGCTCCATATTTCTCTTCCGCCAGTTTTTCCGCACGCTGCCGAAAGACCTGGAGGATGCAGCACGCATCGACGGTTGCAGCGAACCGATGATCTGGCTGCGGGTGATCATGCCCCTGTCCGGACCGGTCGTGACCGTGGTGGCCCTCTTCCAGTTCCAGGGCAGTTGGAACGCCTTCGTCTGGCCGCTGGTTATGTCCAGCTCCGAACGCCTCTACACGATTTCGGTCGGCATGTATTCGCTCGCCTACGGCTCCGGCTCACTGACCTCGATGGCTGAACTGTTCCAGTCTGTCCTGTTGGCCGGGTCGGTAATGGCTGTGTTGCCCATTCTCATCCTCTTCATTGCATTTCAGCGCCAGTTCGTGCAGGGCATCGCCCTCACCGGTCTGAAGTAAAACGGAATGCTCTCCCTCTGCGCTGTCGCGCGGCGAAACTCATGACATCACAAACCATACCGGCGCCTGCACTGGCTGAAGTCGAGCACTCACTGGTCGATTATGCGCGCGACCGCTACGCCGGCCACCCCCGTCAGGGCGGCATCTTTAACTTTGGCGGCGGTGAAATCGCCATCATCTACAACCGCGCGCCGTGCGCCTACCGCTACCGGAGCGATGTCCAGCATGGTCCGGCCGGATACCACGGCCGCGCGCAATTCGTCCTGGCGCGCAGCTTTGACAACGGCGCAACCTGGGACCGCGCCAATGACGTCGTCATTTTCGATGAAACCGCACCGGTCGAGGCGCGGCGCGCCTTTCTGCAGCAAGTGGAAACTGACCCCGCGGTCGCCCGTCAATGGATCGACCTGACCGCTCCCGATACGGCCATCCTGTTCGGCCGTACCCATGCCGGCGAAGGCCAGCTGCCCGCTCTGCTCTGTTTCGCCGTGCGCTCGCCGGATCGGGGCCGGACGTGGGAGTCTGTCCCGACACCGGTCCAGCCGCCTCGCGGACACGACATGGTACATAAGGACGGGCACCCGCTCGTGCAGATGCCGGACGGGACGCAGCTCGCGGCGATGACGGCCGGCCTGCCCGATGGCGGAGTGGTCCTGTATGGCACAGATGACAACGGCCTTAGCTGGGAACCGCTCGCCCGCATCTGCGATGATCCCACCGGCGACGGCCGCCCCACCTACGCAGGCCTGCTGCTTCTGCCCTCGGGGCGCCTGCAATGTTACTCGCTCAACATCGACGGTCTGCGCGACGCCATCCAGATAAACTACTCCGACGACGGCGGCTACTCCTGGTCCCAGCCGCAGCCGATAGTGCGCTGGGGGCGTTCTCCGTGGGCGATGCGGTCTCGGGAGCGGCAAAGCACCTTGTCAGGCATCGGCAAACACTATCGCTCGCCGTGGCCGATGCAGCTGGCGGACGGACGCATTGTCGTGCTCTTTGGCCGCCGCAAGATCCCCCGCGGGATCGGCATGATCGTGAGCGAAGATGAAGGCGAAACCTGGAGCGACGAGCAGATTCTCCGCGACGACTGCCCTACAACAGATTTGGGGTACCCGGTTGCGACTGAAGTGGAGCCGGGCCGCATTTTCACCGCCTACTACTTTACGATGGACGACGGCAATGGCATGGGCGGCACCCGCTACGTTGCCGGTTCAACCTTTCTTCTCAAGTAAGTCAGTTGCACAGACGGAGGGGCGTCAGGCCAAGCCCGCAGGCTTGGGGGCGTTCTCGCCGTCCGCGAAGTTCGGAGGAAAACCTTATGTCTGATTCGGTCAACATAGCGCTAATCGGCTGCGGAGGCATGGGGCGCAGTCATCTGCGACGTGCCCGCGACGTGCCGGCGTTGAACTTTGAGGCCTATGTCGATGCCCTCGAAGAGGCTGCCGCCGGCGCCTTCCATGAGTTCGGCGGCCGCTACCATACCACCGACGTCGAAACCGTGTGGGACGACGACGAAATAGACGCCGTGCTTATCGCCACCCATCATGATTCACACACGCCTTTCGCGACCCAGGCGGCCGCGGCTGGCAAGCACATCTTTCTCGAGAAACCGATGGCGCTCACGATAGAGGAGTGCCTGGAGATTGAAGAGGCGGTGGCCAGGGCGGGCGTCAAACTCATGATGGGCTTTAAGTTTCGCTTCGCCCCGCTGGTCGCCAAGGTGAAGGAGGTCATCCCCAAGCCCCTGGTTACAGTGGGCCAGAGCCTGCACCCCAACATGAAGGGCTGGGCGATTACGCCCGAGCGCGGCGGCGGTCCCGTACTTTCAAACGGCTGCCACGCCTTCGACTTGGTCTACTGGCTAAATGAATCCGAGCCGGTGCGCATCAGTGCCGCCGGCGGGGCGCTGACCCATCCCGAGATCGGGCTGGTGGACAACGCCGCGGTCTCGGTGCAGTTCGAGAACGGCAGCATCGCCTCCATCATCGCCGGCGACAGCGGAGATGCCCGCTACACGTCCAAGTTCTTCTTCGAGGTGCTGGACGGCCAGCGCACGGCCACGCTTCACGACCGCTGCCACAAGGTCACATTTGGGGACTGCGAAATCGATGCGCTGTCGGTGGAAGATCTGCCGCCTCCGGCCCCCTCCGATCCTGAGGGTACGCGAGGCGAACTGGAAGCCTGGGCCAGGTGTCTGCTGGACGATACCGAGCCTCCTGTCGGTCCCCGTGACGGCACGCGGGCGACCGCGATGGTGCTGAAGGCGTTTGAGGCGATTCGCAGTGGCAAGACGCAGGAGTTGGGGTTGTGAGGCTCGTCTCTGTTTGACAAACCGCTAAATTGGAGGTCTCCGGTAGGGAGGGCGTTACACGGGCAAACCCATCTCAAGCCCCATACACGCAATTTAACGACATCGTGTATAATATGTGCGCAATCTCAAGACATTAGTGAAAGACATACTGATATGTCGTTGAGTATGGAGGCGTTTGAGAGATGACCCAGCTTCTTCAACAGGCTTTTGAAAAAGCTGCGGCCTTGCCGCAAGAGGAACAGGATAGCTTTGCTCGTTTTCTTCTGGCCGAACTGGAGTCGGAGGCGCGCTGGGCCGAGCTTTTCAGCCTTCCTGAGTCGGAGGAACTGCTGGAGAAAATGGCCGATGAGGCCCTGGCAGCACACCGCGCGGGGCGGACAAAACCCCTAAGAATTGACGAAATGTAGACGTGCGATCGTTTACATTGCCGAGCTTCTGGAGGGCGTACCGGCGCCTCCCGGAAGAGGTGCAACGGCAGGCTCGTCAATCCTACGTTTTTTTCAAATCAAATCCTCGTCACCGTAGCCTGAGATTCAAGCGCGTGAGCCAGAAGCGTCCGGTTTATTCTGTACGCGTGAGCCGGGGCTATCGCGCGCTCGGATTATTGGAAGAGAACGATATTGTGTGGTTCTGGATCGGTCCCCATCATGAATATAATCATCTTCTCAGGCGACTGTAGTACCTCATGACATTGGCTGAAGACGCACAAGTGGTAGAAAAGCGAGTTTGACTACTCGATGAGAGGTAGTCAAAGCCTCACCGTAGTCTACCAACCGAAACGAGAATATGTGACCGCCCCAATGTACCCCGCCTCGCTCTCGCTACCCGTCAGCCCTCAAATGTAAACAAAATAGTCACCAACAAGGCGCACTCTTCCTCCGCCTCCAGCGCGTGCATCGTCCCGCCCTCCAGGAAGAGCCATGAACCCGGAGCCAGCGCTCGCGGCTCGTCCTCAACGAAGAACGTGCAGTTGCCGCTGAGGCAATGGACCGTAATTGGTCCGTCAACTTTGTGCGGAGGAATCTTCTTGCCCGGTCCGAGGTAGACGCGAACTGCTTCGAACTCTTTCTCCTTGACGACGGCGGTCGAAGCCGTGCCGCCAAAGGTGTTGAGGTCAATTACCTTCCCGTGTTCTGCATGCTCGATGGCCACTTGAGAATTTCCTTTCTAAATCACCGTCTCGCCCTGTAAAACGGTCGCTTGCAAATGCGCGCCCGGCGCGGCCTGCCGCGAATCAGTACGTGGATCTCCGAGCCGATTCGGGTCATACCGCGCGGCAGGTATCCAAGGCCGAAAAATTTGTCCAGCGTCGGGCTCTTCATGCCGGTCGTCACGTGGCCGACCACCTGCCCTTCAAGACCGATAATCCCATATTCCTCTCTGGGAACGGCCTTCTCTATCATTTCGAAGCCCACCAGAAAACGCTCGGTTCCCTCCAATTTCACTTTCAGCAGCGCGTTGCGCCCCAGGAAGTCCGGTTTCTGCAGGGCGACGACCCAGCCGAGCCGCGCTTCGTAGGGGTTGGTCTTGGCGTCGATTTCGTGGCCGTATAGTGACATGCAGGCTTCGAAGCGCAGACTGTCGCGGGCTGCAAGGCCGCACGGCAGCAGGCCATCGCGAGCCCCCTCCGCCAGCAGGGTGTCCCAGAAAGATACCGCCTTGTCGGGAGGCAGGTAAAGTTCGAATCCGTCCTCGCCCGTGTAACCGGTGCGGCCGAGGAGCATTTCGACGCCACCCACTTCAGCCTGCAAAGCCGAGCGGGTCGGCGCGGCTGCAAGATTGGCGGCGCTCATTCTGTCCAGGATCGCGGCGGCCTTGGGGCCCTGCACGGCCAGCATATGGGTGTCGTCCGAAATATCGGTCAGTTCGACGCGATAACCGTGGGTGAAGCTCTGCAACCAGGTGAAATCTTTCTCCCGGTTGGCCGCGTTGACCACGATGAGCCACTTATCCGGCAGGCGGTATATGAATATGTCATCCACGATCGTGCCGTCATCGTAGCAGAGCAGGCTGTAGCGGGCTTCCCAATCGGCCAAAGAGGCGACGTCGGCGACTTGCACATACTGAAGATAGGCCAGTGCGTCCTCACCGCTGAGCGCAAACTGGCCCATGTGGTCGATATCGAATACGCCGGCGGCTGTTCGCACGCTGCGATGCTCCGCATTGGGGCCGGCCGTGTACTGTACAGGCAGTTCGTAGTCCGCAAAGGGAACCATGCGTCCACCCAGTTCCACGTGTCGGTCGTAAAGTCGGGTCTGTTTCATTGCTTCCATGTCTCCAATATCGCGCCGGGCCTTCCCGGAATCGCTCAGCACAAACAGCACTGATCATACAACAAAACGGCAGGAATTTGGCAAATAATTGCAGGTTTCGCTGCTGTTTCGGAACCGGGACGGAGACTAAGACAGAGGGTCGTCCTATCCGACTCTAAAGAGCTGGAAAAGCGGGTGCATCCCAAAATGGGGCGAACCTCCCCATGCCTCAGGTCGCTGCGGAGCCCCAACCATCTCGCGATCGACTCCGCGTCAGAGTTAGTCCCTTCTCTGACCACTGACTACTGACTACTGCAGTTGGGCGGTCGGGCCTATTCGGCCCTCCCTTGTGCGGGGGCTCCGCCCCCGCAACGCCCCCTCTCCTACAACACGCCTCGCCGACCGTGTGTCGACATTGGTGACGAGCGCCAAATGGAAAGTGTCCAGCCAGACCACGTCCCGCCCGTCCCATCAGATCCCCGCAGGTGCCGGCCATGTGCCTGCCCTCGCACCCTCCCCAACTGACGGACTCCGCTGCACGGCCAGGGCTGGCGCCTGCACTGCGTCTCGCCAAAAGACGGTAACCAACGCCGGCCACCGCTGTCATGATTCCCCGCCAGACTGTTACCACCCCAAATCTGGGATGCACCCGGAAAAGCGTGCGCGTTGACAAGGAATGTTCATTCGTTATATTCTGAAAGTTCAGTGACCAGTGATGGGTCGCCAGATAACCCTCGCAGCGACTGGGATAGCCGGGCACTGGTCACGACCCACTGGTTTTGCGCGCGAAAAGTAATGTTCAAACGTCCATCAGAAAAAGACAGATGTCACTGGCGCGCCGCACTTCTGCTTGCCGTCGCCGCTGTCGCCCTGTTTTTGCCCGCCCCGACCCAAGCCCACGGAACGCTGATCCCACCCTGGTCCGACTACACACAGGAAGACGGCCTGGCTTCAAATAACGTTCTAGCCGTGACGGTCGGCGTTGGGGAGGTCTGGTTCGGGACCGACCACGGCATTAGCCGCTACAACGGCGCCTGGTATTCTTGGACGGAGGGCGCCGATCTGCAGGGCGGAGTGTACAGCCTGGCTATTGGGGAATCTGGTTCTGAACTCTGGGCTGGCACGGCAACCGGCGCTGTCCTCACCTACGATGGCCGTGCCTGGGAACTGCTGACACGGCTGGATTCGCCGGTGCGGACGCTGCACTACACGGGCGGCCAGCTCTGGATCGGCACGGCGGCCGGCCTCTATATCTGGAACGGTGAAGCACCTTCCTCCGTGACCGGGTTGGAGGATGCATATATCAACGTGATCGGCAGCTCGGACGGCGGTCAAAGTATCTGGGTCGGCACGTCCGACGGGCTCTGGCACAGGCAGGCAGGTCGCTGGAGCGCAATTGGCGAAGCCGAAGGACTGCCCGCACGGGAAGTTACTGCCCTATGGGCCGGTGCCGCCGGGCCGGTGTGGGTTGCCGCCGACGGCAACATTGCCTGGCAAGATCCCTCCAGCGGCGCCTGGCATCAGGTGGCGACCGACCCGATGCACGCACGTGAAAGTGTGCGCATCACCACTCTGGCCAGTGACGGATCCGGCGTCGTCTGGGTCGGCACCGAAGGCGGCGGATTCTTCCGCCTCGTCGAAAGCGGGACGGCAACCTCGTCAACGCCGCAATACGACCTGATCCCACAGTCCATCAATAGCGGCGAAACTTCATTCATCCACGCTGCCGCCGTCGATCAGGCGGGTTCTCTCTGGCTGGGTACCGTGTCCGGCGTCTTTCGCTCGGACAGGGAGATTTGGGGTCGGGAGATTCATCCCCCGGCCTCAAGCCCTGCCAACGAAATTCAGGCGATGCTCGCCGACAAACAGGGCCGCCTCTGGATCGGCACCCGAGGTGAAGGGATCCGCCGCAAAGCCGCAGGCAACGGCCTGGCAGATGAAGCCTTTTTCGACGTTGACAGCGGCCTCCCCAGCCTTTTCGTCACCGACCTCGCTCTCGACGCTGATGGGCGCATCTGGGCCGGCACCTGGTGGGGCCTAACGTCGCTGGATCCCGGTGCGGATCTGTGGACACAACCGGTTCCCCTTGAGTTTCTGCCTTCGGCGCTGGTCACAGCCGTTCTGGCGCAGGAGCGTCTGCTCTGGATCGGCACTGACAGCGGCCTGGCGCGTTACGACATCGCAACCTCAACACTGTCGATCGAGGAGGCTCTGAGTCAACAGGACATTCAGGACCTGGCGCTGGACTCCTCCAACCGCCTGTGGGCGGCCACGGAGGGCGGCGGCATATTCGTCGGCGGAGCGGACGGCGGTTGGACGCGCTATCAAGCCAGCTCGGAGGCGGGTCAGTCGATCTTCGGGGACAATGTTGCCGCGTTGGCGTCGGACCCGAAGGTGCCCGGCGCCATGTGGGCCGCCGTCAATCAGCACGGCCTGATCTATTTTGACGGCAAGGTCTGGCAGGACCGCACCGCCAGCGCCCGACTTCCCAGCAAGCTGTTTTACGACCTGTACGTCGACCCGGTCGACGCCTCGCTGTGGATCGGCAGCGAGGGCGGCGTCACCCGCTATGACGGCCGCACTTGGGAGACGCTCATCGTCGACTCAGTGCTGCCCGCCACTTCCATTTCCACTATTGTTCGCACGCCGGGCGGCCTCTACTGGTTCGGCAGCAGAGATGGGCTTACCTTCCATCGTCCCGACTCGATACCCCCCTGGATCAGGATTGAAGACATCTCCGGCGCGGCCGAACCCCTATCCGTAAACGACTGGAAGGTGGAATCGGACGGCGACATTATCGTCGGCTATGAGGCAGGCGATCTCTACACGCCACAATCCGATCTCGTCGTCCTCTATCGCCTCAATCCGCCCGGCCAGCTCGGCGAATGGCAGCAGTTGGATAGACCCTTCCTGGAGCTGTCCGGCTTCACTGAAAAGGGAAAGTACACGCTCGAATTCCAGGTGCGGGACTTCGCCTTCACCTATTCCGAAATAAGCAGCGTATCCTTTGAGGCGGAGCCGCTGCCGGCCCAGATTCGGCTGCCCGTTCTGGGCTCGATACGTACAGACTATCTCATCACGCTCGTCGTCACCGGCTTGCTGGCGCTCATCGGCTTCGGCTACATGGGTATCGAGGTCATTCAGACCCGCCGCCGGGCCCTGGATGCCGTCGTCCGCTCCTTCAATCCCTTTATCAGCGGCGAACCGGTGCGGCGCGAGGACATGTTCTTCGGCAGAAGAGATATGCTGCAGAAAATCGTGGATACCCTGCACAACAACAGCATCATGATTCACGGCGAACGCCGCATCGGCAAGACGACGCTGCTCTACCAACTGAACAACCATCTTTGGGGACTGGAAGACGAAGAGTACTGGTTTGTACCGCTGTATGTGGATCTGGAGGGAACCGAGGAGGATACCTTCTTCCATTTCCTGATGGAGGAGATCCTGCACACTGCATCCACCCTGTCCGGGCTCACACAGGAGACGAAAGACGCCCTTCAGGACCTTCTCTACTATCGTCCCGGCCACGAACAGTACACCGACAGAGAGTTCATCAGAGATCTGCGCGACGTAGTCAAGGCGCTGCAACACTATGGCGAAGAAAGTCATCCCGGCAAGCACCTGCGGCTGATCCTTCTCATGGACGAAATGGACGTCTTCAACGCCTACGATCACCTGATGCAGCAGCGGCTGCGGCGCATCTTCATGCGCGACTTCGCGGCGACGCTCGGCGCGGTGATCGCCGGCATCCGAATCAGCAAGGAATGGGGTCGTATAGAGAGCCCTTGGTACAATCTGTTTAACGAGATCGAACTGGAGCCCTTCACCCGTGAGCAAGCGATCGAACTGCTGACCGAGCCGGTACGAGGCTTCTACCGCTATGAATCGGGCGTCGTTGACTTCATCATCGAGAACTGTGCAGGACGCCCTTTTCGCATTCAGCAATACGGCCTCGAGGCCGTCGGGCGCATGCTTGGCGACGGCCGGCGTACGATTACGATGACCGACGCTCTGTTCGCTCATGGGCATATTCAGCAGATGGGTGATACCATCAATATCGGGTTGAGCGACAACGACGACTCTCAATCTCTGTAACGATAAATCTGGGCGAACTCATCCTCCCAACCCGCTACCGTCTGTTGTAATAAAGGAGAGGAATCCACGGAGCGCGATGCGTAATCCTTACACCGTTGGCCGCTGGCTGCGAGGCGACGACCACTACGGCCGGCAGCAGCTGCTCAACTACCTGATATCTGCAGAGGACCCGGCCATCTGGGTTGTCGGCACGCGCCGCATGGGCAAGACTTCGCTGCTGCGGCAGTTGGAATGGCTGCTGACGCAGCAGGAAGGCGCCAGCGCCATTCCTCTGTTCTGGGACCTGCAGGGGAGCGAAACAAAGGACGACTTTGACTACGAGCTGTTTCTGGCCGTGGAAGACGAAATTCCCAGATTCGAAGCTTATGGCATCGACGTTAGCGCTCTCTACAATCGCGACGCGATTCACATCCTGCGCACTCTGCAACGCGGGTTGAGGGCCCATGGCAAACACCTGCTTCTCCTCATCGACGAGGCCGAAGCCTGGATCAGTCTGGCCAAGAACGACTACCAGGCCCTGGCGCGCCTTCGCAAAGCATTCCAGAACGGCGGGATGCGCACGATCATGACGTCGACCAAGTTGTTGATGCAACTCAACGACTTGACCCGAAACTGGCTAACAAGCCCGTTTCTCTTCGGCTTCTCCCTCGTACATCTGTGGAGCCTGGAGCCCGAAGCAAGCGTCAGTCTTGTTTTGCAGGAACAGAGCAACACGCCCGTCAACGTCGAACGGGAGCGCATAGACGAAATCCTGCGGCATTCGCACCGCCATCCCTATCTGGTACAGACTCTCTGTTACCGCCTGTTCGAAGAGAGGCATGGAAGAGGCGCCTTGCGCGCCATCCGGGAGGAGGACCTGCGCGCGGACCATCTCCTGGCAGGCTTTTTCGAGGTCGACTTCAGGTGCCTGGCCCCTACCGAGCGACAGATACTGTTGACCGTTGCCCGCCAGGGCGTCATCAGCGAAGAGGAGCTGGTGGCCAAGAACGACAACGAGTCGATCGATCAGATCTCGATGTATGTGCACGGCATGAACAATCTCGGCTATCTGCAGCGGGCTTACAGCCGGTCGGATGGCGCCGCGGCAACGTCTTCCCACGATGAATTCCCGCGTTGGACAATCGGAAATGAGTTCCTGCGCCGCTGGATGCTGGAAAACTACCAGGAGCTGGCCCAGACCCTGTACTCAGACGTGAGCGATTACGGCGTCGAAACGCTGCTCGAAATGGGGCGAAAAGTGGAGCTGGACTACCTGCAGCACGAGATCCCGGAACTGCAAGGGCGGCTGGAGTCGTTATTGGCAGCGTACAGCGGGCACGCCGATCAAACCCCGCCGCAGATCCTGCAGGAAATCCAGGAACTGCGCAGGGAGTTGGAGAAAGCCAGTGGTCAGCTGCGCAATCTTGCCGACTAGCCGGGACCTATGAACACTGCCGCGCCCCCCTCCGCCGCCGAAAAAGCCGCCTACGTCAACCAGATGTTCGCCGCGATCGCCCACCGTTACGATCTGCTGAACCGGCTCATGACCGCTGGGCAGGACGTTAACTGGCGCCGTGAAGTCGTCGCGCTGTGCCGGCTGCCCGAAGGCGGCCGCCTCCTCGACGTGGGCACCGGTACAGGTGATATCGCCTACGAAGCCAAGCGCACGCATCGAGACGCAGAGGTGATCGGCTGTGACTTCACTTTCGAAATGATGGACGTCGGACGCCAGAAGAGAGCCCAATACGCCACGCGCCTTTCCCACTCCGGCTCGACGGGGCGCGTAGAGTTCGTCCAGGGCGACGGGCTGCAACTGCCCTTCGCCGACGGCTACTTCGATGCCGTAACCAGCGGATTCCTCTTGCGCAATGTGACCGACGTCGACACCTGTCTGGCCGAACAGCGGCGGGTGACGAGACCGGGCGGGCGCATCGTCTGTCTGGAAACATCGCCGCCTCCGCCAACGCGCCTGGAGCCGCTTTTGCGCTTCTATATGCTCAGGATCATTCCTGTACTTGGCCAGCTGTTCTCGACCGGAATCGGAACGCAGGGGAAGGGGTTCCGCCCGCGAGAGTCGGCCTATCGGTATCTGCCGCAAAGCACCGTTGCCTTCCTGCAGCCCGACGAAATGGCGCGCCAATTCGAGCAGGCGGGATTCCGTCACGTCTCCTATGTGCGCAAGATGATGGGGACGGTTGCCATCCACGTGGGCACGGCATGAATGTCGCGGGTATCCCAATGTCTACCGCTTTCATAGAGGTACGGCCGTGACCGACCAGCCCGCCCGTACAGCTCTGCGCGGCAATCCGTCATATGTCTGGCGCACCGGCCAGAAACGGCGCCTGAAGATGATTCTGGATCTGGCCCCGCATCCGCTGCAACGCGCTCTGATAGACGGCTGCGGCGCGGGCGTCTATCTGCGGGCGCTGCAGGAGTCCGTCCCTGAGGTCCACGGGATCGATATCGAAGGTGAGCATCTGCGCATGGCGGCTGCAAACGTGCCCGGCGCGCCTCTGAACCTCAGCCAATGTGAGCGGCTCCCCTATGCGGACGCGACCTTTGACCTGGTCCTGTCCCACGAAGTTCTGGAGCATGTCCAGGATGACCGGCTGGCCGCGGCCGAGATCGTACGCGTTCTGCGTGTCGGCGGCCGTGCAGCCATTTTCGCACCCAATCGCCTCTTTCCCTTTGAGACACACGGCCATTACTGGCAAGGCGAGTACCATTTCGGTAATACGCCGTTGATCAACTACCTGCCCGATCCCTTGCGCAATCAACTTGCGCCCCACGTGCGCGCCTATACCCGCCGCGGCCTGCTGGAACTGTTCATCGGGCTGCCCGTGCTTGTTCGACGGCTCACGCAGATCTTTCCCGGCTACGACGGCATCAATGCACGCCGCCCGACCGTGGGGCGATTCCTGCGAGAGGCCACCTACTCCCTGGAGCAAACCCCTCTTGCCGCATTCGGCATCAGTCACTTTCTCGTACTTGAAAAGGTTGACTAATCGGTATTCACCGCGCTGATGCCAGACAGGGCAGGGTAGATGTAGGTTTACCCTCGCCGCCCGCCAGGGGGCGCGGGGTCCATAGGCCTCCCTACGCCTGTCGGATGCATCCCACTACAATTTGGGTCGGCATTGGGCCAGTGCTAGAATGCTGGAAATGGCAGCCAGAAAAAACTGTTTACGGCATCGAAGGAATGGACCAGAGCGCTTCGTAAGAGGTATTCGAGTGAACGTGTGTACTGTGGACGCCGCCTGCCGCAGCACGAAGAAAGTTGAACGGTGTGGCTGAGATAAATCGCAGATCGCGCCCTATGTCGGGCCCGGGAGGCGCCGGCAGAACCGCCCGCATTCTGGCACAGAGGCGGCGCCGTCAGCGGGCCAAATCCAACCGCGCCCGGCCATGGTTGTGGTTGTTCCAGGGGACGGCCGCTATTCTCCTCGCTATTTTTCTGGCTTTTGGCGGCGCCGTTGGTGTGGCGGTTGCCAGCGTTTTCGGCATCTATACCTTCTATGCCGCGCAACTGCCCGACGCCGGCGTGATCGAACGCGAGCAGGAAAAGTTCGAGACCATCCGCTTTTACGACCGTACCGGCAAGCACCTTCTCTACGAAAGCGTTGACCCTCGCCCCTTCCGCGGCGACCGCACCTACATGCCTCTGCGCGAGATGTCGCCCGCAGTCATACAGGCCGCGGTCGCGCTTGAAGACCACAACTACTGGGACAATCCCGGCATAAACGTGCGTGGTCTGATGCGGGCCTTCGTCTCGAACTTGCAGGGCGGCAGCGTGCAGGGCGGCTCCTCGATCACCCAGCAGCTGATCAAGAATGTGGTGATCCCGGTGGAAGAACGGACCCAGCAGTCCTACGCCCGTAAGCTCAAGGAAGTCATCCTGGCGATGGAGGTGACGCGGCGCTACGACAAGGGCAAGATCCTGGAGTGGTATCTCAACTACAACTTCTACGGCAACCTGGCCTACGGAATCGAGGCGGCCAGCCAGGTCTATTTTGGCAAGAGCGTCACCGATCTCAGCGTCGCCGAAGCTGCCATGCTTGCGCCCATTCCCCAGTTCCCGGCGCTCAATCCCATCGACAACCCCGATGACGCCAAAATTCGTCAGGGCGTGACTTTGCAGGTCATGGTCGATGCCGGCTATATCGACCAGGCCCAAGCCGACGCGGCATTTGTCCAGGAGCTGGACCTGCGGGGCTCAGTTGCTGAGCGCTTCGATATCGTCACGGCGCCCCACTTCGCTCTCTACGCGCTCGAGCGCATCAAAGACGAATTCAACACGGCCGACGACCCCTATCGCATCTGGAAAGAGGGGCTCACCGTCTACACGACACTGGACGTCGAGCTGCAGAAATACGCTGAACAGGTGGCCCGCGACCGTATCGCCAGGCTGAATGAACAGGGCAGAAATGTAAACAACGCCTCCGTCGTCGTCATCAAGCCGGAGTCCGGTGAGATTCTGGCGATGGTCGGTTCACTGGACTACAACAACGAAGAGATCGACGGGCAGGTCAATGTCGCTATTTCGGAACGGCAGCCCGGCTCCAGTTTCAAGCCCTACGTCTATCTGACCGGCCTTCTGCAGGGCATGAACGCGGCCTCGATGATCCTGGACGTTCGTACCGCATTTCAGCAGAACGACGGCTCAGTGTACGTCCCCGAAAACTATGACCGTCTCTACCACGGTCCTGTCGGGCTGCGCGACGCCCTCGCCCAATCGCTCAACATCCCGGCCATTCGTGTCATGGACCAGGTTGGCGTAGCCAATGCCCTGCGCACAGCCCACCAGATGGGCATCAACGGCCTCGACCGCGGACTCAACTACTACGGCCTCAACCTGGTGCTGGGAGGCGGCGAGGTAACTCTGTTGGACCACACCTACGCGTACAGCGTCCTGGCCAACGGTGGCGTCATGGCCGGAAAGCCCGTTCCACCGGAATCCCGGCGCAGCGGATTCCGCAACCTGGACCCTGTTGCGATCCTGCAGGTCCACAACACCGAAGGCGAAGTGCTGAGTAGATATGACAGCCCGGACCAGGAACGCATCATCAGTGCAGACGCCCAGTATATTATCGCCGACATCATGAGCGACAATGTGGCCCGCTCTCCCATGTTCGGCATCGATAACAATCTCGTGCTGCCCGACCGCCGGGTCAGCGCCAAGACCGGTACGACCAACGGCTGGAAGGATGCTTGGACGGTCGGGTTTACTCCACAGTTGACCGTCGGCGTCTGGATTGGGAATACCGATAACGAGTCGATGAACAACGTAACCGGCGCGTCCGGCGCGGCGCCCATCTGGAAGAGCGTGATGGAGCGTTACCATGAAGGGCTCCCCTACCGCTGGTATGACCGTCCCCGCAATGTCGTCGCCGAGACGGTCTGTCAGCCGAGCGGTCTGCAGCCCTCGGACGACTGCCAGCGCCAGAGGGTAGAGCTGTTCATCGCCGGCACTGAGCCAAAGGTCGTTGACAACTTGTGGCAGCCCTTCGACATCGACAAACGTAATGGACTCCTCGCCAGGGCCTCCACACCGGAAGAGGAGCGGGACACCAAGATCTTTCTCATACTCCCGCCTGAAGCCGAAGATTGGGTTATCGGCAGCGGCATTGAACAGCCGCCCCAGGGCCAGAGTCCGGAGGACTTCATCGATTTCGATCCGGATGTTGCCATCACCTTCCCCCCGCCCGGCGGCTACATAGGCGGCCTGGTCGAGATTCTCGGCAACGCCCGCGGGGGAAACTTTGCCAACTATCGCCTCGAATTCGGAAACGGCCTCGCACCTACACAGTGGACACAGATCGGCCCGGAACACGGGCAGCAGCACGCAAACGGCCTGCTGGAGGTGTTCAATACCGAAGGACTTGAAGAAGGACAGTATACGCTGCGGCTGACGGTCAGGTATCATGACGGCAACGTGCGCACCTGGGACGCTCCCATCACCATCGACAATACGCCGCCGACCGTGGAGATCAGCGATCCGGAATCGGACGCTCTCTACGTGATGAACGAGGATGAGCAGATCAACATCAACGCCCTCGTCAACGACGAATGGGCGATGGACCGCGTCGAGTTTGCCATCGACGGTACCTGGTTCATTACGCGTACTGTTGCCCCTTACAACGAGCGCTGGCCGCTTGAGCTCCGCTATGAAGAGGTCGAGTCACCCGAAACGCAAAACTGGCCCGCATTTCAATCGGACGACGATGACATCCGCCCCGGCCGGATTCGTGAATTTGAAGACGGATTTGCCGCGATCTACTCTGGCAGCGGCATCTATCTGGAGCGGCATCTCATCAAGGTACGCGCCTTCGACCGCGCCGGCAATGAGACCGAAAGCGAGGAAGTGCAGGTCTACGTCCGACAACCCCTGCCTGACCGGTGACCGGCGCATACGCCGGCTGCTCGCCATAAAAGATCGCAGATAGTCGCAGCAATGCCGAAGATCCTTATTACCAATGACGATAGCATTCACGCAGAGAGCATTCGCGTTCTGGCGAAGGCGCTCGATGATCTGGGAAGCATTACCGTCGTTGCTCCGGAGCGAAACTGGAGCGCGGCCGGGCACCCAAAGACGCTGCACAAGCCACTGCGTATCGCGCCGATCATCTGGCCCGACGGCCGTCGCGTATATGCCTGCAGCGGCGCCCCCTCCGACTGCGTGGCCCTGGCAATTCTCGGCGCGCCGCACGCGCCGGACAGCTCATCTACGCAACTGGCCGCGGGTGAACCGAGAGACGGTTACGACCTGGTCGTCAGCGGTGTCAACGACAGTTTTAACCTCGGCTGCGACGTTCTCTACAGCGGCACAGTAGCCGCGGCGCTGGAGTCGCTGGTGATGGGCGTACCGTCCCTTGCATTCAGCACCGGGCCCGTGGAAGGTTTCGAGATCGCCGATGTCGACGCCTGGCAGAATGCTGCCCGCTATGCCCGCACCCTGGCGGCAGCCGCGCTCGACCGGCCGCTCCCCCCGCAGACTATGCTCAATGTCAACGTGCCCCGACGTCCCGCCGATCAGATTCACGGCCTGCGCTATACGTTCTTGGGAAGGCGCATCTACGGGGATGTACTGGTCGCCCGCGACGATCCGTGGGGCAAGCCATACTACTGGTTCGGGGGCGAAGTCCCAACCGGAATCGCCGACGCCGGCAGTGACTTTGGCGCTATCGAAAGCGGATATGTCAGCATCTCCCCGCTTGGCATCGATCTCACACGGCATGAAGTCCTGGCCGACCTGACCGAGGGCGCCTGGCCGCTGCCCCATTAAATGCGGCCAGGACATCGCAGACGCAGCCATCAGGCCCTTCGCATCTACACTGTCGCAAGGGCAACTACTCTGGTGTGCGGCGTATCGGAACGCTTCCGGCTACGACTAGCCTGAAACGCTCCGGCTGCAGTCTGCATTTGGCGTCGCTTTCGGGGGCGACGCAGGAGTTTTCAATTTGTCACGGATGGTGTACACACCGCCTTCAGATGGGTCCCGGTGGCAGGGCTTGGCTGCTCTCTGCTGGTTGCTCCTGAGCGATGCAGTCCTGCTGGCCTGGGTGGCGCTGAAACCGGTCGGCTGGGGGAGCTTCCTGCTCCTTCTGGTCTTTCTCGCCACGCTGCCTGTCATTGTCCATCTGTCGACGCGTACCTGGGGCGCCTTCAACCTGGAGTACTGGCTTGACCGCAACGCCCTGAGAGTCCGCTGGGCCGGCACCCGCCAGGTCATCCCGCTTCATAGCATACGCCGCATCGTCGAAGGCGTTGGAGAGATGTCGTCGCGGCCCTCCTTGCTGGACTGGCCGTCCCCCTTTGTACGTATCGTAGAAGGAGGAGAAGGGCGAAAGCTGGTGCGCCTGGCAAGCGTTCCCCTTGACCAATGTCTGCTCATCGAGACCGACGGCGGCATCTTCGCGATCTCGCCGGATGACCCGGTCGGTTTTCTGGAAGAACTGCAAGCCCTGAACCGCCTCGGCCTGTCGCGCACGTTGCCCATGGAGCGCGAGCAGCCCACCAACTACTATGCACTGGCGACCGAGTCGGCTGCGGGACGCTGGCTGCTCCTGGCCGGGCTGATCGGCTGTCTCGCCCTATTTGGCTATCTCATGATCCGGTTCCCGGATTTGCCGGAAGCGCTCGTGTTTCATTACAATCGGCAAGGTGTGCCCGACAGCATCAGGCCCAAAAACGCACTCTTTTTGCTACCTGTTATCGGCCTCCTGACATACCTGACCAATACGCTCGCCGGCCTGTGGATGAAGCTTCAAGGTCAACACTCCGGCGCCTACCTGTTCTGGACCGGTTCGCTGCTTGTTCAAGCCCTTTCGCTTCTGGCTCTCCTGAGCCTGACAGCCTGACCCGAGTTGAGTCGCTGTGCCCAGCGAAATTTCTGCAGGTGGACTACAATTAGGAATTCCCGATTCGCCCGACCCGTCACACGGAAACTTCACGGACCACAGCCCAACGGTTTTCGTTTCGACCCAATCGGCCGAGGAGTACTCCGTGTCGCGCCCTTTCCTGACTATCATTATTCCCGCCTATAACGAAGCCCAGCGTCTTCCCGATTCACTGACAAAGATCGCCGAATATCTGCGGCGTCAGCCGTTTGCAACTGAGATTCTAGTGGTGGAAAACCGTTCGACCGACGAGACCAGCGCTGTCGTGCGTGACTTTGCGACAAAGGTCTCAGCTTCAGATCCGTTCACGCTGGATCTGCTCCACAGTGCACCGGGGAAGGGTGCAGCCGTGAAAACGGGAATGCTCGTAGGCAAAGGGGACTACCTGTTTATCTGCGACGCCGACCTTTCAATGCCTATCGAAGAGGTCGCGAAATTTCTGCCGCCGCAACTGGATCCGGATGGCTTTGACGTCGCCATTGCAAGCCGCGAGATTGTGGGCGCAGTACGTTACAACGAGCCCTTCTATCGCCATCTGATGGGGCGCGTCTTTAACCACGTAGTGCAGAAGCTGATCGTGCCGGGGATCGAGGACACGCAGTGCGGCTTTAAGATGTTTACCCGCGAGGCGGCTGCCCAGGTCTTCCCTCACCAGACTATCGACGGCTGGGGTTTTGACCCCGAAGTCCTGTACATAAGCCGCATCCGCGGCCTGAACCTTGTCGAAGTGCCGATCAACTGGTATTACATGGCTGAAAGCCGCATCAATCCCCTTCTCGATACGATCAATATGGTGCGCGAAGTCCTGCGAATCCGGCTGAATGGGCTGCGCGGGATCTATGAACAGGTTCCCCGGACGACGGAGTAACCGCGCCTCCTCTCGTCTCGATGCCGGCCCCGCCCGTTTGCCTGAACCAGACTCGCTTTTGCGAACCTTCACTGTCTGGGATCTTTCGTCACGAAGTTGAAGATGGGTCAAACTCCATACTTGCCAGCCATATCTGCACACCGTTGGCAACGAAATGCGCGACAAGCGGGGTGAGCAGGCTCTGATGCCAGACAAACATAAGACTGAATATCGCGCCGGCCGACCCCGCGCCGACGATGCCCCACGCTCCCTGCGGACTGTGGAGAAGACCGAATACCACACTGAAGACTATGATCAACCAGGCCGTCGGCAGCAGGGGCGATAGCCCGCCGATCAGCAGGCTGCGAAACAGGACCTCCTCGAACAGTACGCTCAATAGCAGGGCGAAGGGCAGCAAGCCCGCCTCCCTCCGGCTGCGAGGGACAACAAGCGCCATAATCGAGCGGTAAAACCTGGTATCAGTATAGCGGGTTACAAACCGCCCCATCCCCGCAAATAGCAGAGCCAGTCCCAGGCCGGCCAGCGCGCCCGTCACTATCTGGGACCCGGCATCGGGAATCTGCCACCCCAGCGTCTCCGGCGACAGACCGCTGCCCCTGCCCAGCAGCAAGCAAATTACCAGAATGATACCCCGCAAAACGTTCTCAGCCGGGAGCAGCAGCAGGTTCACCTGCGGCTGCCAGTTGCGCAGTAGGCGCGCCGTTGTATACGAGCCGTAGCCCACTACCGCGGTGATGAGCAGAGTCAGCCCTGCAAATAGTGCATAGCGCCAGTCCATGAACTTAGTGTAGGTTAATGTTGGCGATGCATTCAAATGCAGGCATCACCAGGTCCGCATCCCGCGATCCCTGCCAGCCCGCCAAGGGGGCCAGGCCCAAATGCAGCTTCGTCCCTGAATTGACGGGGGACCGCAACCGTCTACCCCTTTGCCTGATGCGCGGGGTGCATCCCAATATTGGGGCGAACTTTCGTATCTCTCAGGAGGCACCTATGCAATTGTCGGTTCCCATTCCAGTTTCCGCCATAACAGGCGCCGTCTCTGACCACTGACTACTGACCCCTAACCCCTGTCCCCTGGCCCCTGCAGTTTTGGGCGGTCGGGCCTATTCGGCCCTCCCTTGTGCGGGGGCTCCGCCCCCGCAACGCCCCCCCCAACAACATGCCTCATCGACCGGGTGTCGATATTGGTTACTGGTGCCTAATCGAAGGTGTCCAGCCAACCCACGTCCCCCCAGTCCCATCAGATCCCCGTAGGTGCCGGCCCTGTGCCTGCCCTCGCCCCCGCCCCAACTGACCGACTCAACCGTCCGACCGGGCCCAGCGCCTTCACCGCGTCTCGCCCAAAGACGGAATAAAACGCCAGCCACCGCTGGCACTGATTCCCCGCCAGACTGTTCCCACCCCAAATCTGGGATGCCCCCAATGCGCGCCCTCTGTTTTGAAAGTTCTCGAACTATTGCTATACTGAACGCCTTATTATTTTTAATTTGGCGCGCCGCTGTTGGGCGCGCCGAAGAGGGGTAATCCTCTTCTTCGGCGGAGACAAAGGCGTCTCCGCCTTTTTCTTCGACACATCGTGGAAACCTGCATTCGCAGTCCGCGGCTTACGCCTCTGCCGGCAGTCGGGAAAGGACCAATCGGATGGCTTTTGCAACCGAGTTGCTATACACGGAAGAGCACAATCTGGTCCGCAAGATGGCCTATGACTTCACCCGCAATGAGGTCATGCCGATCATTGCTGAGCACGATCGCAAACACACTTTCCCTTTCGAACTGCTGCCCAAGATGGCCCAGCTCGGCTTTCTTGGCATCTGTCTGCCCGCCCGCTATGGCGGCGCCGGGATGGACTTTCTCTCCTTGGGCATCGTGTCCGAAGCGCTGGAATACGGGGATTCGTCAGTGCGCGAGACGGTCGCGGTCCATCTCGCGCTGCACGCCCTGCCGATATTTCAGTGGGGGACGGAAGAGCAGAAGGAGACCTTTTTGCCCGGCCTTGCCTGCGGCGACCAGATCGCCTGTTTTGGCCTGACCGAACCGGGCGCAGGGTCGGATGTTGCGTCGCTCCAGAGTCGCGCCGTTCGTCAGGGAGAGGAATACGTCCTCACCGGCGAGAAGATGTGGATTACGCTGGCGGACGTGGCCGACCGGTTCCTCGTTTTCGCCAAAACGCAGCCGGACCAGGGCGCGCGCGGCATCTCCGCCTTCATCCTGGAGCGCGGCTGGAAAGGCCTCACCACCGGCACGCTTGAAGGCAAAATGGGCGTTCGGGCCAGCAATACCGGCTGGATCAATATGCAGGACGTGCGCGTGCCTGCCGGTCACCGGCTGGGTGAGGAGGGCGAAGGCTTTAAGATCGCGATGAGCTGCCTGGACAACGCTCGCTTCGGCGTCGCAGCCGGATCGGTGGGCATCATTCGCGCCTGCATCGACGAGTCGGTCAAATATGCCCTGCAGCGCCGGACCTTCGGCAAACCGATCGCTGAACACCAGCTCGTCCAGCAGATGATCGCCCACATGCAGCAGGACCTCGACATCGGCGAGCTGTTGGTCTGGAAGGCCGGTACCCTCAAGAACCAGGGCGTCCGCAATACGCGGGAGACAAGCATGGCCAAGTGGTTCTGCACCGAAGCTGCCCGCCGCGCCGCCGACAACGCCGTCCAGGTCCATGGCGCCTACGGGTATTCCGACGAGTACAATGTGGAACGTCACCTGCGCAACACAAAGAGCGCAGTGATCTACGAGGGTACCAGCCAGATCCACACGCTGATGCAGGCCGCATACACCTTGGGCATGCGCGAGGACCGTCCTCTGCGCTGTCCCATGCCGGCCTACGACCCGGACACCTGGCAATAGAACGCGCCCGGGCAATCGGCTTGGCCAATCAGGGTCTATACGCTCTGGAGGCAGGGAGGCCGGTTTAAGGTTCACAGAAAGGAGCGCCGCGTGAACGTAGCAGTGCTTATCAAGCAGACACCGGATACCGCCGAGTTGCCCAAGGTCACGGTGGCCGAGGCGGAATCGGGCGTACTGCAGGCGACGATGGTCATCAACCCCTGGGATGAGTTTGCGGTGGAGGAGGCGATCGACCTTTCCGACAGGTTCGGCTGCGAAACGGTCGCGATCTCCCTGGGCCGCGATGGCGAGATCGACGCCCTGAAGCACGCGCTGGCCATGGGCGTGGATGGCGCCGTGCACATCGATGAAAGCGTCATAGACGGGGGAGACGAGTGGGCAACCGCCGAGGCCCTGGCCGCCGCAGTCAAGAAGGTGGGCAGCGGGGAGGATGTGGAGCTCGTGCTGGCCGGCAAGATGAGCGTGGACGGCAACAGTGGCGTCATCTACGCCGGTGTCGCCTGCAAGCTCGGCTGGGATCTGCTGGTCAACGTAACCCGGATCGTTGATATTGTCGATGGCACACTGATCGCGGAACAGGTTTTCGAAGGAGGGCAGGAGACGGTCGAGGTACCTCTGCCGGTTGTGATCAGTGTGGCCAAAGAGATTAACGAGCCGCGCTATCCCAGCTTTATGGGTATCCGCAAAGCCAGCCGCGTCACGATACCCATCCTGGGGCGGGACGATCTGGATGTTGGTCCTTCAAACACGACCCGCTGGACCGATCTGAACAAGCCGGAGCCGGAGGACGTACAGGTGCGTATCTTTGAAGGCGCCAGTGTCGAGGAAAAGGCCGCTCAGCTGGCCGATGCGCTGATGGCTGAAAGAGTCATATAGAATGGCGCTGGATGAAGCAGCAGAGGCAATCTGCCCTCTATCCTGCCGCACGTCTTGCTGCAGAAAGGGATGACGATGGCGATTCTCGTCTGGATTGAACAGAATGACGGACAGGCAGTGTCCAACTGTTGGGAGCTTCTGGCCAAGGCGAAAGAGCTGGGTCGGGAGTTGGGCGCCGGCGTCGCCGCCCTTCTGATCGGCAACGACGTCGGCAAGGCGGCGCAGCAGGCTGTTTCTTACGGGGCCGACCTGGTGGTTGCCGCGACCGCATCCAACCTGGCCCACTTTCGGCTGCAACCCTATGCCGCAATCGCCGAACAGGCGGTAGAGCGCACCGGCGCGGTCGCATTCCTTACCAACGCCTCAATTCGCGGGGGCGTGCTGGCCGCGACGGTAGCCTGCCGCCGCAACGCCGGCATCGCCGCAAATGCAACCGATCTGTGGGTGGAAGACGGCAGACTGGTCGCCGGCCGCACCATCTATTCGGGCAACATTCAGGCCAGGATACATTTCGAGAGTCCGCTGGCGGTCGCCAGCGTTCGCCCGCACTCCTTTCCTATGCCGGCGCCAGCCGACGCGACCGCTGAAGTGGAGAATCTGAATGTTGAAGCAAATGAAGATGATATTCGCCTGAAGATCAGCGATTTCCGCGCCGCCGATGCCGGCGAAATCAGCCTGACCGATGCCCACATCATCGTTTCAGGCGGCCGCGGCGTGGCCGAGGACCCGCAGAAGGGCTTCGAGTTGGTTGGCGAACTGGCCAGCACGATGGGCGCAGCCCTCGGCGCCAGCCGGGCAGCTGTCGACGCCGGCTATATCCCCTATAAGCACCAGGTGGGGCAGACCGGCAAGACGGTCAGGCCGGACCTCTATATCGCCTGTGGAATCTCGGGCGCCATCCAACACTTGGCCGGCATGGGGAACAGCAAGATCATCGTCGCCATTAACAAGGACGCGGACGCCCCCATTTTTCAGCGCGCCAAATATGGCATTGTCGACGATCTGTTCAAGACCGTCCCCGCACTGACCGCCGAGTTCAGCAAACGGTTGAAATGATCCTGTCTCGGCCCGGCAGGCTGCGTTGGGGGCCTGCGCGCGGCCCGAGGCTGTTGTTTGCACTGATCATCTGTGCTATACAAGAATTATGGCTGCGCCTGCTGTGGAACGGCGGCTCGCCGCCCTGACAACGGCATTTTTTCGCCCTGCATCTGGCAGGTGAACATTCAGATAGTGCAAGAAACGTGTTCCAGTATTAGCCGAAATTCAATCGCTCCTCTTTCACTGTAAGCGCGGGGAGAGTGTGTATTCGTTGCCGAGCGTGCGCGAGAGTGCGCCGGCGCTGTGGTGAAAAGAAATGACCGAGTACAATGCCCACTTTCGCTGTTTTCGGGGCTGCACCGGTAAATATTCGATATTTGAAGTAATCTATACCTGTCCGCGGTGCGGCGGCCTTCTGGAAGTAGAGCACGACATTGACGCCCTGCGTGAGCGCTCCGCCGCTGACTGGAAGCAGCTCTTCGACGGCCGCGTCGGAACCACCGAATGGCCCTATGGCAGCGGCGTGTGGGGCAAGAAGGAGTGGATCATGCCGACCATCTCTGACGACAACGTGGTCAGCATGTACGAAGGCAACTCCAACCTCTTCTGGGCCGAGCGGCTGGGCCAGCAGATTGGTCTCTCCGATCTGTGGGTAAAGCTGTGCGGAAACAGCCACACAGGCAGCTTCAAGGACCTGGGCATGACTGTTCTCGTCAGCGCTGTCAAGCAGATGCGGGACGAGGGTGTACCGGTCAGGGCCGTGGCCTGCGCCAGCACCGGTGATACCAGCGCCGCGCTGGCCGCCTACGCCGCCGCCGCCGGCATCCCTGCCGTCATCTTTCTGCCCGAAGGCAAGGTCAGCCCCGCGCAGTTGATTCAACCCATCGCTAATGGCGCCTTCGTACTGGCCCTCGACACAGATTTCGACGGCTGTATGCGCGTCATTCGCGAGATCACCCATGACGGCGACAGCCCCGACACCTCTATCTACCTGGCCAACTCAATGAACTCGCTGCGCATCGAGGGCCAGAAAACGGTCGGCATCGAAATCGTGCAGCAGTTCGACTGGGAAGTTCCGGACTGGATCATCATCCCCGTTGGTAATCTGGGTAATATCAGCGCCATCTACAAGGGGTTGAAGCTGATGCGGGATCTGGGCGTTATCGACCGCCTGCCTCGCCTGGTCGCGGCCCAGGCCGCCAAGGCCAACCCTTTCTATCTTAGCTATCTGAACGGATTCAGCCGGCAAGTGAGCGTGGATGCCCAATCGACCCTGGCTTCCGCCATCCAGATCGGGGATCCCGTCAGCTACGAGAAAGCGGTGCAAGCCATTCAGGAGACCGACGGTATCGTCGAGCAGGTAAACGAACACGAAATGGCCGCAGCCTCGGCCATGGCGGACGCCACCGGCATGTACACCTGTCCCCATACCGGGACCGCTATGGCCGCGCTGTTCAAGCTCTTGCAACGGGAGGTCGTGCAAAGCCACCAGCGCGTGATCGTTGTCAGCACCGCCCACGGGTTGAAATTCACGCCCTTTAAGATCGGCTACCACGAGGGCACGCTGGCGGAGGTGGAAAGCGATCTGGCCAACCCGCCGGTCTATCTGCCCCCCGACGCCGACATCGTGCGGGATACAATACAGCGAAAACTCGCATGATCGGTACGGGTCGCTGATTCGTCTCCGCCTACCGTCGGCCGGCCTCAAACATCACTCGAACGCGGTGACCGAAAGCAGCAGGGCTTCTCTCGACTACAGTCCCACCTCCTTTTCCCAGGGCCGGATGGACTTCTCCTGGGAGGAGTTGACGCCCCAGCAACGAGCAAGGCACTACGCCGACTGGCAGGCCGGCAAAGGCCTCATCGGCGGCGATCCCCGGCGGCGACCCAATTCCGACATCCTGCCTTCCTGGGCGATGGACCGGTCTATTGTGCGCGCCCTGGCCCTTGACGATCCCCGCGTCGCCAATGGCGAGCGTTTCCGCCGTCAAATCGCCAGGCCACGCCCGCTCGAAATTGAGATCGGTTTCGGTCGCGGTGACTTCCTTCTGGACCGCTCGACCCGCATACCTGAGCGACTGTTCGTCGGCTTTGAAGTTAAGACTAAGGCAGTTCGCCTGGCGCTTCGCCGCCTGGAGAACCAGGAACTGGACAACCTGTGGCTGAGCGACGACGACGCCAGAGTGGGCCTGCAGTTGGCGATTCCCGATCTACGCGTCGACGTCGTCCACGTCCTTTTCCCCGACCCCTGGTGGAAGGCACAGCACAAGGTCAAGCGGCTGTTCTCGCCTCCGTTTGTCGATCTGCTGGCGGCAAAGTTGCGTCCGGGCGGTCACCTGCACCTGAAGACCGACGTGCAACAGTACGGAGAACTGGTGCGCCATCTGCTCGCCCATCACCCTGCCTTCGGCGACCACCGCCCGGAGCTGGCCGGCAGCGTCGGGCCCTATCGGCCCACGCACCGCGAACATTGGTGCCAGGAGAACGGTATGCCAGTGTGGACGTACTATTTTCCCAAGCGAAACCAAGAATAGTGGCCAGGCAGGACGCCATACGAAATGTGCCTGTCAGCGGGGCATAGCAGGTCCATCCGATCGAGTAACGCACTCGCAACTGCCCGAACACAGCGGCAAAACTGTCCAACCGGACAAGAAGGCCGCCGGCATCCTGGGTCGGATGCGGGTACTCTTAGCTGGCACTTGCTGGGAACCCCGTAATTGAGCAAAAGGAGAGACTGCAGACTGTGCTTGGGGAAATAACTGGCGCTCAACGCCGGTGGGCAAGGTGTATCTGCTGGCGCAGCTCGCGACGGGCGGTGTTGAGGTTCTCCTTGATCTTGAAAAATACCGCCTCCGTCACCTCCATCTCTTGCGAAAGCAACAGCTCTTCCAGCGCTTCCACCACCCGCAGGACCTTTGCTTCCAACAGTTCGACGGTTGTCGCATAGAGTGATTCCGGCAAGAAGTAGAGCAGAATCACCAATCCCCAGGCACCGAAAGCAAGAATCCTGTTTCCGCCTACACCGAGCTGCTCGCGCAGCAGAAACAGTGAAACGAGCCAGAGCACAACCGCCGCCGCCATCAGATCATACCGGGTGATGGGGCGGGCCGCGCTGATGTCCTGCACGCCCGGAGCCAGCTGATCGTAGGTCTTCAAACGTGCCAGCCACAAGTTGAAACGCCGGCACTGATTGCGGTTGACCCTGTTCTGGTCAAAGTGGGCCAGTTCCAGCGCGCGTTCCCGGCACTGGTCGGCTAAGTCATAGAACTCTTTGCGGGTTAGTTCTGCCATGGATCGAATCTGCAAGCTAATCGGAACGTATCGGTCAATCTGCTGGAAGGACCGCAGTGTCACGCCCCCCGGATTGACGTTACCTCGACGCCGCCTGTTGGTGACTGGCCCGGCCTTGAAATAGCGATGCGAATGTGCCTACCGCCAAACCGGCTCGCCGCGGGCTGATTTGACGGCCTGTGGAGGGCAAACTCGAACCGGGATCAGATGAGCCACATCGGCACAAGCCACAGCAATCCCGCCAGTATCACCGCGTTGATGGCGTTTTCAACAGTGCCGATCCCGGCCTGTCGTGAGAAGGGCCATACGCGTGCCCGCGCGAATGCCCGCAGGAAAAGCGGGAAGGCGCCAAGAACGAGAATCGTCCACACGGGCACAGCACCGGATGCCATCAGCAGAATCAGAGCGATAAATCCGGCAATGGAAACTATCGCGGCGACGTCCAGGCCCCGTTCGGGCCCGAATACAACGGCCAGCGTGCGCCTGCGCAGACGCCAGTCTCGATGCCAACTATAGAAGCCGTAGGACTGATATGCCAGCCACGCGAACGTCGCCGGAGCGAATGCAAGCAGCAGGACGACGCGAGTGATCGTCCCTGTCAGAGCAAAGTAGGTCCCCAGCAGTGGGATGACACCCAGGCCCAACCAATAGGCAAGGTCGCCGATCCACCAGAATCTGCGGGCGAAGCGGACGGCAGACCACAGTGACACACTGCACATCAACCCGCTGATCAGCGCGAAAAACCAGACCGGCCAGCCGGTGAAAATCCCGAGCCAGAGCGCCGCAAGCCCATAGATCGTCCCGGACATCAGGCCAAGGCTGAGAAATGTTGCCGGCCGCAGAAGGCCCTGTTGCATCCAGTCAAAGCCGTCAAAGGGCCACCCTGGGGACGGCCTTGTCGCATGCCGCACGCTTGCCCCCGTAGCGTGCTGCCCTTCGCGCCCAATCTGGCGTTTGTAGTCTACATACGCGCCGAGGTAGTTGCAGGACAGAGCCAGCGCAGCGTAAGTCAGCACCAGCACAGCTGCCCACCAGAGGCTGATGTCCCCAAACTGCCAGCGAGCCGCGGCCGCACCCCATAGGACAGGCGTAAGCAGCGCTGGGATCGCCCGCATCCGCCCCATCTGGGCGACCACGCGCAAATAACCAAATCCTTCCGGACGGATCCGGGCGTACTGGGTCAGGGCGGCGTCGGCATTGCTCTGGCGTACATTGGACGGAACTTGACTGAACATTTTTCGTCAGTGAACGATTACGCCTTGACGCGTCCACATTCTATCAGCTATATCAGATATGCTCAACCGGGAAGTCGGGGCGGGTGCGTCCCAATATGGGCGTGAACTTTCCTGTACCTCGGGTAGCAACGGAGCCATGTCCAGTCCGCTTTCGACCCTGAAGTAGGTGAAGCGCCTCCTCTGACCACTGACCACTAACCACTGACCACTGCAGTTCTGGGCGGTCGGGCCTATTCGGCCCTCCCTTGTGCGGGGGCTCCGCCCCCGCAACGCCCCCTCTCCTACAACACGCCTCGCCGACCGTGTGTCGACATTGGTGACGAGTGCCAAATGGAAAGTGTCCAGCCAGACCACGTCCCGCCAGTCCCTTTAGATCCCCCTAGGTACCGGCCTTGTGCCTGCCCTCGCACCAGCCCCAACTGACGGACGCCACCGTACGGCCAGGCCTGGCGCCTGCACTGCGTCTCGCCAGAAGAAGGCATACAATTCCAGCCACCGCTGGCGCTGATTCCCCGCCAGACTGTTCCCACCCCAAACCTGGAATGCACCAGTTGGGGCTGGGCTTCTCGCCTCCTCCCGCCTACCCGCTGCGTCGGCTCCGCCAGTGACGGCTGTCGCTCAGACAATCCAACCGGTCCGGAAACGAAACCGGAAACCGCGAACGGCTTCAGTAGCGGACCCGCCAGAGCTCGTAGAGCGGTGTACCGTCCTGCTGGACGTACTCCTGTTCGCGCTCCAGCCGGCCGTCTCTCTCACCGACCAGGCGCTCCAAAACTTCACGTCTTCCCTGGAAGAGCTCATTGCCCGGAGCGCGTAGGAGATAGACGTTATCAACATTTTCCAGGAACGGTTCAATTCGCTGGATAAACGCCTCGTCCGGCTCGGACAGGGAGCTGTAGCCAAATACCTCAATCGGCCTGACGCTGCCCGCACTCAGAAACCGGATCGGGGCCTCCATCCCCCAATCGAGAACGATGGGGGCGCCCATTCCGCCGTACCGTAGGTCATAGGCAAGATGGTAGGAGGCGTCTGAATGGTCTACCAGGCCCCCGCTGCGCGTCAGCGCGGCGTGGTAGGCGGCCGTTGCCCGTAGATCGAAAAGCACGCCGGCGCCGAAAAGGACGGCAAGTAAGACCTGGAGAACAGTCAACCGTCCGAATGGCAGTCTGATCAGGAGGCGTGAGCCCGTGTCGCGCAGCGCTTCCCACCCCCAGATTCTGGTTCTCGCCCGTCGCTTGCCGTCTCTGTCGTCAGCCTGTCGGGCATCGTAGGTCTCCGTACCGCCACCGGAAACGGACCTTCGCCAGAGTCCGTGCAGACCGGCGCCCGTCACGGCGATCGCCAGCGGGTGAAGCAGTGCATAGTGGGTGACGAACAGGTCGCTGACAGTGAACAGGCTGGCTGCGAACGCCGCGGCCAGCAGCAGAATCGGCGGACCGACCACACGGCGGCCAGCGGGGCGGGCCAGAGCGGCCACCGGCAGGACCAGCGCCAGCCAGGGAGTCAGCGCGTTCTGCTCGACCGCGCCCAGATACCAGAGATGGTCACCGCGCAACGTCTGGAGCAGCTGCTGCCAGCGCACCGTCGCGTTCATCCAGACGGCGGCGTTGTCCACGCCATAGTAGCTGCTGCCGAGATTTTGCGTGATCGTCGCAAATGTGCCGCCCGTCTTGAGGTTGAACACAATCATGGGTACAAGGGGTAACGCGAAAGCCAGGGCAGCTGCAAGGGGAAAGGCAAGGTGGCGAAGATGACGCAGACGCGCGAGTCTGCCTTCTGGTGGCCCCGCAGGTGGAATCCGGTAGCTCTCCCCTGCAGCTGCACCAGGCAGGCGCCTTCCCCGCTGCCAAAGCCACCATCCGGCGCACATCAGGCCGAAAGGCAAAACTATCCACGCCGCCAGCAGCTTGGCATAGACTGCCAGCCCGCCGCAAAGTGCCGAAAGAATCAGCTCGCGGCCCCGCCCGAGCCGCAGCCAGCGGAGCGCCAGCCAGATACAGGCGAAAGTAATGGGAAACGTGGCGTTTGTAACGAATATCCCCTGTCGCTGCCAGAATACGAAACTGGGTGCTGCGGCAAGGAGGGTCAGGCAGGCGAGAGCGGCCGGGGCGACAGGTGCAATGGGAGCGGCACTGCGTTCACTGAGAGCCAGCCATTCCGATACGGTTCGCTCCAGCGCAAGCAGCCCAAGGACCGCCAGAGACAACGCCAAGAAGCGCAGATTGGGTACGCCGATGCCGGTTACAGCCAGAAACGGAATGGCCAGATATACGTTCACGGCGCCGATGTAGTCCTGCACCATCAAGGGAAGATCGAGGCCGAAGACGGATACAGTCGCGCCGCGGAACGCGGTCACGGGCGTGCCGTGGAGCAGCTCCATCGCGTTGACGCCCGCCTCTTTGGCTTCGTCGTAGTGGAGACCGGGGAGACCCAGTTGAAATGAGGCCAGAAAAAGAAAGAGGCTGACTGAAGCAACCAGCCAGCCAAACCGGACCTTGCTCTGCCGGCGCGTCATTCGACAATCAGTTCCAGGTCGCTGGCGAAGGACAGGTAGTTCCAGCCGCTGGCATAGAGCTTGATACTATCGATATGGGCCGGCGGTGTCGCGTCCAATAGTTCCATCAGGTTTTCCGACTCATAGCTATGCCAGTTGAACAGCGGGACCTGTTCGCCACCGAACAGAGGATAAGAAGGTAGTGGGTCCATGTTGTAGAAGCCGTGCCCCCACCGCCGTTCCTCGCCAAAGATGTCCATAAATGTGATTTCGACGCGTAAGGGGAATTCAGAGCTCTGCTCTCCCGCGCCTGCCAGGGTCTGCCAGTCCAGATTGACGTCCAGCTTGACGACCAAAGAATCGTAGTTGTGTACGTCCTGGTCAACAATCTGGCGTATTCCAATCTCGGTATGCATCTGGTCAGGTCCCCTGTATGAGAAGCGGGCCGCGTGACGGCCGTCCTTCTCGATGAAGTCTACCGTTCCCGGCGTTACATGTGGCGGCGTGTAGCTTTCCCACACCTCCCCCAGAGGTCTGGTGAAAGCGCTGTCCTGAAGCAGGTTATGCACCGCCGCAACTGCCGGCAATATCGTCCCGTCTGCTTGAATCCACGAGCGCAGACCCGGTTCGATCTCGACAGGCTCCAGTCCAGGCCGAAAGATCCTCGCCACACCTTGTTTCACAACAATTTCGCTGCTATCCGCATTGACAAAGAAAGCGTAGTTTCCTTCCTCAAGCTGGGCCTCGCCTTGCGGTGTCTCGATCTGAACTTCGACCGGCCGGTCGAATGCACTGCGCGTAAACAGCCGCACCTGTCCCTTTTGAACCCGGATGCGCAGCGTATAGGGTTCAATGCTGCCGGCAAAGTAGGGGCGCCGGCTCATTACAACCTCAAGAGACGAGTTGGGATAGAGGAGAATCGTTCCCATCAGTTCATCACTCTGTCCACCTGCGGGCAGGCCCAACACGCCTTGGGTCGCCGCGCCCGTCTCCAGCCGGCTGCCTTCGCTGATGCCTTCGCGTCTTTCCGTAAGGGCAATCGGCTGGTCGGAATTAGGTGGGTAGAGGAGAACTGTGCCTAGCGTGGTCTCGAATTGGAGAGCCTGTTTCGCGGCGACCGTGTGGTAGAGGTTGCGAACCGCCAGTGGGATGCTCGCTACCAGAAAAAGAAAGCATGCGAAGGAGAGTAGAAGGACAATCCAGGCTGCGCGTTCCGGTCGTTCACGCCAGCGGGGTATGGGCTGTGAACCGATGGACGACCTCTCGTCAACTGTGGCGCTCGGCGATACCGATGGCTCCGCCGTCATCGTTACGAATCCTCTCCACCCTCGCCCGGTGAGCGCCCGTTGGCGCTGCGTTTCCCGTACCGCCGCCCCTGCTGGTAGCGGCTCTCCCTTTTCTCGCGTTCTCTTTCCACCAGCTGGTCACTCAGTTTTTCCATCCAATAGCGCGCGTCGCGGTCGTTGGGATCGATCTCCAGGGCCCGCTGAAACATGGCGGAAGAACGGCTCAGGTTTCCCTGCTGTTTGTATATCAGGCCCAAGTGGTAGTGAACGTTCGGTGTGGAGGGATCAATCCAGAGCGCTCGTTCGTAGGCAGCAATTGCCCTCGCCTGGTGCTTTGGACCTGACGTTTCCAGCCGGCCCAGATAGGCGGCTGCCAGATTCGTCCACAGAAGTACATTGTCAGGTGAAGCATCCACGGCCCTTTTCAAGGTTTCGA
The DNA here is from genome assembly GCA_965242905.1 of Caldilineaceae bacterium. Classification (GTDB taxonomy): domain Bacteria; phylum Chloroflexota; class Anaerolineae; order Caldilineales; family Caldilineaceae; genus Bin5. The sequence continues at coordinate 3,948,020 of CBDETM010000002.1, forward strand.
CCGCCTTGGCCCACTTTCGCTGCAAAATCAGTGCACCGCCCATGTTTATGGCGATGTCGGGGTCGTCGGGCAAGTCGGCCTGGAGCGGCTCGAGCACGGCGATGGCCTCACCGGGCCGGTTCGCGCGCAACAGGCGGGCGCTCTCGTTGAGTATGCGGCGGTAATCGGCGGAGGTGCCGCCATTTTCAGATGTAGAGTTGCTCTGGTTGCTGTCCGTCATCGCTCTATGTGTACTTTCACTCGGAAGGCATGGCTGGCGCAGTGATACGCAGACACTGTTCAAACGCAATCAATCTGCCCGCTCAAACGCTTCGGCAGGGTTGCCGGTTCCCTCGTCTAAGTTGTGGAACACTTCGTATTCGTCCAGGGTTGGAGCAAAGAATTCGACCACAAATTCGTTGGGCAGCCCCATGGGCAGAACCAGCTCACTGAGCAGGGCCTGAACGAACATGCGCCTGCGTTCAGCTTCGAGTTGCAGCGAATCCATGTCCCATAACAGGAGCGTTCCGTACGTACCTTCTCCTGTGTAGTGAAGATCGAGTTTACCGATCGTAAGCGGCTGATCTTCTTCATCTGTCTGGGTCAAGTCAAAGAGTGCGTACTGTTCGGAACTGTGCGTGCGCACCAGGCGCTTGAGCTTCAGATTCACCACGCCTCCCAGTCATCTGCCTCATCGTCCCATTCTTCAAGTGTTTCATCAAACAGAGGAATGCTCTGGGCATCGCCGTAAAACAGGGCCTCTTCCAGTGCGTGCTCGGCCGTCTGCACTTCCTCCGGGTCTTCGCTGGCGCTCATTGCGCTCAGCATCTCCTTCGCCCGCCGCCCGCCTAGCCGGCCTAAAGCGAAAATCGCTGCCAGCCGCACCGCCTTTCCCTCGTCGGACAGCAGCTCGACCAGGTCTTCAAGCGCGTCTCGGGCTTCCAGTTCGCCGCAGGCACGCGCAGCGGCCGCGCGCATTTCCGTCTCCGGACTGCCTAGCTCGGCCTGTACGGTCGAACGCCAGCGCACGTCTGCACTGCGTCCCATTGCCCGCAGCGCAGCCAACCGCATCTCCTCATCGTGGGAATAGTAGCAATCTTCGATCAACTCCCGGATGCCGGTCTCCCCGGAGAAGGCGATACTCTCCAACGCACGCGCCTGTACCGACAGCGGTTCCATATCGGCGTGCAGTACTGCTAACAGCGCGTCCTCGGCGCGCATGGCCAGGGCCGGCGAGAGCTCGTCCAATTCACCGGCAAGCACAAATGCGCCGAGTGCTTCGGCCGCCGCGGCGCGCACGGTATCGTAGGGGTCGTTGTTTAGTATATGAATCAGAGGACCGACAAGATCAGCTTCTCTGTCTTCCCACAGGCCGCGTATAGCCAGTATCCGCACGTCCGGCAGGGCGTCCTTCAGTGCCAGGCGCAGCAGACGGCCCAGTTGTACGTGCAGATTGGCAACGCTCTCTTCCACGAGCGACCGTATAATATGCAGCCTGCAGCCGTCTCTGATCGTGTTCCACGCCTCTTGCACGCGCCTCATGTCGGCCAGACTCAAGTCCGACAGGACGACCAACTCTTGCGCGGTCGGTAGCACATCGTCTTCGCGCAGTTGGCCTAACAGGACCTCGACAGTCTGCGCCGGTCTGGGTTGCGTCTGCGCGTCGCTGCTGGCTGTGACGGTGTCTCTCACGTCCCGCCTCACATTAAAAGAGTGTAACCTTTCCGAAAGCGGAGCTCCATCACCTGCATGGGGCTGGCTGCATTATAAACGACATTCGCACCGTTGCCAGATGAACCCCGCGTCCTGGTACGCCGCTGCCTGGAGCTACCCGGAAGGCGTCGCACTCGGTGTTTCGGTGACGACCTCTGTCGGCGTCGGTGTCGGCGTCGCCTGGAGCAGTCCGGGTAAAACGATTACGTCCCCAATCTGCAGTCGCGTGACGTCCAGGGGAGAGAGATCATTTGCCCTGAGTAAATCCTCTTGGGAAATCCCGAATCGTCTGGCAATTGCACCGATTGTATCGCCCGCTCTGATTGTGTAGGTCAGCCACGTGGGTGTAGGAGCGGCAGTCGGAGTCGCTGTCGCCGTTGTTGTCGCCGTCGAAGTTGCGGTAATGGTTGGCAGCGGGGGAAACACAGGAGCCGGCGTTGCTGTGTCTTCAATTGCGGCAACGGTCGCAGTCGGCTCTTCTTCAACCTGCGTTGCCGTTTCAGTCGCTGTCTCAGCCGGTGGAACCGGTGTGTCCGCAGGCATGGAACCGGCCTGCGACCCTTCAGTTTCTGTGCCTGATACTTCCTGCGTCGGCGTCGGGGTTGCGTTTGCGACAACCGCCGGCTCCGAATTGGAGCTGGCCGACTGTTCCGACTGGCCTGGGCCGCTCTGAACGACCGCGGGGGCCAGGCTCTCTCGCGCAGGCAGTACATTCGGCTCGCTGTCTGAGGAAGCCGGTGTGATTACAAAGTTCTGGAGTAGAGGTAAGTTGTCACTTTCCTGCAGGAAAGTCGGCATCCCGCGCGCAATGAGAACGATGGCCAGTACACCAACCAGCAGCGCCGGTACGCCAAAGGTGAGCATCCGCGACGGAGCGGCGTGCAGGTTGCGCCCACAACTGGGGCAAATTACATGGTCGGATGTGGCCTGCTTTCCGCAGCGGAGGCACCGAATTCGGGTGACTCGCGGGACAAGGCGAGTGCCGCACTCCGCGCATATGGTCTGATTGGGTAGAACTATGCTATAGCAGGAAGGGCAGCGCTTCGCGCCCCATGAAGGAACTTGCGCCTCCGAACGGCCTTCGGAATGAGGTGGAATTAACTGATCGGAGTCGACCTCCGAGAAGTTTGAACTTTCTCGTGTCATCGTCGGGGCATGTAACTCGCCTGTCCGGGAACTGTATGGTTACGTCTGCGCCGTCACGGCCCCAGCAGCTGGGACCAGTCGATGCCTTGGGGTCCGGAGCGGATGTCATTGATGGTTATGACAACCATCAGCCCCAACAGCAGGACAAAACCAACCAGGTGTATGACGCCTTCTTTTTCAGGAGGCATTCGACGCCCGCGCAGTTTCTCGATGATGATGAACAGCAGCCGGCCCCCATCCAGCGCGGGTATCGGCAACAGATTGGCAATGGCCAGTCCGGCGCTTATGATGGCCGCCAGCTGCCACACTGGGAACCAGAGGCCCGTGTCTGCGGTGGCGTTGACGGCCCCGCCCACGAGCTGGGCGATACCAACCGGGCCGGAGAGCGCGGCATCCTGGGGCGCCAGCCGCCCGGAAATCAACAGAACCGGCAGCGCGATCACCGCCTGCACATAGTCGACAATGCCTACGACGCCCTGCCAGATACTGCGGAAGAAGGGCAGTGTAACCAGCATCAGATTGCCGCTGATACCAACGCCCATCGCGCCTTGGCCGGGCGGGGGATCCTGGCGGGCCAGCACATCGCGGGTGTACAGTTCATCCCCTCGCAGCATCGTTACCGATATCGTCTCCCCCAAATGCGAAAGAACCACCTCGCCCAGGCCGCGTTCGACCGTTACGACCTCCCCATTGACGGCAAAAAAGATATCTCCCGGCATCAGCCCGGCTTCCTCAGCGGGGCTCCCCGGCGCCACCTGGGTGACCTGAGTGTGTAGAGCGGCGCGGGCAGAAACGTCTTCCAGCAGACTTTCCAGGTCGTTGCGGGTAGCAAAGGGAACCTGAAACGTGTGCAGGGCACTGTCGCGAAGAATGACGATGGTGCCGGCTTCCGCGGAGATGGGGGGCGTGCGCCGCTTCGGCCTCAAGAGTTCACCGGTTCTCGCATCGACATAGACGGGCTGTCCGTTGAAACGGAGGAGCGTGTCATTTTGCTTGAAAGCGGCCCCCATCAGTTCCGTGCCGGCTGCGACATCGTCCAACAGCGGATGCGCGGCGCCGGCGGGAAAGCCGGAAAAGACACTGGCAATCGAGAAAAAGATCGCCAGCAGAAAATTCATAGCCGGTCCGGCCAGTAGTGTCAGAACGCGGCCGCGTTTGCGGGCTGCGTTGAAGGAGCCGGGAGTGGTGTCGGCCATATCCTCTCCCTTCATTCGCACAAATGCGCCGAAGGGAATCGCGTTAAGAGTAAAATCCGTGCCGTCGTAGGTGAAGAGCTTGACCAGGCGCGGCGGGAATCCAAAGACGCCGAACTCTTCAACTTCGATGCCATTGCGCCGCGCAGCCAGGTAGTGACCCAGTTCATGGAAAAAGATCAGCAGGCCCAACAGTAGAAAAAATGAAACGATGGTTAGAAACATCCGTATCCTTACTCCGGCATCCGCAAGAAGGACTCTTTGCGTGCCCTCTTTCAACACCTCAATTCGAAGACGGTGGCACCACGTTTACCGCGCACCAGCCACTGCCTGCCGCTTACTCAGCTGGGGAAAGCCTCCGGTGTTCCTTCGGTACTCTCCCAGTTTCATTATACTAGGACGCCAAAATAGCGGGCAAATACTTCAGTCCTGCCACTATGTCTCCCTTTCCTCTCCCAAGCTCTCCAATTTCCGCCAAGAATGCACAACCTCAGCCGTTCCCCCTTCCTTACAAGAAGCGAGCTCAGCCCTATCTCACTCCTCACTTCTCTACTCTCTTTTCTCGCCTATGGGGCGGTCGGCCGCAAGCGGCCTCCCTTGTGCGGGGGGACTCCCCCCGCAACGCCCCCCTGACACCAGCCTACGCCAACCGTGCGGCGCCGTCGCCGTCGGTCGCCCATCCGAACCAAAATGCAACGCCTGTGCGGTGGCCCGCCAGAACCCCCAAAGAAGGGCAGGCAAGGGGCACATCCGCGCCTGGCTCTGCCCCGCAGCCGCGACCAAACGGGTGGCAACGAACCCACTGACCACTGTATTAGGTTACTGCCAAAGACAGAAGGATATTCAGGAGGGGTCCCGCGGCACGCCGGCGTGAATGAGAGTGCCAGGGGGATCGAAGAGGTCTGTCAGCGCGCGAAAGACGGCGTCCGGCATCAACCCGCCGCAGACAACTACTTGCAGACCTGCCACTGCGCGCACCATGCGCAACGACTGTTCGACCTTTGCGGCCATGCCTCCGGTGACATCGGTGGCATGGCTGGCGCCGAGAGTTGCGTGTAGCGATTCAAAGGAGAGGGGCGTGATCTCTCTCAGCATGACTGCGGCCGGGTCCCGGCGGGGATCGCTGGAATATACTCCCTCTACTTCGCCTGCCAGCACAATCCGTTCCGGAGGAAGCTCCGGGGCCATCTGTTCGAAGATCTCTTCCGTGCTGGCAATTGTGCCGCCGCGTACGCTGTCGAGAGCCACGTCTCCGTGCAGCAAGGGCAGTAGGCCCCGCTCCAATGCCAGGCGAACCGTTTCCCCCGGACCGCTGACGACCCTGCCATCCTCGCAGCGAAGTGCCGCGCTGGGTTGCACGGTCCAGGCGGGCAGCTCTGCCTGCAGCAGGTGCTCGGCGACGATACGATTCAGACGCGCGGCTGCATCTGCCGTGGCGGCAAAACCATACCACCCGGCCTCGCTGGCGACGCCGCTGCGCGTGCCGTGCCGCTGCGCGCTGACGTGGCCGAAGCTGCCGCTGCCGTGCCCAAGGACCAGCTGAAGTCCTGGACGCGCCTTTCTGGCCCGGGCAATTTCCCTGGTCAGCCGCGCCAAAACATCCGGCCTGGGCGTTTCCGTTTGGTCTTTCTGGGTGATCAGCGAGCCGCCGAGCTTCAGATAAATGAGAGGCACAGTCGCTATCCGTCTACAAGTCGGCGCTTACCGATCCGCCGAGTAGAGCGGGCAGCCGGCTTCTGAGACTCGTCAATAGCGCCTGCTCCTGCTCCGGCAGGACTGTCCGCAGGTCGACAAGAAGCCGCTCATTCTGGATCCGGCAGATTACTGGCGGTTCGGCTCTGCGCAGGGCGGCGGCCGCGCTGTCCGGTTGCGGTATGGCGAACGCCAGCAGCACCGTGGGCAGGGTTTCGCCCGGCAAGCTGCCCCCGCCAACAGTGCTTTCCCCCGGGCTCAGCTCGGCCTCAATGTTCGCCTCGGCCAGTTGGCGCTGGAACTGGCGGGCGCGCTGCCGGACTTCATCCTCCGACTGCGCAATCATGCGCCACACGGGGATCTCGACCGGGGCTCGCCCCCGTCGATAGGACTGTAGCGTTGCATCCAGAGCGGCCAGGGTCATCTTGTCCACGCGCAGGGCCCTCGCCAGCGGATGCGAGCGCAACTTCGCAATCTGCTCTGCTTTCCCCACGATGAGACCTGCCTGCGGACCACCCAGCAGCTTGTCGCCGCTGAAGGTGATGATGTCCGCGCCCGCCTGCACACTGCTCTGCACCATTGGCTCCGGGGCCATCCCGAATTGGGCCGTATCAAGCAGCGTACCTGAGCCGAGATCGTCGATGACCAGCAGACGGTCGCCGGGCATCCGGCTCTGAACGCCGCCGGCAGGAGCACTCTCGACAGCCGCGTCCGCAGTTTCAGCGGCATCCCGCCCGCCGGCGGAACTTTGCCCGCGGGCGATCTCGACCAGCTCTGTCAGCTCCGGCTTCTTCACAAAGCCGACCTGTTTGAAGTTGCTGGCATGGATCCGCATGAGGGCGGCAGTCCGGGGGCCCATGGCGCCCGCGAAATCATGGGGATGCGTGCGGTTTGTCGTGCCGACTTCAACGAGTGTCGCCCCGCTCTGGCGCAAGACATCGGGTATCCGAAAACCGCCTCCAATCTCGACCAGTTCGCCGCGGCTGACGATCACTTCCCGTCCAACGCATAGCGCTGTCAGCGCGAGAAACACGGCCGCGGCATTGTTGTTGACGACGAGCGCATCTTCGGCTCCGCTCAACTCGCACAGCAGGCGGGCAGGGTGGGCGTGGCGGCTACCCCGCTGACCGGCCTCCAGATCGTATTCCAGTGTGCTGTACCCCTGCGCCAGGCGGACGACCGCCTCTTGGGCGGCGCTGCTGAGGGGAGTGCGCCCCAGATTTGTGTGAATGAGTACGCCGGTGGCATTGATGACGGGCCGCAGGGAGGAGGCGGAGGCCGCGAGCACGCTGTCCGTTATGCGTTCCTTCCATTCCTCTTCCGCTGGCGCCGGCTGTCCGTTGTGGATGGCCGTGCGCGCCGCGTCGAGTTCAGCGCGGGCTGCTTCGGTGACAGGTCCGCTCCCATGACTCGCAGCCAGTGCGGCGATCTCCGGCACCGAGAGGAGCTTGTCGACCGCCGGCAGTTTTCGATACTCCGCCCCTTCCCGCCCCTGCTTTCCACCACCGGAGGCGTTGGGAGATCGGTTGCGACCAGTTTCATTCATCGTTCAGTCATCGCGGCGCAGAGTAACGAACAGAGCAGGTACGACCGGGTCCAAAGTCGCCGCCAAACTGCGCCGGACCTAGGCTGAACACAGGCGCGGCAATCCGTCGACCGGCAGGTCCGCCAGAAGGGGATTGCCGAGGTCGCGTTCGGAAAGTTGCGGCGCGTCCTGCTTCCAACTGACGCCCAGCTCCGGATCGTTCCAGGCTACGCCGTGTTCATCCGTGTTGTCGTAATAGTTGTCAACGTTATATGTGAGTACAGCGTCAGTCAAAGCCAGAAATCCATGCGCGACACCTACCGGGATAAAGACACCCATCTGGTTCTGTTCACCGATCTGCAGGGTCTCCGTCTTCCGGAACGTCCGGCTGTCCGGCCGCACATCGGCCAGTGCAACCTGAACCGTACCGTTCACGCAGAACCAGTAGTCCACCTGATGAAAGTGGTAGTGCAACCCGCGCAGAACGCCCGCCTTCGAATAGCTGACGTTCGACTGCACGCGCGCCCAGCTTCGTTGCGGAAACCACTCCTTCCGGAATGTCTCCAGAAAACGGCCTCGGTCATCGCCGAACGCGCGCAGTACAGCGAATTGAACGCCGTCAATCAGTTGTGAATCGGTAATCTCTGGCAATGCAATACCTCTGGCAGTTCCGACCCGGGGAAGCGCGTCGGACTCTTTCACTGTCTGATCTTCTCTGGTACACAGCCCGCCCGGTAGGGCTTGGCGACTATGTAGTAAGCAATCGCATTCGCTCGATAATCCTGTTGATCTCGGCAGCTTTGAGCTGGTAAGAGGCGCGGTTTACGATCAGCACCGCCCGGCTCTCCAGGATCGTCCTGATCTCCATCAGCCCGTTCATGCGCAGGGTGGTCCCGGTCTGGACTACGTCCACGATCAGGTCGGCCAGCCCCAGAATCGGCCCAAGCTCGACCGAGCCGCCCAGAGCGATGATCTCCGCGTTCACGCCTCTTTCGGCGAAGAACTGGCGCGTGAGACGCGGATACTCGGTCGCAATACGGGGCTGGCTCATGTAGCGCAGCGGCGTACCGTCCAACTGAGCAGATGAAGCTGGCCTGACGGCAAGGTCTGCAGCCTCGGGGTTCTCGTTATGCGGGGTCGCCGACCCCGGCGCCGGGCCGGCAACGCTCAGGCGGCAGTGACCGAAAGGAAGCAGCAACGGCTCGTAGACCGCCCGGTCCGTCTCCCGCACCACGTCGAGGCCGCAGATGCCAAGGTCGGCCGCGCCGTGTTCCACATAAGTGGGCACATCGCGCGGCTTGGCCATCACAAAGCCGATTGAGCCGTCCGCCGCAGGCAGAATCAGTTTTCGGCTTTCCGTGTCGGTGGGTATCGAGAGCCCGGCCCGCTCGAGGAAAGACAGACTATCCTGTGCCAGCCTTCCTTTTGGTAGCGCAAACAGCAGCGACTGTTCGTTGCGGCTGTCCGGCGCGGACGGCTGTGACCGTACCTCTGTTCTCGCCTGGCCGCGATAGGGCGCCACTGTTGCTTGCGTCATTTGGACAGCTCTTCCCGACACATCTCCGTCCTGCCTGCCAGTCCGCCTTCCTCCAGTGGACCGAGCAGCACAAAGTCGCCCCGCTCGTCGCGGCGGTGATGCTGAAACCCGTCTTCCCAAACCAGGACGTCGCGTACGTCTGTCTCCGCTGCATAGGCGAAGGCAGCATCGAGCGGCCAGCCATTGACGTCCACCTGAATGTGCATCCCGGCCCGGCGCAGTCTCTGAACCTTGGCCACAGCATCCGGACTGCCCTGGGGCAGTGCCAGTGCGGGCTGAAGCCGGTGTTGGCCGGCCCCCGCGTCTTGCCCGTCCTGCCGCTGACGCGCCACCAACAGCCGGTCCACCCCCAGGGCAACGCCCACCGCCGGCTGCGCGGGTCCGAAACGGCCCACCAGGTCATCATATCTGCCGCCGCTGGCGACGGCAGTACCCAATCCCGGCGCCACCGCCTCGAACGAGACGCCAGTGTAGTACCCCAAATTGCGAATCTCGGTCAGATCGATGACAAAGCTGTCATGAATGTCGTAACCAACGAGCGCGTCAACGATTTCGCGCAAGTTCTGCAGGCTTTCGTGCATCCCTCTGTTCTGAATGTGCCGTTCTGCCAGGGAAAGGATACCGTCCACATTCTCGCCCACCAGTTGCGGCAGCGTCTCCACCGCCTGGCGCTGCCCGGTCCGCAGAGGCGTGTCCCGCAGAAACTCTTCCAACAGTGGCTCGCTCTTCCGCTCCAGCGCCCACTGCAGCTGCTGCGTCTGCTGCGGATCAAGTTTAAGCGCTTCCAGGAGACTGCGGTAGTAGCGGATATGCCCCACAATCTGTCGAAACTGAGTCAGCCCGGCAACCTTCAGGGCAGTGGCCGTCAGGGCCAGAATCTCGGCGTCGGCAGCCGGGTCCGGTGCGCCGAACAGCTCGCCGCCAGCCTGCCAGAACTCGCGCTGCCGGCCGGCCTGCGGTTCCAGGTAGCGGAATACGCTGCCCCCGTAACAGAATCGCTGCGGCATGGGCCAGTCGTGGAGCCGTGCGCCCACCAGGCGGGCGACCGGCGTGGTGAACTCGGGCCGCAGGGAGAGCGTGCTGCCGTCGCGGTCGAGAAACCGGTACATGCCGCTGCGCAGCCGGTCGTCATATTGAGCGCTCAGTGTTGAGTCAAACTCAAACATCGGCGGAATCACGTCGCCGTAGCCCCAGCCGCGGAAAGTCTCCATCAGCTGATCGAGGAGGCCCTGACGCATGCTGGCCTCCTCCCAGAAGTAGTCGGCGACACCAAAAGGGACGTGCCCGTTCATCTGCCCTGCTCGCGCTTTCGTTGCCTGTTGGCCTGAAGCTTCTCGATCTGTTCCTTCGGCGTGTATGAAGCCGCCCCGGCCGACTCGGCGCTGGACGCGCTCCTCTCTTGCGGCGTTAGTCCGCCCAATTCACCCAGAACGGCCACCTGCGATACCTTTCGCCTCGTTGAACTGCCGAAACACTCCGGGCAGGTGGGCTGCTCCTGTGCCGAAGCAATCGTTGGCCAGAGTCGGTCGAACAGGTTGTTGCAATCCAGGCAGATATACTCATATATCGGCATAACGATCTCCATTCCAACTCGGCTGCCAGCGTCCTCCGGCACTCTCTCAGCTTCGACTGACCACAGTATGCCAAAGGAAGAACGATTGCTCAAAGGTAGGCCCCCGCAGAAAGGATCGAGTACACGTTTGGATTGCCAAAGGCATAAACTCCCGCGACAGGTGTGCATCCAAAAATGGGGCGAACTCACGTAAACCTCGGGTCGCAACAGAACCATGTCCCGTCCGTCTAAAACTCTCAGTCAGAGGTAGCCCCGCCACTAACCTCTGACCACTAACCTCTAACCACTGACCACTGACTACTGACTACTGCAGTTCCGGGCGGTCGGGCCTTCGGCCCTCCCTTGTGCGGGGGGTTCCCCCCCGCAACGCCCCCCTCCAACAACATGCCTGGACGACCGGGTGCCGACATTGGTGACGGGTGGCCATTCGAGAGACTTTCGCCAAGCCGCGTCCCGCCAGTCCCATCAGCTCCCTGTAGGGGCAGGCCTTGTGCCTGCCCATCTCCCATACACGCCACCCTCTCCGCCCCACGCCTCAACCCTCCAGTAGGGGCAGGCCTTGTGCCTGCTCTCTCTCACCCCCAAATCTGGGATGCACTCGCGGCAACCGCATTTGCACAGGCCCCGCCCCTGCCTGTATAATGGCGGAAACTGAATACTGAACGTCAGGGGTGCCCATGGTCCGGATGCCAGGGCTGAAAAGGCGAAGCCGGTTAGAGTCCGGCGCTGTCCCGCAACTGTAAGGGAGACAATCCCGCCCACCCTTCCAACACGAAGGGAGTCTCAAACGAGAAACGGGCAGGAGTTTCCCAAGCCAGGTCGACCGCCTCTGTCGTGCTCTTGAAACATCTCGTGGATTGGGTGACGGAGTGAAGCCTCTGCATTTTGGGGCAAGCATGACCGGTAGCGTCCGATCTCGTCAGAGATCGGACGTTTCTTCTTTTGTGGCTGTTTCAGGTGACGCGGCAGGGGTATCAACCATCCATGCACTGTCAGGAGAAACTGATGCGACGTCTGCCATTCCACCTTCTTGTCACAGTATTCCTGGTCCTGAGCGCCTGTGTTGCCCAGCCGGCCGCGGTTTCCTCGCCGCCGGACAGCACTGCCGCAGACACAGCCGCAGCGGCCGTGCCACCGGTTCAGAATCTGCAGGACGGCTGCGTCGAACTGTACGACCCGGCGATAGACTACTTTCCACAGAAGCTGTCAGTTGCCTATGCCTCCGGCTTCGCTGTCGAATATCACAACAACTACAAGATCGTTACCGTAACCAATCCGTGGCAGGGGGCACAGGAGAGTTTCCGTTATGTGCTCCTCCAGTGCGGCACGCCGGCTCCTCAGGACGTTGAAGGCGAAGTAATCGAAGTGCCGGTAAGTAACATCATTGCCATGTCGACCACCTACCTTCCGACGCTGGAAGACCTCGGTCTGATAGACAGGCTGATCGGGTTGGACAGCTACATGTGGACGACCAACCCTGCGGTGCGTGCGCGCATCGAGTCCGGAGAGATCGCAGAAATCGGCGGCGGCGCTGCCGTCAACGTGGAGTTGACGCTCGATCTGGATCCTGCCCTGGTCATGACCTACGGTACCGGCTTCTCCGACTTTGACACCCATCCCGTGCTGATGGAGGCTGGGATTCCGGTCGCGCTCAACGGTGACTTTGTTGAACAGAGCCCGCTGGGTCGGGCAGAGTGGATGAAGTTCATAGCCATGTTCTTCAACCGTGAAGCCGGCGCCGCAGCGCAGTTCGATATCGTCGCGACCGAATATAACGCTGTAGCCGAACTGACGGCAACGCTTGCCGAGCGGCCTTCGGTGTTGATCGGGAGCGTCTACAACGGCACCTGGTATGTCTCGGGCGGCGGAAGCTACATGGCCAAACTGCTGGCCGACGCCGGCGCCGCCTACCTCTGGTCGGGAGAAGGTGACGTCGGTGCACTGCCTCTCGACTTCGAGTCGGTCTACGCGGTGGCGGCGGATGCCGAATTCTGGCTCAACCCGGACAACTCCTTCTGGTTCACCGCCGCCGACGTGCTCGAAAGCGACCCCCGTTACGGCGATTTTGCGCCGCTCAAACAAGGCCAGCTGTTCAACAACAATGCCAGAGTGAACGAAAATGGGGGCAACGCCTACTACGAAGAGGGCGCAGCCCATCCCGAAAAGGTGTTGAAGGACCTGGTCAGGATTCTTCACCCTCATCTTTTACCTGAACACGAACTCAGGTTTTACCAGCAGGTTCAGTGATCGATTTTTCGTCGTGACCGAAATGTGACAGACCCGGTGGGCGAGTGACTGGAGGCACGGGAGCTCCGTGAAAGCAGGTCTTACCGGCATAGCGGTCGCGTTCCAATTCCTGACCATCGTGCCGCCGCTCCTGCGACGCCCGCTGGCGCCAGACGAGTTGGGGAGATCAGTCACCTTCTTCCCCCTCGTCGGCCTCCTGATCGGGCTGCTGCTGTTCGGGCTGCATAGCGTTCTGTCAGCCATCTTCCCGGACCTGCTGGCGGCCGCGATTCTGCTCGGTGTCTGGACCCTATGCAGCGGCGCCCTGCATTTCGACGGCCTTTTGGATACTGTGGACGGCCTCCTGGGCGGTCGTGATGCAGAAGATCGAATGCGTATCCTGCGCGATGCGCGCGTCGGTTCGTTTGCCGTCGCAGCCGGAGGCATGGTGCTTCTGCTGAAGTTCGCTGCGATCGGAAACATCGGGGCAGCCGGCGCACTCGTCGTCGCGCCGGTCGCGGGCCGATGGCTGACCAGCATGGCTGTCGTTCTCTTCTCGTATGCTCGCCCTGCCGGTCTGGGCCGGGACATGAAGGACAATGCTGGCTGGCCTCAGGCCGCTGGAGCGACGGCAATTGCCGCCGCGACACTAGGATTCCTGGCGCCGTCTGTGGGCATCGCGGCCACCGGCGCAACCGTGGTCCTGGCCTGCATCAGCGCCTGGATTCTTGTCAGTTTCACACTGTCGCGCATCCCAGGGCTCACCGGCGATATCTACGGCGCACTGTGTGAAGTCGGAGAGACAGTCTGCATCGTGACGCTGGCAGCAAACTGGTCCGTATAGGGTCCAAGGGACTCGACAACGCGAGCCCTCAGAAGAACGGGACGATGGCTGAGAACTGACCTGACTTTCGGATAGTCGTTGATAAATTCCCGGCCTGCTTTACCCGCAAGCTGGACAGAGGACGGGTTTTCGTGGGGGAACTGATTCTGATTCTGGGCGGCGCACGCAGCGGCAAGAGCGCAGAGGCAGTGCGCATAGCACGGGAGCGCACAGATGGCCGGGTGCTCTTTGTGGCCACCGCCGAGCCCGGTGACGATGAAATGCGGCTTCGCATAGAAAAGCACAGGGGAGAGCGTCCCGCACACTGGCACACGCTGGAGGCGCCGCGACGCGTCGGCAAGGCGATCGGTCGACAGTCGGAAGAGTATTCGACCATCGTCGTAGACTGCATCACCCTGCTCGTGTCGAACCTCCTGGTCGACGGGCCGGACCCCTACGCCGAAGCCGTACGAAACAGCGTAGAACAGGAGATTGCAGAGGTCGTGAAAGCAGTCAAAGCAATGCCGGACGCGTGCCGCATGATCGTCGTTTCCAACGAGGTGGGTACCGGCATGGCGCCCCTAACCCCCTTGGGGAGGGCCTTCCGCGATCTGGTGGGTCAGGCCAATCAGACATTGGCCGCCGCCGCCGACCGGGCGGTCCTGATGGTGGCTGGAATTCCACTGGTACTAAAAGGTCAGGAATCCCAGCGCGCCGTCTCTACTTCCTCGGGGTCGGAGGTATACGCGGCCGCGGTGAGAGATGAATAGAGAGAATGCTCCCTTTGCAGCATCCAATATTCGGGTTCCCGCTTCGCTGACGAGGAGCCTCTCCGCAGGCCCCGGCCTGATACTGGCCGGGCTTGCACTGCTGGCTCTGGCGGCTTTCATGTTGAGCTTGGCGGTCGGCTCCGTGCGCATCCCTCTCGACGAAATCGTGGCAGTGTTACTGGGCGGTGATGCTTCCAAGCCGGCCTGGGCCACGATCGTCCTTAAATTTCGCCTGCCCAAAGCCCTGACCGCGATGCTGGCCGGCGCCGCGCTATCCGTCAGCGGTCTGCAAATGCAGACCCTGTTTCGCAATCCACTCGCAGGGCCGTTCGTGTTGGGGATCTCCTCCGGGGCCAGTCTGGGCGTAGCGCTGACCGTGCTGCTGGCGGGCGTGGCGGTCGGCCTGGGCGGCAGCACGACCCTTCTGGCGGGAATCAGTCTTGCCGGCGACACCAGTCTGGCGCTGTCAGCAATCGTCGGCTCCGGCCTCGTACTTCTGCTTGTCATGTCGGTAGCCCGCAGAGTGCAGAGCGGCATGACGCTGCTCATCCTGGGGCTGATGTTCGGGTATACGACCAGCGCCCTGGTGAGCGTGCTGATCTATTTCAGTGTCGTCGAACGCATTCAAGCCTACATCTCCTGGACGTTCGGAACTTTCGGCGGCGTCACCTGGCGCCAGCTCCAGGTCATGGCGCCGGCGATTATCTTGGGGCTGGCCGGCGGCCATCTGTTGATGAAACCGTTGAATGCGCTGCTTCTCGGCGAGACCTACGCCATGTCTCTCGGGCTCAGCGTACGCCGCGTGCGCCTGGGCATCATCGGTTCGTCGGCAATCCTGGCCGGCGTCGTCACCGCCTTCTGTGGGCCGATTGGCTTTCTTGGAATCGCGGTCCCCCATCTCTGCCGCAGCCTGCTACACACGTCGGACCACCGCCTGCTGCTGCCCGCGGTCTCTCTCATGGGCGCAACGCTGGCCCTGGGCGCCGATATCGTCGCCGGGCTGCCCGGCAGTCAGCTGACGCTGCCCCTCAATGCCGTGACCGCGCTGCTGGGCGCCCCGGTTGTCATCTGGGTGATCCTCCGCCAGCGCAATCTGCGGCAGGCCTTCGCCGGTTGACGGGAGTACTGGCATGAGAAACGCGATTGTTCTGCGAACAGAGGACCTCTCCATTGGCTATCGTCGCGCCCGCAGGGATCCTGTTGTAATCGCCAGCAATCTGAGCTTTTCCTTGCGGCCGGGGGAGTTGGTCTGCTTGCTGGGGCCGAACGGCGCCGGCAAGTCGACTCTCATGCGTACGCTGGCCCGCCTGCAACCCCCTTTATCCGGGCAAATCTGGCTGGATGATCGTCTGCTTGACGACCTGCGGCCCGGCCAGCTGGCACGTCGACTCAGCATCGTGCTGACCGATCGAGTTGACGTGGGCGCAATGTCCGGATACGGTCTGGTAAGCCTGGGCCGCCATCCCTACACCGGCTGGACGGGAACGCTGGAGGAGCAGGACCAGCATATCGTTCAGTGGGCGCTGCAGGCCGTCCGCGCCAAAGATCTGGCCGACCGGCTTACTGTCGAGATGAGCGATGGCGAACGTCAAAAGGTCCTGATAGCCCGTGCCTTGGCGCAGCAACCGAAAGTGATGCTTTTGGACGAACCGACCGCCTTCCTTGACCTGCCGCGGCGGGTGGAAGTGATGGACCTTCTGCGGCAGCTCGCCAGCGAGAACGGCCAGGCAATTCTGCTCTCCACGCATGATCTGGACCTGGCGCTGCGCAACGCCGACCGGCTGTGGCTGCTGTCGGCCGACGGCGAACTCTTCGACGGCGCGCCTGAAGACCTGATTCTCAACGGCGCTTTTGAGCGCGTCTTCTCCGCCGAAGGCGTGACATTTGACCGCGAGCGCGGCTCCTTTCATACCCGCCAGGAAGCTTGCGGACGGCTGCGATTGGAAGGCGACGGCGTTGCTGCCTTCTGGACGCGGCGCGCTCTGGAGCGGATCGGCTACGCTGTGGAGAACGAAGGAGAGAACGGGGATACCGCTTCCTATGCTTCCATTCTCCCTCCCCCGCAAAGAGCGATCGGCACCGTCTCCATTCGCTTGCAGGACGACGGCCTAATCTATAACCTTGAAATGAAAGGGCGCGAGGATGCCTTTGCGACCCTGAACGCTCTGACCACATACCTGCGCCGCGGCGGCGCCGGAGGAGAAGCTGATGCCAAGGTTGACAAAAATCTATACGCGCGGCGGTGACGACGGGACAACTGCCCTGGGCGGCGGCCAGCGTGTGCCCAAGGACGCCCTGCGCGTCCAGTTGTACGGGACCGTAGACGAGTTGAATTCGCACATCGGCGTGGCGCTGGCCGGCGGCCTGTGCGAGCGTCTGCAGAGGACCCTTCCTGAGATTCAGAATGAACTGTTCCACCTGGGGTCGGATCTGTGCTTTCTGGAAGAAGATAAGGTACGCTACACACCGCCGCAGATCGAAGAGCGCCACGTGGACCGCCTGGAGGCATTGATCGACGAACTGACACCGGTCGTCGGCCCCCTGGAAAACTTCATTCTGCCGGGCGGCTCGCCGGGCGCATCCTACCTGCACGTCGCGCGTACCGTGTGCCGGCGGGCGGAGCGGGAGGCAACTTCACTGGCCAGAGAAGAGGCAATCAATCCCCAGACACTGCGCTACCTGAATCGCCTGTCCGACGCCCTCTTTGTCATGTCCCGGCTTGAGAATCTGCGGCAGGGGGTAGCGGAGCCGCTTTGGGACCCGGCGGCCTGAGCGCCCCCGGGCGCCTCCAAGAGCGCCGCTGTCAGTTGACACTTCCATGACGGGCGATCCCTTGCCTTACCACTGCCTGGCTGACTTGGGGAGATAGATGGAGGAGACTTCTGTGGACCTGCCGGAGATGGCGCCCTACTCGCGTCACGTTTTCATCTGTTCAGGGCCGTTCTGCGATCCGGAAGGCAAGGCGAACTGGCTCTATGCCCAACTGGCCCGCAAGTTAGGCGAACTGGGCGAATATGACAATCCCCTGCGCGTTAAGCGAGGCATGTCACCTTGTTTGGGCGTCTGCCACAGCGGGCCCGTCCTGGTCGTCTACCCTGAGGGCATCTGGTACTGCCAGGTCGATGAAGCGCTACTGGACAGAATCGTCGAGGAGCATCTCCGCAACGGAAGACCCGTGGAGGAAGCGGTCTACCATCGACTTGGAGACAATGTTTACTCGAGTGATATCAGATAGGCGTAGACCGCTTTGAGCCCGTCCGGGCTGATCTTGGTCGAACCAAACAGGTGATCGGGCCCCAGTTCGCCCCCGGTGCGAAGCAAATCCTCGAATTCATCTTCGCTCAGCGTGAGACCCACGAGCGTTGATGCCTGGTCGGTGCCTGCAGCCCCTTCACCGTGACATTCGGCGCAGCGATTGCCGTAGACAAATTCACCCATGGCGATGTCCGGCTCCTCCGCGGCCTCCTCCTCATCCGCCTGTTTATCCGCTTCGCTCGCCTCTTCCAGATCGGTGACCGGGGTCGGCTGGTCAAAACGGGCCGCCGGCATCGTCGGCACCGCCTCGCTGTCCGCCTGCGCTTCACCGCCGGGATCAGTCAGCTCATCACCCGGCCCGCAACCTGCCGCCAAAGTAAGGAGCATCAGAAGGACGGCTACGGCGGACGCCAATCGGCTGGTGAATCTTGTCTTGTTCATTTTCCTCTGTACCATTTTGCCGCCTCCCTCTCCTTCTTCCCTGCCTGGACATCGTAAACCAAAACTGGCGGCGATGAGGGGCGAACTCAGAATCGCCTCAAGGGTGCCTCATTCGATCATCTTCGGGTCAAGCGCGTCCCGTAGGCCGTCGCCGACAAACGAGAACCCGAGCATGGCCAGTGCAACGGCAATGGTTGGGAAGAGGGCCAGATGCCAGTAGACGCGTACATAGGCATTGCTGACGCCGACCATCTTGCCCCAGCTGGGGATTGGATCGTTGATGCCGATACCGAGAAAGCTCAGTCCGGCCTCCCCGAATATCGCCGCCGGGATACCGAAACTGATCGAGACCAGTATCGGTGTCAATGCATTGGGAAGCAGATGGCGCAGAATGATCCGATTCTGACTCACCCCCGTGCAGCGCGCCGCCTCGACATATTCCTTCTCCCGCAGAGAAAGAATCTGCCCCCGCGTCAGCCGGGCGATTCCAATCCAACTGGTGATGCTGAGAGCGAAAATTACCTTCGTGATTCCCCCGCCCCAGACCGATATGATCAGAATCGAAAACATCAGACCGGGAAACGCGGTCATCGTGTCGATGAAACGCGAAATGAAAAAATCGGTGCGGCCGCCCACATAGCCTGCCAGGCTGCCGAGCGGTACCCCAATCAGGAATGCAACCGTCTGCACGGCGATGCCGACTGTCATCGAAGTGCGTGCGCCGTAGATGAGACGGCTCAGGTAGTCGCGGCCTACTTCATCGGTACCGAGAGGGTGCCCCGGCAACTCAAAGGGAAAGCGCAATACACGGTCAAAATATACCTTGTCGTACGGAAACGGCGCAATCAGGTCGGCGAATGCCGCCAAAGAGAGGAAAAGTATGACGATTGCAAGACCGATTACTGCCAGCCGGTTGCGCATGAACCTGCGGGCTGCGTCTTGCCAGAGCGTTCGGTGACGTTCCCCATCCGCCGGCGCCAGGTCTAAACCGGTTGCAACCCTGGCCGTCACTATACGCCTCCCTCCGCGCCCAGCCGCACGCGCGGATCGATCCAGGTATAGACGATATCAGTGAACAGGTAGGTAAGACTCCACAAAAAGGCGATCAGCAGGAAGAGGGCCATGATCATCGGATAATCGCGGTTGAATATGCTGGTAACGAAGAACTTGCCCAGGCCGTTGATGCGGAACACCGCCTCGATGAATATGCTGCCTGTCAGCAGATTGGGAATAATGACACCCAGGGCTGTTACCATCGGAATCAGCGCGTTGCGCAGGATATGGCGTAGCATGATCGCCCTGTTGCCCAGTCCCTTTGCCCTGGCTGTACGCGTAAAGTCCTGGCGCATCACATCCACCATACTGGAGCGCGTATAGCGGGCGATGATCGCCAGCGGGCCGAGTGCATAGGCGACGACCGGCATGATCCAGTCGGTGCAGACGAAAGCGCTCCCTAGCAGACAGGAGTCGGAAGCGTTCCATCCGCCCATCGGCAGCCACTTGAGACGCACGGCAAAAAAGAGAATCAGCCACATCGCCACCACAAAGCTCGGCACCGTGATCCCCAACATGGCGACAAAAGTGGTGATGTTGTCGATCCAGGAGTTCTGGTGATACGCGGCGTAGATTCCCAAGGTTATCCCCGCGCCGAACGCGAGCAAAACAGTCATCACGCCTACTTGCGCCGTCACCTTCCAGCTCTTCGCTATCAGAGCGGTCACGGTTGTCGTCGGCTGCTGGTAGGGGATGCCAAAATCAAAATGCAGGACTGCATTCTTCATGTAGTTCAGGTACTGAATGTGAATCGGTTTGTCGAGGCCGTACTTGCGGAGAATGTTCTCTTTGGCAGCCGGCGGCAAGGGAGCTTTGGTTTCGTCAAAGGGGCCGCCCGGCACCTGGTGCATGAGGAAGAAGGTGACAACGGAAACCACAAATAGGACAAGAATCAGTGAGAGGATCCGTCCTATGATGTAACGTGCCATGGCGTTGTCTGTGTTCGGGATACGGTGGCGGGAGGCCACCAAGGTGGCCTCCCGCTTCGCTCAATCGCAACTGTATTGTCGACTACAGGTCTGCAGCACGCTACTCGGTTATGTAGATAAGCGAGATGTCCTGGTCGTTGCCCCAGTGCCAGCCGGTAATACCCTGAGAGTCGGCGTCGCGGATCGTGCCCTGTACCCACGACTGCATCAGGTCTCCAGCCCAACGATGGGCAATGAAGATCCCGCCAACGTCGTCCACCAGGACGCGTTCGGCGTCGCGGAACATCTGATCGCGCAGCTCCGGATTGCCGACCATGCCGGCCGCCTCGGTGACAAGGGCGTCAAACTCATCGTTCTTCCACGAGTGCCGCCCGCCCGACTTCCAGACGTTGCCCAGCAGATTGGCCGGGTCAAGGAAGTCCATACCGTAGTCTACCGCGCCGAACGTAAGCTGCGTGGGCTTGGCATTCAGGGCATCCATGTAGACCTTCCGGTCCACGTTCGAGATTTCGAGGTTGATGTTAAGGCATTCGGTAATCGAGGCGGCAACGGCCTGATAGACCGCGGCCATCGCCGGCGCCTCGCCGCGCAGCATCATGACCAGGTCGGGGAATCCCTCACCGCCAGGATAGCCGGCCGCGGCCAGATGTTCATTGGCTTCGTCACAATCGTAGTTCTGATACTCTCGCAGATTGCCCTCCGTGTCCGAGGAGGGGTAGCCGGGCATCAGCATCGAGTAGGCTGGCATCGCCTTGATCTCGCCGTAGACGTTGGCGACGATGTTTTCGCGGTCGACCGCGTGGGCGAAGGCCTTGCGCACGTGAATGTCGCTGAACGGTTCTGTGAAAGTATCGAATAGCAGATAGTCGGTGCGGAAATCGCCGAAGTGGCGTAGGTAGTTGCCGGCCATTTCCTCGTCGCGCAGGATCAGCTCAAAGTCGGCCGGTGTCAGCGCCCCGTACGGCACCTTGTCGATGTCGCCGTTCTGGTAGGCGGCGAAGAAGGTGCTGGGGTCCATGAAGATGCATTCCATGCGCTTGATCAGCGGCGGGCGGAAACCCTTGTAGGTCGGGTTGGCTTCGACCGCGATCTTGTTGCCGGGATCGAACTCAGCCAGAACGAAGGGGCCGGACGAAACCGAAGTTTCCAGGCTGCTGTTGTAGTACGGGCCATGCTCTTCCAGGGCCTTCTTCTGCAGCGTGAACGCGAACTTCATCACACCGGGAAGCGGCGGGAAGACATCCTCCGTCTCCACCTCGAGGGTCAGGTCATCCACGGCGCGCACGCCCAGCTCCTCAGGCGGCAGCTCGCCGGCGATGATCTTGCTCCAGTTCTTGATGCCGCCATCGGCCAGGAAGCTGTAGAACCAGGAGAAGTCCCAGCCGTGTTCCGGCGTGGCCGTGAGTCGGAAAGTGGCCTCGTAGTCATAAGCAGTCAGCGGCGTGCCGTCGCTCCAGACCTGGCCCGGCCGCAGGTGGAAGGACCAGACCTTGCCGTCCTCGGAGACGTCCCAGCTCTCGGCAGCGCCGGGGATCACGTTGAAGTCCTTGTCCAACGAGACCAGTGTGTCCTGGAACAGGTCGGCAAGGCAATACCGGTTATAGACCGCCACTGGGAAGTCAAATGTGGAGGCGCTCTGGTTTATGTCGGCCGCCACCCTGTAGACCTGCTCATCATAGGGCTTGGCATCCGCAGGCAATTCCGTACCGTAGACGGTAACGTTGCCCGCGGTTTCTTCCATCGCTTCCTCGGAAGCCGGCTCCATGGCTTCTGGCCCGGCTGCCGGCACACAGGCCTGAAGGAGCAACCCCAGGAGGAGAAGCACTGGTAGTCCGTAGGTGAACCATCGCGTTCTGCGAACAGCTTGTGTTTTCATTGATTTCTCCTTTGACTATGGTGGATACACAAAAAAGGTGAGGGCTTGGGAACCCTGTCACTGCGTTAAGCCTGCACGGCTTAGCGGCATACACGATTTAGAATAGTAGCGAGGGACTCACTCGACAATCTCGCACGATAGTCTAAGGCAGTGTGCCCATGATTACAAATTCCAGAGGGGGCGCGCGCAATCTAAATCCCGGGTCGCACGAAAAACCGGGCCACCCCGTCGGCCTCCTGAATACAGCAGGACAATGGCCCGGTGTGACCCAGTCTTCATGCACTATCTTTGCTTTACAGGCGACTTGCTTTTGGCTCCGGTTCGTTTATGAAAATACAGGCCGCCGCCATCCTTCAAACATTCAGTAGTTACTCTGCCCAGGACCCCTGCGCCATCATGCCGCCGTCCACATTTACATATTCGCCCGTCATGAAGGAGGCGGAGTCGCTGCTGAGAAAGAGAACAACCGAGGCAATATCCTCCGGTTTGCCGATGCGGCCCATGGGATGCGTTCTTTCCGCGGCTGTTCGCAGCGCCTCCAGGTCGTGGTTCACACTCTCCATCGCCAGGCTGGTCTCGATTGTGCCGGGGTTGACAGCCAGAACGCGAATGTTCTGCTCCGCGTATTCCAGGGCCAGTTGCTGCGTGAGCGAGATCATGCCGCCCTTGCTTGCGGCGTAGGCCGGCACGCCTTTCATCGACTGGCGGCCCTGCACGCTCGCAATGTTGACGATAACGCCCCCGCCCTGCTTCAACATGAAAGGCACCGCGTACTTTGACATCAGGAAGCCGCTCTTCAAGTTGACGTCCAGTATGCGGTCCCAGGTCTCCTCCGGAAACTCGTGCGCGGGTAGGTAGCTGTCCACCGGCTGAATGCCGACGTTATTGACCAGAACGTCCACGCTGCCCGTCGCTGCGGCCTGGTTCACCAGCGCCTCACAAGTTGCCGCCCCGGAAACATCGGCGTTGACAAAGGTAATCGTTCCGGCCACCGAACTGCTTTCGGCCTCCATCTTGGCGCCGGCCTCCGTGTCGACGTCGGCGCAAAATACGTGGGCCCCGGCCTGTGCGAATGCTCTCGTAACGCCTTCGCCAATGCCCTTCGCGCCGCCTGTCACGATGACGGTCTTTCCGCTGAAATCGCTCATAGTACTTTCTCCATTGGTTCAGAGGTTTTGCCGCTATTGAGTCGTGCACACATTATCGTTCCAATGCCAGAAATTCCGCAATCGTCCGTGCCTCCTCTGGCGTGACGCCCACTGCGGTCATCGTCGTTCCCGGCGCAAATCGGGTGGGATTCTCGATGAATTCCGCCAGATTTTCTCGCGTCCAGACGACGTCCAGCCCGCTCACCGCGGCCGAGGCTTCGAAGCCCGCAACGCTGCCTGACCGCCTGCCAATTACATCGGCAAGGTGCGGGCCGGCACTATGTTCAGCCGACAATCTGTGGCAGCCCGCACAGAATGCAGTGAAGAGCCCGGCGCCGGGATGGCCCGTACCCTCGTCCGGTTGTGGGAACGGAGGAACCTCATCCGCTGGCGCGGGAGCGAGGTATGGCGTCCCGAATGTATAGCTGCCCTCCCAAACGGGGCCTCTCCAGTAGACTTCGCCGTCAGGGCTCTCCTCGCGAATCACCTGTCCTGTATGAATGTGCTTGATCTCATAAGCGGGCAGAGGACGCACAACAAGGCAGCCGCCCTCAAACACGGTGCTGCCTACGCCCCGATCGAAGGAATTGAAGTCATAGACGTTGAAGCCGAACTGCCTGAGTTCTTCGGAAATATCGTTCGCGTGCACCGGCGTTATGTGCAGGAAGAATCGGTTACGATAGTCGCCTGTGCTGCAAGGGATTCTCAGATAAATCAGCAGGTTCTCATGGACGAACACTTCGAATCGGGAACGCATGGCCGGAGTGCCGATATCGGTCCCATCAAGTCCACGAATCAACGGATCGACATCTTCGTCCACGAGGCTGAAGACGTCAATGCACACATCCTCTGCGTCAAACGAAAAAATCGATCTTGGGTCGTTTACCAGTTGGCAGTACAGCGGCGCGCGCTGCAGGAAAATGACCTTGGAAGAGTCTGTCAGCAACGCAACGCGGCCATCCGCCATCTGCGCTATGTCGCGGATACGTTCGCCGAATCCGATCCGTTCGATGTTGGTGACCCGCTCTTGACGGATACGAACGCGAAAGAGTGAACCGCTTCGCAGAGAACCGACCAGCAGATCGTCCCGCCAAAGGGGAAACTGCTCGCTATCGCTGACGATCAAACTGGAAACGGCAATTGCGGGAATCCACGCATAGAAAGGTTCTTCAGAGCCTTCGTGCCGGCCCTGTTCCTCGTTGTACGGCCATATCCTGTCTCCGTAAAGGATGCCGTAGGTAGCGAACGGCCAGCCATAGTCCAGCCCCGGCCAAACCAGGTTGAGTTCATCGCCTCCCTGCGGGCCGTGCTCGGTCAGCCAGAGTTTCCCCTCCGCATCGCGTGCCAGTCCTTGTGGATTGCGAAAGCCTGTGGCAACGATTTCGTTCCGCCCGCTCTCAAGTTCGATGCGAACCAGCTTGCCCAGGTGCATATCGGGGTCAACGACCGGCGGCCTTTCCGGGTCACCACCCTCGTTGCGCAAATACCACTCGTACCAGGCGTGGTCGCCTACGGCAACCAGCAGATGCTCTTCGCCGTCCATCAACATCCGCCCTCCCGCCTGAATTCCCCCGCCCACCTTCGGAATATCCCCTTCCCAGTTGCCGAAGATTGGCGTTTCCAGGCAGGGATTTGCCGTGAACTCCGTCTTCCAGCCTCCTGAAACCGCAATTTCCCCTTCGCCCAAATTCAATCTCGTTGATGAAATCCGAAACTCTACGCATTCGCCCACAAGATAGTGATGGGAAACGAACAGAGTAAACTCCTCTGGTGACTCCTCTTTGAGCAGAATGTCGGCGACGCGAAATCCGACCCAGCCGATGCGCTCAGCAGGCGCAGTCTCGAACATTGGGACTCGACCGGGCAGGTAGTCTACCCTTCCTTCCGTCTGAATCAGCGCAATCCGCCCTCTTGGCGTCACCAGAAGCAGGTTTCCCCCGAGCGGCTCGATGGCTCCGCCATCACCGCGGAACCTTTCAAGTTCAACTGTCAGAAGTTGGAGCTCATACAGGTGGGTTCTCTTGGTAGGAGGATCCGGGTCGAAGACCCTGCTTTCGCTGGCAAAACGGGAGGACGCCTCGATCATTGGGGCACTCCCGGGAAAAAGTGACAAAGTCACAGTCACCATAAAAACCAGCAGTAGAGAGGAAAGTCCTTGTCGCCTTCTCACCAGGATCTACTTTTTGACTCTGGGGCCGGGCATCGTTTCCATTTCGTCTTTTTCTTCTGGGACCACAACCGCCGCCTTCGTCAACCTCTGTTGTTCGCGTCGACGAAGCCGGCCTGTAGCTCTGTCTATCACTGATCTCCCGCAAGAAACTCGACGATCTGCAGGGCCTCTTCCTCGGACACTCCGGTCCCTGCCATCGTCGTTCCCGGTGCGAACTGGGCGGGGTTGACGATGAACTCGACCAGATTCTCCTGCGTCCAGACGATCTCCAGCGCGGTCATGGCAGCCGTGGCGTTGAAGCCTGCCACCTCGCCGGCCCTTCTGCCTATCACGCCATTCAAGAGCGGACCGATATTGTGCTCCCCGGTCAGTGTATGGCAGCTGCCGCAGCGCACGGCGAAAAGCTCGGCGCCGGCTGACGGGACCTCCGCATCCGCCTGCGGATTGGGCGAACCCCCTCTGTCCGTCACAGGTACAGATGTTTCCTTGAAAGTGAAGCTCCCTTCCCACACAGGTCCCTTCCAGCTGATCCCGCCGTCCGGTTCTTCCACGCGAATGACCTGTCCGGTGAAAATGTGCTTGACGGCATAGTCGGGCAGAGCGAGGGTTACAATACATCCCTCCGCGTGCACGGTTGTGGCGACGTTTACTTCGTCAGCATTGAAGTCGAGTACGTTGAAACCCAGCTGTTCGGTCTCTGCGACCAAATTCGTGGCATCTGCAGGCGTAACGTGCAGGAAAAAGCGATGATCCAGATCACCATCTACACAAGGGCTCTTGACATAAGTAAGCCGTCTGTCTTCGAGGTAAAGGCTGAAGAGTGAACGAATAATAGGGCTGTCGAAGTGTGTGTCACCCAGGGAACGAATCAGAGGGTCTTCTGCAGCTGAAGTGATTCCGGCAAGATCGACGCAGATTTCCCCCGCATCATAGGAGTAGATGGACTCGGTATCGTTCGCAGACTGGCAGTATAGCGGGGCCCGCTGCAGGAAAAGAACCTCTGCGCCGTCGGTAAGGAGCGCCAGGCGGCCGTCCGGCATCTGGGTGATGTCTCGCATCCTCGCGCCGATTTCAATCTTTTCAACATATATGACGCGCCCCTGGTCCAGGCGCACGCGGTACAGTGACTGTGTGATCAGCGAAGAAATCAAGAGGTCGTCCTGCCACAAGGGAAAATGACGACTGTCGCTGACTATCAGGTTGGAAATCCCAATCGCCGGAATCCAGGCATAGACGGGCTTTTCGTACCCGTCATGCCGGCCTTGAACCGCGCTGTACGGCCAGACCTTGTTTCCGTACTGGATTCCATGGGTAGCGTATGGCCATCCATAGTTAGCCCCTGGTCTCAGGAGATTGAGTTCGTCGCCGCCCTGCGGCCCGTGTTCCGTCTGCCACAAGTTGCCGTCCTCATCGCGAGCAAACCCCTGTGGATTCCGGAATCCGATGGCAACGGCTTCGACCTCCCCACTCGCCAGTTCGATTCGCAACAACCTGCCAAAATGAGAATCCCAATCGATGGCCGGGGGCGGCTCCAGCGGATGTTCTTCCTGGTACCATTCAAAGTAGGCCTGGTCGCCGGTCACCAGGAGGAGATGACCCGGTCCGTCCATCAACATGCGCCCGCCGGCCTGGATCCCGCCTCTGTGGGCGAAGTTAAAGATGTCGCTGTCGATACAAGGGGCCGCAATGAATTCAGTCTTCCACTCACCGGACATACTTGCTACAGAGTCTTCAAAAAGCAAATCTGTCGAAGAGATCCGAAATTCTACACACTCGCCGGCAAAGTAATGATGGGAAACGAACAGCGTGAATCTGTCTTGCTCCTGTTGGTGAAGCAGAATATCAGCCACTCGAAAGCCGATCCACTTTATCGGCGTCTCCGACGCAGACTCATTCATCGGCACGCTGACCGGTAAGTACTCGACCTCTCTCTCCTCGTCAATCAGCGCTAGACGTCCCCTCGGCGTCGCCACTAAGAGATGGTCTTCCAATGGTTCTATAGCGCCCCCCCAAGTGGAAAACGACTCAAGTTCCACGGCGTCGACCTGAATCTCGTATAGGTGAGTCACCAGAAGCGAAGAATCTGCCAGGGTGACTGCCCGCAAGTCAGCCCAGTCTACAGCCGCCTGGACCCAGCTCGGCCGCAGGAAAAGAAGCGTCAACATGAGCAGGGTAGCGCCGACCTGGAATGCCGCGCAGCCAACCCGCCCCAATCTGCCCTTCATGAAGGTATCAGTTCTTGATTGAAGCACGATCCTGTTCCTGTCTGCTACGAGTCGCTGCCTGAAGGTGCATCCCCAAATGAGGGCGAACTTCCCCATGCCTCGGGTCGCTGCGGAGCCCCAACCATCCCACGATCAACTCTGATCCAGGGGGAAAGGCAGTTCTCTCTCCTCACTCCTCTTCACTCTCTCCTCGCTCTTTTGGGCGGTCGGGCCTATTCGGCCCTCCCTTGTGCGGGGGCTCCGCCCCCGCAACGCCCCCTCTCCTACAACACGCCTCGCCGAACCTGGTGTCTTCATTGGTGACAGTGCCAAATCGAAGGTGCCTGGCCAGACCACGTCCCCCTAGTCCCATCAGATCCCCGCAGGTGCCGGCCTTGTGCCTGCCCTGGCCCCCCCAATCAACGGACCTCCCGGCAAGGCAAGGCTTGGCGGCTGCCCTCCGTCTCTCCAAGAGCCGGCAAACTATCCCAGCCACGGCTGGCATGAATTCCCAAACTGTTCCCATCCAAATTCTGGGATGCACCATGCCTGATTGAAGGAGCACTATCGGCGCCGATTGTCCGGACTGTCCGAAGTGACCGCCGAGGTGTGCGGCAGTAAACCCGTTCCGGACGCATGGAACCTCTTCTCTTGCAAGCGGGTAAATCGTGGCCTCGGTTTCGAAGTCGTGCCTGTGAAAAGTTCGCCTGCCACAGCCCGCGCGCCCGATCCTCCACTTTGGCTGATGCACAGCAATCATAATCTTGTTCAATACCTCAAACAAATTCTCACAGTATGCGTCCGGCCCTCGCAGATCTTCGCACCGTCCAGGATTTGACGGCCTTCAACCGTACTGCTATAGTGTATCAAGTTGACTGGCAGGAAGCGGGTGGGAGTCCGAGTTTCCCACCGACTGTTTGTAAGGAGGACCGGTGACCATGGATCGTATCAGAAATAGAGTCGCAGTCTTTTGCACTGCGAGCTTCGTCCAAGGAGCAACGCACCGGTGATCCTTACTGTGGATGGCGGTTCGGCCTGAATTCCGACCCCCTCCCGAATCGGCAAAATGGTCACGGTGCTTGCGCCCGTGACTTTTTTTGTTGGCGCGTTCCAATTCAGAGTCACGGGCTCGGCCTGTGGCTCTTTTGTTTTGGGTGGGCAACCGCCCGAATAAGGTAACGCGCAGTTTCAGTTTGCGGTCCCCCGACGGACTGGGGCTGCCGTTACCGCACCCCAAACCCCCCGGCGCCCCCATCACTGGCGCACGACGTGAAGGCAAGTAGGAGTTTATCCAAATGGACCACAACGTAAGTGGAACCGAAAATGGTAGTTCACCCAGGTCGCCCCGGGAGGTGGCAGCCTTGAGGGGGCCTCTGCACAGAGTCTGGTCGGCACTGCGCCTTAAGCCTGACCAAAACAATGTTGAGGAGATGGAAGACAATGGAATACGGCTCGAATATGATCTGAAAGATACGCTGACACCCAATCGATTCGTTGGTCTGTGGCGCATGGCAACCGGCTTTCGCACCATCTACATCTTCGCCGTCGTCGCCGCAGGCTTTGCCGCGCTCAGCCGCTCCGCAGTCTTCTACCTGCTGCGCTACTTCGTCGACGACGTGTTGGCGGGGGCTGACCGCCAGTGGCAGATACCGTGGGTGGCGGCCGGTATCCTCGCCCTGGCACTGCTGCAAGGGTTCTTCTCCTTTGGCATGGGCCGTCTGGCCGCGGAAACTGCCGAAGGAGTGGCTCGCCGGCTGCGTAACTATCTCTACGACCACATCCAGAGGTTGACTTTCACCTACCACGATACAATGCAGACAGGTGAACTGATTCAGCGCGCCACTTCCGATGTGGACACGTTGCGCCGTCTGTTCCAGGATCAACTGATAGGCATCGGTCGCACCGGCCTGCTGTTCCTGGTAAATCTCATAGCGCTGACTATGCTGCACGGCTGGCTGGCACTCCTGTCGATTCCGCTGCTGCCGGTCGTCTCCGTAGCCTCTTTCTTCTTCTTCAGGCGGATGACGACCGTTTTCGAGTCCTACCAGAGCCAGGACGCCGCCGTCTCCAACCGGCTGCAGGAAAGGCTGACCGGAGTGCGCGTTGTTAAAGCTTTCGCACGTCAGTCCTACGAGATCGACCGCTTTGAAGAGGAAAACTGGGAGAAGTACCGGCGCGGCGTAATGATTGCCAAACTCCACACCCTTTTCTGGCCAATCGTAGAGACCTTGACGGGGGCCCAGCTACTGTTCGGTATGTTTATGGCCTCCAGGTTGGCCCTCAACGGCGAAATCACTGTGGGCACCTATGTTGCCTTCACCGGTCTGCTCATTGCGACGATCTGGCCCGTGCAGGGCATTGGCCGGCTGGTCGCCCATGTCTCGACCGGACTGGTCTCGTTGAACCGCGTGCAGGAAATAATCCGCCAGGAAAGAGAAGTGTTGGATAAGGGCAGCGCTGCGGCAAGCAGTCGACTTCGCGGCGCTTTGCAGTTCAGAAATGTGCAGTTCGCCTATGAGTCGCCGGCTAACGAAGAGGAAGAAGGCGAAGCAAAGAGTACCACTGATGCAAAGCTGGACCCAGGAGAAGCTCGGCGCAGGGCCTTTGCAGAACGAGGCTACGTACTGCGCGATATCAGCTTCGACGTCGAGCCCGGCCAGGTAGTCGGCCTGCTCGGCGCCACCGGATCGGGCAAGTCGTCTCTGGTTAACCTGCTGCCCCGCTTCTACGAATACAGCGGCGGTAACATCACCCTCGATGGCGAAGAACTCAGGAGCTATTCGCGCGGCTTCCTGCGCGGGCAGATCGGCATCGTCCAGCAGGAACCCTTCCTGTTCTCAACCACGATCCGCAACAATATCTCCTACGGTCTGGGACGAAATGTCTCCGATGAAGAGTTGGAGGCCGCGGCCAGGGCCGCGGCGATTCATGACGTAATCCAGACCTTCCCAAAAGGGTACGACACGCTTGTTGGCGAACGCGGCGTGACCCTTTCCGGCGGGCAAAAGCAGCGCGTGACGATTGCCCGCACCCTGCTCAAGGACCCGGCAATTCTGCTCATGGACGACGCCACATCCAGTGTCGATACCGAAACTGATGCCGCCATCCGCGCCGCGCTGCAGCGGCTGATGCAAGGGCGAACCACTTTCATCATTGCGCACCGCGTGCAGAGCGTCATGACGGCCGACCAGATCCTGGTGATGGAAGCAGGCCGGATTATTCAGCAGGGCAGTCATGACGAGCTGGTCGCCCAACCGGGTGTCTACCGCCAGATATTCGAACTGCAGGTCCAGATCGAAGCTGACCTTGAACGAGAAATCGCAGCTGTTGTCGAAGCCGCAGAGGAAAAGCTCGACGAGCGTGAGGAGGGACAACCTCTCCCGCTTGCATTCGGTTCGCCCTCTGCTCCCGGAATCCCCCATTCTGTTGCAAAAGGTTGACCTATGTCAGAACACGAACACTTTGAAGAAGAAGAATTCGAAACGGAGTTTAATGGCGAAACCGTACTGCGAATCTTTCGTCTCGGCCTGTTGCACTGGCCGCTGATGCTCGGCTATCTGCTGTCAGTGGTAATAACCTCCGTGCTCGACGGATACTTGACCCTTCTCACCAAGCGGATTGTCGACGAAGGCATTGTGGCTGGCGATGCGGAGCAGATCTGGCGGCTGGTCATCCAATACGGGCTGGGACTCCTGCTCGTGGCCCTGGGCGTAATGGGCTTCATCTATTCGGCGGGGCGGCTGGGTGAGCGCGTTCAATACGATCTGCGCAAAACCATGTTCGCCCGCTTGCAGGAGCTGTCGCTCTCATACTACGACCGCACACCTGTTGGGTGGCTGATGAGTCGACTTACCGCCGACGCCGGCCGGGTAGGGGATCTGGTTTCCTGGGGCTTCATGGATCTGCTCTGGGGCGGTGTGGCAATCGCCGTCTCTCTGGTCTTCATGGCCATGATCAACGTACAGATGATGCTGATCGTTGCCGCAGTCATTCCTGTGCTGATCGTGGTGGCTTTCCGCTTCAAGAAGAAGATTCTGGTGGAATACCGCGACGTGCGCAAGACGAATTCCCAGATCACCGGGGCCTACAACGAAAACATAACCGGTGTGCGCGTGGTCAAATCTCTTCGCCGCGAAGAGGGCAACCTCGAAGAATTCACCGATCTCACCCGGACCATGTACCGCGCCGGATTTCGGGCTGCGTGGCTGTCGGCTCTTTTCCTGCCTGTGGTGCAACTGATAAGCGCAGTTGCAATTTCCGGAGTTATCATGTACAGCGGCCAGCAGTTCCAACTGGGGGGCATGACGATCGGCGGCATTCAGGCCTTCATCTTCTATATCACGCACATGCTGTTTCCAATCCAGGAGATGGCGCGCATCTATGCCGAAATGCAGCAGGCCATCGCCTCCGGAGAACGCATCTTCAGCCTCGTCGACGCCGTGCCCGAGGTCCAGGACCGCAGCGGCGCACAAGATCCCGATAGCTTGAGGGGCGACATCGTCTTCGACAACGTGGACTTCCAATACGAGGAGGAAAATCCGGTCCTGCGTGACTTCAGCCTGCACGTGAAACAGGGAGAAACGATTGCACTGGTGGGGCCAACGGGCGCCGGCAAATCGACCATCGTCAACCTGGTCTGCCGCTTCTACGAACCCTCAAAGGGACGCATACTGATCAACGGCAGGGACTATACAGAGTTGACACTGCACGGAATCCATAGCCGTGTCGGCGTTGTCTTGCAGACCCCGTACCTCTTCTCCGGTACGATATGGGACAATCTTCGCTACGGCCGGCTCGACGCATCCGACGATGAGGTCGTGAACGCTGCCAAGGTCGCCGGCGCGCATACCTTCATCGAAGAGCTGGAGGAAGGATATGACAGCCAGGTCGGCGAAGGAGGCGTCCTCCTTTCGGTCGGCCAGACGCAGCTGTTGAGCCTGGCGCGGGCAATCCTCGCCGACCCCGATATCTTCGTCATGGACGAGGCCACCAGTTCCGTCGACACCCTGACCGAAGCACTGGTCCAGGATGCCATGGACGCCATCCTGGCCGACCGCACCAGCTTCGTCATCGCCCACCGCCTCTCGACCATTCGCAAGGCGGACCGGATCCTGGTGATCGAGGACGGCCGCATCGCCGAACAGGGCACCCACGCCCAGCTGATTCGCCGGCGGGGCCATTACTACGACCTCTATACCAAGCAGTTCCGCGACGAGCGCATCGGTGCAGCGCAGCCGCTCCTGCACGCAGGGAAGATGGTCGCCGCCTGAGATCTGCGCAGTATTCCGGAAGGCGCCGGCTCTCGTAAGGCAACTGGCGCCTTCCGGTCCAGCTGTGCGGGCACCCCTTGGGAACCCCACTGTTCCTGACTTGACCGACATGAGTAGATCAAATATACTGTGCGCAACTGCTCTCTGACCGGGAGCACCTGCACCTGAACAACCGAATCGCAATCGGGAGCTCGGAAGAACTGGGCTGAGAGATCTCCTACCGCGTCCGAATGGCGCTCCGTGGAGATGACCGACACACCTGATCCAGGTAATGCTGGCGTAGGAACCTTAGCGATGAGTTGAAAAACTGCATTTTGCACCAAACGCCAACCGCCTGACAGGGCGGTTTTTTTGTTGGGAAAGGAGACACCATGTCCGACCCGGTGAATGTCGATATTCAAGTACTCCCCTCGACCGGCGGCGATGTCTATTCAATCGTCGATCGCGCTATCGGCGTAATCCAGGCATCGGGCCTCAAATACGAGGTCGGCGCCCTGGGCACGACCGTCGAAGGCGACCTCGAAACCTGCCTCGACGTGGCCAAAAGAGCCCATCGCGCCTGCTTTGTCGACGGTGTAGCAGGTGTGGTGACGATCATCAAGATCGGCGAGGCCGTAGGCGGGTCCACCATTGAGGAAAAGGTTTCAAAGTTCCGGGGGGCCGGCTGATGCGGGCGGCGCGCCTGTTCCTGCCAGCCGCCGTTCTCCTGACGCTGGCGTTCCTCTGGGAGCTTGTCGTCTGGGGCCTCGAAGTGCCCAAGTGGATCGTGCCCTCGCCTTCGGCCATCTGGCAGGCATTCTGGGAGATGCGCGCTCTGCTCGGCGTCCATGTCGCCCAGACCATGCTGGAGGTTGCAATCGGCATAGGCATTGCCGTGACCGCAGGTGTGTCGGTCGCAGCCGCCATCAACTTTTCGCCCCTTCTGCAGCGCGCCATCTATCCGCTTCTGGTCATCTCCCAGACCGTACCCATTCTGGCACTGGCGCCGCTGCTCATCATCTGGTTTGGCTTCGGCATCGCGCCCAAGGTAATCGTCGTGACGCTCTTCTGTTTCTTCCCCATCGCCGTTAACACAAGCGATGGGCTGACCTCTACCGAGCCCGAACTGATCGACCTCTTCCGCTCGATGGGAGCGACGTGGCTGCAGATCTGGCGCAAGGTGCGGTTACCCGCCGCTCTGCCTTACTTCTTTTCTGGCCTCAAAATCGCAGCCACCTACAGCGTAACTGGCGCCATCGTTGGGGAGTGGGTTGGCGCAAAACAGGGGTTGGGCATCTACATGCTGCGCTCGTCGGCCGCGTTCAAGACCGCACAGGTCTTCTCGGCCATTGTCATCACTTCACTCCTGAGCATTATGTTGTTTCTGGCCGTCTTTGCACTCGAGCGCGGCATGATGCCTTGGCACTTTGACGAACGTTGACGGCAGTTGCCGTCCGGCGGCTGCCATAGGCAGGTCCTTACTCCAAGGAGGAGATGATGCGAAATCGACTTTCACGAACCACCCTTCTGATTGCAATTCTGATGTCGCTGGCGCTGGCGGCTGCCTGTGTACCGGTGGCGCCAGCCGCCCAAAGCGGGGCCGGCACCGCCGCCTTGACAGATGTCACCCTGCTGCTGGACTGGACGCCGAATACCAATCACACCGGAATCTATGTCGCCCAGGACAAGGGCTGGTATGAGGAGGCCGGCCTCAACGTGGATATCGTCATACCGGGCGAGTCCGACGTACACCAGGTCGTGGGCACAGGCTCGGCCGACTTCGGCGTAAGCTACCAGGAGGGGGCCACCTTCGCCCGCGTCGAGGGCGTGCCCATCGTCTCGATCGCCGCCGTCATCCAGCATAACACCTCCGGATTCGCCTCCCGCAGTAGCGCCGGCATAGAGGGGCCCACCGACCTCGCCGGCAAGCGCTACGGCAGCTTCGGCTCCCCGATCGAGTATCCAACCATCGACCTGCTCATGCAATGCGCCGGCGGGTCGGCCGCGGAGATTGAATTCATCGATGTCGGCTGGGCCGATTTCCTCTCCATCACCGAAGCCGACCAGGTCGACTTCGCCTGGATCTACTACGCCTGGACCGGCATCAACGCCGAGCTGCAGGGTATCGATCTCAACATCATCATGCTCAAGGACTACCTGGACTGCATCCCCGACTACTACACGCCGATCCTGATCACCGGCGAGGCCATGATCGCCAACGATCCGGACACCGTGAAGGCATTCGTCGCGGCGACGGCCAGAGGCTTTGAGTTCGCCATCGACAGCCCGGCCGAAGCGGCCGACATACTGCTCGCAGCCAATCCCGATCTGGACGCCGACCTCGTCCATGCCAGCCAGGAATGGCTGGCCAACGAATACCAGGCAGAAGCCGCGCAATGGGGCATCCAGACCGGCGAAGTCTGGCAGGCCTACGCCGACTTCCTGATCGACGGCGGCATCATCGAGTCGTTTGACGGCGAGGGCGCATATACGAACGAGTTCCTGCCGGACAAAGAATGACCCTACTGGCGGTCGACTCGCTCTCCAAGACCTTCAGCGGCGGCACCCGCCGGGGATCGCACGGCGAAGTCGAAGCTGTCGTCGACCTGACTTTCAAGGTCGAGGAGGGCGAGTTCCTGACCATCATCGGCCCCAGCGGCTGCGGTAAGTCCACCCTTCTGCGCCTTCTGGCCGGCCTCGTACAGCCGGACAGCGGCCAGATCGTTCTGCAAGGGCAGCCCCTGCCCGAACCGTCGGATCGGCAGGGGTGCTTTGGCTATATGCCCCAACGCGATACCCTGCTGCCCTGGCGCACGGTGCTCGAAAACGTCATCCTCGGAGTGGAGCTCGCCGGAGGCAGCCGCGACGCCGCCCGCGAAGAAGCGCGTCAGCTGCTCCCGCTCTTCGGGCTCGACGGCTTTGAAGACAGCTGGCCCAGCACGCTCTCGGGCGGCATGAGGCAGCGCGCCGCGCTGCTGCGCACCTTCCTCGCCGGCTACGACATCCTGCTCCTCGATGAACCCTTCGGCGCCCTCGACGCCCTCACCCGCCGCATGCTGCAGCAATGGCTGCTGGGCGTTCGCACGCGGTTTTCCAAGACGATTCTCTTCATCACCCACGACATCGACGAGGCGCTGCTCCTGGGAGACCGCATGCTCGTATTCAGCCCCCGTCCCGGCCGTATCACCGCCGACCTCAAAATCGACTTGCCCCATCCGCGTGACGAAAATACAATCCTGGAGCCGGAGTTTCTTGCTCTGAAGCGGAGCGCGCTTGCGCACCTGAAACTCTGAACGTGGAGTAACCAAACCGTGATCGACCCGCAAAGTGCAGACTTACTGAAGTCAAGAGGATACCTCGTAACCTCCCGCGCCGCCCTGGACTGTACCGAACTCCTGGAGGCCTTTCGATCCTTCATCCACAGAGTTCGTGACTATCAACTTCGCTTTCTTCAAGAGCGCTATGGGTATGCCTACGACGGCTTTTCCTACTACGGCCAGACCGACAGCAGCCATCAGGCCGAAGACGACCTCATCAGCACCTTCGTCCTCTCCGAGTTCTACCCGATGGACCGCTACCCCGAAGAGTTTCAGGGCTTTCTGAAAGGCGGTTGGAAGGAGGTCTTGCAGACAGTGCGTTCGTTGGAGACCGAACTGCTGACACGGCTTGACATACCCGGCCTGCTCGAATTCTACCGTCAGAACGTCGGCCACATGGTTTCCAACAACTACTATCCGCCCCAACTGCAGTTCACCTCCACCGCAGCAGACAACACGCGGCTCTCCGCGCATCCCGATGCCTCTCTGTTCACCGTATTCCCTTTCGGTATCGACGAAGAGTTGGAGCTACAGGTGGTCGGCGAGCACGGGGAATCTGTGTGGAAATCTGTTGACGCCGAGGACTCGATCCTGCTCTACCCGGGCTACCTGATGGAGATGTGGTCCCAAGGCGCGATCAGAGCGATGAATCACCGTGTTCGGTTGAGCGCCAATAGCGCGGCCGAACGATTCACCTTCTCCTTTTTCTCTCTGCCGTTTCCACTGCGGGAGTTTGAAATGCCGGGACGGGGCTTGATGACCAGCGAAAACTATTTCAGTGCCTACGGGGCCCTATTCTGACGCGGTCAACCTGACACCGTAGCGCGCGGCCGCGGCGCAGATCTTGCCCCACGCCGTATCGTCAATCACGATGCCTTCCCGCATCCGCTGTTGACGTGTGCGGATCTCCGGCTCGCCCGGCGCCAGGATCTCGTCGAACCCGGCCGCCGGCTCCGAACCCTTGACGTGCTGCACCAGCCCTTCGACGTCGGCATAGAAGCCGTCGCCGTCCCTCAGTTTCTCAGGCTGGATCACAATTGCCAGAAATCCGTTGCCAATGCGGTTCACACCATCGCGGCTGCACCCTGCGCCCGACAGCGCGCCGGCCAAAATGTCGATGACAAAGGACAAACCAAATCCCTTGTGCCCGCCAAAGGGCAATAGGGCGCCCTCAGGCGGCCCGACATAGGCCCCGGGGTCCGTCGTCGGATTGCCGTCCGCGTCAACAATGCATCCGGCCGGCGCCGGCACACCCCGATTCAGCATATCCTTCAGCTTGCCGTCGGCAATCGCCGACGTCGCCATGTCCAGCACCAGCGGCTCCCCATCCCTGCGCGGGATCCCCACGGAAATCGGGTTCGCCGACAGCCGCCGCCCGCGCCCGCCCCACGGCGCGGCCAGCTTGCCGCCCCCATGGGTATTGACGAACATCACCGTCACCAGCCCCTGCTCCGCCGCCAGGTAAGGATAATGCCCGACGCGCCCAATGTGCCCGCACCGGCTGACCGCGATGATGCCGACGCCGTTCTCCCGCGCCTTCTCCACCGCTACCTCGAACGCCTCCAGACCGATGACCTGGCCAAAGCCCCAGCCCCCCTCCATCACAGCCATGATATCGGTCTCGTGCACAATCGTTATGTGCTGACCTGGGACAACGTCGCCCGCTTCCATCCATTCCACATATTCCGGGATCCTCAGCACACCGTGTGAGTCGTGTCCGGCCAGGTTGGCCTGCACCAGGTGTTCCGCCACAGTCCGAGCCTCGCCTTGTTCCAAGCCGGCGGCCACGAAAACGTCTTCAGCGATGGCGGTCAGCTGATGAGGGGAAAACTTGGGCATGCTCTTGTGTAGAACCGCTATGAAGTAAACTGGGCAGCCAACTTCCTCGGAAACCGTGGAAGAACTGTTTGGGCTGAGGTGCGCTCAGTATTGCTCAAACCAGAGTTGTCGAGCAAACCCCTCAAAGTCGATACTGCCGGCATTGGCGACGGCCACTTCTGCCGAATCCAGCGCGGCCGCTTTCTTCAGGTCGGCGAATGCGCCTTCGAATAGGCCAAGGTTGTCCTTGGCAAGTGCACGCTGGAGGTAGGCTTTGGCATAGTCGTGTTTGAGTTGGAGTGCCCGGTCATAATCGACGATCGCGTCCTGGAACCGACCAAGGTTGGCCCTGGCGAGGCCCCGGTGGAAGTAGGTGTGGGCACTGTCGGGCTTGGACAAGAGAACCTGGTCATAGTCGGCGATGGCAGACTGATATTGGCCCATTTTCTCCCTTGCAAGGCCCCGGCTGAAGATGGCACTGACATGACCTGGTTGCAGCCCGAGGGCCAGGTTGTATTCGACGATGGCCTCCTGGTATCGACCTAATGCGGCCTTCGCATAGCCCCGACTGACGAATGCTGCAGCAAAGTCGGGTTTCAATTGGAGTGCCCGATCGAGATCGCCGAGGGCGTCCTCGCTCCGACCAAGGTTAAGATTAGCGACACCGCGACCGTGATAGGCCCTGGCACTGTCAGGATCGTATTGGAGGGCCCTTTCAAAGTCGGCGAAAGCCTCCTGATGCAGACCAATGCAGGTCCTGGCATTGCCCCGTTCCACGAAGGCATCAACATGGTCATGCTGCAGCCGCAAAGCTACGTCAAAGTCGGCAATGGCCTCCTCGAACAACTTGAGGCCGCTCTTGGCAGCCCCCCGATAGTAGTAGGCATTAACAAGGTATGGTTCCAACAGGAGGGCCTGATCGAAATCCGCAATCGCCTCCTGGTACCTACTACTCATGAGATGAGCGGCGCCCCTTCCGATGTAGCCGGTGCTAACGTCGGGCTGCAACTGGAGTGCCTTGTCGTACTCGGCGATGGCCTCATCGTACAGACCGAGGCCAAGATTAGCGTTGCCCTGAATGAAATAGTCTTCGGCACTTCCCTCTCTTTGATTTGCGGCGACCACGATACATGCCGCGGCAACGGCTAGCAACAAGACTCTTACTCTGTTTTTGCGCACTTTATTAGTGCCCTTTCACATGCAGCGGGTCTGGGCAACCCGGCCATGCGACCATCCGCCAATGCAGCAGATCCGCGCAATCACGGCGAGAGATTCGCTGATCGTCTGATCATAGGGCTGTCAGCCACCCAGGAACAGCCGGATCGGCGCCTCCAACAGTTCTTTCACCCTCTTCAAGTAGAGCGCGCACTCAGCGCCGTCCGTCACCCGGTGATCGGCCGAAATCGTCATCTGCATGACCGTGCGCACCACCACCTGACCCCCCTCGACGACCGCGGTCTCCCTGGCAGTTGCCACCGCCAGAATCGCGGCCTGTGGCGGGTTGATGATCGCGGCAAAGTGATCGGTGTCGTAACCGCCCAGATTGCTGATCGTAAAGGTGCTGCCCGATACATCCTCCGGCCTGGCCCTGCCCGCACGCGCCCTCTCGATCATGGCTCGATTCTCGCGGGCGATCTCCCCTATCGGCCTGCTGTCCGTCTGCCGCGTGGTGACCGTCAGCACGCCCCCTTCCACCGCCACCGCCGCGCCGATATTGATGTCAGTGTGAACATCGATGCGGTCGTCCACGTAGGACGCGTTCAGGTTGGGGAATTCGCGCAGCGCCAGAGCCGCCGCTTTCACCACCAAATCGTTGACCGTAACCTGCGCATCCGCTGGAAAGGCTACATTGTACTGCCTCCTCAGTGCCAGCGCGTCATCCATCGTGACCGAATTGGTGATGTAAAAGTGAGGGATCGTCTGCTTGCTTTGGCTCATGCGCCGCGCTATCGTCCGCCGCAGCGGCGAAGCGGCAGTCCCTACGGATGGAGGACGGTCGCCGTCAACTGACGGGCGCCGCACGACCTCCTCGATCGCCCCGGGACGGGCCTCGGCCAGATGATTCTCCACATCCCCGCGCAGAATTCGACCTCCGGGACCGCTACCGGCCACACGCCGTAAGTCCAGATTGTGCTCGTGGGCCATGCGCAGTGCGATTGGTGTCGCCAGTAAGCCATTGCCCGCAGGCGCTGCAGGCACGCGACGCACTGGTTCACTCTCTTGCGGCGCGGCCGGCAAAGGAGTGGATGGCGTCTTCGCTTCCGGTGGCTTTGGCGGTGGTGGGGCAGGCTCTTCGGCAGGAGCTGGAGCAAGCGCGGGCGCGGCGGAAAGTTCGTCGGCCTCACCAATCCGGGCAATCGGCGCACCCTCTGCGACGCTTTCTCCCGGCTGAATGAGGTGCTCCAGCAGCACCCCCGCAACCGGCGACTCCACCTCCAACGTCACCTTGTCCGACTCAAACTCTGCGATTGGTTCGCCCGCCTGTACCGCGTCGCCCACGCCCTTCAACCAGACCGAAAGCTCACCTTCATCGGCCTCAAAACCCAGGTCGGGCATGGGGATTATCTCGGCCACGAATCCCTCCCATTAACGGTAACGGCAGCCAGCCGCAGACCGTCTCTCATACACAAATGTAGACCTGTTGGCCCTTCGGTCTTACCCAAACTCCGTTCGATTCAGTCCCACCAGCGCCGCCTCGAAAATCGCCTGGCTGTCAATCCCGAAGTGACGGTAGAGATCAGCCGGCGTTCCCGACTGTCCGAAATCGTCCACGCCAAGCGGTATCAGGTAGCTGCCGAACAGGCTGCCCAGCCACGCCAGATTGTGCGACGCCCCGTCCTGCACCGTGACGATCGGGGCCTGGCGCTCGTTCGGGGGGATCAGCCACGAGAGCAGCCGGCTTGGCTCTCTGCCCGGCCTGCGTCCCCACTGCGCCGCCCGCCAGTTTTCAAAAAGACGGCGGGGACTGGAAATGTTCAGCACATTGACCGCAATGCCTTCCGCCTGCAGCATCTCCGCCGCCTCCATCGCCTCCGCCAGCATGATTCCGCTTGAGGCGATATGGACCAGCGATCGAGGATCTGCTTCAGGCGTGGCCGTCTTCCAGTCCAGCAGTCTGAAACCGCCTTCGAGCACCTGGCGGCGAAGTTCGGTGGCGCCGAGACGCTCCATCGCCGGCTCAAGCAGCGACTGATCCGTCGGCTTCGTAGAAAGGCGCAGATAGGTCGCCCTGCCATCCACGTCGCGGCAGCACTGACGCACCGCCTCCAGCATGATCCAGACCAGCTCCTGCGCAAAACAGGGCTCATAGCTGTTCAGATTCGGCAGCTCCGCGCCCAGCGAGGGGGTCACAGTAGACTGGTGCGCGCCGCCCTCCGGGGCCAGGCTGACACCCGAAGGCGTGCCCACAATGATAAAGCGGGAACCGGCGTAGAGGCCGTAGATAAACGAGTCCAGCCCCCGCAGCACAAACGGATCGTATACCGTGCCGATCGGGATCAACTGCTGGCCGTTCAACTCCGCCGAGAGGCCCAGCATCGCCAGCATCATGAAGAGATTCATCTCCGAAATGCCCAGCTCGATATGCTGGCCGTCGGGCCCGTAGTGATAACTCAGCCCCCGGTTCTCCTCCAGTTCGTAAATCTCCTTGTCGGTCAGGGAAAAGACGCCCTGTTTGGCGATCCAGCCCGACAGGTTCGTTGACGTGGAGACATCCGGCGAAGTGGTGACCAGGCGCGGCGCCAGCTTCGGATCGCGGCTCATGCTCACCAGGATCTGGCCGAACGACTGCTGCGTGCTGAGCATGCCATGCATACGCGCCGGCACGCTTTCGGGAACGTCCTCAGCCGAAAGACCTGCGGGAAGCTCTGCCGCGCCGTTCACGTTCTGCGGGGCTGCGGCGACCTCTCCATTCGGGGCAGGGTACAGCTGTTGGGCGATTTCCGTGCAGAGCGCCCCCTCCTCCGAATCCGGGTCAAAAGCGGCCCATTCATCGTCGCCGGGGATCGACAGCTCCTCGGCCAGGGCCGACATCTCTTCAACGCTCAGCAATTTCGAATGATTGTGCGGGTCGCCGGCAATCGGCAGCCGCCAGCCCTTTATCGTATAGGCGAATATCACCGTGGGCCGGTCTGCCGTGGCGTCGGCCTCTTCAAGGACGCCAATCATTTCGTGGAGGTCATGGCCGCCCAGGTTGCCGACCACGCCGGGCAGCTCCTCATTGCTTATCGGCGCCAGCAGCTCCTCCAGGTGCGGGTCCCTGTGCCCGTTTACCGTCACAAAACGCCGGCGCAACTCATCGCCCGGCAGCCGTACCAGCAACTGGTACTCCTCGTTGCTCATGTCGTCGATGCGTTTGCGAACCAGCTCCCCGTTTTCCTTTGCAAACAGATTCTGCAGTTTGCGTCCGTACTTCGCCTCCAACACCTGCCAGCCCCAACTGTCGAACATCGCCTTCAGCGTCCCCGCGCGGATGCCGGGGACCACCCGGTCCAGACTCTGCCGGTTCAGGTCCACGATCCAGATGGTGTTGGCCAGTTCATCCATCCATTCATCGAATACCGCTTCCCAGACATTGCCCTCGTCCAGCTCCGCATCGCCGATGATGGCAATGAAGCGATTGGAAGTCACGTCGCCAAAGTGCATCTTGGCATAGTAGTGGGACAATCCGGCAAAGGCCGGCGCCACCGCACCCAGCCCCACCGAACCGGTGGAAAAATCAACCGGGTCGGGGTCTTTGGTCCGGCTTGGATAGGCCTGCAGGCCGCCAAATGCGCGCAGCGTGGTCAGATATTCGCGGGGCAGTTGCCCGAGGAGATATTGAATGGCGTGAAAGACCGGCGAAGCGTGCGGCTTGACCGACACCTTGTCCCCGTGCTTGAGCAGGTGAAAATAGAGCGCGGTCATGATCGTCACCATGCTCGCCGACGAGGCCTGGTGCCCCCCAACCTTGACGCCGTCCCGCTGCGGACGAACGCTGTTGGCCTCGTGCACGATCCGCATCGACAGCCACATGATGCGTTCCTGAATCCGGTTCAGTGTGTCCAGATACTCTGATGTCAGCTTCATTGGCGAATTCGGCCCATGCAAACCGGTATCATCCTACACTCAAAAACGGGAACCCGGCTGTGTACATATGGTTACGTCCTGCCACAAGTTTCAGCGCTCACTTCTTGGGATTATACCATATCCCGGTTGGTCGCGGCCGGTGTTTCGTAAATCGGCGTGCATCCCAAAATGGGGGCGAACTTTCCTATACCTCGGGTAGCAAAGGAGTGATTTCCAGTACGCGTTAAACTCTGACGCAGGGGAAGCGCCGCCTCTGACCACTGACCACTGACCACTGCAGTTCTGGGCGGTCGGGCCTATTCGGCCCTCCCTTGTGCGGGGGCTCCGCCCCCGCAACGCCCCCTCTCCTAATGCCTTGCCACCTTGGCGCCTCGTTGCGATCACGTGTCTATGCCACCAGTCGCTCATCCACCTTGGCGCCTCGTTGCGATCACGTGTCTATGCCACCAGTCGCTCATCCACCTTGGCGCCTCGTTGCGATCACGTGTCTATGCCACCAGTCGCTCACCCACCTTGGCGCCTCGTTGCGATCACGTGTCTATGCCACCAGTCGCTCATCCACCTTGGCGCCTCGTTGCGATCACGTGTCTATGCCACCAGTCGCTCATCCACCTTGGCGCCTCGTTGCGATCACGTATCTATGCCACCGGTCGCTCACCTACCTTGGCGCCTCGTTGCGATCACGTATCTATGCCACCGG
Source organism: Caldilineaceae bacterium (assembly GCA_965242905.1). Classification (GTDB taxonomy): domain Bacteria; phylum Chloroflexota; class Anaerolineae; order Caldilineales; family Caldilineaceae; genus Bin5. The sequence continues at coordinate 3,991,424 of CBDETM010000002.1, forward strand.
TCGCTCATCCACCTTGGCGCCGCCCCTAACGGTAGGGGCAGGCCTTGTGCCTGCCCTTTCTCGCCCCAATATTGGACTGCACCCGCGCACCCCCTCTAACGGTCCTCGCATGCGTTCTGCGGCTCGTATCCGATCACCCGGCGCCCGTGCTCCATGTCATAAAGCGGCCAGTCGCCTCCCGAGACGCCGAAAACCACCTCGTACTCGACGTCCGGGTGGATCACCGCCCGCTCAAATACACGCACCAGGTCCGCGTGGCTCAGGTGGTGCGGATGCTCCGCCTGCGGCCGGTCCGCGCGCACGTTGCCGATGCGCACCGACACGCACTCCAGACCGAACCGGTTGGCATACATATAACACAGGTTCTCGCCGAAAACCTTGCTGATCGAATAGTAGCTCTCCGGGCGGGGCGGCATGTCGATCGTGCGCGTAATATCCTCTGGGTAGTGAGCCAGCAGCCCCGCGCGGCTGGCAAAGACAACGCGCCGAACGTTATTCTGCCGCGCCGCCTCGAACAGGTTGTAGGTCCCGATGATATTGCTGTTCAGAATCTCTTCCCACGGCGCCGAACCCAACGGGTTGCCTGCCAGGTGGACGACCGCCTCCATGCCCTCCGTCGCCCTGGCCACCGCCTCGAAATCGGTCAGTTCACCGACGACAACGTCTTCAAGATCAGGAACCGGCACGCGGTCGAAGGCCCGCAACGGATAGCGGCCGCGCAGACCGTTCACCAGCACCGTGCCGACTGCGCCCGCGGCGCCCGTAATCAGAACTCTCATCAACTTCTCCCTATCTCGCTGCGACAATTAAGTAGGTCAGCCACGTCTCGACACTATTGGTTAAATGGTAGGTCGTTCCCGGCAGCAGGTGAATGGCGTCACCTTCTCGGACGGCTGTCACTTTGCCATTGGCAACCAGTGTGCCTTCCCCGGCCAGGATGTAGTAAATCTGGTCAAGGTCCTGCGAGTTGCGTTCGGCGGACCGTCGCCGCGGCTGCACCATCTCCCGATCGATAAAGGCCAGCCCGCGCAGGCAACCGCCTTCCCCCTCCGTCTCGGGCTCCAGCAGATGCCAGCGCACCGCCCCCAGGCCGTCGCTGACCGGTGCCGCATCGCGCCAGTTGCGACTCACGAACCGTCCGCCGTCCCCGTCAACCGGCATGTTGATCACGTGGTGCAGCAGCCAGCCTTCCGCCGGGTTGAATAGCTGGTGGTACTGCCCCGATGGCAGGTAGATAATGTCGCCCTCCTCCACCGGCGACAGAACATCTCCGCACAAAATCTGACCCGCGCCGTCGATAATATAGTAGAGCTGCTCGCGATTCTCATGTTTGTGGTAGTCCGACTGCTTGCGCCCCTGCACCGCGTGCACGGTGAAAACCCCCAGCTTCTCCAGCGTCCCGTGTTGCGAAGACTGCCCGGCGCCGTCCCCGCCCGCCGGCCTGGGCTGAAGGCAACTCCAGACGATCGCGCTGTCATGGGCGACAACCGGCTGCGCCTCGCGCCAGTTCACAACTGTTGGCATGGTTCAGACTCCCGTATGAGCATAGGATCCCCCCGGACCTATTAAGGCCAGTCCTCGACCGGCAACGACTCAGTCATCTGCCTGATGCGCGGTCGTGCGCGGTCCACAAACGACTGGTGAAAGGAGAAAGCCCCGTGTTTTCTCAACGCCTCATAGTGGCGGCCCAGCGACGGTTTCTCAGCAAACTTCAGCGCGATGAATCGCCGGTCCACCTGCTTGCCGAAGACGGCATGATACAGGTACTGATTGAAGAAAACCGCGTCACCCGGCTCGACCTCCAGCGCACAACCGGGCAGTTCCGGTCCGGACACGCCAAAGGGCATCACCTCCGGCCGCGACTGAATGTGGTTGAGCCTTTCAAGCCGATCATAAAACGGCTTTCGATGCGAACCCGGCATCACGCGCAGCGCACCCGCTTCCTTCTTCGTAGGCGTCAGGTACAACATCACCTTGATGCGCACGTAGTCCGGCTCCTCTTCCCCGGGCCGGTCGCAATGCCACGCGTGGCTCTGCGTCTCGTTGAAGCTGCCCTTGTTGCCCTCGGAGCCGCCCCACACGAAACCTGCCCCCAGCAGCTGTTCAATCGTCACGTAGATACGGTCGTCTTCCACGAGCCCGGAGAGATCGCGGCTCGATTCAAGGAAGGGTGCAATATGCTGGTACTCTCCCAGGTCAGGCCCCCCGCCCCGCTCCTCGCGCCATAGAACGTCGGCCGCGCTGCGAATATCGTCAATCTCCTTCGACGAAAAAAGCCGCGGCAGCAGGAGAAAGCCGAACGTCTCAAAATGGGCAATCTGTTGGTCGCTGAGCATTATCCGCCCCCTGTCTCATACCCGCGCAAACTTCTGCAGCCGGTTGTCCAGAAAGGGCACCTCCGCCACATACAGGTCCCCTTGAGAATCCACCCACAGCCCGTGCGGCCCGTTGGCAAACTGGCCCGGCGCATCGCCCTGCTCGCCCCAGCGCGCCAGCAACTCGCCGTCCAGGTCGAATACGCTGATACGGTACCTGCCCTCAGCCATATAGACGTTGCCGTCGCCGTCGATGTACAGATCGTTAGGCCCGTCCAGGTCCGGCCACTCGCCCTGGTACGTGCCTTCCGCATCGAAAATCTGCATGCGTCTGTTCGTGCGGTCCAGCACCAGCACGCGCCCGCGGCTGTCCACCCGAATGCCGTGAGGCAACGCGAACTGCCCCGGCCCCGTGCCTTCCTCGCCCCACGACTGCAGCAGCGTCCCATCCTCAGAGAAGCGGTGCACGCGAAACTGTCCGTAGCCGTCCGATACGAAGATATCGCCCCACGGCGCCTCAACCGCCCACGTCGGCCCGTTGAACGGCTGACCCGGCGCGCCGACCGCGTCCGCCGTGCCCAGCGTCAGCAGCACATTCCCCTCGGTGTCCAGCTTGCGCACCGTGTGGTCGTCAACGTCGGCCACGTACATCTCGTCCTGCTCGTTGAACCACACACTGTGCGGATTCTTGAATAGATCCTCGCCCAAAGTAGAGAGAAAACTGCCCTCACGATCGTAGACCAGAATGGCCGGCGGATCGCGCCGGGCGATGTATACACGGTCCTGTGAATCGGTCGCCACCGCCGGCGTCACCCCACCGAAAACGCGGCCGCCCGCTCCCTGGCCCCACCCTTCCACGACTTCGAAACTGAAATCCCCACTGCGCGCTGCCATCTCTCCTCCCCATATACTCTTTTGGCGTACGGCCACCTGCCTATGCGAGCATCGAATCCATACTCCCACTGGCGGCAGGCCCATCTCCCGAATCAAAGTTGGAGTTCTGACCGCCGTTCCTGCCCTTACGCAATACTGACTACGTTCTCGGGCTCTCCATCAGCACCGTGACGCCCATATCGATGTACTTGTTGCGCAGGTCCGGCGAATAGTTTCTGAAACTTATCTTGGCGTCCGCGCCCTCCAACTGCTTGAGCGCGTGCCGCACACAGTCGTCAACGGTCTTGAACGGATGCTCCGGATGCGCTTCCAGGTCATAGAGCAGATCGTTCGGACCCCACGTCAGGCAATCAACCCCCGGCTTGGCCAGCCTGCGCACATTCGTCACCGCCCGAACCGACTCCATCTGCAGGCACAGGATACCGGTGCGGTTCCACCAGTCCGCATACTCCATACGATCATCCCGCCCCTCGATGCCGTAACGCGCCGCGCCGCCCCAGCTCCTCCTGCCGACCTGGGGATAGTAGAAGGCTTCGAGCGCTTCATCCACCGTCGCCTCCTCCTCCACGATCGGAATCTCGATGCCGAGCGGACCCAAATCCAGGATATTGCCGATCAGGTAGGCGTGCCGCGTGTGCTTGATGCGAAACTGCACAGGAACACCCAACTCGGCCGCCATCCCGCAGATCTCCACCACCCGCTCTTCATTGTAGGGCGAATGCTGGCTGTCCACCGACAGGAAGTCGTAGCTGTCCTTGCCCAGAATCTCTTCCAGTTGACTCTTCGTGGCATTAAAGGGGGCCGATACGCCGATAACGAGCTCCCCGCTGCGAATGCGCTGCTTCAATGACGCGCCGTCCGACATAATCGCCTCCTGCGATCTGTGACAATGCAAACTTGAGTCTCAGCCCAACGGACGTTGAACACAATATGAAACCGGTACCAATCCCACGCGCAAACTCTGAGGTGGACTCTGTTGCCGTCTTGAATCTCTACCCCAGTCGATGGCATCGGCACTAATGACAGTCTATCATCATCGCGCCATCAGCGCAGACTGGCGCGCGCCGTCTTCACCAGCGCGCGGGCCCGTCCCCTCTCAACATCGCGGGGCCCTAAAACGGCCCCGCGATGTTGGGGCAGGAACTTCCTCAGCCATATTCGGCTGTACCGCCAAATCAGTTGGGCAAGTAGAGGTCGGGCCTGCAGAGGGGCAGACCTTTCAAGCGCGCCGGCCCGCTGAAGTAGAGCGCGCTGGATTCATTCAAGAAACGCCATCTGGCTGCGCAACGCAAACGACTCCGCATCTATCGCCCGCGACACCGCCAGCACCCCGTCCAGATGATCGCACTCATGCTGCAGCAGCTCCGACAGATCATCTTCCAGCAGCATCGTCTGCTCCTGCCACTCCCGGTCAAGAAACGTGATCCGGCACCGCTTGTGCCGCCTCACCTTGACCACCAGGTCCGGAAAACACATACAGTCGTCCCACATCGTGAACATCTCTTCACTCTGCTGGTCGAGGACCGGATTGAAAAAGACGGTCGGCGAGGAAATATACATGTAGACGAGCCGTTTCATAACCCCGATCTGGGGCGCCGCAATCGCCCGCCCGACGCCGTACTTGCTCCGAAAGTCAAACAACGTGTCATGCAGGTCTTGGATCGCCGGCGCCAGGCTTTCAACCTCATCCCGCCGCACCGGCTCGCACACCTCGTACAGCTTCGGATGTCCAAGTAACAGTACCTCTCGTACGGCCATCTGATCGCTCCAACTTCTGTATGTGCCTTTGGATGTGCCAGGCCCATAGTCCCAACTAAACTGCGGTAAACTGGGTGCTCAACCGATTCAACGAACCTCAACGGCACCACACCGACAGATCGCGGTTCTGCACCGGAAAGTCGATCCGCTGATTGCCCAGCCGCTGTGATTCGTGAATCGCAATACACATCTCCAGCGCCGCGCGGCCGTCCTCTCCGGTAGAGCAAGTCTCCCCGTCCGTCTCGATGGCCTGGATCAGGTCCTTGATAGCCCCTGTCGTCTGGCTTGCCGTCTCCTGCGGCGGGTCAATCTCCGCCCTTCTGAGTCGAGTGTAGGGGTCATTGGGATCATTTTCCCACAACTCCAGGCCCAGGCCATTGTACAGACAGCGAAGCACGCCGTCCGTACCGACTATATCGATGTCCAGCCCCAAAATCTTGTCGTGCGCGCCCGCAAAGTGGACCCCCACCCCGCTCCTCGTCCGGCCAATGCCGCCCCCGCTGGCGTCTATGCGGTGGGTCACCGTTTCCGGCGGATCGAACTCCCCTTCCAGATAGCCGGCCATCCATTCCATCGGCTCGTCCAGCAGCATCAGCAGGATGTCGAACAGGTGCGTGACATTGTGCACCAGCCCGTGCGTGCAGTACGCCGTTGCCTCCCGCACTTCGCCCACCGCGCCGTCGGCGATCAGTTTGCGCGCGTAGCGGTAATGCGCCATCCAGCGCCGCCCGTGCCCGATCGTCAACTTGGACCCGTGCTGCCGGCAGGCCTCCATCATGCGGTCGCACTCGGCCAGCGATATCGCCATCGGCTTCGTGACCAGGATTCCCCTGGCGCCGGCCGCGGCCGCTGCCACCGTCGCATCGGCATGCAGCGGAGCATGGGTCGCCACGCCCACGATGTCGAGGCTCTCCTCTTCCAGCATCTCATTGTAGTCTGCGTAGGTACGCACGTCGCCGTAGCGATCCTGGAACCGGGCGCGGCTTTCCTCGCCTGGCGCAGCCCCGGCCACCAGGCGTGTCCTCGGCTCGTGCGCGAACACCGCCGCGTGGCTGTAAGGCACCAGAAACACCGGGTGGCCGGCCATCTCGTCATCGATAAACGCGCCCATGCGCCCAAGCCCGATGACGCCGGCGCGGTACTCTTCGTTCATGTCAGATGCCTCAGGATAGTCGCGGCATGTAGTTGCCGTGTAAGGGGCAGTGGCACTGTATGTTGGCCCGAATCATGTCTTTTTTATCGTCTCAACCGGAAGCGACCAGCCGGCCCACTCCTGCCCGCAGCGCGGACATCGTTCCACGTTCGATATCACTTTGTCGCCGCACATGCACCACATAAGCCAGCCCGGTTCGCCTTCGGGCAAGGGCGGGATCCCCATACCGGCCGAGTCCATGATACTCCAAATGAAGCGAGCGATGCGCACCGCTACTCGTCCCGAAGTCAGCGGCTCCTTGTCCTCCTTGATGCAGTCTATAAAATGCCGGATCTGCACCGCCGAGCTGTCCACCGCATCGAGCGTCTCGATCACCTGCCGGCCCCGCATGACCGTCCCACTGCCCCGGCTGGTCGAATCGATGAAGACCGAGTAGCCGTTGCCGTAGGCCGTCAACTGTTCGCTGTGACCCCCGGACCCGAAACTGCTGATCAGCGATCCCACCGCGCCGGACTGAAAGCGGATGTTCGCAAGCGTGTGCCCTTCCCGCTGCGCGTTGAACATATCGCACTGCGCCGTCACCTCCGCCGGTTCGCCGCACAGGAAATAAAAAGGGTCCACGATATGGTTGCGGACAAGGCCCATATAGGCCGGTTCCGGGCGGACATAGTTCGCCAATAAGACCTCAGGGGGCTCGTCCCCAAATATCTCCTTGACCCGCTGCAGCGCATAGGTCCGGTTCCAGGCTACCATCAGATGCTTTCCCGCCTTTTCCGCCGCCGCCGCCATTTCTTCCACTTCCGCCACCGTATAGGCGGGCGGCTTCTCCACCAGAACATGCACCCCGGCCTCAAAGCTGTGAAGCGTCTGCGGATGGTGCGCCAGATCCGGCGTGAGAATGAGAACCGCGTCCAGTTTAACGCTTTCCAGCATCTCGCTGATCAGCGCAAAGGTCCGGTCGACGTTGAACTCCTGCGCCGCGGCCTCCAGGCGCTGCGGACTCAAATCAGCCAGCGCGGCGAACTCGACGTCCTCCAACTGTGCCAGGGCTCGGGCCAGGCCCAGCCCTCGATGTCCTACGCCTGCAACACCAACACGAATTTTCATGGCAACTCCCCTTACGCTGCTATTTCTGCCCGGTGGGGGTCAACATGCGCGGATTGAGCGCATCGTTCAGGCCGTCTCCCAGAAAAGTGAAGGCCAGCACGGTAACGAACAGGACCATGCCCGGCATGACAACCAGGTGAGGCCGGTAACGCCACTGCACCAGGTTCTCGGCGATCATCATGCCCCAGCTCGCGCCCGGCGGCTGTATGCCCAGACCTAGATAGCTCAGCGACGCCTCGGTCAGCATCGCCCCGCCAAAACTGGCGCTCAGCGAAACGATGACCGGCCCCAGGGCGTTCGGCACCAGATGGTGGACGATGATGCGCCACTCCTTCGCCCCGACAACCTGCGCCGAGCTGACGTACTCCGTCGCCCGCAGCGACAGCACCTGCCCCCGCACCAGCCGCGCCAGGTTCGGCCAGCCCGTAATGCCCAGCACCGCGAAGATCAGTAGATAGTCGAGATAGAGGGTATTGCCCAGGGCCCGGATGCCGAACTCCTTGACCAGCGCATCACCAAAACGAATGAAGCTGGGCTTCAACGTGGCCGCGAGAAAGACCGCAAGCAGAATATGGGGAAACGCCTGCAGAAAGTCGATCGTTCGCACCACCAGCGCATCCACATATCCACCCATATACGCGCCCAATGCGCCAATCAGGACGCCCAGGACAAAGGCCATCGTCGTCGTCACCACCGCAACCATGATAGCCGTTCGCCCCCCAGCCAGGATCCGCGACAGCATATCCCGCCCCAGTTCGTCCGTGCCCAGTGGGTGCAGCCTCGTCGGCGGCTGCGCGATGTTGTCCCAGTCCTGATACAAATGATCGTAGGGTGTGAGAAAAGGCCCGAACGCAGCGATGAAGAAGACAATGAAGATGACCACGATGCTCCCCATCGCCAGCCGGTTGGCAATCAGCTGGGTGAAAGCATCTTTCCAAAGGTTGCGCTCAGGACGCCGAAATTGATCGTTCAGCAGTTCACGCTGCTCTTCGGCCTGAGTTTCTTGCTCCTCCATGATTCTGGATTCCCGCCGCTCTGTTCCTTCCTGTGGTCAAGTGCCGCACCAACCGGATGGCGATCAGTACGGTCGAACGATACTGAACAGACTGCTACCGCCGCGCTCTTTCCCCAACCCGCACCCGCGGGTCAACAACACCGTAAAGAATATCCACCACCAAGTTCATGAAAAGAATGATCGCCGCGCTGAAGAGCGTGGTGATCATCAGGACCGGGTAGTCCAGGCCGATGATGCCCTGCCACACCAGCCAGCCGAATCCGTGGATATTGAAAATCTGCTCGACAAAGATGCTGCCCGTGATAAAGCCGCCTAGCGAGGCAGCCGTGATCGTAAGTATCGGCGTGAACGCATTGCGCAGTACATGCCGCACAATGATCAGCCGCTCCGTCAGCCCCTTGGCCCGCGCCGTCCGCACGTAATCCTGGCTGATCGTCTCCAGGATGCTCGACCGCCACTGCCGCACCAGGCCCGCCGTTCCCGTGAAGCCGATCAACATCATCGGCAGGATGATCTTCTGGCTGAAGATGCCTTCCCAACCGATGCTGCTCTCGATCCAGCCAAGTTTGAGTATGAACACGATCATCAGCATCGGCGCCAGCACAAAGGTGGGAATCGTGGACACCGCCACCGTCGTGCTGACAATGATATAGTCGATTGTCCGGTTGTGGAACCTGGCCGCGATGATCCCCAGGATCGTCCCGCTGACGAACCAGAAGAACATCCCCACCAGGCCCAGCTGAATGCTCTTCGGCCACGCCTTCGCCAGCATCACGTTGATCGACCTCTGCCCGGACAGGATCGAGTAGCCCAGCTGACCCCGCATCAGGCGCCCCAGGAACTCACCGTACTGGACAATGAACGGCCGGTCCAATCCCAGCGAATGGCGCACGCGTTCGCGCAGTTCTTCGTCCCAGTACGCCTCCTGCAACAGCTCCATCAGCGGGTCGCCAGGGCCGTAATGGGCCAGGATGAACGTCAGCGCCGATGCCGCGATAAGCGTGGGAATAATGTAAAGCAGACGCCGAATAATGTATGCGCTGATGTCTCAATCTCCCTGCGGCCGGTACCTGGGCGGCTCAATGCCTGCGCACCTTAAATGTCCAGAGGTACTCAACCAGGTCATCCAGCTCCTTCGGTTCCATCTCCAGATCGGTCGCATTCTCGTGATACGCCACCAGGTAGACTTTCAGCTTGCGCGAGGTCACAGTGTCCGCGTAGGAACCGTCTTTGAACCGGTCGTCGATCTGCCCTCCGACCTTGGTGGTATCGGCCGTCTCGCCGCCTCCCTGGCTGATTATTGTATGGCACTCAGCGCAGCGTTCCTCGAAGATTGTCTCGCCTCTCGCGATCGCAGCTTTCTGCCCTCCCATGCCGCAAGCCGCCGCCAGGTTCAGGATGACAACGGCCGCCGCCAGCGCGCAATATACGCGGCGGCCCAAACTTCGTGGGTGATGACGGTGGGTGGGCTGCATGTTATGTCCTGTGCAGCTGAAAGCAGGGCGGAAGGCGGCAGTAGCCGGGGCTATACTGGTCCGGCATAGCCCCTGGGTACTAGACTGGTCTACTGCCTGCCCTCCCACCTCGGAAACTTAGTGTTCGGCGATCCAGACTTCATCCGGGTGCAGCAGCCGCGAGTTGAAGCCCAACTCGAAATTCCGCACCCACGGCTTGACCAGGAAGTAGCGCGAATCCAGGTATGTCGGGATCATAATATACAGGCTGTACATGTAATCCTCGACCTCTTTCCACGCCTCCATCCGCTCCTCTACATTTTGAATCGCCTGCGCTTTTTCGATCAAGGCATCCAGCTGCGGGTCCTGGTGCTTCAGGTAGCCGTCATTGAAAGGACCGTCCGAATGCCACAGCGGCCAGATCGCCTCCTGGGGATCCAGCGCCTGAATGCCGTGCGCCCAGCTGCCAACGTTGGCCAGTTCCCGCTCTTCAGGTGTCGTTCGCTGCTTGATCAGCAGTTCAATCTGGACTCCCAGCACCTGATACACCTGCTGTGCGATCGCCTGCCACAGCAGACTGCGGTCGCCAAGTGTCGTTCCCGGCGGCGCGTAGACGCGAATCGGCTCGACCAGGCTCGGGTCGCCCTGATAGCGGGATTCGGCGAATGCCTGCAGCGCCCCCTCCACATCCTGCGTCAGACCGGGCCGGTCATCGCAGTTGTGGTGCGCACAGTAAGGGCCGTACGGGCCGCCCGTGAGCGTCTTGAGCTTGAAAAAGCGTCCTCGCATCACCTTCTCGATGATCTCGTCCATGTCGATCGACTTGATGAACGCCTCGCGCATCTTCGGATCATCGAAAGGAGGCTTGTCGGTGAACAAAACCTGGGCCAGATAGTTCTGGGTAGGCCAGAACCGGAGTTCATCATGCAGCGGATTGTCCGGTTCCAGGATCTCTGACAAGATCGGACCGGCAACCCAGACCACGTCGAACTCGTCATTCTCATAGCCGATCAGCATCGTCTCAGCCGGCAGGCGGCCCTGCAGAACGAGCTTGTCGAGCTTGGCAGGCTCGCCGGGCCAGTGCGGGTTGCGCTCCAGCACCAGGAGATTCTCGTCGGGATCGAAGCTCTCCGCCTGGAACGGGCCCGCGCAGCCTCCGCCATCCTCCAGCCAGTGTTTCTCAGCCGTACCCGCCTCCAACTGCTCCTGCTCACAGACGGCCATCGGCGTACCGGTTGACCAGCGGTTCCACATCGGCGCCGGCTGTATCATCTGCACCTGGAACGTGAAATCATCCACGACGGTCAGGCCCGCCATCGTATCGACGTTCTCGTTGTACAGGTCCATCGCGCCATCGATAAACATGAAGAGGCGTAGTGGCCACTTGCCGACGCGCAACGATCGCTCCCACGTGTACTTGATGTCGTGCGCCGTAACGGGATTCCCCGTCTTCCCAAACTTCAGATCCTGGCGAAGATGGTAAGTATATGTGAGCCCATCATCGCTCACCTCGAAACTATCACATAGCCAGCAGGTTACCTCCTCCACGCCCGTATCCGGGTTCACCACAACTTCGGTGAGCGCAGAGAGTAGCCCCGCCCCGTAGTAGTAGTCGGCGCCCGTCCCTGTCGCGGGATCCCAGCGGAAGCTGCAACACGGGGCAAAACGCAGAACCTGCTCCTCTGCAGGCTCCATCGACATCATCGCTTCCTCTTCGACATCAGCCGCCGGCTCCGCGCCGGCGGGAACACACGCGGCAATGCCAAACATCAACAGCAAAAGCGTCGCCGCGACAAGCCAGATCGTTCTGTGCGGTTTCATGAGAAGATCTCCTTTCTTGGAACAATGACCAAACCGACTCCAGAGCCAATATCCGAGCTTCTCCAACACAACTGGTGCATCTTCTCCTCCGGACCGGTCCTGCACCCGGACCGGTCCACCCAACCAGGTTCGCTGCCAATCTTCGTCACGGCCGCCATCCAGTTCCGGAAAGCCATTCAAAAGCAGTCCGGCGCGTTTCGTGCCCTGGTTGCGTCTCCCGAAATTCCCACCACTCTTCTTCGCCTACCAAAGCCACATAATGTAAATTATATATAATGTTCAAGCCCTGTCAACGCCGGAAAATGATATCGACGGCGACGACTAAGTCTTTGCCCAAGGGCGCTCATGATTCATCATGGCGAAAGGCGTTTCTCTTTCCCTATCAAACCTATCGCCTATTAATCGCTGTTTTCACTAACCCCTGGCCCCTAATCCCTAGCCCCTGCTGTTCTGGGCGGTCGGGCCTATTCGGCCTTCCCTTGTGCGGGGGCTCCGCCCCCGCAACGCCCCCCCTAAACCCCCCGCCGCATCGAGTGTATGGCAATATGACCTTGACGACCCGCTGCGACCAGGCTTGCCCCCGCGTCTTGGCACATTCAGAGTATGTGCCAGCGCAGGCAAGCCAGTCGAGGTAACTCCCATATATCCCCAACGTTCACCGCTATGACCGTCGAGAGCCCGCCACAGAAACACTGACGGTACATTCCCCCCGGACAGACCGCACACAGCGCACACGCAGAACATGACTTAGTAGTTACCCGAGGTCTATAAACCTGACCAACTGCGTCCTTGGAATTCATTCCTCCGCCTTGAGCTCACCGACAGACGGAGAGTGCCGTCCCATCGTGGGCGTGCGGCAAACTGAAATGACTGAGTGAGGGAAGAAGAACAGAGAACTGAGAAAACGAATCAGGAGAGACTCCAAGAAGAGTTCGCTGAGTCAGCGACGAAATTGGCGTCAAAATGGCCCGAGATCTGATGTATAATGTTCTCAGAACCAACTGCCGCGGAGTCACATTGAACCCAAAGCAGGTCGGAAAGCAATCATCCGCCCTACACAACCCAAATTGATTCGTCTTAACACGCCCAATCACGTCAACGCCCGCAAACGCTCGCACGACCACACCCATACCTGGAGACACCAGCATTCACAGTTCATCCCATCAATCCCACGAATCCCAGTTCAGACAACCCGCCCAATGTCCAAACACGTAAACGCCCGCAAACTCTCGTAAACGCTCGTAAACACTCGTACAACAACACACGTCCCTGGAGACCTTGCAATCCTGCAAATCCAACGAAAATCCAGCAAATCCTGATTCAGACAATCAGCGCACCGCCCAAAGCCGCAAACGCTCGTGAACACATGCAAACTCTCGTAAACGCTCGTAAATTCTCATACGTCAACACCCGTCCCTGGAGACATCCGCCATCCTGCAAATCCAACGAAAATCCAGCGAATCCTGATTCAGACAATCAGCCCACCGCCCAAAGCCGCAAACGCTCGTGAACTCATGCAAACTCTCGTAAACGCTCGTAGATTCTCATACGTCAACACCCGTCCCTGGAGACACCCGCCATCCTGCAAATCCAACGAAAATCCAGCAAATCCTGATTCAGACAATCAGCCCACCGCCCAAAGCCGCAAACGCTCGTGAACTCATGCAAACTCTCGTAAACGCTCGTAGATTCTCATACGTCAACACCCGTCCCTGGAGACACCCGCCTTCCCGCAAATCCAACGAAAATCCAGCAAATCCTGATTCAGACAATCAGCCCACCGCCCAAAGCCGCAAACGCTCGTGAACTCATGCAAACTCTCGTGAACACTCGTACGACCACACCCATGCCTGGAGACACCCGCCATCCCGCAAATCCAACCAAAATCCAGCAAATCCTGAATCAGACAATCCGCCCAAAGCCCAATCACGTCAACGCTCGCAAATCTCTCGTAAACACTCATGAACTCTCGTAAACACTCGTACGACCACACCCGTCCCAGGAGACACCCGCCATCCCGAAAATCCAACGAAAATCCAGCAATTCCCGATTCAGACAAGCAGCCCACCGCCCAAAGCCGCAAACGCTCGTGAACTCATGCAAACTCTCGTAAACGCTCGTAAACGCTCGTAAACGCTCGTAAACTCTCATACCACCACACCCGTCCCTGGAGACACGCACCATCCCGCAAATCCAACGAAAATCCAGCAAATCCTGATTCAGACAATCAGCCCACCGCCCAAAGCCGCAAACGCTCGTGAACTCAAGCAAACTCTCGTAAACGCTCGTAAACTCTCATACCACCACACACGTCCCTGGAGACACCCACCATCTCGAAAATCCCACAAAATCCAGCAAATCCTGATTCAGACACCTTAAAGTCCCATCCCATGACCACCACCTGGACAACCCGCGGCTTCGAAAACTTTCGCCAAGGCCACTTCGGCAACTCAGGCCAGAACCTCTACGTCTCCCGCGCCGGCGTCCTCCAACGCATCCACCAATACGACCTCAACGGCAACGGCCACCTCGACCTGGTCTTCTGCAACAGCCAGAACCACCACGAGCGCCCGCCCGCCTACCTGTACGATGACCCCTTGGGCGCTGCCACCCGCACCGACCTGCCAGCCGAAGGCGCCTGGACCGGCGCCGTCGCCGACCTCAACGGTGACGGTTACGACGACCTGATCCTGGGCATGCGCAACAACGGCATCCGGCCCGACCTCAACGCCACTGTCTACTACGGCGCGCCCGACGGCATGAGCGAACGCCGCCACCAGCAGCTGCCCGTTCCCCAATGCGATTCGGTGACAGCCGGGGACTTTAATGGAGACGGTCGCCCTGACCTTGCCTTCGCATGCCAGGGCGCCCTCCGCATCTTTTTTCAAACCGATCTGGGCTTCGAGCCGCAAAGGTTCGCAGACCTGGACATCGCCGCCGAACAACTCGTCGCCGGCGACCTCGACGGCGACGGCTATGACGACCTGGTCGTACGTTCGGAAGCGGGCGGTGTGACCGTATTTTGGGGAGGCGCCGGTGGCATCGACCCGGACGGCGCCACCGTCTTTTTCGAGCCTGACTCGGAGCGGCCCCGCCCGTCAGACGGCGCGGTCCAATACGCCGAGCACGTTGAGGAAGCAAAGCCACTGGCCGGCATCGTCAATCTGAACGGCCTCCCACACCTCTTCCTGCCCCGGTCGCAAAGCGTCACCCTCTTGCCTGTGGGCAAGGACCGACGCCCAGGCCCTCCCTTGGAGCTCTTCTGCTCCCATGCCATGGCCGCGGCCGTTGGCGACGTAAGCGGGGACGGAAGCGACGACTTGGTTTTTGCCTGCCGCGATCTCGACAATGAGGGGGAACGCTCCTGGATATACTGGGGCGGCCAGGACGGGTTCGACGAAACCCGCCGCACTCCTCTCAACAGTTACCGCGCCTGCGATGTCGCCGTCGCCGACCTGTCCGGGAACGGCTGCGCCGACGTCATCCTGTGCCAGACCCATACCCCCGACTCCTACAGCGCCGACTCCCTCATCTACCGCGCCGCTCGCACCGGCATCGACCCCGAGCCGGTCCGGCTTCCCTGCGAGGACGCCCGCCGCGTACTGCTGGCGCGGGACTGCCCTGAAGCACGGCCGCACGTAATTTTTGTCAATCACTTCGGCCGCAACCGCCTCGGCAACATCAATCCCTACATCTACTTCGGCGACGCCGAAGGTTTTTCTCCGGAGAAGAGGCAGGAGCTGCCTGGCTGGGGCGCGGTCGAAGCCCTCTGCTGCGATTTCAACGACGACGGCCGCGTCGACATCGTCCTCGCCAACGCGTCAGAAAATTCCGTCGACCGCGATCCGGGCTCCTATCTGCTGCTCAATGGGCCGGACGGCCTTGCCGCTGAACCAACCTGGATCCTGCCCACCAACCGGGCGCACGGCGCCTGCGTCGCCGACATCAACCGCGACGGCCATCTCGATCTGATCTTCTGCGGCTTCGACAATCCCGATCTCCTCATCTTCTACGGAACAGTCCCCGACACCCCGAACGGCCTCTGCTTCGACACCGCCAACCCGCAACGCATCCGCCTGGAGCACGAGGGCAAGCTCTACAACGAACCGCGCTGGATCTACCTTGCCGATCTCAACAACAACGGCTGGCTGGATCTGGTCGTCCCCCAGATCGCCTACGACCGCAGCTTCATTCTCTGGGGCGGACCCGAGGGCTTCAGCATGGACCGCTGCCAGCCGCTGTCAGTTGTACGCGGCGCCTGCGCCCGCGCCGCCGACCTGAACGGCAACGGCTACCTCGACCTCATCATCGGCGGCCACATCACCTCCCAGGACGGCCCGCACGACTCCTTCGCTTACATCTACTGGAACGGCCCGGACGGCCTGCGCGAGGACCGCCGCACGCTGCTCCCCGCCAGCGCAGTCAACTCGATGGCCGTGGCCGACTTCAACAACGACGGCCTCCTCGACCTCTTCATCTGCTCCTACCACAACGGCCGCGAACGCGACATCGACTCCTACCTCTACTGGAACCGCGCCGGGCGCGGCTTCTCTGCCAACGACCGCACGCGCCTCTTCACACACTCCGCATCCGGCTGTGTCGCCGCCGACTTCAACGGCAACGGCTGGATCGATCTGGCCGTCGCCAACCACAAGGTGGAAGGCGACCACATCGGCCATTCAGCTATCTGGTGGAACGGCCCCGAAGGCTTCAGCGCCGAGCGCATTACCCAGATGCCCACTTCAGGCCCGCACGGCATGACCGCCGTCAGCCCGCACAGCATCGCCGACCGCGGCACGGAGGAATTCTATCTATCGGCCCCCTACGAACTGCCCGCCGGCGCCCGCGTGACCGAAATAGCATGGGAGGCGGAGACGCCGCCGCGCACCTGGGTCAAAGCCCAACTGCGATTCGGCAGCTCGGAAGAAGATCTGGAGGATGCGCCCTGGCAGGGTCCCGACGGAGAAGCAACCTGGTTCGAAAGACCCCAGGCCGTCGGCGCCCTGAACCAGCCCGGCCCATGGGTACAGTACAGGCTCGCCCTCGGCGCCCACAATGCATGCGGCACACCCCGCGTCACCGGAGTGGATGTGTACTACGATTTGCCAGCGCAACAGTGAACCGCCCGCACCGTGCCCAACATGACTCTGTTGCCGCCTGAAAAACAACGGTTGCCGTTATGAGCCAGAACTGCGAGAATAGCCCTGTGGTTGGAGCCGCCGCGCTTCCACAGGACGACGTACTTCGTGAAAAGGGACTTCAGCTCAACTGTCGCATGACTGACATTCTTCTTGTAAGAGCCACCCGTTCAAATCACACAGAGGAGAACCGTCGATGAGAACCCTTCGTAGACTCAACCCGCTGATGCTTGTCGTCATTGCTGCGATGCTACTGGCCGCCTGTGCCGCGCCCGCTGCACCCGCCGGCGACACCGCCGCCGAAGCGCCGGCAGACAAGCAGGTGACCTTGCGCATGACCGCCCTCGGCGGTATCGTCGCCGAAGCCGTCGCCGCGCTCACCGACAACTACATGGAGGAACATCCTAACGTGGAGATCATCGTCGACGTGCAGGGCGACGATATGAGCTGGCAAAAGACCGCGCCCACAACCATGTTCGCCGCCTCCGACGGCCCCGATCTTTCCTGGTGGTGGTGCGGCCGCTTCGCCCAGTTCAACGACATGATGGACGCCGGGCTGCTGGCCTCGCTCGATGACCTCTACGAGAGCGAAGGCTGGAACGAGTCCTTCCCGCAGGGCACGCTCGACTACTTTACGCACACCGACGGCAGCCGCTACGGCGTCAACTTGGACGCTGTCTGGACGCCGATGGTCTACTACAACAAGGAGATCTTCGCCGAAGTGGGAGTCGAGCCGCCCACGACCTGGGACGAATTCTACGCCCTCGGTGACAAGATCCGCGCAGCCGGCTATGAGACGCTCACGACACCATACGAAATGGGCGTACGCAGCCACCTTCCGGACGGCCTCATGCTGCGCTCCTGGACCGAGCAGGAGTACCAGGCCTTCCTCCTCAACTGGATGCCCGACGCGCCCGAATGGTCCCTCGAACACAAGTGGACCGACCCCAACGGCGTTCGCATCTACCAGTACATCATGGATATGGCCGACAGCGGGCTGCTGATGGAGGGCTATGCCGGCATCACCGACTACGGCCAGTCCAAGGGACTTTTCCTCTCCGGCAAAGCCGCCATGTTCCAGGACGGCAGCTGGTCGACCGGCGCCACCTCCCTGCCCGAAGAGGCCACCTTCGACTGGGGCTACTTCTACTACCCCCGCCTGGACCAGGACAACTACGGCGAGATGGGCTCCTTCGTTGCCAACTGCCTGATCGTCTTCGAGGACCGTGAAAACGTCGACGCTGCCAAGGACGTGGTCGCCTACATCCTGCAGCCGGAAAACATGGTGCTGTGGGCCGAGAAGCTGGGTGGCCCGCCCGGGCGGACAGACCTGCCGACCGAGCAGGTTACCGAGGTGCTTGGTCCCGTGATGGCCGGCATGCTGCAGGAGATCGCCGCCGCCGGCGCGCCCACCCTCTATGAGGGCGTCGTACCGCCTGAGCTGCTGGCCTCTCTGAAGGCCTCTATCGACCTCATGCTGACCGGCAGCCTCACGCCGGAGGAGGCTGCGGCCATGCAGCAGGAGGAAACCGAAAAAGTGCGTGCAGAACTTGCCGACCAGTAGCGAAGCCAAGATGGCTCACGTAGTTCGGCCGCATCTCTAGAGTGAACACGCAGGAGACGCATAGCGTGGCGCAAGGAAACGTTGCCCTGGAAGGTGGAAACGGGAGGGAAGAAGAAAAGAGAGACAATACGCCTCTCTCTCCTCCCTCCTCGCCCCTCTCCCCTCGCCTTGGTCCACGCCTCGCCAGATGGTGGAACCAAGTGGGAATCTGGTACCTGTTTCTCACGCCCGCCATCCTTCTCCTGCTCATCTTCTTCGCCTACCCCTTGGCCGACTCGCTGATGTTGAGCTTCTACAAATGGAAGGGGTTGGGCGCACGCAAATTCGTCGGCCTCGCCAACTTCGAAGACCTGCTCGACGACCGCTTCTTCTGGGGCGCCACCTGGCACACCCTTGTATTCGCATTGGTTGTAACCCTGGGAACCGTCGGCATTGGCTATCTTCTGGCAACCGTAATCTCACGCCGCGTATTCGGTTCGAGCGTCTACCGTGTAGGATTCTACCTGCCGGTCATGCTCTCGGTCGTCGTCGTCGCGGCCCTGTGGGTACGCATCTATGAGTACAACTGGGGCCTGCTCAATACCTTCCTGCGCGCCGTCGGGCTGGATGTCCTTGCCCTGCCCTGGCTGGCCGATGTCAAGTACGCGCTGGCCGCTGTGATTGTCGTCCCCATCTGGCAGTATGCCGGCTTCCCCATGATCGTCACGCTCGCTGCCATCGAGGGCATACCCCAGGACCTGCACGACGCCGCCACCATCGACGGCGTCAGCGAATGGCAGCGGACCTGGAGTCTTATCTTTCCCCTCGTTCGCCCTGTGGTCGCCTCGATCAGCATCCTGCAGATCATCTTCTCACTCAAGGTATTCGATCTGGTCTGGGTGATGACCAAGGGGAGTCCCGGCAACAGCACTGCCGTATTGGGGACCTTCCTCTTCCGGCAGGGTTTCGAAACGCAGAAGTACGGCTACGCTTCGGCCGTGGCCGTGGTGATGTTCCTGATCGTATTCACGCTGACCTATCTCTACCAGCGCCTGGTGAAGTTCGATGCGGTTGAGTTCTGAGAAAGACGATTTGGAAATTACCGAAAGGCGGGCGTCAACGGGATCGCCGGTGGCTGCGCGCATCCTCTCGCGCGTCATGATGGTCGCGCTGGCCGTCTGGTTTATCGTCGAGCTCTACCCGGTCATCTTTCTGATCAATACCTCGCTGAAGACCGATGCTGAGATTCTGAGCACGCCCTTTGCCTTACCCGCCGCCTTCAACTTCATAAACTACGTGCGCGTCTGGGTGGGGGAGGGCGCCAACAATAAGCCGATCGCGCTCTACCTGCGCAACAGCATCGTCGTGACGGTCGCCACGTTGGCGCTGCTGCTTGCAGTCTCCTCCCTGGCCGGATATGCCCTGGCGCGCGGCCGCTTTCCCGGCAGCGCCGCCACCCAGCAGACCTTCCTACTCTGCCTTGCCGTACCCGTCCACGTCCTCATCATCCCCGTCTTCTTCATGATGGACCGGTTCGGGCTGCGCAACGATCTTTTGGGCCTGTCGCTTATGTACACTACCATGGGCGTGCCCTTCACAGTGCTGCTGATGCGGGCCTACTTCCTGAGCTTCCCCGTTGAAATGGAGGAGGCCGCGCAGATCGACGGCTGTTCGCGCATCGGCGTATTCTGGCGCGTCGTGGTCCCCGTCTCACGCAACGCCATCGCCAGCATGGCCATCATCAACGTCAGTTGGGTCTGGAGCGAACTCTTCTTTGCTCTCGTCCTCATGGACCGCTCGGAAGCCCAAACGATGCCCCTGGCCGTCATCGCCTACGCGCCCAAGGCGATGATGGGCGAATCCACGATCGGCCCCCAATTCGCAGCCATGGTCACCGCCGCCATGCCCCTGATCCTCGTCTACTTCCTCTTCCAGCGTCAGATTACAAAGGGCATGACGATGGGCGCGATCCGCTGAGCGGAAGCACCTGTTCCGAAGAGCGTTTCTGGGCCAGGCCCTCAACTCTTGCCCGCAACCATGGTTACTGCTCACCATCCGAAGCCCTGAGCGGTCCAGAATCCCGGCATTCGTACACACCACAGAAAGGGGACGAGCGCGATGAATTGGTTCGCTCAGACATTTCGCAAAGTCCATATCATCTACGCCTCGCCGCTTTGGGCGAAGAATCGGGGCACAGCATTCAATGCCGAAGAATATGCAGATTCCCTTGCCGCGGCCGGCGTCGACTGCGTGGAACTCTATACCAAGGACCATCACGGCATCTGCTACTATCCCTGTTCTCTCGGTCTCTCCTATCCCCACGATGTGGTCGGCGAGTTGCTCGCCGCCTTCCGCAAACGCAATATCCGCCTCATCGCCTACTTCAGCGTCTGCTTCGACAACTACGCTCTCGGCCTGCACCCGGAGTGGCGCGCCGTCAACGTCTGGGGCGACCCCTGCAAGGTCGGTCCCTTCGATATGGCCTGCTGGAGCTCCGGCTATATGGACTTTGCCCTGCAGCAGATTCGCGAGCTGGCGCAAGGCTACGAGGTCGACGGCTACTGGTTGGATATCATGCCCTACGTCAGGAACGTCCCCCAGACCGAGTGGATGTCCAACTCACTGCCTTCCCCCTGTTACTGCTACAGCTGCCAAAAGGGGTATGAAGAGGAGACCGGAGAACGGCTGCCCCTCCTCGAAACGCCCGATTCACAGGTGGGGAATCCTCTGTTCGGGGACCTGTCGCTGCAACACATTGTCGGCCAGCCCTTCCTGGCCCACCACGCCGACCAGGCCTACCAGTTTCTGCTCGGCAAGGGGGAAGCCTTCCTTACGCAGGCAATGGATATCCTGCGGCCCAACAATCCCGAAGCGTTGATCACCTACAACGGCGCCAACAGTCCCGGAGACCCATTCGATTATGCCGACCTGGTCTCTATCGAAGGCCACGCCCCGCTCTACACACGCCAGAGCTTCATCGCCCGCTGGGGCCGCGCGACCGGCAAACCGTTCGAAGTCCTCGTCTCCGCCGGTCTGCCCGGTGGGCCGCTGGGCGGCCTGTGGTGCCGCTATGACCACAAGCCGTCCCCCCTTCTCCGGATGGAGAACGCCATCAGCCTGGCGCACGGCGGCAGCAGCGTCCTCGGGCAGTTCCCCTACCCCGACGGCTCGACCGACTCGGCCCAGTATCGCGGCTATGAACAGATCTTCCGGCCTACCGAAGAGATTGAACCCTGGCTGCGCCAGCCCCAGTCGGTCAGCGACGTCGGAATCCCTCTCCTGTCCAAGCCGCGCACGGCCTCGCTCTTCTGGTATCTGATGACCGAAGGCGTCGAAAACATCCACCAGGCTCTGCTCGACTACCACTATCAATACGACATCCTGCGCAGCCTTGACGACCTGGAGTCCTACCGGCTCATCGTCCTGGCCGACCAGGCCGCGCTCTCCGATGCCGAGATCGACCGGCTCCGTGGCTATGTGGATGGCGGAGGCAAGCTGCTGGCAAGCGCCTACAGCTCCCTGTGGGACGAAAACGGCCGCCGCCGTGACGACTTCGGCCTTGCCGATCTCTTCGGCGTGTCCTTCCGCCGCGATCCCGGTCTGCCCTACGTGAGTATCCGCCTGCGCGACCAGGCCCTCGTCGACCGTGTCACTTCCTTCCCCATGTTCGCGGAAGACGCGCCCCCCGTCGAGGTAAGCCTGAACGGCGCCACCGCGCTCGGAGACTTGGTCTATCAAGAGGCAAACCGCACCAGCGGCACCACGGTAATGTGGGGAAATGCACCGCCGGACGAGGACCAGGCCCACCCAGGGCTGTGCCGCAACGAATACGGCGAGGGGGTGTGCTGGTACGCCGCCTGGCCGCTGCGTACGGGCGGCCTGTCAAACGTCTGGATTAAACGTCTGATCAAAGAGCTTGTCAGCGATGTGGTGACCCAACCGGTGCTCACAACCACCGCGCCGGCCGGTGTCGAAGTGGTGCTGAACCGCCAGGACGGACGCCATGTCATCCACTTCGTCAACCACCACGTCGGCTCACCCGACAGGCCGTCATTCGACGAAGAAAACGGGTTGGTCCTGGATAACCTGGAAATTCAACTGGATCTGAGACGGCTGGGACTGGACAGCGTGCGGCGCGTTTACGCGCCTCCGCAGAACGACCTCTCCTACCGGGTAGATGGAAACTACCTGGTCGTGCAGGTTCCACCACTGCAGGTGCACTCACTGATTACTGTCGAGTGATGTCATAAAGTCTCAGAATCAGACCGCCGTTTCCGGCGGCGTCCTGGCCTTTTGATACATCGTAACTTGGCCGTTTCTGAGTCGTTCAAGCAGATTCTGGCGAGGATGAAAGGGAAGCCAATCAACTGCTGGCCGGCGAGGAAATGCCGGCCAGCACAGAGGAATTCTTCGCGCTGTCTTCGACCAGCAAAACTTATGGGCAGGTATCTGCTATTCAGACACTCCCAAACTGCACATGCTCCAGCACCGCCGGGTTGCGGATATCCTTCGGCTGCCGGTCGTTGAAGAAGTCGAGAATCGCATCCACGGCCATATTCTCAATGCGACTGCGCCCTTCAATCGTCGTTGACGCCGAGTGCGGGGTCGCCACGATCTTGGGATGTGTGCGCAGCCGCGACGAGACCGGGGGCGGCTCCGGGTCAAACACGTCCAACCCCGCCCCGCGGATCTCTCCGCCGTCCAGCGCCTCCAGGAGTGCCTCCTGGTCAACCAGCGGGCCGCGCGCCAGATTGAGCAGGATAGCCTCATCCTTCATCTGCTTGAAGCGGTCTGCATTCATCAAGTGGCGCGTTTCCGGCGTGGAAGGTGCGTGCAGACTGAGAACGTCGGCGCTGCCGATAACCGTGTCCAGATCAGCGAGCTCTACGCCAATCTCCGCGGCCCGCTCCGCTGTGATGTAGGGATCGAACGCCAGTACACGCATGTCCAATCCCTGCCCGCAGATGTGGGCCACGCGCCCGCCGATCCGGCCCAGCCCGACCAGCCCGAGCGTCTTGCCCACCAATTCCGTGCCCATCGGCACAGCCCGCGGCGCAAAGTCGCCGGCGGCCAGCTGCTCCACCCCCGGCTTGACCTGCTTTGCCACGGCCAGCATCAGAGCCACCGTATGTTCGGCGGTCGACTCCGTGGGCCCGTCCGGCGTATTGCAGAAGACGACCCGATGCCGCGTGGCTGCATCCAGGTCTACGTTATCGATGCCAATCCCGGTGCGCACCAGGATCCGCAGATTGGGCAACCGGTCGAAAACTTCGTCGTTATAGCGAATCGCCGAGGCCGCCAGAATCGCCTGAGCCGGCTCCGCGCTGCCCACCGGGTCATCCGGGTCAGCGATCAGCCGCGTAACCGAATCGGGAAACTTGGACAGAGCGTCCGAAAGCTGGGGCGCTTCACTCCAGACATGCGTTAGTTCGGATAGGTTCATGGAATCTACTCCGGCCTTTCCATTAGTTCTAGTAAGGAGGCAGATCTGTCTAGGTCTATGCCAGGCCTGATGCCCCTGCCTTTCACAGTAGTCAATGACACTCTCTTGCCGCCATCTGTATTGGTGCGTCGTCCCAGCGTCGCGCTCGAATGTTTATCAGCGTCTGAAGCGGAACGGTCGCTCGCTGTGGCAGCGTGCATCTCTTGGCCTGCTGGCACCTCTTCATTCAAATTGCGCATCGTACTCATGTGCCAAAGAATAGTATGTGGGCTCTACTAAGTCAAAAAGTAGGCCCTTTCTAAGAATGGAGGTTGTAACGCATCACCAACCGCTTCTGACCTACCGGCGTCACATCCACGAAGCCTGCCCGGCGATAAGTCTCAGGCGTCCCCATATACGTATACGACGGCGCATCCGGCGCCACCGGGTACCCTTCTACAGCAGGTGCGCCCTGATCGCGGGCATAGTCAACCGCCGCCTTTAACAGCCTACCCGTCAACCCTTGCCGGCGGAAATGACGGTCGACGAACAGACACACCACCGACCAGACCGGCGTGTCGTCAACGCGCGGCAGCACCCGGGAACGCTCCAACGCCGCGTAACTTTCGCGCGGCGCCACCGAACACCAGCCCACCGGAGTCGTACCGCTGTAGGCAAGGATCCCGACGGGCGTGCCTGTCCGCACCAGCCCTTCCAGAGCGGCAACACGGTCTTCTTTGGTCGAGCGGCGAAACGCCGAGCTGGTCATCCGCCACCGCATACAGGAGCAGTATCGAAACTTGCCGTGACAATTTGAGAACTCTTCCAGGTCTGGAAGTCGCTCGGCCGTCACAGGCAGGAACAAGAGGCGTGAGTTTCCTTGATTATCCATATGATCTCGGTTCGATAGACCCGCTCTGACCAGGTCCTCAGCACAGTTAAACCAAAGGGGCTCTGGGCATCGCTGGACTTCGATGCCCACTGTTTCCTGAATGATTCTATAGCATCGGGACAGTTACAGCCGATTGTCCTGGACCTGCAACGCTCAAGTGTGGCCCATCCAGCGCGATCCGCCTGGTCTGATCTCCAGAAAGCTTGTCGGCGAGTTCCGTGCCACCCCCACTGTATGCCGTGACATCGATGCGCCAACCTGCCCTGATGCCTGAGATGGGGCATCGCAAACCTGCTTGACAGCACAAACTAAATGTAGTATACAAAGGCCGACCGCAACGAATCCAACCAGGGGCAGAGAATTGCTCTTGCCTTCGCGTCTCGTCAGCAATCCGATGCTTCAGTGAAGCGGGGACGCGATAGCTGCCTCTTCTCCAAGTACCACTTTCTTGCCAGCAGCATCGCATGGGCGCGACCAGAGCAATTCCTCTTTCGCTCGCAGTTCTCTAAACTGGTTTCAACCGCCCCGAATGTCTTCGTGTGCAGTCAAGCCGCACATTTTCCCTGAATCGATATGACGCGTGATGGCTGACTGCTGGGCGGATTACTCTTTCGTTTTCTGCATTCCTCAGGAGGAAACTCATGCAAAGAATTACTCGCACCTTCGTGCTGGCCGCAGTTCTCATACTGGCGGTCATTCTTTCAGCATGCGCAGCGCCGGCGGCTCCGGCCGGAGGAGCAGCTGCCGACGGCGGTGAGGCAATGGAAGAGGAAGTAGTCGAGATTACCTGGCTGCAGTGGTGGGTCAATGAATGGGGCCCGGACAACCACGCCCAGCTGATCGCCGACTTTGAAGCCCAAAATCCCAACATTAAGGTCACCGTGGTCGACGTGCCCTGGCCCGAAATGGCCGGCAAGCTCCAGGCCGCGGCCGCCGGTGGCAGCGAAACCTATGACCTGTTCGGCACGGAGTCGACATGGATTGCCGGTCTGACCAAACAGGGGTTCATTGAAGATCTCGGCCCTTGGCTTGAAAATGACCCTGAGTTTGCCGCTAAACTGACCCCGACAACGCCCATGAACCTGCTGGGCGAGACCAGGGGACTCTGCCTCTATCTCATTCCCTACCAGTTCGCCTACAACGTAGATGTCTTCGAGGAAAAGGGTCTTGAGCCGCCGACCAACTGGGACGAGTTTTTGGAAGTGCTGCAGGCACTGCGCGACGAGGATACCAACTCATACGGTATGAGTATGCCCTTGCAGGACGGCGGTTTCCTCCTGCTGCGTTACTTCAACTTCCGCCTCGCCCAGGAAGGTGGCCAGATGCTTGATGAGAACGGCAACGTTGCCTTCAACTCCGCCGAAGGCGTGGCGGCAATGGATTGGTGGAAAGAGTTCTACGATATGGGCCTGGTCGTACCCGGTTCCTTCGGCGAGGACCAGGCGCTGATGCTGGAATTCGTGGCCAGTGGCCAGACTTCCGCCATCATTGACGGCCCGTTTATCTGGACGAAGGCGAAGCAGATCGATCCCGAAATCCGCATGGCCTACGCCCCCGCGTGGACGCACAAAACGGGCGGCTACTCCTGGGCTTGCAGCGGCATGGGGATCGCAGCCAACTCGCCCCACAAAGAAGAGGCATGGGAATTCTTCAAGTATATCTATTCCGATGAAGTTTCCCTCAAGATGACGGAAACGGTCAGCCTGCTTTGGGCGACGAATGCGGCCGTCGATTCGCTGGCCGACTCAGATGACCCCATGTTGAGCCAGGTACCCGCATTCGCAAATCAGGATCCGGAAAGCAATATCCTGTTTGCCCCCCTTCCTGAAGCCTCGAAGCTCATAGATGCTTTCCAACAGGCTTTCCAGCAGGTACTTGCGGGCGAAAAGGATTCCCAGACCGCATTGGATGAAGCCGCCGCCATCTGGCAGGCCGAACTTGACGCCGCCAAGTAACTGGATAGGAACTGTGAGGCCCTTGTAGGGATTCTCTCACCCTACCGTCTGACCGCCGCGATCCCTGCTTTACTTGGGAATGATAGGGCCTTACGGGCACAAGAAGCCCGTAAGGCCCTGATTCACAACGCACCAACCCCCTGAGTTCAGCACAATTCTTGAGAGCTCAAGTATGGGTGAAAAGGGCGCGCATCAACCGTCTTCCCCTGAGATGACTGTAAAGGTCACCGAAGCCCAATCGGCCCGACAGGGGCCTCCCTCGACGCGAAGGGTCTTGCCCCGCGAGATGTATGGCTTCTTGTTCGTGGGCCCCGCAATCCTCTTTTTCATCCTTGTCAGCATCTTTCCTCTGTTGCGCACATTTCAGATGAGCCTCATCGATGTTGAGGCCGGTATACCCCTGTTTGTCGGCATTCGACACTATGCCGAACTGGTGCAAGACCCGTGGTTCTGGAGTAGTCTGACCAATGCATTTGTCTTTACGGTTGCTTCGGTGATTCTGCATATCTTCATCGGCATGGTGCTGGCCATACTGTTGAATGAGACCTGGTTCAGCACGACATTGAGAAACATTATGCGCGGCCTGCTGATTCTGCCCTGGGTATTCTCCACGGCATCTGCGGGACTCATGTGGACTCTCCTCTATCATCCTTTCGGCCTTCTCAACTATCTATGGGTAGGTCTATTGGGTCAGGAAATGCCGATTGAGTTTCTTGCAAAGCCGGGTCTGGCAATGGCCTCGGTTGTCGCCGTCAATACCTGGAAAGCCTATCCCTTTTATATGATCATCATTCTTGGCGGACTTCAGGCGATTCCGCCCGAACTCTACGAGGCTGCCAAGGTTGATGGGGCCAACGCAGGCAGACGCTTCTGGCATGTCACTTTGCCCCAACTGCGTCCCATCCTGATCGCCATTTCCACCATCGATATCATCACGACTGTGGGCCACGTAGATCTGATCAGAATGCTGACCCGGGGTGGTCCCCTCCGCAGCACCGAGACCGTGGCCTACTATATTTATAAGACCGCCCTGCTGGACGGCAACCTGGGCTACGGCGCCGCGGTCAGCACCCTGATGCTGATCATGGTGGCCATCCTTATCATCGTCTATTTGAGGCTGGTGTCTCGGGGGAGCGAATCAGGTGAAACGAGCTTCTGATCTCAGATTCAGGTACGGGTATCTGATACATCAAGTCTTTGTCGTATCACTCACGACCCTCTCGGCCATCATAATCCTTACACCGGTTGTCTGGATGATCAATGCCGCTATGCGGCCAATTAAGGAGGTTCTTACATATCCTCCCCGGCTCGACCCCAGCCAGCTCACCTTCGAATACATGGCTTCCTTGATCGAAAATGAACTGTATCGTGGGTACTTCGTAAACAGTACGATTATCTCTCTTTCCACGCTCGCGATCGTTCTTGTTCTTGGTCTCCTCGCGGCCTATGGCTTTTCGCGCTTCAAAATGGTGGGCGGGCGGTACATGCTGCTGGGTATCATGGCACTGCTCATGCTGCCCACCGTAACCCTGATCGTTCCCTATTTCCGGCTGGCCCACCTTGTCGGGCTCTACGACACTCTCTTTGGACTCATCGTCGTAAACTCTGCCTTTATTCTGCCCATCTGTATCTGGCTCTTGAAGGGATATATGGACGCCATTCCTGTTGACCTTGAAGAAGCGGCAATGATAGACGGCTGCACCCGCCTCCAGGCCATGCAGAAAATTCTGGTGCCCTTGGCCGTACCGGGAATCGTGGGCACAGGCACCTTCGTCTTCGTATTTGCCTGGAACGAATTCCTGCTTGCCGTTACACTCACAGACTCGCCCGGATCCCAGCCTCTCACGATCGGCCTGGCCGCCTTCTTTGGCCAGTTCGTCAGAGACTGGAACTCCATCATGGCACTCTCGACGATCACCAGCATCCCGCTCATGATCATCTTTGTCCTGTTCCAGCGCTGGGTTGTACAGGGCATGACGAGCGGCGCAGTCAAATAGCCCTCATTTCCTGTTGTCCGTTTCAGAGGAACAGCCGCTGCTCACATCAGTTGAATCATCCTAAGCAAACCACAGGTGAGGCGGTAGCGGTTGGTCGAGTGACTTCTGGGCAAGTCTGACAAGGCAATCTCGGCCTCGACCATGCCCGACTATCCAACGAACTGGATCGTTTCATCTGAAATGCGGCCGGTTCCATCTGTTAAGTTCAAAGGGAGAGAAACGAAGTGCGCATCGCAATCGCTGGTATCAGCCATGAAGCTCTGAACACATCCCCGATTCCGACAACTTTGGAACACTTTCGGGTCTGGCGCGGCCAGGAGCTCTTGCATGGCGAAACTCTGTTTTCACCCTACCCCGTGGGGTCTGTGGCCGGACCCAAATACGCCTCGCTCGCCGAAATGATGAACGACTTGGGGGCGGAACCGGTCCCCATTCTGCACGCAAATGGGCTGTCCCCGTCAGGAACGGTAGAACAGGACACCTACCTCCGGCTGCGAGACGAGATTATCGAAGGCATCCAACAGGCGGGTCCACTCGACGGCATCTGCCTGATCCTTCACGGTGCTCTCCTGGTTGAACACATATGGAGCGGGGAGACAGACTTGGTGCGCTCGATCCGGGCCGAAGTCGGCAACGACGTCCTCATCTCAGCCCGGTTCGACCTGCACGGCAACCTGACCGAGGAATTTGCCAACAAGACCGACATCTGGACCGTCTACCGCACCGCCCCCCATCGCGACGCGCCGCAGACGCTGGAACGAGCCATGACGTTGCTTGCCCACTGTATTCGCGGCGGTCACCGCCCGCGCCCGGTCTTTGTCCGCGTACCGATGATTCTGCCCGGAGAGAGGGCCACCACCGACGTCGACCCGATGAAGTCGCTGCTGGAACTGGCAATCGAAATCGGACAACAGCCCGGCATCCTGACTGCCGAAATCCTGGTCGGCTTCGGTTGGGGCGACGCTCCCTACTCCTCCAGTAGCGTCGTCGTTATCGCCGAAGACGAGCCGCACCTGCCCCATGCGCGGCGCCAAGCCAAACGCTTGGCGCAGGCTATGTGGGACCAGCGCCATAACTTCACCTTCGACCAGGAGGTCGCCGCTTCCGCCGACGAAGCCATCGACCTCGCTATGGCTGCCGAGGAAAGCTGCGTCTTCATCGCAGATTCCGGCGACAACCCCACCGCGGGCACACCCGGCGATGTTCCCTTCTTTCTGTCCCGTCTCCTCGCCAAGAACGTCCCCGACGCCATTTTGGCCGGGATTCCCGACGGCGAGGCCGCCCGCACCTGTTTCGAAGCCGGTGTCGGAGCCACCGTTTCGCTCAGCCTCGGGGGAAAGCTGGACACCGAGTACGGCGCTCCCCTGGAAGTCACGGGCACTGTGGAGCATCTCTGCCAACCCGATCAGGCTTCACAGGAAGCCGCGATCGCTACGCTAAAAGTAGGCGGCGTTCGTGTCCTCATCACCGACCGGCGCACCTACTTCTCATCTCTGAACGACTTCCGTAAGGCCGGCGTCGAGCCCCTGGACCATAGAATCGTTGTTGTGAAACTAGGCTACCTCATGCCGGAACTGCGCGACGCCGCGCCGCGGGAGATCCTGGCCCTCACCCAGGGATACTCTGATCTGGACTTCACGCGTTTGCCATACAGATACGTAACCCGTCCGATCTTCCCCCTGGACGAAGACTTTGCGTGGGCCCCAGTGATTACGAATGTCGCGGGATACGGTGGCTGACTTCGCAATGAATAGACCAGCAGACATCGCAGCGCGCAGACGTGCAATGCTGTAACCGGTCGCACAACGGCCGGCTCGCTGAAATCAAGGAGAACGAGAATGGCCGGACCCGGCATGGAACTGGTCGGTGAAGAGGAGATAGAGGAAGTCCTGCAAGTGCTGCGAGCAGGCTATCTCTATCGCTACGGCGTATCGACCCCCGATGGGGTTGACCCGCGCTTCCAGGGAAAGGTCTACCAGCTGGAGCGGGAAATCGCTGCCATGTCCCAGGTAAAGTACGCGGTGGCCGTCAACTCCGGTACATCCGCCCTCTTGGCCGCGATGGCAGCACTGGGCATCGGTCCCGGCGACGAGGTGATCGTTCCCGGCTTCACCTTCGTCGCCAGCATCTCGGCCATCGTCTACACCGGCGCCGTACCCGTCCTCGCAGAGATCGATCGCACCTTCAACCTTGATCCGGAGGACGTGAAAGCCAAGATCAGCCCCCGCACCAAAGCGATAATGGCCGTCCATATGATGGGCAACCCGGCCCGTCTGGAAGAGCTCAGGCGCGTCGCGGACATAAACAACCTGCACCTCATCGAAGATTGCTGCCAGGCCTTCGGCGCCGCCTACCGCGGCCGACCCATCGGCTCAATCGGCCATGTGGGCGCCTTCAGTTTCAACATCTACAAGACCATCACTTCGGGCGATGGTGGCATGGTCATCACCGACGACGAGGAGCTGTACAGACGGGCGTTCGCCTTTCACGATCAGGGCCATTCCCCCTTGCGGACCGGCGTCGAAATCGGCCGGCGCCCTTTCCTCGGTCTCGACTTTCGCTGCACAGAACTGCAGGCCGCCGTGCTGCTGGCCCAACTGCGCAAACTACCCACATTGATCGACCGTCTACAGACCAGTAAGCGGCACTTCAAGGCGGCGATTTCCGATCTGCCAGGCCTGGAATTCCGCGAAGTCCTCGATCCCGAGGAGGAGGTCGCCACCATACTGACGGTTATCCTCCCGGATGCAGATGTGGCCGCGAAGATCGCCGCAGAGCTGAAAAGCAAGGTCGTGGCCGAAGCCGGTTGGCACGTCTACAACAACATGGAACACCTGCTCGAACAACGCATGCCCACCCCGCTGTCCTGCTCGTTCGGTTGTCCCCACTACCTCGAAGCTGGCGGTTCGACGCAATACGCAAAAGGGATGTTGCCGCGCACCGACGACCTGCTGAACCGTTCGATCAATATCAGCATTGGCGTCTCCGACGCTGGGCTGGGCTCCGCCTTTGGCGTGACAATCAACGACGATTTGGACGTGGTGGCGGAGCGGGCCGACACCTTCCGCCGAGTCGCGGCCAGCTATCTCATCTGACTGCATATACACCGGGATGTGAGCCACCTGCGAAAATTCTGGCGATTCGTTTTTTTTCTTTTTGAAGTATATTAGAGGTGCCCGTGAAATCGGCAACGGATCATTTGTTTTCAAGAGTGAATAAGAAGGGAAAGTCAATGAACGCATCCATAGCTGAAATCGCCCAATCTTTCGCACGCGATGGGTTTGTCGTCGTCCCCAACCTGTTCAGTCGCGCGGAGGTAATGGTCCTTAAAGAGGAAATTCAGAATATTCTGCACGAGGTAAGGCAGGAGTCTGAAGGAGAGGGCAGCCAGAAGAAATTCGTGGATGAAACCGGCGTCTACGTCGGGCTGGCCGGCCGCAGCAGCCTGTTTCGCCAATCCGTGCGCGACGACCGCCTGGTCGATATCCTTGAAGCCATCATTGGCCCAAACGTCGAATTCTTGAGCGACAAAGTCGTGTACAAGGATGAAGATACGCATATCGCCAGCCCCTGGCATCAGGACTGGCCGTACTGGGAAGGCACACACAAGATCTCTGTCTGGGTCGCGCTCGACGATGCCACGCCCGAAAATGGCTGTCTCAAGCTCTTGCCCGGCTCGCATCGCGGCAGCGTGATTCACGACGGCGACATGAGCGACGGCTCCGGGTTCGGCCACCGTATCCGGCCCGAGACGATTGACGAAAACTCTGCCGTCACCGCCCCGCTGGAGGCCGGCGGCGCCGTATTCTTCCACGACCTGACCATGCACGCCAGCCACCCGAACACAGAGCGTCGCGAACGCTGGACCTGGGTCCCCACCTATCGCGATGCACAGGCCGACGATCCGCCCTATTCCTTTGAAGTCGCCAACGTCGTTGTTCGTGGAGTCGGTCGCGAATAGGGGCAGCCAAAGCCCGACTTACCAAGGAATCTGAGTGAATGAAGCTCCTGCAGTTATGGGCGGTCGGGCCTATTCGGCCCTCCCTTGTGCGGGGGCTCCGCCCCCGCAACGCCCCCGGCCAACAACATGCCTCGTCGACCGGGTGTCGATATTGGTGACGGGTGCCCAATCGAAAGTGTCCAGCCAGACCACCTCCCGCCACCGCTGGCACTGATTCCCCGCCAGACTGTTCCCACCCCAAATCCAAGATGCACCCGATTCACTCGCCGCTCATCCACTCGATCCAAACTATGCTAAGATAGGCTCTTCAATTGAACGCAATGCAATGAGGAGCAAGCACTCTTGAGCCATCCACTGCTGAACACCGAGGTCATTGAGCAAACGCCTGGCGTCTATCTGAATAAGACCGGTGATGTCTTCGCACTCTTTGATGCACAGGTGCAGGATTCTGGTAACATTTCGTATGGCATTCAGGTCGGACAACAGCGCTTCTTCGTCAAGACAGCGGGAGACCCTCACGATCCCCGCCCCTTTCTGCCCCACGAGGAAAGGGTAGCCCTGCTTCACAACGCAGTTCGCGTTCGACGCAGCTGTTCTCACAACGCCATACCCCAGCTTCACAACGTGATCGAATCGGCGCACGGGCCGCTGCTTGTCTATGCCTGGGTCGATGGCGAGCTTCTCCACGCCGGAAGTGCAACGCGCCAGGATCCGCATTCAGCCATGCAGCGCTTCCGCAGGCTCCCCCGCCCGGAGATCATGGAAGCGCTGAAAGTCATCTTCGACCTGCACTGTGAGCTTGCTAATGCAGGATGGATCGCGGTCGACTTCTATGACGGCTGTCTGATCTATGACTTTGCCTGCCACGAACTGCATGTCGTCGATTTGGACATGTATCGTGAATCGCCTTTTGTCAATGAGATGGGCCGTATGTTTGGCTCGTCCCGATACATGGCGCCCGAAGAGTTTGAGCGCGGCGCGTTTATCGATGAGCGAACGAACGTCTTCACCATGGGACGAACCGCAGCCAACTTGCTGTCGGACGGCACACTGGACCGTTCCGTCTTTCGCGGCAGCGACACCCACCATGACATTGTTCTCAAGGCGTGCAGCGACGAGCCCGGAATGCGCTATGCGTCAGTTGGTGACTTCTACGCAGCCTGGTTAGAGGCAGGCAATGGGGAGCCCTGATTCAGTTTGGTCTTGACGAATGGACGAGGAGCGGAAGATTGCGAGGCGTTGGTATATCTGCAACGCGGTGAACGGATCTGTTACCGACCGCCAAAGCCGGTCATGGCGATCCCCTGAACGAAGTACCTCTGGGCCACGATGAAAATCGCCACCATCGGCGTCAGCATCACCGTGCTCGCCGCGAAAACAACCTCCCAGTTCTTGGCGTAGGAGTCATTGTAGGCGCGAATGCCCAGGGCCAGCGGCCACTTGTCCATCGAGTTGATGTAGATCAGCGGATT
This sequence comes from Caldilineaceae bacterium, assembly GCA_965242905.1. Classification (GTDB taxonomy): domain Bacteria; phylum Chloroflexota; class Anaerolineae; order Caldilineales; family Caldilineaceae; genus Bin5. The sequence continues at coordinate 4,025,321 of CBDETM010000002.1, forward strand.
CATAAAGTCGTTGTAGTGCTGCAACAGCGCGAACACGGCAACGGTTGCGATGACCGGCTTGGATAGTGGCAGCAGAATCTGTATCAGCACCCGGATCCGGTTGGCGCCGTCGATTTCAGCCGCGTCTTCCAGCTCCATCGGGATGCCGCGAAAGAACTGGCGCATCAGAAAGACATATATCGCGCCGATGCCGCCCCAATAGGGAACGATCAGCGGCAGCCAGGTGTCGATCCATTTCAGATTCTTGAATATCAGGAATCGGGGAACCAGGGTCACCACATCGGGCAGCATCATCGTTGCCAGCAGCAGGCCAAACCAGAAATTGCGCCCCGGCCAGCTGATGCGGGCAAACGAATACGCCACCAGCGCCGACGAAACGACCGTCCCCAGCACCGCAAACAGTACGATAATCAGCGTGTTGACGATGAATCGTGTCAACGGCAATAGCTGGAAAGCCTTAACGTAGTTGTTCCAATGCGGGTCCTGCGGAATCCACACTATCGGGTGCGCGAAAACTTCCGTTGAGACCTTCAACGAGGACGAGATCATCCAAAAGGTGGGCACCAGGAATGTGACCACCAGAAAGGTCATAAAGAGTTGCAGCGCCGCCAGTCTCACAATCTCCCAAGTGGATCGCGAGGATTCGCTGCGTCTGCTCAACGTGGCGCTGGCAGCCTGCATTTCGGCAGTGGACGACTGCCATTCGGTCGCCAAGGCCCCCGGCACCTGTCTGTCCGACCGCATCGTCAATCCCCCTCCTCGTAGTACACCCAGCGGTTAGACAAGTAGAACTGCACCAGGGTAAAGCCCACCACAATCACGAACAGCTCCCAGGCCAGGGCTGATGCGTAGCCCATGTTGAAGTATTGGAAGGCGTTGCGATAGATGTTCAGGACCACAAACAGGGTCGCGTCCTGGGGCCCGCCCTCGGTCATGATCATCGCCGGGACGAAAGTCTGAAACGAGTTGATGATCGCAATAACCGAGTTGTAGAAGATCAGGGGCGTCATCAGCGGCAGAATGACGTAACGCAGCTGGCCAAACGCGCCGGCGCCATCCAGACTGGCAGCCTCTTTCAGCGAGTCCGGGATGTTGCCCAGCCCGGCTATGAATATCACCATCTGGCGGCCGATCATCCAGAATGACATGAAGATGAATGCCGGTTTCGTCAGCCTTGGTTCAAAGAGCCACATGCGCGGCTCAAATCCGAACCAGCCCAGCGCCTCGTTGAGGATGCCGAACTCCGGGTGCAGCACGCGCTGCCAGACCACCGCGCTCGCAACCAGGGGCACGATGATCGGCATGTAGAATCCGGCCCGGTAAAAGTCCCGGAAGCGGATCCTTTGCGTCAGCGCCAGCGCAAGCGTGAATGAAATTGTCAGTTGGATTGGGACCGCGAAAATGGTGTAAAACGCGCTGTTATAGAGGCTGAGATTGACCTTCGGGTCTCTGAACATCTTCGCCAGATTTGCGAAACCGACGAACCTTGGCGGGCTCAGAAGATCCCATTCGACGAAGATCAGATAGACCGAGTAGAGCATCGGGAAAGCGATGAAGACCGAGAACCCGATGATAAACGGTGAGGCAAAAAGATAGCCTGCAATCCAGTCCCGCAGTTGGCGTTTCGAAACACGGCGCCTGCCCGCGGGTGCGGTCGTTACGGCCATGTAAGCTCCTCAAGGGGGTGGCTCTGCAACTCGCCACCCCCTGTTCGGCAAAACTCTACTATCCCTGCCTCGCCCAGTGGGCATCGAGCAGGCCCTGCACGCCTTCATTGACTGCCGACATGACGTCCGCGGCCGTGGCGCTGTTGGCCAGCATCGGATCCCAGCCAACCGGCTTCGCAACCTCGCTCCAGATCTGTCCGCGCGAGACGCCGCCGATAACGTCCACTTCTGAACGCAGGAAGGCATTGCTGAATGCCGCCGCGTTGGAGACGCCGAAGCGCTCCTCAATCGTCGGGCCCCAGAAGTTCTCGACCAGGTCTGAGGTATTGGGAATGCGGCCGGTGATGGTCGAATAGATCTTCTGGCCGTCCTCGCCGCCCATGTAGTGGACGAAATCCCAGGCCGCGTCCACCTGCTCGGACTTGGGCACGCAAACGCCCTCGGCCCAGCCGCGGTGGGGTCGGCTCTCATCCGCCATCTGCGGCATCAAGACCACGTCAAACTCGATCTCCTTCCCCTCTTCACGCAGTTCCGGGCTGTTCAACCGCGGGAAGAACCACGGCCCTTCATACTTCATCGCCGCGTTACCGGTATCGATCGTGTTGGTCCCGCCTTCCAGGTCGGCCGGCGTCGGCGAAATGCCTAGGCTGTACATGAAGTCCTGCGCCACCATCTGCAAGATATCAATGATCTCGGGCTGGTCGAACATGGCTGTACGCGGATCCACCAACTCGTCGAACTCCTGTACGCCGGTGGCCCGGATCCAGTGAATGTCGCGGGCATAGCTGCCGTTGGCCTGATAGCCGTACATCTTGGAATCGCCGTCCGTGCTGGTCAGCTGCTCGGCGATGCTGACGAAATCGGCAAACGTCCAATCGTCGGTCGGATAGGCGACGCCGGCTTCGTCAAAAGCGTTCTTGGCGTAGAACATCACCATCACACCGGACTGGAGCGGAATCAGATAACGGCTCCCATCGCGACGCGTGCTGAACTCGATGCTGTCCACGCCGTCCGGATACGGGCCGTCAAAGCCGTCCCGCTCAATGTAAGCGTCGATCGGGGCCAGCAGACCGGCGTCGCTGAACGGTTGCCACTCCCATCCCTGGAAGGAGGCCACCTCAGGAATGACGCCACCCGCAAATGTCGTCTGCAACTTGGTGTAGTAGTCCACTCCCGTACCGCTGATCGACGGCTTGACCGTTACGTTCGGGTACATCTCGCCGTAAGTGCTCGCCAACTCCTCCCACGCAGGGATGTCGGAAGCGTCGCCCCAGGCGAAAAAGTCCAGTTCAATATCCTCGGCTGCCGGGGCCGCGCCGCCGCTTGCCCCTTCATCCGCCGGGGCGGGCGCCGGACACGCTGCCAGCAGCAATGTCGTGGACCCGATGCCGATTCCTTGCAGAAACGCGCGCCGGGAAACCTGGCGGCTCCTGCTCCGTTGAGCGTTTGTCATTGTTCCCTCCTTACAGGGGTGAGCTTCGGACCGGTATTCTGATTATAAGCCGATGGAAGGCCCGAGGCGCGGCGGCAACTCGATGAAGATCGTGATGCCAACTCGGTTGGGCCGTTCGGCATAGGATACATCACTTGGTGGAATTCGTCACATTCAGGCATGTGCAGTTACGTAACCGGCTATGCGTCCGCGTCTTTTGACCAACTACTAACCTCCTCCTGATTCGCGCCTATCGGCGAGGCTGTACGATTGCCTCTTGAGAGAAATGCCTCTAGTTCGAGGCAATACACCCACGAGCTGCGCATGGTGAGATTTGTCCAGCGGCAGAGAGCGAACAGTAACTTTGGCAGCTACGTGCTGAAGGGTCAAAGCCTGTCATTGCAAACGGCTTCGGAGGCGTCTGTCCATTGCGTCAAGTGAGCCCGGCAGTGCCCCTGGCTTTCGCTCTTTCCGGATACTTCCCTTGGCGCGAGGTGCCGTTCTATATTGTCGGCCAGCTTGCACGACTGCACTGGGAGCCGCGGTACTTCCGCTCCTATTCGGCAACGCGTTCGCACTCGGCGAAAATCTCCCGGCCGGCCCAATTCTGCAATCTCTGTTCATGCAGGTATTGCTCACCGCCATCCTGATGCCTGTCATCGTACCGGTAGCCACCGACCGGCGGGCGAACGGCTTGCCGGCAGGGCTTGCTTTCAGCGGGGCAGTCGCGTTGAACGTACTCTGGGCAGGCCCGGTCAGCGGCGCGTCAATGAACCCCGCGCGGTCCTTCGGACCGGTCCTGATCTCCGGCGTATGGACGGCCCACTGGATCTACTGGGTCGGTCCGGCTATCGGAGCGGCTTTCGGCGCATTTGCCTACGAATTTGCGCGTCGCACCGAACCCGGAGATGTCTGATACCGCCGGGGCGCCGGAGTGACTTACTGAGAGCTGGGATTGTGTTAAGGGGTTAAGGGAGAGACTACATATCGATGCTCACCCGCCTGATTGCCGGCAGGCCAATATAAGATGGTCACGGTACATCCTGATACGGACCGCGGTTTCCGGGAGGCAGCAATGCCGCGATCTGAGTCATGGCTTCTTTGGCAAGAGCGTCAAAGTGACTCCGTCTCTGCCGTCTGGGGAGGTCTTCAGGGATGGAGAGAGGCCCAAACGGTCTGCCAACTCGTATTCTCACATGTGTCCTGCGCAACTTACGCAGGTTGACCAGGATCTTTTCGGTCCCAAGCACGGCCACCGGCAGAAGACGAGACTGCGCCTGCGTAGCCAGCAAACCAATGCCTGATTGGGCGTGAATCAGATTCGCGCTGTGGCGCGCCGTGTGACCGGCGATCTGCTCGATCCGTTCTCCTCTCTCTCGCGCCCCAGCCATGGCCGGATCGATTCCCCCTTCAGGAAAGACGCCGACTGTCCGGCCTTCCTTCAGTGCCGCCAGCGCCGCGCGCATCGCCTTGCGGTCCACCTGCCCTCGCCAGATCGGAATCAGATTGAACGCCCGGCTGAGAAAACGGAAAAAACAAACACGTTCGGTCTCAACGGCAAGTAGGAAAACAATTCGGACCGGCAGATAGATCATGAGCAACGGGCCGTCGAACCAACTGAAATGATTGGAAACGAGAATCAAGCCCTCGCCGCGTGGGAAGTGCTCCAGCCCGCTGACGGATACAGATACAAAAATGCTGCTGATCAACCGGCCCAGGAACACGAGGATTGACTGCAGGATTCCTTGTAGAGCGGCGAACATGGCACCTTTCTCCTAAGGGTCACGCCGGTATCGGCGCCTCGGCAGCGATCAGTCCGCTGTCGCGAAGTTCCTGCCACATCGCCGCAGGCGCCTTCACATCCCAGATGGCCCGGTTGTCGTCCGCCTCTGCCGCCGTCGCCGAACCAATTACCAGTGAGGCGATGGCCGGATGACCCCCCGCGAAGTGCAAGGCAGCAACGTGCAAAGGCACGCCATGCCGCGTTGTGATCTCCTGGAGACGCCCCGCCTTTGTCAGAATCTCCTCCGGCGCATCTTCGTAATTGTATTTTGCCCCTGAAACCGGCCCTGTGGCCAGAATACCGCTGTTGTAAACACCACCCAGGAAGATGCTGACGTCATTCTCAGTACACCAGTCCAGGAAATCCAGCGATGTTTGCTCCAGAAGCGTATAGCGCCCTGCCAGCAGGAAGCAGTTGACGTCAATGTTCTTGGCGAACTCCCACTCCATCTCCCATTGGTTCATGCCGGCGCCCACCGCGCCGATTACCCCTTGCGCACGCAGGTCGACCAGCGCTGGGAAAGCCTCGTCCAACGCCTGCCGGTAGTGGACCTCCTCGTTCTCAAAGTCGGGGTCGTGTACGAGTAGAATGTCAACCCGGTCCATCCCCAACCGCTCAAGGCTGTTCTCGAGGCTCTTCAAAACGCCGTCACGCGTGTAGTCGAAATAGATCGATCCATCGGAACCCACGATTCGGCCCACTTTGGTCTGAATGATTACCCCCTCGCGCGCTACGCCTTGCAGCGCGGCGCCAAGCCGCCGCTCCGCCTCTCCCGAACCGTACAGGGGAGCGGTATCGAAGAAGCGAATACCGTTCTCATAGGATCGCCGGACCGTCTCAATGGCTTCATGATCATCGAGAGGTTCGTAAAGATTGCCAATTGGAGCCGTGCCCATGCCCAGCCGCGTAACCTGGAGTTCGGTATTGCCGACCTGGGCGTTCTGAATGGTGTTCGCTGTCATCTCGTTTCTCCGTCTGGCGGCGTTTCTCCACGGAGATTCGCACGCGATGTATGCAATTTGGTTGGCTGCGGCCTGAGTCGCGTGCCGGAGGCCCAATCCCTCCGCTCCTGCAAACGCATTCTGAGCGCCGCGAACTTCCTATGGGGGCGGACTCGACTCTTACTCAAGCTAGCTATTGCCTGATTTACCTGTGACGCGAGAAGTGCCGCAGGAATTGTACAACAACCGTGGGTGTTGCGCCACAGACTTTCGTTCAACCGCACTGGCACATGCAATCAATGACGCCAAGTGCAACGACTAAGCCATAGCCATTCCGCGATCAACCCTGGGGCGGGCGAAGTCTTCTCTCTTCTCACTCCTCTCCCCTCTCTCCTCGCATTTGGGCGGTCGGGCCTATTCGGCCCTCCCTTGTGCGGGGGCTCCGCCCCCGCAACGCCCCCTCTCCTGTCCGCGCCGTAGCGAGTGTGTGGGTAATGTGAAGTTGTCGTCTCGCGGCGACCGGGCTTCACCCCTACACCCCGCGTCTTGGTAGGTTCCGAATATGTGCCAGCGCAGGCCAGCCAGGCGAGGCAAGTCCCATATATTCACAACCTTCACCACGATGATTATCGCGAGTCCGCTACTGAAATACTGACGAAACATTCCGCCCAGACAGACCGCACGCAGTACACACACTGAACATGGCTTAGTAGCTACGCGTCCGGTTCCGACGGCAGAGTGTAGCTGCAAACAGGAGAGGCAACTCGGCCCTCTGAACTGCGCAGTCGACAATCGGCCGAGAAGAGGAAAGTATCCCGAGCGGAGATCAGAATCTCTGCGAAGAGGACTGCCAGGCGTTCAGATGGAGGAATGTGGATCTGGGACTTAAGGCGATCCGCATAGAAGCCGTCACTTTCTGCCCCTACCCCAATTGCGCGTGGAAGGCATCCAATTGGGGCAGGATCCTGTCCCATGTAAAGTGTTCCTCGACAAAAGAACGACCGGCTCTTCCGAGCGCGCGACTGTGCTCGCCGCCGGCGTCTTGGTCGCGAAGCAATGACAGAACTGCGTCGGCAAAGGACTGGGCGTCATCGGCGATCAGGAGGTGTTCGCCGTCGCGAAGCGGGATCCCTTCAACGCCCAGGGAAGTGCTGACCACCGGCTTTGCGCAAGCCAGCGCCTCCAGGATCTTGAAGCGAGTGCCCCCGCCGACGCGCATCGGCGTAAGGTAAACTGATGCTCCTCGAATATAAGGAACGACATCGTCGACAGCCCCCGTCAACTCCACGTCCGTGTCCGTCCCCAATCTGTTGAGCCTGGGATGGGGATCCATGCCGACGATCTGCAACTTCACATCCAGCTGGCGCCGGATGCGGGGAAGCACCTTCAGCCCGAACCAGAGCATGGCATCCACATTGGGACGATAGTCCATCTTCCCCGTGAACACCAGCAGCGGCCGGCCGGGTGCTGGCAGCGGCTCAGACTCGTAGCGCGACATGTCGATGCCATTGGGCACCCTGACGATTGGGGTCTCCGGTGCTAAAGCGGACAACGCCCGCCGGTCGGGTTCACTGACCGATATGATTCCGTCAACCGCCCGGCAGAAGGCCTTTTCGTATTGATACAGTTTCCGCCACTGCAGTAAGCTGTAGCCCGCAGCGTGCCAGCGGTTCAGGCTTCGGGCGTCCATCTGAGCTGCTCGCCTCTGTAACAGAAACTCCACGTTGTGAGCGTCGAAAACAACCGTGGGCCTGTGTCCCGAAGCGCCCAAGACTTGGACCCCGTACGGCGCCATCTCCAACCCCTCAACCTGGACCAGATCATAGCTTTCTTCGTCCAGCATTCGTTGCAGGACATCGTGAGACCCATCATGTTCCAGCCGCAACGCCATATCCGGACTGGACGCTACGAGTGAATCGACAATGCGGCTGTGCAGAGGCCGCGCAGGTTGACGGAAACCTTCCACCCGGGAACAGATCTTCAACAGGCCTGGTTTGGGCCATACCTGGTCCTGGGGCGAGAGGCAAGTCAGGAGATGTACCTCGTGCTTCGAGGCGCAGTGGTGCAGAAGATGGTAGTTGCGAAGAGCTGCTCCCTGCCGCGGAGGGTAGGGGGACTGAGGCGTAAGGAAGAGGATCTTCATCGCCGGACGTCAGACAGAGGAGTGCTGCGCAGGCGCGGCCGGAACCGTCGTACTGTCGCAAACCATCCTATAGACGTCAAGGGTTTCCGAAGCTGCACGGCTCCAGCTGAATACGGAGGCGCGCTGCAAGCCTTTCTGGCTGAGCTCCTGGTGCAACGCCTCCTCCGTCAGGAGTCGGTGCATGGCGACTGCTATCTCTTCCCGGTTGGCGGGGTCGACGATCAGACCCGCATCACCGACAACTTCCGGCATGCTGCTCGTGTTGCTCACAATTGTAGGCGTTCCGCAGGCCATTGCCTCCAGCGGCGACAGCCCGAACCCTTCATAGAATGCCGGGTGTACGTGACAACGTGCCCCGACAAACAGCTGATGCAGATCTTCGTCAGGCACTCGGCCTACGAAAAACGTGCATTGACCAAGCTCCAGCTGTTCGACTTTACGGTAGATCTCCTCATACAACCAGCCGGGCTTCCCGGCCAGTACGAGGCCTGTGTCCTCAACGTAGTAATACTTTCGAAGATGGTAAAAGGCCTCCAGCAATCCTTCGATATTCTTGCGAGGTTCGATCGTGCTGACAAAAAAGATATACTTTTCCGGGATTCCGTATTTGGCCTGCATTGCCGCGCGGCATCGCTCTTGCGACAGGGGCCGGTAATGGGGCGCTGCCGCTTCGTATATGACGCTTATCTTCTTGGGTGAGGCGCCGAGTTCCCCAATGACGTCTCTCTTTGTACTTTCGCTGGGAACGATGATGTGCCGGGCATGAAGAACAGCCCTGTCGATTTGACTGTAATAGGCAGCGTGAGTTTCAGTCAGAAAATGGGGCCAGCGCAGGAATGCGAGGTCGTGGACGGTGATGACCGAAGGGATGCTGCTGTTTAAAGGAGGGATAAAATCCGTACTGTGAAGAAGGTCCAGAGAATGAAATGACAATTCGGCCGCCAGCATCGACTGTTCAACGCGTGAATGAACAGGCGTGAACAAGGTGCGCCGATGAAAGTTTGGCGCCTTTGAAAGTGGTTCTCGCTGCTTGCGGTGCTGGAAAACCGTGTACGTCGAATCCCGGTCCTGTAGCGCAAGCTCTTCAATGAGATGCTTCGTATAGCGACTGATTCCTGCCGGCTGATGGTAACTCAACCGAGCGTCTATACCAACTCGCATGGTCTCAACGTTCACTTGATGGGAAAAGTTCGCCCTGTGCCCCTCCTCGTTGCTTCGTCACAGGACTGCTGCGGACACAAATCAGAGGTCTTGGCAGGCCGGGGATACCTGTGCTGGCGCGGACACACGCGAAGAATTTTATCAGCACCTGATTTATCGGTCAAATGGAATTGTAATGCTGTCCCTAAGTTTTCGTCTTCAATTCGACGATCGATCCCAGGAGTTCCTGAGTGTCAAGGTAAGCCCACACCGCGCCAGGGTCCAGTGTCGACCCGCCGCTCTGGAGAATGTCCACCTCCAACTCCCGTGCTACGCCCTCGGGATCGGGCACTCGGAAGAGCAAATGGTGCAGGCCCTCTCCCTTCTCCTCTAGGAACTCGGAGTAGATGTTGTCTCCCTCAAGAGGCTCGATAAACTCGATCTGCACGGCGCCGGCCTCAATGAAGGCCAGTCTCATGCGAAAGTTTCCCGGCCTGCCGCGAAATGTTGATTGCGCATCCAGATCGCTGCCCTCGGGCGGCCAATCCACTACTACCGCAGGGTCCAAAGCGAAGCGCTCTGTCCACGCATTTGCCGTGGCGCGGGCGTCTCGCACAACGATGCCCACCTGTACGATCGATCCCAATTCTATTTTTTCCATATGCAGTTTCTGTTAGCGGGTCCTTTTACCCATTTACTATCTGACCGCGGCCTAAAAATACAAGTGGGAGACAACGTTTATGAACCGCCTGAACGGATTGAGCCTGAAGCACAACGGACTGTGCAATCCCAACTTACATTTTGCTTGAAGCCCCCTATCTGGTTCCTACAGCAACATTCTTTTGCTGAATCTGTGGGATAATACCAACTGCCAACTTGATCGCCAAACAACCTTGCAGGAGGCTTTCAATGATTATCCAGGACGTCAGGACAACCGTCCTGTCCCTCCCCCATTTGCCGGGATTTCAGGACGCGACCATACGCCACGTCACAAAGGGGCGCAGCCAGTGTTTTGTTCATGTTCACTCTGATCAGGGCCTGGTCGGGTTAGGGTTGGGAGGAGGAGTCACTGCCGCGCGTGAGGTGATCGAACGTACGCTCAAGCCCATTCTGATCGGTCAGAATGCCCTGCATATCGAGAAGTTGTGGGACGACATGTTCTGGGCGATTCGGGGCGTTGGTCGCAAAGGGCTGGCATTCAGCGCCCTTTCCGCCGTGGATATCGCACTCTGGGACCTGAAGGCAAAGTACTACCAAACCCCTCTCTATCAGCTGCTCGGACCCTACACGGAGTCGGTACCGGTCTACGGTAGCGGCGGCTGGACCCACTTCAGTCAAGATGAACTGGTGGCGGAGCAGTGTAGTTACGTGGAGCGCGGCATGAAGGCCGTGAAAATGAAGGTCGGAAAGGACTTCGGCCAGAGCGAGCAGGAAGACGTCGCCCGCCTGGCTGCGGTGCGAGAGGCAGTTGGCCCTGATGTACAGATATACATCGACGCCAATAACGGCTATTACGCCAAGCAGGCCATTCGCATGGCGCGAACCTTCGAGCAGTACAACGTGGGCTGGTTTGAAGAGCCGGTATTAGCAGACGATGTCGAGGGACTGGCTGCCGTTGCCAGGGCCATCGACATTCCCGTAGCAACCGGCGAGCACGAATATACCAAGTATGGCTTCAAAGACCTCATTGCTCGCGGCGGCGCCGACATCGTGCAGCCGGACGTGGGCCGGGTTGGCGGAATCACCGAATGGATGAAGGTCGCCCACCTGGCCCATGCTTTCAATCTGCCTGTTGCGCCCCATGCCTACCAGCTGGTTCATCTTCACATGGCCTGTGCAACGCCAAATCTGAAAGTCGTCGAATATCTGGGCACCGTGGAAGCAGCCGACCGTATCTTCTACACATCCTTCGATGAGCCGCAAAACGGCTCTTGGTCCCCCGATCCGGAAAAACACGGACTGGGTCTGGACCTGGATCCAGTCGCGCTCAAACACTATGCTGTAGAGTAAGCACCGGCCGGTTCTCGTTCAGAGTCCCAAGCCGGCACATCGAAAATCGTACACGACTGGCCTGCAAACTGGGTGGTAATCCTCAATCTTGTTAGGAAAGGCCGGACTGAAATCGCACTACTATCACAGCAGTGCAATATACGCCTTGGGCCTGGGCGCCTCATCGCTGTCTTGCCGCTTCCGACCTGCGGCGCATCTGTGAAAGTTCACCAAATGCCGTGGATTCATCAAATTGGCAGGGCAATTGCATCAAGAACAGTGATATAATTGCAATGTTCTGGCATGTGACAAGGCACTAATGAGAGCGTTTCATCATTATCAAGCCATGTCTCCCGTTGGCAGGGATTCTGAAGGCGAGGGAGGCCCTTCCAAGACTGGAGTCTGCCCGGTACCCAACAGAGACACCGAAGAAGCGCAGGCGAAGTCAAGCGCATAGGTCCTGGAAGAAGAAAACTGCCCGCTCTGACCCGACTTAGCCCGACATTTAGCGTCCAGACAGGACACCCCGACCCAACCGTCAGCCGACCGGCGTGTATCCGGCGTCTGTGAGATAGTCTGGGTGGAGCTGCCAGTACCGGGCGTCGGCTCCGGAAACGAAAAAACTGATGCAAAACCGTAACGGCAAAAAAGGCCGGAGAAAATTTTTTCGCCCGACTTCACCCGACTTTAGACGGCATAACCCGACTTGACCCGACCATTTCGTCCAACCATGTCAGAGTTCGTACAACTCTCGTACAACGCACGCAAACAGTTGAACGGGCCCGCCAGCGCCGGTGAAGCCCTAACTGCAGACCATCACATAAATCACAAGAACTGCAGTTCAGACAACACGAAAACGCTTGCAAACACTGGTATACTCTCGCAAACGCTCGTAAACTCTCATGAACTCTCGTCCAACGCTCATACGAGACAACCTGCACCGGCAAGACCTTGACTGTGGCCCATCACGCAGACTGCATGAATTGCACTAATACAACACCAAAACGCTTGCAAACGCTCGTAAACTCTCATAAACTCTCGTCCAACGCTCATACGAGACAACCTGCACCGGCAAGACCCTAACTGCAGCCCATCACATAAGTCACAGGAATTGCACTAAGACAACACGAAAACGCTTGCAAACACTTGTAAACGCTCGTAAACACTCGTAAACTCTCGTCCAACGCTCGGACGAGGCAACCTGCACCGGCAAGACCCTAACTGCAGCCCATCACATAAGTCACAAGAATTGCACTAAGACAACACGAAAACGCTTGCAAACACTTGTAAACGCTCGTAAACACTCGTAAGCACTTGTAAACGCTAGTAAACACTCGTAAACACTTGTAAACACTCGTCCAACACACACATGAGAAAGCCTGTGCCACACCACCAAGACAAACGATCCACAATGAATGAAATGCTCGCATCAGCCCCCAAGGCATCTGAATCGAATCTGAATTCCGTCTTTTCCTCCGACGGTGGACTGTTCCTGACTTCCACTCTCAGCCACCGAAACATCAGGAACTCAGTCCACGGGGTCTTGAATGAGGACGACAGGCGGACGGGTAAAGGCCATGCGCAGAACAACCTGCCCGCCTCGCGCCTCTTTGCTTTCAACCTCCCACGCCGAGATAAAGGCGCCAAATTCGGCATTGCCGCCAAAGGTAAACGAGCCGCTTGGAAAACTGACGATCTCCTCAAAGTTCTCTCCCATTAAGATGCGTATGCCCTGTGCTCTGATTGGTTCACTGTTGTTTTTGCATTCTGGCGAGTGGTATAATTTAGGTTCCACAATGCCTCATTGGACAGGTTGGCAACAGGCCCGAATCCGTCCCCAGTCCGTGTGTTGAAGGGGCCAGAAACAAAAATGAGTTCAGTTCGCTTGCCATTAAAGCCTATTTGAGTTCGCCCATAACAGCCAGGTGTGCTGAAAGAAAGAAGGAAAAATGGACAACGCCCAACTAGCCCAGATCGTAACATGGCTCGATGAAGAACATCGGCGCGATAGAGCGGAGATTTCCCGATTGCAACAGCAACTGGAAAGCCAGAGCGGGGACATCGTTGAACAAGCGCGTCGTATCCAGGAGCTTGAGGGACGCCTGGCATCTACGACCGCGCAATTGGGCAGATTCACCCAGTTGGAACAGCAGATTGAGAGCTTCAAGCAGGAGCTCGGCCTGATGATCGAACGTAGCGACGAGGGGCAGGCCCAGACCGCTCGCGAACATGAGCGCGCCAGGCTGGCAGACAGGGAAGCCCTGACCAGGGAAATCAGTGAGGTTAGACGTGAACTGCCTCGCATCGGTCGCATCGAAGAAGCGGTCGACATGCGCAAGGGCGAGGAAGAGCGCTTGGTCGATATGATAATGGAGAGCCGAAACCAGGTGAATCTGCTTGTCAAGGAAATTGAAGAGCGTACCCGCCAGATTCCGTTTCTCGCAGACCAGCGCACGGGTGACGCAAAACGTATCGCCCAGTTACAGCAGGAAACCGTCGAACTGTTCAAACGTACCGAGGCCTTCACCGGACGCTTCTCCGTCCTGGAGGATGCCGACCGCCGCATGAGCTCTGAGATTGAGCGCTGGCGCCCCGTCTTTGCCGAGATCCGTGAAGAGCAACAGCAGTTCATGGAACGGCTGCGTGTCGAAGTCGTCGAACGCTTACAGGTTCTCACCCGCTGGCAGGAAATCATAGACGATCAGCAGTCGGTCGTTAGCAAGAATGAGGAGCGTCTGCAGTCCTTTTCCCAAACCGTGGAAACCGCCCGGCGAGCTGCAAATACGATCCCGGAGTTTCAGGAGAACATTCGTCGCGACCAGACCCAGGTGCAAGAGCTGCAGCGTCTTGCTGAAGAACGCATGCGGCGCGAAATGGAGGATTTTCAAGAGGAATACGAAAAACGAAGCCGTCGCGAGGGTCTCCGGCAGGAGCACCTGTGGAGGGAACAGGAGAAAAACAATAAGGAGCTACTGGATCACCTCCCTCCGATTCTGCACGACCTGCGCGTCCACGAAGAGATGCTGCGCCTCCTTTGGAAGCTGCAGGAACAATACGGCGGCAGGTATATCAGCGCGGCCCAGCTCTGGCTCGACGGTCTGCAGACGGCCCTTGAAGAAAGGGACGATACGATGAAAGACTTGGAAGAGGAATGGCAGAAGCAGCGCCGCACCGCCGAACTGTACGCCCGTCAGAACAATAGCACGCCGCGCACGGCCGGAATCGTCTCTTCTGAGCCGTCACAGAACCGCACCTGATGCGGGTAATCGCCACCGCAGGACATGTGGACCACGGCAAGTCGACCCTGGTCCAGGCGCTTACGGGAACTAACCCCGACCGTCTCGAGGAAGAACAGCGTCGCGGGCTCACCATCGTGCTCGGCTTTGCCTGGATGGACCTGGCAATGCCCGACGGTACTCTTGAGCCTGTCAGCATTGTAGACGTCCCAGGCCATATCGATTTCATCAAGAATATGCTTGCCGGTGTTGGCAGCATCGACGCCGCACTTCTCGTCATCGCCGCAGACGAGGGGGTCATGCCCCAGACCCGCGAACACCTCGCCATTCTGGACCTGCTGGCGCTTCCCGAGGGCTTGGTCGCCCTGACAAAGACAGACTTGATCGACGACCCTGAGTGGCTGGAGCTGATCGAGCTCGACATTCAGGAGATTCTGACCGGAACACGCCTGGAAGGCGCCCCCATCGTCCCTGTGAGTGCGCAGGACGGCGAAGGCCTGGCCCAGCTGCGTTCGGCCCTGGCAAGCGCCTTGACAGCGCTGCCTCCCCGCCGCGATCGAGGCCGTCCGCGGTTGCCCATCGACCGTATTTTCAGCCTGCCCGGTTTTGGTACAATCGTAACCGGCACGCTGAGCGATGGGCTTCTTGCCGTGGGCGAGCCGGTGGATATTCTTCCCGACGGGCCTTCAGGACGCGTGCGCGCCCTGCAAACGCACAAGCAGGAAATCGAACGCGCATTGCCGGGCAGCCGCGTCGCCGTCAATCTAAGCGGCATCGCCACCGACGAAATCCGCCGCGGCCAGGTTGCGGTGACGCCGGGTACGCTGCGGGCAACGCGCCTGCTCGATGTCTCCTTCCGTCTGCTGCCCGACGCGCCCAAACCACTGCGGCACAACACAGCCGTAGACCTGTTCAGCGGAGCGTCTGAGACGCCAGCCCATATACGGCTCCTTGCTGCCGACGAGCTGCTTCCAGGAGGCGAGGGATGGCTGCAGTTGAGACTGGACCGCCCGATTCTAGTGGCCGCAGGGGACCGATTCATTCTGCGCCAACCATCTCCCAGCCTTACCCTCGGTGGCGGCGAAATCCTGGATCCCCACCCGCGCCGGCGCTACCGGCGAAACGACCCGACGGCCATCGCCAGGCTGGAAACGCTGTCCCAGGGAAGCCCCGATGAAGTTGTGCTGCAGAGTCTGGAGCGGGAACCGCTGCTCTCGGAACAAGAGCTGATCGCCGCTTCCGGACTCGATAAAGGGATTGCGGCTGAGGCTATCCGGCAACTTCTCGAAAACGGCCCGATGCGTGGGCTGGATGACCGGCGACTCCTCATCAGCGAATCGGCCTACCAGCAAACTGTCGCCGATATGCAGCTACTCCTTGACGAGTTCCATCTCCGCTTCCCTTTGCGGCAAGGAATGCCCCGCAGCGAAGTGCGCAGCCGGCTGCGGGTGGTCGGAGCAGGCGGCGTGCGCAAGGAGCTGCCCCATCGCGCTTTCAACGACTTGACCCGACAGGCAAATGAAGACGGTATGGTAGCTGACGAGGAATACACAGTCCGGTTGCTTTCCCACACCGTCCGCTACTCGCCCGCACAACAGCGGGCGGTTGACCGAACGCTTCAGTCCTATGCCGACGCGCCGTTCAGCCCGCCCAATGAAATCGACACGCTCAGTCTATTGGACGGTGATGAGAATCTGTTGGAATCACTGGTAGAGCGGGAGATCATCGTCCGGCTTCCCGGCTCTGTCTATTTCCGCCAAGAGGATTTCGCCGTTGCCACACAGAAAACGATTGCCCTCGCCCAAGCCAAAGGAGCAATTACGCTCGCCGACGTACGCGATCTGCTTGACACCAGCCGCAAATACGCCCAAGCGCTCCTGGAAGAACTCGACGCACGTCGCGTCACCCGCCGCGTGGGCGATGAAAGGACGCTGACAGGAGTCGAACTATGAGCGGCATCCGATATCGCCGTTTGGGCCGGACAGGGCTCAAAGTCTCACCACTCTGTTTGGGTTCGATGCAGTTCGGCTGGACTGCCGACGAAAAGACGAGCTTCGCGGTGATGGACGCCTTCTCCGAGGCCGGCGGCAATTTTATCGATACTGCCGACGTCTACAGCCGCTGGGTGCAAGGAAACAACGGTGGCGTTAGCGAGGAAGTGATCGGACGCTGGTTGAAGTCCCGCGGCAACCGCAGCCAGATGATCATCGCTACCAAGGTGCGCGGGCAGATGGGGCCTGGCCCAAACGATCAAGGTCTCAGCCGCAGGCACATCCTGGAAGCCTGCGAAGCCTCTCTTTGCCGCCTGCAAACCGATACGATCGATCTCTATCAGGCACACTTCTTCGACGCCGGTGTACCCATCCATGAGACGCTGGAGGCATTTGATCGCCTTGTGCAGCAGGGCAAAGTTCGCTACATCGGTTGTAGCAACTATCCGGCCTGGCGCCTCATGGAGGCACTCTGGACCAGCGACAAGTACGGCCTGGCCCGTTACGATTCCATCCAGCCCCACTACAGCCTCGTGCACAGGGCCGAGTTCGAGCTTGAACTAGGAGAGGTCTGCCGTACTTACGGAATCGGCATAGTCCCTTACAGTCCGCTAGGCGGCGGTTTCCTGACAGGCAAATACAGCCGCAATCGCGACACAGACAGCGTCCGCGCAGAGAGTGTACGCCAACGCTACTTCAACGATGCCGGCTGGAAAGTTCTGGAAGCGGTACGGAGCGTAGCTGCTGAACTTGGGGCCACACCGACTGCTGTCTCAATCGCCTGGCTACTGGCCCAACCTGGCATGACCGCCCCTATCATCGGTGCCAACACGGTTAAGCAACTGCAGGGCAGCCTGGCTTCACTGCAGTTGGAGCTAACCAGCGAACATCTGGAAAGATTGGAAAACGCGTCCGCCTGGTGAAATTCGCCAGAGGAGGCGGCGACTTCAGATCTTTCTGCTAAAGGGGGTGCTGCGCGTACTCTATAGGAAACTCTAGAAAAGTCGCAATTGCCGGTCTTCATCTCTCTTGCGCGACCGGCGCGGCTGGGCTTGCCGTACTTCCTGCAGGGCGGCTTCAATATCGGTAACAAAGCCCGAGAGCGGATTTTCCATCGCCTGCCCAAACAGGAAGCGCCGCCCGGCATGAGTCAGGATCAACCGCCGCTGCGCGCGAGTCATGCCCACGTAAAACAGCCGCCGCTCCTCGTCCAGGTCTACGTCGCGGTTGGCAGGCGCATAGGGCAGGAGTCCCTCTTCACAACCTGCAATGAACACGACAGGGAACTCCAGGCCTTTTGCGGCGTGGAGACTCATCAGCGTCACCCGGTCCGCCCGCCTGTCGTACTGGTCCGCTTCGCTCTGCAATGCCAAAGTCGTAAGGAACTCTGGTAGCTTGCTTCTGAAGGGCACCGCCCTGCGCTGAAAGCGCTCGACTCGCTCTTTTTCGGCGTCGCCGTACTCGGTGCCGCGCAACTTTTCCCATCCGGAGGCCGCGGTCTGAATCTGCGATGAAAGCGGTGCGGAGGAATCGCCCTCCAGCATCTTCACTAGCTCGACCGTCTCTGTCAGCCTCTCTCGCTGAGGCTGCCGCAGGGCGCCGGTTCTGGACGCAACTGCCATCAATTCGCGCCGCGCCGGAGACGCACCGCTCTCCTTAGTCTCCGAGCTTTGCGAATCCAACAGATCAGCCACCGCTTCGCCGGTCAGCGCCCGCTTCCCTTCCGTCAGGATCCGCCCCCAATGGACGTAACTTTCCGGCGTCTGCGTGAGCCGCAAGAGCGCCAGAATCTCCCGCACGGGATTCTGTTCTGTCAGGGCGGGGCCTCCAAGTGTCGAGTATGGGATGCCTGAGCGGTCAAAGGCCTCTTCAATCAGC
Source organism: Caldilineaceae bacterium (assembly GCA_965242905.1). Taxonomy (GTDB): domain Bacteria; phylum Chloroflexota; class Anaerolineae; order Caldilineales; family Caldilineaceae; genus Bin5. Next base: position 4,043,521 of record CBDETM010000002.1, read on the forward strand.
CTGGCTTGCGCATTGAGACGGTAGAGAACAGCGAAATCGCCAAATGTAAAGTCCTCAGGCAGACCATCTTCATTTACTCGGCCGGAGTCCAAGGAGAAGTAGCTGACCCCACCCACCATCTGTTCCACTTGGTGGACGAGGTACTCTGCTTCAGCCCTGTCTGTGGGGGCGCGATATACGTCCAACTTTATCTGCTCGGCAAAGTCGGCGATCAGGTTGGTTGCCTGATGGTCGGGATTGCGGGAGATGACCTGCATCGCTGCGTCCAGAATGGTCTGGGCCGAACGGTAATTTTTCTTCAAATAAAGTCGCCTGCCGCCAGGGTAGTCGTCCTCAAAGGAGAGAAAGTAGCGGTGATCCGCGCCCCGGAAGCCGTAGATTGCCTGGTCCGGATCTCCGATCACGCACAGGTTGGCGCCACCCGCGACAAGCAGAGACAACAGGCGGTGTTGCGCCGCGTTCACATCCTGATACTCATCCACCGAGATCCAGCGAAAGCGACCATGGACAGTACTTAGGACGGCCGCATCCGAATCCAGCAGCTGTACGGCGCGCAAAATCAGGTCGTCGAAATCGAGCGCGTTTGCCTCCTCAAGGGCGGCCTGATAGCTCGCCCATATGTCGCTCTCGCTCTCCTGGACTTCGCCGTATGCGTTCGCTGCAGTTGCAACGCTCTTGCGTTTTGAAATCGCCTCCAACGCATCCCGCAACTCCCTCGCTCCCATCTGCGGACAGGCCCGACTCAGAACTGTCTGCCTCTCCGCATCTGCGAGAATCGCAAAGTTCTGGGAAACTCCAATTGCCGCCCCGAACTCCCTGAGCAAGCTGGCGCCCAACTGATGAAAAGTCCCAACTGTGATTTGGGCCGACCTTTCTGCGTCCAGGAGTTCGTCCAACCTCTCTCGCATCTCTTCCGCAGCCCTGTTCGTAAACGTAACCGCCAGAACTGATGACGGCGCCACGCCCAACTTCTCGATCAGACGCGCAATACGCACGGTCAGAGTTCGGGTCTTGCCGGTTCCCGGTCCGGCCACGATCGCCAGCGGCGTATCTGTATGGGCTGCGGCTGCCTGCTGTTCGGCATTCAACTGACCGAACCAATCGGCCTCGCCTTGGCCGTTTGCCCCCTGGCGTAAAGGAGGGCGCGGGAGTTCAACATTATTGGGTGCTTCCTCAAGCTGCAAACTGTACTGAACTTCCCCATCTGCCAGTGCGTTCTCTACGGGTGCCTCGGCTTCTTTCGACAGCAGACTCGGCTCATTCTCGGTGGCAGTCTTCAATGCCTCCGACGTCGTGCCGCGTTCCTCCTTCGCAGACGCTGGCTCGGCCGCAAACATCCCGAGTTGGAACGAAGAAAGCTGGTCGGCTTCCCCATCGAACATGCGGATAACACCGTATTCGCCGTCGTAACCGCTCTGCGCAACCACCTTGCCTTCACGCATTCGGCGGATTCCTTCAGCCAAGACAGGGCCCCCTGCCGCCGAGATATCTTCAAGGGGAATAGCCTGAAGGATCTCCAACTCCGGTCCCAATCTCCCCAACAGCCGTAGGTACTCGGTCTGCACTCGTTTGGAGTTAGGCCCAACGCTGAGAACTTCCCCCAACGCTTCGGGCAGCGGAATGAGACTCGTGAAAGCCGCCGCAGAGTTCGGACGTGCGCCGGGTTTTCGGTCGGCCAACTCTTCTACCCTGTGAAAGACGCCGACAGTCACCGGCTTGCCGCAACTGGAACAAAGCCCTTCATTGGCGATCGTTGTGACCGGCTCCCAGCAGACCCCGCACTTGCGATGGCCGTCCAGATGGTATTTGCCCTCCTCTGGGAAGAACTCAATGGTGCCCAGAAACTCGGCAGGATCCCCGGTCTGTAGGGCGCCGAACAGCGAGTCATAGCTCAGATCGGTGTCAAACAAGGTGGCTTCTCGAGCCAGCTTTGGCGGCGAGTGAGCGTCGGAATTGGAGACGAGAGTGTATCTGTCCAACCAGGAAACCCGCCAGTTCATCGGTGGATCGGATGAGAGACCCGTCTCGACAGCGAAAATGTGGTGAGTCAGATCGGTGAAGCACTCCTCCACTGAATCGAATCCGGACTTTGAACCGAGAATCGAAAACCAGGGAGTCCATATGTGGGCAGGAATCAGATGGCAGCGGTCGTCCACTTCCAGGACGATTTCCAACAGGTCGCGACTGTCCAGTCCCAGGATTGGGCGACCGTCCGCGCGAATGTTGCCGATCTTTTCCAGTTCGGCCTGCAGTATCGTGGTCGCCTCGAAGGATGGCGCAAAGACGATGTTGTGTACCTTGCGCGTGCGGTCATACTTCTTGTAGATGTTGCTGATCTCGCCGCCAATCAGAAAACGTACCGTCCCCCTGCAGGCCGGGGGCACCTCGTCGGCGACCGTAGCTTCGTACTCCGGCTTGAGCTGAAAGAGCCCTTCCTCTGCCGGATCCAGTTTCATCTGCAGCTCTGCCAGCCAGCCCGGGTGGGCGATGTCGCCCGTGGCCACTACCTGTACGCCTTTAAGCTGTGCCCATTTCCACAGGTGCTCAAGGGTCAGGTTCTTGCTCGTGGCTCGCGAATAGTGGGAGTGCAGATGAATATCGGCGACCAGTTTCATGCTGTCTGCCAGCTATCCCAATAAGTCCTGTCACGCATCGGCTTCCGCTTGGCCGGGCGGAAGTCGTCTCCCGTGAAGTAAGCGACCGGCAGCAGCGCGGCTTGTGAAACTCCGTCGGGGATGCCCAGCATCTCGGCGATCTCGCGCTCGCTCTGCAAGTGCAGAGTGGTCCAGGCAGAGCCTAGTCCTCTGGCGCGCAGCGCCAACATCAACGACCATGCCGCCGGCAGAATCGAGCCATATACTCCAGCCTGCGAAGCCGGCGCAGCATCTTCCGGGCGGCCTTCGATGCAGGGGATCACCAGCACAGGTACATCCTGCATGTTGTCGGCCAGATACTGAGCGGAGCTGATCACGCGCAGCATCTGTTTCTCCTCCGCAGTCAAGTTTGGCCCTTCACCCACATTGCGGGTGGCATTGTATCCGTACCATGCCTTCCGGTACCGCTCGGCGATAAAGCGTTTCTTCTCCGCATCGGTTACCACCACGAAGTGCCAGCCCTGACGATTGCTGCCGCTGGGGGCCTGGGCCGCGATCTCAAGGCACTGTTCGATGACTTCTCGTTCTACGGGACGATCTAAGTCCAGCCGTTTGCGTACGGACCGCGTGGTTGTCAACAGGTGGTCGACTACCTCCAGATTCTCCGGATCTGCGAGATTCATTTGGCCTCCTCGCGCCGCCGTGTGAGCGCGGCGCAAAACGTCTTGTGTTCAGATGATGCTATCCCTTGCTGCAGCGTTTCCAGGACGCTGTGAAGATCGCCGGACAGGAGCGCCTTCGGTAGCAACCACAGGCCGGGAAAACGTCTGCTCTTCAGCACGCCGCCGTCGTCAGCCTGCTGCTCCTCATAGACGCCGTCGCAGAGAACATGCCAGATAACTCGTTGCTCATATGCCAGATACACAATGTACTCCGCTACGCCATTTCGGGAGTAGAACCTCTTTTTCTGGTTCAGATCATAACTGGCACTGCTGGCGGACACTTCCAGAATCAGTTCCGGCGTGCCCTCCAAATAGCCCTCGTCACCCACCCTTGCTGTTCCACCGTACTCTGGCGGCAAAAACAGTAGGGCATCCGGCTGAGGTTCGTTCTCGAAGTCAAGGCGCAGCGTCGCGTTGTCACTGCCTTCAACGCCGGGCGTTGCCGCGCTATAGGTACCTAGCCAGCTAATTGAGTGGAAGTGTGGTTTTCCATGTTCATGTTGACGTGCCGGGGATGGCATATAGACGACCCCTTCAATGAGTTCCGCCTTCTTTATCTCAGGATAGGCCGCGTAGATGCGTTCGAACTCGGCGCGCGTAAGCCGGTCGCCGTTGTTCAATGGCGGAACAAGCTTCTCATTTTCTGTCGCGGGAGACATTTTCAGGCGCTCGACTGTCGACACAGCCATTGCAGTCCTCCTCGGTCTCATTAGCAGTGCGAAGCGTCGATGGAATTATACCCGATCAAAGTGGCCGGTTTCAATCTGCCCACTGCCGGTCCATGATCGAGTACCCGCCATCCACAACCAGGGTCGTGCCCGTGACGAACTCGGCCGCGTCAGAGGCCAGGAAAATAGCAGCCCCAGCCAGGTCATCGGCCGTACCCAGCCGCCGCGCCGGCGTCTTGTGCCGGATCTCCTCACCCGGAGGGCCGTCAAGCAGTTCCCGGTTCATGTCGGTCTTGTGCCAGCCGGGCAATAATGCATTAACTTGGATGTTGTGAACAGCCAACTCGACTGCCAGCCCGCGTGTCAAACCCAGGATGCCGGTTTTGGCGGCAGCATAGTTTGTGACATTGGGTGGCCCCAGTAACGAATACATCGACCCGATGTTGATAATTTTGCCCCCGTTCCCGGCGTTGACCATCGCCTTGGCTGCTGCCTTGGCGCAGTAGAAGCCGCCGTTAAGATGCGTGTCGATGACCGAATGCCAGTCCTCCGTATCCATGTCCAGTATGTTTGTGCGGCGGGCGATGCCGGCATTGTTGACCAGGATGTCGAGTCTCCCGTGTTTCTCGACGATAGCCGCCACCGCCTGATTGACCGCCTCTTCGTCCCGCACATCCAGAGAGATTACTTCGTGGCCGTCACCCAATTCCTTCGCAACTGCCGCGTTCTTCTGCGGGTTGCGCCCGCTGGCAACGACTGTGGCGCCCATTGCTTTGTATCCTAATGCAATGGAACGCCCTATACCTCCGTTCGCCCCGGTTACAAGTGCGACTCTGTCGTGTAAAGAAAATGAGTTCTGCATCCGAATCCTCCCTAGCTGAAGTTGAAGCGTAAGCCGCCGCTTTAAGTTTCTGATAAAAAAACCTTATGCGGCACTGCTGACAGCAGCCCTACGCATTGACAGTCTGTGAATTACCTGGCTAACAATTGTCGGGGAACAGCATGGGATGTGCAAGAAGGAGACCGGCTCTGGCATCTGGCCCAAAGACACTCTCTTCCGATGTCCCGGCTATGAAGCAAGTTTTTCGGTGGTGATAGGAGAAAATCCTCGTGGACACTTCTCGCCGTCCCTCCTCGTTCGAAAATGACAATTGGCCAATCGACGCGACGACCAACCGACTGGATCCAGCCTATATGCTTCTCAACCGTTTTCAACGCCTCCGATGGGGTTGCTCCTTTGGCGGCGGAGGGACTAAGTGCCGTCCTGCTGGATTCCTCATACTGCCATGAGACCTTGTCCAACATCTCCTCCAAAAAGGGGGTGGGGAGGGACATGCTTATCTTATTTTTGAATTTCGTGGCGACGGAATTGACATCTGTTTTTCCTTGTGGTAATCTCTCCCTCAATGTCTTGAACAAACCCCAGCCGCCCTGCCAATAGGACGATTCGACAGAGTGACTACTGAACGAAGCGAAGCACCAGTGACAATCGCCGATCTGATTCGCAGCGAAGATGACTCTCTTCTGCCGATCAACCTCTTGGATGGCCCGTCAGCCGCGGAAATCCTGTTGTCCAGCAACCTGCGCCATGAGTGGCGCGGGTTTTCTTTTGGCAACTTTTGGTTTGGTTATTATTTTGGCGTGAACCAACCGTCTCCGCTGGTTGAGGAGCGTTGGGCTGTGTAAGGGCAGTCAACGTAAAGACACTCAAAGCGTGGAGACGAACTCCACGCTTTTTTTGTTGGCCCGAAAGCAATTTTGCCCGCAGCACGTGCGCATACTTGCCACGCGCAACGAGGAATCAGAAAAATAAAGTCGTTAGGTACCGTATCCTCCAACGTGTGCACGACGCAGCGCAAAAATGGAGAAAGCCGTGATCTGTCGAGGTGTGCGGGGTGCAACAACCATTGAAGAGGACACGCCCGAATCTATCTTGAGGGCAACCAGAGAACTGTTGGCATTCATGATTCGTCTTAACGGTATCCAATCTGAAGACGTGGCCAGCGCAATCTTTACGACAACTTTCGATGTGGTCAGTCAATTCCCTGCGCTGGCCGCCCGACAGTTGGGTTGGATGGATGTGCCCATGCTGTGCGGCCATGAAATGCGTGTTGCCGACACTGTTCCACGTTGTATTCGCGTTCTGATCAACTGGAATACCGATACGCCGCAGAAGGAAATCCAGCATGTCTATCTTAAGGAGGCTGTGGCTCTGCGCCCTGATAAGAGGTTGGCATCCGAAATTGACTTGGACGAACTGAATCGGTGGATTGATGAGCAGCTGAAGAACTGGTCTTGATGGCAACCAATTGGAGACTTGGAACAGGCAGACGCTCAATTCTGACGTCAGGCAACCATGGAGCAATCCGATGACAGTAGTAGCTTTTCAGGGAGAGCACGGAGCATACTCCGAAGAGGCCATCCGCCAGCAGTTCGGCGCCGAGGTCGATACTCTGCCCATCAGGACATTCGAGGATATATTCGCTTCGTTGGATGATGACCGCTCAACTGTGGGCGTAGTGCCTGTGGAAAATTCTCTCGCCGGCAGCATTAATAAGGCCTATGATCTCTTACTGGATCATGATTTTCGCGTACAGGGAGAAATCCTGCTGCGTGTGCGTCACAATCTACTGACTTTGCCGGGCAATGGCGACCACATTGAACAAGTGCGCAGCCATCCACAGGCCTTGGCACAGTGCGAGAGCTTTCTCAACCGCCACGGCTACACAGCTATACCCTGGTATGACACGGCCGGCAGCGCCAAGGAACTTGCAGAGCATCCGGAGCCGAAGGTGGGCGTGATAGCAAGCGCGCTGGCAGCCGAAATCTATGACTTGGAGATTGTCCAACAGGGCATCGAAGACCTGCACTTCAACTTCACGCGCTTCTTTGTCATCGGCAAAGGCGATGCCCAGCAGTCGCCGAACTCCAAGACCTCCCTCGTCTTTGCCACGCCGCACAGCCCGGGTGCACTTTATGCATGTCTCGGCGAGTTCGCTGAACGCAACATAAACCTCGTCAAACTGGAGAGCCGCCCGCGCCGCAACCGGCCCTGGCAATATGTGTTTTATCTGGACTTCGAGGGTCATTGGCAGGAGCCTGACTGCAGTGCTGCCGTCCTGGGACTGCTCAACAGAGCAGCTTTTGTCAAAATGCTGGGCAGTTACCCCGCTGCCGTGCAACCTACCCCTGAGGAATATGCGCAAGAGGCCATGTTGCAGATATAGAGCACCGAGGACATCAAACTCTGGCAAAAGGTAGCGACTGCGCTCTCTTGACCTGGAATGTCTCATCCTTAGAATTCGAAATCATCATATAGGAGAGATAAATGGTAGTCGTAATGAAGCCTCAAGCTTCTGAAACCGAAATAGAAAACGTCATCAAACGTGCTGAATCGATGGGCGCCCAAACTCAGCCAATCTGCGGCGATAGTCATACCGTCATCGCCCTTCTCGGCGACTTGACCCAGGTGCAAAGGGCGACCTTCGATGCGATGTCGGGCGTGCAAAAGACGGTCCGCATCCAGGACCCGTACAAGCTTGCAAGCAGAGCCACGCACCCCGAAGGTACCATCATAGACGTGAACGGCGTCCGCTTCGGGGGCGAGCAGGTTGTCGTCATGGCCGGGCCGTGCAGCGTCGAGAGCAGAGAGCAGATAATCCAGACCGCCATCGCAGTCAAAGAGGCCGGTGCCAGCGTACTGCGAGGCGGTGCTTTTAAGCCGCGTACCAGCCCGTACAGCTTCCAGGGGCTTGGCGAAGAGGGGCTGAAGTACCTGGCCGAGGCCAGGGAGGTCACAGGCCTGCCGGTCATCTCCGAAGTGATGACTGTTGAGACGATCGACCTGCTGGCCGAGTACGTGGATATCCTCCAGATCGGCGCCCGCAATATGCAGAATTACGCACTTCTCCAGGCAGTCGGCAAGACTCGAAAACCGGTCATGCTCAAGCGCGGCCTCAGCGGTGAAATCCAGGAACTGCTGATGTGCGCCGAGTACATTCTGAGCAACGGAAACATGCAGGTGATGCTGTGCGAACGCGGCATCCGTACATATGAAACAGCAACCCGCAACACATTTGATCTCAACGCGATACCTGTCCTCAAGCGGGCCTCACATCTTCCCGTAGTCGCCGACCCGGCCCATGGCACGGGCGACTGGGAACTCGTGCCGCCGATGTCTCTGGCTGCGGTCGCGGCCGGAGCAGATGCCCTCATTTTGGAGGTCCACCCTGACCCGGAGTCAGCCTTAAGTGACGGAGATCAGAGTCTCAAGCCGGAGCGGTTTGCCGACCTGATGTGCTCGCTGCACAAAGTCGCAGAGGCCGTAGGCCGTTCGATCGCCGCGCCAACGGCAACAGTTGAACTGGCTCAAACTTCCGATAGGGAATTGCCAGATGCAGTTGAAGTGGAGACGGGTGCCGTGTTGGCCTGAGCAGCCCCGAACAGTCTTTCGAGAGGAATAGGACCAATCTATCGCGGGACGCAGTCTACATCGACATTTGAGCCGCGCAACCAGACCAGGAAAGGATCTGTCAATGATTGTTGTAATGAGGCAAGGAGCCTCGCAGGATCAAGTAGAGGAAGTCGTCAAGCGCGTCGAAGAGCTCGGTTACAAAGTGCACCTGAGCCGCGGAGAAGCCCGTACCATTGTGGGCATCATCGGCGCCGACGACTATCTCATCCAACAGGACACATTCGAGGTTCTTGAAGGAGTGGAAAAAACTGTCCGCATTATGCAGCCCTACAAGTACGCCAGCCGCGATTTTGTCCAATCGTCGACTACCATTCCCGTCAATGGCACAGACATCGGCGGCGAGAAAGTCGTGGTTATGGCAGGTCCTTGCAGTGTGGAAAGCCGCGAGCAGATTTTGGAGACGGCGCACGCTGTCAAAGAAGCCGGCGGCTCAGTTCTCCGCGGCGGCGCATTCAAACCGCGCAGTAGCCCGTACAGCTTCCAGGGCCTGGGTGAAGAGGGCCTTAAATACCTGGCTGAGGCCAGAGAGCAGACCGGTCTCCCGATCATCACTGAGGTGATGAGTTCCGAGGACATTGAACTGGTTGGCGACTACACTGACATCTTTCAGATCGGCGCCCGCAACAACCAGAATTACCCGCTCCTGAAGGCCGTAGGCAAGACGACCAAACCGGTCTTCCTGAAGCGGGGCATCAGCGGCACGATTCAAGAGCTGCTGATGGGGGCCGAATACATTCTGAGCAACGGAAACATGCAGGTGATGGTCTGTGAGCGCGGGATCCGGACTTACGAGACAGCCACAAGAAACACCTTTGACATCAATGCTATCCCCGTCTTGAAGCAGCTGACTCACCTGCCAGTGGTGGCCGACCCGGCACACGGAACGGGCCAGTGGGAGTACGTGGCCCCCATCGCAAAGGCCGCGGTTGCCGCAGGTGCAGATGCACTGATGATCGAAGTACATCCAGACCCGTCAAAGGCTTGGAGCGACGGCGCCCAAAGTCTGACTTTCGAGCACTTCAGCTCATTGATGCAGGAACTGAAATCTGTTGCCAGTGCCGTTGGACGTAAACTCTGATTTCCTGAACCTGGTCGCAAGGCGGCAGTTCACTTGACCGCTTTAACCGGCAAAACGGGAGTTGGATCATAGCAACGACTGTCTATAGATGAAATCCCTTTCCGAGTGCAGTGTAACTGTCATCGGGCTTGGCCTGATGGGTGCAAGCCTGTGCATCGATCTGAAACAACGCAACCTGTGCCGTGAAGTGAGGGGCGTTACCCGCAATTTCGGCACAATCCTGCGCGCCTTTCACGAAAATTCTGTCGACCTGGCGACAACAGACCTCAGCTCCGGAGTCGCCGGGGCAGATATTGTCATCTTGTCCACGCCTGTTCGCGCTGTCGTCAAAATGCTGGAGACGCTCGGGCCAATCCTGTGGCCGGGCACCGTAGTAATGGATATGGGAAGCACCAAAGCCGAAATCTGCGCAGCCATGGACCGGTTGCCTCCCGGTGTTCAGCCGATTGGCGGCCATCCCATGACCGGCAAAGAGACTGCCGGTTATGCCTCCGCAGAAAGTGGACTCTACGAGGGCGCGCCGTGGGTGCTCACGCCCCTGCCGCGCACGTCGACAGAAACAACTGAGCTGGCCTCCGAACTGGCGGAGGCAATCGGGGCCTTCCCTATAACTATGCAACCGGACCGCCACGACCAGCTCGTTGCTGCCATCAGCCATCTGCCCTTTCTACTCGCGAGTGCCTTGGTGCACACAGTCAGTGACTGTGGGGACGAAGACCCCGCAGTCTGGGAGTTGGCAGCAGGTGGCTTTCGCGACACCAGCCGGGTGGCAGCTAGCGATACGCAGATGTTCTTGGACATTCTGGTGACCAATCGGGAAGCGGTCTTGGAACAGTTGGACAACCTGGGCGGGCACCTTCAGGAACTGCGAACGCTTCTCGCTGATAACGATGAAGATACTCTGCAGAGTAAGCTCTCCTGTTCGCAGGCTACGCGTGCAGCATGGCGGCAAAAGAAAGGTCCGTAAGCCACGCCGGCGCTGGGCTGACATGAGCCCTCGCCAGTCGACGCAGAAAGGCTACCCGATTCGAAGCCCCCAATATATCGGAAATAGAAACCTATATTGAACACACTTTGGCCGGTACGTCCCAATTCAACCCAAACCTCCAATGGCAGACATACTCAAAATCAGCAGTGAAGGTCCCCTCGTTGGTCGGTGCGGGGTCCCTGGGGATAAGTCTATAAGCCATCGAGCGGTGATCTTCGGATCTATTGCCGAAGGATCCACGCACATTCGTAACTTTCTCGACGGTCACGACTGCCGGGCCACAATGAACATCATGCGGGCGATGGGCGTGCGCATCGATGAAATCAGCCGCACGCGCCTCGAGGTTCACGGCGTCGGGCTTGATGGCTTGAAAGAGCCCAATGACGTGCTCGACTGCGATAACAGCGGTACGACGATGCGACTGCTATCCGGGCTGCTGGCTGGACAGGAGTTTGTTAGCGTACTCAGCGGAACGGCCCAAATTCGCGGGCGTCCTATGGCCCGGATTGTCGACCCTTTGCGCTCGATGGGCGCCCAGATTTTCGGACGCCAAAATGGCAGGTTCGCGCCTCTTACAATCATTCCCTCCCGCCTCTCCGCTATCGAATACGATATGCCGGTCGCCAGCGCCCAAGTCAAGAGCTGTCTCCTGTTGGCAGGCCTCTACGCCCACGGCCTGACAGTCGTTCACCAGCCCGGACCCGCACGTGACCATACCGAACGAATGTTGAAATCGATGGGCGCCCCGGTCACGGCACTAGGCAACACGACGCATAGCGAGCGTCCCCACTCGCCGCTCAACCCTCTGAACATCCTCGTTCCCGGCGATATCTCCTCGGCCGCATTCCTGTTGGTTGGCGCGTCCGCGTTGCCGGACAGTAACCTGACGATTGTCGATGTGGGGGTCAATGCGACCCGTACAGGGATCGTCGATGCTCTTTCAGAGATGGGGGCTAGGATTCGGCGCAGAGAACGGCCATTTCAGGGTGGTGAGCCCGTGGCAGATCTGATCGTCAGCGGCGGTGGGCTCCGGGGCTTGGAACTCGGCGGCGCACAGATCGTCACCATGATCGACGAGTTGCCGGTCCTGGCCGTAGCCGCGACACAGGCCGAAGGGCGCACCGTTGTGCGCGACGCCCAGGAACTGCGCGTAAAGGAGACCGATCGAATCGCCACGACCGTCTCAGAACTCAAAAAGATGGGTGCTCGGATTCAGGAGACCGCCGACGGCTTCATCGTGGACGGACCGACGCCGCTCAAGGGCACAACCGTGGATAGCCACGGCGATCACAGGCTGGCGATGGCATTGGCCGTGGCCGCCGTGATTGCCGACGGGGAGACCACCATCCGTAACGCGCACGTTACCGCCGACAGTTTTCCCGGTTTCGAATCTACGTTGCGCGCGCTCAACGTAAACGTGCAAGAGCTGGCGTGGGCAGGCGACGATGAGTAAACCACTGCAGAATGAATCGGCCCCCGTCCCTTCGGTTGAAACTGATTCGGAAATATTTCCGACCGATATCAATGCCGCGACAACGCTCGTTGGGCTGTTCGGCTGGCCGGTCACTCATTCCATCAGCCCGCAGATGCACAATGCCGCGTTCGTAGCACGCCAAATGAACTGGCGTTACCTGGCCTTCGCAGTGCCGCCCGAACGAGTATCCGAGGCTGTTGCCGCCTTGCCCGCACTGGGATTGAGGGGTGTCAACGTGACCGTTCCACACAAGCAGGCGGTCATGCCCCACCTGCAACACTGGACGCCCGCGGCTGAAGCCATAGGCGCTGTCAATACAATAGTCGTCGAAAAGGATGGTCAGCTCACTGGAGACAATACCGACGGCGCAGGATTCATTGCCGATCTACAAGCTCACAATGTTGAGCCTGAAGGCAAGCGGGCGCTGGTGATAGGGGCTGGCGGCTCCTCAAGGGCAGTCGTATACGGACTGGCAGAGGCCGGCGTGGAAAGTGTGAAAATCCTCAACCGCACCGTGGCCAAGGCTGTCGATCTGGCGGCGATAATGCAATCATACTTCCCGGAGGTCAGCATAGACAGCGCCGCTTTCCCTGATGATGTGACAGGCAGCGCCCAGGATGCGAACCTGATCGTCAACTGTACCTCGTTAGGTATGGACCCGCGCATCGAAGGGCTCCCCTGGGAGGAAAATGTTGAATTCCGTGAAGATCAGATCGTCTACGACCTTGTCTACAATCCGGCCATGACCCGACTGCTGCAACTGGCCTCTACCGACGGGGCAACAGCCATAGGAGGCCTGGGCATGCTGGTTTACCAGGGCGCTATCGCCTGGGAAAAATGGACCGGCGAAACCGCGCCAGTGGATGTTATGCAGCAGGCAACGAATATCATATTCGAGCGCAGATGACGGACTGATGGGCAACCGTCGCCACACCGAATGCGAGGTACTGATGACTCTTTCGACAACATCGACACCTGTTAACTACGGCGCCGTTCCGGACGAGACGGGGCGTTTCGGTCCGTATGGCGGCAAGTACGTGCCAGAGACGCTTATGCCGGCGCTGGACGAATTGGAAGAAGCTTACCTGAACGCCCGCATTGACCAGGAGTTTATGGCTGAACTGGCCCATCTTCAGCACACGTACGTTGGACGTCCGACCCCACTGACCTATGCCCGCCGCCTGAGCGAAGAGTTAGGTGGCGCCCAGATCTATCTGAAGCGGGAAGACCTCGCCCACTCCGGTGCCCACAAGATCAATAATGCCCTGGGTCAGGCCCTGTTGATGAAACGCAAGATGGGCAAGTCGCGCATCGTGGCCGAAACCGGCGCCGGTCAGCACGGCGTCGCCACCGCCACGGCGTCTGCGCTGCTGGGAATCGAGTGCATCGTCTATATGGGCACGGTGGACATGGAACGTCAGAAGCCGAATGTCTTTCGCATGCAGCTCCTCGGTACCGAGGTGCGCGCAGTCGACAGTGGTTCGCAGACGCTCAAAGACGCCATCAATGAGGCCATTCGCGACTGGGTCACAAATGTAGATACCACCCACTACCTGCTGGGCAGCGCACTCGGCCCCCATCCATATCCTGCCATGGTACGGGACTTCCAATCGATCATCGGCAGCGAGGCCCACAGCCAGATGCAGGATCCCGCTGAAGGCGGCCCGGGTCGGCTGCCTGACGTAATCGTGGCTTGCGTCGGCGGCGGCAGTAACGCCATCGGCATCTTCCATCCATTCCTCGAAGAGGAAAGCGTTCGACTCATCGGCGTCGAAGCAGGCGGGCACGGCATCGAAGACGGCGCCCATGCCGCTCGTTTCGCCGACCCGGAACGGGGCCGGCTCGGCGTCCTGCAGGGTACTAAGAGCTTCGTGCTTCAGGACGGTGACGGGCAAATCGCCCTGACCCATTCGATTTCCGCCGGCTTGGATTATGCAAGTGTGGGCCCTGAACACGCCTGGCTTCGAGACGTTGGACGCTCCGAATACACCTACTGCACAGATACACAGACTCTCAAGGGGTTTAGTGCACTGTGCGAACTGGAGGGGATTATCCCTGCGTTGGAAAGTGCACATGCTATCGGCTATGTGTTGGAGCTTGCTCCACAGATGGGGCGGGACCAGGTGATCTTGGTTAATCTCAGCGGACGCGGCGACAAGGATCTGGGTACGGTCATGCAGACAATCGGAGGAGACAAATAGATGGGCAAGCATGGGGCGAGAGGTGAAAGATGAGGGGAGTCGAACGGATCGAGCAGGTCTTTCGCGAACTGAAAACGACTGGCGCCGCTGCATTCATGCCTTACCATGCCATGGGCTATCCCACCCGGCAGCAGTCTCTGGAGGTAGTCGCTGCCCTGGCGAGAGCCGGCGCAGACATCGTCGAATTTGGCATACCTCACAGCGACCCCCTGGCCGACGGACCCACGATTCAGACGGCCACCTATGCGGCGCTCGTAGGCGGCACTTCCGTTGCCGACTGCCTCAAAATGGCGCGCGAGCTGCGCGACCAAGGCGTAGACACGCCCTTTTGCGCCATGAGTTACTACAATCCAATTCTTGCTTTCGGGGAAGAGCGCTTCGCAAATGCCGCGGCCAGTGCAGGTATCGACGGGCTGATCGTCCCCGATCTGCCGCCGGGAGAGTCGGAGCTACTGGAGCCTGCCTGTCGTGCTGTCGGATTGGCCACCATTTACATGCTTGCCCCCACCAGCACCGAAGAACGCATAAAGTCGGTTGCCCGGCATTCCACAGGTTTCATCTATCTTGTGAGCGTAACCGGAATCACCGGCGCTCGCGAAGAGCTGCCGCCCTATCTGCCTGCCTTCGTTGAACGCGTGCGTCGTCACACCGACTTGCCCTTGGCGGTCGGCTTCGGGATCAGTACCGGCCCGCAGGCCGCGAGGGTGTCCGAGATCGTCGAGGGAGTAGTCGTCGGTTCGGCGTTGGTGAAAGCCGCCGGCGCGGACGCGGGCGTCGATGCCGTACGTACTCTGGCGGAGGAGTTGGCGGCCGGCAGCCACAGAGGGGTGGACGGGTAAGAGGAGGAAAGAGCAGTACCGCCCCCCGCCTAATGTATTCGGTTCTGCATTACAGGGCGCAGTTTGAGACCAAGTTGCAGCGAAAAACGCGCGTCGGCATCATTCAGGTCCATCCGGGTGATGCCGGCGATACGCTGCAGGCGGTAGGTTAGCGTGTTGCGATGAATATGCAGCGAGGCTGCGGTCTGGCTGAGATTGCCGTGGCAGGCAAAAAAGGCCTCCAGCGTCTCAACCAACTCGGCATTCTGCTCTTCATCATGCGAGATCAGCGGCTCCACAGTTTTGCGGAAGAATCGGTTCGCCTCCCCGCTTCCGCCAAGCCCGGTCAGCAGTTGATATAGCCCCAGGTCTCCGAAGTAGGTTACCGGCGAGGCCTGCCACGAACTACCCATTCGCCAGCTCTCACGCGCCTGCTCCAGGCTTCGCAGCCATTCCCGCACCGAAGCCGCCGGGCGGCCGATTCCGACCACAAGTGAAGCCTTCTGGAAAGTCGCTGTGAAGTGCTCTACCAGGCTACTGGCAACCGATTTGAATTCCCGCCCACTCTTGGGATTGTCGCACGGCCAGAACAGCAGTGCCACTTCAGCGCGGACAGATAGCAGCACCGGCTTCTGCTTCGCGGCAAGATACTGGCGCAGCGCATTCGGCCAATCCTGGATACCCTCTGCCTGAATCAGCCAGGCGGTGTGGGGCATGGTCAGGTCGAAGCCAAGCGAGTGTCCCCGCTGAATCCACGCCTCCTCGTCGGCTATTTCGGTTGCGAGCAACTCGTCCAAAAAGACGGCCCGCATCTTTTCTTCGACTGCCCCTACAGCTTGCTCGCGGCTCCAGGCCAGGGCTGCCGCGCCGGCTCCTTGTAATACAGCGAGTCTTTCTACCGTCGAGATATCCTTGGAAATACCTGAATTCGACCGTAGCAGGAGGCAATACCCTTCAACTCGTTCGCCGACGATTACTGGACTGACAACCGTCTCGCGGTAATGATTCTTGCTGTCTATCGGGAGAATACCGGTTAGCTCTGAGTTTTCGGAAGAGTCTGCGCCGAACGTGGCGGCCAGCCAGCTTCGTAATGTCGTTTGACTGGGTAGAGATGCAAACACACGTCGTATGTGCTGTTCGGTCAGCTCCTCAAGACCGGCAACAGCAATTGGCGTTCCCTCGTCTTTCAGAAAGAGGACTGGCTGTTCCGAGAAGTTTGCCAGAAGCTCCGCCATCATCTCCATGCCGCCGCCATCCAGTTCGATCTGCGTAAGTTCCCGCTGCAAGTCTGCCGCCTTGGCGGCAAGGTATCCGCCGCGGTCTACGATGAGACGGATCACTGTCCGTTCGACTGAAAGGAGGGTTTCGGAATCCGGGAGGGAGATAAGAGGTGTCTGGTTCTTCTCCGCGATTGCGACAGCTTCTTGCGGTACGTCACCAATTACGCCAATTGCGGAGATGCTCGCCTGGTGCAAGCTGTTTACGACCCGGTCCAGGCGCATCTGAGGGTTGAACTGGCGCAGGTCGTTGACGTCAATCAACGCCAACTCTTCGCCTTCGAGGTTGGGGAAGGCCGGGGGACTAGGACGCAGGCTGCATGCCCAACTTACTGGCCGGTTCAGCAACTCTTCCCCATACAGTATCCGCGATCCTTGCGGCAATGCCAGTCGATAGATTTCTTCCAGCGTAGTTGCGTCGCGATACATGAGCCGAGCCAGTCTGAACGCTTGTTACCGTATTCAGTGCCGTAGCGGATATACTCCGTCTTCGTCAAATTGTCCAGAATTGAATCAGCGGGCGCTGGAGTCCGCCCGCTGAGCAAGGTATCTCATTTCATATAACGTACGGCGCGTTCTGTGTTTCGTATCGTTCTCTACTTGCTCCAAGCGCTCAACGCCGCGCCTACCGTTCCGCCCCATACGGCCCAGAACAGAATAGACGCCAGACCAGGCCAACTGGTCGGATCCTGCCCGGCGGCGAAAAAAGCAACGACATAGCCAAGAACGAGACCGATTATGCTGGCGAGGAGAAGCTTCCAGATCGACTGATTCGGGCTCATCGCGCCGACTACAATCGGCCACAAGATCGCTGTAAGGAGGCTAATTGGAATCCCTGTGACGACAAAACCAAAGTCTTCCGTGAAGACCCCGGGAAGTGCGATACCAATGACGAAGAAAACATTGCCGATCAAACCGCCGATGACGGGTCGCCAGCTCTGGCCAAGAGCACCCCGGGCAAAGTCGTAACCGGCAATAGGAGCGGCTCCGATCACGATACCCAGTAGGGGCCCAAGGACCGGTACGCCCTTAAGCAGAACCATCAGGAGCGACACTACCGCCGCGGCCAGGGCAGCGTAAAGCGACGCCTTCCAGCGTTCCGTACTTGTCTGGGCGGCGCTTGTGGCAGTTAGAATTGTCATCGTGGGTCCTCCCCGGTCGGGTCGTAACGGCTGATCCTCTACAACGCCTCTACCAGCTAAGGAGGAAGGGCGCTGATGTAAGTGCGAATCATCAAATTCCGCCAAGAGCGGAATCAGAACAGTAGCTAAACTCCCTGGCGAAGTTACTGCCCGTCGGGCAACGTCTCCCACTCCTCGACAGTCCAGCCACTCACATTCAGATACAACATCGGCACGTGATTGCGGCTGAGGATTAGTACCAGCTCATCCTCTTCAGTTGCCGCGATTTCGTCCAGCCAGATGCCATTGTTGATCAAAGTTTGCACTATTTTACCAGCCTGTTGCCAGCCGCGCAAAGGACTGCTTTCGGGATCACTATATATTGCCGTACCGAAAAGTGCCAGCAGCGTCTTGTTTTCCAGATAAAGATCCAGGTCAAACAGTACGCGTTGATTCGGCGTGGGTCGCTCGCCACCTTCGTCGCTAACCGATTCCTCCCACAGAGCCAAGCCCGTCACTCTCTCGCCTGCAGCGGTCTCAACCAATTCATCGAACTGGTCGTCGTCCAAGCGGTAGTGTAACGGGGCATCACCGGGCCCTTTACCATCCGTCGAATTGTCAATCATTTCACATTAGCGCTTTTGCTGTACCAGTGGGATGGGCAAAGAGACCCCTTCTGTTCACTGTCAGTTTTTTCATGTCCTTTCCGGCCCGATTACGATCATCCGAGTAGGAATCGTCATCGGCTCGGGAAAGTACTGGCCGCCGGCCTCAAAGTGACTGAAAAGGACCGGTAAGCCTTGATCGATGAAAAGGTTGGGCCCGTTCATCACATGAAAGTGCAAGTGCGGCCCCGGCGAGTTTCCGCTATTGCCCACCCTTCCCAGAAGGGCTCCCCTTCGGACCAATTCCCCCTCGTTGACCTGTAAGCTGGCCTGTTGAAGGTGTGCGTAGTAGCTGAACTCCCCGTTGGCGTGGCTGACCGCAACGGCGTTACCCAACAGACGCCGCATATCGCCCCGCATGACTGCTTGGTCAGGGATCGCGCCGGGGGCCATATCCGGCATATCGAAGCACACGTACGCCACCTTACCCCCCGCCGCGGCAAATACCGGCTGATGCCAGCTGTTATGGTCGGAAAGAACGCGGCCGTCGCCCTGATGTGTGCGCCCCTCCGGTCCCAACTTGACGAAGTCCAACGCGAAGGGCTGACTGTAGACCTCCGTTTTGTGAAGGTCGCTCCAATCACCGGCCTGCACTGCCCACCAAGCCCCTGCCAGTGGGAAGTAGAAATCGGTCAGTTGCTCATGGTAGGTAACAGGGGTCTGGCAGTGTGCTTGAATCTGCTGTCCTGCATCGGCCCCTTCTGCCGCTACCGGCGCTCTGCCGACTGCAGTTATCTCGACATGAGTGAGGCGCTGATACGCATGCAGAAGGAACTGCAGGCTGCGAACAGCCAAACCGGTGGTTGCAGAGATCGTCAGGTCCTCTTCGCCCGTGCGTTGCCGGATTGTGCCCGCTGACCAACGCTGCTCAAACAGCAACTGGTGTCCGCTAAAGCCTTGAAAGATCAACCCTTGCAGTTGCACATCGCCTTCGTGGGCGGTAATTCCCAGGTCAAGCGCGATTTCCTGCATTGGTCCTATATTGGGGAAAGGGAGCCTGTCGTACAGTCCTGCAACAATACTTTGGGGGCGGGTCTCCAAAGAAAGTCGGACCATATGTGATCCTTGGGCGGTTGCAATGTTACGTTTTGGAAAAGCCAGACCGTCATGCACGCAGTGCGATTCCGAAACTATCTGTAGATTGGCGGGAAGCCAATTACGGCATTTCAGTACACAGTCGCCAACTCATACTGACTTCATGCGAAAGAGGCTCCTTGCGACTGTCTTTCCTGTCAGCTGGAATAGACTATTCAACTGCGCCGGTAACAAACCAGTCTACTTTCCGTTCGCTTCATTTATGAGTGTAGACGCCTCGAGCACAGCCTCCTCCGGCGTTGCCGACCCGCGCAGGACCTGCGTGATCATGTCGTTGGCATAGCCCCAAACTTCATCCAACTCCGGGTAGTGGGGTTGAGAAACGGCATTGCCTGCCTGTTTTGCAAAGCCGACCAGTAATGAGTCGCCATTCAAGTCCGCGTCCCTGTGCGCCGGTAGGCGGCCTGCAATGCGTGCAATAGTTGATGCGCTCTCCGCGTTTGTCATGTGCCGGGCAAACGTCAGTGCCAGGTCCCGCTGTTCGACGGGCGTGGTTGGGTTGAGAAAAACGCCGTCTGCGCTTAACCAGGGGCGGGCTGGCCCTGAAAGGCCGGCTGGCAGTGAGGTCACGCCCAAGTCTTCCCCAAACCTCTGGCGCAGTTCGCCGACGCTCCACGGGCCGTCGACAAATAGCGCGAACTCTTCCTTTTTGAAGCGGTCCATCAGCATGCCATAGTCGAGAGAAACAAAGATCCCCGGAGTGCTGTCGGCCCTTTGAAGCCGCGTCAGAAATTCAGCCACTGCCGGTGTCTGCTCGAGAACAACACGCCCGTCCTCGTCGAACACCTGCCCACCGTAAGCCGCGATGCCCCATGCCAGGTGATAAAAACTCGCGTATATTCCAGCACCCTGCGAAGGAGACTCCTCGGCCAGTTGGATCAAATCATCCACTGTGCTTGGCAGCTTATTCTCATTCAGCAACCGCCGGTTGAAATAGAGCGCCACAAGCTCGTAGTCTGTCGGCAGTCCGTACAAAGTGCCTTCCCAATCAAGATTGTCGATGGATGCCGGGATGAACTGCGCACGCTCCTGCGCAGTTATCTGATTCCCAATCGGCAGAAGCACCTTCGAGGACGCCAGTTCCCGAATCCACCAATTCGGCGCCAGAATCAGGTCAGGGCCTTCTCCGTTCTTCACTGCTACTGCATAGGACCGGGCCAATTCGCCGTATTCCACAAATTCTGTCTCCACCCGTATATTCGAATTGGTCTGGTGGAAACGTCCTACTATGGCTGTAAGGGCATCGCCGTCCTTGCCTGCCCAGCTGTGCCATAGCTTGACCGTACCAACAAGGACTGCTGAGGGAGACTGCGGATTTGCCGGTGAGTCTGCAAAGGCTACAGCAGTTGGTGCTGCCGCTGGCAAAGTCTCAACCAATGGATCAAGGTCCGTGCGGATGGCGGAGGAGAGCAGTGCTGTCGTGGCTTCTGTCTGCCGGGAGGCCATCACCAGCACAGCCATCAGCATCAGCACCATTAGAATTGAGAGTGTCCAGAATAGGCGCCAACGAAACTGGGTCATCTGCAACAAAAGAAAGTAGAGTGCGGGTGCGTCGCGTGCAACGCGTCAGGTCGGTCTTGAGCCTTGTCGAAATCGTGTCGGTTCTGGACTGGTGGACTGCACCGTCCGGTTCACTCGGACCGAGTTTCGGCAATGAATGACAGGAGCCCCTGCAATCCGAGCAGATAGCTTCGCCAGCCGAATCCGCTGATCTGCCCAACGCAGACCGGTGCAATTACGGAACGATGTCGGAACTCCTCGCGGCTGTGGACGTTGCTCAGGTGGACTTCGACCGTAGGCAGGCCTACCCCCGCCACAGCGTCGCGAATGGCGTACGAATAGTGGGTGAACGCGCCGGGATTCATCAACAGTCCGTCGGCCCAGGAGCGCGCGGAGTGAATCTCATCGATCAGCGAGCCTTCGGAGTTGCTCTGAAAGGTACGGATCTCGTTGTCTGTGCCGGCGGCGGCGACAAGCTCCCGGTCTATTGTTTCCAGGGTAACGTTTCCGTAGATCGACCGTTCGCGCGTTCCCAGCAGATTCAGATTGGGGCCATGTAGCACCAGAATTTTAGCCATGAGATTCTTACGTCAATACAGAGGCCAGGGCATCGAGTACAACCTGCTCGCCCGGATCGTCGATGATTACCACATCTCCTATTGCCTGGGGAATGATGAATCTCAACAGCCTCCCGCTCCGCTTCTTGTCTTTGAACATCATTGCGTACACTTCATCCAAGTTGAGGCCGTTGGCCTTCGTAGGCAGCTCCAGCCTGCCCAGACAGGTCTCAATGCGGCTCGCAGTCTGGGCATCGCAGCGGTTCAGCGCAACTGCCATACGTGCGGCGGCCACAGTACCGATGGCTACCGCCTCTCCGTGCCGCAGCGAATAGCCGCTTACCTGTTCGATGGCATGGCCAAAGGTGTGTCCAAGGTTGAGCGTCGCCCGCCGCCCTCTCTCAAACGGATCCTCGATCACCACATCCACCTTCACCCGCACGGCGTCGGCAATCATCTGTGTCAGGTTTGCCGGCCCTTCGCCTTCCAGCTGGCGGAAAAGATCAGGCGAGCCCAGGATGCCGTGCTTGACGGTCTCGGCCAGCCCTGAACGAAACTCGGCTGCCGGAAGTTCTGCGAGCACTTCCGGATCGATTATCACTAACTCGGGCTGCTTGAACGCGCCCACAAGGTTCTTGCCCTGTGGCAAATCCACGGCCGTCTTGCCCCCGACCGAGGCATCGACCATCGCTAGCAGCGAAGTTGGGACCTGTACGAACGGAGCCCCTCGCAAATATGTGGCGGCCGCGAAGCCAGCCATATCGCCGACTACGCCGCCGCCTAGCCCGATAATGGGGCTCTTCCTGTCCAGCTCTGCGGCCACAAACTGATCGTACAGATCTTGAACGGTCGCCAGCGTCTTGTATGCCTCCCCTTCGGGAACGAGGCACAGGACCGGCGTATAGCCTTCCTGTTGCAGACTCTCACTCAGGATGTCGGCGTAGTGTTTGGCGATATCTGCATTCGTAACGATCGCCGCTTTTCCCTTTGCCGCCTCTCGATTGGACAACAGACGGCCTGCATGCGCCAGGATGCCTTCGCCAATGCAGATATGATAGTGCCCTTCCGGCGTAGGCACGGTGATGCGGGTCATTCCAGCGATCTCACTGTTGCCTGCCAGCGTGTCGAGCACCCGCTCCGCAACAGTTTCCGGGTCGATGCAATCGGTCGGCACGCGCAGGGGGATCCGCCCGTACGCGGCGCGGCGGTCCTGGAGCAGCCTCTCGATGTTTCGCCTCTTTTCGTCCCGATCACCGGGCAGCAACGGGCGATCTTCGAAGGTATCTACCCGCTCAAGGATCGTGTCGGCGCCGGCGGCCAAACAGACGACAGGACCGCTCGCCTCCATGGTCTGCCGATTCTCGTCACTGACCAGGGCCCCTCCCCCGGTTGCAATGACCAGGCCTGTCTCTGCGGCGAGCGTCTGACACAGCCGCGCCTCTGCCTGACGGAACTGCTCCTCACCGTCGTCAGAAAATATCTGGGCTATAGGCTTCCCGAACTCAGCCTCTATCAGTTCATCCATATCGACGAGCCGTCGGCCCATCCGTTCGGCCAGAATGCGGCCTACAGTCGTCTTACCCGTACCCATAAAGCCGGTAAGCGTCAGGTTGCAGCCGTCGGCCACGGGGTTTTCCATCGAATGTACGACTGCCGCAACGAGGGAGTTGTCCACTCTATTGACTCCGAATCAGAATAGTTTGAAGTTTTGCGGGTCCACGCGGCCGGACTGGTGCATCAACACGGCGTTCATCAGCTCAATTGCCAAACGGGATTCCAGCGTTACGCCGGCGCGCACGCCAACGCAGGGGTCGTGGCGTCCCCTTTCCAAGGCAAAGTCGATCTCCTCCAGGTTCTTTCGAACCGAGCGCTGTGTCTTGAGAATCGTTGACGTGGGCTTGAATCCGACCCGGCAGACCAACGGAGAACCGGTCGTCATGCCGCCAATGAGCCCGCCGTGACTGTTGGCTTGGTAACCGCTGCGCCGGATGGGGTCGTTGTTCTCACTGCCCTTGCGGGTGATCACCTGTACACCGTCGCCTACTTCACAGGACTGCACGGCATTCAGACCGCCCAGCGCCCCCATCAGCCGCACTTTGAGACTCTGATAGAGAGGCTCGCCGACCAGCGCCGGCGGGTTGACCGCCACGACCTCTACTGCCGCGCCCAGCGAGTCGCCCTCGATGCGCGTTCGTTTGATCAGTTCACCCGCCTCTTGTGCAAATTCGGCATCCAGCGAGCGAATTTCGGCTTCGTCCAGCTTGTCCTCGACCGCGGCGACCTGTCCTGGTGTGGCTGTCCGCGAGCCCTGCTGTTGCGCCACGCTGGCAAAGTGCTGCGCCAGGCTCAGATCAGTTCGAAGAGGTCCAACCTGTGAAATCGAAGACAGGATCACAGTTCCGAACTGCTCATTCAGAAATATACGAGCGATGGCCCCACCGATTACATCCGAGATTGTGGACCGGTAGCTGGAACGGCCGCCGCCGCGGATGTCCACGTAGCCTTTCGACTTGTGATACTTTACAAGGTCGGTGTGTCCCGGCCGCACTTCCCCCCTGGGCCCGGCGAACTGATCGTAGTGACGCGACCGTTGAGAGGTGGAGAGTACCAACGCGGCGATCGGCTCACCCGTCGAGTAGCCTACCTCATAGCTCTCGGTTGCAGAATCCGCTCCGCCGCTTATCGAAACCGCCGGCCCGGACAACAAGCTGTCGACCTCGCCTTCTTCGTACAGCCCGGAGAGCAGTACAACCCTGTCGGCCTCTTGTCGGGGCGTCCCGTGGCGGTTGCTGCCCGGCCGGCGCCGGTCCAGGTACCGCTGAACTTCCTCCCGGCGAATGCGAAGACCGGCAGGGCAGCCGAACACAATTGTCGTTACACCCGGCCCGTGCGACTCACCGGCCCCGGCAACGGCGAACAGAGGACCCCCCAAAATCTCCATGCTTCATTCTCTCATCCGGCGTTCAAATCCCGCGCCTGCTGCCCCCGGCCTTTGGCTGAAAATATAAACTCGCGCACCTTGTCCGGGTCTTTGCGTCCGGGTTCGAACTCCACGCCACTGCATACATCTACCGCCCAAGGCCGAACAACCTCCACGGCCGCGACGACATTTTTAGGGGTCAGGCCGCCCGCCAGGACCAGGCGGGGGTAGATTCGTCCCAAACCAGCAGCAGCCTTCCAGTCAGCTCGCTTTCCTGTGCCGCCGTACTCATTGGGGTCGTAGGCATCGACTAGGAGTTGAGGACCACTACTTGGACCCAGCCCTGCGTACCATTCGGCCTCAATCTCGGCTTCGGCGGCACTGGTTGGGCGCAACGCCTTGAAGCCGCGTCCTCGGAGGGCCTCAAGCATGGCTGGGGTCTCCTCTCCATGCAACTGGGCAAAGTCCAGATTGGCGTGACAAATCGTCTTCTCCACCGCTTCTAAAGACTCATTTACAAATACACCAATGAAGTGGGGAGTTTGACCGGCTTCGGCGCCGCTAGCCATGCGCCTGCTCGAATCAGACAGGTGCTCGGCTAACCTTGAAGTTATTTCTCCCGCCGCCTCCGGCGCGATGTAGCGAGGAGACTTTTCGAAAAAGATGAATCCCAGATAGTCCGCGCCGGCACTGGCAGCACACAGTCCGTCTTCAAAACTGGTAATACCGCATATCTTTACGTGCGTCATTGTTCCAATTGCTCAACTTGGCAGATTAGCAGTCATATAGTCTGAGTTTTCCCCGTCAGAATCCAACCCCTGCAATGCTCAGAAGCCAGACCAGCAAGGGTGCAATAGCGATACTAGGCAAGAGATTGGCGATCCTGATCTTCTTCAGATCAAGTAAAGTCAGCCCGATTCCGAGTATAAGAACCCCGCCTGTGGCCGTCAGTTCGATGACCCATGGCGTTTCCCGGCTGACATCTCCGAGTCCGCTGCCGACTCCCATCGCCAGTGCCGACAGCCCTCCCTGCACCAGCGCGACCGTCCCGACACTGAGCAAAACGCCCGGCCCCAGGCTGGCAGCAAATGGGATGGCAGCAAAGCCGTCCAAAGCGCTCTTGATCGCCAGTAACTCGAAGTCCCCTAGCAGACCATCCTGTATGCTGCCCAGAATAGTCATCGGGCCCACACAGAAAATCAGGCTGGACGTGACAAAGGCCCGCGTGACGCTCCAGCCCGCCACTTTGCCCTGGCCCAGGGGTCCACCCCAGCGCGCTTCCGCCTGCTTGCCCAGCCAGTTCAGACCTTCTTCAATGCGTAGCAGTTCGCCCAGGACGCCTCCTGTCACGACGCTGAAAAGAGGAATCAGAACGTTACCCGTTCCGCTAACCATGATGACGCCGATGGCGAGAACTATCAGTCCTAGGCCATGCAGGACCGTTTGCTGGACTCTGGCGGGCAGCCGGTGACCCAATATCGTACCAACTGAACCGCCAATCAAGACGGCGATCACATTGAGAATTGTGCCGGTCATGGGGGATGCGATCCGGGCATGGAATACTTGTTCTCAGGGATTCCTGAATCACTGTCGGCCCGCGAGTACAAATTCGCGCACAAGCCCGTCCCGTTCTGCCTGAGGCAATTTGCAAAAGCTCTCGCCCACGAGAATAGCATCGCAGCCCATCTCGGCCATGCGCTTTACGTCGGTCGCATCGCGGATTCCACTCTCGCCGACCAGGATAACTTCGGCAGGAATCAGTTCCCGCAACCGGGCTGTGGTTTCGATATCCACGTCGAACGTCTTCAGGTTACGGTTATTAACGCCGATGATCCGGGCCTCCGCCGCCAACGCGCGCGCTACTTCCTCCTCGTCATGGACTTCCACCAGCGCGGCCATCCCCAGTCTGTTCGTCAAATCGATCAACTCCCGCAGGTCGGCGTCTCCCAACACGCCAACGATGAGCAGCAGAGCATCGGCGCCGGCCGCGCGCGCCTCGTACACCTGATATGGATGATAGATAAACTCCTTGCGCAGCAGCGGCGTGGGCATGTCACTGGCGCGTAGGTGCTCGACGATTTCCGCAAGGTAAGCCAGTTTTCCTTGGAAAAAACGTGCATCCGTCAGGCAGGAGATCGCGGCCGCGCCACTGGCAGCGTATGTCTCAGCAATGGCAGTCGGTGACCAGTCCTGGGCGATTAACCCCTTGGAGGGGCTCGCACGCTTCACTTCGGCGATGAGACTTGCCCCTCTCTCGGCTGTAAGCGCGGCTGCGAAATCCAGAGGCGGCTCGGCCAACGACACAAGGGCCTTGAGTTCGGCCAGAGGCACATCCTCCATCTGACGGGCCACCTCCTGGCGCTTCCAGGCCATGATCCTGTCAAGGACCTGGCCCTTGTGTTTGCTGATTTCCAACTGAGAAAACCTGGCCATTTTACTTTTCGTTTCCGCTGAAGCTCTGCGTCTTCTCGATAAACCTGGTCAGCGAGTCCTGTGCTGCGCCGCTGTCGATCGATTCTCCCGCCGCGTTCAGTCCTGCCCTCCAGTCACCATTCTCGGTTGCCAAGGCTGCCGCCGCGTTCAATAGTACCACATCCCGCTTGGGGCCGCGCAGTTCACCACTGAGGATTCCCCGGGTGATTGCGGCGTTTGTTCCTGCGTCTCCCCCTGCCAGGTCGTCGAGCGACGCGGGTGCAAGTCCAAGATCGGTCGCCGACAGCTCACTTTCCCAGACTTCGCCGTTCCGAAGATGGCTGACTCGATTGACTCCTGTGGTGGTGAGCTCGTCCACGCCTCCCCCATCTCTGGTGGTTCCGTGGACGACAAATGCTGCAGTGCTTCCCATCTGCCCCAGGACCTCCGCCATCTGATGCGTCAGATCGACGCTGGGGACGCCGATTACCTGGTGCGTGGCATTGGCCGGGTTTGTAAGCGGACCAAGTATGTTGAAAATAGTGCGCGTCGCCAACTCCCTGCGCGGGCCGATGGCGTACTTCATGGCGGGATGGTACAGCGGTGCGAACAGAAAGCCGATGCCAACGTCCTCGATGCACTCGGCGACCTGCTCAGGCCCCAAGTCCAATCTGACCCCTAACTCCTCAAGCACATCAGCGCTGCCGCATTGACTACTGGCAGACCTGTTGCCGTGCTTTGCCACTTTCTCGCCTGCCCCGGCGACGACGAAGGCAACGGTGGTACTGATGTTGAATGTGCCGGTCTGATCACCGCCCGTACCGCAGGTGTCAAGGAGGCGCTGTCCGTTGAGAGCAGGCCGCACCGGCACTGCGACGCGCTTCATCGCCCGGGCGCAACCGGTGATTTCGGCGATACTTTCCCCTTTCATGCGCAGCCCCGCTAGGAACGCGCCGATCTGGGCACCGGTCGCCTGGCCGCTCATAATCTGTGTCATCGCCGCGTCTGCCGCGTCGACGTCAAGTTCCTGACCGGCAAGAATCGATTCCAGTGCTTCATGTATGGGTGACGCCATAACTGTTTCTCCTGTCTCTTCGAACTGTATCAATGAATCTGCGGCAAATGTCGACAGCTAACTTTCGTGCGACTCAATGTCTGACAAGCACTTGATCTCGTCTGCTAGCTGTTGAAAGTCTCCTTTTCCCAGCGGAGATAGTTCCCATATGGCAAGCGAGCGGCGCAGAGCGGCGGCTAAGGCGCTGATGAGAAAAGAATGAAATTCAACTCCGTCTGTTTCTGGATCCGTTTCGGCGGGTGGCGGAAGGGTCCCTTGTCGAATGCCTTCCAGCAAAAATGTAACTGCCTGAAAGTTGTATAGCCGCAAATACAGGTCGACTCGATCCGGCAAACCAGGTTCGGAACTGCCGGCCCGGTAGTATTCCAGCCACTCATATTTGGCCTCATCAGACCAGTCCTCTCCCCCGTAAAACAGAAAGCGGGCGATCTCCTGGGCCGGGTCGCCCAGCCCGAAAAACTCCCAGTCCACCAATAGAACCTGCCCCCTGTGGAACAGGGCATTTTCTGCCGTCAAGTCACCGTGGATTGGTGAAGGCGGCGTTTCGCCCAACAGCGGCAGCGCCCCGGCCATCAGCAGGTGCGCGGCCGACCAGAGCATAGAGAGCTGGTCGGCCAAAAGTGGAGCGTCCGCAGCAGTTACCCACTCATGCAGTGGGCTTTCCCCCGCCTTCCAAATCTGCCAGAAAGTGAGCAGATTGAAAGGGTGCGGGCTGAATCGTTGCACCTCGTCCCTGTCAGCACGATGCACCCGGGCCACTGCATCGGCGTGGGCCATGCGGTGGAAGCGTTCTGCAAGCTTCAGAACTCCACCGTCCATCCACCGGTAGACCAGGATCTGGCGCGGTAGTCCGTGCGGATAGCGATCATACCAGAGCGGCTCCGGTGCCAAACCTGCAGGCGAAAACTGCTCCTGCCCACTGAACTGTCGCCGGCTTCGCGCCTGGCCGGCGTCTGTAAACATCTTGACGACGGCATCGGTGCCATCGCTGCATCTGACCCGCCAGAGCAGATTGTCTCGTCCCTGCCAGTGGTCCTCGATGGCCACTTGCTGATCGCGAAAGCGGCTGGTAGCTGACCCGGTAAGATAGTCGAGAACGGCCTGTGTCCATGCACCCATGCCAGCTTCGCAAGTCATACATTAAGGAAGTTTCGCAGAAGATCGTGCCCGTACTCTGTCAGAATACTTTCCGGATGAAACTGCACGCCGAAGATGGGCTTGGACCTGTGCTGCACGCCCATCAACTCGCCCTCGACCGTGTGGGCGGTGGCGATCAAATCGGACGGCAGGGGCTCTTCCACAATCAGACTATGGTAACGTGTAGCAGTAAAAGGGCTTGGAATCCCCTGAAATAGAGTCGTACCCTTGTGATGAATCGGGCTGACCTTGCCGTGCATTAGCCGTGGTGCCCGTTCAACATTGCCGCCGTGAACATGACCGATGCACTGCTGCCCCAGGCAGACGCCCAGGATGGGCGTACGGTCGCCCAGGCGACTGATCACGTCGTTACTGACGCCGCTGTCCTGCTTTGGCGTGCCCGGACCGGGGCTGATGATGACATGGCTGGGCTTCTTCTCGATCAGCTGCTCGATGTCGATCGCGTCATTGCGCCAGACTTGGATTCGGTTGGCCTCTTCTCCACCGGGCAACGGTGTCTCTAACACGATTTCGCCCAGAAACTGAACCAGATTGTACGTGAAGCTATCGTAATTGTCGATGACGGCGATCATTGCCCCGCTCCTTTCACCTGTTTCCCGGCTAAGCCCTCGCGAGCCTCTTTTGGCGGCGCTCATTCGAGCGGCGGATCCGATTCCAAACTCCCGTCAATCCCATCGCCTTCTTCATTTCCATGAGCGTCTGCCTGGCCTCCCCCTGCGCCCGCTGCGTGCCCTCGTAAATCAGTTGGTCGGTGAAACCAGTCTGCTCGGCGTAGTAAGCTCGCCGTTCGCGAATCGGTTCGAGGAAGTTTTCCAGGGCGTTGAACAGTTTCGTCTTCACCTCCACATCGCCGACGGCGCCCTCCCGGTACCGGCTCTTCAGATCTTCCACCTCCTCCTTATTGGGATTGAACGTGTCATGATAGCTGAAGACAGGGTTGCCTTCGACAGTGCCGGGAATGTCGGCGCGGATACGATTGGGGTCCGTATACATGCTCATCACCCCTTTCCTGACCGTGGCCGAGTCGTCGCTGAGAAGGATTGCGTTGCCCAGGCTTTTGCTCATCTTGGCCTGTCCGTCAGTGCCAACGAGCGTGCCGCCGACGATGTATGCGTCCGGCAAAGGAAAGACTTCGGAGTAGGCGTTGTTAAAGCGCCGCGCAATCTGCCGGCTGATCTCAATGTGGGACTCGTTATCCTTGCCTACCGGCACCATGTGCGCACGCGGCATCAGAATGTCGGCCGCCTGCAAAACGGGGTAGCCGAGCAAGTTATAGGGCATCTGCTCCATTTCGGCTGCCGCCGCCATATCCTTGATAGTGGGCAGCTGTTGCAAGCGCTCAACCGTTACCATACCGCTGAGAATCAGGTGCATCTCGTAGATTTCATGCACGGCCGACTGCAGATAGAACGATGTCTTGGACGGGTCGATTCCAATTGCGAGGTGATCGAGAACGATCTCGCGAGCGTTTTCTCCGATTTGCGCAATGTCCTCTTTGGATGGCTTCGTAGTCAGCATGTGGAGGTCGGCTATGATGAAGAAGCATTCATACTCCTCCTGGAATGCCAGCCGGTGCTGTAAACTGCCTACATAGTGTCCCACGTGTAGTTTCCCCGTTGGACGGTCGCCGGTAAGAATCCGCTTCTTTTGTGTCACTTCCCCCCTCCTATACAAGAAAAGTCTAAAGGTATTCGGCTATTGCGCAGTCTCAGTCGTCAAGACCCTCTTCGGCCCGCTGAACCGCAGCAGAGAGTGCCTTGGCCTTGTTTAGCGTCTCTTCCCATTCATAGGTGGGATCGCTGTCGGCTACAACGCCGCCGCCCGCTTGCAGGTGGCATGTCCTGCCCTGCATCACAATCGTGCGAATGGCGATGCAAGTGTCCATCGTGCCATCGTAGTCGATGTACCCGACCGCGCCGGCATAAAGCCCGCGTCGCAGTCCCTCCAATTCCTCGATGATCTCCATGGCTCTGACTTTCGGCGCCCCGCTGACCGTGCCTGCCGGAAAGGTTGCCTTAAGCAGGCTTATTGCGTCGTGACCGGGCGCCAGTTCCCCTTGGACATCGCTGACAATGTGCATGACATGGCTGTAGCGTTCAATCACCATCATTTCTGGTACTCTCACAGTGCCATATTCACAAACTCGCCCAAGGTCGTTGCGTCCCAGATCGACCAACATCACGTGCTCGGCCCGTTCCTTCGGATCGTTCAGTAGCCCTTCTGCCAGAGCGTCGTCCTCGGCGGCGTTTTCGCCCCGCCAGCGCGTACCTGCGATCGGGTGCAAGAATGCGCGACCGTCTTCGAGCCTGACGTGCATTTCCGGGCTGGATCCGATAATCCATAACGGCTCGACGGTCCCGGAAATCTCTTCCAAGCCGGCTACGCCGTTGAATTCCAGGAAGTACATATAGGGCGATGGGTTCAACATGCGAAGAGCGCGATAAATCGCAAACGGCTCCGCATCAGTCGAACGGCTGAGCCGCTGACTGGGTACTACCTGGAAAATGTCGCCGGCAGCGATATACTCCTTTGCCTGGCGCACAATCTCTTCGTACTCCTCTTTGGCAAAGTTACTGCGCCACTCGGCATCACCCGCAACAGGGGAATTCACCGGCGGCGTGAGAGGTTGCCGCACGTCGCTGACAATCGCATCGATGCGGGCAACCGCATCAGCGTAGGCCGTTTCAATCTGTTCCTCTGTCGCCAGCCCCTGCCCCGTTGTTTGCATGTTGGCTATGACCAGCAGCTTGTTCTGCACGTGGTCGAAGACAACCAGGTTGTCGCTGAAGAGCAACAGCATGTCCGGAATAGCCAGCTTCCTCTCTGCCGTGGTGGGCAGGCGTTCGACGAATCGCACAGTGTCGTAGCCGAAATAGCCGACCGCGCCTCCCGAAAAGCGAGGCAGGCCAGGGACTTCGACAGGGCAGCGTTCCGCCAGAAGGCTGCGCACGGCCTCGAACGGGTCGCCTTTCTGGCGTTCCAACTCGGCGCCGTCCGCCCCGCCAATGACCATCTGGTCACCTTGTGCGCACAGTGTCAACGGCGGACGCACACCCAGAAAGCTGTACCGGCCAACTTGCTCCCCTTTCTCAACCGACTCCAGCAAAAAAGAGGGGCCGCCGTTGCGCAATTTCAGGTAGACCGAGACCGGCGTCTCCAGGTCGGCTGGCAGTTCCCGGAACACCGGGATCGTATTTCCGGACGCCGTGAACTCCCGCACCTCTTCCAGTGAAGGACTATAGGTTGCCATGTGCCCTCTCCTCTTCCCTCGAATCCTGGCCCAGTTTTCTTCCCAACAAAAAACCCCGTCTCCCGTAGCAGTCATAAGCTGCTGCCAAAAGGGACGAGGTCCGTCATGACGCCCGCGGTGCCACCCTGTTTAGACTGGTGAACAATGGACAACAAAAAACCCTTGCATGAAACGCAAGGGATGCTCGCACCAGTCTCACTCATCGCATTCAGACGATCTCGCCTGGCGGCGCAATTGTCTGAACTGCAGCGCCCTGATAACGGTGGCGTCTCCGAATCCGGCTAGTACGTGGCACTTCACTTTACTGGAAAGCCAATTGGCCCCAATATCGGTTCGTGTCCACAGTTCGCCGTCCAACTCCCCGGTCCATTCACACTCTGCGCTGCTGTCCCGCTTCCACCTGTCCGGGACTCTCTGGAGCCCGCTCTGAGCGCTACTATTCCGGTTCACAGTCATTACTGTTCAGTTGTTGCAACAGAATATATCTCAATAGGTTCAGACTGTCAACTCTCAGAGCCCGTCAGGTTGCATCCCAAAATGGGGCGAACTTTCCTATACCTCGGGTAGCAACGGATCCGTACCCATCCCGCGATCAACTCTGAGTCAGAGGAAACGGCAATTCTCTCTCTTCCCTCTCTCCTCGCTTTTTTGGGCGGTCGGGCGCAAGCGCCCTCCCTTGTGCGGGGGCTCCGCCCCCGCAACGCCCCCTCTCCTACAACATGCCTGGTCGACCGGGTGTCGATATTGGTGACGGGTGCCTAATCGAAGGTGTCTAGCCAGACCACGTCCCGCCTGTCCCATCAATTCTCTGTAGGGGCAGGCCTTGTGCCTGCACTCGCACCCCCTCCAATTAACGGACCCCACGATAAGGCCAGGTCCGGCGCCTGCCCCGCCCCTCTCCACCAGCCGGTAAACAGTTTCAACCACCGCTGTCATGGATTCCCCGCCAGACTGTTCCCACCCCAAATCTGGGATGCACCCGCCCGTCACGTCGTATACAACGTACGGGAAGAGGACTCGCGATTCCAGTGCTCCACTTCAAATAGCGAGAGGAAACCTCACGGTTGGTGTGTGGTCAGCTTGTCCCATCGTCCCACCGAATGCCAAAGGCAGAGGTCATCCTTCTCCCAGGCCGCACGGTTGATCAGCAACTAGGAACCTTGGATCCTACGTTCAGGCGCGGGCATCTGGACCAGTGAAACGCCCGCCTCCTGTAGGAAAAGACGACTGTTCTCGTCCGGGTAGGTGCCTACGTAAACGACCCTTTCTATACCGGCATTGATGATCATCTTGGCGCAGGTGATGCAAGGCTGGTGGGTCACATAGATCATGCTGCCGGCAGTGCCAACGCCGTGGAGCGCTGCTTGGATGATGGCGTTCTGTTCAGCGTGAAGGGGACGCAGGCAGTGGCCGTCTATCATCAGGTGCCCGACATCGTCACAGTGGGGCAGCCCGGTTGGCGCACCGTTGTAGCCCGTTGTCAGGATGCGTCTGTCGCGGACGATGACTGCACCCACGTGGGCACGATCACAGGTGCTGCGTGTGGCCACGGTGAAGGCGATATGAAGGAAATACTCATCCCACGTTGGGCGATCAGCTTGCGACGAGGTCATGCTCAGCGTTGAACTATCTGGCCCTTGACTGAATCAGTCCAGGCGGCGGGTTTCACCCATGGGAATCTTCACCTGTCCGTTGTGGGCCGGGTCGGGCTGGTGACTGGGCTTCTCAGGCGCCGTCACCTCTTCTTTCTTGGCTTCCCTGTCATGGAGAAGGTCCGCCAGGATTCGGCGCGTATCCTCTTCAGTCGGTGATGCCAGCAAAATAGTTTCCTGTACCGTACGTTCTCTACTGAAGCGCCCTTTCTTGGGGATGAGAATCTCATGTTCGATAGCCAGGCAAGTCTGTGTCATGTTTCCGTAACTTACCATGCCGTAGCGGACATTGCGGACAGACTTGGGGAAGAAGAAAACGTACCACATGCCAACATCTTTTTCGGGCCACTCCGCCAGCAGAAAGCGTTTCGGCTGTACGAGACAGATGACAGCGTGTTCCCGAGTCGCGAACGTGCGGAAATACCCTTGTAACCAGGTAAATCGTTCGCTCTTTTCCTCGACCGAGAAGTAGCCGCTGGCGTGGATCGGCACGCTGTCCTTAGGGGCTAAAGGGTGCGGCGTGACGGAAGGCGTCGCCAATTCGCGAAACTGTACGTAGTCCCGGCTGCGCCAGTGACGGCGAAGCCAGATGAAGGATACGAACAGCACAAGGCATAGTCCCGTCGTGAAGAATCGACCGGGTACGAATCCAAAACCGCCCATCGCGCCGACGACCAGAAGCAGGCCGTCTATCCAGCGAACGGCCGGTGTTCCGGCGAGCAGCATACGGTCGAGGTGATATAGCAGACGGGACACGATTTAGTCTGTGCCTGCAATCTGATGGGTCAGAGGAGCGAACTATGTGAGAAGACCTCGCCCAACTGGACGAGGCCAGGCTACAACAAGAACGAGCTGGTCTGGTTACGGGCGAAGTGGCCCGGTCAAGCCGGTGCGGGCAATGTCCCTCCACTCAAGTCCAGCCCCTGGTCACGGCTATCCTCCTCCTGCGACCTTTCGCTGCCGTCCCTTTCAGAGGTTGGTGTGCCGCTGGTCTGTCTTGTCTCGATGTCGTCAAGCGATTGGAATGGGTCTTCGCCGCGCATGATGGCCTCGAACTCCGCAGCATGCAAAGTTTCCTGCTCCAGCAGAGCCGCTGCCACAGCGTCAAGGCGGTCCTCATAGGAGGTCAGGATCTCGTGGCAGCGGCGGTGTGCCTCGTCCACCAGATTGCGAACCTCTTCATCGATCTCCTGGGCAACCTTGTCACTGTAATTGCGAGTCTCGGCGATGCCCCGCCCCAGAAATACCATCTCTTCGCGTTCACCGTATTGTACCGGGCCAAGCGTATCGCTCATGCCCCACTGGGTAATCATCAAACGCGCCATGTTCGTCACGCGTTCGAGGTCGTTGCTGGCCCCGGTTGTGATATCCTCGAAGCGAATCTCCTCGGCGACCCGTCCCCCCAGGAGCGCTGCAAGTTCATCACGGAACTTGTCTCTAGTGCTCAGGTTGGACTCTTCCTCCGGTAAGGGCATCGTATAGCCGCCTGCCATGCCCCTGGGAACGATCGTCACCTTATGTACAGGGTCATGTCTGGGAAGCACGTGCATCGCCACGGCGTGTCCGGCCTCATGATAGGCGATGATCTCCTTTTCCTTTGGAGACATTACCCGGCTGCGCCGTTCCGGGCCGGCAATAACTCGCTCGATCGCTTCCTGAAATTCAGCCAGGCCAATCGAACGTCGATTGCGGCGGGCAGCCAAGATCGCCGCTTCATTGACCAGGTTCTCGATGTCGGCGCCGACGAACCCGGGCGTCTGCTTGGCAACGACTTCCAGATCGATGTCGGTTGCCAGAGGCTTGCCTTTCACGTGAACATCTAGGATTTGCTGTCGGCCCTTGACATCGGGCGAATCCATTATGACTTGCCGGTCGAAGCGGCCGGGCCGCAACAGCGCCGGATCCAGGATATCCGGTCTGTTGGTTGCGGCGATGATGATTATGTTTACATCGGTGTCAAAGCCGTCCATCTCAACCAGGATCTGGTTGAGAGTCTGCTCACGTTCATCGTGGGAGCCGCCCAGACCCGCGCCCCGATGTCGGCCCACAGCGTCGATCTCGTCGATGAAAATGATGCAAGGAGAATTCTTCTTGGCCTGTTCGAACAGGTCTCGAACGCGGCTGGCCCCGACGCCAACGAACATTTCCACGAACTCGGAGCCGCTTATGTTGAAGAAAGGGACACCTGCTTCGCCGGAGACCGCCTTCGCCATCAGCGTCTTGCCGGTTCCGGGCGGCCCCACGAGCAACACGCCCTTGGGAATGCGGGCGCCGAGAGACGCGAACTTCTGCGGCTCTTTGAGGAAATCAACCACCTCCTCTAGGTCCTGTCGGGCCTCTTCGTTGCCTGCCACGTCCCCGAAGTTGACGGTAGGTTTGTCACCCGTGAACATGCGCGCCTTGCTCTTGCTGAAGCTGAAGGCCTGATTGCCGGCGCCCTGGGCCTGCCGCAAAATGAAGATGAAAAAGACCGCAATCAGCAAGATGGGCAACAAGGCGAGCAGAATGCTACCGTACACCTCCCATCCGCTGGGGGCTTCGATCTGCACATTGACGGCGGCAAGCTGGTCTTCGGTGACGCCTAAATTCTCAAGCGTTTCAACCAGTCCGATTCCGGTCTCTTTACGCGAACCAATCAGCTTGCCGCCCGAATAAGCGAATACTTCGTCACCGTCAACGTGAATTTCTTGAACGTTGCCGCCGCGTACCAGGGACGCGATCTCAGCGATGGAAACGGTCGCCGAGATATTGTTGCCCTGGTTACTTAGAACGATATAGAGAAACGCGCCAAGAGCTACAACCAAGAGGAAGTAGATCATGCCGTTTCGAACTCGTTTGGAATCCATAGCTCCTCTTAGGGTCCGCGGGGTTCGAACAGTCAGCCAAATCGATTTCTTAGGCCTTTACGTCCGATTTGGACCCTCCACCGCCCCGCGGGAAGTCTAGCATAGGGAAATCACAGCGTCAAATAGTTCGGATACAGGCTATGCCCCTATTTCAAACGCAGACACTCAACCGAAATGCACCTCCATTTTGCCGCAGCAGCGCTTTACATGCAGTAAGACTGCATCCACCTTTCAAGCCGGCCGAAGAGTATGTAACGTGAGCTCCGGCCGGCAGTTGAAACGGAAGGGGAGAGGCCAGACGCCCAGCCCTCGGTTGGTATAGAGTTGGTGACTTCCAACTTGGTAGTGCCCGATGGGGTATTTGGTTGCCATGTGCGGCAGTAGCGGCGCACGCGTCGCCAAACCCTTGCCGTCAGGGCGCGTTGTTGGCAACCGGACCTGCCCGCCGTGACTGTGCCCGCTCAGCTGCAGGGCAACCGGCACATTTCCCCTTCGCATGGTGTCAAGGTAGTCGGGTTCGTGACAGAGCATTATATTCGTGTAGTCCGCCGGAGAACCGGCCAGTGCAAGATGCGGGCGGGGATGTCCCGACCAGGCGTCGTCCAGTCCTGCGAC
This sequence comes from Caldilineaceae bacterium, assembly GCA_965242905.1. Lineage (GTDB taxonomy): Bacteria > Chloroflexota > Anaerolineae > Caldilineales > Caldilineaceae > Bin5. The sequence continues at coordinate 4,080,681 of CBDETM010000002.1, forward strand.
AATAAGCCCAGGCGCGGCTTCCCTGTTCTGATTGACCAGGAGTGTAACCCGAGTCTCGGCTAGAGCGGCTCCCACAGCATCGCGATCGGTCCACAAATCGTGGTTGCCGTACACCGCATAGGCAGGAGGCTCCAGCATGCGCAACGGCTCGATTAGACTGTTGGCAAAGCGGGACTCGTGTCCTACGTAATCGCCGGTCAGGACGACAATGTCGGGCTGCAATTCGTTGACACGGGTGACTGCAGCCATCAACTGTTCGACCGTAGTGAAACGACTGAGATGAATGTCAGAGAGATGCGCGATGCGGAAGCCGGAGAGTCGTTCTGCTAGGCCCGGCAAGCTGACTGTAATCGGCTCAATGTCGACCCATGCTCGTTCTACCAGCCCCCCGTAACCAAGACCCGCAACGCCGGCTAGCGCCGCGGACCCTACCAAATGCAGGAACCTGCGACGGGTCAACAATCTTCCTGACATTCCGTTGTGGAGTTAACTTTGGGGCTGCAGAATAGCAAAACCTGCCTCAGACTCGGCAGACGCGGGTTTCTTGCAGAGGTTATATAGGACTGCAACTTGGGTTTGATGGTTTCGCGCTATTGATCTATGTCGATGCGGTAGAGCGGCTCGAGACCGGCGGCTACGCGGTCCACATTGTCGGCGGCGCACTGCGCTCGTTTTCGAGACGTGCCGTCAGTGACTCCAGCCGTGTGGGGCGTCGCAATGACGTTCGGCAAATTGAAGAAAGGTGAACTGAGGTCCGGGGGCTCCTGGCTATACGCGTCAATTCCGGCGCCCCCCAATTTGCCGTCCAGCAGTGCCTGAGTCAGCGCTTGTTCATCGATTAACGCGCCGCGTGCGACGTTTATGATGTAGGCCGTAGGCTTCATCAGCCCCAGCATACGGGCGTCGATGATATGGTGGGTCTCACTGTTCAGGTGCAGGTGAAGCGAAAGGATGTCCGATTCGGCAACCACCTTTTCAAGGTCGTCGGGCGTGCCCACAAACGCAAGGCCGAACTCCTGCCGCTCCGCATCGCTGACATCTCGTATGTCGATGGCCGCGATTTTCATCCCAAATGGCATCGCGCGGCGTGCCAGCTCGATGCCGCTGGCCCCAAAGCCGATGATGCCCAGCTGCAGCCCTTCTAATTCCAGGCCCATCGGCTCGTATAGCTCACCCTCATCCAGAAGCGTGCGCGCTTCCGGATAGCGGCGGGTTAACATCAGAATGAACATCATCGCGGTCTCGGCCAGCGCTACCGCGCTGAAAGCGCCTGGGCAGTTGGCCACCGGAATGCCCTTTGTTTTCCAGTAATCCAGGTCGAAGTGGTCGAAGCCCGTCCCCAGGATCTGCCACAAGCGCGCGTCGGTGGCAGCGTCTACCATCTCGCGCGTGCCAGCCGAACCGCCGTGGTCAATGACTGCATCCATGCCTTCGAACTGGGGCGCCAACGGTTTGTCGTAATCCAATACATGCATGTTGTGGTTGCGGCTGACAGCCTTAACCACGTCCATGCCCCAAGGATTAAACATCGAGACTTTGACCGGATGGGGCAAAAAGATGACGTTCAATCGCTTCATAATGGGATCACCTGCGCTATGGTGGCAGGCTGTGGCGCCCACCTTGTTTGGATTCTGACTGGTCAGAGTCTTAAAGAGTCGTAAAGCCGCCGTCGGCCACAAGTACCGAGCCGGTTACGAAAGAGGCCTCATCGCTGGCCAGAAAAAGCGCAGCTGGAGCGATTTCGCTTGGCGCGGCAAATCGTTTTAGCAAATTCGCTTCTCGGTATGGCGCCAGTTTTTCTTCCGGAATCGTCTCTGTCAGCGGCGTGTTCATCGAGCCGGGGCAGACGGCATTCACACGAATGTTGTCAACTGCGTGGTCGACCGCCATAGAGCGCACAAGGCCGATGACGCCATGCTTGCTGGCGTTATACGATGCCTGCAGCCCGTTGCCGACCAGGCCCGAAAGCGAGGATATGCAAATGATGTTGCCGCCGCCCTGCTGACGCATCTGAGCAACTGCGTATTTCGAACACAGAAACATGCTCTTCAGGTTCGTGTCAACGACAAAATCCCACTCGTCTTCACTGGTGTCGACCACATCCTTGTTGATCTGTACGCCCACGTTGTTGACCAGAACATCCAACCGCCCGAATTCCTCGACCGCGGCGCGCGTCAGGCGTTCCGCATCCTGCCGTAGCCGCACATCCATCTGTACAACGGCTGCCTCTCCGCCCTTCGCCCGGATCAGCTCTACCGTTTCCTTGCCCTTCTCCTCGTTAATCTCGCCTACCACGACCCGTGCGCCCTCGCTCGCGAACAGCATGGCTACCGCCTGTCCCAACCCCATGCCCGCGCCCGTGATCGCCGCTACTTTACCTTGCAGACGATGTGCCATCCCGAATGCACCTTGGTCAATATGGAAGAAGACCGCCGCTCACGTTGTACGTCTGGCCGGTCATGTAACTCGCGTCGTCAGAAGCCAGGAAAGCAACCACGTTAGCAACGTCTTCCGGCTGCTGGATGCGGCCCACGGGAATGCCGGCGACCGCTTCCGCCTTTACAGTACCGATCTCCACCCCGCGGCGCGCCGCAGTCTCGCGGTCGATCAGATCCCACATTGGCGTATCGACAATGCCGGCGCATACACAGTTAACCAGGATCCCGTGCTCGGAAAGCTCCAATCCCATCTGCTTGGTTAGCGCAACAACGGCATGTTTGCTGGCGGCGTAGGCTCCCAAAGGAATGCCTTTGCCAGGCGCGATTTTACCCGCCCCCGATGCGTTGTTGATAATTCGCCCGCCGCCCCCCTGCTCGATCATCTGGCGCGCCCCTGCTTGTGAGCACAACAACACGCTTTTGGCGTTTACGTTCATCAGGGCATCCCACGTTTTCTCATCCGTCTCCAGCAATGGCGCAACCGCACCAATGCCGGCGTTGTTCACCAGAATCTGCAAGCGCCCCAACTGCTCGCAGGTCTCGCCCACCATCCGCTCCACCTCTTCTCTGCTGGTCACGTCCGCCTGGTGCGCAATGGACTGTCCGCCCATCTCCTGAATTTCGGCAGCCACCTGCACGGCCGTTTCACCATCCAGGTCTGCAACCGTCACCAAACAGCCCTCGCGCGCCAAACGCAGGGCTATGGCCCGTCCGATGCCTCGCCCGGCCCCGGTGACAATCGCGACCTGACCGTCAAGGTTGTAGCGCGGCATAGGCTACCTCCCGCGGAATTTCCCTGGCACCATTCGCCTCAATGCTCGCCATCTTTCGTCTCGTAGGGAACCTGCATTAGTTCCAAAATGTAGCCGTCGGGGTCCTCGAAGAAGACCACGTGGACAACGGCCCAACCGAGATCGAAACTCACAGGCTCGGATACGAACTTGACCCCTTCCGCTTTCAGTTCCTGGTAGGCCTGTGCCATGTCCGGAACGCCAAAACAGATATGGGAGTGGCCCACATCTCCCAGCTTTCCGTCCGAGACCTTTCCCTCCGGCTGCACGTATTCTTGCAGGTCGAGCAGCATCCCCGGCGATTCCGGCGCCTGCAGACGTACAACCTCCATGATCACGTCATCTTTACCTGCCATCTTCGAAATCGTCTCGCCTTCCAGCCGGTGAGTTTCAATCTGTTCCATCCCCAGCAGGTCACGGTAAAACGCCAGTGAGCGTTCCATGTCGCTCACTGTGACCGAAATATGATCCATCACATTTACTGAGCTGATCACTGTGCGCTTCCTCCCTGTTCAGTGTGTCTCCAGAGCATCCAACTCGCCCAACCGTCGAAGCCAGCGTTGGTGGCGGGCGTCGTCGATGGAACGCCAGTATGGTCCGTACATAGGCCGGCCCGCCTGCGCGAAAGCCCTGTGGTTACCTCGCATCTGTTCCTGGATGGCTTCCGTCGCCTCAGGCGTGTCCGGATCCTCATAGTAGACAACCACACCCTGCCTCCGGTGATTGTCCCCACCAAATGCAGCATGCCAGAGAGCGACATTAAATACTAGGACATCGCCCGGCTGCGATTCGAACGTAAAGGCAGGCACTTCGGCCTGGGCAATGTTGTAGGCGGTCTCAGGTTCGCGGCTGATCTGGCTGTGAAAGGGATCGCGGTGGGAGCCGGGTATGACCCGCAAGGCGCCCGTATCCCCTTCAAGTGGATCCGGATAGATGCAGAACTTGACGGCCATGTAGTCAAGCGACCTTGTATCGGGGTGCCAGTGCGTGTCACTGACATGGTAGTTCCCGTCCACCGCGATAGCCAGCACATCCTTGCCCATCAACTGTTCGGCCACGTCGGCAAAACGAGAATCGTGGGCCAACCCGGCGATGAATGGAGACTTCTCCTCCATTAGCGAGGCGTAGTGGCGGCTCTTGCCGTCATGCTGTCCGCCCTCAATCCAGGAGTCCAGCCCTGCGTTGAACTCACGGCTGTACCGCGCCATCTCCTCCGCAGACAGTAGCTGGCGAAAGATCAGAAATCCAAAATCGTGGAACAGGTTCAGCTGCTGTTTCGACAGTTTCATTTTAGCTCTTTCAATGGAAGATGGGTGTGTCCGCCCTGCAGAATAGGAGCATGGAGAACGAGACGGTGTCGCGCCGGCCAGAAGCGTTTAGGGCACTTTCGACAGATTAAGAATTGCCCTCTGGTGAAAACGGGGACTGATTGCCTAAGCACGCAGGAGTATAGCATTCAGATTCGCGCCGCGTCAACCAGTTCCTTTCCTCGGGCGCATCCCAAAATGGGGGTGAACTTTCGTATATCTCTGGAGGCACCCTAGCCATGGTCAGTTCCATTCCGGTTTCCGCCAGAATAAGCGCCGTCTCTGACCACTGACTACTGACTACTGCAGTTCTGGGCGGTCGGGCCTATTCGGCCCTCCCTTGTGCGGGGGCTCCGCCCCCGCAACGCCCCCTCTCCTACAACATGCCTCGCCGACCTGGTGTCGATATTGGTGACGGGTGCCTTATCGAAGGTGTCCAGCCAGACCACTTCCCGCCAGTCCCATCAGTTCCCCATAGGTGCCTGCCCTCGCACCCGCCCCAACTGACGGACCCCACCGTACGGCCAGGCCAGGCGCTTGCACTGCGTCTCGCCCAAAGACGGTAAACAACGCCAGCCACCGCTGGCACTGATTCCCCGCCAGACTGTTCCCACCCCAAATCTGGGATGCACCCCTTCCCTCATCATGCAGATTCGACGCTACAGCAATCGAACCTCTGTGCATTTCTGGTTCCAGTTCTGCCCGCCCATTCGCCAAACTTTCCTGCCCCCCACATGCTCGCAAGACCCGTCTCAATGTTCATACTCCTCCATCAACTCGACCAGATTGCCGTCAGGGTCGTAACAGAAGCAGACACTGACCGAACCTTCAGTGAGCTCGAAATTCACTGGCCCCGAAATGAACTCTACGCCGGACTTTCTCAGCGCGTCCACGGTTGCCGGCAGGTCCTCAACGGTCAGAGCGAAATGGCAGGACCCGACAGAGCCAAGTGGGGTGACGTGCTTGTCCCCGTGCGTTGTAAAGAATTCGAGCAGGTCTATGAGGATCCCGGGTGTATCGTCGGCGGCCAGGCGGGTTGACTGCGCACGCGAACCCTGCAGTCCTCCGGCCATGTCAGACTTTTCTCCTTCCAACTGGTGCTGCTCGACCTGCTTCAGGCCCAGCTTGCCGACATAGAACTCCAGGGCCCGTTGGGTGTCGCTGACCGTAATAGCAATATGATCGAGTGCCTTGACTTTCATCGTTGTTTTCTCCTTGCCAATCTGGGGAACCGAGAATCGAGCTGCTGGGAACACGGCGGGTAGCGCGAATCCGGGACGAAGCGAGGCAGCCTCAGGCCCAGTCCCCTCCGGCGCGGCGCAGATACTTGGCCGCGCCCTCCCTGAGCTGCCGGTCTGAAGGCTGGATCGCAGTAGCACCGCCGTCCACCATGAGTACGGCCGCGGTAATGTATGAAGCCTCGTCACTGGCCAGAAACAGGATCGCATTGGCGACCTCCTCAGGTTCGGCGAACCGGGAGAACATGGTCATGGCTGCGTAGGACGCCACGTTTTCCGCAGGCGTGCGCGCCATCATCGGCGTGTTCATGCCCGTAGGGCACACTACGTTGGCGCGAATGCCGCCTTCTCCGCAGTCCTGTGCAAGGCAACGGGCCAGCCCGATGAGACCGTGCTTTGATGTGTTGTAGTCAGCCTGCATTTCGTTTGCCACCACCCCGGACATCGAAGACACAAATACGACACTGCCGCCGCCTTGGCGCAACATGGGGGGAATCACGAACTTCGAGCACAGAAATGGCCCCTTAAGGTTCACCCGCATCACGCGGTCCCAATCTTCTTCATCGATCTCAGCGATATGTTTGCCGCTCCCGAATGTAGCCGCGTTGTTCACCAGGATGTCGATGCGTCCAAACGCAGCCAGAGTGTCTGTCGCCATCTTCTCGGCTTCTTGGGCGAGGCTCACGTCGACGATGACTGCTATCGCCTCCCCGCCAGACGAGTTGATAGTTTTGACCGTGTCGTGGGCGGTCACCCGGTTCATATCGGCAACGACCACTTTGGCGCCTTCGGTCGCAAACCGTAACGCAGTCGACCGCCCGAGACCCTGGCCCGCCCCCGTGACAATAGCGACCTTTCCTTGCAATCGACCCATATGGCTTTTCCTCCAGGCTTGGAATCGCTGGCCCAGCAACCGTTAGCTGCCGTTCCTGGCCGGCAACTGGAGCGAGTCCCCGACAAGCAGAATGCGCATGTCGAACTCCGGCTGCTGCTGGTAGTAAAGCTCAAAAAGTTTGCCGATGTCGCCGGTGTGGTTGCGCCAGAATTCCCAGTGGAAGGGCAGCAACGTCTTGGGGCCGAGTTTCTGCGCCACGGATAGAAACTCCTCAATCTCCATGTACCATGTGCGGCCAAAGGCCAGCAGCGCCAAATCCAGATCGTGCTCTGCACCGATCTCTGCCATGGCCGGGCCATCCCAGGTGTCGCCGGAGACAAAGAGTTTCGTACCGCCCGACGACAGGACGAAGGTCACCGCGTGCGGTTCGTTCGGGTCGTAAGAAGGATAGACCTGCATCTCTACGTCTTTGACCTGAAAAGAGTCGCCCGGCGCCACCTCGCGTATACGGTCGTCGGCGATGCCAAACTCCCGCATCAGTTTCGCCGAGGAGCGCGGTGCAACACAGACTGCATCGGTGTTATCCACGATGGGCAAGAGCGTGCCGTCGTGGCAGTGATCTACGTGGTCATGAGTGGAGATAATAATGTCGGCTAAGCTTACTTCGTCTGGCTTGACGGGGATGGCTGTCGCTCGGTATGCGCCTGGCACGGCATCATCGGGCGTACCGTAGGAGTAGGGATCGATCCAGATCATCGTCTCCGGCGTGCGGTAAACGAAACTCGGCCCGCCAAGCGCCCAGAACAGGATTCCATCGTCGACAGTTCGCCCCTCCACTTCATCCAGAAATGTTTTTGGCCAGTAGGCAACGTCTCGCATGATCTTTCCTTTTTCTGAGTTTACATCGCGGCAATTGCCAATTCCCGACTACGAGGATTCATCAATGGTCCCGAGCCATCTCGATCTCACAGAAACCGATCAGGCCGTACTCCAGTTGAAGTCGTGCGGCACCTGTTCACCGGTGCCAATTTCGTTCAGCTCAAGCAGATTACCGTCCGGATCGTAGAAGAAAAGTACGTGCCAATCGCCCTCGCCTTCGAAACGTACCGGCGGCGAAACTATCTCCACGCCTGCCGCCTTCAAGCGTTCGTAGGTGGCCGGCACATCCTCGACACCGAAACAGAAATGCGCGCTGGGCACGTGGTGAAGCGGCTGCCGCCCCGTCGGACTCTCCGGATTGATCCACTGAATGAGGTCGAAGGTGAAACCCTGTTCCGAGGTGCGCCTATGGCCGTTTACACCACCGGGAGGACGCAGTCGGTACTCACGCATGTGTACGTTTGACATCGCAGTCATCTCATCAATGGGGCCGCCATCGTGCTCCTCGGGGGAGACGACCTCCATGCCCAGAATATCCCTGTAGAACTCCAGCGACCTTTCCAGATCGCTGACCATAATTGCTACGTGATCAATCGTAATTCGGCTCATTTCTGGCCACCTCCGAGAATGATGCACCATCTGCGACTGCGTCGCCTGCACGGCCTGAGAAGCATACGAATGAATGTTCAGAGAAAGGGGAGGCAACCTGCTGCTCTGGAAGAACAAACAACGTCACCGACAGTAGCTCTCATAGTTCGGACTGAACGGCTCTGAACTTCCCCACCCTGGTATTGGTGGCCTCCTGGCAAGGGCAGCCGCCCAGAAGCGGACGGTTATCACGACACGGTTCACTTGCGAATCTGTGTACAGTTCGAGAACTTCGCTGAATATGTCAGGACAAGCCACAAATCAGAGGGTTGCGCCCGCCTCACAGACTGAACCTATTGCCAATAATTCACTCCTGGAGAGCCGGACGCGTCCCGGAAGGCGAGCAATGGCCCGGAGCTGCCACCGTCACACCTTTTAGAAAGGCGTGTCAGCTTGGCTGCGTCATTCAATACCGTTAAGAAAGTTTTCCCTTCGAGTGAAGGCGTAAACGTAACCGGTAATGTAAAGTGAGTGTCAGTTTGAAAGGCCGGACCTGTAAGGGAAAGGGCCGTTATCGATGGGTTTCTTCAGCGTGTCTAGGGGTTTGGCCGGGGGACCCGAGTATACCGGCCAGGACCAGCCAATCCTATCACACCTGAATCTGCAAGAAAAACTGTATTTAGTGACTTTTCCCCCAGTAACCATGGGTGCTACCACCACAGAGCCTGACGTTTAATCCAGCGCCGGGCCACGTTCCCAGTTGAGTCAATCCAAGGAAATCCCTCACCCCCCACACCTCAGTTCTATATGTCGTGGCCCTCGGCTTTCTCTCGTGCAGGCGTAGGCCGCGACAAGAATATTTTTTGGATCTAGGAATGGGCCATGGTACGAAAACTGGAAGAGGTCCAAAGTCAGGATTTTCTTTCTAGCCACCGTTCGGCTCTGTCGAGAACCAGTTGAGCAAGGGCGCTGTCGGTCTTAACATGCTTGTCGGTGAGCACCAATGTAGGGATCACATCGAGTCTCTCGAAAAAATCCTGCCAGGCGCGAAACTTCCTTTCGGACCACCAGATCCGGGGATGGGGGAATGTCCAGACGCCGCGTCTGGGTTCGGGCCCGATCGAGCCGGAGGATCCGTAACTGAGCATGTATTTTCCGAGGAGACGGCGGTACATTTCGGAGTTTACCAATTCGTCAAGTCTGCTGCCGTCGTGCCCTAATTCCCCGTCGATCCACAGGATTTCACCCTGTCCTGACGAGAGCGCGTACATACCGGCCACCCATTCCGATGTTCCTTCGCCGGTGAAGAGTACACCGGGAAATGCAGCTTGCAACTCTTCAAACAGGAGACCGACGCCGCGCATGTGATCATGATAGAGATCATTGATGGGGAAAGCCGACTGGTCCAGGTGGACAGCGTCTATCGCATAGTCATTTACAAGGCGCCCAATACAATCAATCATGAGTTTTCTGAACTCCGGGGCATCGGGCGAGATATAGGCAAATGTCGGCTCGATATTTTCATCCTTATCGTAGTCGACCTCCCAGAAGACCGGCCGACCGAAAAGATCATGGATCTGGTGCTGCGCAAACTGAGGATAGAGAGGGTGGTCCAACGCCATTCCCCAAACGTTCATGTGTACCAGCACTTTGAATCCGAGGGCGTGGGCCGACTTCATGAACCGGGCGAATCCCTCCGGTCCCCCTAGTTCTTCGCCAGGCAGATTGTCGGGAACGTGGTAGTCGACTCGGCCTTCATGGCCCAGTACTTTGATCAACGTGCGCTCAGGCGGGAAAACCCGCGCAAGTTCATTCAGCCGCGCCTCCATTTCCGCGAAGTTATGGCACATCTTCCCGTCTGAAGTTACGCCATGCAGGATGGCCATGAAAGCAACCCGGCGCAGCCACTCAGGCACATCGCGCCTACTTTCAAGAGGCTCCAATCCATAGGCTTCCTCCATCCACTCGATGTAGGGATCGACGGCCTCCTCCCATGTCGAGACGCGCTCGATGTGCCAGGTTGGCGAGCTGTGCTCGTTGCTTAGCTCGAAGGCGTTTTCCTCCGACATGAGATGGACTTCGAGGCATTCTTCGGCGCGGTATGCCCAGAATCGCTTGAAGCGAGGGGGATGTTCATTGGAGCGTATACAGACGGTTTCCTCCTCGCCTTCGATCAAAATGAACTGCGCAGCCATGCCAGGAATTGGGCCGACAGGAAAGACGATGCCGGTTTCTCCACCGCGTCCCCGCACCGGGTATGCTCCATGCGGGTATACGAAGCACTGCCCCGCCGATTCGCCAATCTCCCATCGCAAACCAGGAGGCGTGACGACCTTGCCGTAAGGGAGTGACTCGACAAACACTTTGATTCCCTTTATAGGTTCCGAATGTTCAGCCCGGGCCTGCCAGCTGACCGTTTTCGCTCTGCTCGAGAATGAGACCTCAAACAGCGCGGCCACGCGTCCGCTGTCATCTCCGTAACTCACTTCTTGCGTACGGTAGACGAGGCGCTCACCCTCCTGTACGGGAGCGGAAAACTCGGCGGTGTAGACGTTGCTGGTCGTCAGGACCTGGAATAGAAAAGTATAGCCTTCAAAGCTGATGCGGCTGGCCACGAAGGTACTCCTTTCGCGCAGGGGATTGGACAAAACAAAATAAGTGAAGGTGCGGCACATTGCCGCACCTTCACTTTACTATCAAAGTTACTTCTGTACGCCGGACGCCTAGCTGGCCGCGTAGGATTTGTCCAGGCAGGCCTGGGCCTCGGCCGCCGCCTCCTGAACCAGTGCATCCAGGGGTCGTTCTTCGTTTTCAATGTAACGGGTCCAGATTCCGGCAAACTGCGGGTGGACGCAGTCCCAGTGAAATTCAGTGCGCAGGTAGTTGGGCACCTTGGTAGGCAGCTGGGCCTGCTGCCAGAATTTGCTAAGAACAGGATCCTGGTCCCAACCCAGATTCAGCCAGGTCTGCGGAGTCGGCGGCGTCCAGGCCCCCACTTCGGCCGCAATCTGGCTGCCTTCCACGCCGCTGATGTATTTCATCAACTCCCAACTGGCCTCTTTTTCCTGTGAACCGGTCCACATGTAGTACTGTACCGAGTCCCCCCACGCGAATGACTCGCCGCCCTCGCGAATGGGAACCGAGACCATGTCCCATTCGAATGGAACCTCTTTCAGGTCTACAAGATTCCAGCCTGATGCCTGGAACATGCCTACCTTGCCCGATCCGAAGGCAAATGGGCCAAGTGCTTCTGACTGGGCGCCCGACGGAGCAACCTTGTGCACGACCTCCAAATCGAGAACCCACTGAATGGCCTCGATCGAAGTTGGTGTGTCCAGCAGGCCTTGCACCTGCCGCCCGTTTTCGCTAACAATTTCAAATCCCATATTCCAGCAGAAGGCCTGGTCCCAAAGAAGTGTGCCTGGACCGGAAATGAGTGTGCCCCAGGTCCCCAACTCTTCATCGGTGAGGGCGATACAAGCAGCCAGATAATCGTCAATCGTCCAGCCCTCTACTGGCAGTGGCACACCCATCTCCTCGAAGAGGCTGGCATTGTAGCCAACCATCCCCCAGACGCCGTCACGCGGCGTGCTGTACATCCGTCCCTCATAGGTGGCCCTCTCGAGGCAGATCGGGAACCACATCTCCTCCGCCTGGATTGCGTCGGCTTCGAGCATCGGCGTAATGTCTTCCGTAAAGCCGCGGCGGGCAAAGTCGGTGGCGTAATAGAAGACCCAAACGTCCGGCCCCGTGTCGCCTGCGATCATGGCCAAAATCTTTTCGGCGAAGCCTCCTTCAGGAACATCCTGCACTTCGACCTGGATGTCAGGATTCTGATCCATGAACGCGGCCGCCATATCGATATAGGCCGGCTGCCAGTCGAGAACGTCCGGGTTCCACCATGAGATGGTCGTGGCGGCAGCATCCGGGGCTCCCTCGTCTCCCGCTGCGCCTGGCGCCACCGCCGCACAGGCTGCCAGCAAGCTGCCCGCCCCAGCCAGCGCTCCCAATCTCAGAAAATCCCGACGACTCTGTTGTGCGCTTCCGTTCATCTTGTCCTCCCTGTGTGGATACTGTGAGTAGTGCCTCAACGCTTTAAGTGATTTAACCCTTTAAGCCAACCGAGGCGATACCCCCAATCAGCTTGTTCTGGGCAAGGAAATAGACGATGAGAGTGGGTAGGACCGCCAACAACGAAGCCGCCATCAGCACGTTATAGTCCGTGCGATTGCGCCCTCGCAGCAGGTTTAAACCTAAAGCGATTGTATACTTTGTGTTTTCGTTCAGATAGATCAACGGCCCGAGGAAGTCGTTCCATACGCCAATGAAGGTGAAAACGACAACGATTACCAGGGGCGGAATACACAGAGGCAGGAGAATGAAAAACAGGACCTGGAACGTATTGCAGCCATCCATACGCGCGGCGTCGTCCAGATCGAACGGAAGCGACATGAGATACTGGCGCATTAGGAAGATGAAGAAGGCACTGCCGGTGAAAGCCGGCACTGTGAGTGGCAGGAATGTATTGATCCAACCAAAAAGCTTGAACAGAATAAAGGTGGGAATCAGGGTCACCTGGTAGGGGATCATGAGAGTCGCAATCAACAGGATGAATAGCACATCACGTCCCGGGAAGCGGAGGCGCGCGAAGCCAAAGGCAACCAGACTGGTCGAGAACACCTGCCCCAATACATTCCAAAACACAATGATCATTGTGTTTTGGAAAAAGAGCAGCACGGGAGCTACTTCAAAAATGCGGGGAAAGTGTTCCCAGACAACAGGGTTCGGGATCCATTCAGGGGGAAACAGCCACGTCTGGGCCCGGCTCTTTAGAGAAGTCGAGAGCATCCAAAACATCGGGATCAGGAAGATAAGTGACAACAGTATCATGGAGAAATGGGCTGAGAAGCTGACAACCCGGCCTCGCACGCGGCGATTCCAGCGCAACTGACTGATCCAGCCGCCTCCTTGCGTCACGGGCGAATCTACATTCATAGGTAGTCTATTACCCCTGGCTTCATGCGTCTTCCTTGCGCCGTTCAGCTTCGTAATAAACCCAGTGCGGTGAACTGCGGAATACTAGCAGCGTAACGGCCAGGATGATCAGCGTGAGTATCCACGCCAATGCCGAACCATAGCCCATCCGCAGGGTGCCAAACGCCTTGTTGTAAATGTACAGCATATAGAAAAACGTTGCTTGGAGCGGTCCTCCCTGCGTCGCAATGTAAGACTGGGTAAATACCTGAAAGGTAGCGATCAGATTCAGAACCAACTGGAAGAAGAGGGTCGGTGTCAACAGGGGCAACGTGATTCGCCAGAAGCGACGCCAGATATTCGCGCCGTCAATCTCCGCCGCCTCATAAAGGTGGGGCGGTATGTTCTGCAGACCGGCCAGGTAGATGACGGCGCCCCCGCCTACCCCCCACAGACCAAGGAGCATCAGACCTGGTAAGGCCCAGCGTGGACTGTGAAACCAGCTAGGCCCCTCAATCCCGACCAGCGATAGAAGATGGTTGATAACACCGAACTCGGGATTGAATATCCAGATCCAGAGCATGGTCACCGCCACAATTGGCAGCACCGCTGGGATGTAGAAAAGTGTACGATAGAAGTTCATGCCGCGTAGGCGCAGATTCAGCAGCAGAGATAGCGCCAGCCCCAACACTAGGTGCAGCGGCAAAGTCACCACGGCATAGGTCAGAGTAACCTTGAGAGCCTGTAGAAAGTCCCCATCGTTGGTGAAAATCTCTACGTAGTTCTGCAGTCCCACCCAGCGTGGAGCACTTCCGATATCCCAGTACGTCAGGCTGAGGAGGAGTGACGCCAGAATCGGGCCGGCGACGAACATGACGAATCCGACGAGCCAGGGAGAGATGCATATGTAGCCCTCAACCGCTTCGCGACGGGCCTGCCGGCTCATGCCGCGCCAAACGTTGAGGAAGTTTGAAGGCTGATGCGTGCGAGCAAGATTCCTGGTCACGTAACAGATTTCTTCAATTGATTGTAAATGCTTGGGTCCGGCGCCCCGGTTCCAGAGGAGGTCAGTAAGCTAGTGCGCAATCTTACATAACTGCCCGAGATATGCAAAAAAACTTGAAGCACTGTGCGCGCGAACCGCTGCCAGGCACGCGGCTGCTCGCCGAAACTTAACCTGTTTTCGCTAATCCGGGAGACAGCTCCAGACTCAATCGGATACTGCGTTCCCCTACGGCTGAACTCTTGGTGGCCTCAAATCCCAAACGCGCAGCCCGTGCACATAACATGGTGTCGAGCGGGCGCTTTGGCCCCTGTGATCCGGGAGAGGAAATGCTTTGGAGGAGAGACGTCAACTCTCTGCGATTAACCGCCTAAAGTTCGCATAGTTAATCTGCATCGCCTCCACACGCGAACCGCTCGGCGGCAGAAAATGCGTCGCCACCGACAGCACCGCGTCGCTGTGCCGGTCTCGCAGACTCCGCAAAATCGTGGGATAATCCACGTCGCCTTCACCCAGCGGGCAGTAGGAAAAGTCCAGCTGCAACCCATCCTTGACGGTCAGGTCCTTCAGGTGCAGCCCGTGGAGATAGGGATGGATATTGAGGAAGCCCGCCGTCGCCACGTCCGTTTCACCACAGTTCATGTTGTCGGACGGCCCCCACATCACTCTGATGCGCGGCGAGTTGAGCGCCTCGGCCAGCCTCCGGAAGTTGCCGGTAGTGTTCGTATAGTTCCAGGGCATCATAGAGAGCGCCAGGTCGACGTCATACTTTTCGGCCTCCTCTAGCGCAAGAGTAAAGGCCCGCACCAGCTTCTCCATGTCGACGTCGGCGATGTGGCCGCCCCGCGTCAACCATCTCATAGGCCACGTTGGTTTGGCGGCTGAGTACTCTCCCGGCCACGCAAACGTGAATACGCCTACGGCACCGACCCCCAGGCGCGCCGCAATCTGCATCGAGCGCACCATGTCGTCCATGTCCTGCCGAAACTCCGGATGCTCTTCCATACAGTCAACGTCGAGATCGGTGAGGTGAATCTGCTTGAACGGATTGCCGACGTTGATCAGGAAGATCTCAAGCCCGTGGCCCGCCGCCTGCTCCCCAATGCGGTCCACCGCGGCATCATCCAGCTCGCGCATTGACGGGCCGTCGGCGCCAAGTGTATTGAACCATACGCAGTCGGCCCCGATCTCCTTGGCCTTTGCCAGCGACTCGTCGAAGGGGAGAGCCAGCTCCGGCAGGTACATACCCAGTTTGAATTTGTGCTCGGTCATCTCTCGGCCCCGTATACTCTCAGTTGTCCAGCGGCTGCAACCAGCGGTCCAGGCCTGCGTCAGCGAGATTCTGTATCCAGTCGTGGTGCGAGCGGGCGACCCGGTCGGAATGTCTCCGGCTGCGGGCGACAAAACCCGGCACCTTGGACCGGCCCGTCGGCAGTCCAATCCGGCTGTACCGCGTGTCGACGCTCCAGCGCACCGTCTGCGACCGGTTTGGAATCGAGCGATGCACCAGTCGCTCCATTGTTATCAATACATCGCCTGGGTCTACCTCGCAGGAGACGACGCTACTGGCAGGCAAGTCCGCGTCGGCAATTCCTCTGGCACCCTTGTGTCCCGGCGTCTCAATCCACAGCTCATGGGCAATCAGACCTTCAAGATGAGAGCCCGGAATCACCTGCATGCAGCCGTTCCGCTCGGTGGCGCTGACGAGCGGGATCCAATAGTTTACGACAAGGGTCTCACCTGCTTCGTCAGGTATCAGGTAGGCTAGGTCCTGATGCCAGGGGATGTCCATCAAGTCAAGGTCTGGCATCTTCGGCCGTAACGCGAACTGCGGATGGGCGAGGATCTCGGGTCCGATCAAGGATTCGGTCGCGTCCAATAGTACGGGAGCAGTGCGAAGGGTAAACATGCCTGCAGATATGGGCTTCCCCCGTGAAAAATAATTCTGCCACAGCCAGTTCCGGTCGGTACAGGCTTCGGAGGCAAGTGCCAGCCGGTTGGCAAACGGCTCGTCTTCAAAGGTCATTCTGGAGTCAAGCTGACCCTGCCGGACAGCTTCTCCAATCGCACCGTCAACCTTCTCTGCAAGCTCATCGATCAGAGGCTGAAACGCATCGAGGGGCAGCATCTGACGCACGATCAGGAAGCCCTCCTCTTTGAACTGCTGGATCTGTTCCGGTGTCAGCCCCGTAGTCGTCGATGATGTGCTTTCGATCTTCTGTTCCTGCGCTGCCGAGTTTCCTGCCATGTAGTCCTCCCGTGCTTAGCGCGAGCAACCGGCTTGGCATCTGCGCATGGGTTCGTTATGAGGGGTCATTGGGATTGAAGTATATTTCAAATCGTAGGGTGACGCTACTCTCTGAAATGCATATATGCGGTGTAAGGGTCACTCACTGCGCCGCCCTGAGCCGACGGCTATTTCCCTCTGGTTCCAGCGCTTTGATTCTTCTCATGAAGTTCGGGTCTTCCACGCGACCGCACAGACTACAGTTCAGGCAAATGGGGCTTTCGTGTACAATACAGCGACGGAGGACTGGCAAGCACCTGTGACTGTCCAGGAATGAAACGAATGAGTAGGTTGCGAGGTCCCCTGTGTAGGTCCTTTCAACTGCAATCAGGCGGCAAAGTATTGAGTCAAAAGACTTTGAGGTGAACTGATGACTGTGAACGGCGCGAAGGGGGCATTGGGATGGGCGCTAATTGGAAGTGGTGGCGCGGGTCGGGCACATGCCGGCTGGGCAGCCGCAACCGAAGGCGTAACCGTGCGCGGCTTTTGCGATATTCAGGCCGGCATGGCTCAACAGCTGCAGCAGGAGCACGGTGCAGAATTCGCCGCCACCGACCCGGATCGCGTCTTTGCCGACCCTTCCGTGGACATCGTTTCAATTGCCACTTCCCACAGTTCCCATGCAGAACTGGCCGTCGCCGCACTACAGGCCGGCAAACATCTATTCCTCGAAAAGCCGATGGCTATGACCACCGCCGACTGCCTGCGCATCCACGAAGCGATGCAGGCCGCAGGCACAAAACTGATGCTCAACTTCTCCATTCGCTTTTCTGGCGCCGCACGCGCCATTCGTCAGCGCATTACCGCACCTAAGGTCAGTCACAGCCAGTGCATGATGAGCCGCGCCGACCTCAACCGCTGGCGCTGGCATCCCGTTGAAGGCGGCGGGCCGCTGTGGGATGTTGGCGTTCACATGGTCGACTACCTGTGCTGGATCCATGACAGCGCGCCGGTGGAGGTGTACGCAACCGGCGGCCAGATTACGCATCCCGGTGAACTGGGCAGCGACGACATGGTGGATACTGCCGCTGCCACGATTCGCTTCGCCAACGACTCCGTCGGCACCTTCCTGATGAGCGACGCTGGCTTCAATTCCGTGATATCCAAGTGGTTCTTTGAGTTCTTTGACGGCGATGATACGGCCGTCCTCTATGAACACTTCCGCAAAGTCAGTTTTTCGACCCCGGACCCGAATGAAGGGCAAAAGGACGAGACTCTGACCCCGCCGCCAATCGAACGCCTTTCGCTGCTGGTCGAGGCCATCCGCAACGACACGGAACCCTATGTGCCGCCGCAGGCGGGCATTTTGTCCACTCTGCTGGTTGAGACGATCATCGCATCGATCCACTCCGGCACGCCGCAGCAGGTGGATCTGTCCGCCTTGCCCGAGCCTCTTACACAATAGAGGAACCGGACGGGACAGATTTCCAACCTCAACTGCCACCGCGAAGTGAGACAACCTGAGATCCGAGTATGAACGGAATCGAAGCCATCGCAACGATTTTGAAGACGGAAGGGGTCGACTGGCTTGCCTGCTATCCGTCTAACCCGCTGATCGAAGCCGCTGCCCGGGTCGGAATCCGCCCGATCAATTTCCGCCACGAACGCGGCGCCGTGATGGCCGCGGACGGTTACAGCCGCACCAGCGGCCGCCAGCGCTTTGGCGTGGTCGCAGTCCAATCGCAGGCTGGCGCCGAAAACGCAATGGGCGGAATCGCCCAGGCCTATGCCGACAATGTCCCGATTCTGGTCCTTCCGGGTGGTGTCAATCTGGACCAGCTGGCTGTGAAACCCAATTTTTCTGCCTCGAGTAACTACCAGGGTGTCGTCAAACGTGTTGAGGCGATATACCGGCCCGATCAGGTTTCGGCGGTGATGAGAAGGGCGTTCCATGCGTTGCGCAATGGACCGCCAGGGCCGGTCGTCGTCGAAATGCTGACGGATGTCTGCGATCAAGAGGTACCGGCCAGCTCGTGCGACTACCGGCCGCCGCAGATGATGAAGCAGGTTCCTGCCGAGGCCGAGATTGACGAAGCGGTAAAGGAGTTGCTGCGAGCTGAGAAACCGGTCATCTGGGCAGGCGGTGGCGTTCTACTCGCCGGCGCCACTGCGGCTCTGCGGGAACTGGCTGAGCTTACAGGTATTCCGGTATTCTGCACAATGCCGGGCAAGTCGGCTCTTGACGAGCGCCATCCTCTCTGCCTTGGCGCGGGCAGCCGCGCCACGACACTGCCTGCCCACCGCTGGTTGCAGGAGTGCGACCTCCTGCTCGCAATCGGCTCCAGCCTCACACGCGGCCCATACTGTCAGATAATCTTGCCCGGCAAGGTGATCATTCACAATACGATTGACGCAGATGACATTAACAAAGATGAGTCGGTCGACATCGGCCTGGTCGGCGACGCCAGGCTGACCTTGGAGGCGATGGTCGATTCAGTAAAGCGCCAGATTGGCGATGGCCGGGGCGAGCGGAGCCGCCAAACCGCAGCCGAGATCGCCGCCTGCAGGAAACCGTGGCTGGACCAATGGATGCCTTTACTGACATCGGACGAAGAGCCTCTCAACACGTACCGTGTGATCCACGATATCGACCGCACCCTCGACTGGGAAAACAGCATCGTCACCCACGACGCCGGCGCACCCCGCGACTCAATCGTTCCCTTCTACACTGCCACCGTACCCAACAGTTACATCGGCTGGGGCAAGACGACGCACCTCGGCTTTGGCCTGCCACTGATGATCGGGGCCAAATTGGCGCATCCCGAAAAGTTCTGCCTTAACCTCATGGGTGACGGAGCCTTCGGCATGTCCGGCCTGGACCTTGAAACGGCGGTGCGGGCTAAGGTGCCGATTACGACAGTACTGCTCAATAACGGCGGCATGGCGACATACCCGCCGGGAAACTTTGCAACCGCGCGCCAGCGATTCGACGTCAGCCATATGGTCGGAGACTACGCCAAGATCGCGGAAGGCCTCGGTGCAGTCGGGATTACCGTGACGAAGACCGCCGAGATGATTCCGGCCTTGCAGAGGGCCCAACGGCTCAATGCCGAAGGGGAGACTGTATTAATCGATGTCCATTCCAATCTTGAGTCCCGCCGCTCGCGCTGGGACCGTTGAAGGTCACAGGTGTATCTGACGGCACAATCCACGTTTGCTTTGCAGATGTAAGGAGAAAAAAGAATGAGTGTCTTAATCCATGTGGGGGTACGAGCGTCCGATCTCTCTGAGTCCATCCGCTTTTGGCGCGATGGCCTGGGGTTGCGTGTCGCAGGCGAAAGGGGAATCCGCTACGACTTGACCGACGGCTACCATAATTTCGCCGTATTTCAGCACCAGGGCGACGACCGGCCAGAACACATAGGCGGCATGCTCGACTACCTGCACATCGGCGTGGGCGTCCCGGACGTTGCGGCCGCGGCCCGCCGCCTGCGCGACATGGGATACACTATCTTCTCCGACGGGCTTGGCGGCAAGACCCCTCTTGACCCCGACAACCTGGAGCAGCCCGCCTTCAAGGTCGAAGATCCGGACGGCATCACCATCGACGTGAGCGAGGTCACCACGATGTGGCCGGGTACCACGATTCACCCGAATCAGACGGCTCAGCCGGAGGGTTAATCCCTTCAACTAGGCAGTTCGACTCTGCTCTGCAAGCCCACTATACCGGGAAACGTCGTGCGGGGACCGCGTTTATTCTCCGCGCTACGGTTCTCTCCTCGTACGATTGATGAAGCAGCCACCGGAGCTTGAACCTGGAAGCCTTTCGCCGGAGCGAAAGGCCCCGAACTGGACTGCGCGCAACCTTCCTCGTCTTTCTTAAGCGACACGATCTACTTCTCTCGCCTTGTCCAGGGTATGAACTTTGCGTTCAACGCTTCTCAACTGGATTCAGCTAGCTGCCGAAGCTCGTAGAGTCGGTTGAGTGCGTCCAGCGGAGAAAGGGCATCCACGTCCAGCGCGCGCAGCGATTCCACCACCGGGTGGTCATCGGCAAAGAGACCTACCTGCATGGCGTCCTTCTGCTTACGTCCGGGCGTCTGATCCAAAAGGGTCGATGGGCCGGCCGCGCCGGAGGCCTCCAAATCGAGCAGAATCTCTCCCGCCCGCCGTACAACCCCTCTCGGCAACCCCGCCATCTGCGCCACGTGCACGCCATAGGACCGGTCGGCCCGGCCGGGCAGGATCCGGCGCAAAAACACAACGTCGTCGCCGCTGTCGTCTACGGCCACATTGTAGTTGACGATCTGGGGCAGCCGTTCAGCCAGGTCGGTCAGCTCATGGTAGTGGGTTGCGAACTGCGTCTTGGCGCGCAGCGATGGGCTATTGTGGATATGCTCCACCACGGCCCAGGCGATGGCCAGTCCGTCGTATGTACTGGTGCCGCGCCCGATCTCGTCCAAAACAAGCAAACTGCGTTCGGTGGCGTGATTGAGGATATTGGCCGTCTCGATCATCTCGACCATGAAGGTGGACTGCCCGCGGTGGAGCTCGTCGCTGGCGCCAATGCGAGTGAATATCCGATCGACAACGCCGATTTGGGCCGCGGTCGCAGGTACAAAGGAGCCAATCTGTGCCAGGAGAGTGATCAGGGCCGTCTGCCGCAGATAAGTGGACTTGCCCGACATGTTCGGACCCGTCAGGATGTGAATGAGTTCGCCGGGAAAGAGATGCACGTCGTTGGGGACAAAGGGCTCGTCGCTCGTCAGTTCCACAACCGGGTGGCGCCCACCCGTGATTGTGATTCCGGTGCCGTCGTCGATCTCAGGGCGGCAGTACCGACGCTTGACCGCGACCTCGGCCATCGACGCATACACGTCCAGCAGGGCCAGCCCCTCGGCCAGGCAGCGAATCTCGTCGGCATGCGCGCTCAGGTCAGCGCAAACGCAGCCGAAAAGCTCTTGCTCCAGCGCCAGGCGGCGCTCGTCGGCGTTGAGGATTTGCGACTCATATTCCTTAAGCTCTGGCGTTATGTAGCGTTCCGCATTCGTGAGCGTCTGTTTGCGGATATATTCCTGCGGCACCTTGCCCGCATGTGTGTTTCTCACTTCAATATAGTAGCCGAAGACCTTGTTGTAGCTTACTTTCAGACTTGGAATGTTGAGGCGCGTCCGTTCCACATTCTCAAGCGCGGCAACCCACTCCTTGGCATGGCGGCTGTTTTCTACGATTGCATCCAGCTCATCACTGTATCCGGGCCGGATGATGCCCGGATTCGCCAGCGTAGCTGAAGGTTCATCGTCGATCGCTCTCTGCAGAAGCTCGATCGAGTGCTTACAGTCCGGCAGTTTGCCCGTCATCTGTTCGAAAAAGGCGTCTGATGGGGCCAAGGGTGCAGTCCAATTCCCCGGCCCCCTTTCGGAGTCCGGCCTGGAGCAAGTGATCAACTGGCGAAGGGTAGGCGCACTGCCGAGGATCTCCCGGACACCAAGTAGATCGCGTGGCAGCGCCTTGGCCTGGGTTATGCGGTTGATCCAGCGCTCCAGGTCTCCCATGCCTCGCAGCACGTCGCGTACCTGAACCCGCAATTCGGTCTCGCTCACCATTGCCTTGACTGACTCCAGCCTTGCGTTGATGAGAGCGACATCGAGCAGTGGGCGTCCCAGCCAGCTCCGAAGCAGCCGCCCTCCCATCGGTGTCAGGGTTTCGTCCAACACGCCAAGAAGGCTGCCCCGCACGTCGGCGCCGCGTATCGTTTCCGTCAACTCAAGATTGCGCCGCGTGGAGTCGTCCAACACCATGAACTCGCTCACAGCGTAGCTGTGCAGTCTGACCAATTGGGAGAGGGCGCTGGGCTGCATCTCCTGCAAGTAGGCAAGGATGGCGGCGGCGGCGCGCACGGCCTGCGGCCTTTCCTGCAGGCCGAATCCGTCCAGGCTGCGGACTCCGAGATGCCGTTGCAGCGCATCGCGGGCCGTGTCAATCTCCACTTGCCAGGCTTCAACTGGCGAAACAAGCGCCTGAAAACTGGCGATCAAAGGGGCGAGCCTGCTCTCTTCGGCATTCCAATCGGACGTAACCAGCTCGCTTGGCCGCAGGCGGGCCAACTCCTCTTCCAGTCGTTGCTCGGTCTCAGCCAAGCCGCCGCTGTCGATCTGTGTCGCCGCAAACTCGCCAGTGGTAATGTCACAATAAGCAATGCCTGCCTCATCGCCGCGGGCGTTAAACAGCACGGCAACCAGATAGTTGTTGCGGCTGTCGTCAAGCATCGAGGGTTCAGCGATTGTGCCCTTCGTGATTACCTGCTGGATCTCCCGGTCCACCAGGCCTGACCCCGGTTCGCTGACCTGTTCCGCGATGGCTACTTTGTGACCGGCCTCCACCAGCTTCGCCAGGTAGCCTTCGACGCTGTGATAGGGGACGCCGGCCAGGGGTACGCGTTGGTTGTTGCCGACCGGCCGGCTGGTGAGCACGACATCGCAGACCTCAGCCACGATCTCGGCGTCGTGATCGAAGGCTTCATAAAAGTCCCCCAGGCGGAACAGCAGAATGCAGTCCGGATGCTGGCTCTTCAATTGCAGGTACTGACGGCGCATCGGGGTTGTCATGGCTGTGTTAAGTCCGGCTGGGTTCAGTGCCTAGGATTGGCTTAGGTGCTTTGTGATCGCCAAAAGACACGGCTATTGGGATCGCCGTAAAGAGTATAGGCGAGCCAGGTGGGGTTGGCACCTTGCATAGCTCGGATATGCTGCCGAGCCGAATAGAAGGCTTCGCCCATCGTCTTTCCCGCCCAGAGCTCCTCATAGAAGATCTGGGCGAACTTCGAGGCCAGCTCATCGTGCACTTCCCACAGCGCGCCCACGAACGCCGTGACGCCCAAATGGTCCACCAGGCGCTGTGCCCAGCCTCCCAGGCCGGTCAGGTTGTAGCCGACGCGGGCGCCGTGACATGTATTGAGAAAAATGAGCGGCTTTTCGCGGCGCAGCCCCCTTGCTCTGCGTCTTGTCAAGTCACTGGGAAAGAGGGGATCGCCTTCCAATACGATCGGCGATTCGTCCACGAACTCCTGGTTGTAGTTGCCGTGGGTCGCAAAGTGAAACAGTTGGGCGCCGCCTTGTTCTGCAAGCTCAAGGAACTGGGCGCGGGTAGTGATCGGCGGCGCGATTTCGATCTGACGTGCTGCAAGGCTGTCGAAATACTGAATCTCCTGGGTCACAAAATCCAGCGAAATCATCGGCGCGACGAGGCGGGCGGACTGGATGTTCAGGTCCGATGGCACGGCTGCTCCCGCCAGCCAGCGGCTCATGCGCCAAGCCCCCGCCAGATGGTCGTCTTCGACATCCTCGCCATCCACCACGTCGTAGGGCTTAACCAGCTCCCAGGGAATCCACGGCTCGTCACTGACTACGAGCAGATTATCTAGTTCTCCGGCCTCCCGCCGCGCCTTAATTTCCCAGTAGAGCTGTCGCAGGGGAGCAGGGAAGAGTTGCTCATAAAGCTCGATGCCGAGATCGGCAACTTCGTCTTCCATGCGAACGGCCTCGTCTCCGGGCAGATCGGTGCCCGCCCGGGCCGCAAGGGCGCTAAGCCTCTCGGCCAGCCGGTCGAAAAAAAGGTCGGGCCTGGAGAGGTCGTTGAAGACTATCGAGCCCACGCTGCGCCCATCCAAGGCAGAAAGCTTCTGCGAATGAAGATGGTAATGAAGTGTTCGGCCGTCGGCATCTCGAGTGATTCGCAATTCAATGTCGGCTGCAGGAATCGGCGTGCCCTGCGGTATGCTTACGCCGTCAACCGCGCGCACAACTGAGGCCGTGCCGAAAGCCGTCGGCTCCTCGCCCTCTTCGACGTCAATGCCTTCCCCTCGCCGAGTGCCGCCGCGCAGGAACGGAAAGCTCCTTACCGCGACCTCCAATTTCAGTGAACCTGCGTTCCTGCCCCGGTGGTAGAAGTCGACCGTAACCCAATGTGGGCCCGTACGATCGTCTACGAGTTGAAACAGAAAAACAGCCGGCTGGGAGTCGCCGTCCTGAGGTACCGCGATCGTGCGCCGCAAGGCGGGCCCTTCGCGCGAACCTGCGCCATAACCGCTGACCTCCTCAAAGCCGGGCGCCCGCACGACAACGTCCACATACTCGACCTCGTCCTGAAAAGCGATGCCGACTTCAGTCTGGCCCCGGCTCTCGCGGGGAAGGTCGCGAACCAGCTGTACGACCAAGGGATACGTAACATCATTTCGGTTGGAAATAGTCGGCGGAAAATCGACATAGGTGTGAAACTGGACGACCGCGTCACGGCTCGCTACGCCTGCGGCGGGGGCCGCTGCACCTTCTCGTAACGGCATTGCGCCTCTCTTCCCCTGACCGCCTGACTGCGGCAGTCCGCTTGAATCGGTCGGCGGAGGGACAGCGCCCCGAAGGGCGGGGGCGGGCGGAACACGATGGGATCGCGGTACATAGTTGGAGGGATCATCGCGCATTGTTCGCAGGAGGTTGAGCGCCTGCAGGTAGTTTACACCCATTGCCCTCCCGTAGCCGGCACTGTCACCCGCAATGCCGCCGCGCATCGCTTCTTCGATGAGCGGCAGCACCGCCTCGATGGATGCGAGATCGTCCAGGAAGCTCGTGAAGACGGCGCGTCTTTCCATCGCGCTGATGTCTGTCTCACCTGCCGCCGCAGCCGCCGCAATTCGCAGCCGGTCAACCTGGCTGCGGGTCAACGGGTCGAGACTCCAATAGCTGCGAAAGAACCGGCGCAGGACCGAATCCACGATGTTCAGGAGCTGGCGATCATCCCAGCTTCGCGAGGAAAACTCCTGTCGTCTGCCTTCTACGCCTGCCATGCTTCGCCTTCCACGGGGAAAGTCAAATGGTCCTGTATCGTAATGCGGTAAAATACTGCTGGAAGTGGTGCGCAGGATCGTATCATAGCGGCCGACGTTTTTCAATTTCCAGCCATGTTTTCGCAGGCCCCGCCGCGGGCATTACTGTCTTCAACGCCCTCGACAAACTCCTGGCAAAGCTCACCGTCTTTAGCGATTTTTCCGATAGTGATTGTACAATTTTCAGGTCTCTCCAGTGGCAAAAAATGGCGACCGCAGCTATCTCATTCAGGAGCGTCCTATGAGCATCGTCCACTTGGCTCGAACAGTCCATGACGGCATTGTCGCCCACGCCCGCGAAGGCAAACCTGAGGAGATTTGCGGTATCTTGAGGGGAAGGGAAGGTCAGGCGACTCAGCTTTACCGTGCCCGCAACTTGGCCGACGACAAAATTGACAACTACGATGTTGACCCGCAGACGCTCCTGAAACAGTTCGAATTTGAAGAAGCAGGGGACGAAATGGTGGCGATCTACCACTCCCATCCTGTTTCCGTCGCCTATCCTTCAGCCACAGATGCCTGGAATGCCCATTACCCGGAGACCTATTACCTCATCTGCTCGCTGGAATACGACGACGCGCCGGTGATCCGGGCCTTTCGAATGGAGCCGCACTGGCCCGATGCGGATCTGGACGCGGCCCGAAATGCCATCCCTTTCAATGAGGTGAGGCCCGGCCTGTTCGGTTACTACCAGGCCGCCGGCGCCCCCGTGCCGCAGGTACTGGGAGACTTTCTCATCGGAACCGCTCCCCCTCTCTACATTGTCTTCGCCCTTGACAGTTCGGGCAAAGTTGAAGACTTTAGGGTCGTCGGCGTGAGGGAGTTCCCGGTACACGTATCGGAAGGTGGGTAATCTCTCGGATGCCTTACCTCGTCGATCCGCCAGCTGGCAGCTAAGGCCGCCCGAATTCACCTCCGCTGCCACCTGGAAGGTGACGAATCTTGGAATTCTGCGGTTCGTCAGAGGTCTCAGGATTCTACCCGCCACCTGGCATTGACTTCCCCATTCGCGTGCATCCCAAAATGGGGGTGAACAGTCGCATACCTCTGGAAGAAACCAGGCCACGGTCAGTTCTTATTCCTGTTTCCGCCAGCATAAGCGCCGCCTCTGACCCCTAACCACTGTCCCCTGGCCCCTGCAGTTTTGGGCGGTCGGGCCTATTCGGCCCTCCCTTGTGCGGGGGCTCCGCCCCCGCAACGCCCCCTCTCCTACAACATGCCTCATTGAGTGGGTGTCGATATTGGTGACGGGTGCCTAATTGAAGGTGTCTGGCCCGACCATGTTCCGCCAGTCCCATCAGATCCCTGTAAGTGCCCGCCCTGTTCCTGCCCTCGCAACCCCAACTGACAGTCTCCACCGTACGGCCAGGCCAGCCGCCTACACTGCGTCTCGACAATAGACGGTAAACAACTCCAGCCACCCCTGGCACCGATTCCCTGCCTGACTGTTCCCACCCCAAATCTGGGATGCACCCCCGCAATCCAACAGTTTGACTTTTGTCTCTACAAGAACTATAGTGACGGCTAGGAAAATAAATTCAGGCATTCTTATCCTGATGCGTATTCAAAGACAGGCAACTTACCTGAATACTTGCTCGTGTCCTTAGCGGGCGCCGCCAGCATGAGGCTGGTGGTTTCCCGCTGTCCGGAACAGGAGCGATGAGGGCGTTCGCTTGGCTTTTGGCCCGCACTCGACGGACGTTTCCACTGTCGGAGTGACGCCAGTCCATACCAGTAGGCGCAGGTACATTTCGGCTAGCGCTTGGAATCAGGATACCGTGCCAAGGTGAAATTCAAACGCCGGACTCATCGCTATGATGGTTCCGGCGTTTTCTGTGGGGTCGACCGGGGCCTCGATCACGCTGTACTGAAACGATCTAGAAAAGGAGAGCCGAAGAATGGCAACTGTGTTCGTGCCGACCGCACTGCGCCGCTTCACCGCCGGGCAGTCCAAGGTGGAAGCGACCGGAACAACGGTTGGCGAAGTGATAGGTCAACTGGAAGGCAACTACCCGGGCATCGGTGAGAGGCTACTGGACGAAAACGGTAACGTAAAACGGTTCATTAACGTGTTCCGCAACGACGACGAGATTCGCACCCTGGACGGGCTGGCGACATCCGTCGACGATGGCGACAAGATTTCAATTGTGCCGGCGATGGCCGGCGGGAGCAGGTGAACTATGGCGCAACTCAACCGAGATCAACTGCTGCAGTTGGCAAGGAGCGAAGTCCAGGAGATCACTGTCAACGAGGTTAAGAACCGGGTCGACAGCGGCGATGACATGACGCTTATCGATATTCGTGAGCGCGATGAATGGGTACAGGGGCACATCCCTGACGCCTCATTCCTGCCGCGCGGTCATCTTGAGCTGCAGATCGAGCAACACCAGCCGGACCGCTCGCAACCGGTCGTGATCTACTGTGCTGGCGGCGTGCGCTCACTTCTAGCCGCACGCAATGTGCAGGAAATGGGTTATACCGACGTCTACTCACTTAACGGTGGATTCGGCGGCTGGAAAAACGCAGGTTTGCCTTTCAAGGTGCCCACGGTACTGTCTGACGAGCAGGGCATACGCTACAGCCGTCATACGATTCTGGACGAAATTGGCGAAGATGGGCAGATCAAGCTTCTTGACAGCAAGGTGCTTCTCATCGGCGCCGGCGGCCTGGGCAGCCCGGCCGCCATATATCTGGCCGCGGCCGGTGTGGGCCAGCTCGGCATCATTGACTTTGACGTGGTCGACGTTTCCAACCTGCAGCGCCAGGTTCTCCACGGGGAAAGCGACGTCGGCCGCCCCAAAGTTGAATCGGCCCGCGACCGCATCGCCGAAATCAATCCCGATGTCACAGTCGTGGGCTATCGTGAACCCATCACGAGCTACAACGCTTTCGAGATCATGCAGGGCTACGACGTCGTCATAAACGGCTCGGACAATTTCCCGACCCGTTATCTTGTAAACGATGCCTGCCAGATGCTTGGCATCCCTCTCGTGGACGCCAGTATCTTCATGTTCGAGGGCCAGGTGACCGTATATCAGCCGGAACAGGCAGATGCCGGCAGCCCATGCTATCGCTGCCTCTACCCGGACCCGCCGCCGCCCGGTGAGGTGCCAAGCTGCGCCGAAGCCGGTGTGCTGGGCGTCCTGCCCGGCATCGTAGGCTCCATCCAGGCGATCGAAGCAATCAAACTGATCGTCGGCATTGGGGAACCTCTTTCTGGCCGGCTGCTCATGATCGACACGCTCGACATGACCTTCCGCACACTTACAGTGAACCGTGACTCAGACTGCCCAGTCTGCGGTGACAATCCGACCGTCACCGAGTTGATCGACTATGAACAGTTTTGCGGCATGCCCAGTTTCGACGAGCATGCAACCGACAACGTCGCCGAGGCCTTTGCAGAGACGGTCGCGGCCAATGGCGCCGGTCAGCCCGAACTGGTAAAGGCATAGAGTGATATCGAGACAGGGGATAGTGTTCCCCACTATCCCTTGACTTTCGAGCCGCCCATGATTGCCCAGACCTTCTCACCCATATTGACAGAGAGTCGCTCTGCAGACAACGCGATCTCTGTGCTGGACGACATAGGCAATACGCCTCTACTGGACCTGTCCCAGTTCGCCCACAGTTGCGGCGTTTTGGACCATGTACAGCTGTACGCGAAGGCAGAATGGGCGAATCCTGGGGGTTCGGTGAAGGCCCGCGCAGCTTTGAAGATCGTAGATGAGGCCGAAGCCGACGGCAGGTTGGGCGCTGGACAAATTCTCATCGACAGCAGCAGCGGCAACACCGCTATCGCCTACGCGTTGGTGGGCGCTGTCCGAGGGTTTCCCGTCCATCTGGTGATGCCAAAAAATGTTAGCCGTGAGCGCAAGGCCCTCGTAAAGGCGTACGGCGCCACCCTGATTGAATCGGATCCACTTGAGGGTTCAGACGGGGCGATTCGCCTGGTCCGGGAGATCGTGGCGTCGGACCCGGAAAGGTATTTCTACGCCGATCAGTACAACAACGATGCCAACTGGCGCGCCCACTACGAGGGCACGGGCCCGGAGATTTGGCAGCAGACGCAGGGACGTGTAACGCACTTCGTCGCCGGGTTGGGTACCACCGGGACATTCGTGGGTGCAGGCCGGTTCCTGCGGGAGCAGAATCCGGCGGCGCAGCTGGTTGCCGTGCAGCCGGACGATGAACTCTCTGTAATTGAAGGGCTGAAATTCCTGCCGACTGCTATCACACCGGGGATCTATACTCCATCTCTGGTAGACCGTCACATGACGGTTTCCGCAGAGACTGCATGGGACGTCACGCAGGCCCTCGCGCGTGCGGCCGGGCTGTTTGTCGGCTTCAGTAGCGGGGCAGCCGTTGCCGCTGCAGTCCAGATGGCAAAGGAGCTTCCCCGCAGCGCCGACGGCGTCGTCGTTACCCTCCTTCCCGACGACGGCAGTAAATATGTGAGCCTGGGTCTTTTCGACTGAAGCGAGCAGACCTTCCCTCAGCCCTCCGCTGGACACCCCATCTCAACCCACTCCTCTCACTCCATGCGCAGAGCCTCCGCCGGGTCCGTCCTGCTCATGCGCCAGGCCGGATAGAGACCGGCCAACAGCGCGGCCGCAAGTGCAACCGCAAAGGCTTGCCCAAACTCCCCTGCCTGCAGACGCATTGACAATGTCCAACCGAATGAGCGCAGATTGATTATGTAGATGAGAATCAGCGCCAGGATGAAACCGGTCGGTATCGCGATCAGTCCGGCGCTTGTGCCGAGCAGGCCGGTCTCCAGGAGCGTGAGACCCCACAGCTGTCGCCGGGTCATGCCGTTGGCCCTCAAAACGCCGATCTCCCTGGCGCGCTCAAGTTGCAGACTCATCAGCGTGCTGAGAATGCCGACGAATGCAACGAAGGTCGCCAGCAGGCGCAGAGCGACAGTTATGGCAAAAGTACGATCGAACACCTCCAGTGCATTGCGGCGCACGCCCCGATTCGAGCTGATCAGCAACTCCGCCTCGCCCGCAAACTCACGGCGCAGCGCGTTGACTGTTTCGTCCACGTCGACGCCCGGTTCCACAAAAAGAGCGATGGTTGAGACCGCCTCATCATTCCAGTAACTCCGGTATACCCTGTCGGACATCAGCAAGGTGGGGTTTACGTCGAAATCATAGGTAATTCCGACGACGGAGAATTCGTGCTCTCCGGCATCGGTTACCAGTTGCAGGGCTTGACCGACCCGCAGCCGATAGCGATTGGCCATCGTCTCGTTGATGACCACACCGCCGGCCTCAACCGCGCGCCAGGTGGCTGTGGTGTCGCCAACCGATTCACGGTAGCGGCGGTCTTCTCCAGCCAGGTCGCGCAGCAAGGCAGCCAGTTGCACATTGACCTGCTCTCCGTCAGGTAGGGTGGCGGCCGCCTCCACCTCCCGGCTTGTCGAGAAACCGGCAACATCCGCAAAGGCACTCAGTTTCTCCAGCAGGTCAGGTTCCAAGGTAGCGTTGTTGCGATTAGGGCCCAGTGCAGGTGCCGAGACGAATATATCGGCCTGCAAAATTTCGTCCAGCCACCGCTCAACCGTCAGCCGGAAGGAGACGATCATCACACCTACGCCAATGATTACGCTGACTGCGACCATAAGAGCTGCGATGGCTGCAGACGTGCGCGAGAGCGAGCGCATGATGTTGCGCGGGGCCATGCGCGTGAGGATGCCGAAGCGCCGGCTGAGAACGCGGCGCACGCCGTCCATCAGCAGATAAGTGAGCGCCGGCGTCACCAGCGCCGCGCCCAGGATGACCGCGAAGAGGCCGACGAAGGCAACCACGAGATTCCATTCAGGTATGAGCAGAGCGGCGCCAAGCAGGCCAAGGAGAAGTCCTGCCGCGGTGAGCCTGGGAAGGGCGCCGCGAGCCTTCTGTTCGATTCCGGAGCGTAGAACAGCTCCGGCCGGAGGCACGCTCGTCGCCTCGAGCGCCGGCAGAAGAGCCGCCAACAGCGCGGCGCCGATACCGCTGAAAGCGCCTTTGGCCAGTGTCCAGACCGGAATGTCTGCGTTTCGCACGGCAACGACGAAGAAGAGATCGTTGATGGTCTGGGTGACAGCTTGTACTGCCCCCCGGCCCAGGAGAACGCCCAGCCCCAAACCCAAGCCTGTGCCAATGAGACCGAGGGTGGCCGCCTCGATTAGTATCATGACGAACAGCTCACGACGGGTCATGCCAAGAGCCCGCAGGATCCCGAGGACAGGTCGGCGCTGGACGACGCTGAACGAAACCGTGTTGTAAATCAGGAACATCCCGACAACCAGGGCGAGCAGGCTGAGAGCGGTCAGGTTGAGCCGGAATGCGGCGGTCATCTCCTCAACCGTGGCCGTTCGCGCAGCGGGGCGAATGATACGAGCCCCCGCGGGCAGGATCTCTCTGATCTCTGCCAGACGGGCTATGCCTTCCCCATCCCTTGGAAGAATAAGATCGATGCGGTCCAGGCGGCCGACTTTCCCCAGCAACTCCTGCGCCGTGCTGATGTCGACGATGAGCAAACCATCCAGTGCGCGCCTGCTCAACTCGTTCGACGGAACCAACAACCCGGCTATGGTCAACCTATCCATCCTCGCGCCGATGCGAATCGGCAGCGACTGACCAGGCTGCAGACTGTAGCGGTCGGCCACCGACTGCCCGATCAGAACCGTTTTGGGCTCAAGAAGAAAGGGCGTGATGTAGTCGCCGAAGCCTTCCACCTCGGTGGCGCTGGTAGTCTGGACATTGCCTCCCAAGTAGCTCCGGAAAGGCGGTTCAGCGAAGGGATCAATGCCGAGAAGACGCATCGGCTGAGCGTCCAGCTGCGGTACACTTACATAGCTTTCTACGACAGGGGCGCTGAGCCGAAATCCCAATTCACGGCGCAGCCGGACGTAAAGCGCAGAATCGACGCCGTCCGGGCCGCCGACCACCTGGTGCGTTGCGCGGCCGGTGATCTGCTCTGTCCCAAGCGCAAAGGCCCGGTTGGCCGAGCCGTTGGCCAGATCGATGGCGACGATCATAGCCACACCGACAGCAACGCCGACAACAAGAAATGTCGACTGCAGGGGGCGGCGCCAACTGTGCCGCCAAGCAAGTCGCAGCAGAGCGCGCCGAGGAAGAGCAACTCTCATCGCTGCACGGCCGCGGCATCTGCTATACGACCCTGCCCCTGCACGGCGTCCGCTCCTCTGTCTGGGTCCAAGACCCGGGCTTGATGGAAGACCAGTTGACCCCGTTCGAGGAAATAGACCGCGTCGGCGAGGCCGGCAATGTCCTCATCATGGGTCGCCATGATCAGCGTCTTTCCGGCGTCGCGGCTCAACTCCAGCAGCAGGTTCAGAATAACGTTGCCTGTTCCTTCGTCAAGGTTGCCGGTAGGCTCGTCGGCCAGCAGTAAGACCGGGTCATGGATGAGGGCGCGCGCAATGGCAACGCGCTGCTGTTCGCCTCCGCTGAGACGGTCGGGGAAGGAATCAAGGCGGTCCCCCAGGCCGACACGGTCCAGCAGGTTTTCGGCGCGACGGTGTCCCTTGCGGTCGCCGCTTGCCAGCTCGACCGGCAGAGCGACGTTCTCGAGAACGGTCAGCGTAGGGATCAGATTGAAGAATTGGAAGATGATGCCGATGTTGCGGCGGCGAAAGAGGGTACGCTGGTGTTCGTTCAGGCCGGTCAATTCGACTTCGCAGCCGTTTTCGCGAATGAACACACTTCCCTCAGAAGGACGGTCGATTCCGGAGATGAGATTCAGGAGCGTGCTCTTGCCGCTGCCCGATTTTCCCAGTAGGCAGATGAACTGGCCGACCCCGATTGAGCAGTCTACCGCTTCCAGCACACATTTTTCCTGCCCTGCCTCATAATAAGACTTGCCTAGTGCCTCCAGACGGACGAGCAGCGGACGCGTTTCCAATCCCAGTCCGTCGTCTCTTGCCCTCTTGATCATCGCCAGTTCACTTTACGAATCGAAGCCGCAGCTGTCGAATACTCCGTCAGGCACATTCTATCAGTGTAAAGTAGAGGCGCGGAAAATGGCTGTGACGAAGATACCAGAGATGATTCCTGTCCCTGTGCGCGATCCTGACCAGTGTGCTCCTGCGCTCAATGTTTGTATTCTCAACTGCCCGATGTTAGCCTTCACTGACGGTACTGGATTTTCGAACCATTAGCGATGTCAACAGTCCCCAAGTAAGGCAGAGAGGAAAGCAATGAAGCGAGATTTGGATCGATTGATGGAGGAACGTAACCTGGACGGCTTTCTCGTGCTGGGGGAAGGTCATGGCCCGGTCATGAGATACCTGACCAGCGGCGGGTTCTTCGAGGGAGCACTCTTACTCAAGCCGCGCGGCGAAGAGGTGACTCTCGTCCACGGCATGATGGAACGAGACACGGCGGCAGACACCGGACTGCGCACGGTCAACCGCGAAGAGCATTTCAACGGATATGAGTTGCTCAAGGAGTTCAAGGGCGACAGGTTAGCGGCGAACGCTGCGTACATTGCCCGCGCAATGGAGATGGTCGGGCTTCGCGGACGCGTCGGAGTCTACGGGTTGCAGGACGTCGGCGCGTCGCTTGCGCTGATAGAAAATGTGAAAGAGCAGATCGAGGGCATAGAAATCGTCGGTGAGTACGGCGAAACGCTCTTTAGCCAGGCTTTCATCACCAAGGACGACGCCGAACTCGAAATTCTGAAGCGCGCCGGACGGCATACCTGTTCGGTGGTGGGTGACGTACAGGCGTTCATTCAGGGGCACCAAGTGGGCCGGGACGAGATTCTACTCAAGTCGGATGGCGAGCCCCTGACTATCGGCGACGTCAAGGCATACATGCGCGGGCGCCTGCACGCCAATGGTTTGCAGGAAGACCACGGCACGATCTTTTCGCAAGGTCGGGATGCCGGTGTCCCCCATAACTCCGGTGATCCGGACATGCCCCTGCAACTGGGCCGCTCCATCATCTTCGACATCTTTCCGACAACCGAAGAAGGCTACTTCCACGACATGACCCGCACCTGGAGTCTGGGCTATGCAACCGACGAAGTTCAGGAAGCCTACGACCAGACCAAGGAGATTTTCGACCGTGTCATGGCAGATCTGGAGTTGGGCCGGCCCATGCGCGAGTATCAGCTCATGACCTGTGACTACTACGAAAGCAAGGGTCACAAAACAGTGCGCAGCCATCCGGGGACGGAAGAAGGCTATGTCCATAGCCTTGGCCACGGTATCGGCCTGGAGATTCACGAAGGGCCGAATTTCAGCCATGCCGCGGGCGAGGATAAAGTTCTGCTACCAGGCCACGTGGTGACGATCGAACCGGGCCTGTACTATCCCAACCGCGGATACGGCGTGCGCGTCGAGGACGCGGTCGCTTACAATGAAGCGGGCGAACTGATCTGGCTAACCGACTATCCCTATGACCTGGTCATACCGATGAAGGGATAGAAAAGCGCGGCCAAAAGAAAGTGAGAGGGGAATCTCCCCTCTCACTTCTCCATCCTCTCCTATTACGTCAGGCGACGTTATCCGTCATCAGAGTCGCTGTC
This sequence comes from Caldilineaceae bacterium, assembly GCA_965242905.1. Classification (GTDB taxonomy): domain Bacteria; phylum Chloroflexota; class Anaerolineae; order Caldilineales; family Caldilineaceae; genus Bin5. The sequence goes on from CBDETM010000002.1 coordinate 4,115,379, forward strand.
TTCCTCCGAAGCGTCAACCACTTCCAAAGTGTAAGTCCCCTCTTCGTCTCCGAGAGCGGAACTGACTTCGACGATCAGTTGCAGATCGCTGGGTACCTCCAGTTCCTCCAGCGCGGCGTCCGTTTCATATGAATCGTCATCGGTCATAATCGGTGAGTCGCCGTCGAGATAGAGGGCCAGGTAGGTATCGAACTCCTCGCTGCGGGCAAAGATGCTGATGACGTCGCCCGCGGAGAGCGGAAGGGTGTACTGCACAACGGTCTGGGCTGCTAGCGTTCCCTCAATCACATCTCCGATAGCGATCTCGCCCCCATCAATTGTCTCCACTGCCAGCAAAGAGTCGAGGTGAGCGACGGCAGCGTCTAGCAGAACGCGGTCAACATCGTCTGCCAGTAGAGTCTCTCTTGTAACCGGTACCTGGACAGTAGGTACTACGCCTATGCCTTCGATGTGAATTTCGCCGTCGGGGTCTACGGCCCGCCCGATGGTGAACGTGAAGTACTCATCGTCGGGCATCTTTATGCTCTTAATGCTGCCGCCCAACCCACCGGTGGGGTAATGGCCGACGATGTGGGCACGGTCGTTGATTGTCATATCGTAGGAGAAAAACTCACAGGCGCTGAGGCAGAATGGGCCGACGATGACAGCAACTTCGCCATCGTAACGCAAATCCTCGGCCGGCAGGTAGTAGCGGTCTTCTCCGTCCGGATTGAAGTAGAACCCGCCCCGGTCCTCATCATAGTACCCGGCATTGCCGAGAACATGCGGCTCATGGAAGAAGTAGGCGGCCATCTGATCGGCGAGGAAGCCGCTGCCGCCGCCATTCTGGCGCATATCGATGATGAGGCCGTTGACAGCGTAACGGTTCAATGTGCGAATCATACGCTCCCACAGCTGAACGGTCAACACGCTGTTGTCGGAAAAGCTGTCAATCTTTACGTAGCCGTAGTCGTTCTCCCCGTATTCGTCCGCTTCCAGCAGCTCATAGGCCACGGGGATTTCGAACCCGGTCGTCCCCCTGGCAAACGAGGAAAAGCTGAAGCTGTCGTACTCGCTGATGACCTTCATCGTTTCCGTTACTTCCTCGCCTTCCGCGTCTATCCAAGTTAACTCGACTTCAGTTTCGATCGGGAAGCGGACGGCATAGCGCATCTGCTGCAAGCGCTTGAAGTGACTTGTGCTGAAGGGCGCTGAGTGAGCGACGGCGTTGCCGATGGCGTCGGCGATTGGGACCCCATCAATGGCGACGATCTCGGTTCCGAGTTCAATACCGGCCGCCTCTGCCGGGCTGCCCTCCGTAACGAAATTGACGATTACCGGGCCTTCCTCGGTCTCCCGAATCGCAATGCCCAGGCCGCCGGCAATGTCCTGCTGAAAATCTTCGCGTATGAAGGGCCCGCTCACATGACCGTCGGGGATCGACCAGCTAAAGTCGCGTAGCGCCCGCTGGTAGTCTCGGGAATCTTCGTCTTCGGCGGCAGCCTCAAAGCGAGGCAGGAACTCTGTCCTCTTCGCCTCCCAGTCAATTCCCTTATACTCCGTAAACGCATACTCCTTCTTAAGCAGATCGATTAGCGAGTTAAAGGCTTCAGGATAGGACTGCTCGGAGTAGTCGACGAGCGCAATCCCTTCCGGTTCGATCAGATCGACGACCGGGTTACGCGAGCGGTCGAAGCTGAACGGCTCGGCGTCCATGTTTACAATCGTATACCCTTCAGGCAGGATCACGATCGGGTCATCTTCGGTAAAGAGAAGCCCGTCCTCGCCAAAGCCGGAAGGAAACCCCTGCTGATCATCGGGGGCGTAGACAAGAAAGATACCGCCAACGATCTCCCGTTCCGTTTCAATCTCGTCGCTGATGCGCGTCGAAGCGTAGGCCGTCGACCAGCCTCCGCCGTAGAGATCCCTCTCCTCAAGGAATGGGTCGCCAAAAGTGTTGTCCCAGTAAGCAATCGCGAATACCTGCACACCCTGGTCTTCTGACTCGTCATTGTCGACATCGCGGTAACTACCCTGCGGTTCGATGGGGAGGGCAAGCGAATACTCAAAAGGTGATGTAAAGAAATCCGTTGTTATCTGACCGATTGTCTGGGATTCAACCGGCATAAGAAAATGCTCATTGCGGTCTACGAATCCAGCCTGGTCCTCAAGTATCACCAGCGGTTGAGCAACGCCGATTGTGAAATAGGGCGCGGTGTAGTTAACACTTCCCGTAATTCTGACGGGCCCGCCCTCTTCATTTACGATTTCGGCTGCTGGGGGCGATTCGCTGCCTTCCTGAGCGAAAGCTTCGGTAGCCAAAAACGATCCCAATATCAACGCTGCAGTAAGTAAAACATGGATCCCTCCAATCAAACGGGCTTTCATTCCTTTCTCCTTGTAGTAGTCTCATTGTCCCGACAAAGGGTTTTCCGGCTGACGCGATGAAAGAGTAACCGATTCAGGTCAACCTGCCCCTCTCAAAATCAATCATATCATCCAGGATTTTCGGCAACAAGTGGGTAGGCTTCCATCCGATTTCGTCGGCGATCTTAGAGATATCCGGTACACGTCTGCGCAAATCCTCGAATCCGGCGGCATAGGCCTGGCTATATGGAAGATAGTGGATCGGCGAAGCAGAATCGGCGCGGTCGACGATCTGTTCGGCCAGCTCGAGGATTGTCACCTCCTGGTTACTTCCGATGTTGTAGATCTGGCCGCTAGCCGTAGTCCGGCCCAGCAGTCCAACTATCGCCTGCACGACGTCGGCGACGTGACAGAAGCAGCGCGTCTGCAATCCGTCGCCGTATACGGTAAGAGGCTGCCCTCGCAGGGCCTGTCTGACGAGCCTGGGCAGGACCATTCCGAAACGGCCGGTCTGTCGTGGGCCAACTACATTGAACAGCCGCATGATCGTGAGAGGAATTCCGAACTCCTGGTGGGCAGCGAGGGCGAGAAATTCGTCGAGCAGCTTGGTGGCGGCGTAGACCCACCGGGTGCGGTTGGGGGGGCCGAGAACTAAGTCGTCGTTCTCGGAAAATGGCAAGGATTCGCTCTTGCCGTAGACTTCACTGGTGCTGGCAATCAGAGTTTGGCAGCCGGAACGCCGGGCGGCGGCCAGCAGGGCGTGTGTGCCCAATACGTTCGTCTCAACTGTATGCGTGGGCTTCTCCAGCACCAGATGCACACCTACCGCAGCTGCTAGGTGCACAATCGCATCGGCGCGACCGGCTAGTTCGTCCAGGACAGAAACGTCGTCCAGATCGGCTTGGGCAAATGAGAAGCAAGGATGCCCCTGCAGACCCTGGATGTTCTCTGCCGAACCTGTACTTAGATTGTCAAGAACCGAGACAGAGTCGCCGCGTCTGAGTAAGGCGCCGGCGAGATGGCTGCCGATGAATCCGGCGCCACCTGTGATTAAGACGTGCATAGGCATCTCGCAACTGCGAGACTCCCTCCCAATTTGAGTGGCGGCCAGCCAGAGCATATCGCAAGCCGCCAGCCCATAATCTCAAACAAGCGCTGTTGCCCTAGTGCCGAAAGTGCCGCGTCCCTGTAAAGGCCATTACCAGACCCAGACGGTCGCAACTCGCGATTACCTCCTCATCGCGAATTGAGCCTCCCGGCTGTATGACAGCCGCAACCCCATGTGCGGCGGCAGCTTCGATACCGTCGGCAAAGGGAAAGAAGGCGTCTGACGCCATCACCGCGCCGCATGCTCTCTCTCCAGCCTTGTGACCGGCAAGCATGACCGAATCAACGCGGCTCATCTGACCCGCGCCCACGCCTACAGTTGCTTGATTCTTGACATATACGATGGCGTTGCTCTTTACATGGCGGCAAACGCGCCATGCAAAAGCAAGGTCGGCCAGCTGCGATGCGTCAGGACTATTCTGGGTCACGATGCGCCAGTTCGCCGGTTCGAGGTCATGTATGCTGCTGTCGGCTTCCTGGACCAGGGCGCCTCCGTAGACCGTGCGGATGTTGAGCGAGTGGGGGGCAGCACCGCAGGCGCGCAATATGCGCAGGTTCTTCTTGCGCTGAAGCAATGCAAGCGCGTCCTCGTCGAATGCAGGCGCGGCTACGATCTCGACAAACAGCTTTGCCATCCTCTCGGCGGTCTCCCTGTCGAGCGTCCGGTTTACCGATATGATGCTGCCAAAGGCACTTACCGGGTCGGAGGCAAGGGCTTCGTCATAGGCACTTGCCAGGGAATCAGCCGAGGCGAGCCCGCAAGGATTGCTGTGCTTGATTATCGCCACAGTCGGCGCGTCGAAGTCCTGGGCCGCCTGCCAGCTGCCGTCCAGGTCCAGCCAGTTGTTGTAGCTCATCTCTTGGCCGTGGAGTTGCTCAAACGCGGGAGAGGCATCGCTGTGTCGGTAGAGTGCGCCCTTCTGATGAGGGTTTTCGCCATAGCGCATCACCTGCACACGCTCAAGATTCACTCGAATCTGCGCAGGCATCTCTTCCATATCATCCGAATGCGCCCGATCTTGCAACTGCTGTTGGGAAAGGAAGCGAGAGATGGCCGTATCGTAATCGGCAGTATGGAGAAAAGCCTTCAATGCCAGCGCCTGCCTGGTTTCGGCGTCAAGCCCTCCGTCCGCAATGGCCAGCGCAACGCGTTCGTAGTCAGACGGATCGCAAACTACCGTCACCGATTCGAAGTTCTTGGCCGCAGCGCGCAAAAGGGCAACGCCGCCGATGTCGATCTGCTCCACGGCCTCAGCCAGGGTTACTCCGTCATCGGCCACGGTACGCTGAAAGGGATAGAGGTTGACAATGACCAAATCAATCGGGTGAAGACCTTGCTGTTCCAGCTCGGCGAGATGCTCCTGTGTGCGGCGCGCGAGAATGCCGCCATGAATTGCTGGGTGCAATGTCTTGACACGGCCGTCGAGAAGCTCAGGGAAGCCGGTAAGAGCCTCGGTGGGCGTGACCGGCATTCCGGCGTCGGCAAGTTGGGTGGCCGTGCCCCCGCTGGCGACCAGCTCGACGCCGGCGTCGCACAGCTTCCCTGCGAAAGACGTGAGGCCGGTCTTGTCGGACACTGAGATCAGTGCACGTTGGCTTGACATAGTGGGTCTCCTGTTTGGACGCAAAGATTCTGGCAAACAAAAGAGGCAGTCGGATGAAACCCAACTGCCCCAGCCCAGGCGATCGACTGTGCACAAAGGGAAACAAATCCCCGCTCCTCTCCCTTGTGGTGTCTCTCCACCCAGTTGAAGGGACAAACAGTTGATGGTTTGCCGGCAACTGTACCCTTCTGTTCGCCAGTTGAGGAGCTCGTCCTTGTTCGATCCCCATCCTATCACAGTGAAATCACTCGGGCCAAAGGCCGTCCGCCCTGGATACCGGGGGCTTAACGCCAGATGACAGGAGTTTCCGGGCACCCTTCTCTCTCCGCCTACAACTGTCGCCTCTCATTCCTGAACCACCAAAAAATGCCCTGATCCAATTGCCGTCTGCTATACTGTGCAGGAATTTGCGAATGAATTGTCTGCACTGCCTTAAGGAGAGAACCAATGCATGATGCCACAGCCCCGCGCGGAGATATTGCCGTTTCCGGCCTGGCCGTGATGGGACAGAATCTGGTGCTTAACCTCGAGCGTAACGGCTACAATGTCGTTGTTCACAATCGTACCACATCAAAAATGACCGATTTCGCGGCTGAGCACGCTGGCAAGAATCTGATCCCCGCGGTGACGCTGGAGGAAATGGTGGCGAATCTCGTGCGACCTCGGCGCGTCCTCTTGATGGTACAGGCAGGCCGCCCCGTCGACGCGGTGCTGGACTCCCTTGTGCCAATGCTGGACGAAGGCGATATCGTCATGGACGGCGGCAACAGCTATTTCCCGGACACGGAACGGCGCAGTCACGAACTGACCGCCAAGGGACTGGTATATATGGGTGTCGGCGTCAGTGGAGGAGAGGAAGGCGCACTCTGGGGCCCTTCGATTATGCCCGGCGGCGCCGCAGATGGTTGGGAAGCGGTCGGACCGATGCTGCGGGACATATCCGCCAAGGCGGAGGAAGACGGCGAACCCTGTGTCAGCTTTATAGGACGCGGCGGCGCAGGTCACTATGTCAAGATGGTTCACAATGGCATCGAATATGGGGACATGCAGCTCATCGCAGAAGCGTATGACATACTTCAGCAAGTTCTCGGGCTGAGTCCTGGTGAACTGGCAGATGTATTCGCCGAGTGGAACGAAGGAGAGTTGGACAGCTTCCTGATCGAAATCACGAGCAAGATCTTCCGCAGGCTGGACGAGGAGAGCGGCTGCGCACTGGTTGACATGGTGCTTGACAAAGCGCAACAGAAGGGCACGGGGAAATGGACGAGTCAGAACGCCATGGACGTTGGCGCGCCGATTCCAACCATCAACAGTGCCGTAACCGGCCGCATCATCTCCTCGCTCAAAGAGGAACGCGTCGCCGCATCCGCGCGGCTGCCGGGCCCTGAACCGCAGCCCTATGAAGGCGGTCGCCAGGAGCTGATCGACGCCACCCGTGACGCCTTGTACGCGAGCAAGATCAGCGCCTACGCGCAGGGGATGGCGTTGTTGCGCCAGGCAAGTGAGGAGTACGATTACGGGCTGAATCTGGGTGAAATCGCGGCGATCTGGCGCGCCGGCTGCATCATTCGGGCCCGCTTCCTAAACCGCATAACCGATGCCTACAACCGAAATCCCGGATTGACGAACCTGCTGCTGGACGACGGTTTTCGGGCAGCGGTCACCAAAAGGCTGCCCGCGTGGCGCAAGGTAATCCAGCTGGCAGTTGCCAGGGGCATCCCTACACCGGCCTTCAGCGCCAGCCTGGCCTACTATGACAGCTACCGCAGCGCCCGGCTGCCAGCCAACCTGATTCAAGCGCAACGGGACTTCTTCGGCGCCCATACCTACGAACGCACCGATCGAGAGGGCATCTTTCACAGCGAGTGGGAGTGAAGCGACAGTTGGTTAACCGCTGGCACGTGGCCATCCCTTCCATACTCCTGCTGGGCGCAGCCTGGATCTGGGTAAGCCGCCCGTCCATCGTCGAATCGACTTTCGATACCCCGCGGCCGGCCTTGTACCACCCGGCCCCCGACTTCACGCTGCCCCGTTTCAGTCCGATTGGGGTAGAAGGAAATCCTTTCAGCCTTTCTGCGGCCAAGGGGCGCCCGGTCGTCCTGAATTTCTGGGCCACCTGGTGCGGTCCTTGCCGTCGAGAGTTTCCTGCCCTGCAGGCTGCCGCCGCGCGCCACGGGGGCTGTATGGCGGCGAGCGAATCAGTTGGGGAGGACCAACTGAACTCAGGAGGCCTCGACCAGGACTCAGATTGCGTCCTGTTCATTGGGGTAAATCAAGGGGAGAGCGCTGACACCGTCACTCGCTTTCTGAACGAGGTAGGCAGCCCGGCCGCGAGGAATGAAAGCTCCACTGCCGGGCAGTCCGACCGCACTTCAGAGCTCGAGATCGTTCTGGACCGCTCTCTTGAAGTGGGACAGCGCTACAATGTTCAGGGGCTGCCCCTCACCTACTTTATCGACGCTGAAGGTACTATTCGCGGAGTATGGTCGGGCGAGATGAACAGTGTCATCCTGGCAGAGCAAATCGCTGAAATATTGCCATGATGACCGATCATGAGAAGCTAGCCAGGGTATTGCGCCATCTGAAAGTCGAAAGCGCCCCGTTGGTGGGGAGAGGAATGACCTCCTCCCTGTACGACATCGGCGGCGGGCGCGTTCTGAAAATCCACAACGAACAGCAGGAACCAGGATACCTTTCGCTGTTGCAGCGCTTTTCGGAGCAGCTTCAAAGATTCTCATTTCCTTACGCAGTACCCCTCATTTGCGAATACGGCACGGTTGGGGAGATACACTATCATGTCGAAAGGCGGCTTCCGGGCCAGGACTTTGCAGAGCTCCTTCCCCGCCTGACGCCTGGCGAACGGCGCAGCGCTTTTGCATCCTTCTTGGACGGCCTTCCTCCCTTGCACGCTGTTCATATGCCGAACCTGCCTTTTGGCGAACCCCTGAACCCACAGGAGGCGATTTCCGCGGAGACCTGGCCCGGCTTCCTGCAGGCGCGCATCGAGGCAACCCTGACGCGTTCCTACACCGATTTGCACGAGGACCTGGCCGATGTTGACCGCATCGTGGACGAGTTCTTTCGAGACCTCGGCAGTTTACCGCCACAGCCGCAGAAGTGCCTGGTCCATGGCGACTACTTCCCCGGCAATGTCCTGTGCGACGACCGAGGAATCCTGACGGCAGTCGTGGACTTCAGCCCGTTGACAGTGATCGGTGATCCGCTGATGGATCTGGCTGGTGCCTACTACTTCTGCCTAATCTATGACTTTGTAACCGAGTCGGACTTCAAGTTTCTGCGCCGCCGGATAACCGAAAAATACGGTGCACATAGCTGGCAACGAATTGACCTCTATTACTCCTTCTACTGCTTTCGTTTCAGCGACTGCAAGATCCCCGACAACCACACCTACCGCTGGAGCCTGAGCCGTCTGCGGACGCTGTAAGTCAACCCCTTTCACCAGTCAGAAGCGCAGTGGAATACAGCAAAAGCTATCGCGACGCTGGCTGCGGCTCCTCCGGAGGGGCCACTGCACCAGACGTTGCCCGCGGCGAGAAGAGATGCAGCAAAAAGACCCACACGATAAGCAGATCCGGCAGTGCATACGATGCATCGATCAGCCCGTGTCCTAACGCGGCCGCGACGACTCCCAACCCCCCTACGGCAATGGCATCAAATGTTGCCGCCCTCCAAAGAGAGCGAAGCCCCAGCCACAGCCAGGCCGCAGCCAGAGCGAGGCCAGGCAAACCTAGTCGTGTCCACCAGTCGAGTACGACGTTATGGGGATGGTTGAGGCTGGGATCTCGCCAGGCAGCCGGCAGTATATAGCCGCTCCGATAGCTGTAAAGAAAGTTGTCCGGACCCACCCCCAGCCAGAGATGATCCAGGGCCATCTGCGCACTGCTGCGCCAGAGACTGAGGCGAATGCCAGCCGTACCCTCAGGACGGAAGTCCAGGAGGCTGCGAAAACGTTCCGTGCCCAGGAATGGGATCAACCCCAGAACCATAGCCGCTGCCACGGCGGCTAGGCCCCAACCCCATCGCCTCGACAGACCCAGGCCCGGCGCGGCCAGAAGGCGCCTCCCCCCGATGGCCAGAGCCAGCAACATCGCCGGCAGGCCAAGGAAGATCGCTCCTTTGCTGAAAGTCAAGAGAAGTGCCAACAGTTGAGGAATGGTCAGGAGAAGCGCACAGCGTGCCGGCATCGGTGCACTCTTCCAGGACCCCAGGAGGGGGAGTCTCTCTAGCCGCGTCGGAGTTTCCCCGTTTCTCTCGTTCCCGGCCTTCAACGTCCCGAATATACCCATAGCCAGACCCATCGCCGCAGTCCGCTCCAGGTATAAGCCTAGATTATTGGGCGAACCGTAAAAAGCCCGTATCCGGTTGACGCCCTCGGCCTGGATGATGTTCTGCTCCGTGACGTACTGCCAGAGGCCGGCAGTAGCGACTACCGCCCCGCCTGCCAACCAGCAGAACGCGAGAAAGGTCCGAGCGGCACCGGGGTCGTCGTCTCTGCCCAAGGTCTCGTGTAACAAGAGCGCAAAGAGGCCGGCGCTGAGGAAGAGGGTGCGCCACTCGCGTAACGCTACACCTTCCTGCTCAGCCGCAAAAGCGGCAACGAGGGCGAAAGAAACGAGCAGGAAGAAGATCCGGTGGCGCGCGTCAAGAGCAGTTGGCTGCTGTCCCGATGTCCGTTGGCGGCCCTGCAAAATGAGAAGCCTCGCCACTGTGAGGCCCAAGCCGCCGTAAACTCCGAGTTCGATCAGATTGAGCGCCCGCCCAGGCAGGAAAGGCAGGGGATGCAGGTAGAAGGGAAGCCCAAAGAGGAGTGCCCCGGTCCATAGGACCGGTCGCCGCAGCCCCGCGACGCCGAGCATGACCAGCCCCGCGTCGGTGAGTACCCAGTTCTGGGCGACAATCCCAGTTCCTATCAACGCGACACCGGCAACGGCCATGCCGATTGCGTATTTCCATGGCACATAGGTGATTAGCCGGGCGAAACGGCGTGCCCAAATCTGCGCTATCCCACGACCTCGTCTGCCCTCCGGCGCGAGTGCGGCATTAGTGGCGCCTTCCCCTGACAGCCGTCTGGCCGCCATAACCCTTTCGAGAATCGGTCCGGCGCAGGCGACGGCAAGCCAGCCTCCGATCAGGGCCAGTAGGATGGCAGGCCACTCTGGCCGGGAAACAGCCGGCATCGCGTCCACAGCCACGGCTCGCAGGACGGTCTGGCCCCAACCGCGCCATACTTCGACTATCACCTGGTGAGGCCCGTCGTTGGAAGCCCGGTGAACGACAACCCACTCAGTAGCCGGACCGGCCTCGGTCTCCTTTTCCGGGGCAAAGAGAGGTAGGTAGCCGCTAAGTTGGCCGCGGCTGTCAGCAATGCCCCAAAGAGTGGGTAAGCGGTTGGCGGGACGTCCGTCTACCGTAACGAAAATGTAGCCCCAATAGTCTCCCAAGGCTAACTGCAGTGCGAGTTCTCGGCCACTGTATTCGAAGGTCATCCGCCCCGACGGCTGCGTCCATGGCTCGTCCGGCTCGGTCGTGTCTGCCCCTTCGACAGAGACGTGCCAGCCCGGTTCGAAAGCAAAGACTGGGCTGTCCATCGATGCGACTGCGCCGTTGTCTAACCGATTTGCAACTGTTGCTGCGGCCGGACTACCGGCCTCATCACCAGTAGTAGCCAGCCACCCCGCCGCCAAAAGAAAAAGCAGGACCGAAACAAACAGGTAACTTGGCGACGCTGAAAGTCGAGCAGGCATGATAGAGACGATCCTATCACACGCACAAGAATCAGTAGAACCGGGAGCAGCGAAGTCAACGCCAAAAGGAATGAAACTCTTTAAGCTGTAGCGTCGTCATAGTAGTTGTACAGAGATCTCCAGTAGTGGCACGGATGACTTGCGTTTCAAGGGGAGACTGCAATATGAAAGCGAAATTCTCGGCAAATACTGCCATTGGCCTGGTAGCGACGACATCCCTGATCCTGATTGCGGTATTCGTAGTCAGTACAGCGCAACCTGCGCCTTCGGCCATGGCCCGCGAGCAAAGGCTCGCCGTCCCGCATACCCATTCGGTCACGGTTGTAGGGGAAGGCACCGTCAGCATCCAACCTGACATCGCCACGGCTTCAATAGGTGTGGAGGTAGTACGCCCTACGGTGAAAGAGGCCAGCGCTGCAGCCCGGTCCATTATGGAAAAGGTCCAGGCTGCCCTGCTGTCACAGAATATCAATGGGGCCTTATGCTAGTTAGCGTTTGAAAAAAGTCCCCTGGTGAGATAACTTTGGAAGTCTCCACCAACCAAGGTAGCTCACCAGGAGGACCAATCGAATGATAGCCCACTTTGACGACTTCTGTCTATGGGTGTATGTGCTGGTTGACGACATGTACAAGGAACTGGAAGGACATTTGAGACGACCCGGGCCGAAGCCTAAGTGTAGCGACAGTGAATTGATTGCGATCAGTCTCATCGGCGAGTGCCTGGGATGGGACGTGGAAACGGAGATGCTCAGTCATATGCAGGCACATCGGGATAAGTTTCCGATCATACCGGATCAGAGCCGCTTCAATCGGCGGCGACGAAACTTGATGGGGATCATCAACGAGATGCGACGCATGATGTTGGCCAGGACGGAGCTTTACTGGGACGAGCATTGTGTCGTCGATAGCCTGCCCGTCCCTGTGGTTAAATTCCATCTGGCGCCGCAATCGCGCATCAGATGGTCCGATTGGGGGGCCGATTATGGGCCGGTTTCCTCCAAGAAGATAATGATCTTCGGTTACAAGCTGCATATGCTGATCACATTGGGTGGCCTCATTATCGACTTCGAGTTAGCTCCGGCGAGCAAGTTTGACTTGGCTGTCGGCCGCGAGCTCCTTGCCGGACACAAAAACCGCATCGTCATCGGTGACAAGGCCTACGTCAGCGCACCGGCAGCTGAGGACCTCTGGCATTACAATCGCATCTGCCTGCTCAGCAAACGGCGCAAAAACCAGAAAAAACAACTCACCAAACACATCCGCCGCCTCTATGACTCGATCCGCCAAATGATCGAAACCGTCACCAGTCAACTCGAAGCACAATTCTCGATTGAAACCAACCGCGCCCATACGTTGTGGGGCTTGTGTGCTCGACTCTACACTAAGTTGGCTGCACATACCCTCTGCATCTATATCAACCGTCTCTTGGGCGCACCTGACTATCTGAAAATCAAGAAATTGGCCTTTCACAACTAGCATAAGGCCCCAATGAGATGGATATTCAGACCAGACACTTCAGCATCTTTGCCGAGCGGTTTGGGCCGGGCGGAATGTTGAATGAGGACGAGGTTCGCTATCGAGTAGTCAATACGGTCTTCATCACGATCCAGGACCTGGAGAGCATCGGCGATGTGCTGGATGCGGCGATCGACGCCGGAGCGAACAATATCTATGGAGTAGATTTCAGCTTGGCGGATCCAGCTTCGGTAGAGTCAGAAGCCCGCGCAAAGGCGGTCGCAGACGCCTATGACAAGGCAGTAGACTTGGCCCAGCTCATCGGCGTAGACGTCGGCGAAGTAATGGGAATCAGCGAGATAATTGGCCAGGGCGGAGGCTTCTTCGGCGGGAACTTCTCAAGGATGGCAGCAGCCGAGATGGGAGGTGGCTCCGGTCCTATCAGCCCAGGCGAACTGAATCTGACAATGCAGTTGGAAATCACATACGAACTCCGCTAGGACGGACGGCAAAAGCCAGCCGCCTGGCTGCTGACACAGACTCGTGCGGGCCCGATAGGACACTGTTCCCATTCGTTGTGTACAGTGCGCCCGGGCCCGTATCCTTCTCTCCCCACCCCACATCATGGGTGCAACCTGACGCTTGTGCATTCCTCGGCATTGCTCTGGTTTCTTCTCGAGAACTGTTCAGTATCTGAAACGCTTTCACGCCTCGTTCGGACCAACTTGGCACAGGGGTGCATTCCAAAATGGGGCCGAACAGTCGCATACCTCTGGAAGCAACCAAGCCACGGTCAGTTCCCATTCCAGTTTCCGCCAGAATAAGCACCGGCTCTGACTACTGACTACCTCTTTTCTGGGCGGTCGGGCCTATTCGGCCCTCCCTTGTGCGGGGGCTCCGCCCCCGCAACGCCCCCTCTCCTACAACACGCCTCGTCGACCTGGTGGCAATATTGGTGACAAGTGCCTAATCGAAGGTGTCCAGCCAGACCACGTCCCCCCAGTCCCATCAGATCCCCGCAAGTGCCGGCCATGTTCCTGCCCTCGCACTCTCCCAAAAGTCAGCAACTAATGCCAGCCACCGCTGGCACTGATTCCCCGCCAGACTGTTCCCACACCAAATCTGGGATGCACCTTGGCACAGCCACTTTTTTGACAGGCATGGTAGCGCCGAATATAATGAAGACTCTGTGCGTATACCGCCGATTGGTGGCATGCAAAGGAGACAAACATGGCTGAAGGGAAGTCGGATGCTAACCCTTTGGAAGACGCGGCGGCCAATTTAAGTGCAGATCTGGAGGGCAAACGGGTAGACCTGAAGAACTCCAGCGCTGATTGCGTTCAGGGAGGCCACGTCTCCATGGCAGACTCCGCGGCTAAGACAGTCCGAGCTCAGGCACTGAACATGTCCGAATCCGCGGCTGGATTTGTGAGCACGAAGTCGCTGGACATGCGTGATGCTGCGATTGGATTCGCCAGTAGCGAGCAGATAACCGTTAAGAGCGGGAATATTGGATTTCTGGCGACTGGCCGGTTGAAGGCAGAGGAGCTGTGCACTTGGCTGCTGGTTGCAGGCAAGGTAGAGGGCAACGTTAAGACAACTTTCTCACCGCTTTCCGCGCTGGCAATGGGTGCAGGCTTTGGTCTGGTTGTATTCCTTTTCCGCAGTTTTTTCACTCGCAATCGCGGCCCGCAATTGAAAGGCCCGGAAAGCACTGAGAACTGAAATGAGCGCACGGCCATCAGTAGGCGAATATGGCTTCGCCACTGTCTTCGCCAGCGCACTCCACAGGACATAACTTCACCAACTGAAATACCTGCGCTATCTAGAGATGAAGAGAGTCGAAGAAAGATGTCAGAACTTACTTTGAACGCCAACCCTCGCAGCCTCACTGGCCGCAAAGTGCGTCGGCTTCGCCCCGAGGGGATTGTCCCTGTCGTGATTTACGGGGGCGGCGACCCACCGCGAAACGCCCAGGTGGAGGGCGCCGAATTCGAGCGAGTCTTGCGCGACGGAGGTAACTCCCAGCTCGTAAAGCTCGAGTTGGAAGGCGAAGACTACAACGTGCTCGTAAGGGAAATCCAGCGCCACCCCGTGCGTCACAACCTCCTGCATGCCGACTTCTACACCGTCAACATGACCGAGACGCAGCAAGTTAGCGTGCCTCTGGTTACTGTCGGGGCCCAAGTCGTTAGCGCCGACCTTGTGATGGTACAGTCGATGGATAGTGTGGAGATCGAAGCGCTGCCCGCCGATATACCCGCTCACATTGAGGTCGATGTTTCTCGTTTGGAAACGCCTGAAAGCCCTCCGATTACTGTCGCAGACCTGCCAAGTATCCCGGGCGTACTTTACATTTCCGATGCGGATGAACCGATCTGCAGCCTGATTCTCTCCCGTGCTGCTGTCAGCGAGGAGGAGTTGGAGGAGGAAGAAGAGTTGCTGGATGCCGATGTCGAGCCGGAGGTCATCGGACGAGGCCGGGACGAAGAGGAAGACGAAGAAGAGTAGGTTGTTCCCGCCAAGTTATTGAAAGCGCCGGCTCTCTGGCCGGCGCTTTTTCGCGTGTTTCGTTAGTTGTACGATCAGTCTCCCCAACTCTTAACGAACTGTTTCCTCCCGCTGGGAACAGAGAGCAACGTGGCCCGTTTCAACTGTTACAGAGGCCAGCTCACTGCTCCTCTTCCGTGTCCTCGTTGGCTTCAAGATCAACAGAGGAAGGGAACGCCAGAAGAGGGCGCTTCAGGAACGGCATCGGATCTACGGCAACGCCGTAAATGCGCAGCTCCCAGTGAAGATGCTCCCCTGTACTGCGCCCCGTGGTGCCGACCAGCCCGATCGGGTCCCCGGCCTGTACCGTCTCCCCTGGGGCGACTAACGCCTCCTGCAAATGCCAGTACCCCGTAAACAGTCCCGCCCCGTGGTCGAGAATGACGCTGATGCCCCGCACCGTCAAGGGCTCGGCAAGAGTGACAATGCCATCCGCCGGTGCAAGTACGGGACTGCCTCCAGGCGCCGCAAAATCCTGTCCTGTATGGTAGGAAAAGTACTGCCCAGAGTTGTAGTCGCGCCGGACTCCGTACGGGCTCGTAGTGGGAAAGGTTGACTGCAAAGGCAAGAGGAGCGGGCTGCGCCACTGAATCGGAGTAACGGTGCGCGACCAGACGGGCGTAAGGTAGTCCAATTCCGCCTGCGAAATCTCCTG
This sequence comes from Caldilineaceae bacterium, assembly GCA_965242905.1. Classification (GTDB taxonomy): domain Bacteria; phylum Chloroflexota; class Anaerolineae; order Caldilineales; family Caldilineaceae; genus Bin5. The sequence goes on from CBDETM010000002.1 coordinate 4,130,861, forward strand.
TTCGATCAACTCGTTTTTGTCCGCTGGCAACCTGATATTTTGAACAGCAAAGGCCTGTCCCTGTACAAATACTGGGAAGGAACGCGAGACGGTGACGCCGCTCGTAGCCTGATAACTTAGGCTAAGTGAGTAAACCCCTGGCTCCAATGAGGCTGCAATCGGAACGTACCCGCCCCAGACAGTGACTTCTCCTTCCGCCTCCTCTTTCTCTATTATCGCAAGGGGACGGATTCCCAACAGTGCACCGTTCCACGCCACCTCAAGGGAGAGAGGCCTGTCCACTTCTGCCTCCAGCCAACCGGCTTGACCCTGGACGATTGTTGAAGGGACATTCACTATCTGGACTGATCCAAAAGGCGTCGGTGTGGGAGCCGCATCGCGTAAAAGCCGAACTGGTTGACCCGGAAACAGGCGCGCGGCTGGCGTCGTGCTGTTGAGAATCGCCAACCGAATATCCGACACGCCCTCTCTTTCTGCAATTGACCGTATCGTGTCGCCAGGCCTTGCAATGACAGTCCGGCGGGCGGCGCCCGGCGGGAGCAAAAGTATCTGGCCGACGTCTAGTGCATTCAGGTCGGTGAGCTGGTTTGTGGTCGCCAACACCTCCAGCGGGACATCCAGTTCAGCAGCGATCGACGCCAAGGTATCGCCCTGTTTGACCACATAGGTGTCGCCTGGTGACTGCGCGACAACTTGGTCCGGCTGCAATAAGTCCAGAAGAACCAAAAGCAAGAAACACGCCATCAGGAGGTGAGAAGAGATTCTCTTCCCTTGCAGCGAATCGAAAAAGTCCAAATTGGCTGACCGTAGAAAACGCAACTGTACTTCCTTTGGCGAGGGCCCGTATCTTGACGACCAGCTGCCCATACGTTCACACAGTCAAAGTTCGCGGGCAAAGTTGCGGGTGAAGTGCCGGACGGCTGTCATTCTCTTCCCGGTGCTGCCTGTTTCAGCGGACTTCGTTGCCATGTGCCAGCAACAGACCTGGCTCTCCTCAGAACAGTTACTCCGAACCGGGCTCGTATACTTCAGGCTTGAGAACGCCGATGTAGGGGAGGTTGCGGTATTTCTGGTTGAAATCCAGCCCGTAACCGATGACAAACTCGTTTGGGACGGAGAATCCGGTCCAGAAGAGCTCGATGTCTACCTCCCGCCTGGAGGGTTTGTCCAGCAGAGTTACAATCTCAAGGCTGGCAGGATTTCGAGCGCTGAAGAGCCGGGTAAGGTAGGCGAGCGTATGTCCACTGTCAATGATGTCCTCGACCACCAGGGCGTGGCGGCCTTCTATCGGTTCATTCAGGTCCTTCATAATGCGAACTACGCCGGAGCTTGTAGAGGAGGCGCCGTAACTGCTTGTAGCCAGAAAGTCCACTTCGTGCGGAATCGAGATGGCTCGCATTAGGTCGGCAATAAAGACGATACTGCCCTTGAGAACGGCAATTAACAGTAGGTCCTTGCCCGAATACCGCTCGTCGATCTGCCGGCCTAATTCGCGAATACGGTCCTGGATCTCCTCCGCAGATATTAATACGCGCTCAATGTCCTGACATAGCTGACCCTGCACGTCCGCATCGGCACTCTCCTCATTCACCATCGCGACTACTGGTGAGCGTTCTGCCATGTGCCAATTCTCCTGTAATGTGGTCTAAGAAATGGACGAAAACATTTGCGGGGTATCAAGTGTTAACTCCGAATACGGACCGATCCGGCCGGAATAGGTGAGGATCGTATCATTCGCTGCAGGGGCTACCAAATACGCCGCCATCCGGCTGGCACTTGCCTACGACAGCAAGCAATTCGCTGAGAATCATCGCTGTTGCCCCCCAGATGGTCTGATCCTGAATGGCGAAAAAGGGCACCAGCGCAGAACGATCGGCAAGCCGCCAGGCCTCCCTCCGCCGGTGTGCTGGGTCCAGAAGGGTTGCCAGGGGCACTTCAAGCAACTGAGCGACTTCGCTGGGATCGGGTCGAAAAACTGGCTTGGCGTTCAGTCGTCCTACGGTAGGATAGACTTCATAATTACTGGGTCGAATGTAAAGATCGGTGAGCCTGCCGAGAACCTCTACATTCTGGGGCGCGATTCCCAATTCCTCGTGCGTCTCTCGCAACGCCGTCTCGGTAAGATCCCCGTCCCTTTCCTCGCTGCCTCCACCGGGAAATGCCACTTGGCCGCTGTGCGTCCCATCATAGGTGGGTCGCAGAATCAGGGGCACATGCAACCGGCCCCGAATGCTATAGAGCAGGACTAGAACGCCGCTCTGGCGAGCCGGCTCATCTGGTCTGTCATCGGGGTGCCAGCCAGGTCGCGGCAGCGGCGCCATCAGTGCCTGGGCCGGGCGTCCCGGGAGTGGCGCGGCCAGTTTCCTCTGCAGACAGTCAAAGAAACCCTCTAAAGAATCGTTCACAACTGCCCAGTTCCCCGTGGCGTGCAGACGGCGCTACGCTTGGTCGGACCGACGGGACTGAAAGACGATCCGTCCCTTCTCGTCCACTTCCCAACCATACTCATCAAGATAAATTTCGCGGTCGGGCAGGCTCAGACGGCGGGACTTTCGGTCGAAAGAAAACGATACCGTGCCTTTCGCATCCGTCAAAACGCCCGTGGCAAGCTCGGGATCGCGCCGGGTGAAGCGCATCGTAGTCTCCTCTTGGCGACCTACCCAGAGTACTACCGGACGCACGCTCATTTACCGGTGGGCTCCCAGAACAGATGAAAGGCTCTGCTGCTGCCGGGCGTGATTCGAACGTTGTGAGCGATCTGATGTCCTCCTACCCAAACGACTCGCTCCCCGTCCAAAATAACGGGCCACCCCGAGCGAAGATAGCGCGGGACCTTGCGATCAGTGAAGTAGTCGGCCAGAGGTTTGCCATGGCCGCCCAGCCCCAAGGGCTCAAACCGCTGGCCCGCACGGGGGGTACTGAGGCTGAGCTGCTGAACAGCGTCAGCGTCGATATATGCCTCCCATCTGGAGAGTCTCCCCTCGCTCTGCGCCGGTAGCTGTCCTGGGGCATAGGTCGATTTCTCCGCCCACTCGTAACGCAGGTCCCGACAGTTCATCTCTTTGCAGCGCAGGGTCCAGCGGTTTACAACAATCTCTTCAGTCTCAATCAACTCTCTGGCAATATTGCTCGCCCGCCAGTTGCTATCCAGATAAGGATGCTCCGGTACGAAAGGTGTAACGTCTCGATGGTGCAGACTGAATGCGTCTTGCATTCGGGTCATCATTACGTCTGCGAACCAACTGTACGGGCCGCCGGAGTTGCTTTCATCACAGAGAGTACGACGAAGGCGCTCGACAGTTTCAAAGCCGAGGTCGGTTAGGGGGCGCCCCAACTCTCGAGCAGAAGCTCGTAACGCCTCTCGTTGGTCGGCCGGACCCAGACCCCGGAAAGTATGCAGGTCGAAGACCTGCCGGTTGGTTACATTAGTGGAAGCTTCTCCAGACTTCGGCGGCGAAGAGGGAAGCGAGGCTGACGCTTCCTCAATATCGCTTCTCCGTCTAGTTGCGTCCAGTGCCTTCTGTGTGTTGTGCCCCACCCGCTGCGCTTCACCCCTCATAACCGAGGCCGTTCTGCACAGAGCAGCGATAATCCTTGGATTGAGCTCTTCAAGTAACGGCAGTACCTCGTGTCGAACCCGATTGCGCAAGAATGTCCGGTCCTGATTGGACGCGTCTTCACGCCACGGGATGTCGTTTTCCCTGAGGTATTGCAAGATCTCTGACCGGGAGATATTCAGCATTGGTCGGACCACTCGAATGCCGGGCACCGGCTGGTCTCGAAGAATCAACGGCCTCACCGCCGGCATCCCAGCCAACCCGTGCACGCCGCTGCCTCGAATCAGATTCATCAGCACGGTTTCAGCCTGATCGTTGGCCGTATGCGCCACAGTCACATCCACAGAGCAGCCTTCGACTTGGTGGTCGACAGCCACTTGGGCCAGAAACTGATAGCGCAATCTGCGCGCTGTCGCCTCCATATTGCCCTTCTGGTTCAGCGCTCCCGACGACAACCTGGTCGTCTCGCAAGGTAAGTTCCAGCGTCTGGCCGTTCTGATGACATGCGCCGCGTCATCGGCAGACTCGGGTCGGATACTGTGGTCGAGATGGGCGACGACCAGATCAAGGTTCCAATCAGTGCGCACGCGCGTGAGCAGGTGCAGTAAGGCCATACTATCCGCGCCCCCGCTGACAGCGACGACTACCTTTGCGGCTCTGCCATCCTCTTGAGTCGGAGACGGGAAAAGACCTTCCCTGGCCCGCGTCTGTCCAACCAATTCAAGCAGTCTCCGGTCGTTTTCCGACAGTGAGGCTTGATCAGGCTGGGTCTGGTCGACCTCGAAACGCTCTCCAGCATCCTGAGACCCCGAATACCTATGAGTTTCAACCAGGCGATCGACTCCCTTCTTCGCCATGCCCCAGCATTCTTTCCTCTGCAACTATCCCCGTGAAGATTGCGGAATCATGCCCTTGGCTACTCCCTGGTTCACCACAATAGCATAGCGGAGAGCGGCGGACTTTCGCAAAAAGGATCGATGAATATGATGCTACGGTTATGTCACTTGTATTTTGTGTCAATTTTGCCTATGGTATACTTGTATCGTTAAAGGTACTTCAAAAAAGGCAGCGGGCTGCCCGGCCGCCCGCCGCTGATCTGTCCCTGCAAGAAATGGAGATTTCCACGGAGTGGCAAACCCGCTAGACTGGCTGTTAGGGCTTTTTTCACTCGATATCGGCATAGACCTGGGAACGGCAAATACCTTGGTTCACGTGAAAGGCCGAGGGGTCATCATTGACGAACCGTCGGTGGTTGCTATCGACAAATCGTCGAAACGCCGCAATTCGGTCAAAGCAATCGGGCAGGAGGCCAAGGAGATGGTCGGCCGCACGCCTTCACACATCGTTGCCGTACGCCCATTGCAGGACGGCGTCATCTCCGATTTCAAGATGACGGAAGAAATGATCCATGCCTTCATCGGCAAGGTTCACGGCAACCGGGCCTTCGGTACCGCCCGCCCACGCGTTGTTATCGGCATCCCTTCCGGCGTGACCGAAGTGGAGAAACGTGCTGTTCGAGACGCAACCGTCAGTGCCGGCGCGAGGGAAGCCGGCTTGGTCGAAGAGCCAATGGCGGCCGCCATTGGTGCCGGGCTGCCTGTTACCGAATCCGTGGGCTCAATGATTGTAGACATCGGTGGTGGAACGACCGAAGTAGCGGTTATCTCAATGGGCGGGATCGTCGTCTCACGCTCTATCCGGGTTGCCGGCGACGAGATGAACGAAGACATCATCAACTACAGCCGTCAGAAGTACAATCTCTTGATTGGCGAACGCATGGCCGAGCGAGTCAAGATTGAAATTGGCTCTGCATATCCGCTTGAACATGAGCGTACCATGATCATACGAGGCCGCAATCTGATTACCGGTCTGCCCGAAGCGATCGAGATCAGTTCCGTTGAAATCAGAGAGGCTCTGACCGGCTCCGTAGAGGTCATCGTCGACGCGGTCAAGGATACATTGGATGATACCCCCCCGGAGCTCGTTGCAGACCTGATGGAGCATGGAATCGTACTGGCAGGCGGCGGCGCTCTTTTGCAGGGGTTGGCCCAACGCATTCAGGACGAAAACCGCATGCACGTCTATGTTGCCGACAACCCGCTCTCCTCGGTCGTGCTGGGTACGGGCATGATCCTGGAAAAACCGGAGCACTACGCCGAAACGCTGACAACGATGCAGCGTAAGAGTACGATTAGGTAGTTCCCGGCTCGTGTAGGCAAGTCTAGTTTGCCCCTATTTGAATTAGCATTGAAAAGCCTATGCGTAACAGTGATCAACGCGGCTGGGGCAGTGTCAACTTTGGGCTCAAATTAGTAATCCTCACTCTCACCGCCGTACTGCTCCTGGCTTTGCAGCAAACCGGCCGCTTGGGGACGGTGGAAGGACTGGTCACCATGGTAACCTCACCGGGCCAGTCAGGTCTGTCGACCTTGACCAACCGCCTTACCACGTCCCTTACAAACCTGCGAAACTATCGCTCTCTCCAACGGCGGTTAACCGAATTAGAACGTATTGTCGAAAGCCTTAGCGTCGAAAACCTGCGATTGCAGGAAGTGGAGCGCGAAAATCAACGATTACGTGAACTCTTGGAATTTGCCGAAACCAGACCCAGCTTCGAACTGCAAGGCGGCCAGATCATCGCCCGCAAGATAGGACAGAACGCCACCAATTTTCTGAATGTGGCAATGATCGATCTCGGGACCCGACACGGCATCAGAGTGGGAATGCCGGTGGTGAATGAGCAGGGCCTCGTGGGCCGCATCAGCGAAGTCACGACAACAACCTCTAAGGTGCTGCTCCTCACCGATTCATCCAGCACAGTCAACGCCATTCTGCAGTCGAGCAGATTGACCGGCGTCATCAGTGGAACCCCCGGCTCCCATCCGGTGATCGGTTTCCTCCCGCAGGGCACGGAAATCGGGGTAGGGGAAGTAGTCCTTACCTCCGGCATGGGCGGCAATTTCCCCAAGGGTATCCATATTGGACAGGTAGTCGAGGTGCGGCAGCGAGACGTAAATGTTTTCCAGGAGGCTGTAGTAAGGCCGACCGTGAATTTCGGCCAGCTCGAGGAGGTAATGGTCGTCACCAACTTCGACCCCTCTGAGTTTGTACCGCTGCTGGATTCTTTGCCTGATTCGCCAGGAGTGACGAGTGACGAGTGATTGGCATCGTCCGGGACCAAGAGGCATCTCCGCAAAAGGGAGGAACAGGGGCTCAATCTTCGGGTCTCTCGGAGCACAGCAGAACGGTGTTCGGCAGGTCCGCGCAAGGAGGGCATTCACTTCTTCATTCTCCTCTCCTAACCTGGGTACTTCCTGGTTGATCGTTCCCATTCTTGGCGCAGCAGCCGTCGTTCAGGTCGTGGTCGTCCCGAAGTTGGCCGTACGGGGAGTCTACCCGGATCTTATCCTGCTACTTGTGATTGCCAGATCGCTAATTGCCGGCGGGCGCGGCGCAGTTTTCTGGGGTTTTGTCGGCGGGCTCTGGATGGATGTCCTCAGCGGAGGGGCAATCGGCGCCTCTAGTTTGGCCTTGATGGCAACCTCGTTTCTGACTGGAATCGGCCATAACGCCATTTTCCGGCGCAACTCCTTCGTACCCTTCATCGCGGCCTTGTCTGGCACTCTCGTCTTCTCGCTGATCTACCTGGCCATTCTGGTCGGCGTCGGCTACAGGTTCCCGCCCGGTCCGTTAGTAATCAATCTGGTTGTCCCAGCCACCCTGTACAATGGCGCCGTAATGTTCCTGGCAACACCAATCATGAATCGTTTGCCCGAGCAAGCGACCTATCCGTAGATTCCGGATTTCAGCAATCCCAAGGCACACGAAGAGTTGTTTCCTGTCGCAGTAATCATTTATGGACGAACGCGCAGCTCACACAGCAACAACAACATCCATTATCGTCCGCCTGACGCTGGCGGCGACCTTTCTTGCATTCTGTTTCCGTCTCTATTCGCTTCAGATCGTAAGCGGGGCATCGTACCAGGAACAGGCGGCCGTCAACAGATTGCGGGAAATCGATACCCATGCGCCGCGCGGCGTCATCTATGATCGGAACGGCGAAATCCTGGCGCGCAATCGCCCCAGCTTTGTCATTGCCGTCATCCCTGCCGATCTGCCCACGGACGACCTCAACACCGACATCGATGAACAGCGTATCGCACTGGAGAGGCTGCTGGCAGTGCTGCAGGCAAACACGGATCCGGAGATGGCGATACGCATTGCCGAGGTGATGTTTCTGCACCTGGGCCGGGAGGATTTCAGGAATACGGTCGAATCCGCGGGGTTCAGCCTCTCCTTCCGCCTCGTCGACTTGGAAGTCCTGAAACTGGATGATGAAGGTCGCGAAGTCCTCGAGGAAGTTCCGACGCTGATTCCAGACCTCTCTGAGCCGCTCCTTATCGGCGGCCTGCTCGCGCTACTGGAGCGTGCTGTGGCCTTGGGAACGCAAGGCAGTTCATACAAGCCGATCTCGGTTTTGGACCTTGTGGATCGCGAGCGAGCCTTTCAGGTGGCAGAGGAAACCTACCAGTTGCGCGGCGTCCAGGTACTGCAGAAACCCGTTCGGGAATACCCTTACCGAGAATTGGCGGGCCACGTACTGGGCTTCCTGGGGCCCATCCCCAAACTGGCTGCAGAAAACTACAAGGCCAGAGGATATGAAGACCCCAACGAACCGGTTGGCCTGAATGGACTGGAGTACACCTACCAGGACTCCCTGCGCGGTCTCCCCGGCAAGAGACTCGTCGAAGTGGATATTTTAGGTCGAGAAAGTCGAACCATCAACATTGCCCGGGAACCCGAACCCGGACTGAATCTGAATTTGAGCCTGGACATCCGCTTGCAGGAGGTGATGCACAACGCCCTCGCCCGCCAGCTTGAAGAGACAGGCGCCCCGCACGGGGTAGCGCTGGCAATGGACCCCCGCAACGGGGCGATGCTGGGGCTGGTCAGCCTCCCCAGTTACGACAACAATATCTTCTCGGAAGGACTGGGAGCGGAGTATCAGGCATTGGAAGTGGAAGATGACACGCGGCGCCCGCTTTACAACTATGCCATCGGCGGACTTTACCCTCCCGGTTCAACTTTCAAGCTTGTTTCGGCCACAGCCGCTCTCGCCGAGAATGTGATCACGCCTTATACGACACTTGTGGATCGAGGGCCGATATACCTCCCTAATTTCTTCTTCCCAGACGATCCCACCCAAGCCCAGGAATTTGTAAGCTGGAACCATAAACTCAATATCTTGCACGGGTCTATGACCATAGTCGAGGGGCTCGGCCTTTCCAATGACATATTCTTCTACTATCTGGGCGGCGGTTACCCGGATTTCATGGTGGGATTGGGGAGCGAACGCCTCGCCAAGTGGATGCGACTCTTCGGCTACGGTGAAATTACAGAGGTGGATCTGCCCGGAGAGGTCCGGGCATTCGTTCCTGACGAACAGTGGAAGAGGCTGACGAAAGCCGAATCATGGACAACCGGTGACAGCTACAACATGGCCATCGGCCAGGGCGATGTCTTGGGCACACCAATGCAGGTTCTGGTCAGCACCGCCGTGGTCGCCAACGGCGGCCATGTGGTCAAACCCCAATTTGTGCAGGAAAAGGTAGACACGCAAAACCAGGTACGGTGGCAATACGAACCGGTAATTGAGGAGCGAGTGCCAGTAGACCCAGGCCTGCTCGCCTTCGTACAGAGGGGGATGTGGCATGCGGTCAATGGCAACTATGGGACCTCCCCCAATAGTCGCGTCGATGGCATTACTGTCGCCGGCAAGACCGGCACGGCAGAGTTTTGTGCTTATGATCCGGAGATCCAGGACTGTACCGATCGTGACCACGAAGGCAATCTTCCTTTCCACGCCTGGTATACAGCCTATGCACCCTATGATGACCCTGAGATCGTTGTCACAGTGTTTGTCTACTCAGGAGGAGAAGGATCGGCCGTAGCCATCCCTGTCGCGCAAGAGACTCTTCACGCCTGGTTTCACGATCTGCGACCTTAGCAAATCCGCCGAGACTGGGTTTTCGGCGCGTCGCGCGACCCGCAGTTTCGGCTTTCACTTTCCGCCTATAGATCTGGACTGTTGTCCGCAACCGCATTTCTACTATTCTCCAAAAGGATCGAATGAGTACTCGCAGCTTTTCCTCGACGAGGGGCAGGCTTTCCTCCAGGCCGGACGTTCGCATCAAAGGCCGGGGAGGCTATACCGTCGTCGATGTGGCAGACGACAAGGGCGCGTGGGCGGAAGTCGTCGACTATCTTGCACGTCATATCTCCCAGGCTGATGGCTTCTTCCGAGACGAGCGTATGTCGCTGGCAATTGGCGACAGGGCGGTCACTGCAGACGACCTCCAGGCAGTAAATGAAGTTCTTGACGAACAAAATATCGTTCTGGTGTCTCTGCACACGGGCAATCGCGGCTCCTTTCAGGTAGCAAAACAGTTGGGGCTGGACGTCATTTGGGAAGGAGATACGCCGCCGCCTGCAGTCAGATTGGACCGCAAGCAAGTCAGAAATGGAGAGCGTTTTCCCACCCAAGAAGCGCACGGGCTCTTCCCGGCCTCTCTTGGTGAAGACGGTGGCCTTCCGCCTGGCCGCGACTTTCACGCGACACCGTTCGAGTCGCTGGGCCAAAGAGCGGTCGGTACCGAAAGGGAAAGCGAACAGGCTGCTGTCACACCCTGGGCGGACGAACCCAGCGTAGAATCCGCACCCCCGCCGTACATCTACCGGGGCAATCTCCGCTCCGGCCAGTCGATTCGTCACGCCGGTTCTGTCGTCATCCTGGGCGACGTCAACCCGGGTGCGCAGGTGATTAGCGGCGGCGACGTACTGGTATGGGGCCGCCTGCGAGGAACTGTGCATGCGGGCGCCATGGGAGACAACCGTGCCATCGTAACCGCACTTGATTTTGAACCTGTGCAGATGCGGATTGCCCGCCACATTGCCATGACGCCAAAGAGTGCATCCAGCAATCCCGGTTACTGGTTCTGGAAACGAGAAAGCAGCGGCAGGCCCGAAGTGGCCAGAGTCATCGATAATCAGATAGTTGTGGATCCCTGGGATGCAAACAGGTGAAACAGTGAGGGGCGATCTCTCGCCCACCGCCAATGCAACCCCGGACCATCGAAACGCCGATGCGGACGGGGGTCTCGTCCTGACTTTGACGTCCGGCAAAGGAGGAGTGGGAAAGACGACAACCGCTGCCAACCTGGGTACGGCTCTGGCGATGGCAGGTCAGCGGGTGGTAGTTGTTGACGCTGACATTGGCCTGAGAAACTTGGACATCGTAATGGGACTGGAGAGCCGGGTTGTTTACAATCTGGTTGACGTAATCGAGGGGCGTTGCTCCCTGCATGAGTCCCTCGTGCCCGACAAGCGCGTGGATGAACTGTACCTCTTGCCGAGCTCCCAGACGCGGGACAAAACTGCAGTCGCACCCGACCAGATGATGACCCTCTGCGAGGAGCTGCGTGCAATCGCGGATTTTGTCCTGGTGGACTCTCCCGCCGGCATCGAATTGGGCTTCCAGAACGCGATTGCCGCCGCTTCGGAAGTGATTATTGTGACAACGCCCGAAGTCAGTGCCCTACGGGATGCCGATAAAGTCATTTACCTGCTGGAGCGTGACTTGAACACACAAGCGCGTCTCATCATCAATCGGTACAATCCGCGTCTGGTGCGGCGGAAAGAGATGATCACCAGGGACGACATTCTGAGTATTTTGAGCATCGACCTCTTGGGAATCGTGCCTGACGATGATCAGATCATAGTTTCCGCCAACAAAGGATGGCCCGTTGCCCTGGATCGAAAAAAATACGTCAGCCGCGCCTACCACAATATCGCCCAGCGCCTGCTGGGTTACAATGTCCCGCTGATGCATTTCCAGGAAGTCAGCTGGCCGGAGCGTCTTCGGCGTCTCTTTGGTCTGTAGCTGGCGACCACCCGAACAACCGATGATCAGACACTTCGACCGACCACTCCTTTTTGCCGTCTTACTTCTGTGCGGCATTGGAATTGCCATGACCTACAGTGCCACGAGCACGAACGTAGCGCTGACCGACTATTGGCAAAGGCAACTCTTTTTTACGATATTCGGCGCAATCGCCCTGGTTACTGCGGCGCTCTTTGACTACCGACATCTGGAACTGCTGGCCCAACCAAGCTACTTCCTGCTCATGGTCTCCTTGGTGGCAGTCTACTTCGTTGGCGAAGTCAAGAACGGGGCCCAACGCTGGCTGAACCTGGGTATCGATGTTCAGCCTACCGAGGCTGGCAAATTCCTGCTGATTGTTTTTTTCGCGTGGTACCTCAGCCGCTTTCAGGACCGTATTCACAGGCTCCCTTATTTGTTAGGAGCCGTTATTCTCTTGCTCTTTCCATTAGTGCTGGTTTACATCCAACCAGATCTGGGAATGACCGTTACACTGGCGTTCATCTGCGGTACGTTGATTCTTATCAACGGCGTCCGGTGGACGCACATCTTCCTGGGAGTGGCGGCCGCGGCGGCTGCTTGGCCGCTCTTAAGGGGAACGCTGCAGGACTACATGTTGAGACGGATTGAGGTCTTCCTCGATCCGGGCTCCAACGTAGACGCAGCCTTCAGTGTACAACAGGCACTGATCAGCATCGGCAACGGCGGCTGGATAGGATTGGGTTGGGCCGAGGGTACGCAAAACCGTCTGCACTTTCTGCGTGTCCGCCATACAGATTTCATTTTCAGCGTCATCGCCGAAGAGTTGGGCTTTGTAGGCACAGTCATGGTTCTGTTGCTGTTATTCTTCGTAATCTGGCGACTGGTGCGTATTGCTGACTTGGCCCAAGACCAGTTCGGACGACTCATAACCTTTGGAGTTGCCTCACTAATCTTCTTTCAGACGTTCGTAAACGTGGGGATGAATCTGGCTATCCTGCCCGTCACCGGCATGACGCTGCCGTTCCTGAGCTACGGCGGAAGCAGTCTGGTTTCAATGATGGTGGCTGTGGGGTTGGCGCAAAGCGTTGTCATGCGCCATCGCAAGATGGATTTTGCGTAGCTGTAGAATTCTGCGGCTGCAGGTCGACGCAGGGAGGCACGCCGCGGGTCACTTCACTGGCCCAGGCCCCTCAGCAGGTCTGCCCAAAGCCCTGGTTGCAGGCCGATAACGACAACCGCAAGGACCGAGACGACAACGACAAAGACCGAAGAGCGTGAAGCGGGAACCAGGACCGGCTCCTTCTCGCCTCCGATTTCTGCAGGTTGCTGGAAATACATCGCAACGACGACTCGCAAATAGTAGTAAGCGCTGATGGCGCTGTTCAGGACGCCAATCACCACCAGCCAGGCCCAACCAGCCTCCACGGCCGCCTTGAAGACAAGGAATTTACCGAAAAATCCGGCCAGCGGTGGAATCCCACTCAAACTGAGCATGAAAATTGCCATTGCCGCGGCCAGAACAGGGAACCTGTCGGCGACGCCCGCCAGTCTGCTCTGCTCCAAGTCATTTTCATTCCCAAACTGCTTGTCGAAGCCAATTACTACTGTAAACGCGCCGATGTTCATGAACGCGTACGCGAACAGATAAAAGGCAGCGGCAGACGAAGCTGCAACTGTCCCTGCCACCAGGGCGATGAGGATATTGCCGGCGTGGGCAATGCCCGAGTAGGCCAGCATCCGTTTCACGCTGCTCTGTCGCAAGGCAGTCAGGTTGCCTACCGTCATGGTCAGGACCGCAAGAATCGCAAGGGGCGTGGCCCACTGGTCATGATAGGAAGGCAGGGCGGTCATCATCAGCCGGAAGAATCCGGCGAAGGCCGCGGCCTTTGTGCCCACGCTCATGAAGGCCGTCACCGGGGTCGGCGCGCCCTGATACACGTCCGGCGTCCACATGTGGAATGGAACTAGGCTCACCTTGAAGCCAAACCCGACCAGCAGGAGCGCGATTCCGGGCAAGACAAGAGAGGGGTTGCCGCCGCCCGTTGAAAGCGTTTCATGAATCCGGGCGAAATGAGCGCTGCCGCCGGCGCCGTAAAGCAGGGCAGAGCCGTAAACGAAAAATGTGCTGGCGAACGCGCCCAGGAGAAAGTACTTCATGGCAGCTTCTATGCTGCGGGGGTTATCCCGATAAAAGCCGCTGAGGATGTAGAGTGCCAGCGAAAATATCTCGAGGGCAATGAATAGGACGATCAAGTTGGTAGCCGTACCCATCAACATCATGCCGATAACTGCCAGCAGATACAAGGAGTAGAAGGCTCCCCCTTGTCGTTCAACCGCCGGGAGGTTGTTGCGGCTCAGTAATACGCCCAATACACCGGCAATCAGGATGACCAAACGAACGCTCAGCGCAAATCCGTCAGATACGGCCCCGTCCAGATATTCCACCGGTGCCCTGCCCCAAATCATCACGGACGCGCCGATACCCAGCAAGAGGATAACAACAGACAGACTGGCCAGAAACTGCGAGCCATTCTGCCCGCGTCGGGTGATGTCTACCAACATCAGGACCATGACGCCCACGGCCAGAACGAACTCCGGCAGTAGAACTATGGCATTGTCGAATAGAAGTGCGGTGTCCATAGCAGTTAGTAGATAGAGGTCCAGGTATGGTTGTCAGCAGTTAGCGACGGCAGGTAGCTGCTGTCCACCAGCCGCCCGTCTCCAACTACGGGTGTCTGGACAACCTCCAGCGCCGCCACAGAGGGATTGATCTTGTCCAGGAAGAAATTCGGCGCCAATCCGATTACAAAGAAAAGCAGCACAATTGGCAGCAGCTGACCGATCTCAGCCCAGTTCAAGTCGGGCAGCTTTCCCTTGAAATTGGCGGGATTCGTCAATTCGCCCTGAGCCACCTGCCTGAACGCATGCAGCAGGTACCAGGCGGCCAGGATGACGCCGGCGGTGCCGAGGACGGCAAATAACGGAGAACTCTTGTATGTGCCGAGCAAAATCGTGAACTCGCCGATAAAGCCGTTCAGTCCGGGAAGGCCCGCGCTGCTCATCGCTACAATCAGGAAGAAAAACGAAAAGATCGGCACACTGGCCCAAAGGCCGCCGTAATCCTTCAGCAACCGCGTATGGCGCCGCTCATAGAGCATCCCAACCATCAGGAAAAGCGCGCCAGTGCTGAGACCATGGTTGACCATCTGCAGAACCGCCCCGCTGATGCCCTGCTCATTCAAGGCAAATATCCCTAAAACAACGAAACCCATGTGGGCCACTGAGGAGTAAGCTACCAGCGACTTCAGGTCCCGCTGCGCAAGAGCAACGAGCGCGCCGTAAAGAATACCGATGACTGCCAAAATTGAAATGAGCGCAGCGTAGTCGGCGACCGCCACAGGGAACAGCGGCAAAGCGAATCGCAGAAATCCGTATGTACCCAGCTTCAGGAGCACACCGGCCAATATGACCGAACCGGCCGTGGGTGCCTCAACGTGTGCGTCGGGCAGCCATGTGTGAAAGGGAAACAGCGGAACCTTTATGGCAAAGGCAAGCGCAAACGCCAGAAACGCCAACTGCTGCAATCCCGGAGGCAGACCGGCTTCCTGCAACGCGAGCAGGTCAAATGTGCCGGCATTGAAATAGAGGGCAAGAATTGCCACCAGCATCAGTGCCGATCCTGCCAGCGTGTACAGGAAAAACTTGATTGCAGCGTATATCCGATTTTGGCTGCCCCACTTGCCAATCAGGAAGGCCATTGGAATCAGGCTGAACTCCCAGAATACGTAGAACAGCACCAAGTCCAGCGCCAGAAAAACGCCCAGCACAGCCGTCTCCATCAGCAACATCAGTGCCAGGTAACCGCCGAGATTCTGCTTGATATGCTGGTTGCTGAAGGCGACCGCGATCGGCATCAGCAGTGTTGTCAACAGGACCAGCCACAGGCTGATCCCATCCACGCCCAAATGGTAGTAGATGTTCAGGTCCGGCATCCAGGCATAGCGCTCAACAAACTGCATATCCGGGATCTCTTGCCAGCCGGGCAGCAGCAACAGGCTCACCACGAAGGTGGCGATCGTTGCGCCAAATGCCAACCACTTCTTGAGGCTATCGCTCGGAGCCAGCAGAACGACGATGGCGCCGACTACGGGCAAAAATGTTAGGGTCGAGAGCATAAAGATACCAGTGAGTTATCGCTAACGGATGGTGGTCACCTCGGAGCCTGAAACACGCACCGCTTCTAGCCTCCAATCACAAACCACAATAGAAGGGCCACGACACCGCAGAAAAGACTCAACGCGTATGTTGGTACCAGGCCGTTGTGGACCTTGCGCAATGCGCCGCCCAACGACAGATTTGCCTGGCCGACGAGATTTACAGCACCATCAACGACGCCTTGGTCCACTACACGGCTGAACCAGTTGGAGAGTCCAAGCAGGGGGCCAACGATCCATAAGGCGTATACCTCATCCACGTACCATCTGTTGCGGGCGAAAGGTTCCAGCGGCCTGACCAGCCCTGTTATTCCCGCGGACAACCTTCCCACTGAGGTATCAGAACTCTTCAAATAGCGCCCGTAGGCCAGTCCGACGCCGGCCAGCGCAACAATCGCACTGACCGCCAACAGCACCAGTTCCATGGGAACGCTTGCATGGAATGCGGGCTTGCCAACGGCCGCTTCCAGGTAGTGTTCCATGGTGAGAAGGAACGGCAGGTTCAGAGTCCCACCGATTACCGCCAGGGCCGCAAGCACCCAGAGCGGCCTGGTCATAACCGCTGGACTTTCGTGGGCGTGCTCGTGTATGTGTTGATCCCGCGCTTCGCCACAGAAGGCCATGAAAACGGCTCGAAAGCTGTAGAACGCCGTGAGAAGGGCTGTGAAGAGGCCGACCAGATAGAGAAGGATGTTCTGATTGGCGGCATGCAGCAAGATTCCATCTTTTGAGAAGAATCCGGACAGCGGTGGAAAGCCTGCCAAAGCAAGTGCGCCGGTCACGAACAGAAGGTAGGTCGTTGGCATCTTGGCGCGCAGATTACCCATCTTGCGAATGTCCAGCTCGCCGCCGGGAAGGCCGTGCATGACGTTGCCGGCCGCGAGAAACAGCAGCGCCTTGAAGAAGGCGTGCGTAACCAGGTGAAAGATGGCAAATGCATAAGCCCCCACTCCGACACCCAGCATCATGTAGCCCAATTGGGAAATCGTTGAGTAGGCGAGGATCTTCTTCAGGTCAACCTGCGTCAGCGCGATCGACGCCGCCAGCAGCGCGGTCAGACCTCCCACCCAGGCCGCGAGGCTGCCCGCCATCGGTGCAAGCTCCCACAGGAAGTAGGTTCGTGCCACCATGTAGATGCCTGCCGTCACCATTGTGGCTGCATGGATTAGCGCGGAAACCGGCGTAGGACCCGCCATCGCGTCCGGCAGCCAGACGAACAAGGGCAGCTGGGCACTCTTTCCGGTCGCAGCCAGAAGAAGCAGCAGGCAGATGGCGGTCGCTGTCCCGGCCGTCAACGCACCGGCCCCCTGAGATACCTCCTCGAAAACAACTGACCCGACGCCGGTCCAGATGAGAAATACAGCCAGCATCATGCCGAAGTCACCGATCCGGTTGACCAGAAACGCCTTCTTGCCTGCATCTGCGTAGTGGCCGTAGGACTCGTCATGGCGGTCAAAATAGAAGCCAATCAGCAAGTATGACGCCAACCCTACGCCTTCCCAGCCAACAAACATCCCCACGAAGTTGTTGCTCAGAATCAGCACCAGCATCGCCAGGATGAAAAAGTTCAGATAGACGAAGAAACGCTGAAAGTTCTGTTCGCCGTGCATGTAGCCGCCGGCGTAGATGTGGATCAGCGCGCCCACCCCGGTTACCACCAGGGCCATCGTCACGCTGAGCGGGTCAATCAGCAGTGCCGCCGGCGCATGAAAGCTTCCAATGGTGATCCAGTCCCACAGATGGACGGTTGCCGTACGGTGATGCGCGTCCAGGCCCGACAGACCCAAGAAGAGCCCCAGACTGACGACGAATGACAGGACCACCGCGCCGGAAGCAACGACATGGATGCCCCGTTCCCTGAGTCTGTCTCCGATGAACAGATTTATCAGCGCGCCCAGCGCTGGGAAAACCAGAATTAGCCAGGCTAAGTCCAACATACATTCCTCATAGCAGCTCTCTGTCGGCCGATTTCGGCTCTGGCGTGCGGAGCAAGAACGAATTCACAATTAAAGTGAAACAAGAGATTAGGAACTGGTCGTCACCACTTCAGCAGATTGATTTCATCGATATTGATGCTCTCACGATGGCGAACATTGGCGATTAAGATTGCCAGTCCGACGGCAACTTCGGCCGCGGCAACTGCCATAATCATGAAGACGAAGATCTGCCCCTCGAGATTGCCCCACTGGCGGGCGAGGGCGATCAGTGTCAGGTTCACGCTGTTGAGCATCATCTCAATGCACATGAAAATGATGAGGGCGTTGCGCCGCAGCAGGACACCGGTAGCGCCGACGGTGAAGATTAAGGCAGCCAGGACCAGGTAGTAGCTTGTCTCTACCATCATTCGTTTGCCTTGAGGGAAGCGATGCCTTCGCCTGCGCCTTCCTGCTGGCGTCCCAGCACAAGAGCGCCGATCAGCGCGACAAGCAACAGAAGAGCGATCAACTCAAAGGGAAGCACATACTTTGTAAACAGGGCGGTCCCAACAGCCTTTGGCGTCCCGCCTTGCAAGAGCGCCGCGGTTTCTTCTGTTGGGCCCATCATTCGCGAAAGGGCACTATAGGATACCGTCAGGAGTAAGATGACCCCCAGCGCGATTCCCACGGTACGACTCCAAGCCCGCTGCGCAGCGCTGAAGTCGTTCGTATCTCCCCCGATAAGCATTATTACGAAAAGTATCAGGATGACAATTCCCCCGGCGTAAACAATCACCTGTGCCGCCGCCAGGAACTGCGCATCCAGTGTGATATAGAGAACTGCCAGGGTGGCGAAGTTGGTTAGTAGAAACAGCGCGCTATGCACCGGCTGGCGGCTTGTTACCACGCCCAACGCCGCCGCCAGACTGACAGCGCCAACAAGCAGAAAAAAGAGCAGCGACCAGCTCATGAAAGATTACTCCGGTCGAATGATGACCTTGGGCATGCCTGGATTGAGAAGTTCTTCTTTGGTCAACACGAAATCCTTCCGCTCGTAGTTGGCCATGGCAAAGTCGTGACCGAGGACAATAGCTTCCGTAGGGCAGGCCTCTTCACAGTCACCGCAAAACACGCAGCGCAGCAGATTCAACTCGTAAACCTTCGCGTGACGCTCGCCTGGCGAGAGCGGCGCATCCGGATCGTTCTCTGCCGCTTCCACGTAAATCGCTTCAGTGGGGCAGGCGGCTTCGCACAGGCAGCAGCCAATGCATCGCTCCAACCCGTTGGCATAGCGCCGCAGTTCATGACGGCCGCGAAAGCGTGGGTATATCGGAATATCCTCGTGAGGAAACTCCACCGTAACCGGCCTCTGGCCCAAGTGCTTGAGCGTCACCCCCATCGCCTTGCCGATCTCGGTAGCACCCTTCAAGAAATCACCGAATTCCATTGAAATCCTCTTTCCCCTTCGCTCTTTACTTCAGGAATACTGCCAGGACTGCCGAAACGCTCACATACGCAAGGCTAAGGGGCAACATGAACTGCCAGCAGAACTTCATCAACTGGTCATAGCGTGGACGACCGATGCTGGCCCGTACCCAGACGAAAAGGAAGAGCAGAACGACGACCTTGATCAAGAGATATATGGGCCCCAGCCAGATATACTGTTCAGCGAAGGGACCTTTCCACCCGCCAAAGAAGAGCGTCGCCATGATGGCGCTGGTGGAGATCATGTTCACATACTCGGCGATGAAGAACAGCGCGAACTTCATGCCGCCGTACTCGGTCTGAAATCCAGCCACCAGTTCGTTCTCGGTCTCCGGCAGATCAAAGGGACTGCGGTTGGTCTCGGCCAGGATACAGATGAAGAAGAATGGAAACGCCAGCCACAACCAGATCCATTCCCACCAGGGACGGAAATTCTCAACCAGATCCACCAGGCTGAAACTTCCCGCCAATATGAGAATGCTGACCAGAAAAAGACCCAGCGGCAGTTCGTAGGAAACCATCTGTGCAGAAGATCGCAGCGCGCCGAGCAACGAATAGTTGTTGTTGCTGCTCCACCCTGCCAGTATGATGCCGTAGCTCTCGATCCCCGCAACCGCCAGTATCCAGAGGAAGCCGATATTTACGTCGGCGATGGCGGGGGTACCTTTGGCGATCGGAATAACCGCCCAGATGATCAGCGCTGGCACCAGGGCCAGCGCCGGCGCCAGCAGATAAACCGGCTTGTCAACGTGATTTGGGATGATCTCTTCTTTGAAAAAGGCCTTCACCGCGTCGGCGGCCGGCTGCAGAAGCCCGAACTTGCCCGCCCGGTTTGGGCCGTAACGCACCTGGAAACGGGCCAGCAGTTTGCGCTCAAACCAGGTCAGGTAGGCGAAACCGGTAAGCAGCACAAATATCAATATCAGCGCGCGGATGGCCGGAAAGACCAACAGATTTAGCCAGTCCATTTAACGCCTTTCGATTTTGACTCGCTGGGTATAGCTGCCGTTGAGCAGCGCGCCTACCGGCGCGCCGGGAAGACTCTCCGGTATCCATGCACAGCCTGCCTGCACCTGCGCGTCGACCACCACGGTCAGATCCAGGTTTCCTTGCTCGCTCCGCACAGTGACCGCACTGCCCGCGTCCAGGCCGAACTCTGCCGCATCGGCAGGATTCAAGGTGACCGTGGCGCCATGGGCCATGCCGTGCATCTGTTCAGTCAGGCTGAAAAGCGTGCCCCCGTCATAGAGAACAGTGCCGGTGACAAGGTTGAGAGGATATTCAGCGTCGCCAAACGCAGTTTCTGATATTCCATCTAACGTCCGCCCGGCGGAAGGACCGGAAATCGGAGCGGAATCGGCGTCCCACTGGCGGCCCTGGTCTCCCAGTGCCTCCCAGGTCAGCCCCGCATACGCCGGTACCGCACGCGTGACTTCTGCAGTCACACTGTGAGCGTCGGAAAACGGCCAGTGTGTGCCCATCTGCTTGGCCAAGTGCGTAAATATCATCCAGTCCGGCGCCGCCCTTGACTTTGGATCGGTGACCGCCTTGGGCGCCCTCTGCACGCGACGCTCCAGATTGGTGTAGGTGCCGTCGCTCTCCGCCCATCCCTGGGCGGGCAGTACGACATCCGCCTTCTGCGCGGTCTCGGTCGGCAACAGATCCGTGACAACGAGAAGCTCCAGCTCCTCTAAACTGGCCGACCAGTCCGGCGACTCGGTAGCAGGGTTGGCGCCGTTCACGAAAAGGGCCCTCATTTCCTGGCTGTCCAGCATCTGCTTGTAAGTGTAGCCTGGGAAGGTGGAAAGTTCGCATCCCCATAGCGCTTCCAACCGGGATCTGGCGTCGGCGTCATCCAGTGAAAATTGGCCGGGCAAACCGTCCGGCAGCACGCCCATATCTCGGCAACCCTGCGCGTTGCCGTCCAGGCCGACATAGGCCACTCGCGCCCCCTCACCGACCGCTTGGGCCAGCTGTTCCAGTCCGTCACGCACACCGGGTCCGTTTTCTCCCCGCGCTGCCATTGGCCCGTATACAATAAGCAACCTTTTGCTCTCCTTCAGCAGTTTGGCCGCGTCCTGTATTGCCGGCTCCTCGTCGGGCAGGGCGGAACCCTGGACCGTCTGCAGAAGGCGGCTTACCAGTAGGGACTCGCCTCCCGGCAGGTAGGCCAGATAAGGGCCGCCATATCGTGTCAATTCGATCTTGCGGGCATGTGCGATAATCAGTTTGACGCCGCCTCTGAGGATGGCTCTCTTCAGGTGTAGATCCAGAATTGGCAGTTCTTCGCTTGGATCCAGACCGAAAAGCATGACCGTATCGACCTGAGGATCAGGTCCGTACTGCGGTTTCATCAGCTCTACCAGTGCTGGTAATCCAGTCGGCAGGGCCGCCACCTCTCCGCCATCGCGGTGGTCGATGTTATTTGTCCCGATCACCGCGCGCATGAACCGCTGCAACGCGTAGTTGCTCTCGTTGCTGATCTTGCCGCTGCCAATCGCCCCGATGCTGTCGGCCCCGTACCTTTCCTTGATGCCGGTCAACCGGTTGGCTATGTATGCCAGCGCCTCACTCCACTGCACAGGTACCAGTTTGCCGTTCTTGCGCAACTGCGGTGTGGCCAGCCGGTTCTCGTCGTTTACCCAGGCGTGGGCAAAGCGGCCCTTGTCGCAAATCCACTGGTCGTTGACCTGCATATTCTCGCGGCCGACAATGCGCCGCAACTGGTGAGTGCGGCTATCCAGTCGTACATTGCAGCCCACCGAACAGTGCATGCAGACGCTGGGCGTCCGCTCAATTTCCCAGGGGCGGTAGGCAAAACGGGAGACGCGATTCGTCAGCGCCCCGACCGGACAAAGGTCGATTATATTGCCGCTGGTCTTGGCGTCTACCGGACGCCCGTCTTGGATGTCGACGATCGTATCGTTGCCCCGTTCGAACAGACCCAACTGCGGTTTGTCCTCCCACTCCTCAAGGTAGCGAATGCAGCGCCAGCACAGCACGCATCGCTCCTGGTCCAGCACAATCGTGTCCGAAATGTCGTAATGTTTCTTCGCCAGCCGCTTCGGTTCGATCAACTGGCTGATCCCCGGACCGAAGCGCATCGTCTGGTCCTGCAGCGGGCATTCGCCGCCTTTGTCGCAGATCGGGCAATCCAGCGGATGATTGAGCAGAATGAAGGCAAGATTCGCTTCCTGCACCGTCCTCACCTGTTCGGTATCCGTCCGCACAACCATGCCGTCGCCTACCGGCATCGTACAGGAGGCCATCATCGCCGTACCCCGAGGGCCGTCCACCTCGACCAGGCACATGCGGCAGCAGCCTACCGGGTCCAACTTGGGATGCGAACAGAACACGGGTATCTCGACGCCCGCCATGCGCGCCGCGTCGACCAGAAGCGTCCTGGCAGGAACCGACACTACTTCTTCGTTGATGGTGAGCGATACGTTATCAGTCATTGACGATTACGTCTCCGAGAATGAAAAAACTCTTCAAGTTCGGCAGAGTCAGGCTTCGCCGGCGGCTGGCGACAATAATTCGTCAACCGCGACATGGAAATCTGGGAATGCAAGTGGCGCCACTGTCATGCCTTGACTCAACGTTAGTTTCGTCTGGTAAAGTGCCTCGCCCGAGGAGGAGCTGCGCGGATCGCGATAAACCTCCAGTACATCATCGACAAGATTCCAAATCCAGTACTCAGGTATCCCTGCTTGGGCATATAGAGATCCCTTCTTGGAGCGATCTATGCTCAAACTTGTTTCAGCCACCTCCACCAACAAGAAAACTTCAGACGGACTAGGGTGACGTTCCGCAAATGCTGCACCCATGTCCTTCAAAAGAAGAAAATCCGGCTCCGGTTCGGACTCTGAATCTACAATTGAGATCGGAGCTTGGACGCGAAGTCTGATTCCTCCCCGTGTGAGAAGGGACGAAAACACTAGCAATAGTAGGTCGACCGCATTTGCGTGCCGCGGATAAATCGGACTCATTGACACCAAGACTCCTTCGAGCAATTCGATCCGCTCGTTCTCATCGAAGAAGCCCGCCTCAATCAGCGAATGATATTCATCCAGCGTGAACCGCCGCAGTGGCACACCTTCCACCGGCGCAATCGGCAAAACTGCTTCCAATGATCTGCTTCGCTTGCTCTCGACCTGTGGGCTTGGGTCAGGCGAGACAGTTTGTGCTACCGTAACCATCTGAATTTCCTCAGTCGTCTCCCGGAACCAAATCATCGTGTAGCACGATATTTCCGCCGGCCGGCGCAAATGTGGTGTCCCGCAACCCGCTTTCCTCGTGGGTATTCGGGCGGTAATCCGGCCGAATCGGCAGAACAGGACCGATCTCGTCAGGATTGGTTTTCTCAATTTGCGTCGAAAACTCTGGCCGGAACTTGAGCAAGTTGCTCTGCAGACCCCACACCGATGCCTCGCCAAAGGGGCAAAAGCTCTTGCCGGCAATATTGTCGGCGATGAACTCCATCAACTCCAGGTCCCTGCCCAGGCCCTGCCCTTCCTCGATGCGAAGCAGGATCTTCTCCAGCCAGGCAGTACCCTCGCGGCAAGGCGTGCACTTGCCGCAGCTCTCTTCACGATAGAAACTGAGCGTGCGCCGCGCCACCTCGACCATTGAGGTGCGGTCGTCGATCGCGATCACGCCGGCCGAACCCAGCAGCGAACCGGCCTCGGTGATGCTCTCGAAATCCAGCGGCGTATCGAACTGATCCGGTGTCAGCAGCTTCATCGAGAGGCCGCCGGGAACGATCGCCTTGATTGGATGGTTCTCGTCCTCCGGCCCGCCACCATACTTGTTGACCAGTTCACTTAACGGCGTTGCGTGCGGAAGTTCGTAGAGCCCCGGCCGCTTGACGTTCCCACTGAGACAGAAGATACGCATTCCCGGGCTGCGTTCCGTGCCGTACTCTTTGTACCAGTCGACGCCGTGGCGCATAACGTGCGTCACATTGCAGATCGACTCGACGTTGTTCACGATCGTCGGTTTGGCGTACAGGCCTTCCACGGCTGGGAAGGGCGGCTTGAGGCGCGGCTGCCCGCGATAGCCTTCTAGGCTCGTGAGCTGGGCCGTCTCTTCGCCGCACTCGTACGCGCCCGCGCCGCGGTGCATCACTATATCCAAATTGTTGCCGCTTCCGAATATATCTTCGCCCAGGTAGCCCTTGGCTCTGGCCTCGTCCAGGGCATTCTGCATGCGAACATAGGCAAAGTAGTACTCGCCCCGAATATAGATGAACGCCTTTTCCGACTCGATGGCGTGGCAACTCAGAATGATCCCTTCGATCAGCTGATGGGGATCATATTCCATCACAATTCGGTCTTTGAAAGTGCCCGGCTCCGATTCGTCTGCATTCACCACCATATAGCGGGGTTGTACCCCCGGCGGCAAAAAACCCCATTTGACCCCAGTGGGAAAACCGGCGCCGCCGCGACCGCGAATACCACTCTCTTTGATCTGGTCCACCATGTCGGCCGGCTCAATCTCGCTCAGCACGCGTCGTGCCGTGGCATAGCCCCCGTCCGCCTCGTAAGTCTCGATCCTGTGGCTGTCCGGTTCGTTGAGGCGGTCCATCAGGTAACGGGGCTCCATACCACCGGTACGGTAAGGACCGTCGGACGCGCCTTCACCGTTGGGGTCGGCCTCCGGCGTCCAGCGTTCCAGGCTGCGGAAGCCGTTGCCGGATTGCAACAGTTCAATCGCCTTCTCCACGTCCTCGGACGAGTCGAGATTCTCGAAATAACGGATCTGACCCGTCTTCTGGTCGGTAACGATCGCCATCGGCGCCGTGCCGCAAGAGCCGAGACACTCCATGTGATCGAGGGCAAACTTTCCGTCCTCGGTCTTCTCCCCGTGATGAATACCGAGCGCGCTCTCGAAATTGTGCAGACACTGGTTCCCGCCCCGCAACATGCAGGGCACGTTTGTACACACCTCGATATGATACTCGCCTTTGGGCACCTCATGCAGCATGTTGTAGAACCCGACGACCGCGCCAACCTCCGCCGGTGCGATCCCCAGAATCTCCGCCAGTTCGTCCTGCGCATCCACAGGACAGTAGCCGTACTCCCTTTGGATTACGTAGAGCGCAGGCAATATCCCCGACCGCTGCCGGCCCGCGGGGTAGCGTGCCAGTATTTCGTCAATCTCCTGCCGCATCTGTTCCGTTATCATTGAATTCCCCGGTTGCAGGCGAACGGTAAAAGGTCCCTGGCCCTGAGCATGCCTAACTGCAGCAGACCTATCGGTCTACCTCACCAAGTACAATATCAATTGAACCGATATTGGTAACGACGTCGGACAGCATCTCACCGCGACTGATATGGTCGATAGCATATAGGTTGTTGAAGCTGGGACCGTGAACGTGTAACCGGTACGGCTTGGCCGAACCGTCACTGTAGACAAAGAATCCCAACTCGCCCTTGCTGTTTTCAATGCCGTGATAGAAGTATCCTGGCGCCACGTGAAAGCCCTCGGTCATCAGCTTGAAGTGGTGAATCAACGCCTCCATGCTCACGTCCAACTCGGCGCGCGGCGGTAGGGCCACCTTGCGATTGTTCGACTTGTACAGGCCGCTGGGCAGGTTGTCTACCGCCTGCTCCAGGATGCGTACACTCTGGCGCATCTCCTCCAATCGGATCTTAAAGCGCCCGTAGCAGTCGCCGCTGTCGCTGGTCGGCACCTCAAACTCGTATGCCTCATAGCCGCTGTAAGGTCTGTCGCGGCGCAGGTCCCAGTCGATGCCGCTGCCGCGCAGCATCGGCCCTGTTAGACCCATGCTCAGAGCATCGTCGCCGCTTACATATCCGATTCCGGTCAGGCGTTCCTGCCACAGCGGCGCCTCGGTTACCATCGCCTCGTACTCGCTGATCTTCTGCGGCATCACCCGCAGGAAATCCTTCAGCTCAGAAACGAAAGCGTCCGGCAGATCCTGCCAGACGCCGCCGATACGAATATAGCTCACTGTCAGCCTGGCCCCACAGGCCATCTCGAATAGGTCCAGGATTCGTTCCCGCTCGCGCGTTGCGTACATCAGGAGGCTCATGCCGGTGCCCGATACATCCAGGACGTGCGTCGCCAGCCAGAACAGGTGAGAGGCGATTCTTTGCATCTCCGCCATGATCACGCGGATCACCTGGGCCCGCTCGGGAATCTCCAGTCCCAGCATATGTTCAATCGTCAGGCAATAGCCCAGATTGTTCGACATCGCGGACAAGTAGTCCATCCGGTCGGTATAATAGACAAAGTCTTTGTAGCGCTTGTTTTCCCCCGTCTTTTCGAAGCCCGAATGGAGAAAGCCTAGGTCCGGGTCAGTGCTCACAATGCGCTCGCCGTCCATCTCCACGACCAGGCGAAGAACGCCGTGCGTGCTGGGGTGGTGCGGCCCCATGTTGATGACCATGTTCTGGCGGCTCATCCCCGGCGGCAAGTCGGGAACCGTGCTTTCCGCCGGCAAAATCTGGGAGCCAAGCGTTTCGAATTCAGGATCATCCCACGTGAAGGTAAAGGGTACCTCTTCCCCGCCTAGCGGGGCCTGCTTTTGCAGCGGGTGGTTGGGCCAATTCTTGGGCATGAGGATCCGCCGCAGATCCGGATGGCCGTCGAAGCGGATACCCATCAGATCGTACACTTCCCGTTCCGGCCACTCTGCCCCGCGGTACACGCCGGTCAAACTGTCAATGTGCGGAATCTCGCCGTTGTCGCCCGGATCGGTTCCACAGTCGGCAATGACCGTCAGGTGCTGGTTGCGGGAATAGGAGCGAAACTGGTAGACCGTTTGAAAGCGTGCGTCGCCGTCCAGAGGTAGACGGGACCGGTCCACGCTGGTTACATCTATAAGAGTTTCATACTTGAGATCAGGTTCATCACGCAAAAACGTGGCGAGCGCCTTCAGTTGCCCCGGCTCAACCATAACCACCTGATTGCCGTTGTGCAGGCCGGCCGCAACGATATCATCCCCAAACTGTTCGCAAATCCGCCGTGTATCGTCGGTTTCTCCGGTTGGCATCGGCGCCAGCGCGGGGATACCCGGTGGATTCAGCGTTCGCTGGGTCTCGTATGAGCGTACAACCGGGGCTACATCAAGTGGCATATATCAACTCGCTCTCAATTCTACCTGTCGGCCCGGAAGTTAACTGGACCGTGTTCACTCTGAAGGACTGGAAGTCAACCGCAGGGCACCGTCCACAGGAAACCATTCCTGAGGTCAAGCACCCAACGGCATAATCTCGTCAACGGCTAACGGCTCCTCGACCTTGCGCCACTCCCCAACCGATTCGCGCCGCTGTTTCGCACGCAGCAGATCCATTGCGTAGAGCAGTGACTCGGGCCGGGGCGGGCAGCCTGGAACATATACGTCGACGGGAATTATCTTGTCCACGCCCTGGATGATTGCATAGTTGTTGAAAGGCCCGCCCGCACTGGCGCAGATTCCCATGGCAATTACCCACTTGGGGGCCAGCATCTGATCGTAAATGCGCTTAATCACCGGCGCCATCTTGTTGCTGACGCGACCCGAGACAATCATGAGATCGGCCTGCCGCGGGCTGGCCCGAAAGAGCTCCGAACCGTACCGGGCAATGTCGTGGCGGGCCGTGCCTGTGGCGATCATTTCCATCGCACAACAGGCCAGCCCGAAGAGCAGCGGCCACGTGCTGTTGGCCCTTCCCCAATTGATCACGCTGTCCAGCGACGTCGTTAAAATGCCTTCAGGAACCTTTTCTTCTAAACCCATGTCCGTTCCTTTGCACTTACAGCAATGCAGCCCAGTCAGACGCGGCAGCTACTGGCTTCCTGCTCTCTCGGCCTTCCAGCTTTCGTCTGCAGTAGTAAGTTGTCAATACCCTGGTAAGAGCTGCACGCAGCGGCCACTTCCCTCGGTCACTAGTCCCAATCGAGAGCGCCCTTCTTCCATTCATAGAGGAAACCTACCACGAGTACAACGAAAAAGGGAATCATCGCCAATAGGGCAAACAGGCGAAGGTCTCTCAAGACGGCCGCCCACGGGTAGAGGAAGATTACTTCGATGTCGAAGATCAGAAAGAGCATGGCAACCAGATAGTATTTCACCGGGAATCGTCGACGGGCGTCGGCAAAGGGGATGATCCCCGATTCGTATGGCTCCAACTTCTGATTGTTGCGCTCTCGTGGACCTAACAGTGAAGGCAGACCTATGGCTATCGCGCCGAATCCGGCCGCCAGCAGGATCAGTATGAGAAGTGGCAGATAGTCGCTTGCCATCCCTGTTATCCCTTTTCAGCGTAACTGAAAGGCTTGGGGAACTGTTCGTGCAATTTTCCACGAACGCATTCATTCTAGCACGAACCAAAATCTCCTGTCAAAGCCCATCGTTATCGATGTGCATCCCAATATTGGGGCGAACTTTCCTATTTCTCCGGAGGCGCCCAACCAATCGTCGCTTCCCATTCCAGTTCCCGCCAGAATAAGCGCCGTCTCTGACTACTAACTGCTGCAGTTCTGGGCGGTCGGGCCTATTCGGCCCTCCCTTGTGCGGGGGCTCCGCCCCCGCAACGCCCCCTCTCCTACAACACGCCTCATCGACACTGGTGTCGACATTGGCGATAAGTGCCTGTTCGACCAGGCTTCGCCAGACCACGTTCCGCCGTCCCTATCAATTCCCCGTATGCACCGGCCTTGTTCCTGCCCTCGCACCCTCCCCAGTTGAAGGACTCCATCGTACGGCCAGGCCTGGCGCCTGCACTGCGCCTCGCCCAACGACGGTAAACGGTTCCAGCCACCGCTGGCACTGATTCCCCGCCAAACTGTTCCCACCCCATATCTGGGTTGCACCCATATCGATTGACTTCAAGAAGCTTGCCGACGGGTCGCATTGAAGGATCTTTTCGGCAGCCCCGCCCCTATCCTATCGAATCCCTCGAACATGTAGTCATCTCCTCCACGTTGAACGCGTTTACGAAGGGTAGGAACTTTCGCTATCAGAAATCGCTATGCTATACTTTCGCGGGAGTTTGTTAAATTCCACACAAACGGATTCTCGGCAATGCTCAGTCAATATTTCTTCATACTTGTTATGTCCGGCTTGGCGGTCGTGTTGCCTCTTGCCGCCATCGTGATGGGACATTTCCTTGGTCCCCGCCGGCCCGATGAGATCAAGAACGACATCTACGAGAGCGGCGTCGAAACCATAGGCGAGACTTGGGTGCAATTCCGGGCTCAGTACTACCTGATTGGCTTGGTCTTCGTCGTGTTCGATGTTGAAGCCCTCTTCCTTTTTCCAATTGCGGTTGCATACCAGCAACTGGAAATGTTTGCAGTGTTCGCGACAATCTTCTTTGTTCTCCTGCTCGTGATTGGACTCATGTACGACTGGCGCAAGGGTGCCCTGGAGTGGCAGTAGGCCCGGTCTTCATGCTGCCCTTTACTGTTCAGATTGCGGTCCCCAAAGGCCTTGATTTCTCAGCTGCCTGTTTGGAGGAAGAGCTATGCAGGTAACCCAATGGAGCGAAGCACTCTCCAGTTGGCTCATGGGGCTGGGACTTCCCGGCTGGGCGGCCATATTCCTGGTTTACGCAGTCGGCTCCTTTATCCTTATCAACTACGGCATGTTGTCCGTTCTGCTCCTGATCTGGATAACGCGCAAAGCCATCAGCCGCATACAAGACCGGATCGGCCCCAATCGCGTCGGCAAATACGGCCTCCTCCAGACCGTCGCCGATGCGGCCAAGCTGCTCTCCAAAGAGGACATCACTCCCTACGAAGCGGATAAGATCGCCTACAATCTGTCTCCCGTGTTGTCAGTATTCGGTGTCCTGATGCTGCTGGCGGTCATACCGTTTGCGCCAGGCCTGACCGGCGTGGATCTGAATGTCGCCGCACTCTATGTTGTGGCGCTCGGCTCAATAGGCATTATGGCCGCCTTGATGGCAGGCTGGGGCAGCAACAATAAGTATGCCCTGCTCGCCGGTTTCCGCGTGGTGGCACAGCTCCTGAGCTACGAAATCCCCCTGGTGCTGGCGATCCTGACGGTCGTGCTGCTCACCGGTTCGATGCGATTCGGCCAGATCGTAGAACTTCAATCTCTGCATATAGCTGGCTTCAATCTCGGCCTGGGTTGGCTGGGAATCGTCATGCCGGGTGCGCTGATCGTCTTCTTTGTCAGCTCTCTCGCCGAGGCTGAACTCACACCTTTCGACCTGTTGGAAGCGGAATCTGAACTGATCGCAGGATTCCACATCGAATATTCAGGCATGAAGTTCGCCATGTTCTTCCTGGCCCAGTTCCTCAACGCGTGGATACTGGCTGCCGTCGCCGTCACCCTGTTTCTGGGAGGTTGGCAAGGCCCGGGCGTCGGGCTGCCGGTCATCGGCCCAATACTGGGTCTAGGTTATTTCATGATCAAAGTGTACGGCATCTACGTCCTGCAGCAGTGGATTCGGGGTACCTTTCCGCGCATCCGCATCGATCAGATGATGTATTTTGCCTGGAAGGTTCTGGTGCCGCTGATGATCGGGCTGATTGTCGCCCAGGCCATTATCCAGAAACTGCCGACGCCGGTTGCCGTTCAGTACGTGCTGATCTTCATTGCAAATGTCGGCGTTATGGCCGTCGTCGCTTATGTGCTCCAGAAATACTTCCGTGAAGAGCAAATGCGGACGAAGCGCTCATTTGAACCAACCTCCCTGATCGGCTCAATGCAGGTCTCCGAAAAGGGCACGATGTATTGAGTCTATTCTGACGAGATTCAGACAGAACAGGGCTTCGCCGCAGTTTTGGGGCACTGGCATTCGTCAAGTCATTTCCCACCACGAAGGCAGGGATTCCCATGCAGTTACCGCTGGGCATTGAGGTACCGATTCCAACATTTGAACAATTCGTGTTCATCCAGGTGGCTTTGCTCACAGCCGTAGCCGGTCTGGCCGTTGTCATCAGCCGCAACCTCTTTCACAGCGCCCTGGCCCTGACGCTGACCTTTTTCGGCGTCGCCGGTGTCTACGTCTTTCTGGAAGCCGAATTTCTGGCGGTCAGCCAGGTACTTGTATACGTCGGCGCGATCGCCATGTTGATCGCGTTTGCCATCATGCTCACGCGCAGCATGATGTACGGACGCACCTCTCCGCTAAACAATCAGTGGGGAAAGTCGTCCCTGTTTGCGTTTCTCTTTTTCGTCGCACTGCTTGCCTTTGCACGGGCAACACCGTGGCCGGCCGCTGGCGAAGAAGTCGTTGCCGACGAAGCCCTGATTGGCGCGCTGGGAAGAGAGTTCGTAACGTCTTACGTAATCGCCTTTGAAGTTCTGGGGCTGCTGCTGCTCGTGGCTTTGGTCGGTGCCGTCCTGTTGGCGCGCGACCGCTAGGTCTCCTGCTCAACGAAATCGGTTCCTGCATTGAATCATGACCGGTTTCTCGCCACTGCATCTGTTTGGGGTTGATCTATGGTTCCGCTCAGCTGGTATCTGATGCTCGCCGCTTTCCTGTTTTCGTGCGGCCTGTACGGCGCGCTCGCGCGGCGCAACGCAATTGCCATGCTTATGGGCATCGAACTGATGCTCAACGCTGCCAACATCAACCTGGTGGCATTTTGGCGTCACGGTGTCGGTCCTATGGAGGACCTGACCGGGCAGGTCTTTGCGGTGTTGATCATCGGCCTCGCCGCAGCCGAGGCCGCCGTGGGCTTGGCGCTGATCATCGCTGTCTATCGAGAGCGGCGCACTATCGATGTTGACGAGTTGGACATACTTGCAGGGTGAGTCGCCCTGAACGGGTAGAACGGCGCCGTCGCTGGCGTCGTGTGCGGAGATAACCGGAACCAGGTGGCCAGGAAGCAGCTGACGGGAACACTTGAAGAACAGTGCAGCTTTCTCTACCAGCTCGCACAGGAAAAGATGGAGGACGGCAACTATACCGGCGCCGTCTATGCACTTAAAGAGATCGTTAAACATAAGCCCGACTACGGCGACGCAGCACAGCTCTTGGAGAAAGCCCGCCAGCACAAAAAAGCGCAATCGTTTCGACTGATCATCTCCCTTGCCGGGGCGGTCCTGTTTGCAGGCATCGGCTCGACGGCCGGAGTACCTAACGATCTGTGGCTGTTCGTGCTCGCATTTGCCGGTCTCCTTGTCGGGTATCTGTTCGCCAATCTGATTCGGCGTCAGGCAACGTTATAGGCCTGGCATTACTACTCTGAACTGACTAAGGAAGACCGTCCGGTTTCCATTCTTACCTGAGGCTCTTTTATGGAAGGACTATTCAGCGTCACCTGGGTTGTGCCGATTCCCCCTTTCCTGGCATTCCTGGCGATCCTGCTCTTTCTGAACAAAAACAAGCGGGGCAGTGCACTGACCGCAATCGGCTCGGCTATTCTCAGTTGCATACTGGGCTGGGGGATCGCCTTTGCCTCATTCTTCAGTGATCACTTCGGCGAGCATCCGGTTGACGAGGCGATATACTCTATTCCCACAGGCGCAACGGAGTTCGTCATTGGCTACGCGGTGGATCCGGCCAATGCCCTGATGCTCTTCATGGTGCCCTTCCTGGTGTTGATGATATTCATCTACTCCAGCGGCTACATGAGTTTCCCCCACCATCTCAGTGCAGAACAGTACCCTACAGCCTACGCACAGGGCAAAGACCCCCGCTACAGCCGCTTCATGGCCTACATCTGTCTGTTCGCGACCGGCATGCTCGGTCTGGTCGTCGCCAACAATCTGCTCCAGTTCTTTGTCTTCTGGGAAATAATGGGGCTTTGCAGCTATCTGTTGATCGGTTTCTGGTACGAAAAGGCGTCTGCTAGGGCAGCCGCAGTCAAGGCGTTCATCACCACCCGCATCGGCGACGCCCTGCTAATGATCGGCCTGATCCTGCTGTATGTGCGCAGCGAGCCGAGCAGCCTTCGCTTCAGCGAGCTCTTCACCGAAGCAAATCTGGATCAGCTCGCCCATTCTCTGGTCAACATACCCCTCTTCGGCGAAGTCCACTGGATTTCGCTCATCGGCGTGCTCATATTCTGCGGCGCCATCGGCAAGAGCGCCCAGTTCCCGCTGCACATCTGGTTGCCCGATGCCATGGAAGGGCCGACGCCTGTAAGCGCCATGATTCATGCGGCCACGATGGTGTCAGCCGGTGTCTTCCTGCTCGTCCGGATGTTCCCGATCTACGAGTTTTCCGGCGAAGTCTCCACCGGTACGCTGCAATTCGTCGCCTTCATCGGCGCCTTTACCGCCCTGTTCGCAGCCACAATTGCCGTGGCTCAGTGGGATATCAAACGGGTGCTGGCCTACTCCACGATCTCTCAGTTGGGGTATATGGTTGCCGCCATCGGCATGGGTGCCTACGTGGCCGCGCTCTTCCACCTGTTGACCCACGCCTTCTTCAAGGCTCTCCTGTTCCTCGGTTCCGGCAGCGTAATTCACGGCGTGGAACACGGCTACCATCACGCACACGAGCACGCTCACGACGACCATGGCGATGGCCACGCTGAAAATATCGTCCGCCGCGCCGATGGCGTCCTCGACACCGAAGACGCCCAGGACATGCGCAACATGGGTGGCCTGCTGTCAAGAATGCCCCGTACAGGCTGGACCTTCATCATAGGCGGGCTGGCCCTCTCAGGCTTTCCTCTGGTCACCGCAGGCTTCTGGTCCAAGGATGAGATCCTGGCATTTGCCTGGGACGGCAGCCATCAGTGGGTATTCTGGACGCTGGCCTTGGCTGCCTTCCTCACCGCCTTCTACACTATGCGCCAGATCGGTCTGACCTTCCTCGGCCGGGCGCGCACGGAGGGAGCCTCGCACGCCCCGGAGAGCGTCGCTAGTATGACGACGCCGCTGATTCTGATCAGCGTCTTCGCCATCGCCGGCGGCTGGTTCGGCATTCCCGATGCATTCCCGGTACTTGGCGCCATCGTTCCCAACTGGATCGGGCACTTCCTCGAACCATACATGAAGTACATGCACCTGTACCCGCATCATCCGGATTTCAATCTCGTGCCGCTGGCAGTCTCGATCGTGGTCGCGCTCGGCGGCCTCGGAGCCGGCTACCTGGTCTACGGACAGGGCCTGAAGGAAGGCCAGACGGATCCCGTCGCCCGGTTCCTCGGTCCGATCTGGTGGATGTGGCACCGCAAGTACTGGATAGACGAACTGTACAATGGCACGATCGTGCTCTTCACAATGTGGTTGAGCCGCTTCCTGGCCCTGTTCGACCGCGATTGGATTATCGACTGGTTCGTCAACGGGGTTGGCCGGATAGCCATCCGGATCGGTGATCTCTCTGCTGCCTTCGACAGATTCGTCGTTGACGGTTTCGTGGACGGCGTCGGCTGGATCTCCGATCAGGCCGGCCACATTGCCCGCCTGTTGCAGGACGGCCGCGTGCAGACATATCTGCTTTTCGGTATGTTGATCCTGGCCGTATGGCTATTCCTGAACGTGCTTCCCATGATACTTACCCTGGTGTAAGGAGCGGCGCCGGTTCGAGTACATCCTTTCGAACGGCAGCGGATCTGACTGGCCAGTCTGGCTTTAACCTAAACTCTGCTTGGAGACGGCTTCATGGATTCACCTGATTCAATTGTCCTGACAATACTGCTCTTTTGGCCGCTGGTGTCAGCTCTCCTGGTCATTTTGCTTGGTAGCAGCGACAGCCTGATCAAGAAAGGCTCGATCTGGGCCAGTCTGCTCCCACTTGGCCTGAGCATCTATCTCCTGTTTGCGTACGACTCCGACACGGGAGGTATGCAGTTTGAGCAGGTCGCCAAGTGGATTCCGCAGCTCAACGCCGGCTACCACCTGGGCGTCGATGGGCTGAGCGTCCCGCTGATCTTCCTCACTGCCCTGCTTAGCACACTGAGTCTTTACTACAGCGCCGGCGTTATCAACGAACGTGTCAAGGAATACTTCTTTCTGATGCACCTGCTGGAATTCAGCATGATCGGCGTGTTTCTGGCCCTGGACTACGTCCTCTTCTACGTCTTTTGGGAGATCAGCCTGGTTCCGATGTACTTTCTCATCGGCATCTGGGGCGGCGAGAATCGCGGGTACGCCGCCACCAAGTTCTTCATCTATACCTTGGTGGGCTCAGTGGCGATGCTGCTGGCGATTCTGGGCGTCTATTTCGCAACTGGCACTTTCGACATCGTTGAAGCCGCTGCGGCCCAGCCCTTCGCCGGCAACCTGACACTCGCCAGCTTGGCGTTCTGGGGCTTTTTCCTGGGCTTTGCCTTCAAAGTGCCCAGCTTCCCCTTCCACACCTGGTTGCCCGATGCCCATACCGAGGCGCCAACCGCCGGCTCCGTCATTCTGGCCGGCGTCCTGCTGAAGTTGGGCGCCTACGGTATGTTGCGCATCATGTTGCCCAGCTTCCCCGAGGCCTCCGTCTACTGGGCAACCTGGATTGTGGGGCTGGGAGCAATCGCTATCGTATACGGTGCATTCGTCTGCGTGGCCCAGACCGACCTCAAGCGCTTGATCGCATACAGCTCCGTCAGTCACATGGGCTACGTGATGCTGGGGATCGGAGCCGCCGCCGCAGTGATGACCCCCGAGGCCTTGGCCGGCGCGGTCAACCGCTTCGGCCTCAGCGCACAAGCCATTCAGGACAGCGCCGCGATGGCGCTAAACGGTGCCGCACTCCAGATGTTCAACCACGGCATCATCACCGGAGCCCTGTTCTTCCTCGTCGGCATCATCTACGAACGCGCGCATTCACGTGACCTGTCGAAGTTCGGCGGGCTGGCGACCAAGACGCCGCACTTCTACGGCCTGATGCTGACGGCCGCCTTCGCCAGTCTGGGGCTTCCCGGTCTGGCCGGTTTCTGGGCAGAGCTGTTCACCTTCCGCGGGGCCTTTGCCATCATGCCCTACTGGGCCGCCTTCGGCACGATCGGCATCGTAATCACCGCCGTCTACATTCTCTATCGCATTATCCAGAATGTCTTCCTTGGCGAGTACGACCCGAGCAAACTCTCGCACTGGACTACGGTGCAAGGCGAACACGCCGACGGCCCAACCGACATGGTTGGGTTTGAGAAAGTGACAATGTGGCCGCTGATCGCGGCGATGTTCCTGATCGGAATCTACCCAACGCCTCTGGTGAAATACTTTAATCAGTCAGCCCGGGAGCTCCTGGCCTTTGTACAGAATCTCGTCTGAACACTGCAGTGACCGGGCGATTGCTGCTAGCGTCGGCTTGACTCTGCGGCTGCAGACCGGCGACAACCGGAACTGTCACATGGAGAGCAATTTGTGGGCGACTTAGGATATATCGCACCCGAAATCATACTTCTCATCGGCGGCCTGTTCATCTTCTGCCTGGATCTGGCCTACGATCCCGGCGTGGGCAGAAAATCGGGGCTGAGCTACATGGCGTTGTCGGCACTGTTTCTGACCGCTGCCCTGGTTGCCGTCGTATTCCAACTTGATATCTCGGATCCGGAAGCAGGACCGAAGATCGCATACTCGATGATGACGATCGACAACTTCGGCAGCTTCATCAAGGTCACCATCTTTTCCGGCATGATCCTGACCACCATCGCCGGTGGCCGTTATATGAACCGCCGTTCCGGCAATCAGGGCGAGTTCTGGACCTTCTTCCTGATGGTCAGCCTGGCCATGAGCATTGCAGTCAGTGCAAACAACCTGGTGCTCGTATATCTCGCCATCGAATTCCTTTCGATAACCAGCTACATGCTGGCCGGTTTCCTGCGCGAGAACAGGCGCAGCAACGAAGCCGGACTCAAGTACTTCCTCTACGGGTCGATCGCCTCTGCCGTTATGCTGTACGGCATCAGCCTGCTCTACGGAGCAACAGGGTCCCTCTACATTCACGACATCGCCGCCGAATTCTCCCGGCTGATGGGCGAATCCACGGAAGTAAGCGGCCTGGCCTTTGCCGCCCTGCCGGCGATGCTCCTGATTCTGGCCGGTTTGGGATTTAAGGCAAGTTTGGCGCCCTTCTACCAGTGGGCTCCCGACACCTACGACGGCTCACCCACGCCGGTCGCCACCTATCTCTCCACCGCCTCAAAGGCCGCGGCCTTCGCTGTGCTGGCCCGTTTCTTCATCGTAGCCATGGCCTCATTCGAAGTCAACTGGGTGCCTGTCCTTGCTGCTTTCAGCATCATTACTATGACGATGGGCAATCTCGCCGCGCTGCGACAGAACAGCGTCAAACGCATGATCGCATATAGTTCCGTGGCCCAGGCCGGCTACATCCTGATGGGATTGGTTGCCGTAACTTCCTCATCGCCCAGTGCGATGGACGGCCTCAACGGCGTCCTGCTCTATCTCTTCGCCTATCTGTTTACCAACGTCGGCGCATTTCTCGTGGTCATGGCGTTGGAGGAAACCGTCGACAGCACCCATATCAGCGCCTACCGCGGTCTCATCAAGCGAGCGCCCTGGCTGGCTGTAATGTTTACCATCTTCCTGCTAAGCCTGACAGGCATCCCGCTCACGGGCGGTTTCTTCGGCAAGTTCTACGTCTTCGGCGCCGCCATCCAGCGTCAGTACTTCTGGCTGGCCGGAATCGGTATGATCAATGCCGGCATCGCTGCCTTCTACTATCTGCGCGTAGTTAGGGAGATGTTCTTTACCAGCGAAGGTGAAGGCGAGACTCTCGATGTCCCAATGGCTTTACAGACCAGTCTCCTGATCTGTACTCTCGCCACGCTCTGGATCGGGGTCTATCCCAGCGCAGTACTTGAATGGGTGAGCAACGCCTCCGTCCAACTGCTATCCGTTGTTCCCTAGACGCTCAGGGAGTGGGAGCATCCTCCCTGAGTAGCCCCTCGGCTTTCAGTTCATTCCACAATTCCGCCGGGATTGGCCTCTGAAGCAGGCTGTAGTTCTCCTGTACGTGGGCGACTTCGATGGCGCCAGGAATGATGGCAGATACGATCGGGTTGGCCAGCAAGAACTGCAACGCAGCGCAGGGCAGCGGCGTCTGGTGTCGCTGGCAAATCTGCTCGATCCGTTCCGTCCTCTCCATCATCTCCTGTGAGGCAGGTGCGTAGAAGTACATGGCGCCCGGCACCGCGCCGGTTGCCAGAATCCCCGAAGCGAAGACCGCCCCGATTACGACATTGATTCCCCTCTGCTCGCAAAGAGGGAACTCCTCCTCCAACATCTCCTGCGTCAGCAAGTTATAGCCGTAGGCGACCAGAAAGAAATCAAGCTCGACAAGATCGAGAAAACGGGGAATCATCCCCAACTCGTTAATGCCCGCGCCCACCCCTTTTATCAGACCGTGGCTGCGCAACTCGTCAAGAGCACGCCATCCGCTCGTAAACAGTTGATAGAGATAGGCATTTACGCGGGCCTCGGTTTCGTAAAAGTAAAAATCCAGGTCGTGAATCACCAGCAGGTCCACATTGGGTAGGCTGAGCCGTTGCAAGCTGTCCTCGTAGGAACGCATGATGCCATCATAACTGTAGTCAACCGTGAATTCGAAGGGTAAGGCCCCCCTGAAGGGCCCTGGCTCAAACGTTGCCGGGTCCCGTGCCGGCCGAAACACACGCCCAACTTTGGTGGAGAGTACGTACTCGTCCCGTGGTTTCTGTCGCAGGAAGTGGCCGACGCGGTGTTCGCTCTTGCCATTGCCGTAGAATGGCGACGTGTCATAGAACCGCACGCCGACATCCCAGGCCGCCTGCAATACACCCTGTGCCGCACCTTCTTCAAGCACCTCGAACAAGTCCCCTAGAGGCGCCGTTCCTAGCCCAAACTCGGTTACTGATGTCCCTGTACTACCAACTCCCCTCTGCGGAATGTTGTTCATCGATCGCTCTCCTCGCGAAAGGTCGGCCCCGAATCAAAGCCTCAGTCAAAAACAAGACCCACCTGTCTCCGGCAACTTTCTATATTCTGCTTTGGTTTGAAACCAGCACTACCTGTATGTTACTATGAAACTATCTCCTGATACCATTCCGCCCCGAGGGATGGGAATCTGATCAGCTCTCGT
Source organism: Caldilineaceae bacterium (assembly GCA_965242905.1). Taxonomy (GTDB): domain Bacteria; phylum Chloroflexota; class Anaerolineae; order Caldilineales; family Caldilineaceae; genus Bin5. The sequence goes on from CBDETM010000002.1 coordinate 4,169,903, forward strand.
CCAAAAGGTACTGAACTGTTGCCGCCGAGGCCGCTCAGCCACGGAGATATCAAACTATGACTACCTCGGAAAATACCCCACGAACCCGTTCAAAAGACACTAGCAAGACAGCTGTTCTGGTCGCAACAATCCGCGCCGTGCACCTGCGCTGGCACGACCCGCCGCACATCTTTGAAGATACTTTCGCAATGCATATGCTGACACCCTTCTGGCATGCGGTCGCGAAATACAGGCCGCTCAAATGGCTTGTCGGCGATGTGATCCTGGGCGTCTACCGCCCCGTCTATCCAGCAGTCGTTCTGCGTTCCCGCTATACTGAGGACCAGCTGGTTGCGGCAGTCGAATCAGGCACTGATCAGTATGTGATTCTCGGCGCCGGTCACGATACTTTCGCCCTGCGCCGCAAAGATCTGGCCGACAAAGTGCGCGTCTTTGAAGTGGACCACCCGGCTACGCAGGAGGTAAAGCGACAGCGCATTCTGAAGGCAAATGGGAGCATTCCTGACAATCTCACCTTCGTTCCGGTGGACTTTGAGGTCGACCGGTTGGATGAGGAAATGGAAAAAGCGGGCTTCAACTCTCAACAACCGGCGTTCTACTCCTGGCTCGGCGTAACCTATTACCTGACGCCGGAGGCAATTCGGGATACCCTCGACCGTGTTGCGCAGAAGTCTGCACCGGGGAGCCGTATCGTCTTCGACTTTAAAATCGCCAAACACATGATGACCCAGGAATGGCGAACGCTCTGCGAAAAGATGGAAGGATTCGTGGCGCGCCGGGGTGAGCCCATGCTGACCGACTTTACGCCGCAGTCGTTGAGCGACATGATGGCCCGGCACGGCTACACAGAAGTAGAGATGATGCCCCCGGAGGAGCAGAAGCGGCGTTACCTGGGTGATCGCACCGACATAGAGCCGACGGAGTTCTTCTACTTTGCCCAGTATTCACTTGAGCCGCCGTCTGAAGGCGAATCGGAGTAACGACTATGGCACCCCCGCCCACGCACTACCCCGACGAATGGCTGCTCGACAATCCGCAGATGCGGCAATTCATCAGTGCGGTGAACTCAACGCGGGCGCGCGAATCGGATCCACGCAAGATCGTAGCTGCTGTCCGTCCGGAATTTATCAATCTCCTGGCCGACCCGGCATGGCTGCCGCAAAAGTTCCAGCAGCCATCCGCTGAAAGCGGCATGGGAGGCGGCATCGGCATGTGGCTGCTCTATCGGGCCGGCGATGGCGGCTTGGCCTTTTCAGCCCTGGTTGTACCACCGGACGCCCAGACTCCCGTCCATGACCATCTGGCCTGGGGGCTTGTGGGTCTCTATAAGGGCGAGCAGGAAGAAGAGGTCTTTATCCGTCAGGACGACGGCCGCACTGAATCCCACGCTAAGTTGGCCCTTTCGGTGCGCCAGATGCTGCGCCCGGGCGACTTCTACGAACTGTTGCCGGAAAACGACATCCATCGCGTGCGCACAACCAGCCCGGACACGTCCGTGTCACTCCATCTATTGGGCAACGACAACGGCTGCATCTGGCGCCATCGCTTTGACCCGGAAACGGACTCCGCCCAACCTTTCCGCTCAGGATGGCTCAATGTGGAGTGCCGTGACAACGAAATCGGTTGACAGCAAGTCGCTCCGAAAAGCCACCTTTTGTCGCACTTCCCAAAAAAGAGAAGTAGAACGCGCCTCTTGCACTCGCGCCGCGCGCGAAACGCAACGGCGTCAAACGCAGGTTACGTACGCTATTGAGCTTTCACACGCCAACTCGCACAGGGGATAACCAATGGCCAACCGAGTCAATCGGGCAATCGAACTGCTGGACCAGGGCCAGCCCATCTACTACAGTGGCGGGCACACCGGCCACGTGCTTACCCGCGAACAAGGCCGCACCGATGCCGCCATCTGGTCCGACTACGTAAACGTTGGCATGGAGCACGGCGCCTTCAATATGGAAGGCCTGGAAAGCTACATGCAAGGGATGGTTGAAGGAGGGCCTACTACCAGCGGGCACCGCACGCCCACCGTGATCGTCGAGGCGCCGGTTGAAGGCACCTCGGCCGACATCGTGCGCTACAACGCCTGGCAATTCCGCCAGATTCTGGCCCGCGGCGTTCATGGCATTCTTCTCTGTCAAGCCGAGACACCCGAAGCGGTTGCCGCCTTCGTCGAAGGGTGCCGGTACCCGATCAACCGCATCGGCGTTGGGGCCGGTTTGCAGGCGGGCAGGCGCGGCGTCGGGTCGGAGCCGACCGCATCCGCAATCTGGGGGCTCGACTATGCAGACTATCTCGACAAGGCTGACCCTTGGCCCCTCAACCCTGAAGGCGAGCTGCTGTTGGGTCTCAAAATCGAGTCGGCCGCCGCCTTGCCGCGTATCGAAGAAATCCTCGCCGTCCCCGGAATCGGATTCGCGGAAATGGGGCCTGGCGACCTGAGCATCTCCTTGGGCTATCGCCGGCGCCCGCCGACTTTTCCGCCCGAAATGCAGGAGGCAAGCGATCGCGTGCACGCGGCATGCGAGGCAAATGGTGTCGCCTTCTTGCAGCCGGCCAACCCGGAGAATGTCGTCCAAAGAATCAATGCCGGCGTGCGCGTGATCGGCGGCCATGACCCGGAGACGGCGCAAATCGGCCGCGCTCACACCAAGCGGCAGATGCCTGTCTGAAACACGACATTGAAACTCGGAAAACGGCAATATGCACATCAATCCAATAAGTGAAGGACCTGGAACGGAGTAACTATGAACAAGATATTCGCGGTGAACTTACGCCCCTTGGCTATCTTCCTGCTGCTGGCGCTTGCATTGGGCGCCTGTGTCCCTGGTGCTCCCGCAGGGATGGAAAGTGAGGCCGGGCCCCAGCCGCAGGACTCTGCCGCCGGTTCCCCCGCCCCCGCCGGCATGAAAAACGTTGTCTACGACGGCCTCCCGGATATGGGCGGCGCGGAGATCGTTGCTGTTACGGGCAACGACTATATTCCGCTTAACTTCATCGACCCGGCCAGCGGCGAAGCCGTCGGCTGGGAATATGACGCCGTCAACGAGATCTGCCGCCGCCTCAACTGCGTTGTCGACTGGCAGGTCACCTCCTGGGAGGCCATGATACAAGCGGTGGCCGAAGGCCAGTTTGACGTCGGCATGGACGGCATCACCATCACGGCTGAACGCGCCGAAGTCGTGGACTTCTCCGACGCCTACATGACCAGCCAGCAGTTCATGCTGGTACGCGCCGACGAGGAGCGATTCGACACGGCGGAAGCGTTCGCAGCCGACGGTTCACTTCTGGTCGGGGCGCAGGCTGGCACGACCGGCTTCTACACCGCCGTGTACGACATTTTGGATGGCGACGAAGCGAACCCGCGCATCCAGCTGTTGGACAACTTTGGCGCATCTGTGCAGGCGTTGATCGCCGGCGACGTCGACATGGTGCTGGTCGATGCCGCATCCGGCCGCGGATATATCGGCGCCAACCCGGAGAAGCTCAAGATCGTGGGCGGGGCACTGGCCACCGAAGAGTTCGGCTTTATCTTCACGCCCGGCAGCACCTGGACCGCGCCCTTTAACGCCGCCTTAGCTACCTTGAAGACCGACGGCTATCTTGATTATCTCAATACACGCTGGTTCTTCCTCACAGATCCCAATGCCCCCGACATCTACGACAGCCTGCCCGACATGGGCGGTGCGGAAATCGTTGCAGTTACGGGCAACGACTTCATTCCGCTCAACTTCATCGACCCGGGCAGCGGGGAGGCGGTCGGCTGGGAATATGACGCGGTCAACGAAATCTGCCGCCGCCTTAACTGTGTTGTCGACTGGCAGGTCACCTCGTGGGAAGCGATGATCCAGGCCGTTGCCGCAGGACAATTCGATGTCGGCATGGACGGCATCACGATCACCGCTGAACGCGCCGAAGTCGTGGACTTCTCAGACGCCTATATGACCAGCCAGCAGTTCATGCTGGTGCGCGCCGACGAGGACCGCTTCGATACGCCGCAAGCATTCGCTGAGGACGGATCACTGCTGATCGGGGCACAGGCGGGCACGACCGGCTTCTACACTGCGGTGTACGACATTCTGGATGGCGACGAAGCCAACCCGCGCATCCAGCTGCTCGACAGTTTTGGCGCTTCGGTGCAGGCGCTGATCGCCGGAGATGTAGATATGGTGCTGGTCGATGCTGCCTCCGGCCGCGGTTACATTGGGGCCAACCCGGAGAAGCTCAAGATCGTGGGTGAGGCACTGGCCACCGAGGAGTTCGGCCTTATCTTCACGCCCGGTAGCTCATGGACCGCACCCTTCAACGCAGCCATTCAGACCATGAAGGCCGACGGCTACAACGAGTACCTGAACGTAAAGTGGTTCTTTCTGTACGATCCAAACTGATGCGTTTTCGAGCGCAGGGAGATCTGTTGACGATGTCCCCTGCTCTCTGCGCTCGAAATTCTACATTTCTCCGTACACGTGGCAACAGTTGACTCTCCTCTAGGCCGTCCTCGGCGCTCTCCGGCCGACTATTTTGCGCGCCTTCCCTACTGGCTCCTGCTAGCGCTGCTCCTGGGAGTGCTGCTCCTCTGGAGCCTCTTGGCCGACGCAGACTACAACCTGATCTTTAACGCCGTATCCAAAGGCGTGGGCGTGACCCTGTACGTCTGCCTGATCTCTTTTGTTTTGGCCCTTTTGGTCGGTCTGGCATTCGGCTTGGCCCGAGTCTCCCGCAATCGACCGGTCTACGAATTCGCCTCCTTCTATGTGGAGATCATTCGCGGCGTGCCCATGTTGGTGATTCTCTTTTACATCGCCTTCGTGGGGGCCCCGGGTCTTGTGGATCTGTTCAACTGGACGGGAACCGCCCTGCAGGGGCTCGGTCTGGGCCTCGTCGGGGCGCCGCTTGCGGAGTTCAGCATTCGCCAGCTCTCCTTTACCAGCCGCGCAATCCTTGCGCTCGTAATCGGCTACAGCGCCTTCATCGCTGAGATCTTTCGCGCAGGAATCGAGAGCGTGGAGAGGGGACAGATGGAGGCGGCGCTCAGCCTTGGCATGAGTAGGGGCCAGGCCATGCGCTATGTGATCCTGCCCCAGGCCGTTCGGCGCGTAATGCCGCCTCTGGGCAACGACTTTATCGCCATGCTCAAAGACTCGGCGCTTGTGTCAGTTCTTGGTGTACAGGACATCACCCAGTTGGGTAGGCTCTATGCCACCAGCACGTTCCGTTTTTTCGAAACGTACAACGTCGTCGCCTTTCTTTATCTCGTGATGACGATAGGTCTGTCTCTGTTTGTGCGTTACTGGGAGAGGCGCAACCCGCTTAATGAACGATAAAGACGGACGGCACTCGCCGCCCACCTTAAGTTGTGCTCTTGGGAGTAACTGCTTGCAGTAGGGTAAAGGGTCCTCTCGACGACAGGTTCTGCAAGATCCGCTAGCGAGAGAAAAGTCTACCCATCTCGATCGACCCGATGTTCGGAGATATCTATTTCGCCCTCATAGACGAGCGCGTCGTCGCCTTCCTCTCCCGTGCTGATACGGATGATGTTTTCCACCGGACAGATGAAAATGGCGCCGTCACCCTGGGTGCCGGTTGCCGCCGTCCTCTGTATGGTCTCCACCACCCGGTCAACCTCGTTCTCACCTACAACGAGATTCATCTGAATACGCGGCAAAGTGTCGACTACGTAGGTGCTGTGCCGTCCCGCAAGTTTGATTCCGCTCTGACGGCCGTGCCCCTGGACTTCGACAGTATCGATAGCGGGGACACCAATCTCAATCAGAGCCAGCCTGACGCTGTCCAGCTTCTCATGTCGGATGTACGCTTCGATCTTTTTGAACACAGCTTTGCTCCTGTGTGTCAGAAGAAGCTCCGCTGACCTGGGGGAAGGTAGAGAGCCCCTTTCACTCCTCTATTCTGTACTTCCTCTCCAGATAGAAGGCAAAGAAATCGCTTAGATCAGGGGGCGGCGAGAGCATTCCTTGGATGTCGATATCTCCTTCATAGACCAGTACGTCGGCGCCTTGCTCCCCCGTGCTGACCCGGACGATGTTTTCCACAGGACAGATATAAATGGCGCCGTCGCCCTGCGTCCCCGTAGCGGCAGTCTCTCTGATCGTCTCTACGATACGGGCAACGTCGTCCTCACTTACGACTACCGTCAGTCGGAGACGCGGTAAAGTGTCAACGGTGTAGCTGCTGTGTCGTCCGGCCAACCTGATGCCGGTCTGTCTACCATGGCCCTGCACTTCAACCGTATCGATTGCAGGAACGCCGATCTCCACCAGTGCTGACCTGACCTCAGTCAGCTTTTCGAGCCGAATATAGGCTTCAACCTTCTTGAGCATTGCTCCTCTCCTCTCCATCGAAAGAGGAGTCTTCCGCAGTCTGAGTTGGGTCGTGCGGCTAACCGCACGACCCCTTGGCCAGAAGGAATCTAGGCGTCCTCCCGTTTACTACCTTCGCTGACCTCACTTTGCTCGCCGTTTTCGCTGCCTTCGACTTCCCTTACTACTTCAGATTCTTCCACTTCTTCAGATTCTTCAAAGTACGAACCTTCGCCACCATGCCTCGCTAGTCACGCATAGGCGCGTTCGCCATGCTCGCTGATGTCCAGTCCAATCTCCTCTTCCTGCTCGGTAACCGCCAGGCCCCAAACCGCATCCAGGATCTTGGTCAGAATGAACGTAATTATGTACGAGTAGATGATGGTCACAATTACGGTCATCAGCTGGATGCCGAATTGCGTGGGGTTGCCGTAGAAGAGACCGTCAGTTCCGCCGACGGCCGCCGTCGCAAACAGGCCGGTTGCCAGCGCACCCCAGGTACCCGCCATCCCGTGACAAGCCCATACGTCCAGACTCTCGTCCAGGCCTCGCTTTTCGCGCAGGTCAATGCTGTAGTAACTGACGGGCGCCGCAATCGCGCCGATCAGGAGCGCCGCCATAGGTGTAACGAAGCCGGCCGCGGGCGTGATCGCCACCAGGCCCACAACGGCTCCCGTCACGATCCCAAGTACGCTGGGCTTGTTGTCACGCCAGGAAAGGAACATCCAAACCACCGCCGCAGCGGCAGCCGCCGTATTCGTGTTCACCAGCGCCTGTACCGCCAGCCCGTCGGCCGCAAGAGCGCTGCCTCCGTTGAAGCCAAACCAGCCGACCCACAGCAGACCCGCCCCCAGGACGGTGAACGCAATGTTATGCGGCTCAATCGCCACCTGCCCAAACCCTTTGCGCTTGCGAATCGCCATTGCAAACGCCAGCGCCGAGAAACCGGCTGTAATGTGGACAACCGTTCCGCCGGCAAAGTCAAGCGCGCCCCAACGCGCAAAGATGCCGCCGCCCCAGGCCCAGTGGCAGACCGGATCGTAGACCAGCGTTGCCCACAGGACCGCGAATACCAGGTAAACTTTGAAGCGAATACGTTCCACGAACGTCCCGGATATCAGTGCGGGTGTGATTATGGCAAATGTCATCTGGAACGCTGCAAACAGCAGGTGGGGAATGGACAGCCCTTCCAGCGCCTCTACACCGACATTTGACAGTCCAATGTAGTCGAGACCGCCAACCAACCCGGCGACACTGGTGCCAAAGGCCAGGGTATATCCAATAATGACCCACTGAATGCTGATGAGGCCGATTGTTATGAAACTGAGGTTGAGAGTGGAGAGGATGTTCTTTCGGCGAACCATTCCGCCGTAGAAAAAACCGAGCGCCGGCGTCATCATCAGCACCAGGGCGGTGGCGACGATGATCCAGGCAGTATCTCCAGAGTTGATTCCATCCATTTGCCCATTTCCTCCTGTTGCAGGCAATCCCTGCTGTCCGAAAAGCTGTTGTGGGGTTGAATTGACTGAGAGGTCCCCAGGCGGGAACCCCTCTGGCTACCAACCAATCATCGCCGAAACAGAACCGGAAATCCTATGGTTATTCTGCACAATAGTAGGCCGACCTCAGTTGTAAACGTTGCCCAACCGACTCCTTACTCGCCCGGGCCATTTCAGCAAATTTCAAAGCAACCTCGTAGACTGGGATCGCTGCTTTTGTGAAGTTGGAAAATTACGGGGCCTTTGACTACAATAACAGAATTCAATATCAAGCGCAAGAGGTCGAACAGGACCCTTACGCGGCGTTCAACTTCAACGCGCAGCAAGAGAATATACTGACCCGTTGTGGCATCAAAGGAGGCACAGACCCATGAGTACCAAAAACGGTCAGCAGAGAGATGGTCAGGTGGAGCGAGGAACTTTCGCTGTGAAGGCCGGTCTGGCACAGATGCTTAAGGGCGGCGTAATTATGGACGTAGTAACGGCAGACCAGGCCCGAATTGCCGAGGAAGCGGGGGCCTGCGCTGTAATGGCCCTTGAACGCGTACCCGCCGACATTCGCCAGGATGGCGGCGTGGCGCGCATGAGCGACCCGCGGCTGATCAAAGAGATCATGGAGGCTGTCACCATTCCGGTGATGGCTAAGGTACGAATCGGCCACTTTGTAGAAGCGCAGATTCTGGAGGCCCTTGGCGTAGATTACATCGACGAAAGCGAAGTCCTGACACCTGCCGACGAGAGTCATCATATCAACAAGCACAGCTTCACTATCCCGTTTGTATGCGGCTGCCGCAACCTCGGCGAGGCCCTGCGCCGCATCGCCGAAGGCGCCGCCATGATTCGCACCAAGGGAGAAGCAGGGACGGGAGATGTTGTTGAAGCCGTACGTCACGCCCGCAACGTGAACGGTGCCATCCGCCGCATCAACAGGATGGATGCAGACGAACTCTTCACCTACGCAAAGGACATCCAGGCGCCCTACGAACTCGTGAAGGAGACGGCCGAGCTGAACAGGCTGCCGGTTGTGAACTTTGCGGCCGGCGGCGTGGCCACACCCGCCGATGCCGCACTGATGATGCAACTCGGTGTGGACGGCGTCTTCGTCGGGTCCGGAATTTTCAAAAGCGACGATCCTGCAAAGCGCGCCCATGCCATCGTCCAGGCCGTTACACATTTCAACGACCCTCACATCCTGGCTGAAGTGAGTGAAAACCTGGGCGCGCCGATGGTCGGCATCAACGTAACCGATCTTTCAGAAGATGAGAAGCTGGCCGAGCGGGGATGGTAGCGGGCGCGACGCCCACCATTAGCCTTCTCTATTCCAATGGTGGCAGGAGAGACTAAGTCTTCTGCCACCGCACTGTGCCTTTCTCCTGACAGGGGGAAAGAACTATGGCGGAAGTTTCGGTCAGTGGTGTCTATCGCGATGGGGTGGTCGAACTAACTGAAAGCGTATCTGCATTCAACGGCCAGAACGTTGTCGTAATCTTCTCTGATCCGCTTTCAAACCAAGACCAAGAGTCGTATCGAGACTACTTGAAAAGAAAAATTGCGAAATTTGACCCACAGTTTTTGGCAATGACAAGGAATGAACGCCAAACCGAATTCGAAAGAATCTCCACGAAAGTTGCCGAAAGGCTTCCATATCGAACACCAGAAGAAATGGTGAAGGCGATGCGGAGAGAAAACTTTGATCCTACTTGATACCAAATGTCCTTGTCATTGCCCGTTTCTTTCCTCGTGATGTTCGCTTCGAACAGAACCGCAGGCTGGTTACCGTCTTCCCCCGATTGAGCGTTGGATTTTCCATCTTTTCGCTCTTGGAACTCTGTGGAATCTCCTCCTTCAACCTTTCAACCCAGGAACTGCGACGTAGGATGTATACCTTAGAAGAAACTTACTCTGCGGAGATTCTACAACCGCAGGCGGCCAAAGAAGATTCCGCAGAATCCTGGCTCGCCTCTTTCATCACATCTCTATTTGAGAGAATCGACAAAAGGGTGACACTTGGCGACGCGTTTTTCCTGCAAACAGCTGAGGATTTCCAGGTCGAGACGCTAATTGCATGGAATCCAAAGGACTTCACAGATCGTACATCCTTGCCTGTCCTGACGCCGGTCGAATTCCTCGCACAGCGAGAGAATAGCCAATGAGCGTAGCTCGTTTTGGAGTACTTGCGCTCCAAGGCGCCTTCCGTGAACATATCGCCATGCTGCAACGCCTCAACGTCGAAGCCGCGGAAGTCCGACTGGCGAAAGAGCTGGACGATTTGGACGGATTGATTATTCCTGGGGGAGAGAGCACCAGTATGGGCCTGGTAGCCGAGCGCTGGGGCTTGGTTGAGCCGCTGCGCCGGTGGGTTCACGGTGGGCGGCCCACTTGGGGCACCTGCGCCGGAATGATTCTTTTGGCCGAGAACGCAACCGGCCAGAAATTGGGCGGTCAGGCCTTGATTGGTGGTCTGGATGTAACCGTCAACCGCAACTACTTCGGCCGCCAGGTCGACAGCTTCGAAGCCGATCTCGACGTGCCCGCACTGGGCGGCACACCCTTTCACGCAGTCTTCATTCGCGCGCCCGCCATTACCGCTGTCGCCGAAAATGTCGAGACTCTGGCCACCGTTGCCTCCCTTCGAGACGAAGCCGAGCCGGTAATCGCGGCCGTTCGCAAAGGACCGATTCTGGCAACGGCCTTTCACCCCGAGCTAACCGACGACCTGCGCTGGCACCGCTATTTCGTGGAGATCGTTAACGAATTCCGTTCGTGCTCCGGCTAGCAGGGAGAACAGTGCCGCCGCAGGGGGAAGACTGACAGCCGGCAAATCGCAGGAGGCGTATCGGAGCCTATCCTGTTTCCCGCTTCCGTCGCCGGCAAATTTGTACCGCAAAACGAAGCCCGTGCGAAACTGTTATGTCTCGCACGGGCTTTTTGAATCGGGACCTGATGCTCTTTCCCGGGTGTTACTGCACCTACTGGCCTTTCGGCTCTGAAGGCGATCCATCCTCTTCAGGCCGACCATCCTCCTCCGACTGAATCTCTTCGTCTGGCTCCTCTGACTCTTCTGGAGCTTCCTGTTCAACCGCAATTTCAGGATCGACCGGCGGCTCTGGCTCTGCTTGTGGGTCGAACACCTCTGGTGGGACGATCTCGGCTGACACCTCGGTTTCTTCGACAGGCTCAGCTGTCCAGCCGGCGTCAAGATCCACTTCCGGCATGGCCCCAACGTGGCTCATCCCTGTGCCCTCTCCGGCAACTCGCGCCAGTTGACCGTACAGGTGACTCTGGAAGTAGTAAATGATCAGCTGCGACAGCGGCACTGTCACGACCGCGCCAATTATGCACAGAATCAGTCCCACAATGCTGCCGACCGTTGTAATGATCATGCTGGCGATCACAGTCAGAATCGCGACGATCGCCACATTGCCTATGTTGTCGCGGGTCCAGTCCCAGATCTCGGAAACCTGAAGTCCTTCGCTGATCGTTTCGTTTCTGGCGAAGGCAATCGTGAATCCAGGTTGGAATACGAGGAAAGCAATACCAACCAGAAACTGCAGACACAGGGAACACAGGATAAAAATCGCTCCAATATCATCGTCCACGTATTGGAAGTTCTCCGAGACGACCACACCGATGATGAACATGGGAACGGATACCAATATGATTGGCAGAGCCCATACTACATAAACGCAGACCAGCTTCACCCCGCGTACCAAGTCGTCACCCCACCGGTCCCACTCCGGCAGAACAGGATGCGCGTCGTCTCGTACGTTCTGCAGCAGACGCACCAGGTAACCGAACAGGATAAAGTAGCCTAGAACGCCAATTAGCGCCACGAGGAGCAATGAACTGATCAGAAGCAACCCCGTGCCGATGGCCGTCTTCTCGACCCAGCGTTCGTCCTCCGAAAAGTAAGTCAGTGCTCTTCCAATATCCATATGTGCTCTCCTTTGTCGAAGACACAGCGATGCAAGGCAACTCAGTGTCCGGCAATTCGGTTGTATTCTTCTCTACGCCGGCTCGCCGCTAAAGTTTCATTGCCGCGCCCGAGCGCAATGCCAATCTCCTCTCGTACCCACGAGACTGCCTCATCGACCAGCAGGGATTGCAGACAGGACGCGGCCCGAGCATCGTTGTGCCTGCGCAGCAGTTCTCCCAGCCCCCAGGCCGCGTGTCCTCGCGCCAGCGCCGATTCGTCGGCCGCAGCTGCTTCCAATCCTGCAAAGGCCGCCGGCTCGCCCCAGTTTCCGAGGGCAACGCAGACATTGCGCAGCATCCCTGCCCGCTTTGCCCGCTTTAGCGGAGACCGCCGCCAACGTTCGGCGAATGCCCCAGGCTCAAGCCAGTAGGGCAGGCGTCGATCAAATCCCTCCAGCAGCGGCGGCGCGACGCGCGCCTGTTGAGCTTCCAGCCCCTTCAGCAGAGGCGTCCTCTCTGCAAGCCGTTGATTCCAGGGACATACCTCCTGGCAGATGTCGCACCCGAAAATACGGTTACCGAACATGCCCCGCAGCGGTCGCGGAATCGGCTGGCGTGATTCGATCGTCCAGTAGGATATACAGCGCTGGGGGTCCAGGTGAAACGGCCCTGCAAAGGCATCCGTCGGACAGGCATCAAGGCAGCGCGTGCAATGGCCGCACGTGGCCGGCGAAGACTCACGCGGACTTAACTCGAATTCGAGTGCGCTGCTCTCACGATTCACAGTTGGCACGCTGTTCTCTTTCTGCAGCTGCCACGCACCGTAATCGCCCCCGGCCGGTAGCCCCGCAAGCGTCTCCTCCACGCTCAGGTCTGCCAGGCGAACCGCTTCCACAGGCGGGTCGCAGGCCAGCGCCTCCGGCACCAGGAGCGTTGCCAGGAAGAGCCAGCTGCCTCGCTGTGGGTGAATCGTACAGCAGTTTTTTCCGGTAAAGCCTATGCCGGCCTGTTGCGCCCAGTCCCTTTCCAGTACCGGACCCGTATCAACCAGCCCTTTTCCCAAAGTCGAACGGCCTGTCCGGAATCGCAACCAGCCGTCTAGCTCATACAGCAGCGGACGAATTATCTCGTGATAGTCCTCCCCCCAGGCATAGCGGGCGATGATGCCGCGCGACCTGTCGTTCAGGACCTCCGGCGCCAGATCAAAGCGATGATGGTCAACGCCCAGCACGATAAGCGAGCGAAAGGGCGGGCCCTCCTCGGCCAGCAGGGCCGGATTACGCCTCTTTTCTGGATTTCGAGCCAGGTACGCCATTTCGCCGGCCCTGCCCAAGCTCAGCCAGCGGACAAAAAACTCCGCATGCGCCGCCTCATCCACCTTGACGATTCGACAGAAGTCGAAACCTAAGCGTCCCGCTTCGGACTTCAACAATGCGGACAAGCTGTGGTCAGACCTCATGGACATCTTTTTGGAACACAGTCAATGAATGCCTTCTCCGTTCACGCCAATCAAACGGCGCGCCAACCCAACTCTTGGCTCAGCATCTCTCCCCCCAGCCGGCCTCCGTCTGACCCCGTCCCGATGCATGCGACCCGGTGCAGGCACAACCGTTAGAGAAGGGGAATCCACCTGCACTATTGAAGTAGGCAGAGTAACCGTTCAGCGAGTCAGACCCATTATAAGGGCAGCCAAAACTGTTTTCAAGAGGTCGACACCACGTGTGCATCCCACAGTGGACGGTGAACTTTCCAATACCTCGGCTAGCAACGGAGCCGTTTCCAGTCCGCCATCAACTCTCTGTCACCAATAGCACCGCCTCTAACAACTGACTACTGCAGTTCCGGGCGGTCGGGCCTATTCGGCCCTCCCTTGTGCGGGGGCTCCGCCCCCGCAACGCCCCCTCTCCTTCAACACGCCTCATCGACCGGGTGTCGATATTGGTGACAGGTGCCTAATCGAAAGTGTCCAGCCAGACCCCGTCCCGCCATCTTCATCAGGTCCCCCGTAGGTGCCGGCCTGGTGCCTGCCCTCGCACCTTCCCCAACCGACACACTCCACCGTACGGCCAGACATTGCGCCTGCAATGCGTCTCGCCCAAGGACGGTAAACAGCGCCAGCCACCGCTGGCGCCGATTCACCGCCAGGCCGTTCCCTCCCCAAAACTGGCATGAATCCTACAACACTGGAATGCCCCGACAATTCTCCTGGCGCCTTGCCGTGGTCTCCCAGTCGTATTCGCAACCTGTCACCCTCTCGAATCTGCGCCCGAAAAAGATCCTTGGATACCTGTTGAACCTGTCTCTCTGCACCCGGAATCTATCCAAACTTCTGTTGCACCTTCGGATTCTCATGGTCCTGACGCGACCTCGGAACGAGGTTCTACGTATAGTGACATGACGGCGAAAGTTTGGGAGTCGTCTGCTCATGTGCTAAACTGATTCAGTACCGGCTGGATCATGCGCCAAGGTATTCCAGCGATGATTCGGCTCTCGCATCGCAACAGGCGGCCCTCCAGAGAATGGTTACAATTGGACAGCGCTTTCGGGATTCTCTGGTCCAAAAGGAAAGGAGTTCAGGAGTACCACATGAGTATTTCGACGGACGAAAAGACAAAGATCATTGAGGAGTACCGGACTTTCGACCAGGACACCGGATCCCCAGAGGTGCAGGTCGCCCTCCTTACCACGCGCATCAATGCCCTGACCGACCACTTGAAGGCTCACAAGCATGATGAAGGGTCACGTCGAGGCCTGTTGAAGTTGGTCGGTCAACGCCGCCGCCATTTGGCATACCTGGCCAGAAAGGATGTTAACCGCTATCGCCAGCTGATTCAGAGGCTTGGTCTACGGCGATAATTGACACCGATGGAGCGGACTGCAAAAGCCTTCGCCTATCGGTCATGGATCTCTCGCCGGGTGCCTTCTCAAGTCACAGCCTCTTAGCCTCTACGCAGTAGGCTGTGTCCTGCCCCCGGCAGATCAGTACGTAGGTCGTGCTTGACGGCGCGACAGATTGAAAAAGAAATACTGCCACCAGCCGCTCGCAGATGCACACCGTGCTCAGCGCATTGTAACAGGCAGATTCTGCCTCCGAGGTCCGGCATTGGAGAATGGACCGAAGCCATCGTCGATTGAGCCCTTCGCGCCCGCGATCGATCGCTTCGATCCGTCCTCCAGTTCCGCACCTCGAAACAGTGCTCAGAGATTTCGTTGCGATGATGAACAGCGAGTAGCAGCGCCTGCTATTCAGACCAGCGAATTCGTATGCGGGTGGCGGCAACGTCGGATGCGTTGCCGGTTCTGGAACCAGCACGAACCGGTGGCCCCACCTGCCCGCTCTACCTTTGCGCAGAGCGGCGCAATATTCACTTCGAGGTGAAAAATGATGGACCAATTGAGATTGTTTGAAGGCGCCCATACCTACACGACGACCTTGGGCGACAAAGAGCTCAGTATCGAGACGGGTATCCTTGCCCAGCAGGCAGGCGGAGCCGTCACCGTCAGATGCGGCGACACGGTAATCCTCGCTACTGCCACGATGGATAGAGGCGTGAGGCCGGGAATCGGCTTCTTTCCCTTAACCGTAGATTTTGAAGAAAAACTCTACGCCGCCGGACGTATTCCCGGCAACCTCTTCCGCCGTGAAGGGCGGCCCAGCGAACAGGCCATTCTCCTCTGCCGCCTGGTGGACCGGCCCCTGCGCCCGCTCTTCCCAAAGGGTATGCGCAACGAAGTTCAGATCGTCCTCACAGCGCTCAGTTCTGACAACGAGCACCTGATCGACCCACTCGCGATTATCTCAGCTTCAGCTGCCCTGTCCATCAGCGACATTCCTTGGGATGGGCCCGTTGGCGCAGCTTCAGTCGCCTATGTTGACGGCGAGTTTGTTGTCAACCCGACAGCTTCCGATATGGAGCTGAGCACCCTCGGCTTGCAGGTTGCCGGTACGGCCGACAATATCCTGATGGTGGAAGCCGGCGCAAACGAGCTGCCGGAAGATATCATGCTGGATGGGCTGCGTTTGGCCTATGAATCAATGCAGCCGGCGATTCAGACGATTCAGCAGATGCAGGCAGACGTCGGCAAAGAAAAACATACCGACTATCCCGTCTTCAAGGCAGCCGATCACACCGTCGAACAGGTGAACCAGTTGGCGCGTGACAAGGTTGTGACAGCCGTGGCCGGGACAACGGACCGTGGCGAACGCAAGTCCCGCCTCGCCGCGATCCGCGACGAAACCATGGAGGCCCTGTCCGAACCGATCGGAACAGGAGAGGTCGAAGCCGGAGACGTGGACGACACGTTGGACAACCTCTACAAGGACGCCGTTCGCAGGCGCATCCTGGACGAGAGCGTCAGACCCGATGGCCGCGACCCCCAGACCGTACGACCGATCCAGGTTCAGGTGGGGAACATTCCCCGTGTCCACGGCAGCGGCTTCTTTATGCGCGGCGAAACGCACGTCCTTACAATTGCAACACTTGGCACCCCGGGCGATGCCCAGCGCCTCTACACATTGCAGCCCGAAGAAGAAAAGCGCTATATCCATCACTACAACTTCCCTCCCTATTCCACCGGCGAAGCCTACCCCATGCGGGGGCCAAAACGCCGCGAAATCGGTCACGGTGCCCTCGCCGAACGCGCCCTGCAGACTGTTATTCCCGACGACTTCCCTTACACCCTGCGTCTGGTGAGCGAAGTTGTCAGCAGTAACGGCTCGACCAGCATGGGCTCAGTCTGCGGAAGCACGCTGGCGCTCATGGACGCCGGCGTCCCAATCGATGCTCCCGTCTCCGGCATTGCAATGGGCTTGGTGCAGGACCAGGACTCCGGGGACTACGTGGTGTTGTCCGATATCCAGGGCGTCGAAGATCATCTCGGCGACATGGACTTCAAAGTCGCCGGCAGCAGTCATGGCATCACTGCCTTGCAGATGGATCTCAAGATCAAAGGTCTGGACTTCGAGGTCCTGCGCATCGCGCTGGAACAGGCCCGCCAGGGGCGCCTTCACATTATGGAAAAGATGTTGGAGGTTCTCCCCGAATCCCGTGAGGAGCTCAGCCCCTACGCGCCGCGTATCCTGACGGTGAGCGTCGACCCGGAGAAGATCGGCAAGATCATCGGTCCGGGCGGCAAGACAGTTCGTGCCCTGCAGGAACGATACGAGGTCAAAATTGATATCGACGACGACGGCTCAGTGTTTATCTCCGGCCTTAACGGTCTCGCTGCCGAAGAGGCCCGCCGCGAAATTGAATCTCTGACCGAAGAGGTCGAAATAGGTAAAATCTACACCGGACAGGTGGTGAGAGTCGAAGCCTACGGTGCATTTGTCAACTTGCTGCCCGGCGTGGACGGGTTGGTGCATATCAGTCAGTTGGCCGACTACCGGGTCAATAACGTGGAGGAAATCGCCAACGTCGGCGATGAACTCACAACCATGGTGATCGACATCGATCCCGCAGGCAAAATCCGGTTGAGCCGGCAAGCTGTATTGGAAGGTTGGAGTGCAGAGGAAGCTCGTGACCGCGACCGCGGTGGGCGCCGCGGCGGCGGCGGTGGCCGCGACAGAGGCGGACGCCGCGAGCGCGACCGCGACCGCAGTATGAGAAACGGGGGTCGCCCGCGTAGATGAGAGGTGGCCCCCCGCCAGTGAGTCCGTTTGTAGGCTCATTCGATCGATGAAGATGTCGACTCGAAACCAGGAGGAGCAAACCAGCCCTCGTAGCGCGCTGCCTGCGCATGAACGGCAGGCAGCCGCTCCTCCTGCGGATCATCCGCAGCGTGTCGGCGCGGCCCGGCTCTTTCCATCCACCGGCTCCGACAGTCCGCCGGCCGGGCAGTCCCTCCCTGATTCGCAAAACGTCTCCACGACCGCTTCCATATTTGCCGCGCTCAAGGAATTCGCTCAAATCGTCTTCCCTGCCATCTTTCTGGCAGCGTTCATTCATCTCTTCCTGGCCCAGGCCACCATCGTGCGCGGGCAAAGTATGCAGCCCAACCTTCTGCCGGAAGAGCGGCTGATCATGGAAAAGTTAAGCTACCATTTCCATGCCCCGCGCCACAACGAAATTATCGTCCTGGATATGCCCGGGTCACCGGCACTGATTATCAAGCGCGTCGTGGGTCTCCCGGGACAGACGGTCGAGATTCAGCAGGGACGCCTTCTGGTCGACGGACGTGAAGTGTCTTCCCCGGACCGGGAAGCCATTCAGCTCGGAATCCAGGATCTCCCCGCTGAAGATGACGGTCGGCCGGCTCCCGCCCTTGTGACTTTCCGTTCCAATTACGGCCCTGTTACGCTGGCCGAAGACGCATTCTTCGTACTGGGCGACAACCGCGTCAATAGCAACGACAGCCGCTCCTTTGGGCCGGTTCACCGCGACTACATCAGGGGCCGCATCTGGGTGCGTTACTGGCCATTGACGAAATTTACCATTTTCCGATAATCTGAACTGCAAGACGAGAGTCTCGCCGCCAGAGGCGGAGCAGCAAGCGGCTCCTGAGGTCTACCCGTCTGCATCACTAAGCGTTATGAATACGAATCGGTGGAGTACAACCACGAAGATAGTGGTATCGGCGCTTCTCGGCCTTTTGGCCGTGCTACTCCTCTACGCCTTCCGCGTGATGATTCAGCCGACGATCATCGCATTCCTGCTGACCTTTGTACTGTACCAACCAGTGAGTTGGGTGCAGCAGCGCACTGGCTGGAGCCGGGCCACCTCAATCGTTGCAGTATACCTGCTGGTTATCCTCTTGCTGATCATCGGGCCTATCATCATGGTGCCCCGCGTGGTCTCATCAGTCGAATCTCTTCTCGTCCTGCTCGAGACCATGGTCACCGACATGCAGTCGGCCCCCCCAGGACCCTTCCTGCCCTTCTTCGGATTCAGTTTCAATATTGACGATCTTCTGCTGCAGCTGGGTACCGTCATTCAAAACGTACTGTCGCAGGCCGGTACCGGTGTCCTCGGCTTGGCCGCCACCTTTACAACGGGAGTCCTGACCACCATCTACGTGCTTGTTCTGGGCTTCTGGTTGCTCAAAGACATCATTAAGTTGCAGCGCATGGTGATGAACGCTCTGCCCTCTGAGTACCGCGATGATGTCCTGCGCATGACGCAGGAACTCGGCGAAATCTGGATGGCCTTCTTGCGCGGGCAACTGGTACTGGGCCTTGTGGTCGGATTCATGACCTGGATCATCATGTCCATCGTCGGCCTGCCCAATGCTGCCGCCCTGGCTCTGCTCGCCGGGATCCTTGAGTTTTTACCCACCATCGGCCCTGGAATCAGCGGCGCAATCGGCACGCTTGTCGCCCTCCTGCAAGGTCCCACCTGGCTCCCGATTGGCAATATTCCTTTCGCCATCATCGTCTTGATCCTGTACGTCATCATCACCCAGGTCGAAAGCGTATACCTTATCCCACGGCTGGTGGGGCGCCGTGTCCGCCTCCATCCCGCAGTCACCTTTACCGGTATCATCAGCGCCGCACTGGTCTTCGGATTCTTGGGCGTACTCCTGATCACCCCGACTATCGCCAGCGTCCGCGCCCTCCTGGGATATGTCTTCCGCAAGCTGCGCGATCTGGAGCCTTTCGAGTCCTTGCAGCGGCAAAACGAGATTCAGATCCCTGGTCTGATCGGCGGACATTGGATCGAAGGTATCGTCTTTGACCTCGACGGCACCCTCACCCATCTCGACTGGTCACTGGCAACCGAACTGGCCCAACGCTTTGACCGGTTGGAGCGACTCTGGCCCAGCGACAGGCGCGAACAGTTCTTCCGCCGCTTTATGGCTTGGATGGAAGGGCCTTCTATAGTAATCATTAACCTTCTCACCTGGCTCAGGCTGCACGACGACGCCAGCCGGTTGACAAACCGAATGCAACGCGTGCGCGGTTTCCCCCCGTCCGAGACACAGACTCTTCGCGACGGCGTGCCCGAACTGCTGATGGAGCTCCGGCAACAGTACAAGGTGGCGCTGATCACCTCCCGTTCGCGACAAGAGTTGGACTCCTTCTTCCAACACGCCGAACTGCCCGACAACCTGTTTGACGCCGTCGTCACCAGAGACGATCTTCGCAAGCCCTCCCCCAACAGCGAGGGACTCTTGAAGGTTCTGGAAGTGTTGAATCTGCCAGCCGAGGCATGTCTTGTTGTCGGCGATACCGAACTGCAGTTGCGCGTCGGCGAAGCAGTAGGGGCAGTGCAGGTTGGTCTCCTTTGCGGCATGGGGGCAACGCAGAACTTCAGCAACGCCGACCTGATCCTGGACGCCCCGACAGACCTGGTCGGCTACCTGAATCGCCCGCAGGTGATGGCCAAGATGTGGTCCTAGAACAATGTTAGGCCCCCTGTTCTCCGCGCCCTCACAGAGCCGGAATCCGAGCTCGCAAACGCGGACTCCCTTTGAATCAGAGCCTCACTTGGCAGGATTGCCGGTTCCGGCAGTCTTTACGTAGTTGCTCCCCCCACGCAATACATCCTCTCGAAACATGAACGAGATGCCGCTTATGCAAGTTAGGCTATGGGTTTCCTGCTACTGCTTACTCGCCGGTAGGGGTAAACGCCCTCGGTTCTGATTTAGCATTTGCCCAAACCTACGCCCGGACTGAGACCCTTGCAGTCCTCTACACATTTTCCCACTCCGGGTTCAGGCGCGGGTGGCGACTTTCATCAATCTGCATGGGTCTGGAGGAGATATGCTTACGAGATACTCGAAAATAGCCCTTGTCTGGGCCATCGCGTTGAATACCTCGCTTGTAGTGTTCAACAACCTTACCGACTACGATTCGAACTACTGGTTTGTGGTTCACGTCCTCACAATGGATACAACCTTCCCCGACAACCAGGGAATGTGGCGGGCGATCAACTCGTCCGCCTTTCACCACCTGCTCTACTGGATCATTATCCTCGTTGAGACTGCAACTGCCTTGCTCTGCTGGTGGGGCGGTGCGAGGCTTCTCCGCGCCAGACATAAAGTCCAGGACTTCAATCAGGCTAAGGGCATTGCAACCGCAGGCTTGACTTTGGGAATCATTCTCTGGTTTACAGGTTTTATCACCATCGGCGGTGAGTGGTTCCTGATGTGGCAATCCGATGTCTGGAACGGGAGTCAGTCAGCATTTCGTCTGATCGTCGTCTTTGGGGTCACGCTTCTCTACCTCGCCAGGTCAGACGACGCTCTTGATGCCTGACCGCGAACGGCGACAGCATGCATAGCGAAAAACGCAAGCAATGCGAACTTGATGTCCGGCCGACCTTCAATTCCCGCACATTTGGAATTCCGTTCTCTTGCCTCTCCTTTAGAACCGGTCGGAATCAACTCCCTCCTCCGTCTCGATCCACATCAGCTTTCCGTCGCTCCAAATGTGGATACGCCCATTCCGGTCGTTGCGAAGAATCTGTCGTCCCTCCAGTATCTCCAATACTTCAGGGTCCGGGTGACCGTACAGGTTCTCAGCACCCACCTGAATTATCGCTACACTAGGGCCTACCGCCTCGACAAAGCCCCTGCTGCTACTGTGCTCGCTCCCGTGATGTCCTACCTTGAGAACGTGCGCGGCAAGCGGCTGCCCCCCGTGCAGCAGCCGTTCCTCGCTGGGCTCACCGGCATCGCCAGTTAGCAGAACTGTGAACTCACCGTATACCAGCTTAAGGACCAGCGACCGCTCGTTCTTATCACCTGCGTCCAGGCCATCCAGTTTCTCTTCGGGCGGCGGCCAGAGCGCCCACAATGCAACGCCGTCACCGAGATCCAGCCAGCCTCCCTGCCGAAGCCCTGTCACCGTTACATCGGCTGCACCGAATGCCGCAAGCCAGAGTTGGGCATCTTTATTGTCTCTTGTGTTCTCGCTGATAACCGCCTGACCGATCCTGAAACGTGCAGGCAGGTCGGTCTGGCCGCCTATATGGTCCCAATCGGGATGGGTCACGACCGCGTAATCGATCTCCCGATCCCAAAACGGCATCACCGCACCTAGTTCTGCGAAAAGCTGCTGGCTGTCGTCGCCTCCATCGATCAAGAGCTGGCGACCGCTCGGCGTCTGGATGAATATGCCGTCCCCCTGCCCAACGTCAAGGAAGTGCACGTGAAGCTGGCCGTCCGGCTGCGTCAAGGCGATCCACCACAGTATTCCGGCGACCACGGACAACGCGCCGAAAGTCCAGGTCCGCCTCGCGATGACAAGCTCAGCTAACTTCTGGCTTGTCGAAGTATCGCCGTGATGCCGATGTATCGTGCCGACGGCCCTGCTCCAGAATAGGCGAAGATAGGCCCACATCGGCTTACGCCAGAACAGTCCAAGAATGGCGGCGTAGGTGAGAGCCAGCGCACCGCCTCCAAACCAGTTGACCTTCACACTGGCAAATTGAAAACTCGCGCTCCAGTTCACGATCATCGTCGTCCACCATAGACTCGCGTAGGGTACAAACAGCAAATACTGTGCCACCTGCTCCAGGCCTGAGAGTCCAACGACCAGGGCCATGCTGCCGAATATCAGTATCCAGGGCTGTACAGGTGCAATCAGTAGATTCGAGAGCAAACTGATCAAGCTGAGACGACCGAAGTAATACACGATCAACGGAAAGGTTGTAATGCTGGCTGCAACTGTCATCAGCAGTCCGTCACGTAACAGGTCACCCACAGAATTAGGCTTGAGAAAGTCCGACTCGGGTCTGTCAGACAATGGCCGCCGCCGTATACCTTCTGCCACCTTTTTCCAAAATGATGTGAAGCTCTCCGTAAGGGCGGGGCCCATCACTATCAGGCCGAGAGTGGCCGCACTGCTCAGCTGAAAGCCCACGTCCCAGAGCATGAGCGGATTCCACAGTGTCATCAGCAAGCACGCCGCTGCCAGGCCTGCCAGTGCCGTGCTCCGACGACCAAGCACGGTCGCGACGACAAACATGCCCCCCATCAGAGCCGCCCGCATGACCGCGGCGTCGCCGCCCACAAGAAGCGTGTACAGGGCAAGCCCGGCTAGAGTCGGCCATACTGCGCCGCGTCGCCCAAACAGCCAAATACCCAGAGCCATCAGCGCACCGGTGATGAGCGCCACATTGCTGCCGCTGATCACAATAACGTGGCTGGTCCCCGTGAGGTTGAACTTTTCGTACAGGTCTCTGGGTATGCCGGCTTCAATGCCCAAGAGCATTCCGCTGGCCAGCGCCGCGTACGGCTCCGGCAGCAAACGGTTCAGAAGCCCCTCCCCACGATCGCGCATCCCATAAACGAATTGAAGCAGGGCGCCCCCGCGCAGCATCCCCGGCTGTGGTTCGACGTGCGGCTGTAACATCAGGCTGTGAATCTGTTTGCGCGCCAGGTATGCCCTGTAATCAAAGTCCTCCAGGATCGGTGGCTCCGTCAGCTGGCCTCTCACTCGCAAACTCTCGCCGAAGCGGAAGCGGTAATCGGTGTCCGTCTGAAGTCGAAGCCTCCCACTGGCTTTTTTCCGTTCGCCTTCGACCTCAAGAGATTCCACTTCGATGTCCAGCCGCTGCCGTCCGTCCCTAATTATTGGATAACTCGCCACATAGCCGTCCACGGCTGTCAGCCGGCTGACATTCTCTCTGTTGTCCAGGTTGAAGTAGGCCAGATCGGATGGCCCGTGGCAAGGCTGGGGCGGGAGCGAGCCGAGGCGCAAGAATCCGCAAATGCCGGCAAGAACGATCCCGCCGGCGAACCAGGTTGAGGGGCTTCTGCGTGGCGGAGAAAAGCCGGCTTCGGCCGGCCAGCGCATCGGCTCTCCGGCGCGGCCGAAGCCAATGGCGTCTATCAAAACACAGAGGGAAGCAAGGGCCAGGGCGCCGGCCCAATAGTGGTCGCCTGTACCGCATCCAAACCAACCCTGGTTCCAAAGAATCTGTCCTGCGGCCAGGCCCAGGAAATAGGCGAGTGCAAGATAGAGCAGTTTCATCCGGTCAGGCTATTCCGAAACACAAAATGGCGCGGCTGCCGACAAACTGGTCGGCAGTATCATACTCCATTCAGAGCGATTAAGCCGATCCGGCATTGCGTGAGAATCGGTGTGGCCGTTTTTGTCTCAATTGAACTTATGGTATAACTGAACCGGAGTAGGCTCCTTGTGATTTAATGATTTCCTCGTAGCCCACAGCGGACTTCGATTAGTACTCTGCGCATAGAGTTTCCAACACCCGAACCCATCGAGGAGGTAGTTCTTTGCAAGCATTTGATTTTGTAGCACCAACTAGTGTGGACGAGGCTGTCTCGGCCCTGGCTGCCGGGGGCGGAAGGGCCCGACCGCTGAGCGGGGGTACGGACCTGATTGCTCAGCTTCAGGAAGGGCGCCTTGCACTGGACACTGTCGTCGACGTGAAGCGAATCCCCGAACTGATGGCGATTTCTATCAGTGAAGATGGCCTGACCCTTGGCGCTTCGGTAGCGTGCCAGTCAATCAACGCCAATCAGGCAATCCGCGATGCCTATCCGGCCCTGATCGATTCTACGCACCTGATAGGCGGCACCCAGATTCAGGGACGCGCCAGCATCGGCGGTAATCTCTGTAACTCCTCTCCAGCCGCAGATTCGATTCCCAATCTCATTGCCCACAGCGTCACCTGTCATATTGCCGGCCCCAACGGCCGCCGCTCGGTCCCAGCCGAAGATTTCTGCACTGGTCCTGGCCGCAATGTTCTCGAAAATGGCGAGTTCCTGGTCGCACTTGAATTTCCTGCACCGCCCGCAAACTTCGGCGCAGCCTATCTGCGTTTCATCCCGCGCAACGAAATGGACATTGCCGTCGTCGGCGCCGGCGCCTCTGTGGTCCTGAGCGACGACAAGAGTACTATCCAGTCTGCGCGCGTGGCACTGGGCGCTGTCGCCCCTACGCCGCTCTTTGTACAGGAGGCAGGCGATGCACTGGCCGGTCAACCGGTCTCCGAAGAGACTCTGGCCAAAGCCGCTGATCTGGCTAGGGATGCGGCAAGACCGATCAGTGACATGCGTGGAACGATTCCTCAGCGCAAACACCTGTCAGCGGTTCTGACACAACGCGCGCTGAGGATCGCAATTGACCGGGCACGAGGCACCAAGACTGTTGACGAATTGGGGAGACTGAACGGACATGGCTAAAAAGATCGCAGTAGAAACTACACTAAATGGCGAAGAAACTGTCTTCCTTTGTGAGCCTCGCCAGACGTTACTGGAGGCGCTAAGGGACAATCTGGGATTGATCGGCAGCAAAGAGGGTTGCGGTAACGGCAACTGCGGCGCCTGTAACGTGATCCTGGACGGCGTTCTCGTAAACTCCTGTCTCGTGCTGGCGCCGGAAATTGAAGGCCGCTCGGTCGTGACTATCGAAGGCATCGCAGAAGACGGCGTCCTGCATCCGCTGCAGCAGAAGTTCCTGGAGCACGCCTCTTTGCAGTGCGGAATCTGCACGCCGGGATTCATCGTCTCTGCCAAGGCGCTCCTTGATGACAATCCCGCTCCCAACGAATACGATGTTCGCCTCTGGCTGGCTGGCAATCTCTGCCGCTGCACAGGCTATGACAAGATTGTGCGAGCCGTGTTGGACGTGGCCGAAAACGACGCGTAGGACCGAGGAGGATATCAAATGGCCGGTACGAAACAGAATGGAACTGGTACACAGGCCGCTAACGGTCAGAACGGTTACAAGGTTATCGGCACACGTCCTGTAAGGCCGGACGGCGTGGACAAAGTCACAGGCCGCGCCGTCTATGCCGCTGATGTGCAGATGACCGGGCTGCTGCACGGCTTCGTCCTGCGCAGTCCGCACGCCCATGCCCACATCCGATCCATCGACACGAGCAAGGCCGAAGCCCTGCCCGGTGTACGCGCCGTCGTCACTGCCGCCGACCTGCCTGAGGCCGAAGACAAGGTCGAAGACCTGGGCGAAGGCGCCATCAACCTGAAATACCTGAGCGATAACGTCCTGGCAAGTGAGAAGGTCCTGTACCACGGCCATGCGGTGGCGGCTGTGGCAGCAACCTCCCCACATATCGCCGAAGAGGCCGCCGGGTTGATCAATGTCGACTACGACTTGCTGCCTCCGGTGATGACCGTTGACGACGCCCTCGCCGACGATGCCCCCATTCTCCTGGAGACATTGCGCACCGATTCTATGGGCGAAATCGGCACCGAGCCGACCAACCTGGCCTCTGTCTTCAGCCACCAGCGCGGCGACCTCGATGCCGGTTTTGCCGGCGCTCATCTGGTTGTCGACCGCACCTACCGCACCGAAACGGTCCACCAGGGCTACATCGAACCGCACGCCGCCACCGCCTTGTACAGCGCCGACGGCCAGATCATAATCTGGACCAGCACGCAGGGCTCCTTCGCAGTGCGCGGTCAGGTCTGTGAGATTCTGAAAATCCCTGTCTCACGACTCAAAGTGGTTCCCACCGAAATCGGGGGCGGCTTCGGCGGCAAAATCAACGTCTATGTCGAGCCCGTCGCCGTTATACTCTCCCAAAAGGCCGGCTACGAACCTGTCAAGATCGTCATGAGTCGCGCTGATGTCCTGGCCGCGACGGGGCCCACCTCAGGCTCCAATATCCGCGTGAAGATCGGCGTCGATGCAGATGGCAAAATCTCCGCTGCCCTCGCTGAACTCTATTACGAGGCCGGCGCCTATCCCGGCTCACCCGTCGGCGCGGCCGCCAACGTGAGCTTGGCGCCCTACGCCATCGACAACCTGCAGGTGGACGGCTACGACATCGTCGTAAACCGGCCCCGTAGCGCTGCCTATCGCGCACCCGGAGGCACAAACGTTGCCTTTGCGGTTGAGAGCGTCGTCGATGAGCTGGCCGAGAAGTTGGACATGGACCCCGCCGAATTCCGCATCCTCAACGGCGCCAAAGAGAACGACCGCCGGCCGGACGGCCTGCAGTACGCCCGCATCGGTCAAATTGAGACTGTGGAAGCCATCCGCGACTCGGAACACTACCAGTCGCCGCTTGAAGGCAAATACCGCGGCCGCGGCATCGCTTCCGGCTACTGGAACAACTGGGGCGGCCAGTCCAGCGCAACCGCTGTCCTTAACCCCGACGGCACGGTTAACCTTAACGAAGCCTCCACCGACATCGGCGGTACGCGAGCCTCGATAGCCATGCAGCTGGCCGAAGCCATGGATATCGAATACGAGCAGGTAAAGGCCCGTGTTGTGGATACCGATACCGTATCCTACAACGACGTGACCGGCGGCAGCCGTACCACCTTCGCAACCGGTCTGGCCGCCTACAACCTGGGCCGGCAGCTCCTGAAAGAAATGAAGAGCCGCCTCGCCGATCAGTGGGAAGTCGCAGCCGGTGACGTGAGCTACGAAGAGGGAACATTCAGCGCTGGCAGCGAGAGCGTCTCCTTCGTCGAGGCCGCCGGTCTCGTCCAGCGCGAAGAGCCCCTGATGGCCAGTTCCACGGTCCATCCGCAGGACTTCGGCCCAGGTTTCTCCACGCAGTGCGTCGACATTGAAGTAGACCCGGACACGGGCAAGATCACGATTCTGCGCTACACAATTGCCCAGGATGTTGGCAAGGCAATCCATCCCTCCTATGTCGAAGGACAGATGCAGGGAGGTGTCGCACAGGGCATCGGCTGGGCAATCAATGAAGAGTACATCTACGACGACGAGGGCCATCTTCTCAATGCCAGTCTGCTCGACTACCGCATGCCAACGTCCCTGGACCTGCCAATGATCGAAACGATCATGGTCGAGGTCCCCCACCCCGCTCACCCCTATGGCGTACGCGGCGTGGGTGAAGTAAATATCGTGCCGCCTGCCGGCGCAGTCGCCAACGCGGTCTACCAGGCCACCGGCGTGCGCATGGACAAGCTCCCGATCTCCCCGGCCAATCTCCTTGAAGCCATGTGGGCCAGGGAGGCTGAGGCAGCTGAACTGGTTCCGGGAGACGACTGAGCGTGGCCAAAGTCTGGATTCCGCCGCTGATGCGCTCGCTCACCAACGGCCAGCAAATCGTCGAGGCCGAGGGCGAATCGGTGCGCGAGCTGGTCGCAGCCCTGGAGGAACAGTTCCCGGGCGTTGCTGAACGCATCATCGACGAAGGACGCATCCGCCCCGGCTGGACCGTCGCCGTCGACGGCGCCGTGCAGAATCGCGGCCTGCGCGCAGCCGTGGGGCCGGACAGCGAAGTACATTTCGTTCCCGCGATGACCGGCGGCAATACCGACCGGTTCTGACCTGCCCCTTCGGGCATCCTGCGTCTTCCGACCGCCGCGATATCGATCCGCTGTCGCAAGACCTGTACAGCCCAAAGTAGATGCCCGTCCGTCTGCTTGGCCTGCAAGGGAACGCTCTGCAGTTGCCAAACGAATTCAATGCCAGAGACCCGGCAGCAAGCATTCAGGCTGCCGGGTCTTTCGATTGGACTCCGGGTCTTGTCAGGCGCAGCCAATGTTGGCCCCGACCCAATCGGGTTGCCCCGCGCCATTTCTGACCGGCACAACGATAATTGGATCTCACGAACGCCATGACAACCGAGACCGCACCGCCAAATCGCAAAGTGGGTCAAATCAGCCTGACGTGGCCTGGCAAGCGGCTGACGGCCGTGCCTTCCAGGCCCCGTGCGCGTCAGCTGGAAAGCTACGCACCGCGAAACGGCAGCAAAGAGGGTCTCCTCCTGTATGGCGACAACTACGATGCACTCTCCTGGTTGCTGGCCAATGGCTTTCGCGGCGGTGTCCGGCTGGTCTACCTCGATCCGCCGTATAACTCGAACCGGACCTATTCCAGCCGTATTCGTCTGCGCGGCAAGGGGCAGCCCACGCTCGGCGAAGTCACCGCCTATGACGATCTCTGGCAGCCAGGTGATTATCTCCAGTTTCTGGCCGACCGCCTGCTCCTCCTGCGCGAGCTGATGCACGAAGACGGCACCCTCTGGCTGCACTGTGATCACCGCATGCAGGCACCCCTTCTTCTCCTGCTTGAAGAGATATTCGGCGCCGAGTCGCATCTAAACACGGTCTTTTGGCGCAGTCAGACGATGCGCGGGGCCAAAGTCCACGCCCGCTACTTTCCCCATAGCGCCCAGACGATTCACATCTTTCGCAGCACGCCCCGCGGGCGTCCCCCATGGAATGCCCCCATACGCGAGCTTGTTCTCACCGAGAAGGCCGCCGCCGCAAAGTACATGCGCGATGAGCGCGGCTTCTTCCGCACATCCGACCCCGGCACATATAGCTTCGAGCGACTGAAGGCCCTCTTAGAAGAAGGGCGGCTTTACGCCCCCTACGGCGGCGAGGTCGTCGTCGACGAAGACGCGCAGAGAGTATTTGCCTCCAAGGGCGGAAACATTGGCGTCAAATACTACCTGAAGAAAACCGGACGCAACCGGTACCTGCTCACGAGGCCTGTGGACAATTTCTGGGACGACATCGCCGGCCTTGGCACGGTTCCCGGCGAGGATGAGAACTACCCAACGCAAAAGACAGAGAAGCTGCTTCAGCGAATCCTCGAAACTGCCAGCCTCCCCGGAGATCTCATTCTCGATCCCTTCGCCGGCTCCGGCACTACACTGTCAGTCGCCCGCAAGCTGGGCCGTGACTGGATCGGCTGCGACAGCTCTTGGCGCGCCGTGCGTACAACCGCCAGTCGCCTGAGCCGGCCCCCTTCTTTCCCGGCATCGGACCTGTCAGCTGCTGCCGAAAGCTCAAAAACGAAGCATGCACTCGGTGACGATGGATCTCAGGCCAACACCGGATATCGTGTACTTCATCTTGGCCCAGGAGACTCCGCCAACGACGGCGCCCACCGGGCGGAACCGTCCGGCAGACCCAAAGCCAGTATCCTGCTCGAGCAAACGGACGGTCGCCTGACGGTTCGGATCGAAGAGTTTCACAGCCCACAAGTGGCCCGCATGGCCGACGCAGCAAACGTCTCGCTGCCTCGCGACTGGCGCGCACAGGTGCGGGCCGTCCTGATCGATCCGGGCTACGACGGCGCTTCCTTGCGGGCTGCAGTCGTGGACGCTCCCGCGGGCAAGAGCGACTTGGTCACTGGTGCATATTCTTGTGCACACGCCGTCGTCTCCGAGAGCTTCCACAAAGAAACGCCGTCAACCCGCGCCGTCGCCGTCCTCGTCGTCGATGTAGCGGGCCGGGAGCACCTCTTCGTCGATGCCGTCTGGCAAGGCGTCCTTCCTTCTCGTCCCGTAGGTTGACCAGAAAACAGCCTTTCCTCATTTGGTTTTCCGTTTCTCAGCCCACCAACGCTGCAATCAGCCGCTGACCAGTATCGTTGCGTCGCGTCGTTCCCTCAGCCAGTACCACCTCTCCACTGTGCTGACCACTTTTCCTCAGTACCGGCAATATAAGGCACACGCATGAAGCCTTCCACGCCAACGATCCCGCATAAAAATGGTATACTTACCGTACTATGGCCATTCAGCTGCTTTCCCAGGATGTCGCCGCTAAAATCGCCGCCGGTGAAGTGGTGGAACGCCCTGCCAATGTCGCCAAAGAGCTGATCGAGAACAGCCTCGACGCCGGTGCATCCGAAATTCAGGTCGAAATCAGAGAAGGGGGCCGCCGCCTCCTGCAGGTGACCGACGATGGGCATGGCATACCCGCGGCTGAACTGCCGTTAGCCGCGCAAAGGCACGCAACCAGCAAGCTGGGCAGCGCCGCAGACCTCGACCGCATCACCTCCTTCGGCTTTCGCGGCGAAGCCCTCTACAGCATCGCTGCAGTCAGCCAAATGACTCTTAAGAGCCGCCGCGCCGAAGCCGATAGCGGCGCGGAGCTGCGCATCGAAGGCGGAAATGTCACCCGCGACCAGCCCGCCGGACTGCCCGCCGGCACAGTCGTCACCGTCGAAAACATCTTTTTCAACACACCGGCAAGGCGCAAATTCCTGCGGCGTCCCGCAACCGAGGCTGGCAACATCGCCGCCATCGTCCAGCGCTATGCCTTGGCCTATCCGGACTGCCGCTTCAAGTTCGTCAGCGATGGTAAGCTCTCCTTCTTCACCGAGGGCACCGGTCGCATTCACGAGGTATTGGCCAAAATCTACGGGCGCGAGAATGCTCAACAGATGATAGACGTTGGCCGTTCGCGCCCAGAATCTGGTGCCCGCAATGCAGGTGCCGCCTTCTCTGATGAGGCTGACACCCTTTCCCAGCCGGAACGGCAGCCGCAAGAGGACGAAATCAATTTCATGCCTGACGCGGCCGGAAGCTCTGCTACAGCCTCTCCACCTGTCGCCGGCCATTCACCGCCTCGCCAAACGGGCCGCGCATCATCTGCCTATCCCGGCGCGGTGCTCGTAAGTGGCTACGTCAGTTCCCCGACCCTCACCCGCCCCACTCGCGCCCAGATCAACCTGTTCATCAACCGGCGCTACGTCGAAGATCGCAGCCTCACCCACGCCGTCGTACAGGCGTATCATACTTTGCTCCCCGTCGGGCGTTTTCCGATGGCGGTTCTCTTCGTCGACCTGGATCCTTCAGAGGTCGACGTCAACGTGCACCCGCGCAAGACAGAGGTGCGTTTCGTCGATCCCAATAAAGTCTTCAGCGCTGTCCAACGCACCGTGCGCCGCGCGGTTATCGACAGCGCCGGTGTGCCAACCGTGGCACTGGGCCAAGACGGTGTTCGACCGCCCGAGTCACATGCAAGCTGGCCTTCCGCAGACAGTGCGCCAATAAATCAGGACCACCTCCAACAGACCGGTTGGTCTGCCCGTCGCCACGCGATTCTCAACGCCGGCGTAGGCAGGCAGCCAGAAATACCTTTCGAGCTTCCTCCCAATGACCATCCTGTCGTGGACCCACTCTTGGACGCGCCGAACACGCCGCCTGCCGATTCACACACACCGGCTGCCACCGGACCGGACACGTCCCCGCATCACGATGAGCAAGGCCTCCCGCCCCTTCGCGTAGTAGGCCAGGCTGGCGCAACCTACGTTGTCGCCGAAGGACCGGAGGGGCTCTATCTGATCGATCAGCACGCCGCCCACGAACGGATTCTGTACGAGAAATTCATGGCCCAGCGCGAAGACCGCGGCACAGCGGGCGGCCTGGCTCGCCAGGGCCTGTTGACTCCAATCACTCTCCATGTGGGCGATTCGCGCACCGGTCTGGTGGCGCAACACCTGCACGCCCTCAACGCCATCGGCTTTGACGCCGAACATTTCGGCGGCGATACCTTCCTCGTGCGCTCCGTACCCGGTATCCTCTCAAACCATGATTCTGAACGCGCCCTCGATGAGATAATGCAGGGCCTGGCAGAGAGCCGGGACCTGGTGGGAGAGGAGCTGGAGGCGCGTCTCGTGAAAATGGTGTGCAAGCGAGCATCCATCAAGGCGGGCCAGGTACTGAGCGACATCGAGATGAAGGAGTTGGTTAGGCAATTGGAGAGATGCCGGGCCCCCCGCACCTGCCCTCACGGACGGCCCACAATGCTGAAGCTGAGCGCCGGTGAACTGGAGCGGGCTTTCAAACGGACATAACGCAGTTCGGCCTCACTGCTATGTTCAACCACCGTCACTTTCACCCACGTTAACACATAAAAAACCTGCTCGTTTTGTGTCGTCGACTCTTTCGTGTGCTATACTGAAAGGTGGCGATCCAGAATTCAGTAGCTTCCCGCGCGGGTCCTGCATGTCTCCGCGCGCAGTTGGATATCGGACGCCCATTGATAACAACGGACGTTCCACGTGCTCGACTTCGCCGACCCTGACCTGCTGACAGTTGCGATTGGCTTTGCTTGCTTCGCCCTCGGAGCGTGGCTGGGTACCCTTTTCCCGGACATCGACAGGTTCAGCATCTTCCGCCTGCGCCACAGGTCAATCGTCACCCACAGCTTCCTGATGCCCGCCCTGCTTTGGGCCGGGTGGGCCTTTACATCCTTTGAATGGACCGGCTGGCTCGTCACCGGCTTTGCAGCAGGCGTTGCGCTCCACTTGGCATTCGATCTCTTTCCCGGAAAATGGCGCGGCTTCGCCCTCGTAGACGTGCCGAAGTTGGGACGCTGTACAAGATCGGTCTCCACCTTTTTGCTGTTCTCCAATCTCTTTTTGTGCGTGTTCATATCAGTCTCCTTCTTCCCTGAACACGGGCCCGCCGGCGTGCTCGCCTACACCGCCACGCTCGCAGCCCTATACACGTACGGCGTATGGGCGAAGAAGGAACATTACGCCGCCGGACCGCTTATGACCATTCTTACTCTGGGCGGCGACGCCCTTTAAGCTTCTGCTATCAAGATTCAATGAGAGGCAAGGTACGATGACTTTGACCGTTACCACAGAACCAATGGACAGCCGCCAGCTCGCAATGACAATCGAGGTCGCTGAGGAGCGCATCGACCAGGAAATGCGAAAGGCGGCACGCAAAATCGCTCAGCAGGTGCGCATTCCCGGCTTCCGCAAGGGACGCGTGCCCTTTCATATCTTGCTTCAATTCGTGGGTCGAGAGGCGATCGTCAACGAGTTTGTCGACGAATTGGGGCAGGAGGTCTACAAGGAGGCCATCGAACAGGAAGGCCTGGAACCCTACTTCATGGGAAGCCTTGACAACGTTGACATGGAGCAAGAGGTCCGCTTTCACCTCACCATACCCCTTCCCCCAGAGGTAAACCTGGGCGACTACCGCGGCTTGCGCGTTGAAGAAGAGGAGGTCGAGGCTGACGAAGAACAGATCCAGGAGCGCGTCCAGGCCATCCTCGAACAGAATGCCGACTACGTTGAGGCCGACCGTCCCAGCCAGTACGGGGATCTGATGACGATCGACCTGAAAGGGGTTGCCTTGGATGACAATGGCAACGAAACCGATACAGTCGTCTTCGATGAAGAAGACTGGGATGTAACCCCGGACCAGGAAAACCCGATGGAACCGGCCGGTCTGGATGAGGAGTTGGTGGGACTTGCCCCCGGCGAAGAGAAGAGCTTTGAGATTGCCTGGCCCGAAGACAGTCCCAGCATGTACGCCGGAAGCACCGTCCGCTTTTCTTTGAAAGTCCACAAAACGCAGGCTTTCGAGACGCCGGCTGAATTGACAGATGAGATCGCCCAAAACTTCGGCCCCGACTTTGAGACCGCCGGCGACCTGCTCGACAGCCTTCGCGAAAACGCAAAGGAAGAGGCCGCACAACAGGCTGAAGCCGAACATGTCCAGAAAGTAATGCAGGAACTGATCGACATCAGCGACCTCGCCTATCCACCTGTCGCCGTGGACCTCGAAATCGACCGCCTCGTGCGCAATTTCGATATGCGTATCCGCCAGATGGGTTTGCAGGGAATGGAGCAGTATCTGGAGATGTCCGGCCAGACGATTGAAGACTATCGCGAATCGTTGCGCGAGGACGCCGAAAAGTCACTGCAGATCGAGTTGGCCTTGATGGAGCTCTCATCCTGCGAAAAGCTGTCTGTCAGCGAAGAAGAGTTCGAGGCACACATCGGCGATGTGGCCGCCCCGCTACCGGAAGACGCTGACGAGGAAGCGGTGAAGGCACGCGACGACATGCTCGAAATGATGCGGGCCGAACACAGCCGCCCCCTCATAGAAAGCGAAATTCTCAGAGAAAAATCGGTCAATCTGCTCATGGCGATCGCCCGCGGCGAAGATATCCCCGAACCCGAAGAGGACGAAGGCGATTCCGAGCAGGTGGAGCAGTCCACCGCCGAAGACGCCGCGCAAACGGAGACCGCAGCTGAATCCGAGTCAGCCGACGAGGCGGCCGCAGCTGAGGAGTCAACCGAAGAGTCCGCCGACGCCTGAGAACCACGCAAACGAAAGTCTAATGCA
The DNA here is from genome assembly GCA_965242905.1 of Caldilineaceae bacterium. Lineage (GTDB taxonomy): Bacteria > Chloroflexota > Anaerolineae > Caldilineales > Caldilineaceae > Bin5. Next base: position 4,204,370 of record CBDETM010000002.1, read on the forward strand.
GAATAGAGCGGACACTACATTTCTCTTCGATTGCACCGCTTATAATGCCCGAAGTTTCGAACGGTCGGTAGGCCGCAACACCGGCTGAACCAAAGATCCGTCCACGTCGCAACCATCAGCCGAAAAGGGGAGTTCCCGATGTTCCATCCTTTTGAAGAAAAATTCTCGGCTCACGGGCCGCAGCCGCACAATCAAACCCAATCGAACGACTGGCCGGGTCTGCCCGGCAGCCTTTCACCGACGAACATAGTCCCGATGGTGATCGAGAGCACGGGCCGCGGTGAACGCGCCTACGATATTTACAGCCTCCTTCTGAAGGAGCGCATCATCTTTCTCGGTATGCCCCTTTCCGATCAGGTTGCCAATCTGATCGTTGCGCAGCTGCTCTACCTGAATTCGGAAGACCCCAATCAACCGATCCAGATGTTCATTCACTGCCCAGGCGGCCTCATCTACGCCGGCCTGGCCATCTATGACACGATGAAGATGATTCAGACCCCGATTCATACCTTCGCCGTCGGCGTTACCGCCAGCATGGGCACTGTCCTGCTCTGCTCCGGCACAAAAGGCAAACGCTACGCTCTGCCCCACGCCACCATCCACATGCATCCCGCCGGCGGCGGCGCACAGGGCTACACCGAGGATGTGCGCATCGCCTTGAGAGAGCAGGAACGCCTTCAGACCCAGCTCTTTCATATCGTGGGTCAACAGACCGGCCACCCCTGGCAGGAGATCGAAGAGATCTTTCAGCGCGACCGCTGGATGAATGCCATCGAAGCTCGCGACTTCGGCATCGTGGACGAGGTCCTCGGCGACAGCAGTGACATCGTCTCCGTCGTGGACGGCCAGGTCAACGTGCCTAGCGAAAACGGCACCGAGCCTGCCCCCGAAGAGGCAGCCGGCAATAATGACACATAGCGTAGACACCAGGATCGGGCGGCCGCACATGTACTTTGATTGGCTGCCTGTCCCGGAAGCCGGCGGCCGCCAGTCTCAAAAACTGCGGCCCCGGCGGTGCCCTGAACGAGGACGGGAGAGTACCCTTTAGCGCGATGAATGTATGCTCCTTTTGCGGCAAAGAGGAATCGGAAGCCCAGCGCCTGATCGCTGGTGACGATGAAGTCCACATCTGTGATGAATGTATCCGCCTCAGTGTAGAAATCCTCGATGAGGAAGGGGTAGGCAAGAGCGGAATACCGAACAGGTCTGCTCAACTTGCCGCCAAACGCGTGCCCAGCCCACGCGAGATCGTCCACAGCCTGAATCAATATGTCATTGGTCAGAATCGGGCGAAGAAGGTACTGTCAGTCGCTGTCTACAACCACTATAAGCGGATATTCGGCAGCAGCCGCACGGCAGGGCAAAGCTGGCGCGAGAACCAACCTGCGCAGGAGCACGAGAACAAGGACTCCCTTCCCAGCCCCGAAGAGGAAACCCGCCCCGCGCACGCCGTTCAGGACCCCAACGAGGAGCTGGTCGAGCTTGCCAAAAGCAACGTGCTCCTGATCGGCCCCACGGGCAGCGGCAAGACCCTCATGGCGCAGATTCTGGCCAGACTCCTCGACGTTCCCTTCACCATCGCCGACGCCACCAGCCTGACCGAAGCCGGCTACGTGGGCGAAGACGTCGAAAGCCTGCTCGTCGGTCTGCTCCAGGCTGCCGACTGGGATGCAGACCGGGCCGCATGTGGCATCGTCTACATCGACGAGATCGACAAGATCGCGCGCAAGGCAGGCGACAACCCAAGCATCACCCGCGACGTGAGCGGCGAGGGTGTTCAACAGGCCCTGCTCAAAATCGTCGAGGGCACCACTGTCAACGTGCCGCCCAGTACGGGACGCAAACATCCCCAGCAGGAGTTCATCCCGCTAGACACCCGCAATATCCTCTTCATTCTGGGAGGTGCATTCGTCGGGCTGGCGGAAATGGTGCGTAGAAGGATGCGTCGCCGTGCCGGACTGGGATTCGTCGACGACGAAGCCGAGCTGGACCCGATCGGCCGGCCACCGCAAGAGGAAGATATCGACGAGTTGCCGCTTCCCGAAGGCCTGGCCGAGCGCCAGCGTGAACTGAAAATCCGCCGCCTCGAAAAAGAAGGACGCGATGAGAGCCGCCTGCTCCAGCAAGCGATGCCCGACGACCTGCTTCAGTACGGCCTGATCCCGGAATTTGTCGGTCGCGTTCCGGTCGTAGTCAGCCTGGAAGCGCTCGATCGTGAGGTCTTGGTCGAGATTCTCACGCGTCCAAAAAACAGCATCGTCCGTCAGTTCCAGCAACTCTTCGCAATGGATGAAGTGGAGTTGGAGTTTGAACCGGAGTCGCTCATGGCGGCCGCAACGCAAGCATATATGCGTCGCACCGGGGCCAGGGGATTGCGCTCGATTGTCGAGGAAGCCCTGCTGGACGTCATGTACGAGATTCCCGGCCGCGAAGAGGTCGCCCGCTGCGTAGTAAGCCGCGAGGTCTTCGAAGACGGCGAGCTGCCCCGGCTTTACGGCGCCCGGGGTCAACAGGTCTGCCTCTCCACAGATCAGGAATTGGATGCAGCCGCCTGATCGCACGCCAAGTCCTCGGCAGGCAGCAACTTCATTGCTGGGATTCACGCCCCCAACCTGGGCCCGGCGCTGCCTGTGCGTCATAAGCCCTGTTTCTACCCTGTTCACCAGCTAGCAAGAGTCAACCTGACGTCGTTCAAAGAGGTCAAACCGCACCTCCTCTTCCAGCTACGAGGTGGCAGAAACCGCCTTCATTCCCCTTCTGCGTAGGGCGAGGATGCGGCCGGCTCTGAAACGAGAGTGATCGCCAGCGGGACCCCGTCCACCACAAAACCGTCTGCTAAAGAACCTGCGCTTTACCCTGATAAACGATTGAAAGAGGAACTCCCCTGCCTTTGTGTGCGATTAGGCACTTTCCGCAAAGTCGCGCAAGGCGGCGATTATCTTGCGATCCGGAACGGGACAGGGAAACTCTTCAATCTCGTCCAGCGAGGTCCAGCACCAGTCGGCTACGCCAACAGCCTGGGGCTCTCCCGCAGTGATTTGCACGTGGAAGGCCGTAAGAGTCATGCGGAAATGGGTAAACGCGTGCTCCACCGAAGCCGCCCTCTCCCCAACACGTACCGTCACGCCCAGACTTTCGCATACAGCACGCCTCACACACGCCTGAAGGTCCTCGTCGGCAGCCTCTCTTGCCCCGTTGGGAAAGGACCAGAGCCCGCCGAGAAGACCCCTCTCAGGGCGTTGACTGATCAGCAATCGTGACTGACCAGGCACATCTTCCCAGATTATCGCGGCCGCGAACTCAACATGGGGGACTTTCTGAACCGGGGCGCGCACCGGCCTCTCCTCCTGAACGCCGCGCCCGTGAGCCAGACAGAATGACTGTACAGGACAGCTGGCGCACAGGGGATTGCGGCGTCTGCACACAATTGCCCCCAACTCCATCAACCCTTCGTTCATGGCGCCGGGCGCAGACGCAGCCTCAACCATCTTCCGTGAATGTCCCCAAAGCTGGCTCTCAGTCGAACGGAGATCGATCCTCGCGTCAATATCCCACAACCGGCTGATAACCCGTTTGGCGTTTCCGTCGAGAACCGGTTCGTGCTGCCCGAAGGCCAGACTGAGTATCGCGCCTGCTGTATATTCGCCAATACCAGGCAGCGACAGCAGTTCGGCCCGTGTCCGCGGCAACTGACCCCCAAACTCAGCCTTAACAACCTGCGCAGCCCTGTGTAGATTCCTTGCCCGGCTGTAGTAGCCCAGCCCCTCCCACAATTTCAGGACCTCCTGCTGGTCTGCGCGTGCCAGCGTCTCCAGAGTTGGAAACTGCTCCATCCAGCGGTTGAAATAGTCCACGACAACGGACAGCCGCGTCTGCTGAGCCATGACCTCGCTGACCCAGACTGCGTACGCATCGCGCTCACCGGCAGGGTCCCTCCGCCATGGCAGGTCCCGCAACTGTTGGGCCTGCCAGGCAGTCAGACGGTCTGCAATCTGTTTGTGCATAGCTGCCCGAATCTGTGGCTCGCCCTGCGATTTTCAATTTGCGCTACTGAAATGCTGACTACGAGGGATACTCTCCGCTGAGCGCGTTCACCAGCAGATGTACCGCGCCGAGCGCATCATTGTAGTCGGCTACTTGCGAGGGTGAGTGGACGTAACGGCAGGGAATGGAAACCGTCCCCGCGGGGACGCCCGCACGGCTGACCTGTACTGCCGCGGCGTCGGTCGAGCCGAACTCCAGCACCTCCAACTGGTAAGGGATGTCGAATGCCTGCGCTGTGTCTTCCAGCCAGCCGCGTACCTTTGGATGGGCTATCATGCGCCGGTCCATGACCTTGACTGCTACACCTTTCCCCAGCGCCACCTCCATTGGCGTCGCCTGCGGAAAGTCTCCGGTGGCCGTAACATCGATGGCAAGAATGATCTCCGGCTCCAGTCCGTAGCCCGCGGTCGTGGCCCCGCGCACGCCCACTTCCTCCTGTACCGTGAAGACGGCCAGGATTTCGTGCGGGGAGCTCTCAAGCTCCCGCAGCGTCTGGATCAGCACCGCGCACCCGATCCGGTCATCCAAATTGGCTGCAAACAGCCTGTCCCCTACCGTACCGAAACTGCTGCGAAAGACGGCCGTATCGCCAACCTGAACGCGAGCATCTTCCTTCGAATCGGCCCCCACGTCCAGGAATAACTTCTGCGGCGTCGGCCGTTCGCGCGCCAGCGGCGAACCCTCCATCCCAAACGCGCCTTCTACGCCATTGGCAAAATGGACGCGGCTGCCGATAAGGGAGTTCATCAGCACGCCTCCGATGGTGGTGAAGCGGCAGAACCCCTGCGCGTCAACGTGCGTCACCATCACACCGATCTCGTCCATGTGTGCAGCCAGCATGATCCGCTTGCCGCCTTCACTGCTGACCGTCGGGCGTTTCAGCCCGATCAGGTTGCCCAGCCTGTCCGTCCGCATCTCATCGACCAGCCCGTCCAGTTGGCCGCTGATCACCTCCCGGATCCGTTCCTCCTGCCCGCTCGGGCCGAAGACACCGCACAGTTCCTCAATCAAAGCTCTCATGCTTCACTCCGCTCGGCCTCCAACGGCCGCCCCAAGGGTCCTGATAGTGCCTTTCTCATCAGTTCAATCTTATTCCTCACGTCCGCCGGATCCATAAGCGCCGCGGGAGTGTGAATATAGCGGCAAGGCACGGCAACGGCCACCGCGGGCACGCCTTCGCGCGCCAGGTGTATGGTACCCACGTCCGTTCCCCCGACGCCGGGCTGCTTGAACTGCCACGGAATGTCGTGGGCGGTCGCGGTCTCCGTCAGGAGGCGGACAAGCCGCCGGTCCGCATGTGCGCTCCGGTCCATCACTGAAATCGACGGACCCTTCCCCAGTTCGGTCGTCGGACTGACGTCATGCTGCTTGGGCAGGTCGTCCGCTACTGTTCCTTCAAGCGCCACCGCCACGTCCGGCTCGACCGCATAGGCCGCCACACCCGCGCCGCGCAAACCAATCTCTTCCTGGACGGTGAAGACCCCGACGAGCTCGCATTCGTAATCGCCCTTCATCAGCTCGGCCAGCACATAGCAGCCTACCCGGTCGTCAAATGCTTTGCCCTTCAAGAGTCGTCCGTACTCCTCATACTCGCTCTCAAATGTAATCATGTCGCCCGGCACGATACCCCCGGCGCCGCCTGTGTCGATCAGTAGATCGGAAATCGGCGCCACGCGCTTTCCCGAACGCGCCGCATGTGGCGCACGCATGATCACCCCGGGCACTGCCTGCGCCCCAATACTTACCCGCTTTCCCGGCAGAATACGCGGATCCAGGCCGCCGACGCTGCGAAACTTCACCGTGCCGTCCGCATTGGCGCGCATGACCATCCCGCCCACCTCGTCCATATGCGCGGCGAGCATCACCCGATGTTTTCTACTGTCGCCCGATCCTCCCTTGCGGACAATCAGGTTGCCGATCGAGTCGACCGTCAACGCCTCCACGTGCGGGGCAAGCGCCTCCCGCAGAATGGCCCGTACCTCGCCCTCATGTCCCGCCACCCCGCGGGCCCTGGACAGTTTCTCGAGCAGTTCATTCATGGCAAAAAATCTTGCGTGCGGCAATACGCGCCGGCGTCCGATGCCCTCGGTGGCTAAGCATCGCCATCGAGCGCCAGAGCGGCCAGGTCGTCCGGTAGTTCGCAGATCGTTTCAGCCAGAAGTCGCGCACTCCGTTCAATGTCCTTGAGCGCGACCGTTTCCGCCGGCGTGTGCATGTTGCGGATCGGTACCGAAATAAGCGCAGTCGGAATACCGGCCTGCGAGACCTGCATCGCCCAGGCGTCGGTACCTGAATTTCCGGGCAGAACCTCGTTCGTATAGGGAATCTCGTCGCGCTCGGCCGTGTCCACGAGCAGCTTTCTCATAACGGGATGCAGGTTCGGCCCCAGCCCAATAGCCGGTCCGCTTCCCATTGCAAGAGACTCCTCAGGGGGCGCGCCCGGCTGCTCCGCGTAGGTCACGTCGAGAGCGATCCCCACATCCGGCGCCACCTGAAACGCGGCCGTCTTGGCCCCGCGCAGACCGATCTCCTCCTGCACCGTGACCACGGCGAAAACATCCCAGGCGTGGCTGCGGCCCTGTAGAATGCGCAGCGCCTGCAACAAAACGACAACCGACACGCGATTGTCGAAGGCTTTACCCGTAGCCTGTCCCTTACCCAACCTGTCTGCACTGCGGCGGATGGAAATGAAGTCCCCAACGGAGACGAGCTCTGCCAGCCTGTCCGCGGCCAGACCGACGTCTATGAAAAGATCAGACTGGGCAAAAGGTGTTCCCCGCTCCTCCTGGGAGAGAACGTGGGGCGGCCGGCTGGCGATCAGCCCCGGCAGATCAGAGCGGCCGTGAACCGTTACCTCCTGCGCTGGCAAGGCCCCCAAGTCTACGCCGCCAACCGGCGCAAAGCGCAGAAAGCCCTCCTCCAAACGTGTAACGATCAGGCCGATCTCATCCATGTGCGCCGCCACCATCACCCGCCTGCCGGACGAATCGCGACCGCGCTTAAGACCTGTCAGATTACCGAGGGTGTCTGTGTGCAGTTCATCAACCAGGGGGGCCAGATGGTCGCTGACACGCGCACGAATCCGGTCTTCCTGGCCGCTAACGCCAGGCGTCTCGCTCAACTCCTTCAACAGAGAAAAGCTGTCCGATTCCGAAGACTTATCGTCGCTGTTCACTATCCGGCGGGGACTCCAAGCTGCGCGCACTGGCCAAAGAGAGGAAGGACAAAGATCAACCCAACCACAATCCACACCCAGACCGGCATGCCGAGTATCATCAGGCGGCGCTTCGGCTTGTTCTCCACCGGTCGCGGCAATACGGCCTGGCAGCGCCAGCAAACTTCCTTATCATCGGGATTCCAGGTTCCGCATTCGGTGCAGTCGGACATACGGCTTCCCCGTGTCAATTGGGTCGAAATTGGCCTGGCTCATGCTAACACAATTGGGGGGTGTGAGCAAACGGTTGCCCAAAAAGGGTGCATCCCAAAATGGGGGCGAACATTCGCATACCTCTGGAAGAAACCAGGCCGCAGTCAGTTCCCATTCCAGTTTCCGCCAGAATAAGAGCCGTCTCTGACCACTGACTACTGACTACTAACTGCTGACTACTGCAGTTCTGGGCGGTCGGGCCTAGTCGGCCCTCCCTTGTGCGGGGGCTCCGCCCCCGCAACGCCCCCTCTCCTACAACATGCCTCGCCGACCTGGTGCCGATATTGGTGACGGGTGCCTAACCGAAAGTGTCTAACCAGACCACGTCCCGCAAGTCACATCAGATCCCCGTAAGTGCCGGCCATGTGCCTGCCCTCGCACCCCCGACTGACGAACTCCACCGTTCGGCCAGGCACACCCACTGCGTCTCGCCAAAAGACTCCAAACTGTTTCAGTCACCACTGGCACCGATTCCCGCCTGACTCTTCCCACCCCAAATCAGCGTTGCACCCCCCAAAGCAATCTGTCCCCAATCCCCCCGACCTCTATCCGATGCAGGCCCAATGAGATGGCTGTTCGCCCTCCAATTCTGGCGGAAAGTCAATAGCTGACTTGGAAGCGAACGCGAGGAGCGCAACCTACATGCGCACCTGAATCGCGCTGCCGCTTTCATAACGGCGCAGCCCGCGGTAAAAGACAAAAACAGCCAGCAACAGAAAGACCGCGCCGCCGGCGCAGATCTGGGCCAGCTGCAACAGATCAAACCTGCGCACAAACTCTGTCGGCACTGCCCCGATGAAGGCCGCCGGAATCAGCGTAAACAGCAGCAGCTTGGCCGTTCCATCAAAGAGAGTGATCGGGTAAAGAGAAAAAGTGACTATCGCATTGAACGCGTGCCTCGTCAGCAGGCTTGTATTGCCAATCCAGAAGGTTAGGCTCTGTACCAGGACAAGAAAGGAGATGAGTACAACTATGGACGCCAGGCAGCCCAGCGTGAAGCGCAGTAACATCAGGCCGCCGAACGAACCGGAGAAGTAGATTGCGGCGCCAAAGCTGAACAGACCGTACGTGAAGTCTCCCGCAGATGACGCGTTGCTGCTGCTGGCCAGTGCATGCAGGAGTACGGGACGCGGCAGCGACAGATAGTAGTCCATCTGACCGTTGGCGATCAGCGACGACAGTCGCACCGCATTCCCGAACAGGTATGTACCCGCTCCGAAACCGGTCGCGACGACGCCGAACAGGAACAGCATGTCGACCAGATCCCAGCCGTTAATCTCCTCGAAGCGGGCAAAAAATATGATCCAGAAGACGAAATACATGGCGTTGTTGAGCATCATTCCAAACACCTGTGTCAGGAATGAGACACGGTACTCCATCGCGCTCAGAAGATTCGTCTTCCACAACGCCAGAACAAATGCAATCTGCCGGCCCATGGCTCAACCCCCGTTTATCACCAGCCGCGCCACCGCCCTTCTGTAAATCACCCAAACGATACCGCCGACAACAACCAGCCAGATGCACTGCTGCAGGAAGACGTGCCCCAACCTCGCCAGGCTCGGTTCGACGAACAGACGGGCCGGCCCGTATATGATCCAGGCGAACGGCAAATTGAGCGAGATCGTCTGTAACCAGGCCGGGAAGAAATCAAGCGGAATCAGAACCCCGCCCAGCAGCAGCAGGAACTTCTGGTAGATCCAGCGGAAGGCATTTGTTTCCTCGACAACAAACGCACTCAGGCCGATCAGCGCCGAAAAACAGAAGTCCAGCAGCCAGGAAAGGACCACAGCCGCCCCCGCGAATATCCAGCCCGTTATCCCCGGCGGCGGGCCCACCATCAGCCAGACCACTGCGCTACCGATTAGGAGGTTGCCGCCAAAGGCCAGAAGGCTGTCGCCCAGCCCCGCGGCGAAGTGATAATAAATGAAATTGAACGGCTTGTTCAGCAGATAGGCGACGCTGCCATCCTTCACCTGCTCAGAGAATGTCTCCGACAGGTCATGCTTGCTCAGCATGACCGCCTCCGCCATCATCAGGTACCACATCGTGTCCGCCAACGTTAGCCCGGCAATTGAGTTCGCGCCCATCGCGCCGTACGTAACCCGCCACAGGTTCATGAAGATCCACATGAAAAGAACGATCAGCAGGCTTCGCCCCAGCAAGTCGATAGGGTAGGCAAGGCTGTTCAGCAACTGCGTGCAAAAGACGGCCCAGTATTTTCCGGCCGCGGCCGCTGCCGAATGTTCACGTACGCGACCCTCGCCAGTCAGAGCGTCTGCCTCCTTGCTACGCACTTCTAAGCCTCCGTACGCGCGTAAATTGCGCTGATTACATCCTCGAGTGACGGCTCTGAAACAGTTACGTCAGCCAGGCTGCCCGCGGCCGCCAGGCCGCTGATCACCGGCTCCACCGGCGTGACCCGCGTATCAAAGCGCATCTTGGCCCCGTACCGCCCCACCTTGACCATCTCCACGCCCGGCAGGCTGAAATCCGCGGCCAGCTGCTCGTTATAGCGCACGTCGACAGTCTTTACCGTCAGATAGCGCCGTTTTAGCGACGACACCTTGTCGCGATAGACGATCTCGCCGTGATTGACGATGATCACGCGCCTGCACAGCGTCTCGATGTCACCGGCATCGTGGCTCGTCAGCAATACGCCCACACCTTCAAGTTCATTCATGCGCTGAATAGTCAGGCGCAGCCGCTGCTTGGCCACCACGTCGAGACCGATCGACGGCTCGTCCAGCAGCAGAACGCGCGGCCTGTGCAGTAATGAAGCCGCAACTTCGCAGCGCATCCGTTGGCCCAGCGACAGTTTTCGCACCGGAGTCTGCAACAGCTCTTCGATCTCAAACGCCTCCGCCAGAAAGGCGATACGTCGCTTCAGCGACCTGTCGTCAAGTTCGTAGATCTTGCCGAATAGGTAAAATGTATCCACCGCCGGCAGGTGATACCACAGCTGAGGACGTTGACCGAAGACCGAGCCGATCTGAAAGGCAAGGGCCTGGCGTTCCTGCCAGGGCACATGGCCCAGTACCGCCGCCTCGCCGCCGCTGGGATGCAATATGCCGGTCAGAATCTTGATAGTCGTCGACTTGCCCGCGCCATTGGGTCCGATGAAGCCCAGCAGCTCCCCTTCCTCCATCTCGAACGAAAGACCGCGCACCGCCTCGATCGACTCGTATGTCGGCCGCCACAGCGCGCGCAAACTCCCCCGCAGACCTGCCGCCTTGCGCTTCAATTGAAATGTCTTACGCAGTTCGCGTACCGAAATGGCGGGCATGTTTCCGTGTCCAACTCGAATGACAACTGTACGATTTCAATACATGTGAATGTTTGCAAATACCGACTTCAGCACCACCTGTGGCCATTATTAACGCGGATCGGCATCATCACCAAGACGAGGGAGGAATGAACTGAAAGCCGACCCCTGCGCGGTTTCCCCAATCGGCCTCGAATTTGCTAAAATCGGCAGCAGTCCGTACCTTCGGAGGCATGGGAGTGACCCCTGCACCCGGAACTGCTTTTTTGTCTGTCCGAACCAAGCGAGGCGTCCGATGAAAAGTCTTTCAACTTTCGAAATTCGCAAACGGTTCCTCGAGTACTTCCAGGAACGGAACCACCAGATCGTCGATAGCAGCAGTATCGTGCCTGCAGACGATCCGACGCTGCTTTTCGTCAACGCCGGCATGGTGCAGTTCAAGGATCTCTTACTCGGCCTGGAGAAGCGGGGCTACAATCGCGCCACGACCTCCCAGAAGTGCCTGCGCGTAAGCGGCAAGCACAACGATCTGGAAAACGTCGGCCCCAGCCCCCGCCACCACACATTCTTCGAAATGTTGGGCAACTTCTCCTTTGGCGACTACTTCAAGCGCGACGCTATTCAGTTCGCCTGGGATCTGCTCGTCAACAACCTGGGTCTCTCCCTCGACAGGCTCTGGTTCTCCGTCTACACCGATGACGACGAGGCCGTTGCGCTGTGGGAAGAGGTCGGTGCGCCCCCCGAACGCATCCTGCGTTTCGGCAAAAAGGACAACTGGTGGGAGATGGGCGATATCGGCCCCTGCGGACCTTGCACCGAAATTCACTACTACTGGGGCGATCTTGAAGATCAGGTCGCCGACGGTGTCAACGTCGATGACGAATACCTGGAAATCTGGAATCTCGTCTTCATGCAATACGAGCAGCGCGAACCCGGCGGCGAGCTCATCCCTCTCCCCAAGCCCAGCGTAGACACCGGTGCCGGCCTCGAGCGATTGGCTTCAATTTTGCAAGGCAAGGACAACAACTACGATACCGATGCCTTCACACCCATCATGGACCGCATCCAGGAACTCCTGGGTCACTCCGACGCCCAGCGCCAGGAGCATCTCGTCGGCTACCGCGTCATCGCCGACCACGGGCGCGCCATCTCCTTCCTGATCAGCGACGGCGTGATGCCCGGCAACGAAGGCCGCGACTATGTCGTACGCATGATCCTGCGCCGCGCCGCCCGCTTCGGCAAGCAGATCGGATTTGAGAAACCCTTCCTGGCAGAGATCTGCCGCGTCGTCATTGCCGAGTTCGGTGCCCACTATGAAGAGTTGCAGGCGAACGCGGACTTTATCCTGCAGACGGTGACCGCGGAAGAGAGACGATTCCAACGTACGTTAGATGCTGGTCTCGTCAGATTGGACGAAGTGATTGTACCAATGAAGGCGTTGAATGAGAGCTTGAAGGAGCTGACGACGAGTCTACAAAAGACATCGGAGACGGCGCTGAGGGGCTTAGTCCAAGAGAATTTGGAATTCTTGAATAAGATTTTTGGTAGTGCGAAGGAGAGCTTGAGGAAGACGGTTGTCCAAGCACAGAAGTCTCAGCAAGTTGACCTGGTGTCCAGTCTCAATGATTGGGACAGATTGATCAGCGATATGTCGAAGAGTCTGAATCAGCTACAGACTGATCCGACGGAAATCACAAACCAAGCTGTACAGAAGACTTGGGGAGAATTAACGGCGGACTTTTTGGAGAAACAAGATAGTTGGAAGGCGAATGTACCAGATCCTTGGAAGACAGATGTTTCCGGTGAGGAAGCCTTCCGCCTGTGGGACACGTTTGGATTCCCGCTAGACCTCACCCGCGACGTTGCCCAACAACACAAGTTCAATGTCGACGAGGCCGGCTACCAGGCCGCGCTCGAGCAGCAGCGCCGCCAGTCCGGCAGCGACCAGCAGAGCGCCGCCGCCGATGTTTCCGTCTACGTTTCTACGTTGGAGGAGCTGCGAAGCCGCAGCCTTCTCGGCGAAGATGGCGTGCGCCAGCTGATCTACCAAGATGCCGAGGATGCCGGGACAACCGTCATCGGCCTCGTGAAGGACGGCCAGTCCGTCGACCAGGCTCACGCCGGCGACGAGGTCGAACTCATCCTCCCCGAGACGCCATTCTACGTCGAGAGCGGTGGCCAGGTCAGCGACATCGGTGAAATCGAATACTTCCCCGAGGATATGCAGAGGCCTGTCTGGTCGTTTCGCGTCCATGCAATGCGGCGCCCGATTCCCGGCCTGATCGTCCATGTGGGCAATGTCACGAGCGGCACAATCAAGGTCAATGATCCAGCCTACGCCCTCATCGACACCGAACGCCGCTGGGACATCATGCGCAACCACACCGCCACCCATCTGCTGCACGCCGAGCTACGCGGCCAGCTGGGTGAGCATGTCCGCCAGAGAGGCTCCCTGGTGGCCCCGGACCGGCTGCGCTTCGACTTTTCCCACCCGCAGCCGGTCAGCACAGATCAGCTGCGCGCCATCGAGCAGGCGGCCAACCAGGCCGTGCTCGCCAACCACCCTGTCAAAGATCGCTGGACCGGCTTTGACCGTGCCGTGGCCGAAGGCGCTCTGGCCTTCTTTGAAGAGAAATACGACGACACCGTTCGCGTTATCTCGATCGGCGACGGCGGCGAAGCCGTCTCACAGGAGCTGTGCGGCGGCACGCATGTGGGAACCACCGGCGAGATCGGCCCGTTTCTCATTTCAAGTGAAGGCAGCAGCGCCGCCGGCGTGCGCCGCATCGAAGCGTTGACCGGCCGCGCCGCCCAGGCCGTCCTCTCCGATCGCCTGGCCGCGCTCGACACGGTCGCCGCCGGGTTGCGCGTTCAGCCGGAGCAAGCGGTGGAGGCAGTGCACCGGCTGCAGGAACAGAACCGGCGCCTGGAACGTGAACTGGAGCAGACGCGCGCCAAGCTCAGTCGCCAGCAGAGCGAGACCCTGTTGGACCACGCCGTGCGCCTGAACGGCCTCGCCGTCCTCGCCGAGCAGGTGGAAGCAAATGACGTCGACGCCCTGCGTCAGATGACGGACTGGTTCCGCGACAGGCTGGGCAGCAGCGTCGTCGTACTCGGCTCCGTCATCAACGAAAAACCGATGCTGGTGGCCGCGGCCACCGACGACGCCATCGAAAAGGGCATCCACGCCGGAAATCTCGTGCGCGACGCGGCCAAAATCGTTGGCGGCGGCGGCGGCGGGCGGCCGAACATGGCCCAGGCCGGTGGGCGACACGCCGACAAACTGCCTGAGGCCCTTGGTCAGGTGGCCGGATGGGTTGAGGCCAATCTTGGCTAGGAGGAGCGCAGGCAGCGCCTGCCAACTTCGTCAAGCCTGATTCCAGGGCCGGGTCATTCCTGTGGCAGAGATTCTGACCGTAGAACACGACATTCGAATCGAAGTCCTCCGCCAGCAGCTGGCGCGCATAGGCCGCGGCGCGGTGGCCGTTGTCCTGCCCAGCGGCTGCGCGCAGTTGGAAAGCCTGCCGCGGCTGCGCCTGCTGCAACGCCAGTCCCAGCGCCTCGGCCAGGACCTGGCGCTGGTAACCCGCGATCCCACCATTCGCCAGAACGCCAAACGCTTGGGCATCCCCGTATTTGGCAGCGAAGCCGCCGCACGCTGGCGCCGTTGGGGCACGGGCGCCTCCGCGCCCCAAAGCCAGTCCAACCGGGCCGGCATTTGGCTCCCGGAGCCCCCTAACTGGCGCAAGCGAAGCGGCTCGATCGATCCCAAGCTGCATGCGCGTCCCAGCCTTGACAGAATACGCCGTCGCCGTATTCGTGCGACGAGGCGCTATCAAGCCGCCACCCCACTCTGGCTGCAGCTCGTGGGATACCTGTTTGTGGGCCTCTTCCTGGTCACATTTCTGAGCGGATTCGTATACTACGTGCTGCCCGCGGCTACGGTCACGCTTGTACCTGGTCAGCGTGCTCTTGAAACGACCGTTCTGTTAACAGCCGATCCGCAGCTTGAAGCCTCCGACCTGGAGCAAGGGCTGTTGTCAGCACGCCTGATCGAGACGACGGTTGAAGCAACCGGCACCGTTTCCACGACCGGTGCTGGGTGGTCTGAAGTGGATCTGGCCACAGGAAAGGTGGTCTTTACCAATCAGACCAACGCGACCGTGCGCATCCCGGCCGGTACGATCGTCTCCACCAGCACTGGAGACGACGTCGACTTCCGCATCCTTGAGGATCTTGAGATTCCTGGCCCGTTGGGCACGCAGGCCGAAGTCGAAATCGAAGCGACTGAGCCGGGCATCCTCGGCAATGTACCCAGCAACAGGATCACCACAGTCGCCGGCGGTCTCCGCACCCGTGTCCGCGTAACAAATCCGGAGGCCACCGCAGGTGGTGCCAATGCCCGCGTGCGTCTCGTCACGCAAGAGGACAGGGACAGGCTTCTTGACCAGGTCTACGGCAGTATCCGCGAAGTCGCCCATGAGAGGCTGTCGGTGGAACTGGGCCCGGATGAGTGGATGCCCGAAGATACCGTCCTGACCTGGATTACTGCCCAATTCTTCGACCAGTTCAACGATGAGCCTGCAGACGAGCTCAACCTCACCCTGCGAGTCCTGATCCAGGGAAGCGTGATTAACCGGTCAGAATCCGAAGAGGCCGCCATGGTGGCCCTGCGCAGCGAAGTGCCCGAACGCGGCCAGCTCGTAGCGGAATCCATAAGCTTCACCGTCGAACCCAATACGGTCGTAACCGGCCGTACACTGCGCTACGCCATGACCGCACGCGGAAACTACGTCATCCCTATCGACGTGAGAGCCGTCAGCCGCGCCGTAACCGGTCTGAACACCGAAGACGCAGCCAGCAGACTGCAGGAAGACTGGTTGCTGGCCAGAGCGCCGGAGTTCTACCAGGACCCCGCCTGGTTCGCCACGCTCCCCCAGATCGCCAGTCGCATCCAGGTACGCGTCGAACTGAGCGAGGCTGCGCGCAGCGGGCAGTAGTCTCCCTTTACCGATGACCCAACCCACCCCTCTTGGGAATTCAAAGCCCCCGGGCAAGATCATCGCCCTGGACGTGGGCGATGCCCGTATCGGCGTCGCCGCCTGCGATCCACTGCGCCTGACTGTGCGCCCACTCCATACGCTGCAACGCCGTAACCGCCGCGCCGACTTCGACGCCCTCGCCAAAATCTGCGCAGAAGAGGAGGCCGTCCTGATCGTCTGCGGGCTGCCCTGCAACATGGATGGCAGCGAAGGCTCGCAAGCGCGCAAGGTCCGCAACTGGGCAGCCCGCTTCACGCGCGCCCTGCGTAACATCCGTGGCACGGAGGTACCCCTGGTATTCTGGGATGAACGCCTCAGCAGCTTTGCCGCAGACGAGTGGATCGCCGCAGAAGGGTCACACTCGGCCGGGCAGGACGCTGTCGCCGCTGCTGTGATTCTACGCAGCTATCTGGATGTTCAGAGGACCCGTTGATAGATCAAACGCACCTGTCAGGCGCGATGACTGAAACTGCAGTGGCTTTGCGGTAACTGTAATCTGAGGCGGTACGAGGCCGGCGATGTGATGTACGAAATATACCGTGAGGCCTGCGTAAAGGAGTTTGAGCTCGTACTGGAGCAAAGCGGTCGGCTGCTCAAGAAAAAGCTTCGGCCCTACTTTGCCAGTAACCGGCAGGCGGATCGACTCACTCTTAATGATATTTTTCGCCATGCCGCCAGGCACAGCCTGATCAGCGGCGACGCATGTGAACGCTGGCTTGAATACCGTGCACTTCGAAACGAGACCGCACACGAATATGGCGAACAATTCGCTGAAAGAACGCTGGATATACTGCCGCAATTTGTCGCTGACGCTGAGAAGTTGGTCAATGTGATCGAGGAGGACCGCGATGGCTGACCGGCTGCACCTGAAACTGAGGCATCGCCGCATGCTCGAAGACATCCTGCGCGCCCACGTGCCGGAAGTCGAGGTTTGGGCTTACGGCAGTCGCATCAGCGGGCACAGCCACGAAAGCAGCGATTTGGACCTGCTATGGCGCAGCCCCGAACTGAAAGAAATCCCGATCGGTCAGCTTGTGGACTTGGAAGAGGCCCTGCGCGAATCAACTATCCCTTTTCTCATCGAAGCCCGGGATTGGGCGCGCTTGCCCAATAGCTTTCATCGCGAAATCACTCGCGACTTTGTTGTGCTGGTGGGCCCGACCTGAAGGTCATACCTCAACGCAGGTTACGGATAAATACCCCGATACTTCACCGCATCCACAATCCGCTGGATCGCGATTGTGTAGGCCGCCGTCCTCAGGTCCTGACCGGTCTGAAGAGTGATCGCCAGCACATCGTCCAGATTATCAAGTAGCTTACGTTTCATCTGATGCCGGATTTCGCTCTCGTCCCACGAAAAGGCCTGTAGGTCCTGCACCCATTCAAAATAACTGACCACCACGCCGCCGGCATTGCACAGAATATCCGGGATGATCAGGATCCCCTTGTCCTCCAGAATGCGGTCGGCCTCCGGCGTAGTCGGCCCGTTCGCTCCCTCGGCGACAACTCGAGCATTGATCCTGTCCGCGTTCTCCTTGGTGATCTGCCCTTCCAACGCTGCCGGAATCAGAACGTCCACCTTCAGCTCCAGCAGCTCTTCGTTCGTCAGAGAATCCGCGCGCGGATAGCCGGCGACCGACCCCGTCTCTTCTGCGAAACTCTTCAGATGGCGCGGATCAAGGCCCCGCTCGTCATACACTGCGCCGCTCACGTCGCTGACGGCTACGACCTTGGCGCCCCGTTCGTGCATTGCTCTTGCAGCCCAACTTCCGACGTTGCCGAACCCCTGGATCGCAACCGTTGCGTCTTCCAGATGAACCCCCATGCGGCGCCGAAGCATAGCCCTGGTTACGTATGTAATGCCGAGACCGGTGGCGTACTCCCTGCCCGCAGAACCGCCCACGGCCAGCGGCTTACCGGTCGTCACCGCCGGCACCGAATAGCCCCGATTCATCGAATACGTGTCCATCACCCACGCCATCACTCTCGCGTCAGTTCCCACGTCCGGCGCCGGAATGTCCATCTCCGGGCCAATAAAGAGACTGATCTCCGACGTGTAGCGCCGGGTCATCGCCTGCAGTTCCCTCTCCGACAGCTCCTTTGGATTGACGATGACACCACCCTTGGCGCCCCCATACGGCAGGTTCATCAACGCGCACTTCCACGTCATCCACATGGCCAGTGCCCGCGATTCGTCCAGGGTCACGTCCGGATGGTAGCGGATACCCCCTTTTGTAGGCCCCAACGCCGTGTTGTGATGCACCCGGAATCCGGTGAAATTTCGCAGCGAGCCATCATCCATCTCCACCGGAAAGTGCACGATCAGTTCCCGGCGCGGCATACTCAAATGCGCGCGCAAATCGTCGTCGAGATCCATGACTTTGGCGACGCGATTCAACTGTTCCTGGGCCACGGAGAATGCGCTGGCTCGCTGAACTGGATGGGGCTGCGTTGGCGCCAGTTCGGTTTCAGTTGGTTGGGATTTCGGAGTAAGGTGCTGCTTGGAGGCACCGCCTGCTGGGGTAGAAGGCGTATCTGAATCTGCAAGTGAAGGGGCAGAAGCGTTGTTCTCGTCGGCCTCGGAGCGGGATGCAGACTGGTCCTTCGAGCCGCTCGCTTCCCGCGCCGCGGAATTCGCGTTGTGCCGTCTTTTCGTCATTGAAAAACTCTCTTTGGTTGTAAACTCAGACATTATCGTCTGAGTCGCGGATCGCTGCTGCGAACAGAGCTCTTGCACACGGCTGGCACGCTGCTGGTTTCGCGCCGCGCCTACTTCATCAGCCCTCCCAAAAAAGATGCCGTGCGCCGCGTCGCCTCCGCCGGCGCCATGTCGCCGCCAAATGCCTGGTGCATCGTGACACAGCCGTCATAGCCTATCGTTCGCAGACCGTCGAAGATCGCCGCAAAGTCGATGCCGCCGGGCGCGTCCAGGGGACGCAGCGTGGATTTGACCATACCCCGCGTCCACGTCTCCATCGGTTGCCGGCCGTCCGGTTCGGGCGTGTGGTTCTGCAGATATACGTTGAACAGCCAGGGCTGAAACGCACGCAGCGTCGACTCGCCGTACGCCTGGCCGCACAGGGCCAGATTGGCGGGTTCGTAGATAATGCCGAAATTGGGCCTGCCCACCTCCCTGAGCACCGCCACCGAACCCGCTACCGTCTCAAACAAGCTGCGCGTGTGGCTCTGATGGGCCAGGCGGATACCCCGCTCGCGGGCCTCGTCGGCCGCCCGCCGCGCATGCTGAATGTCCTCCTCCTTCTTCATGCAGATGCGGATCAAGTCCGCCCCCAGCGCCTCCGCCAGGTCAAGAGAAGGCGTGATGTTCCGCAGGCTGTTCGGCCCTTCGTCGCCGTTCTCCGGGACGGGAAAGTCAGCCGTCACCATAGAGATGGTCAGCCCCTGCTCGCTTACCGTGCCCTTAACGCGTTCCGCTGTGCCCGCAGGGCTGTGCACCCCCACAACCGAAGCACGCATACACAGAGCGTCGTAACCGGCCTCCGCCGCGATGCGCGCCAGCTCCTCCAGCGGTATAGCGCTTTCCCGTTTGTTGTTGAAGCTTTCCGCAACCCGTACTGAAAGTGACAGTTTCATAGGTTCGAGTATACCTGATCCCCGATTAATTGGTAAGAAAGTTTCTGTGTTATCCTGTCATCACCGTCGGCCAGTCGCTACACATGAAGGCAGCCGCTGGCAACCAGCCACAAGCAGCATACAATGCGTGTATTTCTCGACCAGCTGGGTTGCCGGCTCAACTTCAGCGAAAACAGCACACTTGCAGGCCGCCTCAGCGCTGCCGGTCATCATATCGTCGCAAGCCCTGAAGACGCCCATGTGATCGTGCTCAACACCTGCGCCGTCACTGCCCAGGCCGCCCGCAAAAGTCGCCAGGCCGCCCGCCACCTCAACAAACGTAACCCCGATGCCCGTATCGCCATCACCGGCTGTTACGCCACCCTCGCTCCCCAGGAGAGCGCCGCTCTTCCCGGCGTCGAGCTGGTCGCAGACAACCAGTCCAAGGAGATGCTGCACTCGCTCCTTGAGCCCTGGAGCACAGAGTTCTCTGATCCCGAAGATCTGGCCCGCATTCAATCGTACGGTACCCCCTTCGCCACCGCTTCCCCTGACGAGGACGGCGGACGCACACGCGCCTTTGTCAAAGTCCAGGACGGTTGCCAGAACCGCTGCACGTTCTGCATCGTCACCACCCTGCGCGGCGACAGCCGCAGCCGCACCACTGCCGATGTAGTGCAGGAAGTCCAGGCACTGGTCCGCAACGGCTACCGCGAAGCCGTGCTCACCGGTGTCCACCTCGGTGCTTTCGGCAGGGACCTTCCCGGGAGCCAGCGCACCGATCTCAAGGAGTTGACTGCCGCCATTCTCACCGACACCGACGTCGCCCGCCTGCGCCTCAGCAGCCTGGAACCCTGGGAGCTGGCCGAAGGCTTCTTCGACCTCTGGCAACGCTGGCCGGGACGTCTCTGCCCCCATCTGCATCTGCCCCTGCAGGCCGGAACGGACGCCCAGTTGCGCCGCATGGCCCGCCGCTGTACTGTAACGAGCTTCCGCAATCTGGTCGCCGACGCCCGCGCAGCCATCCCCGACCTCATCATTACTACCGACCTGATAGTAGGGTTTCCCGGCGAATCCGAGGCCGACCATGACGAGGGCCTGCGCTTCGTCGAAGAGATGCGCTTCGCCCACGCCCACATCTTCCCCTTCAGCCCCCGCGCCGGCACGGCCGCCGCCCGATTCGACGGTCAGGTGCCAAAGTCGGTCAAGCGAGAACGTTCGCAGCGCATGCACCAGGTCGTCGCTCGCACAGGCCGCCTTGAACGGACCCGATTTATCGGATCGACGCGCCCCGTTCTCTGGGAGGGCAGCGGCCGGCAACTGACCGATCAGCCCGACTCCCTTCTCTGGAGCGGCCTGACCGACAACTACCTGCGCGTGACGGCCCAGGCGCCCTCCGGCCTTGACCTCGGCAACCGCATCACCCCCGTCCGCCTGGACCAACTCCACGGCGAAACCCTGTATGGTGTACCCCAGGTGCCAGATCCTCGACCTGCGGACATTTAAGGACCCTGTACGCAGAAGTCCCATTTGCCGCGTCAGCCAGCAAGGAGCATCTGATGCCAACGGAATCGTCTGCTGACCTGAATCAGACTCCCGTGCCCGAAATTGAGCCGGGCAACCGCCGCGAGCAACTCGGCTGGTACTTCTATGACTGGGCCAATTCAGCATTTTCAACAACTGTCGGCTCCGTCTTCCTCGGCCCCTACGTCTCGAACCTGGCCGGACAGGCAGCCGGCGCCGATGGGCTGGTCAACGTCCTGGGCATTCCCATGGCGCCCTACTCATTCGTCTCTTATTGCATCTCAATTTCCGTCATCCTGCAGGTTCTGTTCCTGCCGGTTCTGGGCGCCATCGCCGACTACTCCAGCCTGCGCAAGAGGCTGATGCAGATCTTCGCTGTCGCCGGCTCCTGGGCCACCATGTTCATGTTCTTTATAGTCGACCAGACCTGGTGGCTGGGAGGCCTCCTCTTTATCTTCGCCAATCTCTGCTTCGGCGCAGCCATCGTCTTCTACAATGCCTACCTGCCCGACATCGCCGACCCCGAGGACCGCGACCGCGTCTCCTCTGTGGGCTGGGCGCTAGGCTACCTCGGGGGCGGCCTGCTTCTGACGCTCAATCTTGCCTTCTTCCTGATGCGTGACACCTTGGGTATCGACAGCGGACTGGCCGTACGCATAAATCTGTTCTCAAGCGGCCTGTGGTGGTTCGGTTGGTCCTTCGTAACCTGGAGGCTTTTGCGTTCGCGCGACACGGCCAAGTCGCTTCCTCCCGGCGAAACATATCTGTCAACCGGTCTCAAACACCTCTGGGAAACCTTCCAGGAGGCCGCCGACTATCCCCACACCGTCCGCTTTCTGATCGCCTATCTGCTGTACAACGACGGCATTCAGACCGTATTCGCGGTAGCTGCCGTCTTTGCCGCTGCCCCGCTGGTGCAGGGAGGGCTGGAGATCGAGCAGGACGTGCTGACCATGATAATCCTGATGATCCAGTTTGTGGCCTTTGGCGGCGCACTCCTCTTCGGCAGGTTGGCTATGCGCGTCGGAGCAAAAAAAGCGCTGATAATCGGCCTGATCGTGTGGACTGTCGTTGTAATCTATGCCTACCTGGGACTGCGAGGAGAGAACCGCATCCTGGAGTTCTGGATTTTGGGCGCATTCATTGCCTTGGTGATGGGAGGCACACAGGCGGTCAGCCGCGGCCTCTTCGCCAACATGATTCCGCAAGGAAAGGAGGCTGAGTTCTTCTCCATCTATGAAGTCAGTGAACGCGGCACCTCCTGGCTGGGCCCGCTTGCGTTCGGCCTGGTCAACCAGTTCACAGGCAGTCTGCGTCCCGCAATTGTCTCGGTTATTCTATTCTTCGTGGTGGGCTTGGCGCTGCTGCTGAGAGTGGATGTCCGCCGGGCCATCGCCGAATCGGGCAACAAACCCCCGGCAATTGTCTGAACCTTCTCAATACTGTGCCATTCTACAGGTCCCACTCGTAGACGTTCCCTGTTCGGGCATCGATAACGACCGTCTGGCCGTCCTCCAGTTCATCCCATTCTCCCTTCGCCTGCAGGATCGCTGGGATTCCCAACTCCACCGCCGCCAGCGCCGCTATACTGTCGGGCGCCGATTCCGCGGTGATTAATCCACCTGCATGATAGACCAGGTCCATACTTACGTGGTTCAGCTCCTCCGCCACCAGGATGTCCTGCGTCGTCATCATCCTGTCCTGCAACGCCTGTTCAAGCGGGTCCTGTCCCGGCTTTAGCCGCACTACGCGCCCGCTCATGCGTCGGTTGCCCACGCCCTGACCATGCATCAGCACCCTGGCGATGCGCCGCACCGTCATCAGATTCGTTTCTCCCGGCACGCCGCCAACCACACCGCCTGTCACCACCGTAACATCGCCCTGCTGGACGAATCCGGCCCGCAGTGCAATGCGCACCGCGTCCTCCAGCATCTCGTCGATGGTGTTCATGCGCTGGCCCATCAACGGGAATACACCCCAGTATAAGGCCAGCTGGCGGTAAACCAGGTGACTGGGCGTCACCGCGATGATGGGGACCGACGGGCGGAACCGCGCCAGCTTCTTGGCCGTCGCCCCCCTTGCCGTCGGCGCGATAATTGCCGCCGCGCCAACGTCCTCCGCCGTTGCGACAGTGGCTTGGCTGACAGCTTCGGCTACCGATGGCGCGCCCCCCGAGCTCTTGTCCGTCCCCTGCTCCGAACTGTCCGCCACCGTGCCGAAGAAGCCGTCCACCGCCTGCTGCGAGGGCCGGTAGTGCGGTTGGGTAACACTTCGCACTCGCTCCGCCTCTTTGGCAATATTTGCCATCGTCTGGACCGTCTGAACCGGATAGTTGCCCGCGGCTGTCTCCCCGGAGAGCATGATGGCATCGCTCCCATCCAGCACGGCATTCGCAACGTCGCTGGCTTCGGCACGCGTCGGACGCGGGTTGCGAATCATCGATTCCAGCATCTGCGTTGCCGTGATCACCGGCTTATCAGTGCCGATACAACGGGCGATGATCATCTTCTGAATCATCGGCACTGCCTCCGGGCTGGTCTCGATGCCCAAATCCCCCCTTGCCACCATCAGGCCGTCCGATGCCTGGATGATCTCCTCGATGTTCTCCACCGCTTCAGGCTTTTCAATCTTGGAGATGATCGGCGTGGCCCGTCCCAGGGGCGCCCGGCTCTGCACCACCTTTCGCAGCGCCTGGACGTCGGCTGCCGTGCGCACAAAGCTGAGCGCGATCCAGTCGGCCTGATGTTCCAGAGCGAAATCGACGTCGACACGGTCCTTCTCGGTCATCGAAGGAACGGTCAACTTGGTCTGAGGAAGGTTCATTCCCTTGCGATCCTGCAAAACGCCCCCGACGATTACCCGCGTTCGCACCGTCGTCTCGGTCGCTTCAATTACCTCCAGTTCAAGCAAACCGTCATCCAGCAGAATCCGTTCTTGCGTCTCTCCCGCTGACTGCACCGACGATTCGCGCCGGCCCTCCTCGATACTGGCCGGGACCTCCTTATTCTGGATCGGCACGCGCCCAGGTTCGCCGACAATCTCTTCGGTGGTGAGTATCAACTCCTCACCGGCTGTCAGCGGGACGCCCCCTGGCTGCATTTCGCCCACACGCAGTTTCGGTCCCTGCAGATCAACCAGAATCGCTACCGGCCGGTTGCGCTCCTGGGCAATCTCACGAATCGTGTGGATATTGCGAGCGTGAAAATCGTGGTCCCCGTGACTCATGTTGATACGAGCTACGTTCATGCCCGCGTCGATCAGTTGCGCCAGAACTTCGGGATCGGTACTGGTCGGCCCAATAGTACAGACAATCTTGACCCGCAACATGCGCGAACTCCAGTCGCTGGTGGCCGGTTGCTGACGACCTCTAAACCCAGGGGACTCTACGCTGCTATCCTCCGCCGCCCCCTCGACAGCCGGCGGCGGCTCCATTACAACTCTCTTCACTATTGGTAACTGATTCTGTCACTCGTGCGCACGACCTGTATCCACGTACGGCCCGGCTTCAGTGTAATCGGCTGCTCGCCCGGACCGAGCCAGCGCGGTGGGCTCTGGTCGTTAGCGCGCCAGGTCCCTTCGTAGACCTTGCCGTCCCGGAATACCCGCAGATCCCCAAACCCGTAGAGATTGATCTTCACACTGAGCGTACCCAGACTGTCCTCAACGATGTTGGTCAGTTCGTGTTCCGCAAAGACGACAATCACATTGTCGCTGCTGATCTGCTGCCCCGTGGCCTGGTCCATGTGCACTGCGCCGCTCTGGTAACGCAGGTACCGGCCGCTGGACCCGTCGTAGCGCCACTCGACACCGTTATTCTCAGGGTAAGGAATACGAACAATCGTCGCCTCACCTGCCCAAAAATCCTGTGGCGTTCCACTGAATGAGAAGCTCGCTCTCTCCACCGGCCGCGGGCTGTTCTTCTGCCCTTCCAGCCACGGACTGAAAATCTCAAGGCAGTAGGGCAGCAGCGGCGACACGTCGCAAGTCCTCGCCATGTCGATCATCCACCGCCGCACCCTGTCGACGCTCGTCCGCAAGCGCGTGCGATAGTTGTTGCCCACGCTGTAGAAATAGGTAAGGCTCTCCGGGTCTTCCGAATCCGCGTCCAGATAAGGGAACCCGACCTCGTTCTTCAGGAGATAGCGGATACCGTCGCTGCCTCCGGAGCAAGCCAGAATGCCGTCGAACATGTACGTGGTATGGATATTGGGCCACCGTGCGCTGCGCACCGGCCCGATCTCCTTGGCTGGGATGCTCTGAAACATGCTGGTCAGCCGGGTCAGATGGAAACCGTCAACGATATACTCGTAGGTCACGTCCGCCTCGTTCAGCCCGTAATGGGCCGCACGGCTGTCAACGTCATTGTTGAGGCAGACGAGTATCGGTGTCTCCTGCAGCAAAGTCGGATCGGCCAGGGGCAGCCCGGTGTAGCGCGCCGCGCCCCCCGGTACCGGCGTAGCGGTTGCCTGCACGCTCTCCGCACTGGCGCCTGTACTCTCTGAAGCGCTGGCCGGAGGAGGGGTGGCAGTCTCGGCAGCCTGCTCCATTGCAGCCGGCTCTGCCGTCTTTGTCGGCGTTGGCGTCGCTCCCCCTTCGCCCCCGGCGCAGGCTGAAAGGGAAAGCAGGAAAAGCAGGACGAGTGAGACGGCTTTCAGATTCATTCTTGTTCCAGAGGGGGATTGTAGGTGGATAGGGTCCTGTCTCTCAGCCGCAGCCGTTTCTCCAGGGCGAAGGCCGCGCCGAGTCGTCAGAGGGAGAAATGACCTGAGTTTCAAAGTCTTCCTTCTGTTCTGGGCAGTGAGTTGGGGTAGGCGAATTCAACGATAAAAGGCGGCCGCTCCAATAGTCGATAGTATACTACACGCGCACAGATCCACTATTATCCGGCCGCCATGTTCTTGCACCTCCATCCCCTCCGACTGTCGGAATCTGCCGCCTCACCATCGCTTCTCAACTGTCCCCGTTCAGCCCTCTATCCGGCCACCAGGCCTCTGCCCACAGGTGCACTTGGGCAATTTGCTCGGCCCGCCCCTCGTCATAGCAAAGCCGCCAGCAGCGATACCGGCGACTGCGGCTGTACCCCCGTAAAATGCTTGATCTGCTGGCGGCAAGAAAATCCGGGGCTGACCAGCGCCTCGTTCTCCCCCAGGTCGCGTGCGGCCGGCAGCAATCGGCGTTCCCCGATCAACTTCGAAACATCATAGTGCTCATATCCGAATAGTCCCGCCAGCCCGCAGCACCCGCTGTCCAGTACGGTTACGTCGCAATCGGGTATGGCCCCAAGCAGCCGCTGCAGGGGTTGCATGCCCACAAGGGCCTTCTGATGGCAGTGCCCGTGAACCAGTACCCGTGACGGGCCTGAATTGGTCGGCTTCATGCGCGGCCCGGCCCACTCCTCAACCAGTTGGCACGCAGCCGCCACCTTGCTTGCGTCCTCCTGCGCCGCGCCTCGCAGCAACCGCGGATGGTCGTCCTGCACCGCCGAATAGCAGCTCGGTTCACAAAAAAGAATCGGAACGCCGTCTTCAGCCAGCGGGACCAGCGCCGAGGTTGTCGCCGCCGCCTGCCGTGCAGCCGCATCCAGAAAACCCTTCGATATCAGCGGCCGGCCGCAGCAGACCTGCGGTGCAACCGTAACCGCAGCGCCGCAGCGCTCCAGCACGGTAACCGCGTCGGCCAGTTGTTCCGGTTCATAGTAATTGTTGAACGTGTCCGCGAACAGCGCCACCGTCGACCCGTCAGACTGCCCATCAGCCCTGCCCCCGCGCCAGCTCTGCGTGAACGGTCTTCCGCTGAACGCCGGCAAAGGCCGCCGTCGGTCCAGTCCAAACACGGTCTCGTTCACCCGTCGAACCGGCCCCGACCCGGCCAGCCAGTTCGAAAGCGGCGCCAGCCGGCTCCCCCAACGCGCAATGCCATCAGCCCTCGATAGCACCCGATCCTTGAACGGCGCCCCATGCCGCGAGTGATACTGGTGCAGAAACTCACTCTTAAGGCGCGCCATGTCCACGCCGGTGGGGCACTCCCGCTTGCACGCCTTGCACTCCAGGCACAGATCGAGGACCGGAAGCAGCTCCTCATCACCGAAACCGGTCGCCTCCAGGCCGCCCGAAAGCGCCAGACGCAGGGCGTTGGCACGGCCACGCGTGCTGTCAATCTCATTGCGCGTAGCCATGTAGGAAGGGCACATCGTGCCCGTGAGAGTCTTGCGGCAGGCTCCCACCCCCGTGCACTGTTCCGTCGCCCGCAAAAGTCCGCCAAAGTCGGAAAAGTCGAACCCGGTGGCGTACTCCTGTCCGCCTTCACGCTCTCCGGAACCGGCCCAATCTGAGTCGGGCGAGGTCCCGTCACTGCGTTCCTGCTCCCAAAAGTCCGCCTGCCCGACAGCCGGTTCAAAGCGCAGGTTCGACGTTAAGGCAGGTGCGTGGACGATCTTGCCGGGATTGAGCAAATTGCCCGGGTCGAACGCCGCCTTGACCTCGCAGAAAGCGTTGTAGAGCACCGGGCCGAACATCTTCTCCTGAAACGGCGCCCGCACCAGCCCGTCGCCGTGCTCGCCCGAAAGCGCGCCCCCGTACTCCAGCACCAGGTCGGCCACCTCCCCTGCGATCGCCTCGAAGCGCTGCACCCCCTGCGCGCTCTTCAGATTGATGACCGGACGAATGTGCAGCAGCCCGACCGATGCATGCGCATAGAAGCCGGCCTGCGTATCGTATTTCGCCAGAATCCTCTGAAAATTCTCGATATAATCGTGCAGGCGTTCGGGCGGCACCGCCGTATCCTCGACGAACGAGATCGCCTTGGCGTCCCCGGTCTCCGACATCGTCAGCCCCAGCGCGGCGCGGCGCAATTCCCAGATGCGTGCCTGCTCCGCAGCCTCTATCGCCCGATAAATGGTTTCACCCAGCCCGTGCGCTCCCAGGTCTGCCTCCAGGCGCCCGACCTTGTCCTCCAGCTCTTCGCCCGACTCGCCGAAAAACTCAACCAGCAACACGGCCCCGGGGTCGCCCTGGATGAACCCGCGCAACGGCGCGTACTCGATCCGCCCGCGCGTCTTGTCCAGCATGAATCGGTCTATCAGCTCCACCGCAGACGGACCGTGTTCCAGGATTACCGGTGTAGCGCGCATCGCCTCCAGCAAATCAGTGAACTCTACGCTGCACAGGGCGCGGCGCGGCGGCAACGGCGCCAGCCGCATCCTTGCCGCCACCGTCAGCGCGAGTGTACCTTCGGAGCCGACCAGAATCCGGGCCAGATTGAACGCTTCTCGGGGCCTCCCATCCTCTTCGACGGGAGTGAACTCGTCCAGATTGTACCCGCCCACTCTGCGCAGAATACGCGGATACCTCTGCCGGATCTCCGCCTCCAGTTCACTGCCCAGCCGCTGCACAGTCCTGTAGGCTTCGCCCTCCAGGTCCTGTTGCGCCAGCTTCGAACGCAGCTCCTCCTCTGAAATCGGGCCCAGGCTCGCCCTGCTGCCGTCGCAGAAAACGACGTCGACCGCTTCAACGTAGTCGATCGTCTTGCCGTATATGATCGAGCGCGTACCCGCCGAGTTGTTGGCGATCATCCCGCCGATCGTGGCCCGGTTTGACGTTGAAAGGTCTAAGGGAAGGTGCAGTCCATGCGGCTTGAGCAAGGCATTCAGTTCATCCAGCACGATCCCGGGCTCGACCGTGACCGTCGCGCCCACCGTGTCCAGGTCAAGCACACGGTTCATGTAGCGCGAGAAATCCAGCGACAGGCCCGCCCCTATCGCCTGTCCGGCCTGCGAGGTCCCACCCCCGCGCGCCGTGATCGAGACGCCGTGCTGCCGGCAAATGCGCACCACCTCCGCGACGTCCTCTCGGCTTCGCGGAGTCACCACGCCCAGGGGGACGATCTGGTAGACGCTCGCGTCCGTCGCGTGCATCGCCCGGCTGGCGCCGTCAAAGTGGACCTCGCCGGCAACCGCTGCGCGCAAACTGCGAGCCAGTCTCTGGACGTCAACTTGGCTCGTTACCTGACTGTCTTGTTGGGGCATCGTAAGAGGGAAGATGCGTTACGGGTCCTTCGCCAGAAATGCCAGCGCCTCGTTGACGCCGCCGCTGAGATGGGGCACATCGCAGGCCGCCAGCCCCATCTCTACACCGCAGAGTGTGCCGGCCAATGTCAGCTCATTCAGATCACCCAGATGGCCGATGCGAAAGGCCTTTCCTTTCAGCTGTCCAAGGCCGGTGCCGAGAGACATATCGAACCGTTCGAGGATCACCTGGCGAAGCAGGTCGGCGTTGAAGCCTGCCGGCATTGACACCGCTGTGAGGGCGTTCGAATAGGCTTTGGGGTCCCGGCAGTAGATATCCAGCCCCCAGCCGCGCACGGCCCGCCGCGTCGCTTCCGCCAGACGGGCGTGCCGTGCGAAAACGTTCGCCAGCCCTTCTTCAAGCAGCATCGACAAGGCCTCATCGAGGGCGAACAGTAGATTGGTGGCCGGGGTATACGGGTAAAAACCGTCGCGGTTGAACTCCAGGATTCGGCCCCAGTCCCAGTAGGAGCGGGGCTGCCCTGCAGAATGTGATGCCTCCAACGCCTTCTGGCTGGGCGCATTGAAGCCGAGACCGGGCGGTATCATCAGCCCTTTCTGGGAACCCGCGATGGTGACGTCCACGCCCCATTCATCATGCTTATAGTCGATTGCACCCAACGAAGAGATTACGTCCACCATTAGAAGCGCGTCGTGACCGGTACGGTCCAGCGCGGCGCGTGCGCCCGCGACGTCGTTGACCACGCCGGTGGACGTCTCGTTGTGGACAAGTGCCAGCGCGCGGATTTCGCGCCCGCCGTCTTCCGCGAGACGGTTCTCAAGCGCCGCCAGATCGATAGGGCAGCGCCAGTCTCCCTGCAGCTCCTCTACGGTCATTCCCACCCCAGCCGCCACGTTCTGCCAGGTGGAGGAAAACTGACCGTTGGATCCGAACAGGACCCTGTCGCCGGGAGAAAGCGTATTCGCCAGTGCAGCCTCCCACGCTCCGCTGCCGGATGAGGGATAGATGACCACCGGTCCATCCGTCTGGAACACCTCTTTCAGCCGTTCCAGGATGCTGAGAGTCATCTTGGCGCAATCAGGCCCGCGATGGTCTATCGAAGGGCGGGATAGCGCACGCTTGACTCGCTCGGGCAGATTGGTCGGGCCTGGTATCTGCAGAAAGTGGCGGCCCGGGCCGGAATCGGACATGGTCGATTTCCTGGAAATAAATGGCCTCAGGACAGCTCTTCCTGAAGGCGGCGCATCACGATTTCGGTCTCTCCCTCTTGCAGGGTATGGACCGCCAAATGGAGGCTGCCGGAATCCGATCGACAGAAAATCGACGGCGAGCCGTCCTGAAGCGCTTGCGAGACCTCTTCAGCGGTTCGCCCCTTTGCTTCCTCGTCCCAACTGACGTCGAGCCGCATCCACGGGCCCTCACCGTCCGCCTGCCACATGTTTTCCGCACTCACATCCGGGATTCCGGCCAGACCGGCAGAAATCTGCGCGATGCGCTCAGACTGGACCTGTAACCGCTGCTCGTGGTCGGACTCCAACCAGTGACGAAGAGCGATCGTGGTACCGATCACCTCCTGCCGGTCCACCTTGTAGCCGCGACCGATGCTGTTGTTGCCCGTCTCGAAGCCCGTAAACCCGTTGAGCCGCGCCTTGCTGACATACTCCCCATCCCCGCACAGAATACCGGTCGAATTGCCGGAACCGAGATACTTGCCGCCGAAGCAGACCAGGTCGGCCCCGCTTGTCGCCACCCGCCGCATCCGCTCCAACGGGTAAATCTCCGCCGCCGCGTCTACCAGAACAGGGATGCCCGCCGCATGCGCAATATCAATCGCATCCGGCAGTGATACCGTATTCGGGAAGCGTTCCCCCGCCGCGAAATATAGTATCCCCGCCGTCTGCGGCCCTATCGCGTCCCGCAACTGCTCCGCTGTGCAGCTGTCGTCGTCGCCCACCTCCACCAGCTTGCCCCCCGGAACCGTGACGCTGCGATCATAGCGGTAACGGGTCGGCTTCTGAATGAGAAACTCGTCTTTCATCCCTGTCGTATCGGGCAGCTGCTGGATGCGCTCCGCATCGCTGCCGGCCAGGATCGCCGCCGCACCCTGCACCAGTGCCGCATAGCACCCCGACGTAACCAATCCGCCTCCCGTTCCCAGCATGTCGGCGATCGCCTTGCCCGCGCCGTCAAACACGTCGTCCATCAACGTGTAGGCTGTGTTGGCGGACTCCATCGCCTCACGCACCTCAGGCGACAGCACCGAGCCCCCCAGGATCGTCATGTGGCCGCCGGCATTGATGATTGGCCGGATTCCCAGGCTCTCATAGATGTCAGGACTGGACATTGTTCAGCGCTCCTTAATTCAGTTGAAGAAATCCTTGTCTTCCGGCGCCAGATGCTTGCTGGCAGCGGTCTTGTTTACCGTGACGCCCAGGCCGGGCCGGTCCCACACCGTGATATAGCTGTTCTCAACGATCGGGTCCGGCAGCCCGTCAACAATATCATACCACCATTCCTGTCGCGCCACCGGATACTCGAACGCAATATAGTTACGCGGCAGCGTCGCCGCCACCTGCACCAGCGCAGCCAGCCCGATCAGCCCGTCCCCCGTCCCGTGGGGCGCCATCAGGATTCCGTGCAGATCTGCGTATTCCGTCACCCACTTCAGCTCCGCGATTCCGCCAATGTCGGCCGGGTCCGGCCCCACGATATTTACAGCCTGCATTTCAAATAGCGGCTTGAAGTGCTGGCGCAGGTAAATCTGCTCGCCCGTGTGAATCGGCGTCGACGTGCTCCGGGTCAGCTCGCGGTAGAGTTCGGCCAGCACATAAGGCGTGTAGTCGCCGGTTATCGTATCTTCCAGCCACATAATGTGCATCCCCTCCACCGCCTTGGCCAGCCGGATTATGTCTGGCACGGTCCAACCGGGCCCGCAGTCCAGCGCCAGCCCCACCCTGTCGCCCAGCACCTCCTTCATTGCCTCAATGCACGCCACAACATGGTTGAATCCCCTCTCCGTCAGCAGCCCGCGCTCAGTCTGATGGCTTACCCCCAGGCGCTCCCCGTAGGAGAACCCTTCCAATTCGTCCGGCATACGGCTGTGGTACCCTATCCCCTGTTTGATGATGGCAAAGCCTTCCGGCGACTCCGCCATGCGCGCCATGTTCTCGGCATAGTGCTCTGGCTCCTGCCCGGCCAAGGGGAAGCGGCGTGCACCATTATAAACGAGCACCTTGTCCCGCACCTTCCCGCCAAGCAGCTTGTATACCGGCAGATTCGCGGCCTTCCCTGCGATATCCCACAGCGCCATCTCAATCGCGCTGACCGCGCTGCCCCACGGCTTGAAACTCCCCAGCCGCCGAATCCGCAGCATCACCCGCTCCACGTCCGTCGGGTCCTGCCCCAAAATGTAGTCGCGATAAAAGAGCACGTGCGGCTTCAGATAGGGCTTAAAATGCTCCGCCTGCCCGTACCCCTCAATGCCGGCATCGGTCGTAATCCGAACGACCGGACTCCCGCCCAGAATCGCGCACTTGAGATCGGTGATTCGCATAAGAAATACCCCGCAAACGAGAAAATTGCTCCGAGGCTGAACGAACGCCCTCCAGCCGGCCCTCAAACCTGCCGCGCCGCCGGCAACTAAGTTTTGGCTAGCGCGCACACACTGTAAGATTGTACTGCGTTTCATCAATGAATGCCAGCATCCCAACTGCAAAAACGCACACCAAAAGGGAGGACTCCCAGCCTCTGACCACTGACTACTGACTACTAACTGCTGACTGCTGCAGTTCTGGGCGGTCGGGCCTATTCGGCCCTCCCTTGTGCGGGGGCTCCGCCCCCGCAACGCCCCCTCTCCTACAACATGCCTCATTGACCTGGTGCCAATATTCGTAACAGGTGCCTAATTGAAGGTGTCCAGCCAGACCCCGTCCTCCAGTCCCATCAGATCCCCCTAGGTGCCGGCCTCGTGCCCGCCCTCACCCACCCCACAAATCATCTTCGCCTTCACCCCACCAGTCAGTTTTCCCATTTGCCAATAGAACAAATGATCTGCTATGATACTGGAGAACGTCTGGGACGCTGTCAAACCGCCGCAGATCGAATAACCCAAACATGCTTCCCTGTATCAGCCTCCCATTCTGTTCACCGTCCGGCGGGTCCGGGCACGATTCCCGGCGAGTGCGCTGTATTCCCTCGAATGGCGCACAGATTGCCTCGAATTCGCTGCCTGGATCCCCCCTTTCGCAGTGCGGCCCCTTCCGACCGGCGGGTCCGGCAAACACCAACTCCGACCATCCTTTCCCCCAAAAGCCGCCAGTTCTTCACTCAAGCCCGTTCTGGTACAATAGGCCATGTTCTGCCCGGCGCGATAGGCGCAGTTACCAAGACTATTTCGGCCAATTCACCCACCCACCTCCACAGTTCTGCCGTTGCAACCCTGTTTTCGCCCCCAAACCTGTTCGCAACACACACGCCGTCTCAAACCACAAAAGGAATCCCACAATGCAACTTCTGCTCTTCGATGACTACAAGCTGGGCGTATTGAACGGTGACCAGGTCCTCGACGTCTCGTCCGCCGTCGCCGACTGCGGCCATCACTCCCCGCAGGAAATGATGGAAATGCTCATCTGCGACTGGGAAAACGTCGAGCCCCGACTCCGCGACGCCGCCGACTCCGCCACCGGCCTCTCCCTCGATGACGTCACCTGCCGTCCGCCCATCCCCAGGCCCGGCCAGCTCGTCTGCCTCGCCGGCAACTACCTCGAGCCTGCCAAGCCCGAACGCGGCCTCTTCAACGCCTTCCTCAAGTCACCCAACGCCGCCCTCGGCCACGGCGGCACCGTCGTCCTCCCCGGCGCCGAAGCCAGCGTATTCCATTTCGAACCGGAGCTGGCCATCGTCATCGGCAAACCGGCCAGCTATCTCGCCGCCGAGGACGCCATGGATCACGTATTCGGGTACACGCAGTTCATCGACGTCTCCGCCAGGGGCCTGCCCGGCGGCTTCTTCCTCGGAAAATCCTGGCATACCTTTGCCCCCTTGGGACCGGTTATCGTCACCCGCGACGAGATTGCCAACGCCAACGATCTCAACGTCCGTCTCTGGGTCAATGACGAAAAAAAGCACGACATCACCACCGCCGACATGGACCGCCACATCCCTGAACTGCTCGCCGAGGTTACCAACGTATTACCCTTGCGGCCCGGCGACGTGGTCGCCACAGGCACACACCATTTCGGCTTGGAACCCGTCCAGGACGGCGACACCATTAAGCTGCAGATCGAGCAACTGGGACCCGCACTCGTCGTGAACTGCTCCGATCCCTCCGGCCGCAGTTGGGACAGATAGCATCTGCCATAGGGCGTTTTTTGACGGTTGTAACGCGCGCCGGCTTATGATAGGATCATCGGTGAGGGATTGGGATCCATCCGGTTGTTGGACGCGCCCTCCGGCGCGGATCTTACAACCTGACGGATGGCAATTTGGCTGCCGTCAATCTCCCAACCTTGGGAGATTGCGGCGGCCAGATCAGCCGCCTTCCACTCCACCGCACACTTTGTTCCAGGGACGCTGGCATTACGCTCGCGAACTTGGCATACTCCCTGAAAAGTAAAATATAGAGTCCTTCACACTGCTCAAGGAGGAAAGTCATGCAGAGAAGAGCACGCAAGAGGATTTCACGGCGGGAGTTCATGCGCGTCTCCGCGTTTACTGCTGCCGGCGTGGTGGCCGTGGCCTGCGGCGCAGACGGCGGCCCGCCCGCCGAAGACGATGCGCCCGCCGCTGCCCAGGCTGAGGAAGCCCCGGCCGAATCCGCAGCAGCGCCTTCGAAGTACAACGAGGCGCCCATGCTGGCCGAGATGGTGGCGAACGGCCAGCTCCCGCCCGTCGATGAACGGCTGCCGCTCGAACCGCTCGTCATCACACCCGAAGAAGAAATCGGTGACTACGGCGGCATATGGAACCGCCTGGCTACATCGGCCAGCGACAACCAGCTCGGCGGCAAGGTCGGCGGTGAGCATCTCGTCCGTTATAACAAGGACGGCACTCAGATCAACCCCAACGTCTTCGAGAGTTGGGAAGTGTCCGACGACGGCGCGACCTTCACCTTCCACCTGCGCCCGGGAATGAAATGGTCTGACGGCGAGCCCTACACCGCCAATGACCTCCTCTTCTACTATGAGGACGTGCTCCTCAATGAGGATCTGACCCCCTCCTTCCCCAACTGGCTCATCGTCGGCGGCGAGCCGGTGGTAATCTCAAAACTGGATGACTATACGCTTGAATTCAAGTTTGCCTCTCCATACGCACTGTTCATCAATGTGCTCGGCTCCTTGTGGGGGGACGCATTCGCCAGATACTGTTCCCATTACCTCAAACAGTTCCACATCAACTATGCCGACGAGGACGAGCTGGAAGCGATGATGGATGAAGCCGGCGTCGAGCACTGGTACCAGCTCTTCGGCACCAAGCCGGACACACGCCGCAATCCCGACACCCCCAGCTATCTTCCCTGGAATCTCAGCACGCCCTCCCACAGCGATCCACTCATCGCCGATCGCAACGCCTTCTACTGGAAGGTCGACCCGGACGGCAACCAGCTTCCCTATATCGACGCCATCCACTGGAGTCTTGTTGACGGCAAGGACCAGCTCAACCTGCGCGCCATCCAGGGCGAAGTCGACATGCAGCTGCGCCATATCACCTTCGACAACGTGCCCCTCTTCATGGAAAATCGCGAGCGGGGCAACTACCGCGTCATGCTGTGGAATAGAGGACAGGTAACCGACACCGTCCTCCATCTCAATCACACCAACAAAGATCCCGTTCTGCGCGAAATCGTCCAGGACAAGCGCTTCCGCTACGCGCTCTCTTTGGGCATGAATCGCGCCGACATCAACGAGGCCGTCTATCTGGGTCAGACCCAACCCACACAGGTTTCCCCCACCAGGAACTCGCCCGTCTACTGGGAGCCTCAGGCCATAAGCATGACTGAGCACGACCCCGATCAGGCCAACGCCTACCTGGATGAAATGGGCCTCACCGAGCGCGACGACGAGGGCTACAGGCTGCGCCCTGACGGAGAACGGCTCAGCCTCGTGTTTGAGTATGTGGCCATCTTCGCCGCCTGGGGAGACATCGCCGAGCTGCTGACCTCCCAATGGAAGGATATCGGGCTGGAGCTGATCAGTACCGAGATCGACCGCAGTCTCTTCGGGCAGCGTCTCAGCGCCAACGAGCTCGACCTCGGCGTATGGCATAGCAGCGGCGAGTGGAATCCCTTCATCGAACCGCGCTCCTTCGTGCCGATCGTGAACAACTACGCACTGCGGCAGTACGCCTTCTACTACAACAGCGGCGGCAAAGAGGGATTCGAGCCCACCGGCGACATTCTGAAGGCAATCGAGATCTGGGAAGAGATCAAGACGACCGTCGACGAAGAGCAACAGCGCGCCCTGTTCCGCCAGATCCTCGAGCTCAACATGGAGAACCTCTGGCAGATCGGTGTCACTACTGCTCCCCCGCAGCCGGTTGTCGTCAAGAACTACTTCCGTAACGTACCCGAAGACGGCATGTTCGACGACCAGCCGCGCTCGCCTTCTAATACTGCCATGGAACAGTACTTCATCCGCGCCGGAGAGGACACGTAGAACGGCAATGCGGCAGTTCGAAATGCCGCCAACCACTTCCTTTTTCTCCGACCTGACGGGCAGAGGTGCGTGAGCAGGGTGGCAAGCATCAGCGAAAATCTGCGCTAGAATTGGCCGCGGGCCTGCCGGAGACGGCTGCGCCCGCGGCCACGCGTTTGCGCAGCTTCACGCACCTGAACTTCGAGCCCAAACGCATCCACTGGGCACGGCGCCGCCACTGGTTTCAGAGAAAAAATTATTGACATAACCATGTCACAGCGTTAAGCCCGCATACGGCCAAACCGTGTGACGCCAGGTGAGATCATGAGCTCATCACAAGAAAACTTCGTCGCCAGACCGATCACCCAAGGCCCAAAGCACCACTTCTTCGGTTACTACGGCATCTGCCCCTGGAACGCCACTGGCCAGTACCACCTCTGCCTGCAGTCCGACTTTCACGACCGCCCGCCCGCTGCCGGCGACACCGCCGTGGTCGGTCTCGTCGACATGCAAACGGGCAAGTTCGAGGGCGTGGCCGAAACGCAGGCCTGGAACCTGCAGCAGGGCTC
This sequence comes from Caldilineaceae bacterium, assembly GCA_965242905.1. Classification (GTDB taxonomy): domain Bacteria; phylum Chloroflexota; class Anaerolineae; order Caldilineales; family Caldilineaceae; genus Bin5. The sequence continues at coordinate 4,241,466 of CBDETM010000002.1, forward strand.
CATGCTGCACTGGCTGCCGACCGCCCCCGACCGGCTGATCACCTACAACGCCCGTCAGGACGATCGCTTCGTCGGCGTCGTGCAGGACATTCACAGCGGTCATAAACGCATCCTCCCCTACCCGATCAGCGCCATGACCCGCCACGGCCGCCAGGCCCTGGGCCTCAACTACGCCCGCCTTAAATCGCTGCGCCCCGTGGTCGGCTACGCCGGCCTCCCCGATCCCTTCGCCGCTCAGAACCATCCCTCCGAGGACGGCGTCTACACCATGGACACGGAAACAGGCGCGGCCCGCGTGCTCGTATCCTACGAAGAAGCTCGCGAATTTCTCAGCGATTACGAAGACGTGCAAACGCACAAAATCTGGTTCAACCACACCATCATCAACCGCGACGACACACGCGTCGCCTTCGTTGTCCGCTACCGGGACGAGACCAGAGAGATCAGGCACACGATCCTGCTCTCCGCCAGCATGGAAGGGGGCGATCTGCGCATAGTGACAGACCTCGGCGCGTCCCACTTTGACTGGCTGACCAATGAGCTGATCTTCGGATGGGTGACGATGAAGGAAGGGCAAAAATACTACCTGATTAACGACAGGACTTCGGAGTATGAGGAAGTGCGGCCCGATATCCTGACCAAAAACGGCCACTGCAGCTTTACTCGCGACGGCGCCTGGCTGTTGACCGATGAGTACCCTGACGAGAACAACCTCCAGGCCCTCCTGCTCTGGCACATGCTCGAAGAGCGGCTGGTCGTACTCGGCCGTTTCCACTCGCCCCTCCCCTTCCGCGGCGAGATCCGCTGCGACCTCCACCCCCGCTGGAGCCGCGACGAGCGCCATGTCAGCTTTGACTCCATACACAGCGGCAGCCGCCAAATTTACGTTGTTGACGTAGGTGATGTCGTCGACCGATGAGGCGATCTCAAATGTCCTCAAGCTCAAAGTGAGTGGGCGGGAGCTAAGGCCGTCTAACACTTTCCAAAAATGTGGGAGAAAACATGAGCACCACCGAAGACATCTTTGCCGCCAGGGCCATTACGCAGGGACCGAAGCACCACTTCTTCGGCTACTACGGCATCTATCCCTGGGATGCCACCGGCAAATACCACCTCTGCCTCCAGTCCGATTTCCACGATCGCCCGCCCGCTGACGGCGACACTGCCGTGATCGGCCTCGTCGATATGGAGACCGGCGCCTTCGAAGCCGTCGCCGAAACACAGGCCTGGAACCTGCAGCAGGGCTCCATGATGCACTGGCTACCCACCGCCCCCGACCGCCTCATCACCTACAACGCCCGCGACGACGACCGCTTCATCAGCGTCATCCAGGACATCCACACCGGGCACAAGCGCCTCCTGCCCTACCCCATCGCCGCCATCACCCGCGACGGCCACAAGGCTCTCGGCCTCAACTACGCCCGGCTCTGGGATATGCGGCCCGTGGTCGGCTACCCCGGGCTAACCGACCCCAATGCAGATCAGAAACACCCTGCCGGCGACGGCCTCTACATCATGGATACCGCCACAGGCGAGGGCAAACTGCTCTTCTCCTACGAAGACGCCCGCGACTATCTCAGCGACTATCCCGAGATCCAGAACCACAAGCTCTGGTTCAACCACCCCTTCATCAACCGCGACGACTCCCGCGTCGCCTTCGTCGTGGTCTACTGGGACGACGCCGGGGCCAGGAGAACGGTCTGCTTGTCGATGACCCTGGAGGGCGGAGACATTCGCATCATGAACGACCTCGCAACCTCGCACTGCGACTGGCGTACCAGAGACGTCATTCTCGGCTGGTTCAAGATGAAAGAGGGCACCAGCTTCTTCCTGGTCAACGACGCCACCGGTGAATTCGAGGCCGTCCGTCCCGATATCCTCTCCCGCGACGGGCACTGCAGCTTCACTCGCGACGGTGCCTGGATGCTCAACGACGAATACCCCGACGAAAACGACCAGCGCGCCCTCTTCCTCTGGAACATGGCCGAAGAGCGTCTGGTCGTCCTGGGCCGCTTCCTCTCTCCCCCCTTCTTCCAGGACCAGATACGCTGCGACCTGCACCCCCGCTGGAGCCGTGACGAACGGCTCGTCAGCTTCGACTCGATCCACGAAGGCAGCCGCCAGATCTACGTTGTCGACGTCGCCGAGATTGTGGGCTGATGAATCGCACACATTTTGTGTAGCACACAATGGTTGGAACCAAAACACGGGCTATTCGACACGGCCCCACCAAGCGGGAGAAAACATGAGTGCAGCAAAGGGTCGTCTGGTCGCAAGAGCAATTACCCAAGGGCCCAAGCACCACTTCTTCGGCTACTATGCCATCTGCCCTTGGGATGCAACCGGCCGCTACCATCTCTGCCTGCAGTCCGACTTCCACGATCGCCCCCCCGCCGCCGGCGACACCGCCGTCGTCGGCCTCGTGGACATGGAAACCACCAACTTCGAAGGCGTCGCCGAAACCCAGGCCTGGAACCTGCAGCAAGGCGCCATGCTGCACTGGCTCGCGACCGCACCCGACCGGCTGATCACCTACAACGCCCGTGACGACGACCGTTTCATCGCAATCGTGCAGGACGTCCACACAGGCCGCAAACGGGCCCTCCCCCACCCCATCGCCGCCATCACTCGCGACGGCCGCAAAGCCCTCGGTCTCAACTACGCCCGCCTCAAAGCGATGCGGCCCGTTGTCGGTTACGCCGGCCTGCCCGATCCCTACGCCGACCAGAACCATCCCGCCGAGGACGGCCTCTACATCATGGACACGGAGACGGCAGAATCCCGCGTACTGGTTTCCTACGCAGAAGTACGTGACTTCCTCAGCCACAACGAAGAGCTGCAGGCAGGCAAGATCTGGTTCAACCACCCCTTCATCAACCGCGATGACACCCGCGTCTCCTTCGTTGTACGCGTCTACGACGAGAACAAAGAGATCGGCCAGACCACGATGCTCTCCGCCAACATGGAAGGAGGCGAGCTGCGTGCCATGACCGACCTCGGCGCATCCCACTGCGATTGGCTGACCGAGGAGCTGATTTTCGGCTGGGTCACGATGAAGGAAGGGCCGGCCTACTACCTGATGAACGACACAACCTGCCAATACGAGGCAGTCCGCCCCGACGTCCTGACCAGGAACGGCCACTGCAGCTTTACACAGGATGGGACGTGGCTGCTTACAGACGAGTACCCGGACGAAAACAGCAACCAGCCGCTCATCCTCTGGCACATGACCGAAGAACGCCTCGTGCATCTCGGCAGTTACCACGCCCCGCTCCCCTTCCGCGGCGAGATCCGTTGCGACCTGCATCCCCGCTGGAGCCGCGACGAGCGCATGGTTAGCTTCGACTCCATCCACGAAGGCAGCCGGCAGGTCTACGTCATCGACGTCTCAGAAGTCGTCGACCCCTAAGGGCACACGCCGGAGTGTTGCCCGCAGCGCAATCTGCCCAGGTTTGACCGGATGTTCATTTCGCCCTCAGCCCCAAACCAGAAGAGAAACAAATGATTCCATCCCGCGCCATCACCTCAGGACCTAAGCACCACTGGTTCGGCTACTACGACAAACTGCAGTTCGACCCATCCGCCCGCTTCGCCTTGGGCATGCAGGTGGACTTCGAACACCGCGCCCCAACGCCGGAAGACGTAATCCGAGTCGGAATGGTCGATTTGGAGGACCGCGACCGCTGGATCGAACTGGGAGAAAGCCGCGCCTGGGGCTGGCAGGCCGGCTGCATGCTCCAGTGGCTTCCCCGATCGGCCCAGGAAATAATCTGGAATGACAGGATTGACGGCCGCTTCGTCAGCCACATCCTCAACATCGACACCGGCCGGACGCACACACTCCCCCACCCCGTCTTCACCCTCAGTCCCGACGGCCGTACCGCCCTCTCCATCGACTTCCACCGCCTTGAAGACATGCGCCCCGGCTATGGCTACATGGGCATCCCCGATCCCTGGCACGACGTGATGGCCCCCGAGGAGACCGGCATCCACAAAGTCGACCTCCGCACAGGCAAAAGCAATCTGATCGTCACCCTGGATGAAGTCGCGTCGATTCCCTATCCCCATGGAGACATCCAATCAGCAAAACACTATTTTAATGTCCTGATCTTCAATCCCGGCGGCACCCACTTCCTCTTCCTCCACCGCTGGCGCTTCGGCGACGGGCCCTTCCACACCCGCATGCTCACCGCCGCCGCCGACGGCTCAGACCTGACCGTCGTCGATCACTCCGGCCACACCTCCCACCTCATCTGGCGCGACGACCACCACATTCTGGCCTGGTCCCACCGCCCCTCCCACGGCGGCGCCTACTACATCTTCCCCAACGCCGAGGACGGTTCTCGCGGCCCCGACCGCATCGTGGGCAAAACCAGGATGCCGCTCAACGGCCACTGCACATATCTCTCCGACAACAACTGGATCCTCAACGACACCTATCCACAGGGAGACGAACGCCTTCAGGACCTCTACCTCTACCATGTCCCGACCGACCGCCGCGTCGACCTCGGCCGGTTCCACTCGCCGCCGCCTTACACCGATACCCTGCGCTGCGACCTCCACCCCCGTTCCAGCCCCGACGCCGCCAAAATCGTCATCGACTCCGCCCACGGCGGCAACGGTCGCCAAATGTATCTCTTCGAGCTGGGCGACCTGGTCAGACTCTGAGCTTTCGGCTGACAACAGGGCATCCGCATCCAATCGCGCCAAACCCTCAAGATATTGCCTCGATCATGCAGGGAGTCCCTCCCTAAATGGGGTGAACTCTCGCAGTCCTCCGCCAGAGCCCTGACCAGGCCTGTCCGCGCTCCCTTCTGCGGCAGAGGAACAAGCAACTCTCTCTCCTCTCTCCTCTTCACTCTCTCCTCGCATTTGGGCGGTCGGGCCTAGTCGGCCCTCCCTTGTGCGGGGGCTCCGCCCCCGCAACGCCCCCCCCAACAACATGCCTCATCGACCGGGTGTCGACATTGGTGACAGGTGCCTAATCGAAAGTGTCTGGCCAGACCACGTCCCGACAGTCCCCCGCTGACAATACTGCGGCACTTTCTCCTCGCCCTCTTGCCTGCCCTGCGTCTCTCCAAAAGCCTGTAAGCAGTTCCCGCCAAAGCCGGCATGGATTCCCCATCAGACTGTTTCCCTAACAATACTGGGATGCACCCCATGTAAAGACGCCCCCTGTCCGCCCCCTTTTTGTGCTATAATGGCGCCAAACCAGAGAAGCAAACGCCCGTAACTTATCTCTCACGGCAAGCGAACCTCTGCAAAATCAGTACCATTGGCCCAAAGAATTTCATTTCAGGGCAAAATGGTACGACTTCACGCGACATGACGCGACACAAAAGACGTGCTTGCGATCGCACGAACTTTGGCGGAATACCACGGTTGCAGCCTCGAAAGTGCGACTTCCGAGTTGGCTCGGCAAGGTTCCAAAGGAATCGAGACCCTGAAAGTCGACGCAGACATCCCTTCGTTTCGCGTCGCTCCTGATACTGAGCCGGTAACTAACGAGGATGTTAGGGCAGCCATGAGCGACTGGCCCTAAGCGCGCTCGTGAACGCATACAAACGCATGCAAACTCTTGTGAACGCTCGCAGACTCTCGTGAACGCATGCAAACGCAAGTAAACTCTTGTAAACGCTCGCAGACTCTCGTGAACGCATGCAAACGCAAGCAGACTCTCGTGAACGCTCGCAGACTCTCGTGAATGCATACAAACGCAAGCAAACTCTTGTCAACGCTCGCAGACTCTCATGAACGCATACAAACGCAAGCAAACTCTTGTCAACGCTCGCAGACTCTCGTGAACGCATACAAACGCAAGCAAACTCTTGTCAACGCTCGCAGACGCTCATGAACGCATACAAACGCAAGTAAACTCTTGCAAACGCTCGCAGACTCTCGTGAAAGCATGCAAACGCAAGTAATCTCTTATGAACGCTCGCAGACTCTCGTAAACTCTCGTATTCTCTTGCCCGACACTCGCACTAGCGGGCCTGTACCTGCGACCCTCCACCATCGCCAGAACCGGAAGAACGAAAGACTTCGTTCATTCAACGCGCCCAGCGCTCATGAAAGATCGCTATCACACGAATTTGCCCTCGCCGTCCCGTTCAATCGCCCGCAAGGTACTTCTGCCCCAAATTGAAGACCCACCTCCTGATTTTTCCAACATTGACGAGAAGGTTCTTTCCCTTTAGAATGACGCAGGCTACGCAGCAACCATGCCCGCGAACTGTCATGACATCGCCAGACGACAGCGTCCCCGGTTGCGTCTGATGATGACAGTTCGCAAAAGGCAGTGGCGGCGAATCCCGCAGGCATCACAACAGAGGCTACTATGACTGGTCCATTTCGTCTTGCCAACGAGGTCGACACAACCGGATTCGGCGATACCGGCATGCGCCTTGGCGACCTCGACGGCGACGGCGAGCTGGAAGCGGTCTTCTTCCAGGCCCGCGACTGCCACATCCCCCGCATGTCCGCCGGCGGCTACCGCCACGAAAAGCAGGTCCACTGCGTCACCGCCATGAAGCTCGACGGCGACGTCATGTGGCAGGAAGGCGCACCCCTCGGTACCGGCCACTGGGCTATGCACGATGTCGCCGCCGCCGTCAGCGACATCGATGGCGACGGCAAACCCGAAATCGTCTACGTAACCGAACGCGACGGCCGCAGCTACCTCAGAATCCTCGAAGGCGACCGCGGCTACTACCGCAAAGAGGTGGAAACCGGCCCTAACTGTGTACTCCAGCTCTGCGACATCCGCGGCCTCGGCGCCAGGCGCGACATTCTCGTCTCCACCTTCGTCAACCCCATCTACATCTACGACGACGACCTGAACTGTCTCTGGAACTGCCACTTCTACGGCGGTGCCGGCCATTCTCACGACTTCTACGACATTGACGGCGACGGCAAGGAGGAGGCCTTCATCGGCTACTGCTGCGTGCGCGCCGACGGCCTCAAAGTCTGGTGGCGGCCCGATCTCGAGCCCCACCTCGAGGAGATGACCCGCGCCCCCCACGTCGACCACCTGCACGTCCACGACATCGACGAAGACGGCAAACCCGAACTGCTCATGGTCGCCGGCAAGGACCTGGTCGTCCTCGATGCCGCGACCGGCCAAGACCGCTGGATCTTCGAAGGCACGCACATCCAGACCTGCGCCGTGGGCAATTTCCGCCCCGAGATGGACGGCAAGCAGCTGTTTGTCACCGAACGCCGCCTCCACCGCGACCAGGCCCACATAGGCTTCCGTGCCTATCTCGTCGACTGCAACGGCAATGAGATCTGGCGCATGGAAAAGGCCGGCTACGGCAGAACAATTCGGTTGGCTGGCGCCGATTCAGATCTTATCTTCGCCGAATGTCAGGGAAAAAGCCCAAGCTCATCGACGGGCACGCAAACATTATTCAGGAGCTGGACATGCCGCTGCACACCTACGCCGAAGACCGCTTCGACGACGGCGACACCGGCGTGCGTGCACTTTTCGAAATTGCCGATACCAACGGCGACGGCAAGCTGGAACTGTTGGGTTACAACCGGACGCGCCTGTGGCATTGGGTGCAGGATTAGCCGATAGGAGTTGAAGGCTTTGTATCTCGTATTCGACGGTCAGTACTTGTAAACCTTTTGCAACTGCGCACAATCAAGGAGAAAACGAATGAAGAGCCTGAAAAACAGCAGTAACTGGATTTCGCGGCGCGAGTTCATGCGCGTTTCCGGTGTGGCCACCGCCGGTCTGGTGGCCGTAGCCTGCGGCGCCGGCGGAGAACCGCAGGAAGAAATGGCCGCCGAACCGGCCGCCGACGAAGCGCCGGCCGCAGAAGCCGCCGCCCCGGCTGCCTCGGACAGCATGTACAGCGAAGCCCCCATGCTGGCGGAAATGGTCGCCGCAGGCGATCTGCCCCCCGTTGACGAGCGGCTGCCTGCCAGTCCCGCTGTCTTGGAAGCCGTCGAGCAGGTTGGCGTGTACGGCGGTACCATCCGGCGCGGCTTCAAGGGCGTCTCCGACCGCTGGGGCCCGACCAAGATGCAGAACGAGTCCCTCACCTGGTACAACATGGACCTCACCCTGCGCCCCAACATGGTCGAATCCTGGGAAACCAACGATGACGCCACCGTTTGGACATTCAACCTGCGCGAGGGGCTGAAGTGGTCGGACGGATCGCCGTTCGACAGCGAAAGCTTCACGTGGTGGTACGAAAACCATTTCTCCAACGAGGACCTGACCCCCGCAGTCTCGATTCGCTGGGGAACCGGTACCCCGCGCGTACCCATGGTCGTGTCTGCCCCCGACAACAACACGGTCATGATGACCTTCGAACATCCCAAGCCCCTCTTCGCCTTCGATGTGACCCGCTCCCACTGTTTCTCGCCGGGCCACTACATGCAGCAGTTCCACATCGATCTGACCGATGACAAGGAAGGCCTTGAAGCGCAAATCGATGAAGCCGGCGTCGACTCCTGGGACCAGTACTACGTCGACCGCAACTGGTGGTACTTGAACCCGGACCGGCCCAACATCGGCCCTTGGCTGTCCAAGAACGAGCTCTCCTCCGAGCTGTTCCTGATGGAGCGCAACCCCTACTTCTGGCAGGTGGACGAGGAGGGCAAGCAGCTTCCCTACATCGACAAGGTGACACACCGCCTCTTCGACACCAACGACGTCTTCAACCTGCGCGTCATCAACGGCGAGGTCGACTTCCAGTCCCGTCACATCCAGACGGGCAACTTCACGCTCTACAAAGAGAATGAAGATGCCGGCGAATACCGCGTCATCATCGGTACCTCGACCCGGCATGAAGTCGTGACCCCCAACCAGGGCGCACAGGACCCACGCGTGCGCGAACTGTTCCAGAACCGCGACGTGCGCATCGCCATGTCACTGGCAGTCGACCGCGATGCACTCAACGAGCTCGTGTGGGACGGCCTATTGACACCGCGTCAGTACAGTCCCCTCGATCAGTCGCCCCAGTACTACGCCAAGCTGACCGAAGCCTACGCCGGCTACGACCCCGACCGCGCCAACCAGCTCCTCGACGACGCCGGTTACGCCGAGCGCGATTCCGACGGCTTCAGGCTTTGGAAGGACGGCAGTGGCGAGACTCTGAGCTTCATCATCGAGGGCACCTCCCAGCCCGGCACGCCCGAAGAAGACTCGGTCCTCACCATCATCAAGTACTATGAAGATATCGGCCTCAAGGCCACCTACAAAGGCATGGAGCGGTCGCTCTACACAGAGCACTGGTCTGCCAATACCCAGGACGCTGTCTACTGGGGTGGCTATCGCGATCTGCTGCCCATTCTCACCCCGTCTCCTTGGATCGGTACTGAGCTCGACCGCCCCTGGGCAGGCGCCTTCGGCCGCTGGAAAGTCGACGAGAACGACGCCAATGGCGAACCGCCCCCGGACGGCCACTTCCTCTGGGACATCTGGGAGATCTGGGACCAGGTCAGCGCCGAGCCGGATCCCGCCAGACGCGACGAGTTGTTCTTCCAGATTCTTGACATCTGGGCCGAAGAGATTCCGATCGTCGGCTACCTCGGACAGTCCCCGGCCCTGATCATCATGAAGAACCAGATGCACAACTACATCTCAGGCCAGCCCGTCAATGACGGCCTGGAGGACGAGCACTTCCTGAATCCGCAGCTGCTCTTCTGGGAAGATCCTGAGAATCACATGTAGGGCGAAGTAAAGTACGGGAAACTTGCGATAGCGTGCGTGAGCACGCCGTCGCATTCGGGTTCCCGCTTTCGTGCAACGAATGCGGACGGCGCAACGGTTCCAATCCCCCACGCACCGTTGCGCCGTTCAAATCCGGCGCCCACCAACCGAGACTGGCAACCCCTATGGCATCGACCGAACGGCCGGCCCGCCCGCGATTCACCTCAGTTAAAACCTACAAGCACGCAGCCGGCCATCCCACCTTCTGGTATCCGCCTGAATGGCAGCTCCAGGAGACCGATACGCCCCATCCGGCCGTAAGCCTCTATCCGGATCCCTCCGACGAGGCCACCTTCATCTCCATTACAGTCCAGGATATGGGCCAGCCGCTGGCCGCGGAGGAGAGTTCGCTGCTCGCGGAAGGTATCGAGGAAGGGCTGAACCAACTTGATCAGTGTGTGGTCGAGAGGCTGGATGCCCTTGACGACGTGGGCGACTGGTGCCGGGAGTGGGTCTGCACCTTCGTGCAGGATGGGACCACCCGTCGCCGCCGTGCCCGTCTTTTCTGCGCCGCGCAATATCTGTATTCGGTCGTGGTTCAGGGCGCATCGACCGAGCGCTACGAATACTGGCGTGGCATGATGGAATGGGTCATGTTGACCGTCTCGAATACCACCGTCGATATGGGCTCGTAGACTGCCTCGCCCCGGGCAATCTCTGATCGTACATTGTCCCTGAGATTCCAAACACTCTTTTTTTCGTTTTGAGCGAAAGGAACAGAACACGATGAAGGACGGAATGGATCGTAGAACTTTCCTGCGCATGAGCGGGCTTTCGGCCGCCGCCGCAGTCGCGGCTGCTTGCGGCGCCCCCGGCGGCGACGCCGAACCGGAGGCCGCGGACGAGGCCCCAGTGGCCGAGGAGGCCCCCGCCGCCGATTCAGCCTCGATGTCCAAGTACAACGAGTCGCCTCTGCTCGCCGAGCGCGTCGCCGCCGGCACGCTCCCGCCGGTCGATGAGCGCCTCCCTGCCAATCCTGTGGTCATCGAACCCCTCGACGAAATTGGCCAGTACGGCGGCACCACCCGCGTTGCCATCGGTAACCCCAATCACCTCTTCGGCGACCCACAGGCCGTCATGGGCACCGAGCTCATCCTGCGCATCGCCCCCGACTTCTCATCCATCACCAGCGGCTTGGCCGAAAGCTGGGAGTTCAACGAGGACGCCACCGAGCAGATCCTGCATCTGCGCGAGGGTCTCATGTGGTCCGACGGCGCCCCCTTCAGCGCCGACGACTTCATCTTCTCCTGGCATGACCTCTGGCTCAACGACGAGTACGCCCCCGGTGGTCCGCCATCCGCTTGGAAGGCGGGAGCGTCAGCCGCCGGCGACCCACTGGAGATGGAGAAAATCGACGATTACACGATCAAGCTCTCCTTCTCCAAACCGTACCCCCTGATCGTCTTGCACGAGACCTTCTACGCCGGTTCGCAAGGCGGCCTCTGGCAGCCGGCACACTACCTGAAGCAGTTCCACCCCGCCTACGGCGACGCCGACGAGATCGCCGCAATGACCGAAGATGCCGGTTTCGAGGAATGGCACCAGCTCCTGCGCGATAAAGGCCGCGTCGGTTCGACCATCCCGGCACAGGTCGGACTGCCCGGCATGACCGCCTTCATTCGCGTCGACGACGCCCCCGACCATCACACCTACGAACGCAATCCCTACTACTGGAAGGTAGACACCCAGGGCAACCAGCTCCCCTACATCGACAAGACGATCGTCTTCGTCATCGACAACCGCGAAGTCGCCAACGCCAAGCTGATCGCCGGCGAACTGGAATTCTCCGGCCGCCAGGCAGACCTCGCCAACATGGAGCTCTACCAGGCAAACCTGGAGTCGGCAGACCTGAAGATCAAGATGTGGAAGTCGACCTTCCCCGGCCGTACCATCATTGTGCCCAACCATACGCACAAGGACCCGCAGGTGCGCGAATTCTTCGGCAACAAGGACGTACGTCACGCGATGTCGATAGCAATCAATCGCGAAGAGATCAACGACGTCGTCTACTTCGGTCTGGGCGAGCCGCGCCAGTGGGCGGCCTGGCCCAATTCAAGATACTACCAGGCAGGTGACGAAGACAACTGGGCCCAGTTCGATCCCGACATGGCGATGGATCTGCTCGACCAAGCCGGCTATACGGAGACAGACTCCGACGGCTTCCGTCTCTTCCCCGACGGCTCGCGCGTCAGTTGGGTCATCCAGCTCGATACCGAGCAGGCCGACATCATCGACGTGTTTGAGCTTGTCGTCGAACAGTGGCGCGCCGTCGGCCTCGACCCGTCTATCAGGCCGATCAATCGCTCACATCTCAACGAACTGGTGGCTGCCAACGATATGGGCATGTCCGGTTGGGAAGGCGACATCTCCGATATCACCTGGGTCTGGTGCTCGCGCCTCAACCACCCCGGTCAGTGCAACGTGCCCTGGGGCAAAGGCTATGACATCTGGCTGGACGGCGACCAGGAAAGCGAAATCGCAGTCGAACCCCCGGACGAGGTCGCCTGGGTCTATCACCGCTGGCAGGAAATGATCGACGCCGTCTCCGAAGAGGAGCACGTCGCCATCGCCCGCGAGCTGTGGGAATGGTTCTACGACTTCCTGCCCGGCTTCGGCACCGTCGGCATTCCCAAGCCGGTCGTCATGAAGAAGAACCTGACCAACTTCCCCGACGACGGTGTATGGGGCTTCTCCGTCATTCGGGCAGTGCCTGTCCATCCTGAGCAGTTCTTCTATAAGCAGAGTTAACGCCAACTTTCGGCCAGTGGATGGTGGCTCGTTGCTACGAGTCGCTGTCCTCTGGCCCTTGCCTTCTGGAACTTGGGCTATGCGTGAGTACATTCTGCGGCGGGTCATACAGCTGATCCCGACCCTGATCCTGATCTCCATCGTCAGCTTTACCATCATTCAGCTCCCGCCGGGTGACTACGTCACGACCTACGTGGCCAACCTTGCCGCGGCCGGTGAAGAACTGAGCGAAGAGGAAATCGCCGCACTGGAAGAGCACTATGGCCTGAACCAGCCCGGATACATTCAATACATCAAGTGGATCACGAACTTCGTGCAAGGGGATATGGGGCTCTCCTTTTACTGGGACCGCCCTGTCAACCGGCTCATCGGCGAGCGCCTGATGCTGACGATGATCATGTCTTTCTTCACTCTCCTCTTCGTCTACGCCATGGCCATCCCCATCGGCATCTACTCCGCCGTTCGCCAGTATAGCTTGGCTGACTACCTGTTTACGTTCATCGGTTTCATCGGCTTGGCGACGCCCAACTTCCTCTTGGCACTCATCTTCATGTACATAGGCATAAAGGTCTTCGGGGCCAGCGCAGGCGGTCTCTTTTCCACCGAGTATCTGGATGCAGACTGGAGCGTAGCTAAGGTCTGGGATATGCTGAAGCACATGTGGTTGCCGGTCGTGATCGTCGGCACCGCTGGCACCGCCGGTACCATCCGCGTGATGCGCGCAACGACTCTGGACGAGATCGGACGCCCCTATGTGGAGACCGCGCGGTCTAAGGGCCTGCGCGAAGGTCGGCTCACCATGAAATACCCTGTGCGCGTTGCCCTGAACCCCATTCTGAGCACCATCGGCTGGCGCCTTCCCGAAATCGTCTCCGGCACCGTTCTCGTGGCTCTCGTTCTGAATCTGCCAACCACCGGGCCCCTGCTCTGGCGCGCGCTGATGTCCCAGGACCTCTACCTGGCCGCCAGCATGATCATGATTTTAAGCACGCTCACCCTGATCGGGACACTGATCTCGGATATCCTCCTCGCATGGGTCGATCCGCGCATACGTTACGGGGAGCGGGGAACAACATGACCAGCGCAGCCGATCCGCGTGCCGCCTCCCCCTATGAGAGGGGAAACCTCTCCGACCTCCTCGAAGCCGAGGGAACCATTGGGGAGTCCAGAACCCAGTTCCTGACCCCGCGCCAGCTGATGTTGCTCCGCTTCCGGCGCAACAAGATGGCCGTCTTCTCAATGTGGTTCATGGTTCTACTTTACCTCTCCGCACTCCTCGCCCCCGTCATCTCACCCTACGACAAGACCCATCGCTTCAACAAGCATCTCTACCTCCCCCCAAGGGAAATTCACATTCGCGCCGATGACGGCAGCTGGCGTCGACCCTTCGTTTACGCGGTCACGATCGAAACAAACAAGGAAACGTTTACACGCGACTTCGTCGAAGACCGCAGCCAGCAATACCCGGTTCAGTTCTTCGTGAAAGGGGACCCCTATAAGCTGTGGGGCATTTTCAGAATGGACTGGCATCTCTTTGGCGTCGAAAATGCCGAAGAGGTCGGCCCGATCTTCCTTTTGGGGGGCGATAAGTTCGGTCGTGATATCTTTGGGCGCGCTCTGCACGGAGGCCGCATATCCCTGACCATCGGTCTGGTCGGCGTTACCATCGCTCTCGTCATCGGACTGCTATTGGGGGGCCTGTCCGGACTGTACGGCGGCCTCGTCGACAACCTGATCCAGCGCCTGATCGAATTCATCCGCTCTATCCCGACAATCCCTCTCTGGATGGGCCTGGCCGCTGCCATGCCGGCCGACTGGCCGCAGACACGAGTCTATTTCGGCATTACCATCATCCTTTCTCTGCTCGCCTGGACGACTCTGGCCAGGGTGGTGCGGGGCAAGTTCCTCTCCCTGCGCAATGAGGACTTCGTCCTCGCCGCCCAATCAGCCGGCGCCAACCAGTGGTACCTGATCTGGCAGCACCTCGTTCCCTCCTTCATGAGTTACGTTTTGGTCGATATCACTCTCGCCATACCCGGCATGATTATAGGAGAAACCGCGCTGAGCTTTCTCGGCCTGGGACTGGTATCGCCCACGGTTAGCTGGGGTGTAATGCTCAAGGATGCACAGCAAGTCGTCGAAATCGCCATCCACCCCTGGATCCTGTGGCCCGCCATGTTCGTCGTCGTCACCGTGCTCGCCCTCAACTTCATTGGCGATGGCCTCCGCGACGCAGCCGACCCGTACGCCGACCTGTAAGTGAAGCCGTCCCAGTTCCGGTTACCGTTTAGCTTCCGTCCATAAGTCAACCGATCTAGTTCAACCGATGGACACACTGCTTGAAGTAAGAGACTTGCAGACCCACTTCTTTATGGCCGAAGGGGTCGCCAAGGCCGTAGACAGCACAACCTTTTCAATCAGACGCGGCCAGGTCCTCGGCGTGGTTGGCGAAAGCGGCTGCGGCAAAAGTGTCACCGCACGCTCCATCATGCGCATGGTACGGCCGCCTGGACACACCGTAGACGGCGAAATCCTCTACTCCAGGCCTGACGAAGACGGGCAGAGCACCGTCGTCGACCTGCTTCAGCTTCCCGCTACCGGAACAGAAATGCGCGCCATCCGCGGCGGCGAAATCGCAATGATCTTCCAGGAGCCTCGCGCCTCTCTGAGCCCTGTTCATAAAGTTGGCGATCAGATAACCGAAAATATCCTGCTGCATCAACCAGTAACGCAGTCCGAAGCCGAAGACATCGCCGTCGATATGCTCCAGCAGGTGCATATTCCTCTGGCCGAGCAGCGCATGAACGCATTCGCCCACCAGCTCAGCGGCGGCATGTGCCAGCGTGTGATGATCGCCATGGCCCTCTCCTGCCACCCCAGTCTTCTCATCGCAGACGAACCCACCACCGCGCTGGACGTCACGACGGAAGCCCAGATCCTTGAACTGATGCAGGGGCTGCAGGCCGAGCTGAATATGGCCATAATGTTCATCACCCACGATCTGGGCGTCGTCGCCGACATGGCCGACGAGGTGGCCGTGATGTACCTCGGCAAAATCGTCGAGCGCGGCGCCGCCGCCGACATCTTCCGCGACCCCAAGCACCCCTACACCATCGCTCTGCTCGAGTCCCTGCCCCGCATGGACCAGAAGCGGGACTGGCTCCAAACCATCCGCGGCGTTGTACCCGACCCCTACAGCACGCTCAAAGGCTGTCCTTTCCACCCCCGTTGCGCCGATTTCATCGCCGGCGTCTGCGACGAAATCGTGCCTCAGCCGATTACCTTGGAAGACAACCGCGAGGTGCGTTGCCTCCTCTATACGGAACACGCACAACAGGACAGCTCCCCAGTCGCAGAGGAAACAAACCATCAATAGCGTTTCAGACAGCTTTCCACTTCTGGAAGTAGACGGCCTGAAAAAACACTTCCCAATCTCGGCCGGACTCTTCTCAAAGGTCGTCAGCCACATCAAGGCTGTGGATGGCGTCGATTTCGCGCTGCAAAAGGGCGAAACGCTGGGACTCGTCGGCGAAAGCGGCTGCGGCAAGACCACCGTCGGCCGGCTGATCATGCGACTCTACGAACCGACCGCCGGCACGATCCAGTTTCGCCCTCAAGGCGAAGAGGGTGAAAACTACAATCTGGCAACGTTGGACAACACCGCCCTCCGGCCCGTACGTTCCCACCTGCAGATGATATTTCAGGACCCCTACACCTCCTTGAATCCCCGCAAAACTATCCTCGACATTATCGGCGAGCCACTGCGGCTGAACGGAATGGGCAAAGGCTCCGAGCTCGAGGACCGCGTCGTGGAGATGCTGCGCCTCGTCGGCCTGCGCCCCGAGTACATAACCCGCTACCCCCACGCCTTCAGCGGCGGACAGCGCCAGCGCATCGGCATCGCCCGCGCCCTCATCCTCAATCCCACCCTCGTCATCGCCGATGAGCCGGTCTCCGCACTCGACGTCTCCGTGCAGGCGCAGATACTCAACCTCCTCAAATTCCTCCAGCGCGAACTGGACCTGACCTACCTGTTCATCGCCCATGACCTCGGCGTCGTCAAGCACATCAGCGACCGCGTGGCCGTCATGTACGTCGGCAAGCTGGTAGAGCTGGCAGATGCTGACGACCTGTATCGGCAGCCGCTCCATCCCTACACCGAAGCTCTACTCTCCGCAGTTCACGTCGCGGGCCCGGCCCACAGCCGGCAGGAGCGTATCGTCCTCGAGGGTGAGGTAGCCGACCCTTCCAACCCTCCCTCCGGCTGTTATTTCCATCCCCGCTGCCGCTACGCCCAGGAGCGCTGCAACCAGGAAACGCCAGAACTGCGAAACCTGACTGGCGAGAGATACGTCGCCTGCCACTTTGCCGAAGAGCTGGACCTGGCCGGCGCCGGCACCGCATAGACCCGACTGAATTCAAATGAGGAGAAAGCGCTGATGACTATGCGCCCCATCACTTCCGGGCCCAGGCATCACTGGTTCGGTTACTATGACAAGCTGCAGTTCGATCCCTCCAGCCGCTACGTGCTCGGGATGGAGGTCGACTTCGAGCATCGCTCGCCCAACGCCGAGGATACAGTTGGAATCGGAATGATCGACCTGGCCGGCGGCGACCGCTGGATTGAGCTGGGCGAAACCAGGGCCTGGTGCTGGCAACAGGGCTGCATGCTCCAGTGGATTCCAGGCTCGGATAGGGAGGTAATCTGGAACGATCGAGTGGACGACCGCTTCGTATGCCACATTTTAGACGTACAATCGGGTAAGAAGCGCACGGTCGGATATCCGATCTACACCGTCTCTCCCGACGGTCGCACCGCCATCGGCGCCGACTTCCGCCGCATCAACCACATGCGGCCCGGCTACGGCTACGCCGGCATCCCCGACCCCAACTTCGACCGGCTGGCGCCCGAAGACGTAGGAATCCATCGTGTCGACCTGGAGACCGGCCAGGCATCGCTGATAATCTCAATCGCAGAGGTCGCCGCCATCCCCTATCCCCACAAGGACATCAGTGGAGCCAGGCACTACTTCAATCACTTGCTCTTCAATACCGACGGCTCTCGCTTCATCTTCCTGCACCGCTGGCGGTTCGGCGACGCCGGTTTCAATACCCGCATGATGACCGCCGCCGCTGACGGCTCCGACATCTACCCCGTCGACCAGTACGGCCACACCTCCCACTTCATCTGGCGCGACCCCGAACACATCCTGGCATGGGCCCGCCATCCCTCGCACGGAGACGCCTTCTACATCTACCGCGACCGCACGCAGGACGTGTACGTAATCGGCAAGGGCGTGATGAAGCTGAACGGCCACTGCACCTATCTTGCCGATACAAATTGGATTCTCAACGACACCTATCCCGTGCCCAGGGGCGAGGGCAGGGCCCAGGAGCTGTATCTCTACAATGTGGAAAGTGGCGAGAGGACGGAACTGGGAGAATACGCCTCATACCCGGAATACACGGGCGAGTGGCGCTGCGATCTGCACCCGCGCTCCAGCCCCGATGGGAGGCTGATCACAGTAGATTCAGTGCATGGGGGCGACGGTCGTCAGATCTACCTGATGGACATCTCCGCGTACCAGGGCATCTAGTGAGGAATGGAGCCGCGTGCCCTTGTATCGTCGCGTGAGTTAAAACTGGGGCGAGCTAATCCCAGGTGTAAGACCCCTTTTCGTCCTGCGGAATCGAGTCGAAGCTCTGCATGGCCTGCCGCCTCTCCGGCGTCAGACCGGCGCGGCTGGCAATCTCCTCGGCCAGCTCAGGGATAAATGGCAGGTCCTCGCGAAACAGTACGGTCGAATCTTCCGGAGTGTAATGGATCTGCAAGTCAACGTCGGCCGCGCTTGCTTCCCGTCTGCGCACGACCACGTCCAGGCGTGTCATGTTCCCCCACGCCCACTTGCGCGATAGAGCCCAGAAGCGCAACGGGCTCCTGATCACAAGCCCTTCATCCGAAACTTCGTAAACGGTTCCGATGTCGATGATGTGCCCGTAGAGGAGCAATGCCCCCCAGATCAGGAAAGTCCAGGCCATGGCCTCCACAAAGAAAAGCCGGTCAATTCCCATCGTGAATGTCAAAATACCCGCGATGAGCAGGGCGGCCGCCGAAACCATCGACTTCGGTCTCCCTCTGAAGGTCACCGCCTCACGGATCTCATCTGCCTGTAGGGATTCAGCCATAGGACCATTCTGCCTTGTAGCAATGATTTGATACCGCTTTCACGCAACTGCAGGCAAGCGTTTCACTTCCTCAAGCTCGGCTGCAATTCATGAACTGAGATTAGTAGTTACAACAGAGAATAGTATAGACCCAAGGGGAAAGCCAACAAAATTTTGCGGCCACCTTCGCACTGCAAAGTACCGCCTGCCATCCCGCTATCGTCCTGCGGGCAACTGACGTCCGATCGTTCAGTCGACAACCAGGCGATACCCTCTACCTCGGACTGTGGTGATATAGACAGGCTCTGACGGATCCGGCTCCACCTTCTGGCGCAACCGGCTGACCAGCTTCTCGATTCGGGAATCGTCAACTTCCAGCATGTGTTCGTCACCCCACACGCCTTCGACAATTTCGTATTTGTCTACAATGTTGTTGCTCATCAGGTAGAGTAGCTTCATCAACCGGTATTCAAGATGTGTGAGGTCAATCGGACGGCCGCCTACGGTCACTTTCCCGCTCTCTTCATCCACACGCAGCCCTTCTCCGAAAGTCGCTGTGGTCTGGTGCGCCAGAACGTACTCGGCGAAGAGACGGCAGAATGCGCGCAGCTCTTCCCGCTCCTGAACTAGAACGTGCTGCTTCATCAACTGCGACAATGTGAAAGCGTCAGGCTCCAGCCCGGAGAACAGCAGGCGCAGGGCCTCCTGCTGCTCTGACGTGCAGCTGTTCCATATCTTCTCGCTCTCAGTATGCAGTGCAGGATCTCCGCGTACCAGATCGATCAGACCCCTGAGAAAGACGAAGCGATTCTCCTCGCTCCCACTCTCTCCGCCTGACCCCGCTTCCGCACGCCCGATAATCCTGCTGACCCCCGCCAGATAGCCCGGATGCCCACCCGTCCACTGGTAGACGAATTCGAAATCCTCTACAAACGGGACGGCGCCATTCAGCGCGGCAATCTGGCGAAGGTACTGCTCCACGTCATGGCGGGGAAGCGGAGCAAGATGCCACGGATGATGCGAGAACAGCTCACCAAATTCGCCGCTGTGGTCGCCTGGACGCAGAATCGCCAGGGGCCGTACCGTTGCGGTCACAAAGACAAGCCGGCTGCCGAATCGGTCCTTCTTGGCCCGCAGGTTGAGAAAAACACGCGTGTCGATCTGCTGAAATGGCTCGTCGAACTCGTCGAACATCAGAATCAGTTTGTATTCTGAACCGTAGAGCGCGGCGTTGAGCCCGTTGCTGAAACTCAGGGGCACCTGAAATACGTTTGCTGGCGCCACCAGCGCCTCGTAGGCGTCCTGCAGCGCCTGGTTTCCCGCCAGGGCTGGGCCGCTTTCCCGCAGGCATCGCAGCACCAGCTCGTAAAACCCCTGCTCCGTCATCTCCAACATGCGGTTGCAATCGATGTAGACCGGCAGAAACGCGCTCCCGTCTTCGCCCAGCTGTTGCAGCCAGACGTCCGCGTGCGCCAGTGCCCGCATCAGAGAAGACTTGCCCACATTGCTGAAACCCGTAATCTCAACGCAATGTGAGTTGTTGAGCATCTGAATGATGGGCCCAACGTCGGACTGACGCATCTTGCTTCCATCCGGTTGGCGCAGCATCGTCGTCATAGGCCCCCCATTCTACAGCCACTCATCTCTCAATCCCCGACCTGGATTACGTCCCCGCAATATCCGCCGACCACCCAACCCCAACTCAAATTCCAACTCTACACGAGGCGAGAGAGTTTTCCTCACTACTCACTCCTCTCCCCTCTCTCCTCGCTTTTTTGGGCGGTCGGGCCTATTCGGCCCTCCCTTGTGCGGGGGCTCCGTCCCCGCAACGCCCCCTCTCCTGTCCGCGCCGTAGCGAGTGTGTGGCTAAATGGAAGTTGTCGTCTCGCGGCGGCCGGGCTTCCACCCCCCTAACCCCCCGTATTGGCACTTTCAGAGTATATGCCAGCGCAGGCAAAACAGGCGAGGCAACTCCCATACATACCCAACGTTCACCGCTATGACCATCGCGAGCCCGCTACAGAAATACTGACGGTTCGTACCGCCCAGATAAAACACACACAGAACATGGCTTGGTCGTTCCCGAAAAGCGCGACAATCCGGGCCTTCAAACTGGACCCTCATCAGCTACTATTTTCAACACTTGATCCCGACCCGTCAAACACTGGCAAATTCGCTGCCGTCCTCCAGCAGAATGTCTGCCGTCAATACCTCAGCAGCCGCCTCAGGCGACGCTTGGCCGACTCCGGCCACCACCGGGACAAGACCCAGCGGATCCCACCAGAACGCCGGCAGAGCCGTCGGCCGCTGAGACCCCAGTACCGGCGGCGGCTGAGACGGCCTGGGCCAATTCTCCGGCCACTCGCCGCTGACCAGGCGCACGGGCGGCCAGTCTGCCAGGATCTCCGGGCGTTCTCCTGGCCGCACGCAGCTGATTCTCAGACCGTCGCTCTCCTGATCGGGCATCGCCCACACCCAGACATGCACCCACCTGTCTGCCGCCGCGTACACGCCGTGCAATGTCGGCAGCTGTTGACGCCGCCTCCACAGGCGGACCGCCTGCGCAAACGCCCACTGCGTGCTGGACAGCTCAACCGGGTGATCGAGCCAGCCCGCAATCTCCTGCATCGCAGGTATGGCCAGCGATCGCTGCCAGTGAAGTCGCTCGAGTATACTGTGTAGAGCGGTAGCGCTCCTGCCGTCGGCGCCGTCGAACACGTTATCGGCCTTCACGGCCGCACTCCCGCCTGTCCGCTGTCGCCAGCTCGCAAGCGCCGCATCCGCCGACTGGCTGTTGCCGGCAAAACAGAACAGCGGCCTGTCTTCAGCCGCCAGCCGCGCCGCGGCCTCAATCACGAGACCGCTCAAATTCAGTACCCCGTCCGTGCTCCCAGGCCCAGCATGTTCCTGTCCGCCAACCACCAGAATAATATCAGGACGCAATGCCTCGAATTCTCTGGTCAGTGCTCCCGCGCTCCGCTGGGGGCCCGGCAGATAAGTCGCCACCGGGTTGCACAGCGCCCCGGCAAGTGCCGCTTCGCCCGCAGCCAGACTGCCTCCCCCCGAAAGGCCGGCCAACCATACCCGCAAAGGCGCCTGCAGGTCCGCAACCGCGATCGCCTGGCCAACGCCCTCCGCCACCGCCTCGCCCCGCCTGTGCAGATGGGGTCGCCCCCTTTCGCCGTCCCAGAGCGAGATGTTGAACTGGTTCTCCAGGCGTCTGACAGCCTGGATGACGGCAGACTTACATTCGTCCGGGCTGGCGCGTTCGGACAGCTCAACCATCTGCCACCCTGCCAACCGGTGAATCTCTTCGACCGGCTCAATCAGGACGGCTGCTGCTCGTCGAGGCTCCGCTGCCAGCGCCAGAATGCTCTGCGGAGCGAAATCAGCCAGCGAAGCTGGGGGACCTACCTGACTCGAGATCGACGCCGGCAGAACACGTGACAAGCTCATGATCCGGCCCCGCGTAGAGCAGCCCAAATCAGCTGCCAGAGGTCACTTCGCGGAACTTCAAATAGTAAATAGTCCAGCCGCGACACAACAAGCGCGAAACGCGCCGCCACAAGCCGCGCGAAAACTATGCCCGCAGCCAGCCATAGCGCCCTGCGGCCTATGCCCTCCCACACGCGCAGCAGCGTCAGAAAAAGCACTCTGTAAAGCCTCGGCCGGCCTTCGTCAGCCGCTTCCGCATCCTCCGACGCCAAAGACTCCGGAGCCGGGCTACCATTCTTACCTCCGCCGGCGTTGGGGCCAAACTGCAAGTGGATCAGCACGCCGCCCGTGATCAATAGAGTCAGAAACCTGACCAGCCACCTCGCCTGGCCGGCGCCGGCCTGCCCATCGGCTGCAGCCACAGCCGCGTCAAGTTGTGGCCACAGCGTCCCCTGCACCGCCCCGCTCACCGCCACCCCCATAACGACGCCGCCCAGAATGGCTGCAGGCACCGCCGCCAGCAGCCGCAGCACACGCCTCCCGCCCAGCCTCTCAGGCGGTCGCCGCAACAGCTCCAACCCGCCTCCCCACATCAGCAAGCCCAGCACAAACGGCAGCCACAGATTCAAAAAGCCCGTTTCACCCGCCGACTGCCACGACATCGGATCAGCCAGCAGCGGGCCAAAGAGCCGCGGCCAAAGCACGTTGCGCCAAACCAGGACAGCCGTGTAACCCAGCCCGGCGCCGACCAGGATGTACTGCCCCAAACGCGCCAGAAAACTGTCGCGCACAACATAGCTTCCGATCATCAGGGAAACAACCAGCCCCAGGACCAGTCCCGCGTCCTCCATGATACCGGGTAGACCGTTGCTGAATGGGCTCACGGTCTTCTCCGTTCCGTAAGCCCGGCCAGGTTTCCAAGCAACACAGCCGCGATCAGAATGACCACGCCCCAATTCAAGCCGTTGATCTGCCGCAGCGATCGTACCTGCTCTACGACGCTGCGGGCACGCTCCAGCCGGCGAACATAGGCGCTGCCCCCATCCCAGCCGCTGACCAGCCCGGCCAGCTGTCCGCTGTGCAGATAGGGCCGAACCGACGGGTCGACAACGGCACTGGTGGCCGCAACGACCGTGCCGCCGTTGAGTGGCTGCACCTGCTCCAGCCACCGCCGCACATCTTCAGCGCGGGCGGCGATCACGAGAGTCAGCGCCGGCCCGCTGTCGCCTAACTCGGCTATACTGAACCGTTCTCGGAGGTCCACCCAGCTCGGATCCACCGGCAGGGCCCGCGCCGGCGCCGCGCCCAGCAGCGGAAGTGAAGCGCCGCCGCCGGGGAGAAATCCCCCCTCGATCACCAGGTTGGCCGTGATCTGCGTGCGCGACGGCCGCTGCAACGACGCTTCGGCCCTCGCGATAACCCGCCGTGCCGTGGCCGGCCCGCCCGGCAGCTGGCTGAATACAATCAGTTTCGCCTGTCTTCGCAGCAGATGTTCGATGAGTGGCTGCGCGACATGGTCCATTTCCCCGGCGGTTGCCGGATCATACGCCCAGTTCACCAAGACAAGGCTGTTCGGCTGCAAACTGTCGATCTGCCTGTGAGCCTGTTCCAGCCCGGGCAGTGCGTGCGGCCCGGCGCCTCCTCGCGGAGTCTCCGTGCCCCAGAGCAGTGCCCCAGCCACGGCCAGCAGTAGGATCAATTCAAGCCAGTACCGTCGCTCCAAGCCCTCACCGTTCTGCAATGGCTCCCCAACGGTTGCCGTCATGTCCGGAAGGGCGCCCACCGCCGTCGGCAGCTCTTCGGAAAAGAGACGGCGTAGATGCCTCCGTTCCTCTTCGTCCGCGGACAGTTCTGCGGAAGGGCCGGTTGTATGGTCGCGTGTTAGATCGTCGGCGCCTGAAGTAGACGTGATGTACGAGAGTGGATCAGCAGGTTCGAGCAGACCACCAGGTCCTCTCAGCAGAGGGCCCGCCGCAGAAGCGCCCCGGCTCGGGCCCTCTCCGTGAGCATCCTCGACCGATTCGTCCTCTTCGGAATCCACTTGGGGCCAGTCCCGGGAGTCGTCTGTGTCGGAACTTCCCCTCGGCGGCTGTTGCTCTGCCCCCTCCTCGTCAGGTTGGGGAGGATCCGCCCCCTGTTCGCCCGCGCCCGCGTCTGGCCCTTCCGCAGATTCGCCGGAAGGTTCAGGCTGCCCCTTCTGGCCCCCTAGGATCGTGCCGCATTGGACACAGAATTGAGCGGCAACCGGGTTACCATACCCGCAATGTGGACAGTCCGAAGTCGCCATCGGCGCAGCGGCCTCCAAGCAAAAACTAACTGTGCGAAAACCGAAAACAGCCGCACCTCAACACGACTGCTTGCGGTTATCTGAATCTATTTCGCGTTGTTCACGATCAGTCGGAGGCTGATAAAGAGGACTGCCAGCGCGCCACCGAGCAGTACGCCCCGCATCGCGGCCATCACAGGCCATGTAAGCAGCCAGTCGACCAGAGCGACCACCGAATCGGGCACTATCTCGTAGAGGAAGGGCGTCTGCACCAGGAGCATCAACAGGGCGCCGGCCGTAATCCAGACGCCTCCCGGCCGGCCGATGCGCAAAAAATGGTACGCCGCACTCACTAGGAAGATTCCGGTCAGCGCAAAAAGCGTTGCCTGCCCTGGCGCCAGCACGGCATCGAATACCCACTCCGAAAGTTGGCCTCTCGTGCCCTCAGGCGACGAGATTCCGGCGCCAAGAACCAGGGCAAATACGATCAACAGGATGAGGCTCAGCAGCCACTCTCTTTGCCCGCGTTGAACCCTGACAAGGTGGAACCTGACTGCGTTGGCAATGCCCAGGATGATTGCGAAACCCCCCAGCAGTAACGCCCAACCGTAAAGCGTAGTCGCAACGCCAGGCGGCGCGAGGGCCAATCCCAATCGAGAGGATACAACTATCCCGGCGTTGACCAGGACAATCAGGAGGACGATGCGATTCAACCAGCCCGATCGGGTAGAGAACACCGGCGTCTATCCAAAGAATGAGGCGGCAAGCAGCGAGAACGCCAGTAGGCCCCCCACCCAGCGTTCCCCCTTACGCAACCAGGCGTCATCCGAGGACGCCGCGGGTTCGGACAAATGAACTTGGTCGCTGACCGCTGCCAGTAACTCGATGTCCGAAACTTCAACGCCGGCTGATGTCGACGACGGCGCAGACCAGTCCAACCCTGGCGGCGTCGCGCCTCGGCCCCCCTGCTGCCCCGCCAGGTTTAGCACAGCCGCGTACAGCGCGCTGTCAGCACCCGCATAGAGGACCGTCCGACCTGCATCGTCGGACCCTTCCGCCAGGCCCTCCGCTTCCTCTTCTGAGACCGCGCCGGGAACTGCCGCCGCGTGGCGTCGATACCCGCCGACTGCAGGGCGCCAGACAAGCATGGCCAGCAGCCAGAGCCAGCCGTCACCCCCGGTGACGATCGTCGGATGCTGCGGCCCCAGGTTCTGGCGGGCAAGGCGGCTCAGCGCCAGCAGTTTCAGCAGTCCTCCCCTGTAGAGCGAGTCAAGCCCCAGGGCGAACAACGGCGTCTCCCCGGACTCATTGGCATTGTCGGCAAGCCGCCGCCATGCCTGCGACTGTTGTCCAGGGTCGGAAAAATAGTTCATGTCTCGGATTTCAGGTCGCGAGCTGCTGGGTGCTCCTTCTCCAACAGTTCCGCCAGTCGATCTGACAGCGCGGTGGGGCCGCCTGGATCGGAGAGTAAACGGGCCCAGGGTCCTAGCCCGTCGCCGCCCAGGAGCGCAGCCACGGGCTGCAGAATCAGCAATACCTGGCCGAGAGCAAATGCCAGCGGACGGTTCCCAGCCAGCAAGAGAACTGCAGGTAAGACCATCCGCCTCTGACAAATCGCCGAAAGCGTCGCGTCAACTGTCTCTTCAAATTGCACTTCGTGCATTCGTATCGCTTAAACCTCGCACACGCCCCTTCTTCAGGCAGATCTGTTGAAATACCAAAAAATTGTACCACAGGGCCGTTCGCGCGCCAGACAAAGTTCCGACAACGCAAGACCCTCCCAACTTGCGTCTGAATGGCTATCCATTGTTTACTGTAGGCTTGAAACATGCCAACAGCCAAGTTTCCCTTACAGTTCAGGAGAACATCCATGAGCCAAAACGTTCTTGCCGCGCAACTCTTCACAGTGCGCGATCTTACCAAGACCGCCGAAGATTTCGCAGACACAATCGCCAAAATCAGCGCCATCGGATACACGGCGGTGCAGGTATCGGCAATTGGCCCGATCTCCCCCGAAGACGTCAAGAAGATCTGCGATGATCACGGCATCACTATCGTGAACACCCACATCGCCTGGCCCCGCCTCCAGGAGGAAATCTCCGCAGTGATCGACGAGCACAACCTCTGGGACTGCAGGCACGTGGCCGTGGGCTCTATGCCTTTCCACTTTATAGAAGCAGGTGAAGAGGGCCTGCGCCAGTTTGTCGGCGAAGCCAACGAGGTCGGCAAAACGCTCCACGAAGCCGGTCTGACATTCAGCTACCACAACCATAGCTTCGAATTCATCCGCTACGGTGACAAGTGCGGGCTCGAAATCCTGTTCGACGAAACCGATCCCCGCTACGTCCAGGCTGAGCTTGACACCTACTGGATTCAATTTGGCGGCGGCGACGTACGCGACTGGATCCTGCGCGTCAAAGACCGCATGCCGGTCGTCCACCTCAAAGATATGGCAATGGCCGGCTGGCGCGAACACCTTATGATGGAAGTGGGTGAAGGTAACCTGAACTGGCCCGGTATCCTCGAAGCCTGCCGCCAGGCCAACGTTGAATGGTATGCCGTCGAGCAGGACATCTGCCCGGGCGACCCGTTCGAAAGCCTCGCCACCAGCTATCGCAACCTCGTCCAAATGGGCCTTTCCTGACGCACCCCAATCCCCGTAGGGGCACCCCTTGTGGGTGCCCAGTTACGCCCAACCACTCTGGCCCGCCTCAGCCCAACGGGTGACGCCTCATCTTCCTGCTCCCCCCGTAGGGGCACCCCTTGTGGGTGCCCTGGTACTCGCTCAGTATTCGCAAAACAACGAATCTGAAACGAAAATCGACACACTGCCCCGCAAAGAAAACCGACCCGTCATCGACCTGATTACCTCCTTCCCAGGTCAACCACTTTACGGATTTGAGAATTCCCCCAAAAAAACCAAAAAGGCCACCATTTTCGTGGTATACTGATGAAAGCAGCATCAATTGTCGCCACGAAAACGCTCAACACAGTCGAAACAGAAGAGTGAGAAGACGGCTGTAGAATCCAATAAGCGAATGCCCGCAATCTGTCCTCACGCTATCCATCCGACTCGGCGTTAAACGATTCGAAAAGTCGCGCCAAAAACTCCATTTTGGCGCGACTTATGTAGACATGACGCGACATTTGTAGACTTTTGTCGACATAGCGCGACCCGAGTCCAGACAAATAAACTGAGCAAATGCAAGGTATCGTTGACGTTTGTTACAAAAGCGAAATGCAGGAGAAAACTGCTCTACCGTGCAGGGCCGCGCAGCTGCGCACAGAAAGACCGTTACGCCTTTGATAATCTTCGCCTCACTTCGCGTGACTTCGCGGATCGACTGGTTTTGTCCGCCACATCACGCAAGCACAAAAAACCCTGTCAACAGTGTCAGAAATCCTTGATTGCCCCCAGGAGCCGTGATAAAATCTTCGAAACTGCACTCCACACCGAACCTGCAACATGAAAGTACTGATCACCGGCGCCAGCGGTAATCTGGGCGCCTACGTCATTCGCGCACTAGCGCAAGAATACCAACTGCTATTGATGTCTCGTACCCGCCCTGATTCCGAGTTCTCACAATTCCCTTGGATCAGCGGCGATTTGGCCGACTGGGACGACTGCCGCCGCGCCGTAGACGGGGTGGACGCCATCCAGCACATCGCTGCCCAACCCTGGCCTACCGACCATCCGGCAATGAAAGAGCGGGTCGAAGAGGAAGGCCTGCCATTTGACGCCACCTTCCGCAGCAACATGCTCGGCACCTACTACCTGATGCAGGCCGCCGTCGAAGCCGGCGTGAAGACTGTCGTCATGGCCGGCAGCAACTGTGCCCTGGGCCACGGGTTCCGCATCAGCGACACCCCCTTTCCCATCGATTACCTGCCCATCGACGAAACCCACCCCACCTTTCCCGAAGACTCCTACAGCTACTCCAAGCGCGCGGGTGAAGACCTGCTCGCCTCATTCAGCCGCTCCTACGGCATTCGCACCTACGTAACCCGCATCGCCGGCGTCTGCCCCCCGGAGCGCCGCCGCCAGATGGCTTCCCAGGCCAAACCGGCCGCCGCCTGGAATCCCTGGCTCTACTGCTGGGTCGGTAGCGAGGACGTCGCCGGCGCCCACCGTCTGCTCATGGAGGCCGCGCCCGACCTGCCCGTACACGACGTCTACTTCCTCAACGCCGACGACACAACCGCACTCGAAACCACAAGGGTGCTCGTGGAACGCTTCAACCCACCTCTTGCCCCCTTGGCCGCAAGCCTCGAAGGACACCAATCGCTGCTTTCAAACCAGAAACTCAAGCAGGCGGTCGGCTGGCGGCACTGCACTTCATGGCGAAGACTGTAACGCCATCCCTAACCTTACCGTCCTTGTTCACTCAGTCCCGTCCATTCACACACAATTACGAGTAGAAAAAAATGACAGACATTGTCCGTTTGGGAATTATCGGTACCGGCAGCATATCGCTTCGCGGGCTGTTGCCCCACCTTACCATGGAAGATGTGCAGGACAGGGTCAACGTAACCGCTGTGTGCGACCCCGTCATTGACAGGGCCGAGGCTGCCGCAGCCAAGTTTGGCGTGCCCAATTTCTATGCCAGCGCCGAAGAACTCTTGGATTCAGGCACAGTCGACGCCGTCTCGGTCGCTTCCCCTATCGGCTTTCACTTCGAACAGGGAATGCAGTGTGTCGATGCCGGGCTTCACGTCCACTTCAACAAGTCGATGACCACGACCGTGGACGAAGCCGATCAACTGATCGCCGCGGCCGCGGCCAAAGGCGTCAAGCTGGTCTCCTGTCCCGGTGAAATGCTGCGGCCGGCTCATCAACGTATCAAGGAGATGATCGAGGAGGGTGTGCTGGGGAGACTGACCTGGGCCGTCACCGGCGCCGCCTTCGGTCGCTACCACGAAAATGAGCGAGTCCGCGGCGGCGACGATCCTCTGACCAACGTAAACCCCGCCTGGTACTTCCGCAAACCCGGCGGCGGCCCGCTCTACGATATGACCGTCTACGGCCTCCACGCCATGACCGGCATCCTCGGGCCCGCCAAGGCCGTAACCGCCTTCTCTGGCGTTCGCGTCAAAGAGCGCGAGTTCTACGGCCAGATGCTGCCGACCGACATGGATGATAATACCCTGATGGTCCTCGACTTTGGTGACAGCCTGTTCGCCTTCGTCTACGGCGTGGCCGCCGGCGGTCTCCCCAATATGGGCCGGCCGCTCATTTTCGGTACCGAAGGCGTCATCAACGGTGGCACCCTCAATGGCGAACCGATCGACTATCCCGGACGCGAACTGGAAGAAGCCATCGACCTGAATGCCGCGCTGCCGCATGTCGTGGGCGACCATCGCGGCCTTGAAGAGGCCCACGTCTACGAAGACGTGATGCAGCTCGTAGATTGGATAAGGGAGGACATCCCCACCACCTCCACCGCAGAGCACGCCCGCCACGTCATCGAGATCTTCGACGGCGCCTACCGCTCGGCGCAGTCTGGCACCGCCCAGGCCTTGCGCACGACCTTCTAGTGGCTTGGCCGGTGCAGTCTTCATCTGCGCATTCAGCCGCGTGGCCAGCAACAGGTTGGTCTGAGCGAGAATTGTCCCGCATACTGTGAGTTATCTATAGTCAGCGAAGATATCGAATGCGTATCAACATAGAACTTGACGAAAAGTTGATCGAGGACAAGATTTCTTGTTCAGGTGCGACCACAGAGCGTGAAGTGGTTGAAAGCGCCTTGCGTCTGCTTGTAAGGTTGAAGGCGCAGGAGCAAGTCCGCAGCTTGCGTGGTCAACTGCAATAGACAGGCAATCTGGAGTCCATGCGCCTGTCTCGCGCGTCAGACAGGGCGAACTGAGGAAGATTCAGCAGTCCCCGAATGGGAGAACTATTCATGGCGAACAATTTTCGTATCGGTGTCATCGGCTTTGCCCATATGCACATCAACCATCTGGTCGAGCGCTTCGCTGCCCACCCCCAGGCCGAACTGGCTGCCTGCGCCGACACACCCCGTCTGGTCCCCGAGCTGCGCACGGCCCACTATACGCGCGACTGGAACCTGCGCCATGCCCTGGACGATCTGGGGATTCCAAAAGGCTATGACGACTACAACACGATGCTGGAGCAGGAGTCGCTCGACATCGTAATCTGCTGCTCCGAAAACGCGCAGCATCCGGCAGTGGTGGAAGCCTGTGCGCAAAGAGGCGTGCATGTCCTTGTTGAAAAACCGATGGCAGCCTCTCTGCAGGACGGCCTGCAGATGGCTCGCTCTGCCCGCGCCGCCGGTATCGAACTGATCGTCAACTGGCCGACAACGTGGCAACCCGCCGCCCACAAAGCAAAGGAATTGATCGACGGCGGCGCAATTGGCCGCGTGTTGACAGTTAAATTCCGCGGCGGCCACCTCGGTCCGCTGGGCGCCGGCGTCTCCCATCCGGGCGGCGACGAGGAAGAAAGAGCACGCCCGCGCAAACTGTCAGGCGTCGAACGCGGCGCCACCTGGTGGCATCAGTCAGCCGCCGGCGGTGGCGTCATGCTCGACTACTGCTGCTACGGCTCACTCGTTGCCCGCTGGCTCGTTGGTGAACCCGCCACTGCCGCCATGGGAATGCGCGCCAATCTGAACAGCAAGTGGGGCGATGCTGAGGACAACGCCGCCATGATCATACGCTTCCCCCAGGCTATGGCAATCTGCGAAGCCTCCTGGACGACCCTCGACCACGGCGTATCACCCGGGCCGATCGTCTATGGCACGGAAGGCACACTCGTGGTCGACAAGGAGAAGCCCGGTGAGTCCCCCAAAGTACGCATTGAGAGAGGCGCAGGTCGAACCGAGTTACACGACTGTGATCCCCTTCCCGCCGACCGTTCCGACATCGCTCAGGAGTTCATCCACCGGCTGCAGACCGGCGACCCCTTGCACCAGACGCTGGATCTCGAATTCAACTTGGAAGTAATGGCCATTCTCGACGCAGGCGTGCGCTCCGCCGGCACCGGTCAGCTCGAAAACGTCGACACAGACGCTTGGCGGTTGGGCTAAGCGCCTACACGGGGGGCAAGAGGATGATGGACATAAAGACCGCTTTGTATTCTCTCGGCGTACGCAATGACACCCTGTCGGCCGGCGAAAAGAGGTCCCTCGATGAGGACGGTTACTTGCCTCTTCCGGGTATTCTGACGCCCGCGCAGGTGCAAGCGCTTCGTAATCGCCTACAGGAGTTGGAAGACGAAGAAGGGGAGGACGCCGGCAAGGAGGTGCACCAGGAGGATGGCACCGACCGGCTCGCCAACCTCGCAAATAAAGATCCGCTGTTCGATCAAGTCTGGGCCAACCCGAAGGTGCTGGCGGCCATGGCCCATGTCCTCGATGGCGATCTGAAACTGTCTTCGCTCAACGCGCGCGCCGCCCTTCCAGGCCATGGCTTGCAGGCTCTGCACTGCGATGGCTCCCATAGCAGTGCGAACTTTGCGCCAGTATTGAAGGACGGCCGCCGGCACTATAACGTCTGCAACTCGATCTGGCTGCTGAGCGACTTTACGCCCGAAAACGGCGCCACCCGGCTTGTTCCTGGATCTCACCTGTTTGGCGTGGATCCCCGCGAAGGTATGGCGGATCCCAAGGAACCCCATCCTGACGAAATCCTTGTGCAGGGTGATGCCGGTACGGTCTTCGTTTTCAACGCCTTTACCTGGCACGGGGGAACCGTCAACCGTTCGGACCGCCCTCGCCGTGCGCTCCACTGCTACTACTGCCGCCGCGGCCTCACCCCGCAAACCGACCAGAGCGGTCTGTTGCGACCCGAGACTGCCGCACGCATCAGCGAAGCACAGCGCGTCGTGTTGGGAGTCTGAGACCGCCTGCGGAAATTTAAGTCGCCTGCCGTCAATCTGACTGAGTTGCCAAACCTGTCCTGCCTTGCAGCCCGTGCCGCAAGTGCCCCAGCACTGCCAGCACCTCCCTGCCGCCGAGCAGCACATACAGCCCGAAAAACGCCAACCCGCCTCCGCCGGCACTGGCCAGAATAAAGAGCGCCGGCGGCATCTGCAACTGGTGAAGCAGCAGGACGACGCCGCACATCCCCAGACAGCCCGCGGCTGCCCGCCACAACGCAGCCCGCAACATCGCAACGTCTATGCTGCCGACCCGTAAATTGAGTACAAACATCGCCGCTGCCAGGACCGCCCCCGCAATCGAAGTGGCCCATGCCAGGCCGGCAATCCCGAACGGTCCGACAAGAATTACGCTCAGACCGGCATTCACCACCGCCCAACCCAGCGTAGCCCACATCGGCACCCGCGTGTTGTGCTGGGCGAAAAAAGTTAACGTGAGCACGTCGTAGGCCGCCTCGCCCAGCAGGCGCACCGAAAAGATCGCCATCAGCAGATAGACCAGCGCACTCGAATCCGGTCCGAACGCCCCCCGTTCAAACAGAAATGCCACCGCCGGCCTCCCCAACACGATTAGGCCGACCGCAGCCGGAAGCAGCAGCAGCCACGTGGCCCGCAGCCCTTGCGAAACTGTCTCGCGCAGCTGTTGACCCCATCCCGTATTGTACTGTTCGGCCATCGTCGGAAAGATCACTTGGGAAATCGCCGCGCCGAACAGAGACTTTGGCATTGACAGCATCACCAGCATGGCGTAGTGGAACGCGGCGATACTGCCTGCCGGCAAGGCAGAAGCTAGGCGTATGAAGACCAGGTCCACCGCCTGAAAAGCCCCAAGCGTCACCACGCGCGGCCCCATCAAACGTACAACCTCCCGCACACCTGTAAGCCGTAGATCGATCTGCAGCCGCAGGCGCACTCTCTGCCGTGCCAGAGCCGGAACCTGCACCAGTACTGTCAGCGCCGCGCCCAGAACGCTGCCCCAGGCCATACCGAGGACACCCCAAATCGGCACGAGCAGGACCATCCCCGCAATCTGACCCAGGTCGATTAGTACACGCCCCAGTGCCGGGGTCAGAAAGTGTTGGTGCGAATGGAGTACGCTGCCGAAAACCCCGGAGACACTGATCAACACCGCGGCCAGCAAAAAGATCCGCATCATCTGTGTCGTGAGCTGCTGTGTCTCGGGAGGAAAATGCGGCGCAAGCACCACCCGCACCAGCCACGGCGCCGTAACGATTGCCACAAGGCAGGCCGCACCCACTACAACCATGGTCAGCGTCAGCACTGTCCCGGCAAGCGACTCTGCTTCCCGGCGCCGTAACTGGGTCAAGTAGCTTGAATAAACGGGAATGAACGCCGCCGAGAGCGCGCCGGCGGCAAGCAGCGCCAGCAGAAGCTCGGGCAACTGATTGGCCGTCGCAAAGGCGTCAACCTCCGGCCCGGTCCCGAACAGCCGCGTTGTCAAAAGCAGCTTTACAAAGCCGGTTATTTTGTCCAGACCGAATATGAAGAAGACGAGGAAAGAGGAGCGTACTAAGTGGGGCGTGCGCGACATCAGGAGTCTTGCCGGACCGCCGCCGTTCAGCGGCTGTCAACCGCAGGACGGGAGAGGACCGCAATCCGCGGCCCCTTCCCAGCCGTTCGGTTTCACCTACCTGAGCGTCCAGGTTCCATCGTTGAGCACACTCAGTGAATGGAGCGCGAAGTCGATTTCTGTCGCCTCGTTGCTATGCCCTTCCTTGCAAGAGGCCACCGAACTGCTCACGATCAGGTAGCCATTCTCATACTGCTGGAACACGGCGCAAAAGCCTCTCTCGTCAGCCGTCGCCCAGCCCAGATTGCTATAGACGTCGTCACTGTTTTCCCACAAATATCCGAAACCTCGCACAGGGGCTTGCAGACCTTCCGGGGGCGTGCCCCGGGTTGTCGTATAGGTCTGATCGTTCCAGTCGTCGGCAGCTCGTTCCCAGTCCTCGCCGTTCGCAAATACAAACACGGCATCGTCGTTCTCCCGCCAGATCATATGGCCTGTCTGGAACGGTTGCCATGAAGACCACAATATCCCGCCGGCGGACTGGGGACACCCAAACTCATCGTGTGTCCAAAGATGGTCCAGATCCCCGTGAACCGTGAATTCGCAGGCAATCTCCCAACTGCCCGTATCCAGCGCCTCAATCGTGCTCGATCCCACTAGAGTTTCTGACACCAGATTAACAGTTCCATCGAAACAGGAATCCACCGGGTCGCCGCTGAGCAATGTGCCATCCTCAAACGCCTGGATCAGCGTACAGGCGCCCTTTTCGTTATCAGTTGCCCATCCCAGGTCCGCGAAAACGTCGTCATTTGTCGCCCACAGATAACCGAATCCGCGCACTGGTGTGTGCATGTCTGCAGGCTGGGTCCCCCGGGTCGGCGTGTACACCTGGCTGTCCCAGTCATCCGAGAATCGAGTCCACTCGGCTTCGTCTGTGAATACGAACACCGCATCGTCGTCCTGCCGCCACAGCATATAGCCCGTCTCGAACGGCTGCCACGCCGTCCACAGGGTCTCTCCCGACTTGACAGGGCAACCGACGTCGGCCTGATTCCAATAGGGCCGCAGTCTCTCATGTGTCTGCGTTTCGCAGACCATTGTCCAGTTTCCACCGGTCAAGGCCTGGAGGGCGTTCTTGGCAAAAACTGTCTCGGAAGCAAAATTATGCGAGTTCTCGTGACATGTTTCGACCGTATCGCCGATGAGCAAGATGCCTTTCGCGAACTGCTGAACCCTTGCGCAAAAGCCCTTCTCATCGGCCGTGGCCCAACCCAGGTCGCCGAACACATCGTCATTCGTTTCCCACAGATAACCGAATCCCCGCACCGGGGATTTCAGTCCCGTCGGCGGCGTGCCCCGGTTGTTGCTGAGCGACTGGTCGTTCCAGTCGTCGTCGTAGCGGACCCAATTCCCATCGTCCGCATAGACATACACTGCGTCATCATTCTGCCGCCAGATCATGTTGCCGTTCTCGAACGGCTGCCAGGCAGCCCAAACGGTAGAAGCCTCCGCACTCGCACAACCTAGCGCAGAATGTGTCCAGAGTGAGTTCAGGCTGGTGTGGGGCTGAATGCTGCAGCTGGGCGTTTCCACTACCTGCTTCTCCCATGAAACCGAAATCGACGCCTCGCCGCTGGCCTCGAAGTACTCAACCTTTA
This sequence comes from Caldilineaceae bacterium, assembly GCA_965242905.1. Classification (GTDB taxonomy): domain Bacteria; phylum Chloroflexota; class Anaerolineae; order Caldilineales; family Caldilineaceae; genus Bin5. Next base: position 4,276,890 of record CBDETM010000002.1, read on the forward strand.
CCGTATGACTTCCTCCCGTGACCTCTGTGTCCCGTACCGTTGTTGTTGCCGGATGTACGTTCCAGTCCTCCAACACAAGCGTATTGTCCAGGTAGACGCGTACGCCGTCGTCGGCCACGGCGGTGAACCGGTAAGTGCCCGTCTCGAATGTTACGCTTGCCGTCCAGGACACGCTGAAACTGTCGTTGTTGATGCTGGTATCCGGGCTGCCGGACCCCCAGTCGAAGTTGATGACAGTATCCTGTCTGGTCAGAACCGGGTCACCGCTGAGGTCCTGACCGTTGTAGTAACTGCCAGTCCAACTGGCGGAAGTGCCGGACCGCTGTGTCGGGGCCGGTGCTGCCGGCGCCACGGGAGAAGCCGCACTGATTGCGTGTGGTATACATAGCACCTGGCCAATCAATACCTGATCGGTAACGGAGAGATGGTTGACCTGCGCAAGGGCCGAGAGCGAGACCCCCGTTCCTACCGATATGCCGGTAAGCGTTTCTCCGGCTGTAACCGTGTGATAGCTCGCGCAGTCCGATTCATGCCCTCCATGCTCGATCGTTTCGGACGTGCCTGCAACAGCGTTTTGAGTAAGCAAAGACAGAAGCAAGGCCGCCGTGATGAGCAAGCCTTGCCAGCCTCGAATCCTGTGGAATGGACGTAGTTCTGAATACATGAGTCAGTCCTGTAAAAATATGAGCTGGAGGAATCCATCGCCAACCTGACTGTCTTAACAGCAACAACTAAGCCATAGCCATTCCGCGATCAACACTGGGGCAGGTAAAGCGGTAGTTCTCTATCCTCACTCCTCACTCCTCGCTTTTTTGGGCGGTCGGGCCTATTCGGCCCTCCCTTGTGCGGGGGCTCCGCCCCCGCAACGCCCCCCCTAAGTCCTGTCCGCGCCGTAGCGAGTGTGTGGCTAATTCAAAGTTGGCGTCTCGCGGCGGCCGGGCTTCAACCCCCCACCCCGCGTCTTGGCACATTCCGAGTATGTGCCAGCGCAGGCAAGCCAGGCGAGGCAGCGTCCACATATACCCAACGTTCAAAGATATGACCATCGCGAGCCCGCTACAGAAATACTGACACTACATTCCCCCCAGACGGACCGCACACAGAACATGGCTTAGCATTTGCCCTTTACACTAAAATTCTGCCCCGATTCAGGGTTGAAGTCAAGAGATTTCGCTTACATTCATGGCAATGAATCCCGGCGAACTTCCTGCCGTTATCCTGGCAATTACACTGGAATCCCTTGGCAAACCACAATGGATCGTTCCCTTTCCGGCCCGGAAGACGAACTGGGTAATACACCTACGATCCGGCTACGTTTTGGTTTCCCGTCGTGGTGCGGCCTCCCACGAGGGAAAAAGCGAGCAAATAGTGATGAGAACCATGACTGTCGAGACGCCTCCCTTTCAGTCCGCGGTCCGACTGTTCTTCAGGGCAACTCACCGCCGCCCCATCTGATATAATGACCGGGGCCGACCCCGGATTGGCCTTGATTGCGACGCCAAAGGAACCGTCAAGACAATGGCAAAGTGGTTCATAATCCTGGGAGTGATCCTTCTCCTGATAGGAATTGCACTTCAATTCGCGCCTTGGCTGTTAAGCTGGTTTGGAAAATTGCCGGGCGACATTCGAATCAGGACGGATTCGACCAGCGTCTTCATTCCGATCACCTCCATGATTCTCGTTAGCCTCGTCTTGACCCTGCTGCTGAATCTTCTGAATCGCTAGCCACTGAGGCCGCCATGACACAACACCAGGCAAATCTGATCGATCTGTGGAAGGCAGAAGAGGATCAGCCCTTCATAGGCTGGGACTTTTCCTACCTTGACGGCCGTATGCTCCTCGAACAACCGCCATGGTCCTATTCCACCCGCGCACGCGAACTGATGTGTGAATCGACTTCATGCCTCGATATTGCAACCGGCGGCGGCGAGCGTCTGCTCTCGATGAGGGACAGTTGGCCGGAGACCGTTGCCGTAACCGAAGGCTATCCCCCTAACCTCGATCTGGCCCGCCGCCGCCTTGAACCCCTGGGTGTCCGCGTTGTCGAACTGCAAAATGACGAGTATACCCCCATGCCTTTCGAGGACGTAGAGTTCGCGCTTGTCTTGAACCGCCACGCTGCGCTCAACGTCGACGAGATCGCACGCATACTTGAGCCAGGGGGCCGGCTTCTCACCCGACAGGTGCACGGCCTCTGGGCCCAGGACCTGCTCGCCGCCTTCGACGCAACGCCGCAGTGGCCGGATGCAGCCCCCGAGAAATACGCGCCGTGGCTGCAAACCGCAGGATTTAACGTTCTCGACGTCAAGGACTGGTCGGGCAGACTCGTATTTACCGACGTGGGAGCTGTGGTCTACTATCTGAAGGCCGTACCCTGGCTTGTTCCCGGCTTCTCCGTCGCATCGCACACAGACCAACTGGTGGCGTTGCAGAGAACCCTTGAGACTCAAGGCGAGCTCGTCTACATAGCAAGGAACTATCTGATCGAGGCCGAAAAGCCTGGATGATGGTGCTTTTAGGCGGCCTAGGTCGACGAATCCCCTGCAGGAGCCGTGTTCCCTCGTTTGCACCCCTGCTGCCAGGCCCGTCTATCTTTTCATCGCCTTGCCCAACCTCTGAAACAGTCTCGAAGCCCGAATGGCCTCATAACCTGGCCGCAGCCGCACTTCGACCGCACATGCTTTGAGTTCAGGCTCTTTTGAAACCGGGTCCACTTCGGCCAGAGTCAAATTGTTGGCAGCGCTATAAGGGCCCGCCAATCGTCCCCAGTGAAAAGGCATAAAGCAGGCCCCCTCCCGGATACTCTCCGTAACGCGCGCTTCGGCCCAAACCCTGCCTCTGCGCGACCGAACTTCGACCACATCGCCGCTCTCGATCTGCCGGCGCACAGCATCAACGGGATGGATCTCCAGAAAAGGCTGCCGCGCCCCCTTCAAAAGACTTTCCGACTTACCGGTCCGGGTCATGGTATGCCACTGATTGCGTAAGCGGCCTGTGGTTAGAAGCAGAGGAAACTTCCTGTTCGGCAGTTCGGCGGGAGGTACGAACACTGGTGTATGGAATGTTGCCCTGCCATTAGCTGTTGCAAACACCGGCGCGCCTCCCTCCGTCCCGGTACTCGACCTTGCCTCCGTAGGCAATTCACCGTTGCTGAACTGCTTGTCGGCAGACTGCGGCGAGCGGTCGATGTGCAATCCGGAATACAGTCTCACAGTGCCGGGATGCTCGGCATGGGGCACGGGCCACTGTAGCGGACCTTCTTTTTTGAGTCTGTGTACGCTGACGCCGCTGTAGTCGCAAACTCGACCTCTGGTCAGTTGCGTAAACTCGTCAAAGACCTCCTCCGCCGAATCGTATGAGAAGGCATGTGGAAAACCCATGGCCGCGCCCACACCGGCAATAATCTGCCAATCCGGCCTGGCCTGACCGACCGGGTCCACCATGCGCGGCAGATAAGTGATTCGCCGCTCCGAATTGGTCATCACCCCATCCCGCTCCGACCACTGCGCCGCCGGCAGCAGAACGTGGGCGTACTGCGTCGTGTCGGTGGGGTGATAGGCGTCGGTAACGACGAGCAGTTCGAGCTTCTCCATGGCCCTTTCAACTACGTCTATGTTGGGCATCGATACGACCGGGTTGGTGCACATGATCCACATCGCCTTGATATCGCCACGTGCCGCAGCCTCAAACATATCGATGGCGGCCAGCCCAGGCCGGTCGGCAATCTGACCTTCAGGAGCCCCCCAGAACCTCTCCACCTCCTGGCGATGGACAGCGTCTGCAACAGTGCGGTAGCCAGGCAATAAATGCGACAGTCCCCCGGCCTCGCGCCCTCCCATTGCGTTGGGCTGCCCGGTCAGGGAAAAGGGCCCACTGCCTGGTTTGCCAATCTGACCGGTTGCCAGATGCAGATTGATCACCGCCTGGTTCTTGGCAACGCCATTCACACTCTGATTCAGTCCCATGCTCCAGAAAGAGAGAACACCGTTCGCCTCTCCAATGAAGCGCGCTGCCTGAATCAAGTCGCTCTCGGAGAGACCGCAAACCTTGGCGGCTGCGGCGGTCGAGACGCTGCCGCAGGCTTCCTTCAACTCCTCAAAGCCGTTCGTGTGCTCGGCTATGAATGCCCGATCAATCATTCCTGCGGAAGTGAGCAGTTCCATCATCCCATTGAGTAGCACCACGTCCGAGCCAGGTCGAAGCGGAAGAAAGAGATCGGCGATGCCCGCTGTACGCGTTTCTCTGGGGTCGACCACGATAACCTTAACGTTTCCCGGGTCCTGTTTCTTCCGCCGCTTAATGCGATTGAACAGGACCGGATGGCAATCGGCCATGTTGCTGCCAATCAGGAAGAAACAGTCCGCGTGGTCGATGTCTTCATAAGCGGGCGGCGGCCCGTCCGAACCAAGCGCCGAGACGTACCCGGCCACTGCCGAGGCCATGCACAGCCTTGAATTGGCATCGAAGTTGTTTGTACCGATGAACCCCTTAAGCAGCTTGTTGGCGACATAGTAATCCTCGGTCGTAAACTGGCCGGACCCGTAGAAGGCAACTGCATCCGGGCCGTATTCCCCGGCGATGCGCTTGAGTTCGGCTGCAATGTGAGATGTCGCCTTTTCCCAGGTCACGCTCCACATGGCCCCCTTGGCGGAAGGTGACTTTCTCCCCATGCCGTTCATCCGCATCTGCGGCTCCCGAATCCGGTCCGGCGTATCCAGCGCGCTGGGCAGGTGAATCGGCTTCAGGCACAGATCTCCCAGTGAAGAAGGATGGGCGGGATTGCCGCGCACTTTGGCAACCTTCCCATCGCCAATACCGACTCTCAGTCCGCACCCGACTCCGCAGTAAGGGCAGAAAGTGTCGTGCCACTGATCAATCTGCCCGTTGCCAGTGACAATACCATGCGAGCCTTCTCTCGATTTCATTGTGTGCTGTGCAGATCCATTTCTGTCGCGATTCACGAACCTGACCCTCTCTGGCGGTTGTTTGCGGTCAGCGAAGCGATGCCGCAAGAAGCGTCTAGTTGGCGCCGGTCAAAACCGACTCGTCGGCAGCGGCCAGCCGGGCGGCGGTCTCTTCAGCCGCATCCTTCTCCTCTTTCTCAGAGAAACGCACCATCAGCGCCATGAAGGCGCATGCAGCCACCAGAATGCCCAGGATCATGTAGGACTGGCCATACAGCTCCGCTTCCCGCCGAAACAGGAAACCTGCCAGCATCGCACCGAAATTCCCGCCGGCCCCGACTATGCCGGCAATCGCCCCCATCGCACGCTTATTGATGTAGGGAACGATCGCATAAGTGGCCCCCTCCGACATCTGCACAAAGAGACTGAAGACTATCAGTGCAGGAATCGCCAGCACCAGCGCCCCCATGTTTGCAAACAAGACCAAGGCGATCCCTTCCAGCAGGAGACATACAAACAGAAACTGCGTCCGCCCCTTCAGTCCGCCACTGCGGTTGATGAAATCACTGAAAACACCGCCCATGGAACGGGCAAAAATGTTCATCAGACCGAAGAGGCTGGCGACGAGCCCCGCTGTAGCAAGGTTCAGTTCAAATCGGTTGAAAAAATAGAGGGCCGCAGTGCCGTTTATGGTGAGCTCGATGCCGAAACAGGCCGCATAGACGAAGAATAGCGCGACCACTCGTGAGTCCTTGATGGCCTCTACGAACGTGCCTTTAGAATCACCGGCCGCCGGCATTTCACCGCGCGCCCGCAGTTCACAATAATTGCCGTCCGGCGCATCTTGGGTCAGGAACCAGTAGACAGCCGCCGTTAACAGCATCGCAATCCCTGGAACGACCATCGCCAACCGCCAGCCCAGCGCCGCGGGCACAAAAGACAGGACTGCAGCCAGCAGGAGCGGCATCGCTGCCTGGGTGACACCACCGCCCAGATTGCCCCAGCCTGCCGTTGTCGCGTTGGCCGCGCCCACAACATTAGGAGCAAACATTACGCTTGTGTGGTACTGGGTTATGACGAAGGAAGCGCCTATCGTGCCAATCAATACCCGCGCAAGTATGAACTGGGTCGGTGTCTGGGCCAGGCCGATACCCATGACCGGCAGCGAACCGAGCAACAACAGGCACGTGTAGACCTTTCGCGAGCCAAAACGGGTACACATTGGGCCGATAACCAGTCGCGCGACTATTGTCAGCGAAACAGCCGCAATGACCGAGTTACCCACCTGATCCGGGCTGAGACCGATCGTCGCGATGACGCCGTTGTCCCCCTTCATTAATGGCACAATGCCGAACCAGCCGAAGAAACAGAGGAAGAAAGCGAACCACGTAACATGGAATGCCCGCAACTGCGGTGTGCTGAAGCAGAAAAGATCGATCTTGGTAGCCTTATTCTTGAAGTCCACTGGGAATTTCCTTTGCAGCGAAAGTCGAGTTCTTGCTTAGACTGTAACTGCGTCCAGGATCGCGTCCGGGACCGCGTCAGACTGGTAGCGGTTAGCGATCACGTCGGCCAGCAGCTCGGTTGTCTCCTCTATCGTCGCCTTCCGGTGGGTCTCGACGCCCAATCTCGCGTCTTCACCCAGACGGCCGCCTTCAAAAATGTTGAATCCGTCGATCACGCTGCCGTCCTGGCGCAGACGGGTTGCTTCCAGCCCGATTTCGGTCAGCCGGTGGCGGCCACATGCGTGAACACACCCCGACACGTTCAGTCGCACCACTTTGTTACGGTCGGGCAACCTCTCCTCGAGTTTGCGCGCGATAGCCAGCGAGATTCCCTTGGTGTCGTTAAGCGCGAAGTGGCAGTGGTCTATGCCCGTACAGGTGACCAGCCCCCGCACGACCCCCGAGGGCGAGGGGCTCCACTCATCCAGCAACGGCTCCGCCAGCAGTTCGTCGAGTCTTCGCTCGGGGACGTTGGGGATGATCACATTCTGGTCGTTGGTCAGCCGAACCTCCCTGCCGCCGTATTCGTCCGCCAGTCCGGCAAGCGCAAAGAGCTGCTCGGCTGTGATGCGGCCCGCTGGCACAACCATGCCCACGTAGCTCAGTCCCTCCTGGAACTGCGGATGCACGCCCACGTGGTCCTGTTCAAGCGGGTCAGGGTTGGCGTAGAGCTGGCACGCGCCGGCTGTCGGCAACTTCTCCCCATACGCCTCTGTCACCTCGTCCCGAAAGCGGTCTAGGCCCCACTCGTCGATCAGATACCAAAGTCGTGCCTTGCCCCGCACAGCACGGTTTCCGTTGTCGCGAAATACGGTCAGAACAGCCCGACAAAAGGCCGTCACTTGCGAAGGACGCACGAAAAGGTCTAGTGGGAGTGCAAGATGAGGGTTCCTGCTTCCCATATGTCCGCCAACCACGACATTGAATCCCGGAACAAGGCGGCTTCCCATGCGTCCTGTGGCTGGCGTCAGCCCAATGTCGTTGCTCTGCGCGTGCGTGCAGTCCAGACGGCATCCGTTGATCGAGATGTTGAATTTGCGGGGAATGTTCTCGAATTGCGGTCCCAACAGCGAAAGAGCCGTGGCCGCAGTGACCTGACTCGTGTCAATCATCTCATGGCGCGTCAGACCGGTCAGAGGGCAACCGGTTACATTTCTGAAATTGTCCATTCCCGTCTGCTCGGAGCCCAGGCCGACCGATTGCAATTTCTCGACAATTGCCGGCATATCTTCGATGGTGATCCAGCGCAGCTGGATGTTCTGCCGCGTCGTAAAGTCGCCCACGCCTCGCCCATAGTCACGCGAAAGTTCGGCGATTGCACGCAACTGGTTCGAGTTGACGATCCCGTTCGATATGCGCATTCGCAACATGAAATAGCCCGGCGTCTGCTTGCGATAGAAGAAACCGTGCCATTTGAATAGGTCGTAGTACTCCGGCGGAACTGCATCAAACCCTTCGTCGGCCCAGCGGTAAATGTCTTGAATGAGGCTGAGCGGACTCTTTTTGAGCTTCAGCAATTCAACCTTGTTCAGCTTGGACTTGCCGTTACCGTTCCTACGCGGCATGTGATCCCGGGCAGGATGGATACTGCCTGCAGAAGGTGAACGCATTGGATAGTGCCCCCTTTCATTGTTACGAATTTCACAACAAGCAAAGCATATTTCAGCGGGGCATGAGTTTGCACGGCCAATTTTGCCAAAAACAGAGCCCGATTATTATGCGAATCGCACAATTTACAAGGTGACACGCGAGCCATAAGTCGCGAGCAAGACACAAAATTCAACGTAAACTCCCAACTCTTTGTGCACATCGTACAGACGGTGAGTTTCAGAGCGACCTGAAGAGGTTCCGCAACTGGCTGAATCTCAGGATGCTGCACGAAGCCTACTGCGCGAGTGGAACTGACTGAGTAACGTGAGTACGCAGAATGCCGCCGAGCAAGTGTTTGTTGGGCAGTAACGGAAATACGCAGGATCCTCCCCTCGGCAAGGGGCACGCGAACCTGAAGGGCTGCTTGCTCACTTCCGCGATTCGATGATGCTGGGAAGAGACTGAATTGGGGCAATGCGGTGGACGTTGTTTCGCGAGGCGTACTGCTAATCCCGGCCCGAATTGTGGATTCTGGTCTATGTATCGCGCATCCGTTCTGACGCCAGTGGCACTCGTCGGCAGCAGTTGAACGCAAACACCGAGCGCTTCAGTTTAGTGGCGCCGCAATAAGGAAACATTCCGCTCTGTCGATTGCGATGGAGCGCAAAGCGGTGTTGGCTAGGAAGTGACGATTGGATCTGTAATGCCTGAAAAGGAGGACTGTGGTGTTGTCAGCACAGTCATGACGTAGTCCGAAACTTTGCTACGCTAGCAGGGTCAGCTCTTGGAGATCAAACGGCCTGCGTCAGATTGCCTGCGAACGCTCACTATGTGCCTGTCGGAATCCCTGTAACCCTCACGACTGATATTTCTGCAGGATGCGTCGGGCGACGCTCATCTTGTGGACCTCGTCGGGACCGTCGTAGATGCGGGAGGCCCTCTCATGGCGGTACCAGTATGCGATCGGTGTGTCGTCGCTCATGCCCAACCCCCCAAGCGCTTGCAGCGCACGGTCCAACACACGCATCAGCACGCCGGCTACGTAGAACTTGATGATCGAAATCTCGTCTCGGGCCGCGAAAACGCCTTCCGTATCGATTTTCCGGGCCGTCTCCAACACCATCAGCCGCGACGCATCTATCTCCGCCCTGCTCTCCGCGATCCACGCCTGTACCATCCCCTGGGAGCCCAGCAACCGCCCAGGGGCAACCTCCCGCCGCGCCGCACGGCTGCACATGATGTCGAAGGCGCGTTCACAGATCCCGATCCACCTCATACAGTGGTGAATGCGTCCCGGCCCCAACCGGTACTGGGCCAGCGCAAAGCCCCTGCCTTCCTCCCCAATGAGGTTTTCTACCGGCACGCGCACGTCTTCGAACCAGACCTCCGCGTGGCTGTTCCAGCCGCCGTGGGCCTCGCCCATCACCGAAATGTTTCGCTTGATGTGAAACCCCGGTGTGTCCAGCTCTACGACTATCTGGCTGGCCCGTTGATGACGGCTCTCCGCATCCGGGTTGGTCACCGCCATCAGGATGGCAAATGACGCCCCGTCTGCCGCGGTCGTGAACCATTTGTGGCCGTTGATGACGAACTCGCTGCCTTCCCGTACCGCCGTCGTGCTCATCCACGTCGGATTGGAACCGGCATGCTCCGGTTCCGTCATCGCGAAGCACGAGCGAATCTCGCCTCTGGTGAGCGGCAGCAGATAGCGGTCCCGTTGCGCCTGTGTGCCGGCATGGATCAGCAGCTCCATATTGCCCATGTCGGGCGCCTGGCAACCAAATGCGTAGTGTCCACCGGGCGTGCGCCCCAACACTTCGCTAACCCGCCCGAACTCGGCAAGTGTCAATCCCTGCCCGCCGTAATCGACCGGAAGGGCTAGCCCCCAAAGGCCTGCCTCTTTCACGATCTCCCGTTTCTGATTGAGCAAGGGTTCGACTTCATTCCAGGGCAGACTGATCAGCAACTTTTCGGTGGGTACGACTTCATCGTCGATAAAGTGACGAACACGCTGCAAAAGATCGGGAAGAATGTCGGATGTCATTGAAAAGTCAAATTCGCTTTCTTTGGAATGTCTTGCGATAGCATGCTATCTCGAAACCGGGTCAATTCTCCAGGCCGGGGCCGCTTAAACGCCCAGACCGGCGTCAACCCACTGGCCGCCGTCGACTAGAAACGTGCCGCCGGTGGTAAAGCTACTTGCTTCCGACGCCAGGTAAAGGGCAATGCCGGTTATCTCTTCAGTTTCGGCAATTCTCTTCTGGGGAATAACCCCAAGCACAGTTTGATTGAGCTCCGGGTTCTCCCAGACGGCCCGGCTGAAGTCGGTCCTCACGTAGCCCGGCGCGATCGCGTTGACCTGGATCCCCTCTGCCGCCAGCTCCGCGGCCAGCACCTCTGTAAGCATCAACACGCCGGCCTTGCTGACGCAATACACCCCCATCCCCGGCTGCGGCCTTTTCCCCGCAATCGAAGCAACATTGATGATCTTGCCTCCCCCCCGTTTCGACATCTCCGCACTGCATACCTTGGCCATGCGAAAGTAGCCAACCACGTTCACGTCGAGGATCTTGTGCCAGTGACTCTCCTCCGCAGAAAGCACCGGCCCGAAATGAGGGTTCGTCGCAGCATTGTTTACCAGGATGTCGATCCCGCCGAACTCACGCACCGCCTGTTCCGCCAGGGCCGCTGCCGCCTCCATGTCGCCCGTATGCGCGGCCGCCGCCAGCGCGCGGCCGCCCGTGGCCCGAATCGACCCGGCAACCTCGTCAAGAGCCGCCTGCTTACGGCTGCTCAGAACGACCGCGGCGCCCTTTGCTGCAAAACAGCGGCTGATCGCCTCGCCGATGCCCCTGGAAGCGCCTGTGATCACCGCCACTTTGCCCGCAAGATCGAAATCCGGAAGATGGCCCAACGGCTTTCTCCTGACAGTGTGGGAGTACGCAAAACTCGTTACTATGGAGGCAAGGGATGCTGTCAGTATAGCACCGGGCAGAGTCGCGATCAATCCACCCGATGATAAGGGGTGCATCCCAACTTTGCGGCGAACTTTCGTATACCTCTGGTGGCACCCAAGCCACGGTCAGTTCCTATTCCAGCTTCCGCCAGGTTTAGCGCCGCCTCTGACCACTGACCACTGACTACTGCAGTTCTGGGCGGTCGGGCCTAGTCGGCCCTCCCTTGTGCGGGGGCTCCGCCCCCGCAACGCCCCCTCTCCTACAACACGCCTCATCGACCGGGTGTCGCCATTGGTGACGGGTGGCTAATCGAAAGTGTCCAGCCAGACCACCTCCCGCCAGTCCCCGAGCCAATCTTGCTCAGACAAGACCGCGTCACTCTCTCCTCACTCCTCTCCACTCTCTCCTCGCCTTTGTGCCTGCCCTCGCACCCTCCCCAACTGACGGACTCCACCGTACGGCCAGGCCGGACGCCTGCACTGCGTCTCGCTCAAAGACGGGGAGCAACTCCAGCCACCGCTCTCATGATTCCCGCGCCAGACTGCCCCGACCCCTAATCTGCTTCGCACACCGATGACAGCACTGAACAACACCGAGTGGAAGGTCATGGTGTTCTGCCGTTAACACCAATCTATTTCAATGGCTTCTGTAGATGTTCGCAGGGTCAATCACCCATTTCTCATTGTGCAACTCGTCAGTCAGAACGCCGCTTCCGACCTGTGTATATTCTCGCCCTGTCATAAGGAAGAGGTCTGGATCGACTCGATACTGTTCCATGCCAACATCGAAGGCGTCTCTGGCGCGGAAGAGTCGCGCCACTGCATTGCCCACGCTCCCTGCCAGGACATGCCCTTGCTCTTCCAGCATCGCCCCGAGCCTGTTGAAGTCGTTGCCCACGAAGCCGGGCTTGGGGCCGAAAGTCAACGTCGGCAACGTCCGCTGCGACCCGTCCGGGTCCCGGATCTGAGCCTCCACTTCCCGCCACTGGCGGTATGGAACCTGTACCAGTTGCTCCATTAAGTGAAAGAATGTACACCGAAGGTAGGGCACACCCAGCAGAAGAATATAGGCATCAAATTCATGCAGCTTCCAGAATGGACCGTCTTCCGCCCAGGCTGACGGCCCGTGGCTGGCAGCTATCTCCTTTGCGTGCGTTCCCAGGGCGGCGACGGAGTGAAACAAGTGGCAGCTTCTCTGTGCCCCAGGCCGCGTTCTGGTCTCCTCGGTTAGGCGGCCCATCTCAGAAGGATCGCGCACCGGGTCGAAGACAGGATCGGCGCTGTTCGAATGCGAAAAGGTGAAAGTCGGCACGGCAAGGGTACCCGCCGGGCCCAGTACACGCAGGAAGGCATCGACCAGAGCCTCCGCGCCGCCTTCAACGTACCCGATGCTGCTCATCGAGCTATGTACGAACACGATGGCGCCTCCGGGCAATCCCAGCACGCCTAGTGCCTCGCCAATCCTCTCCTCCGTCTGTGGGTCCCTCATTCTATACCTCGCCTTTGTGGTCGAAACCTCCCGAATTCTGTCTTTTGTATCCCACCGGTACTTCCCTGTCAACTGCCTTCAGCAGCCAGCAATGCCAATACTTGACAATTTCGACCACAACGAATATGCTTCTACTATGCATCGGGATTCTTCAAGACAGACGGACTCTTCACACACTGAAGTCAACAGTGCAGCAGCAAGCGCAGCATCGCGCGTGCTGCGGTAGCGGGTAACGCTGTTTACACTGCGCCGTAGGCACCGAAGGACAGCCACGGCGCAGAAGAAACGCAGAGATGCGCCGTGGACAAATCCCACGGCGCTTTTTTGTGGACGAAAACTTCCTCATTCTTCCGCCGCGAGGTCGATGTGAAACTGACAAGGGAAGAGGTTCGGCACGTTGCTGAACTGGCCAAATTACAACTGACTGATGCCGAATTGGACGAATATGCCGGTCAGCTCGCCCAGATTCTGACCTACGCACAGCAGGTCCAGTCAGTAGATACAGGCGCCGTGCCCCCAACGCCTCAGGTACTTCCACTCAGCAATGTGCTGGCGGACGACGAGTCGCAGGAAGGCCTTTCAAACTCGCAGGCAGTCAAAAACGCCCCGGATTCCGACGACGGCTATTTCCGCGTCATCGCCGTGTTCGACGACGTCGGGGCATAGTGGATAACCTATAGGTAACGTGGCTTGATGGTTGCAGAGCAGACCAGTGCCCGCTTCCGGCATGGAGGTAGGCAACGATGATGGGCGATCAGAATTCAACCAAGCAGTTGACTTCGCTTGGCGTGGCGGAAGCGCGTGCCGGCTTGACAGCTGGGCACTTTACCTCCGTCGAGCTCACGAAGGCCTTCCTTGAACGTATCGAGCAGGTGGACGGTACCTTGCATGCTTTTCTGCGGACAACTCCGGATGAGGCGCTCGAAGCGGCTTCCAAGGCTGACTCCGCGCGCGCCCGCGGAGACACCCGTCCACTCTTGGGCATCCCGCTCGCCATCAAGGACGTGCTGATGACCAGCGGGATCGAGACGACCGCCGGCAGCCGCATCCTGGAGGGCTTTGTTCCCCCCTACTCCGCCACCGCCGTGCAAAAGCTGCTGGCCGCCGGCGCCATCATACTGGGCAAGACCAACACCGATGAGTTCGCCATGGGGTCGAGCACCGAAAACAGCGGCTTTGGCCCCACACGCAACCCCTGGGACTTGCAACGTGTGCCAGGCGGCAGCAGCGGTGGCTCCGCAGCCGCCGTGGCCGCCGACGAGGCGCCGGCTGCACTCGGAACTGACACCGGCGGCAGCGTTCGACAACCCGCTTCGTTCTGCGGTATCGTTGGATTGAAGCCCTCTTACGGCCGCGTTAGCCGCTACGGGCTTATCGCCTACGGCAGCAGCCTTGATCAGATAGGGCCCATAACCAAGACCGTCGCTGACGCCGCTCTGCTGCTTGAACTGATCGCCGGTGCGGACCCGCTTGACAGCACAACCATGCCGGCGAATGCGCCGGACTTTTCAGCAACCTTGTCCGGCGACATAGAAGGGATCCGCATCGGCATCCCCGAAGAATATTTCGTCGAAGGCATCCAGCCGGAGGTCGAAGACGCAGTCCGCTCTGCCATCGATCATTTCGCCTCTCTCGGGGCCGAGATCGTACCGATCGGCCTGCCCAATACGCATCTGGCTTTGCCAGTCTACTATCTGGTCGTTACCGCAGAGGCCAGCGCCAACCTTGCCCGTTACGATGGCATCCGCTTTGGCCTCAGCGTCGACGGCGATTCGATTTTCGACCACTTCCGGCAGACGCGCGGAGCAGGCTTCGGCCCCGAGGTGAAACGCCGCATCATGCTGGGAACCTATGCCCTCAGCGCCGGCTACTACGATGCCTACTATCTGAAAGCCCAGCAAGTTCGCACGCTGATCAAGCAGGACTTCGAACGGGCATTTGAGGACGTTGATGTCATCCTTTCGCCGACCTCGCCCACCACCGCGTTTCGCATCGGCGAAAAAGTGGACGATCCGCTCGCCATGATTTTGACCGACATTTTCACGACCAGCGCCAATCTGGCCGGCCTGTGCGGGATAAGCGTCCCCTGCGGCTTCGACGCCGACGAACTGCCCATCGGCCTGCAACTGCTCGGCCCATCTATGGGTGAAGAGAAAATATTGAGGGCGGCCTACGCCTACGAACAGAGTACGGAGTGGCGCCTGAGGAGACCGGTACTGTGAAAGTCATCTGTTCTTTTAAGCAAAAGAACTGCCTGACTGAGTTGGCCCGTAAAGGCCTCAGTAGGTCAATCCCCTGGGCTTCAGCTTTGGGCGCAGCCGCTGCAGCTGGCCGGCAACGGCTCGGTTAAGTCGCCGTCCGTTGTGCAATCGGCTCTGAAGGCTTCCGTCGGAAACGCAGACGCTTGCGCTCGCCCAAGGCATCTGGCAGGCATCGAAACTACCCGTCCCCACTGCATTGAACCAACTAGAGACGAATATGATACTTATGAATTCTCCTGAAGCTCCGACCGCGATAAGGCCCGACACGGGCGACGACCAAACCAACCATTCCACAGGCCTGAGACGCTCGCTGGAGAACCGCCTGAGCAGCCGCGTACGGCGCGTGCCGCCCTCTCCGATTCGACGCTTTTTCGACCTCGCTACGACAATGGATGACGTGATCAGCCTGGGAATAGGAGAGCCTGACTACGTAACCCCCAAGCCGGTTCTCCACGCCGGGACGGATAGCCTGCTGCAAGGGGACACCGCCTACACGTCAAACGCCGGCACATTGGAGCTGCGGGAAGCCGTAGCGGACATGCTGACGAACCTCTACGACGCGCCCCTATACGATGCCAGTACGGAAGTACTCATCACTGTCGGCGTCAGTGAAGCGATGTATATTGCCATGCAGGCGCTGCTCGATCCGGGTGACGAAGTGCTTGTTCCCCAGCCCTGCTTCGTTTCCTACACCGCCGATGTGATTCTGGCCGGAGGTACCGTTGTCGACGTTCCCACCTACGCCGCCAACAACTTTGTCCTGACGCCGGCACAACTTGAGGAAGCCATCACAC
Source organism: Caldilineaceae bacterium (assembly GCA_965242905.1). GTDB lineage: Bacteria > Chloroflexota > Anaerolineae > Caldilineales > Caldilineaceae > Bin5. Next base: position 4,292,389 of record CBDETM010000002.1, read on the forward strand.
CGCGCACCAAGGTCCTGCTCATCGGCTATCCCTGCAATCCAACTGGAGCCGTTATGAATCGGGCGGAGCTCTCAGCCATCGCACAGGTAGCCGAAAAGCACGACCTGATTGTCATCTCCGACGAAATCTACGATCGCCTCGTCTACGATGACCACGAGCACGTCATGTTCGCCGCCCTGCCGGGCATGGCCGAGCGCACCATCCATCTCGGCGGGATGAGCAAAGATTACGCCATGACCGGCTGGCGCATAGGCTATGCCGCAGGCCCGGCCGAACTGCTCGGCGCCATGCGTCGTATCCACCAATACCTCATCATGTCCGCGCCAACTGGCGGTCAGGCCGCCGCCTTGCGTGCACTGACCGACCCCGCCGCCGAATCCGCCGTGCAGGAGATGGTCGCCAGCTACGGCGAACGCCGCCGCTTCCTCGTCGACGGCCTCAACGAAATCGGCCTTGACTGCTTTGAGCCAAAGGGCGCATTTTACGCCTTCCCTAGCGTTCAGCGCACCGGCATGGACGAGTTTGAGTTTGCCGAGAAGCTCCTGAACGAGGAACGCGTGGCCGTCATTCCGGGCAGCGGCTTCGGCGCCGGCGGCCAGGGACACGTCCGCTGCGCCTACCCCGTCGAAATGCCGAAACTGGAAATCGCCTTGGAGCGGATGTATCGATTCCTGCGGCGCCAAGGGGTATAGCAGCACCTGAACCCGAGCTGCTCGGGCTCTCCTGTGTTCCCTGCTATTCGCGCTGCTGGCAAAGTGGAACCGGTTACTGGCTTGGCGTCGGAGTTGGGCTGGGTGTCGGCGACGGTTCAGGTGTCGAATCGGCAGTCGGTGATGGGGTGGCAGTCGGCGTGACCGTAGGCGAGGGGGAATTCACGCTCGGCAGCAGCAACTGCACCGGCAAAGACGAGATGGTGAGCGACATCGCTGCCGACGCATCGATTCTCCCGTGACCGAACTTGTCGTCCTTGCTGGCGTCGCCCAAGTCGACCGCGCTCTGCTGGATCACCGCTGCCACCTCTTCAGAGGACAGACCCGGAGCGGCAGACAGTATCAGGGCGGCCAGTCCTACCACGTGAGGCGTTGCCAGGCTCGTTCCATTCACCGATCGATACTCCTCATGCGTCGGGGGAAACGGGCTGTAAATGCTTACCCCAGGCGCAGCGATATCTACAAAGGTGCCCGCGCTTGAGAACCAGGCGTGGGCATCGTCTCTGTCAGTGGCGCCGACGGCCACTACGTTGTCGAGCGCAGCAGGATAGGTGACGGGATTTCCCTGTTCATAGAGGTTTCCGGACGCCGAGAACACGAGAGCCCCTTCATTCGCGGCGTAGTTTATCGCGCTCTGCATCCCAAATGATGGGCCAAAACTGATGATACTGATGTTGATCACGTCTGCGCCCTCGTCCGCAGCCCAATAGAGGGCGCACGTAAGGTTGCTGCTAACGCCCTGACCCTGATTGTCCAGCACTTTCACTGGCAAGATCTGGGCGTTCCAGGCCAGGCCGGCTATGCCCCTCTCGTTATGCGCAGCGGCCGCAGCCACCCCAGCCACCAAGGTTCCGTGACCGTAATCGTCGTCCGCTTCGGTGTCTTCGTTGACGAAGTCGTACCCCTCCAGAACACGCTCCTCCAGTTCAGGATGGTCCAGATCGACGCCCGAATCGATCACCGCAATAATCACATTGCTACCGGTGGAAACCTTCCAGGCGGCTTCAGCATCGATTTTGGCCAGCGCCCACTGCCTGTCGTAGAAGGGGTCGTTGGGTGTTCCCCCACGATTCGCTGATAGCAAGGTCGATTGCCTCTGCCTTGATCCGGCGCCGCCATAACTGACTACTCTTCCCTCCCCAGCGGCAATCTCACCCGCCGAGGCCGCGAAGATCAAATAGTCCGGTTCAGCGTATTCCACCGCTGGATCCAGCATGAATGCCTCCGCCGCATCCAGTTCAGTTCCCGGGCGCACACTGTGCAAATGGACGGAGCCGCAAGATATCGAGGAGGGACGCAGATCAAAGTGTTTGGCCGTTTCCTTCATCGAAACGGAGGAAAAGCCAGAATTGAACTTGATCAGGATGCGGCCGGTCGCGTACGTTTCCTTGCTTCCGACCAGTCTTGGAGACCGTAGTCTGCCCGAACAGGAAGATAGAACCGAAAGGAGGAGAATGAGGCAGAGAGAAATGTGAAATGAGCGACTAAGGGAAGAAGTGACCATTGAAAAGCAGCAATGAAGCGCCGAATTACTCTTCAAGTCCGTAAGTTTGAAAATGCAAGCTCTGGGTTCAAGCCTCTGACAAGTTGACGAACACTTTAGCGCTGTTCCACAGGCCCCAACGATTATATCATATCGTGAAATCGAGTCTGCAACGTTTCCAAGAAGCAGCAGGCCCTCCCCATGAGGCCCCCGCTCGTCAATTCCTTACACCAGACCATTAGGGGCATCAGTTCCTTTCTCTCTATCTGCATTGAAGGATCTCTTGATGGCACCAGCCAACCTGCAGGCCACTTCCCGCCATCTGCTTGCCTCCCGGAACCACCTGAACTCTTGACGCACATATCGGTGTCGAGTACCATTTCTATGCACCGCAAACACCTCTATCCACATTTCAAGATAAATTCACATGCCTGAACACGAAATTCTCATCCAAAATGCACGCATCGTTGACGGCTCGGGTTCTCCTTGGCGCTACGGTGATGTGGCCTTGGCAAATGATCGCATTGCAGCAGTCGCTCCACCCGGCGCCATCCCAACAGAAAATTGCACCGAAGTCGTGGACGCCAGCGGGCACGTAGTCTGTCCCGGATTTGTCGACATTCTCAGCCACTCTATCCTGTCGCTCATGGTCGACGGCCGCAGCCTGTCCAAAATCTCCCAGGGCGTAACGACGGAGGTAATGGGCGAGGGATGGACGCCAGCCCCCTTGGGCGGAAGAATCAGTGCCGAACTACCCGTTCACCAATTCACGCAACTCTTGGATCCAGCGTGGGCCGAGCGAATGGCGTCTTGGCGTCGCTTCCGCGACTGGTTGGAGGCCATGACCGATCAGGGTGTTTCACCCAATATCGGTTCCTTTCTCGGCGGGGGTACGCTGCGCAAGTACGCCATGGGAATGGACATGCGACCCCCCACCGATGACGAGATGGCGACGATGAAGCGGGTTACCGCCGAGGCTATGGAGGACGGCGCATTCGGCGTCTCTTTCGCGCTTATCTACCCACCCTCCAGCTATGCTACTACCGACGAAGTCGTTGAGATCGCCCAGGCCTTCCGCCCCTACAACGGAATCTACATCACCCACCTGCGCTCGGAAGCCGACGCCTTTATGGAGGGGCTGGAGGAAGCGCTTTCCATCGGCCGCAATGCCGATGTTCCGGTGGAGATCTATCACCTGAAGGCAGCCGGAACCCGCAACTGGCACAAAATGGCCTCAGCAATGGAGCGCATCACCGAAGCCCGGTCACAAGGAACCGATGTCACTGCCGACATGTACTCGTACCCAGCTGCAGGAACCGGTCTCACCTCCGTCTTGCCGCCTTGGGCTGCAGCCGGTGACAAGCTCTACGAAAACATTCGCGACGGCGCCATGCGCGCCAGGATCAAGGAAGCTGCCCTCTATCCGACCGGTGACTGGGAAGCAATGGCCGATCTCGTAGGACCGCAGGGCGTGATGCCTGTTGGCTTCCTGAAAGAAGAAAACCAGCAGTATGTGGGCAAGACCCTCTCAGAGATCGCAACAAGAATGGGCGTGGACTGGCCGGACGCGGCTATGGATCTTCTCGCATCAGAAGAGCAGCGCATCAGCACATTCTATTTCGTCATGAGTGAAGAGAATCTGCGGCGCCAGCTGCAACAGCCCTGGATCATGATCTCCACCGACGCCGGTGGGTTGGACCCATCCTGGGCCGCGCCAACCGGCCCCTACCATCCACGCGCCTACGGCACCTACAGCCGCGTTCTGGGAAAGTACGTCCGCGAAGAAAAGGTAATTTCGCTGGAGGACGCAGTGCGCAAGATGTCATCGGCACTCTGCGACCGGCTCGGACTGCGTGACCGGGGCCAGCTGCGCGAGGGCTTCTTCGCCGACGTGGTGATCTTCGATCCGGAGACAGTCGGCGACCTGGCAACCTTCACCGAACCTCACCAGCTCTCCCTCGGTGTGCGCGATGTCTGGGTCAACGGCGAACGAGTCTATAAGGATGGCGCGCACACCGGGGCGACACCCGGTCGCATCGTATCCGGCCCAGGGCGGCGAGCATGACCGCTCCCGACGCGCCCCCCTTATTCTGGGGGGCCGACTCTCCCTGGTCTCTTGGAAGGCAACCTGATGTCCATCTCTTCCACTATCGAGAGCTATCTTGAAGCTGCGGACACCGGAACGGCCTATACGCGCCGTACCTACCGAACGGCCATGAACCTCTTCCGCCAATATCTGGCCGAAAAGGGGATCCCGCCGGAAGTCAAGGACCTTGAAGACCTCGATGTCGACCGATTGCTAGCCTTTTCGACCTGGCTCCTGGAGGCGGCCAGTATCGGCCAGCGAACTCTTACCACCTACCTGGCCGCCATGATGGCCTGGGTGAGCTACCTGCAGGTGCGAGGCTGGTTGCCGTTCACGCCGCAGGAGTTGGCGCGCCTGCAGGAAGGGATCAAGCACGTTCGTAGAACGCAACGCCCACCGGAACTGATACCCCATCCCCCAAGGCCTGAGGAGATGGAAATGCTGGTCACTGCAGCACGCGAGACCGTCCTGCGCCGACCGGATGATCCGCGCGCACGGCTTGCCAAGCTGAGGGACATCGCCATCGTGGAGACGCTGCGTTGCACGGGCCTGCGGGTCGGCGAACTGGTCAGCCTCACGCGCAAGCAGTTGGAAGACCAGGATAGAGCCGTGTGGGTCGTTGGCAAGGGCAACAAAGTCCGCCGTGTCTACTTCGACGAACGGTCCTGGGACGCGATTCACCACTATTTGCAGGCGAGGCAATCATTCGACGGCGCGACCGGCCGCCCGCTGTCCGACCTGCCGGTCTTTGCCCGGCACGACAAAAAGTCCGGCTCAAAAGTGTTGCCGCTGTCGACGCAGTCCATCCAGAATACGATTCGTCGCCTGGCCGAAGGGGCGGGCCTTGGCGCCAAGGGCATTACCCCCCACGCGCTCCGACACTTTTTCGCCACCCGTATCTACCAGACCACGCACGACCTGGCCGTCACCCAGACCGCGCTGGGACACGCAAGTCCCAACACGACACGCATCTATGCCAAACTCGAGGACAACGCTGTGCGTGACGCACATCGTGAGGCTTTTGAATCGAAGTAAACTGTGGGAATCAGCCGGCGGCAAACGGCCGGAAGCTTTACTCACCGCAGTCCGCGGTTTGCAGGTCTGCCATCAGCAGCCAGTAGGGAACGAAGCCGTAATACCAGGCGAGTAACAGTGCAATTCGCAGTCCGTGGAAGCCGTCCCGCCACCCCTTCAATGTGACAAAGCGGCGCCGCAGCTCCCGTACCGGTTGAAGAATCAAGTTGTGCGGCCTTAGTTGAACACGCTCTTGCTCGAGAATCCTGGCTTCGTAGCGGGCGTAGGTTCGCTGCTTGCGGTGAAACTGCTCCCAGTTCGCGTAGTTGTAGTGCAACAGCGGCTCTGCCAGCACTCCATCCTCCCCCTCTAGAATGACGACTTCGTGGACCTCTCTGCGCAGGTCGTAACGTGCAGAGCCCCTCCGCAAAAGGCGCAACTGATAGTCCGGGAAGAACCCGCCCCCCTGCATCTCATGGCCGACGATAAAGTTTCGTCGCGGAATCCAGAATCCGGCTCGGCGCCTGTCCTTGCACGCCTGCAAGACCTCACGTGCCAGCCCAGGCGTGGCCCGTTCGTCCGCGTCAATGAACAGAATCCATTCACTGTTGATGCTGTCGAGCGCGGACTGCCGTTGCCGGCCGTAATCGTCAAATGGACGCGCGACCACAAGGGCGCCTGCCCCCTGCGCAAGGCCCCGGGTACTGTCCTGACTGCACGAGTCCCAGACCACGACTTCGTCAGTCCAGCCCTTCAGCGCGTCGATGCAGTCCGCAATGTTCTCAGATTCATCCTTGGTGAGAATTACTGCCGTTAGGCGCGGCGGCATCCGTAAAACCCTCAATTGCGCAGACTTTCAGTCGCCTGGCTGTCCACAACTGTGCCAGGTGTGGCTATCCGCCAGAGCTCAGTACGTTGGCATATGCGTCCAGCTGCTCCCCCAACCGATCGCCGCTGAGGCGGCCGCGGGCGAACTGGCGTCGGGCGGCCATCTCGTTCAAAGCCAAGCCCAGGCGCACCAGTGGCCGCAGGAGCAGATGGAATCCGTGCGGATAGCGGTGCCCATGGATCGTGAAGAAGCGGAATCGACTGGCCCACAGCCGTTCGAAGGACTTCCAGCGGACTTGGCTGCTGCTGCGGCCTTCGTAGTGAACTACCTGCGCTGTCGGCACTGCATAGGTCGGCATTCCCGCTTCGCGCATGCGCAAGCACCAGTCCATCTCCTCACAGTACATGAAGTAGCCTTCATCCAACAGCCCCACCGCGCGGATGCTCTCGCCCCGCGCCATCAGCGCAGCACCAAGCACAAAGTCGACGGCAAAAGGCGTGACGCCCAGCCACTGCCGGCGCGAGTACCGTCCGTTCAAGCGGCTGTGCAAGAGTCGATGAGTCAGGCGGCTTAGGCCGGGCACCCCCGCCAAGGACATGAGGTCGAGTGCGATCTGCGCCAGCCCTGGAAACGCAAAGCCTCCATGTTGCAAGCTACCGTCTCCATAATGCAGCCGCGGGCCGCACACGCCCGAGGTCGGATTGTCCCGCATGAAGGAGGCCAACTTGCCCAATGCGTCGTCCACCACCTCTGTGTCCGGATTCAGGAGTAGAACGAGATCGGGTGCCCCGGCAGCGCGTTCCTCGCTGTCTGCGCCAAAACCCAACCCTCTGAGCGCGAAGTTATTCGCGCGCGTAAAGCCAAGGTTTTCGGTCATGGCGATGAGATTGACGTTCGGGAACGCATCGGCCACCATCTGCGCGCTGCCGTCGTGGCTGGCGTTGTCGACGACCGTTACGTCAACCCCCAGCCAGTCAGCGCTCAGTCCTGCCGAGTCAAAGACGCTCTGCAGGCAACTGCGCAACAGGTCCCGCACATTGTATGAGACGACAATAACTGCCAAGCGCATAGAACTGCCTTCAAGTTTGCCTACCGCCAGGATTTTGGCCTGCCGCTCACTCCGTTCCAACATTCACGGTGATACGGTCGATGAAATCATTGGGGTGGCCATAGGCCTCATGAATCAACCCGCCCCACCACAGAACGTTTCCTCCTGGCGGCCTCCCTTCAAAATGTATGCAGCCGCTGACCTCGCCGGAATTTCCAGGCATCAGATACCAGGCACTCTCCCCCTCGATTTCAAGGTATTCCAGGTCCTCCTGCCGTCCGATTGCCCACCGGAAGGGGTAGGGATACCCGGTTGTACTGAAATTGAGTCCAAACCGAAACGCGCCTGGCAGTTCAAACCAGTACTTGTCCCGGTTTTCTGGCCTGGATGCGACAGAATTGAACGAATCATGAATGAAGTCCTCGACGAAATGGTACTCCTGCCCCGGCCAGGGACCGTTGGTGCGGACAGGCACGTCGCCTTCATTCTTGACAATGGCGTTGAAGCACAGCTTCTGACCAAGAGGCACACTAACGACTCGGTTGACTTCGTTTACCCAGTCGATCTCGCCTTGAACGACGTCAGCCCGCGGCCTGCCTCCCATTTCTATCGTTAGAGCGCGAGTCACCCGCACGCGATTTCCGGCCAGATCGTTTGCCTCGCCAACGACCAGGTAGTCGCCGTCTGGAGGTGGTTCTGCGTTCAGGTCTACCCCACCAAAATATTTGTACGTGTGGTTGCCAGCTTCCTCTGGTTCGATGGTGTTTGGCCCTTCCGCGATATGCACTTTCAGGCCAGGCCTGTCAGGGTCCACAAGATAGACCTGAATGTTCTGCACCTCCTTCGTCAGGTTGTAGGAGATGCTGACCCAGTCGTCCCGCAATCCGTCCAGATTGGGACGAAACACCGTGGGCATGACCGCAAAACTCTCCAGTCTTGGAACCTCCGTGTCGCCGTTCTCCAGGGTGATGGCGCCGTCCGCAGTTTCCGTGTTGGCGCGATCATCCAATGCCTGAATGAACCAACGATACTTTCCGTCCGGCAAGACACGGCTGAGGATTTCATTGGTCCCGCCGTCCATCTGCTCAATCATCGGTTCATCCATAACACCCCCCCACAGCACACTGTAGCTGCCGGGAGAGCGGCGCCGGTCCTTGCGAAAGTAGAACCGTTCGCCTTCTTCGTTCTCGAAAAAGATGCTGACATAGGCGGAGCGGCTTAGCGTATAGCGAATCTCAGTTACGTCTGTATCTCCGTCAGCGTTGGGAGATATCTGATCAGGCGCTACCGTTACGTCGCGCAGCAGCGGCCCTATGCCAACGTTCAACCGGCCGCATCCGGCCAGTAGCAGGGCGAGCAAGATTGTACAAAGGGGATTCTTGGTCATGGCAGAGAGGGCTGCAACATCAGATCCGAAGACTAGGCAAGAGCGTCGAGCACTTTCGTAACACCGTCGATGGTCTCCTCCACATCCGAATTACTCATATAAGGGTCTACATTAAGTACGACCGATCGGGCAAGAATGTCGAGCGAACGCTGGCACATATCCCGCGAATAGGTAATGTCTCGTCTCGCCCAGCGCCAGGGTCCGCCGGCTTCCGTCCAGGTGCGTTTCGAAAGAATGGGAAGCCAATGCGCATACACGTGGATATCCTGCCGTTCCGGCCGGTAAAGCACGCCCGCCGAGATGTTCTCAGCGTTCAGAGCATGCGCGACCGTTTGGGCCTTGGCAGGCGTTTCCACGAACATCGCCAGTGTGATCGCACTGTCGCCGTCAGGGTCGGGAATGTCTCGAAAGGTGACCCCTCTGCTCGCGGCGGTCGAACTGATACCGGCCAGCAGCATCGCCTTCCTTGCCCGGGCGGCTTCTACAATGCCCTGCAATCGGCCCAGTTGCACCAGGCCAATAGCCGCCGGCATCTCCGACATTCGGAAGTTAGCGCCCCACAGCACCTCAACGTCCGGTATCTCCAGCCGGTTCCAGGCGGCCACATCGTGAAACATGAACGCCCGTTGCCAGACCTGCTGGTCACTGGTCGTCACAATGCCGCCCTCGCCCGTCGTGATGATCTTGCTGAACTGCAGGCTGAAGCAGCCCACGTCGCCAATGGAGCCGAGCCTGCGGCCCTGGAAGCTGGCACCGTTTCCCTGGGCACAGTCTTCGATAACCCTGAGCCCGTGACGGTTTGCCACGTCAAGAATGGCATCCATTCGCGCCATTGCCCCGCGCATATGCACCGGCATGATCGCCTTGGTGTGCGGGCTTATCTTCCGCTCAACATCGGCCGGGTCCAGCGTCAAGGATTCATCGATCTCGGCAATGACCGGAATCCCTCCGACCGCCAGGACAGCCGTAGCCGAGGCCATCCACGTGTAGGCCGGCAAAATCACCTCGTCACCCGGCCCAATGCCAATCCCTTGCAGTCCGCTGATCAACGCCGCAGTGCCGGACGTGACCGCCAGAGCATGGGCCGCGCCGACCGATGACGCAAACGCCCGCTCAAACTGGTCCGCCTTCGATTCGCCGTCTTCATGGCCCGAAAAGCGGAACAGCCGTTTGGCGCGTAATACGTCGAGAACGGCTTGCTCTTCCTCTTCATCGATGGCCTGCCCACCGGGGGCCAGGGACGAATCCACTCTGCTGCGGGCAGGTGCTCCACCGTCTATGGCAAGCCGCGACGCGCTTTTCGCTGTCATGCATAAACCTCCTGTAGGGCACGATAATCGACCCATCTATGACCGGGGAGAGCCCCACCCGCACCATCATTTCGGGCCCTCCTCTATTCCTCTGCAAGCGCGACCAGTATAACATAGGGCCGGGCGGTTGACAGTCTACGGGAGTCGTGTTTAACTTCCCGAACTGTTCCGGCCGAACACGAAAAACTCTGGAGTCTACCAATATGGACAAAATTCGATGGGGTATTTTGGGGACCGGGCGCATCGCCGGAGACTTTGCAACCGGGCTTGCCGCCGAGACGGATGCCGAAATCGTCGCCGTGGGTTCGCGTGCGCAGCACACCGCTGACGAGTTTGCCGACAGGTTCGCAATCCCGCACCGGCATCCCTCTTACGAAGCGCTTGCCGCCGACCCTGATGTCGATATCATCTATATTGCCACCCCACACACCTTGCACAAAGAGAACACAATCAGCTGCTTGAACGCCGGCAAGGCGGTGCTGTGTGAGAAACCCTTCGCCATCAATAGCGCCGAAGCACAGGAGATGATCGACTGCGCCCGCACCAATGGTATCTTCCTGATGGAGGCGATGTGGACGCGTTTCCTGCCTCACATCCGCGAGATGGTTCGTCGCATCGAAGAAGGGCAGATCGGCGACATCCGCCTCTTCCAGGGAGATTTCTGCTATCGCGCACCGGTCAATCCGGCAAGCCGCGCTTTCAACCCCGACTTGGGCGGCGGCGCCTTGCTGGACATTGGCGTATATCCGATTTCGCTGGTCCATCACCTGCTGGGGAGCCCTGCCCGCATCGCGTCGCTGGCGCATCTGGGCGAGACCGGCGTCGACGAGTTGGCCGGTATGCTTTTCCAGTACAAAGACGGCGCTCTCGCCGTTATGTCCACTGCAGTCCGCGCCAACACGCCCCATTCGCTGCACATTAGCGGAACAAAGGGGGAGATTCGTGCTCATGACCGCTGGTGGGCCCCGTCAGGGTTCACGATCCATCGCGACGGCCACGAGCAGGAGACGGTACGCCCGGATTTTATTGGCAATGGATGGAACTATCAGGCCGTCGAATGCGGCCGCTGCCTGCGTGAAGGCCTGACCGAACACGAGCTCATGCCACTGGCCGAGTCTCTGGCTATCATGCGCCTGATGGACGGGTTGCGCGAGGACTGGGGGCTGCGCTACCCGATGGAATGAGAACCAGACCTGACCCGATTGATACTTTAAGAGCAGCCGTGCCGGGCTGCTCTTTTCGTTTACCCGACCGCCTTCCGGCAGTAATACAGGCTGCCCCGCAGTAGGTCAACGATCCGGCTGTCAGGCGCACCCGCCTCCAGGGCGTCGGGATGCAATTCCAGCGAAATGGAATAGGGGTAACCGTCCGCGGCCATGCGGGCCAGCAATGCGTCGAGCCGCAGCGAGCCGTCCTCGGGGCGGCGGTGTTCGCTGCCGTCGAAGTTGCTCAGATGCACGTGCTTCACGCGTTGCCCCCAGCGGTCGTAGGCCTCCAGCGGGTCAAGTCCCCAGGTGCCTAGGTGGGTCGTGTCCAAGGTTATGTGAGGAAAGCGAGTGATGTCGTCAAGTGTTGTGCGGCTATGCGCGTTCCAACGGGCCGGGTTGACGCGTCTGCCCAAAAAGCGGTTGGCCGGCAGGTTTTCGATGCAAAGCAGTACGTCCGTAGAGGTTTGGAGCGCCGCGTAACCTTCAGATAGCCAGGTCGCGTATTGGCGGCCGGAATCGAAAGGATTCGGCAGCAAAAGACTGCGCCCCGCCGTCTGCAGAAATGCATATCCGAAACGCATGGGGAGATGGTGGACTACAACCTGCGCGCCAAGCTCGTTAGCCAGTTCGGCGGTGCGGGCGATGGCGCCGTGCTCTGTTTCTCCCCAGCCGCTGCAGTTGCGGCTGAAAGGGCTGTGGAGGGCCGGGATCGGCAAAGAGTGGCTTTCCATCAGGTGTCGCAGGTAGTCGGCCTGACGTGTGTCCCAGCGATGATCGATGAGCATCTCGATGCCGTCGAAGCCTGCCTCAGCCGCAAGGGCAAAGACGCGGTCGACGCTGTAGTTATACAGGGATCCGGTGGACAGGATGAATCTCATGGCAAATCTCTGGACAAGTGTCGCTTGCGCCTGACACCAGGATGCAAGCCAGCCGGGCTGTCACAAGGTCATCGTCATACAGGAACGACCCGCGTCACGAAATGCGAAAATGAAGTCGGACGCCGGCCCAGCAACCAGCCCAGGACGTTTCCATTGCCTATCAGTCCGTAGCGGTCGTAGTATCGAAACATAGCGGCCAGAAATCCAATCGTCTCGGGAGGCATTCCGCCGGCATTGGCGGAGCTCTCCCATCTCTCTACTGATCTTTCAACAGCTTCAACCGGTCGCTGCAATCGGTGGGTAAAAGCCTGGGCTATATCCTCCGAGGAGAGACTCGCGGGCCCGGCCAGCTCGTAAGTCGCTCCTTCATGGCCGGATTCGGTCAGTATGCGTGCAGCTGCCAGGGCAACGTCAGCCAGGTCAACAAGCGCGAATCGAGCCCGAATATTATAGGGTACAACATACCTCCCCTTCGTTATTATGTCATCCAGGTAGGCAACCACGTTCTGCATGTACGCGCATGGTTGGAGAATTGTGAATGGCAGGCCGCCGCGAAAGATCTCCTCTTCCATGCGCAGCTTTTGCCAGTGATGGGGCATCTCTTCTGTCTGCGGGTGAAGTACCGAATGGTAGACGAAGCGCTTGACACCGGCCGTTCGTGCAGCCTCCATCGCCATACGGCCCACCTCAAGTTCGCGATGATACATATTGGGGCAGATGAGATAGAGCGCATCCACCCCGAGGCACGCCTCCTTCCACAAGCGCGCATCCGCCAGGTCACCGACAACCGTATCAGTTGCTGGCAGGTCGTGGGCTTGCTCGGAACGTCGCAGCCAGGCCCGCGCCGGCTGTCCGCTCTGGGCCAGTGCCTCGAGTACGGCCCTCCCGGTCTTGCCGGCCGCGCCGGTCACCAGGATCATGTGGGAATCATCTCATTGACATGAACGGAAAAACCTTTCAAAACAACAGAACGGGCGGTTTCCCCTTCACCCCATTTTCCGAGGTGTTCGTAGGTTCCGTCCTGTAAGACATGAATCTCGACTGACCGAATGTGGGGATCGACTATCCAGTATTCCTGCACTCCAGCCTCAGCGTAGAGATCATACTTCAGTTTACGGTCATGTGCAGGGTTGGAAGGGGACAGCACTTCAACAACCAGGTCAGGCGCACCCTGGATGTTGAGTTCGTCGATGATAGGGAGACTTTCGCGGCGAATGACGACAATGTCAGGCTGCACAGGGTCACCAATTCTATCTGGAAGAATTACGTCAATGGGGGCAACGAATGCTATCCCAATGTCAGAATTCTCAAGAAATCCTTCCAAGAAATAGCATAGACGGGTAACGACTCGCTGGTGCAAAGGCCGCGGCGCCGCCGACATATAGAGTTCTCCCCGGATTACTTCATAGCGCTTGCCGTCGTCTGGGAGAAGAGCATAGTCCTCATACGTCCACACGCCCCCGGCCGGAAGCTGCACAGAATGTGTCTCATATGTAGCTGTCACCGATTCCCGTACTTTCTGCACACTTACTATCCTTTTTCAAACGCAAACAGCCGCGTCAAGTGACCGGCAACTTACCAAGTTGCCGGCCACTCGTGACTCTCTGTCTTCCTATTGATCAAGCGACTATTCGCCGCCCTCGACCAGTTCGACTTCGATGGGCATGTAGCTGTCACCCATCGTGTCGCCATCCAGCAGTTCCAGGGCCGCTTCAGCCAGGTCCGTGCGGAATGCACCGTCGCTAGGGGCTTCGGAGATGACGCCGCCGTCAACCGACACCTGAACGGTCTGGTCCCACAGCCCCTGGTCCATCACGCCGATTCCTGCTGGCGACGGCCAGATCAACTTATTTATCTCGTTCAACTGCCAGCTCATGTGGCTGTGGCCGAGCGTAGGACCATTGTCCAGTACCACCTGCACACATGCGTCGAAATTGTCTCGGCAGAACTGCCAGCCCCTGAAACTTGCGGCCAGGAAGCGAACGGCGATGTCCTCACTCCCTTCCTCTGCCAGCCAGGCTTCACGTGCGAAGACATGGTCCTGCAGCATGGCGGTGCCGACGTCGTTGAAGTCGATGACCACCAGATCAGACGGCTGATAGAGTTCACCGGTCTCAGGGTTGACAGCCTCCAACACCTGGGCGTACTCGTTGTAGATCATCGCCTGTGCCGCGTCGAGTTCTCGGTTGAGCAGAGCCAGCATGTCGAAGCTCTGCTGAATAATGGTGACATCGTCCGGGTTGTTCGGATCAATGCCCTCTGCCCGCATCGCCACGAACAGCTCATGTTCATTGCCGAATCCCCAGGTTCCGACCTTCTTCCCCGCCATATCGGCGATGGTCTCCACCGGCGCATCGGCCCAGGATACCTCCAGGGTACCACTGCGCTGGAATACCTGGGCAATATTGACCAGGTCGGCCCCTTCAGCCCGCGAGGCCAACACCTTGGGCACCCAGGCCAGGCCGAACTCGGCCTGGCCGGACGCGACCACCTGCTGGGGCACAATGTCGACCGCGCCTTCAAGAATGGTTACGTCCAGGCACTGCTCCGCATAGAAGCCCTGATCGACGGCGGCAAAATAGCCGGCGAACTGGGACTGGGTCACCCACTGGAGTTGCAGCTTGACCGGCGTCATTTCGGCGCAACCCTCGTCGGCTGGCGCCATCTCCGCGCCGGAATCCGTTGCCGGTGCTGCCGGCACGCAGGCTCCCAAAACAAGGATCAGGAGCACGCATCCGGTCAGCAAAAGTGATGTTCGATTCTTCATGAGATCCTCCCGATGAACTGTGAATTGCGTGAAATCACTCTGTCTAGGCGCGGAATGTCGGATGCCAGGGCAGGGCCAAACGTTCCGCAAGAAGGATGACGAGATAGATTGAAATGCCTATGAGACATGCCACGAGAATTGCGGCCCAGGCCGATGCGAAACGGAACAGCGCCGCCTCTTGGGTAATGAATACACCCAAGGCAATGCGGGGGCCCCCGAAATACTCGCCCACAATCGCCCCGATCATGGCCAGCGCTCCCGCTACTTTCAAGCCGCTGAACAGTGACGGAAGCGCGTTGGGGATTCGCAGTTTGAACAGGATTTCGGAGTCGCTGGCTGCATAAGAATGCATCAGTTCCAGCGAACGGCTATCCACCGAAATCAACCCGCGCAAGGTATTGATCATGATGGGGAAGAAGATCATGACCGTTACGATCGCCATCTTGGAAAACGGATTATCGATGCCGAACCAGTTGTTCATGATCGGGGCAAAAGCAATGATAGGCATCGAATTTGCCGCGATGGCAAAGGGAAGCAGGGCCTCGCGCGTGGCGCTCCACCGCGTCGTGGCTAAGGCAACCGCGATGCCCGCCAGCGTGCCCATAGCCATTCCCCCCAACGCTTCCTTCAACGTGAACCAGCTGGCCGCCAGGATTGGCGTCAGGTTTCTTCCCTTCAATACCGAGACACTGCGGCCACCAAGTCCGAACTCCAGCCAGCGTGCCTCCTGCATTGTCGCCTGGACTTCAGGTGTCAGGTCGCCAGCCAGAAATACGATGAAACGGTTATCTATCGATAGCTCCGCCACCGGATCCCCTTGAGAAACCGACCCTTCCAGAACGACAACCTGAACGAGATTGCCAGTGATGGCCGATGGCTTCGGCAACAGGAACTGCTGGATATTGAAGGCTGTCACAAGCGCTTCCCACAAGAAGACCAGCGCAACGAGAATTATTATCGGCGCCCAGATACGCTGCCTGCTCTCGCTCATGCAGGCGCCCTGTTGCTTTCCTGGCCGCCTTCGCTGATGCGCAGCGCCTCCCTTACCTCTGTCTCCAGCTCGAAGAAGCGCACGTTGCTGCGGGTCTCCGCATTTCGCGGCTGGGGCAGATCGATGGCGATATCCGCGGTGATGCGGCCCGGACGGGCGGACATCACGATCACCCTGGTGGAAAGAAAGACGGCTTCAGTGATGCTGTGCGTGACGAAAAGTACCGTCGTGTTGGTCTTCCTCCAGATGTTTAGAAGCTCCAAATTGAGACGCTCTCGAGTCATCTCGTCTAGCGCACCGAACGGCTCATCCATCAGCAATATCGAGGGTTCGAAAGAGAGCGCACGCGCGATGGCCACCCTCTGTTGCATGCCGCCGGACAGCTGCCACGGGTAGTGTGCGGCGAAGTCAGTCAACTCTACCAGCTCCAACATGGCCTGCGTGCGGCGGTCTTTTTCCGTTCGGCTGAACTGCATCAACTCCAGCGGCAACTGCACGTTTTTGGCCACAGTGCGCCAGTCGTAGAGCGTGGCGGCTTGGAAGACGATGCCATAGTCCTGATCGAGCCTGGCTTGGCGCGCGCTCTTCCCGTTTATGGTGGCCATGCCCGAAGTGGGTTGAATCAGGTCGCCCACAACGCGCAAGAGCGTGGACTTTCCGCAACCGGACGGACCGATTAGCGAAATGAAATCATTCTGTTCGATCTGTAGGTCTATTTCCTTGAGCGCGTGGACCTGGTCTGCGGCGCCTTCCCCAAAGATCATATCGACGTTTTCGAGAACGACAACAGGTTCTGTCATGAGTGATCTCTACACGGGAGAGGCGGCTGGAACACGTCTGCGTAATCCGGCCCAGAGGTGGTGTCGATTGTAGCATACGCCAAGAGAGGAAGCCAATCACAGAAAGGCTCACCGGTTCGGCCATAACATTTCAAATTGAAGAATATTACTAATCCTTAGTAGCACCCGAAATCGCAGGGTCTGTTGCCCGGGAGTGGCAATGAAGTCAAGTGGACGGCCTCAACTGGCAAGCGACCTCTCACTAGCCAGTTCCTCAGATCTCAAGGCACAGTGGGCGACACGTAAACTCCATTCACAACGTCGGATGGCAATAGCCCTTTGGAAATGACAGTCCATCGGTCTCTCGAATCATGCCTAATCATCCTTAGTCAGCTTGCAACGCTGGACGAGGCGAGCCAAGTTAACTCTCCTCTCACACCTATCACCCATCAACTGCTGCTTTCACTGACCACTGACTACTGATCACTGACTACTGCAGTTCTGGGCGGTCGGGCCTATTCGGCCCTCCCTTGTGCGGGGGCTCCGCCCCCGCAACGCCCCCTCTCCTGTCCGCGCCGTAGCGAGTGCGTGGTTAATATGAAGTTGTCGTCTCGCGGCGGCCGGGCTTCCACCCCCGCAACCCCCCGTATTGGCACTTTCAGAGTATGTGCCAGCGCAGGCAAAACAGGCGAGGCAACTCCCATACATACCCAACGTTCACCGCTATGACCATCGCAAGCCCTCTACAGAAATACTGACGTAATATTCCGCCCAGACAGACCATACACAGTACACACGAAGAACACGGCTTGGAAGGTACCTCGAATGAAAGTCCGCGAATTATGTGAAGATTCGGCAGATCATGTACCCTGTCCACAGAGTGCATAAAATTGCATAAGGCAAATCCTTTGTCTGCAACCTGAACCGATTTGGAAGGCACAATCGAGCCCCAATTACTCAAAGCAAACACGGTCCGGTCCACCCCCTGTACCAGGTCCCTGAACAACAACTGCTTCGCTACAAGAATGAGGGAGACGGCGCCATGCCTGACAGACTTCCGCACATACTGATCTTCAACCCCGACCAGTGGCGGGGAGACGTTCTCGGCCACATGGGCAACCCCGGCGCTGTGACCCCAGTCCTGGACCTGTTCGCTCGTTCCGAAGGTGTATCTTTCTCCAACGCCTTCTGCCAGAATCCCGTCTGCACGCCCAGCCGCTGCTCCTTCATGACCGGCTGGTACCCCCACGTACGCGGCCATCGCACCATGTTCCACATGCTGCGTCCGGACGAGCCAATGCTTCTGCAAAAACTGCGCCAAAACGGCTATTTCGTTTGGTGGGGTGGAAAAAACGATGTCGTGCCGGCCCAGAACGGGTATGCCGGCTACTGTGACGTGAAATATTCCCCGCCTCAGCCGGAGCGTCTCATGCAGAACCCGCACCAGCTGGCCGACTGGCGAGGCGACCCCGACGAGGACAACTACTACTCCTTCTACGTGGGCCGGAGCGAGATTCCTGATGGCGAGTCGGTGGCCTACGACTCCGACTGGGCCATGGTCGAGGGCGCGATCGAACAGATCGAAAACGCGCCGTCTGACCAGCCCCTCTGCATATATCTGCCCCTCTCATATCCCCACCCGCCTTACGCCGTCGAAGACCCCTGGTACACCCAGATCGACCCGGCCAACATTCCCAAACGCACCGCTACGCCAGATGAGACCACGGGCGGCTGGGAAGGCTATCCCAGCCTGATGAAGGGAATCTATGACGGGCAGCAGATGCAGGGTTGGTCCGAGGAGCGCCTGCGAGAGTTGCAGCGAACCTACTACGGAATGTGCGCACGCGTGGACCACCAGTTCGGCATGGTCCTGGAAGCCCTGAAGAAGGCCGGCATCTACGACGATACCCTCATTTTCTTCTTTTCCGACCACGGGGACTTCACAGGAGACTATGGCCTCGTTGAAAAGACGCAAAATACTTTTCAGGACTGCTTGACCCGCGTGCCCCTCCTGGTGAAGCCGCCTGCGGGCACGCCGGTGTTGCCGCGCGTCTCCGATGCGCTCGTGGAGTTGATCGACTTTCCTGCCACCCTATACGCGCTCACCGGCATCGAGGCCGGGTACGACCACTTCGGCCGCTCGCTCCTGCCTCTCCTCGCCGGCGAGACTGACAGCCACCGCGATGCCGTATTCTGCGAGGGAGGCCGGCGCCAAGGCGAGCGCCAGTGCATGGAACTGGAGAGCAACGCTAGACCCGGTTTCCTCTACTGGCCGCGTCTACGCCTTCAGACAGGCGAAGGACCGGAACACACCAAGGCTGCCATGTGCCGGACCGCAACACATAAGTATGTCAGGCGCTTCTACGAGCAGGACGAACTCTACGACCTGCAGGCCGACCCACGGGAGACGAGCAACCTCATCGCTGACCCCGCCTATGGGGACGTGCTCGCATCACTCAAAGAGCGTATGTTGCAGTGGTATATGGAAACCAGTGATGTTGTACCACACGAAACCGATATGAGGAGGTGATCCTGACGCGTAGCCTCGGCCTGCTACGAATCGGAGACCTGCCTTTGAACGACTAGTCGCTCCAGCAGGGATATTACCAGGAAGAAAACCATGCCGGTGAGCGACGCGAAGAGAATCGCAGCCCACAGCTTCTCCGGCCCCGTGGCGTAGTACTGATTGAAGTTGAGGATGACCCGGCCAAGTCCGTCGGCGATGCCGCTGGGCAGTTCGCCGATGATGGCGCCAACCACGCTGGCCGTGGCCGAGACCTTGAGAGCCGTGAAGATGTAAGGCAAGGCAGCCGGAACCCGCAACTTCCACAGAATCTCCCAGGGTGTGGCTGCGTAGGAGTGCATCAACTCGATCGCGGTAGGTTCCGGCGAGCGTAGCCCCTGTAATGTATTGATCGTTACCGGGAAGAAAGTCAGATAGGCCGCGATCACCGCAACCGAGAACCAGCTGCCCCCTAGCCAGATAACGACCATCGGCGCAATTGCCAGCAGAGGCACGGTTTGCGATGCCACCACATAGGGCAGCAACCCCCGCTCCAGCAGCCCTGAGTGCGCGAACGCGACGCCAAGCACGAAGCCGAGACACCCGCCGAAGAGAAAGCCGAAAACGGCCTCCTGTAAGGTGAAGAGCGAAGCACGCAGCAGTATCGTCAGCAGGATTGTGTCGCTGCCCCGCCGCGGCGGCTCGAAGATCGTCTGCAAAATGTCCCACACGTGCGGCATCGCCCTGTCATCGGCCCGCACCGGCAGTTCCACTTCACAAAGGCCGACTGAGCCGCACAAAATACCGACGGGCTCGCTGCCGTCCGCCTGGACTGGAACGGTGCCCAGCAAATACGCGCCCCCCGGCGCGCCCAGCAGCTTATAGGCCTCCCAGAACAGCGCCAGCAGCAGGATGATCAGGATGAAATAGCGGACTGCCTTCAGCGACGACGATCGGGCAAACTTCACAGTACCTCCGCAAATGGCTTTCGCCGCAGAAAGCGCCCTCCGCCTGCAGCCCCCTTCCAGCTGTCCCCGTCCACAATCACCTGCCCCCGTAGAAGTACCTTCTCGGCCCAGCCCCGCACGCGCATGCCTTCGTAGACGTTGTAGTCCGTGTTCATATGATGCGTGGCCGCCGAAATCGTATGCTCCTTGTCCGCATCCCAGATGACGATGTCGGCGTCTGACCCGACAGCGATCGTGCCTTTGCGGGGATACAGTCCAAAGATCTTCGCCGGATTCGTGCTTGAAATCTCAACAAAACGGTTGGCACTGTAATGGCCGCCGCCCACACCCGCATGCCACATGACCGGCATGCGGTCCTCGATGCCGGGCATGCCGTTCGGGATCTGGTGGAAGCCTTCCTTGCCCAGCTCCTTCCCCGCTATACGTCCTTCCACGCCGCCTTCGTACCAGAACGGGCAGTGGTCTGTGGAAACCGCCTGCAAACCCCCGTCTGCCAGGGCCTTCCAAAGTATCACCGCGTCCTTGGGCTGCCGAACCGGCGGCGAAC
This sequence comes from Caldilineaceae bacterium, assembly GCA_965242905.1. Lineage (GTDB taxonomy): Bacteria > Chloroflexota > Anaerolineae > Caldilineales > Caldilineaceae > Bin5. Next base: position 4,312,897 of record CBDETM010000002.1, read on the forward strand.
AGACATATTTCGCCCCCTCGTAGCCGGGCTTGCCCAGGTCCTCCTCAAAGATAAACAGGTACTGTGTGCAGGTTTCCCCCATCACGCGAAAGCCCTTGTCTCTCCCAAGAGCAAGTTGCTCGACTGCCTCTTCGCAAGTCATGTGAACGACGTACAAAGACGCCCCGCTGATCCCTGCCAATGCGACTGCTCGCCCAGTCGCCTCGGCTTCAGCCATGGCAGGGTGGGCCGTGGCATGGTACTTCGGCGCCGTCTTCCCTTCGTCCAGAAGCCTCTTCGTCAGGTCGGCGATAACATCTCCGTTCTCAGCGTGGACCATGATCAAGAGCCCGTGCTCAGCGGCGACCTGCATGGCGCGGAAGAGCGTCGTGTCGTCGACCTGGAAGAGCCCTTTGTATGCCATGAACAGCTTCAGACTGGTGATACCCTCGGCGACAACAGATGGGATTTCAGCCATCACATCGTCGCGCAGGTCTGTGATCGCAACGTGAAAACCGTAATCGATCGCCGCTTTGCCTTCAGCTTTCGCGTGCCAGGTTTCTATGCCTTCCTTGAGCGTGCCCCCTACCGGCTGAATGACAAAGTCTATGTGCGTCGTCGTGGCGCCGAATGCCGCCGCCCGATGGCCCGTGAAAAAGTCGTCGGAGGAGACAGTGCCGCCAAAGGGCAGTTCAAGATGGGTATGAACGTCAATGCCTCCCGGCAGGAGCAGCTTGCCTTCGGCGTCGATCACGTCCGCACCTTCAGTGGGCAGATCAAGCCCGATCAACGCAACCCGCTCGTCCTCAATCAGGAGATCGGCTTTCACGCTATCAGCCGCGGTGACAATCGTTCCGTTCTTGATCAGAGTTGGCATTTGTGGGTTCGGCTCCTCTCCGGTCAGACTTCGTGTTCAGAATACGTCTGTATACAAGAGCAAATGACGCGCTCCGCGCATACATCAGTCCGCCACAATCTTGTCGTACATGTCCGGCCGTCGGTCCCGGAGGAACTGCCAGGTGTCCCGCACATCCCGTATCATGTCCAGGTCAAGGTCGCGAATGATCAACTCCTCCGCGTACGGATCGCCCTGCCCCGGCAGGTCATCGCGCTCACCCAGCGTCTTCACAAACTCACCCCGTGGCGTGCAAAAGTAACTCTGGCCATAAAAGTCGTTGTCGCCAAGTTCCGCTTCGACGCCGACACGGTTGATCGTGCCCACGAAGTATCCGTTGGCGATCGCGTGGCTGGTCTGTTCGATCCGCCAAAGGTGCTGTGACAGCCCGCGCGAAGTGGCGGACGGGATGAATACGATCTCGGCGCCGTTCAGTCCCAACATCCGGGCGCCCTCCGGAAAGTGGCGGTCGTAGCAGATGTAGACGCCCACCTTTCCCACCGCCGTGTCAAAGACCGGGTATCCTAGGTTTCCCGGGCGGAAATAGAATTTCTCCCAGAAGCCGGGCAAGTGGGGCAGATGCGTCTTTCGATACTTTCCCAGGTAGCTGCCGTCAGCGTCGATTACCGCGGCCGTGTTGTAGTAGAGCCCGGGCTGCTCCTCCTCATACAGAGGAACAACCAGCACCATCTTCGTCTCGGCGGCCAGTTTCTGCATCCTCTCGGTCGTCGGCCCATCAGGCACGCGCTCGGCAAGACCGTACCACTGGGGGTCCTGCACTTGACAGAAATAGGGCCCGTGGAAGAGTTCCTGAAAGCAGAAAACCTGCACGCCCTGCTCAGCCGATTCTCGAGCGTATCGCTCATGCTTCTGGATCATTGACTCATGGTCACCACTCCAGGTAGCCTGGAGCAACGCGCCGCGCACAATGCGGGACATACAAGGTCCTCCTGTCAATTGGCCGGAACAGAGAGTTCTCTGGTCTACCTACATCTTGAGTCTGATGGCAGCGGTGACTGGCAGAAGTATTCGGCGGCAACTAACTCCGGTGGCACGCCGGGCTCAACCCAGTTCTTCAAGCATAGAACCATACCCCAGCGCATCCAACTCCCAGGTAACATACTGCAGAACAGCTTCCTCCATGGCACGCGGATACTCCACCTGCCACTGTTCGCAAATGGCAGGCCCGTGCTCCCGCATGATCCGCGCCAAGCGCAAGGGAATGCGAATCGTCTCATCGGTGGATAATGTTGTTCTTAGAACGGCCTCCTCCACACACTTCCGGTGATGTGGAAGCAGGAACCCATTCAAGGCCTTGACACCGCGATCTCGGCGGGTTCCACTCGCCGCACAGAGTACATTCGTGAGCGCCAGCAGGATTATGGAGTTGCCAGCCGCACCCACCAGTTTTTCCCCGCGCCCCACGACGACAGGCGTCATCGAAATACAGCGCCAGAATTCAGGAATCTCCCTGAGCAACAGCTCCTCCGCCGCTTTCCGCGTAAGTCTATCGCCAGGCCGAGGCAGCCAGGAAAGGACCCCCTCCTCCTCGTACAGCACCCGCGTCTCACCCGCCGTTACCTCGGCAGATTCCCCTTCGTGTAGCCAAACATCCAGGCGCATCGCCTCGTCCGTCATTGCGTTGACCATCCGGCCCTCGAACATCAGGCGCATAAAGACAAGGGGCCGAATCTCGCACAGCCACGATTCGACACTGCTGTGAAATCCATCGAACTTGGCGTCATCTATCAACAGGTGTGCATCAACGTCGCTCCAACTATCCTCCCTATCTTTGCCGAAGCTGCCGGTCAGCCAGGCGGCGCGAACGGCCGCGTCGGCTGTGACTTTCACAGTTAGCCCCTCGATGAAACGGGACTGGGCGGTCGTCATGCGTTCCTCCCGGCTGCAGCCTTCGTCACCAACTCGAATAGCCGGTTAGGACTGAGGGGAATCTCGCGCACCTCCAATCCGATATCCCGAAAGGCATTGTCGAGTGCCTGGGCAAAGAGCGCGCCAACCGGAATCGCGCCCGCCTCCCCCGCCCCCTTCACCCCCAGAGGATTCAAAGGCGACGGCGTCTCCACATGGTCGCTCACAATGTTCGGAATATCGGTTGCGGTGGGAAGAAGGTAGTCCATCAGCGACGCGTTGAGCAGCGCGCCGTTTTCGTCGAAATGCAGCTGTTCATAAAAGGCATTGCCGATTCCCTGGGCCACCCCGCCTTGGATCTGCCCATCAAGAATCAACGGGTTGATCACTGTACCGCAGTCGTGGACAACAACGTACTTCTCAATCTCCAGCAGAAACGTCTCCGGATCCACCCTCAGTATCATGGCGTGAACGCCGGATGCCGTCGCGCCCCGCTCCGGCCCGTAATACTCTGTGGCCTCCAGTCCCGGCTCCGTCCCCGGTCGGACGGCACCACGCATCGGGTTGGCTTCAACCGCCAGTTCGCCGATAGAGATCGAAGTCTGCGGTACGCCCTTGACCTGCACACGCCCCTCGATCAGTTCCAGATCCTCTTCGGCGGCCTCCAGTTTTTCGCCTGCCATCTTCAGTATTTTGTCCCGCACCTTCGTTGCGGCCGCGTGCATGGCGTTTCCCGCGACGACCGCGCCCCGGCTGGCAAACGTTCCTGCCCCCCAGTAAAAGAGGTCTGTGTCGCCGGTGACGACGTGGACGTCGGAAGCTGCCACGCCGATCTGATCGGCCACGACCTGGGCAAAACTGGTGTAATGGCCTTGGCCTTGCGTCCCCACGCCAGTTGCCACGCTCACTTTTCCGCTGGCCTCGACAGTCACCCTTGCGCCCTCGTAAGGGCCAATGCCAGTGCCTTCGATATAGCTGACGACGGAGATACCGACCCGCTTGCCAACGGCCTCCCGCCTGGGCTGATCTTCACGAATGAACTCTTGATAGCCGATCAGTTCCAGCGCGCGATCCAGAGCCGGTTCGTAGTTGCCGCTGTCATACGTCAGTTGGGTAAAGTCCTGAAATATGATCTCGTTCGAATAAGGGAACTGGTCGGGCTGGATGTAGTTCTTGCGGCGAATCGAGATTGGGTCAATTCCCAGTTCCTTAGCCGCTATGTCTAACAGACGCTCCATCACAAATACACCATGTTGACGGCCGGCCCCGCGGTACGGAGTTACGATCGGTTTATTGGTAAAGACGCTGGTGAACTCCGAATGGTAGTCGGGCACAACATAAGGCCCGAGAAGAGTGCACTGACTGCTGATGGGAAGTGTCAAACCGTACGGAGCGTAGGCGCCGGCATCGTGGAGGAATTCGTCCTTTATTCCGAGCACTGTGCCGTCATTCTTGAGTGCCATGGTGGCGTCGTGAACCTGCCCGCGTTCCTGAGTGGTGGCGTAGAAGTTTTCTTCCCGATCTTCGATCCATTTGAGCGGACGGCCCAGTTGCAACGTGGCCCAGGCTAGCACGACCTCCTCCGGATAGAACATCATGATCTTGGGACCGAAGCCTCCGCCGATGAACGGGGCGATAACCCGCACCTGGTGTTCCGAAAGCCCTAGCATGGCGGCCAGTCCGTTGCGAATGGCGATTGGAGCCTGGGTCGTGTCCCAAATCGTCAGTTGCTGGCTCTTGTCATCCCAACTGGCAACGATGCCCCTGTTCTCCATCGCCGCGGCCGTGCCGCGATCGTAATGAAAGCGGCGACGGAGAACTAGATCGGCCGCGTCTTCGGCCTGTGCCCAGTCCCCCTTCGTCTGCGTTCCGCGCGCATTGATATTGTGTCCCAGATCATCGTGGACCAAAGGTGAGCCGCTTTTCAGTGCATCTTCCAGATCAACTACCGCATCTAACGGTTCGTAATCGACAAAAATGTCGTCGAGCGCATCTTCGGCAAGGTAGCGGCTCTCGGCCACAACAACTGCAACTGCCTCGCCGGCATGGCGTACCTTGTCTTTTGCAAGCGGTACCTGCGTGCGCGGGTGGAATTCGAGTTGTTCCACAGGAGGTGGCGGCACCAGGAGCGGTCCCGGCTGCCAATACTCTCCAAGGTCGTCGGCGGTGTAGACGGCTGCGACGCCGGGGCGTTCCTTGGCTCCTCCCAAATCAATTGATCGGATGCGGGCGTGGGCCAGATCGCTGCGCAGAAAGGCAACGTGCAACATACCAGCCAGGTACACGTCGTCTGTGAAGAGCGCTCGTCCAGCCAGAAGCCGTGGGTCTTCGTTGCGTTTTATCGGTTGACCGAATTGGCGTGTGGACATTGATACGTAGGATCGTGGAGTATGTGGAGACCTGCACGCAGTGCAAAGGAGTGGTTGCTACTCCGCCAGCCAACCTTCGCTGTCATTCACCGCAGGAAATGGAATTCGCGTCTGCATTGGATCTGGCGCTGCGTCGCCCCTTAGTCTGACGCCTCCTCAGCCCTTTGCCGGAACCGTTACAGCATCAAGATCTTCCTGCAGTACCTCCGCGTCTTCGTTTCTGGAGGACGTCAACCAGTATCCCAGTCCCATTGCGACCGGATAGACTGCAATGTTCAACACGTACACGAGCAGAACGGCTATAAGGTGGTCCGGTACTGTGAATGACGGAAAGAACTGTAGATATTGGAACGCGATCGTGGGTTGGGCGACGATCGAGAAGCCAACCATGAAGCCGCCCGCCGCAGCCAGTCTGACCTGCCAGTCACCTGGCTTGAAACCGAACCGTGCCATCCACTGGTATGTCAAGTCCAGAAGCACCGCACCAAGGATGAAGACGAGGGTCAACCTTGGCGTAGCACCGCTGACCAAGTCAGCAAAGCTGGTCGACGCGACTCTCAACCCAAAATAGAAGAGCGCGAATGCCGTTGCAGACCAGGGGCCGGGGGCCACCCTCCGCGCCAGGACCGACAAGAAAAATGCGGAAACACCAATTATCGTCGGATAGAGCCAGACTGGGCGCTGAGCCACATAGCCGTCCACCTTACCCATTTCCCATTCTGTCGTACCGATGATGAGAAATATGCAGAACCCAATCGCGAGGAGGAACAGGTTGACAAAGCTGCGCCAATCTGCTGAGGAGAAGCTTTTCCCAGCGGCCAAAAGCCTTTCCCTGTTCAGGAAATGGCTCCGACTCCATGCATCACTTCCACCTCTGGCCAGAACAACCCTGTTCCCGCCGCCCATCAAGAGACCAATAGCGAAAACCGGGAGACTCGCAGAAGACATCGCTATGAAGATGTGGGGCGGACTCCATGCTGTCAAATCGATTCCATACAGTTCATGCCATATGGCGTCCCCGGGGATGGAAAAAAGACCGTAGCCGGCTAGGAGCACAATTGCGCCTACGTAGGGGTTGCGTCGAACCCAGCGTCGAGGATCCATGACACCCGCCTTTAGGTTGGGAATGGCGAGGGCTGACAGTCCACCAACTGCGACGAGAAATGCAAGCAGGAAGCCCGCGTAGATCATCAGATGAGGCGGCCACAGAAAGTCCTCTCCACCAGGAACGATTCCTGTGACGACATGCTCGCTGAGATCCCAGTATCCCCCGATGCAGATAAGTAGTGCGCCAATGCCAACCAGAAGCGCGAGTACTTTGGAAAGTCGCGGCGATGTGGAAATGGTTTTCCTGCTCAATGGGCTACTCGACGAACCTTCACGTCCCGAATCCTTCATCGGCGAAAGGTACAACCACCAAGCCAGGATTGCCAAGACGCCAATTGCCAGTCCGGAAAACACTAAGCCCTGCAAAAACAAGGAATTCACGCGGATTTCTCCTGTATCAATTTAGCGCCTAGCTGCACGGCCTCCACGATCTTCTGGTAACCCGTACACCGGCATATATTCCCCGAAAGCAGCTCGCGAATCTCCTCTTCCGTCGGGTCGGGATTCTCCTCCAGGAAAGGGACCAGCGACATAAGAATGCCTGGCGTACAGAAGCCGCACTGAAGACCGTGCTTTTCCCAAAAACCGTGCTGCAACGGATGTAACGCTTGTGAGCCGCCGGCCAGGCCTTCAACTGTAGCAACGTCTCGTCCATCCGCCTGTACCGCGAACAGCAGACAGGAGCGGACGGCCACTCCGTCCAACAGCACAGTACATGCGCCGCACACACCGTGCTCGCAACCTACGTGCGTCCCTGTCAATCCAAGTTCGTGCCGCAGGAAATCGCTAAGCAAGAGCCGCGGCTCCACCGAGCGTTCATTGCTGCGGCCATTCACCGTAACGGAAATCGTCTGGTCCAAAACTAAGTCCTGTCCCCTACTGCCCTTCGCTCCCGGCTGCCCTTTCGCAGGCCCTGGTCAGTACACGCTCCCCAAGCACGCCCGCCAGATGACGGCGGTACGCTGGCCCGGCGTGGATATCTCCTACCGGGTCAATGTCCTGCGATGCTGCAGTATCGGCGGCTGCCCGAATGGCCTCTGCATTGGGCTGTTCTCCTACTAGCAGAGCCGCAGCCTGTTCTGCTACGACCGGACCTTCACCGACGCTAAAGTAGACGAGCCTCGCGTTCTCTACCGCCCCTTTGCCGTCCAGTCCGACGACGGCCGCAGCACCGCACATAGCATAGTTGCCCTGCTGGCGGGCGACTTCCTCAAATGCCCAACCACTTCCAGAGCGCAACTGTGGAAAGGCTACTTCGACCAACATCTCCTCCGGCAGCATCGCGGTTGCGAACAGTCCTACGTAGAAGTCTCGCGCCGCGACCCAGCGCGCGTCTGTAACGCTCCGCACATACATCTGCGCATCCAGGGCAACCGCCAGTGCGGGAAGCTCTGCCGCAGGATCGGCATGTGCCAGGCTGCCCCCAATGGTTCCTCGATTGCGAATCTGACTATGGGCAATGTAGGGCATCGCTTCGTGGAGCAAAGGTGCAATCCGTTTCACCAGGGCGCTGCGCTCCACGGCACGCTGGCGAGTCATCGCCCCGCACCGGAGCTCGTCGTTGTCCTCTCGAATAAAGAACAACTCGTCGATGCCATTGAGATCAATCAGCGCCGTGGGCTGGGCCAAACGGAAATTCATCGTCGGCACTAAACTCTGTCCACCGGCCAGGAGCTTGCCCTCATCGCCATAGTTCCGGAGCAGCGCCAGCGCTTCGTCGACCGTGCGCGGCGCGTGGAATCTGAATGCCGCGGGTTTCATCTTTCCCGTCCCCGGCAGCACATAGGAAGGGCCTGGATTTCAAGCGAAAAGTGCTCCACCGTCTCCTACTCTTCCACGAACGCTACTGCGCGACAGAAAGCCGCCTCTCCGCCTTTGAACAACCAGGGGAAGACGCCCACCGTCAACCGCCTGTTCTGCAACTCCGGCGCGCCGATCTGGCCGCCCATGTTCTCCACGTGCATACAGTCGTGAGGGAAAAGCGCGTTGTGCGTAAGCTGGTAGGCTTCCTCAGGGAACAACTCGTCTACGGCATCGGAGCCCCCGAATTTCTCTTCGCACTGCCTACGAACGCGCTCCCACTGGTCGAGGCCGCCCCTGCCCAGGAAACGCCCAATCGGCAGGTTCATCGGGTGATCGGTCGAAATCATGTCCACGCCCCATATGCGGATCTCCTTGTCCAGCAGCCACTGACAAATGCTGTGATGGGGTCCTGGATGACGAAGAATGTACTTCTCTTCGTCTCCCTCCTCAGCCAGGAATGAGTACCGGTGCCAGCCCGTATTGATGAAGAGAATATCTCCCTTTCGCACCTCGACTCGCTCTTCTATATCCTCAGGTCGAAAGATGTCCAACTCGTCCAGCATATCGCTCAAGTCAACGATGACGCCGTCACCGTAAAGCCAGTCCAGAGGAATCTGGTCTATTGTCTTACCGTTTGTAACAAAGTGGCGCGGCGCATCCAGGTGCGTGCCCATGTGATTCGACGACTGAATATACTGTGCATTGACGCCGTGCTCTGACTTGCGCTTAAAGTACTTGACCTCAAAAGGAGGATAGAACGGCCAGAATGAGCAGTCCGCGTTGAGAGGTTGTGAAAGATCATAAGGGATCATAGCCCTGTTCTCCTGAATTCAATTGTGGTCGGCCATCCAGTCAGTTTCTGCTATTAGAATCCGTATTCCTCTGCAAAAGTAACGAGTGCCTCGGTGAATAGCCCCAGCGGCGGGCGAACCAGCCCGGCCCCGATCTGGCCGACCCCGGCCTCCCTGTGCGCAATGCCTGTGTTGACCCTTGGCGTGATGCCTGTTTCTACCACTGCTCTCAGGTCGATACCCACCGGCGTGCCCCGGAAGTCGAGCTGCGGGATCGTAAAGGAACTGTGCTCCCCTGCCGTAATTTCATACATCTCTAACGTGGCGTTGAGCGCGTCCTGCGGCGTTCCGCTCACAAAAGTCACGATCGCCGGCGCCGCCGCCATCGCAAAAGCGCCCAGCCCGGCCGTCTCCGTGATCGTGCTGTCACCAATATCGGGGTTCCCGTCCTCCGCGCTGAATCCCGGAAAATAGAGACCGACGGGCTGCGGACAAGGCGACGTGAACCAGCGCCCACCCAGCCCGCTGACGCGTATGCCGAACTCGGTTCCGTTTCGCGCCATTGTCGTGACTATCGTGCTCTGCTCTACCTCGCTCCCCGCGTCTGCCATCGCCTTGCAGGCCGCCATGACCGGATTCAGCACACTTAACGCGTTGTCCCCCAAAGCCTCAATCACGTCGGCGGCCGTGGCCGCGTCGGGCGCCGCTTTCGCGATGTGCGGCGCCAGCTGTTTCGTATAGAGAACCGAGCCCGCCTTATTGCGATTGTGGCCTTCATCACCCATGTGCAACGCCTCGGCCAGCAGGGCCCGTATGTCCACGCCCGAACAGGACGCAATCGCCGCCCCGAGCACCGGCGCCATCACCTCGTGCATCCAGCGCAGCCTTTCCTGCACCTCTTCGCTATAGGCGCCGTAGCGCAGGACCTTGCCGTATCCTTCGTTAAGATTCGAGTAGGCCCGGTTCCCGTGCGTCCTGTTCTCAATCTCATACACGGCCATGGAAGGCGAGATGACGCCTGCCATCGGACCCACCGAGCTGTGGTGATGGCAGGGCGCAAGGCTGACTTCACCGCTGACGATCAGTCGCTCGGCCTCCTCCTCGTTCCCGGCTCTCCCCTCGAAAATCAAGGCGCCGATCAGAGCGCCCCGCAGCGGCCCGGAGGCTTCCTCCCAGGCAATCGGTGGGCCGGCATGTAGCAGCAGGTTCTCGTGCATACCGGGAATCAAGTCAAGCGCCTTCCCCAGCCCTGTCAGCACAGGACGGGCCTCAACCATTCGTTCCACGGCTTCTGCATTCGCGCTGTCTATTCGATTTGCCATTTAGCCTCTCCGGGCGCCGTTTTCGGTCGGTGGTCCTTTTGGTGCTCTACCTGCAAGTGGGGTCCGCCGCCAGCCCAGACGGTTTCATACCGTCAAACTTTACCTGAGTCGCGTCAGCAGGCTGGCCAGCCTCTCGTCGCCTCCCGCCGGTGGGCGCCAATCGACGTGCACGACCTCCGCGCCTTGATCGCGCAGGCTGTCGGTAAAGGTTTCAAGCCCCACGTTTATGGCAGCGAAAGTTGGCGCAAAGCTCGCGCGCTCTGCCGATTTCGCGACGTTGGATTCCTGCTTTGGTAACCTGTGCGGCCCTCCGTGTCCCTCTCCTGAGAATGCATGAGCCACCGCACGCATAGCAAAGTCATGTCTGGTAAAGACGCAAGCGCCTGCTCTCTCCAATTGCTTTACCTGTCTGTCCAACCCTTGCGGGTCGGCGTCGGTCCCGATGACAATGGCTACAACCGGCAGAGCTCTCCCGTCCTTGGCAGCTGCTCCTAATGCCTCTTCAATAGCCGGTGCAAGTTCAGTGGCCGGGTCCTCGTGTGCTCCGTCCCCAAGCACAACATCCAGAACGATGAGCCCAGTCTCAGGGTCCTGCGCTTCCTGCAACAAGCGCCGTATTCGTAATTCGTTGTCAAGCATGGGATGCAACCGTCCAACCGTGAACGCGTCTCCGCCCAAATCGATGATCGTATGCCCCTCGCTGCGGTGGGGGTTGTCCAGAACCAGGCCGCCCGGCAGCGGCCCATTCGAACGGACCGAAGGCAGCGAATCCTGTAACAGAAACAGCGCCTCGTATGCCAAAGTTCCCCCGGAGTAAAGCCCCCGCAGAAATCCTTGCGGCTCAGGCGATGGCACAAGGTTAGAGGGCTGCGCCGTCGCCTGAGAGGCAAACGACTCTTTCGCATAACTGCCCTGCGGGCTTGAAGCCGACGTCAGTCGAACTGCAATCTCCGCCGTCTCGTCCAGGGTTCTGGCAAACCGAATATTGGACGGGGCTCCATTCTGGTCCTCAGTCGAACCATAGCCGATGAAATTAATGACCACTGGTTTTCTGCACGATGCCGCTTCAGACAACAGTTCCTTTGCAACCGACGCCTCGGGCGGCTTGGACACAATCACGATTGCATCGGTCTCCGCGTCCTCCTTTAACAAGGCCAGTGCATGTCTCGCCGAACTCGCCCGCACCTCGGCCGACAGGTCGCGACCGCCCGTCCCATATGCCTGTGACACGCCGCAGCCTAGGCGATGGATGCCAACCATCACCGTCTGCAAACCCGTGCCGGAAGCAGCGACAATTCCTATCCTGCCCTTGCGGACCCTGTTCGCGAAACCAAGTCCGATTCCATTGACTCGGGCCGTGCCGCAGTCGGGCCCCATCACCAGTAGACCCTTGCTTGCGGCCGTATCCTTTAGCGATAATTCGTCCTCAACGCTGACATTATCACTGTAGAGAAAAACGTTCTTGCCCAGATTGAGAGCCTCGCGTGCGACGCCGGCCGCGTAGCGGCCCGGAACTGAGGTCAGGACCCACTCCGCTTCAGGAATCATCCGGGTTGCAGATGCCAGGCTCTTGGGTCTATACGCGCCAGTCTGATTCGATCTCCGGGTGGCTAGAAGTTCGTCCACGCGCGCTAAGGCTGAGCGACAGGAAGATTCCGATTCAGCTTTGACAACCAGAATGAGGTCCTCCGGCGCCGCACCTTGGAGGGAGTCAGTCAAAAGGCCGCTCTGAGCAAGCAACGCCTTGTTGGCCGGCGTGCCCATGACGACACCCGCGTCCAAAACGCCGGGCAGCTCGGCCAGCGCGCGCTGAAGCAGCATAAGCACGACCGAATCGTAATAGGAGCCGGCTCGTATTTCGGCCAAAGTTGCAATGGGGCTTGCGACGGCCTTGTCGTCCGGAACCGAAGGGTCATCCACAGTTGCACTCCAATGCACTGGGGCGGCCGCTATACTGTCTCTTCCTTTAAACTGGGGCCTTTCGTTTCGAACACGAGAGGGTTCCGGGGGCATTCTACCAGTCAAACTTGTGTTAAGCCAAAGGCGGCCGGGGTCTCAATTGGTGAGTCCCAATTGCTCCGTTTATCGCCCTGTCTCGGCAAGGTTGTCGGCATCGACCGCTTTCACAACGGTCTCGACAACCCTGCCAACCTTCTTCGATCCTGCGGTCAAAGCCTCTTGCAAACCCCTTCCATTCAGCAAGGCGGGCAATGGTATAGGCGGGGCTGGGCGACCTTTACTGGACTGAATCGCTGTCTGCCAGTAACCCACGTCGTGCCATACACCTGATTTGTAGCCCACACGACTAAAGGTCCCCACCTTCGTGAAGCCGAAGGACTCGTGAAAGCCGACGCTTTCCACATTCGGCAGTGTGATTCCGGCGTAAGCGCGCACATAGCCCTGCATGCGCAAAATGGCAAACAGCGTGTCGTACAGCGCCTGCCCTACTCCCATGCGCTTCGCTCTGGCATGGACATACACCGAAACATTGACCGACCACTGGTAAGCGGCCCGTTCACTGTGTCCGCCCGCGTAGGCATAGCCCAGCAGTCTCCCCCGCGCGCAGCAAACAAGCCAGGGGTATCGGGTCAAAGTTTTCCGTATCCGGGCGGCCATCTCCTCCTCCGAGGGTGGCACAACCTCGAAGGAAATAGGTGTGTCGCGAACGACAGGTGCATAGATCGCCCGAATGCTTGCAGCGTCCTGCGGCGTTGCCAAACGAAGATCCGATTCCATGAACATATTTCCACTGCGCGGACAGACCGAGTCACCCGCTTCCAATTGAAACAAAAAGCCGCCTCCAGGCAACGACAAGAGACGGCCAATCCGATATGGATGGAAGAATGGCTATGGGTTTGAGCCTACCACCGGCTGCTGCCGCGGTCCCGATACCCGCCCTGGCTACCGCGATCCTCCCGCGGACGCGCTTCGTTTACCCGCAGCGTGCGCCCTCCCATCTCCTGGTCATTCAGGGCCTCGATCGCAGCTTCAGCCGCATCGTCCTCCATCTCTACAAAACAAAATCCGCGAAACCGACCCGTTTCTCTGTCGGTGATCATCGCCACGCTGATGATCTCACCGTGTTGGGAAAACAGATCCCGGACCTCCTCCTCAGTCGCCGAGTAGGGCAAGTTGCCCACATAAATGCGCTTGGTCATCTGATTGGCTCCCCGACCCGTGCTCCACCCAAATGCGTACCCCGTAACCGTCCCGGTCTATTCTGAAGTCTGGAGAAACTTGGGGGCAATTTGACTCAGTTCACGCTCTGTATCCTCTCCACGATTCCAAACTCTCGTTTTCGATCTGCGGCGGTGGCGCTTTTCAGTGGTATCCCATTTCCGATGGCACATAGTATGCCTCTTTTGTTCCGTTCTGTCTACCACTCCAAAAGCAGGGCGCGCATCCCAACATTAGGGCGAACTTTCGTATACCTCTGGAGGCAACCAAGCCATGTTCAGTTCACATTCCAGTTGCCGCCAGTATAAGCGCCCTCTCTGACCACTGACCCCACCCCTCCATCTGACCACCACGTACAAAGCAGTTCACTATAAACTGAAAACTCAAAACTGAATACTGCTTTTCCGGGCGGTCGGGCCTATTCGGCCCTCCCTTGTGCGGGGGCTCCGCCCCCGCAACGCCCCCTCTCCTACAACATGCCTCATCCACCGGGTGTCGATATTGGTGACGGGTGCTTATTCGACGGTGTCCAGCCCGACCACGTCCCGCCAGTCCCATCAGATCCCAGTACATGCCGGCCCTGTGCCTGCCCAGTACCTCTCTCCCCAAGCCTGAGAGCAATTTCAGCCACCTCTCGCATCCGTTCCCCGCCCAACCATAACCGCCCATAGTCTGGGCCGCACCCAAAACAAGCCCGCTCCGACGCAATCGCTACTTCGCCCGCGTTCCGTACCGCTTGAGTTGCGTTCGTAGTCATTCTGTCGCCAAGATGCGTATAAATTTTATTTGGATCCGGCCGATCCGCAGTGGTAAAATGGCACTGCTCACGGACTCTTTTGCAGTGGATGGAGTCTGAGGGCAGGGCAGGCAAGAGGCGCCTGTCCAGTCTTGCTGCGTAGGAAAACTTAAGGGGAAAACGACGGCTTCTCTTGTCCGGTCAAATGGGGAGAAGGCCTTCAGCATCGGTTGGCAACTGCCAACCCTGACTGGACAGAAATTGGCGGTCCTCTGGCGTCAACTGTCCGGATTCAGTCGCTCGCACCAACAATTCAGGACGCCTGTTGAGCGTGCGCAAGAGTGACTGTTCACGTCGCCACCGTTCGACCCTGGCGTGATGCCCGCTGGCCAGTACCTCCGGCACGACCTCTCCCCGGAATTCAGTGGGCCGTGTATACTGAGGCCCTTCTAGAAGGCCGGACAGGCCGTCCGAAAAACTGTCAAACTTAGCGCCTGACTCATGACCCAGAACGCCCGGCAGCGTTCTCGTCACAGCATCTATGACCGCCAGTGCAGCGATTTCACCTCCGCTGAGCACAAAGTCGCCAATACTGAGTTCATCTGAAATCAATTGGGTACGAATCCGTTCGTCGACGCCTTCATAGCGTCCACACACAAGCGCCAGACGACCATGCTTGCCGAGTTGTTCGGCAACGTCCTGATTGAATCGGCGACCCTGGGGTGTCAATAGGATAGTCGGCGTAGGCTGTCGCAGACTTGGCGGTCTGTCCGGATTCCAGGGCGGCAAATCGACGTGGGCCGCTTCTTCCGGCAACCGCCAGCCGGTGGGACGGCTCAAAACCGACTCGACCGCACGGACTACGGGCTCAGGACGCATCACCATACCGCCGCCGCCGCCGTAGGGATAGCCGTCACACGTGTGATGTCGATCTGTAGTGTAGTTTCGAATATTGTGGAGCGTTACTTGAAGAATGCCTTTCTTCTGGGCTCGGGCCAGTATGCTCTCTGAAAGCGCCCCCGAAAACATCCGCGGAAATAGGGTGAATACGTCGAAGTGGATGGTGCGAGGAGCCCCCTCTTGAATACAGGCTTTATCGGATTCGTCATCCGCTCGTTGCTCCAGAACGTCACTCTGGGCCATGATTTCCTCTTAACCGCTCTGGGGCTGGCCTACTTCCGGCGGCTGGCCGATTCAATGGTGGAGAGCAGTTTCCATCGCCCCAAGCCGAACCGGTGGAAGCAGTTCCTGCGACGACTTCGCACCTTCATTGTAGCACAACCGCAGGCCCCGCAGACAGTGGAGCCGCCCGAAACCGGCACCTGGCTGGGGCGCTTGCGGCGTCGGCGCTCACCACTCCGCTCCCAATTTGCGATCGCTTTGACAGTCGTTCTCGTCGGCTGCCTCTATCTGCCCCGTCGCCTCGTCGCGCCAGTGGCTTCCCAGGGGCTCAGGCCCGTTCCCGTCCCCGTGCCCGCTCCTACCTCTGCCATCGCGCTCCCCGCCGCGAGAACGCAGATACGAGACATGCATTCCGTTTCAGCGGCCGGTTCGACTCGCGTCGCCCAACAGATTCCGGCATCCCTTTCACAGGCCTCCGATCGGCCTACAGTAGAACTTGCTCCGCTCGCACCCGCAATCGCGCAAAGTCAGGATACCGGCAGTGACGACGCCGCAACCGACGTTTCTACCCAGCGGGCGCCAACTGCCAACACCACAGAATCAGTGGCTGGCCCCGCCAACATCGATCCCATCTACCGCTACGATCCCGAGGCCTTGTCCCAGCTTGAGGCAGAAGGCGTCCTGCTCCCCGAACCCTACAGAGACGAGCTCAACCCCACGATTCGCGACGAGTTCGTTTCGAGACCGCCCATGACCGGGCTCAGCCTCCTTTACCCAATCGCCTTGAGTACACCTGTCCCGTCTGAGGACGCAGCGATGCGTTTTGCTTCCCGACCCCCTATGGGCGGACTGAATCTCCTGCGCGAAGAGATCGACAAGGCCCGCACTTCACTGTCGACTCAAGTCGAAGTAGGCGCCGATACCGGCCTGGGCCCGCGCACACCAAGCGGTCCTGGCAGCCTGTGGCCGACATTCGATCCGCCTAGCCTTATCAGCGGCGCACACTTTTGGCTCGAGCCGCCCTTTCCAGGTGGATTCAATCAACTCTACAGCCCCGGCTACCAATTCGGCAGCACCGGCGGCGGCCGCTACAGAATCCATCACGGCGTCGACATTGGCAACCCGGTCGGCACGCCTGTTCTCGCCACCGCATCCGGCGAGGTTGTCCATGCCGGACCGGACAATCCGGAGCTTCTCGGGCCCTACAATGACTTCTACGGCAATTCCGTTGTCATCCGCCTCGATCGAAAGCTGAACACCTCTCGCGGTGAACAGGACGTCTTTGTCCTCTACGGCCATCTTGTCAGCGTAGAGGTCCAGGAAGGTCAATGGGTGGGAACCGGTGACTATCTGGGCGGCGTAGGCATGACCGGCATCGCCATCGGACCTCACCTGCACATGGAAGTCCGCATCGGGCAAAACAGTTACCTGCACACGGTCAATCCTGCCTTGTGGATGCGTCCCGCAGCCTATACCGGTACAGTCGCTGTCCGGCTCCTGTCCGCAACGGGCCGCACCTGGTCTGGCGTCCAACTCTCTCTCTACCGATATGAGGAGGCCGGAGTAAGTTGGTATCGCGTTGTTGAAACCTACCCGGAACAGGAGAGCATCGGACCGGACCCCTCCTGGGGTGAGAACGGCGCCCTGAGCCATATCCCCGTCGGAACCTATCTCTTGACCGGTTCCGTTAATGGTGAGGAAGTCAGGCAGGAGATCACAGTACGTGACGGCGAAACGACCTTTGTTGAATTGCGCACCCAGCAGTAAACTCGTCTCTGAAATTCAGGAACCCGCAGTCACCTCAATCTGAATCTCTCATGGAATTTGCCAAGACTCTCTTCAGATTTACCATTCCCTATCGAACTCCGTTGCTGGCAACGGTCGTCAGTATGGTCCTCTTGGTAGGTGTGCAGCTTTTTGCTCCCTGGTTCATCCGTGAACTGATCGCAACCGTCCGCACCGGGAACGCGGATGCACTCTCCTACAGCCTGATAGGTCGACTCGCCCTCTTTGCCCTGGCCATCTACGCTGCCAGAGCCGGGTTGGAATTCCTGCGCAGTTACCTGGCCCATGTGGCCGGTTGGGGTGTGGTGGCCGATGTTCGTGTCGCAATCTACCGGCATCTGCAACGGCTGTCTTTGCACTATTACGAAGACAAGCAGACCGGCCAGTTGATGTCACGCGTGGTCAACGACTCTGATCTGCTTGAAAAATTGATCGCCCACGCCGTCCCCGACGTGCTCGTAAACGTGCTCACCCTGGTTGGCGTCAGTACCATGCTGCTCATCATGAACGCACAGCTGACGCTACTGACACTGGTTCCCATACCACTGATCGTCCTGGCAATGCGAGGCTTTGCCAAGTATGTACGCCCAGCCTTTCGCGAGCGCCAGGCCGAGTTGGGTGAACTCAACGCAATCCTGCAGGATAACCTCTCCGGCATTCGCGAGATTAAGACCTTCACCCGTGAAAGGACGGAGTCAGAGCGAATCGGCGTCCGCATCGATAACTACAAACGCTCCCTTCTGCACGCCCTCAGGTTGCTGGCCACCTTTGAGCCCTTTGTCCACTTCGCTTCGGCCCTCGGCGTCGTTGTCGTTATCTATTTCGGCGGCAGACTGGCCCTGGGCGGCGAACTGCCGATCGAGGACCTCGTCGCCTTCTTCCTCTACCTGGAATTGTTCTACCAGCCGGTGCGCCATCTGAGCCATGCCTGGGAGGCAATCCAGGAAGCACTGGCCGGAGCGGAGCGTGTTAGCGAACTGCTCCATGAGGAGCCGGACATTGTTGACCGGCCTGGCGCTTTGGAGTACCCAGGGCGGGCGCAGGGAAACATTCTCTTTGAGAATGTCAGCTTCTCCTACCTGACCGACCGACCCATTCTACGCAACATTGAACTGGATATTCCCGCCGGGTCCGTGGCCGCTCTGGTTGGACCGACCGGCGTGGGCAAGAGTACACTGGCAAGCCTCGTCCCCCGCTTCTACGATGTGAACGAAGGCCGGATTTCGCTGGATGGGCATGACATCCGCGACCTGACGATGGAGAGTCTGCGCAGGCAGATCAGCATCGTCCTGCAGGACGTCTTCCTGTTCCACGGCTCAGTACGTGACAATATCCTCTTTGGAAGGCCGGGCGCAAGTGACCAAGAGATGGAGGAGGCGGCCCGCGTCGCCAACGCCGTCGAGTTTATCGACAAGCTGCCTGATGGTTACGATACCTTGATCGGCGAAAGGGGCGTGAAGCTCTCCGGCGGCCAGAAACAACGCCTCGCCATCGCTCGTGCCATTCTCAAGGACGCCCCCATTCTGATCCTCGACGAGGCGACCTCTTCAGTGGACACGGAAACGGAGCAGCTGATTCAG
The DNA here is from genome assembly GCA_965242905.1 of Caldilineaceae bacterium. Classification (GTDB taxonomy): domain Bacteria; phylum Chloroflexota; class Anaerolineae; order Caldilineales; family Caldilineaceae; genus Bin5. The sequence goes on from CBDETM010000002.1 coordinate 4,331,432, forward strand.
CAGGCGCTCGAACGCCTGATGGCCGGTCGAACGACCTTAATGATTGCCCACCGCCTTTCCACAATCCGTAACGCCGACCAAATCGTCGTGCTGCAGGACGAGGGCATCGCCGAACAGGGCAACCATGACGAACTGATGGCGACCGACGGCATCTACCGCCATCTCAATCTTGTACAGTCCCGCCTGAATGCGCAGGAGCAGGAGCCGGTAGTCGAACAACAGCTGGAGTGGACCTCCTCTGTCCGCCCCCTACCCGTCACCGTCTGAGTCGAGCAGGCGGCGCAGATTCTCACCCATGATCAGCGCTTGGTCCGCCTCCCCTATGAAGCTGCAATGGCTTCGGAAGCACTCGATCGCCTGTGGGTACGTCATATTGCGCAAGCAGACGGGATAGTCGGAACCCCAATACAGCCGCTCGGGACCAAACGTGTCGTAAAGAGGTCGCACGATTTCCCTGATCGAGTCCGCGTAAGGGAAGTCCCAGAACCCCTGCTTTGTCGAATAGTAGAACCCGGAAACCTTGATTCCCATGTTGGCATAGCGCGCGGAGGCCAGAACCTGTTCCAGCCTCTCCTTCTCACCCACCCTCGGGTGCCCCAAATGGTGGACAAAAATGGTCAACTGCGGAAAGCACTCGGCGACCCTGTGCAGCGCAGCGTGATGATGCGGCGAGCAGGCAATACTGGCAATCAGGCCCAGCTCAGCCGCCGTTCCAAAAAACGCCAGCCCGTCCTCGCCGTACAGCCAGCTGCCGTCGTCGTCCGGCTTCATGTAATGAGTGAAAGCCTGCAGCGACCACCGCTCAGCAGCCTGCCGTAGCCGGTCAGCCGCCCCCGGCGTGTGATAAGTTTCCGACCAGCTGCAATCTACGTCCGCCACCTGGCGAATTCGCCCGGAATATAAGCTGCTCATCCGGGCGATATATTCATTGTTGTGCGGATTGTGCTCGATCCCGGCGCAGACCAGAAATGCCTGGTCCACGCCGTTCAAGTCCATTTCGTTCAGTAGCTGCTCGAACCGGCCCTTGCCGTGAAAGTCCGGCACCGGCGGCTCGTACGGCCAGCGTTCCCAGGCGTGGCAATGACTGTCGATTATCATTGTCTTACTTCATCACGCCCGCGAAAACCGGCTTCTCGAGAATCGTCTGAGTCTCGTAGATCGAACCCCCGCGTAAAGCCTCCGGCAAAGGCATCAACACCGGCACATCCGCCAGCCGCGGACGGTTGCACGGTTCGCCGCGCAGAACCGATTCCGCATAGGCCTCCCAATTGGAGTAACCCATTAGATGCCAGGAGTCCACGGCACAGTACTGGTAAAGCAGCAGTCTCCGCGGACGCGTGGAGACGTTCTTCGCCGAAGCATGCAACGTCCGCACATGGTGGATCGAGATGCCGCCGGCCTCCAATTCTATCGGCACTGCCTTGTCCGCGTCCGGCACCTCAACCGTAACCGCGCCGGCAAAGTGTCCGTCCTGATGATGCGTGTAAACCGGGCCCTTATGCGAACCGGGAATCACAAGCAGGCAGCCGTTCTCGTACATCATATCGTCCATGCAGACACCGACGGCCAGCAAGTCATCATTCGTATGCGGATAGAATGCCCAGTCCTGATGCCACTCGACAGGGCTGCCGTATTCCGGTGACTTCATATTCAGCTTATTGCCATTCGTCCTCAGACCCGGCCCCACAAGCTGCTCGGCAATGTCGAGGATGCCCGGGTGCCTCAGGCATTCTTCGTACACCTTGTGCTGCACAACCGGGTCCTTGAGTCTGCGTAGCTTGGGCGATTCCGGCGTGTGTCCCGGCTCCAGGTCAAATACATCGGTATGTTCAGTGACGCTGGCGCTGAGCTGGACGAATTCATCGGTTACCCGCCGCAAGTCCGCCACCTCATCTGCTGAAAGGACGCCGTCCACGCCCAGATAGCCGTTTTCGTGATAAAAGTCGATCTGTTGTCGGGTCAGCATGTTGTTGCTCCTTAGTGGGTAGGAAAGGCGAGCAGAGCTATAATTTCATCTTTGGCACGGTTCTTTACTCAAAAATAGGGTTCAATCCACTCTTCTTGTATCTCAAGCCCGAATCCTGGCGCATCGGTGGGCACCAGCCAGCCGTCCTCTGCCACAGCCTGCCCGGGAATGCCCGCCGACTCCTCCAATGGTACCCCCGGCGCGGACCCGATGAAGTATTCCAACCACGGGACGCAGGCAATGGCATGGGTGAAATGCTGGCCAAAGGGATTCCTCCCGCCTCCGTGCAGGATCACCTTCTTACCGGCGGCGTCCGCGGCATTTGCGATCTTCAGACATGTGCTCAGGCCGCCTACCCAGTTGATGTCCGGTTGCAGAATGTCGACGACATTGTGCCGTAGCGCCCACTGAAATGGCATGTGTGTATACCAGTGTTCCCCCGTGCTCAGCGTCTGCCAGGGAATGTGCTCCCGCACCTCAACATGGCCGTCCAGGTCCTCCGAGAGCAAACACTCCTCCATCCACTTGAGCCGGTAGGGGCGCAGCGTTTCCGCCAGTCTCACCGTGTACTCAATATCGAAAGCCATCCAGCAGTCCAGCATCAGCTCGGCTTCGTCACCGACCAGTTCCCTCGCTTCGGCCACCATCTGCTCGTTCTTGCGCAGGCCGTCCAATCCGTCCGCAGGACCATACGGGCATGCCAGCTTGAACGCCTTGAAGCCCAACTCTTTGTACCAGTCCAAATCGTTCCCGGTCGAATAGCAGAACTGCTTCTCCTTCTGCGGCCCACCGATAAGACTGTAAACCGGTCGGCCCAGCAACTTGCCCTTGGCATCCCATAGTGCCAAATCCACGGCGCTGACAGCATAGGCAGCCAGTCCCACCGAACCGTAAGGCTTTGTCATGCGGAACATCATGTCCGCCAACTTCTGAACTGCCAGACCGTCTTCGCCAATCAGATTAGGTGCAATGTGATCGTCAATTATGGCCGCGGCCACCCGCCCATTGTCGGTCAGACCCAGCCCCCAGGTACCATCCTCCAAAGTAACTTTGCACCACACCGGTCCCCAGCGATTGGGAGTCCAGAGACTGCGATGCCGCTTGACTTTCGGGTACCAGGACATCGGGTTGGCGACTTCGGCCGTCTCCGCCCAGCCCTTCCGTCGAGGCTCCGTCCTTTGCTCACGAGCGGGGAAATTGACGCGAACCGCCTGAATCTCAGTGATTTTCATGGCAATCGGTCTCCACGTTACTGGAGCGGTCCAGGTGACTGGATTCGCTCAAAGGTCGTGTCAGCTGCCCGTCCTGTGTTGAAACACACTAAGGACGCAGAATCTCTTACCCATTCTCACCGCCGGCGTCCATCTCCTCTTGCAGCAGCCGAAGCAGTGCTCGACGCTCTTCGTAATTGAGGCCCGCCAGCCTCTCTTCCGGGCTAAGGCCTGCCAGCCTCTCTTCGGGCGTTCCAGTTTCGAATATTAGTTCACGTATTCTCATGCCGTACTCCATCACTTTCTCTGGAGTCAACACCTCCGCCATGCTCAACTCTCCTTTCACATTGAGGGTCTGGCTCAGACCAAGAACATAGGCGTGCAATTCCATCGATTCTGCAAAAACATGTCTATCCAGCGAGGCAAATCCTGCTTCTCTTTCCTGCTTTCGGCTGGCGAAGAGCTTGACGATGGCATTATTCGAATCCGCCGGAAGTCGATTCAGCGCAAGAAGCATTACGCGTCCCACAAAGGGGAGGTTCGTACGAAAAACACCTCTCTGCGACTCTTTGAATCGCCATTTTGCCAGCCGGCTCCTCTGAGGTGTCTTGGCGCTCAGCACAACGGGCAGCGTCTGTCTCCTCGAAAGTCTCTGCACCTGGCGGTAGAAGAGGTCATAGGCAGCTGCCTGGAGGATCCCATCCTCGGTTACCGATTCAGTGTACTTGAACTCAAGGAGGATATGAGCAGCCGAACTGTCGCGTATTCCGTCCGGCAGTCGCGCCCGCTGCGCTTTCGTCCAAGCCGTGCCCTCCCGCCGCAAGAGCAGAATGTCCACTCTGGGCGACTCGCTCAGAATGCTCGACTCCGTCGTAACATTCACCTGGACCGCCGCCAGGCTCAGTCGCATGCCCGAGCCCAGAAGCCGGTGGTACTGCACTCGCGCTGCGTCGTCAGCCATGATTGGGGGACATATGGCTCAAATCGCGATTCTATTCCGCTGAGTCGCTGGCCGGCTCTCAGCCTTCGGCACGCCGCACCGGGTAGAAGGGCTCCGCTTCTTCTATCTTGGCTTGCCGACCGCGGACTTCCTTGGCGGCTCCAATCCGCGCCTAAACGGTACTTGATTTACCGGGAGATGTCAAAGCCCACGCGCGCAGCAATCTCCTCGTCTTACCGTATTCGGCAGCGGTTCCCCACTGAAGGGACAGAATTGCCAAACTGCGATATAATCGCCCGAAATACAGCGGCTGATTCCGTGTCCCGCGCTGTGCACACTATCTCGCCATCCTGCCCCATATCAATGACTTCCAAGCACCCTTCAGATACAATCAGCGTTCGCGCCGATGAGCGTTTTGACGATCAAGCCGTCGAGGCGTTCCTGCGCGGCAAGCTGCCCGGTACTGAAAATCCCTTATCTGTGCGCCAATTTGGCGGCGGCGCGGCCAACCTCACCTATCTGCTTAACTACGGCACCCACGAGTACGTCTTGCGTCGCCCTCCCCTGGGCCCGGTGGCCCCCTCAGCCCATGACATGGCCAGAGAGTCGAAAGTGCTTCTTCGGCTCTGGAAACTGTACCCCTCAGCTCCCAGGGCCTACCTCTTCTCCGATGACGAGTCAATCGTCGGCGCACCCTTCTTCGTGATGGAGCGACGCAAAGGCATCGTCGTCCGAGAGTCCCTTCCCCCTGTCTATGACGCTTGGAGCGACGCCCCCGCCCGCATGAGCATTGCCCTTGTCGAGGCGCTCTCCGACCTCCACGCCGTCGACTACGAAACTATCGGTCTGGGTGAACTGGGTCGACCCTCTGGATTCATCAGGAGACAGATCGAGGGTTGGTGGCGGCGCTGGCAGGCTGCCAGGCTGGAGGAGCTGCCAGCCATGGACGCAGTCTATGACTGGCTATGCGCCAATGAACCCCCTGAAACTTCGCCTTCGCTCGTCCACAACGACTACAAGCTGGATAACGTGATGCTTGCCCCCGATGACCCGGGCCGCATCGTTGCCGTCTTTGACTGGGACATGTGCACGCTCGGCGATCCCCTCTCGGACGTCGGCGCTCTGCTGGCCTGGTGGTGCCTGCCCGACGATCCGCCCCACTTCAGAACGATGGCAATGATGCCCATTGACGACCGCTTCGTGCGCCGCGAGGACCTCGTAGCCCACTATGCTGCACACAGCGGCCGCGACTTGTCCGACATTCACTTCTACCATGCGCTCAGCCTGTTCAGGGTGACCGTCATTATCGCCCAGATCTATGTCCGCTACGTGCGCGGCCAAACGCAGGATCAACGCTTCGCCGCCTTCGGCCCGCGCATCCCCGCCGCGGCCCAAGCCGCCCTCGAAGTTATCAAGGGCCACTGAAATCGCGAGATTTGCCTCAGATTTTCGCATCCATACGATACACAGGATTGACGCCGAGTTGCGGACTGACTATCATATTCCGCAAGACAGACCACCTTTTAACCTACTCGGAAGGAGCAATTAACGTGCAGGAACATAAAGTCTCAATGCTGGGCACCGGCCTGATCGGCATGTTCTACACAATGGCTCTCAATGGCGGCAGGGGCAGAGACCGAGTGCAGCTCGTCTACTCCCGAACGGAAGAAAGAGCAAAAGCTTTCGCGGCCGAATGGGACATCCCCGCCTGGACAACTGATCTGACCGAAGCCTGTACTTCAGACGACATCGACACCGTCGTCATCGGCCTGCCCAATCACATCCACGAAGAGTGCGTAGACCTCGCCGCCGCCGCCGGCAAGGCGATTCTCTGCACCAAGCCCCTCGGACGCACCGCAGCCGAAGCAAAGCGCATGATGGACAAAGTTGAAGAAACCGGCGTCTTCGGCGGCTATCTCGAAGACCTCTGCTACACGCCCAAGACGCTGAAGGCCATCGCCTCCGTCGAGGAGGGTGCCCTCGGCCACGTAACCTGGGCCTGCTCCCGCGAGACACACCCCGGCCCCCACAGCGACTGGTTCTGGGATCTCGAACAGGCCGGCGGCGGCGCAATCGTTGACCTCGGCTGCCACTGCATCGAAATCGTCCGCAGCTTCATCGGCAAAGACATCCGCCCCGTCGAAGTCATGTGCTGGGCCGACACCCTCGTCCACCCCATCGACGCCGAAGACAACGGTATCGCCCTCATCCGCTTCGAAAACGGTGCCATCGGCCAGTTCGAAGTCAGCTGGTCCTTCCGCGGCGGCATGGACCTGCGCGACGAAGTCGCCGGCACCGAGGGCACCATCTGGCTCAATCACTTCCTGCGTACCGGCTACGAAATGTATACCAGCGGCGCCGGCGCCGGCTACGTCGCCGAGAAGGCCGAGTCCGAAAGCGGTTGGCTCTTCCCGGTCGGCGACGAGGTCGTCGAGCTCGGCTACAGCGACATGTTTGACGACATGTTCAGCTCCCTCGACCAGGGCACCGAACCCAGAGAGACCTTCTACGACGGCTACGTCGTCAACGCCGTCATCGACGCCTGTTACCGCTCCGCCTCCTCCCGTCAATGGGAACCGGTGCAGCTCGAAGTCTGGCGAGGCCGCGAAAACGTCCCCCTCATCCGCGACAGCCGCGGTCAGCAGGCCCCCGCCGCAGTCGAACCTGACCCTGCCGAAGCCCTCGCCGCCGCCGCCGGTCTGACAATCCTCAAACAGGAACGAATGCCGGGCGGCCAGATCAAGGTCATCATGAAGAACGAAGAGACCGGCGAGCTCAGCCAGGAAATCATCGAGAATGCATAATGCCTATCTCCCCGCCAGACGCCATTCATGATTCAGCCAGGCCAAACGTGTTTCTACTCCTATCTCAACTTCAACCCTATCGCCTATCATTCGTTTCTTTTGCTGACCACTAACCACTGACTACTGCAGTTGGGCGGTCGGGCCTATTCGGCCCTCCCTTGTGCGGGGGCTCCGCCCCCGCAACGCCCCCTCTCCTAAAACCGCCCGCCGCAGAGAGTGTGTGGGCAATTCGACCTTGACGACCCGCTGCGACCCGCGCCTCCCCCGCCTGGTGGCTAGTTCCGAATATGTGCCAGCGCAGGCAAGGCAACTCCCAAATATCCCCAACGTTCACTGCTATGAACATCAAGAGCCCGCTACAGAAATACTGACGGTACATTCCCCCCAGGCAGACCGCACCTTGTACATCCCTTAGTATTTTCAAGAGCTTAGTCCCTTCCGATGTCCCTGATCAAACCCTTCCTCCAGGATGATGCCTTCCTCCAAGACGTGCAGAATGCAGCCGGAAACGAACGCGTCCTGCACCTCTGGTGGCTCGGTCAAAGCGGCTTTTTGCTCAAATGGCAGAACAGATTCCTTCTCTTCGACCCCTACCTCTCCGATTCCCTCACCAAGAAGTACGCCGCCACCGACAAACCCCACATCCGCATGACCGAGCGGGTCGTCGCGCCCGGCAAGCTCAACTTCGTTACTGTTGTAACATCCAGTCATAACCACACAGATCATCTGGACGGCGAGACGCTCGGCCCCCTCATGGCGGCGAACCCCGACCTTCAGTTCGTAATACCAGAGGCCAACCGGGCTTTCGTAGCCGGTCGATTGGCCTGCGACCCGGCCTGGCCTGTGGGCTTGGACGACGGAGACTACAGAGAGGTGGGCGCATTCCGCATTCACGGTATCGCCGCCGCACACGAAGAGTTGGAGAGGGACGAAAAGGGGCAGTGCAGATTCCTTGGATATGTGGTGCGTTTCGGCCCTTGGACCGTCTATCACAGCGGGGACACAGTCCATTACAGTGGGCTGGTGGAGCGGCTAACGCCTTTCAACGTGGATGTTGCCATCCTGCCCATCAACGGCAGCAGGCCGGAGCGCAAAGTTGCCGGCAATCTCAACGGCGTCGAAGCCGCCACCCTCGCGTGCGCCATCAACGCCAAGCTGGCCATCCCCTGCCACTACGAGATGTTCACCTTCAACACTGCTTCGCCAGATACCTTCACAAAAGCGGCTGCCGCATTGGAGCAACCGGTCAGAGTGCTGCGTGCCGGAGAAAGCTGCACACTGGAAAAGTCGACTGCCGGTGTCATGACGGTTCGATCAGCCGGTTGACAGCCTCTCGTGACAGAGCATCCAGCGGCCTGTCGGGCGTAGAGACCACAGTTGCTGCCACTGCATTTGCAAAGCGCGCCGCCTGGTCAGCAGGGGACCCCTCCTTTACTGCCAGCAGGAATCCGGCATTAAATGAGTCCCCCGCACCCACGGTAGTCTGAACATCGACCGAGAATCCGGGCACGTAAGTCGGCGCGCCCGCCGAGACTGCAGCGCTGCCATCCCTTTCCAGTACCACAGCGCCTTCCGCCCCCCGTTTGATGACCACACATCTCGCCCCGCCCTCCAGGATCGCGGCCATCCCGGCCGCCAGCTCTGCCCCACCGGTACAAACCGCTAGCTCATGCTCGTTGCAGATGAAATAATCTGTGTAAGCCAGCAGCGGACGAAGCTCCTCCAGCAGCGCCGGTTCGCCGATGGCCGGACCGATGTCTACCGCAGTGCGCGTGTCGCTCTTTCGACACTCCCGAAACAGTTCGACTGCGCCGTAAGGACGCAGACCCGGCATTATCGAATAGCTCGTCAGCAGCACCATGTCCGAGCCGCGCACCAGAGCGCTGTCTATGGAAACGCCGTCAACAGCCCTGTTAGCGCCTTCGTGGTGAAAGGCCAGCCGGCTCTGCTCCCTGTCGCTGAGAATGAGCGTCGTCGCAGTCCCTTGCCCAGCGTACCTTCTGACGCTCCCCATCCTGACACCCGCGTCAACAAGCTGCTCCGCCATCCAATCGCCAAGATGGTCCACGCCCAAGCCCCCAACCAGTTCCACCTCCGCCCCCAGACGCGCCAGGGCATAGGCCGAATTCGCCCCATTTCCCCCCAGCGACGTTCTGAGCGGCTCGTCATGAAAGACAAGGCTGTCTACCGTAAACTCATCCCCCTCGCTGCGCGGCATCCCAGCCAGATTGGACACGAAAAGATCAACGGTGCAGGTCCCGATAACGGTAAACATGGTATTTCTGACCCCCGGAACAATCGAGCCGGCCTGACAGTTGAACGGAGTCCGGATCCGGCCCCAAATCGTCACATGCAATCACTCTCAAACCACTATTCTATAGCCGATCTCAACAGCAGTGAAACAGTTTCACCATCCCCCCGTAGGGGCACCCCTTGTGGGTGCCCTCGTGACGGCCTCACCTTCGAGGACGCCTTCTGAACCTTTATGTCTCTCATGGACTGATTACATCATGGGCCCGCAAATTCCAGGTCGGACAAACGTAAACGACTCCCGTCCTCAACGCCAGTCTTGATTCCACAACTCATGACCGACGACATTTCAATCTCTTGATTTCCAAGAAATCAAGGCAAAAACATCGAAAACAGTGATATAATAGAACCGTGGCCAGATGTGAAAAGCCAATACCGAAAGCGTACTGTCATCGTCATGCCATGACTCCCTCTGCAGGGAATCTGACATCGAAAGACGGCACCGGCAAGACAGTTGGCTGCCCATAAACTGTCGGCCCGGCACACGACAAAGACTGCGAGGATACGCGTTCGTAGCCCAGCGCAGAAGTCCGGGAAAAAGCAAAATACGCCCGTCCTGACACGACCCTTCCCGACCCGGAGTGTCCAGACGCGTCGCCCTGCTCTCCCGGTCGCCTGCTGACCGGCGCGTGTCTGGCGTCTGCGAGAATCGCGTAGCGGTTGCCAGTACTGGGAATCGACTCGATGAACGAAAAAACTGATGCATCAGCGTTACAACAACAAGAGCAAGAAAAAAATTCGCCCGCTTTTGCCCGACTTTTCCGCTATTTCCGCTATTTCCGCCATTTCCGCCATATTGACGCCCAGACTCGTCCCGCCATATAAGTTTTGTACAACTCTCGTTCAACGCACAGAAGCACTCGTGAGGGCACGTCAGCGCCGGCCAAGCCCTTACGAAAGCTCATCACGAAATCCCGTGAACTGGTTTTCAGACAACCCCAAAACGCTCGTAAACGCTCATAAACTCTGGTCCAACGCTCACACGAGACTACCTGACATGCAAAGCCTCCGTCTAAGCCAATCACGCAAGTCCCGTAAACCGGTTCTCAGACAACCCTATAGCGCTCGTAAACGCTCGTTAACTCTCGTAAACGCTAGTAAACTCTCGTCCAACACACAGACAACAATGCCTGCCCCTTTACATCAAAATGAACCTGATGCATACAAGCCGGCTGGAGAACTGACCATCTCCCGAAAGTTCTCTCCTGGGTAGAAGCGAATGCTTTGTCCCAATCGTAGGGGGGCGCCATTCGTCTGCTATGGTGGCGACCGAGTTCAGACGATCTGGCCCGTGCCCTGGGAAACCATTTCTCTCGCCTAAGAAGAACCTGAAGGTGAGGGAGGGCCGCTGTAGGTCAGTAATCTGGCGAAAACCTAAACGCCCCTGTTGATCAAGTACAGCGAGGAATCAGTTGCAGAGGCAGATTGCCTAAAAGCACTCGAATTTTTCGTCACAGAGTCGCCATCTGATATAATCCCCTGGATATATCATCGCCTGGCATTCGAGCCTGGCTCAGACCCAGTGCCAGAAGGGCCCCACCTGCCTGGGAGTCTCTCCAATTGCCCCGCCCAAACGTGCATCCCCTGTACACAGCGGACGGCAAGCGCCAAGGACGCATTCCTGCAAGTCGGTGAACCTGCAGCAGAAAGGTTGCGTCCCAGGGACGGCGTGTTGGCTCCGTCTTGGCAAAAAATGCGGCCATGGCTGAAAACGCAATGCATTCCAGCTACTGCAAATACAAAGAAGGAATCGCTCAGCAATCCAACTCAAGGAGGAAAGTTGCATGACAAGACGAACAATTAGCCGCCGAGACTTCCTGCGCACCTCCGGCCTCGTTGCCGGCTCCGCCGCGCTGGCCGCCTGCGCAGCACCCGGCGCTGCACCAGCCGCCTCGGAAGGCGATGACTCCATGGCCGCCGAACCCCAGACCATCTCCTGGTGGTATGCCTGGGGCAATCTTGACCCCGCTGTGGAGTCAATCTCCCAGCTCGAAAGCTTTAAGGCGCATATCGGCGAAAACACAACCTTGGACTATCGCGGCAGTACCGGCAATGAGGCCGTTCTGACCGCGCTGGCAGCCGGAGATCCTCCGGATGGCGGCTCCAACATGGACTATCCCGGCCTCTGGTCCCGCGGCGTTTGTCTACCGGTCAACGATATGGTGGACTCCAGTGAGATCATCGACCCGAACGAAGTGGTCGACGCCGTCTGGCAGGGAGGATTCTACGGTGCCGATCTCATCGGCGTACCTTCCATCGAGTCTTTCCTCTGGTATGGGTTGAACTACAATGCCCAGCACGTTGAAGAGGCCGGCCTCGACCCTGACAACCCACCGTTGACATGGGAAGGCGTCATGGAATGGCACAAGGAGCTCTCACAGTTTGACGACGGCGGCAACGTCCTCCGCATCGGCCTTGACCCCATTGACGCCATGGCCGGTGAACCCGACTTCATCGCTACCTCTTATGGTCACACCTGGTGGAATGACGAAGAACAGACCTTCCACCTTGACCACGAGTTGATGGCCCAAGGCATCGAAACGCAGGCCGAATTCTTCCGCTTCATTGGCCCCGACAACTTCGCCGGCCTTCGCTCCGTCGAGGGGCAGGGCACTTGGGGCGCAGCCTTCAACGCCGAAGTCCAATCCATGATTATTGAAGGATATTGGCACGCTGGCGAGACTACAATCCAGAAGCCGGAGGTGGCCGTCCACAATCGGGCCACCTGGGCGCCCGTACCCGCCTTCCGCGAGGGCGCAAAGATCATGGCTACCGGTCCCCATATGGTACAGATCTACCGCGACGGCAAAAACCCGGATGGAATATTCAAAGTTGCCGAATTCCTCCACACCGAAGAACCGCTCAATATCATTTTCCATGAAGTCGGCTGGATTATGGGCATCCAGTCATGGTTGCCCACGATCGATGTAGACACCTTCCCCGGACTGCGTTTCTACATTGACAACATCGAGGAAGTGACCGACTGGATCGTGGGACGTCGTTCGCCGATCCACTGGTTCGTTAATACGCAACTTTGGGATCTTCGCGAACAAGTCTACCGTGACTTGATTACCCCCCAAGAGGCAGTGGCAGAGTTGCAGAAACGCGCCGAAGACGAGTGGGAAGCCCAAGGACTCTAACTTTGGTAACCTAGCGGCCAGGCCCGTCGGGCCTGGCCGCTTAACACATGGATAAGAGAAGGAATCTCGTATGGCAGCCAGCACAGAAAAGGTCAGTCGCTATACGCCGCAGGAATGGCGCAACCTGCGCTTGGGACTGCTGTTCGTCTCACCTTGGGCTCTGGGTTTTCTTCTCTTTACGATCTATCCTCTTTTGTCTTCCCTCTATTACAGCCTCACCCGCTACGATCTGCTGCGACCGCCAGTCTTTCTCGGGGCCAAAAACTATTTGACCCTCTTCTTTGACGATCCGCATTTCTGGAACGTCATGTACAACACCCTCTTCTATGTGGGGCTCAGCGTTCCCTTCGGCGTCGGCGCGGCGTTCATTATTGCAAATATGTTGAACTCCAGGATCGTTGCCCGCTCCTTCTTCCGCAGTGTCATCTACGTCCCGTCGATTGTTCCAGCAGTGGCATCTGCGATGGTGTGGCAGTTCCTGATGAACGTGCAATATGGCGCCATCAACGGTGTGCTTCGCTATTTCGGCCTGCCCATCATCCCTTTTCTCTCCAACCCGGGCTGGGCCAAGCCCTCACTGATCCTCGTCGCGATATGGGCTCAAGGGGCTGCCGTTGTCATATTCCTGGCTGCCCTGCAGGATGTCCCACGCTCTCTCTACGAGGCCGCAACCGTGGACGGGGCCAACCTGTGGCACAAATTTCGCAACGTCACCATTCCACTGACCTCACCAATTATCCTGTTCAATCTGATAATGGGGCTGATTGTCGCTTTCCAGGAGTTTACCGTCCCCTGGCTTCTTACCGAGGGCGGCCCCATGAACTCGACAGAGTTCTATCTGATCCATCTCTATCGTAATGCCTTTGAATACCTGAGAATGGGTAAAGCGTCCGCCTTGGCCTGGATTCTGTTCCTGATTATCGTAATTTTCTCACTCATCATTTTCAAGTCTTCGGCCCGCTGGGTCTATTACGGGGGCGAGAAATGACCACCATCGCATCGGAGAGCCAAACAAGGCCGGTGCCGCGTCATTACCGTGACACCGGCAGTCGCTGGCAGACGGTCCTGCTTGAAGTCATCAAGTATGCGGTGCTGATACCTCTCACCCTCAGCTTCGCCTTTCCTCTTTACTGGATGATCAGCTCGGCGCTAAAGGTGGACTCGCAAGTCTACACCATGCCCCCGATCCTGTTGCCTTTTCCTATCCATCCCCAAAACTTCATCGAAGGCTGGCAGATTCTGCCCTTTACACAGTACGCCGTCAACTCGGTGGTCTTCTATACCGTACCTGCCGTTGCCTTTACTGTACTCTCGTCCACAATCGTTGCCTATGGCTTCTCTCGCATCCGCTGGCCGGGGCGGGATACAATATTCTGGCTGGTGGTGATGACCATGATGCTGCCCTGGGCAGTGACCATGGTCCCCCTCTTTATCACATTTAAGTGGCTGGGCTGGCTGGACACCTACCGCCCTCTGGTTGTACCCGCCCTGTTCAGCCATCCATACATCGTATTCCTGCTGCGTCAGTTCTTCATGACCCTTCCCGAAGAACTTTCAGACGCCGCCCGCATCGATGGCGCCAGCGAATTCGGCATTCTCTTCCGCATCATCCTCCCACTTACCAAACCGGCCCTGGCCGTCGTCGCCCTCTTCCGATTCCTTTGGGCCTGGAACGACTATCTGGGTCCGCTGATCTACCTGCGGGACGAGAATCGCTACCCTCTCGCACTGGGAATCGAACAACTGTCACGACGTGCCAACGATGTGGGCAATTTCAGCAACGGCATCCCCTACCTGATGGCCGTGAGTACGCTCGTCGCCCTCCCAATTATCGTAACCTTCTTCTTCGCGCAGCGTACTTTTATCGAAGGAATTTCGCTGACGGGAATGAAGGGCTAGAAAGTAAGGGCGGCCAACATGCGCACTTTCCTTCCTGCCATTCTTGTCTCAGCACTTCTCCTCTGCGCCTGTTCAGCCGGTTTCGGCTTTGACAACCTGCAAGGCTCGACTTCCTACAGTGCGCTCTTAGACACGACTAGCATCACAGTACAACCATTGAACCCCCTCACCGCCTCCGGCGAGCAATCCGGCGCGCCGTCTCGCCCTTGCACCGGCGCCTTCATCGCACACGAACTTCCCCACAACACCGGCACAGCCTTTGACCGCGTTACATACTTCACCAGCAATGGCGCCGGCCTTGCCGTCGGCGACCTCGACAACGACGGCGACGAAGATTTCGTCCTTGCCAACCTGCTCGGCCCCAATCAGATCTTCTGGAATGAAGGCAACTGGCAGTTCCGTCCGCAGCTCCTCCTCAACGGCAGCTTGCGTGGGCTCGCGCTTATTGACGTAGATGGCGACGGCTGGCTGGACATCTCTGCAACCAGCCGCTCCGGCATCCTCCTCTACTGGCGTAACAGTGGCGGCGAGGAAGGGTCCCCCCCGTTTACAAGCGAACAGGAGCCGGCGCGCCTGCAGGGAGTCGATGGCTTCGCCTATTCGCTGCAATGGGGCGACCTGGACGCCGACGGTGACCTCGATCTGGTTACCGCTTCCTATGACGCCTCCCTGGAGAAGCAGATTGGCAGGCGCGCCCTGGACGCAACCGACCAGAACGGCGTGTTTGTCTACAAGAATGAGAACGGTCGCTTCTGGCCCACGCGCCTTGCCACACGTTCACAGGGCCTGGCGCTGCAACTACAGGACCTGAACGGCGACCGTCGCCTGGACATTCTCGTGGGCAACGATTTCGACGTGCATGACGCCGTCTTCCTTGGCCGGCGCGACCGCAGCTGGCTCGAAGCCGAACCGTTCGCCACGACCACTTTCAGCACGATGAGCTTCGACGCCGGCGACATCGACAACGACGGTCAGCTGGAGTTGTTCGCCGCCGACATGCACCCGTACTCCGAAGAACCCGAAATCATGCGTCAGTGGCTGCCGGTAATGGAGACTATGCCTCCCCCCAGCCCCGGTGACGCCCCCCAGGTCATGGCCAATGTCCTCCAGGAACGGCAGGGCGATGATTGGTCCGACCAGGCAGAGGCCTGGCGCATCCCCTACAGCGGTTGGAGCTGGTCCGCCCAGTTTGGCGACATCGACCAGGACGGCCTGCTGGATCTGTACGTCGTCAACGGCATGACAGCCATGGAAATCTTCCGCCACCTTCCTGGCGATGAACTCGTCGAGGAAAACCAGGCTTATCGCAACGACGGCGGCAACCGCTTCACGCCCGCCCCCGAATGGAAGCTCAACAGCACCGCCGGCGGCCGCGGCATGAGCATGGCCGACTTTGACGGCGATGGCGACCTGGATGTGCTGATCAACAACCTGCGTTCCCCGTCGCAAATCTTCGAGAACCAACTGTGCAGCGGCCGGTCCCTGCTCGTCGATCTGCGTCACCCTGGTAGCGGAAACACGCGCGCCTTGGGCGCTGAACTCCTCCTCCATACCTCGAACGGCGTCTTTCGCCGCAACGTGCACGCTGCCGGCGGCTACCTCTCCGGCCGCAGCGCCCGTCAACACTTCGGCCTACCTGAGGGAAGCAGAATTCACGCCTTGGAAATCCGCTGGCCGGACCGCGTCCTCTCATTGATAGACGCGCGAGCCCTACAGCCTGGCAGTTTACTGACCATCACCCGCCGCGCAGCGCATACGGATTAGCCCGCCCCGGGTGAGGCCTCCCAGCCCTGAGCGGCCTTGACCATCCCCTCTCTCAAGAACTGAGGTACCGTCCTTGGACACGACTTCAAACGAGCACAAATGGAGGATTCTGGCCGCGCTGGCCGGCGTCGTCTTTATGGCTTCGCTTATTTTCAATTCCGCAGCCGTCGTTCTACCCGATATCGTGCGCGAATTCAGAATTAACTTTGCCACCGGTCAGTGGGTGCTCCTTTCTTACACGCTCGTCCAGGTCTCGGTTATGCCCATAGTGGGTCGATTGGGGGATATGCTCGGCAAGCGACCTGTCTTCCTCGGCGGCACGATCGCCTTTATGGTCACCTCGATCCTCCCCGGTCTCGCGCCAACAATCGAACTGCTGATTCTCTTTCGCGTGCTGCAGGCAGTCGGCGCGGCATTCGCAATCGCTTTGAACTATGGCATCGTGATCGAGACCTTCCCCCCTGCAGAGCAGGGCAAAGCGTTGGGCGTATTCGGTGCCATCTTCGCGGCTGGCAGTATCCTCGGGCCCATGATGGGGGGCATCATCTTTGGCGCTCTGTCGTGGCGCTGGATATTTTTCGTAGCTCAACCATTCAGCCTGATCAGCCTCGTACTGGCCTGGAAATACCTGCCTGCGTCTCGCCCAACTGGCCGCCAGAGATTCGACTGGGAAGGCTCTTTCTTGCTGTTTACAGCTCTCCTGACACTCATGCTATACCTGACCTTCGGCAACCGACTTGGATTCCGTTCTCCTACCATGCTGGCGTTGTTCGCCGTCTCAATCTACTCATTTTGGCAATTTGTCCGCAATGAGGCGCGGGTAAAGGAACCACTTCTCGACCTGTCCCTGTTCAGGAGCCAGCAATTCAACGTAAACCTGTCGATACGGATCCTCACCAACATCACGATTGGTGGTCTGTGGTTTCTTTTTCCCTTCTATCTGGTGGACATCCTGTTGATCGAGCCCTTGCTTGCTGGCCTGCTCCTGACAGCCTTCTGGATCTATTTCGGCGTGGCTGTGCTGGTTTCCGGCGCGCTTACAGATCGGGTCGGGTTCCGCCCCGTTGCCGGTGTGGGCTTGATTGTTCTCGCCCTCGGCTGCTACTCTGTTGGCACTCTCAATGCCTCAAGTTCGGCTCTGGATTTCGTTCTGCGCGTCGCGCCTGTAGCCCTGGGCTTTGGAATCTCGCATTCTCCTACTAACAGCGGGGTCATGGGCTCGGTACCGCTCGAACGGCTCGGTATCGCCAGCGGCACCAACACGATTGGACGCTTTATAGGACGCTCCGCCGGCGTAGCCGTACTGGGTACGCTCTGGGCCCACCGCGTGCAGGTCAACGCCGGGCCGGAATTCAGCGGCGTGGTCACCGAGGCCGCACCTGCTGCCCAGATCGCGGCGCTTCAGAGCGTCTCCTACGCCGCTTTAGTCCTGGTCGGTGTCACCTTGGCGTTGATCGCATGGGAAACGCTGCATTCCCGTACGGCGTCACGCCCAGTACGGGCCTCACCGTAGGCGGCTCAATTGCATACGATCGCGTCTGCGCAGCCCAGCCCCCTCCGACCGGGATACAGTGCCGCCGCAGACCGACGCATGAGCCTGCGATCACTCTCTGATTCATGACTAATCTTGCTGACACTCTTACCCCTAGGCACAGGTGGCTCATCTTCGGCGCGCTCGGCACCGGCGTCTTCGTGGACTCCTTGGAAATCAGCATCGTTGCCGTCATTCTCCCCACACTGGTGACCGAACTTCAAGTCAGCTTCACACTCGTTCAATGGGTTGTCCTCGCATTTACGCTTACAAAAACAGCGATTGTACTGAGTGTGGGACGGCTGGGAGATATGATTGGCAAGAGGCCGGTGTTTCTCGGTGGAACAGTAGCCTTTGTGGTCGGTTCCGTCCTTGCCGGGCTGGCGCCGAATATCGAGCTCCTCCTCCTCTTTCGAGTGCTCCAGGCCGTCGGCGGTGCCTTTGCCACCGCCCTCAGCATGGGTATCTTGACAGAAATCTTCCCCGCTTCCGAACGCGGCAAAGCGCTCGGCGTGTTCAGCGCCAGTGTCTCACTCGGCGGCATAGCCGGACCCTTCCTGGGCGGCTTTCTGCTGGACTTCCTGTCGTGGCGCTGGATCTTTTTCGTTGGTATCCCCATAAGTTGTGTCAGCTTCTACCTTGCGTGGCGCTACATGCCGGTTTCCGCCCCCGGCGGCCGCCAGCGCTTCGACTGGACCGGCTCGTTTTCTCTGGCGGCCTGTATGTTGACCCTCATGCTATTCTTGACTTTCGGTCAGGGCGCCGGATACCGCTCTCCTGCCATGATAGGACTGTTTGTCCTTTCACTCTTGTCCTTCGCACTGTTTATGCGAACAGAACGACGTACGAAAGATCCGCTCCTCAACCTGGCCATCTTCAGGAACGCACAGTTCTGCCTCAACCTTTCCATGCGCCTCATCAGCTTTATCGTGCTCGGGGGCGTTTACCTGCTGCTTCCCTTCTACCTTACAAATGTCCTACAGCTTGAACCCGTGGCCGTGGGCCTGCTTCTGACTACGTCGTGGATCTCGTTCGGGGTCGCCTCCCCGATCGCCGGCATCCTTTCCGACCGCTTCGGTTACAGACGCATCGCCGGCGCGGGACTGATCTTGATGGCGTTCGGCTGCTACGCTGTGAGTACGCTCGGCGTTGACACGTCGATTCTAGGCTACGTTTTGCGAGTGTCCACCTTGGGTCTGGGCATGGGAATGTTTCAATCCCCAAACAACAGTGCCGTAATGGGCTCCGTCCCCCGCGAACGTCTGGGCGTCGCCAGCGGCATCAACGTCATCGCCCGCACACTGGGACGAACTTCAGGTATCGCGGCCTTGGGTGCACTCTGGGCCAGCCGCGTTACTGCACATGCAGGGCCGGACTACATTGGGGGTGTCACCGAAGCCGCCGCCGCCTTCCAGATTGCCGGTCTGCGCGACGTCACCTATGCCGCGCTCGCAATTGTCGCAGTCGCGCTCATTCTGAGCGCTTGGGGAATCCTGGAAGCCCGGGCCCCGCTGCAGAGAGTCCAAAGTGGCCTCTGACCAGGCCCCGCGCCGGCAAGTCTTCGGTCTTCCTGGGAGGTCCGGAATCCCCGTTCGCGAAACATGCCCGCCGAACCGTTTCGCGTCGCTGAGTGCCAGCCGAAGTCTGCGGGCAATCAGCAATTTCGCAATGTTACCTTCCGGCTGATTCGCTTGGCAGCGGCATTTGGTCCGTTCTGCTCATCCCACCGAAAAGGTGTGGTCTCCCGCACGCGATGGCAAAGTCTACAGAGAATCTCTTCGTCGAGCGCAAATGGCATATCTTCGCCGCCCTCGGTTCAGGCATCTTTCTCGCCTCTTTCGACGGTGGTGTCGTCAGGGTGGTGTTGCCGGCGCTCATAACCGAATTTGACGTCGACTTCGCACTCGTCCAGTGGGTCGTGCTCTCCTTTTCCCTCACGCAAACAGCGATCATGCTTGGCGTGGGCAGGCTGGGAGACATGGTGGGCAAGAAACCCATCTTCCTCAGCGGCACCATCGCATTTGCCATAAGCTCCGTACTTGCTGGGCTTGCTCCCAATATCCAGTTCCTCCTGTTTTTCCGTGTCCTTCAGGCCATCGGCGGCGCATTTGCAACCGCCCTGAGTATGGGTATCGTGACCGAAACCTTCCCCGCCTCGGAGCGCGGCAAAGCCCTCGGCCTCTTCAGCGCCACCGTCTCGGTCGGTGGTATCGTCGGCCCAATCTTGGGTGGCGCTCTCCTCGAATATCTCTCGTGGCGCTGGATCTTCTTCGTTGGCCCTCCCATCGGTTGCATAAGTTTCATTCTGGCATGGCGCTATTTGCCGGATCCCCGCCCCGCCGGGCGCCAGGACTTTGACTGGATCGGCTTCCAGACCTTCTCTACCGGTCTGCTGGCGCTCATGCTCTTCCTTACCTTCGGCGAGCGGATTGGCTTCCGGTCCCCCGCAATGCTGGGCCTAATAGCTCTCTCTCTGCTAATGTTTTTCTTGTTTATCCGCACTGGGTTGAGCGCAAACCAGCCGCTCCTCGACCTGTCTCTCTTTCGTAACGCCCTCTTCAACCTCAATCTGTCGATGCGGTTGATCAGTTTCATCGTTTCTGGTGGCATCTCGCTTCTCTTCCCTTTCTATCTGACCAATCTTCTGGGTCTGGACCCTACAGTTGTCGGGCTAATGTTGACATCTACGATGTTCTTTTTCGGCCTGGCCTCGCCCGTTTCTGGTATGCTTTCGGACCGCTTCGGCTATCGACTGATCGCCACAGTAGGATTGGTAATCCTGGCATACGGCTGCTACACTGTCAGCACCTTAACCGCCGAAACATCGATTCTGGGCTACGTCTTTAGAGTCTTACCTCTGGGCCTTGGAATGGGCATCTTTCAGTCGCCCAACAATAGCGCAGTGATGGGCTCAGTGCCCAGAGAAAGACTGGGAGTCGTCAGTGGCGTCAACGTGATTTGCCGGACGTTGGGCAATACCTCTGGAGTCGCCGCCCTGGGGGCGCTCTGGGCAAGCCGCGTATATGTCTATGCCGGGCCGACTCTCGCCGGAGACGTTACCGAGGCGGCCGCCGCTGCGCAAACTGCCGCGTTACGGGATGTCGCATTCGCCGCAATTGCGCTTGTCGTCCTGGCCCTGGGGATGAGCATCTGGGGCTTGGCGCGGGGTCCCGCAGTCCGGCATTTTCGCCAACGTGTCCGGTGACCATCTGTTTCGGCAAAAACCTGCCCCGCTGCTTCAGAAAACCAGCTCTCTGTGAACCGATCAGGATTGAAAAATGAAAATTCGCTTTGGCTATCGGGATATGCAATACCCCAACGGGACCCTAGGCACGCTGCGAGAAAGCCAGCACCTCTTGCCCGACATGCAGGCCCTGCACGCGCAATTTGCTGCAGACGGCTATCTCCTCCTGCGCGGACTGATTGACCGCGAAAAAGTGAAAAAGGCACGGTCAACCATTCTGCACTACATGCACGATCAGAATGTTCTGACCCCTGACGCGCCTATCCTCGAAGGCGTGATGCCCAGAGGCGGGCGCGGCGCCAAGATGAGACGCATCGCCTACCACGAGGACGTTCTCGCCGTCATCCAAGCCGACGAGCTCTTCAGCTTCTTCGGCGCCTACTTTTGCGAGCCCGCCCTCACCTTCGATTACAAGTGGCTGCGCGCCGTCGGCAACGAGCAGTACACCGGCGCCCACTACGACTTCGTCTACATGGGCAGGGGATCCGGCAACCTGCACACGGTCTGGATTCCACTCGGCGACGCGACCGTCGACCATGGCACGCTCGCGGTCTGCAAGGGCTCACATAACCTGCCCAGCTTCGCCCGCATTCGCGATACCTACGGCCGCATGGACGTGGACCGCGACGGCATCGACGGCTGGTTTACGAAAGACCCAATGGAGATCGTCGAAAAATTCGGTGGAGAATGGCAGACAAGCGAGTTCTTCATGGGCGACGTAATCCTGTTCGGCATGCACACGATGCACGCCTCAACGACCAACCTGACGAACCGCTTCCGCCTGAGCTGTGACGTGCGCTTCCAACCCGCCAGCGACCCAGCTGACGAACGCTGGGTCGCGGGAGGACCGGGCCATACCGTTCACGGAATCAAGGACCTTATCCCGATGGAGAAGGCCCGAGCCGAATGGGGGTTGCCGGTCGACTGAATCGAAGAGGGCGATCATCAATTGCTCGCGCTCTGGATTTCGAGTACGATTACCTTCATATTGCTGAAAACAGGTTCCAGCCCAGCATTCCAATGTCCGAACCGACCCGAATCGACTGCGATATACATAACGAGATTCCGACGCTGGAGACTCTCTATCCTTACCTGCCGGATCACTGGCTCGACTACTGCCGCGAGTCAGCATTCAACGGTCCCAACGCGGCCGACTACCCCGAAACTGTTCCTACCTCTGCTCGCGCCGACAGCAGCCCGAAACCAGACCTGGCCGAGGTCCAGTCCCGCGCCCTGGAAGGTGTCGAAATCGGCATCTTGAACTGCGCCTACCGCGTCCAGAGTGTTCGCAACGAGGACCTTGCCGCCTCTCTGGCCACCGCCGTAAACCAGTGGCAAGTCGACCACTGGCTCGAAAAAGACATCCGCCTGCGCGCTTCCATCGTTGTTCCAAGCCACAATCCTCCGCTCGCCGCAAGGGAAATCGACAAGTGGGGCGATCATCCCGGATTCGTACAGGTAATCCTGCCCGTGCGCGCCGAAGCCCCCTACGGCAATCGACGCTACGACCCAATTTACGCGGCCGCCATCAGGCACGACCTCGCGCTTGGCATCCACTACGGCGGCGCCCCCGGCCATCCCCCCACGCCCACCGGCTGGCCCTCCTATTTCATCGAAGACTACGCCAACATGGCACAGATCTTTCAATCCCAGGTGATCAGCCTGGTCTGCGAAGGCGCCTTTGAACGCTTTCCCGCCTTGCGCGTCGCTCTCATTGAAGGGGGATTCACCTGGTTGCCGTCGCTGATGTGGCGCATCGATAAAGAGTGGAAGGGGCTGCGCCACAACACGCCATACGTCCGGCGGCCCCCCTCCGAATACATGCGTACGCACCTGCGATTCACCATTCAACCCTTGGACGCACCGCCCAGTCCCTTGCATCTCGCCCAGATTCTCGAACAGTGCGGCGCCGAAGACCTGCTTCTTTACGCCAGTGATTACCCCCATTCCCACGACGACCACGAAATCCTGCTTGACCTGTTGACCGTCGACCAGCGAAACAAGATCTGCAGCGCCAACGCGCGCGCATTCTATCGGCTGTGAAAACACCTTCATGACGATGAGACATCGGCCCAGTCCCGCACCTGACTTCTCGACGTCTATCGACAGAATAGGAGGACAAACATGACTGCTCACCTGGATGCGGCTGCCACCTTGGAGAGCGGCCCGGCAACGAAAGACCGGACCAATGGTCATGACGCAAACCAACCTTCTGCCTCCGTTAGGCAGGGCGCCCGCTATCGTGCCCCGTTGGACACGGCCATAATCGACACCGACATCCATATCTACTTTCCAACGCACGACGCACTGCGCAGCTATCTGGACGAGCGCTGGCAGGACTACCACCGGACGTTCGGGCAGAGGGGCTTTGATGGCTCACACTATCCACGCGCCATGCCCAATGCGGCCCGCCATGACGCCTGGCCCGGCGACGGAACACCGCCCGGCTCAAACCTGCCTCTGCTCCAGAAGCAACTCTTGGATGAGTGGAATATCGAGATTGGCGTCCTCAACCCGCTTGTCGGCGCCGGCGAGCAGCGCAATTTGGCCTTTGGCGCCGCCTTTGCCCGGGCCACCAACGAATGGCAGCTCGCCGAATGGCTTGAGCCCGAGCCTCGCCTGCGCGCCTCGATCATCGTCCCCTGGGAGGACGGCCAACTGTCAGCTGCAGAGATCGAGAGGTGGGGCAGCCATCCGGGCTTTGTCCACGCACTCCTCATTGCCCGCACAAAGGAACCCCTCGGCCGGCGCAAGTACTGGCCCATGTACGAAGCCGCATGTCGGCACGACGTGCCGATTGCCATCCACTTCGGCGGCGCCGGCGGCGGTCCCATTACCGGCTCGGGTTACCCAAACCATTACATCGAAGACCACGGCGGCATGCCCCAGACCTTCCAGGCGCAGGTGATCAGCCTGATCTTCGAAGGTGTCTTCAACGAGTTCCCAACCCTCAAGTTCGTACTCATCGAAGGCGGCTTCGCCTGGATTCCGCCCCTCCTGTGGCGCATGGATAGCGCATGGCGCAAACTCGGCAGCGAAGTGCCCCACGTGACTGAACCGCCTTCACAGCTCTTCCGTCGACACTTCTGGGTCAGCACACAGCCTATGGAGGAGCCGTTCCAACCCGGTCACTTCCGCCAGCTGCTGGGCCACTTGGATATGGACGATCGCATGCTCTTCGCAACCGATTACCCCCATTGGGACTTCGATGCCCCGGATCGGGCCTTTCCCGTCCCGCTGGACAAAACACGCCGGCGAAAATTCATGGCGGAAAACGCCCGCGAGCTGTACAAGCTATAGAGAATTGCAATGGCAAAACACGTAGTCGCAACTGTAGATGAGATCCCGCCGGGTGAACGCAAAATTATTGAAGTCGGCGGGCGCTCCATCGGCGTATTCAACATCAAAGGCGAGTTTTACGCTCTTCGAAATATCTGCCCCCACCAGGGCGGTCCCCTATGTGAAGGCAGGCTCACCGGTTTCGTGATGGCCGACAAGCCTGGCGGCGAATATCGGTACGAGAGGCGGGGCGAGATTCTGCGCTGCCCCTGGCACGGCTGGGAATACGACGTCAAAACCGGTCAATCCTGGGTCGATCCCGCCTCAGTACGAACCCGCCGCTACGACGTAGAAATCGCAACCGCAGACAATATCCCTTCAACATATCAACCGGGCCCTTACACCGCGGAAACCTTCGAGGTCTCTGTCGACCAGGAATACGTCGTCGTCGAACTTCCAGGCTGACAGAAACTCCCGGCCCGCTTCCCGACTTCGCAAAGCAAGCGTCGCTCGACAATCTGTGCAGCCTCAAAACGGCTCTCCAAGAGCCACTGGAGACCCTTCCCCATGAACCGGAATGGAAATTCCATATTCGACCCGAGACTCGAAAACTACCTGCGAGACGCCCAGACGGGCCAGCTTGACGAACTGAGCGAATGGCTGCGCATTCCAAGCATCAGCACCCTTCCGCAGCACAAACCCGATGTGGAACGAGCTGCCGGCTGGCTCGCCCAAAAACTGGAGGCCATAGGCCTGCAAAACGTGGAAATAGTCCCCACCGACGGCCATCCCATCGTCTATGGCGATTGGCTGCACGCCGGAGAAGACGCCCCAACACTCCTCGTCTACGGCCACTACGATGTCCAACCCATCGACCCGGAAGAGCTATGGGATTCGCCGCCCTTCGAACCCACCATACGCGGCGCCGATCTTTACGCCCGCGGCGCCTCTGACGACAAGGGACAGCTCTTCGCCCACGTCGCCGCGGTCGAAGCTCTCCTGAAAACGTCAGGCGCGCTGCCCGTCAATGTCAAATTCCTTGTCGAGGGCGAGGAGGAGGTTGGCAGCTCAGCCTTGACGGCCTACCTGCCCGCGGAGGAAGAGAAACTCTCCGCCGATGTCTGTCTTGTCTCCGACACCCACATTCTGTCCCCCGATCAGCCAATGATCATCTACGGGTTGCGAGGCATCTGGGCCGGCGAGGTGAAGGTGAGGGGTCCCTCCCAGGATCTCCACAGCGGCATGTTCGGCGGCGCCGTCCACAACCCAAATCAGGCCCTGTGCACGCTGCTGGCGCAGCTCCACGACAGCGCCGGCCGGGTCGCTGTTCCCGGCTTCTACGACCAAGTGCAAACTTTGACAGAACAGGAACGCACCGCACTGGCCAAAGTACCCTACGGAGAGACTGAACTCCTGCAGGAGACCGGCGCGCCCGCGGCCTGGGGCGAAGAGGGCTACACGATTACTGAAAGGATTGGCGCACGGCCCACACTGGAGATCAACGGCATGTGGGGTGGATTCATCGGTGACGGATTCAAGACCGTAATCCCCGGGGAAGCCCACGCTAAAGTCAGCTGTCGACTGGTTCCCGACCAGCCATCGCCTGCCATAGGACCCATGATCGAACAGTTTCTTCAACGGATCGCACCCCCGACCGTCGAGGTATCAGTTAACACGCTCCAGCACGCGCCTGCCACAGTTGTGCCCCTTGATGTCCCCGAAATGCAGGCCGCAGCCAGGGCATACAAGAGTGTGTTCGGGGTTGAACCGGTCTTCAGCCGCGAAGGAGGCTCTATCCCGATTGCAACCGTTGTCCAGGATTCCCTGGGCATTCCCATCCTCTTCATGGGCTTCGGACTCCCGGACGACAATCTCCACGCCCCAAATGAAAAACTACACCTACCGAACTTCTATCGTGGCATTCGCGTCGGCATTGCGTTGATGCAAGAACTGATTTCGTCTTGACTTCATCGCGCAAACAGTGCAGAATGATAAGTCCGACGAAAGAGATCTTTCCCTCTTGAACTAAGTAGGATTTGAATAAGGAGTTACATATGCGTGCAGGTATAACTCAGTTGAGAGCGTCCCGTCGCATTTGGCTGATATCGGTTACGGTGTTTATGCTTTTCTCAATGCTGCCGCAGTCGGTTACGGCAGCTTCGCTGCAACTCAATGTGAGCCCCCAAACAACAAGCTATACAACCCATGTCGTGCAGGCCGGCGAGAGCCTTTCCCGAATCGCCGCCAGATATGGCGTCACTCTCCAGGCTCTGGTTACCGCCAACAACATCGCCAATCCCAATCAGATCTTTGTCGGACAGAGTCTCCGCATCCCCACAACAGGACAGCAGGCCGCGCCTTCACAGCCAACCACATGTGCCAATACCCACAACGTTGTTGCCGGCGAAACACTCTCCGGAATCGCTGTCAACTACGGAGTAGCCATTCAGAATCTGGCCCAGGCCAACGGCGTATCCGTTACCTCCTACGTCTATATCGGTCAGAGTCTGTGCATTCCCGGATCAGGGACGAGCGGCGGCGGGGGTACGGCTGGTGGCACACCTACCGGTACAGGAGGCTTCTGGTACGAAGTGCAACTTGGCGATACGCTCAGCCGCATCGCATTCAATAACGGCACTACCGTCTCCGCAATCATGCTTGCCAATAGCCTTGCCAATGCAAACACGCTGTTCTGGGGTACGAGGATCTGGATTCCCCAGGGCGGTTCGACCCCGCCTCCGTCCGGTGGCGGCACGGCAACTCAGCAACCCCAGCCGCAGCCAGCTCCGCAGCCGCCCGCGGCAGGAGGCCCGTTCGCAGTCAGCCAGCCGACGCATCTCAATGTACGCGCCGGACCCGGCACCGAATACCCTATCCTGAGCGTTCTGACCGCCGGTACACAGGTTAAGATTACCGGTATCGGCCCTAATGAAGACTGGTTCCAGGTCGAAGTGGAGGGAGTCAGTGAACCCGCCTGGATCTACCGCGACCTGACCGAGTTGATCGGGTCCCTCACCGGTGTGAAGAAATTCACCGAATCGGAAATCCCCCCTCGGCCTGAAGCTGCGCCACCGGCTGCTGCGCCTGCTCCTTCTGCGCCTGCAACCAGGCTGCCTGGCATCGGCTTCGGCTACGGCGTCCAGGCCCACATGATTCACAATGGCCAGGAAGGTATCGCGATGGACAAGACCCGCGAGCTGGGCTTCGGTTGGGTGAAGCAGCAGATCGAGTGGAAGGTCTTCGAGTCCAATCAGGGTCAGTACGGCTTCGGCGATATCTGGCCCCTCGTGAACGCCGCCAACTCGCGCGGACTCAATCTGCTGTTCAGCGTGGTCAACGCACCCAACTGGTCCCGCGAATCCGGCTACGACGGCACTGTCGGCGGTCCGCCTGCTGATCCCCAGACCTTTGCCAGATTCCTCGGCCGGCTTGCAGGAGAGTACTGCGGCTCCTCCGTCAAAGCCATTGAAGTCTGGAACGAGCAGAATCTGCACTACGAATGGGGCAATCGCCCGATCAATCCCAGCGAGTACATGGCACTCCTGCGTCCCTCCTACGGAGCGATCAAGGCCGCCTGCCCGTCCATGTACGTAATCAGCGGGGCTCTGACGCCCGCCGGCGACAACGGCTCCCTGGCCATGGATGACTTCCGTTACTTCGAGGCCATGCTGCAGCAGGGACTCGCCAACTACGTTGACGGCTTCGGCGCCCACCCCAGCGGCTATAACGTGCCGCCAAACGCAGTATGGCAGAGCGCATGTGAAGCCATCCAGCAAACAGGTAACCAGCACTTCAACGGTGCCTGCGACAACCCCCACCACTCGTGGAGTTTCCGCAGCACCATGGAAGGCTACCGCAACCTGGCCTTGCGCTACGGTGCCGGCAACATCCCAATCTGGCCGACCGAGTTCGGCTGGGCCGCCGGCGGCGCCTTTGACCCCCGCTACGGCTACGCAAATGACAACGACTTCGACGAACAGGCCCGCTGGACCGTCGAGGCCTTCCAGATGATGCGCAACTGGGGCTGGGTCGGTCCCGCATTCCTCTGGAATCTGAACTTCCGCGTGGTCGCCGACGGAACCGAAAAGGCCCAGTGGGGTATCGTCCGCAACGACTGGAGCCCTCTGCCGATCTTCCATGCCCTGCGCAACATGGCGAAGTAACAGGGGGAAGCCGGCATCGTACGATGTTCAATCCTGAAATTACGGTCGCTGCCATCAACCGGATGAGCGAGCGAACACTGGCCGCCAACCTCGGTATTGAGTTCACCGAGGTTGGCGCTGACTTTATGCGTGCCAGCATGCCGGTGGACAGTCGTACTCATCAGCCCTATGGTCTGCTGCACGGCGGCGCGTCCATCGCACTGGCCGAGACCATGGGAAGCGTGGCGTCAAACGCGATGATTGATCAGAGTTCCCTCATCGCGGTGGGTCTGGACATCAACGGCAACCATCTGCGTACCGTCACCAAAGGTTACGTTTTTGGCACAGTGAGACCAATTCACATCGGACGGCGTACACACGTGTGGGAAATCCGCATCGAAGATGC
Source organism: Caldilineaceae bacterium (assembly GCA_965242905.1). GTDB lineage: Bacteria > Chloroflexota > Anaerolineae > Caldilineales > Caldilineaceae > Bin5. The sequence goes on from CBDETM010000002.1 coordinate 4,360,068, forward strand.
CGAAGGTCGTCTGGTCAATATCAGTCGGCTGACAATGATGATCATTAAGCGGTCCTAGGTGCCGCAGGAGTCGGCGCCGCACTTACGCCACAGACCTGCGGACGAACTCCCCCCTGAACGCAGTCGACTGACCGCCCCACCGGCGCATCCACCTCCGGCCCGTGATTGACCGCTCCGAAATGCCACTAGGGCCTTATGCTAGTTAGCGTTTGAAAAAAGTCCCCTGGTGAGATAACTTTGGAAGTCTCCACCAACCAAGGTAGCTCACCAGGAGGACCAATCGAATGATAGCCCACTTTGACGACTTCTGTCTATGGGTGTATGTGCTGGTTGACGACATGTACAAGGAACTGGAAGGACATTTGAGACGACCCGGGCCGAAGCCTAAGTGTAGCGACAGTGAATTGATTGCGATCAGTCTCATCGGCGAGTGCCTGGGATGGGACGTGGAAACGGAGATGCTCAGTCATATGCAGGCACATCGGGATAAGTTTCCGATCATACCGGATCAGAGCCGCTTCAATCGGCGGCGACGAAACTTGATGGGGACCATCAACGAGATGCGACGCATGATGTTGGCCAGGACGGAGCTTTACTGGGACGAGCATTGTGTCGTCGATAGCCTGCCCGTCCCTGTGGTTAAATTCCATCTGGCGCCGCAATCGCGCATCAGATGGTCCGATTGGGGGGCCGATTATGGGCCGGTTTCCTCCAAGAAGATAATGATCTTCGGTTACAAGCTGCATATGCTGATCACATTGGGTGGCCTCATTATCGACTTCGAGTTAGCTCCGGCGAGCAAGTTTGACTTGGCTGTCGGCCGCGAGCTCCTTGCCGGACACAAAAACCGCATCGTCATCGGTGACAAGGCCTACGTCAGCGCACCGGCAGCTGAGGACCTCTGGCATTACAATCGCATCTGCCTGCTCAGCAAACGGCGCAAAAACCAGAAAAAACAACTCACCAAACACATCCGCCGCCTCTATGACTCGATCCGCCAAATGATCGAAACCGTCACCAGTCAACTCGAAGCACAATTCTCGATTGAAACCAACCGCGCCCATACGTTGTGGGGCTTGTGTGCTCGACTCTACACTAAGTTGGCTGCACATACCCTCTGCATCTATATCAACCGTCTCTTGGGCGCACCTGACTATCTGAAAATCAAGAAATTGGCCTTTCACAACTAGCATAAGGCCCCACTACCATTCTCAAGGCAGACCACAGTCCCGGCATGGCGAAACTAAGGATCGTAACAATCTGGGAGGACGAGGAGGAGATTCTTCGACGGCCGGCGCAACGCGTGCGGTCCTTCGACAGACGGCTGCATCAACTACTCGACAACATGGTTGAAACAATGCGTGAAGGCAAAGGCGTCGGACTCGCAGCGCCCCAAATTGGGCTGGACCGGCGCATCTTCGTCATCGAGTATCCGGAGGATACCGAACGCCCGGAAGAGACAATGCAACGCTACGAAATGATTAATCCGGAGATTGTCAAGGCAAAGGGCTCTGAGATCGGTCAGGAAGGTTGCTTAAGCCTGCCCGGACTGGCCGCAGATGTGGACCGGGCTACCTACGTCTTAATCAAGGCCCAGGATCGGCACGGTAAGTCCCAGCGAATCAAGGCCTACGACTGGCTCGCACGCATCTTCCAACATGAAATCGATCACCTGGGCGGCGTGCTTATGACCGACAGAGCTGAGCAAGTCTACAAAGTCGTCGAGCTGGAGGACGGCGAAGTCGAACTGGTGCCCGTGGAAGAGGCCATTCAACAGGACTGAAAACACTGCCGGCAATCGACAAAACATTAGGCCCACAGCTCAAGCCGTGGGCCTTTATTTGCACTCTCGAGGCCAAACTGGATTGAGGCGCAGACTATCTCACATGGTGGTCGATTCCTTCGTACCGGTCAATGAAGGCCCGAATTCGATCTGCGTCAAATTCGTCAAACTTGTCCAGCCTCTGCCACGCTGTCAGCGCGATACGCGCCTCCATATCTCTGTGAGCTGACTGAGACCCAAACCCTGTCCAATTGGGGTCATTAGGCATCATCAGGACGTGACGCCCTCTGTCGAGATACGGCTGGACCACATCCGACAGTTGCGCCCGCAACTCCGGACAGCCGTCCTCACACTGGTAGTAAACAATGACGCCCCCATCCTCCATGTTGTGCACGACCTGCTCATAGCGGATCGGTTCATTATAGATGTCCCACGGAGCCAGTCCCGGATAGTGGGGACCGGACGTCGGCGGCGTGGAGTTGTAGTCGATGGGAGAGGCACTGCCTTGCTGAATATGCGTATTGCCCTGTGAGGCAAACGACTCTTCCTCGCCAACCGGCGCAGTATTGCGAATGTTTACGTAAATGACCAGTGCCACAATCGCAACCAGTACCGCGCCGCCTCCGTAAATGTAGAGGTTCTGCCTGAACCTTCTCTTGGCAGCAATCTCCTTCAATTCCTGACGCGAAGGCCGCGCTAGGCGGCCTCCTACGTTCCTCTGTGAGTGCCGGCCGCCCTTCGCCCGGCTTTTCTTTCTCGATCTCGACCTCGTAGCCATTATCTGTGCACCCACACCAGGGTGGCATCCCTCTCAGTCGTGCGCAGCCATCCACCTGAGCCGTCCCATTCCGGCAAGGTCCAGTTAAATAGCCACTCCGCATCCTCTATCGTCAGATTTACACAGCCACGGCTCATTGGCGTACCGAAATTGTTGTGCCAGTACGTCCCGTGCAATGCATATTCGCTGTAGAAGTACTGCACCCACTGCACGTTGGGCAGATTGTAGTAGGTGCCGGCATCTGGATCGCCGCCGGACATCGTCTGCGAAGGCGTTCGCGCCCACATCCGAAACACGCCTGTCACCGTAGGATACGCCTGGACCCCCGATGAAATCAGGAATTCGCTTACCAACTGGTCGCCTTCCCAGGCGTACAGCATCTGGTCGCTCAGGTTCACCTCGATCCACTTCTCGCCCTCGATTCGAGCCCGGCTGACATCCAGATGGAGTTGCGTGATTCCGGTCCAGGAGACCGCGTATACCTCTTCATCCACGATCTGGGTCTGAGTCGCGGCGGCAAGTAACGCCTCCTGTTCTTGCCGCACGCTTGGAAGATCCATCGTCGCGCCTATGAATGGTAGTGGCGGCAATAAGTCCAGACCTGCCTTCGTTCCCTCAGAAATAAGTGGCTGTGGGAACGGTACTAGCATTTCAGCAGCAAATGCCGTACTCGGATGGCCCCATCCGTTGGACAACAGTCCAAAGAACAGGGCCATCGCCGTCGACACAATAATTTTTCTGGCCATCGCGCTTAGACTCCTGTAGCGGAACATTTGGTTTCCCAGCTTCTATTCGTGGACCATAACTAGGGTGCCGGGGTTGGCATTGTTGCTGAACAGCCAGTCATCATCGTAGACCGCAGGTGACGTCCAATCAAAGAGCCATTTGGCATCCTCATTTGTCATGTTGATGCAACCTCGGCTCATGGGTGTACCGTAGTTGTCATGCCAGTACGTGCCATGGAAACCGTAGCTCCTGTGGAAGTACTGTACATTCTTAACGTCTCTCAGGTGATAGTAGGTGCCTGCGGCTCGACTCCCGCCCCGCATATCCTGCATGGCAATCTTGGCCCAAATGCGAAACGTTCCTTGGACAGTGGGCGTATTCCCGACTCCGGTTGAGACGACGAACGCCTTGACCGGCGTCGTCCCTTCGTAGGCGACTGCCATCTGTTCGCTCAGGTCAACTTGGACCCATCGCTCGGTAAACGTAGGATATCGGGACTGGTCAAGTCTGTGTTCCATTACTTCCAGAAGTTCGAGAGCGCTCTCCGACGGAATCCTCAATGTCTGGCCGGCCTCTAGAATACTGTGATTTGCCAAGTTATTCAACTTCGCAACCGCGGCGTGGTTAACTCCGTATTGCGCAGCAATGTCTTTGAGCATTTCACCGTTCTGCACCGTATGCATTGCAGGATGGGTCAGCCCAGGCTGCATCGCCGTCACTGGAGGAGCAGGCTGCAGGGCGGGAACTGGCAGATCAGGCCGTATAGCGGGCACAGGTGGTGCGGCCAGCTGGGCAGGCTGTAGTTCAGCCTCTTCGATCTCCCCGGGCACGAGAAGTACCTGGCCAACGTAGAGCCACCTCGCCAGGGACAAACCATTTATGGACATAAGCCTTGTAAGACTGATTCCGTGCTGTTTGGCGAGCCGAGTTAAGGTGTCGCCCGGCCGTACCGTGTAGCGCTGAAAGTCTCCCTGGCCAACTTGAGAAACCGGAGTCCCCGCCTGTGAGGCCTGCACTGTCCTTGGCGATAGGGGCAACCGCAACTGCTGGCCATTGTACAACCAGCGCAAGGGCGAAATGCCGTTAATCTGTGCGATCTGTGCCACGCTGAGACCGTAGCGGCGTGCGAGTTTGGTAAGGGAGTCGCCCGACCGAACGCTGTACAACTGGTACCCTTCGGCGCTCTGCGGCTCGACGACAACTGGGCCGCTACTGTCGATTACAAGACGTTGACCATACCAGACAAAATTCGCGTCCGGTAGGCTGTTGAGCTGCCTCAAGGTTGATACAGTCGTCCCGTACTGCTTGGCGATTTCGCTCAAGGTCTCGCCTGGTTGAACGATGTGCACCTCTGTGGCGGCCGCATCGCGGAAGCTTGTTATGGCTGCGGAACCGGCAAACATGAGAGCCAGTGTCCCTCGAACCAAGGGTTTTATTAGCCGTCTCATTCCCCACCTCGCTTGCTGTAAATGTTTGCGTGAAAACTTTTCTTGCCTTGCCGCCTGTGCCTGACCTCCGACCCAAGCCGCTGAGCTTTCCAACCACAAACTAAGACGGCCGCTTCTGTTATTCTGTTCCCTCCTGATCGTTTGAACCGGTCGGACCTCCTGCAAACGAGCACGCTTTCCCCCACCAACAGTAAGGGCACCCCTTGTGCGTGCCCTCATACTCTATACCAAAAAGGACTTCACCCTCGGCAGGTGCGATCTGCCCTGACGCCTGCCCTTCCGGATTCCACCCACCCCGCCAGAGGAAAACTTCTCCCAAGAGGTTTCAACTGTTCGCCTGTTTCCTGATCATTCGGGGCAGTCCTGCCAGTCCCGGTTCAGACTGCCTCCACCAACAAATCTGGAACTCGACCCGGCAGACGGGTGCATCCCAATGCTGGGGCAAACTTTCCTATACCTTGAGTCGCAACAGAGCCATGTCCCGACCGTCTGAAGCCCAGAGGCAGGAGATGCGCCGTCTCTGACCATTGACTACCGACCACTGCTTTTCTGGGCGGTCGGGCCTATTCGGCCCTCCCTTGTGCGGGGGCTCCGCCCCCGCAACGCCCCCTCTCCTACAACACGCCTCATCGACCGGGTGTCAATATTGGGGACGAGTGCCTAATCGAAAGTGTCCAGCCAGACCACGTCCCGCCAGTCGCATCAGATCCCCGTAGGTGCCGTCCCTGTGCCTACCCTGGTTCCCTCCACAACTGACGGATTCCACTGTACTGCCAGGCCAGGCGCCTGCACTGCGTCTCGCCCAAAGACGGCAAACAACTCCAGCCACCGCTGGCACTGATTCCCCGCCAGACTGTTCCCACCCCAAATCTGGGATGCACCCGCAGATGAGTCCGTTGTTGCCACAAAAGCTGTATGCTACAATCCCACGAGTGAAGGAGTGAATCTTCGAATCCTTACCTGTTGCTTGCCCCATCCTGTTCCCTGATCACACCTCGTCCTCTCTCGAAAGAAACGCCAGACAATGCCAACCTGCCGGTTTTGCAGTAGTCGACTATAAGCGCCGATGAAAGGCCACCATGGAGGTCTGACGTGAACACCAAACCAAGCCAGGACGCCGCCAAAATGATCATCGATACCTTTCGCCAGCGCACGTCTGGATCCGGCGAGTGGAACACGCGCGCCGCAGAGTCTATGCCGGGCGGAGACACCAGGGCGGCCTCCTTCTACACGCCATATCCCGCCTACATGACGCGCGGTGAAGGCTGTTTTCTTTACGACTATGACGAAAACCAGTACATCGACTTTCTCAACAACTACACCTCCCTGATCCACGGTCACGCCCATCCACCCACCGTCGGCGCAATCCAGGAACAGGCAGCCCGCGGCACCGTTCTCGGTTCCGCCGCCGAAGTAACTGTCGAACACGCCGAGATGCTCTGCAGCCGCATCCCCAGCTTTGACAGCGTTCGCTACTGCAACTCCGGTACGGAGGCGACCCTCCTGGCGATGCGCGCGGCAAGGGCCTTCACCGGCAAAGACATCATCATCAAGATGGACGGCGGGTATCATGGCTCCCACGACTACGTGCAGGTAAACATTCAGCCGGATTCCAGCGAAGAAGGGCGCCCCCGTCCTCGGCTCTCCAGCCGAGGCGTCCCTGAAGCAGCCCTGGAAGGAATGCTGGTGGCACCCTTCAATGACCTCGATGCACTACGTGACTTTCTGCAGGCCCGCAGCCACGAAATCGCCGCAATCATCCTGGAACCTGCTCTCGGGGCAGGTGGCGGCATAGAACCCGAACCAGGGTACCTTCAAGGAGTCAGACAGCTGGCTGACAAATTCGACGTGCTCCTGATCTTTGACGAGATCATGACCTTTCGCCAGGATGTCGGCGGGTTTCAGGCTACAATCGGAGTGACGCCTGACCTCACCTCGGTCGCGAAGTTTATCGGCGGTGGCCTCCCACTCGCCGCCTTTGGCGGGCGCAAAGAGATTATGGCTCCCTTCGACCCGACTCACCCCATGACCATCCCGCACAACGGCACATTCAACGGCAACAACATTACCATGGCCGCAGGCTTGGCAACCATGAAGGAGTTCGGTGCCGAACAGGTGGAGAGAATCAACGAGTTGGGCCAGCGGCTGAAAAATGGACTAAACTCCGCATTTCAAACCGCCGGTGTGGGAATCCGTGCCGTTGGCTCAGGCTCCATCATCCGCATCCTCTGGAGCCGCGAAATGCTAACCAACGCACGCGATGCCGTAGCCGCCCAGGAAAAGGCCCTAGACCTGCCCAAACTGCTGCATCTGGAGATGATGAACCGCGGCATCTTTAGCGCGCCCAGGTGTCAGTACGCCATCTCCACCCCGATGTCGGAAAAGGAAATCGATGTAGCCGTCGACGTGATGAGCCGGAGCCTTGAGGTCGTCAAGCCCTACGTGCAAGAGCAAACGCCTCACCTGGCTCTGGACTGAGGCAGTACCTCCTGAACGGTGACCGTACCAACCAGGCGCAAAGTCCAGGCCTGCAAATCGCCCCGTTAACTCGGTTTCCTTCGCGGAACAATCCCGCTATATGGAGATTCAGATGACTGATGCCACCACGACGCGCCCGAACTTTGTCCTCATTCTCGTGGACGACATGGGCTTCTCCGATATAGGCTGCTATGGTGCGGAGATCCGGACACCTAATCTGGACAGCCTGGCCCACGGCGGGATGCGGTTCTCCCAGATGTATAACTATGCCCGTTGCTGCCCCACCCGCGCCTGCATGCTTACCGGCGCCTATCCACATCAGGCCGGCATCGGCCACATGATGGAGAATTCCGGTTCGCCCGCATACCAGGGATACCTGCGCGAAGATGTTGTGACCATCGCAGAAGCGCTCAAAACCGGCGGCTACCGCACATTCATGTCCGGAAAGTGGCACGTCGGCGGCGCCTACGACCCTACCCGGCCGCAAACCTGGCGGCCCGGCGAAGAGGGGCATCCGACGCCTCGTCAAAGAGGATTCGACCGTTACTACGGTACACTGGACGGCGCCGGCAGCTTCTTCTCGCCATATTCATTGATGGAAGACGATTCCTTCGTCCCGGCCGGGGAGGAGTTGGGGAGCCAGGGAAAAGGGCAGGAAGACCAGTCCGTCGCATCCGACTCCTACTACTACACCGATGCCATCAGCGAGCAGGCCGCGAAGATGATCGGAGAGGCCGCCCAAACCGACGATCCTTTCTTCCTCTACGTAGCCTACACGGCCCCCCACTGGCCACTCCACGCATTGCCGGAAGATATTGCCAAGTACGAAGGAATCTATCGCAAAGGAGGATGGGACGCGCTGCGCACCGCGCGGCACGAGGAGCTCAAAGGAATGGGGCTGCTGGACAGCCGTTGGGATATCTCGCCCCGCGACGAATCCGCGCCCCCTTGGGAGGACGCCTGCAATCGCGACTGGGAAGACATGCGCATGGCAGTCTACGCTGCGCAGATAGACCGCATGGATCAGGGAATCGGACGAATCCTGGACGCGTTAAGGGATTCGCAGTTCGACGACAACACGCTCGTCCTCTTCCTGTCCGATAACGGCGGCTGCGCTGAATTCCTCGCCGAAAACGGCTGGGTTGATCGGTACAGCGACTGGACACCCGATGGCAGACCGATGCGTGTAGGCAACGACCCCGGCATTCGTCCCGGAGGTCCCCACACATTCATGAGCTACGATCTCCCGTGGGCCAACGCTTCCAATGCCCCATTCCGCCTCTATAAGCATTGGGTTCACGAGGGCGGCATCTCCACGCCCCTCATCGCCTACTGGCCCTCAGAAATTCAACCCAATCAGATCGTGCACGAGGCCTGTCACATCATCGACATTCTGCCGACTTTCCTTGACGCCGCCGGCATTCCCCACCCTGCCGAGTACAACGGGCAGCCCCTACAGCCCCTGGAAGGGGAGAGCTTCCTGCCGTTGCTGAGAGGCGGCAAATGGAGCCGGCAAAACCACATCTTCTGGGAACACGAAGGAAACCGCGCCGTCCGCTTGGGGCCGTGGAAGCTGGTCAGCAAACACGGGGACAGTTGGGAACTATACGACATGCAGGAGGATCGGACCGAGCTAAACGATCTGAGCGACAGGAATCGGCCCAAGGTTGAGGAGTTCGCCGGCCTGTATCGCGACTGGGCCGAACGCGTGGGCGTGCTACCATGGCCTCTCAGGGGCTGAAGCTGGTGCCCTGCATGAGCAGTCCATGTGAGAAGGTTCAGGAAGCGGCCAGGTGAATCTGTGTACCGTCCCTCCACTGCATGTCATAGAAGCAACGGTCCGCAGGAGTGTTGTCCCGAATCCACGACGCAAGCGACCTGTCACTGATCCTGCCCCAGATGGTGAGAGTGTAATCGGTCTCTGCCAAAATCTCCTCCACTCTCGGCCAGGCTTCCCGCAGATAACCGGCAAAAAAGCACAAAGTGACCTCCGCGTCGACGTCCTCCAGAAACTCAAGCATCGCGTCGAGCATCGCCCCCGTATAGCCTGGATCGCCTTCTTCCACAGTCCAGCCGAGCGAAAGGAAGGCCTGGGGCAAGAGACTACTGCATAGGCTTACAAATTCATCTGGTCTGAACAGTGCCTCGTCTCCGCCCGGGCCGGCCAGAATATCGGCATTTGCGCAAAGCGGTATCTTGCCGGCAGCCTTTTCCTCTGCGTAGGTAAGACAGGGGACAACCGCTTCCGGCGACTTGAAGTCAAGTTTCGCGCCCTTCCCCGCGGCAACAATCAAGTCCAGCCACCTCTCAAAGCGCAGATCGCTCTCCACGACCGGCGGATGCGCCATGATGATCTCACCGCCAACCAGGGAAATATCCCCTTCAATGAACTGTACATTCGGATCGGACAGCGCACCCAACAGGGCCTGCGATCCGTTGGCGCCGTGAATCCAGCCAACGTCTCCCGGCCGTCTGACGCCCAGCGCCTCCAATATCGGCAGCCACCGGGCTGCCAGCGCTTTGGCCATTGTGACCTCCTATTTCAGGTGAGCTCTTGGGCTAGGGGAACGACATTTCAAAGCCGGGGTCCGTCGCGGTTCTGCCGAGCGGGGCAGCCAGTTCCCTTGTATAGTGGATTAGGGCATCCATCGTCGCCGCAAAGAGGGTGAAGGAAAGATCTGCTTTGGGCAAGTCGGCTAAAAGAGATACGTCGCCGTCGCCATCCGTGGCGAACCGGACCAGGCGTACCGACTGATTCAGGGTCAGCAACAGAGACGACAACTTCTCTCTGCACTCCGGCGCCGGAACCGGAGTGAGAGGGGTGACGGCAAAGTGCACCCATTCCTCCCCCGAGGCCACATAGAGGTCAAACTCTTCGTCCTGTTCGTCTGCAAACGTGCTGCGCCAGATTCCGGCCTCGATCGTCTCGAATCCCCACTCGTATCGGTCAAACAGCGCTGGAATGTCCACGGGTTGCTAATTCATCGACAGCCGCACGCCTGGGTCCGCTTCGCTCTTACCCTCGCACGCGAGTTCCCAGATGACGCAAGCGGGAGCGTGGATGATCGATTGCGAGCGAAACTTCCTCAGCAGTGAGTCCGGTTGCTGCCTCTAGATCCATCATTGTGCGAAAGGAGCTATCGCTCAGGTTCAACAAACACTCTCGTTCAAATTCGCTCAACTTGTGGCCGACGAGTGTCGCCTCAGGATTTTCAAGAAGCTTGCTCCGACAATCCATGCACATCCATGTATGACCGATCAGAATTAGGAAATCTCTTACCCTGACGTTTGTCATGCGATTTCTCCCGGTTCGTCCTCAGATCTTCCTGTCTTCTGCTGCCCTAGCAGTACTGTTACTCCACCTGACCAACCGGGCATCGCCGCGCATAGCGAAGCTGATCTACGCTCTTCGCCTAAAGTCCGAATCGCCTATGGTGCTAGTTCCAATACCGGCTCTAGTTCAATGGCCGGGTGCTCAACCACACCAGCTCTGTCAACCGGCCAAATGGCTAACCACGCTTTGCCGATGACAAACTCCTGCGACAGTTGGCCCCACGTGCGCGTATCAGACGACGCCGGGCGGTTGTCACCTAGCACATACAGGAATCCTGGTGCAACGGTCTGCGCCGCAATGTTCCTCGCAATAGGTACCTGATCGTACGGCTCTTCTACTGTCACGCCATTGACCAGGAGGACACCGTCTCGAAACTCTACCGTGTCGCCAGGCAGCCCGATAACCCGCTTTATGTAGTCCTGTGATGGGTTGTTGGGGTAATGGAAGACAATGACATCTCCCCGCCGGTACTCTCCCAATCGGTAGGCCAGTTTGTTTACAAGCAGATACTGGCCGTGTTGGAAGTTCGGCTCCATCGACTGGCCTTCGATCCGGTAGTTCTGCACAAGGCTGCGGATTACAAGGAAAATGAGGATCGCAAGAACCACAGTCTCCAACGTCTCCCGCAGCAGAGACTTCAGCCCCGGATCATCGTCGTCGCGCCGTTCTTCATCAAGCGAAACATGCCCGCCATCTTCCGACATGACGCCGCCGGTTGGGACTGCGGCCGCCACTCCATTGGCGCCTCGAATTGGCGTTTCATGTACCCGTTCCATCGTAGGCCGGGACGGCAGATGTTTCACAGACGATAGGTCACTCTCAGACGCATGAGACGCGACGCGGTCACTCAAGGCCGAATTCTCGGATTCGGTCTGCGGCGCGTTCGGGATTCTCTTATCGTGGCGCAATGGCTTGGGTCCAGTTTCGTGGCGTAAACGCCCTCTTCAAAGGGCGAAAGTTTAGGTAAATTATATCACCCGACTATGACGGCAGACAATCGGGACGTGAAGAGCGCAAAGTCATCTTCTTCGAGATCGGGCCCCGATCTGAGCTGAACATACCGTGCCTGCACTGATTCGGAGCAGCGCAGACCCTTATTCTCCTGAAGTCTCCGGGTTCTGGCTCGACGCAATCCTTACCAATTTCGCCGGGATATTCAAGGCTTATCCTTTCGCAACGGTCCGTTATCCCAAACGAATAACCCAATTATCCCAAATTGAGCCGTCTTCTTAGGGCGGGCTCTGTCACCGGAGATGGCTCGGCGGCTACTACCTGAGAATATATCGGGTCCCCCGTTTGTCGCCGATCTTTAGGAGTAGCTTCTTGTCCACCAGGTCCACCAGGTCAAGGCGTAAGGTCTCCGCCCCAACATGCGTGCACAGCTGCCGGTAATCCCGGTTGCTTATGCTCCCGTTCGCCTGCACAAACTGCATAGCCTTCAGTTGGCGCTCGTTCATGTGCTGTTCCCACTCGGGGATGATCTTCTCCAGGTCTTTGCGGTTCTGCAAAGTTACCGAGAATCGATGGCTCTTCGCATCGAACAGCGGGGGTGGATGGCCTGCCGCCACCATGTCCTCGATCATTCGGTCAACGCCAAGGCCCAGCTCCTCGATATAGCCCCACTGGTAAAGTCCGTTGACGAGACGAGGGTTGCGGCTGTAATGTTCCTCAACGATGTTTTCAATCGTGATGTACGCCGGCAGGCCGCCAGGGCTGATGATCTCGAGGCTGTCCGGGCGCATGTGAATCTCAACGCTGCTTCCTCGCAGGCGATAGTCTCGGTGGCATACGGCGTTGACCAAGGCTTCACGCACGGCAAACGGGGGATACTCCGTCTGATCCTCCCGCTGCAGCCCCTTAACCACGGCCTTCTTGCCCATCTCTTCCCAGATGACTCGCCAGCCGCGCTCGACGATTCGTGCAATCGGGCCCGTGATCTCCTCCCGCCGGCCATAGCCGAATGAACCGGCCTCGCTTGCCAGGTACACTGATGCTTCACTGCCGGCTGACTTCGCTAGCCTCGCTCTCTCGTCCGTTCTGAATGCTGCCGGGCTATCGTCAAACTTAACAAATACCGCCCGGCTGTGGGGCAGAAACAACTGGGGCTCCTTACCGAACAGGAGCATCCCGCTCACCGTTGGGTTCCCGTCACTGTCTATGGCGCCAATCTGCTGCAACAGCCTGTTCTTGGGCAAAAGGGCGCCGTGCGGGTTCCGCTGCTGCCTCCGTTCGAGATACTCTTCGATTACGTCCTCGTCCAGGTCCTCCCTCGCCGAACCGGGCAACACATCGGTCTCAAACTCCCCCATCACCCGGTTCCCCACCAGCAGCTCCAATTCCAACGGACTGAGCGGTCGGTTCTCACTTCCCCGGCGAACCAGGGCACGTCCGTCAGAGAGAATGTGCAGCTCGCTGCTGCGGTCCACCCGCAACATGATGACAGGTCCGGACTGCGTCTCCTCCTCCTGCCATTCAGTCCGCATAGGCGGGCGGCAAAGGGCCAGGGCCGCCCGTAACGCACCCTCCACATCGTCCCCTACCAGTTGATCTCCTCGACTGCCGTTGGCGTCAACCCCCAATACGACAGTACCGCCTTCACCATTGGCGAAGGCGACGAGCGTCTCTGCGAGTGAGTCGGGATTGAGTCTGGGCAAAAAGGCGTGTCGTGGCCCAGGCTCGCCCTGTATCAGCGAGCGAAGGTCGGACATTGATACATGCTCCCTTGTCTATTCGGCTACTGCGACGGGCGAGGAACCGTTCACGGCTTCGCTGGTGTCACTCGGCTCGGTACCCTCGACCTCACGGATCAAATCCTCGTGCCTGAGTACGGCCAGCGCCGCAACCGTGTCGCCTTCATCCAGATTTACGATGCGCACACCCATCGTTGGGCGCCCCTTGTGGCTGATTCCCGAGACCGCCGTTCGCAACACAATGCCGTTGCCGGTGATTACAGTGATTTGGTCATTCTCAGTGACAACCCGCGCCGCGATTATCGGGCCCAACTCGTCAAGCTTCCTGTGGTCCGTCGACCATACCCCTTGCGTATACCTGTTCTTGCGCGGGTACTCCGTAAGTGGGACACGCTTGCCTAGACCGAATTCGTGCAGAACAAAAAGATCGGCACCCGGCTTCACTACATCGAAGCCCGTGACCAGATCATCGCCAATCAAACGCATCGCCCAGACACCGGCCGCCGCACGGCCCATAGCTCGCACCTGTTCCTCACGCATCCGCAGCGCTTTGCCCCCGCGTGTGACGATTATGAACTCCTGGCCGCCGTTCGTCAGCTGTGCCCATTCGAGCGAGTCCTCCTGGTCCAAATTCATGGCGATCACGCCGTTCTGACGAACATTCGAGAAAGCCGATACCTGCACCCGCTTGATGCGGGCCTTGCGTGTCAGAAGCGTTATATAAGAGGCCTGTTCAAAATCGCCCAGCGTCAACATCGTCGTGACCTGTTCGTCAGGCTGAAGCGTAAGAATGTTGGCGATATGAGCCCCTTTGGAGGTGCGGCTGCCCTCCGGCAACTCGTAAACGCGGCTGCTGTAGACCCTTCCCTTATTCGTAAAAAATAGAATGTGGTCCAGAGTACGCGCAAAGCGCAGGTCCATGACTTCGTCCTGGCCTCGTGTACTCATCCCCCTTACCCCGCGTCCACCGCGGCCTTGCGCCCGGAAGCTGTCGGCCTCCATTCTCTTGATGTAAGAATTGGCGCTGAAACTGATCAAGACGTTTTCCTGCGGTATCAGGTCCTCATCGCTGAAGTCGCCGCTGGCGAAGTGTAATATTCCCGTGCGCCGTTCATCGCCATATTTCTCCTTCATCTCGACGATGTCGCCACGAATCAGGCCCCGAATCTTCGCCGGATTGGCCAGCAGGTCTTCCAGATAGGCGATGCGCTCCATCACCTCCTGGTACTCATCTTCTATCCTTTGCCGCTCCAACGCCGCCAGGCGTCTCAGCTGCAGGTCTAGTATCGCCTGCGCCTGAACCAGACTCAGACTGAACCTTTCCACCAGCTGCGTTCGTGCCTCCTCCGCGCTGGCGGCATTGCGAATCGTGGCAATGACCTCGTCTAGGAACTGCAGCGCGATGCGCAATCCTTCCAGGACATGCGCCCGCTCGCGCTGCTTGGACAGGTCAAACTCGGTGCGTCGCGTGATCACCTCAAACCGGTGATCAATGTAAATCAGAAGGGCCCGCCGTAAGCCCAACGTCACTGGCCTGCCGTTCAGCAGCGAAAGGGCATTGACACTGAATGTTGACTGTAGTGGGGTAAACTTGAAGAGACGGTTCTGTTCCTTTCTGGGCGACGCACCGCGCTTCAGCTCGACAACGATGCGCATCCCGCTCCGGTCGCTCTCATCTCGCAGGTCGCTGATGCTGTCCAGTCGACCTGACCGGGCCAGCTCGGCGATCCGCTCCAGCAATGTCGTCTTGTTGACCTGATACGGGATCTCCGTCACGATGATGCGGAATCGGCCGCTGTCCGTCTCCTCAATCTGCGTCCTAGCGCGCACAAGTATGCGGCCGCGACCCGTGGCGAATGCATGCCGGATCCCTTCCGTCCCTAGTATCTCGCCCCCGGTCGGGAAGTCCGGTCCTTTCACCAGCTCCATCAGCTCTTCAAGACCGATCTGCTCGCGCCGCTCCCAGTTGTCGATGACATGGGCCACCGCGTCGCAGATTTCACTCAGATTATGTGGAGGGATATTCGTGGCCATGCCCACGGCGATGCCGCTCGAGCCGTTGACCAGCATGTTGGGCAGCTTCCCAGGCAGTACCAACGGCTCTTCCAGGCTGTCATCGAAATTCGGTCCCCAATCGACCGTATCCATTTCGATGTCCTGGAGCAGCATCTCGGTCAACTGCGCCAGCTTGGCCTCCGTGTAGCGCATCGCTGCGGGGCTGTCGCCGTCGATAGAGCCGAAATTCCCCTGGCCGTTCACCAGTGGATAGCGCAGACTGAACTCCTGTGCCATGCGCGCTAGCGCATCGTATACCGCCTGATCGTTGTGGGGGTGATACTTGCCCAGCACCTCTCCCACGATGCGGGCCGACTTCTTGTAGGACGAGTTCGCCCGCAGCCCCATATCGTGCATGGCATACAGGATGCGTCGGTGAACGGGTTTCAGCCCGTCGCGCGCGTCAGGCAGAGCTCGCGCCACGATAACGCTGACCGCATAGTCGAGAAAAGCGGTGCGCATCTCATCTTCGATAGAGACTTCCTCGACGCTCTGGGCAAACAGCCCGTTGCCATTGGCCCCGTTTCGGGTGGTCGGATCGTGCGGTAAACCGCCCATTCCATTCTCACCGGGGGCTGCGTCGTCTATACCGTTTGACTCACTCATTCACGTTCTCCCGCCACTATATCGTCCAACGTATTGGCCTCCGTCATCATCTGACTCGGAGTCCATTCCCTGAGTTTGGGTCGATTTCCGTTCTCGCCGGAGGGCCCTCTATGGCCGGTCGTCGACCTCGCCAATTGGGGAAAAAGCGTGCGCCCTGGACTCTGACAAGCAGGGCTTTTGCCAACATTTAGTATACCCGATTTGCCCGAAATTGGCTAGCGAAATCGGCCTGAACGTGCCTACCAATATTGGTGTGAACTTTCCTGTACCTCGGGTAGCAACGGAGCCATCTCCCGTCCGCGCTCGACTCTGAGGCAGACCAAACGCAGTCTCTGACAACTGACCACTAACCACTGCAGTTTGGGCGGTCGGGCCTATTCGGCCCTCCCTTGTGCGGGGGCTCCGCCCCCGCAACGCCCCCTCTCCTACAACATGCCTCGCCGACCTGGTGTCGATATTGGTGACAGGTGCCTAATCGAAGGTGTCTGGCCAGACCACGTCCCGTCAGTCCCATCAGATCCCCGCAGGTGCCGGCCTTGTGCCTGCCCTCGCACGGTCCCCAACTGACGGACTCCACCGTACGGCCAAGCCTGGGGCCTGCACTGCGTCCCGCCAAAAGACGTTTATCAATTCCAGCCACCGCAGCCATGGATTCCCCGCCAGACTGTCCTCACTCCTAGTCTGGGATGCACCCCGGCCTGAAGACCATCCGGCGCCCATCCCCGCGCCAGTCCTCGCAGGGGGTGAAGTAGTGAACTGATCTGCTGAAAAGGCCGGGCTTCAAGGCCGTTCTAAGGAAGGGCCCTGATGATTCAACGGGTAAAGATTGTTGAGAGTCCCGCACCACCTGCGGCCCTCACTCGCCCTACCCGGACAAACAGAAACGGACAGGGTCTGCACCCTGTCCGTCATATACTCTCTAACGTATTCTATGCGAACGACGGCTGAGATCAGCCTTCTGCCGAGTCATCCTCCATATCGGCATCTGATTCGTCATCTAACAACTCTGCCGCCGCCTCAGCTTCCGCTTCTGCTTGAGCCGCCGCCTCACGGTCCTGTTCTCTCTGTTCGGCGTCTGCCCATCCTTCGTTCTCCCGCACAACTGCAACGGCAAAGGTAGCCTCTACTTCGGCCATCAACCGAATTGTCACGTCGTACAGGCCTAATTCCCGAATCGGCTGGCTCAGTAGAATTCGCCTGCGGTCTACTTCGAATTCGACTGTCTCCTCCAATCGTTCGGCGATATCCGACGTGGTAATCGATCCGTAAAGCCGGTCGTTATCTCCTGCCCTCACGTTAAAGAGCAACTGCTGCCCGCCAAGGACCTCCGCTTGGGCATCGGCATTCGACCGTTCCTGCGCACGCTTTCGTATCGCCGCCTGGCGAATATCCTCCGCCTGTTTCAAGGCGCCCTTGGTCGCCAGAATCGCCTCTCTTCGCGGGAGCAGATAGTTGCGGGCATAGCCTCTTGCCACCGTATGGACTTCGCCGGCAAGGCCCAAACTGGGAATATCTTCGGTTAGCAATACTTTCATGCGAGCCATCGTTTTAACGTCCTTCCCGTCTCCAGCGACTGCTCAGGGTGAACGGGCCTGCTCTCCTGCATAAAGCAGGACCAAGAACTCAGCCGCACCAGTGTACCGGGTTGTGGCCCTTTTCTTATGCCCGGGGCCCGATCCGTTTGCTTCCCCTGTAGCAAAGCCTCCATTTGATAGGTATACTACGACCACGTATTGTACACTGGCTGCAGGTTGGCGCCAAAATATTGAGGCCGCGAGATGTACGGCTTCATGCAGTCTCCATCGACTCAAAGCGCCGATACGACCGCAATCTCAGGAGGTCGGAGCATGAAACGGGAACGCGTACTGATCGTGGAAGACGAACCAGCCGTTGCCAGGGGCCTGGAGTACGCGCTGAAGCAGGAAGGGTTCGAAGTCTTCTGGGCCAAAACCGGCGCCCAGGCGCTTGAAATGACCAAGAGAGAACAGCCCGACCTGATCACTCTCGACCTGCGTCTGCCCGATATGAGTGGCTATGACGTCTGCCGAGCCCTTCGTTCCCAGAGCCATCGTCAACCGATCCTGATGTTGACTGCCAGAGATGAAGAACTAGACAAAGTGCTTGGCCTGGAACTGGGAGCCGACGACTACATGGTCAAGCCCTACGGTCTGCGCGAACTGGTGTCGCGGATTCGCGCCCTCTTGCGCCGCGCCTACGGCGAACTGGCTGCCCAATCTGATACCCAGGTCCACCGATTCGAGGATCTTGAAATCGACCTGACGCATCTCGAAGTGCGCCTGGAAGGCGAGATCGTCGAGCTTACGCCTACCGAGTTTCGGCTGCTTCACTACCTTGCCGCTCGGCCCAACGTGCCGGTCAGCCGCAGTGGCCTCGTCGAGGCCGTGTGGGGATACGAAGGCGATGTCAACAGCGACCGCACAGTCGACGTACATATCCGGCACCTGCGCCAGAAGATCGAACGCGACGCGGCCAACCCGACAAAACTTGTAACTGTCCGCGGCTTCGGTTACAAGTTCCAGAGCTGAGACAAACTGCGTGCTGCTTTCTAATGCACAAATGTCCTCTGGCTTGGTCGCCGGCTGCTCAGCCGCCATGATTCAAATAGCGTTGCTCGTCATTCTTGGCCCCAAGTCTGAACAGGCTCATCAGCCCAATTTGCCGGCTGGCAAAGGAGTTTTCCTTTATTGCGAAACCTTAATGTAAAGGCAACCAGCCTTTCAATTTGAGGCGCTACACTGTAACTGTAGTCACTGGTATAACCGCACTGTGTAGCACAGCTAAAGGAGAATAGAATGAGACAGCAAATACGAATGACCGGCGCCATACCTTCGCCAAACATGTCCAAACGGAAGCTTGGGGTCCTGGTCGCAGTGGC
Source organism: Caldilineaceae bacterium (assembly GCA_965242905.1). GTDB lineage: Bacteria > Chloroflexota > Anaerolineae > Caldilineales > Caldilineaceae > Bin5. Next base: position 4,378,862 of record CBDETM010000002.1, read on the forward strand.
CCTCTTTGCCTTTCTGGCCCTGGCAGGCACCGCTTCGGCGGCTTCGCTGTCGGAACGCATCAAGCCGGAACCCGGCGTTCTGATCGTGGCGGTCGGCGAGGAGACCCCAGCCTCCGAGGCCGGCCTTGCGCGCGGCGACATCCTTCTGGCCATCGACGGTGACATGGTCAATACCGCCGCCGAGCTGCAGCACGTCATCCTGATGCGCGACCCGGGCGACATCCTTGAACTCACGGTGAAGCGCGGCGACGAAGAGTTGACGCTGACAGTCACCTTGGCCGATAGGGACGGCTACCCGCTTCTGGGCGTGGCGCCGGATGTTCCCCGGATCCAGGGCATGAGAGCGCAGCGCGGGCGTGCTCCGGCAATGCCTGGCTTCGGACGCAGCCCCAATTTCGAGCGTTTCAGAGGGATGGAACGATTCCCCATCTTCGTTGGCGATGGCGCGCAGGTCACCGCGGTGCTGGACGAGAGCCCGGCCGCGACAGCCGGCTTGATGGCCGGCGACCTGATCACCGCCATTGACGACAACGAGATTACAGGTATGAGAGACTTGGCTGAGGCCGTTGCCGCATACAGCCCCGGTGACGTTGTCGACCTGACAGTGGATCGCGAAGGAGAGACCACGAACCTGAGTCTGACGCTCGGCACACATCCGGATGACGGTGAAAAAGCCTTCATCGGCGTTAGCATCGCACCGGCAGAACGATTCCGTGGCGATATGAACCGACCTGATCATGACCGCCGTCAGCCGTGGGGCAACCGCTTTGGCTTCGCAATGCCGTTTGGCGGCCGGTTCGGCAACGGCTTCCCCTTCATCGAACTGCCGGACGGGGCTCTCGTGATGAGCGTGCAGGACCAGGGGCCGGCGGCTCTCGCAGAACTGCAGCAAGGCGATGTGATCACCGCGGTTGGCGACACCGAAATCTCCGGCTATGAGGACTTGGTCGAGGCCCTGGCCGGTCACAGTCCAGGTGATGAAGTCGAAATAACAGCGACGCGCAACGGTGAGACCATTGCAACAACAGTCACGCTCGGCGCCCATCCCGAAGATGAGGACAAGGCATTTCTGGGTGTCTCCATCATGCCCCTCGAACGCCTTCGCATGCAGATGAAGGAGCTGCATGACCAGGACCGGGAAGAGCAGAAGAACGCCCACGAGTCGCAGAGCAGTTCATAAAACATATCTGCCTTTATGACCACCAGCTTCTGAAGCGACCCTGCATAGTGAAGTGCACCCGCCTCAGAAGCTGGCAAATCCAAAACGCACTCCGCTCTGCGTTCGGCTGACAGACCGCAGAGCGGACTCTTCTATGCAGGACCAGTACGGAAGGCGACGTATCGAGACCGCTTGGCCCGTCCCTTAATGGTGTAAAGATGCAAACATGCTGAACTCGATTCGCTGGCGTCTGATCATTAGCTACACTGCTTTGACTCTGTTAACGATCCTGCTTATCGGGGTCGTCGCCCTCGGCCTGCTCACTCGATACATGGCCGCCCGCGAATATGAGACGCTCGTCCTCAACGCCGAGGCCGTAGCACGCATGGCTGAGCCGCTCCTGGTCCGCTCGAATCAGGGCCTTCGTCTTCAACAACTGGCGATAACTTCCGGCTTCCTTACCAATACGGAACTGACGATTCTGGACAGTGACCATCGGGCGCTTGCCCACTCACAGATGCGCCTGGCCCCTTTAGATTCAAGGCCTGCCCTACTGAGCTTGCTCAGCGACCTCTCCCGCCGTGACAGAGAGAACTGGCAGAAGGGTATGGTCAGCCCTGTCATCGTGATCTCCGGTTCCGGGCACCCACGCGGAATGTTCGCCATGGACCTTGACGAGGGCGGCACACAGGATGAGGAGGCGGCCGCCCTGTCGCTCGAAAGACGTCCCGGCTTCCTGGGGGACAGGCTGGTCATCGTCGATCCTGGTGACGCTTCACTTGACAACGAGAACACAACGCAAAATCGCGCCGTGACGCTCAATGTTCTTTCGACGCCGCGAATTTGGCGCATTGTTTTCGGCTACGCCCCCGGGGCCGTGCCCCCGCCTGCAGAAGGACCTCAAGTTACCGTCCCCGTCCAACACGACGATCAGGTTGTCGGTTACGTCCAGATGACCAACAGATTCACCTTTTTTGCCGAGCCGCTTCTCGCCATTCGTCGCGCACTGATGGTGGCAGGGCTGGGCGCAGTCCTCGTGGCCGTCATGCTCGGATTCCTGATGAGCCGGACACTGACTGCCCCCTTGATGGCCCTCGAAACCGCAACCCAGCAGATGGAAGAGGGAGACCTGGCCGTACGCGCGCCCGAAACGGTCGGTGAAATCGGCGACCTCTCCCGCCGCTTCAACCGCATGGCAGCACGTCTTCAAGCAACCTTTGCCGACCTGGCCGCTGAACGAGATGCCCTGCGCCGTTTCATAGCAGACGCCTCCCACGAACTGCGAACTCCGCTGACCGCCCTGCGCCAGTTCATCGAGATCCTGCAGGGCCAGGCCGGCGGAGAACCGGAAACGCGTTCCGAGTTCCTGGGCGAAAGCCAGCGACAGCTGGAACGACTGCAATGGATGACAGGTCACTTGCTAGACCTTTCCCGCCTCGAAGGCGGCGTCGCAGCCCTGGATATCGCCCAGCATGACCTCGCAGGCCTCCTGGAAGAATCTCTGGCCCCATTCCGGTCGACTGCCGCGGCCAAACAGATCGACCTGCGCCTGTCTCTGGCCGAAGGACTCGACACGATCTGGTGTGACCGGGCCAGCCTTGGGATGGCGCTGGCCAACCTCCTGGATAACGCGCTGAAATTCACCCAGCCAGGGGGATTCGTCGAACTTGCCGCCGCCGGGGAAGCCCATGCTACGCTTCTGACCGTAGCCGACAGTGGGCCGGGAATCCAGCCGGCCGACCAGGAACAGATCTTCGAGCGCTTCTATCGCGGCGACAAGAGCGAACAGCTTCCCGGCGTAGGATTGGGCCTTGCCATCGTCAAAAGCGCCGTCGAAGCGCACGGCGGACGTGTGAGCGTGGAAAACCGTGACGGCGCAAACTTTACCATCGAGCTCCCAGCAGACCCTCTGAGGGGCCAGCCGGACGGTAGCCCCCCGGCGGCCCTCGCCTGAAAGGAACTCTTCAGAGCCGGCACAGCCTCTGAGAATCAAAAAAGCCCGGCGCACTAACGGCCGCCAGGCTCCTCTGCGATTTACACTGCACTACCATTAGGACCGAGCTTCCGCCGTACGTGAAACGGCTTCCGCCATGCCCTCCCGCACGCCGGTCTTCTGTCCCCGGCAATTGGGAAAAACCTCAGGCCGACGAAGCCTCCGTCTGCTCCTGCCCGTTCTGAATCAGGCTTTCATCCTGGTACTTCTTCCCCTCCTCAATGAGCATCACCGGAATCCCATTGCGAATCGGATACCGATAGCCATTGCGGGGGTTAAGCAGAAACTTGCTGTCGTCCATCAATTGAAGTGACCCCTTGTCCTCTGGGTCAACCAGGATGTCCAGGAGTTGCGGGCTTACCTCGCCGCCCAAGGGCATATCTTCCAAAGGGGTCACCGGCGTTTCAGGCAATACTCCGCTGCCTGCCCCTTCCGGCTGCGTACCCCCCAAAACCTGCTTCAGCACATAAACTACCCCCGCGGCAAATCCGACAAAGAAGAGGAACTTGAGCAGCTTTTTCATTGCACAACTCCATTTCTGAACTCTGGAATGTACCATTACGAATGCCGCAATCGTAGCACACACGCCCCCCTCAAGAAAATCTGGCGCCATACACGACCAACCCACCAGCCAGCTAGCATGTCGAATGCTATTTCCTTCCAACGTCCCAAAAGCTGACAAGCCTCCCGCTTCAAACGCAAATAGGCTATCGCATCACGAATTAACCAGTCGTTGCAATGCTCTCAAATTGGTAGGGGCACCTCTTGCGAGTGCCCTCTGTTGACTATTCTGGCGTTCTAATCTGCATGCTCTGACTTGCCCCACCCAAAGCAATCTCTTGCGCGATCACATTGGCTAATGTATAGTCATCCCCAACACCACAACGCAATGAACGAGAGCCTGCCCACCGAATCGCAAGATCTGTACTCTGGCAGGTGAAAAGGCTTCCAGATGGAAGAGCGAACAAACGGCGACAATGGCTCCTTTCAATTCGACCTGGTATCCTTTTCCCAGGCGCAAAGCGCGGCCGCGCATGCTGTCCGCTACGTTGCCAATTCAGAGTTCAACCAGGCTGTTCTCTTTTTTGAGGACGGGAGCTACCTGCAGTTTGAACACAAAGGCCGCGAAAGCCGCTGGGCGAAAGCCTCTGCCGAGCGCACGCAGGCAGAACGCGCCTGCTTGGGCATGAGCCACTTCAGGCTCAATGCCCTACACCTGCAGCTCTATTTTGAGGATGGCAGCGATGTCGAGTTTACGATGTGAAGCGGCGCTCGCGCCCGAAAAGTGAGGAAAACAGACAATGGCGCGCATTGATGAAAAAGAGGAGTTCAGCAGCTGGTTGCTCGCTTTGCAATCAGGTACGCTGACCGAAATGCAGCTTGACACGCTTCAGCAACTGGTCGATGACGGCAAGGCAGCAAATCTGGAGGAGGCCGCCCGCTATCTGGACTGGCAGGACTCCGTTATCGATCCCACTGAACACTTCTACGGTCATTGAAGCCGCGCTCCGCTCTGACATGAAAAAGCGGGCAGTTGACTGTCAACTGCCCGCTCTCGTCTATCCCTTCGGCAACCGCTATTCCTCAAAATCTTCCGGATAGAGCGATACCAGAATATACCGGTCCAGCGGCAGGAACGCTACCGCCGAGGCCTGGACCTCTTCCGTCGTCACAGCGTTGGTTCTGCTCTCCACAACGTCCAGATCGACAAAGTTGGCCAGATCGACGTCATCGTCCGAGGCCCAATACTCCAGGACCCGCAGCCAGTAATTATTCTGTTCCAACTGCTCCTCACGTTGGCGTACGATCTGTATCCTGGCCTTCTCCAACAGATCTTCCCTCGGCCCGTCAGCCTGCACGTCGGCGATGAGCCCGAACAGAGCATCTACCAACTCCTGTACCCGGGCAGGATCGCTGCCAAAGTAGAGTGAGATCTCATACAGGCTGTCCGGATCCGGTTCCAATGAGGCAGATGCCCCGTACGCATACACGCCTCCCAACGCCTCCCGCAGCTCCTCACGCATCAGAATGTCCACGATCGTTTCAAGCATGCGTAAGTGAAGCCGGTTCTCCAGCGTGTCCTCACCAGGCCCCGTAAACAGTATGGTCGTGAGGCTCTGCTCGTCCTGGCCGCGGTAGACTGGAACTTCCACGACGCCCGTAGGCGGGTCCGGTGCCACGTCCTGCCATGTCTCCGAACGGTCCAGTGAAGGCAGGTTTCCCAGGTACCGCTGCGACCAGTCCACCATCTGCTCAAGGTCGAAGTTTCCGACAAAAACGAATGTGAAATCGCTGAAGTCGGCGAAACGCTCCTGATAGATGGCGAATGCCCGCTCCAGATCCAGCGAACTGATGATCTCCAGCGTGGGCACGTTGCGTCGTACGGAATCCCCGTAACGTGCTTCGATAAAGGCGTCTGTCAGCGCGCTGCGTGGGTCCAGTTCTCGATTGCGCAGCGACTCAGTGTACTGGTCCTTTAGCGTTGCAAAGGCGTCGTCATCTGCTCTCGGCTGCGTGCCGTACAGGTATACGAGCTGAAACAGCGTCTCAATGTACTCCTGGCCGGAATGGCCGTAAAATCCTTCGTCCAGCTCGCCGATGTAGGGCGAGACCGTCACCGACTTGTCGGCCAGTAGCCGCTGCAGCGCCGCGTAGCTCACATCGCCCACCGCACTCTGGCTAACTATGCTGTCGATGAAATCCGCCTCCGGATAGTCTTCATCGCTGACCAGCGAGGACCCGCCAGGGCTGAACGCGCTGAAGAGAATCTCCTCCTCCTTGAACGTAGTCGGCTTGAGCAATACTCTCGCTCCGTTTGCCAGAGTCAGATCCGTGATGTTATATGTCTCGTCCGTCTGACGCGAGAGGATCTCCGCCGGCTCCGGAACTTCGGTCAATAGCGCTGTAACCGCTTCGATGTCCTGGTAGGGCTCTACCTCCTTCGCCCTGATGTCTGCGAAAACTGCTGCCAGTTCGCCCTCGTTGGGCAGGCTGTCCGCGTCCCGCTCCGGCCCGACGACAAATACCGAACGGTTGCTTCCACCTACGTAGAGCTCCGCCCTCTGATTGACGTCGTCGCGGCTTATCCCTTCCAGCAGCCGGCCAACCAGTCTGTACTCAACCTCGATGCCCGGAACAGCCTCATTCTCAAGGTAGTTGCGGCTGTATTCGCTGGCAAGCGAGTGATTTCGCAGGTTCTCACGATCGTTGTAGAGTCGTTCATACGTGTTCAAGATCTCCGACTTGGCGCGCTCCACTTCGGCAGCCGTGAAGCCATGTCGGCGCACGCGCTCAACCTCGGTCAGGGCAGCCTCCAGGCTGGAGAGGGCCTCCCCTTGGCGCACCTGTACGCCAACCACCTGGTAGTTGTTGCCACGCACCAGCTGCCCCTCGCTGACAAATGCCCCAAGGAAGGGTGAGTCCGCTTCCCTCGTTAGGTCGTCGAGTCGGAAATTCAACATCTTGTAGAACAGATTGCCGATCAGCCGGTCGCGGAACACACCGGCCGAATTCAGGTCCGGGGCCGCCTGCCGGTAGATGATCTGAGCTATCGTTACCGGAAACTCCGGATCGGTGAGAATCAGATATCCCGTGTCTTCGTAGTCCGGCAGGGAGTAGGAAACTCTGGGCCGGGCCGGCTCCGGCGCAGTCAGGCCGCCGAAATGCTCGGTGATCTTGGCTTCGATGGCGTCAACATCGATGTCGCCCACGACAATGACCGCCATCAGGTCAGGCCGGTACCAGTCCCGGTAAAACCTCCGCAGAGTCTCTCCCGGCGTGTTCTGCACGATATCCATGTCGCCAATCGGCATCCGGTCAGTGTACCGCGATTCCCCCAGCAAAAGCGGGAACAACTGCTTGTTTAGCCTGCCGCTCGCATTCTGGTCACGCAAGCGCTCCTCTTCCAGGATGACGCCGCGTTCCCCTTCCACCTCTTCATCAGAAATCGTTGCCCGGCTGGCCCAATCCTCCGCCACCTGGAACGTCGTACTGATTATGTCCTCGTCATCGGTGGGAAATTCCAGGAAATACACCGTTTCATCGAACGAAGTATAGGCGTTCACGTCAGGCCCAAAGGTCATGCCAACCGATTCAAAATAGTCAATCAAGGCCTGCTTGGGAAAACGCTCGGTTCCGTTGAACATCATATGCTCAACAAAGTGGGCCAAACCCAACTGGTCCTCATCCTCCTGTATGGAGCCCGCGTTGATCGCCAACATTAACGTTGCCCGGTTGGCCGGCTCCGTATTGTGGCGGATATAGTACGTCAGGCCGTTGTCCAACTGTGCCTTGCGTATGCTCGGATCCAGTGGAATGGGCGCGTTCATGTCCAGCGTTTCGCTGTCCAGGTCCAGGTAAGCCTGCGCCTGTTCGCCATCCTCGGCTGGGGCCGCCGCCTGCTCAGCACCAGATTCCGTCATCTCCCCTGAGCTGGCTGATGGGGTCTCCATTCCTTCGCACGCACTGGCAAGCACTGCAATCAGAACCAGCAGTGCCACCAAAAGTCTTACTTTCCTCTTTCCCCGCCCGGCTGCTGTCCGGCGCCCTTTCATACGCGAGGACACTGCGGGCTTACTTCTTTCTCCATTCATTCTTGACTCCTTAGTCTTATTCATATGTACCAAGCTCGCACCCGCCCCTACCAATGTAAACTGCGAATGTGAACTTCCTGTTGCCTTTCGATAAAGTTTTCGCAACGACTACGCCTCAATGACCGTGAAATGCCGGAAGAGGCGAGCGGACTTCTCTCTCCTCTCTCCTCGCTCCTCTCCCCTCGCATTTGGGCGGTCGGGCTTCCCCTCATCCCGCCTCCTGGCTGGTTCCGAGTGTTCTCCCTCCCCGATGAGAAAAATGTGTTCCCCGGCGAGCAGGGAAATCACATACAAATGCCGTCCTGACGGTTCCTCCAGATTTGTCAGTGCCGCCGTCAGGTCGCCAAACTCTTGCATGCCCCCGGCAACACGTGCACCAAATCAACATGACCAAAAAAGTATAAAGGATCAAAAGGACAGGCCAAAAAAAATCTGCAAGACCTGCGCCTGATCATCTGCTTATCCGAAATCAGTGACAGTACGCGAGCGAACTTGGCAGAAAACTGAAACGCCCCGAGTGGAGCTTCTCACTCTCGGCAGCGTCCCCTACCGGGTGCTCCCGATCCCCATTTCAGCCATTTCTTCTGAGTGCACTCGACGGCCTCACCCGAGATGCAGTCCTGTACACGTATCCCGGAGAGTTGGACTGTTCTCAGCTGCATACTTCTGTCCGGTCGGTCGGGAAGAAAAGCGCCAAAGTGCCCGAAAGAAACACTGTCATCACTCACAGGCCTCTACAAAATGTAGCTTCAGGTTCGCTATCGCAGTCAAGCCCAATACGCCAGGAGCATCGCCCCTGAAGCAAACAAGCCCATACCGCGAAAGTGGAATGCACCCGTCGACATAACATGCTTGACAAATCAAGCGAGACTGCCCTACAATTGCTGTCAACAGCGACCCAGTACGAGAATGAGTCGAGATGGCCCCGAAAGCTCTACCGTTCTTGTCCGTCAGCCTCTACCAGTTTTGGTCGGTTGGACACGAGAGAATCGGTACTGAGCGCTATACAGGGCTACCCGCTTCATCCTGGCCGGCATTCTGGCGGCGAAGCAGACAACAGGTAAGGAGACAACTGTGTCGAACATAGGTTGGAAAGACGTTTTGGCGGATGAAATGCCCGATGATCTGGCCCATGAAATCGATATCTTTGAAGGCCAGATGGAACTGATGGGTCAAGCGAAACTGGACGAAAAGGTCTTCGCCGAAACGCGTCTGCGTCGCGGCGTGTACGGCCAGCGCTACGACAATGGCCAGCGGCACGACGGCTTTGAAAGCCGGGAGCTCGCGTTCGACGAAAAGAACCGGGTAAAAGGACCCGATACCCTCTGGCACGCACCCGGCATGCAGCGCATCAAAGTGCCCGGCGGTGGCCTGACACCTGATCAGCTTGATATGTTGGCCCAGGTCGCAGACGAATACTCCGACGGCATCCTGCATGTCACGACGCGCCAGGATTTTCAACTGCACTTTGTCCATATCGAGGACACGCCCGACATGATGCGCCGTCTGGCCGCGGTCGGCATCACCACTCGCGAAGCTTGCGGTAACTCCGTCCGTAACGTCACCTGCTGCCATCTGGCCGGTGTCTGCCAAACCGAAGTCTTTGACGCCACGCCCTACTCCGAAGCCTACGCCCGGTTCCTGCTCGGCCATGACGATGTGCAGGACTTCGGCCGCAAATTCAAGCCGGCCTTCTCCGGTTGCGAAGCCGAAGCATGTGGCCTGGTCATGATGCATGACATGGGCTACCTTGCCCAGATAAAGGAAGTGGACGGCAAGCCCAAGCGAGGATTTAAGGTTTTTGTGGGCGGCGGCCTCGGCACTGTACCCCACCAGGCCAAGGTTCTCAGCGAGTTCACGCCCGAAGAAGAGATTTTGCCGCAGACGCAGGCAGTCGCTCGTGTCTTTGCTCGGCTTGGCGAAAAGCGCAACCGCAACCGCGCCCGCATCAAATTCCTCGTGGCCAAACTGGGCATCGAAGAGTTCCGCCGCCTCGTCGATGAGGAACGCAAGACGCTGCCCCACGACGACCGCTGGACCGCCTACCTCGATACCCTCCCGCATTACGAAGAAAAGCCCACCAGACCGCCAACTTTCTTGAACGGCCAGGTGCACTCTTCCGAATTCAACCAATGGCTCGAAACCAACGTCTATGATCAGCGCCAGGAAGGCTACAGCGTCGTAACTGTAAATTTGCCCCTGGGCGATCTGACCTCCCAGCAGTCCTGGGAGTTGGCCGACATTGCTCGCAAATACGTCGGCGACAACATCCGTACCACCGTTGAACAGAACATCGTCCTCCGCTGGGTGTCCGATTCCGACCTGCCCGCCGTGTACGAAGAACTGAAAGCGATCGGCCTCGGCGATCCCGGCGCCGGTACCATCGTGGACATTACCGCCTGCCCAGGTACCGATACCTGCAAACTGGGCATCGCCTCCTCACGCGGGCTCGCAGGCGAGCTGCGCACGCAACTCACCGCCAAAAGCGCATCTCTGCCCGATGCCATCAAGGACCTGAAAATCAAAATCAGCGGTTGCTTCAACTCCTGCGGCCAGCACCATGTCTCCGACATCGGCTTCTTCGGCAACAGCCGCCGCTCCGGCAACTTCAAGATGCCCCATTTCCAGGTCATCCTGGGCGGCAAATGGCGCGACAATGCCGGCAGCTACGGGCTCGCCGTCGGCGCCGTGCCTTCCAAGACCGTTCCCGAAGTCGTCGATACCATCACCTCCCGCTATGTGGAAGAGCGGACAAAGGGCGAAACCTTCCAGGAGTGGATTGGACGCATCGGCAAGAAGGAAGCTCGCAGCATAATTCAGCCCTTCATGCAGCTGCCGGCTTTTGAACAGCAACCCGAATTCTTCTCCGACTGGGGAGACCCCCGCGTCTTCAGCTTGGGCGATATCGGCATCGGTGAATGTGCCGGCGAGGTCGTCTCACTCTTCTCTATGGAGATTTCCCCTGCTGAATCGGAAGCCTTCGAAGCACAAATCGCCCTGGACGAAGACGACCCGGCACGGGCAGATACCCTGGCCTATTCATCCATGCTCAAGGCGGCCAGGGCCTTGGTGCGGACCCAGTTCCTCGATGTGGGCGACAGCCCCGATCGCATCGTGGAGGAGTTCAAAACCCGCTTCTTCGATACCGAGCTGTTCTTCGATCAGTACGCCAAGGGGAAATTCGGCCAGTACCTGCTCGACCGCCACAGTAACCCCAATCCAATTCCCGACAATGATTCCGCCCACCGGTTGATCGAAGAGGCGCTCCTGTTCATCGAGGCCACCCACGCCTGCGAATCCAAGGTCGGCGGCAATGTCCTGGTAGAAATCTGATAGCACTACGTCGACTGTACTCGGCTTGCCTGGTACAGTCGACAACAACCTTCACCGCCCCTGGAGTAGACGATGATTGCACCCCATCGCCTGAGCGTTAAGTTCTTCTTTGAAGAACTTTCGATCGACGTCGAGGACTTTATCCCTGTTTTCCACCGCTGGATCCGGGAAGACGTCGTGCCCAACGAGTTGCTTCTCGACGTGGCCGACTATAAGCATATCGTGGACGGTCCCGCGCTTCTTCTCGTCGGCCACGAAGCCGACTACGTCGTCGACTTGACCGACGCCAGGCCCGGACTCATGTACGTACGCAAACGCGACGCCGGATCAGATCTGTCAGAAGCTCTCGGCACGACATTGTCTCAGGCGCTGAATGGGGTAAAGTTGACGGAGAGTGATGTGGAGTTGAAGGGCAAACTGAAGTTGCGCACAGACGCCGCCACAATCGTCCTGCTGGATCGGCTTAACTACGCCAACGCCGCAAATGGTGACGGCGCCGGTTCTGCTGCCGCGGCTGCCCAGACCCAGCTCTCAGACAATCTCGCCGCAATCTTCGGCGACGACGCCACCGTCACCCGCGTCGCCAACGACCCCCGCGAGCCTCTGACCTTCGAACTGAGCGCACCGTCCGCTCCGGACATTGACTCGCTTCTCAGCCAGCTCGGGAGTGCGGACTGAACAACATCTTCCCTTCCCGCCTCCTCTCCTATTGCTAAGGACAAAACCAGATGCTGGCCGCGACCCCAGAAGTCCGCTCCCACTATGAAACGGACCGGGATCCGGCTCCATTTATCCCCTTTGTCCAGGCAGTCGGGCGCGGCGAAAAACTCAAGCGCGATCTTACCTACGAGGAGTCTGTCGAAGCTCTGCGCCAGATCGTCGACCAGACCTGCTCTCCGGCACAGGCCGGCGCCTTCCTGATTGCACAGAGAGTGAAAGGCGAGGCTGTCGACGAGATTCGGGGTTTCACCGCGCTGTTAAGGGCAGAAACGATTGCACAAATCCGACCCCGTATCGAGGGGCTGCTCGACCTTGCCGTGCCCTACGACGGCAAGGTAAGGAGCGTGCAACTGGCGCCTGCCATCGCCATTATTCTTGCCGAGATCGGGCTGCCGGTCGTCCTGCATGGTGATGAAGGTGTACCCACCAAGGAGGGCTTCGGGCCGGGACCGGTTCTGCGCGAACTGGGTGTCGCCGTTGACTTGGAACCCGATGCCGTGCAACTCATGATCGAAGCCGTCGGGGTCGGCTACCTGTCAGCTGCACACTTCGCCCCGCAATGGCATGCCCTACTGCCGCTGCGCCGCCAGTTCGGCCTTCGAACCGTGCTCAACAGCGTGGAGAAACTCCTGAACCCGGCTAACGCTCCCTACCAGGTCAGCGGATTCTTCCACGGAAACTACATCGAACGATTGCGCGCCGTCCAGACCGGCACCAAACGTAGCTACATAGTCCAGGGAGAAGAAGGTTCCGTCGAAATGGCCGTCGGACGCAAGTCACACGTATTCGCTGAAGACGCGGTAGACGATTTAGTCCTTGACCCCGACGCCCTCGGTCACCAGGAGAGGGTACGTGTGCCCGGACCCGCAGACGCATCAGGCCACGCAGCCCTGAATTCCGCCGTACTCGCAGACGCCGAATGCGACGCCACTGAGCAGGCCTGCCTGACCGCTGGTGTCATCCTCCAACTCTTCGACTTGGCTAAGGATATTCCGGATGGGATAGCCCGCGTCAGGAAAGTCCTCAAAAGCGGCGCAGCACGGGCCCGCTTGGAGCGGGTAGTGGTCGCCAGCCGGGCCTGAACAACCCTCGGCAATCCTTCCAGCTGCGTCACCCCCCCTTAGTGAATTGAAATCAAGTCCCCGTCCCGTCCTGATCGTCTTCCTTTGCCAACAGGTCTTTTGCCAGCGCTAGGGCCTCGCCAACGTCGGCGACAGATCCCGATGCCCGGGCCTCCGCCAATTCCCGCAGAATCTTCCCCACAACCGGGCCAGGAGCCAGCCCAAATTGTTCCATTAATCTGTGACCGTCCATTAGCGGAGCGGTCAGATGATCCGCAGGCCGCGAAAACGCGTAGTCAAAGAGTCCGTCCATGGCCCTGAGGAATCGGCCCCACTCAGATCCTCGCTCCCTCCCGGTTGCTTGCAAGTCAGAGACTGCCTGGAGTGTAACGTCCAGCCCGTCGAGTGGTTGCCTCGCACCCCCCGACCCCAACCCACGCACGAACTGTTGCCCGGCCACAACGCTGCCCGCGTCCCGAAAGAACCGATAGGCTGCCCGCCGGCCGATTCGCTCTTCCTCCTCAGTGAGCGCCGTGACCAGCCTGCGGGGGACGCTGTGCCTTCTCGCAACGCTCCCCGCCAGGAGGACCTCTCGCCTGCTGAATCGGAATGACGCAACGCGTCGACCGGCTATCTCTGCGCTCAACTCCTGGTGCCCAGCGCGCGACTGTCCTTCGGCGCCGTTCTCGACTTCCTCAGTGGCGCTTCTGGCCTTGCCCGTATCGTGCAACAGCGCATGCCATACAAGCCATCCCGCTCGGTCGTGACCGGCCGCGATCTCTTCGCAGAAATGAGTGCGCAGCGCTTCCGTCCAGGGCACGAGAGACTGTGCCAGTGTACTGTCCTCTGGCGCTGGTCCCCCTCGCAGCCAGTCCCGCAGTTCCCCGGCATAGTGAGTCGCCAACAGGCTGTGGTCGTAGGCATCAAGATGGTGCCGCGACGACTGCTGCACGCCCTGTAGTGCTTTGACCTCGGGCAACAGATAGGTAAGTAGTCCAAGCTCATCCAGCTCCCGGATTCCAACGTCCGGCCCCGAGCAGTCCAGGAGCTTCCACATCTCCTGCCGCAGACGCTCCGCGCTGACGGAAACAACTGTCCCGGCCAGTGCTGAGATCTGCTTCCGCGTTTCATGCTCTATCGAAAATCCCAACTGAACAGCCAGGCGCACCGCACGCAATAACCTGATCGGGTCGCTGCCCAGACTCCCTTCAGAAACTCGCCGCAACCTGCTAGACGAAATGTCCGCAATCCCGTTGCATTCGTCAATCAGCCTCGGCAAGCTGTCCGGCGATATCCTCAACGCCAGTGCATTGGCACTGAAGTCGCGCGCCAGCAGATCCGAACGTAGGTCGCCCCGCAGCGCGGCAGCATCACACTCAATCCGCTGGCCGTCAGCACACTTCCCGATCAACCGGGCAACATCTCTCTTTTCGTCTAGTGGATAGTAGGCCCAGCCGAGCCTGTCCGCCACGCGTCGCGCCAGAGGCAGTACCGGCCCACATAGGACCAGGTCCAGATCCGTTGTGAAAGCAGGAGTTTTTGAACGAGCAATTGGGCCCCGGACGCCGTCGTGAGACTGTCCATCCACCGTCAACATGGACCAGCCCGGAATCGAGGAGATGCCCAGCAGATGATCCCGCACCGCGCCACCGACGATATACACCGACCCTCGCTCCGCCATGAAGGCATCGAGGACCCGCGCAACTGCGTCTCCTGCTGACTGGTCTGAAGCGATTTCGTGCATGGCCCAAAGGGAGAATACCCGAAACGAAAGATCGTGGTCGACCTGCGCTGTCTGTCTTGGTCAGACCATCGCCTCAATCAGCATCGGCCCCGGCTCTTCGATCCCCCGACGTAACGCCGCCGTGAAAGCATCGGCGCTCTCAACGCGGACCGCCGGGACGCCCATACCTTTGGACAAGGAGACCCAGTCCAACTCCGGGGAGTCAAGCCGCATCATTGCCTGCGCATGGGCGCCAGGATCAGCGCTGCCTCCCACATTCAGCAGTTCGCCCTGCAAAATGCGGTAACTGCGGTTGGCGAAGATGACGTTCACGACCTTCAACGACTCACGCGCCTGCGTCCAAAGCGCCTGCAACGTATACATGCCGGAGCCGTCGCCCTCCATGGCAAAAACCTGCCGCTCCGGGCAGGCCACAGCCGCTCCCGTCGCTGCCGGCAAGCCTTGGCCGATTGAGCCGCCGGTCACGTGTAGCCAGTCATGCGGCGGCGCCGTCTCCGTATGAGGATATGCCTGTCGGCCGCACGTAACCGACTCATCGGCCACAATCGCGTTTTCCGGCATCAACGCGCAGAGCGCAGTCCAAACCGCATCCGGCGTAAGTTCGCCTGCCGGCAGGGACGGCCTATCATATCGCGCAGTCGCCGGTGGAGTCGACGGCGTACCCAGCTCTTCGCTCAGCGCATCGAGCGCACCGGGTACATCCTCATCCTCGGCCGCGAACAGATGGATCTCCGCGTCTGGCGGAGCTAGTCGGCTGGGGCTGTCCGGGTAGGCAAAGAAACCCACCGGGTCCTTTGCGCCTACCAGGACCACATGGCGTGCTCCGGCCAGGAGTGCAACGGCCTGATCGACAGGGTAAGGAAGTCGCGCAAGAACAGGGCGCCCCGCTCCCCTTGAAACCCTTGCGGCCGCGCGATTCCCGACAACCCGGGCATTCGCTCCCACCGCGATCCTGCAGGCAAGTTCGCTGACCCCTGCGCTGCCCATGACCTGGTCGCCCACCAGAAGAACGGTCTCTTCTCCCCGTCTCAGTAGCTGAGCAATGGCGGAGATACGATCTTCAGGAACGGTAGCCAGCGGCGACGCGCCCTGAGTCGCAGCCGGGCCCTCCGCCTCGCCCCAAGCCGAGTCCGCCGGCAGAATCAGTGTTGCCACCTGGCCCGGGGGCGTACGTGCAGCCGCAATTGCAGCTGCTCCGTCGTCTGCCACAACGCCTGAGTTAGGCGAAGTGCGCACCCAGCCCGAAACCGGGCGGGCCAGTCCCTCAATGTCACATGTCAGCGGCGCATCATACTTGAGGTGATAGGTTGCGTGATCGCCGACAATGTTCACAATCGGCGAATGGGCCTTCCGCCCGTTATGCAGATTGGAGATCCCATTGCCCAGCCCAGGCCCCAAATGCAGAAGCGTCGCCGCCGGTTTGCCGGTCATGCGTGCATATCCGTCTGCGCAACCGGTCGCGACGCCCTCAAACAGACACAGGACCGAGTGCATCTGCGGCACTGAGTCCAGCGCGGCTACAAAGTGCATCTCCGACGTGCCGGGATTCATGAAGCAGGTGTCTACACCGCCGTCGAATAGAGTGCGAATTAGTGCCTGTGCGCCGTTCATAGCATATACTCCGGACAGGGCAAAAGATAAACACCAAAACAACCGTCGTGCGTCGTGCTATGACGCTTCGTCAGAATCGTCAGGGGTCAGGTCGGACACCATCTGCTGCCATGCTTCTGCCGCCTCAGACGCGGTCTGCTCGGAAGGTGGCTCATCACCATAGCGGGCCTCGTCGTAAGCCCCGGTGATTGTCTGAACCAGTCCTCCTTCAAAACCAGGCTGGTCGGCGAGGCGGCCCCCGTAGCGCCTGGGCGTCTCACCCTGTAACCTGGGCGCGTTTCGCATATGTGCGGCTTCCAGAAGCCGCTGGTAGATAAGACGTATCAGGCGCCGCGTGTCGCTCTCCCCTTCTAACGACAAAAAAGGGTCCGGGTCCTCAGGAAGAGGCCCGAACCGAGAACGCAGACGTGCCCAAAGTTCGGCGAGCTGCGACTGCAGCAAGCTCGCCGTCAAAACCGATTCCCGTACCTCGTCGCTCTCCTCCTCGGGATTGCTTCGCAACTGGCGAAGGACAAGCATGAAAATGATGAAAACGCCAGCGGCTACCACAAGCAGAGCAACCCAGCGGAACGGCTCCGGCATCGCCTCCACGGCCCTTTCGGGCGGCTCAGGCAGCGGCTCCGGGGTGGGGGCATCAGCAAACTCAGTCCGCTCAGTTTCCTGTGAACGGTCCCCAAACAGGCTGCGCAGCAGACGTATCAGGTACTCCAGCAGAATGAAGAACGGGTAGGCGACAATCGTTATGATCCAAATCAGTACGGTACTTACGCCCTGCCAGATCCACCCCAGTACGCTCCAAAGAATAGCCGCATCTTCCGGTTGGATGATTAACCCGACCAACAGGGCCATGCCCAGCATGACGCAGATTGTCATGGCGATGCCCACCATCCAACCCCGGTTGGGAATCAGCTGTGACACGCGTGCCCTGCGCCGCCACCCGCCGGATTTCCCCAGGTTGGCGACGCCCAACCCCGCCAGCCCTGAACCGGCAAAAAGCAACAACAACCATATGGAATTGGAGAGTTGCCCGCCAGCCGCCGTATACGTGCTGCCGCCCGTTTCAGGCTGCCCCACAGCAGGTACCGGCGGAAGGATCCAGGCAAACAGGGCCAGCGCAGCACCCCCCGAGAGAAACGCCCTCCAGATTTCGTCGTGCCGGTACTGGCCGTGCCCGTCCAGCGCGCCGCGCAGCCACAGAAAGATGCCCAGGAGCAGAAAGAGAAGCGTTCCGGGAACCTCAATGGGAACGGCGTCCCAATAAATCAGATCGTAGCCTGCAGCTATCAACCAGCGCGGGTCCACCAGCCAGAAATCAGGCCGCTGAAAGCGCATCCACAGCAGAAAAAGGATCGCCGCAAATCCAAAGGTGGCAATATGCTGCCGTATCTGGTTCGTTCTTCGAAAACTCCTGCGTTCTGCCAGGGTCGGCATGGTCCAGCGCGCAAACGTAAAACTGAGCATCGGCAGTACGACAACCATCCACGGGGACATCAGGGGCGCAGACAGAGAGGGGGCCAGAAAGCCCTGCAGCAGCAGCATCCAGGGCCAGATCCAGCAGAAGCGCATGACCCCCACAAGCGCCGGCAACAGCAGCCCGTCTACGCTATTCCACTCGGTATGCCTCCAGGGCACAGCGATCTGCGAACTCATCTGTCAGTTTCTTCCGTCGTCAACCGGAGTGAGAAAGCACTATCAGCCGCATGGTCATTAGCCCGCCGCAGCGGGCGCCTCCAGGTCGGGCATCTCCAATTCGGCTTCCACGGTCAGCTCCTCGAGGACCTTCTGCGACAGCTGCCGGAAGGCCACGCCCGGAATAGCTCTGTCTAGGGTCAGCCCGCCGATGCCCAACAGCGTGACCGCAAAGCCCCGACCGTGCAGATCGATGAGCACGCGGCGAAGATTCTCCGGCAACGTCGCGCTGACCAGCACGATCGATGTGCCGGTTCGCAAATGGTCGACCTCCTGTTGCAGGACCCGTTCAATCGTTGTGTGGGGCACACCTACACAGTAAGCCAGCGCCTCAAGGACGCTGGTCAGTTGCCGGGGGTGCGCACCGGGAAGAATGCGCACTCGCCTGCCCGCGTACATCATGCTGTTTGCGAAGATTCCGAACTCTTCTCCCTGCATCTGCGCCCAGCGGGCTATCGAAGCGCCGGCGCTGATGGCAAATTCGCGCAGTGCCGGATCTACCCCTTCAAAACGATGATGAAAGGTACGAATATTGACAAAAATCGCCAGCGGGCGGGAAGCGGAAGGTTCGAACAGCTTGGTCTGAAGTTCCTGGCGTCGGGCCGTCGCCTTCCAGTGAATGTGACGAAAATTGTCACCGGGAAGATACTCGCGTACGCCGCTGACCCGCAAAGGATCTTCAATCAGTCTGTTCTGGCTTTGGTGGTCCCCAAACGGGTGGCGGGCTTCTAGTCCCAATTCCGGCAGCGTATACATCCGGGGATAGACCAGGAGCAGCGACGTGTCGGGATTCTCCTTGAACTGGCTCCGAAAACCGAAAATGTCACCGCCAATGAGTTGAACCGGTCCGAACCTCCAGGCGCCCCGCTGCGTGCCGGTAACCCTGTAACGGCGGATCACCCGTTGGTAGATACCCAGTGAGAAGAGGTTGACAAGAACGCGTCGCGTAGGCAGATAGTGCCTCGCTCGTTCTTCCGGTTCCAAGTCTAGCGCAACGGGAATGTCATCCTCGCAGCGCAACCAGGCAAGCGGCAGCGGCTTAGCGTTTGTCACCTCCAAATGAAGGTCGGTCTCTTCGCCGAAAAAGAGATGATCGACGCTGAAACGACGCCTGTAAGTCACCTCGGAAAGGCTGTAGCGACTCCAAAGCCAGACAACGAGCCCAAGCAGGCCCAGGATCAGCGCCATCGTGAAGATGAGACTGTTGCGCGTGGCAAGCGCCAGAACCAGTATTACGACCGAGGCCGTCCAACCAGCGCGCCCCATCAGCCCGAAAGAGAACTTCGCTCGTCACCGCCCGGGCCGTTTACCGGAGTCTCCGGAGCCACGGCTGCCTCCAGCTCCTGCTCCAGGTCCGCGCCGAACGTACCAAGTTGGTCGGACGGTTCTGTCGTGGCAGGGACTTCCTGCCAGTTCTCCTCAACCGGAACGGGTACCGAGCCAATGATGCCGTCCAGTACACTGGCAACGGACGTCCCGTGCAAACGTGTGTCAGGGCCGGGGATCAGCCGGTGGCGGAGTACTGGCGGGGCGAGCTGCTGGATATCGTCGGGCGTAACGTAGGACCGCCCCTGGATCGCTGCCAGGGCCTGGACTGTGCGATAGAAAGCAAGACTTCCTCGCGGACTGACGCCGAGATCGAGCGCCTTGTCTTCTCGCGTAGCCTGGACCAGGTCGAGAAGATAGTCCTCCAGGACAGGGTGAACAAAAACCTCTCGACAGATCGCTACCGCCTGGCGGATGTCTTCTGCCTCGACGATAGCCCTGACACGGGTCAGGGGATTGTCTGCGCGAAAACGGTGCAGAATCAGCCGCTCCTCTTCCCGTTCAGGATAGCCCAGTGCCAGTTGAATCAGGAAGCGGTCCATCTGGGCCTCTGGCAAAGGAAATGTGCCCGCCAGCTCAACCGGATTCTGCGTCGCCATCAGAAAGAACGGGTAAGGCAGCGCGTGGCTGACCCCGTCCACCGTAACGTGCCGCTCTTCCATTGCCTCCAACAGGGCGCTCTGCGTACGTGGGCCGGCCCGGTTTATCTCGTCGGCGAGAACGATGCCCGCCAGAACCGGGCCGGGACGGTATTCGAAGTCATCCGTCTTGCGGTTGTAAACACTGACGCCCACAATGTCCGACGGCAGCAGGTCGGGCGTGAACTGGATGCGCTGAAAGCTGATGCCCAGAGAGGCTGCCAGCGTTTTCGCCAGCATCGTCTTGCCGATCCCCGGTACATCTTCAAGCAATACGTGACCTTCGCAGAAGAGTGCCACCAGCAGCTGATCTACGATTTCGTCCTTGCCTACGATTACCTGGGCAACGTTTTCCCGCAGCCGCTGAGCAAGGTCCTGTACTATGGCGATGTCTGACATGGATTCTCCTAAGTCGATCGCACGACAGCAGATCCGCCCTGTCGAATTGCGGTCGAGGAACAGCAGCTGCCCTTTTGACACCGACCGACCAGGTTTTCGACTGGCTGGATAGGTCGCTTCAACCCGTCAGAGAAGACTTGAGATTGAGAGGCCTCACGAAGCGGGCCGTAGAGAATACATCTGTGGGAGTATAGCAGCCGCTCCACCGAACGGCAAAGGAGATGGAGTCTAATTCTGACAGCTGCTTAGGCCGCGACAGGAGGCGTCGACCGGCTCAAACGGAGTTTAGGAAAGACACAAGGGTCGTTGACATTTCCTTCCAATCAGCTGTTCTACCGCAGGGGCACCACTTGCGGGTGCCCTCGTGGATTGACTACATTATGGGCCTGCACTTCTCAGGTCAGACCAACGACAAAAAACTCCTAATGACCGACCTTGGAAAGCGGCTCCTTGCCTGCCCAAACCCGCTGCAAGTTGTCGAAGATAAACCGCCCACGGCGCTGCCAGGTATCGTATGTGACCCCGGCGATGTGTGGAGAGAAGATTACGTTGTCCAGTTTCAAAATCGGGTTGCCCGGGTCGGTCGGCTCGTCCCTTAGCACGTCCAGCCCTGCAGCGCGGATGACCCCACTGCGCAAAGCTTCGATAAGGGCCTCTTCGTCTACGACCGGGCCGCGGCACGTGTTTACAAGAATGGCGCTCGACTTCATGCGCTCCAACTCCGCCTGGCCGACCAGATGACGAGTCTGGTCGTTCAACGGCACATGCAAAGTGACAATATCGGAACGATCTAGTAGTTCATGCAACGAGACTCGCTCCACCTGCAGACTGCGCTCCACTTCGGCGTCCGCAGGAAACGGGTCAAAGTAAAGAACCCGCGCCTCGAACGGGACCAGTCGTTTGGCTACCTCTCTGCCGATATGGCCGAGACCGACGATGCCAACCGTCTTTCCTTGAACTGTGAAAGTCGTCATCCCGCTGTCGATGTCCTTCCAACCGTCGTTCCGCACATTACGGTCCATCTCGGTCAGACGCCGGTAGACGCTAAGAATCAGGGCAAAGGTGTGCTCCGCCACGTCAATCGAATTCGTGCCCCCGTTGTTGGCAAGCGGTACCTTCAACTCTTTCAACAGGGCTAACGGCATGCTATCGAAACCCGCGCTGACAAGCTGAACAAGCTTCAGCCCTTGCGCCGACCGCAGCACTTCCTCTTCGAGATTGCTGGGAAAAAGTATCAGGAAGTCGGCGTCTGATGCCTGGTTGGCTTTCTCAAGCACCGGCAGATCGTGTGGTAGGACCGATACCTCCCACTCCTGGGGGGCAGGGGCAATAACCTGCTGGGCTAACTCGCTGACCAGATTCGTAAAGAATATCACTTTGGGCATCAGGTCATTCCTGGGGTGAAGGCCACAATCTATCGGGGCCGGGGACCTTTCTGAAGGTGGCGCAGGCACTGGCGCAAATGCTGTTTCAGCTATTCAGGTTCCAGACCTGTCTGGCCGTCTTGCCGAATATCCAGGCGCGCTCGTCCGCGCTCAACGTCGCCAGATAGCGCAATGGAAAAGTCAGAGAGTTGTCGAAGCCTTCGCGGCTGCTGACCGGCGGCCAGTCACTGCCCCACATGATGCGACGCGCCCCAAAAGCCTCCAATGTCAACTCAGCAAGAGGCGGAACGTTCTCAAACGGACAGGGCAGGTCGCAGAATTCACCAAAACCGGGCAGCTTAATGGTCAGATTCTCGTGGCGGGCCAGTGCCGTGATCGCCGCGAACTCATCCAGGTCCACGCCCGGCTTCACTCCCCCCAGATGCTCAATGACCATCGACAGCCTCGGGAAGAGGCGAAGCACCTCATTGAACTCGGCGCTCTGCAGAATGTCCGGCCTGCTGAAGACGCTCACGACCAGCCCTAGCTCGTCGGCCACGCGCCAGTGCGCCAGCGGGTCCCCGCCTCGGCCGCGAAAATCAGCCAGCAAGCGGATCCCGGCGATGCCCTGCTCGGCCCACCCCCGGATGGCACTGCCGTCGTCATCGTCGTCTACGATCATGGCCGCGCCAAGACGGCCCGGGTTCGCCTCCATCGCCTCAACAATGTACCGGTTGTCGCTGTTGCCCATGTACTGGATCAACACAGCCTGATCAACCCCGGCGCGCGCCATGTGAAATAGCAGGACCTCGACCGGTTCATATTTGTGCAAACCGATATGACAGTGCGTATCGACAACTGCGAACTCTCTCTCACCCATACCCGCTGCTCCTCCTGGATTCAGTCTCCGTCTATGACAAAACTCAGCACCTCTTCGGTTGGCTCGGCGCCAAGGCCCGTCCCCTCCGGAAGCGAAAAGTATCCGTCCCGGCAGTCCATCGTGCTCCGTATGTACTGCTTGTTGCGGTCAAAAATGGAATGCTGGTACTCATGCATGTCAAAGTTGGCAAGGGTAGCTGCTACGTGCAAACTCGCCGCCTGGGCGATGCCGATATTGATCGTCGCGTGCGGCATCACCTGGCAGTGGAACGCCTGCCCCAGTTCGCAAATGCGCCGGAACCCGGTTATTCCCGTGTGGGCCATCTCCGGCTGAATGACGTCCATGCAACGAGCCTGTAACCGCGGCAGGTATTCGTGGACAGTTCGCCACTCCTCGCCCAGACCGATTCGCGTCTTGACCGAACGCGCCACCTGCGCCTGTCCTGCCAGGTCCTCCGGCGCCACCGGTGCCTCGGCCAGATACAGGTCAAATTCGCATAGTTTTTCTATCAACTGGGCCGCCTCCAGCGCTGTGAAACGCCAGTGCAGATCGGCGAGAATCTTCGGCGCGGGCCCGACTTCACGCCTGATGGCCTCGATCTCCGCGGCTTCGCCTTCGTCAGCCACAACCGCTGCAAACTTCAGCGCCGAAAAACCACGGTCTATCCACCGCTTACCCAGTGCAGCCCGTTCCTCCTTCGTCCCCCCCGGCAGTCCCGATACGTAGACCGGCAGCCTCTCGTGTCGCAGTCCTCCCAACAGCTGCCATACCGGTTGATTCAACAATTTGCCCCGCAGATCCCAGAGGGCCATGTCCAGCCCGGCAATCGCATCCAGCGCGTAACCGCCAAAATGGCCCCGGACTCGCTGCAGGTCGTAAAGGTCCTCGTAGATGCGTTCAACATCGTGCGGGCTGCGCCCAATCACGAAAGGAATCAACAGCTCTTCCAGAACTGTCTGCGCTATTTGAGGTGCCACAACGCCAAAACACTCGCCCCATCCCACTGTTCCGTCACTCGCTACCGCTCTGACCAGCAGCGTCTGGTCAAATACGGGGTATACGGTGCGGTTCCCCGGGCGCACAATATAGCCCTTCTCGTTTGGCCGGTTAGCCTCCTCTAGCGGCCCCAGGTATGGCTCGTCCCGGGGTATGCGTAGAGGAAAGAGCTCAATTGCAGTTACAGTGGCGTTCATGGACCGTCGAATGTGAAAATGGGAGACCGCAGCTCTTGTCATCTCTTGACGCAAACAGCGAAACTGTGAACGACTTCAAGGCCTTGCTACCTGGCCCCAAGAGGTTTCATCCTCATATCTCAGTCATGACAACAAGAGCGGCGCCACATCCTCCCAAATGGCCTCGAACTCCTGCAAGTCCTGACTGTCTAAGTACGCGCCGGGAATGCGGCTGGCGGCCGAAGAGAAGATACCGCGTCGCAAGAAGACCTGCTTGTAAACTGCCACCCCATGCATGCGTTCAAAGTTAAGCAAAGGCAACAGACGGTTGAAAAGGTCGCGAGCGCCGGATTCGTCATTCTCCTCCAACAAGGCCCAGATCTTCGTGTGCAGATCGACCGACTGGCTGGCAGGCATGTTACCGCAGGCCCCCCTACGCCACTCGTCGATCATGTAGATCCCGCCCTGCCCACCAAAGACGCCGCGGCAGGCATCCCCGGCCGCAGCCAGCGTACGCGAAATGGCACGCGGCTCCGGCAGCGTCTCCTCCTTGAGATACTGTACCCACTCCAATTCCCGGCACATGCGCGCCAGCAACTCCGAGGACATGGGTGTCCCGATCGGCCCCATAAAGTTCTGAATGCAGATCGGGATGCGCAGGGCGTCGTCTAGAGCCCGGTAGTATTCATAGCAACCGTACGCGTCCGGATGCAGGATATGAGGCGGCATCGCCATGATACCGTCGGCGCCCACATCCTGGGCGAACTGGCTCAGAGCTACAGCCGGCACCCTGTGACCGTGTGTAGTGGCAGCAACAACCGGTACCCGCCCGTCGGTTTCCTCGACGACTATCTGGATCCAACGCTGTCGCTCTTCGTCCGACATCGTCGCGAATTCGCCTGCGTTCGCCGGCCCCACCAGCCCAGCCGCATCCGCCTCGATGCAAAACGCCACCTGGCGCCGAAGCGCTTCTTCATCCAGCAAAAGGTCGTCGGTAAATGGAGTAACGACAATCGCAAAGATGCCGCGCCAATTCTTGTTCATCAGTCAGCCCCACCAAACTGATAAGTTAATGTGGAAGGATCCCCCAAGAGTCGACTACGCAGCACGCTACTGTCAACTAGAGTTCCCTGGAGATTCGCAAACAAATTGAGTAACGGGACTGTCGCACTCATTGCACGATCCACTTGTCTCGACAGCGCCACCGGTTCCCGCCAAAGCCCAAGTTTATTGCCCGAACCCCTCGGGACAGTATACTACAGTTAGGTAGCCATTCCATTTACTAGCGAGCGAAACAACCATGAAAATCACCGACGTAAAGGTAGTCCGGCTGCAGGGCATATTGGAATCCGAGGGAGAGTTCTGGGAGGAGCGGCTGCTGCGGCCTCTAGACATCTACCCTGAACACAAGGCCGAGGGCCCGCATGAAATGTTGGCGACAGGCGAAGGCCGCTATGACATCACCGCCTACTTTGTCGAAATCGCGACCGATGAAGGCGTGTCCGGCCGCGGCGGTCCTCTTCCTTTCGACCAGGCCTTCGTAATCCAGACCCAACTGGCTCCCCTCCTGATAGGTCACGACCCACTTGCCTCCGAACGCCTGTGGGACAGGATGTACCGGGCCCAGGTGCACGGGCGTAAGGGAACTGAAATGATGGCGCTCAGCGCCGTGGACTGCGCACTATGGGACCTGAAGGGGAACTGGTTCGACGCGCCGGTCTGCCAACTCCTCGGCGGACCCACCAGGACAGAAGTACCGGCCTATGCCAGCGCTTTGGGCTATTCCCTGGATCCTGAGCTCGTCCAGGAGCGCGCCAGGAATTTCGTGGCCGATGGTTTCAAAGCCACAAAGTGGTTCTTCCGCGACGGACCGACCGACGGCAAGATGGGGATGGAGCGAAACCTTCGGCTTGCCCGTACGCTGCGCGAGAGCGTCGGCCCGGACGTGGACATTATGCTTGACTGCTGGATGAGCTGGGATGTCCCGTACGCCGTGCAGATGGCCCGCAGGCTGGAAGAATATGCGCCCCGCTGGCTGGAAGAGCCGGTTCTGCCCGACAAAATCGAACAGTACGCCCAGATTCGCCGTGAGGTAAACATCCCTATCAGCGGCGGCGAACATGAGTACACACGCTGGGGACTCAAACAGTTGATGGACGCTGGAGCCTGCGACGTCTACCAGCCCGATATCTACTGGTGCGGTGGTATTTCCGAGACACAGAAAATCCTGGCCTTGGCATCCGCCTACGACGTCCCTGTCATTCCCCATGGCCACTCGACCCCGGCCAGTATCCACGTCATCGCCGCTTGGCCAGAGCCGACCACGCCAATGCTTGAGTATCTGATCAAGTGGAACGAAGTCCACCAGTTCTTCCTCAAGAACCCAATCAAGCCGGTCTACGGTAACGTCAGCGTACCGACCGCACCCGGCATCGGCATGCAGCTGGACGACGCCAAGATCCAGCAGCGAGAAGTTATAACCTTCTGAAGGGGAGAGTAGTGGCTACCGCGGCGTGGTTGGATATCCGATTGGATCAATGATGGCTTCGATCAGGAAAGGCGCCTGACCCGCGGCCGCGCGCGCAAGCGCCTCATCGCAGCCTTCAGGTGTCGTAACGCGTTCTGCATCAATGCCGTATCCCGCGGCGATCTTGCAGAAGTCCGGGGCGGGAAACTCGGTACCAAAAGGCTTCTTGCCCTGCCTGATCTGGTGCGATCGAATCAGGTCAATGGCGTTGTCGACGGCCACAACGACGATCACCGGCAGATCCAACCGCGCCAGGACCGACAGTTCTCCCAAGCACATCAGCATCCCGCCATCTCCGATAAGGCAGGCAGCCGGTTCGTCTGGCTTGGCCAGCGCGGTGCCGATGGCTGCCGGCAGCCCGAATCCCATGCAGGAAAGGCCATTCGAAAGCGCAAAGCGATTCGGGAA
This sequence comes from Caldilineaceae bacterium, assembly GCA_965242905.1. GTDB lineage: Bacteria > Chloroflexota > Anaerolineae > Caldilineales > Caldilineaceae > Bin5. The sequence continues at coordinate 4,405,478 of CBDETM010000002.1, forward strand.
CAAGGTTGGCCATTCCAAACTCCCGAAAATCTTGTGACTGCCCACGTCCACAGCCAGCAACGCCTCCGCCGGAAGGTGACGGCGCATACTCTCCAACAGCTGCTGAGGCAAAAGATGGCCTGGCTGGGGAGTGGGCAAAGGCACAGCAGCCAGCTCTGCGCGAAACGCACGCACCCTGGATTCGCCCCACTGCGCGTCCGTGCCAAACTCGCTGTCGGCAAGATGCATCAGCGCCCCCGCCATCGGACCCACCAGCTCGACGGTCGCCGGCAGAACAGGGTCGTAGTTGGCCCAGTTCGCTATCCAGACCAGCGGTACCCTTTCAGTCCCCTCTTCCGACCCGATTGCGCCAGACTTCGGCAGAGAAAACTCCTTCACCAGTTCAACTACGTCGAATCCGACCGCAACGACACAGTCCGCTTCCTCCAGGATTTCGTACACGGGATCGGTGCGGGTCAATCCCATGACTCCTGCGCTCAGCGGGTGATCGTCCTGCAGGGCGCCCTTTCCCTTCGGAGACACAATTACAGGCGCGTTCGCCGCCTCCGCCAGCGCTCTAAGCGCATCGTACGGGGCCTCCGGCTCCAAACCCAGCCCGGCCAGAACGACGGGACGTGCTGCCTTCGTAACGATCTCTCGTGCTCGTGCAAGTTGCGCCCCGTCCGGTTGGAATCCTTTCCCATCTGAGTTGCCCTCGCCAAATGACAACTGGCGCGCTGCCTGCCCGCTCGCACACGCAACCGGAAGCTCTGCCTCTTCATTGCTAATTTGCAGATGCACAGGACCCGGCCGCCCTTGCATCGTCAGCGCAACCGTCGGTGGCACCTCGGTAGCAGCGTTCCGCGGCGTCACCTTGAGCGTGCGCTTCGTGATCGGCCCAAAGACGGCCTGCAAGTCGACCACCTGATGCGTGTAATCCGGCAGCACCGAGTCAGGCTTCTGCGCTGTAATCAACACGACCGGTGCCCGGTCCAACCATGCATGCCCAATGCCCGGCACAGCATTGAGCGCGCCCGGGCCCAAAGTAGTGAGTGCACATCCCGGCTTGCCGGTCGCCCGCGCGTAGGCGTCGGCGGCAAACACCGCGCTCTGCTCATGATGCATCAGCTCAAAGCCGATGCCGACCTCCCGCAAGGCCTCCATAACAGATACGACCTCGCCGCCGGGCATACCGAAGGCAAGGCGGACGCCGGCGTCATGAAGAGACTGGGCAACTGTTTCGGCAACCGTGGCCATAGCCGCAAAATATCCTTCCCTATCGATCGAAGTACTTGCCGACGATTAGTTCCAGGCGGTTGACGACCTCCGGCGGAACGGCCTTCCTGTCGGTTATCAACGCGTCCTGGAGTGCTTTGGCATAGGGCGAAGGACCGCTCTCGGCCAGCAGTTCGATGGCGTTGGCAACGGCCGCTACAGCTACCTCTGCATTGTGCATCAGCATCCTGATCACGGCTTCGACAGTCACCGCCTCTTCCGTCTCGTGCCAAACATCATAGTCCGTCACGTGCGCCATGCAGGCATAGCTCATCTCAGCTTCTCTGGCCAGGAACGCCTCCGGCGTCGTCGTCATACCGATAATGTCCATGCCCAGTTGGCGAAAGGCGATACTCTCGACCTTCGTGCTGAAACGCGGGCCCTCAATCGTCACAAAGTTGCCGCCGAGGTGAGCCGTGGTACCGGTCTGCTCTACCGCCCGGAAGCAAATGTCGCTGAGGTAGTCACAAAAGGGGTGAGCGACGCTCACATGGACGACCAGCCCTTCAGTTCCCACCTCCGGGTCATCGAAGAAACTGAGCCCCCTCAATCTCGTGCGATCGAATATCTGGTCCGGAATGACAATATCGCCAGGCCGCAGCCTCTCCTGCAGGCTGCCGCAAGCGCTCACCGCAATCAGGTACTCGACGCCCAGCATCTTGAAGCCGTAAATGTTGGCGCGCTGATTCAACCGCGTTGGGCTTATACGGTGCCCACGTCCGTGCCGGGCAAGAAACGCTACCCGCTGTCCGTGCAACGTCCCCACAACATACGCGTCCGACGGCTTGCCAAAGGGTGTATCCAGTTCAATTTCCTCGACGTCGGACAGCGTATCCATCTGGTAAACCCCGCTGCCCCCGATAACTCCGAAGCGAATAGGTTTTGTCATCAAGAGAACTCCGATTTTAGGTAAGAGTCGGTGCTTGTTGGCGACTAACGGTTTAACTGAAATCCTTGATGGACTGCAACCATTAAGCCTTTTTCAGTGCGCGACGCTGGACGACGCGAGCAATGTTTTCTCTTTCCTGACTCCTCTCCCTTTTCTCCTCGCATTTGGGCGGTCGGGCCTATTCGGCCCTCCCTTGTGCGGGGGCTCCGCCCCCGCAACGCCCCCTCTCCTGTCCGCGCCGTAGCGAGTGTGTGGGTAATACGAAGTTGACGTCTCGCGGCGGCCGGGCCTCCCCCGCGTCTTGGCCGATTCCAAGTATGTGCCAGCGCAGGCAAGACAGGCGAGGCAACGCCCATATCTACCCAATGTCCACCGCTATGACCATCGCGAGCCCGCAATAGAAATACTGACGGTACCTTCCCCCCAGACAGATCGCACACAGTGCACACACTGAACATGGCTCTGTAGTTACGACAGATCTACGAGCTTCCAATTGAAAGGCTATGAAATCTCTGTAACGTTCATCTTGTCGCCAGCAATGCCGCGGCCGCACCGAGTACGCCCGCTCTGCCTCGCTTGTTGAGCACAGGAAACCGGATCCGCGCGATTCCACCGTTTCGCATCAGATATATCTTGCCCCTGCGCTCGTAGTGATGGGCATCGGCATCCTCGGATAGCTGGGGCCAGATCGAAAAATAAGCGATCTGCCCCGCCTCATCATAACTCACGGTTCCTGAGGGCAGCGGTTCATCGGCCCTGAAGGGTACTTCTTCCCCAGTTGCGCGAAGCCAGCGGCCAAGACCCAGCCTCTTGTGGTCTTGAATGCTCACGCCAATCAGCCGGTAAGCGCTGATGTGCGCCACGAGTTCAGCGCTCGTCCAGTTATCAGTTTCCGGAGCTCTTCTCGCAATCCGCAGGTCTATCATGTCCTTGCGACGAACCCAGACGGTCCGGAAGGGAAGCTCAAATGCGCGGACGCTCGTTCGATTCTCTGTAGTCATTCTCTAAACAAGTAGGCAAGGTCGCTTAGACTATGAAACAGTAAACCAGCTAGGCCAGCGATCATGATGGCAGGACCCCAACCAATTTCAGGGGTACTTCCGTATAGGTCGGCCAGTGTGGGAAGGACTCGGCGAAACTGGGCCACGGGAAAATAGACCGCGGCCCCGGCCAGAACAACTAGGACCAGGCCGCGTACAATGGCAATCGCCCCGGCGGCCCGCCACAGACCACCTCGGCGGCCGGCGACTCCAGCAGATTCACCCAGTGCCCCGATCAGCGTTCGAGGCGACTGAAGAAGCGCGGCCAAGGGACTGACCGCGACCAGTGCCAGGCAAAACAGCATTGCAGCCACCTGCAAACGAAATTCAGGCGCGGTTAACTGTTGTGGAGTCCACGCGGGGGGCAACATGTTGAGGGCAGCTACAATTGCGACCAGCAGGTACGCGATGCGAACGGGCCAGGAGTACAGTGGCCTATCGCCCCACAACTCTGTGCCAGGGCTCTCCCCGCCCGCACTGGCCGCAGCAATCGAACTCCGCCGAAAAGCGTTCAGACTTAGGCTGATACTCACCGCCACCAACGGCAGGTAGAATCCTTCGCGCCAGAGTCGGATCTCGCCCTGTTGCACCGGGTAAAGGAACTTCACAAGTTCACCCAAATCCAGTCCCAGGACCGCCAGTCCTGCCGCCTTGTGATCGATCCACGGTCGGAAGTAGCCGGTCAACGTACACAGCGACCCGGCGGGCAAAAGCCATCTGTGCCAGGTCTTTGAGGACTGGTTTACAAAGCGTCGAAAGGGTTGCATCCGCGGATTGAGGCCGTCTTTGCCCACCTCACTTCTGTTTCTTCCCGGCCCGTCTGAGCCTCTGACGTTGACGTTCTTCGCCCTCCTCAAATCGCCGGCGTTCCGCTTCGTTCGTCAGTTCAAGCCGCGGCACCTCTGTCGGCAGGCCTCTTTCGTCCAGGGCAACGAAAATGTAGTAGGCGCTGTTCGTATGTGAAATCTCGCCGGTCAGCAGGTCCTCCGCCTGGACGATAACCTCGACCTCCATGGAACTGCGGCCGACGTACGTAATCCTCCCTCGCAACCTCAGCAGTTGGCCTACCTGCACCGGCTCATGAAAAGCCATGCTGTCAACCGCGACCGTCACCGCAACGCGCCTGGCGTGACGCGCGGCCGTGATTCCCCCGCATTCATCGCACAACTTCAAGAGCACGCCGCCATGCACGTTGCCCAGCACATTAGCGTGCTCAGGATTCATTATCTGGCTGATTCGTGTCGTCGAGTCGGCGACTGTCTTGCTCTTGGCATCCATGCGTGGGTCCTGGCAGCTGAGTGCAGTGAATTGTACCATAGTCTCAGGCCAGCGCCCGTTCATAGGCTTCGAGAAGCTGGTCCAGACTCCGGCTCCAGGTAAAAGAACGGGCATGGACCTCTCCGGCGGCTGCCAATCCGGCGCGTAATTCGGGTTGCGTAGCCAGGCGTACAATACCCTCCGCGATGCTTTCGACAGACTCGGCGTCAACGTAAATAGCCCCCTCTCCGCCGGCCTCAGGCAAACAGGAGTTGTCTGAAGTAAGCACTGGTGTCCCGCAAGCCAGCGCCTCGATGATCGGCAGCCCAAACCCTTCGTATAGTGAAGGGTAGGCAAAGAACTCTGCTCCCGAATAGAGGGCCGGCAAGTCGGCGTCGTCTACGAATCCGGGAAAGTGTACATCTTCTTCTATGCCCAACTCCCGCACAGTGGCGAAGATCTCGTCAAAGAGCCAGCCTTTTTTTCCGCCGATGACTAACCTGTGAGGCAGATCCGAATCACGGCGGGCAGCGTGATATGCGCGGATCAACCTGGGATAGTTTTTCCGCGGCTCAAGAGTGCTCAGGGCAAAAATGTACGGCCTGTCCCCTATGGCGTACTTCTGGCGTACGGCATCTAACGCCTCCTCACCCGACACCCTATGAAACGCGCATAAGTCGACCGCGCCTTGAACAACGCTGATCCTGCCTTCGAGTTGCGGCCAGGTCGACTCCAGGTCCAGCGCTGTGTTTTGACTATCGGCAATGAGGTGGTCGGCACGGCTGATACTGCGAGGAACCACGACGTTCAGATAGTGATGCAGCGACGGCATGGCCGCCTGCGGATAGCGCATGAACGCCAGATCGTGTACAGTCAAAAGCTTCCTGTTGGCGCTCACCGGCGCCATTACAAAGTCAGTAGCATGAAAGAGATCTACATCACCACCGGTCAGCCACTCCAAGCGCGGTGCCGGAATATTCAGGCGGTGCCATATCCGCGTCAGGTTGCGCTCCGAAAATCTGGGAAAAGTGTGTAGTGGGAGAGGGGCGGCAGCGCGCTGTTCGGGGCTCACCTTCCCGGCAACAAATAGCCGGATGTCATAGCCAAGATTCTTCTGCACCAGTTCACTGATCTGCCCCCGAATGATACGGCCGATGCCCGCCGTCTGGCGCACGGCCGGCGTGTAGTCGATGACAAGCTTCACAGCTCTTTAAAGGTCCACAGACGGTTGGCAGCGAAGTTCCAGAAGAGTACAACCCCAATCGAGAAAAGCTTTGCAAAGATATAGCTTGCCCGAAATCCCAATTCCGGGCTGGAAAGTATGTCGATCCAGAAGTTACGCAGGGACTGATCTACGTATTCAAAAATGACTAGGTTAATCCCCAGTCCGACGACGCTGACGAGGGCAAACTTCAGTATCTGACGCCGCTTACTTTGTATCCGACTCTCGGGGAAAGTCCACCACCGATTCAGCAGAAAGTTCTGGAGCACGGCCGCGCTGAAACCGAAACCGCTGGCCACTACTGGCACGACGCCTGCAACTTCGACCAGGATGATCAGAATCGAAAAATCGGTCAGCGCGCCAAGCGCGCCGACAACAGCGAATTTAACAAACCTGAGCGTCTCTTTCCTTCTGCTGATACCCATCGTCAGGGGTCCAACCCGGCTCAATTTGGAGCTCCAATTCATTGTCGTGCCGTGGCAGATGGTTCTCGCCTCTGTCGGTTCTCCAGGTTCCAACGAGAATCCATCGGCGTTCTGCGCCCCGCCCACCGCAACCTGGGCGCTCGTTGACTCAGGCGGCAGCGCCCTCAGCCGCCTCGCTGCGCATGAGCGCCACTGCGGCGCCAAGCCAGAGCGCGACATGCAAATAAATGCCCTGAACGTAGAGATTGTCGAACACGTGATGGACCGAAAGATGGACGATCACGCCCAGGACACCCGACAGAACTGCCGCTGTCCACGGAAACGAAGGCATCGGCGCGACGCCAAGCGACTGTGAACTATACTGGCCGTCAACCTGCTTCCGACCTCTCTGCAACACGCGCCTGCGCACACAGATGAGCCATACTACAACGCCCGTCCACATCGCAAGATAGGCAATAATCCCAATCAGACCGTTCTCTGCCAACACGTTCAAGTATGTATTATGCGCATGCCCCAACGGGTCTTCCCACCGCTCTAACCGTACCTGCGGGTATACTGCGGCATAGTTTCCCGGCCCCACGCCGAGCCAGGGCGACGTCTCCCACATCCGCAGAGCAGCGATCCAGTGGGCCATACGTTCGATGACCGAAAAATTGCTGTCGGTCACCTGTTGCTGAACAACCTCCCACATCCCCGACCCTAGATAGGTCGGTAGATCGGCAAGTCGGTCGGTCAAGGAGCCGGGAAGGTACCGATACGTTAGCGGCCCAAGAAGCATCACCGCGCCCGCCCCTGCCAGCGTCGCGCCTTTGACTAACGGCCCGCCCTGCAAGAAGAGGACGACGCTAACCCCGGCCGCGGCCCCGAGCCACCCGCCTCGACTCCAACTCGCCAAGAGTCCGGCGCCGATCACCGCTGCTGCCCCGCCATAGAGAATAGTGCCGGTTAGAACCTGTCGCAGCCCCGTACTCACACGCCTTGTGATCGAGCTAAGACTCATCAAAAAAAGGGAAGCCGCCACAGGCAATGTCAACCCCAGATATCCGGCAAACGGATTGGGCTGGCCGAAAGTTCCTGCCGCTCGCATAAAACGGTCCAGCAAGATAAAGTTCGGCGGGCCGATGCGAAAAACAAACTGGTAGATGCCTAGCATCGCCTGCAGCACACCGCCGGCCAGAAGACCCCATACCAGCCAGCGCACCTGCCGCGTCGTCAGAGCCTCCTGAATCAAGAGAACTGCCACCAGCATCTGCAGCCACTTGATCACGCCCTCAACTGCCTCCTGCAGATCAATTGCTTTGGGAACGGAGAGCAGGAGCGCCAGCAGATAGACGACAAATAGAGACGGTAGTAGGCCCGTGTTGAGCCGAAGTCGGCCCTTTCGCGCACCTTCCACAAACCACAGCAGCACAGCAGCCCCCAGCATGACGTCCGACAGGCTGACAGGTCCCCGTTTGACGGCGCTGGCAAAGGGAAGTGCAACCGCAAGCCCCGGCCAGGCCAGATGCGGGAAGCGCAACAACAACAAGCCCCCGCCGCCGGCCGCAACCGCCGCCGCCGCCCAGAACAGCGGCAGATTGGATAGCAGCCAGGCCAGGCCTGCAAGTCCAATGACACCGGCAGCAGTGGCAGCCGGTCGGCCCGTTGCGTGCGGCAGGCCGTCAGGACGGCCAAAAAAGCCTCCGCTCAGAGACAGCCGCGCTGCCCCGCCCCACCCCATTCCCCCGATCCCCTTTCTTGGCTACTGCAAAAGACTCTCCGCTGAAAGTCAACGAAAAACTCCGACGATTCCACCTGTCCAATCAATGAAAATTCCCGGACATATTGTGTCCGGGAACCGAGGCGGAGAGGGAGGGATTTGAACCCTCGAGGGCGTAAACCCTACGCGTTTTCGAGACGCGCGCACTCGGCCAGACTATGCGACCTCTCCCAATAGTGCTCGTGCCGGGCAAGCCCGACCCGAGAGATCCTAGCACATTCGGTAACCTCTGTACAATTCTTGGCCCGATCGTCAGCCTGAAGTCTCTGCTCGGGAACCCCGATCCGCACCCCGGTTGGGCAACTTGCCCGCGCCTGCTCTCAAAGCAGTGCATCTGCCAGTTGAGTGAAGTCTTCCACTGCCAGGGCGGGCTGGAAAGGCGAGTCTTCGACCGGCATCTTGTAGCGGTCCACATAGACCGCCTGAAACCCGCAAGCCCGCGCGCCGACGCAGTCAAAAGCATTCGCCGATACCATAAGGCACTGATTGACCTCCAGGCCGAGAAGATTGGCAGCCCGCCGGTATACGCCGGGGTGGGGCTTGAACGCGCCGTTACCCGTTGCAGAAATAACATCGTCAAAGGGAAACTCTACCTGATTCTCAACCAGATGATCCAGATAGTGGGGATCCCCGTTGGAGAGAACGACCAGCCGGTATCTCCTGTGAAGCTGCTCCAGCGCCGGAACTACCTCGGGAAAGGGCAGGAGTCCCTGCCACGCCGCCATCAACTCCTGAATGCGTCCCTCCGTTGGCTCCATCTCGTTCAACCGCAACACGTAATGCAGCGCCCGCCGTACAGTTTCAAGATATCCTGCGTGGCCCACCATCATTATCGTATCCTGGTACTGCTCCAGCCGCTGCCGCGTCCGCCACTGATCCCAGAACGCCTCCGGCGACTTGGTAGGCGCCTCCCTCTCAAGGAGTTCAGTGATGGCAGGCGTCAGGCTTCCACCCAGATCCAGGATCGTGCCGAACAGATCGAACGTCAGCGCGGTGGCGGTCGGGCCCATGGATTCTCCAAACCGGTCTCAAGAGGCTATTTTCTCTGCAACCGGGGGCAGCAGTGCGCCGTCTTCAGTGAACCGAATGCTCTGCGCTATGCCGGCCTGGGTCAGGGACGGAATGTCAACGGCCTCTTCCAACAAGGCCGGCGAAAGCCACAGTGTTTCCAGTTCTAGCGTGTTCTGAATCCATGCCACGCGCGCCGACTCGACATCCTTGCCCATCAACCCGGTTTCGATGACCTCCCTGTCCGACGGCAGAACGGCAGGCTGCTTTGCAGCCGCAAAGCTGCCGGCAGTTAAACAATTCGTATAGGTAGCATGCCAGTCGATCTTGGCGCGCAACCTTTCCGGGATGAGGTCGGCCAGACCAACCCCTGATGCATTGCCGTGACTGCCAGACGTCAGATCCAGGACCGCCAGAACGCGAAAGTCCGGCTCCCTCAGACCCCCGTTTCTTCGCCACATCCCGATGACATTGGTATCCATGCCAGTCCCGCTAATGTTCTTGCCCATCTCCTGGACGATCAAGAGATCAAGGTCGGCAAACGGTATGGACGGCTGCAGCGCCTTCGCCTTTCGCAGAAGTGCCGGCTCCTCGTCGAAAATCCTTTCACCTGCCAGGACAGCAATCTCAGCAGTGTCGTGCCGGCCGTTCTCGACGATGGCGACGCCGGCAACGACCGGCTTCTTGTCCAGGATAACCTGTGCAGCCCTCGGGATAGCCACCGCGGCGTCGTGGGCATGCAGCGTCGCCGCCCCCTTCTTCTTCCCCAATCCGATCGTCATGATTTTGCACAAACCGCTTTCGTGATCGGCGCGAAATGCAGTGTGTGCCTTAACTCGGTTCACGGGAATCACCGCATCCGCCCCGGCCGCGTGACGGTCCCAATAAATCGGCATGCCATCCGCTTCGCCAATCTGCTCTACCTCTAGGCTGCTGTGAATGGGAACGCCCAGATCAGCCATTCCATATCCAACCAGGACGGCATGCTGGCCCTCAGCCGTACCCCCGCCGTGGCTCCCCATCGCCGGCACCAGAAACGGCTCCGCACCCAAGGCCTGCAACGATTCCACAACTGCCTGCACCACCTCCCGGTAGCGCGAGATACCCCGGCTCCCAACGGCCACGGCCACCCGCATTCCTGGCCGCACCCGTTCAGACAGAGCAACCGCGTTCAGACCGTTCCAAACGGCTGCAGACACATTCCCCACCTGCTGTTCCGAGACCGATTGCCGTACCGGCGCGAGTTGAATCATTGAAGCCTCCCTGGAGCCCTTCTGCCTACGTTCCCACCTGTCCCTTCAACCAGGCCTCGATAAACTGGTCCAGATCACCGTCCAGGACCGTCTGCGGCGAGGCAGTCTCCACGTTCGTGCGCAGGTCCTTCACCATCTGATACGGGTGCAGGACATAGGAGCGGATCTGACTCCCAAAGTCGGCCTGAACATTTTCTCCCTTTAGGCGGGCCTTTTCAGCGGCGATCTTCTCTTGCTCGATGGCGTATAGTTTTCCCCGCAGAATCCTAAGTGCAATTTCCCGGTTCTGTGTCTGGCTGCGCTCATTCTGGCAAGATACGACGATGCCGGTCGGAATATGATGCAGGCGAACAGCCGTCGCGTTCTTCTGCACACTCTGGCCCCCTGCCCCGCTCGAAAGAAAGACGTCCATCCGAATATCATTCTGCGCAATCTCTATCTCAATGTCTTCGTCAATGATTGGCATCACCTCAAGCTTGGCGAAGGAGGTATGGCGCCGGTTGCCCGCGTCAAAAGGGCTGAGCCGCACGAGTCGGTGTGTGCCCCGCTCCGCTTGCAGGTAACCGTAGGCATAGGACCCATCGACAGTGATCGTGACGCTCTTTATGCCGGCCTCTTCACCTTGAGTCATGTCGGTGATCTCGGTCGCATAACCCTTTTTCTCAGCCCAGCGCAAGTACATGCGCTGCAGCATTTCCGCCCAGTCCTGCGCCTCAGTTCCGCCGGCCCCAGCATGAATGCTGATAATTGCTCCGCCTGAGTCATATTTCCCATTGAGAGCCAGCGTGAACTCCCGTCTTTCCAGCTCGTCATCCAGAGAACTGGCCTCGCCGTCCAACTCCGCCAGCAACTCCGCGTCATCTTCAGCGATCTCTGCCAGGTCAAGCGCGTCCTGCGTCCGCTGCTTAAGCTTATCCCAAACGCCGATCTGCTCCTGCAAAGCGTTTAACGCCTGCATCTTCTGTTGTGCAGCCCTCTGGTCCTCCCAAAAATCGGGCGCTATTGTCTCCTCTTCCAATGCCTTTGCCTGTGCGACTTTGTCTGGCAGGTCAAAGCCGCCCCCGTATCGTGTCGACCCGCTCCGCGAGTAAGTGAAGTCGGTCCGTCAATTCGCCCATGTTTCCCTATCTCCTTTGATATAGTTGGATGGCATCCTCAAGCCGCCGCCGGCCCCAGGATTTAGGACCCTCCTGGTCGGCCACCAATGAAGCACCCACTGCCACTATTCTCCCAAAAGGCCTTCAACAAATGTCACCGGTTCAAACTCTGCCATGTCTTCCAGCTTTTCCCCTGTGCCAACAAACCGCACTGGAATCCCCAACTGCTTCTTGATATTGAGAACCGCGCCGCCCTTTGCAGTGCTGTCCAATTTGGTTAATATGATTCCAGTTACTCCAGATGCCTCCTTGAAACCCTTGGCCTGCAGAATCGCGTTTTGGCCCGTGGAGGCGTCCAAAACCAGCAAGGTCTCGTGCGGCGCCCGGTGAACCTGTTTTGCAGCCACACGGCTCATCTTCTCCAGCTCTTGCATTAGATTGAACTTATTCTGCAACCTGCCTGCCGTGTCCGTGATGAGCAGGTCCGCGTCACGGCTCTCCTGGCTAGCCCGAATTGCGTCGAATAGGACTGCCGCCGGATCCGATCCCGGAGCCTGCGCAATTACCTCAACGCCCGCCCGCTCCCCCCAAATCTGGAGCTGGTCGATAGCCGCCGCACGAAAAGTGTCACCCGCGGCAAGTACCACCTTCTTGCCGCGCTCCTTGTACCGCAGGGCTAACTTGCCAATCGTCGTGGTTTTGCCCGACCCGTTCACCCCAACGACCAGCACCACAGTCAGAATGCGCGGCGCCTCTATCTGCAACGGCTCGTCAGCCTGCAACAGCTTGACCATCTCCTGCTTCAGAATTAGGTAAGCATCCTCGCTGCGCCTAACGCCCTCCTGCTGGACCCGGTCGCGCGTGGATTCGACGAGTTCCAGCGTTGTGTCCATGCCGACGTCGGCTACGATCAGCGCCTCCTCCAGCTCCTCCCACAGTTCATCGCTGATCTCGTTCTCCTGAAAGATCGACCCAATCTGACTGAAAATGCCCGATCTGGTCTTTTGCAGGCTCTCTTCAATTCGAACGTCGTCGGCCGTCTTCTCTTCCTGGCGGCCGAACAAGCGCCTGAGCACGATTGAATCTCCTGGGAATTGCCCTGAGGGCTGGTCACGTGGCAATTATAGCACGGGCAGGAACGATAGAAAGAACATCTACTCCCCGTCGCGTCCACGTCTGACCATAACCACAAAGTTGAGGCAGCCTGACCGGAGTACGAACAAGGTCCGTTAGCAGGATCAGCACGCCTGCCTGTATACTGATCTCTATCAAAGGATAATGGTCTCTCGAGCCGCCTCGGAGACGCTAATACTGCCCGGTTCCCAGTCCCCCCTGAGGCGAAAATGATAGTAACCAGGGATGAGTTGGAGCAGAGGGAAGTTAGGGAGTTGGCTGCCTATGCCATGCCCAGCTGCCACAGCCGCGGGCGGGTCCATCCGGACGGCGAGCACGCCTATCGCACCGCCTACCAGCGCGACCGTGATCGCATCATCCATACCACCGCCTTTCGCCGCCTGCAATATAAAACGCAGGTTTTTGTTTACAACGAGGGCGATCACTACCGCAACCGCCTGACCCACACAATCGAAGTGGCCCAAATTGGCCGCACCCTGGCCCGAGCCCTGTCCTGCAACGAAGATCTCACCGAGGCCATCTGCCTCGCACATGACCTGGGACACCCGCCTTTCGGCCATACCGGCGAAACAACATTGAATGACCTGATGCAAGGACACGGCGGCTACGATCACCAGAAGCAGACCTATCGCATAGTCACTCAGTTGGAACGGCGGTACCCAGATCATCCCGGCCTCAACTTGACCTACGAGGTACGTGAGGGGGTGGTCAAACACGACACCGACTATGACATCGTCGACGCCAGAAACTACAACCCCGGCGAAATGGGTACCTTGGAATGTCAGATAAGTAACCTTGCAGACGAGATCGCCTACAACACCAGTGATTCCGACGACGGCTTGCGAGCTGGCATTCTGCACCCCAGTGCATTCCTGGAACTGGCAATCAGCAGGCGAGTCCTGGAATCACTCGGCGAATCCGCAGCCTCCATTGACCTCACTCAACCGCTGGACCGTTACCGCTTCATCCGGCGTCTGGTAGGGATCGAGGTCAGCGACGCCATCCAGGCTACGGCGGCAAACCTGCGCGCCGCCGCCGTGCAGAGTCTCGTCGATCTGCGTGCACAGGGAACAAATGTGGCAGCCTATTCGGATGAAGTCGGTGAGGAAAATAAAGAGCTGAAGCGATTTCTCTTCGATCGATTCTACCGGCACTACCGCGTAGCCCGTATGGCGGCCAAGGCTGATAGGACGATCCGCGCTCTCTTTCTGGCATTTGTCAAGGAGCCGGCGCAACTGCCCCCTGAAACCCAGGCAAATCTTGCTGACTCAGGCAGAGACCTCCATCGCGTCGTCTGCGATTACATCGCGGGCATGACCGACCGCTACGCCATCGCCGAACACCGCCGCCTGTTTGACCCGGAAGAAGGGGTCTGACCTGCAACCCTCTCGGCGCCTTCAGTTCCAATCAGGATTGAACGTAAACGGCTAGGCTTACACTGACCGAACGGAACGGCATCGGCGCCTGCTCGCCTTCCAGAAATGAAGCGTTCTTAACTGTGCATTCCAATATAATGCCGTCCGACTGCAGCGTGCACGTCAGGCCGGGAAAGACCTCCAAGGGTAGGGAAGACTCCGAGCCATTGCCCTCCGTGTAGCTAACCAGGCCCGATTCGTCAAATCCAGGCGAGACAAGCGGTTGGCTTACGCTGCGCACCGCTGACCGGTCATAGAGCCAGATGTCAAGCAGCCGGACCTGGTCCGTATTTGCGGCAGCGCGGTCCACAGACTCGTTGATTCCCACGCCACAAGCGCCTAGCAATTCACCGTCCGCCCCGTTGATTGTAAAGCTCTCGTCATAGGTCTGAATGCCGAAGGCGTAATTCGCCTCGAACTGTCCCACAAGCTGTCTTGTAGTACGGCCAATCGGCGCCGCTTCCGGCTGAGTTAGCCTTGTCTCGACCGATTCACTCTCCGGTCCCTGCATCAATGATGCCTCCGGCCCCCTTCCCTCCCGCTCATACGGTCCGTCGGGGCCTGCAGCAGGCTCAGAAAGCTCATGCCTTTCTCTACTGGAAACGGACTCCTCTTCCACTTCATCCGGGACCTCGGCCGGTGGTGCCCCGGAGGGCATCGCTTGCCAATCCTCTTCCCGGCGGTCCTGGTCCTCGCTGTCTTGGCTCCCTCTGTGCCCTTCGATCTCAGGCTCAGTCGGCATCGCCCCGGCTGGGAGCCCGCCTCCAAGTTCTTGAATATCCTTGTCTGTGCTCGATTCCACCGGGGACAGGTCCCGGTCGATCCCTTCAGCGAACCGCTCGTAATCCGCTTCGTCGTCGCTTTCTTGCATGCCCCGCGTCGCAGTTTCAGGGCCATCAAGAGACAACGGACCGTCAGGGCCGCGTTCACCCTCGACCACCTGCTCTGGCGGCGCTACATAAGCTCCCGCCAAGTGGCCGGTCGTACCCTCGGGTGATGGATCTTCATCCAGTTGGGTCGGTGCTAACTCTACTTGACTGCGCTCGATTCCTCGTCGCGAGTACTCGCTGTCCGCAGTCGGGGAATGCCGGGTCCGTTCATCTGGGCGCGGCGCGGCGATGGACTGTTCTCTGAAGACAGGCTCCTCGGATGTTGTCTGTCTTTCGGTTTCGCTCTCTCTGCGCAGCCAACCAAGACCGGGTTGGCGTTGCCTCGCAGGTCTACCCGCAAGAGTAGGAGGTTTGGCGCGCCCCTCTCGTGGGGCAGTCGCTTGATTGGAGCGGTTTCTGTTGAATGGAAGTGGAAATGGTTGTTCAGGAGGATCCTTGCCTTGTGATTGGCGCAACAGCTGGTAGCCAATCACCACGCCTCCTACCAGCAGGAGCGCCGCCGCTACGTACAGCAATCCCTGACTTACCCAGTTCAAAACGGCCGAATAGTTCGAATCGGACCGTTCGCTGCCAACCGCAGGCCCTTCAACGGTTTGGGCTGGTGCCGATACCGCCGGCGCCGCCCCCGGCGCCTCGATCCACTGCACAGGCCACACCCACCAACCGACAAAAAGGCCAAGTGTCAGCCCGACCAACCCGGCCATTAGAATGTGAATGAGTGACCTGTGACGGTCGATCATCTTCCTGCCCGTAAATTTCGCCGCGGCAAACGGTTCGTCAGAGAAGCTCGTTCCGTTCAGCGGCCTGCAACTCGGCGACGACCTGTTTCACTTGCTGTATGCTTTCCTTCTTTCCGATCAACAGTGCGTCCCCCGCGTCAATCACGATCAAGTCGTCGACGTCGATCAGTGCCACCAACCGCTTGTCGGCTGCGATAATGTTGCCCCTGCTGTTCATGGGCAGAATCTCCCCTTCTACAGGGTAATTCCCCGCCGCATCCTGGGCAACAACTGATTCAAGCGCATCCCAGCTCCCCAAGTCGTTCCAGCCAACCTGCATCGGCACTACCGCCACCCTCTTCGCGCCCTCCATTAACCCATAGTCAATCGATGTCTCGGGCATGGTAGGCCAGACCTCAGCCAGCACGCTTTCCTCTTCTCCGGTGCCAAGCGCATCCGCGATGCGATTCATCCCATCAAACAGTTCCGGCATCTGCCTCTCATATTCGGCCAACAACCTCTCCACTCGACTCACGAAGATACCGCCGTTCCAATAGTACCCTCCATCCGCCAGGAACTGCTCTGCTGTATCCTGGTCGGGCTTTTCCAGGAAGCGGCTTACTGAGAAAGTTGGCAGGTCACCTGTCAGCGGCAAAGGCCTGTCTTCCCGCTGGATGTAGCCATAGCCCGTGTGGGCTTTCGTCGGCTCGATGCCTAACACAACCAGAAAGCCCTCGCGGGCGCATCGCTCCGCCTGCCGTAACGCCCTCTGGAACCCGGCACTGTCCTGAATCAGATGGTCGGCGGGAAGTACTGCAACCACCTCCTCCGGATCGCGGCGCCGCAGATGGGCACAGGCGAGAGCAATCGCCGGCGCCGTATTGCGTCCATTAGGCTCTACCAGGACATTGGCTTCCGGTAGGCCGTCAACCTGCATCGAACACAGGCCCGCATAGCGTCTGCCCGTAATGACATAAGTGTCCTTAGGGCTGACCAAGCCCTTGAGCCTGGCGACCGTTGCCTGAATCATGGTGCGCCCGCTGCCGGTGATGTCGGTAAACTGCTTGGGCGTGCTCTCCCGGCTGCGGGGCCACAAGCGTGTGCCAACGCCGCCGGCCAGAATCACTGCATACATGTCATTACAGAATTAGTTGGCGCGCACATACTGCATCAGCCCAACCTGGCGTACAAGACCCTTGAGCTCCATCATGGCCAGCAGACTACTGACCTCAGACGTTTCCAAGGGGGCGGCCCGCACGATTTCGTTCATGTGCTGCGGCTCGGTTGAAATATGTCTCAAAATCAACTCTTCTTCCGGCGACGCCGGTACCGTAACGCGTGCCTCCTGATGCGCGACCGCATCCGCCAGTTGCAGATTCTCCAGAAAATCGCTGACCGAAGTTATGGGAAACGCGCCGTCCTGAATCAGCCGGTTGCAACCGTCGCTGCCCGGGCTGAGTATCGATCCGGGAACGGCAAAGACATCCCGAGCCTGTTCAGCCGCAAAACTGGCCGTTATCAGTGCACCGCTGCGCTTTCCGGCTTCCACAACGATGACCGCCAGACTCAAACCACTGATGATTCGGTTTCGGGGTGGAAAATTGCTGGCTTCAGGCTTCGTACCCAGCGGGTACTCGCTCACCAACGCGCCCTGTTCAATAATTTGCACTGCAAGTCTTCGGTTTCGCGCCGGGTAAATCTGGTCGACACCGCTCCCCAAAACCGCAATAGTGCGGCCGCCGGCCTCTACTGCGGCCTGATGGGCGATTGTGTCGACACCCAGTGCCAGGCCGCTTACCACGGTAACGCCGTGCCTGGCCAGCTCACTGCCAAGTTCTCGTGCCACCTCCCGCCCATACGGGGAAACCTGCCGCGTGCCGACGATCGCCACGGCCAGTTCGTCCTGCTCGTCGAGCCGGCCGCGCACGTACAAGACAGGTGGCGGATGCGATATCTTGCGCAGGTTGGTCGGATAGCCGCCACTGTCCCAACAATGTACATCGTATCCGCGTCCGATTACTTTGCCCAACTCTGCTTCGGGGTCCAGCTGCTGCCGGGCGGTCAACAGGTTCTCGATGCTGCGCCGGTTGAGCCCTGCCGCTTGCAGCGTCTGAATCGGCGCCTTCCAGGCCACCGCGATATCTCCGCAACTTTCCAAAAGGGCCGTCAACCGCGCCGGTCCGATTCCCGGCACCCGGTTAAAGGCGATCCAAAAAGCACGCTCGTCCATTTTCACAGAAAATTGTCCAAATGCCAGCGGCAGCAAGCCGGCAACTACGCTTCACCATCCTCAAGCATCCCTGGCTGCAAGCGAACCGTCAATGTCCCGGCCCCAACATCCACGCCGCGTACCACCTCCGCCAGCGCGGGGATCAATAGGTCGCGGTCGCGGTTGACCCCCGGTTCCGGACGGATAATGTAGACTTCGTTGGCGCCGGTGAAGAGAACGTCCACCACCTCGCCCAGCTGGCTCTTGGCTTCTGTTTGCACTCTCAAGCCCACTATGTCGTGGACCCAGTGGGAATCCGCATCCAACTCCATTGCCGCCGCTTCCGGAATGTACAGCCACTCATTTAGGAGTCCCTCGGCCGCAAATCTATCGGTGACCTCACCAAACTGGACCAGGATTATCCCTTTGTGCGGCCGCGATGACGCGATCTCCGCCAGGAGCAACTCCTCGCCAATCAGGACCTGCTCGCCAGCAGCAAAGCGGGCGTCAAAGTCGGTATGAGACTCGACCTTTACCTCTCCCCGCAATCCATGCGCGCCCAGGATTCGACCGACCGCCAGGTGCCCGTCAGGTACCGTGATTGAGCGCTGGTGAAAGCGGTTCGAACGTGAGCGCCCGCTCTTCTTTGGCCGCCGCCGGTTTGGCTTTGATCGAGCCTTCATCCTGATGGTCCTTGTGCCAGCAGACCCCTGCTCAATGGAGGATGGCCAGCCTTCGAAAAAGATTTTTCTGGAGTCTCTGCGCAGCCTGTACTGTCAAGAGATTGCCCGCCCCCTGCAGGAAACGACCTTGGGTCCGCCTTCCTGTGGGCCAGAAGTACAAGGCGGACCATTTTGCGGTCGTGGAAACGGGCAGCTGCAGGGAGCCTGCCTGGAGAGGAATATATGACCCTTTGGGGCAGTTACATTATTTTCAGTATTACGTCGCGCGACTGGCGAATCGACGCTACTTTCAGGACTGACCGCATCGCGTTGGCCACTCTACCGTTCTTGCCGATCACTCGGCCGGCATCCTCCGGCGCAACCTGCAGACGCAGAACTACCCTTTCCCGGTAAACGCGTTCCGATACGTGCACATCATCCGGAGATTCCACGAGCGCTCTTGCCATGAATTCGACCAGTTCTTTCATCGGGTTCTCGCCCTATCAGGCAGCTTCAGGCTCTGCCTCATCAGCTTCTGAATCAACCGCCTTAAGTTTTCCGTCTTCATCGGTTATCCCGGTCTTTGTCAACAACCGGGCCACAGCTTCACTGGGCTGGGCCCCGACACTTAGCCAGTGACCGGCGCGTTCGCTCTTGATGTCGACTGTAGGCGGATCGGTCATCGGATCGTAGGTGCCGATGTTTTCAATGAAACGGCCGTCGCGCGGGCTGCGCTGGTCGGCCACGACAATGCGATAAAACGGCTTCTTTTTGGCGCCCATGCGGCGCAGACGAATGCGGACCACTGATTACGACTCCTTGGTTTATGTCTACAAATCCTATTTCAAAAGAATTTGCCGATTACTTGCCCCGTGTTCACTTATTCTGAAGTTTATCTGCCCAATTGGCCTTCACGAAAGGCGACCTTGCCGCAACGACGCCAGAATGCCGTCGGAGTTCGGCTCACGGCGCCTGCGCCTGCGCCGCCTTTTCTTCTTGCTGCCTTGATCCCCCAGCATGCCTGCCTGCTTCATCATCTTCTGCATATCTCGGAAACGTTTGATGAGCTGATTGACGTCCTCGACCTTTGTGCCGCTCCCATTTGCAATGCGTCGACGTCTGCTGGCGTTGAGCAAATTGGGCAGACGCCTCTCCTGCACCGTCATGCTGTTGATGATTGCTTCGATCTGCTTCAAGTCGGAATTGATATCCTGGGCGTCGATCTCTTTGGCCATCTGCCCCATGCCCGGAACCATCTTCAGAATATCCTGGATGGAGCCAAGTCGCTGCAGCTTCTGTAGCTGATCGCGGAAATCTTCAAAGTCGAACTGGCCGCCGGCCAGCCTCTCCTCCATCGCCAGGGCATCTTCTTCGCTGATACCGTCCGAGGCCCTTTCGATAAGCGTGAGCACGTCGCCCATACCCAGTATTCGTCCCGCCAACCGGTCCGAGTGGAACGGTTCAAGGCCGTCCATCTTCTCGCTCGTGCCAAGAAATTTGATCGGGACGCCCGTCACCTCGCGAATACTCAGCGCGGCGCCGCCCCTGGCATCACCATCAATCTTTGTCATCACAAGCCCGGTCACTGGCACGCGTTCATGGAAGCCTTCGGCTACCGTCACGGCCTCCTGTCCCGTCATCGCATCGACTACCAACAGTACATCCGCCGGACGCGCCACCAGGCGAATCTGCTCCAACTCCTGCATCATCGCCTCGTCAATCTGCAGTCGGCCCGCCGTGTCCAGGATCAGAACAGTGTAGGCCTTCTCTCTCGCCAGGCGCAGCGCGTTCTTGACGATACTGCTCGGCGCAACATCCGTTCCCTCGCTGTGGACCGGAATATCGATCTGGCGGCCAAGCGTCTCCAGCTGCGCGATCGCCGCCGGCCGGTAAATGTCTGCCGCGACCAGTAGAGGGCGCTGCCCTTGCTTGCGCAGACGCAGGGCCAGCTTGGCGGCCATCGTCGTCTTGCCCGCACCCTGCAGTCCCACCAGCATGAGCACGTTGGGCGGCGGCCCCGACAGGTTGAGCGGCGCCGGTTCACCCAGAAGCTTGACCAACTCTTCGTTGACGATCTTGACAACCTGCTGCGCCGGCGTAAGGCTTTCCATCACCTCCACACCGATCGCCCGCTCCTTGATCCGGCCGACAAACTCTCTGACCACCTTATAGTTGACATCGGCCTCAAGCAGAGCCAGTCTTACTTCGCGCAGAGCCGCGTTGACATCGCGTTCAGAGAGCCTGCCGCGAGTGGCCAGATTATCAAAAACGTCTTGCAGCTTATCCGACAAACTTTCGAACACGAACTCTTTCCCGCTTACTTCTCTGTCCCGGTACCCGGAGAAGACACAGAAACCGTATTATAGGCTAGAACGGGTGTGTTAGCCAAATTCCCGGCTGCACGAGTCATTCTCAGGCCCGTACCGCCATTCTCTCAAAGTCTATAATGACTTGAGCTTTTCTGCCAATGGAGATGCTGGCTAGGGAGTCAAGGAGGAGGGGGCATGAATGCGTCAGAACGCCAAAACTGTGGAGATTGCTGTGGCCTCACCTAGTTACCGGCATGCTGCTTACTACGGGACGGCGAAGTACGTGAGTAAACTTCATAGATGCGCTGGACCGCCGTTATGTTCGTCATCACGGCCAGCACCCACAAGACCGGCAGAACAAAGCCCAGGATCAGTCCGGCAATGAGCAGAACGAGACGTTCAGGCCTCTGGAGAATACCGACTTTACATTCAACGTCCAGCCCTTCAGCCCTTGCCCGCGTATAGCTTACTGCCCAGGAACCCACCAGAGTAAGGAAGATTAGAAGTAGGTGGGTCTGGGAGCTGCCCTCATTGGCGTAGTAAACAGCCAGCCCCAGAAACGTAATGCTTTCCGAATAGCGATCCAGTGTGCTGTCCAGAAAAGCGCCGAACTTGCTTTCCGATTGGCCGAGGCGGGCCAAAGCGCCGTCGACCATATCGAACATTGCCGCCACCCACAACACGCCGCCTCCTATACGCAGGCTTCCTGTCGCCAGAATCGCCGCCGCGCCAATTGTCAACGCAAAGCCGGCAAAGGAAACCATGTTCGGAGTCACACCGATACTATGCAGCCAGCGGACGATTGCTCCTACCGCGGACGAAAGCAATGGTCGAACGTACTTCGCCAACATCGATCGCTATCTTTCTGACTCACTAGGGAAAGCTGGTGAATTCCGGAAAGTCCGGGGCAGTATACAACCAACATTGCATGATGGCAATAGGCCTTCAAACAACTGCCGCCCGAATCTGCAAGGAACTTATGCACACCTTCCCGTTACCGACAGCAAGTCTCCTGAACCTCTTTGGAATCAGTCGTTTACCGGTTGGCCATGCATGGAAATCGGATTTGCATAGAACTGCCCGCCCCGCAGTGAACCGAGTGTGAATCCCCACCCGTCTCGCTGCCGAGTCGCCCGTTGTGAACCCGGATCAAGTATGTACGCGGTAGCAGGGGTCGTGATCGAAACAGTATCTTCAAAAGACGTGACATGAGCGTAGTGAATGTGCCCGCTCAATATTGCATGAACGCGGTGACCGGAAACTGCCTCCGCGAGATCTTCTGGGTTGTTCAGGCAATGTTCGCTCAACGGCTCAACTGTACTGAAGACCGGCGGGTGGTGAATTGCGATCAGATTGCCAAGCGGGGCCGGCTTGCGCAGCTCTTCGGCAAGCCAGGCCAACTGAGGCTCGTCTAGGTCGCCATATACTGCGTCTTGCAACTTGCTGTCCAACATGATCACCCGCAATCCACCTAACATCTTGCTATGGTAGTAGCGCCGCGATTCGTCCTCGGACTCCTCTCCCAACACGACGCGTCGAAAGTGAATCCGGCAATCATGATTCCCCAGCCCAAGAATAAGCGGCGCGCCGAACTCTCGCAGCTCATCTAGCACTGAGTTTAGCCTTCTGTATTCGGATTCCTTTCCGTCGTTGACCAGATCCCCGCTCAGAATGAAAAAATCGGGGCTGACGTCCATGTCCTGAATAAGCCCAATGACATCGCGCAGCTTGTCAGTTGTCCGCCGCCCATAGAGCAGCTCCTCTTCATCCGGCAGAATATGCAGGTCCGTCAGATGCACAAAGGTCATGTCGGTCATTGTTGTTGCACCTTCCCCCTCTGGGGCTATATATTGAGAGAATGACGTCCAATGCCAGCCAAATGGACCGCGGGCGGCGTGCAAGGCCCAATCATAAACGCCTAAAGGTTGCTGAACAAACACAATTAAGGGAAGAATACCGCGATGAGCGACAAGATCATCTACTCCATGGTAGGTGTTGGCAAAACCTACGGACCCAACCAGCGCGTTCTTCGCGATATCAGCCTCGGTTTTTTCCTCGGGGCAAAAATCGGGGTACTGGGCCTTAACGGTGCCGGAAAATCCACCCTTCTCCGCATAATGGCCGGCGAGGAAACCCAATTCGATGGCGAAACGATTCTGGCAGAAGGCTATACGCGCGGCTTTCTGCCCCAGGAGCCCGTCCTCGACACGTCTAAAACAGTGCGCCAAATCGTAGAGGAGGGCGCGCAGGACGCTGTGGACGCGCTTGCCGAGTTTGACGCTATCAACGCCCGCTTCGGCGAGGATCTCTCTGCCGAGGAAATGGACAAGCTGATCGAAAGGCAGGGCGCCGTGCAGGACCGGCTGGACGCACTGGACGCCTGGGATCTCGACAGCCGCCTTGAACTGGCTATGGACGCGTTGCGTTGCCCCCCTGGCGATGCGCCCGTGGCTATACTCTCCGGCGGTGAACTGCGCCGTGTAGCGCTGACCAGGCTGCTCCTGAAGAAGCCCGACATCCTCCTCCTTGACGAGCCGACCAACCATCTCGACGCCCAATCCGTCGCCTGGCTGGAGCGCCACCTGCAGGAGTACGCAGGCACCGTCATCGCCGTTACACACGATCGCTACTTTCTCGACAACGTAGCAGGTTGGATTCTCGAACTCGACCGCGGACACGGCATCCCATGGCGGGGCAACTACTCCGGCTGGCTGGAACAGAAGCAACGGCGCCTTGCCCAGGAGGATAAGCAGGAGGGCGCACGCCAGAAAACGCTGCAAAGAGAGCTGGAGTGGCTGAATATGTCACCCAAAGCACAGCAGACCAAGCGCAAGTCACGCGTCAACGCCTACAACGACCTTCTCAGCCAGGAGTTTGAGGAAGCGCGTGAAGATCGGGAGATCTACATCCCGCCCGGCCCTCGCCTGGGCGACGTGGTGATCAGGACCGAGTCCCTGACCAAGAGCTTCGGCGAGAATCTGCTGTTCGAGAACCTGACGCTCGACATTCCGCCCGGTGCCATCGTCGGCATCATCGGTGCCAACGGCGCCGGCAAAACAACTCTCTTTCGCCTCCTCACTGGCGAAGAAACACAGGACAGCGGCAGCATTCAGCAAGGCGAGACCGTTTCACTTGCTTACGTGGACCAGAGTCGCGACAGTCTCGACGCCAATAAGACCGTCTGGGAAGAGATTAGTGCAGGCAATGAACAGCTGCTGCTGGGAAGCCGCCAGGTCAACAGTCGCGCCTACGTAGCCCGTTTCACCTTCACCGGGCAGGACCAGCAGAAAATGGTCGGTTTACTGTCCGGTGGCGAACGCAACCGTGTCCACTTGGCCAAACTGTTGAAGAGCGGCGCCAACGTCATTCTGCTGGACGAACCCAGCAACGACCTCGACGTCAACACCCTGCGTGCACTGGAAGACGCACTAGAGACCTTCGCCGGCGCGGCCCTCGTCATCTCTCACGATCGCTGGTTTCTGGATCGCGTCGCCACCCACATTCTTGCCTTTGAAGGGGACAGCAACGTGCTGTGGTTTCCAGGCAACTACAGCGAATACGAAGAGGACAGGCGCCGCCGCCTTGGTGCAGAGGCTACCCGTCCCCATCGCATCACCTATCGCAAACTGAGTCGCGCCTGAACACAGACGTTACGCCTGGCCTGCCAACTCCCTTGCCTGCTCCCTCAGACGCTCTCGCTCCACCCGCAACGCGGGGCAGCCGATGATCTCCGCGATCTCTTCTGCCTCCAGGTCGGCCAGTTGGGAAAACCTGGGAATCCCAGCCTCCCTCAGCCTCGCAGCATAAGTGGGACCAATGCCCACAATCCGGGTAAGATCGTCCGCTTCGCCCACCCTTGCTGAAGCTGAGGTCAAAGAATCGGCAACCTCCTGCCCGTCGGTGGCCGTCGTACCTTCCCCTTCCCCGCTTTCGAGAGACGCCTCTGAGGGCGCTTGGGTGGCGCCGGCTGTTGATTCAGTTAAATCTGGCAAGCCAGTTTCTGAGACGTCTGTCGTCGAGTCACCTTTATCACTGCTCCCCGGCGACGCCGCCTCACCGCTTGGGGCAGGCCCGTCCAGGTTGCCTCCCAATGCCCCCCCTGGAAGACGTCCCGAACGCCGGGCCACATGCACTACGACCGCCCCCGTACCGGTAGAGCCGATCAGCAGGGCTATTATGAAGCCGAGACAGGGAAAGATTATCCAGGAAAACGCCGTAACGCCGGTCACGACAAGAGAACTGAGCCCAACCGAAACCAGCGGATTCCAGGTAAGCACTCCCGGTCCGGCAACGAGCTCATCCAGGCGGCGTCCCAGCCAACAGCAGGTCACGGTCCAGCCGCAAAGCAAAACCAGTGCCAGCAATGCCAGAAGCGGCAACGCAAGCAGGGCAAAGCAGATGGTAATGGTCAGAATGGCGGCCAGAACTGCTGACCCCAGAATCCCGATCGCTCCCGTTGCGAAACTGAGCGCGGTCTCCTTCTCCGCCGTGCGGGAAATCGCTCTGACCTGCTTCGGCAGCAACCAGGCAAACAGAAGGACAAGACCGGTGATCAGCAGCGTCCACAAGAAGGCCTGTACCAGCTTGCCCAGAAAGACAAGCAACCAGGGCGTTCGATCATTAGCCGCATGGGCACGCGCCGTGGCGGCTGCTTCGCGTTGCAGCTCGGCCTGCTCTCGCGCGGCTTCTGCCGCATCTTCCACTGCTTCTGCCCACTCTTCCGCTGCTTCCTCCGCCGCTTCTGCCCACTCCTCCGCGGCCTCCTCTGCCGCTTCTGCCGCCTCCTCTACTGAAATTCGACGCCGGTCGGACAGGGCCCGAACTTCCTCTCCTGACTCTTCCGAAACAACGACCTGCGCAACTGGACCGGCGGGCTGCTTGGGCGGGTCCGGTTCGGCGGGCGGCGCCGGCGCCGCTGAATAGAGATTCGGTTGCGCCACGCTATTCGTGTAAATGCGCCAGCTGATGCCTCCATCCACGCGCGCGTCCGGATCCTGCTCTATCCTTCCACCGACAACTCTGACGTTGCCGCCGACGTGTGAGTGTCCGGCCAGCTCAACGTCGCCGCCGACAACAGCAACATTACCGCCGATCACCGAAGATCCCGCTACCTCCGCATCGCCGCCGACCACACTCACATTGCCACCGACTTGTGCGTGCCCTTTCAATTCAGCATCACCGCCGACAACAACAAGATTGCCGCCAATCTGCCCTTCCAGAGTCAGGTCGTCCCCGACGACCATCAGGTTTCCTGAAATGTGCTCGTCTTCACTGATGTGCACGTCGCCGCCGAACACGGCAACATTGCCCTGCAAAGGTCTGCCACTGAATTCGTTTCGCCCTTGCCTGGACTGTGTGAACAGAAAAATGATCGCCCCAAGCGCGAAAATGAGCATGAACGCCGTCCAGCATCCGGCTCTGCGCAACGACTTCATTCGGCGATTCCCTTCAACACAAACAACGGGGCCACTTTTCGTTCTACGTCTCCGCCCGCCAGCACACTCTTACTCGGATCGTTCAGGCTGGAGCAGCCCAAAAACGTACAAAGTGTTCTGCAACCTTGAGTCCGAACGAACCTCACTATGCCCACTTCCTTCAGTCTTCCCAGGCCCGGGATCGGAGCGGCTGGGTCGTGCGCTGGATGATGACGCACCACACCGCCAGTGCCGCGATGACGACGACCAAATAGGTGGATGCAACGCCTAACGCTGTTGATGTCGCAGTTAATTCGACAATGACATCCCATAGCGACTGCCCAACCACCCCTGCCACCGCCCATGCCTCGCTCAGGAAGAGACCCGTTTCAGTCAATCGTTCCAAATTGGTATAGATGAGCGTCCCGGCTAAGGCGCAGACCCCGACTAGGCCCAGGGACCAGACTACAACGGTGAACACAGTCAGTATCACGCCAATCTGCAGGTTGCGCCGGCGTTCCTGAAGCGCCAGCCGCTGGGCAACGGATTGGGCAAAGCCGGGCGTCGGCATAGGTGTCGGGGCCTCTCGCAACCTGTTGTCGAGCGCCTGCCACAGCTGCCACTCGGCCCGGCACGCACTGCATCGTTCCAGGTGTCCGTCCAGCCTCTCTTTCTCACCCGCGTCCAACATGCCGTCCAACTCCAGCGAAATCAACATCAGATACTCGCTGTGGTCCCCGGCTCTGCTGGAGGACACGTCTGCTCTGGTCAGCATATTCGACATCATTACCTCCTGAACGCCTACAGGCCGGCCCCGCTGCTGAGGGCCCTGTGCAAAGGAATGGTCAACGCCTTCCATACTTCCTCGGGGTCCCCCTTCCTTTCTGCCGCATCGAACTGGGCGGTCGGCTGATCCGACTCTCCCATTCGATGCCCGTCCGTCTGCAACGAGAGGCCGCCGGAATTCGTCATGCCT
Source organism: Caldilineaceae bacterium (assembly GCA_965242905.1). GTDB lineage: Bacteria > Chloroflexota > Anaerolineae > Caldilineales > Caldilineaceae > Bin5. The sequence continues at coordinate 4,432,410 of CBDETM010000002.1, forward strand.
TCCACCCGATGCGGCTGTTGAGCCGCCTCGTACAGCTCAGCCAGCTTTTTCCTGGCACGGAATAGCCGGCTCTTGACTGCCGCCACCGAAATGTCCATCACGTCAGCGATCTCCTGATAGCTGCAGTCATTCCAATAACGCAATACCAGCGGCGTCCGGTATTCCGGCTCCAGCTGATTCACCAGGGCCTGCATCTCCTCGGCCTGTTCAACTGCGAGAGTCTCCGCCTCGGGCCGGGACGATTCGCTTTCCAGGCTGTACACGACCGGTGACTCGTCCAGACCGACAAACTGCACACGCCGCTTTCGTAACCTGTCAATGCAATGATAGTTGGCGATAGAAAACAGCCACGTGCTGAACTTGCGTCCTGGATCATATTGGTCCAGGCGGGAATAGGCCCGCAGGAATGTCTCCTGGGCGGCGTCTTCCGCTTCGGATAAATCGCCGAGCATGCGATAGGTCAAAGCAAAGACCGGTCTCTGATACGTCTCTACCAGCCGGCCAAATGCCTCCTGCTCACCAGCCCTGGCGCGGTCCAGCCACGCTTGTTCCTGTTCATTCATTCATTAGCACCTTTGGACGCTTATTGTCTACTACGCATCTACGAAGGTAAAGTTTCGGGGGTTTTGGTTTGTCCTGCCACCAGTCTTCGCTACAGTGACCTTTCAGCCATCGCCATCTCGCAATCAATTCTGAGCCAGAGGAAACGGCAGTTCTCTCTCCTCACTCGTCTTCCCTCTCTCCTCGCTCTTTTGGGCGGTCGGGCCTATTCGGCCCTCCCTTGTGCGGGGGCTCCGCCCCCGCAACGCCCCCTCTCCTACCACGTGCCTCATCGACCGGGTGTCGATATTGGTGACAGGTGCCTATTTGAAGGTGTCTGGTCAGACCACGTCCCGCCAGTCCCATCAGACCTCCGTATGTGCCGGCCATATGCCTGCCCTCGCACCCGCCCCAACTGACCGACTCCACTGCACGGCCAGGCCTGGCCCACGCACTGCGCCTCGCCCAAAGACAGTAAACAACGCCAGCCACCGCTGGCACTGATTCACCGCCAGACCGTTCCTACCCCTATTCTGGGATGCACCCTCGGGGCCTTTGGTTTGTCTTGCCATTTGTCCTCGTTATATAATAAATCGGATGAGGCGTGCGCTGTCCTGCCATTGTCCTGACTGAAAGCTGACATACCTCCAAACCGCCGGTTCAGACCCCGCGGCGGAAGTATGGCCCACCGGTTGGATACAAGCAGAGGCTGCCGCGCAACGCGACAGGCAAATCAGGTCGTAAGCTTGATGTCCGTTCATTCCTGTGAACGCGACATCCCGCCTTCCGTCTGAACCCTTGAAAGGAACGGACCACGATGCAAGTCATCTATCCATTCACCGCGATTGTCGGCCAAGAGCGCATGAAAAGAGCGCTGATCCTGAATGCTGTCCATCCGCTGATCGGCGGTGTGCTGATCAGGGGCGAACGCGGCACGGCCAAGTCGACCGCCGCCCGGGGCCTGGCTGCCCTGTTGCCGGCAATCGAAGCGGTAGATGGATGCCCCTTTGCCTGTTACCGGGACGACACGCTCGGTCTCTGCCATGTCTGCGAGGCAGGGGCCCACAATGGAGAACTGAAAGTCGGACAGCGAAACACGCCTTTCATCGACCTTCCCGTCAGCGCCACAGAGGATCGGGTCGTCGGCACGCTGGACATTGAGAAGGCAATTCGTCAAGGCGAACGCCACTTCGAGCCAGGCATTCTCGCCGCCGCCAACCGCGGAATCCTCTACGTCGACGAGGTAAACCTCCTCGACGACCACGTTGTCGACCTGCTTCTGGACAGCGCGGCCATGGGCGTCAACGTCGTCGAGCGCGAGGGCATTAGCGTCCAGCATCCCGCCCGCTTTGTTCTCGTCGGCTCCATGAACCCTGAAGAAGGCGACCTGCGCCCCCAACTGCTGGACCGTTTTGCACACGCCGTTGACGTCGTCGGCATCGACGAGCCTCGCGCCCGCGTGGAAATCTTGCGCCGGCGGACGCGCTTTGAGCAGGATTCAGACCGCTTCTTCGAAGACTTTGCCGACGAAGCAAAAAGTCTGGGTGAGCGAATCATAAAAGCCCGTCGCCGCTATGACAGCGTCGGTTACACAGACAAAGATCTCTACACGATTGCCGCCCTCACCAGCAGCTTCAGCGTCGACGGGCACCGGGCCGACCTCGTCATTCTCAATACAGCCCGAGCCCAGGCCGCATTTGAAGGTCGAGATGCCATCACCGACAGGGATATCCTCATGTCGGCAGAACTGGCGCTTCCTCACCGCATGAAGAAACAGCCATTCCAGGATACCGCGCTACAACCTGAGCAACTCGAGGCCAACATGCGTCAGGCCCGCGCCGAAGCCGAGGAAAATGAAGAATCGATGGAAGAGGCGGACGGCGACGCGGCGACAACGGAAAAAAAAGTGAAGAGGGTGATGACTCAGAGGAGCTAGACTCCTCGCCGGAGAGCGGCGAAGGCGGCGTAGCACAGCCGGACGCAGCTCCCCAACAGAGTTCATCACCCGGAGACGAGAAGGGAGCCCGCAAACCGGTCGACGTCGGTGAGGTCTTCGAAGCACGTAAGCTCGATACGCCGCTCGACAAGATGACGCGCGAAAAATCCGGCAAACGCTCCTACAGCCGGACCGACCGCAAGCGCGGCCGCTACATTAAAGCGCGTCCAGCCAACGAAAATTACGAAGACGTCGCCTTCGACGCCACCTTGCGTAACGCCGCCCCCCACCAGAAGGAACGGCACGCAAGCGGGGAGAGCGACCTTGCCTTGCAGTTGCGCATGTCCGATCTGCAGCGCAAAATCCGCGTCCGCCGTACAGGCAATCTCATCCTCTTCGTCGTGGACGCCAGCTGGTCGATGGCGGCCAGCGAACGGATGGAAGCCACAAAAGGCGCCATTTTCAGCCTGTTGGTCGAAGCCTATCAGCGCCGGGACCAGGTCGGGCTGGTCGTCTTCCAGCGCGACAAGGCTCGAGTCGTTCTGCCGCCCACCAATAGCGTCGAACTGGCGGAAAGGGCCCTCAAGGATCTCCCCGTGGGGGGCAAAACGCCTCTCAGTAGCGGTCTCCTTGCAACATGGCAGGTAGTCGAAAACGCCCAGCGCCGCGACCCGGAGCTCCGGCCGCTGGTGATGCTGCTGACCGACGGTGCCGGCAACGTAAGCATGACCGGCATGCCCGCCCAGGAAGAGGCAATGAAAATGGCCTCCCTCTTCGACAGCGAGGACGTCCGCACCATCGTAATCAACATGGAGCACATGGCCTTCGATCGTGGGCTGGCACAGGCCCTGGCCGAGCAAATGGGCGGCGTCTGCTATAATCTGCCTGAGCTGCGGGCCGACACCCTTCTCAATACCGTAAAACGGGAAATCGGCGGCTAGAATCGCCGGCATCACTTGGCCGGCGAGCGCTGCCAGCGCCTCAACAATTCGCGCAAAGTACCCAATTGCGCATAGCGAGAATATGTCGATGACTACCGACACGCGCACATCAGGCAGCGCAGCCGCGCTAAAGGGTTCTTGGGAAGCCTTGCACGCCGAGGCCGTGGCCCTTTCACGACAGGGCAACGACGAGGCCTTGGCTAAGTACGGTTTCTTGATCGAGCGTCTGGCCGCTCTGCCGCAGGCGCGACGAAACGCCCAGGACGAAAGGCTGCAACGCATCCTGGATCAGAGTGTGCTGGGCCTGCAGTCTTACTACGCCAGGCGCAACCGGCTGGAAGAGATGGCCGCAATCGATGACGCGCTCTTTGAGATCCTGAGCGAAGACGCAAAGTCACTGTGGCGGGAGAACCAGGCACGCGCCTACTGGTGGCAGGGCCGCTGCGAAGAAGCGGCCGGAATTGTCCGCTCCGAGTCGGACGATCTTCCCTTCGACGTGGACTTGCGTTGGTTACTCTTCTCCATCCTGATCGACGACGACAAGATCGACGAAGCCGACGGAGTTAGGCAGTCACTGCTATCCGAGCTGCAGCGTCTATTCCGTTCACAGGGCCTGTCGGACTCACTCGTCGAAGACGTAGACGTGCAGATTCAGGTCAAAGAGCGGCTGACCAGTGAGAGCGAAACCAACCAGGTATCACTCCAGTTTGGGCTCCTTCACTTTCTGCGCAGCTGCGTGGAGTTGGAAAGGCAGCGCTGGCAAGAAGCTGCCGATGCTTTCGGTATGGCTGCCAGAGTGTCCGACGCCTATAGCGACCGCTGGCACCTGCTCTATCGCCCGCTCGTATTGAACAGCCAGGGCCGCTTGGCGCAAAGGGCACTCAACCGCGAAAGCTCATCCGTATCCCAGGGATTCTGGCGCGGCCTGTCCGGCTACTACTCCGGCGACCCCCAGGGCGCTGCGACAGAATGGAGGCGCGTCACACAGGTTCCCCTCGAAGATGTGACTCTCTCGTCGGTCGGTGACTGGATCCTGGCCCACTACTATCTGGACGCCCTCCAGCCCCGCCCAGCGTCCGACGAGGACGGCACCGGCCGCTCCGCCACCGACAACGCAGAACAAGGGGCCAACCCAGACAGTAGCGACTTCTCGGACGAACTGCGCCAGGGACTGCATGTAGCTTTGAATCTGCTCGGACAGCAGAATACGCGGCGGGATCCACTCGTTCTGGGGCTGGCGGCGCTAGGATGGGGGATCGGCGGCCATCGGGAGCACCTGCACCGCAACCTTCGCCATGCCGTAGAGATTCTGCGCGCCTCACTCCAGGACAACAAGCTCTCTGTCTTCAACTGGTATTTCTTCAGAGATCTGCTCTCGCCAGAGCTCTTCACTGAGGTCGAGGGCTTCTTACGCGCGCCGAAGAATTGGAATGTGGAGCCCACCGGGTCATAGAGGCCGGACACCGAAACGCAGCGTCATTCCCTCCTTCGCGAAAAGACCTGCACAGGCTCAGTTTCTCCTTCTCCCTTTACCATAAGTGTGGAGCACGCCGCCGTACGCGACAGGCCTGATTCGCTTCCTCCATTTCGCATAGGTACTAAAAAAATGGGGCCAGAATGGACTCTCCTTCCCCATCGGCTTCGCACGCTGTAACGCGTCAACAAACGACTCCGGATCGTCCTCAAACTCCGGCATCTCCACGTAGCAGTACCCTAATTCGAATGGAATGTGCGCGTCGCTCCCAGCCGTAACCAGCAGGCCGTGCTCCTGCGCCAGTTCTAGCGCGGCGAGATTGTCCTGCGGCCGCACGCAGCGCGCGTTGCGCACCTCGAGCGCGTCCACCAGGCCGATTACCTCCAGCACACTCTCCATTCCCATCGCCGAATTTCGCAGAGAGTCCAGGGGATGGGGAATGGCCACCACCGCGCCCTGCTCGCGCAGGCGGCCGATCGTCTCCTGCGGAGACAGACCGCGCGGAACCTCTTCCTTGACGAAATAAGCAATCAACTCGCCCTGCGTAGTCATAATCTCTTCACCGACAATGATCAAGTCGGGAGCTAGCTCTTTGGCTCTCAACGCGCCGGCCAGATTGTCGTGTTCGGTGATCGCCAGCTTATCAAGACCGATTTCACGCGCCCGGGCGATTGCGTCCTCGGTCCGTGTGAGACAGTCCTTACTGAAGATTGTGTGCGAATGTAGGTCGACTTTCCACATAGCGTAATTCCATCCAGGCGGTGCGCTGCAGAACAAAGCTCAGCCGCACTCCTATGCATGGGCCTCCTGCTCCTCTACAGCCATTCCTTTCTGAAACGTCAGAAGGTGGGGCCACAGGGCCAGACTGACGAGGCCGATGGCAACACCGAACCATAGCGTCGCAAACCGAATGACAAGCGCTGCAGCCGCAGCTGCCGGTCTCGACAGGTCCAGCAACTGAATGCTGAGGGCCGCTAACGAACTTTCTACGCCCCCCAGGCCCCCCGGCGTCGCCACCACCGCGCCCACGACTGTGCTTATGTTGAAGGCCGAGACTGCCGCTAACATGGAACTGACACTCGCCTCCACCCCAAAGCCAAGCAATATCAGGTAAAACCCGACCCCTTGGCTAGCCCAACTGACGACCCCGATCAGGACCGAAGCAATGAGATATTTTGGCCGCAAAAGAAAGTAGCTACTCTCGTAAAACGCCGCCAGTTTGTCGACAACACGATTCACCAGCGGCAATCGGTGACCCAGCGCCAGGAACCACAACGCCAGGGGCCTCACCTGTATTGCGATGATAATGACGGCTATCACCAGCAGCGCTGTCATCGCCGCCATCCTGATCCTCCCATCGTCAATCGCCAGCAGACCCAGCCCGGCCAGCAAAATCATCGCCAGCCCATCTGTCATCCGCTCTGCCAGCACGACCGGAGCGACGACCGAAAATGGCGCACCGCTTACGTTGCGTACCATAAACGCCCGCACAAACTCCCCCACCTTCCCCGGCGTCATCATCATCAGGAAACTGATGCCGTAAATACGGGCGCTCTGGCCGAAACTGATCGGCGTCCGGATCAAACGTAGGTACCAGTGCCACTTCAGCAATCGCACTCCGAAGTTCACCAGCGTCAACCCCAGCGTAGGCGGTAGCCATCTCCACGGGAAATCGGCCAGCAGTGCAGACAACTGACGCCAGTCTCCGTATACTATCAGCCCGATGTAAACCAGCAATGCCAGCAGCAGCGACCAGAGAAACTGAACGCCCAGCCGTTTTCGGTCCATATATCATCCGTCGGTGTGAGCCTGTCATCAGCACGTCGGCGTCTCTGCTCACGATGTCCGGCAATTATATCCCTGGCCAGCGCGATATCTCAATCTGGCGCGCCGGACAGTGGATTGGCGACTGCGATACCGTTATGTCTTGCTCGCCTTTGGTCGCGAAACCTCATATGACTGCCAAAACTCAAGCACCGTCCGCTCAAATGCCCGCGGCCTCTCTAGTTGGACCGCATGACCGGCCATAGGGAGGATGACCAGACGCGCCTGAGGAATTCTTCGCTCCATCTGCCGGTTGATGTCGGCGAACTTCTCGTCCTCGGCTCCGGCAATGAGCAGAGTAGGCATCGACAACGTGGGCAGTTTCTCGTGAAGAGCAGGTTGGTTGCCCGTTCCCATTCCCCTGAGGCTGTTTGCGAGTCCGTCAGGAAGGTTCCGCAAACGCTGCGATCGCAACTGCTGGTGCTGCTCCGAAGAGAGATACCGCCGCTGGCTCGCCCACATCGGCAGAGACTCCCAATGGTCCACAAACGCCCCAATACCGTCCCGTTCGATCTGGTCGGCCAGCGCATCGTCTCTGTCGCGTCGTTCATCCCGTTCCGCAGTCGACGCGATTCCTGGCGACGCGCTCACCAGGCTCAGTGTCTGAACTCGATCCGGGTGGCTGAGAGCGAAAAAAAGCCCGAGCCGCCCGCCCATCGAATAGCCCAGCAGATGGACGGCCTCTACTGACGATTCATCCAGTAGTGAATTCAGGTCCGCGGCGGCGTGGGCCATCCCGTAGCGAGTCGCATCACTGGGGTGAGCCGAACGACCGTGTCCCAGCAGGTCCGGCGCCAGAACATTGTATCCAGCCGCCGCAAACCTCTGCCCAAGTCCGGCCCAGCTTCCTCCATGCCCTGTGAATCCGTGCAGGAGCAGGACAGGAGGATCCCCTTTGCTGCCCCAACTGTGCAAATGGTACGATTGAACCAGGGTCGTAGACACAGACACTCAGATTGTCCCGCAACCTGACTGCCCGCCAACGCGGCTGGAGCGGCATTCTGGTACGGCCCTTGCCGCCCGCTTGAATATCACCCCCATCGGCCGCTCTCCGGCTCCGAAAGCGGAAACCCTTCACCCATCAGTTCTTCACCGTCTCCTACAGTGAAATTTGGAATCAAGGGATGGCCCGATGCCTGGTCCAGTTTGACCCTGACGCCTTCCGCCATGAATATCATGACATGGGCGCGGCGCTGCCGGTTGGTCACATTCGCCGGCGTGGCGTGAAAGTTGAGGCAGTGGTGGAACATGCATTCACCCGCCTTCAACTCGACCGGCTTCCCAATCGACGCGGGTTCGTAGGCCATCTTCTGCCTATCGGTCTCCTCAATTTCGCGTCCTTCTGCCTCGGCCTCAGCCCGCGCCGCCAGTTCGGCTGCGTAGGACTCCAGGCCGAACCGCGGGTCCCTGTGGCTCCCTGGCACCACGTGCATGCAGCCGTTCTCGGGCGTCGCATCGTCAAGAGCAAGCCAGCACGTTACGATCCGCGGCTCTCTCAACGGCCACAAGTAGAAGTCTTGATGAAAGCGAAAATGACCGTTCTCCTCCGGTGGCTTGGAGATGATCTGATCGTGCCACAGCCGCACTCGCGGCGTGTTCAATAGTGCGCAGGCCACACCCGATATCACGGGGTGGTGGAGTAGGCGCTCATAGATTGGCTCCCGCTTGAACATATTCACATACTGAACGATTACCCGCTTCTGCTGCTCCGCGGCGTCGCCCCCCATCGACGCGCCTCGCCGGTGCCCGAACTTGAATTCTATTTCAGAGTCATCGCCGCCGGCCTTTTCGATGGCGATTACATTGTCCAACCCAGCGCGCAATTCCTCGACTTCGGTCATATCCAACACGCGTCCGAATCGCAGGTATCCATTCTCGTTGAAATAGTCAATCTGCTCCTGGTTGATCATTATTGGCATTCCTTTTGCGTTAGAGTGATATCCTCAAACAATGAACTGACTGCCCGCCGCGAGATCTTTCCCGAAGCGGTTTCTGGCAACGCCTCAACGAAGCGAATATGTTTGGCCGCAGGCTGCTTGTAACCGGCAAGCCGCCCCCGGCTGAAGGCCAGGAGCGCGTCGCGGGACACGCTCTCCCCCCCATGAAGCTGCACCGCAGCCGCACAACGCTGTCCCCATTCCTCATCCGGCAACCCGACAACGCAGACGTCGGCCACCGCAGGATGTTCCCGTAACACCGACTCCACTTCGACTGGATAGATGTTCTCCCCGCCGCTTACGATCAGGTCCGTTCGCCGCTGCAGAACATACAGGTCGCCGTCACCGTCAAGACGGCCCATGTCGCCGGTATGTAACCAGCCCTCTCGCAGAGCTGACGCAGTCGCATCTGGATTGCGGTAGTATGCCTTGGTCACTTGCGGGCCGCGCACCAGAATCTCCCCTATCTCGCCCTGAGCAATAGGACTCCCATCCGCATCGGCGATGCAAAGCTCCGTAAACAACAGTGGCCGCCCAACGCTTCCCGGCTTTCGTCGTACATCCGCCGGCAAAGCTGTAGCCGCCTGCGTCGCAGCTTCAGTCAGGCCGTATGACGGGGTTACAGGCACGCATGCGTCTAGGGCTGTCTGCAAAAGCTCAGGCGTGACAGCCGCGCCGCCAATCAGAACTGTTCTCAGGCTCTCCGGCCACTCCGTCGCCGGAGAACTGTGCAGCAACCGGTGGAGTAACGTAGGCACCAGCGACGTCTGCGTTACCCCATCCTCGCGCAGGCTGCGTTGAAACTCTTCCAGTTCGAAACGACGTTGAAGCACGATCGCCGTGCCGTAAAGACAGGAACGAAACACTATGGCCATACCGCTCACATGATAAAGCGGCATGCAGCTCAACCAGCGGTCTGTCGGACCAACGCCCAGACGGAATGCAGAGGCGGTGGCGCTCCAAAAGTGGTTGGCAAAACTGAGTTGCACACCCTTGGGTGTCCCAGTCGAGCCTGACGTGAAGACAATCGAGTGAACCTGCTCTTCTTGTTGAAGCGGCTCCTGCAATTTCCTGTCCGCGCCTCTCCTGTCTGAAGATTCGACCTCCGTCAGCCCTGTCAGCGACACAGTATGCATTGGCACTTCCAGGAGTGACTGAACCTCTGCCATCGCGGCCGGCCCCCACCCCCTGCTGCCGCCGGCCGCGCCGCCCAGTCCGTGGTCAACCACCAGAAGCGCAGGTTTGACCAAGCCCAACTGCCGCGCAATCTCAACGGCCGTCAGCCTCGTGTTGAGTGGCACGAGTATCGCGCCAATTCGGGCGACAGAATGGATAAGGGCGATCGCCTCTACGCTGTTTTCCATCAACGCCGCCACCCTATCGCCCGGGTGAATACCCTGAGCCGCTAGGCCGGCGGCTTGACCATCGACTATACAGTCCAATTCACCGTAACTGACCGATCGCCCTTCAAAAACTGCGGCCTCTTTGCCAGGAGTGGCCAGCGCACGCCAGCGCAACCAGTCTTTCATCATTGAAAGCATATGAAATTCATTCCACTCTGACGAGGGAGTACATTATCAGGTCTCGCTGACATTTCCTTCCAACCAGCCATCCCACCGAAGGGGCACCCCTTGTGGGTGCCCTCGTGGACTGGCAACATGACGGGATCGCGAATTCCAGGTCAGATAGACGTCAACAACTGCTGGTGCTCTCCTTGACCGCCTCACGGCCTCCAAGGGAACTGACGAAAATCCGGCCTGCGTTTCTCATTGAAAGCGTCTCTCCCTTCCTTGCCCTCATCTGTCATATAGAAGAGCATCGTGGCGTCGCCCGCTAGGACCTGCAAACCCGTCTGTCCATCCAGATCGGCGTTGAAACCTGCCTTGAGAAAGCGAATCGCAATCGGGGACTTGCGCAGAATCTCCTGCGCCCAATCCACGCCCTCCTCCTCCAGCGCCTCCACCGTCGGCAGCACCTTGTTCACCAACCCCATCTCCAACGCTTCCTGCGCCGAATACCGCCGGCACAGGTACCAGATCTCCCGCGCCTTCTTCTGTCCGACAACAGAAGCCAGGTACGACGCCCCGAGCCCGCCGTCAAAGCTGCCCACAATCGGCCCCGTCTGGCCGAAGACAGCGTTTTCCGAAGCCAGCGAAAGGTCGCAGATCACGTGCAGCACATGCCCGCCCCCAATGGCGAAACCGTTGACCAGCGCAATTATCGGCTTAGGCATGTTCCGCATGATGCGCTGCATTTCCAGCACATTCAGCCGCGCCTCCCCCTGTTCATTCAGATATCCGGCGTGCCCGCGGATATGCTGGTCGCCCCCTGCGCAGAAGGCGTGGACACCGTCCTTGGGCGAAGGACCATTGCCCGTCAGCAGAACAACGCCAATCTGGTCGTCAGCCCAAACGTCTCTGAACGCCTCCGTCATCTGATCGATTGTCTCGGGCCGGAATGCGTTGCGCTTCTCCGGCCGGTCGAAGGCAATGCGCGCCATGCCGTCCGCTTTGTGAAAGGTGATATCGCTGTACTCGGCGACTTCCTGCCAGTCTGCACTCTGCGGGATCGTCACGAAATATCCTCCTGAATGTCTTTCAAAGCATGGATCAGTTCTCGCCGCAGACGTTCATCTCTCGCGCCATCAGTGCGCACCTCGATGATCGTCGGCCTATCGCCATGAAGCGAAGCGCAAAGCGCCTCGTCCAGGGCAACTCTGTCTTGGTCGTAAATGCAACTATAGTCAAGGCCGTACATCGCTGCCGCCGGCGCGAAATCAAGGCCCGACGGCGTGAGAAACAGCGCCTCAAACCGGGCAGTGTCCTCGGCAATGGGAAGTCGGCGGAAGACGCCCCCGCCCCCGTTATTCATCAACAAGACGGTGACGTTGCCAAGGCCTTGCCTGTCTGCTGCCAGCAGCCCGTTCATGTCATGGTATAAACTGACGTCGCCAACGATCAGCAACATCGGTCTGTCCCGATCGGCTGCGGCCACGCCAAGGGCACTCGATACAACACCATCTATGCCGCTTGCCCCCCGGTTGCCGTAGACGTGAATTCTTCTACTGTTGGGCCGGGCAAACTGGTCCACGTGACGCACAGGCAGACTGTTACCCACGAAAAGGCTGCTACCGTCTGGGAGGGCCGACATCGCGGCAGCGACCGCAGAAACGTCGAACCAGTGCTCCCGCACAAACCTGTCCTGGTAGTGCCGGCAGCGTTCGTCCACCGCCAAAACAGAGACGCCCCAACTGCTAATCTCTCGCTGACATCGTTCCGCCACCTGCCTGCAGAGCTCGGCTTCGTCCACCTGCAAGTAGCGGCTAACGCGGTGGCTGTCGTCCGCCCATGCGCCGTCGCTGCGCACGTGAACCTGATAGATCGGCCCGGTACGCGCCAGATATTCGCCGAGGTACTTCGACGTCGGCATCGCGCCGAATCGTATCACAACCTCAGGGGCATCAAATCCGGTCCCGTGCTGGAGAAAGCTCTCATAGCTGCCTATGATAGACGACCTCCCCGTATGCGGTCCAAAACGGAGTCCTGACAACGGATCCGCAAAGACGAGATACCCTGTGCTCCGACCCAATTCCGCAATCGCATCAACCAGACTGCAGGGCGGCCGCCCGGTCCAAGGCCCGCAAACGATCCAACCCCTCTCGTGAGCGGAAACGAGCGCGGCCAGCTCGTCAACCTGCTCGGGCGTCGGGACAAGAACGCCCCGCCCGATGGAGCTGCTCTGCCCCTGGTCAAAACGGGGTCTGTAGGGAGCCTCAGGCTCCAGAGGCTTTCGGAAAGGGAAGTTGACGTGCACCGGCCCTTTACGCAGCCCGTCCGCAATGGCATAGGATCTGGCCGCTAGCGTGCGCAGGTTCCTCAACGCAACAGCCGGCGCATCCCTTTCCGGCAACGCAGCATCCACCGCCCACAGAACTTGGTCACCGTACATCTTGACCTGGTCGATCGTCTGGTTGGCTCCGCTATGACGAAGTTCCGGCGGCCTGTCCGCCGTCAGCACCAGTATCGGCACCCCCGCCATCTTCGCCTCAACCACCGCCGCGTGAAACTCAACCGCCGCCGTGCCCGACGTGCACACCAGCGCCACCGGCCGCCCGCTAGCCTGGGCCATGCCCAGCGCAAAGAAGCTCGCGCAGCGTTCGTCCAGATGTATGAAACACTCGATACTGGGATGGGCGTCGAAGGCCAGCGCCAGCGGCGTCGAGCGAGAACCCGGTGCAATGCAGACCGCCTCCAGCCCTGCGTCGGCCAGCCCGGCCACCATCTCCTCGGAGAACGCAAAATTCGGGTTCTGATCGCCCCCTACGGCGCTCATTCCGGCTGCCTGCCTCCCGCCGAACGGACGATCGGCTGAAACTTCCATTTCGTCTCTTCCCACTCCGCCCGCGGAACCGAGTCGCCAACAATACCGGCCCCCGCATAGGCCCAGGCCCGCTCCTTCTGCACGACCCCCGAACGAATGGCCACGGCAAACGCCCCCTCCATATTGCTGTCAATCCACCCCACAGGCGCCGCGTACCAGCCCCGCAGCGTCGGTTCGTTCGCCCGGATAAACGCCATCCCGAGTTCGCGCGGCATTCCCCCCATGGCCGGTGTTGGGTGCAGAGCCTCCACCAGCGGCAGCACGCCCATCTCCGTTCTCAGTCTGGCCTCCACCGGCGTGTAAAGGTGCTGAATGTTGCTAAGTGGCAGCACGGTCGGCTCGGTGGCCATCGTAAGCTCACTGCACTTGGGCTGCAGGATTTCTCGCAGTGCCGTCACCACCAGCGCGTGCTCATGACGGTCCTTCGCAGAAGCCAGCAACGCCGCCGCCAGCTCTGCGTCCTCAGCCGCTGTCTTGCCCCGCTGGATCGATCCCGCCAGCGCCATCGATTCCAACTCCACACCTTTCACCCGTACCAGTAGTTCAGGCGTCGCCCCGAGGAAAGCATGTCCCGGCTGTGGCTCAAACAGAAAACTGTAGCAATCCGGATATTCGGCGCAAAGATATGTCAACATTTCACTGATTCGAATAAGGTCTCGTGACCGTAGCTGCGCAATCCGCGAAAGTACCACTTTCTGCAGCGCAGACGAATCGAAAGTCCTCCTGGCCCTTTCAATTATGCGCGCCCATTCGTCGTAATGCAGCGGGTAATCGATCTCCAGTCCTGCCCGCTCCCCCTCCCCTTCCCAATCTGGCCCTTCCACGCCCTGTATCGGGAGTCCCTCTTCACCCCTCAACAGCAACTCAACTTGGGCATCCAACGCCTCTGCCAGGAGAGGGTATACGACCGACGCGTCCTCATCGGGTGGCAACAACGCGTTGATCGTTAGCCAGCCGTGGCCGTCCTGCTCCACGAACTGGTAGTGAGGCAGGACGAAATGCCCCGGATGGAAGCCCGTCCAGGTCAGGTCCGGCACAAAGTCCTCTCGAAAGGCGAATCCCCCGAAAAGCCGGGGACGCGCCAGTTCTGATCTGACTGCATGCTGATCGGGTGGCGTTGGACGAGTTTCGGCAAAAGAAAAGAGTTCTCTCGCCTGTCGCTGTATGGCAGCAAATCGGCTACCGCCGTAACCAATCAGATTGGCGGCTACTCCAGTCCCGGCAAAAGTGATCCCCTGCCTTCCGTCGCGCCAAAAAAAGCGCTCTTGCCCAATTGCCGCCCGTAGAAATCGCGCAAACCGCAGGTCGGCGACAGGACGACTCGCGCTCACAAGGCGCCCGTGGCGCGCTGAGCTGTACTCGTCCCCGAATTCCCCGCCTTCGCCCTCCAACCAGTGGGCATCCCCATCAGATTCAGGTCCGCTCTCGCTCTGTGCCTTCTTTTCGCGTTCCTGTAATGCCATCCTATCTCAACCCAGCCTCTGCCCCTCGTCTTGCTCCAGGGTAACGTCTGGACGATTTCGCCTAAGGGTCTGTTCAGTCCTTCTTGTAGTTCACACTCCGCAGCAGCATCGGCACCAAAGTGCTGACAATTCGCGCAGGCTCGGGTTCTCCACTATATACCCAGCGAATCGTCAGATGGTAGATACTTCCCAGCCATGCATACGCGATAACATCGGTGTCCACCGCCTCGATCTCACCGGCAGCGACCGCCTCATCCAGGTAGATTCGTATCAACCGCGCGAAACGCTCGTTGATCTCTAACCGTTTCTCCTCAAAGACCGTCCCCAATCCGGTGGCCTGAACCAGCATCACTTTCGCCGGCCGCCGGTAACGGCCAAATGCTTCCAGGCAGGCCTCCAGCGCCGCCTCGACCTTGGCCATCGGGCTCGTCTGCTGCGCAATCGCCTCCGTAACCCGCCGCTCAACCAGGTCGGCAAACTTCTCTACCAGCGCCAGAAAAAGCCGCTCCTTATTCGGAAAGTGAAAATATATCGAGCCCTTTGACGTGTCCGACTCCGCCACAATCTCGTCAAGGCGGGCATCATGGTATCCCTTGTTGCTGAAAACGCTCAATGCAGCGTCCAGAATGCGCTCCCTGGTCGATTCTGGACTTCGAACACTCTTCTCTGTCATCGCATTCACCTGGTGTCAGTACGTCTAAACTGACCGGTCGGTCGATCCCACGACAAAAAAAACCCGGGTTCATTTTTCCTTCGTGGTAATACTTCTGCAACGCCTGCACCGTATAGTGTCGTCTCAATTGGAGAAGGGCTCTTACTGGCCAGCTTAGGAGTCGTCCCAAACAGAGGCGGCCCCATCTCGGCCTCCCCTCGACCGCACACTCACCACCCCCGCGGCACGGGGAAGCACCGAAACTGCTGCGCCTGCGCAAAGACGTCCCATATCTGCGCCATCTGTTCAACGATGCGCGTCGGCCGAGTTGCCATCTCGAATCCCCTGTGCTGGCCTCTCACCACTCGCCTCGGCTCCCACCCGGTTCCCTTGCAGTAGTCGTAATAGTCCCGGAATGTAGTGAACTGAACGTTCATGTCAAAGTTGTCTGGCTGGCGGCTCATCGGCGACATCGGGTCGAGCGTGTGACACGGGTTGAGCATCCGCAACAGATCATGCGGATAGCTCTTGCCTATCTGATCGGCCAGTTGGAGTGTCTTCTTGAAGGTCTGAGGCGTCTCTCCCGGCAGATTCAAGCTGAAGTAGATGAATATCGGCACTCTATGCTTCTTCAGCGTTTCCAGCATACGCAGGAAGCGTTCATTCGTATAGAACTTCCCGTTCCTCCGCCGCACCTCCTCATCGCCGGACAGCGGTGAGATGGCGACTTCTGTATGTGCAAGATCGGCCGTACTGCACATCTCGTCGATAAAGTCATTCGAGGGCAACTGGAAGAACTCATTGTAAATGCCGATACGAACTTCCTTGTCCCGCAGCTGCTTGAAAAATGAGCGCCACCATCTGGCCGGATACGTAGCGATGTCCAACGAAAGATTGACCTGCTGAAATCCCTCCCTCGCCAGGCGAGCCACGTCCTCCACCACCCCCTCCGGCGACCGCATCACATAGCCGTTGCGGCCGGCAAGTTCGCTGTGCGACTCCTTGCCGCCTCCGCAGTAAATGCAGTCGAAGACGCAGCCCCGCCCTACCGTGAGCCAGTGACTGAGCAGCTTCGGCTTGCGCAACGTCATCAGTCCGGCGCCCGAGTACTGAAGCGCGGCATAAGCGCGCTCATTGGAAAGCCAGTCCATCGACACAAAATCGATGCTGTCCAGCGTAGCCGGATCCGCAAAATAGAATCCGAGATTCTGCGCAGGCTTCTGCCCGTTGCCGGGGCGCCGAATCAGATTCGGTATGTCGTCGACCTGCGAGGACCCCTTACCCACCACCCGCGCCGCCAACTGCCGCAGCGGCTCCTCCGCATCGCCCCGTATCGCGTAGTCAACGTAGAGAAAGTCCGTCAAAATCTCTTCGCCGTAATACGAAGTCGTCAGACCGCCGATCACCACGACCGCATCAAGCAGAGTCTCTTTGACGGCTTGGGCAACGGCGAGGGCGCCGAATGAGTGCTCGTACCAGTGAAGATCGATAAGAACGAGTTTCGGCGGAACCCGCTGGCTCCGCAGCCACTGGCGCAAATTGAAAGTGGGGCGCTGCAGCAATTCAACCGGAAGGTTCAGGCCCTGGACTTTGTATCCCTCGGCCCGCAGCATGTTGACAAAACCGACCACCCCCACCGGAATGAAAGGATAGGGCGGACAGGATCGAAACTTGTCATACCTTGCTTCGACTTCCTGTTTGGCCGGATGTATATAGAGGATATCCATTGCGGGAACTAACGTGCGCTGCGGCGAACAGCGCCAAGGCCGCTAGACACTGCCCACCGGTGCCAGCACTCTGCCGCGCGGCGCCACCGGCTCGAGAATCTGACGCCGCTCCGGTGTGAGACGCGCGGCGAATTCAGGTGACAACTGGTAGTTGAAACGGGTGCGCAAGTAGCGGGGCGAATAGCGGAAAATGACCGAGCGTCGGAATCCCGGATTGGTGCGTTCGGCCGACCCGTGGGTGATGGCGTCCGTGAAGAAGACGGCGTCGCCGGCCTCCAGGTAAATCTCCTTCATCCCAAGAGCTGTGCCCGCGGCTTCCCGTTCATGGCTGGCAGCAACAATACCCTTCCCTTCCACCTCCAACCGCGGATGCACCTCAGTCGATTTGTGGCTGCCCGGCACCAGGACGGTCGGGCCGTCTCCCGGGCCGATATCCTCAAGGGCCATCAGGACGTTGATCTGCCCTACCATCCACGCTCCCGTGTTGTGCTGCCGGAATGTCAGATAGAAGAGCGGCGTGTGTCCGCCGCAGTGGATATAGAGAAACCCTCCCGGTCCCCGCACGTTGAGCAGGTTCTCGTGGATCGAGACACCATTGACCTCATTGATGTACCGTGCCGCCAGCGGATACCAGGACGGGTGGTCAATCAGCCTCTCAAAGACCGCGCCGCCTTCGACGATGTTCTGAAAGTTTACGCCGTCGTCCTTTCCGTAGCTATGGATCTCGACATTGCCGATCCAATACTCAGGATCCGGATTGACATCCAACTGTGCTTCACCCAGAATGGGCGGATCTTCCACATAGGCCCAATGGTCGTCCACCCAGCTGTTCATCTCCGCAAGGTCATCCTTGGAGATGGCGTCTTTCAGGATAAGATAACCCTGCAGGTCGAACAGATAGTCCAATTGCTTCAATTCTTCTTGGGAACGCAATGTGCTTTACCTCACGATTTGGCGGCGAACACTGGCAGGTGGCCGGAAAAGCACCTGCAGCCGGTTGCAAACCTCCGGAAACTACCCTTTGACGCCAGAGACAACGATCCCCTGAACAAAGTAGCGTTGAGCAAAGAAAAAGAGAATGATCGTCGGCAAAACCCCTAGAATTGAAGCCGCCATGAGCGCCTGCATATTGTTGGTCATGTGGCCTTCAAACAACCGCAGTCCTAGCGCAACCGTATAGTTTGGTACGCCCTGAATATAGATAAGGGGATAGAGGAAGTCGTTCCACTGAGCGGTGACCATAAAGATAAGGACGACTCCGAGCGCGGGCAGGCTCAAAGGCAAGTGAATGCGCCAGAACAGCCCAATCGGATTGCAGCCGTCGATCATGGCGGAATCATCCAACTCTCTTGGAATGGTCATAAAGAATTGGCGCATCAGGAACACGTAGAAGGCCGGCGCAAACCAGTTCGGAATGATCAGAGGCCGGTAGGTGCCTATCCAGTCAAGCTCGACAAACAGCAAATACGTGGGGACCAGACGGACGTGCTCGGGCAAGATCATGGTCGCAAGCACGACCACAAACATGATGTCCCGGAGAGGAAATCGTAGGCGGGCAAAACTGAAACCGACTACGGAAGAGGAGAGCGCTGCACCGATCGCGCTGCCAGCGGCAATAAACGCGCTGTTCAAAAAGAACTTGGCAAATGGAAAGACGGCAAACGGCGTCTTGAAATGGTGCCACTCAAACCGCTCAGGCCACCATTCTGGCGGGAAAAGGTAGACTTGGGTCGTCGGCATCACCGAAGTGCGCATCATCCAATAAAAGGGGATGGCAAAAACGATGCCGCCCAGAATGACCGCGCCGTAAAGGAGAACGCGATATAGTGTTTCCGTGAGCCGGCTGTGGCCATACTGCTCGGCCTGGTGTACAGCTGTTCCCGTTTGGACAGTGGTTGCCATACCTGACGCTCCTGCCTCTAAGAAAACTGAATCCGCTGCCTAGACGCGCTCGTAATGCACCCAGGAAGACGCACTCCGCAACGCAAGAATGACGAAAATAAGTACAATGACAAAAAGGAACCAGGCTTGGGCTGACGCGTAGCCGAAATAGAAGTTCTGGAAGCCCGTGTTGTAAATGTGCAGGACCATTGTGAGTGTGGCGTTGTTGGGGCCGCCACGTGTCATGACCATGGCCTGCGTGAAGACCTGCCACGAACCGATAATATTGAGAACAACGTTGAAGAAAATCGTCGGCGTCAGAAGCGGCAACGTGACCGCGAAGAAACGGCGGACAGAGCCGGCGCCATCGATCTCAGCGGCTTCGTATAGTGAAGTTGGAATCCCACGCAGCCCGGCCAGGTAGATCAGCATCGCCCCGCCCGCGCCCCAGAAGGCCATAAAAATAAGTGATGGCAGCGCCCACTCCGTGCTGAAAATCCAGCGCGGTGGGTCGATGTCGAAGGGACGCAGAATCGGGCCGAGAACAGAATTCAGCAGGCCGATGTCAGGCTGGTAGAGCCACTTCCACAGCAGGGAAACCGCCACGCCGGACACGACAGACGGAAGGTAGTAGACCGTGCGCCAAAAACTTTGCAAGCGAATGCCCTGATTGAGCATCACCGCGATCAGCAACGCCAGCGCGGTGTTGATCGGTACCACCGTAAAACTGAATATCGCAGTGTTGATCAGCGCCTTGCGGACAAGACTGTCGCTCAGAACATTCTGATACCACCTGAAGCCGACGAATGTAGTCTCAGTCAGAAAGTCGGTGCGATACATGCCGATGACGAGGGAAGCCAGCATCGGCCCCACGGTAAAAACAAGGAATCCAATTATCCAGGGGGACGCGAGAAAATAACCGTACCACGCTTCGCGAGTGGACGGTTTCATCGGCTTTCCATCCCGCCTCATCCAGGAGAAAAGACCCCTTCCTGTTTGGCTTTCACTAATGCTGGCCATCTGTTCCCCTGTCAGTCCTGCCGCTAGACCCGATCTCGGAGACGCCCTGACCTCTGGTCCCCGGACTATGAGTTACCTGATTCTGTTCGGGTCAGTGCTGCAAAGGCGTGGGGGCCACCCCCCACGCCTCTACGACCAATAGTTTAGCTGAGTTTGTCCAGCTCAGCGCCCAGGTCTTCGATGTTGATCTCGCCTCGGTTGAAGCGCGTTGCTACGTCGGCGTGATCGACGATCAACTCAACCGGCTGTTCACCGAGCAACATGACCAGGTCGAAGGCAGGCTTGAGGATCTGGTCCTTCGTAATCAGGTCCTCGGCAAACATCTCTTCTGGCCCGCCAATGTCCTGCCCAACCGAACTGGTGAACACATCCAGGTCGATTTCTTCGAACTTCTCGTTGGCGGCGCGCATGATCGACGCATATTCGGGCAGCAGGCTCTTGCGTGAAGGCTGCTTCTGCGCCCAGGTGATGTACAAGCGGCCGTACAGAGGGCTCGTCAGCCACTTCATCAGTTCCCACGATTCGTCCGGATACGCCGTTCCCTTCCAGACCATCGTGCCATCAACTGACTGATGGGTCGTGTGTCCGGCAGGGCCGTCTGGCATCGGGGCAACGTCCCAGCGGAAAGTCGCGCCGTCCGCCTGTACGCCCAGATTCCACGGGCCAATCTCCATCAGGGCGATGCGCTGGCCCAGGAACAGTTCGACAACACCCATGCCAATGTCCGCGCCGTAGGCGAAGAGCGGTTCATCGTGGACGATGCTGCGCATCCATGTCAGGGCATCATAGGCCTCGGGACTGTCCAGACCGCAATGCGTATTGTCCTCTTGGTCCACCATGTTGGCGCCGAAGCCTCGAATCCAGTACTGGGAAAGCCAGTTGGCATTCAGACCGTAGTTGGACGTCCCCCAGATCTGCGGCTGCGCGTCGGCATCGGCAAACTGGCGCAGAAGGTTGGTATAATCCTCCCAATTCCACGCGCCCCACTCATGAGGCGGGTACTCAATGCCCTTGGCGTCGAACATGTCCTTGTTGTAGTAGATCACCTGCGTACCGGTGAAGCGGGGCATCAGGTGAATGTCGCCGTCCAAAGTCCACGGATCGAACTGGGCCTCGTAGTAGTCGTCCAGGTTTACTTCCTCAGCGTCTCGGTCGATATAGGGCTGCAAACTGAGCGTCTCGCCCTTCTGCATGAAGAAGGTGGAACTGGAGCAGCACCACTCGGTCAGGTCAGGCGCATTGCCCGCAACCATCGCGCTAAGAGCGCCTTCTCGGCGGTTGGCGCCGCCCGGGTCCGGCAGGAACTCAACCTCAATATTGGGGTTGGCTTCCTGGAACTGCGGATAAAACTCCTTCCAGAGCTGTGCAATGCCTGCCGCCCGCTCCGGTTCTCGCGACTGGTACCGCAGCGAGATCATTTCAGCCATCGCCTCGCCTTCTCCGCCACTGTCGGCAGCCGGCGCCGCCGGCGCCGCACAGGCCGCCAGAAACGCAGTCGCGCCCACGGCAGAACTCATCCGCAGGAACTGGCGACGGTTTACTCTTTGCTTCTCTTGCATGGTGTGCATTCTCCTTATGGATTCTGAAAAAAAGGGTTTCAACCACCTAAGACAAATTCAACCGCAGCGACCCACCGCCGGCAACGAAGATGGCTTCAGGCCGCTGGGACATTGACTGAATATGGTCGAGCGCCATTACGCGTCTCGTGTTCAGTTAGGTGCTTTTGGCGGAGGGACCCGCCCATATGGCTTGATGGCGCCCGTTCTTCTTCGTGAGGGGAATTCACTCGGTCTGCTATCTTGCCGCGATTTCGCCAAGAGTATAGCAGCAAAAGCGGGAATATACCAATTCCCAACATGGGATCTCTTCCGAAGGACACACTAAGTTCGGTGGTGAATCGGAGAAGGAAAGATCCCCATTCCTATGACAGTACATACCGTTCCAAAGCTACCGCAGCGCCATCCTCCTCCAGCGTCGGCGCCACCCAATCAGCCTCAGCCTGCACGACCTCAGTGGCCTGGCCCATGCACACCGCCACACCGGCCGCCCGCAGCATCGGGATATCGTTCTCATTGTCGCCAATGGCCAGGACCCGTTCCGGCTGAACTCCGATCCGCTCACTCAACCACAGTAGTCCATGCCCTTTGTTTGCTTCCGGTGCCGTCCCCTCAACTAGATACTGGTGGGACCGGCTCATGTGCACACCGTCGCCAAACCGCTGCTGCAGGGCCGCCGTCTGATCGGGCTCCCGCGTATGGTCGTTGACGGTTATGAACTTCAACATAGGGCTCGCCGGTTCAGACACAACGTCCAAAAGACTCTCGTGCATCTCTCTGGGACTGCCGAACCAGTGGTCATAGGTAGCGCTGTCCCACCCCTCCCATCCGATCCCCCCGTTTGCCGTGGCCGGCGCGTTTTGCACCATCCGTGTACGTCCGCCAGCGCCATTCAGATAGAAGACCGTCGTCCGCTCCTCCCCGTCGGCCCAGGCTGCCACACTGCGCGCAGACTCCTGCTCTATCAACGCCTCGTATAGTACTTCTCCACTGACCGGATCGCCAATCACCGCGCCCTGCGCCGTGATCACCGGCAGCGTCAAGCCCAACTCCGGCGCGACCCCACGCACAAAATCGAAAATCCGCCCCGTCGCAACTGTGACCGGCGTCCCCGCCTCCTGCACAGCCGCGATCGCACGCCGCACCCGCGGCGAAATCCCACCCGCGAACTGCCTGCCATAGATCGTGCCGTCCATATCGAGGACGACCAAATCGATTCCTCTTCTCATTTTCACTAGGGCTCGGTGACTTCGGTCAGAACTCCAGCGTTACCATCCGCACTTGCCCGCTGTAATCCCGCCGCAGACCGACGTACGAAGGCCTTGGTCGCAGGTCCTGTGCCATCTTCTGCACGACCTCCCCCTGCCTGGGAGAGATTTCCAGCAGTACCGCTCCTCTTGGCTGTACCTTAGAAGGCAGTTGCTCCAAAAACCTCTCAATCAGGTCCAGCCCTTCCACGCCTGCCTTCAATGCAAGGCGGGGTTCGTAATCCCGCACGTCCGACTGCAGGCCTGAATACTCTTCGTCGGCGATATAGGGAAGATTAGCCACGATCACGTCGGCCGGCTCCGGCAACGGATCCAGGAGATCCCCTTCAAGAAGTAGGGGGCCCGCTTCCGGCGTTAGCCGCTTCCTGTTCTCTTCAGCCACCTCGAGCGCATCCTGGCTGATATCGATGCCGTACACCTTAGCCTCCGGCGCATGTACGGCAACGGTTATTGCAATCGCCCCGCTGCCCGTGCCCACGTCGGCCACCACCACCGGTCGGCCCCCCCGATCGCTGATCTGCGCCAGGACCAGGTCGACGAGGAGTTCCGTTTCCGGCCTCGGAATCAGTACGCGCTGGTCCACAGCAAATTCCAGGCCGTAAAACTCCTTCCGCCCCAGCAAATAGGCCACCGGCTCCCGCCGCCGGCGCCGCGTGATCAAGTCCGCGTATCGGCGGCAGTCCTCATCGCTGAGTTCAAACTCGTGGTGGGCGAAGAGCCAGCTGCGGCTCTGATTCAAGACATGAGCCAGCAGTACCTGCGCATCCAATCGCGCCGCCTCGCTGCTTGTCTCCCCCAGCCTTTGCGCTGCCGAGATCAACGCACGCCCAACCGTTGTACCCTGTGTCAAACTCCAGTGAAACGGGTCCTCATTCTGACCGCTACCATACTGCGTCCCACCTCTTTCTCCTTCAACCCGATCAGTCGGTCTCCCGTTGTCGACGTTGCGATGCGAGTTCACGTCAATGTGGCTGTCCGACCGCTCAGAGGCCACATAGGGTGCAAGTCTATCCCGTTCCCCGGGACTCTCTCCGTGTTCAAACATGCCTTATTCTTCTTCGCCCATAGCCTGCAACTGCTGCGCCTGGTCAAACGCCGCCAAATCCTCGATAAATTCGTCTAAGTCGCCGTTCAGAACCTGTTCCAACTGAAAGAGCGTCTTGTTTATCCTGTGGTCCGTTACGCGGCCTTGTGGGAAGTTGTACGTGCGAATCTTCTCGCTGCGATCGCCCGAACCAACCTGGCTGCGCCGCGCCGCGCCCATATCCTCCAACTGCCTCTGCATCTCAATGTCATAGAGCTTGGTCTTCAGAATCCGAACAGCCTTCAGCCGGTTCTGAAGCTGGCTCTTTTCGTCCTGGCAGCTGATGACAATGCCCGTCGGCAAATGCGTAAGCCGCACCGCCGAGTCGGTCGTATTGACGCTCTGCCCCCCCGGACCGCTGCTGCGGAACACATCGACCTTCATCTCATTCGGTGCGATCTCAATCTCGACGTCCTCCGCCTCCGGCAGCACCGCCACTGTTGCCGTGCTCGTATGTATCCTACCTTGGCTCTCTGTCGTGGGCACCCGCTGCACTCTGTGAACGCCCGACTCGTACTTCATCCGGCTGTATGCGCCCTTGCCTCGGACCTCAAGGATCGCCTCCTTAATGCCGCCTACACCGGTCTCGCTGACGCTCATGAGCTCGCTCTTGAACTTGTGATCGTCCGCCCAGCGCGTGTACATGCGCAGAAGGTCGGCCGCGAAAATTCCGGCCTCATCTCCGCCCGCCCCCGCACGTATCTCTACGATCACATTCTTGTCGTCGTTGCGGTCCTTGGGCAGCAACATCCGGCGCAGGTCGTCCTCCAGCCCGCTTACCTCTCCCGCAAGCGCGGCAATCTCCAACTCGGCCAGCTCAGCCAGCTCCGGATCGTCGCTCTCTTCCAGCAGCTCTCTGCTGTCCGCCAGTTGCTGCTGCAAATCCTGGTACCGCCGATATGCGTCGACCAGCTCCTCCAGCCTGCTGCGCTCCTGCGCCAGCTCCTGAACGCGCACGTAGTCGGCCAGCACGTCCGGGTCCGCCATCAGCTGGTCCAGTTCCCCGTATCTCTCTTCGACTCTTGACAGCTGCTCAGTCAGTTCCATAGCTCTGTGTTCTCTTCTGGAGCTACCGGTCGACTATCCCGACTCAATCAGTGAATATGGGCAGATTTCCCAAAGCCGTAATCTGGTCCCAGGCCCCGGCATCTCCTTCGGTAAAAACTGCCATCACCCCCGCAACCTGCCCCCCACCACTCTTCACCAGTGTTCGCAGGCCGTTCAGTGTACTTCCCGTACTGACGACGTCGTCCACCAGCAGCGCCTGCTTACCCTTGATCAGCCCCAGGTCCTTCCCGTCAACGTACAAGGTCTGCGGCTCGCCCGTCGTTATGCTCACGACCTCCGTTTCTAGGCAGTCCACCATATATGGTTTGCGAATCTTGCGTACAATCACAAGCGGAAGTCCTTTCGCCACCGACAACGCGTGCCCGAGTGGCACCGCCTTCACTTCAGGCGCCAGAATCACTTCGGCCCCCTCCGGCACACTGCCCGACAACATTTTCGCAGCTGTCTCTACAACCTCGGTATCGCCGAGCATGTTGAAAATCGCGATCTTCACGCCCGGAGCGACTTCAAAAATCGGCAACTCACGCTCGCACTCTCCAATGGTTACTCGGTAAATTCTTCCATCGTAACTCATGGTAACCGCTCCTCCGCACGGGAGTTCCCGCGTCTCGGTCTGCAGCGCCCCCAAACCTTCGCACTGCCGTACTGAACGGACCTGCCCAAAGCAAACGTGACACTACATCCTAGCACAGAAATCAACCCGCTCCAAGAATTCAGTACGCAAAATGCAACCCATTTGCATCATAGTGGCGGAAGAGCTGGGGCCTCCTGATTCGGACAAAGACAGCTCTTATACCCGACAATGACCCAGCAAATGGGAGGTGTTCCTCTCTCCTCTCTCCTCGCCTTTGGGCGGTCGGGCCTATTCGGCCCTCCCTTGTGCGGGGGCTCCGCCCCCGCAACGCCCCCCCCTAAAACCTCCCGCCGCAGCGACTGTAAGGATAATTCGACCTTGACGACCCGCTGCGACCGAACTTCCATCCACCACGCATCGTGCCTTGTACCCAACGTGAGCCAACGCAGGCAAGGCAACTCCCAATTGCGCCCAATATACACCGTTGTGATCATCAAGAGCCTGCTACAGAATTAGGGACTGCTTAACAGCCTGGACGGCAGCCGATACGTAGCGATAACGGACTACGCCTGCAAGGCAAAGATGTACCTCAGCCTCCGGCTGTCCAGGTCGACATGCTTTCGGTGCATTCCCAGTACCGGACCAAAGCCTCAGATTTCCACTTGGGGTCTCAATAGGAGAGGATTAGGGAAGCTCTTCTTGCCCGCGCCTGTCGAAGTGAGATTGAAGCGGGCTTCCGCCTCGGGGGCGCTACGTCTGGCCAGCCCTGCTGCGAATATGTGGCGCCGACAATGCGACCGTTAGAAGGCATACCACGAAAATGACCAGGAGAACACCCGCGCCTATCGGATGCAGCGCCGCCATTTCCCCTTCAAAATAAGCGATCAACAGGCTGATCGCAATGGCCCCATTGCCGACAATCGCCGCCAGCAACCAGGCCGGATGCAGGTCCCTTTCCATCGAAGCCGCCAGCAGTCCAATCCCCAAACCAATCAACGCCCCGCCTCCTATACGGGCCGTCCACGCTGATCCAAGCATGACCCCGGCTGCCACGAACAAGTCTCGCGGATACACTAGCAGCAGCAGCCCCAGCCCCAATCCGATCAGGATAGCATTGACCCGCAAACAGAGGCGCGCTGGGCGGTAGTGGTCGGTGAAAGTATATGCCATCGCAGATTCAGTGCGCTTTCAGGTGAGAGGCCTGCCAGGCCGGTCGCAGTAGGGCCGCATCCGGTAATCCTGTTCACCACATGGCTCGGGCAGTATAACAAACCCTTCCTGGCCTGTCAGCCCAACAGGACACGCCCCTTCTCCGCGCAACTGCCCTTCGCCCACAGCTGACCCGTCCCCTCCCATTTCGTTCCCAGCTAGGTCACTGTGATACACTGCCTTCTACGCGCCGCAGCGGCCCATCCACCTCTGATTTGGGAGGGCAAACCTGGCACGTCGGGACATCGACCTATCCGAAAGGCGTAGGGAAACACACATAAGAGGAGCCCACCCGTGAGCCAAAGGATCTGGATCGTCCGCCATGGCAATCGCGAAGACTTTCAGAACCCCGGCTGGGCCAAAACCGCTTCTCGGCCCTTTGACCCCGCTCTGTCCGCCGACGGGGAGACGCAGGCGAAGGAAGTAGGCCTGAGCCTGCAGGGCAAACAGGTCCACCGTGTCTTCGCATCCCCCTTCCTGCGCACAATTCAGACAGCCTCACACATCGCCGACGCACTTGACCTGCCGGTATGCCTCGAACCGGGCATCGGCGAGATCCTGCCCAACGTCAAATCCACGCCGGAACTGTTGCCTGAAGACGAACGCCGCCGGCGTTTTCCCCGCATCGACGAGGAGTACACTGCCACCTATGAGCTTCCTTATCCGGAGACTTCGGAAGAGGGCCACGAACGGGCTGCGCTCGCCGCGCGCACGCTGACCGACGGCTTTCCCGACAAAAACATGCTCATGGTTACCCACGGCGCCCCGGTCGTCGGTATCGTGCGCGGCCTGTCCGGTCTCGCCGACCGCATCACCGTGCCCCTATGCTGCATCTTCACCCTGCAGCGAAATGGCAGTGGTTGGGACGTCGTACAGCTCTCCGAGACCTCTCACCTCAGCAACCAGGAGTCCAGCAAGCGCTACGCTCACTCCGGCTGAATCCTCAGCCTGAGTGGTACCAGCCGGCCGTGCGCCCGCGCCGCATAGATCTCAGCTGCGTGGTCCGCCGTATGTGCCGACGTCGATACTAGCAGATTTACGACGTTACCCCGCTCACCTTCGTCATACTCCACCTCCGTCCGCATGGCCTCGTCGCTCATCCTTCGGCAGCGGTTGACGATACGCCGGTGGCAGGTAGCCAGCCCGTCCAACACCTCGATCATCGTCAAGCCGGCGCGGGCATCCTGAAGCCGCGCGTTAACCGTATCCACTTCTCCACTCGCCCATTCGGAAAGCTCGTCTCCGCCCTTAACCTCCGGGCCCTCCGACCGCGCGTCCGTCAGCGAAATGTCAGGCCAGCGCTTGACCAGCTCCAGTACATACTCGTCCCATGCAAGGATGTGGGCCAGAAGGTCGCGAACGGTCCAGTCCCCGCTGACCAGCACCGTCGTGCAACTCTCCTCCGTAAGGCCTGTGATGGAGTCCAACAGGCTGTTGAAATGACGCCTGTAAAAGCGGAACAGATGCTCGCGGCCCCAGCGGTCGGTCGAAAAGCAATAGCGATGTACGTCAACCGCGTGCTCAGCCACGTGTTCAGGCATTCGCTCCAGCAGCGCTTTAACGATCTGGCTGCGTTTGCCTCGGTCCTCGTACTCCGCCTCGATCTGGTCGTCACTGAGCGAAAGCGCGAAACTGATCAGTGCCTGCCGCGCCTCGTCCGCCTCCGTCAGTACCGTGTCCCAGCTTCGATTCTCGTTCGCAGCCATTTCGTCATTTGACCCCACCGACGCCGGTACCGGCTCCACCCTGTGAGGATCGATCGCCGACTGCATTCGTCGCAGTTGGAAACTGTCCCAGTATGCAATGTGTGCCGCTGATGCCAGTGGAGTCCACCCGTTTTCAAGACAGGGTCGCGTGTACTCCTCAGGTTCCAGCAGAAACAGAGGCCATCGATAATTGAGATAGCTTCTGCGCAGTTTTTCAGCGTATTCGGCCCCCAACTCGCCGGCAGGAGCCGCTGGAATTTGCGTCATGTTTTTCTTTCCTTACGTTTTGAATGAGCGCAGCCGGTTAAATGCCGCCGCCAGTTCGTGGCGTCGAAACTGGGCGAACTCCCCTGTCCGGCGGCGCTCCAGCACATCCAATCCTTCTTCTTCGATATCGGCCATGATCAGGTCCAGAATCTCAGACAGAGTACGATGCCCATCGATATACCTGCCCCGGGCGTAGTCGAGCGCCGCCCCGATTGCCCTGGTCTGCGCCCAATGCACGATCTGCTCCACTGCCGCCAGGTCCAGCGTTTCCCTTCCGAACTGGATCGTCTGTATGCCTCTCGTCCTGATACTTGACTCTCTCCGCCCTTTCCTTGGGTCGACGCTCCCAGGCCGCGGCCTGCGTTCTAGGCTGACATCGAACCGGTTATTATCCTCAATGATCCGGCCGGTGGGATAGTCCGCGGCAACCGCCGCTGCGCGCGCAGTCACATCGTGGGGCCGAAACGTCTCCATTGCAACAACCGTGTCGGCTACATCCAGGTAATCGCCGCTGCCGCCAACCACGAGCACTGTACTGACGCCAAACTCACTGTACATCCGGATCACTCGGTCGATATACGGTGTGATCGGCTCACTTTCCTTCGGCACCAGGGCCTGCATCCGGGCATCCCGGATCAGGAAGTTTGTAGCGGCCGTATCCTCGTCAATGAGCAGCCCGCTTGCCCCCGACTCCATCGCCTCAACGATCGCTGCCGCTTGGCTTGTCGAGCCGCTTGCATTTTCGCTCGAAAAACGGCGAGTCGACTTCCCCAACGGCAGATCCCCGATGAAGGCCGAGATATCAACCCCGCTGACCGCCCGCCCATCCTCCGCCCGAATCTTGACCAGGTCCGGCGCGCTGACAACAAGCTCGCGGCCGTCACCCGGGCGGTGGTTGTACACGCCCCGTTCAATCGCCCGCAACAGCGTCGACTTGCCGTGGTAGCCGCCCCCGACAATGAGCGTCACGCCCTCCCCAACCCCCATACCCGTCACCGATCCCGCATTGGGAAGGGAAAACGCGATCCGCCGGCTTTCCGGCGAGCTGAATGGAATGACCTCTTCGCCGCCCATCGGGCGGTCATCGACCCCGCTCAAACGCGGCAAAATCGAGCCATCCGCAACGAAAGCAATCAGACCCCGCCGCGCAAGCATCGAACGCAAAGCGTCGGCGTCCTCGTTCGCGGCTGCATGCCGCCACAACTCTTCCTCCGCATGACTGCGGGCCATGAGGCTGCTTTCTATGATCCTAGGTACCTCCTCCAAAAGCAGTTGGCATGCCTGCCTCCCCAGCACCCTCCTGCCCTGCGCAGGCAATCCGACCGTAAATCTCGCCTCGACGGTCCCGTCGCCACGGACCCGCACCGCTGTGTTGGCTAGCACCTGCTGGCCCGGCGCCTCGATTCGAATCTCGCCGCTCTTGCCGCTCCCTCGCCGCGCCGACCTCCTGTGCGTCTCCGCCGCAAACGCCCTGGCGAGAAGGCAGCTTAGCCCGATCGCGCGACTTCCATTCGCAAAGAGCCGATCGGAAAAACCGGCCACCGCAGACGGGATCAACGCCCGCAACCGGCTGGGCGCAGCAAATGGGTCCCCCTGAACGTAGTCCACTGCGAGCCTGAAGTCGGCGAATTGGTAGGTGCCGGCTATATCCTTATATGCTTTGTATCCCCTGCCGTCGATGCGATAGAGAATCTGGCGCAATGTTTCTGGTGTGGCCACTTCCGAGATTTCCCCTTCTTGCCTCTGATGTCCTTTTCGCCGCGATTCACGCCGCCCCTGCGGCAACCTCCCACCGCGAAGGAACCGCCCCAGCCAGTTCAAGTTTCTCCAAAAATGGTGCCCGCCACAAATGGCTCCCGGAGAAAATTTTACATCGCTTCAATTCACTTGTACACTGTGGGCGCAGCGCGTCCGGCCTGATGTACGTGATCGGACACATCGAATTCCCACTCTTTCATAACCGATTCATTACCGAGGAGTCCAATGGAGTACCGAGATTTCGGTCGAACAGGCATGAAAGTCAGCCCCCTTTGCCTGGGCTGCATGAACTTCGGCAGAAGAACCACGCCGGAAGACTCATATGACATTATCGACAGGTCGCTGGACGCTGGCCTTAACTTCCTGGACACCGCCAACGTCTACAGTCGCGGCCGCAGCGAAGAGATTACTGGCGAGGCCCTGAAGCGCAACGGCAGCCGCAGCCGCATCGTATTGGCCACCAAAGTACATGGCCGCATGGACGACGACGACCCCAACGCCGCCGGCAGCAGCCGCCGCCACATCATCGAACAGTGCGAAGCCAGCCTCAAACGCCTGCAGACCGACTACATCGACATCTATCAGATTCACCGGCCCCGCCCGGAAATAGCCATCGACGAGACCTTGCGCGCCCTCGACGATCTCGTGCGCTCCGGCAAAGTTCGCTATCTCGGCACCAGCACCTTCGCCGCCTGGCAGGTCGTGGAATCCCTATGGGCCGCCAAGGAGTTGGGCCTGAACCGCTTCGTCTCCGAGCAGCCGCCCTATAACATCCTCGACCGGCGCATCGAACGCGAACTGATCCCGATGGCCCAGACCTACGGCATCGGCCTCATCCCATGGAGCCCGCTGGGCGGGGGCCTTCTGACCGGCAAGTATACGCGCAACCGGCCGGCCCCTGAAGGCGCCCGCTTTTCCGATACAACCCTTGAGGCGCGCCTGGCCCGACGCTATACCGAAGGCGTCTTTGACGTGACCGAAGGCCTCCTGCCCCTGGCACAAGCCAAGGGTTGTACCTTGTCCCAGTTGGCCCTGGCCTGGTGTGCAGAGCAACCGGGCGTCACCAGTCCTATAATCGGCCCCCGCACGATGGAACAGTTGGAAGACAACCTCGGCGCCCTCGAAGTCGAAATCACAATAGAGGACCGACAGAGAATCGACGAGCTTGTCCCGCCCGGCCGCATGGTCAGCCCTTTCTACGAGGCCGACTTTGGCCCCAACCAACACCGTGCGACTGTTTAGCCTCGATTGACCGTACAGAGATGGGACTTAACAACGACCCAAACTGCCTATACACTGTAGACCGGATCTGATTTCGCAATCTGCAAGCCAGGGCGTTGAAAGAGATTCTCTACCCGCAAAGGATATGTTGATGGAGTACCGAAACTTCGGCCGCACCGGAATGAAGGTCAGCCCCCTTTGCCTGGGCTGTTGGAACTTCGGGGAGCGTACCTCCCCGGAAGACTCCTACGCAATCGTAGACCGTGCCTTGGACGCCGGTCTGAACTTCCTCGATACCGCAAACGTCTACGGCTGGGGCCGTAGCGAGGAAATCACCGGCGAGGCGCTGAAGAGAAACGGCAGCCGCAGCCGCATCGTACTCGCCACTAAATTCCACGGTAGAATGAATGACGACGACCCCAACGCCGCGGGGAGTAGCCGCCGCCACATAATCGAACAGTGCGAAGCCAGCCTCAAACGACTGCAGACAGATTACATCGACATCTACCAGACACACCGGCCCCGCCCTGACACCGCCATCGACGAGACTCTACGCGCCCTTGATGACCTGGTGCGGTCGGGCAAGGTCCGCTATCTCGGCAGCAGCACCTACGCAGCCTGGCAGTTCGTCGAGTCACTCTGGGTCGCCAAGGAGCTGGGCCTTAACCGCTTCGTTTCCGAACAACCGCCCTACCATATCCTCGACCGCCGTATCGAAAGAGGACTGGTCCCGATGGCCTTGACCTACGGCGTCGGTCTCATTCCCTGGAGCCCGCTCGCCGGCGGCCTTCTCACCGGCAAGTACACACGCGGCGGCGCCGCGCCGCAAGGGTCGCGCTACGCCACCGCTGAGGAGGGCCCGCCCAGTTCCCGCCGCCTCAACGACGACGTCTACCGCGTCAACGAGGGCCTTCTGCCGCTGGCAAACGCCAAGGGTTGTACCATTTCCCAGCTGGCCATCGCCTGGTGCGTTCACCAACCGGGAATCACCAGTCCAATCCTGGGCCCCCGTACGATGGAACAGTTGGAAGACAACCTCGGCGCACTCGACGTAACCGTCACCGATGAGGATCGCCGGCGTATCGACGAACTGGTCCCGCCGGGTCGCATGGTTAGCCCCTTCTACGAGGCAGACTTCGGTCCCAGCCAACATCGCTCTTTTGTCTGATCGACTTTTTCCGGGCTGGCGAGCCATCCAGGTGCTAGTATATGATATTTATTGCCAGAACGCGGTCGGGCAAGACAATCGCAGCCACTGATGCCTGGCTGAAGCGTTTCCAAGCTGATGGTCAAACTCTGATTCTCGCCTGATTCCATGAATGAATCCCAGTTGGAAGCTCTGCTATCGGAAGTAGCCGGCGGATCTATGACCATAGATGCCGCCCTCAACCGGCTGCGTGCATTGCCCTTCGAGACCCTCGAAGGCGTGGCGACCTTGGACCATCACCGCCTGCTCCGCACCGGCTTCCCGGAAGTCATCTACTGCGAGGGCAAGACCGCCGAGCAGGTCGCCTTGATATCCGAACGCCTGGCAGCCCAGTCTACCCGGCTACTCGGAACCCGCGCAACGGAGGCGCAGTTTGAAGCAGCCTCCCGGCGTGTGCCCGATCTGGCGTGGCATGAACAGGCGCGTTGTCTTTGGTTGGATCGCGAACCGGCCTCCGACTTGAAGACCGGCGTCATGGTCCTGTGCGCGGGCACGAGCGATCTGCCCGTCCTCGAGGAGGCCTCCTTAACCCTTAGGCTGATGGGGCATGACCCCCACAAGGTCACCGATGTGGGCGTCGCCGGACTTCATCGCCTTTTCCCTCACATCCCGGCCCTGCAACAGGCAAACGTCGTCATCGTTATCGCCGGCATGGAAGGCGCACTCGCATCGGTCGTGGCCGGGCTGACCCAGGCACCGGTCATCGCGGTGCCGACCAGCGTCGGCTATGGCGTCAACTTTGGTGGCGTCGCCGCCCTTCTTGCCATGCTCAACGGTTGCGCATCGGGAATGGCCGTGGTAAACATCGACAACGGCTACGGCGCGGCCCACATGGCCGCACTGATTAACGACAAGATCGAGAACAACTCCTCTTCTTCGACTAACGGAGTCGCGCCAGCCAGTTACGACGTGCGCACAGCAGCCGGACCCCTGTCAGGGCCAGAGTGACAAAATGAAACAATACGCAAGCCATACGACCCCACCAACCCTCACTGCCGAAACAGCCGCCAAACTGGACACGATGCGCGCAGCCCTGCGCGCCTACGGGTCGGTCATCGTCGCATACTCCGGTGGCGTCGACAGCGCCGTCGTCATGGCGGTCGCCTACCAGGAGTTGGGCGGAAGGTCCCTCACGGCAGGCGACGGCAACGGCGCGCTCGCCTGCATCGGCGTCTCGCCCAGCTACCCGGCCCGCGAAATGCGTGACGCAGTTGCACTCGCCGACGACATCGGTATGCCCTACCGACTCGTCGAGACCGAGGAGTATCTCGACCCCAACTACGCCGCCAACCCCAACAACCGCTGCTACTTCTGTAAGTCGGAGCTTCACAATCGGCTCCACGAAATCCTTCAGCAGGAGGACTGGGGCATCGTCTGCGACGGCACAAACGCCAGCGACATGGGCGATGACCGTCCCGGCATGATTGCGGCGCGAGAGCGCGGCGTGCGCTCCCCTCTATTGGAGGCGGGCATCACCAAGCCCGAAGTCCGCGACATCGCTAGACACCTGGGCCTGCCGGTCTGGGACAAGCCCGCCATGGCCTGTCTTTCCTCCCGCGTGCCCCACGGCACTCCGATCGACCCGCAACTGCTCCGCCAGATCGAAGCCGCCGAAGACGTCCTCGTCGCCCTCGGTCTGCGCCAGTTCCGCGTCCGCCACCACGGCGAGATCGCCCGCCTCGAACTGCCGCCCGATGACTTTTCAACCGTCCTCGCTCACTTCGAAGACATCGACGCCGGCATCAAATCCGCCGGCTATCGCTATGTCACCCTCGACCTGGCCGGTTTCCGCAGCGGCGGCCTCAACGCAACCGCCAACGGCCACGCCGATACCACTCTCATATCCGTCGACGAACTGATGTCTTTTCGCCAGTAAACTGTTTTGCCCCACTAACCACTGACGTTCGACTACTCCCCGCAATGCCTGTCGCCTACCTCGACACCCCATCAGGAATCTCCGGCGATATTTTCCTCGGCTGCCTTGTAGACGCCGGCTGGCCGCTCGACTCACTCCACAAAACCGTCGACAGCCTGAACCTTCCCTTTGGCAGTTGGAGCATTAAAACCCAACCGGCAATGCAAAGAGGAATCCGGGCCACGCGCGTTGACGTCGACGTAAGTGACGAGACCGCCGAACGCCATCTGGCCGACGTGCTGAAGATTATCGACGCTGCAACACTGCCTGCCGAGGTCAAGCGCCGCGCCGGCGCCGTCTTCACCCGTTTGGCCGAGGCCGAAGCGCACATCCACGGCACGACAACCGAAGCCGTCCACTTTCACGAAGTCGGCGCCCTCGACGCCATCATCGACATCGTCGGCGTCTGCGCCGGACTGCATGAGCTCGCCGTCGATACTCTTTACGCCTCCCCGCTCCCGCTTGGTGCAGGTTGGGCCAATTCAATGCACGGCCGCATCCCCCTGCCAGCGCCGGCCACTCTCGAACTGCTGGCCGCCGTCAACGCGCCTACAGTTCCCGCGCCTGGCCCCGGCGAGCTGGTGACACCAACCGGCGCCGCGCTCCTGGCAGAGCTGGCGCTTTTCCGTCAACCGGAAATTCGTCTGAGCACTATCGGCTACGGCGCCGGTCAAAAGCAGTTCGACTGGCCCAACGTCGCAAGAATCTGGCTGGGAGACGAACTGGCCGAAAAGCCGAATCTGAACACCCGCGAACCCACCGAGTCTCTCCTCGTGCTCGAGACCAACATCGATGACATGAATCCGGAGCTCTACGAACCCGTGCAGCGCCGCCTCTTCGACGCCGGCGCCCTCGACGTCTGGACAACAGCCATCGGAATGAAGAAAGCCCGACCTGGCACGCTTCTCAAAGTCCTCGCCGCGCCTGCCGATGAATCAAATCTCGCCTCGCTCCTCCTGCGCGAAACAACCACGCTCGGCGTCCGCGTATATCCAGTACGCCGCCACGTAGCCGAACGCGCTTTGAAGACAGTCGCGACCTCCTTTGGCCCTGTACGGGTCAAGGTGAAACGCGTCGAAGGCGAGGTCGTCGGCGCCAAACCCGAGTTCGAGGACTGTCAAGCCCTGGCCGAAGCCACCGGCAAGCCACTGCCTACCGTGTATGCCGCCGCGCTCGCAGCCGCTTCGCCTCTGGTCGACTCCAACTCCGGTCCCGACGGCTGAGAGGAAGGAAGCGAAGTTGCCTGCTATGGAGAAGTTCGTGCCAAAGGTGGCGCCAGTCGTCCTGCGTCGGCGAGAAGAATTGGAAATCCTTGCCTTCCGCCATCCCCGCGCCGGTACGCAGCTGGTTAAGGGAACGTGGGAATACGGCGAAAGCGGGGAAGATGCCTCGCTGCGCGAACTGGCCGAGGAATCCGGCATTGAGAACGCTATTGTTGTCAAAGCCCTCGGCCAGCTCTCCTTCAGAGGCATCAGACAGCACTGGCACTTCTATCTGTGCCATGTTCCAGGTGATTTGCCCGATCGCTGGTCCTTCTTTACCCAGGATGGCGGCGGGCACCTGTTCGACTTCTTCTGGCACGGGCTCAATGAGCCGCCTGGCCGCGGCTGGCACGCCGACTTTCGACGCGCCCTGTTCTTCCTCCGCCGGCGATTTCAGGAAGAAGAACAGCTATGATGTCAAAGTCAGACCATTTCAAGGAGATATCTCATGATTCAGCAACGACCCTTCGGCCGCACTGGCCACAACAGCACCGTAACGCTCTTCGGCGCCGCCGCCATCGGCCGCGTCACCCAAGCCGACGCCGACCGCACCATGGAGCTGCTGCTCGACTACGGCGTCAATCACATCGACACCGCCGCCAGCTACGGCGATGCCGAGCTCCTTCTCGGTCCCTGGCTCGAAAAGCACCGCGACCGCTTCTTCTTGGCCACCAAGACCAACGAACGCGAATATGACACAGCCAAGGCCCAAATCCAACTTTCCCTGGAGCGGATGCGAGTCGACCACATCGACCTCATCCAATTCCACAACCTGGGTCACCCCGACGACTGGGACACCGCCATGGGCGAAAACGGGGCCCTCGAAGCCGCCAAAGAGGCCCGTGACCAGGGGCTCGTAAAACACATCGGCGTCACCGGCCACGGCCTCAAAATCGCGGCCTTCCACAACCGCAGCCTGCAGGCCTTCGACTTCGATTCAATCCTGCTCCCCTGGAACATCCAGATGAAGCAGAACCCTCAGTACGCCTCAGACTTTGACCGCGTCGTCGGTCTTGCCCGCGAGAGGGGCATCGCCGTGCAGGTCATCAAGTCGCTTCTTCGCGGCCCCTGGGGAACTACGCCCAAAAACCGCACAACCTGGTACCAGCCCCTGGAGAACCAACCGGACATCGACCGCGCCGTTCACTGGATTCTCGCCCAGGGCGATTTGTTCCTGAATACGCCAGGTGATATCAACCTGCTGCCCCATGTCCTTGACGCCGCCAGCCGCTTCAACGGCCAGGGCCCCAGCGACGAAGAGATGGCCGCCATGGTCGCCGAACAAAGTATGACACCGCTGTTCGCCTGACCGCGACGGCGAAGCTCTGGTCTCGCCCGCCGAATCCGCGGCCCGATGCGTCAGATCTACCTGCTACTCTACCGGCTCCTCTACAACGAGCTGGCCTGGGGCTATGACACAGTGAGCTGGGCCGTCAGCCTCGGCCGCTGGCATGACTGGCGCCGCGCTGCTCTCCCCTATGTCCGCGGAGATCGTATCCTCGAAGTTGGTTTCGGGACCGGCGCGCTGCTGCCCCTCCTTTTGAGCGGGCAGCGCCGCGTCATCGGCATCGAACCCTCCGCCGCCATGCAGCGATTGACAGTGGCAAAGCTCAACACCCGGGAAAGGGAACTCCCCCTCGTCCAGGGCACCGCGCAGAAGCTGCCCTTCGCCGGCGCCGCCTTCGACACGATCGTCTGCGCCTTCCCGGCATCCTACATCCTCGATCCCCGAACGCACCGGGAATTCGCTCGCTGTCTCCGTCCCGGAGGACGGACCGTCATAGTCGAAGTCACCCTGGCCGAGCCCGGTCCACTGCTCAACTTGCTTTACGAACTGGTCTTTCCAGCCACGGCTGACACCTTCCAAAGAGTCAACGAGGCGGTTCGCGACGCAGGCTTCAGCCGTGAGGAGCATGTCGTCGGAGACGGGAGAGTCCGTCCCCTCGTCGTCGTCGCCGAAAAGCTGGCAGCAGAATGACCCCGCCCAGCGTCCATGCCAGCTTTCCGGACGGGCTGTCCCCATATTGGCGCCAGACCGCGAGCGGCTCTGCCTTTCTGCAAACCCGGGCCTCCGGTCTTCTCCTCGGCAACCATCGAGCATCGAGTCAGGACTACACAAACGCTCAGATCGACGACTACCACGCGCTCCCCCGGCAAGACTTTCCCTGGCGCCCCCCGCTCCGCCTGTCGGTACGGGCTCGCTTCTCACATAACAGTGGTCGCCTCACCGGAACTGCCGGTTTCGGATTCTGGAACCACCCGCTTCGCCTGGCCCGCCCGCGCAGTCTCGCACTGCCTCAAGCCCTCTGGTTCTTCTACGCCGGCCCGGATTCCGACATGCCCCAGGCGATGAACCAACCGGGTTGGGGATGGAAGGCCTCGACAATCGACACCCGTACCAGCCGCTTCCTGGCCAGAGCGCCGCTCTTCGCCCTCACCACGCCTCTCCTTCGCGCCCCCCGCCTCTATCGCAGCCTGTGGCCCTCCGTCCAAAAAGCAGCCGGTATCGCCGAGCAGCTCGTTCCCACGTCCATGGCAGAATGGCACATCTACACCATCGACTGGCAGCGCACTCGCGTCTGTCTCTATCTGGATGGAAGACTGCTCTTGGAATCAGACCACGTACCCGCCGGTCCGCTGGGGCTGGTCATCTGGATCGATAACCAGTTCCTGCAGTTTGCCCCCTGGGGTCGCATCCGCTGGGGTCTCGTGACAAAGGAAGAGGCCCAGTGGCTGGAAATCGACTGGCTGGCCGTCGAGTAAGTGGCTAAGTCGCCCCTGAATCGCACTGTTCAAAGGGTTAACAATTTGAACCCTTCACCACCTGCGCAAAGTTGCCCGTTAACCGAACTGAACTTTCGATGAGTCCGCCATGCTTGCGCCCGTCACCCGGTGCGTCTCCACCGTCTGCGGATTCAGCCGGTGACCCGTCCCAGGCTCCTGCGACAGGATCAGATGACCCTCCTCGATCCGCTCCGCGGGAGAGAGCAGCGCAGAACGCCAGTCGACTTCGCCCCAGGCATATTCCAGAATATAGAAGTTGGACCAGGTAGAAGCCGCCTGCGCCGTTGCTGCCGTCGAGAGCGGCCCCGCTGGGTTATGTGGTGCCACCAGGACCTGCCGCATACGCGCCGCCGCCGCGATCTCGTTCAGCTCCAGGATGCCGCCGCAATGCTTCACGTCCGGCATGATGACGTCCACACAGCGCTCCGCCGTAAAGGGCAAAAAGCCTTCGATGCCGTAGACACTCTCCGCCGATGCAATCGGCTGTGGGACCGCGCCTGCCACCGCGGCCAGTCCCTCCGTGTCCCTATGCGTAACCGGCTCCTCATACCAGAACAGATTGAACTCCGCCAGCTCATGACCCACCACAACCGCCTCCGAGACCTCCATCCGGCTGTGACAGTCAACCGCCAGCTCCACCCCGTCACCGATCGCCTCGCGAACCGCCCGCACCCGCTCAACCCCCGGTCGCCAGTCCGCCTTCGGGCCCGTCCGATAGCGATAGGGATGGCGCATCTCGTCGAACGGCGCCATCTTGACCGCAGTAAATCCTTCCTCCGCGGCCTGCCGCGCCGCCAGCGCAAACCCTTCAGGTGAGCGGTCCGTCACATGCCGGTTGATGTTGGCATAAAGCCGCAAACGGTCGCGGACCGCCCCGCCGAAAAGAACATGCAGCGATACGCCCAGCGACTGCGCCAGCACGTCCCACAGCGCCTGCTCCAGTCCGCTGAGCGCCGTATTGTAGGCGCTCCCGCCATCCTTGCGCCGCAGCGCCTGCCGTATGCGCGCAATCTCCCTGGGGTCGTCCCCCTGCAGGACAGCGCCAAACTGCTCAACCGCCGCCGCACACAGCGCGTCGTTGCCGCTGTGACTCGCCTCGCCCACACCGGTGATCCCCGCGTCGGTTTCAACCACAACATGCAGCCAGTCGCCTCTGTGATTGACATGTACGATCAATGTGGAGATAGAAACGATTCTCACGGCTTACACTTCCTCCCAATCTGTTGTCCAAAATTGAAAACGCAAGAGGCGCTACCCTGTTTCGATTCCCAGCCAAACGCACGCCTCTTCCCGGCTCCCCGCTGTGCCAGCCAGGAGCTAATGAGCCGTCCATCCCCCGTCAACCGTCATCCCCGCTCCGGTCACAAAGCTCGACGCGTCGCTGGCCAGAAAAACCGCCAACCCG
The DNA here is from genome assembly GCA_965242905.1 of Caldilineaceae bacterium. Taxonomy (GTDB): domain Bacteria; phylum Chloroflexota; class Anaerolineae; order Caldilineales; family Caldilineaceae; genus Bin5. Next base: position 4,472,469 of record CBDETM010000002.1, read on the forward strand.
CCGATTTCATCCAGGTCGCCCCAGCGACCTAACGGGATCCGCGCGATAAACTGCCGGTACTGCTCCGGGTCCTGCTCCAGGGCTACGTTCATTTCCGTCGAAAACGGTCCTGGCAGCATCGCATTGACCGTAATGCCGTACTGCGCCCACTCCAACGCCAGCACCTTCGTCAGCTGCCACACCGCACCCTTGCTGGCCGCGTACGGCGTGCGCTCCGGCAAAGCGATGATCGACAGCGTCGACCCTACGTTAATCACCCGCCCGTACCTCTGCGCCTTCAAATGACCGGCCGCCGCCCGGCACATGTTCCACACACCGGTCAGATTGGTGTCAATGACCTGCTTGAACTCTTCCGGCGCAAGCTCGTCTATCGGCCCGCGAATATTGATGCCCGCGTTATTCACCACAATGTGCAGCCCCCCAAAATCTGCGATCACCTGCTCGACCACCCGCGCAGTCTGCGCATAGTCACTCACTTCGCACGCGTAGCCACGTACCGCTGCGCTGGTCGTGGGCGACTCGCTAATCTCCCGCGCCGCCTCGTCCGCCCGCTCCTGATCCCTGCTCGTGAGCGCAACCGCAGCCCCCGCCTCTGCCAGCGCCAGAGCCATCTCCCTGCCCAATCCCCGGTTGCCGCCTGTAACCAAAGCTACCCTTTCGTCCAATCTGAACTTATCGAGAATCGACATCCCTTTCCTCCGCACTTGAAGTGGCCGCATGGCCCGCACTTCAACTTTTCGCCATCCGCCCGAAAGAAGCTATCATACCCTGAAATTCTTTCCGCCAATGGTCCATGTAGTCAATCCCACCCTTACCCAACAATACTATACTGTAACAACAGGTGATCTTCCATGCCCAAATCCATCCTGTCCCCCTCTGAACACAGGGCCCTCATCGAATTCATTCGGCTTCTGGCTGACGAGAGCGGGGCCATCATCCGCCGTTACTACCGCAGCGGTTACACCGTGGACAGCAAGTCCGACGAGACGCCTGTGACCATCGCCGACCGCCAGGCCGAGGAGCGCATGCGCGAGCTCATCTGCCAGCGCTACCCCGAACACGGCATCCTCGGCGAGGAGTACGGCCACCATCAGCCCGACGCCCCCTTCCAGTGGGTGCTCGACCCCATCGACGGCACCAAGAACTTCATCTGCCACGGCTATCTGTTCGGCACCCTCATCGCCCTCGTACACGAAAAGAAGGCCCTGCTCGGCGCCATCCACCAGCCCATCCTGCAGGACCTGCTCATCGGCGACGGCGAAACAGCCTGGCTCAACCGCGACCCCGTGCACGTACGCGACTGCCCCAGCATCGACGACGCCGTCTTCCTCACCACCGACCACTACAACGTCGCCAATTTCCACAACGGACCCGCATTCGAGCAGGTCGCCCAGCGCGCCGCCCTCTACCGCACCTGGGCCGACTGCCACGGCTACTACCTCGTCGCTGTCGGCGGCGCCGACGTCATGACCGACCCCGTAATGAACTTCTGGGACCGCGCCGCCCTCGTCCCCATCATCGAGGGCGCCGGCGGCCGCATTACCGACTGGCAAGGCGGCGACCCCCTCTACGGCAACGGCGTCATCGCCAGCGGCGGCAGCATCCACGACGAACTGATCCAGCTGCTCAACCCCTAGTCCATTTTCTGCGTGCGATAATCTGGGCGCGTGCATCCCAATATCGAAACGGACTTCCGTATACCTCAGGGCCGCAACCAGGTCGCGGTCCCTTCCCGTTCCAATCTCTGGCAGAGGAAACTGCCGTTCTCTCTCCTCACTCCTCTTCACTCTCTCCTCGGTCTTCTGGGCGGTCGGGCCTATTCGGCCCTCCCTTGTGCGGGGGCTCCGCCCCCGCAACGCCCCCCCTAAACCAGGCCACGCCTCATCGACCGGGTGTCGACATTGGTCACGGGTGCCTAATCGAAGGTGTCCAGCCAGACCACCTCCCGCCCGTCGAACCAGATCCCCGCAGGTGCCGGCCTTGTACCTGCCCTCGCATCCTCCCCAACTGAAGGACTCCACCGTACGGCCAGGCCTGGCGCCTGCACTGCGTCTCGCCCAAAGACGGTTAACAACGCCAGCCACCGCTGGCGCTGATTCCCCGCCAGTCTGTTCCCACCCCAATTCTGGGATGCAACCTTCACAGCCGTAGCCATGACACCTGACTCCGTCTATGGTAAGATGGCGCAAAGCACCGGGAATAGCCTGACTCTGCTCCCGTCCATAGCCGCCACCTGGCCGATTCGACATTTAGCAAAGCGAGACAAGACAATGACCCAGGAAACTGTCCTCCACGCCGCTGACGCCACCGTCCAGGAGTTCGACTGGGGCGAGTTGGTCTGGTATGCCAATGGCAAAATGGGTAACAGCGCCACCATGACCTTCGGCCGCGCCGTACTCAAAGCCGGGCACGAAAACTTCCGCCACTCACATCCCAACTGTGAAGAAATCCTGCACGTCCTCAGCGGCCGCATCGTCCACTCCATTGGGGACGAGCTCTTCCCCATGGGGCCCGGAGACACGATCGTCATCCCTGCCAACATCGTGCACAACGCCAGCAACGACGGCGACGAAGTTGCCATCATGACAATCATGTTTTCCACACCCGACCGCCAAACAGTTGTCGCCGACGAATGATCCCCGCCCTTGCCGTTGAAGGAGGTACAAAATGCCTGCCGCCAAGACGCAACAGAAGGATCGTAAACCTGTCAAAATAAACTGGTATCGAGTTCCCGTTGCCCGCGCAGAACTCAACGCGCTCAACCAGCGCGACGACTGGCAAGGAGCGCTTCACGTCGCCGGGCATCTGGGCCTGATAGCTGTTACCGGGCTCGCCGCCTGGTATGCAGCCGGAAACCTGCCTCTGCCTCTGCTCCTTCTCATTCTCCTGCTGCATGGAACCTTCTACGTCTTTCTCTACAATGGCACACACGAACTCTGTCACTATACGGTTTTTAAGACAAAAGCGCTGAATATCGTGTGTCTGTACGCATTGAGCTTCCTCGTCTGGCGCAACCACTTGATGTTTTCCACCAGCCACGTCGAACACCACAAATACACGCTGCATCCGCCCGACGATCTTGAAGTGGAGCTGCCCATGGAACTGACTCTGGCCGGCTTCCTCAAAAACGCGGTTGTCAGTCCTTGGAATCTATATGACACCATCAAGGCGACCGTTCGCCTTAGCCTCGGCCGCCTGGATGGAGAATGGGAGCATTCCATTTTCCCGCCGGAAGCCGTCCAGGAGCGGCGGCGGCTCTTTGCCTGGGCCCGCGTGCTCCTGGTGGGCCACGGCTTCATAGTCGCCGTGTCCATCGCAACCGGCTGGTGGCTACTGCCCGTACTGACCACTTTCGCTCCCTTCTACGGCGGCTGGCTGCGCTATCTCTGCAACAATTTGCAGCACGCCGGGCTCCAGGATAATGTGCCCGACTTCCGCCTCTGTTGCCGCACTGTCTACCTCAATCCCTTCACCAGTTTTCTCTACTGGAACATGAACTATCACACCGAACACCACATGTACGCAGGTGTCCCGTGTTACAATCTGCCCAAACTCCACCAGGCCATCAAATCGGAATTGCCCGAATGCAAACGCGGCCTGCTGCCGGCCTGGATAGAGATCATCGCCATCATGCGCAAGCAGAAAGCCGACCCGGCCTACCAGCACGTACCCGAACTACCCGCGCCTACCCCCGCACCCGTCTGATTGCGGCTGTCAAGCCAGCCCAGGCCATCCGCCTCGAATTGCCTGCGGTCAATGCTCCCTGGGCAAGGACGGGCTGCAGGGTAGCCTTACCCTCTACGATATGGACTCAAACCCACCAGGAGACACACAATGACGGAACGTATCCTCTATGTAGGTTCCTACACGCACAGAGACAGTGAAGGCATCTACATCTATCGCTTCGACACACAGACCGGCGCTCTTCGGCATGAAGCTCTTGCTGCCGAACAAGAGCATCCGTCCTTTCTGACACTGCATCCCCAAGGCCACATTCTCTACGCCGTGGGCGAAGACAATGAGGCGGGGCACGTAAACAGCTATGCCATTGACCCTGAAACCGGTGGTCTGACCCGCCTCAATCGGCAGCCGACCCACGGCACCGCGCCCTGCCACCTGGTCGTCGAGCCCGGCGGCCGCACGCTCGTTGTGGCCAACTACTACAGCGGTAATGTCGCCGTCTACCCCCTGAAAGCCGACGGCAGCATCGGCGATCCCGTGCAGAATATCCAGCACCACGGCAGCGGCCCCAATCAGGAACGTCAGGAAGCGGCACACGCCCACTCCACCACCATGAGCCCCGACGGATCGCGCGTATACGTGGCCGACTTGGGTATGGACAAGGTGATGATCTATCGTCTCGTCGAAGGACGACTGGTGGCCAGCGATCCCGACCACATTTCCGTACAAGGTGGAGCCGGCCCCCGCCACTTTGACTTCCACCCCAACGGACGCAACGCATACATCATCAACGAGCTGGACCTGACGGTAACTGTATGCGCCTTCGACGCCGGTACCGGCGCACTCGACGCCATCCAGACGATTTCAACTCTACCGGATGACGTCGACGACAAGAGCGGACTCAGCACCGCAGACATTCACGTTTCCGCCGATGGCCGCTTCGTCTACGGCTCCAACCGCCACCACAACACGCTTGCCATCTTCTCCGTTGACCAGGACAGCGGCCGCCTCACCGCCGCCGGCCATGCATCGACCCGGGGTCAGACCCCCCGCAACTTCACCATCGACCCAACCGGCGCCTGGGTCCTCGCCGCCAACCAGGACTCCGACGACATCTGTGTCTTCAGTCGCGATGCAGACACCGGCCAGCTCACGCCCGTCGGCGACATGGTCTGGGCACCTATGGCCGTCTGCCTGCTCTTCGGCCCCTAGATACCATTGAAACCCTATTCCGGTCAGCAACCTACCGGGGCACCCCTCGTGGGTGCCCTGGTGGTTACGCGCATTGAGGACTTTCCCCAGGTGGGGCTTGGCGAAACTTCGTCTCCTCCGTCGAATAACCGTATAATGGACCTGAAAATGTCGGTCCCGACAAACGTATTCGACTCTTAGCCACTTTCAAAGGATCGCCTCTTGCAATTCGGTATCTTCTACGAACACCAGCTCCCCCGCCCTTGGGCCGAGGACAGCGAGCACCGTCTCCTCAAGGAGGCCCTGGATCAGGTCGAGCTGGCCGATCGACTCGGCATTGACTACGCCTGGGAAGTCGAGCATCATTTCCTGGAAGAGTACTCCCACTCCTCCGCGCCCGAGGTCTTCCTTGCCGCCTGCAGCCAGCGCACCCGCCAGATCCGCCTCGGCCACGGCATCGTCCTCATGCCCAGCAACTTCAACCACCCCGCCCGCATCGCCGAGCGCATCGCCACCCTCGACCTGATCAGCGACGGCCGCGTCGAATGGGGCACCGGCTCCTCGAGCAGCCGCAGCGAACTCGAAGGCTTCGGCATCGACCCGGAGCAGAAGCATCTGATGTGGGAGGAGTCGGTCCGCGAGGCGGCCAAAATGATGATCATGGAACCGTACGCCGGCTTCGACGGCGCGAGCTTCTCCATGCCGCCCCGCAACGTCGTCCCCAAGCCCCTCCAGAAGCCGCACCCGCCCCTATGGCTGGCCTGTTCCAACCGCGACACGATCAAGATCGCAGCCCGCTACGGCATGGGCGCACTGACCTTCGCCTTCATCGATCCCGACAGCGCCGCCCACTGGGTGGATGAGTACTACGAGACCTTCGAGCGCGAGTGCAACCCAATCGGCCGCGGCGTCAATCCCAATCTCGCCATCGTAGCCGGCTTCATGCTCCACGAAGACGGCGCCGAGGCCGAACGACGCGGCGCCCGCAACTTCCAGTTCTTCGGCTACGCCCTTAGCCACTTCTATATCACCGGCAGTCACCTACCCGGCGAATTCGATCTGTGGCAGGACTTTCAACGCAATATGCCGGAGAAATACGAGCCCTCCGCCGGAATCGGCACACCCTCCCAGGTGGCCCAAAACCTGGAGGCTCTCGAAAACGCCGGCGTCGATCAGGTCGTCTTCGTCCAACAGGCCGGCAACAACCGCCACGAGCACATCTGCGAATCACTCGAACTCTTCGCCGCTCAGGTGATGCCCGCTTTCAAAGACCGCCACGACCACCGCCAAAAGCGTAAACTGGAAAAGTTGGAGCCCGCCATCGAAAGGGCCATGCAGCGAGTGCCCGACCTGCCACCGGTGGCCGGCCTGAAACCGATGGACGCCTACCCGCTCATGGCGGCCAAAGCCGGTCAGGCCGAACAGCCCGAACGTCCCACCGAGGGCGACAATATCGTCACCGCGATCTCCGGTCGAGGTTGATCTTGGCTTGCAACCCGGTCTGTTCCAATGGCGCTACAGGTCGGCGCACTGTGACTGCAGAAAGTGATGCGAGGGGAGGGGATTAGCGGCAGAAAGCCGGTCGCCGGCAGTTACGGGTCGGTACGTACACCGTCGGTCGCTTCAATCGCCGCCGATCTCTCCTGCGCCGCCCGTATCCTTGCCATGTCGAACTTCAGCGACCGGTCAAAACCGTAGATCCCGTTCTGCTCTTGCAGAATGTCGGTCAATTGCGTGTAGCAATAACCGAAATGTGCGGGGTCGTCCAATAAAATCCCACACAAGCGTGTGAACCGTTCATAGAACTCTTCTATCGACTTTGGCCTCTCTCCGTAGCCCCAGGAGTCTTCTCCCTCCCTTACATCGGGGTTCCACCAGATGCCGCCGAACTCACTCACAAAGAACGGCTGTCCTCTGTAGGCGATCGACCAGGTCTGCCCGTTTCGCTGATTGAGATAGGGCTTTCCGGCGGCCACCTGGGCGTGACGCTCGGCAAACAATTCAACGTCCTGCGTGTAGTCATGACTGTCGTAGACGTCCGCCTCCGGCACGCGGTGCGAATAGCCCGATGTGTCCAACACCGGCCGTGTCCTGTCCATCGCCTTCGTCGCCAGGTACAGGCCCCGCGTCACCGCATCTAGCGTAGTAATCCGGTCGTGTAGCGGCTGCCAGGTTTCGTTGAGCGGGCACCATCCCACGATCGACGGATGAGAATAGTCCCGCTCCAATACCTCCAGCCACTCGGTAATATAAGACGCCGTCGGCTGCTGATGATCCTCCACCGCGCCGTAATGACGGCATCCCCAGTCACCGAATTCGCCCCAGATCAGATATCCCAAACGGTCGGCATGGTACAGAAATCGCTCCTCAAAGACCTTCTGGTGCAGCCGCGCACCGTTGAAACCGGCCTCTTTGCTCAGCTCAATATCCCGGCGCAGGGCCTCGTCACTGGGCGCCGTCATAATGCCGTCCGGGTAGTAGCCTTGGTCCAGTACCAGCCTCTGAAAAACGGGCCGTCCATTCAACGTGATCGCCTTCCCACTGATTGCCACGCTGCGCAGTCCCGCGTAGCTGCGCGCCTCATCAACCACCTCTCCCTTTCCATCCACCAGCCTCAGCACCAAATCATACAGATGCGGGTCCTCGATCGACCACAGCCGTCGCCGCCCTTCCGGAATCCACAACGCCAGTTGCGGACAGAGGTCGAGTTCGGCTGAACATTCTGCCTCCGTCACAATACCTTCCCTGTCCAGAAGCTGGGCCTGCAATCGAACTCCATCCAGTTTCGCAGTCTGAAACCGCTCCGCCGCCGCCCGCCGCAGAACCAGCGGCTGCTCCACGCGGATGACACTGTTGGCAACGTCCGGCGTCAGCCGCGGCCGTCCCAAATGAATCTCCGGTACCGGTTCCATCCATACGCTCTGCCAGATGCCGGTCGTCCGCACGTATATCGCGCCCCGCGGTCCATACGTCTGCGCCTGTTTGCCCCGCGGCTGTGGATCCCGGTGGTTGTCCCGCGCCCGCACTACAACTGTCACCCGCTCACCCGGCAGAGCCGCGTCGCTCAAATCACAAGTAAAGGGGCTGAATCCCCCTCGGTGGCGCCCAACCTCCTCTCCGTTGACCCATACAGTGGCGTCGTAATCCACCGCCTGGAAATGCAGCAGCACCCGCCGCCCCGCCCAACTGCTTGGGATCTCCACCTGCCGCCGGTACCAGACCGCCTCTAGAAAGTCGTGGTTCTCCACCCCCGAAAGCCTCGACTCCGGACAGAAAGGAACCACTATCCGACTCCCAAGCGGACGCCCCAACAGTCCCCTTTCCAGGCCGCTGTCCCCCTGGTCGATCTCAAACTCCCACTCGCCGTTCAGGCAGAGCCAGTCCTTACGCACAAACTGCGGCCGCGGGTACTCCGGACGAGGTATCGACATAGGAATTCTCCTGGGAAAGAGTGAGGAATGTAATTGAGCTAGCTTGGACTGAGGAAATGTCCCTTGCCAGTGGCAACTGGATACCTACAGCGGAAAGAATTCAATTCGATTCGCGATCTCCTCAGGGTCCAGCGCCTTTGCCGCGACTTCGAGGTCCTCTACTACTTGGCCGACGCTCAGTCGCAACTGATGCACGTACAGGAGGCCGCTAAACTCGATACCCGTTCTTTGAAAACTGGCAGCCAATCTGAGCAAGTCAACATCCTGGCTGAAGAGAACTCGACCCAATTCGGTGGCCCGTCGCAACAGCATTTCGTCATCAATTCGCGATGCACCGTCTTCGCTCGCAGTCAGAACATCAACACCTCGAATGCGAGGGCCCTCGGTTATAGCACCCTTTACGCAATGATCCATGTATAGTGCTAGGCTCAACTTTTTGCTCGCCGCTCACGGAGCTTCTGGCGGATCGGTGAGTTGGCCGATTCACGGTGTAGCCTTTCATATTCGCGCGCGCTTTCTTCTATCTCTGCGTCGAAAGACTTCTTGTCCTTAAGGTAATAGGAGATCGCCAGCCTTATCTGGGCCCTGGAGAGAAATGGATGCTGTCCTTGGATCCCAGCCACATCATACCCCATCTCGGTATAGTCCATGGCGATCTGCCGGACCTTAAAGTCGGCGCCGGCGATTACTGGGACGCCTTGTTCATTTACGATGTTCTCAGCGCTTTCATCTGAAGTTTTCGTCTTTGGCTTTGCCAAAGTGACAACTCCCCGTCGAATTCATCATCGGTCCGGAACCAGCAGCACCTTCGAAACATTGCCCGGACTGTGGATGAGACGCTTAAACCAGTCCCCACCCTCCGCCAGCGGAGCTTCAATAATCCACGGGTCAAGCCGGTAGTGGCCCGCGTGCAACGCCTCTAGGCCGTCTGCAAAGTCGGCCGCGCCGTATGCAAAACTGCCCCGCACCGTCAATTCCTGGCGAATTATCGCCGCCGCTGGCATCGGGCTCGTCTCTTCATGCAGGCCGGAAAGAATCAGGATTCCAGCATTCCGAGTAGCGTCTACACACTGGCTGCGTGTACCCCCCGTCCCCACCGCGTCAACCGAGACCGCTACCCCCTCGCCGCCGGTGGCCTCCTTGACCGTCTCAACCACGTCCGCCCCCTGGCCGGCCCCGCCAAGGCCGCCTCCAGCCGGCGTAACTGTGATGCCGCCGAGTGCGCCGCCCATCGCCAGACGCTCAGGGTCCAGGTCCGAGATGAAGATCTGGTCCGCGCCGGCCAGCTTCAGCGCCTGCAGGGCCAGCAGCCCAATCGGCCCTGCCCCGATAATCAGCGCCGACTCTCCTTCCACATCGCCCGCCAGCCGGCCGATGCGAACACCAACGCCCACCGGCTCCGTCAGAGAACCGGTGCGCAGAGACATTCCTTCTGGCAACTTGTGCGTCACGAACGCAGGAGTACTGACATATTCGGCAAAAGCGCCCGGCCTGTGCGCCCCCACCAGTCGCCGTTCCGGGCAGAGCTGTGTCAAACCCATATGACATGTGCGGCACTGCCCGCAGTACGTAAGCGGGTTCACCGTCACCGCGTCGCCTACCTCAAGTCCGGTTACCTCCCGTCCGACCTCTACGATCTCGCCCGCAAACTCATGCCCCATCACCAGCGGCGGCGTGCGCAGGGCGTTGTGTCCCAGAAACCCGCTCAGCTCCGAGCCGCAGATACCCGCGTAGGCCACGCGAACGACCACTTCATCAGCAACTGGCATGGGATCGGGCTGCTCCTGCATCTCCATCACTTCCGGCGCAGTCCAGACGAGCGCTCGCATCAAAGTCCTCCATATGAGTTCTGAATTTGAATCTGGCCCCATCATACGGAAACACGGCCCGAACTGCAATAAAAGACGGCCAGCTGGCCGAAAACTGGACCAATGCCAGCTACTCCGGTGAATCACTGCCTGCCGCGAGCGGGTCGGCTTGCGAAGTTCTTCTGTCGCGTGTAGGCTTTGCAGGGTACCGCGACGTTGCATATTACCTGGACTGACGGCCCGCATCTGATAGTTGCGACGGGCGGCTTTGCCTTCGATTGACCATCTTCAGTCCGACCCAAATTCCTCTCGCCCCCGTTGACATCTCTTTAATGGCGAGGGCAAACCCATTTCGCCTAAAGTCTCCGAGGAGTGTCCGATGAAAATTACCGACATTACCGCCTATCCAGTTTGGGCCGGCCATCGCAACTTTCTCTTCGTAGTCGTCGACACCGATGAAGGCATCTTCGGCGTGGGCGAGTCCGGTCTGACCAGCCGCGAACAGGCGGTGATTGGCGCTGTCAAGCACTTCAAAGAGATACTTGTCGGCCAGGACCCCTTTCGCATAGAGCACATCTGGCAATGGCTGTTCCGCGGCGGCTTCTTCCCCGCCCAGCGCGTCCTGAGCTCGGCCATCTCCGCCATCGACATCGCCCTGTGGGACATCAAAGGCAAGGCGCTCGGCGTACCCGTCTATGAGCTGCTCGGCGGCCGCGTCCGCGACAAGGTCGTCTGCTATCCTCACAATCACGTCCATGCCCTCGAAGTGGAACCCCTCGTCGAGAGCTGCCTCGAGACCAAGGAACAAGGCTGGAAGTTCCTACGCTGGGGTCTCCCCCAGGACGGCGACATCCTCGAACCCCGCCAGGCCGTGCGCGCCGCCCTGCGCCAGTTCGAGGCCGTACGAACCGCAGTCGGCGACGAGATCGACATCTGTTTCGACGTTCACACGCGCCTGGACCTTCCTGACGTAATCTGGCTCTGCCGTGAAGTCGAGCAGTACGCGCCATTCTTCATCGAAGATCCCCTGCGCAGTGAAAACCCGGACTCGTTCAAGACGTTGCGGCCTCGCGTCCACGTGCCCATCGCAGCCGGCGAACAGTTCTCCTCGAAATGGGAGTTCCGCCAGCTGATCGAGGAGGAATGGATCGATTACGCACGCGTCGACATGTGCATCGCCGGCGGCTTCACCGAAGCCCGAAAAATCGCTGGGTGGTGCGAGACCCACTACATCAAGCTGGTTGTACACAATCCGCTCGGCCCCGTTTCATCCGCAGCCTGCCTGCAGATGAACCTGGCCACCTCCAACTTCGGCGTACAGGAGCAACCCCGCAAACCCGCCGAAATACTGCCCGACATCGTGCCCGTGCAACACCACTGGGAGGACGGATATCTCACGCCGACCGATCTGCCCGGTCTCGGCATTGAATTCGACAGGGAAGCGGCCGCACGCCAACCCTCCAGATGGCGCGAGACACCGCAGGTACGCCGCCTCGACGGCTCCTTTACCAACTGGTAGTTTGCGATTGGCCGCTTGTCTCGCCGATAGTGGGGGGCCTGTCCAACACCTTGCAGCCGGCAATGCAAGCAATGAGGAAGGGAAAGAAATCATGAAGACAGCTGCTGTATTCGGACCCAAAGACGGAGGCGTCGTCGACGTTCCCAACCCCACCGCCGGCGAAAACTGGGTCGTTGTCAAGATCCATACCGCCCCCATGTGTACTGAGTTTAAGGTTTACGACTCCGGCAGAGAGGCCCCCTATCTCGGTCACGAGGCCGCCGGCGAAGTCGTCGAAGTGGCTCAGCCCTGCCGCGTCAATGTCGGTGATCGCGTCGTCGTGATGCCCCAAACACCATGCGGGCAGTGCGAACTCTGTCTTGACGGCGAGTACATCCACTGCCTGGACGCCGAAGAGCCCCCGCCCCAACCTGACGGCGCCGAAGGCAGAGCAACCATGTCGCAGTTCATGCTCAAACAGGACTGGATGCTCGTCCCGATTCCCGATGGCATCTCCTACGATCATGCCTCCATGGCCTGTTGTGGCTTGGGTCCCACCTTCGGTGCGGTCCAAAGAGCAAGAATTGGCCCCGACGACACATTGATGATCACGGGCCTGGGCCCCGTGGGCCTCGGCGGCGTCATCAACGGCACGCATCGAGGTGCTACATTGATTGGGGTCGATGTAAACAAATACCGGGCAGCCAAAGCCATGGAGTTAGGCGCAGCCACCGTCATCGACCCAACCGACTCTGACGCCCTTGACCAGGTTCTGGCGCTCACACGCGACGGCCGCGGCGTCGATCACAGCATAGACTGTTCCGGCGTCGTCGCCGCCCACCGTTTCTGCATCGACGCCACCCGCCGCAAAGGCACCGTCAGCTTCGTCGGCGAAAGCGGTACGGACGAGACTCCCATCCGTGTCAGCACAGACATGCTGCGCAAAGGCCTCAGCCTCCACGGCTCCTGGCACTACAACATGGCCGATACACCGCAAATCCTGCGCGTCATCGCCGCCAATCCCGACAAACTCGACAAACTCATCACCCACACCTTTCCCCTCGATCGTATAGAAGATGCCTGGGAGCTGCAGGCCAGCGGCCAATGCGCCAAGGTGGTGCTTAAGCCATGGCAGTAGACAGGGGCACGTAGGGCTGCATGAACGCGTTTCAACTTCGACAAGGCCTCAACGCCAGCAATTGATCTGGACTATCTCATAAACACGTGAGCCTAAGCGGGCGCCATGCGTTCGCACCACTCGAAAGGAAGCATAATCCCCCATGCTAGACCTGCTAAAGCAATACTTCGGCTACGACGAATTCCTCCCACTGCAGGAAGAGATCATCACCAGCGTTCTCAACGGAGAAGACGCACTGGTCCTCATGCCGACCGGCGGTGGCAAGTCACTCTGCTACCAGTTGCCCGCCCTACGCCTCGACGGCCTGACCCTGGTAGTCTCCCCTCTGATAGCATTGATGAAGGACCAGGTGGACGCACTCCAGGCAAACGGAATTTCAGCTGGCGCCATCAACAGTACGATGCCTTACTTTGAAGTGCGCCGCGTACATGAACGGGTACGCCAAGGCACTCTCAAAATTCTGTACGTTGCACCGGAGAGACTCTCATTACCGGAATTTCAAGACTTTCTCGCCAGCCTCCGGGTGAGTCTTGTTGCTGTTGACGAGGCCCACTGCATCTCTGTGTGGGGACACGACTTTCGCCCCGACTACCGTCGACTTGGCGAACTACGCAGGAAGATGCCAGGCGTGCCCTTCCTCGCACTGACGGCAACCGCCACCGAACGAGTACGCCGCGACATCGTCGACCAGCTTCAGTTGAGCCGGCCTCGTCAATTCATCGCCAGTTTCAATCGACCGAATCTCAGCTACGGCATCGTGCCCAAAAGGAGCGACAGTTTCGACCTGCTCGTGGCACTACTTGAGAGGCACAAGGACTCGTCAGCGATTATCTACTGTACTTCCCGAAAAGACACTGAGGAACTGGCCGCTCACCTCCGTGATACTGGACTCGACGCGCAGCCATATCACGCCGGTCTTGAGAACGAAGTGAGGCGTCAGACTCAAGAGTCCTTCGTGCACGACCGTGTTTCAATCGTCGTGGCGACTATCGCTTTTGGCTTGGGCATCGACAAGCCCAATATTCGCTTGCTGGTTCACTACGACATTCCCAAGTCACTTGAGGGCTATTATCAGGAAACGGGCCGGGCGGGACGCGACGGCCTACCTGGCGATTGCATCCTATTCTACTCCTTCGGCGACGTTAGTAAGCTCGAGTTTCTTATCGACAAGTCCGAGGATGAATCGGAGCGCCAAAACGCACGCCATAAGCTGGGTCAAGTCGTCGAATACTGCCAATTGCAGTCTTGCAGGCGAAAGTACATCCTCGGCTACTTCGGCGAGGAGTGGGACCGAGAAAACTGCGGCGGCTGCGACTTTTGCCTGGTGCCGAAAGAGGAGTTCGACGCCACAATCATCGCCCAGAAGATCCTTTCGGCAGTGATCCGCACTGAGCAGCGTTTCGGTATCAACCATGTAAGCGCCGTGCTGCGCGGTGCGAACACCAAGGCCATCAGGCAACGTGGCCACCACAAACTGAGTGTCTATGGCATTGCCGAAGAGTTTTCAGACGGAGAACTCAAGGAGATAGCCGGCCTTCTTGTGGCCGAAGGTCTGCTCTTCAAGAGCAGCGGGGAGTACCCGACGCTAAGAGTCACCAAAGCCGGAAGACTGTTTCTTAAGAACCGTGAGGAGTTAGCGCTTGCCCGGCCCAAACGCGAGGATGAAAAAGAATCGACTGCGAGTCGCGCGGCCTTGGACTATGACCGTGCATTATTCAGTGTGCTCCGGGGCCTACGCAGCAGATTGGCCACCGAAAGTGATGTACCACCCTATGTGATCTTTGGCGATGTCACCTTGCAGCAGATGGCCTATTACATTCCTCAGAGCCGGGACAGCCTGAGCCGGATTTCTGGAGTGGGCACAAGGAAGCTTGAACAGCTTGGTGATACCTTCTTGGCCGCGATCGTCGATTATGCCAGCTCACACGACCTCAAGGAGCGATTTATTCCGGCCCGAAAGCGAAGCAAGTCGGATCGAGGTAAACGTCTCGGCTCCACTTACGATCAGACCAGACAGCTACTGCAGCAAGGCATGTCCATCAAGGAGATTGCGCGAGAACGCGGCCTCGCGGAGAGTACGATCGCCGGCCATCTGAATCGAATGGTCCGTGCAGGCGAAAAGCTGGACCTCGGCCCCCTGTTACCTCCCCAGGAACGATTCGACAAAATCAGAGCGGCATTGGTAGAGACGGGAGGGGAATACCTCTCGCCCGCAAAGGAAGTCCTGGGCGACGAATACTCTTATGATGAAATCAGAATTGTGTGGCTCTATCTTGGCCAAACCAAAGGTCTGGTACAAGCTTCCTGAAGGAATGAAGATTATTCTCTTTCGTACAAGGAAAACCAATCAACCATGACCTACAAATGCGCCATCATCGGCGTAAGCGGCGGACGCGCCAACGGCCACGCCGACGCCTACGCCCACATCCCCCGCGGAACACTCGCCTGCATCGCCACCCGCAACCGCGCTAACCTTGACGCCTTCGGCCAGCGCTGGAAAGTCGACGTACGCTACACCGACTACCGCGAAATGTTCCAACGCGAAAAACCCGACCTCGTCCACGTCAACACCCCGCCCGACGTCCGTCTCGAAGTATTGCAAGCCGCCGAAGCCGCCGGCGTCGGTGCCCTCATCATCGAAAAGCCCCTCGCCATTCAGGCCGAAGACTACCTGGCGATCCGTAAGTTCGCCGATTCCGCCAAAGTCAAAGTCGCCATCAACCACCAGCTCCATTTCCACCCCCGCCGAAGCCATTTGCAAGCCTTGGTCTCTGACGGCGCCGTCGGCGACGTCCGCCTCATCGACGCCAGCGCCCGCATGAACATGGCCTATCAGGGCACGCACGCACTGCAGTCGGTAGCCGCTTTTCATCCCCAGGGAGAACCGGCCAGCATCTTTGCCCAGATCTCCGGCGGAAACGGCCTGCAGGAGGGCCGCAAACAACACTACGCACCCGACGCAACCTTGGCGACGATTCGCTACCGCGACGGCGCGAGCACACTCCTGCGCTGCGGCCTCAACGGCCCCTATGTTTTGGCCGGGGATCAGCGCGTCAACGTCCACAAGCAAGTCACCGTCTACGGCACCGACGGCTACGTCCACTGGAGCATGTGGGGCTGGGAGACCGCCATCCGCGGCAAGCACGAACGCGGCAGCCACAACTACCCTGACGAAGACATCCTCGGCCAGGCCGCCATGACCGAAGCCGCCTTCGACTGGCTCGAAGACGACAGCCGGAGTCATCCCCTCAACCTCGACGCAGCCCTGCTTGACTTTCACATCCTGCTCAAGGCCTACATGAGCGGGCTCAACCGGCGCGAAGAAACCCTGGCCAGTGATCTCCAGCCAGGGCTAATCCAAGCTCTGAGACTTACTCTGAACGTTTAGCCGCGGACCGGCGCACTGATGTCGGTCCCTTTCACGGAGCTAACTCGATCTGTGTCCCCTGACTCGCGTGCTTGCATACCTCAGTGCCAGTTCCGGCTCCGCCCTCTGCATTTGTTGCGGCGGCAAGCCTTTGCCGATGGCCTCCAGATCATCCAGCACCATCTCCCCGATCTCCCAATGTGCCTCCTTTACGCTGCCCGCGCGGTGCGCTGAAAGCACAACATTCGGCGCGTTGCGAATCGGATGCGCAGGGTCTAGTGGCTCCTGCGGGAAGACGTCAATCGCCGCGCGAAAACGGCCCGCATGCAGCAGGTCGGTCAACGCATCAAAATCGACAAGATGAGCGCGGCTCACAAGTATTAGCGCCGCGTCCGGCCG
This sequence comes from Caldilineaceae bacterium, assembly GCA_965242905.1. Taxonomy (GTDB): domain Bacteria; phylum Chloroflexota; class Anaerolineae; order Caldilineales; family Caldilineaceae; genus Bin5. Next base: position 4,488,982 of record CBDETM010000002.1, read on the forward strand.
GATACGTTCCAACAGAGCACGATCCAGCAGGGCGCGATTCTCGTCTGACGGGACCGCCAGCACGAAGATGAACTGCGATGTCTCCATCAACTCTTCCAAGGGCTGAGGCGATACGCCCTGGCGCCGCAGATAACGTTCTCCCAGCCAGGCGTCATATGCCGTAATGCCGCAGCCAAACGGTTTGAGCAGAGGATGCAGGCATCGAGCCAGTCCCCCATACCCGATCAACCCTACCTGCTTGCCGTAGAGATTGAAGTTGCCGACATTCCCCGCCTTCGAATAGGTCTCTGTGCCATCCTGCATCGCTTGGTGGCCATCCACAATCCCCCTCGCGCAAGCGATCGCCATCCCCAGCGCCATCTCCGCCACCTGGCGGCCAAAGGCCGGCGCCGCCGACAGCACCCGGATCCCGTTGGCGAAGCAATAACCGTAGTCCAGGTCCAAAGGAAACGCGCCGGAAACGGTCAAAATGGCCTTTAAATTGACCGCCTCGTACAATACATCTCCGTACCGCCAGCTGGAACAGACGACCGCCTCCGCCTCCTTTACCGCTTCAACAGCATCCTCCAAGGGCATTGACTCCGACCTGCCCCAGACGACGTCAACGATTTCGGGCAGGCGCCGAAGATCCGATTCCGAGAATATCTCGTCCATCCTCCGGAAGAAGGGATCGAGAAGAACGGTCGGTTTACTGGACATTGGCTGCTCCTCTATTGGAGTGAGGCTCTGAGCTTCTTCCCAAGCTCCATCTCATGGGCCCCAATCGAACCTGGTTTCATGGCTTTTTGGGCTTGAGCAGGTAGTCAGCCTGAATGATAACACAGACCGGTCTGCGCTTGCTCTGACTGTTATCGGTAGCAACACCGACTGGATGCGGGCAACCGGGCCAAAGGGAAGGGAGCAAGAATAACCAAAGGAGAGTAGTGGCTTCAGCGTCCGAACGTGCAAGTTTCGCATTTGACAGAAGGCGTTTTATCGCTAAAATCGTACCCAATATCCAAAACTGACCTCCCGACTCAGGCAATGTCACGCCAGGACGGCAGCGCGCAAACTGAGCAGATGCCCGGTTTCGAACACCTGGCTAAGCCTGAAAAGTCGACTCTTCCCAACCTGCGCCCTGAGCACGAACCGGTAGCAAACAGCTTACGGCTGTCCATCTTGGCTGGCCGTCAACTTTCAGCGTAAGCCGATTCTTCACATTGAACCACGCGTAAAAAAAACCGTTCGTCGATGAAAAAGGGTCGTGCACTTATAATCGCGACCACAGTATTCATACCATCCGAATCGTACCAGGGCGCCCAACCGCGCCCCGAAAGGAACTGAGGTGACTGGAATGAAGGGCACCGATCTTGTTGGCCTGTTTACTGAGCATCTTCGCCTGTGTAACGTAAAGAAAGGCGAAGTGATTCTTGCCTTCACTGACGCCCAATTCGCCTTTCCGGAGTACCCAGGTGCAATGATGGCCGCGGCCACTTCTTTGGGCGCGGAGGTATTTACAATCACCGCCCCCTCCGACGCTGAAATCTCGGCCCAGCTTGTACTTGACGCCTGGAAATCCGCAGACATGGTCGTCGCCATGACCTCAATTCCCTGGCTCTACACAGACGCCCACAACGAAGCGCTCGCCTCCGGCACACGCACGCTTATGGTCCACGAGCCGGTCGCCAACCTCAAGCGCATGTTCCCCAACGAGGACGTCATCAGACGCACCTACGCCGGCGCCAAACGCATGGCCGAAGCCAGCGAAATACGCGTCACCGACTCCGCCGGCTCCGACTTCACCCTCCGCAAAGACGGCCGCAAGGGCCACGCTCAGGTTGGGCTCGCCGACCAGCCCGGTCGCTGGGACCACTGGCCGGCTGGACTCGTGGCCACTGGCCCCCTCGAAGACACCGCCCAAGGCACCTACATCGTCCGCGCCGGCGACGTGATACTCCAGCAACGCAGACACACAGTCTCTGAAATCCGCATGACCCTCGAAGCCGGCCTCATCACCAGTATCGAAGGCGGTCTCGATGCTCAGCTCCTGCGCGACTACCTCAGCTCATTCGACGACCCGGACGCATTCCGCTTCGCCCACGCCGGCTGGGGAACCGAGCACAGAGCCCTCTGGAACGTGGTCGGCATGGACTCTGAGAGTCTTTACGGCACTGTCATGGTCTCCCCTGGCCGCAACATCTTTAACGCCGCCCACGAACACTCCGGCCTCGGCGGCACCAACTACACCAGGGCACACATCGACCTCTGCTGCCGCCACAAAAACCTCTACCTGGACGGCGAGTTAATCGTCAATGAAGATGAGGAGATCGTACCCGAATACCTGCGGTAAAATCTATCTGCAATCCCAACGCCAGCACTGCGGCCAGTGCTCCAATGGAGGATCCAAAGCATGACGACTTCACAACATACAAATAGCTTTGCCGAGTTACTCGCCGAAGCGTTGGCGTTGAGCAAAATCAGTGACGGCACGCGCGCCGCCCTCTTGAGCGCGCACGTGTACGACGAACGCGCCATGCGCGCCTACAGCGACGCCCTTGACATCCTCGGCGCAGATTGGGTTCGCGTCATCATGTCCGGGCGGACCAATGGGACCAATTTCGCCAACCCCGTGCAGGACGGCTCCTTTGTTGCCGACATTCTCAAGTCGGCCGACGTCGTCGTCAGGCCGACCACAGCCAAAGGCGCCGTAGCCGACATCGGCATGTACACGCCCGTCTTCGAAGAGATCATCATGAGCGGAACGCGCTGGTGGGACTGCTCCGTCGGCGGCTCCGAAACACTCCTCCGCAAACTGTTCCCGACCCAACCCATGATCGACCGCACCCGCGCCGGCGCCGTCCGCATGCAGGAGGCCAAGACCCTGCGCGTCACCTCCGAGGCCGGCACCGACCTGACCCTGAGCGTTGACGGCCGCATCGGCCATTGCCAGGTAGGCATCGTCGACGAGCCGGGCCGCTGGGACAACTTCGGCTTCGGCCTGGTCGCCACCGCGCCCGTTGAAGACTCTGCCAATGGGAAGGTGGTCTGGGACGCCGAAGACTCACTCGGCGAACTGCTCGGTTCTTACAGCGACCTGCTCCCGGAGCAGGTCGTTACCCACTTCGAGAATGGCAAAATCGTCCGCATCGAGGGCGGTTGGGTAGCACGTCGCTTCGAGAGTTACCTTGCCGGGCTCAAACGCCCCGAATTCTACCGAATCGCCCACATCGGTTGGGGCACGCATGAAAGTGCCGCCTGGGGCGGCCCCGGCTGGAACACCGCTGAGTGGGAGAGCTACTACGGCTGTATCATGCTCCACCTCGGCATGAACATCTTTTCCACACTCGCTCCCTACAACGGCCTCCATGGCCAGAATCGCCCGTCCATCGCTTGGCCCATGCCGTCGCACGCCGGCGGTTGCCTGCTGCGCCACGACCTCTATCTCGATGGCGAGCTGATTGTGAAAGCCGGGGACATCGTCCCGGACGAACTGAAGTAAACAGGAATATCGGATACCGGGCCGCCTCAGGGCGGCTGTCCGACGAGAAAGTAGCCACAGAGGAGTCAATCCATGCGTATGCAGGATTTCGCAGTATCCTACCACGCTGCCACAGAGATAGTTGGTCTGTTCCGTGACGTATTGGAAGGGTGCAAGCTCACTTCCGATGAGACGCTTCTGCTCTTCACCGACACCCGATTCAACCCTACATACCCTGCCGCATTCATGGCAGCTGGGCAGGAAATCGGCGCCGAAGTCATTCAGATGACCGTACCGTCCACCCTTCCTGAAATCTCTTCAGCCTACATTCGTGATGCTTGGAAAGCCGCCGACCTCGTCATCGGCATGTCACAGGTGCAGTGGCTCTATTCGCGGGCCCACGACGAAGCGCGTCAGTCCGGTACACGCGCCCTCATGGTCGTCGAACCGATCGACGTCCTGCGTCGCCTCTCTCCCAACGAGGATGTACGCAAGCGCGGCCGCGCCGGCGTCCCCCTGTTGACTGCCGGCAAGGAAGTGCGCATCACCTCCAAGAACGGTACCGACTTCACCGTCAACAAAGAGGGCCGCGAGGCCTACACCCTCTACAGCCTGGCCGACGAACCGGGAAAGTGGGACCACTGGCCGCAAGGGCTGGTCACCTTCTTCGCCGCCCCCGGCCAGGGCGATGGCACAATCGTGGTCGACCCCGGCACCGTCTTTCTCAAGTTCCGCCGCCACTCCACCGAGCCTGTCAAACTCACTGTCCGCGAAGGCCGCATCGTCAAGTTCGAGGGTGGAACTGAAGCCCGCCTCGTCGAAGAATGGTTCGCGCAGTGGAACGACCCCCGCTCCTACGAACTGGCCCACGTCGGCTGGGGCACCGAACACCGCGCCGACTGGAACGTAATCGGCATGGACTCCGAGGCCTACTACGCCAACTTCCTATTGGCTTTTGGCCGCAACATCTTCTGGCCGGTCGGTGGTGACAACGATGTCGAGTCGCACTGGGACTTCTGCTGCCTCGATCACGATATCTACGTAGACGATCAGGTAATCGTGGAAAACGGTACCATCGTTCCGGAGAATCTCAAGTAATGCGACTGCTGCAATACGTCGGCAAGCGTCTGCTCCAACTGATCCCCGTCCTGTTAGGGGTCTCTATCATCATCTTCACCATCTCCCATGTCCTTCCCGGCAATCCGGTCTACCTGTTTGTCGGGATCGACACAACGCCGGAAGAAATCGAGGCGATCACGAAGCGTTTGGGGCTCGACAAGCCCCTGCATGAACAGTACTTTATCTGGCTGGGAAACGTGTTGCGCGGCGACCTCGGCGACTCCTGGTTCACCTCAGAGTCCGTCGCCCAGGACCTGATTCGGAGGTTCCCTGCCACCTTCGAAATGACCACTGCCGCCCTCCTCCTTTCGATAGCGCTGGGCGTTCCCCTCGGCGTCCTGTCAGCAGTCTACAGAAACAGCTGGATCGACAACATCAGCCGTGGCATCACACTTATGGGCGTGTCAGTGCCCTCCTTCTGGTTGGGGCTCCTCCTGATCTACGTCCTGTTTTACCTGTTGCGGATATTTCCGCCGCCAAGCGGCCGCATCGGTCTGCTCGTCTCACCGCCGGATCGAATCACTGGCCTCTACCTTGTCGATAGTCTGCTCACCGGCAACTGGAAGGCCTTCAGTTCGAGCGCACAACATCTGGCCCTGCCCGTCATCACCCAGGCCCTGGTTACCCTCGCGCCCATCACTCGCCTGATGCGCTCGTCGATGTTGGAAGTCCTTGGGTCCGAGTTCATTCAGGCAGCCCGCGCCAACGGCGTGCCTGATCGGCAGATCTACTTCCGCGACGCCTTGCGCAACGCCCTTCTCGCCCCCCTGACCTTCGTCGCACTCGTCTACGGCAACCTGTTGGGCGGCAGCGTTGTGCTCGAGAGAATATTTTCCTGGCCAGGCATTGGACGCTACGCGCTCGAATCGATCGTCGTTAAAGATTACAACGCTGTACAGGGCTTTGTCCTTCTCGCCGCCGTTCTATACGTCCTTGTGTTCCTGATCGTAGACATCCTTTACTTTGTCATCGATCCGAGAATCACCGCCTAGCCTATCTGCCATGAGTGCAGGCGATCTTCTGCCTGCAGGGCGCCCGCACCATTCCGCAGAAACAAGATTGAACTGGATTACCAGAGACTGAGACATGAGAGCACAGGGAACACCACTGCAACTGGGCTTGGATGCAGAACTGCCCCCGGGCCTGCAGCGATTCCTCTACCAGCTGCGCCGCAACTGGTCGACGATGGTGGGGATCGCCATTATCCTGTTCTTCGTCCTGGTAGCGATCTTCGCGCCGGTGCTGGCGACCCACGATCCCGTCGTCACCAACCTGGAAGAGCAGTTCGAGCCGCCCAGCGCCAGGCACTTCTTCGGTACCGACGAGGTCGGCTGGGACATCTATTCCCGCGTTATCTACGCCACGCGCGTCGATTTCTTAATCGCCATCGCCTCTGTCCTCATGGCGATTGCCATCGGCGTGCCCTTAGGTGGGTTAGCCGGTTACTTTAGCGGAAGATTCGACGACATCCTCATGCGTATCCTTGACGCCTTCCAGGCCTTTCCTCCTCTTATTCTGGCGATGGCTGTTGTTGCAGCGCTGGGGAGAAGCATCTGGCTCGTCATCGCCGTAATCGCCTTTATCAACTTTCCTTCTTACTTGCGCGTCGTTCGCGCCGAAATGAAGAGCAAGAAGGAAAGCTTCTATGCTGAGGCCGCCCGCTCCGTGGGCAACCCGTCCCACCGGCTCATTTTTCGCCATCTCATCCCCAACTGCCTCGACCCCGTGCTCGCTCAAGCCCCCCTCAATGCCGGTTGGGCAATTCTGGTTGCCGCCAGCCTCAGCTTTATCGGCCTCGGCGTGCCCATACCGACCCCCGAGTGGGGATCGATGATAAACGATGGGGTCGGGGGCATCGTCAGCGGCGAATGGTGGATCTCTTTCTTCCCAGGGCTCGCCGCCATGCTTGCCGTCCTCGGTTTCAACCTGCTATCAGAAGGATTGAGAGACATCTTCGATCCCAAACGGATGGAAACCTGACAGATGCTGGAAGCACACAGGCCCAACACGCTCCTCGACATCAGGGGCCTCCATACCTACTTCTATACCTATGAGGGAATCGTCAGGGCCGTCAACAGCGTCTCCTACAGGCTGAATCGCGGCGAAATCACCGGTCTGGTCGGAGAGAGCGGGTCGGGCAAGTCCGTGACCGCACAGTCGATCATCCAGCTCGTCAAGGCCCCCGGCAAAATCGTGAGCGGCGAGGTCTGGCTCGATGGCGAGGACCTGATGTCTCTCAGCCAGGCTGAAATGCAAGAGGTGCGCGGACGTAGAATCTCCATGATCTTCCAGGAACCCCGCGCCGCCCTCAATCCCCTCTTTACCGTCGGCGACCAGATTAGCCGCGTGATTCAGCTGCGTGAGAACTGCTCGCGCAACGTCGCTGAGAACCACGCAATCGAAATGATGCGCGCCGTTGAAATCGCCGACCCTGAGCGCCGCGCCCGCGCCTACCCACATGAACTCTCCGGCGGCATGTGCCAGCGCGTCATGGTCGCCATGGCCCTGAGCGCCAATCCACTGCTCCTGATCGCCGATGAACCGACAACAGGTCTTGACGTTACCGTGCAGGCTCAGGTGCTGGACCTGATTCGCACACGCGTCAGATCGGCCGGCTCCGCCTGCCTGTTCATCACGCACGACCTGGGCGTCGTCGCCGAACTGTGCGAACGCGTAATCGTCATGTACGCCGGCCGCGTCGTCGAACAGGGTCCCGTGGCCGAGATTTTCACCAATCCCCGCCACCCTTACACACAAGGGCTTATCGCTTCCACGTTACGCGTAGACATTGACAAACCGATCTCCACTATTCCCGGCACGGTACCGGATGCCGTGCATCTGCCCAGCGGCTGCACATTTCACCCCAGATGCCCCTTTGCCGAGGAGCTCTGCTGGCATGAAGAACCCCCGATGGTCGAAGCAGGACATGACCATTCAACACGCTGCCATATCGTCTCCGGACGGATAGAAAAGGAAATGCTGGAAGAAGCCTGGGAACTGGAGGCGGCCTGACCTGGTCCTGGCAAACTCGCACTGAATCGGGTCCATCGCTCCCATACGGACCCGGAGAACAGATATGTCACTTGCCAACAACGATTCATTCATTCGAATCCGTAACCTGCGCAAAGATTTCCCGATTCGGGTCAGCATGTTTTCCCGTGTCCGGCTGCGCGCTGTTGACGACATATCATTCGATATCCCCAGAGGCTCTACAATGGGACTGGTCGGCGAGAGCGGTTGTGGCAAGACCACTGCCGGCCGCTGTCTCTTGCGGCTGATCGAACCCACCTCCGGCGACATCTGGATGGGAGAGCAGAACCTCACCGACCTGAAAAGCGAGCAAGTCGCAAAAATGCGCGGCCGCATGCAAATGGTCTTCCAGGATCCCGGTGGCTCGCTCACACCGCGCATGACGGTCGGCGCCATCCTCCGCGAACCGCTGGACCTGCACACCAACCTGAACGCACACGAAAAGGACCAGCGCGTCCGCGAACTACTCTCCCAGGTCGGGCTTCAACCCGATCATCTCTCACGCTACCCCCATCAGTTCAGCGGCGGCCAGCAGCAGCGCATCGGGGTCGCCCGCGCCATCGCTACCCATCCCGACTTCATCGTGCTCGACGAACCAACTTCTGCTCTCGATGTCTCTGTACGCGGCCAGATCCTGCGCCTGCTAACCAGGCTGCAGGAGGAGCTGGGTCTCACCTACCTGTTCATTTCCCACGATCTGAGCGTCATCAAGCATACCTGCACTCAGGTAGCGGTGATGTACCTGGGCCGCATCGTGGAAACTGGCAGCACCGATGAGATCTTCGACTCACCTGCACATCCCTACACACAGGCCCTGCTCTCCGCGGTCCCGATTCCAGACCCCTCGCAACGTGGCAAAGAGCGCCTGAAGTTGCCTGGTGAAGTGCCCAGCCCCATCGACCTGCCGCCCGGGTGCCGCCTGTACTCACGCTGCCCGTATCGCCGCGACGCCTGTTTGCAGCCTGGCCCACCCCTGTTTCACATTGCCAACACACACAGCGCCGCCTGTATCCTGGTCGAAAACATTGATGTCAATCGTGAAGAGAATGCCCTTTCCGCCTACTCGCAGCCTGCCTAGACGCCCAGGGGCAACGCCGTGTACCGCGTTCCTTGGTCAGAGCCTCAGCAAAGACCTTTGGCATCGTAGAGCCGTCCAACTGCAGCATCCTGAGCCAGCAATCAGGAACTGATACTGGAAACCGACATTCACTGTGGACCGCGAGCTGGCGCCTCCCACACACTTCCCGCCAAAAGGAGTTTGCAGACATGCAAAGCAAAAAGATGTCTCACCGATTCACGATGGTGACCGTTGTCAGCCTTCTCTGTCTGGCCTTGTTGGCCGCCTGTGCCCCCGCGGCCACCCCCGCTGGCAGCGACCAACCGGCCGACACCGCCGCCGTCGACACGTCCGACTTGACAGGCCGCGAATTGGCCTTGGCAACAGCCACCGAAGAAGATCGAACACTCATCGTCGCCGTAAGCCAGGATCTCTCCACGCTCGACTGGGACGCATCCGGCGCCTTCCCGCGTATGACCGAAACGCAGGTGAATGTCCTGGGCAGCTGGGCGCAGCCGGCAATCATCGAGCTCGAGGACGGCAGCATGGTCGGCGATGCGCTCAACTTTGAGCCTATGCTGGCCGATACAATGGTGATTTCCATGGATGGCACGCAATGGACCTTCCAGCTGCCTGAGGGCATGAAGCACTACCCCTCCGGCAATGAGATCACTGCGAACGATTACCTCTACTACAAGGATCGCCGCGGTAACATGCGCGTCCCGCCCTCACTCGATCGGCTGGTCCGTTTGGCCACCGAGGAAGATCCGCTCAAGGGTTTTGAGGTGCTCGACGACTACACCTTCCGCTTCAACGCATCCGATTGGACGCCAATTTTGCGGCCCTTCATGAGCTGCTGCCAGTTCGGCTACATTATCGACAGCCAGGCATACATGGATGCCGGTGAAGCAGAAGGCGACAAGTGGGGCCAGGAGTACGCCAAGACCAACATGCCCAGCAGCGGCCCCTACTACATCCACGAGCGCATACCAAACGAGCTCATGGAGTTCCGCACCAACCCCAACTGGCAGGGCAAGGAACCCTACTTTAACCGTATACTCTTTACCGTAGTTCCCGAGTCTGCTGACCGCGTTCTCCTGCTGAAGGCCGGCGAGGTCGACATGGCCCAGGACCTCTCCGCCAAAGAGATCAATGACCTCCGCAGCGACGACACCGTCCAGGTGAAGCAAGTGCGCATCGGCGACATGATCGTCATGCCGATCAACCACAACTCCGAACCCTTCAACAACAAACTCGTCCGCCAGGCCGTCGCCTACCTGATTCCCTATGACGATATTATCGATAGCGTCTGGTTTGGCAGCGCCGAGCGCAGTTTTGGACCTGTTCCCTCCATGGTACCGGGCTTCGACCACAGCTACTGGCCCTACGACCTCCCCGAAGAGGAGGCCATCGCCAAGGCCAAAGAGCTCTTGGCCGAAGCTGGCTACGCAGATGGCCTGGAGTTCGATCTGAACATCGACTTGGGCACGCCCGAACAGGCCAGCATGGCCAAGATCATTCAGAGCGCGCTCGCACAAGCCGGCATCACCGTTAACATCAATCCCATGCCGCGCGCCGCCTATCAGGAAGGCAAGAATCAGGGCACCCATACCTCTGCGCTGGACACGCTCTTCCCCTGGGTCGCCGAACCCGGCTACTTCATGGACATTCTGTTGGGATGCGCCTCCTACGGCAATCGCTACAGCGGAATCTGCCTCGAAGAAGCCGATGACCTGATCCGCCAGGCCGGCACGACCGTCGACGAAGACGAGCGCTTTGAGCTGTACAGCCAGGCCCAGCGCCTCCACATCGACAACGCGTCCTGGATCTGGCTCGGCGCCCGCTACTTTAATCTGGCCATCGCTTCCGATATCGCCGGCTATGTCGCCTTCCCGGACACTCGCACACGTTACTGGCATCTATATCGCGATTCCGAATAGCTGGTCAGCCAGGCTGCAACTGTGCAAGGCCCTCACATCGTCCGGGCGCTTCTGCTGAGCAAAGTTGCCGTCTGACCCGCATGGCACCGCATGGGAACGACAGTTAACGCGTCCTCCCAGCCGCTTGCCCAATACGCAGTGCATATGGACTGACCCACGATTCGACAGTGCCGGGGACTACGCAGGCAAAATTCGCCAATGTGCGACTGGATAGCTGGAGTCTCCGGCACTGTCCTGTAATGAGCTAAGCCTCCGCATCCCTACGAGGTTTTCGGGACTGTGGTTCCAGAAAAACTTAGCCAGCGCTACATATTCGCCTTCTGGTATCCGCTGGCCCTGAGTTGGCTGATGATGAGCATCGCCGACCCTGTCGTAAGTGCAGGCATAACCCGTCTGCCCCAACCGGAGCTTGAGTTGGCCGCCTTCGGCGTCGCACAACCCATTGCCATCCTTATGGAAAGCCCCATCATCTACATGCTGGGCACCGGGGTGGCCCTGGTTCGCAACCGCGCCATGTACCAACTGGTCTGGCGCTTCATGCTCCACCTGTCGATCCTGATGACCGTAGCCAGCGCACTGCTCTTTTTCACACCGGCCTACCATGTCATGACCCGCACGCTCTTTGGCCTCTCCGAGGAAGTAGCGGCAGCCGCCCGGCCCGCCATGCAGCTTCTCCTGCTCTGGCCCGCCGCCATCGGTCTGCGCCGCTTCCTGCAAGGTGTCCTCATCAGACATGGCTACACGCGCCATATCACCTGGGGAACGATGTTCCGGTTAGCCACATTGACCGTCACCATGGCCGTCGGCGCCTGGTTTGGAGGCCTGCCCGGCGCCGCGCTCGGCGGTCTGGCTATGGTACTCAGCGTAATCGTCGAGGCACTTGTGATCGCCTGGTGGGCCCGGCCAATTGTACGGACCCACATCTTTGGCAAAGAGGAATCTCCGGATGAGCGCCAGCCCGATATGACATATGCCGGGATGTGGCGCTTTTACCTTCCGCTCGCCGCAACCGACGTCATGCGCGTCATCTCCCGCCCGCTTGTCGTCGCTGGCATAGCCCGCTCTGCCATGCCAGCCGCATCTCTGGCCGCCTTCCCCGTCGCCTTTGGACTGGGAATGTTCTTCTCCAGCCCCATGCGCGCCTCCCACGAGGTGGTGATCGCCCTCCTCAAGGACGAACGTACCTACAAAGCCTTGCGGCGCTTCGTAGTCATGTCCGGCGCATTTCTGAGCCTCGCCATGGCACTGCTCGTCTTCACCCCCTTGGACCACTTTTACTTCACCGTCCTATTGGGTGTGCCGGCCGAGATCGAGCCGCTGGCAGCGCTCGGCGCCCAGTTCATGGTACCGATCACCTTCCTGATGGCCTGGCAAAACCTCTATCGCGGCCGCCTCATGAAGCGCCATGATACCCGCTTCATTCAGCTTGGCATGGCAGTCAACCTGGTCTGCATGCTACTGGCACTGACAATCGGCGTCTCGGTCGGGCTGGCCTCCGGCATCGTCGTCGGCACTGCATCGGTCATCCTTGCCCATACCGTGGAGGTCGCCGTTCTGAACGCGGCCAGCCGGCCGACAGACACCTTGTCGGACCTGCAGCCGACCAGCGCGCACTAGCCCATCCTGTTGCTCTTGATGATTCTCCACGCGACACTGAACACAAAGGAGTATATAAAATGGCAAACTTCGAACTCGCAGGCCTGAGCGCCGCTCCGGGTGAAGTCGTAAAGGGTCACCTCGGCCATGTCACGCTGGCCGACGGCAACAAAGTGGGCGTACCGGTTGTAATCGTAAACGGCGTCGAGGATGGCCCCACACTGGTCGTCACCGCCTCCATCCACGGCACCGAAATCAACGGCACCGGCGCCCTCCTCAAGACCGTGCGCGCCACCGACCCCCAGCAGCTTAGAGGGCGCCTCGTTGCCATCACCGTCGGCAACCCCTTCGCCTTCCAGGTCGGCTCTTACTTCTCTCCCGTCATCGCGCCCACCGGCGATGGCATCAATATGTCCTCAGCTCCCATGTGGCCGGCCGATTCCGGTGGCACTGTCACCCTCCGCCTGGCCGGCGTCATCGGCGAGGCGCTCAAAGTGGCCACCCACTCCATCGACGTCCACTCCAATCCGCCCGACGCCATCCCTTTCACCCTGATTCGCCGCGACGCCTGCCCCGACGAAAAGGTTCTGAACGAGATGGAAAAGATGGCCGAGGCCTGGGGTTTCACCGTCATCGATTCGCCCGGCCGCTCCGCCACCGGCGTCGTTGGCAGTTCCCTGGCCCACGGCATCCCCTCCATGACGCCCGAGCTGATCGCCGATTTCTTCCTCTGGGAGGACAACACGAACTCCGGCCAGATCGGGATCACCAACACCATGAAGGCCATTGGAATGCTGGAAGGTGACCTCGTTCCCCAGGCAACACCGCCAATGAAAGGCGACTTCTACATGGCCGACCGACTCACCTCGCACAAGGGCGGCCTCATGTGGATCAAACACCCTCCCGGCACATTCCTGCGCGAGGGCGACACGGCCGTAGACATGATGGACGTCTGGGGCGACCTCATTGAGGAAGTCAAAATGCCCTACGACGGCTACTGCTGGTCCTTCACCGGCGGCGTCGGTTACACGCAGGTCGTGCCCGAAGGTACCCAGATCGCCTTCACCTTCCGCGAACGCTGACGACACATGGACCGTAACTCCCGGTTTGGTAGCAACGACTCCTATGTCAGTTTGCCGTCCAAAGTGAGGTGCGAGGTTGGTTGCTCTCTCTTCTCGTTCCTTTCCTTTGGACGGTCGGCCGCAAGCGGCCTCCCTTGTGCGGGGGCTCCGCCCCCGCAACGCCCCCCCCAACAACATGCCTGACCGACCGTGTGCCGCCCAGCCAGCGAGTGCCTATGCCACCGTATGCGAACTGCCAGTTCCCAATTTCTGGTTGGAGCCAGCCATGAGCACGTTAAGCGCTCAACGGGCCGGGCAATCGAAAAAAGGGCCGCATGGGCTTCGCAGGTGTCGACGAGTCAAAACAGGGCCCATTTCAGGAATCCTGTCAATTCATACACCCTGAATCATGCAGGCCGCACACAGTTCAAGGCTCAGCAACTCTCGCTTAGGTCGTAAGCTCAGTCCATACCCCTTTACATGACCTGTTAGGGAACGGAAAGCGTAAATTGAGTTCCGATGTCAATGTAAGTGCGTTGCCGCAGTCGCCAACCGCACCGGCCGTCAAACTGGATAAATTCAAACTCAGCGTGCTCTCCTTCGGCCACCTCGTGGGCGATATGTACTACGCCACGCTCATTCCCCTCTGGCCCCTGCTCATCGACAGAATGTCCCTGAGCTTGACCGACGTGGGATTCTTCACCTCCCTCACCAGCTTCATGCTCATGCCGGTTCAGCCCTTCATCGGCTGGCTGGTCGACCGCTTCCCCCGCGCCTGGTTCATGATTATCGGAATGATCGGCGCCGCGCTCGGCATGAGCTTTATCGGCCTCGCCCCGACCTATACCCTACTCATGGTTTGCGTCGTATTCGGACGGTTCAGCAACGCCATCTTCCATCCCCACGCCGCCATGATGGTGCGCGCCGCGTCCGGTGGCCGCCACGGCACAGCCATGTCCATCTTCGCCTTCGCCGGCAACATCGGCATCGCCGTCGGACCCCTCCTCAGCGTCGGCGTCGTCACTCTCTTCGGACTCGAGTCCACCTACCTGATGATACCGTTCGGGTTGATTGCCGCCGCCGCCCTCTATTACTTCATCGGCGTGGACGTTCCCAAGGAGTCGTCCGCTTCCCAATCGAAAGACGAACAAGGCAGTCGTCTTGCCTCCGCAGCCCAGACCTTCGTCGGTCCGCTGCTTCTGCTTGCCGTGCTCATGACCTTCCGAGCTGCGATCTGGGGCGGGTTCAGGACCTTCCTACCCATCTTTCTGGTTGACAGTCGAGCCGTCACCCTCGTCGTCGGCGGCCTCGGCCTGTCCGCGCTTTCACTGTTCGGCGCTCTGGGAGGACTGCTTGGCGGCCACCTGTCCGACCGTTACTCCGGCTCGTGGGTCATCGTCATCTCGCTCCTGCTTTCCGCCCTGTCAATCTTCGCCTTTGTCAGAACGGACGGAGTCCTGAGCCTCCTGATGCTGATCATCGCCGGTATGGCCCTGTTTGCCAGCCAGCCCGTGGCCACCGTTTTGGCTCAGGAGCTGGCCCCGGACCGCATGGCAATGGCCTCAGGAGTGATGATGGGCATGGTCTGGGGAATCGGTGCCCTTTTCGTAACGCCTATCGGCATGTTGGGCGACGTTTTTGGACTGAACGCCAGCATGTACGCCCTTGCCGCTCTCGCAGCGCTGACCGGTCTGGGCTCTTTCTTCCTGCCGGAGTTCAGGCAACGATATGGAAGCAGGTTTCGCGAGCTCTTTCAACCGCCTTCTACTTGATTACATACGTCGAAATGGACTAAACTTCACTCTAACTGGTCATCGCAGCCGATCCGCCCAAAGTGCGGACCCGTTCTCAGCAAGGAGCAGTCCTATGACAACCCGAATCCTGTACATTAACCCGCTCGGGACCGACATGTACGACGAGTACACCTACAACATCCTGCAGCCCGCCGCCTGTCCGGACACCGAGCTCGTTGTTCGCAGCTTGAAGGATGTTCCCAAGACCCCCTACCTGCCGCCCGCAGCCTATTTCACAAACCAACTCCTTCATGCCGTCACGGAAGGCGAGAAGGAAGGGTTCGATGGTATTTCAATCGGCTGTTGTGCCGACCCGGGCGTCGAAGATGCCAAGAGACTCGTCAATATCCCCGTCTCCGGCCCCTTCGAAGCCTTGGCCCACACCGCGCCCGCGCTGGGCCGCGTAACAATCATCGCCGGGCGAAAGAACGGCGGCTCCTGGAACCACCTGGTTCACAGATACAACATGGCCCCCTGGCTGGCCTCAGTGCGCGAGGCCCACTTCGCCCATCCCGATCCCGACATGGCCATGCGCCTGTTCGAGCAGGATGAATCCGAGCTGCGTCGTATCGTCGTGGAAGAAATGGATCGCGCTGCCCGCGAGGATGGCGTTGAACAGGCCAGACTCGCGTTGGAAGAAGATGGCGCCGACGCAGTCTTCTTCGCCTGCACGCTCTGGTCAGGACTTCTGGAACCCGTCGCCCGCGCCGTCCCTGTAACCGTGCTCGACCCCATGGTCACTGCGCTCAAATACATCGAGATGGTTGCCGCCACGCGCAGGTACTATAACGAGTATCAGCTTCAACTCTCGTTTGCCAGACACTCTCGTTTCCCAGTTTCGGCCGAGGCCGTCCCCTCTTTGAACTGACAACCGATCTCTAGGCGGCTGTCGACCAAACCGGACCGCTTCCGCAACCACCGAAGACCATCTTTCGGACACTGAAAATACCCATCCTGACAAATGCAGGGGCAGTGCAGCATTCTGCCCCTGGTAACCCCTGCATAAGACCACAGGAGATCCACATGGACCGCTTCGAAGCCAACGTCCGGGACAACCAGGAGCGCTTTCTCGCAGAACTTCAGGAGTTCTGCCGCAAACCCAGCATCATTGCGCAGAATATCGGCATAGAAGAGACTGCCGATTGGGTCAGCAACCGGCTGCGCAGAGTTGGCTTCGAGTCCAGAGTGATCTCAGTCGAAGGCGGGGCGCCCGTCGTCTACGCTGAAATGGGGTCCGGCGACAAGACCCTCATGATCTACAACCACTACGACGTCCAGCCGCCAGAACCACTGGAGTTATGGGATTCAGGCCCCTTCGACGCCGAGATCCGCGACGGCCGCGTCTGGGCCCGCGGCGTCTCCGACAACAAGGGCCCGTGGATGGCACGCGTCCAGGCTATAGAAGCCTACCAGCAGGAGATCGGCGAGCTTCCCTTCCGCATCAAATGGATTGTTGAAGGAGAAGAAGAGGTTGGCAGCCCCAATCTGGCCCGTTTCGTCGAGGAAAATCGCGCTCTCCTCGAAGGCGCCGACGCCTGCCTGTGGGAAGGGGGGCGCAGAGACGGCGCCGGCAGACCGGTCATCTCTCTCGGCATGAAAGGAATCGCCTACCTCGGCCTCTCCGTTAGCGGCGCAAGCAGCGACCTCCACTCCATGAACGCCCCAATAGTCGGCAATCCGGCCTGGCGCCTTATCTGGGCCCTCGCCAGCCTCAAAGACGAGAATGAAAACATTACCGTCGACGGCCTGATGGACCATGTCGTCAAGCCCACCGCAGACGAATTGGACTACATCCAGGGAATCCCCTTCGATGAAGAGCAGAACAAGCAGGACTTTGGCATAAGCTCGTTCCTGAAGGGCGCAACTGGCCCGGACATCGTCAAGCAACTCCTATTCGACCCGACCTGCACCATCTGCGGCTTTCTGAGTGGCTACACAGGCCCTGGCCTGAAGACCGTCCTCCCCAACCAGGCTTCGGCAAAAGTGGACTTCCGCTTGGTCCCTGATCTAAACCCCGAGCTGGTGCTGCGCCTCGTCAGAG
Organism: Caldilineaceae bacterium; assembly: GCA_965242905.1. Taxonomy (GTDB): domain Bacteria; phylum Chloroflexota; class Anaerolineae; order Caldilineales; family Caldilineaceae; genus Bin5. Next base: position 4,506,076 of record CBDETM010000002.1, read on the forward strand.
AACACCTCGACCGCCGCGGCTTCACCGACGTCAACGTCGAGCTCCTGGCGCAGCTCTGGCCCTACCGGTCGCAGGTCGACCATCCCTGGGTCCAGGCCAGCATCGCCGTGGCCCGCGACATCTTTGCCGCAGAACCGGTCGTCTACCCCTCTTCAGCTGGCGGCGGACCCATGTACCAGCTGTGCGGGACCTTCGGCATTCCAGGCATCTCCGGCGGCGGCGCCGGCAACCCCAACTCAAACCTCCACGCCCCCAACGAAAACATTTTCGTCGAAGATTACATGCGGGCCATTCGCTATACCGGCCACTTCATCCAGGCAATCGGCAACCTGTAGCTCCGGCTAGCGCAATCCTGAAGCAGAGGAACAAGCTCGCCTTACAGGACAGCAGGTGAGGCCGCTATGCCAATTTCCAAGCCAGGTCCGGGCCCGAAATGAACAGTGATGCCTCAACCGCAGAAGCTACCCTGACCCGCAAGTGGGTTGCCCTCCTGGCGGTAGTCGCCGGCATTCTGGTTCAGGCCCTCAACCAGAGCACAATTCAGGCTGCACTGCCGACCCTGTCCCAGGAGCTGGGCACCAACTTCACCACCATTCAGTGGGTGTTGCTCAGCTTCCAGATCACCCTGGCCGTGGTGATGCTGAGCGTTGGCCGCCTCGCTGACATGTTCGGCAAGAGACGCATCTTCATCGCCGGGAATCTCTTCTTTGGACTGGCCTCCCTTCTCTGCGCACTTTCTCCCAACGTCTACTTCCTTATCGGTTTCCGCGTCCTTCAGTCCACCGGCGCCGCCGTCGTCACCGTCCTTTCCATGGCGATTGTTGCCGAGATCTTTCCCGATTCAGAAAAAGGGCGTGTACTGGGTATCGCTGCCGGCTCCAACTCCTTCGGACACTTCGTGGGCCCGATCCTTGGCGGATATCTGATCGGCGCCTATGGCTGGCGGATCGCCTTCTTCATTCTGGTTCCATGTGCAGTATTGGCCGCGCTATTGGCGGCAAGGTATCTCCCTGTCTTGTCGCCCTCCGGCACTTCCCGGCGTTTCGACATTTTCGGCGCGACCCTGATCGGCGTAACCATGTGCACGCTCTCGCTGGGCCTCTCCTACGGCCAGATCATCGGCTTCGCCCACGTCTACGTCCTTCTTCTCTTTGCCGCCAGCGCCATCAGTTTCGTGGCCTTTCTCTACGCCGAACGCCGCGTTGCCCATCCCGTGCTCGACTTCGAACTCTTCCGCAGTCGCCCATTCACACTCCACATTGCAATTGCCGCACTCGCCGGCATCGCAACCTCCGGCGTCACCTTCCTGCTTCCCTTCTTCATGCAGCTCGCGCTTGGTCTTACCATCCTCCAGGTCGGCTTCGTGATGGCCATCGTCTCCATCGAGATCGCGCTCATCGCACCTGCCGCCGGCTATCTCGCCGACCGCCTCGGCGCCCATCGCGTTACCCTGATCGGACTCGCAACCCTCCTCATCGGCTTCCTCGTCGCCAGCACTTCCCACCTGGACAACAGCCAGCTTGGTTTCCTCCTGCGCATTCTTCCCATGGGCATCGGCATCGGGCTATTCATGAGCCCCAATAGCACCGTCATCATGGCCGCGGCACCCGCAGCCCGGCTCGGCGTCGCCTCAGGACTGATCGGGCTGACGCGTATGATTGGTCAAACCACTGGGATAGCTTTGCTGGGCACCGTCTTTGCCAGCAACGTAGCACGCTCTGCCGGCATGGCCGTGGACGTGACCGAAGCCGCCCCGCTGGCCATCAGTCAGGCCTTTCGACTGCAGTTCTACATCGTAGCTGTTGTTATCGGGGCCACACTGCTCTGGTCGCTGAGGTCCAAACCGGAACAACCAGCCTAAGTTCGCCAGGCTTCAGTCATGTTGTGCTGCGGCAGCTCTGCTCCTAGCGTGCCGCTCTTGCCCGGCCTGGTGTAGCGTCCGAAATGCGCCTCGATCTGAAGAGAGAGTTCAGAACGGACTGCCTGGTGCGATGAGCTGCCAATGAGGTTACGGCACTCACGCGGATCGGCCTCCAGGTCGAAGAGTTCGTCGGGCCCGAACGGATGCCGCTGCACCAGCTTGTATGGTCTCGTCCGCGCCATGCGCACTGTCCCATACTCGCCAAACTGAACATCTCGCCAGGACCCGCCCCCGTCCGGCTCGACGAGAAGCGGCCGTAAGCTTTTGCCCGCGAAATCGACATTGGTAGGCTGTCTCGCCTCCCCGGCTTCCGCCAGCGTCTGGAACAGGTCCAGATGATCAACCAGTTCCTCGCACCGCAAACCCGCAGGCAAAACGCCCGGCCAGTTCAGAATCAAGGGCACCCGAATCGACTCCTCCACCATGTTCAAAGGCCGCGTCCCGTTCCCCTTGCCCCAGATACCGTGATGGCCACAGTTCAGCCCGTGATCCGATGTGTATACCGCCAGCGTATTGTCCAACTTGCCTGCCCCGTCAACTGCTGCCAGCAACCTCCCGACAATCTCGTCAACATGGCTGACTGCGGCATAATACTGGGCCTGCGCCTCCCGCTCGCGACCCCGGTCCACGCCCTGCGACTCTAACGCCTGTTCCCCAAACGGGTAGGACTCTCCCCTAGGAATGTCGTCGAAGGCGGCTTCATCATACAAACGAACCAGCCTCTCCGGATGCCCGCTCCATGGCCCGTGTGTAGCGGTTAGACAGACAAGAAGAAAAAAAGGCCTCTGATCGTCAGCCTCGACGAATCGTGTCGACTGTCCAGCAATGATCTCATCAGTGTAGCCGCACACTGCCTCCATCCGCCCCTGATTGCAGAAGTCGCGTGTCCCCTCGTGCAGCAGCGGGTAAGCGCTTCCCACACTGAACCAAGAATCGAATCCCGGCGCCGGCTCGTCCTCACTTCCAGCATGCCACTTGCCGGCAAGCCCCGTCCGGTAACCGGCCTCCTGCAGCAGCTGCGGCAGTGTCCTTTCCCCTGCCAGCCACGGCTCCCGATCAAACGCCATCGCGATATAGTCGTGGACCCCATGCTGCGAAGGCGTCAGTCCTGTCAGCAGCGAAGCCCGCGCCGCCGAGCACACCGGCGTCGGCGTGAACGCGTTCTCCATCACCACTCCCGAAGCCGCCAAACGGTCCAGGTTAGGTGTGACCACTTCCTGATTGCCGTAGGGCCCGCTCGCCCACTGCCCGTGATCGTCGGTCACGAACAAAAGGATGTTCGGCTGCCTTTGGGTCATTGACATGCCATCCCCATCATGTGTCCCCACCGTAGGGGCACCCCTTGTGGGTGCCCTGGCAGTTTTGGCAGTCCAGCACGATACGGGCAGCGCCTCGGGTTACGAACGCGGCCTAACAGATGTATAATTCCACCGGCCCGCAACAGCCCTCTCGGTTTGCGGCCCGGTAAATCTTCCTCTCCCGAAGGAGTACATTCGAATGACCGACAATCGAAAGCCCCGACGCATCCTGTCCCTCGGCCTTCCTGGGCACGCCATCCTCTTGTTCTCAGTTGCCCTATTCCTTGTCGCCTGTCAGTTCACGATCCCGCCCCAAGGCACGCCGGCGCCCCCAGCAGCGGTTGCCGAGAGCCCCACTCCAATCAAAGCTGCACCAGAATCGACCGAATTGAGCGTACCTGCTCCACCTGGTCTGATCCAACTCCTCGACCCCCTCGACGAGCCAGAGTTCTACTGCGTAGACGTACCCGGATTCGGCCGTTCCCTCAATCTGCAGGGCGCCCTCACCGCCCACACCTGCAAGCCCGGCGCCGACGATGAAATGTTCCAATGGGACTTGCCGGCGCAAGGGCAAATCTCCATGCCTGCCTATAATCTCTGCATGGAGGCGAACGGGGATGAAGCGGGAACGACTTTGGGTTTGGCCGAATGTTCCGACGCGCCGCTGCAGTTATTCCGGTACGACGAAAACGGCCGGATCCTTCTTGAGCAAAGTACTGCAGAAGGCGATCTGTGTCTGACCGTAGGACCAGAGCCCGGCGAACCCACCGGCGGCCCCAGTCACCTGCGGCGGATGCTTACCCTGGAGACCTGCAGCCAAGTCGACGAGTCACGCGCACTCTGGACCGTCGGCTCCCCCAATGTCGTGACGGGAGAGCCGTAAGCCTCAGAGTACGCCGTCAATTTAAATGTCTGTCTGGCTCACAACGATCGGTAATCTAAGCCCCCTCAACCGGGAACTGTCCTAGACCGTAGAGGTAAATGTCCGGATCCTCAGGCGGCGTCTCACCGCTCTCGATCAGCGCCTCCATGGCGTTGGCCATAACGGGTCCCAGATAGTGAGGACAGCTGAAATAGAAATCGGCCATCGCATCCGGATTGTCGCCAACCCATTCGTCTCTACCTTCAGCATGATTCGAGATGATTCCCACTGAAGCAAGCCGTACGCCCGCCTTGCGAAAAACAGGCAACTCATGCGCCAGCGTATGACCCACGACATGCGCGCCCATCTCCGCGTAGACCTGGATCTCCTTCGCAGTCTCAAAGCGCCCCCAGGCCGTGCAAACATAGATGGCGTCTCTGTACACGCCGACAAACTTCGGCTCTTTCTTCGCCGCCTGGTAGAGGTGCTCACTCATGATGGGGCAGAACGGGTCCTTGAACCGGGCCGACCGCTTGCGCCCGCCGAAAAAGGGCTGGTCGTCCTCCGGCCTGAAAAACATCATGTAGTCCGTGTTGATCGTGATACTCCAGGGCGGTAGCGGTTCCCCTGGCTTGTCCGGCCTCTGTATGCCCCCCACCGATGCCTCGACCATCGCCCACTGAACGCCGGCCTGCTCCAGCACCCAGCCCACCTGTTTCGCCGCCAGCCACGGCGTCCGCGGCCGCGATCCCTGTCCCCCTCCGTGGTCCCACATGCCGTGCATCGCCGTGCGCAAGACGTTCTGATCGCCAATACGCAGCAACTTGAACGGCGCAGTCCCGCCAAACGGCGTGTCGAACGCCTCAAAATAGTCGGTCAATTCAACATTGGGCATCTCCAGATCCTCGGGGAATCGAGCCCCCCAAGTGCCGGAGCCGCCGATTAGGGCATAGGCAGCCGATGGAATATTGGTCATTTGTCGTCCTTAACTGAACTTGTGAGGATGAAGGCCCGATGCTGGCGACGCCCGTTTGGCCTCTACCATTCATTCGGGCTGAGTCAGTGATTCGCTGAATACGGGTGGCGCCTCGGTGAGGCTGGAAGTGCAAACACAACTATCCCCATCTGGTATCTGTAGCGTCGATAGCAACTCCAGTTCCAGCTCCAATGCAATCTCTGGGAAGACCTTCGTATATAGATGGTGAATCGTACCCCGGATATTGTGCTCCTGCTCCGATCCCTGGGCGTAGTTGCTGACCATATGGTAGTAGAGCACATGGATCCCGAGGTAACGGGCAAGTAGAGGATTCATACAGTCGCCGTGCAGCGTTGCAACCGTCGGGCGGTCAGGCTGCAATTCCGAAGCGGTTTTTGCCACCGCCAGCCAGTGAAGAATGTCGAAATCAGTCTCAAATGTAATCGACTCTGGCACCACCAGCGCAACGCGCGTGTCCGCCGGCGGACGTACACCGCGGATCTGACCGCTTTCCACGTACGGCGCCAGATTCGACTCCATGATCCCCTGCAACTCAGGGCAAAACGGCTGCCCCAGCAGGAAATGCGATTTCGACCACATGCTCTCAAACGGAGTCCCCGGCAACCCGCGGTGAACCGGCCGCGTCCAAAAACTCCACGGCAGCACGACATCGCCCGGACGGATCGCCTCCTCACCCTGGCGCCAGTCAGCAATGCCCGAAGTGCCTCCCACCAGCATCACTTTGACACCCGCCTGCCACAGCACCCAGAAGCTCTTCTCAAAATTCAAATGATAGAGCGAGTCCTCCCCCACCACCTCTCCGTAAGACGGGATCCAGAGCACATCGCGTCCGGACGAAGTAACGAAGTGGACCACCAGCGGCGAAAGGCCGTATGGCGTGTTCAAACGTTCTCGTCTCGCAACCTTCCAGCCCTGAGCTTCCGCACGCTCGATAACGCCGTCTACACCGTAACCCCAAAGTGGACTGCCGGTGAAAGAGGCAAATTCGGCCCGGGGGCCGTCGTATTCTACCGAACAATCAATTCTGATTTGCATATGCGCGATTTGAGAGAATTTTGGCAGCCCGACAAGCCCACAACTACGTAAGGTCCTCGACCTGCCAGCGGAACAGATACTTTTCAATCACTTTAACCAACAAATAGGCCCCCACCGCCAGCGCGCTGGCCACAATCGTAACAGCCCAAACTCTGTCGGCTCGATACTGTGACATCGACTGAACGATCAGATAGCCGAGACCCTTTCGGGCAAATAGCCATTCGGCCACTACGGCGCCTATGATGCTGCCGGTGAACGCGATCTCATGAGCAGCAATATAGTACGGGAGCGCACTCGGCCAGCGTACTTTCGTGAATATCTCCCACTGGCTGGAGTCCAGGGTCTGCATCCTGTCAAGTAGCACCGGGTCGGCCGACTTCAGCCCCTTTGTCACGTTCGCCAGAATCGGGAAAAACGTGATCAGGACCACGATTATGATCTTGGGCAGCGGCGTGTCACCAAGAATGATGATCAGAATACTGGCGATCGTTACAAACGGGACGTTCTTGATGATTACCGTCCACGGCAGGGCCAGGGACTCCATCCACGGCAAATAGAGAAACGAGATCGACAGGGCAATCGCGATCGCGTTGGCAACCGCGTATCCGGTCAAAGCCTCTACGATCGTGGTCCATGTGTGAGAAGCAAGTAGCTCCCGCTCAGTCCACAAAACGTCACCCACCATGTCCGGCGGCGGCAGCAGGAAGGACGGAAAGCCCGTAATTTGTATCGCCAGGACCCACAGGATAGGTACGGAAACAAACATTATGAGATAGGCAAGACGGTCATTCATAGGCATTACCCGGTCGTTAGTGACGCCAACGGAATCTGAAGCGAGGGCCAATACTGGTTCTGCTTTGTGTGCCCAACGCGTGTTCCTGATCAGTCCCTCAGTTACTCAACTCGACGGCTCGGTAGAGCGAAGTGCGCACACGCGCCACCTCGCGCAGGTAGTTTTCGTCTGTTCGCGAAGCCCTCGAACGCGGCCTCGGCAACCCGACCTCGATGACTTCCGCAATCCGCCCGGGGCGGGCTGACAGCACAACCACTCTGTCGGATAGAATGGTGGCCTCCTCAACACTGTGCGTAACAAATATTACCGTCTTGGCTGACCTGCTCAGGACGCCGCCCAGCCATTCCCCCATCGCCTCCCGCGTCAACTCGTCCAGCGCCCCGAACGGTTCGTCCAGCAGCAGAATAGCCGGATTGTGAACAAGCGCGGCGGCAATATTGACCCGCTGCTGCATCCCGCCCGACAGCTGGTGTGGATAGTGATGGTGAAACTCTCCCAGGCCAAAGTCGGTCAGCAGTTCATCCGGTGACAGTGCACCGTCCCGCCCAGTGATTTCCAAAGTCATGCTGACATTGCTCAACGCCGAACGGGACGCCAGCAAGGCAGGGCGTTGAAAGGCAACCCCAATCTGGTGCTGGCGGCAGGCGTTTCTGGGCGTGTCCCCGTTGACCCGCACCTCACCGTAGCTGGGTTCCTCCAGTCCGGCAGCGATGCGCAACATCGTCGTCTTGCCGCAGCCCGACGGGCCTATCAGGGTGACAAACTCGCCGTCCTGAACGGTAAGGCTGACCTCCTGTAACGCCTCAATGTCGCCAAACCTCTTGCTGACCTGCGAAAACTCGATAGTCAATGCGGTTTTTGTCCTCTTCTGCGCCTACTCGCACATGGGTAGTTCCATCTGGCCAAACTGGATCAACGAGGCCACCTGTCTGTTCCAGCGCTCGGCCGACATGTGGCCCAGGGGCAGTTCGTCAGCCCCGGCTACAAGAGCCTCCTGAAGCTCGTATCTTCGCAGAGCCTGTTCCGTCGTCAGTTCCACGTCGACCGCATACCTGACTGCGATCTCGGCGGAGTCTTCGGGGTCCTCAATTACATGCCTTAGCCCGTGAATGACTGCCGCCAGATAGCGCCGCACCAGGTCGGCGTTTTCTTCCAGCATCGACCGCCGCACGACCAGGACCTCCGAATAGTCGTCCCAGCCCCACTCGCTGAACTGGAACGCCACCCAATTCATGTATCCCTGCGCCTCCAAAAGCCGGGGTTCATTGATTAGCCAGGCCCCCGTGAAGTCCATCTCCCCCTCAATCAAAGGTTCCGGCGAATATCCGGTCACGACAAGCTCAACTTGGTCTGGAGAGATGCCGTGCCTTCCCGAAATGAGGTCGAAGAAGTAGCCTTCACCCTCGTGTAGTCCGATCGTCTTGCCAATAAAGTCCTGCGGCGTCAGTTTCTTTTCTGAGCGCTGGTCCTGGGGCGTGTCGTGGTCCAGACCCAGCCAGATGTAAGGGCTGTGCTTGATCATGGCGCCGACCGCAACGATATCTGCCCCATCGTGTCCCGTGAGCAGGCCTGGAATCAAGCTGCCCCCGGCGCTGACAGCGAAATCAACGCCGCCGTCCATCAGAGTCTGCAAGTGGCCCAAACCCGACCCGCCGCGCACCAGTTCGGCCTCCAGACATACATCATTGAAAAAACCGAGTTCGACCGCGTTGTACCACGGTGCGCCGCCGTCATTTAGTATCCAGGACATCCCAACCTTTACCTGGTCCATGCCTTCGCAATTCATGGGTTCCCAGGCGGTATCGAGGTCGGGCAGGAGCTCGTTAGTAATATAGTTTTCAGCCGGAAAGCTCTCTTCAACACAGGCCAGCAGTCGCTTAAACTCGGCCTCAATATCAGCCGAGTTTCCGGAGACAGCGCCCATCCCTGCCTCCGTCTCGGGGATAAGAACCGGAAAGGTGCAAGCGCTTAAAAGCAGTGCCGGCAATACAAACAACAAGAAAAAAAGATTAGAGACGCGCATTCCTTTTTTCCTCCTGGAAAACGTATACGTTGGAGGATCTGTCACTCAAATCTGCTGGATGGTGAAAAAGCACTTGACCCCGTAGAAAAGCCCTCAGAGTAGTATGCAAAAAAGACGAGAAGGGCTAAGGATAGGAGCATTGCCCCTACCCTCAGCTTCCCTCTCGAAGGTCATCCTCTAAAGTACGAATTCTGTCGAGTGGCATCAGCTTCAATGGGAGCCTTTAGACGACACCACTCTGAGTACACTTCGGTTCTTCGCACTGACTATTCGCAGGCCTCAAGCTGAAGCTGGTCATACTGGATCATCGAAGCCACCTGCGTATTCCAGCGATCTGCCGACATGTGTGACACGGGCAGATCGTCGCTTCCGAGCACAAGAGCTTCCTGCAACTCGAATCGGCGCAGGGCCTGCTCCTTGGTAAGCTGCGCGTCAACTCCGTACACCACCGCGATCTCGGCAGATTCATCAGGATTCTCAAGCAGATAGTTCAGTCCCGCCGTCTGAGCGGCCAGGAACCGGCGCACCAGGTCGGGATTCTCCTCAAAAGTCTCCCGCCGCACTACCGTCACATCACCGTAACCGTCCCATCCCCAGTCGCTGAACCGGAAAGCCACCCAGTTCATGAAACCCTTCTCCTCCAGAAGCCGCGGCTGGTTCACGATCCAGGCGCCGATGTAGTCCATCGCACCCATGAGAACCGGATCCGGCGTGAAGCCCGCCTCCATCAGCTCGACCTCATCAGCGGGAATGCCGTGCTTGTTGGACATGAAATTGAACAGGTAGTCGTCGGCGCCTTGGAGACCAACTCTCTTGCCGATGAAGTCCTGCGGCGTCAATACCTTGTCAGAGCGCTGGTCCTGCGGCGTATCCGGGTCCAGGCCCAACCAGATATACGGACTGTGCTTGAGGAAGGTACCCACCGCAACGACGTCCGCTGGCGTGGGGCTGGAGACGATCGAGGGCACTCGGCTGCCTCCGGCAACGACCGCGATGTCAACTGCACCGCCAGCAAGCGTCTGCAGATGGTCCACGCCCGGCCCGCCCGCTACCAATTCGACCTCTAGGCAAACATCAGCAAAATAGCCCAGCTCAATGGCGTTGTACCAGGGCGCCTCCTCATCGTTCAGCACCCACGGCATCCCTACTTTGATGCTGTCGACGCTGTCGCACTCCATCGGCTCCCACGTCGCATCGGCCGCCGGCAGAAGCTCATTGGTGAAATAGCCCTCGGCCGGGAAGTGCTCCTCGACGCAGGCCAGTATCTGTTCAAACTCGGCCTCGCTTCCGGCTTCGACCTCCTCTGCCGCCATCGGCTCTTCCTCAGCCTCCATCTGCTCCTCTTCGGCCGCAGGAGCAGCGGGGGCCGGCGCAACACAGGCGCTCACAACGAGTGCCAGCAATGCAATCAGTATCAGTGAAACAATCGAGCGGTTCATAAATGGCGTCTCCTTTGGATGGATTTGAAACAATCGACTATGCATTAGGAAGAGGACAGCTCTTTCGCCATGGTTCCAACTACCAGGCGAGTCGCCGCCTTACCCTTTTAAGCTAAGCCGGATAGTCATCGCGACGGAAGTAAGCTTTGTCAAGCGTGTTCTTTGTGCAAGTTACGTCGGCAGTCACCCAATGAGTTGCATACCCCCGGCGCCACCGGTCCGACTCGTTACGATGCGATGTATGCAGCGCCTGGCTGTGGTGAAACACCACACCACCCTTCTTGACCAGGGCCAGCGATTCCTTCTCCAGATCGATCAAGTCCGGCGGCGGCACCAGGTTGTACGGTTCCCCCGGAACCGCTTCATGCGGCAGGATCGGACCCTTGTGAGAGCCGTCAATGTAGCGCAGACAGCCATTCTCCGCTTCGACGTCGTCCAACGCAATCCACGCCGTGATCACATGGTCGCCGGGATGGCACTGGAAGTAGAAGTTGTCCTGGTGGTATGGCTTGGCCGACCCGAAATGGGGCGGTTTCATGAAAATCTGATCGCCCGACAACAGGGGGGTAGAGCCCAGAAGTTGCGCCAGCAATGCTGTTAGCCGCTCATCCAGAATAAACGACTGAAACTCGCTTCTCTTCAGAAACGGCGTGTCGATCTTGCGCGGTGCAATCTCTCCGCCATCCGACTTGTCGACCACATATCCGTCGCCTTCCCTGCTCAGCTCCTGCTGACTCAATTCAAGTGCAATCTGGGCTATCCTCTCGGCCTCTTCCCGGCTGAACACACCCTCTTCCACCGCCCAGCCCTTTTCCCAATAGTCGCGGTATGTTTCTGGATGCACAGAGACCTCCCTATGGAGTTTGAAGCTGTTTTGATGGGATTCCGCTCGCGTGTCGTCAATTATGCCATAAACGAACGGCCTTTGCCTGATCAGGATGCCCCTGAAATCAACTAAACATCGGTCCGCGTCATTTCTGTCCCCAACCAGCCCAAACTAGACTCCACAGCCCTCAGGCCGGCATCCTTGAGTCAAGACTCGCCCCACATTCCCGCCTCACACAACTGCTCCGGACCGACCTGGAAACTGGAAAAAAAGATCCTGAGCTGGGGCCATTTACGTTAACTCTTGGCACAGTCCAAAATAGAGCAGCTCCTAAGCCTAATTTGGTGCTCGACGCCGGACGAGGCGAGCGTAGGTTTTTCTCACTCCTCACTCCTCTCCCCTCTCTCCTCGCAGTTTTGGGCGGTCGGGCCTATTCGGCCCTCCCTTGTGCGGGGGCTCCGCCCCCGCAACGCCCCCTCTCCTACAACATGCCTCGACGACCGGGGTGTCAATATTGGTGACGGGTGCCTAATTGAAAGTGTCTGGCCAGACCACGTCCCGCCAGTCCCCCGCAGACAACACTGCGGCACTCTCTCCTCGCCCTCGTGCCTGCCCTGCGTTTCTCCAAAAGCCTGTAAACGATCTCAGCCACCCCTGGCATCGATTCCCCGCCAGACTGTTCCCACCCCAAGACAGGCTATTCCCTACAGATTTCAGCCCTTTGACACGAAGGAAAAATTCAATTAACATGCCTACCGGCTGACGATGGGAAACCACCGTGACCTGCTGCGTCTACTCTCCATTCGGCCTTCGGAGGCGAATTCGTTAGCCCTTCTGCACTCTTCTTCCGGACAAACATTCGCTTGGCAAATGAAATCTGCTGCCCACTCTGCCCATCAATTGTGTTCAGCGAAAATACCATGGGCAAATCCAATATGAGGCCGTTGCCTTTCGATCAACGAGGTGTACCACTCTTGATAGCCTCCGTTAAGCGACTCAGCCCGTCAGCACAGCAACTGGCGAGGAGGTGATGACGGAGTCCTCACTGAGGACCTTAGTGTGTCTCACATTCCCCGCCTATCGTTGAGCAGACTAAAGATTTCATTTGAAAGGAGGTGGTTGACGGGAAACGAGGAAACTGCTCTTGTTGCGGTGGCATCACATTGACGCCGCCACTTCATCAGATCCAGGCAGGATTTCACTGCGCGCCTCTCAAGGGCGCAAACACCTAGTAAGGAGTGAAAAGCATGTCGAGATTTCGATGGCAGATTCTAGTGGGCCTCGTCTTGATCCTTGGCATCTCGCTCACCGCCTGTGTCGCGCCGGCAGCACCGGCCGGAGACGGTGGCGATATGGCGGACAGCGGCGACATGATGCCGGAAGTCATGCTGCCCGATGACGCGGCCGAAGACCAGATCCTCAACGTCGTCTTTGAAGGCGGCTGCGGCTCCGGTCCCTTCCCGGGCATCGACTACGGCAGCCCCTGTAACTTCGGGCACACCTTCTATCCCCCTTTCCTGGTGGACATTGAAGGCAACGTATCGGCTGGCCTCTTTACCACCGACTGGGAAGTGAACGAAGACTTCACCGAGTACATCTTCCATATCCAGGAAGAGGCGGTTTGGTCCGACGGCAAGTCCATCACCGCCCAGGACGCGCTCGACTGGTGGAACTACATCTTCCACTCCGACCGCAACTCTTGGCCCCGCAACTTCGTGATGGGCGCGGTCAAGGGCATTGACGAGTTCGCCGCCGGTGAAACCGAGACAATCGGGGGCCTCACAGCCCTGGATGACAAGACCCTTAAGGTTGAACTGTGGCGTCCCGAGAGTTCCCTGCCGCAGCTGTGGGGTTTCCGCGAGGCGGCTCCCGCCCGCTTTGATCAGTATGCCGATCTCTTGGAACGAGCCGACGAATTTAATGACGCCTCAGAATGGCGGGGCGCGATGGCCGAACGCTTCTTCCAGGGTGAGAACGCAGCCAACCTGATCGTCAGCGGCCCCTTCAAGCCTGTACACCTGTCTCCGGAACCGGACGCCATCTACCGCTTCGAACGCAATCCAAATTGGTGGGGTGATCCGCCCCTCTTGGACGGCATCGAAGCCACCACCATTCGTGACTTCCAAACGATGCTCCTCATGTTCGAGAACGAGGAGATCGACCTTGCCCTGAATCTCGCTGGTCCGCCCGCAGTGCTCCTGCGCCAGAACCAGCCCGACGTATTCCGTGAAATTCCCGTCTCCGCTTTCTGGGCCATGTACTTCGTCACCGAGCAGGAACCTGCGGACGACACAAACTTGCGTCGCGCACTGATGTCTGCCATCGAGTGGGATAGAGTCGCCGAAATCGCTTGGGAAGGCGAGCAGGCCCCTAGCAACGCCGGCAGCCCGATGGCGCCCGCCTACCAGTGCTACGACCCCAACTTCCAGCCCTATCCCTTCAACCCCGAAAGGGCCGCAGAATTCCTGGCCGAGTCGAAGTATGGGCCTACAGGCGAAACAGTGCCCAAGATTCGCATCCTGACCGGCGGCAGCGATCCGCCCCGCATCCGCGCTGCCCAGATCATCCAGGAAATGTGGCGCGTTAACCTCGGCATCGAGGACGTCGAGATCAAGAACGCCGAAGCCGAGTTTGTCGACGGTGAAGGACTGGTTTCAATACGCGTAACCAGCGGTGGCTCCTTCATCCCGCGCCCGCCCTACCTGCTGGAAGCGATTGCCCACACACGCGGCGGCTCCTACCAGTCCTGGACGAACTACACCGAGGAAGGCTGGGACGAAGAGATCGATGCTCTTCTCTCAATGGATCCAGGCGCAGCAGACTTCTGCGAGCGCTCGCTGGCCATGCTTGAGAAGTTCACCGACGCTGCGCTCGTGATTCCGACTGGTTACATCCGTGGCTGGTACCAAATTCAGCCGTGGGTCGGGGGCTATAGCCAGAGCCGCATCAGCTTCTGGCATAACATGACCGAAACCTACCGCAAAGAGCGCTAATCAGCGCTAATCTGTAAGGAAAATCGGTCAGAGGCCGGTCTCCCAATCGGAACCGGCCTTTGACCGATTAACACGACCAACTAATCGCGAACCACTTGTCACCGGGAATTGAGACGTGACCCGCTACTTTTCCATGCGGCTGCTGATCATCATCCCATCGCTTTTTGCGACGCTGATGATCGTCTTCTTGCTGGGTTATCTCGGCCCCATCGATCCGGTCACAATCCTTCGCTCACAGTGGGCCGCTCAGGGTGTCTACCTCAACGAGGAAGAAGTGGCTGATCTGCGCAGCCAGTACGGGCTCGATAGACCGTTTCACGAGCAGTTCGGCACCTACATGGCGAATCTTCTCAAGGGCCATTTCGGCTACTCCTTTCTGGACGCCGCGCCGATCTGGCCGCGTATCAAACGCGCCCTACCAGTTTCCGGCCAGTTGGCGGCCGGTGTGCTCGTAATTATGGCGGTCATCGGAATCCCATTAGGCATAATCGCGGCCCGATTTCACAATACCTGGGTGGATTATACTATCGTTAGCGGCAGCCTGTTCTTCTGGTCGATTCCGACCTATGTCCTTGTGCCGGTGGCGCTGATCGTCATGGTCCTGTGGTTGGACGTCATGAACGTTCCACGGGGATGGAAGGGCATTATGCATCCTTCCTATTTCTTGGCCGCCGCGATCATCTCCACACGTTCCCTCGTGGGAGTGATCCGCCAAACTCGCGGCGGCATGTTGGAAGTAATGCAGAATGACTATGTCCGCACCGCACGCGCCAAAGGCTTGAACGAAGTCGTTGTCATGGGGCGCCACGTCGCCCGCAATGCACTCATTCCGGTTGTGACCTCTCTCGGTCTATTGGTGGACGACTTCATGTGGGGCGCGGTCTTCCTCGAACTGGCCTTCAACCTGCCCGGACTGGGGCGGCTCTTCCAGCAAGGGCTGTCCGGACGGGACTTCAACATGATAAATGGTGTCGTACTCTTCACCGCAGGTCTGACTATGGCCATAAACCTGATCGTGGATCTGATCTATCCCGTCCTTGATCCCCGCGTCGTATACGATTAGAGCAAGTTAGGCACTGTGAGGCATGAGCAGGAATGCTGTCCCACCCAATGGCTCCTTTTAGCGGACGGGAAATGCAGAGAGGGAACAAGGATGGCTCAGACAGAAGCTGACAATGTAGAGGATCTGTCGCTTCAGTTGGAAGTCCAGCAACGAAAGACTCGCGGCCTGTGGAGCGATGCCTTTCGGCGTATGATACGAAACCGGCTGTCGATGGCAGGGCTTTTCATCTTTCTGCTTCTCTTCATTACGGCAATCTTCGGGCCGTATCTGGCTCCGTACCCCTACATGCTCCAGGACCTTGACCGGGTCGCAGAAGGTCCAAGTACCGATTACCTGCTGGGGACCGATGACCTGGGGCGTGACATGTTGAGCCGCATCATGTGGGGCGCCCGTACGGCCGGCCTCGTCGCCATCATCTCCACAGTCTTTAGCCTTTTGTTGGGCATGCTTCTGGGGGCCGTCGCCGCGTATGCCGGCAACTGGGTCGACTGGCTCATTGGCCGCGCCATCGACGTTACGATGTCGATCCCGCAGCTCCTCTTTGCTTCGCTGATCGCTGCTACATTCCGTAAGCCGGTCGCCGACTGGGTCGACTCGATGTACGAGACAACAGGCCTGGAGTTTTTCTCTACCCCGACCTACGTCGATCTGATCGTCGTTTTTGGGGCACTCTCATTGATTCAGTGGCCTGGCTACGCCCGTCTGATCAGAGGACAAATCTTCTCATTGCGCGAGAAGGAGTTTATCGAGGCTGCCCGCGCAATTGGAGTCACGCAAAGCAAGATACTGCTGCGACATCTGATCCCAAACGCGCTCGGCCCTCTGATCGTTGCCGTTACCTTTGGCTTTAGCGCCGCCATCGTCGCCGAATCCGGCTTGAGTTTCCTGGGCGTAGGCGTTCAACCGCCCCAGGCCAGTTGGGGCGCAATGATTAGTGACAACCAGTTGAGCTGGCGCTACCGCCCTTGGCTGGTCGCAGTTCCCGGCCTGACCATCGCCATCGTCTCAGTCGGCATTAACTTCCTGGGCGACGGCCTCAACGACGCCCTCAACCCGCGCCAAGCCGAATCATAACCCTCCCGTTAACAGGTTTTCCAGCCCAGTCATCCACAGTCCTCCTTCGCGCGTTGCATCAAGAACTCAGGAGCATCCTATGTACGATTGGACTGTGTTGAGCCAGACCGTCAGCGAAACGCTCGCCAGCGGCACTGTCGGTACGCCTCTCTTCGTCCGCTGGACAGCCGCCGCAGCCCGGAACACACCCGAACTCAAAACGCTCCTGGCCGAAATGAGTGCCTGTGCCGAGACTTGGCTGTCGGCCCGGCCGCGCCGGGTCTACGCAACCGGCTCGTCTGACGCAGGGCATCTGTCGCTCTCATTGGAATACGAAAACGGTCAGTCGGCCCTTCTGGCCATTTCCCTGGCCCACAGACGACCCTCCATGAACCTGATCATCCTTGGCGCACGCGGCGCGATCTATCAGGCAGATCCCCATGTAGTTGCGCGCGCGGCGACTCTGGCCGGTGACTCGGACGAAAGTCCGCAACAATCTGCTCTCCTGTCAACTTCGCAAATGGTGGCCGCAATCGATAAGTCACTTTTCTCCCAACAGCCCGTTTCGCTGTCCCCCGAAGGAGACCAAGAATGAGCAGCCACCAGTTCGGCGTCCTCCTGATCTCCGGCAGACTTACGCATCAGGAAAACTACGCCCTCAACTTGCGCGCCGATCCTCGCTGCACCCTCGTTGGCCTGACCGATGAAAAGGACGTTCCCCCCGAGCGCGCCCAGCTGAACAAACAGTTCGCCGAAGACCAGGACATCCCCTACTGGCCCGACTTGGACGAAGCCCTGGCCCGCGACGACGTGCACGTCGTCTCCATCTGCGCCGACCCCGAGCGCCGCGGCCGCATCGCCGCCCGTTGTGCAGACGCTGGCAAGCACATCTATGTCGACAAGCCCATGACGCCCTACCTGTCGCACGCCGACGCCGTCGTCGCCGCCGTCGAACGCAACGGCGTGCGCAGCCAGATGTTCAGCTCCAACCACCAACCATGGGTCGATCAGGCTCTCCAGGTCGTCGAGTCAGGCGAACTGGGCGAGTTGACCGCCATCCACGTCGACAATCTCTTCGCAAAGGGACCAAATGGAACTGCCACCTTGGGAGCCCCGCGCCAGGCAGTCTACCCCCCGGTAATCTCCAACTTCGTCGACGCCAAAGCCGAGCTCTACGCCATCGGCGTCTATGCACTGGGCTTCGTCTGCATGATCTCCGGTCGCGCCGTCGAAACCGTCTTCGGCAGCACCGCCAACTACTTCTTCGAGGCCCACCAGCGCCGCAACATGGAAGATTTCGGCTTTCTTTCACTGACATTGGAGGGCGGCGCCACCGCTACCATCACCGGCGGCCGAGTAGGCTGGTCAAGCCACCCCGCCGGCGGCGCCAACCAGATCCACCTCATCGGCACCAAAGGATCGCTCTTCTTAAGCGCAAACCGACCTACGCTGGAAATCTACAACGCTGACCCGCCTTGGACCCCGCCTGAGATTCATCCTCGCGACCCAATGGGCTTCTGGCGCACCACCCAGGAAGAGGTGCGAGGCCAATCCAAACGCACGCTCGCCCCGCTCTCCAATGCGCTCGATAACCGCACCGACGCCAGCTACTTCATCGACTGCATTGTCGAAGAACGCGAGAGCGGGATGAATGCACGCCAGGCCGCATACCTGACCGAAATCCTGTTGGCAGGGTATAAGTCCGCAGCTGAGGGGCGGGTTGTTAATTTGCCTCTGGCCCGGGACGCCGACCATGCGCCGGGCACCGATGCATAATCATTTTCTCGCCGTAAAGTTCGACACCGATTCACATGTAGACCACAGTAATTCCGCTTCAAGACTAGAGGAGCCTGATGACACAGTCCACTCGCCACTCAGCCGATTACCTGCAAAAGATCAGCCGCGATCTCTTCGCGGCCTCCGGAGCCCCGGACGACATCGCCGCCACAGTCGCCGAAATCCTCGTCAACGCCAACCTCGCCGGCCACGACTCACACGGCGTCCAGTTCGTACCCATGTACCTGGACCGCATCGAGGACGGCGGCATTGACAATAAGGCCTACCCGGAAATCGTCCGCGAGAGCGCAAACACGATGCACGTAGACGGCAAAAAGGGTTTCGGCCACACGATGAGCCGCCAGGCCATGGACTGGGCCATCGAAAGAGCCAGAGAATCCGCCGTCTGCTGCGTCACCTTCCAGAACACAACCCACATCGGCCGCGTCGGTGAATATGCCGAGCAGGCCGCCAGGGCCGGCTGCATCACGCTGATTACACTGGGTGGCGCCTCCGCAGCAGGTTCGCAGGTAGTCCCCTTCGGCGGCGCTCGCGGCGCCCTCGGAACCAATCCCATCGCCGTCGGGATTCCCACTGGCGACGATGCCCCCTTCGTGATTGACTTCGCTACAAGTGTCGTTGCTGGCGGAAAGATCTTGGTGGCCGAAAGTAAAGGACTTGATGTTCCCGAAGGCGCCATTATCGACAGCAAAGGCAACCCAACAACGAGTCCGGACGACTTCCGAAAGGGCGGCTACCTCCTGCCATTCGGAGGCCACAAAGGCTACGCGCTCTCACTCTTCTTCAGCCTCATGGGCGGGCTTGCCGGCGAATTCAACGCCGAGCTGACTTCCATGGCTGGCCTCTTCATGCAGGTCTACGACGTAGCCGCCTTCACGCCTCTTGACGGCTATCAACGCAATGTCCGCGCCGTCCTTGACGCCATGAAGTCGATTCCACCCGCCCCGGGCTTCGACGAAGTGCTTGTCCCAGGAGACTTCGAGCACCGTTCACGACAGCAGCGTCTCGCCGAGGGCATCGAAGTCCCGTCAGAAACATTCGCCAGGATCGAAGCCTGGGCCGAAAAACTGAATGTATCGTTAACCGAAGAGCAATAGGAGGAACGGGCAGATGTCGCAGCAATATCGAGTTGGCGTTGTCGGTCTCTCAGGAATCGCCGCCAACCGTCCGGCCCCCGATCCGAACAACATCTTGCAGTCGCCCAGCCCTAACTCACATCTGGGTGCCTACCACCTCAATCCCCAAACCGACGTTGTCGCCGTCTGCGACCTCAAAACGGAACTGTTCGAAAAGGTGGCCGATACCTGGGGCCAGGAGTTCGGTGAGTTGGAAACCTACACCGACTACCGCGCCATGATCGAACGCGAAAACCTCGATATCGTCAGCGTCGTCACCTCGGACCACCGCCACACCGACATCGTCGTCGAAGCCGCCAACGCCGGCGTCAAGGGAATCATCTGCGAAAAGCCGTTCGCGACCTCAGTGGACGATTGCACGCGCATGATCGAAGCCTGCGAGGCCAACGGCGTACTCATTTCCGTGGACCACACCAATCGCTGGGGCCCCCACTACGACGTCGCCAGAGAAGCCATCCGCAGCGGCTCCATAGGCGAAGTGCAGCGCATTGTAGCCACGTTGGGCGGCCCGCGTGCAATGATGTTCCGCAACGGCACCCACCTTGTAGATGGCGTCTGCTTCTTTGCCGATTCAGAACCGGAATGGGTCTTCGCCGAACTGGAACCCGGCTACGACCACTATGACAGGTATCTCGGCGACGGCGGCAAAGATCCCGCGACCGATCCCGCCGTCTCCGGCTATGTCCATTTCCGCAACGGCGTCCGCGCCTTCGTCAACGCCAACAAGTCGCAGTTTGCGGCCAGCTTTACCTTCCAGGTCTACGGCGAAACCGCCATGCTCGACGTCCACAACAGCCGCGTCATCCGCCGCGACAGAAACAACTCCGAGTTCCTCCCCTTCGAAGCCCACCTGTACACCAGGATTCCCGCCTGCGTCGCCGACCTCATCGACGCCATCGAGAACGGCAGCGACCTGCTCAGCCCGGCCAGAGAAGCCAGGAAGACCGTGGAAATACTGGTCGGCTTCCTCCAATCCCACGCCCGCGGCAACGTGCGCGTCGACCTGCCGCTGCCACCGGGGCACTGAGGTCGATGCGAGCGGTCCCGGACGACAGAAAGTTCGTCATCGCCGACCAGAATAGCTACCCGGCCGACCTGGTCTGCCCAAACCCGCGCGGCTGGTACCACTCCGTCGCCAACGTCGTCGCCGCGCCCTCAAGCCTGGTCGCCGTCTACCGCCTCTCAGACTCGCACTCCGCCGTCAGTACCCACATCATGGTCGCCTACTCCACCGACGGCGGCCGCACCTGGCACGGTCACCGCTCCATCTCCCACCGCAACGTCTGGGAGCACAACAGTGTCTGGGTCGCCCCCCAGCTCAGCCGCCTGCGCGACGGACGCCTCGTCATCATCTGCGACCTCGGCCACCGCACCTCAGGCGACGACTGGCCCCGCCTCGCATTCTGGCAGCAGCCACCGCGCGGCATGTCTAACCACCTCTTCTGGAGCGAAGACGACGGCCGCACCTGGAGCCAGCCGGTCCAGTGCGACGACGTCGGCGGCGAACCCGGCTACATCGTCGACCTATCCGACGGAACCCTCGTCTACACCCGCACCGAGCCCGTCGACACCGGCGTTTTCGAAAGCCCGCCTCCTCCCGGTTACAATCGTTACCACCGCAACACCGCCGTATTCTCCGACGATCGCGGCAAGACCTGGAACCGTACCGCCACAATCTCTGACGACCCCTACCATAGCGACTCGGAAGTAGGCATCGTCGAACTCGATCCCGGCCACCTGCTCGCCATCACCCGCATCGGCTTCGCCAACGGCGCCTTCGGCCAACCCAGCCGCCTCATCCACAGCTACGACTACGGCCGCACCTGGAACGCGCCCCATCTCGCCCCCTTCTACGGCCAGCGTACCGCCGTGCACAAACTGCGCTCCGGCAAACTGCTCGTCACCTACCGCAACCGCTGGGGCACCTTCGCCAGCTACGCCTTCCTCTGGGACCCCGCCGAGCAACTTGGATTCGAACCCGCATCCTTCATCTGGGACGAGTCTCGCTGCCGGCTTGAAAAGGGCTGCCTCACCTTGACGACAGACCGCGAGCCAGAAAACCAAGTGTTCTTCTCACTCTATCCAGCTCTTACCAGCCGCGCCCGTGTGGAACTGGAGGCCGAGCTCCGTCTTGCCGGTCGGTCCAGCGAAGGCTGCGACCTCTTCGCCGGCTGCCGCGTTCGCATCACCCCCCATGGACTCTGCGTAACCGAGAGCAGCCAGGAAGAAGCTACCCTTCACAGCACAACAGGCTCGCCCGCGATCGACTACGTGTCACCCACGTTGCCCGCCCACCACTTTCCACTGGATACAACCCAGTGGCGCCGCTACAAGATCGTGCGCTCTGAACATGAGATCGCCGTCTACGTCGATGGACACCTTTGCCTGAAAGAACCTTGTAGCATACGCGGCGCCCGGCTCGTCCGCTTCGGCAGCAACCTGCGCGGCATCTCCCACTGGCGGTCCGTCAGCGCCTCGGTCGACAACCCGCAAGGCCACAGCATCAACTGGTCCTGGCGCGCCGACTCGGGCACCTACCCCGATCAGTTCCGCCGCGACCGCATGATCCGTCTCGACGCCACCGCCGACTCCGGCTACAGCAACTGGGACCAGCTCGAAGACGGCACGATCGTAATCGCAGACTACGCAAACGATGACTTCAGAGACGCCAACTGGACATCGAGCCCACAACCGCTGATCAAGGCCTATATCGTCAGCGAAGAGGAGTTGACATGACAACATACCGAGCCGGTGTCATCGGCCATACCGGCCGCGGCAACTACGGCCACAGCCTCGACACTGTCTACCTGGGCATGGAAGAAATCAACCTGGTCGCCGTCGCCGATGCCGACCCCGAAGGTCTGGCCGCCGCCGGCGATCGTCTCAGCGTGGACAACCGGAACTGCTATCTGGACTACCGCCAGATGCTGGCACAGGAGCAGCTCGACATCGTCAGCGTCGCGCCTCGCTGGCTGGACCAGAAACACGACATGGTCATCGCCGCTGCCGAGTCCGGCGTGCGCGGCATATTCTGCGAAAAGCCCTTTGCGCCAACCTTGACGCAAGCCGACGCCGTGATCGCAGCCTGCGACCGCGCCGGTGTAAAGATAGCCGTGTCGCACCAGGGTCGCGTCGGCCAGATTGCCCACAAAACCAGGGAACTGCTGGCCGAAGGCGCTGTTGGCGAAGTCAAAGAGGTCATCAGCGGCGGTAAGCAGGACCACCGCGGCGGCGGCCAGGACCTGATGGTCCTCGGCACGCACTCGCTCGACATGCTCTGCTTCCTATTCGGCCATCCCCGCTGGGTACAGGCCTACGTCCTCCAGGACGGCAGGGACGCCGGCCCAAACGACGCCCGCCACGGCGACGAAGAGATCGGCCCCATCCTCGGCAACCACCTCGAAGCCACCTACGCCTTCGACAACGGCATCATGGCAACCTTCCACTCGCACCGTCGCCAAGTACGCCCGGGCCCCCGCCCCGGCGGACTTGAGATCCACGGCACGGAGGGAATCTTGATGCAACGTGACGGCTACCTCCTCCACTGCCCCCATCCCAACTGGAATCCGGCCATGGCCGAACCCGCCTGGAAAGTCGTGCTCAAACCAACCAACCCTGGCTTCGATACGCTAAACGCCTACATGGTCCGCGACCTGATCGCCGCATTCGAAGAAGGCCGCGAGCCGATTTCCAGTGGACGCGACGCCCGCTGGGCACTGGAAATGATCCTGGGCGTTTACACTGCCCACCGCCACGGTCGCACGCCTCTCCCACTTGAGGATCGCGAACACCCGCTGCGAGATTGGGTCTGAATCTGGCGACCTTCATATCCCAAGAACAGTCTTTCGTGTAGCCACGCAAAGATTCATTGAGACGAAGTCCCACACTGCCCAACACAACGGAAAACTCACAATGAAACGCATCAACCAGATTATCGAACTGCGCGAGGCCGGCCAACCCGTCTACTGGGACGGTGGCCGCACGCTCACCTACGAAGGCGGCGTCAAGTCCGCCCAGACACACGCCGACTGGCTCGTCATCGGCATCGAGCACCAGCCCTTCGACGTCGCCGGCCTCAACGCCTTCATGCGCGGCCTCGTCGACGGCGGACCAACCCGCACCGGCCACCGCACGCCCCCTGTCCTCGTCACCCTCCCCTTCGACGGCGTCGACGAGTACGTCGTCCGCAACAACGCCTGGATGATCAAGCAGGTCCTCGCAACAGGCATTCACGGCATCCTGCTCTGCCACGTCGAAACGCCCGGCGCCGTCAAAGAGTTCGTCGAGTGGGTCCGCTTCCCCTTCCACACGCACGGCGTCGGCGCAGGCCTTGACATGGGCCGCCGCGGCTCCGGCGGACAGGACAACGCCGCCCACGTCTGGGGCGTCTCCACCCAGGAATACCTGCGCAAGGCCGACGTCTGGCCGCTAAACCCCGACGGCGAACTGGTCCTCGGCATCAAGATCGAAAACATCCGCGCCCTCGCCAACGCCGAGGCCAGTACCGCAGTCCCGGGCATCGCCTTCGCCGAATGGGGCCCCTCCGACATGCGCATGACCTTCGGCTACGACACCGTCCGCACGCCCGAAAACACCGAAGAGGGCGACCTCAAAGCCGCCCGCGACCGCGTCTTCGCCGCCTGCAAAGCGGCCAATATCGGCTTCCTCGACGGCGTCGACGCCAGCAATGTCGCCGCCAGGATCGACGAAGGCATCACCTTCCCCGCCGGCGACGAAGCTGCCGCAATCGCCGGGCGCCGCCATACCGGCCGCACTTTCGACTGAGGAAGCAAAGCCTCCGTAAACAGAAGACTTAGCTCACGTCAGCAGTTTCGAAACTGGCGCCAACACAATACTCTTTCTTGATCCTCTTCACATCCGACACGTTCTGTGCCGGTCTGAGAAGAGCGGGCCGTTCCCTGCGCTCACAAGCCCATAGACCTCAAGACCATTCTCTAGCTCCTGGCCGTCAATCGCCCGGAACTCGCCCACACCAGGCTGTTTCAGCTTGCTTGACAAGCCAACATCGGAAGTGATATACCATATCGTGTATATTGCTCCACGCTGCACGCTTTGCAGCCAAACGAGTTTCAGCAATGACAATCAAAGGTACAATGAAAAGGAGGTAGAGAATGTCTTCCCTTAGGAACGTAGCACTTCTTCTCGTCCTGGCTCTCATTGTAGTCGCCTGTGCCCCGGCACCGGCTGCCCCAGCCGCCGACCAACCGGCCGATACAATGGCTGAGGCGCCGGCAGAGACCACCACCGGCGACGACATCTGCCCAGCCCGCGGCGGCACCCTCACTCTTGACTTTAGTTCAAGGGCCTTAGTGGTTCCGATTTGGGGCTGGGGCTACGAGCAGCAGAAGCTCGTCTTCGGCAAGCTGGTCCGCACCGGCACCGATAACGTACCCCATCCCGATCTGGCCGAAAGCTGGGAAATCAGCGATGACGCCACCGAGTTCACCTTCCACCTGCGTCAGGGCGTCAAGTGGCATGACGGTGAGGACTTCACCGCCGATGACGTGGCCTTCACCTGGACCTGGCACAACGACCTTGACAGCCCCTGGGTCAACCCTGCCCAGCCCGGCAACTGGATTGCCCTGAAGGGTTCCCTTGACTACCTGGATGGCAAAACCGATTCGATCGAGGGAATCGAAGTCATCGACGATCACACCATTCGCCTCACCCTCGCAGAGCCGGACGTAAGCTACTTTGCCCGCTTCATCGGCAGCATCAACATCCTGCCCGAGCACATCTATAGCCAGTGGCGCGTGCCCGATCTCAAAGACGCCGGCAATCCGCTCTGGTTCTCCTCCGAAACTCAGATCGGCACCGGCCCGTTCAAATTTGTGGATGGAAAGAAGGACGAATTCTTCCGCCTGGCGCGCAACGACGACTATTGGGAAGGCGCGCCCTGCCTCGACGGCGTTCTGTTCCAGAACATGGGCCCGCCCGACACGCAGTTCATCGCTCTCCAAAAGGGTGAACTTGATGTCATGAAGGTCGAAGGCAACTTCTATCAGCAGGCGCAGGATCTGCCTGGCATCGATGTCCAGACCCAGCGTCTGAACTACATCAGCGTCTTTGTCGGCAACCTCAGCCAGCCCGCCTTCTGGGACAAGCGCGTGCGCATGGCTATCAGCCACGCCATCAACCGCCAGGAGATCGGCGATGCCGTCTACTTCGGCCTGCGCGAACCGTGGCACACCTTCTCCTTCGTCGACGGTTGGACCAACGATGACGTGCCCACCTATTCCTACGACCCCGAGAAAGCCATGGCCCTGCTGGCCGAAGCTGCCGCAGACGGCGTCTGGGATCCCGAAAAAGAGCACGAGCTGATCTACTATCACAGCGGCACCGAGGCCAAAAACTTCATGTTGCTGATGCAGAAATACCTCGGCGAGGTGGGGATCAACATCAAAGTCATCCATGTTCCCAACGAGGCCTGGAACGACAGAGTGGCCCAAAACCTGCACTCCTTTTCCCATGCCGGCTGGGGCAATCCCGTCGACCTGCACGGCTACTATCGTACCTACCGCTGTGACAACCCGCCGGCCCAACGAGACGTAGTCTGGCCGACCGACGGCTCTCTCGACGCCGTATGTGCTCAGATTGATGACCTGTTTATCCAGGCCAAAGAGACCGGCGGCACCGAGGACCGCAAGGCCCTCTACAACGAGATTCAGCAGATCATCGCCGAAAACGTGATCGGATACATCCCGCTCCACCGCTACCACATGGGTTATGCGATCAGCAAGAATGTCGGCGGAATGGATGAATACGCCTTGGGTGGCATGCACGACTACCAGTGGTCGAAGCTCAACGCCCATCTGTGGTACAAAATGGAAGAGTAGATCCCTTGCCACTGATCCCACTCTGCTTGTCACCCAAGCAGAGTGGGATGCACCTTGGCGCTCGCCTTAGGTCCTCCTGAAATCCAGCCATGACCCGATACATCATTCGCCGCCTCCTGATCGCCGTCCCGGTCTTGTGGGGCATCATCACCCTCACCTTCATAATCAGCGAAATCATGCCCGGCGACTACGTCGACGCGCTCGTCCCCCCAGGTCTCAGACTGGAAATGGGCGTAGATGAGGCCCAGCTCCAGCGGCTGCGCGAGTCATACGGGCTGGACAAACCGGTCGTCGTACGCTACTTGATCTGGTTGCGTGAACTATTACTGCACGGCAATCTCGGCTATTCCTTTGTCACTGGACAACCGGCCCTCCAGGAGATGGCCCAGGTGTTGCCTGCAACGCTGCAACTCTCCGTCGTTACGATTCTCTTTTCCCTCGTCGTCGGTACCTCCCTGGGTATCATTTCAGCCATCAAGCAGTATTCCGTTCTCGACCATCTTCTCACCTTGCAGGCCTTCGTCTGGATATCCACGCCCGGTTTCGTATTCGCCATCATCGCCCTCTACCTGTTCTCACTCAAGTTGCCCCTTTTCCCGACCGGGGGCAGGGCGCCGCTCGACGGTCCCGACAATTTTCTCGTCCGTCTCCACTATCTGGCGCTGCCCGCTCTTGTTCTCGGCTTCGAGGGGCTGGCCGGCCATATGCGCTATGCGCGCGCCAGCCTGTTGGAGGCTCTTGGCGCCGACTACGTCCGCACCGCCCGTGCAAAAGGCCTGCCTGAACGCTCCGTCTATCTGGGCCACGCCTTTCGCAACTCGCTGCTGCCGGTCATCACCATCGTCGGCCTCTCCCTTCCGGGCATTATCGGCGGCTCATTCATAATCGAGACAATCTTCGTCTGGCCCGGCATGGGCAAACTGGGCATGGAGTCGATCTTCATGCGCAACCAGCCCATGATCATGGCCATGAACCTGATCGGTTCTTCGATGGTGCTGTTCGCCAATCTACTGGCCGACATCACCTATGCCTGGGCCGATCCCAGGATCCGCTACGAGTAAGGTGCGTAGTATGGTCGATTCCACAGCCGCGCCGGCAGACGGCGCACACGAGGCGCGGCAGCCGGCTTCATCGCAGATTTCGCCGGACGTATTGCAAGCCTTGCCCAAGGCTGAGAACCGCTCCCTGCAACGCTTTCGCCGCCACCGTCTGGCCGTCTTAGGCTTGGCAGCTCTGTCCCTCTTTGCCTTGGTCGCCATACTTGCGCCTTTTGTAACCTTCCACGATCCCAACGGCATCGACTTGACAGTGATGCGGCAGGCGCCCTCTCCCGCTCATGTACTGGGAACCGACCCACTCGGTCGGGATGTCTGGACGCGCCTTGCGTATGGCACCCGGGTTTCACTCGCGGTCGGCCTCGTCGCCGTCAGTATCTATACCACCATCGGCGTCGTCCTCGGAGGACTCGCCGGCTATTTCGGCGGCCGTGTCGACATGGTTCTGAGTCGCTTCACCGATGTCATGATGTGCTTCCCTTCCTTCATGCTTATCGTCACCGTCGCCGTCGTCCTGCCTCCTAACATCTTCAATGTCATGATTATCATCGGGATTTTTGGCTGGACCGGAATAATGCGCCATGTGCGCGCCCAGTTTCTTACGCTGCGCGAGCGGGACTTCGTGCTGGCCGCGCGCTGTGTCGGTGTGAGCAGCGGCCGCATCGTCTTCCGTCACATCCTCCCCAATGCGATAGCCCCGGTGGTCGTGGCGGCCACCATGGGCTTGGCCGGGGCCATCATGACCGAGTCCGCTTTGAGCTTCCTCGGCCTGGGCGTCCAGGAGCCTATGTCCAGCTGGGGAAGCATGTTGCAGGACGCCATGTCGTTGCCCATCCTGCAGACGATGCCCTGGCTGTGGCTGCCATCGGCCGTTGCTATCGCCATCACCACACTCTCAGTCAACTTCGTCGGCGATGCACTGCGCGACGCGCTCGATCCCCACATGAGCCTCGATTGACATCCTGAAGAGTGACTCGGAGTCTCGATACGTTGAAGCCGTCCCCTGATTCGCCGTTTCCAGGCCGGAGCCGCATCCGTTACAGCCAGGAGATTCGCCTTTGAGTACACCGCCATGTGCTCCATTTGAGCCTGATGACCATACAGTTGCGTTGTTCAATTTCGACGAGGGCGAGGGCAACCAGACCACCGACGCATGCGGAGACACCCAGCTAACCCTCCGCGCCCATCGCCACGCGCAGTGGGGCTCGCATCCGGGCTTCGGCGCCTGCGCCCGCTTCGATCGCCGCACCGACGACGCCAACCTGCTTGTCGGGCCCGCCAACAACGACAAACTCCACCTCCGGCCCTGCACCTCGGAGTGGACGGTCGAAGCCTGGGTGCGCTACACCGGCACAGGCGGCCTCGAAGAAGGACACACCTATCTCAACATCTGCGGGACCGAAGACGAAGGGCTGGGCCTCCCCATCGGTATGCGCGGCGGCTGGAACTTCTCCCTTCACAGCTTTACACGCCCCGGCACCTTGCATGATGGGCTCTACCCCGCCGCCCGCTTCATGGGCTCCCCTCGCGGTCGCGATCCCAATCACGACACCAGCGCACTCCTCCTCCAAAACGCCAAAGCCGGCGGCTGGACAAGCGCCGACCCACCCAGGATCAGGGACAACAACTGGCACCATGTCGCCTGGCAGTTTCGCTACCTCGACCAGACGCACTTCTTCTTTCTGGACGGCCAGCTCATCCGCCGCGTCCAGCTCCCACTCCCCAACGATCTGCAGGGACGCGTTGTCAACGATGCCGAAAACGTCGGCGTCCCCTTCGTCGTTGGCGGTTTCATCCACTCCCAGGACCCGCCAAAACTCCCGGCGTTCGGCAATTTCGAAGGCGAAATCGACGAGATCCGCATCTCCAGCATCATGCGCTATCCGGTAGCGGATCGGCTGTCAATCGTTCGCCGCGAACTGCCCCCGGCTACCTTCAAAGCCCCTTACTCAGTTCAATTCTCGACCGACGCCGACAGTGGCCCCGTCCATTGGGAGTTGGCAGAAGAACGGCTGCCCGCAGGGCTGACGCTGGACAGCAAGACCGGGTCAGTCAGCGGCAAGCCAACTCTGGCCGTAGAACACCAGCCCCTCGATCTGATTGCCTCCGACACCAGCGGCAGTACCGACCGCCACCTGTTCCACCTCAGCGTTCACCGCGGGCGGGTCGCCACTGGTTTACTGCCTCCGGCTTTCGCTGGAAACGAATATCGCGCCAGGATCCAGACCAGTTACATGGTCGCCCCGGTCCAATGGTCGCTTGCAGGTGGCAATCTGCCCGCCGGACTCCGCCTCGACCCGGAATCGGGTGAATTGACCGGCACGCCTTCCAGCCCCTGCATCTGTCGCTTCCTCGTAAATGCTGTCGACGCCATCGGCCAGGCCCAGCGGGCCGAGATCGCCCTGAAAGTGCTGGCCGCCGAACTCCTCGTCATCGGACCCGACGAACACACAGTCGTCCTCTACGACTGGCAGGGGCCGAACGGCCGCCTCATCCCCGACGTGATGGGTGACGAAGAACTCACCTTGACCTGGACCAACATCGGCGGCGACAGGCGCGTCTCCTGGCCCGGCCGCAACGGTCGCTTTCCCCAGGATACCGGCCACGGCGAACACGGCTTCGTCGGACCCCAGCAAAACGACAAGCTAGACCTCCGAACATGCAAACAGGCCTGGACCGTCGAAGCCTGGATCAGACGGGGCGGGCCCCTGCAGGCATATGGCGTAATTGCCGACGAGCACCACCAGCCCTTCACCTTCGGCCACATCTGCGGCACCTACGACAAAACCGAACGCGGCATCTGGGAACTCTATCTCTCCTCCCACAATTCACCAGAAGGAACTATGGCCCCCGGCGTACACTTTCTGGGCGCAGAGCCCGAACAGGAGCTGATGGATCTGCATCCTTGGACGCGTCCCGATGGGCTCGTGGTGGGCAGAGCAGAAGCGGGCATCAACGATACTGAATGGCACCATGTCGCCTGGCAGTACGAAGCCGTCGAAGACTGTCACCAACTGTTCCTGGACGGCCTCCTGATCTGGCAGATGCGCAGCCCTGACGGCCGCAGACTGGTAAACAACCGCCGCCACGACGCCCAGTTCAGCGTCTCTACCCGCCTCAAAGGATTCGCCCGCTACGGTGGCGCATTCGACTTCCTGGGCGAGGGCCACTTCTTCGGTCAAATCGGTGAGATTCGTATTTCCTCCATCAAGAGGTATTGATCCTTTCTATAACAAATATCGGTCCAAAAAGGAGATAAACTGTGAGAAACTGGGGGCTTGGCCGCGGAAAATGGGTGTTTGTCGATTGGATGGGCGTAGAACCAGGCTACGGTACACAGTGGGGTGGCGCAATCACCGAGGGTTGGAGCGTCCCGCATGGAATAACGCTGAAAGTCCACGAGCCCGCAGTAGACCCTGTGCTGGTGATCGCCGCCGACCGGCCTTGGGAGCAGGGCTACATTTCAGCGTACTCAACGTTCCTGGAGGATGGAGGCACGCTCCGCTGCTGGTACGAAAACGGCGGCGGCATCGGCTATGCCGAGTCGCACGACGGCGTCACTTGGCGGAAACCCAACCTTGGCCTACAAGAGTGGAACGGATCTACCGAAAACAACCTGATCGACATCAACCGGCATGGCCACGGCATCTTCATCGATCCCGTCGCCGAAGAGTCCGAACGCTACAAAATGGCCAGCTGTCACTGGACCGAGACCGAGCGCAAAGTTCTAGGAGCCGTTTCCGCCGACGGCCTCCACTGGACGCCCCTGCCCCAGCCTCTGATGGAGTACCAGCATGCAGACACCCAGAACATCGCCCTCCATGATGCCGAACTGGACAAGTATGTACTCTACACCCGCCAAATGGATGCGCAGTCGAACCGCCGCGGGGTCAACCGGACCGTATCCGACGATTTCCGGCACTTTCCCGAATCCGAACCGGTCCTGGAAAACAACCCTCTCGATGCGCCCGACCTGGACATCTACTGCAGCGGCTATTCCCCCTGGCCCGGCGCAACCGACGCCCACCTGATGCGGCTCTCCATGTACGAGCGCACGCCCGACACCATGAACGTACATCTGGCCACCAGCCGCGACGGCATCTTCTGGCACAGGCCGCTGGGCCAAAACCCCTGGATCGAGACTGTGCCCTCTGCCGGTGGACCATACAAAACAGTCTATGCCTGCGCCGGGGTGATTCCTACGGGCAACAGCGAGTGGTCCACCTATGTCGGCGTCAACCGCAGGATGCACAACGAACCGCTCGAACGGAAAACGGGGGCCCTCGGCGAGTCGGGGCTGGTCCGCGCTTCCGTACGCGAGGACGGCTTCGTCTCACTCTCCAGCCGCGGACGCGGCGGCTTCTGGACAGTTCCCTTCGACCTGAACTCGGACTCGATCCGCGTCAACGCCCATACCCTATACTCGGGCTTCCTGCGCTGCCAGATCCTCTCCTCCAGCCCCGGTGACGTCGGCAGCGACACCCGCTTCATCCGCACCATCGAGGGCCACACCCTTGAAGACTGCCAGCCGCTTGTCGGAGATCACATCGACTCCCCGCTCACCTGGAACGGCAGCGCCGACCTGAGTCATCTGCGTGGCCAGACCATCCGCCTCAGATTCGACCTCTTCAAGGCAGACCTGTACGCCATTCGATTCTGAGTCAACAGGCAGCACGAACAGGAGATCGAGTATCGTCTCCGCAGGACTCTCGGTGACGTTTTTGAATATCAGTCTGGTCTGAAAAGAGCAAGTGCCGGGAGCAGTTCACATCTTTCTGCCCCGGCGCCATGCTTGACCCCCTCTTCCAGACTGTAAAAGCATTCGGTGACTGCTAAGTCCTTGTCAAATGGCGATCATCATTCAGCATGGCGAACGGAAATGCTCTTTCCTTATCAAACCCATCGCCCTTCAATGCTTGCTTTCACTGACTACTAGGGCCTTATGCTAGTTAGCGTTTGAAAAAAGTCCCCTGGTGAGATAACTTTGGAAGTCTCCACCAACCAAGGTAGCTCACCAGGAGGACCAATCGAATGATAGCCCACTTTGACGACTTCTGTCTATGGGTGTATGTGCTGGTTGACGACATGTACAAGGAACTGGAAGGACATTTGAGACGACCCGGGCCGAAGCCTAAGTGTAGCGACAGTGAATTGATTGCGATCAGTCTCATCGGCGAGTGCCTGGGATGGGACGTGGAAACGGAGATGCTCAGTCATATGCAGGCACATCGGGATAAGTTTCCGATCATACCGGATCAGAGCCGCTTCAATCGGCGGCGACGAAACTTGATGGGGACCATCAACGAGAT
The DNA here is from genome assembly GCA_965242905.1 of Caldilineaceae bacterium. GTDB lineage: Bacteria > Chloroflexota > Anaerolineae > Caldilineales > Caldilineaceae > Bin5. The sequence continues at coordinate 4,538,533 of CBDETM010000002.1, forward strand.
GCGACGCATGATGTTGGCCAGGACGGAGCTTTACTGGGACGAGCATTGTGTCGTCGATAGCCTGCCCGTCCCTGTGGTTAAATTCCATCTGGCGCCGCAATCGCGCATCAGATGGTCCGATTGGGGGGCCGATTATGGGCCGGTTTCCTCCAAGAAGATAATGATCTTCGGTTACAAGCTGCATATGCTGATCACATTGGGTGGCCTCATTATCGACTTCGAGTTAGCTCCGGCGAGCAAGTTTGACTTGGCTGTCGGCCGCGAGCTCCTTGCCGGACACAAAAACCGCATCGTCATCGGTGACAAGGCCTACGTCAGCGCACCGGCAGCTGAGGACCTCTGGCATTACAATCGCATCTGCCTGCTCAGCAAACGGCGCAAAAACCAGAAAAAACAACTCACCAAACACATCCGCCGCCTCTATGACTCGATCCGCCAAATGATCGAAACCGTCACCAGTCAACTCGAAGCACAATTCTCGATTGAAACCAACCGCGCCCATACGTTGTGGGGCTTGTGTGCTCGACTCTACACTAAGTTGGCTGCACATACCCTCTGCATCTATATCAACCGTCTCTTGGGCGCACCTGACTATCTGAAAATCAAGAAATTGGCCTTTCACAACTAGCATAAGGCCCTACTAACTACTAACTATTGACTACTGCATTTCTGGGCGGTCGGGCCTAGTCGGCCCTCCCTTGTGCGGGGGCTCCGCCCCCGCAACGCCCCCTCTCCTTTACACCAGCCCGCGCCGCCTTCGAGCCGCGATGCCGGCACCGTCTCCATGCCACCTGTCGCTCACCCACCTCGTGCCGCGCCTCCTCCGCTGTCCCTATGCCGCCGGTCGCTCACCCGCGCCATGCCGCCAAACCGGCCCCCTCCCACACGCACCGGTAGGGGCAGGCCTTGTGCCTGCCCAGTGCCCCGCCAAGAACTGGACTACAATACCGCCCACCGCCGCGCATTCCCCGCCTGACCTTTTCGGCCCCGAATCTAAGATGCACGAGTTCCCAGGAGTGCATCCCGTACCGTCGTCTCCTTGCAGCCCGCCCATTCATCTCGCGCAGAAATATTCATTCGACAGACAACAACCGGTCGCTGGCCATCCTGAAAATCCCATTCAATCCTGAAAATCCTGATTCAGACAACGACCACCCAAATAATCTGGGATGCACCCGCACGTAGAACATGCTTGACCCCCTATTCCAGATTGTATACACTTCCGTAGAAACTCAGCCTACCAATACAATGTCACTGCAAATCGCCTGGCAGGAAGCGCCCGTATATCCAGCTCTCATCAAGGGCCCCGCCGTCGGTGTAATTGACGGCCAGCTGCTGGTCGCAGGGGGCATGTCCTATCCTTGGCGCGAAGTCGAGTACGGATTCGGCGCGTCAATCCAGGACGAAGCCCTCGACCGGCGGGACGAGTCGGCCCAAATCGGCGAATGGTACCCCCTGCCCCCAATACCCATCGGCCCCGGCTGGACCTCAGGCGCCGCAGTCGCCGGCGGCCTTGCCGTTGTCGGCGGACGACGCCGCGCCGTGGGCAACCGCGCCACCGCAGACGTCTGGTTCCTCGACGTCCGGGCTGGCGCCACCGCCTGGGAAAAACTCCCCGACCGCCCCTCCCCCGCCATGGTCGCCACCACCTTCGCCCACGGTGATCACCTCTACACCGCCTTCGGCACCGACTGGCACCCCCACGAACACGCCACTGGCGACCCCAACATCTACCGGCTCGACGTCCGGCGCCGTGGCAGTTGGGAGATAGCAGCCCAATTCCCCGGCGAACCGCGCTGGATGTGCGGCATGGGCATCTGCCGCAACAAACTCTACGTAGTCGGCGGCCACGACATCCCGATAGGCGGTGTGGTCGAACCCAAGCCGCACAATGCTCTACGAATCTTTCCTGAAGGCGAAGCAACGGCTGACAGGATCAGTCATGTCGTCTTCAGCGAACTGTGGGAATGCGACCTGCCTTCAGGAACGTGGCAGGAGTTGCCCCGCCCGCCGCGGGCCTTCGTCGCCGACGCCTTCACCGTGGAGGACCGCTGGATCGTACTGACCGGCGGCCAGACCTGGGTCGTCTCCCCGGACGGCAGCTCCGTCCACATCATGGGACACGTCCCGGATTTGGACTTCGTCTGCCACGCCCACGAAGTCTGGGCCTATGACACCCACGAAGCAAGCTGGGCGACTCTCGACCCGCTCCCCTACGGCATCGCCTCGCACCGCGTCGCCGTCTGGCAGAACCGCGCCTTCCTCGTCGGCAACGAGACGAGAGACAGTATTCGCGGGAACACCTACGGGACAGTCTTTGCGGGACGAATAAGAACCGACTGACGGATTCTAAAGGACGCCATTTGGCTATAGTAAAGGGCTGAAAGACTATGCAAACAATGACAGTTGCAGACGGAACGAAAGTCACGATGTCCGGCCACGAGCTTGTCTTCGGCCACAACATCTTTACACCCCGTGAAGCAAACCACATCGCAGACGACTTGTCTGCCCTGCGCGCCAGGATCGAAGAGGACGGCTATCTCCTGATCCGCGATTTCTACGACCGCGACGAGATCATGGCCGCCCGCGCAGACATACTTTCCTACCTGTCTGCTCAGGGTCTGCTGGAACCCGGCGCCCCACCTGAAGAAGGTGTGATCGGCCCTGAAAACGAAGCCGCAGCCATTCGCAATGAAGATGTAGTAAACATGCACGCCTACCTGCGCGTCGTCAACTCCCAACGCATCATGGCCTTCTTTGAAAGCTTCCTTGGCGGCCCGGCCCTGACCCTCGATCACAAATGGCCCCGCGCCGTCAGACGCGGCCACAGCACCGGCGCACACTACGACGTCGTCTTCATGGGCGCCGGCACAAAGAAACTCTACACCGTCTGGACCCCACTCGACGACCTGTCGCTCGACATGGGCCCCCTCGCCTTCTGCCCCGGGTCCAACAAGCTCGACCTCCTGCGCCGCACATACGGTACAGCCGACGCCCACAACGATATGACCGAAGGCCACCTCAGCCGCAACCCCCTGGAACTGATAGATATACTCGGCGTCAGATGGTCGTCCACGCCCTTCCACGCCGGCGATGTCATAATCTTCGGCATGTACTTCCTGCACGGCTCCCTCGACAACGTCTCCAACCGCTATCGCCTCAGCACCGACAACCGCTACCAGCTCGCCTCCGAACCCGTCGACGAACGCCACATGGGCCCCCACCCCGACCAGATTCCCAAGGCCGAAAACCGCAAGACCATGGCCGAAATGCGCGAAAAATGGGGCATCTGAACCCGAAGTCCTGGGCTACACCTACGCCTCTCATAAGGATTCCATTCCGCCATGACACTTCCCGAGCCCAAGAGCCGCACCGAGCAACTCGACATTCAGCAGAAGACCGATGCCATCCTAAGCGGTAGCCGGCCCGTAGACAAGGACTACCCCTACATTCCACCAGACTACAAGGTCCACTTCCCACACATCGGCACGGACCGGCAACTGTTTCTCGATAACTTCATTCTCGATCACCTCGACGGAGTCAGGAGAGAGCTGTGCACGCCGCAGAAGGCCCCCAAACCTCTCCTCTCCTTTACCGACCTTCCATGGGAGCGGGTACAGTTCAACCCCGGCACCGCCGGCGTCATCCACGATCCCGACGACGGCCTGTTCAAGATGTGGTACTGGCAGGGCCTGGCCGGTGAACCCTTCAACACCAGCCAGGTCCTCTGCTACGCCCAGTCAAAGGACGCCCTCCACTGGGAGAAGCCCCTTCGCGATGACTGCCTCCCCTTCCAGGACCATACCGCCACCAACATCGTCCACCCCGACATCTCCCAGTCCGGCCTCGCACTGAACCACGACCGCAGCGACAGCGATCGAAAATACCTTTTAGTAAACTGGCCCCCCAAGACTGCCGCCCAACGACCCCCCGGCAGCCCCCGCCTCTCCAGCGTCGACGCCTCCCCCGACGGCATCCACTGGCACAACATCAGTGAGGAGTCCCCCCTTCCCCACCACCATGAGCAGAAAATCATCTGGGACGAAAGCATCCAGCGCTACATAGGCTACAGCCAGTACTCCCACCATCAGAACTTCCTCTACCGCAAACGCCAGATCGGCCGCCAGGAAAGCGCCGACTTTATCAACTGGTCGCCCAAAGAATTGGTCCTCTCCGCCGACTGGGACGCCAATCTGTCGCCGGACCTCGAGATGCACGACATGTCCGTGCGCATTGTCGGCGGACTCTACATCGGTCTCACCGCCGAATTCATGGCCGAACCCTTCTGGCAGGAGCGCGCCGGCCACAACTGGCGCGACCAGGCCTTCTCCCGCCTCGGCCTCTACACCAGCCGCGACGGCAAACGCTGGCACCGCGTCGGCGGCCCCGGCCCTTGGGTAGACACCGGCTCGCCCGGCGACCAGGACTACGGCTTCATCTGCTTCACTCCCGCCGGTGAGTTGGTCCACAACGGCAAGATGGTGATCCCCTACAGCGGCAATCCCCAGAAGCAAAGCTGGCACACACAGGAACCTCCCAGTCCCCTCTATCCACAAGAGAAATACAGGCTTCAACACGATGCCTGGCACGCCCGCCAGGCGCTGCAGGGCGACGCCCGCCTCAAACGCGCCGTGGCCGGCCTCATCCTCCGCGAGGACGGCTGGGCAAAGCTCGTCCCCGAGTACGAGACCGGCCAGGTCTACACCAAACAGTTCGTCTTCGAAGGCGATGCCCTGCGCGTCAACGCAGACTGCAGCTACGGCTACGTGCAGGTCGAACTCCTCGACCCCACCTTCACCCCGTACGAGGGATTCTCAGCCGACCTCTGCGACCCGCTAGTCGGCCCCGCCGACCAGATCTGGCACACGGTCAGTTGGCAAGGCGAGACCGACCTGCGCGCCCTCTGGAACAAACCCGTGCGCATCCGCTTCACCCTGCGTGAAGCCAGCATCTACGCTTTCCAGTTTTTCGATTCCGTGACAGAATAACGACAGACAAGCACTCATGCCATAAATGAACCGAAAGGAGCCGAACATGGGATCACATCTGAAGGTCCACAACCCAATGGGCTACCCGCCCCAGATCGACCAGAAGCACCTCGCCCCCCGCGTCAGCGACCTGGCCGGCAAGACCGTCTACCTCGTCGACTGCCGCTTCGACGACGGCGACATCCTCGTCGAGCAGATGGCCAACTGGTTCCGCGACAACCGGCCCGACATCAACATTGAAGTCCGCCGCAAGTCGGGCGTCTATACCGAACGCGACGAGAACCTTTACGAGGAAATCCAGCAGAAAGGAGCGGGGGCCGTCATGGCCGTCGGCCATTGAAGTACCTGCGCGCCGGCGGTCGCCGACCAATGCATTATTCTGGAAACCGAGTACAACGTCCCCACAGCCTCCATCCAGACCGGCATTTTCCTGGACTTGGTGAAGGCCTCCACACTACAGCAAGGCATTCCCTACCTGCGCCACGCCTTTGTGCCGCAGCCGGTGATGGGCCGATCACCGGCCCAGCTGAGAGCCTACGTCGATGGCCCTGACGACATTACCGGCCGTCCCTTCATGAGCGAAGTCATCGCCGCGCTCACCCGACCAAAGTCGGAAGAGGAGACCCGTCAACACAATTTCGACCGCTCTACGCCTCGCTTCGTTGAGCCGGACACGGAAGAGAACCTGCACCAGCTCTTCGTCGAAAATCTCTGGACCGACATGCTGCCGTTCATCCTCCCTACAGAGGAACGCGTCGCCGCCATGCTAGAGGGCACTAGCCGCAGCCCTGACACCGTAGTCGGCCAAATGCGCCCCACGGGCACCCGCGAAGCCTGGGAGTACACCGTAGAAAAGGTCGCCGTAAACGCCGTTATGGCCGGCGCCAAGCCTGAATATTTCCCTGTTATACTGGCGCTGGCCGCAACATGCGCCTCAGCGCGGGCCAGCACCACCAGTTCCGCCGCATCCATGGCCGTCGTCAACGGACCCGTCCGTGAAGAGATTGACATGAACTGGGGCACCGGCGCAATGGGACCCTACAATCACGCCAACGCCACCATCGGCCGCGCCTATGGTCTGCTCTCGCAAAACCTCCAGGGCGGCTCCGTCCCCGCAGAGACATACCTCGGCTCACAGGGAAACAACTACGCCTACAACAGCGTGACCTTCGCCGAAAATGAAGAGCGCAGCCCCTGGGTCCCTTTCCACGTCCAGCACGGATTCGAAGCCGACCAGAGCGCCGTCAGCGTCTTCGGCGGCTGCCGCTCCACGGCCTTCAACCTCGGCCTGCGCGCCAAGCACTGGCAGGACCATGTCCGCAACATGCTGCGCGGTCTCAACCCGCACAACCCGCCCACCTTCATACTCGACCCAATCACCGCACAGCAGTTCATCGACCGCGGCGGCTTCGATACCAAAGAGAAGCTGATCCAGTGGGTTTACGAAAACGCCACCATGCCCGCCGGCATCTACTGGGACTATCAGCTGATCGAAAACTACGTCTACCCCCACGCTCTCAACGGTGTCGAACCCTACGCCACCAAGCTCAAGGCCGCCAGCGATGAGCTGATTCCCATCTACAGGGAAGACGAAATCCACGTAGTAGTAGTCGGCGGCGAGACCAATGGCTACTGGCGTATCATGGGCTGCAACTACGCCGGCACAGCTTCGGTCGATGACTGGCGCTAAGTAAGTCAAGGCGCAGTACTCTTGACACCATTCACTCTCAAAACGAGAGAAAGGCATCGAACGGCGCTTAGCGAGTTCAAACAGAACAAAAAACAGGCAGGGCAAGTGGAGTAGTCCTTCTTTCCACCTGTCCTGCCCCTTGGTCTTTAGTCCGTACCGATTCTGAACGACCTGTCAGGTCCCCACCACCGGGCGGCCCGCAGAGTCGCCGCAAAGCCGCCCCGAAGGAAAAGGCAAAATGGAAGAGATCACGCAACTTCGACTGGAGGGCTACTGCCTCTTGAAAGGCGTCATTCCCCAGGACAAAGTCGGCCAGGTCCGCCAGGACATAGACAACAATATGCAAGCCGGCCTAGAAGCCTACAACGAGCATGACTGGTCTGCCGTCACCCATATGCTGTCCCTGGCTCCCTACTTCGCCAACCCGCGTCTCCTGAAAATCGCGCGCACTGCCTTCAACCATGCCAAGCTGAAAATCTCCCAGACCGAGTTCAAGAGCGTGCCTCCCTACCGGAATCCACCTGAATGGCGCAACTTCCACACCGACTGGCCCCACGACCTGACCGACGCCTCCTTCTGCGGCCTTATCAATCAACCCTTTCCCGACACCATTATGAGTATCACGTCAATCTGGATGCTCTACCCCTTCACGCCCGAGAATGGCGCCACCTGGGTCGTCCCCCGCACGCACCGCGACCCCCGCAATCCCCGCGGCCAAAACGACGGCATCGACGGCATGAGTTCCATTCCCCACGAGGAGCAAATCTGCGGCGACGCCGGCGACGTCATCCTCATCGACAGCCGCATCTGGCACTCTGCCGGCGCCAACTCCACCGACGACATCAGGACCTCAGTCGTCGCCCGCTACTCACCCTGGTGGCTTAGCGTCGATTACGGCAAACGCAACTGCGCCTTTATTCCCGCCCACATTTTCGACAAGCTGCCCGAGCCCGTTCAGGAGCTCTACTCCCATCGACAGGTCAAGAATGAACCGCTCCAAATCGGAAGTCCCTCGGAGCAGTTGTAGGCACCGGCGCCGGCAAGCCGGCTGAGAATCAGACCGGGCTCTGTCTGCTACCGTTCAAGAACTGGGAAAAAGCGAGGCTTCAGCATCTTGTAGAGGTCAGGTCCGTTGATGTACCCCTGCGGCAGGAGCAGTTCGAGCCCCCTGTCCCGCTTGATGACGTGAGAATCGAATCTCCCTTTACGTGGATCATATACAGAGCATGAAATTGCGTCGCGACTCAGATCACACTTTGCCGGCGCAAAACTGCAGCTTGATTCCTGGTTCTCAACGGAAAAACTGCAGTCATGCTCAAAGCCCATGAACTCCTCAAAGGGAATGATCTTGTTGAATGGGTTGTTCAGGCTGTTCTCGACCCTACCTGTGACTGAGTCGGGAAAAGTCAGGACCTCATATTTCCTGAACTGTTCCATGTCTGCTATTGAAAGTGACACCGACCTTCCGATATTGAAATCATAAACGTAGTAGCCGGGCCGTCCACCGGCTGCACGCCGGCACTCGTCGATCTGCTCCAACAGAGTGGCTGCATTGCCTGCCTGCACAACTCCATCCCCGGTGCCTGCCGCACATCCTTGTAGGTAGAGAAGCTGCGAACTGTAAGGACCCCCAACATATTCCCGGATCTCCTTGCCTTCAATGAACGCCCGCAAGACAAGGATAGCTGCCGACGCCAACAGGATGAGCAGGAAAACTGCCGAGACAATTCCCACCTGCCTGAACCGGGGGCTCTTCATATGGAGAGCGGCAGGACTTCGCTTGATGGTATGAGAAAGTTTCATTTCAGAGTCTCTGTAGAGTGCTTTTGACACCGTGCCTGGCTAGGCAAATCTGCCCGTTCAACGGCAGGAGTGCCGCCGAGGTTCCAACTCAGCTCAAAGAGTGCGAGCTCCTGACCCAGATTCGGTCAGTGGTCAAAAAGTCGTGTAGCCCACTCTCATCAGGGAGTTCCCAGGGCAGGTTCCGAAACTGTTCATCCCCCGCAATCAGCATTCAAGACTGAGCGCATCCTGGCGACCTACAACAAATGACCGAACAACAACAAGCCGAAATCCCCGAAGCCAGATACGATTCCGAACTCGCCGATGTCCAGCGCCGCATGGACGAAACCTGGGCCGGTGAAAGAGCGGTCGATCCGCGCACATATCCCTACTTCAACCCCGACTACCGCCTCCCCTTCAAGCACATCGGCCTACAAAAGCAGCTATTCCTCGACAACTACATCCTCGACGAGCTGATCGATGCCGAACGAACCATCCCGCCACCGCAAAAGGCAGAACCGCCCCTGATCGAGTTCGAGAACCTGCCCTGGGAACGCTACCACTTCACCTGCGTTCCCGCCGCCGCACTCTACGACCCGGACGACCGTCTCTTCAAATTGTGGTACAAGACCTTGGTCAGCGGCAACACCAACACCGCCCAGGGCACCGAAGTCGTTCTCTGCTACGCCGAGTCCGACGATGCCCTGCACTGGCGCAAACCCCTGCGCGAGGACTTTCAACCATTCGAGGACAGCCCAAAGACCAACATCGTCGTCCGCGACTTCGACAACGGCACCATCGTCCTCAATCCCGATCGCAACGACCCACAGCGGAAATTCCTCGCCGTCTACAATCCATCCATGGAGGCCACCGGCCGCGGCCAGCGCGTCATGTCCCGTGTCGCCGCCTCGCCCGACGGCATCCACTGGCACGTCATCAGCGACGATTCCCGCTTCCGCCACCACCACCAGATGCGCGTCATCTGGGACGACGCCTACAAGAAGTGGGTCGGCTACTCCCAGGCCTCCCACGCCTTCGCCAGTCACCTCCACGTCCGCACCATCGGCCGCCAGGAGAGCGACGACTTCATCAACTGGTCGCCCAAACAGATAATCCTCTCGAGCGACTGGGATCCCAGCGTCGGCCCCAATGTCGAGTTCCACACCATGTCCGTGCGCAAAGAGGGCGGCCTCTACATCGGCATCGTCGAGGAAGCGCACGGCGAACACCAGTGGCTCGTCAACCGCAACGGCAGCAACCAGCGCGATCAGTTCCACACCAAGGCCGCCCTCTACACCAGCCGCGACGGCCAACGCTTCTTCCGCGCCGACGGCTACCGGCCATGGGCCGACAACGGCCCGCCCGGCAGCCAGTACTACGGCTACTTCTGCCACACCGTAGCCGGCTACCTCCTGCACCAGGGCAAAATGGTCATCCCCTGTTCCGCCTTCCCCCACAAGCAGCGTGACACGCGCCCCGCCGGCGTTTCCAATCACGCGCCCCTCCCGTCGGCCGCAGCCTCCCGCCGCCACATCGAGGACCTGACCCGCTACGGCTTCGGCAGCCCCATGATGGATCATGTCCGCCCCGACCTTCCCCTGCAGCGGAGCATCGGCGCCATCGTACTGCGCGAGGACGGCTGGGCCGCGCTCCGGCCCAAATACGAAGCCGGCCAGGTCATCACCAAGCAGTTCGTGTTCGAAGGCAACGCTCTCCGCGTAAACGCCGACTGCGCCTACGGCCTGATCCGCGTCGCCCTCCTCGACCCCGAGCTGAAACCCTACCCCGGCTTCAGCATGGAAGACGCCATACCCCTTCACGCCCCCGCCCGCAAAATATGGCACCAGGCTGCCTGGAAAAACTCGCCCGACCTCCGCACCCTGTGGAACAAGCCCGTACGCATCTGCTTCTCTTTGCTGGAAAGCAGCCTCTACGGCTTCCAGTTTCATTACCGGCCTGACACCGAAAACGAAGGATCCTGAGCCTATGCTGACCAATGTCAACACGACCGATATCGCCGGCGCCATCAGGCTGGGATGCCGCACCATGTGTTCGGTCTTCAACGCCGATGACGACGACGTACCCTTTTTCGGCTCCCAGGTCTGGCCTGAGGCGTTTCTCAGTTTCAGTACGTCGGCCTCCGAATCGCACGTACCCGGCCGCCATCTCAACGCCCTCCTCAACGCCGAAGACGTGCTCGGCCTCACTTTGGAGGAAGGCTGCATCGACCGCCACGCCCGCGCCGCCTTCCTCTCCTACTCCGGCGATCTTCCTCTCCCACTCAACCGCGATCGCATAGGCGGCCCCCTCGTCCACTTCTATCCCCACCACGTCCGCGAGGGATTTCACGCCCTCTACGCCCTGGCCCGTTTCCGCCGCAGCGCACCGGCAATCGAGCTGGCAGAGCGTAGCATACGTGCCATCCAGGAGTTGTGGCATCCGCACAAGGGCTGGGATAGAGATCGGATTGAGAGCAGGTTCGAATTCCATTCCACAACATTCATAATCGGACTGGCGCGGGCGATCGGCCCCCTTGTCAAGCTGCACCGCCACACCGGTTGCGCCGGCGCGCTCGACCTGGCAATTGAGCTCGCTGCCAAAGCCACAGACGAGTTCTTCCTCCCGTCGGGCGCCTACGATCGCGAGACCTTCGGCGCCCATACACACTCCACCACCTGCGTCATGTCCTCGCTCGCCCAATTGGCCGACCTGACCCGCAACGCCGACCTGATGGAGCGAGTCCGCGCCTTCTACGACAACGGGCTCAACGACATTCGCGACCAGGTTGGATGGGTTATCGAAAGCAGTGACGACGGCAGAGATCCCGACCGCGGCGAGGTCAACAACACCGGCGACATCGTCGAAACTGCGCTCCTTCTGGGACAGTGGGGCTATCCACAATACTACGAAGACGCCGAACGCATCCTCCGCTGCCACATGCTTCCCTCGCAGCTGCGCGACGTCTCCTTCATCTGCGAACCCGACAACCCGCACAACGAGGACGGCAAGCGCGAAGTCGCCAACAGGCACCTCGGCGCCTTCGGCTTCCCCGCGCCCTACGGACACAAGCCCATCGACGCCCAGCGCATCAGCTTCAACATGGACATCGTCGGCGGCGCGGTGGCGTCACTCTGCGAAGTCTACCGGCAAGCCGTCGACACCACTCCGGCGGGCCACCACGTCCATCTACACTTCGACCACGAAACCGACGCCGTAGACGTCGAGTCGCCCTACACGCATCGCCACCTGCGCGTGCGTGCCAAGCGGGGGGGTCCCATCTTTGTGCGCCTGCCCAGCTGGGTCGCAGCGGACGCAGTCAGCGTAGACGGCCTCGATGACCCGCCCCGCCTCCAAAACGGTTATCTGCTCCTAAACCAACCGCCTGTCAACAGCTGGATCACCATCCGATTCGAACTGGCCGAACGGGACATCGTTCTCAGCCACCGCACCCGCGACATCAAAGTACGTCTCCTCGGCGACTCAGTCGCCGCCATGTCCAACTTCGGCGCCGAACTTACCTACTTCCCCGCCCTGGAGGAACAATAGCACAACCTCCCAGCCGCCAAACTACTGTAGGGGCACCCCTTGTGGGTGCCCTCGTGTGTGCCCAGTTGATTCTCGAATCACCCCGTAGGGGCACCCCTTGTGGGTGCCCTCGTGTGTGCCCCAACGCCCCTTGACTCCAAAAAAAGGAAACCAACCATGGCCAGCAGACCAATCCACATCCTCCTCGTCGCCGCCCACCCCGCCGACAGCTTCGACATGGCCGGCGGCACCCTCGCACACCACGTAGACCAGGGCGACCGCGTAACCGCAGCCATCCTCACCACCGGCGTGCGCTCCCACCACTGGGAACTCGGCGAGCAGCGGCGCCTCGCCGGCGCCGAACTGGATGTAGAACAATTCGTCGCCCAAGCCGTCGAGGAAAAGCTGGAAGAGGTCCGCCGCGCCTGCCGCATCCTCGGCTTCGACGACGTGCGCGACCTCGGCTTCGAAGACGACGACGTCCTCGTCACCCAGGACAAAATCGAGGCCATCGCCGAAGTCATCCGCGCCGTCAAGCCCGACATGCTCATCACCCACCACCCCTTCGAGAGCGGCGGCTTTAAAATGCACGGCACCACCGGCCAGTGCACCCTCTACGCCTGGCAGCTCGCCATGGGCTCCGGCCGCGGCCGCCAGGAACGGCACCCCGTTCCCGTCATCTACTTCATGAACCCCACCGCCTACATCGGCAACAACAGCCTCGAATACGCCGGCACCGCCCGCGTCGACCTCTACATCGACATAACCGACGTTATCGACAAAAAAGTCCGCGCACTCGACCAGATCGCCAGCCAGTACTACGGAGGCCCCTACGCCCGCAAGCGCGCCGAAACCTCCGACGGAAACTCCGGAAACAGCGCCCTCGTAGCCTACGCCGAAGAATTCCAGCGCTTCCAGCCCCAGGTCCGCTACACGCTCCCCATAACCGACGCCGAGCTCGAACGCATCACCGAACCGCAGTCAGCCCACATGGGCCGCCGCAGCGAAATGATCGGAGGTCTGATGCCGTTGTCCGACGGCGAGAACTTCACCTCCCGCCATCGCATGTCGAAGGAAAAATACGAGGACTAAAACGATCGGCCGCCGGCCAACCAACCGTAGGGGCACCCCTTGTGGGTGCCCTCGTGGACTGACTACATTAGGGGTGCAGATTCCAGGTCAGAGAAACGTTACCAACACCTTCCTCCACGCGGCCTACCCAGTCGCATCTGGAGGGGAAGGGTCACTCCTCAATCCGACTAATGATCATCCGCTCATCGCCGGCACCGTTCCGCCACAAATCCTGACAGGCCGCAGCCAGTTCCTCCAGCCCCTCCGTAATCGTGGCGAACAGATTTCCCGGCATATGCCCTTCCGGCCCCAGCAGATAGTTTTCCCGCCCGTAAAAGATAGCCAGATCGATCAGCCCCGTCTCCCGGCACTGCTCCCGCAAAAAGGGCGGTACGTTACTGCCCGGCGGCACCGGCAAATACAGAAAATCGCCCGGAATCGGAAAGACCGTGGCATTCTCTCTCCCGGGATCCTTCTCCGCAAACGGCGGCGTCAGAATATAGACCTCGTTGTTTGCCCACTTAGCATGGTATGCTTCGCCTTCCAGCGGCAGCGCATTCCAGACCGCCTCCGCTGTCAACGGCGCCGCGTCATCAAGCAGCTCAGCCACCGCCGACACGTTATGTTTTTCAAATGAAATCCTGATCTTGCGGGCCATATAGACAAATCCTTGTTTTCTGGCAATGAGATTCAATTCTCAAACAATACCCCGCGCCCTGGCAAACGCGGCTCCACCCCCATCATCTTCAGCGCCTGCCAGCCGGTCGCCTGATTCGACGTAACCACCGGCTTCCCAATCTCCTGCTCCAGGTCGCTGATGAAGTCGGCCGTCTTCTGCCCAGTACAGCTGATCAGCACCGCCTCCGCCTCTGGCACATCTGAACGCCGCGCCGCCTCCCGAATCGTCTCCGGCGGCACGATTCCGTGGTCCTGCAGATAGTGCAGAGGATTGCTGTTCACCACCTCAATGTCGGACTCTGCTAGGAAACCGATGAGCGCCTGGTTCACGTCCTCCATGTACGGCGACGCCGTCGCCACGCGCCGCACGCCCAGGCATTGCAGCGCCTCGACAATCGCGCTGCTGGCAGTTGTGCACGGCAGCCCCGTGGCATCCTCAACCCTCTTCTTCAACGCCTCGTCGCCCTCAACTCCCTGCACAAAGCTGGCCGTCGTACAGTAGTAGGCGAAAACGGTCGGCTTCAGCCGCATCAATCTGGCGGCCGCTGCCTCAATGTCCCCGTTCTCAGCCAGCCAGATGCCCAGCTCCACGCTGCTTCCTTCTTCAGGCTCAGCATCCTCCGCAAACATCGGCACATGCGTGCGCACCGACACCATCGGCACATGCTCCGGCAGATACTTGCGGATCTCATCCAGCATCCGGTTGATGTCGTAATCTAGCCACATATCATCCGGATATATCGCCCCCAGCGTCTGATGCCCTTGTACCATCTGCAGTTTCCCCTTTATCCCGCCCAGCAAGGCACCTTCTGTCGGCTAAACGCCCCCGCAGCCGCCGCGTCAAAGCGCAGCCTTCGTCCTCCTCCCGTCTCAACTGTCCGCCACAACCGGATTGCTTAGTACACCAATCTCCTCAATCTCCAACTCCACCGTGTCTCCCACCTTGAGTCCCGGCGGATGCACCGGCGTCCCCGTAGCAATCATGTCGCCCGGTTCTAACCGCATATATTGGCTGATATATTCAATCAGTACCGGAATTTGAAACAGCATCGTGTTCGTATTGGCGTGCTCGATCTCCTCTCCATTGACCCGCATCGTCATCGCTAGATTGTGTGGATCGCTGACCGCGCCCGGCAGCACAACATGCGGCCCTATCGGAGTAAAGGTATCGACCCCCTTCGTGTACGACCACGGACGCTGCACCTCGAACGCAACGTTTTGCAAATCTCGCGCCGTCACGTCATTCAGTAGCGTGTACCCGGCCACGTACTCGTTCGCATCCTCCCGCGCAATGTGGCTGCCCTCCTTTCCAATGATCACCGTCAACTCAATCTCCGGCTCCACCACGTTCAGACCCCGCCGGAAGACGATCGGCTCGCCTGGCCCGATGATCGAAGAGGTCGGCTTGAAAAAGAGCGGCGGCTCATCCGGGTCCTCTTCACCGGGATGCGAATAATTTCCACCCAGCGCGATCAGCTTGCCCGGCTGCGGAATCGGCGTGCGCAGCGTGGGATCCGTGACGGTGAACGCGCCATTCAAATGATGCTCGAAGACAAACATCATCGTGGACTGAAAAGTCTCCGCGTTAAACAGGCCCGCCTTCATCAACGCAACCATGTCGGTGATCAGCTGCGGGCTTTCGTCACCGTGCTGGATCAACCGTTGAGCCTGATACGCCCGCGAAAAGTCCAGCATCCCGAAGTCGGTTACAATGCCAACATGGTTGTGGTCATCATGTGCAAACAGGGCAATTTTCATCGATCCTGGCCTCCGCAATCCCTTGGTAAGTAGTTCGTTGTATTGTCAATCTGTACTGTCAACCATCACCCACCCGCGCCGGCTCTGCCTGTCACAGTGTCTTCGCCTCCACAGCCGGTAAGCTCTGTCCATTCACCTAAAGTCGGACGCCGTCCCATTCGTCTCTGCGTTCGGTGAAGTCTAGAATGTTGCCGTCGGGGTCCGTCGTCTTCAGCGATCCTTCCGGCACATGATCATAGTTAAACTCCCTCTCCACCTTCACATCCTCGACCAGAATCTCTGCCCCCTCTTCGCGCAACAAATGATAGGTATCCTCCAGATTGTCGACGATAAAGCCCAGGTGAATGTACTCGCCTTCATGCGCGATGGGTGGCCGTTCCTCGCCTTCGTATTGAATTAACGTCATATTGACAGAGCCGTCCGAGAGATAGCACCCCGGCGGGTAGCCCTCATCATAGATGTACCGCAAAAACTTGAGCCCCAGTATTTTCTCGTAAAACGACCGCGACCGTTCCAGGTCCTTCGTTCTCAATGCCACATGCCGTAGAAAAGCCATAGCTTTACTCCCTTCCTGAGTCCATTCCTTGATGCCGCAATCGACGATTCCCGCCCTGTAACTTGGCATTCAACCCTCGCCAAAACCCTTCGCGTACCTTTCCGGATTAAAGAAAGGTGTTATCCAAGTCCTCCGCGGTCAGAAAGGCGATCATCGCGGCCCTTAGTGGCCCATCGTGGACAAAAAGGTTTCCTTCGCGGCCAACCGCCCGTTACACCGGCAACTGCCTCCGATAAATCGTGATCGCCTCCAGCTCGCGAAATCCCAGTTGCTCGTACAGTGGCAGCGCCTTGAAATTGAGACTGTCCATATCCAGTTCGACCCGTTCAAACCCGTTTTCCTTTAGCCGGCTCATCGCCTCCACCATCAGGCAGGCCCCCAGCCCTCGCCGTCTGAACTCAGGACGGACGCCAAGAATGTGAAGATGCGCCAGCCCCTCTTCCCTGGGATTGAGACTCGGCGCACAATGGCAGATGCCGGCAAACTTCCCTCCCGCCTCCGCCACGACGCTGATCTCCTCCCGAAAACGCGGCGAGTTTGCGTGTCGTGCCCAGCTCTCGTCCGAATACGAAAACCCGCCCCAATGGTCCGAAAACGAAGCATTGAAAGCCGCAATCCACGCCGGCGCATCCCCCGACCGGTAACTCCGCAACGATATACCCTCAGGAACGCACTCTCTCGACGGTAGCGCCGTCGGCGCTGAACCCAGCTCGCTAGCCATGATCACAAACGTCCGCACCGCCCGGAATCCGGCCCTCCTCAGCCCAGCCATGACTTCCCCGTCCTCACGCAACCCCCGCGCCTCGACACTGCACATTGCGGCCGCACCACACATCCCCTCCGACGCCAGACGCCGGATGCGGTCCAGACCCGCCTGAACGGTCTCGCCGAGCGCCACCGTCCCCCGCTTCCCGGGGTCCACCACCCAGTCAAGCATCCATGACGCATCGGAGCCAACCGGATAGACCGTCCCGCAGGCATTGACCGCACCGCCCTCCCCAGCGACAAGCACCAACCGCTCGACCTCCGCCAGGCGGCCGCCGAGTCGACTGCGCACCTCATTACGCGTTAAACCGCGCTCAAGTCCGAGAGGGTAGCGCGGCGCAAACGCGTATAGCGGCAGTTCATCTGCCGCTTCGGGGCCCAGCGCACGCGCCGCGCCGTCATGAGAGTCGGCTCGTGCGAACACGCCGCCCAGGGCTGGCAGGTCGCTGTCGCAATACTCCCGAAAGCGGCCTTTCACTCCCGTTCTCCTACCACGTCCTCGGCAACTTCAAACAATTGGCCGAAATCACTTTGCCTCCGGAGTCGCCCACCCAGCCTTAGCGCCTCCCACATCGTAACCTGGTTCGCCGTCAACACCGGCTTGCCCACCGCGCTGTCCAGCTCTGGCAGAAACGCAACCGTATGCAGGGCCGTATCGGGAACCAAAATGGCTTCAGCATCGGCGCGGTCATTGGCCCGCACAAAGTCGATAACCTCCTCTCCACCGACCTCGCCCACCTCGACCGCGGTCCAAATGCCCAGGCTGCCCAAATGCACGACCTGGATGCCGCCCTCCGCCAGAAATCCGACAAACTCGGTCGCCAGCGCCTCCGGGTAAGTGGCTGCAACAGCTACCCGCGTGATTCCCAGTGCCTGTATGGAATTTACAAAGGAAAGTGATGTGCTGGAGGCAGGGACCCCCAGAAAACTGCCGAGCTGCCGCGCCTGTTCCTCAGCCCCCGCCAGCCCGTAGACAAAGCTTCCGCTCGTACACGCCCACATGCACACGTCCACGCCGTGCGCCCGCAACTCAGCTGCGCCGGGCTCCAAATGCGCCCAATCCCCTGTGCGCCGGCAGTCCTCAACCGTATGCAGATCGACCGCATCGGTGTGGACGACCCGAACCTCCACCGGCGGCTCCAGCCTCGCCGCCATTGTGGGGTAGTCGTCCTCGGCCGAGTGCAGCGGATAGAGAATGCCGATGCGTAGCATCTCCGTCTCCGGTTGCAACGTGCAGCCGCAAATTACTTCGACCAGCCGCCCGCTGCTCTCCTACAACGCAGCTTCTACAGAAGACAGGCTCTCGTTCAGCGCCTCGATCGCGTAATCGAGCTGCTCCTGCGTGATCACAAGCGGAGGCGACATCTTGAGCACGTTGTGGTAAGAGCCCCCGTAATTCGTCGAGATGACGCCCCGCTGCAGCAGACCGTCAACCACGCGCGCGCCCTCCTCCGTCGCCGGTTCACGCGTCTCCCGATCCCTGACGAACTCCACACCCACCATCATGCCCACCCCGCGCACCTCACCGATCAAATGGTGCTCCTGCTGCAGCTCCTGCAGCCGCGAAATGAAGTAGTCTCCCAACTCCGCGCCGCGCTCAACCAGGTTCCTCTCCTCAATCTCCGCCAGCGAAGCCAGCGCCGCCGCACAGCCCACCGGGTTGCCCAAAAAAGTGCTCGTGTGCATCATCGGCCCCCACGCGTCCGCCACCTCCTCAGACATGATCGTAGCCGAGATCGGAAAGCCGCTCGCCAGCCCCTTGCCCACCACCATAATGTCTGGCACAACGTCGTACTCGTCCATGCCGAACCAGTTGCCCGTCCGCCCGAACCCGGTGATGATCTCGTCGGCAATCAGCAGGATCCCGTGCTCGTCGCACAGCCGCCGCACCGTCTGCACAAACTTCTTCGGCGGCACAATCCAGCCCCCGTGCCCCTGGATCGGCTCCATGATGATCGCCGCCACGTCCGCAACGCCCGAGTCAGGCATCGTCAGCACATGCTCCAGGTACCCCCCGCTGCAGAAGTAGCAGTCCTCCCCGTCCGAGTGCGTCGGACAGCGATAGGGATACGCGTACGGCACGTGCGTCGTATCCGCCAGCATGTTCTGGAAAGGCATTCGGTAATAGTTCTGCGAAGAGACCGACAGCGCCCCCGTCGTCTTGCCGTGAAACCCGCCCTGAAAAGCGATGATCTTGTGCTTTCCGGTATAGATGCGCGCCGTCTTCAGCGCAGTCTCCACCGCCTCCGCACCCGTGTTGGCGATATGAGACACCGACAGCTCGCCCGGCGCCCGGTCCGACAGCTTCTCCGCCAGCTCGACCCTGTTCCTGTTGGGGTTGAGCCCGCCCTGGCTGTGCATCATCGTCTCCGACTGCTTCGCAATCGCCTGCACAATGCGCGGGTTGCTGTGCCCCGCCGTCGCCACGCAGAATCCCGCCGTCAAATCCACATAAACATTGCCGTCGGCATCCACGATGTTCGCACCCCGCGTCCGCTCCCAGAACACCGGCGTCTGCCCCCGTGGAATCACCGAGCTTGTCGGCGGCTCCACCTTGCTGAGCCGCTCGGTCAACATGATCGACTCCGGCCCCGGCGGCGGCGTCACCATCTCCGGCAGCGCCGTCCCATCCTCCAGTGCCTGCAAGTTCAAGTTCGAAGAGTAAGTTTGCATTCTAAATCTCCTCTGCGGCAGCGCCTGTTCAGCCAGCCCTTTCCGTCAAAACTACGACGTTACTCTGTGACAGTGAAATCCCCGCCACTGACTACTAACTACTGACTACTGCAGTTCTGGGCGGTCGGGCCTATTCGGCCCTCCCTTGTGCGGGGGCTCCGCCCCCGCAACGCCCCCTCTCCTACAACACGCCTCGCCGAACCTGGTGTCTACATTGGGACGGGTGCCTACATGAGAGGGGTTCGCCGCACTACGTGCCTTCAGCCCCGTCAGTTCCCTGTAGGTGCCGGCCTTGTGCCTGCCCTCGCACCCTCCCAAACGACGGACCCCACCGTACGCCCCGGCTTGGCGTCTGCCCTGCACCCCTCCCGGAGCTGGTGAGCAATGCCACCCGTCGCCGGCATGAAATCCCCGCTGGACCGTTCACTACCCAAACCTTAGGTGAACTTGCGCCCGCGGCAGCCTGTCTGCTATGGGCTCTCGGAGTTGTCAACGCGTCTGATCACCATGCGTTCCCCTACAAAGCCCTCGCGCCAGATGCTCTCACACGCTTCCGCCAGGCCCTCCAGGTTTTCAGTAACGGTGGCAAACAAATTGCCCGGCATGTATCCGGCCGGGCCCAGCAGAAAGTTGTTGCGCCCATAGAACAACGCGATGTCGATAAACGGTTCACCCGTGCGCCTCTCCGGCGGAATGTCGATCGACGCGGCGTCGACCTCGAAATACAGAAGGTCCCCCCCAATCGGCATGATCGTCGCGTTCTCCTTGCCCGGGTCCGCCCCCAGAGGCGGCACAAGCGTGTAAACCTCGCGGCCCGCCCAGCGGGCGTGATACGCGTCCCCCTCCAACGGCAGCGCATTCCACACCGCATCGCACGTAAGCGGCGCCTCCTCATCAAGCAAAGTCGCAACCCCTCGTACGTTCCGTTTCGTGAAAGAAATCTCAATCTGGCGTGCCATAAATTGTGGCTCCTGGGCCGTCCCACCTGTAGGGGCACCCCTTGTGGGTGCCCTACTTCAGGTCAGACAGACGTCAACGAATCCTAAACCTCGTTTGGGGCATAACGGCTCTTCCTCTTGCAGCCGCCTTACTGCCCTGGTCCCTTTCCGGACCTGCATTGAGGTAACTTAACACAGTTCTTCAGAACGTTAAAGACCGAATCAATAAACTGATTCTCCTGCAAGAAAAAGAGGCGAAACGAAGTACGGCCTCATATTCTCTTCGTATAGTCGACACAAGTCCTTCGCGGACAAAAAGGGTGTTCTTCGCGCCCCTTCGCGTGCCTTCGCGGATAAAGCCGTTCTGGGGTCTTTTCCCAAAGTGTCAGCGGAAACTACGCACCGCGCACATCAAACCGAGGCCTCACCCCCGGATTGAGCAGGTTCAGCGGCAACTCACCCTGCAACACCCGCGCCACCTCCTCCACCGCCTTCACCCGCACGTCCCGGAAAGCCTGCTCCGAATACCACGCCACGTGCGCCGTCACCAGAATCCGCTCCGTACAGTACAGCGGGTGGTCCGGCGCCGGCGGCTCCTCGTCAACCACATCCAGCGCCGCCCCAGCAATCTGCCCCGACTCGACCGCCTGAACCAGCGCAGCCGAATCGACAATGCCTCCACGCGCCGTGTTCACCAGAAACGCAGTCTGCTTCATCTTCGCCAGCGCGCTCGCGTCGATCATCCCCTGCGTCTCTTCCGTCAGCGGCAGATGCAAGGTGACCATATCCGACTGCGCCAGCAGCGTTTCAAAGTCAACCGGTTCCGCGTTCCTGCCTCGTATCTCATCACTGCTGACGTAAGGGTCCCACGCCAGCAAACGCCAGTCAAAACCGGCCGCCTTCCTCGCAACCGACTGACCGATGCGGCCGAATCCAATAATGCCCAGCGTGCGCCCCGCGCTCCTTTGGATCGGATAAGGCGGTTTGGGCTGCCAGCTTCCAGCGCGCACTTTGGCCGCTTCTGCGTCGATATAGCGAATAGCGTTCAACAGCAACGCCATCGCATGAGTAGCCACCTCGTCCGTCCCATAGTCGGGCACATTCGCAACACACACGCCCGCCTCCGTTGCCGCCTCGATATCAATGTTGTCCACACCCACCGATGGCTTTACGATCGCCAGACAGCCGGGCAACTGCGCAAGCACGCCCGCATCGATCCGCACATTCCCGACAATCAGCGCAGTGGCATCCTTGCCGGCCGCGGCCAGTTCATCCTGGCTGCGGCACGGGATCTTTTCCAGTTCCACGTTGTGCTGCCCTAACACCCCCAGTTCAACCTCCAGCCCCGGAAAGATATTGGCAGTAACCACGACCCTTCGCTTTTCACTCATCTGCTTGACTCCGCAACGCCCAGGTAGGCGAGGATGGCATGAATGTAGACCTTCGTGGCCCGAACGACCTGGACCAGTTCAACCCGCTCGAGTTCCGAATGTGCCGTCAGATAGCTCGCGCCGTAGTACAGCGCGGGTACATGCGCCAAATGCACAAAATGTGGAACGTTGGCGGCCGCCCTCGTCCCTGCCAGCGGGAGCTCGCTGCCCGTAACCAGCTCGTGCCCTTTTCGCAGCACCTGTGCCAGCTGCTCGTTTTCGTCGACGCTGTAGCCCTCGATCCCATCCAGCCACACCTCGACCTTCGCACCGGTCTCCGACTGCACTCGTGCCGCCAGTCGCGCAAACTCCTCACGAATCTCGTCCAGACTGCATCCCGGGCCAAAACGTCGCGTACCGCCGATAACGCACCCCGCCGGCATTCGGTTAAAGTAGTCCCCGCCTTGAAACCGCCCAATAAAGATCGATTCCGCACCCAAAAAGGGATGCCGTATCTCGGCCAGTTCTGTCGCTTTCTCCTGCAACAGCTGCACAGCACGGTACCCCGCCATCACTGCATGAGGAACGCCCGCCTCGGCCACAGTTTCGTGTATTCCCTCTTCGTCCCCGGCAATGCTGAGCTCCCAGAAAACAAGGCCCATGCCTGTAATCGGCAGGTCCTTCCCGCCCAGCTCGGTAACGATTACCGCGTCGCCGTGTACGCCCTTTCCGATCAGCGATATCAGCGTCTCGTTCGTGGCGCTCTCATGACGCCCGTGCGCCGTCAACAGCAAGTCCCCCTCCAGCGCAACTCCTGCTTCGCATAGAACCCGCGCAGCCTCCGCCATCGCCGCCAGCGACGCCTTCATATCCTCCGAACCCCGCCCGTGGATATACCCCCCCTCAAACCGCGGCTCCGGCCCGGGCAAATCAACCGTATCCGTATGACCGTCAAGCTGCAGCGTAGGTCCACCGTTCCTGCCTCGCAGCCGCGCCACCACACTGGGGCTGTCCGGAAACTCATCGTCCATCTCCACGTCCAGCCCCGCCGCCCGCAACTCTTCTGCGTAAAACTCGGAGACGGCCCGCTCCTCCCCCGGCGGACTCGGAATGCGCACCATGTCCAAAGTGAGTTGCATGATCCGCTGCGGATCAACCTTTTCCGCCAGCGATGCCGCCAAATGATCTGTGTCCACTCAGCCCTCCACCCAGTGTTCGAACAGCGGCTGCACATCAGCAGGCAGCCCCGCCAATACTTCCGGTTTCACCGCCGCGACTTCGTTCTCTGTCAATCCCGTTGCCTCCATCTGCCTCGCCCGCTCCCTCGATCCCGGCCTCAGCCCGTTCAAATTCAACCACCACGGCGCGAACCTTATCGCTATCGCCACCCGCGCGCTGTCGGTTCGATTTGCCCCCGCCGCGTGCCACATGCGGCTGTCCATCACCAGCACGCTGCCCGCCTCCCCCGTCGCCTGAATCTCCGTCGGATAAGGCGTGTTCTCATCGTGGCTGCAACCCGCCGCGCTCGGGTTTGTCTCCATCCGGTGGCTGCCGGGCACGATGATCGTCGCCCCATTCTCCACGCTGAACGGCGACAGCATCCACAACGTCGTGAAGTGGGCCACAATATCCGGATACGGAGCCGGAATATGACCTGCATTGCGCTGGTTAAACGGCCAGTCAGAGTGCAAGCCCCCCCGATCGTTGCCCGGATAGTTAATCATCGCCGTCGTATAGGAAACGCGCACGTTCGTACCCAACGCCGCCCTGATTAGTCCGATGAAACCGGGTCTCACCAAATAGGGCGCAAAAGACTGATCGTAATTGATCAACGCCGAACGATGGCCTATGTTCGCCGGCGCGTCCGGCCGCTGGTGCCGCAGCGTCGCCGCCGCCACACTCTCACGCACCCCCGCGACCTCATCCCCGGGAATCACCTCCTCAACAACGCACCACCCGTCCAGCTTCAGACGCAGGAGTTGCTCTTCAAGAGTCTTGTCCAGTGGCATCGCTTTATCCTCTTTGAGAAGGTAGGGTTCGCTCGGATCGCGGTGTTTGGCCCCCGAACTCCGGCAGCAAGTCATTTGATCCAAGCCCAGTGCCAGCGACGACAATTATACCACCGTAAGACCGAAAACGTTGAGAGTGTCTCGACAAAAGTCCCGCCCCTCGTATCGCCCCGTAGGGGCACCCCTTGTGGGTGCCCTGGTGGATCCACGCAAATCTCAGGTCATCGAAACCCCAACGCCCCCCAAACTCTCGAAACTCGAACACAAAAAACCACGCAAAATTGCCGCCAAAATGGCAGCCTTTCTGTGTTACAATGTGACTGAATAAACGGCCCGGGAAAAAACTCTCTACAACCACCGGCAGTTACAAGCAAAGACACGATCGCGCCGCTGACTCCACGCCCACTGCACCCGCTTGTCGCCCACCCAATCTTGTCCTGGAATTCGGCACGGTGGTCTGCGCGAGCATTGCGTCCGCGAACTCTTTTTGCGGCTGCCCACTCCGGAAATCGCGCCCGACGAAGGGCGTCAGACCCAAAATGCGCTCCGCAACAAAGGCCAGAATAAGGGAGACCACCTGACTCAACCCGACATGAACCCGACATTTCCCGCCATGACCCGACTTTTGCAGATGAGACCCGACATGAATCGACCAAACCCGCCAATTCACGACAGACGGCACCCCAAAAACAGGGTAATCGACGTGATTCCGCGTCCGAGAAGGCCCCAAAGAGGCTGCCGGAACCGTAAATCGACCCCGGAAACGGTCAAACCTATGCAAAATCGCACCGTTGAAATTGGCGGAACAAAATTTAAAACACCCGACTTTACCCGACTTATGCCTACATGAGCCGACATGACCCGACTTTTCTTCTCCAATCGCGCACAAAAAGTTGAACACCTGGGAACATTCGTAAAGCCCTCGTACAACTCTCGCAAACGCACGTCCTACAATGCCTACCAATGCCGTCATTACAGCCCACCCCCTAGATCCCAAAGCTGCAGTTCAGACAGTCCGCCCAATGCCAAAAAAAATGGTTTTCCCACGACTTACCACGACTTACCACTACCTGCTACTACTTGGCGCGACCTGACACGTCCAAAACTGTTAACGCCTGCCAACTCTCTTGAACTCTCGCAAACTTCCGCCCAACCAAGCCCGCGTCGGGAGTCGTCCCCCATCCTGAAAATCCTTGAAAATCCAGCAAATCCTGATTCAGACAACCACGCCAGCCCACAACGCACACCGCAAAAATGTTGCTTTTCCCTGCCGCATCCGATAGAATTACACGCGCTTTGGGTATGCGACGCCGGTGGCCAACTCCCGAAGGCTCCCGTGCAGCAAGAAATGACCCTGAACTCTTTCACAGCCCTGCCCGGCCAAATGATTTTCCCTCCTATTGCTTGGCAGACGATATACTGGTGCTGCCTCCACCAACAGGACCATACCTGCCTGTTCGCGGATCCCGATTGCCACCATTCCAGGTCCGAAGCATCCGTCAAAGACCTTTTGAAATCTTCGCCTGCCGTCCCCGCCAGCCACAGGAGGATCAATGGCCTGAACGGTACCAAAAAAGAATCCCAACGATCAGCAGTTCCAAACAACCTGCATCGCAAAGGAGAGGATAGCTAAAATGGCTAGAGTTACTACCGAGGAAACCGCAGTCGTCCAGGCCGGCGTCAGCCGCCGCAGCTTCCTGAAGGGCACGGCCGCAGTGGCCGGTCTCACCCTCGCCGCCTGCGTCGCCCCCGGCCCGCAAGCAGCCAGCGACATGGCGGCTCCCGCAGAGGAGCCGGTAAACATCCAGATCTGGTGGCGGCTCAGACCCACCATCGAAGGCGCAATCCAGGTCTTTGAGGAAACGCACCCCCACATCACTGTATCGCTGGGCGACCTCGGTGAAGCCGTCTACGGCACGCCCAAATACGTGACCGCCGTCGCCGCCGGTAAAGGACCCGACGTCTCCTACCAGAACCGGCACACCTTCCGCCAGTTCGCCTCCCGTAACCTTTACCGCCCCATCGAGGACCTCCTGGAAAGGGACAACCTCGACAAGGGCAACTTCATGGCCGGCCCCATCGCTGACCTCACCTGGCAGGGAACGCTGTACGGGCTGCCCCATACCGCCGGCACACGCTACTTCTTCTGGAATCGCACCCACTTTGAAGAGGCCGGTCTCGATCCCGACGTCGGCCCCGAAACCTGGGACGACATCATGGAGATGGCGCCGCAGCTCAACAAGATGGAAGGCGACAGGATCGTACGCTACGGCTTCCTTCCCCACTTCCCGCCCGGACTTTCCGATCAGTTGCTCATCTACGCCATGGAAAACGGCGGCTTTAGCCAGTCCGAAGACGGCCGCACCAACCTCATCAACACCGCTCCCTGGGTCGAAGCCCTCGAGTGGTGCGTAAACATAATCGATGAGTTCGGCGGCGGTCATGCCGCAGCCTCCTCCTTCATGGAAGGCTTCGCTGGTCAGCCGGTAGATCCCTTTGCCCAGGGCCAGGTCTCCATGTGCTCCTACGGCAACTGGATGATCGGCCGCTATGCCAAGTTCCCCGATCTCGACTACGACGGCACCGGCCTCATGCCCGTCTCAGCAGCCAATGAAGGCGCCCAGGTCAACTGGTCCTGCGGCTGGACATTCGTCATCGACCCCAACACCGAGCTCGTCGAACAGGGTTGGGAATTCATGAAGTGGGTGATAAGCGAAGACTATGTGCGCGCCGCTGGAACCGTCGGTCTTGAACTGGAGAAGGAAGAGTGGGCCCGTCAGCAGCTGCCCGGCGAACCCATCTTCGCCCCCACACCGCCCGTCTACCAGCCGGCTATGCAGTTCATGCTGGATGAGTACTACTCCGTCCTGCCCGAGCGCCAGAAGATCATGATGGAGAGATACCTCGATTCCGAGACTTTCTCCGTGGGCTGCGGACAGATCGCCGGCCTCGCTGCCGCCGAACTCTGGATCGGTTTCAAGAACGCCTGGGAGTCCGCCCTCACCAAGAAGCAGACCCCACAAGAGGCTCTCGACGCCTCCCACGCCGACGTCCAGAAGGCGCTGGACGCCGCCTGGGAGAATCTGGAGTCCGCATAGTCGCTATTGAAAACTGGCAGAACCGGACGGCCTTCCGTCGCTCCGGTTCCGCCAGTTCTTTTGTCCGCGCGACCAACCAGGACAGTCGCTATGACCACTGCCCAACCCAAACCCAGGCTCACCAACGCTGCCCGAGAGGCCCTGACCTGCTACCTCTTTCTCCTCCCTTGGGGCATCGGCTTCCTCGCCTTTGTCATCGGCCCGGTCGTCGCATCCTTCGTGTTGGGCTTCATGGACTATGAAATCGTCACACCCGCCCGCTGGGTCGGCCTCGCCAACTACATCGAGCTCTTTTTCGATGACGCCCGCTTCGGCATGTCTATGGGCAACACGCTCTACTATGTCCTCGTCTTCGTGCCGTTCCACGTCATTATCGCCACACTCCTCGCCCTCCTCCTCAATCAGAAGGCGCGCGGCATCGCCGTCTACCGCACGCTATTCTATGTGCCGTCAATCGTGCCCATCGTCGCTGGCGCCATCCTCTGGGTCTGGATCTTGCAGCCGGAGTGGGGCCTCATCAACTCGACCCTGCGCATCGTCGGCATCGAAGGCCCCCTCTGGCTGGCATCGCTTACCTGGTCCAAACCGGCCCTGATCCTCATGGCGCTCTGGGGCTCCGGCGCCGCCATGATCATCGTCCTTGCCGGCCTCCAGGGCGTCCCCCAGCACCTTTACGAGGCCGCCGAAATCGACGGCGCCAACCGCTGGCAGCGCTTCCAGCACGTCACCATACCCATGCTGAGCCCCACCCTCTTCTTCATTCTCGTTCTCAGCGTCATCGCCTCCTTCCAGGTCTTTACCACCGCCTACGTCATGACCGGCGGCGGGCCCGCAGAGTCGACCCTCTTTTACATGCTCTATCTCTACCGCCGCGCCTTCGTCCTCCTCGACATGGGCTATGCCGCCAGCATGGCATGGATCCTCTTTGTAGCCGTTCTTGCTCTCACCTTGATTCAGTTCAAGCTGGCCAGCCGCTGGGTCTACTACGAAGTGGAGCAGAGCTGACGCCATGTTGCGCGACCAGGCCGTCGGACCCCAACCCACCCGCGAAATCCATCCCGGCGCAAGAGGACAACCTCTTCGCCGCCTGCTGGAACTCATCGGCACACAACTGCTTCTCGTACTCGGCGCAATTGTCTTCGCGCTTCCCTTTGTCTGGATGGTCAGCACATCCCTCAAAGCCGATCGCCAGATCTTCGCCTTCCCGCCGATCTGGGTGCCCGATCCCTTCATCTGGGGCAATTTTCCCGCCGTCTTTATCTATGCCCCAATGCACCTCTACTTCTTCAATACTCTGCTCATCGCCCTCGCCCACGTCTTCGGCGCCGTCTTCACCTGCTCGCTCGCGGCCTACGGCTTCGCCCGCCTGCGCGCCCCCGGCCGCGACCTCATTTTCATGGTCATGGTCAGCCAGATGATGATCCCCTACATCGTCATGCTCGTGCCCCTCTACCTCCTCTTCGCCGAGCTTGAGTGGATCGACACCTTCTACCCGCTGACCATCCCCGCCATGCTCGGCACGCCCTTCTACATCTTCATGCTCCGCCAGTTCTTTCTGACCATCCCCATGGAGCTTGAAGAAGCCGCCATCATCGACGGCGCCTCCCGCCTGCGCATCTGGTGGACCATCATCCTGCCCCTTGCCAAGCCGGCCCTCGCAACCGTCGCCATCTTCAGCTTCATGTTCGCCTGGAACGACTTCACCGGCCCCTTGATCTTCCTCAACTCCCGCGAAAAATTCACCCTCTCCCTCGGCCTCCAGGCCTTCATGTTCGAGCGCCGCACCATGTGGGGCCCCCTCATGGCCGCCTCCACTATGATGATCG
The DNA here is from genome assembly GCA_965242905.1 of Caldilineaceae bacterium. GTDB lineage: Bacteria > Chloroflexota > Anaerolineae > Caldilineales > Caldilineaceae > Bin5. The sequence continues at coordinate 4,567,260 of CBDETM010000002.1, forward strand.
TCCCCATCCTCATCGTTTTCTTCCTCGCCCAGAAACACTTCATCCAGGGAATCGCGTTGACTGGAATTAAGGCATAGGAAATTGTGGGCACCTCGGCGTACTCTGGGCTGGTCCTACCAACTGAGAGTTACCAAGAGAACTGCGCGTTCAGGGGCTTGATATATTTGCGGCGTCTTCCTTGACCGCGTTAAGGTCGCACAGACCCTCAGGGAATAGGCGTCTCCTGATCTGGAGTTTGAATAGTGAACATCACCCAATTTACAATCGAGGAGGTACGCTGCTTTGCCGGCCGCCAGCAGTTCAACATTCGCCCCTTGACCTTTTTGGTCGGGGAAAACAGCACCGGCAAGACTACGGCACTGGCCTGCTTCCAGGTGCTGGCGGATTTCATTGATAGTGGTGTAGTTGACTTCAACTCACAGCCGTACTCACTCGGTGTCTTTGACGACATTGTCAGGAGAAGCAGGAAGCCCGAAAGGGAATTCGCTCTCGGATTTTCGTTCCAAGGGGAAAGTGATTCCGTCGACCTTGTGGCTACGTTTGTAGAAAAGGCAGAAGGACTAGAACCTGACATTGGAACTGTGACAATTAAGTTTCACGACGGAGTTATTCTTTTCCAGAATCGGGATACATCGAAAGGTACGACAAAGGCAGGTTCCAACGACGAAGAGCCGGCAACTACAAGAATAAACGTGAGATCGTCGCTGTTTGACGTTCACCCACCATTTTCCTTCTTAGGTGCACTGGCTAGTGGAAGAATTGATGGTCAGATTTCAGAAGAAGTGACACTTGCGAAATTCTTGGGAGACAAGTATGTCGAGAACAAAGGTCTGTTCAGGTTAGGTGTCAGAGGCAATACGTCTGCATTCAGTACTTCCCCGGTTAGGTCAAGACCGAGAAGGACTTACGATCCGACAAGGGAGTTTTTTGATCCTGAAGGAAGCGACGTTCCTATGTTTCTGATGCGGTTGGCGGCAACGACCCAAACAGAGTGGGAGAGTCTCAGGCAGCAACTAATCGATTTCGGTAGAGCCTCAGGGCTCTTTGAAAAAATTGAAGTAAGGAAGCTTGGACCTGAGGCAGGTGCGCCATTCCAGCTTAAGTTAAGGGTACGTGGTCCAAATTCCAACATAGTTGATGTCGGTTATGGTGTAAGCCAGGTATTGCCCTTGCTTGTACACGCAATGGTCTCTCCTCTATCCCCCGTCGGCAACGAAACTGATCCGGCAATGAGATATTTTCTAATGCAACAGCCCGAAGTCCATTTGCACCCTAAAGCCCAAGCGGAACTTTCATCACTTCTGGTCCGCCTTGCCAGTCAAGGAGGAAAGTCGTTTATCGTTGAAACACATAGCGACTATTTGGTCGACCGCGCCCGCATCGAAATCAGGAGAGGAAACATCACAGCGGATGACGTATCTCTCATCTACTTGGAGCCCAAGAAAAACGTCGTCAAAGTGCACAACATCTCTTTCGACAAAATGGGAAATATGATTGGCGTTCCACCCCATTTTAGAGAGTTTTTCCTTCTCGAGTCAGAACGACTAATGGGCTTCGAGGACTAGAAAGTGTGCATTATCTTGGACGCCAACTGCTTTGCAAGTTTCCGTGACAGAGCAAATCAAGACATGCAACCCATTCGCAGATGGCTGGCACAAAGGAACGGAAAAATCGCGTATACCGATACTTTGAGGTTTAGGGAAGAGTGGAAAGCCAGTGGTCTTGACTTTCGGGAACTGAATCGTGCCGGGCAGCTAAAACTGATACCAAGGGACGAAGTCCTTAGCAAGCAAGTCGAGATCGAGGAAGACCTTGAGTCTGATGATCCCCATGTGATCGCGTTGGCCATCGTTGCACGAATAAGGGTCCTTGTGGTTCAACGTCAGTCTGGCGAACCACTCAGGGGCGGTCGCCGTAGAGCTAGGGGTGCAGACACAGCTCTGCAAAGGGACTTCAAAAGGCTGGCTAACGGAAGAATCTATATTGATGCATCCCATAGACGCTTGCTTACCAAGGACCTTTGCCCTTGAACTGTTTAGTCGGATGGCGCAGGGCTACGACTTTCAATGCAATTCCAGTCTGATTCAGACAAGAATCAAGGCCCCCTGATTTCAGGGCAACCACAGAGCACTTACCGAGCCACAGCCTCAGGAACTCCCCAATGGAAAGTTCACCCGGCAAGCAACTCTTCATAGACGACTACTTCATCGAGTCCCTCACCGGCGCCCGCCGCGTCCTCAACCGGCCCCGCAAACTTACCCCCGACGCGCCCCTCTCCATCCCCTTCGACCAACCCTGGGACGCAAACTCCGCCCAGCCCGGACGCGTAATCTACGACGAAAGCACGGGCCGCTTTCGCATGTACTACCGCGCCTGGACCGGTGACCAGACCTTCTACTGCGCTCTCGATTCAGACGACGGGCTGAACTGGGAACGGCCCGTTCTTGAGCTCGTCGAATTCGACGGCTCGACCCGCAACAACATCACCACCGCCAGCGCCGACCACCTCATAACCATTCTGGACAGCCGCGAACCGGACGAGACCCGCCGCTGGAAACAGATCGACAACAAGCCCAGCGGCATGAACGCGTCTGGCGAGCCGCGCTGGCTCGCCCGCTATTCGGCCGACGGCTACGACTGGCATCTCTACCCCGAAGGCCCGCACAGCCTGCAAAAAATGCGGTTCAACTTCGGCTCCCCCCACGAGACCTTCGGCGGCGTGATCAACCCCGACGCGCACTACGTCTACTACTCCCAGCGCGGCTCCAACCGCCGCACCCGTGTCCTCGGCCGCCGTGACAGCCAGGACTTTCTCAGCTGGTCCGGCCTCCGCACCGTCATCGAACAGGACCTACAGGACCCGCCCGGAACCGAATTCTATTCCGCCGGCTTCGACCCCGTCGCCTGCACCAACGGCGGCCTCCACATTATTACGCTCCAGGCCTTTCAGACCGACCTGACCGAACCCTACGAAATCGAAGATGCCGCCAGCTATTGGGGCGACGAGAAGGGCGGGAACGCCTTGGCCGCCCGGGTGGACGGCTTCGTCGAGAGTCAGCTGGCAGTCAGCCGCGACACCGTCGCCTGGACGCGCTGGCGTGAACCCTTCATCGCCCGCGGCGATGCAGGCTCGTGGGACTACGGCATGGTCTACGCCGACGGCCCCATCCTCCACGATAACCAGCTCTGGTTCTACTACATGGCCGGCAACCTGACCCACAACGGCTATAGCGCCCAGCCCTGGCAGGGCCCCTACTCAACGCCAAACCGCCGCGGCAAAGGCGTCGCCGTCCTCCGCCTCGACGGCTACGTCAGCGTCGAAGCCGAGTCCTACGCGCCTGGCATCCTCACAACCCATCGCTTCCGCCAGGAGCAGGGCGGCCAGATCAGAGTCAATGTCGACGCCGGCGCCGGCGAGTTGCGCTACGAGCTCCTTGAAGACACAGGCCACCCAATTCCTGGATACACAGTCGCCGACTGTGACCCGATTCGCGAAGACACCCTCGACAGCGCGCTCTCCTGGAACGGCAAACCGGGCTGGCCCGGAGTCGGCGATGACCGCATCGCACGCCTTCCCCAGCTGAACCATTCGGAGTTCTACGTGAAACTGCGCTTCTACGTTTCGCCAGGGACCAAACTGTACTCCCTCACCATCGACCCGCCCGAAGTGACGGAATGGCTGGTCAAATTCAGGACGCGCATTGACTAGGCCTAACGATTTGGACCAACTGATAAGTCCAATCTTGGAAGAAAAAAGGGCTTGCCGGAACCGCACAGAACCCCGTTCTAAAGTAGAAGAGCTTGAGCATTCCGTTCAGACGGATGCTCGAACAGATTGGAGAACAGAATGTCCGATACACTCTCAAACGAACAATGGCGACAGTTCGAAGCGCGAGGATTCTTGCGCCTGGGCAAAATACTGACCCACGAGGAACTGAACGCTCTCCAGTTGCGTATGGATGACATCATGCTGGGGCGGGCGCCGCTCGACTATGACCGGATCGCTATGCAGCTCGACCGCGAACCGGGCACAGGGAAGCCAGGTCCTCAGACAAAGGGCCACAAAGGCGCAACGCTCAGCTACCGCAAGATCCAGGACCTCGAATACGACCCCCTGTTCCTCGCCTACATGCAGAAGCCCCTCTTCCGCCACATCTGTGCGCGCGCCTACGGAGAGGAGACCACCGTAGCCTGTTACCGCGCCATGTTCATGAACAAGCCGGCCCGCGAGGGAACACCACTCATCTGGCACCAGGACCGCTGGAGATATCTCGATCGCGACCCCCTGATCACAATCTGGACGGCCCTCGATCCCGCAACCATCGCCAACGGCTGTGTTGAGATCGTGCCCGGCGCCCACCACACGCTGATAAACCCGACCAGCGGGTCCGGCTTTCTGACACCCGAGCAGGCAGAGGAACTGACACGCGACGCCGAAACAGTCTTTCTGGAGATGGAAGCGGGCGAGAGCGTCCTGCTTCACAATCATCTGCCCCACAGCTCCAATATCAACAACACCGATATTCCCAGGCGGGCATTCAGCGCCTGTTACATGGACGCAGTGACGAAGGCAGAAAACGGGGACACTTTCAACGTTATCTTTGGAGAAGGCGCGCTGCAGCCTGAAATGGTCTGAGCATCTGGCAGTGTCGAAGGCCCGCTAACCCTTCGACTGCCTGCCATTCCCCAAGATTCTGTTCAGGAGCCTTGGATGCACATTCACAACGGCGGTCCCCGGCAACTGCTGAACGAGATCGTCCTGTTCCCCTTTGACGACCACAGCCTCCCGCTCCAATGCGGCGTCGAGCTCCACCTCGAAGGCCACATGACGCCCTGTGGCCGAACCCGCATCGTCGTCGATCTGGGTGAGGAAGACGCCCCCGACAGCGAGCGCGTAGTCTACTACGGCACCGTCCTCCGCGTCGGCGACGAGCTCTGGATGTGGTACCTCGGCCAGGGCCGCGATCCAGGCTGGTTCGAACGAGTCTGCTTCGCCACCAGCACCGACGGCTACCACTGGCACAAACCTAATCTCGGCCTGGTCGAGTACAGAGGCAGCCGCGACAACAACCTCGTAGACCTGAATCAGGGTTCGCACCACGTCCAAAGCTGTGTGGTCTACCACGACCCCGACGATCCCGACTCCGGTCGCCGCTTCAAAATGCTCTTCCAATCGCGCAAGTATGCCAACAGCTTCGCCGCCGCCTTCAGCGCCGACGGCCTGTCCTGGCGAGAGTCTCCGAACAATCCAGTCGGCTCCTGGCTGGAGATGGCAGGCGGAACGCGTCACAACGGCTGCTACTATATCTGTGGCCAGGGCGGCACGCACGCCGGCGGCGTCCGTCAACTCGTTACGCATATCTCCTACGACTTCGAAAACTGGTCCCAGGCCTCCTGCATGGGCATGCGCCGCTCAAACATCACACCTCGGTCCCCCGTCGCCGGCAGCAGCACCGGCGAACAGATTCACCTCGGCGCCAGCCTCTGGAACCGCGGCAACGTCATCGTCGGCTTCTACGGCATGTGGAACGGCCACCCCTCCAACGACCGCCGCCTCGTCACTATGGACCTCGGCCTCGCCGTCAGCAACGACGCCCTCCACTACCGTGAGCCGGTTCCCGACTACCCCATCGTCTCCGCCGCCGAAGACGGCTGGCAGGAGCTGCCCCACGGCAACACTCTCGTCAACTATCCCGCCCTCATCCAGGGACAGGGTTTCGAACAGATCGGGGACGAGACCCTCTTCTGGTACGCCCCTTGGCCCGAGCAGAGCAGCGACGGCGTTCGCGTCGCCAGCTGGCCCCGCGATCGCCTCGGCTATTTCCAGCCCTTTCCTGCCGGACGCATGCGCCCCGGACAGGGCCCTCACATCGTCTCCGCACCGATCGATCTCGAAGGCAGGCCCGCACATCTCGCCCTCAACATCGACGGCCTCGGCGACTACTGCCATGTGACCGCCGAAATAATCACCGAACAGCTGGAGCCAGTACCCGGCTACAGCGCCGCCGATTGCATCCCTCCCACTGCTTCCGGTTTCTCGCAGCCCGTCACCTGGCATGGTCACGACACTGTGATACACGACGACGGTCCCATTCGTCTGCGCCTCAACTTCTCGGGCATCCGCGCCGAAGACATCAAGCTGTATTCCGCTTATATGAAGACTGTGTAAGGTTGAGCCGACTCGGCAATACGATGAGTCCGGAAGGAAAGTGACATGTACGAAAAAGTAGAAGTTGCCGCCATCTCATATCGACCCGTCAAATGGGACAAAGCCGCCAACGCCGACCGCATGGAGGAGCTGTTCGTTCAGGCCGCCCAGGAAAACCCCCGCATGATCCTCACCACCGAGGGCGCGCTCGAAGGCTATGTCGTGATGGAAGTCGTCGAAGGCCGGGCCACTGCCGAAGCCATGATCGATGCCGCCGAACCGATCGACGGTCCCTACATCCGCCGTTTCCAGAAACTGGCCCGCTCACTCAACACCTGCCTCGCCTTCGGTTTCGCCGAACGCATCGGCGACGAAGCCTTCAACTGCGCCGTCTTCCTCGACCAGCAGGGCGACATCTGCGGCCGCTATCACAAGGTCCAGCTGGCCGAAGGCACCCATTCCTCTTGGAGTTTCAATCGAATCGGAAAGAAGCTGCGCGCCTTCGACACGCCCATCGGCCGCGCCGGCTTTGTCATCTGCAACGACCGCTGGAACCCCGACATCGTACGCGCCCTCGTCCTCGACGGCGCCCGCATCATCCTCATCCCCTCCTACGGCAGCAAGACCAAAAACCAGAATCAAGCCGTTCTCGCCAGGGCAAGGGAGAATGGCGTCCCCATCGTCGAGGCCAACGTAGGCATGAACCTGATCATCAGCAAAGGCGAAATCTGCGCCTACCAGTGGGGCAACGACCAGATCACGCACGCCGTCGTCGAAATCCCCGCCGCCCCCTGTGAAGAAACCGCCCGCCAGGCCGAGCAGGACTATCTCGACGCGCAAACGCCCGAAATGGAGCGCCGCTACCAGAGGACAATGGAAAGAGTGGAACAGCTGGCCGGCGCCTAGTTACCCCAGATAGCTCTCCGACGACCAGGGCTCACCGGAGGATACTTTCTTGTACGACTTCGTCATTGTAGGTGGAACTGTCATTGATGGTCACCGCGCACCCCGCCGCCGCGCAGATGTCGGCATCCAGGGCGATCGGATCGCTGCCATCGGCGACCTCGCCGGCGCCGAAGCTGTCCAAACTATCGACGCCTCCGGCAGGATCGTAGCGCCCGGCTTCGTCGACCTGCACAATCACTCCGATGGCTGGTTCCTGAGAAAGGAACACCAGGTAAGCAAGACCAGCCAGGGCTTCTCCACCGAGCTCATCATGGCCGACGGCATCTCCTACGCCCCCGTCAGCCGCCAGACGGCCCACGAGTGGATCTACTACATGCGCGGCCTCAACGCCCTGCGCATGCAGGACTACACCGGCTGGGAGACACTGGCCGACTACATGGCCCTCCTCGACCGCCGCAACGTCCAGAACGTGATCACCCAGATCCCATACGCCAATGTGCGTACCCTCGTCTGCGGCTGGGGCCCAACCCCGCCGGACGATTTACAGTTGAAACTGATTCAGATGCAGGTCGAGCAGGGCATGGACGAGGGAGCCTGCGGACTGTCCACCGGTCTGGACTACCCGGCCCAATGCTTCGCTTCCACAGCCGAACTGGCAGCCGCCTGCCTACCCATGGCCGCATCCCAGGGTCCCTACGTCACCCATATGCGCTACAAAATAGGCACACTCGCTGCGCTGAAGGAAGCAATCGAGATAGGACGGCGCGCCGGCGTTCCTGTGCATATTTCGCATCTCAAAGCCGCCAGCGAAGCCGATACCGAAGCCATCCTCACCTACGTGGATCAGGTCGCCGTCAACGAGGTCGACTTCTCGTTCGACGTATACCCCTATCTGCCCGGTTCGACGACGCTCAGCTACCTGCTGCCCTATGAAGTCTGGCACGACGGCCCTCTGGCCGCCTTGCCCAAACTGCGCGATCCCGCAATTCGCGCCCAGGTCGAACGCGGCCTCGAAATCTATGCGTCCGATCTCGACGCAATCAGAATAGCCTGGCTGCCAGGTAAGGAGAATAGCAGTTACCAGGGAATGACCCTCGCCGAATATGTGGATGAAGTGGGCAAGTCTCCTGTAGACGCACTCTGTGATCTCCTCATCGAGGAAAACATGGCCGCGCTCCTCGTCTTCTTCCAGGGTGACGACCGTTTCGTCGACCCGTTCCTCGCCCATGAAAAATACATGATGGGCACCGACGGCGTCTACCATGAAGACGCCGCAATCCATCCCCGCCAGTACGGATCAGCCGCACGGCTCTTGGGCCCGTGCGTGCGCAAGGGCCTGTTTTCTTTGGAAGACGCTGTGTGGAAGCTTAGCGGCGCACCGGCGGCGCGCTTTGGACTCAAAGACAGGGGCAAGTTGGAGCAAGGCCGCTACGCCGACCTGGTCGTCTTTGATCCGGATTCAATCCAGGATCACGCCACCTTCGACCAGCCGCATCAACTCTCGAGCGGAATCAGCGACGTAATCGTCAACGGAGTTGCCATCATCCGCGAAGGGACACCGGTAGAGGGGCTGGAGCAGCCCTTACCGGGTCGGGCTCTTCACTTCAGACAGTAGATCACTCTTCTTCGAACTGTACGCCCAGCGCGTAGCCGCCTGAACCTAAGGCAACCGCCGTACTCGGATTCGATTCCGCCGGAACGCCGTCCGTCGTAGGTGTAACAACAGGTACGTCTTCAGCATCTGTCGCCGTCACCAGGGGGCCATATATCCATCCGGACTGGCCTGCAAAATCGATCTGCCACCACTCTCCGTCCGCACTCTTGCCGGTTATCGTGTAGGCCTCACCGGCCGTGGCGCCGCCGATACGATCGTATTCGGTACCCGGTCCGTTACGTACATTCACATCTTCGCCGACCGTCGCAACAGCAACGCCCGGCGCCTGCCCGGCTCCCGACGGCCCCGGCGCGGCGACCGGAGTCTGCGCTCGAGGAGCCTCGACAGTGGGCACGTCTCCCGCATTTGTAGCAGTCACAAATGCCGCGTATACCCAGCCCGCTTCACCGTCAAAGTCGATCTGCCACCATTCGCCGTCCGCACTCTTGCCGGTGATGCCGTACTCCTCACCTTCAAATGCCCCGCCGATCCTGGCGAAGTCAGTGCCAGGCCCTTGGCGAATGTTCATGTCGCCGCCAATGGTAACAACCGGGCCTTCGGCTTCCCGTTCCGCTGTCTCGGTTCCGGTCGCTGGCGCCGGTGTCTCCTCCATGGAGCTGCCGACGACCGGAACATTGTCCGCATCGGTAGCTGTTACAAACGGTGCATAGAGCCAACCGTCCTGACCGTCAAAGTCAATCTGCCACCAGTCTCCATCCGCGTTCTTGCCCGTAATGGCGAACGCCTCGCCGGCGAAGGCCCCCCCAATCCTGTCATATTCCTCGCCCGGTCCACTCCGGACGTTCATGTCGCCGCCGACGGTTACTATCGGGTTCCCGGTCTGGGCAGACGTTTCTGTCGTCTCCTCCTCAGGAACCGGCGTCTCCGCCATGGCGACACCTACGACGGGCACCTCCTCCGCTTCGGCAGCGATTACAAAGGGCGCGTAAATCCACCCGGTCTCGCCTCGAAAGTCAATCCGCCACCAGTTTCCGTCTTCATTCTTTCCGGTGATAGCAAACTCTTCCCCGGCAACTGCGTCGCCGATGACTTCGAAGTCTGTGCTGGGGCCACTGCGAATGTTCATTTCACCCAGCACTGTAACTTTCGCGTCGCTGGTTGGGGAAGCAATCTCAGTGGGCGCAGGGTCCGTGGCAGCAGTGGCGGGAGTGGGGGTGGCTGCCGGAGTCTCGGTGGGTACGGGAAGCGGCGGGTTCGTTGACGTCGGCATCGGCGTAAATGTAACGACTGCGGGCAGAGGAGTAATTGTACTCGTCGGCCCTGGTTCAGGAGCGGGTCCCTCCTCTTCTCCTTGGCCGCACGCGCCGAGAAGCGCCATGCCCAATACCATGACGCAGAGAACCACCGTGCGCGAGCAGCAAAGGTGCATGCCGTTTCCCCTATCCCTCTCGCTCATTTGAGACGCAGTCGGGGGCCGGCCGCGCGGCTGTTTCGTACTCATAGACGCTCCTCTCAGTCCGGCCGGGCTGTTCGCGCCGCGTGTACAATCAGTGCTACCGCCGTTGCTTCGGGAATACGGCCCGTGTCCAACATCAAGTGATAGTGACGGCTGTTCTTCCAATCAGCACTGGTAAAGAATCTCTGATACCAGTTGCGGCGCTGCTCGTCTGCCAAGCCGATAATACGCTCGGCTGTCCTGATCTCGGCCATACCCCTTCGCCGCTGAATTCTACGTGCCCTGACCTCCGGCGCTGCATACAGATGTACGTGAAGAGCGGATGGATGTTCCTCAAGGATCAGCTGCGAACCCCGCCCAATGAGAACTACATTCCCCCGCTCTGCCAGCGCCCGGATGGCGCTTGACATCCCTTCCACGTACGTCGCTTGATCCATCGGGCGGTTACGCCGGTTCGGATCAGCCGAGAAGAGCGAACGCATCTCCTGACTGACAACACCGGCGCGCGACATCAGTTTCTCCTCAGCCTCTACGATTACTTCGACCTCCACGCCCGCCTGGCGAGCCATCTCTGCAAGTACCTCCTTATCGATACAAGTCGAGTCCAACTCGTGGCCCACGGCCTCAGCAATGCGTGTGCCCCGCGAGCCCAGTTCACGCGAAATCGTAACGACTGTCATCTCTGCCTCCTCTTATAGAGGTCACCTGCATTCACGCTCAGGATGCATCACCAGATCACATCCCGGAATCCGGATCATGGCAAATCAGCGACTGCACCCTTATTCGGAATACACGCCGTAGTCGAAGTATTCGGCCTCCTATCGGAACGTTCCACGCTACTTCTATCGCAACGACTAAGCCATAGCCACTCCGCGATCAACACAGGGGCAGAAGAAGCGCTCTCTCTCTGACCACTGACCACTGACCACTGCAGTTCTGGGCGGTCGGGCTTTTTCGGCCCTCCCTTGTGCGGGGGCTCCGCCCCCGCAACGCCCCCTCTCCTAAAACCCCCCGCCGCAGCGAGTGTGTGGCAATATGACCTTGACGACCCGCTGCGACCAGGCTTCACCCCCCACCCCGCGTCGTGGCACATTCAGAGCATGTGCCAGCGCAGGCAAGACAATCGAGGCAACTCCCATTTATCCCCAACGTTCACTGCAATGACCATCTTGAGCCCGCTACAGAAATACTGACGGTACATTCCGCCCGGACAGACCGCACACAGAACACGGCTAAGCAGTTACCTTCTATCTTGTTTCATTCCCGAACTGGGAAGCTTGATGTCAGCAGATCCCAACTCCGGGACAACAATACGCACATTGACTCATGCTGATGACTAATTGTTGACCACCTCTGGACTATACAGCGGAGTGTCCGCGGCAACAACACGGCCATCCGGCATCTTGTAGCAGTTGCCGTGCCTGCTGGACCCCGCACGCAATGAGTTTTGCCGCAGCACTTCTTCATCCTTCTGCCGCTGCGCCTCGGCTGCGTCGAAGTCCCACGAACTGTCAACAAGCGCTTTCAAACGCCGCCCCACCGCCTGCTCCGCCTCGCTGCCGACTTCCAGGAGATTGCGCTGCTCCAGTGGGTCGGCCTCCAGATCGAAGAGCAAGTGCGGCCGCATGCCCCGAAAGCGGACAAACTTGTGCTGCCCCATGCGCACAACCCGATGCTCGCTCCCGTCCCCCCAGCGTGGAAGCGGATTGTCCACAAATACAGGCTCCGCCGGTATTTCGCTCCCCGTCGTCACAGCCTCCGAAAGATCGCGCCCCTCCAGGCCGTCCGGCACCTCGATGCCCGCCAGCCCGCAAAGTGTCGGGAAAAGGTCCGCCAGGCTGACCGGCGTATCCAGGCGCACGCCCGCACTGTCGCCACTCCGTTGCGCAGGGGTCTGAACAATCAGTGGCACACGCGCCGCGGCCTCGTGCCAGGAATTCTTCCACCACATGCCATGCTCGCCTGCCATCTCCCCATGGTCCGATGTGTACACGATGACTGTGTTCTCGAGCAGACCGTCTCGCTCCATAAGATGGAGAAGGTCACCAAGAATCTCGTCCAGATAGTCGACGCACGCGAAGTAGGCCGCCCTCGCTTTCATCATCTCCGGCTCGGAGACCTCCTCGGTCCGGAATCCCTTGGCCATGCCTACCGTCATCGGATGAAAGGCACTGTCTCCTGTTCGTCCAACCTTGGGCGGAGTAATCCCTCCCGGCCAGTACCTGTTCAGAAATCTGCCCGGCGCCGTCAATGGAAAGTGTGGTCGGCTGAAGGACGCACATAGGAACCAGGGCCTGTCAGGCTCAGCCGCACTCTGTTCCCGCAAAAACGATACGGTCTCCCGCACGATCACTTGCTCCTGCAGGGCACTTTCCGGAATCTCGGTGAGGCCCGCGTCGGCAGTCCGGCTTCGCATATCGAAACCGCCCTCGCTCATCGACAGCGGGTCCCGCTGATGTCCGGTACCCCCCGTCAAATCGCCATAGGGTCTGTCCGCAAACCCTGCCATCTGGTTGGTTCCGCCGAGGTGCATTTTACCGACCAGGCAGGTCGTGTAACCGGCATCGCCAAAGACGGAGGCTATAGTCGGGATCTCTGGCCGCAGGTACGACCCATTTGCCCAGCCGCCGCTGGTCATCGGCGACCGGCCCGTCAGCAGGCAGATGCGGGACGGTGTGCACAGAGGAGACTGGCAGTAGGCACTGCTGAAATAAGCCCCGTTCTCCGCCAGGCTGTCAAGAGTGGGCGTTTGAACCGGTTCGCCAGCCGTTTCGTCTAACAGACTCAAACAGCGGTAGCTGTGCTCATCGGAAAAGAGAAATAGAATGTTCGGACGCGTCATGGCTGATGTTCCCGTCTGATTTCGCGTAACAAGCCCACCTAAAGAATACGACTATGGGCCCTTGTGTGCAAGTAAACATTTCCCGCCATCAGTAGCAACCTGATCTGTGACCGACCCGCCAAAACATCGGCGACTTGCCCGTTCGCTTGCATCCCAATATGGTGGCAAACTTCCCTTTCCCTCGGGTCACAACAGATCTCAGGCCAGTCCGCATTCAATTCTAATGGCAACTACTAAGCCTCATTCAGTGCGTGACGCCGGACGAGGCGAGCGCTGGTTTTTCTCACTCCTCACTCCTCACTCCTCGCTTTTGGGCGGTCGGGCCTAGTCGGCCCTCCCTTGTGCGGGGGCTCCGCCCCCGCAACGCCCCCCCCAACAACATGCCTCATCGACCTGGTGTCGATATTGGTGACAGGTGCCCAACCGAAAGAGTTTCGCCAACCCAAACCCCGCCAGTCCCCGAGCCAGTCTTGCTCAGACAAGACCGCGTCACTCTCTCCTCACTCCTCTCCACTCTCTCCTCGCCTTTGTGCCTGTCCTCGCATCCTCCCCAACTGACGGACTCCACCGTACGGCCAGGCCTGGCGCCTGCACTGCGTCTCGACAAAAGACGGTATACAACTCCAGCCACCGCTGGCACTGATTCACCGTCAAACTGTTCCCACCCCAAATCTGGGATGCACCCGCGCGTTCCCTTCCTGTTGATGCAGAAACTCTCCTGCGGTAGGATAGTGGAAATGGAGGAAATCTGTTTCTCTACCGCCACCCAACTCATTCGTGCCATCCACGCGCGCGACCTCTCTGCACAGGACGTTGTTGCCGCATTTCAAGCGCAGCTTGAGTCGGTCAACGCCCGGCTGAACGCCGTAACTGTGACTGCAGAGGACGCCCTGGAGCAGGCCAGACGGGCCGACGAACGGCAGGCGCAGGGCGAACAGCTTGGCCCTCTGCACGGCCTGCCCTTCACAGTCAAGGACACGTTTGAAACTTCCAATCTGCAGAGCCGGTTGGATACCCGCATTCGCAAGAGGCTCGTCGCCCGTACAGACGCGACCGTCGTCGCCAGGATGAAGCAGGCCGGGGCGATTCTTCTCGCCAAAACCAACTGCCCGCCATCGGGTAGCGGCGCCGATACCGAGAACGCCATTGTCGGTCAAACATATAACCCGCACAACGCCAGCCGCTCCCCAGGCGGAAGCAGCGGTGGCGAAGCAGCTTTGATAGCGGCCGGTGCATCTCCCTTGGGTCTTGGCAGCGATACCGGCGGCGGACTTCGCATCCCCGCCGCCTTCTGCGGCATCACCGCCCTCAAGCCCACGCAGGGCCGCGTCCCCAACTCAGGCGTCTACAATCAGCCGGGAGGGCTCACCGACCAGCGCACGCAAATCGGCCCGGCGGCCCGCCGCACTGAGGACCTCCTGCTCGCCCTGAGGACGATTTCCGGCCCCGACTATCGCGATGCCGGCGTCGTCGCCAAACCCATTTACGACCCAGGCCAGCTCCCCTTGCGCGACCTGGCCATCGCCTCCTTTCCCTACGACCCCGCTTCTCTGGTGACATCCGCGGTGGCAAATGCCGTTGGCGCCTCTGGGCAAGCGCTGGCTCGCGCCGGTGTCCAGGTCGTGGAAAATCAACCTCTCGACCTGGTCGGAGGCGCCCGCGATCTCGATCGCGGCTGGCGACACATGGCCGGGACCCGGGGTCAGGATGTCGTTGAGCTCCTTCACGCCTGGGACCAGTTTCGCACAAATCTGCTCCAGTTTATCCGCTACTACGATGCCATAATCTGTCCCGCTGTTCACCACACCGCACCTGCCATCGGAACCCGCGACAACCAGCGTTTCGACTACACCGTCCCTTTCAACTTGACAGGCTATCCCGCCGCCGTAGTCCCGGTTGCCGCAGATGACCAGGGCCTCCCTGTCGCTGTGCAGATAGTTTCCCATCCGTGGCGAGAGGACATCGTGTTGGCGCTGGCTGCGGTCCTGGAAGAGGAATTTCAGGACTGGCAAGACGCGCCCAACGGCCGCGCGAAACCACAGCGACGGTCCGGCGTAGAGTAAGCACAGGCATCAAAACTGAGGAGGCACAGATGGAAGAAGAACGCCGGGCTGAAAACGAGGATCAGAACGCCGAAGAAGAGGCCGCGAGCTTCAGTAAGAGCGACGACTTGGCAGTAGAGATTCAACAGCTGGTCGAAGCCATGGCGCGCGCTGCACGCAACGTCTGGAGCAGTGACGAGCGGCGCCAACTGGAGAACGACCTGCGCCGCGGGCTTGGGTCACTGCTGGGTAGCCTCGAAGAGGCCCTTGAGCGATTCGGTCGCAGCGAGCAGGGCCAGGATCTTCAGGAACAGGCCACCAGAGTGGCAAACCGAGTTCGCGAAAGCGAACTCGCCGCTGAACTGAAGGAAGGACTGACCGTCGGACTCAGGTCTGCCGCCAGTGAAGTCGGGAAGTTCGCAGATAGCTTCGAAGAGAAACAAACGCAATCTCCCCCATCTCAAGACATTCCCGTGGAATCTGACAGTGACGAGAGCGACGAGGAGAACGCGTAAGAGAATGTGCAGGTAGTCCAGAACTGATATCTGTCCCGCTCAGGGAAGTGAAAAGAATACTTTAGCAAGCTTCAATACCCCTTGGCTCCACGGCACACGGTGGGAGACGCCGCTGCTGCCCTCGAAGTCGGCCAGGTTTTCGATGTACCAGGCATAGTTCCGCACAAGCGCTTCCTGGTTGCTGTACTTTGGATTCCATCCAAGAATCCGCTGGGCCTTTGCTACGTCCACGAAAGAGTCGGTCGCTGCTGTCTCGTATACCCACTTGTAGAGCGGCGAAATCCCCAGTTTTTCCAGCAATCGCAAGGTCCAGATGGCTGGCGCGGCCGGCAGCGGGATGATGCGCTTGCCGTGACCGGCGAAATCGAGGACGGCCTGATAGTCTTCCTTCATCGTTGCAAACTCAGTCGCACCGATGTTAAACGTATCGTTGACTCGTGAGCTTGGCAAAGTGGCCGCCAGAAAAATAGCAGAGCACAGGTCCTCTACGTCCAGCAACTGGTACCGGTTCTTCCCACTTCCCAGCATCGGAAAGTTCTTGCCGTCCTTTGCCCAATCATAGAACAGGGCGAAGACCCCTAGCCGCTCAGGGCCGACAAAAGATTTGGGTCGGATGATGGGTACACACATCCCCCTCTCCCTGAACTCCTGGC
Source organism: Caldilineaceae bacterium (assembly GCA_965242905.1). GTDB lineage: Bacteria > Chloroflexota > Anaerolineae > Caldilineales > Caldilineaceae > Bin5. Next base: position 4,583,437 of record CBDETM010000002.1, read on the forward strand.
AAATCTCCTCGGCCTCGATCTTGGCTTCGCCGTAAGGGCCGACCCCGTGCAGCCGGTCGTCTTCCTTCAGCGGATGGTGGTCCGGAATACCGTAGACAGCCGTGGACGAAATGTGAATTAACCTGTATATTCCCGAATCGTATGCCGCCTCCAGCACGTTGCGTATGCCGTCAACATCCGTCGAAAAGATCTCCTCAGCGCTGTACAAAGGCAGAGCAGCCGCTGCGTGAACCACCAGGTCCACACCTTCCATCGCCGCGCGCACGACCTCGATGTCGCGAATGTCCCCATCCAGGACCTTCACGGAGTCCCTCTCAGGATAGTCGAAAGGGGCAACGTCGAGCGAAACTACCTGGATTCCCCTCTCACGCAGGTAGCGGACAAGATTGATGCCAAGGAAGCCGGCGCCGCCGGTCACAAGACAAGTACCTACCGTTCTCCGGTCTTCAGCCTCCTTATATCCTGATATGCCATCTGCCCCAAATGGCGGGGAGGACTTGGGACTGGCGCTCTCTGCGCGATGGGATCGATTCATCAGCTGGCTCGGTCCGGCCGTTCACGGGCGCGTGCTTCGTTCTCTTGGCAACACTCGACAGGAGTCAATTCACTCGTTGCCTTCCAGTTCTTAAGCAGCGTTTCAGTCGATTCAAAGGCCAGCTCTTTAGGGATCTCTTCCGCACAAAACCACCCTGCGTCCTGCGCGTCGTCTGCGACAAACGGTATCTCCGGCGAACCGGCTGGTTCCCCCTGAAACGCCAGCACAATTCCTATGCGATCGCCTTCGCCATTGACCATCGGGAAGATATCGATCAGGTCGCCGATGCTTGTTCGCAAACCGACCTCTTCGTGCAGCTCCCGCTGCAGCGCCTCGTGGGGCATCTCCCCAGCATCCATATATCCGCCGGGTAAGGACCAAGCCCCCTTCCCTGGGTCCACCGCCCGTTGAATTAACAGGACCTTTTCGCCATGTTGTACGAGAGCAATGACTGCCACCTTGGGATCGAGGAATTGTACGAATTCACAAGCCGAGCAGACCGGCCGCAAGGCGTTGAATCGCACCTCTTCCACCACCGGACTGGCACAATAGGGGCAGTATCGAAACGTCCTGGTCATTCTGACAAGTATAGCACCTGGTCTGTGGAAGTGGTATACTTGGTGAACTATAGAAGCCGCCCAAACTACCTCTATGACAAAGCCGGAAACACTGCTGCAAGAACGTCCTGCAAAGGGCGCCCTGACCAGGACCGGTGGATTCTTGAAGGGATTCAGCCATACGCTCCAACCATACATCGGGTGCCGATTCGGATGCAGCTACTGCTACGTAAGCCAGTCCAACGTTCACCGCTTTTACAACGGCGGCATGGAGTGGGGAAGCTACGTCTATCCCAGAGTAGGAATCGCCGAACGACTTGAAACGGAGCTGGCAACCCTTCATCGTCGTGATGCCCTTGAGCGGGCAGCGATCTTTATGTCGTCGTCAACGGATCCCTATCAGGGCGCGGAACGGACATATCGATTGACCCGCCAATGTCTCTCAGTGTTTCAAAAATATCCACCTGGCCTGCTGGTGATCCAAACCCGCGCGCCCCTCGCAGCAAGAGATTTCGACGTCATGGCAGCGCTGGGGAAGCGGTGCCTGCTCAACCTGACCATTGAGACGGATCGAGAAGATGTGCGTCGTGTCCTGACGCCCCATTGTCCATCGATTCAACAGCGACTTGAGACCGCCCGCCAGGCTCGCGAACACGGTATTACTACGCAGTTGACGGTGAGCCCATGCCTTCCCTTTTCTGGTGTGGAGGCTTTTGGAGAGCTCCTTCTGGAATCCGGCGATCGGGTAATCGTGGACAGCTATGTTGCCGGCGACGGCGGCGGCGGCAAGCGTACAGCGCGCACCGCGATTCCGGGTCTGTATGCCCGGTCGGGATGGGAGGACTGGCGCTCACAAGAGGCTGCTCTTTCCCTGTACGATTGGTTGAGTCGTCGTATCGGAAACTTGGCGGGCTGGTCTCGAGAGGGCTTTACGCGCCAGGCCCGGAGCGTTACAGGCAATGTTTGCTGACAGCGGTCCTGAAGGAGTAAGGTCAACCACATGAAAGCTGCATACGGAGGAATCGAGGCAGGAGGAACAAAGTTCGTCTGCGCAGTCGGCACGGGCCCCGATGATATCCGGGCCGAAATCCGCCTCCCTACCGAGTCGCCGGAAACCACCTTGGGCAAAGTTATCGACTTCTTTCGCCAGCAGCAGGAGCACCATGAGATTGCTGCCATCGGCGTCGCCTCCTTCGGGCCCGTTGACCCGGACCCCGACTCACCCACTTTCGGATACATTACAAATACGCCCAAACCGGGTTGGGCAAACACGCCGGTGGCGCCGATGCTGAAGGATACATTCGACATACCCATAGGCTTCGACACAGACGTAAACGTCGCCGCCTTGGGCGAACACAGTTGGGGCGCCGCCCGCGAAGTGGATTCATTTGTGTACCTGACAATTGGCACCGGCATTGGTGGAGGAGGCATGGTGAATGGCGAACTGATCCACGGCCTGATCCATCCGGAGATGGGCCATATCGCCATTCCCCACAACTGGGATCGTGATCCCTTTGCCGGCACATGCCCATTTCACGGTGACTGCTGGGAAGGCTTGGCCAACGGGCCCGCCCTGGAAGCGCGCTGGGGCCAGCCCGGCGAACTGCTTCCACCCGCTCACGAAGCATGGGCGCTGGAGGCACACTATCTCGCCTTGGGCGTCACCAGCATTATGATGATTCTCTCTCCTCAGCTTGTAGTGATGGGTGGCGGAGTCATGGAGCAGGAACATATCTTCCCTCTCATCCACCGAGAAGTGAAGTCCCTGCTCAATGGTTACATTCAGAGTCCCACAGTATTGGAGGGGTTGGACAGCTACATCGTGCCGCCGGCTCTGGGTGGCCGCTCCGGCGCGCTTGGCGCCATAGCCCTGGCCCAACGCGCCCTTCAGGCCTCCTGAACCGCCATGACCTCTCTGCCGCGATGCCTCTTCCTGCCCCACACTGTATGACCGTCCCATTTGACCCCACCGAGCATCCGCACCGGCGCCGCAATCCGCTTACCGGCGAGTGGGTACTTGTCTCTCCCCATCGAATGAGACGCCCTTGGCAAGGCCGGACGGAAGCCGCGCCGTCCCATTCCCTGCCGGAGTACGACCCTTCCTGCTATCTCTGCCCCGGCAACGAACGCGCCGGCGGGCAGGTCAATCCGGCCTACACACACACCTTCGTCTTCGACAACGACTTTGCCGCATTGCGCGCCGATACGCCCGACTTGACGCTTCAGAAAAATCGCTTCTTCCAATCTCAGGCCGAAACGGGAATCTGCCGCGTCGTCTGTTTCAGCCCGCGACACGATCTGACACTGGCGCGCATGGACCTGCCCGACATTCGCCGCGTTGTGAATCTGTGGGCTGAACAAGTGGAAGAACTGAGCCGGGACGAGCAGATTGGCTACGTCCAACTCTTCGAGAATCGAGGCGCCATGATGGGCAGTTCAAATCCCCACCCACATGGACAGGTATGGGCGACCCGCCGCATTCCCACCGAGCCGGCCAAAGAGGATCGAGAACAGAGGGCCTATTTCGAAAGCGAAGGTGCTCCCCTTCTGATAGACTACCTGATCGCCGAGTTGGCAGAAGAGGATAGAGTTGTTGTAGAGAATGAGGACTGGGTCGCGATAGTTCCCTTTTGGGCCGTTTGGCCGTTCGAAACAATCCTGCTCCCTCGGCTCCACCGCCAGCACCTGCCCGAACTCTCACCAGCGGAGCGAAACTCCCTCTCCAATCTCCTCAAACGCCTTCTGACACTCTATGACAATCTCTTCGAAACCAGCTTCCCCTATTCGATGGGCTGGCACGGAAAGCCGTCCTCTGCAGGCGATCACGCCCACTGGCAACTTCACGCACACTTCTACCCGCCTCTCTTGCGCTCGGCAACCATCAGGAAGTTCATGGTCGGTTACGAGATGCTGGCGACCCCTCAGCGCGACCTCACCCCCGAGCAGGCCGCTCAGCGCCTGAGAATGCAGTCCGAAACGCACTACCTGGACCGCTGAGTACCTTCGCCGTCCCTGCGATAGGCTTCCCTGGCAGTCAGATAAGCGTCGCCACCGTGGCAATCGTTGATCACGATCAACGGGAACTCTTCCACCTCCAGCTCACGCACCGCCTCGCTTAGAAGATCGGGATAGGCAAGCAGGCGGCTACTGCGAATCTGGCGGGCAAGCAAGGCGGAAGCGCCCCCAACAGCCCCAAAATAGACCGCCCCGTGACGCACGAGGCCCTGCTTGACCTCCTCCGAACGACTTCCCTTGCCGATTAGACCGGCAACGCCTCGCTCCAACAGAGGCAAAGTATATGGGTCCATGCGGCCGCTAGTAGTTGGCCCGGCCGGCCCAATGACCGCGCCCGGTTTGGCCGGCGCCGGCCCTACGTAGTAAATGACCTGGCCCGACAGAGGTATAGGTAACTCTTCATCCCTCTCCAGCGCCGCCACCAGCCGCTTGTGCGCAGCGTCCCTGGCAGCGTAAATCGTGCCCGTCATTACGACCCGTTCACCTGCCCGCAGCGACTTCACCGTGGCCTCGTCAAGGGGCGCCTGCACTGTTCTCGCCATCACATCTCCAATGTTGCGCGCCGCGGCGCAGAGCAGTTCAGGTTCACTGCAACCGGCAAAGCCGCGATGTGCGTCGCCAGAACTTCGACATGGACGGCCAGCGCGGTAACAACGCCACCCAGCCCTTGCGGTCCGATCCCCAGTCCGTTGATGGCGTCGACAAGTTCGGCCTCAAGTCTTGCCACGTGCGGTTCAGGACTTACGCTTCCGATCGGACGCAGCAAAGCTCTTTTCGCCGCCAACCCCACAGTGTCAAATGACCCGCCAATGCCGACGCCCACAATTAGGGGTGGGCAAGCATTAGGACCTGCCTTCTCAATTGTCTCTATAACGAACCGCTGTACTCCCTCTTCCCCAATGGCCGGCGGGAACATCTGGGCTCGGCTCATGAGTTCCGCCCCGAAGCCCTTCTGCAACGTGCTTATTCGCAGCCTGTCTCCGGCAACGATCTCCCAATGTATCAATGCTGGCGTGTTGTCGCCAGAGTTGACTCGCAGCAGCGGATCGCTTACAACCGATTTTCGCAGATCCGCATAGGCATCGCGGGTCGCATCCTGCAATGCCGCATCGATCTCCCCTCCGCTGAAATGCACGTCTTGACCGACTTCAACAAACAGAATCGCCATACCCGTATCCTGGCATGTGGGTACCGTCTCTGTTTCCGCGTAGGCGGCGTTCTCTAGCAGAAGTTCAATGACCTCTTGGCCGGTCGGCGAACGCTCCTGAACGCGTGCCGTACGCATCGCCTCCAGATAGTCCTCAGGCAAGCTGTGTGCAGAATGGCGTAGGAGTTCACCTACCGCCTGTCTAACCTCACCGACATCGATTGTTCGCAAGGCTACGACTCCCTTCTGTTCGCTGAAGAGTGCAAGTAACAGGTACGTCGACCACCAAACTGCTTTCCTTTCTGACCACCCGGCTCCTCAATTTCCCTCCCCCTTCCATTTCTTATATGCCGCCGCCAGTTCGGCGAAGCGGGAATCACTGGGAGACAGCTCTGCCGATTTCTCCAATCCGGAAAGGACCGCCGGATCGTCTCTGTCTAGTAAGAAACGGCCCCAAGCGCCCAACGCATGAATGTCCGCCCTCTCTGGCTGAACGAGTAACGCGCTATTGCCGTACTGGACCAATAGGTGACCGACCGTCTGTTCAAATCCGTAGGCAGCTGAGTTGGCGGGAATCGGCGACTCGCTGAACAAGGTCGAAGGTCCCATCGACCACAAGACCTCGAAGGAAAAGCCCCAGTCGCCCGCAAATACGTGGCTTAGAAGCGGAAATGGACTGACAAGCGCAAGCTGCCGGCTCACCTCTAGGTGATGGCGTATCCAGTGCGCGTTCCATTGGACAGTCTGGTCGGAAGGCGCCGCAATTTCCGCGCGCTCAATCTCGTCGAGCGCGTCGGCGTACAATCCCGCCTCCGCCAACGCCAGGGCATGGCTGTTAATTGCGCGCAAGTGGGTGGGGCGGTCCTCTGGCAACAGTCTGGGGGCGGCCTCCGCGAGTTTCTCCCCATCCCAATGGAAGAACCGCGCCTGGTAGAGCTGCAGGCCGCAGGCGTAACAGAAAATGTACGGATCGCTGTTGTTCAACAAGAGATCCAATCGGCCGTCGCCATTCAGGTCTGTCACCGAACCTGCGTCAGGGATACTGTTGAAGCTGCTGATTACAAGCGACAATGCCTGGCCGTCCCAGCGCAATATTTCAAGACAACCGCCGTGCGCGCCTGCCCCGCCTTGCACAGCCAGCCAAAGGCCCGAAGGTTCTATCGCTACCTGTTCCAGTGAGTGTTCGTCCAGGTAGTTCACACAGTCGAGCTCCACACGGTCCCGCTCCAACCAGCCGCTCTCCCTGGCCTCGTGGATCGACACTGTGTGCATCGCCGAGGGACTCAACGGAGGGAGCCCGAAAGAATAGGCTGCGAACAGGCTCTCCTCTCCCTCGGCTTGCAACTGTTGGACAGCCACGCCTCGCGACGCGTCCTGCACCGACCCATATTCGCTGGCCAGTTGGCTTTGAAGCGCCTCAGCGCTGAGAAGTGGTGTCGCTGTAGGCGGCGTCGACACCGCTCGGGTCCGACCCCTGAAGACATTTACTAGCTCCTCGAAGCGGTCGTCAGCCGTCGCCAGCTCTCCCGCCCGTTGCAAGCCCGACAGCACAGCTGGATCATCTGGATCGATCAGAAAGCGTCCCCACGCGCCCAGAGCGTGGACCGCCGCCCGTTCAGGCTGCAGCGCCAAGGCGGTATCGGCATATTGGGCAAGTAGTACGCCCACCCGGTGGTCGAACCCCGAAGCTGCAGACTCACTTGGGATCGGCTCGCCGCTGAAAAGGGTCGGCGGGCCAACCCCCCACAGAGAATCAAATGCCTCTTCCCAGTCACCGGAAAATACGTGGTTCAATAGGGGGTAGGAACTGGAAGAAGCCTCTTCCCGACTGGCCTCAAGGTGGTGGCGGATCCAAGTCGCGTTCCAGGCGACTGTGGCGTTCTCAGGCGCTATGGCCTCTGCCTGTTCGATCTGCTCCAATGCGTCGGCGAACAGGCTGGCGGCGGCCAACGCCGCCGCGCGATCATTGAATGCGCGCAGTTCTTTGGGCTGATCTTCGGCCAGTGGAGTTGGCGTAACTTCCATCAGCGTCTGTCCGTCCCAATAGTAGAGTTGTGCCCAATACTGTCGAACGCCGCAGGCATAGCAAAAAATGTAAGGATCGCTGTTGTTCAAAAGCAGGTCCAACCGGCCGTCACCGTTTAGGTCAGTTAGCCAGCCACTATCCGGACTGCTGCTGAATCCGCTGATTATGACTGTAAACTCTTCACCATCCCACCTCAAGAGTTCTAGGCAACCGCTATGGGCGCCAACGCCGCCGGTAACCGTCAGCCAGACGTTGACGGGCTCTATGTCTACCTGTTCCACTGAGAATTCATTCAGGTATTCGGCGCACTCCAGCTCCACGCGTCCCAATGTCCGCCAGCCGTCCGGCAAGGCCGCATGGATCGAGACCTTTTGTCTGAAAGAAGGATCGTCTGGGGGAAAGCCGTGGGTGTGGGCTACAAATAGAGGACTGTCGCCGCCAGGGTCCTCAACCGGTTGCACGAATACAAGCGGGCCCAGGTCCTGGACCAAGCCGTACTCTGTGGCAAGTTGGTTCGCAAGAACCACCAGGTCGGCCGCCTCCTCTGACCGAACTGAAATCGTTGGCGTTGCCGAAACAGGCCACATAACAGTCTGCGCACAGCCACTGAGAAAGAGTGACAGCAATAGCGCTAAAGAGAATACTCGCCGTAAGGGGGGGAGTGGCATTGTATACTCCTTCAAACAGCCAAATGGATGCCGATTATGTTTGTAATGGAGGACCGAGCCCGGTCCCAATTGCAATCGACCAAAGTACTCTGACCTTGTCCATCCGGACAAAGCGTTTGCACGTCCACTGCGTGGCGGCTACAAGTCTGGCAGCCGTGGCGCTGGCACCAACATCTCACTCCTAAACTGTTATTTGCTCTCCAACGACAAAAGAGACAGGCGCAGTTCCAAGAGACCCTCTATCCCCTCAAGGGCAAAAAACACGCCCTCACTCACTCGCAGCGCAAGACATCCTGTTGCCATCTCTGGTGTTGTGATTCAGGTGAAGTGGGGCCGGACAAAGTATGCCTGCGCACGCAATTCTGAGATAATGCGCACTCAGATCTGCCGACAGAGAGCCGCCTCGAGGGAGAATCTCTCGCCCAGCCCGACTATATCACGGATTAGTTGGAGCACAAAGTGGCCTGCCTGAACGAACATGCTCTTGTTGGCTCCTGCCAAGACCCACTTCTATGCAATCGGACCCAGCACGCGACTACCCCACCTGATGAATAACTCTGACCTGATCGAAGCCCTGCGGCTGAACTACATCGAGTATTTCCGACTCTTTCACAACCAGCACGGAATCCAAGTTCATGTCGACCAGGAGTCCGCATGGATCGTCGCTAACGGACCGCCGGGAAACCACATCCTGCGCACCAACTTCCCTACTGAAGACGCGGAACAAAGGATCGATTCCCTTCTTTCCACGATCAGCAGTCTGACGGGGGGCATCCGTTGGCTGCACTTCCCCCGGGACAGACCCGGTGACCTGCGCGACAGGCTGAAACAGAGAGGCTTGATTGCGGGACGAGGCGATCTCTGGATGTTTCGAGGGTTGCAGCACCTACCAGAAAACAAGCCTCCTTCTTTGCTGAACATCTGCCCTGTCCAGGATCTGCCTGGCTTGCGGGCTTGGTGGACCGCATCAGCCCGCGGCTTCGGCACATCCCAGCGCGCCGCCCAGAGATGGTACGATGCCTTCCGCCGCCATGGTCTCGGCCATCGAGCCCAGGTAACCAACTACATCGGACAGATCGATCAAGAGGTGGTAACCACAGCCACCCTGATCCTCGCCGGCGGCATCGCAGGAATCTATGATCTGTCCACGCCTCCTCGCTTTCGGGGCAACGGCTTTGCCAGCGCGCTTGCAAACCAACTGCTGCACCATTCAAGGAACCATGGGTACTCACATGTAGGACTGCAGACCGGTGACGCTGAACAGTTCTACCAAAACCTGGGCTTTGGAACCGGCTTTCAGGAAGAGGAATTCTTCTGGTCGGCCGGCGACACGGACTCGTAAGCACAAACGGAGTCGCCCAAAAATGCGGACATCACGACAGTCTGATACACTGAAGTTCGTTTACTTATCTTCCCACGCCTAAAGGCCCTAAGGGGAGCATCTGAATGGATGATTCGGCTACCGGCGCAGTGTCCGCTAGCACTGCCGAAAGCTCGCGCCCGTCCGCGCAAAAGCGCGTCTTCAATCTTGCTTGGCCTGTAATCGGCGAGAGCTTCCTCGAGACCATGTTGATGGTCGTCGACACCTGGATGGTTGCCCAGTTGAGCACCGCTGCAATCGCAGGGGTCGGCGCCTCTGTGCAGGTCCTCTTCTTCATAATCGCTGCGTTGGGCGCCCTGAGCGTCGGCAGCAGCGTCCTTGTCGCGCAAGCGTACGGCGCCGGCAAGCTTGCGGAGGCGGCGCGACTGGCGCGTCAGTCGATTGTCTGGAGCGTTATTCTTTCGCTGCCCCTGGCCCTAATAGGGTTCTTCCTGGCGGGTCCCGTAATCGCCCTGTTCGGCGTTGAGGCCGACGTGGCAAGCATCGGCAAAGAATACCTTCAAGTCACCATGGCAACCGTCGTCGTGTTGATCGTTCTCATGATTGGCGGCGGCGCCCTACGCGGTTTGGGTGATTCGCAAACACCAATGCGGGTGACGGCCCTTGCCAATTTCGTAAATGTGTTCCTGACATATGGGCTGATCTTTGGCGTCGCCGGCTTGCCCGCGCTCGGTGCGGTGGGTAGCGCTTGGGGCACTTTCCTCTCACGCTTGCTGGCAGCAGCCCTTCTCGTATTCGTCATGTGGCGTGGCCGCAAAGGCGTCTCAATTTCAGGGAGCAATTGGCTGCCAGAATTCAGCGTGGCCTCCTCAGTGCTGCGAATTGGCGTACCGGCAGCACTGGAGCAGCTTCTCACTTCTGCCGGGTTTACGATGATGACGGCAATCGTCGCTACCCTGGGAACTGCGGCCCTCGCCTCCCATCGCATCGCCTTCAACGTTCTCTCCTTGTCCTTCCTTCCCGGCTTCGGGTTTGCCATTGCTGCCACGGCCCTGGTTGGACAGTCTGTCGGTGCGCGCGAACCGGAGGAAGCTGCAGAGGCGGCCTCCATCGCCACACGCTGGGCAGCAATCTGGATGGCGGCCATGGGGGTAGTCTCATACCTCCTGGCCGAGCCTATAATGCGGCTGTTCAGCCAGGAAGATGCCGTTGTACACGCTGGCGTCGCCGCCATTCAGGTGGTGGCCCTGGCCCAACCCTTCTGGGCAGTCCTGTTTGTTCAGTCAGGCGCACTGCGTGGTATGGGCAACACAAGCTTTCCACTGCGCGCCAATACTGGCGGAATCTGGTCCACGATGTTGATCGCCTGGCTGGCCGTGACCTATTTCAACGGAGGGATCGCCCACGTTTGGGGTGTCTTCCTTCTCACGTCTCCTGTCATGGCCGTAGTTCTCTGGAAACGTTTCAGGCGTGCAGTAAAGGAGTGGTCGGAAGTGGCGGATGAGAGTACACAACACTTCACACAAGCCGAAGCCGTCGGAACGCAATGACCCTTCATTCCTGAGAAGACTCAGTCGACTCGGCCGAACAATCGCAATTCTCGCCAAGCGATTCCTTGGACCCCGTGCTCTCAGAAAGGGGCAGGAGAACCCCACCTGGGTGCAGAAAGTTTACTGACGAGATAGCAGTGAGTCCGCAATTTTCCTCCGCCTGCTATCACCTGCAACCCAGTGCCGGCCCGTTCCGCAAGTCCACCGGACAAGCTCCAGGAAATGAACCAGGAATACACGATACCTGCCTCCCATCACCGGGTCGATGAGAAAATTCGTCGCAGCCATTTCATCACGACCGTGGGGCCCGCCCCCGCGGTCGAAGACGCGAGAGATTTCATCAAGGGAGTCCGCGCCGAGTTCGATACCGCCAACCACAACTGCTGGGCATACGTCGTCGGCCCACCGGGTTCAACCGGCCATGCCGGGATGAGCGATGACGGCGAACCCCACGGTACTGCCGGCCGTCCAATGCTCACTGTCCTTCTTCACAGCGGAATCGGCGACATTGTCGCCGTGGTTACCCGCTACTTTGGAGGCGTCAAACTAGGCAAGGGAGGACTGGTGAGAGCCTACAGCGGTGGCGTCAAATCCGCCCTGGATACCCTTCCCCGGGTCGAAAAGATGCCGATGGCGGAAGTAGAGGCGGTCATCGCTCATCGCGATGTCACTCTCTTTCAGCGCATGTTGCCTGAGTTTTCCGCCGAAGTCGTGGATGCCAGTTTTGCCGTCGCGGCTTCATATCGGCTGAAGATGCCGACCAAGTACGTGGAAACATTCAAAGTTCGCTTGGCCGATTTGACGAACGGTCAGGCTCACGTAGTCGTTCATCAGGCGGACTAACGCCCACTCGAATCTCAGCAATCGAATCCAGGACCACATCGGCCATAGGACAAAGCGTTTCTCTGCTTCCTACCCCCGTTAGCACCCCCACCGCCAGCCCTGCGCCTGCTGCGCGGGCCATCTGAAGGTCGGTCGCCGAGTCCCCTACTACTACACTCTGCGCCGGAGAAACATCAAGCAGATTCGTCGCCTCCAGCAACTGGTCGGGCGCCGGTTTGTGGTGTCCCGGGCTGTCACCACAACCGATATAGTCGACAAATCGGGAAACTCCGAACTTGGCCAGCGTGGCCTCGGTTGGAGCCCTGTCGTCGCTCGTAATGACGGCGACGCGTATGTCTTGCTCGTGTAGCGAAAAGAAGAGCGGAGCCAGTTCCCTCACCGGCAGGAGTTCAATCGAGTCTGCGAGCAGAGGCGCAAACTCTAGTCTTACCAACTGCTCGCACTGATGCCAGGGCAACGTGGGTCGAGAGTACTGGTGTAGCACAGTTGCCGCCGCATATGCCGTCGCCTCGCTTGTAGCTGTTGCAAACGGTCCATCTTCGCCAAAAGTGCCGTCTGACGCGTTGTACCCCAAAGTGCGAAACAGCGCATCCTGCATCTCAGTCCGATTCGAAAACCGATAAAGGAGACGCTCCGCCGCCTCAAGAAACCTGGGACGCCAGCTGGCATTAAAATCAAATAGCGTACCGTCCTTGTCAAAGGCGATCAACGAGGTGTCGAAACAGTGTTCGCCAAAATAGACAAGGCCCATGCGAGGGTGCAGGTTCTGGAGAAGGGGAACGCAGGTCAACCGGGAAAAAGAGCTACTGCGCGTAGCCGCCAATCGTACTCAGAAAATCCTCGCCGATTACGATTCGTAGGTCGGTTGACTCGGGTATGAGGAGACCGGGCAGCGAATATAAGGAGGCCGTCAGATTGAGCTGTCGGCCCAACTCCCGCACAAGTCTATCGTCCGTGTTGTAATTGACGAGAAGAGTATGCTGATAGTCGCTCCGGTCGGCATCCCCTATCGATACGACTCGCCAGCCACTGGCTTCAAGTTGCCGCCGCGCCAGGGCAGCGATTCCTGTCTGCCCCGTGCCGTTCAGGATCTCCAGCCGGACCTCCCTTGCGGCCATAACACGTACGTCGCGGTTCACGCCGGCGGCCAGCAACTCTCTGGTGCCGACTTCGGCGCTTGCACTTGTGCGTGTTTGAATCTGGGGAAGGGGCACAGTAGGTGCTTCGGCTACGATTTTCGGCCCGACCTCCGGATCAAAGATCCTCTTGAGTTCAGGACGGATCAGATCGCGGTTCGGAAGCAGTATCCAGGCCCCATTTTCGCTATAGCTTTCCTCGCCGTAGCGATCATCCAGGACCAACGTGCTAACCTCTAACGGGTTGGACCGCACATAGTTGGCGATTTCTGCCGCCGTCTGCAATGGCATATCCGTCCGGACGCTACCCCAGGTGGAACTCAACAGTTGGGGAGCCCTGGCAATCAACGTAGGTATCATGTCGGCGGCAAGTACCTTGTCCGCAATAGCTCGAATCAACTGCTGTTGTCTCGCGGCCCGGCCATAGTCACTGTCCATGTTGCGGGTGCGCGCATACTTCAGCGCCGTCTGGCCGTCTAGAATTCGGGTCCCGGCCTCCAGATAGAAAGTCTGAAAACCGTAATCGGCTGTCGGATACTCCGTGTCGTATATTGTCTGAGGCACATTGACCGTTATGCCGCCTATCTCGTCGATGAACCGCACGAACCCGTTGAAGTCGGCCTGCACGTAGAATTGCACCGGCTGACCGATAAAGCTGCTCACCGTATCCTTCGCAAGCTGCGCCCCACCGAAAGGATAACCGCGCTGCTCGCCAATGGCGTAGGCCGTATTAATCTTCGAAGTCAGATTGTAACCGGGGATCGGCACCCAAAGATCTCTTGGCAGAGAAATCATGCCCGCTGACTGCCTGCGCAAATCAAGCGTGAGCAGCAGCAGCGTATCAGTCCGGGGCGGCTCCTCACCGTCAATTCTTTCGTCCGAACCCAGAAGGAGGATGTTTATCTGGCTATCCGGAGCCTCTGCCTCAACCGGCGCCGCCTGCTGCTCGACACTTTGAGCAGTGACAGCCTCCTGCGCGGCCGGACTTCCCGAGTCTTTGCTAGCCTTGGAAAAGTCAGGGAGACCGGTTGTTATATCCGGTACGCTTCTTCGCTGGGCATAGTCTCGGGCTAGATCGCCGAGGAAACTGCCAATGATGGAGGAGACAATCAGGACGATTGCGGCAACCAGCCCTGCCAAAGCATAGGCCGCTGATCTGCCTCCAATCCGGACCCCGAAACGCTTCTTTTCGACAGTCCCCTCGGATCCTTCAGGAGTGAAACCGAACTCTGACATAATGCGGCAATTATAGCACGAACGTATGCGTGTCGTAGAATCTTCGAGGTAGAATCGCGGGACAAAGTTTCGCTTCCCAGGAAGCGAAACCGATCAGAAGGGGGAGATCTGCAGCGAAGTCCTTGACCGGAAAACTAGCCTTCCCGTTGGATCTTTCAGCGGGGGAGTGGGTGGGCATACAGCCCTGTCTTTGTCAGTATGTAAAGTATGTCGGTTACTTCGTCAAGGAACAGACCCCTCAATCCAGCCAGCGCCAGATCCTCAGCATCTACAAACTGCTGGATGTAACGCCCCTCCTTGTCGAAAACCAGGATGCGCTCGTCCGTCGCATCGGCCAGATAGAGCATGCCGTCGGCATGTTCAGCCATCGCAAAATCGACAAGCAAGCCGCCTAGGCCAGGGATCCTCTCTAGGCTGAATGGGAGTTGCTGGCCCTCGCGGAAGCGCAGCAACGTTCCATCTTCACTGAGCAGCCAGATGTCCCCGTCGATTCCCATCGCAATCAATCCGGCGAGATCACCCTGGACCTGCTCGTCAAACCATGCCGTCGGCGGGTCATCGTATGCCAGCCCGGCCGGAGAGTAGCGAAAGATCTGGTCCGAACGTTCATCTGCCAAATACAGGCGGCCATTATAGATGCCCAGTTGTCCCACGCTGCCCAGCGAACTCTGTTCCCTGAGGATCAGATGCGTCGCACCATCCAGGCGATTATACCGGAACACATTGTTGTTTCGGTCCAGAACCAATAGGCTTGCTTTGTCTTCAAAGCCGGAAATGCGCGGTTGCCAGGCAATGTCCACCAATCTGCCCACAGTCACCCCCGAGACCACGTCTCCTTCCCTCAGAATCGCTCCGTTGTCCTCTTCCAGCAACGTGCGTTCAGAGTTGGTCCGGTAGTGGGAGATGGCTTGGCTGGCGCTGTCGAGTACATAAATGTCCTGGTTGGAAACAACGATTCGTTGAGGCTCCGCATCGGCCGCATACGCCAGCAGTGGTACGTCAAGCGAATACAGCGCACGGACCTGCAGCAAATCCTGTAGTTCAGTCGCAATAACCTCCGACAGTTCCTGAATCTGGTCCGTCACCCCGATCAGCACGATGGCTTCGTCCAGGTATCGCTGCGCCTCGCTCAATGACGCCCGCGCAGTCGCTCTGTCTTCCACTTCCAGGGCCTGCTGGACCTCAAGCAGTTTGCTGTCGGCCAGTTCAACCAGCTGCAGGCCTTCCTCCTGATTAATGCTCCCCTCGCGCAGGAAGGCGGCACCGACGACAGCCGAAGTGAGCAACGGGATGAGAATCGCAATGGCAATGAACAACCTGCGCCGGTTTCCCTGCGAAGGCGCCGGCGGCGCGTAGCCCGGCAACGCCGGTAGCTGGACTCGTTCTTCCGGTTGATCCTGTTCCGAAGTCTCAACGGTCGGCAAAGGCACGGCCTGAGATGTCGGCTCAAATGGTTCCGGAGGGGTGGGCGGGGTTTCTGGATCAGGTAACTCCACTTCAGGCTGTTGAGTCGGCTCGCTCTGCCGGGTCCGGCGTTCAGGCAAAAGTCCTTGCAGCAGATTGGAGAACCACTTGGACGGTCCGTCCATCAGGCGAACGGCTCGACTTCGCCATCGGTCTCGCTCTCTGACAGGCGGACGCACAGGGACGGTCAGCTGGTGCTGCATCGTTGGTGCACTCGGCAATTCCGGCGGTGACCCGCTCATTCGTTCTCGGAGCGGGACAGCGTCTTTCGAACTCTCTTCTCCTGGCACTTTGTGAACAGGCGGTGTGGCTCCGACGGCTGTCGGTAGAGGTGAATCGGCCGCCTCCTCCGCGCCCTGTTCCTCCTCTACGCAGACCAGCAACAGGCCGAGAAGAGGCACATTGTCGCCCTGCTGCCGGAGATGCGCCACCATCTCCTGCAAATTGTCCACAGTAGTGCTGACGACGGCGCCCCCAATCGTTCTGACGTCAGACTGCAGAGTCCACTCGCTTTCCCCAAGAAAAAGAGCATCCCCGCTATCCAGAACGTGCCTGTATGTATGTACATTCGGCTCAGTCTCTCCGCCGATCGCGCCCGCATAACGTTCTTCATCCAACGGGAACTGGTCCAGTCTCTGACTCGTGGCGACGAACGCAACTGTCGGCCCAGCAGATGCAATTACCAGGTGGCCTTGGACCACGGCCGCGCAGATAATTCCGGCCTGCAAGCCTATGTCCGGGCTATTCCGGTTCATGTTGCACAATATCTCGTGGGCGTCGGCGATCGCTTGCTTCAGCACCTGGCTGACAGGGCCGCCCGCTGAATAGTAAGTGAGCTCAACCGTCGCCTGCATCTCGCGAATCGCGTGAATGCCGACCGGACTGCTGCCAATGAGCTCAATGAGAATATACAGGCTTCCCCGGGCTGCGCGTTCGTCTCCCCAAGCCGGTTCAATTGCTGCCAGGTGAGCGGCCCGCGGATTGCGGTGATCCATTAGCTGTGCAGAATGAACGCGTGTTTGTACCTTAGATGCTTTGCTTGCCATAGTTGCTCTGTGTTTCGGCGAGGACCCTGGCCGCTCTGAGCGACCTGAGGTGGCCTGTCGGACTCCCGGGGCGGCCCATGGAGGTTGTTCCCGCGGCGCCTTCTGGAGACAGTCGAATTCTCATTGTACACCGTACCCTTTTTTGGCCACAAGCGCAGTTTTGCGCGCGTTGACTCCGTGCATCGAAACTGAATTTACGGTAATATGGCACCGTTACCGTGAGGACCACAGCAAAGGCCCCATCCCACTGAGGGCAGTGAGAGGAACGCGACTCTCTTCGCTGGACGAACATTTACGTTTTCCTGATAAGCCTCTTGCGCGCCGTGTATTGCCCGTCATACCCCCTGCATTCGCCGTCCTAAAATTCTGGCAGATGACAACGCGCCTTGAACGTGCAACGCTTTCAGAGAACTCTTCAAATAGAACCGAAAGTACTATCTGCAGGCCACGGAAGCTACAGCCCCTGACTCCACCAACGCCCACGCGCTTGCCGGTCCCCGGGCCTCAACTGCGAATGAATCAGAGAAGCTCTGACAATGGCTAAAGTCAAATGAGAATCGGAATCGTCGGTGCGCCAAACAGCGGCAAAACCACCATATTTAACGCACTCACACGCAGTGCTACAGCCGCCACAGCCTACTCCAGCGGACAACTGGAGGTCCACACCGCCGTTGTCGATGTGCCGGACTCGCGCCTTGGCTTCCTGGCGAAAATGTTCGCCCCTCGCAAGGCTGTCTACGCCCAGGTGACCTACAACGACATCGCCGGACTCACCAGCACCGTGGGCCAGGCGGGCCAGATTCGTGGCCCCCTGCTGAACGCAATCGCCGCCAATGACGCGCTGCTCCTCGTCGGGCGGGCCTTCCACGACCCCAATGTGCCTCACCCCAACGACCGCGTCGATCCGGCCGCGGACTTGGTGGAGCTCGAAACGGAGTTCCTTCTCAACGACATGGTCATGATCGAGGGGCGTCTGGAACGCATCTCTGCCCAGCGGTCACGAGGTCCTGTTGAAGAGCGCCAGCGATTGGCGAACGAAGAAGCCCTGCTCCTGCGGCTCTACCCCCTGCTGGAGGAAAGTACCCCCTTGAGAGAAGCGGCCCTCTCTGCTGACGAAAGGAAGCTGCTTGGCGGTTTCGGCTTTCTTAGTCTGAAACCGCTTCTGCGCGTCGTCAACGCAGACGATGACGATGAAGAGGAAATGTATTCCCATCTCCTCAACGACGAGACCTTCTTTCTGCGAGGACGACTGGAGGCCGAAATCGCCCAGATGACGCCCGAGGAAGCCGCCGAATTCCTGGTTGAGTTCGGCATCGCCGAACAGGGCTTGAACCGGGCGATTCGCCGCTGCTACCAGCTTCTGGGACTGATCACCTTTTTTACGATTGGCGACAACGAGGTGCGCGCCTGGGCTGTCAGCGCCGGATCCAAGGCGCCCCAAGCCGCCGGCGTCGTTCATACTGACATGCAGCAGGGCTTCATCCGTGCCGAAACAGTTCACTTCGAAAGCCTGAAGGATTCCGGGAGCATGGCCTCGGCTCGCAACCACGGTCTTCTTCGCCTGGAAGGGAAGGATTACCAGGTGCAGGACGGTGACATTCTGACCATTCGCTTCAATGTTTGAAGCAAATCCAAAAGGAATTTCGGGCCTTCCTGCTTTTGTCCGGAGGGTCAAAAAAAGCTATACTGCGTAACGGTGTTGCGCAGGGACAGCACCGTTGTCAATGAGGAGCGGAAGATGACCGAAGAAACCCGTATCGACGAGACCCAGACAGAAACCGCACAGGCGATCGAGGACGACTCCGCCAAAACAGTCATCCGCCTGAGCGTCGGCCAGGAAATAACCGGCAAAGTCAAGCAAGTTACCGACTTTGGCGCCTTTGTCGACATCGGCGCCGGCCGTGATGGTTTGGTTCATATCTCCGAACTGACGGTTGGCCGTGTCACCAACGTCAAAGACATTGTGGAGGAAGGTCAGAACGTTACCGTATGGATCAAACGTCTGAACCGTGAACGAAACCGCATTAGCTTGACCATGATTTCGCCTGACACCAGGACGATTCGTGACCTGCAAGAGGGCGAGGTGGTCGAAGGCGTTGTTAC
Source organism: Caldilineaceae bacterium (assembly GCA_965242905.1). Taxonomy (GTDB): domain Bacteria; phylum Chloroflexota; class Anaerolineae; order Caldilineales; family Caldilineaceae; genus Bin5. The sequence continues at coordinate 4,602,084 of CBDETM010000002.1, forward strand.
CAGAATGGTTCCATACGGTGCCTTCATCGATATCGGGGTCGGCACCGACGCACTGCTCCACGTGCGTGAAATGGGGAACAACTACGTCGAAAAACCCGAAGATGTCGTCGAAATCGATGAAAGGCTGGAAGTTCGTATTATCACTCTCAACCGGCGACGCCGTCACATCGATGTAAGCATCAAAGGGTTGCGTGAAGAGCCGGAAGAGGAAGGCGCAGAATCCGCCGGTGCGGAAGCCGCATTGGGAGATGGCGCCGAAGACCAGGTCGTTGACAAGTTTGAGAACGTTGAGGTTCTTTCGCCCATGGAGTTGGCCTTCAAGCGCGCCATGGAAGCCGGCGGCGAGGAAGTAGCCCTGCCAAAATCGTCGCGGCGCCGGAGACGTCGTCAACACCGCGCCCGCTCTGAACAGGCCGAAATCATTCAGCGCACTTTGAATACAATGCGCGAGTAGAATGACAACACAATACTCAATCACAAACGGGCGGCGGAAGAACCTGAATTCCGTCGCTTTTTGATTGGCCCCGAGCCTGTCGGTCAGGGAACAGCACGCAACAGGCTGACACCACTGCTACCGCCAGGCCGACCTCCGAATTCGCCGTCTCGTCCGCCAATCGCAGTCCGGGGGCATTAGAGTCCTGATGAACATTCGTGGCAGCGTGGCACTGGTCACAGGCGCCGCCCACCGCGTCGGCAAAACTACTGCACTTGAACTCGCACGCGCCGGCGCCGACGTCATCATTCTCTACAACAGCTCCGCCGCTGCCGCCGCCGAGACCGCCGACGCGGCAGAGGCTCTCGGCGTCACCGCAATGACGGTACATTGTGATATCGCCGATCTCCAGGCAGTGCAGCAGATGGCCCACGATGTGCGTTCCCGGTTCGGCCGCCTCGACATACTTGTCAACTCAGCCGACTGGTTCGCCCAGCACCCCTTTCCGACCGAAAGTTACGACACCTGGCACCGAACCATAGAAGTCTCGGTCCACGGCAGCTTCTACGTCAGCAACGAGCTGGCCCCCCTCCTCCTGCAACAGCCGGAAGCCGCAATCGTCAATATCGTAGACGTCTCAGTCTGGCATGCTTGGCCAAACTTCACCGGCCACGCCGTCGCTAAGTCGGCCCTCCTCGCCCTGACTCGCCAGATGGCCCTGGAACTGGCGCCCACCGTGCGCGTCAATGCCGTGGCCCCCGGCCCCGTGCTGCCCCCAGCCCGCTACACCGAACAACAAATGCGCCGCCACAGCGACCGGACCCTTCTCAAGCGCTGGGGAGAGCCCCAAGACGTCGCCCATGCCGTCAGATTCTTGATCGAGTCCAACTATACCACCGGCGAAGTCCTCCGTGTCGACGGCGGAGAACTGATTGCCATGCGGGCCATCGAGCCCTGACAGCGCGCAACCGCCGAAACGTACCCATTACAGAAACAGACTGGCGCCCGCTCCTCCACAATGTATGAAGACTGGGCCGGAAACTGAACCACCGCGCAGCACAATCGCCCTGCAACAATAAGGCCCTCGCTGCCCTGCCAGACACGCCTGAATTCACGGTCACGGCTGCATTGCCGGCCCCTTACTTCGATAGAGAAACTTCCGCTTTCCCTGACCGTAGAGATCTACAACGACGCAAATTCCCCTTTCGCATGGAGCCGGGCAATGGCACTGCTGACAGTCTGGATAGTAACTTCACTTAGTCTCCTGGTCATCTCCCGAATCGGAATCTTCGGCATCGACATAAAGGACGTCGGTACAGCACTAATTTTTTCCGTTGTACTGGGCCTGCTGAATGCAGTCCTGCGTCCCATCCTTGGATTCCTCTCATTCCCCCTCCTCATACTGTCCTTTGGCCTTTTCAGCGTCTTCATCAACGCCGCTGTTTTCTGGCTGGCCGCCAACCTGGTGAGCGGCTTTGAGCTGCGTCGTGGCTGCTTCAGCGCCCTGATCGGGCCCATAGCACTGGCCGTGCTCAACGCCGTCATTCTGTCGATCGTCACCTGACTGTTTCGGGCCCTCGCGCAGTCGGCAGACCACTATCTCAATAGCCCGCCCCGAACCCCATCCGTTTGACCTCCTGTACAGGACTTAGTATACGTCCGCAACCCCATCCATGCCGGGAGAAGGCTTCGATTACTTGCCAGAATCGCTGGATTTTGGTAACGTGCTCGCGTGCCTTTCCGAAGGCCACATGCGAAAGCGAAGGAGTGAAGTCAACCTGCGTCGGGGATACCTCTGAACGGGAAAGGAGCTCCGGTGGACCTTCTGACTGAATTCTCAACGGCGTTGCGGACGGATAGCGACCGTCCGGAGAAACTGGCCCTTCTGGTCGGCAAACTTACCGATCCGGGGCTCGATGTAGATAGCTATGTAAGACGGCTTGATGAGCTGGCCGACCAGGTTGAACAGAGTATGCCCGTCGGCGCTCTTGGCCGCGCCAGGGCCGAAGCTCTGATCGCTGTCCTGCATGACAAGTTCGACTTCTTCGGAAACGTCGAAAACTACTACGAACCCTCCAATAGCTTTCTTCACCGCGTACTGGACACACGTCTGGGCCTCCCCATTACGCTCAGCCTCCTCTACACGGCTGTCGGCCGTCGCATCGGCATGAACTTGCGCGGACTGGGTCTGCCCGGTCACTTCATGTTGGAATACAGCGACATGAACGGCGTATGGATTCTCGATCCATTCCATGGTAAGGTCGTTGCCGGCGAGGAACTCTCCTACTACCTCACCCAGCTCTTCCAGCAACCGATTCGCATCTCGGTCTCCTTGGATCAGTACCGGACCGACACTGGCGCATGGATGCTCCGCATCCTCAATAACCTGCGCTCAGTCTATATCTCTCAACACCGCCTGCGCGATGCCCTGTTGGTGCTGAACTACATGGTGATCGTGGATCCGGAAGAGGCAACCCTGTGGCGCGACCGTGGAATGCTCCACTTCGGGTTGGAAAACATGCTTGCCGCTGAAAGCGATCTGAGACGCTATTTTCTGCTCCGCAACCGCCTGCACCTGTTTACCGGCGAGGCCGAACTCGTGTTCAGCGGCGTTGCAATCGGAGGTTGGATGCCGGAGGCAAAGCAAGAGCCCTCCCAAGAGGATCAGCGCGTTCTGTTCGTGCTGAAGCAGATTCGGGACGAAATCAGAAGACTGAACTGATGCAATAATGAGGATTCCTTCCGACGCCTCCCGTTTGTGGAAATTCTGTCATTTGGCGCTTACCGCCTTGCGCCCTATCTTCTGCTCTCTGAAAATCGAGGGCGTGGAAAACATTCCCCGGCACGGCGGCGTAGTCTTGGCCTGCAACCATCCCGGCGGCATGGATAGCTTTGTCCTGGGCTTCGCTTCCCCGCGCCAGGTCTTCTATATGGCAAAGAGGGAACTCTTCAACGTCCATCCGGTGATGTCATTCCTGTTGCACCGCATAGGCGCATTCCCAATCAACAGGGGGGCCAGCGACACGGCCGCGATCGAGTACAGCGTGGACCTTTTGAAGAAGGGCTGTGTCCTGGGTATGTTTCCGGAAGGAACGCGTAACCGCGGCAAGCCAATGAGGCGAGGAAAGAGCGGTGCCGTGCGCATCGCCATCGATGCCGGCGTACCTGTGGTCCCGGTGGCTGTACTCGGAATCCCTCACCTGCACAGAAACTGGTACAACCCCTTTAAGCGCACAAAGCTGTCCGTACAATTCGGACAGCCGGTGAACTTTCCCCCGGGAACGATGGAAGAAGTGCAGGGATATACGACTGAAATAATGCTGGAGGTTGCCCGTATGATGCCTCCGGAGCTGCGAGGCCACTATGAGGAAGCGCCGGCCTCTCCCCGCGATCGAACCCCCACCGGTCCACAACCGGTAGAGCCCCTCAACCCAGGCACAAGGGACCTCGCAGCCGGCTGACCGAAGCCCCTCACCTTCTCTCAGGCTGCTTCGTGACGGCCGGCGGGGATCTCGATTCCTATGCCAGCGTTGCCATTACGCCTTCCAGGGCTTCACGGCTCGGACGCAGTTTCTTGTCCGGCAAATGCGTAAGTGGCGTGTCTGTCAGATTCAGAAGCTCAGTGAGAGTCGGCTCCCCTTCATTGATATACAGCAACCCCGTGATCAACTTCTGCTCGTCTAGCGACTGCTGGATCACATTGTAGGCTGCCGTGCGGTCCGCAGGATCATGGTCGGGGTCGATCTTCTTGAGAATGATGCTGCCGCCGTCATGCAGCTCAACCTCTAGCTCGTCCTCGTAGTCCTCAATCTCGATCTCTTCAAACTCAGGCACAAAGTTCAGATCGTGTAACTTGATCTCATTTGCTCGCCCGAAACCGTAGCTTTTCGTCGACGTATCGTGGTTGTTGAAGGTGACGCACGGGCTCACTATGTCCAGGACCGCGATCCCTCGATGGTTTAACGCAGCCTTCAGCAGTGCCTCCAACTGCTTCGGATCGCCGGCAAAGCTGCGGGCCACGAACGTTGCGTTGGCCGTCAACGCTTCCATACAAATGTCCAGCGGCGGCAGATCGTTTACGCCCTGATATTTGAGAAACTGCCCCTCGTCGGCCGTGGCGCTGAACTGCCCTTTGGTAAGTCCGTAAACGCCGTTGTTCTCTACGATGTAAATCAGCGGCAAATTGCGCCGCACCGCGTGTTTGAACTGGCCGATGCCGATTGAAGCCGTGTCGCCGTCTCCGCTGACTCCGATTACCTCCAGCGAGGCGTTGGCGATGATTGCCCCCGTCGCTACCGATGGCATGCGCCCGTGCAGGCTGTTGAACCCGTGGCTCCACCCCAGATAGTAGGCCGGCGTCTTGCTGCTGCACCCGATCCCGCTGAGTTTCACAACCTGCGTCTGGTCCAGGCCCATCTCCCAGGCCGCATTGACAATGCGCTGGCTGATACTGTCGTGCCCGCAGCCCTTGCACAGGGTCGACGGCCGGCCCCGATAGGCGGTCTTTTCCAGGCCGATTCGATTGGTCTTTGCCGGACGTGCCGCGCGTCGTGCCGCCGCTGTCCTGGTCCTCGTACTCATATCAACGCCTCCTCAACTGCCTTCTCGACCTCCCCGGCGATATAACGCGCGCTCAGAGGAAGCCCGTCACACTTTGCCATCGATACCAGCTTCAATGCCTGCGCCGGCTCTTCCGTCGTCAGAATGTTGTGGAGCTGGCCGTCACTGTTCGCCTCAATCACAAATACGATCCTGTTTCGCTCGATGAAAGTACGAACGCTCTCGTCTATCGGCAACGCCCGCAGCCGCAGGTAGTTGGTGGCCAACCCTGTAGCCTCAAGACGCGCCCGCGCCTCTTCCACGCCGTCGTGATTGCTGCCCAAACTGATGATCCCGACCTGGGCCCCCTCGACCTCCTCCAGGACAGGACTGGGCACCAGCTGCCGTGCCGTCTCGAACTTCCTCTTCAGCCGCTCCAGGTTCTGTTCCCAGTCTTCGGGCCGCTCGCTGTAGTAGCCGTACTCATTGTGACCCGTGCCGCGCGTGAAGTAAGCGGCCATGTTGTGTCTCGTGCCCGGCAACGTACGATAAGCAATACCGTCACCATCGACGTCCATGTACCGCCCCCAGGAGCCTTGCCGCTCCTCCAGGTCCTCCGCGCTAAGCACCTTGCCCCGCTTGAAGGGGGCGTCCGAATACTCGAACGGTTCCGATATATGCGCATTCATGCCCAGATCAAGGTCGCTCAATACAAATACCAGCGTCTGCAGCTCCTCCGCCAGGTCAAAGGCGATGCGGCCAAAGTCAAAGCACTCAGCCGGATTCGCGGGGAACAGCACTACGTGCCTCGTATCCCCGTGCCCAAGATAGTAGGCCGCAAGAATGTCCCCCTGCGACGTACGCGTCGGCAGCCCCGTACTCGGCCCCATCCTCTGAATGTCCCAGATCACCGCCGGCACCTCGGCAAAGTAGGCCAGCCCGGCGAATTCAGACATCAGGCTGATCCCCGGTCCGCTTGTACACGTCATCGCCCTCGCGCCCGTCCAGCCCGCGCCCACGACCATCCCGATCGCCGCCAGCTCATCCTCCGCCTGAATAACCGCCACGGTCGCCTTACCCGTATCCTTATCCGTGCGCAATGCGGACGCATACTTCTCCACCGACTCAGCCATGCTCGACGATGGCGTGATCGGGTACCAGGACGCCAGCGACAGGCCCCCGGCCAGAGCGCCCAGCGCCGCCGCCGTATTGCCGTCCACCAGGATCTTGCCTTCGTTGAATCCTGTCATCCTCTCGACCCGGTAGCCGTGGTGCTGCCCAACGTGGGCGCTTGCCCAGTCAATCGCACGCTCGACCATCTCCATATTGAGCCCTGCCGCCTTCTCCTTGCCCTCGAAATGGTGCAGCAGCGCCGCCTCAATCTCACCCGGCTCAATGCCCAGTAGCTCTGCCAGCACGCCCACATAGACCATGTTGGCAACATAGTCCCGCAACGCATGAGGTAACTTCGCTTCCTTGACCAGGTCCTTCACCGGCATCCCGTAGTACGTGACGTCCTTGCGCCTGTTGGCAACCGGCAACGAGTCGTCGTAAATCACGATGCCGCCCGGCGCCACCCTCTCCATATCCTCCGCCACGGTTCGGCCGTTCATACATACCTGAATGTCAGTCATCTCCCGCCGCGCGAGGAATCCGTCCTTGCTCAGCCGGATGATGTACCAGGTGGGCAGTCCCTGGATGTTGCTGGGAAACAGATTCTTACCGTTGATCGGAATCCCCATCTTGAAGAGGGCGCGGAGCAAGACACCATTGCTCGTCTGGCTGCCGGAACCGTTGGCCGTCGCCACGTTGATGGCAAAGTCATTGACCGCCGCTGGCGCGTCCGGCTTTACAATTGGTGCTTCCCGAACTGCTACGCTCATGCTTGACTCCTTACCTTACGGTTTCCATCTGCGAAACTCTCTCCTCGCGTGCACTGTTGCGTGCAACGTCCCTTGTCCTGAGTAACAACAGGTGCTCCTCATGCAACGCCAGGGCTCTGTCGACCTCGTCATTCCCGATGGCGTCTGCGATCCCTTCGTGATAGCCCCAGACCTCGGTCAGGTAGCCGTAATCGGCGTACAGGTTCAGTTCTACCGCCTCGTACGCGTCCCAGTAAGCCTCCAACAATCCCGTGGCAAACAGGTTGTCGAGCCGCCGGAAGATCGTCATGTGAAACGCCCGGTGCTCCTGATGCGGAATCTGAATGCGGCTCTGCTGCAGCTTGTGCCACGCCAGCGAAACATACTGTCTTAGCTCCCGCTTGTCCTCATCAGTCAATGATAACACCGCCGGCCGCCAGAACGCGCTCTCAATGCCGTTGCGCAGCTCACTGTACTCCCGGAAAAGCCTCTCGTTCGTAGCCAGTCCAAACATCAGACTGGCGCGCGCCGCCGGCGTGAAGCTATAGCTGTTGCACTCGATTCCCCGCCGCGGACGTGCCGCCACCAGCCCCAGAACGCGCGCCGCTTCCAACTGCTCCCGCAACTTGCCGATGCTGACACCAAGTTCGGTACTGAGGTCGTTCAACGAAGGCAGCCTGGCCCCGGGGACAAATCCGTTGGTGACGATATAGTCCAGCAGTTCCGAGTCGCTGTGCAGTTGCTTGATCATATTCGCCCTGTCCACAGACCAAAACCAGCCGAATAATCGGATTAATAATATCAATACTATCAAACGGTTTAATCGTAATAGATCATCGCAAAACTGTCAACTTGGGTTTTGGGGTGATCGCAATTCGCGGGCCGCGGCAACTGTATGACGCTAAGCCAGGCCGGGCGCCCTTCGCGCCCTGTACCTGACCTCCCTATTCGCCTCCAGCACCGCTGCCGGTCGCCAGCTGAGAAAAGGCCGCTTCCGTAAGTAGCGCCACGCCTGTCGGCATCACGCTCTCCTCAAAATCAAACGTGGGGCTGTGGTGCGGACTGTAGAATCCTTCATCCGGGTTCGCCGCCCCGACCAGAACGAAACAGCCCGGAGCCCTGTTCAGAAACTCCGCCATGTCCTCGCCCACCATCATCGGCGCAATCTGCGCGACGTTTTCCTCGCCCACAACTTCGTTGGCGATGCCCTCCATCACCCGTGCACCGGCCGCGGAATTGATCGTAGCCGGAACGCAACTCTGCATCTCGAACTCGAAGCGGGCCCCGAACGCCTGGCAGACACCCGTGCAAATCTCGTCAAAGCGCTGCAGAAGCAAATCGCGCACCGCCGGCTCAAAGCTCCGGATCGTTCCCTGAAGCACCGCGCGCTCGGAAATCACATTGCCGGCGTTTCCGCTCTGAAAGGAGGCTACCGTGACAACCGCAGTATCCGACGGATTGGCATTGCGGGACACAATAGTCTGCAGCGCCACGACCAGCTGACTTGCAACAAGCGTCGCGTCAATCGTGTCATGCGGGGTCGCGCCGTGGCCGCCCTTGCCATGGATCGTAAGCGTAAACATGTCCGCCGCAGCCCACAACGGTCCCGGTTGAACGACGACCTGATTGTACGGAAGCCGGCTCCACAAATGCAGACCATACGCCGTAGCCGGTCGCGGCGCATCGAGCGCACCGTCCTCGATCATCGCCATCGCGCCGCCCAGCCCCTCCTCCGCCGGCTGAAAAACCAGCTTGACCCGCCCCGGCAGTTCGTTGCGATGCCTCGTCAGCAGCTGCGCCACACCCATGCCGATCGCAGTATGGCCGTCGTGCCCGCATGCGTGCATCACCCCCGCATTCTCCGAAGCATACGGCAGCCCGGTCTCCTCGTGGATCGGCAGCGCGTCCATATCAAAGCGCAACAGCACCGTCTCGCTCTCTTCCGGCAGACCGTCCGGCTCCACCATTGCCACAACGCCCGTCTTGCCCACGCCCGTGCTCACCTCAAGCCCCAACTCCTGCAGATGCGCCGCCACCACACCGGCCGTCCGCACCTCCTGAAATCCCAACTCCGGATGCCGGTGAAAGTCCCGCCGCCACTCCACAAGCTTCGGAAGCAGCTCGTCAGCTTCTCCTCGAATCCACTCTCGCACGATTCTCTCTCCCGTCTGCCCCCGTCCATCCCTTGAAGGCCGATACTACCAAACTTGGTCAACGACCGAATCGGCCCTATTGTAACAGTAGCCCCCCCGATCTCCATATGTTCCTCCGATGCAGGGGACATCCCACTACCGGAGAAAACTCTCGTTCTCATCGGGAAGCAACCCAGCCACGGTCGGCTCCCATCCCAGCACTTGGCATACCAAGCGCCTTTACTCTCTCCTCTCTCCTCTCCACTCTCTCCTCGCTTTTGGGCGGTCGGGCCTAGTCGGCCCTCCCTTGTGCGGGGGCTCCGCCCCCGCAACGCCCCCCCTCCTACCACACGCCTCATCGACCTGGTGTCGTCATTGGAAAGTGGTGCTAGTTCGAGCGGGCTTCGCCAACCCACGATCCGCCGTCCCTACCCAAGTCCCCGCAGGTGCCGTCCTCGTGCCTGCCCTCGCGTCACCCGCGTCTCCTCTACCCCTCCCCCCACCAAAGTTCCTGCAGGTGCCGTCCTCGTGCCTGCCCTCACACCACCAGCGCCACTTTTCCCTCCCCCCACTAAAGCCCCTGTAGGGGCAGGCCTTGTGCCTGCCCTCTTGTGCCTTCGACCGAAAGAAAGACGTCAAAATGCGCTTCCAACCAGCCCGCTCCCCCTTAGCGGTTTCACCAGAACTGGCAATATGACTCTGACTTCGGTATACTGCCCACGAATCAGCGAGGATTCACGCCTGTCCTGCACGCCTTTACGCCATACCAAAAAAGCGCGTTCTCAACACGAAGGCCCATCCAACATGTCCATGATCACCGGTATCGCCGAAATCGTCCTCTGGACCCGCGACAAACAAAAAGCGGTCGCATTCTACAAAAACCTCCTCGGCCTGGAAGTAATCTCGCCGCCCGAACTGCCCAACGTCTTCCTCAAGGCGGGCGAAGGCGCCGCCGGAATCCCCCAGATGATCGTAATCGTACCCATGCCGCCAGAGATCGCGAGCCAGCCCCCCGGGCACCAGCTCCATCACCTGGCATTCGAGCTGCCTGCCGACCGTTTCGACGACCAGGAACAGGCCCTGCGCGACGCCGGATACGAGCCCCGCGGCGGCACCCATCCCGTACTCGCCAGCCGCACCATCTACATAGACGACCCCGACGGCAACGAAGTCGAGCTGATCTGCCAGCTCCAATAGTACGCAATCCCGAGAGGGACCCGACCAAAATGACCACAAGATCACCCTACTCCATGCTTTCAGTCGAGGACGCCCTCGACATAACCCTGGCGCAGGCACGCACTCCGGCGCCCGAACACCGCCCACTCTCAGAGGTAAGGGGCGCCATACTGGCCGCCGACATCGCCGCCCGCGAACCGCTGCCGCCCTTCCCCGCCTCTACGATGGACGGATACGCAGTCATCGCCGCCGACGGTCCCGGCGACTATCCTCAGATCGGAGAGGTCAGCGCCGGCGCACTTGCCGCCTTCACCGTCAAACCCGGTACCGTCGCCTACATTACAACCGGTGCCCCCTTGCCCGAGGGGGCCGACGCTGTCGTCATGATCGAAGAGACGGAACGCTTGGATGCCGCCGCAGACACGCCAAGGATTCGCATCAATCAGCAATCGAAAACCGGCGCCAACGTGCGTCAGGTAGGCGTAGACGTTGAGGTAGGCCAGACCGTCCTGGCAGCCGGCGAACGCCTCGACCCCGCCGAAATCGGCCTGCTCGCCACCGCCGGCATCGTCAACGTACCCGTCTTTCCCCGTCCCAAGGTAGCCGTCCTCTCCACCGGCGACGAGCTCATCGAGCCCGGAGAACCCCTTGGCCCCGGCCAGATCCGCGACAGCAACCGCGCCATGCTCCTCGCCGCCATTCACGCCGCCGGCGGCGAACCTGTCGACTTGGGCATCTCAGGCGACACACAGGAAGCCCTTGAGCTCCGCGTCCACCGCGGTCTTATGCAGGCCGACATCCTCCTCACGTCAGGCGGAGTCTCCATGGGCGATCTTGACCTGGTCAAACCGCTCCTCGAACACGCAGGCACCGTGCACTACGGCCGCGTCCGCATGAAACCCGGCAAGCCGGTCACCTTCGCCACCGCCGACGTCGAACACGGCCGCCGCCTCGTCTTCGGACTCCCCGGCAATCCCGTCAGCAGCCTCGTAACCTTCTACCTGTTCGTCGTCCCAGCCCTGCGCAAAATGGCCGGCTGGCAGGATCCCCACCTTCGCCAGGTCAAAGCCCGCCTCGCGCAGCCCCTGCCCCTGGACGCCTACCGGCCCGAATACCACCGCGCCACCCTCACCTGGGACCCGGATCAAGCCTGCTTCACAGCCGCTAGCACCGGCATCCAGGCCAGCAGCCGACTCCTCAGCATGAGAACAGCCAATGCTCTCCTGGCCCTGCCCCAGAAAAAGGGAACACTACCTGCCGGCGAGCTGGTCGACGCCCTTCTGATCGGGGACCTGTAAAGGACATTCGCGCATAAAAATGTCAGAGCTGACCCACCTCGACAAAGACGGCCGCGCATCCATGGTCGATGTCGGCCACAAGGACACCACAACCCGCGAGGCAATCGCGGAGGGCAGCGTCTACATGGCCCCCGCCACGCTCGCCGCCATCCGCGACGGCGCCGTCCCCAAAGGTGACGTCCTCTCCTCAGCCCGCATCGCCGGCATCATGGCCGCCAAGCGCACGCCCGACCTGATCCCCCTCTGCCACCCCCTGCCGCTGACCAAAATCGCAGTCGATTTCCAAATCGACGAAGGTGAAAGCCGCGTCACCATAACCGCCACCGTGCGCTGCCGCGGCCGCACCGGCGTCGAAATGGAGGCCCTCACCGCCGTCAGCGTCGCCGCCCTCACAATCTATGACATGGCCAAGGCCCTCGAAAAAACCATGACCATCGGCAACGTCCAGCTCCTCCACAAAAGTGGCGGCCGTTCCGGCGACTGGCAGCGGTCCGCCTCTGCCCCGCCCACTGGAGACGCCGCCAAGTGAACGTACGCCTGATCCTCTTCGCCGGCCTGCGCCAGGCCGCCGGCTTCAAGAGTGACACCGTCTCCCTACCCGATGCCTCCACCGTGGGCGACCTTCTCGAAAGCCGCGTCCCCAATCTGCGTGACCGCACCTTCTACGTCGCTGTCAACGAGGAGTTCGCCCAACGCGACACCATCCTCCACGACGGCGATGAAGTCGCCCTCCTGCCCCCCGTGTCCGGCGGCATCCAGCCGCCGTCCCGATGATCTGAGCCAATCCTATGACCGCCAAACTCTTCGAACTGACCGAACATCCCCTGTCCCAGGATGACATCCTCCGCCGTGTCAGCCGCTTCGACTGCGGCGGCGTCGTCACCTTCGCCGGCACCGTACGCGGCGCCACCGCCACCGGCAACGGCGCCCGCGAGACCGACTTCCTCGTCTACGAAGCCTACGTCCCCATGGCCGAAAAAATGATGGCCCGTATCGGCGCCGAAATCCAGGAACGCTGGCCCCTCGTCAAAGGCGTCAGCATCCTCCACCGCATCGGCCGCTGCGAAATCGAAGAGCCCACCGTACTCATCGCCGTCGCCACGCCCCACCGCGACGACGGCTGCTTCGAAGCCTGCCGCTACGCCATCGAGCGCCTCAAAGAAATTGTCCCCATCTGGAAACAGGAAAACTGGTCAGACGGCGAAGTCTGGGTCGAAGGCCCCCGCCAACCCGAACTCGACGTCAGCACCCCAAACCAACCGCCCACCTAATTCTCGTCGCAATTCCCTCCCACCCCCCCGTAGGGGCACCCCTTGTGGGTGCCCTCATTGTCACCCCACTCTCGTAGCCGCTTCGCAAAACGCTGTGCCCCCCGCTGTCCTTCGCGCCCCTTCGCGTCCCTTCGCGGATCAAAAAAAGCTGTTCTTCGTGGTCCTCCGTGGCCCTCCGTGGACAATAAAGGTGTTCTTCGCGCCCCTTCGCACCCCTTCGCGGATCAAAAAAAGCTGTTCTTCGTGGTCCTCCGTGGCCCTCCGTGGATAACAAAGGTGTTCTTCGCGCCCCTTCGCGTCCCTTCGCGGATCAAAAAAAGATGTTCTTCGTGGTCCTCCGTGGCCCTCCGTGGCCCTCCGTGGATAATAAAGGTGTTCTTCGCGCCTCTTCCCGTGCCTTCGCGGATCAACATAGGACGTTCTTCGTGGCCCTTCGTGGATAACAAAGGTGTTCTTCGCGCCCCTTCGCGTGCCTTCGCGGATCGATCGGTCTTGTTTCTCACATGACTCTGCACCCCGCGAAATTTGCCATCCCCCCCACACCGTGCTACCATAGACCGCTGTGAATCCGGCCAGGACCGTGCAGCCATGGCCAGTCATACCGATGTCAGCAGCTTAACAGCGTGAAGGCAGGTGCAGTCATCGCTGCCGGCAACCCGCCGGCAGAGGAACTTCCCGACTCTCACCCGCGACGTCTGCATCGCAGCGTCGTCGGGACGTTGCCCCACGAAACCGTAAGTGGGGGCGCATGTCCGGCAACGGCCATGTGACTACAACCGCAACAGAAAGCAGACCCGCCGCGCGGGCAACCGCAAGGTAAGGGGTGAAACGGTGGGGTAAGAGCCCACCAGCGGTTTTCGGCAACGAAACCGGCTGGGCGAGCGTGCAACCGAGAGCAAGGCGAGTGGGTTTTGCACTGTCTGCGAAGATGGTGTAAGATCTCGTCGCAGCGGTGCGGACAAAGCCGGATAACACCCGGCAAGTCACAATCCGCCGGGCACAAACTGCCCGAGACAGATGATGACGGTCAGAATCCGCCCCCAGGGGCGCTCTGATGACAGAATCGGGGGTACACCCGCCTTCCGCAGGACCGCTTCAAAACCGAAGCGCAGTCCAAAAAGCTCAGATGGCTTGCGAGGCTGCTCTGCTCAATCGGCGCCGGACAGCTTGCCGGCATGAAAGCCGACGTGGCGGAATTGGCAGACGCGATAGACTTAGGATCTATTGCCCGCAAGGGTGTGGAGGTTCGAGTCCTCTCGTCGGCACTGGAATTCAGCGTCCGGGCCCGTGGCCAAGCGGGAAGGCGCCTGCTTTGCAAGCAGGAGATCGTCGGTTCGAATCCGACCGGGTCCACTCGACGTCCTGCCGGATTCACGAAAAGAGAAGTACCCTTAACAACACATCTGCGGGCGTAGTTCAGTGGTAGAACGTCTCCTTGCCAAGGAGAAGGTCGTGAGTTCGAATCTCATCGCCCGCTCTGAAAGGACCGGCCCTTAAGGGGGTGGAGCCGTTGTCGGCTGTAGCTCGGTTTGCCGCGGCTCAGTCGCCTTACGCGTCGGTCCTTTTGCCGAGGTAGCTCAGTTGGTAGAGCAATGGACTGAAAATCCATGTGTCCCCAGTTCAAGTCTGGGCCTCGGCACCTTAGAGAATTCCTGCTTCCGGGATCGCCATCGAGGCCAATCGACCTTTCCGAGGTCCATCCGAAATCTGCCTGGCAGCGAATTCTCGAGTCCCGAATAAGTTGGCGATGGGGGATCGTCTAATGGCAGGACTACGGTCTTTGGAACCGTCAATCGGGGTTCGAATCCCTGTCCCCCAGCCTCCTTCGGGGTGAGACGCACCTGTCTCCATCCGAACGCCGCAGCGAAGCGGTTTTGCAGCAGTGCAACCAAATATGGCGCCTATAGCTCAAAGGCAGAGCGTCTGATTGTGGATCAGAAGGTTGCGGGTTCGAGCCCCGCTAGGCGCCCCTGGTGTCCGGTTGAGTCTCTGATTCTTGTTGGGAGAGGGGACTCAACCGGATGTCTATTTGATGTACGAGGAAGGCACAAACAGAGTGGTCCGCCGTTTTCAGCGAGCCTCTCTCGTGCCTACGGTCGGTAACGGAATCATGGTCGACTTGTAGCCATGCTCCCTGATTTGGAGTATGTAATAGTCCACCTCTCGCCGCACAAGTTCGGTGCGGTTCAGGCAGGTCTGGCGTTTCAGGTCTTCCAGTTGCTCGAGTTGCTGTTGAGTGAATTGGATCTGTGCAATCTTCTTTGCCACTCGGCTCCCCTTTCGGATTCGGTGTCCGCAGGTTGGATCATGGACTCTAATATTGGCCGCCTGATACGTGCAAATGCCATGACTTGGAGTTGGTCTCAGGATACGAGTCTGTGCTTTACGGGACGTCCTGTAGATGGCGGAAGTTTGCGATCAAATTTTGCCTGTCAAAATAGGATATGAATCGGCAAGCGCTGGCACTGTCTCCTCACACGTGCATGATTTCTAGGAGAAAACATGGCAATTGATAGCTATACTCATGGCAAAGTATTGAGCTTACCTAGTGGGGCACAATGGTTCAAAGCGGACCTTCACATTCATACCCCGGCTTCTGGAAATGATTTTAGGGGCAATGGGAAGGAAACAACTGCTCAGGACATTGTAGAGGCTGCCATCGTAAAAGGATTAGACATAATCGCTGTTACTGACCACAACACGGTTGCATGGTGTGACAAAGTCCGTAAAGCTGCAGAAGGAAAGGGTCTTGTTGTCTTTCCGGGTGTCGAAGTGTCCACAAAGGAAGGGCATGTTTTGGCCATTTTCGACGTAGATACTCAGACACAGGAGATGAATCGTTTCCTAGAGCATGCCGGATTTCCTCCCGAAAAAGTCGGGGTTGTTGAGTACTCAAGTGAGCTAGGATTCAGTGACACAGTTGATGTAGTAGCCAAGTTTGGAGGGGTCGCAATTGCGGCGCACGCGGATCGAGACCGAGGGTTCATGAAGTCAATTGCAACGAAACTAGAAATCAGGAGGGTTTATGAATCCGAAAATCTATGGGCTATAGAAATCCTTGACACGGATCTTAGGTACGAACATCAGTCTGGGAAACACATCTCCCCTCGAAGAATGACGTGTTTACAGTTTTCTGATAGCCACGAGCTCGGGAATGATATGGGAAGGCGAAGCACGTATCTGAAGATGGGGGAGAAGAATCTCGATGGTCTTAAGCTCGCCTTACTCGATCCGTACATCCGAGTTGCGTTCTCAAAGGATGAATTACCTAACCCTGAGTGTGCGATTCTAGGGATGTGGGTAACCAATGGTTTCTTGGATGGTCAGCAAATGCGATTCAACGAAGGTGTAAACTGCTTGATAGGCGATACAGGAAGCGGCAAGTCTCTTTCTTTGGAACTTGTACGATTTGCGTTAGACCAGCAACCCGTTGTTCTCAAGATTCAGCAGGAGGTTGAAAGCCTCTTGAATCATCAACTTAATAGCGCAGGTACTATTCATGTCTTGTTGAGAAAAGGTTCTTCGAAATACTTAGTAGAGCGCACGTTGAGCCGATCGTCTAGCTCACCAAATGTACAGCGAATTGAGGACAGCGGCAGACTGTCTCCAACAGACATTTCTAACGTTCGGGAGTTCTTCCCCATAAAGTGCTTTAGCCAAAGTGAAATCATCGAATTCGCCCGGGAGAAAAGTGTCCGACTCTCGTTGACTGACGACTTGATTGCTATTTCCGAGGAACTCACATCCATTGAGAGAGTGAAGGGCAGCCTCAGGCGGAACGCGGCTAACATCATTGCGGAAGAAGAGAATGAAAAGAATCTGCGCGGGCAGATTTCCAGCCGACCAGCACTAACCGAGGACCTCAATCGCGTTGAAGAGACTCTGCCCCAAGAGCGTCTGAAAGAACAGGAGCTTTGGGGAGTAGAAAAGAAGATGCTTGAGGACGCAAGTGAGCAGATCAAGTGTGTATCTGGTAAGTTGAGTGAGACAATGTCTCAATTGATTCTATTGCCCGACTGGGGAGACGAAATAGAAGAATTGCCCAACAAGAACTCTCTGAAGAAACTACGTAATGCTTTCAAAAACTGGCAGTCCCAGGTGGCAAGTTCGCAGCAGGGGTTAACCGAAAACCTGGAAATACTCATCAAAGCCCTTCAAGATGTTCGACAAGATTGGGAGCCGCGTTTTGAAGACAAAAGAGTTGAGTACAGATCTTTGCTGGAGAGATTAGATACAGGAGGCAGAGGTCTACAATCTCTAGCGGAGTATCGAAAAGATATAAAGGAACAGCTAGCCAGGTTGGACGAAAGCGAGCAGGAGCTTTGTCAAAGGGTGATACCTCGAATTGCCGAACTAAGAGAAGAACGCGAATGCCTTCTGTCTGAATTACAAAGCCACAGAAAATCGATTACTCACAAACGAGAGACAAAGGCAAGAGACCTGACTCTTAAGTTGGATCGCGATGTCCGGCTAAGAGTTCATGCTCGCCAAGACAATGAACAGTTCAAGAAATCGCTCTCTGAGATCGCAGTGGGAGCGCGTCTGGGCACATCAAACATTGACTTGCTATCCAAGGCGCATCCTGTTCCATTTGTCAAAAGGATGATTGACAACAGTTTTGGCGACTTGGCTGATCAGCTTAAAGTTTCAGTTTCGAAACTCGAATCCCTATGGGAGACTATTCTAGAGAGAAGTAAGTTGAATGAACTGTATGAAATGCAACTGGTGGACATTGATGACATAATCGAGGTTCAACTTGCAGTGGAGCAGGGTGAATACAAAGACATAGAACGGCTTTCCCATGGAGAAAAGTGCAGGGTTGTGTTGATGGTTGCCCTAGCAGAAGGCGATTTCCCATTGCTGGTTGACCAACCAGAGGATGCCCTTCATGCCCCCGGGATAGAGAAAGGCATCGTTTCCACTTTGCGGTTTAATAGGGGGAAGCGGCAGTGCATTTTCGCTACTCGAAGCGCCAATATCTTGGTGTCAGCCGACTCAGACCAGATACTGGCCTTAGAGGCTGAAGCAGAAAAAGGAAGCGTCAAGAGCACAGGTTCTCTTGACAGGTTCGATCACAAGACTTTGATCATTCACCATGTTGAGGGCGGAAAAGAGGCATTTCGACGGCGCAATTCCTTGTATACACTTAGGCAAGTTGCTCTCGAATAGTTTTGACGAAGATAGCTCCTTAGACCTGGCTCTGCATGGAACCATTCGATCATCCGAACGTGCAATTCTCTAGATTTCAGAACTAAGCTTCAGTTGGCTGTGCTGCCGCAAACGGACATGGTGTAAGACCAACTCTTGATCAGCCTAGCTACTCCTCCCACCAGTCACTAGATTCCACAAAGTCGCAGCCGTTCCAAATTATGGTTGGCCCCAATCGTTAGACCACGAAATGGGAAAAATAATGTACATTTAGACGAATGCGGCCGGCTCTGAACAGAGCACGAAGTGCTCTTCCGCCGGCGTCCGATAGTTGAGTCACCGATGCGGTCTTTCATGGTTTTGGAAGTGTAAGAACAGTTCTGCGTTGAAGCGAATCTCGAACACCGTGGGGTAATGCACCCGCCGCACGTGCAAGGAGAGATAATACTGTGAACGCGGCAAGCCTGAGCACTTCTTTGCAGGAGGCTGTGCCTCCTCTCTTCGTCTGCTCGCCGGCACCCCAGGAAGGTGTGCGCGTACGCACTCCCATGCTTTACCCCGACGGAGGCGTTGTGGACGTGTTTGTGCTGGAGAGGAATGGCCGCTACATCGTCACCGATTTCGGCGATACACTGGGCTGGCTTGGGCTGCAATCAGTGAGCCAAAAGCGGACACAGAAACAGGATGCGCTGATTCAGGATGTATGCCTGACTCTACGCATAGAGAATCAGCGTGACCAACTGATGCTCCGCGATGTCTCCCGCGGCGCGCTTGGCGATTCGGTGTTACGTGTCGCCCAGGCCGCGGTACGTGTCTCAGACCTCTGGTTTACCCTGCGTAGCCAGGCAATTGAGACCACTGCTGACGAGGTTGACGAATGGCTACGCGAGCGGGCGATTGATTTCAAGCGGGATGTGTCGAAACAGGGGAGATCAACCCAAAACTGGAAAATCGATTTCGAGACACACACAGACGGTCATACCTGTTTTGTCTTCATTTTGGCCACCGGGACCCGCGGCGCCGTCCGAAGGCTGACTGAGCACGTGGTTGCCGGGTGCGTAGACCTTAGCCACTTTCGGGATCGCCAGTCGAGCCTGACCTTCGTTTCCCTTTTTGACGACACGCAAGACGTCTGGCAACCAAAGGATTTCTCGCTGGTAGAAGGAGTCTCTGACATCGCTCTCTGGTCCCATCCAACCGAGTTTGAGAACCTTCTTAGAGCTGAATGACCCTGTACTTGCTGCCGAGAAAACAGTGGGCCACTCTGGCTTAGATGTCACTGCTCGGATCAGAAAGTCAGGAGTCAGATCCCAGCTAGTCGCCCATTCCACCTCACCTGCTTTCTCACCCTTCACCCCCGGCACCCTCCCGGCCCTCCTCCGCAACCTCCACCAAATACAGAAACAACGGCAACCCCAACGAAACACCAACCACAAGCGTTCCCACAACAGGCAACCACAGCTTCGCAACCCTTCTCTCAACCCCATCAGCAAATATAAACACAAACAGAACAACAGCAGAGACAAACACATCCAGCCAGCCGAATACCGCAATCCTTGAGCTAGTGATCTGTTCAAAAAGAAGGGAAACGTCGAGCCCGTTCTCTGAAATCCAAAGAAGAAACTGAGAATAGGGAAGAACTGTTCCGACAATGCACAGAAATAGGTAGACGTGCTTTTTCTTAATTCTCGAGATGCCCCTCCTCACTCCCCCAAATTCCCCATCACCGCCAGCGGCGTCGCCGCCAGCAACCCCCCATCCACCGGCATCACAATACCCGAAATCCACCGCGCCTCATCACTCGCAAAATAAAGCGCCGCATACGCCACATCCCACGCCGTCCCTTCCGTTCCCAGCGGGCCGATCTTCCGCCTCCTCTCCCGCTCCCCCTCCGCAAACTCAGCCGTAAAAGAAGCATGCACATGCCCGGGCGCCAGGCAATTCACCCGGATACCCTCTCGCCCATGATGCACCGCCATCAGCCTCGTCAGCGTAGCTAGCCCGCCCTTCGCCACCGAATACGGTACATTGATATACGCCCCCGCCAGCAGCCCGTCAATCGAAGAAATGTGAACAATCGACCCGCCCCCGCCCGCAGCCATCTGCGGCACAGCATACTTACAGGCCATCACCGGCCCCCTCAAGTTTACGTCCAAAGCTACATCCCAGAGCCCCTCTTCATAATCCGTAACCTTGCCCCCGCCGACCGCGCCCGCATTGTTCACCAGAATATCCAGGCTGCCGTACCGCCCCACGCACGCCTCTGCCAGCTCCCGGCAATCCGCTTCCACCGCAATGTCCGCCGAAACGAATGACGCCTCCCCTCCATTCTCCCTGATGAACTTCACCGTCACCTCGGCCCGCTCCTCGTCCAAATCCGCCACGACCACCCTCGCTCCCTGTCGCGCAAAGAGCACAGCCGTTGCATAGCCGATGCCAAGAGCTGCCCGGCCTCGCGACCCCGCACCCGTGACTATCGCCGCCTTGCCTTCCAACCTGTCTCCTTGGGGAGGCAGGCCACCTGACCCAGTCAACTTAATTTGGCTCATTGGAGTAGGTTCGCCTTGTTGTTCGGAATGGTACTAGAGCTCGTCTCCCTATGTTAGATCAGCGAGTAGAGGGAGCAGGGTTCCGTTGGTGTTCACACAGCCACCCTGTTACTCGAAAATACTCCCGACCGCCGGTGGTTTTCTTCGCGCCCCTTCGCGTCACTTCGCGAATAAGAAAAGGAGTTCTCTCCGTCGTTCCGCGATCGTGAATTTCAGATTACATCCGACAGATATCGTGCCTTCGTAATCTCAACCACCTCATCCGGATCCCGCCGCCACCAGTTGCGCTCGGAGAAAATCTCCACTTCCCGATAACCGTCGTACCCCGTCGCCTCTACCAGCCGCCGAATGCGCCGTATGTCGATAACCCCGTCACCCATCATCCCCCGGTCCAGCCGCAGGTCGGTCGTATCCATCAGCCAGTCGCAAACGTGAAAGGAAATAATCCGGCCCGCCGCCCGCTCAATCTCCTGCTCCATGTCCGGGTCCCACCACACATGATACACATCGACCACGATGCCCAGCTCCGGACCGGCCCCCAGCGCCTCAATCCAATCGTTCGCCTGTCCCAAAGTGGACAAACAGGAACGAAACGCACAGATCATCGGGTGCAGCGGTTCCAGCCCCAGCATCACCCCGGCCAGTTTCGCATAGGGAAGCACCTCCGCAAGGCCCTCCAGGCACCGCGCTCGCGCCGCCGCTAGATCTCTCGACCCCGCAGGCAACCCCCCCGCTACAAACACAACACAATCGGCTTCCAGTTCAGCCGCTTCATCGATGGTTCGCTTTGTCGACTCCAGGTTGGCCCGAAACAGGTCGGGATCCGAATCAGTCAACAGTCCCCCGACACATATGCACGTGACCTTCATATCATGGGCCTGCAGCAACCTCTTCGCCTCAGCGACGCCCACCTCCTGCAGCTTGTCCCGAACGATCCCTATCGCGTGCACACCATGGCGTGCATACCCCTCGATCGCCTGCGGCAGCGACCACTGGTGCAGCGTCGTAAACTGGTTGATCGCGAGTCTGCTGAAGTCGCTCATACCTGCCTACCCAACACAGCTCCGGAGTCAATCCGATGAAACTGACTCCGCAATCAATAGGTCGCGCGCCCACCCGACACGTCAAACACCGCCCCCGTAGCAAAACTGCACGCGTCGCTGCACAACCACGCCACCATCTCGGCGTTCTCCTCAACGGTTCCAAACCGTCCCATCGGGATCTTGGCCGTCACGGTCCTGATGTACTCCGGCGTCATCTCCCCCAGCAGGTCCGTCTGCACCATCGCCGGCGCCACGCAGTTGACAATGATGCCGCTCTGAGCCAGCTCCTTGCCCAGTGACTTTGTCAGTGCGATCACCCCCGCCTTCGCCGCCGAATACGCGCACGCGTTTGCGTTGCCCTCCTTGCCCGCAACCGACGCCACGTTCACGATCCTGCCTCCCCCCTGCTCCAGCATGACCGGGATAACCGCCCGGCTGCACAAAAAGACCGAACTGAGGTCCGCCGCGATCACCCGGTCCCACTCCTCCAGCGGATACTCCCACGTCGGCAGCGTCGGGCCGGAGACTCCGGCATTGTTGACCAGGATATCAATAACACCCAGCTGGGCCAGCGTATCCTGCACCGCCTGCTCCACGCTCGCCGGTTCCGTCACGTCCACAGAAAATGCGGCCTCAAACCCTTCCCCTGCCTCTGTACCCCGCACAGGACCCGGATCCAGATCCCAAATCGCCACTGCCGCCCCCGACTCGGCCAGCCGCTGAGCAATCCCCAGCCCAATACCCTTGGCCCCCCCAGTAACAACCGCCGTCCGCCCACCAAAACTGTATTCAATCATCTTCATTTCCCTAAACCGCCACCTACCCTCGCCTGGCGCGCTTCTAAACTAACTACTGACCACTGACCACTGACCACTGACTGCTGACTGCTGCAGTTCCGACCACTGCAGTTCCTTATACCCCAAGTTGTGGGAAAGTGCTACAGATGAGGTCGACGCTGACACCGTTCTCATTCAAAAACCGCGTTGGTCAGAACCCGCCCAATTCAGCTAAAATGCGGAGGACGAAACCGCCTCACAGGAGCAACTATGTGAGCCAATTGCGTATAGCCATTCTGGGCGCAGGCACAATGGGCCGCCGTCACATCGACTATGTGAACGCAAGCGGCGAATGCCACCTGGTCGCCATCTGCGATTCGGACCAGGGCGCGGCCGCATTGGCAGCACAGCATGACGTGCCCTTCTTCCACGATGCCTATGAAGCCCTGGATCTGGCATCCCCCGACGGCGCGATCATCGCCGCCCCCACCAACCTGCACGAAGAGCTTGCCATGGCCTGCATCCGCCGTGGCATTGTGCCTCTTGTAGAGAAACCAATCACCGCCGCGCTCGAAGAGGCCCAAAGGCTGGTCGACGATGCCGCCGCCGCCGGCGTGCCTGTCCTCGTCGGTCACCACAGACGCTATCACCCCCGCATAAAGCGGCTTTGGAAACTGGTAAAGGGTGGCGCCATCGGCTCCCTGATAGGAGTCTCCCTCCTGTGGGCAGTCAAGAAGCCCGACGCCTACTACGACGTCGTCTGGCGCACGCGCGCCGGCGGTGGACCCGTACTGACCAACCTCATCCACGAGATCGACACCCTGCGCTACATCTGCGGCGAAATCACCGGCGTCTATGCCGCCACCAGCTCCGCGACACGCGGCTTCGAGGTGGAAGACTCCGCCGCCATCACCCTGAATTTCACCGGCGGCGTCGTCGGCTCCGTTTTTCTTTCCGACGCCGCACCTTCACCGTGGTCATACGAGCTGACAATGTTCGAAAACCCATCCTACGCCCACGTGGCAGCCAATTGCGCCTTCTTCTTTGGCACAGAAGGCTCAATTGCCTTTCCCAGAATGGAGCTGTGGCGCTACCCCTCCGCCGACAGCGCCGGCTGGGAGCAGCCCCTCGAACAGGAACCGCATGAACCGGCCGATGCCGATCCGCTCGCAGCACAACTGGCCCATTTCTGCCGCGTCATCCGCAGAGAAGAGCAGCCTCTAGTCAGCGGCGAAGAGGGACTGCGCACGCTTGCCGCAACCCAGGCTGTCCTGACCTCTGGAAGCAAGGGCCAACCAGTTAAACTCCGGCCCGCCTGAGCAGAGCTGCTAGAGTCTGGGTCATTAGGGCTCATTGACAATTGGCTGAACACGATTTGCAGCAGCAATGTGCGGCTGACACCCGCATTCACCCAAGGAAAATCCCAATGGCCCTTCGTGGACCAAAAGGAGTTCTTCGCGATCCTTCGCGTGACTTCGCGGATGAAAAGGTGTTCTTCGTGGCCCTTCGTGGATAAAAAGGTGTTCTTCGCGACCCTTCGCGTGACTTCGCGGATGAAAGGTGTTCTTCGTGGTCCTTCGTGGCCCTTCGTGGATAAAGAGGTGTTCTTCGCGATCCTTCGCGTGACTTCGCGGACAAAAAGGTGTTCTTCGTGGTCCTTCGTGGCCCTTCGTGGACGAAAAGGTGTTCTTCGCGACCCTTCGCGTGACTTCCCGGACATAAAGGTGTTCTTCGTGGTCCTTAGTGGCCCTTCGTGGATAAAAAGGTGTTCTTCGCGACCCTTCGCGTGACTTCGCGGATTAAAAGGTGTTCTTCGTGGTCCTTCGTGGCCCTTCGTGGACAAAAAGGTGTTCTTCGCGACCCTTCGCGTGACTTCCCGGACATAAAGGTGTTCTTCGTGGTCCTTAGTGGCCCTTCGTGGATAAAAAGGTGTTCTTCGCGACCCTCCGCGTGACTTCGCGGATGAAAAACGGAACCTGGTACCATTCTCTCTACACGCCAATGAAAGTGACTGGTCCGAAACAATAGAAAAGGAGACTCCCGATGGCTTACGCAACCTACATGGGCGCACAGATCAAGCGCAAGGAAGACCCCCGTCTCATCACCGGCAGCGGCGCCTACGTCGGCGATCTGAAGCTGCCCGGCATGCACTACGTCGCCTTCATACGCAGCCCCTACGCCCACGCCCGCATCGGCGAAATAGACGCTTCCGCCGCACTCGCCCTCGACGGCGTCGTCGCCGTGGTCACCGGACAGGACCTCGCCGCCCACACCGAGCCCATGCCCTTCCCCTTTGAGGTCGGATCCGCCGACGGCGAAGCCAACAGCAAGCGCACGCACTACGCCCTCACCACCGGAAAAGTTCTCCACATGGGCGAATGCGTAGCCGCAGTCATCGCCTCCGACGCCGCCACCGCCGCCGATGCCGCCGAGGAGGTCTTCGTCGACTGGGAACCGCTCCCCGCCGTCGCCGGCATCGAGCAGGCCCTCGACCCCGACGCCGCGCTCCTCTTTGACGACATGGACAGCAACGTCCAGGAAGTATGGCGCCGTAGAGTCGGGGACGTCGATGCCGCCTTCGCCGGCGCCCACAAGGTCGTCAGCCAGCACATTACCAGCCAGCGACTCGCCGCCGTGCCCATGGAAGGCCGCAGCATCGTCGCCGCGCCCGACCCGACCACGGCAGGACTGACCGTCTGGACCAGCACGCAAGCGCCCCACCTGATACGGGGCCAGCTTGCCGGCGTCCTGCGCATGTCCGAGAACGCCATCCGCGTCATCGCACCCGAAGTCGGCGGCGGTTTCGGCGTCAAGATCGGCATCTATCCCGAAGAAGTGGTGATAGCCAGCCTCGCCATGCGTTTCCAACTCCCGCTGAGCTGGGTCGAAGGCCGCAGCGAGCACCTGCTCACTACGACCCATGGCCGCGGCCAGATCGCCGACTACGCGCTCGCCGTCACCGAGGACGGCCGCATCACCGGCATGAAGATGCGCGTCGTCGCAGACATGGGAGCCTATCCCATCGTGCTCATCATCCCCGAA
The DNA here is from genome assembly GCA_965242905.1 of Caldilineaceae bacterium. Taxonomy (GTDB): domain Bacteria; phylum Chloroflexota; class Anaerolineae; order Caldilineales; family Caldilineaceae; genus Bin5. The sequence goes on from CBDETM010000002.1 coordinate 4,627,353, forward strand.
CTGACCGGCTGGATGGCCGTCGGCGTCTACGACATCCCTGCATTTGACATAGAAATCGACTGCGTCTTCACCAATACCACCCCCATCGCCGCCTACCGCGGCGCCGGACGGCCGGAAGCCGCCTACTACATTGAACGTATGGTTGACCTGGTAGCAAATGAGTTGGGGCTGGATCCGACCGAAGTGCGACGCAAAAACTTTATCCCTCCCGACGCCTTCCCCTACGACACGGGTACCACGCTAACCTACGACAGCGGCGAATACGAGAAGTCGCTGGCCAAGGCCCTGGACGTTTCCGGCTACGCCTCGCTGCGTGCAGAACAGGAGCAACGCCGCAGCCAGAGCAACGGCAACCTGCTCGGAATTGGCATTGCCAGCTACGTCGAGATCTGCGGCTTTGGCCCCTACGAGAGCGCCGAAGTACGCGTCGAGCCCAGCGGCACCGTCACCGTCTTCACAGGAATCTCGCCGCACGGCCAGGGGCAGGAGACCACCTTCGCCCAGATCGTGGCCGACCAGCTTGGAGCCGACTACGACCAGATCGTCGTCAAACACGGCGACACCGCCAACACGCCCATGGGTATCGGCACGATGGGCAGCCGCGGCCTGGCCGTCGGCGGCACCGCCCTCGTCCGCGCCACCGGCAAAGTGCGCGATAAGGCCAAGCAGATTGCCGGGCACATCCTCGAAGCCGCCGCCGAAGACATCGAGCTGACCGAAGGGCAATACCAGGTACGCGGCGCCCCCGACAATGCCATAACCCTCGCCGACATCGCCGCACGCGCCTACAGCGATGACCTGCCAGACCAGATCGACACAGGCCTCGAAGGCACCGACTACTTTCGACCCGACCTCGTCTACCCGTTCGGCACACATGTCGCCGTCGTAGAGGTCGAGCAGTCCACCGGCCGCGTCACCATTCGCGAATACTATTCCGTCGACGACTGCGGCCCCCGCATCAGCCCCAAACTGGTCGACGGACAGGTCCATGGCGGCCTCGCCCAGGGCATCGCCCAAGCCCTGCTTGAAGAGGTCGTCTATAGCGAGGAAGGCCAGCTGCTGACCGGGACGCTGATGGACTATGCCATACCCAAAGCCGCGCAGTTCCCCCGCTTCGTGACCGATTCAACCGTTACAAATACCCCCCACAACCCTCTTGGCGCAAAAGGCATCGGTGAAGCCGCCACCATCGGTTCCACGCCTGCCATCGCAAACGCAGTCATGGACGCCCTCAAACCCCTCGGCGTCCGTCACCTCGACATGCCGCTGACGCCTGAGAAGGTCTGGCAAGCCATCCATGGCAACGGCAATGCCGTCGGCTGAGCCCGGGTTGTCCGTAATGGGAGGATTCTACAAATGAGCGGTTTCTACGTGGAGATAGGCGACAGCGTATCCTTCAGCAAGACCGTCGGCGAGAGCGACGTCTATCTCTTCGCCGGCATCACCGGCGACCTGGCCCCCAACCATGTCGACGAAGAATACATGAAGCGCTCCAGCTACGGCACCCGCATCGCCCACGGCGCGCTCCTCATCGGCTACATGTCCACCGCCTCCTCAATGGCCATCGCCGGCTCCCGCACCAGCGACGCAGAAACGCCTGTCTCCCTGGGATACGACCGCATCCGCTTCCTCGCGCCCGTCTTTCTGGGCGATACCATCACCGTTCACTACCAGATCGTCTCTGTTGACGAAGATCGCAGACGGTCCGTATCCGACATACGCGTCACAAATCAGTCCGGCGAGTTAGTTGCCGTAGCCCAACACATCCTCAAATGGGTGGCAAACAGGTAGCCAAGGAAGGAGAACGATGAATCAAGAGTGGCGTAAACAGATCGAGGAAACTGCCGTACTGAATCTGGGCCAGGTTCTGGAAGGTGAGGAGTTGGACTATTTTCGCACCATGTTTGACACCGATCGTTCCGGCTACCGCTACTTCTGGCACGACTACGGCCATCACCAATTCGTCAACTATGACGCTTTAGTCACCACGCCGCGATTCGACGAGCTGATTCGTCATCCGCGCATCATGCCCGCCATCGAAGAGCTGATGGGCGGGCCCGTCTGCTTCGGCGAGATCGGCCTGCGCTACATGGGCCCCTACGACGGCCAGCTCCACCGCAAATGGCATCGGGACAAGCCCCACTGGCCCGAGCATCCACTGCGCATGGACTACATCCAGCTGATGGTCTATCTCACCGATGTCGACGAGAGCACACACTGCATCTCTTTCTCGCCCGAATCAATCGACCAACCCCTTCTAATGGACCAGCAGGCCCAACTGGACCGCGGCGGCATCTACGACCTGCACGGGCCGGCCGGTACCTGCGCCCTCTTCAACGTCGCTGCCCTGCACACCGCCACAACCCGCCCTACCAGCTCAGAACGCAAGACAGTCCAAATATACTACGGTCACCGCGACCGGGCGCCCCTCTCAAACGATTCGGGCATTCCTGTCGCCCTTTGGAGAGACAACCCGGACCCGGAAACACGCGCCTTCTACGGAGTCCTCAATCAGCGTACAAAGATCTACATGGACGCGTTCGGCCGTGAACAGAGCCAACCTTAAACCGGGCTGATCTCCCGGCAGCGCTCCAATATCTCCACCTGGCGCCGCACACTGGCCGCCGTTATCGCCGCCTGCTCCCCTGTGCGGATGGTCGTATAGATGTCTTCATAAAGACTGAACATGCCCGTGAAGAAGTTGAACTCGGGCGTGAAAGTCTCTTCTTTCCAAGGAAGCGATTCGCTGTTGTAGCTCCGGTCCGGCGTCGGCTTCGTGTCCAGCACCAGCGGCGGCGCCTCCTCCGGATCGAAATACTTCCAGTTGACCGTGCGCCTGTCCGCGCTGACGAGCGTCCCCTGCGTCCCCATCACAAGCCACGCGTCCTGCGGATACGCGCAGCAGTTGGTCATCTCCACGTCGATTACAGGCCCGTCGTTCGGCTTGATGACCAGCTTCACGTGGCTCTCCGCATCCCCCGCGAACAGCGGCGTCGTCTCCATCTGGCAGAAGATCTCCGGGTTCGGATCGTCGAAAAAGTGAATCGCCCAGTCTATCGAATGGGCGCCCTTGTTGTTCAGGTCCCCGCCACCGTATTTCTTGAGCGTCTGCCAGTCCCACCGCCTGCGAAAACCGTTGCCGGTAATCCGCATCTGCACGATGCGCCCCAGCACCCCCGAATCGACGACCTCCTTGACCTTCAGAAAATCAGCGTGATAACGATAGTTCTGGTTCACCGTCAGCAGCATCCCCGTCTCTTCGGAGACCGCGATCATCTCGTCCACGCCCGCCAGCGTCGGCGCCATCGGCTTCTCCACGATGACATGCTTCCCCGCCCGCATCGCCGCCGAAGCATCGCTCACGTGCAGCTGGCTCGGCGTAGCCACCACCAGCAGCTCCACCGCCTTGTCCGCAATGATTTCGTCTATCGTCGAGTATGCCAGGCAGTCAAACCTGTCAACTGCCTCCTCCTGTCGGGCGGGGTCCGGATCGCACACCGCCGTGACGCTGAACTTCTCGCCGATCTGGGCCAGAACGTTGGCATGAATGCCCCAACCGCTCCTGCCCAACCCGCTGATTCCAATCCGCAAAGGCTCCTCGGCCGTTCCCTTCTCCTGCCCGTCATTCGCCTCTGCGCCATTCGTTGCCCTGGTATCTGCCATGCCTAGCTTCCTTTCCTCGCGTAAAGTGTGCGGCGACACAGCGTCAGAAACGCCGACCATCGCCGGGCAAAATTGTCCTCTAAGGGACAAAAGTTCGTGGTATAATAGTCAATCGAACATCGGCCCTAGCATATCAGAAACTGCAGCCAAGTCGTAAAATCTCCCTGTAGAATCGCGACGAAGTACGGATTCCCATCCAGCAATCTAGAGTTTCAGGATTCCAATCGTAAACAGGACCTACTCTCCCAAAAGAGAAAACTTGATTAATGAGTTCTTGCCAAACAGCGATCATGATTCAGCATGGCGTGGATGTCACTCTCTCCTCTCTCCTCTCTCCTCTCCCCTCTCTCCTCGCATTTGGGCGGTCGGCCGCAAGCGGCCTCCCTTGTGCGGGGGCTCCGCCCCGCAACGCCCCCTCTCCTACAACCTCGCGCCGCAGCGAGTGTGAGGGCAATAGAAAGTTGGCGTCCCGCGGCGACCCGCGCCTTCCCCAACGTGCCTTGGCTGGCTCCTGGTGTGAGCTGGCATGGTCAGGGCGGGCGAGTCAACTCCCAATTTGGCCCAAGGCACGCCGCAATGACCGTCAATACCCTGCCACAGAAACTCTTACAGTACATGCCGTCATTCCAGATCCGGGCAGAGCGCACTCAGAACACGACTCAGAATCATCAGAATTATAATCTATTCTTGATATCATATCGTCGGGCGAATCCCAGAATATCTGTCGGAGGTCTTGAACTACATCCGACAGAAGTCAGAAAATGCAATTGGAGCCGCAGAAACTCGATCAAGCAAAAATCTTCCGCAGTCGTCGTTCAGCTGGCGCCATTCGCCCAATTCCGCAAGAACCCCTTCATGCCGAATCTCTCGTAAACTCTCGTAAACGCTCGTGGACTCTCGTGGACTCTCGTGCAATGCTCAAGGACCTCAGGGCCGTGCCCTATGAATCTGATTCGAGGCTCCCGGCAATACATAAAACATCAATAAACGCATGGAAACACTCGCAAACGCTCGTGGACTCTCGTGCAATGCACATGGACCCCATTGCAGCGCTCTATGAATCTGATTCGAGGCTCCCGGCATCACATGAAACACTAATGAACGCAAGGAAACGCTCGCAAACTCTCGTAAACGCTCGTGGACTCTTGTGCAATGCACATGGACCCCATTGCAGCGCTCTTTGAATCTGATCCGAGGCTCCCGGCACCACATGAAACATTAATGAACGCATGGAAACACTCGTAAACGCTCATGGACTCTCGTCATCTCTCGTGAACACTCATACAACGCTCGTACAACAATTCCCGAGCCAGGAGGCACTCGCCATCCTGAGAATCCCCAGGAATCCGGCAAATCCTGATTCAGACAATCTGCCCAACGCCCGTAAACGCTCGCAAACACTCGTAAACACTCGTGGACTCTCGTCATCTCTCGTGAACACTCATACACCGCTCGTGCGACCACTCCCGAGCCAGGAGGCACTCGCCATCCTGAGAATCCCCAGGAATCCGGCAAATCCTGATTCAGACAATCTGTCCAACACTCGTAAACGCTCATGGACTCTCGTCATCTCTCGTGAACACTCATACACCGCTCGTACGACCACTCCCGAGCCAGGAGGCACTCGCCATCCTGAGAATCCCCTGGAATCCAGCAAATTCTGATTCAGACAATCCGCCCAACGCCCGTAAACGCTCGTGGACTCTCGTCATCTCTCGTGAACACTCATACACCGCTCGTACGACCACTCCCGAGCCAGGAGGCACTCGCCATCCTGAGAATCCCCAGGAATCCGGCAAATCATGATTCAGACAATCTGCCCAACACTCGTAAACGCTCGTGGACTCTCGTCATCTCTCGTGAACACTCATACACCGCTCGTACGACCATTCCCGAGCCAGGAGGCACTCGCCATCCTGAGAATCCCAGGAATCCGGCAAATCCTGATTCAGACAATCTGCCCAACACTCGTAAACGCTCGTGGACTCTCGTTATCTCTCGTGAACACTCATACACCGCTCGTACGACCACTCCCGAGCCAGGAGGCACTCGCCATCCTGAGAATCCCCAGGAATCCGGCAAATCCTGATTCAGACAATCTGCCCAACGCTCGTAAAGATCGTGAACTCTCATCGACTCTCGTCATCTCTCGTGAACACTCATACAACGCTCGTACGACCATTCCCGAGCCAGGAGGCACCCGCCATCCCGAGAATCCTCAGGAATCCGGCAAATCCTGATTCAGACAATCCGCCCAACACTCGTAAACGCTCGTGAACTCTCGTAATCTCTCGTGAACACTCGTACAACGCTCGTACAACCATTCCCGAGCCAGGAGGCACTCGCCATCCTGAGAATCCCCAGGAATCCGGCAAATCCTGATTCAGACAATCTACCCAACGCCCGTAGATGATCGCAAACTCTCATAGTCTCTCGTGCGACACGCATGTTTCTCTGTTAAAACTCCCACCGGGCGCGCCCGCAGGAATATCAGCCGCTAGAGCGAATCGGCGATGATAGTATATAATCCAAGCGCGTTCGAACTGACTCACATTCCTGAATCTCTCGAGGTGGGCCGCGGCCCTTCCGTCCCCCTCGACAAAGTACCGATGCACAGCTCAATTCTACTCATCTCCTGCTACGAACTCGGTCACCAGCCTCTCAGCTTGGCGTGGCCGCTGGCCGCCCTGCGCGCTGCCGGCTTCGACGCCGCCACAGCCGACCTGGCCGTCGAAGAATTCCCAACAGCCAAGGTAGCTGGCGCTGACCTGATTGCTATCGCCGTACCCATGCATACCGCCCTGCGCATCGGGGTCGACGCTGCTCACAAGGCCCGGACAGTAAATCCCGACGTCCATCTCTGCTTTTTCGGACTGTACGCCTGGCTCAATCGCCGTCACCTGCTGCAACCCGGCCACAGCTGCAGAGCGGTCGCCGACTCGGTCATCGCCGGTGAAACCGAGCCGGTCCTGGTCGCCCTGGCGCAGGCCTTGCACGCAGGCAGTACGCTGGAAGAAGTGCCCGGACTTACCACCACGTATCGAGAGGCATCACCCCATTTGGACAGGCACACACTGCCTGTACCGGTTCGAAACCCATTGCCCTCCCTGGACAGCTATGCCCACTACGTCCCGGGGTCCACTGCAGCAACAAATGGAAGTGCAACCGGCAATGGCCAACAGGTCGAAGAACCCGTCGCCTATCCTGCCGGCTACACCGAGGCCACCCGCGGCTGTCTGCACACCTGCCGCCACTGCCCGGTCGTACCCGTATACAACGGCCGCTTTTTCGTCGTCCCCGTCGAGACCGTTCTCGCAGACATCGCCCAACAGGTCGAAGGCGGCGCCCGCCACATCACCTTTGGCGACCCCGACTTCCTCAACGGCCCCGGCCACGCCCGCAAAGTCGCCCGCGCCCTCCACGACGCCTTTCCCAATGTGAGTTTCGACTTCACTGCCAAGGTGGAGCATCTTCTCAAACATCGTCGGCTCCTGCCGGAACTGGCAGAGCACGGCGCATCCTTCGTCGTCTCCGCCTTCGAGTCCACCAGCGACCATGTACTCTCCCGCCTCCAAAAGGGCCACACTCGCCGTCACATGGAGGAGGCGCTGGACGCTGTCGACGCGGCAGGCCTCTCCATCCAGCCAACCTGGATGCCCTTCACCCCTTGGACCACTCTGGACGACTATATCGCCATGCTGAGTTGGATCAGGGAACAAGGGTTGATACCCCACGTTCCTCCGGTCCAGCTCTCCATCCGGATGTTGGTGCCCCCGGAGAGCGCCCTGCTCTCTGGCGAAGACGCTGAACAATGGCAGGGAGAGCTCGACGCCGCCAACTTCACCTATCGCTGGCAGCACCCCGACCCGCGCATGGACGCACTCCAGCACCAGGTAGCCCGCATCGCCGAAATGGCCGCCCAGAGCGAGTCCGAAGACGCGTCCTCCGTAGCAGGCGCAACGCCTCCGGCGCACGTTGGAGTCTCGGCAAGTTCATACACTGTATTTCACACTATCGAATGCGAAGCGCACCTGGCTGCCGGCCGCCCGCCTCCTGTACTTCCCGCTCTTCCCTCCTACGTCCCCCGGCCCCCGCGCCTTACCGAGCACTGGTTCTGCTGAGCGGAGCCCACCGCCGACCAGTTGGCCGGTTAAACTCAATTCATGAAATCCAGATCCACAGCCGAAGGCATCCTGTTCACCGATCAGTATGAGCTGACCATGGCACAGCTCTACTTTCGCCTCGGAATGCACGAACGCCAGGCCCAGTTTGACCACTTCTTTCGCAGCTACCCCGATTACGGCGAGCACAGTGCCGGCTTCTGCGTAAATGCCGGGCTCGAATGGCTGCTTGACTGGATGCGGGAAGCTTGCTTCGGCGAGGAGGAGCTATCCCTGATGCGCGCAATGAAATCGCGCACCGGGCGCAGTCTCTTTGCCGACGATTTCCTCTCCTGGCTGAGCAAACACGGCAACTTCGGCAGCATCTCGCTTCAGGCAATCCCTGAAGGAAGGGTCGTTCACGCTCACACACCCCTTACCGTTGTGCGCGGCCCCATTGCCATCGCCCAAATCTTGGAAACGCCCCTGCTCAACATCCTCAACTACCAGACGCTCATCGCCACCAAGGCCGCCCGTGTCCGCGAAATAGCCGGCGACGCCCTCGTGCTCGAGTTCGGGCTGCGCCGCGCGCATGACCGCGGCGGAAACGCCGGAACGCGCGCCGCTCTGATTGGTGGCGCCGACTTCTCCTCCAACGCTGGAATCTCACATCTCCTGGGCTATCCCCCCAAGGGCACACATGCCCACTCTCTTGTACAATCCTTTCTGGCCCTCGGAAAGACCGAGCTCGAGGCCTTTCAGGCATACGCCGACATCTATCCCGACGAATGCCTGCTCCTCGTCGATACGATCGATACGCTGGCAAGCGGCGTGCCCAACGCGATTCGCGTATTCGAGGGGCTCAGGCGAAAAGGCTACGCCCCCGTTGGCGTGCGCCTCGACTCCGGCAATCTCGCCCATCTGAGCACACGAGTTGCCCAAATGCTGGATGACGCCGGCTTTCCCCACGCCTCGATAGTTCTGTCAAATAAGCTCGATGAACTGACAATCCATCACATCAAGTTGGAGATTGCTGAGGAGGCCGCCAACAACGGTCTGGACGCCGACAGCATCATTCGTCGCCTCGTCTACGGCGTCGGCACTCGCCTCATCACCTCGGCGGGGGACAGCTCTTTGGGCGGGGTCTACAAGCTCGTGGGCCTGGAAGGTGATCAAGGCTGGCAGCCGGCTATCAAGGTCTCCGAAGACCCCGGCAAGACCGCAATCCCCGGCAGCAAAAAGGTCTGGCGCATATATGACGATCGCGGCCTCGCCACAGCCGACCTTCTCACCCTGGATGAAGAAGACCCAAAGAGAGAGTGGAAGGAAAGCCGCCACCAGCACAGTTCGGCGGATGAGCTGACCGGCCCTCTCCTCCAACTATGCCATCCGCGTGAACCGGCTAGGCACAGGAGCTTACCCCACAGCACTGTTTCCCGGATCGAGCCGCTGCTGATAGACGTCTTGTCCGAAGGGAGGCCGCTTCGAGATACCCCGTCCCTGGAAGAGATCCGGATCATTCGCCAGGCAGACGTAGCTGGACTGGAAAAGGATGTTCGCAGACTTATCGACCCAAAGGAGTACCATGTCTCAGTCAGCGAGAAGCTTTCCTCGCTGCAAGAGCAGCTTCTGCGCTCGCTCTCTTCCGCCAGGGCGAATCCGATTTCTTGACCAGGCGTCCTGACCCCGCTAAAATACGCTCTGGTATACGCGGCGTCTTGCCCCCGGGCAACTTTACCTCATGACCGACTGGCAACATTCATTTGAATGTATTTCAGACCGAAAAGCAGGAAATGACCAAGCGCAATCCTGATCCGAATCCAGAGATTTTCGAACTCTCGACTTCTCCTGAGTCGGACAGTTCTCCAGATACTTTTCATCTGAACACGGAGCCGGTTGCCGGGTTCGGCACCCCGAGCGCCTCCATGTCGGCAATCGGGAGCCGGGGGGCCTACCACATTTGGACCATCGGCTGCCAGATGAATGTCGCCGACTCCAATCATGTGGCCGCGGAGTTGGAAAGGATCGGCTACCGGCCCACCGAGGCGATGGATGAGGCCGATATCGTCGTACTCAACACCTGTGTAGTCCGACAGAGCGCGGAAAACAAGGGCATCGGTAAGGCCAGCAACCTCAAGCCGTGGAAAAGCGCCCGCGCCAATCGAACTCTGGCCCTGATGGGTTGCATGGTAGGAGTCAAACCTAGCCCGCAACTTCAGGACCGCTTTCCGCATGTAGACGTCTTCATGCCCCCCAGCGAGCCGGCCCCCCTGATCACCTTCCTCCAGCGAGACGAGATTGCGTTAGAATCGTCTTTATTCGAGAAAGAACAATTAGATCACCGCCACGCACTGCAGGACGAACTGCGGCCAGCTGTGGCCGGTCAGTCAATCCGGCGCCTCACCATGAACGGCGAAGCCGCCGTAACCGCCCACGTGCCCGTCGTCTACGGTTGCAGCCACGCCTGCACCTTCTGCATAATCCCATTCCGCCGCGGCATCGAACGCAGCCGGCCGGTGCACGAAATCGTGGCCGAAGTCCGCGGCCTGGTTGCCCAGGGCGTTCGCGAGGTCACGCTTCTGGGCCAGATCGTCGACCGCTATGGCCATGACTGGCGCAACGGCGCTACCACAGAGAATCCGACGCCTGGCAAGCCCGATCTGGCCGACCTGCTCCACGCCGTCCACCAAATAGAGGGCCTCTGGCGCATCCGCTTTCTCACCAGCCACCCCAACTACATGTCGGACAGAATCCTCGCAGCGGTACGCGATCTGCCCAAAGTGTGTGAGCATATCGAAGTACCGATCCAGGCCGCCAATGACGAGGTCCTGGCTCGCATGAAACGCGGCTATACACAGGCACAGTACCGCGGTCTCGTAGAGCACATCCGGACGACCGTTCCGCAGGCCGCGATCAACACCGACATTATCGTCGGCTTCTGCGGCGAAAGCCCCGCACAGTTCGACGAGACGCACCAGCTCTTGGCCGACCTGAAGCTGGACAAAGCCCACCTTGCCCGTTACAGTCCGCGGCCGGGCACCGTTAGCCAACGGCGCATGGCAGATGACGTGCCGGAAGAAGAAAAGGTCCGTCGCCACAAGGCGCTTGAGCAACTCCAGGAGCAGGTCTGCGCCGGGATTAACGCCCGGCTGCTTGGCGAGACGGTCGAACTGCTCATCGAAGGCAAGCACAAAGGCAAGTGGCGCGGCCGCACGCGCCAGAACAAGCTCGTTTTCGTCAACGTTGACGACCGCTCAGGGGATCTGCGCGGGCGCCTTGTCGAAGCGCAGATCACGTGGACCGGCCCGTGGAGCATGCAGGGCCGCTTTGTCCGAGATGTATCACCGGTCGAAGCGTGAGCGCATGCCGGCGTTTGCCCCGCAAGCTAACGCCGGGACGAATCCAACAAGCGGGCCGCGGCCTGGTCGGTTGTCGCCAAAATGAACTCCCTGCTCTTCAACATACTCCTCTTCCTTGTCGGCTTCGCATTCCTGACCGGCGGAGCCGATTTCCTTGTGCGCGGCGCCAGTCGCCTAGCCGTCCGTCTGAACATTCCTCTGGTCGTAATCGGACTGACCGTCGTGGCCTTCGGCACCAGTCTTCCCGAACTGGTCGTCAGCCTGATAGCCAACCTTCAGGGCGGCAGCAAGGCCAACCTGGCCATCGGCAACGTCGTCGGCAGCAACATCGCAAACCTGGCCCTGATCCTCGGTGTTGTCACCGTGCTGCGCCCTCTCTCAGTAGACCGCCAGCTGATTCAACGCGAATACCCCCTCATGATCGGAATCTCACTCCTGTTCACCGCAATGGCGTGGGACGGGCAGATCGTCCGCTGGGAGGGAATCCTTCTCTTCCTGGGCCTGATCGGATTCATCTACTGGAGTTACATTGGCAGCCGTTCGCTCGCCGAGGAAAAAGAAAGCGAGGCGCTTGAGTACATTGGCGGGGAGTCAGGGGTCGATTCCTCATCAAACGACGCGGTCGAAACCGCCGCAGACAGCGGGGAGGACGCCGAAACCGATCTGGCACAGTCTCAGGAAAGAATCGCCCGCGCCACAAGGAACCCGCTTCTGCCAGCCGCCATTTCCGGGCTCTTCCGTTCGCTCCTTCTCCGCGACATCGGCATGGTCGTCATCGGCATCGCCGTTCTCGTCTACGGCGCTGACCTGCTTGTCGATTCGGCCACCTTCATCGCCAGATACTTTGGCGTGAGTGAACTCGTGATTGGTCTCAGCCTGGTCGCTTTGGGGACGAGCCTGCCAGAGCTGGCAGCCTCCGTGGTGGCAATCCTGTACAAGCGCGGCGACATCGCTCTCGGCAATCTCGTCGGCAGCAATCTCTTCAACATGCTGGCTATCGTCGGCATCACGGCCGGCGTCCGGGCCCTCCCTGCCCCCCTGAGCATGCGTTGCGTGGACTTCCCCGCCATGCTCCTGGTGGCAACGCTTCCACTTCTTCTGGTCCTGCGCCCGCCGCACGTGGTAAATCGCTGGAAGGGGGCCACAATGCTGACCCTCTACTTAGCCTATACGATTGGGATTTTCATCATTGAACAGGGGAATGGCATCTGTTGAGGCAATAGCAGTAACCAAGGGAACAACAGCCGTCACAGAACTACCACTGGAAGCGCCCTGCCAATCTCCGTCTCCTGGCAAGGCGATTGGATGAGCGTGTGCATCCCAGAATGGGGCTGAACTCTCGCAATCCTCTGGCAGAGCCCTGGCAAGGTCCTGTCCGCGCTCCGGTCTGCGGCGGAGGAACCAGCGACTCTCTCCTCTTCACTCTCTACTCGCACTTGGGCAGTCGGGCCTATTCGGCCCTCCCTTGTGCGGGGGCTCCGCCCCCGCAACGCCCCCCCCCAACAACATGCCTCATCGACCTGGTGTCGATATTCGTAACAGGTGCCTAATCGATGGTGTCCAGCCCGACCACGTCCCGCCAGTCCCATCAGATCCCCATGGGCGCCGGCCTTGTGCCTGCCCTCGCACTCGCCCCAACTGACGGACTCCACCGTACGGCCAGGCCCAGCGCCTGCACTGCGTCTCGTCCAAAGACGGTAAACAACGCCAGCCACCGCTGGCACTGATTCCCCGTCAGGCTGTTCCCACCTCAAATCTGGGATGCACCCGGGTGAACCTCAACTGTCGTCAATCGGACGCTTGAAAGTCGGAGCTCCCGGATATCAGCGAGTTAGGCTCACAGTCAACCCCTCATCTGAAAATATCTCGCGATCTGGCGGTACACCTCTTCAATCGTCGTTTCATCCGCCCGGTAGAACTGTCCTCCGCCGATGCGGGCCAGCTCCTTCAGCAATCTTTCGTCAGCATCGCGCCCAAATGCCACTGTATGGATGGAAACCGAATTGCCTGTCCCAACCATCGCCCGCTCCAAACTGCGCAGCCGGTTTTCGCTATCGTTATCACGACCGTCTGTCAACACGACAATCGCGTAAGTGGCATCGGTTTCGGCCTGGTCCGATAGCTCACCATGCGCTGCCCACACGGCGTCGAGGAGCTTTGTGGAGCCGCCGGCCTCCAGACCTTCGATCAAAAGGGACATGCGCTCACGACCTTCAGCATCCAACCGCTGCAGAGCCCCGAAACGCTTAACACCGGAGCCAAACTCCACCAGCCCCACTCTGTCGTGTTCCCCCTGCAACTGGTCCACGAATCCTTGCAGTGCAGCTTTCGTTCTGGCGAGCTTGCCCCCGCCCATCGACTGGCTCGTATCCACAACCAGCAATATGTTTAACGGAGGCACCGAGAGGCGCCAGGCGTCCAACACCATCTCCAGGACCGGCCGAGGAGGCAGCTGCATGAGCGTCTGCGGAAGGAGGGGATTCACTGTTAACGTCTCTGCAAACGGGCTGCCCTCCGCCATCAGATCCAGAGTCTGGTCGACCGGTCTGAACCCGGCCTCCAGCAGGGCCGTCTGGCTCTCTTCACCCAAAAGAAACGCAATGAACGCCCGATACGTGGTTCGCTGATTCGGGGTCACGGCAGGGCCTGCGCGACCATCTAATTCCAGCAAAGCCAGGGGATGATCAGCCCATAGGGTCCCCTCTTGAGGGTAGACGGCCGCCAACTGCCCAGTTGGCAGGAACTGCCCGGCACTTTCCCGGCCTGACAGCCATGCAAGACCCTGGTCAGAACCGGAGTTCCAGGCGATGACCACCTGTTCTTGGGTTACGAAGGCGTCCAATTGTCCCTCGTCTGCACCGACGGCTGCGTTCTCCCCACCTCCCTCACGTGAACGTGCTGTCCCAGCCCGCGCACCGGCACCAAAAACGTACGCGTCTCTCTCCGCCCGTTTAAAATACGCGATGACGTCGGGTAGCCTGGCGATCTCCTCTGTCAGTCCGCGCGTAATGCCGGCGCCGGCATAGAATTTGGACAAAGTCGCCGCGATCCCGGGCGTGCTACTCGGGCCGGGATGTCCCCACTTGAACGCCCCAGACGGCGAAGCCGCCCGTTCCTGGACTGCTTTCCATCCTATCGACTGTTGTGGCCAGCCCAACTGCTGAGCCGCATCCAAAGTTACGGCAATGACCACAGGACTGACGGCAAAAAGGGTCGACTCCCCCACCCGGCTCGCAGACAGTCTGCCGCGCTCCCCGGGAAACAGCTGGGCCCATCGCCTATCGATCAACTCAAGCCAAAGTGAACTGTCCGGCGCGACCGCCTGATACGCTGGCTGCCTCACCGACTCGCCAACCATCTCGCGTGAGGAACGCGTAACCAACTCTACCGTCATCTGCTGGCCGTCAGGCGTACGAAACCCTTGGCTGTTAAAACTGTTGGCCCGTTCCCTCAAAGTTCCTGCCATTGACGGAGACACGGCTATCGTCAACTCTGCGCTCGTGGCTGGCCAATCTACAGGGACCGCAAAACCGTTTCCGGATGCTGTCGACTCTCGCCCTGCCAGTGTGTCGGCGATCCAGTTTCCCGCTCGCACCGTCGTCAACCCGCAAGCACAGAGCAGAAAAAAGCCCACTGCCGCCAATGCTAAGAGATTCCGGTGGGAGAGTATTCGCTTACGCTCCGCCATGGTCGGTTCTGTGAGCTCTTGCTCTTTTCCATCCTGGATTTCGCTCATGGCCCTTCATTCAGATCCCGCCAGCGGGCGAGCGCAGACAGGACGTCCTGATGGGCTGGGCTCATTTCCTCTGTAGTGAGGACCTCCCTCTGGACACCCAACCGTTGCCAGCGTTCAAAGAGACTTCCCGCCGCGGCGTCGACTTGCAGCCCGGGATCGATTGGACGCAACCCGAATTCGAGCGCCTTGTGCTGTTGAGCTTCGCTGAGTAAGAACTCTTGGAATGCTAGCGCTGCATTTTTCTGTAACGCAGAAGTCTCAGGACCTGTCCAGATCGCAAAAGGAAAGTCAAACCAGGTCGTCACTCTCGGATAGTGAAGAGCCATCGGCTCCCGCCAACGCGACTGGATTCCCTCCATATTCTGGAGCAGATCGCTTTCCAGGAACTGCCCCCCGTCACCCGCAGTGTAGCCGAACAAGGCCACCCTTTCTGCACCGCTTGTGCCTCCACCGCCGAAGTTGGTCGCCGCCATCGTCGTCTCGGTCAGCCAGTCCCCGAACCTGGGGTCCGAAACGTCTTCAACCGAAATCTCCGTTCTGCCATGGAACTCGCCTGCCGCCGCGACGATGGCCGCTAGCCCGCTAGCACTTCTGCCGGAAACGGAGACAGCCAGCTTGAAATTGCCCCAGGCGGGATCGCCTCCCAACTCCTTCCAACCCGTCGGCGCGACGGCTGCTCTGTGAACTGTCGACCAGGAAATGGGACCGAGATTCTCAAGCAAGGGTACCCCCCTGCTTCGAAAAAGTCCCCAGACAAGAAGCGTTTTTGCCACTGGCCTCATGCCATATTCGCCGTCGCCTAGAAACCGGTCTTGACCAATTCGATCTCGAAGTGAGGCGTTGGCAAACTCTACAAGATAGCGGCTATCTGCAATCCACGCGGCAGGAAGCTTCTGGAGGGTTTCCAACTCATCACGAGGCAGGCCTTCGAGGGGTACTTCCGACTTCAGGGCAGCGAACTCGTTCCGCTCCCACTTACCGAGCGCGACCAGGCCATCCATTGGAATGATTTCAACATCGACAGCCGCACCCCCAGTTCGGTGGCTAGCTGCACTGAACTCGTCAGCCGCCTTTCTCACCCACTTTTCCACAGGAAGGGCCGTGATCACGCGAATCCGGACGACATCGGGGCGGGCGGCAGCCACGCCCGGGCCGGCAACGTCGCCGCTAACTGTCCGCCAGACCAGCGTCCCGACCACGAACAGCGCCGCCGCCGACAGAACGGCAACACCGAATAAACGTGCTCGATTCATTCTGCCTGTGCCAGCGGGGAGCCGCAGAAGCTGCAAACCGCGTTCAGTTCCGCAGACGTTCCTTCGCGAAGCTCACGCGGGGTCGCGGCCCCGCAAGACGCACACTGCGCTGCATACCGCAAGGCTGCCGGCTGCTCCACCTCCAACGGCTCATCTACTCGCAAAGGAATGTCATCTGGCCCCGGCTCCGAACGCCCGAGGTATGCTCCCACCAGGCTGGTTACACCGACTAGGACAAGAATCCCTGGCCAAATCCAGTCGGTGGCAAACAGGATAGCCAGCCCAATCATGAAGACTGCCCCGGTCAGTCCCTGGCGAGGAGCGGCAAATTTCGAAGTTTTCATGGGTTAAGGATTCCTGCTATGGTCCACACCTTCGCTATAGCGTTAGATTCTACTACAGTCTGGCTGGAGGCAACACTATCGCCAAAGGTGGGATTTGAGGTCTTTCTCCCACCCACAATTGAAGCGCAGACATTCAGAATCCCTTTATTTGCGCGAAACAAACAAGAGACGGTCACAGACAACGTAAATTGTGATGAGGCCCAGGTGTTAGAGGGAGCGTTACTGAATCATCCCTTGCCGGCTATGCGAGGGCTGCACTCTTCGTTGTGAAGCACCCGTACTTCTGCCTCGAGCTAGCCTCTTGCTCCGATTAATGACGTAACTGTTCCATGCCATCTGGCTCATGCCCGAAGATGCGGCTTGAACATAGTGCACTAGGCGACCGTCAATGCGTCTATCTCCCGCATACTGGCAAAGCATGGAACGACTGATTTTGCCACCCAGTATCTCTTCAATGAGCCAGTTTTCGTACTGGGGAGTATTCCGGGCAGGTGGCCGACGGTCCTGGTTTGGTCGAATGACATCTCCCTTGCCTGCAACGTCAGCCTCGGAAGACGCCTCTTGCGTTTGTACACGGCGAAGTGTCGCTTCGGTCTCCTCAAGCCTCTTCTCCATTTCTTGGAATGTTTCCGTCATTGCCAGCATCTGTTTCTCGGCTCTGAACTGACCAGCTTCAGCAGCAAGTGCGCGCCTTTCAGCTTCCTGGCGGGCGGATTCATTTCTGAGAGCCAAATCCTCAGCGCTTCGCCTGGCAGCTTCTGCAGCAACTGCACGCTGATTCGTGAGAACTCGCGAGATCTCTAAGGCCTTAGTCTGTTCATGAGCCTCCCGTCTTTTCGCTTCAGCGACACGAGCCCTTTCCTCGGCCGCGAGCACCGATACATCCGCTTTCCGTGTCTCCCTTTCCCTCAGAACAATGGTGGCAGTATCTGCTTCTGCGGAAGTCTTGGCCGCCGCACGAATTCCCTCTTTGAGGCGGGAGACTGCCACTTGTTCCTCACTGGCCCTGATGCTGCCGAGCACATAAGCAATGTGGCAAAGACTTCCTTGCGTGAACTCGGCATCTAAATCACGTAAGTGGGGAGGATGCGATGCCCTATTCCTCGCTACTCTGATTTTCCTTAGTTTTCGAATGATCCTTCGATCTCCACCAAAGCGAGAAGAGAAGACTTCCTCCCAGTAAGTTTCTGTGACAGTGGCGAAGTAGCTGACCTCCATAGCTGACAAAAGGTCAGGGCTGGCATGATGGTTTCTGGCAAAGTTTGTGCTCTGTTCACCATTTAGAGATCGCTCCAAGGCGATTCGCACTGTTGCGCCTGGAGCATGGCGAAGACACTCAATGAAGAAAGGACGCATTTTATCCAGAAAGATGTCCAATGCCTTTATGAGCGCATCTTTGTTCGGTCGGTCTATGATTGGCATTGTTCCCCCGCTCCATTCGTTTGGAAGAGTCCAGCATGTTGAATCATCAACCGAATCCACGCCACACCTGTCAAGAAGGACTCCCCAGTTGGGGGATTAAGTGCAATCGTCTTTCATTGCAACGGCGGCCAGCCTATGTGGCTAACAGAAGCGTGGGTGGCGAGGTGAGGTCAAGTCATGTGAGTGGCCCCAGTCCCTTTTTTGTGTCCTCTTGATTCTTTTGGGCACTGCTGATTGAGGTTAAGTGGGGTATGTCCTAGTTTATCGGTTCTTGGTTGACAATGGATGACATTTAGCCGACCAAGTAGCTGACAGAGTGCCGACAGGAACCTCTTTACCTGACAGTGAGACGTCTGTGCGCGGCCCTCGTCTCTATTGGCCCAAGAGAGTCGGCCCTCCCTGCTCGAAACGAAAGTGCATCTTCCGGAGAGGACCCCCGTCAGGACGGAAGCTTCGAACTCGCAGCCAGGCTGAAAGATGATGTGACTCTCAGCATTCGGCGGAGATGCCCAAGTTTTGGTCGCCCCACTCTCGGATTTATTTCTCACCAAGTAACCACCGAATGAGGGGCCGGGATTCCGCCTTCAGCAGACCGGCACTCCCGAGGCCTTACATGCCCTCTCCCGAAATCGGTAAGCCGCTCAACAGTAATCGGAAGAATCAATCCAAAAAATTGCGTAATTCTCGCGTAAAATGTCTAGAGAAGTGTGCGCGAATCGGCTCTTTGACAAAAGGAGCAAAATGGTTTATATCCCGGTTAAAGAACCCCCGTTTGAACCGGAAAATGCGGCAGTCCGTACGGAAAGGAAAGTCAGTACGATACAAGTCTTAGAGCTTATCCCAGGAAGTCCAGAATGAACCACATAGGAGGAATATCGTGATCCCTGCAGATATTTCGCCTGCCAGATCGACTTGGCGGCCGCAACGAGCATCTCTGG
This sequence comes from Caldilineaceae bacterium, assembly GCA_965242905.1. Lineage (GTDB taxonomy): Bacteria > Chloroflexota > Anaerolineae > Caldilineales > Caldilineaceae > Bin5. The sequence goes on from CBDETM010000002.1 coordinate 4,646,168, forward strand.
CCACTCTGTTCATGTTATTGTTGTCGCTGTTGATGGTTCCCCAGCCGGTAGTCGCAGCCCCCGCAGAACGCCCAACTTCCCGCCAGACATACGTCCACATCATCAGACCAGGCGAATCCCTCGTCAACATCGCTGCGCTATACGGCATTTCGGTCGAGGACTTGAGGGCTTCCAACAACCTCGTGAACCGGGCCCAACTGGTCAGTTGCACACCCAATGCCGACAGTACGCAAGCGAAAGGCACAGTGCGGGTCAACGGCCAACCCGCCAGCGGTTTTCGGGTTGTTTTCAGTTGGCATCCGGACGAGACAGTAGTAGCCATGGCGGTTTCCGGAGGAGGAGGCCAGGAAGGCGGCCAGTATAGCCACATTCTTGGAGGAAGCGCTCGCGAAGGGAATTGGTGGTTCTGGATTGAAAACAGTTCCGGTGTCCGTATTTCGGAAATGGCTTACGTTCACACGGACAGACTACCCCATGAGGGCAAGTGCCAGCGGGCTGTGATCGATTTCGACATCCAGGACCCGGCGCTTACTTATGTTGGGCGCAAACTGCAGATACCATTGGTGGCGCTGCCCGTGTCGACTCAGCCCGTGACAGCAAAGCCCCTGCCTCCGAAGCCTTCGGGCACCAAAACTGTCTTCGGGCACGTCGTGAGGTCTGGCGAAACGCTTGCCAGCATTGCTGAAGCCTATGGTGCATCGCTTCAGGAACTGAAGACGTCGAACAGCCTCGTTAACGGGGCTAACTTGGTGCGTTGCGACGCCAATGCTGGAAGCACACGTGCGCTGGGCACAGTGCGGTTAAACGGCCATCCTGTCAATGACTATCGGGTAGCCTTCAGTTGGCAGCCGGACGGGGAAGTTGTGGCTAGAAAAAGCTCCTCCGAGGGCGGCCAGTACACTCACATTCTTCTGGCGTCCGGGCCCAGGGAAGGGAGTTGGTGGTTCTGGATCGAAAACGAAGACGGCCACCGCATATCAGAAATGGCGCATGTCCGCACAGACAAAGATCATCAAGCGGGCAGTTGTCAGCATGCGGTGATTGATTTCGACATCCACGATCCACACCTTACCTACATTGGGCGAAAGCTACACATCCCATCCGCGGGGTAAGGTCCGTCAGCACGCGCTGATCCGACGGGGCCCGAGTCGAACATAGGCCTCTTGCTGGAATGAGGATGACGGCGAAGGCTTGGTAAATCGTCGGCCATATGGGGGTGACAATAGACTGTCATCCCCTTTACTTTCCCTACGTTTTTGAGAGTATCTGGCAGGTACTTTGAAGCGAGTACAAACGCAATCCCAGACGTACTTCGTGAGTACAACCTGCAGCCGCACCTTCTTGGAGTGGCTCCCCTTCAACCGAGTAGCAGCCTTATTTTGCACGCATCGCAGGGAGCAATTTGTGGTATAATTGTCGGCATCGACGGGATGGCAATGAGACTCGGCGGCACCAGGCAGGCCGTAAACGCTGGCGATTCACACTGGAGGTTGGCCACCGGTGTGGGATATCCGATGATTACCCGTATTGAACTCGATGGCTTCAAAACTTTCCAGGAATTCTCTCTGGATCTGTCACCTCTTCAGGTCATCGTGGGCGCCAACGGAGTGGGTAAGAGCAATCTCTTCGATGCGCTTCATTTGCTGGGGCGCCTTGCCGACTCTAAGATTGCTACATCGTTTCACGAAATGAGGAGTGACGTTGGCGAGCTTTTCTTGGTCCGTCCGCATGGCGGGTCGGCTGATCGTATCCGTCTGGCGATCGAGTTGCTGGTCAATCAGAGAGTGTGCGACGACTGGGGCGCCAGTCTAGAGCTCAAATTCCCCCGTATGCGCTATGAGTTGGAAGTTGTTCGTCTCAGGGACGCCCAGGGACAGGAACGGCTTATCGTCGACCATGAGTTTCTGGCGCCAATCCCGCGTCAGAGTGATAGATGGACGAAGGCCAACAAGCTGGATACCGGCGGCCAATGGATTCCGGCAATGACAGGTGGACGATCTTCGCCTTTCATTTCCACACACAAGAGCAAGAGAGAAACGACTCTGGTCCTGCATCAGGACGGCAGGAGCGGCAGGCGTGACATCGAGGCTGCAAAGGCCGAGCGAACTCTGTTGGGCGGAGCAAGAAATATAGAGTTTCCACATGCATTTGCCGCTGCCGAAGAAATGCGTGCTTGGCGATTCTTACAACTCGACCCGGAAATCCTGCGGCAGCCCAGCCCCGCGACTGCGCCTGCAAAACTGGTTGACGGTGGCAGAAACCTGCCGAACGTGCTGGCACGCATGAAAGCCGCCGATCCCTTGCTGCTGGCAGACGTTTCTCAAGACCTGGCCAGCCACTTGCCCGGCGCGATGCAGGTCGACGTCGATGAAGATCGCGAGGCCGGTCGTACTGTGATCTGGGCGAAGGCCGAGGACGGAAGGCGATTTTCGTCGCGAGCTCTTTCAGACGGGGCGCTGCGTGCGCTCGCACTGGTTACACTAAAGAACGATCCTGAGCACGGTGGCCTCCTCTGTTTTGAGGATCCGGAAAACAGCGTTCATCCTTCCCGATTAAAGGATTTGACGCGAATTCTTCTGGGCTTGTCTACCGATTTTTCGTCGTCGGATCGTGATGACACACCCTTGCGTCAGGTAATCTGCAATACACATTCTCCCGTCTTTATTAGTCACCCGGACGTACTGTCGCATGTACTCTTTGCCCACCTAGCCCCCCGCACAGACGCCGCCGGCAAGACCCGGTATCCTCCCGTTACTCGCATGGTGCCCGTCATTCCTGATCCGCTCCAACCGGCGCTCCCAATCCCCGAAGAGGTGCAGAGCTTCACACTCAGCGAAGTGCAGAGCTACTTGGAAAGCGCCGATTTGGGGGCTGCACGAATACAATTGGGGACGCATCTGGCACGCGACCACGGCGGAATCGTTGGCAATGATGATTTGGAGAATGCCGCCTAGGTGCCTTCAGCCGGCACCACACGTCGCTCGAGATCGCGACTCATTTCCTCCACCTCCGAATTCGTTCAGCAGTCGAAAAATAGAGTAAAATAGGAGCACCATGCCTAATATCCAACCTTCTGTCTTGCGAGACGTCGGCTATCAACTATTTGAATCTTCAGGCTGCACACCTGAAGATTCTCGGGCTGTGGTTGACCACCTCGTTGAGTCAAACCTCTTCGGCCACGACTCGCACGGCGCTATTCGCTACTACGAATACACGCGCGCGATTCGTGAGGGCCACTTCCAACCCCGGGCTACCCCTACAATTGTGCGTGACTATCCGAGTACTGCGGTTGTGGACGCTGGCGGTGCTCTGGGTCAGGTCGGCGCCACTTTCGCAATAAATCTGGCGATTGAGAAAGCCCGACAGCACGGTCTGGCCACAGTTACCCTTCGCAACACAAGCCACGTGGGTCGCGCCGGGGCTTACCCCCTGATGGCGGCTCGCCAGGGAAACATGATCGCCCTGGCATTCGTGAACGCCGGGCGGCTCGGCTACCAAATCGCCCCGTTTGGCGGGCTGGAGGGTCGCTTAAGTACGAACCCCATCGCGTTTTCAGCGCCTCGCCTCGAAACGGAACCGATCCTTGTAGACATGACAACCTCTGTCGTCGCCGAAGGCAAAGTTCGTGTCGCAATCAATCAGGGCAGTCAGGTTCCCGAGGGATGGCTAATTGACGCCAAAGGAAATCCAACAACCGAGCCAAACGACTTCAGGGCCGACCCGCCCGGCGCCATCCTGCCACTGGGAGGGGTAGTAGCCCACAAGGGCTTCGCTCTCGGTCTTGTGGTAGAATTGCTTGGCGGTGCGCTCAGCGGTGAAGGCTGTGCCGACGGCTCCCGGACCATGAGGAGCAATGGCGTTCTCTTCACTGTATACAACATCGAGCACTTTACCGAGCTCTCTACCTACTATGAGGAAGTAGAGGGTTTACTCCGCCACGTCAAATCAAGCCGCCTCGCGCCGGGATTCGAGGAAATTTTGGCCCCGGGCGAGCCGGAGTTTCGTAGCGCAGAGCGCAAAGAAAAGGATGGCATCGAAATCGATGAAACAACCTGGGCCAACATCTGCCAGGAAGGACGCATTCTGGGTCTCGATCCAGACAGCTGGTAGAGTACGCCCTATCTCACCAGCCATTTCTCTGGTGCACGAACGGATCCGAAAGCAACGCTGAAGGGAGCAAGCCATGGAAAAGATGACTTCGAAACAGCGTTTTTTGGCTGGGCTGAACGGCGATCCTGTAGACAGGCCTCCGGCGGCCAGCATTGTTTCGGTGATCACCTACGAGTTGATGGACATTACTGGCGCCCACTTCCCCCATGCCAATGTTGAGCCCGAACCCATGGCGACCCTGTCCGCGGGCGCGCACGAAGTGATGGGGTTCGATAGCGTAATGCCCATCTTTAGCATCGCACAGGAAGCGATGGCACTCGGATGCCAGGTCGATTGGTCCGATACCGATATGATGCCCAACCCGACCGATTCGCCTTGGGCCGATCGCGATGTGGAGATCAAGTTGCCTGACGGTTTTCCCGACTCGTTCCTGGAAGACAAATACGTCAAGTGCTCCATTGACGCAATTCGGCTGCTCAAAGAACACTTTGGCGATGAGGTCATGATTCTGGGCAAAGTCATGGGTCCCTGGACACTTTCCTACCACTGCTACAATACACAGGAGTTCCTCTTCGACACGATTATGGACCCGGACCGCGTTCGCAAATCGCTGGAAACGTTGGCGCCTGTCCCGCTGGTCTATGCCGCGGCACAACTGGATGCAGGCGCAGACGCCATTGTCTGGGCAGACCACGCCACCGGCGACCTCGTTCGTAACACAATGTATCGGGATTTTCTTCTTCCCCATCACCAGGAGCTTGTTCCTCAAGTAGACGCGCCTGTCATTCTGCACTGCTGCGGGAGGACACTGGATCGGGTCGAATACTTCAGCGAGGCCGGCTTTACCTGCTATCATTTCGAGTCGGCCAACGCGCCCGATCTGATGGTCGAAAAGACAGCCGGTAAGATGAAGTTGACTGGCAATGTCAACAACCCCATCACTCTGTACGCTCGAGGACCGGCAGAAGCACGCGCCGAAGCGCAAGCTGCCATTGACGCCGGCGTCGACATCATCGCCCCTGAATGCGCCGTTCCATTGCAGGCGCCGGTCGCCAACCTCAGGGCAATTGTGGAAACCTGCATAGACAATCCCCATTAACAGGAGCCCTGTACCATGAGCCGCGAAGAAGAAATCAAAAAAGGGCTGTACGAACACACCTTAGTCGGGGAAGCGGCTGAGGTGGTCGAGTTGACCCAAGAAGGTATCGAACTCGGAATGGATCCGCTTGATATCCTCTTCGGCGCACTCATACCTTCTTTGCAGGAAGTCGGCCGTCTCTTCGAAATAGGCGAGTACTTCGTGCCCGAAATGCTGGTCGCGGCGCGAGCGATGCAAGGCGCGATGGCCCTTCTTCGACCGCTGCTTGTCGATAAAGGCGCGGAGCCGATTGGTAAGGTTGTCATGTTGACTGTTAAGGGCGATGTGCACGACATTGGTAAGAATCTTTGCAATATCATGTTGGAGGGCGAGGGCTTCGAAATCGTTGACTTGGGCGTCAATGTCAAGCCGGAAGAAGTGGTCGCCGCCACACAAGAACACCAGCCCCAGCTCCTGGGATTCTCCGCCTTTCTGACGACAACAATGCCCTTCTTCAAGTCCAACCTGGCCGCGCTGGCCGATGCTGGTCTGCGAGACTCTGTCAAAGTGATGGTCGGTGGCGCTCCCGTTACACAGGAATACGCCGATAGCGTTGGCGCCGACGGTTTCGCTCCGGATGCCAGCGCCGCGGTGCGCTTGGCGAAGCAACTCATGGTCGACATGGGATATGACGTCAGCATGGGAGGCGACGACAGTGAGGGCGCTTCAGCATTGGCAAGAGGCGTCCAGGCCGTCGAGGAACTGATGGTCAAGTCCGGACAGCATGAAGAGTAAACCTGCATGAATACAGTGATTTCGTCCGCGAAACAGACTGTCGTTATAGGCCCCGAACACCCTTTTGTAATTATCGGCGAACGCATCAACCCCACCGGCCGCAAAATCCTGACCAAGCAGATGATTGAACGCGATATGACAATGGTCTGCCGCGACGCGCGCCGGCAGGTAGAGGCACAAGCGCATGTGCTCGACGTTAACGCTGGCGTGCCCGTGGACGGAGTTGAACCGGAAATCCTCCGTCAGGCGATTCAGGCCGTCCAGCAGACTGTGGACGTGCCGATTTCCATCGATTCATCGGTGGTAGAAGCGTTGGAAGAAGGGCTCGCGGTTTATGAAGGCAAGGCCCTCGTCAATTCGGTCACCTACGAGGATGAGAGGCTGGAAACGGTGCTGCCACTGGTCAAGAAATACGGCGCGGCGGTCGTAGGCGTCGCCAATGACGATACAGGTATCTCCAATGACCCGCAGGAACGGCTTCGTATAGCAACAAAGATCGTGGAGCGCGCCGCTGACCACGGCATACCGCCCGAAGACGTTGTAATCGACCCACTTGCTCTGACCGTTAGCGCCGATGACAACGCCGCCCTTATCACACTGGAGACGATTCGCCTGATACGCGAGAACCTGGGCGTCAATATGACTTGTGGGGCTAGCAACATCTCGTTCGGCCTTCCCTGGCGCCCGACAGTAAATGCTGCGTTTCTCTCGATGGCGATCGCGGCTGGACTGACCTCAGCCATCACCAATCCTCTCGAAGCCGAAATCCGCCACACAATCTACGCCGCCGACCTGCTAATGGGGCACGACGCCTATGCGGGCAACCTGATTCAGGCATTTCGATCGGAACGAAAGCGCCAGCAAGCATCGGGATAGCCTTCGCTCCGTTCACAACGGACACGCATTTGCGTTCGCTGCAATGACAACCACTGCGCCCTCAGGCACAACGAAGATCTCCATCGAGTTCCGTCCCCACGACAAGGTGACCCGCGTTCCACCCGGCATGACGATATTCAACGCCGCCAATTGGATCGGCCTGCCAATCGACAGCACCTGCGGCGCCAAGGGGACCTGCGGAAAATGCAAGGTCCGTATTCTCAACGGCAATAACGGGGCAACTGCGGCTGACCGCAGGATTTTCACCGACGCAGAATTGGCCGACGGGTGGAGGCTCTCCTGCCGCAGCGAAGCCAACTCCGATGTCGTCTGCCACGTTCCTCGGCTGATGGGAAACCCCAAAGCAGCATTGATGGGCTTTGACCGCCACGTAATTCTGAATCCCAACGTCAATAAGGTTCCACTTACCTTGACCCCGCCTTCGCTCGAAGACCAGCGCAGCGACTTCAGCCGCATCCGCGACGCACTTGAGCCGGAAGGCTATGCCGTGGAAGCCTCCCTGAACCTGCTGCGTCAGTTGCCTGGAGTTCTGCGCCGCAACGACTGGCAAGTCACCGCTGTGGTGGTTGGCCACGAACTGGTCAGCGTCGAAGGAGGCGATACCACCGACCGCCTTTTCGGTTTGGCCTTCGACATAGGGACAACGACGGTCGTTGGCATGCTGATCGACCTGAATAGCGGAGCCCCGGTTGCAGTCCGATCCGCTCTCAACGGCCAAGCTGTACAGGGGGCCGATGTAATCTCAAGAATCAGCTATACGATGCTACACGAGGACGGATTGTCCGAACTCAATCAAGTCATCCTGCGCACGCTTAACGGCCTGATCGCACAGCTACTCAATGAAGGGGAAGTGGCGCCCTACGAAGTATATGAAGTGGTGACCGCTGGCAATGCCACGATGCAGCACCTGTTCCTGGGCGTGGACCCGGAACCTATTGGTCTCGAACCATTTATTCCCGCTGTCGAGGCTATGGTTCAGGCATCGGCGCAAGAGGTTGGCCTGGATATCCTACCCCAGGCCCAGATTCACTGCCTACCCTATCTCGGAGCATACGTCGGAGCAGACCTCGTTGCCGGGCTGTTGGCAACCGGCCTGGCGCAAAATGAAGGCGTACGTCTGCTGGTCGACGTAGGCACGAACGGCGAGATCATCCTGGGTTCTGCCTCCCGCACTGTGGCGACGGCCGCGCCCGCCGGTCCGGCCTTTGAGGGCGCACAGATTCAGGACGGTATGCGTGCCAGTACCGGCGCAATTGAAGCCGTGACGATCAACCCCGAAGGGCTGGATCTCCAGGTGATTGGCGATGTGCCTCCAATTGGGCTCTGCGGTTCCGGCTTGTTGGATGTTGTAGCTCAACTCCGGCTGAGCGGTCTGATGCTTCCTTCAGGCCGTTTCGTGAAGGCCGAAGAGGCGAACGAACTGGTGTCCCCAGAACTGGCGCGCCGAATAATTGCCGACGAGGAGGGGCGGCGCTCTTTCGTCCTGGCTTGGCCTGAAGAGTCGGGTAGTGGGAAGTCGATAGTCCTGACGCAGCGTGACGTACGTGAACTACAGTTTGCTAAGGGGTCGATCGCAGGAGGAATCGACGTGGTGATGCAGGAGTTGGGCGTGGAGGCAGATGAACTTGTCGAGATATTCCTAGCCGGTTCTTTTGGCAGTTATATAAATCCCCAGAGCGCCCGCATCATCGGGCTTGTGCCCCCTGTTCCCGTTGAAAGAATCAAGGCCGTCGGCAACGCGGCCGGGGAGGGTGCCAAAATCGCGCTTCTTTCTTTCCGCGAACGGCAGGTCGCTCGATCACTACCCCAGATCGTCGAGTATCATGAACTTTCCGGGAGGGGCGACTTCAATGATTCGTTCCTGGCCGTGCTCCAGTTTCCTGAGCTGGACACCCTCGGAATTGAGCAAATGGTCGTAACTGATATGCGATGAGGCACAGTCCCTACAGCATTCAGCCCTGGCTGGACAATCGACAGTTTTTCTGGTCCAGCACCTCCGCATTCACCAGCGTCTTGGGAACGCCCCCACGCAGCACGGTGACAACGTTTTCCGCCGCTTTGCGCGCCAGTTCAGCCGTGGCCGCTACCGAATAGAAGGCGGCATGCGGCGTCACGATCACATTTTCAAGAGACAAAAGAGGATTTTCTGCTGCCGGCGGTTCCGGATCGGTGACATCGAGAGCTGCCCCCGCGATCCGCCCTTCCTGCAGCGCACGGATCAGCGCCTCCTCGTCAATGACACCACCCCGACTCGTGTTGATCAGTATGGCCGAGCGTTTCATCCGGCCTAGAGCGACATCGTCAATGAGTTGATCCGTTTCCTCGGTTAGCGGGCAATGGATTGACACATAGTCAGCCTCAGCAAGCATCTGCCCAAGGTCGTTGGTCACCTCAACCCCGTCCGGCGCGTCTTCTGGTCGAAGCCTCGGCGTAAACGCGATTACCCGTAGACCGAACCCCAGCGCCTTGGGAACAAGGGCGCGGGCGATGTTTCCAAAGCCGATAAGCCCCAGCGTCTGGCCGCTCACCCGCGGAATCGGGCGGGGCGTTTCACGGGTCCATCCACTGCGGTCAGACGTCCGCGCCAGTGGCAAGAGTTGACGCGCGGTTGCCAGCAAGAGTGCCATGACGTGGTCGGACACCTCCTCCAAACAGAAATCAGGAACATTGGTCACCAACATGCCTAGTTCGGTGGCGCGCCCGATAGGAATGTTATCCAGCCCGATGCCATAGCGGCTGACCACGCTGCAGTTGGGGGCGATATCCAGCGCCTCGGCCGGCACATCCTTCCAACATGTCAGGATGGCGTCTGCTTGCGGGGCAAGAGCGATGATCTCGCTGGGAGAACCCTCTCCGGCAACCATGATCTCGCCCCCAACAGCAGACAGGACCTCCCTTTCTATTTCCAGATTTGGCCACGCATAGTCGGTGATGAGAATACGATAGGTCATGTCTTCAGCTCGATTCTGTTTCTTTGGATATGGAACTTTTGCGTCCGAACAAGGCGACAGGCAACTGCCTTCTGGCCTTCGAGAGTCCCTCAGCAGCCCTCAATTTTTTTCGGCCATCTCCGCAGCAATCTTTTCGGCGATCATCATTACTGTTGCGTTAATGTTTGCGCGCACGCTGTCCGGCATTAGTGAGGCGTCGACGACTCGAAGGCCATCGATTCCATACACCCGCCCGGTCTGATCGGCAACAGCCATTGGGTCCGATGGCTGCCCCATTTTGCAGGTACTTGAACTATGGTGACCCGTGTCGGCGTTGGCAAGTACCCAGCGGTCCAAGGAATGGTCATCCTGCAACGCATCGCCCGGTCCATCCAAGACGCCTCCGCAGATGCCGCGAAATGCCGGGTGCTCTTCTATCAGTTCGGTGCAGAGCCGGATGGCTTCCCGCTGGCGCTCGCGGTCGAACTGCTCCTCGAAATACCGGTAATTGAGCCCAGGCTGGTCTCCGATGCTGTCAGTGCGCAAACGCAACTCTCCATTCCCTACTGCGAGGTTGAGGGTTGGGCGCACGAAAAGATGATCTACGCTGCCTCCCACATAGCCCGGCACAGCACCGACATAGAAAATCATATCATTGTATAGATGCGAATCAGTAGCTGTGTATCGCAAGCAGGCCTGATGCCAGTGAAAGAGGTCCGTAGGCTTGTACAACAGATTCCAGCTAAGGTTTACAGTCGGGTGGTCGCGTAGGTTCCCTCCCACACCTGGAAGGTGGTGCATGACAGTTATTCCAACTTCCTGTAGGTGTTGCGCCGGGCCGATACCGGAAAGCATCAAAATCTGCGGTGTCCCAATCGCACCCGCGCAGAGCACAATCTCTTCTGCGTAGAACCTGTCCACAATACCATTGCATTCCACCTCCACACCGACGGCCCTTCCGTTTTCCAGAAGGAGCCGTCGCGTCGTGCAGTCGGCCACGATGTGGAGATTGGGGCGGCTTCGGGCGGCAGCCAGGTAAGTCACGGCAGTACTCTGGCGCACACCTGCTATGTTGTTGAGAGGATAGGGGCCTATACCGGTCGAACCCGGGAGATTGGCGTCCGGACACTCTGGGAACCCGGCATGCCTGCAGGCTTCGGCCCAGGCCCGTTGATCTGGACCCCACTCTTCTTCAGGGTATCGGCGCACACCGATGGGCCCGTCGTCGCCGTGGAATGCCTCCGAACCAAAATCGTGGTCGTTCTCGAGTTTGCAGTAGTAAGGTAGAACCTGTTCGAAGCTCCACCAGTCGTTCCCCATTTCGGCCCATGCGGCGAAATCTTCTGGAATGCCGCGCAGGAGTATCTGCGCATTCACGGCGCTCGATCCGCCCACCAGCTTGCCCCGGGGAACCGGCATGTCGTCGCGCAGAGGTGAAGCTACCCCTGTGTAACCCCAGTCGTGGCTCTCTGCGATAATTCCCGATGTCGTTCCATAGCCCAGTCGAATGTCGGCTGGCAAGTCATCAGTTGAAGTGTAGTCTGGGCCTGCCTCGAGGAGAAGCAATTGACGAGTTGAATCTTCCGTCAAACGGGAAGCAAGAATGTTTCCCGCCGACCCAGAGCCAACGACTAGAGTATCAAAGATCACGCTGAAACGATTCTCCAGAGTATGGGGCCCACTGGACTATGTGTTGGCGGCCTTCGTCGGCCACAGTTCATCGCCCTCTTTGCGCTCGCGGTAGCCGCTTACGATCAACCCTGCCCGTTCAACTCTCTGCCCGGCAACCTCGCGATTCTGCGGATCTCGATACCCCATGCGCACGAGCCGGCGGGGCTTCTTTGTCTGGTTGATGTAGGAGCCGTGAATCGTATCGATGCAGAAGACGACTACATCCCCGGCCTCTGCCGGAACGGCCACGGTATCTTCGAGGTAAAATTTGTCGGTGGGCAAATGAGGCGAGCAGGGCCCGTCCTCGGTCTCGGTGATATGTTCCAGGTGGCCCATCTTGTGCGAGCCATCCACGAAGCGGATTTCCCCGTTTTCATGACAGGTGTCGTCCAGGTGTACCAGGACGTCTATGAAGCGGCCGTCCTGATGAGGATAGAATGGGTTGTCCTGGTGTAGAGGGAAGGGATGGCCTGTCTGCGGAGGCTTAATGTGGAGGGTGGTATGGTGCAGTTCTACATTGGGGCCCAGTAAGTCGCTCAGTGCCTCAGCGAGCTTGGGATTCGTCGCCGCCTGCATCCACGCTACCGAGTAGTAGTGCAGGTCTTGCATCGCAGTCAGCTTGGACTTCCTTTCGGTTTCCGGGTCCATGTAGGCTTGACGCCAGGGACCGGACCAGCCGGGGTTGGTAAAGGCCCAGTCTTCGACCAGGCGGTCCAGGTCGTCGGAAAGCTCCGCCGTCTCTTCAGGGGTAAAGACGCGCGGAATGCGCAAAAAGCCGTGCTCGTGATAGAAGTCGATCTGTTGTTGCGTGAGCATTGGGTCCTCTCCTTTGCCCGCGTAGAGAAAAATGCGTCCATGCAGCAATGCGGCTCCAAGTTCCTTCTGATACCCAGCCCGGGGATGGGGCGGCTGCTCCCATCCCCAATCAAGGACGGTATAATCTGTCTAAGTTCTATGCAATTGGCAGCAGTTCGTCTCCCTCTTTGCGCTCACGATATCCGCTCACAATCACGCCTGGCCGTCCCATGCTTTGGCCATACTCTTGTCGGTTCTGCGGGTCCCGGTAGCCCATTCGCACCAGCCGCCGGGGTTTCTTGGTCTGGTTGATGTACGATCCGTGGACCGTGTCTATGCAGAAGAGAACAACATCGCCAGCCTTGGCTGGCACGGCCACCGTATCCTCCAAGTGGAACTGGTCAGTCGGTAAGTGGGGTGAACAAGGTCCGTCCTCTGTCTCGATGACGTGATCAAGATGGCCCATTTTGTGGGAACCGTCCAGAAAACGGATCTCGCCGTTCTCATGGCAGGTGTCATCCAGGTGGACAAGAACGTCAATGAAACGGCCGTCCTGATGGCCGTAGAACGGGTTGTCCTGGTGCATGGGGAAAGGATGCCCCGTCTGAGGGGGCTTGATGTGCATGGTGGTGTGGTGCAATTCTACGTTTTCGCCCAACAGTTGACTGAGCGCCTTGGCAAGCTTGCGATTGGTAGCTGCCCGCATCCAGGCGACAGAATAGAAGTGTAGATCGTGCATAGCGGTCAGTTTGGATTTCTTTTCTGTCTCTGGGTCCATATACGCCTGGCGCCACGGGCCATTCCAGCCTGGGCTCGTGAACGCCCAGTCTTCGACAAGGCGGTCCATCTCTTTCGACAGTTCTTGTGTTTCCTCTGGCGTGAACACCTCAGGAATTCTGAGGTAACCGTGTTCGTGATAGAAGTCGACCTGGTTTTGAGTCAGCATTGTTTCATCTCCTTTGGGCGCGTTTACCGGGTTCACACTCTTCGGGATCTTTGGCGATGGCACGTGCCGGCCGCATGTGTGACAGTTCGGTCGCAGATTGCGAACTCACATGAAGCCGCTGCAAGGGTGTCACGCTAAAGAATCTGTAGTTCAATTTCCTGAGTCATTGGCGCTAACTTTGTAGACGTGGAGAGTGAGCACGCCTTCTTGCCGCCTAGTTTACCGAAATCAATGTGGAAAACGCAACCACAACTGCAGGCTCTACCACAGTTTTTCGCCTCAGCTAGTCCGACCTCATGGCCCTCCGCCGGCGCCCAAGACGTTGTACTCCAGTTCGCGTCGAATTCGCTGTACAGTAGGGTCGATGAGAAGGAAGTCGTCCAGGGGCAACGATTCCTTCAAGAGTGAGAAGGTCTCACAGTAAAGCAACAGGCCGGCCGTCACTTCTTCGCGTAATGTAAAGGTCTCACCATCGGCCTCGGTCGCTATGCCAAAGGCTTGGTGCAATAGCTTGGCCCACCTGGTTTCCGGACCGACGACGCCAATTACGTCGTTGAAGAAAGTGTTGTCGCTGGTAGAAAACACACCCCTGTGCAGCCGCATTACCCAAGCCAGTCCCCAGGACAAACCAAAGCGGGCATTCAGCAGGCGCCCTGTGTCATTGCGCCGCAGTCCTTCCAACCCCTTGTGAGCCTCTTCGATCCAGCCTACCAGTTCTTTGCCAGCCAGACGGTCAGCCTTTTTCTGTAGCACCTCCGTCCACTTGAACTCCTTTGCACGGTGCTGAATGGCCGCAAATTGACCATTCGGATCCCATAGAGGGCGTCCGTCGCGAAGACCGGCGATGATGTTCAGCGCTTGCCCTGGTTCGGAGAACCAGCTCTCCACTTGGCTGGGGGTGACTGTGCTGCGCACGACAAGCCAGCGTTGGGGATTGTGCATGGCGCCTACGTACTCGTGCCGCCTCGTTCCGCGTTCTCTTTCGCCGACCAGAAAGGTTCGGGCTTCGTCTTCGTGCTTGTCGTCATCAACGAAGCGCACGACATCTACGTCGCTGTGAGGCCCGGCATCACCGCGTGCGTAGCTGCCCAATAGGGCGAAGGCTATCGTGTGTTCTGTCTTCCAATCTTCAAGATTGGTGGACAGTTCAGCCGGGAGGTCCATATTGAGGGACAGATCATGGTTGGTGGCGGTGCACCAGGTCCGGCCAGATAGGAGCCAACTTGCCCTTGAAATTGCGTTCCCCTACGTCCAGCGCCGGTCCTTCCACGGGCGCGCCGTGCTCCATCAGGACGTCGAAATAGGGTTCGCGGCTGTCTGCCAGGAGTTGCAGCAGCTTATCGCGCATCTCTGCACAGGTCTGCGGGTCCGTTTCGGAGAGGTTTTTCATCTCGAAAGGGTCGTTCTTGAGATCAAAAAGCCGTTCGTGGCCCGTCTCGTAAAAGGCGTACTTCCAGCGAAAGGTTACCAGACCGCGCCAGTCCAAAAAGTCCAGATTCCAGCGGGGGTTGCCTGACATTTCGATCAGGACTGCTTCCGGCCCGGTAAAGTCCTGCTGCCCGCGCAACGCTTCGCTAAAGTCGAGCCCTTGGCTGTGGCCAGGAATGTCCAGCCCCAGCAGACCGAGGGTGGTGGGGAACAGGTCAACGAGACTGAATAGGAGGCCATCTCTCCTTCCCTGTGCCGGAATCTGCTCGGGCCAGTGAAAAATGGCAGGGATGCGGACCGAGTTTTCGTGGGGATTCTCCTTGCGGTTGATAGCCCCTTGCGTTCCCATATAGTCTCCGTGATCGGAGAAATAGACCGTCAACCGGTTGCTTCTGAATTCCGGCAGGCCGTCAAGCGCTTCCCTCAGGCGGCCGATATTCCAGTCAAGGTTTTCAACCATGGCGTAGTACGTAGCGAGTTGGGCCCGCATCTCCGGCGAGTCGGCAAAGCTAGGCGGCGTCTCCAGCGCGGCAGGATCAAATCGCTCAAACGACTCCGGAGCTTCAAGGGGAAAGTGGGGCGGTTCTACGCTGAGAACAAGGAAAAGCGGCTCGTCACGATCGTAAGACTCCAAATAGTCGATGGCCAGATCGGTGAGAAAGTCCGTCTGATAGCCGTCCATCATGCGCGGATTGGCCTCGTCTTCGTGATAATAGAAGCCCTTGAATGGGGCGTTGTTGATCTCGAAGCCGTACCAATCCTGGAAGCCGGCTCGATGGTATTCCGGCGTGCGGTGAGGCCACCGCGTGTACTCCTCCCTTTCCGCCCTCACGACTGGCGGCTCCTGATCCTGCACTACGCCGCAGTGCCACTTGCCAAAGTAGGCAGTGTGGTATCCGGCTGCGCGCAGAGCCGTTGCGGTGCTCGGCGCGCCTGCCTTGTACACATCGAAGAAGTACTGCACGGGGCCGGCATGCGCGTGCCGACCCGAAAAGATCGTGCCCCTTGAAGGCGTGCAAATCGGGCAGTTGGCGTAGGCTCGGTCGAAGCTGACTCCTTCTGTGGCCAGGCGGTCCATGTTAGGCGTGCGTACATTGGCATCTCCCATGTGACTCATAGCGCCGCCGAAGTGCTCATCTGACAGGATGTATATTATATGTGGTTGAGTAGACATCTGGGCTCCTCGACGGGGGGGGTGGAGGGAAGTAGGGTGGCAGCGTCTACCGGTATCCCATACCAGTTCCATGGGACGGGCACCTATGTTCAGACATCGCACAGTTCGAAGGCCTGCTTCAGCGCAGAGACGACTTCACCCCGGGGGTGGAATTCGTGGCCGACGTAGCCGGCGTAGCCGGAGCTGCTGAGCGCCCGGCAGATGCCGCGGTAGTTCAACTCCTGGTTGTCATCCAGCTCGTTGCGTCCTGGATTGCCCGCAGTATGGATGTGGCCGATAGCGTCCAGGTTATCCGTCATCGTGCGGATCACATCACCTTCCATGATCTGCATATGGTAGATGTCATAGAGGAGTTTGACGTTGGGGCTGTCTACCTGTTGCACTACCGCCAGTCCCCAAGCACTGCGGTCACACTGGTAACCTGCATGGTTCACCTTGGAATTGAGCAGTTCCAAATTGAGATTGACGCCTCTGGCCTCGGCATGCGGGGCAGCGCGGCGTAGACCGGCGGCTGTGTTGGAGATGGCCTCCACCTCACTCATTTCCGGAATGCGGTTTCCGCTGAAACATATCAGTCCTTCTACGCCATTGGCAGCCGCTACGTCTATCGACTCGTGCAACTCAGCCGCGATCCTGTCATGGTTGGCAGGATTGTTGAGACCGTCCGGAAGCGAGTCGTGCCCGCTGAAGCTCACCACGCGCAGACCGTGGCTGGCGGCGGCCTCGCAGAAGCCAATAAAATCGTCGCCTCGCCCCCAGATTTCCACTGCTGGGTAGCCGATCCCGGCAATCTCCGTGAAGAGTTGGTCCTGTGACATGGTACCTTTGGGAAAGATCGGGATACAGACTGACTGTTTGATGGGCATTGGACCATTCCTCACTTGCAGGAGCGAACTCTTTTCTGGCGAAAATCAATAGATCACTTTATTCAGCGGATACTCGATGATTCCTGTGGCGCCTGCCTGCTTCAGATCGGGGATCAAGTCGCGAACGACCTTCTCATCGATAATCACCTCTAGTGCGACCCAGTCCGGATCGGTCTGGTTTGTTATCGACGGCGTGTGCAGCGCCGGAAGTTGAGCGGTGATCGCCTCCAAAGAGGTTCGGGGCAGGTTCATCTTGAGGCCGACCTTGGCGCCGGCTTGCAGCGCGCCTTTGAGAAGCATTGACAGGTTCTTGATCTTCTGACGCTTCCACGCATCGGCCCACGCGTCATGATTGGCGATCAACTTTGTCGTGGATTCGGCGACTGTGTCTACAATGCGCAGCCGATTCGCCCGCAGCGAAGAGCCAGTCTCTGTGCCTTCCACGACGGCATCGACAAGCAGCGGCGCCTTGACCTCGGTCGCGCCCCACGAGTACTCGACTTCGGCTTCGACCCCGTGACGTTCCAGATAGCGGCGCGTAACCTGGACAAGCTCGGTTGCGATTCTCTTGCCCCTCAGATCATGAGGGCTGTGGATGTCGGAATCGTCCGGAACCGCCAGTACCCAGCGGTAGGCCTGATTGGTCGCCTTGCTGTAGACCAGGTCTTCCACTTCCAATACGTCAGCTTCGTTCTCTTGAACCCAGTCCTTGCCGGTAAGACCGACATCGAGAACGCCTCTTTCGACGTAGCGGGCTATTTCTTGGGCGCGGAACATCAGGCACCCAATTTCCGGATCGTCAATGTATGGAGCGTAGGAGCGGCCGCGTACATATACCTGATAGCCGGCTTTGGCAAACAGAGCTATTGTCGATTCCTGCAGGCTGCCCTTCGGGATTCCAAGTGTCAAGCGACTCATTGTGGTCCTCAGTCAATGTTTGGGTTTAGATTCAAGCTATGGTGTCGGGCCGTGCATGGGAGGAAGAGAAGTGTTCCTGCCGTTAAGTCATAAGAACGAAAGATGCCAGGACTGGGAATGCCTCTCTTCGGTTCCGGTAGTTTTGCTGACAGACTGTTCGATGCGTCGATAGTAACAGCCACTACGCGCCCTGCCTTCCGCGTCCCTGGTGTGGCAGGCGCCTGCTCCCAGAGGGCGTACAAGAAACAACAGTGAGTTCTGCTCGCAATTGACGCGGGCGTCAACCAGTTCCAGCATGTCGCCGGAAGTCGCGCCTTTCACCCACAGCTCGTTGCGGGAAGTGCTCCAGAAGGCGGCAACGCCGTGGGTGAGCGTATAGGCCAGTGCTTCCCGGTTGACGTAAGCAACGATCAGGACTTCCCTTGATTCGCTGTCCTGCACAGCTACAGGGATGACAGCGGCATCCCCTTTGCCAATGGCCTGCAACTTGCCGAAGTCCAGCCTCAACTCGGACCCCTCCTCCAAGTCGGGGGGCGAATTGGTTTCGTTCTTGTCAGATCTGTTCATCGTATTTCTCTAATGGAAATGTCGCAGTTGTCAGCTTAATTCGAGCTTATTCCAGTGCTCCTCCCCAAACTTCCATATCTACCTCCACATCAGCACGGTTGAGAACGTCATCCAAGAGAAGGTGGGCGTCGGGCAGGTCTTCGATACTTTCAGCCACCAGAATGAGATCTGCCAGCGTAGCGTCGGTAACGTAGGCCTTTTCGAAGATCTTCCTCGGGTTCAGCCAGTAACCGCCGGCCGCCAACCTGCCCCACTTCGTGAGCAGATAGAGGATAACATAATCGCGGCCGCTATTGCTGGTGTCAACGATACGTGAACCGCTGACACTGATCGGGTAGAGAAACTCGATTCCGGATCGCGTACGCTCTGCCCGAAAGTAGCGAATCCTTGACGTGCGGGCAAAGCGGTAAATCGCCTTCTGAATCAGCCCACCGCGAGACTCTTCCTCCATTCTTTTCCTTTGGCAGTTAGAGTTACTGGACTCGATGTCTCGTAGCCTAGCAGCCTTGTCGCTTCTTGTCCAGATGCGCAGCCTTTCGTCTCACGTCGAATCTGTGAGAAAAGGTTAGGGGCTTCCCGATATTTCCTTGACCCGCTGCCGGAGCTTTCAATTCGACGTTTGGCACTCGAACCGGCATTTGAATCGTACCGAAGGAATACCGATTGTCTGGGCGGTTCCCGTGATCAATTGGCACATTCAGCCGGTAGGTCGCCGTCAATTCTCGATGGGTTTTTCAGCCCAAGCGCTGGCATTCCGACTGGCATGTTGGGGGATTTCAGGGCAACCGCAGTACCCTTGACAACAGCTACCAGCATTGTTACTATCTTTGACACTTGCCAGACTCGATCCAACCCAGCCCTAGAAGTAGATCGTCGGAGAAGCAGTGGGGCGCATGTTGCCAGCCGTTCTGAGTCAGGTGCAGGAATGGCTTTTGAGAAGGGAGTCAGCGCCCCAGGCCGGGATCCTCAGTGTAGAGCAAGACGAGACCAACAGGAGGCTATTGCACGATGATAGACAGCACAGGTCAGCCCACATCCACTTCTTCGACGGCCGGGCCACTGGTTTCGACGGTACTGGCTCTAGTTGGCCTTCTGGCTATACTCTCTTTCACATCCAGATTGGAAGACTATGAATTCTTTGGCTTCCTGGCGCCGTACGAGAATGCCATCTCAGTGGTCGTAGTCGCGTTCTTGGGGCATGTCGCCGTCCAATCCGGAACAAAGTGGGTGTACACAATTGCCCAAAGGCGAACGTCGGAAGACGTTGCTCGAACGCTACGGGTCATAGCACGCCTGTTGGGATATGGGCTGATATTCTCCTTCCTGGTTTCCGTAGTGACTGACAACGCCGTGGCTGCGTTGACGATGGGAAGTTTCGCGGGACTGGTTGCGGGCTTTGCATCACAGACCGTCATGGGGCACACCGTGGCTGGGGTCTTCCTGGCGATATTTCGGCCTGTAGGACTGGGCGAAAACGTTACCATTGGCAGGGAAACCGGTGTCGTGGCCGATATCACGCTAATGCACATTGTGTTGGACTCAGAGGAAAAGCGAGTGCTGATACCGAGTTCAACCGTTGTCGGCTCGATCTTGATCAAAAATAAGCCGAGCGAATAACTGGGCACCCGTGCTGAAGGTCTGGCGAGAAGTTTGAGGAGCCTGGACGCCAAACTGCCGGAAAGTTTGCTGTCTCAGGGAATGCAGTTTTGTGCGAATATCGATTGGTCCGAGTGCTTGCTGGCAGACGCCAAGAGAGCTGCCAATCTGACTTGCATGTCAAGAAGCTCGCGATGCAGGGCTTGTTTGCCACGATCCAACTCCACCAAAACCTTTCATTGTTCTGATCCCTCAGAGTTGCCCTCGTGCAATGGAATCTGTGCCGCGATGCCGGTCTCGCCTCGACCGGTGTGAGAGACACCCTTCACCAAGTGCTGTTGCAAATTCGTCCCGACTAGTCCAACGTTCCTGTGCCCCTTTTCGATTGACAGTGCAGTAGCAGGCCATTACAATTCAAGTCATGCTGTGAACACAATCTGACAGTTTATTTCAAGTCTTGCCAAAGGGTCCGGTTCGAGATCTTTCGTGACCGAGAGTGAAAGGAGTTTCCCCAATGGATATCCCAAAAACAGTTGCTTCCCAGTTTAGCGCCGCGCTGTCGATGATGGAGCAGACAGTCACTTCCTGCCCTGAGGAGCTGTGGAATGTTCCGGGAGAGGCCAATCCCTTTTGGCGCGTGGCATACCATGCGCTCTTCTACGTGGATCTCTACATGCAACCTTCAGAAGACGAAATGAAACTGTGGGGAAATGCAAGAGACGGGTACCAATTCTTAGGTCCGACGCCTTGGCCTCCGCATGAGCAGCCACAGGCTGACCAGCCATACAGCCCCGAAGAGATTCTGGCCTATATTGAACATCTGCGATCGTTTGTAGTCAGCACGGTACCCACGGTTGACCTGAGCGCACCGTCCGGATTCCACTGGCTTCCGTTCGATAAGTTGGAACTGCAGATCTACAATATTCGCCATCTGCAGCAGCACATAGGCGACCTGAGCACTATCCTGCTTACGCAGGCGAATCGTGAAATCGACTGGGTAGGCATGGGGTAACTGTGACCGACCGAGTAGCTCTCAATCCGTCTCTCTTCTAAGCGCCGTCTGCGCCTCGACACAATTCTGGGAGAGAATCCATGCACCTTTCGATGCACAATTGGATGCGCGCAGAACCGATCGATGTAACGGTTCGGCGGCTGGCCCGCTATGGCTACAAGAGCATAGAGATTAGCGGGGAGCCGGAGGTCTTCGATACAAAGGAACTGCGAATACTCCTAGCAGAGAACGAAATCGCTTGCTGGGGGGCAGTCTCACTGATGTTCGAGGGACGAGACCTGATTCACGCTGATGAGTCGGTTCGCGTTACGTCCATCAGGTATCTCAATGACTGCATTACGATGGCGAAAGAGCTGGACGGGTACGAGATGACAGTCGTGCCATCGCAAGTTGGTAAGGTTTCCCCCATGGATACGCCTGAGCAGGAGTGGGCCTGGGCCGTTGAAAGCCTGAAGGAGGTCTACGACCATGCTCAGAAGGAAGGGATTCGCATCGCCCTGGAGCCGCTCAACCGATTTGAGACTAACTTTCTCAACCGCGCCGACCAGGCCGTGTTGCTGGCCGAGGAGGTCGGTCCGGACTGCGGAGTCTGCCTAGACACCTTTCATCTCAACATTGAAGAGGTCGATATGCTCGAGGCGATCAGGAACTCGAAGGAGCGGCTAGTCGACTTCCATGTTGCCGACAACAATCGCATGGCTTGCGGCATGGGTGCACTAGACTGGCCGCAGATTGTCAGTACTCTGAAGGAGATCGGTTACGACGGCGCGCTGACGGTTGAATTTGTCGCGCCTCTGGATAGAACGCCTGCCAACCCGTACCAGAATGCGGTGGCTGCAGCCGAAGCAGAACTGACCCGAGAACAGTTGCAGTTTATCCAGGACCATGGCAGCGGTGTACTGTCCGAAGAGTTCTACAGCTGGCTCGTCGAAGAGACGGCGAAAGTATTGCTGCCCCTGATCTGAAAACCGCGACATGCGGCGCAGCCTTTAGAGCGAGATCCTCCTGCCCTCGCGTGCCGAACGGTACGCCCCCAAGATCATTTCAACCGACTTGCGTCCTTCCTCGGCGCTGACGTGCTCGTCGCTCACGCCCCGAACGTAGTCTATAAACGGCCGGGGCACCGCCGCGATCCGTTCCCCCTGGCTCGCTGGGATCGGCAGATGGAAATCCTGCCAGTCTTCGTCGCCCTGCCGAATCATTCGTAAGGGGGCCGCGCCAGGCGGCCTGGGCACGGAGGTGGACGGACCGTCCCCGTAGTCCTGGATGATTGTCCCTTCTGCACCGAAGATCTCAGTCGTATTGACGCCTGCAACAGTTGTTGAGCCGTTGAAAAGAGTGCCAATGGCGCCGCTTTCGAAGCGAAAAAGAGCAATACCGTTGTCGTCCGGCGCAACATTGGTTACGACATTGTCGATCTCAGCCATTACTCTCTTGGCAGGCCCAAAGGTCCAGTAGAACCAGTCGGCGGCGTGGATGGCGTCGTCGAAGAACATTCCTACGTTGGCGACGGGGTCGACGTGCCAGCGGGTGGGCCCGGTGAAGAAGCCCTCGTTATTGAGCACGCCGATACAGTGCCGTCGGCGCACGACGGCGATTTCACCGACAGCCTTAGCATCGACCAACTCCTTGATTTTGCGGTTGACCGGGTCTTGGCGCATCTGGAAAGCGACACTGAATTTGACACCGGTGCGGCGAACAACCTCGATAATGCGATCGCAGTCTTCCAGCGTCGTTGCCAGCGGCTTCTGACAGAGGATCGCCTTGCCTGCCTCCGCGGCCTGCTCCACGAACTCGGCGTGGCGATTCGTTTCGGTCGTGACGACAACGGCGTCGATGTTTGGATCGGAGGTGACGGCTTGGGAGTCGAAGCGGTACGCCATGCCGAATGCGGCAGCGGCCTCGCGCCCGCGTTCCTCGTTATCGTCCCAACAGGCAACCAGCTCCGCATCACCGAAGTCCTGAATCATGCGGCAGTAGGCGTTGCTGTGACCGTGGGCGTGGCTCAGGACGCCGATTCGTAATTTATCCATGTGAAAACCTCGGGGTTCAATTGTGGGAAGGCTGTGGAGCTAGGCTTTCAGACCACCGGCGGTCAGGCCCCGTACATAGTGCCTCATGCCGAAGGAAAACAACACGATCAGAGGAATCGATGCCAGGATGTAACCGGCCATCTGTGGACCGAGATCGGTGACGCCGATCTCGGATGTGAACTGGGTCAGGGCCACGGCCACGACCTGGCGTTTCGGGCTGGAGATGACGACCAGGGGCCACATGAACTGATTGTAGGTAGTGACCAGTCTTACTACGGCCACCGTCACCAGTATCGGCGCGGAAAGCGGTACCGCGATTCTGGCGAAACTCTGAAGCTCACTGGCGCCGTCGATGCGCGCCGCGTCGAAAAACTCCTCGGGCAGCGTGGCGAAAAAGCTGCGGCATAGCAGCAGTGCAAAGACCTGGCCGCCCGATGTCCACG
Organism: Caldilineaceae bacterium; assembly: GCA_965242905.1. Lineage (GTDB taxonomy): Bacteria > Chloroflexota > Anaerolineae > Caldilineales > Caldilineaceae > Bin5. The sequence goes on from CBDETM010000002.1 coordinate 4,669,427, forward strand.
GCAATATGAGCGCCCAGTAGGTGTTTTCCAAGCCCATATTGAGGATGAGAACGTAGGCGGGGATTAGTGTCAGAATCGGTGGGATCATCAGCAGGGCGAGGATACCCGTATAGATCATCTCTTTGCCGGGAAACCGGTGCCTTGCAAAGACATAACCGCTGAGGCTAGCGAGCACGACGGTCGCAGCCGTCGAACTTCCGGACGTCAGAATTGAGTTCAGAACCGCTCGCCAGATGGCCAGCGAGCCCAGCGCGAAGTTTTCCCAGCGATAGGGATCGGGCATGGACCAGAAACGCCCGTAGATCTGACCGTTGTCCTTGAGTGAGAGTGCCACCAGGTAGACGATAGGGATGAAGGTAACGATCAGTAGGATGAGCAAGACGGCATAGAGCAAGAACTGTGTGCCGCTCAAGTGGAAAACTGCAAGGGCGGAGCCCGAGGAAAGAATTGGCTGGCCGGACTCTTCGCCGCTTTCGGCGCGGGTTTCGACAGACTCGATTCTCTCTGACCCCTGACCTTCTCGCACCGTCACCATGTCAGGCCTCATACTCGGTTGCGGAGCTGACGAAACGCATATTTATCACTGTGCCTGCAAGGATTATGATAAAGAGAATCATTCCAATGGCTGAAGCGATGCCCATGCGATCCATTCGCATCGCCTTGTAGTAGAGTTCAAGAGCGGGCGTGTAGGTGGCCGCTCCGGGACCGCCGCCGGTCGTTAGGAATACAAGCTCAAAGGTCTGGACAGCGTTGATGAAGTTGAGGATGAGGAGCAGCTTGACCTGGCCCATGAGCAGGGGCAGATCGATGCTCCAGAAGCGCTTCCAAGTGCTGGCCCCGTCGACGAGACTTGCGTCGATGATTTCGTTGGAGATGGAGATGAGGCCGCCGTAGAAGATGAGCAGGGCGAAGGCGTTCACCCAGGGCACGCCGATAAAGATAATGGAGCCAAGGGCGACGCTGGCGTCACCGTACCAGACGCGTGTGAACTCTTCCAGGCCCACCAGCTTGAGGCTCTCGTTGAGGAGACCGATGGCGGGATCGTAGATGTTATTCCAGACGAGGATCTCTACCACTGCGGGCAGCACGATTGGCACGACAAACAGTGTGCGAAACCAATACTGTGAGAATCTGTTGCGCAGGTTGAAGATGAATTCCGCCACAAGAAGCGGCATGGTCATTGTTTTTGCAATGGATACGACGACCAGGATAGCGGCATTGCGGAAGCCGGAAAGGAAGAAGCGATTATCCATCAGAGACTGGAAGTTTGCCAAGCCCACCCATTCGGTGCGGACGCCTGGACTCCAGTCGGTGAAGGCATGATACAGGCCGGAGAAGGCGGGATAGTAGTTGAAGGTTAAAAGCAGGGCCAGAGTTGGCAGGATAAGAAGATAGGAGAGACGGGCGCCCCACATCGTCTGCAGCACGCTGACAGGCCCGGCTGCACTGCGCTGCCAGGCCTGCTGTCCAGCCGCGGTGTTGCGAGCGGCCCAGACCGCTGCGAGGATGAGCAACACGATCGCGCCGACTACCGCCAGCAGCGTTCGCTGGCGCTGGGCTGACAAACGGGCGGCTCCGCTCAACGCCTCCGCTCGATCGTAGACTCTCGCCGAACCGGAGACTGCCCCAACCGAGAGGCTGTTGCCGTCACCAGCCAGGCTAACACTCAGAACCTCGGATTCCTGCCTAAACTGGTGAGTCAGGTTGCCGTCAGCGTCCAGCAGATACGCGCTCCCGTCCTTCGAGCCGACGAGGGCGTTGGACCCGTCACTGGCCAGCGAGACGCTGTTAACGGAGTCTTCGGCCCTGAAACGCCAAATCTCACTTCCGTTTGCTCCATTAAGTAGAATGGCCGAGCCGTCTCCTGTGCCAGCCAGGACGCGGGCGCCGTTCGGGGTTACGGAAACCGAATTTACGTTGTAATCAAGCCGCATTTGGAGCAGGTCTCTGCCTTCGCGGCTGTAAACTGTGATGAACCCGTCGTCGGAGCCCAAAACAACACGGGCTTTTTCGGCGCTCCCGTAGATGTCGATAGCCCGAACTCCGATGCCCAGTTCCTCCTGCCATAGCAGGTTGCCTTTGTTATCGAAAACGTAGACCGACCGGTCATCGGAAGTGGCTGCGACCAGCGACCCGTCTCTGGCTACGGCGGCATTGTTCATCGGGCGGGCCGCTTTGAACTTCCACAGTTCAGAGCCGTCACCATCGAGCAGATAGACGTGGCGATCTTCTGAGGCGACCGCGATCCACTGCCCGTCCGGCGACATGTCCAAGCCGAGAATGCTGTTTTCGGCCTCGAACGGCCAGAGCAGTTGGCCGAGTGCGTCGAACAGTCGCAGTGAATTATCACGGCTGCCAACGGCAACGAGCGCCCCGTCTTCGGAAACGGCGACGGCCTGGACGCGACTGCTGGCCTTATGCTCCCACAGTATACCTTCCGGAGACTGTGCCGACAGGGGCAACGTGATGGCCAGCAAAATTGCGGCGGCCAGCGCGATCGCTCCGCCGGCCCGCCGCAAGTGCACAGCGGTACTCTTGTACCACAAACCAGGCAAGCCGCTCCCTCTCAAGAGCGGCGTGCCTGATTTATTATGAAGTGTTCGTCTCATCCTGGACGGCTGGCGTAGTGACAAACCCATAGACGTTCGTTCTTGAAGGCTTGTGCGCCGCCTCCGCCGCAATGGGCGGAGGCGCAGTCCAACAGATTAGTACGGTCCGGCCGCGACCCAACCGGGGGGGCGTTTCTCGGGATTGTCGAGGTCCTCGTGTGTCAGGTTGAGATACTCCAACAGTCCGTCAAAGTTGTCTTCGAGAAGGGCTTGGTAGCTTTCCGCGAACTGTTCGGCGGTAATCTTGCCTTCGAAGAACTCCTGAACCATGATCGACCACTCGCGTTTTGTTTCTTCGTACTTGAAGAAGCCGCGTGCAACAGCGTCGCCGGGCGCGCCTGGCTTTTCATAGTTGCCGACGAAAACGCTCTGGGCGAATACTTCCTCCCATTCGCCGGGAAGCGTAACGTTTCTGATCAACGGCGGACCGGCGATACCACCCTGCAGGTTTTCGGGATCCAGCTTGTTTTCCAGGAAGATCTGCATACCCTGGGGACTGGTCCAGAACATTACAAAGTCGACTTCCAAGTCGTTCTGGGCTCGGTCTTTCAGGGGCAGAGCCAGGTAGCCCTGAGTCAATTCGTTGGCACGTGCGGTTCCCTGAACACAGGGGCCCTCGATGTTGGGAAATGCGAAGCGACCGTACTCAAACTCGACCGCAGCGGCTGAGTCCTCTTCTGTAACTTCGGCCTGGCCGCCATACTCACCTTGGGCGAGTGCACGAATGTCTTTGGGCAGGCTGGTGTAGATGCCGCCATGAACCATACGCATTGCCGCCTTCTGCGTCAGGAACAGAGGATATGCGTCGGTCATGCCGGTCCAACCTTCGGGGACGAATCCGTTTGCCGTCTGGAAGACGCGTCCGATGTTGGTCATCATTTCTACGGTACAATCGTTGTTGAAATTGATTTCGCCGTCGCGCAAGGCGGCCAGATGGCGAGCAATGTTGACGGAGACTCGGTCCGGATCGTCATTGCGGACGTCGGTGGGATCGTATGACCAGGTGTCATCGATGCCTTCGCGGAAGCACCAGTCACCGTCCTGGCACTGAATGATCTGCAGTTCGTCGCGATGGTACTGGTCCATCGCCGAACGCATCAGCCAGGGCATGCGGCCGCCGCCCCAGATTTGCTCGGTCGTGCCTTCCATGGCGATGGGAATGACTCCCGAGTCGCGCAGCTTCTCGTTCCAACCGACAAATTGGTCCCAAGTCGGTTGCGGCGGCACGTCAGTGATGCCGGCCTGTTCGAAGAGAGCCTTGTTGTAGAGCCAGAATGTCTGGACGGACATATAAGGCATAGTGAACATCTGGCCCGTATTGGGGTCGCGCACCAGATTCAGGCCCCACGTTTCAAAGCTATTCTCCCACTTTTCGCCCGTGTAGGGATTCACCTTGTTGAGGTACGGGCCCCAGTCGATCAGCCGCCCTTCCTGGGCGAATTCGCGCAGATGGGGTGACTCGATGATGGACACGCGCGGCACTTCTGAAGTGAACTGCGTGCGAATCCATTGCAAGTAGGCATCGACGCCGGGCGCCTTGAGCTCAACGAGGACGCTCACGTCCGGGTGTAACTCCATGTAGGCGTCAGCAATCGCCTGATAGGTCTGGACGTCGTTGGAGGCGATGCTGACGACGATTTCGCCGCTCATCTCCATCGCCTCTTCCTCGGTTTCCTCGATTTCGACTACTTCGTCGTCGGCCGCAGCCTCTTCCGCCGCCGGAGCTTCTTCAGCAGCCATCCCGCCGTCTGCGGGCGCGCCGCAAGCCGCCAGGAGGACAAGCGATAACAGAAGAACTAGGCCGAGAATTGTTCGGTAAGGTTTCATCAGTTCCTTCCTTTCGTTCTCACTGAACTGTGTCGATAGTGCCGTCATTTTTGATCGGCAAATGGGAAAGTGCCTGCGTAACCCAGTGTGTCAAGGGTAAACTGGGGATTGCTGACGAACTTTATGCTGGGGAACATGGGATTCTGCTGGTAGTGGAGCACGATATTGGCGCGGATCTCGCCTTCCGGATCCGGGCCTATCTTGGCACCCTGGTGAGGAATGTGGCTGTAGAAGACGACTGCATCTCCAGCCATCGGGTGCAGATGTTCCAACTCCTGCTCGTCGCACCAGCGCTGGAACGGGTCGCTCCGATCCTCAGTGTAGCGCAAGAACGGGATCAATTCTTCCGGTACCGGGCGATCCAGATAGTTCTTGACGAAAGTAAGACGCGCACGATCAGGTGTGTTGTCGGTCAGATAGAAGGTCGAATTGACGCAAAGGCCGTGCGTGGGATTCTGTGCCTCCGCTTTCTCTTCCTGGTAGTAGTAGTCGTAGAAGTCCATGTGCCACTCCTGCAAATAGGCGGCAGGGTTGACGTGGGCGCGCAGGCTGCGCAACTGGCACTGCTTACCCATAATGGCATGCAGGAATGGGGCAACACTTTCGTGCCCCACGAGCTCGCCGGCCAGTTCCGGCTCCAAGGCAAGCAACTTCTCGAAGGCAACGTTGCCAACGCCGTTGCTTATCTCATAAGCGCCGCGGTCGTAGAGTGCGTACAGGACCGTCTTCCACTGTTCTACCCGTTCGGTGGACAGTGCACTAGGAATGAGAATGTAGCCATCACGATTGAGTTGCTCTAGCAACTCCTGAGTTCCTGAGGAATTCTTCACTACAGTTCTTGCTCGCCTTCCAGTAGTTCATAGGCTCTAGTTTGATCCTGACCGCATTTCAGGACAAGGCACTCAGGCTCATTGCACATGCAGCCACTCACAAAGTCCTCAGACGGCCGGGACTTCTTCCGCTTTTCCACTATGGTGAGAACGGATTGCCGCTTCAATGATTTCCTGTACGGCCAGCCCTTCGCGTCCAGAAGCTTCGATTTCCTCCCTCGGAACGCCGTCGTCCACTTGCTCTATCCAGCGATTGATGCGGTTGGTGAATGTAGCGTCGAACCCGCTGAGACCGCCCATGATGCTATTGCGCACGACGGTCAGTTCTTCGCTCTGGCGGGGGTAGAGGGTCAACTCCTGGTAGAGATTGTCGAGAACAAAGCGGCCGGCGGTGCCCATTACCTCGCATCGTTCCAGATTATGCCGCGGGTTGGTGTCGTAACTGCCTGTCAAATGTCCAACGACCCCGTTTGCGAATTCCAGATTTACCTGGGCGTTCGAGTAGCAGACGCGGCCTGGGGCCTGATTGAAGAAGGCGTGAACGCGCTTCACGTCACCACAGAAGTAGCGCATAATGTCGAGGCTGTGGGGGTGCAGCGCACGAATGTGAAACCAGGGCGAGGTGTCGTTAGGATTGCCGATCCACATCGTCATGTTCATCAGCAGAAGATCGCCCAACTTGCCTTCCTCGACCCACTGCTTGGCCTTAGCCGCGGGCGGCACGAATCGATGGTTGAGGTTGATGCCGAAGTAGAGGCCGGTCTCATCGGCCATGGCTGCCATTTCGCGTGCATGTTCTATGTTATTTGAGATCGGTTTTTCGCATAATACGTGCAGCCCCGCATTGAGGCACTGCATGACCGGCTCGTAGTGATGGCCGCCGTTTTCAGCCCCCGCGGTGGTGACACTGACGGCGTCCAACTTTACCATTTCGAGTAGTTCTGAAACGCTGTAGTAGGCTGGTACGCCAAAGCGCTCTGCGGCCGCGTCAGCTATGCCCTTGTCCATGTCACAGACTGCGGCCAGGTGCGCGCGTTCGCTGGCCTGGTAGACACCGGCATGCGTACGACCGATGTTTCCCATTCCAATAATTGCTACGTTCAGCACGGAGCATCCTCCTCAATGTGGAGTATATTCGTATAGTCTACGGGCAACGGGAGGGAAAACAAGAATGACGGAAATGCTAGCATAGCAGGAAAAAACTGTCAATCGACGCTGGGCTGGAACCCAGTGTAATCGTACCCAAAGCGCGGAAGTTCAAGTGACCCACAAGAGGCAGCTTTACCTGACCAGGGCAGCCCTACGAAGCCTTGTACAAATCCAATGCAGTCGCTTGGGTTCAGGTCGCGTTATGTCGCGCTACGTCTACAAAAGTCGCGTAAAGTCTGCAAAAGCCGCGCCAAAATTGGTTTTCTGGGCGCGACTTCTGCATCAGTTTTGCAAACCTTAACTCACCGACTCTTCTACCGACTCTTCTGGAGTACGGGCAGATGCAGTACTTGCAAATCGCAGACTTTCAGCGGTACGCCTATTTCTTCCAGTTTCTATTGGCGAGAATGACGTCTTTATCACGATGACACTCTTCGAGCAATGCTTCCACGAATTCCGAATCTATCTATCCCAGACAGTTCACTACAACTAAGGTGGCCGGATTACAACCTAGTTGGCAAGAAAGTACTGAGCGGCAATCAGGATGATCAGCGCCAGGCAGAGGCCGCGACCAGTGCTATGATGTCTGCTTTTATTGTGCGAATCGTTCGGCTAGTTTCTCCTCATAGGGCTTTGAGCGGTGGAAGATAAGGGGGTTCTGCCGGTCATCGTCGAGCAGGTCGCCAATCTCATAGCTGGCGAACTGTTCATCATTGAGGATGTTCTGTATGCCGTTGAAGGTGCAGCCGTCTGGCATGAAGCCGCAGGTCATGGCTCGTCGCCAGCCCGGGGTCATGTTGGCACCAGCGCCGTGGGCGATGAGTCCGTTGTGAAAGGAGGCGGAACCGGCCTTCATTTCGGCGGGGGCCGCCATGATGTCTTTCCACTGCGGGTAGACGCGGAAAATGTCGCCGATGTTTTCGCCGATGCTGACATTGTCGTAAGTGGCTGTCTTGTGGCTGCCGGGCAGGAAATAGAGGCAGCCGTTCTGCAATGTGGCGTCATCGAGGGCGACCCAGAGACTAAGCGTCTCCCGGGATGAGTAGGACCAGAAAGGATTGTCGAGATGCCAGCCTGTGGGGTTGGCCCACGGCTGCTTGATCAACGCCTGGTCATGCCAGATACGGACGCCTTCCACCCCGGCCAGGTCTGCGGCCATCTTGCCCAGACGGGGATCCAGAATCAGCCTCCGCACGTCCAGACTGTCCTGCCACAGGTTAACACGCTGGACGAAGACATAATCGTAGTAGGATTCTTCACGGTCTTCGTCCACTTCCTGGTTGAACATCCTTTGCTTGCCACGCCGGCGCACGGCCCCATCAACCGCCTGCCGCCAAGTCTCCAATTCGTCCGGGGTGAGGAAGTCGTGCAGGACTACGAACCCGTTCTGCTGATATGAATCAATCTGGTCCTGGGTCAAATCTGTGTTCATACTGCTCTCTTTCGCGGCGCAGGCCTCGCACCTCTTTGATTGATCGGCGGGCCTGACTGTCCGCCGGGGTTGAAAGAGTAGGGCCGACACAGGGGTGCCGGCCCTAACTACACTTATTCTACCACAAAACTCACTCTACAGTATCGCCTATTCCGCCGGGCCAAGCTGTCCGGTCAGAATCTGGATGACGACGAAGGAGTCGGCGTAGGGGCTGTTGACGTAGATCGGGTCGCCTTCGGGCAGCCAACCACTGGCAAAGCGGCTGGGGACCGGGTTGTTGCCGTAGCGTTCCCAAAGGGGAATCTGCGGCAGCAGTTCGTTGTAGGCCATCGCGATCTTGTCGAGCGCGGCGATCTGCATGGCGGCGTCACCGCCAGAGCCGGCCTCCTTGGTCAGCGCCCACAGGTCGACGTCGCCAACGCTGTCAGTGCTGACGTTCAGGTCGAAGGACATGCCGGGCAGTTCGATGCTGCCGGCGCCCGACGCGCCCACGCCCGTGGCGGCGGCGTTGTGCGTACTGAAGTCATTCTCATAGGAGAAGGACGGGTGCGGATTGCCTGCGCCCCAACCGCGAATCGCGAGCTGGAACTTGCCTTCATTCACGTCGATCGGATGCTGCTGGAAGTTGACGCCTCGGAAGCTGGTCTGGAATCCGAAAGCAGTCAACTGCTCGGCCACGTTCTCAGCCGCGGCAGACCAGTCGGCGTACTCTGCCGGCGCGGTCAGCTCCCACTCCATGCGGGCGCCGGTGTCGTCAACCCAGACACCGTCGTCGGCGCGAGTGAAGCCGATGTCGAGCAACATCTGCTCCGCCTTTTCCAGATCCTGGCTGTATGGATCCAAGCTGGCGCGCGCCCCGTCACTCAGCCAGAGGGGCGTGATGTTGTCTGAGAATCCGCACATGCACTCCTGCGCCACGCCCGATTCGGCCAGCGAGATAAAGGCGTTCTCTTCAAAGTTGATGGCGTAGGCCAGGGCCTGGCGCACTTCTTTGACGTTTAAGGGATAGATCGTGTGGTTGAAATAGAGTGCCGGGCCGCCGTAGATGGGGGCGCGGATGATGCGGTAACCCAGAGACATGAACTCGCGCTCGGTCGCAGGCGGGAAGCCGTGCGTAGCATAGTCGACGTCGCCGGAGAGGACGAGCGGCGTAACGACCGGCGTCTCACCGTTGTAGTTGAGCATGCGGTCGAAGCGCACGGTGTCAGCCCAGTAGGATGTCTCGACCTTGTTGAGAATCATCTGGGACTCGGTGATGCTGGCAGGGTCGATCGCGTACGGCCCCAGAACGACCATTTCGTCCGGGCGCAGCTCGTTGAATTCCTGCAGCAACTGCTTCCATTCGTCGTCCTCATTGGTCATGCCGGCCTCGACCAGATCGCGAGTGCGCTGGGCAAAGTCGCCATAGACTGAGGAGGCTGTGATGTGTACCTCGCGCAGCACGCGGCGGGGGACGGTCGTGGAGGGACCGCTGAGAACGAAGTCGACCGTGTGATCATCGACGGCCTGCACGTCGTCGAGGAAGCGCCAAACAGTCTGACTGAGCAGGCGGGAGATGGAGAAGGTGTCGACAACGTCCTGCGAAGTGAAGGCGCTGCCGTCGCTCCAACTCGCGCCCTGGATCAGGTTGACGCGCAAGGTGACGTCGTCGACCCATTCCCAGGACTCCCCGGCTACCGGCATCCAGCTGCCGTCGGCCCAAAGGAACATGAACAACGGCGGTTCCATTAGGGCGCGGTAAATGCCAAGGGTCATGCCGTTCGTAACCCAGGTGTTGAAGTGGCCCGTGGGGGGTGGCGCGTACGGCCAGGCCGGATGGAATTCGGCTACGCCTGTTCCCGCCGGAGCTGCCTCTTCTTCCGCAGCAGCCGGGGCCGCTTCACCGCCGCCCATATCGGCCGCCGGGGCGCCGCACGCGCTGATGGCCAAGGCCGCGATCAGAGCAATTACAAGCCAAAATCTTCGGTTCATTCTGTATCCTCCTTAGGACAATTGAGAATGTGAGATAGCAGGGAGATGAAGAGTGAGCTACACATAGGAGCGCGGTAGAGGCGCTTACCATTTCTGCTTATCTCTCTCTTTTCTTCCCCCATTGCACAAGAATTACAACCAAGAGTAGATATACAAGCCCAATCCCCAGTGTAAACTGAGTGATGACGTATTCGGCGGTCCCTTTCTCCAGGAAGATCAGGAGCGCGCCAGCAACGAAGGCTATGTAGAACCCAATTTGAAATGCAGCCCTACCAAGGAAGGGATCCATGTCATTCCTGATGTGCCTCAGATTTTCAAGGCGGAGCGGGCCGGCGGCGATTCTTCCCCTCACACAATCTGGCTCGGCTCCGCCATGCGAACGGGGCAGGCTACACTGCCTCCGTCTGAGATCTGTTCCAACCCGGGAACGGCTAAGTCGCACTGCCCCGGAACAAAGTATGGGCAGCGCGGATGGAAAGTACAACCTGTCGGCAGATTCAAAAGACTGGGAATCTCCGCACTGCGCAGTTCAATGTGGACTTTCTTCTTTGCCAACTCCGGATCGGCTTCGGGAACGGCTCCCAGAAGCGCCTGCGTATAGGGGTGGCGCGAATCTGTGATGAGGCGGGGCGTAGGCCCTTCTTCCACAATGCGCCCCAGGTACATGACAGTGATTCGCCCTTCCCAGGCAAAGTATTTCGCCAGGGCCAGGTCGTGTGTGATGAAGAGAAAGGTTACGTCAAACTCGTCTTTCAGCCGGTAGAGCATGTTGAGCAGACTCACTCGAATTGACACATCCACCATTGAGACGGCTTCGTCGGCGACGATGAACTTCGGCTCCACGGTCAAGGCCCTGGCTACCGATACGCGCTGGCGCTGCCCTCCGCTCAGCTGGTGAGGGTACTTGTCGAGAAAGTCCGATACCGGCGTCAGATCGACGATTTCCAGCAGTTCGGCAGCCCGCCGCCCGGCGTCACGACGGCGACCTCTGCGGCCACTGCCCGCTCCATTCTGACCTGTTGCCTGCGTTTGGTGGCGCAAGAGTGGGGTTGTGATCATCTGGCGCACGGTCTGGGTTGGATTGAGTGAGGCGTAGGGATCCTGATGGATGATCTGTACCGCGCGCCGGTATTGCTGATAATCGGCCTTTTCCATTGACGCGATATCCTGTCCCTGGTAGAGAATCTGCCCTTCGGACGGTGGCAGCAGGCCGACGACCATGCGGCCAGTGGTGCTCTTGCCGCAACCGCTTTCACCGACGAGGCAAACGATTTCGCCAGGTTCAATGTCCAGGGAAATCGAGTCAACGGCCGTCACGCGCTCGCGGCCGCTGCCAAAATACTTTGTTACATTCCGCAGTTCGAGAATTGGCGTCATCTAGTGCGGCCTCCACTGGCCGCGCCCCTGTTTCCTTACGGGATTACCGGCCGGGCGTACGTTCCCTTTCCGCGCTCCTTCTGCCTCTCAGCCCGTTGCGCTCGATGTCTTCCTGCACTGCATCGGTGTGCCAACAGGCCGCGTAGTGATTGTCGCCGACCCGTTCCAACTCCGGCTCTTCGCTGCTACAGCGCTCGCTGGCAAAGGGGCAGCGTGGATGGAATTTGCAGCCAGTCGGTAAATTGATCAGGTCGGGAGGAGAGCCGGGAATCGAGGACAGTTCCTCAAAACCGCCGGTTACGGTTGGAACGGCCCTGATCAGACCCAGCGAGTAGGGATGACGCGGGCGATAGAAGATGTCCTCGACCGGCCCAAGCTCGACGACCTGCCCGGCGTACATCGTCGCAACTCTGTCTGCCAGCTCAGCGGCGATGGCAAGGTCGTGCGAGATGAAGAGCATGGTAAAGTGAAGGTCTTCCTTCAGCCGCCGTAACAGATCGATGATCGTCCTCTGTGTGAGGATGTCCAGAGCGGTTGTCGGCTCGTCCAGAATCAAAATCTGTGGGTCCAGCAGAAGTGAAATGGCCAGAAGCGTTCGCTGGCGCATGCCCCCGCTCAATTCATGGGCGTAGGAGTTGATGACACGGTCAGGATCCAACTGAACAAAGCGAAGCAGGTCGAGAAACCGCTCGCGGACCTCCTCGCGATTGTTCCACCTGTGGGCTTTCGCCGTATCCCAAACCTGGTCCCAAACCTTCAGCACGGGATTGAACGCGTTGAGCGCCGACTGGAAGACCATGGCGCAGTCGCGCCAGCGGAACTCGCGCAGCGGACCTTCAGCAAGTGAAAGCACATCCAACTCACGGCCGTCGCGGCGATAGATAATCTTGCCGGGGCTGACTTCCGCGGTTTCGACCAGGAGACGTACGATTCCCAGCCCCAAGGTCGTCTTGCCGGAGCCGCTCTCTCCGATCAGGGCCAGGCTTTCACCTGCCTGCAAGTCGAGGGAGACACCTCTGACCGCCTGGACGCTGCCCTTGCGTGTGCGATAGCTGACATGAACGTTCTGCAGGCTCAGCGGGGGCTGGTTGCCGTTTTCTTCAATTTCCTGATGCCAGGAAAGATCAGTGGTCTGACTCATATATATCCAGAGAACAGATTCCTACTCGCTGGCCCGCAGTCGAGGGTTGAATACAAGCTCAAGCGAGCGGGTCATGGAGATGATTGCCAACTGCAGAATCGCGATGGCGACGATCGGCGCCATAATGTACCAGACACTGTCTTTGTAGAAGATCGCTCCTCGTACCCACGCCAGCTGAATCATCACGCTCCAGTTGCCAGCGGTTATAGGCACCAGGCCGAGGAAGACGAGTCCCGCCTGCTGGTAGACGGCAAAGGTCATACCCAGGGCGAAGCTGACTACAATGTAGGGCATCATGTTGGGGACCATTTCGCGCAGGACGATATGCATAACGCCCAGATCCAGCGCCCTGGCTGCCTCAATGAAATCTCGCTGTTTGAGGGAGAGTGCCTGGGCCCGCAGCGCGCGCAAGAGCGTCGGCCAGTTCAGCAGACCCATCAAGATCCCCAGCAGGGTCAAGCTGTTCAGGGAAATAAAGGCTGCCAGGACCGCCAAGAGCGGGAACTGAGGAATTGTAAGTATTATGTCGGTGACCGACATGATGGCGCTGTCCAGCCAACCGCCTATGAAGCCGCTAAGCGTGCCAAAAATCACCGCGATTACCGTTGAGATAAGGGCAGCCAGAAAGGCAACGTAGATTACGTCTTTGCCGCCGTTGACGATTTGAGACCAGATGTCGCGACCCTGATGATCGGTACCCAAAGGATGTTCAAGTGTCGGCGTGATATAGATCCTGTCGATCTTTGTCTTGGTATCCAGTTCGATGATTAAGGGGCCGGCGAAGGACAGCAGGACCATGAAGACCACGACGAGGAAACCGATAAACCCAACCCGATTGTAGGCAAGGAGGCGCACGGCAGTACGGAATCCCTTCCATGCGCTGACCAAGATGCTATCGGTCTGTTGGCCTTCCACCACTTGGGCCGTCATTAAGCTGCTCCTGCGTTTCGTGTGTATTGTCGCACTTTGGTCAGGCTCAGTTGTCCTGCAGCTTGATACGGGGGTCGAGCCAGCCGTACAGGACGTCGGCAAAAAAGTTGGCGAAGATCACTGAGAAAGTAATGATCAGGAATATTCCCTGCATCAATGTGTAGTCGCGCTGGTTGATGGCCTGGCCCAGCATGCGCCCGATACCGCCATACTCGAAGATCTGCTCCACCAACAGGGAACCGCCGACGACAAAGCCGATGCGAATTGTAAGGATTGTAAAAAGGGGCAGGATCGCATTGCGGCCGACGTAGGCGGTTGTAATACGCCACTCCTTCAGGCCGCGCGCTTTGGCAATCGTAACGTAGTCCTCACCAAGGGTGCTTATGGTGTTGCTCTTCATGCTCAGCATCCAAAAGCCGACGCTGGTCAGCACGTAGGTAGAGATTGGCAGAGCTCCGTGGAAGAATGCATCAAGCAAGAATTCCAGATTCAGACCAGGCACCATACCGGATGAGTACGCGCCTCGCATAGCCGCGATCGGCAGGATCTTCCATTGGACACCCAACCATACGACGATGAGCAGGCCGATCAGAAAGTCTGGAACGGAGCTAATCACAGAACTAATGACAGTCAGGCCGTGATCAAGATAGCTGTCGCGGCGGTAGGCCATGATGACACCGAACAGAACGCCGATAGTGAAACTGATCAGGAGACCCAGGCCAACGCTGAAGAGAGTCCACGGGAGGAATCGCAAGATAACTTCGGTAACGGTCGTTCCAGGTGACAGGACTGACTGACCGAAGTTTCCCCTGGCCAGATTTTGCAGGTAGGAGAAGTATTGGAGAATAACCGGTTGTTCCAGGTCGATAGCGAACAGAGCGGCGGCCTGATCCTTGGCCTCGTGGACGGGCAAGCCGTATGTGACAACCAACTGGTTGACGTAGATCTCAATCGGGTTGCCGGGCAGGAGGCGGACCAAAAAGAAGATAATGGTGGTAACGATGAAGATGGTGGCCAGCGCACGCAGGAACTTGCGGAAGAAGTAGGAGCCCCAGATCGCACCGAGGATGGAAAGCGGGCTGGTGATGCGCCCGGTACTGACGTTGGATACGTCAGCCGCTGTCGCCATAGGATTTAGTCTCAGTCGTTAGATTGGACAGTCGTTGGGAATGCACCCGCCCAGAAAAGAGCAGATTGCCTTCGAAACTAATGCAGTGGCACCTTTACCGGTCTTCGGGGGCGAAGGGTGCGGCGGGGCGTAACCGGCGTGAGTATAGCATGAAAGGCACGCCAGTCAAATTTTTCTGCTTTGTGTGAGCAGTTAAGGAAGCCAACGCCACGGAGCCCAGATTCGCGTAGTCAAGGCCAGGAAAGTTGGCCTAATCCTGGTCAGAAGAGGGTCAATTTCGGCACCGCTTGCCCAGGGCAACTGCACCTTAATGGGGTAGAACTCTCCAGAGATAGGCAGTCTTCCAACCGGCTTGGTAACGTTTGGCAGGAATGCCGGTTAGGGGGCATGTCCGTTTGTGCAAGTGTCTGAAGGTGGAAGTCAGGAGCATTACGGCCTGGGATGAAAAGATGAAATTCAGATGAGTTGCATGTGCCTTGGGGACCGATGCGAGCCTTGCTTTCAACGTGGACCGTCAGTCTTCAAGGTGGGTCACTGGCTTTCTTGTCTGTGTGTTGGGCGAGTGTTTATGAGCGTTTACGTGTAGAGTGACCTGCAACTTATGCAGTCTGTGTCGTGAGCTGCAGTTAGGGCCTCGCCGGCGTGGCAGGTCCGAACGAGTGTCAATATACGTTGTACGAGAGTTGTACGAGTTCTGAAATGGCGGGACGTGTTTTGGCGGAAATATGGCGGAAATGGCGGAAATGGCGGAAGAGACGGGATATAAAGTACGAGAGTTGTATGAGTTCTGAATCGGCGGGACGTGTTTTGGCGGGAATATGGGGGGAATATGGCGGAAATGGCGGAAATGGCGGAAAAGACGGGCAAAAGCGGGCGGATTTTTATGTGGTTCTTGTTGTCGTTATGCTTTTGCATTAGTTTTTCCGTTTCTGCCGTCAGTTCCTGATTCCGGCAAGTTCCCTACGATGCTCATCCACTACTCCAGCTGATGACAGACTCATGCCGGGCAGCCGGCGGTGGGAGGGCGTGGTGTCGTGTCTGGACCATTAGGGATGGGTTGAGTCGGGTCAGGCCGGGCAGTTATCCTTGTTTTGGACTTTTGCGCTCGACTTCGAGCACAGTTCCTCGCTGTCATCGTCAGGTTATGGGCAGATGGATTAAGGGCAGTTACCAGTCTTGGGAGGGGTCCCTCCTCGCTTTCAGATTCCCTGCCAGCGAGAGTCGTGGCTTGATGTCAGTACGCTCTCAGTTATGCCTATTTGCATAATAGTAGGCTCGGCAGGAAGTGAGTTGCTTGGATAAGCACTTGCCTCCTGCCTGCCCGCGAACCGTGCGTGCGGCTTTCACCGCACACGGCTTTCCATTTCGTCTTGGTAGGTTCCCACTCTAACCTATCACCTATGGCTTTGAGAATCGACTACCTTTCCTGATGGTCATAGCTCTTGCCCGATGGAGACCAGGATTCAAGCAGTATAGCTTTAGTCTCAGGTAGCAGGTCTTGCGGGAGCGGTTTCAGTGTAGTTCATTCGCTCTTCCGCTTTACTTCGCTCCTTTATGACCTTTCCATATGTGCAAGGCCACTGAAGCTGACCTACGTGATTTCCCGCTTCACGCGCCTACTCTGTGAGCAAGATACTGTGCCTTTAGACGGCGCACGCATAGGGATATTATATCACTGTTTTTGATGCAATTGCCCTGGAAAATCGGAGTGCTGTTCCGTTTTGGGGTGGTAACAGTTTGGTAGTGAGATTTTTGGCAGCGGAGGCTGGAATTGGTTACGTGCTTTGAGGAAGGCATAGGGCAGGCACAAGGCCTGCCCCTACGGGTCTGTTTTGGGGGAAGATGGGAAGGCGTGGGGGATGCGACGGAAGGGCAGGCACAAGGCCTGCCCCTACGGGTCTGTTTTGGGGGAAGATGGGAAGGCGTGGGGGATGCGACGGAAGGGCAGGCACAAGGCCTGCCCCTACGGGTCTGTTTTGGGGGGATGGGAAGGCGTGGGGGATGCGACGGAAGGGCAGGCACAAGGCCTGCCCCTACGGGTCTGTTTTGGGAGGATGGGGAGGCGCGGGGTTTGTGCGACGCAAGGGCAGGCACAAGGCCTGCCCCTACGGGTCTGTTTTGGGAGGATGGGGAGGGTGAGGAATGCGACGCAAGGGCAGGCACAGGCCTGCCTCTACGGGTCTGTTTTGGGGGGATGGGAAGGCGCGGGGGTTGTGCGACGGAAGGGCAGGCACAAGGCCTGCCCCTACGGGGATTTGGTGGGACTGGTGGGAGTGGTCTGGCGAAATTCTTTCGATTGGGTACATGTCACCAATGTCGACACCAGGTTCGGCGAGGCATGTTGTAGGAGAGGGGGCGTTGCGGGGGCGGAGCCCCCGCACAAGGGAGGGCCGAATAGGCCCGACCGCCCGGAATTGCAGGGGTCAGGGGATAGAGACGGCGCTTCCTGTGCCTCGGAGTAGAACGCGGAATGTCTGTGGCTTCGATGCTGACCGAGGTATGGGATAGTTCATCCCCAGTTTGGTATGCACGCCCGCGGGCCATTCATGTGTGCGAATCCAACTCACATCGCATACAATGAAGGGAGCCAGTCTGACAAGAACACGCGGAGTAGCCCGATGACGCTGACAAAACAGGACGCACTTGACTATCATGCCAATGGCAGGCCCGGCAAGCTGAAGATTACGCCGACCAAGCCGATGGAGACGCAGCTGGATCTTTCCCTGGCCTACTCCCCCGGCGTGGCTCATCCTGTGCTTGAGATCGCGAACAGGCCGGAGGACGCTTTTGACTATACGTCAAGGGGAAACCTTGTGGCTGTAATCAGCAATGGTACGGCCATCCTCGGGCTTGGCAACCGCGGCGCGCTGGCATCGAAGCCGGTCATGGAAGGAAAGGCGGTGCTTTTCAAGCGCTTCGCGGACGTGGACGTCTTCGATATCGAGGTGGATACAGAGGATGCGGCGGAGATGGTGCGTTTTTGCGAACTGATCGCGCCGACTTTTGGGGGCATTAATCTGGAGGACATTAAGGCCCCTGAGTGTTTCCTGATCGAGCAGACTTTACAGGCGCGGCTGGACATCCCGGTCTTCCACGATGACCAGCACGGGACGGCTATCATATCCGGGGCAGGGCTGTTGAACGCTCTGGAGATCGCGGGGAAGCCGCTGGACGAGGCCCGAATCGTCATCAACGGCGCGGGGGCCTCAGCTATCGCATGCGCGGAGATTTACGTGGCGTTGGGCGCGGAGAAGAGCAATATCGTCATGTGCGACAGCCGCGGAGTCATCTACGATGGTCGCATGGACAACATGAACGAGTGGAAAGAGGAGTACGCCAGCGATACAGATGCACGCACGCTAGGTGAAGCCATGGCCGGCGCCGACGTGTTAATTGGCCTTTCAGTAGCAGGAGCGGTCTCGTCGGATATGGTGCGGTCGATGGCAGAGAATCCGATCGTTTTCGCCATGGCCAATCCGGACCCGGAGATCCCGTATCCTGATGCCGTTGCCGCGCGCAGCGATACTGTGATCATGGGGACTGGGCGAAGCGACTTTCCCAACCAGGTCAACAACGTACTCGGCTTTCCATTCATTTTCCGCGGTGCTCTGGACGTGCGGGCGAAGGCGATCAATATGGAGATGAAGCTGGCCGCGGCGCGTGCGCTTGCGGACCTGGCCAAGGAGGACGTGCCCGATAGCGTAATGAAGGCATACGGGCTGGACGTACTTCAGTTCGGGCCCGATTATATCATTCCCAAGCCGCTGGACAGCCGCGTGCTGATGTGGGTGGCGCCGGCGGTGGCGAAGGCGGCGATGGAGACCGGCGTGGCGCGCCGTAATATCGATCTGGACGCCTATCTGGACGAACTGGCGTTGCGCATAGGCAAAGGTGTGCAGGTCATGCGAACGCAGCAGAGCAAAGCCAGACAGAATCCGAAACGGGTCGTATTTGGGGAAGGCGAGCACCCGAAGATCGTGCGGGCGGCGTATGCCGTCGAGTCTGAGGGCATAGGTACACCGGTCTTGCTCGGCAATCCCGAAGTGATCCGAATTCGCTGCGAGGAGCTCGGGTTGGACTACCGGCCGACGGTGATCAACCCAAACCAGGACCCTAAGTATCGAGACTACGCGGCCGCCTTCTATCATGAACGCCAGCGCAAGGGCGTAACTTTGGCCAGGGCAAACGAGCTGATGCGCCAGTCCAACTTCTTTGGGCCGGCGATGGTGCTAAACGGCGACGCCGGGGCCTTCATCTCCGGATTGACTTACAACTACCCGGATGTGCTGCGGCCTGCGCTGCAGATCGTGGGGACGGCGCCGGAGCGCGGCGTTCTCAGCGGTGTCTACTTGATGATTGTGCGCGATCGGATCTACTTTTTCAGCGACGCGACGGTGAATATCGACCCTGATGCCGAAACGCTGGCGGCGATCGCGATCAATGCGGCTGAGGTAGCGAGGCAGTTCGACGTCGAGCCGAGGGTGGCGATGCTGAGTTTCTCCAATTTCGGCAGCACGCGCCATGCGCAGGTCGATAAGGTGCAGCAGGCGACCGAACTGGTCAAGGCGCAGGAGCCCGGCCTACAGATCGATGGAGAAATGCAGGCGGATGTGGCGGTGGTGCCGGACCTGATGCGCCGTCACTATCCATTCAGTGCAATTGAGGATGCTAACGTGTTGGTCTTCCCGGAACTGGCTTCAGCCAATACGGCTTACAAACTGTTGCACCGTTTGGGCGGTGCTGAGGCGATCGGACCGATTCTGGTGGGGATGGGCAAGCCTATCCATGTGCTAGAGACCGGCGCCGAGGTCGTGGACATCGTCAACGTCGCCATTCTGGCGGTCGTTGATGCCCAGTTCCAGGAAGAAGGGGATCGGGGCGGGAGTTAGAGAGAGGGTTGCCAACTCGAGCAGGTTCCCGCCCCTGGTTCTCAGAGATTCCAATCCTTATCGCAATTGGAAACTGTATACACAACTACCTCTGCCGCCGCTTCCACCTGAGGCCAAACTTCCTGGTGGATGTCGCGGGCTACCCATTCCTGCCGCAACGTTTCGCTCTCCCAGAATGAGATGACTTCGTGAGAAAAGGGGGGTCGAATCGCCCCCATGGCTTCGAGATCCTCCTGCGGGAAGGGTGTCATCAACGAGGCGCTGACAAAGCCCGGTTGCTGACGCATTGCCTCCATCCAGACGTCTACGATTATTCTTTCAAGTTCGGCATCGTTGCCGTCTTTGGCGTTGAAATATACGTCGAGTGCGATCATTCCTTAGAATCTCCTGGAGCTATCTGACTTGGTTAAGGATCTCCAGTTCCAACCTAGCCCAGTGGCTTCGATTCGTCAATTCCGAAGACCCACTGGTGCTGGCTGCCGGTTTGAGGGCGTCGTTTGCAGGCACATTTGTGATCTTTCTTCTACGCTCTCTTCCTGCCAACCAGAAGGCGTGTCTCAGCTAGAAGGCGTGTTTACCTGCTACAAGGACCCGCACTCGGTAAAGGGAGGTACTGGCCGTTATGAAGAGGCTCTTCATGTCGCCATCGCCCCAACAGAAGTTTGCGCAGCCTTGTGGCATGTAGATCACACCTAGACAGGCGGCGTCAGGGCCAAAAACGTGGATGCCGCCTGGCCCTGTCACATAGAGATTGCCCTCGCTGTCGACCTTCATGCCGTCGGGTACGCCGTCGCGGTCGCCTGTGACCTCGGCCCAGACGCGGCCGTTTTTGAGTGTACCCTCTCCGTTCACATCAAAGACGCGTATGTGCGCTCGCATCGTGTCGTTGACGAAAAGCTGAGACTCTTCCAGTGAGAAACAGAGACCGTTGGGCTGGTCGAAGTCGTTGACGAGCAACGTCAGCTGGCGGCTGTCGGGATCGAGACGGTACACGCCCTGGAATTCGAGCTGCTGCTCGCGCGGTAGGCCGTAGTACTCCATGCGGCCGAAGCCCGGGTCCGTGAAGTAGATTGAGCCGTCGCTCCTGACAACTATATCGTTGGGACTGTTGAGCTCCTTGTCACCGTAGTGCGTTGCCAGTACCGTCACTGAGCCGTCGCTCTCCGTCCGCGTGACGCGGCTGGTGGCGTGTTCGCAGGTAACGACCCGGCCTTCGCCGTCGTAGGCATTGCCGTTGGCCATGTTGCTGGGCTGCCGCCAGGTTTCGATGCTGCCGTCGTGCCGCCAGCGCCGCATGATATTGCCGGGTATGTCGCTGAAGATAATGTGGTTTTCGAGGTGGTTCCAGATGGGGCCTTCGGTGAATTCGAAGCCGCTGCCGACTTCTTCGATGTCGACGTCATCGCCGACGACTGCGCGGAATCTCTCGTCGCGGATTTCTACGTTCACTGGGTCCTCCGAATTCCTATGGCGTACATTTGTGTGAGAATGCTCTCTGGGCGATAAGGGAAACGGACCAGTGATTGGTTTCGTAGGATCTGGACTCCGGAAAATCTACTGTTTCCTATTCCTCTTCAATGGTATGGGTGCCTGCTTAATCTAACACTAGACATACTGACCCACTCATTTTGGCCTTGCTTACTTGAGGCTGTCATCTTGCTTCATTTCCGGGCGACTCAAAGTTACAACGCTTGTCCTGTATTCAGTACCTGCCAAAGATTCAACAAAACGGGCGTCGGCTGTAACCACGATTGCACCTAGCCTTTGCGTTAGCGCTAGATAGGCGCAATCATATACTGGATGATGCAGTTCGATAGATATTCGGACAGCATCGGGACAGATTCCTTCATCATTGATCCAGTTGACTGCTATCTCGGGAATGGCGGCAGCTAGCTCCAATGCTTGACCTTTGGCGATTTCGCCTAAGCGGGCATTTCTGGACAGCGCATTTCCGACTTCCGACGCCAAGAGTCCTGGCGCATAAAGTTCGTGGTTTCTCTCAAACAGGCGTAACGCCAATTCGGAATCGTCTTCCCTTACCAGCCACTTGACTGCGACGCTAGCATCTACGACCAGAAGCATCAAGCGGCCCCATGATCACTGTCGCGGTCCTCTCTTATAATTGAGAGTGAGGGCGTTTGAGGCGGGTAGCCAGCCTGTTGGTCCAACAACCTGTTTGACAACTCCCGGAAGGCGCGTTTCCTATCCTCTACCTTGTGCGCGACGGCATCTTCCAGTATTCGGCGCACTTCGCTCTCGAGGGGACGATTTTTCCGGACAGCGCGTTGCTTTAGCCGCCTTACCACTTCGTCGTCCAAGTGCCGAACAAGTACAGTGGCCATTTTTTCTCCTAACCCGACAAGAAGATGCCAGTCCTCCAGGAAAAAGGCTGCAAGGATTCTGGCTTAAAGGTGCTTCTTGCCCAGTTGATTCGTTTGTATGGGTTTTCAAGCTTTGTGTCCAGTTTAACTTCTGAAACAGTTCTCAGGATTTAAGTTTAGACGAATTCAACTTCCATATATTACGACAAATGTTCTGATCTGCCAAGCTTACATTGGATGCGGTGGACGGCGTATTCTCCACCACGGTGTGGTAAAATACGCGCCAAACAGTCCGCGCGTAGCCTTTGAAGGGGCACTATGGGTGAAGCCATGAGGACCGTGGGAACGAACAGCACCCGGGAACTGACCTACATTGCAGCAATCACAGATGCGCTGGATGTGGAGATGGCGCGCGACCCGGAAGTGATCATTTTCGGCGAAGACGTGGCCGGCCCTTTCGGCGGCGCCTTCAAAGTAACGAAGCCGCTAACGGAGAAGTATCCGCCCGAGCGCATTTTCAACACGCCAATGTGCGAGAACGCATTCATCAGCATGGGTACTGGTATGGCACTGATGGGGATGCGGCCGGTGATAGAGATGCAGTTCGCCGACTTTATTTCCAGCGGTTTCGACAGCATTGTGCAGTTCGCCGCTACGAATCACTACCGCTGGGGCGCTCCTGTGCCATGGGTGATCAGGGCGCCGAGTGACGGAGGCCTGCGTTCCGGCCCCTTCCACAGTCAGAACCCGGAGGCGTGGTTTACACACTCACCCGGTCTCAAGGTCGTGGCGCCGGCGACGCCGGCAGATGCCAAGGGTCTGCTGGTAGCGGCGATACGCGACAATAACCCGGTCATATACATGGAGAGCAAAATCCTTTACAGATCGGAGCGGGGGCCCGTACCGGGAGGCGACTACACGGTTCCTATTGGAGAGGCCCATTTGGCGCGGGAAGGCTTGGATCTGTCGATCATCACATATGGCGCTCAAGTGAGGGAAGCCCACGAGGCGGCTTCCCGGCTGGCAGAGGAGGGCGTTGACGTTGAAATCCTCGATCTGCGCACGCTCAAGCCACTGGACACCGAAGCAATCCTTGAAAGCGCACGCAAGACGGGCAAGGTGCTGGTCGTCCACAGTGCTACCGGGAACACTGGAGTCGGTGCGGAGGTGGCGGCGCTGATCGCACAGGAGGCGTTTGAGTGGCTGGATGCACCGATTCAGCGGTTGACAGGCTTGGACGTGCCGGTTCCCTTCAGCCCTACCTTGGAGGACGCATACCGTCCCAGCGCGGCGAAGATCTACACAGTTGGAAAGGAGCTGGCGGCGTTCTGATCATGGCCAATTACGGTTTGAAACTGGCAACGCTCTGCTATGTGCAGCGGCCCGGACAGACGCTGATGCTGCACAGGGTAAAGCGAGCCAACGACTACCACGAGGGCAAGTGGAACGGTCTCGGCGGCAAGTTCGAGCCTGGAGAATCGCCGGAAGAGTGCGTAGTACGTGAGGTCTACGAGGAGAGCGGACTCGTGTGCCTCGACCCGGCGCTGCGCGGTCAAATAACCTTCCCCAACTTTGACGGTGAGGCCGACTGGTATGTCTGGCTCTTTCTTGCCCAAGATTGGACCGGGCAGCTACGCGACTCTCTTGAGGGAAGGCTTGCCTGGATCGACAACGACCGTCTGCTGGATCTGAACCTGTGGCCGGGTGACAGGTTGTTTATCCCGTGGCTGTTCGAGGACCGATTCTTTTCGGCGAAATTCCTGTATGAAGGAGGTGAGTTTCAGGGATATGAGGCCACTTTCTACGGGCAGAACGGGCGAATTGAGCGAGAAAGTTACGTGCATCGGGCAGAAGCCGCAGAGGTCGAATTCGTGCCGGTTTACGAGCCGGCGGACGACACTTTCTGCTGGCTGTGCGGTGGCGCGATAACCAAACGCCACTGCAAGATTATTTGTACTCAGTGCGGATTCACCCGCGACTGCAGCGACCCCTAAAGAACGGCCGTTAATCTTCGATGCTTCCCAAGACATGGCGGTAGGGGACGGCCGAGGCCTTGCATCGAGACAGTTTCTAGCAGTTCCCTTACTGCTGAGCCAAGGCTTTCTCCCCAGCGGCGAGGACCTCCAGGATGCGGTCCGTGTCATAGACGCAGCCAGCCCACGTTCCGCCGCTTACGGCCTGCAATGCCGCCCACAGGCGAGTATCGTCAGGAAGCCTTGGGTCGGCGGCCAGGTCGGGATGAAGAGAGCGGTTGTTCAATAGCTCGGATCCTTCCTCGCGCTGCACCGCGTCTGAGCCGTTGCCACCAACACCACTTCCATTGCTACTATGTGGGGCCAGGAGATCCAATCTGCCCTGCAGGTTGACCGTGTCCACTTCTATCTGAATCGTATCACCTTCCCGAACGCGGCCGACGGCGCCGCCCGCCAGTGCCTCAGGACCGACGTGGCCGATACAGGCCCCCGTGCTTACGCCGGAGAATCGCGCATCGGTGACGAGAGCGACTTGCTTTCCAAAGGGCAGATAGCGTAGAGCCGACGTCAGCTGATAGGTCTCCTCCATTCCGCTTCCCATCGGGCCACAACCGATCAGGACGATAACGTCACCCGCCTGAATCGATTTCTCATGGTTGCCTTTGATGGCGGCAATCGCCTCGCGTTCGCTGGTAAAGACCCTGGCCGGGCCCGTCTTGCGGTAGACGCCGTCCGGGTCAACCACAGAGGGATCAATAGCCGTGCTCTTGATGACCGACCCCTCGGGAGCCAGGTTGCCGGTGGGGAAGGTAACGGTACTGGTCAGCCCGCGCGCTGACGCGGTCTTTGGGTCCATAATGACGTCATTGGGATCGACGCCGTCGGCCGAGAATAGGCGTTCACGCAGGCGTTTGCGGCGTTCGCTTCCCTGCCATTCGTCGAGCAGTTCATCGAGCGGGCGGCCGTGGACGGTGACGGCGTCCAGATGCAGGAGGTCCAGGTCGCGCAGGTGGAGCATCACCTCGGGTACGCCGCCGGCGAGGAAGGCCTGGACCGTAGGATGGCCCTTGGGCCCGTTGGGCAGGACGTCGACGAGTCGCGGCACCTCGGCGTTGATGCGCTGCCAGTCGGAGACACTGGGTCGTGGCAGACCGGCAGCGTGGGCGACGGCGGGGATGTGGAGCAGCAGGTTGGTCGACCCGCCGAAGGCGGCGTGTACGACCATGGCGTTATGGAGTGCTTTCTCGGTGAGTATGTCGGCGCAGGCGACCTCATTTTCGTGTAGTGATACTAAGGCCTGGGCTGAACGATCGGCTGCATCCCTCCATATCGGTTGGCCTGAGGGCGCCAACGCGGCATGCATCAGAGTAAGACCCAGGGCCTCGGCAACAACCTGAGACGTGGCGGCCGTACCGAGGAACTGGCAGCCACCTCCGGGCGAGGCACAGGCGCGGCAACCCAACTCAGCGGCCTCCTCCATCGTGATTTCGCCGTGGGAGAAGCGGGCGCCGATGGTCTGCACCTTGCCGGCGTCTTCGCCGTCGCTGGGGGGCAGGGTCACGCCGCCGGGCACGAGTACCACGGGCAGTTCCCGCTGTGCTGCAAGGGCGATCATCATGGCTGGCAGGCCCTTGTCGCAAGTCGCCACGCCCATCACTCCCTTTCGCGTAGGCAGCGAACGGATAAGGCGGCGCAGGACGATTGCGGCGTCGTTGCGGTATGGCAAGGAGTCCATCATACCGGTCGTGCCCTGGGAGCGGCCGTCGCAGGGGTCTGTAACGAATCCGGCGAATGGCACCATGCCAAGATCCTTGAGGCGCGCGGCCGCGGCCTCCATCAGCAGTCCGACTTCCCAGTGGCCGGTATGGTAGCCGAGGGCGACCGGCGTGCCGTCCGGGGCACGGATACCGCCCTGTGTACTGAGGATGAGAAACTCCGGATTACGCAGCCGCCGGGGGTTCCAGCCCATGCCGGCGTCCTGGGTGAGCCC
This sequence comes from Caldilineaceae bacterium, assembly GCA_965242905.1. GTDB lineage: Bacteria > Chloroflexota > Anaerolineae > Caldilineales > Caldilineaceae > Bin5. The sequence goes on from CBDETM010000002.1 coordinate 4,694,995, forward strand.
GAAGATGTCGCCGCTGGGCGCGTTGCGCAGGAACTCTTCGTCCAGAGGCAAGGAGCCAGTGGGACCGGCGGCATTGGTCTGGACGTCAAAGAGGCTGCTGTCGTCGTTGTCTACCGGGATCGGGCTAGAATTCTTGGCGGCCATTGTGTTTTCCTTTACAAGAATCGGACCTCTTTATGTCTAACTTTTTCATGGTCGTTTCCTTGCTCTTTATAGCACGGGCGTTTAAGATGGACAACCACTGACAGGACCTGATTTCTTGTAGTCATGTGGAGTACTTTGGATGAACAGCGGACGGAAGCAGGATGCCTTCGGACTTCTCCTGGCCGACCATCTTGCAGGTGAAGACTGCAGTGAGTTTATCGAGCGGGATGACGGTTATCTCATGGCAACAGACAATCTGCCCGCCTACTTCGCACCTTACAACGATTGGCCTCCGCGTATGCAGCAAGCGATGGAATTCGTACATGGCCGCGTCCTTGATGTTGGTGTGGGAGCCGGCCGCTTTGCGCTGTATCTGCAGGAAAGAGGCCATGAGGTGGTAGGCATCGATGTGTCGCCCGGTGCGCTCGAGATCTGCCGAAGGCGGGGCGTAAGGAATGTGAAGCAGTTGCCGTTCCACAGAGTTGACGCATCTCTCGGTACTTTTGATACCGTTCTGATGATGGGTAACAACTTTGGTCTGTTGGCAAACCCCCGCCGGGCAAAGTGGATGCTCCGGCGGCTCAAGAACATCACCAGTCAGGATGCCCGCATCGTGGCTGAGTCGCTCGACATCTATGGAACAGACAAGCCGGAGCATCTTGGCTATCATGATCGAAACCGCCAGAGGGGGCGAATGGCCGGCGAGATTCGCCTGCGCGTGCGATACCGCCAGTTGATCGGCGATTGGTTCGACTATCTGATGGTCTCTCAAGCGGAGATGCAGGAGATCGTGGAGGGTACCGGTTGGCGCGTTGCTGAATTCATAGGCGGTACCGGCGGGCAGTACGTTGGCGTAATAGAAAAAGTGGGATGATCCGGCAGAGCGTGGCTAACTGCCTGCCTCTCAGATGTCACATGAGGTCCTTATATGACTCGGAAAGTATTGCTTACCGGTGCGGCCGGTAAAATTGGCAGTTTTTTCCACAATGCCTATGCAGACTCCTACAGTTTCGTCCTTACGGATATTGCTGAACCGGAGGATACGAAGGGCGCTCCCTTCACGCAGGCGGATTTGAGCGATTTCGACGCGATTCGATCGCTCTTTGAAGGCGTCGACGCGGTGGTCCACCTGGGGGCGGATCCGAACATGGACGCCTCCTGGGAGAGTCTTCTGCCCAACAATATAATCGCCACCTACAATGTGTTTGAAGCCGCCCATCAGGCCGGTTGCCGGCGGGTTGTTTACGCGAGCAGCATCAATGCGGTGTTAGGCTATCCACGCGATCAGCAGGTTCACACCAGCCAGCCCGTTTATCCCATCAACCTGTATGGCGCCACAAAGTGCTGGGGCGAGGCCCTGGCACGCTACTACTCAGCCGCCCACGGCCTTTCCTCACTCTGTCTCCGGTTCGGCGCCGTACAGGACCGCAACTCGGAATGGATCCACTGGGATCACGAGTATGTAGAGATCATTCAGACACTGGAGGACAATGCGAGCCTTATCGCGGCGGCGGTCGAGGCAGGCGACGACGTTCTTTTTGGCAACTTTCACGGCATTTCGGACAACCGCTACAAGCGCCTGGACATGACCGACACGAAGGCGGTTCTCAATTACACACCCAGGGACGACGCCTTTGAAATGGCGCGTCGCCGCGGAAACCTGTAATCTCGCCCGACGTTTCGTGGTGACGCCGACTGCTCACCCAAGGGCCTTCAGTTCGGCGTCAATGGCCTGCAGCTTTTCCTGGGAGAGGCCGGCGTCGACCGCCTCCGGGTAGTAGGATATCTGTTGTAAGGTCAGGTGCATCGCCATGGGTAGGTCCGGGTGGGATGAGGCGCCGGGCATGTGCTTGTCCAGGACCGCCTTGGCCTGCTCATTGCTCAGAATATCTTGTAGTGTTGAGTGAATACTGTAGGACATAAAGTATCTCCTTCTTCTGGTTTGATTTTACGGCTGCTGGGCGCCGGTCGTTTCAACGTAAACTGCGTATAGCGACTGGCTGCTTGCCATAAACAGCCTGTTCTTTCCCGCCCCGCCGAAACAGAGATTGGCGCAGATTTCGGGCAGATGGATCTGCCCGATACGCGTACCGTCTGGCGCGTAGCAATGGGCGCCGTCGAAGCCAGGGCCGGCCCAACCGGCCGCGGCCCAGAGATTGCCGTCTTCATCGCAACGGATGCCGTCAGCCATGCCAGGGTTCATGTCGACAAAGAGGCGGCCGTTCTCGAGGCGGTTGTCGACTGTGACGTCGAAGACACGGATGTGGGACGGACCGTTTGGATCGTGCGAGCGTCCGGTATCCACGATGTACAGGAGGTCCTCGTCGGGCGAGAAGCAGAGTCCGTTCGGGCGCAGAAAGTCGTCGGCTACGATTGTTGCCTCTCCTGATTCAGGGTCCAGACGATAGACGCGAGTTGGCAGCTCCGCTTCAGCGACCTTGCCTTCGTAGTTGAGCATGATCCCGTAGCCGGGGTCGGTGAACCAGACGCTGCCGTCCGAATGGACCACGACATCGTTGGGAGAGCTGAGCCTCTTGCCTTCAAAACTGTCCATCAAGACAGTGATCGAGCCGTCGTGCTCGGTGCGGGTGACGCGGCGGCCTGTGTGCTCGCAGGTTACGAGCCTACCCTGGCGATCGCGGGTATTGCCGTTACTGTGACGAGAGGGGCTGCGATAGACGCTTACCTCCTGGCTCTCTTCGGTCCAGCGCAACATTCGATTGTTGGGAATGTCGCTCCAAATCAGACAACGGGCGTCTCCGAACCACACCGGACCTTCGGCCCAGCGGCAACCGGTGAAGAGACGTTCGACGACCGCGTTGCCAATCCTGTACCTGCTGAAGCGGTCATCAAGCACCTCGACAGCCGGGTCAGGGTAACGAACGACTCCTCCGCTCCAATCCCTTTCTGCCAACGATGAAGTGGACATGTAGATTTCTCCTTGCTGAAAGACGGTGAGAGAGCGTTCTGCCTCTGCCGGACATTATCGCAGACCAGCCGCCACGGTGCACAGAATCACAACGGCCAGAAAAGCGGAATCAAGACCGTAGCCAGCGCCCACATGATGACCGTCAGCGGAATCCCGATGCGCAGATAGTCGCCAAATGTGTACCCACCAGCGCCTCTCACAATGGCGTTGGTCTGGTATCCCATCGGCGTCATAAAGCTGGCCGAAGCGCCAAAGGCTATCGTCATCAACAACGGCTGTGGATTCACCTGCAGTGTGGCGGCCATTGATAGCGCGATCGGGGTGAGGAGGACGGCAACGGCGTTGTTGCTGATCAGTTGGGTCAGGAGGCTGGTGAAGAGATAGAAGAGGGAGAGCATTACGACCGGGCTGACCTGGCCGGAAACAGTGATTAGTTGGTCCACGAGCAGCTGAGCAAGTCCGGTCTTCTGCATGGCAATCCCCATGGGGATCGTGCCGGCAAGCAGTAACAATGTTGCCCCGTCGAGTGACGACATCGCCTCATCCGCGCGCAGACAGCGTGTAACGACCATTAGCGCGGCCCCGCCCAACGCCAGCATTACGATCGGAATCTCCGTCAGGCTAGCCAGCAGAATCACGGCGCCCATAATTATAAGCGCAGGACGATTTTTGGCACGCCTGACAATGGCAGACTCCACGCCCTCGACCAGGAGCAGCTTGAATAGCTCGCTCACGGTGTGCAGGCCGGAGCGGGTCCCCTGTAGGAGTAGTACATCTCCGCTATTGAGGCGCGCGTGTCGCGGTCCGACCCGGCGTTGTCCGCCTCTTCGCTGAAGTCCCAGCACATGGACATGGTGACTATCTTCAAATTCAAGCTGTGCGAGCTGCCGGCCAATTGCCACTGAGTCCGGCAAAATGACTGCCTCGACAATTCGGAGCGCGGGCGAGGCTCCGGACGAACTCTGTGATGGTGGCGGGCCAAACTGTCCCGGCTCAGACGAGTATCCCGAATAGGTGTCAATGAAGCGGGCAATCACCGGGGGCGCGCCGCAGATGACCAGCACGTCGCCTTCCTGGATTCGCAGTGACTCTGCGTCGTCCGGCTCGAAGCGTCTGACCAGATCCAAGCGTGATGGTTGGGGACGCCGGGCGCGGTGCGGCCTGCCGTCGCGCAGGAGTTCGAGCAGTTCGATGCGGTCTTGCGCCGACTCACCATTGTTGTGGAGCGCGCCCCGCAAATGGGTCAGGCGCCGGTGGTGGCGTTCTGAACGGCGCCGCGAGAATCGGACCCCGGCGGCCTCGCTGAACAGTTCACCAACGTTTTGGCCGAGCAAGGGGCTCGTCTTTTCGACTATCAGCTCGGCGACGAAAGGAGTGCTCTGGTGGCGGCCTTCTCCGAGGCTGCCGGCTGGGGACCTGTCAGGCAGCAGCTTCTGGCTTGTAAAGACGACGAAGATACCGCCTGCAACTGTAAAGATCAGGCCGAGCGGGGTGAAGGTCAACAGGTTGAAACCTGGTCCTCCGGCGGCCCGGTAGAGGTCGTCGACGAGGATGTTGGTGCTAGTTCCAAGCAGAGTGATGGTACCGCCCAATACGGCAAAATAGCTCAGGGGGATGAGCAGCTTGGATGGTTGAATCCGGAAACGCTGGCTCAAGGAAAGTACGACCGGCGCCATCATGACGACGACTGGGGTGTTGTTCATGATGGCACTGGCCAGAGGAATGACGCCGCCAAGCAGGATCAGCAGCCTCCTGGGGCTACCTCCTGAGAATCGCGCCAGCCCTATGGTAACGATTTCCAGTGCCCCTGTGCGGAGCAAACCGCCGCTGATTACAAACATTGCTCCCACCGTTAGCGTGGCGGTGCTGGCGAAGCCGGACAAGGCCTCGCCAGGCTCCAAGACACCCGTCAGCGCAAGCGACGCGATAGCAAGAGCGGAAGTCGTCTCCGTTGCCAGCCAGTCAGTAAGATAGAGGTAGGTCGCCACCACAAGAATGACGACAAGAATTATCATGTCGGCAGTCATGAAGACTGAGTATTTGAAGGCACGGCGCCTATGGTACTTCTACGCTGGACGATGTTGCATTACAGCAGTGATTGCAAACGGGCGGAACCGGGAAACGGGGGAAACTGTGGTCGCAATTCGCTGGCACCCAACCTTCCAGAGTCTGCTCTCCTCAACTGTCCATCTTCGCATAGTTGATCGACGGCCTTGCGCAGGCTGAACCGCAATTGTCGAGCGGAGACGGTTATCAGGATACTGTCTTGCCTATACTGAGTCAAACCTGCGAGTGCCTTGGAAAGGGCACTGAGGGGGGGCTGCCTCTTGCACCGTTGTCTGAAAATGGGTTGACGGCGATCGACCGCCGTGCTATGGTTCGTGTAATCATGCCTAAGCAACACCGCCGAAAGAAAGTCATCAATTGAGCTCCCAGGAAGGGATTGGCGGGAGGACCGAACTATGAGCGATTCGAACAGAGAAGGCGCCCCAACTGCTCGTTGGATTGACCCCGTTTGTGAGGACCTGGAGATGGAGGCGAGGCGACCTTTTGTGAGGTTGTCCGACGGCAGACTCATGGCTGTTGCCGGCAACGCTACCATTGTCAGCACAGATGATGGGGCCACCTGGCAAGCGCCGCGTCCGATTTTCCGCGCCGACGGCCCTGACTTGCCTCCCGAAGGGCCAGGCATTCCAAGAAACTCAGGTCAATTGCTGGCGACTCGAGACGGGGTCCTGGTCTTCGTGTGGATGGACGAGAGGGTACTGAATTGGGACGATGAGAGCGGTGAACCGGGGGCAGACGCCCGCGGTGATCTTTGGGCAATCCGCAGCCTCGACGGCGGCGCTACTTGGGTTGATCGTCAGCGTCTTTTCCACGGAGTGTGTGGTCATCCTCCCATCAACATGATAGAAACCGTCAGCGGCAGAATTGTTGTAACGAACCAGTTCTATCTTCGCCACCCGGGGAGGAATGTAATCCGGGTCTACTCGTCAGGGGATGGCGGGAAGAGCTGGCGCGGCAGCAACTTTATTGACCTGGGCGGTCACGGTCATCATGACGGCGCGTTCGAGCCAACCTTCGTCCAGAGGCGTGACGGCACACTGTGGATGCTGATTCGCACGAACTGGGATCGATTCTGGGAAGCGATATCCAATGATGACGGTCTATCCTGGCGTACGATTCGGCCGAGCTCGATCGAGGCGAGCACGTCACCGGGCTATCTGACCCGACTACGGAGCGGCCGTCTTCTCCTTGTCTGGAACCGCCTCTATCCTGAGGGGACTGACAGCTTCCCTCGCCGCAGTGGACAACTGTCGGAAGACGAGGCGAGCTGGCACCGTGAGGAGTTGTCCGTCTCGGTCTCTGAAGATGAAGGCGCCAGCTGGTCGGCGCCCCGGGTAATTGCCCGTGAGAAAGACGCCTGGATTTCCTATCCCTACGTCTTTGAGTATGCCCCTGGGCAACTCTGGATCTTGACCGGTCAGGGTGACCTGCGGTTGCGTGTAGCCGAAGAGGACTTATTTGGGAGTTGAAACTGATGAGAGATTAGAGGCAACGGCAGTTTTGCGTCCAAGGAGGGTAGTCGATACCTGGCCTCTACCCTGGGGAACTCGGAAAGAGAAGAAAAGAGCGGGCGAACGGACTCGAACCGTCGACATTCAGCTTGGGAAGCTGACGTTCTACCACTGAACTACGCCCGCAAGGCAATTGAGCTTCGAGTTTCGCACTGTTGTCTGTGAAACAGTCGAACCCTTGCGTCTATGATAAGGGTGCGATAAAGCACTGTCAAATTAACAAAATCCTCGCTTGCACTAAACATTCATTTCGTGTAAAACTATGATGTGGAGTCCTACGCTTTCGGATCAGGCAAACCCCCTCGATGCATCTAATACACAGCAAAGATCCTTTGGGATTAATCGTTCCGGGCATGGCTTACACTTGGTGGAGATTACACGGATTTCGTAATAGGAGGAAATGCTAGAATGATTCAGTTTGACTTTGGCCGCCTGGAACAAGTGGAACTTCGAACTGTATGGGTGAGCGAAGACAGCGACTTCGCTACATGGCTTGCGCGCGGCGACAGTTTGGCGCTTCTCGGGGAAGCGATCAACCTGGACCTTGAGTTGGAAGACATGGAGGGGTGGGTCTCTCCTTACCCGCGAGGGGTAATCTGCCGGTCACGCGGCAGTGGCGGATACGTAGTGATCGAAAATCAACTTGAGCATACCGACCAGAGTCACTTAGGGCAGCTGCTTACGTACGCAGCGGAGTTGAAGGCGGTTACGATGGTTTGGGTGGCTGCTGAGTTTACCCAGGAAGATCAAAATACACTCAACTGGTTGAACGAGATAACAAATGACAATATTCAGTTTTTCGGCTTGGAAGTAGAATTATGGCGCATCGGCGACTCGCCTCTGGCTCCAAAGTTTTATCTGGTCAGCAAACCAGCCGGTTGGGAAGAAGGTTCAGCCAAATCAGTTCATAGCAGTCTCAGCGGCACGCCGACTCCTTCCCCAACCCCTTCGCCCGCCCCGATTCCTTCTCCTGCACCAGAGACCGACGAGACGTCGTTGGAGGATCAACTGCAGCAGGTTGAAAATGAACTGCAACTGGAATATCAGCTCGTCGAAAACGAACTGCAGATGGAGTACTGGCAGTCACTGCGGAAGCATTTGGAAGACAGTGGAAGTTTCATCCGTCCCGGTACACCGCGCTCACAAAATTGGATGAATTTTGACGTAGGGCACTGGCGCCTGCGAATGACTGCATTTAACAATATGCGAGAAGGGGGAATCGGCGTTCAGTTGGTGATTCGAGAGGGTGATGCTGAGGTTTCCTACAACACACTCTACCAGCAACGCGGGGAGATAGGCGCGGAGATCGGTGACGCACTGGAGTGGCGCGAACTGCCGGAGCACAAGCAGGGGCAGGTGATGCTGCGTAAGTACAATGCCGACCCGACCAACCGGTCACAGTGGCCGGAACAGCATGTCTGGTTCAGAGAAAAATTGGAGGCATTTGACCGAGCATTTCGCCCGCGCATCTCGACATTCGGCGCAGCCAATTAGCAGTGTATGTGGCATCGTACGCACTTCGTTGTATCATCAAAGAATTGGTTCTCACCTATGCCCATTCCGTTTCAGCATGCCTGGAACAGAATGGGTGAGCCATTTGCCGGCATGGCTTAACGCAGGATTTCAGGTCTTCCCCGCTTCCCCAAGTATTTCAGCAATAAACTCTCCATCCGACATGATGCGTTTGCCGTCCACGTCGATCGTGCATCGGGTTGGAATGACATCTAAGTGGTGGTCGGATTTCCAGTCGGCGCCTGTCTGCTTTCCGTAAGGGTCGCCGAAGGCCACATGGACGCCAGGAAACTTCTCATCCTGAAGCAGGTTTCCAACCAGCCCGGTCAGAGCGATATTGGTCCCAATTGCAAATTCTCCAACGCGATCGGCGTTCTCGGCGCCAAAAATGTAGGACTGTACATCCTTCGCCAAAGACTTGTCTTCACACTGCACCGACTTCACGAGTCCGTCTTCGACCTCAAAACTGACTGGAGTTTCGAGGATTCCGTAACGTTCGCTGAAATAGTCGCCCAATTCGTCGACCACCAATACACCGTTTGCGTCGCCAGGTGAGGTAAAGGTCTCCCCTTCAGGCAGGTTGCCCCATTTGCCCGGCTCGTGATAGAGCCCGTGGCAGGGTATCCAATTGAAATCGGGATTCAGAACGGCGGTAAAGTCGGTTCCTTTCGGGTTTGTGACGCGAATCTCCTTTGCCCGACTTGCAAGCTCGTGCACTCGCATAGTTACGTCGAAGATCTGCTTATAATCGACTCGCATCCCCTGCATCATTAGTAGGGGCGTGATATTGATCATATGACCATGGCGGGCGCCGTCCGGGTTGGCTTGCATCACAGCAGGCATATAGGCCATTCGGAATTTCAGTTCGCCAGGGCGGCTGCTGGCGGTATAGAAACTGACGTGCGGTTGAAACTGTTCCAGCGCGTTCTGGAGTTTACCTGGAATCTCGGTGATCGGGCGAGTGCCGAGGGATTCCAACGTGTGGGTTTCAACGGCATCGGCGATCGGGCATGCGGCAATTGCAAGCGCTTGGCTGGTAAGCGAAGAGCCCTCGTCGCCAAGGATAAACACGCGTTCGCCAGGCTGTACGCCCATGCAGATTCGCACTGCGACATCTGCGCCGGCCCGCATATCGTCCAGGGTGAAACTTTCTGTATCTGTCATAGCCAGAAGGACCTCCGGAGTGTTATGGTGTAATCTGTGCCAGCAATTGGTCGAGAAGTAAGGTCGTCATAGAGGGTGACTCGACGCTTACCCCAAAATGACCGGTTCCTCAGGAAATTGGAGCAGCGAAGGGCGCTCACGCTGGGCCAAAGCGATGACGATGGTGAGTGGTCCAAGGCGACCCCAAAACATAGTAAACGCGATCAGGGCCTGTCCCCAAGCGTTGAGCTTGTGCGTTTGGCCCAAAGAGTAACCTGCATTTGCAAAGGCGCTCACCACCTCGAAGCCAAGTGCAAAAATATCTCCTTGAGTAAACAGAGACAAGATGATCGTGACGGCCGCGACCAATAGCGTGCTGACTGTCATGATCGCGACGGCCTTATTCAGCGTTTCTCTTGGTACTGAGCGGCCAAACGCCACGGCCTGATTGTCTCCCCCTTTGGCTGTCGCCAGGGCCGAAATCAGCAGAACGCCAAAGGTGCTGGTTGTCACGCCGCCGGCCATGCTGGCCGGTGCGCCGCCGACGAACATCCAGAAAAGGAGCATGAGCTGGGTACTCTGGCTGAGCTCCGGGAGGGAAAGAATGGTCAGGCCAGCGGTACGAGAGGATATGACTGTGAAAAGAGTGATAGCGATCTGTTCGCCCATAGAGTGGGCAACCAGAGTTACTTCGTATAGTTGTCGATCGAGGAGCATGACGGCCAGGCCCACGACGAGAAGCACAACAGTCAAGCCCAAAGTTATGCGCGTGTTGAGGGCCAGCATGCGATTCCTGAAATAGCTGACCACGTCGTACAAAACGGCCACGCCGACGCCCCCCAGTACAATCAAGGCCGACATCACCGCGAGGGTGTAGTAGTCGGCACTGAATCCGAACACAGGAGCGTGTTCACTACCTGCAAAGAGGTCGAAACCGGCATTGCAGTAGCTGCTGACGGCGTGGAAGAGCGCCAGCCACAGGGCTTCTCCGTCTGGAAGCTGGGTCCTCCAGCGAAGCCAGAGCAAGAGCGTGCCAACAGCCTCTATTGAGACGGTTACGATCAGGACATAAAGTGCGAGATTGGCGACGCTGCCGAGACGTCCCCAGTTACGTGTCAGAGTGAACTGCTTTTCGGCTCCGAGCGATTGCTGAATCAGAAACCGTTCATTCAGCGTTACCCGCCTCCCAACCAGGCGAAAGAGGAGTACGCTAAATGCGATAAAGCCGACGCCTCCCACCTGAAGGAGGACCAAGATAATGAACTGGCCGAAACGGCTGAAGTCCGTAGCGGTCGTGAGCACCCCCAGGCCGGTAACCGTCACGGCGCTGGTAGAAGTGAACGCGGCCTCCATCCAGGAAATTGACACATCCGAGGTTGTTGCAGCCGGCAACTTGAGGAGGAGCGTTCCCACGAGTATGATGCCGGCAAATCCAAGAATCAGCAGGCGGGGTGCCTGTGCGCGTGACAAACGAAGGTCTGTGGCCTCCTTTGCACGGACGGCATCGTCTGCCAAACGCGGCCGGTCGAAACCTTCCCCCTTGCTCAGTCGAAGATTTAGCTGAACCGCATGGGATGCCTCTTCTGATGAAGAAGGAGTAATCTGGCCCATGGGTTCTTGACAACGACTTTTCATAACCAGTTGTGAGTACCTGTTACCAGGGCGAATCGGGCTATGTCCCAAGGGGAACTCGCTCCATCGGCTACTCAAATGGTAATGTACACCCGAGCAAGTTTCCGTCCAAAATAAGGGAGGCAGCAAGCGCTTCCGCGATCGGGTGGTACACCGCGGCGTCGGACCACAAACTACCAGGGCGCAAACAACGCACAGGCTTCCCTTAAGTGAGAGTCTTGGTTCCTGTGGACTGTCGACTTCCATCAAGTCGACCAAAGGATGGACCCATGCCCCACTCCTGAAATTTTACTTGGTATAAAATTTATTATACGGAATAAAAGTCTGAAGATGGTCACCCTCGTCGTTTGCCCCTAAATCTTGCCATATTGTTTATGTTCATGTACTCTCACTCGGAATGCGCGCTTCAGGTTCTGGACGCGTTCTTGTCCCGGAATGCTCTGTACGGAGACCTTTCCTTTCATGATACTTTATCTGATTCGTCACGGTCAGTCATCCAACAATCTGCTTGCTGAGCAATTGAAGGATCGTGCAGGTCCATACCCCTTCGAAACTTACATGAAGCAGCGGGTCGCCGAACCGCCGCTGACGAAGCTAGGGGAGGAACAGGCGGAACGGCTAGGGTCATTCGTAAATGGCATGGCGATTTCCCGCCTTTACTGCAGTCCAATGTTGCGCACAATGCAGACGATCCGGCCACTTGCAGAGTCCCTGGCCTGCAATCCAGCAGTCTGGATCGATCTGCACGAGCATGGCGGCGTGTTCCATCGGCCGGGTTCTGACGTTGATGCAGTCGGCCATCCTGGCCTCAGCCGTTCAGAAATGAGTGAAATGTTCCCCAACTATCGGTCTGACGGCATCGGGGAAAGCGGTTGGTGGCAGGGAGGCGAAGAAGATCTGGCCTCTTGTCACGCTCGTGCCGTGAGGGTGGGGGAAGAGCTGCAGCGCATGGCAAGAGAATTAGGGGAGGATGAAAGCATTGCGGCCGTCAGTCACGGCACATTTATGGACAGTCTGCTGAAGGCGCTCCTGGGACGGCTGCCGGGCAATGATTTTTACTTCAACCACCACAATACCGGTGTCACTCGGGTCGACTTTTCTCCTACGCGAATGCCAGGGAGACTGACAGTAACTGTTCGCTATACGAATCGGGTTGAGCATCTGCCCGATGAACATATGACCTATTGAGAGGAGTAGGAATTGGCTGACTCACGCCCCCGCTTGCTTGCGAGCGATCTGGAAGGCGTACTCGTCCCTGAAATCTGGATTGCGTTTGCCGAGAAGACCGGGATTGAGCAGTTGCGCCTGACTACGCGAGACGTATCTGATTACGATCAGTTGATGCAGATGAGGTTGAAGATCCTGAAGGAACGTAATCTTCGCCTGCAGGATATTCAGGAAGTAATCGCGACCATCTCACCGCTGCCAGGTGCGGGGCAGTTCTTAGACTGGATTCGCGAGCGCGCTCAGGTAGTCATCCTGTCCGACACTTTCTATGAGTTTGCCAAGCCATTGATGGCTCAACTCGGCTATCCGACTATCTTATGTCATTCTCTTGAAGTTGATGCAGTCGGGTCCATTACCGGCTATCGATTGCGTCTTGACGAGTCCAAGCGAAAAGCGATTTCAGCGTTTCGCGACCTCAAGTTTCAGACGTTAGCGTTGGGCGATTCCTACAATGACATAGCGATGCTGAAACGGGCTGATGTGGGGGTCCTATTCGACCCGCCGGACAACGTAGTTGGGGACCATCCCGACTTACCAGTAGTCCGAAACTATTGTGAGGCTCAGGCAATCATCGGGGACTGGCTGTTGGATAGGGGAGAGTAGTATAGAGCTGCTTTTTGCATCGACATTTTAGCCGATTCGTAACTACTAAGCCTGAGAGGTGTCAGGGATGAAGGGTTGGTCAAGAAAGGCGTTGTGGATGGCATCAATTGCGTTGAGGCCATGTTTACGGGCAGTAGAGATATAGGAGCGCAATGCACAGAAGATGTGGGCCCCGCCTTCTGTACGAAAGCAGCCGGATACCTTCTGTTGAACCTTTATCATGCGTACATCTCGTTCGACCAGGTTGTTGTCAAAAGGGATGCGGAAGTCATACATGAAGGCCAGGACGCCGGCCTTATGTTTGTGCAAGCGGTCAAGCAGGTTTTTAGGCGGCGACTGTTTGGGTCGCCCGATCGGTCTGGGTCCTGTCTTTGGCGGGGAGGGGTTGTCGGCAAAACCCTGGGCAATGAGCGCATCGTACTCGGCCTCGTAGTAGGCCAGGCGGTCTCGCGGCAAGGCAGTGTGTTGTTCGGAGGTAGATGCGACTTCCTCTTTGATGTCGCACAACAAGCGTTTCATCTTCGCAGCCCATGCCTGGTCGTACTGTTCAACGATGAAGCAGAGGTCGCGCAGGTGATGGACGTTGCAGAAGCTATGCTGACAGTCGCTGAACTTGAGGTAGGAGCGCCAGTAATCATGCACAGCAACGCCCTTGTAATGGGGCAAGATGCCTCCGTCTCGCATCCCGACATGGCCGCGTTTGTCATGCACGTGGTACTGGGTCAGTTTCTCTGTGCTGGCCACATGCAACCACCGCAACTGCCCTGCGACACGCATGCCGCTCTCATCGAAATGGACGACAGGCGCCGCAATCAGCTGTTGGCGAATCTGAGCCAGGCTCCCCCGTGTGTGCCTGGCAAGTTGGCGCGTGGCGGCGAGTATCGCAGGCTCCGAAGGTGCATCCCCGTAGAGGGCAGTCAGCAACTCTCTGATGCGCGCCAGAGGGATGAACTGTTGGCCGTAGAGGTAGCAGGCGAGTGCCTTCAGACGCAGACCATACTGGGTCGGCTGACCCACGTTGGCGGGAAACGCTCCCTTTACGCACGCACCACAGCCAGGACACTGCTTGACTTCCGCCTGATGCTCTGTCACTTCGATTCTGGCTGGTGGAATGTCGAATACCTGCCGTTTCTCATGCCGCGTGACAGTCTCCGCATCCAGCTTTGCCTGGCAGTGCGGGCAATCCGCCAGCTTATGTACGATGACATGGTCCGGTTCCGCCACCTGCAGCAAGGTGCGTCCTTTATGCCCGCGTTGGCCACCGCGCGGCCGTTGCCCAGGGCGGCGCAGACTCTTGCGCCTGCTTTTCTTCGGACCATCACTGCTCGGTGGCTTGCCGCTGTTATGACTGTCTTTAGCCAGTTGATCCTGCAACTGCTGAATCAACTCCTGTTGCTCAGCCAATTGCTGCTGCAAGATCAGGATTACAGCGATCAGGCTCTCCTGGTCTAACTGCCTTAGTTGCTCTCGGTCCAGCTGGTCCTGTTTGCTCATGTTTCTTACTCTACATCATCCAAGAGCAATCACACATTAGCTCTTTCTCGTTACATAGGCTTAGTAGTTACGCCGATTCTATGGCCAGTACTCGGAACGGGCACAGCCAGGAGGCACCGAAGTCCGGCTCAACGGAGTTGGTCTCCATCTTTGGCTACATTCTGACCGTTTCCTACCCCCTACTTGCGCTTTCAACAGGCGTCCGGGCGTTATTTCAGTTCTTCCTCAAGGAAGGCGTTGTTAACAACCTGGCGCCGTCCCTGAGTTTGTTGGCTGCAGTTTGCTATTTGGCCGCGACGATTGGATTCGCCTATCGCAGGCGATGGGCCTGGCGACTCTCGGTCGGCGTTCTTCTCTTTGAGACTTTCCTCACTCTGGCAGTGGGTTCCCTCAGTCTGATCATACCCGAAACGATTGGCCGGACTGTTTGGCGCCACTTTGGCGCGGACTACGGCTATTTCCCCCTCTTTCAACCGGCAATTGGCCTAGTCTGGTTGTTCTGGCCATCGATTATGCGTCAGTATGGCCTGACGGCAGGCAGCTCCAGAGTAGCACGCAGCCCTGCCAATCTTCGGACTGGAAACTAGATGAGTAGTGAGAGTAGGTCTCCGGCGCCATCGAGGAGGAGCATTGCCTTTCAAGTCTTACGAAAGGCGTACTCGTCTGGTCCGCTTAGTCAGGAAAGTGATGCGGCGCGTGTGACCGTTCACCGGTATTTCGGAGTTTTGTTCAGGGGGCTAGTCCTTCTGATCGCCCTCTCAATGCTTCTGCCGCTGGCCTACCTGCTCGTCAGGGCTGGAGGCGTTGGGTGGACTGAGGTCTCAGGCCTGTTGAGCCGCACCCGCTTGCTGCCCATCATGTGGAACAGTCTCCTGTTAGTCTGCGGCGTAACTGCGCTGTCACTCGCGCTTGCACTGCCCTTCGCCTGGCTGACCGAAAGGACCGACCTGCCGGGCTGGAGAATCTGGACGGTGCTGGCGATGATGCCGCTGGTGATCCCAAGCTATGTTGGCGGATTCACGTTGATTGCCATGTTTGGGCCCCGCGGCGTACTTCAGGAACTTCTGTCCCCTTTCGGAGTGGAACGTCTTCCTTCAATTTACGGATTCACAGGTGCGTTGTGGGTCTTGACGCTCTTTACCTATCCATATATTTTTCTGAGCATTCGTGCCGCGCTGCACAGGTTCGATCCTTCGATCGAAGAGGCGGCGCGGTCGCTTGGCTACGATGGTTTGCAGACATTTCTGAAGGTGACATTACCAAATCTGCGGCCGGCAATCACTGCAGGCGGGCTGCTGGTGGCCCTGTACACGCTCAGCGATTTCGGCGCGGTCTCGCTATTGCGTTTCAATAGCTTTACCCGGGCCATCTACGTCCAGTATCTGAGCAGCTTCGACCGCAACGTTGCCTCACTGCTTTCATTGGCGCTGATCGTGTTTACGATTATACTGTTGCTGCTGGAAAGAAACAGCAGAGGAAGAGGCCGTCCGCGATACTACCGAAGTAGTGCCGGTGTCGCGGCCCCGCGTAAGCGAATCGAACTTGCCAGTCGGAAGTGGCTGGCGCTTGCATTCTGTGGCGCTGTTGTATTGGCAGCCCTAGTCCTGCCTACCGGTGTAATTCTGTATTGGCTGCTACGAGGTCTGGCATCGGGCGAACCGCTTGCGCCGGTCTGGGCGGCAACGCTTAACAGCTTCCGCGCTGGTGCATTGGCCGCGGTCGCCGCGGCATTTTTGGGATTTCCCATAGCCTTTGCCGCAGTCAGATTAGGTGGGAGACTTATGTCTCTTGCTGCGAGGGCGGTGTACCTGGGCTACGGCTTGCCAGGCATCGTCATCGCGTTCAGCCTGGTCTTTTTCGGGGCGAATTTCGCGCCGTGGCTCTACCAGACGTTGTGGATGCTGGTGTTCGCCTATGTCGTCCGCTTCTTGCCTCAGGCGATGGGGGCGATGCAGATAAGCCTGCTGCAGATGAATCCCCGTCTGGAAGAAGCAGGACGTAGCTTGGGCCTGGGTAACCGCGCCGTATTCAGGAGGATAACTGCGCCCATCGTGCGGCCGGGGGTCCTGGCAGGGATGGCTCTCGTTTTTCTGACAACGGTGAAGGAGTTGCCGGCCACTCTGCTCCTGAGCCCGACGGGCTTCTCGACGTTGGCTACTCAGATTTGGTCGGCTACGGACGAAGCTTTTTTTGCGCGTGCGGCCGCTCCCGCGCTCGTCCTCTTGGTGATGTCAGCGTTCAGTATTTTTCTTGTTCTCATACAGGAGGAAAGTGAAGTTGTCAGCAGCTGAAGTAGCATAGTCGCCGCTGGACACATTCAATTCGAGCCATGAGTCGACGGCAAGCGATGCCACCGGGCCTTCACTTGAAAGGCGTATCCAAACAGTTTGGCAATGGTGACGCCTCCGTTCAAGCCGTAAACGATGCTTCGTTGACGGTTGACCGAGGAGAGTTCATTGCACTTCTTGGACCCTCAGGTTGCGGAAAAACGACAACGTTGCGCCTCATTGCCGGATTTGATCGCGTAGATGCCGGCATCATTGAAATTGACGGTGCGTTGGTGGCCAGCAGCTCGGTCCACTTGCAGCCCGAAAGGCGCCGCGTCGGCATGGTTTTTCAGGAATACGCGCTTTTCCCCCATGTCAGTGTACTGGCAAACATCGAGTTTGGGTTGCGTCGCATGACAGCAGGAGACAAAAGGGCGCGCACTCGGGAGATCCTGGAACTGACAGGATTGGCAGGCCTGGAAAGGCGGATGCCCCATGAATTGAGCGGGGGCCAGCAGCAGCGAGTCGCTCTTGCGAGGGCACTGGCACCCAACCCGGCTCTAATCCTGCTGGACGAACCGTTCAGTAATCTGGACGCAGGACTGCGCGCGCGAGTGCGAGCCGAGGTGGGCGAAATCCTTCATAAGGCCGAAACTACTGCGATCTTCGTTACGCATGACCAGGAGGAAGCGCTGAGCCTTGTGGATCGGGTCGCGGTCATGCTGAACGGTAACGTCAAGCAGGTGGCCTCTCCTCAGGAACTGTACACAAATCCTGCCACGCGCTCGGTAGCCGAGTTTATCGGGGAGGCGAATTTCCTACCCGGAGTTGGGAAAGGGGACACTATTGAGTGTGAATTGGGGGTATTGGCCGCACGCAAGCAGATTCGCGGGCCCGTGGATATATTACTTAGGCCGGAGAATATTGAACTCGTTGCCGCGCAGCCCGGTCTGCCCGCCGCCCGGGTAAGGCACTCACTCTTTTTCGGCCACGACCAACTGATTACAGTGCAACTCCCAACGGGTACATTTCTGTCGGCGCGTGTGGGCCCATCGGACGCGTATGTATCAGATTTGCCACTGCAAGTTGAAGTACGCTCTCCTGTAGTCGCATATCCACGCAAGAACTGAAGGACCATCGCATATCAGCCGGCCCTAAGGATATCGCAACAGGCACCAAGTCGAGAGGCGACTGACAATGAGCGAAGGAATCATTCTGGAAGAGGCCCCGGACATCCATGAGCAGTTTCAGGTCACCTCACCAGCTCTGATGGTCATTTTTGGTGCTTCGGGTGACCTGGCTAACCGTAAACTGCTGCCGGCGATATATAGGCTTTCTCAACAGAGGCTTTTGCCGCCAAATTTCATCATTCTTGGATACGCGCGTTCACCCTTGAGTGATGACGAAATGAGACATCGAGCTCGGACCAGTATGCTGGCGAATCCTGAAGTCGAGTTCCAGAGTGCGGATTGGGAGGCTTTTGCCCCGCGTCTCTTCTACATTTCCGGAGAGTACGACGACGCCGAAGGCTTTCAACGACTGTGTGAGCGCGTCTCGAAGCTGGAGGAGACATGGAACATTGGCGGCAATCGACTTTTCTACCTGTCTACACCGCCATCGGTCTATGAACCCATTATCACTTGTCTAGGCGCCGCCGGCCTCGTTGAGCCTGCCGGCAGGCAGAATTGGACTCGGGTCGTTATTGAGAAGCCCTTTGGCAGCGATTTGCAGAGTGCTCACAAGCTCAACGACCATGTTCTGTCGGTTTTTCAGGAAGAACAGGTCTATCGAATCGATCACTATCTGGGCAAGGAGACGGTCCAGAATGTGCTCGTCTTTCGCTTCGCCAACGGGATTTTCGAGCCGATCTGGAACCGCAACTACGTTGATAATGTGCAGATCACGGTAGCGGAGAGCATAGGTGTTGAAGGCCGTGGGGGCTATTACGAGAAGTCCGGTGCTTTGAGGGACATGATGCAAAATCATCTCCTTCAGTTAGTCTCCCTAACTGCGATGGAGCCCCCGATTGCCTTTGACGCCAAGGCAGTACGCGACCAGAAGGTAAATCTCTTACAGGCAATTCGGCCCTTGCAGCCGGAGGAAGTTCCGGAATATGTAGTCCGCGCCCAGTACGGTGTTGGTACTGCCGCCACGCGTCCGGTCCCAGCCTATCTCGACGAGAACGGTGTTGCTTCAGATTCCACAACGGAGACATACGTGGCCTGGCGCCTTGAAATCGACAACTGGCGCTGGCAAGGTGTCCCATTCTATTTGCGTACTGGGAAGGCGCTGCCGAGAAAGGCGTCCGAAATCTCTGTAACCTTCCGTCGAGCTCCTCATCTTCTGTTTGACTCCGCCGAAGGATTCGAGACCTCCGCGGGTCAGGCTGACCAGGGTTTCCGAGCAGCTCCTCAAGGGCTGCGATTGAACGGCGACAGCCTTAGTCGCAACGTCCTGACGATGCGCATCCAGCCGGATGAAGGGATTACACTCAAAGCACTGGCCAAACGGCCCGGACCGTCGGTGAATCTTACACCTGTCAATCTCGAGTTCACTTACGGCCACAGCTTCGGTGAACCCCCTGACGCGTATCAGCGCCTTCTCCTGGACGTTGTTCTGGGCGACTCAACTCTCTTTACCAGGCGGGATGAAGTGGAGTTGGCATGGCAGCGGATCACACAAGTGTTGGATGGATGGCAGATGCAGGAAGAAATGGAGGCAAACGGGAGGAAACCATTCCGCCTGCCAAACTATCCGGCGGGAACCTGGGGTCCCGAAGAGGCCGACGCTTTACTGGAAAGGGAGGGGCAACACTGGGTTACCGAGTAGGCGATCCTCTGGAATTACCGCAGAAGCCGCACCGTATCCACCACCTTCACAACAGTTTCCTTTTGCAACGGCCTCAGGCGCCCGAGGCTTAAGCTATGATAGGGAGCAAGAGTTGAACTCCTTCAAGAACAGCAGCCCAATTCTTTCGGGCTAGAAGGGAAGACTCTCACCGCTCTGGTTCTCGCCCTACCCCATGAAGGCCCCATAGTCGGAAAGTACTGTAACCGGATTAGCCGAATGCCCTCTGATGGGTAGGATGTTTCCGGCCCTTGAGAACTCTGGCAGATACGGTGCCATCCTTGGGGCGCTGCTTGGTGACAATGGATTTGCCGTCCGATGCGGCCGGGAACTCCGTAGAGGGAGGTACGATGCTTTGCTGCGAGGACGTTCACTCAGTAATTTTGGAATTCAGATACCAGTATACATAATCCAAGGCGTATAAGATTGCAACTATGGACGATTTCCTACATGGAAGGATTGGAATGACAGGTTCAAACTTTGAGAGGCAGTCAGATTCCCGAGGAATTGTGACAGGAGAAAGCGAAGACTTGGACAAAGAGCAGAGCCTCAGTCTCGGCGCGGCCTATCATCGGGCAGGTAAGGTCATCGTCCAACCCAACCGCTCCGAATTCGGCCTTGCCGGTGCGGGGATGATTGCGGCCGTTTCGTTGATCAGCATACAGGAGAGGGGCGCCTTCAATCTCGCTCTGGCAGGCAGTTCCACGCCGGGCCTAGTGTACGAACTTCTGGCTGAAGTTCCTGATATCGACTGGAAGCGAACCTGCGTCTTCTGGAGTGACGAACGCTGTGTTCCTCTTGATCACGCCGACAGCAACTATCGAATGGCACGCGAAACTCTGCTTGACCTGCTGCCGCAGTCACCAAGAATTGTGGCGCGGATGCATGTGGAACTGCCGCCGGAACAGGCAGCAGGCGCCTACGAGGAGACCATTCGCGAAATCGTTCCGGCGGGAGAATCAGGCATCCCTCTATTCGATCTAATCTTGCTGGGAATGGGGGACGATGGCCACACCGCAAGCCTTTTCCCGGGCTCAGAGGCTCTGAACGTAACCGACCGGATTGTAGCGGCAGACTTCGTCAGCAAGTTCAGTTCCTATCGCCTTACTTTCACTTACCCGCTTCTGAATGCCGGTCGCCACGTCCTTATACTGGTCAGCGGCGCCTCAAAGGCGGACACCTTGAACGCAGTTCTGAAGGGCCCTCAGAGGCCAAAAGCACTTCCCGTTCAGGGCGTGCAGCCAACGAAGGGCCAGTTGAAATGGCTCGTCGACGCCGACGCTGCCCAGAGTATTCGGAATTAGAAACGAGCATCATCCTTATGGGAGCATTTCGCAGTGAAAATTGTTGGAAATATTTCTGTGCATCCTCCCCTCCCGCAGGCCATCCATCGGCTGCAGGAGTTGGCGTACAATCTCTGGTGGACCTGGACCCCTGACGCCCAGATTCTATACGAATCGATAGACAGAGAGTTGTGGGAGCGAGTCAATGAGAATCCGGTCAAGTTTCTGCGTACCGTGTCGTTGGAACGTCTGCAGCAGGCTTCCCGTGATCACGACTACCTGAAAATGTACAGTTCTGTGCTACAACGGTTCGACGCCTATATGGAGGATGACGACGACACCTGGTTCAAGCGCAACTATCCTGAAAGGCAGGACGAGCTAATCGCCTACTTCAGTGCGGAGTTTGGATTGCACGAAGCGCTGCCCATCTACAGTGGAGGCCTTGGGATCCTCAGCGGCGATCACTGTAAAGAGGCGAGCGACATGGGCTTGCCTCTCGTCGGTGTAGGCTTCCTCTACCCGCAAGGCTATTTCACTCAACAGATTAACGCCAAGGGGGGCCAGGAGGCGATTTACGAGAAAATTGACTTCTCTGAAGTGCCTGCAACTCAGGCTGTGGATGCGGAGGGCAATCCGGTTGTCGTCCACGTCGATCTTCCCGGCCGGACAGTCTACGCCAAAGTGTGGAAGATACAGGTCGGTAGGGTGACTCTGTATCTGATGGATACGGATGTGGAGCAGAACGCTAACCAGGATAGAGAACTCAGTGCAAGGCTCTACGGCGGCGATCGCGAAATGCGTATCAGCCAGGAATACGTACTGGGCATTGCAGGTGTACGAACATTGAGAGCCCTCGGCTACAAACCGACTATCTGGCACATGAACGAAGGGCACAGCGCGTTCCTCAGTCTGGAACGTATTCGTGAGCTGGTGCAAGGGGGAATGGAGTTCGATGCAGCGGCGGAGATCGTGCGTGCGGGCAACATTTTCACTACGCATACACCGGTGGCTGCCGGTCATGACGCGTTTCCTCTGGAGTTGGTCGATAAGTTTTTCTGGCAGTACTGGGGTCAAATGGGCATCGATCGGGAACGCTTTCTAGCGCTGGCCCGTCACGAGCATGAGTGGGGAGCAGAGTTCAGCATGACCGTACTGGCCTTTCGCCTGAGCGCCTATCACAACGGAGTAAGCGCGCTTCATGGGAAGGTATCCAGGCGGATGTGGGGGAATCTGTGGCCGGGAACGCCAGAAGAACAGGTACCGATCGGCCACATTACAAACGGCGTGCATACAGAATCATGGTTGGCCCCGGAGAAACGGTCGCTGTACGAGCGGTATTTCGGGGGAAGCTGGCTCGACGATGTTGACAACCCCGATGCGTGGAGAGGAATCAGACTGGTTCCCGACGAGGAGCTCCGTTCGGCCCACCAGGCGTGCAAGGAGAAGCTGGTCAGTTTCCTGCGCATGCGCCTGAAGAGACAGCAGTTGCGTCATGGAGAAGGACACTGGAAGCTTGCAAGAACAGAAAGCGTGTTCGACGCGAAGGCGCTGACGTTGGGATTCGCTCGCCGCTTCGCGACCTATAAGCGTGCAACGCTCGTATTTCATGATAAAGAGCGGCTCAGGCGAATCCTGAACGATCCGAATCGCCCGGTACAAATTGTGTTCGCCGGCAAAGCCCACCCTGCAGACGAATACGGCAAGGCGCTGATCGAACGAATCTATCGGTTAAGCCAGGAGCGGGGTTTCTTCGGCAAGATCGCAATCGTAGAGAACTATGACATCAATGTCGCTCGTCACCTGGTCGGCGGTGTCGATGTCTGGCTGAATACGCCTCGCCGTCCTTTCGAGGGCAGTGGTACAAGTGGTCAGAAGGCGGCGATCAACGGGGCACCCAACTTCAGCATTCTCGACGGATGGTGGCAGGAAGGCCACGATGGCGAGAACGGCTGGGCGATCGGCGAGGAGCGGGAGTACAAGGACGAAGCAACGCAGGACGAGGCAGATGCTCTGAGCCTTTATGCGATTCTGGAAGAAGAGATTGTGCCTGAGTATTACGACCATCCTTCGGTTTGGACAGAAAGAATGCGAAAGGCGATAGAATCTTGCGGACCGCAGTTCAGCATGCGCCGCATGCTGGCTGAGTACACGCACTCCTTTTACGTTCCCGCGATGGAAAGCAGCAACGCTTACCGCGACAATTTTGGGGAACCGGCTCGACAGCTTTCGCACTGGAAGGAACATGTCCGCAATGAGTGGCAGACTGTCTATGTGGCCGTACCGGAACTTCCTCCTAGGCAGGCGATGACGGGGGATCCCATTGAGATTGAGGCCCTGGTCTGGCCTGGAAGGCTGTCCGCGCAAGATATTGCCGTCGAGCTGGTCACGTTCGCCAACCCTGACGGAGAGGAGGCGACGTTGCCGAACGCTGAGCAACTGCGGCCGGTCGCATTGCAGTCGGTTAGCATGCAGGCAGATATGCCCACGTACCAGGAGGCTGGCCACGATCCCAACGATGGCAGTGTGCGATACCGAGGCGTCTTTGTACCGGAGGAGACGGGAAAGTACAGTATTGGTGTGAGGGCGCGGCCCCATCACCCTGCTCTAATCCATCCACTTGAGTTAGGACTGAGTGTCTGGGCTTAGCCGGAAGCCTGCGACCCGCGGAAGAAAGCACAAATGAGTGATCAGTGAAGTCATGTAGGGCAAGGAGGCTCAGATGCACGTACTGATTACGGGAGGAACAGGACTGATCGGATCGGCCCTTGTAAAGAGCCTGGTCGATAGCAACAATGAAGTTACGATTCTGACGAGGTCTCCTGACCGCCAGCGGTCCTTTACGTCGGAAGGCGTGCGATTTGAAAAGTGGGACGGGGAGACTGAGACCGGCTGGGGCCACCTGGTTTCCGATGTGGATGCAATCGTCAATCTTGCTGGCGCAGGGATTGCCGACGGGCGCTGGACTCCGGCGCGCAAGGAACAGATAAGAGAGAGTCGAGTGAAAGCCGGTCAGGCACTTGTATCGGCAATCCGTAACGCAGAAGCAGTACCGAAGGTGGTAATACAGTCTTCGGCAGTTGGGTACTACGGGCCAGGCGATGATCAGATAATGACAGAAGAGGCCTCGCCAGGGACAGATTTTCTGGCGCGCGTGTGCGTCGATTGGGAATCATCGACCGAGACAGTTGAATCGATGGGTGTGCGGCGCGTTGTCATACGAACAGGCGTCGTCCTCAGCGCATTGGGCGGTGCTCTACCTCGAATGAAGCTGCCTTTCCGACTGTTTGCCGGCGGACCCCTGGGCAGTGGTAGGCAGTACTTTCCCTGGATCCACATCGACGACGAAGTGGCGGCCATTCGATTCCTTTTGGAGAACGAAGATGCGTCAGGCCCATTCAATTTAGCCGCCCCCAACCCTCCGACCAACAAAGAGTTCGTGCGATACATCGGGAAGGCGATGGGGAGGCCGTCCTTGTTGCCGACTCCATCATTTGCGCTGCGTACCCTGTTCGGGGAGATGTCAACCGTGCTACTGGATGGGCAGCGGGCAGTTTCAACCCGTCTGCAGGAAGCTGGCTACGAGTTCAGTTTCTCTGATCCTGTTGCTGCACTGCGTGATATGCTGTAAGATGCCCTCTTGATGGAAAAATGGATTTCGAAGCTGTTCTTCGGACGACGAGTCCGCTTTGAATCCAAGTTCACTGGGAGTTGAAACTGAATGCTGAAACCTGTGGCTGAGCAGCCAGGGCAAGTAAAGAGCTTGGGGGAAGACAACAAGGGGAGATCCAGAGGATTCTCAGGGCTTTCGTCCTCTATGGTTCTCTGGGGAGGAATAGCGTTCAGTGGGTTATTCACTCTTCTCATCTGGGCGCTGGACTATCGCCTGGCAAGTATTGAGCTTCTGCCGGACACCGGCTACTCATGGTACTATTGGAAACTTCCTGCCCCTACATTTTGGACGCGGGCCACTTCATGGGGGTTTTACCTTGCCCATCAACTTGCAATCTGGGCGATCATTTACTATGCACAGGTTCTTCGTAAACATCGCTATACTAGCGGTCTGCATAAGGTCAATGTTTTGGCACTGGCTGCCAATGCCTCATTCATTCTTCTCCACCTGATTCAAACGCACCTCTGGTATGACGGGCTTGCCCAGGACACATCCGTCTCCAGCAGCCAAGGCGCAGTCATCGTTATGCTCGTTTGGATCCTGCTGATGGAGAACAACCGGCGAGGCCAGTTTTTCGGGAAAAGGGTTCCCTTTTCTCAGGAAGTAGTTCGTTTTGCCCGCACCTATCACGGTTACTTTTTCGCCTGGGCAATCATCTACACCTTTTGGTTTCACCCCATGGTCTCTACGTCCGGTCACCTGATCGGATTCTTCTACATGTTTCTGCTTTTGCTGCAAGGCAGCCTCTTCTATACACGTATACACACATACCGGTGGTGGACCTTTGCACTGGAGTTTACCGTGTTGGTTCACGGGACTCTTGTTGCCGTCATGCAAGGCAACGGCCTCTGGCCGATGTTTCTTTTCGGATTTGCTGGCATCCTGGTTGTTACACAGATGTATGGATTGGGTCTGTCTCTGCCGAGTCGTCTTCTCATACTCGGCGGATTTGTCGGCTCGGCTCTCTTTGTGTACGGCAATGTGGGCTGGCACAGGATCAATGAAATCGTACGGATTCCTCTAATCGAGTACGGGTCAATGTTTGTCCTTGCGGGTCTGTTCTGGCTGGGTTTGAGGATTGCGCGGACAGTCAAGCGGTTGAGGCACGCATAGTGCGACCTTCCATCGCGTAACTGCAGTCCTGACCATGAGCAATCTTCACCCGGGCCAGTCAGCTGCTAGCAATTCCTCACCTGGACGGAATAGCTCCGCCAGATCGGAGGCAGCACTGACCAGATGGCAAATCTGGCTGCTGGCCTCCCGCCCGAAAACTCTGCCTGCTGCCATCTCTCCCGTTTGTGTTGGAACTTCACTCGCCTGGGCTGACGGGCATTTTTCCCTCGCACCGGCGCTGGCGGCTGCCGCCGGTGCCCTTCTTCTGCAGATACTCTCTAATTTCGCCAACGACTACTTTGATTTCGCAAAGGGCGTAGATACGCGGGAACGAGTGGGTCCCACGCGCGTCATGGCAGCTGGACTCCTTACGGCTGGGGAGGTGCGAATCGGCATCGCGGTTGTGCTAGCCCTGGCAGTTTTGGACGGGATCTACCTGATTCTGGTGGGCGGTTGGCCCATCCTGGCTGTCGGTGTGGCGTCCATACTGGCCGCTCTGCTTTACACGGGTGGTCCTCTGCCCTTCGGCTATCACGGGTTGGGAGACCTGTTTGTCTTCATCTTTTTCGGTCTTGCCGCCGTCTGCGGAACTTACTTTGTACAGGCCGGCATGTTTTCGATCGACGTCCTCGTTACTGCTGTGCCGGTTGGCTTTCTGATCACCGCCATTCTCGTCGTAAACAATTTGCGTGACATCGAGACCGACGCACGGGCAGGCAAGAGGACGCTGGCCGTGCTAATCGGCGCAGAGAATACGCGAAGACAGTTCCTTGCTTTGCTCGTCCTGGCCTACTTGGTCCCTCTCCTCCTCTGGCTGGAATTCGGATTTGGCCTTGCTGTCCTGTTGCCCTTCATCAGCCTCCCGCTGGCCGCACGCAGGGCCTCCTCCCTCTTTTCTGCCAGTGGGAAGGAGTTAAACCCTGTCTTGGCGGCGACTGCGCAGTTGTCTCTACAGTTCAGTATACTGCTGTCGGTCGGGATAGTGCTCTGAAGATGGCTGACTTCGACGTCATCTTTGTTGGTGCGGGTCACAACTCTCTGGTCTGCGCAGGGTATCTGGCCAAAGCCGGATTTCGAGTCGGCGTGCTGGAGCGGCGTCCTGTTGTTGGCGGCGCTGTGGTGACACAGGAGATTTTTCCCGGTTACCGGTTCGATCTTGGCGGCAGCGCCCACATTCTGATAAACCATACGCCGATAGTTCGCGACCTGTTCTTGGAAGAGTTCGGGCTAAGCTATATCGACCTGGATCCCCTCTTTTTTGCGCCGTTTCCTGATGGTGAGCGGATTTATGTCTGGAAAGACATTGAACGTACCTGCGAAAGCATCGCCGGCGTATCGCCCGAAGACGCCGAGAGCTACTTCAGGTTCGTTACCGAGTGGAGACCGTTGGCGGAAGCGATGGTTGAGTCCTTCATGCAGGTCCCAACCCCCTTTAATGTTGTCAAAAGCCTTGTTTTTCAAAGCAAAGTACAAAAGGATCTGCGGCGTCGCCTGCCGTCAATAATGAGCAGTTACGGGCGTCTACTTCGGAAGACCTTTGTCTCTCCCCGCGTGCAGGCGGTCATCGGATGGATGGCGGCGCAGTCCGGGCCGCCTCCCACTGAGCGAGTCAGTGCCCCCTTTGCACTTTGGCACCCCATGTATCACCGCTCGGGCGTCAAAAGGCCCCGCGGGGGTTCGGGCATGCTGACGCAGGCGCTGGCGCGCATGATCGCATCGCATGGCGGAACGATTGCTACCTCTACTACAGTCAACCAGATAGTCGTAGAGGATGGCAGAGCGGTCGGGGTTCGCATGGCGGATGGCGAGGTTTACACGGCCAGGCGGGCGGTCGTTTCGGGAGCACACATTCACACCACGCTTGACTTACTGGAGGGCCAGATCGGTCCGAGGCGCGTGGCTTCGGCGCGGCGAGCAAGAGTTGGAAATGGGTTCGGGATGATGGTGCGGTTTGCGATGCGTGAGCTACCCGACTATGGCGGCACCGACCAAACAGAAGACGACAATCGGCGCCCGGAACACCGGGCCCTGCAGTTCATCTGTCCTGATCTGGACTATCTGGAGCGGGCCTACGGTGATTATCTCGCTGGGCGCCCCTCAGCTGATCCGGCCCTGATCGCCATGACCTTCTCTGCCGTTGATCACACTCTTGCACCGCCAGGCAAACACGTCCTTTTTCTGTGGGGACAATACTACCCCTATGAACTGGCAACGGGCGAGAGCTGGGACGACATCGGCGACAGAGTTGCGGATCGGATGCTGACCAAGTTGGCTGAGTACGCCCCTAACGTTGCTTCTTCTGTGGTTGGCAGGCTGGTGCAAACTCCGGTCTGGCTGGAAAGAGAGTTGGGGCTGCTGCGCGGGAACGTCATGCATCTCGAAATGTCGGTCAACCAAATGTTCATGTTGAGGCCCTCGCTTCGAATGAGCAACTATCGAGGACCGGCAAAGGGCCTCTACCTGACAGGAGCAAGTATGCACCCAGGTGGAGGGATAATGGGTGCAGCCGGTCGAAACGCGGCGGCAGTTCTCCTCCACGACCTGGAACGCAGACCCCGATTCATGGGATGGTGAACTCCGCCTTAACTCCGCCCCTTTCAACTGTTTCTCCTCTTGCGCAAGCCGAATTCATTGTAAACGTACGGCCCAGGTGATAGAATCTGCCCATGGACTCCCAATCGGCTTCGGAAGCGCAACGCACCAAGATCTATCGAAACCGCAGCAGCGGCGAGGACGCTGTTGGATATGTATGTGGGGAAGAGATCTTCCGCTTACGCTGGGGAACGGGCGTCAAAATTGGGCGAAGTGAACAAGATGAGGCCGGCTGGCGGATTCTCCGTTCCACGCGGTTCGACGAAAAGGAACTGGGAAGGATTACGACAGATGGCGTGATCCACAGCCACGGCCTTTTCCAAGGGGGCAGTTTGGGCTGGCTTGAACCGGACGGCACGGTGATACAGGGAGGACTCATCTTCTCCGAAGAGGACGTAGGACGTGTTGACGGTCCCCAAATGCAAATTGCAGCTGCAGCTTTGCTCTTGATTTTTGTTCCGGAAGAGGATGAAGGGAGCAGGGAGATGGTGAGGCGAGGTTGAGTGTTATTGGATTGAAATGGGAGTTTTGGATTTGTTTGACTATGCGAGCTCACAAATGGCTGTAGTTCAGACGTCCCGAATGCACTTCAATGTCCGCGTGTCCGGGAGTCCGGACGGTGTTCCCCTCTTGCTACTTCACGGCTCGCACGCGACCAGTCGTTGGTGGGAACCCTTTTTTGCGATCCTGCCCGACTCCATCCGAGCGGTCGCCCCTGATCTGCGGGGCTGCGGACTGAGCACCCACACGCAGGACGGATATGAGATTAAAGAACAGGCCCAAGACATCGCCGAACTGGTCCAAGCACTTGCATTGTCGGATTTTGACCTTGTGGGGCACGGAAGCGGTGGGGCCATCGCCATCGAGTTCGCTCTCAGCCATCCCCAGGCGTTGCGCAGCCTGATTCTTGTTGACAGCGCACCTATTGAAGGCGCATTCACGCCGCTACAAGGGCTGCAGTTACTCTCTCAGATGCGAGAGGATCGCTCTCTTTTGCGACAGGCAATCTCTGCGCTCCTGCCAACAGCTCCGCCTCCCACTATGACCGGGAAGGAATTCGATAGCTTTTTCGAACAGTTAGTTGACGATGCTGCTGCCATGGCGCCCGCTGCGTTTACGGCGGTGGCTGAAGCGTTGGGACGCTGGAATCGACTTGAGGACGCGCACAGGCTGACATTGCCGACACTCTTACTGCTGGGATCGGAAGACATCATCATCGAAAGGGATGCGGCCACCCGTTCGCTCCTCGCAATTCCTGGTGCCTCAAACCTGGAAATACTTAGAGGCATTGGCCACAGTCCTATGATTGAATCCCCGGTAGTCCTTGCCGAAAGGATAATTGATTTTATCACCGAGGACTTTGAAGGTTTTGAGGAAGCCAGGGACTATGCGCAAGAAAACGCGGCATCTGCCGACAGTTCAAGGAGCCATGAGTGATCCGGCCCTTTCTTGGAGGAGCCTTCTGCAGTTGGGAGCAGTGACTGGAGAGACACATGCACTCTGAAAGTCAGCAGGAGTTGCGATCCCACTGGGACGGACGCTACCGCAGTGGGCAGACGCCCTGGGATACTGGAATTACTCCACCGGAAGTACAGGCGTTTTGGAAGGAGCAGCCCAAGCCCACTCCGGGGTCATTCGCCCTCGACATTGGTTGCGGCACAGGTTTGAATACACTATATCTGGCAAGGCAAGGCCTATGCGCAATTGGGTTCGATCTCTCGGGGCAGGCGCTGCAACTGGCACTGCAAAGGCGGGCAGCCATCAGCCGCAGTGAGCAACAACGTTCGGAGGGGAAGGCCCTATTCGTGCAGGGGGACGTCAGCAGGCTGCCTGTAGGCAGGCTGGGGGCCGTATACGCCCTGGACATCGGTTGCCTCCACAGCATACCCGACGAACATCGTCCCGCATACGCAGAGGGAGTACACAAGTCCCTGAAGGAGGGAGGGCATTTCCACTTGTACGTGTTCGACAGGAGTACCTCGGAAGGTCCTGGCGCCAAGGGAATGCGTGAGGGCGAGGTAGCAGAGCTTTTCTGCAACAGGCTGGAGATAGTGACTGAGGAAATAGGAGTCTCTTCCACTTTGGCGTCTCGCCCTTCACGCTGGTTTCTTCTCAGAAAGACTTCCCAAGTTCCGTAGACAAAAGAAAGTGCCAATAGCGAGCGGGTCCTAACCGGAGTCATTCTCAGGGCGGAACCGTTCAGGGACACTCGGTCCTCTCAATTGGAGCAGATCCTCCTCCGTCGTCCGGCTGTGGGTTCTCCGGGCTGAAGGAGGTGTTTGTGTCTATGAGAGGCGGCCTGTCAAAGATGCGCCTGAGTTCCTCAGCGACGTAGTCCCAGTCGACAATGAACACGGACATTTCCTGCCGCCAGCCGGGCCTCATTGCATCAGGTGGTCTCAACACCAGTCCTTTTATGTCGGCCTCTCCAAGAGAAAGACCAAAACGGGCGTAAGACAGCGTATCCCATTTGCCCACGTCCGTGTCGACGGAGTAGCGGAGAGCGTCATACAGTGCCAGCGCACGGGGAAGCAGATTCTGTTCAACAAGCTGTTTTCGTAATGCCCACACTACACGCTGTTGACGCCGTGCACGTTCCAGGTCTCCACCGCCGGAACGGCGGCTGCGTACATAGCTAAGAGCCTGTTCTCCGCTCAACAGATGCTCCCCTGGCGGCAGGTTCAAATAGATGTTTTCTTCAGGATATACCTCGTAGAGATAGCAGTCTACATGAATCTTGAGTCCACCCAGGGCATCAATCAGGTTAACGAAGCCTTCGAAGCGAAATCGGATGTAGTTGTCAATAGTGATTCCAAGGCGGTCTTCAAGAATATTGATAAGCAACCTGGGACCGCCTCCGCCAGGCGCGTCCATTTCACCCAAATAGTCTATGACGTTTATCCGGTTAGGGAGATGCCCGGGAATTGGGTCGATGTACATATCCCGGGGGAAAGAAACGATAGCTGCCTCTCCCAGGTCGGGGTTCATCATGAGCAGAATGATTACGTCTGTTCGCCAGTTGGGCTGGTCCAGCCGCTGGTCGCTGCCGAGGATCAGCACGTTGGTGGTTCTGTCCAATTCGGAAACTGTCGGAATCGGTTGCGGCGTTGGCGTGGCCGTGGGTGTAGAAGTTGGCACTATGGTCGCCGTGGGCGTGGCGGTAGGGGGATCCTGCTGGGCGGACTGCAGCCCCTGTTGTTGTGGGGTGGGTATGTTTCCCTCAGGCTCTCGAGAGTTGCTGCCAGCAGGGGGGCCGTCCGACAGAGCCTCGCGTGATTGGGCGATCTCGAGCGGTTCAGCGTCAACGGAGTCGCTATCGTAGTTGACGATGAAGAAGCTGAGCAGAATGGCGCTGCCAAGAATCAGCAGCAGGTACGGCCGGACAAAAGCCGGCAGACTTCGTCTGATTGTAGTTCGCGTCTGATTCAGGGGAGCTGGGAGATTACGCCGCAGTCTCATAGATGGAAAGTTGGTCGCAAGAACAGGTTGGACTGCAAGCGCCTCGCCCTAATCCTATTTCGGAATCGTAAGGGGTAATGAACCGACGAAAAGTGAGGAATCGGAAGCTGGACCGGTTCTATCTCCCCCTTTCACATTCAACTACCGTTGAACAGCCAAAAGACTATACTTCCAGATTGAGAAGGATACGACGAAGTATGTCCATGGCCCGATTACCTACCCAGGCATTTGTCAGGCGGTCCGCCCCACCGAACGGAAAGCGGGCCACTTCGGTACGTTCAGGTCCGGCGCAGCCAATCCAGGTTTCTCCACCCTGATTTGAATGGAAAGTCTCATCCGGCCGGCCGCTGGTGATCACAGCCAAACCGTGGGACACATTGCACTCTTTGCGCAGTTTCAGGGCCAGGTCGCGGGCGACATCGCTCTGCGGCGGCCGGTCAAGCAGCTGCCGGAAGGAGGCGTTTTCCTGGTCGGCTTCCTGGATGCGGACGGCACTTTCTGCGCTGAATCCGTTCTTCATTCGTTGGGCGATGGCCCCTCCGGAAACTGTTTCCAACAGCGCGACGCTGGCGTCAGCCTCTCGCAACAGGCGAGCGAGGACTGACTCGACGGTTTCGTCCGGTGTGGTACTGTAAATGTAACTGCCGATTACAGCGCGCACCTTTTCTTCCATCTGGTCGAGGAGTTGTTCAGCTTCTTCGGCGCTGGGGGCTCTTGCTGCTATGCGAACGTCGGCTTGGCCCAGATGCGCGGCCAGACCCATGGTCGGGTTGTTGCTATCCATGAGGTCTCCCAATTCGGCATCCAGGCTGCTTTCTCCTATGCCGACAGTTCGCAGAATGCGCCGGCGGATGACTCCAACTCCGCCTGTCAGGTCCTGCAGAAAGGGCAGCACGAGGTCGGCCATCATACGCTTCATTTCACGGGGAACGCCCGGCATAGCGATGACTTTGCCGCTCCGACCATGCCGTCGATCATAAGTGATGAAGCCTGGCGCCGTGCCGACCGGGTTTCCCAACACGGTTGCTGCTTCAGGTATCTGTGCCTGACGGAGGTTGTTCTCGCTCATGCGCTGGTAGCCCCAGCGGGAGAATCGCTCTCTAAGATTCTCTTCAATGTCGGGATGGCGTTCCAGCGGACAACCAGTGGCATTTGAAATTGCGTCGCGCGTAATGTCATCAGCAGTCGGGCCAAGGCCGCCGGTCACAATGACTACATCGCTGCGGGCCAAGGCCATTTCCAACACGCCGCGCAGACGCGGCTCGTTGTCGCCTACCGTAGTCTTGTAGTAAAGATTTACGCCAATCTCCCTGAGTTGCTGAGCAATCCAGGCGGCGTTTGTGTCGACTATGTCACCCAGTAGAATCTCCGTACCAGAAGTTACCAGTTCGCACGATACGCTCTTGGAGTCTGTCATGGCTATTTTCCGTACTTGACTCTGTACTTCCCAAACTGCCACTCTGGTTCAAACTCAGGTTTATCCACTTTCTGTTCATCTACAGCAAGAGAGCGGCCTGACCTCTGATACTTCTGACACGGCTTGCCAGGGCGCTATTTCCTTCGCGACTGAAGCGTTCTTCGAGCGATTTCATCGCGTCTACGAACTCTTTGGAGAGGTCGGAGCGATTGTCCTGCAGCAGGCGGCGCATCGCGCCCTCATCCGGGGCCGAGAGAAGGCGGTTGAGGAGCCTCATTTCGGGCGGCATTTGCTCTTCGAGCATTGCCACCGCCTTTTCGTAGATGGTTCGCAGCCTCTGCGCGGCGAACGCAGCCTTGTTCTGTTCAGCCTGCCGGATGTTGGAAGCAAGAACCGCAAGAAACATCTCATTGATGTGTTCAGCGTTTTCCTTGAGAGCGGCTTCGGCATCCGGCGCCTGCAACACTTCCTGTAGTACAGCCTGCACTTGCTGTGCCGCCATCTGCTGGCTCTGGCTGCGTTGCTCGCCGATCTCGACTATCCGTTCCCGCATCGCGATCAATGCCGCCCGCTCCTCCGGGTCGGTGGAGTTTTCCAAGCGGTCGGCAAGTCCGAGAAGGAACTGGTAATCGGTGAGACCAGCTGCGGCGTTCAGAACTGCGGTGGCAACTGCCTCGCCATTCTCTCCCTCATTCCAATAGTCCAGCAGCTGAGAAAGCAGTTCTTCGCGGGTCGTATTGGGCCCGATCCTGGACAGCGCGTCCTGGACGCGTTCCTCAAGTGCCTTGAGCTCCTGACCGGCTTCAGTGGAATCAAGTAGAGAGCTTCGCAAGTTAACCAGCGCTTCATGCTGCTCAGACTCACCTTCGGCGGCAACGGCACTGATGACCTGGCCCAGGAGTACAAAGAAACTCGAATCAATGAGAGCCTTGTTTCTGTCGACGACCATCTTCATAGCGCTTTCGTCGCTGCCCAAGCGGACGAGATTGCTGATCAGGTCAGTTTGCTCGCGTCGCCGGCGCAGCATTTCCGGTGTGACACCTTCGAACCCCCACAACTTTTCGATCAGAGAGTCCCACTCGAAGAATTGCTGCGCCTGAAACATGTAGCCCTTGCGCTGGTCGGATGGGAGCCGGGCCATTAACGCCTGGCTCATTTCGCCTATCATCTTCTGCGTTTGCATGTCGTCCAGTCTGGCCTGGCCAGGGACGACAACCCCCAGGAACTCATGTTGTGGCTCATGGACCATCAGCGGAACACTGAGAGGACCTCCTGCACCACAGGCATTGCAGACCGCCGTATTGATTTGCCCGGCCAGAAGCAGTCCTTTCAACTCAGGATTTGCACCCAGGTCCACAATCGAAAAGACGGCGGCAGTGTAGGCTGCACCGCAACTTGGACAGGTGACTTGTGCGCCTGTCGGTGGAAACAGCAGGTCAATTTGGGGTTGTTGACCCTCGGCGGCTTCTGACGCGCCTACTTCCTGGGCCGCCTGTGTTTGGCCTTCCGGGCTAGCGACTTGTTCTTCGGCCGTTGACTCTTCAGCGCCCGTGTCAGACGGACTCTGCTCATCCCGTCTGGAAGTGGCAAACCCTTTGGGAAGTTCGATTCCGCCTGACGACTGGGATGGAGGTGGGCTGCCCGGTGTCCAGATTTCACTCATGGTCTTCAGTCCAATTCCTCATGAAAGCTCAGTTTTGTCTGTAATGCTTCCTTAACCAGGGCAGCCAATCCCCAGCGCTGTTTGGTCAGCGCGTCAACGGCCCAGGCCTGGTGCGTAGACCGCGCCGCCAGCTGGCGACGTTTCGGGTCGGACAGATCCGGCTCATCGGCCATCACGCCGAGCGGAGCCAATGCGCCTGCCACTGTGGCGGCCAAATCGGCGAATCCACGCAGATCAGGCATCTGTTCGGGGCTGGGATTCTCCACTGCCTTGGCAAGCGCCGCGCCCAACGGAAGCAGGGCGGAAAGTTGGTCAGCTTCGACCAGGTGTCTGACTGCCGGTATGACCTGGTCGAGGGTCGTAAGCACCAGCCTTCCGTCCAGCTGCGTAGACAAGCTCAGGGCCTTAGCGAAACTATGGGCCGCAGCCGTGTGATTTCTTTGACGGATGTGCAGGAACCCGTCAACACGAAAGGATTGAACCAGCCCAGAGCCGTCCCCAATGGAGAGGAATATATCCTGGGCTGATCTGTTGTAGTCGAATGCCTTCGCCACCTCGCCGCGAGACTCTTCCAACGCGGCCAGTTGCGCCAGGGCCCGTCCGCGTCCCGCGTCGTCTTTGCCCTCTGCCGCAATTTCAGCTGCGTTGGCAAAGATAGAGGCGCCCTTGTCCAACTCGTTCCTTTTGAGGCAAGCAGCACCCTCCTCCAGCATGCGGGACACCGCATCTGAGGGCTGCAATGTCAGGCGTTCGCCGTCAGTCAGCGACGTGTTCTGTATGATATTCCGAGATTCGATTGCCAGCCCTTTGAATTTTATCGAATGAGGTCAATTTGGCCTATTCTGATTCTCAACGCGCGTCGACGAGTCCAGGTCTCTAAATCAGCAGATTTCACCTTACCAATTCAGAGCCTTGCAGAAGGTCCTGTTCCCCAAGGATCGGAACGCCCAACTGCTGGGCCTTGTTCAGCTTGCTTCCGGCCTTTTCCCCTGCAAGCAGAAAGTCGGTCTTTGTGCTGACGCTGCCGGTCACTTTTCCGCCTGCGGCCTCGATGCGAGCTTTTGCTTCTGCCCTGCTCAAGGTTGGGAGCGTGCCTGTGATCACGAAGGTCTTGCCCGAAAACGGAAGCGACCCATCCTTTACCTCCCGTTCCCGGTGAGGGTTTGCAAGGCTGACTCCCAGGTCTGCAAACGATTGCACAAGGGCCCGGTTGGGTTCCAAATTGAAATATGAGACGACAGCTTCTGCGATTTTGGGGCCCACGCCTTCAATGTCACTAAGGGCCTCCAAGTCCGCGTCTTTCAGCTCTTGAATTGTGTCATATTTGGCCATCACCAGTTCAGCGACCACGTTTCCGACGAATCGGATTCCCAGCGCCGTCAGCAAACGCGTCGCTCCGCGTGACTTGCTCTCCTCGACGGCGTGACGCAGGTTCTGGATTCGCTTCTCTCCGTAACCTTCGATTTTTTCAATCTCTTTCCAGGGGAGCCGGTAGATATCGGCAAGAGTCTTGACATAGCCTTCAGAGACAAACAGGTCTGCCTGTCTGGAACCCATGCCGACAATGTCCATCGCCCCTCTGGACACAAAATACTCCAGCTTGCGCACGAGCTGTTCGGGGCAAGCATTGTTTACGCAGTAGGTTGCGGCTTCTTCGGGAGGGCGCTCCAGGCGTTGCGAGCATGACGGGCACTCCGCAGGCATCCTCCAGGTCTTCTCGGAGCCGTCGCGAAGCTCTTTGATCGGCCGCAGAACCTTGGGAATAACGTCGCCTGCCCGCTTGACCAGGACGGTGTCGCCGATGCGTATGTCCAGTTCCTCGATGTAGTCGGCGTTATGGAGTGTTGCGGCCTGAACGGTCACACCCCCGATGGGGACAGGCTCCAGGACAGCGTTGGGGGTCACCGCGCCAGTTCTGCCTACTTTGACGCCAATGTCCAGCAGCCTGGTCGTTGCCTCCTCACCTCCTGTCTTGAAGGCGACAGCCCAGCGCGGGTCCTTGCCGGTAAAGCCCAATAGCTCCCGCTGCGAGAGCAGATCGACCTTTACGACCATGCCGTCCAGGTCGTACGGCAACCTTGTTCTCAGTTCATCCCAATTGCCTACAAACTCGATCAGGTCCTCCCATTCTGCGTCGCTGAAGCGTCTCGATTCATCGCAGACGGGCAACCCGTAGGCCCTCAGGTGCTCCAGCGAGTCCCAGTGCGAACCTGAGGGATGCTCGAGCCCATCTTCGAGAAAAATCTGGTAGGTCCAGAGCTTCAGCGGCCGCTCAGCGGTAACGCCGCTGTCCAGCAAGCGGAGTGAGCCGGCGGCAAAGTTTCGAGGGTTGGCGTAGGTGCGTTCGCCCTTGCGGGCCTGTTCCTGATTGAACAGTTGAAAATCCTCTTCCTCAACATAGACTTCGCCGCGGACAATCAGGCGCCGGGGTGGTTGCATCGTGCTGTGACCGCCGGCATTTGGAACAGGAATCCGGAGGGGAAGTTGATGAACGGTCCGAAGATTTGGTGTGATGTTTTCGCCGGTTTCTCCGTCGCCGCGCGTGGCGCCCAGGGTAAAGCGGCCATCGTCGAACTGTAGAACGACAGTGAGGCCGTCAAACTTCGGCTCTACCACATAGGCGAGGCGGGCGTGTTCTTCCTCCGGCAGCAGACGCAGCAGTCGATCGCGCCAGCGGTGCAGGTCCTCCTCGCCAAAGGCGTTTGCCAGGCTCAGTACGGGGACCAGGTGTTGCACCTTTTCGAAGCGGTCAGCGACAGCTCCGCCGACGCGAACAGTTGGACTGTTGGGGTCCTTCAGTTCCGGGTTCTGTTCCTCAAGAGTTTGGAGTTCGCGGAAGAGAGAGTCAAATTCGGTATCGGTGATGTCAGGGTCGTCGAGGACGTAATAGCGGTGCTGATGATGTGCGATTTGTTCTCTCAGGTCTGCTATTTTCTTGACGAGCAGTTCAGTTGCAGATGAATCACCTTGTGATGTTATGGTCATGGGACGTCCACGACGAAGAAACTGGATGCGCTCCATCCCACGAGGGGATTCCCCTCTTCATCCAAGGAGCCGGGCACTCGCATTCTGTACCACAGATATCCATCGAGGGGAACGGGATATTCTGCGTGGTCCGATTCCGGATCGGCGTCCAGGACCACCATAGTCTTACCTTCTTCGACTGTTTGAATGAAATCACCTGCCCGGCCCGGTTCAGCCCGCAACAGGA
The DNA here is from genome assembly GCA_965242905.1 of Caldilineaceae bacterium. GTDB lineage: Bacteria > Chloroflexota > Anaerolineae > Caldilineales > Caldilineaceae > Bin5. Next base: position 4,732,779 of record CBDETM010000002.1, read on the forward strand.
CCCCCTGGCCGTCTGTATTGGCGACGATCACATTTGCGTTGATCGGAAGCAAGACCGGTGTAGCAGTTGGGGTCGGCCCCGGGGTGCTGGTAGGCGGTTCCGGCGTCGGCGCGTCGGCTGCAACTTGCTGCACGGTCGGCTCACTCGGTGCCGTTGTACTGCTTTCCGCCGAACCGGTCAGCCGTGAAATACCCAACCAAACCAGGCCTGCAATCAGTACAAGGGTAATGCCACCGAGTACCCAGACCGGTCCCGTCCTACCCAATTTGCGGGTCGGGCGAGGTACTGCTGCCACTTCGGCGGCGGGGGTCTCTTCAAAAAAGTTGTACTCGGTTGCGGGACGTGTTTCTTCCGCTGTTTCGGAATCGGGTGCGAAATCAGCCCAGCTACCTTCGGCAGCAGCCGCAGATTGCGCGTCAAAGTCCGGCTCCTCAACTTCGGTCCCAAAAGAAGGCCCAGAATATTCGCCGGCGCGATCGGATTCGTTTGCAGGGAACTCCCAATCTGCCGACTGGTCAGAAGCTGCCGGGACATCCTGAAGTTGCTCGGACTCCTGCCAAACTGCGGACTCGCCGGCCGACGAAAAGACCGGCTCCTCCACGGTTGGTGCAGTCGATGCCACTTCTCCCGGCAAATCGGTTTCAGGCAGAAAATCGGGCTCGGAAGCTACGTCAGTACCGGAGTCTATGTCCGAATCTGATTCGGAATCGCTTTCAGCGGAGTCCTGGTCATCCGAAGAAAAGACAGGCTCTTCGACTTCGCTGTCTGGTCGCCGGGTGTCATCATTCACTTTGGGCCCCTCCCGGTTTTATTTCGCTTCAGCAATGCCAGTAGCTCATCCAGAGGCCTGGCATTGAGGATACCATCGGCGCGCAGCCAGGCGCGGCGAGCGGTATGAACGCCATATCGCATCAGATCAAGCTGGTCGATGCTGTGCGCGTCGCTGTTGATCACAATAGTACAACCCAGGTCGGCGGCATGTCGGGCATGTCTGGCGGAAAGGTCCAGCCGCTCGGGATTTGCGTTTATTTCGACAACCGTGCCCGTTTCGGCACAGGCCCTCAGGACCTGCTCCAGGTCCAAGTCTGAAGGGGCACGCCGACCCAAAAGTCTGCCGGTCGGGTGCCCCAGAATGTCGACGTAGGGGTTGTGGACTGCCTTGAGGCAGCGTTCGGTGATGCGCTGGCTTTCCTGACGCAGACCGCTGTGAATGCTGGCCACGACCACGTCAAGCGAGGCAAGGACCTCGTCAGGCAGACCCAGTTCGCCGTCGCCCAACACCTCAACCTCGGTGCCCTGCAACAGCCGGAAGTCGATGCCCAGGGCGGCATAGTTTTGGTTGACTGCATCGATCTCGCGGCGCTGCTCAAGGAGTGCTTCCGCGTCGACGCCGCGCGTCACTCCCAAGCCGACACTGTGATCGGTAACCGCCCAATAGCGATAGCCGCGGCTGTGTGCGGCTTCGGCCATCTCGGCGACGGATGACTTTCCGTCGCTCCAGGTGGTGTGGCCGTGAACTTCGCCGAGTAACTCCTTGCCGGCTATCAACTTCGGAAGCTGGCGACCTGAAGCAGCCTCTATCTCTCCGTCGCCTTCCCGCAACTCCGGCGGTATCCATTGCATTCCGATGAAATCGTAAAGCGCTTCTTCACAGTCGAAAACCCGTATCCTGTCGTGCACATCGGCTCTACCGAGGGAGTCATTGCCCGTCCCCGCGTTCGCAGCAATGGCAGTTAGCCCGCTCTCGTCAAGTTGCCAACCAAGGCCAAGAGCTTTCTCTGCAACAGCGGCCAGGTGCCCCTGGCCGCCTGTTGCAATGAGGAGGGCGGTTCCCCAATTGTCTCCCTCAACCAGCCGGAGAGAAGCATGGGGTCCATCAACGAGCGACACGGTCACCGCGTCGGGCTCACTTTGTACAACCTCCGCTACCTGCGGTAAACCCTTGAACAGATTCAGTGTTTGTGCCGCGGAGCTACTGACGGCCAGAAGTTTGATTTCGCCGGTCGTCTCTCGCCAGCGACGGAGACTTCCGACTATTGAGACACGCTCAACAGCTCCCCCTCCATTCTCTGCTCTCAACCCAGCGATGAGACTTTCTGCAAGCGGCAGAGAACTGCCGATTGGCGTGCGGTCGTCGGACCGACGGCTGAGCAGCTCTATGCTCTTCAGAATCCGCTCTTCCGTTTTGGCGCCAAAACCCTTGAGACGGCGTAGCCTGCCTTCTTCGGCCGACTTTTTCAGGGCATCAACACTGGTGATATCGAGTTCTCGCCAAAGGCGCTGCACGGTTTTGGGTCCCACGTCGGGCACCTGCAGCATTGCGACAACGCCTGTGGGAACCTGTTCGGCGAGGGCGTCATAGAATGGCAAGGCACCCGTATCGAGCAGTGTCTGAATCTTCTCGGCGATCGCCTCGCCGACTCTGGGAAGATCCCGCAAAGCGCCGGCGGTTGCAATTTCATTGATATCCTGGTCGAGGCCGTCGATGGTCCGGGCAGCGTTTGTATAGGCCATTACGACGAATCGGCTCTCACCCAAAATCTGCAACAGGTCGCCGGTCGCCTTGAACACACCGGCTACCTGCTTGTTGCTCATGCGGGGTCGCTTTGTTGCTTCGGCCACTGGTTCAGCCCCCTAAACGGCGTCGTCCGGAATCAAAATTTCGTCGCAACTTTCAGGTTACACTGATCATCTGGATCAACGCAAATGAAGTATATAATTCAGGGCAAACGCGTCTTAATCTGAATCCCGATTCCGTTGAAATCGTGTTGAGAGCAGAGCGCGAGCGGGTGGAAACAGTCTTCAGGTTGCATATTCACCAATACAAGACGCGGCGGCAAGGCCCACAGGCGTGAATATCAATCTGAGACCCTGCCAACGTGCCGTCATTCGTGTACGTCTTCATATCTAACCCCGTCCCGGAGGCACCCCGACGTCTTGACCCAATCTGGAGGCGATGGCCCTGGCGCTTACGAGGGTTCAAGAGGGTTTGGGAGGGGAATGCCCTATTTTCCGGGATCTGTGTGGTTGACTACGCAGACGGTAGTTCGCCGCGATTCAAGCAGTCACCCGATGATTTGTCTCATTTGGTTGCATTTTGCCTTGGGCAAAGTCGTGTCAGGCCGATCCATGTCGATACAGGTCGAGGGATTCTCCTTATTTTGCGTTTGCCTGCCTGGGCCGGCAGACGTTTGCACATTGATTTGTTGGGGGGCCGTCGAGCCGCCCGTGGACGCAGGCGATCCGCAAGAGGAAGTATATCACGGATTTGGTGGGTTTTTGCGGGTGAATTGGGAGAATCTCGATTGCGTTCATTACATTGTGCAGACTGTCGAAACTGAAGCGCGTTCAACAACGCAACCTTCTTGTTGGGTGTTACCTATCTCGTATGATGCAACGGGGAACACAGAATGTGCCATGGCGAAGATTCACGTTTGCAGCCTCGTTCGCACATTCCTTCTTTCGCTTGTAGAATGGCCGCAGTACAGGTACCGCGATCAGATGCTGGCTCGTCGTGCTGACGGCGGGGGCAGCCCACCGCAATCTCGACGCCCGAGCAACAGAAGCAGGAAAAGTCTTGGCTACCATTCGATTGAGCAAAGTTTCCAAGGAGTTCGGCGGTCAGTTCGGTTCTTCCCGCGGGTCGGCCATTCCATGGATGCGCAGTTCCGGACCGGAAGTGCGGGAGGGGGAAGACGAGGCAGCTGACCGCGTGCAAGCGTTGGACCAGGTGGACCTGACGGTACCCGACGGACGGACGATGGCGGTGCTGGGGCCATCGGGATGCGGCAAGAGTACGCTTCTGCGGGTAGTTTCGGGACTGGAGACGGACTACAGCGGCGAGCTGTACTACGACGACCAGAATATGATGGACGTGCCGCCGAGAGACCGCTATATCGGCATGGTCTTTCAGAACTATGCGCTCTACCCGCACTTTGAGGGCCACGGTAATCTGTCCTTTTTCTTCCGGATGCGCAAGGCCCCGGACGAGGAGGTTGAGGAGCGGATACGGATCACATCGGAGATCATGGGGATTGGCTTCAACTCGCTGCTGCAACGCAAACCGGGCACCTTGTCAGGAGGCCAGCAACAGCGGGTCGCGATTGCAAGGGCGATCGTGCGCAGGCCGCGTGTCTTTCTCTTCGACGAGCCGCTGTCCAACCTGGATGCGAAACTGCGTTCGCAGACACGGGTCGAGATCAAGCGGCTTCTGCGCAGGTTTTCGATTACCGCCCTGTACGTTACGCACGATCAGACGGAGGCTATGGCACTAGGCGATCTTGTGGCGGTGATGCGGGCAGGGCGGATCGAACAGGTCGGCCCGTTTGAAGAGGTGCGGAGGCAGCCGGCCAACACGTTTGTTGCGGGTTTTCTGGGAATCCCGCCGATGAGCTTGCTACACGGCGCGGCAGTGGAAGAGGGCGGGATCGTCGCAGGCCAGGGAATGAGGCTCGTTCCGCAGAGTTCGCAGCTGCAGGCACTCAGGTCCGGCCAGAAGGTGACGGTCGGGATCCCAGCTGAGTCGGCGAAGGTCAAGGTAAATGAAGAGGGACCGACGTTGAATGTAGAAGGCGGGGCGCGGCTACCAGCCAACTCCTGGCAGGGAACGGTGGAGTCTGTGGAGCCGGATTATGGGAGGCAAGTGCAGTTCATAAGCTTCCGGTCGGGGACGCATCGTCTTCTGGGCCAGGCAGACGTGCGTGAACGGATTGCCCTCGGCGAGCAAATTGTGACACAGTTTGAGGATTCGGGACTCTACTTTTTTGACGATGAAAGCGGGGAACGCATCGCCTGAGATCCGGCTCAGCCCACTTCCTGACCTTCGGGGACCGGCTGCGCACCTTTCACCCGCATGTACTGACTCGTATAAAGGTCGTGGTAGAAGCCCTTCATGGCCAAGAGTTCCTCGTGGGAGCCGCGCTCGATAATCCGGTGATCGTTTACAACCAGGACTTCATCGGCATTGCGGATGGTGCTGAGGCGGTGGGCGATGACGAAGGCTGTGCGGCCTTCCAACAGCCGGAGAAGCGCCTGCTGGAGCTGGACTTCGGTACGGGTGTCCACGCTGCTGGTTGCTTCGTCGAGGATGAGAATGCGAGGATCGGCGAGGATGGCGCGGGCGATGGCGATTAGCTGGCGCTGTCCCTCACTGAAGTTGTTCCCCTGCTCAGAGACCTGTGAGTTGTAACCCCCTGGAAGCAGTCGAATAAAACTGTCGGCGTTGGCCAGTTCAGCCGCGGCGACGACCTCTTCGTCGGTTGCGTCGAGCCGGCCGTAGCGGATATTTTCGCGCACGGTGCCGGAGAAGAGGAAGGTGTCCTGCAGGACGATGCCGAGCTGTTTGCGCAGGGACCCCTGCTGAATGTCACGAATATCGTGACCGTCGACGCGAATGCTGCCCTCGTCAACGTCGTAGAAGCGGCTCAGGAGACTGATAATCGTCGTCTTGCCGGCGCCGGTGGGGCCGACCAGAGCGATGGTGGCGCCGGGTCTGGCATGGAGACTGATGTTTTCCAGGACTCGTTCGGGTTCCGGCTCATCCTTGAGATCCGGGGGCGCGGCCGCTCCCGGGAGGCGGCCGTTTCCGCGTCCGTAGGAGACGGGGACTGCAGGCGGCTCGGCATCATAGCTGAAGCTGACATTTTCGAATTCCACTTCGCCCTCAATCTCCTCGAGGGGCGGCGCACCCGGCCGATCGGTCACTGTGGGCTTCACGTCCAGGGTCTGGAAGATGCGCTCTGCGCCAGCCAGTGCGGACTGGAGCTGATTATAGAGCATGGCAATGCCGCGCATGGGCCGGAAGAAGTTCATTATGTAGATAATGAAGGCCGCCAAGACTCCGACTTCGAGGGTGCCGCCGATGGCCAGCCAGCCGCCAAGGAGGGCGGCGACGGCGACGGTGATGGTCATCATGGTTGTGAACATCGGGCCGAGAGCGGCGGTGATGATGTCGGCGGTCATTCCGGCTTTGCGGTACTTGGAATTGACGTCGTGGAAGGTGGCGTACACCTCTTTTTCGCGGGCGAAGGCCTGGACGACGCGGGCGCCTGTGATGTTCTCCTCCATCACGGCGTTGAGGGCACCGAGGTTGTGCTGGACGGTGCGGAAGGCGGCGCGGCTGCGGCGGGTAACCTCGCCGGTGATAATCAGCATAAGCGGCATGAGGACGATCATGGCCAAGGCAAGCTGCCAGTTGAGAAGGAACATGGCGACGAAGGTGCCGCCCAGGAGCAGTATGTTGGAGGTGAATTCGATCAGGCCGTTGGAAAGCGTGCGGTTAATTGCCTCTGAGTCATTGGTGATACGACTCATCAGATCGCCGACCTGGTTGCGGTCGTGAAAAGCCATCGACATTTCCTGCAGATGGGTGAAGAGGCCGGCGCGAATATCGGAGACGAATCGCTGGCCGAGGACGACCATGATCAGGCCCTGCACGGCGGAAGTGCCGGCGGCGCCGACGTAGACAGCGACAATCTGCAACACCAGGATACGGAGTCCTACAATGTCACCGGTCACGATATAGAGATCGATTGCGCGGCCAAGCAGCATCGGACCGATAAGCCTAAGGACGGTGCTGATGGTGACAAAGAAGGCAACTATCAGCAGTTGCGGGCGGTAGGGCCGCAGGTAGGCGGCCATGCGCAGGAGCGTGTGGCGCGTGTTGCCGGCGGCTTCTCCGGTGAGCATGCCGCCGCCGCCAAAGCCGAGGCGCATTGGCTGTCGATGAGGTGGTCGGGAAACGGTCATAGTAATCAGATTGGCGCAGTTCTATTGGCGAGACGGTCAGGAATTGGCGGTCTCAGGCCTCTTCAAACTGGGAGTAGTAGATCTCCTGGTAGATTTCGCTGCCGGCCAGGAGCTCTTCGTGGGTGCCCTGGGCTGCGATCTTGCCGTCGTCGAGGACGAGGATGAGATCGGCGTCGACGACGCTGCTAATACGTTGGGCGACGATGAAGGTTGTGGTGCCCTCCATCTTTTCGGCGAGGGCCTCCTGCAGCCTCAACTCGGTATCGAGGTCGACCGAGCTGGTCGAGTCGTCGAGTATGAGGACGGATGGTCTTGTGAGCAGGGCGCGGGCGATGGCGATGCGCTGTTTCTGACCGCCAGAGAGATTGGCGCCGCGGGCCTCGACCATGCTCTCGTACTGATCCGGCATCTGCATGATAAAGTCGTGGGCCTGGGCGGCTTGCGCTGCGCTGACGACCTCATCCATCGAGGCATCGGGGCTGCCATAGGCGATGTTTTCGTGCACCGTTCCTGCGAAGAGGGTCGTCTGTTGCAGGACCACGCCGATTTCCTTGCGCAGCTGGATCGGCTCCCAATCGCGCACGTCGACGCCATCGATCTTAACAACGCCACCTTCGGTGTCGTAGAAGCGAGGGATAAGGTTGACCAGGGTGCTCTTGCCGGAACCGGTTGCACCCATCAAGGCAACTTTCTGTCCTGCAGCGGCGTGCAGGGAGATTCCATCCAGCACTTCTTCGCCGATGGGACGGACGTTGCCGTTTCTTGTGCGAGTCAGCATCTGCCCGTTCGCAGGCGCGGCATCGGGCATGCCGCCCTGGGCAGGAGCCTGGCCATTGCCGGAGCCATCGGATTCCAGGCCTCTTCTGATGCGAGAACCGGAATAGTGAAAAGAGACGTTTTCGAAGGAGATTTCCCCGGCAGGTTCGGTGATGACGGCCGGCGTTGGAGGCGGTTGGATGGCGGGCTCCGTATCCAGAACCTCGACGACGCGTTTTGACGAGGCTTCGGCGCGGGAGATCATGGAGAGGATGTTGCTCAGAAGCAGCAGGGGCGACATACCGATCAGCATGTAGTTGCTGAAGGCGACGAGCTCTCCGATAGTTAGACGCCCGCCGATGACGTCGATGCCGCCCCGCCAGATGGCGATCGTCGCGCCCAGATTTGTAAGGACGAGCAGCACCGGCATCACCAGGGCGAGGTACCTGCCCACCTTGATGTTCTGCTCCATATAGTCGACGTTGTCGCGATCAAAGTTTTCGATCTCGTATTGCTCGCGGACAAAGGCCTTGACAACATGCACGCCGGCGAGGTTCTCCTGGACAAGGGTATTCAGCTTGCCCAGCTTTTGCTGCACGATTGAAAACAGAGGGCCCACGACGCGGAGGAACCAGAAGATAACGGACCCCGAGATGATGAGCATCGTAACCATGATGAGGCCGAGCCGCCAGTCGATGACGAGCATCATGGCGAGACTGCCGATAACCATAAGGAGCGTTCGCAGCAGCAACGCCATGCCGGCGCTGAGGAACATGCGGGCAACGTCGACGTCGCTGGAGACGCGGGTCATGAGCTGGCCGGTCTGCATGCGGTCGAGGTTGGCGAAGGAGAAGCGCTGGATGTGGCGGAACAGGTCGTTGCGCAGGTCGAAGGCGATGCCCTGCGAGATTTGGGCGCGGGCGATGCCCTGGCCGATGGTGGTGCCGGCGCCGAGAATGGCGGCGAGCAGCATGATGCCGCTGCCCTGCCAGACGGCGGTCATGTCACCTGCGCGGATGCCCTGGTCGATAATGAACTGGACCATGCGCGGGGTCACGAGCTCCATCAACACGGGCAGTATGGTGGTAACGATGCCCAGCACGGTCATCCATGCATAGGGGCGGAGATAGCGAATTACTCTGGCTAATCCACTCATAGGCAGAAGTCTTCAGGAATTTCAGAGCGGCTGGCGGCGACGGAAGCAGTGCCAGCTTACTAAAGCGGTTTCGTAATTATAGCTTGAAGTGTTGAAGCAATGCAAATGTCTGAATCAGGATTTGCTGGATTTATTGGATTTTCAGGATGGCGCGTGTCTCGCCGGCGCGGGAGGCTTGATGCGCGTGTTGGACGAGAGTTCATGAGAGTATACGAGAGTTTGCGAGAGATTGAGGGGGAATTGGGGTGGGGGATGGTTTGGCGGGGTTGGTGGGGGTTGGGTGAGATCTCATTGGGGTGAAGGTGGGTGGGCGGGGCGGTTGGGGGGCAGTCTTGGGGTTTGAGGGGGGCTGTGGGGGTGATTTGGGGCATGGTTGGGGTGTTGGCGGGTGGGCGATGGGTAGGGGGATACGGCCGCTGCTCATGGGGTGGCGTCTTTCTGCTATATTTTATTTATTTTTGACAGATTCCTGGCCTGCTATGGCCAGGATGGTTCCGAATGGGGCGTTTCTCCGTTTGTGCTGACAGTTGCTTCTGTAGCGAGGTCGAAGCCGGGGGCCTCGCCCTGCGGCGACGGGATGTCGTCCAAGTCTTCCAGGTCGTCCTCGTCGTCCTCGTCGTCCGGGCCAACCACTGATTCCCTATCCACCTCCATGGCCGTGAAGAGCAGGTCAGTGACCTGGTCTAGTCGATTTTCCAGGAATTCTGCGGAGGGGGCGGCGCTGGGGGCGTCATACTTGGTCGTCAGACTGGCTCTTACGCAGGCCGGCGGTTCGGTCATGGGCTGGCCGGTCAAGGGGTCGCGCGGGGGTGAGGGCTCAAGTGTGAGATCGGCCTGCGCGTCCAAGACGTTTCTGTGGATGGCGACCAGTTCCTGGACCATGTCGGTGCGTTCATCGTATGAGAAGGTCCGTACACCGTCGAGGACCTCTTCCCAGCCGTCGATTTCCTTCTGTGTGATGGTACAGGCGCGGCGGTAGCCGAAGCGGCGGCGGCCTTCTTCGGTGAGGACTGTCTGCGGGGGTTGATGCGGGTCGGGGGAAGGTACGAGCTCGGCGAGGCCCTGGTCGACGAGGGACTGGCTGCGGTACTGGTCCTGGCGTGCGGCGATGTGGTCGGCGATCTCGAGGAGATCGAGGTTGCCCTGGACGCCGAGGAGTTGGGCGGCGGCCTGTTCGGTCTCTTCGCGGCGGATGGTTTCCATATCGCGGTCGCCGAAGGTGTGGAGGTCGAGGAGGGCTTTGGCGCCGCGGCTCATGGCGTTGAGGCGGGCGGGGTCCATTTCTCCTTGTGCAACCTGGACGATAGCGTCATTGATCAGGTCAATGGCGCTTTTTATACGTTCGGGGGTGCGTCTGTCGAGGCGAGCGGCGGTGGAGGAGTTCTGGCCGCCGAGGGAGCGCCACTGGTGGGTCTGGTCGGGGGTGGGTCCGTGGGCGATGCAGAGGCCGTTGTACTGGGGCAGGCCGTGGCCCTGGCAGGGGGTGCCGTCCTTTTTGATGCCTTTACATGGTGTTCTGGCCATAGGTATGGACCTCCATGGCATGTGGCCGCCATCCATTGTTTGTTGGGATGGATGGGGTAAACGTGTGATACCGTCCGGCCTGCCACGAAGTCATACCTACATGGGGAAACATGCGAGGTAGTGAGGTTAGTATACTTTGGGGTGGGTGAATTGTCAAGGGGGTAGTAGATTTTAGTTGGGAGTTTTTGGTTTTTTGGTGGGGTGCTTTCTGTGTTGTCTGAATCAGGATTTGCTGGATTGTGAAGGATTTTCGGGATGGTTGGCGGCGGGGTTGCGGGGATGGGGACGCAGGCTAAGCTGTGTTCTTCCTGCCTTGCGGTGACCGCGTGTCGTCCGGCCAGAGGGCTGGACGTGTTGCGGGACAATGTGATGGCCGCCAGGGAGATTTGTGTGGGCAAGTGTGCAGCCCAGTCTTGGGGCGAGAGGGGGCAGGCACAGGGCCGGCACCTGCGGGACCGGACGGAAGATGGGGCGAAGCACGGTTGCCGCGGGTGGACAAGGTCATATTACGCACACACTCGCAGCGGCGGGCGGTGTAGGAGAGGGGGCGTTGCGGGGGCGGAGCCCCCGCACAAGGGAGGGCCGAATAGGCCCGACCGCCCAGAAAAGCAGGGAGCAGGGAACAGGGACCAGGGGTTAGGTGCAGCGCCTCGTCTGAATCAGAATTGATCGCCGAACAACTGTGGCTCCGCTGAAACCCAAAGAATGCGAAAGTTCGGCCTTTTTTTGGGATGCACGGCGGAATGGGAAATTGCTTGACTTTCGGTTGGGGGTGATGTATAAGAACATGGCCGTACAGGTATTCCTTCAGGCGGAATGTCTGCCGGAAAAGAGCAGCAGGTCCGCATATGTGTGCAGGCGTTGGACCGCGTCCCTCACGGCCTGTGCGCGTGTGATGGCTGTCCATTTCCTCTCTTTTGCAAGCACGGCCGGCCGCTCTGGGCCAAGAATATAAAGCACTGAAAACTGAGGTCTTCCATGCACATATCTGAAGAACAGCGAGCGCAATACCGCAACGAGGGGTACTTTTTCCTGGAGAACGTCATTCCTTCGGAGCAGGTGGAGGGACTGCGGGCGGAGTGTCAGCGTTATATTGGCCGGTACGACGCTGAGATGGAGGCCAAGGGGGTGAAGGTTCAGGGACTCAATCACTATAAGAAACGGTATTTTATCAGCCGGATGGGGTTGGAGAGTCCGACCATTTCGGATTTTCTGTTCGGCGACCTGATGGCGGACGTCTGCAGGGCGACTCTGGGCGAGAATGCCTTCTTGTTTCACGAGCAGTATGTGGTCAAGTTCGCAGAGGTGGGCACGAAGTTCGGCTGGCACCAGGACTCCGGTTACGTGGGACATTACCACAGGCCCTACCTGTCGTGTTGGTGCGCGCTGGACGATATGTCGATTGAGAATGGAACGGTTTCGGTTCTGCCGTTTTCGGCGATCGGGATGACGCCGGACGACCTGTATGACCATGAAATCGAAATGGGAAGCAATGACAAGATTGGTTACCAGGGAGACAACCCAGGCGTCCCGGCGCTTGTTCCCGCCGGCAGCATCGTGGTATTCAGCAGCCGCACATTTCACCGCAGCGGGCCGAATACGACGTCGAGAATCCGGCGGTGTTATCTGGCACAGTATTCGGCGGAACCGATCATGAATCGCGAGGGGACGGGTTTGTGGGGGCAGGCGATCCCCATAGTAAAGGACGGCGTGCGGTGCGGTCTGCCCGCGCAGGGGTGAATTGCATTGAAATTGCTTGCGGCGCGGCTCGAATCGGCTTTGGTGCACAGTGGAACAGGTAGCGTTGTACCTCTGTACCTACGAAGAAGGGAAGCAAAATGAGCGTTTCGAACTATCTTCTGAATGACGAGCAGATGCGGCAGTTCATCTCGCGCGGCTACCTGGTGCTGCAGACCGACTTCCCCAAAGAGTTCCATGAGAGGCTAAACGCCAAACTGAACGAAGCGATGGAGAAGGAGGGCAATCCCGGCAACAATCTCCTGCCGCGGTTCAGTGAGGTCGGAGACATCATTCAGAGTCCGGTTGTGCGGGGTGCGCTGACAAGTGTTGTCGGGCCTGACTATACGATACATCCGCACCGGCACTGTCACTTCACGTATCCCGGGCGCAAGGTGCAGACGTGGCACAAGGACAGCTACTGGGGTCACCAGAAGGTGCGCAACCACCGCAACTGGTGGGCGATGATCTTCTATTACCCCCAGGCGGTGGACGAGGAGATGGGGCCGTCAGGCCTGCTATCGGGGTCCCAGTACTATACGAAAAGGGCAGGTGACGAGACGGAGACGCCGGTTTACATGGAAGGGCCGGAAGGCACATTTGCGCTGATTCACTATGATTTGTGGCACCGAGGCGGAGCCAACCTTTCTCAGAAGACGCGGGCGATGATGAAGTTTCAGTTTGTGCGGATGAATGCTCCTACCGGCCCGGCCTGGAACAACAAGGAGGCTGGATGGGCGCCGGTTGAAGGTGCTCCGGTAGATCACAACGTGTTATGGGGGCACCAGTGGCGCTGGCATCGCGGTGAGTCCGGGGCGGCACGGAACGGGGCCGCGCCAAATGCTTCGCAGTCGAACGGACACGGGAATGATGAGACGACAGTTTCCGAATTGGCCGAGAAACTGTCTTCCAGGTATGAACCGGAGGGGGTAGACTCCGCCTACCGGCTGGCGGCGTATGGTGTAGAGGCCATTCCTTCACTTGACGGGGCTCTCACCAGCGGCAACGCCACTGCCTCCCGGAATGCAGGCTACGGCCTGAGTGAGGTTGGCGCTGCAGCCCAGGAGGTCTTGTTGGATGCAATGGGGCACGAGAGCGAGGCGGCGCGCGTGCATGCGGCTTTTGCTCTGGGTGAGCTGGGAAAGGCGGACGCCGAGAGTACCGGAGCGGTGGCCAAGGCTGTCTCGGACCCATCGGTTGTGGTGCGGCGCAGTGCGGTGGAGGCACTGGGGCTGCTCAAGGAGCCTGTTGCGTTGACGCTGCCGGCGCTGGAGCGTGGATTGCAGGACGACGATGACCAGGTGCGATTTACGGCGGCGCTGTCGCTGCTTCGTCTTGGGTCCAGGTCGGCCGGAGCCCTGCCGGCTCTGCAGGCGGCTTTGCGCGACGAGAACCGCTATGTTCGCGCCAATGCCGTGGATGCGCTGCGACGCATCGGGACGAGCGAGGCTCTTAACATAGCGCTGGACTATCTGAGTGCGCACCGCTGGTGTCCGACGACGACACCGGACAACCTTTTTTAGAGGAAACGCCCATGTCCGCGTTTGTGATGGAGCCGAAGATTACAGCCGACGAGGTATCGGTGTCGGTTGAAGACCTGGACGCAGCCAGGGCCGCGGCAGTCTACCGCGAGCATGGCTGTCTGGTCGTACGGGGTCTGATGAAGCCATATATCGAGGAGATGGCGGCGGACATCGGCGCGACGGTGCGGCAGTCGATCGAGATGCTCGACCGGGCGGAGAGAAAGCCGGAGGGCTGGGTTTCGCCAAACGGCTCGCTGTTTATCCCGGCACCTGACGGGTACAGCAGGGATAAGCAGATTATGACGGTGGGCATCAGCTACACTACGAGCGCGGCGTTTCTGCGTGCGGCGATGGACCCGACTGCGCTCGACATTCTCGAAGCGATTTTGGGGCCCAATATTGAACTGTTCGGACAGGGGCAGTCGCTGGTCAAGGAGCCGGTGGGAGGGCACCCAAAGCATCTGCACCAGGATTCGGCCTATTTTGAGCACCGGTTTGAAGGGCCGGTTGGGATTCTTTCGTATGTTGTGGACACCGACCTGGTGAACGGGGCGCTGCACGTCGTTCCCGGCACACATAAGCAGGGCCAGCTGCAGCACATCGATACGTTTTCCCACCTGGGCCTGGACGAGGACGAGTGGCCCTGGGAGGTTGCGCTGCCGATCACGGGGCAGGCGGGCGATTCGATCTTTTTTCACGTCAGGACTGTGCACGGCTCCAAGCAGAACCACTCGGACAGGCCCCGACCTGTCTTCATCAACCGCTACCGGCGTCCCGATGATTTCGCCATCATCCGGGCGACAACCACTTCCAACCGCGCCGAAGCTGAGAGCCGAGCGCAGCTGGCCCGCCGCGAGGACGAGCCTCCGGGGCTGATGGTGCGGGGTTTCCGGCCTTACTCAGATACGAGCGGGGCCGGCACCGATGGGGCGCGGTAACGACGATACAACCTGGAATTTCTCCGTTAGTCTGTGGGACATAACTTTCATCACGTTGGGCATCAGTTTCATTTCCAGAGAAACTGTGGTCCCGGTGTTGGTGAGCCAGTTGACCGATTCCAAACTCGTGATCGGTCTTGTCCCGGCGATGTGGTCGCTAGGCCTCTACCTTCCCCAACTGCTGACTGCCAACCTGGCCGAGAGCATGCCCTACAAGAAGCCGTTCGTGATGGTCATCGGCTTCTTCCTTGAGCGGCTGCCCTATCTCCTGATCGGCCTGGCAATCCTCTTTTTTGCAGTTGAAAGTCCAACTATTGCGCTTATCGCGGTGCTAGTGGGCATTGGCATGGCCGCGTCGGGTGCAGGGCTGGGGACGCCGCCGTGGCTGGACATGATTGCGAAGGTCATTCCGGTGCGGCGGCGGGGTATCTGGCTGGGGTTGGGCCACGGGCTGGGACAGCTGATGGGGGTAGTTGGCGCCTATTTCGTCGGGCGGATTCTAGTCAGCCGTGCGTTCCCCGGCAACTTCGCCCTGCTATTCTTTATTGCCTTCGCATTTGTGGTTATTTCGTGGATGGGGCTGGCCGCAACGCGGGAGCCTGTCAGCGAGGTGACGAAGAAGGCGGCCCCCCTGATCCGTTACCTGGGCCGCGTGACAACGGTATTGAAGCGCGACATCAACTATCGACGCTACCTGATAAGCAAGTCGATGGTGAACCTGGGCGGAATGAGCGCGGGATTCTTCGCGGTCTACGGGACGGAGATGTTTGCTCTTGACGGTCGCGGCGTTGGCCTGCTGACGGCGGTGCTGGTGGGGACGCAGGCGGTGCTCAATCCGCTGTGCGGAATGCTGGCTGACCGGGTCGGTCACAAGACGGTGCTGGCGGGGGCGGCTTTTTTTGTTGCAGTTGCGCCGCTGAGCGCGCTGGTTATCGGCCGCGCGGCCCCCGTTGGGGAGACGGCTGGAGCGGCTATTTCGCCTTACGCTATCGGAACCGTGCCAATTGGACTGGTGATCACTTTCGTATTACTGGGGACCTTCCTGGCTGCAGACCACACCTCTTCGCTGCCGATCATATTGGAGTTCAGCGCGCCGGAGGACCGGCCGACGTATATCGGGCTGACAAACACGTTGTTGGCGCCGATTCTGATTGGCGCGCCGGTTCTGGGGGGCTGGCTTGCGGGTGCGTTGGGCTATAGGGCCCTGTTCAGTGTTGCGCTGGTGGTGGGGGTGATGGCACTTGTTCTGATGGCGTTTTGGGTGAGGGAGCCGAGGAGGACGACGCCGGTGCGGTTGGAGGAGGAGCAGGCTGTTAAGGTAGGTTCTTGATTCTTGTGGTTCCCCGTTTATCCCCGCTTGATTGCACTGGCAGACAAAAACAATTTATCCGCGAAGGTGCGCAAAGAACGTCTTTTTGTCCACGAGGGCACCCACAAGGGGTGCCCCTACGGGTGGGTGGGGAAGGTGGGGGAAAGGCAGTCGTGGCGCGTACGAGGGCACCCACAAGGGGTGCCCCTACGGGTTGGTGGGGAAAGTGGGGGAAAGGCAGTCGTGGCGCGTACGAGGGCACCCACAAGGGGTGCCCCTACGGGTTGGTGGGGAAAGTGGGGGAAAGGCAGTCGTGGCGCGTACGAGGGCACCCACAAGGGTGCCCCTACGGGTGGGTGGGGAAAGTGGGGGAAAGGGAGTCGTGGCGCGTACGAGGGCACCTACAAGGGGTGCCCCTACGGGTTGAGTCGGTCGAGGAGTATTACGACGGCGAATCCGGCGACAGCCAGTCCGAGAGCAAGGTAGACCTCTGCAGTCAGGGCGGGGGGCAGGTGGTTTCGTTGCACGGTGGGCAGGATTTCGCCGTGGCGATCGATGATGGAGGCGACGGTTTCCTTCCAGGGCCAGATTTTGCGCAGGCTGCCGGCCATGAGTCCGATCAGGACGGCGATGGTGGCGTCGTGGTAGCGCTTGAAGAGCCAGGCCAGGACCTGTGCGAAGGTGACGATGCCGACGACGGCGCCGCCGACGACGATGGCCAGGCTGGCTATATCGCGCTGGTTTACGGCGGCGAGCACGAACTGGTATTTGCCGAGGAGAACGAGGATGAAGGAGCCGGAGATGCCGGGGAGGATCATGGCACAGATGGCCAGCATGCCGCTGAGGAAGAGGAACCAGGGGGCTTCAGGAGTCTGTACGGGGACGGCACCGACCACGAAGTAGGCGCCGACTGCGCCAGCGGCCAGGGCGGCGAAGAGCGCGGCGTTCCAGTAACGGATGCGTTTGCGGACGCTGACGATTGAGGCGAACACAAGGCCGAAGAAGAAGCTCCAGATGAGGACAGGGTGGTGCTCCAGGACCCACTCGAGCCAGGAGGCGAGGGTGAGGACGGCAATGGCGATGCCGGCGAGGACGGCGAGGAGAAAGCGGGCGTTTACTGCATCCAGAGCGGCGGGGAGGTTCAGACGCAGGAGTGCATGCCAAAACGGGCGGCGTGCACCGGCGCGGATGCTCATTACGAGCTCTTCGTAGATGCCGAGAATGAAGGCCATGGTGCCGCCGGAGACGCCGGGCACGATGTCGGCGCAGCCCATGGCGAAGCCGCGCGCGGTGAGGCCCAGGTACTCTCTGGCTGTGCGCCTGGTACTGAAATCCGCTGGCACCGGCGTATCAGAACGGTCGGGGGAATCTGCCTGGCGAGGCGCGGCCTGGAAATCGGCGGTCATGGCAGAGCCTCGACGAATTGGACTAGCAGGTCATTCATCAGGATACAGGTCTCTTTGCATTGCGTCTGGCTGCGGGCCGGAACAGATCGCTTTGCAGCAAAGGTCGTCCCGGCATTTTCAGAAAGATGGGCCGGTTGAGCAAGGGCTACCAGTCGAGTTTGCTGGCTGGTGCGGCTGTTGGAAGGCAAGGGAAGCTAGACCGGGAGACAGGCGGGACCGATTGGTTCGAAGGACTTGTAGGTCAGAACGAACTCCTGGTGGCCGAGGCTTTCGGACTTGGTAGGTGCGCCGTTAGCAACGTCGAGGACGTGGTCGAAAATCTCGCGGCCTACTTCGTCAAGCGTAGCCTCGCCTTCGAGGATGCGGCCGGCGTCCACGTCCATGTCGCCGGCCATACGGCGGTAGGTTTCGGGGTTGGCGCAGACTTTGACGACGGGTGATATGGCTGAACCCACGACCGAGCCACGTCCGGTCGAAAAGAGGGTCAGATGTGCGCCGCAGGCGATCAGTTCTGCGATTTCGGCGGTGTCGTTGATGTTGGGAAAGCCGAAGCGGGCGCCGCCGTCGGGTACGATGTCGAGGAGGTAGAGGCCGCCGGCCGGGGGCACGTCCCCGGGTTTGATCAGCCCCCGGATCGGTGAATAGCCGCTCTTGGCGTAGGCCCCCATCGACTTCTCCTCGACGGTTGTGAGGCCGCCGTCGGCATTGCCGACGGCGAAGCTGCCGTGGCCCATGGTGGTGTAGTAGCGGGCGGTTTTCTCCATGGTTGAGAGGATCTCCTGGCCCAGTGCCGGGGTCACGGCGCGGTCGGCCATGATCTGTTCGCAGCCGATCAGCTCGCCGCCCTCTTCGAAGATGGCGCTGGCGTTGTTCTCGACCAGGAGATCAAAACAGCGTCCGATGGCGGGGTTGGCGGTGATGCCGCTGGTGGCGTCGGAACCGCCGCAGATGGCGCCGACGACCAGCTCGTCCACCGACATCGGCACACGCGTCGCGGCTTCTTCGAGTTCGGTCAGCGTTTCTTCCAGCCAGGCCAAGCCCTGGTCGACGGTGGTGAGCGTACCTCCTCTTTCCTGGATGACGAGTGTTTCGACCGGGCGTCCGCTTTCGCTGACGAGTTGCTGCAGGCCGCGGCGGTCGAAGCTTTCGCAGCCCAGTGAGACGAGGAGGACAGCGCCTGTGTTGGGATGGGTACAGAGCCGGGCCATCATGTCGAAGGCATACTGGTTGGGGTAACAGCCGCTGAACCCGATCAGGTGGACGCCCTGCTTGCGGTAGGGATAGACGATTTCGCGGGCGACGTGGTGGGCGCATTCGACCAGATAGACGACCAGGATCGTGTTGCGGATGCCTTTGCGGCCGTCTTGCCGCAGGAAGCCTTGAAATTCGGTTTTGGCGGACATACTGTGGCTCCTCTACCGGTTCACCCGGTCACCGAATTCAGCGTGTAGGTGGGAATGTAGTCGCTCTTGATATTGTGCAGGTGGACATGCTCACCTGTGCGGATGTCGCGGGTGGCTGAGCCGATGGGCGCGCCGTACTTGACGATCTTTTCGCCGGCGGCGATGTTGCGGGCAGCGATTTTGTGTCCCAGTTCGAGGGCGTTTTCGACAATGACTGTTTGTTCGTCAAGTTGTAAAGGGGTGCCTGCGTTCAGGCTGCGCAGGAGGACGTAGACGTTGTCTTGGTCTGAGATGCGTAGCAGCAGACTGTTTTGAACGTCAGGCATAGTCTTGATGCGGGTTACGAAGCAGCGCGGCGTGCACGGCTCTTGAGATCGCTTAATCATAGCCGAAAAACGATCAAAGATACAGTTTATCCGCGAAGGGACGCGAAGGTTCGCGAAGAACATCGTTTTGTCCACGGAGGGCCGCGAAGGAGGGGTCTTTGACGTGCTGCGAGCAGTCTGGAGGCGCGGTTCAGTTTGGGCGTGTGTACGAGGGCACCCACAAGGGGTGCCCCTACGGGGCGTTGACGGGGCTAGCGGGACGCGGTATGGCGAAGCTCTTTCGGTTGGACACTTGCTGCCAATTAGACACCAGGTCGGCGAGGCATGTTGTAGGAGGGGGGCGTTGCGGGGGCGGAGCCCCCGCACAAGGGAGGGCCGAATAGGCCCGACCGCCCGGAACTGCAGTGGTCAGTGGTCAGTAGTCAGTGGTCAGTTGGGGGGCTGCCGGAGTTTGGGGTGTTCGGCTGCGTCGATTCGAGTTTTGGGGGGCGGGAGACTGCTACGAGGAGGGCGGCGAGGAGGTAGATGGCGATGATGCCGAGGAAGCCGAGTTGGTAGGTTCCTTGCAAATCGTAGGCCACGCCGACGAGGACCGGGGCGACTGTGGGGCCGATGACGGTCAGGGGCTGGGCGACGCCGCGGACGGCGCCGATGTGGGCGCGGCCGAAGTAGGTGACCCAGAGGGACTCGCTGATTGGAATCGTGCCGCCGAAGCCGAATCCGTAGAGGAAGAAGCCGGCGAAGAGGGAGGCAGGTTGGGCGGTGGCGGCGGAGAGCAGCATGAGGGCAACGCCTGTGCCTCCCAGCGAGAAGGCGGACACGGCGAGCGCACGGGGAGGGTAGCGCTGCAGGCAGTATCCCCACACGGCCTTGGACATGAGGTTTCCCAGGCCGTTGACGGCGAGGGCAAGGGCGGCCATCCTGCGGGTAAAGGAGGCGTCGGTGGCGAAGGGTACGGCGTGGGCGAGCACGGAGGCGAGGGCGGCCTGGTTCATGCTGTAGCCGAGGAGGAGAAGCCAGAAGCCGGACGTGCGCAGGGCCTGGCGGCTGGTGAAGGAGGGGGGTTCATCTGTCTGTGGCGAGGCGTCGATGGTCTCGCATGGCGCTGGGTCACCGTCGGGGCGCAGGCCGACGTCTTCCGGGGTGCGGCGCATGATGAGGGCGATGGGCGCGACGACGGCGAGGACGAAGAGGGCCTGGACAAGGTAGCCATTGCGCCAGCCGAGCGAGTCGACGACAAGGGTCATCGCAAACGGGGCGATGAGGCCGCCGAACGAGATGCCGCTGGAGCCGATGGCGAGTGCCCAGCCGCGGCGGCGGACGAACCACTTGTTGATGGTGGTGTTGACGACGAGAGGGCTGAAGAGCGTCCAGCCGATGAAGCCGGCGACGAGGTGCAGGGACCAGAAGAGCCAGAGGTTGGACTGTCTGCCGAGGCTCCACAGGCAGACTGCCGAAACCAGGGCGCCGGCGAAGGCGGGCAGGCGCGGACCGCGCTGGTCCAGGATGCGGCCGACAACTACGCCTGAGAGGGCGCCGGCGAGGACGGACAGCGATGATCCAAGCGTGAATTGCCAGACCTGCCAGCCCAGTTCCTCGACGACGGGGCGGAGGAAGACGCTTACAGTGGACTGGCTAACGGAGAGAAAGACGAACTGTAGGAGGACCGCGGAGGCAACGATCCACCAGCCGTAGAAGAAACGGTGAGTCAACCTACTATCCGGGCCAGGGCGAGGATTTCAGAGGATAGACGCGGTTCATTATTCGCCGTTTCCTGAGTTTGCCTCAAGCCGTCTGACGAGGGGGTGGCGGCGTTCTTTGAGGGGTAGGGTGGCGCGGGTGCCGGTGAAATGGGACTCGTAGACTGCGAAGACACATTCGAGGGAGGTCAGCGCGTTGGCGCCGCCCAGTCGCGGCTGGCGGTCTGCGCGGATGGCGTCGACCATGTCGCGTACGCTCCAGATTGATTGGCGCCGCTGCCAGAGGTGTTCGCCGATTCTGAAGCGTTCGGGGTCGATCGGCACCTTTTCCCATTGGGGCGTATGGCTCGGGAAGGAGACGTCGAACGGGCAGTGCCACAGTTCGTCGGCGAAGGTGTCCGGATTGGGCCTGATCATCAGCTGGCCCTCGGAACCGAGAATGTGAGGTCCCATCATCCAGCCCTGCATCTGCGGTCGGCGGTAGAGCTCCATGATGCCAGAGGCGCCGTTCTTGCCTTTGATGTGGATCAGCATGGTATCGCCGGCGACGATGCCGTTGTCGCGGCGATCGGTTGTGCATAACTCCGCGCTGGTCATGATGTCACCAACGTCGACTTCGCGGCCTTCGTATGTGATCTGGGAGTGGATCCACTCGATGCCGTCGAGGAACAGGTCCATTTCGTCGAAGTAGTGGACACCCATTTCCATGAGCTCAAAGCCGGCCGGGCGCCCTTTTCCGATTTCGCGGACGGAGCGGAATTCGCCGATGCGTCCGGCGTCGATCCATGCTTTGGCTTCCTGGAAGAGCGGGGTGAAGGCGAACTGGTGGCTGACGGCGAGTCTTACGCCGGCCTGGCGGCAGGCGGCGACCATTTTGTCGGCGGTCTGCAGGTCGACGGAGAGAGGCTTTTCGCTGAGGACGTTGATGCCATGACGGGCAGCGGCGATGGCGACTGGTCCGTGCAGGGGGGCGTGTGTGCAGACGCTGACGAGGTCGAGTTCCTCCTGCCGGAACATTTCTTCGTAGTCGGCGTAGCGGGCACCGACATCGTGTTCGTCAGCGCGGGTGTTGAGGGCGTCGGGGTTGATGTCGCAGAGTGCGGCGATGGTGACCCCTTCGAGGTTTGCGTAGGCTGTGGCGTGGGCACGGCTGATGCCGCCGCAGCCGACGATGCCGGCTCGCAGTGTCATTTTGTTTGGTCCTTTCGGGGGCGTATCCAGAGGTTGACACATTATGTCAACTGTCACCGTGGTATGGATTGCGCAATTATAGCACGGGCATTCCCGCATGAACACAGCGAAAAAAGCTCATTGACAGTACACTTGGGGTGTACTATATTGTATATGATTGAAGGATCATTCCATTCACCCTTAGCCAAGACCAATCAGGCCTCGCACTCGTACTCTCGCGGAGATTGCCATGCAAACGGTCGACTTCGCCCGTTCCTTTCTCACCTTTCGAAACGACTACCAGAAGAGGCCGGCCCCTACAGCTTCGCACCCGCCTCCCTCCTCATTGAATAACGCCCGCATTCTGCTTGAATGTGTCTGCGAAGTCGTAGACAAGGAAACGGGCGCAGGGCAAACTTTCGTAGCCGGTGCAAGTTGCAAGACCGAGCGGGTGGGTGTAGAGCGCGATATCTGGCTCCATCCAAACGCCGACTTCCTTCCCCTTTTCTCCCAAGATCGTTTCTTGATCGTCAAGACCTACGATGTCGCCAACAAAGGCGTGCCCTTCTACCCACCGTCGCGCGGCATGCAGCCGGAACGGCAAGTGGGCAACGTGGCCGATGCCTTCGACGGTTTGCGGCTGGATATCCGACGGGTGGAGGGAGAGCTCTTGGAAACGGCCACATCAATCGTTGAGGCAACTCTGGACTCAAGGGGGTCTCCGCTTGTTGGGCGCACGGTTATCGAGGAAGGACGGTATGCGGCCACACTTGAGTTTCCGATCAAGACGATGAATGCCAGTGAGCGGGACTTTATCTACCAGACCGACACTGGGCCGGTCATCATGCCCGATTTCTCACGTGATCCTGACGACCTGATCGTCGGGTTGGAGCTGGCATTCATCGCATTCAACAGCCCCGACTGGGCAGAGTTTGTCGTGCGCGTACCGACGCCGGTGGGGGACGGAATCGAGGTGAATCACTATTCCAAGTTCGTGCGCTATGACACTCAGAATCAAGTGGTTCGCGTGTCCTGAAAGGCGCACATACAAGAGAAAGGAGGCATTGAAGACGGAAAGCTGAAGGCGCGTGCTCTTGATGTATTGTGCAGGCCCAATGTTCCTGGATGTTGCGTACAGACGACACTCTCCGATATGCCCGGATTGAAGGGGTCTTGCCCCGAATTCAGCTCAAAGGAGAACAAGAAATGACCAGGATTTCAAGACGTACATTTCTCAGTGGTTTAGCCGCAGGCGCGGCCGGCGTAGCTGTTGCCGCTTGCGTCCCGCAGCCTGTGATGCAGGACACTGCTGCCGAAGCGGACGAGCAGACCTTGCATCTGGCGATGACCGGTTCCGGCGCCGCCCGGCATTTTGGACCCATGGATGTCGGGTTTGGGGTCATAATGGGAGCGCTTCAGTACGCCATGCCCTTCAAGGCTCTCCCGGATGGTACAGTGGCCCCTTACCTCGTCTCGAGCTACGAAGTCAATGACGACGCCACGCTCTACACGTTGCACATCGACCCCCGCGCCGTCTGGTCCGATGGCTCGCCAGTGACCGCCAGCCAGATCAAGGCGGCTTGGGAGTGGCAGACTGATCCGGCCAACGCATGGGTCGAAGGGGGGCTCGCCAGTCTTTTCCTTAACGGGGTCGTGGGATTTGATGCAGCGGCCGATGGCGAGGTCGACGAGATTGAGGGTCTGGTCGTGACGGACGAGAGCACCTTGGAAGTACATCTTACGGCCACCGACCGTCTGCTCCCATTTTCCCTGAGTCAGTTGTATTGCGGGGTCTTCAACGTCGAGGATGCCGAAGGGGATCCCGACTACTTCTTGAAACCGAACCCGCTTGTCAACGGCCCTTACCAGATTACCGAGGTCCATCCCACTGGTCTACAGGCCGTGTTCACCCCGAATTCCAACTGGTGGGGTGACGAGCCGGTGATCACCAAAATCGTCATGCAAGCGTACCAAGACCAGATGGCGATGGGCATAGCTATGGAGAATGGTCAGATTGACGTAGGCTGGTTCGGCGACCGCAAAGTGGCCAAAGATACGCTGGAGAGAATCGGGGGCTACACGGTGACGGTGCGTACGACGAGTTTTGCCTACGCCTCGTTCAAGGCCAACGTGGAACCTGTAGATGACGTCAATCTGCGCAAGGCCCTTCTCCACGCCATCGACTTTGAAACCATGGTCGAAGTGGCTGGACAGGGTACGAAATGGGTCTGGCCGGCGCCCGGTCTCGTAGAGGGCTTCCAATGCCATGATCCGGCCACGGCCAGCTACACAGAGTTCAATGTCGATCTGGCCAAGGAGTACCTGGCCAAGTCCAGGTTCAAGACCGGAGACCAGGTGCCCAAGATTCGCATGACGCCCAACGGCACCGACCCTGTAAACATTAAGAGTTTGCAGATCATGCAGGAAGCATGGCGGGTTCACCTGGGCATCACCGACGTGGAGATCAAGGAGCAGCCTTCGGGCTATGGTGATGAAGAGAGACTGATCGCAATCGAACGCCAGAGCACCGGCGCGAGTCCCACTGATTCCGCGGTGTTGGCCAGGAACACATTCCACTCGAACAGCCCTGCGGCCTCACATTTCATGGGCGGCTATAAGAACGAGCAAGTGGACGAGCTTATCGAGAAGGCTCTGGCGATGAGCCGAGAAGATCCTGAGTTCTGTCCGACGCTTCGCGAGGCCGAGGATCTGTTCCTTGCTGATGCCATGCTCATCCCTCTCTATACCAACCACCGTCCTGTCGAGCTGGCACGCGAAGTTGCCGTGGCGCAACCCTGGGCGAAGAACGTCTTCATCGGGCCTGCATACTACTTTCTCCCATGGGTCGAACCGATGATGACGATTGAAAAGTGATGACGAATCGTCCGGTCAGGGCAGATTGCCCGTCTGCCCTGACCCGCGCAACTTGAGTCGAAGCGCATCGCTCCTCATCGCTTCAACTCCCTCGCTCAGGAGTCAGAAAGCTATAGTGGCCCGCTACCTTGTTTCGCGTCTCGCGGTCGTGATACCGGTTGTGCTGGTGGTGCTTCTGATCACCTTCACCCTGGGTTATTATGCGCCCGGCGATCCAATCCTGATCATATATGGCGAGGACCTCTACCGGCTCAGGCCAGAGGACCTTGCGCGCATGCGACGCAACCTGGGCCTGGATCGGCCCTTCTGGGAGCAATATCTGGACTATATGGGCCGGACCGTTCGCGGCGACCTCGGCCGTTCCATCGCTTCGAAAGTTCCGGTCAACCGCCTGCTCGCCAGTTCGCTGCCAATCTCGCTGCAACTGGGGCTTCTGGCCGGGGCGGTCCTGGCCTTGCTGGGCATTCCTCTGGGTGTCCTGGCTGCCCTCCGCCACAACACCCTGTTGGACTATCTGATCGTCAGTCTGGCCCTCGTGGTGCGCTCGGTGCCTGTATTTGTGCTGGCGCCTCTTCTCCTGATTCTGCTTGTTCTTCAGCTCAAGATCATGGACGTTCCCGCCGCCTGGAAAGGCATCGCCACGCCCGCTGTTGTCCTGCCGGTCATCTTGCTGGCCGCCTACCCGTTGGCGGATGTCATCCGGCAGACGCGAGCAGGAGTACTGGAAGTCTTGCAGGAAGACTATGTGCGTACCGCCCGCGCCAAAGGGCTTACCTTAATCTTGATTATCACCCGTCATGTTTTGCGCAACGCCCTCATCCCGGTCGTTACCTCACTCGGTCTGATCGTGAACGGACTCATCCATGGTTCTGTTTATCTTGACCGTATCTTCAACATACCCGGCTTCGGCAATCTGGTTGTCACTGGCATACAGCGCCTGGATTTCCCCGTCATCCTCGGCACCACAGTGTTCAGCGCTTTACTCGTGATAGCCGCCAATCTCGTGGTCGATCTGATCTATCCCTTCCTGGATCCACGCGTGACCTACACTGGAAGGGAAGGACGCTGATGAGCCGGAATCAGAAACTCGACCTCAGCCAAAGCGAGGAAGAGCAGAGCGATGCCCGCGATCAGATGGCGGGAAATCGAGGATTGTGGCGCGATGCAGGCCGCCGTCTTTTCCGCAACCGCCTCTCACTGGTCGGCATTTTCGTATTGTCTATCCTATTCGTGGTGGCGATATTCGGCCCAGTCGTTGCACCCTATCCGTTCATGGAACAGAATCTCAAGCTTATCAGCCAACCGCCGAGCGCCGACCACTGGCTGGGCACGGACCAGTTGGGGCGCGATGTCCTGAGCCGCATTCTGTGGGGGGCACGCACGGCAACAACAGTTGCCATCTTCGTTACAGCGATCAGCCTGGGCGTGGGCATCGTCCTCGGCGGCGTGGCGGCATTCGCTGGAGGCATGGCGGACTGGCTCATTATGCGGCTGACCGATGTAGTCATGTCGGTGCCATCGATCATGCTTGCGCTGCTGGTCAACACGGCCATTAAGAAGCCAGTAGCCATCTGGTACGAGGATTTGTACGAACAGACAGGTTGGGCTTTTTTCAGGAGTACAACGTTCCTAGACTACCTCATTGTGCTGGGGGCGCTGGCCGTCGTCTCCTTCCCCGGATATGCGCGTCTGATTCGCGGGCAGATACTTTCGCTGCGGGAGCGAGAGTACGTGACTGCCGCCCGCTCCAGCGGAGTGCCCTTTGCGCGTATCCTCTTTCGCCACGTTGTTCCCAACGCTTTGGGCCCGGTGATCGTGGCAGCGACCTTCGGCTTTTCCGGCGCGATGGTGATGGAGGCATCTCTGAGCTATCTTGGGATCGGCATCCAGCCGCCTGCCGCCAGCTGGGGCGCGATGATCAATGACAGCCTGATGGACTGGCGCTACGAACCGTGGTTGTTAGCGATGCCGGCCATTGCTCTGGCCATCTCGGCCCTAGGCGTCAACTATCTGGGCGACGGCCTCAACGACGCGCTGAATCCACGCATCGCCGCAGGTGGCGCCGGGTCGGAGGGAGAACGATAGCATGCACCTTAACCAGATCGCATTTCAGGATCCTGCCACCAATGTCTATTTGCACGATCCCAGCATCGTGCGTCTGGACAGCGGCGAATTTCTGGTCTCTCTCAACTACCACGGGCCCGGCTCCCCCCGCAGTGTCGAGGACGAGGAGTGCCTGACCAGCCTGTACTGCTCAAGCGACCAGGGCAACAGCTGGTCGTTCCTGACCTACGTCAACTACTGCTTCGCCGCCAATCTGTTCACGCACAGGGGCTCCGTCTATCTCCTCGGCATGGACCGCCGATTTGGTTCGATATGCATTCGGCGCAGCGACGACGGCGGGAACACATGGTCCCGCCTGGCGTCTGAAGGAAGCGATCCCGCCCGGATCGTGGGCTCCGCCGAGGAGGCGTTGAGGACGCCGTCGCAACGCATTTGCGCCGGACGTCTGTTCCAGGGAGGGCCGGGTGAGGACCCTCCCAACTACCACAGCACATCCATGCCGGTCCTCGAGAGCGGCGGCCGAATCTATCGGGCATTTGAGGACTGTGCGCCAAAGGACTGGCCCGGCATTCACGCCGATTCCTCAATCCGAAGAATGCAGGCGTTTGTGATCTCGGCCCCGTCCGACGCCGACCTGCTAGACCCCGCCAGCTGGCGCATGAGTAACAAGCTGCCTTACGATGCCGCTTATTCCAGCGGCTGGGAGGTCCCGCCGGTCAAGCCGGGGTGGCTGGAGGGCAACGTGCTGGAGACGCCCGCCGGCTCGCTTTGGAACATTATACGCGTGAACACGGCCCCGATCGTGGACAAGGCCGCGGTCATTCGCATCCACGACGAAGGCCGTCGCATTTCGTTTGACCCAGCCAACGATTTCATCGACTTGCCCGGCGGGATGACTAAGTTTGTCATCCGGCGTGATCCCGAGACCGGCCTCTATTGCATGTTGTGCAACAACAACACGGATCCCCGCTTTCCAAACCAACGCAATGTGCTATCTCTGTGTGCGTCGGAGGATCTGATCCGGTGGACGCTGTGCAAGACGCTCATCGAAGATGATTCGGGCCTCCCGTGGGAGGAGTCGATCGGGCAGGTGGCGTTCCAGTACCCCGACTGGCAGTTTGACGGTGAGGACATCATTTATGTCCTGCGCACGGCATATGGCGGCGCGGCCGATTATCATGATGCGAACCGGATCACTTTCCACCGCCTGAGCGGTTATCGCGACTTTCTTCCTCTTTGACCGGTATAATGCAGACCGAACCGTCACAATGGCCCTCTCTGACCCGCTACAGTGGGCCATACCTGCAAGAGATCGCCTTTCCATTGGGCGGCATCGGCACGGGGAGTTTCTGCCTGGGCGGTCGCGCCGAATTTCGTGATTTTGAACTCTTCAATTGTCCCGACAAAGGCTGCAACCCACCTTACACGTTTTTCGCTATGCGCGCCCAGCTGCCTGGGGAACCTGCCGTAACGCGCATTTTGGAGGGCGCACTCCAGCCACCATTCCGCGGCGGCGGATTCGGCGCCGGCGTCCCGCTGGCTGGTTTGCCGCGCATGCGCGATATTGCGCTTGACGCCTGCTATCCTTTCGGGCGCTTCACGCTCAGCGACCCGGACGTCCCGCTGACAGTTCATCTAGAGGCCTTCAACCCCTTGATTCCGCTGGACATCGAACGCTCCGGATTGCCCTGCGCCAGCCTGCGCTATGTGCTCGTGAACCCGACCGGCCAGCCGGTTCAGGCGTCGGTGGCCGGCAGCCTCTACAATTTTATCGGTTACGATTCGAGCGGGCGGCGGGGCCAGTGGAGCAGCAAGCCGGCGGAGCCGGGGCAGCTGCAGGGCGGCAACGTCAACGAACTGCGCCGAGCTACGACGAAAGGGCTGCCGCTGCGGGGACTGCTCATGCGCTCGCAACGTGTTGCGCCGCGCACGCCTCAGGACGGCACGATGGCCCTGGCCGCTGTCGGCGGTGAGGCGACCTGGAGGCGGAGCTGGGGTTCAAGGCATTGGAACCGGCACATCCTCAGATTCTGGGAAGACTTTTCTGAAGACGGCTACCTCGACGACCCGGAGGACGCCCCGCCCAGTCCGGAGGGTGAGGGCCAGATTGGCTCGCTCGCCGTGGGCGCGACCTTACCTCCGCAGAGCGCCAGGTCTCTTACCTTTCTCATATGCTGGCACTTTCCCCACCGGACCGCGGCCGGTTGCGGTTGGGATACGCTTGACGCGGAAGGCGGTTGGGTAGGCAACTACTACGCAACACGGTACGCCGACGCCTGGGATGTTGCGGTGCAGACGGCTCCACAGCTCAAAGCACTGGAAAAAGACTCTCTGGACTTTGCCCGAGCAATGGCCGACGCCAGTCTACCGCTGTCGGTGAAAGAGGCTGCGCTGAACAACCTCTCCACCCTGCGCAGCCAGACCTGCCTCCGAACGGCTGACGGCCGTTTCTTCGCATTTGAAGGCACCGAGGACGACCGGGGCAGTTGTTTCGGCTCTTGCACTCACGTGTGGAACTATGAACAGGCCACGGCGGAGGTTTTTCCGGAGCTGGCCCGTTCCATGCGCGACTCGGAACTGGAGCAGGGGACACTGCCCAGCGGCATGAACTGTTTCCGTCTGCATCTGCCTTTGGGCGGCGAGCCGTGGAAGTTCGCCGCCGCCGATGGTCAGATGGGCGTTGTCATGAAGTGTTACCGTGAGTGGCAGCTCTCCGGCGACGGCGAGTGGCTGGCGCGGCAGTGGCCCACCATCCGCTCGCTCGTCAGCTATGCGTGGCTGCCGGGCGGGTGGGACGCCGACCAGGACGGCGTCATGGAAGGCGTACAGCATAACACTTACGACGTCGAATTTTTCGGGCCCAATCCGCTGTCCGGCATCTGGTACCTGGGCGCGCTGCGGGCGGTCGCGGAGATGGCAGGCGCGGTAGGCGATGACGAGTTTTTTGCCAGATGTCGTGCCCTCTTTCGACAAGGTTCTGCATGGATCGATGCCAATCTGTTCAATGGCGAGTTCTACATCCAACAGGTAAGAACTCCCGCCAGCCTGGAGGAAACTCTGCCCGAACTGCGCGCCGGTATGGGAGAGACGAATCTGGCCGAACCCGAGTTTCAGATGGGCAACGGCTGTTTGGTCGACCAGTTGGTAGGGCAGTACATGGCCCACGTGGCCGGGCTCGGTTATTTGCTGTCGCCGGACAACATCAGGACCGCGTTGCGCTCCTTGTACCGTTACAACTTTCGCCGCGATCTCAGAGGCCACTGGAACAATATGCGGACGTATGCCGTGGGCGATGAGGCGGGACTGCTTATGGCGAGCTGGCCCGGCGGTGACAAGCCGCGAGTTCCCTTCCCTTACTGGGGTGAGGTCATGACGGGCTTCGAGTACCAGGCTGCCGTGCATATGATTTACGAAGGGATGATTGACGAAGGTCTGGAGATCATCGGCGCAATACGACGGCGTTTCGACGGGCAGCGGCGCAATCCGTGGAACGAGCACGAGGCAGGACATCACTACGCGCGCGCCATGGCGAGCTGGGCGGCGATCCCGGCGTTGAGCGGCCTGCGTTACTCGGCGGTCTCGGAACGGCTCGAATTGGCGCCGCGGTGGCGGTCGGATGCGTTTCAGTGCATTTGGACAGCAGGTTCAGGCTGGGGCACAGTTCATCAGAGCATTGGAGACAGTGAGCAGAGTGTACGTTGGGAAGTACTGGGTGGGGAGTTGACCGTGCGGGAGATGACTTATGCAACGCTGCCGTGCGCAGCGGCTAGAAAAGTCACCGTTGAAGTGGGGAGCGAACCTGTCGATAACAGTCATGTGTGGGAGGCCGGCAAGGCGACGATTACACTGCCGCATAATATACAGGTCACGTGCAAGCGGGACCTGTATGTCTGCATAGACTTCGAAAAAGGGGGGTGAGCGGCCAGGTGTCACTTTTCTGGACTCTTCCCTTCAGAAAGTGCCTAACTTCTTCGTTGTGAAAACCTCGATATTCATTAGAAATCTTCCTCATCTCAGTGTTCAGATGAATCGCAGTCTCTAGTTCATCCAGGTGGTATTCTGGTCCCAGGCTGTTAGCAAGTGATCAAGTTCAGACTCGGCCTGCTCTTGTTCTCCTGTTCCGGCGAGGTTGTTCAGTTCATAAGGGTCGTCACGCAGGTCGTAGAAACAGTTTGGACGGTTCTCTGCTCCTCCTTCGCTGTTGGAAGTTCGCCGACCCAAGAGGTGGGTGGGCGTTCTGACCCCAATTTCGCCGTCTGTTGTCTCGATGAAGCCCCAGTTCTCGTCCAACTGGTGGCACTCCCCTGTCAGAATCGGGGTCAGATTTCTTCCCTGCACATGCTCAGGTACGGTGCATCCGGCGGCGTCCAACACCGTGGGCATTATGTCAATAAGCTGCGCGACCTGCGAATCCTTCACGTCCGGCGCCCACAGCCAGGGTGCGTGGAAGATCATCGGGATGCGGATCGACTCTTCGATCAGAAGGCCCTTGTTGAACCTGTGATGGCTGCCCAGGTTGTCGCCGTGGTCGGAGGTGAAGACGACGATCGTGTTGTCGAGCAGGCCGTTCGCGCGCAGGCTTTCCATCATGCGTCCGACCATGTCGTCGACCCAGGTTGTGAGGCCGTAGTAGAGGGCAGTCAGGGTCCGCAGGTCGAAGCCATCCGGGAGGTCCAAAGTGTGGGGGAGCTTCTGCGAATAGTAGAGGAAGTCCCACAGGTAGACCTTAAACCAGTGTTCGTCATGGGCCATCTCGCCGTCCACGAATACGTTGGGCCTGAGGGGCATGTCATTGGGGTCGTACATGGTGAGGTATTTTTCGGGGGCGTCGGCCAGCGGCATGTGGGGGGGCGAGATGCTGTAGTAGAGGAAGAAGGGGTTGTTGCGGTCGGCAGCCAGATAGGAGAGGACGTTTTCGATTTCGTAGTCGACGCTGAAACCGTCAACGAGTTGTGGGGGCCCGCCGTTTTCGACGAAGTCCTGTCCTGTGTGGCGGTGGTTGACTCTGGGATGGAGGGTGTAGTCGAAGCCGACGATTTCGGGGGCGGGGTGAATGTGCCATTTGCCGATCAGGGCTGTGTCGTAGCCGGCATCTTTGAACCGTTCGGCGATGGTGGGGTCGGGCAGGTGGACCCGTTCCTGGAGCGGCCATGAGGCAACGATGGGCCGGCCGTGCTCGTCGGGCACTGAGGCGTTGCCGAGAGCGCCCATGCAGGTGCGGGCGTACTGGCCTGAGATTAGGGAGGAGCGGGCGGGCATACACACTGGGTCGGTGGAGACGGCGTGCTCGAAGCGGACTCCATTGCGGGCGAGGCGGTCGATATTGGGTGTGCGGATTACCGGGTTGCCGTAGCAGCCGACTTCGAAGGCCCGAAGTTGGTCGCAGATGCAGATGATTATGTTGGGTTTGTTTTTCATATTGTGAGAGGTGGTTTGTATTGTGTTGTGGTAGACTATGTTTCACTACACGAAATCATGAGTTGCAGCCAATCAGATTAATGAGTTCCGCACAGCCTGCCAGCACCCTATTGGGATGACGAATAAGGCTGGCGGATGTAAACGTTCTGTGCGTGCAGAGTCTGCGGTTCGAACAGTTTGGTGACGGTGACCATGTGGATTCCACGGCTCTTCAGGGCGGTGATTATTGCGGGTACCGCGTCGACTGTGGACTTGTGAATGTCGTGAGAGAGGATGATCGCCCCTGCGGGCGCGTCGACGATTCTGGCAGCCACAGTTGCAGCGTCGCGGTCTTTCCAGTCGAGCGGGTCGACGCTCCAGAAGATGATGGGCAGGCCGGAGGCTGCCAGCACATTGTCGTTGTAGGCGCCGTAAGGCGGGCGCATGAACGGCGTCGATTCACCGATGATCTGGGCGATGAGGTTGTCTGTCTGTTGTAACTGATCGCGAATCTGGTCATCTGACATTTGGGTCAGGTTGGGGTGGTCCCAGGTGTGATTGCCTATCTGATGACCCTCCCGGAACATGCGTTGAACGGTTTCAGATTGGATGCGGACTTGTGTTCCGAGGACGAAAAAGGTTGCCTTGACGTTGTGCTCCTTGAGTATGTCCAACAGGCCTTCAGTGTAGTACGAGGGGCCGTCATCGAATGTGAGAGCCACGCAGGCGACTTCGCGGCAGTTGATGTCATCCTGGGCCGTTGCCTTGGGCTGTATCGACCTCGGGAACCTTTGGATGATGCTCAGGGCAGAACTGCGATAGATTGAGGCCGAGAGATCGGTCGATGCCAGCTCCGGCGAAAGTGCCAATGCTTGTGGGCGGACTGCTGAGGTGGCAAACCCAGATCGGCGGGATGTCCTTTCGGCTGGAATCCCCAGCAGCTCCCGGATCTCCGGCTTGAGAAGATCGGCGATAGCGTCCAGCGGCAGTACAACTTCAACAACGCCTTCTACTCCGGCGGCTACCTGGTATTTGTCGAACCTGACTAAGATTGTACCGTCTGCCAGGAGTAGAATGTTGTCGAAGTTTTCGGCTGCCGGCGCGGTACCGCTCTCCACCCATTCAGGGTCGCTTGCCAACTCTTCTTTGCTTATGCGCTCACCCAGCGCCTCTCTGGACAGAGTCGAGAGTCGCTCCAGGTAGCTGTCATCCACAAAGAGATCGGCGATTGTCAACTCGGCGCCAGTTCGGCGGTCGAAAATGTAGCCGACGACAAAGGAATTGCCGGTCCCCCCCGTGTGAATCGATCGAACAATGTCGAAGAAGATCAGGTTTTCGTTGGCGATTGATACGTCGAAGTGCTGTCGGTAGTGCGTGATAAAGGTGGCGGCCTCTCTTCCTGTCTCTTCTTTGTACTTCTGATAGCTCGCTTCAGTCTCGGATGCCATCGTACGCCACTCATCGATGAATTCCTGCGTTACGGCTTCCATGCGGGCGTTGATCGCACCCTGTTCGGTTAAGGGATAGGATACGCGCAGCAGGGAACGGCCTTCGTGTTCTTTTTCTTCGATCGCGTGAACCCAGACGTTCTCATACTTGGTGGCGTCGAAGGATGAGGAATGGACGGGGGCTGTCTCGGATCCAGGTTCAGTGGCGGTGGCGGGAGTCGAGGTATGGGCAGAAGTCGTAGTAAGGGCTGGCGCGGCACTGGCCGAAGGTCCGGTTATAGCCGGAGCTTCGCTCTCTATTTTCGGCATATTGCCTGAGTGGCACGCAGCCAGCACTACAAAGGAAATGAGAATTGATACTGAGAGCACTACGTCGGGGTATGTCATCTTGGCTCCTCCTTCCAGGGACGAAAGGACTTCAAGATTTGAGGGGGGGGACACGTTCGGTTGAAGAGGCGGCTTGCGAACATTCTCCAACTATAGCACATAGAGTGTCGAAGGCGATTCACGAAAAACGAAACTCTTTTGCCGCAGTGGGAATCCGATATGAGGGCAAGGAAGAATGTGCTCGGCGTTTCGGCTTCCTTGTGCCCTGAGACCGTCGCGTTTTGGGTGCTTCGATCCCAATTCGCCTTCGCTGTCACGGGTCTGAAGTCCTTCGGTAAGCTGTCAGATTCTCTGTCTTGACTTGGCCGAATCTTCCAAGTGTGCCAAGCTTATGTTCAGTCCGGGCTGAGACTGGATTTTTCAAATCTCGACCAAAACAGTTCGCAGATTAGAAAGCAGGAAGAAGAGTACTCGCAACATATTCAGCAAGTGGAGAGAGGCCGACCAGTTCCAGACAAGAGAGGCAGAGCCAATATGATTCGTAAAGCGTTTGTCATGTCAGTGAATCCCGAACAGCACAAGGAATACGAAGATCGCCATACGCCGATTTGGCCTGAATTGGAGGCGGTGCTCAAAGCGCACGGTGTCAGTAATTATTCTATCTTTTTGCATTCCGAGACCAATCAGTTGTTCGCATACGCGGAGATAGAGAGCGAAGAGAAGTGGGCCAGCATCGCTGAAGAGGAAGTCTGTCAGAAATGGTGGCAGTATATGGGAGATATTATGCCCTCGAATCCCGACAGCAGCCCGGTTTCGACAGACTTGAGGGAGGTCTTTCATATCGATTGAGCCTTCAGCTTCAAGACAGTTGCAGGTGGGAGATTGATTGCCCGCCACGGTTGGCTTCTGCATCCCGTTATCCCGTTGTGGCTTTGTGATGTGTGTTATTGCGTTGGAAGGACCTGGTACGGTGTCCCGGTCCGGCAGTGGGGCCAGCGTATCGACGTCCCGTCGTGGGATTTGAACTCGAAGAAGATCATCAGGTCCCATGGTGCTTCTTTGGAGTTGCCGGAGACGATGGTCTCGTAGCCCCCGGCACCTGCCTGCATCTCTATGTCCTCGAATTCCAGTGCCTGGTGTGCGATGCAGTAGAAGCAGCGGACGGCGACAGGTGTGCGTGCATCGGATTCCTGTAAATTGAGGCGAGAGCGGGAAGTCCAGTCTCGCATCGGATTGGGTCGATGCATTGAATCCGACGCCGGGAGCCTGCGGGCGGACTTTTCCTCCAGGCCAGTACATTTCTACCTGCTTCGCTTCACCCACTTCGCCGATCAGTTGTCGAACCTTCGCCGAATCAATCGCCGCGTGAGGCGAGCGCGCGAGTTAGGCTGCTCAGAGCCAGGCTGGGGCCTGACCCGAGTTTCCTGTCAGTGGTCAGGAGCATGGAGGAGTTTCTCCTCTGCTAAGGCTGGCGGAGGGCAGGAGCTACTACTATTCGTCGACCGGAATCCTATGCAACAGGTTTTTCTCACGGTCGGACAGCGATTCCAGGTAGGAACGAGAAATGGGGTTTCGGTCACGCCGGTGGCGGTGATACCAAGGGCGCAGGAGAGTGAACCCTGCTTGAACACGCGGTGTGTCGGTCAGGTTGGGGGAGCCGCGGTGCAGGCATCTTGGATCGCGGACCATCACGTCTCCTACTTTCATCAGCAGCGATTTCAGCGGGAATTCGCCGGCGTCTATTCGGGATAGCGCATCGGACTTCGGCAGCAGGTGCGTCCCGTCGGCGATCTGAAAGGGGCCGTTTTCGGTTGTCACATCGACGAAGGGCCAGTTCACGACCAGAATGTGCGGAGGCAGGATGAGGTCCGGCCGTTCCGGGAACAGCTCCGGCAGGTCGGCGTGGACTTCCTGGTGGACGGAACCCTTGAAAGGTGTGTCGGAGGCAAAGCCGTCGATT
Organism: Caldilineaceae bacterium; assembly: GCA_965242905.1. Lineage (GTDB taxonomy): Bacteria > Chloroflexota > Anaerolineae > Caldilineales > Caldilineaceae > Bin5. The sequence goes on from CBDETM010000002.1 coordinate 4,768,544, forward strand.
ATCACCTGCTCACCGAGGATGCCTTTTGCGATGGTGAGTATGGAGTCATCATTGAAGAAGGCCGAATTGTAGAGAGGAGGCCGAAACGGTAATGGAATGTAGTGGCGGTTCGGCCCCCGATTTGGGTTGTCAGCGTGTTCGGCCAGGTGGGCGTCGGCAATAGGACGCCAGGCCGCGTGACAGGCCCTGATGGCGTCGACAGGGAAGTGGTCATGCAGGATGCAGTAGCCGTCCTGCCGGACCTGGCGGATGCATTCTTCAATGTCGATTGAAGTCATAGTGCCTCCTCCTGATTGGAGTCTACTTCCAGATTCATCGCAATGTCTTCCGAGCCGCTCCTACCCTGATTTTTCTCTACTCCGATGTGCCTCCAAAGTCTCTTAATTCGGCCCTTGTGGGCAAACCGTCGATCACGCCCAGATGTGTGGTGGTGAAGGCGCCGGCGCGATTGGCCTGCATTACGGCTGCCCGCAGATCCTTGCCCTCTGCGAGACCGACGGCGAGCGCGGCGTTGAAGCTGTCACCGGCGCCGGTGACGTCGAGGGCCTGCACGGGAGTCGGCGGGACGGTCTCGATACCGCGTGCGGTTACCATGAGCGACCCTTCTTCACCGCGGGTCACGATTATGGTTTCGACGCCGAGATCGAGAAGGCGCCCGGCAAGGTCTTCCGTTGGCGTGGGACAGTCGGGTGGCAGGCCGAGGAGGATCCGGGTCTCGCTTTCATTGGGCGTCAGCACGTCCACATGGGCAAGGGCATCCGGCTGCAAAGTCTGGCCGGGGGCGGGATTGAGGATGGTCAAAACGCTATGTTTTCGTCCCAATTCCAGCGCCCGAGTCACAGACTCCAAAGGAACTTCGAGTTGGGCCATGAGGGTATCGCTGCGGGCTATGACGGGCTCGAACTCTTCCACGTGATGGGGATCCAACAGCAGGTTCGCCCCCAGATGGCCAACGATTGAGTTTTCTCCTGAGGGCAGTAGTGTGACCATGCCGACGCCGGTATTCGTGCCCGAGATTCTATGAACGTGATCTGTTGCAACGCTCTCGCGGGCATAGAGTTGGTCTGCGGAGTCGGCAAACGAGTCGTCACCGAGGCAGGCGAGAAGGTCCACTTGCGCCCCCAGCCGCGCAGCGGCGATTGCCTGATTTGTGCCCTTGCCGCCAGGGCCCATGTCGAACAGATCACCTATCAGCGCCTCGCCCATCACCGGTTTTCGCGGGACGCGCACCGTCAGGCTCACGACATAGCTGCCTATCACTGCTATTTTTGGCACTTGCTATCCTCAGCGTCTTGCTACTTCCGAATAGGCTACCTGAAATGTGGAAGGGTTCCAATCCTTCCGGCAAGAGTTGACCGGACAATTGGGACTCTAACATCAATGAAACATACTTTCAACGGAAACGAACGGAGCGTTCGGCGGTTGAAGGTTCCCTGAGTATCTCCTATACTTACGCTCGGAACGGCTGCAAGCTTTCCGGCATTGTAGATTCCGATGTGCGGGTGTCACTCAATTTTTCCAAAGCTCACCCCTTCAGGACCAGGAATGAGCCAGAACTCGAGAGGCAAACCGATGAACTCGTCATACCAGTTCGCTGGTCTTCAGCGTGCCAAAGAGCCCGGCCTCAGCGTAGAAGAATGCGCTCGAAGGATTCACCGCATGGCCTATGTCGAAGAGCGGCTTATGTTCCTGCAGGCAGCGCATATTGTCACAACGCCGCAGAGAGATCTCAAAGGGCTGTTGTCGCGTTTGCAATACGAGGACGGGCTTCATTCGGACCTCCTGAAAAACCGGCTCATGGAGCTACGCGTTTCGAGTTCCAAGGGCCAAGGCGTACCTGACACGAGGCTTGAGGTCGTTATGGATGAAGCGATGCAGTCTGACGGAAGCGTGGAGCTTCTAGCCGCCCTGGTGAAGGTGTTCAAACCGGCACTGCTGGATGCTTACCGGAGCTATGTTCGTCAGACGAACGGTCTGGCAGACTATGAATCGGTGCGGTTGATGCGTACGATAATTGCGGAGGAGGAACAGGCCCTTGCTCTGCTGGAGGCCGCCTATGGTGACGTGGTGCGTTCGGCCGAAGAGGAGGAGCTGACCGCGGGGTGGGCTGGCGTCCTTGCAAGGACGCTTGAGGACGCCGGGGGAATTGACGGCGAAGCCGAGACGGGGGCCGGCAGCGTTCAGGCGGTGCGCAGCGGGGGTCGCTATAAAGTTGCCAGGCGACCTGCACGGGACGAAACGTTTTCCAGTGTATGGGACTTCATCCACGTTGATGAAGACCATGTGCCGGATCGGCTGGCACAGATGATTGCCACTCGGCTGGGTGAAGTCACGATTGCGGAGGCGCTGGCCATCGTCCTGCTGGAGGTCGAGGGGCAGCCGTGGTCGTTCTACGCGGCCATTTCGCGACATATGTGGGACGAAATGCGCCACTCACTTTTCGGTGAGGCGGCCGCCGAGCAGGTTTACGGGGACCGCGCTGCGCTGCCGTTGCGGGACTTCGAGATAGAGTACCTGTTTGAAATGACCCCTCTGGAACTCTACGCCATGTTGGGAATCGGCGTCGAAGCGGCCCTGATGAAGTACCCTCCGGGCAAACGGGCCGAATTCGAGTTCTGCCGCGACCGAGCGCGCCACCCCCTGATGACTACATTTCAGGACTTTGATTGGGCTGACGAAGTGGAGCATGTGCAGATCGCGCGCCGACTGTTGAAGGGGTGGTTTGGGGGTGACGCCGATGAACTGTCTGCACTGGCCGAACAGGGGATGCAGTTGCGAGCGCGAACGCGGCGGCTTCACGCTCCCTCTCCAATGCCCGTGTTGCCGGCACAGAACCGGCCGTCCAATTCTAGTCGAGAACTTAATGTGTAGGATTCTGGATACTTTCAGTGGTGAGGATTCAGAAGGTGCTGCCTGTATTTCAGGAAATCATACACAAAGAGGTGAACTGAATGTAGGAAAGCAGCTCATTCGGTCCAATCAGGAAGAACATTGGAGGAGCCAACAGGATGCGATCCAATTTTGTACGGGAAAAGGCGCTCAGCGGACAGAAGACGATGGGATGTTTCCTGGGCATGGGAAGTGCGACGGTCGCCGAGTTGCTGGCGCACGCCGGCGCCGAGTGGTTATTGATCGAGATGGAACACAACGGGCTCGACATGGCCGAGGTTGAGCGTATCCTGATGGCCATAAACGGGACAGACACGATACCGATGGTGCGGATTCCGTCGGCAGATCCGGTTTTCATTCAGAGGTCGCTAGACATTGGGGGAATGGGGATCGCGGTACCGATGGTCCGGACCGTGGCCGAGGCCGAGGCAATCGTGCGCGCCTCCCGTTATCCTCCACAGGGCAGGCGCAGTTTTGGGCCTCTGCGGGCATCCAATTACACATTCGAGTATGAGGAGTACTTCGAGAGGGCGAACGAGAACATACTGATCATGTTGATTATAGAAACTCCTGAGGCGGTCGAGAACCTGGAAGAGATTGCCAGCGTACCGGGCATCGATGTCCTGTTCATCGGCGCCTTTGATCTGTGCCTCTCGATGGGCTTGAACCCATTTGAGATGCCGTTGCCTGAAATAGACGCCGTGATGGCGCGCGCTGTGGCTGTCGGCCGTTCCTGTGGGGTGGCTGTAGGCGCCGGGGCCGGCACGCCGGAAGAGTTGAAGGCCCTCGCTGCGCAGGGCTTTACGTTTTTGAGCTATGGGCCAGACTACAAGCTTCTGGTTGACGCGATTCGACCCGGTGTTGAGGCATTCAGGCAGCTTGAGGGTACGTGACCTTAAGCGCGAGAGGAGGTCCCTGCCAGCACATCGCTCCTGGCCGGCAGGGACCTGCCAGGCTATGAGTGAATCTATACTGCCAGAGCTACTGCCCTAACTTCTCCAAACTCCCGCTCCAATTTCGTCCAGGAATGGCCGCGATCTGTGCTGCGGTAGAGTTGGCCGGCCACACTGTAGGCGACGATCCAGTCCGGCGAAGCAGGGTTATGAGTAACCGCCCAGATGGTACTGTTGGCTACGCCGCCCAGGTCAGCCCGCTCCCAAGTCTTGCCCAGGTCGCCGCTGTGGAAGAGGCCGCCTTCATCTCCGGGGGGCCCATTGCCGGCTCCAACCCAAATGCGGCTGTCGCCGTTTGAGAGGTGAATGACGCCCCGACAGTAGGGCCAGGGATAGTGATTCCTGACTTCCAGAGGGGTCCAATTCTGCATATCGGTGGTGACGCAGACGTCGTTGTTGGTCGCTGCGACCAGTGTCTTGGGAGAGCCGGGCACGACGGCGAGGCCGTGAATGTCGAGACTGGAAAGCCCTTCGCTGCCTTCCTTCCAGGTATCGCCGCCGTCGCGACTTATGCGCATGCCGTCGATTTCGATGCCGGCGTAGACGGTCTGCGAATCTTCGGGGTCGAAAAGAATGATGGTCACACGGGGCGTGATCGGAACGCCTTCGCACTCTTCAGCCAGCTCAACGTCAAGTTTCTGCCACGAAGCACCGCCGTCCTGAGACCGGAAGAGGGCTGACGGGCAGGTCCCCGCGAAGATCGTGTCCGAGTTTGCGGGATCGACGGCGAGCGCCCAGATCTCCAGGTCGTTCATCGGCGAATCGACGATGGCCCAGGAGTCGCCGGCGTCACGCGTGCGGTAGACGCCTGCTTCCGTGCCCGTGTACATTACGGCTGAATCACCCGGATCTATGGCGATGGCCCGGATATCCGACTCCATGAACAGACCTTGGGAGGCCCTCTCCCAGGAGTCGCCTCCGTCGCGGCTGCGCCATACACTTTGTCCGATTGTGCCTGCGAAGATGGTGGGATTTGCTGTCACTTTGGAACCTCCTCCTTGTTTCAAATTGAACTCACTTTGAGACCCTAGTTCCTGCTCTGTGTGTGGCGAGTATTGATACGGTCTTGCTCCTCTTGGCGAAGACTTCCGTTTTGGTAGCTCTACTGGGGCCGATTTCACAGCGCCTGTGATCGCCAGTTGGAGAGAAGCGCTGTGGTTAGGGTTCGGATGCCGTGCCGCGTAAGACAGCGCATTGGAAAGAGTGCCCCCACTCGTCAATCTGCAGTGCCTCTCGCACTTCTTGCGGTGAAGCGCTATAGAGAGAGCGAATGGCAGCGCGATTGACCTCGGGCGTTTCCATGCGTTCGGTCCACTCCTCGAAGTGGAGAAATATGCGATAGGGAAAGAGGATTTCCAGGTGGAATCCGGCAGCGGCAAAGCGGTTGCTCCACTCTTCAAGCGTGTAATCGCGCACGTGGGAGGGATCCCGCAGAACCTCGATGGCATTCAGGTAGGTATCGCAGACCGGGTCACCGAAACCGAGCACATCGCTGAGAATGAACTGGCCGCCGGCCCGCAGTACGCGATGGAATTCGCGCAGTGCCTTGCCCGGTCTGGGCCAGTGATGCGCGCTGTAGCGGGAAACTACGAGATCGAATGATGAGTCGGCAAAAGGAAGCTTCTCGACATCTCCCAATCTGGTAGTCAAATTCGTCAGTCCTCGGTCTTCTGCCAGGACCTCGACTTGATTCAGCATGGTAGCTGTGAAGTCGAGTGCTACCACTTCGCCTACATGGGGAGCGAAGCTTGCCGCGGTATGACCTGCCCCGCAGCCGGCATCCAGTACGCGTTCATCGCCTTTCAGGTTAGCGGCTTCGACCATCACGGGCAGATCCTCGCCCTGTGCATGCACTGCGCTCGTGAGATACTTGGCTGCAACGCGCCCGAACTGCTCCTGTACAGCGTCCTTAAGATTGTTTTCTCTAACCATTTTCGATTGGCGACTCTGCTTTCATTTCGCGTCGTCCTGCCCATATCGTTCCAATACCGTTGACATAGCTTGTACACCGAATTCAAGCGCCTCGACGGGCACGCGCTCATCGGCTGCATGAACCGTAGCGCTGAAGTTTATGCCGGGAGGCAGTTTCATCGGCAGGAATCCGTAGTTCTGGATGCCTAGCCGGGAGAACATACGTCCATCAGTGAATCCGCCTACCATGGAAGGAATGACCACCCCGTCCGGGTCGAGCTCTTCCACGGTTTCTTTCAGCATTGAGTAGAGGCTCATGTCGACACCGGCCAGGCCCGGGTCGTGTCGAATAATCTCGAAGGACAGGTCATCGCCGAGCAACTCGTGCAGTTCAGAAATGAGAATGTCGGAGGTAAATCCGGGCAGAACACGCCCGTCCAGTTCCAGGTGGATCTCGCTGGGAATGACGTTCGTCTTGATACCGCCGCCGACGACGGTGGCATTGACTGTGTTGTGGAGCAACGCGTCAAGGCTGCGGGCCTGGGGCAACCCCTCGGCCATCATCTGGTCGAGGGTGGCGTCGGTGCGGTCGGGGTCGAGTAGCGCCAAGGCCGCGTCAGAAAGATGGTCGGGCGCGTGTTCGGCCATTGCCGGAAGCATTTGCTCCATAACAGGGGTTATGTGTACGGGCAACCGGTTGCTGTTGAGAGTCGTCAGGACCTTGCCAAGCCGGGCCATGGCTCCGTCGCGCAGCGGTGTCGAGCCGTGACCGCCCGGACCTGACAGACGCGTTTGCAGCCAGCAGACCTGTTTTTCGGCGACCATCAGTGGGTAGAAGCGCTTGTCGCCCATGTATTGGGCGCTTCCGCCCCCTTCGCCGATGGCATATTTGGCGCCGTCGAACTGCTCGGGATGTTGTTCGGTCAGGAAGCGGGCGCCGTAGTCGCTGCCGGCCTCCTCATCGCTCATTATCGTCAGAATTATGTCGCCGGCTGGAGTGTGCCCCTCGGCTGCGGCGCGCAAGACGGCGCAGGTCATCATGGTTACGCCGCTTTTCATGTCCAGGCTGCCACGGCCCCAAACCGTGCCGTCGATCAACTCTGCGCCGAAGGGGTCATGTTGCCAATCCTGGTTGGCAGTCGTAACCACGTCGACATGGCCTTGAAGCACCAAACCTGGGGCGTCCCCTCGCCCGGGCAGTCGCGCCACCAGGTTCGGTCGGTTGGGATCCTTCGCCAGCACAGTTGTCGCCAACCCGCCTTCCTGCAACAGCCCGTCGAGAAATCCGATACACTCGGCTTCATTGCCAGGTGGGTTGGTCGTGTCGTAGCGGACCAGGGTGCGCAGGAGTTCGGTAGGTCTGTCGTAGATCGGTGTTGCCATCTCGTCCCTATTTTCCCTTACTGTGGCTGAGGAGCAATTCCCAATGAACCTCTCATCTGGCGGAAAGTTTCTGCGGTGTCCGGAACAGGACCCGTTCCGGCCTCGTCCAACAGGTTCTGTCACTGTGATGTGATTGCCATGACCGCAAGCCTATCCCATCAAGCCGGTAACCGCAAGAGCAGGCGGCTGCAGTGCGTTGGCAGGGAGCCTCTCCTACATTTGGCAAATGCATGGTAGAGACGGTCGCCACTCCTTCAAGATTACCAGGCGCGCCCTAGTCACGTTGGGCAGATTGCTGACGGCGTTATGTAGCAACACCGCGATAGTTCGGAGCGGTCGGCTAGTTCTCCTTTCTTGACGGGCCTGTTACAATAGCCACGAAAACCGCCCAAACGGAGTGGAAGGGCAGCGAATCGGCTTCTGGCTGGAGGCCGGTCCAGAGCGTAAACGCTTTGCCTCCATCCTGACTTCAGGACCCGTGTCATAATGACAACAATCATCGAAAGACTTGAAGACGACCGGGCTATCCTAATGGACGGCGCCACCGGAACAGAGTTGGAGAGCAGAGGCGTGTCCATGCACGGCATCGCCTGGAGCGGAATCGCGGTTGCAACCGATCCCGATATTGTACGCCAGGTACATCTGGACTATATTCGCGCCGGCGCAGAGATTATCATCACAAACACGTTCGCCACGGGCAGAAATATGCTGCGCCTCGCGGGAGAGGAGAGCAGAACTAAGGATCTCAATCGTCAGGCCGCTCGCTTGGCACTTCAGGCTCGAGAGGGGGCTGGGAATGCCAAAAGCAATGCCCGCGATGGGTCTTGGCAAACGGCGCCGGACTCGGTTTGGGTGGCTGGATCGATCTCTCCGATGTCCGGGGGTCTTGGTGACGAGGCAAATCCTTCCGCAAGCCAGATGAGGTCCGATTTTGAGGAGCAGGCAGAGCTGCTAGCCGAATCCGGCGTAGATTTCCTGATTTTGGAGATGATTCGAGACATTGACTTTGCCTGCGTTGCACTCGAGGCTGCCACGGGCACGGGCTTGCCCGTTTGGGTGGGGTTCAGTTGCCACAGGGCAAAGGACGGCGGCATTTATATGGCACCTGCCATCCATGATGAAGTTCACTTGGCGAAGGGCGTAGCCGCGGTAATGGCCGAGGGGGGTTCCCTTGCAGCCGTGATGCACAGCGACGTTGACATTACCGGTCCGGCTCTGGAGATCGTCCGGTCCGTTTGGACGGGGCCGACCGGGGCCTATCCTGAGAGCGGCTACTTTGTGAAGCCAAACTGGCAGTTTGTCGACATCATTGCGCCCGGCGACTTCACACAACGTGCTCTGGACTGGATTGAAGAGGGAGCAGGAGTGGTGGGGGGGTGCTGTGGAATCGGCCCACGCCATATTCGTGCGCTCGCCGAAAGGCTATCCGTTACCTTTACCAACACCACATAGGTTTGAGGCAGACAGTCCGTTTTGCGTCTGGGTCCCGTGTTTCGATTCTCTTCTGATTGAGAGCTACTTCTGCGGGGAGTAGGGGAATGAATACTTCAAGACTCATGGAACCATTCGTGTTTCGGGGCGCGACTATCTTTGCGGTAGCCGTACTTATCGGACTGCTGGGGGCCTGTGGTCGGGAACCGGAGGAAGAGTTCCTGTTTGCGCCAGACAGTCCTCCGGTGACGCTGACCTACGTATCACCAAACAATTCGCTCTTCAGTGCGCCTGAACAGGTGGCAATTGAACGCTTTCAGGAACTGGCGCCAAGCATCCAGGTCGATCGACAGAACTATCGCTTCAACGTGGGGAACTACCTGCTGGACGACCAGCCCCCAGACGTTCTGCTGATGTGGAACGGCGATCAGCTGGCCAACGCGGCCACGCAGGGGTTATTGGCAGACGTCTCCGAAGTATGGACAGAGGGAAACTTTACGGAGGCTTACGGGAGGCGATTCCGGGATATCAGCCGATTCGACGGGACGCTACGTTTTGTGCCATCGGGCTTCAGCTGGACGGGTGTCTATTACAACAAGGAAGTCTTCGACCAATTTGGGCTGGAGCCTCCTGAAACCTGGGAAGAGTTCATCGGCATCTGCGACACACTTCTGGCCAACGGGATCACCCCGATGTCGCTGGCCGGTCAGAATTCCTTTATCAGCATTTACTGGTTCGACTATCTGAATATGCGCCTGAACGGCCCCGAGTTCCATCGCAACCTTATAGCAGGCCGGGTCGACTTCTTTGACCCGCGAGTTGCTCAGGTTTGGGAACTGTGGAAATCGCTCCTGGATCGCGGGTATTTCGTCGAGCGACCCGGAAGTACTTCCGAGATGAATAGCATGACGGCCTTGATTCGGGGGGACGGCGACAGTCCTTTGACCTGGGAAAAGGCCGTGATGGCGCTGGCACCCCATTATAGCCTTGCAGATTTGCCGCCCGTATTTGCAAGCGAACTCGACTTCTTTCAGTTTCCCCGGATAGACGACACGCAGCCTATGGGTGAGGTCTCAATTGTGTTCGGGTACGTTGTTCCAGCCGATGCACTGAACCGGATTGAAGCCAATGCATTTGTAGGCTTTATGGGTTCTGCTGAAGGGCAGGAGCTGCAGCTCAAACAGATAGGGGACGACGCCAGCAACATCGGCTACGTACCGGTGCATCGCGAGATTGACCGGGAACTGCTCTCAGCGGCAGCCTACAAGGGAGACCTGATTGTGAGTGAAGCGGATGAGATCAGCCCGCCAATGTTTCTCTTACTGGCTGACAGCATGCGTGCGAGTTTCAACCAGGTCCTGAGGAGGCTATTCCTGGCCACGAACGAGCCCCTGGACGTAGTTGAGATTCAGTTGATGCTGGAGGAAGGACGCCAAAGAGCAATCCAGAACGGAGAGCTTCTGCAGTAGGCGCCATGTTTACCTGAGGGCGCCCTTGCTCCAGGTGAGATTCAGTTGCCAGGGTCAGATTGCTGGCGCCTTTTCAGGATCCAATCCCATCGCTTCTCGAATGCCGGGCCATTCTCTCCAGATGTCGGTGTAGCCGGCCTTTTCGTTGCCCTCCACCTCTTTGTGTTGCAGCCGGCAGATGACCGCCTGGCGGACGTTTGGCGACGCGTTCGGTCCGCCTGTGTGGAACATAAGGTAGTGGGCAAGAATCAGGTCGCCGGCCTCAGCGGTTACCATTACCGGACCCTCGGGTAGTGGAATATCGGGCCTGCCGTTGGCCAAGACTTCATGGCCGTTTGCCTGGAAATACTCTTCGAAGGCACGGTGGGACTTGGGCCAGACCGTGAAGTTGCCGGCGTTCGTGTCGAGCAAATCTTCCAGATATACGACCGCGAAGGCCGTAAAGCCGCGATTGTAATACCCTTTGGGCATGCCGTTGGTGCCGCTGCCGATGCCGTCAATGTGGCCGCGCGGCTCCGGTGCATCTTCTCCCAGAGGGAGCGGAAAACGGGGGTACGGCTTTGCCTGAACGATGGGAATGACATTGCCCTCTCCCATCAGTTCTTCTGCGATTTCAATGACGGGTGATTTCTGGAACAGGTCCAGAATGACCGGCGCCCGCAGCAGTTCGGCGCAGAAGAAGGCGGAGCGGTTGTTTTCCATGTCTTCGCCGCCTAGCCCTATCTCGCCGATGGAGTGATTCACGGCGCGCAGTGCTTCATTGATCAGCACTTTGGGGACGACGCCCGGTATTTTCACGTAACCTTCTTCAAAGAAATGGCGTTTCTGAGCAAGAGTTAGCATGTGTTTCTCCTGATTTGAAAGGAAAGAACTGGAGTCCAGGAAATCGTACACAAATTGGAGGCGTAGGTCAATTGTGCCAAACGTCAGGTCTGAAGAGCTTTCGACGCATATCGGTCCTCATCATTCGGAGCGGACGCGCCCTGAAATTGCGGGCATGGAGCGGCTGTAATACTATACCTAGACAATTTGACTGTGCCAGACGACACAGCGAAGGAAGGATCTGCAGTGCAGGAACGAGCCCCAGAACTTGAAGGCGCACTCAATTTTGCTGGCAAAGTTGCCTTAATCAGTGGCGGAAGCCGGGGCATCGGTGCGGGAATCTCGAAGCGTTTTGCTGAGGCAGGTGCGTCGGTCGTGGTCAGCTACGTGCAGGCGGAAGGGGCAGCCCAAGAGGTCGTCGAGCAGATTCAGGCAACGTGCGGCCAAGCTCACGCAATTCAGGCTGACGTTTCCCGGGCAGATGATGTGGAGCGGCTAATTTCGCAGACAGTGGAAGGCTTTGGACGGCTGGATGTGCTGGTCAACAACGCCGGTGTCTATCCTCTTTCGCCGTTGCTGGAAATGGCTGATGACGAATGGAATCATGTGCTGGCGGCCAATCTGACCGGGACTCACAACTGCACACAGCGCGCTGCGCGGGCGATGATAGAGCTGTCAGCGCGGCGGAATGACAGCGAGAGCAGTGGCTCTATCATCAACATCTCTTCGATTGAAGCCGCCTCCACTGCCTTTGCGCACAGTCACTACACTGCTGCAAAGGCGGGGGTAGATCAGTACACTCGAAACGCTGCCCTCGAACTGGGAGATAAGGGCATCAGAGTCAATGCGGTTGCACCGGGGCTCATCGATCGCCCCGGATTGGCCCAGGCGTGGCCAGAGGGAGTGAAGCGCTGGCAGAGCCGTGTTCCGCTGGCTCGGCTTGGAACAGCGGAAGATATCGCTGACGCGTGCTTGTTCCTGGCCTCTCCCCTGGCCCGGTGGATTACTGGCGTAACGCTCGCCGTTGACGGTGGCGTGCTGGTGGCGCCTGCCTTTTAGAAGACTATGCGAACAAGCGACCTTTCGGCGGGTGACGTCATCCGCCACTTCGACCTGAGACCGCTGCCGGTAGAGGGAGGTTTCTATCGCGTAACTTACACAGGCAACCTGCAATTGCCCGCCAGTGTCCTGCCACCCTCCATCAGTTCAGAGCGGCCGGCCAAGTCTGTAATCTATTATCTTCTGACGGCAGACACGAAGTCACGCTTGCATGGGTTAGAGACTGATGAGATTTGGCATTTTTATATGGGTGATCAGGTTGATTTATTTGTGTTTGGGACTGATACTGACTACACGAAAATCGAATTGGGGCATGACATCCTGGGCGGTCAGACCGTGCAGGCTGTTGTCCCCGCACATAGCTGGTTCGGTGCACGTCTGCGGAGCGGCGGGAGTTGGGCGTTAATGGCCTGTTCCCTTGCCCCGGCATACAGGGATGAGGACTTTTCTCTCCCTAGCGATGCAGACTTTGCCTCGTTGCTGGCCCGCTATCCGGCGCAGCGGAAGATTCTCCACGAACTGCGCTGAACGGACGTGATCCACACTATTGCACGAGAGAGGAATTTTCGGACATGCGCCAGCTTGTTGAACTTGCCCTTTTCACGCGAGACGTTCCCTCATTAGTCGCGTTTTACGAGAATCTTCTTGGCGGGCCCCCGGCATTCCGATCCGATGGCATGGCCCTGTTCCAACTTGAAGGCGTGCACATTCTGATTCATCACCACCATCCGCCCGAATCAGGATACGAAGCAGAGCCGGACTGGCCCCCCAACGAGGACCACTTCGCTATCGCCGTGAAGTCGCTGGACAAGGAGTGGGCAGAGACTTCCTTTGGCAGCGACCCATGTTCGATCCAACCTGCAACATACCCATGGGGAAGGTCAGCTTATACGCGCGACCCCGACGGCCGTTTAGTCGAAATGCAAGAAACTTGATCACCTCTGGTCACAAGAAAAGGCACCTCAAGTGAAGAGCAGAATTCGGTGTATACGCAGCGGGTTGCAGACTCGATACGAAGGCGCATCCGGCACTGACCCCGGCAAGCCCAGGTCCATGCTGGCAATGGCGACCGTGATCTACGAGGCAGATGTTAATGTCAACTCCGGCACACTGCCTGACATTAACAGCACTTTTTGCAAACTGCGGATTCTGTGATAGATTTCACCCGAAGTCGGGCGACTCTACTTGCCGCGTTTGGCGGGTTTTTGTGCAAACGCAATCAGCGAAAGGAGGCTCCATATGAGAACGGTGAAAAGGAAAGAGATTGTGACGGGTAACTGCCTGCATGTGGAGCGCACAGCTAGCTGATCCGGTCGAAACGCTCGTGGGGGATACCTCTTCTGCGTGTGTGAGTAGATTCGATATCTGCCTAGCCGACGAATTTCCTGCCCCTCAACTTTGAGGCTGCCGGCGCTACCCCGCCCGCGGCCTTTTTTGATCCCTATCTGACCACTTACTTTCGGCCTGCAGCGGACCGTTCCTGCTGCCGGAGGCACATAGAGAACACGGGCCGTGCGCGAGAACAATACGGCGCGCCATGGAATCGGGCTTTTTCGCCCCTCTCCGGCCGATGGCCAAGCGAGATTGGTGGTCATGATTCGATGCTTTGCGACGAGAACAAGGACTGGACAAACACCGAATAGCGAGAAAAAAGAGATATGGACAGTAAGGAGCAGTTTCGGCAGGACGAAGACGTTTCTTCTCAGGAGTCGGAGATCCGGTGGGAGGAGGAAGAGGCGGAACTGGACTATTACGAAAGGAAGTTTCGGCTGGCCGAACCGACGTATCGCAACCCACGAATGCCAAAGAACGAACGAGAGCGATTCGAGATGCACCGCGCCGAGGTGCAGCAGGTGGCCGAAGTCGCGGACCTGGAAAGCGTTTGGGAGATCACATACACACCGGCTCGATTTGAGGGCGGGTTTCTCAGAACATCCTTGAGGCCTTTCTATCAGGAGGACCAGATCGTTGATGTCATGGCCCAGGTAAAAGGAGGGAAGGAGGCCAATGTCTATCGCTGCAGAGCACACGAGTCGGTAGACGTAGAATGGATCGCAGCCAAGGTATACCGTCCCCGACAGTTTCGTAATCTGCGCAACGATGCCCTTTACAGGGAGGGGCGGGATCTCCTGACTGCGGAGGACGGGCGCCCACAGGCAGTTAAACGGCGCGATAGTCGGACTGCCAGGGCGGTCAGCAAGAAATCTGCCTTCGGCGTGCAGGTCCGCCATTTGTCCTGGCTCATGTACGAGTTTTCCGCATTGCAGACGCTCCATGAGGCCGGTGTCCCTGTCCCGAAACCATACGGAGTAGGGGAAAACGCGATTTTGATGGAATTCATCGGCGATGAACAGATGGCGGCGCCGACTCTGCATGAAACGCGTTTGGAGGACAGTGAAGCCGGCCCGTTATTTGAACGGATGCGCAGGAGCATCGCCGTCATGCTGGAAAAGGGATATGTACACGGGGACCTGTCGGCGTTCAACATTCTCTACTGGGATGGCGAAATCAAGCTGATCGACTTCCCGCAGGTTATCGACATTCAGGCAAATCGCAGCGCGCGGGCTGTCCTGAACAGGGACGTGAAGCGGGTTTGCCAGTACTTCAGCCGCTACGGAATCCGGGAAGACCCCATCCAGTTGGCGGAAGAACTGTGGGAACGATACGCCGCGCCGGATCCCGACGACCTGGCCGCAGATCTGTCTAGTATTGTGCATGGCGAATTTGGGGAGGAAATCGAGGAGGAGGAGTAGGTCCTACGCAAGGTAGCGCAAAGCAAGATCTGTTTGTTACCAGGGAAGACGGCGAATATCGCGGCGCATGGCGCGCCAGAGCTCTGCGGCCCGGGTCAGCGCGGCCGAGCGAAGAGGGTCGGTACCGTAGCGCTCCTGGCTGACAGCCGCGGTTAAGCCAATTATGTTTCTGGTAAGCCTGCGCCGCCTCTCGGGTTCAGTCTCGTGACCCGCAAGGTGGGCCGACAGGCCCTGACCGTATTCCAGCTCGGTCTGGTTGGGTTGGTGAGGCCAACCGATGCGCCGCCCCCATGCCAGCAGGCCATGCCAGGGGTCCTGCGGCCTGTTTTCGAACCACCTGCCCGCCAGGTAGAGGAGGCCTGCCACAGGCAGCAGCCAGAAGAGCATTTGCCAGTTCCAGGACCACTCGTCAGTGCTGGTTTCCTGCGGAGCATCGCCAGCAGGCTGTCTTGTGAAGCTGTCTGGCATCGTTCGCAGTGCCGCCTGTCGTTGCAGCGTGGGCCTCCCGGCTGTCGGTTCGAATGGAACCCAACCGATCTCGGGTAAGTAAACCTCCGGCCAGGAGTGAGCTTCTGCCTCGGTAATCGTCCACTCGCCCGATTCCAAGTCCCAGTAGCCGCCAATGTGTCCGGTGGCAAAGCGGGTGGGAAGGCCGTTCAAACGCGCCAGGACAGCAAAGGCCGTGGTGTAGTAATCGCAGTACCCTTGCTGCAGGTCAAAGAGGAAGAAATCGGCCACGTCGGCGCCGGGTGGGGGACCGGGCACTTCGAGATTGTACTCGATGCCGCGCAGATGGGCTTCGATGGATTCGGCGATGGCAAAGGGCCCTGGTTGACCAGCGGCAAGCCGTTCAGCCAGGTCACGCGTTCGAGGGGTGATTGTTTCGGGTACTCTGAGATGAGGAACCATGTCCGGCGGCAACTCAGCCCCTTCTTTTTCCCATGCAGGTAGAGCACGCAGACTTTCGACAGACATGGCGGGTACGAAGGAAACTACTTCGTATCTATCCACGGGGCCGGTACCGGACCACACGGATACCAGGTCGTCACCAGCGCGCCTTTCCAACTCATATTCGGTCCTGAACATAGCGGGTTCGCCTGCAGCAGGCAGCACGGCAGTCGGCGAGGTCAACCTGACGCGTTGCGTCAGCGCTACCCGTCCCGGCCAGTCCTCTTCGCTTCGCCAGTCCCGATTCGCTTCGATAGCGTCCTCTCTCTGCTGACCGCTATTGTTCCAACCCCTCCCGTCGTAGTTGACAAACGTCCCCCGCCGCATGTAGAGGCGCGGAGGCATGTCACCCAATTCCGTTACTGCGCCAAAGGGGTAGTTGGTAGAGACCCGCATCACTTCATACTGTCCCAGTTCAGTTCCGCCTTCAAGCAGAAATCGGTTAGGGAGACCACTACCCAGACGGCCAAGACCCCTTCTTCCTCCCTTCAGGTCCGGAAACATACGCTCCGTAACTTCGTCAACCGAGTCGTAGACAGGTGTCATCGTCTGGTACACCCTATAGGCAAGTGGACTGATGACGATGTTGGGCATGAAGGCAGCGACAAGCCCGATAAGGACTGCACCAGCACCGACAGACAACATCCGGTCTGTCAACAGCATCGGGCTGAAGTCGGTCCGTTGACGGGCCCAGTTCCTTTCCATGCGCTGCTGATCGAGCAGGACGTGTAGCAGAAGGGCCGCGGCAAAGCCGATGAGAATCAAAAGTCGCCCCTGCCTGCCGTAGAATAGAAACGTCGCCAGTACCCAAAGTGCCGGTGTACCAACGACGAGACCGTTGCGCGTGGTAAGTGAGAGCAGTGCTGTAACCCCACCAAGCAGCCAGAGGACGAAACCAAAAAGAGTCAGGAAGACAAAGTCATCCTGGTAGGCGCCGCCAGCTTGTACGCCTCTAGCCCAGTCCGAGTAACGCTGGAGAAGGCTGTTCAACTCAATTTCGACCCCTTCGGCCAGCACGAGCAAATCACCGGCTCTGGCTGCCCTCCAGAGATCGATGGGCCCGGGAATCCAGTGGACAAGCACCTGCGAAACGATAAGAATCCCAAGGAGCATCCAGAGCAGGAAACTGATGCCATATACAACAATGGTTGCGGCCCTATGTATGCGACGACGACCCGATGAGGGAGAAGGTCGGCTTTCCTCAGCCCCCTGCCCGCCCCTGGACGAGGAAGTGCGGGCCGACCAGCCACGAAGCCGGCCCACCAGCCACCAGCCACTCCACAGGCTGAACAAGCTGACCCACTCAAGATTGACG
This sequence comes from Caldilineaceae bacterium, assembly GCA_965242905.1. Taxonomy (GTDB): domain Bacteria; phylum Chloroflexota; class Anaerolineae; order Caldilineales; family Caldilineaceae; genus Bin5. Next base: position 4,785,477 of record CBDETM010000002.1, read on the forward strand.
CGAACGCGACCCAGGTCGATCCAGTCGGCCTCACGTATTGCAAGGGCCGGCAGGAGGGCGATGAGGAGCCCGATTCCCCAGACCAACCAACCAAGGGGAGGTCGGAACCGGTCGGCGACGAAAAGGAATATTCGGATGAACGGGTTCCTTCGTTCAATTTCGATTTCGGTGGTCACCCGACTTCTTCCTCGACTTCGTGAACAACCACGCCGCCGCTAGGCGTGGTGCGCAATATCGTTCGCGTGCGTCGGTAAGTCAACGCGGGGGTCAAACGAGAACCAGCCTGGATGAATCTAAGGGGTATCTCATATCTCGCCAGGATATCAACAAGGTTTGCCTGGGCTACTTCGGACATGTCTTGCGGCGTATCATGCACGGCTTCAATTTGAATCTCCAGGGAAGGCATGACTCCAGTGGACTCAAGAGGTTGTTTTTCGACGTTTGTCTCTACGGTTTCAGGAGGTATGCCAGAATCCTGGGATGCAGGTGTCACGGCAATCACGCTGGCCGGAACGCCAGCCCGACGCAGATGCAGCAACTCTGCCGTCCAGTTCTGGACGCCATCGCCGATGTCAGAAGTGATTGCCAAGACAGTCTGGCCGGCGTTGAAGATACCGCGGCCGCGGCGCAAGAGTTCGTCGAGAGACAGGTCACCTGCTTGAACGGGAGCAAGCGCCGCCAGAATCCGCCAGACCTGGCCTTTGCCAGGCTGCGGTGGGACATCAACCAGGTTTGACTGAGGGGGCTCCTTGGGACTCATCTCACCGTTGCCAGCCCAAACCGATTCGAGGCTTCCCACGGTATCGTTTTCTTGTCCCTGTTCCCCATTTGCGGCACTCTGCCAATCCAGCCCCTGCGAGGATATTTCAGCTTCCGGTGCTGCAAGCAGGCCCACCGCTCTTCTTTCGCCGCCGCCCAGAAACTCTGCGGAAACGCTGGCTGCGAGGACGATGCTCGTTTCAAGCGTACTCTCGTCACCCTGGCCAGACTGTACGAGACGGTTGACATCCAGAACGATCCAGAGGTCTCCGCTGGGTTCCGTTTCGACGTCGGTGACGATCAGTTCGCCCTGTCTGGCGCTGATTGGCCAGTGTACATGGCGCAGGCTGTCTCCAGGTTGGTACGCCCTCACAGCTTGTGCACGCTCGGAGCCGCTGTAGGCGCGACGGCGCCGGTCCTGACCTGAGTAGCTCCCTCGGGGCAGGTCCAGTTCAGGTATGTGCGCCACCCTGGGATAGACGAGTAGAGATTCCGACCTTGTGTCTGCAAATTCCAGGCCGAATAGACCAAAGGGATCTCCAGTTCTCAGCGTGTGCGGTCCCAGTCTAAAGACGCCGCGTTGCGTACACTGTGCCTCAGCGCGCCATTGGTAGCTGCTGCCGCTACCGCAACTGACAACCTGTCTTGGATTGTAACCGGGCAGGCGCGAACTGTCGGCGAACTCGAGCCAGTGCAGAGGCAGCGCGCTTTCGTTGCGTACGACGAACCGCTCCTGCAAGGCATCACCTACTACCAGCATCGTTCCCTCGCGGCGGCGCTCGAAGTGAAACTGCTGGACCTGGTTGCGGACCCAGCCAAAGCTGACTGCATAGAGGCCTACCAAGGAGATCAGGAGCGCGACCCAGATCGGGCTGGGTCCCAGGAGCTGCATGAAAATGAGAAGTGGAATGAAGAAGAGGGGCCAAGCGCTTCGCAACTCAATGCGCCATCCTTCGGGCACTTTGCGATTCAGCAGCCTGTCGATCGCCTCTTGAGGATTGAGGCGCCGGGAACGCACCGAGGAGCGGCTCATGTTTCAGGTTGTCTCAGTGACTACACTAAAGGTTGGCTGTATTCCGTGCCTATGTGAGAATTGACGCAGGCGGCGCAGGCCGGTCACGGCAATCCGGAGCCGAACGAGACGGCCCCAAAGGGGACCCATTTGCGAATATATTGTCCCCGAATTCGGAGGGCCAGTCCTGCTCCCTGGGCGAGACTGAACAGATTGTACCACAAAGTCAAGGGGCTTCCAGGAACCGGAATGCCGTCGGTCCTCTTGCGGTCCCGACGGGTTTGCACTCTGCCGGGGGAAAGATGCTTACCGAAATTGATGCATTTGGCAACACACACTTTTTTGTCAACCTGAGCGCAAATGGTGCTTGGTCCGGTCTTTGGCAGATTCTGGCGGGCCTGGCCTTGGGGGGAGTCGTTCTCGTTTTGATTCTGGCAATCATCGAGCCCGGGCCGCTGGTGAAGAGGCGACCATTCCCGAGAGAGGAACGGTCCGGCAGATCTAAGTCAGATGGCGTACGTCGGACCTCAGTGGATCAGGCTACTTTGTCTGCCAAAATAGATGGGATTCCTGACCGGAACGATGACGAGTAGGAGGTACGCCGAAACCACTGAGGGGAACTGGGATCTGCCGTGACTGAGACTACATGGGAGCCGATTCCACCAGTAGTGGGTCAGATTGAGAGTGCGCTCCAGCGGGGTCATACGTTCGCTGTCCGCCTTCCGGCCAATCTAATCCCGCCGATTGAGACTATTGCCGGCCGCTATTTCCTTCTGCGATGCGGCAGTGCGGCCGGCGGTGAAAGAGAGGGCGACTGGTCGAATTTTGTGCGCCTACCTCTCTTTGTTTGTGGCCGCCAGGCGCTCGACCGACAGGAGCGCTGGCAGTTCTATCTTCCCCACTCCAGGTATGACGAAGGAGGACAGCCAGTACCGGGCCAAGCCGAAAGTCACAGTGGGGACGATGGGGGGTGGGCGTGGCTGGCAAAGCGGGCCTTGGGTGACCTGCTCAACCTCCTGGGGCCGTTTGGGAACGGTTTTACTCTGCTGCCTGAGCTGCAGAATCTTCTCCTCCTAGCTGACATTGAAGACGACGCGGCCTGGTTCTGGAAGCTGCTTCCTCTATGCGAGCAGGCGTTGGACAGGGGCGGTAGGGTGACCGTCCTCATCAGGGCCAAGAGCGAAGAGGCGGTTGCCGAGCTGATGCACTTTGTGCCAGTACAGGTTGAGGTACGCACCGAAACATCTGAAAGCAAATGGCTCAAGGAGATTGGCGGCACTGTGGGGTGGGCGGACCAGGTCTGTGCGGGCGTTTCGCCCAGTTCGTTTGAGGCGCTTTTGTCGATCGTCAGGCAAGCGCGGTTTCGAGTCGACAGGAATTTTGCCCAGATACTTGTCAGGGCAGACTTGCTGTGCGGCGTCGGCGCCTGCCTAGTTTGTGCCGTCCCGACGGCACGCGGTGGCGTTACACGGGCCTGCGTTCACGGCCCGGTCTTTGACCTTACTGAACTGGCAGAATAGCGCTACCATTCCAGCCACCAGTTGATCGGTATCTAGACTTCGATTGGCGCCCAGTCGACTTGGTGCTCGCGCCATGGCCTCCCTCGCTATCGGCATGACTGTCAGGCCACAGTCTTTTCGCGACTCTTGAAATCGCGAACGATAGTCACACCCTCTCTTCTCCACACTTATCCTCGGTCAGTCGTTGCAAACAATGAACACTGGCCATTTCATTTAGCGCCAGCAGGTTAAAGGGCGGGCCGAAGTAGTCTTACAGTTCTGACGTGTTGAGTTCGCGCCGGCAGTAGCCTTGCGAATACCTTTCTGGTAGCTGTAAAGACATTTTTTGGGTGCGTACTGTGTGCAGCCTGCCTGAGTCCTCAGTGGCGGAAGGTAGTGTCAGGTCTTCTGTGGCGGGCTATTGACTGCCGTTAATGCGCAATTTGGGTCCAATCGGGAATCGACTTTCCCACTTTGCCCGCACTGGCAGATTCTCGGAACCAGCCAAGAGGCGGGGGAAAGGCGGGTCGCCGGGGGCGGCCACCTTCACATTGCGCTCACACTCGCTGCGGCGTGAGGCTACCCGGGGGCGTTGCGGGGGCGGAGCCCCCGCACAAGGGAGGGCCGAAGGCCCGACCGCACAACTGCAGTGGTCAGTGGTTAGAGACGTCGCTATTTCTGACAGGGAGTTGATCGTGGAATGGCGTTGGCTCCGCTGAAACCCAACGTATGCGAGAGTTTGCCACCATTTTGAGGTGCACCCCTCCGTATCGGGTGCAAACTAGATTTGGGGTAGGGACAGTCTGGCGGGGAATCAGTGCCGGCGGTGGCTGGAGTTGTTTACCGTTATTTGGCGAGACGCAGTGCAGGCGCCAGGCGTGGCCGTTCGGTGGCGTCCGCCAGTTGGGAGGGAGCGAGGGCAGGCACAAGGCGGGCACCCACGGGGATCTGATGGGACTGGCGGGACAGGGTCGGGCTAGACACTTTCGGTTAGGCACCCGTCACCAATGCCGACACCAGGTCGATGAGGCATGTTGTAGGAGAGGGGGCGTTGCGGGGGCGGAGCCCCCGCACAAGGGAGGGCCGAATAGGCCCGACCGCCCAAAAAAGCGAGGAGAGTGTAAAGAGGAGTGAGGAGAGAGAACTGCCGTTTCCTCTCCTGCAGATTGGATGGCGAAGTGGCTATGGTTTCGTTGCTGCCAGGGGCGTGGGAGAGGTCACCTCCACTTTGGGGGGAACGTCTGCCTGCCTCGCTGTGTCCTGCCATTATACGTTTGTGGTACAATGTGCCGAGTCGTGCTCTGTGCCATAGCGTCTGGCTTTTGTGGCAGGGCATTCTCAGTCAGACCGTAGAGGAGAAGTCCAATGGCACGTGGGAGTGGTGAGGCCAAGAGCTACCTCCCGTCAGCAGAGCGCGAGAGTCTCGCCGGGCGCCCAACAGATGCTGCGTCCTCCTTTCCCGAATACAGGCGTGAGGTGAAAGAGGTTTGGAACCACAACTCAGCCTACTGGGACAGCTACATGGGAGAGGGCAACGACTTCGTCAATGTTCTTTGCTGGCCGGCCATTGAAGAGTTGCTCGCAATTGAGCCAGGCCAGATGGTTCTGGATATAGCCTGCGGCAACGGACTGACCAGTAGAAGGCTGGGGCGCCTGGGCGCCCGCGTTATTGCGTTCGACGTGGCAGAGGAGATGATCCGTTTTGCCAGGCAGCGCAGTTCTGCCGACGACGGCGACATCCAATTTCATGTGCTTGACGCCAGCGACGAATCAGGACTTGAGAGGATTTGCGAAGAGAGGCTCGATGCCGCGCTCTCCAATATGGCCTTGTTTGACATGGCCGAAATCGAGCCGCTGTTTCGGACCTTGTACAGGTTGCTAAAGCCGGGAGGATGCTTCGTTTTCTCGATGATGCATCCCTGCTTCAATCAGGCCCATTCCGCGCTCTTCTGCGAGAGAGAGGAAGTCGACGGAGAAGAGGTCACGACATATGGCGTGCGCGTAGCCGGTTACATGACGCCGACGATGCACAAGGGCCGCGCTCTGGCCGGACAGCCTTTGCCTCAGCCTTACTTTCACAGGCCGCTTCATGCATTGTTGAGCATAGGGCTAAAGGCAGGTTTTGTGTTGACCGGCATCGAGGAAAGAGCCTTCCCCGCCTCCCACCCAGCGGGAAGGCAGGATGTAAGCTGGGGGCCGAATTTCAGTGAAATTCCCCCCGTGATCATCTTTCGCATGTTGCGCCTTTGACGCACTGCCGCCCCGGGACGAATCTAGCGAAATCGAGGTAATGACATGGACGAGCGAGTACATTTGTGGGAGATCCCGACCGCCAGTGAGATGGTCATGATTGCCGGTTGGCACCAGTGGGCAGACGCCGGCTCGATCTCGTCCGGACTGCCTGCCTATCTGATCGAGAAGCTGGATACGCGCAAGATCGGCGAAATCAGCCGGGACAGGTTCTTCATGTTCCAGATGCCTGGCGCACATCATCTCCTGAGACCGGAGGTCCATACGAAGGAAGGGGTAGTTCAGGAGATGCGTGTTATCAAGACGGAGCTCTATTTCACCGAGCTCGGGGACAAGGGGCTATTCATCTTTCTTGGTGAGGAACCCCACGTCAACGAAGAAGAGTATGCCGACGCCTTCATTGACATCGTGGAAAAGCTAGGCGTCAAAAGGGTCGTGGCGGTAGGCGGCGTTTACGGCGCCATGCCCTTCAACAAGGACCGGGATATCTCATGCGTATTCAGCCTGGAAGGTATGCGTAAGGAGATGGAAGAGTATGCGGTCCGTTTCTCCAATTACGAAGGCGGAACTACTATCGGCTCCTATCTCGCCTACCATGCCGGTCAGCGCAACAAGGAGTACATTTGCTTCCACGGATTTGTCCCAGCCTACGACTTTGGCCAGGTTATGCTCCCGGCACAGAGTGTGCGCATCGAAGACGACGTCAAGGCCTGGTACGACATAATGCGTAGAGTGGACTTTATGTTTCATCTGGGAATGGACCTGTCGGAGTTGCGAATACAAAGTGACGAGTTGATTTCCTCGATGGAAGAACAGATGGAAGAGCTCTCGCGCCAAGCTCCGCAGCTTGACGTAAACGCTTACTTGCAGAAGCTGGAAGAAGAATTCACCGAGAACCCGTTCATGCCTCTGGACGATGTTTGGGAGAGAGAGTTGGGAGACCTACTGGACGACCTAGAGGGCTAATCCACGCAAAACTGTCGACTGAAGCCTTGGTGGAAATGTCTGAACTCTCCCGAACTGATGCCGAAAACCTGCTAACCCGCCTAGTAGAGATCCCTTCCTTTAGTGGCGAAGAACTGAAAGCCAGCTCCTTTCTGGCCGGTGCGATGCGTACCCTTGGTTACGACAGGTATGAGGTAGACGCGGTTGGAAACGCAGTCGGTGAAATCGGGGCGATTGATGCCGGAAGGACTGTCGTACTTCTCGGGCACATCGACACTGTTTTCGGAGACATACCGGTTCGAATAGAAAAAGGTGAAGACGGGGCGGTCCTCTTTGGCCGAGGATCCGTCGACGCCAAAGGGCCTTTGGCGACATTTACGGCTGCCGCCGCTCTTCTGGGGTCTGGTTGGGCTCAACGAAAGGACATTCGCCTGGTCGTTGTTGGTGCAGTTGAGGAGGAGGCGGCGACCAGCAAAGGAGCCCGTTTCATCCGCGACCGTTTTGACGGCGAACAGGAGGCGACGCCGGACTTCTGTGTCATCGGTGAGCCCAGCGGCACAACTCGCATTACACTCTTCTATATGGGACGCATTCTGCTGGAGATGACGGCGGACCAGCCCATGATGCACTCAGCCGGCCCCAATCCGGGCGTGGCGACAACTGCGGTCGACCTGTGGAATTGGATCGGCGACTACGTTGACTGTTTCAATCGTGACAGAACCAGGACGTTCGACCAGTTGCGGCCCAGCTTGCGTGAATTGCGTACATGGACCGACGAGGCGATGCGCGATCTGGTGTGGGCCAAGATAGGGATTCGTCTGCCACTTGATTTTGACGTTGACGCATTCCTGGGAGCGATGTGGCATTGGGTGCGGGAGCGGGTCAATGAGCGGGCGCCCGCTCCGGAGCCACCGTACGTCAGAGGGACTGACGCGGCTCCTCAGAAACTCCATTTCGGCGACGAAAGTTTAGGCGTGGAATTCTGCCTGCATGGGTACGAACCCGCTTGGCGAAGCAGCCGCAACAGTCCGTTGGTACGGGGATTCCTCGCGGCTATTCGCGAACAGACCTCTGTACGACCACGCTTTGTGAGCAAGAGCGGGACCAGCGACATGAACGTTGTCGGGCCGGCATGGCAATGCCCAATCGTTGCCTACGGACCGGGTGACAGCAGCCTCGACCATACGCCGAACGAGCACATCAGTCTGGACGAATACTGGCAAGCAGTTTTGATACTGGAATCTGCGTTGCGGAGACTGGGGGAGAGCTAGAAACTTTCCTCAGAACTCGCTCGCGTGTGTGTTGCGAGGCAGTTCTTGAAGGTGGGACTGCTACAGTTCCCGGCCTTCGGCGTTCTGCTATCCTCAACGCCGACTAGCTCAGATGTCCGATTTTTCTACTCAAGCGGGCTAAGCCAGCGCTCTCCTTCGATGCCATCGGCTGCCCAGCCTTCAACTTCACCATCGTCCGAACGAATTTGGTACCAGAAATAGCCGTCGGCGGCCTGGGGTCCGGCTATGACGGTAAACGTCTGGTTCGTCCTGGCGCGGGAAACAATTGTCGAGCCGACACCGGGCAGGGCGCGAACGGTCAACTCGCCGTTGAGCGTGACGATGACCCGATCGCCGATGATAGGAGAACGGTCAATGGGGCGAACCTCACCGACATTGGGGGAGATCCAGTCGTCGATTCCCTGACCTCCGGCCACCCAGCCGACGGTGCCCTGATTGTCATCGACCTTCCACCAGATATATCCGTCGGAACTTACGGGACCTTCCAAGACGATAATGCGTTTGCCCTGGGCCAAGAGCGTGACGGCCGGGGATCTAACCGTGGGCTGTTCGCGCACATTCAATCCGCCGGGAACCGTGATACGCGCCGGTTCACCGATCGTCAGGGGATTGCGGACGAAGACCGTCGGAGTAGGAGAAGGAACAGCTGTTTCAGTCGGGCTGGGGGCAGTAGGCGGGGCAACTGTCGGGGTCGGCAGATCCGGTACGGGCGTTTCCTGGGCAGGCGCTGCGACCGGGAGTTCCCGGGTGGGCGTGGGGCGAGGTTGGAAGCTGCCGCAAGCCAGCATGGGGCCGATCCAGAGGAGTGACATGGCGAGCAAGCCGAGGGCAAGGTTTTGCGCGGGCCTTTCTCGGAGGCGTTTGGTAGCTACCGGCGCGCCGGTAGCGCCAGCGTTCCGAACCACGTTGTAGGAAACGGTCTCAGGGCAGCGGCCGGAGGTGTTGTGTCTCCACTCTTTGCGATGGTGCCCCGTCTGGATTCCGAATCGACTCTCCGAGTTTGAGTCTCTGGTCATTACGATTCGCGTAACTCGACAGCCTTCAGCCAGCGAATGTCCTGAATGTCGGCCAACTTCTTCAGAACGTTGGCAGGCGTCTGCTCGTCAGTGCCCAGCACCATGATCGACTCTCCGCGCGGTGCTCGACGGCCTACGTGCATAAAGCTGATATTCACATCGGAGCGGCCCAGAAGTGTACCTACTTTTCCGATCATTCCAGGTCGGTCCGTATGCGATGCCAGTAGAAGGTTTCCCGCGGCTGGAAACTCTACCCATAGATCATTTACTGCCACAAACTTCAATTCGTCCAACAAGACGGTTCCCTGCACGGAGTTCGTTCCGCTGGCGCTGGTAAGCCGCAGTGTAATCATACTCTCATAACGTTCGTGTTTCGGCATCTTTCGTTGAACGATCTCTATGCCGCGACTGCGGGCCATCAGTTCAGCGTTTACCAGGTTTACCCGTTCTTCCACGATACCGGAAAGCACGCCGCGAATCGCGGATGCCACGATATAGGCCATGTCAAATGCGGTTACAGGACCGTGACCGGTAATCTCCAGCCTTTTGATTCCCTCTTCGTCAATCTGACGCAAGAACCGCCCCATTCGTTCCGACAGATCTATGTACGGGATGATAGTGTTCAATGCCGTGGGGGGCAGGATGGGGGCATTGACTGCGTGGAGGGCCGGTCTTCCCTGTAATATATCCAGCACCTGAACTGCGACATCCTCAGCCACTCTGTCCATCGCTTCGACGGTACTTGCCCCCAGATGTGGGGTTAGAATGATCCTTTCATCGTCTCTCAAGGGACTGTCTTCGGGGAGGGGTTCGGTGTCAAAAACATCCAGTGCAGCGCCCCCGATGTGACCGCATGCGACGGCAGCGGCGAGCGCTTCTTCGTCGATGACTCCCCCGCGTGCGACGTTCAGAACGCGGGCGCCCTTTTTCAACTGCTTCAGCCTGTTGGCATCGATGAGGTTACGCGTAGCATCGGTAAGAGGCACGTGCATGGTGAGAAAATCCACCAGCGGCAGCATCTCATCGAGAGATATGAGGGTCACGTGCCGCTGCGAGGCGTACTCCTGGCTGACGAACGGGTCGTATGCGTAAACTCTCATCCCCAGAGAGAGGGCAAATTGCACTACTTCCTGAGCAATTCGACCCAGCCCAACGATACCGAGTGCCTTGCCTCTTACTTCCGTACCGACGAAAGCGCCGCGATCCCACAGTTTGGCGCGCACGTTACGGTCGGCCTGAGGTATATTGCGGGCGAGCGCCATCAACATGGCGATTGTATGTTCGGCGGCGGCGACTGTATTTCCGGTGGGGGTGTTGACGACGGTGACACCGGCCCGGGTGGCGGCCTCGACATCGATGTTGTCCACGCCGGTGCCGGCGCGTCCGATCGCCTGCAGCCGCTTCGCCGTTCCTATGAGGTCGGAAGTGACCTGGGTGCTGCTGCGAACAAGGAGCGCATGGTAATCGGGAATCCGGAAGAGCAGTTCCTCCCATGACAGCTCGGTGCAAATGTCAACTGAAATACCGCCGGCTTCAAAAAGAGGCTGCAAACCCCTTTTTGATAGCTTGTCGCTAACCAATACTTTGAGACTCTCGGTCATTACAACTTTCTCGGTGCGAGTCGGCAGGCACTAGCCGCCGGACGCGTAGCGAACAGGAAAAAGTGCAATTCGCTCTTTGTCGGGCGGTCTGCGCCGACCAGTTGGGCAAACGCCATTCGTAAAGGGTGATGCTTACATCACCTTGGGCGCGCTCATGCCCATGAGGTTCAGAACTCTGGACAGAGCTGTCCTGGCAGCCAGGACCAGCAACAGTCTTGCCCGAGCCAGATCCTTGGGCACGTCAGAGTGCAGGACCTGACAGTTTTCGTAGAAGACGCTGAAGGTCTTAGTCAGGTCTTCGGCGTAGTAGGTGAGATTATGCGGCGACAGCCGATCGACCGCCAACTCTATCTGTTCTTCCATTTCCAACATGCGGCGGATCAGGGTCAGCTCTGCCGGGTCACTGAGGAGGCTCACGATCTCAGCAGCGTCATCGGGAATCTCTTCGGGACTCTGATGGCCGCTCCGTGCAGCCCTCTGGAGGAGAGAGCAGATGCGGGCGTGCCCGTATTGCACATAGTAGACACGGTTCTCGTTCTTGTGTTGTACGGCCAGGCTCATATCAAAATCGATGCTACGTTCGGGGCTGGTCGTCAGGAGCATGAATCGGACCGCATCGGGCCCCACCTCTTCGACGACCTCGCGCACGGTCAGGATATCGCCTGAGCGCTTGCTCATTTTCACTTCCTGGCCGCCCCTGATCAATTTTACCAGGTTGTACAGAAGGATCTTCAGGCGTTCCGGGTCCAGCTGCAGGGCCTGCATTACGGCCCCCATACGGGGAATGTGTCCCTGATGATCGACAGCCCAGACGTTGATCACACGGTCAAATTTCCTTCGTTCAAACTTGTCGTAATGATAGGCAATGTCGCTTGCGAAATAGGTTGGCGCTCCGTTGGACCGCACGACCACTTCATCTTTTTGGTTGCCCGGGTAGTTGCTGGCCAGGAACCAGAGCGCCCCATCCCGTTTGATGACCTCGCCCCTATCGGAAAGCTGCTCCAGAAGCTGATCAACCAACCCCTCGTCATACAGGCTCTTCTCGCTGAACCAGCGGTCGAAGGTAACACCCATCGACGCAAGCTCATCTTCGATGTCGTGCAAGACAATCTCACGTCCGTCTTGGCGCAATTCGGCCCTGGCTTCGCCCGGCTCCAAGTGGGCGAGGCGGTCACCTCTGCGTTCTCTGACCAACCTGGCATAGTCGTGAAGATAGGCCCCCTGGTACCCGCCTTCAGGAATTTCCAAATTGCGCTTTGTCAGTCCGTCCAACTCTTCGCAGAGTTGAATGTAACAGACGTAAAGGCTCTCGATGAAGAGTTGAAACTGCGTGCCACTGTCGTTAACGTAGAACTCTCGTTGTACGTCGTAGCCGGCCGCCTCCAAGACATTGGCAAGCGCATCGCCAAGGACGGCGTTGCGGCCGCCCCCGTAGTGCAGCGGTCCCGTAGGGTTGGCGCTGACATATTCGACCTGCCATCTCTGGCCTTTGCCGCGGTCGATGGCGCCAAAAGAAGCCCCCTGCTCGAGGATCGACAGTACACTCTGTTGCAGCCAATTCTCGTGGAGGCGGACGTTGATAAATCCAGGCCCTGCCAACTCGACGCTACCTACGAGTCCGCCCGTTGGAATGTTATCGACGACTGACTGTGCGATCTGGCGCGGGTTGGCTCTCTGGCCGGATGCCTTCTTAATGGCGGAGGTGGCGAGGAGGGCGAAGTTGGAACTGTAGTCGCCGTGATCAGACTGATTTGGGCGTTCGATTTCAACCGGAGGAAACTCAATTGCGGGCAGATTGCCGGACGACTGCGCGCTGGCAACTGCTTCTGTGACGATTTGCCGTATCTGGTCTCGAATCATGGTCTACTTCCCGAATAGCCAGCGTTGACCAGGGCGCAGTACAGAGCATACCCATGTCCTGGTCCGCAAGGTGCGGGGCCGGCTCATTGCATCAGTGCTTGTTGAAGTGGCAGCTCCTCCATATCGTACCAGTTCGGCCCGGCTTCGACATCCACCCTTAGGGGTACGTTCAACTCGAAGGCCGATTCCATTTCCTTGCCTACAAGCGGGGCAACTACGTTCAGCTCCTCGTGAGGTACTTCGAGGACCAGTTCATCATGGACCTGCAGTAGCATTTTGGAATTCAGACCCTGATCACGGATGCACTTGTGGAGGTTTCTCATCGCCAGTTTGGTTATGTCGGCGGCCGTCCCCTGGATAGGGGCGTTGATCGCTTGTCGTTCGAGCGCCTGCCGCTGATTGAAGGGCAGATTACCCTGCAGCTCATGAAAGATTCGTCTGCGTCCCAGCAGCGTCTCGACGAATCCCTCTTCGACCGCCTTCCGAATTGTGTCGTCGATGTATTGGCGCACGTTGGGATAGGTCGCGAAATACTGGTCCAGAAACTGCTGGGCTTCAGCAGGATCCATGTCAGTGCGGCTGCTGAGGCCGAAGGCGCTGACGCCGTAAATGGTAGCAAAGTTGATCGTTTTGCCCAGTCCGCGCTGATCGTAAGTGACCTGATCCAGGGGCACATCAAAGAGCAGCGATGCGGTCACGGCGTGAATGTCCTGCTCCTGCCGGAAGGCCTCAATGAGACGTTCTTCCTCGGCAATGTGGGCCAGGATTCTCAGTTCAACCTGGCTATAGTCGGCTGCCAGAAGCAGGCAACCTTCCTCGGCTTCAAAGGCCTTGCGGATTTCCCGCCCGCGCTCGGTACGAATGGGAATGTTCTGCAGGTTGGGACCGTTGCTGCTGAGGCGGCCGGTTGCGGCACCTGCCTGACTGTAGTTTGTATGAACGCGGCCGGTGCTGCTGTTGACAAGACCGCCCAGCGAATCCACATAGGTTCCCCGCAGTTTTTCGAGCTGGCGCTGCTCAAACAGCAGGTCCAGAAACTGGCTTTGCTCGGGCGACAGTTGGGCCGTGGACGCCTTCAGTTTGTCCAATTCTCCGGCCGCAGTACTGACAAATCCTGACTTTGTCTTTTTGAGTCCCTTGGCAGGGAAGGCCAGTTCATTGAACATTACGTTGCTAAGCTGCTGCGTACTGCGAAGATTGAAGTCGTGTCCGACGATGCCTTTCAGAAGCAGGTCGATTTCGTGCAACCGCGTAACCAGCCTCCTGGAAAGATCGGCCAGGAAATCGGTATTCAGGCGAATCCCGGCCATCTCCATGTCAGCAAGCACCGGAAGCAGAGGCAGTTCAATCTCCTCGTAGAGCTTCCATAGTGTGTCACTGGCCTCTCTCAAGCGGGGTGCGAGAGCCTTCCACAGGTGAATTGTGGCGTCCACGTCGGCGCCGCAGTAGCCGGTGACGCGATCGATGTTCACCTCTGCGATCGAGATCTGTTTGCGACCCGATCCGATCAACTCGGAAATCTCTGTCATCGTCCAGCCAAGTTCGGTCTCGGCCTGACTCTTGAGGCCGATCGAACGGCTGGCGGGGTCCAGCAGCCAAGCAATGGTCATTGTATCGTGAATAGGGCCTTCTACCTGGAGTCCGTGCCGCCGGCAGACAACCAGATCATATTTTCCGTTGTGCGCGACTTTGGGCAGAGTCGCGTCCGCAAAAAAGGGTTGCACGGCTTCACGCACATTGTCCCAAGGAAGTTGCTCTCCATCGCTGTGCGCGACGGGAATATAGCAGCCTTTACCCTTGGCCCAGGCGATACCCAGCCCCACCAAGTCTGCCGCCATCGGATCCCTGCCGGAGGTCTCGACGTCAAAGGAAAGGATTTCCGCCTCTTTGAGCTCCTCACACAACTCGTCCAAGTCATTCCGAGTTTGAATGCATTGGTATGGGTGCTCGCTGGTTGAACTGGCTGAAGGCCGCCAACCCGAGGAAGCTGAAGCGCCTTCTGAATCGGCGAAGAGAGTTGACTGGGCGTGCTCGGCGTCTACTTGAAGCGACCTCCCTTCGCCATTGCCAAGGAAACCGCCTTCGCCCAACTGATCCAGCTCGCGCTGAAGGCTGCGAAAATCCAACTCTTCGAAAATGCGGCGCACAGCGCCACCATCGTACTGCTGAAGTCGGAACGCTACGGCATCGAATGTAACGTCCACATCACAGACTATTGTCATCAGCCGCTTGTTGCGCCAGACGTCTTCTTCTGCATCGCGCAGATTCTGCTGCGACTTGGGTCCCCTGATTTCGTCGATGTGTGCGTACAGCTTGTCAAGAGAACCGTACTTCTTAAGGTATCGAATCGCAGTCTTTTCACCTACGCCTGGCACACCGGGGATATTGTCTGAGCTGTCGCCCACCAGGGCCTTCATTTCGAGAAACTGGTCAGGGTCGAGGCCACCGTAACGTTCGGCAACTTCGGCGACGCCGAAGGGTAACGTGGTCGGAGAAGGGCCGCCCGATGTGTAGAGGACTTTCACTTTGTCGGCGACCAGCTGAAACATATCACGGTCGCCGGACAGGATCAGGACATCGTGTCCTTCGCCGGCAGCTTGACGGGCAAGCCCGCCCAAAATGTCGTCGGCCTCGAAATTCTCGAGCGTCAGGATTGGAATCTTCAGGGCTTCCAGGACCTGTTCGATACGATCCATTTGGGGTCGCATTTCATCGGGCATGGCGTCACGGGTCGCCTTGTACTCGACGAACTCTTCGTGTCGGAAGGTGTCGCCCTTGTCAAATGCGACCGCTACGCCGTCAGGCCGGTATTCGCGCAGAACGCTGAAGAGCTTGCGGAAGAAGCCAAACACCGCAGTGGTCGGCTCGCCGCGGGAGGTAACCAGGGGGGTTTTGACCCCGAAAAAGGCCCGAAACGCCTGGGAATGCCCATCAATCAGGAGGAAGGTCGACACTGTTTTTCACCCATTTGAACTGACTGCGCCCCGCCATCACCGGTACGCGGCGAACGCAGACTCAGAGAAACACGCAACTCCATTGTGCTTCGAAGGATAGAGCGCCTACTTTTCGATCACCAACTGGCCGCTGGACACCAACTCACTTATCTGGCCGAAGTCCAGTATTGATCGCAGAGTACGCATCTTTCGGCCAGCATCTAGACGATACTGGCCGGTAGGAAGTTCCAAAATGAAGTTTTTTTGGCTGCGGTTGGCAAGGACAATCACGTCCTTTGGATCTTCCAGCCAGGTGATGTCATCATATCTACGCTTTGACACGGCATCGTTCCTTTGTGCCAGGATTCGGCACTTCTGAGAAATGGGCTACGCCATCAAGTTGGGCCAACAAGACACGGCTCCGGGCCCAACCAGATGTTCGCCTCATTGCAATAATTGTACAGGCGCCATCAGTATTTGACAAGGTTCTTGGGTGGAAGCGGCCTAGCCATTCTGCCCTCAAGATGCAAACGAGCGGAGCGCGCTTTCAATGCTTCATAGAGCCCAGCTGCTGCCACGAGCGCGTATCCGCAGGCGTAAAAGGCAAGAAAGGGCAGATTCCACCACTGGCCGTGGATGACGGCAAGGTAGCAGCCAGTGGTGGCATAGAGGGCAAGAGTCAACTCGACGGCTACAAGCGGCTCCAAGTCGAGGGCATAGCCGCTGCCGTGCCAGGAATCGGCATTGCCTTCGACATTGAACTTCGGCGTCCGCAAGAAAGCCCCTCTCTTACCGAAGATCGCCTGCCAGGCGGCAACAGAATTGCTGAGGGACAGGCCCATCCCCAGGAGCATGAGGAGGGGCAGACGGGCCCAGCGGCGCAGCCAGTCCTGTGGGTGAAGCCGACGCTGCGCAAGCGCATACAGGGCAGGGGGTCCTACGGAAACAAGGCTCAGGTAGGCAAGAGGCCAGTAGGCCTGGCTGCCAGACAGCATGAGAAGAGGGGTAACGATGAGCAACAGCAACAGGAGCGGGTGAATCAGGTATCCACCAAGATGCACGTATGCGGCGGTTCTCTTCAATGTTGGCCAGCCTCCGCGCCAGACCGGGGCCGCGAGTTTTCGCAAAGTCGCCACACTGCCCTTTGCCCAGCGGAACTGCTGCCGCTTGAAGGCGAGAAGTTGGGGGGGGAGTTCGGCAGGAGCTCCAACTTCGTCCAGATAAACGCCCTGCCAGCCGGCCAACTGGGCCCGGTAGCTCAGGTCGAGATCCTCGCAGAGTGTATCGTCCTGCCAACCGCCAACTGCCTGGTCTTCGATACAGGCCCGCCGCCACACGCCTGCGGAACCGTTGAAACCAAAAGGCAGCCCAACGGAATGGCGCGCCGCCTGTTCAACTACAAAGTGACCGTCGAGTGCGAGTGCCTGGGCCTTTGTCAAAGCCGAGTATCGTTCGTTCAGATGGGTCCAGCGTGTTTGGACGAATCCGACATTCTGCCAGGCGTTTTCGACAAAGGTGGGTAGCGTACGTTTCAGAAAGTCTGGCAGGGGTGCAAAGTCTGCGTCGAATACGGCGATAAACTCACCTTTGGCCTGGTGCAAGCCCTCCTTCAGTGCGCCAGCCTTGAAGCCGCGCCGGTCGCTGCGGTGCAGGACTTGAACATCGGCGCCCTGGCTGCGCCAGAATTCTGCGCGGCTTTCGGCGATGGCGGTGGTACTGTCGGTTGAATCGTCGAGGACCTGGATCTGTAAGCGATCGGAAGGGTAGTCCAATTCGGCACAGGCGTCGATGAGACGACTGACGACGTGAACTTCGTTGAAGACCGGGAGTTGGACAGTCACAGATGGCCAGTCGGATGCCTTGCGGGGCAGATTACCTAAAGGACATTCGACGGGGTGCGCGGTCAACTTTCGCAGCAGCCTTTCCTCGCGTAGTTTCAGTAAGGTGAGAATAAGCGCTTGAAGGCCGTAGACGGCGAGACCCGTGGCGCCGACCAAGTATAGGATCTGCAGGCCCGCTTCAAGTAACGTGTAAGGCACTAGTGTCCACCATTTGGAGGCCTTAGCTTTCGGTCCTGGTTGCCGTACCGGTTCCCAATGCTACTTGCAACGGCCTGTGTCATTTGCGCAGTCATTCTTGGAATTCGATGAAGTCAAGTCGAAGCAACTATTACTTATCTCGCTACATTACACAAGAACGCCGACGTGCTCCGCCGGCATTCACTGGCATTGTATTTCAAGTAGGTTCGTGGGTGTGAGCCTAAGGCCGAAGAAGTAACTCGCTGAATCTGGGGGTTACTTTAGCATTCTCTCTAGAGTTTTCCGATGTATTGAAACATCTTACTGTTTTTCGACAGCGCCTTCACGAAGAACCTGCTCATAGGTCCTTCTCTGGCTGTCAAGCCATTCAACTATTTCCATCCAGTTGTCTGGATCATGTGCGTTAACTTCTAATCGAGACACGCAGTAGGGATCCTCAGCAATGAGAAAATCTGATTCTCTCAAAGAAGCAACGAGTGCAGGTCTATGCAAGTTAATTCGTGACTTAAGGTCTCTGTTGGATTCAACTCCACTGCCTGTAATATACACTCGCACAAAGTCGGCTTCAAAGTGCTGAACGATCTGCAGCCCGACTTGCTCAACTTCAAATCGGCCACGTCTCAGGTTTGATCCAGGATTGAAACTTGGTCTAGGTATGTCGGGCAACTGATCATTCAGGAAAGCCCAGAATTTTCGTGCAACGGGGTCTTGCCACTTCTTAGGGTGTTCAATTACATGGAACTCGGGACACTGTTTCTCAGATTGGCGCTTGGAGAGACTTAGTCTTACGGCAAAAAACCCGGCAGAAGCTGGCAGATGCCTGTTCAAGCTTCGTATTGCGCAAATGTTCGTATACCAATATCCGGGTGTTACCCAAACACCGATCTTGGCCTTCAGACGGGCGGTATAGGTGACAAGCTGACCCAAATGTCTTGGATCCGCATGAGTCAATTGATTTTCGATGACAACAAGATCATCGGATCCTGCGATGCGGGCAACAATATCGGCCCTATACGGCCCAACCTCCTTCTCCATTGCTTCCAAATCCAAACAGTAATCCAATGCCGATGATAAGTGGTTAAGATTGTCTGAAAGCCAAGGCGTAAAGTGTGTTTGCTCGTTCGGCCACTTTGCACGAATGTCTGACTCAATCTTTTTCCTCACATTCATACTGTGCCTTTCGCCTTCTCACACCCTCTTGCTTGAGCGTCTACTTACTCCTGTTCGGACTCTTCCTCCTTGCTCTGGGTGATGACCTGGTCGGCCAGGTGGCTGGGAACGGGTTCGTAGCGGCCGAACTCGATGGTGTAGATGCCGCGTCCCTGTGTCATGGAGCGCAGATCGGTGCCGTAGCGCAGGATTTCGGCAAGCGGGATCTCGGCGTTGATGATGGCGCGGTTGTTTCGGTTCTCCATCCCCAATACGCGGCCGCGGCGGTTGTTGAGATCGCCCATTACATCGCCCATGAATTCGTCCGGGACGGTCACGCGCATGGTGTAGATCGGCTCCAGCAAGACGGGGCGGGCCTCCTGCATTGCGATCTTGAATACTTCGCGGCCAGCGGTCTGGAAGGCAATGTCCTTGGAGTCGACGGGATGGTGTTTGCCGTCAAAGACGATGGCTTTGACGTCTACAATGGGGTAGCCAGCGATCACGCCCTGATCGAGAATCTGCCGGATGCCTTTTTCGATGGATGGGATGAAGACGCTGGGGATCGAGCCGCCAAAGACCTCACTATCGTAGGCGAATCCGTCACCGCGGTCCATTGGCTCTACGCGCAGCTCGACATCGGCAAACTGGCCCGCGCCGCCGGTCTGTTTCTTGTGGCGGTAGTGGGCGCTGGCGGTGCGGGTTACCGTCTCCTGATAGGGCACTCTCGGCATGGCGGTGTCGACCTTGACGCCGAACTTGGAGTCCAGACTTCTGATGGCGACGTCGATGTGCGTGTCGCCCATGCCCTGTAAAATGTTCTGCTTTGTAGCTTGGATATACTCGACCTGAAGCGTCGGATTTTCCTCGGCCAAGGCCTGCAGACCCTGCCCCATTTTGGCGCTGTCGGCCTTGGTCGCCGGCATCACTGCCACCGAAAAGAGAGGCCTTGGGTATTCGGGGGGCGCAACGACAAGCTGCTGCTCGCTGAGCGTATCGGAAGTCTTCAACCCATCCATCTTTGTCAGAACACCTATGTCGCCGGCAGTGAGCACAGTTGCAGCGTCCAATTCTTTTCCACTGACGTGGAACATATTCTGCAGCTTCACGTTCTCTCCGGAACGCTGAATCGTCGCCCCTTTGTCGACCGCAAGCGAGCCCGAAAAAATGCGAACGTAACTCATGCGACCCACGTACCTGTCGACGATGGTCTTGAAAACATATGCGACAAGTGGTCCGTCTACGTCTCCTGTCAGCTCCAGCAGATCTTCGCCGCCGTTGGGCACCGAACTGACCACATCTGAAGGAGAAGGCACGTAGTTTGTTAATGCTCGCGCCAAGCTGAACAGACCGATATTCTGGATAGCGCTGCCACAGAAAACGGGCACAATCTGGCCATCCTGCACACCCTGTCTAAGACCTTGTCGCACCTCGTCTTCGGTCAGCTCTTCGCCCTCAAGGTACTTCATGATCAGCTCGTCGTCCGTCTCGGCGGCGGCGTCGACGAGGTTCTGCCGGGCAGCCTCTACCTCGTCCTCCATGTCGGCGGGGATATCGGCGACGGTCGCATCCGGGCCCATATATGCCTTCATATCCACCAGGTTGACGATGCCTTCGAATTCCTCGCCAGAACCGATGGGCAGTTGGAACGGCAGAATCGTTCCAGAGAATACCTCGGTTGCGCTTGCCAGCGCGTTGGCAAAGTTGGCGTTTTCCCGGTCCATTTTGTTGACAAAGATCAGTCGGGGCTTTTCGACTGCATCCAGCTGTTCCCACGCCAGTTCGGTGCCGACTTCAACGCCCGCGACCGAGTCGAGAAGCACGAGGCCGGCCTCCGAAACGGAAAGCCCGCTGATCACTTCGCCCACGAAGTCCAAGTAACCGGGCGTGTCCACAAGGTTGAGCCTAGTCTCCTGGAATTCCACTGGAACGACGGAAAGGTTTATGGAAATGCCGCGCCGCTGTTCTTCAACGTCCCAGTCTGAGACAGTGGAACCGTCCTCGACACGTCCGACACGGCTGGTCCCACCGCTGTTGAACAAGAGGGCTTCAACCAGGGATGTCTTTCCGGAACTTCCGTGTCCAAGGACTGTAATATTGCGAATCTTGTCAGTCGAAAACTCTGCCATGAATCCTCCTCACACCTATCTGCTTAGACCTCAAACTGGCACTGGATCTATCTTCGGTTGCTGGAACTATAGCGGCAGTTGCCGAGTAGTTCGGGCCCGCCGCGGTTTGTACTTTTGTCAGTAAGACACTGGCTTGCAGCCGGATGACATTTTATCTTTTTTCGCAGCATATGTCAATGAAATCGCATGTTGAATCAGGGCGTACGCATATTGTTGGGAGAGAACTTTCAGGAGATAGTCTGTTGTTCAGCTGGCGCGGAAACGTTTGGAGGAGATGCCGGTTTGTGCGCTCTTCTGTCTGCGAAAGGGGTTGGGAGTCATGCGGCGGAAAATGGTCAAGTTTTGCTGCACATGAAAGCCTTGGGTGCTGATGCCCGCATTTGATACATCGCGGACCGATTGTCTACACGGTGGGTCACTGGCATTCTCGTGTATGTGTTGGACGAGCGTTTACGAGAGTTTACGAGTGTTTTCTTGATGCCGTGACTGCAGCACACGAAAATCGCTCGATGGGCTGTGATGAGGGACTGACTGGCGTGCGTGGGCGCGTACGAGATCAATCGAGATATGTACAGGAGTTGTGCATCGGTTGATATGGTGGGACCCAGTTGGCGCAAAATGTCGGGTCATGTCGGGTAAAGTAGGCATAAGTCGGGCAGAGTCGGGTGAAATTTTTTGCTCTGAGTTCTGTTTGCGTTACGCTTTTGCATCAGTTTTCCCGTTTTTGGCGTCTATTCCCGGTTCTGGCTAGTTCTCTTCGATGCTCATCCACTGCTCTACCAGACGACAGACTCATGCCAGATGGCTGGCGGTGGGGGGTAGAGTGTCGTGTCGGGGGGTTCAGGTCGGGTCATGTCGGGTCAGTTCGCGAAAAGTCGGGTCGTAGCTGACCCATAGTTTCTTTTGTGCTTATGCGCTCATATGCGCGCACTTCAGCTCGCCGTCATTGTTGCTAATTGTGCAGACAGATTGTCGGCAGTAGGCAGTCCAGGAGTCGTTGACGTTGGTCTGGCCTGAAATTTGCGGGCCCATTATGTTGTCAATCCACGAGGGCACTCACAAGGGGTGCCCCTACGGTGGGACGCCTGGTCAGGAGGAAATGTCAACGAGCCCAAGTACGTGCCGTCCCTCGCATCCAGATCTCCTAACTGCGGGCGGCATGGCTTGATGATGAAGATTCGCTTTCAGAAATGCCTAACTGAGTTTTGGCACAGGAAAATTATACCACTGATTTTGATGCGCTTGCCCTGTTATTGAATGGGAAATGGCGGGGAACTGAATATGCCGACAGTTCCAAACGTTCCCCTCATCGCAGTGCCCCGCCTGATTGAAGGGTTGCGAGATAGCGAATGCGAATGATGCTGACTGTAACAGCATATTCAGCCCTCACGATAGAGTTCACGCATGATGATCATCTGTTGAATCTGGGTCGTCCCTTCGTATATCTGGTAGATCTTGGCGTCGCGCATCAGCTTTTCGACCGGGAATTCCTTGCTGTAACCGTTGCCACCGAACACCTGGACGGCATCAGTTGCATTCTTCATGGCCGCTTCTGCGCAATAGGCCTTTGCCATCGCAGCTGACATCGTGTTGCGATTCTCCTGGTCCACATCCCAAGCTGCCTTGTAGGCAAGGTGCCGGCCAGCCTCTACTCTGATTGCCATGTCGGCCAGCATGAAGCCAACGCCCTGAAAGTGGGAGATTGGCTGACCAAACGCGGTGCGCTCACCAGCGTAGGCGACTGCTTCGTCCAGAGCCCGCCGCGCTACGCCAATTGCTGCGGTTGCCACGCCCGGTCTGCTCTTGTCAAACGCCTTCATCGCGATTCGAAATCCTTCACCCTCCTCTCCCAGCCGGTTGCATGCCGGGACCTCGACGTTTTCGAAGAAGACCTGGCAGGCCTGGGCAGCGTGCTGGCCCATCTTCGCGAGGGGTCGGCTCGTGCTCACACCGGGCCAGTCTTTTTCGACCAGGAAGCAGCTGATGCCGCTATGGCCGGCGTCCGGGTCCGTTTTTGCGAAAACCGAGAAAAAGCTGGCGACGGGGCCGTCGGTGATCCAGGTCTTGGATCCGTTCAGGATATAGGTATCATTACGCCGTAAGGCGGTGGACTTTATGCCGGCGACATCCGACCCTGCATCCGGCTCCGTCACGCAGTAGGCAGCAACTTTGCCGTCATCCACAATCCAGGGAAGATAGCGGCGCTTTTGCTCGTCAGATCCTGCGATGAGCAGAGGCAACGTAGCAAGTTGATTCAACATCAGGGCCGTTTGGATTCCCGAGCACCCGTAGGCCATCGATTCGGCGATAACGCACTCTTCAAGTGCGGTTGCGCCCATGCCCCCGTACTCTTCAGGAATGTTGAGATTGACGAGCCCAACCTCGCGCGCCTTGTGAAATATTTCCCACGGCCACTCTTCATTCTGATCATAGTGCTCCGCGCGGGGGATGATTTCACGACGCGTGAAGTCCATCGCCAGTTCCTGCAGCATCTTGACGTCTTCAGGAAGTTCGTACATTGCAGTTTGTCCCTATTTATTTCAAGGGGCCGAAGGCGTGATCATCGGCACAGGTGTTATACTCTTACGGACACGGGCATATTCCAGCTTGAAAGGACTCACGATGGGGTCAGAATCCATACTTTTCCAGGAAATCCACCAGCAACCGGATGTCGTTGAACGGTTCGCACAGGAGGAGCAGGGCCGTGTGAAGAAACTCGCTACCCGCATCCAGAACGCCGACATTCGCCAAGTCGTCGTGGCGGCACGAGGTACCAGCGACAATGCGGCGCGTTACGCCCAGTATTTGCTGGGGGCAAACAACCGGCTCCCCGTGATGCTGACGACGCCCAGCCTGTTCACGCTATATCAGCAACCTCCGCTCTTCGCCCCAGACACGCTTGTTTTGGGGATCAGCCAAAGCGGACAAAGCCCAGACATCGTAAGCGTACTGGCAGAGGGTAGGCGGCAGGGCTGCGTTACTGCCGCAATCACCAACTCCGCGGACTCGCCTCTGGCGGAACAAGCGGATCACCTGGTGATCCTGAGGGCAGGCGAAGAACGGTCGATCGCGGCGACAAAGACGTACACTGCTCAGCTCCATGCCGTCGGGCTTCTTTCAGCCCACCTGGCTGACGACGCGGAGGGGGTGGCGATGCTGGAGAAGACGCCGGACCTGATGCGACAGACTCTTTCCATGAACAGTGAAGTAGAACGACTGGCAGAACGCTACCGTTACGTGCCCTACTGCGTTGTAGTTGGTCGAGGATTCAACTACTCCACCGCCTTTGAGATTGCACTGAAGATCAAGGAGCTTACCTACACGCTAGCTGAACCATACAGCACTGCAGACTTTCTGCATGGTCCATTGAGCCTGATCGAGCCGGCATTTCCGGTCTTTGTGGTTGCTCCCACCGGCGTGCTGTTGCCGGATTTGGAACGCTTTGTCCGGCAGCTGCGCAATATGGATGCCGAACTGCTCTGCGTGAGCAATGACCCATCGCTTCTGAATCTGGGTCGCACCCAGTTTCCCTTCCCTTCAGCGCCCGAATGGCTGTCACCGTTACTTGCGATCATTCCGGGTCAGTTGTTTGCCTTGTTCCTGGCATCCGCTCGTGACTTCGACCCGGACCGTCCGCGGACCATCAAGAAAGTGACCGAGACTCTTTAGGCCAGATCTTAAGCCTTTAGAGAATTGATGGAACCTGGATTCTCAGGTACGTCTAAATCCCTTGCGTACACTGTCCCAGAATAGCAATAGAGCAGGTGTAGAAGCTCTACACCCGCTCTATCAAGAGCAGCAGAACCAAGATTCTCTTCCAAACCGCCCCAGTTGGATTAGCCTTGCAGCCAGACTCAGTTACCCATCTCAGAACCGGGCAGATAGATTGTAATGTTGGCGTTGGTCGCCTGGATAATGGGAAGCAGGTTCTCCACGAGAGACAGAACGGAGTCCATATCGGCGCCGGGTACCAGTGCCGATACGGAGTCAAAGACGCCCAACTGCTTTGAGAGGGCAAGCACATTCTGCACTTCTCCGCTCCCCCACGACAGGTAAGGGAGACCGATGCCATTCAAGGAGATGTGAATGCCGTCGGGGTCGGTAGTCAGAGTCACAGTGTAGATGCCGGAATCGGTCAAGCCGCTGATCAGATCAGGCGGAAGGCGCAGTGCGTAGAATGGCGTACTGGTCAACACCGTCCAATCCATGTCGGACAGTTCCCCCAAGGTCCAACTGCCATCGGCGTGATACAGGATGGGTATATCGATTGCAGGCAGGGCACCCCCAAATGTCTCCAGGACTTGCTGCTGCAGCATTCGCGCCATCGTGACTTCCGCACTCTCTTCGACTCCGCTAAGGGGAATCACATCAACCCCTTCCTGGACAGGGAATCTTAGCACGACGCCAAGGTTGAAGTTCCGCACCATTGGCAGCACCTTGTTCAGCGCGGGGACGCCCAAGCCCAAAGCGGACACGGCCTCGCCGGTTGCAGCCAGCGACTCTTCTTCCCATACCAGCGAGGGAATCCGCTGCCCGTTGGCGAAGAGCAGAATCCCTTCGTCACCGTTTGCAACGCGCAAGTGCTGGAGGTTGGAAGCTGTAAAGTGCTGCACCCAAATCGAAGGCAACGACAGCCCGTACAGTATGGTGGCAAGCCCCAACCTGACTCCTGGTTCAGGCACGTAGAGCATACCCGGAGGCTGCTCGACATTGCCGACAATCATATGTGATAGCTCGCCGATGGAGGCTGTGCCGTCTGATGCGTAGTCAATCACGATTGGCGGCAGGTCGATGTAGAATTCATCCGGCCCTTTCTCGACCATAGAACCAGCGTCGATTCTGGCCGTGCAACCTGAAAAAGCGATCGCGACGACTAGCAAGAGCACAGCCCAAAACGTGACGCGTTTCTGCATTCGAGGCCTCCTGGCAATTAACGTAGATCTCGACAATTGAGAATCCGATAATTGTGTATACTTCTCTTCGCTGTCTTGGTTCAGACTCCGCTATTGCAACCCTTTCCGGGCTGCCAAGTTCAAGGCCTGAGTCATGCCGGCCGGAAAGAGATCTTAGCAATATACTGGCCCGGGCCCCATTACTCCTGTCCGGGCAGGTCAATCCCATTCGTGGCACCGGCCAAACTTCTCCAACCGCGCACGACCGGGGCCCAAACTGTGAACCGCCAGGCCGTTGTGTATTCTACATCCCATTAAAGTGCGTGTCAATTTGAATTTGAGAGTGCCCTCCTTCGAATTGCTTGCGTTAACGCTCCGAATTCATAACGACTAATATGCTTAGGGTGATGAACACGGGGCTAACCATCACCACGTGTGCCTGCATTGTGGCCCCGTTGCAGGTATCCGCGTATCTGAAAGGGCGACTCTTTGCCGCCAGCCCTTGTCGATCTTGCTCATCAGTGACTATAATCGTCAAGAGAGGGTTCCTGGATTCGCTTAAGGGAACCTGACCCGCGTTACTCCAGAATTGTGTGCAGGCAGTTGCCGTTCCGCGTGGAGGCGAGGCCGGATTGGTGGAAACAAGAGGTGCGCCGGTTTCCAGACCGGAAAGAAAGGAAGACTCAGAAAAGGGTCTGGCTCGACGGGAGGGGCCTTCCTGGGGCTCTTCATCAGAGGGGGAACGGTCGGCACCCCTTTTGACGGCGGCCGATGACCTTGTACTTCTGCTGACCGGTGGCGGAAAACGTCACTTGCTGCGTCTTCAGCCGGGGCGTTCGTTCCATTCCAACCTTGGAAAGATCCAGCATGGCGATCTGATTGACCTTCCCTACGGCACAACTGTGTACAGTCATCTGGGTCACGCAATGCTGCTGCTGGAACCGTCACTGGACGACCGGATGACGCGGATCAAGAGGAACACGCAGATCATCTTTCCTCAAGACGCGGCCATGGTAGTGCGCCGATTAAACCTGCGGGCCGGCAGTCGTGTGATCGAAGCCGGCACTGGCAGTGGAGCTCTCACTATCGCCCTGGCATGGGCGGTTGCTCCAACCGGACGCGTGTTTTCCTATGAAATCAGGGAGGACCACCTTCAGGTTGCACACAGCAACCTGGAGAAGATGGGGCTTCTGCAGTATGTGGAATTACAGTCGGCCTCAATCCTCGAAGGGTTCCGACAGACCAACGCAGATGCCCTGGTACTGGACCTGCGTACACCCTGGATCTTCCTGGAGCAGGCCCGTCAAGCCCTTCGCCCTGGAGGCTTCTTTGTCGCCCTGGTACCCACAACCAACCAGGTCTGCGACCTACTGCACGGACTGGAGAGGACAGGATTTGCCGACATTATCGTAGAAGAGGTTCTCGTTCGCGGCTACAAGCCGGTACCGGATCGCCTGCGTCCCGACGACACGATGGTAGGCCACACGGTGTTCCTTACCTCGGCGCGTCCGGTCGTTGATCCGGAAGACAGTGGAAGGTGGCTTTCCGAGGAGCGCAAGCGCTACGCTGCCCGCAAGATCCTGGAAGAACGGATAGCGGAAGAGGAAGCGAGGCGGGGGTCGCAGCCAGAAGGGAGGCGGATACCCCATCCAAAGCTGCCCTGAACGGTAGCAATACGTATTGGCACGTGGGACGCCAAAGGCCTCGTTTGAAGTCACTGGTAACTACAAAGCCATGTTCTGTGTGTGTACTTTGTGCGTTCGTTCCGGGGGGAATGTACCGCCAGTATTTCTGTAGCGGGCTCGCGTTGGTCGTAGCGGTGAAGATTGGGCAGATAAGGGAGTTGCCTTGTTTGTCTTGCCTGCGCTGGCATACTCGGCATGCGCCGAGACGGAGGTTGGGGGGTTGAAGCCCGGCCGCCGCGAGACGAAACTTCAAATTAGCCACACACTCGCTACGGCGCGGACAGGAGAGGGGGCGTTGCGGGGGCGGAGCCCCCGCACAAGGGAGGGCCGAATAGGCCCGACCGCCCAAAAAAGCAGTGGTCAGTGGTTAGTAGCCAGTTGTCAGAGAGATCTTTTCCCCTGCCCCGGTGTTGATCGCGGAATGGGTCTGGCTTAGTCGTTGCGTTCGCTGTTCGATCCCTTGTTTTAACCAAAGCCACAGGAAAACTTCGTTATGGTCCAAGCAAACTCCTCCCCGACTCACTTTGAGTACCACGGCAACATTCACATGCACACGACCCATAGCGATGGATTCGGTTCCTTTGAGGAGCTGATCGAAGGGGCCGTGAAGGGCGGGTTGGACTTTGTCTATGTCACCGATCACAACGTTCTGGTTCGCGAGCAGGAGGAAGGTTACAGGCGCGGTGTCCTGACTCTTGTCGGGCAGGAGGTGCACGACACGCAGCGAGAGCCTTCTGGAAACCACCTGCTCTGCCTTGGTGTGGAGTCCGACGTAAGCAGCCACGCTTCCGATCCTCAGCAGCTCATTGAGGCCGTCAACCGACAGAATGGACTGACGTTTCTGGCCCATCCAATTGAAGAGCGGACCGAGCTTTTTTCCAAGTGCTATCCGTGGCAAAGTTGGGAAGTCACCGGTTTCCATGGCGTGGAGCTGTGGAACTACCTCTCCGGGTTCCGCGGGTTCACGACCAGCTACCTGAGGGCGGCGATGGTTGGATTCTTCCCGCGGTTTTTCGCAGCCGGACCATTGCCGGATATGCTGGCAAAGTGGGACGAACTTACACAGGAGAGACCGGTGGTGGCACTCGGCGGAACCGACGTCCATGCCATCAGGTACCGCCTTGGGCCGATAAGCCGTCGCTTTCTCAGCTACGAAGAGAGTGCTAAGGCGCTAAACACGCACATTTTGACCGACACGCCGTTGCTTGGCCCAACGTCAGATGAATCCTTTGACTTTCGTGACCCAAACACGCTGCATGACCGAAATTTAGTCCTGGAGGCGCTACGCAAAGGACACTGCTGGCTGGGCTACGACCTAGTAGGATCTACGGAGCAGTTTCGCTTCTGGGCGGAAGGCGAGCGTATCGGGGAGGGAGAGGTTACCGGTCGGCCAGCTGCGCCTCGGTCAGGCGATGCTGAGGCATTGGGCGTGATGGGCGACTCTGTCAGCCTTGCTGAAGGGAGCTCCGTGACCTTGAAGGTACGGAGCCCAGAGGCTGCAGACATCCGCATTCTGCGCAATGGTCGAATCGTTACGCAGGGAAACGCTGAGACTCTCACCTACCAGGCTCGCGACACAGGGGTCTACCGGGTTGAGGTATGGAAGCAAAGGTGGGGCAAGCCGCGCGGGTGGATTTTCAGCAATCCGATTTACGTCAACGGAGTACGGCCTGGCGAGAGTTGATTGAGGGCCCGTTGGCAAGTCTGCGGTTGGACCGTTTCTCCTCCACCGACTTGGGACTTGCTGTCCAAAGAGCCGACTGTCAGCCTGTGGAAATGCTGGCCGGCCAGTTTTGCAGTTCGGTGCTCAGGAGGGCGAGTACGGCATTTTCTGCCTTCTGTGGGTAGCGCAGCGAGTGCTTTTGCGCAAGTTGAGGGGCATACCAGCGATATAGGACGACAAGGGCGACTGCCTGCCCAACCCAGGTTGCGCCGTCACCTACGCTCTTCTGGCGGCCCGACGGCTGCAGGCCCATGCTCCTCTCGAAGGCCTCGCGTTGGGCCGGTCCCAGGAACTGGTTGATACGAGAGTTTGTGTGAGGACGGTTGCCTCCATTCAAGGTCACAACCAAGTCAAGCAGTAGAGTCTGCATCTCAGTCAACAGCAAGTATGCAGCCAGCTGTTCCCGACGCCTCACTACTGCCGGCAGCCGCGCCAGCAGCAACCAGAAACGCCCAAGTTGCGATTCAATTAACCGAGAGTCTGGCGTCCAGTTCGCCGGCTGTTTGCTGG
This sequence comes from Caldilineaceae bacterium, assembly GCA_965242905.1. Taxonomy (GTDB): domain Bacteria; phylum Chloroflexota; class Anaerolineae; order Caldilineales; family Caldilineaceae; genus Bin5. The sequence continues at coordinate 4,814,771 of CBDETM010000002.1, forward strand.
TCAAAGATGTTCTGTCGACGCTGTCCATGTGCTCTGCAACATAAAGGAGGCGTGCAGCGCACCCAGGTCTTTCCATGCCCTCGTCTCTGGCTAACAGCGTCCAGGCGATCTCAAAGAGAAGAGCGGCCTGACCGGTGTCGTCCAGTGCATCATCTCCGGATGGCGTCCCAACCGTGATGCCACGAAGGGAGCCACCTCTTGCCGAGTCGCTTATCTGCTCAACGAATACGTTTTCTTCCCCAAGGGTTTCTTGAATCGTATCCAGACAGTTGTGGGAAGGTCTTGACGAGGCCGCCATCTTGCTGCCATTCTGATCCCAAAGGAGATGCAGGTCGACGCTGCTCCAACGATCGGCGTCACCACGCGCCAGGGACCCCTTCAGCCAAATCACTTTGGTCTGCTCCAAAGCGGCCAGACGAGGAACCAGGGCCTGCAAAAGCGCGCGATGCCTGGGAAGTTCAGTCAATGGCGTGGATTCAAAGTTAAATTGCATGGGAATTGGAGCAGATGTCGGGTAAAGCCGGGCTAAAGTATAGCATGGCCCCGGATCTGATTCCGAACGTGTCAACATGCCCCTGTAACCGGCCCGCCCTGGTATGCGTCTTTCTGGCCGTGAACGGGATTGCAATGCCCTGCTTTACTCCGCACGTAGGGGAGACGCGCCGAATGAGGGGAGTTCTGTTATAATTGCCAACATAGGCGCAGGGGCACTGATTCTCGCGGGTTAACGGTACAGTCTGTTTCATCTGCCCCAACAGGCAGACACGCCGCCGACGGTCCCTCCTAATCGACAAGGAACAGATATGGCTGAACGCAACCCATTCCACGAACTCCTGGAAAACCTGGATGAAGACGACTGGGAGCAGATCGAAGAAGAACTGCTGCATGATGACAACGGTCCCAGTAATCCGGGAACGCCCCGGCAAGGAGGGGGCAATGGCGGACAGGGAGGAGGCGGCCGTTTGTTGTGGTGGATGCTGATTCCCTTCCTGGTCCTCATCCTGTTCAATACCGTCCTTGGATTCTACACGGACTGGCTATGGTATGACAGTCTCAAACTGACAAGTGTGTTCTTCACTCGTATCGGCGCCTCGCTCGGTCTGTTTGCCGCCGGGGCGCTCGCCTTCTGGCTCGTCTTCGTATTCAATGTCCTGCTGGTGCGGCGCCTTAATCCGCAGGGACTGGCAGATACGCCGGTGATCGAAGCGATTCAGGCTATAGGCGTCCGTCTAACGCCAGTCGTCCTATTGGTAGGCGCATTTTTTGCATTCTTCATGGGTACGGGGGCCTCTTCGGCTTGGGAGGAACTCCTCCTCTACTTCAATCAACAGCCGTTTGGTTTGAGCGACCCGATATTTGAGCGTGATGTAAGCTTCTTTCTTTTCACTTTGCCGATTTGGCAGTTTCTGCGCGGCTGGCTGATGACGATGCTTGTCATCACTCTTATTGCGACAGGGCTTGCCAGCGGCATTGGGTGGCGGGGATGGGGCGCGCCGGCCGCGGTTCGCGCCCACCTCAGCGTACTGGGTGCTTTGATCCTGCTATTGATCGCGTGGCAATACAGGTTGGATGCTCTGGAGCTTGTCTACAGCAGACGCGGCGCAGTCTTTGGTGCAGGCTATACCGACGTCAATGCCCAGCTACCCGCCTATACCATTCTCGTATTTGTCACCATTATCGCCGCTGTGTTGCTGCTCGTGAACGTATTCTTGCAGCAGGCGTGGCGGGCCATCGTTGTCGTTCTGGTGGGCTGGATTGCGATTTCCGCACTGGCAGGCAACATTTACCCCAACCTAGTTCAGCGCTTCCAGGTCAACCCAAACGAGTTCACACGCGAGCAGGAGTACATCGCACACAATATTGACTTTACACGCGTCGCTTACGGTTTGGACAGGATAGTCGACGAAAACTTCGATGCTGAGAGCGAGTTAACAGGTGAAGAGCTTCTCAGCCAACCAGATACAATTACCAACATCCGACTGTGGGACTACCGACCTCTGCTCCAGACGTACAACCAGGTGCAGGCGTTGCGGCAACAGTACCAGTTCACCGACATCGATATCGATCGCTACGATATTGAAGGCGAGCGCCGCCAACTGATGCTGTCGGCGCGAGAACTGATTCCTGAGCAGTTGGAACAACCTGCGCAGACCTGGGTAAATCGCAAACTGGTCTACACGCACGGCTACGGCGTTGCCGCTTCACCGGTGGCCGAGATCACTCCAGACGGGTTGCCGACCTTTGTGTTGCAGGACCTGCCCGTCCAAGGCATTCTGGACGTCACCCGCCCACAGATCTACTTTGGCGAGCGCACGAACGAATATGTGATTGTCAAGACTGAGACCCCAGAGTTCGACTACCCACGCGGTGAAGGGGGAAACGTTTTTACGACCTTCGAGGGAGACACCGGCATCAGGATTGGTGGTTTCCTGCCTCGACTGGCATTCGCAATTCAGTTTGCTGACATTAATCTGTTTATCAGCCAGGAGTTGACTCCAGAGAGCCAGCTTTTGTGGAGGAGAAATATACTGCGGCGTACGCTGGAAGTGGCGCCCTTCCTGCGATTCGATTCTGATCCGTACATCGTGGTCGGGGGAGACGGCAACCTATACTGGTTCCTCGACGCATATACCGTCAGCGGGCGCTTTCCTTACAGCGAGCCGAGTCAGTTCGGGACCAGGACCGTTCCGCCGGGCTTCAACTACATTCGTAACCCGGTCAAAATCATTATTGACGCCTATACGGGCAAGATGAACTTTTATCTGGTCGAGCCGGATGAACCCATCGCCGCCGCCTATGCGCGCATTTTTCCGTCGCTCTTCACTTCTTTTGAGGAGATGCCGGCGGACCTCAATGCCCACATTCGCTACCCTAACGATCTCTTCAGCATTCAGGCCAGCGTATTCCGCACTTACCAGATGACCGAGCCGACCGACTTCTACAACAGAGAGGATGTATGGGCGTGGCCGGAAGAGATTTTTGACAACCAGTCACGGCCGATGGAGCCCTACTATGTGTTGATGCAGCTCCCGGGCAGCGAGGACCTGGACTTCATTCAGATCCTTCCATTTACACCTGCCAACCGCGAGAATATGATTTCCTGGCTGGCCGCACAGAACGACCCAGAGAAGTATGGAGAGATGCTGGTATACCGGTTCGGCAAAGACTCTCTCGTGTTCGGGCCCAAACAGATTGAGGCGCGTATCGACCAGGACCCGACGATCAGTTCGCTTCTCAGCCTGTGGAACCAGCAAGGAAGCCAGGTCATTCGGGGCAACCTGCTGGTAATTCCCATTGGCGAGAGTCTGCTCTATGTCGAGCCGCTCTATTTGCAGGCAGCGACTGGCAAGATTCCCGAGTTGAAGCGAGTTATACTGGCTACCTCGGAGCGAGTGATTATGGCTGAGAATCTTGGGCTGGCGCTGGCGGATCTGTTCGGCCAGGATATCCTCGCCGACACAAAACTGGCTGAGCTGGCGATTTCAGGAGACGGTGAAACGCCTGCCGTACGGCCAGTGGTGGAGCAGGAAGCGGTGGACGTCGACCTGGCGACATCTTCTCTTGAGGAACTGATACTGGAGGCAAACAGTCGCTACACCAGAGCGCAGGACGCTTTGTTGTCGGGCGACTGGGCTGCCTATGGCGCTGAATTGGAAGGCCTCGAAAGGATATTGGAAAGGATGTTGGAGGTGAGTGGCCTCCCCGCAGAGCCCACACCACAACCGCTGCCGTCGCCCACGCCGACGCCGGCTGCAGAAGCCAGTTCAGGATAGGGCAAAGGCCCTCTCCGATTCGAAGACTGTTGAGATCGTTCCTAAGCGGGCCCGTCTGGTTGTTGCGGCGCAGTAGCGGGCCGCCTGCAGGAGGAGTCGCCAAAATGACAGAATTGCCGTCTTCGCCACCGCCAACCTTGCAGGATGTTCTCGAGAACATCGAGCGGGAGTGGGAGGCGTTGCAGAAGGTCTTGTCCGACCTGAATGCCGATCAGATGATAGAGCCCGGCGAGGGAGGTTGGTCAACCAAGGATGAGCTGGCCCATCTGGCAGCTTGGGCAAGGGGACTGGCCGCCCTGGTGAGAAAGCAGCGACGCTACCCGCCGATGGGCCTGCCTGACGACGCGGCACCCCATACTTACGGTATTGAACGCATGAACCAGCTCATCTTCGAGCGCAATCGGGACCTGGCGCTCGGCGACGTACTGGCAGAGCTACAAGAAGCGCATCGGGACGCGTTTGCGGCCGTTTCCGAACTTTCCGACGACGATCTGCTGCTTCCCTATGACGACTTTCAGCCCCAGGACCGCCGCCCAGACGGGCACACGCCCATATTGTGGCGCATTGCCGGCAACACTTACGGGCATTACGCCGAACACCGAGAGACCATCGAACGCCTGTGGAGCAAAGAATGAGCGAAAGAAGGAAGGTTGTTATCACCGGCGCGTCCGGATATATCGCAAGCCTGCTGCTGCCTGCACTGCGCCAGCGGTATGATCTTACATTGCTGGACGTTCGGAGAACGGACCGCGACGGCAATGAAGTGGAAGGCGTTCAGATCGCGGACTTGACACAACGCGACCGGGACAGTTACCGCCATCACTTTCGCGGCGCCGACGCCGTAATCCACCTTGGCTTCACCCGCGCCGAGGACAAGTCCGACCCTGTCCAGGACTTCTATGCCGAGCTGTCCAACGTGGAGATGGCCTTTCATGTTTATCAGACTTCGCAGGAAGAGGGAGTCAGGCGCGTCGTCGTCGCCAGCTCCAACCACGCTGCGGACTACTACGAGCCTCTGATCCTGGACAAGAAGTGGGATATCGTCACACCGGAGATGAGACCGTTTTCCGACAACTATTACGGCTGGGCCAAGGAGGCCTACGAACACCTGGGCTTTGTTTACGCTGTGGGGCGGATGCAGTTCCGCGGCGTCGACGTCGAGGACAGTTCTCCCCAGTCTCTGGAGAATGTGCAGGTCCGCATCGGTGGACCGAGGGAAGACGACCTTGAGAGGACTGACCCGGGAGACCTGCGTCGCATGGTGCGCGGGCTGGCCGTTTACATCAGCCAGCGCGACCTGCAGCAACTGTTCATCAAGAGCATTGAAACTGAGGATATCGGCGATGAGCAGGGCGTGCCGTTCCAGGTCTTTTACGGCATCAGTGGCAATTCACAGGCTTTCTGGAGCATTGTGAATGCGCGCAAGGTTATAGGTTACGAGCCCAAGGACAACAGCGAGTACCGCTTCAGCGACCAGATCCACGCTCACATAAAGGCTGCAGAAGAATCGTAACACTTTGCCGGAGTTTCCCTAGTTGTCCTGCCGATCCTCCGGATGCAGCACGCAGGTCGACCCTTTTCCTTCCTGTGCACTGTCTTCCCCAAAGTTGAGAAAGTGGTATCTGCCTTCCAGCCATTCCACCAGTTGGTCGCAGTAATGCTGCGATCCTGGATGCCCCGACTGTCCTTGCGACTCCACCGCCCACAATCCGTCTTCGCCCAGGTCGCTGATGAGCCTGTAATTTGCTCCCGTCGGGGCCAACCAGTTCGGATCGAACCCCGTATTGCAAACCGTTACACCGTTACCGCCCACGGGCAGTCCGCCGCGATCGAGCAGTAGGCCCAGATCGCCGCGTCCTGAGAGGACGTGGCGCAGATGGACTCTATGGAGATTTCCCCACGCCCATGCCTTCATATCGGTTCCTAAGCGTTCCTCGATGGTTGTCAGTGCTGCCCTCACAGAATCGACAATCGCCGCTTCTCGATCTGAGTCTTCGAACCAGCCTGCCCTGTCCCCGTGGATCAGTTGTCCGGCGAGTCCACCAATCGTACCGGAAAGAGCTACCGCTAGCTCACCTTCAAACCTCTCGGCGGCGACCCTACCGCACCACCTGTTGAAAAAGACCTCGAAGATGGAGGCCGCTACAGAGTCTGGCGCCATGTTGTGGTCCCACGCCTGCAGATAGCGGGCGGCCTCCAAAACGCGTGCGTCACCACTGCCCAACAGAACGGGCAACAGTCCCGGAAGCGCTTCATCTGCACGAAGCGTTTGGGTGTCCTGCTGCATTTCTGCGAAAGTCTCTTTGGAGAAGCCGTTGCGTTCTTCGATCATCTGGCGGATCCGGCGCGCGCGGTGGCCGCTGGCCCACGTACCCGATAGCGGGTAGGGAAAGTCGTCAGGGGCTACGCGGTTGTTGGCAGTGGCAATCCATCCCCTGTCCGGGTCCTCAAGACGGGGCATTTGCTCGAATGGGATCAGGCCTTGCCACTGGTGAGCGGGATCCCAGCCGGGCCGGTATCCTCGCTCCCGGAGGTTCCTCACCGGAATGCCGCCGACGGCCTGGTAACCGATATGTCTTTCTGTGTCGGCGATTACCAGGCTCCAAGTTGGCACCTGCCACTCGCGGGTGGCTTCTCGCAGATTGGAGACAGTTCGTGCGCGGTCCATCCCCAGAAGCGAAGTCAGCCAGCCGCAGTTCGTGTGGCCCAGCCAGCGCAAGGAAACGGGGCCGGTACCGGTTGCCTCCGGGGGCAGAATCTCGTCGACGATGGGACCGTTTCTTGAAAAGCGGACCGTCATATATATCGGTTCGGCGCCTCGCACATGGATCGTTTCATCCAACGTGCGCCACCGCTCCCATGCGCCGTCGTAAAGAAAACTGCCTGGTTGTTCTGGATCCGTCTGCTCCTGGTACAGGTCCCTCTGTGAGCAGATGTTGTTGGTGATTCCCCAGGCAACGTGGCGATTGCGCCCGAACATGACTGCCGGCATACCGGCGTAGGCCATACCGGCCACATCGAAGGAACCGCCCTTCAGCTGCACTTCATACCAGCACGAGACGGCAGCAAAGGCGATGTGCGGGTCGCTGGCCACCATGGGCAGCCCCGACTTCGTGCGAGCGCCACTCACGACCCAGTTGTTGCTGCCCACTCCCTCCTGTGGGTCGCCCACGCTTGCGCCGACCCGGGAAACGCCCGCCGGATCTGCCGAGTACGCGCCTGCGGGGATGATGCTTTCCGCGTCTGCTTCTCCGGTCAGGAATGCCGAGTACAACGTCGTGTCCCCGAGCGCATGCTTTGCCAGTTCAGGGCCGACGATCACGGGGAAGCGAACCGTCAGGTAGTAGCGAAACTCGGCTGCGATTGCCAGGCAGTCAACGGGGCGCCAAGGTTCCGGCTCATAGTCGAGCAGCGCGAATTCAATAGGGAGATTGTTGGAGGAAAGTGCCAAAAGTGCGTTGACGCCTGCACTGAACCTTTCCAGCAGGGCGCGGGTCTCCGCAGGCGTGGACTCCCACTCGGAGGCCGCGATCCGGTTGAGGCCGACGGTACGCGCGATGGTGTCCAGCTGAACGCCGTCCTGGCCGAGGATTTCGGACAGCCGCCCGTGGCCTCTGCGGCGCAGGTAGTCGAGCTGAAAGAGACGGTCCTGCGCCATGGCAAAACCGAAGGCGAAGAACAGGTCTTCGTCATTTTCGGCGAGGATCTGGGGTATGCCCCAGCGATTGCGCACAATGCGCGTTTCAGCGCTCACCTCCGATTGCAGCGTAGTTCCTGGTTCGGGGGCCCTCCTCCTGATTTCGGCAGTCCACAGCCGATCAAATGCCGCTTGCGAGATGCCGTAATCGTTGCAGAGAGTGGCGAGCGACTCGCCGGATCCCAACCTCTTCAACAGTTCCCCAAAGAGAGTGTCCATGCGAAAGTCCTCCTGAACTATGCGAAAGTTCTACTGAATTCCCAGATGTAGGAGAGGAAAATGCGGCGGGAGGCCCCGACCAAAGAATCCCAAAACGCAGAGAACCTCCGATTGGAGGTTCTGGCTGGCAATGTGTGTGCGCGCCAGGCAGGACTCGAACCTGCGACCTTCGCCTCCGCAGGGCGACGCTCTAATCCACTGAGCTACTGGCGCATATGGCGGGGAGGGAGGGATTTGAACCCTCGAGGGACATTGCTGCCCCTACCCACTTAGCAGGCGGGCGCACTCGACCAGGCTATGCGACCTCCCCATGTTAAGAATCTTGGCTGGGCCAGGCGGAGGGAGAGGGATTCGAACCCCCGGTGACATCACTGCCACAGTTGTTTTCAAGACAACCGCCTTCGTCCTCTCGGCCATCCCTCCGGGCCAGGACTTGCCAGCCATCAACCGGGACAGTATAAACCGGTTTCAGAAAACCTGTCAAATAATTGGGTCCAGTTCTCGCCGATCGGTTCTTGCTGTGAGTTGGCATTGCAGGGGTCTGATCCAACGTCTGGACGACAGTGCAACCAAATCCCGGAAGGGACCGCTCCATGAGGAAACGTCCAGCAGAATCGCTCAGCCGATCTCCAATTCGTCTCCAAGATAGGGCCGCAGGACATCCGGCAGCCTCACGCTTCCGTCCGACCTTTGATTATTCTCCAGAAGCGCGATGATAACGCGAGGCAGTGCAAGGCCCGAGCCATTGAGCGTGTAGAGGTACTCCGGGCGCGCCCCCTCCCGTGGACGGTAGCGGATATTGGCCCGTCGGGCCTGAAAGTCGCGGAAAAGCGAACAGGAGCTGACCTCGAGCCACTCCTGACAGCCGGCCGCCCAGACCTCCAGGTCATACTTGATGGCCGCGACGAACGAGAGGTCGCCGGTAGCGATGGCAACGCGGCGGTAGGGCAACTCAAGCCGCTCCAACAGTACCTCGGCGGCCCTGGTCAGCGACTCCAGCTCCTCACGACCGGTGGCGGGTTCAACAAATTTGACCATCTCCACCTTCTGGAACTGATGCACCCGCTTGATGCCGCGGGCGTCCTTGCCCGCCGACACCTTTTCGCGCCGGAAACAGGGGGTGCTGGCGACGTAGTAAAGGGGCAAAGTTCCGGGTTCCAGGATTTCATCGCGGTGCAGGTTTGTTACCGAAACTTCAGCAGTAGGTATGAACCAGTAGTCCTCTTCAGCGTCCCGGTAGAGGTTGTCGCCAAACTTGGGCAGATTGCCCGTCCCCTCCATGGCATGCCCGCGCACCATCATCGGCGGGTAGATTTCGGTGTAGCCGTGCTCCCGGATGTGTACGTCAAGAAACCAGTTTGACAGGACTCTTTGGAGACGAGCGCCCGGTCCTTTGAGAAAGTAGAACCGGCTGCCAGCAGTAGCAACGCCGCGTTCAAAGTCGATGATGTCCAGTTGCGGGCCAAAATCCCAGTGCGCCTGCGGTTCAAAGTCGAATTCTGGAAGCTCGCCCCATTGGGTAAGAACTACGTTGCCCTCTTCGTCCGGTGCAACAGGGACATCATCTTCGGGTGGGTTTGGGATGCGCATCATGGCGTCGTGGTAGGAGGCCTCGACGCCGCGCAACTCGTCGTCGATCCGGGCAATTTCATCACCGATCCGGCTCATCCGCTCTTTCAGGGCGTTGGCCTCGGAGGCCTTCTTTTCGCGGAAGAGAAGGCCGATCTGCCTGGAGCCGGTATTGCGCTCCTCACGCAGTTTCTCTCCTTGCTGCAGCAGCTCTCGCCGTCTTCCGTCCAAATCCAACGCCAGCTCCCAGGGGGCTTCGGAGTCATTCAGCTTTGCCATCGCCTGGGCCAGCGCTTCCCGGTTGTCCCGCATCCATCGAATGTCAAGCATCTCAAGCTCCTGCCAAGTGAAAAAAGTAAATCCAGGTCCAAACTAACTCCAGAACAGAAAAATCCCCTCGTCAGTTCAGGACGAGAGGACCCGTGGTACCACCTGAGTTCGCAGACAGCTGCGTCTGCCTCTGGCGCCGGTAACGGGGCGGAACCGTCCGGCCATTTGGTGCCGGATGCTCTTGGGGCGCTAAACCGTTCGTCGCCTATTGCCTCGCAGCAGCCGGCAACTCTCTGGAAGGTCGATTGGCCGGTTCGTTTCCCCAGTCACAGCAGTGACTGTTGAATTGGATGCGAGCGTATCACATGAAATTTACTCTGTCAAAAGAAGGGCACCTCGGGGGCATCCCAGATTTGGGGTGGGAACAGTCTGGCGGGGAATCCATGCCAGCGGCGGCTGGCGTTGTATACCGTCTTTGGGCGAGACGCGGTGCAGGCACCAGGCCTGGCCGTACGATGGAGTCCGTCAGTTGGGGAGGTTGCGAGGGCAGGTACTAGGGCGGCGCCTACTGGGATCTGATGGGACCGGCGGGAGGTGGACTGGCCAGACACCTTCGAATAGGCACTTGGTACGAATATCGACACCAGGTCGATGAGGCATGTTGTAGGAGAGGGGGCGTTGCGGGGGCGGAGCCCCCGCACAAGGGAGGGCCGAATAGGCCCGACCGCCCAGAAAAGCAGTGGTCAGTGGTCAGTAGTTAGTGGTCAGAGACGGCGCTTATTCTGGGGGAAATTGGAATGGGAACTGACCGCGGCTTGGTTGCCTGCAGAGGTATGCGACTGTTCACCCCCATTTTGGGATGCACTAGCTCCTCGCAATTGCCGCCCGGGAAGGGGAAGGCACCCATTCGCGGCGCCGGCCTGAAACGGGCTCTGGCTCCAAGGACGTACCAAGAGATAGGGAGCGACTCAGTCCAAAGAATGAGCGAGGTTTGCCAGATCGACCAGCTGAAACAGTGCCAGAGGCCCTGCGCTGCGGAAGCAGAGCTGAAGAGGTACCCGCAGATTGGAGGACAACCACTCGATCACAGATTCGGGCATCGTCGTCTCAACCTCCAACCGGACAACGGGCGAGGCAAGCTGCTGATGTCGAAGTCCCCGTCTTTGCGCTTCCAACTCGTCACCGTTACCACCCCCGCTGGAGGCTCTCAAGACGCGAAAGAGGTATACACTTTCAATCTTCATGCCGGGAAAGAGCTCGTCAAGGAAGCTGGTTACCGCGTCTTCACTCCAGATGTAGAGCCGCTTCCTCGAAGTCGAGGGAATGGAAACAAAGCGGGACATGAGCCGGGGCACTTTGATGCGGGCGTAGGAGAGAGGACCCATGCCCAGGTCGAGGCTGCTCAGATGGACCAGCAGATTGATGCTATGGGAACTGATGAAGGGAAAGGGATGCCCCGGATCAACTGCGAGGGGAGTCAACATGGGGTAGAGCTGATGCCGGAAGAATCTGCGCAGGTATTGACGTTGCACGACTGTCAACTCATGTGGGCGACGTACCTCGATGTCGTTCTCGGCAGAAAGAGCAGGCAAGAGTATCTCGTTCAGTTCCGCATAGGACCGCTGCAAGAGCGGATCCAGACTCGCCGCGATGTCTCCTTGACTCTGTTCGGACAGGGTGGGCGCCGTTTCGACAAAGTAATGATCGAGAACGGAAGCCAGAAGGCCCAGGATCCTTAACCTTTCGAGAAGTGGGCAGTCCTGGTCGCGTGCTTCAGCCAAGAGGTAATCTGCTTCCACAACCGGAGGAGGCAGCTGAGAAGATTGCAGGCGGGTCTTCAGGCCAGCTGCCAGCGCCCTTGCGCGTGCGACACCATCTGCATCCACCGGGCCGGCCTGGGTTGGCAGCCGTGTATCCGAACTGGCTGTGGCGGTGCGATGCCCGGAAGAAATGACGCCCCCGTTGCGTAGGTCACGTGTCATTTGAGTGCGCTACTCCTCGTTGGCGACGAATTCAATGCGTACAGTGAACTCGTCCTGCACTGTAAGCGTATTGGCAAAGTCTGGCGGATCAAAGCCAAGGTTTGTCATTCGCAATCGAGTTTGCATCGATCCCTGAATGGTACTCCCGGACTGGTTGGCAGAAACGTCCCATACTGTTGAAAGCGTAGTTCCACGTAGTTCCAATACTCCCTCAAGTTGAAAGGAGACTTCCTCACCCTCATTGTACGAGTCAGGCACTTCAAGGAGCCTTTCTGCAACAAAAATGGCAAGAGGATACCTATCCGATTCCAAAGCGTTTTCCCGGATCCAGCCGTCTCGCAGATCCTGGTCAGTCTGAAGAGTTGGCAGATAGACGACGAAGCGGTTGCCGCCGATCGACCGCTGGGCGAGGTCGAGCTGCATCAGTCCCACCAGATCTTGTGTCTCACCCACTACTTTGGTCTTGCCTATGTCCAGGCCATATTTGCGTGTAGCGTCTGCAAAGAGTTCCTCATCGACGACATATGCGGCCTTTGACGATCCGGCGTCAATTCGGAAAACTCGCCAGCCCTCTCCCTGCTGAAACCGGATCGGATCCAGACTGGCAAAGGCAGCCGCCGCCCTCTCCGAAATTACGCTTTGGGACGCATCCCCGCTTGCCGGGGGTGACTCCGACGTTTGCGCCTGGTCTGAAGGCTGCTCGTCTGCGCGGCCCCGGCAACTGGCGCTCAGAACTACTATCAAAACAGTGAGGAACAGCCTGATTGCAGAGTTCATTTTCAGTGGGCCCTGATGCCTTCAGCAACCTGTCTTGTGAGAGTCTCGATAGGTTGCTGCACTAATGGGGAGTCAACACAGGTTGGTGCCCCTTCTCGCCGATGGGGACGCCCTCTGGCAGATACAGCGGGAGTTCTGCTCCGCTCCCATAGGCTGTCAGAAGCTGCCGCACGAACATTGAGAGGAATCCTTCGTGCCGAAAATTTGGCTCAGGCTCCCAGACTGCCAGACCCGGTGTGAATCCGTACTCCCTGAATGATGCAATAAAATGGGGATCTTTGGCAATGATGTGAATAGGGGTGTCCCAACCGTCCTCTCGGCGCGAGACTCGCGGAGGCTGATGGTCGCCTACCAATACGAATATCGCCTGTTCATTGGGTTCGCTGATTATGAAATCGACGAGCACTTCCAACTGGTATTCGATTGCATTCCAGTAGTTCTGACGTCGTTCGGCGTGTTCGATCAGTTCGGACGCCGGCGGTGGCGCGGGACCCGGTCTGTTCAGGTGCTGCCACGTGTCAACCAGCAGTGGCAGGGGTGCCCAAGGGTAGTGGGAATTCTGAGTGATTGTAAAGAAAAGAAAGGGTTCTTCGGTTTCGTTGCGGATTGTCTCACGGGCAAAGTTCAAGGAGTACTGGTCCGGAGGCGCCGGTCCCCACCCATATTCGGGACCGGCAAAGTTCAGATCCTCGTACTGAAGCCACCGGTCAACCCCATAGAAGGCAGCGTATTTTTCCCATTGCGCTTCGGGCAGACCCATTGAGAGCGCAGTCAGCCGGTAATATGTATAGCCCTGGTCCCTTAGAAACTGGCCCAGATCCGGGTATCCTCCGGCCTCATATTTGTCTAGCAGGGCATAGTATTGCGGATCCGAACTGACCCGCATTCCGAACAGCGCGCTCGTGTAAGACATCCAGGACCCACCTCCCCATGTGGGAGCAAGACTCAAGGCCGACGCCGCGTGCCAGCCCGCGTTAGCGAGATCTTGTTCCAGACGGTGGGTAAGGTCCCTATACATCGCTCTCCAGTCATTCCTCTTGTAAATAACAGACCCGTACGACTCGCTGAAGATGATGTATATGGGGGGACGCTCGACCAGGTCAAACTGACTGTAATCTTCGGCAGGGGCGACCTCAGATGTTTCAAGCCGTTGCACGTCAAGATAGACACGCCGCGATTCACTGATGTTGCGCAGTAGTTTTGCGGTGATGCTGCTGAATACCATTTCGGGGCGTGCCAGGATTTCCGATCGGAAGACTGCCTGAAACGCAATGATGAGTGCAATCAGAATCAACACAGTGCGTGTAGCAGGCCCGGGCCCATTTTCCGGCAGCAGGTGGCGAGCCAGCCGCGCAACCAGGGCCGCGCCGGCGGCGATGAGCAGGAGGGTACCGGCAACAAAGGCAGTGGTAACGCGGGCGTTTTGCAGGAAGAAGCTGAATCCCTCGGTTGCCATTCGCAGCTGGGTGTAGAAGACCGGTTCGACACTGAAGAAGGTGAGAGAAGCGCCTTCGTAAAGGTAGTAGAAGAAGACGAGTATGTAGGTGACGACGAAGAGGATGCGGACGGCGGCACGGCGCAGCGGACGGGCGACGGCCCAAAGCACTACGAAGAGTACTATTTCGGAGTTGAATCGCAACAGGTCAGGATCTCTGCGCCAGAACGCGATTTGCAGCCAGATTTCGCCCAGAGAAAGACCGGCAAAATGAAATGAGGGGAAAAGAGAGCCGTCCTCACGGTCCATGAGAACGACCGGGAGAAACAGTAGGACGTGTAGAATAAAGAATGAGACCCAAAAGCTGACTTCGGAGGCTGGCGGCCATGGTGACTTCAGGCGTGCAGAGGATGCAATAAACTTCTCGACGGGGGTACGGGACCGCGCCTCTCCCGCCCCTCCTGAATGCAATTGGGTTTCGACGGCTCGTGCTGACTTTCCCATGAATGCCCGAGGGGTACTAAGGGTCTGACCAGGAGTGCGGCAGCAGGCCGGAGGCGACTGCCTGCTCCACGATATCTGAAACGGTGCTACCTAAGGCATCGGAAGAGCCCGCGACCGGAGTCATACGCTCCTTGACCTGCATGCTTGTTACCCGGTTCTCGCGCCAGGTTATTCCGCCGGTATGGTAGTTGTGGAGGAAGGGCATGAGTCTGTCCAGGGCAAGGGCAAATCTGGCCGCGGGGGTTTTCTGTTCTTCGTACTCTTCCCAAAGATTGATCAGTTCTACCGCCTGTTCTACCGGCAGTAAGCCAAAGATGCGCTGTGCAGCCGTCCGCTCTCGCTCGATTTTGCCGGCGTGACCGGCCGCGTCGTAGGCGTAAGTATCGCCGGCATCAATCTCGACGATGTCGTGCACCAGGACAAGCTTGAGCGTATGTAGCTGGTCAACGGGCTCGTCGGCGTGCTCTGCCAGGACCAGAACCATCATGGCCAGATGCCAAGAGTGTTCAGCCGAGTTTTCACGCCTATGGCTTTCCAAGAGCAAAGACCGGCGCAAAATGCCCTTCAGTTTGTCGAGTTCGAGAATGAAATGCAACTGGCGAGCGAGTCTCTCGGTCGTCATCGATCTGCGCGAGGAACTGCTTCCTGAGGGAGAAACTGGCTGTTGGGGCGATATGCGAGCCAGTATTCCTCGAAGCGGGCGACAAATCGACCGGCACTCTCGCCGTAGATTCGCTGTGCCAGAGGAATCGCGGCGCGGCGCTGCCGCTCGCGCTCGCGAGACACGGTCGAATGGAGCATATGGGCTCCGGCGCTGTGTGCTGTCAGCAGTTCCTTAACGCTGGGCGCCTCCATCAGAACGGCCAGGTCGTGTTCGTCGCCAAGCAAGTCTGCCAGGCGGTCGCATTCGCGTTCCATAGCCTTTAGCTGTGCCGGCCACAGCGGTTGCAAGATTTGGAGATGATACCACAGATACTTTACTCGTTTGCGCCACGCGTGGAATCTCTCTGTCGTCGGTTGGGAATAGGCAGCTGCCCTCTCGTCGCGACCGCGCCCGTAGATTCTTCGCAGTCCGCCCTTGAACAGTGAGAACTCGCTTTCGATGAAACGCCAGCTGTCTACTCGCGATTGCGCCCCCTTCATGGAAGCGATCAGAGATTTCTGTCGCTGTTCGTCTTGCGCATACGCATTAAGAACAGCTCTGTGCTCTCTTATCAAACGTGTCCGAAGATGCAGAAAGGCTTCGTCGGCGATCGGGGCCAGAGAGCCCTTTCGAACTTGATCCAGAGTTTCGATGTAAACGGCACTGTCGCGAACTGGAGAAAGGAGACGGCCCATGTCGCGGAAAAAAAGGTTTTCAGAAACGTAAGTTTCCTCGGGCAGAGCACCCCGAGCCAGCCGCAACAGTGCTCGAACGCGCTTGAAATGCTTGCGGGCTTCGTGAATTCCTTCGTTCAGGTCATCGCTTCGCTGAAGTTGAGTGATAGCACCTTCAATTTGCTCCACTGCGATACGCCGCAGCGAATCCGAGGGAGCTTCTTCAGGAATTAGAGTGAAATTCATCGAGGAGTCTCTGCCGGGGGGACCCGGCCGGCCTGCCATCTATCCACCGGAAGCTGCAAGGTCAAGCTTGGAAAAGAGGTCGCGGAAAATGGCGTCGCGGTCGACGTAACGGGCACAAGAGACGGTATGGCGTCCCTCGTCAAACTCCCATGTAATCGCGTCCGTGAGCCGGGGCGAGCTCACCAACTCCATCTGCGCCCACCTGGGATCGACCAACCAACCCAGTGGCGCAAGGTCCCAAATCTGCTTTGAATAGGCAAACTGGTCGGAATGGTATTCACTGTAAATCTGGAAGAGGTAGTCGCCGATCGCGCCTCTGCCTCTTACGTATTCGGCCATCTCGGGTTGCGTCGTATGCAAGTGGGACACGACTCCCATGCAGGGAAAGCGGACAAGGGGTACGCCGCAGTCCAGTACAACCCGGCTTGCGGCGGGATCCTGGCGCAGATTGAACTCGAGCGTGTCGGGCCAATGGCGAGCATGGCCGCCCAACCAAAGGAGGACGATGCGGTGTCGAATCTCCGGCTCCAGCAGCAGTGCCGAGGCAACGTTTGTGATGGCGCCAATGGCAACTACGTAGAGGGGATCTTCGACAGGACTGGCCAAGGCCCTTTCGATCAGATCGGCTGTGGCCTCGCTCTCAACCGGTGTCGTTTCGTTTGGCAGCCACTCAGTTGACCCCCGCCTGACAAATCCCTCCTGAGACGTGTCGACGGACGGGAGGCGGGCCAGCAGCCGTTGAATCTCTTCGAAGCTCTTCTCCATTCCGTCGCCCGGTCCAGAAGAGCGGCTGTTGTGAAAGGGCGCGGCGTGAAAGGCTTCTACCGTCATGCGTTCAGGAGATAGAAGCGCGTATACTACAGCGAACTGATCGTCGATCTCGTTGTAGGTGTCGGTGTCCAGCAGGATTCGAACCGGACCGGACGGAGGTCTGAGCCGGTCCAGAAGGAACTGAGGATCAAGTGGCGTAAAGTCCATTTGGCAAAAGGTAGTTGTGATACAGCATGTCTGTTTTCCAGTGTCTGAACCTATCCGGAAGAGGCGAAGCTCTACGCAGCCAGCCGGTTCACCATCTCCAGCATCGCCGTCATGTAACCGATGGCATAGGCGCGGCCGCGGTGCCCCCAGGCTGTGTCTTCGACCATCTTCGGTACGTGGTCGGTGATCATGAAGCCGGTGAATCCCACCTCCTTCAGCGTCTTCATCACTTCGAAAGGATCTACGTTGCCTTCGTTGATGAAACATTCATTGAAATTGGGAACCGTCCCCTGAACGTCGCGAAAGTGAACGTAGACGATGCGGCCGCGGCCGCCGAAGTGGCGTACGGCCTCGATAACATAGTCATGACCGTTCATTTCGGACCAACAGCCCATGCAGAAGTCGAGACCGTGATTGGGGCTATCGAAACGGTCGATGGCGCGTTTGAACCCTTCGAAGTTGCGGAAAATCCGTGCAACGCCGCCGAGTGATTCTACCGGAGGGTCGTCAGGGTGGAGGGCGAGCGTGACGCCTGCTTCTTCGGCCACCGGGAGGAGACGCTCCAGGTAATACTCGTAGTTCGCCCACATTTCGCCGGCATCGTAGACCCGCCCGTGTGTCAATTCGCCCGGATCGTGCTCTGCCAGATTGAAGCGCGTGCCGCGTGCGCCGCCGCGCAGGACGGCCGGCTCGGGCGTACGCCAGACCGAATTGGGCATCCAATGGTAGCCGAGGATTGGAATACCCGCGCGGCCCATGTTACGTACTGTGGTCTGCATGTGCGCGATCTGCTCGTCCCGGCCCGGCAGCCCCAACATTGCCTTGTCGTAGAAGGTGACAGGAACGTTTTCGAGACAGATCAACCGCAATCCGGCTGCCTTGGCCCGATCGACGGCCTCCTTCAGATCTTCGTACTCCCACTGTTTGTCGCCCGGGAGCTTGGGCGTATTCATCAGGAAGTCGTCAGCGCCAAGTTGCTTGATGAAGGCCAGTTTTTCGTCGGTCAGCTCATTGAACTGGCCCAAGCCGATTCTCATCTGGGGCGACATGATTGGAGTCCTTTCTACTGTGTTGCGCGTGCCCGGACTGAAGCCATCTAGGGGAGGTACCAGACGAAATGGCCCCCGGCAATTGCACCTAACACCAGACCGGAAAGCGCCGGCGGTGGGTCCGAATCAGATCAGGCAGCTAGGCGGGAACTGGCGGTGATAGACGGGCCAACAGTTGCCCCTGCTCCGCTTCGGTCAGGTCGACCAGCGGCGGGCGAACGCGACTCCAGCCTGGCCTACCCGTCTGATCACCCACAATGACCTTCAAAGAAGCGATCATGTTGAATCCGGATTCAAGTATTGCGTCTCGGATCCAATTGGTTCGGTTCTGACGATCCTCGGCGTCATCTGCCTCCCAGTTGTCGTAGAGGTTACGAATAACGTGGGGCAGCACGTTTGCCATCCCTGAAATGCACCCTCCGCCACCGCCTTGCAGATTCTTCAACAGCAGTGCCTCAGTACCGCAGAAGACAGAAAAGCCGGGATGTGTCGTTGCGACGCCATGAAGTCCCGCAAGTGTATTCACATCGCCGGAGCTGTCCTTAACGCCGGCGGCCTGGCGGGGGTAGGCATCTGCCAGGCGGCCAAGCAACGAGGGGCTCAGCGGGATACCGCTTACCTGTGGGATGTGATAGAAGTACATGCGCAGCCGCTCGTCGTTGACGAGATCGAGCACTGCCGCGAATGAGCGAAACAGACCTTCATCCGATACGCCCGGGTAGTAGAAGGGCGGCAGGGTGAGGACACCTCGGCAGCCGGATTCCACAGCGTGACGCGTCAGTTCGGCGGCCTCTACGACGGAGGCGGAGCCGCTGCCAACTACAAGCCGATCTGCTGCAACGCCGGACTCGATGACTGCATCGACCGCGGCCATTCGTTCTGAGGCAGAAAACGAAGTCGCCTCACTGTTTGTGCCGAACAGCACAAGCCCGTGGCAGCCTCCCTCCAGTAGCCGGTGGCAGAACTCAGTGTAGGCCGGCAGGTCGATGGATAAGTCGGCGCGTATAGGGGTGAGAGTGGGGGCAAAGACGCCGCGCAGGGAGAGCTCAGTCATGTATTTTTTCCTTCGAAGTATTCCGACTGAAGGCAGTCGGTTTTGTCTCACGTTGGGCTACATGTTACGACCGCCAGGCAGGCATTGTCAAATGGTCCGAGGCAGGGAGAAGCATGGAGACGCTGTGGCTCAGTTGCTGATGCTTTGGAGGGCGGCAAAGGGGTCGGCACAATCTGATGCCGGTGCTGCGATGTTTCAAGGGCAGGGCATCCCGATTGCGCCGGAGCCTTGAAGACCAGGACCCTTTTCTCACTTCCTCAGTCAGAATGGACGTACGTCCACTGCAGTAGTTCCCATTCTCCAGGTTCCAAGCCTGAAGGACTCTTCGACCTTCATTGGGCCCCACCTGACCAGCAGCTAGCAGCAGTCGTCGGGCCATATCTGCTGATCCCCGGGCAAGATTCTGGTATTCATTCAGAAGAGATCGTAGACTAAGTACTGAACTCATTCAATCGTATTGGCAATGGGAGGAAACCATGTCCAACAACGACGCTCACTTCGATAAGGAACTCGAAGCCGCCTATCTGGAACTCGACAAGGCGAGGAAGAAACTGGCCGAACTGCGCAGGAAGCTTCCCCACGAGGCCGTTGACGACTACCAGCTTCAGGGCCTGAACGGCCCTATCAGTCTGTCGGCCCTGTTCGGTGACAAAGAAGACCTCATTCTCGTCCACAACATGGGCTCCGGCTGTTCCTATTGCACAATGTGGGCCGACAATTTCAATGGCGTCGCACACCATCTGCAGGACCGCGCAGCCTTTGTGCTCGTCTCGCCTGACAGCCCAGCGGAGCAGCAGGAGTTCGCACGCGGGCGCGGCTGGCGCTTCCCCGTCTACTCCGCTCAACGATCGGCATTCACCGCCGACATGGGCTTTCAAAGCAGTGAAGGCGGCTTCATGTCCGGCTACATGCCTGGCGTCTCGGTATTCCGGAAGAACGACGACGGCAGCATCACGCGCGTAGCCAAAGACCACTTCGGGCCCGGCGATTCCTACTGCGGGGCGTGGCATCTGTTCGACCTGCTTCCCGATGGCCCTGCGGGATGGAACCCGCAGTTTGAATACCTTGATCAGAAATAGTTTTCCTCAGGAAGAGAGAGGCGGCGAATGTCAGTTAGCGCCGCCTCTTTCGCGGGTGCCTTGACTTCGGGATCTGTGACTCAGATGCCTCTGTCGTGTACGAGTAAGTTTCGACCAATGGATGTCATTTGGGGGCGTTGGGCGCATACGCCAGCCAAGGGTGCAACCCAGACTTTTGGGGCTGTACAGTCCGGCGGGGGAGTTCATGCCAGCGGTGGCTGGGAATTTAAGCCCGCTCTTGGAGAAACGGTGGGCAGCGGCCAAGCATGGCCTTACCTGGAGAACCGCTGACTGGGGCCCAGGGCAGGCACAAGGTCGGCACCTACGGGGATCTGATGGGGTTGGCGGGACGTGGTCTGGCTAGACACCTTCGAATAGGCACCCGTCACCAATATCGACACCAGGTCGGCCAGGCATGTTGTAGGAGAGGGGGCGTTGCGGGGGCGGAGCCCCCGCACAAGGGAGGGCGCTTGCGCCCGACCGCCCAGAAAAGCAGTAGTCAGTGGTTAGTGGTCAGTAGACAGAGACGGCGTTTCCTCTGCCTCTGGGTTGATCGCAGCATGGCCAGGTTCAGTCGCTGCCAAAGAATTACGTGGGAAAGCCCAGTTCCGGGATGCGCACTCAGCCGATGCAGAATTGCCTTCTGTGTCAGGACTGACCTCCAACCAAACACCTCAGATGTCCTCATTCTGACATAGCAACGGTTCACCTCCCGCAGAGACCATGCGATCTTGAGGCGTGAATGCCAGTACCTCTGCGGGGACCTTTCCAGTGTGTGCCCTGTGCGGCCTTCCAGGAAACTTAGTGCTTCTTCCAGGAAATTCTCCTGTTTGCACATAAAGACCAGATTTGGGCATAATACGCAGATTCCTTCTTTCGGGCCTGGTCTTTTGTGAATTTGAAAAGCTATATGCGGCAACAATCCTCATGAGCAGGTCGGAGGGAAATCGGAGAGTCCGCTGCGGCGGGGCCAGTCAGGTTACAGATCACAGCCTGGAGATACGCTTAGATCGCCAGGTGATCATGAATGAGTGCTGCTAACCGACTGGCAGCAAGCCCATAAGGACCTTCCAACAGATCTCAATGGTGCCAGCTGAAAAGCGCTAATCTGAACAACACCAACGGTGGTGAAGAGCGTGCCAACACAAGACGAGACCGTAAACGAGAGTGCCATCAGCCTGTTCAGCAACTATGCATTGGACGGGTCCATCTTCGATGAGATGTTTCAGAAGAACGGTCGACCGAGAGAATCGTACCAAAAGCTTCTACAGAGCATTCTTGAGCTTCAGGCCAGTGAGTTGACACAGCGCCAACAGGCCGCAGACCTCACCTTCCTGAACCGGGGCATCACCTTCACCGTCTACGGTGAAGACTCCACAATCGAACGCATCTTCCCCTACGATATCTTGCCCCGCATCATCAATGACGAAGAGTGGAAAAAGATCGAACACGGATTGCGACAGCGCATCCACGCCATCAATCTCTTCCTGCGAGACGCCTACCACGAGGGGCGCATTTTGCAGGAAGGTAAGGTGCCTTTCGACCTGATTTACAGTTGCGCAAACTACCAGCGAGAAATGCGCGGCGTCAAGGTCGCCAACGACGTATACACGTCTATCGTCGGCTCCGATCTCGTTCGCCTACCGGGCGGCGAGTTCGCCGTCCTGGAGGACAATCTGCGGGTGCCCAGCGGGGTGTCCTATATGCTCGCCAACCGCGAGGTGATGACCCAGGTGTTCCCGGGCATGTTTGGCGGTTATGGGATCAGACCCATTGGCCATTACGGCCAGGCTTTGCTGGAGCAGTTACAGACGCTTTCGCCCAAGGGGCGAGACGCGACGATCGTTCTTCTGACTCCCGGTATATTCAATTCCGCCTACTTTGAGCATACCTTTCTTGCGCGTGTGATGGGAATCGAGCTGGTCGAAGGAGCCGATCTACTCATTCATGACGGATTCGTCTACATGCGCACGACCAGCGGTCTGCAGCGCGTCGACGTAATCTACCGCCGCATCGATGACGAATTCATCGACCCGCTTCACTTTGAGCCCGATTCGGTCCTGGGCGTTCCCGGCCTTTTCAATGCTTATCGCGCCGGAAACATTACCCTGGCCAACGCAATTGGGACGGGGATCGCGGACGACAAGGCAGTGTACGCTTTCGTTCCTGAGATGATCCGCTACTACCTGGGTGAAGAGCCGATCCTTCAGAATGTCGAGACCTACCTGTGCTTACGGGATGACGAGCGGGCGCATGTACTGGACAACCTTGACAAGCTGGTGGTGAAAGCCGTCGGCGAGTCCGGGGGGTATGGCATGTTGATTGGGCCATACAGTACGGCCAAAGAACGCGAGACTTTCCGCCAGCAGATTCTGGAAAATCCCCGCAACTACATCGCCCAGCCAACGCTGAGCCTTTCGCGGGCGCCATGCTACATCAATGGGAACGTAGTCTCGCGTCATGTTGACTTGCGGCCGTTCATTCTTTACGGGGGAGAGCAGGAAAACACGGTCATCGTGCCGGGGGGATTGACGCGGGTGGCCCTACGTGAGGGATCGCTAGTCGTCAACTCTTCCCAAGGCGGGGGAAGTAAGGATACGTGGGTCTTGCAAGAAAACTGATTCAGAAAGAGGAATAGCGCCAATGTTATCCAGATCTGCTGACAGTATGTACTGGATCGGCCGGTATATGGAGCGGGCAGAGAACACGATTCGCCTGCTTAGAGTGAGACTGAACTTCATGGTCGGGCAGGCGGCTCAGCACGGCAACGACCGCGGCTGGCAGCAGTTTTTCACTGCGTTGCGGCAGCCTCCTCCGGCGATGAAGAATGGCGTAGTTGATAGCCAGGTGGCCCTGCAGATGGCCCACGATCTCACTTTCAACGCCGACAATCAGAACTCGATCTCGGGCTGCATCAATCTGGCCAGGTCAAACGCGCGTACCGTCAGGTCCCAGCTGAGTAGTCAGCTTTGGGAACACATGAACCGGCTTTATCTGCGTCTTCACGCCTGGCAAGGCCACCAGAACTGGCACGAAGAACGCGACAATTTTTTCCGGGAGCTAGAAAGCAGTGTCTCTCTCTTTCAAGGACTTGCACTGTCTTCGCTCTTGCACGATGAGGGGTGGTTGTTCATCCAAATCGGAGGCCACCTGGAGAGAATTCTGTCTGTATGCAGTCTTTTGCAGGCGCACTTCCAGCATTTCGGCGTTGATGGCGGCGAGCGGCTGGAGACTGTTGACCCACTCAACGGCATCGGTGTCCTCCGCGCGTGTAATTCCTTTGAGTCCTACTGCAGAGTATACGACCCAAGGCCGGAGACGCGTCAGGTAACTTCGTTCCTGTTGCTCAATCCATATCTCCCGAATTCGGCCCGGTTCAATATTGACCAGATGGCTGACCTGCTGAGGCAGGTTGCCGGAGCAACCGAGACTCGTCGTGCCGGCGACCTGAATCGACTTTCGGGCAAACTCAAGGCTCATCTGCAGTACAGTCAGATTGACGACGTAGTCGAGATTGGTGCCAATACGTTTGTTACCGACATCATGGAGAGTTGCGATCAGATTCACAGTGCGCTCCAAGATGCTTATTTCAACTACGATATCGAAGAGGCATTCGCCTAACTCTCCACCCAGAACCCGTGAAATGAAATACTATTCCGTTCACCACCACACCAGGTATCGCTACGACTCCGAAGTCAGGGAGAGTACGATGGAAGTCCGTATGCAGCCCCGCACCGACCGTCAACAGAGGTGCTTGAACTTTCTGTTGGAGGTGTGGCCGCATGCACACGTGTTGGCAACGAGCGACTGCATGCAGAATGCCATTCACTATTTCGATATTCCCAGACGCCACTCCGAGCTGCTCCTGCGCGCCCAGGCACTTGTCCTGGTGCAGGACCCTGATCCATTGCCTGAGAGCCGAGAGGTGTCGACCTGGACGGAGTTGGAGAATGTTGCCGCGACCGGTCAGCACTGGGACTGGCTGACGCCCAGCAGCTACGCGCGCCCGACCGCTCTATTGTCCAGTTTTGCGGAAGAGATCAGCTTCGGCAGGGCCAAGGACCCCATCCATGCTCTAATTGACCTCAACAAGAAGATTCACGACGCAATTGAGTATACGCCGAAGAGTACAGCAGTTGACTCCCCCATCGACACGGCCCTGGAGAATCGTCGCGGGGTCTGCCAGGATTTTTCTCACATCATGATTGCGCTGCTTCGCAGGGAGGGTATTCCCGCTCGATACGTCAGTGGCTATATTTTCCAAGATCCTGAAAGAAAGGAAGAAAAAGACATTTCCGGGGCTTCACACGCTTGGGTAGAGGCATTCCTTCCCGTGACCGGTTGGATAGGCTTTGACCCTACAAACAACTCATTTGTCAGCGACAACCACATCCGTATAGCAGTCGGCCGGGACTATGCGGACGTCCCTCCTACCAGGGGGACTTACAAGGGAAATGCCCGAAGCGAGCTGACGGTTGGCGTGCATATCTCTGAGACCGAAGATGAGGATATCCCTCACGATCTACTCGACAACGGGCACATTACAATCAGAGAGTTTGCCGAAGCTGAAAGCAGCACGAGGCTGCGAATCGACCAGGAACAGCAACAACAGCAATAGGCTCGGATAAAGAAAAAGGGCCGTTCGCGAGCGAACCGACCCTATTCTGGCGAGATATTCGTTTTTCGTAACTTCAGGGCGTCTTCTCTCGAAAACGGCCCTACTGTATCACAGACTTAGGCGTCGGCACCAGACGCATGACCTTGATGGTCTCGCGATTGAGCATGTCAGGAATCTTCGGTGCAATATCGTTCAGCCAGCCATCGGACTGGTATACGGCCTCGTAAAGGGCCTCTCTGTCGGCCTCGTCCTTGAAGCGGCGCAACCACACGTAGCAGTTCTCATCTTCCTCGTCAATAAAAGACCCGGCAACAACCATGCCTTTCGACACTTGGAAAGGTATAATCACGTTTTCCATGTACACAACCCAATCGTCGCGTTTGCCGGGGTGACACTCGTAAATCCTGTACTCGTACAACATCGGTTAGTCTCCTCGTTGTTTGGAATTTGGCTCTCTCAGTCGGCTGGAACAGGCTGCGGCTGGGACTGGGTCAGAAGCCGCATGGGTCTGTCTCCCTCGACTTGATAGCGGGAAAAAGTCGGCAGATGCTCCACATTGGCAGCGAACATGTCATTTACCATCTCACGGATTTCGGCCATCGAGAGCACTGCGGTTGTCAGGGGATCGTGAAGAATCGCCTGGAAGATTTTTCGTGGATCGCCTTCGATAATCCCTTCTACTGCCAGTTCCTCAATCTGAGAGCTCAGGCCCGTTAACATGGCTACCGAAGCCGGCAGCGGTCCGACTCTAACGCTTTCCAATCCTCTCTTGCTTGCCCACACTGGAATCTCGACACAAGCTTCCACAGGCAGATTGTCGACCAGCGGTGTCGAGCCGTCTCCATTGGGCATGTTGCCGTTGAATTGGAACGGTTCCCCTCCTTCAAGCGCGTTAATTATATAGGCTGCGTACTCGTATCCGCGCGTCAGGTTCAGCGGCGCCGGGTCGTCGAGCCAGACGCGGATCTGCTCTTCCCAGTCATCTTCACGTGCAGAATAGTGTTTCAGGACATAAGCGTATTCGCCTGGGTTCCAGCCGGTACCATGCGTGCAGTACTTTTCGATCAAGTCTGGCCGCTTTCGGAACCAGGGGTTGTACTCCGAGTGATGGCCGCTGGACTCGGTGGGGTAGTAGTCAAGGTGCAAAAACATTTCGTTGCGCACCTGCTCTTCGTTGTAGACCTCGGGCCTTTCTGTAATCGCCTTGCGGATCAGCGGGTAGGCGTCTTCGCCATTCCACTCATACTTCAGATACCAGGCCATGTGGTTTATGCCGGCACAGGTGTAAGTGATCTCGTCAGGCGGCGCCC
This sequence comes from Caldilineaceae bacterium, assembly GCA_965242905.1. GTDB lineage: Bacteria > Chloroflexota > Anaerolineae > Caldilineales > Caldilineaceae > Bin5. The sequence continues at coordinate 4,840,648 of CBDETM010000002.1, forward strand.
CGATCCAGCGAGCAAGCATTGTTGCGGTGCCCTGCACGCTATGGCAGAGGCCGGTGGCGACGATACTGGTCTCCTTTTGAATCGCACGGCAGTTGATCACCATCGGGTTGGTATAGTTGAGCATGACGGCGTCGGGGCACAGTCGCTCCATGTCTCGAGCAATGTCTACCATCACAGGTGTGGTGCGCATGGAGCGAAAAATCCCGGAAGGGCCGCGAGTGTCGCCGATATTCGTGTCGATCCCGTACCGCTTGGGAATCTCGATGTCTGTCCGCCAAACGTCGGTCTGGCCGACGAGGATGGTGACGATCACGTAGTCCGCGCCGTCTAACGCTTCTTCCCGGCTAAGGGTTGTCTCAACCGTAGCGGGATAGTTCCCTTCGCGAACAATGCGTTGCACTGCCTGCTCGATATAGCCCAGCTTCAAGGGATCGATATCCATCAAGCAGATGGTGGAGTCCTCAAGACGAGGAAACGTCAGTACATCTTTGACCAGCTTTCGAGTGAAGCCAAAGCTGCCGGCTCCGATGAATGTTACTTTCGGCAAGGGATTACCTCCTCTTGAGAACGGATCAGAGTCGGGAACTGAGCCCGGTCTGAGTTGTTCAGAATGACAGGTTTCGGCACTACCCCAGAATGGCGCCGGCCCTGCGGGCCAGTGGATTCCTCTGCTGCAAGATCATAGCACACGGTCGTGGCTTTGTATTCTCAACAGCGCGACTATACCCGCAGGATTCGTCCAAAGAACGGCACGGGGGAACGACGTGCACGAAGCGCATTGACAATTCCGGCAACCCAAGCGACGACCACTGCCAGGTAAACGGCGACTACAAGTGCGAACACATAGGCTGCGACGACACCGCCGAAGGGCAACAGGGAGATGAGCCACGAGAACAGAACCCAGACTGCGGGGGCCAGAATCAGTGCCGCGACGATTGATAGTGACTGCATCGCGTGGAACCTCGAAAATGAATCGTCTTTCCGCAACACCAGGATGAAGGCGGGCCCGAGGACGGGCAACAGATAGGCCAACAGGGCTGCGTCGACGTTTAAACCGCTCCTTGACGATTCGTTCGCGGTCATTCTCGCTCTCCAATCCCTTGCAGTGCCAGCTCGCGGGCGAAGTGACAGCTGGCAAAGTGTCCCGGTTCAATCTCTTCCAGGTGGGGCTCCTCTTGGGTACACTGGTCCTGCGCATAGAGGCAACGGGGATGAAACACACACCCGGAGGGCGGATTGGCTGGACTGGGTATATCGCCTTCGAGAATTATCCGATTCAGCTTTATGTCAGGGTCCGCAGGAGGAATGGCCGAAACCAGCGCCTCAGTATAGGGGTGAAGCGGTCGTCGGAGAAGCCTCTCTGAATCGGCGACTTCCACCAGCCGGCCGACGTACATGACGGCAATGCGGTCGCACATGTGCTCGACAACCGAAAGGTCGTGGGCGATGAAGAGATAAGTCAGTCCCAGTTCGTCCTTCAACTCCTGAAGGAGGTTCAACACCTGGGCCTGAATCGACACATCCAAGGCCGAGACCGGTTCGTCAGCAATGATCAGGCGCGGCCTGAGCGCCAGCGTACGGGCTAGGCCAATCCTCTGACGCTGTCCGCCTGAAAACTCATGTGGATAGCGGCGCATATAGTTCGGATCCAGCCCGACCGACGTCATCAGCTCTGAGACCCTGTCCTCCAACTGTCGGCCGGAGGCCTCCTTATGGATGATGAGCGGCTCTCCTATGAGGTCTTTCACAGTCAATCGCGGATTCAGCGAACTGAAGGGATCCTGGAAGATCATGCGCATTTCTTTGCGCAGCGGCTTCATTTCAGCCTGGTCGATATTGGCGATATCGAGGCGCTCGCCTTCGGCAGAGGTGTACCAGATCTCGCCGTCCGTCGGATCGTAAAGCCGTAGCACAGACCGCCCGACTGTGGTCTTGCCGGAGCCGCTTTCTCCAACGAGCCCCAAGGCTTCGTTGCGGCTTATTGCGAAACTTACGCCGTCAACGGCCTTGACGTGCCCGACAATTCGCTGCAGGAAACCCTGACGAATGGGAAACCACTGCTTCAGGCCGTTGACTTCAAGAAGAGCTTCTTCCATTGTTCGTATTTGCTCTAGCGATTTTCGTTGGCGTCAGCTTCAATCTGGAGTTCATCCACAGCCAGCAGGATATCCGGATCAGTCCAGCCCTTCCATTCCTGTAGTTGCTGAAATGCCCTTCGATAGATGAGCTGCACTTCTATGTTGATGTCGTCGTTCCCCAGACCGCTGTCATCACCGGGCAGGGCAAAGCGGAAACTACCCGCCCTTGAGGACAGTGCCGGAATACGCGTATCTTCGACCAGTTCCACCAGCCGCCAGTGGGAAAAGGTTGGTTCTTCCCCGGTCAAAGTATCCCGCAGGATCTTAGCATACGCCTGGCCGGCAAATCCGGCCACGTCACCTGCCCATTTGGGGAGCAACTCACCTTCGACTAATGACAGTTCTCCACCGTTTCCGTCGGTAGCCCGCACAACCAAGAGCACCTGTCGCAGCGGCGACCCGGTGGGATAGTGGTGGCCCGCCCCCGTATTGCTTACAACAGTGTTTACAACGATTTCGGCATCTTCGATTTCGGCACTGCTTTCGAGAGAGATCGCGCTTCTCAGGAACTGTTCGTCGGACGCGCCGGGCATCTGGTGGGAGTGTATCTGGTCGAGTTCACGAAATAGTCCACCCTTTTCGGGGTACACGAAATAGCTGCGCTGCGACTGCTCGGCCAGCTTTCCGAGGCCGGCCGGCAACGTGCGTCCGCTCGTCTTTTCCAGCCACGCCGCCGTCTGCACCAGGGACTCCATGCGGGATGTAAGACGAGGGGCTTCAGGCATGTGACAGTTTTGGCAGGTCTGCCCTGTATCGGGATCACTGTATGGACTCTCCAGCCATTCCCCGTATGAGTTGTAAATTTCAGTCGTGTCGTTGACGCCGAAGTGACAGGCGGCGCAGAATGCGCTCTCGCGATGCAACTGATTGAAGCTGTCTTTCGGTCGGGAAACATCATCGACCGTCCCCATCAGTAGGTCTTCTCCCGATTTGGGCCGGTATAGCGTAAGTGAAAGTATGCCAGGCATAGCGGGATCGGGCAGCACGGTGTCGGTATAGAAGTTCACGGCACCAATCTTGTGGCAGAAATCACATGAGATCCCTTCAGCGGCCACACCTACTGCTTCATTTGGGCTTACGCCGTCCGGCAATTCGTCGCTGGCGTCGCTCGTCTCCTGCATATGGCAGCCATTCCACCCGCAGCTGTTGTCGGCATCCAGTTTCGAAGCCATAGGCGTGTGGCAGGCCGCGCAATTTCCGTCCCGTTTGGGAAAGTCTACCTTGAAGCCCGGCCCAAAGTAGGGATCGTCTGGGTCACGCGTACGGGGCAGACCTGTATCGTAATTGCTGTTGCGGCTGCGGTTGCCTTCAATGTCAGTGCCATTGTACATTGTCAGAAAGCGGGCGTTCACCGCTGACTGGCTGTGGGCATCGAGCCGCCACTCTGTGTAAGATGGATGGCACTCACCACAGTTTTCGGACGGTTCCCAGTCGTAGACGGCGTTGTCAACGCGGTTGTGGGGATGCAGCTCGATACTGACTTCCTCTTCGCCGCCGCTCGCCTCAGTCCAACCGAAGATGTAGCCTTCCGCCCACGCCACCAGTGTCACGCTTTCGGCGGTGGAAACACCGTCGATCGTAAATCCCCCTCTTTCATCCGTGTAAGTATGGTTTGCGGTCGTCTGCACGCGGACCAGTGCGCCAGTAACCGGTCCGCTTGCGTCGGTAACGGTGCCGCTGACAGATGCTGTAGGGGGTTGGGGCCAAGCAAATACGGCGACAACGGTACCAAAGGTCAGAAGGACGAGGATGAGGAAGATGAGCACGATGGGCCGAGCCCAGGCTCGAAGCACCACGGCCAATGCGTTGCCACCGACCTGAAGAGACCTTCGCCTGCCCAACGCCGTTCTCCGTCCCAATCTCAGACAATCGAATATGGGTCGGCCGCATCTCGCAGACCGTCTCCCAGAAAGTTGAATCCCAGCACGGCAACGATGATAAAGACGACAGGCGTCATGATCCAGGTGTGCGTGCCGAGCGTTTGCAAGTTCTGCGCGTCCCGCATCAGGAAGCCCCAACTCACAAGCGGCTCCTGGATCCCGATGCCCAGGAAGCTGAGAAACGCCTCCGCAAGTATGATCTGAGGGATAGTAAGGGTGAGCACGACGATTATGTGGCTGATTGAATTGGGGAAAAGGTGCAGAAAGATGATGCGAGCGTCTGAGGCGCCCATCTCCTTGGCAGCCAGTATGAAATCAGTCTCCCGGAAGGCCAGTACCTTGCCACGCACTTCGCGGGCCAACAGGGTCCATGAGAGCAGAGAAAAGATGATCACCATGATGATGAAGACCTGCAACGAGTCCCACGTACGCGGGATGATCGCAGCCAGTGCCAGCCAAAGCGGGAGCTGCGGAAATGAGGCTACAAACTCCACGAATCGCTGGATGACGTTATCGATCACGCCTCCATAGTAGCCGGATACGATACCGACAACCGCGCCGACTACGATACTGACGATTGTCGCAAACAGGCTCAACGACAGTGAAATACGCCCTGCAGCACAGGCACGGCCCCAGAGGTCCCTACCCTGTTTTTCCGTTCCAAGCAAATGGATCTTGCCTCCCTCGCCCACGCCAAAGAGATGGTAGCGCGTTGGGAACAGGCCAAGGATTTTCCATTCCCAGCTCTTTACCATGAACTGTATGTCAAATCGCTGCTCTGGGTCGTCCTCCCAGAGTGGCTCAAACGTCTTGGGATCGATAGTCACGACTTGATTGTAAATGAAGGGACGGAGATGAAACTTGCCCTCGGCATCGATCAGACGGATTCGAGTGGGCGGGATAAAGCTGTCTTGCAGATTGGCGTCGGTAGGATCAACAGGGGCAAAGAACTCGGCAAAAATCGCTAGAATTATCAGCGACAACACCATAAGCCCGCCGGCGATGGCCGGTCGGCTCTTTCTGAACCGCTGCCATACCAGTTGGAAGTATGATTCGTGCTGCTCTTCTTCCAAGTCCACCGATTGGAGCGTGGTATCGGCGCTAGCCCCATTCTGCGATGATTCCATAGTCAGGTCAGTAGTGAATTAAGATAGTTCATGAAACCGAAGGCGATTTGAGGCTGGCAGGGCCGAGCCCTCATAGGCTCGTTTGCTTCGCCACTCTCTCTTCCTGAGTAGCTTCAGTACGCCAAAGGGAATCCAGCTTGCAACCTACGAAAACCGTACACGTGGATCCAGCACAGCGAGTGAGATGTCGGCGATCAGATTTCCCGCCACCAGCAGCACGCCATAGATCAGCAGGCAACTCGCGGCAATATAGATGTCTTCATTGCGGAGCGAAGTCAGAAGCAGCGTCCCGATGGTCGGCAGACCCATTACGATTGACGCCTGCAACTCTCCTTGCAGCATGTAGGGAAGCACTGTCCCCTGGTACATGATGATTGGATGCAAAGCGTTCGGCACCGCATGTCGACGCATCACCTGCCCTTCAGTCAATCCTTTGGAGCGGGCCGTCGTCACGTACTGCGCGTTCAGCTCGTCCAGCATGTTGCCGCGCATTACGCGCATGTTGCGGGCCACGCCGCCAAGCCCGGCAATTACCACGACAGGCCAGATGTGTTGGAGCAAGTCGACCAGCTTGGCCCAACTTTCGCGCGCCTCGGCAACGGTGCCGAAGGCCCAGGGCACAACCACGTATTGCGGTGAGTGGAAAGCGGTAACGTGCTCCTGCTCCAAGGTGAAGACGAGAAAGAACATGATTGCAAGTGCGATCCAGAACCGAGGCAGCGCGGAAAGAATAAATGCGATAAAGGCTGCTACATTGTCTGCGACAGAGTACTGCCGCGGGGCGACAAATATGCCGGCGATGATGCCGACCGCAGTTGAAGTGAGATGGGCAAGAACTGCCAGCAACAGAGTGCGAGGCAACCGTTCAGCGATCAGCTCGCCGACGTCACGCTTGTAAGCGAAAGAAAAGCCGAAACTTCCTTTCGTCACCATGTCCCGGATCCACACATAAAACTGAATGGGGAGCGGCCTATCCAGTCCATAGCGCTGACGGAACAGATTGGCCTGCCTTTCCGCTTCGGCTTCGGTTGCGCCGCCCTGCTCGATCAGGAACGACTCGTAGCCGTCAGCATAGTCGCCCGGGGGCAACTGGATCACAATAAAGCTGACCAGCGCGATTCCCAGAACAACGGCAACCGAAACGGTAAAGCGGCGAACAATGAAACCGATCATTGGATGAATTTGGGGAGGTTTCTGGAAAGCTTTGCTGGGAGGAGTGAAGAGAAAGGAGCAAGATTGACTCTCACTCCTTTCTCCTCTCTACTCAATGCTCGAAATTTTATTCGCTCTCGTAGGTTGGAATCACGCCCGGGCGCAGTTGTTCGATCTGCTCCTCGGGGGCAACCCATACCTGCTCGGGCATCACGTTTTCCCAGGTCCAGTTGTACATGAACACGGGCATGCCGGCAGGAACGTTCTTGAAGCGCTTGGCCGCGGCCAGACCGTAACGACCGACAAAGACGCCGATGAAGTGGACATTCTCTGTCGAGATGCGGTTGTATTCGGCCATCAGATCTCTACGAATGTCGGTATTGGGCTCGATACAGAATGCCAGCGCGATGTCGACCAGCTCCTGCTCGAAGTCCAGCAGCTCACGGGGCTCTGAGCCTTCGCGGTGGAAGCTAAACTCGCGCTCGATGGGCGCCAGCTCGCGGCAGCGGGTAAAGGGGACGGCGAAGGTCTGGCTGTCGCGGTCGACTCTCATCTCCCATTCGCCAGCCTCGTTCATCTCGCGGCGAGCCGCGCTGTTCAGCGGGCGGACGTTGATCTGCACGCCCAGGTCGCCGAGCAGGGTGACAGCAGCATCACCTACCGTCTGGGTCTCTTCGGCGTCTTCACTGGTGACCAGCGCCAGGACCAGGTTCTCACCGCTGGCGAGGCGGTCGGCCGGCCAGTTCAGAATGCCGTCGCCGTCAGTGTCTTCGAAGCCAAGGTCGGCCAACAGGACGGCGGAGGCTTCAGGGTTGTGGTTGTAGTAGGCTACAGTGTTGCGATCGAAGTAGGAGGAGCCGGGGAACAGACCGCCAGCCCAACCACGCAGGAAAGGCCCGCGCAGGATTGACTGCGAAATGCCCTCGCGGTCCAATGCAAAACTGACAGCCTTTCGGAACCGAATGTCGCGGAACAGCTCGCGTACGGCAGCATCGCGATCATCCTTCACGCCCAGCGTGGTGGAAAGGTTCAGCTTGATGCTGAAACCCAAGGTCTCCGGACCCCACTCGACGTAGAAGTGCGCGTCATCTTCTTCGGCTCGCTTCAGCGTCTCGATGAAGGTGCTCGGATTCTCCAGGTTGGAGTGATCAGCTGAGCCGGCGAGCGTGCTGAGCGTTCGTCCGACGCCAGAAGGCCCTTTTTCAAAGACAACCTCATCCAGATAGGGAAGCTGGTTGCCGGCTTCGTCGACGCCCCAGTAGTAGGGGTTGCGGCGAAGAATCATCAACTCGTCGGTAATGTACTCAACAGGCACAAACTCGCCCAGCACGACTGGGGTCTTGTCCGGGGGCATGGCCGCTTCAAAGTCCACATAGTCCATCTCGCTGTTGTACTTGGGATGGAGCGGCTTCAGAATATGAGCCGGCGAGATGTGGAAGTCACCTTCGTCCATTTGGAAAAGTGACTGAACCGGGAAGGCGACCGGGAAGACGAACTTGAACGTGTAGTCGTCGATCACTTCAAGCTGCGTCATCTGATCCTCGAAGATCCAGGCAGAGGCGCCCTTCGGCGACTGAACGTTCGGGTCGACAATCATGTCTTCCCACGAGAACAGAACGTCAGCAGTGGTGAAGGGGTGACCGTCAGACCACTTGGCTCCCTCGAGAATACTCATCGTCAGCTCGTAGCCGTCTTCGCTCCATTCCCAGCTCTTTGCAAGGTAGGGCAGCGGTTCGAGCGAATCGGAGCGGCGATAGATGGGGCCGGACTTGAGCAGAGACGCATAGGCCGCCGCTTCAATGCCGAACCAACCTGCGCTCTGACCGGCGCCGCGGTTGTAACCTTCAGTCGGGCAGGCGGAGAAGTCGCGCCAGACCCCGCCGTAAACGCCGATGCCGTCGGACATGCCGCTTTCAAGAATCACGCGAGGCTCAACCGGGAGGCGCTCTTCGACCGGCGGCAGAAGGCCCTCGGCCACAAGTTCGCTCACCCATTCGGGCTCGCTGTAGGAATCCAAAGCCTTGTAGGTCAGGATCTGGTCCAAAGGTAGCTTCTCAACTTCGCGGCTACCGACGATCAGTTGTGGCTCAGGATACTCGGTCGGGGAAAGGTCTACTTCCGCCATCGCCTCTTCTGCGTCCTCTTCCGCCTCGGCAGCGGCCGGTGCGGCCTCTTCTTCTGCAGGCGCCTCTGCGGCCGCGGGTTCGCTTTCGCCGCCGCCACAGGCGTTGACCAGCATCGCTGTAACGATCAACAGCGACAGTATGAAGAAGATCGTCCTCTTTTTACTACTTGACATTAACTTGCCTCCTTGAAAAGTGTGAATAGAAAGATGCCCTTTGCGCCAGAGGTGACGCGACCAGGCAACTGAATGTTGTTCTCGGACGTGCAGGGGGGAGCGATCGGGTATTTCAATGCCTCTTTGTCTCCAATAGCTGAAGGAACATCCAGGTCAATCATGCAACCAGCAGGCCGCAGAATGTCCTGGCTCGTGCTCCTTGAACTCAGGAGACTGCTCCCAGCAAATCTCCATTGCGTCAGGGCACCTTTCGGCAAAGGCGCAGCCGCGAATCTCATCCATCGGGCTGGGTACCATTCCTGTGATGGGGACGAGACGGTTGTCCTCCTTTCGTCCCAGGACCGGTACCGAGTTGAGGAGCCCGATGGTATAGGGATGTTTCGGGTTGTGGAAGATTTCATAGACCGGTGCGTACTCCACGACGCGCCCCATGTACATAACGGCCACATGATCCGCCATTTGCGATACCACGCCAAGGTTATGCGTAATTAGCACAATCGCTGAATCGAAGTCGGACTGCAGTTCTCGCATCAGATCCAGGATTTGTGCCTGAACCGTTACGTCCAACGCCGTGGTTGGCTCATCCGCAATCAGGATCGAGGGATTACAGCTCAGAGCCAGCGCAATCATTACTCGCTGTCGCATTCCTCCACTCAGCTGGTGCGGATACTCGCCGATGCGGCGATCGGGATCGGCAATGTGAACCCTGTTCAACATCTCTTCGGCCCGCTCCAGAGCCGCCCGTCTTGTCATGCTCTGGTGCAGCAGGACCGATTCCGAAATCTGCCGTCCGACGGGATGGAGTGGGTTCAGTGAAGTCATAGGCTCCTGAAAGATCATGGCGATCTCGGCGCCGCGGATATCGCGCAGCTGACGGCTGCGAGGATCCAGCTTGACTATATCGACAGTGTCTCCGTCCTTGCGATGGAGGAGAATCTCTCCATCCACGATCTTTCCCGGTGGAGACTGTATGAGCCTCATCACCGAGCGAAAGGTGACGCTCTTTCCGCATCCGCTCTCGCCGACCACACCCAGAGTCTTTCTGCGTCCTACGGCGACATTTACACCGTCAACCGCTTTCACAACCCCTCGTTCAAGAAAGAAGTAGGTTCTCAAATCTCGAAGTTCGAGGATCGTGTCGTCAGCGCCACCATCTTCGATTTTAGCCGCACGCGACGGCGCCTGCCGACTCACAGTCATGGACATGCAGTTGCCCGGCGGCTCGCAACCGGCGGGAAAAAAGTGATTGAGAAACGCAAGTGTGGCGGGCCCGGCCCTGGTCAGAGACGAAGAGGGGGTAGACTCGCCTCGCAGTCACGTGTTCGTGAACAAGGCTCTACGCCAAAATTGCATCGGCCATATTTACAGGCCGGGAGCGGGAGAATTGTAGCGACTACAGGATCAGTTGTCAATTCTCAGGGCACACGAAACGCAGAGGAAGAGTGGGTTCGGTCAGATCTTTGGAAGAACTGGGGGCGGCTGTGGGCGCGTAGGCGCCGGGGGGTACCGCAGGATGCGGTGGTCGGAGATTGGTGTTTTGACCCGTGCCTCAAGTAGGGAATTGGCTGGCCAGTGCGGGGCGGGTAACTGCAGACTGAGGTGGAAGGTGAGGAAAAATCCCTGCAGATGAATCTGTTTTCGGTGAGACTTGAATTTAAGGCATCCTGGCAGCCACCATACCAGATTCCAGAATGAATCATATAAGGTTGATGTAAACCGGTTCGGGGATGGCTGTCTAGTATTGGGTTTCGACTGGGGAGGAGGAACGGGGCCATTGCGAGCCGCCAACATCACATTGCGCTCGCACTCGGTGCGGATGGAGCGCCATCGGGGGACGTTGCGGGGTCCCTCCCCCGCATAAGGGAGGGCCGAATGCCCGACCGCCCAGAACTTCGGTGGTCAGAGATCAATCGTCAGTGATCAGTGAAAGCAATGTTTGATGGGTGAGAGGGGTGAAGAGGCAAGAATAGAGAGGTATCTGCGCTCGCCTCGTCCTACGTACCGCGCTGATTTTGGCTTTTCGTTGTGTTCGACTCGGGTCGTTCGTACGGATTTACACCGGGCCGCGAACCGTTCTGCTGCGCCACCAGATTGCCGGGAGCCGCCTCAGTTTTCCCCATGCATTGACATGCGCTCGCCGGGTAAACACATCGTAGTCGTTATTCTCGATGTCAGCGAGAATTGCGCGATAGAATTCGGCTGCTGCCCCGATCGCGAAGCGGCCGTCAGCGTGCAGAAGCCCAATTCCAGGCCATGCCTCTTCGTAGAGTTGACGTGTTCGCCCAATCTGAAAACGCATGAAAGATCGCCAGCGATCATCTACCTGCCCGGCTTCAATGTCCAATTCATCGAGGCCGAATCGATGAAGATCCTCCAAGGGCAGGTAGAGGCGTCCGGCCTCCCAGTCCTCCCCTACGTCCCGCAAAATATTAGTCAGCTGCAGCGCCACACCGAGCTTGAGGGCGTAGGGTATTGCCTCTACACCGGTAAACCCGATGATGTGCATGCTCATCAATCCAACAGTGGCCGCTACACAGTAACAGTAGTTGGTCAAGTCGGCGAATGTATAGTAGCGCGTGTCGGAGATGTCTCGTGCAACGCCCTGGATGAGCTGTTCGGCATAGCGGGATGGGATTCCATACTGGAGTCGAGCGTCTGACCAGGCAAGTGCTACAGGATCGCGACCATCCGCCCTCTGTTTGAGTGTGCGCGACTGCCAGGCAGCAAGCGCGTTGCGCACTGCCTCAGGGTCGCGCCTTCCCGAGGGCGGCTTATCGACTATGTCATCGCTCTTGCGGCAAAACGCGTAAAGGGCGCGCACAGAGCGCCTTTTTTCCTTAGGAAGGAGACGTGACGCGGTAAAAAAGGAACGGCTGTTTACGGCGGTTACAGCTTCACAGAAGTCATAGGCCAAATCCAACTCCTTCTTGTCCTTGACCTTTGGGTGCGGCGGCGAAACATAGGCCTGCCCGGCTTCATACGCGAGAGAGAGCAATGGGCGTTCCCAGTCACGTATTCTCAGAGTCATCAGAGCACCTTTGCTCATCAGTTATCCCCTTCTTCAACTCATCCCTAAGTCACGGATTCTACAATCCCAAACTAATGCATTCAGCGACCAGAGTCAAGGGATCTACCGAAATCGGGAGAAAACCTAACCCATTCTTCTTCCCCCATCAATGCCAGTGGCAGACGGTCCACGAAGGGACCTCTCGGGCTGGCGCATCGAAAAGCTTGGCTCAGAACAACTCCCTGCTTACCGAATCACGGCTTACGCAGTTGACCACAGGAAGTTGGGCTGTAGAGGGAAGCGACAAGCCCCATTTGTGACCAGCCAGAAAGATGCTCTGATGGATCAGACCCCCTCTGTCTCTAACTCCCTCAACTTCCGATAGCCCTTCAGTCTATCTCACAATATCATGTTGTGCAACTTCTGCCAATGATTTCCTGACATTTTGTTTATGTTTTGTACAATATCAGGAATCCAATTGAGGACAGTTTCCTCAGGAAATTCGCATAGGAGCCCTGCACCCGGCCGGCAGTCGCATGTCAACTCCGGATTCTTAACGGGTGCATCCCAGATTTGGGGTGGGAACAGTCTGGCGGGGAATCAGTGCCAGCGGCAGCTGGAATCGTTTACCATCTTTGGGCGAGACGCAGTGAAGGCGCCGGGCCTGGCCGTACGGCGGCGTCCGTCAGTGCGGGCGAGAGCGAGGGCAGGCACGAGGCCGGCACGTGCGGGGATCTGATGGGACTGGGGGGACGTGGGTTGGCCAGACACCTTCGATTAGGCACCTGTCACCAATGTCGACACCCGGTCGATGAGGCATGTTGTAGGAGAGGGGGCGTTGCGGGGGCGGAGCCCCCGCACAAGGGAGGGCCGAATAGGCCCGACCGCCCAAAAGCGAGGAGAGAGTTGAGAGGAGAGAGTAGTGAGAAAACCACTTCAATTGCAGGCGATTGGAAAGTGAACTGGCCGTGGCCTGGTTTCTTCCAGAGGTATACGAGAGTTCGCCCCTATTTTGGGATGCACTCGACTTAACGCTGGCATAGCTGTTTGTATTCGACTTTCCCCGCCCACTCATTGGATCTTCCAACCATAGAGTTTTAAGATTTGTACTTCGTCTAAAATTTGCGTAATATATCATAGTTTTATTGTTAGAAACCGCGTAGACAGGACATGCGGGGTACAAGTACGAAGGAGTACATGTACATATGAGCACGGAAACGCCTTCATTCAATCTGAAAGCTGTTGTCCGAGAGACGGGCATCAAGGCTGAGACGCTTCGGGCATGGGAGCGACGGTACGGGATTCCCCGTCCGGCGAGAAGTGCAGGCGGGCACCGAATCTACTCACGGCGTGATATCGACACTTTACATTGGTTGAATCGGCGCCGGTTGGAAGGTCTAAGTATCAGCCGTGCTGCAGAACGCTGGCAGACGTTGGAAAGTGAAGGGAGGGACCCTTTACAGGAGCACAGTTTGGTCCCCGAACAACACTTTTACGGAAGCCGATGGACAGAAAACCCGCAAATAGAGGCTGGCTCAGGCGAGGTCGTAGATGACCAGCTCAGAGCTGCCTGCGCTAAGTGGATAGCATCATGCGTTGCCTACGATGAATTTGAAGGGCAGCGAATCCTTTCCCAGGCTTTCGCCCTTTTTCCTGTCGAAACAGTCTGCCTCCATGTAATCTGCCAAGGACTGCGCCAGTTAGGCGAGGAGTGGCACGCCGCCAGATTGACTGCCCAGCAGGTTTCGTTTGCAGCCGCTCAGGCCATGCAGAGAATCAAGGTATTGCTGGGGGCATGTCCCCCTCCGACTCGACCCGGCCTTGTCCTAATGGCTTGCCCCCCAGGTGAACATCACACTCTTGGTTTGGCACTCTTGCAGCTGATTCTGAAGAGGCTGGGCTTTGGTACCGTCTTTTTGGGGGAAAACCTTACTCTGAGCGAGATGGAAGTCACGCTTCAACGAATCCAGCCTGACCTCGTCGTGCTCGTATCCCAGCAACTAAGGTCGGTGGGCAACCTGTTGGACATGTGTGAGCTGATAAACCGGCAGGAAGTACCAGTCGCATTCGGTGGACGCATATTCAATCTCTCTGAGTCTGTTCGGCGCAGGGTGCCAGGAGAATTCCTCGGCAGAGACCTGCTTCAGGCGGGGGGCAGGGCCGAGACCTTGCTTTCTGCCCCTCTTCATCAGAGCGAGACTCCTCCATTGGGTAACAGTTTTCACGACCTCATAGCCAGCTATCAGGCAAACCTGCATCGCATCTCTGCCTGCGTGTTGAATTCGGACCAGGGAAGCCCGCCAGATTGGGCAAGGCTAGGAAGGCCATTTTTCAGCATCAACAGCTCGATGATGTCAGCTTTGCGATTCGGGGACATTTCCCTGATCAGCCTGGAAGCGGAGTGGATCTACTACTTCCTGGAGTCTCGTGGAATCCAATTTAACATTCTGGAAGAGTACTTGGATTTGGGGGCATCTGCCGTCCAGGCCATTCTTGGAAGTGATGGCGCCCCCATCGTGACCATGCTGGAAACTCTACACAGAGACGTGAGCCAGTGCTTCAACCAGAGCTAGTTCGGGCAGGTTTGAGGCTAGGATCATTTCGGTCCGGCTGCGGATACATGGCCAAGGGATTGAGTTTGCCGACGGCCGCCAGGCACGAATGGCCTACATAGTTTTCCTGTCCGTCTTTATTGGCATTCCCGCTGTCTTCTTCGTTTTTCTCAACATTTTTCTACGCAGACTTGGGTGCGAGCTCCCCTATTCGCTGCAGGCCTGGCCTGCCTTACCCGTGGTAGGGGGACATGTGCTGCTGGCACTCCTCTATACTACGCCCTGGGACAACTATCTGGTCGCCACAAGAATTTGGTGGTACGACCCGGACCTCGTGCTCGGAATCACAATTGGCTATGTGCCCCTTGAGGAATATCTGTTTTTTGTTGGACAGACATTGCTTCTGGGCCTGGCGTTTCTGGCGGCCGCCCGTCTCTTGCCGCGGCCGGCCTCACCATTTCGTTCCCGGCCTCAACTTCGTCTTCTGTTCGGAGGGCTGACTCTGGGCGTCTGGCTGGCGGGAGTTTCCTTGGTAGGCGCTGGCCATCTTCCCGGCACCTATCTTGGACTGGAGCTGGCATGGGGGATGATACCGCTCACAGTTCAGGCGGCATTCGGGGCCGACATCCTGTGGCACTACCGGAGGCCGGTCCTCTGGACTCTCTTGCCTGGAACTATTCTCTTGTCGCTGGCGGACGCCTTTGCCATCCACTCCGGGACTTGGACAATTGACCCGCAACAGTCCTTGGGCTTAGCGCTTGGCGGAATCCTTCCCATGGAGGAATTCGTCTTCTTTTTCTTGACGACGTCAATGGTCGTGTTTGGGGTGACACTTATGATCGCCAGACAGAGCCACGAGAGAGCCCGTTGGATACCGGGCAGGCTGAGGAATCCGCAATGAAGACCAAATCTGTTCTCCGGCCGTATGTTTTGTTTATGGCTTTGCTCTGCGCTCTAGTACTGTCCGATGCCGCCCTTGCCCATCAACCGTTTTTCGAGGATCCTGACACGACGCCTTCCAGCCCTATGTCGGTCAGCGACCCGGAGATTTCAACGGCCCTATATTCGACACTCGAATGGCCCGGGGACGTTGATTACTTCTCCTTTACGGTTTCGGCCAGACAGACAATCGAAATCGGTATGACCATCCCGCAGATTGAGGGACAGGAGCAGTTTGCACCCACCATTGGCGTTATCGCAGCCGGACTGAGCAAAGATTCAGTTTCCGAACTCCCGTCCGATGCTCTTCAACTCGTCTCGGAACAGATGGGAGCAGAACTGCTGGAGGCTGTTGAAGCTACTATCTTTTTCGAGCCGTTCAGCCGTACCGCTTATTGGAGGCGGCAGAGGCGTCGAATAACGTTTCCCTCGGCAGGCGAAGCAGTTGTGGTTGTCTGGCATCCGCAGGAATCGGTTGGCCGCTACACGCTCGTCGTGGGCCAACGAGAAGTGCTAGGCGGCGATTTCGCATTCGCACGCAAGCTACGCGACTACTGGACGCCGGTTGTGCCAGCGCCGGAGGCTGATACTGACATACCTGACAGCCCGGCTTCTGATCCTACTCAACAGGCTCCAGACATGGGAGCGGATGCAACCGAATCAGGGCCGCCGTCCACGCCCCAATGTTCGTGGCTAATGCGTCTTCTGGCATACCTGTTGGGAGAAGGAGAACGCTGCCGGTGAGTTTCCCTCGGCCGGCAATTGACGGCACTGGCGTTGATTCGTTCCTCAGAAGAGCCGGCCTGTTTCTGGACGAACTGCGCGACCAGATGACTGTTGGCAGTCGCGTATTGCTTGGCCTCTGGTTGTTCCTGATGATACTGGTCCCTCATGTGGTTCGACTGGGCGACAGACCTACCCTTCTTCTGGCCTTGTCGCTTTCAGTCTTGCTTCAAGTTGGCCTGGTTCTAAGCCTGCTATTTCCAGCCCTGAAAGGAAGGGCGACGATTGGATTGGGCGTCACGATTATCGCGCTGGCGTGGTTTGCAGAGTTCGTAGGTCACAACACCGGGTTTCCGTTCGGGCGCTATACCTATACCGACGCTTTCAGGCCCCAACTTGGGGACGTTCCCGTACAAATACCCCTCGCGTGGCTCATGATGCTGCCCCCGTCCTGGGCCGTCGGGTCAGCCATCAGCTCGAAAATAAAATGGGGAGGAGCCAGCCTCACATGGAAGACCAGGGCCGTATCCTCGTTTAGTGCGGGTCTGGCATTCACGGCCTGGGACCTGTTCCTTGATCCACAGATGGTTGCATGGGGAATCTGGCACTGGGAATCGCCGGGCAGCTACTTCGGCGTACCGATCGTCAACTTTGCGGGCTGGATTGTGGTTGCTGCCGTAGTCTTGTTTGGTCTTTCTCACTTTATCGACTCCAAGGCACTTCCGATAGAAGCTCTACTGGTCGTGTATACAGCAGTCTGGTTTCTGAATTCTGTGGGTCTGTGTTTTTACTTCGATCTCCTTGGCGTCGCCGCAGCCGGTTTTGTGGGTATGGGAGTTTTCGTTGCATTAGCATGGGGGCAGGTCGCTGCCTCTCCCAGATGACTGCCGTTCTCTGGACACTGATCGCCTATCTTTGTGGGAGCCTGCCCTTTTCGGTCTGGCTGGGCCGATTCATTCTGGCTAAAGAGATTCGGCAGTTCGGTGACGGCAATCCCGGGGGCACGAACGTGATTCGCGCCGGGAGCAGGATGCTAGGCATCGTCGTTATCGTCCTCGACGCGCTGAAAGGCTGGCTGCCGGTGCTTGCCGCCCAGGAGATCTCGGGGCTGCAGGGCTGGGGGCTTGCCGCCGTAGCACTGGCCGCAGTAGCCGGACACGCTTTTTCGATCTTTCTCGGCCTGCAAGGGGGGAAGGCGATAGCTGTCACCTTTGGTATCTGGGCAGGACTAACCGGGTGGAGTACGCTCTTCCTTCTCGGGGCGCTGCTTCTGCTCGCCTATTTCACGATTTCGATTGACGGGTGGGCGGTGGTCTGCGCCTTTTTCGGCCTGCTAGTATTTTTAGCTGTGACAGGTTCATTTGGCGCCTACCTGCCTGTCTGGCTCGGAAACGTACTGATTGTCGCCTGGAAACATCGCCTCGACTTGGTTCAGAAGCCCGAGATGCAACTTCCTTTCACGCGATGACGGCTCTACTCTTGATACTGGCGTCTGCCGCACTGTCGGGAATGATCCTGATCCTTTTTTCAAATCTTCTGAGCTTCCCCCGCCTTGAGCCCGTTTACACGTCCAACAGATCGGCTAGAGTTTCAGTACTGGTCCCGGCACGGAACGAGGCGGCTGTCATTGGAGAGTCGGTGCGCAGTGTGTTGCGACAGTCCTATTCCCAGTTGGAGTTGCTTGTCCTGGAAGATGACTCCGATGACGGAACAGAGGGTGCTGCAATTGAAGCCTCAGAAAGCGACGACCGCTTGCGAACAATCAGAGGCAGGCCCATTCCCGGCGGGTGGTTGGCCAAGAGTTGGGCCTGTCAGCAGCTGGCAGAACAGGCGGGAGGAGAGATCCTTATCTTTATTGATGCCGATGTACGCTGGCAACCTCGTGCACTGGACTCCATGCTATACGAATTGGTACGCACCGACGCCGATATGCTCGCAATCATGTCCACGCAAGAGACAGAGACCTGGCCTGAGCGCCTTTGCGTTCCCCTCATGGCGCTCGCAATTCACGCCTACCTGCCGGCGGTTGGCGTCCACCGAACCAACCACGCCCTCCTGTCGGCTGCCAATGGCCAGTGCATGGCCTTCAAGCGCGCCGCGTATGACAGTTTGGGAGGTCACGCCTGCGTGAGAGACAGCATACTTGATGACATCGGTCTGGCCCGATGTGCGAAGAGGGCAGGCCTGCGTCTGCGAATGGCAGAGGCCTGTGGGCTGATCACCTGCCGCATGTACAGGGACTGGCAGACTGTGCGCGAGGGCTATGCGAAGAACATGCTCGCAGGGTTCGGTGGCGCTACGGGCCTTGTTGCCGGAACAGTCTTCCATTGGGTAGTTTTTCTTGGCCCCTG
This sequence comes from Caldilineaceae bacterium, assembly GCA_965242905.1. Lineage (GTDB taxonomy): Bacteria > Chloroflexota > Anaerolineae > Caldilineales > Caldilineaceae > Bin5. The sequence continues at coordinate 4,858,816 of CBDETM010000002.1, forward strand.
GGTTCTGCTCGGGATTGGATTTGCCGGAGAGCCTGTTCCCTGGCATCCGTACTGGGCACTGTTGCTCATCTTGGCAGGTCTCTTCGTTCGGGCCATGTCAGCCTGGTGGACCGGGCAAAGGGCTGGTGACGCGCTGCTGATGCCCATATCGGTGTTGCTGATGACCTGTATCGCGGTCCAATCGTTGTGGTGGCACTGGCGCCATGGAGGACCCTTGTGGAAAGGACGCCGCGCAGTAGTCTAGATTACGCCCATGGAGGGATTGACACGGAGTCAGGCGGCCCGCTGTCGGTGAAAGAGCCTATCCTGCATGTCTGGATTCTGGATCTGAATTTGGACCGTGAATCCCTTGCCACTTTGGAAGAATTGCTCTCTGCTGAAGAGTGGGAAAGGGTCAAGCTCTATTCTACTTGTCGGCTGGGCCGCCGCTTCATTGCCCGACGCGGTCTGCTTCGCCTCGTCCTTGGGCATTATCTTAACCAACATCCTAAAGACGTTAGTTTCGTCTACAATGCCTACGGCAAACCCTTCCTCGCCCCCGAAGTCTCTACTGAGCTACAGTTCAGTCTTTCCGATTCGGGGGACAAGGCCGCTCTTGCTGTGGGCTTAAGAGAGCCATTGGGAGTAGATATTGAGAGTCTGAGATCGGTTTGGATCGACGGAGGGGCCGAATCTTACAGTTCGTTGCGGCGAGAAGCAGCACAAGGCGGGTGCCCAGAAGCATCCTCATCTGGCCTCGAGCTTTTTTTAAATGCCTGGACCTGCCACGAGGCCGTAGCCAAGGCTGAAGGAGTCGGTCTACAAATGCAGTCAAGCCAGCCTGAGCTTTACGGGCAGGGGGACTACGCACCGGCCGCTTCCATCGCAGACGGTACCCTTCGAGTGAGAGGCTATTACCTACATTCTTTGACACTGCCTCCCGGCTACGTAGGCACCCTGGCTGTTCGTACAAGGTCTCCGAGAATCGTCTACTGTTCCTGGCAGCGACTTCAGCATGCTCTGAACAGTCCGTACGGGGCTACGCGGGCATTTCCTGGTCACCTGCGGCCCTGAAGACTTCGCCCTCACCCCCGAAGTTGGTACATGGAAATCGGTTTCGGTATAATGACGGCTTGGATGTAGATTTGGCCGACTAGAGACCATGAAGGACGAAAGAGATGGCACGACGCAGTCGAAGACGCCGCCACAGCCCAAGCAAGGCCAATCCCCGCAGCTTCAGCGAACTGCGCGCCAATAGAGACCAGGACGATAGTCGTGCTCCAGCGGCTCCCGCTCAAAACGAGCCCAAAGCGTCGGAGCGTCCTGACCGCCCGGTTTCAGGTCAGTCCAGCAGAATTCAGGCCGACTGGAGCGTGGAGTACGGCCGGGTCTTCTCCGACTTGAAGCAGCTGTTAATCGTCTCGGCGGCGCTCTTTGCGGTGATGCTTGTTGTAGGGCTGTTCCTCTGACGGCTGTGTTCAGCCGTCACTCTCCTGTGTTCAGTATCAAGTAGCCCTCTGCTGGATGGGTTGGTTCCACAGCAGGATGACCCGAATACCCAAGTGAAGAAAGCAGCATAGCCAGAAGCTTTGCGTGACAAGGAAAAGGCTCGAGGTTGCCATCAGGACCAGAGCCGTAAGGAGCCGGTCCGAAAGAGAAGCGGGGTGAAAAAAGATTCCTGTCAGTGATACAGCAGCTCCGATCCAAACTGCCCAGTAGTGGGGAGAAAGCGATGCGGGTGCGATATAGTACAGTAGTTCCCAAACTGCTCCACGCAGAAAGCACCAGTGAAACTCCTGGGCGCAACTCTCCATTAGCGACGGACTCCACGACCGGCCAGTTATTTCGATGGCGTCAATCGGGTCTGTTTCAGTGTGCAATCGAATGCGAATAAGAACCAGGAGAACGAGCAGACCCGCAAGCAGGACCAGGCCAAAGGTGTATCGAGGATCCCACCCCACCACTGTCAACCCCATCAAACGGGGAGAAAGTCCCCCCAAGATCAACCCAAAGTACGGGACCTGGACCCATCGGACAATCCGCACCAATTGCTCCAGGTCCGGCGCAACGAGACGGGTAACCAAGGTGGCCGACCCGGCCAGCATGAAGCTCAGGGCCAGCCATATGGCCGCACGCGTCGGAGGAACTGTGAGCAGGTCTAACACCCATGTACTAACCATAATAAGATACTAGCGAAACCGGACTCCCGTGACCATCCGACGACTCCTGCTGGTAGTTCTTGTGCTCGTTCTCATCGTCCTGATAAAGCCTAAAACTGTCTGGTCAGAGTTCAAGCGAATCCGCGGACAGTGGAATACGATCCTGACCCTACTCGTGATCGTAGTCGCCGCGTATTTTGCGTTTGGCCTGTGGAGGGCTTATGTCAGCGGAGGGATCCCGTAGCACCCGACCACTGGAGTCAGGTTGAGGTTGAGGGGAGAAACAGGCTACGAAGCCGGCACCAAATCCGGACCAGCGCCAGTCCAAGCGCCGGCCGAGCGAGCTTCCCCCTCCCTCTACGATACTGCAGCGAGTGCGCCAGTCGGGCTATCAGCGGGAGCCACATCGTAGGAGACCTCGATCAGGTTCCCCTCTTCATCGATCACAAAGTGACTGCGGTGGATGCCCATAAACGTACGCCCGTACATCGTGCGTTCGCCCCACACGCCGTAGGCCTCGGCAATCGAGTGGTCTTCGTCCACGAGCAATGTGAAAGGTAGGTCGAACTTAGACCGGAACTTTTCGTGGCTCTCCTGGCCGTCGGGGCTGATACCGAAGACGACAGTGTTATTCTCCTCAAACTCAGCATGGATATCGCGGAATCCACAGGACTGCGTGGTGCAACCCGGCGTGTCGTCCTTGGGGTAAAAGTAGAGTACGACTTTCTGTCCTCTGTAGTCTGTCAGATTGACCGTGCCGCCACTGTCCGTCGTGGCCTCAAAAGTCGGGGCGGGGGAGCCGGTAGTGAGTTCAGTTCTCATTTTTCCTCCCGATGGAATGGCATTTGTATGCCTGGATTGCGCCGAAGCGACTATCTACGTGCTTACGTTCGAAGGGCCCTATTCGCGTTGTAAAAAAGCCCTTTCCTTGTTGACGGTCTGTCTCGTATTTTAACCCAAGAGGTGCATTTTCTAAAGACCTGATCGTCCCAAACTTCTGAGCAGATGGCTGTTTCAACATCCTGAGTGACTATGATAGAGTAGAAGCTCAGGTCGTGCAGAGAAGCTCCACAGGAGTAGGAAACACTATGTCGACGATTCGCAAACGCTTGTGGCAACAGTACCAGGACGCCGCGCAGTCAGTTTGGGAGTTGCCTCCCGCAGGTCAAAGCATCGAAGGCACGGTACCATTGCCTCCAGTTTCTCCTCTGGAGCAGACCAGGCGGAACCGAACGGTTCTTGTTCATGGCTACAAGGATGAAGCTGCCGTATTCAACCCTCTAGCCTCCTATCTGTCGGACCTGGGGCTGGAGCCCCACGCGGTGACGCTTGCACCAAGCGATTGCAGCGTTCCGCTGGAGTCGCTAGCTCAACAGTTGGCCGAGTTCATAGACAGGAACTTTCTTTCCTATCAGAAGCTCGACTTCGTCGGCTTCAGCCTAGGCGGCATTGTAGCACGCTACTACATTCAGCGTTTGGGCGGATTGGCCCGCACCAATCGCCTGCTGACGGTGGCTGCGCCCCATTACGGTACGCTGATGGCCTACGCCAGCACCCTTCCCGGCGCAATACAGCTGCGGCCCAACAGCGAATTCCTCAGTGATCTGAACGCCGACGCCGAAAGCCTCGCCAGTATACCCTTTGTCTCCCTCTGGAGCCCATTCGACCTGATGATTCTCCCGCCATTCAACTCTCGCATACCGGTTGCCAGCAACATGGCGGTGTGGACGCTGCGGCACCAGGCGTTGATTACGAGCCAGCGCGGAATACAGAAGATAGCAGAGCAACTACTTACTCAAGGACAAATCCTCCCGAGCCCTTCTTTCCCTGACCTGGCAGGTCGCCCATCTCTTTCGCGGCGAACCACCGGCGAAGGCTTCGAACTGCAGAAACAGAGCTGACCTTCCCGCAATAGTTCTCCTGTGAAGTTCCTGCTCACGGCGTTGGCGTGTGGGTGATTCTCGCTGCCGCTCGTCGGAATCTCCGAATCAGACTCTCCACCTTCTTTGGATCGCGTTCACCCCGCCGCACCTCAACGCCGCTACAAAGGTCAATCCCGTGTGGCTGCACCTGACGGACGGCGTCGGCGACGTTATCCGGGTTGATCCCGCCCGCCAAAAAGATTGGGATATCAATCTTTTCCTTGAGCGCTGTCACCGCCGTCCAGTCGCCTACTTTGCCGGTGCCTCCCAGCCGTTCGAAGCCCTCGCTCACGTCAACCGAATCTACCAGAAACGCGTCTGCCCCAGCGGCGGCATACTCTTTGGGTGTTGCCTGTCCATCCAGGCTGGGCAGATGAACGGTTTTCCAGATCTCGCAAGGAAGGGAACTCTTCAACTCTGAAACAAGCGCGGGTGGCTCGTGGCAGTGGAGCTGCAGCGCGTGAGGACGCAGCGTTCTCGAGACCTCCTCTGCGAAAGCCGCGCTTGGATTGCAAAGCAAAATTACGTTTTTCACGCTGGAAGCTCCTGCCACCTCCGCGGCCTCTCTCAGGGAGAGGCTTCGCTCCGACCATTCCACGCCAACCAGAATACCGCAAAAATCTGCCGCGCGCGCTAGCTGTGCGTCTCTTGCACTTGTCGTACCACATAGCTTGAGGACCGTCATTGAGGAAACTCCATCCCTGTCAGTGCCGCTGGAAAGGCCGAAGTGCGTCGCCCGATTGCCAGGTTTCCTCCACATGGGCAGGAGTTCCGGCAGTCGCCACCTGGCCTTCACAACCTTCTAAAACCTTGGTTGTTGGCCCTGGTCAGAATGACCTCCCCGCCTCCACGGACCAACAGCCATCGTTCAGCCCTGTCCTGCAGCGCCGACAGATCGTCACCGAAAGCAAACAGCGTCGGGCCCCAGCTGCTCATCCCCACCCCAGCGCCTCCGTTGGCGCGCAGAAACTCAGCGCATTCCGCAACCAGAGGGCCCTGAGTCTTCGCTTCAAACACTTTGAACCCGTAGGCCTGGAATGCCTCCATTGCGGCCCCAAACGTCGCCAAATCCTCCTCCAGGATGGAGGGAAGCAGTTGCGTCAGAAGAATTCGGCTCATTTTTTCCACCTCACCGGCGGGGACGGGGCAGGCCTCCTCGAACAGGTCGCGTTCGCGGTCTCCGCTGGCGCCCTCCCCATGGGGAATGACGATCAGGACGTCCCATTCGGGAAAGTCGTAGCGTGCCAGGATTGGCGGGGGAGGCACGCCTACGGAGGCGGAGGAGGGCGAGTAACCGGTCTTGCTACCCTCACCTCGGCGAAAGCGGTGTCCTCCATCCAAGATGAATCCCCCCTGTTCGATCGCTCCAATGCCGATGCCCGATGTCCCTCCCCGCCCAACCAGACCGGCTATTTCGGTTGCTTGCGGACTCAGACCGTAGAGCATGCAGACGGCGATCCCTGCGCCCACCAGCGTCTGGGAGGCGCTGCCAAGGCCGGCGTGGGGGCGCGCCCTTTCCGCGATTGAGACCGAAGCGCCCGGGAAACCATAGTGGCTGCAAACAGCTTGAAGCGCAGTCTCGAGACGTCCTTCGAATGCTTGCTCCATCGGGCAAGAGGCATCGCAGCCACTGCTGCGTCGTGCGGAAATTACTGTCCTGGGCTCATCGAGAGCCAGTCCGATTCCGCCATCGATTCGCCCAAGTCCGCCGTGCAGGTCAAGGAGACCGAAGTGGAGGCGGGCAGGCGTCTGTATGACTATCTCTTCCATATTGTCGTGACAGTAGTACTTGCGATTCAGCCGCTAACTATGCGGCCAGCTGCAGGATATTCAGGCCGCTCGGGGTCATACGCCAGGCGGCTTAGACCTCTAGAGTTCGACAGAGCCATCAGATCGTTTCGCCCATCTTTATGGCTTGGGTGACTTGTGATCGCATCAGCGAAACCGTCAGAAGTGCAGTTGAACATAGGTAAAGCGTACCCAAAACGAGATAGACCTGGTAGACCCGGGGCCATGCAATCTGAGGCGCCAAGGGAAGAATTGCGGGCACTGGGGCGATTCCGTTCTGAAGATAGGGTATGAAAGTACCGCTGGTCCAGATTCCGATCCCCGTGCCGAAAGTCAAGCCAAACAGAAGGAGAACGATTAACTCCCATCCCATGAATGCGATTACCTCACGAGGCGTGAAACCAAGGGCGCGCAGTACGCCTGTCTCGATCGCCCGCTCGCGAAATGACGATATCGTGAAGAGGACGAATCCCAGAACGGTCAGGAGTGTGCAGGCCACAAACCCAATTGAGAGCAGCCCAACGACGCCCTGGAACTCCGGTCTGCGCAGAGCCTGCAGAACCCAGGGTCCCGGTGCTTCCCAACCCAATATCTGAAACCCTTTATCTCGCAGGTCCTGTTCGATCAGGGCATAGTTCGGGTCAGGGTCGGTGCGTAGCCAGACATCGAACGGGAACTGTCCGCCGGCGCGCTCAAACACGTAGTCAAGGTTGCCGACCAGGACCGGTCCATGCTCGGGCTCCCAGGAAGGAAACCTGTCAAAGCTACCTACGATGCGGAATTCGATCGGCGCTTCGAGCCAGGTCAGCTCCTTGCGTTGTTCGGGGATCGACACAACCACGCGCAGGTCATCCCCCTCTTTCAGGACCATCTCGCGCAGGAAACTGTTTGGGACCAGCACGCCATTGGGTTCGACAGCCAGGGCGTTCATCAGTGAACCCAAGCTGCTTCGGGCAAAGTCAGGTCGCCAGAAGACGACGTGCGGGAAGTCGGTCCGGTCGATCCCGATGAAATGCCCCTCCTTCTTCCACTGACCCACTTCGGCGAGTGCCCTGTATCTCCCCACCCTTGCAACGGCCTGCACCCCGGGTGCAGTGTTGTGTTCTGCGACCGGCAGAAATGACCACGACGTGTATCCTGCGACAGATGCTGATTCCCGCTGAACTGTGTCAGTATCAGCACCTTCAGTGCCGGTTGAAGTGGAGATTCCCAGGGGATCGAGGTCAATGCTTTCGCCAACCTCGGTCAGGCGCATGTCTGCACCGATTCGGTAGCGAATCTCGGCTGCGATCTGTCTACCCATGGTCTGTGCCAACGAAGCCGTGAACACGGCAAGGCTGAGCGTCACGATGAGCAGCAGGAGCGGGATGCGATAGTTTCCCGTGGACCGGGCGAGCCGACGTACGGCGAGCAGCAGACCCAAACCCTCCAACAGTCTGGACACCCAGGAGGTTGCCAGCATAAGAGGCGTCAGGGCGCGTACGCCCAAAAGCGCGAACCCTAGAAGCCAGAGAACCGGTGTGACAAAAAGCAATGGATCGAGCACGGGCCCGATGGCGTCCGGGTCTTCCGGTCCCGGCGAAACGAGACCGCCCTGACTGCGCAGCCTGAAAGTGCCGTAAGCGGCGGCCAGCAATATGAGCAGGTCGAGACCAAGGCCATGCCGCCACTTCCAGCGACCGCGAGCCCTTTCCCGGCGGTATGACGCCAGAGTGTGGCGTGTCGCGTCCAGCGTGGGCACCAGGATGAACAGGAGTGCAAGCGCGACCGTCACAATGGCGATGCGCTCCACGGATGGGGTGATTGTCATTGGAGAAACCGACTTGCCACCGAACTCCAGGAAACCCTGAGTCCTGTCGATGATTTGGGCTATTCTACTGCCGACCGGTACGCCGCCGGCCCAGGCAACGCCGCCCAATACAATCCCCTCCAACACGACCATGACCGCGACCTGACTTGCGGACGCGCCGCGACTTCGCAGCAGCGAAATCTCGGCTCGTCTTCTCTCCACATAGACTCCGGCAACAAGCCAGAGATAGGCCGCAATTGATCCGAAAATCGGCAGAGCGATTACGAACAGCGACTGCGTCATCGACTGCGCTGCGTGCTGGTACCTTTTCAGTCCTGAACTGCTGGGCGCAACCAACAAGGAAGTACCGGGAAGCAACGCGCCGGCTCTCTGATCGACACGCCGCAGCCTCTCCAGAAATGCGCCGGCCTGCCTGACTTCAAAGGATTCTCCGTCCAGCACCATGTACCAGGCTCCAACCGCAATTTCGCCGTTCAAAGCGGGGCCAATCTGCCTGGAAAAGGCCTCCTCCGTCACCAACAGCTGATTCCTGATGAGGGCGAATGGGTTGTAGAACCAGTACTCGTCATGCCGGTCGGTCATCTGCCAGACGCCCACCACCTGAAGTGGAATCTGGCTTGGCGGCTCTTCCGAGTCAGCGGGCCTCTTCGAAAAGGCGATAAACGTTTCGCCGACCTGCCATCCCATCTTTTCGGCCATATTTATGTTGATGATGGTCTCGACCGGAGCGGAACGACTCGAAAACAGACCTCCGCGGTCAGGAAATCGGCCTTCCAGTATTGTAACCTTCTGTTCCAGGCCGCTTTGGAACGCGAAACTCAGTTCGGCAGTGGCAGAGTGCGCGATCGCCTGTGTCTCAGCGTCCTGGGGAAAGATGGAGAATGGCACTGTTTGGAAGAACCGGACATCGGTTGTGCGCGGCAGCCCCAAACTGCCCGCGGCCTGGTTGGTGAGAAAGCCGTCTACCGACCGAACGTCGTCATACTCGGCGTACCCGTGTTTGGCCCCGAGAAAGTGGAACATGAAAGAGAAGGGAGGGTAGTTCTTCGTCTTTTCGTGTAACTCCTTTCTCAGCAGGCGGACATATACTGCGTTGCTGTAGGTTGGAATGCTGGTTGTGAATGCAACGGCTGCCAGCAGCCCGACAGCCATCGCGGCAGCCAGCCATGCTTCGACCTTCAGGCGCTTGGCGGCCAGCAAGACGGGACTGAGCGCCGGGCCGATTCGCTTGGACAGCTGTGCCCACATTCGCCTGAACATTGCCGTTTCAACACTGACACCTTAAGGTGAGCGCTTCCCCATAATCATGGCCACTACTTCGGCCTCCGTCGCTTCGTCTCTGGAACGTGTGCCAATCAACTCACCGTGAAACATAACTGAAATGTAGTCGGCGATTTCGAAGACCTGTTGGATGTTGTGGCTGATTAGAATGATAGTTTTGCCCTGGTCTCGCAACGTGTCGATGAGTTGCAGGACTTCCTGGGTCTGCTCTACACCCAGTGCAGCCGTGGGTTCGTCCATGATGATGATTTCGCCGCCTCGAATCAGTGCCCTGCCGACCGCGACCGCCTGACGCTGTCCGCCGGACAGGTTGCGGACCATCTCGCGAACGTTTGGAATGCGGGCGTGAATGTCGTCGAGTACCTCGTGCGCCTGCCTCAACATGCCCTTGTGGTCCAGAAAGATCTGGCCGGGACCACGGGTCAGTTCACTGCCCAGAAACATGTTCATCACAACGTCACGGTTTTCAACCAGAGCCAGGTCCTGGTAGACGGCGGCGATTCCAAGCCCGAAAGCTCCCGCGGGCCCGCCTATCCGGGTCTCTTGCCCGCGCACGCGAAATCCTCCTCCGTTTGGCTGCAGCGCTCCGCTGATGAGCTTGATCAGAGTGGACTTGCCGGCACCGTTGTCCCCAACCAACGCGTTCACGCGTCCTTCATAGACTTTCCAACTGACGGTTCGCACCGCGTGCACGGCGCCAAAGGATTTGTCCAGGTCAATCGTCTCCAGAATCACTTCTTCGCTCGCCATGCTCTACTCCGTATTCGATGCCAGCAGGCCGGGCCTAGGCCATGCGCGCGCGCAGCACACTGAGGATGACGGCCAGCACCAGCGCAAAGCCGCGCACTATCAGAATAATGCCGGTGGGAACATCCATCAGCTGCAGACCATTGCCCAGAATCGTCAAGAACAACACCGCCACAAGATTACGCTCGATGCGACCGACGCCGCCAAAGAGACTGAAGCCTCCCAGGAGAACTGCGGTCAGGGCAGTAACAAAGTCCACGCTGCCTGCTATCGCCAGCCCGAACATGGCCGACTGCTTGGCGCGTGCCGTCACGAGGACGGCGGTCAGGGCCGCGGTCAGGGCTGAGATCACCAGCGCGATACGGATTACTCTATCAACCGGAACTCCGCTCAGGAGGGCAGCGCGATAGTCGGCGCCGGTGGCGTAAATGTGGGCCCCCAACTTCGTCTGGGTCAACATAACATAACCGACAATGTAGCAGAAAAACATGATCCACACCGACGAGGGGATCCCAAACACGCGTATGAAAACAGCCTCCTGCAGCCCTTCGCGGGCGATCGTAATCGTTTGGCCCCCACTGAGGAAGAGCGCGATGGCCAGCATCACTCCTTGCGTCGCCAGAGTGGCGACGAAGGCAACGATCTTACCGTTCACAACGATGAGACCGTTGAAAAGACCGGCGGCGATGCCGGCCAGGAGCGCGAAGGCAACCGTCATCGGAAGCGAAAAGCCCACTTCCTCGAACAAGAGAGCCGTCGTCACCGTGGCGACCGCCAGTACACCCTGCGTAGACGTATCGATCTGTCCTGCCAGGATTGCCACGGTGTAGCCTGCCGTAACGATGCCGGCAAGCGAAGCGCTGATGAGGATGTTGACAAGATTGCGGGGGGTGAAGAAGTAGGGTGCTAGAAAGATGAAAACGATGAACAAGAAGACCGTTACAACGTAGATGCCATTGTCCATCAGGAACAGTAGCTGCTCCCGCCTCCGTCTTGCCATCGGCAGTTGGCCTTGGGTGAGTCGCACAAACACCTGACAGTTCCTTATCTCGATTCCAGTTGCTGGCGGATGCTGTCCAGCAAAATGGCGAAAACAAATGCCGATCCGAAGATCAACTGCCGCACCGGGGCGGCAACGTTCAGGATACCCAGGCCAATCGTCAGAGTAGACAGAAACAGGAGGCCGATCAGAGTGCGCTCGATCTTGCCACTGCCCCCAGAGAGCGCCACACCTGCAAACAGTGCGGCTGTCAGCGACTGGCCCAGTCCTTCTACGCCGGGTTGCGCAGCCAGTTGCCGCCCGGCGATGAGAATTCCGGCCATGCCGGTGATTACGGCATTCGTAACCAACACGATGCGGGCAATGCGGATGGCGTTGATGCCATTGAGAGCCGCGGCAGCGGGATTCCCGCCCATGGCATAGATGTGGGCGCCGAATCTGGTCTGGTTCAACACCACCCACCCGATTGCGTAGGCGACAAACATCAGAGGTATGACAAAGGGGACGCCAATGATCTCGAAGTTGGCAATGTCGCGCAGCGGCGGACGGACCAAGCGGATCATGCCAGGCTGATTGGTCAGGTTGATTATGAGAAAGCCGATTCCCCCGCAGACAACGCCAACGGCCAGTGTGGACACGAATGACGGGATGCCCTGCTTGATGAGGTAGCTGCTGAGCATGCCGACCGCGATGGTCAGCAGGACAGTGAGGGCCAGCGCAACTCCGAGCGGCCATTCCAGCAGCTGAAAGACGGCTGCAAACATCAGTGAGGCCATGCCCCCAACCTGTGCCGTAGACAGGTCGATCTGCCCGGAAATCAGTGTAATCGTGTACGAAGCCAATACGATTCCTGCGGGCCCGCTCAGGCGGAGGATGGCTTCCATCGTTCTCGCCCTAATGAATAGATCGGGGGCCGCGACCGCAAACAGGGTGAGTTCCAGGACAAATGCGATAAACAGCCCGTTGTCCAACAGGAACTGGATGATTTGTTTACGACGGTACCTGCTGTCGCTACCAGTATTTTGCAGACCAGCCCGCTGTGTCGGGCTTCCCGATGTCATGCTCGTCTACATCCTCTTGTGTCGAGCGAAGGGGATCGGATCCAATGCAGAGAGGGTGAGGCCTAAGCAGCCCCACCCTCGAAATCCTGTCCGTTAAGCGTCAGCCTTACTCGGTCCCGTACAGTTCTTCGTATCGCTGATCAACCGTATCCTGGGTGATCGCCTTGCGTACCTGGTAGGTTTCGAAGGGCAGGCCTTCCAGCGTGGCGAGCGCGACCTCGACCCAGCCCCAGCCCTCACAGTAGGGCTGGAATTCGATGAAGCCGTAATAGCCCATCGGCCTGGTCTTCAGGAATTTGGCCGGCGGTTCGTCGCCTCCCAGCGTAACGAGCATGACGTCGGCCTCGTTGCCCGCTTCGGCAACAGCATTGTACGGGCCAATGCCAAGGCCGTCCCAGCAGGGAATCATTGCGAAGACGCCGTCAGGATTGGCTGTCATGGCGTCGTTCACCATGTCCTCGGCCGAGCGGCCCGTGGTCAGGTCGGCCATCAAGACATGGTCGTCATCCAGCCCCATAGCTTCCTGGAAGGTCGATGCGGCTGAACCGGTGCGGGTGACGCAGGCAGGAATGCCGCCGTGGGTCAACTCGATGAAGAACAGCTCGCGGCCGGCCCAATCCTCCTGCTGGCGCATCCTGACACCTTCAACCAGCAGCTCCGCACCCCGCATACCTGCGATCCCATCGGGGATACCGTATACAATCGGCGTGTACTCACTGGGTCCGTTGTCAATGCCGATAAACTGAATGCCTTCGTCGAGTGCGCGCAGGGCAAGGCCTTCATACACATTGGGTCCATGCGCTCCCACGATGCTCAGGTCGTTCAGCAGCAGGGTCTCCAGCAGGTCGGGCTCGGTGGCATAGTCGCCGGCTGCGTCGGACTCGAAGAACTCTACGCCGTAGAACTCGGCGGCTGACTTCATCGCCCCCGACCACTCACCAAAGAAGGGATGGGCCAGGTTGGGATTGATGAATCCCAGGCGCCAGGGCTGGGAGAATTCGGTTGGGAGCGTCGCCAAAGGCTTGCATTGATGCGGTGCAGTAATTTCTTCGATTGCCGACGCTTCATGGAATGTGACGGCCCTGGGGGTGGCCGTGACGTCTACGACACGCGTCACTTCGACCTCAACTGTCTGGGTCTCGCACGCCGTCAATACGATCACCGCCAGCGCCAAAACCAGAACTGCGAACAGATACCTTTTGCTCTTCATCGTGCCTCTCCTTTGTCCTCGTTGGTGAAAAACCGGTGCTTCCCCATCGTGTCAAGTAACAGGAATGATCTAAAGGGACGTAGGCCACGTTGCATTTGCTCATGCCAGTGCAGCGAATACCATCTGACATCCAGATGTCGGTCAAGGTGTCTACCTAGACGCACTTGCCAGGCGGTGATCTGAAGTTGCCTCGACCCGCGCCGCTTCAGCCTGAAGTATCGAATCGCGAGGGCCAATCTTCCGTTCCATTCTGAAGCCAAGTATCTCCCACCATGGTGGACCCTGGAAGCACAGGGCATTCAATTTGCGCGTGTTTTCGTCTCGAGGCGGCGCGTCCTCCGCTGGAAGAAACCTAGAGTCTGTTGAAGTGATATGAAAGGCTCGCAGTATGGACGGTGCGATTGTATGACGAAAGTTAGTGGACTGTCAAACGAAGTTTCTGTTCCCTGCAGTCAGGCTTGATCATGACCGGGGGCGTCGCCTATTCAACCGAGCTCGCCGGCAGTGTGCAGGACGATCGTTGCTGCGGCAACTGCCGCGGTCTCGGCGCGCAGAACTCTCGGGCCAAGCGACATCGGGAGCCATCCTCGTTCGGCTGCCTCATCTGCCTCTTCCCTGCTGATTCCGCCTTCAGGCCCAACCAGCAATGAAATTTCGTCCGCTCCGCTCAGATTGGGACGCCACAATGAATTAGTCTCGTCTGCCTCTTCCCAGGCCAAGATGCGGTGGCCAGCGCCATGTTCAACGGATGCGTCCCATGAAAGGGAATCTGCCAGGACTGGAAGGCGGCTTCGACGGCACTGCTCGGCCGCTTCCCGAATGATGGCGCGCCAACGATCGTATTTTGGGAGCAGCCTCTCCGCGGGACGCACCACGGTCCGGCTGCTGATAACCGGAACGAACCTGCTCACGCCCAGCTCGGTACCTTTCTGCAACACCCACTCAAATCGTTCCCGCTTCAGCACGCATTGGTAGAGAGTCAGCTCGACGTTGGGCTCACTCTGCACGGACTCCTTGCTCAATACGCGACCCGCCGCCCTTTCAGCATCCAGAGCTTCAATTCGGGTCGGATAGGCCGCGCCACTGCCGTCGAGCAGGGTGATCAGGCTGCCCGCTCTGAGGCGCAGGACAGATCGCAGCTGGTGTGAAATGGGCGTCAGATCTACCCTCCGGTCCCGCTCGACGCGCATTCCCGTCAGGAAGAACCAATGGTCCCTGCCGGCCCTGCTGCGACCTTCAGCAGGCATGTTCTCTTCTCACCACCAAAGCGACCCAATCTCCCTCCTGTCTGCGCTCGACCTCCTGCAGCCCATGGCGCGCGGCGGCCGACAGAACCATCTCCGATTTCTCTTCGAGGATGCCTGAAAGAATCAGGTGGCCTCCTGGAGCAAGAGGCTCGGCAAGGGGTACGTTGTCATATGCACAATCAAACAGGTCAACCAGGACCTCAGCCAGAATGTTGGCCGCGATGACGTTGAAGCGGCCAGCGCGGCCGGCGGGCACAGAGCCGCGCTGGATATGCAGCGAGTCAGGAGAAAGCGTTATCCCGTTGCGAAGAGCGTTGTCCTTCGCGGCCCGGATGGCCAGCGGATCGATGTCGGTCGCCCAGACCGGCGCTGCGCCCAACAATGCGGCCGCGATGGAGAGGACACCGCTTCCCGTACCTATATCCAGGAAGGCGTCGCCAGGCCGCACCCATTTCTCCAGGGCAGCCACGCAGAGTCGCGTCGTCGGGTGCAGTCCCGTGCCAAACGCCATGCCCGGTTCAAGCCGGACAACAACGTCGCCGGCCTGAGCCTCCGGCTCTTCCCAAGCCGGGGTCAGCAGCACGCGCCGCCCTATGCGAAGAGGCCTGTAGTGCTGCTTCCAAGCGTGGGCCCAGTCTTCCTCCCTTACGGTTCGGGCGACCGGTTCCGGCATCGGATACAAGAGGCTAAGACGCCACAACCCCTCTTCAATCTGCCTGCGAATCCCGCAGCCGCGCGGCCCAGGCTTCAGATAGGTTTTCACCACCGTCCTGAACTGGTCTGGCACCGGGTTGCCGAAGTCGTCGTAGCCGGTCGACTCCACCACTGCCCCGCCCCCAGAGGCTTCGCCGGCGGCACTGTCCTGAATCCAATCGCCGCCGTTGTAGCGGTTGAAGAGCTCAACGACCGCCTCGGCCGCCTCGCCGTCGACTTCAACCGCTATCTCGACCAGCTCATCTTCGTGCATTAGGGGTTTGTTCGACCGCCTTCAGTTCTTGGTGTGCGCGCAACCGCGCGATACTATCACAATCCAGCTGGATCAGGGTTTTGCTTCTTGCTACTTTGACGAATCGGGCCCAGGCGTTCCACTTTGTTCTCTGCTATGACCCCGCGCAACAGATCCTATCTTAACCTCGCCCTGTGTATTCTGTTGTGGGCTTCGATTCCGGTGGCTTCGAAGAAAATCCTGGTTGAGTTGAACAATTTGCAGATGCTCTTCTACAGCACTGTGTTCTCCGCGATCGCTCTTGGTGTGCTGGTACTGTGGCAACGCAAATCGGCCATTTTCTTCCAGCAATCGCTACGTGACGTCGCTCATCTGAGCTGGCTGGGCTTTCTGGGGGCATTCCTCTACTACGTGCTCTTATACGGCGCCTTTGCGAATACCTCAGCAGCGGAGGGCTTCGTTCTCGCCTACACCTGGCCCATTCTGGTCAGTCTGCTGGCTGTGCCACTCCTGGGCCAGAGGCTAACGGCTGTCCGCTTGACCGCGATTGCAATCAGTTTCGGCGGCGTCGTGTTGATTGTAACTCGGGGGCAGATGGTATCGTTTCAAGTGGAGAATCTGTCGGGAAACCTGCTGGCCCTCTGCGGCGCCTTCGTCTTCGCCCTTTTTTCGGTCCTGGGCAGCCGGGCAAGATACGACCTGACAGTTGCCGCGTGTATCTACTTTTGCGCTGCCCTCCTATGCTCAGGGGCGACCGTCGCCCTGACTGGAAACCTGCCGCTGCCGTCCCTATCCGTTTGGGGTTGGATACTCTACAACGGCCTACTTGTGAACGGAGTCAGCTACCTTTTCTGGTTCAAGGCGCTGGAACACGGGGAGACGTCTATTGTTTCCAACCTGCTCTACCTGACGCCTGTACTCTCCTTGCCGCTGGTCAGGATCTTTCTGAACGAACCAGTGCATGCGTCAGCAGTGGCGGGATTACTACTGATATTGGCGGGCATTCTGTTACAATCCTGGCCCAAACTGGCCGCCGCGACCCGATTCCGCAGCCCATTGGCCTGAAGAGGGAGAACTCCAGGAGGCAGAGCACCCGGGAGCAAGCAGCGACCTCTTATTCTGGCCTCAAGATGCGGTCGAGGAGGCCGCGCCGCGGTTCATTCACGTTGTCGCCCAGGCTTTCAGCCAGTTGACGCATCAGCATCTCCTGATCGTCATTGAGGTCGACTGGCGTCACCAGCTTGACCGTTACAATCATGTCCCCTCGCCCGCTGCGCTGGAGGCGGGCGATGCCCATCCCGGCTTTGCGAAAACTCCTACCTGTCTGCGTTCCGGCTGGAATGTCGAGACTTTCCGTCCCGCCCCCTAAAGTAGGGATGTCTACCGTTGCACCCAGTGTTGCCTGCGGGATACTGATGGGCAGTTCCATATGGATGTCGAACTCATCGCGCACAAAAACGGGATGATCTTCAACGCTGATCATTACGTAGAGATTGCCGCGCGGGCCCCCCAACGTGCCGGCCTCACCCTCGCCTGCCAAGCGAATACGCGTTCCGTTGTCAACGCCGGCGGGAACGTTGACCTTGATCTTGCGGGTTACCTGAACTCGCTTGCGGCCGTTGCAGTTGCTGCAAGCCACAGAGATGACTTCGCCCTCGCCATGGCATGCAGGGCAGGTAGTTGCGGTGACTATGGTTCCAAACAGCGGGCTCTGCTGACGGCGCTGTACCTCTCCGCTACCGCCGCAGGTTGGACATCTTTCGGGGGCGGTACCGGGCTCGGCGCCGCTGCCCTGACAGGCATCGCAGTCCTCCATGCGGGGCACCTCGATTTCCTCCTGCGTGCCGAATGCCGCATCTTCGAAGCTCAACGTAATGTCTACGCGCAGGTCGGCGCCGCGGCGGGGCGTCCGCCGGTTCCCGCGCCCCATGCCGCCGAAACCGAATACTTCCTCGAAAATGCTACCCAGGTCGCCGAATCCTTGACTGAAATCGCTGAAGCCCCCTGATCCACCCAGACCGGAATGCCCAAATCTGTCGTAGACAGCCCGCTTCTGCGGATCGCTCAATACCTGGTACGCCTCGTTGATTTCCTTGAACTTTGCTTCGGCGTCTTCCTCCGGATTTACATCCGGGTGGTACTGCTGCGCCAGTTTGCGGAAGGCACGCTTGAGCGTCTGTTCATCAGCGCCCCGCTCGATGCCAAGCACTTCGTAATAGTCGCGCTTTTCGCTCATTAAGTTATTCCCAGCTGATGATCCATGCGCACAGTCCGGCCAAGCCCACGGTTACCCCGATCAAGGCAGCCCACTGGGCGCCGTCAAAGCCAACGTTTCTTGCGCTGAAAAGCAGTATCACGACAAAACCGATGGCAAGTACAGTCCAATTGGACAGGACAGTATGATCGGCCCAGAAACGTCTCAAAAAGTCCATTTTCTTTCGGACTCCTCTAACTTGGAAGCGCCGTCATCCGCCGCGGATAGCGCTGCTTCAGGTCCTCCCAGATCGCGTCCAGCTGAGCGTGCAACTCGGCAAGGCTACCATCGTTTTCGATGACGCGATCGGCCTGGTTTACTTTGGCCGCCTGGGGAGGCTGCAGATCGATCATTCGCCGGGCCTCGCTCTCCTCCATACTGCGCGATTCCAGAAGTCGACGCAGCTGGGTGGTTAGGCTGGAGGTGACAACCCAGATTTCATCGCAAAGGGTGGACATCAGGCCCGCCTCAAGAAGCTTAATTGCTTCCAGGACGATGATTGGGGCGTCGTTGTCGGCAATCTCCTGCTTGCCCAAGTCGAAGATTTTCGGGTGGACAATCTTTTCCAGCCTGCCCAGATCAAGCGGATTAGAAAAGACGATTCTGCCAAGTTTCTTGCGATCGATCGTCCCGTCTTCCCTCAGAATCTCGCGGCCGAAAGCACGCACAACGGCATCGTAAGCCTGACCTCCAGGCTCGATCACACGGTGGCCCAGCTTGTCAGCGTCGATGATGAAGGCACACTTTTCCATCAGATAGTTGAGAATCGTGCTCTTGCCCGTAGCGATGTTTCCCGTCAACCCGATTACCAGCGATTTTCGCGACATTTCTGTTTTGACCTTTTGCAGATGGTTGCCCCGATTTGGCCCTATTCTAGCTGAAAGACGGGACTGCTGACAAGCCTGTCATGCTGCCAGTTCAGCCCATTCTTCCATCAGTTCTTCCAGCCGTACGGAGACGGCTCGGTGCTGTTCCTGCAACGCCTTCAATTCAGCGAAATCCTGGCGAGCACTGGCCTGGGCCATGCTTTCTTCAATATCGGTCAACCGGATTTCCATGCGTGCGACACGCTCCTCCGTCTCGGCGACGGCTTGTTCCTGTCGTTGGGCTCTCTGCCGCAGCCGGCGGGCCTCCCTCTGCCGTTCCCACTCCTCTTCTGCAACCGTCGGTGGCATTTCCTCCTTCGCCGGCATTTTGGGAACTGCCGTCTGGAGACGCTCCTCTTGCCACTGCTTCCAAGAGCCTTTGAACAGCTCAAGCTGTCCGATCTGCTTACCGTTTCCCGGCGTCACCTGCCAGATCTGGGTAGCCAGGGCGGCGATGAGGGCGCGATCATGGGTAACGAGGAGTATTGTCCCATCAAATTGTCGCAGGGCGTCCTGCAGGATTTCCTGGCTGTCGAGGTCCAGATGGTTGGTCGGTTCGTCCAGCAGCAGGAAATTGGCGCCCTGCAGAGTCAACCGTGCCAGGGCGATGCGGCTGCGCTGGCCGCCTGAAAGACTTTCGATGCTTTGGAAGACTTCATCTCCTTTGAAGAGAAACTGGCCAAGGTAGGTTCGGGCGCGCTCAGTGGGAAGGCGCTTTATCTCAAGGAGCGCGTCCAACACGGACTGGCGGCCGTCCATCAAGCCGTACCCTGTCCCTATATGCCGTTGCGCCAGATACCCCACGTCGACCGAAGCGCCCAGCTCAACTCTGCCGGTGAGAGGCTCCAGCTCCTCCAAGATGGTTCGAACAAAGGTGGTCTTGCCGGCGCCGTTGGGGCCGATGAGGGCTGCAACCTGACCTCGGAGAAGGTCAAGGTCGGGTATGTCGAGAATCGGCGTGTCGGAAGGGGAGAGGCTGCGCATGGGACGCAACCGGCCCTGCCCAACGGGAGGCACCGGCGGTCGAGATGCTGGCCCGCGAACCGCATCCCCGGATGCTATCGATGGCAAAGAATCCGAACCGTCATTGTAACCGGCGATCAGCTTGCGGGTACGCATCACCAGGTCGCCGCCGCGGGAGTGCGCACGCAGTGGGAGCCTGATGAATTGTTCGTTCGGGGGAGGCGGCAGGGCCTCTTCTTCCAGAAACCTGTTGAGCCTCGTCTCCCTGCCCTGCGCTTCCTTGGTCCGCTGTCCGGC
The DNA here is from genome assembly GCA_965242905.1 of Caldilineaceae bacterium. Lineage (GTDB taxonomy): Bacteria > Chloroflexota > Anaerolineae > Caldilineales > Caldilineaceae > Bin5. The sequence continues at coordinate 4,878,346 of CBDETM010000002.1, forward strand.
TTTGTAGCGTCGGACAAATGCCTGGGTCTCGCGAATGAACTCCTGCTGACGGTCGTATTCCTTTCGCCAGCGGGCACGGCGCTCCTCTCTCTGCAGCCGATAGTGGCTGTAGTTGCCCCGGTAGGCGTCCACACGACGGTGCGCAAGATCCCATATTCTGGTTGCGACCGAGTCGAGGAAGTACCTGTCGTGTGAGACAACCACGAGGGCGCCTTTCCATCCGATAAGTACGTTTTCCAGCCACGCCATCGACCGCACATCCAGATGATTCGTGGGCTCGTCCAACAGGAGCAGGTCCGGCTCCTCAAGCAGCAGACGTCCCAGACATGCGCGAGTTCGCTGCCCTCCGCTCAGGTGCGACAAGGGCGCCTGCCAGAGTGACTCGTCGAGGCCGAGACCGCTGAGGACGAATCGGATTCGCTGGTCTACGTCGTACCCACCAGCCCTTTCGAACGCCTCCTGTTGCCGTCCGTAACGTGTCAGCAGGCCCGACAGTTCCTGATCGCTTTGGGCCAGCTCGGTCATCTTGGCTTCCAGGCGGTGGAGCTTTTCTCCTTCGGCCAGCAGGTCAGCAAATACGAGTCTCAGATCTTCATAGAGCGTGCGCTGGCCGGCGGGCGGCGGGTCTTGCGCGAGGTAGCCGGTTTGCGTGCCCTGAGCGACCGAGATCTCGCCGGTTACGCTTGCATCGATCCTGCCCAATGCTCTGAGAAGGCTGGTCTTGCCGGCGCCGTTGTGACCGACGAGTCCGATCCGGTCCCCGTATTCGATGCGAACGCTCACGTCCTCGAGTACGTCGAGATCGCCGTAGTTTTTTGAAATGTGAGAGGCAACCAGAAGACTCATGTGAAGGGTAGCGTGGAATAGCAAATGCACACAGAAAGGCCAAACGTTCTCCCGTGCCTAGTGACAACTCCAGCCAGCAGGCATGGGCGAAAGTTTGGCAGCGCGTGCAGAGTTTACCACATATTCAGGCTTCTGCCGACAACGTCAACGAACCCTTGCATTTGTTCAGTTCATTGGCCTGGACTGAGGCCGCGCAATGTCAAGAAAGTCAACAGATGTCTACAAATGTCGCGCCAAGTCTACATATGTCGCGCCTAAATTGAGCATTTGGCGCGACATTCCGAATCGTTCGACGCCGTGTCTGAATCAGGATTTGCGGGATTGCGGGTGTCTCTTGTCGCGGGCTTGGTTGGGAAGGCGTCGGCTAGTGCTCTATGAGAGTTTGCGAGAGTTTACGAGAGTTTGCGTGTGTTTACGGATTGTCTGAATCAGGATTTGCTGGATTTTTCATGGATTTGCGGGATTGCGGGTGTCTCTTGTCGCGGGCTTGGTTGGGTGGGCGTCTGCTAGTGCCTTATGAGAGTTTACGAGAGTTTGCGAGAGTTTGCGTGTGTTTACGGATTGTCTGAATCAGGATTTGCTGGATTTTTCATGGATTTTCGGGATTGCGGGTGTCTCTTGTCGCGGGCCTGGTTGGGTGGGCGTCGGCCAGTGCTTTATGAGAGTTCACGAAAGTTTGCGAGAGTTTGCGTGTGTTTACGGATTGTCTGAATCAGGATTTGCTGGATTTTCATGGATTTTCGGGATTGCGGGTGTCTCTTGTCGCGGGCCTGGTTGGGTGGGCGTCGGCCAGTGCTTTATGAGAGTTCACGAGAGTTTACGAGAGTTTGCAAGAGTTTGCGGGTTGTCTGAATCAGGATTTGCTGGATTTTTCATGGATTTGCGGGATTGCGGTGTCTCTTGTCGCGGGCTTGGTTGGGTGGGCGTCTGCTAGTGCTTTATGAGAGTTCACGAGAGTTTGCGTGTGTTTACGGATTGTCTGAATCAGGATTTGCTGGATTTTCAAGGATTTGCGGGATTGCGGGAGTCTCTTGTCGCGGGCTTGGTTGGGAAGGCGTCTGCCAGTGCTTTGTGAGAGTTCACGAGATTTTGCGAGAGTTTGCGGATTGTCTGAATCAGGATTTGCTGGACTTTTCATGGGTTTGCGGGATTGCGGGTGTCTCTTGTCGCGGGCTTGGTTGGGTGGGCGTCTGCTAGTGCTTTATGAGAGTTTACGAGAGTTTACGAGAGTTTGCGTGTGTTTGCGGATTGTCTGAATCAGGATTTGCTGGATTTTCATGGATTTGCGGGATTGCGGGTGTCTCTTGTCGCGGGCCTGGTTGGGTGGGCGTCTGCTAGTGCTTTATGAGAGTTCACGAGAGTTTACGAGAGTTTGCAAGAGTTTGCGGGTTGTCTGAATCAGGATTTGCTGGATTTTTTTGGATTTTCAGGATGGCCGGTGTCTCTTGTCGCGGGCTTGGTTGGGAAGGAGCCGGCTAGTGCTCTATGAGAGTTTGCGAGAGTTTACGAGAGTTTGCGTGTGTTTACGGATTGTCTGAATCAGGATTTGCTGGATTTTCAAGGATTTGCGGGATTGCGGGTGTCTCTTGTCGCGGGCTTGGTTGGGAAGGCGTCTTCCAGTGCTTTGTGAGAGTTCACGAGAGTTTGCAAGAGTTTGCGAGAGGTTGAGGGTTGTTTGAACTGCAGTTCTCGGGATAAAAGGGATTGGCTGTAAATACTACTGGCGCAAGCTTAGTCGGACGAGTGTTTACGAGTGTTTTGCGAGAGTTCACGAGAGTTCACGAGAGTTTGCGTGCGCTTTCGGTTTGTACGTTCAATGTTGGATCGAGTCGGACAGTGTCGGATGGAATTCATGTTGGCTCTTTTGCAGGAGCGCTTTTTGCGTCTGGCGGGCCGTATCCGGGGGTCGGCTCATGGTTTGGGCATCCTCAAGAAGGAGTTCACGGAAGGAAGACTCACTGCGACTACCTGGTCGAATTTCAGGCAAGCTTGTTTGGACGTACGGGGAGGCGCTGCAGTCGTTGTTTCGGCGGCGCGAACGTGTCTTCTTTTGTAACTGTTCTCTATTGCAAGAAATCTGTTGCCGGTTAGATCTTTCAGTCACATTCTAACACAGAATGGAGGTTATTTTGGTGACATTTTCGCGCAATTTTTGAGTTCGAGTCTCGAGAGTTCTTGGGAGATTGAGGTTTCAGCCACCTGTGCTTTGCATGAAACTAACAGGGCAGGAACTAGGCCTGGCCTAAGGGTGGAGTCCGTCAGTTGGGCGTGCGAGGGCGGGCACACGGCGGGCACCTGCGGGGATTCGATGGGACTGGCGGGACGTGGTCAGGCTGGACACTTTCAATTAGGCACCCGTCACCAATGGCGACACCCGGTCGATGAGGCGTGTTGTAGGAGAGGGGGCGTTGCGGGGGCGGAGCCCCCGCACAAGGGAGGGCCGAATAGGCCCGACCGCCCAGAAATGCAGTAGTCAGTAGTCAGTTGTCAGAGAAGGGACTGACTCTGCCGCGAAGTCAATCTCGATATGGTTGGGGCTCCGCAGCGACCTGAGGTATGGGGAAGGTCTCCCCCATTTTGGGATGCACGTCCCTGGGAAATGGTCTTGCCTGAATTTGGCGCATTAAACTATAATTGGCTTGAGAATCTCCCGATTTTGGGACCCGCTTGTTCCCTACTCGAAATGGGCGCCATTCACACGAACATAACTCCCACTTTCATGGAACGCTTTTTGACCAAGGAGGTCCAAATGACAAAGCAACTTAGGTTTTTCAGTGTGTTCCTGGTTGCCGCGCTGATGTTAGCCGCATGTGTGGCACCGCAGCCGGCGGCCGAAGCCCCTGCAGAAGAGGCGCCCATGGAGGAGGCCGCTGCCGACATGAGCGGGAAGGTGGTCATCGCCTCAGGCGGGGTGATCCGGATCGGCGGCTCCTTTGCCCTGACCGGACCGATACCTGACCCCGGTCTGAATATCCGCCATGGGGCGGAACTGGCCATCGACGACCTCAACGCCATGGGGGGCCTTGAAGGATTCATGTTTGAGCTGGTGGCCGAGGACGGTGCTTGCGACGGTACGCAAGGTACAAACGTAGGCAATAAGTTCGCGGCCGACGAGACAATTGTCGCCGTCACCGGCGGCACCTGCTCCGGCGAGACATTCGGTCTGGTGCCGATTCTTCAGGAGGCGCGGATTCCCTTTGTCAGTCCGAGCGCCACCAACCCAGACATCACGTCCGCCGACTGCGACGTCTGCAACCGCGTTGCCTTGAGCGATGCACTGCAGGGGGCGACCGACGCGGACTTTGTGGTCAACAGTCTCGGACTCACCAAGGTCGCGGTTGTCCACGACAACTCCGACTACGGCAAGGGGCTGTCGGAGATCTTCCAGAGCGGCGTTGCCGGCCTGGGTGGCGAAGTCTCCAGCTTTGAAGGCGTCCAGGTAGGAGATACGGACTTTCGCGCCATGCTGGCCAGAGTCGGCGCCGACGGGCCGCAGCTCATCTTCTTCGGCGGCTACTCGACTGAGGCCGGTCTGATCGCCCAGCAGATGACGGAGACTCCCGGCCTTGAGGACACGGCCTTCATGAGCGTTGACGGCGCCTACACGCAGCAGTACCTGGAAGCCGCCGGCGACGCGGCAGAGGGCACATACGTTTCGTTCGTTGCCGGCGCCGACTCGGAAGATATGAACGCGGAGTTCGACGCCAAGTACATGGAAAAGTACGGTGTCAGCCCTGACGATCTCGGTCCTTTCCACAGTCAGAGCTACGATTCGGTGAAGTTGATCGCGGCCGCGATCGCGGCGGTTGCCTCCGTGGACGACAGCGGCAACCTCGTAATAGACAGAGAGGAGCTGATCTCCGCTATCCGCTCAGTCGATGCATTTGAGGGACTGACCGGCACCATCAAGTGCGACAGCATGGGCGAATGCGGGGCAGGTGGCGTACAGATCTTCCAGGTCGCAGAAGGCGGTTTCAGTCAGGTTTCCGGTTTCGGAATGGAGTAACCTCCAAAACCAAAGGAGAGGGAACTTGAAAGTTCCCTCTCCGCTCAACTCTCCATCAACTCTTTCAAAACGACAATGACTTCCAGCCCGGTGGAGGCGCATGCGGCAGGCACGGACGGCCGTGCTGCCGTGAAGCAATTTACCCGGGCATTGGGCGCTGCCATCGTAGTTCTGGTCGTGTGGAGGGTAACCACTGTAGGGCTGGCGGAGGGGTACCCTGCTTCATTCTGGATTTCCCAGGCGCTTAACGGCCTGGTTCTGGGCGGAGTCTATGCCTTGGTGGCATTGGGCTACACGCTCGTTTACGGAATCCTCTTCATGATCAACTTCGCCCACGGCGAAGTCATGATGATCGGCGGTATAACCGGTTACTTCGCTCTCCAATTTGCCCTGGCGCGCGGCTGGATGGAGGGACCCTGGGCGATCGTCGTCATCGCCTTGCTGACTATCATGGTCATCGGGATGGCAGCTTCGGTGCTAATTGGGGTCGCCCTGGAACGCCTCGCTTACCGGCCCTTACGCCAGGCGCCGCGATTGGTCCCACTGATTAGCGCTATCGGCGCGTCGCTTTTCCTCCAGTACTCGGTCCTGCTTATATTCGGGGTAAGCCCGCACAGCTATCGCAAACCTGCCCTGATTTCGGGCGGTCTGCGGCTGGGCGATGTGTTCATCCCCTACACCGGGGCCATAATCTTCATCACCTCCATCCTCCTGATGCTGGCCCTCTATTTCATCATCCAACGCACAAAGTTGGGGCGCGCCATGCGTGCGGTAGCCGAAGACCGCGCCACGGCATCGCTGATGGGTGTTGACGTCAACGCCGTAATCGTGGTCACGTTCATGTTGGGGTCGGCCCTGGCCGGGGCGGCGGGTGTCATGCTTGGTTTCCATAACACGGTCGTGAAGTTCAACAGCGGGTTCATTCCAGGGCTCAAAGCTTTCACGGCCGCCGTGCTCGGGGGAATCGGAAATATCCCGGGAGCGATGTTCGGCGCGCTCATTCTCGGACTGATCGAAGCGGTTGGTCCCAGCGCACTGGGAATACCCACCGAATACAAGGACGTGATCGCCTTCAGCCTGCTCGTGCTCATACTGATTTTCCGGCCTACGGGGCTATTTGGTGAAGTTTTGAGCGAGAAGAAAGCCTGATGGCTCTCCAATTTGCGGCAGGGGCAATCAGGACCGGACTCGTCGGCTTCGCCTTTTTGAGTTACCTGATCCTCATCGGCATCCCCGGCCGCATAGGCGGTTCGGCCTTGCCGGTCCTGGCACTCATTTCCGGACTGTTCTTCTGGCTGAACTTGCGCCGCGAAGCGGCCACCTATCTCCCAAGGAATCCGGGGCAGAAGCCTGAAGGCGTCGAGGGAAAACCGGGTTGGGAGATTGGCCAGAATGCCGATTCAAACCGGTACCCCCTCACTGCACTCCTTACCGCTGGCCCAGGAACAGCCGTAGCCTTGAGGGGGCTGTTGGCGGGATTGACAACGGGTCTGCTCATTGCGATCGTGAGCGGCATCTTTGCCGCTGCGATGGGCAATGGCGTTGCGATCCAACCTGTTCTGGACAAGATCGTCCCCATCAACGTCGCCGCCTTGATCGGGGTATCTCCCGGACAGATTGTGCAAGCGGAAGTCTCGTTAATCCGATATCTGCTTCAGATTTTCCTGTTCGCAGGCGCCGGCATTCTTGCGGGCCTGGCCGTAAGCGCCGGAAGCAGCAATCTGACTACAGCAGCACGTAGCGGTCTTCTCGCTGCGCACGATTCCGGCCCCACTCTGGGGTCAGTTGGCCGGCTCGCCGGCATCGCCCTTCCTTTTGTCCTGCTCGCATACATCGCGTGGATTGGACTCCCCGGCGTAACTGCTTTCGGCACAAATGAGGGGACGGTCCGCCTGCTTCTGACTCTGATCGCAACCGGCAGCGGGCTCTTTGCATTGCGCCTATCCAGACCCGGGCGGGAACAGAGAATCGTGGCGGTATTGCTCGGACTGGGCGTGGTTTCGATGCCCTTCATCCTCGACCAGTTCCAGAATTCCGTCATGGGTCTCGTTTTCATATTCGTCATGATGGGCCTCGGGTTGAATATCGTAGTCGGGTATGCAGGGTTGCTGGACCTGGGCTACGTGGCCTTCTTTGCCATAGGCGCCTACACTTACGCCTTCCTCTCGGCCCCCTTTTCCTCGCCCTACATCAGCGGCTTGCTTATCTTGCTGGGGTTCCCTCCGGACAGTCCCCTGCTGGGCTATTGGATGGCACTGCCGGTTGCTATGCTTACGGCGGCTATTGGGGGCGTACTGCTGGGCATTCCCGTCTTGCGTTTGCGGGGGGATTACCTGGCAATCGTAACGCTTGGTTTTGGGGAGATCATCCGGCTTTTCATGCTGAATTTGGGCGAGTTGACCAACGGTCCTCGCGGCATACTTGAGATTTCGCAGCCGGCGTTGTTCGGCCTGTCACCTGCCAGTGCCACCTTTGGTTTGCTCAGCTCACAGGGTTGGATCTTCCTGCTGGCCCTGATAAGCTCAGCCATTGTCGCCTTTGTCGCAATTCGCCTGAACGATTCACGGTTGGGCCGCGCCTGGTTCGCCATGCAGGAAGACGAGGATGTAGCCGAGGCCACCGGCGTCCATCTCGTGCGCACCAAACTGCTCGCCTTCGCCATCGGTGCAACCTTTGCAGGTATGGCTGGCCAGCTCTACGCCGCCAGACAGATCAATATCTTTCCCGAGAATTTCACACTCTTTGTCTCAATTGACGCCCTGGCACTCATCATTGTGGGGGGAATCGGCAGCCCTGCCGGAATTGTTTTGGGGGCATTGGCGCTGAAAGGTCTGCCAGAGGTCCTGCGAGGCGTCGACGAGTACCGAATCGTTACTTTCGCCGCCCTTCTGGTCATCATGATGATCGTGCGTCCTGCCGGTATCCTTCCCTCTGCCCGCCGCCGCACGCAAGGCACTGATACCGATGAGTCCAGGCTTGACGACACCGTTGGGCTGATGGAGGGGCTTGTCCCAGGGGACCAGCGGGCAGCCTCTCCGGAGCCTGCCAACGGAGAGGAGGAGGCCAAATGACTGCCCTCCTCAGCCTGCAGCACGTCACCAAGGTATTCGGCGGCCTGACAGCCGTCGACAATGTGGACCTTGAGATTGCAGAGCGTTCGATCACGTCGCTGATCGGCCCAAACGGGGCAGGCAAGACGACTCTCTTCAACTGCCTGACGGGACTGCACAGGCCGGAAGTGGGCGAGATTCTGTTCGACGGCAGCTCGCTAATTGGTCTGCGGCCGGACGAGATCACCGATCGCGGCGTTGCGCGTACATACCAGAACATCCGCCTTTTCGGCAGAATGACCGCGCTCGAGAATGTCCTGGTCGGCCAGCATCTGCGGCTGCACGCGTCGCACTGGAGCGCGGTCCTGCGCACACGCCGCCAACAGGAAGAGGAACGCGCAGCCCGAGAGTCTGCCAGTGCGCTGCTCAGTTTTGTCGGCCTGCGCGGGCGCGAGGAGGTCGTGTCCACAAACCTGCCATACGGGGACCAGAGGCTGCTTGAGGTTGCACGGGCATTGGGGAGTCAACCGCGACTGCTACTCCTGGACGAGCCGGCTGCCGGCATGAATCCGAGCGAGACCGACCGCATGATGGAGCTCGTCCACAGGCTACGCGACGAGAAGGGGATCACGGTATTTCTGATTGAGCACGACATGAAGGTCGTGATGAGTATTTCAGAAAGTGTTGCCGTTCTGGATTACGGGGAGAAGATCGCCGAAGGAACGCCGGAAGAGGTCCGCGCAGACGCGCGCGTAGTTGAGGCTTACCTTGGTCCCGAGGTAGCCGTGCAGGAAACGGCCAGGCCGGCGAACGGTTGAAGCATGCTGATCCTGGATTCGGTCCACACCTACTACGGACATATCCACGCGTTAAAGGGCATTTCCCTGAGCGTGAATGAAGGTGAAGTGGTAACGCTCATCGGCTCGAACGGCGCGGGCAAGACGACCACGCTCAACACCATCAGCGGGGTTCTACCGGCCCGCGCCGGCGCAATCTACTTTCAGGATAGCCCACCAGGGGGAGGCAGCAGGCCCCTTCCCAGCCGCGACAACGGTATTCGACTGGACAGAATGCCTGCCCACGAGGTGGCCAGGCTGGGCGTTTCGCAGTCACCGGAAGGGCGCAAGATTTTTGCCCGCCTTTCGGTCCAGGAGAATCTGGCGATGGGCGCTTTCGCGCGCACCGATAGCGATGGCGTCCGCGATGACCTGAAACGCGTCTTTGAACTCTTCCCGCGCCTCAAGGAACGCCTCAGCCAGCCGGGCGGCACGCTCTCCGGAGGTGAACAGCAGATGCTGGCGATCAGCCGCGCCCTCATGAGCAGTCCCCGCATACTTCTTCTGGACGAACCCTCGATGGGACTGGCCCCGCTGCTCGTGCAGCAGATATTTCAGATCATTCGCGAGATCAACGCCCAGGGAACTACGATCCTACTGGTGGAACAGAACGCGCAGGCCGCGCTTCAAGTTGCCGACCGCGGGTACGTCCTCGAGACGGGAAACATCGTCCTGAGCGGCGCGGCCGGCGACCTTCTGGCCAACCCGCAGGTAGCCGAAGCATATCTTGGCATCTGACGTTCCGGCGCGGCGTCGCAGCAGCAGGTTTGAGATCCGGTATTCAAGACTAGAAGAGACGGCGTTTGTCCACGATGTTTCGGGGCGTCTCTCCGGCCAGGTAGCGGCGCAGATTGTCCTTCAGGGTGTCGATGCGGCGCTGGGGAACGTGAGGATTGTCGGCAGCGACGTGGGGCGTAAGGATGACGTTTTCCATCTTCCACAGAGGGTGCTCCGCCGGTAGCGGCTCGGTCTCGTAAACGTCAAGCGCGGCACCGGCGATGGCGGCCGATTCCAGTGCCGCCACCAGCGCGTCCAGTTTGACGACGACCCCACGGCTGATGTTGATCAGGTATGCCGTCGGCTTCATGCGGGCGATCTCTGCGGCGCCGATCAGTCCGACGGTCTCCGGTGTTTGGGGTACGCAGCTGACCGCGAAGTCGGCCTCTGCCAGCAGATCGGGAAGCCGGTCCTGCGGCCAGAGCGCGTCCAGATCGAGGCTGCGTCCTGGCGCCGCGTCGGGCCGCGCGTCGACGGCGATTACGCGCATGTCGTGCGCCTTGCCGCGGCGGGCCAGCTCCGACCCGATTCCTCCCAGCCCGATAACGCCCAGAGTGCAGTCGCCCAAATGGCGTACCGGCGTCCCCTTTCGCCACTCACCTTGAATCTGGCGGCGCATGTAGAGATGTATGCCGCGGGCGAACATCAGAATGAAGCAGAAAGCGTGGTCGGCAATCATGTCGCTATATATCTTGGCCATGTTACTGATCACGACATCGCTCTCGGCCAGTTCCGGATACATGTAGTGCTCCAGGCCGGCTATCGGAGTCTGCAGCCAGCGCAGGCTCTCGGCCCGCGCCAGCAGGGCGGGCGTGAGGTTTCCGTACATGCCGACAGCCTGTGGAATCGCGGCGAGCGCTTCCTCTTCGGTCAGCGCGTTGACAATCTCCAGGTCCGGCGATACTGCCCGGACCTGCTCAAGTTCCTCAGGGGTCAGAGGTGGATAAATGAGAAAGTTCATCGAATTCAGTCCTCTCGTTGCTAAGATGGCTTTCGCCTGTACGCCGCGAACCTCTCCGCCCGCAGCAGCTGTTCAATGTAAACCCTCTCGCCGCCCAGATCATCCGAGACATTGGCCCCAATTACGGCGGCCAGGCTGTTCATGGCGTCGCTGAAGGGCGAGCGGACCAGCTCAGGGCGCCCCTCGGCGATGGCCTGGGCGAAGAATCGACTTATGGCAAACGTGTCGTCGCCGCCCCGCCCGTTGAAGAGCGCCTTCGTGACCACGTCCTGTTGCGGCGGTTGCGCCGGCGGGTAGGGGCCGTCGTATTCGTAGGCAATAACGCCTTCCCAGCTGATCTCCGCCCTTCCCTCCGTCCACAGGACCTGATGGTCGCTATGGTCGGCATAGACCTTGCGCAAGCGCGAAAGCGTCATCGTTCCTGTTGCGCCGCCGACAAAGCCGAAAAGCACGCTGTAGGTGTAGGGATTGTCGGCTCCGTCGTGGACATCAGCCTCAGGCCGGTGCTGGTAATGGGCCTGCACCCACTCGACATCGCCGAACCAATAGCGCCAGAGGTCGAGGAGGTGAATGCCGCCTTCGACGACCGTCATGCCGCTCCAGGCCCGGTTGGCAGTCCATACTCTATTGGCCGGCCCCCCGTGCAGTTCAGTTTGATGGTGTTTGACGTTGTGCCCTTCAAGCGGACCATGATAGGTGTAGCAGGCCATTAACGGTCGTCTGCCCTCACGCAGATGGCGGTGGATAGCCTCGTGCCGGCCGTCGAAGCGCTGCTGGAATCCGGCCGTACTGAGCACGCCGGCGCCACTTATCGCCGCCTCCATCTCCAGCGCTTCGTCCAGATAGAGGCTCATCGGCTTTTCGACGAAAAGATGCAGACCTGATTCAGCAGCCTGTACGACCTCCCCTGAGTGGACATTAGGGGGTATACATACGTACAGTGCATCCGGTTCCTGTTCCAACAGCGCCACAAAGTCGGTCGTATGCAGGACGCCGTCAGGCTTGAACCCTTCTACATAGTTGCGGATCTTGTCCGTTTCCAGATTGGCTTCAAATGCGTCCGCCAACGCCACGAGGCGGACGGCGCCCTGTTGCTGAAGTGTCCATAGGGATCTCAAATGTTGCAGCCCCCGCTGACCCAAGCCCATCAAGGAAACGCGTACAGGTCCTTTCATCTTAGCTCCACTTTGTCCTTTCCCTTGGAATGTATTTGGTCTCCGCCCCTTTGCGAGTCCAGTTGGGCAGGTTCGACGTGTCCTTATTTGCCTGTCCTCTCAGATGCTTTTCATTGTAGCGGAAAACAGTCAGGGGGCAACGCCAGTACAGTAAGTTGCATTGCCAGAATCGCCTGGAGCCGTAGAAATTTGCTTTCCTTACCTGGAACGTCTATAATCTGCGTCGACGAATGTTGAGTTCGAAAGAGGGCAGCTTGCCGCTCTCCTCTCATCTTTCCCGAACAGTCCTCCACCGAGGTCCTGTTAGGGGTTTTTGAGCGAGGTACGGGTGCCTGATTGGCCCAGTATGCAAGGCACACCGTTGCATCAGGATTTGAATCGGAGGCGAAAATGGCCAAGAGAGGACCCCGTCAGCTGGTGAAGATGCGTAGCACAGAGAGCCATCATCTCTATTTGACGTCCAAGAACCGGCGCAACAACGACAAGAGACTGGAACTGAAGAAGTATGACCCGGTGCTGCGAAAGCATGTCGTCTACCGGGAAACGAGGTAAGAATCGGGGCGACTCGACGCTCTGACCGCGCTGCAACTCGCGACGCGTACCGATGGATGGTTTCCCTGCAACTTGCAAATTGAAGCCCGCTGCCAGGATTTCTCAGAGCAGCGGGTTTCTGGTTTAAGGGCGGCATGTGGTTCCTTGCACGATGGTCGCATCAGACGGTGCCTTCATTGACCCCAAGAGGCCGAGGCAACACAACAAAAAAGCAGGAGACTCACATGAGTCGTCCCGCTTTGCAGTGACCCACCAGGGATTCGAACCCCGAACCCGCGGATTAAGAGTCCGCTGCTCTGCCAGTTGAGCTAGTGGGCCGTCAGCCAAGGGATATTTTAGATATCCGGCAAAGGGTTGTCAAGTTCAGGGCCGCCAAGCGTGCATCCCTGAATTGGGGTGGGAACTGTCTGGCGGGGAATCGGTGGCGGCGGTGGCTGGAACTGTTTACCGGCTGGTGGAGAGGGGCAGGGCAGGCGCCAGGCCTGGCCGTACGGTGGAGTCCGTCAGTCGGGGCGGGTGCGAGGGCAGGCACATGGCTGCCCCTACGGGGATCTGATGGGACTGGCGGGACGGGGTCTGGCTGGACACCTTCGATTAGGCACCCGTCACCAATATTGACACCCGGTCGATGAGGCGTGTTGTAGGAGAGGGGGCGTTGCGGGGGCGGAGCCCCCGCACAAGGGAGGGCCGAATAGGCCCGACCGCCCAGAACTGCAGTAACTGCAGCAGTTAGTAGTCAGAGGGGGACTTTTCTTGCCTCAGGGTTGATTGGGGACTGGGGACGGTTCTTTTGATTCCCGAGAGATAAGAAGGTACACCTACGTATAGGATGCACACGCCGCCAATATCGTTTTCGAACAGGGCACATTTAGCATGCACAGGGTTGAGACTTCCAATGCCTTTTTCTGACAGGGACCTCAAACAGTACGCTCAACTTCTCATCCGGCTTGGGGTGAATCTGCAGCCCGGCCAATCTCTTGACATCCGCACAGAGCCAGTTCACCGAGAGTTCGCCCTAACGCTGGCTGCCGCCGCCTATGATGCGGGTGCGAGGTATGTGGCGATTGAGTACAGCGACATGCGGCTACAGAGCATTCGTGTCCGCAGGAACAGCGCCGAAGAGCTTGAGCATCTCCCGGCCTACGTGGAAGCCATCGCTCTCGAACGAAAGGACGACAGGTGGGCCGCCATCAGCCTGGTTGGCGAAGAAGATCCCGGGCTGCCCGCGCAACTGGACCCCAATAAGCTGCGTATCCTGCAGACGGCCGAGTATCGGGCCACGATGCCCTGGCGCGCTTCGATGATGGAGATGAAACAGCAGTGGAATGTGGCAGCGATGCCCACACCGGCATGGGCGCAGAAGGTCTTTCCGGAGCTACCGGAGGAAGAAGCGCTGCCCCGCTTCTGGGAGGAGATCCGCCGTGTTATTCGCCTGGACGCCGACGATCCGCTTGCGGCGTGGCAGTTGCATCTGGACAATCTGGCTGCGGCCCGTTCGACGCTGCAGGCCAAGCAGGTGCGCGCGCTTCATTTTTTCGACCCTGAGCCGGGACCGGACGGCAAGCCCTCAACTGACCTGACTATCGGACTGACCGACCGGCCGCATTGGGCCGGCGGCAACAGTGGACTGGGCACAGAGGCGGATGAGGAGAGGGGGGCCTCCGCCGCGCCCGTATTTCTCCCCAACATACCAACTGAGGAGCTGTTCACCACACCGCACCGGCTGCGGGTAAACGGCTGGACGCGTACCTCGCGGCCCAGCTTCCCCTTCCGCCGCGAAGTGGCCGATGTCTGGTTCCGTTTCGAAGACGGCCAGGTCGTCGAGTTTTCAGCGGGGGAAGACCAGGAGACCTACGAACAGTTTTTCGCCGTGGAGGGAACCCGCTATCTGGGCGAGGTCGCCCTTGTTGACGTGTCCTCGCCCATCTTCCGGAGCGGACTCATCTATTACAATACGCTTTTCGACGAGAACGCCGCCTGCCACGTTGCCTTTGGAAAGGCATATCCCATCGGGCTAGAGGGCGGCGGCGACCTATCTGAGGATGAACTTGTGGAGGCCGGGGTAAACAATTCCGATCTCCACCTGGACGTGATGATCGGGACGGCGACGCTCGATGTCACGGGCCACCTGAGCGACGGCACCGAACTTGAAATCATGCGTGAGGGCCGCTACACGCCCGCCGTTCTGGGATGAAATCAAGCGACCCCCTCGAACCGTTTCTGGCCGACCAGGGCGTCGTCATCCTCGATGGCGCCCTTGCGACTGAACTGGAGCGGAGAGGCTCCGATCTGAGCGACGAGCTGTGGTCGGCACGGCTTCTGATCGAAGATCCAGCATCGATCCGGCAGCTCCATCTTGACTACTACGAGGCCGGCGCGGACGTCGCCATCAGTGCAAGCTATCAGGCCAGCTTCGAGGGATTGGCGCGCCGCGGGCTGAGCCGTGACGAGAGCGCCGCTTTGCTGCAGAGCAGCGTGCGCATCGCGCAGCAGGCGCGTGACTGTTTTTGGGAGGAACTGCACGACACCGTCGAGGATCCAAGCCGAAAGCGCCCTCTGGTCGCCGCCTCGGTGGGCAGTTACGGAGCCTATCTGGCCGACGGGTCCGAGTATCGCGGCGATTTCAACATCGCCAGCCAGGAGTTGAGAGAGTGGCACCGTCCGCGACTGGAAGCACTGCTGGCAGCTGAACCGGACCTGCTGGCATGCGAAACTATCCCGTGCTTGCAGGAAGGTGAAGTCCTTGTTGAGCTGCTGGACGAATACCGGCATACGCCTGCCTGGCTAAGCTTCAGTTGCCGCGACGGAGAGGAGGTTTCCAGCGGCGAAAGTTTCGTCACCTGTGCTGAACTGGCCGAAGGTACGTCCACCATCGTCGCCTTCGGTCTGAACTGCACAGCGCCCGGTTTCGCCGAGCCGCTGCTGCGGAAGGCCCTTGAGAATACAGCCAAACCACTTGTCTGCTATCCCAACAGCGGTGAGCTGTGGGACGTTCCAGCCCGAACATGGATACCAGGCAGCGACCGGGGTCAGTTTGCAGAGCAGGCTGCATCCTGGCTGGCCGCCGGCGCGCGTCTCATCGGCGGTTGTTGCCGCACTTCGCCGGAAGACATCCGGGCCCTGCGCGCTCTTCTGGCCCCGCCGGTTGATAGGAAGAATCTTGAGCGCTAGTCACGGACGCGAAAGGAGCCCAGCCACATTGGGGCCAGGCTCCCGTGATTGAGATAGTTTGCAGACGATCTGAGCCTATTCGGCCCGCTGAGTAAGCAGATAGGTCAGAAGATCCGCCATGTCCTGATTACTCAGATCCTCAGCGTAAGTCAATGGCATTACGTCAGAAGTATAGCCGTCGACGATGTGTTCATTCGGATTTGTAATACTGTTGTAAAGGTACAGCGCCGGCCCGGCAAGCGCCAGTTGTTCCGCGCGACCAACTGCGGTATCGGCAATCTCAAACCATGTCGGCGCCACGTCTACAAGGCTGTTGTCGGTTAGGTGACAACCAATACAGTTGTGGGGCACAGTCAGATCGAGGCCTCTGTCAGCATCGCCGGGGATCAAGGCGACGACCTCCTGCGGCAAACCGGCCAGAACCTGCTCGTCGCTGAGACCGGCTATACGCGGCCGCGGCGTCGGCGTGGGCGGCACAAATGTCTCTCCTTCCGCCAGTACCACCATATTGGGCGAAATCAACTGTAAGCGAGGATTCGGCGCACACGCGCTCACCACGACAAGAGCCAAAATAAAGATGACAATTGCAAGCAGGTAAGACTTACGACGTACCATTCACTATCTCCATCAAGAGCTGAAGCAGTTCATTCGCTACTGCGAATAGGTATGTCACGAATTCCAGCCGCTATTATATAACATGGCACCGCTCTTTACCGCATTTTGATTCCGCTTGAAACAGATTTCACGATTGGAGCAGGAGGTAGAAAAAAGGACATCGCCCTTTTCAGCACAGATCCGTGCGCAGTAGAACCGGGCAACATTTGCAAGCGAAAGCAGGGTAACCGATGGCAAAATGGGAAGATGAAGAGGAAGTCCACACGTGGCTTGAGGAAAACCTGCCCACTTGGGCAGTGCGCGAAGGCCAGTTGTACAGACGGTTCGATACGGCCAACTGGCGCGTGACGCTGATGACGGCAAACGCTGTCGGATTTCTGTCCGAAGCCGCCTACCACCATCCAAAGATAGTCCTCAACTATCGCTCGGTTGAGGTCTTCCTGACCACGCAAGACGCAGGAGGTCTGACGCAGCAGGACTTCGACCTGGCCCAGAAGATAGAGGAAACGGTTCGCTGGCCGCGAAAGGATGGGGACGCGCCCCGCACGCGGCCCAAAGAGTGGCTGCGCAGTTAATCTGCGGAGCATTCCTTCAGATTCCGGGACTGGGAATCTGGCTTTTCTGCTGTGAACAGAAGAAAGTCGCTACGCCCACCAGGAGATGCCTCTACCTCAGACTTTTGCAGCATTTTCCACAGGGGCCCGCGCCTGGAAAGCATGAAAAAGCACGATGCTGCCGGCGATGGCTGCGTTCAGGCTGTCTACCGAACCCGCCATGGGGATTGTAACGCAGAAATCGCACTTTTCCCGCGCCAGCCGGCTGAGCCCCTTGCCTTCGTTGCCGACGACGACAGCCAACGGACCGCTCAGGTCGGCATCGGTGAGCGAGATCGCTTCAGGTCCGAGATCCAGGCCGACTGTCCAGATATTCGATTTCTTGAGGAGGTCGATGGTCCGGTTGACGTTACCCACGAGCGCAACAGGAATGTGTTCCACGGCCCCGGAGGAGGCGTTGCTGACCGCGGGCGTGATGCCTGCGGCGCGGCGTTCGGGAAGAATGACGCCCTCGACGCCGAACGCCTCACCGCTGCGAAACAGGGTGCCAAGATTTCGCGGGTCCTCGAGATGGTCCAGGACAAGAAGAAGGGGGTCCGGATTGCGGACCGCGAGGTCAAGAATGTCGTCCAGCTCAACGTAGGGGTACGGGCCCGTTTCCAGGGCAACGCCCTGCGGATTCAACTGCGCACGTCGAATGCGGTCAAAGATACCGCCCTCCACGTGCCTGGTAGGGATTTTGGTTTTGTGGGCCAGTTGTACGATCTCTGCGAGGCTGCCTTTAGGCGGTGTGCGGCCGTCGCCTTCCAGCCACAGCCGGTAGTAGTGTCGCCGTCCTGCACGCAGAGACTCCAGGACGGCGTGCCGTCCAACGAGCAGTTCGCTCACCTGGCGTCCTCGATGCGCCAGGTTGTACCGTCGGGTGTGTCCTCCAACTGGACCGAGTGGGCTGCGAGCCCTTCACGAACCATGTCGGCCACCGTCCACTGCTTCTGCTCTCGCAGTGTCGTACGCACAGAGACCAGCAGGTCGATAAACGGTTTGGCGGCGAGCACCTCGCCGTCGCTGACGTCGGATTCGGCTAGCGACAGGCCCAGGACGCCGGCCAGTTCACGCAAGGTATCCTGCGCCGCCTGGAAGAACGGGCCGGAGACACCCGCGGCCCGGGCCGAATTGATCGCCCTTACAAGCTCAAAAATGTGCGACAGAGCCGCGCTTGTATTGAAGTCATCGTCCATCGCCTGGCAGAAGCCGCTGCGCGCAGACTCAGTGGTTTCGCGCAGATTGTTGACCTCATCGCCCACGGCAACGGTTCCCGTCGCCGGCCGCAGCCCCCCTCGCAGACGGGCCGTGCTTCTCACAGCCGCGCCGATGGAGTCGTCCGAATAGGAGACCGGCTTGCG
This sequence comes from Caldilineaceae bacterium, assembly GCA_965242905.1. Classification (GTDB taxonomy): domain Bacteria; phylum Chloroflexota; class Anaerolineae; order Caldilineales; family Caldilineaceae; genus Bin5. Next base: position 4,896,292 of record CBDETM010000002.1, read on the forward strand.
ATAGTGGCCCGAGAAGATCAACATGCGGAGCGCGTCGGCTGAGTACTGGTTCAGAAAGTTGTCGATGGTGACGAGGTTTCCGATCGACTTGCTCATCTTTTCGCCAGACAGCTGGAGCATCCCGTTGTGGACCCAATAGCGGGCAAACGTCTTGCCGGTGAGACTCTCGCTCTGTGCGATTTCATTTTCGTGATGTGGGAAAATCAGGTCGTTGCCGCCACCGTGAATGTCAATTTTCTCGCCGAGGTGGTGCAGGCACATGACGGAACACTCAATATGCCATCCTGGGCGGCCGGGGCCCCACGGACTATCCCACGAAGGCTCGCCCTCCTTGGCCCCCTTCCATAGGGCGAAATCAGCTTCATTCTCTTTGCCTTCTTCGCCGGCGACACGCGTGCCGGTTACGGCATCCTCCTGGCGTCGCCGGCTGAGTTTCCCGTAATCGTCATCCCTGTCGACCCGAAAGTAAACGCTTCCATCGACTGCGTAAGCGTAGTCGGCCTCGCCCAGATCCTGGATTGCCCGAATAATGTTGGAGATTTCGCTCGTTACGCGCGGATAGGAGTCGGCGGGCTTGATGTTCAGGTCGCTGAGATGCGTCAAGTACTTGTCGGTAAAGAACTGCGCCAACTCAAAGGGGTCCTGACCCGTCTCCTGGGCCCTAACGATGATTTTGTCATCGACGTCGGTAAAGTTGGTGACGTAGGTTACGTCGTACCCGGTGAACTCCAGGTATCGACGAATCATGTCGAAGACGATGGCGCTCATCGCGTGGCCGATATGGGCGTCTGCGTATACCGTCGGCCCGCAGACGTACATGCGGACACGTCCTTCTTCCAACGTTTCGAACGGTTCGCGCCCGCGGGTCAAAGTATTGTAGATGCTGAGCGTCATCGATGTCCTTCTCGTTGGGTCACCGGGTTGTCAAGTGGGTTCTGGCGCGGTCAGCGAACAGACTCGTAAGTTCTGCGTCGCTCCTGTACCTCCTCAGGAACAGCAAATATCAGGCGACCGGCGTTCGTCTGCAACACCTTCGTGACACGCACAGAAAGCCGCGCGCCCATGTGGCGCCTGCCCTGTTCCACGACCACCATCGTCCCGTCATCGAGGTAACCGACCCCCTGATTCATCTCCTTACCTTCCTGAATCACCTGGATCGCCATTTCTTCCCCGGGAAGAACCACAGATTTAACAGCGTTAGCCAATTCGTTAATGTTCAAGACGCGCACGCCTTGCAGTTTGGCAACCCGGTTCAAATTGTAGTCATTGGTAACGATTGCTGCGCTCATTTCGCGGGCCAGGTAGACCAGCTTTTCATCCACTTGCTGTGCTTCTGCCGGGTCCTGGTCAAGGAAGACGATGTTCACTCCTTCGATTTTCTGCAGCCTGTCAAGAATCTCAAGTCCTCTTCTACCGCGGTTGCGGCGCAACACCTCGGCAGAATCGGCGATATATTGGAGTTCATTCAGAATGAATCTCGGGACCGCGAGTATTGCCCAGAGGAAGCCTGTCTCGGCCACGTCGGCGATGCGTCCATCAATGATGACGCTGGTATCCAGAAGCATCGTATCCGAATGATGCGGCCGGCCGCCCTTCGCGAAGAGTGGCAACATCGGCAGATCCCTGCCGTTCTCGTTTCCGTTGGGAAAACGGAAGAAGTTGAGTATTTCTCGATGGCGCAGAACCATCATCGTCACACCCAGGTAGCCCATAACGATGACGCCGACAAAGGGAAGAATTGTACCGAACGGATTGGGCAGGAGAGAGAGTGGATAGGCCAGTAGTGCGGCTATGGCCAGCCCGATTGCCATTCCGGCAGTCGCGGCCATGAGCTGTACGGTGGGAATCTGCCGCAAGCTCGACCGAAGCGCGTTCGCCGGTTTGACCGTAAGCCACGGTGCGGCGAAAAGCCCAATGACACCGCTGACGATAGAGAGAGGAACAATCAGGCGCGCTGACGAGAGCGTCAAACTCTCAAGAGCCTCTACCCCTGTTAACTGCCTGCCTAGTTCCCATCCCAGCAGGACAAAAACAAAGGTGACCAGACCCCTTAGCAGCAACGCCCAACGCATATCTGAACTCTCCTAAAGAGGGAAGACGACGATATCGCATTGAAATCATAATACAGCATCTGCAAATAGAGCGCAATGCCAGTTTTCTCTATCCGAAAGTAAGTACACTTAACTTACGCTCTTCAAATGGGCGAAAACAGTCCCTCCGCTAGCCAAACTCGTTATTGCATGACTGCTCTGTCAGGGTCAGTTCCCTGGCCTGAAAGTTGCCATTGAAGTTGCCTCTCTCCCCGGAAGTCGGCTCGCACAGGGCGTTGGGCGGGCTGCAGCAGTCCCGCTTTTCCAGATGCGATGGGCTGATTCAGATGAGAATTGATTTAGTTGCAGTCTCGATCCGATTGCCCTTCTCGGTTTAGATCACTGCTCCTGTAACGATTGATACAACGCCAGGACTTCGCGAGCGTTGTTGTGGGCGGAGAATCGCTGGCTGTAACTTCGTGCCGCGCACCCCATCTCCCGCCTCAAACGTGCGTCCTGCGCAATCTTCATTATGCGAAGTCCGAAGCTGAGATCGTTATTCTCTGTCAAGAAACCGGTCTCTTCGTCGACGATCATTTCGGCCACGCCGGGAGAGTCTATACCAACGGCCGGAAGACCTGCGGCCGCGGCCTCAATGAAGGTCAGCGGATGCACCTCACTTACGCTGGCGGAAACGAAGAAGTCGGCAACGGCGAGGACGCCGGCGATGCGTTCATATGAAATTGGCCCCGTAAACGTGACCCGCCCCTCCATCCCCAGGTCACGTGCAAGCTGACGACACTCGTCAAGGCTGGGCCCTCCCCCGACAAGCAACAGGTGGAGGTTGGGGATCTCTTCCTTCAGTGCGGCGAAGATACCCAGGAGGCGGTCTACGGCTTTTTCCTGGCTGATACGCCCAACGAAAACGCCCACGACGGCATTCTCCGGGATCCTGAACTCGTTCCGCGTCGCCTCTTGTTGGGGACTTTGAAACTGGCCCAGTTCAATGCCGTTGGGAATGACGGCGACGCGCCCTTGGATGCCCCATGTCTGCATGACCGCGGCCGCACTCTGGCTCGGGGCGATAATCGCGCTGCATCGCTGGCTGAATCGCTGGAAAAACGCGTGCAAGGCTGTATCAGAGATCGTTTCCGGCACCAGAGGAAGATGCTGCTGTACGTACAGGTCGTATCGGGTATGGCTCGTAAAGACCAGGGGAACGTCGTAGCGCCGCGAAAAATTGAGTCCGAAGCTGCCGCTGATAAATGGATGGTGAACGTGAATCACGTCCATCAGCTTCAGAATGTCACGGCAACGCGAGTCTACCCGAACCGTCAAGTGATAACCCGTGTCGGCGATTGGAATGCTGGGGAGGCGAATGACGTTACTTTCGTCCACAGTCTTTTTGTCCTGCTCCGGAACAAAAAGATAGACCTGCTCTCCCCAGCGGTCGAAGTGCTCCTTGAGCAGTCCCACGTGATTTACGACACCGTTAATATAGGGCTTGTATATGTCGCTAAAGAGGGCGATTCGCATGAGGTTTCTGCCCATCTCCTTTCGATTAAACGGGCGCCCACCGTGCGGCGGCGGGCGGATCTCAGGATCCGGCGGTCTCCTTCACAGGCTCAGAATTAACAGAAGTCTCGCGCCGAGATCTTTTCCTTTCTACCACTTCAAATTACGCTGCAGAAAGGGGATGGTTGCAAAATGATCTGAATCAGAGTACGGAGGCAGTCTCCTGAAAGGTATCCGGTTTTCCTGACACCGGGATTGGGCAGAACACGGGCCGATGCTTCCTCGTTGCTGCATTTTACTCTTCCCGACGTCAGCCACTTTCCTTACCCCTCAACATCGTAACCCAGAAATAGAGCAGGCGTAGCCCAACCAGCACCAGTGTGGTCAGCCCGACGGCTGCCAGGACAAAAACCCAGTCGACCCCATCACCAAACACTGTGGCCCGCAAGGCGAACCCAATGGCGTTTCCGACGAGGACAGCCATAACCGAGTTCAGGGCAAATCTACGCAGAGCGATACCGCCTGAGCGAGGGTATGCCCCGAAGAGGAGGGCCGCGGCAAACCATCCTACCAGAAATGGGGTGATGATGCGTGGCGCATTGGACAGCCAGTCTGCGGGTCCTCCCGAGCTGTGCATGATACGGCCGCCGATGGCGAAGACCAGATATGAGAGCAGGTCAGTGGCTACCAGAACTCGCCATGACAGAGCGCTGACACTCACCTCACTCTTGGCAAAAACGGTCATTATCGGACCTACCCTCCCAAATTGGCCTGACTAGGTCGCTCCGGATCTCAGACTTCATCTCTCGGTGAAGTCCGATTCAGCCGGGGTGCATACGCCATTTCGTGTATGCACCGGAGTATCGACTTGCTAAACGCCACCATCCCTCCTACTATACCATACCGAAATAGAGTTTGAGCCATATTCAAGGAAATGGGCCAATGCTATCTCCCCAATTGGAGACGTTTCTAACAGGATTGCAGTGCCTTCGCTGCGGTCGTACTTTTTCGCCCGGTTCGGTCGACTATGTCTGCTCGTGCCGTCCCAACCGGGGCAGCGACCTGGGCCATCTGGACGCCGTATACGACTATGAGGCAATTGATGCTATGCGAAATGGTCGAGCAGGTCTACCTCAAGGCGGCCGTGCCAATCCCTTTTCTTCCCTGTCCCCCTCCTCCGCCCGCACGATAGAACGCTGGTGGCCTTTGCTTCCCGTAAAGCCGGATTCTCTACCACCGCTTCCGGTGGGAGACACGCCCCTGCTACGCGCAGATCGCCTTGCCGAAACACTGGGTCTACGGACTCTTTTCGTGAAAGACGACGGCCGAAACCCATCCGGCTCTTTCAAGGACAGAGCATCGGCCGTCGCGGTCGCACGCGCCCGCGAGACGGGGCGTGAGGTTGTCGCTACCGCCAGTACCGGCAATGCCGCTGCCGCGCTGGCCGCGATGAGCGCGGCAGCCGCGCATGCCAGCGTCATCTTTGTTCCGCGTACTGCGCCGCAGGCCAAGATCGCCCAGCTCCTCGTCTATGGCAGCCGTGTCCTTGCAGTCGACGGGACGTACGACGACGCCTTCGATCTGTGCGTGCGCGCTTGTGACGAATTCGGCTGGTACAATCGCAACACGGGCTACAATCCTTATATGACCGAAGGTAAGAAGACGGTCAGCTTCGAGATCGCCGCGCAGCTGGCGGGGGCAGGCGGCATCGCCAGACAGGACAGCAAGCCGGGTAATCACGCTCTATTCATCGCGCCCGATTCCGTCTTTGTCTCTGTCGGAGACGGGTCAATCATTGGAGGGGTCTTCAAGGGCTTTTGGGAATTGCGGACTCTTGGATGGATCGAAAGCGTCCCGCGTATATTTGGTGTTCAGTCCTCAGCCAGTGCCGCAATTCACAACGCCTGGCGCGAGGGGCTGGAGGTGCCGCAGCCGGTCATAGCCGAGACTGCAGCAGACTCGATCAGCGTCAACGCACCGCGCGACGCGACCAAGGCTTTGCGGGCGGTTCGCGAAAGCGGCGGCGCCTTTTTGCTTGTCGAAGACGAGGCAATTCTGCAGGCAATACTGCCACTGGCCCGCCTGGGGGGCGTCTTTGCTGAACCGGCCGGCGCGACGGCTTTCGCGGGGCTCCAGCTGGCTCAGAGCAGAGGCGTGTTGGAACCAGAGGAAACGGTCGTCGTTATCAGTACAGGCAGCGGCCTGAAGGACGTGCCCGCGGCCATGCGAATTGCAGGTGAACCTACGGTCATACCACCGACTTTGGATGCCGTAGCAGAGAAGATGAAGTTTTGAGACTGTTCTCGCGTGGTCTTCTATGTGAGGAAGACGGCCAAGGTCTTGTTGCCTGCTCCCGTTTCAGTCTTGTTTTTCCACCTTCGCCCATACTATGACGGACAGGTCTTCCAGCGTCTTTTCGGTCTCTTCACTCACGAAACTCTACCCGGGTACGAACACACCAGCCAATGACGGCATCAGCTTCAATGTCGTCGAGGGCGAGATATTCGGACTGTTGGGCGACAACGGCGCGGGCAAGAGTACACTTGTCAAACAGATGGTAAACCTCTTGCAGCCCACAAGAGGAACCGTCAGACTCTACGGCCGGACTGTGCAAGAGGATCCCCTCCACGTACCCAGGCACGTAGGATACATGCCGCAGGCCGCTCGCGCACTCAATTCCCTCACCGTCAGTGAGGCACTGTACTTCACATCCCACCTCCGCGGCTGTAATCGTCGGGAAGCAAGCCGCGAACGTGAAAGACTCTTGCAGTTGTGGGACCTGCATGCCATACGAACCGCACAGTGTTCGCGTCTATCGGGCGGTCAGCAGCGCTTGCTGCAACTTGCCGCGGCCATGGCAGGGCAGCCGCCGATTCTTATTTTGGATGAACCGACCAACGAACTGGCCCCGCAAAGACGCAGGCATGTCTGGCAGACTTTGCGCGCCGAAAACAGGGAAAAGGGTACGACGATCATTTTCATAACCCACGACGCGATTGAGGCCGAGAAGATAATTCAGCAGGTGGGCATCCTGCATAAAGGGCGGCTGGTGGTACTGGGCAAACCCTCGACTTTGAAGAAAAGGCTAAGCCAGGAGCTTCGCCTGGAACTGCGCTTCCAGCCAGAGTCGCCTCCGAACCTTCCTATTGGTTTGCGGCCGCAGAAACTGGCAAAAGGTCACTGGTTAGTCCGGCTTGACCAGAATCAGGTCGATGCCACTTTGTCTGCTATAGACCTCGCTCGGATCGACGACTTCCAACTCAGCTCAGCCACGTTGGAAGACCTTTACCTGCACTACACCTGATGAAAACAAGACTTCCCCTCCCACTGCATTTGCAGTTCTGGGACCTGTTTCTCATTGAGTTGAGCAACTGGCGGTGGGGTTGGAGAAACCTTGCCTTGACGGGTACGGTCCTGCCAATGTTTGGGATCCTGCTGCTCGGCTCTTTCGCTCGCGAGTTGGGCGCCTCCGCTCTCTCCTTCGTCCTGGTTGGCAATCTGGTGATGGCCCTGCTCTTTGAACACATGGGAAAGCTGATCAGTCATTTTGCTTACCTGAAAACGGCAGGCAGTCTGGATTATTTCGCCACCTTGCCGATTCGTAAGGCCGTTCTGATACTTGCGGCGTCTTCCGCCTTCTTTATCCTGTTCCTGCCGTCGCTGTTCGTTGTACTCCTCGGAGGAGCCTGGATACTAGAGCTGGAGCTACATTTACATCAACTGGCTCTAATAGTCATACCGCTTTGCGCCCTTCCCCTTGCAGGCATTGGCGCGCTAATAGGGGTCAGTTTTCGGACACCGGAGGAAGCCTCAGCCGTTGGACGGTTGCTGACGATTCTGATGTTGACGATCGGACCTGTACTGATACCGCCGGAACGCCTGCCTGACTGGCTGGTCTGGATCGGTTTCCTGAGCCCGGCGACATATGCCGCCTCTGCATTGCGCCAAGTTATCTTGGGTCCCCTCTCTTTTCGTCTCCTGCTAGACACCACTGTATTGTCCGGGTGCATTCTCATCAGCTTTTGGATGGTCGATCGAAAAATGGACTGGCGCGGGAATTGAAGTTGTGTGAGCTAAGCGAATACTTCGATGGGCCATTTCCCGAAATTCAAATCACTTAATGATAATACGCTGTCCATCTTGCTCAGCCTCTTCAGGTTCGCCATAGATACGCGTATCTGTTACGATTTGGATACTGTTTGCACGGCTTAAGCCGGAGTTGTCGCGCCAATGTCTGAACCAGGAGAGATTTCGCAGTGACCCGACAAATCGTACCAGGCCCAACTTACGCAGAAATGCGCGACCCGACTCGGCTCCCAACCAGTGTTCGGGAAAACGCGCATTCGGCCCTGTCGACAGACGAACTTGCCCCGCTCAATCTCTTTAACATCAATTGGAAGAACACCGGTACAGATGTAGAGCACATCGTTCTGCCTAAGGAGTTGACCGGCGTCCAGGCCAATATCATCGTACTCAGTGGGCGCAACTTCCCCAGCGGCTCTATGAAGGTGGGCCCCGCCTATACGACGCTGGCCGAAGCCGAGGCGCTAGACGGCTTGAGGCCGGGGGACCGCAGGATCATTGGCCCCAGTACAGGAAATTTCGGCATCGGGACGGCCTACGTAAGCGCGTTGAAGGGTTACCAGGCTGTCGTCGTTATGCCGGACACGATGAGCCAGGAGCGGTACGAGCGCATCCGCAAGTACGGCGGCGAACTGGATCTAACACCGGGGACCGAATCGGACGTCATTCTGACCCTGGAGCGCACACATAGCGAATACGTCAGTAAGCCGGAGCAGTACGTCGTGCTCGCGCAGTTCGAGCTGATGCCCAACTACCGCTTTCATCGCCACGTTACCGGGGATGCTGTCGAAAGAGCCGCTGCCGGGGTCGGCAACGGCCAGGTTGCAGCGTTCGTCAGCGCGCCCGGCAGCGCCGGCACTTTGGCAGCAGGAGACCATGTCAAGTCACTCTACCCCGATGCCCGTATCGTGGCGCTTGAACCGCGCCAGTGCTCGACTCTTTTCGACGGCGGCCAGGGCCAGCACCGGATCGAGGGCATCGGCGACAAGATGGTTACGCTGATTCACAACGTCTACAACACCGATCTCCTCATGCTCGTCAACGACGAGGAGACTGTTCAGGGGATGGAGGTAGCCGAGTCAGGAACGGACGCTCTGGTTGACCGTCTCGGGTTGGAGGGCCGGGAAGCGGAGGCGTTGCGGGGCAAGTTTGGCCCGAGTTGCATCTGCAACATCGTCGGCGCGATCAAGACCGCCAAGTACCTCGGCCTGGGGGCGCAGGACAATGTCGTCACCATCGCCACCGATAGCTACGACCGCTATCCGTCGGTAAGCGCCGACCTTTACGAGCGCCATGGCGGCAGGCCGGATGTTGATACGCTGGAGGCCTGGGCCAAGGCTGTATTCCTGGGCGCGTCAGTTGGCGAGATTCTAGACCTCAGCCGGCCCGGCCAACACGACCGCCTCCAGAGCATGAAACGCGAACTGTGGACCCGTTTCGGCTATAGCCATGACCTGATCGAGGGCATGGCCAGCCAGATTTTCTGGGATGAGGAGTACGCTAAGATCGAGGAGATCGACCCCGCCATCGAGGAGATCCGCGGATCGTTGACGTAGGCGGTTTGAATCCAAAGAGGCGGCCTCTTTGGGCTTCTGGCAGCATGTGGCACAGCGCCGCAAGCGGTTAAGCTCCTGCTGGCTGAATTCGGGGCAGATGTCTTCTCAGTCGCTTTCACGCACCACAGGGTAGGCTCCGCCTGCAGAGCGGACCTGCAATCGCTCTCCTATGGACGTCTGCTGGGGGGCACTGACTACCGCTCCGTCGCCCCGTTGCACAATACTGTAGCCGCGTGAAAGCACGGCTGAGGGATTCAGCCCTTCCAACCGTGCGGCGGCGGAGGAAAGCTGCTCCTTCCTGCGGCGCAGCTCTACGGACAGAACGCGCCGAAGTCGATCGTCGGCTTCATCCAGCCGCTGACGCGCGAGGTCAATCTGGCGCAGCGGCGCGCTGCGCAGCAGACGGCGCCGCAACTCGTCCAGCTGCGCCAACCTTTCAGAAACGGTTCCCATACTGTTTCGGAGCAACCATACCTCGGTCTGCCTCGCATCCTGAAGCAGCTCCCAGCGGTCTGGCGTCGCCGCCACCGCCGCCCCCGTCGGCGTCGGGGCACGCAAGTCGGCGACGAAATCAGCGATCGTGAAATCGGTTTCGTGGCCGATTCCAGTTACGACCGGCACCTGGCTTTGAGCAATGGCGTAGGCCACGACCTCGTCATTGAAAGCCCACAGATCTTCAATCGACCCGCCCCCGCGTACAAGTAGTATGGTATCCAGCAGGCCCTCGCCTTCTGCAACCATCTCAGACGGCGCATCGGAGGAACCACGAACGTTGTCAGCAAACAGCAGGGGCAGTGCGTCACGATCTTCTTCGATGAAGGCGCGGCCAGACGTTGCCGCTTCCACGAAACTGTTTGCAGCCTCTAACGCCGCCTCGATCTGCCTGGGGGCCTCTGTCCCCTGGACCTGCGTGGGAAAAAGCACCGCCTCAGCCAGAGGCCAGCGCTGGCCGAGGACGCGCAGGACATCCTGAAATGCGGCCGCGCTCTGGCTCGTGACAATGCCTAAGCGCCGCGGTCTTGCGGTAACCGGTCGTTTGCGCGCCGCCTCGAAGAGCCCTTCGGCGGCAAGCCTTTCTTTGAGAGCCTCAAATTGGGCATACAGTTGCCCCCGGCCAGCAGGCCGTATCTCGTCCGCGTAGAACTGGTACTGACCGCGCTCGGGGTAGACGGTCACGTGCCCGTGCGCCAGAATCTGGTCGCCCTCAATTGGGAGCCAGGTGTGCCGGTGTGCGTTTCCCCGCCACATCACGGAGTTGATGACCGCGCCGCTGTCCTTCATGCTGAAGTAGATGTGCCCACTGGCCGCCCTGGTCCAGCGGCTGACCTCGGCCAGGACCCAGACGTCCTGGAGCAACTCATCTTGCTCAAACAGCGAGGTGACGTGCGAAGTCAGCTGCGTAATTGTAAGTGGGTTCATAGCCTGGGATTTTATCACGTAGACCGTCCGATCTCACAGGATTCTGTGATTCCAAGTGTAATCGCTTCATTTGTTTATATTGACAAACATCAATATAAAGAGTAGAGTGCCTTGCATGGACGCAATTTCCGGGACATTATCTCGCCTACGTTGTGCGGATGTATAGTTGCGTCATCTTTGGTCATGATGGAGCGAACACGATGGCAGTTGAGATGGCATCAGTCAGGCGTTCAAGGGACGTGAGTGTCTCGGAACTGTCAGAAAAGCCCAGCGGCAAATTCTCTGCAGAAGGGGACGCGACCGATGCGGCGACGGTTTCATTGGCGGCAGCCTTCAAAGCTGTCGGCCACCCCGTTCGTTTAAGGATCCTGGAGTTGCTTTCACTGCAGTCGAGCCCGATGTGCGTATGCCACATCGAGTCCAAGTTCTCCCTCTCGCAGCCAACGATTTCCCATCACTTGCGTCTGCTTCGCAAAGCGGAATTGGTACTCAGCGAAAGGCGGGGCACCTGGGTTTACTATTCGGTCAACAGAAGAGGGGTCACGGCGCTGAAATCATTCTTGAAGTCAATCACCCTCCCACCAGGAGAATTGAATCATGCCAACACAATCTGAGGTTTCGCAAACGGCTGCTAAAGTACATACAATTGATTGCTGCGGTACAACAGCTGGACAGTCGTCAGCAGCCCCCCAAGACCCCGAGGCCATCCGCGCCGAGGTCCAGTCACACTATGGAAAGGTCGCCGAACTACAGCTCAACGGCAACGTCAGTCAAGACTGTTGCGGTAGCGAATTCTACGCGCTTGAAGACCTGAGCCAGCTGCCCGACACCGCCGTCAACAGCAGCCGGGGTTGCGGCAATCCCAACGCCATCGCCTCCCTGGCTCCCGGCGAAACCGTCCTCGATCTCGGCTCAGGGGGCGGCCTAGACGTGCTGCTGGCTGCCCGACAGGTCGGCGACACAGGTTTCGTCTACGGTGTCGACATGAACGACAGCATGCTAGAGCTGGCCCGCCGAAACGCCGACAAGGCAGGAGCGACAAACGTGGCGTTCCGAAAGGGAGACCTGGAGGACCTTCCCCTACCCGACGATAGTGTCGATGTGGTCATCTCCAACTGTGTCGTAAATCTCACTACCGACAAGGGGAAAGTCATAAACGAGGCATTCCGCGTTCTCAAGCGGGGAGGGCGAGTCGCGATTTCAGATATCGTTGTCGACGGCGATCTTTCCGGTATGCCGGTGAGCGAAGAACAGATTCGGGCTGGATTGAGCTGGGCCGGCTGCATTGCCGGTGCTTTGACGATCAGCGAATTCACTGATTTGCTCCAGACCGCCGGGTTAAATGAAATCGAAATAACCATTGAGCAGCGCTATACAGTCGCCGACTTCAACGGCGAACTGCCGCAGGCGCTTACGAATCTGAGCCCGAACATGCTACAAGACCTGTTGCAGCGCTTCACAGGCAGCAGCATCCAAGCCCGAAAGCCCTGAACGTGAGCCGGTACTGGACGGTCTGGACGGCGGCTTTGCTGTTCTTTGCCGCCTTCTACGCCCTCCTTGTACCGATTCCCCTTTACCTGGAGGCAGAGGGCCTGCCCGACTGGCAAATTGGCCTGGTCCTTGGGGCGTTCGGCGTTGCCTCGCTGGTTGGGCGTCCGCTGACAGGGGCGGTAAGCGATAGTCTGGGCAGTCGTCCGGTCATCCTGTTCGGCACAGTCGCCTTGGCCGCCGGCGCGGCTCTGATGAGCTTCACGTCCAACCCCGCTCTGCTCTTCTTGCTGCGAGTCCTGCAGGCAGCGGGCTACGTAACATTCACCACCGCCGCAACTGCGCTCGTCGCCGACCTGGCCGAGCCGGAGCGCAGGGGCGCCGCTCTGGCGCTGTTTGGCGCCGCGGCCAATGTGGCTATCACGTTGACCCCGGCTGCAGTCAGCGCCGGGCTCGACCTGCTCACCCCGCAGTTCGCCTGCGCGACCTCCCCCTGCTCTGCCTGGTGTACACAAGCGATCGAAGCCGCCGGTACTGCTGAAGTTTCGTGCCCGCTCTGGGGCCGCGGTATCGGCCACAGTGCATTTTTCCTGAGTTCAGGCTTGTCTATTCTGGCATTTGCGCTGGTCTGGTGGGTCATCCCCCGGGCCACTACCCCCGCGGTCACGGTTTTCCGTCCCGCCCAACTGTTCTCACTGCCCAGGCCTTTGCACGGCCCGATGCTGACGACGGCCCTCTTCGGCGTAAGCTTCGGCGCCCTCTTTGCCTTTCTGCCGCTGTTGGCAGAACGCAGAGAGCTGGCTTCGGTGGGCGCTGCCTACACTGTTTACGGCGTATCGATAATCGCGACCCGCATCCTGACCGGACGTTTGCTCGACCGGGTCAACCGCGGCCAGGTGCTGCTACCTGCACTGGTCGTTAACGCCATTGGCCTGGCAGGGCTGGCCGCCTCTGCGGACATGCCGCTTCTCGCCGGCAGCGCGGTACTGATGGGCATTGGCTCCGGAATCAGCCACCCGGCCCTGATCGCGATCTGTGTGGACCGCATGCCGCCTGCTCAGCGCGGGCGCGCGACAGCGGGCTTCTATCTGGCCTTCGATCTTGGGATTGGCGCGGGGAGTTGGTTGCTTGGGCTTGTTCTCGATGGGTTTGGGCTGACTGGCCTGTATGTTGCGGCGTCGGTCGTCAGTGTAATCGGTGCACTGACTGCTCCCCATCTGTCCGGCAGCAGGTACGCGGAAAAGGAAGCGGAAACTTGACAGGCCAAGGGTCAGCAATCGCTGCCCATTGTGCTGCGCACGGACAGAAGGGTTGACCCCGATGGGATGGCTATCCGGCAGTAGTGGCTTGCAGCACCCATACCTGCGGTTCCCTGGGCAGAGCAGCCTTTGTGAGCTCGACTCTTGGCGTGTCAGCCCACCGGACGCTCGACTGCGGGTAACGTTGCGTGAACTCTCTCACGTCGGCCATCGTGGGAAATTTGCATCCGGGCAGTTCGTGGTGCATCGGGATCGTCACCGCGGGACGCAGAATTTCGAGGGCGTCGTGAAGGTCTGCCAGTTCGATGGTGGGGGGACCGCCGGTGGGAACGATGGCCAGGTCGATGTCTCCGATTCGATCAAGCTGCCACGCCTCCAGGCGATTGCCCACGTCGCCGAAGTGAACAACTCGGATGCCCTCGACGACAAAACAGTACATCGCGTTGTCGCGCGGCTGCAGCTTTACACGCATCGACTCCATCGCCGGGATGGCTTTGAATCGGACACCTGCCTTAGTTAGGAAAGTCGAACCGCTTCGGCCAACGTCCGGTTCCGCGAGTGAGGCCTTCCCGTCTGCGCCTTCGAATGTCAGTATATGTGTGGCCGTCACTACCTCCGGGTCGCCCGGGATCATCTCGGCGTTGGCGTGGGCGGAGTCGTCATCTGAACTGCAAACGACGATGTCGGCCGTCTCGGTGACCGCGGCAAATCCGGACTTATGGGGTGTATAGGGGTCGGTAATGATGCTGACACCGTCGCCTTCGATTCGCAGACAGGCGTGTGCATACCACTTGATCTTCATTCAACCTCCCTCAGACGTGGTTGTGCAATCGGAATCACTCCGGAAACAGGAGAACCGATTTTGTCCCCTCACCGTTCTGGACACGCCGAACCGCTGCCAGTATGTCATCCAACGCGCAGCGGGATGAAATCACGGCCTCGATATTCTGTGCATGTTCGCGCACGAAGTTGAATGCGCGTCGGAACTGGTTCACCGACGAGGCAAACGTCCCTGTCAATACAATCTCGCCGTAGTGAATCCAGCGAGGATCAACCGTCATCATCTTCCCGCGCGGTGTACCGCCAAAGATATTGAATACGCCGCCGTTTCGAACCAGCGATAGGTAGTTCTCCATTACTTGGGGGAAGCCGACGGCCGCGATGACAACATCGGCTCCTACGCCGGTCATTTGGCGGACAACCTCTTGCGCATCCTCTTTTTCAGGGTTGATCGCGCGCTTCGCGCCCAGTCTTTTGGCCTTGGCCAGCCGCTCCTCGTTGACATCTATGCAGACTACGCTGGCGCCCAGTGTCGTCGAGACTACTGTATGAAGCAGCCCCAGCGGACCCACGCCAACAACAACGACCGTATCTCCGGCCTTCGTCCCGCACTGCTCGGCGGCTGCAATACAACAGGAGGTCGGCTCAATCATCGCCGCCAGGTCGAACGGCATATCACCGATGTCAATTACGCCGCCAAGACGTACAACCTCGGCAGGGATTCTCACGTACTCCGCGAATCCGCCGTCGTCGCCATGTCCCAGGCCGTGCTCCTGCAGACAGAGACTGTTTCGTCCCTGACGGCAATACAGACATTCGCCGCATGCTGCGATGGGATAGACAGCGACGCGCTGTCCGAGGTGCAGACCACACTGTTCAGTGCACGGTCCCACCTCATCAACTGTTCCGGCGACTTCATGCCCCAAAATTGCCGGCAGGTCGGCGGGAATCCCGGCGCCGCTAAGGATCTTGACGTCGGTTGCGCAGATGCCGGACGCCCTAACCTTTACGACGACCTCTCCGCTGCCGGCCCTGGGCCTTGGCACTTCGGTTATTCGGATGTCATTCTTGCGGAAAACTACGGCAGCTTTCATTCGGGAGCTGTTCCTCTACCCTGCGCCTTTCTGAGATTTCAAGCTCCAACCGTTCATCCAGCTGGACCGTATCCGGGCCCAATCCATGGGTTCCGCCGAACTCAGTCTCGATTCGTTCAATCAGCCTGATCGCCCTAAGCCGCAGTATCCGGTTGAATCGCTCAAAGTCGGCGTTCTCGATCTTTCCGACCCCGTGATCGAATTCAAGCTCTCGGATCGCTTCCAGTGCGACTTCCTTGCGCGTTATCAGGTCGGCCAGCTCCTCTCCCTCGGCCGAGACAACCGGGCGCGTCCGACCAAACAGAGGCAAGATGACATAGCCAACTGCTGCGATGCCCAACACGCTGATCAGTGCAACTGTTACCCACATTGCTTTGCGAGGACCACTACGCGGTCATTCCTGTTTGGGGCTGTGTACCTTGCCAACTCTTCAATGCCTGGATGTGCGACTGTGACCGGACTAGCGGCAGTGCAGCGAGGACACATCGCCGTCAAGCTGACGCCGGACCTGTAGCTGCTCCGCCGGGAAACGGGGAAGTCGCCTCTCGCGAGGATCGGGCCGGCTGTGGATGGGGCCAGACGCAAACGACGGTGCCCAGCACGACGAGCAGTCCGCCCACCCACATCCACATTGTGAGCGGATTGACATAGATTGTGAACGTAGCACTGCGGCCGTCGCCTTCCCAACCGTTGAGAATCACGTAGACATCTTCAGCGGGTGTCATACGCAGCCCGACCTCGCTTGTAGGCTGGTCGGGAGACTTGTCATATATGTTTCGACGGGGAAAGATGTTCGCCAGGACCCGTCCAGTCTCAGCATCCGAGACCTGAAGGTTGGCTCTGATCTCTGTATGGTTGCTCTGTTGCTTCGATTCGAGTGCGACGTATTTCAGCGAATAGCCGGACAGCTCAACCGCATCACCTTCGGCCAAAGTTACGTGCGTCGTCGACTGATAGAACTCGTTGCCGATGATGGCAACCCCAATCAGTACGATGCCAAAGTGAATCACGTACCCGCCGTAGCGGCGTCCGTTGCGTCGAATCAGCCCCCACAGAGCGGAGGCGACCGGCTCGCCCCTTGAGCGCCGACGCGCAATAGTTCCACGCACAAATTCCTGTACAATCGTCGCTGCGACGAAGATACAGACGGTGAACCCAACGACTGGAAATATGTTCCGACTGGTGATAAGGAGAAAGGGAACTGAGATCAGTGCTGCTGCGACCGGCCAAGTGAATTGCCGGCGTAGGGCCATCGCTCCCGTTCGCCGCCAGCCAAGCAGTGGGCCCACGCCCATCAGAACAAATAGCAGGAGAAAGAGCGGACCCGCCACCCGGTTGAACCAAGGCGCCGCAACCGATATGCGCTCACCCGTCAAGATTTCGCTGAACATGGGGTAAAAGGTACCCCATAGCACGACAAACGCGATGCCTGCAAACAGCCAGTTATTGGCCAGAAATGCCCCTTCCCGGCTCGAAATCGAGTCGATCTCATTCTCGCCCTGAAGATAGGGCAACCTCTGAAAGAGCAGCAGGAGGAATCCAACCGTGGTGACGGCAAGGAAGACGAGGAAATACGGCCCCACCGGACTCTGCGCAAAGCTATGCACGCTGCTCAAGATGCCGCTGCGGGTCGTGAACGTGCCCAGGATGACCAAGGTGAACGTCAGCCAGATCAGGGTGACGTTCCAAACCTTAAGTATTCCGCGTTGCTCCTGGATGATGACACTGTGCAGGAATGCTGTCGCGGTTAGCCACGGCAAGAAACTGGCGTTTTCCACCGGGTCCCATGCCCAGTAGCCACCCCAACCCAATTCCATGTACGCCCACTGGCTGCCCATGATGATGCCGGCCGAGAGAAACATCCATGGGATAAGCGTCCAGCGGCGTACAGTTCGCACCCAGCGCCGGTCCAGGCGTTTGCTCAGGAGGGCGGCCACCGCAAATGCAAAAGGAACGCTGAGTCCGACCCAGCCGAGGTAGAGCATGACGGGGTGGATCACCATCCAGTAGTTTTGTAGCAAGGGGTTCAGACCGCGCCCATCGCTCGGCACCAAGCCGATCTGTTCAAAGGGGTTTGCGCTGAAGACCAGCAGGATGAGGAAGAACAGGAGCGAAGCCAGCAGAGTTCCATTGACATAGGGCATCAGCGTGCGCTGGCTCGTTCGAAATGTCAGCGCAGTCGCCGTGCTGAACAGGCCGAGCAGGAGCGTCCAGAAGAGGAGGCTACCGGCTTGGCCGCCCCAGATCGCGGCAAACTTGTAGAAGGTGGGAAGACTTCGCTCCGAGCTGTTCCAGATATAGGCAATCTGGAACTGGTCAGTCAACAAACCGTACCATAGGATGACGGCCGCGAAACCAACCAGTCCGCAAACGGCATAGATCGAGTGAAAGCTACTCTCCGTGAGCCTTGTGCTCCATGAAACGCCATTGGGCAATCTGGAGGATGGCCGTCGCTCTGAAGGGAGTGCCCCCTGTTCGGCCTCGACAGTGCCCAGTCGTCCGCCCCAGAAGCCTGCGGCCATTCCAAAGGCACATAGGATCAGGGCGAGCACCAGAGTCAAGTAGGCGAAATCGAATATCATCGCCGTTACAACTGGAGCTGACGGAGGCGCAGCGCGTTGACGACGACGCTGACACTGGAGAACGCCATGGCGGCAGCCGCAAGAATGGGATGAAGCTGCTGCAAGAATGGCGGCGCCCATACAAATGGCGCCAGGACACCGGCGGCAATCGGAAGCAAGGCGACATTGTAGCCAAAGGCCCAGGTGAGATTCTGTCTGATATTCCGCATTGTCGCCTGCGACAGTACAATTGCCTGTGGTACGCTGCGCAAGTCGCCCCGGATGAGGGTGACGTCTGCCGCCTCCATTGCCACGTCCGTACCGGCTCCGATGGCTATGCCTACGTCTGCCTGTGCCAGGGCGGGCGCATCGTTGATGCCGTCGCCAAGCATCGCGACCCTGAATCCTTCTTCCTGCATCGCCTTGACCTGGTCGACCTTCTGGCCGGGCAGCAGTTCTGCGATCACACGGTTGATGCCTACTTCCCTTGCAATCGCGTCGGCGGTCGCCTGGTTGTCACCGGTCAGCATAGCCACCGTGAGGCCCATCTTGCGAAGTGAGGCAACGGCCTCCCCAGAGCCCTCCTTCACCGTGTCGGCAACGGCAATCAAAGCCGCCGCCTGCCCATCAACCGCCAGCCAAATCGCCGACTTGGCTTCTGCCTGCAATTCTTCATACTGGGGCACAAGGCCATTCAAGTCGACCTGTTCCCGTTCCATGAGCCGCAAGTTGCCGAGCAGAACCTGCTTTTCCTCAACCTTCGCGGCGATCCCGTGACCGGCCAGCGCCTCAAAGTGTGCGGGTTCGGCCAGTTCCAACCCTCTGGTATGCGCCGCACGCACGATTGCCTCGCCGAGAGGATGTTCTGATCCCCTTTCTGCCGAGGCGGCAAGCCGCAGCAGGTCAGTCCGTCCAGCCGGAACAGGCAACTGCTGGGCGGGCGTTGCGCCAGAACCGATTGCAGTGAAACCCTGACTGACGACCAGGTCGGTGACCGCTGGCTCACCTTGGGTAATCGTTCCAGTCTTGTCCAACAGAACTGCCGTCAGCTTCTGTGTATGTTCCAGAGCAACGCTATTCTTGAACAGTATACCTACGCCCGCCCCCTTGCCGATGCCTACTATTATGGATGTAGGCGTAGCCAGTCCCATCGCGCAGGGACAGGCGATCACCAGCACCGCCACCACGCGTAGCAGAGCCGCTACAAAACCGGCGCCCGCAAACATCCACACGACAAACGTCACGCCGGCAAATGCGATCACCGCCGGTACAAAGTAGGCCGCAACCTGGTCTACGACCCTCTGAATGGGCGCCTTGCTCCCCTGGGCCTCTTCCACCAGCCTGATAATCTGCGCCAGCGCAGTCTCCCGGCCCACTTTTGTAGCCTCGATTCCCAGAAGGCCGCGTCCATTCAGCGTTGCTCCGAAGACATGGTGTCCGGATGCCTTCTCCACGGGCATGCTTTCTCCTGTAAACATGCTTTCGTCGACGCTTGACTCCCCTGATACCACCATGCCGTCAACCGGAATTTTCTCGCCCGGTCGGACCACGACCATGTCGCCGACCATGACCTCTTCAACAGGGATGTCAAATTCCTCTCCATCGCGCGTGACACGCGCCGTCCGGCTCTGCAGGCCCATCAGCTCCTTTATTGCTGCGCTCGTACGGCCTTTCGCTCGCGCCTCCAGCAACTTGCCAAGAACGATTAGCGTGATAATGACGGCCGAAGTCTCGAAGTAGACATGTCCCCCAAGCAAGCTGCTGCCGACGGTCTGGGCTGCCAGCACGGCCAGGCTAAATGCGTATGCGACGGTCGTGCCCATCGCCACCAAGACATCCATATTGGCGCTGCGATTGCGAAGGCTCTTAATGGCGCCAACGTAGTAGTCCCAGCCCACGAAGAACTGCACTGGTGTAGCCAGCAGAAAGAGCAGCCAGTTTACCCAAGCGCCATGCGCCCACGAACCCAACAGGCCGAAATCCCGACCCATGCTAATGGTCAGCAGTGGAAGCGAAAAGACGGCGCCCACCAGCAATCGAACGAACTCATGCCGAATTGCGGCCGCGCGTGCCGCCGCTTCAGCATCCTCTTCAGACTCTTCTGTAACTTGAGGCGATACCCGCGTGGGAACCGGACTGACTTCGCTCAATGCGACTGGGGCGTCGGTAGGGCTGGGTGCACCGACAGCAGGAGGCGCCTGTGGCGATGGTGAGGCCGCGGAAACTGTATCGTATCCTGCCTTGCGGATCGCTTCCACAATAGGTCCGCGTGACCCCAACCCGCTCACATACTCGACACTTGCCTGCTCCGCGGCAAAGTTGACGCTGGCATACACCACGCCGTCAACCTCTCCAATGGCCTTCTCGACTGCACTCGAACAGGCTGTGCATGACATGCCGATAATTGGCAGAGATAGAGTTAGCGTTGGGATCTTGTATCCGGCGCGTTTGACCTGTTGGCGGACTTCAGCCAGCACTTCATTGGCCGGCAGTTGATTCGCATTGAGGGACAGCGTCAGGCGTTCGCTGGCGAAGTTGACAGAAGCGTCTTCTACGCCCTCAGCTTTCTTGCTGCTGACCTCCACCGAAGCCGCGCAACCGAGGCAGGTCATCCCTATGACTGGGACTGTAAGTTGCTTTGTGTCATTCATTTGTTGGTCCGCGTTCCTCTCCAGAATAGTTCTGCGTTGCAACTTGTCGTCGCTGGTAGGTCCTGCTAAAGGACCTGAACCGACAGACTAACGCATAATTCCGAAAAAGGACTCTCGGCCCGACCCCAACAGTCCGTCTCTTATTTTGGACGACCTCTTGCAGGCCGCTACCGAGAATCTCACCCCATTGTGAGTCCCACTATGCCAGGTGACTCGGCCGCCGTTCATCGTGATAAGGGCAACTCGGGCTGATTAGCACACCCGATCGAGAATGCTTCGCCGTGAAGGCCCTGCAAAAGTTTTGCCCAACCCAGTCTCTATTCTACAGTAACACAATATCACTGTTGCATGGAAATCGAAATCGACTGCGAAGGTCTCCGCACCTCTGGAAATGCAACTTGCTCCGGAACAATTGCGCAAGGAGAATCACTCTACTATTGCATCCGGAAAAACCCACGTAAGTCGATATTGGGCAGTACTTGTGCTAGCCTTCGGAAACATCATTTGACACGTTTCATCCTTATCTTCTTTACCTTCACAGTCGCTCATAAGAACCGGAGGCCTCCCTGCCACCCCTTTCTACAATACTTCATGATGTGTGTCACTTCTTTCTGTATCCGGGCTCCCAAAACAACCTTGAATGGCGCGGCTGACTGTGCTAAATTTGCCCTGAAGCAAACGGTTGGGTAGTTTCAGTGCCACAATGGCAAGGATTCCCGAGCTGCCCATGGGATACGATTGGTCGAAGTAATCCAAGATTCGTCAAGTCAGACGGGGGCCAAGAATGACAGCCGAGTTGACAGGATACACCGACAAACTGAGCGTCGCTCCTGGCGAACCCATTCGCTTCATGGTGAGTACAGATTTGCCGAGCTACAGTTCGAACTTAGTTCGCCTGATTCACGGCGATCAGAATCCCGCCGGCCCAGGCTTCAAGGAAGAGCTTGAAGAAACAGAAATTGACCGTCGCAGGACAGGCCGCCGGCAGATCGCACGCGCTGGTTCCTTTGTCTTCGTAACCGACGACGAATTGCTGAGTGAGCTGATTAGCTTCACCCTCCAGGCTTGGATCTGGCCGACAACGCCTGAAATCGGAGAGAGGCAGGGGCTATTGAGTAAGTGGTCCGATGACATGGGCGGCTTCAGTCTCGCAATAGGTGAGGAGGGGGCGCTTGAGCTGCGGTTGGGCGAAGGCGGGGCGACCTCCAGCTTCAGTACAGGTTGCACGATGAGGGCACGAGAATGGTATTTCGTCGCCGCCTCATTCGATAGCGTGACAAGGAGGCTAGGCCTCTTCCAATGGCCCAGCGCCAATTGGCCTGCCGACTCTTCTTGCGTAGCTCTTGAAGAGACACTCCAAGCCCCCATTTCCTGCCGCAACCATCAGCCACTACTAATGGCGGCCACAAGCCTCGAGACGGAACCATCCGGCAATCGGGCGGCGCAAGGACTTTTCAACGGCAAGATCGATAGCCCCCGCCTGTTCAGCCGAGCACTCACTCCTACCGAAATTCAGCTCCTGAAACGAGACCATACTCCGGAGGAAGTTGCTGGAGCCGACCTGGTCGCGTCCTGGGACTTTTCGAAGGATCAGTCTTCGGCGAAAGTAACCGACTCCAGTCCCAACCGGCTGCATGGCACCGCCGTCAACATGCCCACTCGCGCTGTGACTGGCCGCAACTGGACTTCCACAGAAGCCGACCACAAGCACGCTCCTAACGAGTACGCAGCAATCCATTTCCATCAGGATGATCTTGAGAACGCAGGTTGGCAACCTGATTTTGAGCTGACAGTTCCTGTGGGACTGCGCAGTGGCATCTACGCCGCACGTTTGGATGGAGAAGGACTCGAAGACCATGTCCCCTTCATAGTTCGCCCGGCTCGAGACGCCACCAAGGGCCCGATCCTCTTCCTCGTCCCCACCTTCACGTATCTGGCCTACGCCAACGACCGCATGGATGCCGCCCATGCTCTCTTTGCCGACCTGCCCGATGGAGAAGTCGATTTGGACCAGCTAGATATCTACCTCGCAGAGCATCCCGAATTTGCGATGTCGCTGTATGACAGACACTCCGATGGCAGCGGCTGCTGCTACTCCTCCAGCCTGCGCCCCCTCGTGAATATGCGTCCCCGGTACCGACACGTCTTGACCGGCGGCCCACGCAATCTGGGCGCCGATCTCTATTTGATTGACTGGCTAGAACACAAGAATTACACCTATGATGTCGCCGCTGACGAGGACCTGCACAAGGACGGGCTGGATCTCCTGGCCCGCTACAGAGTCGTAGTCACAGGTACGCACCCCGAATACTGGACCACACAGATGTTGGCAGCGCTGGAGGACTTTCTTGCCCAGGGCGGGCGGCTGGCCTATCTGGGCGGGAATGGCTTCTACTGGGTTACCAGTGTCGACCCGGAGCGGCCTCACGTCATCGAAGTACGCCGGGGCATGGCCGGCACGCGTGCGTGGAACTCCGCGCCGGGCGAATGCTGCCACAGTACGACAGGAGAGCTTGGTGGGCTTTGGCGCCACCGCGGCAAACCGCCCAACCAGGTTGCCGGCATCGGCTTTACTGCCCAAGGTTGGGGCGATCCGGCGCCCGGATACACGCGGCACCCCGGCAGCTTTGACGAGCGGGCGGCTTTCATCTTTGAGGGAATCGCCGCAGACGAAACTATCGGCGATTTTGGGCTGATCTATGGCGGCGCGGCCGGCGATGAGTTGGATCGCATCGACCACGGTCTGGGCACTCCACATCACACGCTCCTGCTGGCTTCCTCCAGCGGCCATGGGCCGTCCATCAATCCAGTCATCGAGGACTTCCTCCAGGCCGACAGCACCCTTCTGGGAAGGGACTGGCCGAATGTGCGTGCTGATATGGTCTACTTTGAAACACCAAACCGCGGGGCCGTCTTCTCGGTCGGGTCGATCTGTTGGTGCGCAAGTCTGTCGCACAATGACTACGACAATAATGTGTCACGCATAACCCAGAATGTGCTGGATGCATTTGCGCATTCTGACACGCTTCCTCCGACGCCAGGGTAGTGGCCTTTTTCCCTTCTCCGGGCGTTTGAAGTGAATCTGGCCAAAGCCCTCTCAAGTGTTGTTCTTCCCAGACGGGAGGAATCGTCAGGCCTGTGCGCCATGGTGAGTCCCCTTTCTGGGTTCCGTTGGTAGCCGCGCCGGGTATTTTGAAATGTGTTTGCTCATCCCTTATCCCCGTAGTAAAATGCGGCGAAATCTTTCCGGCCTACTCCAGAAGCGCCGCTACTGCAGCTATCACTGGGTAGCAGGTGGAGCATTTTTTCTCTTACGGATAGTTGGAAAGTTCGACCCATGCTTATGCCTGCGCGCATGCCCCTCGGAGACAGTTTCAGTAGTCAGCGAGACAGCTCGCGAAGTATTGCAGACCCTCAGGGGGACATTCTCCCTGCAGAGACCGGACGTTCCAGTTTGCTCTTGCCAGATTCCCATCTCTGCGAGCCCAGATCGCCGGCCAAAGCCGAACCAGGCCTGGTCAATTCTTTCCCTGAGTTCTACACTCCGTTTTCCAGTTCGAGATCCAGTGCAGGCCGCCACCGGCACTGTGCATTCTCTTGAAGCAGAGATTACTGCCAAACCGAATACCTCCGATAGGCCCGACTCGTAGCAGTGCGATTACAAGGAGTAACAGCGACCGACTAGCCCGAATGACCGGCCCAATCAATGCGTTGAAGTCTGGAATCCCCCGCGGCAACTGGTATTCCAAATTACAGGAGGCAGACCGATGGAAAGCAAGCTGCGAACGAGACGCGATTTTCTGAAAGGGTCCGCTGTTTTTGCCGGTGCGGCCGTATTGACGGCATGCGCCCCTGCTGCGCAACCTGCGGGTGATACGGCAGAATCAGGCGAGGACATGGCCGCCGCCGAAGAGATTCTGATCCGATTCGCGATGTGGGATTGGTACGCCAATAC
The DNA here is from genome assembly GCA_965242905.1 of Caldilineaceae bacterium. GTDB lineage: Bacteria > Chloroflexota > Anaerolineae > Caldilineales > Caldilineaceae > Bin5. The sequence goes on from CBDETM010000002.1 coordinate 4,920,683, forward strand.
ACCAGGTGTCCGTTGGGACGAATGGAACCAAACCGAAGCCTTTCCCATCTTCGAAGAAGCCAACCCTGGGACGAAACTGGAGTGGGAGCCACTTGGCAGCGGATGGCCGGACAAGATTTTGACGCAGATGGCCGCCGGTACCGCGCCGGATATCATCTCGACCTGGTCTCCCCACATCGACACCTGGGCAGAGAAGCACCAGCTTCTCGATCTTCAGCCCTTGATCGACGCCGACATTCCCAACGCCGATGACATTTATATAGGCTTCGCTTGGGACCAGATGTGGGATCCGTTCAACAACATCCGCATGGGCATGTTGTCGGACCTGGATATCACGAGTATCTACTATAACAAGACCGCCTTCGAGGAAGAAGGGCTGCCACTGCCGACCGTCGACTGGACGGAAGACGAGTATCTGGTCGCGGCAGAGACTCTAACGATACGCGACGACAACGGTGAGATTACTCGCTGGGGCGGGCAGTTGCGGCCTGGCTTCTGGCTCAGTTATTCCTACCATGTTGAGACACATGGCGGCGAGGTTCGCGACGAGGAAACCAGGATGCTCTGCGGACTTGGCGAGCCGGAAGCGCAGGAAGGGCTCGAATGGGTGCGCAGGAACATGTGGGATACAAACGTCTTTGCCCAGAACAATCAGATGACGGCCACTGGTATCCCCAACATGTGGACCGGCCTGCTGCCCGCAGAAGTCGTGGCCATGGCCGAGCGCAGCGCCGATCAGTTCTTTGCCCTTGCCGAGAGCATTACAGAGTTCGAGTGGGACATTGCCCATATCCCGAGCGGCCCTAAAGACCGTGCCTGCATGGGCCTACCAGACGAATGGGTTGTCTACAAGGGCGTCGTCGAAAGGGGTAATCACGACGAGGTCTGGGAGATGATGAAGTGGCTGACGGGAGACTGGTACCAGGAAAAGATCGCGACCGTGTCGGGCCGCATACCGGGACTGCTGGCCATGGCAGATTCATGGGCAGACACGCTTCGCCAGACCGATCCCCGGCTGGAGCAGGTCCGCCTGGAGACCGTGGTCGAACAGCTGCAAATGGGCTACCCGCGACGCGGCCCAACCTTCCGTTTCCAGCAGATTGCAGAAGAGCTGATCAATCCCGCAGTCGATCAGGTCTTTATAGAAGGCAAGGCACCCGTCTCTATTTTTGAGGAGATTGGCCCTCAGGTAACGGAGGCTCAGCAGGATGCGCTTCAGCGCGCGACCGGATAGGTGGGCACTTGCGATCTGCAGCATGGGCCGATTTTTGGGGCTGCAAGTCTAGCGAACCTATTGATTGAGTAGCAGTTTGTAGGGTGAAGGTCCACTTACCTTCACCCTACAAACTGCTCAGCCGAAACGATAGCCTTGCCTCCCAACCGCGTACACTGCCAAAGTCAGAAGTGATTTACTCCGAGTCGTAACGACCAGAGTCGGTTTGGCGACGGTCCTAAGAAGGAGAGCCAGAAGAGTGACAGCTCATAGCCTGTCAGGTTATTTAAGGCGGCGCTTCACACAGAGAACCGAGGACGTCCTCACCGCCTATCTTTGTTTGCTGCCGTGGATCATCGGCTTCCTTGCATTTACCTTGGGTCCGCTAGTCTTTTCGCTGGTCTTGAGCTTCTTTCAGGCAGACTTGTTCACCCGCAACATCTTTGTTGGGCTCGGAAACTACGTTGATCTGGTTCAGGACCCTCTCTTCCTGAAGAGTCTGCGCATCACTGCAGTCTATGCCTTTGTTTCCGTCCCGCTGGGCGCAGCCACAGCGCTGGCAGTGGCTCTGCTCCTCAATCAGAAGGTAGTAGGGCTTGGCGTCTGGCGCACGGTCTACTACCTCCCCTCGGTTATTTCGGGTGTAGCGGTTGCCGTTCTTTGGATGCAGATCTTTAACCCACGAATGGGGTTGATCAACAACGCTCTCAAAGTGGTCGGAATTGAAGGTCCAAGCTGGATATTTGATTCCACCTGGGCGCTTCCTTCGTTAATCATCATGAGCTTGTGGGCAGTCGGCGCCAACATGCTTCTCTACCTGGCAGGCCTGCAGGGGATCCCTACCCATTTGTACGAGGCTGCCAAGATCGACGGCGCCAACGTCGGCCGGCGCTTCTGGCATGTGACCATACCCATGCTTTCGCCGACGATTTTCTTCAATGTCGTTATCAGCTTGATCGCCGCGTTTCAGTTCTTTACTCAGTCATTTATCATGACAAACGGCGGCCCCAACAATTCAACGCTGAGCATGGTCCTGTTTCTGTATCGGAAGGCGTTTCAGCAGACCCGCTTTGGCTACGCCTCTGCGGTAGCGTGGGTACTCTTCGCCATTATCATCTGTTTTACGCTACTCTTCATTCGCTCTTCAAGCCTCTGGGTCTATTACGCAGGCGAAGAGCGAGATGAGTAATACGTCCTGAGGGTCGCGGATTCAGGCCGCCTTGCGATGAATTCAGTACTCGACATAGCCTTCACTAGCAACGCGAAACGAGTCTGGCATCCAGTCTTTCGCCAGTTCGGGTTGCTGGCGCTTGTCCTCCCGGGGGCAAGTCTGTTCCTGATTCCCTGGCTGTGGATGCTCTCAACGGCGGGCAAAGAGACCGCTCTGATTTGGAAGACCCCGCCCGTCTGGATTCCCCCTGTCTACCACTGGGAAAACTTCATAAAGGCCTGGCTCCAGGGCGATTTCGCGGTCTACTATCTCAATACGTTCTACATCAGCGGCATGAATGTCATCGGCATACTAATATCCAGTGTCCTGGCAGCCTATGCCTTTGCCCGTATTCGTTTCCCCGGCCGCGACATTCTTTTCATTGTTGTTCTCAGCACCATGATGCTGCCAAGGCAAGTGACGTTGATACCCCTCTACATGATATTCAGCGAACTGGGGTGGATAAACACGTTCAAACCCTTGATTGTCCCTCTTTTCTTTGGTGACGCCTTCAGTATCTTCCTTCTTCGGCAATTCTTCCTGACCATTTCCAGGGAGTTGGACGACGCCGCGCTTATCGATGGCTGCCGCCGCTTAGGCGTACTGTTTCGCATCCTTCTTCCTCTTACGAAGCCGGCGCTTGCCGTTGTGGCAATCTTCAACTTTACCTGGGCCTGGAATGAGTTTTTCACGCCACTCATCTATCTCGATTCGCCAAAACTGTTCCCTATAACATTGGGTCTGCACCGCTTCATAGGCCGCGCCCAGATTGATATCCAGTTCTTGATGGCAATGACGATTGTCTCCACTTTGATACCAATTGGGATATTCTTTCTAACGCAGCGCTACTTCATACAAGGTATCGTGATAACGGGAATAAAGGGCTGAAACCAGTAAGCTTGAAGGCGTCAGCAAGACGTCACGTCCGCAGCCTGCCGTAATCCCAAGAGATGGCTTGCCCGGTTGCTTAAGCTGGCAGCCAAACAGATCAAGGAGAACTATCAAATGCAGTCAACCGAAACCGCCGTTCGCGAAGACGGCTTCAAGTCTCTGACCCAAGCGCAGGTTGCCAGCTTCTGGGAAAACGGTTTCCTGGTAGTCGGCAAAGTGCTCGAAGACGATCTTATCGAGGAAATGCGCGAAGAGTACGACGAAGAATTCGCGCTCGGGCGCAGCGGGGAACGGCCTGTTCGAAACCTGGCCGTCTTCGAAGATGATCATGACCACGATGAAGATGGGGAGCAGGAGATGCTCCAGTTCATGCAGATCTCCGAGCACAACGTCCAGTTTCACAAGCTCACCTACCATCAGGGCATACTCGACATCATCGAAGATGTAATCGGACCTAACATTCAGCTGTTCCACAACCAAGGGCTTTACAAACCGCCGCATCACGGGGGACCGATCTTCTGGCATCAGGACAACGCCTACTGGAGGTGCCTTCCCGCGAACCTGGTCAGCTGCTGGCTCACGCTTGACGACGTCGACCTGCACAATGGCGCAATGCAGTTCATCCCCGGCTCGCACCTCCGGCCCATGATCCACGACCAGGCCCAAGGCAGCGACGTCCTTCTCGACATGGGTAAAATGGTCGACGACAACGAGGCCGTGGTTGGTGACCTGCCGGCCGGCGGAATCACTCTGCACCACTGTCAGACTTTACACCGCACTGCGCCCAACACGACCGATCGCCAGCGCCGCGCACTTGCCATCCATTACATGACGCCGGGCACAAAATCGGCGCGCACAGGCGAGACGATTCCCGTCAACTTCAGCCATCCCATGCTGCGCATGCGCGTCTGACCGGATAACGCCTCGCAGCTTGGATTCCGGCAGCCGCAATGACACCAAATGAGGGTAGCCGCGGGACATGACAGACGACTTCCACAGCGCCAGACTCATCAAGTGACTTCGCCAAGCCCTTTCCTGGCGGTGGGCAACTGCACGCTGGACGACGTCGTCACGCCTGATGGCCAGATCTCACCGCGTCAGCTTGGCGGCAATGCCGTCTATGCGGCAGCCGGGATGCGCTTATGGGATGCAGACGTCAGCCTCGTAAGTGTAGTTGGGAATGACTACCCTACAGTGTGGCTGGAACAACTGGCCGCATCAGGCATCGACATTGCGGCGATAACCCAGATTCAGGAGCCTCACCTGCTGCGCTCGCGCGCATTCTACTTCCCCGATGGCAGCCGTACCGACCGCATTGAAGAAGCTCACTCCCTCCTTCCTGCTCATGCCGGCGAGATCATCGATCTCGAAAGCGAATACACCGACACCGGAAGCCCCCTCCATCGCCGCATATGGCCGAGTTTCTGCCCAGATATGACCCGATGGGCGGCTTTGGCCAGTAAGGCCTCCTATGTCCATCTGGCCCCTGGACCACTTCCTTGCAGCCGCGCCAACGCCTCCTTTCTCAAAAAGGTGCGAGGCGACCAGATCGTCATCACCTTCGATTGGCCCTGGTGGGATTGGGACCGGGAAGCAGAGGTGGACTTCACTCTGCTGAAGAACCTCGACTATCTGTTGCCGAGCATTGAGGAACTGACCATCCATGCCGGCGCTTTATTTGCCGATGAGAAGGAAACATTCGAGAAGGATGGACACGTCTTCGAGGCAGCGCGGCGCCTGCTTGCTTTGGGCCCGTGCGGAATCGGGGTGAAGATGGGGGCACGCGGAATGCGTCTGCTTCTGAAACATGTGAAGAACTGGATTCAGATTCCGACCTACCCTACCGAGGCAGTCGATCCGACCGGCGCCGGCGACGCCTTTTGCGGCGGCTTTCTTGTCGGCATGGCCCATACTCGCGATGCCGCGCAAGCCGCCCTCTACGGTGCGGTTTCGGCTTCCTTCATCATTGAAGATTTCGGCGTTCTCCACGCCTTGAAAGTCGAGGCAGAAGAGGCGCATGAAAGACTGCGGCTTCTGCGGGAGCAAATAAAACTGCAGGAAAAGGACGCTTGACAACAAAATGTCGATTTGCTAACTTTGGCGCAGTGCCGGAGCCCGAACAGGACATCTGTCTGGAACACCCTACTGTCGCTTAGGCAACTCATTGATTTCCTTTCACTTTTGTCCGTATCCACACAAGATGAGGAGAACGAAATGAAGTCTACACAGCGTGTGACAAAGCTGCTGCTATGTCTGGCCCTGTTGGGGTCGCTCTTGATTGCTTGTGTCGCGGCGCCGGCGGCTCCGGCCGACACCGGCGCAGCCGCCGAACCGGCCGCGAGTGAAGGGCCGAGAGTGGGAGGAGTCGTGACAGGCTTCGTCTCATCCGACCCAAAGAGTTTTGATCCGGCTGCTATCGCCGGTTGGGATCAAGGAGTCATTGCCCCTAATTTGCTTGAAGGTCTCTTCCGCCTGTCGCCTGACGGCCGGGAAATCGAACCAGCAATCGCCGAAAGCTTCGAGGTGTCCGAAGACGGCAAGACCTGGACTTTCAACCTACGTGCAGGCGCTAAGTTTCATAACGGCCGCGAAATCACCGCGGACGACTTCAAGTACAGTTTTGAACGTGTTCTGAATCCGGAGACAAGGAGCCCCAAGGCCTGGATGCTCTCCATAGTCGTCGGCGCTCAGGCGTTCCAGGATGGCTCCGCCGATGAAGTCAGCGGTATCAGGGTCGTCGATGGGGGAACCTTAGAAATTGAGCTGGCCGAACCGCTGGCTCCCTTCAAGGCGATGCTCGCCAGCATCAACCTGGCAGTCGTGCCGCAGGAAGAGGTGGAAAAGTGGGGCGAGGACTTTGGCCAGAATGTTGTTGCCGCGGGTCCGTTCTCTTTGGGTGAGTGGAACCTCAACCAGGATGTAACGCTCAACGCCTTCGAAGATTACTGGAACGGACGTCCTTACCTTGATGCAGTCAGTTTCCGTTTCATCGGCGATGAAAACACACGCATCGTTGAACTGGATGCCGGGCGGCTGGATATGGCCTGGGTTCCGCCGGCACACTGGGAGCGATTCAGCACCGATCCGGTCTACAAGGAGAAGCTGGGCTGGGCAGAGACCTTCCACACCGATTACATTGCCGTCAACCTCGAGAGGGAACCGTTTGGGACGAATGCCAAACTGCGGCAGGCCGTCCGCTACGCCCTTGACCTGGATGCCATCATTGCCAGTCTGCAAGGCCGGGCCAACGTCGCTCAAGGTCTGCTTCCCCCCGGGCTGCTGGGATACGATGAGGACGCGGTCCTGAACTATCCGACGAACTTGGATTCGGCGAAAGCGCTAATGGCCGAGGCTGGCTTTGCCGACGGCGTGCCCGGCACATTCGATGTCATTCTGCCGCCCTGGGGCAACCTGATTAAGCTGCTCGAAATCTATCAGGCCAACCTGAAAGAGATCGGCATCAACATCGAAATCAAACCGACTGAATTCGGTCCCTATATGGAAGCCCTGGAGTCGGGCAGCTACGATCTTGCCTGGATGTACCGGGTGACCGACTACGCTGACCCGGACGGGTTCTATTTTCCGCTCATGCATTCCGACAATCTGGGCGCAGGCGGTAACTACGCCCGTTACGTAAATGCCGACGTGGACGAAAACATCGCCACCGCACGAGCCACGATCGACGACGCCGAACGCACTCGACTGTACCAGGCCGTAGACGCTCAATTCGCCGAAGACCTGCCCTACATTCCGCTGACCCACAACATTTATGTCGACGTATCGACGCCTCGCGTGCAGAACTACGTACCTTCGCCGATGGATACCCATATGTTTCACCGTGTTTGGGTAGAGGAGTAGGTCACAGAGCCGAGCCCAACGCCCAGGATCTACTCCATTAGTCAACGTGTCAATGAAATGCATGTCACCTGTCCAGTAAAGTCTGGCAGGTGACATGCATCTGGCAAGGGAGGCAGACATGACGACTCAGATTTCGGGCGGCCGGCGAGGAGCAATCGCCGGTATTCCAGTCGCGTACCTCGCAGTGTGGGCAGCCGTCTATGCGGTTGCCTCAATACTTCCCGCAATTCCTCTTGTCGGCGGGGGCACTTTTGGCGGTCAGGAGTTCATCCTGACCCTGGCAGGGATTCTGTTTGGCCCGATCGCGGGAGCGATTGCTGCCACGATAGGCGGACTGCTGGCAAGCTTTATCGGCCCCGCCACCGCATACTTTGGTTTTGCCACATTTTATCCCCATACAATCGGCGCGTTGGCAGCAGGACTGCTGATGGTGAATACGCGCAATACACGCATCGCGACACTCGTGATCTTTCTGATTGCCCTGATTGCCTGGCCGGTCTTGCCCATGTTTTCGGCAATCGGAGGTTATGTCTACGCGAACTTTGCCTACTGGCCAATGTATATTACGGGTCTGGTCGGACTCTGGTTTTCGCCCTGGGCTGTCAGTAAGATTCGAGAGTTGGAACCTGTGCCCACCTCTATCGGCGTGGCCGTGATTTCATGGACTGCTTACATGATCAACCACGTCTACCTGAGCCTGGGCTGGTCGTTTCTGTTCCCGGAAGGCCCGGAACAGTGGGTGTTTGCCTTTTGGTCGGGAATCGTGCCTGCCCAACGCATATTGTTGACCGTTGTCTCCGTCGTAGTTGGAGCTGCTGTGATTATCGGGTTACATCGCGCTGGCATTCGATTTGCTGCCGGTTCCGGATCCATCCTGGCGGCAGACGAGGAAGAAAATTAGGTAGGCAGAGGCCTGTTTCCACTGGGGCGGCCCCCGCCCGGCAGGAGCAGGGCCCTGAGTCAGGCAATCCTCCGACGAATTTTTTGTCCCCCCAACTGTTTTTTGGCACGACGAACCTTGATTTGTCGCGAATTGCAGGGTCTTTTCGGCAGTATTCCGGCGCATTGTGCGGGCGATTCCTCGCTGTCCATTACGGGCTCGCGCAGTGCTGCCGGGATAACGTAGCATTCAGACAGTTCTTGACAAGAGCCCGTGAAAGAGCCAATTGTCGTTGCAGAGAACCTTACCTTCTACTACTCAGGCTCGAAGGAGCCCGCGCTGCAGGACGTTAACCTGACCTTCCACCGCGGTGAGATCGCGCTGCTTGTGGGCGCAACGGGGGCGGGAAAAAGTACGTTGTACATGTGTCTGAATGGACTGATACCGCACCTCGTACCGGGACGCGTAGGCGGACGAGTAATTATCGACGGATCTCCCACTAGCGAACAGTCAATCTCTGAGCTGGCGCAGAAGGTTGGTTTTGTCTTCCAGAGCCCCGATGTGCAGCTTTTTTCCCATACTGTGAGAGAGGAACTTGCCTTCGGGCCCGAAAACCTAGGACTGTCAGTTCCTGAGATCCTGCGCCGGATTCAGCACGCAGCCACCACAATTGGCATATCAGACCTGCTGGAACGCGAACCTGCCTATCTCTCCGGAGGCCAGCAACAGTCCGTTGCCATCGGCGCGATTTGGGCGATGCTTCCTGAAATTCTAATCATGGATGAGCCAACTTCGAATCTTGATCCGCAGAGCAGCCAGCGCGTTCTGGAATTGATCCGTTCGCTAAACAGTGAGCATGGCAAGACAGTCTTAATCGCTGAACACAAGATTGATGCCGCGGCCCAATTTGCCGACTCGATCCTGGTTTTGAACGAGGGCCGGGTTGCGATGCAAGGTGAGCCGCGTCAGGTCTTCTCCCAGACCGAGAAACTCCACGAAATGGGTTTGGTTGCGCCAGCTGCCGCAGAATTGGCCTTCGAGCTCAGCAAGTACGGTTATACTTTCGAGTGCTGGCCCCTGACCGCCGAAGAAGGAATCCAGGCGTTTGGGCAGCTTCTCTAGTCCCGGAGTGACAACTGACGTCCGAAGCGATTATCACAGTTCGTGACCTGAGCTACTCATATCCCGGTGAGATTTCCGCACTGCGCAGTGTGAATCTGGACATCCTGCCAGGGGAGTTCGTCGCGATCATTGGCTCGAACGGATCAGGGAAGACCACGCTCGTAAAACAGTTCAACGGACTGCTAAAGCCATCGCAAGGTCACGTCCTTGTTGACGGACTGGACACAAGTACTTCGAGAGTATCCGAGCTGTCTCGCATCGTCGGTTTCGTCTTTCAAAATCCTGATCATCAGATATTCGCCTATTCGGTATGGGAAGAAGCTTCATTTGGCCTTAGGCTTCAGAAGCTGGATTCAGAGTCGGTTGAACAGCAGACGAGTGATGCGCTCAATGCAGTTTCACTGGACGGCCTTCGTGAACGGCACCCAAGGGCGCTAAGCAGAGGTCAGCGCCAGCGGCTGGCCACCGCCTCGATTCTCGCGCTCAAAACACCTGTCCTGGTGCTCGACGAACCCACCACGGGGCAGGATTACCTGTCCAGGCGCCAGATCATGGAGTTGGCCGTCGGTCTACATGCCGAAGGACGCACAGTACTGATGGTTACTCACGACATGGCTTTGGTGGCCGAATATGCGACCAGGGTCATAGTCATGCAGGACGGTGAAGTTGCTTGCGATGCCTCTCCCAAGGAAGTTTTCGAGCGAGAAGAGATACTGAGATCCACCGGGCTGGATCTTCCCCCGGTGATAAGAATCGCGCACGGGTTGCGGGAGTATGGATTTTCCGACACTCCCCTGACGCAAGCAGAGCTTGTTGAGACTCTGCTTACAGCCATCCGAAGTTAACTCCCGCCGTCAACCCATTGTGGCTGGACGCTACCATGCCGACAATTGACATACAGTACTTTAAGGAAGATTCCTTCGTGCATCGCCTGCACCCATTCACTAAGGTCATCTTCGAGATAGCTGTCCTAGTGACCGCTGCGGCCTTCAATGAACCTCTGTTTCTCGCGGCCGTAATCTTAGCCATAATTGGTGTAGCCGCGCTTGCGAAGATTCCTGCCAGGAAATTCCGCTATATGTGGGTACTCCTCTATATCGTACTGTTCATGGTGATCACCCAGGGCGTCTGGTTTACCAGCTTTGGCGACTTTGGCGATATTGACGCTGAATTCGAGTGGCTAACGCTCTTTCATCTGTGGCCAGCATGGGCCCCGGGCGGGCCACGAATCCCGGTTATTTTCGAGGGAGCCAACTATGGATTCTCTTTAGGGCTAAGGGTGGTCGCTATCTCGCTTGCGTTCCCGATTCTGGTATTGACCACTCACCCCAGCGACCTCACGAGGTTTTTGTCCCAGATACGCATTGGCTCGTGGAGAATCCCTTACAATGTAATCTTCGTGTTTACGACAGCCTTTCGTTACATTCCCACCGTCAGCCGCGAATTTGATCAGACATTGGACGCACAACGGTCTCGGGGCGTTCACTTTGGGGGCTACAATCCAATTCGCCAGATTAAAGTGGTGTCGACTCTGTTTGTTCCGGTCTTGACCAGCTCTCTCCTGAGTGCGCACGACCTGACCCTTGCGTTGGAGACCCGGGCATTCGGCGCTCCCACCGAAAGGACATTCATTCATGAAGTCCACTGGCGAAGAGCGGACTGGTTGGTGACCGGGTTGTTGATTTTAATTGTTGTTGTGTGCCTCATTCTAGCCAACAGGTACGGCCTGGGCGTTTTGCCCTATACTCCGCAGCGAACCATCTAACAGCAGGTTAGGATTCTACGTTGGAGGATGTCCACCAAGAGCCCCTAAATGCGGAAGGAGCAGTGCCTGATAACCGTGCTTCCCTATAGAAGGTCCAAACAGTAAAATATGTAGTGGCTTCATTGAACCTGAGAACTCAACGGGTTCGGGAAGCGCCGGCCGGCTTCTTCAATGCTCCAATACAGACCAGACCCCTTCATTCCTGCTTTCGCGAACCATTGGACTGCTGCCCCCTGACAGTTCTTGACCAGGGCAGTGTCTTCAAGAGAGGGAACATTACGATGAGCGCTAAATCCAATTTAGAGGATACTGGCAGCCTGGAGGCGTATGTCCGCGAAGGAAAACGCCAGGCCTACGAGTTGGGCAACCGGGGACCGATCCGATTCAAAGACGACGGCACGCTCGACCAGGAGATCATTGATGCGTACTGGCGCTGCGGATTCTACGTGCTTGAAGGCGCCCTGAGCGCGGAAGAGCTCAACGATCTCCAGGAGGACATGGAGGATGCCTTGGCGCGGGCTCCTTACACAAAAGACGCTACGGTCGACGCGCAAGGCCGGCCTGCCATTGGCAGCGAATTGGAGAGGCCGACATTCCGCTTCGCCAAGCCATTGAGCGATCCCTACGGCGGAACGGAATTGGTCAGCGGGCGCCATCCCGCCAAGATGAGCGAACCCGCGCCGCCGGCCGATGCCCCTGACTATGTCATTAACAGCATCGGCAGCCCGCTCCAAATCATGGACTCTTGCCTGAGGCTTTACGGTCACCCGCAACTGTTGGCGATCGCAGAAAGCATCAACGGACCCGACTTCACGCCCTTTACCGAATCTGTCATCGTAAAGCGCGCCGGACTGGGACCGTCCGTCGCCTGGCACCATGACGGAACGACCCACTGGGACAGTCCCGACCTGGATGAGGGCACGCACGGATTCAACTTTATGGCGCAGCTGTACGGCAGCACAGCCGAGAACGGTGTTTGGCTGCTGCCCGGGTCGCACAAAAGGGGCAAGTTCGACATCAAGGCAATGGTGGAAAGGAATGGCTCCGACCGGCTGCCCGGGGCTGTGCCGATGGTGTGCGAGCCAGGCGACGTCTGCATGTCGAACCGGCAGGCCCTGCACGCTTCGTTCGCAAACACCTCGCCGGACCGGAGAATCACGATCAATTTCGGCTTTCACCGCCGTCGCTCCGTTCTAAATGTCCGTACTGTACACGCCAACCAGGAGGTCGTCTTCGATGAAGGTCGGATACGCGAACGGTCGCGCGTGATCGCGCTCGCGATCGACGCCCGGCGCCAGCGCTTCCCCCATGAGCAGACCTACGTCTACCGCCCCTTGGCTGGCGAAGAAGAAGCCAATCGGTGGAGCGAAGCAACTCGCGCAAGCCTCCTTAAAAACTACAACTTGAGAGACCTTGCAATCTGAACCATTGTCAGCCGATTGAAACGGGCCCTGGGTCAACTCACTTTTTTTGTAACTGCCAAGCCATTTTCTGTGTGTACTGTGTGCGGTCTGTCTGGGCGGAATGTGCCGAAAGTATTCCTGTAGCGGGCTAGCGATGGTCGTAGCGGTGAACGTTGGGCATATATGGGAGTTGTCTCTCCTGTCTTGTCTGCGCTGGCATATATTCGGAATGTGCCAAGACACGGGGGTGGGGGGGAGGGGTGAAGCCTGGTCGCCGCGAGACACCAACTTCAAATTCGCCACACATTGCTACGGCGCGGACATAAGGGGGGGCGTTGCGGGGGCGGAGCCCCCGCACAAGGGAGGGCCGAATAGGCCCGACCGCCCAGAATAGCAGCAGTCAGTGGTCAGTAGTCAGTGAAAGTGCAGATTGATGGGTGATTGGCATTGAGAGGGGTGAAGAGGATGAAAACTGCGCTCGCCTCGTCCGGCGTCGAGCACTGAAAAAGGCTTAGTAGTTGCCATTTGTTGATCAGATGCACGCTTCAGCTTGAGAGAACCCGACTGAGATCCCCGCCGCCCCAGCATGCTCGGCTATACGATCCGACGCCTCTTACAGTTTGTCCCTATATTGATTGGGCTGGTTACAGTCCTATTTGCTCTGCTGAACATCCTGCCCGGGGACCCCGCCCGCATGATGGCCGGGCCCTTCGCCGACCCCGACGTCGTAGCAACCATTCGCGAGGAGATGGGATTCGACCGCCCACTATGGATCCAGTACCTGGACAACCTGTGGGACCTTGCGCGGGGAGAGTTTGGGCGCTCGTACCAGTCACGCCGACCCATCCTGAAGGACATCCTGGAAGTATTTCCCAAGACCGTGCAGTTGGCCATAGCTGCCGAATTGACCAGTGCGCTCCTAGGCATCTGGCTCGGCGTCATTGCCGCCACGCGCCGCAACGGCTGGGCCGACCGTGTGATCATGACGATTGCGGCCCTTAATCTCTCCTTTCCCCTCTTCTGGCTTGCCCTCATGCTGCAAATAGTTTTCGCCGTCTTTTGGCGTCTATTGCCCCCGTCGGGATATGGCTCAGGGTTCGACAGCTTTATCATACTTCCGGCAGTCACGCTGGCACTGCCTTCGCTGGGACTCCTGGCCAGAATCACCCGGGCCGCCCTTTTGGAGGTAATGGGAGAGGACTACATACGGACCGCTCGCGCCAAGGGGTTGAGGGGCGTGCTTGTAATGCGCCGCCACATTCTCCCGAACGCGCTGATTCCAATCGTGACGACCATTGGCACTGACTTCGTGCGCCTGCTTGGGGGGATACCCATCATCGAAGTGATCTTCGCCTGGCCGGGCATTGGCAAGTACGCATATGACGCCCTCGTCTTTCGTGATCTGCCCGCGCTGCAGGCCTCTGTAATCGTCCTGGCGGTCTGCGTATCGTTGGTCAACCTGGTCGTGGATCTACTGTATGCGTTCATCAATCCGCGAATTCGCTACGTTTGACTGGCACCGCTTCCGGCAGGCCCGACTGCCCCTGGTCGGCGCTGCAGTCATAGTTATTTTCGTACTGCTGGCAGCCCTCGCGCCCTTCATCGTAAGTGACCCCACCCAGATCGAAATGCGTCGCGAGCAGGACGGCGAGACGCTCACGCCGCCGTTCCCCCCAAACGCACGCAATCTGTTTGGCACCGATCAGCTGGGGAGAGATATTTTCGCCCGCGTTGTTTTCGGCCTGCGCACCTCGCTGATTGTCGGCCTTCTGGTGCGCGGACTGTCGATGGTAGCCGGCACTTTGCTTGGGCTGATCTCAGGCTATTTCCCGAAAACTGTTGATGACGTTATCATGCGCGTCACCGACATCATGCTCGCCTTTCCCGTGATACTGCTGGCCATGACGGTGACTGCAGTGCTCGGCCCTGGGCTGGTGACGGTCTGCGTGGCACTGGCGCTTGTGGCCTGGCCCGACGTGGCCCGCCTGGTCAGGGGGCAGGTACTGGCGATCAGAGGACAGACCTACGTGGAGGCGGCGCGCAGTGTCGGCGCGGGCAACTGGCGGATTCTGCTGCGCCACGTGCTGCCAAATTGCATGGGGCCGATTATCGTGGCCTTCTCGATGGGAATACCCGGCGCCATCATGTACGAAGCGGGCTTGAGCTTCTTTGGATTCGGCATTCAGCCGCCGACGCCCAGTCTGGGCTCGATCATCAGCGACGGTCGCGGCTACATCACGGTTGCGCCCTGGTACCCCGGTTTTCCCGGTCTCGTCCTGACGCTGCTTGTCTTGAGCGTCAACCTGGTCGGCGACGGTCTGATCGACGTAATGAACCCGCGCGGGGCCAGAGGGGCCGGCAACGGCCAATCTGCCGCTTGATTTGGATGGGCTCCCTCACGTCTGCTAAACTCCAAACGCGCGGCACTGCAACCGCAGGCGTTCGCCGTTGAGAGGGCATTGCGCTACTACAAACAAGGTCGTCAGGAGAAACTCCGATGGCAGACGATGGGCAATCCGTGATAGTCCAGAGAGTCGAGCCCTCCTCCAACCCTGTTCAGGACGAAGATCTCGACCAGTACGGCGAAGAGCTTGCAGGCCTGACGATAGTCGACGTTGACGTGCATGTGGATGACACTCTCATGTTCATGCTCGACTACATGGAAGGCCACTTTCGCAAGCGAATGGAGACTGTCCTCCAGGCCGACTTTAAGGGCGAGCCCGGCAACTCGCTGCGCAACATGATTGCCCACATCGCCTGGCTAGGTTCATCCTATGACAAGCCGCCGCGCGCCAAGCTGGCGACAAAGGAAGACCTGTTGGCGAGGATGCAGAAGGGAATCATCGATTACAGCATTCTCTTCCCCAGCGAGCTCCTGCCGATAGGCTACCTGCCGGAATCGGAATGGGCTGCAGCTCTCGCCACCGCTTACAACCAATACATGGTCGACGCCTACAAGAACCTGGACGGCGTCAAGATCGCAATTGTCGTCGCGCCCCAGCACCCGGAACGGGCCGCGCAGGAAATTGAGAGCCATGCAGCTCACCCTGACGTTGTCAGCGTGTGTATCCCGGATGTGGGCGTCAACCCGCCAATTGGCGACGAGAAGTACAGGCCGATCTTCGCAGCCGCGGCCCGGCACGATCTCCCTATCAGTTTCCATGGCATCGAGGCCCTCATTCACGACAACTATCCTCTACGAGTTGCCCACTTTCACACGCTCATGCAGGTCAACAGCATGGGCTTTCCGTTCACGTCGATGCTGCAGATCATGTCGGTCGTCTGCGCCGGCATCCCCGTCCGGTTTCCCAATCTGAAATTCGCTATTCTGGAGGCCGGGCTAACTTGGATGCCCTTTATCATGTACCGGCTCGATGCCGCCTACTTGCGATACCGCACGGAGTTGCCGGCCTTGGAGAAAAAGCCGAGCGACTACATTCGCGATTGGTACATTGGCACACATGAACTTGAAGCGCTCCCGCGCCGCGGCGACCTGGTCAAACTGATAGAGTTGTACCAGGGCCAGAATACGACCATGTGGGCCTCGGACTGGCCGCACCTGGAAAGGGACCTGATCGCGGGATTCATGCGCTACGAGATGGAGGATGCGCTCCGCCGCAAAATCCTGGGGGAAAACGCGCTACGCTTCTTTGGGCTGGAGCCTCGAAAATGACAGTTGAAATAAAACCTGCCCGCAAGAGCCGCCCGCGGCGAAGGATCCGAGTTGCATCATTGAAAGAGTTCCCGCCCGGCACGCGCATGGAGGTCAAGGTCGGCAGCGTTCAGATCGCCGTTTTCAACGTCGACGGCGACTTTTTTGCATTGTTCGGCCGCTGCCCCCATCAGTCAGCCCCCTTGAGCAGGGGAAGGCTGCAAGGCACCGTCATTTGTAACGCCGATACCTGCTGGGAAACGCAGTGGGCCCACGAGGGCGAGGTCCTGGTCTGTCCGGGGCATGGCATGGAGTACAACATTCGCAGCGGCAAGGCCTTTGGCTACGACCTCAAACTGCGTACCTACGAGGTTGCAGTTGAAGACGGGCAGGTATTGCTGGTCATGTAGTGCGGGGGCCGCACGCAGCTACGCCCGGCGACAGGGCCACTTTTCCAATACTCACTTTGCAAGAGGCAGAGATGGATCGAGCAGAAATCATAGCGCGGCCGATACGCCAGGCAGAATTCGGGGAACCGATACCCGTTACCATAGAAGACATGCTGAATGAAATCAGCAATCAGGGGCCAGCAATCCCGGCGGTCATGGACTCGGTCCAGCCTCAGTTGGAGGCCCTAGATCCCGCCCTTCTTGCGGAGAGTTCTCACATTTACATTACGGGTTGCGGTGACTCCTACTTCGCAGGCCTGGCCGCCCGCTTTGCCTTTGCCCGTTACGCCGGCGTCCCTACAGATGCCTTGGAAGCACTCGAGTTCGGACGCTATGCCGCTGAATTCGTACCGCCCGGCTCAGTCGTTTTTGGCATCTCGAACTCCGGTAAAGCAACCCGCTCGGTCGAAGCGCTTGTAAACGCGCGGCTGGGCGGCGCCAGGACGGTTGCGATCACGGGCAATTCAGAGGGCTGGCTTGCCCAGGAAGCCGACACCATCCTTGATCAGAGCGTTCGGCTCGCGGGGGAGCTGATCGGCATGCCCAGCAATCTGGCAACGGACTCAGACGACGACAAACCGCGCCGCGGCTCGTTCGGGCTAGTCAACTATCTGGCCAGCCTCACCACGCTCTATCTGATTGCTTTCCAGACCGGGGTCGTGCGCGGCCGCCTCTCAGAGGCGAAGGCGGATTCCCTGCGAGCGGAGCTCCGGTCCACCGCCGGACTGATCGCAGAGACTGTGCGCATTTGCACGCCTGCGGCTGAAGCCTACGCCGAGCAGGTCAAAGATATTGAAAGCTTCACCTTTCTCGGCTCCGGCCCCAGTATTGCCACAAGCTTGTTCTACGCCGCAAAGACCTATGAATTGCCGCGCGTGTACGGCGTCTCCCAGGAGCTGGAAGAGTGGGCGCACGAGCAGTTTTTCCTTACGGGAAAGGGCACGCAGGTTCTCTTTATCGCGCCACAGGGGAGGTCGGTCAGTCGAACTCGGGAACTGTTGCGGACCACACAGACCATGGGAGGATGCGGCGTCGTCGTCACTGACGAAAGTAATCCAGAGCTTGCCGGATCGGCCGACGTGACCCTGCCGGTCGCGGGCGCCATTTCAGAAGCGCTGTCACCGCTTGTCTACTGCGTTCCCGGCCAGCTCTTCGCCACGAATCTGGCCAAATCACGCGGCCGGCTGGCATTTGAGTTCGATTCTCCGCTGCAGTATGAGATGAACATGCGTACGATCCAGGAGAGCCAGCTGATCGAGTTTCACCCTGCCCAGAGATGAGTTCCGCCAGTTCGAGCGAGGCAGGTAGGTAGACACCGCCCGGCCAGTACGACCTGATTTCGATTGGGGTCTCCATAGTGGAGGAAATTAAGGGTGTGCCTTCGTTACCGGCAAAGGAAAGTAATGGTGAAATCGCAATTTGCGGCCGCTGGCGCGGAGGCGTGTAAGACTTGCCTGCAGGAGATTTGAATTACCCCTCGTTGATACGCCTAGCAGATGCAAACCGCTTCAATGACACTAGCCCGCTTCTTCGACCGGCTGAAACGGTACTTTTTCAACGGGAGTAAGTTCGTACTTTTCCCAGTGGTACTGGAACTCAGTCGACTTCCACCCTTTGTAGACTTCCTCCCAGGAGAGCCGGCCCTGGTGGGGGGTCAAGACCAGGCCCATGACCGGATCTGAGGCTCTCTGGTAGCGATAGTCCACTGAGAGCCGAATCCGATTTCCGGACAGGTTTGGCAGACCCTTATGCACAGTGTGGCTGTGGAAAAAAAGGATGTCGCCATTTTCGAAGGGGCTTGAGACCCATTCACCGCCAATCTTCTCAAAGTGGGCTCTCAGTCCTCCGGCGCCGAGAGACCGCGAGACTGGCAAGATCCCGTGCTTGTGGGACCCTGACAGGACGCTCAGTCCGCCCATGCTATGGGGGCAGTCGCCGAGGGGCAGCCAGGCAGTCCAGACATCGGGTGTCCCCTGGATGTGAACGAAATCCTGGTGCGCCGGCGTCGTCTGTTCCAGATTTGTCGGGAAGATGAAACGGGCGATATTGCTGGGCTGCAGGAGCACATCTTCACCGAGAAGGTGGCTGATGACGCTCACAAGGGCCTCATCGTGGGCGAGCGTGTGAAACGATTCCAAGCACTGGACCATGTCGTAGACCGGCGAAAACTCAGGCTCTCCCGATACGTGAGGCGCGTGGCTGGTGATTGTCTCATTGGGGTCGTCACCGTCATCGATCCATCCGACCTTACGCAAGACTGAGATTATGTCTCTACGGGCCTCAAGGATGGCATCCTTGTCTACGAAGTTTCGGATAAAGAGATAGCCGTCACGGTCGGCTTGCTGGCGCAGGGCCCTGCCGTCTTCTCTGATGTCGGTTGAGTCAACAAATGAGTTCATTTTCCTGTTCTCCCATTTGGCTGCGCATAAGTGCGGGACAGGCAGCGCCGCTGACCGGAAATGGCGCTGGAGCGCTAAACGTGAGTATAGGGATCAGAAGCGTCTCGCAGCCCGTCGCCAACAAAATTGAATGCGAGAATACTTACCACGACGAAAATTGTCGGCAACAAAAGCCAAGGCGACAGAGCCAGGACACGGATCGCCTGCGCGTCCTTCAGCAGAACGCCCCAGCTAATCGCCGGCGCTTGCAGGCCCAGGCCGATGAAACTGAGAGCCGTCTCCCCCAGAATCATCTGTGGAATTGCGAGAGTCAGCCGGGCTATAATGTAGCTCATAAACGAAGGGAGCAGGTAGCGAAAAATAATGCGAAGATTGCTGGCTCCGTCCAATTCCGCCGCGCCGACGAAGTCCTCCTCCCGGAGCGCGAAGAATCGTCCACGAACTACACGAGCGATGCTTGTCCAGCCAACAATTGACAAGATTAAAACGATGGCGAAATAAGTTCGTACTACCGGCCAGTCCGAGGGCAGCGCAATGCTCAGGGCCATCCAAAGCGGCAGCGTGGGCAATGCGCGCAAAGATTCAATTATGCGCTGGATCACCAAATCTACGGTTCCACCAAGGTAGCCGGACAGACCGCCAATCAGGATTCCAAGAAAGAAACTCATGGCAACGCCCACCAGCCCTATCGTGAGCGATATGCGCGCGCCATATACGATCCGGGTAAACAGATCGCGCCCCACTGTATCCTGTCCGAGAAGCGAGAGACGTGCCTTCGGGTCCTGCAGGCCAAACAGATGGATCTCGCTCTCGAACACACCCCACAGCTTATACGGGTCGCCTGACACGAACAGCCCCAGCGGCTGCATTACAGTCTCATCTTCTACAAAGATCGCGGCGTATGTTTCTGGGTCGAGGCTTTTCTTGAAAGGGTGGATAAAGGGGCGAAGGTGAAAGTTGCCTTCAGGATCGATAAAGCGGATTTTGTGAGGGGGCGCCAGAGTGAGTTCCTCTCTGAAGATATATGGGTCGTAAGGAGCAACAAATTCGGCAAGAGCTGCGACAAGATAGAACAAAATCAGTACAACCAGCGAAATTACCGCCAGCTTGTGCTGCAGAAAGCGCCATCGGATCAGCTGCCACTGAGATGCGACCAGAATTCGTTGATCGGTCTGGTCTCCTTCGGAGATCCCTTCAATCGGCGCGGCGCCCGCTGCTTGCGTCATGCGCTTACACTCTCCTCACGTTGTATAGCGCCGGCGATTCCCGTTAGCTCCAGACTTTCCGCAAAATGGCACGCAGCCAGGTGCGATTGCCCATTATTTTCGCCGACCTCGATAAGCTCGGGCGTCTCTTGCCTGCACCGGTCTTCTGCATATCGGCAGCGTGGATGAAAGGCGCAGCCGTCAGGAAGGTTGCCGGGATCGGCCACTTCGCCCGAGAGCACGATTCGTTCCCGGTGCTTTGTGTCGGGATCGGGATTCGGCGCCGCCGAAATCAGAGCCTCAGTGTAGGGGTGTCTGGGATTGGTGTACAGCTCCTCGGTTTCGCCAATCTCCACGATCTTGCCCGCGTACATCACCGCCACCCGGTCGGCCTCGTACTTTACGACAGCCAGGTTATGGGCAACAAAGAGGTACGTGAGTCCGAGCTGATTTTGAAGTTCCTTCAGCAGATTCAGAATCTGCGCCTGCACTGACACGTCCAGTGCCGACACAGCCTCATCGGCAATCACAACTTTGGGAGAAAGGGAAAGGGCGCGGGCAATCGCGATGCGCTGTCGCTGGCCTCCGCTAAATGCGTGGGGATACCTGTTCAGCGTTGAAGGATCGAGACGTACGAGACGGAGTAATTCCGCGACCCGTTCCTGCAATTCATCCTGGCTTTCGACCATGCGATGAATGACTAGCGGCTCGCCGATGATCTGGAGCAGTGTCATACGGGGATTCAAGGAAGAATATGGGTCCTGATAGATCATGCGGATGTTGCGGCGAGCTTCTTTGAGCTCACCCTTCTCCATCTGCGTGAGATCCATCGGTTCCGCATCCCCGATGCGGAACAGGACACGACCTGCAGTGGGCCTTTGCGCCTGGATGATACAGTGGCTGGTGGTCGTCTTTCCGCAACCGCTCTCTCCGACGAGGGCCAGCGTCTCGCCCTCGTTCAGGTCGAAATTCACATCGTCAACTGCCTTCACCAAGCCAACCTGCCGGCGCAGAAAGCCTGCCTCGATTGGGAAATGCTTAACAAGGTTGCGAACCGAGATGATTGTGCGCTCGTTCATGCTCATTTCGCCGGTGGTTTCCGTCATTCGAGCTCCTCCCTGCCGCCATAGAGGAAGCAACTCACTTCGTGCCCATTTGCGACTTCAACGAGCGGAGGGTCGCGAGTCTCGCACACGCCTGCTATGAAATCAGGGCACCGTGTATGGAATTTGCAGCCGGAAGGCATAGCATAGGGGTTGGGAACGACTCCCTCGATCGGCTCGATTTCCACTCTGCCCGGTTCCATTTTGGGGATCGAGGCCAGCAAGCCTCGCGTATAAGGATGCTGCGGCCGGTGAAAGACATCCTCTACCGTTCCGTGTTCGACCTCTTTGCCCAAGTACATGATCATGACACGGTCAGTCAGTTCAGCGATTACGCCCAGATCGTGCGTGATCATAATGATCGCCATGCCCAGATCGGCCTGGATGTCCCGAAGCAGTTCAAGCATCTGCGCCTGAATGGTTACATCCACCGCAGTAGTCGGCTCATCCGCGATTAGCAGTTTGGGCCTGCAAGAGAGCGAAAGCGCAACCATCGCCCTTTGTCGCATTCCTCCACTCAGATTGAACGTGTACTCGTCTATGTTCCGCGCCGGATTTGGCATACCGACGCGCCGCAGCATTTCAACGGCCTGGTCGTGTGCCTCCTCCTTGCTTACTTCCTGGTGAATGCGAATTGTCTCAATGATCTGGTCGCCGATAGTATGCACCGGGCTAAATGCAGACATCGGCTCCTGGAAAATCATGGCAATCTCTTTGCCCCGAATGTCCCTCAGCAAACGGCCATCGGCATCCTCAGTTGCCAGATCAACAATCTGGTCGTCGTTTTGGAAGAGAATTTCCCCTCCCACAATCTTTCCATTCTTGGGAAGGATCCGCAGGATTGACTGGCTTGTCACGCTCTTGCCACAACCGCTTTCACCGGCGATACCAAGAATCTCGCCCGGCTTGATATCGAAACTAACGCCGTCGACAGCCTTGACCACCCCTTCGCGCGAGAAGAAATGGGTTTGTAAGTCGCGCACGGACAGCAGCGCCCCGTTCATTCCCTGGGCTGATGGAGCCAGCTCATCAATTGCGGTTCCGCCAGCTTGAATCTTGGTCATACGGCTCCCCGGATACGCGGATCGACGATAGCCAGCAGAATGTCCGAGAGTAGAGTGCCAACGAGCGTAAGAATTCCCAGGATCATGATAATACTGGTCGCCAGGAACATATCCTGCTGCATGAGCGAGTCCAAAAGCACAGGCGCAATCGTTGGCAGCCCCAATACCAGAGAAACCAGGACCTCACCCTCGACCAGCACCGGCAGCAGCCAGCCAACTGTGCTGATCACGGGATTGATCGCGATTCGCAAGGGATACTTGTAGAGCAGTTTCGTCGGCTTGACTCCCCGTGCGCGTGCGACCGTGACGTACTGCTTGGGCAGCTCGTCCAGCAAGTTGGCACGCATCGTCCTGATCAGTTCTGCCGTGCCTGCGGTACCTACTATCAAAGCCGGCAGCCAGATGTGGCCAACCAGGTCCAGGAACTTAGCAATGCCGAAAGGGGCATTTTGCATCTCTGGGGAGTAAAGTCCAATCGCAACGTTGCCGGTCCACTTGAACAGCAGCCAGAGCCCTACCAGGGCCAGCAGGAAATTGGGCGTGGCCACACCCAGAAACCCGACAACCGTAAACGAATAGTCCGCGAGCGAATACTGCTTGGTAGCCGAAAGAATGCCAATGGGGATGCCGATCGCGAAGACCAGAATCAAAGAGAGCAGCGAAATCGTAAAGCTGGACGGCAGCCTCTGGGCAATGATATCAACAACCGGTTCTCGGTATATCATCGAGTAACCCAGATCGCCCTCAATAAAGCTGGAGACCCACTTGAAATACTGTACATAGATTGGTTCACCAAGTCCATAGCGCGCCCTGAGTGAATCGATCAGTTCCGGCTCGATTATGTCACCTTGAGCTTCCAACCCGGCGATGTATGAACTCACGAAGTCGCCGGGCGGCGCCTGGATAATGATGAATCCAATGATACTGATCAGGATCGTCACCGGAATCATGACGATCAGCCTTCTCACAATGTATATCAGCATCTGTTTTGACTCAGAGTCGGGAGGCCACGCAGGTGGCCTCCCTTGGTTTCAGAAGAACGGCTGAAGCCGTTTACTCAGACCGGTAGGCCCATGTTTCGGGAGCGGCGTAGTACCACTCGGGTGCCACCGGATTGGGGATGTTGTACATGCGATTGGAGAACACCGCGTACCAGACTGCTTCAAGGTCGCCAGGCTGCTTGATCGAGCCAATGACCCACAAGTTGTCCTGGTGAATCTTGTACATCTCGGACTCGAGTTCGAAGCGCCTCTGTGCGTCCGGTTCGGCGATGAACTCCTCGAAGATCTCATACAGCCGCTTGACGTCGTCCGGCGGTTCCTCGCCCTCAGCGCCGCCCGACATGACATACTGCGCCCACGGTGGGTTCACCAGCCAGCTGCTGCTGATTGGCATCGGCTCGCCGCGCATGGCGCCGATAATCGGGGCCTGGCCCGCCCAGTTTACGGGGCGAACCTGGAGCTCGTAATCTCCGGCCAGTCGTCGCTCCGTGTGCAGTCTCCCGTCCAACGGAACAATCGTTGTCTTCAGGCCAATGTCTTCCCAACCCTGTGCGATCAGCTCGGCGATGGGTACCTGCTGTACCCAGCCGGTATGGACCTGGGCCGAAAGCTCAAAGGGTCGACCATCGGGCAGAAGGCGCTGGCTCTGGTCCTCATTCCAGGTAAGACCGAGGCTGTCCAGGATCTCATTAGCGCGATCCGGGTCGTGCTCGGTGTGCAGCTTGAAGCCGGGGTCGGCGCCGTTGTAGACCGACGCGTCCGGCGGCGCAACCTGTGAAGGCTTATAGAGCCCATTGAAGACGACCTCATTGATTCTGTCGCGGTCGTAACCGATTGACAGCGCAACGCGGAACTCCTTGTTGCGGAACAACTCTCGCAATACATCGTCGTCAATCGACATGTTGAACGTTACCACGCCCAGCACGTCCGACCAGCCGAACTGAGGCAGCACCCTGTAACCGCCGCTCTCTTCGTTCTGCTTGAGGACCGGGTAGTTTGTCAGGTAACCCAGTGTATACGGGTTCATGTAGTCGGTCTGGCCGGCGATAACGTCCAGAAGAATGGCTTCGCGGTCACCGAGGTTGGGTCTGTTGATGTGGTCTACATAGGGCAACTGATTGCCTGCGGTGTCGATCTTCCAGTAGTAAGGATTCCGCTCCAGCTCCTGGACCGGAACACTGGCGCCACGCGTAACGGCCTTCCAGGCGAAGATCGTAGGTTCGTCAGGGTTGCCGTACCAGTCGTGCTCGGCCTGGAACAGTTCAACCCAGTTCGAGAAGCCTCTCTCTTCGGCCAGCGCGTTGACGTCGTCCGGGTCGGTATAGTCGGGATGGAACTGCTTCAGATAGTGCGCGGGCGCATACGGCATCGGGCGCCAGCGGTTGAGGCGTTCGAGCAGCACACCGTAGGGTGCTTTGAATGTCATGACGATAGTATTTTCGTCAACCTTTGTTACCGTACCCATCTCGCCGCCAACCTTCATATTGTTGACGCCGTTGGGGTTCAGCTCCTCGTTCGCCGCAATCGCCTCGTACCAGAATACAAAGTCGTCGGCGCCAAACGGATGGCCGTCAGACCACTTGATGCCGGGGCGGATCGTAAACGTCGTCGACAGGCCGTCAGCGCTCGTCTCAGCGTTCATGAACACATTGGGCAGGACGCCCTGCATGTTCGAGCCGTACACGTGCGGAAACTCACGCAGCAGGTCTTCCAGGAAGTCGAAGTTGCCTTCGTGTGTATTCCGCATGGTGCCGCCGTACTCGCCGATTTGGTCGGCCGGCTGCATCACCAGGGGTTCATCCGGCAACCGTTCTTCGACCGGAGGCAGCGTGCCGTCGGCCACTGCGGCATCCAGTATTGGCGACTGTTGGAATGTGGTGATTTCGTTACCGGTGGCCGCTTCATAGTCGGCAATGGTGTTGTATTGGACGACCTGCCCTGTGAAATCGCCCATCATGCCTTCATCGGCCATTTCCTCATCATCCGACGAAGCCTCTTCTTCCATTGCCGGCTCTTCGGCCATCTCGGCTTCTTGCGGCGCACCACCACCGCAGCCGGCCAAAACCAGGCCAAGAATCAGAAATAGACTCGCGATCAATCTCGTCTGCTTCACTGACTTCCCTCCTATGGAGTTGTGGAAAAGAAATGAACGGAAGTGGATTCGGTGGATTGTCGAACCCTGTGTTCAAACCCTGCCTGAGAAAGTCAGACCAGACATCGAAATCTGAGCTGGCCTTCCTGTCGGGCGAGGTGCGCCTAGTGTCATTCAGGGCCAACGATTTGTCAAGTCAGTTTAACCATTGAGCTACGACTATTCGGCTGCCGGCATTCAGTTGTTTCGCCTCGGGCAATGGGCACGCATAGCCGGATTGGCTGTGCCAAGAGGAGCCCCGGAGGGAACGCGTTCGGGGCAAAGGGGGCCTGTCGGATTCCAGTCTCCAGAGCCAGGAGAATGCCGGGCAACTTAAGCGGTTAAGAGCACTTTGGACGTGCGACCGCTATGTTTCGCCTCTCAGTAGGGAAGTGATGATCGTACCGAAAGTAGGTCGGGTGGGATTCGAACCCACACGGGTATCACCCCGGCGGATTTTAAGTCCGCTGCGTCTGCCATTCCGCCACCGACCCGCCAGTGAATTCTAGGGAATCCCACCGACAGTGTCAACTAATCTGGCGACAGGCTTCACTTCCCATCTGCCGCACGCTGGCGACACAATCCGGTTTACGATGTCTGGCAGTCATTTTCTTCTCCAAGAGTGTCTGACTCTGTTCAGCGGCTGCTTGAACATGATACGATCGGCCGGCTGCGAGAAGTAAGGCTGGGAACGGATGCCTATCCTGGTCTTGGAGAACAATTACCTGTTCAAATACCGCTGGACGTTCTGCAAGTGTTCGGAGAAAGTCTTGGCAAAGGCATGTCCTCCGCTGCCATCCCCAGTCGCAACGTAATAGAGGAAATCATGGCGCTCCGGGCGCAACGCCGCGCGAAAAGAGTCTTCGCCGGGACTTGCGATCGGTCCGGGGGGTAGATCTCTGTTCAAATAGGTGTTGTACGGGCTGTGGACGCCCTGGTATTCCTCCAGAAAAACGGGTGTCTTCCACCACTGACCTGTTGCCGGCTGATAGCCCATTGCATACTGCACTGTTGCGTCAATCTCAAGCAACATTCCGTTGGCCAGGCGATTGTGAATGACGCCGGCGATAGTCGGCCGCTCATCTGCCACCACTGCCTCTCTTTCGACAAGGCTGGCGATAATCAGTGCTCTATACAGGTCAGGGGGACTCGTACCTTCGGCTACTGCCTTCTGGTAGATCGGCATGATTCGGGCTGCAAACGCGTCCAGTTGGCGTGCGATCAGCTCTTCGGCCGTCGGCTTCACGGCCGGCAACTGGTAGGTTGCGGGGAACAGGAACCCCTCCAGGCTCGCACCCTGAGGCCGTGCTTCCAGAAACGGCCAGCGGTCAATCTTGACGTCGCAGCAGGAAGGCGGATCCACTCGTGGAGCGGTTGCTGAATTGGAAGGGGCAATCTCGCTCAGGGCAGTCAGGTCCGGCAACAGCGCGGTGCGCCGGTAGTCCTCTCCCGATACGATCCCATCATTTGCTAGCGCGTCAGCCACCTGCTCCAGGCGCCAGCCTTCACGTATCGTAATCGAGACGCCAGCTGCGTGTTGGGCCATCAGGGCTTCTGCAATTTCCACAGGCGTCATGCTGGCCCTTAGAAGGAAGGTCCCCGCCTTCAGCTCCTGCGCCCGGCCAATAGACCTCACGTAGGCCTCAAAGAGCTCGGCATCGTGAATCAGCCCGGCCGACGCCAACTTCTCTGAAATCTCGCGTGCAGGCGTACCGACTCCGATTTCAAAGGCAATTGCACTGTCATCATCGGATGTGGGGACATATAGCGCGGGGCGATTTGCATCCAGATGATCGAAAAGCGCGGCCTCCCGCGTGCACCCTAACAGTGCGACAACAAGAATAAGGAGGAGGCTCACGCGCGCAAGACTGGCACGTCCGGCTGCCCCGTGGCCGTCCAAACTGACAGCTGCCTGTTGAATTCGCCGACGCCTCATTCCCCAAGTTCCTTTCCCTATTGGACCCCTTGGAATCTGAGTATAGCACTTAGGCAGATGAAGCATTAATCTCAGGGAAAACCGCATCTTGTCGGACTTTCTACGCCGGCCCATTCCGCCCCGACCTGCGATGTTCTGATACTGCCTGGCAATACCTCTTTACCTAATCGATTTTGCATTGCCCCTTCGGGTGCATCAAAGATTCGGGTTGGGAACAGTCTGGCGGGGAATCGGCGCCAGCGGTGGCTGGCGTTGTTTGCCGTTGTTGGGCGAGACGCAGTGCAGGCGCCAGGCCACAGCGCACGGTGGAGTCCGTCAGTTGGGGAGGGTGCGAGGGCAGGCACAAGGCCGGCACCGGCTGGGAACCGATGGGACTGGCGGGACGTGGTCTGGCCAGACACCTTCAAATAGGCACCTGTCACCAATATCGACACCAGGTCGATGAGGCGTGTTGTAGGAGAGGGGGCGTTGCGGGGGCGGAGCCCCCGCACAAGGGAGGGCCGACTAGGCCCGACCGCCCAGAACTGCAGTAGTCAGTAGTCAGTGGCCAGTGGTCAGAAACGGCGCTCATTCTGGCGGAAACTGGAATGGGAACTGAAGGTGGCCTGGTTTCATCAGGAGGTATGCGAATTTTTACCCCATTTTGGGATGCACCCGCCCCTTCGTCTGCGTTCGCGCTGCCCTGAAGGTGTCTGCTATAATTGCGCTTTCAGGAAAGGCAGGCTTCGTGCGCGTTCTCATCACTGGAATATCCGGCTTTGTCGGCTCAGTACTTGCCGGTTACCTCCTGTCCGGGAGTTTCAAGCAGTCACTGGAACTCCACGGGACAATCCATCGCGCCGACAATCGGATTCAGAACTTGCGCGATCAACTGCACCTTCACAAAGGTGACCTTCGCAATCCGTCCTGGATCGACGAGGTCATCGTGCGGGTTAAGCCGGATTTCGTCTTCCATCTCGCCGCCTGGAGCGACGTCCGCGCCAGTTGGGATCAGCCTTGGGCCGTCTACGAGTTGAACCTCAGTTGCCAGCTGAACTTGCTGGAGGCACTGCGGCGCCACGCTCCGGAAGCCCGGGTTCTTGTCGTCGCTTCGTCAGAGGTCTATGGACTCATCGAGCCCGGCGACCTTCCCATCGATGAATCGACGCCACTGCGCCCAAACTCTCCCTACGGCATAAGCAAAGTCGCACAGGACCTGATGGCGCAGCAGTACTGGTACAATTATAGAATGTCAGCCGTCCGCGTTCGCAGCTTCAACCATATTGGTCCGGGGCAGTCCGATAGTTTTGTCGCCAGCGCCTTTGCGCGTCAGATCGCCGAGATAGAAGCAGGATTGCAGCAGCCGGTCCTCAAAGTTGGAAACCTGGAAGCAGAACGCGACTACACTGACGTCAGAGACATGGTCCGCGCATACTGGCTTGCACTCCAGCATGGAGAGCCCGGCGGCGTCTATAACATTGGCAGCGGGTCATCGATACCGGTTTGGGAGCTGCTGAATGTCCTTCTCGACCTGAGTTCCGACGAAATCACTACGGAACAGGATCCGCGGCGACTGCGGCCAAGCGATGTGCCTCGTGTCGTCTGTGACCCGACCAGGTTTTTCAGGAAGACAGGATGGGTTCCCACCATTCCCCTTCGAGAGAGCCTGAGAGATGTCCTCCAGTACTGGCGGAAAAACACCAGCGCCTCGTCTGGAGATTCATAAGAGGGCGGGAAACCTTGAAGCCATGATCTGACTAACTGTCGCGAGGCTGTGGAGGCCGGACCTTTAGTCGGATGAATCCCGATGTTCAGTTGTTGTTCTGCAGTTTTGCAGGGCGGAGGCGGCGCGGTACGCCACAGGAGCCAAATTAATGCCTACTGCACTCATTACAGGTGTAACCGGACAGGACGGAAGTTACCTGGCCGAACTTCTACTCAATCAAGGCTATAGTGTCATTGGGATGGTTCGCCGTACAAGCACCATCAACTTTGACCGCATCAGGCACATCCAGGACGATATCGAGATCGCCCAAGGAGACCTGCTCGATCAGTTGAGTCTGATCAGCATCCTGCAGGAATACCGGCCGCAGGAGGTCTACAATCTTGCCGCACAGAGCTTTGTCCCAACCAGCTTTACGCAGCCGGTGCTGACAGGAGAGTTCACTGCCTTGGGGGTGACGCGTCTGCTGGACGCAATTCGTATTGTCGATCCCAAAATCCGCTTCTACCAGGCCAGTAGCAGTGAGATGTTCGGCAAGGTCCGTGAAGTCCCTCAAACGGAAAGCACGCCGTTTTATCCCCGCAGCCCCTATGGGGTGGCGAAGGTTTACGGTCACTGGATCACTGTAAATTACCGGGAGAGCTATGGCATCTACGCCTGTTCAGGCATTCTATTCAACCATGAGAGCCCTCGTCGCGGCCTGGAATTCGTCACGCATAAGATTACCAACGCGGTCGCCCGGGTCAAACTGGGCCTGAGCAATGAACTGCGTCTGGGTAACCTGGATTCGCGCCGCGATTGGGGTTACGCGCCAGATTACGTGCGTGCGATGTGGCTGATGCTGCAACAGGAAAGTCCAGACGACTACGTGGTCGCCACCGGTGAAACCCACAGTGTACGCGAGTTCCTTGAGGAGTCGTTCGGTCATGTGGACCTTGACTGGCAGGAGTTCGTCGTCCAGGACGACAGCTTTTACAGGCCGGCAGAGGTCGAACTGCTCGTAGGCGACGCCTCCAAGGCCGGCCGCCAGCTCGGGTGGGAGCCGACCGTCTCCTTTGGTGAGTTGGCCCGCCTGATGGTCGACGCAGACCTCGAATACTGGGAGCGGCGACTGAAGAGAGATGCCGCGTCTTCATCTTAATGTACCAGCCCTCCTGTCCCCGTTTGCGATTGATTCCTTGGAATCGGGGCACCTGCGCAGCCATAGTGAGCGCAAAGCCCCCCAAATTGCGAAGCAGGGCTTCTTACATTCCTTTCTTTTTTCGACTCTTTCCTCTGCCTGTTGCGTCAAACTCACAGACGGTAGATGGCTGGGTAGCCGCCGATCCGGTCTAAAATGCGACTTCTGACAATCGTCGGAGATTTTGGCGTTTTGGTGCCTGATCATGTTAAATAGCGCTGTAGCAGTTCGAGTGAACCGCTACAGATGGTCATGGAACTCCTCGGGATCCTCTCAAAAATCAGTCGGTCTGCTATGGCAGAGAAACTTCGCATCTTCGTCAGTGCAACCAAAGACCTGGAACAGGAAAGGGCGCTTGTCGGCCGCATCTTGGCTGAGTTGCCGGTCCAGGTGGGCGCCGAGATCCGCCGTACGCCGACCGCAGGCGTCGACTACGATACCCTCTTTGAATTGATCAGCAACGTCGACAGAATCTACTTTCTCCTTGGCAGGGACATCACCGCGCCATTTGGCGCAGAATGGCAACTTGCGATTCGACTCGAGAGGACCATCATACCCTTTAAGCTGCAGGGAATGCGCACGCAGGCCGGCCGCGAGTTTCTTCGAATTGCCCATGCGCCCTGGAAGTCCTTTAAGGGCAGCCGCGATTTGGGACAGCAGATCGGGCTGGATCTCATCGACACTCTGCTCCATCCGGAGAACCGCTACGGACTGCAGCTTGTGGAAGTTGAAGGCTTGCGCCAGAGCAGGTTAAAGCTGCGACAGGGCCTCGAAAGCCTGTCTTCGTCACCGCAGCTAGGTCAGTCAGGAGTAGGTGTGCCGGGAGGGGCGGAGGGCGGGGGCATAATCCTCGATCCTGCCGAAGCCCAGTCCCTCATCGCAGACGATCTTGATGAGAGCTGATCCTGCCAGCTCCAGACAGGTTTCCCCGAAGACGGTCAGTCATCCATTAACAGCAAGCATCGGGAAGTTTCTCTCTTCAACACTTGTGATGCCGTCATGTCCCCAGAGTCGTCTGTAGAATCGCACATAGACCAGCTGGAGATCGAGGCCCTTGCCGCAAGATACGGGCAACCTCGTTGCCACCGCTACTGCATTGAGACCGACAACTATTTGCGCGCCTATCGAGGTCAGGGGAATCCGGACCGACGGGGCGAGGTGGTGTTCGCAATCCGCCAGCTAAGCGGCGAAATTCTGTTGCACACGAAACACCGCTATGAGAAGCCGATATATCGATTGCCCACGGGCCGAATCGAACGCGGCGAAGAGATCGAGGCGGCGCTCTTCCGGGAGATCGCCGAAGAGACCGGGCAGACGGTTCAGTTGTGTCGATTCCTGGCCGTGTTGGACTGCCACTTTGTAAATGAGAACTCGGTGATCCCATTCGTCAGCTACGTCTTCTACCTACAGAGCCTGAGCGACAGACTTTGCCCAACCGATACCCAAGAGATCGCAGGCTTTCGAACCGTGCCTGTCAAAGAGATGGGGACTGTTGCACAAGAATTGCGAAGTCTGGATTCCCACCGACGCTGCTGGGGGTACTGGCGCTCTCTTGCTCACGATGTCGTCAATAGCGCCTTGAACTGCGGACCGTCGACCTAGCCAAACTGCGCTTTCAAACAGTCTTCTGCTAGAATCACCGGTATCTTTGGTTCATCGACGGCTTCCGGCAAAGACCGGACGCCGCCACACCAGTTGAGAAGTTACTATGCTCGTTCCATTGTCCTGGCTCCAGGAATACGTCGATATACCTTTGCCCACGCCTAGTCTGGCGAATCGTCTGACCTTAGCAGGACTGGAGGAGGCGAGCATTACAAACACCGGCGACTGGTGGGAAGAGGACAAGCTGGTTGTCGGACAGGTCGCGGCCGTGCTTCCACATCCCGATGCCGACCGTTTGGTCCTCGTGGACGTAGACCACGAGCCTTGGGAAGGTCCCGCCGGTCAGAAACTGCAGCGAGTGGTGACGGGGGCCCCAAATCTTTTCCGATACAGGGACCGTTCGTTGACCGCGGGCGACCTCCCTGTTCTAAAGGTTGCGTTTGCACGCGAAGGCGCGCTTCTCAACGATGCCTATAGCGACAAGCAGCCTCGCCCCCGGAAGAGGTTGAAGAAGGCGAAAATCCGAGGCATCGAATCAAGCGGAATGGTCTGTTCGGAGTTGGAACTGGGGATCAGCGAGGAGCATGAAGGCATCCTCCTGCTGCCCGAGGACGCGCCAGTAGGACAACCCCTTCGCCAATACCTCGGTGATGAGATCCTCGAAATCGATCTGACACCGGATATGGCACGTTGCCTGTCTATGTGGGGTATCGCCAGAGAGGTAAGGGCCCTGACCGGCGGCGCGCTCCATCTTCCGGAAGACGTCGACGCATCTCGCGGCGAAGACAGTGCCTCAGATTACGTATCAGCCCAAATCGACGACTCTGACCTGTGTCACCGCTTTACGGGAACTGTACTCCGCGACATTGAAGTGGGCGAGTCGCCGCGATGGCTGCAGAATCGGCTGTCGAGCGCTGGGATGCGACCAATCAACAATATCGTCGACATTACTAACTATGTCATGCTGGAAACGGGCCAACCGCTGCACGCCTTCGACTACGATCTTCTCAAAGACAGGGCCCTAAGCATCGGAGATTCCAGACCAACAATCATAGTGCGCACTGCCAATGAGGGCGAGAAACTGCAGACACTCGACGATCAGCAGCGCCAACTGGATCCCTCCATGCTGGTCATTGCAGACAAGGCCGGCCCTGTTGCCATCGCCGGGGTAATGGGTGGCGCAGAGACAGAAGTGCATGGTGAAACACGCAATATACTACTCGAAGCCGCCACCTTCGACGGCATTAACAACCGCCGTACGTCCCAAACGCTGCGACTGCACAGTGAGGCCAGCCACCGATTTACCCGAGGCGTACCGGCTTCGTTGAACGACCGGGCTGCACGTCGAGCAGCCGACCTTATGCAGCAGCTGGCCGGAGGACGCGTCATTCCCGATATTGTCGACACTTACCCCGTACAGCAATCCCGGGTCAAGGTATTCACATCCCACAGCGACGTGAAACGGTTGCTGGGCATGGATCTGTCACTGTCCGAGATCGGCGCTGCACTCCGGCGGCTGGATTTCGAAGTTGAGGAGCTCTCGGAGCTGCCGGCAGATACCTCAGAAGAGGCCGCGTTCGGGCTGGCCCGCGCTGACGGTGAACCCGTGATCGCTGCAATCGCGCCATGGCACCGGCTCGATATCTCATTTCCTGCCGACCTGACTGAAGAGGTCGCGCGTGTAGTCGGATACGACCGGATTTCAGAGACTCTCCTCGATACCGTCTTGCCTCCCCAGCGGCGAAATGCGTACCTGGAGACTGAGGAGAATATCCGCGATATTCTGATCGGTTGTGGGCTGCAGGATACCGTGAATCACACGCTCACTACGCCGGAAAACCACGGCAGGTTGACTGGTGCGGGTCGGGACAAACCGACGCTTGGCAACGGCGGCGACGCGCACGCGGCGAGCGATTCCAGTCGTTTCGTAGCCTTGACCAATCCGCTCTCTCCTGAGCGCCGGGTGTTGAGACGAAACCTGATCGTGAGTGCGCTGGAAAACCTGGCACACAACATGCGTTTCACGGAGCGACTGGCCGTCTTTGAGATCGGACGAACCTACCGGCCGCGACAAGCGCCCGGCGACCCTTCAGAAGAGGGGGCCCCGGACTCGATTCTACCTGAAGAAGAGCGAAGGCTTTGTATTGCCATGCGAGGACTCCGAGACCAGGACACTGCCGATCCCGCCTCGGCGCTGTCCCGATCCGAAGCAGAACTGTTTGATTTCTTTGATCTGAAGGGCATCATCGAAACGCTGATGGAAAGACTCGGCTTCCCGTCAGACAGCTATCTCTTCAGCGCCCATCCCGAAAGCGGCGCCGACGACGTAGAAAGCGAGACCATGTTCGGACCCCGGTGCGCGCTCATTTCTCTGCAGGACGAGCATCTTGGGATCGTCGGAGAGCTCCACCCACAGGTCCGCAACGCCTTTGGCCTGGGAAGCGAACGCGTTGTCCTGGCGGAGTTGAAGGTCGATCCCCTGGTCCGCCCAAGCTGGCGGCTTTCGCAGATGGACCCAATCAGTGTCTACCCTCTCGTCGTCGAAGACCTGGCCTTCGTGGTCCAGGAGGAAGTTACGCAGCGCCGCCTGCACGATGCAATTGTTGATGGAGGAGGGCGCGCCGGGGACCCAAGACTCACTTCGGTGGAGCTATTTGACATCTATCGCGGCGAGTCGTTGCCGGCAGGCTACAAGTCACTGGCCTATCGCGTAACCTACCAGAGCCTGGACCACAGCTTAAAGGAAAAAGAGGTCAACCGGCTACGGCAGCGAATCATTCGCACTGTCGAGAAGGCCACCGGTGGGAAACTGCGCTCGTGACCTTGGGGGCCGGGAAAGCCCAGTTCCAGCCCACGCGGCGCAACCTGCAGCCAGACCTGTCCCAGCCTGGTAATGTTCCCAGGTCGTTCACGACGAGTGAGTTTTCCCTAAATACACTCCAAAGCCCGAAAAGTCGCCCCTTGAGCCAAGGGGCAACGCAGCCAGTCGCGTCATTCAAGGACCAACTGGCATCTGTCTCATTGCCCTTCGCAATGGCGAAAGAGGCGACGCTGCGCGGCCGTTTGCAGGACGAGATGAGGTGCTTGCCCAAGTGCCCAGTACCCAATACACAGACCCTGCGGCCTTTGCTCACCCAAATCTCAGTGTGGCCTTCCCCAAACTACAACTCAGCGGACCACGTACTTTGGCCCCGGCCGGAATTCTACCGGCTTCCCCCTGCGAATCCGGAAGAGATCCAGATCGCCGGCAACGACCGTACTGGGAAAGACAGCGCGGGCTTCATCCAGAATCTGCCTGGTGTGATAGCGACGGCTGATATGATGTAGAACAAGCTGTTTCACTCCGGCCTTCTGGGCCAGACGAGCCGCTGCCTGCGCCGTGATGTGCCCGTGTCCCTTCGCCAGTTCACGTTCCTCTTCCAGGTAGGTCGCCTCGATCGCCAGGAGGTCGGCGCCGGCAACGAGCTTGTGCAGTGGACCAGTACGGCTTACATCGCCGACGAAGCATAGCTTCGCCCCCTTCTGCGGATCCCCCAACACCTCTTGCGGCTGAATTGTGCGCCCGTCTGAAAGCACTACCGGCCGGCCGGCGACCAGCTCTCTTCGTTCCGGGCCGGCTGGAACGCCCAGCGCCTCCGCCTTCACATTATCGAATGGCGAGCGCGTTTCTTCCTCAATCGTAAATCCAAAACAGCCGCCGCCCCGATGCGGCACGGAAAACGCAGAGAGTGCAAATCCCTTGCCCTCGAAAAGAGTACCGGCCTCGATGACGTTTAGACTAACGCCGGCCTGTGCAACGTTTCCGACGCCGAAGACTACCTCCATCAGACGCTGAACTCGAGCCAGTGCCGGTCCACCGCCATAGATGTCCAGCCCCTCCAGCGTCTCCCAGTGACCAAGGGTGCTGGCCAACCCGCCAAGCCCGAGAATGTGGTCAAGGTGACCGTGTGTGAGAAGTATTTTGTCCAATCGTCGAAATCCAAGCCCGCTGCGCAGTATCTGGCGCTGCGTTCCTTCGCCGCAGTCAATCAGAAAACGGTGCTCCTGCGCCATTATAAGGGCTGCCGAAAGCCCGCGATGAACTGAAGGCGCGGATGCCGAGGTCCCAAGGAAAACCAACTCAAACAATGTAATGTCCCTCTGTAATGAGAATCAGGAGAAGAAAGAATCTAGAGGAGCGCTCTTAGGCGCCGTTGTCTGCTTCGGGGTATCAGATTGGCTGTAGTGTGAACTCGTGGCCTTCGCATTCATAGATACCCCAGCTTGGGGAGCCATAGCGGCCCATCACTTCACCAGGATTAACCAGCCAACAGTCGCCGACCCTCTCCCAGTGTTGTTGGTGGTCGTGGCCGTAGCAGACCAGGTCAAAAACTCCGCTCTGCGCAATTCGCCTCGCGGGCTCAGGGTAATGAATCATGGCAACCTTGCGGCCCCCGACTTCGAGTTCGGCGTAAGGACCATGCAACGTGATGTGGGGAAAACCGGCAGCCACCTGTTGCTGTAGTCTCCCGTCCCCGTCGTTGTTACCCTCAATGACGTGAATCGGTCCTTCAAACGCCTGTGCCAGCTGCGCCAGAATGAATGGGGCAACCAGGTCTCCGCAGTGCAACAGTACGTCGCAACTCTGCCTGGTGACTTCATCAAGCGCTTTCTCGAGACACCAAATGTTGTCATGGCTATCAGAAAGGATGGCAATCTTCATTCAACTGCTCCATTGCGCCGACTAGCCTTCTACC
This sequence comes from Caldilineaceae bacterium, assembly GCA_965242905.1. Lineage (GTDB taxonomy): Bacteria > Chloroflexota > Anaerolineae > Caldilineales > Caldilineaceae > Bin5. The sequence goes on from CBDETM010000002.1 coordinate 4,957,185, forward strand.
CGTTAGCTCTTTCGAAGATAGTATATCCGACTGACACCATGTCGGCAACGGATTGGCGCTGTGATACAATGATGGAGATTCTGCTCCTGCAGAAAGCTCTTGTTCCTGCAAATCTCATCAGGAGCCCCCATTTTGAGAATATGGCTCCGTGCTTGCGCTTCCGCCTTGAATTGCAATCCGAACAGAATGGGTGTTTGCCTACGGGCTTCCTCGTGATTGAGCGGACTTCAAGTTAGTCTGTACTGCGGATGCCGGCAACAGTGTATTCTCCGCCAATGTTAGCAAGAAAGTCGGCTCTGTTCGCCATAGGAGCTATGGCGGCAATATTCCTGCTGTCAGGATGCGGGCAAGTCATCACCCTCATTCCAACGTCGACACCAGTTCCCGAGCCTGGATCCACGTTTTCGGCCCCCTCCGGACCGACGCCCGTCGAAACGTCCACGCCTGCTCCGTTGACTCCCCCTCCCACCCCGACGTTTACGCCGACACCGGAACCGACCGTTTACCTTGTCAAGCCCGGCGACACACTTTCGCGCATATCAATACAGTATGGCGTTTCCGTCGAAGCGCTCCAGGAGGAAAACAACATCCTGGATCCGCGTACAATTCAACCGGGGCAGGAACTCGTGATTCCCTTCGGTAACAGAACCGAAGACGGCCAGATCCGGGTGAGGCCAACGCCCACTCCAATCCCGTTCGCCCATCAAAAGGTCCATTTCAGCTTTACCCCACTCGGCGGTCTTTGGGTTCTGGGAGAAGTGGTGAATACCAACGCCTTTACACTTGAACAAATGCGTGTCGGAGTCATGCTCCTGGACGCAGACCGGGCAACTCTAGCAGTGGAACAGGGTTCGGCACTCTTGAACCTGGTTGAGCCAGGAGGCGTGGCGCCGTTTGCGATTCTCTTTGAGAAGACACCCAAGGAGTTTGCAAGCTACCAGATCTATCCGCTTAGCGGGGTACCGGCTTATGAAGGCGGGTACTACCAGGACCTTGTCGTAGAGGAACTTGCTTTCAGCGGTGAACCAATGAGTTCATATCTGGTCACGGGCTCTGTTCGCAACGTAGGCCAGGATGCGGCCCTTGAAGTGCAGGTGGTACTAACCGCATACGACTCACTGGACCGTGTCATCGCCGCCCGCACCATCAGTCCCGACCAAAACGTAGTCGCTGCAGACGGGGTCACGGCCTTTACTGCCATTCTCGTCCCCTTGGGGGGACCCATCGAGAGGATCCACGCCACCGCCCAGGGCCGTAGGTATCCTTCCGGCAACTGACCGGTTTGCCGTTCTCCGTCCCGCACGCCTCAAGTCAGCCTTCCTGGCAACGTCCAATTAAAGCGCGCCGCCGGTCGCGGTAGGGAACAGTCTCAAACAGTACAGAGGAGATTTACTACACGAAACAAAGTGAATACCGCTCTTGGCGTCGTGGTGAAACGCCTGCCTCTCTTAAGATTCGATTCGGGGATCCAGAACAGACCAGATGCAGATAGAGTTCGAAGGCCGCCTCAGCCCACGTCGAAAGTTACGCCTTGGGCCAGTGGAAGCTCTGCTCCGTAGTTCACTGTAACCGTCTGGCGTCGAGCGTACGCCTTCCAGGCGTCGGAGCCGCTCTCGCGCCCGCCTCCCGTCTCCTTTTCGCCGCCGAAAGCACCTCCTATTTCAGCGCCTGCCGTGCCCGTATTTACATTGGCCAGCCCGCAGTCACTGCCTACGACACTAAGAAAGGCCTCAACCTCGCGCAAGTTGTTGCTGAAAATGGCAGACGACAAGCCTTGGGGCACGCAATTGTGGATATCAAATGCCTCTTCGAGGCTCGAGTAAGGAAGTACGTAAAGGATTGGCGCGAAAGTCTCTTCGCAGACGATTTCGGAGTCCGGCGCGAGCCCGTCAATCAGCGTCGGCGCGACATAGTTCCCACCTTTTGCGCCCGGCAGTTCCAGAACTGAGTTCCCAACCAGAACTTGCCCGCCGGTGGACTCGGCCCTTACTATCGCTCTAGAGTAGTTGTCAACCGCTTTTCTGTTGATCAGTGGACCAACCAGCACACCGGGTTGCAGCGGGCTGCCGACCCTGACATTCTGGTACGCATCAACGAGACGGGGAAGAAAGCTGTCAAGCAGACTTTCGTGCAAAATCAGCCGCCGCGTGGTCGTACATCGTTGGGCGGCCGTGGCCAGCGCGCCGAAGGCAACCCCGCGCAGCGCGATTTCCATGTCGGCGTCAGGGGTTACAATCGCCGCATTGTTTCCCCCCAGCTCCAGGATCGATCGGCCAAGTCGTTCGCCCACTTTGGCTGCAACGTCGCGTCCCGTCCGTACCGATCCCGTAAAGGAGAGAAGCGGCAAGCTGCGGTCGGAACTCATCCGCCGCCCGATTTCGCCGGCCTCATCGACCGCCAGAAAGAACAGTGGCGGCAGCCCGTGCTCGTCAAGCACCTCGTTGACGATATTGGTTGTTGCAATTGCGGTGAGCGCCGAGTCAGGCGATGGCTTCCACACGACCACGTTTCCAATGACCGCAGCGATGAAAGCGTTCCAGGACCAGACCGCGCAGGGAAAGTTGAAAGCCGTAATCACGCCAACCACACCGTGCGGATGCCACTGCTCATACAGGCGGTGGTTTTGTCTCTCGCTGGCGACAGTCACCCCGTACAACTGACGCGATAGCCCAACTGCGAAATCGGCGATATCGATCATCTCCTGTACTTCGCCGCGGCCCTCCACCGGCGTCTTCCCCACCTCCAGCGTAACCAATAGGCCCAGACTCTCCACGTAAGCCCGCAATCTATCGCCGATCGCCCGTACAATCTCACCCCGTTTCGGTGCGGGCACGCGTGACCACTCTTCGAAGGAGACCCACGCCCGCTCAATCATCCGATCGTAGTCTTCTTCCCCTGCCAAAGCGACGTCGGCAAGCCGCTCACCGTTAATGGGTGAAAAAACAGGGACGCGACGGCGGCCTTCGCCGGCAAGCCATTGCCCGTCGTACAGGCCAGAGACCTGCTCATAAAGGCCGAGGTCGGCAAAAACGCGGTCCTTGACCTCTCGAAAGTCGGAACTGTTCGCCATGGAGTGAAACCTTATCAAGTGTTCTGGGCACTCAAAGTGCAGTGAAGAAACCTTCCCGCCCGACGCCTCGTTCCGCCGCCCACGCGCGCAGGGGAACATCATCATCATTCTTGGTCAGCCAGTATTGAGAGGAGGGATGGAAGGCCGAGTCGCCCCCAAGTGGGTCGCCGCCGCTGGCGAGTGCACCTAACAGCTGCTTACGTATCGGTGAACTCCTTTCGATGAGGGCTGAATCCTGGCTTATGTAGTCGGTGGGGCGCAGCCAGCGGTAGTGGTAGCCGACATGCATTATCTTGCGCGTCCGGTCAGAGAGATTCGGGCCAACGCAGTGCCAAACGGCAGTGCGCCACACGACCGCCGCGCCAGGTTTCAGCCGCAGTTCCAGCGCTTGGCTCGGGTCGACCTGCCTGCCATTCTCCCGCAGTTCGTTGGGAGAGCGCAGATGACTGCCCGGAACCATCCAGAGGTTCCCGCTCTGCGATTCACTCAGATCCGAGAGTACGTAGAAGACCTTGATCTCCATAAAGGGCAGCCGACCGTCAAGAGACGGGCCCATGAAGAGAGAGTCGCTGGCAAGATCAGGGTGCCACGACAGGTTTCGGTAGCCTACTTCCTGGTCCGCCCCGTCACCGACTCCAAGTGTTCCAGGTTGAACGGACTCGGGGTAGGGCGGCCGGTAGTCCAGATGGGTTGTGCGAATCTGAATGTTCCAGCCGATAGCGTCCACCACCAGCGGCAACATGCGCGGGTGATCGATCAGGTCGAGAAAGGCTTCGTGGCGTGAGAGGGCGTTACGGATAGCGAAAGGGTCGTCCGGTCCCAGTCCCTGGACCTCCCTCACCTCCTCCGCGACTTCATCGATCGCCGCCAGTAACCTGTTCAACTCCTCCTTGGTCAGGAAGTCTTCAAGAATAATGAATCCTCTTTCGTCGAAATCCGCTCTCTGCTGCTGGCTCATGCCGATAGACATGGTTTCCCTCCTAGCTTTCCTTGCGTAACCCCACTATGACAATCCCCAGTGTTCGTCGATTGGGTCCTGAAAAGCCGAGCGGGACCCATTGAGAACATCATCGACATTAACAACCTCTCCTGTCAGGCCCGATTCGTAGATGGCGTCGCCCAGCGCCAGAGAGCGCATACCCTCGAGGCCGTCGATTTCCGGCGCCTCTCGGTTGCCTCGCAGAATCTCCAGGAATTCCCAGATCTCAATCGAGAAACCGTCTGTCGCCCCTCCCGGGTACAGGAACTCTTCGTCCTCGTGCGACAACGTGGCCCGGTGCATCGCTTCCAACTGGCGCATGTCGAAGACACCACCATCTGAGTTCTCCAGGCGGGCGGTTTCCAGCTTCTGAGGCGTGCGCTGGAACAGATGGAAGATCGAGAATGGGGCCGCCGTGGTATCACGCAATGAACCGCGACTCCCGTAGAAAGTCACGTCATAGGCTTCTTCGCCCGGTGCGGCCAGGCTCCACGCCCAGGTTCCTGAAATCCCGTTCTTGAAGGTGAAGGTAACGAATACAGTATCTTCCGGCGAGTCACCAAATGTTTCGGGCACGCCCGACTTCACCGACTGCAGGACGGCATAGACCTTGTCGACTTCTCCGAAGAAATAGCGCAGCGAATCACAGTAATGAAAGCCGCTGTCGAGAACTGGACCTCCACCCGACATCAGCCTGTCCCGGCGCCAGCGTTTGTGCTCGGGAAGTGGTTCATTGGAACGCTGCGCCTGCTGACCCCAGAGCTGCGAAGGATTCGGCTGGTTCGACGACGTTCCCGAGGCGCCCGGAAGAACGGCCGAGGAACGAAACTGATGGAAGAAACTCAGCGGCGCACCGATCAGTCCGGACTCGTCGAATACCCACTTTGCCGTCCTCTGACCAGGCTGGCGGCGGTGAGGCGCGGCCGTCGACAAGACGCGTCCGGTTCGCTCAGCAACCTCTAACATACGGCGGCAAGCCTTGATCGTAATGCCTAGTGGCTTCTCGCAGAGTACATGCAGGCCGGCCTCCATACAGTCTACGGCAATACCGTGGTGGAGACCGTGAGGAAGACACAGGTCGGCGGCGTCAACTTGCGCCTCTGCGAGAAGCTCCTGATGCGTGCTGTAAACAGCGGGTCGTTCCCCCAGCAACTCCTTTAGCATGTCGGCGCGCTCCGACGCCGCCTGCTCATTTGCGTCGCATACCGCGCGCACTACGAAATCGCCGCGTCCGCGTTCCTGCAGATCTTTCATCGCCAGGACATGCCGTCGCGAAATCCTGCCGCAGCCGATCATGGCCAATCCTATGGGCATGCGGAATCCCTCACTGAATGGGTAAACTCTGTAAGCGGATCAGGAGCGGGGAAGACATCGTGAGCAGGCCAGCCATCTTTGGCAGGAACTACAAAGAGACATCAGAGGAATGACAAGGAGTTCGTTCCTGCAACTTCGACCTAACCCTTGATGCCAGTCAAAGCAATGCCTTGCACAAAGGTCTTCTGCAGGAAGAAGAATAACAGAATGATGGGCAGTGTGATCAACACCGAAGCTGCCATTAGCAAGCCCCATTCAGCGCCATACTGGGTCTGATATTCGTAGATGCCAAGCGACAGTGTGTACTGTTCCTGATCGCTCAGATAAATCAGAGGTCCAATATAGTCGCGCCAGCGGGCAATAAACTCAAAAATTGCCACCGTAGCCAGTGCCGGTTTGGATAGAGGCAGAAGAATCGAGTAATAGATCTTGAGTTCGTTTGCGCCGTCAATGCGGGCCGCTTCCGACAGCTCCATCGGAATGGTCATAAAGAATTGACGCAGCAAAAAGATATACAACGCTCCTCCGAACCAATGCGGAACAATCAGGGGCAGCCAGGAGTTCACCCAGCCCAGGTTCTTGAAGACGATAAACAGGGGAATCATCGTAACCTGAAAGGGTAACATCAGAGTTGCAACCGTCAGTATGAACAGAAAGTTACGACCCCGCCAAGGAATGCGAGCGAGGCTGTAGGCTACCAGAGAAGATGAGAGCAGCACACCAACGGTCGCAAGTACGGCAATCGTTAGTGTGTTGCGAAGATAGAGGAAGAATGTTATGAATTTTACAGCATCAGGATAGTTCGACCACTGAAACGGGGAGGGAATGACGACGGGTGGGTAGGCGTAGAATTGAACGTCGGGCTTTAGTGATGTAGACAACATCCAAAGAAACGGCAAAGTAAAAACAAAGGCCGCCGGGATCAGGCTAGCGTGAATAAGAATGCTGCGACCAAATCCTCTCAGTCGCCTGACCATGACCCGTCGGGCATGGTCTCGCGCGAATTGAGCCTGGACCTGTTGAGTTTCAACTGCCATCTTAGTCTTCGCCTCCCGCATAAAAGACCCAAAGACGCGCCGACCGGAAGATGATCAAGGTTACAACCAAAGTAAACATGAAGAGCAGCCATGCCATTGCCGAAGCATAGCCCATTTCCAGGTAATGGAAGGCGTTCTTGTAGAGATAGATTGAATAGAAAAGTGTCGAATTGGCTGGAAAGCCTGTACCTCCAGTCATTATGTAAGGAATCGCAAAGAAGTTCAGGGCGCCAATCACCGACGTAATCAGATGGAAGAAGACTACGGGCGTAAGAATCGGTACGGTCACATTGCGAAATTTTGACAGGAAGTTGGCGCCGTCTACATCGGCGGCGTCGTACAAGTCCTGCGGAACATCCTGCAGGCCGGCTAGATACAAAATGATCTGCTGACCAATAATCCAGAGAGCGAGCAGAACGAGAGTTGGCCTGGCCCACTCAGCACAGGTCAGCCAGCAGGGGCCGCGCGAACCAAAGGCTCTGAAGGGAGCCGCAATCAGGCCGTTGTGTGGCGTAAAGATGAAGACCCATACAAGCGCCAGCGCTACTTCGGGTACCAGCGTGGGAAGGAAATAGATTGTACGATAGACGACCTGGCCCCGTATCTTGGCGTTCAACATCATCGCAAGACCAAAAGCGAAGAAGATCGCCAAGGGAATGGATACGACCGCAAAGTAGACCGTGTTGTAAACCGCCGCCAAAAACTCCTCATCCTTCGTAAACAACTCGATATAGTTGGCGAGACCGGTGAACGTTGGATTCCTGACGCCGTTGTATTTGGTAAAGCTGTAGTACGCCGACGCCAGTGTTGGATAGATCCAGAACACGAGCAGACCGAAGATCCAGGGAGAGGCAAAAAGCAGACCGTTTATCGTATGCCGCGTTCCCTGTGACAGTCGTCGGCGGGGCAGGTTTGCTGTAGCGGTGGCAGTAGCCATGGCTGGACTCTGAATTCCGAGCTTAGATGCCCGCCTCCTAATGGTAGAAGTCAGGTAGCGGCCCATCTGAGCCGCTACCCTTCTCTACAGTCTCTTTCGTGTTCAGTAACCTGAACTTTCCGCGCCAAGTGCCGATACTCATGTAGCCTCGGCGAAAGATGCCAGACTCTTCGATTAGCTGAAGAAGCCGATCTCTTCCAGACCCGCGTTGATCTCCTCGTCGATATCCATCAACGCCTCCTCGGGCGTCTTCAGACCGTGCGGAATCTCGTCGCGGAAGGCCTTGACCTGCAGGTCCCACAGCTTGGAGCCCAACGGAATCGGCGGGCGGGCGTGGGAAACCGGCAACAGGTCCATGAAGACAGCGTGCAGGGGATCCTCACGGAAGAATGGATCTTCGGCAGCCGACTTGATGGTGGGGATGTGGAAGGTGTCCTTGTTGTACTTGAGCTGGCCTTCGGGGCCGCAGAGGTAGAAGCAGGCGTCGAACGCCGACTCTACGTCGTCATAGCCGAAGGGAACGGCCCAACTCCAGCCGCCAGCCCAACTCGCATGCGGGGCGGGGCCGTCGGGGCCCGGCATCGGCACGACACCGTAGTTGGTGTCCGGCTTGTAGCGATGGTGCTGAGCAACCTTCCAGTTGCCGCTGCAGGTCATCGCGCTCTGCCCGGTCCAGAAATAGTCGTTCTCGCCGCGGCAGTTGCCGCCGGCGCAGGCCGCCAGCATGGCATCGATGTCCTCAACGCCAATCTCGTCGACGAAGGACTTTACGAACTGCATTGACTCGATATTCTGGGGGTGGGCAAACGTGATGCGGCGATCGTCGTCCTGGAAGGAACCGCCAAAGCCGAAGCCCCACGTGTACAGCCAAGCCTGATCATAGATTGGGTTGAAGCCGTAGCGAGTGACAGCGCCCGTGTCGTCGCGCACGGTCAGCGCTTCGGTGGCCGCCCGCAGCTCGTCCAGGTTGGACGGCGGCGACATGGAGTCTACACCGGCCTCTTCCATGATGTCCATGTTGTACCACAGGGCGCGCGTGTCTGTGTCGAACGAGAGGGCATAGATGCCGCCCTTGTACACGGTCTCATCCCACGCAAAGTCGAAGTAGAGCTCCTTGGTGACACCGGCGGCTTCAGCGAAGTCAGTGATGTCCGTGAAGAAGCCTTCGTGGGCAAACTGTGGGACGGTGAAGCGGTCGGCATAGTGCAGCGCCGGAGGTGTACCGCCTGCAACAGCGGTCAGCAGCTTTTCATCAGCCTGGCTGCCGGCCGTGCGTGCAATGTAGACAAACTCCACTTCGACGCCGATCGTGTTCTTCTCGTTGTAAATGTCGATTATCTCCTTAATCGACTCCTGCGCCAAATCGGTCATGCGCGACCAGGCTTCCAACTTCTTGGTCTCCATCATGGCTCCGCTGTCACCGGTGTCGGCTGCGGGAGCAGCTGCGGGCGCGGGGCAAGCCGCCAGCAGGGCCGCGCTTGTTGCCAGGCCGGAAACCTGCAGGAAGCGTCGGCGCGAGAGCATTTTCTGAGTGTCCATTCAGTCTTCCTCCATGTGAAAATATGTGAAAATGGGTTGAAACTGGTGGAGTGGGGTGGAACTTGACGCCCAACCTCTCCGATCACTAGAACAATTCTGTTGACCCTCGCAACTGTCCAATTGCCAAGTCAACGATCTTCACTGTCTGGTATAGGTAGGCCCTCTTTGGTTTGAAGCCGAAGGACTCTGACCTTACCAGAAGAATACAACCTCAATTGGTCGTAGAATGCGGGCGCGCGTTTAGGGGGTCCTTGCGCGAACGCAAGGATAATAACCTTTATCGACAGTAATGTCCAAATCTCGGAGGTTACGTATCGCGATTACTTCACTGGGCTAAATTCTTGGCGTGCAGCGAAGTTGGGAGAAGGGGCGTCGCCCAGACAATTCTAACGTAGCCAGACCTCGATTGCTTCATTTGGCGCGTTCAGTTGGCGCAGCTCCTGAATGAACGCGTCGTGCAGGTCGTTGGCAATGTCGCCCTTCTCAGCAGCTAGATTCGTCTCAGTCTGCGGGTCTGTCTCCAAGTCATAGAGCTCCCGTTCGCCGTAAGAGCCCACCGGTGCATAGGCCCAGCGCTCCGTGTAGAGCATCGGCGTGACACGGTTCGGAGCCAGTTTACCCTCTTCCAACCGAGTGAAGGTAGCCGACACGACACATTCATGCAGAGAGTCTTCACTTTCTCCCCGCAGCAGCGGTGCAAACGACCTCCCGTGCATCGGCTCCGGCGTCTCGACCTGAATGCCAGCCAGATCCATCAGCGTCGGAGCAATGTCCGCCGGACGCAACAATGAATTGACCGTACGGCCCCCTTCCAACCCTGGCGCCGCAACCAGGAAGGGAATGTGGACGATCTCCGGATAGAGCGGCCAGTACCGGTCGTCGTACTTGCTAATGTTCGACTTCCCAGTTCGATTGTGTTCGCCGAGGCTGAATCCATGATCGGACATGAACACCACGATTGAATTGCGCCAGAGGTCCAGATCATCTATCTTTGTCAGGATGCGTCCCACCCACCGGTCAACCAGTTCCGCCTCCGCACAGTAATGTGCGCGCAAATTGCGCAGTTCGGCTTCAGTGTAGTCGCTGGCCTTGCCATAGTTGGGATGCAGCATCGGCGGGCCGTCGTAGTCGGGATCATACTTCCGCGCCATATACTCCGGCGGGTCCCAGGGTTCGTGCGGATCAAAGAAGTCCACCCACAGGAAAAAGGGACTGTGTTGGTCGTTCTCCTCCAGCCACTCCACCGCCAACTCAGCCGTGCGCGGCGCGAATCGGTCGATTTCCCGGTACCAGCGGCGGTTAATCCATGTGTGGAGGTCGATCAGATTTCGCCCTTGAAAGTGGTTACCGATATTCCTTGTTTTTTCATCGGCCATGGCCTGTTCGATAGGATGATTCATCCCGATGAAATACGTATTGCCCTCCTGGCCCGGCAGCGTGTGCGCGCCGTCGAACCCCTCGAAAAAGGCAGCGCGCACGAGGTGCGGGCAGTCGCCGAGCAACTGGCTGACATAACCGGCCTCCCTCAGTATACTCGGCAGATGGTTCTCGCTACTTAAGCGCCGGTCCTGCCATGGATACCACGGCCAACCGACACGCCCGGTCGTGAAATCGGTCCGATGCGGAATCGTCGGAAAACTGCCTGTATACAGTCTCGACAGGCTCACGCACCGCTGCGAAAAACGGTCAAGGTGGGGCGTGCGCACCGGCATCGCCGCCGCGCGATTGAACAGGTTATCGTATCTGAAAGTGTCGGAAATTATGACGATTATATTCATCGTGTCGTCCCATTTAAAGTCGTTGTCAGACTGCTAAAATGTCCGGTCCGTCTACAGTGGCCGCCTCAGCCAGCGCCCCTGAAGCTGCCAGCTCCCCCATCGTAGCAAACGATGCCCCTGGCTTTTTGCCCACGTGCTCAGAAACAGCGTCGATCATGCGGAAAGTGTGTTCGTAATCGTCGGCGATGCCATGGGTGTGCATCAGCATAATGACGATCGGGCTGTGCTCGCTGATGCGGTCCAGATCCTGGCGCGCCAACTCTACGAACTCATCGCTGCGCTCGCCCGATCCTCTCCAAGTGTATTCGTTCAGGATCGGCACTTCGATGATGTCGTCATACCAGCGGAATGGATGGTAAGGGATATTGTCCACCCAGTCCTGCGACAGGTTGCCGCTGTTATGCGGAAGATGGGCGTAGCCGCTGCCGCTGATGTACATGCAGGTATGATAGCCGATCCCGACCTCACGCAGTGCCGCGAACATCGGCTTGGAAATAGCACCGCACGGCGCCCGGAACACGTTGGGCTCAACGCCCAGGTCCATTGCAAAGATCTCCAGCCCTTCCTCAATGCGGTCGCGAAGGTTTTCGACAGTATAGCGCGGCATCAGCTCCTCGCGGCGCTCATTGAAGTCCGACTGCAGCGTTGAAAGAATGGAGGTCGCCGGCCACGCGGGAGGCCCGAACTCGTAACAGTCCGCGTGGGTCAACCCATGAAGCTGGATATCGTGTCCTGCGTCACGAGCAGCGATTAACGCCTCTTTCCATTCCGAGGTCATTGGTTTGCCGCCGCCCTTGGGCACTGTGAACCAGGTTGACCCCAGCCCTCGCGAACTGAAGAACTCGGTCGCCTTCGTCAGAGACTCAACCATTGCACTGCCGCCCGAACCTGCGTCGTCAATACTCCATGAATAAACGGTCATCTCTTTATTCTCCGCTTGGGCCCTTTGGTATGGCCAGAATAGTCTGATTCACTACGAGGCGGCAACGGCCATCAACGAAGTCGCCAAAGGCAGGCCCGTGCCGTCCCACAGCCGGCCGGCGCTATACCTCAAGAATGTCCGGTCCTTCTACCGTGGCCGCCTCTTTCAGGGCGCCCGATGCCGCCAGCTCCCCCAAAGTCATGAATGAGGCGCCCGGCTTTCGACCTACATGCTCAGTGACAGCATCGATCACTCTGAAAGTGTGCTCAAAGTCGTCGGCGATGCCGTGCGTGTGCATCATGATGACAACGACAGGGCTTTGCTCACTGATACGGTCCAGGTCTTGGCGCGCTAGCTGGATAAACTCTTCACTGCGCTCTCCGGATCCATGCCAGGTATACTCATTCAGAATCGGCGCCTCAACAATGCCTTCATACCAGCGAAACGGCCGGTAAGGGATATTGTCGACCCATTTCTGTGAGATATTCCTCCCGTTTTCCTGCCATTGCTCATAGCCGGTAGCGCTGATAAACATACCCGTATGGTAGCCTATGCCAACCTCTTGCAAGGCACCGAACATCGGTTTGGAGACCGCCCCACACGGAGCCCGGAAAACAGTGGGCTCAATACCATAGTCTTTCGAAAATATCTCTATAGCCTCTTCAACACGCCCGCGCAGTTTGTCCACGGTGTAGCGTTGCAAGTTCTCTTCACGTCGTTCATTGAATTCCGAAAGGAGCGTGGGCAATATTGAAGTCGCCGGCCAGGCAGGCGGCCCGAACTCGTAACAGTCAGAGTGCGTCAGGCCGAGCGGCTGCAGGTCGTGACCAGCATCGCGTGCCGCAATCAGCGCCTCCTTCCATTCTGCTGACATCGTCGCGCCCCAGGGCTTGGGCACTGCAAACACGGTCGACCTCAGGCCGCGAGATTCAAAGAACTCTGTGGTCTTCCTCAGAGACTCCACCAGCACGCTATCGCCCCAGCCGGCGTCGTCAATCGTCCATGAATAGGCGGTCAACTCTGGATTCTCCACAGGAGAGTCCTAAGAATGGCCAAGACAGGCCACAAGTAGACCTGCAGACTCCCTTCTTTCGGCTAACCCTTAACTGCCCCAACTGTCAGACCTTCCAGGAAATAGCGTTGTAAGAATAGGAAGACGATCAGGAGTGGAACGACGCTCAGAAACGCGGACGCGGATGTGATGCCATAGTTGACCTGAAATTCACTCCGCAGTAGGGCAAGTCCCAGGGGAAGCGTGTAAAGATCCTTGTCATTGAGAACGACCAGGGGCCAGACAAGGTTGTTCCATTGTGAGGTGAACACAACGATTGAAAGGGTTGCAAGGGCCGGCGCCGACAGTGGCAAGATGATGCGCCAGAATACGCCGAAGTCGGAGCAACCGTCGATCCGGGCCGCATGCTCGAGCTCCTCGGGAATCGTCTGCATGAATTGCCGCAACAGAAAGACACCCAGTACGTTGGCCAGCGCCGGGATGATCAGTCCTCCGTAGGAATTCAGAAGGCCCAGCCAGTTCGTTATGAGAAATGCAGGTATCAGCAGCAGCGCCCCGGGAATCATGATCGTAGCAAGCATGAGTCCAAACAGAAAATCCCTTCCCCAGAACTGTTTTTTGGCAAAAGCATAGGCCGCCAGCGCATCGATCAGCACCGTCCCTACAGTTACTAGCAGTGCAACCAGAATCGTGTTGAAGAACCACAGGCTGAAAGGCAGCTCATTCAGGATATATATGTAGTTGTCCCAGACAAACTGCTCAGGAATCAACTGCGGCGGGATCGAAATGAGCGTATACGTTTCCTTGAATGATGAGGAGAAAATGTAAAGGTACGGCCCCAGCATGACGATGACCAGTGCGGCGAGGAGAACATAAACAACGACCGCCTGTGGCAGTAGGCGGATAGCCTTGCGCCAGTTCCCGCTGAAATCGAATTGGGTCATGGGATAGTCCCCTGAAGGCCGGCCATCGCCGGTTGCACGACACGGTTCACAAGTCTATCTTTCGCCCAGCACGCGCATTTGCACGTAGGAGATCGGCATTATGATGAGCAACAGTACCACCCCCATGGCAGCGGCCATTCCAACCTGGCCGTAGCGAAAAGCATGATTGTAGATGTACCAGACCATTGTCGCGGTGGCGTGAACGGGTCCGCCATTTGTGAGCACAAAGACGGTATCGAAGAGTTGAAACGCCCAGATCGTACCCATAACAACCGAGAAAAGGATCACGGGTCGCATAAGGGGTATGGTTACCCGGGTTGCCACCTGCCAGGCATTGGCTCCGTCGATGCGGGCTGCCTCGTGCAACTCTTCGGGAACGCCAAGCATGGCGGCCAGGAACAGAATGATGTGAAAGCCAATCCCTCGCCACCACTCAATCAGTAGGATGCCATACAGCGCCCAATCCGGGTCGGACAGCCAGTAAATCTCGGGGATGCCTAACAGACCGGTTAGATACGTCAAGACTCCATAGCGGGGAGCCAAAATGTAACTCCAGATCTGGGCTGTAGCCGCCGCCGAGGCAAGAAGCGGAAAGAAAACGACTGCCCTGTAGAAGTCCTTGAAGCGAACAAGCTTATTGCCAATCAGAAAGGCCAGTGCGAGTGCGGTGATGACTGCAATAGGCACGACAGAAACTGTATATTGGAGGGAATTCAGGAAAACCTTGAGAGTAATGTCGTCGGTTGTAAGGCTCAGGTAGTTCTGAAGGCCGACGAAGGGTTTGACCTGATCGACGAGGTCGCCGCGCAGTAAGGAGAGCCAGAGAGCCCAGAAGAATGGCCCGATGTTGAAGATGACGAAGAGCGCCATAAAGGGCAGAATGAAGGCATATGCGCTCAGATTTCGTCTGACCGCGGCTCGTTTCCAAAATGATGTCTCCGTCAAACCGCTTCTCTGGGGCGTAGCAGACGTGGTAGCCATTTCAAATCCCTTGGCGGGAGGCGCTCTTTGGCAGTTATCTGGATAGTTCGCGCTGGGCTGCCGCGCTCCAGGAACACGGCAGCCCACAATGGTCTCAAATCGGCGACTAGGATCCTTCTTCCTCTCGGAGCATGTCGTTGATCTGAACAACCATGTCCTCAATCGCCTCTTCGACAGTTCGCTGACCGAGGACGAACGACTCGATCGACGTGCCCTCGATGTCCCAGAACTTGAAGATCCAACCGCGATACGGCCAGAAGAAGGTGTACTCCAGAGTCGTCTGGGCAGTGGTCAGTACCGGGTCATCGGGATAGAAGTTGACGTGCGGCGACACACTCATGAATCCCAGGCAGCCGATCCACGACGTCAGCAGATCGGGGGTGACCAGGGTCTCGATGACCTGCCAGGACTCATCTGGATATGCAGTCTTGGCGGCGATCGCCAGCATACCGACTCCACCGTAACATGCGCGCCCCCGAGCCCCCTCCGCGGGGCCGGTTGCCATGCGCGCGGCGCCTAGCCGGAACTCGGGCTTTTCGCTGCGGACAGAGTTGGCGAAGACGTTCTGTGCTGTGATCATGCCCACCTTGTCGTCGCGGAAGTACCCGCCGACGCCCGGTTCTTGTCCGGAAATTGCCCCAGGCATGGCGATTTCGTAGTCGTGGAACAGCGAATTGAAGAAGTTCCAGCCCTCGTATGCCTCCTCGGAATTGACGGTACACTCAGTCAGATCCTCGTTGAACCAGTGTCCTCCGAACCGGCGCGGCCACTGTCCATTCTCATGCCAGCCCTTAGGGTGCGTAGCGAAACCGTAGACATCGTCGCCGAGAGCGGTGATATCCCGCGAGATGGCAAGAAACTCATCAAGGGTATCGGGCGGCGTATCTGGGTCGTGGCCGGCCTGTTCAAACAGATCCTTGTTCCAGAACAGGTTGGAGCCGCCGATAATCCACGGGAAGGAGTAGGTCGTTCCGTCGTAGGTGCCCGGCTCCCAAGCCCTTTCATAGAAGTATGAGCGATCGAAATTGCTTGAGGCAATTCTTTCGTCAAGCGGCATGATGTGGCCGGCGTTGACGAAGCGCGGGAAAGACTCTGTCTGGTAGCTTACGTCCGGCCCCTGGTCGGCGGCAAACGCAGCCACGAACTTCTCATTGTACTGGCCCCAGGGGACCTCGCTGAAGTCGACGCTGATCTCAGGATGCATCTCCTCCAGCACGTCCAGCGTAGGCTGGGCGCAGAGCTTGGTCTCGTCGCCGGCAGCCTTGTGCGGTCCCTTCCACATGGTCAGCGTGACGACCTCCATCGCTGCTTCCCCGCCTTCGTCGGCGGCCCCTGGTGCGGCCGGAACACAAGCCGACAACCCGGCTCCGACCGTTGCCACACCTGCCAGAGTGGCCGTTCGAGTTAGAAAACTGCGTCTGGACAACCTTGTACCGGTAGCCATGGTTTGTTCCTCCTTGGCTTTGTGTGAACGGCGCAGACGCGCCGCCCAATCCATCCGACAGATCAGCCTGAAAAACTGGCTGGAAGTTGTAAGCGTTACGCCATTTCCTCAAGAACCTTATTCAACCCTTCGACGGTCTCCTCCACATCTTCGTTGGTCAATAATGGACTGACATTCAAATGCACGGCCCGGCCGAGCAGGTCAAGGCTGCGCGGGCACATGTCCTTATGGTATTCGATCTCCCGTTGGGCCCATCGCCAGGGGCCTCCGGCATCTGTCCACGTGCGTTGGTTGATGATCGGCACCCAGTGCGCATAAACATGATAGTCGATGGAATCAGGCGAATACAATGTGCCGGCGCCGATATTTTCGGCACGCAGCGCCTCCGACACCGACGCAGCCTGTTCGGGACTATCCATGAAGAATACGGTGCAGATCGCAGTATCCCCATCCGGGTCCGCCTCCTCCCGGAAGCTGACTCCCTTGCGTTCCGTCACCTCCGCGATGCCGGCCTTGATCATCCGTTTGCGATGCCGCATGTCATCGATCAGGCCTTCCAGCCGGGCCACCTGCGGAAGCGCCACCGCTGCCAGAAGCTCGGGCATCCGGAAATTGACGCCGCAGAGCAGCTCTTCCACGTTGAACTTGAGCTGCAGTGCGCCGATGACGTCATGAAACATATTGGCGCGTTTCCACACCTGCTCGTCGTCGGTGATCACCATCCCGCCTTCGCCGGAGGTGATTATCTTGTTGAACTGAAGGCTGAAGCAGCCCACGTCGCCAAACGTCCCCAGCGCCTGTCCTTTGAAGCTGCCTCCGTTTGCCTGTGCAACGTCCTCAATGACCCGGAGACCGTGTTCATTTGCCAGCGCCATCAGCTCATCCATTCTGCACGGCGCTCCACGCATATGTACAGGCATGATCGCCTTCGTATACGGTGTAATCTTCCGCTCCATGTCCTCCGGGTCCATCAGCAGGGTCTCGTCCACCTCAGCGATTACTGGAATCCCGCCTGCCGCCACGACCGCGGATGCCGAAGCGATCCAGGTGTATGCCGGGACGATGACCTCATCGCCAGGCCCGATGCCAATGCCGTGCAGCCCGCACACGAGCGCCGCAGTGCCCGAGGTGACTGCGACTGAGAATTTGGAGCCCTTCTTTTCGGCAAACGCTTGCTCCAGCTGCGTTGCCTTCGAGTCCGCTTCCCCGGGCCCGTAGTAACGAAAGAGCCGTTTCGCCCGCAACACGTCCAGAACCTGCGCTTCCTCTTCCTCCGCGATCGCCATGCCGCCCGGATACATTGGCGGATCCGGATTCTGTTTGGCGGGGGCGCCCCCATGTATGGCAAGTTTCTGGCTCTCCAATTGGGTCATCTTTACTCTCCCTCAACGATTTTATGTGTGAAAGCCATTCTTTGAGTCCGGCAGGGCAAGTGCGGGAATCGCGATGCAAGCACTACGAGGTCAGGGTGTTTCAAATCACTCTACTTCCCGGCCGGTGAGGTCGACTGGTCATCTCGCGACGACATTTTCTACTGGCCCAACTGCACCACGTACACATAGTACGCGCCCAGCTCATCGCCGTCCTCGGTCTCGAACCACGTCTGCAAGTGTGCAGGGCCCGCAGGTAGAGAGAGAGTGAAATTGGCGCCCAGCTCATCGTGGGAGACCTTTGCGCTTGCCTCTTCACCTGCTATCGAGATACGGGCGCGGTATACCGGCAGAGCAACGCCTCCACCCCAAAGAATCCTTTCTTTAAGAGAAGGTTCTCCTCCTTGCGACTCCCGTTCGGCAAGACCCTCTACAACGGGCTGAATGGCGATGTCCCTGAACGCCTTCGGTTCTCCCCCTTCCAAACCCGCCCGAACCGCCGCGCCCTCTTCCTCGGGCCAGCGGCGCAACGTGAAACTGTAACTCCCGGCCTCGACAACCTCGACCTCCCAGTGGCCGTTGCAAATCAAACCCTGGCGCACAAGGCTCTGGTTCCATGCGCACTCACAGTCCTCATTGCGCCAGTCGTGCGTATTCAATCGCAACTTACGCGCCTCAGGTCCTCCAATTGCGATGGGAATGTCGTCGCCAAACTGGTGCGAGACCTTCTCCCACCACGCCTCGTATGCCAGACGCAGCTCAGATACAACGTGGGGATGCGCCGCGGCAACGTCCCTCCGCTGCTCCGGATCCTCCTTGATCTCATACAGCTCTCGCCCGTTCACAAACCGCCACTTATCTGTCATGACCGCACTCTTGCGCCATTTGACCGGATATGTCAACCTCTGCGAGTCGGTGACCAGCGCCCGATCGGGCCAGTCCGTTACCTCGCTTACATTAGGCCGCAGCAGAGGCGCCAGACTTTGTCCGTCAAAGCGGTTGGTTGGCGTTTCGTCCAGTCCGCACAATTCAATCAACGTTGGCAGCACATCCACATTGGCGGTTACTTTGTCTACGTCCCGAGCCGTACTGATCCCGCCCGCGGGCCAGTGGAGAAAGAATGGAACGCGGTGTCCGCCGTCGTACTCCGAGCCCTTCTGCCCGCGCATTCCCGCGTTGTACCCGCTGGTCACGAACTGACTTTCGTCCACGGCCACTCCGCCCGCGGAACCGTTGTCAGTCATGAATATAAAGATTGTGTTGTCAGCCAGCCCCAGTTCAGCCAGCCTGCGCCGCAAGCCCCCCACATTTTCGTCGATGTTTGCAACCATGCCATAGAACTTGGCGCGCTCCTCGTGCGGAGTCAGAGGCAGATATGGATCGCTGTAGACCGGGTCAACCAGGTGAGGGGAGTGAGGAGCATTGGTTGGGATGTAACAGAAAAACCTTTGTGTTGTGTTCCGCTCGATAAATTTCAAGGCCTCCTGGAACCAGACATCTGTGCAGTAGCCCTCGTATCGGGAATGCTGTGTCCCGTCCCAGTAGCTGTCATCAAAATAGTTGTTGCCCCAGAAATCAGGAGTCTGGCCGATTCCACCGCCCCCATGTACCACTACCGTCTCAAAGCCGCGGTCCTGGGGCCTGTATGGTGCATTGTCACCCAAGTGCCACTTGCCGAAGATCCCGGTGGCATAGCCGCTAAGCTGAAAGTAGTCGGCCATGCTGACCTCGTCGGCGCGCAGCAGTGAACGGCCCCCAATGGTATGCCAGACTCCCGTGCTGTTTGCGTAGTGGCCAGTCAAGAGACCTGCACGGGTCGGCGCGCACGTTGGCCCGACATGGTAGTCGGTAAAGCGCGCGCTGCAGTTGTATAGCTCATCCAGGTGAGGTGTCTTGACCACGGGATTCCCGTGACAAGAAAGATCGCCATAGCCCTGGTCATCGGTGAGGACAAAGACGACGTTAGGCCGGTCTTCGGGCATCCCTCATTACCTCATTGCCACGGCGTCTTGAACGTCCCAAAGTTGTTCTCCTCATCCTTGCCCCGGACCAGTACGGGCTTCCAGCGGCCAGCCAAAGAGTTGTCCTCAGCCTGCCGGACAGTTGTCGGGACGTAGCGCAGCGTGAGACCACAACGCCGCCTGTTCGAGCGGTTGGGCAGGCTGCCGTGGATGAGCGTGCCGTCGTGGATTGAAATCTGTCCCGCCTGCAGCGGCAGGTCGACAGCGCTGGCCGCCTCCTCCGGGGTAACATGGACTTCCTGGTTGATGCTGAGGAGATTGCCGGCCTGCTCGGCCTTGCCGTGCTCGACGACACCGGAAACGTGCGTGCAGGGAATCACCTGCATGCAACCGTTCTCCACGCCGCTGTCATCAACCGCGTACCAAGCTGTGACTGCCGTCGGGGGCTCCAGGCCCCAGAAGGTCACGTCCTGGTGCCAGGCGACAAAGGCCTCCGCCTCTTCACCCTCGCCGTACTTGTTGAAAAAGTGGGTCGCCAGCAGCAGCACATTGGGGCCGATCAGCGCTTCGATCGCGTCCAGGATTGTTGGGTGGGTAGCAAGCTTCCAGATGAACTCTTCCTCAAAGTGGTAGTCTATCAGCCCGATCTGAGCGGTCTCCTTGCCGACGCGAGCCTCCAAATCGTCGAAGGCTTCTCGATAGCTGTTTACTTGCGGGCCGTCGATAACATCGATTGCTCCGATGAAACCGTCGCGCCTATATGCATCTACTTGAGCCGGTGAGAAAGTCATAGTAGCCTCCTTGGCGAAATTGAGACTGATAGCAGGTGAGGATAACGCTTGTAGGCCGCGATTGCAAGCAGAAAAAAATGTGGGGATGCATCCCAGATTTGGTGTGGCAACAGTTTGGCGGTGAAACAGTGCCAAAGGTGGTTGGAATCGATTACCGTCATTTGGTGAGACGCAGTGCAGGTGCCTGGCCTAGCCTTTCGGTGGAGTCCGTCAGTCGGGGAGGGTGAAAGGGCAGGCACAAGGCCGCCACCTGCGGGGATCTGATGGGGCTGGCGGGACGTGGTCTGGCTGGACACGTTCGATTAGGCACCCTTCACCAATATCGACACCCGGTCGATGAGGCGTGTTGTAGGAGAGGGGGCGTTGCGGGGGCGGAGCCCCCGCACAAGGGAGGGCCGAATAGGCCCGACCGCCCAAAACTGCAGTGGTTAGTGGTCAGTGGTCAGTGGTCAGAGACGGCGCTTATTTTGACGGTTACTGGAATGGGAACTGACCACGGCTTGGTTTGTTCCAGAGATTTGCGACTATTCACCCCCGTTTTGGGATGCACACCAAAGTGGCCAGGTCATGCGGATCATTCTGCACTGTGGTAGACTGAAACGAACGGACCGACGGCCTAAATTGGGCCGCAGATTGAGGAGAGAACTGATATGGCCGAACGAGAAGTACCGGACTGGGTAAAGGAACACATAGACCGCTATCTCGAATCTGACGGTGAAGACGGCCACATCTGGAACGGCGTCCCCACTTTGCTGCTGACGACAACAGGGCGGCGCAGCGGCAAGGCCCGCACGACTCCGCTCATTTATGGCAAAGTTGAAGGCGAGGAAACCTACGTGATCGTCGCCTCCCGCGGTGGCGCCACGCATCATCCTTCCTGGTATCTTAATTTGGTTGAGACGCCGTCCGTAAAGTTGCGGGTCGGCGCCGACGTCTTCGACGCAACGGCCCACACCGCCTCGCCGGAAGAAAAGCCGCCCCTGTGGAACATGATGGCGGAGATCTGGCCCCAGTACAATGACTATCAGGCCAAGACCGAGCGAGTAATCCCTGTCGTCATTTTGAAGCGGGCCTGAAGAAGGGAAAGCACCTCCGCGGCCGCATGGTGCAAAGATGAGTTTTCTATCTGACGGGCCCGC
The DNA here is from genome assembly GCA_965242905.1 of Caldilineaceae bacterium. Classification (GTDB taxonomy): domain Bacteria; phylum Chloroflexota; class Anaerolineae; order Caldilineales; family Caldilineaceae; genus Bin5. The sequence continues at coordinate 4,978,403 of CBDETM010000002.1, forward strand.
GCAATTCGGCTCTCTGAGCCTTCCTGCCCCTTTCCCGATCCTCACCGTTGAAGACGATAACTACCGCACGAAAACCTTCACCCTCGACCTCCGCCTGAATGCTGAGCCAGGGCAGTTTGTAATGGCCTGGCTGCCTCGCTTCGATGAGAAGCCCTTTTCTCTGGTCGCTGCCGACCCGGTGACCTTGATGGTCACCGCCGTCGGCCCATTCACCAACCTGTTGCATGCGATGGGGCCCGGCGATTCTCTATGGATACGAGGGCCGTTCGGAAAGGGTTTTCGTCTACCGAAATTCGGACTGCGAGCCTCCTTCGTTGGAGGAGGTTACGGAGTGGCCCCACTCCTCTGGCTGGCGAAGGCATGGAGTCGGCATTTGGACGCGCTGACCGTCATCGTCGGTGCCGGCACTGCCACCGATCTCCTGTACGTGGAACGATTCAATGCCCTGCATAAGGAAGCAGAGTGGAAGGCAGGCGCGTTAGAGGTGCTAACATGTACTGAGGATGGGACTGGCGGGTCCAAGGGGCGAGTTACCGATCTTCTGGCAGACCTGCTGTCTTCAGGAGCAACCGATCTACTGTGCGCTTGCGGACCGCACGGAATGCTTGCCGCCGTCGACGGCATAGGGAAGAAGCACGGCCTGCTGCGCCAGCTTTCGTGGGAAGCCTACATGCGCTGTGCCGTAGGGATCTGCGGTTCCTGCGAGTTGAACGGCCATGTACTTTGCCTGGACGGACCCGTCCTGGAATATGGTTGAATCGAGCGAGCCGAGCGGAAGAATGAGGGGGTTAAGTGATGAGCCGCCGCGGGGTCAACACTGAGGCGGCGGGAACGCCGTAGGCCGGTGTCGCATTGAGTACGCCGTCAAGAACCGCAGCCGCGACGACCTCTGCGGCCACCGCACCCACCAGATTCAAGTCTATCTGCAGATCGAGCCCTCCTGTTGCCAATGCAAACAGGCAGTCGCCGTCATAGAGCGTGTGCGCGGGCCGGGTTGTTCGGCTGACTCCCGTCTGCCCCATCTGTGCCAACTTGGTCACTGCCGGCTTGGAAAGACTGAGATTAGTGGCGACAACACCAATTGTCGTATTGTCCGGGACCGGGCTGGAGCTTTGCGAAGCCGATTCGTCTGGCGAATCCGAAGACGCGGAGGAGTTTGGGTCGGACGAACGGAAGAAGACCCAGTCCTCTGACGCGGCGGCTTCGGCAAGGCTGTCTACCAGTTCTCCGCTTTTCGAGTCTCGGGCCCCCGCCACCTGATGAGCCCGCATTGGGTCCACAACGTCTCCAACCGCGTTGACTGCGACTAATGCCGAAACAATAACGCCGCCAGGCAAGGTTGCAGAGGCCTGGCCCAGCCCGCCCCTCGTACATCGATCGAATCCGAACAGTTTTCCCACTGTACAGCCGATCCCGGCTCCGACTGAGCCGCGGCTCGTGTCCTCAGCGGTGGCCGCCTCGCAGGCAGCGAATGCGTCCTCCTGGGTGGGATATTTTGTCGAGCCTCCCAACCCCAGATCGTACAGAATCGCGGCAGGCACAATCGGCACCGATGCGGCCGGCGTGTACCAGCCAAAGCCCCTATCTGCCAGCCACTTGACGACACCGTGCGCCGCCCCCAGGCCGTAGGCCGAGCCTCCGCTCAGAAGCACGCCGTGCACGCGGTCCACACGGTTCACAGGATCAAGTAGAGCGGTTTCCCGCGTTCCCGGGGCCGATCCGCGCACGTCGACTCCGCAGCAACTCCCTTCAGGCGTCAAGACAACGGTACAGCCGGTTCCATGTTCAGGATCCGACCAATGGCCGACCAGAATACCACTAACGTCGGTCAGCGCACTATTCACTTTGGGCCATTCTGGCTGTAACTTGCCTCTTCAGGTAGGCCATGAGGACGTGCAGGCCCCGAATTCGCTGTGGCGAGATTGCCTCGTGCAGGCCAAGAAGGTAGTGAATGTCGTCCGGCGTTTGCAATACGCAGTCCGGGGCGGCCCGCTCCAGACCTTCCTGTACAATCGCGGCGTAGCCTCGAACCGTAGGCGACTCTTTAGGTACGTCGATATAAACGTGCACACCGGCATCTACAATGTCGGCAAACACGAATATCGGCGTCTGACATTCGTGAACCTGCTCCATCTGATCGCGGGCGTCGTGAAGAAAGCCGGGAAGGTCCGGCATATTCACTGCGAAATCGAGGAGAGACTCCAGCCGCTCCCGCGGTTCCATACTGCGAAAATCTTCGATGATCTCCCGCAGGGGCGGTGGAGTCCTATCTATTTTTTCTTCAAGTGTGAGGTCGAAGTCCATCAATCAGGGTCTGCGCATCCTTGAGCATCGCAGTTGCGGTGGAACAGTCTTCATATCTATTTTGAGCGCTTCAGGACCGGTAGGCCGTTCTTGCTCTCGGATACCTCGTAACCATCCGGAACTGCCTCCAGCGAGCCCTCCTTCTCTTCCTTGGCGAAGAAGTACAGGGTCTGTTGTCGACCGTTACGCAACGTTGTTTCCTTTGAATGCAGATAGTACGTTCTGCCCTTGGAGTTCGTGTGCGCATACGCCATGTTTTGATGCTCCTTTTCAAACTACAAAAACCTTTTTCCGTTACCTTATCGCAGGAGTCCAGCCACCTAATGGCCGGAACCGGTTTGCGATCCAGGTGAACTGTACCATATACAGTTGGTTAAATTGTAATCCAGCCTTCCGAAACCGCAAAAAACGCAACTAATGTTTACTGCAAATGATGGAGATTCAAGGCCCGCGAACCTATATAAGTGTCCGTATATTCAGCCGGTGGTTGACCTTCCCACCGGTCCTCATAGAAGCCGGTGACTACAAACCCGGCATCAAGTTGACCGCCAATCTGGTCTGTGAGGGTATGCCCGAACTCCATGGCCTCACCGGCCCGAACATAGGCATCTCTCTCCGACCTGGTAATGCTCGTGAGGTCCGAATAAGGAAGTTCGTGTTTGACCTCCAGCATGCCTTCGTCAATCTTTCTCTGGTCAAACAGGTAAAGGACAGGGTTGACAAAGCCCGCCAGCAGAACGCCACCCCGCTTCAGCACACGCGCGCACTCACGCCATACCGGTCGCACGTCTGGTACGAACAGGTTTGAACAGGGGTGAACGATCAGGTCGAACTTTCCGTCTGAAAACGCGCTCAGGTCCCGCATGTCGCCTTCTACCGTCACCAGGCCCAGACCATCGCGTTCTGCCACGAGACGGTCCTGCGCCAGCTGCAGGGGCGAGATGTCAAATACCGTGACGCGTGCGCCGGTGCTTTCACCTGCGGCAGCCAGTACGGGCCCTTGTTGACCGCCCCCGGAAGCCAGACACAAAATCTCCGCACTCCTGAAATCGGGAAACCACTTACGCGGCACAGGCTTCGTCGGCGTGAGAACGATCTCCCAACTTCCTCGCCGTGCCGCAGCCACCGTATCGCTGCTAACCGGTACCGTCCATCTGCTCTTGCGCTCGACCGCCTTATCCCAGGCCCTTCTATTGTATGACTGGAGGTCATCAAAACCTTCCATCAATCCCGCCCGTCTCTCTGGAGTAAAATCAGAGACCTCTCGATCACCGGCCTGCCTGGGTTTGCTTGCTTCGGAGGTCAGTCAATCTCTCTTTCGCCCGATTCCTTCGTTCGATTCGCTCCTGTTGAATCTGTTCGCTCAAGCCGGGAAGCGGCCCATCCCGAAGTACGCAGATGATCTCCGCCATAATACAGACTGCAATCTCGGCCGGTGTAATCGCCCCAATGTCGATGCCAATCGGCGCTTTAACACGATCGAACTTCGACGCCGGAATCATCTGCTCTTTTTCCAGGAGCTCAAAAACTGCTCGTATGCGCCGTTGGCTTCCTATCATTCCCAGGTAAGCAACCGGATCATCCAACATTTCCAACAAGCAGTCGATGTCATGTTGGTGTCCTCGCGTTACCAGGACGATGTAGGTGTCGCTGTCAAACGCGTCCTTGCCCTGCCGCAAGTCCACAAGCGTTGGCCTGAACGGCCCGGCTACGACACGGTCTGCGCTGGGAAACCGTGATTCATGGGCGTATTGAGGGCGATCGTCAATCACCGTAACTTGGAAGTCGCACGTCTTTGCGATCGACGCCAGTGGGATGGCAATGTGGCCTGCACCGGCAATGATCAGATGCGGAGGCCGGGCCTGGACTTCGACGAATGCCGAGAAACTGCCGGCCTCCACCTCATAGTGATAGTGCTCGTGTCGGTTGCGAGCGATTGCCAGCCGGGCATCCCGTATCACGGTCTGCAGCTGGTCGCCCAGGCCCAACTCGCCAACATGCCGCCTTTCCGGTTCAGGCCAGACTAGCGCATTGCTGCCTACTGCCTGCCTGTAGACACCGTCGCCCGCGGTGACCGTTACAAGCGCAACGGCCTCTCTTTTCTCTATCGCTTCAAGTAGCGTCTTGAGCAGCCTTTCCTGCATGTTTCTCTTGTGAATTCCTATGAGACTTGAGTGCTCGCAGGCCGGACTCGTCTTCCTCACCAACGTGCGCACATCGAATCGGCAGATCCTGCTCAGCTAGACACGTCTCGCCCCAGATGCTAGAATCCGTACCATGCCCCGCCACACTTTCGCCCTGCTCAAGCATCTTCGAAGGCTGCCAATTGAAGGCAGGGCAAGGAGTCAGACGCGAAATGGCTGAACTCTTTCAAGCTGAGAACCTTGTTGCCCTGTTGACACTCGTCATCCTTGAGATCGTCCTCGGGATCGACAATGTCATCTTTATCGCAATACTGAGCGGCAAGCTGCCCCCAAGCCAGCAGGCAAAGGCTCGCTCCACCGGAATCGGGCTAGCCGTGCTTGCACGCATCGCGTTGCTCTTCAGCATCACATGGATCATGCGGTTGACCCACCCGCTGTTCTCTATCTTTCAACACGACGTTTCCGGCCGCGACCTGATACTCCTGATCGGCGGCCTCTTCCTGATAGGCAAGAGCACCTACGAAATCCACGAAAAACTTGAAGCCGCAGGCCATGACCGCACGACGCAGGTGACTGCAACCTTTGCTTCCGTCATCACCCAGATCATCCTCATCGACATCGTCTTTTCGCTCGACTCGGTCATCACGGCCGTGGGAATCTCAGGAAACCTCTGGGTTATGGTTCCCGCCATTCTCGTTGCCGCTGCTGTGATGTTGACATTTGCCGGCCCAATCGCAGCCTATGTCGAACGCCATCCAACCATGAAGATTCTGGCGCTAGCCTTTCTGATTCTGATAGGTTTTATGCTTGTTCTGGAAGGTTGGCTCCACGAAGCGGTTGAGGAGCTTCATCTGAAAAACTACGCCTATTTCGCTATGGCATTTTCGCTGGCCGTCGAGATGATCAACCTGCGAATTCGAGGGAAGTCGCAACCCGTGCATCTACACAGCCGCATCCCAGTTCCCCATTCTACCCAGGACGAGGATAACCAGCCGGCGTAAGGATCCGGCGCTGACGGGTAGCCCGTTTTGCCGCCGGACTGGCTCAAGCCGGCCCGGCCGATAGGTCCTCGCCGCTTGCACCTTCCCAGCGCTCAACGAACACATCCATCACGCCGCCGCAAACGCCCAGGCTGTTCATGGAGATGTCTTCGGTCAGGTCGACATGAACAGTGCGGGGGATCCCATCATGGATTACATCCAGTCCGGCTCGAATCACATCCGCCTCACCGCAGCCGCCTCCCACCGTTCCAACATGCCGGCCCAGCGGGTGAATGACCATCTTCGCGCCTACTTCTCTGGGTACTGAGCCCTTGGCGTCGACAATGGTTGCCACGGCAACTGTCTGCTCCTCCTCGAGCATCTCCTTCAGATAGTGGTACAGTGTCGCAGTCAACGTCTTCCCTTTCCTTTCTGCCACCACGCCCGAGCAACTCTCTGAGAACTATGTTCGCCAATCCCTAAGTACTGGCAATGGGCTCTGCACCAGCGGGCATCAGGCGCCGCGTCATCCCGTCCACAGGGTTGCGGCAGAAGCGCCTGTGCCTCCCGAATCAGACCACCCACTCAAATTCGGCGCGCAGTGACTTATAGTCGGCCGGCACATCCATGTCCCGCCTAATGCAGTCACTGTCAACAGTTACGTAGACGATCTTCTCGACGAATGTTTCAAGGAGGTCCCGAAGCGACTGTCCGCTGCTTAGCCCAAGTAGCTCCGAAAATGTCCATCGCGGAAGATAGACAGGATGTCCGCGCCGCCGCAAATAGCTCGGTACGACCACTGCCTCGGGCGCATCTTGAACGCTACCGAGGATCTGTCGAATCACGCCTCTTGGAATGTGCGGCTGGTCTCCCAGCGCCAGAAGCGTCCCGCAGACCGGTCTGTGGTCTCGACACAACGCCTCGACCCCCACCTGATAGGACCGCAGCATCTCGTCTTTGCGGTAGTCGGCATTGAAAACGGTCTCGGCAGATCCTCCCTTCAACTGTTCAGAGACTGCTTCGGCCCGGTGCCCAGTCACTACAAATACCGGAGAGGCGCCTCCTTCCGCCAGCGCCCCTGCCACAGCTTCAATGACCGTCCCGTGTCTCCATGGCAGCAGCGGTTTGAAGCGCCCCATCCTGCGGCTGAACCCGGCAGCCGCCACCACCGCCGCCACATTCTGAACTCGTTCTTCCGGACCGTTTTCGGTTAAGGCCGCATGTTTTCCGGGCCGATCTATGGACGGGCAAGGCACAGTAAACGCATCCTAGAACCAGTGACGGAAACCAACCGTGAAGGCACTCCCTGCAATGCCCCGGCATGCATGTCTTCGTCCATTTGCGCAGTATACCACAGGTAGGCGGTAAGCCGGTTGACTCCGGCTCACCAGAATTGAGCGGGCCCACAGTTGAGCTCTTGCGCCGGTTACCTCTCCTTGCCGTAGGCGGATGGATGCTGATACATCAGTCGTGGACGGCCGGCCGTAGGCTCCAGCAGTCCATATTTGCTGGCCTTGCTTCCGGTCCAATCTGAGATTGACGCGGTCTTGGGTCGCATACAGTCAGTGAAATGCTTCGGTGCTTGCAACCTCAAACTTGTCCACTGCCTGCCGTGTGAACCAGGCCCGACAGGACCGATTTACTTGATTTCGTACTTCCTCCCAAGCGGGTGATATAATCGATCTATGCAAGATTCTGTTCCAGCCGCGCCAAATGGCTCACCCAAAGCGCGCAATTACGATCTGGTGAAGGATCCCATCTTCTACATTACGTTTGGATTCTTCGCCTTGCTCACGACGGCTCTGCCTGCCGCCCTCGGTCAACCGAATTTTCTGCCGATCGTTCAGGCAGTGGCCATAACCCTATTTCTGGCCATCCCTCTTCGCAGAGGAAGGATCGCTACTGCCCTCGTTGTGCTTTCCGCCTGGCTGTTTTTGCAGCTTCTCGTCATGATCGTGGGTTCGGCGCTCTTGCCCCTGGTATTTGAGCGTTCGATCCATGACGGCTTCGCCTATCACCGGGCTCTCCTGGAATGGTCGGTGACAGGCCTCAATCTTCCTGGCTCGATTCTGCAGAGCCCGGGGTCACGCCTGGTTGAGTTCTTCGGAATCCTACTGGGCAGCCTGCTGTCGGCCGGTCTGGTAGGCCTCTGGTTCCTTGTGCGCGCCGTGAATCAGTTCGGGTACGGGGTTGGCCGTCTGGCGCTGGAAGGGTCACCCATGTTGATTCTGGGGTTGATGCCATGGAGGCTGGCGACTCTAGCCGGATACGCCGGGCTCACCGTCATGCTGGCCCAACCCCTCCTGACAAACAGATGGAATCCGGCCCACTACTTTACCAGACAGCGTCGTCTGGTCACCGCGTCTGTACTACTCATTGTACTTGGACTGATACTGGAATTTGCCCTTCCTGGCCTGTGGCGCGTCGTGTGGGCGCCTTGATTTGCGGGTCTGGTGTTCTGTAAGCAGTTTGCCGCCGAGAATACGAGGTCTCGGGGCCTCGACGAGTTTGGAGCTGCAACACTAACATGAGTGCCGCCGCATTTTCGCGATGGCAGATCATGACTGCATTCTGCTGGTGTCTTCCTCCGCTGTGCTTCCCCGCCCTGTAGAAGGTTTGCCCAGTCAGACACATCAGCATGGGGCCCGGAAAGACTGCCGGCCCGCGGCGAACTGACGTTGGCCATCTTATATCGATATGCTGCGAATAAAGCGAGTAAACCTAAAAGGATTCAAAACTTTTGCCCAGCAGACCGAGTTCGCCTTTGGTTCGGGCGTAACCGCCATTGTGGGTCCAAACGGATGCGGCAAGAGCAACGTAGCCGATGCCATCCGCTGGTGTTTGGGCGAACAGAGCTTCGGTCTTCTGCGCTCAAAGAAAACGGTTGACGTCATCTTCTCAGGAAGTCACAAGAGAGCCAGGCAAGGGATGGCGGCCGTCAGCATCGTCCTTGACAATGAAGCCGGCGACCTCAACATCGATTTCAGAGAAGTCGAAATCACGCGCCGGGCCTACCGCGACGGCGACAACGAATACCTTATAAACGGGCAGAAGGTGCGTCTGCAGGACATTACCCAGCTATTGGGGCCAAGCGGGTTGGGAAGGCGCGCCTACGCAGTCATTGGGCAGGGACTGATCGACCGCGTGCTCAGCTTGAGACCTGAGGAAAGGCGAGTTCTCTTCGAGGAAGCAGCAGGGATCACCGGCTATCAGCAGAAACGATCTGCGGCCTGGCGCAGGTTGGAGGCGACGCAACTTAACCTCGAACGCGTCGGCGACATTTTGGCCGAGCTTTCGCCCCGTTTGTCCAGCCTCAAACGTCAAGCGGAGCGGGCTCTCGAAAGGATTCAGATCGAGAACGACCTAAAGGATTTGCTGCACGTCTGGTACGGCTATCAGTGGCATCGCACAGTCAGCGAACTCGCCACAGCCCGGCAGAAGGCCGCGCGCGACCAGAAGACTACCCAGGTACGCCGTGAACGATTGGACGAGGTTCATGCCGGGCTCGACCAGCTACGCCTTCGCCAGACCAGGTTGCGGGCCGATCAGGGCAAGCGCAATCAGATCAGCGAAGCTCGCCATCGCAGGTCTGCCGAGGTAATTCGACGCCTTGCCGTCTGCCAGGAGAGGCAGAATCAGATCGCTGTCCGACAGGCAGACCTCGAAGATGAATGCCGCCGACTGCAGTCAGAAAGAGAGGCAGTACAACAAAGGTTGGTAGCTCTCAATGCTGAAATCGAGAGTGTGCGTGAGCAGCGCAACACCTGCCGGCAAGCTCTTGACAGACTCCAGATCCAATTGGCAGACAGAGAAAAGAAACAGAACCTTGCCGTGGAACGCTGGCACGAGGAGGTCGCGGCACTGCGCAGTGTGGAAGGCCGCAATGCCAGGCTTCGCAGCCAGTTGCAACAGCTGGTTGAAAGAGGTGCGGCCCTTGAGGAGAGATTATGTAAGACCCAAGAGGAAACTGATAGGCGCAGAGAGGCGTCCACAGTAGCTGCCGGCGCATTGACCGAGTTGGAGGCGGAGAGTGCCGCACGAGGCGCCGAAATCAGCCGGGCGCAAGCCGAGATCGACGCCCTGACTGAAGCCATCGACGTTGGCATGGACGCTCTTCGCTCCGAGGAAGCTGCGAGGAACCGGGAACAGCGTGACCTCGAGAGACTGCAAACGCGGCTCGACCTGATTCAGCCGGCTCGCAGCGAAGGCACAGTCTATGCCAGCGCTGTTCGCTCCATACTGCAGGCATCGCAACTGGGGCAGTTGAAAGGAATAATTGGAACCGTAGCCTCGTGTATTCAGGTACCTGACCGGCTTGAACGCGCAATTGAAGTAGCACTCGGCGCCGCCCTGCAAAACGTGATTGCAGAGACGTGGCAGGACACACAAGAGGCCATCGAGCATCTGAAAAGGGCCGGCGCCGGACGTGCAACGTTTCTCCCTCTGGACCGTCTGCGATCGGGTGGACCCATCTCGGCTCCCACGTCCAACGGCATCGTTGGAAACGCTGCAAGCTCCGTTCGCTTCGACTCTGAGGTAGCGCCTGCCATCAACCATCTTCTGCAGCGCGTCTGGATAGCCCAAGATCTGGCTGCCGCGCGCCATGCCCTCGACGAACGTGCGGGAAGATCAAGAAACGGTCGCCGCCCTCGAGGTCGTTCTTCCGACTATGGTGCAATGCCAACAGTCGTCACATTGGAGGGAGAGGTCATTCGCCCCGGCGGCGCCGTCACCGGCGGAAACGACGGCCGGCGCCATCGCAGGTCGGTCCTGGCATGGGAAAGGGAAGCCCGCGAACTGCCTACAGAACTTGACCGTGCCTTGGGACAGGCTCGAAGGGCGATGGAGAAGGCCCAAGCAACCCGAATTAAGGTCGAAGAGAGGACCCAAGAGAGAGCACTGCTCGAGAAAAAGCAGCAGCGGCTGATTCGAGACACCAGGTTGCGGCAGGCTGAATTGGAGGAGGCCAGGCTGCACGCCGCTCAGGCCAGACAGGAAGCCGCATGGCAACGGCAGGCAGTTGATCAGACAGAGGCGGAACTGGCCGACTTGGCTGCGCAGGAAGTTCGGCTCAGAGCGGCACTGGAGGAGGCCACCTGCTCCTTGGATGACGCCCGCAGGCGGGCGAGGCTGTCCGAACAGGCGGCCCAAACCAGTCAGGATGAGATGCTCCGCCGGCTGGCAGACCTGCGCGCGAAGGCCGCAGCCGTGCAGGAGAAACTGAGGAACCGGCGCGAAGTCGAGGCAGAGCTGAGCCGCACTCTTGCACAGATCGACAGCCAGCTCCAGTCCAGAACAGCAAGGCATTCAGAGCTTGACCAGGAGTCAGACCGGTTGGGTTGCGAGATCGATAAGGCATCAGCCGAGGAAGCAAAACTGCACGCAGAAGGCGACGCGCATAAGCGCACGACAGCGGGGCTTGAATCTGAGCTAGAGAGGTTGGACAGGAATCTGGGTCGGGCCGAGGAAGAAGAAAGGGCCGGCCAGCAGCTGGTCTTGCAGTCCGAATCAGACTGGAATGCCTCCCGGCTTGCAGTGCAGAGGACCGAAGATCGCCTCGAATCACTTCGTCGCGAAATCCGCCAGGATTTCGGACTCGCTGAGATGGAAGAGGCTGTCGGGCTGGCCTACCAACCCCCACTTCCACTGCAGGCGCTTGTCGCCCAACTGCCCGTCGTCCACGATCTGCCTTCCGGACTGAAGGGTGACGTCAAGGAAACTCGCGCACGCGTCCGTCGCCTTAGCAATGTCAACCCGGACGCGCCCCAGGAGTACGAAGAGTTAGCCAGCCGATTCCGATTTCTCGAGGACCAGTCCGACGACCTCGAACGGGCCTCTCGCGACCTGCAGCGTGTAATCAGCGAATTGGACAGGCAGATGGAAGGTGAGCTGCGCCGCACTTTCGACGCCGTCTCAACAGAGTTCGTGAGTTTTTTCAAGTTGCTGCTTCAGGGAGGAACGGCCCAGCTCTCCATGACCGATCCTGCAGACGTTCTCAATTCCGGCGTCGAGATCTACGCCCGCCTCCCAGGAAAGCGTACCCAGAGCCTGGACCTTCTCTCCGGGGGCGAGCGCTCTCTGACTGCTTGCGCACTCGTTTTCGCCATCCTTCGTGTCAGCCCAACCCCGTTCTGCGTGCTCGATGAGGTAGATGCAACACTCGATGAGGCCAACGTCGACCGTCTCCGATCCGCTATCGACCTGCTGCGCGCACGGACACAGTTCATTGTCATCACTCACAACCGGCGCACTCTCGAAATCGCCAACAACATATATGGCATCACCATGCGTGATGACGGGGTGAGCAAGGTGATTAGCCTGAGGCTGGAGGCAGGCGCGTTGCAAGAGACCAATGGTGAACAATTTGAACCCGAGACCATAGTAGCCATGTGAACCTGACTGCTCTTGTCGATAGATTGAATCAGCTACTGTTCGTTGCGGCGCCTCACTACAATTTCCTGTTTCAAACCAGTTCTTGCTTCAATACTATGCAAAGCAATTGCCTTCCCACTTGCCAGCCAATACGGAAACAGTATAATGCCGTGTGGAAAAGCACCAGACGACAAACGGCAACCTGCCAGTTGCACAAATGATATGTACAGCGAAACTAACTGCGACGGAGCGTCTAAATGAACTCAGTTCACCCCTTAGTCCGGGCTGGCGGCCCCATCCTGGGCCTTCTCATCCTCATCTATGTCATCAACGCGGGGGTCGATACTTTCCGCGCAGATCTTAAGGCGGCTCGTGACGCGGAACGGGAGGCGATTCTGGCCGCAGCCGAGACCGAGTCGGAACTGGAGGCTGAAGAGGCTACAACCGCCGAAGCTCCGTCGCAGGACGAAGAAGTGCAGGAGGAATCAGTTTTGGCGGAGGTCTTTTTCCGCCAGCCGACAACCCACGCGATCGTACCTCCCACCTTTGCAGTGAGAATGGGCGCGGTCGGCGTGTCGGTTGACCCGTCAGGCGACGTCGTAGACGGTTCGGGGCACATGCACATACTCGTCGATACCGATTTCATTCCTGCTGGCGAGATTATCCCAACCGACGACCAGCATCTCCATTTTGGCGACGCCTCGCTTGAGACCGAATTGACATTGACACCTGGCGAACACACGCTGCACCTGCAGTTCGCCGACGGCCTCCACACCGCCCTCGAAGGCGACCAGTATCGCGACACGATCATAGTTTTTGTTGAAGAAGATGCCGCCGACCAATCTGTGGCTTTCTTTGATCCTCTCGACGGTACGACCGTTTCATCACCTGTTGACGTTACGATGACGGCAACCGGCCTCATAGTCGAACCATCTGGTGAAGTCAACGACGATGCGGGACATTTCCACATCCTTGTGGACACCGACTTCGTCCCGGCCGGGGAAATCATTCCCACCGATGAAAAACATCTTCACTATGGCCAGGGCCAGACTTCCGTCTCGCTCGAACTCGAACCCGGCGAGCACACTCTGCGCCTACAGTTCGCCGACGGCCTCCACACAGCTCTCGACGGCGACCAGTACCGCGACAGCATCACTATCATCGTCGAAGCCAGCGACGAATCGCCGTCGGTAAGATTTGGACTACCGGCCGACGGGTCAACCGTAACCTCACCTTTCGCAGTCTCAATGCAGGCAACCGGGTTGATCGTCGAGCCGTCCGGCGAGGTCAACGAAGGCGCAGGGCACTTCCACATTCTCGTGAACACCGACTTCACCCCTGCCGGCGAGATCATCCCCACCGACGACCGGCATCTCCACTACGGCCAAGGCCAGACAATTGCCACGCTTGAGCTGGACCCCGGCGAGCACATGCTGCGCCTACAGTTCGCCGACGGCCTCCACACAGCTCTCGAAGGCGACCAGTACCGGGACACCATCACCGTCACGGTCGAAGGCAGCGACGAATCGCCGTCGGTAAGATTTGGACTACCTGCCGACGGGGCAACCGTAACCTCACCCTTCGAAGTGGCGATGTTGGCAACCGGGTTAATCGTCGAACCGTCCGGCGAGGTCAACGAAGGCGCGGGACATTTCCATATCCTCGTGAACACCGACTTCACCCCTGCCGGAGAGGTAATACCAACAGACGAACTGCACCTCCACTACGGCCAAGGTCAGACGACCGCCACCCTTGAACTAGAGCCCGGCGAGCACACACTGCGACTTCAGTTCGCTGACGGCCTCCACACTGCCCTTGAAGGCGACCAGTACCGGGACACCATCACCGTCATCGTGGAAGCTGGCGACCAGTCACCGTCAGTTCAGTTTGAGCAGCCGGCCAACGGCACAACCGTCACCTCGCCTTTCGAAGTTGTGATGGCCGCCACCGGTCTCCTCGTCGAGCCTTCTGGCGAGGTCAATGAAGGCGCCGGACATTTCCATATCCTCGTGAACACTGACTTCACGCCCGCCGGAGAGGTCATCCCTACCGACGACCAGCACCTCCACTACGGCCAGGGCCAGACGACCGCCACCCTCGAACTCGAGCCCGGCGAGCACACACTGCGACTTCAGTTCGCCGACGGCCTTCACACAGCCCTCGAAGGCGACCAGTACCGGGACACCGTCACCGTCATCGTAGAAGCTGGCGAACAGTCTCCGTCAGTTCAGTTTGTGCAACCGGCCGAAGGCACGACTGTCACCTCTCCTTTCGAAGTCGTGATGGCCGCCACCGGTCTCGTCGTCGAGCCGTCTGGCGAGGTCAATGAAGGCGCCGGACATTTCCATATCCTCGTGAACACTGACTTCACGCCCGCCGGAGAGGTCATCCCTACCGACGACAAGCACCTCCACTACGGCCAGGGCCAGACGACCGCCACCCTCGAACTCGAGCCCGGCGAGCACACACTGCGTCTTCAGTTCGCCGACGGCCTTCACACCGCCCTCGAAGGCGACCAGTACCGGGACACCGTCACCGTCATCGTAGAAGCTGGCGAACAGTCTCCGTCAGTTCAGTTTGAGCAACCGGCCGAAGGCGCGACTGTCACCTCTCCTTTCGAAGTCGTGATGGCCGCCACCGGTCTCGTCGTCGAGCCGTCTGGCGAGGTCAATGAAGGTGCAGGACATTTCCATATCCTCGTGAACACTGGCTTCACGCCCGCCGGAGAGGTCATACCCACCGACGAACTGCACCTCCACTACGGACAGGGTCAGACGAACGCCACCCTCGAACTCGAGCCCGGCGAGTATACGCTGAACCTCCAGTTCGCTGACGGACTGCACACCGCGCTAGACGGCGAACAGTACCGGGACACTATCACCGTAATCGTTGAGGCCTCCCAGTCAAGCGAACCAGGGGCTTCCAACTCTTTACAGTTGACTCAGGAAACTATTGACCTGGCCATTGAAGCCATGACGAGGACGGGTTGTAACAGTTGTCACATAACGACCGGACTTCCCGAGGTTGACGCGGCCATGCTTGGTCCCGACCAGACAAACCTGGGCGCGATCGCCGGCACACGGCGCGAAGGCTATACAGCCGAGGAATACCTGCGCGAGGCAATAGTCGAGCCAAGCGCCTTTATCGTCGAAGAGTGTCCCCTAGGTCAATGCCTACAAGTCATGCCTGAAAACTATGGCGAACTCCTGACCGAAGAGGAACTGGATGCTGTGGTTGCCTACCTCCTGTCCCTGACAACGAATGAGTAGCCAGGAGGCATTCTCAAACCAAAAAAATCCCCTGACGCTCAAATGAACGTCAGGGGATTCTCAACCTTTTCTGTTGTGCCTGACCAGTTCCAGCAACTTCTCCCAGTCTGAATCAGGTCACTTCCGGCCGCAGTCTCTGATCCCTAGCCGCCGATTGCCAGCAGGAGGACCCAGAGAAAACTGATAGAGCTTACGATGCTCACAGCCATCGCCAGGAAGAATCTCGGACTGTACTTCTGCCTCAGACGCAGAGAAGGCTGCCACTTAACCGGCAGCATCAACCTGGACTTCACAGGCAAAAGCGCCCCGGACCGACTCTTGCTCTTTCTTGGCGTAAATCGTGGAAAAGCGGCTTCATAAGTCATGGCTGCTCTCCTTAACCAATGATTGCCTAATAAATCCGAAATGATGCAACTGAGTATACACGATAAATGTTCAGTTGTCCATACCTGAAATGAGGATACCACATCCTTGAACACCAGGCAAAATCGTCTTAATGGGCGCAGCACCGTCTCAAATGCCGCGGCTCAAGGGTTTTGCTAGGTTGCTCCGGTTCTCCCTTCAGGATTCCCGCCGGCAGTCTCGCCTGCCTACAAGTCAAAGAGGCCAGGAATCTTCTTCCTCCTGCAGATCGTCCTCTTCATCTTCGAGTTCCGGATCGCCGTCGTCTACGCCATATAGACTCTCATCCATATCATCTTCGAAAATCGATTCATCATCCAGCCACTCAAACTCTTCTTCGTCTTTGTCGGTGGCGTCGCCTGTACTTTCAAGGATCTCTGCGTTCTCGATTTCATCGAATGTAATGCACGAAAGCGTTACCGGTTCCAACTCGATTTCATCGGCGTCACACCATCCGTTCAACCAGAAACTACAGCGCTTCTGCGGGCAGCGCACCCGGCTCATTTGGAGTCCTCCCATATGGCGGGCTCGTGGGGCCGCGCATGGATGACATTTGCCCATACAGAACGCGCCCTCTCTCGGTAAATCGATAACTTCGAGTATAGCAGAAAACTCAGACCCGTCAACCGTTTTCGGAGCAATTTGTCCTACTTTTGTATGACTCCCAGCCCACTAGGTTTGTACACTGCCGCACTCTCCTTGAGATCATTCCAATTGCCCTCAAATTCAGAACTGTAAACTGCCCGATTCAATCGAAAATAAACCAGATGACGTTACCCAACTTTTCACAGGGGGACGCCTGCCCGCGAATACGAGCCTTCATTTTGGGCGGTCGGCCGCAAAATGCCCGCCTTTTTTAGGGAAATACTCCTGAAGCGTCCCCCGACAAGTGGACCCGTAAACGGTACAACGTCATTCTCGCCTCTCGGCCGACCAATCAGAAGCGTGCGGCCTTCGCCTTAGCTTAAACGAAACGCATTCCTCTCTATCACAGAAACCTCCCTGAACTAAACTCGTATTGTAATGTAAAGGGCTGATTGGCATCCGCGGCCCATCTTCTGTAGCATTAATACCCATTGAGGGAACGTTTATGAGTACGCTGGGTAACGTCATTTGGTTAATTTTCGGCGGACTGATCGCCGCTCTGGGTTACATCATCGGCGGGCTGCTTCTATGTCTAACTGTCATCGGCATTCCATTCGGACTGCAATCATTGAAGATCGGCGTAGCAACCCTCGCCCCGTTCGGTAAGGAGGTTGTCGAAGGGCATCACGCCAACAGTACGCTTCGCGTGATCTTCAACCTGATATGGCTGATATTATTCGGTTGGGAGATCGCACTGGCCCATCTGCTTTCGGCCCTGATACTTACCATCACTATAGTCGGCATCCCTTTCGCCAAGCAGCATATCAAACTGATCCCGCTCGCACTCGTTCCCTTCGGCAGGGACTTGCATTAACCCAAGAACCAGCCGGGACAGCTACCAACGTCCTAATTCACCTACTCTTGTCTCGACTGACCCTGGCAGTAGTTGCCTTGGCAAAGTGGCCTGCCAGGGTTTAAGTCGTCTACCAATCCCTGCCACCTTGCTACCCGACCCGAGCGCTTTTGTCGGGGTCCTCGAACGGACCCAAGTCGATGTCAGATCATCCGATCTGCGTTCTGCGACCCCAATTCACCCCGTCACCGTCGTCGTCACCCCTCCTCTCGCTCATCTGACATCCTGCCAAACGCCACTGCTTCGAGTTCGACCTGAGCCTGTGATGCAGGTGGCGTCTCCTTCACGACGGAGGCGTGTGAATCCAGAGCAGTAGTACCGTTGCTTGGACTCCCAATCGTCAATATTTGTGCGCGTCAAACCTGATTCCAAAGTTAGGTTAGCCGTTGCAACTGTGGTAAAAGATAAACGACTAAGGTTCTCATTGGAGCCCAGGCACGAGCCGAATTCATCTAAGGATAGGCGACAGTAATCTGCCCACGCCAATGCTTCTTTCTCCAGGGTGTCACCGCAGTCGTCCCGCTGTTCCCCTCTTTGGCGCGACCCTCCAAGCAAACAGCGAATATGGTCTCAAGGTATCGCCCGGCCACAAGTCTGACAGAGGTTCAGGGATTCAACTCGTCGGAAAGAACTGCCCTGCGCTTATGGTTGGGTACCACGGATATCAGGGTCCCCAGATCCCTTGTGCGACGCCCCGCGAATGGTCTGTTCTGCATTTGGCATGGCCGGATCGGGTAGCTGGTGGACTGACAGATACAGTGGACCCGGTCAGTGCTCTCATGCAGGCAGTAGACTGAAGCAACCATGCTAGCCGCATCCCTCTCAGTCATAATTGTCAGTGGTATTGTCCTCTATTGGATTCGGCCGCATAAGCACAATTGGGCCGGCTGGCTTTCGGCATTGCCTCCCCTGGCCGTCACATTCTGGCAGCTTTATACCGCCCTCCCTTTCCTGGGTGGCGGCGCAGATACAGCTTCCGGCCAAGTTGGGGCCTTGCAGAACGGCGCCATCCTTGTCGAACAGTATCGATGGGTTGAGAGCCTGGGCTTGGCGCTTTCCTTCCGCCTCGACGGCCTCTCTCTGCTTTTCGGGCTCATCATTTCCGGCGTTGGCGCTGCAGTCGCCCTATACACGCATTACTATCTCGAGGACGACGAGCGCCAGGGCTACTTCTACCTTTCACTCTTCGCCTTCATGGCCTCGATGTTGGGTCTGGTCTGGGCCGACAACTTGCTGACACTTTTCGTCTTTTGGGAAGGAACCAGCGTTACCAGCTACCTTCTCATCGGCTACTCCCACCGTTCGCCTGTCGCCAGAGGCGGCGCCCGTAACGCATTCATTGTTACAGCAGGGGGTGGCCTCGCCCTGATTGCAGGTATGATTCTGCTGGGCCAGCAAAGCGGCACATACACTATCAGCGAAATCGTAGCACGCCCCGGCCTGACGGAACTAGACCTATATCCGGCAATACTGATCCTTGTCCTTCTTGGCGCTTTCACCAAGTCAGCCCAGTTTCCCTTTCACTGGTGGCTGCCCGGCGCCATGGCCGCGCCAACACCTGCGAGCGCCTATCTGCATTCGGCCACCATGGTCAAAGCGGGGATCTACCTTTTGGCCCGCCTGCACCCCGCCCTCAGCGACCATCCCATGTGGCTGTGGGCGCTTCTCACCTTTGGCGGTATAACTATGCTTGTGGGAGCTGTCACCGCCATCCGGCACTGGGATATGAAGGCCCTGCTGGCCTACGCGACCGTCAGCCAGCTCGGTGTCTTGACCACACTCTTGGCCTTTCGCAGCGAGGCCGCGCTACTTGCCGTTGTCATCGGAATCCTCTCCCACGCCCTCTACAAGGGCCCTCTCTTCCTGGTAGCCGGTATCGTGGACCATTCGACCGGTGTCAGAGATCTGAGAGAGCTGGGCGGGCTCAGGCATTCTCTGCCTGTGACCTCGGCCGTTGCCCTGTTGGCTGCTCTTTCCATGGCCGGCGTCCCGCCCCTGTTTGGTTTCGTAGCAAAGGAGACCCTGCTCGAATCACTCTTTGAAGCGGGTGAATACGGCGTGATGGCGGGTTGGATTGCGTTTGGCGCCGCGACGGTCGCCGGGGCCTTCTTCGTTACCTACAGTCTGACCCTCATGTGGGAAGCCTTTTTGCGACCCGGACCGACCAGTGAAAACGACGGCTCACCTCAGCAGGACTCACTTCAAGATGCTCCTACGCACGTCCATCACAATCCTGCCGCCCCTTTCGTGGCCGCGCCGCTCATTCTTGTTGCATGCGGTACAGTTGCCGCGTTCGCTTTGCAGCCTCTCAACAAACTCTTTATGCCTGCTGCGGCTGCGGTATCAGGCTCACCCATCTACAAATACGCGGCTCTCTGGCACGGTTTTACGCCAGTCTTTCTGACGAGTTTGCTCGCCATCGCAGCCGGCGTATTGATCTTCTTCAACCGGGCCTTCTTGCGCAGAGAACTGGCCCGTTTTCCTGACGACCTGCGCGGCGTGGTAGTTTTTCAGGTCCTGCTGGACTGGCTCTACGCATTGGGCCAGGTGACTGCCCGCTTCTCACAGGGCTATACTCTCGCGTCGCAGGCGGCCATTGTTTTGCTCGCCGCCACTGTTCCTATTGCCGTCGCCTTGCCTCAGATTGCACCAGCAGACCTCGTTCCTTCGAACGATTTCATTCCCGGTGCCCCTGAAACGATACTGATTCTCATGATGGTTGTATCCGCCTACGTTACAGTCCGCATAAGAACAAGCCTGGGAGCAATCATAAGTTTGGGCGTTGTTGGCGTCTCAGTGACCCTTTTTTACGTGTTCTTCAGTGCGCCCGATCTGGCGCTTACTCAGCTTCTCATCGAGGTACTGTTGGTTGTCCTTCTAGTTATAGTCTTCACCAGGCTCTCGCCTGATATTCGACCGCCCATGCAGAAGCTGAAGCAGGCTCGAAATGTACTGGTAGCACTTGCGGTTGGGGCATTCGGCTTCTTTCTTGTCCTCTTCAACTCCAGCGAAGCCATGCAGGCCGCTCAGTCCATCAGCGGCTACTTTCTACATAATGCCGTGCCCGGAGGACACGGCACCAACGTGGTGAATGTCATTCTGGTTGACTTCCGCGCCATTGACACGATGGGTGAAATCACCGTTTTGGCCCTGGCGGCCCTCGGGGGATATGCCCTGCTGAACGCCCCTCGCGTCAGTCTTCCCAGGCCGATATCGCAGCCTCTGAAGCCAGAGTCACCCGAGAATCCAGATGGACCTGTAGCTGTCGAATCCGAACGGTCGGGTCCCGAGGCACCAGCTGGTAACTAAGATGCCTAGGAAACGCCGATCGAATTCAGAACGCCCTACTCATGCCTGAACTCTATCTTCGCCTGTTGAATCGCATTTTGACTCCGGTGCTTCTGTTGCTGGCCCTCTACCTGCTGTTTCGCGGACACAACTTGCCCGGCGGCGGCTTCATCGCCGGGCTGATGGCTGCAGCCGCTTTTCAGCTTCAGATTCTGAGCCGGGGACATAGGAGAGTTCGGCGCGCTGTCGGTCCCTACCTGAACAGCGGAATCGGTCTGGGTCTGGCAGTCGCCATTTGCGCCGGATTTGTTGGTTTGCTGGAAGGGACTTTCTTCAAAGGAATCTGGTTCAGCCTGCATCTGCCGCTCTTGGGTGATCTCAAACTGGGCACGCCGGTTATATTCGATCTTGGCGTCTTTTTGGTCGTGGCGAGTGTCACTACCTCATACCTTCTCGGCCTCAGCCGCGTTTCAGACATTGCCGCACTTCGGCGGGATGAAACGGTCTCTCAAATTGGTTACAACGTTGCCGGCTCCAATCCGGCGGAAGCCGGTGTCGAACCAGGCCCAAGGGCAGAATCGTGATCTCTATACTTCTGGCACTTGCCGTTGGCAGCCTCTTCGCTTCCGGAACATACCTTATCTTGAGGCGTGGACAGATCAAACTCATACTCGGGTTGGCATTGCTGAGTCATGGCGTCAACCTACTGCTCTTTGGGTCCGGCAGACTAACCGAAGGCCGGCCCCCAATCTTTCTGGACAAGAATGCGTACGCTGAGACAATTGCATCGAGTCTGCCTGCTGACCCTCTGCCACAGGCTCTTATCTTGACGGCTATTGTAATCAGCTTCGGTATTACCGCTTTCGTCATCGTGCTCGTGAACAGACGCCATACGGTTACACAGACCGACTTTGTGCACGGCGAATATGTGCCTCTCTTGCGTGAAGGGGATCCCTTTGATTTCTCTGACTCTTCTGACAGTGTTCAGTACGATTGGCTTGCTTACGAAGTAGACGAATTATACGACAGCGAGGAGCTGCTGCCTGGCCTTCCCGCGATGCCTGCTTCTGAACGGGACGAATCGACCGCGATGGAAGAGGACAGTTACCAATGGCCGTGAGCGCAAACCTGCTGGCTTTCCCCGTAGCGGCGCCTCTTCTTACAGCTGCACTCATACTACTGTTTGCTCGCTGGGGCGGGAGGAGACGGATTAGGCAACAGGTTGCGCTGACTACTCTGGCGCTGTGCCTGAACCTGGCGGCGGCCGCAATCCTCTTTCAGGCTACAGCAGGACGGGGAGAAAGATTCGTCCTTCAGCTGGGCGACTGGTCGGCCCCCTTCGGTATCACCTTCTACGGCGATGGGCTCTCGGCAACCCTTTTGCTGTTGACGGCACTTGTCGCGCTGGCGGTCTACCCTTTCGCCGTCGCAACTATCGATTACCACCGCGACCGTATGGGTTTCCATCCTCTGTACCTGTTCCTACTCATGGGCGTAAACGGTGCCTTCCTCTCAGGAGACCTCTTCAATCTCTACGTCTTCTTCGAAGTCCTCTTGATGGCCAGCTTTGTCTTGCTGACCATCGGTGCCCAGCCGGCTCAGACCAACAGCGGAATACGCTATGTTGTACTCAATCTGCTCGCATCGACCATCTTTCTGATCGCGGCGGGAGTCGCCTACGGGACCCTCGGCACTCTAAATATGGCTCAGATTGCCCAACGACTGCCAATGGCTTCTACCGCAGTGCGCACGGTTTTTGCCGGCCTCTTGCTGGTTAGTTTCGGCAGTAAAGCCGCCATTTTCCCCCTCTTTTTCTGGTTGCCGGCCAGTTACCATACACCGCCCCCGGCAGTCACCGCGCTCTTTGGGGGCCTGCTAACGAAAGTTGGAATCTACACACTCTTTCGCAGTTTTACTTTATTCTTCCCAGAACTCCTGGTGAGCTGGCAACCTATTCTCTTGACCATTTCTGGCGCAACCATGCTGGTCGGCGCGCTTGGTGCTTTGGCCCAGCCTGGAATCCGCCGGATATTGAGTTTCCATATCATCAGTCATGTTGGTTTTATGTTGATGGGTCTCGCCGTCGCGCAGAGCGGAAACAGGCTGGCGGTTGGGTTCGGTTTGGGCGCGGCAGTCATCTACCTCTGCCACCACATGATCATCAAGACAGCTCTCATAATGGCTGGAGGGGCGGTCGAACTACATATGGGCAGCGACCGGCTGGCCTCAATCGGAGGACTGGTCACCAGGCAGCCTCTTCTTGCCTTTCTCTTCTTCATGTCCGCCATCTCCCTGGCGGGTGTCCCACCTTTCAGCGGATTCGTCAGCAAGCTTAGCCTCCTCCAGATCACTCTCGACACACGCCACTGGTTCGTGTCAGGCATAAGCCTGTTTGCCAGCCTGCTCACCATGATCAACATGATGCGCCTCTGGCGTGAGTCATTTTGGGGAGACTACAATCGTCCCAGCCGCGTTCCTTCCAGAATTTTGCAGAGCAGAGGCCGGCAGCGGCTGATGTTGACACCGGTGGCCGTTCTGGTCCTCCTCAGTCTCGCACTAGGCATTTGGGGCGGGCCGGCCTTCCAGCTGTCCATGAAGGTTGCCCAGCAAGCTCTCGACCGTGAGGCCTACATTGAAGCCGTATCGCCTTCGAGCCAGATCTCGACATCGGGTGCAGAAGATTCTTTAGTCTCCTTGGAAGCAAACTTATCGGACCGTCCGAAAGCAATGTCCGGCATGGCGGCACACCCGCTGCTTGTATCGCGTTGAACAGAATGGTGACAGCGACAACACTTGCACGCGGATGCGAAATTGTACGTATCTTGAAAATTTTGAGTTGAAACTCTTTCGATGCAACGACTCCTGGTCTTGAATCTGTTTATCTCCCTAATGTGGCCAATCCTTAACAACGACTATACGTTGGGGGCGCTCTCTCTTGGCTTTGTTTTCGGCTTTGTGCTCATGTCTCTCGTGCAGCGCAGGTACGGGCTTTACACGATGCGGGCGGCCGGTTTCGGAGCCTTCGTACTGTGGGCCATCCTGCAAAGTAACGTGCAATTGGCCCTGAAGGTGCTGGCCAGTTCCGTCGGCTTTCACCCCACGATGCGTCCGGGCATAGTTGCCGTCCCACTGACGTTGACCAACCCGTTCGACATCACTGTACTGGCAACGATCATCACTTTGACACCGGGCACCCTAAGTGTCGACCTGGGCGAGGATGTGTCCGGCCGTCTTCATCCATACGGCGAACCGGAAGAGGATGCAATTGGCGTGGAAACAGAAGTAGAAGATCTTCGCCCGGAGTCTGGTGAAGGCCAGACTGAGGTGTCTGACCGCCAGACCGGGCCACGCGACAGAGGGGAAGCAGCTCTGCTGGTACACGCCATTGACATTTCCGACCCAAACACTTTTCGTGCCGGCATCAAAATGAATTTTGAGCGCCCCCTCCTGGAACTGCGCCGGCTGATTGCTGAGATGGACGCGGCCGATACTTAAGACTGGAGGACCGAATTGAGCAACGAAATCTTTGAACTGAGCCTGGCCGTCCTGATGACCCTGCTCTCTTTTTCGCTCCTTCTCTGCTTCTGGAGGCTCCTGCGGGGGCCAAACCTGCCCAATCGAACCGTAGCCTTTGACCTTATTTCCATTCACGCAGTCGGAATCTTCGTCCTTTTTGCGGTGAACAGTCATTCTTACGTACTCTTGGAAGGGGCAATTATCACAGCTGTGCTAGGCTTCCTGGGAACGATGATGTTTGCCCGGGCTTTGGAACGCTATCCCCACGCAAGATGGCTGGAGAGACAGCCTGGGGAAGACGAGACAACGCCGCCGGCTTAACTCTTGGCGAGGTGCACGAATGGACCCAACAGTTGTAAATCTGATTGTAATATCGTTGGCCTCGGTCGGGACGCTCTTTCTTCTCGTCAGCGCACTAGGCATTCTGCGGCTTCCGGATGTCTTGACGCGCATGCACGCCGCCGGAATCGCCGCAACGCTTGGCATCACTTGCCTGCTGCTTGCCACCGGCCTCCACTTCTTTTCCGAAGGACAGATGCTTCGCATGGTGGCCCTTATCATCCTCTTCTTCGTTACCGCCCCTATCGCGACAACCACCATGGCCAGGGCCGCCTACCGCACAGGCCGGGCAGATCAGTTCGTGCTCGCGCACGACGACCTCGCCGCACTCTCTCAAACTGTCGACGCGGAGACTCAGAATAGTTCCGTCGCCGCCCAAGAGTAGCATCCCTGACAGGATAGGAACGATGACCTTGGTCAAAGCCAACGGGGGGCTCGAAGGTAGTCTGTACGGCGGAGGCTCACAGTTGGACCTGATCCTGGCCGTAGATCTGGGAAGCTCATCAGTGAGGGCCTCTGCCTATCACTTGGATGGAACCAGGCTCAAGGGGACGACAGAGTTTCGCAATACCGAGCAGTCCCTAGATGGCACTTTCGATCCGCATGTCCTCACCGACCTGACGGAGGAAGTCATCAGCGACTGTCTCGCACGCGTGAGAAAGGTCACGAACGAAGCCCGCTTCATCGCCGCCGGATGGACCAGCTTTGCAATGAGCTGGCTTGGCGTCGACTCCACAGGCCAACCTGTCACTCCGATCTACACCTACTCTGACGCCCTCAGCGGTCTTTGCGCAGACAGGCTGCGTCAGGAGTTGGCACAACAAGGGCGCCTCGAAGATACGTGGCAGCGCACGGGAACACCCATTCATACCGCCTACGCACCTGCCCAGCTCCTCCGCCTCACAGCCGAGGAACCCGACCTCGTGAATAAAGTCGACTGCTGGCAGACACTCGCCGCAAGCCTGCTCGCGCGCTGGCGCGGCCAACCCCAGGCCCCAATCAGCAGCAGTGAAGTTGGCTGGACAGGTATGCTCAATCGTCGCACATTGACGTGGGATAGAGAGCTTGTTGAACGTGTAGGCGTAGTTTTTGAACGGTTGCCATCTGTACTTGACTATACGAAGGGTCTAATTGGGCTGGCCGAACCCTGGGCATCGAAGTGGCCCGAGCTGGTACAAACTCCCTTCTTCCTGGCAGTGGGTGACGGCGCAGGCGCCAATCTCGGCAGCGGCTGTTCCGACAACACGCGCATCGCTCTAACGATCGGGACCACGGGCGCCATGAGAGTCGTCCTGCCCAACGAATCTCAGCGCCGAGCGTTTGGCGCCGGAGAGGACGGCATTCAACAGGTTCCCTCCGGCCTCTGGAGCTATCCTATCGACAGTAAACGCTGGCTGGTCGGCGGATCGTTAACCGACGGTGGTTCCCTCTTCTCTTGGCTACACGAAAATTTGGCCGTTGAGGATACTGCCCCCCTTCTCGCCGCAGCTGCAGACCTCCCTGCCGACGCGCACGGGCTTACCATCCTCCCCTTTCTCCGCGGCGAACGCGCCCCCGGCTGGGCGACCGAAGCCGCCCTAACCATCAGCGGTATCTCACCGGCTACAACGCCCGCTCACATCGTCCGCGCAGCACTTGAAGCCGTGGCACTGCGTTTCCGCCTCATCTACGAGCGACTCCGCCCTCTCCTGGCCCCCGGTACTGAAATCGTCGCCAGCGGCGGAGCACTTCAGGACAACAGCCTGTGGCGCCAAGTCCTCGCCGACGCCCTGCAGGTTCCCGTGCACCTCGTCAACGTCGATGAAGCGACCAGCCGCGGTGCAGCTATCCTCGCACTGCAGGCGCTGGGACTTCCCCTCCCGCCCGAACCACCCACTGTTCACACGGCAATACCCGACAAGGAAGCAGGCGCTGCCTACGGGCAGGCTGCCCGGCGCCAGCAAGAACTGTACGACCGCGTAATCTCCGGCTCGTAACAGCCTAATTTTCGATTGTCATGCGAAGTTTCCGTGAGAGGAAGACCGGATATTCACCGGCCGGAACATCGAAAAATACCTGACCTGACCGAGAAACCGCAGCAACAGGTAGAAATGCTTTGCTCTCTTCAGTCCCCTGCCACCTTGGTCGCCGCGCCCACTCTGATTCCGTCAGGACTCTTGCGCCAGACGTAGAGTGCGGCCAGGGCAAGAACTATGTAGACGATCGTCACAACCGCAAACACCCCTCGCATTCCAATTAGCGGGTAAACGGCCGCCCCCAACATCGGCGCCACCATCCGTCCTGCAGCGTTGACGCTGTTGCTCAAGCCGAACGTTGTCCCGTGCGAGCCTTCAGGCGTCCGCAGGTTGAGCAGCGCACTCGTCGCCGGCATAATGGCGCCGGCACTGACTCCAATCAGGGCCTGAAAGAAGAGCAGTTGCCAGGCATTGGTGACGAACGCCTGCGAGAAGTAGGCCAGTATGGCAAAGGCCGCACCTGCAGTCAATACCTGCTCATGGCCAATTCGGTCGCTGAGCCGGCCCAAATAGATCGCGCTGACAGAACCGATGGCAGCCTTCGCTCCGATGCTCAGGCCCGACAGGACGGCTGCACCTTCGTTTGATGAAAGCAGATCGACAAAAAAGAAGGCCAGAAGTGGCATCGTCACCGAGCGGCCCAGGCTCTGCAAGAACGAGACCCAATACAGTGACCCCATGTCGGGCGCCCGCAGTAAATTGCGATAGTTCGTCCAGAAATTAACCCGCCTCTGGACAGGGGGTGGTTCAAAGTCCTCCTTGACCCAGACAATGACCGCGACGCCCGCCAGCGCAAGCGCCGCGCCTGTAAACCAGAAACTGGCGCGGTAGCCAAACGCCTCGCTCACCAGTCCTCCGATCAGTGGGCCCACCGCTGCCCCAACCCAGAGCCCGGTCTGAATCAGCCCCAGAGACTCTCCGGACTTCTCCTTTGGGACAGTTGCGGCCACCATCGCGCTTGTGGCAGAAACAATTCCGGTCAGAAATCCTTGAAACGTGCGAATCAGAACCAGCTGCTCGGCGCTTTGCGCAAAACCCATGAGCGACACCATCACCGCACCGCCAATTGTGGCCCTTATGAGCATTGGCTTGCGGCCATAGCGATCGGCCACCGCCCCCCACACGGGGGACGACAACATCATCGTCACTGCTTGCGATGAAAAAACAAGGCCCGACCAGAACGCGACCGACCCTCTCGTGGCCACACCCAGTTCCTCCACATAGAGTGGCATGAAGGGATAGACCAGGCTGAAGCCAGCCACGGAGAGAACCTGCACCAAGAACAGGATGTATAAGTTGCGGCGCCACTCTGGCATGTGCGTCCTCGCCTGGCTGACGGCTGGACCGGGCCCGTTGCCAACTAAATCGCTTTTGTAAACCGCTAAAGTGGGGCGAAACTTATATTACCATAAACTAGAAGATCGGACAAACTGCCCAAAATGGTCCAAGCCGTCCATTTGCGGAGAAAGGGGGCTGAACTTCCCTCAGAACATCTGCGGGAACAGGTAGGCTATCATGCCCAACGTGATGTTATAAGACGCGTGTGCAATCACGCACGTTGACGTGTTGTACCGGTTCCGTACCAGGCCCAATATCATCCCCACGATGAAGACGGCGAGTGTCGAAAGGGTGATGCCGTACTGGCTGTGCAGCAGTGCAAATAAGAGGCTGGTGATCAGCAGGCCAAATCGCGGCTGCAACGCCCCCCGAAACAGGGTCTCTTCCCCTATACCCGCGGCCAGGCCCAGCGTCAGAATGCCCGGAATCGACCCTAGCAGAGGTCCGATGAGCACCTCTGTCAGCCGCTGTACGTCCTCATCCAGGCCCCACCCCGCCGCCTCCGCTACGATCTCCAGCGCCAGAATTATTGCCACAGATAGCAGACCAGTTCCTATGCCCACAGCCACTTCAATTGGGCGGGGCGCCAGCAATCCAAGCCGCTCCAGGGCCTGCATCCACCTCCGCCGCGTCAGCCAGCCCACGCCAACCACGGCCCAAAGGGCGAATGTAATCTGCTGCACCCATAGCGAAACCAGCAGAGACCCACCGCCGGTCTCGGATGCCTCCGACATGTCCGCCAGCGTATCCAACCCAACGGCGAGGGTGACTGCCAGATTCATCACCACCAACATGACGAATGACGCGGCGACCGCATGAACGCTGCTCAGAGCATCAATCGGGGTCAAGTCCGCCAGCAGCCTACGAACAGGGGGCAGAAGGAACAGGGGCGCCGCCACAGCCGGCAACCAGATGCCCAGGCCCAGTGCATCCAGTCTATCCAGCACAGGCAGAAAATCAGCGACGTTGCCGCTCCCCCCACCCGCCGCGATATCAAGAACACTCTGCCTGAGTTCCTCGTTTGTCCTGATTCCGATCGCGACAGCGTGTAGTACACCGCCGGCCGCCGCCATGGTACCAAATATGAATGTGTGAAAGGCATAGGTTAGCCCGGCAATTGTCTTGCCGGATCGTTCGTTCAGTCTCTGCTTGTCCGCCAGATTCGCCAGAAGGA
Organism: Caldilineaceae bacterium; assembly: GCA_965242905.1. Lineage (GTDB taxonomy): Bacteria > Chloroflexota > Anaerolineae > Caldilineales > Caldilineaceae > Bin5. Next base: position 5,007,042 of record CBDETM010000002.1, read on the forward strand.
CAATCAGGAACAGGGGTACAAACAAGAGAACGGTCAAAATACTCTCAAACATTTCAGGATTCGCTCCAACTCATGAGTCCGGCACGGCTGTCCGATTCGAAGGTACCGGGCTCTGATTCTGTCAGTTCTTAGGCAATTGCATTTCCTGGACAAATTGGAGAGACAGACCGGATGGCGCCGTTCCATCTCCACAGTCTGTCTATCTCAGGGTCAGCTCCCAATGTCTGATCAGGCCTTGACATGTACACACATGAATAATCTGGCCGCGGCGTCCGCGAATCCATTTCAAGACCTGGTCAGGACCTCTCTCACATTTCAAGAGTCATAGCTTCCCGGCGGGCTTTACATTTTAACAGGTTTTCCCTAGAATGGTTGCAATCTTTCAGAACACTGATGCCCAGAGCACATTGAATTGTTTGTCGGAGAGGGTACTGATGAACAGCTACACCTATCGATTGGATGAAGAAACTGACAGTCCGCCTTCGGTCGAACAGTTGATTACCGACGCCGATGATGAATGGGATGCCTCTTCGGACTATGACTGGCAGGCCAGGCCTTCTCCCGATACGACCATGCCGCCCGTCTCCGCATATCCGCCCTCAACAACGCCGTTGACCAATCTCTCCATCGATGAGCTCACCGATTCGCCGGCTGTCTACAACCGGGAGCTCAGCTGGCTGGACTTCAACTGGCGCGTCCTCTACGAAGCGCTCGATAGTCGCAATCCGCTCCTTGAGCGGCTCAAATTCATCGCGATCACAAGCAGTAATCTTGACGAATTCTTCCGCAAACGAGTGGGTGGCCTGAAACGTCAGCAGGCCGCCGGTGTAGCCAACCTGACTCTCCATGGCTGGACTCCAGACCATCAAATACGTCTGATTGCTCGCCACGTGCGTGCCATGGTCCAGTGCCAGACCCACGCGCTGCTCAACGAAATCCTCCCCGGGCTGCGCGAAGAAGGTATGCGAGTCGTCGCCTACGACGAACTGCGAGCTGACCAGCAAGACGAGCTGGCCGAATTCTTCCGCAAGGAGATTTACCCGATCCTCACGCCCCTGGCTGTCGATCCCGGCCACCCCTTTCCTTTCATTAGCAACCTCAGCCTGAGCCTCGCCGTTGAAATGCGTGATCCGGTCAACGGAGAGATCCGGTTTGCTCGCGTCAAGGTTCCGTCCAACCGCGCCCGTTGGGTAACTGTCAATGACTCACTCGATTTCGTTCCCCTCGAACAGGTGATTACCCACAACCTGGAGCTCCTCTTCCCCGGCATGGACCTGATCGCGGCATATCCCTTCCGGGTGACCCGCAACGCCGACATCGCACGCAGCGAAGAGGAAGCAGACGACCTCCTGGAAATGATCAGCGAGGAGCTGCGCGAGCGCCGCTTTGCCCCCATCGTTCGCCTGGAAGTGGCCGAGTCCATGCCGATAGACATTTGCACAATCCTGATGCAGGAGATGGATCTGCATCACACAGATGTATACCGCCACGAAGGCCCACTCGGTGTAGCCGACCTGTTGCCGCTTACCGATGTCAACCTGCCCCATCTCAAGAACCAGCCCTGGATTCCGCAGACCCATCCCGCCTTTTCCGGCGTAGGAAGCCAGACTCGGCCCGCCGATATCTTCTCCATCATCCGGAAGGGCGACATCCTCGTCCATCACCCTTACCACAGCTTCGCAACCAGCACCCAGGCCTTTATCGAAGCCGCGGCACGCGACCCGCAAGTCCTCGCCATCAAGCAGACACTCTACCGCACAAGCGCCGACTCCCCGGTGGGTCGCGCCTTGATACAAGCGGCCGAACGCGGCAAACAGGTAGCGGTCCTGGTGGAGTTGAAGGCCCGTTTCGACGAGGAGCGCAACATAGAATGGGCGCGAACACTGGAAGATGCCGGCGTCCACGTTGCCTATGGACTCGTCGGCCTCAAGACGCACACGAAGACGACTCTTGTCGTCCGCGAGGAAGAAGAAGGGATCCAGGTCTACGCACACATCGGCACGGGAAACTATAACCCCAAGACTGCCGGCCTATACACCGACCTGGGCCTGCTCACTGCCCGGCCTGAAGTCGGGGCCGACCTGATGGACCTCTTCAATTTTCTGACGGGTTACAGCCGCCAGCGCCACTTCCGGCGCCTCCTGGTTGCACCTGTCAACATGCAGGACAGATTTGTGGAACTGATCGATACCGAGGCAGCCAACGCCCTTTCCGGCCGCCCCTCGGGAATCGTCGCCAAAATGAACGGACTCGACGACCCCATTGTCGTCCGTGCCCTCTACCGCGCCAGCCAGGCAGGCGTCCCCATCCGCCTCATCGTGCGCGGCAACTGCCGCATCCAGCCTGGCATCGAAGGGCTCAGCGAGAACATCGAAGTCATCAGCGTGATCGGCCGCTTCCTTGAACACCATCGCATCTACTCCTTTGTCAACGATGGCGAGCCCCTCTACTTCATCGGCAGCGCAGACTGGATGACACGCAACCTGACTGCCCGTGTAGAAGCCATCGTCCCTGTAGAGGACCCGGCCCTGCAGGAGCAGTTACAGCGCGTTCTCGACTGCTGTCTGGAAGACCGCCGTCAGTCCTGGACTCTGCAGGGCGACGGTCTGTACCACCGGCGCGAAGAACCTGAACTTTCAAGCTACACGGCTGCAGTTCAACCGGATGGCGATGTCCCGGCCGCACTTGACGCACTTGAGACCGCGGCAACCCGCCTCCAGAACGGCATATCCCGCGCTGCCCGCATCTACGGTTCACAGCAAGCACTGATGGACTGGACGCAGCACAGCCTCGGACAGATCTAGACCCGGCCCGATCGCTGCCGGCCCCCTCTTCTCATCAACTCCCAACCAGTTGCCAAGTTATTCGCCCAAGACTGCAAACCACTGACCACTGCAGTTCCGGGCCTACGGCCCTCCCCTGTGCAAGGGCTGCGCCGCAGCAACGCCCCCTCTACACCATGCCACCTTGACGCCGCGGGGCCGGCATTATGCTTGCCAATGCCTTCCTCAAAACCAGCAGGCAATTCATTCCACTAAGAGCATGATTCTCACGCCGGACCGCCTCCACGCCTATTGGGGTCGCACGCTGACAGAGCCGGTGCATCCCAGATATGGGGGGATAGGCTGGCGGGGAAAACATGGCGGCGGTGGCTGAAATCAGTTAACGTTTTTTGGCGAGACGCAGTGCAGGCGCCAGGCCTGGCCATACGGTGGAGGCCGTCAGTTGGGGCGTGTGCGAGGGCTGGCACAAGGCCGGCACCTTCGGGGATTCGATGGGACTGGCGGGACGAGGTCTGGCTGGACACCTTCAATTAGACACCCGTCGCCAATATCGACACCCGGTCGATGAGGCGTGTTGTAGGAGAGGGGGCGTTGCGGGGGCGGAGCCCCCGCACAAGGGAGGGCCGAATAGGCCCGACCGCCCAAAAAAGCGAGGAGAGAGGGGAGAGGAGTGAGGAGAGAGGGACACTGTTTGGTCTGACTCAATGTTGATTTCGGATTGGACATGGCTATTTTGCTACCCGAGGTACAGGACAGGTCACTTCATAATTGGGATGCACCACACAAAGCCACAGGCTTGACAGAAGCATCATTCGCAGATATAATTTAGCCATGACTAAAAACTACTCCTCCGAGATCAGCAGCCCGCTCTCCTCAAGCCACGAAGACTACCTGAAAGCCATCTACATCCTGGAAACGCGGGGGGAACAGGTCACCAATTCCGCCCTTTCCGAGTACATCGGGTTCACACCGGCTTCCGCCACAAACATGGTAAAAAAGCTCGCGCAAATGGACCTGGTCATCTACCGCCCGCACCAGGCCGTGGCGCTGACGCCCACCGGCCGGCGCGTCGCACTCGAAATCCTGCGACACCATCGCTTGCTGGAGCTCTTCCTGCACAAGACCTTGGATATTCCATGGGACAAAGTGCATGAAGAAGCCGAGCGCCTCGAGCACGTGCTCAGTGAAGCCCTAGAGGACGCGATTGCCGCCTCCCTTGGCTACCCCAAAGTAGACCCCCACGGCGACCCCATCCCCTCCAAGAATGGCGAGATCAGCCACACGCCGGGCCTCCCTCTTTCTCAGTCCGAAGCCGGGCGCGCCTACCGCCTCGTGCGCGTCCTGAGCCAGGAAAAAGAACGGCTCGCCTATCTGGGAGAGCTGGGACTGCAACTGAACGTGGAGGTCTTCCTTCACGAACAAGCCCCTTTTGACGGCCCCGTGTTGGTGGAGGTAGCCGGTGAGGAGCACGCTTTGGCAGCTGACATGGCGGCCCTTCTGCAGGTAGTGCCCGCGTCAGCCGAGTAAGCTAGCTGTCAGGATTCTGACATAGTGTCGTCAGTCGGCAACGTCCAATGTTTGAGAAGATTGTTGAAGAGCCCAGCCGTATTGAGCAGGTCCGGCATTACTCTGTTGTCAGCCAGTTCTCATTATCAGCTGGCAGATGGCAAGGGCTGCTCGAATGGCTACGTTCTTGTACTGCCGACATCTGACAGTCGGTGGTCGGCAAAACACCGGTACATTGACGTCCCATGATCTTCCGAAACTTGATCCGACGGCCCGTAAGGAGCGGTCTTACCCTGCTCGGGATCGCTATCGGCGTTGCCGCAGTGGTGGCGCTCGGCTCCATCGCCGAAGGCATTTCCACCAACTTTGCAGTCGTTGTCGGCGGTAGCAGCAATGACCTCCTGATTACCCAGGCCGATGCCATCGACCCCGCTTTCAGCAGCCTCGACGATACCATCGGCGAACGCCTGCTCTCTGTGCCGGGTGTGGAACGGGTGGAGCCCGGAGTCTACGCCTGGGTCACCACGCCCGAGCTGCCCTTCTTCCTCCTCTTCGGTTACGAGATCGGCAGCACTGCTATGGACCACTATCGCATCGTAGAGGGCAAACCCGTGAGCGGTCCCGGGCAGATCGCCATTGGTCGCCGCGCCACCGAATCGATAGACATCGACGTCGGCGGCAATATCCGCATTCATGGGACCCCGTATCGAGTCGTCGGCATCTACGAGACCGGCCAGGGCATCGAAGAGTCGGGCGGCGTACTTACGCTGGAAGATGCCCAAGCTGCCGCCCAGTTCGAACGCAAGGTCAGCCTCTACGAGATCGGTCTGCGCCGCGGCGACGACGCCGATACCACCATCCAGCGCATCGAATCTCTCGACCTGGAACTGAAGATAAGCAAGACCAGCGAACGCGAGACCAACCAGCAGTACGACCAGATGCTGCAGGGGTTCGCCTGGGGCATCGCCGCCATCGCCATCTTCATCGGCGGCCTCGGCATGATGAACTCCATGGTCATGAGCGTTCTGGAACGGACTCGCGAAATCGGAACGCTACGCGCCTTGGGCTGGAGTCGCTGGCGTATCCTCTGGATCATCCTGGGCGAATCGCTGACTCTGAGCGCATTTGGGGGAGTGATCGGTGTCCTCTTGGGAATCGGCCTGGCTGAGCTGGCGGGCACCGTTCCCGGTATGGGCGTACTGCTGGAAGGCGTTTATACTCCTGCCATCCTCATCCAGGGCCTGGTCACGGCACTGGTTCTGGGACTTGTCGGAGGCGTTTATCCGGCCTGGCGGGCCTCAGGTCTCCGGCCTGTGGAAGCACTCTCGTACGAAGGCGGCGGCGCAAGCGACTTCAGAGGCGGTGCCTTGAGTCGCCTTGGCAACCAGAGCTTCCGCAACCTGTGGCGGCGTCGCAATCGCACTCTGCTCGCCGCTGCCGGAATTGGCATTGGCGTCGGCACTCTCGTAATGCTGGGCGGCCTGACCGCCGGCATCGTCGGTCAGATGAATAACCTCGCCGGCAGCGGCAGTCCAGGCAACATCACCGTCATGCAAAGGGACGTGCCCGACATGTCGCTAAGCAGCATAGACGAGCACGTCGTCCGCCAGATACAGGCCATGCCCCAGGTCGAATCGGTCAGCCCAATGGTTTTGGGCGTCGTCCTGACGCCGGAACTGCCGCTTTTTATCCTCCACGGTCTGGATCCAAATAGTGATGCCATGGACCACTACAAGCTGGTGGCCGGCCGCCGCTTCCAGCGCCCTTCCGAAATTATTATCGGCAGCAACGCCGCCGAATCCTACAAACTTGGACTTGGCGACACACTTTCGCTGTACAACGCACGCTACAAAGTAGTCGGCATCTACGAGACCGGCGTAGCTTGGGAGGAAGGTGGAGGTATCCTGGCACTGCGGGAGTCGCAGCGCATCCTCAATCGCCCTCGAAACGTAAGCTTCCTCTTTGTAGACGTCAAAGACCCCGCCATGGCTTTGCCGGTCCAGGACGCAATCAACCACCGATTTCCTAAGGTCAGGGCCAGCATCAGCAGTGAATTCGCCCAAAACACCAATGACATTGCCTCCATGCAAGGCATGGCCGCCGCCATAGGCATGCTTGCACTGATCGTCGGCGGCATCGTGGTTGCCAATACCATGATCATGTCGATCTACGAACGGACACGAGAGATCGGTACCTTGCGGGCACTGGGCTGGCCCGGCAAACGCATCCTGTCACAGATCATGCAGGAGAGCCTGCTCCTGTGCCTGCTTTCGGCACTGGTAGGCAGCATCGGCGCGGTCCTTCTGCTCGGCGGCCTGTCCAGGATTCCGATCGCCGGCGGCGCCATGTTGCGTCCCACGTGGGAGCCGGCCACATTCGTGATTGCCGTAGGCCTAGCTATCGTACTCGGTCTTCTAGGCGGCTACTTTCCTGCCTGGCGGGCAAGTAAATTGCAGCCAGTTGAAGCACTGCGTTACGAGTGATTCAAATGCACCAGTCGGTCTCTAGGGCCCGGCCGGTGCCTGGTTAGACTGTAGGAAAAACGATGAAACGAGTTTGGATACCTTTCGCACTGGTCGTGATTCTGGCTGTAGGCGGTTGGGCCTATGTGACCTACGTCGATCCCACTCTTCTTTCCCAAACGACAGAGTCGGCCGCAGAAGAAGAAGCCGGTGGTCCCCTAGAGGAACTTGACCCGGGACTGGATTCGGTCATCTGGGCCTCCGGCAAGCTGCTTCCTACCGTATGGGCAAACCTGTCGCCATTGCAAGGGGGAATCGTCCAGACGCTTCAAGTCAATGAAGGAGACTGGGTCGAAACCGGAGATTTACTTGTGCAGCTTGAGAACCCTGCCGCCAGGAGCCAGGTCGAGATCGCGGCTGCAACCGTTGCCGAAGCCGAGGCAGCACATGCCAGACTGCTGGCAGGGGCAAGTGAGGCTGAAATCGCAGCCGCCGAAGCCAGTGTGGCGACGGCTGAGGCGCAGGTGTCTTTGGCCGCCGGTCGCCTGCTCGAGGCGCAGAAAAACGTCGAATTCTTCGAGGTGGAAGTCAGGATCGCACAGGAACAGTTCAATGAACTGGCCGCCGGTCCCACTGAAGCAGAACGTGCCGCAGCAGCCGCCCGCGTCGAAGTCGCACAGGCGGCTCTCGACCACGCCCAGGCCGCCTACAACGCCGTGCGCGGCGATCCCACGATAGGCAGCACGCTGCTTGAGGCACTACAGCTGGAGCAGGCGACCAAGTCCCTGAAGGCGGCCCAGGCTGAGAAAGCTGTTGCAACCCAGGGGGCCACCGAGCAGCGCCTGGCCGTCGCCCGTTCTCGCATCCAGGAGGCGCGTTCGCGTGTTTTGGTCGCGGAAAGTCAGATACCCGCAGCCGAGGCCGGCGTCCAATCGGCCGAAGCCGCGCTCGCAAGTGCCGAGGCAAATCTGCGCAGAATCAAGGAAGGCGCTTCCTCTGAAGACGTTGCCGTTTCTCTGGCTCGCATCGGTACGGCAAAGGCGCAACTTGCCAGCGCACAGGCCCACGTTGCCCAGTCCCAGATCGTCGCACCATTTTCCGGCCAGGTCGGCGCTCTCCTCGTCCGCAGCGGTGAGCTCGTAGCCGCTGGCCAGGTGCTTGTCCTCCTTGGCGACACCGGAAGCATGCACGTTGAAACAACCGACCTCCGCGAAACCGATGTAGTCCAGCTCAAGAGCGGCCAGGAGGTCGAAGTCACTTTCGATTCACTGCCCGATCAGATCTTCGACGGCATAATCACCCATATCGCGTCGGTGAGCACCAGCGACAGGGGCAGCACCAACTTTACCGTTCACGTCGATGTCCCGCGGCTGGACGCCAACTTGCGCTGGGGCATGACCGCCTTCGTGAATATCCTCGTTGCGCCTCAGTAGGGTTCGCAGGGCGGGTGGCAAACACTTGGAATTGGATCCAACAGCAAAATAGGAAATAGATTCCCACGCAGAGGCAATGGAACCCGAGAATACGGACGGACTCATCGTACGCGTTGAAAACCTGACAAAGATCTACGGCAGCGGTGAAACTGCCGTACGCGCCCTCGACAGGCTCTCTGTTGAAGTGCAGGCAGGTGAATTCGTGGCCGTCATGGGTCCGAGCGGGTGTGGCAAAAGCACCTTGCTGAACATGCTCGGCGCGCTCGACCAACCGACCGAAGGAACGGTCTGGGTCGCAGGAGAGGATCTTTCGAAGCTGAAGAACGTGGACAGGTTTCGCGCCAGAACGGTTGGGTTCGTCTTTCAGTTGCACAATCTTCTGCCGACCATGACCGCGCAGGAAAACGTCGAAGTGCCGCTGCAGGGCCACGTAGACAGCCGCAAAGAACGCAAAGAACGGGCCGCACACCTGCTCGATCTCGTCGGCCTCGGAGACCGCAGCGACCATCTGCCCGGTCAGCTTTCAGGCGGTCAGCGTCAGCGTGTGGCCATAGCCCGCTCCCTGGCAAACAGCCCGGCCCTCGTTCTGGCCGATGAACCCAGCGGCGCTCTCGACAGCCAGAGTAGCGATGAAATCCTGGCTCTGCTCGCGGAGCTTAACGAGAGCCAGGGTACGTCAATCGTGGTCGTCACACACGACCGCCGCGTCGCCCAGGCGACCCAGCGTATCCTCCGTATGCAGGATGGCCGGGTTGTTTCCGATCATCGCATCACCGACCCGCTCGAAGAGGATCTGCGCATGTTCGCCCAAAGCCAGTTCGGACAGACGCTGCTTGAAAACAGCCGTACTCTGCACAAGTTCATCGAGGAACAGGACATCGCCGCACTGCGCCAACTGTTGCAGGCCTACGACGATGGGGAACCAGGTTCGGAGGAGTCAGAAATTCCGCCCGTAGAGCCGTAGCCAAATTCATCCGAGACTCAGGCCTGCGATTCCAATACCATGCGTAACTGTTGCGACGAAATGTTGCCCCCGCTCAGGATCAACGCCACCTTCTTTCCGGCAAGTTCATCACGCAATCGCAGCAGCGCGGCCAGTGGTGAAGCGCCTGCTGGTTCGGCGAGAGTCTTTGCCGTCTCCAGGTACATGCGCACCGCAGCGAACATCTCCCCCTCAGAAACGGTCACAAAGTCGTCCAGATTTTCCCACAGGATCGATTGGGGCAGCATGTAGGGCGCACCCGTAGCCAGCCCCTCGGCAGCCGTCCTGTTCGGCGCCTCCCGCCATGCCCGGTCCCGCCATGCCAGATAGGCCGCCGGCGAAGCCTCGGCGCACACCGCCACCGTTCGAATCGCGGGGTTTACCCCCTTGGCGACAATGGAAGCGCCCGAAGCGCCGCTCCCGCCGCCAACTGGAACGATGATGGCATCGACATCGGGCTTCTCTTGCACGATCTCAAGTGTGTGCGTCGCTACACCAGCGATCAGCGCCGGTTCGTCCCCAGAAGAGACAAACTGCATCCCCTCTTCCTCCGCTATGCGTTCACCATGCATCTTCGCCTGTTCAAAGTCGGCGCCGTTCAGCCGCACGTCCGCACCGTTGGCGCGCATCGCTTCCAGCTTTACCGGATTGGCGTTTTCCGGCACGGAGATAACGGCCTTTGCGCCGAACAGCCGCGCCGCGTAGGCGACCGACTGCCCGTGATTGCCAGTCGACGCGGTAACGACGCCCCTCTTACGCTGGTCGGCAGGCAGACCCGCCATGAAGTTTATGCCCCCGCGCAACTTGAAGGCGCCGATAGGCAGATAGTTCTCGTGCTTTACCCAGACCTCGGCCCCCGTGGCCGCGTCCAGAACCGGGTAGTTGTGCAACGGTGTTGGCGCAAGGTAGCCGCGCAACACCTTCTGTGCCGCCAGTACGTCGGCAAGGCTGGGCGGAGGGGGCAAGGTAGACTGTTCGGTCATGGCTCTACGGTTCTTTCCTGTCTGTGTGTTCTGTGGCTGTACTTCTCTTCACGAAAGTCTGGCGTGCAGGCGACCTGGGCGAGAGCCTCAAGTTGCTCTACCTTTAACCTTCCGGAAACGGCATCTGCCGCACTTCGGGGGGCAGAATCGGCTCAAATCCCATCCGGTCCAAAACGTCAGCCTGAATGTTGATTCCGGGCGCGACCTCCCTAAGATACATCCCCGCCTCCGTAAGCTCAAAAACTGCCCTCTCGGTTATGCAAAGCACCTTCTGACCGCTTTCAACCGCGTGAGGACCGCTGAAAGTGATCTGGTCTACCTGGTCAACCATTTTGCCTATCTGACCATAGCGCTTGATCGCAATGCTCGTCCCGTCGACTTCGTACTCGACGCCTTTGGCCTCAAGCGTACCGCAGAATACGACCTTGCGGGCGTTCTGCGCGATGTCCATGAATCCCCCCGGCCCGACAGTCGTGCCGCCCAACCGCGACACATTCACATTCCCCGCCTTGTCCATCTCGCCAAAGCCGAGAAATGCAATATCCAGCCCGCCCCCACTGTACAGATCGAACTGCGATGGCGAATCAATCATGCAACTGGCGTTACGCGCGAAGCCAAATAGCACGCCGTCGAGAAGTTCGCCGCCGTACGTGCCGTGCTCAATCGTCTGGTAATAGCGCTCAGTCTCACCGCGCGCCGCCACCAGCTTGGCCACCGCGTCGGGAATTCCGAATCCGAAATTGATCACTGCATTGTCGGAAAGTTCGAGAGCGGCTCGATGCGCGATAACTGCTCTCGGCCCTGGACGCTCGTCCGCTTCCGCCTGAATCCTTTGACCGGCATCCCGATGTCCATTGACTCTCTGCTGCCCCGAGATCGAGGGGTCATAGTAGAAGGCATGGCACTGGGGCTGCTCCGGCTCAACAACCACCGCGTCAACCAGCGCTCCCGGGATTCGCACCTGGCGCGCCGGAATCTCGCCCGCTTCCACCAGGCCCCGCACCTGGAAAACGACTATCCCTCCACTGTTGTGTGCCGCGAGCGCCATTGCAAAGGCTTCCAGATTGGCCGGCTCTTCCTCCATACTGATATTGCCGTCCACGTCCGCGTAACTGCCTCGCAGAAGCGCCACGTTCACGGGAAATGGCTTGTAGCGCAACAACGTCCGGCCGTCGATCTCAATCAGCTCTACCAGCTCATCTCTGGCCGACCTGTTCATTCGGCCGGCGTCCTGGCGGGGGTCGACGAACGTACCCAGACCCACGTGCGTGATCAGCCCCGGCCGGCCCGCGCCAATCTCCCGCATCAGCTGCGCCGTTACGCCTGCCGGTAATATGTAGGCCTCTATCTTCTCCTCACGCGCCAACGCCTGCATGCGCGGCGACCAGATCCAGTGGCCGCCAATTACTTTACGCACCAGCCCCTCGTAGGCCAGCCGGTTGAGACCGCGTCGATCGCGGTCACCGATTCCGAGCGAATGGATAACGCGCAGTTCTCTCGGGGCGCCGGTAGAGAGAAAACGTTGCTCGACAGCAGCCAGTAGCGTATCGGCCTCGACAAGGCCGCCTCCCCCGCCAACAGTACCCAGGGTGGCACCGTCAGGGACCAAGGCGGCGGCCTCTTGGGCGTCGATTACCTTGTTTCTCATCGGGCTTTAGTTGAGATAGTGGCTTTCAAGTGCCTTCACCGCGGCCACCAGCGTCTTGTTGACCGGAGTTGGAATGCCATGTTTGCGGCCTAGCCTCACCATCGCCCCGCTAATGACGTCGACTTCGCAGGGACGGCGGTTGAGGATATCTACGCAAAGGCTGGACTTGTTGTCGCCGGTTCCTTCAGGCCCAGCGATCTGGTTAATGACCTCCCGGGTCTCGGCAGCATTCAGGTCGATGCCTTCGGCGCGCGCCACCTCGACCGCTTCATCCAAAGCCTCAAATGCAGTCTCTCGCAGTTCCGGTACGGCAAACACCTGCTTGATCGTCATGTTGGCTATCGCCGACGTCGGGCTGATTGCGATATTGGCAAGCAGTTTCTTCCAGATTGCCTGCCGGATATCCGCGACAGCCGAAGTCTGCAAACCTGCCCTGTCAAGCGCCGATGCAATTCGCTCTGCCCTCTCGCTGATCCCTCCGCCCATCTCGCCAATGTGCGTGGGCAGATTGCCAAAGTTTCGCACCGCCCCGGGGCCTTCGACGGCCGCGCCCTGCGCCGTAACCCCCCCCAACACACGCTCCATGCCCGTAACGTCGCCGATGTTCTCCTCGTTACCCAGTCCATTCTGAAAGCTTATCGCGACACTGTCTACTCGCAGCAGATGCAGGACCCGCCTTACCGCGTCTTTCGTGTAAGGAGCCTTGCACTGAACAAACAGTACGTCCACCGGATCCATGCCGCTCGGATCGGTCGTAGCGCTTACTGAGATAATTCGATCGCCGCCGAATCCGAGCATCTGGAGTCCATCACGGTTGATCTGATCCACATGCTCCTGCCACACATCGATCAGGGTCACATCCAGGCCGCCTTCAGCCAGCAGTCCCCCAAACAGGCAACCCATCGCACCGGCCCCGACCACGGCGACTCTAGGTTTCCATACCCCCATCTGTGGCTCCTTTTTGGTTTCTCTATGGGGAGTTGACGAATTGAATGCACCCAGATTCGCAATTGACGTCAAGCGGGCGAATCAGGATGCCTTCTGCCGCCTTGACTTCCCTGAAGACTTCAAACTAAAATATGCTTGCGCTTGCAAAGGCACCAGTACGTGCCACTGCCTTTGACATTGGAGATGTCGAAGCCATGGACACTCGCTACCTGACCGTCCTTCGTCACGCCAAGGCCAAGCGGACGAGCAATTCAGGCGGGGATATCGACCGCCCCTTGGCCAAGAGCGGATTCAAGCAGCTGCCGCGAGTTTGCCAGATTCTGGCAAGAGTGAAGGAAAAGCCGGACTGGATCGTCTCCTCCCCCGCTCTGCGAACTCGCCAAACGGCTGAAAAAGTCGCCGAACTGATAAGATATTCCCGCAATTTCGGCTGGAACGACCGCATTTACGCCGCCGCGCCCTATACCCTCCTGAACATTCTGCAGGAGACCCACGACAGCGCCCACCACATCCTCTTGGTAGGTCACAACCCCAGCGTTGCCCAACTGGTTTCAGGCCTGTGCGCCGGTACGGACGGCCGCATGAACCTGCGCTTCCCGACCGCAGGGCTGGCCCATTTTGAAGTGGACATTGCCCGCTGGCGCCAGCTTCATTGGGGCAGCTGCGAGCTTCGTTTCCTTGTCGCGCCTCGCTTCCTCAAAGGTCTGGAGAGCAACTGACCTGCTGGCAGCAGTTTGCCTTCCGTTCCTGCAATTCTACCCAAAGACATACCGGTCCAAGTAACCATTGCGAAACTTGCCCCCGGGATCGGTCGACCGTAGTAAAGACCTGAACTCCTCCATCTTCGGGTAGGCCGCCTGCACCTGCCTGGGCGCCATCGAGAACAGCTTACCCCAGTGCGGACGGACCTCAAACGGGGCGAGCGCCTCTTCGACCAGCGGCATGACCTCGCGCACCGCGGGCCAGTTCTTCCTCCAGGAAAAGTGAATGCCAATCGTAGGCGTTCCATAGCTTTGGCTCAACCACAGCCTGTCGGCCGCGACCGTACGAATCTCCGAAATCCAGAGCATCGACCTGAACCTGTCTCGCAGACCTTCCACGGCTTGCAGCGCAGGCACAGCATGTGCCCGCGGCACGAAATACTCTGTCTGCAGTTCATCGCCGCTGGCCGGCGTGCTGTCAATTTGAAAGTGATGCAGCCTGTCGTGCCATGCTCCCGGAATACCCATCTGAAGCGTCAAACCTTCCGCCGAAAGCTCGGGTACCGGATGCAAATGAGTCGAGGCCGCCTGCGCACCATAGAGCTCCGACGGAAGCCCCAGGTCGACAGCCTCAGGCTTTGATTCCTCCTGGCCATTTACGCCACTCCACCGGCCAGTACGGTGCTTATACCAGACCTGGTTTACCATGTCCCCCTGCCAGTCAGGGAACAAGCTGACGCTGTAAGCACGGGACATGATCTCGTCGAAATTCTCATAAAGGGTCGCCGAAGGCAGATCCTTGTAGACATACTGCTGCATGGAATAAGCCGGCTCCATCGCCAGTGTCATTCTTGTCACTACACCAAGCCCACCCAACGCCACGACTGACCCTTCGAATTCCTCCCGGTCCTCTTCAAGTGTCATCGACTTTAGCTCGCCGTCAGCCGTCACAAGCTCCAGTCCTACCACCGCCGTAGCCAGGTTGCCGTTCCCGTCACCCGATCCGTGCGTTGCCGTCGAACACGCACCGGCCACAGTTATGTGCGGCAGCGAGGCGGTATTGTGCAGCGCAACGCCTTCGGCGTGCATCTGCGTACACAGTTCCCCGTAAGTGATGCCGCCACTGCATGTAACTGTCCCGCTCTCATGATTGAATTCCACCGGTGCGTCCAGATTCACCAACGAAACGTAAGCCCACGCAGGATCGCCGCTCACTTCCTGCGTCCCGTCCACGTCGACCTGGGCGTCGATCGCCGCCGCGTCGTTAAAAGAATGACGGGCTCCCAGCACGCGCACCTTGCGGCTCGCCCGGACTATCTCCTGCAACGCCTCCACCTTCCGCGGGGCGTGAATTTCCGCTGACGCGAATCGAATGTTTTCTGACCAGTTTCGTTGAGACATCGGCCATGGTCCTCCCTTCTATGGCTGCTGGCTATCAGTCGCTCTCGATGAGGGTACTTTTTTTCATCTCATGCACGGCATCCATTACTGACTCCGCCATCTGCATTACTCGCGGCAAGAACGCCAGGCCTTTACAGCAGCTGGCCTCCAGATCTGCCCGCGACCCAATGCCAAGATCGCTTATCATCGACAGGTAGTCCTGACGCAACCGGCACGCTTCGTCGGCGTACCTGTTGAAGTCGAAGATCCACTGGCAGCGCGAATGCGTCGCAACCATCCAGAAGACGGCCTCACGATGAAGTCTCTGCTCGATTAGCTCTCGGCTGCCACCGATCGCGACAGGTCGCGCCGCCTCGCTGATATCCGCCGCATAGGGGAAGTTCCCTTTTGGCAAACATTTGGCCCGGTCAAAGGCAATCGCGACCGCATCCAGATGTTTCTCAGCCTGGCTCTGGCTCCAAACGGAACAGCCGAGCAGCTGCAACAACTCCTCGTGAAAGTCGGGTCTCCCGCATTCGAGAAGGAGCTCACGAACCTCGACGTATCTGCGCCTCACAGTCGGCGGCCGCAAGCCTGCCAGCAGCAGAATGAGAGCAGTCAGGCTGGTCCCAAACAACCATGCAGTGACCGCTTGGTGCAGCGGGGTCGCTCTGTCTGGAGGCCGGAGCCTACTTGCTGCCAGTGCAGCCGCAGCTCGGCACCGCTCTCGTACCCACCTCGGGCAGGCATACTCCACTGCTACCTCGCTCTGCAGTCTCTCAAGGTGGCTCGAAGGATCGGCAACAATCTGCATTGATTTGACACTACCCGCGAGATGAGGATCGCCAAGGACAGACTCGATTGAGAGAATCCTCTCCGGCGTTTCAAACGACACCTCCAGCAAGACGCCGCGGTAGCAGAACTTGCCGAGTTTTCGTGCCGGCGGTTGCTCCAGCACGACAGTGATGTCCACGTCGGAGCTTCTCGGCAGTGGCATGTCGTCAGGTAGAGTAGTGACCGAACCGGCGATAAAGGCCCCCACCAGGCCAGGCATATTACTTCCCTCGCTGCGTACCCACGCTACTGCCAATCGCTTGGCTTCACTGACCAGCAAGTCAACCCTCTCCCATGCTCTCCTGCTCGCTTCGCAAAATGCCCTTTCCGGTCAGAAGCGTTCTGACTTGCCGCCGCGCGCCGCCCCAGAAAGCCGCTACAATTTACCATAGTTGACGCCTTCAAGGAAGCCTCTATGGGGCAATCAACTGCACCGAACTACACAGAACAGGCCGGGGGAATTGGACTTGGCACCTTCGGCGTTTAAGATAAAGTTGTAACGTGGATGTACCGCAAAAGAGCCGGAGAGTTGCCGGCTGGCTCACTGCAAACTGGCGGCGGCGCTTTGTCGACTACCTCCTTCTGAAATCCTTGACCCGCAGGAGATCAGCACAATGACACCCAAGTGGACCAGCGCAGACATTCCCGATCAGGCCGGCCGCACCGTTCTCGTCACCGGAGGCAACAGCGGCCTGGGCTTCCACACTTGCCGCCTGCTGGCTGCAAAAGGCGCGCGCGTACTCCTTGCAAGCCGCTCCTCCCAGCGCGGCGAACAGGCCAGAACAGATATACTCCAGACAATTCCCGGCGCGCAGCTGAAGGTCATTGACCTCGACTTGGCCGATCTGGACTCAGTCCGTCACTGCGCCGCTAGGCTCCGGAATGAACTGGACCGCCTCGACATCCTCGTAAACAATGCCGGCGTCATGGCGATCCCCCGCCAGGAGACCGCACAAGGATTTGAACGCCAATTTGGCGTCAACCACCTCGGCCACTTTGCCCTGACCGGGGCGTTGCTCCCCCTCCTGTTGGATACGCCCGCCAGCCGGATCGTCAACGTCAGCAGCATGGCCCACCGCAATGGGCGCATGAACTTCAGCGACCTGCGCGGTACTCGCGATTACAGTCGGTTCGGCGCGTATTCCCAGAGCAAGCTAGCCAATCTGCTCTTCACGCTCGAACTGCAGCGACGTCTGGAAAGCAGAGAAGCCCCCACTGTCTGCGCGTCTGCCCACCCGGGTTGGGCGGCTACACGATTGCAGTACGCAGCGCCGAGTGAGACAGGGTCCCGCCTCGAACTGGTACTGATGCGAACTTTGAATGCGCTTCTCGCCCAGAGCGCCGAGCAGGGCGCTCTTCCGCAGCTGTACGCGGCTACCTCGGCGGAAGTAAGGGGAGGCGACTATATCGGCCCGGACGGTTGGATGGGAATGCGCGGGCATCCCCATAAGCTTCGTGCCAAGGAAACCGCCTATGACAGCGAGGCGGCACGTAAACTGTGGCGCGTGTCGGTTGATCTGACTGCGGAGCAATTCGATCTGCTGCAAAATTGATGTACCGCAAGTCACTCTTTCCAGGCCAAAGGCGTCCGTCCGTGCACGCCGGGCCTGCATCCATCTTGGAGGCTATGGAATGACTACAGAGGTTTCACCAAGCTGGCAACTGTTTATCGACCAGCATCCCCAGTGCATGAAAGTGCTACGGCAGTTGAGCAACCTGGAGTGGTACCAGACTGGTGGTTGGTCATCCTTTATCGGCCCATACCATGCCGGCATATACATGCAGGTCGCTAAAGGCAACTGGTACAACTACGGCCTTGACGGCATCCACTTCGAATTCGGGCTCACGCAAGAAAACTTGGACGCGAAGACCCTGTCCATCGACCTGCACGTCTGCCACAAGAATCTGTTTGACCGCGAAAAGTTCAACGCCCTCACCATCGACCGCTTGGAGGAAGTTGCGAATAGCTGGGAGGCCGAAGGGATTCGCTTCTCGCGTACAAACCTGACCGACAGAATGAGTCTTCCCGTTCGTTTCACGAAAACTGGATTCGGCAAACAGGTGTCAGCCGCTCTCACCCAGATGAGCGAGCTGGCGCCAATTATCGATGAAGGTCTAAATGAACTGTAAAGGACCCGCAATGTATAACCATCAACCCCCGAACTATCGCTGCCCGTTCTGCAAAGTTGCATCCGGACAGGAGCACGAATCCGTATACACTGTCGCCTCCGACGTAGTACTGCGCACCAATCTGGTAGTCGGCTTCATATCTTCCCACTGGTGGCCCCGCAATCCGGGCCACGTCATTATCATCCCGTGGGATCACTACGAGAACATATATGATCTGCCGGATGAATACGGAGCCGAGATTTTCCAGGCCAGCCGCCGCATTGCGCTGGCATTGAAGACCGCATATGATTGCGAAGGCGTCTCAACACGCCAGCACAACGAACCCGCCGGCTACCAAGAAGTGTGGCACTTTCACCAGCACGTCTTTCCCCGCTACACCGGCGACGAACTGTACACTCGCTCTGCCGAGAGATTCCTGACAACGCAATCACAGCGTCGCCCCTATGCCGAGAAGCTGAAGGCCGCGCTGGCCAATCTGAATTGATAGGGTAGTACATCAATGACGCTCTCTTTGCCTCTCCCCGATCTCGCAGACCAATATCTGCTCGACCCGGAAGTCGTCTATCTCAACCATGGCAGCTTCGGCGCCGTGCCCAAACCTGTATTCGAGAGCTATCAGCATTGGCAGAGAGAGCTGGAATCAAACCCTGTTATCTTTCTGGGAAGACGCCTGCCTGATCTCCTTGCACTGGCGAGAGAGAGACTGGGTGCATACATTAATGCCGCCGCCGACGATCTGACCTTCGTTCCCAACGTGACCTATGCTCTCAACATCGTCGCACGCTCCCTGGATCTGCATGATGGCGACGTAGTCCTGACAACTGACCACGAATATGGCGCGATAGACCGCGCCTGGCGATTCAACTGCGAAAAAAACGGGGCCCGGCTTGTCAATCAGCCGGTCGCCGTCCCGGTCGCTGAGCCCGGCGAAGTTGTCGAGCAGATCTGGTCCGGCGTTGACGAACACACCAAGGTGATCTCACTAAGCCACATCACCTCCCCCAGCGCGCTGATTCTGCCCGTGGCAGAGATCTGCCGCCGCGCCAAAGAGGCGGGAATCATTTCCGTCGTGGACGGTGCCCACGCACCCGGTCAAATTGATTTGGACATGGAAAAAATCGGTGCGGATTTCTACGGCGGCAACTGCCACAAATGGCTTAGCAGCGCGCGCGGTGCAGGCTTCCTCTACGCACGGCCAGAATGCCAACACCTTCTCGAACCCCTGGTCGTCAGCCACGGATGGGACAGAGACGTGCCCGGAAACTCCCTGTTCCAGGACTACTTCACGTCAGTGGGGACAATCGACCCCGCTGCCTATCTTAGCGTGCCCGCGGCCATCGACTTCCAGCAGCAGAACGACTGGGCCCAGGTGCGTCAGGCTTGCCACAGTCTCCTGCAGGAGACTGAACAGCGCATACTGGAAATGTCCGGCCTTCCCCCAATCAGTCCTCCGTCCATGTGGGCGCAGATGCGGGTCGTTCTGCTTCCCGGCAAGGTCGAAAACTATCAGCGGCTCTGGGAGGAAGATCGCATCATCGTGCCCGTCGGTCAGCACGGCGGCCAGCCGGGTGTACGCATCTCGGTCCAGGCTTACAACACGCCCGCCCACATGGATACCCTCGTCACCGCTCTGAAAAAGGGGGCCGCTGAAGCCTGAAGGGCTCTAAGCATGCCTCAAAAGGCGCACAATCTCCAGGACCCCTGGACGTTTGCCGTACATCAACATCCCCAGCCGGAACACCTTCGCCCCTAGCCAAACAACCAGCGGAATCGTTACGACCAGCAGGGCTATGCTCCCCGCAATATCGGTCCAGGGCACCTCAGCAAGAGGCAGCCTCAACATCATCGTTGTCGGCGCCGTAAGAGGAAACCAGGAGAGGACACGCACAACCATCGCATCGGGATTCGTCATGATCACGCCAGTCAACATCATCGGAATCGCCGCGATGAAGATGAAGATTCCCGTGATCTGCTGACTCTCCTGAAAACTGGATCCCAGCGTGCCAATCGCTCCAATCAACACGGCGTAGATGCCGAAACCCAAAATGTAATACAACAGTGCCAACCCGAACACCTCCACCCGCATAAGCAGCGGAAGCATGATGCCCGCCAACACGACCAGTCCGCCGCTCAGTCCGGCTGCTGACGCAATCCAAACGAGAATCTGCGTCAGTCCGAGCGCACCCAACCCAAGAACCTTTCCAGCCAGTAGTTGCTGGGGTGTTACCGAAGAGAGAACGATTTCGATCACCCTGCTCGACTTCTCCTCGGCCACACTGCGCACGAGGTAACCGGATGAAACGAAGATCGTGACGGCCAGCAGCATGCCGAACAGGAACGGAACGAGAAATGATAAGACTTCGCCTGCCACGCCGCCGGAAGCCCGTCCTTGTTCTCCGACATACTCGACCTGCGCATCATATGGATCTATCAGTCGCGCCTGCAGCGTCTCGTCCCCGATCTCCTTGATTAGATGAGCAATGAAAAAAGAACGCAGCCCACTCGTCCCGGAACCGGAAAACCTGCTCCCCTCCGTAACAACCTGCACATCCCCTACCTGGGGGTAAGTGTGAGGCACGACTACAATCCTCTGCACCTCATCGTTTTCCAGGGCTGTCCGGGCTTCCCCTTCGTCGCCGTAAGGGACGAATTCTTCTTCAAAGCGAGGCAAGATTGGAGTAAACCCTCCCGATTGATCGACTACTGCCGTGACGTCCGAGCCGCTGTCAAACATGCGAACGATGGCGCCCCCAGCTTGCCGTCCGAAGAATAAGCTCACGACAAGCGCGACGATACCCAGCAGCGGGACGAGTGATGTAAAGATGATAAAGTCGGGCCGCCGAACATTCACCCAATATTCATGTCGCGCTATAATGAGTACTCTCTTCATCACTCCTCTGGACCACTGCTGCGCCTACTCCGAACGGGCCTTTCCCTGGACCATCGCGACGAAGATGTCGTTGAGAGGTACTGCGGCTCGCTCGAAACTCTCCACCTCAACCTCCCGCGCCACAAGCTCCGCCAGAAGCGCCTGTGCCCCGATCCCATCCAGTGTCAACAGGCTGACATCTCCCTGTTGTTCGCGCCCTGCCACGCCGGGAAGGTCAGAAGGCAGGTCCGCCGCCCGCACTCGCACCGAGTTCGGCGCAAAGTCGCGCTTTATCTCATTCAGCGAACCATAGAGCAGCGCCTTTCCCTCGTCAATGAGCAGGATCCTGTCACACAACTCTTCCACCAGGTTCATCTGGTGCGCGCTCAGTACGATTGTCTTTCCCTCATCCACCAGCGAACGCATAAGGCCTTTGATCATTTCAACGTTGACAGGGTCCAGGCCTTGAAATGGCTCGTCCAGTATCAGCAGTTCCGGGTCGTGAATCAGACACGCAATGAACTGTATCTTCTGCTGCATCCCTCTGCTCAATTCCTTGACCCGGTTGCCGCTCCACTCCTCCAGTTCGACTCTCTCAAGCAACTCCAGCGCCCTCCGCTTCGCCCTCGCGCCGTCAACGCCCTTGAGGCGGCCCAGATAGACCAGCACCTCCAGCACCCTCTGGTCCCTGTACAGCCCCCGTTCCTCAGGCAGATAGCCGACCCGCTCGCGATTCTCACCCGGCATCCCTCCCAGCAGCGCTACTTCGCCGGAGTCTGCCTTGAAGATATCCATCAGAATACGGATTGTACTCGTCTTCCCCGCGCCGTTGGGCCCGAGCAGACCGAAGATCTCCCCCTGCAGTACCTCAAAAGACAGCTCATCGACAGCCACGTGGGCGCCATACCGCTTGCACAGACCTTGAGCCGACAGCACCGCATCAGTCATAGCAATTACCATGCACAAAGTTCACACTTCAAGTGGGAAGTCCAGTCTCGCGTTTCGCAGTCATCTCAGCCATAAACCTGACGTTTCATTGGCCACTATCTGCAATCCACGGCAGAAGAGTCCCGGTCCGCGGAAGGATTCCCTCTGGCCCACCGCGTTGCCTACTTCACTCCATCATACTTTCTTGTCGAAGAACCTATGCAGCTCGCCTGGACTCTAATTGTATCAGCCGCAGGCGTGCTAACCTTGTCTAAATCACCAAGAGAAAAGAGCGATGAGTCTCTCAGTCACCTTGTAGGGACTATCCAAGTGAGGCAAAAGGAAGGATGCTACTGGCATGCTCCCCTCTCGAGCTGCCTTGCCGGATACCTGTCTCTTACCTGGCTCCAGCAAGCCACCTGCATCGCCACCGGTCCGTACGAAGAACTAGCGATTAATTTCGGCGATATTTTGCCTTACACAACAGAATACGTATGTGAAAGCTGTAGGTTGCTGCTTCCCAGTCCCATCTTCCGGAGCAAGGTCGCATCGATTTAGAACAGGATCTCACAAGGCAGCTCAGATTTATTGGGCTCGCCAGAAGTCGACCCTCTTCGCTAGCCATGCAAGCGCATGAAACTGGTTGCCGGCACCCAGCTTGAAGCGCTGCCGAACCTCGGCACTACAACTGCTATGGAATCACTTACATAGTTCGTGACCAAATTCGAGAATTCTGCCAGAAAAGTATGTTATGATGGGTCGTGAAGCTCTCAGTTTCGCCCAAAGAATAACTGGATGTGCTGTGGCCGCCAAAGCCACACTTGAGTTGCAGATTTCCCGGCGGCCAACCGTCCGACAAAGTCTGCCGTAAGTGCCTGCAAAGCTAAAGGCACACGACTCAAAAAAAAGAAGGATTTGCCCTCCTCAACGCTCTCGGACCCTCCCAAACCCTCCCGATCACGCCAAGACCCGACCTGGCTCGACTCAGACCAAGGCCGAAGTCCGCTTTCCGGCGCTTTTTCGGACCCAGACTGACCTAGGCGATCCGATCACATTGGGAAGGAGCCTGCGCCGGCTGCCTGAGTCGTGAAGCCAACCTTGTGGACGCACCTGGTCGACAGTCGGGTTAGTCGAAATGAGAAGCCGCCTCACTCGCCAGAAGAAAACTTGAGGTTGTCGGAGAGCAGGTGAGGAGCTGTGAATTGCGCGCCCATTGCCCTTTCGGCGTCAATCGGAGACAGCGAGGAACTGCTCGGAACGTCGCGGGAATAGCGTCCACAAAAAGC
Organism: Caldilineaceae bacterium; assembly: GCA_965242905.1. Classification (GTDB taxonomy): domain Bacteria; phylum Chloroflexota; class Anaerolineae; order Caldilineales; family Caldilineaceae; genus Bin5. The sequence goes on from CBDETM010000002.1 coordinate 5,029,914, forward strand.
AAATTTGGCACGACATTTGCAGACTTTTGTAGACATAACGCGACATTGGCAGACATAACTCGAACCAAGAACGGACAATTCAAAGGAATAGCAATTGGGGCCCGTTCACGTCTTTCGCGTGAGCGATTTCCGGGAGCCAAGCGCTCTTCACTGATGGCCCCCGCGCGGCTGCGCACTAAACATTCGTTACACATTTGGTGTTCATCGTGGGCCATTGTGTGACTCGGGTGCATCCCAGATTTGGGGTGGGAACGGTCTGACGGGTTATCGGCGCCAGCGGTGGCTGGAGTTGCTTCGTCTTTGGGCGAGACGCAGTGGAGGCTCTGGGCCTCGCCGTACGGTGGAGTCCGTCAGTTGGGGAGGGTGCGAGGGCAGGCACAAGACCGGCACGTAAGGGGACATGATGGGACTGGCGGGACGTGGTCTGGCTGGACACCTTCGATTAGGCACCTGTTACGAATATCGACACCCGGTCGATGAGGCACGTCCAGGGGGGGCGTTGCGGGGGCGGAGCCCCCGCACAAGGGAGGGCCGACTAGGCCCGACCGCCCAAATGCGAGTAGAGAGGGGAGAGGAGTGAGGAGTGAGAAACACCACTTCATTTGCAGGCAATTGGAAAGAAAGCTGACTGTGGCTTGGGTGCCTCCAGAGGTACACTTATGTTTGCCCCAATGTCAGGATAACCCGTGACTTCGTCGCCTTTTGACACAGCGGACCACCCTGTGCTAATCTGTCCGCCGAGGAACCTTAGAAATCTGCTTCTCTTATCCAGAGTGGGGGGAGGGACCGGCCCGATGATCCCCCGGCAACCTGCCGGAGTCCCGGTTCTCGGTTGCTGACCGGTAGATGGCGCACAAGCCCACACGGCCTCGTAAACGCATTCCAGGCCCTGTACGCCTGTCGCAATCACCGTTCAGTTCCGCTGGGTTTACTCTGATGGTGCCAATTCCGACGAGTCGGCTGCGGCTCGAAAGATGAGATTGCCCTGCGTACGTGTACCCCTCTGGATCGACCCGGAGGGGTTTCATTTTGGCGAAGGGAGTGCCTAACATGCGCACCGTCTACTGGCAAGACGGAAAAGTTAAAATGATAGACCAGCGGCTGCTTCCCGGCGAGGAGGTAATCGCCGAGTTTGGTACCGTCGCCGAGGTCGCTCGCAGCATCAACGAAATGTATGTGAGAGGCGCTCCGGCCATCGGCGCCACGGCCGCCTACGGCATGGCCCTGGCCGCCTATCTCAGCGACGCCGACGATAGCGCGGCCCTGCTCGACGAACTCCGCCAGGCCAAGGAAACTCTCGACGCCGCCAGGCCAACCGCAGTGAATCTTGCCTGGGCGACTCGACGGCTCTTCACGTTGGCCGAGGAGATTGCCGGCGAAGCTGCGTCCGGCCGGAGTTCAACCTACGAGCTGAAGCAAGCGTTACTGGCAGAAGCCGAGGCGCTGGCCGACGAAGACGTCAGAATCAACCGGCGCATGGGATTCAACGGCGCCGCTGTCGTACCCGACGGCGCCAACCTTCTCCACCACTGCAACACCGGTTCACTGGCTACCGTGGACTTCGGCACTGCTCTAGGCGTAATCTACGCCTGCCAGGAACAGGGCAAAGACATCCATGTTTGGGTGGACGAGACCCGACCCCGCCTGCAGGGTGCCCGCCTGACCGCCTGGGAGCTGATGCGGGCCGAGGTCCCCATGCATCTCATTGCCGACAACGCCGCCGGGCACCTGATGCGAACCGGCCAGGTCGACGTAGTTGTATTCGGCGCCGATCGCGTCGCCGCCAACGGCGATGTCGCAAACAAGATCGGCACTTACAAAGTTGCTGTGGTCGCCAGGGAAAACGGCATTCCCGTCTACTGCGTCGCGCCCACCAGCACCGTCGACCTGGACCTTCCGGACGGCGACCACATTCCGATCGAAGAACGGGGGGCCGAAGAGGTGGCCGAAATCGGCGCACGCGCAATTGCCCCCGCCGACGTGCCCGTTTACAACCCGGCTTTCGATATTACACCACACCGCTACTTGACCGGCATCGTCACCGAGGAAGGCATCTGCTATCCCCCGTTCGACCAGAGCTTGCGCCACGCCGTCGAGAAAGGGCGTGCCGCCATTCTTGCGGAAAGGTCCGAAAGAGGATAACCATGAGTGAACTGCGCCGCATCGAACGCATTTGCGTCTTTTGCGGCTCCAGCGACGGGGTCGACGAACGCTATGCCAACCAGGCCGCTGCCCTGGGAACCGAAATTGCCCGGCGAGGATACGGGCTTGTCTATGGCGGCGGCAACCTGGGACTGATGGGTGCTGTAAGCCGAGCGGCTCACGATGGCGGCGCTGCCGTCTACGGAATCATTCCGGGGCCACTCGCAGCCAAAGAGATAGCCGGCGAAACAATCGGTCACATCGAGGTCGTCGAGACCATGCACCAGCGCAAAGCCCGCATGGCTGAGCTCGCCGACGCATTCATCACATTACCTGGCGGGATCGGCACTTTGGAGGAGTTGTTCGAGACCATCTCCTGGATCCAGCTGGGCATTCACAACAAGCCGATGGGGCTGCTCAACGTTAACGGCTTCTTCGATCCCTTACGGCAGATGCTCGCCCACCAGATAGATCAGGGCTTTATCGCCGATCGGTACAGCCGCCTTCTCGTCGTCAAAGACGACCCTTCCGCGCTCATCGATGACCTCCTCAGCCACGAAACGCCTGAGAGCTCGGTCCAGTGGATAACCTCGGCCCAAGCCTGACCGCCCTTCAACGCACCGATAACGCATTGGCATTTCAAGTTTCCAAGGTCCAGGTACCCATGTTCTCGCGATACGAATAGGCGAATGCCAACCGACAGCAGAGCCCTGCCCCAAATCATCGCGCTGGGCGGCCACAGCATGACAACAAATGAAGAGGACGTGAGCCTGAGCCGGTACCTGCTGGCCCAGGTTCCGGCCGGTCGTCCCCGCATCTGCTTTCTGTCCCAGGGAAGCGGAGAAGACGCCTTCTACATCGCCAACTTCTACCGCCACTTCCTGGAGCTCAACGCCCTGCCATCTGACCTCTCCCTCTTCAGGCCGCACACCGCCGACGTCGCCACGTTTCTCCTGGACCAGGACATAATCTACGTCGGCGGCGGCAACACAAAGTCGATGCTGGCCCTGTGGCGGGAATGGGACGTCGACAAGATTCTGCGACAGGGCTGGCAGCAGGGCAGGCTTCTCTCCGGAGTCAGTGCCGGCGCCATCTGCTGGTTCGATCAAGGGCTGACCGATTCGATTCCGGGTAGCCTGACGGCTCTCCAATGCCTCGGCTTTCTTGCCGGCAGTTGCGCTCCACATTACGACGGCGAGGCCGAAAGGCGGCCCAGCTACCATCGCCAGATCTCAGACGGCAAAATGGTGGGAGGCTACGGGATCGATGACAACGCAGCCCTTCATTTCGTTGGCTGCGAACCACCCCGCGTTGTCGCCGCCCGCGCCGGCGCAGCAGCCTATCGCGTCGAGCCGACTCCATCCGGTATATCCGAATCCAAGCTCAACGCCTCCATTCTGCTAAGTTTGGAAAATGGTGGCAGCCACAAAACACCATGACCAGTCTTTACTTGGGTGCCCTATGAGAATCGTAGTTTCCGGCTCCATCGCCTATGACTACCTGATGTCCTTCCCCGGAAGATTCACCGATCAGATAATCACCGAAAAACTGACTCGCCTGAGCGTCAGCTTTTTGGTTGAAGACATGGTTCGCCAGCGGGGAGGCACTGCAGCCAATATCGCCTATTCTCTCAAGCTCCTCGGCGGCGATCCGATTCTATTTGGAACCGTCGGTCAGGACTTCGGCGACTACAAGGCCTGGTTGGACCAGCACGGAATCAACACCGACCATGTCGTTGAAATCCCCAACAAATTCACCGCCAGTTTCTTTGTAAGTACCGACGAAGAGCAGAACCAGATCGCAAACTTCTACGCCGGCGCAATGAGCGACTGCCGCGACGTCTCCCTTGCCGACCACGGTCTGACCGATGCTGACGTCGTGGTTATCAGCCCCAATGATCCCCAGGCCATGCTGAACTTCGCCTCAGAGTGCCGCGATCTGGGCGTCCCCTTTGCCTATGACCCCAGTCAGCAGACCGCCCGGCTGAGCGGCGAAGACCTGCGCGAGAGCATTCCGGGCGCCACCTGGCTGATGGTCAACGACTACGAAATGGCAGTCATCGAAAACAAGACCGGCTGGTCGAGACAGACGATTCTCCAGGAGGTTGGCACGCTGGTCGTCACCGAAGGCCGCGCCGGTAGTCTGATCTATCATGAAGGCCAGGAGTTTCACATACCCATAGCGCCGCCTCTCAAGGTAGCCGAGCCCACCGGGGCAGGTGACGCCTACCGCGGCGCCTATTTTGCCGCCTATAGCGCCGGGCTGCCCGTTGACGTGTGCGGCCGCGTTGGTTCACTGTGCGCCACCTACGTGCTGGAGCAGTTCGGGACAACCAATCACAAGTTCACCCCGCAGGAGTTTGCCCTCCGCTACGAACAGACTTTCGGCGAGGAACTGCTCTGGGGAGAACCGGCCTGAAATGCGTAACGGGCACGCTGCCAGCGAGGCAGTTTTCGAAGTCCTGTCCCAGGACCCGGTCTGGGCCGCCTACGCCATCGCCGACCTCCGCCCCGACCTAGCCCGCCACTGCCGCTGGTTCGTCTCCGGGGATGCCAGCGGACTGGCGCTTATATACTTCGGGCTCGAGCCACCGATTCTACTGACCGCAGGCGAGCCTGAAGGTGTCGCTGCCGCTCTGTCTACCGCTGAACTGCCGCCCGAACTGTTCCTGAGCATCCTTCCATCGCACCTGCCAGTCGTCCAACGGTACTATCGAAACGTCTCTCCCCAGAAAATGGTGCGTATGGCGCTGCCACAGGGCAAGCATATCCCCTTGCCCGCCTGGCCGGCCCGTCGCCTCTCCGCGTCCGACGCCAACCGGCTGACCACCCTCTACCGACACGGTGGCGACTACGCACCGGACGCTTTCGACCCTGATCAGCTCGAAGACGGCTTCTTCTTTGGCATCGAAGACGAAGACGGGATTCTCGCCTCAGCCGGCGGCACTCACGTTACGTATCGTCAGGCAAGCCCGACCCTACAGGGCTCGAATCCAATTGAGTCCATTGGCTCGGTCTCGATAAACAGGATCATCTCACAGGGCGTAGCTGCCATCGGCAACATCTACACAAGACCCGGTCGCCGGGGTCTGGGCTTCGGGAAAGCAGTCACAGTAAGCATCACACGCGCCCTCCAGAAAGACGGATTCAGTGTGATTGTGCTGAACGTAGATGAAGAGAATTTGGTTGCCAAATCCATCTATGAGAAGCTAGGATTTAAGGTACATTGCCGTTTCTTTGAGGGCTTCGCAACGAGGGGACTCTAGGCTGTCATTCTAGGACGAATTGCGCCCTAGATGATTCAAGACATGATGGAAAACTCGCACTCCAAACCCCTTGAAGTGTCCGTCGAAAACTTCGGACCGATTGCCGAAGGGAAGATTGAGCTACGCCAGCTGACAGTGTTTGTAGGGCCAAGCAACACCGGCAAGTCCTACATGGCTGCACTCATCTATGCACTGCATAGGCTTTTTGGTAGCTTTACAAGAGACAATGAGTATTTCAGCGTCCCCGAAGAACTTTGGGGAGAAGATCGAATCCAGAGAATCCAGGGCTTTAAGGTTGACTTGACAGATGGCGACATTGCAGCCCTGGATGCTTGGCTTAACACTGCCCTTCTTGGTCTTCAGATTGCCAATTGGCAGAAGGGAAGCATAGTCGATGTACCCGAAACAGTTGCTTCCACAGTTAGGCCATTCCTGGACTCAATAACAGGTCTGAGCGTGTTTCTCGATAGTGATATTGCCAGATGTTTTGGGGTTGACCCAACTATACAGCTTGCGAGGTACTCTAGCGGAAAGGGATCCGGATTCTCACTGGGATCAGGAGACGCTGCAAAAACTGAGGAAAGCGACGGATTCCTTTTTAGAATTTCGTTGAATGAGCAGGGTGCCACATTGGAACCTACTTTTCCCAGAACATTGCGTTGTCGTCTCAGCCAGGGTTTGATTGACTGGAGTGCCAGTTGGCATAACTTTGCAGTAAAGAAATGGGAAGTGATGGGGCTAGTAAGCAAATCCAAGGTTCTCAAGACTGTACAGGCTCTCGCGGACGGGATTGTCACACTGTTAGGCGGCCCTTGCAGTCGACCTGCCCACTATCTTCCTGCCGACCGAGGTGGAATCATGCATGCGCACCAACTGGTTTTGCGTTCCTTGATTTCCGACGCATCGCGACCTCGTCGATCCGGGCATCTATCGCGACAAGCTTTTTCTGGAATCATAGGCGACTTCCTCGTTCAGCTCGTTTCTTTGGCGGGTTCAGCCACCAACACTCCAGGTAAAGGTTCGTATCTCGCGCGCCAGCTGGAACAGGAAGTCCTTTTGGGCGAAATACAAATCGAGGGCTCTGAAACCAGTTTCCCCACTTTTTCCTACCGGCCGAGAGAGTGGGAACATGAACTTGGGCTTATGAGCACATCATCGATGGTATCGGAATTGGCTCCCATCGTTCTGTACCTTCGCCACGTTGTCCAAATAGGAGACCTGCTGATTATTGAGGAACCAGAGTCCCACTTGCACCCTGAAATGCAGGCCAAGATTACTAGGCTGCTGGTTGCCGCAGTGCAGTCAGGTATCAGGATCCTCATTACTACGCACAGTGAATGGATTCTTGAGGAACTAGCAAACCTGGTTCGACTGTCCGACCTGCCAATCGAACGCCGAGAAGGAATCGAAGATGGAGAGATCGCTCTTTGTCCGGACCAGTTAGGCGCATGGTTCTTCGAACCAGATGAGAAAAAGGGCGGCTCTGTTGTTAGGGAGATATCTCTTGATGAAGAGTCCGCTACCTTTCCCGCTGGCTTCGGTCTCGTAACCGAATCCCTTTACAACCGATGGGTGGAGATTTCTACCCGAATTCAAGAGGAATAGCCCATTTGTCTGCAGTGAAAGCAATCATGGAAGGTACTGACCCGCGTTGCCACACAACTTCGTGTCGCGATGGACGTTGCTCGTTACCGTTGGAAAACGCGCCGAAGCCTATGGCTCTCATCAATCTTGAACACGAGGCAGCGCCTGTAGACCCTGAGGAACCGCGATCAGATTTTCTTTTCGTAGCAGGCCCCACTCCCGACACCGAGTGGGTTGCACCAATTGAACTAACGGCGAGTTCAGCCTGCGTCAGCAAATTCCTGCCACAGCTGCGCGCTGGCGCCGACATCGTAGGCAGACTGATTCCAAGTGAACAGCGAGTCAGGTTTCGGCCCATAGCAGCCTACGGCGGCGAACTTCGACGAACCAAAAGGGACAACTTCCTGAAGAAAGCCAACTACGTTTCCTTTCGAAACAAGCCGACGCCGGTCAAGTTGATTCGGTGTGGGTCACCTCTAGTCAAAGCATTTGCCGGCTAGAGGGCAAGTTGAACCGCCACTTTGACAATTGCCTGACCATGAAATACTGAGTCTACAACACTTCATTCGTTTGAGGAGTTACCCCACAGATGTCCACAGCAGTTCATGGCAAGAACTACGACATAGCCGATATCAGCCTGGCCGAGCGCGGCCGCTTTCGCATGCAATGGGCAGCCAAAGAGATGCCCGTGCTCGACCTGCTTGAAGAACGCTACCGACGCGAACGTCCCTTTGAAGGCGTACGTATGGCCGCAGCCATGCATGTCACCAGTGAAACAGCCAACCTGATGCGCATCCTCATCGCCGGCGGCGCTGAAATCGCACTCTGCGCAAGCAATCCTCTCAGCACACAGGACGACATCGCCGCCGCCCTCGTCTCCTACTACGAAATGCCAGTATTCGCCATCAAAGGCGAGACTAACGCCCTGTACAACGCCCACCTTAACGCCGTGCTCGATACCAGTCCCCACCTGACTATGGACGACGGCATGGACCTCGTCGCCATGCTACATACGCAGCGCAGCAGCCTGCTTGACGGCGTAATGGGGGGAACCGAAGAGACCACAACCGGCGTTATCCGCCTCAGGGCGATGGCCTCCCAGGGCAAACTGGCCTTTCCCGTCATCGCCGTCAACGACGCCATGACCAAGCACTTTTTCGACAACCGCTACGGCACCGGCCAGAGCACCTTGGACGGCATTATCCGCGCCACCAACGTCCTCATGGCCGGCAAGACTTTCGTCGTCGGCGGCTATGGCTGGTGCAGTAAAGGCATCGCCATGCGCGCCAAGGGCATGGGCGCCAACGTCATCGTCACCGAGGTCGACCCCTTGCGCGCCTTGGAAGCGGTCATGGACGGTTTCCAGGTCCTGCCCATGTCCCATGCCGCCAAAGCGGGACACATATTCTGTTCCGCCACCGGCGACATAAACGTTATCGACCGCCATCACATGGAACAGATGCGGGACGGTGCCATTCTCGCCAACAGCGGCCACTTCGACGTCGAGATTAATATGAAGGGGCTCGAAGCGATGTCCACCAAGATCACTCGCGTGCGCGATTTTCTCGATGAATATACTCTTGAAGACGGCCGCCGCATCTATGTTGCCGGCGAAGGTCGCCTGGTCAATCTCGCCGCCGCTGAAGGCCACCCCAGCGCCGTCATGGACATGAGTTTCGCCAATCAGGCACTGGCCGCCGAGTTTCTCCTCAAACACTGTGACGAAATGACCGGCGACGTCTACGACATGCCTGAAGAGTTGGACCGCGAGATCGCAGCCCTCAAGCTAAGAGCCATGGGCGTTGAAATCGATACCCTCACCGCCGAACAAGAGGCCTATCTGAACGAGTGGACTCTTGGCACAGCCGAATAAGACTGCCGCAGGCAGGCATGCGAACCGCAGTCAGGAGAACAGCAAATGAGTAGCACCTTCATGACCGCTCCCTCCCTCCTCTTTACCAGTGAATCGGTAACCGAGGGGCACCCGGACAAAATGTGCGATCAGATCAGCGACGCCGTGGTCGACGCTATATTTGATCAGGATCCCAACGCGCGCATTGCTTGCGAGGCGGCCGTCAAAACAGGCTTTGTAATTCTCCTCGGCGAAATAACGACCACTGCATCCGTGAACTATGACGAACTGGTTCGAAAAGTGGTCAAGGAAATCGGTTTCGATAACAGCGCCAAAGGCTTCGACGCCGCTACGTGCGGTGTACAGGTCGCAATCGCATCGCAGTCGCCCGACATCGCCCTTGGTGTCGACCGCGCCCAGGAATTCAAGAATGACACAATGGACAGCGAGGAGGATGAAATCGAGTCGGTCGGCGCAGGCGACCAGGGCATGATGTTCGGCTTCGCCTGCAACGAGACCGAAGCCCTGATGCCCCTGCCTATCTATCTGGCCCACAAACTAAGCCGGCAGCTGGCCGTGCTTCGCAAGAGCGGCGAGCTACCCTGGTTGGGTCCCGATGGCAAGTCGCAAGTAACAGTGGAATATAGTTTCGGAAAGCCGAGGCGCATACATACCGTTCTGATAAGCACACAGCACCTTCCCGACATCTGCCAGGAAGAGATTAGACAGCAGATTATAGATCGCTGCATCTCACCGACTCTTCCTGCAGAAATGGTCGATGATGACATTCGCATCTACGTAAACCCGACGGGCCGCTTCGTAGTAGGCGGGCCGATGGGCGATGCCGGCCTGACCGGCCGCAAAATCATCGTTGACACCTACGGCGGCATGGGCCGGCACGGAGGCGGCGCCTTCAGCGGCAAGGACTGCACTAAAGTGGACCGAAGCGGCGCCTACGCAGCCCGTTGGGTAGCCAAGAATGTCGTTGCTGCAGGTCTCGCCGACCGCTGCGAAATTCAGCTTGCTTACGCCATCGGGGTTGCCCAACCCCTCAGCGTCAACGTGGAAACCTTCGGCACCGGCAAGATCAGCGACGGGAAGCTAGAAGAACTGATCGGGAAACACTTCGACCTTCGACCAGGCGCCATCATACGCGACCTCAAACTTCGGCGCCCCATCTATCGGCAGACCGCAGCCTACGGGCACTTCGGCCGCGACGACCTATCTCTGCCCTGGGAAGATACCAGTATGGCCGCCCGCCTAAAGCAATCCGCAAGCTGAGCCTGTCTTCACTCATGCAAACACAGCAACAACCTGCCGGCGCCCCGTTCTCACCTCGCGATCTACCGGCATCATTCTGGTACACCGTAACGATTTCGACGGGACTTGCCCTTGTAATCATTCTCTTGATGGTCGTCCTGGGCTACCGTGACGGCCTCAGGCGCGGCGAGGCCCAAACCCGCCAACAGATTGCCATCCTACTGCAACGCGCGTCCGACATGCTGGATGCCGGCATGCACGAAGAGGCACGCGCCGTCTACGCAGGAATCCTTGAGTTCGAACCGCAAAACGATGCAGCCCGCTCCGCCATTATGGCCGTGGACGCAATCGACACTTCTGAGACGGTTCCGGAGACTGTAACAGAGCCGACCGCCACAGATCTTGAGTGGGGCAGGGCGATGGCCCTGTATGAAGAAGGCCGCTGGCAGGAAGCGATCCAGCGCTTCTCCCTTGTGCAGTCCATGCAACCGGACTACAGGAGAGATGACCTGCAAAAGAATCTCTTCGTCGCTTTCGTCGAGCTGGCGAGGGCAGCGATCGTAGAAGGGAGTCTGGAAGAGGCCGTGCAGCTGTTTGACGGCGCCCTCGAGTTGGACCCAAATAACCCACAGGTTCAGGAGGAGCGCTATATGATTGCCCATTATGTCGATGTCAAGACCTATTGGGGTGCCGACTGGGCCCACGTCATTCGCCTCCTCGAGGATCTCTACCGCATCGACCCCGAATACCGCGACGTCCAATTTCTCCTGCAAAGAGCGCACGTTTACCTGGGCGAAGGTTTCGCCCGCGAGGAAAACTGGTGCGACGCCGCCGCCGAATACACAAGCGCGATCGCCGTCCTCGACTGGCTGGAACTTAGACCGAGAAGAGACGAGCTCGCAGCCAGTTGCCGAAATGCGCGTAGCGGCTAGACCTCAAGCGAACCGGATTACGGCGAGAATTGTTCTTTCGGGCTGTTGAGGCTATAATCACTCAGTGCAGAACCGGGGAGTAGCGCAGTCTGGCAGCGCACAGCGTTTGGGACGCTGGGGTCGGAGGTTCAAATCCTCTCTCCCCGACTTGCGGGTATAGCTCAATGGTAGAGCGCCGGCCTTCCAAGCCGACGATGCGGGTTCGATCCCCGCTACCCGCTCTCATCCCTTCGTCCCAATGCTGGATCGGTAGCTCAATGGCAGAGCAAGGAGCTCATAACTCCTGGGTTACAGGTTCGAGTCCTGTCCGATCCACTCTCCACCATTCCTCTTCGTCCGCCCATCCTACTGTATACCTCCAACAGGAGGTCCGGTGCCGCTGCCTTGACGGCCAGGTCGCGGGAGGCCTGATGCGTCGTTAGTAAGGGTGGCGGCCCCCGATTCCCGGTCGAGCCACCTGTGGAACCCAGATCGAGTATCTGACGTTTGTGCTATAATGCGCCGTGGTTGAAATGCTCTTCATTTGTCCGGCCAGGCCGGGATCGCTTTTTGAGAAAACTCACATGCTACCCGAAGCAGCACTTGAAATTGGAGACGACGGATTTCCCGAGTCAATTCGCAGCGGATTCATTGCTGTGATTGGACGGCCAAATGTCGGCAAGTCCACTCTTCTAAACTGTTTGCTTGGGCAGAAGATTGCCATCACCAGCGACAAACCCCAGACCACACGCGATCAGATCCTCGGCATCCGCACCGATGAAGATGCCCAGTTCATATTTCTCGACACGCCCGGCATCCACCAGCCGCGAAACAAACTCGGCAAGCACATGGTCAACGTGGCCGAGCAGGCCATCGCCAGTGATTCCGACGTTATCTTGTGGCTGGTCGACATTGGCACGCCGCCAACCGACGAAGATCTGTATATTGTCGAGCGCCTGCGCGAGTTGCATGAGGCCGCAGGCGAATTGCCCTTCCTCCTGCTCGGAGCAAATAAGATTGACAGTTTGAAAGGAATTGAAGTCGAGGATAGGACCAACGAGTACCTTTCCCTTCTCAGGTGGCTCACCAAGGGAAGCGGCGCCCAGAAGTCCCTGCCGGTGCGAACAATGAGCGCGACGACCGGAGAGGGCGTGGAAGAACTCGTCGCCGCGCTCGCCGAGTTGCTTCCCTCAGGACCACTCTACTATCCCAGCGACCAGGTAACCGACCTCTCAATGCGGTTTATCGCCGCCGAAATCGTCCGCGAAAAAGCGCTGCAGTTTCTGCGCCAGGAGATCCCGCACAGTTTGGCCGTCTCAGTGACCGAGTGGAACGAGCGCAGCCCGGAAATGACACACATAGCCGCCACACTGTACGTAGAACGCCACAGTCAGAAGGGAATCGTTCTCGGCGGCAAGGGTTCTATGATCAAGAAAATTGGGCAAGCTGCTCGACCCGAAATCGAAGAGATGGTCGGGACCCGCGTCTACCTGGAACTCTGGGTTAAAGTCCTTCAAAAGTGGCGCCGCAAGGAGAATCTTCTGCGTCGGTTGGGATATCACATGTAGGGGCCTGAAGAATAGAGACCAACGAAATCTTAACCGGTTTCGTCGGCCTGCCGCGCTCTGCCGCGGCCCTCTCTCGCGGACTTGAGAGACAGCTTTTCCTTTGGTTTCCCTGCGCGCGCTGTGATATGATCGGCCCAAGTTCGCGCTAGTGTCTTGCCAAGGTTTTCCATGAATCCACATACGATTCGCGTTCTCGAATACGACAAGATTCTGAATAAGTTGGCCACCTTCTGCGCCTTTGATGGGGGGGTCGAGCTAGCCACCTCTCTCCTGCCCAGCGATGACCTTCGAACTATCAGCGACTGGATGGAGCAGACCAGTGAGGCCTGTCGACTCCTGGACCAGAAAACCGACATCTTCTTTGGCGGCGTCTACGACCTGCGCGCTCTCGTCGCCAAGTCCGAGCGGGGCAGTATCCTGATTCCAACTGAGCTTGTCGAAGTTCGTACGACTCTGATGCGTGCCCGGACACTGCGCAACACACTGACTCGCCTCAACCGCCAGTTTCCCCGTCTTGCCGACATCGCCTTTTCCATCGAGCCATGCGAACACGTCATCGGCGAGATCAGCCGTTGCATCAATGACCGCGCCGAGGTCGTCGATAGCGCGTCCTCTGACCTGGACCGCATTCGCGCCCAGCTACGCATCGCCCAGGATAGGCTCCTCAGTACCCTCGACCGGCTCGTCCAAAATACCGAGATCATCCCCTTTTTGCAGGAATCCATCGTCACGCAGCGCCAAGGTCGCTACGTCATACCCGTCCGCTCCGAATACAAGGCGCAGGTGCAGGGCATCGTTCACGACCAGTCGGCAAGCGGCGCCACCTTTTTCATTGAGCCGTTGACGGTGGTCGAGCAGAACAACGCAGTCCGTGAACTGGAGTTGGATGAGGAGAAGGAAGTTCGGCGCATTCTGGCCGAGCTCTCGGATCTCGTTGCCGACGAAGGGCCCTACATAAACCGCAACGTTCAGATCCTGTCCCAGCTCGACTTCACGTTTGCCAAGGCCAAGTACGCCCTTGAGACGGAGGCCACCGCGCCCGAAATCGTCCCCTTTCACCAGAATCGCGCCGAAATATTCGCCGGGATCGACGAGGACACGAAGGAAGAGCGTACGATCCAGCATCCTGGCTCGGTCTTGAACTTCCGCCAGGCTCGCCACCCCCTCCTGGACCCGGATTCTGTCGTGCCCATTGACGTCTATTTCGACAACGAATGCTACATTCTCGTCGTTACCGGCCCTAACACCGGCGGCAAGACCGTAACCCTGAAGACCGTAGGCCTCCTTACTCTTATGGCCCAGTCAGGCCTGATGATTCCCGCCGAAGAGGGAAGTACCCTCTCCGTTTTCGAAGGCGTTTATGCGGACATTGGCGACGAACAGTCCATCGAACAGAATTTGAGCACCTTCTCAAGTCACATGACCAACATCATCAGCATTCTGGAAGAGGCAGACCCACAGAGTCTCGTCCTGCTCGATGAGCTTGGCGCCGGCACCGATCCGGACGAAGGTTCCGCCCTCGCCGCTGCTCTGCTTGAAAACCTGCGCGACCGGGGCATTACAACACTGGCAACAACACACTACAGCGATCTGAAACTCTATGCGCACAACACCGCAGGTGTGCGCAACGCCTCTGTTGAATTTGATGTCGAAAACCTGAGCCCAACGTTCGAGCTCAGCATCGGCCTCCCTGGGCGCTCCAACGCCTTGACCATCGCACGCCGCCTCGGTCTGAATCCGGTCATCGTCGATGACGCCGAGAAGATGTCCCGCCCGGAATCCCTCGAAGTCGAGGCCATGCTCGAGGACGTGCGGCACGCGCGCCAGGAGGCCAGGCGCGTGCTGGAACACGCCAAGGAGAGGGAAAGAAGTGCACACGTCGCCGAGGAGGACCTACGCTATCAGCTGGCCAGAATCGAGGAGGCCCGCCGGCAGGTAGTCGCGGAAACCCGCACAACGATGCAGAATGAGCTGGCGGAAATCCGCCGCGAGATCGACGGTTTTCGCAGGCGCATGGCAAAGGGCGGCACCGGCCGTCAGGATGCACACAACCAGTTCCTGCAGCAGGCAAGCCAAGCCGTCGGTCGCCGCCAACTAGATTCCGAAGGACGCGTCGAACAGGAGGTCGCTACCCCCGGCGCGCCGGACTCGCGTATTCGCGGCCCTGTTGAAAAAGGAGACCGCGTCTTCGTTCCCAACCTGCAAGCCACTGGCGAAGTCATCGCCATCGAAAGCCGCGGCGGAGTGCCGCACGAGGCCGACGTGCAGGTTGGCAACTTCCGTCTCAGACTGCCCGTCAGGCGTCTTGTGTTGCGCAGCAAAGCCCAAACAGAGCCCCCGGCGACGCCCCAACCCGCTGTGAGAGTACAGAAAAAGGCCAAAACAGGCGACGCCGATTCAACCTCGCTTACTGAGATCGATCTGCGCGGGGAAAGGGTGGATGCCGGCCTGCAGAGGTTGGAGGGTTACCTTGATGACGCCTATCTTGAGAATCTTCCCTGGGTGCGCATCATCCATGGCAAGGGAACGGGTGCCATGAGGGATGCCGTGCGCGCTGCTTTGAAGGGTCATCCTCTTGTCAGCAGGTACCGTCCGGGCGAGTTGGGCGAAGGCGATGACGGCGTGACGGTCGCCAATCTGATGACCGACGAAGACTAGGCGGCCGCACATGGAACTGCGGGAATACTGGGCGATTCTAAGGAGACGCTGGGCCGCCCCCATACTCCTGCCCGTCTTGGTTGCCCTTTTCAGCGCAGTGCAGTTGCGCCCCTGGGAGGCGCCACCGCCCACCTACAGCGCATCAATGCGCATTCTGGTGGGCGTGCTGCCGCTCGAAGGAGTCGATGAAGTCGAATACGACCCTCGCTACTATGCGTGGATGACAAGCGAATACCTCGTTGACGACTTTACCGAGGTTCTCGCATCCGACCTGTTCGCCAGGGCCATCAATGCCCGCTTGGCCGTGCAAGAGATCGTCATCCCGGCCGGCCTGCTCAGAGCAAGCGCCAACACGGGACAGCAGCACCGTATCATTCGGCTTACTTTCAACTGGCACGACGCCGGCGATTTGCATGCGATCGGAGAGGCGGCCGTGGCCGAACTGGAAGAAAACGCCGCCGCCTACTTTGCTCAGCTGGGAACACAGGGCGCAGGCGTTCAGGTGATGGATCCCCCCACGGTAGTTGAGGTAGGCCCCAGCGCACGCCAGCGCGTCGAATGGCCGCTGCGAATCCTGCTGGCGCTTGTCACCGGCATCGGCCTGGCCTTTCTGCAGGAGTATCTGGACGACACCGTGCGCCGCCGAAATCAGTTGGAGGAAATGGGTCTGCCCTGTCTAGTCGCCGTTCCCAAGCAGCGAAAGTAGACAGTGACCCTGCAGAGATAGACAGCGGCGCCGTCTGCCACTTTCCATTGCGCAGCCCGTAACGCAGATTGGAGGTTTAGGTGATACAGGAATACAGCGGAGTCGTTCGACGTTTCGGCTGGATCCTCATTGTTGCAGTCCTGCTGGCGGGAACGCTCTCTTACGGAGTCAGTTTCCTTCAGGAGGAAATGTACCGGGCGACGATCCATGTAAGTACGGTTCCGGCCCGACCGGATTGGGGATTGGGAAATACCGCAAAGGAGCTGATGCGTAACTTCGTAAGCAATCTGCGAACGTTTGAAGTAGCCGAAGAGGTAATTGCACGTGCACAATTGGACATGCATCCTAGCGACTTTCTGAGACTTACGAACATTGCCTCCGAACCGTCTACCTTCACGATAGAGATTGAAGCTCGTTCAAGAGACAAGATCGTATCGGAAGTCATGGCGTTGACATTGGCCGACTATTTTGTCGACGAACGCACCGCCTATTACGCGCAACAGGACAAACGAGACCGAATCGAGGTCAAAATTGTCAGTAGGGTTATCGAAGGCGCCCGCTACCAGCCCCAGCCTATCATCAATACGATGGCAGGCGCGGTTCTCGGCTTTCTTCTGGGTGTTGGCCTGATTCTCTTGATAGTCTGGGTCGAAAGCGGTTTCCTCCGTACCCCTGATTCAGTGGAACGGACGCTCGATCTGGCCGTTCTCGGCGCGATTCCAGTAACATCCTCCGGCTCAGTTTCGAAGTCAGAAGGATGAGAAGGCGCTCCCACGCCGGTTTCCAGTACGTAGCAGACAGGGGTCACCACCTAAGTCAAGACCCTTGTCCCTTTGATTCCCTAAAGGAAGGGTAGATGTCTTTAGACCTGGTTACGTTGAATGCACCCCGCAGCGCCGCCGCCGAAGCCTACCAGAGCCTTCGCACTAATATCGAGTTCTCAGGTCTGGGCAAGGACCTGAGAACACTTCTAGTTACCTGTCCTGACACCGAGACAAACAAGAGCGACGCGCTCGCCAACCTCGCTGTCGTCATGGCCGACGCCGGCGACAGCGTAATCGTAGTCGACGGTGACCTGCGCCGCCCGCTTCAACATGAAATTTTCGGCGTCAACGGAGACGCCGGGTTGACGAACTGGTTTCAGAACGGAGGTGTACCAGACCTGGCCGACACCCAGGTATCCCACCTCCGCGTACTCGCGGCCGGACCTCTTCCTCCCAACCCCGTTGCCCTCCTCAGCCCCAAGAGGCTGGCGGAACTCCTCCAGACTCTTTCAAGGGAAGCAGAATACGTCCTCGTCGATGCCCCGCCGGTTTTGGCCGTGACCGACGCCGCCCTCTGGGCCAGCCAGGTCGACGGGACTTTGCTTGCCGTCACGGCCGGGCGCACGAAGAGGGAGCAGGCGCAGCGGGCCAAAGAGGTATTGGAAAAGGTCCAATCCAATATCGTAGGCGCCGTGCTTCTCGATGCTGAGGACTCGATGGCAGTCACCGGCTACGGACAGTAGCCTTCCCGGCACTGGCAGAACAATGTGCATTTTCCCGCAACTGACACCTGACAACCGGCGCCGCCAACCTGGGACAGGATATATCCCATGAAGGGCATCCTCCTCGCAGGCGGACATGGTACCCGGCTCTATCCCTTGACCACCAGCCTGAGTAAACAGATCCTGCCCGTCTACGACAAGCCCATGATCTACTATCCCCTGTCAATGCTGATGCTGGCGGGGATTCGAGACATTCTCGTGGTAAGCACGCCGGCTGCCCTGCCGCTGTACCAGGAACTGCTCCGAGACGGCAGCCAGTGGGGAATTCGGTTTACATACGTGGAGCAGTCCCGTCCCCGCGGCATAGCCGATGCATTTGTCGTCGGCAGAGAATTCGTCGGCGAGTCCAACGTCTGTCTGGCGCTGGGCGACAACATATTTTACGGCCACGGATTGCCGACCATCCTACGGAAGGCGGCCAGCCTCCAAGAGGGAGCCCTGGTTTTTGCCTATCCAGTGGCCGACCCCAGCCGATACGGTGTTGTCGAGTTTGACCAGTCCGGAAAGGCTCTGAGCATCGAGGAAAAGCCGCAGACACCCCGTTCCAATTTTGCTGTACCTGGCGTCTACTTCTACGACAACCGCGTCCTCCACGTGGCGGGCGGCCTCGAACCCTCGGCCAGAGGGGAGCTTGAAATCACCGACATCAACAACTTCTATTTGGAGCGGGGAGAACTGCAAGTAGAAATCCTGGGACGAGGATTTGCCTGGCTCGACGCAGGCACTCACGAATCTCTCTTACAGGCAGCGAATTTCGTACAGGCCCTGCAGGAAAGACAGGGGATGATGATCTCGTGCCCGGAGGAAATTGCGCTGCGGGGGGGTTATATCGATCGCGAACAATTCCGGGCATTGGCCGAAGCGTTGCAGACAAACCGGTACGGCCATTACCTTTTGCAGCTCTTGCGCGATGAGTTCAAAGACCTGCCTTCCTGATGACCAACTCTTCGATCTCCCTCAATATGCGTAACGGCGCCATGCCCGTTAGCGTAGCCGAAGTCCGCAGCGTGCCTGCCTTGGCGGCCAAAATGCGGCAGATCGACACATGCGCGCTGCCTTCCCCTTACACTGAAATCTTCAACACGCGCTCGCTCTCGCCGGCTTATCTGGTACAGAATCATGTAGGAGCCCGAGAAGTGCAGACTGCCGTTACCACTATCGCTCAGGTGGCAGACAAGCTCCGACGTATGTCTCGCGCATACGGCGAGTGGCAGGAGTTCGACATCCCCGCCTTTTTCGACCTGTGGCCGGAACATGCTCCACTCCTCGTTCACGTGGAGGAACGTGTAAGTACAGTAAATGTCACCTTCTTTGCCGATCTGCTGTTGCCTTCCTTCCAGCGGGCAGAACAGTACTGGGCCCGGGAGTTTTTCCCCGCCTACCAGACGGCAAGACCCCCGCTCAACAGTTCCGCCGACAGCTCCAGTTTCACCTCCCATTTCCTCGATTTCGAGCAGCCCAAAATGCGGGCCTACTGGGACAAACTGCTAGCCGTTATGGGCGAGACCAGGCGCGCGCTCTGGAACGACATCGACTTTCTGGCGGCTACCGCCGGGGGTGAAGAGAAAACGCACTGGCAGTGGGCCTGGCGCGGCAAAGGGCCGCCCGGTCTCGACCGACGGTTGCTTCCACCGCTCCAACAGCTGCCGACACTGACCTTGGGCGTCGAGTTCCCGCTGCCCGCGAGCCGCCAGCCGGGCAGAGTCAGGCGGCTCCGGCGCACATGGGAAAGTGACGTCAGGCGGCGGTTAAAGCGTTAGGATACCGACAAAGGAAGATTGGGATGCGGAACATTTTGGTAACGGGCGGCGCCGGCTTTATCGGTTGCAACTTTGTCCGCTACATACTGGAACACAGTTCGGACATAGAGGTAACCGTCTACGACAAGCTCACCTACGCAGGCCGCCTCGAAAACCTTGACGCCGTCAGGGAGGGCTTCGGGCCTCGCTATTTCTTCGTGCAAGGTGACATCTGTGAAGCTGCGAAGGTGGAGGAAACAGTCGGCGCCCGCAATATCGACACTATAGTGAATTTCGCTGCCGAGACCCATGTAGATAGGTCGATTCTCGATCCCGATGCCTTCGTGAAGACCGACGTTTACGGCACGTACGTGCTTCTGGAGGCGGCCCGCAAATTTGGAAATCTGCGATTCCACCAGATTAGTACCGACGAAGTGTACGGCCATATCGAAGGAAAGCGCAGGTCGGTCGAAAACGATTCTGTGGCTCCCCGCAGCCCCTATTCCGCCAGCAAAGCCAGTGCAGACCTCTTCGTCAACGCCTACCGCATCACCTATGACTTGCCAGTGACAATCAGTCGAGGCGCCAACAACATCGGGCCCTACCAATACCCCGAGAAGGTTGTCCCGCTATTCGTCACCAACGCCCTCGAATCCATGCCCTTGCCCGTTTACGGAGACGGAATGCAGATGCGAGACTATCAGTATGTTGCCGATCACTGTGCCGCAATTCATCTCATCCTTCGTGAAGGCTCCATCGGCGAAACATATAACATCGGTACAGGTGCAGAGATGACCAACCTGACTATGGTTGAAATCCTCTTGGACGAATTAGACAGGCCCCGCAGCCTGATACAACACGTCGAAGATCGCCAGGGACACGACCGCCGATACAGTCTCGACGTAAGCAGGATCATGGCATTGGGTTGGGAGCCCGACTACACGCCTGAAGAAGCAATCAGGTCGACGGCCCGCTGGTATAAGGACAATCGATGGTGGTGGCAACCTATTCGTGACGGAGATTTCAAAGACTATTACAACAAGGTGTACGCAGGTCGCAAGAAGCTCGAATCACCCTGATGTTTCCTACGTCGATTCGGCCAGGACGCTTGGAAGATCTGCCTGAGTTGGAGTGCTTGCACGCCAGCAGTCTGCGCTGCTACTACTACGATGACCTTGCCGACTCCGAGGAGCCTGATCTGCTCAGGGGAGTGAATGCAGTCCTGGTCGATCAGCAGTCCGAAAGATTGAAGGGCTTCGTCACCTTCGATAGCTTCAGTCGCTCAAAAGCCTTGCCTGCCTCGGCGCCAACCAAGGTAGCTCTTCGGGCCGCGGCGTTCTCAGCTGCTGGCGCGGCTGCACGACTGCAGTTTCGCGCGCTCTTCGAGCAGGCCCATAGGCAGCTCCCCCCGCAGCCGTTTGGATATCTCTATTACGCACTCACCGAGCAAGGTTGGCTCCGTGCCAGCCTACAGGAGTCCGGCTTTGACCGTCTCGACGCCGTCCTGTTCTACGAACGCAAGTCTCGTTCAGTTGGAACCGTATGTCAGACCGCTGCGCTGCGCCCGGCGCAGCTATCCGATCTGCCGGAGCTGGCAGAGGTCGATGCCGCGGCCTTCGAACCACTTTGGCACATGGGAGTAACCGAACTTCAATACTTGCATCGCGACTGTCGCTTCGAGGTCGCCGAGTTAGGCCGATCGATGGTGGGTTACTCAGCGCTTCGACTGATGTCAGATGGATCGCCTCGAGGATTCGATTCGGCCCAGGTCGTGAGGCTGGCCGTCCATCCAGCCGTTCAAGGTCGAGGCATCGGTCGCCAATTGCTGGTGGGGTGCCTCTGCTACGCCAGTCAACTGGGAATTAATCGCGTCTTTCTCAACACGCAAGAAAGCAACCTTCTCTCCAAGAAGCTGTACGAATCGCTTAAATTTAAAAGGCGCGGGCGTCCAGTTCCTGTGTTTGTCAAAATAGTGTCAGGGGGTCACGCCAAGCACTGAATTCCGTAGTACGCGTTCAGTCATTCAGAACAGTAATCCGTTTTCAGTGCTTTTCCGCCGTATCGCAGCAGTCTTTGGAAACTCAGTCTAAGTTATGCCTTTTACAGAAACGCCCCCAAGTCATCTGACTCCAGGAGGCATGCAGACTTGACGGTAACTGCCCGCAGACTCTATCGACACCTTACCTTCGTATTTGTACTCTATCTCTTCCTGCTCATCCTCGGTAGCGGCGGTTATATATTGATCGAGGGTTGGCCGTGGACCGACAGCATCTACATGACTGTCATTACAATAAGTACAGTAGGATTTGGCGAGATTCGACCACTGTCTCCCATTGGCCGCGTGTTCACTGGCGGACTAATCGTCCTTGGCGTTAGCACCACCGCCTATGCGATAAGCACTCTGGCAGACGTCATCGTGGCAGGCGAGTTTCGCAGTCTCATCTGGAGAAAACGCATGCAGAATCGGATCGATAAGATGAGTGGTCACTTCATCGTCTGTGGATACGGTCGTGTCGGCGAGCAGGTGGCAAATGAACTGCTGGCAAACAAAGTTCCGCTTGTGGTGATAGAAATCCTGGCAACCTTGGGTCCTGACTTGGAGAATATGGGTGTGTACCCTGTTGAAGGCAATGCAACCGACGACGCAGCCCTCCTTCGAGCAGGAATTGAGCGAGCGGCCGGGATCTGCTGCTGCTTGCCCAACGACTCCGACAACGTCTACGTGGCACTGACCGCGCGTGCCCTTAGCCCGGACCTGACGATCATTTCCCGGGCCAACAGTCATGAAAGCGAGCGGAAACTGCAGATAGCCGGGGTTGACCATGTCATCAATCCCTACGTCACCAGTGGACGACGCATGGCGCGTCAACTGATACACCCCAACATCCTCGAGTTTATGGACGTTGTCATGCATCGCGACCAAGTTGACATACTTATCGAGGACATTGGCGTGAGCGAACGATCAACACTGCGTGATCAGACGATCGCGGAGACTGAAGTTCGCAAGAGAATCGGAGCCAATATCCTTGCCGTGCGGAGGCCCGATGGCGAGACTTTTGTAAACCCAGGCGTAGAATTCGCGCTACGCGCCGGAGACACGCTTATCGCCTTGGGAACACCGGAGCAACTCGATCTCCTGGCGACCGAAGCGGAAGACCGAAAAAACGGAAGATAGAGGGGTAGGACACTGAACCGAGATTGTACCCTCTATGATAAACACCTGCCCTTACTCGCGGTTCCGCTGACCGCAATGTCCTGACGGCAGTGCCCCTCCAATACCGCTGCCGGCCAGGCTTCCGCCCACGACGCTACAGAAGAACAACAATAAAAGTAACTGCCCGACACAGCGAAGAGGTAACCAGCCGGCGATTACCCCTCGGCCGAAATCGGTGAAGACACTGAAGTGGGATGAGGTCGGCGAAGCGAGAGAAACTTTTGGCTGAACGAAGCCACTCCTACCGTACAAAGGCCGTAATCCTGCGGCGAAGAAACTATGGCGACGCGGACCGAATTCTAACCGTCTTCACGCCGCGCTTAGGCAAGCGCGTGCTAATCGCCAAAGGATCCCGTAAGACGACGAGCCGGAAGGCCGGGCATCTGGAGCTCTTCAATCACGTCAACCTGCTCGTCGCTCAGGCCCGCACCTGGGACATCATCACTGAGAGCATAACTGTTGAAAGTTTTCTCCAGTTGCGTAGCGACCTCGACGCTATCGGCAGGGCCGCGTACATCTGCGAACTGGTTGACGCCTTCACCGCCGAAGACGACGAGTATGAACCCGTATGGGAACTACTCTTGTTCTGCTTGAGAGAATTGGATGAAGGCTCAGCCAGCGAGGCAGACCTGCTTTTGCGCTGGTTCGAACTCCAGCTTTTGAGACTAATGGGCTTCCAGCCAGAACTGTTCGCCTGTCTGGGCTGCGGCGGCGACCTGCTGCCCGTGGAGAACTTCATACACCTGAATGCAGGGGGCGTATTTTGCCCTGATTGTGGTCGCAATATGCAAGGGGCGGAGCTGATCAATGCTCGGATCTTGAAGATTCTGCGACATCTCTTCCGTACCCATTGGGACGGGCTGCGCGGCCTCCGCATTGGACCGAGCACCGCCCATGCAGCGGAGGGCGTCTTGCAGCGCTACCTCGTAACCATTCTTGAACGCCGACTGAAGTCCACCGACTTCATTCACCGCCTGCGGCAGACCGTGGCTGGCAGAGAAAGCGTAGTTGAGCCTGCGAGTAGCCCAGACGCAAGTGGTGAAAGCCTCGGGCCACCCGTCCCCGGACACTCATCGAGAAGGGCAGACCGATGAAGCTGATTCGTACGGCTCGAGCTGCCGGAATATCTGCTCTCGCCGCAGGACTATATTCTTTTCTTGTCCTCAGACGCTTTTATCTCGAGTATGCAGTGTCACCAGACCCGCAGCCGTTGGCCGAAGGTTCCCTCTGGCAGTGGGGCATGGGTGGATGGCTATGGCTTCTTGCAATCTTCTCCTGGATGGTCTTTCTGGTGGTGCTCAAACACCGCTACTCGCCCGTCCACCGGATCAGCACAACCCTTCAGTCAGGCCTAATCGGCATCTCGGCAACTCTATTGATCGTAGGGGTCCTGGTCGGCATGAACCGATTCGGAATGCCGGAGGTCTTAAACGGAGACCCTCAATTCGAGGCCCTCTACATCGCCGAAATGGTAGTGGAGCAATTGGCCTTAGCGGCTATGTCGGCGGGTCTTCTCATGGGAGGGGGCGTCACGACCTGGGTCTGCATCGACCTGGTCCTCTTGAGAAAGCTGCCCACCTCTTGGATGGTACCAGGCGCAGTTGCTGGGCTTCTTTCGGTTCTTACGCCTCTGTTGACGCCCGAACTGAGGCACTTGTTGATTGCGCTGGTTGCCTATTGTGTCTGGTGTCTTGTTCTGGGACTGAGAGGCTCGCTGCCCGAGCCCTACCCTGAGCTCGAATAGCAGGTAAACTTCAGGGAAGATGGGCCATGCCCGCTACTGCGTCGACTTCATCGTCAACATCCGAAGACCATTGACGACTACAATGAGAGTGCTGCCTTCGTGGCCCAGCACGCCGACAGGAAGTGGCAGCCTGAAGCCGGGTACGAGCAGGGGGATTACTACAGTCATTGTGACCAAAGTGAGGATTACGGCCACAGAAAAATATAGGTTTTGGCGCACGATTTCGCTGGCGCGTCGACTCAGGCGCAGCATAAAGGGGAGCTTGCTGAGATCATCAGACATGAGCACTACGTCGGCTGTTTCCAAGGCTACGTCGGTACCGGCTCCCCCCATCGCAATGCCGAGATTGGAGGTCGCCATGGCGGGCGCATCATTGACGCCGTCACCAACCATCCCGACCGATCCGGTCTTCACAAGCCTAGCCACAATCTCGACCTTCTCCTCCGGCAGCAGTTCGGCGTAGACGTCCATCAAATGGATTTCGTCGGCGACCGCATCTGCTACGTCCCGATTGTCACCGGTAACCATCGCCATCCGCTCGATTCCAAGCCGCTTGAGCGCCCCAATCGTTTCAGCCGCGCCTGGACGAACTGTATCGGCCACAGCCAGGAATCCAATTGCCTCCCAGTCACGTTCAGGAGCCCCAAGGATCTCCCGTTCGCCAAGGCCGCCGTCTCCCACACTCGCATTCTCTGTGTCAAGGCTGTCGGCAGAGAGGCTTCGCCGCACTACGAGGATAGCCGTCTTTCCCTTCCTTTGCAGTTGCCTGCCGATCATGCGAATCGCCGGTGACAAGTCCATTTCTTCGCTCATAAACAGCTTGTCATTACCGATGTAAATCATCTCGTGGTTACCGCCGCGAGCATATATCGCCTGTACGCCGTGCCCCGCTATGCCTCGAAAGTCGTGCGGCAATTCTATCCGTAAGTCCATTGCCTTTGCCCGTTCTACAATCGCTTGCGCAATCGGATGTTCGCTTAGGCTTTCTGCCCCCGCGGCAATCGACAACAGTTCCTTTTCCGAGTAACCGCTTAGCGGGACGACATCGGTCAACTTAGGCTTGCCAAAGGTCAAAGTCCCGGTCTTGTCAAATGCCAGCACATCGAGCCGCGCGGCAGCTTCCAAGTATGCACCGCCCTTGAACAGGATCCCTTCCCTCGCGGCCGCGGCGATTGCGCTCAGAATCGATGCAGGGGTACTGATGATCAGTGCGCAGGGGCTTGCCACGACCAACAATGTAATTGCCCTGTAAACTGTTGTGCTGACAGGTTCATTCCCAAATAGGATGGGAACAATCGCGGCCAGAACCGTAACGCCTATCACGACAAGCGTGTAGGGCTGGCTGTATCTGTCGATCAGTCGTTGTGTGGGCGCAGCGTTGTTCTGGGCCTCCTGAACCAGTCCGATAATCTTGCTGATCGTGCTTTCTGAAGCAAGCTTGGTCACCTGCAGTTCGAGGGCCCCGCTTCCGTTTATCGTTCCAGAAAAGACGGAGTCACCGAGAGCTTTGAAGACAGGGATGCTCTCTCCCGTGATTGGACTCTGATCTACTGTGGTCGAGCCCCGCACAACTGAGCCGTCAACCGGCATCCGCTCACCCGGCCTTACCACCACTACGTCACCTATTGCCAGTTCCTCGACGCCAATCTCTACGACCTCTCCGTCTATTTGAACCCTGGCAGTATCAGGTCTCAGCTCTGCCAGCCCGGTTATCGCGTGCCGCGTGCGGTCCGATGCAAACGATTCCAGGGCGCCGCTAAGTGTAAAGAGGAAGAGAAGCAAGGCGCCCTCCTCCCATTCACCGATGAAAGCTGCACCCAGTGCCGCGGCCACCATAAGCAGGTCGATATTGAAAATACCGCGGTATGCATTTACCAGCGCCACCCTGGCACCGGAATAACCCCCAGCGCCATAAGCGATTAAGGCAAAGATTACCACTGCCCAGGCCGGCAGCAGGCCGCTGACAGAACCGCCAAGCCAGCCAATCAACATAGCGACGAGTGTAATTGAAGCCAGAATCAGTTCGGGATTGTTTCGCCAGAACGCCGGCGAGAACGGAGAAAAAGACCGCAAACTCATCGAACCTGGTCCACTGCCCTTCTTTCCCATCATCTGGTCAAATGAATTGGAGGCCATTCCCTCCACTTCTCTACTCATGATTGAACCCGGGGCGCGCCCGGCGCGGCACTTGTTCCGGATGCTCTGGCTGATTGCTTCGCGGCCCGAGCCTGCAGCTTTCTGCCAATCTCTACCCGCTTTGCCTGTTGGCATTCGGGACAGAAGCCTGAGACCTGCACTTGAAGCGAAGTGGCGCGGAATCCCGTGTTCTGAAAGATGTTGTCCATCAGAACATCGGGTGAAGCGTTGTCCTGCAGGTCCGAAACCTGGTGGCATCGCAGGCAGAACAGGTTGATGTGCGGCGACGGGTCAGGCTCATATCGAGTATGCTCCGTTCCTGCACTGATCTCGACAATTGCACCCAGGTCACGTAGGGTGTTGAGCGTGTTATAGACCGTGGCCTGGCTTATCTCGGGATGCAGCTTGCGGACGGCTTCAAACACTTGAGACGTCGTGGGGTGGCTCTTTGTGCCCGCGAGAAATTCGCAGACGGCTACCCTCTGACTGGTTATCCTCAAACCCGCACGTTGAAGCGTTTCAATGAAACGTGCTGCCATACTCTAAACCCTCGCTTAGATTAGAACCGCTCTAAACAAACACGGGCTCAGTGTACTTGCCCTCAAGTTAATTGTCAAGATTAATCTGGAACAATTCTAAATAGGGAAGGCTCACTCCCCTTTCTTCAACACGCAGAGTGCACCGATAACAGTTTTCTAATGTTTTACAATGGCGGTTCTGATGAAGTGATGGTTTACTATAAGTGTGTTTCAACGGCTGTAAACTTTTACTCTCCAAAGGGCTGACTCCCCTTCGCGGCGAGTAGCCTGAAATCGACTGCTGTTTCGACTACCCAACCGATACTGGCGCTCAATGATTGAACCTTTCACTCGCTTAAGACCACTCTCGAATACCGGGAAGATCTAACATGATGCCATTTGACCGTTTCACCCAGAGGGCCCAGGACGCCGCTACCCGTTCTCTTGAAATCCTGCAGACCTACCGGCACACGCAGATAGATACGGAACACTTTTTCCTGGCTCTCGTCGAGCAGTCAGAGGGGACTGTGCCCCAATTGCTGGAGTCCCTAGGCGCATCCGTTGACGTCATCGCCCGCAAATTGGAGGCGGTACTCGCCGCCTCTCATAAGAGTGGCGGCGCACCGCCGAGCGGACTCCCTACCGTTCAGGTCTTTATCACACCCAGGCTTAACCGCGTTATGGGCGTCGCAAACGATGAATCCAAGAAAATGCAGGACGAATTCATCAGCACTGAACATATCTTGCTGGCTATCGCCAGCGAACGTAATACCCACAGCGCCAACATATTGAGGGAAGCCGGCATCACCAAGGAGCGCCTTTACAGTGCAATCGACGACCTGAGAGGCGGCCAGCGAGTCAGCGAACCCGACGCCGAAAGCAAATTTCAGGTGCTTGAAAAGTACGGCCGCGACCTGACCAAGGCCGCCGCCGAAGGCAAGCTGGACCCCGTCGTCGGGCGCGTTGAGGAGATCACCCGTGTCATGCAGGTACTCTGCCGTCGCACGAAGAACAATCCCGTACTTATTGGTGAGGCAGGCGTAGGAAAGACAGCCATCATTGAAGGTTTGGCCCAACAGATAACGGTCAACGATGTGCCTGAAATCCTTTCCGGCAAACGTCTGGTCTCTTTGGACTTAGGGGCCATGATCGCGGGGACCCGGTTTCGCGGCGAGTTCGAGGAGCGCTTGAAAGCCGCCATGGATGAAATCCGCCGCAGCGAGGGCGAAATCATCCTCTTTGTCGACGAGCTGCACACCGTCGTCGGCGCGGGAAACGCCGCCGGAGCCTTGGACGCCAGCAACATGCTGAAGCCCGCGCTCTCTCGCGGCGAGCTCCAATGCATCGGGGCCACAACGCTCGACGAATACCGCCAGCATATTGAGAAAGACTCGGCGCTGGAACGGCGTTTTGCCCCCGTCTACGTGGACGAACCGGACATCGATGACGCCATCGAAATCTTGCGCGGGTTACGACTTCGCTATGAGGAGCATCATGCCATTACCTACACCGATGACGCGCTCGAACAGGCGGTTCGCCTCAGCCATCGCTACGTCGCGGACCGCAAGCTCCCCGACAAGGCCATCGACCTGATCGACGAAGCCGCCGCACGCTTACGGGTTGCGATGCATGCCATGCCGGAAGACTTGAAGCTGACCAAAGTCTCAATCCAGGAACTCGAAGACCTCGAAGAAAACGCTTGGGCTGAACGCGACTACGAGAGGGCGGCGCAGACTAAGGCCGAACTGGCCCGGTTGAAAGAGGAGTTCAAGTCCGCCCTCAAGAATTGGAAGAGCGAGACCAACCTCGACGACGTCGTTGACACCGACGATGTCGCCGCAATCGTCCACAGTTGGACTGGAATCCCTGTCATGGACCTGCTTGAAGAGGAGATGGACAAGCTGCTGCGCATGGAAGAGTTCCTTCGCCAGCGCATTATTGGGCAGGAGAGAGCCATCGAAGCGGTCAGCGATGCCATCCGCCGCGCCCGCAGTGGCCTGAAAGACCCGCGCCGCCCGATTGGCACTTTCCTCTTCCTCGGACCCACGGGTATTGGCAAGACTGAGCTGGCCAAGGTCCTAGCCGCCTTCCTCTTCGACAGCGAAGACGCTCTTCTGAGAGTCGATATGAGCGAATATCGCGAAGGACATACTGTCAGCAAACTATTCGGCGCCCCCCCGGGGTATGTAGGCTACGAGCAGGGAGGACAGCTCACCGAACAGGTACGGAGACGCCCCTATCAGGTGCTGCTCTTCGACGAGATCGAAAAGGCCCACCCGGAGGTATGGAACACGCTTCTCCAGATCATGGACGACGGTCACATGACCGACGGCCAGGGACGAACCGTCAACTTCCGAAACACGGTCGTCATCATGACCAGCAACGTCGGCGCCGACTCGATCAAGCGCGGCCCTTTGGGTTTTGCCACACCTGAACTGGATGAAAGCGCGATCGCCCAGGGCGAATACAGTAAGGAGATGAAGAGGCTCTTCCGCCCCGAATTCCTCAATCGCATCGACGAGACAATCATTTTCGATTCGCTGACCAGGGAAAACGTCCGCGATATCGTCTCTCTGCTGATGGAAGAGATCGCACAGCGCCTCGACGAAATCGGCATCACCGTAGAAATGACCGAAAAGGCCCGCGATCATCTTGCCGACACAGGCTATCACGCAGAATACGGTGCCAGGCCTCTGCGCAGGCTTCTCCAAAAGCGAGTTGAGAATGAACTCAGCAAACGCCTTCTGCGCGCTGAATACAAGACGGGTGACGAAGTTCTGATTGACTTCGCCACCGAGGAGGAAGGAGGCGAGGAGAAGCTGGTCTTCGTGCGCAGGGAACCGGAGCCGATTGCGGTTGAGTGGTCGCGGGGAACACAGGCTGAAGCCGGACCGGGCCGGGAAAGTCAGGGTTCGCAGGAATGACACTTTCTCACTTTCGCCACCCATGACGTTCGATACCTGTAGCGGTGCGGAACGTCCGTTCAGATGCCCTGCCTATCGCATCGAAACCGAACGTGCTGTCGTGCGCTGCTGGCATCCAACCGACGCCGAAATCCTGCTGCACGCGGTAACACAGAGCGTCGACCATTTGCGGGAGTGGATGTCCTGGGCGAAAAACGAACCGTCGACCCTTGAAGAGAAGATCGATCTCCTACGAAATTGGCGCGCCGAATTCGATCAGGATATCGACTACACCTATGGAATCTTCTCGACAGACGAGGAGGAGGTCTGGGGCGGTACCGGGTTACACAAACGCCTGACCGGAAACGCTCTTGAAATTGGGTATTGGATTCGGGGGGACCTGATCAATCGCGGGCTCGCAACCGAAATATCTGCTGCTCTAACGAAAGTAGCCTTCGCGGTAAACAAAGTAGATCGTGTCGAAATTCATTGCGACCCGGCGAACGTTCGCAGCGCCGCCATCCCAAGCAAACTGGGATTCGCGCAGGAGGCGCTGCTCCGTCGTCGTGCCCTTGGCACTGATGGCTCACCCGTTGACACGATGATCTGGACTCTCTTCCTCGATCAGCTTGAAGATTCCCCTGTGGCCAAATCTCAAGTCAGGGCATTTGACGTCCTCGGAAACGAAATTCATTTCGCCTGAGTCGTTACCAACTGTGTTCTGAAACAATCCCAGGAATCCGGAGGCTGGCATCTCACATTGGCGACCAACACGCATTCAATTTAGCAGGAGAATTCTCGTAGAGCGCAACCCTTTAGGATAAACCCAAGGCCTGGCCTTGGCTGCGTTCGCCGACAACGCGGCCAACATCACTAGCGGGAAGCCGCAGATCAGCCACTGCGCCAGTCTGATCGGTGTCAATGAACAGACGAAGCCACATCTAGTCATCAGCCCTTGACAGAACGTCCCGCCGTCCGCAGGACAGCCCATTGATCCTCATCCAGGGCCGGACCGATCACCGGGCGCCCTTTTCGGTCAGTTCTACCTGAAACTCCTCCTCGTTGTCGACCACGCAAAGAAAGGAGTCTGCGTCATTCTGAGGGCGGACAGCCAGCCCGCCGTACCCCCGGGGAAACGGTTCCGTCGAGGCCAGCCGAAGGACGGCATCCATTCTGACTGCGTGCAGGTTTGGCTGGCAGAGCCTTGCCAACGCACCGCCCCTGGGTTGTGAAACTTGCATTTGCTAGAGATCTCCCACACAGCACTGGTCTGAATCTTCTTTGCTGCGAGCTGGCAGCAACGTGGTCTGATTCGCCCATCGGGCAAATGTTTGGCGGCAGTTCAATGCCTATTCAGGGAAGGCGCGGCAGGACACCGAGCCAGGCATAGCCCGCCGGATGGCAATGTTCGACTCTTTCAATCTGGGTTAAATTAGCCTGAGCAATTTCAGTGGGGCCGCCATACAGCCGATCGGCGGACTCGGGCTGGGAGAGGGAGGAGACGGGACAGGAAGGGATGGTTTGTGTGGCGGCGGTTGCTCGCCGGATCCCGCGAACTGCACCGCCGTCAAGGCATCTACGCGGCCGTCGCCTTGAATATACTTGTCGGCTTCGGTTTGGCCATACTCGGAACTGTTAATATCGACGCTTGTGGCCATCAGCATCTTCTTGATCTCGGCCGGCCCAAGGCCTGTATCGGCCCTAAGCATCAGGGCAACCAGACCAGCCACGTGGGGCGTAGCCATACTCGTGCCGCTGGCAGTTGTATAGTGATCGTCTACCACCTGCCCAACCGAAGTCCCTGCCGCGCGTGCAGCCACTATCCTGCTTCCAGGTGCGACGACATCCGGTTTCACCCGCCCGTCTGCAGTAGGTCCCCGGCTGCTGAAGCGAGCCACACTGTCCTGGTCGTTGGACGCGCCAACCGTAATCACCTTCTCAGCCGCTCCGGGGCTGCCGATCGTACTCTGACGCGGCCCGCTGTTCCCTGCGGCAACAATCATTAACTTGCCCATATCTACGATGGCGTTACACATCGTGCTGAGCGCATCCGAGCCGTCGCTGCTGCCCCTGCTGCCAAGTGACAGATTCAAGACGTCAGCCCCATTCTGGGCGGCCCACTCCAGGCCTGCCATGACATTGCTCATACGGCCGCTGCCGTTGTCTGCGAGCGCTTTCGCCGCCATGATCGTCGCTCCTGGAGCAACGCCGATGTACTTCCCGCCGCTAGCCGCACCAGTTCCTGCCGCGGTGGAAGCAACATGGGTACCGTGCCCGTTGCCGTCCACAGCCGAACCCTTCCCGCTGAAATCAGCAGTCAGCCCAACTCGACCGGCAAAGTCCGGGTGCGACGCGTCGATTCCCGTGTCAACTATGCAGATCGTGACCCCTTCCCCGTCATTGCCCAGCTGTTCCCAGACCTGAGGTGCTCTGATGTGTGGAGTGGAAACGTCCAATAGTATGTGTACAGCCTCATCCAGCCAGATCTCCGCCACATCGTCCGAATCCGTCAATTCGTCCAACGCCGGCGCCGTAAGAGAGAGGGCCGTCGCCGTAATCAGTCTGAACTCTTGATTGACCTTGATTGTGCCTGCGCCTGCGGCCAGCCTGCCAATACTCCGTTGACCGCCATCGGAATGAAACCTGACGATTACCTGCACATCTTCACTTGCCATTCGGGCCTGTTCGACTGCGTCCCGAACATGGGCGGAGATTTTCTCCGAATACATTGACCAAACTCCTCCTGAAAAAACCTTGCCCACCTCCGGCAAGACAGTCGAGGCAGTGCCTCGATTCAATTGGCGTGTGCAGCAGTTGCCTGCATGCAACACGCTGCCTCTCCAGAGACGCGAATCGTCCTGGAGGCTGATTTTCTAGTCTCTTCGTTGGTCAACAGATGCGCAGCGGCAGCTGTTAAGCTGGAGACAGACCTTGTAGGAGACCAATGCCTAAGTTGAGTCAAATTTGAAGGGGAAAAGCACACATGCGGGGCATTGGCCGTACCTGCCAGATACCTCACCGCGACCAGACCCACTTTGGGTGATGACTATTGCTTCATCGTTTGAACCGTGCCGTCCTCTTCGACCCTGTCGAGCCAGGCCTCTTTGGCCAAAGCCTGAAGTCCCCGTGCAGGACCGCTCACCGCGTAACAGGGAATGATCGAAGTCTCGTGCCGCACGACATATCCTGCCCTCTCAATTGCGGCGATCTGCGCCGGCCCGGTTTCACTTACGTGTAACAGTAGATACATCGTCTCACCCGGGGCGCCCTTCATCCGTCTATGAAGAGCGAGAGGGATTTTCTCGTGGCCTTCGGTTGACATCTCTTGGTCGTTATCTCCGCGAAGAAAGTTACTCTAACTCTACCAGTATTGCCACAAGGTACCGAACTTGGCAAACCTAGTATGCATCCCCAACAGGGGCCGGTCAGGTTACGTCAAGTAATCGTAGGCAATTAGTGTAAGGAACTCAACGAAATCGTCTGTCAAAATGAGCTTGTCCAGAATCTCTCCCGCCTCCTCAAGACGGCCAGGACCGTATTCGCCAAGTCTCTTCAGCTCCTCGTCACGGATTTGCTCGTACAGCCCGCGCGTGACCGGCCTCCCATCATCCAGTTTTGCACTGTGCCTTATCCACTGCCAGATTTGTGAACGTGAAATCTCGGCCGTGGCCGCATCCTCCATCAGATTGTATATCGCCGCTGCGCCGACACCGAGCAACCACGCGTTCAGATACTGAAGTGCAACGTCTACATTCGTTCGGAGCCCGCTTTCCGTAATCGTGCCCCCCGGAACGCCGACATCCAAGATCTGCTCCGCCGTTACCGAAACATCCTCTCTCATCTTGTGCTTCTGGTGCGGTGCGCCGCCGGTCGCCTCTTCGAAAATCATCCGCGCCAGCGGCACAAGGTCAGGATGTGCGACCCAGGTCCCGTCGCAACCGTCGCCGGATTCACGCACCTTGTCCGCCCTCACCTTTGCCAACGCCTCCTCATTGACAGCGGGATCCCGCCGGCTGGGAATGAATGCGGCCATGCCGCCAATCGCGTGTGCGCCCCGCTTATGGCACGTACGCACCAGAAGTTCCGTGTATGCGCGCATGAAGGGTGTTGTCATCGTAACCTGCGCCCTCTCCGGCAACACTGTGTCAGGATTGTCGCGGAACTTTTTTATCGCGCTGAAAATATAGTCCCATCTCCCCGCATTCAGTCCCGCCGAATAGTCTCGAAGTTCGTAGAGAATCTCCTCCATCTCAAGCGCAGCCAGAATTGTTTCAATCAGAACAGTCGCTCGGAATGAGCCGTGAGGAATACCCAATGCCTCTTCGGCGTGCGTGAACACCTCTGCCCACAGCCGCGCCTCCAGATGACTCTCCAGTTTAGGCAGATAGAAGTAGCACGAACTGCCTCGCTGCTGCCGCTCAACCGCGTTGTGAAAGACATACAGGCCCACGTCGAACAGACTGGCCGAGATCGGCTCTCCGTTCACCAATACGTTCTTCTCCACCAGGTGCCAGCCTCGCGGCCTGACTAGCAGCGTCGCGGTTTCATCATTGAGCTCGTAAACCCGCCCCCTGGCCTCGTCCTCCAACCGGATCGTTCCCCGCACGGCGTCGTAAAGGTTCAGCTGCCCTTCCACACAGTTCGCCCACGTTGGCGAGTTAGCATCCTCGAAATCTGCCATAAACACATCCGCGCCCGAATTCAGAGCATTGATCACCATCTTTCGATCGACCGGCCCCGTGATCTCGGCCCAGCGCCGCTGCAGGTCG
Source organism: Caldilineaceae bacterium (assembly GCA_965242905.1). Lineage (GTDB taxonomy): Bacteria > Chloroflexota > Anaerolineae > Caldilineales > Caldilineaceae > Bin5. Next base: position 5,064,429 of record CBDETM010000002.1, read on the forward strand.
TCTGGCGTGTCGGTTACCTGCCATTCGCCGTTGCGAACCTCCTCAGTTTCAGCCAGGAAGCCCAGCGTTTCGCCTGCGTCAATTCGAGCCTGCCGCGCCGCCCGTGCTGCGAGCAGCTCCTGGCGCCGGGCATCAAACTTCCGGTGCAGTTCCGCGACAAACGCCAGCGCATCGTCCGTCAGAATCTCTTCAGATGCGGTAAGAGAATCGCCAACTACCTGAACGTCCACCTGGTTTCCCACGCGTTCATTCTCCCGTGACATCGAGCACTCCTTTTGTGAAAGGGAAGAGGTAAGAGGTACTCAATAAGCATACTAATATCACAGAAACTCGTCAACACCGTTCAAGGCAATTTAGCCTGCATGTCCCGGATTCCGGTCTGGAACACTGACTGCGATCTCTTCGCGTTTGGAATCACTTCACTGCCCTTAGTTTGCCCCCAGAGAGCGGTCGTGTGACCACTGACCACTTCCACGGCTGTTCTGCGTGATCCGTCTTTCTTGCCTTCCTGTGCGGGGGCACGACTCAACAGCGCCTCCCGTCAGATACCCTCTGTTGCTAAGTTTGGGCTAAGTGCAACCATGTCTTCCCGCGGCGCAACGCTGGCCTTCCCCCAAACAGTGAAGGCGGCGGCAGGGGTAAGGCTTGCAGCGTTTCTGTATCTCTCAAAGAGAAGGCAAACCTTATCAGCCACCCCTTCATACCTCACCTCTTGACCGAGCTAGCCGCAGAAATGGACTTTCTTATTCTACCTACTTGGGCAAATCAAACTCTGTCGCTTACACTGCTGTTCTATACTCCCATACATTTGCACCGCTGCTATCCCGTGAAGCCTGGTCGCACACCGAAAGGACTTGTCATCCTCGTGCCTTCTTCCGCAGTCAGATCTTCCGACAGGCTTTCTTCAACCTGCCTGCCCTTGGCTACACAGGGTCTGACTCTATCCCGCGTCGGCGGGAAAGGGCTGAACCTGACAAAACTGGCCCTAGCCGGCTTTCCAGTACCTGCTGGGTTCATTGTTGCCACCGACGGCTACGAGGTCTTTGTGGAACGTGCCGGACTCAGCGACTTGCTCGCGGCTGAAATGGCTGCCGTCGACACTGTTGACCCGGCCGCGTTGGCAGCTCTCTCCGACAGCATACGACGGCGCTTCCAGGCCAGCGAAACGCCGAGCGAGATCTCGGAACAGATTGTTGCAGCGTATGGAGCTATGGGTCGCCCCCCGGTTGCGGTGCGCTCCTCAGCTACGGCTGAAGACCTTCCAGGCATGTCCTTCGCCGGCCAGCAGGACACGTTCCTCAACGTTATCGGGGACGAAGCCCTGCTTCGCGCCGTCGTCAACTGCTGGAGTAGCCTGTGGACCGCACGCGCCATTGCCTACCGGGCCCGCTACGGCATCGACCAGTCCAACGTTTCTCTTGCGGTAGTGGTACAAGAGATGGTCCAGAGCGACACGGCGGGTGTACTCTTTACAGCAAACCCGCTCAGCGGCCGGCGCACAGAAACAGTGATTGACGCCACCTTCGGCCTCGGTGAAGCCCTCGTCAGCGGGCACGTCGAACCCGACCATTTCGTCGTCGACAGCGACACCGACAGGATCATCCTGAGGGAACTCGGAGCCAAGTCAACCACCATCATAGGGCAGGCTGCAGGCGGGGTCACCACAGAATCAACGGATGCGTGCCGAGAACAGGCCATCACCGACGAACAGATCATCCAGCTGACCGCGTTGGGTAGAAATGTCGCCGATTATTACGGTGACCCCCAGGACATCGAATGGGCCTTCCTCGATGGGAAACTCTATCTTCTCCAGTCCCGGCCCATCACCTCACTGTTTCCCGTGCCTCACTCCCCACTGGACACAGACCGCCAGGTATATATCTCACTCGGCGCCATTCAGGGGGTTTTGGGCCCCCTTACGCCGCTCGGGCTGGACATGCTGCGCGGTATGTTCGCCGGCATCGCCCAGATATTCGCCAACGATGCAACGCTCTATGATCAGGAGCTCCTTTACTCCGCGGCCGAGCGTCCCTGGATAAGAGTGACAGGCGCCCTGCAAAGCCCCATTGGCCGCCTCATATTCCGCAGGGTCCTCCCAATGGTGGAACCCGGTGCCGCGCAGTCTATCCGGGACCTGGTAGCGGAACCCCAATTCCAACGCGCCGCGGTCAGTCGTCGCTTCATTGCCGCTGCCGCACCGTTCCTTCTCCGCGTCTCGAGGTCAGCAAGAGGGGCCTTTCTTGACCCGGAAGCCCACGTACACATTGTCCAGAGGGACATAGAAAAACACATCGCTTCCGTCACGGAGAGAACAGACAAGACGAGCACGCTCGCCGAGCGCGTCGAACTCCTGGAGTGGCTCAGCTATAATGCCCAGTTTCCCTTCCTCCTACCGAGACTGATTCCTCCCATCATCGTTGGCTATGCATCACTTGGCCTGCTCTCAAAAATCGCTTCTCTTTTGTCTCATTCGGATCGGGATATCCAACCTGAGATGGCGCTTGAGATTACGCGCAGCCTGTCCAACAACGTCACCACCGAGATGGACTTGCAACTGTGGCGGTTGGCCGGTCGGATACGCGATGATGCTGCCTTATCAGATTCGTTTCAGGCAGAAGACGCCGAGACCATTGCCAGCGACTTCCAGGCCGGGACTCTCCCTCCGACTATCCAAAGAGCGCTGGAAGAGTTTCTGAATCGTTACGGAATGCGCGGGGTCGCCGAGCTCGACATAGGAAGGGTTCGCTGGCGAGACCAGCCGGTCTCGATTGTAAGATCGCTGCAGAGCTACCTGTCAATTGAAGACGAAAGTCGAGCGCCTGACCGCGTTTTCGAAAAGGGAAAGGATGACGCCCTCAAAGCGATAGACAGGTTGGCGGACAGTTCAACCAGAGTCTGGGGAACACCATTAGCAGGCCGCTTGGTGCGTTTACTAGCCAAACGTGTGCGCCTTCTGGCCGGACTTCGCGAAAGTCCCAAATTTACGATGGTGCGGATTTCCGGCATTCTACGCAAGGCTCTATTGGATAGCGGGCAGGAGTTGAAAGACTGCGGCGTCCTGGAGCAGCCAGACGACCTGTTCTATATGACAGTACGAGAACTGAAAGCACTGGCGATGGGAGCGCCGGGAGACTGGAAGAGGCTGATCCGGGCGAGGAGACTGGCTGAACAGAACGAAAGCCGGCGTCAGCCAATTCCCCGGCTACTCCTCAGTGACGGAACCGCCTTCTATGCAGGCATCACTCCTGAAGCAGGCGCAGACGCCAACCTCCTCACCGGATCGGGCGTTTCCCCCGGCACGGTAGAAGGAACAGTGCAGGTCCTGTTCAATCCGCTCGAAGCAGGGCTCGAACCCGGCGCAATCCTCGTTTGTCCGGGCACCGATCCTTCTTGGACGCCTCTGTTTCTAGCCGCCGGCGGTCTGGTGATGGAAGTCGGGGGCATGATGACTCACGGCTCCGTCGTCGCCCGCGAATACGGAATCCCCGCCGTCGCAGGTGTCGACCGAGCCACCGAACGTCTGCAGACCGGACAGACGGTTCGTGTCGACGGGAGCAGTGGAACAATCGAGATTCTAGACTGAACTGCCAAGAAGTACCGCAGATGTGAGCTAGCTGCCATTGACCGAGTGAACTCGTCCAAAAATCTTTCTCAGTCGCTTGACAACCTCTTCCGGCAGCGGGGGTCTCAATAGCGAGGTTACATTCTCCTCCAAATGCCGGATATTTCCGGTACCGGTGAGCACAACGTCAATGCCAGGCTCGTGCCGGCAGAATCGGTAAGCCGCCTCCGGCAGTGTCTTGGCGTCACTCTCCTCCAAAACCCAATCCAGCGGCTCAAACAAGTCCACAGCATCAGCGTCAATTTCGCCGCTTCGACGCAGATCGACCAGAATCTCCCGCAGCCGTGCCGGGTTGCTGAAAGCACGCCGCACGGCAAACATACATTCCGTCGCGATCCCCTTTCTTCTGGTGGCAGGCAGTACATTTCGTCTGGCAGTCTGATTGAGGATATTGAAGCCCACCATCACCACGTCAAAGAGATCGTCTTCGATGGCCTGCTGCAAGAGTGCGTGCTCAAAGTCTGAGGCGAAGTGTTCACTGACCGCCAGATGGCGTATCTTTCCTGCCTGACGCATTCTTTGGAGAACAGGCACCAGTTCATCGCAGATATGCTGGTATTGTTCCAGCCTTGCACCATGAAAGTGGAAGACGTCGATCGTTTCCACGCCAAGTCGCCTCAGACTGGACTCGACGCCTGCGGCAAAGTCTTTGGAAGGAACCGGTTCGCCTTCACGGAATGCGTTTTTCTTGGTCGCAACGACCAGACTGTCCCTGTCGAAGTCCCGAATCGCCTTGCCGACAATCTCTTCCGTGCCGTAGGCTTCCGCTGTGTCAATATAGTTTACGCCCAGTTCCAAAGCGCGCCGGACCACCGCAATCGACTCTTCTGCGCTTCGTCCAGTATTTCTGCCCAACCTGCTGGGCCCGCCCGCTCCCATCCCGGCAATGCTAACTCGCAATCCGGTACGTCCAAAGGTCCGGTATTCCATCGAACTCATCTCCTTCCCTGGTAACCACGCCATCCACTTGAGGTCACATTGTAACGCGCCGTCTCTAGCGCCGGAAATCGTGCGGATAGTCCTGTCTCGTGCTATAATCTCGCCGTCACCGGAAGGAAGCCGGCACTGAAAGGAAGCCGGCCTCGGGACCGGCGGCCGTCGGACAGGGAGAGCGGCCATATTGCTGGCTGCTTGCCCTGTGAGGCCGACTACACCATTTAACCGTCCGCAAGGTTCAAGATCCTTGTGGGATCCAACCCAATTGCTACAGGAGAAAGAGGGTGGCAGAAGAAACCGTTCAGACAGAAACAGCAGTGGCTGGGGAGGAAGCGTCTGCCACTGTGCGATCCGCTTCAGAGTCCCAGGACAATAACCGTCCCAACTCTTTCAGGTTCGCAACTATACTCTTCGGCGGGTGGGCTGCGCTAATGATCCTGCTCACTCTTATTGCCGTCGTTGCAATGACTCTTGTTGGCATCGTTGCGGGATAGCCCCCACCCAGACTCTAATATTGAACCGAAGTCGAAGTGTGGAGGCCATTCACACCAGAGGATCGACCTCGCGGCAAGTGCACTGCCGCGTTACTCAGTGGTATGGTCTTGCCTGTACCCGAGCGGCGGCTCGGCGGGCTCTTCAAGAGTCCTGCCAACGCAGAAGGCAGGCGCCGTACTTTCGCGAGAGACTCTGTAGCGGGCTCCGACAAGCACAGGGCACGTACCTGAATCCAATTGGTCTCTCTTTCCTATCTGTGTTTGGCCCGTCTTCCCACGTCTTGCCAAGCCTCAGAATCGCTCGGGCGATTGATTCCAAGTGTGATCCTACAGAGGACCCGATCAGAGGCACGCCGCCAAACAGTCGGCCGCCTCCTGAAGTATCCGACTGGCGACTAAGCGTGCGCCTTCGCCAGCCGACGCGAGAATTCGTTCACCCAATCCAGGAACTGCGACCATTGCCTCCCACAGGACACGCTACTAGCAGGTTTGTCAGATGTCCTTGCTCTTGCCTTCCCTACCCTTCGGGGCCCACACCTGAGAAAGCAGGGTGAATCCCAGATTTGGAGTGGGAACAGTCTGGCGGGGAATCATTGCCAAGTGGGCGCTGGAATTGTAGCAGGCTTTGAGGAATGCAAAGGGTAGGCCTTGGGACTGCCCCTACTGGGATTAAATGGGACTGGCGGGACGCGGTCTGGCGAAACACCTTCAATTGGGCTCTTGTCACCAATGACGACACAAGGTCGACGAGGCGTGTTGTAGGAGAGGGGGCGTTGCGGGGGCGGAGCCCCCGCACAAGGGAGGGCCGAATAGGCCCGACCGCCCAAAAGAACGAGGTGAGAGAACTGCCGTTTACTCTGACTCTGGGTTGATCGCGAGATGGTTAGGGCTCCGCAGCGACCTGAGGCATGGGGAAGTTCGCCCCTTCTTTGGGATGCACGCTGACAGCAGGTTGTTTGCAGATCCCGACAGATGCTGATATAATCCCGGCGCTCGCACGATTGTGCCCAAAGTTCACCACTGGCTAAACGTCAAGACTGACGACATTGAGCACCCAAATCTTAGGGAGAACCCGCGAGTTCGTCAGTCAATGCCCTTGGAAGATACTTCAGCCTTGACAATTCGTGCTTAGTCAATGGCCAAAGACATTTGAATATATCTGTCGCACAGTAAACCGGAGGTAACAAACCAACAAACAGAGCCTGCGAGCAGAATCAGAGGACTCAGATCCACTCGATCCCTGATATCAGGCATAGAAACGCAGGTCCCTCGGCAGAAACACTCCTGCCGAAACATGCCTCTTCAGGCAATTACCTCGCCTGAATGTTTGCACACCAAATTGCACTGTTAAGCAGCGCCTTCGCGCCAGTCTTGCACATACAGAACCCCATTGTTGCCGAGCGGAGGCGCCAACCCGGATTCCAGCGTACCGAATTGGGAGCAAAGTGCCGCCGATGACAAAAAAGATCTATGCCTATGGAATGGATGGTTTCGTCACTCCCATGATGAAGTATTTCGCTTCGGAGGGCGGCCTGCCGAATTTCAGTCGCTTGCTCAGCGAAGGAACCGTCAACGAGACCTATCCCTCGTTTCCTGTCTGGACCCCCACCAATTGGGCAACACTCTCCACTGGCGCCCACACCGGCACACACAGCGTCCCAACGTGGCAGACCGTAATTAAGCGAAAGTCAGGCCCAGTTGAGAATGACGTTTCAGTTAGCAGTTTTGACGGCCGTGCCAACAACGCTGAACGAATCTGGAACTCTCTGGAGCGCGCCGGCCTCAGAAGCGTCGCCGTACATTATCCTGGCGCCCATCCTTCAGGCGTGGAAATCGGCTACGTTGTCGACGGTTTCGGCGCTCCTGGGCACAATAGCACGGAATTTGAAGTGGCTGCGGCCCAAGCCTACACAACAGATCCCGCTAAGGCCAGCGATGTTGCCATGGCACACGACGGTTCAGCCATCCAAGGCCCTCGCAGCGTTGAGCCCATCGAGTCGCTCAACACTGCCGAAGGCTGGACCAATCTACCGGAAAGTGCCTCGACTCCCCTGGCGACAGCCTTTTCGGTCACCGCGCGTCTGGGTGGAGATGCCAACCATTTTCATTTGCTTGCCGTCGACAGTATCGGTAAAGGTTACGACCGAGTCCTGATTTGTCGTAGTCGCGATGCTGGTGACGTGGTGGCCGCGGCCAACCTTGGCGATTGGAGTGACTGGGCCATCCAGGACTTTCAGATCGAAGGTCGCGCTCAAGAGGCCGCGGTCCGTTTCAAGTTGCTAGAACTGGCCCGCGATGGCAGTTCGTTGAAACTTTATCGAACACAGGTTACCTATACCAACGGTTTCACGTATGGCGATTCTGGATTGGAGGCCGAACTCATTCACCGCTTCGGCCCATATCAGGAACATGCCTCGATGACCCCCTACACCTCAGGCATGACCGACTTCGATACAGCACTTGAAGAGTGCGAGTACCAGGGTCTCTGGTTTGCCAACGTGGCAAATTACATGCTCCACGAGAGAGATTGCTCCTACTTTACGTGCCACTGGCACCTGTATGACTATCTCAACCACATCCACCTAGCTGACGTGGACCCGGAATGTCCCGGATTCAATCCGGAAACCAAAGAGAAATACCTTGACTACTTCCGCCGCACCTATCAGGTCGGCGACCGCGTCTTGGGCCTGATGTACGAGGCGGCCGACAAGGCCAACCAAGACGGGGATGATGTTTACGTTGGTATTATCTCCGACCACGGCGCCTTTCCTGACGTCCGTATAGCCAACCTGCGCCAGTTCCTGTATGACGAGGGCTTCCTCGTTTTGAAGCAGGGCGGGGAAGAGGCTATTGCCCAGGACCTGGATCCCTCTTCGGACGAGATCGACTGGGACCAGACGAAAGCCTATCTCGCCAGGCGAGGATTCGACATTACTATCAATGCCGATCCCGGACCTGAATTCGACCAGATCGAACGCGAGCTGCTCACTGCCCTCCGCACCTGGGTTGACGAAGAAACTGGCAACACCGTTGTCGCCATCGCCCTGCCCAAACGCGACGCCTATCTGCTGGGGCAATGGGGAGACGAGTGCGGAGACGTCATCTTCGCCTGGGACCACGACTATGTAAGCGGTTACTATACGCAGTGGCTCGGAATTGAGGGCGGGGGAAATGTCGGCGCCCCTCTTGTTTACGGCGCCCATCATGGCGGCTTCATACCAACCACAAACGGCTTTTCGTCCACTTTCGGATCGTTTTTCCTCGACGGACCGGGGCTGAAGAAGGGATATGAACGCCCCGTTGACCGGCTGGGCTACATTCATGCCGTCGACGTCGTCCCGACGTTTTGCCACATCCTGGGCGTCGATCCTCCCGCGCAAGCCCAGGGTACAGTGGCGCGCGATCTCTATGAGGGACATGAAATGGTTAGGGAGAGGTAGATATGACGACGAAAGCGTTAGCGGGCGCACGAATACCACTTCCCGGCTGGACGAGGAATCTCCGCGCCAAAGAGGCAATCGCCGGCTACATATTCCTGTCGCCCTGGCTGCTGGGCATAATTCTCTTTATCATTGGTCCAATGATGACCTCCGGCTTCCTCAGCTTCACCCGCTACGACATCGTCAACCCACCTGAATTTGTCGGCTTGAAGAACTTCATTGAAATCTTCACGAAAGACAGGCTCTTCTGGCCCTCGATGATGCTGACCTTCCGCTACGCGCTGATTGTCGTTCCGCTTTCACTAATCGGCGCCCTGGCGGCGGCAATGCTCCTCAACCAGGCACTGCTAGGAACGACGTGGTTTCGAACATTCTTTTTCCTGCCGCACCTGACTCCCATCGTCGCAGCCGCCGTCCTTTGGGGCTGGATATTCAACGCTGACGTAGGGCCGATTAACCATTGGATTCGTACCATTACCGGCAGCGACAACGCCCCGGGTTGGTTCCGAGACCCGGACTGGGCGATGACAGGCCTGATCATAATGGCAATGTGGGGCGCGATCGGCGGCAACACCATGCTGATCTTCCTGGCCGGGTTACAGGGCGTTCCCCAGGAACTGTACGATGCCGCGGTTGTGGACGGCGCCGGCCTATGGGCCAAGTTTCGAAACGTGACCCTCCCGATGCTCACGCCGACGATTTTCTTCAATATGGTTCTAGGAATCATCGGGGCACTAAGAGTATTTGCGGCCGCATACGTCGCCACTCAGGGCGGCCCGGCATACTCTACCTGGTTCTATGCACTGCATATCTACACGCGCGCATTCCAGTACTTTGAAATGGGCTATGCTTCGGCGCTGGCTTGGATCTTCTTCTTCGTATTGTTTGTCTTTACATACGTTCAGTTCAGACAGTCGCGACGATGGGTCTATTACGCAGGGGAGGTGGACTGATGGCGGGCGAAGCAATTGCAACAGGCCGAAAACAGACCGGGAGCGGAATAAACCCAGCCGGGATCCTTCAGTCAGCCTCATTCCAGCGCGCTATCGGCCGAGGAGTACTCTATCTGATCGCCGTATCCAGTTCTGCCGTGTTCATGTTCCCCTTTGTATGGACCGTACTCTCCTCGCTAAAGCGGGGCGGCGAACTGTTCAGATTTCCTCCTACCTGGCTTCCAGAGGTACCACAGTTTCAAAATTATCCTAAAGTCTTCGAAATCGTGTCCTGGGCCACCTGGACCTGGAATTCGACCTTCGTGGCAATCGTTTCAACCTTTGGCGCGGTTCTGACCGCCGCGCTCGTCGGTTACTCATTTGCCCGTTTTCGATACCCTGCCCGCGACGTGTTGTTCATCATCACTCTCAGCACCATGATGCTTCCTGTAGAAGTCACCCTGATTCCCCTCTACCTCATGTTTGCGAAGATTGGATGGCTGGACTCCTACCGACCGCTGATTATTCCTTCATTTTTCGGAGGCAGCGCCTTCCTCATCTTCCTCATGCGCCAGTTCTTTATGAGCATTCCCATAGATCTTGACGAAGCAGCACGAATAGACGGCGCTAACTATTTGCGAATCTTCTGGCAGATTCTGATGCCTCTTTCCATTCCTGTTACGGCAACCGCCGCCGTTCTGACCTTCATGGCTCAGTGGAATGAGTTTCTTCAGCCATTTATCTTTCTCAACACGAAGTCCAAATACACGTTGGCGATCGGCATTCGCTATTTCCAGGCCGTCGCCGGCTTTGCCGATGACACTGAGCCAAAATACCACCTTCTCATGGCTGCCAGTGTCATGATGACTGCACCCATTATTGTCATCTTTTTCCTTGCGCAGCGTTATCTGGTCCAGGGGATTGTGATGTCCGGCATCAAAGGATAGCGCAGTTCTCATGAATTTGGTTGTCGCAGAACATTCAGCTATTCCCAAGGAGGAGTCAGCCATGCTTAAGAAGAATGTGAGTCGCCGTCAGTTCCTGGCAGGGTCACTGGCAGCAAGCGGAGCTCTGGCTCTGTCTGCCTGCGTGCCCGCTGCTCCCACAGCAGGTGATGGCGGGGAGTCGATGGAGGCTTCGACCGAACCCGTCACCGTCCTATTCCACACGCGGCTTGGAACCCATGCCGACTGGCACAAGAGCCGCAAGGACCTGTTCGAAGAGCAGAATCCCGGCATTCTACTCGAAATCGACGAGTTGCCGGGCAATGAAATGTATCCCAAGATTTACGCTCTTTCAGCCTCCGGCACGGTGGGCGATGTAGTCTGGACCTATCTCAACAATCCGCCGGAACACAAGGCCAAGGGCGTCTTGGTCCCCTTGGACGATATTGTCGCCGCCAAAGACTTCGACCTCTCCCAATTCTGGGATTCCTTGCTCGAAGCCGTCACGCTCGACGGTGAACTGCACGCCATCCCCAACCACGGCCACTACGGCACGACCGCCTACTATCACAACAAGACCCTGATCGAAGCATCAGGTGCAGAGAACCCCAACCCTGACTGGACTGTCGATGACTACATCACTATAGGGCAAGCGGTCACGGATCCGCCCGAAGTCTGGGGCGTCCGTAGCTTCGGTACCGGCCAGGAGCACATCCCCTCCTACTTGCGGATATTCGGCGGTGATGCCATCAACGAGGAAGGAACACAATCCTTGCTTGGTGAGGAAGAGTCCATCGCCGGTCTGCGCTGGCTCTACGACCTGCAGCACACACATCAGATTGATCCCTGCCAGTGTGGCGACGAGGTTGCCAACAACTATGTCGCTGGCACTGTAGGCATCTTTAACACGACGACAGGATGGATCGGGCGCTTGAACAACATGAAGAACGACGGGGACCTGGATTTTGATTGGGATGCTGTTGTCGGCCCGATTGGACCGACTGGCTTGCGCGGTTCCCAAGTTTCGGCTGCTGCCTTTGGCATCACCGGCAACTCCGAACATCCTTCGGAAGCCTTCCAAGTGCTGGACTTCTATTCGACCAAAGAGGACGGCATCGAGCATGTCTTCTTCGGCGCTGGCAGCCCAGGAGGCCGCAAGGACGTTTGGGAGAGCGATGAGCTCAACTCCATCCACCCGATCTTCCGCCAGCACCAGGAAATCTATCCGGAAGGCCCGCGCAAATGGCATCGCCCTGCCAATGCCCGTACGTCTGAGTTTGTCAATACGATGAACAACAATCTGCAGGCAATCTGGACGCAGGCAGTGGAGTTCGAAGAAGGTGTAGAGCAGACCCATCTCCTCGTCCAGGAGGTATTGGACAAGGATCCGGTCTGATCCTGATTTGAACTCGCATGGGACGCGGCTCAAGTAAGGCCGGAACCTGTGCCGCGTCCTATCGAGGCCCTTCACTTTATTTCGTCACACCCATTAGGAGAGAACCATGAACAATCAAGTTTCGCGACGTTCATTCTTGCAGGGAGCCCTGGCCGCGTCTGCAGTGGCGCTGTCGGCGTGCGTGCCGGCTGCCGCCCCTTCCGGTGATGGGGAAGAGGCCATGGCCTCCGAAGAGCCCATCACGCTCCTCTTCCATACACGCCTGGGTACACATGCCGACTGGCACGTCAGCCGTAAAGACCTCTTTGAGGAGCAGAACCCCGGCCTGATTCTTGAGTTTGACGAGCTCCCCGGCAATGAGATGTACCCCAAGATCTACGCCCTGTCCGCCTCAGGGACCGTCGGCGACGTTGTCTGGACTTACCTTAACAACCCGCCGGAACACAAAGCAAAGGGTGTGCTGGTCCCGCTGGATGACATTGTGGCAGCCAAAGACTTTGACCTTTCGCCATTCTGGGACTCTTTGATTGCTGCTCTCACCCTGAATGGGGAACTGCATGCGATCCCCAACCACGGTCACTTCGGTACGACTGCTTATTACATTAACAGGAACCTGATCGAGGAGTCTGGCGCCGAAGTCCCCTCTCCTGATTGGACAACCGATGATGTGGTTACAATCGGACAGGCCATCACCGCTCCCCCTGAAGTTTGGGGCGTCCGGGCGATGGGAGTTGGGCAGGAGCACATCCCCTCCTACCTGCGCATCTTTGGTGGCGACGCGATCAACGAGGAAGGGACGAAATCACTACTGGACCAGGAAGAGTCTATCGCGGGCCTCCAATGGCTCTATGACCTTCGCTTCACCCACGGTGTCGATCCCTGCCTCTGCAGCAACGAGACCTTCAACAACTATGTCGCAGGCACGGTCGGGGTCTACAACTGGACGACTGGCTTTGTCGGGCGCTGGAACAACCAGAAGGAGTCTGGCGACATCGCCTTTGACTGGGACGTTCTCGTTGGACCCGTAGGTCCGACCGGTCTCAGAGGATCGCAGGTGTCCGCTGCCGCCTTCGGCATTACGGGTAACTCCAAGCATCCGTCGGAAGCATTCCAGATTCTCGACTTCTACTCCACGAAGGAAGATGGAATCGAGCATGTCCTGTTTGGCGCCGGCAGTCCTGGCGGACGAGCCGACGTTTGGGACAGCGACGAGCTCTTCGCCGTCCACCCAATCTTCCGCCAGCACATTGCTACATATCCCGAAGGACCGCGCAAGTGGCACAGACCGGCCAATGCCCGTACGCTAGAGTTCGTAGACACGCTCAACAACAATCTCCAGGCCGTGTGGACGGAAGTGACCACATTCGACGAGGGAGTTGAGCAGACCCACCTCCTCGTACAGGAAGTCCTGGACAAGGAGTCTCTGGCATAACCCTGATTTCAAGTTTTTCACGCCGCGGCTCAGGACCCGACGGAGCCTGGGCTGCGGTTTCTTAGCACTATCCACACACACCCGTCACATCTCTTGGGAGAGTAACAGATGAAAGACCGCGTATCAAGACGTTCATTCTTGCAGGGCGCCCTCGCAGTTTCCGCCGGCGCACTTGCAGCCTGTGTCGCCCCGGCCGCCCCAGAAGGAGACATGGCCGACGAAGGCGCCGCCATGGAGCCGGTCCACCTGCGTTGGGACACCTTCCGCGGCATTGGCAGCGGCTGGAACGAAGAGCGCATCGAAACATTTACTGAGATGCACTCCGACGTAACCATTGAGCTGCGCCCACTAGCAGGCTCCGGCCAGCAGGACAACTACGCCAAGATGTACGCGGCCCAGGCTGCCGGCGACCTCGGTGAAGTTATCGCCTTTGATCCTTCCCACTACCACTTCTGGCGGGCGATAAACAAGAACATTATCATGCCGATTGATGAGCTTGTCGCCGCCGATGACACTGACCTCAGTCAGTGGTTCGAACACTTCATGGGCCTGCAATATTACCAGGGTCAACTCTATGGCTTCCCCAGTTGGGGTTGGGCAGGATTCGACACACTGGTTACCAATGCCGTCCATTTCGAAGAGGCTGGCCTGGACGTCCCCGATCCGGTCGGTCGCGATGTGTCGATTGACATGATTACAGAGTGGGCTCATTCCTTCTACGTGGAAGGAGAACGCTTTGGACTGAATATCAGCCATAATGAGGCAACGGTCGTAGTCCTATGCCGCCTCTTTGGCAGTTCGCTTATCAACGAGGAAGGCTCCCAGTGCTTGCTTTTGGACGACCCGAAAGCCACTGAGGCCATGAGATGGGCCTATGATCTTGGCGTAGTCGACAAGGTGCTTCCCGCACCAGGGGATCTCGACAACGCCGGCGGCGCTCTCGTTGCCGGCCTACTGACCTTGAACTGGTGCGGCTCGCTCTGCGTGCGCAACTTTAACAACCAGATCGAGGATGAGAGCGTAGCCAAGGCCTCGCAGATCCTGTTCCCGGCGCGCGAAGACGGCCGTTTCCCCTCGCAGCTTCGCGGCGGCACCTGGAACCTGCGCACCGACCAGGACCACGCCGACGTCGGCTATCAGTTCCTCCTGCACATCGCCGGACACGATGGTAGCCTCGGCTTCAACCTGGTAGCCCGCAACTTCGCGATGGTGCGACCCGACGTAGTCGACTCTCTCGTCGAAGATGACCCGATCCACGAATGGTTCATCTCCAGCCTCGAGAACGGCATTCCCGCACACGCGCCAGCCAATTCTCGCGGGCGCGAGTACACGTCCGCAGTACAGCAGTGGACAGACCTGCTCCTCGACCCCAACCAGCCTGTAGAGTTCGAAAAGGGCTTGCAGGACCTGAATGACAACATTCAGGCTGTTTTGGACATGGACCCAGCCTGATCTTGTCAGGAATCTAATGAGCAGTGGGCAGGAATTAATCGTCTGCTCACTGCTCGCATATCCTGGAGTTGAATATGGCGACACTGGCCAGCCGCCTGAGACTGTCCAACTTTGCGGAAGCGCTGACGACATCGAGACAGAGGCGGGAAAATGTCTATGGTTATCTGTTCCTGACGCCTTGGCTTCTCGGATTCTTCGGGCTGTTCATCGGCCCCGGCCTATTCTCGCTCTACCTGAGTTTCACAAAGTACGATGTGCTCAGCGCCCCTGAGTGGATCGGTCTTGAAAACTACACCAAGATGTTTTTTGACGATCCGCTCTTCTACACTTCGCTCGGCCGCACCTTTTACTACGCAGGTGTTGGCGTCCCTCTAGGCGTCGTAGGCTCGATGTTTCTGGCCATCCTGCTAAACGCAAAGCTGCGAGGCTTAGCGACCTATCGCACGCTCTTCTTCATGCCATCACTGGTACCGATCGTGGCCTCGGTTGTCCTATGGAAATGGCTGCTCCATGCCGATTTCGGTATCATCAATCAGTGGCTGATCGACCTAGGTTGGTCCGACCCTCCTGGCTGGTTCGGTGACCGACGCTGGGCGATTCCTTCCTTGATCATGATGGGCTTATGGCAGGGACTGGGAGGCACGCGCATGATTATCTTTCTGGCCGGCCTCCAGGGAATCCCTGAATCCCTATACGAGGCCGCGTCAATCGATGGAGCTTCGCCGATTCACAAGCTGCGCCACGTAACGATTCCTCTGCTGACACCCACGATATTCTTCAACATGGTACTTGGCATCATCGGCGGTCTGCAGGTTTTCACCGCGGCATTTGTGGCTACCGAGGGCGGCCCTGGTTTTGCCACGACGTTCTACAGCCTTCACCTTTATCGTCATGCCTTTGACTACTGGAACATGGGCTACGCCGCTTCGCTGGCCTGGTTCTTCGCATTCGTTATCGTGTCGCTTACGATTTGGCAGTTACGACTCTCACGCCGCTGGGTATTCTACTACGGGAGCTAGAACAAGATGGCCGCAACAATCGAGAGACTGCCCAGCACAGAACTTCGCAGTGACGTCTACCGACGCGGACGGAATCGAATTCAGAGGGCCGTGACCTATATCCTGCTTACTGCTGCTGCCTTGATGTTTGCCTTCCCGCTCTTCTGGACGGTGTCAAGTTCTCTGCAGACCTGGAAGGAACTTCGTTCCTTCGAACCGCATCTCTTCCCCGCCATTCCTCAGTGGGGAAACTATGCAATGGTCTTCAGTTCCGTGCCTTTCGCACGCTGGATGGGGAACAGTTTTCTGATTACGGCAATCACAATTCCCGGGGTCATTATCACAGGTTCTCTGACTGCCTACTCCTTCGCCCGCTTCAACTATATAGGTAAGGAGATCTGGTTTGTCCTCATGTTGGGAACAATGATGATCCCGTCGCAGGTGACGTTGATCCCCCAGTACGTACTCTTCTTCAATTTGAAACTGATCAACACCTACGTTCCTCTCACCATCGGGTCCTGGTTAGGCGGCGGGGCATTCATGATCTTCTTATTGCGTCAATTCATTATGTCTATTCCACGAGACCTGGACGAGGCCGCCCTAATGGACGGGGCTTCGCCTCTACGCATTCTGTGGGGCGTCCTATTACCGCTAATGAAACCCGCGTTGACTACCGTCGCCATCCTTCAGTTCCTGGGTGACTGGAACGAGTTCTTCGGACCCTTCATCTACCTCAATAAGGTCGACCTCTTTACGGCGGCCGTAGGCCTCCGATTCTTCCAGAACATTCCTCTGGAATCCAGGGATCCGCGCGATCACTTGCTGATGGCCGCCGCCGCCATCATGACAGTCCCGGTTATCACCCTCTTCGCCGCCGCCCAACGCTATTTTATCCAAGGCGTTGTCCTCAGCGGCCTGAAAATCTGAGCAGGTCCTTGCAAGCTGTAACTTTCCGACGTCGAACCCAAGGACCGAATTGGGCGGGAAACCGCCTGCGCGCTCTTGCCTCTGCAGTAGAGAGTATCTCGTATCTTTCTTGGGGAGCCTTTGTTCAGTTGCACTGCCCCAGTTGACTGCCTACGCTAATTGGCCTACTGAGGTGGACAGGTCGAGCGCCTTGTGTCCCGGGGCAACAGGATGGGGAACCTGTGTGAGAGTCAAGTTAAACCTTGGGATGATCCCGTTCGATCCTAGCGATAGGAACTTCATTTGCGGCCGTTCGTGGACAAAGGGAGCGATTCTTGCCGTCCACTAATGGGAATGGCAGGACTTGCTCCCGAATTGCTTGTTCAAGAAAGATGAGAAAGAGTCCCCCTTAGGGTGGTCTCACCGCGTAGGCAGCGACCCCACCAACAGCCCCAACATCTCCTCCAGCGAAGGCTCGTCAGGGTCTTCAGGAGTCCGATCTGCCAGAGCCGAAGCACCGACAAAACGGTAGACGTCTGCGGCGCCTTCGTGGAACTTCGGCGACATGCCGACGTCCGACATCGTAGCTGCAATCTCCTCCATTTCGCCGACCCAACGTCGTGACTTCGGCGGCATACTTGGCAGACCCTGCACGCGCTTAAGCATTGCCTCCTGGCTCAGACCCCACTCATTGAACAAGGCATCTCGTATTCCCAGCGCCTCTGCAGCAACCAACAGGTTCGTGCAAAGCGCGGTCAGTCCCTTGGTCATTCCTGCGTAGCACATCTTGATGGCAGAAGCATCGCCTACACTGTCGCTGATGACTGGTACGTCGAGCCCATAGTCTTCGAGCTTCGCCAGCTCGCCCGCGTGCACGCCCGACGCATAGAACCGCGTCGCCCCTTCACGGCGCGGCGGCGGCCCGATGATCGAGGCATCTACAAATCGGCCTCCGGCTTCAGTGATCGTCTCCCCTATTGCTATGGTCGTCTGCGGCGAAACCGCGTTGCAGTCGGCATAGAGCAGGTCAGCACCTGTGCGACGAAGTGCCTCCGCTACCGTCTGCGCTGCCGTCCCCGCCTCCGCGGGCACAAGAATGCACAGCACGACATCCGCCATTTCAATCAGGGAGTCGTAGGAATCTACCTCTTCTATTCCTGCCTTTTCGGCCAGGCCACGCGTGCGGGCGCTGCGGTCGGCCAGATGCGCGATTACCTGTAGACCATGCGCTTTCAGCCGCTCACCTACCGTATGCCCCATGTCTCCGGGGCTCAGAATTCCCACGGTTTTCATTGCAGTACCTACCCTTTCACTTCTTCCTGCGCCCGGGCCAGCAGAGCCTTCATGTACCCAATCGTATAGGCAGTTCCGATGCGCTGATCGTCCGCCATCATTGGAATGTGGTCCGGAATCAATACACCGTCAAAGCCGGTCTGCTCCAGGACCCGCATCGCCTTGTACATGTCAAAGTAACCGTCGTCCACAAACGTTTCGACAAAGTGAGGCAACGGCTGGTCAACGTTGCGAAAGTGGATCTTGAAGAGCTTGTTTGCCTGACCGAACTCTTGCAGTGACTCCTCAACCCCCTTGCCCATCAGATCGCCGCCTTCCAACCAGCAGCCAATGCAGAAACAGATACCCACGTTGGGGCTGCTGGCGATTTCCATAGCCCTGTAGTAACCATCGAAGCTGCTGAAAATGCACCGGGGGATTCCCCCTAGCTCTGGCTGGGGCGGGTCGTCAGGGTGAATGCCAATCCTGACGCCTTCCTCTTCGGCCACCGGAGCCGCCTGGGAAACAAAGTACCGGAAGTTTTCCCAGATCTCATCTTCCGAGTATTTCCGGCCGTGTGTGAGTGGCAGATGGTAGTAGCGTCCCGCCCAGTGTCCAGCGTCTGCCTTTGCCATATCGAATCCTCGCGCCGAGGCGCCGCCTCGCGTCAGCTCCCGCTCCGTGCTCCAGATCCCGTTCCCCATGTGTGCGTACGTTGTATAGGGAATCCCGGCTTTGCCCAGTGCTCTCAGATGACTGACGTACTCCTCGATCTTGGCGTCTCGATTCTCCAACCCCAGCACGATGGCGTCCTGATTGTGCACTTCCCGGTTGCCAAACCCGTAGATCTGGACTCCGGCTTTCTCAAACCGTTCCTTGGTCCGGGCATAGTAGTCGTAACCGGCGTGTTCGCCGTCCGTCCAGCAAACTGCCCAGTCCAGACCCATCTGCTTTACGAACTGCAACTCCTCCTCGCTGGCTTCCGGTGACACTTGAGCCGCGATCTTCATCCCCGGCGGTATTGACATGAGTGACATCGGTGATCTCCTGTCATTTGGATGCGAATTGATCGAATACTGTTTCGGATCATCTGGTCTAACCATATTGGTCAATAAGCTGACTGGCTTTGTTCGTAAACGGGGCTCAATCGGGCCACTCTTCAGCTAACACACTGCCGCCTTGAAAGGAAGCCCATACCTTGCCGCAATCTGGCGTTTCCGTTGAAGCGTCCTCCTGCCATTCTATCGCGTCACTCAGCCGGTACAATCTTCCGTCCGCTTCCACACTGAAAGGTATACCCCACTCTGCAGTCGCCCGCATAAAATTGAATACTCTTCTCGTGTGCCAATTGGAATCGAGGGTGAAGTCGTCATGTGAGGGAGCGGGATAGTAGGTCCCCCCGGAAGGCTGGGGCTGCCTAATTTCATCACCCCGCGACAGAACTGCCAGAACCTCTGCCAGCAGGTCGCCTCCTGACTTCGCGCAAAGCGCTTCTGCGCTGGCGCCACGGATTCCATCATTGAATCGAATCTCGCGCTGCCCCGCAATGTCGCCCGAATCGAGGCCCGAGTCCATCCAATGTACCGTCACACCAGTCGCCGTTTCCCCATTACGAAATTGCCAGAAAAGCGGAAACGGACCCCTGTAGGCGGGCAGCAGCGAAGGATGCACATTCAGAAAACCGTATCGGGGAATCTCCAGTACAGGCGGAGGAATAATGCTGTTCCAACAGGCCACACAGACTACGTCGAGCGCCAATTCCTTCAACCAGCCGGTTGTCTCCTGATGGCCGACCTTTCCGCATTCATAGGCAGGAATGCCTTCATTGGCGGCGAGCGCAAGAGGGTTTGCAGAAGCCCTGGGCGCATATGACGCAGAGTCGCCCGGTCCGCTGCCCCTGTTCGCCTTGCTCTGCTCCGAAACCGCCGGCGCCGAAATAACGGCCGGGTTCAAAATCGGCAGGTCGAGCTCTCGTCCCTGTTGGGGCAAGTCAGTGCAGGCAGGCGAAAAAACTGCCCGGAGCGGGATATTTCTCGGTCCAGGGAGCAGTACGGCGACCACGTTGACACCGTGTGCCAGAAGCCTTGCCAGCACAATGTGGCTGAACTGTCCGGACATCCCTACGAAAAGGGTACGCATATCCTTTGACACAGAGTTAGCTCAGGCCGTATAATGGTGGGCACAGTTGACCTTACTATAGGTTTGGAGCAATTCAATGGCCCACCTGGTGCAGTGTGCAAAGATCGGACAGGAACTGCCCGGCTTGGAGTCGCCCCCCTATCCGGGCGAGTTGGGCAAGCGGATCTTCGAGAACATCTCGCAATCCGCCTGGGATATGTGGATGCAGTACTCGGTCGTTCTCATCAACCATTACGGCCTCAGCCTCGGCGATCAGCAGTCGCGCGATTTTCTGGCCGAGCAGATGGAAGAGTTCTTCTTCGGTGTTGGCGCCCAGATGCCGGAAGGGTGGACTCCCGAAGGAACTCCGGGCATGGGCAAAGGCGTGCCCGCAGGCAAGGGGGCGCCCCGGAAGTAGCGGCGGCCATTACCGGACCAACGCAAACTCCGGGTCGATCTCGAACTGTAGTAACGAGTGTGCCTGTCGAAGCGCACCCTCCACTGCTGCCGGCGACAGTCCCTTGGCAAAAATGAAGCCCAGATAGGCATCGCCTTCAGGCAGGGGAACAATAGACTGATTCAACCGTGCAGTGATCTGGACATCCTCAATTCCCGCCACGTCCTTCGCCTCCTCAACGCCGCTCAGGCGACGCAGAATACCTCTTTCAGGAATCGGAATCATCATCACTCCGCCGGCCTGCGGCTCACGCTCCAAGCTTTCGAGAGGCAGACCGCACGCCTGCCGCAGAATCAGCTCCTCCAGCGAACTGCCGTTGCCGACCTCCATTCCAAACCGCAAGATTCGCGAGCAAAGTCCACCTATCGACCGCCCTGCGACCTCCACAATCCATGGACCCTCGACATTGATCCGCAGCTCAGCGTGAATGGGTCCCGTCTGCAGGCCCAATCCCCGCGCCGCCGCCTCTGTGGTCTCGGCGATTTGATTCTGCATTTCAGGAGGCAGCCTTGAGGGGGTAACGTAAATCGTCTCCTCGAAGAATGGCCCTTCAAGCGGGTCTGGCTTGTCGAACAAGGCCAGGCAGTGCAGTCGGTCTCTATCCAAGAGGCCTTCAAGAGCGACCTCTACCCCGGGAATGTAGCCCTCAATCAGGAATGGTTGCTCGCGCCCGATCAGGGCAGTCAGCCTTCTCACCGCGGCAGCCAACTCGCAACGCAGGTTTGCCCTGATGACACCCCGGCTCCCGTTCAACTCCTCAGGCTTGACCACGCACGGGTACCCGATTTCCTCCTCAGTTCGGGCGATTATCTCTTTCAGGTTGTCACTTGTTTGAAACTCGCGGAATTCCGGTACGGGAGCGCCGCACGCGGCAAGTAACGTCCGCATTTGGAACTTATTGCGGGCAGCTTCCGCCGCCTTTGGATCGTTGTGGGGTAGTCCCAACGCAGCCGCAACTAACGCCGCCACCCGGGATCCGGAGTCATCCAGCGCCAGGACGGCATCGACACAGACTTCGCTGCCGTCTGCTCCGTCCGAACTGGCCAGCGCTTCGACAATCTTCTCTGCAGCCTTAACAGGGCGGCCAAAATCTGCGCCGAGGGGGAAGTTCCATTCTTCAGCCAGCATCTTAGGTAGGTCCACCGCCACTATAGCTTCGATTCCCAGACGCGTCGCAGCGTCGACATAGTCCTGCGTCCGGTAACTGTTTGGGGTGGTGAGAAGAAGTGCTCTTTTTGAGGACACGTTAATCTCCGGTTGCGGCCCAGCCCACATAGTGGATCAGAGACTCGATGCAAGCTCCCGCCAGCGTTCCTTCTGCCGCGGGGGTAGGCTGTCGAAGGTCGCTCCCGCCATGGCGCCCAGTTTTTTGGTCCCGTCGCGCTTCCTACTTCGTCCCAGAGATGCGGCAAACTGGACTACAGCCTCCTGTTCTTCTTCGCTAAGCCCCGCCAAGAGTGCGCCGGCAGTTGCACCGCTGTGGAGGAGAGCTTCCCGCTCGTCGAATGCGGTGTGGTCCGCGCCAACGCCATCCCCGGCGATGACTCGTCTCAAATTGGCTTGGCTTACCTGCTGGAGGAGCTCTGCGAAAACAGTTACGACCTGAGGATGCCTGGTTTGCGCCGCCAGCACGGCCGCGCGGCTGAAACAGTAGTCGCCGGCCAGAATCGTTCCGCCAAGCAGGAAACTGTCGATCGAGCCGGTCTGCTCGGGCCTTAGCAAAAGGCGGTGAATGTTAAGGGCGATCTGCAGTAGCTCCAGGGCCGCTGCCAGCGCCACTCTGCGGGACTCGTCTTCCACCGAATCTCTCACAGGCGCTGCGGAAGCCAGCACAACGCCGGCCAACACTTGATTCTGCGCCGATTCGCTGCGGACAAACTGCGCCAGCCCAGCCGGAAGATCGGCTACCGCATCTTCAAGCTTCTCTGCAACCAGATTCAGTTCTGCCTGAAGTGCATCGCCAATCTGTTCAGCCATTCGGCATTCCAGCCAACACAATACTAAAGACTCAGAGGAGGTGTACCCCCAAGAGGGGAACCGACGCGCAGACTATACTTCACAGGCGGCGTCTCGCTCACGGACCTGAGCTTTCAGTCCGATTCATCGCCGACGATCTCTCTGTAAATCGTCTCAAGGTCCTCATCGCTATAGAAATGGATTACGAGCCGACCGCTACCGTCCGCCTTTCGGTCGAGATTCACCTTCGTGCTAAGACGGTCTCGAAAACGGTTTTCCCAGTAACGCATCTGTGCCTGCAGGTGCGAAGGTTCCTCCTTCCTCTCCTGCTCCGCGGGCTCTTCCTGCCACCTTCGAACAAGCTCTTCGGCCTGCCGCACGTTCAGCTCCCGGGCAACAATCTGGTCGAGAGCCCTACATTTATCTTCGTCGCTGTCGAGGCTGAGGAGGGCGCGTGCGTGGCCGGCACTGATCATCCGTTCATTCAGTGCTGCCTGGACCTCTCTAGGCAGTCCTAGCAGGCGTACTGCGTTGGCCACGGCCGACCGGCTCTTCCCCACACGATACGCGACCTGCGCCTGAGTCAGGCTGAACTGATCAATCAACACGCTGAAGGCGGCGGCCTCTTCCAGGGGACTAAGATCGTCGCGCTGCAAATTCTCGACCAGTGCCAGTTCCAGCAGCTGTTGCGATGTCGCCTCGCGCACGACCGCTGGCAAGACCGACAGCCCAGCCTGGCGCGCGGCCCGCCAGCGCCTCTCTCCTGCAATCAGCCAGTAGCGATGGGGCTGATCAGGACGCTCGGCGACGATTACGGGCTGAATGACTCCGTGTTCGCGGATCGACGTAGCCAGCTCTACCAGACTCGCTGGCTCAAAGCGCGTACGCGGCTGGTGGGGATTCGGCTCTATTTCCCCGACAGGAACTTCGCTGATCCCCCCATCGCTCACCGGATCGACCTGCGCATCGGTCTCGACGTCGTCGTGCGTGTCTGACCTACCGAGCAACGCGCCCAACCCCCGGCCAAGTCCGTGCCTTCGGCGGGGGTTCAATTGGTCTGAACCTGATTCTCTGCTCATCTCTAAGCCACCGTGGAACCCGGAGACCCTGCGCCTTGCAGACCTGCGGGGGCCGCCGCAAACTTAGTTGGAAAACGACTCATGAATTCAGCGGCCAGTTCCCCGTATGCAAGCGCGCCAGCGCTGTCTGGCGCGTAGCTAAGTATCGTCAGGCCGTGACTAGGCGCTTCACTGAGGCGAACGGAGCGGGGTATCAACGTTTCGAACGTCTCCAAGGGGAAGTGTTCCCGAACGTCTTCCACCACCTGCGTACTGAGATTCGTGCGCACGTCCGACATAGTCAAAAGCACGCCGGCGACCTTCAATCGTCCATTCAGGACCTTTCGCACCTGATGAATGGTGCTCAGCAACTGGCTCAATCCCTCAAGGGCCAAGTATTCACACTGGACCGGAATGATAATCCCATCTGCGGCAGTCAAACCGTTTATCGTGATCAGGCCCAGGCTAGGTGGGTCATCAATGAACACGTAGTCGTACTCGCGGTGTAGAGGCTGCAAGGCCTTGGAAAGGAGCTGCTCGCGGGCCATCCTCGCCGCCATTTCGACTTCGGCACCGGCCAGATCGAGGTTTGCGGGCACCAGGTTCAGGCCGGGCAACGTCGTTGCCGTAACAGCTTCCTGAACCGGCCTGTTTTCGATGAGGACATCGTAGAGGCTTGTTCCCGGTTTCCTGGGGTCGATACCCAAGCTGGTTGTGGCATTGGCCTGGGGATCACTGTCAACAAGAAGAACACGGCAACCCGCGCCGGCCAAGTAGGCACAGAGGTTCACGGCAGTCGTGGTCTTGCCGACGCCGCCCTTTTGGTTGGCGATCGCGAATATCTGAGCTGTCATCGCACTCTCAACTGCATAAAGTCGCCGGCACTTGAGTGGGCCGTCTCGTCTATGGGTCCCTTACAGGCTAGGCAGCGGAATGACGCCAGGGATGCCGGGCCATGTAGTCCAAGACTTGCTCGTGGCTGGGAATTCCATTTACGCCCTGACCCTCAACGCCGAAAGAAGCTGCTACATTTGCGTAGCGGGCCGCGTCGAGCGGGTCGCCGGTTTCATCGAGCCGCAATAGAAATGCAGTCGCAAAAATGTCGCCGGCGCCGGTAGGATCTACTTCGTCTGCCGGGCGAGGAGGAATCGGGACAATTTCAACCTCTGATTCAGGCTTGCGAATATAAATCGTGCTCCCGTCACGGTACTCCGTAAGGACCACGAGCGGCACGTACTTGAGGAACTCCTCCACCTGACTCAAGTCGCCGTCAATGTCCTCAATTGACAAAATGAGCGCGTCCAGACTGGGCAGGATTTCCGCCCTATCCGTCCACGGGGACGGGAAAACCCTGCCGTCTTCGTCCCACCTGCGCATCCAGCCCTGGGGCACGGCTGCCACAATTGTGTCGGAGCCAAATGTGGATGCCACCTCAGCGTGTACCTCGTTCACAAGAGGGCCCAGGAGAGCTATATGGGGCGCCCTAAGTTGCGGGGGAATGTCCACGGCAGCGATGGGCGGCGAAGGTGTGTAGCAGTACTGGATGCGGCCGTCCGGTGAGTAGAGATTGGCGAATGTCGTCGTGCTTTGGCAAGGCAGAACGTGAAGGTCGGCCACTCCCTGCAAATCAGAGAGATCAATGTCATCACCTGCTCGAGTCAGAACTGCTGCCCGGCGACCGAGTCGCGCAGCCGTAACCGCGGCAAAACTGACAGTCCCCCCAAGCACATAGTCGGTCGCGGACGGATCTGCAATCGCGATGTCTCGCGTTACAGTTCCTATCGCCAGCAGATCGATCGACATGGACAGTTCGTGAGCAGTTTGCGATTGGTATACCTGACTTCGTTTGTTTGCGGTCGACCGAAGCCATGTCGCTCCGGCAAGAGACCGTCCCTGAGAAACTGCGCCACGACGCAACGGTTCAACAAGCGAACGGAGGGTTGGCCTCAATCACTTAAGCAGGATCTGTACCTTGCGCCGCGTGTCCTCACCGGTGCTTGAGGTATATACGTGCTCGTGGTCGCGTAACGCAATGTGGACGAGGCGGCGCTCACTTGCCGGCATCGGTTCCAATGATGCCGGTCTCCCTGAGGCGACGACCTGCTCAGCAAGGCGGTGGGCCAGCTGGCTGAGCTGCTCAGCTCTTCTCTGCTTGTAGCCGTCAATGTCGACAACGATGTTTTTCCAACGATGAATCTCCTGGTTGACCATGAGCCTGATAAGGTACTGCATGCTCGCCAGAGTCTCGCCGTTGCGACCGATGAGGACGCCCGACTCCTCGCCGACAACATTGAGGCAGAGTGCCCGGTCACTGTCCTCCGGATTGTCCTGCCAGGAAACCTCGATTTCGGCCTCGATGCCCAAATGCACCAACATCTGGTTCAGCAGATCGAACGCAAGGTCCTCGAGTTCCGCGTCGCCTTCATCCACCTCAACTGCAAGGGCAGGATGCGAGTCCGCCGGCAAGACCGGCGCGGCCTCGTCTTCGACCGGTTTGGGTTCCTGCGTTGTCGTTGCATCGAGTCCAGTAGCGGCATCGTACTCAGGCACTGTCTCAGCTACGACTGGAGTCCCTTCTGAAACACTGCTGACTTCCTCTGCTTGAGCTGCCAAAGGCAGGTCCTCAGCTTTGCGAATCAGGCGAACGCGTGCATCGGAGGCGCCGATTCCCAGAATCCCGCGGCTCCCTTCGTCGATCACTTCGACTTCGATCTCCTCCAGGGAAACACCCAGTTGGCGCAGTCCCTCATTAACAGCCGCATCTACGGTCTTTGCCCTGTACTCGTAGCTCTGACCTTCATTCATCTTATCTTCTCTTTCGATTGCGCCGGTTCCGTCGGCGATGAGGCGTCCTCTTGCGTTGGGGTTCCTCCACTTCCGCAGCCGGGGCAACTGTCGAACCTCCGTCAGAAGATCCGGCACCGGCCGTGGCTGTCAAGGCCTGCGGCGCCGCCGGGGC
Organism: Caldilineaceae bacterium; assembly: GCA_965242905.1. Classification (GTDB taxonomy): domain Bacteria; phylum Chloroflexota; class Anaerolineae; order Caldilineales; family Caldilineaceae; genus Bin5. The sequence continues at coordinate 5,090,801 of CBDETM010000002.1, forward strand.
GATCGCGTTATTTACACCGCTCAAGTAGTTGGCGATGTATGTTTGTCCCAACTGCAACAGGTTGCTCGTCACCCAGTACAACGACAGACCTGCCGGCACCTGCAATGTGAAGAAGCCGAACATCAGGGTCATGATCGTGGTCATCTGCTTCATCATTCCGGCCTGACCCTCGCTGCCGGTCGGCGTGGTCGCGGTCGTCATCCTCTGCATGTAGACCTGGCTGATCATGAGCAAAGCCGGTAATACAAGGTATGCCAGCAGAAGCAGATACTCGCCCTCATTGAACTTTTCGGGGATCCAGGCGAGCCCGCGCGTGAATTCAGGAAAGCCAAGATCGGGAATCCAGAAGAAGCGAGCATCCGACAAGGCCGGACCCAACGCCACCAGAGCCGAATACAGCCCAAACAGGACCGGCATCTGAACGACCATCGGCAGGCAGCCGCTGAGCGGGTTCACCCCTGCCTCCCGATACAGTTTCATTTGCTCCTGCGCCATCTTGTCGCGGTTCTTTCCGTACTTCTTCTGGAGCTCCTGAAGTTGAGGCTGCAGGCCCTTCTGCGCCTGCATACTCCTTATCTGGATCATCGTCAAGGGGAACGTGATCATCTTGATTATTATCGTGAACAGGATGATCGCAAAGCCCCAGCTGTAGGGGATATCCCAGTTTACCAGGCTGGTATTCAGCCAGATAAGAGACTTTGCCAGAGGGAAAACGATGACGACCTGCCACCATCCTTCTGCCTCTGCCGTGTTCCAGTCCACCACGCCTTCGCGTGGTACGCCGCAACCGCCAAGTAGAAACGCCGCCGATACCAGGATCAACAGCCAGAGAATCCTTCTGCGATTCACAGTATTTCTCCTAATCGCCGCGCCAGACCCAGGCGCGGGCAGGGCCGGTCAATATAACGACCTTCGTTGCCTTAGTCGCTCCGCAACCTCGAATTGTCCGACCGCATCACCTGTGTTTCATCCTTACCATCCCGTGATCCTCTGCCGAATTGTATGCGGCGACTTGCCTGCAACCCGGCAATCCGCCCTCCATTGCTCGACATGGGGATCCTTAAAGTGAATGCGATGAAAACAGATGCGTTTGGCATGACTTGTCAAGGAACAGGGTCAAAACCTCCGGGATTCCATGGATGGCAACGACAGATGCGCCGCAAACCCATCCACACCCCTTGAGCCGCCCCGTATCGCTCCACCGCCTCATAGGTGTACTGTGAGCAAGTCGGGAAGAAGCGGCAATTGCTTCCCATGAGAGGGGAGATGCCTCTCTGATAGAGACTGATCAGAAGCAGCAAGACAGCGCGCACAACTCAGCCCTCCCAGGCGCTAGCCTTGTTTGGGCCCAGTTCAGAGACCAAGAGCGCTGCGCGTGCAAAGAGTCGGGAGAAGGCGTCGTCAATCTGACCGTACGTAGCCTTTCGAATCGGAGTTCGGGCAATGACGACACAGTCCCAACCAGGTTGAATCTGGTCCATGTGTAACCGTACCGATTCCCGCATCCGCCTCTTCACGCGGTTTCGCAGGACTGCGTTGCCAATCCGGCGGCTCACGGAGAAACCGAAACGGCTATAGGGAAGACGATTCTCGAGAATGCATAATACGGCAAAACGGCTACTGTACGATCTGCCTTTGCGGCGAATCTCCTGGAACCGGCTGTTGTCCCGTACTCGGAAGCGTCTTCTCACGCCGCTCAAGGCCCGAAAGATTCAGCATACACACAATTGCTGGCTTTAAGCGAAGCCATGTGAGTGAACGAGCTTCGCACTTCGTTGGGGATGTCCCACACCTTCCCACACATCCACTCTCGTACACACGACACGCTGCCGGCCAGCCAGCAGTTTTGGGGCGCGCTGTCAGAATGTTCTCTTACGCGTTGAAAGCTGGACTGAAAGTTCTGTCCTCTGCTTAAGTCGGCGGCGCTTCAACACATTGCGTCCGCCGGGCTTACTCATCCGCTTGCGAAAGCCGTGTGTGCGCAACCGCTTGCGAACCTTCGGTTGCCAGGTTCGTTTCGGCATCTCTTCCCTCTCCAAATTAACAATTCAGAATGACTACCAATAGTCAATTATACGCGGCATTCACTGTGACTGTCAAATCTTGCGCCAATTTCGTTACTCCGCGTTTTCGCTCTTCCTTTCCTACCTCGCGATGGCTCCCTTCCCGTTACGCACACGCCAAGTCGGGCGATGGGTAAAATACAGCTAGTCGCCTTGAGTGCCTGTCTTCCATTCCTTTTTCACTCCTCTACTCAGTCTATTGGTGCGGATTCGGGCTACTGGCCGCTGTAGTTTAAGGTGGCCGGCCATTTGGACCTTTCCTGGGCCTCCGCAACACGCCCTTTCGTGCAATAGAGCCGTCTTGGAGAGACAGATCGTTTGAAGCCAGGGACCAGTTTCTCACGTCTCAAACTGAGCTTGAGCCCAGTGCCAACCATTCGTCCACCCATCCATGAACTCAGGACTTCGAGAAAAACTGGACCTGAACTACTCGCATGAGGTGCCTTTCATTGCCCTCCGCAGTGCTTAAACGTTGCGTGCGCACACCGGTGGCGACTCAACGGCTTCCCCAATTGCATTTCACGCCTCAGAAAGCACGTCGACCTGTCGACCTGGCTACAGTCAACTTCGAAACTTCACCCACCCGATTCTGAGTGATGTGGATGAAACAGGGAGGAGTGAGCAGGCTTAGCCCACTAAAGTTATGCCAAGCCGGAAGGATCAGTTCCTCGGAAAGTGTCCCGAAACACTATTCCGCCAGATCTCAGACTGCAGAGCGCTCACCCGGCGCCGCTTCCCTGAATTGAACGGTTCGCGGGCCCCAATTGGAATTCAGAGGCAGTCTTTTTCGCTGAATTATACCGTATGATATAGTACTAGACAGTCGTCTGATCGCTGTTGGGCGGTGGGGATTCCGTCAAACCGGTGCCGCCTCCGGGCATTTGGCGTTGCAAATGAACTGTAGCTTATATTGAATTCCGAATCTGAAAACGCCTCTGCATCTTCGGACGGCAGCCCAAATCCGACCGAAGAAAGTAAGGCGGGTCCAGGTCCGAACGACTTGGCGCGGGAAGAGTTGTCTTCCCTGCAAATGCTCGAAGAATCGGCGGCACAGTTGGCCGCGCTGCGTCAGCGCGCCGAGTTTCTCCTTGAGCAGATGGCCGCCAGCACGGACACCGCCGCAACTCGCTACTCTCCGGAAAGCATCGCGTCGGAGCCATCAGAAGAATCCGAGGACCAGCAAGAACCGGTCTTGCATTCCGACCAGACTGTCCAGCCCGGATCAGAAAGCGCCCTGCCGCCTGACCAGATTCGAAACGACGCGGCGGTGCCGGATGCATCCGTCCCAGGTTCGGGCACATCTGACTCCCCTGGTCCCGCCGCGGAATCGCGCCAATGGTCCCAACCCTCTATGCGGCACGATACAGAGTCCACCCCTGGAACGTTGTCCAGTCAAGGAATCCTCGACCAGTCTCCCCGCAGCGTAAATCCGTCCGACGGGGAAGACCTGCCCCATACACAGTCGGGCCAGGGTCCAGCGGGCCAGACAAGGCCTCAAGAGCCGCAGTTTCCAATTCAAAGTATCCGGCGGCAACCCGAATCGCTTCTGGACAATCCCGTAACGGTAGCGCCTCCGCCCGAATGGCTACAGTTCGAAGTTGCGCCCGAATCTCTCTCTTCCGACGCGCAACTGATTGAAGAAGAAATTACCGGCCTCTACGAAGCCATCGAACGGTTTCGGGAAACGCGGCGCGAGAATACAGGCCATGCCCTGTCCCTATTGCGTGAGGCCAGGGAGATCATAGCCGGCCAGCCCCACCGCATCGAGCGGGCCCAGTATAATATCGAACAGGCCAGACAGATAATCGAACGCGCCAAGTCCAGCCGCAGTCGCTCACGCGGCATGGCGCTGCGCACGTTCGGGCTCCTCATCCTCTGGTTGGCCGCCTTAGGCGGGCTTGGCGCCGCCCTCTATCTCTATCCGCTCGATGTCAATGAAATAATCCTGGCGATCGCATCCAGCACAGGATGGAACACATCACACTACTATTCCCTGCTGTGGACGGTGGCGAGCGGCGGGATTGGGGGCTGGCTGGGCACCATTTCATTCCTCTTTGAGCGAATGCGAGTGCATGAGGAGTTCGACCGTCAATACATTTTGCGCTCAATGATTCAACCACTGATGGGGGTAGTCCTTGGGCTGATCTGCTACGGCCTGCTGGCCGTCCTCTTCAACTCCCTGAATGCGTCCTTAGTCGGCCATCCCTTCACCGCTTACCTGCCTGCTGCTCTGGCACTCCCTGTCGGGCTCTGGCAGGTGTACGTCTACGCCGCAATCTTTCGCATCACACTACTTCTCACCTTTCAGCGCCGTCGCCGTTGGTAGTAACCGAATCCAGGACAGCCTCCAACCTCGCTCTCCTGTCGCCCTCGTGGCGGCAGAGGTAAACCCTTTCTTTGAACCGGTTGCCGAGGGAAGGACCGAACCCTTGGCCGTCGCGCCGCATCAGGGTTACAATTCCCTTGGTATAGACGGAACATATGAGCCACACTGACCAGAGGGACATCCCGTGTCAGTCGAGAAGAGTCTAGTTGAAGTAATCATATTCATCCCCATCCGCCGTTCGTTCAGGCAGAGTGACGTCTCGCCTCCAGGCAGTGACTGGGGTGGCGTCGATGTCGATAGCGCACTGAACCTTTCCCTCAATCTCCCAGGGCCGGAGTCGGTTCACCAGCGTACCGGCGGCGCTGCGCGTTTTCAGACCTTTCACTATCACCTGCCTCCCGACCTGATAGGTCAGGTAGAGCCGGGCCACCTGGTATGGGTCCCGTTCGGCCCGCAGGAAGTTCAGGGAATCGTTGTTGGGCCCGCGACCTCGTCTCCCGTCGAGACCAAAGCAGTCGATCGACTCGCCCGTCCGCAACCCGTCCTGACCCCGGCCCAGCTGACCATGGCATTCTGGATTGCCGACTACTACGTGGCGCCAATCTCGGAAGCCGTGAAGCTCTTCCTGACGCCTGGCCTGCTCAGCAAGAGCGGCTCGGCTATCGGAGTCCGTTCCAAACGGGAGGAACAGGTTGAACTGCTTATCGATCCAAAGTCTGTTCGCAAAAGTCTGTTCAGACTTGGAAGGACGAGGAAGCAGGATCAGATCCTGGCGGCACTTCTGAGTGCACCGTCGTTCACATTGACCTTGGATGACCTGAGAGATGCCTGCGAATTTCCGCCGGAGAGCTTTATTCCTCCTTTGCATGAAAAGGAGCTAGTACGGGTTTCGGACGACTGTGTGACTCTTGCGCAGTCACGTTCGGCCACAGAAGATGCCATCCTGGGGATGCGGGGTACGTCAAAATACGAGCCGGTATTGAAGTCCCTTGCTAAAGCCAAAACTCCTGTCTGGAAGACCGATCTTTACAAGCAGGTGGACACCGATCTTGCAATGTTGCGCAAATTGAGGGACGCCGGACTGATCCGGCTCGAACAGAAAGTGCGTTACCGGGACCCTCTTGGCGGCCGAATCTATCCAAGGACAGATCCCCCCGAACTTACCGAACAACAGCAAAAGGTCTGGGATGTAATCAGCAGGACCTGCTTCCCCTCTACGCCAAACGAACCCTTGAATCAGTGCTCGGAGGCGGAAGGGCAGGTGAAGCCATCTCGTGAGAGTGGGAGCTTCCTTCTCCACGGTGCAACTGGCAGCGGCAAGACCGAAATCTATCTGCGCGCAATCGCCGAAACACTGTCACGCGATCGCCAGGCCATCGTTCTCGTACCTGAGATCGCTCTCACTCCCCAGACGGTTGCCCGCTTCGCCGGCCGCTTTCCAAATCGGGTCTCGGTAGTTCACTCTGGATTGAACGCAAGCCAGCGCTACGATGTCTGGCGCAGGGCCCGGGACGGCCAGATCGATGTCATCGTCGGCGCCCGCAGCGCCCTCTTCTCTCCCTTGCCCCGCCTCGGTCTCATCGTCGTCGACGAAGAACACGAGTCCACTTACAAGCAGGACACTGACGAGTGGGGCAGCTTTACCGTCTTCTACGATGCACGCACAGTTGCAGTCCAACTGGCAGAAGCAACCGACAGCGCCCTGATCTTCGGAACTGCCACGCCTTCATTGGACTCTTACCATGCCGCGCAACATGACAGGCTGCAGTTGCTTGAAATGCCCGACAGAGTGGTGGGCCACGGTGAACTGGACGATGCCCGTCCGCAGGAAAAGGATGGGCCTCCTGAATACGCCGCATTGCCCCCCGTCGAAATCGTCGACATGCGTCAGGAGCTGCGCGCCGGCAACCGGAGTATCTTCAGTCGCAGTCTTCAGTCCGAGCTCCACGCAGTTCTCGACGCTGGGGAACAGGCCATTCTCTTCCTGAACCGCCGGGGCACGCACTCATTTGTTATGTGCCGCGACTGCGGCTTTGTCGCCGAATGCGTCCGCTGCGAAACGCCCCTCACTTTCCACGAACGCGCTGCCCAGCTCATCTGTCACCGCTGCAACCGTCGCGAGCCTATTCCCGAACAATGCCCGGCCTGTCACAGTCATCGCATTCGCTTCTTCGGCACCGGAACGCAGCGCATCGAAGAGCTGGTCAGCCAAATTGCCCCGCGCGCACGCCTCCTGCGCTGGGACCGCGATACCACAGGTCGCAAGGGCAGCCACGAACAGATCCTCGATCGATTTGCTTCTCACGAGGCCGACGTACTCATCGGCACACAGATGATCGCCAAAGGGCTGGACCTGCCGCTCGTCACCCTGGTCGGCGTCGTCGCTGCAGACGTGGGCCTCTATCTTCCGGACTTCCGCGGCCCGGAACGTACTTTCCAGCTATTGACTCAAGTGGCAGGCCGCGCCGGTCGCAGCCGCAAAGGTGGTCGGGTTATTTTCCAGAGCTACACGCCCCAGCATTACGCGCTTCAGGCAGCCGCCGGTCACGACTACCACGCCTTCTATCAACGGGAAGTGGAATTCCGACGTGAGCAGCACTACCCACCAGTGAGCAGGCTGGCCCGGTTGATCTTCTGGCACAAGAAACTTGAAACGGTCGAAGGTCAGACTAACGGGATGATGAGGAACTTAAAGCAACGCGCCGAGGAGATGGGCATCTGGGGCGAAGGTGTCGACCTGCTGGGCCCTGCCCCAGCACCCTATGCGCGCTACCGTGGCTACTATCGGTGGCAGATCATTGTTCGGGCGGCCGATCCCTCGGCATTTCTGCGAGGCATCGACATACCATTCGGCTGGCGCATCGACATCGACCCTGTTTCGATGATGTGATCAAAGCCCCGCTGCGAGGAGAACAGGGTCCATCTACAGCTTGCTTAACACTCGCCGGAGGTTCCGTCCCGGCGCAATTTTGCCCAGTATGCGCTCGCCGCTGGCGCCCGTACACGCGGGCACATTGCCCGCTTCGCCTTGAATCGCGAGCCACGCCAGCAGGGCAAAGCCCAGAGCCTCCTTCGACTCCTCGTCGCCCGGGACCCCAGTCAGTTCGCCATATCGCACAACTGAAACCTGTCGCCGGCACCTCAGGGCCAACTGCGCCTGCAACCTTTCCAGAAGCACCGGGTTGCGTGCACCACCCCCGCAGACAACTACTTCAGCTACCGGCGCAGGGGCAAACCGACGATAGCTCTCTGCAATTGAAGCCGCCGTCAGCTCCGTCACGGTCGCGACAAAATCTTCGTGCGAGAGCCTCGCTTCGGCAGCGTCCAGACGGTACTGTTCGGCCATCGCATGACTGAACAGCTCCCTACCTGTAGACTTGGGAGGAGGCTGAAGGAAGTAGGGATGCGCAAGCCAGTCTTCAACCAGACTATCGTTGCAGCTGCCCCTTGCGGCCAACCCGCCATCCTTATCGAACTGCAGCGCACCTTCAGTTGCCTGGCCAGCTGCCCAGTCGATTAGCACATTGCCCGGTCCGGTATCGAAGGCCAGGATGCCTCCCGTGCGCCCTTCCGGCGGTAGAAACGTCACGTTGCCGATGCCGCCGATGTTCTGAACAGCCCGGCACCGCGTCGAACCAGCCTTTGGCCGCAGAAAGAACCGGTCGAAGACGGGTATGAGAGGCGCGCCCTGTCCTCCCGCGGCAACGTCGGCCACACGAAAATCGGCCACCGTGGTGAGCCCGGTTCTCTCGGCGATCACGGCCGCCTCCCCTATCTGAAGAGTCGACTGAACCGTGCCGTCTTCTTCGACCTCGTGCCAGATCGTCTGCCCGTGCGAACCGACCAGATCGACGTCCTCTATTTCAAGTCCACTTTCTTCGACTACGTACAGCGCAGCCTCGGCGAACCGCTCTCCAAGCAAGAACCCCGCCCGGCTCACGGTGCGCGCACCACCCTGCCCTGATATCAGAAGCAAAATAGCCTCACGCTCCTTTTGATTCCAAGGAACGCTCTCAAATGCAATCTGACGCATACTGGGACTGTCAGCCGTTCCCGAGATTTCAGCCAGGACCGCGTCGATTCCGTCGGCGGATGTGCCGCTCATGAGTCCAATGACTTTCATCGCCGGCGCAGTAGCGTTCATGCTCATAGGGAGAGACTTCCGGTTCTGAATTTCGGGCTACCTATTGCCGCCCCTGGTACGTCCAAGCTTAGCCCACTTCCGATAGGGACGGAACCCGCACTTGCCGTAAAAGTCGAGTAGCGTGGTCCAGTCGATTACGCACCCGTTGACTCCGCTGTTGTGCAGCCGCCTCAGCCCAGCATCCAGCAGATAGATGCCCAGCCCCTGCCCTCGCAAATGCGCGCTTATCCCGATCCAACCAAGCTGTCCCCACGGGCGCGGCAGCTGGTACGGGAAGTAGCGGTCAATCGGATTGGCCGAGTCTTCAAACGTTAACCGGCAAGATCCCTGCACTCCATCCTCCGTCCAGAGCAGCATGAAGTCCGAGATCCGTCCGCCCTCGTCCAGAAACCTCTCAGCCTGCCAGTGCCACCTTCCCGGAAACTCACTGGCCAGAAAGCCCAATACATCTCCTTCTTGGCCCGGCTGACCCGGGCGCGCTGCCGCGGGTACATGGTCGAGCAACGGCGGACTGTAGTCGCTGAGAGATCGCGCCACGTCCCATGTAAAGGGGTCATCTTCATATTCGAAGCCAGATGCCAAGAAAAAGGCTTCGGCATAGGACCCGGCTTGTACGCCAGGCACAAAGTGACGCGGCCCTCCGCCCACTTTCAAAATGCCGGGGGCAGAACGATTCTCCTGTGCGTCCAGCCAGTTCTCAGCCCAAACCAGCAGCCTCCTCCCGACCCCCTTCCTCTGGTAGATTGGTACCACCGCGATCGCCTCAATCCAGCCGGTTATTTCGGTACGCATCGCCGGCGGCGCGCCGGGATGAGCGCTGCATAGCACAAAACCGGCGGGCCGGCCTTGCACGAACGCAATGCGGCCCGCCCGTTCTACACCAGCATCTTCTGTGAAACTGTACTTCAGGAATCTCTCGGTGAGGGGAATGCTGTTATTGGCGGCGTCGTTCCAGACCGCCACCGTCCACCGCAGGTGCTCGGTATTCTCCGCATCGAACGCGATCAGATCGGGCTCTGGCGCCGCTGACGATTCCGCCATCCGACACGTTACCGGTCCAACTCAGTGCCTGCGCCCTGCGCCAGCGCTTTGGCGTAGACCACGCGGGCAACCGCTACATCCTGCGCTGCCAGGCCAACCGACTTGAAAAAAGTTATCTCGTCGTCGCCCTCGCGTCCAGGCTTGTCCCCGGCAACAATCGCTCCGATCTCGGCGTGAATCCGGCTGGCATCGTACACACCGTCCTCGATCGGGCGGATCAGATCGCCAGCCTCGGCCAGACATGCGCTCTTCTGATCGACCACAACCTTGGCCCGTCGCACTGCGCTGGCATCCACTTCACTTGCGTAGGGAAGGTGCGAACCAATTCCGGAAATGTGCACACCGGGTCGCAACAGGCCGCCATCGAAGAGAGGTTCGTGGGTGCTTGTTGCCGTGACCAGAATATCGGCCGCTTCAACTGCCATTTTGACATCGACGGTCCCCTGGGCCGAGACGTTGAACATCTGCTCCAACTTGACTGCGAGTGCCTCCGCATTTGCCGGCGTCCGCGACAGGACAAATACGCGCTCGATGGCCCGCTCGCACAGCGCTGCCTCCACCTGGTACGGGGCCTGCACGCCGCTGCCAAAGATGGTTAGCGTCCGCGCGTCCTCCTTCGCCAAATAGCGCGTCGCAACGCCCCCGGACGCCCCGGTCCGCATCGCCGTCAGATATCCGGCATCCATCAGGGCCAGCAAGGCCCCGGTTCTGCCGTCGAAGAGCACTACGTTCCCCTGAATCGCCGGCAGCCCTCGCCGCGTCGGGTTCTTCCCGTAGAAGGAGATCAGTTTGGCCCCCAGCGCATCCCTCTCACCGCCCAAGTAGGCAGGCATGGACATCAAGCTCCCCTCATGCCTTGCAACCGGTATGTTGGCGCGCACAGGCAATTCCGCCTCGCCCTCGTATATCAGTCGGAAGGCTTCTCCCACTGCCTCGATCGCGGACGGCATATCCAGGAGTTTCTCAACGTCGTTTCGTGTCAACCAGAGCGGCATGGTTTTTGCAGGAGGAGGAGGTATGGTTTGTCAGAAGCGAAAATAGAATAGCACAGCGGATCCCGCTTACACAATTGTCGACGGAGTAGGAAGGATGTACAATCAGCAACTTAAGAGTCGAAACTGGCTGCTCCCAACCGGGTCACCGCCTCCAGGAGGATTCCCATGCCCACCGAGCTCATCGCCCCCGCCCGAGAGGAAGTCGCATTCCGCGAATATGAAAGCCCTCCCCTAAGTCCAGACCAGATTCGCGTCCGCAGTCGCTTTGGTGCGGCCAAACACGGCTCGGAAATGGCCATGTTCCAAGGCTATGCCGGCCATCGCGGCAACTACGATGGCGAGCTGCATATCTTCACGCAGGAAAGCCAGATGGTGAAGTATCCAAACGGGCTGGGCAACATGTGCGTTGGCGAGGTGACCGAGATCGGCAAAGAGGTCCAGGACATCAGTCTCGGAGATACGGTCTTTGCCCACGGCTCCTTCCGCCAGGAACACGTTTGGCCCGCCCAACACGCCCGCAGACTGCCCGACGGCGTTCCGTGGCAGGCGGCCGTCTGCCTCGACCCGGCCGACTTCGCGCTCGGCGCCGTCCGCGACGGCCACATCCGCCTTGGTGACGCGGTCGCGGTCTTTGGAATGGGCGCCATCGGGCTCTTCGTCGTTCAGCTTGCCAAACTGGCAGGCGCCTACCCCGTCATAGCGGTCGATCCCATTATCCTCCGCCGCGACGTGGCAGAGGAGTGCGGCGCAGATATCGTCATGGACCCGACCGCGTGCGACGCCGGACTTGAAATCAAGCTGGCCACAAACAAGCGCGGCGCCGATGTCTGTGTAGACTACAGCGGCCATTTCAGCGCGTTGCAGGCCGCCCTTCGAGGCGTCGCCTACCTGGGAACAGTCGTTGCCGGCGCCTGGCCCGGCAGCTACCCGGCCGGCCTCGACCTGGGTGCTGAAGCCCACTTCAACCGCCCAACTATCGTCTTCTCCCGTGCTTGCAGCGAACCCAATCCCGAATACCCCAACTGGGACGAAAACCGCCTCTTCTCGGTGGTGTGGCGCCTCCTCTGCGACGGCAGCCTCAAGTCGGAACCCGTCGTCCAGCCCGTCGTCCCCTTCGACGACCTGCTCAGAGAATATCCCAAGATCGCGAATGCGCCGGAGGAGAATGTAAAGTTGGGCGTAGCATTCTGATTCGGCAACTGCATCGACAGCGGCGGGGCGTGGTTTCCCCGCCGCACGATTCCTACCCTATTGCCGCGGCGGGCTTGCCCGACCCGCGGCTTTCGCCGTTCAAACCAGATTGTCTTCGATATAGTCCCAATTGATCTGGTAACCCATGCCCGGTTCCTGCGGCAAGTGGACATATCCCTCGCTGTCCATCCTGTCGCCGATATCCTTCAGATAGGGCGGCGGTGTATTGCAGTCGATCCCCGGCGCCAGCAGCCCGCGTTCGTAGTATTCACACGTGTCCTCGCTCGTAGAACCCAGGATCTGCAGGTTCGCGAAACCGCTCATGTGAATTTCGCACTTGACGCCGAACGCCTCCGCGACCGCAACCATCTTGCGCACTCCGGTGATTCCGCCGCGCAGCACGTCGATCCTCGTCATGTCCGAAGCGCCTCGTAGTATCCAGTCGGCGCGCGTATACAGGCTACCGGCGGCGATCTCAGGCGATAGGATTGGAATATCCAGCTCGCGGCACAGCTTTATGTAGGGCTGCACCCTATACTCGTTCATCGGGTGCTCGTACCAGTAGTAGCCCAGCTCCTCCAGCACGCGCCCGACTTTGTACGCCTCCTCATAGGTCCGGTAGGTACCCCACGGGTCGTAGCTCAGCACCATGTCGTCGCCGACGGCGGCCCGCACCGCCCGGCACACTTCTATGTCCTTCTCAATATGCGACGGCCGCCCCGGTACCGCCTCGTGCGTCACCGGATTCCAGAAATAGTAGGGGTGGATTTTGTAGTGCGTATACCCCTCCTCCTTGCAAGCTACAGCGTGCGCAGCATAGTCTTCCACGCTCCCCACATTTGGAAAGGTGCTCGCGTACGCCTTCACTTTATCCCGGCAGCCGCCCAGCAGCTTGTAGAGCGGCAGGTCCATAGCCCTCGCCTGGAGATCCCACAGGGCGCAGTCGAGCGCACTGAGCAGATGCTCAGGGACGTTTGCCACCCACATCCAGTGCCAGAACCGCTCACGGTCATAGGGGTCCTCCCCCACAACCATATTTTTGAGCCGTCCTTCCATCTGGGCCCGGTCTTCCGGCGTCAACCCGTCGGCGTCGCCATGTCCATGCCCGCCAAAATAGTATCCTTCTGCGCCCTCATCAGTAATCACCTTCATCAGCGTCTGCGTTACCTCACGCGGAAAGCTATACCTGCCCTGATGAAACTGCTCACGCACGACCCGAAACGGAACCACCTGTATGTCTACTATCTTCATCGTCCCTCAACCTTCCTCTCATAGATGTTCAGACGATCAATTCGACCAGCGGTGCGGCCTTTTCCTCGCATTCCCTTTCACTCATTGCTCGCCGTTCGGATACAGTTCCTCCAATAGCGTTCCCAACTCCTGCCTCGTCAGCGGGTTTATCGATGCAGCAGGCGCCCTGACAACCGCCGTCCCAATCACGCCGCGATGGACGAGAATCTCCTTATGTACGCCGTGAAACAGGCCCGCGCCCTGGGCACTCAGGCGGGCTATCGGCACGAGTTGCTTGTTAAATGTCTCCCACGCGCCCGCCTCATCCCCTGCCTGCACCCGGTCCCATATATCTACAAATGCCTCGGGCTGGGTACAGAACGGCATTGTCCCAACCGAGCCGCGGCGCATCTCTTCGATAAAGTAGCCGCCCCCGGCGCCGCCGAAAACCGTCAACACATCACCCGCTTCGGCCGACATTGCCGCCACCTTCTCTACCACGGGGAAACTCTCTACTTTGATATACTGGACCCATTCACACTCCTCGGCCAGCCTCCTTGCCAGGCCAGCAGAAATCTGCGACGCGGCCACGTCCTGGATGAAGATCGGCAAGGGAACAGCATCCGAGATGGCACGGTAGTAGGCTGCAATCTCGTTCGGCCCTGCGGGAAAGAAGGACGGCGGCAGCACCATCAGCGCGTCGGCCCCGTTCTCATGCGCCATACGGCTGTAATGAACGGCCAGGTCTGTTCCATTCGCTCCTGTATTGATAACCACCGGGACACGACCTGCGACCTGGTCCACAACGACGCGGGTCATCCAAGCTCGTTCCGCCTCGGTCAGCTTATAGACCTCACTTCCCAGGGCAACCCCCAACCCGTGAACTCCGGCATCAAGATTGAAGTCGATCAACCGGCGCAGGCTTTCCTCATCGATCTGCGAATCCTCATGGAAGGGCGTGACCAGGATCGGGTACACGCCTTGCATATTGCTGGTCGGCATATGTTTTCCTCTCACAGCTTTGGCTGGTGTCTGCTTTCCTCAGCATATTGCCGTTACTCCGCCAGAAAAGCAAGCGTGTAAACGCTTCAGCCGACTTGCCTCAGCTCAGTCAGGCCCGCGTGCGAACGGGCCCACTTTACCTAACCTATTGCCCGCCATTGCCATCGGGTGCATCCCAGATTTTGGGGTGGGAACAGTTTGGCGGGGAATCAGTGCCAGCGGTGGCTGGCGTTCTTTACCGTCTTTATGCGGGACACAGTGCAGGCGCCAGACCTGGCGGTACGATGGAGACCGTCAGTTGGAGAGGGAGCGAGGGCAGGCACAAGGGCGGCACCTGCGGGGATCTGATGGGACTGGCGCGGGACGCGGTCTGGCCAGGCACCTTCAAATAGGCACCAATAACCAATATTGACACCAGGTCGATGAGGCGTGTTGTAGGAGAGGGGGCGTTGCGGGGGCGGAGCCCCCGCACAAGGGAGGGCCGAATAGGCCCGACCGCCCAATAGAGCGAGGAGAGAGTGAAGAGAAGTGAGGAGAGAGAACTGCCGTTTCCTCTGACTCAGGGTTGATCGCGAGATGGATGGGGCTCTGCAGCGCCCTGAGTCAAGGGGAAGATCGCCACCGTTTTGGGATGCAGCGTTGCCTTCCGCCGTCGTTGAATCTCTCTCTGGCCTATGCTATGATTTCAAAGTCCTCAAACATAACCATCCGGCCCGGCATACGTGCCCCCGAAGCCAGCGGCCGGCACGTCAACAGAAAGGCAGTCCCATGACGAACGTCCTTGTAATCTCCGGCAGCAATCACGGCTTCGCCGCCAGCGCAGAGGTCATCGGCGGCTTCCTCGGCGACGCCCCGGGGATCGATGTCACGATAACGGACGACAAGAGCATCTTCACGTCGTCCAAGCTGGCAGAACACGATGTCTGCGTGCTGGGTTCAGGATTCACCCGCTCCGAGCGCCATGCAGACGGGTCCGCCACCTATCATGCCGAGCTTAGTCCAGAGCAGGAGGAAGGACTCTTCAACTTTGTGGCTGGCGGCAAAGGATTTGTCGGCGTCCATGGCACCGGATGGTGGATTGGTGGTAAAGCTGCAACCATGCTTGGCGGTCACGCCAACTGGCACCCGCCGGGTCTGACCTTTACCGTGAATGTTGACGATGCCACCCACCCGGTCATGCAGGGCATCTCCGACTTCGAAGTAGAGGACGAGATTTACATGTCTGCATGGGACCCCGCCATTCACGTTCTTGCCAGCGCCCAGTGGGCAGACAAGCCACATCCCATGGCCTGGGTCAAGTCCTACGGGAATGGACGCGTCTTCTATACAACGCTGGGCCACACATCCGATACCTTTCAACGTGCGGCCGTACAACAGATGATGCGGCAGGGCGCACTTTGGGCAGCTAACGGAGCCGCCGACTGACGCCCACCGAGGAGAGCAGCGCCGGCCTGCTGGCTCCTCTGGCACAGTCGAACTACCGCCATCTGCTTGTCAGCAGCATTCTGTGGTGGCAGACCTACTCCATCTGGGTCGTCGTGGCAGGGGTCGTGGTCCTGGATATGACGGACTCGGCCCTTGCCGTGACCTTGCTCACCTTCTGGCGCCGCGCAGCCCAGCTGGCCTTCGGCGGATTCGCAGGTTTCATCGGCGACCGGCTGGGAAGGCGGACCACATTGATCCTGAGCCAAGTCGTGATCTTTGCGGCCTGCCTCTCGCTTCTTCTCCTCCTTGAGGGCGAAAGGCTGAAGTCGTGGCAGATCACCGCGGCCGCCTTCATCATCGGCGCTGGCTGGACGGTTGACGCGCCCGCCCGGGCGGCACTGGTGCCCGATCTTCTCGGTAGCAGGCTCACCGCGGATGCAATGCTGTTGGAGAGCCTGACGCACAGCGTCCTCATTGGGGCGGGCGCTTACATGGCCGGCTGGCTGCTCGAATACATTGGCGCATCGGCCGGGTTCAGCGCTCTCGTCGCGCTTACGGGCCTGAACCTGTTGTTGCTGACCTGGCTTGGTCGTATTCAAGTGCCGAGGACTACGCCGGTGGGCCAAGAAGGCATCTGGCAGTCCATAGTTGGCGGCGTTGCCTACCTGCGCGGCAATCGCGGTCTGCTTACCGTCGTGGTGGTAACCGCGCTGATCAACATTCTTGTTTTCCCAGCGCTGAGCCTGATGCCGGTCTTCGCCCGCGATGTGTTCGACCGCGGCGCGATTGGGCTTGGGATGCTGAACGGAAGCTTCAGTCTCGGCTCCTTCATGGGCCTCTTTCTGACCCAGCGCCTGCGCCGCCGCATGTCGTTCCACTCAATCTTCGCCGCCGGTTCATTGCTTCAATGTATCGCCTGGACACTATTCGCCCTCTCCCCGCTCTTCAATCTGGCGATGCTCCTACAGTTCCTGGCAGGCGTAGGCCAAGCGGGCTTCTACGCAATGCGCAGCGTCATTCTACTTACGTCCTCCAGCAACGAGATGCGAGGCCGTGCCATGAGCACGGTCGCCCTCAGCCAAGGTATCGGCCTGCCTGGCGAACTCGTAACCGGATCTCTTGCGGAGACCGCCGGGCCCCGCCTGGCCGTCTCTGTCCAGGGAGTGCTGGCCGGTCTGGCAACTCTAGCCATCTTCTTGAAAGGAAAGTCGCGCCAGTCGGCAAGCACATAGCCAACGCCGCCTGCTCAGGGTTCGCAAATTGGCATACATATTCCAACGGCCGATATTCGCGGACATCCATGTTCCGATGAAGGAGTTCCAGGTTACTCTCCGAGAATAAAGATCTGTCCCAGAATGCCGACAGTTCCCAACTAAAGTCAATCCACAGATTTCAATCAAAGAGACCAGCCAAATGACCCGCACAATCGACATCAAAACACCCATGGCGCCGCCCCACTGGGCCCTGCTGCAGCGCAGACTGCTGCGCGAGCAAGCGGAAGGCTGCCGCGCCTTCTTTGCCCATTACTTTGACGACCGAGGCTACCTGCTGTGCGTCCCCCGATGGGGTGGAGACGACGGGCCTGACGACGCGGCCGAGAACATCCTGAACTGGACTATGCTCCACGCGCTTGGCGCCGACGACGACATTCTCGACCTCTACAAGCTGGGTTGGGAAGGCCATCTTCAGCAGTACACGGAGGCAAAGACCGTGGACGTGCCGATGGCCCGCGACGGGATGTACTTCAAAGAGTTTCCCGTCATGTTCGACTGGTTTCACAACGGCGAAGGCTTCTCCGCCTTCTTCCTTCAAGGTCTCTCAGACCCCTATGACGCCAAGTTTCAGTTGCGGAGCCGTCGTTTCGCCGGGTTCTACATGGACGAAGACCCGATTGCGAAGAACTATGACCCGGAACACAAGCTGATCCGCAGCATGTTTAACGGCAGCCGCGGCCCCCTGCTCCGCAAAGCCACCGGTCTGGACTGGGCTGGCGACCCGATCGAAGTGGAAGGCCGCTTCCGTCTCGGCCACGGCGAGCGCAGCTACGAGGAGATGGTGGCCCACTTCAAGGACTACAATGACGTCGTCGGCGACCATCCGATCAACATGGCCGCAACGATTCTGCCGTTGAACGCATTCATGCTCGGCCACGAGGACAGATACCGGCAGTGGGTCCTCGACTATGTCGATCAGTGGGTTGAACGCACTGAGCAGAACGGCGGCATCATTCCGACAAACGTAGGTCTCGACAATGTAGTCGGCAGCGAGTGCGGAGGACGCTGGTACGGCGGCGTATACGGCTGGGGCTTCACGGTCACCGTTCCACAGACGGGTGAGCTGGCCCACCGTACCTACTTCCACACGCGTGCCATTCACGGCTTCGGCAATGCGACGCTACTGACCGGCGATCGGCGCTATGCCGATTCCTGGCGCGGCGTCATCGACCACGTCAACAGTAACGCCCGCGAGATTGACGGGCGCCTCATGTATCCCAACGCCTACGGCGACTACTTTGGCGAGGAGGACTGGTATGATTTTCAGGACGAGCCCTTCACGTCCGGAGCGCTCGAAGTCTACTACTGGTCCATGAACCCGGACCACCGCGACCTCCTCGCCGACGATCCCTGGATTCAATATCTGGAAGGGAACAACCCTGCCTTTCCCGAGGAGGCGCTGCAAGCCGATTTCGAAAGGCTGAGAGGAAACCTGGAGGTGATGCGTGCCGACACCGCTACACCGGACACGCGCCTTTCCGACGACATGAACCACATCAACCCGGCAGTCACCGAGAACCTCAACCGACTGATGCTCGGCGGGCTGCCCACAGGCCGAACAGGCGGCCCCCTCCACTGCCGCCTGCGCTACTTCGATCCGGACAATCGACGCGCCGGCATTCCGGCTGACGTCGCCGCGCTCGTGGAAAGCCTGACCGGGGATGCAGTGACGGTGACTCTCGTAAACACGAGCCAGGTATCGTCGCGCCGGGTGACGGTCCAGGGCGGCGCGTATGCAGAGCACCAGTTGGGTTCGGTCACGTTGAACGGAGAGACTGTCGACGTGGAGGACAGCTCATTTGAGGTCACTGTGGCACCGGGCTGCGGTGCGCGCCTGGAGATTTCCACCGGTCGCTACGCCAATACGCCAACGCTGGCTTTCCCGTGGCGAAGGTGAAGGGAGCCTGAATTCTACTGACTGGTGATGTCACACGATCAGGCGGCAGGGCAGGCTCTCGCCTGCCGACTTCGTGCCGGATGCGTAGAGGAGGATGCTTCAGGAAGGACAGTTCGATTCAGACTTTGGCGTGAAACTACCAAGCCAGGTTCTGGGTGTGCACTGTGTGCGGTCCGGCTGGGCGGAATGTACCGTCAGGATTAGTGTAGGGGGCTCGCGATGATCATGGCGGTGAACGTTGGGTGTGTATGGGCGTTGCCTCGGCTGTCTTGTCTGCGCCGGCACATGCTCGGAATGCGCCACGACGCGGGGTGGGGGGGAAGCCCGGTCGCAGCGGGTCGACAAGGTCATATTGCCTCACACTCGCTGCGGCGGGGGTTGTAGGAGAGGGGGCGTTGCGGGGGCGGAGCCCCCGCACAAGGGAGGGCCGAATAGGCCCGACCGCACAACTGCAGTAGTCAGTAGTTAGTAGCCAGTGATCAGTTGTCAGAGGGGCCGCTTCCCTTGCCCCAGGGTTGAGCGGGGAAAGGCGACGGCTTAGTGGCTGCTTTGGCGTTACGATTTGCAGGTCGGCTACCTGGCCGATGCGGCCAACTCTGAAAGGCGGGCAAACATGGCGCGGTCGATCTCCTCATGCAGGACATGGGAGATGACCTGCGACCAGCCGTGGACAAAGTAGTCCCAACCGTCGGCAACCGTGAGTCCGCGGGCGGGCGCCTGTGCTTGGGCCTGGCGCATGAAATCCAGTTCGCCGCGATAGTTCAGCTCCCAGACCACACCGTTCAGGGGAAAGAGGGCGGCGTCGGTCAGGGGCGACCCCGGCGTGTCCTTGCCCATGCCGGTTGCATTGACGACCACGCTCCCCGGCGAGAGCCCTGCCAGTATTTCGTCGTTGCGCGGCGCGACATTGTTCTGAATGAATTCGAACTTTATGTCTCGAGCGCCGTCGGCGGCGTTGCGACCCACCATCTCCTTCAGGCGGGCCAGGCGGGGCGCCGAGCGGTTGACCACAACGATGCGCCGGGGTCGGTCGGCCGCACTGGCCTTCTGCATCAGATGCAGTGTCAGGGCTACGGCCGAACCCCCGGCGCCCAGCATGAGCAGCTCGCCGCCAGTCCGGCCGAAATAATCCTGGCCGAGGATGGCGTCCATGCTCAGCCCGCCGGCAACAGGGTCGGTCGCGCGACCGATCAGCTTACCTTCGTCTTTGGCTATGCTGGAGACCTCCTGGGTTGCCCTTGCATAGGGTCCGAGGCCGTCAAACAGGTCGGCCGCTGCTGCCAGCAGATCGATTTTGTGTGTTGTGACGAGGGCGCCGAGGGCCAAGGGCTCCCGCTTGATAGCGGTTACGATTTGCCGGTAGCGATTGGGAGCGGCGTGAATCTCCACATCGATTCCAACCAGGGACACTTCCTGTCTGCCCAGTGCCTCTATCCAAAGGGGGAAGACCCGGCGAGATGAGGACTGTCCGGTCGTGACGCCGATAAAGTAAAAGGTATAGCCATCCGGCTTGGGTATGCTTGACAGTTGCATTGGACTGTGTTTCACTTCCTCTTCACTCTTTTGCCGGCAGGAAGGGTAGCACACGGCAAGATCGCGTGTCAACAGGAGGATAGCCGATCGCAGCCAGGGACGGCGTCCCCAACGGGACCGGTCCAGGACCCCGTTCCGTCGATGGTATCAGACCGACCAGGCGCGAATCCGACGAACGATGGATTTATCCGAATCGGATCACTTCACCCCCGACAGGCTGTGGCAGCAGGCCAACGAGGCCCGTTTGCGGCTTGACGCCCAACGCTGGGCCGAGACCCAGGAGACCACCCTTTATACCGAAGAGTGGGGGGATTACTACGTGGCCGTCACCCGCGAGGGTCGGCGCCTGGTCCTCTGGATGCTGGACGCGGAAGTGGCCAACACTGACTGGATTCAGAGCGCAATGGACCTTCGCGAACCGCTGCGGCTCCAGAGTTCCTATACGCAGGCGATGATACTGTCGCTTCTGTGGCAGCCCTTCCCCGAGACGGTCTTCCTCAGCGGGCTGGGTGGCGGATGCCTCGCCACGACGCTCCACCATCATTTGACGCGGGCCCAGTTCATCTGCGTTGAAATCGCGGCCCCGGTCGTGAGGGCCGCAACCCGCTTCTTCGGCTTTCAGCCTGACGAACGCCTATCAGTTGACGTATCCGACGTCCGTGACTTCCTCAGTCAGGACACGGCAGACTATGATCTCATGTTTCTCGACGTTTTTTGCGACCACGGCGTCTCGCCCGAGCACGCCACAACCGCGGACTTTCTGACCCTATGCTGCAGCCGCATTCGTGACAGGGGGCTGGTGGCTATGAATCTTGGCAACAGGGACCCTGCCTTTGCGGATGTGGTTGCCTCGCTCTGCAGATTGTTCGCCACAGTTTACTCCTGCCGCGGGCGCGGCAGCACGACAGTCTTCTTCGCAACCAATCAACGCCCCTTTTCGCACCGTCAGCTGGAGGAAGCATCGCTCGAACTGGAAAAGCGTCACGACTTTCTCTTTCCGCTTTCCCCATGGGTTGAACGGCTCAAGCAGCTGCAGCCACCGCCTTCCGGAGGCGACCTCGATCAGGGCGCAACCCCGCAGCCGGACAGATAGGGAATCCGCAAAGTGAATACGCCCGCGAAGTTCTGGAGCCTATGGGGGTTGGCGCGGTCCCTGCTGATCTACTACGGCAAGCCCGGCCGCGCCGGCCGTGACCGCCGATTCTATGCGCAGTTCATCGGTCGGGGCGCGCTCGTTTTCGACATCGGCGCGCACGTGGGCAATCGCGTAGGCGTCTTCCTGAAACTGGGGGCGGCCTGCGTTGCCGTCGAACCCCAGCCGCGATTTTCCGTCCTGTTGCAGAAGCTCTATGGGCGCAACCCTGCGTTCACGCTCGTCCAGGCGGCACTCGGGGGCGCAGAAGGTTCAACCGAACTGCACATCAGCCGCCGCACGCCCACTGTTTCGACGACTGCCAGCGCGTGGAGGGAAAAGGGCGGACGGTCGCAGTCCTTCGCCAGCGTCACCTGGGATGACTCCGTCGAAGTGGCCGTAACGACCCTGGACAGCCTGATCGACCGCTTTGGCGTGCCCGACTTCTGCAAGATAGACGTCGAGGGGTCCGAGCCGGCGGTACTGCAGGGACTGAGCAGGCCGTTGCCTCTGCTTTCTTTCGAGTACATCCCGGCAGCCAGCGCAGACGCCGAAGCCTGCATTGCTTGCCTGGAAGAGCTAGGCAGTTACGAATATAACTGGAGCCGGGGCGAGTCACAGCGATTACGGGGCGAGAACTGGATCACGCCTGAAGAGATGACAGTCCGGCTGCAGGACATGGAGGCCGACGAACCCAGCGGCGATATCTACGCCCGGCTGAAGTGACAACTGAGGCTGCCCAGACCGGGCATCTGGCAGGTCACGCTATCTCCCTCGTGGATGGGTTGGGGCTCGGTCAGGGATCCGGTCAGCACCACGTGGCCTGCGGCCAGTGCGAAGCCTCTCGCGTGGACCTGGTTCACCGTCCAGACCAACGCTTCAATTGGGTTGCCGCGTGACCGGTCCCAGAGGTTGGGCGCAGCCTCATCGCCGTTGATGCTCAGGTCCACCTGCAGTTGCATGAAGTCCAGGTTGCGCCAGGAAGAGGTTTCCTCGCCAAGGACAATTGCTCCGCCGTTGCCATTGTCTGCGATCCCTGCCAGCATATTCTGCCTACCGTTCCAAGCGGAACGGCAGCTGGGGGCGTAACGTGTCCCGGTGATGTCCAATGCCGGCGCTGCGGTTACAATTGCCTCCAGATCGTCTCGCGTGACCTCGCCGTTTGTGCGCGGCGGGGCGGCTGTGAATCGAAATGCGACTTCCGCCTCGACTTTGGCATGGCGGCAGCGAGTCAGCGGAACAGCCGCGCCGCTGGCGTAGATGGTTGACGCAAGTATACGACCCGGAATCGGGCCGTCGTAGCCCTCAGAGCTCTGCACTCCGGGACTGGTGGCGCCAACCTTCCAGCCGGCGGGCGAGTTGGCGGGATCAGCTGCGAGCAGACGCGCCATTTCGTCCTGCGTAGCGTAGGCAGAAGCGCGATCTGTAGGCAGCAACCGGGAAGGCAGGTCGATGGTGTTGTCTGCGAGCCAAGCATCTGCCAGAAGGCCGGCCGCGCGTTGAATCTTCTCTCTATCCATCATTGCTTACGGCTGGATCAGGCGGATTTACGCGGCCATTCGCACTGAGACCGGGCCGCCACGGCGCAGCTCGCGTCTGCGCATTCATGTCTCAATGACCTCGCCAGACAGGAGCCCGCTTCTCGGCGAAAGCGCGCGGGCCCTCCACTGCGTCCTCACTTTCCAGCATTCTGGCGGCAGCGGGATAGTCGGCCCGGATGGCGTCAGCCAGACTGGCGTAATCCAGATTTCGTCGCGCCACCTGCTTTGTCGCCCTCAGCGCCAGCGGGGCACAGGCAAGGATGTCCTCAACCCAGCTCTGCACGGCGCTGTCCAGCGAATCCCCGGGCACGACCTCGTTGACAAGCCCGAATGCCAGCGCTTCGCGGGCACTGAACTGCCGTCCCGTCAGCAGGAAGCCCATTGCCACCTTGTCCGGCAGCTGTCTCACCAGCCGGTGGACGCCGCCGCCCATCGCGGCCAGACCCACGCGAGGTTCGGGGAACCCAAACACGGCGTGCTCGGCGGCGACGATCAGATCACAGGCCAGGGCGATCTCCAGGCCGCCGCCAAGTGCAAGACCGTTCACTGCTGCAATTACCGGTTTATCAAGGTCGAATCGACGGGACAGTCCTGCGAAGCCTGTTGGCGGGTACTCGTCGCGGCCCCCCTCTGCGAGCGCTTTCAGGTCGGTGCCGGCGCAAAAGCTGCGGTCCCCTGCACCGCGGATCACAGCGATCCACAGGTCGGCGTCGTCCGCAAAGGCGTCGAAAATCTCTGCCAGTTCAAAATGGGCCGGTGGATGGAGGGCGTTGAGGACGTGGGGCCGATTGAGAACGACGTGCAGGACCCGGCCTTCGACGCGCAGTAGGGTATGCTGCGCGTGCTCTGTCAAAGCGCCGATGTTCGTGTGCAAAGCGAATCCTCAGACTGCTTGCAGGCCGTAGAGTTCGGCTGCAGTCTGGCCCATGATGCGGGACCGGAGGTGGTCTGGGAACTGGCGCAAGGCAAAATCGGGCGCGTCGCCGTCCCAGTGGGGAAAGTCGCTTGAGAACATCAGCATCTGTTCGGCGGGGAACATCTCCAGCATGGCGTGGAAATGGTTCGCGTCCGGCGGCTCCTCCAGGGGTTGGGTGGTGACACGAATGTGGCGGGCGGCAACCTCGCTGGGCAACTCATTGAGCCAGGGAATGGTTGAGTGCAGCGCCTTCCAGTTCTTGTCCATCCGCCACAGAATGGGCGGCAGCCACGAGATACCTCCCTCGACGAGCACGAACTTCAGATTGGGGAACTTGGCGAAGACACCTTCGGCCAGCATGCTGGTGACGTGGGCGATGTAACTGTTCACCAGTGTGGTATGCCACTCGAAGTAGCTGGTGGGATATCCGGCTGCATTGGGCGGGCCGGACAGGCCGACGCCTTCTGCGCCGGGATGGATGGCAACTGCCAGACCGTATTCGCTGGCCGCCGCGTAGATTGGGTGGAAGATGCGCTGGCCCCATGGGATGCGCGACGCGCTGGGCAGCTGTACCTGTACGAACTGCGGATGGCTGCCCAGGCGGTGAATCTCTGCCACTGCCATATCGGGCAGATGCGGGTATACGGCCAGGGAGGAGCGCAGCCGGGAACTCCGGGGGAACCATTCCTCGGCGTAGACGTCGTTCACGGCGCTGATGACGGCGGCGGCAAAATCAGGCTCCGGCGACTGGGCAGTGTGGAGTACGCCGCCCGGAAGCAGGACACCGTAGTCGATTTCGTACTTGTCGAGGAAGTGTTCTTGCAGGAGTTCCGGGTCGGCGTGGATGGAGCGGCCGTCTTCCATGGTAACGTCGGAGCGTTCGACGCCCATGGGATTCCACCAACCCAAATTGCCCGGCCCGCGGTTTCCCGAGGCGTAACGCGTTCGCCAGGGCTCCGGCAACCGCGCCTGCACACTATCCTTGTCAGTTAAGGGGTGAATGTCGGTGTCAACTACGAGACCGTTCTTGTATGTCATCTTCCCGCCAGTCCGCTCATTTGGATGCCGCTAACAAAATATCGTTGGGCAAAGAAGAATAGAACCAGAAGGGGGGCGATCATGGCGGTAGACGCCGCCATCATCAGGTTCCATTCGGTGTGGTAGAGGCCGCGGAAGCCGCGCAGGCCGATCGCCATGGTCCAGTTTTCCGGGCTCTGCAGGTAGATCAGGGGTTCGAAGAAGTCATTCCAGTTGTGGATGAAGGCAAAGACGGCAATGGTTGCCAGCACCGGCTTCGAGAGCGGGAGAATGACGCCCCAGTAGATACGGAGGTTGCTGGCCCCGTCAATGCGTGCTGCCTCGTCGAGCTCGAGCGGAATCGTCATGAAGAACTGACGGAACAGGAATATGTTGAACGCGCCGCCTCCGAACCACAGCGGCACTATCAGCGGCAGAAAGGTATCGATCCAACCGAGCGTGCGAAACACGATAAATGTCGGGATCAGGGTGACGATAGAAGGCAGCATAATCGTCGAAAGGACAAGTATGAACAGCGTTTCACGAAAGGGAAAGCGCAATCGGGCAAATGCGAAGGCCGCCAACGAGGCGGTCAGTAATGTGCCGGTCGTGGCGAAGACGACGATGCGGATTGTGTTCCAAAAGTATTCGTGGAATGCAACGGCCTTAAAGGCCTCAGAGTAGTTGGTCCACACGAACGGATCGGGGATCCACTTTGGCGGCATCAGAAACGTCTGTCCACCCGTCTTCAATGAGGTCGACAGCAGCCATACCAGCGGCAACGCCAAGGTCAAGGCGAATACGCTCAGAATCGCGTACCAAAACGCTGCAGTAATCAGTTCCCTGGCGGCCCGGTTACCCATCATTTGCATCGGCAAATTGAAGCGCCGCTTCTAGCGACGTACGTCCCCCTCATAAAAGACCCAGCGATCTGACAGCATGAACTGAAGTGCAGTAAATGTGAGTACAATAATGAAGAGAACCCAGGCCATCGCCGAAGCGTAGCCCATGCGGAAATTCTCAAAGGCAGCGCGGAACAGATATAGGAGATAGAAGAGCGTTGAATAGTTCGGACCGCCCTCAGTCATAATGTAGGCCTGAGTGAAGACCTGGAAAGCACCAATGATGGCGATGATGAGGTTAAAGAACAGTGCAGGAGTCAGCAGCGGCAACGTGACGCGCCAGAACCGGCTCCACCAGTTGGCGCCGTCGATGGCCGCAGCCTCGTACAGCTCCATGGGGATACCTTTGAGCCCCGCCAGAAGGATCACCATTTGGCCGCCGATCGACCAGAAACTCATGACGATCAGCGCCGGCTTTGCCAGCCGCGGATCCTGAAGCCAGTAGAGCCCCTCCAGCCCAATCCACTCCAGAAAGGCATTGGCCAGTCCCCACTCGGGGTGGAAAATCCACACCCAGAGGATGGAATTGGCTACCACGGGCGTGAGCGAGGGCACGTAGTAGGCAGTGCGAAAGAAGTGGATGCCGCGCAAGTTCAAATTGACCGCGAGTGCCGCCAGCAAAGCGAAGAACAGATGCAGCGGCACTCCGATAAACACGTAGTAGCTAGTATTGTAGAGGCTTAACCAGAAGCGGTCGTCGTTGAACAGCTTCACATACTGTGCACTGCCAACCCAGACTGAAGGGGTGACGATTTCCCAGCGCGTGAATGAGATGTACAGCGATGCCAACATTGGGCCAGCGGTAAAGATGATGAAGCCAAAGACCCAGGGGAGGATAAACAGGTAGCCGTCCCTGGCTTCAGACCAGAGCAGACTGCGCCTCTTCTTCACTTTTGTAGCGGGAACTCCTTGGATGCCCATCGCAGGGACAAGAGGTCATGGATGTTGGCAGTCATGGTGCGACTGCCAACATCATGTTTGTCTTAGCTATACACCCGGTACATAGACCGCCAACTCTTCCACACGGCTGGCAATTGCATCCAGCGTTGCCTGGGCATCTGCTTTCTCGATACCGTATATCGAGTTGAGGGCAGGCTGCACTTCGCGGTGGACGCCGATCCAGTCGCCGGCCACCGGCTCCGGCCTGCCATATTCAAATGCATCCAGCATGATCTGTGCGCTTGGCGGTAGAACGTCTGCCATGGTTTCCAGGAGGCTCTCGGCGACAACCTTCAGGGAAGGAACGTTCAGCCCTGTAGCCTCGACCCAGTGGCGGAACGCATTTTCGCCGCCAAGGAACTTCATCCACTGCCAGGCTTCGTCGGGATTTTCAGTGCCGCCGTAGAGGCTGTGCCCGGCGGAGGCAACACGCGTGGTCCGGGTATCGCCCTCGTCTACCGGGAAGTGGGCAATGTCCCACTCAAACTCTGAACTCATCACATTCGAGAAGACCGAGAACTGCGGGAACATGCCGATGCGTCCGGTCGTGAACAGGTCGCCTGTGCTGAAACCGCCGGCCTCGGTTACGGTTGCGGGCACGTGGATGCCGCCGTCCTGGTGCCAATCCTGGATTTCAACGACCTGCGAAAGGCCGGGCTCCTGGTTCATCGTGAATTTGGTGCGGTCCTCGCTGAGAACGTCGCCGCCTTTCTGCCACATCTTTATCCATGTATTGCGGTTGCGGTGCCAGTCCGCAGTGCCGAAGACTCGTTCGGTACCTTCACCTTGGGTCATTGCGGCCGCGCTCTCCATGAAGTCGCCCCACGTCCAGTCGGCTGTGGGTCTCGCAGCGCCGGCAGCGTCGAAGAGCTCGGCGTTGTAGATAATGACCGTGCTGGTGGTCTCGCGCGGGAAGCCGATCTGCCTGCCCTCGTACTGGAAGTCCTTGTAGGCGGCGAGGAGAAAGTCGTCGCCGCTGATGTCGTCGTCGGCGTCGATGAAGGGGTTGACGTCGAGCTGGATGTTACGCACGGCCTGGCCGGAGTTGGTGTAGCTGTGCGCCCAGTAGGAGTCGGGTGCGTCGCCGGCGGCGATCAGTGTCAATAGCTTGGTCTGAATCTCGATGGCGCCGCCGGGCTCCCAGATGGGGTCGATGGTGATGCCGGAGTTGGCGGCCTGGAAGTCCTCGATCAGAGGTTCGTAGCGCAGGAAAGAGATTTCGCCTCCACCTTGCGTCAGGAAAGAGACAGCCGTCGGCTCTGCCATACCGCCGTCGTCTCCCATATCACCTCCGGCGGGGGCGGCCACGGGCATACATGCTGCCAGCGCCGATGCACCGACACCAAGCGCGGAAAGTTTCAGAAAATTACGTCGAGAAACGGAAGCCTGGTCTTTCATCTTGGAATCTCCTTTGCAAAGGTCAATCAGTTCAAAATCTGGTACGCAACAGGCACTTAACAGGGCGCATATTAGCACAAGGCGGGCGGTTACGCTAGCGGGGGTCAGATTCCGGTATGGATTCAGGGATGGCGGTTCTGCCAGTCCACCAACAGGTTAACAGTGGGAACCAGAACGACGTAAGGAAAGAGGTCAGTCCAAGTTTATGACGCCTTTCACGTAGGAGCCGTCCCCGGCCAGGATCTCTTCCATCAGGGACGGGTATCCACCGAGGGGGGCGGTATGGGTCACGAGGGGCCGGAGGTCGAAGACGCCGGCGTCGATGAGCTTGATAGCGGGCGGAAAGGTATTGCGGATTTTCGAAGAGGGAGAAGAGTTCACGATTGTGAAGCCGCCCAAGTGCCAGTGGGACGGGTCAAAGTAGGCCTTCTGTCCCTTGATCCAACCGAACAGGTTGATGCGTCCGCCGCTCTTGACGATGTCGGCGGAGAGATCGAGGCCGCCCTGGCTGCCAGAGGCGTCGACGACGATATCGATGCCGCGAGCCTTCAGGTCTGCGGCCAGGTCGTCTACGTCGTGTTGGGAGATGTCGATTGTTTCGGATGCGCCCTGTTGCCGGGCCAGTTCCAGTCTGGCGTCGACGATGTCGAGGACGATGAGCTCGCCTACGGGCATGTGCAGGAGGCCCTGGAGGAGGAGCTGGCCCATGAAACCGGCGCCGACGAGAGCTACTGTTTCGCCGGCATTGAGGTTGGTGTGGTCGAGGCCGGTAACGATACAGGCGACCGGCTCGACGATCCAGTGTTCGTCGGCCAGGTCAGAGTCGGGGATGGGATAGACTCTCTGGCTGGAGAGGTTGCGCACAGTGGCGAAGCCGCCGCCGGCGACTCTGTCGCCCTCTTTGAAGCCAGTCACGCCGGGGCCGATCTTGGAGACGTAGCCGACGCCCTCGTGGCCGGGGGGCGCCATGGGGATCATGGCTGAACCGAGTTTGGCGGTGACGATGTCCCAGGAACAGATGCCGCAGGCTCCGCCCGTGAGCTGGATTTCGCCTTCTGCGGGGTCGCCAACTTGGGTAACGAAGAGTTCGATGCTGCCGTCGTCAAGATAGCGCAGAGTCTTGCTTTCCATATTTGCACCCTAGCTGGTGGATGTGAAGCGGACAGTTGAGGTGAGTCATTGGAGGGCATCTTATCACAGGATTGGCGAACTGCGGTGGCTGGAAGGGCGGTGGACAGTGGTTAGTGGAGGCGGGTGGGTGAGTGGGGTGCGAGAGTTTGCGAGAGATCTGTGAGAGAATGGGGGGATTCTTGATTTTGGATTGTGATTGTGGGGGATTTAAGGGATTTTCTGATTTTCTTTGGTCTTAACGGGG
Source organism: Caldilineaceae bacterium (assembly GCA_965242905.1). Taxonomy (GTDB): domain Bacteria; phylum Chloroflexota; class Anaerolineae; order Caldilineales; family Caldilineaceae; genus Bin5. The sequence continues at coordinate 5,120,142 of CBDETM010000002.1, forward strand.
ATTGGGGACGGGGATTTGGGGGATTTGGGGGATTTGGGAGGATGGGCGGGGATTTCCTTGCGGTGTTTGGGGTGGGTCCGGGGGTTTTGGTGGGTTTTTGGGGCGGGAGAGGGAGGTCTGGGGGGTTTGGGGGGTGGGTGGAGGGTAGGGGGTTACGGCTGTTGCCCAAGGGGGGAACAGAAAGGGGTTTATATTCTATTTTTTGTACCGACCCTATTGCCAGCGCAGGTGAGGCGGCAGGGTTTCGACTGGGACCCCTTTTGCCTTTAGAGATTCTCTGAGATATAGGAGGGTGTTTCTGTTGTGTTCTGCCTCTTCCAGTTCTTGTTTTTCGATTTCTTCCGTCTCTTCCAGTTCTTTCCTGTCGCTTTCCTCTACCTCTTCCGGTTCTTGCTTGCCGTCTTCGTCCCGGGCGAGTTCTTCAGCTTTGCGCATCAGCTGATTGATAATGCTGAGTTGCTCTTGGAGGCGTTCCTGGGGCTTGACTTCGTCGTGGATGCGACGGTTGAGTTTGGAGCGGGTCCGGACGCCGGCAGGGAGTTCGGTGATGGACTGACCGGTCAGGGGGTCGAAAGGGGCGACGTCGGCGCGGGCGAGGGTGGAGAGGGTGTTTTCGACATCCTCTTGCAGGTCCTCCAACAGTCCGGTGATCTCGGAAAGATCGGACTGCCGGGGGTCATATTCGGTCAGTTCATCATCTAATTCATTCAGAAAGTGTTGTGTGAAATCGATGGTGTGGTAGCCGAAGCGGCGGCGCCCTTTGTCGTTGAGGAAGATTTCGGAGGGTTGGTCGGGTTTGAGGGATTCTTTGACTTCAGCGAAGTCCTGTTCGACGAGGGACTCAGCGCGATACTGGTCCTGTCTGCCGTTCATTTCGTCGGCGGCTTCGAGGACGTCGAGGTTGTTTCGCACGCCGAGGAATTCGGCGGCAGCTGCCTGGATTTCTTCGGCGCGGATTAGATCCATCTCCTGGTCGGACTGGCGAAAGAGTTCGAGGATGATTTTGACGCCGCGGCAGATGGCGGCGTAGCGGGCGGGGCTGAGGGTGCCGTCCAAGACCTGTTTCAGGCCGGTTTCGAGGATGTCGTGAAGGTATTTGAGTCGTTCGGGGATGCGTTTGTCGAGGCGGACGGCGGTGGCGGAGTTTTTGCCGCCGAGGGAGCGCCATTGGTGGGCCTGGTCGGCGGGGGGTCCGTGGGCGATGCAGAGGCCGTTGTACTGTTTGAGCGCTAGTCCTCGGCAGGGGCTGCCGTCTTTTCTGATTCCTTTGCAGAGTTTTTTCGACATTGAAGGTATCTCCATTGATACGAGTTGCTCTTGTCGTCCGGCCGGGGGGCCGGCGAGGGCGGTGGATTGGTTGAGCGCACCGGGATGGTTCGGCGGTGCGAAGAGTCTATTATAACACGGAAAACGGGCGTTTTTGGAGGAATTTTTGCGAGTTTTGAATCAGGATTTGCGGGATTTTGATGGATTTTCGGGATGGCTGGCGAACACCAGTTTTTAGTAGTCAGTTTTTAGTTTTTAGTGGACCGCTACGTTTTCGGAAGGGCGCATTTTTTGTTTTCTGAATCAGGATTTGCGGGGATTGGATGGAATTTCGGGATGGTAGGCGGTGGTTAGACAGCGAAGAGATTGCAGGAGGGCAGGGTAAGGGCAGGTGATGGGGGAGAGGGCAGGCACGAGGCCTGCCCCTACGGTTGAGTTGGGGGGATGACAGGGTTTCAGAGCGGGCACTTTTCACACGCATTCTTGAACAGGATGGGGCATTTCTGCTGTCGTGGGGGTGGGGTAAAGTATAGGCCGATCTGACCAGAGTAAGTTTGCATTTTTTGGGACATGTTCGTATGATCCTGTTCAGCGTGTTTCAACCTGAAATGACGCTAGTCGAGTAGCCCCAAACCCCGCGAGCCAGCAAGAAGACAGGGAAAGCGTACTATGCAACTGGGATTCAGCACTTGGGGCATGCCGACCGTGCCGATCGACGCCATTGTAAGGCATCTCTCCGGACTTGGTTTCGACGGGGTTGAGCTCACGGTTCTCTCCCACCACACAACTGCATTGGAAAAGCTGGACAAGGCCGAGCGCGGCCGCATCCTGAAACTGCTACAGGATCATGGACTGCAGCTGCCGGCGATTGCCGGGCACGTCAGCCTGATGGATGAGGACAGCGCCAGCCATAGCGCCAATCTGGAACGGCTCAAGGAGACGATGGACCTGGCGCTGGACTGGGCGTATGGGGACGGGCCGCCGGTCATAGACACGACGGCCGGGGGTGCGCCGGAAGATTGGGACAGCAAGCTGGGCATGTTGGTTGAGCGGATTCAGGAGGCGGCGGAATACGGAGAGAAGACAGGGGTGACAGTAGCAATCGAGCCGCACGTGGGGTCGATTATCGACACGCCGGACCGGATGCTCGAGGTGATCAGGCAGGTCGATTCTCCCGCGGTTGCCGTCAACTTCGACATCAGCCATTTCAATGTCATGGGGATCGGCATCGAGGAGTCGGTGGCGAAGATGGCCCCGCACGCCCGGCATACGCATGTCAAGGATGAACGCGGAACCGTGCCGGACTTTGAGTTTCTGGTGCCGGGTGAAGGCGAATTCGATTACGTAACCTATCTGAAGGCGATGCAGCGGCACGGCTACACAGGCTACATCACGGCCGAAATCAGCAACATGGTGCAACGCCGGACCCCGTATTATCCCCTGGCGGTGGCGACCGAGACCTACAACACTTTGGCACAGGCATTTGTCGACGCCGGTATTGAACGCAATTGAACGAGAGTTATGAAGCTGAAGTAGCCGGGTCAGCGGTATGCTGAGGCGGAGGCCGGCATGAGCCGTAACCGAAAGCCTGGCCCGACGAGCAGCTGATCTGAGGCTGGCATTGACGCCTCTTTACATCGTAAAAACCGAATAAGGAGACCAACGTGTCTGATGAAGTAAGTTTCGACCTGAGCGGCAAAGTCATGATTGTCACCGGCGCGGGCAAGGGGATCGGCAAGTCGATTGCCGAAGCGGCGGCCCGTTACGGCGCGACGCTGGCACTGGGAAGCCGTACGGTCAGTGAGAGTGAAGAGACTGCCCAGATGTGCCGTGATCTTGGGGTAAAGGCTGAGGCATGGCATCTGGACGTGACCGATTTGGAGAGCATCGACCGTTTCGTTTCGCAGACCTGGGACGCATTCGGCCGCATCGATTCGGTTGTCAATAACGCGGGGTATAACAGCCCCAAGCCTGCGCTGGAGTATACGGAAGATGAGTTTGACTACATCTCGGACGTCAATTTCAAGGGCGCCTTCTTCATGTCGACGGCGTGCGCGCGGCGCATGATCGATGCCGGGATCGAGGGCAGCGTTATCGCGATCAGCTCCCAGGTAGGGGTGGTGGGCGGGCCTCTGCGGTCGATTTACGCTTCGGCCAAGGGCGCGGTAGGGCAGATGACGCGCTCGCTGGCGGTGGAATGGGCGCCGCACAAAATTACGGTCAACGCGGTGGCTCCGACATTTACGCGCACGCCGTTGCTGGAACAAGCGATCAAGAACCCCGATTTTGCCAAGAATCTCGAGAAGATTCCGATGGGTCGCATTGCCGAGCCGCATGAAATCGCGGGCGCGATCATCTACATGGCGTCGGATGCCGCCCGGATGGTGACAGGGCAGGTGCTGGTGGTTGACGGCGGATATACTTCTGTTTGATGGCTGATGGGCGTATTGGATGAGATTCAGCGTATTGCGTATTGCGTTGTAGCGGGCGGGACCGGCACGATTCCAGTGGGAACCTCGTGCAAGAGGTTTTAGAGTCGTTTGCCTCTGTTTGAGTAGAAGTCTTGTAGGCCCAACATTTTGTCAATCCGCGAGGGGCACAGCGTGGCATAAGGCTCCCACGAGGGCACGCACAAGGGGTGCCCCTACGGGGGATTGATGGAGATGGCGGGAGGTGGCCTGGCTAAACACCTTCAATTAGGCACCTGTTACAGATATTGGCACCAGGTGAATTAGGCATGTTGTAGGAGAGGGGGCGTTGCGGGGGCGGAGCCCCCGCACAAGGGAGGGCCGACTAGGCCCGACCGCCCAGAACTGCAGTAGTCAGTAGTCAGTAGTCAGTGGTCAGAGGCGTGGCTTTCTCTGATTGGGAGTTGATGGCGGGGTGGCAGTGGTTAGATTAAGGCATGAAGTATGCGTGAGTATGGCACTATTTGGGATGCACTTGGATAGGCTATTGGTGACCGCTGGCAGCTGGCCTGAGATTTGACACTGTTGGGGAAAGAGTATGGCTGAGAAGCTTCGTGCCGCCGTCATTGGCGCCGGCGGGATATCGGCAAATCATATTCACGGTTATCTGGCTTGCGGCCGGTATGAGGTGGTGGCGCTGGCCGACCTGAGTGCGGAGGCGATGGCGGAGAAGAACGAGCGGTTCGACATCGCGCCGGCACACTACAGGGACGGCCGCGAGATGATGGAGAAGGAGCGGCCCGACGTCGTGTCGATCTGCACGTGGCACAAGGGTCATGCCCCCTGGACGATTGCAGCGGCGTCCTTCAGGCCCCAAGCGGTACTATGCGAAAAACCGATGGCCGATTCCGTGGGCGCGGCCGAGCAGATGCTGATCGCGTGCCGGCGCCACGAGGTTAAGCTGGCGGTTGGTCATCAGCGCCGCTTTCTTCCAGCTTATACGCTGGCCAAGGAGCTCATTGGGTGTAACGCCATCGGCGAGGTGAATCTGATTCAGAGCCTGGGCGGCGACGGTTTGCCGAACTACAGCTCGCACCAGACGGATATGTACCGCTACCTGCTGTCGGACGACGAGTGCGTTTGGGTGATGGGCAATATCGAGCGCAAGACGGACCAGTACGAGCGCGCCACGCGTATCGAGGACCGGGCAATGGCCGTCTTCCAGTTCGCGGGCGGGCCGCGGGCGATGATCCTCAGCGACCTGGTGCCGAACCATTATCAGGGTGCGCATATTTTCGGAAGCGAGGGCATGATCAGCATAACGACCGAGACGCTTGATATTCTGAACGCAAAGAGCGGCGGTCGCTGGGAGAGGCATGTGCCGGACGGCAAGTTCTACGCGGTGGAAGAGCTGGGCAACCGCTTTGAATGGCAGGAGGGCGCGGCCGGCCAGGCAGACGAGCTGGCGGATTGGGTGGAAGGCAAGGTCGACGCGCACAGGGGGCAGGGCGAGCATGGCTACAAGGCCCTGCAGATGATCCACGCCGTTTATGAGTCGGCGCGGATGCACGAGAGGGTGGAGATGCCGCTGCAGACACGGGTCAATCCGTTGGACCTGATGGTGGATTCGGGGCACTTGACACCGCAACGGCCAGGAAAGTACGATATACGCGCCTTGCACCTGCGCAAGGAAAACATGCAAGAAGATACGCTCAATCAATAGCAATTATCGATCTCTGCTCAACGGGAATGCACTCAGGAGGGCATGACCATGAAACTCACGGCCGAGCAACTTGAGCAATACGACGAAGAGGGCTATGTCATCGTTCGCGACGTTTTCGATCCAGAACAGGACATCGATCCGGTTATCGAAGAGTACAAGGGTGTGTTGGACAACCTGGCTCACGACTTATATGACGCGGGGGAGACCACTTCTCTGTACGAGGAACTTCCCTTTGCCGAGCGGCTGATTGCTATCTACCAGGAAAGCGGCAAAGTTCATGCGCAGTACTTCGATTTCTCGCTGCCACAGGGCAATGTTAAGCCGGACACGCCGTTCTGGGCAGGGCCGGCGGTTTTCAGCATGTTGACGAACAAGAGTCTGCTCGATTCAGTCGAGTCTATCCTCGGCGGCGAGATCTACTCCAACCCGGTACAGCATGTTCGCCTCAAGCCGCCGGAACATCTCACGCCGATCAACCAGGAGACCGGCCGAGTCATGCTGGGCAAGACGGTGGTGCACCAGGACCACGGGGTGGTCAGGACGGAGGCGGACGAGACGCAGATGCTGACGGTCTGGTTCCCGTTGATGGATGTGAACGTGGAGAACGGTTGCCTCTGCGTCTGGCCGGGAAGTCAAAAGCGCGGCTTGATCGACCACTGCCCCACCAATCTTGGCCTGGCGGTTCCGGGCAAGCTGTTGGAAGGCAAGGCGCGTCCAATGATCATGAACAAGGGCGATGCGTTGCTGATGCACAAGCAGACGCTGCATGCTTCCTACTCGAATAACAGCGATACGATCCGCTGGAGCTTCGACATACGGTATAACCCGACGGGACAGCCGACAGGGAGGCCGGCTTTCCCCGGCTTTGTGGCGCGCAGCCGCAAGTATCCGGACACGGTACTACGCGAACCGGCGGCATGGGAGAAGCTGTGGCGCGATACGCGCGATCACATGGCAAAGGTAGAAGACAAGACGAACTTCAACCGCTGGACCGACGACAATCCGGTTTGTGCTTGACTGCAGTAGTCAGTAGTCAGTAGGGCCTTATGCTAGTTGTGAAAGGCCAATTTCTTGATTTTCAGATAGTCAGGTGCGCCCAAGAGACGGTTGATATAGATGCAGAGGGTATGTGCAGCCAACTTAGTGTAGAGTCGAGCACACAAGCCCCACAACGTATGGGCGCGGTTGGTTTCAATCGAGAATTGTGCTTCGAGTTGACTGGTGACGGTTTCGATCATTTGGCGGATCGAGTCATAGAGGCGGCGGATGTGTTTGGTGAGTTGTTTTTTCTGGTTTTTGCGCCGTTTGCTGAGCAGGCAGATGCGATTGTAATGCCAGAGGTCCTCAGCTGCCGGTGCGCTGACGTAGGCCTTGTCACCGATGACGATGCGGTTTTTGTGTCCGGCAAGGAGCTCGCGGCCGACAGCCAAGTCAAACTTGCTCGCCGGAGCTAACTCGAAGTCGATAATGAGGCCACCCAATGTGATCAGCATATGCAGCTTGTAACCGAAGATCATTATCTTCTTGGAGGAAACCGGCCCATAATCGGCCCCCCAATCGGACCATCTGATGCGCGATTGCGGCGCCAGATGGAATTTAACCACAGGGACGGGCAGGCTATCGACGACACAATGCTCGTCCCAGTAAAGCTCCGTCCTGGCCAACATCATGCGTCGCATCTCGTTGATGGTCCCCATCAAGTTTCGTCGCCGCCGATTGAAGCGGCTCTGATCCGGTATGATCGGAAACTTATCCCGATGTGCCTGCATATGACTGAGCATCTCCGTTTCCACGTCCCATCCCAGGCACTCGCCGATGAGACTGATCGCAATCAATTCACTGTCGCTACACTTAGGCTTCGGCCCGGGTCGTCTCAAATGTCCTTCCAGTTCCTTGTACATGTCGTCAACCAGCACATACACCCATAGACAGAAGTCGTCAAAGTGGGCTATCATTCGATTGGTCCTCCTGGTGAGCTACCTTGGTTGGTGGAGACTTCCAAAGTTATCTCACCAGGGGACTTTTTTCAAACGCTAACTAGCATAAGGCCCCAGTAGTCAGTAGTTAGTAGTCAGAGGTAAGTGGCTGCGGTGTTGGGCATAGGATAGTAGAGGCGAGGCGTGCGGAGACTTTGCTCGCCTCGTTTGGTGTCAGGGGCTGGTTGTGGGTAGGTCGTCAGTTGAATTCAGGTTTTAGAGAGGTCTTGGGATGACTGTTGGAAACGGGGCGGAGCCGCTCAGGATGGCGCAGTATGGGACGAAGCACGGGCACGCGGCGGGTAAGATGCAGGCGATGCTGGACTCGCCCGACGTTGAGGTGGTTGGTCTCTTTGAACCGGACCAGGAGCGACGCGCCGAGATGGAGGGCAGCAGCGGCCCGTTCGGTCAGGTACACTGGTTTGATTCGGAAGAGGAGCTGCTTTCGGATTCGACTGTCGTCGCGGTGGCCTCGGAAGGTAAGAACGCAGAAAGCCTGCCCCAGACAGAGGCAATCGTTGACGGAGGCAAGCACGTCTGGTACGACAAGCCGGCCGGTGAAGATTGGGCTGGCTGGCAGCGGGTGATGGGCAAGGCGCAGGACCAGGGCCTGCTCATCCAGATGGGCTATATGTTCCGCTACCAGAACGGTTTCTGCCAGATTGCGGAGTGGGTGCACGGCGGTCTATTGGGCGACATTTATTGCACGCGCGCGCACATGTCAACGAGCGTCGATCCCAGCAGCCGCGGTGCGCTGGCCGTACACCAAGGGGGTATATTCTTCGACCTTGGCGGGCATATGCTGGACCAGGTGGTGTATCTGATGGGCAGGCCGACGCGCACAACCAGCTTTTTGCGCACAGACGGGGCGGGGCCTGCGTGTACTGACAACTCGCTTGGCGTACTCGAGTTCGAGAGAGGCCTCGCGTTCGTAGACATCGCGGCGATGGAGCCAAAGCCGATGGCGCGGCGCTTTGAGGTGTACGGCACGAAAGGCAGCGCCATACTGCTGGATCCCTTCGAGCCGCCCTATGCCATCAGACTGTGCCTGGAGGAGGACGACGGGGGATTTGTAGCCGGAGAGCAGATCGTCCCTGTGCCAACGCAGAGCCGGCAGCAGACGTACGAGGAGGAACTGGTCGCCTTTGTGGCGACGCTGCGCGGCGAGCAGCCGCCGGACCGTTCGCCGGAGCATGAGCTTCTGGTGCAGGAGACGCTTTTGCGGTTGACCGGCAGAATCGCGGGCGGGTAGAGGTAGATGCAAGCCCGTCGCCGGGCGCAGTGAAGTCTTAAAGTCCTCGCGGTTGGTCCCAGTGCTTAGGCGCGGGCTTGGCGCAGTCGAATAGACAGATAGACCGGCTGCGAGCGACGCCACAGCCACAGATTGCGCGTGACCGAACCAGCGGCGTAGGCGACAACAGCAATATAGACCCCAGAAACGCCGCAGAGAACGGCCGCGCTGCCTTCGCCCTCTCCCAGACAGGGGCGGCCCCCCAAGAGAGTACCCAAAGTCAACAGAATGGCGACCGTGGCAAGGGATATTGCATCAGCCTCGGTGACACCCCGCGTACGCTGGCCGTTTATGAGAGTGCCTTGGAGCGTGCTTGAAATTGTCGTCAAGGCCGGGATGGGTATCACGAGCCACAGAGCGGCCTTTGCCTGCTGCAAAAGGTCGGCGGGAAGGGCCGCGAACCGAATCAGCCACAGGTCGCCAAGAGGCGTAACAGATAGTGCAAGAGGGACCAGCGCCAGAACAATTGCGAGGCGCAGCGCGAAACGCCTCAACGCCTCAATGGAGCCAGGTTGGTCCAGATGCACGATCACCACTTCGACGAAACCGATCGCTGCGCTGTTAATCACGAGCAGGACGCCAAACAGTACCGGCCACAGTGCGAGCGAACCAATCGAATCCGGCATACGGCTGAGGCTAGCGCTAACCAGGGGCTGGAGCATCATCTGCATCAAAGTCGTCAGTGCCAGGGGAAGATAGAAGCGCAGGAATCTTCCCCACGACAGCGGAGCATGGCCTGGCGTAATGGAGATGAGGTTATTCTGAACGACAGGGCGAACGCGAATTGTGGCATAGATTGCTTCATAGACCACGCCGGTTGCAATGGCTGTGCTGGCGACGACGACCCCGTCCAGGCCTGTAAACTGAAAGAGCCCAATAGCGAGCACTACTTCAATGAACAGGCGGGTTACCGTGCCAAGCGACACTGCGCGCGTCTTTCCGCAGCGAATCAGGACACCGTACTGATAACGCCTTAAGGCAAGGCTGGGGACTAAGGGAAGTAGAATGCGAAAGCCTGTACGGACGGGCTCTGCAAGTTCCAGTGGGGCCGAAATGAGTCCCAGTACGACGAGTTCAAACGCAGGGGTGAAGGCCAGAATGAAGTGAACGAAGGTAAGACCGAGGCTGAGCCACAGCATGTAGCCGCGCCCGCGCCTGTAGGACATCCTGTCTCTGCTGAGAGAGGTTGACACTGCCAGCATGGAGATTGAGGGAGCCGCCAGAGCAATTGCCAGGGAGAATGCCAGACCCCAGGCTGCGAGCTGAATCTTTGGATCGCCGCTGCGAGCCACTGCTGCCGCCAGAATTGGCTGTTCCACGGTGATCATCAACCAGCTCAGCGCCAGAGGCCACCAGGTCTCGAAAATCTCTCTGGACGAGATTGGGGTCGAAGGATTCATCGCTGTGCAGGTCTGTTCCTTTACGATTCCTGCCAGTCAAGGAGAGTCCCCATCATACCCGGTTCCCAGCGGGCAAGCATAGCGTAGGCCTCGGCGGCGTTGTGCCAGGCGAAACGATGGGTGGTAATCGGATCTACGATCAGACGGCCGCCGGCAAGGAGCCTGAGGGCGGTGTTTTCGTCGGCCTGGTGCGTCCACCAACCAGGCGCCGAGTCCAGGCGCGGCCTTGTGCTCTCGTGTGCGCCGATGACGGTGAGTCCTTTAATGTGGACGTCGCGATAGAAGTTGACGGCCTCGGTATCGCCTCGGGTGCTGGCCAGGAGTAGCACGCGTCCGCCGGAGCGGGCGAGGTCAAAGGCGGCGGGAATGGCTTCGGGATGGCCAGTGGCGTCGATGACCAGTGCGGGGTCGTCGCCGTTGCAGTGCACTCGCAAGGCTTCCTTGAGGTCATCGTCGGCCGGCAAGGCGGCGTCGAGATCAAAATCCTGTGCAAACGCGAGGCGGCGCGCATCTTTGTCTATCGAGACCACGGGAAGCCCGCCGCTGAGACGGGCCAGCTGTGCCGCCAGCAACCCGACGGGCCCGCAACCTATGACGGCGACCGGCTCGCCCAGTTCGATGCGCGCTTTGCGCACGCCCTGCATTGCGATGGAGGTGAGCCGGAAGAATGCGGCGCGTTCGTTGGTCAGGCCTGAGGGGATGCGGTTGCAGTTGGAGACCGGCATGGACACAAACAGTCTGTGGTTAGCGCGTGAGGCGACCCGGTCTCCGACCTCCCAGCCTTCGACCCCGGCTCCGACCTCGGCTACTTCGCCGATGTGGCTGTAGCCTGTCATTTGGGGATAGCGGTCGGGCGTATTGGCAAGACCCAGAAGGAAAGCTCTTTCAGTGCCCGGGCTTATCAGGGAGACAAGGGCTCGGATGACCAGCTCACCTGGCCCCGCAGACGGCATTTCGCACGGCCTGACGTCGGCGACGCCCCTTTCCAGAAACAGGACTTCATAGTTTTGGGTTGACATGGTTGTCCTCTGGGTTTCGAGTCATGGGTTTGAAGGGAGATTGGATTGGGGTAATTGGGCAGGCCTGCGTCAAGGAACGAGGGCGGCGAAGAACACCTTTTCATCCGCGAAGTCACGCGAAGGGTCGCGAAGAACACCTTTATGTCTTCGAAGAGCCACTAAGGATCACGATAAACACCGTCGGGAAACTGGAGTTTTCCTTGCGTGAATGCGCGGGTCAGCGGCACTTTGCGGCAGCGGATCGTGTTCAGACAAGTGTCAACGAGTCCTAGTCACCTTGATTGCAACTGTCGCGGTTGCCATGCAAGATATGATGTGATGGTAGGGAACTTCAGGCCGCCAAAGAGCAAGTATATCACAGAAACCGGGGCGGTATCGTATTGTTGACCTTCGATGGGAGCAGTCGTTTTGGGGACGAGGATGGTCAGGTGTGGTAGAGGTGGAGACGGTGTGGAAGGGAGGGGGAGGGCAGGCACGAGGCCTGCCCCTACAGGGGGTTGAGGGGGGAATGGAGGAGACGGGTTGTAAGGGAATAGTTGCGCCACATTGCGGGTTGGACCCCATCCAGCTAGAGGTGTTCATCGGGGTTCGACGCGGCGAAAAGGGAGCAGTTTGCGGTTGACAGTAGGGGCCCGCGAATTTGGCATTCGGGGCATTTTTGTGCGATTATCTATGCGCTCCAAGAAGTGCAATATTCTCGGACTTCTTTCCAAACCCAAACCTACTGGAGGTACCAATGTTCAGAAGCAAGTTTCTGGTTCTTGTGACAGTACTGTCACTGGCGTTGCTGGTTGCCTGTGCGGCGCCGGCTGCGGCGCCGGCTGAGGAAGCGGCGCCGGCGGCGTCTGCAGACGAGATGGCACCGGAAGACGTCGAAGTCGAACAGGTTCTGATAGGCGGCTTTGACGTGGGGCCGGGCGGCGACCCGCAGGGCGTACTCTATAACAACGGCGCGGGCAATGTCTGGTTCGTGAAGATGTTCACGCCGTTGATCATTATGGACTCCACCTTCTCCAACCACACCAGCGAGGCTGCGCTGGCGGTTAGCTGGGAGCCGAACGAGGACGCAACCGTTTGGACTTTTAACCTGAGAGAAGGCGTTAAGTGGCATGATGGTGAGGATTTCACCGCTTCCGACCTGAAATGGACGGCTGAGTTTGTTTCGGCGCCGATGGCTGCCGTGACCCATTTTGGGATCAGCCAGCCGGATCAGATTGTGGGCTGGACCGAGTACAACGACGGTGAGGCCGACGAGATTACAGGTATTCGCGTGGTTGACGATCTGACTCTCGAGATCGAGCTCAACATCCCCAATCCGCGTTTCTATGACTCGGTGCGCGGCTACTACGCGCTGCCTGAGCACGCCATCGATTTCGAGCCGACTGAGATTTTCAGCGCCGACTGGTGGTTCACCAACCCGGTCGGGACAGGCCCGTTCAAGTTTGACTCTTACGAGAAGGACCAGTTCATGGCGCTGGCGCCCAATGAATATTACTGGGACGGCGTGCCTGAACTGGACCAGCTGATCAACCGCTACTTCGTTGACGAGACGGCCGCGGTACTGGCGTTGGAGAGCGGGGACATCGACTTCACGTACGTGAGCGCGGACGTGGCAAGCCGTTTTGCCGACAATCCCGACTACCAGATCTTCTCAGGCCCGTCGTTTGTGACGAACATGTTCAATTACAACTTCCTGAACGAGCCGTGGTCGGATAAGCGCGTTCGCCAGGCCTTCATGTACGGAATCGACCGGGCATCGATCATCAGCGACGTCTTCAACGGGACGGCGCAGGCAACACCGTGCCAGGACCCCTATCCGACTTTCTGGCCTGAAGACGCCAACTACTACGAATACGATCCGGCCAAGGCGCGTGAGCTGCTGGCTGAAGCGGCGGCCGATGGTGTTACGCTTGACGGTGTCAACCTCGACATCCCCACCTACTACACTTCGCAGCTGGCGAAGGACATTCTGACGGTTATGCAGGCCAACATGATCGACGTTGGCGTCAACGTCAATCCGACCTTCCTCGACGTGCCGACCTGGCGTACGGTTGTGGATGACAACGCTGCCGAATGGAACATTGCTTATCGCGGCGCGGGCGGCGGCCCGGCATCCTACAGCCCAATCTGGTACGTGGAAGACAATCAGTGGGGTCTCGACGATCCCAACTACGTCGACCTGTTCGCGGCCATGGACGCGGCGCAGAACGCAGACGAGTACAGGGCTGCGCGTACCGCCCTGTGCAAGTACCAGAATGAAGAGGCGACCTTCGCATACTGGTGGGTTTCGACCCGCTACGGCATCGCTACGGTGGATATTGAAGACTTCCACTACTTCCCGGCTCCCGGCGGCGGCCCCTACGTGGACCGTTCTCAGGACTGGAACATGAAGTAAGCAACTGCTGCGGTGAAGCTGGCGGCTCCTGGTTCAGGGCCGTCAGCGTTGCCGCCGGCACTCCTTCGTTTCCCGCCTCACCGCCTCCCACACCAATGCGATACTTTCTGCGCCGCGTTCTCATCAACATTCCGGTCCTTTTTCTGGTCACTTTGGTCATTTATCTTTTGATCAATTTGGCTCCCGGCGATCCGGTCGATTTCTTTGTCAATGAGGAGATTGGAATAACGAAAGAGGACCTGGATTTCGTGCGCGAGCGATATGGGCTCGACGACCCGCTGCCGGTGCGTTACGTGAAGTGGCTGGGGCAGGTTGTTCAGGGCGATCTGGGATTCCGGTTCAAGAATGGAGACGACGTAGGCGAGGTGCTGGCGGTGCGGATGAGGCGTACTTTTCTGCTGATGGGCACGGCCCTGGCAATCGGTATCGTCGTTGGCATTACGCTTGGCATCTTTATCGGGCTGCGGCAGTACTCGATTTGGGACTTTACCTTTACGGGGCTTTCCTTTGTAGGCATTTCGATGCCGGCATTTATTGCCGGCATTTTTGGATTGTACGTCTTCTCTGTGAAGTTGGGCTGGTTCCCTTCGGGCGGGATGCGTACAATTGGCAAGCCGGAATCGTTATTCGATCTTTTGTATCACCTGGTGCTTCCGGCGGGCACGCTCGCAATCTTCAATTTGGCGACATTTCTGCGCTATACACGCTTCAGCATTCTGGAAGTGCGCGGGGAGGACTTCGTACGGACTGCAAATGCCAAGGGGTTGAAGCCGCCTGCGGTCACATGGCGGCACGTGTTTCGCAACGCCCTTCTTCCCGTGGTCACTGTCGTGGGATTGAGTCTGCCTTCCCTGGTGGCTGGGGCCCTGTTTACGGAGACCATCTACAGCTGGCCCGGGATGGGCGCGCTGCTGGTCGATGCGGTAGCGGCAAGGGACTATCCCATGGTTATGGGGATCATGTTGGTTACGGCGCTGGTGGTTCTTACGGCGAATCTGATTACGGACCTGGCGTACGCGGTGGCCGATCCAAGAATTCGCTATGCTTGATCCTGGTTCGGTGTTGGGGCGAGAGCAGTATTGCATATTGTTGGAATGTCAGGATGGCAGCTACTCAGACAGCAGGCTGAAATGCAGATAGAGGTTGGAGCGAGAAGAGTCAATTCGCAGTCGCCTACTGCCCAGGCATGGCGGCGGTTTCGACGCCATCCGCTGGCGCTGGCAGGTCTGGTCCTGTTCGGGGTCGTACTTTTGGCGACGGTCGCGGCCCCTTTGATCGCGCGCTATGACTATGCGGCGCTCAATCTGCCGGACAAGTTCCAGTCGCCGAGCTTTGCGCATTTTCTGGGCACGGACCGGGTAGGACGGGACATCTGGAGTCGTACACTTTACGGCGGCCGTGTGTCGCTCGCGGTGGGGTTTGCTGCCGCTTCCATATCGACGGTGATCGGGGTCATTTTGGGTTCGATTTCCGGCTACTACCGGGGCATGGCCGACCAGATCATCATGCGCTTTACCGACGTGGTGATGACATTCCCGCGCGTGGTGATCATCCTGACGGCTGCCATTTACCTGGGGCAGAGCATTGCCAGCGTTATCTTCCTGATCGGGATATTCAGCTGGCCCGGCATCACACGGCTGGTGCGGGGGCAGGTACTGTCTCTGAGGGAACAGCAGTTTGTGCTGGCGTCGCGTTCGCTGGGGTCAGGCAACCGGCGCATAATCGTTTCACATGTACTCCCCAACGTGGTTGCGCCGTTGCTGGCCTCGGTCACCTTCGACGTGAACGGCGCCATTCTTCTCGAGGCGGGGTTGAGCTTTCTGGGCGTGGGGATTCCGCTGCCGACGCCGAGCTGGGGCAATATGCTGGAGTCGGCGCGCAGTCTGGACGTGCTACAGGACGGGCCGTGGATCTGGGTTCCGCCGGCGGTGATGATATTGCTGACGGTTCTGAGCATCAATTTTATTGGTGACGGTCTGCGGGATGCCATCGACCCCAGGCATCAGCAGGGCTGATTTCCCCATACGGGCCTCGAGTTCTCCCCATTGCATTAGAAGTATTTCACCCAAGAAAATCAGTTTATCCGCGAAGTTACGCGAAGGGGTGCGAAGAACGGCAGAGGCATTTCGGATTGCCTCTGCATGGTTATACAGCTCCCCGCGAATCGGCCGCGCCTTGTGCGCACGTCCTGTTTTGGGGACCTCGCCAGGGTGCCCTAGTCGATTTGCAGTTGGTCGGCCAGGTCGTTGAAGTCTTTGGCAATCACGTCGACCGAAGGATCGGGGGTCAGGTCTGTTGTTTGGTCTGGTCCGTGTTCTTTGGGTCTATGGACGAAGGCTGTTCTGAAGCCAACTGTCTTTGAGGCAATCAGATCTCCGTTGTGGGCGGCGACCATCATTACTTCATGGGGCTCCAGCCCGAGGAGCGCGGCCGCGGACTGGTAGACTTCCGGATCGGGTTTGTAGTGCCGGGCAAGCTCGGCGGAGAGTACGCAGTCCCAGCTGAAACCGCCGTGACGAGCCATGTTGACCAGCAAGGCCACATTGCCGTTGGACAGTGAAGCCACGATGTAGCGCTTGCGCAGGCGCGCGATGCCGGAGGTAACGTCGGGCCAGGGATTCAGCCTGTGCCATACTTTGTTCAACTGAACTGTGTCGTGTTCGGACAGTCCTGAGACCTGGTGCCGCTCAAGAAGGTCATCCAGGATCAGTCGATGCAGCGCGTCGATGTTCATCCAGGGAAGCTCGCCGCTGCGAACGCGTTGCATGGAAGGCCCGTAGCCGCCGCGCCAGCTGTCGGCAAAGTCGGGCCAGTCGACGTCCACGCCTTTGGCGGTCCAGACGTCTTCGCCTTCGCGAATGATGGAGCCGCGCCAGTCGACGACCGTACCGAAGACGTCGAAGGTCATTGCTTTGATTTCTGAGAAGTCCATAGTTTCTCCGGTTTCTGTGGGTTGTTGTCGATCCACGAGGGCACCCACAAGGGGTGCCCCTACGGGGGGATCGGGTTGGTTGGACGGTTTCGGATTTGCGGGCCTGGGCACCCACAAGGGGTGCCCCTACGGGGGATGCGGTAGGGTAGGGCGTTTCCGGGTTGCATTGGGCGGGCGGTGATTTGAATCAGGATGGCGACAGGGCTTCGATGATGGCGTCGCAGAATTCAGGCAGGTCGTCGGGTACGCGGCCTGTGACCACGTTTCCGTCGATCAGGGCGGGCACGTCGTGGTAGACGGCCCCAGCATTGAGCAGATCGTCTGTGACCGCGCAGTAGGCGGTGACGTTGCGGCCGGCGACGCTGTCAGTCCCCTTCTGGCGGTCGAGCGAGATGAGGACCTGCGGGCCGTGACAGATGGCGGCCAGGACTTTTCCGGAACGGTGGATGGCGGCGGCGAATTCCAGCGTTTTGTCATCTATGCGAAGGAAGTCTGGGGCGAGTCCGCCGGGAAAGACGGCGGCGTCGAACTCTTCGGGGTCCATTTCCCAGATGCTTTGCACGGTGTAGCGGTTACCCAGAGCAAGGACGTCGAAGGGTATTGTGTGCCCGAACCTGCCTGTGATTGGTTTCTCGGGCCAAGCGGGTCGCCCGTGGAAGTGGCCGAGGGCGGTCTGCGGTAGAGTGCCCACGACGACATCTGCGCCGGCCTGGCTGAGCTGCAGCACGGTGTACATTACTTCGATGTCCTCAAACTCATGCGCGGTAAGGACCGCTACTGTCTTTCCCTTCAGTGACTTTTCCATCCTATCAGTTTCTCCGTTCAGACTTTGTGCTCTGCGAGCGCGGCCCAGTCGAGTTCGACGCCGTGTCCGGGTCTATCGGGTGCGATGGCCGCGCCTTCCTCGATCTGCAGTGGATGGCGGATGAAGCGCTCCAGGCCGAAGCCGTGCGCCTCCAGGTAGGAGCTGTTGGGAATGGCGGCCAGGAGATGGACCTGAAGATCGTGGACGCCGTGGGTGGTGATGGGGAGGTTGCAGGTCTCGGCGAGATGGGCGACCTTCAGCCAGGGCGTGACGCCGCCCAATGTGGCGACGTCCGGCTCGGGAAAGGAGATGGCGCCGTGGGCGATCATCTGCTGGAATTCGTAGACGGTGTGGAAGTTCTCGCCGGTGGCGATGGGAAGACCGCCTTCGCGGGCAATGCGGGCATGGCCGGCGACGTCGTCGGGGATGGTCGGTTCCTCCAGCCAGAAGAGATTGTAGTCTGCCATGCCGCGGGCGGCGCGAATGGCCTCATCGACGCGCCAGCGCATGTTGGCGTCGGCCATCAGGGGGAAGTCGGCTCCCAGGTGGCTGCGCATGGCCGCAACGCGCTCGATGTCTTCGGAGAGCTGGTCGCGGCCGACTTTCATCTTGATGGCGCGGAAGCCCTGCGCCTGGAAGCAGTCCGCCTGTTCCAGGAGGGCGTCCAGCGAGAATTGCAGATCTATGCCGCCGGCGTAGACCGGAACACGGGGATCGTGTCCTCCAAATATACGCCACCAGGGTTCGCGGTTGGCTTTGCCGCGCAGATCCCAGAGGGCGATGTCCAGGGCGGCTAAGGCAAATGAGGCCGCTCCTCCCCTGCCCACAAAGTGAATGTGCCACCACATTTTTTCCCACAGGCGTTCGATTCGGTCTGCCTCTTCACCGATCAGGATGTGCGCCAGATCGTCGCGGATCATGGCGAGAATGGCGGAACCGCCGATGTCGCCCACGCAGTAGGTATAGCCCATGCCTTCCTGTCCGTCTGTGGTCTCGATCCTAGTCACGATCAGCCCGAAGTGGGATATGTCGCCGTGGGTAGAGTCCGAGAGGACGACAGGTAGGGGAATCCGGTAGTGGTCGGTTTGAACTCGTGAAATCTTCATTGGCTGTCAATCTCCCAGAATTGGCATTTGCGGTACAAATCCGAGCTCTTCCCGAATCCTGGTTATGTCGTAAACGGGATCCCTTGCGCGACCGGGCTGCTCATAGTGGGAGAAGTCGATCGCGTCGGCGTCGTCGCCGAACCAGGAGCGCAGCAGTTCTGGAACGGGAACTGCGGTGCAGGCCTGTGCGCCGACGGCATTGAGGATACGGACGCCAGGCTTGTGCGGGGCCTCGATGGCTGCGATCAGACAGCGGACGGTATCGCTAAGGAACATGACGGAGATTCTTCCCATTGCCCAAAGAGGCACCTCACCGGGCTCAGCCGGCGTCAGTTGACGATCATCGGGGGCGATGCTGGCCAACCGGAGGTTGATGAAGTCGAGAGCATCGTTCTGCCGGGACAGGTAACGCGTTACTTCCTCCATCATGTACTTGGAGAAGCCGTAGCCGTCGCGGTCGAAACAGGGGTGTTCGTCGGGCATGGGAAGCTGCAGCGGGCGGAATTTCACCGACTGCATGCCGACGGCGGCGATAGAACTGGCGAGGACGAACTTTTTGCAGCCTCTGCGGATGAGATAGCGCAGCAGGTGATGGGTGCCGGCGACATTGACGCGCAGGCCGTCCTCCTCGGCGCAGCCTCCGACCACGGCGGCGAGGTGAACCAGGACTTCGATTCCTTCGTGGGGGTCGAGATTTCTCAGCTGGTCCGGGTCCGAGAAGTCTGCCTGGATGGTCGCGGCGGCGGGCACGTCAGTGGGACTACGGGAAAGGCAGATCGTCTGATGGTCTGAACTGGCTGCAATCTCGTTTGCCAGTGCATTGCCGATGAAGCCGCTCGTACCTGTAATCAGTATCTTGCTCATCGTTCCCCAGTTTGTCTCCTCAAAGTGTGAGATGGCCTTTGGCTTTTCTCGTTGCCAGGTGCGAACTCATCCCCAACGAATCACGGCGCCGAAGAGGTCGGGCAGCTCTTCGCGGTTTATCTTTGCGTACAGGTCCGGTGATTCTGACGCGGCCACTCGATGGGTGATCGTCTTCTCCCAGGGGATTGCGCCGGTGGCGATGTTGCGCAGGACGGCGGCGCGACAGGTTGCCAGGCCGTCGTTACAAGGAAAGAAGGCAGTCAGCTGTTTGCCGTGAGGCACGAGATAGTTGAAGGAGACCGGCTCCTTTCCATAGTGGCCGAGGAATACAAACTTCCCGCGCAGGCGGGCGAGAGGAAAGGCCAGATCTAGACAGGAGGGGACGCCGCTTCCTTCAAAGACGACGTCAGCGCCGCCAGGCTGGATTGCGTGGACGCGTTCCGTCAGCTCGTCCGAGGTCATGCCGCTTGCGTTGATGGTGTATTCGGCGCCCATCTCTACGGCCATTTGCAGCCGCTGGGGGTTGAGATCGATGGCGATGGTGACGGCACCGCGCAAACGCGCCGCGGCCAGGGCCCCTAGCCCGATAAGTCCTACGGCATGGAAGGCGACTACGTCGCCCATCTGGACGCCGGCCATGTCGACGGCGTTGTAGCCCACGGAAGGCATCACGAAGAGGGCGGCGGCGGCGTCATCCACGTCTTCGGGCAGATGCTCGACTTCGGCATCTTCGGGCATGAGTGCGTAGGACGCGTGGGTGCCTGAGCAGACTGTTAGCGGCTGACCGTTCAGGGTCATTGGAATGTAGTTGCGGCGGTAGTATACCTTGTCGCCTGGTGCGAATTTCTCTACGTTTGAGCCGGTTTCCTCCACGTAGCCCACGGCCTGGTAACCGGTGCAGATCGGGTAGGGTCCGTAGTCTATTTTGTTGCGAATTACTGCGAATTCGGTTCCTACGCTGACACCGGACCACGCACAGCGTACCAGCAGGTCGTTCGACGCGAGTTCGGGGATATCGAATTCCTGCAGGGAGAATTCCTGTTGGGCGGTGCAAATGAGTGCGCTACTTTTCATGTTGGGCCGGTCCTTGAGCAGGTGAGAAATGGTATGTGGTCGCGGGGTGACTTGTCTGTCGCGGATAGTCTCGGTGGCGGACAGAGAAGGAGATCTTTTGGCAATCTCAAGTAATGGCAGGGTACTAAAGCGGGGAAGAACTGTCAATGGTGGGTGGGGGTGTCTTTGGGCAGAGGGCAGGCGCAAGGCCTGGCCCTACGGTAACAGTTTTGAGGGAATGGGGATGCGTGGTGATGGCGACCGGAGGGCAGGCACAAGGCCTGCCCCTACGGGGGCAGTTTTGGAGGGAATGGGGAGGCGTGGTGATGGCGACCGGAGGGCAGGCACAAGGCCTGCCCCTACGGGGGCGGGGAAGGGGATTGGGTGAGATGGCGCGGGTGGCGGGTTGGGCAGGCACAAGGCCTGCCCCTACGGGGGCAGGGAGGGGGATTGGGAGAGATGGCGCTAGTGGCGGGGTGGGCAGGCACAAGGCCTGGCCTTGCGGGGGCGGGGAGGGGGATTGGGAGGGACGGCGCGGGTGGGAGGGGCGAGGGCAGGCACAAGGCCTGCCCCTACGGGACAGTTTTGGAGGGAATGGGGAGGCGTGGTGATGGCGACCGGAGGGCAGGCACAAGGCCTGCCCCTACGGGGGCGGGGAGGGGGATTGGGTGAGATGGCGCGGGTGGCGGGGTGGGCAGGCACAAGGCCTGCCCCTACGGGGGCGGGGAGGGGGGTTGGGAGAGATGGCGCTGGTGGCGGGGTGGGCAGGCACAAGGCCTGGCCTTGCGGGGGCAGTTTTGGAGGGAAGGGGGAGGCGTGGTGATGGCGACCGGAGGGCAGGCACAAGGCCTGCCCCTACGGGACAGTTTTGGAGGGAATGGGGAGGCGTGGTGATGGCGAACGGAGGGCAGGCACAAGGCCTGCCCCTACGGGGGCGGGGAGGGGGATTGGGTGAGATGGCGCGGGTGGCGGGGTGGGCAGGCACAAGGCCTGCCCCTACGGGACAGTTTTGGAGCGAATGGGGAGGCGTGGTGATGGCGACCGGAGGGCAGGCACAAGGCCTGCCCCTACGGGGTCGGTTTGGGGGATTGCGGGAGACGGCGTGGGTGGCGGGGCGGGGGCAGTTTGGGGCGAAAGCCCGATCGCACAGATGCAGGGGGTAGCGGCTCGTGGTCAGAGAGGGCAATTCGGGTGCCTCAGAGTTCACCGTGGTCTGGCTGTGGTATGGTCGCATCCGGTGGTAAGGGAGTGTTAGACACCACTTTGAAACGCTGATTGACTGATTGAACTCTGGTATGCGCGCGCGTTCTGTGAGAGAATGTCGTTTGTCTTGCAGCCCGTACGGGTTAGCTCGAAGAGGCTGCGAATGTGTAAAAGCTCGGAAGTTTTTTTGTCGGAGTGAGGGCAATGTCCGAAAGCGTGCGTGCGGCGGCGGGAGCGGCCGGTCGGGCCAAAACGGAGGGGGCAGCCTGGGGGGGCTACCGCCTGATTTCTCTTGCCATCCTGGCGGTGTTGGCGGTGGCCGTTGTGATGCTGCGTCTTTACAGACTCGACGAATTGCCGGCGGGGATTCAGGTTAGTGAGGCCCTGAACGGGGTGGACGCGCTGCGGGTTCTTGACGGGGAGCACGCGTTGTTTTTTCCGTCGGAGTTCAGCGGTCACGAGGGGCTGGTTGTCTATCTGATTGCACTCTCGATCACGCTACTGGGACAGACGGACCTGGCGTTGCGCTTGCCCACGGCGCTGGCCAGCGCGGCAACTGTTTTTGTCGTATTCTGGTTGGGGCGGCTGCTATTTGGCAGAGATGAAACGGGGCGGCCGACTGCCTGGCGCGGCATCTTTATTGGGGGCGTTGGGTCCTGTTTGATGGCTGTGTCGATAGGGCAGACGGTCCTGGGGCGCACGGTGTTTCGGGCCAATCATCTGGTCCTGCTGCTGTCGCTTTGCCTTGCGTTGCTGTGGTGGGGTTGGCGGGAGCGACGCTGGTGGGCGGTTGCGCTGGCCGGCGTCTGCGCAGGGTTGGTGCAGTACACATATATTCCGGCGCGGTTCACCCCGTTTCTATTCCTCGCCTTTGGCTTGAGTTTCCTCGTACCGCGAAGGTGGGCAGAGTCGAGAAACGTTCGGACGGAGATTCCCTGGATCATAAATTTCGGGGGCGTGGCCCTGCTGGTTGCGGCGCCGATTTTTGTCTTCTTCGCCTTGCATCCTGAACATTTCTTCCTGCGCAGCAGTTCGCTTTCCGTCCTTCAGCCTGAGATCAACCGGGGAAACCCATTGGGGACCCTGGTGGAAAGCGTTATCGGGCATCTGGCAGCCTTTGGATTCAGGGGCGACGTGAGTTGGCGTCACAACTTTGGCTCTCTGCCGATGCTCAATCCGTGGGAGGCGTTCTTTTTCTGGCTCGGCGCCGGCTTGTGCTTGTGGCGATGGCGGAGTCCAGCTTGCAGGCTCTTGCTCCTTTGGGGCGTCTTTCTGCTGCTGCCGGCGGTGATCGCGGTCGATTATGCCCCAAACACACTCAGGATGCTTGGCGCGACGCCGGCCGTCTACCTGGTTCTGGCTTTCGGCCTGTGGGAGGCCTTTGCGTTTGCAAAGGACCAGTTCTTTCCGAACAGGGCGACGGAGAGTGCGTTGGCCCTGGGAGCCTTGTTGACGGCAGCAGTATTGGTGCAGGGCGTAACTACATTCCGCAACTATTTTGAAATCTGGCCCTTTGAGAGGGGCGTCCAGTTTGCCTATGAAGTTCCATGGTCGGATTTTGCGCGTACGCTCGACACTTTGCCTGCGGCAGAGGGAGAGATCTACCTGGTGCCGAACTCGCTGGACCATCCCAGCCTGGACTACATTTACAAGGGGGCCGCCTCGGTTTTCTATTTTCCGAGAGAGACAGAAGACCTGGACTTGCTGGCGAGAGAGGTCGAAACGGCGGTCGCGGCGACGGAGAATTTGAGTAAGGTGAAGGTCGTCCAACTGAACAATGTCCACGTAGGCTGGATTGGCAATGACACTGGACGTGTAGCGGTGCTGCTGGGGAAATATGCGCAGTATGTCGACACTGAGCATTTCGACGACTTCAGGATCCACAACTATGCCAATGTCTCGATAGACCGAGGCTGGACATTCTATGAAGGTTTGGCGCCACTGGCGGTCGAGTACGACGGCGGCATCTCCCTCATGGGTTTTGCCCTTGGTCAAGGCGAGAGAGAACACTCTGTTTCCGGGCCGATTGAACTCCGGAGGGACAGGCCCTTTTGGGTAGCGTTGAACTGGGAACCCCTTCGGGAGTTGGAGGTGGATTACTCAGTCTCGCTGCGCCTGTATAGTGCTGAAGGTGACGTGGTCTTTCAAGAAGACACGCACTTGTGGAATCCGCTGCATCAGCCCACGAGCAGCTGGATGCCGGGTGAAAGGACCGATACCCTGATCCAGTTCAGACTACCGCCGGAGATTGCTTCGGGCAGCTACGATCTCAGACTCATTGTCTACAACATCGAGGATCTGGTGCCGACGGTCCAGGTTGGCGTGTGGGAACCGGTGTTCAGCCTGGCAAATGTTGAGATTGGGGAAGCCGGCGAGTAGTCGTCTCGTTGCAAAGAGAGACGGGTATTGACGTGATTTGTCAGCCTCCGAGATCATCGGGCTTGGTTGCTGAGTCGGAATCGGCTCGCCTTCAGGCGGCTTTTTTGCCGGTAGGGCGGCCTTCAAAGCATTGCCATTGGCTGGCTGATCGGCGCGGCGAATGCTATAATCGGGCCTGGCCTGGAGCGGCTGCCACTGCCTGAGTCAGTTGTGAGAGCTTGCCCGGCGCTTGCAGATATGTGTTTGAACCGGGCGCCGCGGTTGCCCTCATGATTCCCAGGCGTGCCTTTTTTGGGTTGGGGGGATCTCAGGCCCGGTCTTTCGGACAGAGAGGAAATTGTGTGACTGATTTGGATACAGCTGGGACTGCTATCGGGACTTTTCTGGATGAGCTGGCGTCGGGGGAATCGACGCCGGGAGGCGGCGCGGCTGCGGCGCTGACGGGTAGCCAGGCTGCGGCGCTACTCAGCATGGTATTGAACTTCACGGTGGGGCGGAAGAGGTACGCGGCGGTGGAGGAGGAGATGCGGGGTCACCTGCTGCGGACTGAGGAGATGCGCAGGGAACTCCTGGCATTCGCAGACAAGGACGCCGAAGCGTTCGGCGCGGTGGCGGCGTGTTTTTCCATGCCGCGAACGACCGAGGAGGAGAAGGCGGCCCGAACTGAGGCGATGCAGGCCGCGCTAAAAGGGGCGGCAGAAGTGCCGTTCGCGATTGCCTCGCTTTGCGCAGAGCTGTTGGCACTGGCATCACCAGTCGGCGAGAAGGGCAATCCAAATGTAGTCAGTGATGCGGCAACGGCCGCGCACCTGGCCCATGCCGCTCTCTACAGCGCGCTTGTAAACGTCGACATCAATTTGAAGTGGCTCAAGGACGACGCTTTTGTATCCGAGATGGAGAAAGAGGCGGCGGCATTGAGAGCATCTGCTGAGGATAACTATAGTGCCGCACGCGCTGCGTGCACGGAGACCCTGGGCGTAGAGATATGACCGCACAACTATTGAATGGCCGGCAACGAGCCAAACAGTTGCAGTCTGAACTGTCAGAGAGTTTCGCCGAACTGGCCGAGGCAAGCGGCGTTCAACCGACACTGGCCGCCCTGCAAGTCGGTGCGGATTCAGGTGCGGCGGGCTACTTGCGAGCCATTCGACGCTCTTGCCAGGGCGTGGGTGCGACCTTGCGCCCTGTCGAGCTGCCTGAGGAAAGCAGCCAGGAGGAGGTGCTGGCGGCGCTGGCCGAGCTTAACGAGGACGAAGGCGTTCACGGCATCATGATGCTGGAGCCGCTTCCGGAACACATCGACAGTACGCAGCTGATCGACCTTCTGAGCCCTGGCAAGGACGTGGACGGCGTTCACCCGCTCAATGCGGGAAGGCTGGCCGCGCAGCGTGAGCCGCACTTCGTGCCGGCGACGCCCGCAGGCGCGATCATGTTGTTGGAAGAGGCCGAGGTGGAATTCAAGGGAAAGAGGGCAGTTGTGATCGGGCGCAGCGATATTGTGGGCAAGCCGATGGCCCTATTGCTGCTGCACCGGCACTGTACTGTAACCATTGCACACAGCCGTACCGAAGATTTGCCTGGGGTTGCACGTCAAGCGGACATTCTGTGCGTGGCGGTAGGCCGGCCAGAGATGGTAACCGGCGACTGGATCAAGCCCGGGGCGGTGGTCGTGGACTTCGGAACTACCTATATCGGAGGTTCTTTGAAGGGCGATTGTGAACAGGCCAGCGTGGAGGCGGTGGCTGGCATGTTAACGCCCGTCCCCGGCGGAACGGGCCCGATGACAAACGTTATGTTGATGGGCAATCTACTCAGCGCTTACCGGCGCTTCGTTTCAGCCGCCTGAAGCTAGTGTCCAAGAATCTCCACACTCTTTTCACGCGGTTGATGGTTGAGCTCGCTCTTCCCGAAACCGCTGAGCAGTTCTTTCACTGAATTTAGCCGGACCTGCAGGCGAGGCTCTTTGCAGGCCCACTTCCCACGCACCTGGTTGCAGACAAGCAGCGAATCACCCCAGATACTGAGAATGGCAGACCGCGGATCGATCTGAAGCTCCGCGATGCGGTCGCGCACTGCCTCCAGGGCAGCGATCAGGGTGTCGTACTCGGCTTCATTGTTTGTTGCCTGGTCCCCGAAGGTCAGTTGGACGATCTCCCGGGAGTATCCGGGCCAGTCCAGTGCGAAACTTCCGTAGCCCTTTCCGGGGTTGCCGCGGCTGCCACCGTCAAAGACGATTCTGATTGGCTCATTGGGCGCCTGTGTCAGCGCAGGCGGCGGGGCCAGTTGTGTCGACTTCCTCTGGTTATCGGGAGCGGATAAGGCGGGGCTGTTGTCAGAGGAGCGAGGCGCATTCCTGCGGGGACGGTCGGCCGGTCTGGGCGGTCTGGGGTCGGTCAGATCGCTGTCGAGCCGTTTGTCTTCATTCTCAATAGCTCTCAAAGGTACGGCTAGCGCAATGCGCAGCGGGTCTCGATCGGATAACAGATTCTCGGCTTCAATCAGCCCCATTGCCTTCAATTTGCGAAATAAGACTCGCCGCCGTGCGGGCGAGAGGTTTCCGATTTGGATGGCAAGCTGGTCCAATGTGTTGTTCACGTCAACTGTGCCTCGCTCTTGCAACTCCTCAGTCAACCTTCGTAGGAATGAAACGGTTTCTCAGCATTCCTGCACAGGCCGCAAGAAGGAAGTTGCGGGTGATGGGGGAACTTCGCGGGGGTATTCAGAGAGGGTAGGGTTCAGGGAATAGCGTGGATTGCGTACAGCCGCTATGCAGGCTGGCGATCTTTCTTCTGGGCGGCTTTTGCCTTCTCCCAGAGGAAGATCAGGTTCGCCTGGTGGAAGTTCTGGACAAGCCCACCCAAGGGGATTCGCGTGCGACCGAACTCCTCGATGTCGTGACTAAGGAGCTCTCTCCTGTTCGCTCCTTCGGACAGGAGTTTATTGACCAGTGCCTCTATGTCATTCAGATATTGGATGCTCTCCTCTATGCTGGGCGTAACCTCGCCTCGCAACAGGATATCGCCGTGGCCCTGGACGATCGTCTCCAAATTGAATTCGTGCAGATTGTGCAGTGACTGCTTGAATTTCTCAATGTCGGCGAGCGGCGAAGCGATGACCGGCACCGGCATCATCAGGTCGCTGGCGAACAGCACTTTTTCTTCGCGCACATGCACGACGCAGACATCCGGTCCGGGACCGGGGGCGTGCATGATGTGAACGGTCTTGTCCCCCAGTCGGATGACCGAGCCCTCATTGAAGATGATTTTGGGCAGCCGGATTTCTACGCGCATGAGTTCGGCGGTATGCTCTCTGGCCTCCTCAAGCGCTCTGCGACCAAAGCGAACGAGCAGGTCGCGGGCGGATTCGTGGGCGATGAGTTCGGCCTCAGGGAAAAGACAGGAGCCGTAGACATGATCTGCGTGGCTGATTGTATTAACCAGATAGCGAACACCGGCGGGACAGACCTGCTTGGCAAAGTCGATGATCTGCCTGGTTTCCGAGGGGAAGGGCAGTGTGTCGATGAGAATGCCCCCTTCAGGGGACACGACGAGCCCAGCGTTCACCTCCGCGTAGAGCGCACTGGTGAATACCCAGGTATCTTCCGCAACTCTTGTGCGCGTTATCGCCACTCGCTACATCCCTTCCGCTATCGCTCGACCAGGGCAGACGTCAAAAAGGGAATTATACCACAGACGGGCAAGAGGGACGCAATGGAACGGTGTATTATGTGCATCCCTGATTTGGGCTGGGAACAGGCTGGCCGGGGATTTTTGCCAGCGGCGGCTGAAATTGATTGGCGTTTCCTGGTGAGACGCAGTGCGTGTGCCTGGCCCGGCGTTGCGGCGGCGTTCGTCGGTCGGGGGTGCGAGGGCGGGCACGTGGCTGCCCCTTCGGGGATCTGATGGGACCGACGGGACGGGGTCTGGCTGGACACCTTCAAATAGGCACCTGTCACCAATATCGACACCAGGTCGAATAGGCGTGTTGTAGGAGAGGGGGCGTTGCGGGGGCGGAGCCCCCGCACAAGGGAGGGCCGAATAGGCCCGACCGCCCGGAAAAGCAGTTTTCAGTTTTGAGTTTTTAGTTTTTAGTGAACTGCTTTGTACGTGGTGGTCAGATGGAGGGGTGGGGTCAGTGGTTAGTGGTCAGTAGTGAGTTGAGAGAGGAGGCGATTCTCAGGAAGGCGTGTTCCGCACTGCCGGAAGGCAGGATGGGAACCGGGGAGGGAGGCGATGGCAGGGAGTCAGGCGGGGTCTTGGTGCGTGGTAGGGTTTCAAGGACTGCGCATGGGAGGGCTATCGAGGTTCGAGGCCCTGGCGGTCAGTTCGGGCGCGCAGCAGGTGTCCTTCGAGGCTGGTTACGTACAGGTCACGCAGGTCGCTGCCGCCAAAGGTGCAGTTGGTGGGGGCGTCGCAGGGCAGTGGGTGTGTTTCGAGGACTCTGCCGTTTGGTGCAAAGACGTAGATCATTCCGCCCGGGCCGCTTATGCCCGAACCGGCCGTGGCGACAATGTTGCCCTCGCTGTCCAAGCACATGCCGTCAATGCCGCGATGGGGGTAGAAGTTGTGGAGCACATCGTGCTGGCCGACTACGGCCCCATTTTCGTCCGAGCCTTGATCAAGGACCGGATAGGCGCGGAGCTCCCTGTGTTCGCCCTCGCCGTATTTGCTCTGGGCGACATAGAGGACGGTTTCGTCGGGAGAGAGCAGGAGACCGTTGGGGGCGGTGGTGTCGTAGGTCACGCGCTCAGGGCGCCAGTTTCCATCCGCCTGCCTGTCCAGCCTGTAGATGGACTCGTGGTCCAGTTCCATGTCGTCACGGAAATCACCGTAACGGGGGTCGGTAAACCAGATTCTGCCTTTGCTGTCGATGGCGAGATCGTTGGGGCTGTTGAAGCGACGTCCTTCGAATTGGGCGCAGAGTTCGATGGTGGCTGCGCCCTCCGGGTACCGGGCCATGCGGCGGCCGCCGCCTTCACAGGCGTTGACGACGCCGTCGCTATCCAGCATGAGGCCATTGGCAGCATTCGTGCCTTCGCGCCAGACGGTAAACTGGCCGCTGTCCGGGTCGAAGCGCATGATGCGGCTGTTGGGGATATTGGTAAACAGGAGTGATCCGCGGTACCAGACGGGGCCTTCCGTCAGGCCGATTGGTTCCAGAAGGGTTTCAAACTGCCAAGCCATCGGTGACTCCTGCTAGTGTTCGAGCGAGAATTCGGAACCACAGTCAATCGTAATCTGCCGACTTCGCTTGAGGGCCTGGTAAGGGTCGTCGAGCTGGGGGCTGAGCTCGAGACTTACGGCGCCTGCGTACCCGATTTCCTGCAAGGCTTTGAAGGTGTTTCGGAGCGTGTCGGTCGTCAGAACGCCATCGAGCAGCCCCCAGTGCAGGTCGCCGTGCCCGTCGTTATCGTCAAGGTGAACGTAGTCCAGGCGTTCTGCGGCCGCCCTGATGACTTCAGCCGGATCTTCGTCGCTGATCTGGACGTGGCCAATATCGAACAGAAGGCCGAGGTTAGGATGATCGATAGCGTGTATGAATTCCAGCGTGGCTGCGGCGGTGGGAAGTGCGGTTCCGGGGAAGTGCTCGATGCAGAGTCTGACGTCATGTACTGCGGCCCGGTCTGCGGCCTGCGCGAGGGAGTCGGCGTAGCGGGTCAGAGTCGGTTTGCTGCCGTCTTTGCCTGGCACGAGGTAAACGACCTTGGCGCCCAAGGCCGCGCACTTTTGCGCAACCTTTTCGACATGCGCCACGGCCCGCTGGCGCGCGCCGGCGTCGGAACTTTCGAGCGCGGCATCATCCGGTACTCCGAAGGAGGCTGCTATCGAAGAGACGCTCAGGGAATGCGTGTTCAGGAGGGCGGTCACCTCTTCCTCATCCAGGAAATCAGGCCTGATGTCGATGCTGCGGAACCCCAAGGAGCGCATATCGGATAGGACATCCCTCGGGTGAGCGGTCAATGCCCATGCACAACAGGAGAGGTACATTCTCTCAATACTCCAACTGTTCAAGTTCCTGTGACAGAAGTTCTTCCGATTGGTCCTCGCTGCTGGCGAGAAGAGACTGCAATTCAATCAACTCACCGGACTGCAAGAAGCGATGAAGTCGGTGGCCGTGGCGACGGCTCCACTCCTCGATTGCGGGGGTCATTTGAGCAATCGTGGAGAAGTCGGAGGGGAAACGCAGAGGGTCGCCGCCCAGCCAGCGCCCGTGTCTGCCCGCGAGGGTTGTGTTCCAGATCTTGGCGGGAATGACGTCGGGCGTCAGGTTGCCGGTCGGCCAGGCCTGGAAGAGAACGGGGATCCGGGGCGGAAAGTCAGGCAGGATTCCCTGCAAGAGCTGATGACTTCTGGTGCAAGTGGACGGCATCCAAAGGGGGATGACGGGGCTTCTGAGACCGACAACCGGATTCATTTGCGGCCCGCTCTCGATGAGGATTGCACGCGGTTGGACTTGCAAGAGATAGTAGAGCCATTGCCAGGCATAGAAGCCAATCCGACTTATGTCATCGACCGAGGAGAAGGAAAGGGTATGGGCCGGGAAGCCTTCATCACCGGCATGGTCTCGCACCGAAGTTGCAAAGCCTGAGATGGAGCCCCACTGGGCCTCCGGTTGATATGTCCAGTGTCGAGAGAGACGCCAGCCGCTGCGTTGAAGGCCGCCCTCTTCGTGCAGCCAGTCGTCCAGCCAGGGGGTGCCGCGAATGAACTCCTGGTCAGTGAAGCCTCCGTAGCCTCCAATCTGCAGTCTGTGACGGGCGCCGATCTCGTACTGGCTCCACTTGGAGGAGCAGGTCAGGAGAAGCAGCGAGCCGCCGGGCATAAGGCGCTCGCGGATGAACCTCTTGTACTGGTCCGGCAGTGAGGTCAGCTTGAGGTATATGCTCACACTTCTCTTGATCTGCTGCCGGGCGTGGATGGGGTCGAAGACGCTCACGGCCAGGAGATCGGGATTGTGGTTCAGGATCGGGGTCAGCAGGTCCACACTTCGCTGCTGATAGCCGGCTATGTCATCGGGTTTTCCGCGGGAGGAAAAGGCGATGGGGAAAGCGTCGGCCAAGAGAGGTGCGCCGAGGCAGGCACACAGGTGGGCGGTTGCTCCGGATGGGACACCGATTACGATCGTATCGAAGCGCCTGTCCGAGTCCAGGTCATCGTACAGGCTCACGTTCCATTGCGCGAGGTCTGCCGTTGTGAGGCTGAAGGAGAGCGAACGATTGTGAGGGCGGTTCTCGGTGGCCCAGACGGCGAGACCGGCTCCCCAGCTACGGGGAAGATGGGAACTCAGCCGCAGCAGAGATAACTGACGCCCCATCTTGGCGTTTGCAGCCGGGAAGTGAAATCTGTTTTCCAAGGCGGCGGCGACCGCGGCGACCGCTCCGGTAGCGATATCGAAACCGACTGGGTTGTAGGACACTGGCAAGCTGAATCCTTCTGCCTGGCTTCGTCGATGTTGCGCGCACTACGGCTTCCGCCGCGAACAGACCTTCCACGCTGCACTTGGCGGGCTTGAACCGGACGGCGGAGTTGACCAACAGTATAGCCGACGCGGCAAGGCATCGCAATTCCAGTTCAGAGGCAAGTATTTGTCGCTTACGAGGACAGACTGTATGTGGGTTTGCCTTGCGTACTCTCCATCGGCGTGAAACGTATTGCGTATTGCGTAAGGGGGGCATCCCAGATTCAAGGTGGGAACAGTTTGGCGGGAAATCTGTGCCTGCGGTGGCTGGAGTCGTTTACCGTCTCTGGGCGAGACGCAGTGCAGGCGGCTGGCCTGGCCGTACGGTGGAGTCCGTCGGTTGGGGAGGGTGCGAGGGCAGGCACATGGCCGCACATGGGATATTATGGGACCGGCGGGATGTGGTCTGGCTGGACAACTTCAAATAGGCACCCGTCACCAATGGCGACACCCGGTCGATGAGGCGTGTTGAAGGAGAGGGGGCGTTGCGGGGGCGGAGCCCCCGCACAAGGGAGGGCCGAATAGGCCCGACCGCCCAAATGCAGTGGTCAGTGGTTAGTGGTCAGTGGTCAGTGGATGGAGGACCTATTGTGACTGGTGTGAAGTGGGGGTGCGGGTTAGCTGAGGCGTGAGGTTGGCGAAGGTGTGCATCGAATTGGGATGTGCGCCGGACTGCGGGAACGTTGACGCACGAGGGTCGGTGTGATAGGCTAGCGGGCGCGTTTGGGGGTGGGACAGGCAGGTACTTTATTTGCGAGGCTAGATGATGACAGACAATGGGGACGGACCGGCCCGAGTTCGATTTGCGCCGAGCCCGACAGGCCATTTGCACCTGGGCGGGCTGCGGACGGCTCTTTTTGACTGGCTGTGGGCGCGGAAGACGGGGGGGCAGTTTATTTTGCGGATTGAGGATACGGACCGCAGGCGTTTTGATCCTGAAAGCCTGGACAGCCTGGTGAACGGCTTGCGCTGGTTGGGGCTGGAGTGGGACGAAGGGCCGGACATCGGCGGGCCGTGCGCGCCGTATGTGCAGTCGCAGAGGCAGCAGATTTATGCGGAGAAGGCCCAGGCGCTTGTCGAAAGGGGGCCGCCTATCGCTGCTACTGTACGCCAGAACGGTTGGCAGAGATGAGGGAGGCGCAGAGGCGCGCTGGAAAGGGAACGGGCTACGACAGACATTGCCGAAATCTGTCTGACGAGGAGAGAAGGGAGTGTGAAGCGGCAGGAGCGCCATCGGTCATTCGCTTCGCGGTGCCCCTGGAAGGCGTTACCGTTTTCAATGACCTGTTGCGCGGCGACATTGAAGTCGAGAACCGGCAGTTGCAGGATGAGGTTCTGCTCAAGGCGGACGGAATGCCGACCTATCATCTGGCGGCGATGGTTGATGACAGATTGATGGAGATTACACACGTCCTGAGAGGCGAGGAGTGGCTGGCGACGGCGCCGATTCACAAGCTGATCGTTGACGCTTTTGGCTGGGAGATGCCGGTTCTGGTGCATTTGCCCGTGATTCTGGATCCGAGCGGTAAGGGCAAGATGAGCAAGCGCAAGAAGATGGTGGCGGGCAAGGAGTTTCTGGCGCTGGTGCACGAGTTTCAGGATTGCGGTTATCTGCCGGATGCGATGTTCAATTTTCTGACGAACGTGGGTTGGAATTTCGATCCGGACCAGGAGGTGTTCAGTCGCGAGGAGGCGGTCGAACGGTTCAGTTTGGAGGAGATCAATCCTTCGGCTGCGGCGCTGCCGTACGAGAAGCTGGACTGGCTCAACGGGCTTTACATTCGCGAGTTGACGCCCGCGGCACTGAAGTCGGCTCTACTGCCATTTCTGAGCCGGCAGCTGGGTGTATCTGAGGCCGAACTGGGTTCTGACCGCAAGTTGGATATTCTGGTCCCGGTTATTCAGGAGCGGATTAAACGGCTTGACGAGGCGGCGGACTGGATTGACTGGGCTTATCAGAAGGCGGACACGATACGGTACGCCAGTCCCAAGCTATTGATTGGGCGTAAGCTGGACGCGGCGCAAAGCGTGGACATGTTGCGTGCAGGGGCAGAGCTCTTGGCGGAGGTGGAGCCGTTTGCGGCAGAGGCGATTCAGGCAGCCTTCCGGGAGAAGGCAGAGGAGCTGGGTGTGAAGGCGGGCAGCTTTTTCGGGCCGGTGCGCGGTGCGATCAGTGGGAAGAAGGTGTCGCCGCCTCTGTTTGAGAGTATTGAGGCGCTTGGACGTGAGGAGACGTTGCAGCGGCTTGCGCATGCGGTGGCGTTTTTGGAAGAGCACGTGGCAGTGGCGAGCGGTTGATCGAGGACGCGCTGGGGGGTCCGACGGCGGTGAGGAGGCCGGTCGGTCTCCCTTTTGCGGGGAACTCAGGTGGGTGCTGGATTTGGTTTGCGGGCGTTGAATGTGTTAGGATCCGGGGCGTGAATCGTTCTGATGGGGGATAGTTTAATCGGCAAAACGCCTGACTCTGGATCAGGTAATCGGGGTTCAAATCCCTGTCCCCCAGTTTGAGATTGTGTGCTACGCGGTTGTGATAGGGCTGGGATAGCAACCGCAAACGAGTGGGCTGTATAAGAGTTTCATGACCGTCGCCATGGCTAGGCGGCGGTCGTGTGTTTTTTGGGTAGGGTGCTTGGTGGTGGATCGGAAGGTTGCGGGTTCGAGGCCCGCTAAGCACTACTAAAGTGGGTTGAGTCTTTCCTGTCGGTAGTTGGTATAGGAGGCAGGGCCTTCTGGACGCCATGCTCCCGGATTCCGGGTATGTAGTAGTCGACAGCACGGCGGACAAGTTCTGTGCGCGTTGCGCCAGTCTGCTGCCGTAGTTCGTCAAGGAATTCGATCTGCTGTCTGGTGAATTGAATCTGCGCCTTGATGAGCATGCGCCACCCCTTCGGATTCGGAGTCCGCGAGTTGGACCCTAGTCTCTGTCATTGGTGCTCCTCTGCTTGCATATGCCATAATTTGCCGCGGGGCTTACCTCTCAGGACAAGAAGGCAGAATCGCAGCGTCGTCGAAGTGTCATAGTCGCAAGGGGTTTGACATTCATCGCCGCCTCAACTCGAATGCACCTAGGCACTTGTTTCCCTAGAAGACGACCAACACACAGACTTTCTGACGTCAAGTTCTATCGATACCATTGCTCATTTGAAGGAGTTGCGTGTGGACGAAGACACTACGCCATTGTTCGAGAGCGACAGTTTTGTGTGCCCTCATTGTGGAGTGCATGCACATCAGGGGTGGGAACATATCGATTCGGAGTTTCTACTAGAGTGGGATCCTCAGGACAACGGTCACTTGAAATTCGATGGCGAGATAATGCAATTCTCTTTGTGCGCCCGCTGCCACAAACCCGCATTTTGGGTGTTGGGCAAGATGGTTTATCCGGACACAGGGGCTTACCCCCCTGCAAGCGATGACTTTCCCGAGGAAGTTAGCGAGATCTACAATGAAGCTGGGAAAATCGCGGTCTTATCTCCCCGCGCAGCCTGCGCACTTTTGCGTTTGTGCTTGGAGATGCTTCTTAAGCGACTCGGCCAAAAGGACAACATAAACGACTCAATTGCAGACTTAGTCAAGAAGGGACTTCCATCAGAAATCCAGAGAGCAATGGACACTCTAAGGGTTACGGGCAATCAGGCAGTACATGGTGGGAAGATCAGCTTTGACGGCGACACAGATGTCGAAGGCCTTTTCAGTCTGCTAAATGCAATAGTCTACGACCGAATCACGTTACCTAAAGAGAGGATGAAAATGTACGATAGCCTTCCTTCAGGTGCCAAGAACCAGATCGCGACGAGAGATGGTAGAACGAAACCGTGAATCCATATCTACTTGGCACATACTGAAATTGGATGACTACAGCAATTGCTTGGCTTGTGCCCGAATGAGTGATGTGGACTCCGGACACTCTCTAGGAATCGTGAGCTTCTGGTGGCATTCTAAGAGGGGCGGGCAGAGCAAGGATGACACTTAGTGGGCTTGATTTTCTTCCCGCACTAGAACTTCGGTGTCTATCGGACGAGCAGTTACTAACGGCGGAGACGGCTTCCGACGAGTTCCGAATTAAGCACCTGATGCCCGCATTTCGCTCGGACGCGGACCTCAGCTGCGCCCTTCCCGATCAGCGCGTAGGCTGCGATCTACTCGGCTTTGATTGCAGGGCTTACAGAGCGGTCCGTCAGCTTGCTCAGAAGTGGTGCTCTGAGCCGTCGGTTCATGGGGGAAAGGAACGGCCAAAGGAAGCCAAGTTGGTAGTCTGACTTGCTGGTTGGCGGCCATATCTCGACCTGCGGATGGATGCAGTCATACTCAAAAGAATACAGAAGGACTCAAAAAGCAATGGGAGTAAGAATACGACCAAGGGAAATCAAAGTCCCCGACTACGATCCCTTCGACAATGATCTGCTCAATTGGACGGAAACTGTAGAAGTGCTCACGCGCCTCGTAAGAGCAATTGAAGGGCCTTCTGTCTTAGCAGTTGACGCCGCATGGGGAAATGGCAAATCAACTTTTATAAGGATTTGGGCCCAGTATCTGCGGAATAAGGGCTTTTCCACCGTAGAGTTCAATGCATGGGAGACAGATTATTCAAGTGACCCTTTTGTTGCTCTTTCCTCCGAACTGACGGACGGCCTCACCAGGAATGGGATCGACAAATCTTTAGCGGAGAAGCTGGATGGCATCAAGGAAGCTGGGACTGAGGTATTGAGACGATCAGCTCCAGCTCTGATTCGATTGGCCACCGCAGGGCTACTTGACGTCAGCCCATTCATTGAACAAGGAATCGGCGAATTGCTTGGTACCTACGCCGAGACCAAGTTGGCCGAGTACGGCGAGACCAAGGAAGCAGTTCGAGAGTTCAGGTGCGTCCTACAGGACTTGGCGAAGTCCATATCTTCCCAAAGTGGTGGCCAGCCACTAGTGATCTTTATCGACGAATTGGATCGATGTCGACCCTCATACGCAATTGAGTTGCTGGAAATTGCAAAGCACTTTTTTGCAGTAGACCATGTTGTATTTGTGTTGGCCGTCAATCGCGCCGAGCTTGCACATTCGATAAGGGCTCTCTATGGGAGTGAATTTGATGCAACTGGCTATATGCGCCGCTTCATCGATGTCGACCTCCAACTCCCCGCTCCTGACAGGCAGGAATTTGTAGACGCGATGCTTACGAATTCCATGGGAGACGATAGGTCGCATCATGGAATGGCACGACTCTTGAAAGGGGTCCATACAAATGAAAGGAGACTCCTACAAGCCTTTTTCAGCGTACACAACATCAGTCTGCGCAGAATCTCTCAGGCCATTCATCGGCTAGGACTTGCGTTGACCTTGTTGCCGAATGACAGCCGCCTTGAATTCCTGCCCATGGTTACATCTTTGATTCTGAGGACCATTAACCCTGAAATGTACTATAGTTTCTTCGGAGGCGATGTGTCCGACCTCGATGTAGCCGACAAAGTCTTTGTCAGCCCTCAGTTTAGTGCACTCCGCTATAGCGACGAAGGAGTCTTGTTTGAAACCATGCTGATTCTTGCTACTCATGAAGGCAGCATTGGCGAGAAGCGAAGGGTAAACCGTAGTGATGAGACTCTATCACCGCTGATGAGGCGGTATCAAGGATGGACGTCAAAGCCACCCGAGGAAGCAGATAGTGAGCATGCTTCTCGCGTTCTAAGCAGAGTGACAGAGTACACGCATGCGTTGAATGCAACGCTGCGTGGGCAAAGTATTGGCTTTAAGAGTGCTATGGAACTGCTTGAGCTCTTTTCGGAGAAGCTAGTGAACGGACAATCGAGTTAGTCGTTTTCATGGATTTTCCTAATTCGTTTGCGCGCGCGAGACACCCCCGCCGGTTGCCGAAGGCCACCTGCCAGCTCTTTGATGGGGTTATCCCTCGCGCTGCCTCTCGCTGGCTGTCATGACAGCGTGGCACTGCTGGCACAAAGGTTGAAGGTTTTCGCGGTCGTGAGTTCCGGCTGGCAGGGGCACGATGTGGTTGACGAGGACGGCTTCGGTTACGCGGCCAGCTCCGGCACTGTGGCGGCACAGATGCTCCTCGGCGAGGACCGCGTTTTGGATGCGGCGCAAGCGCTTGTCGTAGCCGCGCAGGGTGGCGGGCGGCGGCCTGGCCGGTGGGGACGGCGCTGCGTGCCAGAGACGGAGCAGAGGCTGGCGCGAACTGCACCTGCACAGCGATTGTCTCCGGATCGGGTAATCGGGGCTGAGATCCTTGTTCGCCAGATCCATTCCAAGGTGCTGGCAGGAGTTCTGATACGAACACCGCTTTCTCCAGGGGGAAAGCGGTGTTTTTCTTGTTGGAGGACGGGGGCCTCAGCTTCTCAGTCTTCCGGTTCAAAAAGAGTCGCGGAGGGAAAGGGGCACTGGTTTCGGTCTTAGCGATTGCGGCCGTACTCTTCGTGGCTGCTGACCCAGTCGAGGGAGCTGATGGCGGCGGCGAGGGAGAGCTCTCCGGCCAGGACTGTGCCGGCGACTATCTCGGCGAATTTCTTGACTTTTCCTCTGCCGGTACAGCCCAGTAGCTCGAGACATTCGCGCTGCGTCGCCAGTGCGGTGCCGCCGCCGTAGGTGGCGACGATGAGCGATGGGATGGTGATCGAGATGTAGAGATCCTTTTTGTCGGTCAGTTCGACGTAGATGATGCCGGCAGAGGATTCGGACACGTTGGCGACGTCCTGGCCGGTGGCGATGAAGATGGCGGTGATGGCGTTGGCGGAGTGGAGGCCGTTGTTGTTGACACCTGCGAGAATGGAGCCGACGTTGGCGACGCCGTAGTGGTAGAAGAGCTGCTCGGGCTGGACGCGCATGTTCTGGATGAGTACGTCGCGGGGTATGACCGCTTCGGCGGTGACGCGCTTGCCGCGCGTGCGCATGATGTTGACCTGGGAGGCCTTTTTGTCGGTGGCGAAGTTCGACTCGAGGTAGAAGCGCTTGATCTCCTGGCCGTCGTAGTGATCGAGGATCCAGGAACAGGCGGCGAAGGTGGCACGGCCCACCATGTTCTGGCCGCCGGCGTCGCCTGTCTGGTAGTTGAACCGGAGAAAGGCGAATTTGTTTGACTGGTAGGGATCGATGTTGTCCAGTTTGGCTACGCTGGAGGTGGCTTCGGCCTCCTCTCTGATTGGGATCATGTTCCTGCCAACCCAGTCGATGAAGTCGCGGGCGCCGCGGGCATCTTCAAAGACAAAGACTGGCGCTCTTTGCATGGCGTCGGCGACGACGGTGCACTTTACGCCGCCGGACAGATTGAGCAGCTTCATGCCGCGGTTGTAGGAGGCGACGAGCGTTCCCTCGGTCGTGGCAAGGGGAATCAGGAAGTCGCCTTTGGCGTGTTCACCGCAGACAGTGAGCGGGCCGGCAAAGCCAATGGGCACCTGGGCAACGCCGGTGAAGTTTTCGATGTTGCCCTGCGTTTCGTGGGGGTCGAAGGAGTATTGCGAGATGTGTTCAAGCGAGTGGCCGGTGTAGTCCTTCACGAATTTCTGGCGAGCCTGGATGATGTCGTCGTTGTAGTCGTCGTCGCGGTCGCGGGGGATTCTGGGTGCGTCAACCTTTTCGGATATGGCGTCATCGACGGTGAATTGAATGCGGCCAAAGGGGGAGGTCTGGACTCCGATTTGGATTTCGTGGCTCCCCATGTCGAGAGGTGGGATCCGGGCGGTGATGAACACTTCCTTGCGCAGGGGGAACTCCACGGGTTCGCCGCTATTGACTTGATCGGGGGAGGTCTCATGCCCTTCGCCGAAGTCCAGGGTGAGGTCGTCATTGGAGATTTCTTTGCCGTCAATGCTGATGCCATGGAAGGCGGTCAACCTGGCGTCGCTCAGCCTGTTTTTCAGTGAGAACTGTACGCCTTCCTCGGTATTTTGCAGGCTGGCGTAGGTATACAGGCGCTTGAGCAACATTGATGGAATCAGTGCCATGGGGCCTCCGATTGATGTTGTTTGGGTGGATGGTGATGAATGGGTGGTGAGGGGAAGTTCTGAATTGGTCCAGGGGGACCAGTTGTGTCAGTTGGTCCAACCGCACTCAGGACGATCACGCCACTAGAGCTAGATTTCTCGCGACTGAGCAACGTGGATTCCTATGTCGGTGCGCCATACGGCGCCTTCGAAGCAGATCTGCTCTACTGTTTGGTAGGCTCTGTCGACAGCTACTTTGAAGTCGGGGCCCGTTGCGGTGACCGAGAGTACGCGTCCGCCGTCGGTGAGGAGGAGCGACTGGGACCCATCGTCATCACGACGATTCGGTTCGTCCACTTTGGTCCCGGCGTGGAAGACAAGCTGGCAGCTGTCGAAGTTGGAACTCTCAGGCAGGCCATGGATTGGCTTGCCGGTCTCGTAGTCATCCGGGTAGCCGCCTGAGGCCATCACGACGGTTACGGCGGACTCCGCAGACCAATCGGGGTTGCAGCCGGCCAGAGTGCCATCGGTGCAGGCCAGCATCAGTTCCACGAGGTCGCTCTGAAGTAACGGCAGTATGACCTGGGCTTCGGGGTCACCGAAGCGGCAGTTGAATTCGAGAACCATGGGGCCCCGCTCCGTCAGCATGAGTCCGGCGTAGAGGACGCCCTGGTAGGGAGCACCCTCGGCGGCCATTCCGGCGAGGGTTGGCCGAAGGACCTGGTGCTCAACTGTATCCAGGACTTCTTTCGTTGCCAAGGGAGACGGGGCAAAGGCTCCCATCCCGCCTGTGTTGGGCCCTAGATCGCCGTCAAGCAGCCGCTTGTGGTCCTGCGCCGCGGGAACGAGTCGCAGGTTCTCGCCATCGCAGAATGCGAGTACTGAGAGCTCGGGGCCGTGCAGCCGTTCTTCGACAAGGACGGTTGTGCCGGCGTCGCCAAAGCGGCGCCCCACCATCATCATACGCAGCTGTTCGACGGCCTCTGCGCGGCTGTCAGGCAGGAGGACGCCCTTGCCGGCGGCCAAGCCGCTGGCCTTCAGGACAGGGAGGTCATCCAGGTCATGAACGAAGTCTGCCGCGGATTCAAATTCTGTGAAGACACGCGCCCAGCCGGTGGGAATCGCATGGCGGTTCATGAATGCCTTGGAGAATGCCTTTGAGCCCTCGAGTTGGGCAGCGGCCTTGCTGGGCCCGAAGATCTTCAGTCCGTCTGCAGCGAATTGGTCAACGATCCCTGCCACCAGCGGCTGTTCCGGACCTACCACTGTGAGATCGACGTGATTGTCGAGCGCGAAGCGCAGTAGGGCCTGCAGGTCGTCAACGGGGACGGGGATATTTGTACAGGAGGGAATCCCGGCAGTA
Organism: Caldilineaceae bacterium; assembly: GCA_965242905.1. Taxonomy (GTDB): domain Bacteria; phylum Chloroflexota; class Anaerolineae; order Caldilineales; family Caldilineaceae; genus Bin5. The sequence continues at coordinate 5,160,702 of CBDETM010000002.1, forward strand.
CCTCCGTTACCGGGTGCGGCGAAAATCCGGTCGACTTGACTTGATTGCGCCAGTTTCCAGGCAAGGGCGTGCTCCCTTGCGCCGGAACCTATGAGTAGAATGTTCATGTAGTCGTTCTGTCGGGGGCGACGGGGCGGTCAGTTGCCCAGCACCCCGGCGAATCTCTCTTTTTCCTTCAGCTCCAATTCCAGCTCCAACATGGGAGTCTCGAACGGATAGTCACCGGTGAAGCAGGCGTTGCAATAGCCGTCCTGCGCTCTCAAGGCATCCATCATGCCCTCAACACTGAGGTAGTACAATGAGTCGACGCCAATGTATTCCTGGATTTCAGCCAGATCCTTCTGCGCCGCGATCAGTTCCGACTGGCTGGCCATGTCGACGCCCATGAAGCAGGGGAACCGGATTGGGGGGCAGGCGACTCGCATGTGAACCTCGGCGGCGCCGGCATCGCGCAGGAGCTGCACCAGGGGGCCGCTAGTGTTGCCGCGTACGATGGAGTCGTCGACGAGGACAACGCGCTGGCCCCTCAGGTTTTCGGGCAAGGGGTTAAATTTCATTGCCACGCCGACCTTGCGCTGGCGGTCGGTCGGTTGGATAAAGGTACGTCCGATATAGCGGCTCTTGATGAGGCCCTCGCTGTAGGGGATGCCGCTTTCCTGTGCGAATCCGATGGCGTGCGGGGTGCCGCTGTCGGGCACGGGTACGACGATGTCGGCTTCCAGGGGGGCCTCGCGAGCGAGCTGGCGGCCCAAGCCCTGGCGCACGCGGTGGACCAGGCGACCGCCGAGCATGCTGTCGGGGCGGGAGAAGTAGATCTGCTCGAATGTGCAGAACGCCGCCTTCTCTGCAGGTACCCCCTGCACGACTTCATACCCGTCGTGGTCGATGCGCACGATTTCGCCGGGATCAATCTCCTGTATGGCGCGGCCGCCGATGGTAGCGAAGGCGCAGCTTTCCGATGCAATGGCAAGGCCGTTTTCGAACTCTCCAAGAACGAGAGGGCGGAGGCCCCAGGGGTCCCTGACGCCGTAGATTGCATCGCGGGTGAGGATGGTAAGCGAGTAGGCGCCCTCGGCCATCGTCATCATCTGGCGAATGCGCTTCAGCCAGGAACCGCGGGCCCCGGCCAGCAGATGGATTATCAGTTCGCTGTCGGTCGAGGTTGACAGACCAACGCCGCGTTCCAGGAGCTCGCGGCGAAGCTGCGGCGCGTTGACCAGGTTGCCGTTGTGGCCTATGGCAAGTGGGCCGTCGAGGGTCTCAAGGATGTAGGGCTGCGTGTTGTTGAGGCGGGGTGAGCCGGTCGTGGAATAGCGCGTGTGGCCAATGCCCAAATGCCCTCTCAGGTGGTGCAGATTGTCCTCGTTGAAGACCTGAGAGACGAGACCCAGCCCTTTGTGAATGTGGGCGGTGTTGCCGTCGCAGGTGGCGATGCCGGCGGCCTCCTGGCCCCGGTGCTGCAGGGCATAGATAGCAAAATAGGCCATGGGGGCGACGTCCAAGCCAGGGGCGCTGATGCCAAAAACACCGCATGCTTCACGGGGCGAATCGAACGGCGGCATGTTTGCAGCTCCTTGAATAGCTGAGTGCGTTCAGATTCCGGGGAACGTACTCTCCGAATCATCTCGGTGCATGGCGTCCGGCCGGTTGCCAGATTCCAGACTCAGTCCCGCTGCAGGGCGGCGCGGGCCTGGATTCCCGTATCGAGAGCCCCGGCTGTTGTACCGGCTGTGACAGTCAGGTGGCCCATTTTGCGGCCCGGTCGAGGCTCGTGTTTTCCGTAGAGGTGCAGCTTCACGTTTGAGAAGGCCAGCAGTGCCTGCCAGTTGGGCTCACCGCATTGCCAGAGATCACCAAGCAGGTTCAGCATGACGGCCGGTCGCAGCTGCTCGACAGATCCGGGTGCGAGGCCTGCGACTGTACGCAACTGTTGCTCGAACTGGCTTGTGACGGCGCCGTCGATCGTCCAGTGGCCGGAGTTATGGGGGCGAGGCGCGATTTCGTTTATCAAGAGACGCCCGGTGGACTGCGAATCCGGATCGTGAGAATTGCCTCCCGTCCCGGGCTCCGAGACGAGAAAAAACTCGATGCAGAGAACGCCGGTCAAATCAAGAAACTCGCACAGCCGGCGGGCCAGTCTCCCGGCTTCCTGTGCCACAGACGGTTCCACGTCTGCCGGGGCGATGGTGACGTCCAGAATGTGGTCGACATGCCGGTTTTCGACAAGGGGATAGGTGGCAAAGTCGCCATTCTGCCCGCGTGCCGCCACGATCGACAGTTCTCTCTCGAAGTTTACAAACGCCTCAAGAACGCATGGCTGCCGTCCAAGTGAGTTCCACGCGGATTCCAGGCTGGTGTCGCGTTCAATGCGTGTCTGCCCTTTTCCATCATAACCGAATGCTGCGGTTTTGAGAATGGCGGGAAAGCCGATTTCGTGGACGGCCTCTGCCAGTTGCTTTGTGTCGGTGACGGAGCGAAACGGTGTAACGGGCAGACCTGCCCGGGTGAGCATTGACTTTTCGCGTTGGCGGTTCTGGGCTGCATGGAGGATCGGGCCTGATGGGCGAACCGGCACGCCCTCGGCTTCAGCAGTTTCGGCGACGAGGGAAGGGACGTTTTCGAACTCGAATGTCAGCGCGTCTACGCCCTGTATGAAGGAGCGCACAGCTGCTGTGTCGTCGTAAGCTGCGGCGTACTCGAAATCGGCGATCTGGCCGGTTGGGCTGTTGCATTCAGGCGAATAGGTGTGAATGCGGTAGCCCATGCGGCGGGCCTCCATCGCCAGCATACGTCCCAGCTGGCCGCTGCCGAATACGCCAATGGTAGAGCCTGGAGGCAGAGGTTTTCGATGCGCTCGGGCCACTTGCCTACTCATCTTCGCCCAGGCGTGTAGCCAGCACCTGGTCAGCACGGGCGTCGCGATATTCCTGGAGTTTTTGCCGCAGCCGTGGTCGCGAGGCCCCCAGAATCGAAATGGCAAGCAGGGCTGCGTTGATGGCGCCTGCTCTGCCGATGGCCATGGTCGCGACGGGTACGCCGGCGGGCATCTGGACGATGGAAAGGAGCGAGTCGATGCCGTTCAGGGCCTGGCTCTGAACCGGAACTCCGATTACGGGCAGCAGGGTATGGCCGGCCACCATGCCGGGCAGGTGGGCGGCACCGCCGGCGCCGGCGATGATTACCTCCAGGCCGCGTGCGGCTGCGCTGCCGGCGTATTGGCTCATCCAATCGGGCGTGCGATGTGCAGACACGACTCTGCACTCGTGCGGCAGATTGAATTCGGCCAGCGTGTCCGAAGAGAACTTCATGCACCGTTCCCAGTCGGAATCACTTCCCATGATCACACCGACGAGAGGCGCGCTGTCTGAGGCTTTCACTGTGAGCAGCTCCTGATCTCTAGAGCTGTGCTATTGCTGCCCGAAATAGGTGCGGAGATTCCCGGCCACGCGGTCGGCCACCGGGAATCGACCTGCAGCAAAGGACCGGGCTGTCAGGCGTTCGTAGCATTCCACGTAACGCTTGCTGGCTTGAGCAGCCAACTGCTGATCCAGGGGGGGAGGGGGCCCATCGCCGATGTAACCGCGCTCTGCGTATGCCAGGCGAACGAACTCCTTGTCGAAGTTTTCCGGTTCTTCAACCCTTAATTCCTGGCCGCCATTGCGCTCGCTGCCGGCGCGGACCTCATCATAACTCGACACCGTCCAAAACCGGCTGGAATCCGGCGTATGGATTTCATCAATCAGAAGGAGCCGGCCATCGTCGGACAGTCCGAACTCATACTTGGTGTCCACGAGGAGAAGCCCTGCGCGGGCTGCCACCTCCTGCCCGCGGGCGAATAGCGCTAATGCAGCAGCACAGACTTCTTCCCACAGTGCATCCGCGACCAGCCCCTTCTCCACGATTTCCTTGCTGGTGATAAGCTCGTCGTGGCCGCCCTTTTCGGCCTTTGTCGTGGGCGTGATCACGGGTTGGGGAAGCCGATCGTTCTTGGTCATTCCGTCGGGGAAGTCCATGCCGTAGATGGTGCGCTCTCCCTGGCTGTATTGATACCAGAGGCTGGTCTTGGTTACCCCGGAAATGTATCCGCGCACGACTACTTCAACTGGCAGGGTGCGACACCTACGGGCAATCGTCACGTTCGGGTCCGGAGACTCAAGAAAGTGATTGGCCACGATGTCCCGCGTTTGTTCGAACCAGAAGGAGGAAAGCTGATTGAGCACCTGTCCCTTGTAAGGAACGAGGCCGAGGATGTGGTCGAAGGCGGACAGGCGATCGGTCGTGATCAGGATGAGCCGGTCGTCGCGTGCGTAAATGTCACGCACCTTGCCGCTCTGCTTGGGACCGAGAAAGTCCACGTCGAGTCCCGGGAAGGTCTGTTCCAGTAAAGCCGGGTTCATGGCGTGCTACTCCTCTGTGGGAATGGATTCGCCTGCTTCGCTGCGGCCGTTTCTCAGTTGGAGGCAATACCAATCATAGCACGAAAGAGCGAGAGGCCCAGCCCCTCACTTCCACCGAGAGGGTTCTGAATTGGATCGATATGGTCCTCGGGATGGGGCATCAGACCGATCACATTGCCGGCGCGGTTGCAGATACCGGCGATGTCGGCTACAGATCCATTGGGGTTGAGAGGGTAGCGGCCAGCGGCGGGCACTCCATCCGAATCGACGTATCGGAAAGCAACCAGCCCATCCTTTTCCAGGCGTTCAAGCGTGTCGCGGTCGGATACCTGAAAGTTGCCCTCGCCGTGGGCAACCGGGCAGAAGACCGGCTCTACCAGTTGCTCCAGGCAGCCGGCACGCGTTCCTTGCTCTACGGCCAGATGAACCCAGCGGCACTCAAAGTGATCGCGCGCGTTGTGCGTCAAGGTGACGTCTCGCCGCGAGACTGACTGCTGAATTGCAGACGGGCTCTCGCCGTTGCCGGCGTAGCCGGGCAGAAGGCCGGCCTTGACCAGGGTCTGAAAGCCGTTGCAGATGCCCAATACAGGCTTACCCGTCGCGATGAATTCCGTCAACTCTTCGTGAAAGAACACCTGTAGATCCAGGGCCTGGCGTACGCCGGCCCCGAGGGCATCGCCATAGGAGAATCCGCCGGGAAGAACGAGCATGCCAAACTCGGAGAAGCGACGGTCACCGCGCCGCAACTGATTGATGTGAACAATTTGAGGGGAGGCGCCGGCTAGCTCACATGCTCGTGCTGCCTCTGCATCGCGGTTGGTGCCGGTGGCGTGGAGGATCAGGACGGGCAGGTTCATAGCCGCAGGGGTGGGGCGCAGTCTTGTCGTACAGAGATGAGATGCAAGACTATCACGCGGTTTCAGCCCCCTTCCAGGCTGAGAGGATTTCGTCCAGTGACAGGTCGAAGAGGGGCTGCCGGTCGATGGCCACAGAGAGCATTTGGGAATCGGTGACAGTGCCTATGAAAGCAAATGGAATGTCCGACAGTATGTCCTCGAATGCAGCTACGTCCGCGGGGGTCACTTCCAGCAGGAGTCGACCGTTGGTTTCGCTGAAGAGCGGGACGTAGGGGTGGGTCTGATCGCTCTCCATTGCGGACGCAATGTCCACAGCAGCACCCAGGCGTCCGCCGAGACACATTTCGGCCAGGGCCACTGCCAGTCCGCCTTCGCTCAGATCGTGGCAACTTTGGACCAGGCCGGCCTGCATGGCTGCGTGGACTGCCCGATAGCGCGTCAGAGGTTCTGCGGGCATGGTTGGCGGAACGCCGCCATCCCATTGTAACAGCTGGCTGAGGAGAGATCCCCCCAGCTCTTCATACGTTTCTCCCACGATAAAGATGTGGTTTCCCGACTGCTTCAGGTTGGATGTGCAGGTGCGGCGCATGTCGGGCACGATGCCCAAGGCGGAAATAAGAAGCGTTCCCGGGATGGGCTGGCCTTCGAATTCATTGTAGAGGCTGTCCTTGCCGGATATGAAGGGGGCGTTGTATGTGACGGCGGCGTCGTAGCAGCCCTGGCAGGCGCGCACGAGGGCGCCCAGCCGATCGGGGAAGGTGGGGTTACCCCAGCAGAAGTTGTCCAGAATTGCGATCTGATCCGGGTCTGCGCCGACTGAGACGGCATTGCGAAATGCTTCGTCGACTGCACTGACGGCCATGGCGTAGCAGTCGCGTTTTCCCAGCAGAGGATTGATGCCTGCGCTGAGGGCGAAAGCGCGGTGGTGGCCCCATGTACCGATGGGCTTGAGGACTGCGGCGTCTGAAGGTCCGTCCATGTGCGGGCCGACAAAAGGACGGACGAGGGTACCGCCGCGTACTTCATGGTCGTAGGTGCGAACGATGCGTTCTTTGCTGGCGATTGTAGGATGGCTCAGCATGCGGACGAGGAGCTCTTTGGGCTCGGGCTGCGAGTGGATTTTCTCCAAAACGGTCTGGAGTGAGGGCAGGTCCGGATCGGGCTCGTGGTAGTGCGCCGTCCGTTGCGGGAGGGGAAGCCCATCGTGCAAGAAGGTCATGGGCAGCTCGGCAACGGCGCGGCCGTCGTAGTGTACGCGCAGCCAGCCATCGCCACTGAAGTGGCCCAGGTCGCGTATTTCGACTTCCCAGAGGTCGGCCAGCTCCTGGAGCTGGGGAAGGTGGGCGAGCGGTACAGCCAGGACCATCCGTTCCTGGGCTTCGGAGAGCCAGATTTCCCATGGCGTCAAGCCGGGATATTTCAGTGGAACATCCTGCAACTCAATGTCGGCGCCCAGCGCTTCGCCCATCTCACCGACGGCAGAAGAAAGACCACCGGCGCCGCAGTCGGTGATGGCGTTGTAAAGGCGCTTGTCGCGGGCGGCTTCGACCAGTTCGATGAGCCCTTTTTCGGTGATGGGGTCGCCGATTTGGACGGCACTGCCGGACTCTGCGTGTGTGTCCTGGGTCAACTCGGCGGAGGAGAAGGTTGCTCCGTGGATGCCGTCGCGACCGGTGCGACCGCCGAGGACAACGATGCGATCTCCCTGCTGTGGTTCCGTGGGATGCGTCCCCTTGGGCAGCAGGCCGACGGCGCCGCAGAAGACGAGGGGATTGCCGAGGTACCCTGAGTCGTAGATGACGGCGCCGTTGACTGTCGGGAGGCCGAGCTTGTTGCCGTAGTCGCCGATGCCGGCGACGACCCCCTCCTTGACGCGTGCCGGGTGCAGGAGGCCTGACGGGAGCTCGCTGGAAGGCAGATCCTGGGGGCCGAAGCAGAGGACGTCCGTGCAGGCGATAGGCCGGGCGGAGACGGCGATGATGTCGCGGACGACGCCGCCGATGCCAGTATTTGCGCCGCCGAAAGGTTCGAGAGCGGAGGGGTGATTGTGCGTCTCCACTTTGAAGGCGAGATCGTACTGTTCGTCGAATTCGATGATGCCGGCGTCGTCTACAAAGGCGGAGCGCACCCAGGGACGGTTAACCTTTTCGGTTGCTGCCTGTATGTAGTTGCGCAGCAGCCCCTGAATCTCGTCGAAGGAGATGGCCTCACCGCCGGCTGAACGCCGCGTAAAGGCTATGTCAGCTTTGAAGGTCTTGTGTACGCAGTGCTCGCTCCAGGTCTGTGCCAGGGTTTCGAGTTCGACATCGGTGGGATGGCGGCCGATCTCGTCGTAGAAGCTCTGAATCTCTCTCATCTCTTGGGCGTCGAGGGAGAGCAGGCGGTTGCGACTGCATTCGAGGAGCTCTTCTTCGGTAAGTCCGGTCAGTGGGATGTGTTCCACGTGGTCGCGGGGAACGGTGCCGTGACCGAAGAGGGGTTCGATGGCGCCGATGCTGTAGCGCTCGATGGTGTCGTTGCAGAGGAGATCCTGGGCCAGCCTGTGCAGGTCATCCTGGGACAGCTCACCGGTCAGGCGAAATTGGGTGGCGGTTGCAGCCACCAGATCGTTGATACCCAATTCAGCGGCGCCGTGTTCGAGCACGCGGGCGGCCACGTCGGTTACGCCTGGGCGCAGGGCGACCTCGATCACATAGTTTGTTGTTTCAGCCGGGGGTTGAACAGCACGGCTTTCCCCTTTCGTGGGGGGATGAGGAACAACCCGGGCCAAATCGGTGACGGGATCAACCAACAGAAAGGCGCAAAGTTTTTCGATATGGGCGGGGCCAGGGAGTTCAGATGAGTGGGTTGTCAGGAAGTACAGATTTGTCCGGCTACAGGAGCGAAGTGAATCGATTCCCAACCTGTGTGCAGCGGCCGTAATCCCGGGTTCTACCTGGCCGTTTCGGTTGGCGACTTCAATGCGGAGAATCTTCACAGCTTTCCTCTGCACAAAAAAGACCCGATGTCATGCTGGGGTCAGACCGCCATATGACATTGGGCTCTCTTGGCGCCGCGGATTCAGGTTCGGCCGGCCCAACCGGGCGGCTCCACTGTACCCCCAAGGGGATTCGAACCCCTGTTGCAGGCTTGAAAGGCCTGAGTCCTAGTCCTCTAGACGATGGGGGCGTGCTGGAAGTAGGCACGAAGGCAAGTCTACCAGAAACAGGGGTGGGTGGTCAAATGAAGCGGGTTGAAGATCGCTTAGGGCAAGTATTTTCGTTGACGCGTTTTGGCCTATTGGCAGACTGCATACCCCGCAGTTACGGGCTCGAAGTCTGACGGCCCTCAGGACAATGTCTGCGGATTTTCCAGAGCTCCACAACCAGATCGGAGGGGAAGAGGGAGGGGTCAAAGTCATCGGTTTCCCAGGCATCGCAGCCTACGCGGGCGAACAGTTCCTCTATGGTCCTGGATGAATGATGTTGCGCTTCTCCCACTGTGTGGTGGAGATAGACCGCGGAAGGCAGGATCACGGGATGGCCCATTTCGTAGAGGGCGTAGGCGGTGCCGCCATTGCCGAGTGCGGCCAACATATCGTCCGATTTCTGGTTGATGGTAACGCCGGCATTGGTGGCGTGTACGTCGAAGTGAAAGGCGAAATGGCTGCGGAGATAACCTTCTTCCAGAAGGAATTCCCCGATGCGTTGGAGGGCACCTTTTACTGAAGTCAAGTCAGTTTCGTTGCGAATAGAAGGGGGCAACTCCAAGGCCAGATGCTCTGAAAGCCGGGAAAAGAAGCGCGCCCCCACCCTTTCCGCGAATTGGCGACGCGCACGGCTCAGTTCGTCGCCGCCGAACCGGGAAGCCAGCTTGCGGTAAGCCGACAGGAAGAAGGCGAAGGACAGGGCGTCGAACTCCCCTGACTGAAGCGTGTCGAGAGATGTTGCCGAGGCGAAATCAGCGGCAAGGCCAGGTCGGGCTTGCCTATGGTATACAAGGGAAATGTATTCCTCGACTGTCTTTTGGACCGAGTCAACATCGTCAGCAGGGGACGACAGTTCATGCCACTGGCTCGTAATGGCGTCCGCCATCATGGCCAGGAAGGATTCGCCCAACGGCCACCAGTCCTGAAATTCGGGGTATGGGTGCTGAGAGACTACGTTTGAGAGCGTGGCCGACATGGGTTCGCGTTCCCTGGTGGACGGTTGCATTCCCTGATCTGCTCTGACTTGTAATATCATATTGTCAGGGTGCCAATTGATGCCAATAGACGCATTTTACTCTAAACCAAAGGCGAGACAACAATGAAGCTACTTATGCCAATCTTGATCGCAGCAATGATACTTGCAAGCGCCTGCGTGGCACCGGTTGCGCAGCAGAGTGCTCCCAGCAATGGGGGCGGGGGCGCGGCTGAGGCAGTGGACGACCTTCTGGCGGAGATCATGTCACGCGGCACGATCCGAATTTCCACAGACCCCAACTATGCGCCCCAGAGCTTTCTGGACGAAGACGGCAACTTTGTGGGTTTCGACGTGGACGTAGCCAAGGAGATCGCCAGCCGGCTGGGCGTTGAAGTGGAGTTCGTGACTCCGGACTGGGACCTGATCACGGCGGGGAACTGGGGCGACCAGTGGGATATGAGCGTCGGTTCGATGACTATCACCACGGCACGGCAGAAGATCCTTGCCTTTGCTTCGCCACCCTATTACTACACTCCGGCCCAGTTTGCGGCGGTGGATGGATCAGGGGTCGAGACGCTGGAGGACCTGAACGGGGCGACGATCTGTGTAGGCGCGTCAACAACCTACGAGAGCTGGCTGATGGGCGATATGGAAGGGCTGGGGCTGCCGGCTGCCAGCTTCTATGTCGACGCTCCCCCAGCCGACGTAAGAATCGTCCCGTTAACCGTCGACAATGACTGTGTACAGCAGATTCAGGCCGGTCGACAGGAGTTTCAGGCGTTTCTGACGTCGAATACGGTCGTGGAGGCGGCCCTCGCTGAAGGTGTTCCGGTCCACAAAGTAGGATCGCCGGTCTTCTCGGAAAACCTTGCGGTGGCATTTGACAGGAGCGCGTCAAAGGACGTTACAAGCCTGGTTGAGAAGGTCAGTGAGCACATCGCGGCTATGCATGAAGATGGTACGCTTAGCGGCCTTTCGATGGCGTGGTTCGGCGAGGATCTGACAACTGATCCGACCAAGTAGGCGGGGGCAGTAACCAAGAAAGAGCAGAGGTCCTTTGGCTGCCTGTTCGGAGCAGTGACGCGGACCAATCATTCGTAAGTGGGATCGAGATGTCGGTAGCGTCAACAGAAGAGCGGTTTGCAGCTCAGGCTGAGCAGATCGCGGCGTCACAACGGCGTGACGCCCGGCGATTTGCGATAGGCGTGCGCGTTTCGTATGCCGTCTTGCTGCTCGTCCTCGTCTACGCATTCAGTGGGTCCCAGTTTACGGTCGGCGGTCTGCGGTTCACGACGATTACTCTGGACTGGACCTTTATCGGCAGCCACTGGTGGTTTATCTTTAACGGTGTCTGGCTGACGATTCTGCTCTCGGTTCTGTCGATAGTACTGGCGACAGTGCTATCGCTGTTGGGTGCGCTGGGAAGGCTTTCGAAGTCGCCGCCTGCGTACGCGCTGGCGACCTTCTACATTTCGCTGATACGCGGCACGCCGCTGCTCTTGCAGGTCGTCTTTTTCTTCCTGGCACTGCCGCAGCTTGGCATTCGGTTGTCCGGGTTGTCGGCCGGGGTGCTGGCCCTGGGGTTGAATTACGGCGCGTATATGACTGAGATCATGCGGGCCGGCATCCAATCGGTGGACGCGGGTCAGCGGGAGGCTGCCGAGTCGATGGGCATGACGCAGTTTCAGATCATGCGATTCATCGTTCTGCCGCAGGCTCTGCGCCTGGTCATTCCACCGATAGGCAACCAGTTCATTGCGATGCTGAAGGACACGTCGCTGATCTCGGTTACGGGATTTGTGTGGGAGCTGCTGTGGCGGGCGCAGAAGCAGGGACGGGCAAATTTTCGCAGTCTTGAAGCGCTGCTGATTGCGGCGGTCTTTTACTGGATCATTACGATCATCTTTTCGGCATTTCAGGCGCAGATCGAGTTGCGGCTGTCGCGGGGTTACAGGTCTGCGTTGTAGGACATCGTAGCGGGAAGGCTGGCTGGCAGGTTGCGGCGATGCAGGAGGCAGATCAGGATGACCCTATTCTGACCTTTGGAGTCATTCCAGGCCAATTTCGGCAAGAAACACGCTTGGCAAGTAGAACGGAGAAAGGATTTCATGACACATCGTTTCAGCATATGTTCTTATAGCTTTCGCCGGTCGTTCGAGAACGGCAGCATGGATTATCAGGGCTACGTGGCATTCAACCAGCGCCAGGGGTTTTCGCAGCTTGATCCGTGGATGAAGCATCTGGAGCCGGCGCTGGAGGACAGGGCATGGCTGGCGGACGCCAAGAGAATGGCGGAAGATGCGGGGCTGCCCTATGGGTGCATTGCGGTGGACGGCGGTCACATGTACGAGGAGGATGCCTCACGGCGAAGTGAGTGCAGGGAGATGGCACTGCGCTGGCTGGACGTGGCGGCGTCTCTTGGCGCTACGCAGATGCGCATCGATTCGGGTGGGCCTGAAGCGTTGACCGACGAGGTCTTTGCAGTCATCGTTGAAGGCTACAACGAGCTGATCCCGCGAGCCCGGGCGGCCAAGGTGGAAATCCTGGTGGAGAACCATTGGGGGCCAACAAAGCACGCGGAGAATACGGTCAGGCTGCTGGAGGAGGTAGAGGGGCTAGGGCTGCTGTTCGATACGAATAACTGGGCGGAAGGCACACATGAACGGGCCTGGGAGCTTTGCGCGCCGTATGCTCGCCTGACACATTTCAAGACGTTTTCTTTTGACAGCCGGGGCGATGACCCTTCGGTCGATTTGCAGAAGGCCTGCGACACTTTGCTGGAGGGCGGGTACAAAGGCGTTTGGGGGATTGAGTCAACGCCTGAGGACGGCGACGAGGAAGGCGCAGCCGTGAAGACGATGGCGCTGCTGAAACGGGTGCTGGGGGTATAGGTTTCGGCGAACGTCGTGGCGCGTACGAGGGCACCCACAAGGGGTGGCCGTACGGGGGATGACCGGGTGGAGGGAAGTGTCGACGGCACTGGAGATATAGCGGAAGGGCTACAATTGGGCTGGGCAGATTCGAAATTTAGTGCTTTTTGTACCAGTTCATCATTACTCACATAAAAGAAGAGCAAAGGAAAATGACAGTCGAGAAGACTCGAATCGGGATCATCGGCGTGGGCCAGATCGGGAAGGGCCACGTACGCAAGTATATGATGATGCCGCACGTGGAGATCGCGGCGATTGCGGACATTGACGAGGCCGAGGCAAAGAGGGTGGCTGCAGAAAACGGAATCGCCAGCGTGTACACGGATTTCCGTGAGTTGCTGGCGCGGGACGACATCAAGGCGGTCGATGTCTGTCTGCACAACAATTTCCATATGCCGGCGACGGTGGCAGCGCTGGAGGCGGGAAAGCACGTGTTCTGCGAAAAGCCGATGGCGGGCGCCTACGTAGATGCCGAGAGGATGTTGGAAGCATCGAGAGAGCAGGGCAAGATGCTCAGCATCCAGAACCGCGTTTACTTTACGAACGAAACCAAGGCGGCCAAAGCGCTGATAGACGGCGGCCGTCTGGGGAAGGTGTATCACGCGCGTTCGACGGGGTATCGACGGCGGGGGCGGCCGTTTGTGGATGGCTACGGTTCGCCCTTCTTTGTGAACAAGGAGACCGCCAGCGGGGGCGCGCTTTATGATATGGGCGTCTATCATATTTCGACGATGCTCTACTTGCTGGGCAACCCTGATGTGCTGCGGATCTCGGGCAAGACGTACCAGGAGATTGCAATGAACGCGGCGCGGCGGGAGAGCAGCGGTTACAATGTGGAGGAGTTGGGCCTGGGATTCGTACGGCTGGCCGACAACATTACGCTGGATATAATCGAGGCGTGGGCCATCAATCTGGACGCATTTGAGGGTTCCTACGTGGTCGGCAGTGAAGGGGGTGTACGGCTTGAGCCGTTCGGCTATTTCCACAGCGCCGGGGACCTGGACCTGGACTCCACGGCCAATCTGCATATGTTCAATTTCCGTTTGCACAATGTTCACGGGCAGGGAGACGTGTACGACAGTGAGCAGGAGCATTGGATCGCGGCGGTGGAGGGCAGGGTGGAGCTGCTGCCGACGGCTGAGATCGCTTTGAATTGTATGCTGATTTCGGAGGGCATATATTTGTCGAATCAGCTGGGTCGAGAGGTGAGCGCGGAGGAGGTGCGTGAGGCATCGGTTTCGACGGCGGTGGCTATCTGATTTTGTCCACGACTGGCCGCGAAGAACACCCTGCTTTGATCCGCGAAGGCACGCGAAGGGGCGCGAAGAACGTCTTTCTTTAATCCGCGAAGGCACGCGAAGGGGCGCGAAGGGCCGCGAAGAACATCTAAGGCTAAGGGGATTTTCCTTGCGCTAATGCGCGGATTGGCCAGACGTTTACAGGTCCTAGTCAGTCTTTGAGAGACAAACAAGGGCACCAAGGATAAGAAAGTGTCTCCTTGGTGCCCTTTACAGTTGTAGCTGAATTTTCTGTGGAGTGCAGGACCCTTTAGATGGACTGGCAGCGGATTAGGCGGGCCGTTTCATCCCGGTGATTGCGGACGGTCTGGGCTTCGCCTGAGGGGATGAATGCGCCTTCGTGACGTGAGGCGCGTAGGGTATCTCCGCCGGCTGTGATCGATACCTCGCCACCCCAGACAAACCAGACGGCTTCCTTGTCATTGGGCGCTGCCTCCAATTGTCCTCCTTGCCCCAGTTCATAGTAGTCAAGCCGCATCTCCGGTGTTCCCGTGGCGGGGGAGGCGGGAACCCACGAAGCCGTCTTTCCTTCCTGGGAAGCGTCACCGGACGCGAGGTTGTCGATGCGTACGGTTGTCTGATGGTTGTCAGGCGGGCGAGGCGTCGTGCCGGTTTTGGAAGGGTCGCGTTCTCCCCGGTAGAGGGCCTGGTCGGGTGGGGCCTGGAAGCTGATCAGGGTGGCCTCGGCGCCGCTGGTGTTGACGGTGCCGTGTACTTCGGGGGAAGGCACGTAGGCGAACTGGCCGGCCGTGATTGGGGTGTAGGTATCCCCCTGCCGTACTGAGACTCCCCCCTCCAGAACGATGAATATGTCGGCGGACTCTTCGTGAAAGTGCTGAGGGAACTCCTCGTCAGCCTGGAAAACGGAATAGTTGAGGGTAATGTCCTGCGCGCCGGTCGAGGGCCCGACCAGGTTGCGGGAATCGCCTTTGCCCATTTGGAATGCAGCGGCCTTGCCGGCGGAGAGAAGGGTTGCCATGGACTGGACTCCTGCTGGAAATGTGTTTGTTGCGGGCCGGCCGCAGAGATAAGTGGGCGCTCGTCATGTTGCGGCTGGCCAGCACAAGAGCGCCAAGAAACTATTTGGCTGCGGGTACCGCCCCTATTTCAGTCGACAGTTTTCTTACCACTTTGCCTAGACGCTGTAATGGGAGCCGTCGCTCAGATTGTTGGCGGCGCGCACGGGGCGGAAGAGGGTCCGGCGCAGGGGCGGCATCGAGGCCACGAGTTCGGGATGGGGATCCCAGTCGTGCCACTTGCTGTCGGGGGTATTGTAGCAACTGAAAATGGCCACGCGCGGGGTCTCGCGGTTGGTCCAGGGGCGGGCGCTATGGGTCAGCGATTCGGTGAAGAAGAGAACAGAGCCGGCAGGACAGGTGTAATCGTCCCAGACCGGTGAGTGCTGGTCATGGATTGAGTCGGGTGCGGGATAGGCGGACTTGTGGCTACCGGTCACAAGGAGGGTTCCGTCGCCTTCGCGGACGGGATTCAGTTCCCAGACGACGCGAGTCAGGCCGGCGTGCGACTTGCCGGGAACGCTGTGATAGAAGTGCGTGTCGCCGGGAAAGCGGAAGAAACCGCTGCCGTTATGGGGCCCAAATTTGCCTTCGCCGGCTTCGCGGTAGAAAAGGCTACAGGACTCCATGCGGAAACCGTAACAGTTCTTACGTGATAGAGGCGGGAAGGCGACGAATTCGTTCATGAAGCCGACGACAACGGGGTGGTCGGAGAGCTTAGTCATCGGCCCTCCCAGAGGCGAGCGCTCGTGTTCGGGGATCGATTCGGGGTCGTGCTGAAGCTGCAGGCCAAAGTCACGCATTTCCCTGGCTTCCTCTGGGGCCAGGACGCCGGGGATGAGAAGCCAGCCATTCTTGTCAAAGCAGTACTTCTGTTCCGGTGTGAGGTCGACGACGGGCAGGCCGTCGGCGTTTGCGCTGGGGTATTCCTGTGCGCTCAAGTCGAGCTGCTGCCCGAGGCTGTGTGCAAAAATGTAGGGTGTATTGTCGCCAAGCTGTTGATCGGGCATTGGAACTCAAGTCCTTTCGGTGGTCCAGGCGGCCAGTGCCTTGGTCGCAGGGTTGGCCATGTTTAGGGATTGCATACAGTTGGAATCATACACCAGGAGCAGAGTAATCTAAAGCGCGGGAATCGGATTGGGTGCGTCCCGGAATTGTGGTGGGCGTGGGCAGGCACAAGGCGGGCGCCTACAGGGATTTGATGGGGCTGGCGGGACGTGGTCTGGCTGGACACGTTCGATTGGGCACTCGTCACCAATGTCGGCACCAGGTCATCGAGGCATGTTGTAGGAGAGGGGGCGTTGCGGGGGCGGAGCCCCCGCACAAGGGAGGGCCGAATAGGCCCGACCGCCCAACGGCAGTAGTCAGTAGTCAGTGGTCAGTGGTCAGTGGTCAGAGACGGCGCTTATTCTGGCGGAAACTGGATTGGGAACCGACCGCGGTTTGGTTGCTACCGGGAAGAAAACGAAAGCTTTCCACCAGTTTGGGAGGCGACTGAAAATTGAGGTGTTTGGAACTCGTTCAGCGTGCATGGTACACTCTCTCTCGATTATTGATCCCCAGGAAGGTCTAAGAAGCAGTCCATTCGTTTTCGACGCTCTGTTCGTCAATTGAGAGTGGTTCTGCCTTTAATCATTGTTTGGTATTGCCATCCACTCTGAGAGGAGAAATCTTGATGACTAAGACCACGCGAAGAGACTTCCTGCAAAAGGCCAGTTTTGTCACCGCTGGCGGGTTGCTGGCGGCTTGTGCTGCGCCTGCGGCGCCGGCGGCAGAAGGCGACGGCGAGATGGCGCCGTCAGTAGAGATGTTGGAGCTGCGTGTCGGCGCGATTGCCGGCATCGTAACTGAGGGATTGCAGGCCTTGGCGGACCTGTACATGGAGGAGAACAGCAACATTTCGGTGTCGATCGATGTGCTGGCCGACGAGCAATATCAGCAGGCGTTCCTGCTCTTTTCCAGCGAGGATACGCCGGACGTGTCATGGTATCAGTGCGTGCCGGCAAACCGCTTCAATGACATGGTAACCAGCCAGATCCTGGTCCCGTTTGATGACCTTTATGAGCAGGAGGGCTGGTATGACGCGTATCCGGAAGGGATCGTCGATTTTCAACGTCAGCCTGACGGCCACTTTTATTCGGCGACAATTGCCGTAGTGTGGACGCCCTACACCTATTACAACAAGGAGATCTTCGACGAGATTGGCGTGTCTCCGCCGGAAACCTGGGACGAACTGTATGAGATGTCGGCAGAGTTCCGGGCGGCCGGATACCAGCCGCTGGCGGTCGACTACAACATGGGGATTCAGAGCCACTTCAATGACGGCATGCAGCTGCGATCGTGGAGCCGGGACCAGTACAACTGCATGCCGATTCTGTGGCGGTCGGACCGGCCGGCGGATTGCAACGAGTACAGCTGGACGGACCCGGACTCGGTGCGGATCTACGAGTACATCCAGGCGATGGTCGACAACGGGGTCTTCGTTGACGGGGTGACGGGGCTGACGGACTATCAGAACGGCAGGTCGTTGTTCACGACGGGCAAGACGGCAATGTGGCAGACCGGCTCGTGGGACGGCGGAGGAGCAGGGCTCGAGCGAGACGTCGAATTCGATTTTGGGTATTTCTACTATCCTGAGATCCGACCGGAGCGGACCGGAAAGGTTGGGGCCTGGGTTCCCGACGGGCTGATCGTTCCGAAGTCGGGCAGTAACATTGAAGCGTCGCTGGAGTTCGTGGCCTGGGCCTACCGTCTGCCGCAGGCTTCGCTGTATGCACAGACGTCCGGGCTCCCCCATGGCCGCGCGGACATTCCTGCTGAAGTCTACGCTGAGATTCTGAGCGAGATGCAGCTGGCATTCCTGGAAGACAACAATAGGTACGGGACACCGGCGTTGTTCGAGGCATCGAGCAGCCAGCCGTACCAGCAGGCGACGATCAAGTCGGTGGACCAGATGATGGCGGGCGGGCTGACTCCTGAAGAGGCTGCGGCCTGGATGCAGGAAAAGACTGTGGAGATTCAGGCCGACCAGAGCTAGACGGAGAAGGATCCGGGGAAACCCTTTCGAGATGTAGTGCTAACTTGAGCAGGGAGGTTCGAAAGGGCCTCCCTGTTTTGGTATGGAGGTGCAGAGTTGGCAACCGTGCAATCAAGGCAGGCGGTCGGGACAGCGGGCGGCAGCAGATTCATGCGCAACTTCAGGAAGGTTTTGCCGTGGTATCTGTTCATCGCGCCGGCTTCGCTGATGCTGCTGACGCTGATGGCCTACCCACTGTTCGACACGCTGCGGCTGTCGCTATTCAAGTGGGGCGGGCTGGGGCCGCAATCATTTATTGGGCTGAGGAATTTCTCGAAGCTTTTCGGCGACGATGTTTTCTGGCGAGCACTCGGCAACAGCTTTATTTTCGCTATTGTCGTGCCTTTCTTCACGGTGTCGATCGGGCTGTTCCTAGGGGTAGCGATCAGCCGCCGCATGAAGGGGTGGCAGGTCTATCGCATTGCATTTTTTATTCCTGTGATGATGTCGGGCGTGGTGGTGGCGACGCTGTGGGCGAATATGTTTGAGTTCAACCACGGGTTGTTCAACACGGTGCTGCGCGGCATCGGGCTCGACGCCCTGGCGCAGAACTGGCTGGGAGACCGCAACGTGGCGTTGATGAGCGTCATGCTTGTGCCGATCTGGCAGTCAGTGGGATTTCCAATGATCGTTCTGCTGGCGGCGATTGAGGGGATACCGCAGGATATGCACGATGCCGCCACGATGGACGGTGTGAACGAGTGGCAGAGGATTTGGGGCCTGACCGTGCCGCTGATCAAGCCTGTGCTGGCGTCGATAACGATGCTCTCGATCATCGGGGCGATGAAGGTATTTGACATCGTGCTGGTGATGACGAAGGGCGGACCGGCCTTCAGCACGCAGGTGTTGGGGTACTACCTGTTTGAGACGGCCTTCCGTTCGGGCTACTTTGGCTACGGGTCGGCGATTGCGGTGGTTATGTTTGTGGTTGTTTTCGCGATTGCTTACGCGTATGTGCGCGGGGTGCGGATAGAGAGCGTGGAGTATTAGAGGCAGTTGTCGATCCACGAGGGCACCCACAAGGGGTGCCCCTACGGGGGATGGCTGGGTGGAATGAAATGTTAGTTCGCTCCAGAGCCCTTGGCAGAGGTGGACCTGGACATTTTCGAAGGCAGTACAGGTTTGGCGAGTCAGTTTGAAAGGAACGGGATAGATGGCGGCAGACAGGTTAACTTCGCGTTCGGCGGGCGGGAGCGTACGGGGAGACAGGACACTTGGCTGGTGGGCCGGAAGCAGCTTGCGGCCTATTATCTATGGGATTCTGATTGTGGGAGCGCTGGTCCAGGTGTACCCGATCTTTTTTCTGCTGATGAACACGCTCAAGACGGATACACAGATACTGAATACGCCTTTCAGTTTGCCGACGGGCTTCTCGATGGCGCCCTTCATTGATGTCTGGACGGGTGACCGCACGGGGATGTTCTTCGGGAGGTATTTTTTCAACAGCGCAATCGTGCTGGCGGCGACGATTGTACTGATGCTGGCGATTTCGTGTTTGTGCGGCTACGCGATGGCGCGGGGACAGTTTCCTGGCAACGGGACTTTGCATCAGGCGCTGCTGCTCAGCCTGGCCGTGCCGGCACACGCACTCGCCATTCCACTGTACTTTTTTGTAGGCAGTCTGGGGCTGCGCAACAGCCTGTTTGGGCTGACACTGGTCTATGCGGCACTGGGCGCGCCGTTTACGATTATCCTGATGCGGGCTTATTTCATGCATATGCCGGTGGAGTTGGAAGAGGCGGCGCGCATTGACGGCTGCGGCAGGCTTGGCGTCTTCCTGCGGATCGTTATGCCCATCAGCCGCGGGCCGATCGCAGGCATGGCGATTATCAACATCAACTGGATCTGGAGCGAGCTTTTCTTCTCGCTGATTCTGATGAATAAGGCGGACGTACGAACGTTGCCGCTGGCGATCGCGTTGTATAAGCCGGCGCCAATGACTGTGGAGACGGTGCTGGCGCTGCAGTACGCGGCGATGGCGCTGGCCACGATACCGGTATTGATTTTGTTTTTCCTGTTTCAGCGGCAGATTGCGTCGGGCATGACGATGGGGGCGTTCAAGTAGCTGCTGCGACTCTTGAGAGTCTTATAGACAAAACTAATTTATCCGCGAAGGCACGCGAAGGGACGCGAAGAACATATTTCTGTCTGCGAAGGGTCGCGAAGAACAGCAGGAGCTACTGGGAATTCCCTGACGTGAATGCGCGGATCAGCGGCACTTTGCTTCCGCAGATCGCTGTAATGATAAAGGGCAACGAGTTCCAGTCGCTACTTCGCTGCAAGTGCTGGTCAAGGAGCTAGCAGAATGGCTAACGCTTTGGCAGAGTCGGTAATCAGAGTTGTGACGCCGGTAGCAAAACGTGTTCTGTTGACCTGGGAACAGATGGAGTCGGGAATCAGCTTCGATTTGACATCGAGGAAGGTGCGAGCGAACCCGTACGAAGTGTACGAGCGGCTGCGGAGCAAGGACCCGATTCACAGGATGCGACTGATCAATGCGTGGGCGTTGACCGAGTACGATGACGCTCTGGCGATACTTCAGGACCACAGACGGTTTTCCTCCGGAGAGAACAAACTGGAATATGCGCCATACAGGACGATGCTGGACCTTGACCCTCCTGACCACACCAGGTTGAGGTCGCTTGTTTCGAAGGCATTTACGCCACGTTCGGTTGCGCTGCTTGGGCCACGGATCGAGGAGATCGTGGAGGAGCTTCTGGATGACCTGGCTGACAAGGACAGTTTCGACCTGATCAGCGATTTTGCGTTTCCTTTTCCCGTCATCGTGATTGCCGAGATGTTGGGGATTCCAGCAGAAGACCGTGACAAGTTCAATGTGTGGTCCAATGATATTGCGCTGGCGGTCGAACCGATTCTCAGCGGGGAAGAGATCGTAAGGGTCGAGCGGGCCTCGGACGAGATTATCGAATACTTTGAAGGGATTATCGAGCAGCGGCGAAGGGATCCCAGAGACGACATGCTCAGCGCTCTGCTGGCAGCCGAAGAGGAGGGTGACAGGCTTACGCACGATGAACTGCTGGGAACGCTGATGCTCCTGCTGGTGGCGGGAAACGAGACGACCCGCAGTCTGATAGGGAACGGAATGCTGGCGCTGCTCAAGAATCCTGAGCAGCTTCAGCGACTGAGGGACAGTCCAGACCTACTGGATTCCTCTATTGATGAGATGCTGCGGTACGACAGCCCGGTACAGTTCATTATTCGGGTCGTGATGGAGGACGTGGAGTTCAAAGGCAAACAGTTTCGTGCGGGTCAGAAGGCGGTTATCCTGGTCGGGGCGGCGAATCGGGACCCGACGGTTTTCGCTGACCCGGGGGCCATGGACATTGGTCGTCAGGAGAAGAGCCACATTTCATTCGGGCGGGGTATTCACTATTGCCTGGGTTCGCCGCTGGCGCTGCTGGAGGCGCGGGTCGCGTTTGCGAATCTGATTGAGCGCTTTTCTTCAATTGAATTGGTTGAGGAACCCGAGTTCAGGGATCAGATAGTACTGCGGGGTGTCGAGAGCCTGTGGATCCGTGTCGAGCGGCCCGAGAACGGCAGTGGTTAGTGGTCAGTGGCGGGCTTCCTCTGCCGGAAAAGGAAAGGGAACTGAACAGGGCCTGGTTGTATCCAGAGGTATACGTGGGTTCAGCCCAGTCCTTGTGTGCGCAATAGATTGGGGGTGCGTCCCAGATTTGGGGTGGGAACAGGCTGGCGGTGAATCGGCGCCAGCGGTGGCTGGCGTTGTATACCGTCTTTGGGCGAGACGCAGTGCGGGCGCCAGGCCTGGCCGTACGGTGGAGTCCGTCAGTTAGGGAGGGTGCGAGGGCCGGCACATGGCCGGCACTTATAGGGATCTGATGGGACTGGCGGGACGTGGTCTGGCTGGACAACTTCGATTAGGCACCTGTCACCAATAGCGACACCAGGTCGATGAGGCGTGGCCTGGTTTAGGGGGGGCGTTGCGGGGGCGGAGCCCCCGCACAAGGGAGGGCCGACTAGGCCCGACCGCCCAAAAGCGAGGAGAGAGGGGAGAGGAGAGAGGGGAGAGTTACACCGTTTGGTCTGCCTGAAAGGGGAGCGGGAACTGAACGTAGCTCGGTTGCTTTCGCAGGTATAGGTATGTTGGCCCTAATAGTAGGATGCGCCCCAGATTGGCGGTTTTTTGACTCTGGACGGTAGTTGAGATAGCCTAGCCATTTAGTGAGCCACGATTTTTTCGGGAAAGACATCTGTGTTGAATTCGATTCCAAGACCAGTAATTGAAGTTATAAAGCCGATTGCAAAGCGGACCCTATTGACATGGGAGAGGCTTGAGTCGGGTGTTGTTTTTGACCTGACCTCCGAGGAGGTTCTGGCCAATCCCTATCCTACGTATCAGAGGTTGAGAGAACGGGACCCGGTACACCGGATGCGGCTGGTCGACGCATGGGTTCTGACAAGGTACGATGACGTACAGTCTGTGCTGCAAGACCATCGCCGTTTTTCCAACCAGGAGGCCGGGGCAGGGGACCGGGAGTACACGAAGGACCGCAGTATGCTGGATTTGGATCCTCCGGACCACACGCGGCTGCGGTCGCTTGTTTCGAAGGCGTTTACGCCGCGCTCGGTGGCGGCGCTTGGGCCGCGCATCGAGAAGATCGTGGAGGAGCTGCTGGACGAGGTTGAGGGAAAAGAACGGATCGACCTGATAGACAGTTTTGCGTTTCCTCTGCCGATTATCGTCATCGCCGAGATGCTGGGCGTTCCTGCTGAAGACCTTGACAGGTTCAAAGATTGGTCAAACGACATCGTTCTCTCGTTGGAGCCGATCCTCACCAGGGAGCAGAGGGACCGGTTCCGGCGGTCGGAGCAGGAGCTCTACGAGTATTTTGAGGGAATCATTGCGAAGAGAAGACGGGAGCCGCAGGACGACCTGGTGAGCGCTCTGATAGCTGCCGAGGAAGAAGGTGACAGGCTTTCACACGGTGAACTTCTGGCCACTTTGTTGCTTCTGCTGGTTGCGGGTAACGAGACGACACGCAATCTGATAGGCAACGGTATGCTGGCGCTGTTGCGAAACCCTGAGGAGTTGCAGCGGTTAAGGGAGCAGCCAGATTTGCTTGAAGCGGCTATCGACGAGTTGCTGCGCTACGACAGCCCAGTGCAGCTTGACGGCCGCACGGCCCTGGAAGACGTGGAGATTGGGGGCAAGTTGATACGCGCTGGGCAACAGGTGGTAAGCGTGGTGGGCGGGGCGAATCGCGACCCAGAGGCGTTTTCGGATCCGGACAGGCTTGACATTGGACGAAAGGAGAAAAGCCACATCTCCTTTGGACGGGGAATACACTATTGCCTGGGCGCTTCGCTGGCGACGCTGGAAGGGCGCATCGCCTTCGAGGGCCTGCTGGAGCGGTTTTCGTCGATCCGGCTGGCTGTAGAACCGGAGCAGAGAAAGCAGGTGGTGTTGCGAGGTGTAGAGGACCTGGTGGTCGACGTTGAACGTCCTACGCAATTTGTTTCGGCAGGAATTGAGCCTCATGCAGCGGTTGAATCGGTAGCGCCCAGTTCTTGACTTTGCAGGACAGTTTTACTATAGTCTTGGGTGGATGTCACTGCCCACTTCGACAAGTGCTTCAGTTGAGAATGATTTCTACTAGTTTCAGTTTTGCGAGGAGGAGGCCCGCGGGAAGCGGGCGCAAAGTCCGGCGGCAGCATTCCTGAGGAATGTTGCTGGACTGCGCAGTACTCTTCGCTCGTTTCCCGTGTGCCGCTTCGGACCGCCCGAAGTGGCGCTTTTTGTTTATGGCGGGAAAAGGAAGGGGGCGGAGGTAAGGGGTCGGTTTTCGGGACCGGCCGTGGCGTAGTGCCTTGTGAAGGCGTGAGACGAGTCACCCACACCATGAAGGAGCGCGTATGGCAGTCAAGGGATCTGTGAAAAAGGCAGTGCTCGCCTATTCAGGCGGGCTGGATACGAGCGTAATCGTCCCGTGGCTGAGGAATAACTACGATTGCGAGGTCGTGTGCTTCTGCGCCAATTTGGGTCAGGAGGAGGAGTTGGACGGGCTGGAAGAGAAGGCAATCGCCTCGGGGGCCACTCGATGCTACGTTGAGGATCTGCGGGCGGAGTTCCTGACCGACTATGTATTTCCGACGATGCAGGCGGGCGCCATCTACGAGCGAGACTACCTACTGGGGACATCGTTTGCGCGGCCGCTGATTGCGAAGCGGCTGGTGGAGATCGCGCGGCTGGAGGGCGCAGACGCGGTGTCGCACGGGGCAACGGGCAAGGGAAACGACCAGGTGCGGTTTGAGCTGACGGTGATGGCGTTGAATCCGAAACTGAAGATCATTGCGCCGTGGCGGGAGTGGGATATACGCGGCCGGTCGGATGCGCTGGATTATGCCGAGGAGCACAACGTCCCGGTGAAGGCGTCGGCGGACCGCATTTACAGCCAGGACCGAAATCTGTGGCATTTGAGCAATGAGGGCGGGCCTCTGGAAGACCCGTGGACGGAGCCGCCGGCGGATATGTTCGAGTGGACGCGTTCGCCGGAGGAGGCGCCGGATGAGCCTGGTTACGTTGAGGTTTACTTCCGGCGCGGCTTTCCGGAACGGGTAAACGGGGTGGCGATGGGGCCGGTCGAGCTGGTGCAGCGGCTGAACGAGATCGGACGCGAGCATGGCATCGGGCGCGTGGACCTGGTGGAGAACAGGCTGGTTGGGATGAAGAGTCGCGGGGTCTATGAGACGCCGGGCGGGACGATCCTATACAAGGCGCATGCGGCGCTGGAACAGCTGTGCCTGGACAAGGATACGCTGCACTGGAAGCAGCAGGTGGGTCTGCGCTACGCCGACCTGGTGTACAACGGGCAGTGGTTCACGCCATTGCGCAGTGCGCTGGACGCGTTTGTGCAGGAAACGGAGAAGTCGATCAGCGGGACGGTGCGCTTGAAGCTGTACAAGGGCAACGCGATGCTGGTCGGTCGCAGGTCGCCGCACAGTCTGTACCGGGAAGATTACGTTACTTTTGACGAGGACGACGTTTACAACCAGGCGGACGCGGAGGGCTTTATCCGGCTGTTTGGTCTGCCGTTGAAGGTGGAGGCGTTGCTGCGAGAGGAGCATCCGGCCGACTCGATGCCGCCCATGCCGGACGGGGCGGCGGCGGAAGGTGACTGGATAAAGAGAGATTGAGAACTTCAGTAGTCAGTAGTCAGTTGGGCAGATATTCCTGGCATTGGGCAGGGGGCCAGAGCAGGCGGTTGATCGGGCAGGCCGTGCCTGATGCTTTCAGATTACATGGAGAAGACTATGTCTGAGAAAGAACATGCTTTTGCGGGTCCTGCGGCGGCGGCGATACCGGTGAAGGGTTTTGATGCGGCAGGGATACATTGCGGGGTGAAACCGACTGGGGCGTTGGATTTGGCGCTGATTGCAAGTCCTACGGTCTGTCGCTCGGCGGCTGTGTTTACGCAGAATGCGTTTCCGGCGGCGCCGGTGTTGTATGACCGGGAGCTGCTGCGGATGAATCCGGAGGGGACGCATGGGGTGGTGATCAACAGCGGGAACGCAAATGCCTGCACGAGCGCGGAAGGGAACGCCAATGCGCGGCGCATGGCCGAGGCGGCGGAGAAGAGCCTTGGAAGCACGGACAATACGGCGTTCGTGATGAGCACCGGCGTTATCGGTGTGCAGTTGCCGATTGGGGTGATTGAAGCCGGGATTCCTGAGGTGGCAGCCAAGCTGCGTCCTGATGGTTGGGAGGAGGCGGCGGAGGCGATCATGACGACGGACGTCTTTCCCAAGTGGGCATCGGGCCAGGCGGAGGTTGGAGGGGAGACGGTGACGGTTACCGGCATTGGTAAGGGCGCGGGGATGATTCACCCGAACATGGCGACGATGCTGGCGACGCTGGCGACGGATGCAGCGATTGCGCAGCCGTTGCTGCAGGAGGCGCTGGCTGCGGCAGTGAGCCACAGCTTCAACCGTATCAGCATTGACGGCGATACGAGTACCAATGACACTGTGCTGGTGCTGGCGAATGGCGCGGCGGGGAACGCGGAGATCACTGAGAAAGGCGCGGACTACGACGCGTTTGTGGAGGCGCTGACGGCGGCTTCGATGGAGCTGGCGAAGCTGATCGTGCGCAATGGCGAGGGCGTTACGAAGTTCGTGACGATCCAGGTGGAGGGCGCGGTCAGCGACGCCGAGGCGCATACGGTTGCGAACTCGATCGCGAAGAGTCCGCTGGTGAAGACGGCGTTTTTCGGGCACGACGCAAACTGGGGCCGGATTCTGTGCGCGGTTGGGTATTCGGGCGCGACGGTCGACCCGACGAAGGCGCATTTGTTCATTGCGGCGGGTCAGCCGGAGGCGGGTAACGCGGAGTTGCAGCTGGTGGATGCGGGTACGCCGACGGGGTACGAGGAGGCGGATGCGTCGGCGATTTTTGCGGAGAGCGAGATCAGTGTGCGGGTGTCGCTGGGGCTTGGCGAAGGTACGGCTACGGTGTGGACGTGCGATTTTAGCTATGAATATGTGTCGATCAATGCGGAGTACAGGACTTAACGGCAGTAGTCAGTAGTCAGTAGTCAGTGGTTAGTGGGCGTTGGTCTGACCTGGAACCTGCGGGCCCATCATGTTGTCCCTCCAAGGGGGATACGAAGTTTCGCGAGGCGACATTGCGGGTGAGGCAACCGAGAGGGCACCCACAAGGGGTGCCCCTACGGGATACGGCGAGAAGGCGGGGTCAGGGAGTCGTGGCGCGTACGAGGGCACCCACAAGGGGCGCCCCTACCGGGGGGATGCCCGGTTGGAAGAAATGATCAGAAAACCTAATTTGCTCGTGGTCCAGGAGTGATAGGGAAGGCAAAGGAGAGGGGAAATTCGGGCCGCCAGGGTGCTGTCTGTGGACAGACATGCCCGGGCGGTTTTTGCGTTCAGACGCCCCAGCGCTGGCGGGCTTTTTCCATGGGGACAGTGTCGCCTTTCATCCAGGCGTAGTGGGCGATGGGGTTTTCGCCGATCCAGCGTTCGTCGACGGGTTCGTCGGCGCGCTGGTAGCGTGTGTCGCAGCTGAGGCGGAAGCGGCCGGTTGTGTTGGAGAGGGAGCCGTGCATGGTGTACATGCCGAAGATGAGGGCGTCGCCCATTTCGAATTCGGCGCTGCGCCACTTGCCGCCGTAGGTGTCGACGAGCTCGACGGGGTCGTTGGAGAACCAGCCGGTGACCTTATCGCGGTCGACGTCCATTTCGCCGTAGGTCTCCCTGATGCGGTCGAAGCGGTGGGAGCCGGCGAGGATGGCGAGCGGGCCCATGTCGTAGGGCAGGTCGCCGAGGGGGGTCCAGACGGTGAAGACGTTGGTGGTGCCGCGGCCCATGTAGACGATGTCATAGTGGGCGCCAGTGAAGGCGCCGTTGGGCACGACGCGCAGCCACTTGAAGTCGTAGGTGAGGCTGGGGCCGTCGAGGTATTCGGCGAAGAACTGCATCAGCTCGGGGGCTTCGACAACGGCGAGGAATTCGGGCGTGTGGGTGATCGCCTTGCTGCCGCCGTAGAACTTGCCGCGCTTGCCTTCGGCGATGACGCCGTCCATAAGGGGGGCGCCGGGCGCGAGCTGCTCTGCCTGTTGCAGGTTCTCAAGGATTACGCGGCGGGCCGCCATCACTTTGTTGCGGTCGTGGAGGCCGCGGATGAGCAGGTAGCCTTCTTCGTGCAGACGGCTGCGCAGGGCTGGCTTGTCGTGCCTGTCGGCAGTTGAGTCGCGCAGCTCGTCGAGGTAGCGTCCGCCTATTTCAAGGTCGTATTTCCCCATTGTCAGTTTCATAGGTCAGATCCTGGATTGCATTGTTCAGAATGCGGTCTACTTGAGACTGCCGGCGGTGAGGCCGGCGATGAAGTAGCGTTGGGCGAACAGGAATACGAGCAGGATCGGCAAGATTGACACGAATGCGGCCGTGAAGATGAGATGGATCGGTGTCGGCCTGCCGGATACTCTCGAATCCAGGACGGCGAGGAAGAGGGGCAAGGTATACAGTTCCGGTTTGTTAAGGAAGATCAAAGGGCCCATAAAGGCGTTCCAGTGGCCCATGAAGGAGAAGATGGCGAGTGCGGCCATGCCGGGCAGGACGACGGGGGCTACGACGCGCCAAAAGGTGGCGAACGGGCCACAACCGTCGATGCGTGCCGCCTCAATCATTTCATCGGGCACTGTGGTCATGTACTGGCGCATCCAGAAGACGGCGAAGGGCGTGGCCAAGCCGGGAATGATGAGCGGGTACCAGGTGTTGATCCACTTGAGCCAGGCCATGATGAGGTAGTTGGGGACGAGGCCGACGCTGTTGGGGATCATCATGGTTGCCAGCATGGAGAGGAAGAGCGCGTTGCGCCCTTTGAAGCGCAGCTTGGCGAAGGCATAGCCGGCGAGGGAGGCGAGGAAGACGTTGCCGGCGGTGTTAATGACGGCGATGATCGTGCTGTTCAGGAACGTTCGGACAAGAGAGACGCCGCCGCGAAAATCGATCTCGTCGGAGGGGATGAGGCCGGCGATTTCCAGGTAGTTGTTAAAGGAAGGGCGGGTGGGCCAGAACTGAACAGGGACGATGTAGATATCTTCCAGCGGCTTCAAGGAGGAGGAGAGCATCCAATAGAAGGGAAAGACAAAGACCAGTAAGGCGATCAGCAGGAGAAGGTGTGTAAAGATCCTGCCCAATGAGATTGCTTTTATTGGGGAGATCGGGCCTGTATGGGGGCTTGCTGCGGAGGCTTCGACGCGCTGGCTCATGTGCAACAGTTATTCCCTGACACCGGTTTACTCGGATGCGGCGCGTTCGGTGGCGAAGATTTGCAAGAACGAAAGGACAATGATGATAACAGCGTTGGCGTAGGCGAGCGCGGAGGCATAGCCGAAATTGAAGCTTTGAAAGGCCTGTCTGTAGATTATCAGACCCATGAGTAATCCGGCGCGATCGGCGCCGCCGCTGGTACCGACAAGCATGTATGCTTCTTCAAAAATGTTGAACATGCCGATGGTCGACAGGATGGCGGCGAAGGCGATGACACGGCGCATCAGCGGCACGGTGATATAAAGGAAGGACTGTAGTCCGTTTGCACCGTCGATGCGGGCGGCTTCATAGAGTTCATAGGGGATGCTTTGGAGGCCGGCCAGCATAATCATCATGTTGTAGCCAACCCAGCGCCAGAGGATCATGATCAAGATAGCGGGTTTAATGAATTCCCCCTTGTTCAAGAATCCCTTGTATTCGATATCGAAGGTCTGCATGACCGAGCCCAGGGGGCTGTAGGTTGAGCCGAGTAGGAAGTCGAAGAGTATGCCTACTACGACGAGCGAGGTGACGACTGGCAGGAAGTAGGCTGTGCGATAGATCACGCGACCGCGAATGGGCCGATTGAGCACGTTTGCAAAGCTCAGGCTAAGAATGACCATGAGAGGAACGACAAGAATACCGAGGATAACCGTATTCGAGAGAGCAATATGGAAGTTTTCGTCGGTGAACAGGCGCGCATAGTTCTTCAGGCCGATATACTCACTGGATCGCACGCTTTTCCAGTCCTGGAAACTGATCCAGATGGCGAAAAGGATGGGGAATGCGCCGAAGATGCCAAAGAGGATAAAGAAGGGGGAGATGAAGACGTATGGCGCCGCCTTTTCCCAGATGAAATACCGGGATTTTGGAGGTATCGATGCAGGTCCGAGAGTTGAGGGCGTGGAGACCACTCCCATAGTCACATTCCTTTACAGGAGAGTGGACCGGGGGACGCTGCTGCGAAGGAGCCTTCGCAGCAGTTGGCATAGAAGTCAGGGAGAAGGCCGGTCAACGCACGCAGAATAAGCACGTAGGCGTGCGCCAGACCGGCTTCGAACAGGTTTTGCGATTAGCCCAAGCCCTGCAGATCCCGAATCTCCTGCGCGGCTGCGGCAAGGGCCTCTTCCGCCCCGACTTCACCGTCCAGGACCTGGCCTTGGGCCAGAACAAGGACATCCCAGGCTTCGGACCAGCCTTCGCCCCAGACGAAAGGCAGGACGGCGGAATTAACCTCGGCGTACATCGTGAGGGCAACCTGGCCGCCGTAAAACTCGACCGGCTCGTTCATAATGGGCCAGTCGAGCGCTTCGTGGAGTACAGGGAAGAGGGCTCCGGACGTCCAAAGAACCTCCTGTCCCTCCTGAGACAGTTGGGAATACTCAAGGAAAGTAAAGGCTTCGAGCTTGTGCTTGCTGGTTTCAAGGATGCAGAGCTGGGAGCCTCCCCAGGTGAAGGCGCGACTGCCGCCCTCCATCCAGGCGGGTAGTTGGGTCACGCCCCAGAGCCCAACCGTTTCTGGCGCGTTGCCTTCGATAATGCCGGCCAGCCAGATTGCGCCCGGGAAAACGGCGGAGGAGCCGTCCTTATAGGAAGCCAGTCCGATGTCCCAGGAGAAGTCCTGAAATACCGCGCTGGAATCCCACAGTGTTTTGAGAAAGGCGAGCGCTTCGACGGCATCGGACTGGTCGACAATTACATTTTGGAGTTGAAGATCATATATGCCTCCGCCCCGCTGCCACGTCCAACTCAGCCATGGGAAGTAATTGTCCTTGGTAATGCCCCAGAGTCGATGCTCGCCGTCCGATGCCGCTGACAACTCTTCACCCGCGGCCATCCAGTCGTCATAGCTGCTGATAGCGCCCGGATCGATGCCAAACTGCTCGGTGATGTCGCGGCGGTAGTAGAGAAGGCAAGGCGACCCATCCCATGGAACACCGTAATTCTTGCCTTCATGGACGCCATGGTTGAGCTTGTAAGGGACGATTCTGTCCTCGTGGGGGGCCATGAGGTCGGTGAGGTCGGCCATGCCTCCGGTTGCGGCCCAAAGGGGAAGGTTGTAATCCTGGCTGCCGACGATGTCGGTCAGCTCGGAGCCGGAGACCATGGCGGTCATGACCTTCTCACTGTACCCCGTGCCCGAGTCGATGAATTCGACCTGGATATCGGGGTGGAGATCGTTGAAGGCGGGCAAAAGGTCGCGGAAGGGATGGTTCCACCAGGAGATCAGGGTGACGTTGACGGGCTCCTGGGCGGGTGCTGCTGCGGATTCGGCAGCGGAGTCGCCTCCAGCAGGGGCTACGGGGGCGGCGCAGGCGGCGAGTGCGAGGCCGGCGGTGCCCAGACCGGCGGTGCGCAGGAGATCGCGGCGAGTCACTTTTTGTTGCATTGACATTCTTGTTGCTCCTATTGGGCTGATAGTGGAAAGCGATAGTGCGGTAAGGAAACGGGGAAGGTCAGCTTTGTCGAAGCAAGAAAGGGCGGTACCGAAGGCTGGGGACAATTGTAGTGTAAGTGTTCAAGTGTTGTCAAGGTAGTGAAAGTACACAGGTGCATCCCAGTATTGGGGTGGTCGTTGTCTGAATCAGGATTTTCAGGATTGAAAGGGATATTCAGGATGGCAGGCGACCGGTTGGTGTCTGTCGGATGAAGGATTCTGCGCGGGATGAGAGGGCGGGCTGCAGGGAGACAACGGAACGAGATGCACCCAAGGGACAGGGGTGCATCCCAGTTTTGGGGTGGGAATAGTCTGGCGGGGAATCGAAGCCAGCGGTGGCGGAAATCGTTTACAGGTTCCTGGTGAAACGCAAGGCAGGCAGGATGGCGGGGAGAGAGTGCCGCAGTGTTGTCTGCGGGGGACCGGCGGGACGTGGTCTGGCCGGACACTTTCGATTAGGCACCCGTCACCAATGTCGACACCCGGTCGATGAGGCATGTTGTTGGGGGGGGCGTTGCGGGGGCGGAGCCCCCGCACAAGGGAGGGCCGAATAGGCCCGACCGCCCGGAACTGCAGTAGTCAGTAGTTAGTAGTCAGTAGTCAGAGACGGCGCTCTGGCTGCTTCAGATTTTGTCGCGGAGTGGGCATGGTTTGGTCTCGGCCAGAGGTATACGATTGGTTCCCCCGGCCTGCGTTGGACCTGGCGATTGGCGCGGGGCGTCTCATGCGACTTGCCTAATGCGGGGATGGTCGGAGCGTCCTGCACCGGTCAAGCAGCGAACGATCCCAGGTTCTTTCCGTGCTCTGCCGGCAGCATTGGGCGGGCTGCTTTCATGGAAATGTAACGGCACGCAGACGGGGGATTGACCGGAAGATCCCGGACCAGGTTGGATAGGGGCAGGCTCACACTCCCAGATCTTTGAGGAGTTGTATTTTCTTCATTCGCCGCGGGTCTGCGGTTTCGAACAGCCGGTCGGAGACGAGCCTACCGGTCTTTTTCGACCATTTTTCGGAATACCACTTGTTGAAGTTGGCGATGTGGTCGATTTCCCATTGCATGCGCGGCGCTGTGCGCATCATCCAGGCCATCTGACGCCGGTTGGCGCCTCCTCCCCAGGAGGAGTGCCAGATGCGCGTCTGGAAGGCGATTACGTCTCCTTTGTTGGCGGGCAAGTCGTAGCGTCCAGGGAAGTCCTGCGTCTCATAGCCGAGGACACGTTCGTCGATCTGCTTTTCGAGGTCGTTGTAATGGAGGGGCCACAGGTGGCTGCCGGGGATGAAGCTGAGGCAACCTTCCCCGGGCGCTACCTCGTCCAGATAGAAAGTCAGCTTGGCCTCGATTGCAGGTTCGGGGGAGCCGCCATCGCGATGCCAGTTTGTGTCCCCATCATGGATCTGCCCGTCTGAACTGCCGTAGAAGATGCAATCTTCACCGAGCAGGTCTTCGGCAATTGCGGCCAGGTTGGGATGATCGAGAAGGTTGTAGAAGTATGGGTCGGCCTCGATAAGCGGGAGGATGACGCGGTGCCCGTCCGGGAAGATGCGCGCCCCTGCTTCGGAGCTATCCCCCTGGGTCTCACCACGGGCGATGATTTCGTCGAACCGCCAGGAGAATTCGTCGACCTCTTCCGACGTGAGCGCGCCTTCCACTTTGACAAAGCCCAAGGCATGAAAATGTGTTATTTGCTCGCCAGTCAGCATATTTCGGTTCCTTCCTTTTGCGATTGGCTTGAGGAGCTCAGAGTGCGGGGCAGCCGGTACTCACGGCGTAGGGCCCAGTACTTTTCGGATTGGTGTTGGTTATGTGATCCGTCCCTCATAGTATACGAGACGGTTCGATAGGCGGAACGAGATGACGGTGAGGGTCATGATCACAATGAACAGGATCATGCCCAGGGCGGCGGCGTATCCCATCCTGAAGTTTTCAAAGGCGTGGCGGTAGAGGTAGAGCACAAAGAAGAGGGTTGAGTTTGCGGGTCCTCCATTTGTGATCACAAAGCTGTTGGTAAAGACCTGGAACGAACCAATGATACCGATGATGAAGTTGAAGAAGATGACAGGGGAGATCATGGGCAGAGTGACGTTCCAGAAGGAGGCCCAGCGGCCAGCGCCGTCCAGCGAAGCGGCTTCGTAGAGCTGTGTCGGCACGCCTTGCAATCCTGCCAAGTAGAGGACCATACCGCCGCCGACGGCCCAGAGGCTCATGGCGACAAAGGCGGGCAGAGTCCAGGTGGTGCTAAACAGCCAGTTTGGCCCGGTGATGCCGATGAGGCTCAGGGCGTAGTTGACGATTCCGGCTTCAGGGGTAAAGACCCATATCCACATGTAGGCGACGGCGACACCGGATACCACAGCAGGGAGGTAGTAGATGGTGCGATAGAGTGACATGCCGCGCACTTTTTGGTTGAGCAGGACGGCCAGGGCGACGCCAAAGATTACACCGAGGAAGACCGTGCTAAGGGAATAGATAGCGGTGACCCACAGGCTTTTCCAGAACAGGGGGTCGCGGGTGAACATTTTGTCGTAGTTGGCAAGGCCGACAAAGTTAGGCGGTGTGAGGATGTCGTACCTGGTCAAGCCCAGGTAGCCAGCCGCGATCAGCGGGCCGAATTCGAAGGCCAGGAACCCGACAATCCAGGGACTGATGAAGAGATAGCCGGCTACGTTTTCAAACAGCGCAGTGCGCGACAGGCGCGTTCTGCGAAATGGGGACGAAGCCTGGCTGACTGCTGTTGCCATTGCGTGGTCTCAGTTCGTAGTGCGGAAGTGTGTTGCCGGGGACTGGCGACCGGATGCCGGAGTCACCAGTCCCCTGGACAATACTCTTCAATTCGTTAGACGTCTTCCAGGATTACGTCAATCGCCTTGGTGGCTGCGTCCATTGCTTCCTGGGTCGTCTTTTCTCCCAGGATGGCGAGTTCGTATTCGGAGCGGAAGGCGTTCAATATTTCCGTCGTGCTGGGGCCCCAGTACTCTCCGGTGGAGAGTCCGGTAATGGGCAGGTGAAGCGTCAGGAAATCTGCCTGACGTTCGTTGGTGATGGCGCTCTTGACGGTCGCCTCCATGCGATAGTTGATGGGGAAGAGGGTAATCTGGTAGTCGAGTGAATCCTGGTTGATCGCGCGCCAGATGAAGAACTCCCAGGCGGCGTCGATCTTTTCGGACTGAGACCATATTGCTTCCATGTGTACGCTGCCGGCATAGACATCGACAGCGGGCGGATTGGTGGTTGACGGCCAGAAGGTCATCCACTGGTTGGTGGTGTCGTTGGCGGTACGTTTGAGCCAGGTGTCCCAGTCGGCGAGGACCATCGGCCACATGGCGATCTTGCCGCCAGCGGTGGGAAATTCTCCCAAGGCCTGATCTGCGCCAGGCTTCATGCTGAACTCTCTCCAGGCCACGAGCTGGTCTATGGCTTCGACGGCTTCCGGCTGGTCGAGCAGGCACTTGGATTCGTCTTCGTTGATGACTTGGCCGCCATTTTGCCAGATGGTGGTGAGATAGAGGTCAGCGGCCAGGAGCGGCGAGGTGATTGCGAAGGAATCGTCGCCGCGGTTCAGTTTGGGGCCGACCTCGGCGACGTCGGCCAGAGTCCAATCTTCGTTGGGCAGGTCGAGGCCGGCCTCTTCGAAGCGGTCCTCGCTGTAGGCAAGCCCACGCAGGATTACGGAGTTTGTGGGGAGTCCATATATTTCGCCGTCGACAGTGCCCCAGTCGCTGTCGGCGGGGAACTCAAAGTCGTCCATGACCACATCGGGATCGTTGGCGAGGAATTCGGTGATAGGGAGGGCGACCTTTTTGCGCTTGATTTGAATCCACCAGGGGCCGCCGATGAACCAAAGGTCGGGGGCGGTGCCGGCGGCGACATCGATCAGCAGTTTATCGGCGTGTTCGCCCCAGGGGACGAGTTCAAATTCTACATGAACGGTGTCGCTCTGCTCGTTGAACATATCGACCTGTTTGTCGAGCGGACCGATCACCTGTGCATAGCGGACGGAGGTCTTTTCCATGCTGGAGGCGGCATCATCCGCGCCGGCGTCAGCGCTTCCCGAATCCGGCGAGGGTCCTCCACATGCTTGCAGGAAAGGGACTGCGGCCCCGACGACGGCGGCACCGCGCAAGAACTGTCTGCGGCTAAATCTCTGGTTCGACATGACTTTCTCCTTCTTCTTGAGAATGAATCGCGAATGCTCTTCTTGCTGCGAACTCTTGCCGGTCGAAATAGGTGCCAGAAGTGACTGACTTTAGCCTTTGATACCAGAAAAGGTGACCCCCTGGATAAAGTAACGTTGGGCGAAGAAGAATACCAGGAGCGGAGGAAGCAGTAACATCGTGGAGCCGGCCATCAGGTGGGGCATGTTCGGACGGACGGAAGACGATGCCGCGGTGGCCATGAAGTGAAGGCCTACAGCCAGCGTCAGCATGTCGCGGCTGCGCAGAAAGATGAGCGGACCGAAGAAGTCGTTCCAGGTGCCAAGGAAGGAGAAGATTGCGACCGCGGCCAGAGCCGGTTTGATCAAGGGCAGAGCGATACGCAGATAGATTCCGAGCCAACCGCAGCCGTCAATGCGGGCGGCATCGTCAAGTTCCGGGTTGATGGTCAGGATAAACTGGCGCAGCAGGAAGATAAAGAAGGCGCCGCCGCCGAACCAGGCGGGCACGATCAGGGGCAGGTAGGTGTTCAGCCAGTCAAGATCGCGGAAGAGGATGTAGAGCGGTATGATGGTCACCTGGCCGGGCACCATCATCGTGCTGAGGACGAGAATGAAGATGGCATCGCGGCCAAAGAAGCGAATGCGAGCGAACCCGAAGGCAACCAGCGAAGCGCTCAAGAGCCGGCCGAACAGGACGCCCAAGGTGATGATCATGGTGTTTGCGCCGTAGCGGGGAAAGCTGAAGTAGTCGAAGAAGGCCTGTCGGTAGTGGACCCACTGAAACTCGCTGGGAATCCACTTGGGGGGGATGAGGAAGACCTCCCACTCCGGCTTGAGAGAGGTTGAAATCATCCAGAAGAGGGGCACCAACATCGTGACGGTACCGATCAGGAGGACGAAATGGATGACCGAGCGTTCCATGGCGCGAATGAACTGCGCCCTTCTGCGAAGGCGACGTGCGTCTGAACCATGTGAATGCGGGGCGCCGAGTGTGGTTGCCATCGTCCACCCTAATGATGGGTGACCAAGGTAAGAATGAAAACAGTATATGCTGGGACAGATGGATGTCAAAATGGTGAAAAAACGGGGCCTTGTGACACACGGTTTTGTGGCCCGTGTCCGGAAAGGATGCGGACAGGGCATGAGGACTCTCAGAGTTCTGTGCCCGCCATCATGAGTCGTAGAAGAGGACAGGCTGGGCCTGTTGGATGATGCCGAGCTTGGTGGCGGAGGTGTAGAACCTTTGGAGGCTGGCGAAGCAGTCGACGTCGAAGCGGTATTGGATGTTTTTGTGCAGATAGGCACGGCCGGTGGCGGCGCGGGTCTCGTTGTGTGGATAGTGGGCGCAGGCGATGTCGTCGAGAGCGGTGACGCCGGCCCGGCGAGAGTCGCGCACGGCCTGCAAGTGGGCAGGGGTGAGGGCGTCGGGCCGGCCGGTCCAGAAGGCGAAAACGAATGGGAGGCGGGTCATGCCTCGCCATTCTTCGCAAAGGTCATGTTTGCGCAGGCCCATGCCGACATGGTCGACGAAGAGGGCGCGGTCGCCGATGAGGAGGGCGGCGTCGCAGCGCTGGAGCATGGCGGGGAGGTCGGGGTCCATGGTGACGAATTCGGGCTCGATGTCGAACCATTCGGCGCAGAGGATGCGCATGAGGGCGGCGGAGGTCCGGGAGCTGGAGTCTAGGGCGACGGACCTGGCTCTTGTCAGCGGCTTGCGGGAGAAGGCGGCGACGGAGGCGACCGGTCCAATCGAGGTGACGGCGGCCCCGGGTACGACACGGTAGCGGGGTTCGTATTCGATGGAGGAGACGAGCGCGAGGTCGACTTCTCCATTGTGGAGCCAGGTGGAGACCTTTGCGGGCACTGCGTACTTGAGTGAGAAGAGGTCGGGGCGTTTGCCGAGACCGTGCCACAGAGGGCGGGCGTTGAGGTAGTTTACGCAGCCGACGCGAACTGTCTTTGTGTCGGCCTGGGGGGAGCATGCAGGGATATGGCGGCGTTGCCAGTTTAGCATGATTAAGACGTCCTTGTCTTAAAGGGCCCCAAGGGGCTATGGAGTTTTAGGTTTGCAACCTACGAGAGACGAGATTGCAGCGAGCGCAGTGTCCAGTCATTGGACCTACCGGGCCTATGATACCTCAGGCCAGGCGGAAGTCCAAGGTGCGATTTTTTCGTAGGCGGCGGCGGCCTGGAGGACAAGGGTGTCGGCGTGATAGCGGCCCACGATCTGCAGGGCGACGGGCAGGCCGTCGGAGGCGAAGCCGCAGGGGACGCTGGCAGCAGGCTGGCCGGTGAGATTGAAGGGGTAGGTGAAGGGCAGGCGGTCGAAGATGGACGGGGTGGGCGTACCGTCGATTTCGGCTGGCCAGTCGTCTACGCTCCAAGCTGTTAGCGGCATCTGCGGGGTGAGCAGGAGGTCGTAGTCTTCGAAGAACTCGCGGGCCTGGTGGTAGAAGACTGTGCGGGACATCTCGGCGCGGCCCAGTTCCTCGGCAGAGTAATGACGGCCCTGGCGGATCATCTCGACGAGGCTCGGTTCGAAGGCGTGTGGATTTTCGTCGTAGGCCTGGCCGACGCGGGCGGCCATGGATGCGAACCAGCAGACTTCGGCGCCGGGGCGGGGGTTGTCCCAACCGGGATCGACGGCCTCCACGTTGCAGCCGAGGTCGGAGAAGCGCTGCGCGGCTTCGCCGGCGAGGCGGCGCACGTCGGGGTCGACGGCGGCGTAGCCGAAGTCTTCGCTCCAGGCGACGCGAAGGCCCTGCAGTGCGGGCAGGGGGTCGGCGACGGCGGCGAGGTAGTCGTCAGGGGGGCTGGCGATGGCGGTGGGGTCGCGGGGGTCGGGGCCGGCAATGGCCTGGGTGAAGAGAGCGGCGTCGGCGACGGTGCGGGAGATGGGCCCGTTGTGGGAGCGGGCGGACCAGATGTCGAGGTTGGGCCAGTAAGGCAGGCGGCCGAACGAGGGCTTATGGCCGAAAACGCCGCAGAGGGCGGCGGGGATGCGGATTGAGCCGGCGCCGTCGGAGCCATGGGCAAGCGGGCAGAGGCCAGCGGCGACGGCCGCGGCGGCGCCGCCGCTGGAGCCGCCGGGCGTGCGGTCGGTGTTCCAGGGGTTGCGGCCCGGTTCGCCGAGGAGGTTGTCGCACATGTCCTTGTGGCCGAGGTGGGGCGTGTTGGTCTTGCCGATGATGATGCCGCCGGCAGCCTTGACACGGCCGGTAATGATGCCGTCGAAGCCGGCGACCTGGTCCTTCTGGAGGATGGTGCCGCTGGTGTGGCGCAGGCCTTGGCTGGGTTCGAGGTCTTTGATGGGGACGGGGAGGCCGTGAAGAGGGCCGAGTTCGCCGCCCTGCATGACGCTGGTTTCGGCGGCGCGGGCGGCGTCGAGGGCGCGGTCGGCGTCGAAGGAGAGGAAGGCGTTGATGGCGGGATTGAGTTCCTCGATGCGGGCGAGGAAGGCTCCGGTCAGCTCGACGGGTGAGAGCTGTTTGGCGCGGATGGCGGCTGTGAGGTCGGTTGCTGGTGTGCGGAAGAGTTCGGGAGGGGTCACTTTTGGGCTCCTTTGGCGTGCGCTCGCTTCAAATTCCCAAATATTCAGAAGAGATCGGCGACGGTGCAGGTGAAGCCGGGCAGAACCTGGCCGCCGTCAAGCGTATCGTCTGTAGAGAGTCTGATCAGGGGTTGGTCGGGTTGGTGTACGTCGAGAGTGCGTGCTTCGGGATCGACAGTCCAGACGAGGGGGACACCGAAGCTGATCCACATGCGGGCTTTGTCGAAGAGCTGTCGAGGGCTGTCGCTTGGGGAGGCGATTTCGACCGCGAGATCCGGGGGACCTTCGAAGTATCCGGGGACATCCTGGTCGAGTGGCAGTCTGTGGGAAGAGATGAAGGCGACGTCGGGTTCTCTGACGGTGTCGGGTTCTTTTTCGAGGAGGAATCCTACGTCGGAGGCAAGGATTGTTCCCATTTGCCGGGGTTCGACAAAAGCTTCCAATGGAAATGACAGTTTTATCACGGTCTTTCCGTGTCTTACTTCTGCTGGCACCGTCTCGCAAAGCACTCCTCTAAGTAGTTCGCCGCGAAAACCTTGGCTGCTAAGGTGGTGCAGGTCCTCGGCGGTGAGCAGTTTTTCGGTTGTTACAGTCATGGCGTTTCCCCCGTCACAGTTGAGGTGAGGGCATTATACTACAGGTGATGTTGCCGGGAGACTAAGGTGTATGGACGGGTGCAGTCGGTTTTTTGCGGTGAGAGGGGTTGGGTTGGGATTGGGCGCTTGAGGGAATACGTGGGCAGGCACAAGGCCTGCCCCTACGGGGGCGGTTTGGGGGATGGGGAAGGCGCGGCGGGTTGGGGCGCGAGGGCAGGCATAAGGGCTGCCCCTACGGGGGCGTTTTGGGGGATGGGGGGTGGCGTGGCGGGTTGGGGCGCGAGGGCAGGCACGAGGCCTGCCCCTACGGGGGCGTTTGGGGGAGAGCCTGTTCTGTGGGTTAGTTGGGGCGGGGTTGGTCGATCAGGCGGGCGAGAGCGGCGCCGAGGGGGAGGTCTTCGACGTGGCCGAAGGCGTTGACGCGGAGCTGGCCGGCGCGGTCGATTACGACGAGGCTGGGGGTGCCGCGCAGGCGGTAGCGGGTCATGGTGACGGGTTGGGTTGAGCCGGGTGTGTGCTCGTCCACGCCCACGGGGAAGGTAATCTGGTACTCGTGCAGGAAGGCTTCGAGAGAGACGGGGGTCATGGCCTGGTGGTGTTCGAAGACGGTGTGAAGTCCGAGGAGAGTTACATCGTCGCCGAAGTTCTGCTGAATCCTTTTGGCCTGCGGGATCCCGTGGGAGACGCAGCCGGGGCAGAGCATCTGGAATGCTTCGATCACTACGACGTCGCCGCGGAGGTTGGCGAGGGTGGGGTTGGCCTGGGTGTTGAACCAGCGGGTGACGGATAGTTCGGGGGCGGCTATGTGGGTGGTTTCGGTGGTCAAAGTCCTTGTTGTCCTTTCCAACTCGCTTTGGGGGGTAGGGCCACCCGAAGTTCAGGGGCCCCATCGCAGGCTTACAGAGAGATTGAAAGAAGCGGAGATGTTCGGCGCGCTTTCACCGCTCTCGGCGATTTCGTTTCGGTGTTCTATAGCCACCGAGTCTTCGCCGACATCTCCGCGTCAAGAAACTTTAATTGTTTTGGGCGAAGATGAGCCAGACTTCGCCGTTGCCACCTGAAATAGTAAAGCCAAAGTTCTGGCTGTCGCGTTCGCCGTTGCCGTCTCTGACGAAGATCGAGTAGTTGCCCGCCACGTTGCCGCCGGGAACCTGGCTCAGGGGGACGGCTTTGAGGTAGTTGTACTTGTCACCCTGAGGCCCGCGATGGGTGGAGTTTCCGCCGCGCGTGGAGTTGTTGACGGCGCCAACGTGTACGCCGTCTTTGTGCAGCTCCACGTAATAGTTGCCGCCGATGCCCTGAATCTCATCGCCGCGTCCTTCATGGACGAAGCCGACGTAGAGTTTGAGCTCACTGCCGCCGTTATGCCTCAGGTCGGTGTTTCGCAGCCTGAATTTACAGCCGTCGCCGCCTATGCCTGCGCACGGGTCGGTCACCGGTGGGGGCACGGGTGTCGGCGGGACGGGCGTGGGCGGGATGGGCGTGGCGGTCGGGATAGGGGTCGGCGGGGGCGTGGGAATGACGGGCGCCACTTGCACGAGCTCGGGGTAGGTTGCCGTCACGAGCGGGCTGTAGACCCAGGCGTACTGGCCGCCGAAAATGATCTGCCACCATCCTCCGGCAGGGTTCTTGCCAGAGATTGGGTATTGATCTCCGGGTGAGGCCTGTCCAAGGATGGGGTAGTTGGTCCCCGGGCCGGCGCGCACGTTCATGATGCGGTTGATGCTCACTGTCGGAGACGCGGAGGTCGCCGTTGGTGTCGGCGTGGGCGGTGGCGCAGGCGAAGGCGTGGGTGTTACCGTGGGCGTAGCCGTTGCTTCCAAGGCTGCAAGCCGTTCTTCGTAGGTAGCCAGGCGGTCGGACATGGAGGAGATCAGTTCCACCATGGCTTCTACCCGGGCCGCCAAATCTTCGAGGGTCAGGCCGGCTTCCTGCGCGTAGAGGGGCACGGTGATGCCAAGGAGAGCTACGACTATCAGCAGTACCAGGCGTGTCTTTTTCATCCTAATTCCCGATTTTTGGATGTTTCAAGTCTGAATATGCGGTGGCGGTGCGTTGCTTTGCGTTTGTACCAGCTGGTTGGCCCGGAGTCCAAGAATTCAACCGGTCCATTCACGGCCCCGGGTCATTTGAGGACGGGGATTGCATTGCCGTCATCGCTCCGGCAGCGACTGAATCTGCGCTGGTCTTAAAGGATCTGGCTGAGGAAAAGCTTGGTGCGCTCGTGCTGGGCGTTGGTGAAGAAGTGTTCGGGCGTGCCGACTTCCATGATTTCGCCGCCGTCCATGAAAACGATGCGGTCTGCGACCTCGCGAGCGAAACCCATTTCGTGGGTT
This sequence comes from Caldilineaceae bacterium, assembly GCA_965242905.1. Taxonomy (GTDB): domain Bacteria; phylum Chloroflexota; class Anaerolineae; order Caldilineales; family Caldilineaceae; genus Bin5. Next base: position 5,202,318 of record CBDETM010000002.1, read on the forward strand.
ACGACGAGCATGGTCATGCCGGTTTCGGCCAGCTCCTGCATGACGTCGAGCACTTCCTTGATCATCTCCGGGTCCAGGGCGGAAGTCGGTTCGTCGAAGAGCATGATCTTGGGCGACATGGCGAGCGAGCGGGCGATGGCGACGCGCTGCTGCTGACCGCCGGAGAGCTGGCCGGGATATTTGTCGGCCTGTTCCGGTATACCGACGCGGTTGAGCAGGCCCATGGCGGTCTCCATGGCTTCATCTTTTTTCATCTTACGGACCTGGATCGGGGCCAGGGTGATGTTTTCCAACACCGTAAGATGCGGAAAGAGGTTGAACTGTTGGAAGACCATGCCGGTTTCGGAGCGGATCTGTTCGATGTTGCGCACGTCGCGGGTGAGGGGGATACCGTCGACGATGATGTCGCCGGCCTGATGCTCTTCAAGACGGTTAATGCAGCGAATGAAGGTGGACTTTCCGGAACCCGAAGGCCCGATGATGACGACCACTTCCTGGGACTGAACGCGCAGGCTGCAGTTTTTGAGGGCCTGGAAGTCGCCGAACCATTTGCAGACATCCTGGCAGATGATGATTTCGTCGGCGGAGGCGTTTTCTGACATTGTTGGCACCTCGTTTGGGCACATGCGAAGGCTAAGGCTTCCTAGCTGTGTTTATGCGTTGTTAGTCTAGCGTTGGCCGACTCCCAGGCGCCGTTCCAGGCGGCGGCTGGCGAAGGACATGGTGTAGCTGAAAATCCAGAAGAGGACGGCGATGACGGCGAAAACCTCCTGCTGGGTCCCGAGCCAGTCGGGGTTGGCAATGATGGTGCGGGCGATTCCGAGCAGGTCGAAGATTCCGACCAGTGCAACCAGGGTAGTGTCTTTGAACAGGCTGATAAATTGCCCCACGAGAACAGGGATTACGGCACGAAGGGCCTGGGGCAGGATGATGTGAATAGTGGACTGGTAGGTGCTAAGGCCGACGGCCTGGGCGGCTTCGTACTGGCCGCGGGGAATCGATTGGAGGCCGCCGCGCACGTTTTCGGCGGTATAGGCGGCGGAAAAGAGCGTTATGGCGACGAGGGCGCGCAGGACACGGTCCACGAGCGGGAAGCCGTCGGGCAGAAAAAGCTGAAGCATTATCTGACCCATGAAGAGCAGGCTGATGAGAGGGACCCCGCGGATGAATTCGATGTAGATGACGCTCATGACGCGGATGGCGGGCAGCTTGGACTGGCGGCCAAGGGCGAGCAGGACGCCGAGCGGGAACGAGAGCGTGATGCCGAAGAAGGCCAGCAGGAGGGAGAGCAGGAGGCCTCCCCAGAGAATTGGCTGGACGGGCGGCATGGGGCCGTCGTCAGCGCCGGCGCCGCGCAAGAGGATCAGCATAACAACGAGGTAGGCCATAACGAAGTAGGAAGCGGCGCGGCCGCGGTGCTGGATGGGCAGGTAGCCAGCGATGAAGTAGCCAGCGAAAGAGGCGACGGCGGTAATCATGAGGTAGAGCCGCGTCCCCATGGAAAAGAAGGGGATGAGCATCAGGACCAAAGGTATGGCGACGAGAATGCGAGCGGTGGTGTTGAACTGGCCTACAATGAGCCGCCACACAAGGCCTACAGTAGTTCCGAGCAGATAGATGACAAGCCAGAGGCGCCAGGCTTCGATGGCAGGATACTGGCCGCGCATTATCAGGTTGAAGTTAGCCGGGATGACACCCCACTCGGCTGTATTAAATGCCCAGCGCAGTATGAGTCGGGCGACGATGAAAATCGAGGCTACGGCGACGATGGTCAGCAGCGAATTGAAGAGGTCGCTGAAGAGGTTGCGCCTCAGCCACCCGAGAAGCGTGTAGCGTTCGGTTACTGGAAGGACAGAGCGGTCCGTTGGGGTCCCAGCCGCTGTGGTCATCTGTGGGTCGATCCTCGTTGTGTGCGCTCTATGGTTGCGTTTCCCGTTTGAAAATCTCTATTCTCTGCGGCCGCTAACGTTCGACGAGGCGAATGCGGCGGTTATAGATGTTCATTAGAAAGGAGGTCAGCAGGCTGAGTGACAGGTAGGTACCCATGATCATGGTGAACATTTCTATTTCGCGGCCGGTCTGGTTCAGGATGGTGTTGCCGGCGACGGCGAAGAGGTCCGGGTAGCCGATGGCGATGGCCAGGGAGGAGTTTTTGGTCAGATTCAGGTACTGGCTGGTGAGTGGCGGAATGATGACGCGCAAGGCCTGAGGGAAGATTATCAGGCGCAACGTCTGTGCTGCGGTCAGGCCCAATGCGGTGGCGGCCTCGCGCTGGCCTTTGGATACGGACTGTATTCCAGCGCGTACGACTTCGGCGATGAAGGCTGCGGTATAGATTATGAGACCGGAAAGCAGGGCCATGAACTGCTGGCTGAGGATTTTGCCGCCCTGGGTGTTGAAGCCCTCCAGAACAGGTAGGTCGACTGTCATGGGTTGGGGCAGAACGATCCAGCCGATGAGGCCGACGGCGGCGACGGTAACGATAAACCAGAGAGTAACGAGCGGCATACGCCCGGTGCGCTTGCCGTGTTCGCGCAGGAAGTATGCGAGGACAGCGCCGGCGATGATGCCTGCAGCGAGGACGATCAGATAGGAACCCCAGGAATCGGTTGGGATTCCCCAAGGGATGGCAATGCCGCGGTTACTGAGATAGAAGGCGTCGGCCAGCACGATGGCGTCGGCCACTCGCGGCAGTTTAAGGAAGACGCCCTGTGCCCAAAAGATCAGCAGGACCAGAAGGGGGATATTGCGGAAGATGTCGATATATACGGCGGCAATTTTGCTGACGAGGAAGTTGGTGGAAAGGCGCATAACGCCGATGAGGATTCCGAGTGCGGTAGCAAAGATGATGCCGAGGACAGCGACCTGGAAAGTATTGAGCAGGCCGACGACAAAGGCCCTGAGGTAGGTCCGTTCACGTGAGTATTCGATGAGGCTTTCGCCGATGTCGAAGCCGGCGGTCTGCGTGAGGAAGCTGAAGGTGATGGCAACGGAGTGCTTTTCGCGCAGCCCAGTGATCATATTGTTGAAGAAGAAGAGTCCCAACCCCAGGACGATTACGACAACGAGGATCTGGCTGAAGACTCCCAGGACGCGTTCGTCGCGGTAGAAAGGCGGACGGACCTGGCTGGCATGTTTGTTTTGCATGGTAGGGCGCTCAGAAGAGGACCTGGGGCCTTGTGGGACGTGAATTGACAGACAGACGGACAGCGGGCCTGTTCAAATGGGCGCGCTGTCCGTCTGCCGGAAGAGACTTAGCGGATTGGCGGGGCGTACAGGATGCCGCCGTCGGTGTAGAGACTGTTCAGGCCGCGAGGGAGGTCAAAGACCGTATCCGGGCCGAGATTGCGGTTGTAGATCTCCTCGTAGTTGCCGACCTGTGTGATCACGTCGACGAAGCAGCCGGCGTTGGCAATGCCGACCTTGGAGCAGAAGTCACCTTCAAGGCCAAGCAGCTTACGGATGTTGGGGTCTTCGCTGCCCATGAAGCTGTCGATGTTGGAGGAGCTGATGCCATGTTCCTCGGCGAGCATGGTTGCGTAAACGACCCAGTTCACGAGGTCGAACCACTGGTCATCGCCATGGCGGACGGCAGGACCCAGGGGCTCCTTGGAGAGCGTCACGTCAAGGATAACGTGGTCCGAGGGAACGGAAAGGGTTGTCTGGCGTGAGACCAGGCTGGACTTGTCGGTTGTGACGGCGTCACAGCGGCCCTCCTCGTAGGCGGTGAAGGACTGGTCGAAGTCTTCAAAGACGACGGCTTCGTAGGCCACACCGGCTGCCGCGAACTGGTCGGCGAGGTTGAGCTCAGTGGTTGTGCCGGTGATGACGCAGACTGAGGCTCCCTGCAGGTCCGGGAGTGTGGCGACGCCGAGCTCTTTGCGCACCATGAGGCCCTGGCCGTCGTAGAAGGTGGTGGGGCCGAAGTTCATGCCCAGGTCGGTGTCGCGAGACATCGTCCAGGTGGTGTTGCGGATGATGACGTCGCCCTCGCCACTGGAGAGGATGGTGAAGCGCTCTCTAGCGGTGGCAGGCCTAACTTCAAGGGCATTGGCATCGCCGAAGATAGCGGCGGCGATGGCGCGGCAGTAGTCGACATCAAAGCCGGAGAAGTTGCCTTCGGAGTCGAGGAAGCCGAAACCAGGGAGTTGTGAATTGCCGATGCAGACCAGCTTGCCGCGTTCCTGGACGATGCTAAGCGTGGACTGTACTTCCTGCATTGCCGGGGCTGCCGCCTCGTCGGACTCGACGACTTCGGGACCTGCTGCGGGGCTCATACAGGCCGCGATGATCATGCCGATCACCATCGACAGAATCATGCCGGCTTTGTTCAATTTCCGCATGCTTTTCATACATAGCTCCTTTTTGAGAGTGGTGAAGAAGTATCACACTAAACTTGCCAGTAGTTTACTGGTCGGAAAAAGAGTTCTAGCCAAGCAAGGCGGCGCCCCCCGCAGACGCGTCAAATGCCTATTTCGGCCGGTTTTCTCTGCGAGAATTGCCACAGAGAAAGTTCCTACTCAAGTATAATACAATACCATATGGATAACAACAGAGTCAGTTTTGCGCGGATTGGCCTGAAATTGGACTCAAATGGGTTTTGCAGGAACAACCTGGGAGGTCGGAGGTGACTGGAACCGGTCATATTAAGGCATCGTTGAGAGAAAAGTCGTTGCGTGTACTTTCATAGAATCCTCATCACTACCCATTGGTTTGGCAGTACAGTTGAAGCATCTGGCGGCAAGAGGCAGGGAAAGGGTTTCCTGAGAGATTTGAAAGGGCAGCATTGGGCTTAGATCGATTTCCCTCTTTTCTTTTGAAAAAACAGATTGGGTGGGCTATAATCATCGAATGCAGATTTTTCTTGAAGCTTTCAGTTTGACGCCTACTCAACTGATAGCGAGTTGGTTCCTCCCCAAAAAGGTCTGGAGTACTGAATGCTGGCGGAACTGTCCAACACCATCGCAACTCTAATCGGGATATTCGTCGCTCTGCTGGGCGCGTTCCTCTTTGCCTTCTGGATTGCGATGGGTATCTGGACGTTCAATGACATTCGCAGCCGGACGCGGGACTGGCTGGCGATTGCACTTGCCAGTCTTCTGGTGCTGGTATTCCCGCTGGTTGGGCTGGTACTCTACATGATGGTCCGTCCCAGGGAGACCCTGGCCGACGTATTTGACCGCGCGCTTGAGGAGGAGTCTCTTCTCAGGGAGCTGGAGTCGACGCTTTCCTGCTACGGTTGCGGTTTGCCTGTTCAGGACAGTTGGAACTTCTGCTCAAACTGCCACAGTCAGTTGCGCTATGCCTGCTCGAACTGCGGAAAGGCGATGCGTCACGAGTGGGATATTTGCGTGAGTTGCGGGGCGGACCAGATTGAGCAGGAGGCTTCTTCGGCGGATGGGCGGGCAAATGCCAGGCACAGGGCCGGCGCCTCTTCTGCGACGGCCGCGCGGGAGATGGCGGAGAGCGACGCGGCGTTCCGTCCACCGCAGGAATCTTCGCAGAGAAGTTAGTTTTCTTCCCCAAGAAACATAGCATAGTTTCAGAATTCCCCAGCCTGTCGAGGTGAGGCATTGGCGTTCCTTGGGGTGTTTTTGTTTTCCCTGGGCGGCGCGAATGCCAGGTTGAGGTGACTTTTGCCCGGCCTGGAATCTGCGGTCCCGTCAGGTTGTCTCTCCACGAGGGCACCCACAGGGGATGCCCCTACGGGGGATTGGGGTGGTATGAGAGTCGGGCGGGGCCGGCGGGGTATGGGATTTGTGGCGCGTATGAGGGCAGACACAAGGGGTGCCCCTACTGGGGATGGCGGGTGGGCATGGTCGGCGAGTGGATAGGGAGGTAGTTGTGGTTACACAAGCTCCAGCGAAGCCAGTTACAGGAGAATCCTCGCCGCGGGGGAGGCCGCCCCTGGAGAGCGGCGACCGGCTTAGCCGCGCCGAGTTTCATCGACGTTATTCTTTGTGCCCCGAGATCAAGAAGGCGGAGCTCGTCGAAGGGGTCGTGATTGTAGGTTCCACCGTTTACGGCCACCACAGCGAAATTCACGCAGATTTCAGTACGCTCCTTGGGTTTCACCGCGCCCATACATCCGGATTAAGCGTGGCAGACAGTCAGTCGGTAGTTCTCGATGATCAGAATGAGGTCCAGCCTGATCTTTGTGTGCGATTTGAAGTGCCCGGTGGTAGCAGAGTCGAAAAAACGGAAGAGGGATTGTATGTTGGACCACCTGAATTTGTCGTAGAGGTGGCGGCAAGCAGCGCCGCTTACGACCTGCACAGTAAACTGGAGCTATACAGGCGCAGTGGTGTAGGAGAGTATTTCGTAATCCTGGCGTATGAGCGTGAAGTACGTCTCTTCCGGTTGGCGGACGGCGTGTACGAACTTATCAGACCGGACGAGGACGGTGTGCTGCGAAGCCGGGTATTGCCGGGGTTCTGATTCCGGGCGGACTGGTTCTGGGAAGGCTGGGTGGCGGAACTGATTGAACTGGTGGAAGAGGGCATTGCTTCGCCGGAACACAGGGAATTTGTTGCGAAGCTGACAGCAGGATAGTTGCTGTGCCAACGAAGCAGATGGAGGCCGGCAAGGATTAGTCCCGCTTGCTACGCGCAGTGGGGGCAGACATTTTCTCCCAGGGGGCGGGCATTTCTCCAACGGGCACTTCGATCAGGACGGGTGCGTTGGCGGCGAAGGCACCGACCAGGGCTTGGCGAAGTTCAGCCGGGGAATGGACGCGAAGGCCACGGGCGCCGAAGGACTCTGCGAAGGTGACGAAATCGGGATTGTGGAGCTCGCTGGCGATGACGCGGCCGCCGTAGTTCTGCTTCTGCATTCTGAGAACGTTTCCATAGGCGGAGTCGTTGAATACAACCGTGACGGTGTTGATGCCGTGTTGGACGGCTGTCGCCATCTCGGTAGCGGCGAAGAGGAATCCGCCGTCGCCGGTGATGCAGAGGACGGGCCTGTCGGGGGCAGCGACTTTGGCGCCAAGCGCGGCGGGAAAACTCCAGCCCAAGGTAACCTGATAGTTTGAGGTGAGGTAGGTTCGAGGCTGGTAGACGGGCATCGTTTCGCGGCTAACATAGCCAATCTGGGTGATATCCTCTACACAGATGCCGTCATCGGGCAGGGCCTCGCGGATAGCGCGGACAAACCCCATTTGCGGTTGAACTGACTCATAGATTGCGTCCATTTCGTCGTGCAGGGCCAGCATTTCAAGGCGACGGGAGGGTCTGTCGCGTTCGCGGTCTGCCAGGGCAGGCAGCAGCGCCTGCAATGCCTCGCGGCTATCGGCCACCAGAGACACAGCGGGTGGTTCGTGGCGATCGTGCTCCTGGGAGTCGATGTCTATGCGAATGATGCGCAGGTTGGGCGGTTTGCCCCAACGCATGATGGGGGTGGAAAGGCGCGTGCCTATGGCGATAACCACGTCAGCCTGTTCCCAGAGGCGGCGGCCTGGTCCGTATGAATGGCTGTAAGGGTTGCGGTTGGAAAGTATTCCTCGCCCGGAAGCGCTGGCGATGACGGGCGCCTGCAGCGCTTCGGCCAATCTGCCGATTTCTTCACCTGCGTCAACTGCGCCCCCGCCTATGAAGATGGCGGGGCTTTGCGCCTCGCTCAAGAGATCGGCGGCACTTTCCAGGGCGCGGCGATCCAATTCGGGACGGCTGCGGGCAACGGAATAGGTCTCGTCGTCGAAATCGGCTTTGCGGGAGAATACGTTCAGGGGAACTTCCAGGCCAACGGGACGGGGTCGATCGGAGCGCATTGCGCTAAGGGCTTCGGAGACGAGACGGGGCACGTCCGCCGGAGAATCGACGCGGCGGGCCCACTTGGTGAGGGAGCGCAGGATGCCGAGCTGGTCGGGGATTTCGTGGAGCATGCCGTAGCCGCGGCCGATGTGATCGCTGTGGAGCTGGCCGGTCAGGCAGAGGACAGGGGCATTGGTGGCGTAGGCTGTGGAGAGTGCGGCGGTGGCGTTGAGGAATCCAGGGCCGGGGACGACTACGAAGACGCCGGTCTTGCCGGAGGCGAGGGCGTAGCCGAGGGCCATGTAGGCTGCGCCCTGCTCGTGGCGCGTGTGGATGACGCGCATGCGGTCGCGGGCGTCGTGGACGGCTGCGTAGAAGTAGTCGTTCTGCACGCCGGGGAGGCCGAAAATGGTGTCGATACCGTGTGAGAGGAGAGCGTGAACAAGCGCTTCGCCGCCGGTACGGGTTGTGGTCATAGAGCTGGCTCCTGACGGCGCTGGCTAGTGGGCCACAGAACCGTCGGCGTGGAAGTTGCCAAGAATCTTTTTGGGCTGATAGGGGAAACGGTCGAGCTTGGTCTCGTCGATTGCGAGGCCGATTCCGGGACGGTCTGAGACGAGGAGGTAGCCTCCCTGACGTTCGACGGGATGGTCGACGATTTCGTTGAAGGCGTCGGCGGTTGGATGGCTTTCCATGAGCACGTAGTTGGGGATGGCGGCGTCGAGCTGGCAGAAGGCGGCGATGTTGACGGGGCTGCCCATGAGGTGGGGGAAGATGCCGACGAAGGCGGATTCGGCGACGGCAGCGATCTTTTTGACCTGTGTGAAGCCGCCGGCGAGGGAGAGGTCGGGGCGGATGAGGCTGACGATTTTGCGGTCGATGAGGTCTTTGAACTGGTAGATGTTGTAGAAGCGTTCGCCGGTGGCCATGGGCAGGGGTACTGTTTTGGCGATGTATTCCATCGGCTCCAGGCTTTCCGGGGCGAGCGGGTCCTCGTAGTAGAGGATGCGGAAGGGCTGCAGCTCGCGGGCGAGGAGGATGGCCTCTTCGGGGCGCAGGTTGCGGTGGATTTCGAGGCCGAGATCGATGTTGTAGCCGACGGCGTCGCGCACGGCTGCGACCATGGCGACGGCCTCGCCGATGACCTGGGAGGGCGTTTTGCGCTCAAAGCCGGGCAGGAACGGGGACATACGGAGGGAGAGGTAGCCGGCTGAGACCTGCTGCTGGGCACTGGCGGCACATTCGGGGACGGTAGCGCCGCCGACGTTGGCGAAGACCTTGATCTTGTCGCGCAGGCGGCCGCCAAGGAGCTGATGCACAGGCTGACCGACGGCCTGGCCGGCGATGTCCCAGAGGGCGATGTCGATGGCACTGAGGGCGGCGCTGAGGGCGGCGCCCATGAAGTGGGCATCGCGGCTGACGGTCTGGTAGTGGTGTTCGATGCGTGCGGCGTCCTTGCCGACGAAGTAGTCGCTGAGTTCGAGGACGGCGCGATGGACTACGCCATGGTGCGCCCAGAGGCCGGCCTCGCCGTTGCCGACGAGGCCCTGGTCGGTGTAGACGCGCACGAGTAGGAATCTGTCTACCAGGTAGGGTGTGATCTTCTCAATTTTCATACTGGGCTCCACCAATTGACAGCAGGCAATTGAAGGTGAAAGTTTGTGTCCTCATGCGTCATTGGGCTTCAACGCGGTAGAGGTGGCTGCGACCTGATTGGGCTGAGTTGTACAGGATGCGGTTGCCGTCGAGACTCCAGAGGCAGTGGGGGTGTGTGCCGCGATGGGAGTTGTGATCGCAGTGGGGGCCGAAGGCGGCGATATGGTCGACAGATTGTGATTTCAGATCGACGAGGATGACGCCTTCTCTGTCCCAGGTGGTGATTTTGCTGCCGTCGGGGCTGGCGATGGGATGGCCGCCCAAGGGGTGGTCGATGACGACTTCCTTGTTTTTTCCGTCGAAATCGATCATGTGGAGGCGGGGTTCGTCCTGCTGTCCCTCATCGGTGTGGGTGAGATAGCCCGAGTAGAGCACCTTTGTGCCGTTGGCGGTCCAGCTGTGGTGGTGGCCGAAGAAGGTGAGCCAGCGGCGTTCGCTGCCGTCGCGGCTGACGATGTAGATGCTGCGGCGGAAAGGGCTCCTCCAGGGTGAGAGGTCGTCGGGGGTGGCCTTGATCCACATGGCGACGAGCATGTGCTGGGCGTCGGGCGTCCACTTCGTATTGCCGACGGTCATCTGGTCGATGTGGAAGAGATCGTTGTTGGGCGTCATTTCATAGAGGGATTCGGTGGAGGCGATCAGTGTAAGATCGGAGCCATCTTCAGCGTTCGAGTCGGACTCAGAAGGCATGGTGTAGACGCCCCTGGGCAGGTCGGTACGGATATCGTTGGTCGTCCAGCTGAGGAGCTTGCCGTCGGGGCTGATCTGGCGGATGCCGCCCTTCATTTTGCGCAGGATCTTGCCGCCGTGCTGACCGAGTCGCGACCACTCGGCGTCCACGACGGAGACTTCCTCGGGTGCGGTGTAGAAGAAGACTTCACATTTGGTTGGGTGCCAGACGGGGAAGGCGCCGGTGTGGGTGTTATAGAAGGCGTTCTCGGCGAGGAGGCGCAACTCGTAGGTCTCCAGGTCCATCAGGTAGATCTGGCCGTTGCTGGTTGCAAAGGTATCACGGTGGACGTCAGTTACGTCGTTGGGGTTAGCGGCAGAGAAGACCATGTAACGACCGTCGGGCGACCAGGGTGAAATGTCGTAGTAGGTGTGGACATCGGACATAGGGCTGCTGGTCAGCTGCTCGATTGTGCGGCCGGTGTGCTGGTCCTCGTAGGTGCTGCGTTCGGGAAGGCATCTGAGATACGGGGTCATCGGATTGGTCCTCTGTTGGATCCAGGGGCGCCGCGGCTTGCAGGCAAAGCGATCAGCAGCGGGCTTGTAGTTGTTCTTTCTTGAGGGCGGCACGGGGCCACGCGCAGATTAGGCGGGGCGTTCTCGTTTTGGGAGAACGCCCCGCGGTTGGATATGGGTTGACCTTCACCGAATGCCTTCATTCAGGAATCCAGCACTGTTTTCGAGACCGAATGAGGCTTCTGACTGCCTAACTCTGGCTCTCCGGGTCGTCCCAGTAGAAGGTATGTACCTGCACCAAGCCTCCGTGTGAGGTTGGGTTGCTGAGCGGGTAGACATACTCGGGGTCGAGTCCTCGCAGGCCGTTGAGCACGATCAAGGGGTTGGGGATCTGGCCCAGGAAGCCGATCTGCGGCAGCTCTTCAGCCCAGACGTCAAGGATCTGGGTGAACAGCTCATTGCGCCTGGCCTCGTCCGGTTCAACCAGAATCTCGTCCCAGAGGTTCCACATTGTGCGGATCCAGTGGCCTTGCGGCGGTTCTTCTGCTACGGCATGGTTGGGGTCGAGGCGCCAGCGGCCCCAGGCTTCGCCCCAGGGCCGGTCGAGGCCGGTGCCGAGGAAGAAGGCGGGGTCGACAAGGGGCAGGAGTGAGCGTCCGCTGCCCCAGAAGGCGGCGTCGATCTCGTTTGCGGCCCAGTGCTCAGTGTAAAGAGAGCGCTCCATGCCCTTGTAGGTGGCCTTGATGCCGACGTCTGCCAGGTAGCCGATGATGATTTGGACGGCGTCCTCATCGGGCGAGCCGGGCTGTGCGGTTCCTTCGACGACGAAGCTGATTGTATCTCCGCTGCCGTCGGGGTAGACGCGGAATCCGTCGCTGTCTTTTTCGGCGTAGCCTGCTTCATCGAGAAGCAGATTGGCACGGTCGGGGTCGTACTCGATGTGGGCGTAGGCCTGTTTTGGATAGTACTGGGGGGACTGTTCAAGCGGGCTGTACTGGCGCGGCGTGTAGAGCCCTTCGAATGCGAGTTCATTTAGTGTGTCGCGGTCCACAGCGAGTGACATGGCGATGCGCACGTCGCGGGTCTGGAAGAACTCGCGCAGTCGGGGCTTCTGGACCGTCTGGTTCGGGGTGAGGCAGACGTGCTGGTCGCCAGCGCCGAGCTGTACGCGATATCCGCCGCTGTCCTCACTTTCCTTGTACAGGGTGAAGTTGGCGGCGGTGACGTGGCGCTGCTGGTAGTCGACTTCACCGTTGATGATACGCAGGTCGAAGACGTCGTTAGTGTCGAAGAGCCGGTGCCTTATGTTGTCGATATAGGGCATCTGGTTCCCTTCGGGGTCCACCTGCCAGAAGTAGGGATTGCGCCCCATGACGAAGAGCTCCTCGGACAGGGGGTTACTAGCTGTCCAGGAGTAGAGGCTGGGTAGATCGGGGTTGAGGTACCACCAGTTGCGGTCGGAGAAGAGGGCCACCCAGGTATCGAGGCCACTATCTTCTACGGCCGCTTCCAGAGCTTCCTTGTCGTCGGTGGTCTCCATATGGAACTGCGAGAGGTAGTGATGTGGAGCAAAGAGGTCTCTCGTCAGCGGAGCGACGCGGTCGAGGAACATCGGGTTTGGGTGGGCGAAGGTAAAGACGACGGTGTGTTTGTCGGGGAACTCCATGGTCATGGGCGTCCGTTCGGCGCCGGTCACCCAGTGGCGGCCGATAGCCGGGGTGACGTCCTGGTTAAGCATGACGTTTTCCTGCCACCAGGCGAAGTTGTCGGAGTCGAAGGCGGCGCCATCCGACCACTTCATGCCTTGCCGCAGGTGGAAGGTCCAGACGGTGGCGTCGTCGTTGCTTTCCCAGGACTCGGCGATGTTGGGACGGAGTGTAAGTTCCGGTGTATACCAGGTCAGTCCCTGGCGGGCGAGCTTGGTGGGCCCCCAGCGGTCGGAGACGCCTTTGAAGCCGCGGCGCATGGTGCCGCCATAGTTGCCGATGCCCTCCATGCCTTCGAGGACGAGGGGATTGGCGGGCAGGCGCTCATCGATTGGGGGGAGTTCGCCAGCGGCGACCATTTCGGCCAGCATGGGCGCTTCTCTGTAGCCGCCGGGCGAAGCCGGTACCTCAGCGGGGGCTTCGGTCTCGGCATCGGCGGCCGTTGCCGGCATGTCCTGAGCGGCGGGTTCACCGCCGGCTGCGCCACAGGCGGCGGCAACAATTCCCGCGGTGCTGATTGCCCCCAGTTGGAGGAATCGCCTTCGGGTGATGTCGTCGGATCGCGGTTCCAGTTTCTTCATGACAGGGTTCTCCTTTTGTCGTCGTTCTGCGTAGGCAGAGAATTGCGAGAGGCAGCGGCATTTTACTTAATCGGTCGATTGTCGTCAAGAGGCTTTCAATGGACACTTTGGGTTGTCGTACCTACGATTGGTAGACACGGTCATCGGCGGAGGGCCATTCAGTCCGGCGAAACACCCCTCTCTTTTTTCCGCGAAGTCACGCGAAGGGGCGCGAAGAACTGCAATGGCGTATTGAGTTTTCTTTGCCTGACTGGGCAGCCCCAGCCGGATTGACGTTATACTTCTGCAAGCCGCAGCGCTGAATATCGATTACGAGCACTGGTAAAGATTCAGGACAGTCTGTATGCACCATTATATCAGTACGAAACGGTCGTAGGTGGGAGGGATTTGGGAATGGACAGTCATTGGGAGGGGCGGTGTACAATTTTGGGGTGAGAGTGGGCGGGCACATGGCCTGCCCCTGCGGGGAAATGACGGGGCAGAGGGGAAGGGGTCTGGTGAGGTACCTTCGATTGGGCAACCGTCAAGGATATCGACACCAGGTCGGCGAGGCGTGTTGTAGGAGAGGGGGCGTTGCGGGGGCGGAGCCCCCGCACAAGGGAGGGCCGAATAGGCCCGACCGCACAACTGCAGTGGTCAGTGGTCAGTGGTCAGTGGCGGTGATTTGAGGATTGGAGGGGTAGGGGGCTGACGGGCTTGACAAATTGGTAGGGGGGTCTATGATTCAGGCAGAGATTGGCAATCTGAAGCGAAGGGAGAGGGGCAATGAGTAACGCATGGCTGGAGAATCTGGTGACGGCGGAGGAGGAGCGGGAGTTTGCGGAGCAGGGCTATATGGTCATTGAGGACGCGATTCCGCAGGAGCTTGTGGAGCGGGCAACCGAGGTTGTCGACCGTCTGACCGCCGACCAGAAGGCGAAGGAGGGTTTGGGTCCGAAAGATGGGATAAACATTTTTGACTTCATTGGCAAGGATGACGTTTTCCTGGAGCTGCTGGACTATCCGACGACTTTTCCGAAGGTGTGGGGGATTCTGGGCTGGAATATCCAGCTGTACCATTCGCACACGATTATCACGCCGCCGAACGCGGTTTCGGGGCCGGGGCAGCAGGGGTTGAACTGGCACAAGGACAGCGGGCGGTTGAACAACGAGCTGGAGACGGACCCGCAGCCGCGCATTTCGCTGAAGGTGGCGTTTTTCCTGACGGACACGTCTGAACTGGGGCGGGCGAACCTGTACGTGATACCCGGCAGTCATCTGCTGAACAAGCTGCCGGTTGATGAGGAGAAGAAGCCCAAGGGCGGGATCGCGGTACGGGCAAAGCCGGGTGATGCGGTGTTTTTCGACCGGCGGATCTGGCACGCTTCGAGTCCGAATACGTCGGACATGACGCGTAAAGTCCTGTTCTACGGTTACAGCTACAGGTGGCTGCGCCCGCGCGACGATATGACGGTGGACCATGTGATGGGGCGGATCGACCCAATCAGACAGCAGCTACTGGGGGCGGCGCCTTCGGGATGGCATGGGTACTCATCGCCCAAGCCGGAGGACGTGCCGCTGCGGGCGTGGATGCAGGAGAAGGCGGGGGCGAACGGTGCGGATTGAGCATGTTGAGGCGATCAACCTGCTGCATCGCTATCCGGAGGAGGACCGCTTTCAGTACGGGGGCGGAATCTGCGACGCACGATTGACGACTCTGATCCTGGTGCATACGGAGTGCGGCGCGGTGGGCGTGGGTTCGGTTTACTCGTACCCGGCGCTTGTGTATTTGATCGTGCGGGAGCAGCTGGCTTCGGTGCTGGTGGGTGAGGATCCGACCGAGGTCGAGGCGCTTTGGGAGAAGATGTATGCGCTGACGCGCTGGTACGGGCGGAAGGGGGCGGCGCTCTCGGCGATTGGAGGTGTGGATACGGCGCTCTGGGACCTGCGGGGGCAGGCCGAGGGAAGGCCGGTCTGGGCGTTGTTGGGCGGGGAGGACGATCGCTGCCCGGCGTACGCGAGCGGGTTGCTGTGGAAGGAGGACGTCAAGGCGCTTGCGGAGGAGGCGGCGGGATACATTGACGCTGGATTTCGCAGGGTGAAAATGCGGTTGGCGCGAAGCGAAGAGTACGACAGGGCGGCTGTGGAGGCGGTGCGAAGCGCGGTTGGCGCGGAGAATGACGTTATCGTTGACGCGTCGATGCGGTATCACCTGGACTTGGCGCGGCGGATGGGGGATTTCCTGGCCGAGCAGGAGGTGTTCTGGTACGAGGAGCCTTTTGCGCCGGAGAATATCGACGATTTCGTTGCATTGCGAGGGACAGTGGGGGTGCCGCTGGCTGCGGGCGAGAATGAGTTCGGGTTGCAGGGTTTCCGGGAGTTGATCCGGGCGGGGGCGGTTGATATCGTGCAGCCGGACGCGTGCCGTTGCGGGGGGATCAGCGAAGTGTGGAAGGTGGGACAGCTGGCGCTGGAGCAAGGGCTGCGGATGGCAACGCACAGCTGGAGCGATGCGGTTGCGATCGTTGCCAACGCACATGTTGTCGGCGCGATGCCGAACGGGGTGACGGTTGAGATCGACCGGATGAACAATCCGTTTGTGGACGAGTTGCTGGGGCGTCCGTTTGAGGTGGTCGACGGTGAGATTGCGCTCGGCGACCGGCCCGGATTGGGAGTTGAGCTGAATAGGGATGTAGTTGAGCGGTGCCGGCTGGCGGACCCGTTGCACATTCCGGACGGTGTTTACTCGGATATGATGTTCGGGAGGGAGAATCTGCCAAGAGCGTTGCCGTATCTGGAGGGCGAGGCCTAGAGTTTGTTGGCAGAGACGGGTCGTAAGTGGTGAAATCACGTGTCGATCCGCGAAGGGGCGCGAAGAACACCTTTTTTGTCCACGAAGGGCCGCGAGGATCATCAGTGGCTACCGGGATTTCCCTTGCGTGGATGCGCGGATAGGGCGCAAGATACACCAGCAAATTGCTGTTGAGGCAATCGTCAGCGAGCACTAAGACTTCACTAGAGTCCCGTTCAATCTCCCATAACTCTCTCTCCTCACAGTTTTCTTCTCTCTGAAAGCAATGCCAACCTTTTGGGCTGCCAGCAGTTGGACCTCTTCACATTGCTTGCAGGTCGTCAGTTGCTATGGGAGAATCTCTCCCGGTCCGATTCTTGCGGACCAGATAGCCAATCCACTCTCGGTGCCAACATGAAAAACAGGTTCAATTCAGTGCCCGAACGCGCTCTTCCGATGTTCGTCCTGACTCCAATACTTGCGGCGGTTCTCTCACTCGCGTTCTTCACCTATATCGAAACGTATGCGCAGGACGAGACGGCGGAGGCACTTGACGCGCCGGTATTGGACGCCTCGTTGTCAGGGTCGAACGCGGTCGACCTGAGCTGGAGTTCGGTCGACGGCGCGGTCAGATATGAGGTGCTGGTGTGGTGGGACAGTGAGATAGGGTGGCAGCAGTTGGGCGAAGGAGAGCTGGCAGGCACGACTTTCAGACATGCCGAACTCGCGGCAGGCACGACGTATTTCTACGTGGTGCGGGCGGTGAACGAAGCTGGGGAACCGGGAACGTGGTCTGAACGGGTTGAGGTTACGATCGAAGAGGCGAAGTCGACGCTTGCGCCGCCGGTCCTTTCGGCAGCGGCGGTCGAGGGCGGGGTGGAGCTGCGCTGGACGGAGGTGGACGGGGGGGAGAGCTATGAACTGTGGACGTGGACCAGCTGGGAGGGCTGGGAGAGGCTGGACGACGGCAGTTTGCGGGCTACAAGCTTCAGTCATACAGGGCTGACGGCGGGAAGGACGTACTTCTATACGATTCGAACGGTGGAGGGGAGCGGGCGGAGCAGCGAGTGGGCGCAGCAAGTGTCAGCGAAGGTACCCGGCTTACTGGTCGTTCCGGATGTTCATGAGGAGAGGGCGGCGCTGGTTGCCCTTTACGAGGCTACTGACGGCGCGAACTGGAGCCGGCAGGACCACTGGCTTTCGGACTTATCGATTGCAAACTGGTATGGCGTCCATACGGACCAAGAGGGGCATGTCACCTCACTGTTTCTCGAAAACAACGGTCTGGAGGGAACTCTACCCGATCTGAGCGCTCTCGCCAGCTTGGTTAGCCTGAACTTGAGCATTAACAGGCTGTCGGGGCCGGTGCCGGAACTGAGTCACCACCCTGGCCTCACTTCGGTTTCGCTGCGGAAGAATCAGTTAAGCGGCGGCGTGCCGGAGTTGAGCACGCTTGTCGATCTCAGAGCTCTGCACCTCGACGGCAACCGGTTGACGGGACCGATCCCTGACCTGAGTAGTTTGAGCAGCATCGTTACTCTGAATCTAAGGGAAAACCAGTTGACAGGGCGGATTCCGGAATTGAGCGCGCTGACAGAGCTGCGAACGTTGGATCTGGGCTCCAACATGTTAACCGGGCCGGTTCCGGAACTGTGCTCTTTTTCGGGGCTGACACAGGTCGACCTCGGCGACAACCGGTTGACAGGGACAGTTCCGGAGTTGTGCGATTTGCAGGCGTTGAGAGTGCTTAATCTCAGAAGCAACCGCTTGACCGGACCGATTCCCGATCTGAGTGCAGTTACCAATCTTGAGGTCCTGTATCTGGGCAACAACAGGCTGACAGGCACAGTTCCAGACATAAGCTCTCTCAGCAGGCTGTGGAGGCTGTCGCTTGGGTCTAACCGGATAACGGGTCCTGTGCCCCAACTCGATGGGCTTACCAACCTGACACAGGTATTCCTTGAGAGTAACCTATTGACCGGGTCGGTACCCGGCCTGGAAAACGTCCCCAAACTGACTGATCTGAACCTAAGCGGCAACCGACTCGAAGGTACAATCCCTGAACTGGGGGCCCTCTCCAGGTTGACCAACTTGAAGCTGCAGTCCAATTTGCTGTCGGGGTCAGTTCCGTTGCTGGATGGTCTTTCATTCCTGAAGGAACTGGACCTCAGCGACAACGGTCTGACGGGCGGAATCCCAGACTTGGGCGCGCTCTTCAGGCTCGAGACTCTGGACCTGTCGGAAAACAGGCTGAGTGGTCGCATACCTGAATTGAGCAATCTGAAGAGACTGGTCCTGCTTTCGATGCGGGACAACCAGTTGACCGGAGAGGTTCCGGAGTTGAGCTCTCTTGCGAGGCTGAAATGGCTTTTCCTGGAATCCAACCGGTTGACCGGTCAGGTCCCGGATCTCAGTCTCTTGCGCAGTCTGCGGGAGCTGAACCTGAGTGACAACCGGCTGACAGGACCAGTCGTCGAGCTTGATGGTCTGGAGACATTGAGGCGTTTGTCTCTCGGTGAGAATCTGTTGACAGGGCCGCTTCCTGATTTTGGCGGACTTTCCAACTTAATATTGGCGGATCTCGCGGGCAATCGGTTTTGCCTGGAGCCGGGGACCTGGGTGTCGGGGTCAAATGTAATCGTAAACGCGCAGCTGGCGGCGCTTTCTCTGGCGGCATGTTCGGCGGCCGATGCGACGCGTGCGCCGGCTGTACCGAGGAATCTGAAAGCGATCGTCAGCGAGGACAAGGTGACGTTGGCGTGGGAGGCGGCGGCGGGTGCCGACAGCTACGATTTGCGGGCATGGGACAGCATTGGGCGGAGTTGGGGACTGATTGGAACGGGGGTTGCGGAAACCCATTTCGCGCACAGTGTTCTGACTGACGGCAGGAACTATTATTACCAGGTACGGGCGCGTGACGGCAGCGGGGTAAGGGGGGCGTGGTCGGAGCGGTTGTTCGCCGCGGTCGTCCAGCAGCCGTTTCGACCGCCGCCACGGTCTCTCGGGCTTGACCTGTTCTTTCAGAAGTACGCGGATGTTGACGGGATAAAGGTCGTTGCCCCGTCTGAGGTGCCAGATGCGAAGATGAACCAGGCGAGAGAGATTATCGGCGGTGTCCTGTTGGGCCGGCCCGACCTGCTGGAAGCGCTGGCTGCAAACGACGCGCGGGTCGAGTTTTTCGGTTACTGGGGGGAGGTCGGCGGCGGTTCGGGTAGGTGGGAGGCAGAGGTGACGCAGAATGACCCGAACTGCGAGCACTTTTTGCAGGCGTTCGCTCACCTGATTCGCCGTGCAGTTGAGGAACAGCCTGAGGGCGAGGCGTTCAGGATGCGGCTTGAAGATGCGTATCAGGCGGCGATGGAGGACGGGCTGTGGCGAGGCGGGCCGGCGTCAGCTGGGGTCGAGGGATACTGGGCAGAGACGGTCAAGTACTGGTTGTGGGGGGTGTTGCCGGATTCGGTTGCGGCGGACGGTTCAGAGTTGAAAGAGTACGATGCTGAGGTCGCGTTGTTGATTGGGGAGGTTCTGGGAGAGGCTAGCGTACCATCTTACTGTAAGCCTTGACTTTCAGGTGCGTTACAAACTGACTGTGAGAGGGTCGAAGGCGTCGCGAAACTGTCTCTCTGTCCCGGCCTGAATGTTGTGACGAACAGAAGCAATCGATCCGTGAAGTCACGCGAAGGGTCGCGGAGAACGCCAAGAGCGAATCGGGTTTCCCTTATCTGAGTGCGCCGCCCATCACGAAGCAGTCACAGATTGCTCCTGCATCTCGTTTTTATGACGGTCGTCAACAGTTCGAAGCCAATGGTCAGTGGCGAGTCTGGGTCCCCCCTCAATTGGAAGGGGAGCTGACAGCAGTTCGGTTACAACTCAGAAGACTAAGAAAGTTCGAACCTTTTCCGGAATGCAGTTGGACGAAATTGGATGCCTCCCAGATCTGGGGTAGGAACAGTCTGGCGGGAGTCAGTGCCAGCGGTGGCTGGAATAGGTTACCGTCTTTGGGCGAGCCTCAGGGCAGGCAAATGGCCGGCACGTAAGGGGATCTGATGGGACTGGCGGGACGTGGTCTGGCTGGACAACATCGATTGGGCACCCGTCACCAATGTCGACACCCGGTCGATGAGGCACGGCATGGTTTAGGGGGGGCGTTGCGGGGGCGGAGCCCCCGCACAAGGGAGGGCCGACTAGGCCCGACCGCCCAGAAAAGCGAGGAGAGAGTGAAGAGGAGTGAGGAGAGAGAACTGCCGTTTCCTGTGCCGCAGACTAGATGACGGAGTGGCTACGGTAAAGTTGCCAAAAGATGAAGAAAGATCGGCCCTTTTCCGAGATGCAAATGGACGAAATTTGCGGTCTTGACGAAGGTTGATTGAAATGGTATCGTCGGTCTTGATTTAACTTTATACAAGAGCAGTTCAGTTTCATATTTGGTGCCGATATGAAATACATGCTCAGGACAGTGCCCGGGCGGGCGCTGCCTTCCCTCCTTGTTGCCGCAGCCCTTGCGGCGATTCTCGTTCTTACGTTCCTGAAATTCAGCGAGACGTATGCGCAGACCGATTCGTCGGACGGGTTAGCCGCGCCTTCGCTGACGGCGGAGGCGGGCGAGGGCCAGATTACTCTGTCCTGGAATGAAGTGGCAGATGCGGACTCGTATGAGTTGATCTTCTGGGACTGGGACAAAGGTGAATGGGTACAGATTGGGGGTACGTTGCGCGGCACGTCGTATACGCACAGCGACCTGACGGCGGGTACAACCTATTACTATTCGATACGGATTGTGACCTCCAGCGGTGCAGTGGGGCCGTGGACGCCGTCGGTGTCAGCTGTTGTGCCTGAGGGTGGTTCAGATGCTCATACGGTTACGTTTACGGCGACGCCGACGCCGGTGAGCACGGCCACTGCCACAGCCACACTTACCCCCACGCCGAGGCCCGCGGGAGCGTCAGATGGCGTAGCCGCGCATACTGCGACTCCGACGGGCACGGCAACCGCCACGGCCACGCCGACGCCGGACCCGCTTGTGGGGGAGAGAGCGGAGCTGGCGACCCTCTACAATGCGACCGGCGGTGCAAGCTGGACGCACAGCGACAACTGGCTGAGCGACAGGCCTGTTTCCGATTGGCACGGTGTAACAACGGATGAGCACGGCCGCGTGACCGAGCTGCGCCTTTCCCACAACAATCTGAGCGGGACTCTCCCGGTACTGAAAGCGCTTTCGCAGCTGATATTGCTCGACCTGGGCACGAACGGGCTGACCGGGTCGATGCCGGACTTGAGCGGGCTCACGAGCGTTAGTGTTCTGGACCTCACCTCGAACAGTTTGCATGGGAACTTTCCCGCGATGGGCGGCCTTGCCGGGCTGACCAAACTATATCTTGGCAACAACGGGTTCACGGGGCCGTTTCCGGCAGGACTTGGCAATATCGCCGGATTAAGCGTCCTTTACCTGGCGGGTAGTCAGTTGAGCGGATGTATTCCCGAGTCATTGAGGAACCTGGAGCAGCATGACCTGGACAGCCTGGGACTGCTCTACTGCGGCGACTCTACAGCAACGCCCACAGCAACGTCAACGGCTACAGTGACTGCTACGCCCACATTGACGCCTTTACCGACGGCCACCCCGACCGCGACTCATACGTTAACGGCAACGCCTACCTTGACGCCGGTGCCGACGGCAACACCGACTGCGACACACTCGCCGACGGCGACGCCCACTTTGACACCTGTGCCGACCGCCACGCCGACAGCTACGCATACGTCTACGGCCACGGCGACGCCTACTTAGACGCCGGTGCCGACAGCTACGCCGACGTCCACTGATACTCCAACTGCTACGCCAACCTTGACGCCGGTACCGACGGCCACGCCGACCGCGACTCATACGCTAACGGCTACCTCAACGTGGACGCCGTTGCCGACAGCGACACCGACTGCGACACACTCGCCGACGGCGACGCCCACTTTGACACCTGTGCCGACCGCCACGCCGACAGCTACGCATACGTCTACGGCCACGGCGACGCCCACTTTGACACCTGTGCCGACCGCCACGCCGACAGCTACGCATACGTCTACGGCTACGCCAACTGCCACGCCGACCGCTACGGCTACGCGGGCTGATTCGGTGGAGGATAGGGAGGCGCTGGTGGCGCTCTATAATGCGACGGATGGTGATAACTGGAGGCGAAATGACAACTGGCTAAGCGACAGTCCGCTGGGCAGTTGGGATGGCGTTACCACGAACTCTGACGGCCGCGTTGAACACTTGAGTCTCGGTTCAAATGGGTTGAACGGTCAGATTCCAAGTTTGAGCGCTCTCACAGACTTGAGGACTTTGAACCTCAGGCACAACGAACTGAGTGGGCCGATGCCGGACGTAAGCGCCCTCTCAAAGTTGGCACACGTGGACCTTGGTGGGAATGAGTTGAGCGGGTCGATTCCCAGTTTGAGCGCTCAGACGAAACTGGCTTTACTGGACCTTTCTTCAAATGAACTGAGCGGGTCGATTCCCAGCCTTACCGCCCTTACTAGTTTGAGAAACCTCTATTTGAGGAGCAACAGGCTGAGCGGGTCGATTCCCAGTCTGGAGACTTTGACTGAATTGGAGGGACTGTCACTGAGCAGTAACCTACTGAGCGGGTCGATTCCCAAC
Source organism: Caldilineaceae bacterium (assembly GCA_965242905.1). Lineage (GTDB taxonomy): Bacteria > Chloroflexota > Anaerolineae > Caldilineales > Caldilineaceae > Bin5. The sequence continues at coordinate 5,224,619 of CBDETM010000002.1, forward strand.
CTCAAATCGCAGAAGAAACTTGAATTCCTGTACATCAACGATAACCGGTTAAGCGGTTCAATCCCGGAATTGAGTGCACTGACAAGCCTCGAGTATTTGACAGTTGAGGGTAATGACCTCACGGGTACAATTCCGAATCTGGATGCTCTATCAGAACTGGAAAACCTCAATCTATCGAATAACAGGTTGAGCGGGTCGATTCCCAGCTTGTCGGCGCTGACAAATATAGAAAGCCTGAACCTCTCAAGAAACGTGCTGAGCGGGTCAATCCCGAGTCTGTCGAATTTAGCGCAATTGGAGTCAGTTGATTTGAGCAGCAATTCGCTAGGAGGGTCAATTCCTGATGTAAGCGCACTCACGAAAGTGAGGAGCCTAAATCTCTCCTTCAATCGCTTGAGTGGGTCAATAACAAGCGACCTGTTTCCAGCAAGTCTCACAGGGTTGTATTTGCGAAGCAACCAGTTGACCGGATCGATCCCCGACCTAACTGCGCTGACGAAGCTAGGACAGTTGTTCCTGTCAAGCAACCAGTTGACAGGGGAAATCCCAAGTTCACTTGGTACGCTTCCGAATCTGCAACGCCTTTTTGTATCGGGCAACGAGTTCAGCGGATGCATTCCATCATCGTTGCTCAGTTTATATGAATCCGATCTTGACAGGGTAGGGCTGCCATATTGCGCTGCGCCTACAGCGACGCCCACGCCGACGGCCACGCCGACGCCGACCTTCACGGCCACACTGCCCCCCGGAGCCACGGCAACGCCGACTCCCACATTTACAGCGACGGCAACGCCGACACCAACAGCCACCGCCACCGACCCGCCGGCGGATACGCCAACGCCGACGGCTACAAGCACGCCAGCATCTGCCGCCGCGAACCGGGCAGCACTCGTGGCCCTGTACAATGCGACGGACGGTGCAAACTGGAAACAGAACGATAACTGGCTGAGCGAGGAGCCTCTCGGGAACTGGTTCGGTGTTACAACTGACGAAATCGGTCGCGTTACGGCGCTTGAGCTTTCAAGGAACTGGCTGAGCGGATCGATTTCTGATCTCAGCGCTCTCACGGAGTTGAAAACTCTTGACCTCTCATACAACAATTTGAGCGGCTCGATTCCCGATCTGAGCACGCTGACACGGCTGGAAAGCATGGTTTTCACTCATAACGATTTGAGCGGCACCATTCCCGGCCTGGGATCGCTATCAAATTTAGAAGAATTGAAGCTCGCCAACAATGACTTGAGCGGCCCCATTCCCAGTCTGGCCGCCAACTCGAAACTGGAATTGATCTCCCTTGCATGGAACGAATTGAGCGGCTCCATTCCCAATCTGGGCAATCTCACAGAGTTGAAATACATGAATGTTGCCGTGAACGATCTGAGCGGGCAAATACCCAGTTTGAGCACACTTACGAAACTGGAATACCTGGACCTCATTCACAACAGGTTGAGCGGCGCCATTCCCAGCCTGAGCGCCCTCTCAAATCTGAGAGAATTGAAACTTTCCTCCAACGACTTGAGCGGATCAATACCCGATCTGGGCGCTCTTACCAATTTGGAAACTCTGCACCTGGCTTCCAACAATTTGAGCGGGGGGATTCCGAGTTTGGACGCCCTAGGGAGCCTTGAGGAGCTGTGGGTCCAAGGCAACCATCTTAGCGGCACGATTCCCAACCTGGACGCCCTGGCAAATCTGCGGGACCTGTATCTCGATGATAACGATTTGAGCGGCTCGATCCCCACCTTGAGCGCCCTCACAGAACTGGAGTTTCTGGATCTCGGGCAAAACCGGCTGAGCGGAAAGATACCGAGTCTCAGTGCAAACACAGAACTCGAATTTCTGATTTTGGACCACAATCTGTTGAGTGGAGAGATTCCGAGCGTCAGCGCTCTCACGGAACTGAGACTTCTGGACTTAGAGGACAACCAGTTGAGCGGAACGATTCCGAGTCTCAGTGCTCTCACCAAACTCGAATGGCTGATTCTGAGTCACAATGAGTTGAGTGGAGAGATTCCCAGCTCACTTGAATCACTCTCAGGGCTGACAGTTCTCCGCCTTGCGTACAATCAGTTCAGTGGATGCATTCCTGAGTCGCTCCGAAGTGTGAGTATCAACGACCTGAACCTCTTGGGCTTGTCGAATTGCGTCGAGCCTACGCTTACAGTCACGGCAACGCCTGAGCCGGGGCTCAGATCAGCATCGGCGTCCTCTGAAATATCGTGGGATGACCCCACTGCAACGCCGACATTCACGCCTACTGCGACCGCCACACCCACGCCAACGGCTACTCCAACGGCCACGGTCACACCTACCGCGACAGTTACTCCCACGGCTACGAGAACACCGGGGTCCTCACAAGGGGACCGGGAGGCGCTCACGGCGCTTTACAATGCGACGGACGGCGCCAACTGGAAGGCAGGCGCCAACTGGCTGACAGGCGCGGCGCTTGACAGTTGGTACGGTGTTACTACGAATAGCGAGGGACGGGTTACGAGAATCAACCTGAATTCCAATGATCTTAGCGGCTCGCTGCCGAGTCTCAGTGCACTCACGGAACTGGAGCATTTGAATCTGCGTCTGAACCAGTTGAGCGGGTCCGTTCCGGAGTTGGACGACCTTTCTGAGCTGCGAGTGTTGAATCTTTCGTTCAACGACCTGAGTGGGGAGATTCCAGATCTTAGCGCTCTCACCAAACTGACAAGGATACGTCTGCACAACAATCGCCTGTCAGGGTCGATTCCAGAGCTTGGCGCTCTCGCCGATCTCAGGATCTTGTATTTGCGCAACAACAGTTTGACGGGGTCAGTACCCGAATCGCTGGAAAGGTTGTCCAACCTGGTTGGACTGTTCGTTTCGGGGAATCAGTTGCGTGGTTGTATTCCGGTTTCGCTGCGCAGGGTTAGTTCTAACGACCTAGACGAAACCGGACTGGCTGACTGTGCAGTTCCTACGGTCACGCCGACGCCGACGGCGACGCCTGATCAGGGGGCTGGTCGGGGGATCAGGTAGCAGTGAGCGTGTATCGTGGCGCGGTCGAGGGCACCCACAAGGGGGGCACCTACGGGGGGTGGTTGGTTGGAGGGGAAAGTCAAGGATATTAGTCGGTACGAATGCGCGTCAGGGCGAGGCGCGCATTTTCGCGCACGTAGAGGTTTGTGTCGTTTTGGGCTCGTTTCAGAGGAGAGGATGCGGGGGCGGCGTGGGGGCCGATTTTGGCGAGGGAGAGGGCGGCGTTGTGGCGGACGAAGTTGCAGGTGTCCTGGGTAAGCAGGCGGGCGAGGCGCGGGACCGCCTCAGGGGAGGCGATGTTGCCGAGGGCTTCGGTGGCGTTGCGGCGCACCCAGTCGGATTCGTCGTCCAGGCAGTCGAGGAGACTGGGGACTGCATGGGAGGCCGGCAGGCCAATGTCGCCGAGGACGTCGGCGGCGGCAGCGCGCAGCGGCCAGTCTGCGGATTCCAGTGACTTGAGCAGGAAGGGAACCGCGGCGGCTCCATGTGCGCTGAGTCCGAAATTGGAGCGGAGCTGGCTCGGGTTGGTGTGCCGGGCGGCTAGATTGTGATCGAGCAACTCGACGGCTTCTTCAGCCAGCCTTTTGGTTAGTTTTGCCGAGCCCTGCCCTCCCTGACAGGCCAGCCTGTAGACTTGCTCCAACTGTCCGGCTTCGGAGGGGGTCGCAGCTTTTTCGATTGACCCGTTCTCCGATCCTGGGGCCCGAGGGCTGCCGCGGGTAGCGTCATCCTCGCGGTGAATTGAGACTTTGTTTCCCGCGTGCCAATTCCATACGCTGCGCCAGAGTTGCGGTAGTTCCTCACCGGCGCCCGATTGGCTCCATGAAGGGTCGGTACAGTTCCAGCTGGGAGCGGCCGGTTCCTTCATTCGGCAAAACAGAAATTTCATCATGAAGCGGTTGCGGTGGCTGCGGTTGGTTGTAGCGCGGTGCCAGAGGTCGTAGTGGACGATTGTTACGGTGCCTGCCTCGCCGCAGAGTCGAACCTCTTGCTGTTTTTCGGCCTGGTCGCGGCTCGTATAGTATTGTGAGGCGGGCAGGACCGATGTGGGGCCCATTTCGAGGGTCACGTCCTGGGGGTAGTAGAAGGCCATGGCCCAGCGGGTGCGGTGGTGGCGGACGTTCCGGTCGTCTTCGTAGCTGTCCTGGTGGTGGCGCTGGGCTGACTGCCGGGGAGGAGTCAGGTGGCAGTGGCGGTGCGGGTGCATGGCGTAGCCGGGGCCAAGGATGCTGGTCAGGGCGCCTGTGACGGCGGGGTGGGAGAAGAGGTCGGCCAACTGGGGGATTGCGGGGAGGATGTGGTTGCCGGGATTTCCCCGGGTGGAGAAGATTTCTTCGGCCTGGGCGCGCACGGTTTCGTGGAAGGCCGGCGTAAACGGGGCCTTTACTGTCACATAGCCATTTGTTATGAAGTCCTGCATCTGCGAATCGTTGAGAAGCTTCATCTTCTGCAGTTCCTGGTCGAGGCGAAGGTGGTTGGCAGTTGATTGAAGTGGGGCAGGGAAACGGTTTGGCGGCGGCAGCGTACATGTAAGTATAACATGCCCGTTGCTCAGATTCTGGACCTTTGCGGCGCGATGAGCGCCCTAACCTTTGGAAACGAGATTGAAAAACATGAGTCAGACTACCGTACGAGAAGCGCCGGCCACGTGGAATCAGCCGGCGGAGGGTAACGAGTGGGAGGTCAGGGAAGAGGAGGAGGCGACGGCTCCGATTGTAGTGGCTGAGAATATTCACAAGACATTTCGCAGCGGCGAGATCGAGGTGCATGCGCTGCGGGGTGTGGACCTGACGATCGGGACAGGCGAGATGGTGGCGATCATGGGGCCGTCCGGATGCGGCAAGACGACTTTGCTGAATACCCTTTCAGGGCTGGACAGCTTCGATGAAGGCGAAGTGACGATCGAGGGTACTTCGCTGGCCGACATGAATGATCGCAGGCGCACTGATTACCGGGCCAGGCGGATGGGGTTCGTGTTCCAGTCTTTCAACCTGTTGCCGGTCATTTCGGCGGTCGAGAATGTGGAGATGCCGCTGCTGGTCAGCGGTGTGCGACCGGCGGAGGCGCGGCGGCGGGCGCTGGCGAGTCTGGAGAGCGTTGGGTTGGCCGACCGGGCTTCTCACCGGCCGATGCAGCTTTCAGGAGGACAGATCCAGCGGGTAACGGTTGCGCGGGCGCTGGTGAATAACCCGGCCCTGGTCTGGGCGGATGAGCCGACAGGGAATCTGGACGTGGGAAGTTCGACAGAGGTGCTGGGGCTGATGCAGCGATTGAACCGGGAGCAGGGGCGGACCTTTGTCATCGTCACGCATGACCCGCAGGTGGCAGGCCTGTGCGGGCGCATCGTGCAGATGGAGGACGGGGAGATCGTGGCAAATGAGTAGCATCTTCGGCTCGGTCGCACTCTACCTGGCGGTTGCTCTCGGGTTGATTCTGGCGGGCGCGGCGCTCATTTCGTTGCGCAACCCGATTATCGGCAAGCTGGGCGTTCGCAACATTCCGCGGCGCCCGGCGCAGTCAACGCTCATTGTTATCGGACTCACGCTGAGTACGATGATCATTGTGTCGGCGCTGAGTCTGGGCGACACGCTGGACAAGACGGTCCGGCGTCAGACGATTGACGCCTACGGGCATATCGACCAGGTTGTTTCGCCGCCGTTTCTGATGGACCTGACGCAACTGGCAGACGGCGGCACAATCGACCCCGATGCAGCCAGCAGTCCGGAAAGCGCGGCGCTGCTCAATGCACTGACCGGCGGCGACATCAACGCCTTGATCGCGGTTCTAGATGAGGGGTTGCCGGGCATCACGGAGGAGAGGCAGAGGCAGTTGCAGGAACAGGCGGCAGAATATCCCCTTATTGACGGGGTAGCCGGCTCGATTCTCTTTCCAACTATCATTCGCAACGTCAGTACCGGGCAGGGGGAGCCGCTGGGCTTCCTGTTTGCCGTGGATGAGGGCTACGATACCGGGTTCGGGTTGCATGACATTGACGGTGAACCGGTAAGTACGGCTGACCTGCGCGACGGAATTGGGGATGTCTTTGTCGATCTTGTCGGGCTGTGGGAGCAGTCGGGAGAGGCCGCGGAGGTTTTCGGAACGGCGATCGGGCTGGAGGAGACCAGTCTGGTCGGGACTGTGCTGGCGCTTGGTGCGGCAGGGGCTGTGTTGTTGCAGGAGGAAGGGCCCAGTTTCACGCTGCGGCAGTTGGCGCTTCCGACAGAGATCCTGAGAAACCTTGGGTTCCCCAGCGAGATACTCGACGAGATTGATTCTGACGTGATCAGCCTGGAGGGTCTGGGGATCAGCGATGAGGATCTGGCGGAGTTCAATCTGGATCCGGATGCGCCGATTACAGTTCCGACACTGCCGATGTTGGGCCTTGACGTACCGAACCAGCAGGAACTGATCGCGGCGGCGACAGAGGCGCTCAGCTCGATCAACCTGAACACATTGGGGCAGGATGTGGACGAGACGCTGGGCCAGTTTGGGCTGCAGTTGCGCCAGGGGGAGGTGTACCTGAACGAGCTTGGGGCTCTGCAGCTCGATGCACGCGCGGGCGACCTGCTGGAGGTCTTCATCGGGCCGATACCGGTTCCTTACAGAGTTCGGGCGGTGGTCGCTGAGGCAGGACCATTGGGGGCGGTGCTGCCAGTGGTAATGATGCACACGGATGAGGCGCAGAAGCTGCTTTTCATGCCGGGCAAGGTCAACAACATACTGATTTCGAACGCCGGCGATGAAGAGAGCGGAATGGTGCACACGGCTGAGGTGAGCGACCAGCTGCGGGCGCTGTCGCTCAACGAGGAGCGTCTGGCCGGGCTATTGGCGGTGCTGCGCAGGCCTGAAATTGCCGAGGTCATACAAAGAGAGTCTGCAGCGCCGGTCAATCCGCTGTTCGAGGACGACGTACCGGATTTCATCATGCAGATCGCGGGGATGTGGACGCAGGCGACGAGCTTCGAGTCCGACCTTGAGGTGCTGGTTGATTATGTCGCCGGTCCGGCGGAGGGCGAGATTCCGATTGCGTTGCGCGGCGCGTTGAGCAGCGGAGCAATCCAGGACTGGCTGAGAGAACTGCCGTTAGGTGAGGACGAAAGGCGGGCACTCGAAGCGGGCATGGCCGATCTGCGGGATTTCGAGGTGCTGGCGCCGCTGAGCAAGCAGTTTGTCACCGATGTAGCGGAAATCGGCGGCATCGCTTTGGGGACGGTTTTTTCGAGCTTCGGGATTCTCTCGATTTTTGCGGGCGTGCTGTTAATCTTCCTGATCTTCGTGATGCTGGCGGCGGAGCGGCGCAGCGAACTGGGCATTGCGCGAGCGGTAGGGATGCGGCGCGGCCACCTGGTGCAGATGTTTGTGACCGAAGGGCTGGTATACGACCTGGCGGCGGCGTTGGTAGGGCTCGGCCTGGGCCTACTTGTCTCGTACGGCATGATTGGCGTGATGAGCGGTCTCATCAACAACATTGCTCAGCGTGTCGAGGGCGCCACCGCGCCGATTCGCTTCTACTGGCACGCGGCGCCTACATCCCTGGTCATTGCCTACTGTCTGGGCGTCATACTGACGTTCGTGGTGGTTACAGTTGCTTCGTGGAACGTGAGCCGTCTCAACATCATCACGGCGATCAGGAATTTGCCGGATACGTCGAACGGAAAGAGGCAGGGGGCAATAGGCAAAGCGCTTCGCGGGTTGGCGATTGTTTTCCTGCTCGGGGCCGGCGGGTATCTGATATGGCTGGGCCGGGAGCAGGGGCAGACGGTTGCTTTTATTGGCGCGACATTGCTGCTGGTTGGGGTAGGCTGGGGCGGGGCGTGGTTGGGCCGCCGATGGACGTCGGGACAGTCCGGGCTTCGCCTCCGCCTGGCGTATACTTTCATCGGAGTTGGTTTCCTTGCCCTTTGGGGCGTGCCTTGGAGCAGCGTGCTGGACACGGACCTGCCCTGGTTCAATCAGAACCCGGGTTTCACGCTGCTATCGTTTGCGCTGAGCGGCCCGTTTATCATTATCGGCGCGATCATGGTGGTGATGTTCAATGCGGACAGCCTTGCCGGCCTGTTTGTGCGGTTGGTGGGAGGAATCGGGCCGCTGACGCCGGTGTTGAAGACGGCTGTGGCGTATCCGCTGAGCAATCGGTTTCGGACAGGGACGGCGATCCTGCTGTTTGCGATGGTGATCACGACGGTGACGGTGATGAGCGTGGTGATTCGGGCGACCGAGGTGGTGACCGAGCCGAACGAAGAGCGCACGGCCGGATTTGACATCGTCATGTCGCCGAGCCTGCTGAGTCTGTTTGACCCGGTCACGGACATTCACGAGGAGGCGGAGAGGCGAGCTGACTTTCCCAGGGAACAGCTGGCGGTGCTGGGAACGGTGGCGCGTATGGGCGTTACAGCGCAGCAGATTGAGCCGGTCGAGCATGGAATAGACAGAAGTTCGACTGTCTTCATGGCCGGGATAGACGAGGGCTATGCGAAACAAGCTGCGCAGCATTACGGATTCCAGATGCGTGCGGAGGGTTATGGGAGCGACGAGGCGGTCTGGCAGGCGCTGGCGGAGCGGGATGACGTTGCGGTGGTGACTACGCGGTGGGTCGAGGAGCCTCCTCCGGAGGATGCTGAAGGGAGCGGGGACAGATTTGGCAGGGGCGGCCGTTCCGGCGGCCCGCCGTGGGACAGAGGAATCGAGTTGCAGGGGTTCTATCTGGAGGAGGGCGGAACGCTTCCCCACGTGACGGTCGAGCTGAGCAACAGGCCCGACAGGCTGACAACGGGAGCGGCGTTTGAGATTGGCGGCGTTCAGGCGGAGGTCTCGACCAGCAGTCCGGTTGGCGTAGAAGGCGGGGAAGAGATTAGGCATAGCGTCCAGATAATCGGTGTACTGGCAGAAGACGATACGCTGGCTGAGGCCAGTTTTCAGATGAACCGGCGAGTGCTGGATATTTTGAACGGTGAAGCGGTGGAGCCTGACGTTTTTTATGCGAAAGTGGTGGAAGGGGCGAGCGTTAGCGAAACTGCGCAAGCATTGGAGAAGTCGATGTTGAGCAGCGGGTTGAACGCGGCGCCTCTCTCCGAGTTGTTTGCAGCCGGACAGGCGATTTTGCGGGGGATACTGGGACTTTTCCAGGGATTCCTGGCTTTGGGGCTGGTGGTCGGTATCGCGGGTCTGGGCGTGATCAGCAGCCGTACGGTGGTTGAAAGAAGGCAGCAGATCGGCGTTCTGCGTGCGATTGGGTATCCTTCGGGCACGGTGGCGCTGTTGTTCGTGCTGGAGGCCAACTTTATTGCGCTCACGGGGATACTTTTGGGTGGAGTCACGGGTCTGATTTTGGGCGACATGACGATCGGCCAGGCTTATGACCTGGCGACGGAACTGAGTTTTCCGACGCCGTGGCTGACGATAGCTGGGATGCTGGCGGCGGCCTGGTTCTTCTCGTTGCTGACGACGATATTGCCGGCGTGGCAGGCGTCGCGGATTTATCCGGCGGAGGCGTTGCGGTATGAGTGAGTGGAAAGGGGGATGGGAGAAGGTTTCTTTGAAGTTTTTGGAAGGCCGATAGTAAGTCCGCGATAGGTTAAGGCGGGTTGGTTCGATAGCGTGTATCTCAGATGAGTGTTGGGACAGACAAGACCAGTTGATCCGCGAAGTCACGCGAAGGGACGCGAAGAACACTAAGAGCGTGACCGATTTTCGTTGTGTTGCTGCGCGGCCCTTCGCGGATGTGTACTTTGCTCGCGCAGATCGCTGTTCCAATGCTTGTATATCTTCAGAGACGAGGCGCCGGGTCCATACTTAACAGAAAGAGTTCAGTTCGGTGTTTTTCTTACCAGTCGTAGTGCTTGTATTTTTGCGCCCAGCCTCCGCTGGATGAGAGCATTTCGCCGGCTTCGATGTAGGGTAGACAGCAAGCGAGTTTTCCCGTTATGGGTACTTTTCCCACTGTCCCCCTCCGAACCGTGCGTGCGACTTTCACCGCACACGGCTCTCTAGTTCTTCTTTCCAGCTGTCCCATTTTGAGAGGTATTTTCCACTGTGGATAGCTCTATGACACTCATGGCAGCAAGCAAGTTGTTTTCTACTCATGGCAATCATTTTCTTTTGCCATAGTTGCTTTCCTGCTTTTATGTCTGAGAGTTTTCTTATGTGGTGCATTTCTACCTTCTCATTTGACCCACACATATCGCACTCATTACTTTCTAGTCTTCTTACTACTTCTGACTTTGAGTATGCGTACGATTTTGGTTTTCTGTCGTTTAGAGATGTGGGTTTGGGATTTCTTGCGAGTGAGACTCCTCCATATGTTGCAACTATTTCTTTCTTTCCTTCTCTTTCGACTCTGGCTTGGAATACCTTGTAGGTAGTTCCTTTCACTGTGATCGTGTTTCTGTACTTCTTTGCTGTTTTCTTTACTGATCTTTTGTGTTTGTGTGCCAGTGTCTTAAGTAGGGAGCCTTGTGCCAGCCATCCTACTTTACTTAGTGCATGGAGGTTGTGTGCCATTCGATAGTACTCTACCAGTCCTCTGTATTCTGCTTGGAATTGCCAGATTATTTCCATGTCTCCTTCGTATTCGAGTTCTGGCCTGTGGATTGGTTTTTGTTTCTTTGAGTACTTTCTACTGGCTTTTGTGATGACTTCTCTTGGTACCCTGAGTTCGACATTGCCGTTAACAGTTTTTCTGTCTTTACTCTGGAATATTCCTATTTCGTATCCCAGGAATTTGGCTTTGTCTGTTCTTGCGTGAGTTATCAGTGTCTTTTCCTCTGACATTTCTAGCTTTAGTCTTTCTTTGAGGAATTTACTGATTTCCCTTTTTATTTCTTCAGCTTCCGTTTTTTGCCCTGCGAAGCTGAGCAAGAAGTCATCTGCGTATCTGACATATTCGAGTTTCCTGTAACCCTCGTCTTGAGTGTTTACCGAGGGTAGGTCTCTCATTTTTCTGCCGTACGCTTTGTAAGCTTCGATGTCACCCTTCTTTTTCGCCTTTGTTCTTAGGTTGGCGTATTTTTGATATTCAGGGTTTCTTCGTCGCTCTCCGTTGGCTCTTAGACTGCGGTTGTACTTTGGCAGGAGTTCTTTTTCTATCCACTTATCTAGCTTATCTAGGTATATGTTTGCGAGTAGTGGACTTATTACTCCGCCTTGAGGGGTTCCGCTGTACGTTCCCCTTTTCTCCCACCCTTCCATGTATCCTGCCTTGAGCAGTTTTCTTAGGAGATTTAGGATTCTTCCGTCATCTATGCTTTCTCCCACAATATCTATCAGTATATTGTGGTTGATGTTGTCGAAGCATCCTTTTATGTCTCCTTCTATGAACCAACTTGCTGCCATGTGATTCCCTGTTATCTGGTAGAGTGCCGTTTGGCATCCTCTTCCTTTTCTGAATCCGTGGCTTCTGTTACTGAATTTTGGTTCGTAGTATGCTTCCAGCAGGATTTTCATTGCTGTTTGCAGGAGTTTGTCGTCCCCTGAAGGTAATCCCAGAGGTCTTTTTTCGCCATTGCCTTTTGGTATTTCTACCCTTCTTACGGGTTTCCAGTTGTATTTCTCTTTCTTCAGTTTCTCGATGATTTTGTCGAATCTTTCTTCTGACATTCCATCTAGAGTTTCTTCTGAAGTTCCCTTTGTTATTGCTCCAGGGTTGGACCGGATTTCCGCATAAGCTGCTTTGTACAGTTCAGGCTTGAAGAGTTGGCGATACACTCTTTGCAGTCTTTTGCCTTCGTCTCCTCGCTTGCTGTAGATTGCGATTGTTTGTTCGGTTTTAGTCAGCATTTCGCTTTCCTTTCATTTTTCGCAATCAGTTGAACCTGCTCCCCTTCGCCATGTAAGCGGCTTTCCCGCTCTCGGACTACTATGGGAGCTCCGTAACCCTTGTTCCTCTCGGAACCTAGGGCCATCCCGGGATACGTCATCATTACCTGATAGCTTCCCTGTAGGTTCTCCTTGACCCCTTGCTTTGTCTCGTTGACAAATGTTTCCGTCTTATGGTGGGTTTCAATCGGGCTTCTACAATTTCCGATTGCTTCTTTTGCAATAGAAACCATTTTTCTATTGCCCTTGACGGAAGTGGGTTTCAATCGCATTTCCCACTGGACTGGATTGGTTCCAACTGGAGACCAGAGTTCTGACAGTTTTGTCTTAACCATAGGAAGCAGGTCTTGCCAGACAAGTTTCCGTGCGATTCTTCCGCTTTCTGGCTTTACTACCATGCTATTGTCCCCTCTATCCTTTCGACTTTGGGTAAGGTAGTTGACCTCCGAAATTTCCCACTTTCGGGTCTGTTAATCAGACAGTGTAATGATGCGCTACCCGGCGCACGAAGAAGAGCCATCGCGGTTCCTGCATGGTTGCTTCGAGATATTTGAGGCCGTCTGTGCCCCCGTAGCGTTCGGCCATCTCCTGGCCGATTTCAACCCATTTACCGCCAATGTTTGGCTCTTCCACGACAGTGGCGGTCCCCTTGACGAGAACACGGCGCCCGTCAACGGCGTCTATACAGAGGAAGACGCGTCCGTCGTTTTTCAGATAGCCGGCCCAGGCTGAGCGGGCTCGGGGCACGACGTAGAAGCCTCCGTCGGCGTATGTGAACCAGCAGGGCACGACGTAGGGCGCGCCTTCGTAGTCGACGCAGGCAAGGCGGCAGATGGTGTTGCTGTGCAACAGGTCGTCGATTTGCGATTGTGTCATTACAGGCATGGTTTGCTCCTGAAAGTTGGAAGGACCTGGTGTGGTTGGCGGCGCCGATCAGCAGTCGTGCTGCTTTAGGGCGTATGGTGGTCACCCCAGGCCCGGCCTTTTGGGAAGGGCGTGCAGGTGTCCGGCTGATGGGCCTCTTAAGGGGCTACCCTATACTAAGTGTTGAGAATTCTCAAACGCGGTCTCGACATCGGGTCCTGTTTCTGCTATGATCTTCGGTTAGCGCGTTCAATGCCGGTATGGTTTTCCGGTAGACATTTGTCCACAGGCGGGGGCGGTCGTTGGATTTTCCCCGGCACAGTTTCGAGAGAATGCTATCATGGATGCACGTATTTTGGAGTTCCTACAGGCAGACCGTCATGCGATTCTGGCAACAAATGGACGGCATGGGGCGCCTCAATTGACGCCAGTCTGGTACATTTATGAGGACGGCGTCATTTACGTCAGTGCACAGACGAGGACGGTAAAGGTCAAGAATCTGCGACGGGACCCTACGGTTACCATTTGCGTTGACGGAGGGCGGGGCGACGCCCGGTATGTTGCGCTGTATGGGAAGGCGGAGTTAATCGAACCGGGTGAGCGGCAGCGAGATCTGCGGTGGCGGATTGTACGGCATTACTACGCCGACGAAGCAGAGGCCACGCTCTATTACGAGACGGTCAAGGACACAGTAGGTGTGATAGTCACACTGCGGCCGGAACGAATTGTCTCGATGGGATTTGGGCAGTCCTAGTGCTCGCAGGCAGCGCGAATCTGGAGGGTACCGGGTCTCTATTTTAGCCGCTGGCCGATGGACTCAGGCTTGCGGACGGAGGGTGGGAAATGTGTCGAAATATCAGGAAGCTGCGCCAGCCGGAGCGACCGCCGACAGAGCAGGAGCTGGAAGAAGCGGCCCTGCAGTTTGTCCGGAAGGTGAGCGGATATCGAAAGCCGTCGAAGGCAAATGAGGGGGCATTCAACGACGCTGTGAGCGAGATTGCGACGGCGACGCGGCGGTTGTTCAATAACCTCGAGACCCGATGAGAAGCAGTGCCACTGGGTGCGCGAGCCGGTTTCCGGCCAATTGTGATCGACGTGAAGAATTCGAGGACCATAGGAGCTTTATGATGAGCAGAAGTACGGTGCCAAGTGACCTCGACATTGCCCAGGCGGCTGAGCTGCTGCCCGTCTGGGAGATTGCGGAGAAGATGGGGTTGGGCAGATCGGACATAGAACTGTACGGCGACCACATGGCGAAGGTGCGACTGGAGGCCGTGGAGGGACTGGCTGACCGTCCAAACGCCCGCTACGTGCTGGTTACCGCGATCACGCCGACTCCGTTGGGCGAGGGCAAGTCGACGACTACGGTAGGGCTGGGCCAGGGTATGCATCATATCGGCAAGACGGCGACGGTGGCGATCCGGCAGCCCAGCCAGGGGCCGACATTCGGAATAAAGGGCGGCGCGGCCGGCGGCGGTTACAGCCAGGTGGTACCGATGGAGCAGTTCAACCTGCACATGACAGGGGACATGCACGCGGTGACGGCGGCCAACAATCTGCTGGCGGCGATGATTGATGCGCACATCTACCAGGGAAACGGGCTGGAGATCGACCCCTACAGCATTATGTGGCGGCGTGTGCTGGACGTCAATGACAGGGGGCTGCGCAATATCATCAGCGGGCTGGGTGTAAAGTCGGACGGGCCGCAGCGGCAGACGGGCTTTGACATAACGGCGGCGTCGGAGGTGATGGCGATCCTGGCGTTGACGACGGGGCTGGAAGATATGCGGGCGCGCTTTGGGCGGGTGACGGTGGGCAGGGACCGGAATCGCCAGCCTGTTACGGCCGAGCAGCTGCAGGCCGCGGGTTCGATGACGGTGCTGATGAAGGAGGCGATCAAGCCGAATATCTTCCAGACGCTTGAGAACACGCCGGCGCTGGTCCATGCAGGGCCGTTTGCAAATATCGCTCACGGGAACAGCTCGGTATTGGCAGACCTGATCGGCATCAAGACGAGCGAATATCTCATTACAGAGGCCGGCTTCGGCGCGGACATCGGGGCGGAGAAGTTCTTCAACATCAAGTGCCGGTACAGCGGGCTACGGCCGGATGCGGCCGTACTGGTGGCGACGGTGCGTGCGCTCAAGTCGCATACGGGGCGGTACCGGGTTGTACCGGGCCGGCCATTGCCGGAAGAGATGCTGGCAGAGGGTCCTGACGACGTGGCCGAAGGCGCGGCGAACCTTCGCAAGCAGATCCAGAACGTGCGGGCGCATGGGGTAAGCCCGGTTGTCTGCGTGAACTGTTTTGCGAGTGACTTCCAGAGTGAGATCGATGTAATCGGACGGGTGGCTGAGGAGGAAGGGGCGCGATGGGCGGTCTCCACGCATTGGGCGGAGGGAGGCAGCGGGGCTACTGAGCTGGCGCGGGCGGTTGTGGAAGCGGCCGAAGAGCCGAGCGAATTTCAGTTTCTGTATGAGCTGGAGATGCCGTTGAAGGCAAAGATGGAGAAGATCGCGACCACGATTTACGGTGCTGACGGAATCGAGTACACGGCCCTGGCCAACCGGCAGATAAGGCAGTACGAGCAGAGAGGGTTCGGTAATCTTCCCATCTGCATGGCGAAGACGCATTTGAGTTTGAGCCACGATCCAAAGCTAAAGGGTGCGCCGACGGGGTTCACAGTGCCTGTGCGGGAGGTGCGAGCCAGTGTAGGCGCTGGGTTCGTTTATCCACTGCTGGGAGAAATGAGAACGATGCCGGGTCTTGGCAGCAGGCCGGCGGCCCAGAGTGTGGATATTGATTTGGAGACGGGGCAGGTCATTGGTTTGTTCTGACGTGCTTTTTCGTATTGCGATGAGGCATTCAGGGTCAATGTCTCTTGGTTAACGGTTTCGATTGTCCAGGTGTTAAACGGGTTTCCAAATGGAGGTTCGCCCGGGGGCCTGTGTACGTCAAATTGAAGGGTGGTGAAGAAGGGCTCGCTTGAAGGGGGGCCCGGACAGCAGGGGGCTCAGGCGGTTGTTGTGACAGATTGTGCTGAACAGGATTCATCGTTGGATTTGGACTGAAAAAGGGGATTCAGGGTACAATGTAGGTTATGCCTTTTACCTTTCATGCTGCATGGCTCACTTCAGGCAAACAATCAGTAGACGGACTAGGGCAGGATGCCTTCGGCCTCAGCCCTATTGCGCGTGCGCAGGGGCAGCGAGACGGCCAGTCGCCGGTGGAACAAGGTGGTCATGACAGAACGCCGGGAACGGAAACACAGAACGTCCCACCAGATGCTGGAGCGCCCGGCGGGCAAGATTCATCCAGATTGCCAGCTACCGAAGACGGACCGCGACTCTTCCTTTGGGGAGAGAACCATGAATCTCCAAGCGTTTGGGAGGAGCGCGAACCCGGCGAGAACGGTGCTTCCGGAGAAGGTGAGCGCGCAGACGGTTCCGAGGCGAACAAGCCTTCCAGCCAAGAAGAACCCACAGCCAAGAGGCGTCCCCGGGGTTTGCGAAGCAATGGAAAGATCCCATCCCATCCGGCACAGATGCCGGTGGGGACCCTTCGACAGATCTTGCGTCAGCTGGCGACAGCCAGCGAACTAACCAGCCTGATGGGAAGTCCCGCCACCGCCAGGGTATGGCTGCCCAGCCAGAGCGGCCGCCCTCAGACGCACCTGGGATCGTTTCAACGGGGCGTGAATGCGCTTTCCGGCGAAACGGAACCGTACAGACTGCAACCGTGGCAGGTTACAGGACTGACTCTTGATCCGTTCCACACGCTGGCTTTCCTAAGCCGTTTCACAAATCAAAGGCTCATTGAGCTCCCTTCCTCGACTGCGCTGTTTCGCCATGCACGTCTGGGCAATGACCTATTGTTCTGGAGCCACGCGGCCAAGTTTGTGCTAGAGCTGCTTGCGGGGCAACACTTTCTGCCTGGTCTGAAACCGGATAGCAGCGGTCGATTCTGGGCCGCCTGGCAACCGTTTCTGCTTGAAGGCAGCTTGCGGGAACGACTTGAGTATCTGGTGGCATTGATGCCGCCCATTTGCAGGGCGTACGAGCTGGAAGCGCTGGACGATGCACCGGCTGCCGGTGCAGTTCTCGAGCATTTCATCACCGTTTTGATCAACAGGGCGATTCGCGAATGGGCACCCGAGGCTACGAAGGCAAACGGGGAGGACCGATTTCGCGACGTTACCGGCAGCAAGAATGGTGGTCAAGGGTTCGCTCTCCCGTCGTCGGGATCCATGTGGCTGGAGGGTCTTTCGGGAGAGGAGCCTCTGCTTCATCTACCTCCCCAGCCCGCGCACCAGCTATACAAGCGATGGATTGAGTGGATGGAGCAACTCCACTCCTCGGTGGCGGATTCCAATTTTCAAGTTGCCTTTGCGCTTGAGCTGCAGGAGGAAGACAAGGAGCCCAGGCATCCCGAGTCAGCTACCACCGATGCCGCTCCCGCGCCGATCGCGCTGAACAACTGGCAC
Organism: Caldilineaceae bacterium; assembly: GCA_965242905.1. Lineage (GTDB taxonomy): Bacteria > Chloroflexota > Anaerolineae > Caldilineales > Caldilineaceae > Bin5. Next base: position 5,241,789 of record CBDETM010000002.1, read on the forward strand.
CTTGAGTATTATTTGCAAGACAAGGACGACCCGAGTTTACTGATACCTGCGCATAGGATATGGAACCAGAATGTTCAGAGTATCCGCATAGAAGGTCGCCGTTTTGATCAGCCACAGGAGCGACTCCTAACCGGTCTGGGCGTGGCCAGCCGGCTGTTTTCGCCTATTCGTGAAAGCTTGAGGGCGCCGCGACCTGAACGGGCGTCACTTTCTCTGGAAGAGAGTTACCTGTTTCTGAAGGAGATCGGCCCTTTACTCCAGAGCAGTGGCTTCGGAGTGATCGTGCCGGACTGGTGGGCGGCCCGCAGTCGTTCCCGTCTTGGATTGCGACTGCGACTGGGCGGCCGTGAGCGCTTCGGTCTGGAAGGGGATGCGGCGCGGGACAGGAGAGGCCAGGGCCGGGAACGAGGTCAGGGTGACGCCACGGGCGGCGGAGCTTCATTGGACTTGCGAGGCCTGATTCAGTACCGTTGGGAACTGACGCTTGGAGAACAGACTCTGAGCCGAGAAGAGTTTGAACGTCTCGCGGAGTTGGGGTCGCCGCTTGTTCGGCTGGGAGATGAGTGGCTGGAGCTGGATCCAGCGCAGGTGCAGGCGGCGCGGCAGTTCATGGACCGGAACGACTCGGCCGGAAGTATTCCTCTGTTGCAGGCCGTAGGACTGGCGCAGGCTTATTCCCGGACCGAACAGGAGGCTGAACTGGAGCCCTGGTCGGCGGCGCCTTTTGAAACTCACAGCTCGAACGGGCTGTCAGCAGGCCGAGAAGGGGCACCGCCGCAGAACCTGGTAATGGCCCCCGATCAGTCCGGTGACTGGGAGATGGTCGAAGGCGTTTCGGGGCATGAGCTGCCCCTGGAGGCGGTTGTGGCAGACGGCTGGCTCGGCGCGGCATTGGAACGGCTGCGGGGGATAGACCCGGTCGAAGACGTTAAGGAGCCTGAAGGATTTGTGGGCAGACTGAGGCCCTACCAGCGCCGGGGCGTAGGCTGGCTTTCGTTCTTGCGCCGCCTAGGGCTGGGCGCCTGTCTGGCCGATGACATGGGGTTGGGGAAAACGATTCAGGCGATCGCTCTCCTGCTCCACTCCCGACTTCTGGCCGAGGGACAGGGTGAATCCCGCAACGGTCAGGCTGAGAGCCAGAACCGGCCGGCCCTACTTATCTGCCCTACGAGCGTGGTTGCCAACTGGCGACACGAGATTGAGAAATTTGCGCCGGGTCTGCGTCTGCTGCTTCACCACGGCAGCGGCAGACTGAATGGCGAGGCGTTTCGGTCCGCGCTGACCCAGCATGACATGGTAATCACAAGTTTTGGGATTGCGCGGCGGGATATCGACATGCTGGAGAGGCAGGAGTGGAGCGATCTGATCCTGGACGAGGCACAGAACATCAAGAATCCGTCGGCCAAACAGACGCAGGCGATCCGCCGACTGACGGGCAATTCGCGTACCCAGATTGAAAGGGGGAGTACGCCTCCTTTCCGCGTAGCGCTAACAGGTACGCCCGTGGAGAACCGGCTGCTTGAGTTGTGGAGCATCATGGAGTTCCTCAATCCGGGCTACCTTGGGAAGCGCGAGCACTTTCGGCAGCAATTTGTACTCCCGGTTGAGCGATACAATGATGAGTTTGCGGCAGCCGATCTGCGGCGGATGGTACAGCCTTTTCTCCTGCGGCGACTCAAAACCGATCCGACGATCATTTCCGATCTGCCCGAAAAGAATGAGATGGTGGTGTACTGCTCTCTTACCAAGGAGCAGGAGACGCTCTACACGGACGTCATTGAGGAGACGATGGCTCGCGTGGAGAGGAGCGAGGGCGTGCAGCGCAGGGGCCTTGTGCTGGGTCTATTGCTCAAGTTGAAGCAGGTGACCAACCATCCGGCCCATTTTTTGGGGGAAAAGGGCCCCCTGGAGGAGCGGAGCGGCAAACTGAGCCGTCTGACCGAGATGCTGGAGGAGGCGCTGGCGGTTGGGGACCGGGCACTGGTCTTCACCCAGTTTGTCGAGATGGGCCACCTTTTGCGGCAGCATCTGATGGAGAATCTCGGACGGGAAGCATTATTCCTGCACGGTGGGACGCCGGCGTCGAGACGGGAGCAGATGGTGCGCTCATTCCAGGAGGACAGTAACGGGGCGCCGATTTTCGTTCTCAGTTTGAGGGCCGGCGGCGTGGGCGTGAATCTGACGAGGGCGAATCACGTCTTCCACTTTGACCGCTGGTGGAATCCCGCGGTTGAAAACCAGGCCACAGACCGGGCATTTCGCATCGGCCAGAAACGCTCAGTCCAGGTATACAAGTTCGTAGTCTCAGGTACTTTGGAAGAGCAGATTCACAAGATGATCGAGAGCAAACAGGATCTAGCCGAGTCGATTGTGAACAGCGGCGAGGACTGGTTGGCGGATATGGACACCGAGGGACTTCGACAGCTGATTGCTCTGCGCAGTCGCGGGTAGTAGAGGGTGAAGTCGTCGATAGTATCTGCCTGGCAGAGGAAGTCCTGACCGAAAAGCGGCACCAGGCGGCGGCTCAAGAGGCTGCGCCGCCCCAGGCGAACTGGCAGGCGTGACGTGCCGCTCAGCAGCGAAGAGGCAAATCGCGATAGAGTGACTTCGACAGGAATCGAAGGACCAATGAAGGACGTAGAAAGTAAGGACGTATCATGGTCCGGCCGGTGGTATAAATATCTGAAAGGACAGGGCTTCGACCTGAGGAGAGGCCAGTCGCTGGCGCGACGGATGCAGGTGAAGTCGGTTGACGTGCAGTTTGGCCGCATCAGAGCGGAGGTCGTGGAATCCCATAGAGGCGTCTGCCAGGTTGATATCGATGTTCTGCCGTTGCGCGACGAGGAATGGTCGGCAGTGCTGGACACGCTGGCCGAAGAGGCGCTGTACGCGGCACAGCTTCTGGCCGGGGGAGACGAATGGGAGACGTTTCTGGCAGTATTGGATACTGTCTTTACTGACGCCGACGTCGATCTGCTATCGACATCTTCAGAAAGCGGCGAGGTGGTGGCGAACTGTGCTGACTGCCAGAGCCAAGGCACGCCCTGCAGACATGCATTGGTTGTATTGTACCAGTTCGGCAGAATGATTTCCGACGATCCCTGGATGCTGTTGCTTCTGCGAGGCAGAGACCGTCATCAGGTGCTGACCGGGCTACGGCTCCGCCGCAGCAACGGCGTTTCAGAGGAATCTCGCGGCGAAGAGGAGGAGCCGGGTCTAGAATCTGACGCGTCACTGGCCGGCTACGATGGATTGCAGGCATTGGAGGACCCGGCCATTCAAAGAGGCGAGGACCTTGACCTGGCGGCGCAGATCGATGCCTTCTGGGGCGGACGCCAGTTGGGACCGGGGGGAACGCGTCACGAATTACGGGCTTTGCACTACAATATCGCGCCTCCGCTGATACGAATGGCGCTACTTCGCCGACTGGGGCCACCGCCGTTTCAACAAGACAGTCCGGAGATATACGACAGGCTTTCCAAGATCTACGTAGAGGTGTCGGCCAAGGCACTGGAGCTGGCGTTCGCGCCGGAGCCAGAAGGTGACGGGGATGGTTGACATGGAGGCCGGGCAATCAGGAGCGAGTCGTGATAAGTCAGTTGTTGGCTGAGCGGGCGGCGGAATCGAATCCGATTCGGGTCGGTATCATCGGCACGGGCAAGTTTGGCGCGGGTCTGGTGGCTCAGATTTCGCAGATGAAGGGTATGGAGGTTTCGGCAATTGCCGACATAAATGCCCACAATGCCCGTTACGCCTATCTTTCGAGCGGCGCGAGCCAAGAGGAGATACGGACTGCGGAAACAGGGGATGAACTGGAAGACGCGGTCCGCGCTGGCAAACCGGTTGTGGTCGAAGACGGACTGACGTTGACAGATTGCGAATCGATCGAGGTCGTCGTCGAGTCGACCGGCCTGCCGGACGTAGGCGCCCGACACGCATACCACGCACTGAGCAATCGCAAGCATGTGGTAATGGTAAATGTAGAGGCGGACGTAACAGTCGGTCCCTTCCTGAGACGCACGGCAGACGCCGCGGGCGTCGTCTACACGATGGTGGACGGTGACCAGCCGGCGGTAACCTGGAACATCGTAGAGTGGGCGAGCAGCCTTGGGTTGGAGATCGTGGCGGCCGGACGGGGTACGATCTATTATGAGGACGATTTCGAAGGCACTCCGGAAACGGCTGCGTCTCGTTTCGGCTTCACGGAGGAGCATATAGAGCGACGGACGATAAATCTGAAGATGTTCAACTCCTTTCGCGACGGCACGAAGGCGCAGGTGGAGATGACGGCGCTTGCGAATGCCGCGGGTCTCGTGCCGGACCGACGGGGCATGCATGAGCCGTCGGCGAATCTTGAGGAGATACCCGTTCGCTTCAGCCTGACGGAGGAAGGGGGGTTATTGAGCCAGCACGGCGTGGTGGAGCTGGCCAATTCGGTGGCAGGAGACGGCAGGAGTATGCTGCCCAATCCGCTGAAGATGGGCGTGTTTGTTGTCGTCCGCTCGGACCATCCCTTCACGCGGGAGGACCTGGCTTACCACGGGTGTCACGTCGGCGGCGAAGGCAAGAACTTTCTCCTGTACCGGCCCTATCACCTGGTGGCGGTACCGGCGCCCTTGAGTATCGCGCGTGCAGTCCTTTTCAACGCTGCAAACGGCTCCTGCGCGCCAACGCCAACCGCGGAGTGCATTACCGTTGCGAAGCGGGATCTGCGCGCGGGCGAGCAGCTGGACGGCGGCGGCGGATACACGGTGGTAGGGCAGTGCGAAAAGGCATCGGTGGCGCAGATGGAGGGGTTGCTGCCATTCGGGCTTGCAGACGGCGCCGTGCTCAATAGGGCGATCGCCAAGGGAGAGGCGATCGCGTATGGTGACGTGTCGCTGAACGAGGACTCCTTTGTCTTGAAGATGCGCCGTCTACAGGACGGGATTGGCGAGGATGGACGGTTATAGAGTTGGGGCAGAGCTGGAAGGGCACTACAGGAAATGGTGAAGGACTGCCGCCTGCAGGTACTTTCGCACCCGTGGACAATGGGTAGCGTGGCAGACTTTGGGCCATGGCGCCCCTGGCCGGGGGAAGTGAACGGGTGATTTCCCGGGAGCAGAGAAGCTGACGGTTGGACCTAAGACTTTTTGGAGGAGATGGGCATGGAATACCGGCGTTTGGGGCGTACCGGGCTGAAGGTGTCGGAGATCTGCCTGGGGACGATGACGTTCGGACATGGTACCGACGAAGGGGAGGCGGCGCGTATTGTCGACCTGGCGATCGGCGCCGGGGTGAATTTCTTCGATACCGCCAATTCCTACGCGGACAGCGCTTCAGAGACGATACTGGGCCAGGTCCTCAAAGGGCGCCGGCGCGATGCCATCGTCGCGACCAAGTTTTTCAATCCGATGGGACCGGATGTCAACAGTTCCGGTACCAGCCGCTTCCATATGATGCATACGGTCGAGGACAGTCTGCGCCGCTTGCAGATGGACTACATAGACCTCCTCTACATTCACCACGTCGATACGCAGACGCCTTTGGACGAAACGCTGCGAGTCCTGGACGATCTGGTGAGGCAAGGGAAGGTGCGATATACCGCGTGCAGCAACTTTGAGGCATGGCGTTTGATGGAGGCGATGTGGCTGAGCGACCACAACGGTTGGGAACGATTCGCGGCCTACCAACCACAGTACAGCCTCGTGGTGCGCGACATCGAACAGGAAATCATCCCGGTATGCGAGTTGAAAGGTATCGGCGTCGTGGTCTGGAGTCCCTTGGGAGGCGGCTTTCTGACGGGCAAGTACAGGCCGGGGGAACGGTCGCACAGCGGCACGCGTTCGGAGGAGGGATGGGCCTTTCCGCAAAACTATTTTGCTGCCAACGCCGACGAAACGCTGACGACGCTATTGGACGCGGCGGCCGAGCTGGGCCGAACGCCGGCGCAGGTAGCCACGCGGTGGGTGCTGGAGCAGCCCGCGATTACAAGCGCGATCGTTGGGGCACGCACTGCGGAACAGGCGCAGGACAATTTACAGGCCGGTGGCTGGGTGATGCCGGCAGCGGCGCTCAGCCGGTTGAACGACGTTTCCCACCTGCCGGATCGCTATCCCAAGTCGATGGAACACAATATGCATGAGCGGCGCGACGCCGCGGTCAGGATGCCGTCGATGAACGGCCAGACGTGACAGACTATAAGGTACGTCGCTTCCAATCGAGCGAGCGAGAGTATGAGGCCCTGGCAGCTCTTCTGCATGCGGCGTCACCTGAGGGTCGATTTGAGTCAGGGGAGGAGCTAGAGCGGGAAGACCGTGAGTGGCCGAAGGCGTCACTCTTTGTACGGGTGGCAGCCTATTCGGCAGGCGAGGAGATGGCGGCGGTTGGGACCTGCTATGAGGCTTACTGGCAGGAGAGCCCGTTCACGGCCCATGCGCGGTTTGACACGCATCCCGACCATCCGCAGGTTCAGCTTCTCCCGGTCCTGTTCGAAGGCGTTCTAGGTGTGCTGGCAGGTCACAAGTGCAGGTTCCGAAGCCTGGTGTGCCGAGCGAAGGAAGATGACGGAGAAAGAGTCGGCTTCCTGCTCAGAAATGGGTTTAGGGAGGCTATGCGCTTTCCCTCGTCGACTCTGCGGGTCGAGGCGTTCGATGCATCAGTTTGGGCAGAGACATACGACCGGCTCGCCCTTGAGAAGATACGTCTGGTTACGCTGTCCCAATTCCGCGTGGAGGAGCCGGACTGGAAGAGGAAGCTGCGCGATTTGCGCTGGACGATCGTGCAGGACGTGCCTTCAACCGAACCGTTCGCGAAGCCGACGGTAGCTGAATTTGAGGAAATGGTCCTGAGAGATCCGGCCCTGGTGGAAGAAGCCTTTTTCATTGCACTGGGCGACGACGGGGCCCTGGTAGGGATGAGCAATCTGTGGCGCAACGACCCGGAAGGGAGGCGCCTGGACGCGGGACTGACCGGCGTAATCAGGTCCCACCGGCGCAGGGGAATCGCGACTGCTCTCAAATTGCGGACCATTGAATTTGCTCAGGCCAACGGCGCGGAAACGATTGAGACGAGTAACGAGGAAGACAGTCCGATGCTGGCCCTCAACTTCAAACTTGGTTTCGAATCAAACCCGGCGTGGGTGGACTTCGTGAGAGAATTGCAGGCTTGAAGCCATTCTCATTCGTACGCTGCGATTCTATGGGTCAGCCCGGTGCCGATTCAGCGTGAAGTCTACTTTTTCCAGCCTTAGACGAGAGAGCAGGTCCAAGATCCAGACACATTCAGGAGATTGCACTCAATGAAGAAATACGAGACGCAGGCATTGCAACTTGAGGAGTCGTTGCAACTTTCGCTGCCTCCGGTGGCAGTTGCCTTCACCGACGATCCTCCGGGAGAAATTTCATCCTACGAGGACACGGCTCCGGCAGGCTGTTACTTCTGGCAGGAGGCGTCGCAGAAGGTATTTTCGACGAGGGCCCAGGACCACGAACTGTGTGCGATCGGTGTACACACACATAATCTTTCGGGGGCGTCGGCGGCACAGGAGACCGAACTGATGACGGCGCTCGAGGCGATGCAGGGCCTGGACTATGTTCGCGAAGAGGAAGTGGCGGCGATTCCTGTCATGCAACATCCGGTCCAACATGCGGTTTACGGTCCGCTGGCCGACTTTCCTATGGATGCCGACGTCGTCCTGCTGTTTGCGCACGCTCAGCAGAGCCTGATTCTGACAGAAGCGGTTGCGAGGGTGGACGAGGGCGTTCCGCCGGCGATGGGAAGGCCTGCGTGCGCGGTGGTGCCCCAGGTCAGGAACGGGGGCAGAGCTGCGATGAGCCTGGGGTGTTGCGGGGCGCGGGCATATCTGGAGGCGCTTTCCGATGACGTCGCGTTGTGGGCGCTGCCGGGCGAAAATCTCGAGCCGTACTGCAGGGAGATCAGCGGGTTGGCAAAGTCGAATGGAATCCTGACAGTCTTTCACGAGAGGCGGAAGGAGGATGTCGCCTCAGGCAAAAGACCCAGTGTTCAGGAGTCGCTGGAACGGCTGGCCGGCTAGAGCAGGGAACGGGGTCAACGACAACAGACCATGCAAAGTAGATGGAAAGAGCAAGAGGCAGCCCGGTTTGCCGGAGATCCGCTCAGTCTGCGGGTGTATTCGTCGCGACTGCTTGGGAGCGATCCCTCGCTTGTCCTGCACGGGGGCGGCAATACATCGGTAAAGGCGACGGTACAGGACATTTTTGGTGACGAGGAGGAGGTCCTGTACGTAAAGGGCAGCGGCTGGGATCTGGCGACGATAGAGGCGCCGGGATTCGCGCCGGTGCGGCTGGGCGCGTTGCGGCGCATGGCGACTCTGGAGGAATTGAGCGACAGTGAGATGGTCACGGCACAGAGGGCGGCCCTGACCGATCCGTACGCTCCCAACCCTTCGGTAGAGGCCATATTGCATGCAATCATACCCTTCCGTTTCGTCGATCACTCACATGCTGACGCGGTGGTGGCCCTGACGAACACGCCGGACGGCGAGGCAATCGTGCGCGACCTGTATGGCCCGGAGATGATGATTGTCCCGTATGTGATGCCGGGTTTTGTGCTGGCGCGGGCGATTTACGAGATGACGAAGACCGCTGACTGGGATGCTCTGCCGGGGATGATTCTGCTCAATCACGGCGTCTTCACATTCGCTGACGGTGCGCGCGAGAGCTACGAACGGCACATCGAGATTGTCACGGCCGCCGAAGAGTACATTGAGGACAAGGCCGGGAACAGATTTGAGGTCAAGGGTTCTGACAGGAGTTCAGCCGCGGCGCCGCTGGAGGACCTGGCCCGGCTGCGCAAGGCCGTTTCAGGCGCCAGGGGGCAAGCCGTACTGGCTTCGGTTGATCAGGGCGGGGCGGCCAGGACGTTTTCGGAACTGTCAGAGGCACCTGAGCTGGTAACGCGCGGATTGCTAACTCCCGACCACGTTCTTCGTACGAAGAGGATTCCTCTGGTGGTCACGGGTGAGGGTGCGGAGCAGGACGTGGGCGCGTACGTTTCGGCATACGGCGATTATTTTGGCAGGCATACGGATGGTAGCCTCTCACGGCTCGACCCTGCGCCGCGTTGGGCTTTGTGGCCGGGCGTTGGCAGCGTAGCCTTCGGCGGCACGCCCAAGGAGATCGCGGCGATCGACGACATAAGGAGGCACACGCTGCGGGCTATTGGATGGTCGGAGGCTTTGGGAGGCTGGCGGCCGCTGGGCGAGAGTGAGATCTTCGCCATAGAGTACTGGGAGTTGGAGCAGGCGAAGTTGAAGGGAGCAGGTGCACCGCCGGCGTTGCAGGGCAAGGTGGTATTGGTAACGGGCGGGGCCAGCGGCATTGGGCGAGCCTGCGTGGAGGCTTTTCTCGGACAAGGCGCGGTCGTAGCCGCGCTGGACATCAGTACCAGAGTGACGGAGTTATTCGACCCTGAGATGGTGCTGGGCATCAGGTGCGACGTGACGGACGAAGACGGGCTCAAGGCGTCGGTAGACCGGGTAGTGAGTCGCTGGGGGGGTCTGGATGTTCTGGTGTGCAACGCCGGCATATTTCCGGCCAGCCAGGCGCTGGCTGAAATGGATGGCGACCACTGGGACAGAAGCATCGAGGTAAACCTGACCAGCCAGCAGCGGCTATTGCAGGCGTGTGCACCATATTTGAAGTTGGGTTGCGATCCGGCGGTAGTCATCATCGGCTCAAAGAACGCGACGGCGCCGGGGCCTGGAGCGGGGGCCTATTCGGTGGCGAAGGCAGGTCTAACGCAGCTGGCGCGCGTCGCCGCTTTGGAACTGGCAGGGGATGGCATCCGAGTGAATGTGCTGCATCCGAATGCGGTCTTTGACACTGCGCTTTGGTCGGCGGAACTGTTGGAGGAACGGGCTGCCAGCTACGGCATCAGCGTGGACGAGTACAAGGCCAACAATCTGCTGGGGGTTGAGATTACGTCTGCCGACGTGGCGGCTCTGGCCTGTGCAGTGGCGGGTCCGGTTTTTGCCAAGACGACAGGCGCGCAGATACCGGTGGACGGCGGAAACGAACGTGTGATTTAGGAGTTTCGTTGGTCTGAAGGTGTGCCTCCCAGTTTTGGGCGGGAAAGGGCAGGCACAAGGCGGGCACATGCGGGGATCTGATGGGACTGGCGGGACGTGGTCTGGCTGGACACCTTCAATTAGGCACCTTTCACCAATATCGCCACCCGCGCCGATGAGGCGTGTTGTAGGAGAGGGGGCGTTGCGGGGGCGGAGCCCCCGCACAAGGGAGGGCCGAATAGGCCCGACCGCCCAAAACTGCAGGGGCCAGGGGTTAGGGGTCAGAGACGGCGTTTCCTCTGCCACAGAGTTTATCGCGGCGCGGCGATGGTTGGTGTGGCGCCGAAAGTATGCGTGAGTTTGCCTCCATTTTGGGATGCACCCGTTTGGAGTTAGTCCAACGGGTCCAGAAAGAACAGCGGGTTTCGACTGAGAAGGTTGAGAAGAGCATTTTCCTTTATTGGAAATCACCGCAACCGGGACAGTTTGGGTAGACCCGCTTTGGATGTGACTTTGCGCTGTTATTTTTGAGTTGGTATACTGTTTGGGTTGCGCCAGAAAGCGAGAGTTGGGCTGGAGGCGCTGGTCCCTCGCTGCGGCGGCCAGCGGAACTGAGAGCGGGTTCCGGTACAGTCTTCCCCCCACATTTCATTCGATATCAGGCTCCGAAGGATCTGGATTCTTCAGAGGAGGCCAGCATGTTAAGAACATTGGGCCGGGTCGTGCCCATACTCCTGCTGATCGGCTTGATTGCGACAGGGGTCGTTTTCATTCGCAGTGGGTTACTAACGACAGATTTGGCCGCGAGAGAGTGGCTTGCCTCTGCCACCGGGGCACAGCCGAACGCCGTCGAGTCGCAGGTCAGCATTCCCACATATTTCGGCTCTCTGGAGGTTACGAAATCGCGTTCAGTAACTCCGGGCGTGGGTGGGGAAGTCCTGGAAGTGTTCGTCGAAGTGGGCGACCTGGTAGAGGCGGGGCAGGAGCTGTTCCGGTTGGATTCGACGCAACTTGACTGGGCGGTTCAGCGGGCAGAGATTGCGCTGGAGCTGGCTCGGATTGCGTTGTTGGAGATCGACGAGCAGTCTTCGGAGGGCGATCTTGCGGTTGCTCGGGCCAATCTGGAGGTGGCGAAGACCAATCTTGACAAGCTGGCGTTTGGCGGCGTGACGGAAGACGAGCTGGCCGCAACGCGGGCGAGCGCCGCGGCCGCGTGGGCGCGATACAATGAGCTTCTTGCGGGCCCGACGGAAGCCCGCCTGCAGCAGTTGAGGGCAAGCCTGGAAAGGGCGGAGCTGGCTGTAACGCAGGCGCAGCGGGCATACAACGAGGTGGCCTGGCGAGGCGACGTCGGGCGAACGCCGCAGGCAGCGAATTTGCAGCGGGTCACGATCGACCTGAATGTGGCGCAGGCGTCTTACAATGAGGCGACGCAGCCGGCGCGAGCTTCGGAAGTACAGAGCGCCCTGGCGGCGGCTCATCGGGCCCAACATGCGTTGAACGAACTCGAGGAAGGCATTTCGGAGGTGGATCTGGCAGTAGGCAGGGCGAGGGTTGCGGCAGCGGAGGCTACGATTCTGAGGATAGAGGAATTGTCGACCAGCCAGAAGTCAGCCGAACTGCGGGTGAGCCAGGCGCTCGTCAACCTGGAGGAGTCGCAACAGCGTTTGGACAAGGCCATTATTCGGGCGCCGATGACGGGGGTAGTTCTTGCCCTCAATGCCGAGGAGGGCCAGGTAATTGGCGCGTCTTCACTTGCAGCCGAAATAGGCGATCCATCGGCGCTGGAGCTGGTGGTGGGGATTCCTCAGGACCAGGTGCTGACGATGTCGGTCGGGGATCCGGTGCGAATAACCCGGTTCGGCAGCGATGACATTTCCGTTCTTTCGACGATTTCCAAGATTTCTCCGATCAGCTTGCCCGGCAAAGGGAACTCGACCTTTCCCGTTACGATTCGGTTGCCGGAAGACGGCACCGCGCAGTTTAATCCTGGAATTTTCGTTTCGGCGACCTTTGAGTAATCCTCTGGCTGGGCGAGTATTTACTTTCCAGGCTTAATGCTGGGTACGTGGGCTTCCGCGCCGTGTGCAGCCCGGTTGCGGAAGTCCGTGAAGATGAAAACTCAGGTAGGAACCGAGTGGTGACGACAGGGCGTCAAAGAGGACGCACCGGTTGCCAAGGTTCCATTGGTTAACGGCACTACGTCAACTGCATTCAAAGGGGAGCGCAATGACGAACCACATTCGAGTGCTGGAGATATGACGATGATGATTCGACTCGTTTTGGGCTTCGGAGCGCTAATATATCTTGCGATAATCCAGCCTGGACCGGCTCAAAGCGGACGACTTGAAGATCAGTTAGCCCAGTCCACACCATTTACCCCAACAGTCCTCGCGGTTGTACGCAATCAAGGCAGTACGCTCTACGACAGGCCGAACGGTGAGCCTCAGCAGGAGCTAGTGGGTGGTTCTCTTGTCACGGCGCGGTTGCGTTCTACTGACCTGCTCTGGGTATTGGTTCAGACACGTGACCAGACTGAAGGTTGGGTAGAGGTAAGGACACTGCTGGCCGCTGGGTTGGGCCGGCTTCCGGTGGAGGTTCCTACACCGACGCCCACGTTGACGCCATCGCCTACTGTTCCGCCAACGCCGTCGCCATCGGCGACGCCGACTACGGAGGCGGTTCCGACTGAAGCGGTGGAGGCCACGGGGACGGCTACGAGCGAACCGGCTCCTGAGGACGTAATGGAGGCGACGCCAGAGGCTACGGGGACACCGGCGGCGATGGAAGAGGCTGCAGGCACGCCGGCGGCGATGGAAGAGGCGACGCCGCAGCCTACAGAAGAAGCCATGCCCGAGGCTACCTCTGAGGCGGGGACGCCGGAAGCAACTCCGACACCGTTCATGCCACCTGAAGGACCCACGGCACTCTCGCTGGCTCGAATTGGTGGTGCAGTCCTATGGGATGGCGAGGACGGGTCCTTTGTGGAACATTTCAAGGCCGGTTCGCGGTTGACTGCGGCTTTCAGAACGGACAGTAGCAGTTGGTACTATGTCTATCACGATGATGGGGCTCACGGTTGGGTTTCGGCAGATGAGCTGTTGGTCGTGAGCGGGCAGATCCTGACTGTCAAGGAGTTTACGATTCCCTTAGAGGAAGTGATACCTGTTGAAGAAGAGGAGGTTGCACCGGGCGCGGAGACCCCAACGCCCACGCCTACACCTGCCGGGCCCCCAGAAAGGGTCACGGTAACGGTCATTGATTTCGGTCTGCGGTTGAACGTGCGCGCCGGTCCAAGTACCGATTACGACATCGTGGCCAAGGCGGTGGCTGGTGTAACCTTTAACGGGATAGGACGAACGGAGGCAGGAGACTGGGTGCAGGTGGCGATTGCCGATCTTCCCAGCGGGTATGGTTGGGTGTCGGCCACTTACGTGACGACCACGGGGCCGTTTGAGGCGTTGCCTGTGGTGGAAGCGATGGAGATGGATTCGGAGGCTGAGACGGAAATGGAGAGCGACGGATGAGTTGGTGAAGGTGAAAAGCCTTGGCCCGGATTCTTGCCGGCTAACCTTCTGACCACAGTTTACGAATCCTGTTTGCGCTGTCAGGCGGAAAAGGATCAACGAAGTGTGAGCGATTCTGAACATGACCGAGGTCGTGGGCAGAATCGCTTTTTTGCTGGCGAACCAGTTTGAGGGCAGCCGACTCTTGCTTGCACTTGTGTGGTCTTTCTACATGCGGCCCTGCTGGTCCCTTCATCTCTTGCCGGTCAGGCGGAGGGAAGTGCCGGACCATCTTTTGCAGTGTTTTTCGAGGGACAGATGCAGGCGAGTTAGAAGTCTCCAACTCTGAATCAGACGGCGGCATTTTGCCACAAGGTGCGCACGTGCGGATTGGTTTGTAGTGTACTTTGGGGAAGTCATTCCACGTGCACTTGAGAATTGAGGCCGTATGTGCCGGCCTGTTCTTGATGGCAACTGACTTCATAGTGGAAGGCAAGGTATGGTGGAAAATCAAGTCGCCAAAAATACACTACTTTTACGACGATTGACACAGCCAATGCGTTCTTGTATAGTTCAGTCCCCGCATCAGGGCGGTTGGGAGGATGAACGTTGCTGCGATTTGTGACGCATTCCATTCACTGTGCCTTGCTTTCTTTACTCCAACCTTGCAGAGGTTTTTGAGTAGAAAAGGAGAGTGGTCGAAATGCCGAACGGTACACCTTTTTCGAGACGTCATTTTCTGAAGTTGAGCGGAACTGCCGGCGCGACTGCAATGCTCGCTGCCTGTGGGCCGGGCGGCGCACCGGAAGCGTCATCCGGCGCAGAGGAAGCGGCCGCGGACATGCCGCAGGCGGCAACCCAGTCAATCGAGGAGCTGCTTGGCGCGGACATGCCGGGAAGCCCGAATAATGCCAGGGGCTGGACCACTGTTCTGCCCGATTTGCCGGAGGGACTGCCGCCCGCACCGGGGCAGGAACCGATTGAGATTTCGACGACGCGGCGGGTGGACGCCCAGACGAAGTTTGGCGAAGGCGACTCATTGGAGAACAATCCCTGGTCGCGCATGATTGAGAAGCTATTTGGCGTCAAGCTCACGGTTGCCTGGTCCTGGTCGAGCGGCGACGAGGCAACGACAAAGTACAACCTGGCCATGGCAAGCGGCGATATGCCGGACTATCTGGAAACTGTGCCTTCCACTATCTTCGTGAAGATGGTAGAGGCAAATCTGCTTGAGGACATAACCGATGCATACACAATGTATGCCAGCCAGCGGTGGCAGGACACGTGGGCTGAGTATGGTGAGCTTCCGTGGATCTTCACAACGGTAGAGGGTCGAAAGTACGGTTTGCCGCGAGTAGAGGACCTTGCACACAACGACAATATCCTCTGGTACCGGCAGGACTGGTTTGACGCGCTCAGCCTGGATGTTCCGCAGACGCTTGAAGAGTTGCATGACACGGCGGTGGCCATTGTAGAGGCTGACATAGGCAAGGGAGCGCCGGGAACGACGATCGGGTTGCTTGCGAACAAGAGTTTTTCTGCGACCTGGTTTGGCAGCATCGATCCAATCTGGGCACCCCACGGGGTTGTTCCGAATCACTGGACAGAGGTGGGAGGCGAACTGGTCTTTGACGCGGTTCGCGAGGAGATGCAGGAGCCGCTGGCGCTATTGAACCAATGGTACCAAGACGGCATTTTCCGCGAGGACTTCTTCACGATAAACACTTCCGACTCGATCCAGGATGTGGCCGCGAGTCAGTGCGGCATTCATTACACGCCATCCTGGGGCGCGTGGCTGGACACGGTGCGAAACGATCCGGAGACAGTCTGGGCATTTGCCGACAATCCTGCCGGCCCGGATGGTGTCAGAGCACGGCACACCGAGAACAACTTCCGCAGCAGCCCCTTCTGTTTCCGGAAAGGGATGGAGCACGTCGATCAGATCTTCAAGATTACGAACTTCATGCACGAATTGACGGAGGACTACGACCGGCGCTTCCACGGTTGGGAGAGCCACAACTATGAATGGCTGGAGGATGGTTCGGTCGCGGCTACGGGAATCAGTTGGTCCCCCTGGGCTATTGGGCCGATAGGAACGCGCGGAAGCGGGATGATCGATCCCCGTCACGTAGCCAACCTGATAGACTATCAGCTTGAGGAATGGGGAAAGATTCCGGCTGAGGAACGGGACGCTTACCAGACGCTCTCGCTTGAAGATCCCACCGGCGTGAGAATACTGGGCAAACAGTCACGCCTCTTCATTCTGGAGACGGCAGAACAGGGCAAGATTACGGAATACCAGAGTCTGCCTACACCGACCATGATCGAACGGGGCAGTGACCTGAGTAAGTTGGTAGAGGAAAACGTGCTCGGCATGATTATCGGAGAGAAGCCTCTCAGCGCTTTCGACGATTTTGTCGAGCAGTGGACAAACCTTGGCGGCGACCTGGTTACGCAGGAAGTGAACGAGTGGTGGGCCGCAAGGTCGTAAGTCAGTACCCAGACTTTGCAGGGGGCAGGCGTGTTCTCGGGGAACCGGGGGCACACTGCCCTTCGCAGCGAAGTAGGGTGACAGTACTCCGAACGGAAATGAAGTCCCAGTAGTATCCCCGGATTGACATTATGGCAGTTGTCGAAGCGGAACACGGCACCGTTGCCGAAACGGCTGCAAAGCGATTGCGAATCCGCAACTATTTAGGGAGATCATGGCCATTGTACGCCATGATGGTGCTCCCAGTCATTCAGCTTGCCCTCTTTCACTACTACCCCATGTACGGTGTAGTGATCGCATTTCAGGATTTCAACCCTGGCCTGGGATTCGGAGGTTCGCCCTGGGTTGGTCTGAAGCACTTCAGGTTTATCTTCTCCAATCCCGACTTCAGTAACGTAGTCGCCAACTCTTTCATTATCGCGGTCGGCAAGATCACGACACTTCAGTTAATGGCAGTTACACTGGCATTGCTGCTCAACGAAATCCGGTCAATGATCTTCAAGCGTACGGTACAGACGGTGATCTATTTGCCGCATTTCCTCTCCTGGATTGTGCTAGGAGGCATTTTGCTGGATCTGCTGTCAACGTCGGGAATGATCAACCGGGCCATTGAGTTTGTAGGTTTTGATCCGATTCTCTTTCTGGGCAGTAACGCATGGTTCCGTCCCATCATTGTGGTTACGAATCTGTGGAAGGAGGCCGGGTGGGCAACGATAATCTACCTGGCCGCTCTGACGGGCATCGACCCGGTTCTGCATGAGGCGGCCGCAATTGACGGCGCTAACCGCTGGCAGCGCATTCGCCACGTCAACATTCCCGGAATCCTCTCGATGGTCATACTGATCGCCTGCTTGAACCTGGGAAATGTTCTTCAAGCCGGCTTTGAGCAGGTGCTGACCTTATATAACCCGACGGTGTATGAAACCGGCGACATAATCGATACATACGTCTACCGTGCGGGACTCATCTCGGCGCGTTACAGTATGGGCGCGGCGGTGGGTCTTTTCCAGTCGGCGATGGGCTTTGTCCTGATCGTGGTCGCCTACCGTCTGGCCAGCAGGTATGCGGGATATCGCATATTTTGAACGCAGGGCGAATTGTGCAGCTGGCGACAGGCAATGAATAACCAATGATACAAGAAAAGAGTTTCGCGAGCCGGATGTTTGATGTCGGAAATTACCTCTTCCTGTTTCTGTTCGGGCTCGCCTGCCTGTTTCCTATGATACACGTGATCGCTGTCTCGCTGAGCAACAGGGCGGCGTCCATGGGTGGGTTCGTTACGCTGTGGCCACTGGGTACAACCTTTCAGAACTATCTTGAAATCCTGGAGGCGGGACCGGTATACAGGGCATTCCTGGTCTCGGTCTCCCGCACAGTTCTGGGTACGTCGATCAATATGGCCATGACGGTACTGGCCGCATATCCCCTTTCGAAGTCGTCGGAGGAGTTGAAGGGGCGTTCGGTTTTCATGTGGATCGTCCTGATTGCAATGCTGTTCAACGGTGGGCTCATCCCCTGGTGGATGGTGATACGCAACCTGGGTCTGCTCAACAGCCTGTGGGCGCTGGTGCTGCCCGGGGCACTGCCAATCTGGAACGTGATCCTGCTGATGAACTTTTTCCGCGAGATCCCGAAGGAGCTGGAAGAGGCAGCGATTATCGATGGCGCTTCCTATTGGGGTACGCTCTGGTATGTCTTTCTCCCCCTTTCGGTGCCGGCTCTGGCGACGCTGACTCTGTTTGCCGCGGTTTTCCACTGGAATGCGTGGTTTGACGGGATGGTCTTGATAATGGACAACGCCAAGTACCCGATCATGACATTTCTGCGTACGGTGGTGGTCGACATGAATTTGCAGATATTGACAGTAAACATGGAAGATATCTACAACCTGTCGGATCGGTCGATTCGGGCCGCCAATATCGTCGTCGCCACGGTGCCGATCCTGATCGTGTACCCGTTCCTGCAGCGGTACTTCATTCACGGTATCCGTCTTGGTGCGGTAAAGGGATAGCCGGGGCCTTCCAGTAAACGTGACTTTGCCAGTTTCAATGAAGTGAGGAGCAAGCACTCCCGCCGGATATTCAACTCTCGGTACATAGGTCGGACCCAGGATTCGTTGACGTTTAACCGGCCTGGAATTTGCGAGCTCATCAGGTTGTCAGTCCATGAGGGACACAGAGATTCGCGAAGCGTCCTGGAGTATGCTGCACTCACGAGGGCACCCACAAGGGGTGCCCCTACCGGGGGGCGTTCGGCGTGGTGACGCCTCTCATGGGATGCGGGGTTGGGCACCCACAAGGGGTGCCCCTACGGGGGGCGTTCGGCGTGGTGACGCCTCTCATGGGAGGCGGAGTTGGGCACCCACAAGGGGTGCCCCTACGGGGGGACGCTTGGTTGGAAGGAAGTGTCAACAGCCCTAGTACAGTTCATCCAGAACAGGAGCTAAAGCAATGGGAACAGCTGTCAAGATAGGTGTAATTGGCGCCGGGAGCGCGACGTTTTCTCTGGGGCTTGTCAAGGACCTGTGCCTGACGGAAAGTTTGAGCGGCAGCCACGTGACCTTTATGGACGTGGACGCAGAACGGCTGCAGATGATCCACAGGCTGGCCGAGCGCTATGCCGACGAACTTGGGGCGAACATTACTTTTGACCAGACTCTGGACCGGCGCGAGGCGATGCAGGACGCCGACTTTGTAATCAACACGGCCTCGGTCGTGACATACGACTCGGGCCTGGAGACGCGAGACCTCATCCAGGAGTTCGGCTACGACTGGGATGGACCGGGTTCGCTCGAGTATTCGTTCTACAATACTTCGTTCATATTGGACGTGGCGCGCGAGATTGAGAGGATCTGCCCGGACGCGTGGCTGATCCAGTCTGGAAACCCGGTCTACGACGGCTGCACGGTTATCGGCCGCGAGACCGACGTGAAGGTTTGCGGACTGTGCCACGGCTATTACGGGTACCGGGACATCTGTGACATGCTGGAACTGGACCATACCAAGGTGAAGTGGCAGGCTCCAGGTCTGAATCACAATATCTGGCTGACGCAGTTTGAGTACGAGGGCAAAGACGCGTACCCGTTGATCGACGAATGGATCCAGAGCAGGGGAGAAGCGTACTGGGCGGAAACTGCGGCCAGCAGACCGTTGCCAGAGGGCAGGTCGGGCTGGTCCGGGGAATTGAGGCGTGCGTGGGAGATCGACCTTTCACGGGCGGCAGTGCATATGTACCGGCTGTATGGACTGATGCCGCTGGGTGACACGGTGTGGATGAAGTACATTGGTTGGTGGTATCACAAGGACTTTGACGCGAAGCGTTTCTGGTTTGGCGAGCCCTGGGGCGGTCAGCGTTCGCATCTGTCCTGGCCGATGTACGTTGACAACCAGGCGCGGAAGGTGGAACAGATCGCCCGCCTCGCGCGGGATCCTGCGGCAAGCCTTGTGGAGAGCCTGGGCAAGAGCAAGACTATCGAGCAGCAGGTGCCTATCATCGATGCACTGGTGAACGACAATGAAGGGCATTTCCAGGTAAACGTGCCCAACCACGGGGCGCTGCCGGGTGTTCCGGATGACATTGCGGTGGAGATTCCCGCGGTTGTGAACAAGGACGGAATCCACCGGATACAGGTTGATCCGTTGCCGCAGAAGATCATGCTGACGCAGATCCTGCCTTTGGTTCTCTCGCTCGAGCGAACGCTGCTGGCTATTGAGACGGGGGATCGAGCGCTGCTTCTGTGGGAGTTGCTGGATGCAAACGAAACGCGCTCGTATGCGCAAGCAGAGGAGACGCTGGAGGCGATTCTGGGCCAGGGCTACAACCGAGAGATGGACGAGCATTTCCGATGGCCGACAGACTGGGATGCCAATGGTATCAGCAGGTCGCCGGTTCGGGATGATCCTGTGCTGCGGGCTGAGGGGGTGGCGGCGGCCGACTAGGTAGAATCGCAGGAACCGGACGAAAACTCCTTTGTCATTGGATTAGATCGGCGGTAAGGTACTAAGGGGGACAGCTCTTTGAGTCGGTAGAGCGTCCCCCTTATTTCTATTAAAGTACGAGAGGGATTTGGAGCGATTCACCAATTTCGTAAAGGCATCAAGCGGGGTAAAGAAATGAAAGTCGTCGAAGTAGAAACCATCGTAGTCAGGAACGAGCCGCCCTTTCGGGGCGGGAGCATGTGGCTGTTTGTTCAGCTCCATACTGATGAGGGCATCGTCGGGCTGGGTGAGCGGCCTTCAGGAAATGCGAAGAACCTGGAGGCGCAGGTCAGGCTGATCGAGGATCTGGGTGAGCAGTTTGTCGTGGGCGCCAATCCCTTTGACATCGAGAAACT
Source organism: Caldilineaceae bacterium (assembly GCA_965242905.1). Classification (GTDB taxonomy): domain Bacteria; phylum Chloroflexota; class Anaerolineae; order Caldilineales; family Caldilineaceae; genus Bin5. The sequence goes on from CBDETM010000002.1 coordinate 5,262,149, forward strand.
GTGGCAGACAATTTTTGCCTCGCGTCACGATTATCGCCATCCGGGCCTGGACATGACGCCGGCGCTGAGCGCGATCGAGATGGCCTGCTGGGACATCGTTGGCAAGGCGACGGGACAGCCGATCTATAATCTGCTGGGCGGGCGTTGCCACGAGAAGCTGCGTGCCTACGCATATATGCCTTCGGAAGGCATCTGGGAGAACCCGGAAAAGGCCGGGGAGATCGCTATCAAGCTGGTTGAAGAGGGAAACACGGCATGCAAATTCGACCCCTTTCAGCCTATATTTCCGAATCCCAGCGATTATTCGTTGAAGACGATCCGGCACGTTGCCAAGATCTTTCAGTGTATCCGGGACGCGGTGGGGGACGAGCTGGAGATAGGCATCGGGACGCACGGCCAGTTCAGCACGGCCGGGGCGATTCGCGTTGCCAAGATACTGGAGGAGTTCGACCCGTTCTGGTTCGAGGAGCCGGTTCCGCCTGAAAACATTGACGAGATGGCGCGGGTGGCGGCACACACTAGCATCCCGATCGCTACAGGAGAGCGGCTGGTTTCGAAGTTCGAGTTTGCTCAGCTACTGGTGAAGCAGGCGGCGCAGGTTATTCAGCTGGACGTGGGCCAGTGCGGCGGGATCCTGGAATCGAAGAAGATCGCGGGTATGGCGGAGGCGCATTACGCCATGATCGCCCCGCATATGTATTGCGGGCCTGTGGCAGCGGCGGCGGCCGTACAGCTTGATACGTGTTCGCCCAACCTGTTGATCCAGGAGTATAACGGGGGCCCTATGCACCAGGAGCTGTTCAAGGAGCCGATTGTATTTGAGAACGGCTATATCATCCCGCCTACCGGGCCGGGGCTGGGCATCGAGTTGGACGAGGCGGTTGTCAAGAGACAGTTATTGTAGGCGAGGGGACAAAGGGAAAGATCATTCATGGCTATCTTGGACGGAAAAGTGGCCCTGGTCACAGGCGCGGGGCGGGGACACGGGGAGGCGGTCGCGGTCCGGTTTGCCGAGGAGGGCGCTGCGGTTGCGGTCTGCGACATCGTGCCCGTAGAGGAGTTGGAGGGCGGCGTTGGCGAACGGATCCGGGCGGCCGGCGGGGAGGTATTTTGCTCGCAGACGGATGTTTCGAAGGAAGAGCCGGTCAGGCAGCTTGTGCAGAATACGATTGACCGTTTCGGCACGATCGACATTTTGGTTAATGTGGTCGGAATAGCCGGGCCGACGAAGGATGTGTGGCAGATGAGCCTGGAGGAGTGGCAGGAAACGCTGGCGGTCAATCTGGATTCGGCATTTCTGGGCTGCAAGTATGCGCTGCCGGAGATGATCCGCAAACGGTATGGCCGGGTTATCAACTTCAGCTCGGCTTCGGGCAAGCAGCCTCTTTCGCACCGGACTCCCTACACGACCTCGAAGATGGGCATCCTTGGATTTACACGCACTTTGGCGGCGGACGTGGGTCGGTACAATATCACGGTCAATGCGATCTGTCCCGGTGCACACGAGGAGAGGAGTGTCGAGTTGGAACGGTCGCGGGCGGAGTACAGGGGGGAAGCTTTTGATGAAGAGGCATTTCGGCGCCGGTACCGGGAGCCGCGGCCGAATGCCGTTCTGGCCGGGCGGTGGTGTGGGGATGAAGGGTACGTGGAGAAGGGCGCCGGCTCGGAGGAGGCGGCTGCGATTGCAGTCTTTCTGGCATCGGATGATGCGGCCAGCATGACGGGTCAGGACATCAATTCGGGGGGATGGGTGATGTGGTGAGGAAGGGTTACTTCCGCGAATTCTGTCCGCGAAGAGCACCTTTTTCTGATCCGCGAAGTTACGCGAAGGGGCGCGAAGGACACCTTTGGTTGATCCGCGAAGTCACGCGAAGGGCGGCGATGAACGCCAGGTACAGAGTCGAGAAGCCGATATGATGACAGAGAAAGCAGTGCCGTTGCAGGGGCAGTTTCTGCTGGAATGGAACCGGGGGGGCATTTGCAGTCTTAAGCTGAGGGACGATGCATACGATACCGAGTACATTTCCGCGGGCGAAACGCTTGGGGAGGTGCTGGTAGGCTATCGTGCAGGCGGAGGGGCGTGGCGGTCTGCGACCAGTTTCTCTTCAGGCGATATTCGCACTGTAGAGGAGATTGAAGGCGGGTCGCGGGCGTTCGTGTACAGCGGCGACAGCCAGTTGCAGCACGGATTGCGGGGGCTGGGAATGGTGGAGCGGTTCAGCGTGGAAGGGGAGCGGCTCCTGTGGACCCTGGCGTTTCACAACGAGACTGACGGAACACTGGAGATCGGCGACATTGGTTTGCCGTTGCCGTTCAACAAACAGTTTGTGCGCGACAATCTGGCCAACTATACGCAGGTTGTTGCCCGCCACAGCTTCATTTCCGGCCACGGGTCCTTTCTTTTCTGGCAGCGGCCCAATGGTGTCGGTCCTTACCTGGTCATGACGCCTCTGGCGGGAACGAAGCTGGAGTACTATGAGGAGATCGATCCTCACCCTTCGACAACCAGCGTGCCCTACCGGGTGTATATCCATTCCGCACTGACCGGGGGCCAGGAGACGCGCGGGACATGGCGCCAGCCTCATACAAGCGTCACACTATCGCCGCAAGGAGCAGACGGCGACGGCGTTGCATACGGCTTCTGCCTGGAGTGGGCAGACGACTACGAGGGCGTGCGTGACGTCCTCTACCGGCAAGGCCTGTTCGATGTTCATGTGGTGCCTGGTATGACGGTACCGATCGATCTGGGGGCAAGGTTCTCGATCCGGACGCAGCAAAGAGACTATGTAATTGCGGCGGAATATCCTGACCAGACCAGCATAGAAACGGTGAATGATTCGCAGGAAAATGCCCGCAGCTATCAGGTGCAGTTTTCGCGGCTGGGGGAGAATCTCTTGACTGTCAACTACGGCAGCGGTTCCTACATGAACCTTGAGTTTTTTGTAACCGAGCCGCTGGAGACTCTGATCAAGAAACGAACCGCTTTTCTGGTGGACAAGCAGCAGCACAGGGACACTGGCAAGTGGTACGAGGGCCTGTTTTCGGTTTGGGACATGCGGGAGGCCGTCCTGCGGGGTCCTGAGAACACGGGCGGATTCGACGGCTGGTACGGTTATACGCTGACCTGCGACGACACGGCTCTGCCGAAGGCTCCGTTCATCGCCGCAAAGAACGTGCACTTCCCGGAACAGAAGGAGATTGATGCGGTTGAGTACTACATCGAGAAGTTCGTATGGGGCGGGTTGCAGCGTACGGACGAGGAACAGCCCTATCCTTACTTCATCTATGGTGTGCCCAACTGGTATGAGAACCGGCACAGTGAGCATGGGTTCGGGACCCGGGGCGAAGGCCTGGAACATGTCTGGCGCAGCTATGATTATCCGCATGTGATCATGCTCTACTTTCACATGTACCAGATCGCCAAGCTCTACCCAGGAACGACGAACTACCTGGACGGTGCGGGTTACCTGGAGAGGGCGTTCGGGACGGCGGAAGCCCACTTCCGGCTTGGTGGGCTGGACGATCTCCCGCACGGGGCACAGGGGTACTGGGCGTATCGACTCGGCCTGTACAACGAGATGTTGATCGTGGACTTGATTGACGCGCTGGAGGAGGAGGGCTGGCAGGAGCGGGCCGACTGGCTGCGCGGAGAGTGGGAGAAGAAGGTCAAGTATTTCGTGTATGACGATCCGTATCCGTTTGATTCGGAGTATCCGTTTGACACGACTGCGTTCGAAACATCACATGCTGTCGCAAAGTACGGGTTGACGCGGACTGTTGAGCCTGACAGGAAGCTCTGGTACGACAAGTACAAGGACATCTGGTACGAGCATCCTGAAGTCAGCCGATCTGACTTTGAGGCGTTCATGGAAAAGCAGATTGAGGCGAACATTGCACTGCGGGGTTGGGTGGAACCGTCGTACACGCTATTGGGCGGTGACAATCGGGGGGGAGATTCTTCCAGATACGGTTTGAGCTATATGTCTCAGCTGGGCGGGTGGGCAATCGTGGACTACGCACTCTATTTTGCGGAGGACCCTTTCCCTTACTTGCGCTTAGGTTATGCGTCCTTCCTAAGTTCGTGGTGTCTGATGAATACGGGAACGGCCGAATCGAATTACGGGTACTGGTATCCGGGCGAGGAAAACGACGGTGCGACGGGTTGGGCAGTTACGCCGGAGAAGTACAGCGGTATGTGGATCAGGCAGGACAACGGGCGGGGGAGTTGGCCGTACGACGGCGAGATTGAATTGGGGTACGGGGCGGCGCTGCGAACCGCGGCCACGATAGTAGCCGACGATCCGCTATTTGGCTGGTTTGCCTATGGCGGGCGGCTTGGGATGCGAGAGGGTCGATTTGAGATCTGGCCGCAGGACGGTGTGCGTCAGAGACTGCATATCATCGGGCGAGACGCGCGCATACATTTGTTGCTAGAGCGCGATGGCTTTGCAGCAGATCATCCGATCTCTTTACATTGCAACTACCTGGATTGTGGGGGCGCGGCTGTGCAGTTCTCAAGGATCGCGTTCCGTATTGAGAATCGCAGCGGCGACCGGCACAGAACGGGTTTGAAGCTCCGCGTCTTGAAGGGAAGCAGCTACACTGTACGCATTGACGGGGAATCAACTCGAAATTTTGAGGCAGCAGAGGGGGGGTGGAGCAAGGCTGAAATTGAATCAGGTCCCAAGGATGTGGTTAAAGTGGAAATCGAGGCGGGTTGATTTCCGAAGTTCGCATGGGAGAGCAGGGCAGCCGAGGACGGCCCGAATCTTCTAATCTGTCGTCTCGGTGTCTTCGTGCCAAACCAGGTCTGTCCAATGGCAGGTGCTCCACCTTTCATACTCGGACTTGAGCGAGTTTACGACCATGTTCTTTGTTCGGTCTTCGTCGTAAAAGTTTCCCTTCTCCATAAACGAAGTCAGCATTTTGAGTCGCTTCAAGCAGTGCTTGCGGGCCTGCTCGCCGATCTCTTCGAGTGACCGTTCCCGACCTTTAAAGAAGGCGAAAAAGGCGTCTTGGGAGGAGTTCAGATTGCCTGCGCGGGCGTCCTCGATTCGCGCTCGGAAGGGCTGGACCCACGAGTCCGGTGGGGCGCTCTGGTTAATGACTATGTTGGCGTCGTCCAGCTTTTGCTTGTACTGTTCCACGACGCGTCCGCTGATTCTCGACAATGAGAGGGTAATCAGCGCGAGGACAATGCCTATGGCGCAAGCAAAAAGGATGATGACGACCAGTATTGGCACTTCAGATTCCCCTTCGACAGTCAAGCCGTAAGACTTTTGTGGATACTATACCACGATTCTTTCATTCGAGCGGTGTTCGCTGCGAGATGGAATCGCGGGAGCGTGTATGCCTTTCCTGGGGTAGGAATGGCTGGGCGAGGACTTAGGGGCAGCGGTGGTTGAAACAGTCGCCGGATTGAGGAGAGAGTCAGAGCAAGCGTCAGGCCTGGCCGTACAGTGAGGTACTCTGACTGGGCGTACAGGGGCGATAGCGGGGAAGGTGAGGGCGTGCGAGGGCAGGCACTAGGCCGGCGCCGACGGGGAATCAGTAGGGACGGCGGATGGTGGGTTGGCGAAACTAGGTCGAACAGGCACCTGTTGCCAATGACGACACCAGCTCGATGAGGCGTGTTGTAGGAGAGGGGGCGTTGCGGGGGCGGAGCCCCCGCACAAGGGAGGGCCGAATAGGCCCGACCGCCCAGAAAACCAGTAGTCAGTTTTCAGTGGTCAGTGGTCAGAGGAGGGGCTTCGCTGCCGGAGAATGGAACGAGAACTGAATGAAGTTTGGCTCCTACCAGGTGAACAGGACGGCTTCCCATCATTTTGGGTTGAAGGCTTGCGGCATTCTTCGAGTCAGCGGCGGAAAGGCAGCGCCATTTATTGGATTTTTGTTGTTTGCATTAAACACATGATGCGCGTATTATTCACGCGTTAGGCTCTCAACCCAATTGTTTTCATAGGAAACGAGGAAGTGAGAGTTGCACAGAAGGTCAATCCCGCACCCAGCCAATTCAAATCAAAGGAGGCCGAACCCCTACCCACTCTGAAGCGTAGGACCATTTCAGTATACCTTCCACACGTTCAGTCCAAAGGAGTGATCCGATGAGGAAAACGCTGTTTTATCTGCTTGTCGCCATCACCGCGGTTGCCTTGCTCGCGGCATGTGGTGCTCCGCAGCCGGCGGCGGAAGAAGCAATGGAAGAGGCGCCTGCAGCCGAAGACACGTCGGAAGAGGCCATGGCTTCATCTTCCTATGAGAGTTGCCTCGAATCCCAGGCCGCAGGCAATACTTTCTGCGAGGCACCTATGTTGGCGGCCCGAGTCGAAGCGGGCGAACTGCCGCCAGTGGATGAGCGGCTTCCCGTCAATCCTGCCGTGGGCAACAACCGCATTCCCGAATGGCAGGCCGTGATGGAACGCGGCGAGTACGGGGGCACGTTGCGGTTGATTGACTTTGACGCAGGCTCGATCGGCCATGATGCCGGCTGGATTTCGAATGAGCCCTGGGTGGAGACCGAGGACATCTCGCACGACTTTGCGACGATGACCGGCAACATCTTCGATCTGGAGATCAGTGACGACGACCAGGTTTTCACCTTCCACATGCGCAAGGGCATGAAGTTCTCGGATGGCTCCGATTTTGATACGGAGGACATCGATTTCTGGTGGAACGACATGCTGCACAACGAGACGCTCACGCCCGTAATCGGGTCGACCTGGCGTTCGGGCAATTCGCCCTCAGGAAACGTGGGCACACTGGAGGTGATCGACCGCTATACCTTCAAGGTCTCGTTCGATCAGCCGTACGGCGGCTGGCCGGGCCTTTTCACATACGGCGGCGGCCCGCACCGATTCACAGACAGCGACTACCTGAAGAAGATCCACGGGGACTATGCGGATCCGGACGAGTTGGCGGCACTGCTCGACCAGCATGGTTTTGAGGCAGGCGAGTGGAACAGGCTGTTTGGCGTTTACACCAGCACCAACCGCCAGCATGAGACCGGCCTTCCCTCGCTTGGACCTTACATTCTGACTGAAATGGGCGAGACGCAGGCGGTTATGGAGCGGAACCCCTATTACTTCAAGGTGGACGAGTGGGGCCAGCAGCTGCCTTACATCGACCGGCTTCAGATATCGATTGTTCCCGATGTCAATGCGGCGACATTGAAGATTATCGCCGGTGAAGTGGATATGGCGCGCCGCGGCGTAACTGCTGCCGACATGCCGCTCTACCTGCAGAACGCCGAGGAGAAGGGCTACGAGGTCGTCATTCTGGACATGCACGCCTCGCTGGGTGAGATCTACCTGAATATGACCTATGCGGATGAGGCGTGGCAGGAGGTCATCAACGAATTAGACTTCCGCAAAGCACTCTCCTTCGCGGTTGACCGCGAGTCGATCATCGACGCGGTTTACGCGGGTCTGGCGGAACTACCGCAGACCATGGACCCGACCACAGACGTTGCGCAGGCCGAGGCGCTTCTGGACGGGTTGGGACTGGACCAGCGCGACGCGGACGGGTGCCGGTTGACACCGAGCGGCCTGCCGATCCGGATCCAGTTCAATTTCACCCCGTTCACGGGTGAATCGCTGCCGACGGCTGAGATTGCGGCACAGAACTGGAATGACATCGGCATTTGCACAACGGTCAAGCAGCTGGAGCAGAACCTGTTCCTGACCCAGGCGGCAGCCAACGAGACGCAAGCGATGGTCTGGTGGGCGCACTATCCACGCTGGCCGTGGCACGAGTCCGGCGACTATATCGGACGGGCGTGGCAGCGCCACTATGCCCCGTTGTGGATGGCGTGGTTTGACTGGAATGTCGGAGGCGGAAAGGAAGCATCGGACAACCCGGACGAGACCGATCCTCTGGTCGTGGGTGTCGAACCGCCGCAGACCTACAAGGACTTGCGGAGGCTACAGACCGAGCTTTTCGCTACGTCGGATGCATCAGAGCACGAGAGGATTTGGGGTGAGATGATCGCGATCTTCCGTGACAACCACTTCTGGATTTCCGCGTCCGACCCGTTGAAGAATCCTCTGGTCGTAAGCGCGGGACTTGGAAACGTGGCCAAGAGAGGATTCCAGATCCAGTCTGCCAACGAGGCAGAGTTCTACTTCTGGCAGGATGAGAGCCGACGCTGATTTCGGCATATGGAATGACCGGGGGGGCGGGCGCGGCCCGCCCCCCGAACCACCGCCACGATTCGGGCAATACGCACGACGGAAATTCGTAGCACCAGCAGGTTTCTTGAGTTCTCCCCACAGGTACTGACAGGGAAGGGAGTCAATGCTTACACAGTACATTGGCAGACGACTTCTGCTTTTAATCCCGTTGATCTTGCTCATCTCCGTCATATCGTTCGTACTGATCCAACTGCCGCCGGGGGACATTCTGAACATGGAGGTCCTGCGACTGCGGTCGGCGGGTACGCAGGTATCCGAGGAGGAGGTCGAGGCGTTGCGGCAACTTTACGGGCTGGACAAGTCGATGCCGGAACAGTACTGGCTTTGGATAACAAACATCCTGTTCAAAGGCAATTTCGGGACTTCGTTCACCTACGTCAAGTCGGTAAGCGAGATCCTGGCGGCGCGCGTTCCTCTGACGGCGGCGGTATCGGTCCTGACCGCGGTTTTCGTCTGGGTGACGGCGGTGCCGATTGGTGTCTACTCTGCAACGCACCAGTACTCATTGGTCGACTATTTCTGGACATTCGTTTCGTTTATTGGCGTTGCGACACCAGGTTTTCTGCTGGCTTTGATCTTTTTGTGGCTGGCATTTGTCTGGTTCGACATTTCGGCAATCGGTCTGTTTTCGCAACAGTATGAGACCGCGCCCTGGAGCTGGGGGAAGTTGGTGAACATGCTTCAGCACATCTGGGTGCCGATTGTCATTATCGGTATGGCAAATACGGCGGGGATGATGCGCACGATGCGGGGGATGATGCTGGACGAATTGAACAAGCAGTATGTCATCACGGCACGTTCCAAAGGTTTGACTGAGACGCGGCTTCTAGTCAAATATCCGGTGCGGACTTCGATGAACCCCGTATTCAGCACAATCGGTTGGATGTTACCGGGGATAATCTCGGGTGAGGTGCTGGTTTCGATGGTGCTAAACATCCCGACGACGGGACCGGTGCTGTTGCAGGCCCTTTTGAACCAGGACATGTTTCTAGCAGGCAGCATCGTGTTCATTCTGAGTATCTTGACCGTGGTCGGCACCCTGGTCTCCGATATCCTGCTGGTGTGGCTGGATCCGCGTATCCGCTATGAGGGTGTAGCCTGATGAGCGAGAACGTCCAACAGGAAGAAGAGATGGGGCCCGTACAAAGGGTTTCCGCAGATGATCCCAGCCGCGAAAAACAGGCCCTGTATACGGCTTCGCAATCGCAGCTGATCTGGCGGCGATTCAAGAGGCACAAGCTTGCGCAGGCTTCGATGGTCATTCTGGGGCTCCTTTATCTGGTTGCTGCGCTGGGTGAGTTTATTGCACCGTACGATACGAAGCATGACTTCAAGGGGTTCGTGTACGCGCCGCCGGCCAAGATCCATCTCTTTGACGAGAATGGTTTTGCCGGTCCGTTCGTTTACGGGTTGAAGGGGGGGCGCGATGAACAGTACAACCGGGTATTTGAGGAGGTAAAGGAAGAGAAGTACCCCGTACGGTTCTTTGTGCGCGGTGATCCTTACGAAATGTGGGGGCTGTTTGAAACGGACCGCCATCTCTTTGGGGTAGGAGAAGAGGGGCAGATCTTTCTGTTCGGGACGGACCGGCTGGGGCGAGACCTGTTTTCGCGGGTAATCTACGGAACGCGCATTTCGCTGACGATTGGGCTGGTGGGCGTCTTTCTCAGTTTTGTATTTGGGTTGGTGATTGGTGGCATCTCGGGGTATTTCGGCGGGGTAACGGATGAGGTCATTCAGCGACTGATCGATCTGCTCGTCTCGATTCCGCAGTTGCCGCTGTGGATGGCACTGGCGGCGGCGGTACCCCGGGACTGGGACTCCATTCAGACCTACTTTGCGATTACAATCGTACTCTCGATCGTGGGCTGGGCGGGCCTGGCGCGGACGGTGCGCGGGCGCCTGCTATCGTTACGGGAAGAGGATTTTACAATTGCGGCGCGCGTATCCGGCGTCGGCGAGTGGCGAATCATCACAAAGCACCTGTTGCCGCTCTTTGCGAGCTATATCGTGGTGGCGATCACGCTTGCCGTTCCCGGCATGATAATCGGTGAAACGAGCCTCAGTTTCATCGGTCTGGGAATCCAGCCGCCCGCGGTCAGTTGGGGCACCCTCCTGCAGGACGCGCAGATGATCGCGAACGTTGCCCTCCATCCCTGGATGCTGATTCCGGCGCTGTTTGTGATTGTAACCGTGCTCATGTTCAATTTTCTGGGCGATGGACTGCGGGATGCGGCAGACCCATACTCGATGACGTAGGTGCTGTCGAGGCGCGGAGAAGCGCCTCAAGATTGACGAGAGCCCATGGCCTACGACTCGCTTCTTGAAGTCAAGAACCTGATGACCCATTTCCACCTGCACGAAGGCATCGTGCGGGCGGTCGACGGTGTGTCGTTTGACGTCCGGCGCGGCCAGACTTTAGGCATCATTGGTGAGAGCGGTTGCGGGAAATCGGTGACGGTGCATTCGATTCTACGCCTCGTCCCGTCGCCGCCGGGCAACATTGTGGACGGACAGATCTTGTTGCACCAGGGCGAGAACGGGAAGGACCCTGGTGCGATCGACCTGGCCCAGTTGGACCCGCGCGGGGCTCAAATCCGTACGATTCGGGGCGCCGAGATCAGCATGGTCTTCCAGGAGCCGATGACTTCGTTCGGCCCTATGCACACGATTGGGAACCAGATAATCGAGACCATACTGCTTCACCAGGAGGGCGTGGAAAGTTCCGATGCGCGTGAACTGGCGGTCGAGAATCTGCGACGGGTTGGCATTCCGCGGGCGGAACAGATTGTGGACGCCTATCCACACCAGCTGAGCGGCGGGATGAGACAGCGGGCAATGATTGCGATGGCGCTTTCGTGTACGCCGCGACTTCTGATCGCGGATGAGCCGACGACTGCGCTGGACGTTACGATTCAGGCTCAGATTCTGGAACTGCTGACGGCCTTGCAGCAAGAGGTGGGTATGGCCGTCATCTTCATTACGCACAATTTGGGCGTGATTGCCGAAGTCGCGGATGAAGTGGCGGTCATGTACCTGGGGCGCATTGTCGAACAGGCCAGTGTGAACGAGCTGTTCGACAACCCGCGGCATCCCTATACGCAAGGGCTACTGAATTCGATTCCGCACATTGACGAGGAGAAGCTGCCACGGCTGCGGGCGATCGAAGGCGTTGTTCCTGACCCGTATGAGATACCCAGCGGCTGTGCCTTCAGTGACCGCTGTCCGAGCTTTATGCCGGGAACGTGCGACAGGGCGATGCCGGAGCTGGATGAGACAGTGCCCGGTCATCGCGTGCGCTGCTTTTTGTACTCAGACGTCGAAGAGAGGCTGACCGAGGAAGAACATGGCGGATGACAACGAGCTCTTGCTCGAGGTCAATGACCTGAGAATGTACTTTCCCATTCAGAAGGGACTGCTGCGGCGCACCACGGGATATGTCAAGGCCGTTGACGGGGTCAGTTTGTCGATCAGAAAGGGCGAGACGCTGGGGCTGGTCGGGGAAAGCGGGTGCGGTAAGACGACGACCGGCCGCTGTATCGTGCGCGTTTACCAGCCAACCGGCGGCGAAATCGTTTTCCATGACGAAGGCGAGGCAGTCGACATAAACCGGCTGACGAGGCAGGAGCTCAAGGCCTTTCGTCGAAACATGCAGATGATCTTTCAGGATCCCTTCTCGTCTCTGAACCCGCGGATGACGGTGCTGGAGCTGGTGGGGGAGCCGCTGCTGGCACATGGGATCGCACGCGGCCAGGCGTTGGAGGACCGGGTCGCAGAGATGGTGAGAGCGGTGGGGCTGCGGGTCGAACATCTGCCACGCTATCCGCACAGCTTCAGCGGCGGGCAGCGTCAGCGGATTGGCATTGCGCGTGCGCTGGTGCAGCGCCCCAAACTGGTGGTCTGCGACGAGCCGGTTTCCGCCCTGGACGTATCGGTCCAGTCACAGGTCGTCAATCTGTTGCAGGATCTGCAGTCGGACCTGGATCTTACCTATCTGTTTGTAGCGCACGACATGAGCGTTGTGCGGCAGGTCAGCAACCGGATTGCGGTGATGTATGTGGGCAAATTGGTCGAAGTGGCGGAGTCGGAGGAGTTGCTGCGCAATCCCAAGCACCCTTACAGCGAGACGTTGCTTTCGGCTGTGCCGCGCCCGAATCCGCATCACCACATGCAGCGGCTGAACCTGGAAGGCGAGCCGGCGGACCCGGCCAACGCGCCGCCGGGTTGCGTGTTTCACCCGCGTTGCCGCTATATGGAGGAAGTCTGCCAGACGGACGTGCCGCCCCTGATCGAGTTGACGCCGGGTCACCACGTCGCATGTCACTTTGCCGACTCCCTGGAACTGCAGGGGATCGATCCCACGCGCTCTCCCCAGGCCTGAAAGGAAGACCGGGCTCCACACAACATCCCACGAGAGGAAACCCATGGAGAAACTCGTTATCACCGTGACCACGGACTCATCGTTGTCTTTTCCGCGAAACCCTTTTTTGACGCATTGTGACGATACGAAGGGGGTCGCGGAAGAGTACATTCGATCGATGAACGCGGGCGCTACGATTGTGCATACACACGGCCAGTACAGGTCGGACCCGGTGATCCAGCCTGACGGCAAGCAGCTTTCGATACCGAATGTCGAGGGTTGGCGGGATATCACGGAACGGGTGCGGGCGGCGGGCGAGCCGATTGTACAGTTCGGGCTGGCGAGTATGCGACTGGAACAGAAACTGGAGCTGTGGGAGCAGCTCAAGCCGGACATGAGTTCGATCAACTTCAACTCGCATGATGAGTATTTTCAGCCTGATTCAGACTATGCTCCCGTGCCGATCTACTCGGTGCACCCGATTCCGGAACTCAGAATGTACTCGAGCCTTGCTAAAAAGTATGGCGTGAAGCAGGAGATTGAGTGCTTCAACACCGGCGCGTATTGGGCGATAGGCAAGATTCGCGGAGGTGACTTCTGGACCGAGGAGGGGGTCAGGGAAATTGAGGAGGACCTGCTGCCTGAGCCATTGTGGGTGACGCTGTTCTTCGGCTGGGAAGGACAGGGCTGGACGCCGCCGACGGCCAAAGGACTTCAGTATATGGTGGACCATTTGCCGCCGAGAACGAATTTCAGCATGAGCTGCATGGACCCGCCCAACTACTGGTCGATGGTGGCACACACGATTGCGATCGGAGGCCATGTGCGGGTTGGTATGGAAGACTGCCCGTTCGTCGAGGACGGTGTTTACGCAAAATCGAACGCTGAGCTGGTGGAGAAAGCTGTTCGCATCGCGCGCGAGGTTGGCAGAGAGATTGCATCGGGAACTGAGGCGAGAGAGATCGTAGGTTTGCCGGCGGCGCGGTAGCCGGGAACAGGAACAGTGCAGATGGAGGAGCCATGAAAGGTCTGAGCTGCAATTCCGGTCTGCTGCACACGTACAGTGTCGAAGAGTCGATAGATATCCTGGCGGACCAGGGATACCAGGCGATCGACATCAGCCTGGAGCTGGCGCCGCCGTTTATACCCCCACCCAAGCCGCATATGGATTCGGGGGCGGACCCGGCGCGGCGCCGTGCTGTGCGTGACTACGCGCAAAAGGCTGGGATTGCGATCGGCGCATTGAACGCGCACACGAATGTGATTCATGGCGACCCGGAGTTGCGGCGGGAGAACACGGAGTTTATTCGCGGCGGGTTGCAGCTGGCGTCGGATATGGAGGTCGCCTACGTGATCAGCGGATGCGGGGTCAAGCTGTTCTACGGGTGGGAGAGCACGTACTGGGACTGGTGCCTGGAGGCGATGCGCGACCTTGTGGAGGATGCCGAGCGGCTGGGCGTGATGCTTCTGATTGAGGCGGCCAGCCCTTACGGATCGCTGGTACACAATCTTGAACGTTTGCAGAGGCTGCTGTCAACGCCTGGACTTGAGGGCTTGGGCGTGCTCTTTGACCCGGCACATTACCACGTGCGGGGCGACTCCGTGCTTGACGCCTACCTGGCGCTGGGTGATCGCGTGAAGCACATGCACGCCAAGGACGCGCGCGGCAACAGCGAGGATTTCGGCTTTCCGCCGCTGGGAGAGGGTGAGATCGATTTTGCCGGCTTGATTACGGCGATGGTAGGCGGCGGCTTTTCCGGGTACATTTCAATCGAGTATGAAGCGATGGCATGGGGTTACCCCGACGATCCTTTGAGGGTGCTGGCGGATGGGAAGGCGTTCGTTGAAGGCATTCTCGAAGGGGATTGAGTTGAAAACTCGGCTGGTCTTCATGATGAACCGCTTCTCGTTACAGATGATCAGACTGGAGGCTTCGCGGTGAAAGCTGCCATACTACGCGCGTTCAAACGGCCTTTGGCATGGCAGGAGATTACGACCCCCAGCCCCGAACCAGATGAAGTTCTGGTGCAGGTCATGGCCTGCGGCATCGACGGCACGGATCTCAAGCTGCTGGACGGATTCGGCTACACACCGGAACTGCCGTTCATCATGGGGCATGAGGTTGCGGGGGTCGTCACTGAGGCTGGATACCGGGTGACCGGGTTCGAGGAAGGCGACCGGGTAATCGTTTACAATTTCACGACGTGCGGGAACTGCCTGCCCTGCCGGTCGTTCCGGGAGCAGATCTGCGTGAACATGGGCGGCGTTCTGGGGGCCAAGGACCGGCACGGCGGATATGCCGAGTACGTGGCGGTACCGGGCCGGCAGTTGGTGCACGTTCCTGCAGGCGTGTCGTGGCCGGACGGGGCGGTCTGCTGCGATGCGGGGATGACGGCGTATCATGCCATCGACCGTGCCAGGCTGCGGTTGGGAGAGTCCGTGCTGGTCGTCGGCGTTGGCGGCGTGGGATCGATCGCGGTCCAGCTGGCTAAAGCGGCTGGGGCTCGTGTTTTCGCGGTCGAGATCTCGGAGGCGAAGAAGGAGTGGGCGCGTCAGCTGGGGGCAGATGAAGTCCTCGACCCAGAGGACGGTGAACTGCCGGGCGCAGTGCGGGACCTGACAGACGGGCTCGGCGTTGACTGTGTGATAGACATTGTTGGTCAGACTGAGACGATGGCGGCCGGGGTTGAATCGCTGCGGCATGGAGGGCGGCTGGTCATTGTGGGTTACACGCCGGACCATTACCCGGTAGAAGGGAAGTACCTGGCCCAGAATGAACTGGAGATCATCGGTACGCGGGCGGGGCGCAAGCAGGACCTGATCGAGGTTTCCCAGTTGATGGCTGCAGGGAAGATCCGCTCGATCGTCACCCAGACTTTCCCGATGGAAAACGCGAATGAGGCGCTGGCGGTCCTGCGTTCCGGCGACAATATGGGGAGAATCGTGCTGTTGACGCCGTCCGGGCGGCAGGCGGTGGAGGCGGCATAGGGCGGCGGCCTAACCAGTCCTTCCAGATCTGCGCAAACCAAGGCCAACGTTTCGGCACACTGAGAGTGCACAATGATTGTTGACGCCCACAGCCACGTGTTTCCTCGGATCCATGGTCAGAATGGCGCCGGTCCGACACGAGGAACCGGTTATGGGCGTGCCATCATCGGCGGCGAGGAGGTCCAGGTAACTCTGCCCATGGGTGAAGGGTTGGCTTATTCGCCGGAGCAACTGCTGGCCAATTTGGACTGGGGCGGGGTGGAGAAGGCTGTGCTCTTGCAGGGCCCCATGTATGGAGAGTGCAACCGGTACGCAATGGATGCGCTGCAGCAGTACCCTGAGAGGTTGGTTGGCGCCGCTTATTTCGATCCGTGGATGGACGACAGCCGTACGACTTTTGAATCGACGCTGGCGTCGCCGGGCTTTTGCGCGGTCAAGCTGGAGTGCTCGGTCCCTTCGGGACTGTGCGGAATTCACCCGGAAGCGCAGTTGGGGGCTCCCGAATTAGACTGGCTGTGGCAGGAGATAGAGAGTCGAGGCCTGGTATTGGTACTTGACCTGGGTGGGATTGGCAGTCGATCCTATCAGACGGATGCCGTGCGAAAGATTGCCGTGCGGCACCCCCGGCTGCGGATTGTAATCGCGCACCTGGGTCAGCCCAGGCCGGAGGCGGAGTCGGTGCCCCGACTCTGGAAGCTGTGGGAGGAGCAGGTCGACCTGGGCTTGCTGGACAATGTGTGGTTCGACTGTGCATCCCTTATTGCATTCGTCCAGGAAGAGGGCTACCCTTTCCCCAGTGTCGAACGCTACCTGCGGATGGGAATCGACCGAATCGGCGCGAGCAAAGTGATGTGGGGGACAGATCAGCCGGGAACCCTGTTGCACGCAACGTACAAGCAGTACGTCGAGCTGGCGAAGATCCACACTGCTTTCCTATCATCCAACGAACAGGCGGGGGTATTGGGGGAGACTGCTCTACGCGTGTATGGATAAGTGAAGATCTATTGCAACAACCAAGCCGTGATGTGTGTGTACTGTGTACGGTCTGCCTAGGGTATGTACCGTCAGGATTTCTGTAGCGGGCTCGCGATGGTCATCGCGGTGGACGTTGGGCATAAATGGGAGTTGCCTCGCCTGTCTTGCCTGCGCTGGCACTTATTCGGAATCAGCCAAGACGCGGGGTGGGGGGGGTGAAGCCCGGCCGCCGCGAGACGATAACTTCAAATTAGCCACACACTCGCTACGGCGCGGACAGGAGAGGGGGCGTTGCGGGGGCGGAGCCCCCGCACAAGGGAGGGCCGAATAGGCCCGACCGCCCAGAAATGCAGTGGTCAGTGATCAGTGGTCAGTGATCAGTTACCACGCCGAATTGTTTGGAGTGGGTGCAGAGAGGAGAGAGACTTATTGGCTCTCATTGTTCATGGTCGTGAACTGATGGTGGCTGAATGGTCAAGTTCTGTTTGATTGCAGTGGCGAAAGTCGGATTCTGTGGGGAGACGATTGGCAGCTTCTATTCGAAAGGACTGACGGCCGATGACCGGGAACACGCTTGAACAGCAGCTGGTGAATTGTATCGGTGCCTTTCAGGACGGATCGCTTAGTGAAGAGATGCTGCGTGAGGCGCTGGAAACAGCCCGCAGCGACAACGGAAAGTGCCAGGACATTCTCTACTTGCAAGCAATCAGTACTTCACTTGCCAGTCAGGTGCAAGGTATGTTGATGATGGAGAATGGCGAAATTGCTGACGAGATCGCGGACCCAGAGGAGTGGCCGTACCAGACTGTGCTGGAGGCAGTTCGAGACGGGTGGCGGGTCGTTCAGTTTCCGAACCTGGCCTTGTTATTGGATGAAACAAGGACGTATGGACTTGGTTGTGAGTTTATCCTTGAGCGCTAACCAGTGACTCTGCAAAGTGAAGGGGCTGCCAAAAGTGAGCGTACAAGAGGCAATTGATCATCTGGACCTGTTTGGGTATTGCGTGTTGGAGGAGGCGATCCCGGCGGAACTGGCAGAGAGTATTACGGAGAAGCTGTTTGCATTGCACGAGGACCCCGGTAACCGCATCTACTTTCAGGATCCCAACGATGATCTGTACCAGACGCTGTTCGGCCTCCTGAATCTGGACAGTTCGAGCTGGACATGCGCGGCCCATCCGGACGTGCTGGCTGTGGTCAGACATTTCCTCGGGGAGGATATTCGACTGGCGGAGGCGTGTTCGAAATGGGTCAAGCCGGGGGCTCCTGCCGGGGGCGTGCACACGGACTCGGCGCAGGACTTGCCGGAGCTTCTGCCGGACACGCCGTGGATGATCAACTCGATCTGGATGATGACCGACTTCACTGAAGAGATCGGAGCCACGCGCATCATGCCTACCAGCCACCGATTGCGAAAGCGACCGCCGCGCGGGATGAAGGCAGACGACAGGCGGCTTCTGCCGATCACTGGACGCCGCGGCTCGGTGTTTCTGTGGCATGGCGGAGTTTGGCATGCCAACGGCGCCAACACGACAGCGGACCAGCACAGAATGGCCCTGAATATCGCCTACTACCCACCGTGGTGGAACCTGGCGCGGGAGGGCGGTCATCAGCCGATCTGGCCGGAGACGTTTGAGCGCATGCCCCCTGAGCTGCAGAGGCTCACTCGCAACAGGGTAGCAAGGGAGCGGGAAGAGATTTACGAACGGCGATGAAATGTCCCATCGGCTGAGAATCAATCGAAGAATGCTTTGGACCGGTTTGCGTCAAAAGGTGCCTGGTTGAAAAGCGTCAGAGTCATATGAAGGCGTGCAATCCGCATTGATGCAAGGAGATAAGCGATCATGAGAACCCACTCTTGCCGGCCTGGGCTGAAGGACACTGAAGTTCTGGAATTCTGCAAACGGGGCTTTCTGGTATTGGAAGGCGTGGTGCCAGACGACACCAACCGACGCACAGTCGAGTATCTGGACAGGTACCCGTCGCATGAACCGTCGGAGATACTGCATGAGGACTGGTTTGTCGACAATGTGATTCTGAACGAACAGGCTGCGGGGGCAGTCCGATGCCTGTTGGGACAGAACTTTGGGTTGCCGATTATTATGAGCAACCACCGCGTAGAGTGCCCGTCGCCGGCCCAGGGTTGGCACCGGGATGGCAACTCCAAACATGGTCCAGCTCTGAACTATCTCCAGGTCTTCTACTATCCCGAGGACTGTCCGATTGAGCTAGGACCCACGGAGCTGCTGCCCGGGTCCCATTTTCTTTTTTCATTGTCAAAGAGGATGGGTCACTACGGCGGCATTCGCGGTGCGTACCGGGCGGCTGCACCAGCTGGAACGATCTTCCTGACCGTCTATTCGATTTGGCATCGTCGTTCCGTTGCCAGCGGTACGGGGGTGCGCAATTTGCTGAAGTACAACTACTGGCGCACGGAGGCACCCCACAGGGACTGGATCCGAGAACCTGACTTCGACATTGCCACTGCGAACTACAAGCTGGAAGACCCCACGTATCGAGAGCAATTTCGCGACTGCAACGATGCTGCCGAGATGTTTTTCTGGCTGCACGGCCGGTCGGACTCATTCGCGCTGGCAGGGGGCCAGGGCTGGCCGCTCAACGAGAACGTCGGCAAATACTTGGACAGTCCCTATGGTGTTCCCGAGTCACATTAGTCTGCCTCCCGTCATTTGACGGAGCCTCTTGAACATGGCTGTTTTCCAGGCTTCGAGTTGGGCCAAAAGATTTGGAGAGCTGCAGGAAACCGATAATGGCTCGAATGCGCTGCGCTGAGGCGTTAGTCAGAGCGCTGGAACTGGAAGGGGTCAGGCACGTTTTTGGGCACCCCGGACACGGCAACACCAACATTCTGGACGCGATATACGACTCATCGCAGATAGAGTTCAAGTTGACGCGCCATGAACAGGCGGCTGCGCATATCGCTGACGGGTATGCGCGCATCTCCGGCGAAATCGGTGTCTGCTGCGCTTCGGTGGGACCGGGGCCGGCGAATATGGTGATGGGCCTGGCATCGGCTGCGGCCGCTTCGAGCCCGGTCGTGGCCATTTTTGGGGGTGTGATCTCGCGTTGGGTGGGGCGAGGTCAGTTGCAGGAGACGAGCCCGTTCTACGGTCTGCCGGACCAGAGTTTTGTGCAGGTCTTGCAGCCGGTGGTAAAGAAGGTATGGCAGGTGCAGCATCCGGACCTGATTCCTGAGGTCGTGCGCAAGGCGTTTGGGCTGGCGCGGGCTGGCAACCCCGGCCCGGTCGCAATTGAAATCCCCTGGGACATGCAGGCAGAATTCCACGACTTTGACGAGATTCCTGATCCCAAGCAGTTTGGTTACGCCGGAAGGGTGCGCGCGGATGCGACGGCGATTGCACAGGCGGCAGAGGCGCTGCATCAGGCGACCCATCCGATAATCGCGGCGGGTTACGGAGCGGTTCTCTCCGACGCCGGGCCCGAAATCAAGAAGCTCGCCGAACTGCTGGGCGCGCCAGTAGCTACTTCCTATGCCGCCAAAGGGATTTTGGCCGAAGACCATTCGCAGAGCGTAGGAAGCCTGGGCTGGCTCGGCCATCCGAGCGCGCACGAGTACATCAGGGAATACGCGGATGTTGTGCTGGCAGTCGGTTTCAGTTTTTCGGATCTGTCGACGTGCTGGTGGACGGAGGGCATGCCTTTCGTCGAGCAGAATCGCTTTGTCCAGATCGATATAGACGCCAACCAGATCGGACGAATCTATCCTGTGGAGGTTGGACTGCTTGGCGATGCAAAGGCCACTCTACACGAAATAGTTGAAGCGTTGTCGGCTATGGAGGCCCCCCAATACAGGGAGGCGAACCAGGAGCTTACAGAGAAAGTCAAGTCCGTTTTTTGCATGGATATTCCCGACGAAGGGAGCGGCGCCACGGGCATGGAGCCGCTGCGGGTGGTCGAGGAACTGCGACGGGTCCTGCCGAGAGACATTCTTTTTTCGCTGGATACCGGCGACCACAACCACTATTTCGGCGCGTTCTTTCCCATCTATTCGCCGCGCCGGTTGCTCTACCCCGGAGGATGGACGCCGATGGGGTTCGGCCCTACTTCCATAATTGGGGGCAAGCTGGCACGGCCTGAGCTGCCGGCCGTCTGCGTGACGGGTGACGGGGGCTTTCTGATGGTGTGCCAGGAGGTGATCACGGCAGTCGAGTGGGGGCTTCCGGTCGTGTGGATCGTGTTCAACAACCAGGCGCTTGGCGCCATTCGCGGCGGTCAGCAGGGCAGCTACGATGGACGGGTTATCGGCACTGAGTTTTGCGAGAATGCGGACTACGCGGCACTGGCCAAGTCGCTGAAGGCCGAGGGGTTGACGGTCAACAGGTACTGCGAGATCGAAGATGCGATGAGCTACGCCCTGGCGTGCGGCAGGCCGTGCGTCATTGATATGGAAATTGCGCGAGACCCGGTGCCTCCGCCGATCGCGGGGATGTGGTTCGAGCCGGAGCGGGATGAGATTCCACCCAGACCGCGGCGTTGAGGTTGGGGGCGACTTTTCCGGAATCGCTGGCGGCAGAGAGAACGGGAATCACATATAGAAGTTCGATGGCGGGCCGTAAGGGCCCGTTTTCACGAGACAGAAGGGAAGAGACGATGAGATTGGGCAGCGGCCAATTTGTCTATGAAGAGGTTGATGGCTGGGGTGAAGTTCCTGACGGTTGGAAGATCGGTGAGGCGCCGGGCGTGGCGGTGGACTCAAAGGACAGGGTATATATCTTCTGTCGGAGCGAGCACCCAATCATTGTGTTCGACCGAGACGGCCGGTTTTTGCGTGCGTGGGGCGAAGGGATGATCAAGCGGGCGCACGATATTATCGTCGGTCCGGATGATTCGATCTATTGCGTCGACGACTGGGGCCATGCTGTACACAAGTTTACCCCTGAGGGTGAGCTCCTCATGTCGATGGAGACGGCGGACAATCCGGCTGATACCGGGTACGTCTGGGATGTTCAGAAGGAGGTGCTGCGCGCGGGCCCGCCATTCAACTACCCTACCGGGATAGCACTTTCTCCGGATGGCGAACTCTACGTTTCGGATGGCTATGGAAACGCTCGCGTACACAAGTTCACGGCGGCGGGTGAATTGCTGTTTTCCTGGGGTGAGCCGGGAACCGGCGCCGGACAGTTCGTTACGCCGCACAATGTGTGCGTGGACAGAGACGGCACTGTTTATGTAGCCGACCGGCAGAACCGGCGAATGCAGCTCTTCGACTCGCAAGGCGAGTTCATTGGACAGTGGGACGATGTCTGGTGGCCCTGCGACATGTGCATAGACGGGGAAGGTAACATGTATCTGGCAGAGGTGGGCGGCATTTTCATGGGGGAAACGAAGGTACCCGTCCCCGAGAATCCGCCGGCCCGTATCACGGTGCGAGATCTGAGCGGCAAGATCCTGAGCGAGTGGGGGATAGAGGATCCTTACGGCTCCGGTCGCTATTTCAGCCCGCACAACATTGCGTTCGATTCGCGGGGTGATCTGTACGTGGGGGAGGTTGCGTTTTCGTACCCGGACGGGACGACTCCGAAGGACTGGCGCGTGTTGAGGAAGTACGTGAGGAGGACGACAGAATGATGGATCACGAAGTGCTCTCGATTCACGGCAAGCCGTTGGACACAGATCCCGACAGTTTCGGCGAGTTGCGCTCTTCTGCGGACGCTGTTGATGACTTCGACGCACTGCGGGCCAGATTTGAGGCGGACGGATACCTTTATTTGCCGCGACTGCTTGACGTGGACACGTTAACGGCGGCGCGGGTGACGATGTTGGAAGCCCTGGCTGCTCTGGACTTCATCGACACGGAATACCCGCTGCGGGATGGTGTGGCGAAGCGAGAATGCAATGTTTCAGCGAGGGAGATGGTGGGGCTTTCCAAGAACAACGAACCGTTGCGGCAGGTGCTGTTTTCAGGGCCGATGATGGCCTTTTATGAGAAGTTCCTGGGCGGGCCGGTTCGACCGCTCGACTTCACGTGGTGCCGCGTCAAGTCGTCCGGCACGGAGACGGCAACCAATCCTCACTATGACATCGTTTTCATGGGGCGCGGGACGAAGAGTCTTTACACCAGTTGGACGCCGCTAGGCGACACGCCGCGCGCGATGGGGGGTCTGATGGTCCTGGAGGGTTCTCACCGGCTGGAAGAGATCAAAGCGACCTACGGCCAGTCGGATGTCGACGTCTACTGCACTAACGAGCCGGATTTACACGAGTCAGAGACGGGACAGAAGCGCTGGCAGGGGTCTGGCATGGGTACTTTCGCCAGCGATGCCATCGCGTTGCGGGAGAGGCTGAATGGTCGATGGCTAACAACCGACTATGAGCTAGGCGATCTCCTGGTATTCAGTATGTACACGATGCACGCGAGCATGGACAACCTGACAGACAGGTTGCGGCTCTCGACGGATACGCGTTATCAGCTTGCTTCGGAACCTGTAGACGAGCGTTGGATTGGCGACAATCCGATTGCCCACGGGCCTGAGGCGAAGAAGGGGATCATCTGCTGATGCAGGGAAGGGGGTTGCCTACGTGTTCCTGGGGTCAGGGCAGCGGGAACTGAGCCAGTCCAGGACAGCGCCAATTGGGCGCTCGCGCCCCAGATCATTGTGCAGTTCGTGGTAGTAGCCCTCATAGAGGCGCAGGCTCTTGTCTTCAGAGCCCATTTTGGCGAAAAACTCCTGAGTAGCTGACGGGACGACCACAGCGTCGGCAAGCCCCTGCATCATGAGGATTGGAAGTCGAACCTCGTTGGCACGTTCACTCACTTCCTGCATCGTTTCAAAGAACTCAACGACCCAACGAGCACTGCGCAGGGGGACGCCGAGCGAATCTCTCATGGCAATCTGGACCTCTTCCCAATCACGGGAGAGGATGTCCAGCGTACCGCGCTGGCGGAATGTGAGCTGGGGCCGGACTCGGTGTGTCAGTTCAAGGATACGCTTCAGGACCCGATTTACCGGTGAAAGGTCGTGCGATTGCAGAGAAGGCGAGGCGATGACAGCCAGATCTGCGGCACCCGGAGCCTCCATCAGATAGAGAAGGCCGATGAGTCCACCCATTGAATGTCCGTAGAGACAGAAAGGGAGGCCGGGGTTTTCCTTGCGAGCCATGGACAGGACCTGTGTTACACCGCTCAGGTAGTCGTGGAAGCCCTGGACATAGCAGCGCGCGCCGCCTGACCGACCGAAGCCCTGGTGGTCGTGGGCATAGACCAAGTAGCCGGCCTGATGGAGGGACTCGACCAGATGGCGATAGCGCCCGCTGTGTTCTCCCAGCCCGTGGAGGATGAGTACGACGCCACGCGGAGAGCCCACAGGACGCCAGCGGCTGTAGAATATGGGCAGTCCGCTCTCGCCGCGAAGGTAGCCGGTCGAATGCTGGAGACTCCTGTTGGGATGCTGTGCGTGCTGAAGCGAAAGAGGATATTCCTCTTCTGAGGGACAGAATTGGACGTCGCGGTTTGGGGTGCGGTTGGGGGAGTGACGACCGCGTCCACCTGTGTTGTGCTCGTTTTTCAGGTGTGATGGGGGACGGGCTGTATGGTCAACTCTTGCCTTCATGGCTTTCGCCTGACTCTTGGTCGTCATCTTCTTTTGACCGGGCCCCGGTACTGACGTCGCGGTCCTGCGTGGAATCAGGACCCTCCGGCGGCCATACCGAATCGTACCTGCTTGACCGACTTTCTTCCTGTTCTGCCGTCTCGCCGCTTGATGCTTCTGTCTCCAGAGCTACGACCCAGCGCTGCCAGGGAGCCTGTTGCCAGTCAAGTCCCAAACTCTCTAAGGAATGCCGGGATTCGTCCAAGTGGCTGTCACTGAAGGTACGTAGCCGCAAGCGAGTGGTCTGCCCCTGCAAAGTCCTCGCCATATAGGCGACAATCTGTCGTTCCGAATCGGTGCCCCATAGGCGGGGCGGCAGGGCGATGAGGAGCCGCAGTTCATCACGCCAACGGAACTGCTGAACGAACCCAGCCGCAGTCTCCTCCTGCAGTATGAGGAACACCTTGGAGGAGCGCAGAGTACTGGAGTGGATGGCGGCAATCATTTCGGTCTCTTCCGCCGATGCCTCCGGGTAGACCGAGGGCAACAGTTCGGACATGCGAGCCCCAAACCGGGCAGAGATCTGTGTGGAGATTCGAAAGCCTTCCGGTATCTCAGATGTGTCTGCCAGCGGCAACTCTCCGACCAGCTGCGAGTTCTGATAATCAGCCGAACCAAGACCGAGTTCGCCAAGTATCTGGGTGACTTCGGCCGGTGAGGCGGTGGCGAAACCAAAGTAGAAGTAGGGGTGGATGCCCTGGTCCTCAACGTGATCCAAGGCAGCGTCGATGAGGTCTGCGAAGTCCTCACGGTTGTCTTCTACGTTCAGTGGTTCCACATAGGCCCAGTCGAAGGTTCCTGCGGCATCGCCATCATATTGAACGATGACGAAACCCAAGATGCGGTCGCCCTCGGTTGCCACAAATGTATCCATCTGTTTGCCCAGAAACCGGGGACCAAACCAGTGCATAAAGAGGAGATTCCGCCACCAGCTTCCGGCGATCTGTTCCATGCTGCTGACATCGCTGGTGGTGCCTGAGACAAGCAGTTTCAGGACTTCACGAACCTGTGAGGAGGTTGCCATTCCAATCTCAGTGGCCATTCAGATATTCCACGGCAAGCTGGATGCAGTCTCTTTCTCCGTCGTAGACCAGACGCTCCAGGGCGTCATCAGCTGAGGCCCATTCCACCTTTTGGACTTCGATACTGTCATCTGAGAGGGTTCCTCCCACTGCCCTCAGGAGGAAGAAGTCGACCTTCTTGTAGACCCTTTCCGGCACGGCGCGGGCGTACGTATCGAGATACTCGTAGCTTACTGTTTTGAGAAAGGATTCGAACCTGGTCTCGAGGCCGGTTTCCTCTTCGACCTCCCGCAGCGCTGCTGTCAGAGGCTCTTCTGATGGATAGAGCCGTCCCTTAGGCAGTTGCCATCGACGGCACTCCTTGTCGGTGGCGATGAGAGCGATCTGTATCGAAGTGCGGGCACTGTCCTGAAACAGACGGTAGGCAACTCCGCCGGCGGAGTGCGTATGGCGGACCGTGTAGCTGTTGGAAGGCTCCGGCTCTGTCTCACCGGCATCGGCGATTTGTTCACGGTCACGGCCGTCTTCATGGTGCGAGGCGTGGTTGTCTGCATTCAAAAAGTCCCGTTGAGACTTCATCGACGTCCCTTCAGAGAAAGGTAGTGTGCGTTCAAGGTAAGGATCCGGGTCTCTTGCTATTTGAGCAGTTCGTATTGCGTAATGGCAAATCAGGCTGGCGCGATCCCATCGTGTAATCCGCAAGAAAAATCTTTGCAATAAGCGGGCATTACATTAGCACTGCAATTGGAGGATGTAGATTCGATTCATGTTTCTGCAGGCCGAACGGTCGAGCCATTTCTTACTCAGTTTGTGTATCAAGTGCTGTGACGCTCTCTGAAACCGAAGCAGCCAGGCCGCGCGCAACCTGTTCCCAATTGTTGGGGGGAAATTGCGCGAGCTGAGGGGGCAGGAGCGGCGGCGTGGTAAATGGCAGGGCTGCCACCAACTCAGCATGCGACCACACGGTGCGGGCGCGTGCCAAGACTACGTGAATCTCCATCCACTTAGAAAGTAATACAAGCCACTGGGCCAGCGCTTCGCCGGCGCCCACCTCCGGCAATGCAGCCGGCTCGTCGGACGCGAACCGGAAGGCGATAGCGCCGCCCTGGTCGATCCACAGGCGCTGGGGAATTACCGGACCTGGCGACAGTTGCGCAGTGGTCCAGCGTGCGAAATGGCTGTGCAGAATCGAGATAATCGGTGGATTCAGCCACTCGGCCGCGGTGGCGATGGGCCGGCTCAGATGAGGATGGATAGGGGAGTTTTTGAGTGCTTTGTCGTCGTCGTACCAGTACCACATTGCCATGGCAAGTGCTTTGTCTCTCGAGAAATCCGGTTCCTGCTCTGACATGGAGTATCCACGCGGCGGCGGTCTTCGAGCATCAGACTGCGTCCAGCAGTCCCATTCGGGACGCTCCTGCGAGGGCTGGCCCAATCAGACTTAATGGTGCTCAAGTATCGAGGGTTCGCCCATTAATCTGAAACATGAACTGGCACAGATCATATCACAGTCAGTAGAAATCCGCAGACCGAAAGTCTGAAGAGAGAGTCTCTGGCTGCTTAAGTTTGAGCCTGTTTTTGTTCACTCAGATAGATGGATTGCCTGGCTCTTTTAGGCGCCGCGACCGCGGTCAGGCCGGGATATCGACATGCAGACTACTGGGATAGCGGGGCCAAAGCACGATTGGGGAATGCCGCCGGGAGTTGGAGTGGGGGATCAACTGAGGTATGATTCAGGTTCTGTGCAAGTTACACGTAGCTCACCCAGCAAGAGGGAAATTCCACGCAAGTGACCCGAAAAATGCCGGCGAAGGGGCGCCAGACATCGATCGCGCCGCCGCAGCTGGTGCAGTCCCCGACGCAATATAAGCAGTTTCTGAAGCATGTTTCCGATCAGCCGTGGCTGGCGCTAGATACCGAGAGCGACAGCCTCTTCCGCTACGCCCCCAGAGTTTGCCTGATCCAGATAACTGTCCCTGCCGATCCAGAGGGGAAACATTCGTTGTCCGGCATCAATGACGTTGTCGACTATTTGATCGATCCCTTGCGGTTGCGAGAACTGTCTGAACTGGGAGAGGTTCTGGCTGATGACTCGACTGAAGTCATCCTGCATGCGGCTGAGAACGATATTATCACCCTTCAGCGGGACTTTGGCTTCCGGTTGCAGCGGCTTTACGATACTCAACTTGCCGCCCGAATCCTAGGGCGGCAGGGCGTCGGGCTGGCCAAAGTGCTAAGTGAAGAGTTTGGCGTTGTAAGTGACAAGAGAATGCAACGCACGAATTGGGGGAAGCGCCCGCTGACCCGGGAGCAACTTACTTACGCGCAGATCGACACGCACTACCTGCCTGCACTACGCGCCCGCCAGATCAAAGAACTGGAAGAGTGTAAGCGGTTGGAAGAGGCGCTGGCCGCGTTTCGGATGCTGGAGAGGATCGAATACAGGCCGCCGGAGCCGCGCACTGTTTGGCATATGAAGCAGATCCGATCGGTGGATGAAAAGGATTTGGGCGTTTTGCAGGCAGTTTGGGAATGGCGAGAGAAACTCGCCGAGCAAGCAGACCGGCCGCCATTCAAAGTCCTAGGGGAGAACTCGTTGATACTCTTGTCCCAGAAGCGGCCGCATTCGTTGGCCTCACTCAGGGACATTCCCGGGCTCAATTCGCGCCATGTATCCTGGTTTGGAAAGGAGTTGCTGGCTGCGGTCCGGAGGGGTGAGCGTATGCCTGCACCTCAAAGGCCAGTGCCGATTCGGAAAGCAGATACGGTTCTCAGCGGAGCGGGAAAAAAGCGGTACGAAGCCTTGCGCCAGTGGCGAACCAAGACTGCAAAGGCCCGCGGCGTTGATCCCGATATAGTTTTCAGTAATGAGACCTTGCTGCAGATAGCAGCGAATCGACCTGTGACCTTGGCCGAGCTGGAGAGGATACCTGCTGTGGGGCGGTGGAAGGCAGAGAACTATGGTAATTCGCTCTTCAGTCTACTTGGGGACGGCCACGGCGATTGAGCGGCTGCCCGGCACATCCATGTAGTGACTATTTCCGCTTGAACGTGAGCCGGACAGGAGAGTTTTCAGGAGTCTTTGACGATTGTCTGGCCTGGGGTTGGCAGGTCCACAGTGGTGTCAATGCACGAGGGATCCAGAATTTCATGTAGCTCCCTCATGGGCACCGACAAGGGGTGCCCATGAGGGGCATTGGCAGGATTGCGCATCTCTGGTGCTGTGGGGCTGGGCACCCACAAGGGGTGCCCCTACGATGGGATGGCGGGGTGGAAGGGTAGGTCGTCGGGCTCTACGCTTGAGGATTGATGGGCGCTCGTCAAGCGGGTTGGAGCGCGAGTGGATTGGGTAGATCGTCTGCGCCGGCGTTTCCTTCGAATACGTCGACAAACTCCTCCTCTTCCAACGTTTCGCGTTCAAGCAAGGCCTCGGCAACGGCATCCAAACGGAGACGATGGATCCTGAGAATGTTCCGCACACGGTCGTGCTGTTCATTCACGATCCTTTGCACCTCGCTGTCCAACGCCTCGGCAACCTCTTCGCTGTAGTCGCGTTGCTCGGTCAGCTCCCTCCCCAAGAACGGATTTTCCTGCTGGCTTCCGATCTGGAGAGGTCCCATACTCTCGCTCATGCCGTACTTCATCACCATCGCCCGCGCCATGCGCGTGATGGTCTGGATGTCGTCGCTAGCCCCGTTTGAAATGTCTCCGAATACGAGCTCCTCCGCCACACGTCCTCCGAGGCCCACAGCGATGCGGTCAATGAAGTAGGAGCGCGGCAGGAGGTAGCGATCTCGCTCGGGCACGGTCAAGGTGACACCTCCCGACATGCCGCGGGGAATGATGGAGACCTTCTGCAGCGGGTCTGCGCCCTTGACAACATGCGCGATGATGGCGTGGCCCGACTCGTGGTAGGCAACAACGCGTCGCTCGCGGGCGGTGATGAGGCGGCTGCGGCGTTCGGGGCCGCCCATAGCGATACGCTCAATCGACTCCTGCATTTCCGTCATGGCAATGGTGCGGCGGTTGCGCCTTGCGGCCAGGATCGCGGCCTCATTGACCAGGTTTTCGAGGTCGGCGCCGACGAATCCTGGCGTCTGGCGGGCAATCAGGTCCAGGTTGACGTTGGAGTCGAGCGGCTTACCTTTGACATGTACATCGAGAATCGCCCTGCGGCCCTGCAGGTCGGGGCGATCCATGGTGACACGCCTGTCGAAACGGCCGGGGCGCAGAAGGGCGGGATCGAGGATGTCGGGACGGTTGGTTGCGGCCACCAGAATGACGTTGGTATCGGTACCGAAACCGTCCATTTCCACCAGGATTTGATTGAGCGTCTGTTCGCGTTCGTCGTGGGAGCCGCCAAGACCGGTGCCGCGATAGCGACCGACGGCGTCAATCTCGTCGATAAAGACGATGCAGGGGCTGTTGCGCTTGGCCTGCTCGAACAGATCGCGGACACGGCTGGCCCCGACGCCGACGAACATTTCAACGAATTCTGAGCCGCTGATGCTAAAGAAGGGCACTCCGGCTTCGCCTGAGACGGCCTTGGCCATCAGCGTTTTGCCCGTTCCAGGGGGTCCGACCAGCAGCACACCCTTGGGGATGCGAGCTCCCAAGGCAACGAATTTCTGGGGTTCCTTGAGGAACTCAACGATCTCTTCAAGCTCCTGCTTTGCCTCATCGGCGCCGGCAACGTCGCTAAAGGTGACGGTGGGCCGGTCACCGACAAACATGCGCGCTTTGCTCTTTCCAAATGAAAGGGCCTGATTGTTGCCGGACTGGCTCTGTCGGAACAGGAACAGGAAAAGGCCGGCGATCAGTATGAGAGGGAGCAGGTTGATGACCAGAGCAAACCAGTTGCCCGAATTCGAAGGCGGCTGAACATTAATCTTGACCTGTGACAGCCTCTCCTCTGACACGCCCATTCCCTGCAAGGTTCGAGTCAGAGCAACGCTTTCCTCTTTGCGGCTGGCAAGGGGCGCCTCGCTGCCAGGGGAAAATATCTGTAGTCTTTCGCCGCGGACGTCAATACGGGAAACCTCGCCGCGCTCGATCTGCCTCGCAACGTCGCTCAGACTGATGTTCTGAGGCCTTTCGTTGGGGCCGTACACATTCAGGAAGAGGGCGGCGGCAGCCACCAGAATCAGCAGATATACGAATGCGTTTCGAGTCCAATTACCGCTCACAAAGTCTCCTTCGCCGGTCAGAGTTCACTGCATTGGGAGTATATCATAGAGACTCCCTCAATATGAAGTATTGCCAATTGGCAGCGCCTCGACTGTGTGCCGGATTCCTATCTGGCCATCAGTGGAGATTTCTTTGGAAAAGGGACCTGGATTGCGGCCGGATTGGGCATGAATCAAGTTTAGGCTTCATTGCCCCTGGCACTGTCAGGGAATCATGCGCGTAACTCGCCCAGTGACCTCTCATTCTGGCTGACGTATTCGGCGACCGGGCTTTCCACGCGTCCATAGCCGCTCCAGGTTTTGAACCCCAGAAGAGCGAGCAGTTCGGGAGAGGCATCTTCCAGCAGTTCGGGGCGGGCGCCTATGGTGAAGTTTTCCTGGGGACGGAACTGCGGACCGCAGAAGGTGGTGAGGAGACCGTAACGGTTCTCGGAACTGACATTTGCGCCTGTGCCGTGCCAGAGCCTCCCGTCAAATATCATCGCGGTGCCTGCCGGCCCCTCGGCAGCGAGCGTTTCGCCGTCACCGTCCCACTGTTTGGGGGGCCGGCCGCGGAGATGACTGCCGGGCACGAATCGGGTCCCGCCATTTTCGGTACTGAAATCGTTGAGCATCCACATAACGTTTACACAGACGCAAGGCGCGATCATGGGTGGAGCCACTTCGCCCTTCAGATTAGTTCGTTGGCGAGTGATCGAACCAACCGGAACCGGTGACGGCTCCCGGTTGACGGGGTTGGGCATCCACCACTGATCGGTATGCAGGTTCATGGCGACGCCGCCGGGCTTGGCGATATTGGCTGAGTAGCTGGAAAGCAGGTAGTCGTCGCCCAGCAGATGATCGACAACGGCGCGTACGCTTGCGGTGAAGAGAATGTCGCGGAAAACCCGGCCTTTATTGACCAGCATCCAGACGCGTTGATTTACGCCCCCGGCGGTAGCAGTATAGGCTTGCTGCCGCGGGCGTCCCTTCCCGTCCGTGAAGGCACCCCACTGTTGTTTGGGGCCGCCGTCTTCGAAGGCCGCGCCCTGTTCCAGTTCGGCGGCGGCCTGTTCCTTGAGTCTTTTTAGCGCGGCTTTCACAACTGCAGACTCCAAGGCGTTATCGATGAGACAGTAGCCAAAGTGGTCTATGTCGGACTTAGCCTGCGCGACGTATGTGGTCGCTTTGGGCAAGTTTGGGGTGGTGTGCATACAGGTCCTCCTTTTGGGACGATTTTGGATACTCTAATCTATTTTTGACAGCACGGCAATGGTCGTCTGCCCGGGCATTCAAGTTGAGAACCTCTCTGTTGCGTATTGCGTAATGCGTATTCGGTATTGCGTAGAGGTATGCACATCAGGCTATTGGCATGGAATAGTTCAGGGGAAATCTGCAAGCCGGGCTTGTACTTGCAGTGCGACCGGCATTCTCTCTCTTCGCGGCGCGGGAAACTTCGGTGGCGATCGCCTGCCTGCGTGAAGGTACGCCGATCAGGTGGGCCTGCAAGGCGCCGGTTGGCGGCGCTTATTGTCACCCACGTACATTGCTATCAGGCTGGGAAGTCCAGGTCCGCTATGGAACCTGAATTCATCCCAAACTGTTTCGAGCGTGGGATTGGCTGTGCTAGAATTGTCAGATATGGACAGTTTCGCCTTGCCTTGGACGGCGTTAGTCGCTCCCGTCGGGCCACCGCTCATTTTGACCCTGGGCAGCATTGTACTCTGGATTATGGGTGGCTTTGTGCGACCGGCCGCCCGCTGGCAGGCTTTTGGAAGTCCGACGGGAATCCTCAGTGGGATCGCCCTACTTTTCTGGTTAATCGCTGCCGCCATGACGGTAGCGCTGCGCGTTCAGCCCACCGCCCCGGCCTACTCCATTCCCTGGCAACCCTTCTTCTCGCCGGGCGCTGACCTCCTTTGGGTCAGTAACGGCTGGAACTGGTATGTCTCCTGCCTCATCCTTCTGCTCGGCGGGGGAGGGCTGTTGTTCAGCGGCATTTCCTCGCCAAACAGCGAATTGACATTAGAAGAGAACTGGCATGGCAGAGCGATGACGCTTGCCCTGTCCCTAAACGCCATCTCAAGCGCCCTCTTCTTCGTCAGCAGCGGGAACCTCCTCA
Organism: Caldilineaceae bacterium; assembly: GCA_965242905.1. Classification (GTDB taxonomy): domain Bacteria; phylum Chloroflexota; class Anaerolineae; order Caldilineales; family Caldilineaceae; genus Bin5. Next base: position 5,294,600 of record CBDETM010000002.1, read on the forward strand.
CCGTAACTCTAATGTGGGTTGTGATGGACCTTTTTGTCATTGCCCGCAGCACGATCGTGCCCGAGGGGCCCGGGCCGTCGCCAACGCGTCAGTTTCAGGGCTTGAGCATGATGGGCGCGCTGCTGCTGCTGATTGGGCTGCTTCCGGCCGGGCAAAGCGGACCGGCCGAACTCCTGGCCGGGGGCCGCCTGCCTCAAGAGACGGTGATTCTGATGCTGGTCGCGGGCGTCATCAGGGCCGGCGTATATCCTTTGCATCTGTGGCTTTTGCCTCACAGAGGGGAAAGGCTTTACATGCCGGACCGCCTGATAGACCAGATGCCGCCGGCGTTATGCGGACTGTGGCTGCTGGGTTGGTCCAGCGGCCTGGCCGGAGAGGAGCTACTTGCGCGCCCTGAAATTGTAGCCCTGGCACTTCTGGGTCTGCTCGGTTCTGCAATCGCCACATTCACCACGACTACCAGGCAGGAACACACCACATTTGTACTGATCACCGCGGTGGGAATAGCAGGGCTGACGAGCATTTTGTCTGAAATCCGAGGGCCGGCTGCGGTTCTATGGCCAACGACGACTTTTGCCCTGGGAGGCGGCCTCTGGCTGATTGGTGAACGAATCTGGCGCGCCTGGCACTGGCAAATTCCGATAAGCGTGGGCGTCCTGGCCCTGGTCGGCGTTCCCTTTACGCCAGGATTTCTAACCCAATCGGTGGTGGCGCAGCTGTTGGTCGTAGGAAGCTGCCCGGACGCGAACACTCTTTGCGGACGACTTGGGGTGTTAATGTGGCCCCTATTTGCTGCATACGTAGTGACCCAGATGATATACGTCTCCTCGCTGTTACGGAGTTGGGACGGTGATCCGGAGGGCTCGGTATGGGAACTGAGCCCGAACGCATGGGTAATCGGCCGACTCCTGGCATATGTGGTTGTACTTGCCATTCCGCTGGCGACCGCCGGCCTCTTTCCGGCGATGATGACAAACCTTGCAAATCTTCCGGATGCCATTCCGCGCGGGGCAGGGAATCCCCCTAGTGCTGTTGCGGGCTGGCAGGTCTGGTTGACACTTGCCGGACCGCTTACTTTGGGGATTCTCCTGGCGATAGCCCGCACACAGGTCAGAGATGCACTTAGTGCCAGCGACAACAGACCCGGTACGCTGCCGACACTTCGGGCATGGTCGAGCCGGATTGCCCGCCTCGCCACGCTGGATTGGATTTCGCGGCTTACCCGGTGGGGGACGGGAAGGGCGGGCGCGGTGTGGGACGTGGGCCTGGAAATTGTAGAGGGCGGCGGCCACATGGGGTGGGTCGTCGTATTCGGCATCATCGGCTACTTGCTACTGAGTGCGTAAACAGAAACCGCATAAGGGCGGAGAGTTCGAACCTCCGATCCGGAGTGTGCTGCATTGCGCGAGGACCACCGGCATTCGAGAAGCTCGATTGCCTGGCATTAGTGTAGGACGGTTTTGATCCATGGCTGCGTTCTGGGCTTCGGTACCAGTGCATGTGCTCTTAGGATTCGCGGCAGCCATTCCCGTGATCCTATGGGACTGGCGGATCGCGCTGCCCGGAATCCTATTGGTGCAGCTGGGCACAAGCGTATTGACCGGCACAGTATACGGTCTGGCGGCGCCCTGGCCGGCGGTCCACTTTGGCGTGCAGGTGCTGGGCTGCCTGATTCTCTTGCTTTCCATCCTGCAGACAAGCAACGTTCAGGTCCGGACCTCAGGGGAATTCAGTTCCAGGCTCTTTCGCATGTTGATCCTGGGAATCGCGGCTCTGCTGGTTTGGAGGGCGACCGAAGGAATTGATTTGCCTCGTCTTGACGACGCCACCAAGGTGCTATTCATCTGGTTTGCAGCGGTGGCACTGATCACACTGGGCATGACCGAGACGGCCTTGTTCGGCAGCATAGGCATTCTGATGTGGTTGATTCCGGTTCAGGCTTTTATGTCGGTCCTGTTTCCCTTGCCAGCGGTAATCGTCTTACTGGGGATTCTGCAGATACTGGTCGCCTTGGCATGCAGCTTCCTGCTTCTCGCTGAGGACGATGCGCTTACGCTGATCGAAGTACCCTCCACCGACCCGGACCTGGCACCAGGCGTCCATCGCCGCCACAGCATTGCTTCCGGCGCCAGGGTCCTAGGGTATGGCATCGGATACTGGTTTTATACTCTTGTCAATCGACGTCGGAATACTGAGGCCAGAAACGGTTGAGGCACAAAAGCCCGATTCCGGGCAGACTGGTATGGTGTGGGTGATTTTCGGCTTCAGAGCAGTTTCTGTCAGGTTACCACACAGCTGCAAGATGGTAGTTCCGGGGCTGCCCAAGGGCGCATCAAGGACCACGACATTCAGCAATCCATGATCCATCTTGCTCTGCCGTCATTCCTGTTCAGTCTCCTCCTCCTGGCGACAATCTCCAGTTACATCCTGCGCCGATGGGAACAAGGTGTATCTCTGGTCATTGGCGCGATGTTAATGCTTGTCGGCGCGTTACTGTGGCAGTATCCGCTGGACGCGCCGCCGCTGACCCTTCCGCTCATTCCCGTGGAACTTGATTTGCGTGCAGGCATATGGCAATACGGTTTCCGCCTGCAGTTGACCCAGGGAAATGAACCGATCGTTGCAATCGTCCTCCTCCTGCTAGGATCGGGGCTTGTCTTGACGGCTGCGGCAAGTCAAGGGAGAGTGTTCCCACCCTCCATGTTGCTGGTTGGAGCGGGATACATTGGCATGGCGTTGATGGTGGATGCGCCGGTTTCGCCCGTGTTTCTGGTACCGGTTTTTCTGGCAATTTTAATGACGTTGAGTGTATTCCCTCTTCAAGTCAGCATCGGCGGCGAGGCGCTGAATTCCTTGCGGGCGATGCTGCCGCCCATACTGGCGACGCCATTCGTGTTGCTTGCGGCGTGGAATATGGAGCAGCTGCCTCTCAATCCTCAGGATATCCGGCTTGCGGCCGGAGGCGCACAGCTTCTCGGGGTGGGGCTCCTCATTCTGCTGGCGCCGGTGCCATTGCATAGCGGCCAGCCGCAGTTGGGCGAGTCTTCGCCCCCGATAGCGATGGCGCTAACATTACTCCTGTACCAGACGGTGGCACTCTATCTCTACTTTAAAGCCACTTCGAACTTCCCGCTGTTGTTGAACAGTACCGCCCTTAACGTGTGGCTGACCTCGACGGCAACGATCACATTGGTTTGGGGCGGAGTAGCGGCGGCAGCGGCCAGCCATCCTGGTCGTCTGCTTGGCTACGCCATGTTGCACGATTGGGGGCTGATACTCTTGCTCCTCGCCGGTTCTGACGAGGGCAGTCTGCCGCTGGTAATCTCGCTGTTTGCACTGCGCATCTTGAGCGCGATGAGCGCATGCGCGGGGCTGTCGCAGATCAGGCAGGCGGCCGGCAGTTTAGAAGCCGAAAACCTGCACGGTATCGGGGCTCGACTTCCCTGGAGCACCGCGGCCTTTCTGCTTGGCAGCCTGGGACTGGCAGGTTTCCCTTTGACAGCGGGCTTTTCCGGACACTGGTCGGCAATTCAGGCGCTGGCAGAAGGTGATTGGCGCTTCGCGGCGATCGTGTTGATTGCAAGCGGCAGTGTCATTTTCGGGTTCGTGCGAATGGTGGGCATCTTCTTTGGGCGACATGCCTATCCTCAGCTGCCGCGCGAGAGGCCGCTGGGCGTGGTTTTCTCCTTGATGGCGATTGTGCTGGTCACAAGCATGGCCATCGCACCTCAGTTATTTGAGGGACCGCTGGTCAGGACCCTGATGGCAATTGATTGACCAGAGGCAAAAACTAAGCGATGTTCTGTGTGTGTACTGTGTGCGGTCTGTCCGGGCGGAATGGACCGTCAGTATATCTGTAGCGGGCTCGCGATGGTCATCGCGGTGGACGTTGGGCATATGTGGGAGTTGATTTGCCTGCCTTGCCTGCGCCGGCACCTATTTGGAATCTGCAAAGAGGTGGGGTGGGGGGGTGAAGCCTGGTCGCAGCGGGTCATCAAGGTCGTATTACCACGCACTCGCTGCGGCGGGGGTTGTAGGAGAGGGGGCGTTGCGGGGGCGGAGCCCCCGCACAAGGGAGGGCCGAATAGGCCCGACCGCCCAAAAAAGCGAGGGGAGACGAGTGAGGAGAGAGAACTGCCACTTCCCCTGCCCCAGGGTTGAGCGCGGAATGGCGATGGCTTAGTCGTTGCGACCAAAGACTGTCAGAATCTTCCCAACTTACATCTGATAGAGATTGAAAGTCCTGTCCTGCTATGTTGACAGAAGCAGGTTGCGGGAAGTTCTTGCGCTGTGGGTGCATGTCGGATTGCGACGCCAGCAGGCGCGTTTTGGCGTTTGCGCACCTCTTTTCTGAGGAGGCCAGCCATCTCCTATAGTGAGCGCGGTCGATCATCCAGACTTGAAGGGTTTTACAGGCGAAGCGTGGAGGACCGTGTCGCACTGCTGTCTGAGTGGGCGGCGCTGACCTGCGAGGAAACGGCGCTTCTGGCCGAGAGTATTGGCCCGGAGCAGGCCGACCTGATGATCGAAAACGTCGTGGGGCGGTTTGTTATGCCTTTGGGGGTCGGAGCGAACTTCCTGATTGACGGTCAAGAGTACCTCGTACCGATGGCTGTAGAGGAGCCGTCGGTCGTGGCCGCCGTCAGCTCCGCCGCGCTCTTGGCGAGATCAGGAGGGGGCTTCTCGACAGGCAGCACGGATCCGGTGATGGTTGCCCAGATTCAGGTACTCGACGTAGCAGACGCGTCCAAGGCAAAGAGGGCAATCCTTGCTGCTGAGGGGGAGATCCTGGCTCGTGCGGAAACCAGCCCATCGTTGTCGCGGCTGGGCGGCGGGCCCCAGGGGATCGAAGTACGCCATCTGTCCGAAACGCCAGCAGGGCCGATGCTGATCGTCCACCTTTTGATCGACTGCCGGGACGCAATGGGAGCGAACGCTGCCAACACCGCGGCCGAGGCTGCGGCGCCCTTGATTGAGAAGCTGAGCGGAGGGCGAGCGGGACTGCGCATCCTTTCCAATTTGAGTGACAGGCGGCGTGCATGGGCCGAAGTCGAGATTCCCTACAAGGCGTTCGACAGCGACAGTTACTGCGGAAGAGATGTGATACGCGGGATCGCAGAGGCGAATGCGTTTGCGGTTGCGGACCCCTATCGAGCAGCGACCCACAATAAGGGCATCTTCAACGGTGTGGACGCGGTGCTGCTGGCGACAGGGAATGATTGGCGTGCGGTCGAGGCGGGGGCACATGCCTGGGCGGCGCGTGACGGTCAGTACCGAGCGCTTACCGACTGGCAAGTGCTCGGTAGTGGGGACTCGGAGACCTTGTACGGGCGTCTGGAGATGCCGCTGGCGGTCGGTACGGTAGGCGGGGCGACCCGCAGCCACCCCTCTGCCCGGATTGCATTGAAGATACTGGGCCTGGACGTCATCGCAGAAGAGGGCCCGCGTTCTGATGGTGAATGTGCCGATGGCAATGCTGGCAAAGATTCACGGCGGCGAGGCGCGAGAAGGCTGAGCGAAATTATTGCAGCGGTAGGTCTGGCGCAGAACCTGGCAGCATTGCGCGCGCTGGCGACCACGGGCATTCAGAAGGGGCATATGCGTCTCCACGCGCGCCAAGTTGCGGTAGCGGCGGGCGCGGAGGGCGAGGCAGTCGAGCAGATAGCAGGACAGTTAGTTGCTGAAGGAAGAATAAGAGTAGAGCGGGCCAAAGAGCTGTTGCGACGGTGAAGGAAATGATGCCCTTGGGAGGCACGTTGAGAGTGGGAGTGAGAGAGGAATACCGATGTTGAATCAACCTGTTTTGCAGGTAGGGATTGTCGGATACGGATCTTACGTCCCGCGCTTCCGCTTGCCCGGGTCGGAAATCAGCAGGATCTGGATGGACGAGATTGAAGCGGCGGGCAAGCAACTCGACGGGGGACAGAACGGGCTTAAGAAGAGTGGAGCAAATAGCCCCATATTGGAGAAGGCGGTGCCGGGTCTCGATGAGGACACGGCGACTATGAGCATAGAGGCGGCCCGCAATGCGCTGGCGCGTTCACAGATCGACCCGCAAGAGATTCGCGCGGTGTGGGTAGGAAGCGAGAGCCATCCCTACGCGGTTAAGCCGACTGGCACAATAGTGGCAGAGGCGATAGGCGCCACACCAGCCACGCAAGCGGGAGACTGGCAGTTCGCGTGCAAGGCGGGAACCGAAGCTGTGCAGGCTGCGGTCGGTCTGGTAGGGAGCGGGATGGCTCGCTATGCGCTGGCAATTGGGATGGACACGGCGCAGAGTCGACCGGGTGATGCGCTGGAATATACTGCAGGCGCGGGCGGTGCGGCATTTTTACTTGGTAAGGCAGAGGAATCGGTTGCCGTAGTCGAGCGGAGTTTGAGTTTTGTTTCCGATACGACTGACTTTTGGAGGAGGCCTGGAAGCCAGTTTCCCAGCCACGCCGAACGCTTTAGCGGAGACCCCGGCTACTTCGGCCATGTGCTGCCGGCCGCAGAGGGGATTATGCAGGAAACGGGTATATCGGCGGCGGAGATAGACCATGTCGTTTTGCATCAGCCCAATGTGAAGTTTCCAGTCAGGGCGATGCGCATGCTGGGTTTCGAGGAAAAACAGTGGCAACGCGGGATGTTGGTCGAAGAGATAGGCAATACCTACGCCGGTTCTGCCCTTGTCGGATTGACGGCGATCTTAGACGTTGCAGAAGCAGGACAGTTGGTCCTGGTGGTCAGCTATGGCAGCGGGGCCGGTTCTGACGCCTTCCTGCTGCGTATGACTGACCGCTTAGCCACCGCACAGGGTAAGGCTCCGACGACCAGTGAATATATTGGACGTCGTGTCGAGATCGACTATGCGCAATATGTCCGTTTAGGGGGAAAGCTGGCTGCCCACTGAGTGGGATTCAATGTCCATCGGGAGCTGCGTGGAGAATCCGGACCTTCGTTGCACTGCAATCAACTCCTGGCCGCGTTGGTCGATGCTGCAGCCGTCGCAGATTCGGGGCAGCGAGCGCCAGCGAACCGCATCTGGTGACATGGATGTTGGCGGCGGCAGGACATGGGGGTCTCTCTGATTCCTGGTCGCTGAGACCTCTTCGCTATGACTGGAAACAGTAGCGCATTCGACTATTTGTCCGTCCTAAGCGCCTTCAATGAATCTATCAGTAGCGTCCGCCAGCGTTCATCCTCATCGATGGGGATGTATATGGCCTCACGCCCAACATGGATTGCATTGTTGGGAATGAACTCGCCTTCGTCCGTGGTGCGCCCCAGGCCCATCCTCAAGAAACTTTGCAGCTTTCGCCGGGGACCGTCGTCCAAAACTCCTTTCACCACATCCGGCGATCCTATGGCATGTAGTGGAAAGCCTACCGGAAGTTTGACCGCGATCTGATCGCGGCGGCGGGCGATGTTCAAAATGCCGGTAGTCAACGCCTCCATTTTCACCTGAATCTGGTAGAAGAGGTTCTCCAATTCCTGCGGAAGGGCGTTCTCCTCCGGGTCTTTGCCGAAGCGGTCCTCGATCTCGCGTCGCATTTCTTCAAGGTCGTGCAGAGAACCCAGTCCAGCAATGCGGCGATAGAGTTGCAGGCGCAAGCCCTCGTCTTCAACATAATAGGCAGGGATTTCGGCGCGCAGAGGCAGGTCAAGGGTGACGGGGGGAGCAAGCGGATCGTCCAGGGCTGTCGGGAAGGCGCCGCCGACCTGCGGCTGCGGCATCACGTGGGGCGGGCCCTGGCTATTGGAGGATTCCGCTTCTGCTACATCACCATTCTCGGCCTGTGCCTTGGCAAAGCGTTCCCTCGTTGCACGAAGATCATTGACCGATTGGGCGAGCAGGCGGGTATAAAGGTCAAAGCCCACACTGGCAATCTGGCCGTGCTGCTTGGCGCCGAGTAGCTCTCCCGCCCCTCGGATTTCAAGGTCTCGCATGGCAATGCGGAAACCGGCACCCAACTCGTCGCTGCTTTCGAGCAGGGCTTCCAGGCGGCGGCGGGCGTCGAACGTCAGCGTGCTGTGGCGATCGTGGAAGAGATAGCAGTAGCCCCTGACGGCTCCGCGTCCGACCCGGCCTCGCAGCTGGTATAGCTGTGCCAGCCCGAAATGGTCGGCGCGATTCACGATGATGGTATTGGCGCGGCGAATGTCGAGCCCATTCTCAACGATGGTTGTGCAGACAAGCACATCGATTTCCCCGTCAGCGAAGCGCAGCATGGTATTTTCCAGTTCGCGCTCGGCCATCTGTCCGTGTGCAATGGCAACGACCGCCTCCGGCACTTCGCGTTGCAGACGTGTCGCCAGAGTCTGCAGTCCGCGAACGCGGTTATGGACGAAGAATACCTGCCCGTCCCGCTCCAGCTCCCTTTGAACAGCCTGACGAACCAGTGTGTTGTCGAACTCTGAGAGAATCGTGCGCACGGGGAGCCGTTCTCTGGGGGGCGTGTTGATGGTGCTCATGTCGCGAACGCCGCTCAAACTCATGTGCAACGTACGCGGGATCGGTGTCGCGCTAAGGGTAAGCACGTCCATCTGGGATCGAATCTGCTTGAGGCGCTCTTTGTGGCTGACGCCAAAGCGCTGCTCCTCATCGATGATGAGAAGTCCAAGCGAGTTGAACTCCACATCTCCGGAAAGCAACCGGTGTGTACCAATGACGATGTCGGCAGTCCCTGCCTGCAGTTTCTGCAACACCTTTTCCTGTTGAGCCTGCGTTCGGAAGCGTGAGAGCATCTCCACCAGGATGGGAAACTGCTTGAGACGGTCGCTAAAGACACGGTAATGCTGCTGTGCGAGAACGGTAGTCGGAACGAGCACGGCCGCCTGCTTTCCATCCATAACGGCCTTAAACGCGGCGCGAATTGCAACTTCCGTTTTGCCATAGCCGACATCACCGATAATGACGCGGTCCATCGGCCTGTCGGTTTCCATGTCGCGTTTGACGTCGATGATGGCGTCGATCTGGTCGGCAGTTTCGCGAAAGGGGAAGGCTGCCTCCATCTCCTCCTGCCAAGGGCCATCGGGGCTGAAAGCGTAGCCGGGGACGACTTCCCGCTCCGCGTAAAGCTTGAGCAGGTCTTCGGCAATGTCCTCGACGGCTTTCTTGGCGCGCGCCTTCACCGTCTGCCAGTCGCTGGTGCCCAGACGCGACACGGAGGGCGGGATGCCGGCGTCGCCTGCTCCAACGTAGCGGCTCAGCCGGTCTGCCTGATGAACGGGGACGTACAGTTTGTCGCCCCTAGCATAGTTCACCTGAAGGTATTCGCGCTCGACCCCGCCCATTTCGAGCCTGGAAAGGCCTTCATACACGCCGATGCCATGCTCCATGTGAACGACATAGTCGTTGGGACTTACATCGGCAAAGAAGAGTTCGGGGGCCACTGAGGATTCGGACCTGTGACGCCGTGATCGGGACTGGCGGGTCCAGCCAAACAGTTCCGAATCGGTGAAGAGACGCAGGGATGCAGGTGACCGGCCATTGCCGTCGACGCCCGAAGCCGTGAACCCGGTCATTACGAATCCTTCCGGCAAAACGCCTTGCAGGAGAGAGATTCCGGGTGGCGGGGGTGAGTCCAGGTCGGAGATCAGGTTCGAAGTCAACTGGGCCTCGCCGAGTTCCTCCTGCAGCCGGGCAGTCTGACGAGAAATGAGGACGACCCTATCGGAGGCGTTGGCATGCTTTCGCATCTCCTGGAGGATACGCTTAATCTGACCGGCAAAGTGGGGGCCCGGGACAAAATTACGGGCGAGAGCAGAGCTTTCGGCCTCCTGCACATCTCCAGGGAGCCCGTTTGTACCCAAAACGAGCGGTCTGTGCGCTGCAATCTGATCAAGGATATCTTCGGGGCTGAAGAAGCTGGCGCTGAAATCTGATGGAAGTTCGTGGCCGCGCAGAAGCTCCTGGTAGGTCTGGGCACCCTCTCTCTCTGCCTCTTTGAGGCTATCAGCCAGCAGCTCGCCGTCGTCGAGGACGAGAAGGCCGTTGCCGGGCAGGTGGTCCAGCAGAGAGGCCGGGCGGCTGTAAAGATAGGGCAGATACCACTCTATGCCTCGAAAGGTACGTCCTGCACCAAGGTCATCCAGTTCGCGTACGATTTCCTCCCGGATGGCCAGAATCAGGTTCGGTTCCTGCAGCAGTGTTTCGCGCAGTCTGTCAAGTCCTCCATCTCCGGCCGGACTCGAACCGGCTCCTCCGGCTAGTGTGGACTCTCTTTCCAACGGGCCCTGTACCAGGGCGGTGTCCCTCTTCTGTTCCCGGACCAGCTCAGGTAGGGAGAGTTCGCCGGGAGGCGCCGAGCCGGCACTTCCAGAGAGTACGCTTGCGAGGGCTTCACTTCCGGGCCCAATCAGGACCCTTTGAAGCTGCAGTTCGCTACGCTGCGTTGCCGGGTCGAAGGACCTCAACGTCTCTATTTCGTCGCCAAACAGGTCGATGCGGACAGGGTGGGGGAGATTGGGAGGCCAGATGTCAATGATTCCGCCGCGACGGGCGAAAGTCCCCGGTTCCTCCACCACCTGCACGGGTTCGTATCCATTCTGCACCCAGCGGCCGGTCAGATCATCCAGTTGGACGAAGCTACCGACGCGTAGAGGGCGCAGGGCCATTCGGAACAGTCGGGCGGGCAACGTTTTCTGCATGAGGGCCCGCGCCGAGGAGACCACCACGGCCGGCGAGTTGCTCTTTTGCTGTAGGGCCGCAAGCGAGGTCAGTCTGAGCTGGCGAGTGCGTCCTGTCCAGGGAATACGTTCATAGGGCAGAGAGTCGGGATCGGCATAACGAGAGATTTGCGGCGGCGCGTCGGAAGGCGGCAGAAACAGAGCCAGTTGCTCGGCCCACTTTTCGGCCTGGTCGGCTGTACCAGTCAGCACGAGGACCGGTCCTTTTCGCTCGACGGCGGCAGCGGCAACCACAAGGGCGCGCGCTGCCGCGTAGAGTTTTTGAGGCGCCGGTGTATGGCCATTGAGCAGATTCTGAAAGGCGGGCTGGTCCTTGAGAAGCGGAAGCAGGCCTGAGAGATTCATGTGTGTATTGTTTGCTCTGTCCAATCTGTTGGTGCCGGCCTACAGCAGGCAAAGTGTAGGCTCACCGTGTTTGCCGAATGCGGCGCCTGGTCAGGCTGTCGCCGCAGGCGCCGAATTAAACCGATTCATTGCCAGGTCGATCCCATGGAAAAGCCAGGCTTCGACGGCATCGGCGACGCTGTGACGAAGGGTGTCGAAGATGATTTCTTCTTCGTCGCTAAAGTCCTGCAGTACGTAGGCGGCCGGACTCATTTGAGATTGAGGCCGACCGATTCCCACTCTGGCGCGGGGAAAGCGGTCGGATCCCAACATTCGGATTAGCGACTTCATTCCGTTGTGTCCTCCGCTGCCACCAAAGGGGCGCAGACGCAGTTTGCCGCTGGGAAGGTCGAGCTCATCGTAGATGACAAATATGTCATGTGGTTCTACTCGATAGAAACTTGCCACCGGTGCGACAGCGTTGCCGCACAGGTTCATGAAGGTAAGGGGCCGGACCATCAGCACCCTCTGCCCGGACGCATCTACTTTGGGCAGCCGGCCAGATTTGAGGGTAGGCGAATGCGTTATGGAACCTAAGCCATACAGGGCATTGTATTTCGCACGCGAAAGTGGAATATTATGCCGCTCGGCCAAAGTGTCCACAACTTGAAAGCCGATATTGTGTCGATTGCGCGCGTACTTGGGCCCTGGATTGCCCAGACCCACTATCATTTTCATTGTCGACCGTTCAGACAGATCTTCGTTCTGCGTTAGCCAGGTATCGTTATTGCCGTCAGACGTGTATTCAACCGCCCCAAAGGGGGTCGCAGAGGCTGCCCTTCAGACTGAAACACCGGCCGCTGATTGGTGAAATGCGGAAGAATGGGATCAACCGTGAACGACTGCCAGCAGTTGATTATCCCGCATCTGAAACGGCTGGCCAAACCTGGCGTCCTGCAGCCGTGCCCGGAAAAGCGGAGGCGACGCCTACGGCTCACATTGCTGACAGGGTCTTGTGCGGGTTGCAACTGTTCTGGCAGTGTCCCCAAGGGACAGCTGTTGATCAAGGTTTGGACAGCACGCCTCAACCTGCAACGGGGCCGGAATGGAGTCAGTCCGGGCAGGGGGGCAGGTTGAGACCGGCCAGGTGGGCCGACACAGCAGCATTGGCATCAGCCGGGTCGATGTGGTCGGGAAGGCAAAGCTGGTTTGCAGACAGGTCGAGAGTCGACAGATTCGTGAGGGGGCTCAGGTCCGGCACCGGCCCCGTCAACCGGTTCGAGGCTAGGATCAGACTGGTCAAGCCTGTCAGCGTGCTCATGCCAGGAATCGAACCGATCAATTGGTTGGAGCCAAGATCCAGGTTTGTCAGGTTCGTGAGTGCGGCCAAGGCAGGTATCGAACCGGTCAATTGGTTGCGGGCGAGGTTGAGCCGAGACAGGATTGTGAGGGACCCGAGGTCGGGTATCGGTCCAGTCAACTGATTGCTGCTCAGGTCCACCCAATAGAGGTTGGCAAGAGAACCGAGCGCGGGAATTGTTCCCGACAGCAGATTGTTTGCCAGGGAGAGGTTGGTAAGTTTCGTAAGCGCGGCGAGGTTCGGGATTGGGCCGGAAAGCTGATTCTGAGCCAAGAGCATAAGCCTGAGGTTGACGAGCGCGCCGACATCAGGAATCCGGCCCGTTAGCTGGTTGCTACTCAGATCAATCCAGGCCAGTTTCGTGAGAGCGCTCAAACTCGGGATAGTTCCAGTCAGTTGATTGCCCTCAAGGTACAGGTCGGTCAGGTTGGAAAGGGAATCGAGGTCAGGAATCGACCCACTCAGTTGGTTGCCTGAGAGAGACAGCACGGTCAGGCCGGTGAGAGCACTCAAGTCGGGAATGGGCCCTGTCAGCTGATTCGTTCCCAGGTGAAGTTCTGTCAGGTTTGTGAGGGCACGCAGATCCGGAATAGACCCATTCAGTTTGTTGTCCGCTAAGGAAAGGTCGTACAGGTTCGTGAGGGAGCTCAGAGAGGGAATCGAACCCGATAATTGATTGAAGCCGAGGTCAAGGACTTCCAGGTTCGTAAGCGCGTTCAGATCCGGTATTGATCCGGTAAGCTGGTTGCTGCTGACAGACAGCCACTCCAGCTTTGTAAGGGCACCCAGATCAGGAACTGGCCCAGTCAGTTGATTGAAATCAAGGGCAAGAACAGTGAGTCCGGAGAGCGCGCTAAGATCTGGAAGCGAACCGTTCAGCCCGTTGCCGGCAAGAGTCAGTTCCTTAACCCGCCCTTCGTCGTCAGTTTTGACGCCGTACCAGGTATCGATGGAAGCGCTGGAGAGCCAGTTGTCCTTGCGGGCCCAATTTGCGCCGTCAGTCGCCTGATAGAGGGCAACCAGCGCAGCTCTCTGGTCAGTCGGGTCAGGCGTTGCAAGGGAGTCGGAAACGACGACGGAGACCACCTGCGACCATCTACCGCGGGCGCCGTTCAGGTCCACTGCAGCAACGGCGTAGAAGCAGGTCTGGCCCGCGGTTGCTCCCAGGCGCAGGAACGAGGTACCGGTCAAGTCTCCTGCGTCGAGCCGCTCCCAACCGGTAACTGCGTTTTTCCACTCCCACAGCTGGTAGGAGACGGCTCCCGATACGGCTGACCATCTCGTTTCTACTGTAGCTGAAACATTGGATGATACTGTGAGCACGGGGGCAGGCAGAGCGGTCGTCGAGACTGGGAGGGTTACGTTTACTTGCTCCGACCACCCGCCGCGTACGCCGGCTGCATCTATGGCGGCGATGATGTAGTAGTAGGTACGCCCCGGCGTAAGGGCAGAGTGGCCGAATGCAGTTTCAGTCAGGCTGTCGCCGCCGATTTGCTGCCAGCCGTTGTCACTGTCCCACCAGGTCCATAGTTCGTACCTGACGGCGCCTACTACGGCATTCCAGCTGACATCGACCGCTGTCGATCCCGCGGAAGACGCGGTGAGTTGGGGCGGTGACAGAGGTTGTGACTGCGCAGGTAAGGTGAGTGACAGTTGCTCCGACCACTGGCCCCTGATTCCGCGGCCATCCAGCGCCGCGACCAGATAGTAGTAGGTCCTGTCTGCAGTCAGGTCGGAATGGGTATGAGAATTGCCGGTCAAGCTGCCTTGGCCGAGGCGTTGCCAGCCTGGTTCGTTTTGCCACCAAACCCAGAGCTCGTACCCGGCTGCACCGGAAACAGAGGTCCAGGAGAGTTCGACTGAAGTGGCGCCCGCAATGCGCGCGGTCAGAGTGGGGGCTGCCAGCGTTGGAGATGTATTGGACTGGGCGTAGGCCGCACTGTGAGACAGGTGAGAAAAAAGAATGATGGCCGGAATGGCTGCAATCAGAAGGGTGAATCGCTTGAACCGGGTGATAGCATTTTGCCGACAGAGCTTCAAGGTGGAGCCTTTCCGAGATTCTCGGCAACCGCAGGAGCTTCTCTATTAGGTAGGGCCCGCCAAGCGTTTCGCCCGGACCGGCGTCGCACCAGAGCTTGGAGACCCACCTCTATGTGGTAACGTCGTTTCCTAATGCATCCAGTGGGTAAAAGGCAGGGGCTAATTTGTCATTGAATCAACCAATATCGAGTCAGGAACGCCCGTATTGGCTTGATCGAAAGGAGATTTTGTCAGCTGGCGGCGCCGGGGAATACCTGTACTTGTTCCAACCTGAGACGTTTCGACTCTCAATCTGTCGAGACCCAAATTGATCAGTCACTTTGCTTGCTTTTGATGGGCTTCGGCCAAGTGAGAAAGGCCGACCGCGTCTGCCATGCACGGCCGGCCCAGATGGCACGATTGCGGGATCGAAATGTCAATCGCTGGCAGTTCTATTCGTTCCTGGCCAGTACCCATTCCAAGAGTCGTTTAGCAGCGAAAACCGCTGCCAGCAGAAGGAAAAGGCCTGCGCTCCACCGGACACCTGTGAAAAAGTGTTCGCGAAGTCTCTCCAGAGCCAGTGTTTCTCCCAGGTCACCCAGGATTCCGGGCGGTTGAACAATCGAACTTTGATTGGTCGAAGAGGACTGGCCCTCCGTTGTACCCCCACCTTCACTTTGGGAGGGCGGCGGAGGGGTAGCAGTCGGTTCGTCGGCAGTCCCTTCGATATTGGGCTGCTCTACCCGGACCTCTGCGACTGTAGGCTGCGGGTACGGCGTAGGGGTATCGATGGGAATCGGTGTTGGTGTGGGCTCGTCAGGGGTAGGCGTGATAGGCTCCTTACTGACAGAGATGTTATGGACGAAGAATTCACCGTAGTTTCCGTCGGGCCGAACAACACGCAAACGCAGTGTATATGTTCCTGGTGCAAGGACATCTGTGTGCCATACCCCGAGCTGTCCATTCACGACCTGTCGTGTTTCCCCGCCGAAATACGCGTAGTGTTCGTCGCCCCTTGACGCTTCCTTGACGGAGAGTTCATAGCGGGCGAAGGGAGAGCCGGTTGCTGTTCCCATTATCGGCACGGAGCCGCTGACGCTGCTGTCTTGTTCTGGTGATGTTATTCCCGATTGGCCCGTCTGTTCACTACGGGCCTGTACTCTGTCCAGCCGCGGTTGCAGAAACTGATCATGCGAATAAGGAGCGCTGAACAGTTCAGCCGCCGCGTTGGAAGTGCCGGTCATGAAGGCAGACGCAATTAGTGCTGCAGACAGGAAAGCGAGGAAGTATGGGACCACCGGCCTTATGTTTTGCCTATGCGTCCTGAAGCGAAATCTGCGCAGTACGGTCATGAACTGAATGGTCCTTGTGGGGCGTATAGTGGCGGCTCCTGCTGGAAATGTCCTGCAGGCTGCTGCCGTTCGGGTAGTCCGCTCCGACCCAAACGTGCTTCGCTACTGAAGTGATTGGATGTAAAGAATAATGTCGACAATCTGCACGTCGGTCAGGTTGGGTTGTCCACCTGAAGGCGGCATGGCGATGCCGGTGCGATTCTGCGGCGCATCGGCGGCGCGGCCATCGCGGATGATTGCAAACATTTCGCTTTCAGTCAGGCCAGAGACCTGTGGTGAGTTTGCCAAAGCGGTACCCAATCCTTCGACGCCAACCCCGTTTTGGCCGTGGCATGAGGCACAGGCCTGGGAATAGAGGGAAGCCCCATTCTCCAGACTGGTAGGCGTGACCGTCGGCGCGGGCGTAGCGGTCGGACCGGCGGACAGTTGCACAAATGGTAGTTCTGAAACAATGGGGCGTGCGAATTCCGGCAGTGAGATTTGAACCATTCCGGCTCGGGCGGCTCCGGCAGTGTAGAGTGCCAGTGCAATGAGTACAATCAGGGGAGCCGGCCATCTCGGCCACCGAACCGACCAAGCCTTGCCGGCACCTCCAGGCTCGCCGGCAATAACCATCAACATGCCTGTGGTGATAATCATGAAACCGACCATCGCCAGGAGCGGGATCGTGACGACGCCAAACCAATCAATCCATACTGTCGAGCAAGTTACCCCGACTCCACACGAGGACGGTGAACCGAGAAAGGGCGTCTTCTGAAGCAGGAAATGGTACACCGAAACACCCTGGCCGAGAAGGGAAAAGGGCAGTACCAGATGGGGAAGATGATGGTCTCTTCGCAATATTCCAAGGGTAAGCAGACCGGCAAGGGGATACATCAGGATGCGCTGGTACCAGCAAAGGGTACACGGGATAAAGCCGTTTACTTCACTGAAGTAGAGGCTGCCCATGGTAGCGACCCATGCTGCGATAAGTGCCCCGTAAAGGCCCAGTTTTGTGGAAAGACTTGAACTGTTCATCTGGATTGATTTCAAGTGTTCACTGATCGGACGGCAGTTGGTTGTCGATTGCCGCGGAGACGGCCTCGTAGTCCAGCGGGTTGTCGACGCGCATTCCGTTTACCAGCACGGTTGGCGTGCTGTTGTGTCCGGCTGCACGTGCGGCTTGCAGACTTTGCGAAATGGTTGGCAGATGCGACAGATTCGTCAAGCAGGAAGTAAACGTGTCGCCATCCAGTTCCAGTTCCACTGCGTAGTCGATCAGACGTTCCATGAGAAATGCGCTTGGGCCAGAGGAGGTTGCCTGGAAGACGCGGTCGTGGTACGGCCAGAACTGTCCCTGGTCGGCAGCGCACTCGCTGGCCTGGGCGGCAAGCGAGGCGCCGGGCTCGTGCTGTTGAAGCGGGAAGTGATGGAATTCCAGTTTCACCTTTCCACTAACGATATAGTTGTCTACAAGGCCGGGTTTGACGCGCTGGTTGAAGGCAGCACATGCAGGACAGCGGAAGTCTTCCCACGCCTGAACAGTCACGGGGGCCTCGGGGTCGCCCAGGGAGTTTCGATTCTGCCAGGCGGAGGGAACGCCGGAATAGTCGGGTGGCTCAGAAGCTGACTCCCCGTTGCCGGATGCAACGGCCAGTATGACAGCTATCAGTCCTATCAGCACAACCGCCCCACCAACCAGATAGACGCTCAGGGACAGTCGTTGTCTTTTGTCGGCAAGACGGGTTTTCATTTTCATGGACATGGTCAATGGCGTCTCATGGGCAGTTGGGCCAATTCGAAAGTGAAATAGATCCCATGATGACGGACTTCAGGACCTCAGATTCCGGACTTGCGCCTGGATCTGAGATCAGGGCCTGATATTTGAATATAGCACCGATTCTTGTACATAACAAAACGGCGCCGGAAATCCCATGCAGCCAGATTGACTAACTTTGGCTGCGGCGGTGTTCCGGGTAAGCTTCTTTTGGACAGGAGTGGGCCAAACACGGCAGCCCTGCTACGTCAGCGGCTTGCCGTCCGACGCAAAGGTCGTTTGGAAACCGAATGTCGGATTGCGGGACGAGCAGGGCAGGTGTTCGGGATACCCGTTGGGGGACCGGATTGACCTAAGGACAGGTCAAAGAGGCTAAGGCTCTTCTGTTTACTTTCAGATGTTCTCTAGCGGAGGGATCTCTTCAATGGCAGACAGCGGTTGGCGTGCGCAAGACACCGGAAGTTCGGGACTATACGGAAAGGTTGCGGTCGTCACCGGCGCAAGCCGCGGCATTGGAGAAGCCATTGCCGCGGCACTTGCAGCGGAGGGCTGCCGACTGGTCCTGGCGGCTCGCAGTAGCGAGCTTCTTCAGGAAGTTGCCGAGGAGCTGAGATCGCGGCACGGCGTCGAGGTCCTGGTCGTGCCGACCGACATGGGCGACGAAAGCCAGTCTCGAGCGCTAATCGGTGCAGCTGCGGAACATTTCGGGACTGTAGATATTCTGGTTAACAACGCCGGAATGGGCATTTTCGGGGCAATAGACGAATTGCATCTGGACGACCTGCGGCATGTTTTTGCAGTTAACTTTTTTGGGCCATTGGCGGCTCTGCAAGCGGCCGTTCCCGTCATGCGGCGGAACGGCGGCGGCACTATCGTCAACGTCAGCAGTATCGTCGGCAAGTTTCCACAGCCTCTGGGCGGCGGTTACACGGCAACCAAATTCGCTCTTCAGGGTGCGAGTGGAGCGGCCCGGGCGGAGCTAAAGGAGGACAATATTGACGTAATTCTCGTCTGCCCGGGACTGACCGACACCGAGTTTTCACAGCATAGCCGAATCAGCGTTCCGGGGGCAGAACATCGCCAGGGCGAACGGCACTCGCTCGGGCGCGGCGTGGACCCGGGGAGAGTTGGCCGCCGCACGGTGCAGGCCATTTTGAGAGGAGAACGGGAGGTCTATGTGACTCTGTTTGACCGGGCCCTTGTGTGGTTTGCAGTTCACTTCCCCGCTCTCCTCCAGTGGGTGCTGGTCTATATCACGCGTTACCGGCGAAGGCGATTTGAGGAAGTCGATTCTTCAAAATAGGAGGCTGGGCGCCGCGGCTCCGACGGGACATCTCCTGCGGACGTCAATGTGCTGTTCGACGCGGTTATGAAGTTTGTCTCAGCTATCGAAACAGGACCCACATAGGCCGGCTCCCCACTTCATAAGAATTCAAGGGAGACAGCATTCCGCTGTCAGGACTGATGGCGTATGTTGAAATGTTGCCTGATCCTTGTCCCGCGGCAATCAGGAATCTGCCCGCAGGATCGACATTAAAGACTCGAGGAACTGCTTCTGTACTCTGCCATCCTTTGAGGGTGAGGCCTCCGCTTTCCGCGTTGACTGCGTAGATGGCAATGCTATCGTGGCCCCGGTTCGTGACATAGAGTGTTCGCCCGCTCGGGTGCAGATGGATCTGGGCACAGGTGTTGGCTGCGTTAAAGCCTTCAGGCAGGGAAGAGAGTGTTTGGAACGGGCGAAGCGCACAGCCTCCTTGATCTGA
Source organism: Caldilineaceae bacterium (assembly GCA_965242905.1). Lineage (GTDB taxonomy): Bacteria > Chloroflexota > Anaerolineae > Caldilineales > Caldilineaceae > Bin5. The sequence goes on from CBDETM010000002.1 coordinate 5,313,845, forward strand.
CTCAGCCTGGCCGGTGGGAGACCTATCGAAATGGTAGGCGGTAACGCTGGAGGCATCCTCATCAGATGTATAGATAAACCGCTGGTCCAGGGAAAAGACGAAGTGCCTTGGTCCAAGCCCATCTGCCGCCACGAGACTGTGGGCGGGCTGGTTGGGCGTCAGTTGACCGGTTCGTTCGTCGAACCGGAAGAGAAATATACTGTTGGGATCGAGGGGATGCGGCACGAGGGCGTAGCGGTTCGAATCGTCGGTCTCGATGCAGTGTGCGCGGTCAGCAGTTTTCCGGCTGCAAACTTCCCGGCCGACGGAGCCGTCATGCTCAATCCGGTGAACCGCGGCTTTTCCGGCGCCATAGTAGGCGCTCAACAGAAAGCGGCCGCTATTGTCCGGGGCGACGTAACATGCATCAGCGTCCAGCTGTTGTTTTCCCAGCAGTCGCAACCCGCCGTCGGGCTGGAAGCGGAATGCCGCCAGCTCTTTGCTGGCACGCAGGGAGCAGTAAAGCGTTTGTCCGTCAGGGGCACATGCCAAAGCGGAAGGGCCTCCGGCCACAGAAAAAACCAGACGCTGCTGTAAACGGCCGTCGCCATGCATTTCAAAGGTCCGGATCAGATTATCGCCGGATAGGGTGACGTACACATATGTGGTCATGCATCGCTCCTCTGACAAAGGTTGGTTCGTTTGTATGAGAGTCTGATTTGCGCAGTCCAGGTTTGCAGGCAGTTCGTCCTCATATGGATAGCACCACCGGCAGGCTGCCGATGGCCAATTCTTAGGTTCCTCCCGGTTACCTCCTGGTTTGTGCCAAAATCGCGCCTGATGTAATGTTGGCGGAATCGACTCATCCCAAATCACTGCAAGGGCAAACTGAAGATGAGGAAAAAAGTCTGGATGGAATGGTCTCTGCCGCCTGCATTGCTAACTCAAATCACTGGGCTGGCGGAGTACGTCGACGACGGCGATATGGATAAGCTGCGGGGAGCTACAGTCATTTCCGGCATTCGCCGCTACTATGACGGCGAGTTCATGGACCGTGTCGGGCCCGAATTGGTTCAGATTGCCAAGCCCGGCATCGGTGTCGACAACATCGATCTCGACGCGGCCACGTCCCGGGGAATCCTGGTGTGCAACACGCCCGATGCGCCGTCTGAGTCCACGGCTGAGCATGCCGTGGCACTGCTGATGGCTGTCGCCAAGCGTGTAATTGTTGGAGACATGCAGTTGCGGGGGGCAGCCGACATTGGTCGTGAGGAGATGTTGGGCACTGAACTAATCGGCAGCTCGTTGGGCATCGTAGGTTTCGGAAGGATAGGACGGCGGGTTGCGGAGATGACCGCCTTGGGAATCAGGATGAAAGTAACCATTTACGATCCGCTGCTGCCGGACGATTTCGAGCTTCCAGAGGGGGTTTCGCGTACGGACGACCTAGACGCAGTATTTGCCGAAAACCAGTTTGTCACCCTGCACACGCCGCTACTTCCAGAGACACGCCATCTGGCAAACGAACGGCGCCTCAGGCTAATGAAACGCGGCAGCTATCTCATCAACGCGTCCCGAGGAGGCGTCCTGGACGAGGCCGCACTGATCAGGGTTTTGGAGGAGGGACACCTGGCAGGCGCGGCTCTGGATGTGTTTGAACCAGAGCCGCCGCGAGCAGACAATCCTCTGCTGAGAATGAAGAATGTTGTGGTTACTCCTCACATCGCCTCTTACACAGACGCCGGTATGGCAGCCATGCAAGCCGGTACCGTGGAGAACATTGTAAACGTGCTGAAGGGTGAACGCCCGCGATGGATTGCCAATCCGGAAGCCTGGCCGGGACGGACCGAGCCGGCTAACGCCTGACGGGGACCGGGCCGCCGAGTTCCGGGCGGCCCAGTCTCTTCAATTCGGCCAATGCGTTCGAGAGCAAATGAGTTTACCAGCGAATGTGACTCTGAACGGGCCCAACGTGTTGGTCAGAGCGCTCCGAGATGGGCCAATTTCGCCACTCCTCTACGACCGCGATTAAGCCCTCAACCGCCGCTTCAAAGATGACCTTCCCCTTTTCCGGTGTTGCGGAAGTCGGATCTCCATGGACACCCAGGCGGGTCCACCGGCCCCAGAAGTCGTTGAATCGAACAGGGTTGGTGTAGATGCTGTCGGAGCTGACAAACCGGCCGCGCACGTCGTCGTCCGCTTCGGCCTTATCCATCTGCACGCGTTCGGGCGCCAGGTGGAGATAGAGGGAAGTCTCGAATTCGTCGGCGTGCGCCATAACCTCAGTCTCTTTGATACGGTTGAAGGCCTCCATCGCCAGCCCAAAGTACCCCAGGGCGCCGCAGATTGAGTCGGTTTCCAGAACCGTTTTGCGTGCGACAAGATCGATCAGCGGGGTGTTGGAGCCGTGTCCGTTGACCAGGAGAATTTTCTCAAAACCGTGATAGGCAACGCTCTTGGTAATGTTGAGGCAGAAGGCGATGAAGACGTCCGGTTCTATGTGAATTGTGCCGGGAAAGTCTATGTGGTGGAGATTCAGCCCATAGGAGACCGGAGGCAGAACAAGAATGGACTGGGGAGCGCGGCGCCCTGCTTCCAGACATATCGATTCACATAAGAAGGAGTCGACGTCCAAGGGCAGGTGACGCCCGTGCTGTTCAGTTGATGCGACCGGAAGGAGGACGACTTTCTGTGCGGCGATGGCATCGTTCATCTCCGCCCAAGTAAGACGGTTGTAGCGGTACTCAGTTAGAGGGTCCATTGGCCTGATATCTCAATTCTGTTCATGTTTGAGTAGCTGATTGGGAAAATAGCGCTCCAGCTCCTACAGATGGACTGAGTGCATGCCGGGATGTCCGCCGTAGACCCGCAGAACGGGTCATCTCTCACAGGAGATTCCAGGTTCAGCGATAGGCTTCGGCCTCGTCGTTCGGCTCGAAGCCAACGACCTCGCGTGCACGTGAGATGTCTCTGTAACTCCATTTGTTTCTGGAGAGGGCGTAGAAGATGTCAAACTTAAGTTCGTGGGGCGCCTGGATACACCGTTCCACCATCTGACTGATATCTCTCTGGCTGCACCATACTGAGAACTGCCGGGAATCGGTCGGTCGGTCCTCCTGGTTTACAAGGCCAATCCGCAGGCAAACTATAGAGAGTTCAGAGCTGTCGGAAAACTGCCTTGCCAGAGCTTCGCCCCAGACTTTTGTTGCCCCGTACACGCCAGTAGGGCGAACAGGCGTCTCATGGGTAATCATCGGCCACGGGGCTTTCACACTGTCGTAGTCGCCATTGACGAGGGCACGGTATGGCTGCACCTGTTCCCAGCCGGAGATGGTCGACCCGCTGCTGGCAAAGATGACTCTGGATACGCGTGCCTGGCGAGCGGCTTCAAAGACGTTGTAGACGCCGATCAAGTTGGGATCACGAACACGCTCCCAAGGGTCACTCCCGCGTGCGGAAGCGGCAAGATGGACGACGGTTTCCTGCCCTTCGAAAGCGTGTGCGATGGCATTGAGGTCGGCGATGTCGGCCTGCACAGTGCGAACGCCTGGCACGAGGCTGCGGTTGAGAGCGGTCAAGTCGTAGTCGCCCTCAAGCCGCTGACGGACCGCGCCGCCAATCAGGCCGCTCATGCCGGTCACCAGAATCCGTTCCGTCATCATTTTGCTCCTGGATGGATACTTTTCGGAGAAATGTAAACGATTGTCAGAGCGAAGATGGGCCTTCGAAGGCATTCCTGCGAAATGTAGGGGGGCACATTTCAGATGTTGCCCTGGAGGTCGAATCAGCCAGGACTCAGACTTCGGTGAGCAAAATACGGCCGCAGGAGGGGCAACTGAGGAGGTCGTCGCTGTAGCGAATATTATTCAGGATTCCAACCGCAACCTGCGTGTGGCAGGCACCGCAGATCTCGTCTTCGAGCAAGGCGACGGCCACACCGTTTTTTCTGCGCCGCAGATGTTCGTACATTTCGAGGTTCTCTTCGGTGAGCACTTCTGCAACCTGCTCGCGTGCCTTCTTCAGATAGAGGAACTCTTTTTTGCGCTGGTCGATCTCAGTCTCAAAGGCATTTTTTCGATTCGTCCACTCTTCTTCAACTTGCAAGAGGTTGGTCCGCTTATTCTCCAAAGTTGCCTGAAGCGAATCAACCATTACCAGTCTCTCCACGCTGCGATTTTCGAGGTCAGTCCGGTGTTCCTTCATCGATTCAATGCTGGACTGCAGGGCTTCGAGTTCTCTGGGATTACTCAGTTCCCCGCTCATCAGGCTTGATTCGGATTCACGTATCCTATCGGTGAGTGATCGCGATTCGAGTTCCAGGTCTTGTTGCTCGGTTCGTGTGCCCTGGAGTTCCTGGTCGATTGAATCGACTTCCTGGCGCAGCAGTTCCAGTTCCTTCGAGCCCTCCACCGCTCTATTGAGGAGGAGAATACGACGTCGAACTTTGTCGTAAAGTGAATCGATTTCGTGCATCTTGAGCAATGCAGCTTTTGCGTTCACGTGATACCCCGTTGAGGCTAAAGTTTTTTCGTGTGGGCAGCCGAAAGGCGATGCGACTGCCAGCAATTTTCGCGCCGGTGGAGCGTCAACCATTCCTGGTTGTCTGCGGTGAATGCGACACGCTGCAGCAGCATGCTGGCTTGAACCGCGCAAAGTACATGTGGGACGACCGGGTAAGCCAGGCAGTTGCGGGGAAAGATGGCGTTTGGCTTACGCAGATCAATTCGGTCGCAGAATGCCCGACCAGGATGGCTTTGCAACCGCAGGAGACCATTGAACTCAGTTTATCATATCACCCTTTTGTCATTCGAAGCAAGACGCCTTCAAAAAGGGGTGCATCATGGATTCGGGGTGGGAACAGACAGGCGGGGAATCGGCGCCAGCGATGGCTGAAATCGTTTAGTGTCTTTTGGCGAGACGCAGTGCGTGTGCCTGGCTTGGCCGTAGGGTGGAGTCCGTCATTGGGGCGAGTGCGAGGGCGGTCACGAGGCCGGCACGTGCGGGGATCTGATGGGACTGGGGGGACGTGGTCTGGCCAGGCACCTTCAATTAGGCACCTGTTACCAATATCGACACCCGGTCGGCGAGGCGTGTTGTAGGAGAGGGGGCGTTGCGGGGGCGGAGCCCCCGCACAAGGGAGGGCCGAATAGGCCCGACCGCCCAAAAGAGCGAGGAGAGAGTGAAGAGGAGTGAGGAGAGAGAACTGCAGTTTCTTCTGACTCAGAGTTGATCGCGGGATGGGTGCGACACTGTTGCTACCCAAGGTCTAGGAAAGTTCGCCCCGTTGTGGGAAGCACTCTCAAAGGAGGGAGCAGGCCATAGTTGGCGATGCGAAGGGAAGTCGTCGTGGCCGGTAGGACAGGTGTCGAATCGTTATCGGCAGAGTGACTCGACCTCAAGAGAAATTGCGCTTCCTGCCAAATTCCGTAAGAATAGGGGCGCGGGAAAGTCGTTGTGAGATGGCGTGAAAACAGGAGTTCGCCAACGGCTTGCAACGCGTAAGGAGAGACAACGCAGATGTCGATGTTCAGACCATCGCCGGGTCGTGGGGGCCAGAGTTTTGTTGAATACGCACTGCTCTTGATCCTGGTGTCGATAGTCCTGCTGTCGATATTGCTGATTCTAGGCAACGACCTGCGAACCTTAATCAATGACGTGCTGCAGCGCTGGTTTCCGACGACGGATGAGGCGTTTCAAACTTCGCCATTCACTCTGATATGGTTCGTTCCAGAATTGGGCCGTGACGAAATCTGATTGGCACGGGACCGGGCTCGAAGGCGTTCAGAGAATCGGTACCTACGTTCTCGACCTGGTCTTTCCTCCCAGGTGCGTCAGTTGCCTGCGATACGGTCAATGGTTTTGCGACTCTTGTGCTCAGAGGCCGTTACCTGCTCCAACAAGGCAAGTTTGCCGGCATTGCGGCCTATGGCTGCCGGTTGACGCAGCAGGCCTTGGGTACTCTTGTCGAGGTTGCGGCGATGCCCTGGGTTGGGTTGGGGTTGCGGCGCTTTACGAGGGCCCGTTGCGGCAGGCTATCCATGCATTCAAGTACGAAGACAGGGCGCAGTTGGGATCCAATCTGGGCCGCTACTTGCGAGCTCTGACCTTTGTAGCTCCGTGGCCGGCCATAGTGGAGAGGCTGGACGGCATTGTCCCCGTCCCGCTGCACAGGGAGAGGTTGAAGGAACGAGGATACAACCAGGCCATGTTGTTGGCGGCCGCTCTTTCAGTCAAGTCCGAAAAGCCCGTACTTGAACGAGCTGTTGAGCGCTTCAAGGCAACCAATACCCAGGTCGGACTCTCGCCTTCAGAACGGGCAGAAAATGTTAAGGGCAAATTCAGAGCGAATTCAGGGCTGGTGGCTGGAAAAGCTCTGTTGTTGGTGGATGATGTTTTTACAACGGGTGCGACGATGCGGGAGTGCGCTTCAGTCTTGCGCGACGCTGGCGCAGCGGCTATCTATGGAATCGCGCTGGCGACACCTGCAACAAGGTAGCCTATGCTGAGCCTCTACGGTGAAACAGGGTAGACTCAAAAGCTGCCGGAGGCTTCCAGCTTCCGCAAGAGTTGGAATTCAGTCAAGAGTTTCGAACGAACATGAAGGGAGAATCGTATGAACCTGACGGTCCACGGAAGAAATGTGGCAATTTCTGACCGAGTTCAGGATTACGTTGAGAAAAAGGTGGGAAGGCTGGAAAAGTATCTGCCGCAGATCAGAGAGGCTAGAGCAGAACTGGTCCGTAGTGAGACCCGGGCGGCAGCAGACCGGTACACAGCTCAATTGACGATATGGATCAGTGGGCAGATTTTGCGGGCTGAGGAGTCCAGCGAAGATCTGTTTGCGTCGGTTGACGCCATTGCGGATAAGATGTACCGCCAGATAGAACGATATAAGGGGCGCCGGTTTAAGAACAAGAGGCGCAATGCCGCGGCTGCGGCCGCGGCAGTCGAGCTATCGGCCACGCAGTTGCCCGATGACCTGGTGAGAATTGTGCGGACCAAGCAGTTTGTGGCGGAGCCGATGTTACCGGAGGAGGCGGTTGAACAGATGGAACTGCTCGGCCATGACTTCTTTGTCTTCTACAATGTAGACACCCTTTCTCTGAATATCGTGTACGGTCGGCGAGACGGAAATTACGGGCTGCTTCAGCCGCGTACGAATTGACAAGCGCTCAATTAGAGAACCTGCCTTTTGTAGGTTTCGTTTTGCGTGTTTCTCATTGCTTAGAGGCGGACATGTGAGGCGCGGTAGCGTTGCCCATTGCGCTCGAAGTTTCTCGGCGTCTAATTGGATTTACATCGGGCAGTGCGAGTGGGGAGGTTCTGCATTGAGCAGAAGTGAAGTACGGCTTCATGGGATCACTGCATCTGCGCAGGCTCCTGCAGGGCCAAGGGTAGCCAGTACGATTCAAGAATTTCAGGCTCAAGGGGTCCCAGACTCGAGCAAACACCGGCCCGGTTGGGAAGATGCAGTGTTGGAATCCGTTTGCACGACCCAGAATGGTGGTCCACTGTGGCTCTCGTATAGGGCATTAGTGCCCACGTCTAAGGGTGGTTGAACGGGTTCCGATGCGCGTATCGGTCGTAGCCACGGTATACAACGAGGGGAACAGCATCAGGATATTGATGGATTCCCTTCTGGACCAGACACGCATGCCGGACGAGATAGTCATCTGCGATGGCGGGAGCGCAGACAGTACTGTTGAGCTTCTTGAGGAATACGCTGGCAGGGCGCCCGGTTTGCGAATTGTAGCGGAATCGGGTGCAAACATCAGTCGGGGGCGGAATCTGGCGGTCAAAGAGGCGACTGGGACAGTTATCGCCTGCACCGACGCCGGAGTAAGATTGGCCCCCAACTGGTTGGAGAAGCTGGTTGCGCCTTTTGAGGAAGGGATGGCCGCTCAGGAGGGCAATGTTGGGGCCGTGGCCGGGTTCTTTGTGCCGGAAGTCTCAGGCCCATTCCAGGTGGCAATGGGTGCGACCGTCTTGCCCCAGGTGGAGGAGATCGAGCCTTCCAGTTTTTTGCCCAGCAGCCGGTCTGTTGCGTATTCGAAGGCGTTATGGGAAAGAGTAGGCGGGTATCCTGAATGGCTCGACTACTGTGAGGACCTGGTATTCGACCTACGCATTATGGCGGCAGAAGGGGCGCCCGCGTTTGCGTGGGCTCCGGAGGCATTGGCGTATTTTCGTCCCCGTCCTGACCTGAAATCGTTCTGGCAGCAGTACTACCGTTACGCAAGGGGGGATGGGAAAGCAGACCTGTGGCGGGTGCGGCACGCTGTCCGCTATGCCACTTATCTGATTCTGGTCCCTGCACTCCTGGGCCACGCGCTGTGGGGACAGGAGGCGCGCTGGCTGGGTTGGATTGGCTTGCTTGTCGGGGGAGTGGTCAATTGCGCACGGCCCTGGCGGCGGCTGTGGATGCTGGCGAGAGGTCTTTCAATTGTTGAGCAGGCCGGTGCTGCCATGTGTGTGCCGGTAGTTCGACTGGTAGGCGACGCGGCCAAGATGGCAGGCTATCCTGTAGGCCTGCTTTGGCGCTGGCGGAACAGGCACAGACCAGAGATTCACTGGCGCGATGTATAACGGTCCGGAACTATAGTCCAGGATTTCATCAGCGAGACATCCCGTGGCTTTACTCATAGATGGACACAATATAATCGGCTCAGGTGTGTTGGAGAACATCAGCCTGCAGGACGAGAACGATGAAGAGCTGTTCGTTTCGCGCTTGCGCGTTTGGCGGAGCAGTTACAAGGGAAAGATTACGGTGATTTTTGATCGGGGCATCGTCGGAGGCGCGTCACGGGAACTGAGCGGCGGCGGGGTCGAGGTCATCTTTGCGCGGAACCCACAGGAGGCCGACGATTTGATCAGAAGTCGTATCCACCGCCGGCCACAGGGCTTAGTCGTCGTAACGAATGATAGGACGTTGCGGCAGGAAGCAAAACTGTACGACATTGAAACGTGGCAGGCGGAGGAGTTCGTTCAGCGAATGCAAAGTGGGCGAGGGCGCCGGTCCGAGGCCCAAGTCGACGCGTCTTACGAGGGAACAGGGGCAGCAATTGAGACAGGGAAGGAGGTGTCGGAGGACGAGGAAGGCGCCGAAAGTCATGTGAGCCTGTCTGACAGCGAAGTATCTGAATGGATGGATCTGTTCGGTCCGTCCGATCCGGTTGCCAAACGGCCTCCAGAGGTTGAACGCAGGCCCCCTTCCCCCAGCCGCGCCGCATTTTCGCGGCACAGAGATTCGCTTCGCAAGAGATTGAAGGGGAAGCAAGGTAAACGCTGAGCAACGCCCATCAGAAGCTGGAAATGCAGATCAGTAATCCTCCAATTTTGAACTGGGTAGGCGGTCGGGCCAATGCTGGCTGAACGCTTTGGCGCCGCAAGTGCGGACCGATGACATCCGACGTCGGGCCCAAGAAAAAGGGGCGACGAAAGGTGAAGGCGCATCTGGTCGAGGCGACCCCTGGCGCCGGCGGATGGGGCCACTGGGTGCTTTCTGCGCCCGCGATCTGCTTTCTGGGATGGCTGTGGCTTGACGTGTTTGGGATCCTCAGCCCATTTCAGTCGCGGCCGGTTGATCTTCTGCTGGGCACGCTCACTTACGTCGTTCTCATCCTGCTGCCATTTGGATATGGCGCCCACCGTTTGGTTACATCCTTCCCAGGTATATTCCAGCAGGCTGGTTGGACAGTGCAGCCAATGGAGCCGGTAAAGCCTGAAGAACAGCACACAGTCAGGTACATTGGCATTACGCGAGAGCGCGCTGAAACTGACGGCAGGCGAATTCTGCTGCGCGTGGCACAAGGGTGGGTCTACCTGGAGATCGGCGCGATCCTCGTCAGTGCCGTAGCCATGGTGCCGCTCTTCTTCAGCGCGGTGGAATTCGGATTCGGACGCTAACGCGGCCGACTGCGCTCTGAATTTATGGTACATCTATATTCCGAACACACTTCATGAAGCAAGAGATTGAAATGAACCTGCACCAGTTCATCCCCTTTTTCAAGCAGCAGGAGCCACAGATTCTGGGAGCAATCGGTGAGCTTGTAAGGGAGGAGACGCCATCCAGCGACAAGGAACGGTTGGATGCATTTGTCGCCCGACTCGCGGCTCGCTTTGCGGCAGCAGGATTGGAAACGGAGATTGTCCCCAGTCAGGCGCGGGGAGACCACCTGCGCGCTCGATTCCGGAGTGCCGAGCATGTAACCGAGCAGGCGTTGCGGCCGGCGCTGGTCCTGTGTCATTGCGATACAGTCTGGCCCGCCGGCTCCCTGGAGACCCATCCATTCCGGGTGGATGACCAGGGTTGGGCGTACGGACCCGGGATTTTCGACATGAAGTCAAGTCTGGCGCTGGTCGAATACGTGATTCGGGGCGTACGGAGCCTGAACCTGCGTCTGCCGCGTCCTGTAACCGTGCTTGCGACTTCGGACGAAGAGGTCGGCAGTCAGACCTCGCGTGCGCTGATAGAGGAGGAAGCAAAGAAGGCTGCGTATGTCCTGGTGCTGGAGCCGCCGCTTGCCGGAGGCGTGCTGAAAACGACGCGGAAGGGTGGGTCCCACTATGCGCTCTCGATAACCGGGCGGGCGGCACACGCGGGTGTGGAGCCTGAGAAGGGCGTCAGCGCGGTTCAGGAACTGGCACATCAAATCCTGGCTTTACACAGCCTGACCGACATCGATGCCGGAACAACCGTAAACGTCGGCACTGTCGCTGCAGGGACACGACCCAATGTTGTTGCCGCGCACGCGGAGGCCCGGGTCGATGTTCGGGCGTGGACTGCCGCGGAGATGGAGCGGATAGACAGAGAGGTGTTTGGACTCAGTTCTTGCGTGGCCGGAACTCAAATTGAGGTAACGGGTGGGGTCAATCGTCTTCCGTTGGAGAGGACCGTTACGGGGTCACTCTTCGAACAGGCCAAGGCTATAGGGCAAAGGATTGGCCTGGACTTGCATGAAGGGGGGACCGGAGGCGGCAGTGACGGCAACCTGACCGGGGCATTGGGCGTGTCTACTTTGGACGGTTTGGGTATTCCAGGGGACGGTGCACACGCAGACCATGAACATATTGAAGTGGACAAGATCGGCGAGAGAGCGGGGCTACTGACTGCACTTCTCATGGCGCTTTCTCCGTGAAGCGTATTCTTACAAGGGCTTCAAGAATAGTGTGTCCCGAAACCTGGGGCGCCGGGCGATAGTCTGTGGAGAGAGTGCGAGAGATGGACTTTGACCGCTATTTTGACAACGATGAGGTCGAGTCAGTTCTGAATGGCTGGACACTAACTCATCCTAATCTGGCCCATGTTTCTGAATTGGGCAGAAGTCATGAGAACAGGGCGATTCATCTTCTGACGTTGACCAATCAAGAGACGGGGCGTGACGAAGACAAGCCGGCCATCTGGATAGATTCCAACATCCATGCTACGGAAGTAGCCGGCACGACGGTCGCCTTGCACATCGCGCACTCGCTCTTGTCGGGATATGACAGTGACGCTCGTTGCAGGCGGCTGCTGGACAATGTTGCCTTCTATATTGTGCCGAGGCTGAATCCCGACGGGGCGGCGCTGGCGCTATCGGAAAATCCCAAGTATGTGCGATCCGGTACACGGCCCTATCCCTTTGCCGAACCCCTGGCGGGCCTGCACGAAGAGGACATAGATGGGGACGGCCGCATTCTGCAGATGCGGATGCCTGACCCCCATGGAGACTGGAAGGTCAGCTCGCTGGATGTACGACTCATGGAGAAGCGGGGCCCGGACGAACATGGAGGGACTTACTACAGGCTTTTGCCGGAAGGCAGGCTGGAAGAGTTCGATGGCGTGGAGATTAAGTTAGCGAAGCCGTTACAGGGACTGGATTTCAACCGCAATTTCCCCTTTGAGTGGCAGCCGGAGTCCACGCAAGCCGGCGCCGGTCCTTTTCCGGCCTCGGAGGTGGAGATTCGAGCGGCAGTTGACTTCATCAGCCGGCACCACAATATCAATGCGGCGATTACCTATCACACGCAAAGTGGGGTCATTCTCCGGCCATACAGTACAAAGCCGGACGAAGAGATGGAAACGGACGACCTCTGGGTGTTTGAGCTGATGGGCGAAAGAGGAAAGGAGCTGACCGGCTATCCATGTGTGTCGGTCTTTCACGGCTTTCGCTACCATCCCACGAAAGTTACGACGGGAGGATTTGACGACTGGGTCTACGATCATCTGGGCATGTTCGTTCTTACAGTTGAACTGTGGGACCTCCCGGGCAGAGCGGGAATCAAGGACAGGGATTTCATCGGTTGGTTCCGGAAGCATCCGCACGAGGAAGACCTGAAGATTCTGAGGTGGTTGGAAGAGAACGGAGATGAGCCGCCGCTGGTGGACTGGTATCAGTACGAGCATCCGCAGCTTGGGCCGGTGGAAATCGGCGGATATGACCAGATGTATACGTGGACCAACCCGCCTCGCAGTCTCGTTGGCGAAGAGGCGGAAAGGAACACGACTTTCGCCTTGTCACTGGCCGACATGTTGCCGAGATTGACAGTTCATACTCTGGAACTCGATCGACTAACGGAGGAAGGAGACTATCGCCTGCGGCTGGTTGTGGAGAACAGCGGCTTCTTGCCTAGTTACACGAGTGCTCAAGGCAGGAAACGCAATGCGGCGCGGAAGGTCCGAGCGGAGTTGGCGCTGCCGGAGGGCGTGAGATTGACCAGCGGTCAGGCAAAGACAGAGCTGGGCCATCTGGAGGGCCGCAGCGGCAAGCTTTCGGTCAGCTCGATGTGGGCGGCAAGCCCGACCGACAATCGCGGCTGGACGGAGTGGGTTCTGCGCGGTCCCCCCGGCGCCGAGATCCAAGTTCAGGTCCGGAGCGACCGTGCCGGTACTTTGTACGAAAGCGTGGTGCTGCATTAGAGTCCAGGGAACAGGCCCATTGATGGCGTAGGGCCGGCCAGAAGCTCACACAGGCCACTTTTGAATCGATGGAGATCGAAGGCGTCTTCGCATTGGAGGCGTCGGGGGGACGCGTGCCTTGGACAAGACCAAGCTGTTGATCGTTGAGGACGAGCCGACTCTGCTTGAGACATTAAAGTATAATCTCGAACGGCAGGGATACGACGTCGTCACTGCGTCGGACGGCGTTCAGGCTTTGTCGTCTGCCAGGGAGGAGAAACCGGACCTGACGATACTTGACGTCATGTTGCCGGGCCTGGACGGCTTTGAGGTCTGCCGCATATTGCGCCAGGAGATGAGCCTGCCGATACTGATGTTGACGGCCAAAGATGAAGAGATAGACAAGGTTGTCGGTCTGGAGGTAGGTGCGGACGACTACCTGACCAAGCCGTTCAGTATGCGGGAGTTGCTGGCAAGGGTGCGGGCACATCTGCGGCGCGTACGGTTGCTTCGAGAGGAATTGGAGAGCCTGGGGCAAGCAGTTGATGGGTCGCTCAACGGCGGCGCGGTAATTGCATTCGACGATCTGGAGATTGACGAGGGCAGGAGAGAAATACGGCGTGACGGCGGCGTTTTGGCCCTGAAGCCGAAAGAGTTTGAGCTGCTCCTGTTTCTGGCTCGCAATCGAGGTATCGCGCTGGGCAGGAGCCTGATATTGGAGCGAGTGTGGGGATGGGACTTCGACGGAGGCAGCCGAACCGTGGATGTTCACATCCGCTGGCTGCGAGAGAAGATCGAAGAAGACCCGGCCCGTCCCAGCCGCATTCTGACAGTACGGGGCATCGGTTACCGCTTTGACGGGTGAGCGCGCCAGCACCGGTGCCGAGAGCCACACGTCTCGACTTGACGAGAGTGGACTGCCTTACGGACCAGAGCACATGCCTGGGTTTCGCTCGATCCGCTGGCGAATTGTTGTACGGTTTAGTCTTCTGACCGCGGTGATCCTAGCGGTTCTCTACTTCTATTCCCTTTCTCAATTCAGGCAGTACTATTTGGACCAACATCGGCATAACCTCGGTGCCGAGGCTTTGCTGTTGTCAGGATACGGCCAGTTGCGCGACGGGCTGGCTGAATCGCGCTGGCAGGCAGGCGACAGCGATCTGGTCCGCCTAGTGCGCGGCTGGAGCAGTCAGCTGAATGCGCGGGTGACTATTGTTCTTGCGGACGGCAGCGTGCTGGCTGACTCGTTGGCCGATACGTCGACGATGGCCAGTCAATTGGAGCAGCCGGAAATCCTAGCGGCACTTGCGGATGGAACCGGATACAGCGTCCGCACCAGCCGCGCGTTTGGCACGGAGATGTTGTACGCCGCTGCGGCAGTTGTTCCGCAGGGAGACGATCCAGGCAATGCAGATCCTAGGGAGGGCGCCGAGGCGGCGGTGGGCGTTTTGCGTGTGTCGGTACCGAGTGCTGAAGTCGACTCCGCACTAGATCCTTTGCGCCGGACAGTATTGGTCGTGATGCTGCTGGCATATTCGGCGCTGGTCGGCATCGTCCTTTTGATATCCAGTGGGACGGCGCGACCTTTCCGCCATTTGATTCAGGCGGCCGCACGTCTAGCCCAAGGGGAGCTTGGCGTGCGAATCGAGCCCAAAGGCACGGATGAGGCGGGACAGCTTGCCAAAGTCTTCAATCGAATGCGTGACCGGCTGGATTCGCAGGTTGCGTCGGTTTCTCGAGAGCGTGAGCGGCTGACTTCGGTCCTGGACAACCTCCTGGACGGCGTCTTTATACTTGACGGCGAGGGGCGAGTTCGACTTTGTAACCTGGTTGCGGTGCGCATGGTTGGTCTGGAATCGAGGAAAAGTACCGGGTCTGCGGCCGAATCTGAAGAGGTTGTGGGCATAGAAGACAGAGCCGAAACCTACAGGGTTTCAGCAGAGAGTTCAGTTTCTTCGAGTTTCAACCGACAGAGTTTGCGAGGGCAGCCTCTGGCGCAGATAGTGCGGGACCATCGCATCGTTGAAACGTGGGAGGACTGCAGGCATGAAGGTAAACAGGCTGAGAGCATTTTTCAGTGGGGAGACAGGACGACACGCGTAATTGCTCTCCCGTTCGTGGCCGGCGGCAGCGACGGCTACATCGTACTACTGCAGGACATGACGGAGTTGCACCGTCTAGAACGTGTACGGCGCGATTTTGTAAGCAACATCTCTCACGAACTGCGGACGCCCCTTGCTTCGTTGCAGGCTCTGACTGAAACCTTACGCGACGGGGCACTCGACGACCCTGCGGCCGCGCCCCGTTTTCTAGACCGAATCGAAACGGAGGTGGATGCCCTGGCGCAGATGGTGCGGGAACTCCTGGAGCTTTCCCGTATTGAATCGGGTCAAGTTCCGTTCCGCTTCCAGCCGGTGCCGGTAAGTGAGACTGTATTGACGCCGGTTGAACGACTACAGCCACTTGCCGCCCGCAGCGAAATAAACCTAATCGTCGACCTGCCGCACCGTCTTCCCCGCGTCTACGCGGATTCCGGGCGCATACATCAGGTCGTTACGAATCTTGTTCACAATGCCCTTAAATTCTCATCAGAAGGCGGGTCGGTCATAATTTCAGCCGACGCAGAACCCGAGGGCCAGAAGGTGACGATTTCCGTTAGTGATACGGGCATTGGCGTTCCCGTTGAAGATAGGGACCGCATCTTTGAGCGGTTCTACAAGGCGGATCGCGCGCGTGCTAGTCTGGGCACGGGTCTGGGGCTAGCCATAGCGAAACATATTGTCCAGGCTCACAGCGGCCGCCTATGGGTAGACAGCATCGAGAACCGGGGCAGCATATTTTCATTCACGCTTCCCGTAGCGCCGAACGGCGATCGGACTCAGACGGCCAGATAGACCTACTCCGCTTTTGCTGACCTCCAGTTCAGCCAACTGCCTTCCTCACACTCATTCTCCAACACGAAGCTGGCGCTAACTTCCTCTTAACTGATCCCGAAATCATTAATTGCATCTCCTGTACTTCGCCTTTATCAGGTGGCGTTAGTCCGCTATCTGCTATGAAGAGAAAGAAAGGGGACTCGCCCAGAAGGTAACGGAGAGCCACGGATTGCGCCTGCTACGGGCGAAAACTTGATTGGGCTATGCGAAATGGGCGGAAAGGGTGGCAGATGCAGCCAGCTTCACTCTGGCGAAGACATGGTGAGCCTGGTGTGCGCCAAGTCACTTTTGCCGACGCACCGCCGTTTGATGAAGCGGTAGACGCGCTACAGGACGCCGGGTTGTTGGTATCGAAGGGAGAGGCACTAAGCCTCAATTGCCACCCGCGCCGGCAGCAGTTTGCCTCTTGGACTATGGGGCACTTTCCTGAATCGTGGATAGAGTATTGGGGCGTTAATGGACTATTAACGTAATGACTATTGGTTGTTAACGCCTGCGCAGTGTTTCAACACAGGTCATTAACCTGATAGAGATATGCTGTGGCAACAGTGGTTGATACGTCTTTCGATTTCTCGAAAGTGAGGGTATGAGTCTCACGGGCATGGTGTCCACGCGGAATTCGTTTCATCATCATGCGACGGTAAATCGGCCACCCAACCGATTTTCAGAGGAGCATACATGCGTCGAGTATTGTTAGTATGGTTTTTGGTAGCCGCCTTAGTGCTGGCAGCGTGCGGCGGGTCAGACGACGAGGCGGCTCCAGCCGATGAGCCTGCCAGAGAAGTGCAGACGGTGGCTGGGGGTTCAACCGGGGACGGACTACCTGAGGTGAATCCTTTGGAAGTGACAGGCGACATAATCACAGCTGGGAGCTCCACTGTGTTCCCCCTGTCCGAAGCGATGGCCGAGCGCTTCAAGGACGAAGGGTACGCCCACAACATCACCGTCGACAGCATCGGCAGCGGCGCCGGTTTCGAGCGCTTCTGCGTTGCCGGTGAATCGGACATCTCCAATGCCAGCCGGCCCATCACGGACTCCGAACGAGAATCCTGCGGGGCCATCGACCGCGTCCCGATTGCGTTCCGCGTCGGCACCGATGCGCTGGCCGTTACTGTCAGCAAGGACAATGAGTTCGTCGATAATCTGTCCATGGAGCAGCTGGCGCTGGTCTTCTCCACCGCCACGACCTGGGCCGATGTCAACCCCGACTGGCCGGCGGCGCCGATTCAGCGTTTCAGCCCCGGCACCGACAGCGGTACTTTCGACTACTTCGTCGAGGAGGTCTTCGACAAAGACATGGAGCCAATGCTGAGCGCCGACGCCATCCAGCTGTCCGAGGATGACAACGTCCTCGTCCAGGGTGTAACCGGCAGCCCCTACGCCGTCGGCTATTTTGGCTACGCCTACTACCAAGAAAACGCCGACATGCTGAAGATTGTCGCCATCAACGGCGTCGAGGCCACTGCGGCCAACGTCGACAACGGCGGCTACCCGCTTGCC
Source organism: Caldilineaceae bacterium (assembly GCA_965242905.1). Classification (GTDB taxonomy): domain Bacteria; phylum Chloroflexota; class Anaerolineae; order Caldilineales; family Caldilineaceae; genus Bin5. Next base: position 5,331,137 of record CBDETM010000002.1, read on the forward strand.
CGCCCGCTCTACATCTACTCGGATGCAGGCATCATGGCCGAGAAGCCGCAGGTTGCAGCCTTCATCAACTTCTACCTGACCTATGTCGACGAGGAGGTCGAGCGCGTCGGCTACTTCCCGGCTGAAGGATCCGTTCTTGAGGCCGCCAAGCAGAGCCTGCTTGACGCAATGAAGTCGATGCAGCAATAGATCGCTTCGAATTCTGTGGCCCGCGCCAGCGGGCCAGACGTGAAATTGGAAGAGTTGGGAACGGGACTAATCTCCATCCTCGACTTTCCTAGTTGAAGTCAATGGGACTAGAGTGGCCGCAAATAAAGGCCGAATTGCATTTTGCATGAGGGCTGTGGCCAGGCCGTAAAGTTGCATCGTTATTGGGCCTGCGCCCGCCGGTAACCTTGAAGATACGAGAGAATACCATGACACGATCAGCGCCAGTTGCCCAAGCTGCCATTTCTGCGGAGTCGATGCGCGGGCCGGTGGAAGGCGCGGAGAGTAACGACGATAGTGTCCTGGGCGGAGGACCCCAGATGGACCTGAGGCGCAAGCCCAGAGTTGCCGAGTCGATTATACAGGGCTTGCTCTTCCTCTGCGGCGCCATTTCAGTCCTTACAACGTTGGGCATCGTCTATATTCTTGGGCGTGAATCACTTCTGTTTTTCGCCAGTGAGGAAGTGAACCTTCTGAAGTTTTTCGGAGGAACAGAATGGCAGCCCGCCATAGGAAAGTTCGGGATCTGGCCGCTGGTGACGGCCACCCTTATGGCGAGCCTGATAGCGATGGCCGTGGCGCTGCCAATAGGTCTGTGCGTAGCAATCTACCTGAGCGAATATGCACCTCAACGGACGCGAAGCATTTTGAAGCCTATACTCGAAATCCTGGCAGGGATCCCAACCGTCGTCTACGGGTACTTTGCCCTGACTTTCATGACGCCACTGTTGCGCGGCATTTTTGGTCGTGATGTGGTGGAGATCTACAACACTGCTTCTGCCGGTATCGTCATCGGCATCTTGGTGATTCCACTCGTCAGTTCGATGAGCGAGGATGCATTGCGCGCTGTGCCAGGTTCGCTGCGCCAGGCCTCTTATGGAGTGGGGGCCACGAGACTTGAAACGGCAGTACGAATCGTGTTGCCGGCGGGGCTATCCGGCGTGGCAGCGGCCTTCATTGTGGCCATTTCACGCGCGATTGGAGAGACGATGATCGTCGCCATCGCGGCGGGCGCCGGCCCAAACTTCACGTTCTCACCGTTTCGGGCCGCCGAAACGATGACAGGGCATATTGTGCGCATCAGCGGCGGCGACCTCAGTTACGACTCGATCGACTACAACAGCATCTTTGCAGTCGGTCTGCTACTTTTTCTGCTGACTCTTAGCCTCAATGTCTTGAGTCAATGGATCGTGCGCCGCTTCCGCGAGGAGTACGAGTGATGGCACTCAACCAACAGCGAGCTGCTACCCAGCCTGATGACAGATTGATGCCCTCAGGGCCTGCCCACCACGATCAGGTGGTAGCGCGGCAGCGTCGAGGGAGGGCTTGGGCGGTCATCTTTCAGGCTGCGATGCTTGCTGGAATCATTGCCTTGTGCGCTCTTCTCCTGAACATTCTCAATCAGTCTTTCGGTTACGTTGCCATCGTCAACACCATTGATCCTGCGGAGCTGGCAGTGGACGGCGCGCCGCTGGACAGGCTGCCCAAGGATAAACTGGTGGAGATTCTGGAGGCGAATATTTCCTCGGGGTTGATGAGGCGGTATGAGCACGACAAGCCATTTGACGAAAGAAGCCGCGAGAACGTCCACAAGTTGATTCTTGAGCGGGTGGTAGAGCCGCAGGTACAGGCGACCTGGGGGCTGTTCGACTCACTGTTTGCGCGTGGGAACGTCTTTGCAGAGGCTGAAGAGCGCTATCCGGGATCTGACGTGTACTTCCGCAGCTGGCTTACGACCAGTTTCATCAGTAAGTCGCAGTCGAGCGAACCGCTGCGCGCCGGTGTTCGCACCGCGATATTGGGCTCCTTGTGGGTGGTTGCCATCACGATTCTCTTTTCCTTTCCCATTGGCGTGGGGGCAGCGATCTACCTGGAAGAGTACGCACACAAAGAGCGCGTACTCAATCGGTTGATTCAGACCAACATCAATAATCTGGCAGGCGTACCGTCGATAATTTACGGTATGTTAGGGTTGGCGATATTTGTTCGCATTCTGGAAGTTTTCACAAGCGGCGCGTTTCTTGGCGTAGGAGACCAGTCCACGGCCAACGGGCGCACGATCATATCGGCCGGATTGACCCTAGGGCTGCTGATTCTCCCGCTAATCATAATCAACGGTCAGGAGGCGATTCGAGCCGTCCCCGGTTCTCTGCGGCAGGCGGGCTTCGGACTAGGGGCCACGCATTGGCAGGTGATTTGGCATCATGTGTTACCGAGCGCAGTGCCCGGCATCCTGACGGGAACGATTCTGGCGGTCAGCAGGGCGATTGGCGAGACCGCCCCGCTGGTCGTTGTCGGCGCCTCAACTTTCATCGCCCTGGATCCCAACGGGCCTTTCTCGAAGTTTACAGTTCTGCCTATCCAGATCTATCAGTGGACATCGCGACCGCAAGACGAATTCCGCAATCTGGCCGCGGCGGCTATTCTGGTTCTGCTGATTCTTCTATTGTCCCTAAACGCATCCGCAGTGCTGCTGCGAAATCGCTTTGACCGCGGTCAGGCCAGCGCCTAGAGGAGTTTCTGACATCATGACAGTCGTTATTGATCGCCGTTCCCAGATCAAGGATGAAACTGGCAGTTTGTCTCCCAGTGGGTCGGGAAGGTATGCCATCGAAGCCGAAAAGATGAACGTCTATTACGGCGACTTTTGCGCGGTACGCGACGTGGACATGAAGGTGCCTACCAACAAGATTACCGCGATCATCGGTCCTTCAGGGTGTGGCAAGAGTACGGTCCTGCGCTGTTTCAACCGCATGAACGATCTGATCGCCAGCGCTCGTATCGAAGGTGTGGTCCTGTTTCAGGGGCAGAACATCTACGACGACGACGTAGACCCCGTGGAAGTGCGGCGCCGTATTGGAATGGTATTTCAGAAACCTAATCCATTTCCTAAGACGATTTATGAAAACGTGGCTTGGGGAACGCGTATCAACGGATTCCGCGGCGACATGGACGAAATGGTTGAAAGGGCATTGCGGTCAGCTGCATTGTGGGACGAGGTAAAGGACAAGCTGCAGCAGAGCGCTCTCGGCCTTTCCGGCGGGCAACAGCAGCGGTTGTGCATTGCCAGGGCGATTGCCGTGGAGCCGGAGATTATACTCATGGACGAGCCCGCCTCGGCCCTGGATCCGATTGCGACGCTACGAATCGAAGACCTGATGAAGGAGCTTTCAGAGAAATATACTATAATAGTCGTTACGCACAACATGCAGCAGGCAGCCCGGATTTCCGATTACACAGCCTTCTTCAGCGTGGATGACAGACGGACCGGAAATCTGATAGAGTTTGACGACACCGAAAAGATCTTCACGAATCCGAGTCTTAAGAGAACGGAAGACTACATTACGGGCCGGTTCGGCTAAGCTCACACAATGCAATTGGAGTCATCATGAGCGTCGACAAGAAGCGCGTTCTCATACTTTGCACTGGCAACTCCTGCCGAAGTCAGATGGCTGAGGGACTCGTCAATGCCTATCTTGGCGAGGCATGGCAGGCGTTTTCGGCCGGCACTGCACCTTCAGGCATGGTTCATCCGCTAGCTGTGCGGGCGATGGCGGAACTCGATATCGACATTAGTCTGGGCACCACTGAGTCGGTCGACATCTATCGAGATTTGCAGCTGGACCTGGTTGTCACGGTTTGCGACAATGCGGCCAGAAACTGCCCGGTCTGGCTAGGTGATGAGGAAGTCAAGCACATGCCGTTTGACGATCCTACTAAGCTACTCGGCAGTGATTCAGACAGGATCTCAGCCTGCAGGCAGGTGCGGGATCTGATGCGTGACACGCTACTCCCCTATCTTCAGAGTCGATAGTCCTTCGGATGGAAAGGAGACCATCGATGGGACAGCTGCTGCGAACCTCATTTGCGCGTGAGCTGGAGACACTTCAGACCGATACCTTGATGCTCGGCAGCATGGTTATTCAGGCGCTGAAGGAGTCAGTCGAAGCGCTGCGGCAGAGGGATATGGAGACGGCAAAGCGTCTGATCAAAGAAGATGACGTGATCAATAAGAAGCGGTTCGAAATTGAAGCAGACTGCTTGCGGTTGATCGCGACGCAGCAGCCTATGGCGGGAGATTTGCGTCTAATCGCAGCTGTGTTGGAAATCAGCACGGAGTTGGAGCGGATTGGGGACTATGCAAAGGGCATCGGACGGATAATCCTATTGATAGGCCCTGAGGCCTTGATAAAGCCGCTGGTAGATATACCTCGCATGTGCGATATTGCTACGAACATGCTACAACAGGCTCTCGATGCATTCCTAAGCCAGGACGTGGAAGCCGCGAGAAGGATTCCTTTGCAGGACGATGAGGTAGACGCCCTCTACAACCAGGTCCATCGTGACCTCATCGCGATGATTCTGGAGGACACGTCGTTGATAGATCGCTGCAACTACCTTCTTTGGGCCGCGCACAATCTTGAACGGGCCGCTGACAGAGTGACCAACATCTGCGAGCGGATAATCTTCACCGTTACCGGTGAATTCATTGAATTTGACATGAACTGAGGAAGGAAAGGCCAGTCTTTCTCGGAAAACTGATGCGATTCCCTCCTCAGTTTCTTCGATTACCCTCTTCCTCGGCAAGGATCAGACCACGGCATTGGGTTTGGTCGCCAGTGTACGCCACCCCTGTTACCTTGTTTGGTTCGGCTGCTGGCAAGGCACAGAGTGTGCCTGCTCCCGGGTAGTACAGTGTTGTGGGGAACGCGTTCAAGGCCAGGCGCGGAACGCTTTTCTTTCAGGTTCCTGCTCTTGGAAAGAGGTTGACGGAAGGGGGAGCATCGTATAGAATTGTGACCACTTGGGACGGGTTCAGGTTGTAGTTTTCCAAAGCGAAACAGGAGTTTGCAATAATCGAGAGATTCCCTTATCATTCGGGACGCAAGCACCGGAATCCCCTCCAACCTTTGATTTGGGAGCATTGTCTCAGTTTGCAGTTGATGGTACAATCTGCGCTGATCCAGCCAGCGGGATTGATCATAGACGGACGTGTTTTCCGCACTCTTGCAGAAATCAATCATTACTCTTTTCCTTGACCGCCCTTAGGAGGTATGAAATGCTCAAACGACGTGTGAGGTTCTGGGCCGCTATAATGCTCATTGCAGTTATTGCTCTGTCGGGCTGTGCGCCGCGCGCCGGCCAGGGAAGTATCGAAGCGGATGCCGACCAATTGGTCATCGACCTGCCTGCGCTTGTGCTTGACTTTGGTGCGGACGGGATGGCCGCGATTGAGAACGCTGCCCTAGCCGACCTGGTGGGAACTCTAGGCGTAGATCTGGATCTGGCCGTCCCGGCTGAGATGGTCTTTATGTTGGAGGCCAGCAATATTCAGCACATCCAGGTGAGCAATACACCTGAGGGCTTGCTGCTTCTGGTCAACGGCCGCAGTATTCCGAATATCAGCTATGATGGCGATTCGCTGAATGCGCTGCCGGGAACGCTCAGCACATTCGGCATGGCCATCCCAATGGCAGACCTGCTCTTTGCGCTGGTGGACCGGATTGGGATTGGCGTGATTGCCCGCTTCCCGGTTGCGCCTGGAGCCGAGGAGATTCCGCTCTTCGTGGAAGGTGACAGCGAAGCAGCGATGGCTGCCCAGGCCGCGCAGGACGAGTTCCTGGCAGCCGTAGGCACGCCGCCGCGCATCAATCTACCGATTTTCTACGAGGCGGACGGCAGCTTCAGCATTGGCGACATGTCCATTGCTGAGATGAATGCGATGACCGGCGGTGCGCTTGGTGGTCTTGCCCTGACCATTGGTCAGATCGGTATGGCCGGGGCCCTGGGGATTTCGCAACTGGGTATCAGCACCAATGTCGACGGAATCACGATTTCCATTGACGGCGACGCATTGCCGACGTTGGACTGGTCAGATGGCAAGGCCAGCAACCTGATCGAACTGGTAACCAGCATCCCATTGCTGGACATGGCGATGCCGGGCATGGGTTCGATGATGCCCACGATTCTTCAGATTCTGCCGCTGGTGCAAGCGACAGAGTTCGACCTGACGTTGCATTTCTAGGTCGGCTATCGCCCGATCAGGCCTGGCGGATAGGAAGTCCTGACTAAGTCGGGCAGTTGTCAAGATTGAAAGGAAGAGGAGCGGCGATGAATTGCTGCTCCTCTTTTTGTATTGGCTGAAGTGGGGCCTACCGGGAGATTCAGCAGGGATTCAACATACTGACGGCGGCCTGATTGTTGCAGAATCGGCCGTTAGTGGGCGTTGCACAGGGCCCACGGCCTTACGGCAGACAAGGTGCAAGATTCTCGCGGCTTTTGTCTGACATCATCCTGCTTACAACCGGTAATGGATGTCGAAGGATCTAGGTAACTGATGAGGTGGGGCCGCTCATGTAGAGTTCGCCGGGTTCAAATCCGCGGGCTGCGTAGTAAGCCTGGGTGCCGGTGGCGGAAATGACGCTGATGCGCTCGAACCCTGCGTCGCAACTGATGCGCCTTGCTTCGTTCAATAGGCGCGTACCGACGCCAACGTGTTGGGCAGCACCCTTTTCTGCGCCGCCGATGGCCAGCGCCGGTCCGTACACATGCACTTCGCGAATCATGGCGTTGCCGCCAATCTCATCGAGGAAAGCCCGACTTCCGGCCGATGGCGACTTAGGCAGGCTCAACCGCAGAAATCCTGCGAGGGGAGCCCGCTCCAGGTTGGCGCGCGAGCCGTTGCCCTTGTTCTCGTCGACGACGACTTGCAGGAAATGCTCAACGGTTAAGTCAGTTGCGTAGGTGGTGACGGTCAGTCGCAATGCGTCTTCATGCACGTGCTGTCGCCGCACCTCACGGCAGCGTATGCAGCCGCAGCGATCACCGCGGCGCGCCAACTCCTGATGGACTACCTCGCGCAGATTGCTCGTCTTCACGCCGGCCTCGATGTGATGCGCCGGAATGTCGCGAAACAGGCGGTTGACGCGAGTGTATGGCGGTATGGTCGGCTTGATGTCTGCCAACAGGGATACCAACTCTTTTTCGGTATAGGGTACATAGTCTCCGGCCTGCCACTTTTCGTGGAGTTCGGTACCGGCGATCAGGGAGCAAGGGTATATCTTGAGTTCATCGGGCCGGACGGCAGGATCATCGAAAAACCGGCGAAACGATTCGCGGTCGGACTCCGGTGTGGCCCCGTATAGGTTGGGCATCCAGTGCAGATGCAGTTTGAATCCCGCGGTTCTGAGCAGGCCCAGTGCGTCCTTTACCTCGGCGACGGTGTGGCCGCGCTTGTTCTTTTCCAGAACGTCGTCCTCCAGGCTCTGGACCCCGATCTGAACTTTCGTCACACCCAAACGGCGCAGGTGTCGAATCTCATCCGGTGTAACCCAGTCCGGTCGAGTCTCTACAACGAGGCCAACGTTGCGGTGGGCCGCCAAGACATTGCGCTCTTGTGCCTCCTCCAGCGTGGCAGACGGCAATTGTCCTGGGTCTCCGTACGAGTTCATGGCGTCAAAACAGCGGCGGACGAACCATTCGCGGTAGTCCAGGCCGTAGGCGCTCCATGTGCCTCCCAAGATCAGAAGTTCCACTTTGCTGGCGTCATGGCCGATGCTTTCGAAGGCGTCGATGCGCCCTAGAGTCTGTTTGAACGGGTCGAATCCGTCACGTTCGGCCCGCTGCGCACCGGGTTCGTCGAAAATGTAGCTTTTCGGCATTCGCCAGTCATCGGGGCAGAAGATGCACTGGCCAGGGCATCCAGCCGGTGCGGTCAGAACTGTCACAGGCGCGACGCCGCTTGCGGTACGTACAGGCTTCATGCGGATTCTGTCCAACAGGAGGGGGTCCGGTTCCAGTTCGCCTTCATTGATCAGGAGCCGAAAACCGGCCACCAGATCGGATTTGGCATAGAATCCTTTGCCGTCTTTAGGGTATCGGGCTAGAATGGAACGCAAGGATCGACTTGAGTCCCAATCAGATTCCTGCACGGCCAGGACTTCCCGGAAGATTGCCGACAGAGCGGTAAGATGGTCAGCCGGATCGAAGCTCCGTTTTCGCTGCCACTCCCGGGATGTCTGAATTACCTCGGCCGGAATCTCTTCCGGAGCCAGAATACGTTTCATGATGGTGCAAGGACATTCTGAATCGCGGCGGCAGCAGGATGGCAAGCCGACGACTGCAGCAGGAATGGACCCACTGACCCAGGACAGTTTGGTTTCGATAAATCGCCGATTCTATGAGAAGGCGGCCCAGCATTTCGACGCAACGCGCCAGAACTGGACCCCTGGACTCCGGGCTATTTTACCGTATTTCAGGACCGCCGGAAAGGAAAGGCTGTCGGTGTTGGATGTGGGCTGCGGCAACGGCCGCTTTGCTCGGCTGCTTGAAGATGCAGGTATCTCCGCATCCTACACAGGCGTGGATGGAAGCAGGGCCCTGCTTCGACTCGCCGGAGAGGCGACCGCGGGCCTCAAAGGCGTGGAATGTGATTTCACGGAGGCGGACCTGGTGGATGCTGGCTGGGCGCGTGTTCTCAGGAAGGGCGAGGGCGCCGGGAACCACGGCAGCCGCGGCACCGGCGAATTTTCGGAAACGCCACGCTATAGTGTAGTGCTCTGCACGGCAACCGTGCACCACCTGCCAGGGTATGCGCTGCGCCTGCGACTGATGAGGGACCTCCTGCATTTGAGCGCAGGCTATGTCATTCTTTCCTTCTGGCAGTTTCTAAGCAGTGAAAGGCTTCGGAGCAAATTGATCGACCCAGGCACTGTTGGCATCAGCGCCGCCGACTTAGAGCCCGGTGACGGACTCCTGCCATGGCGTCAAGGCATCCGATCGGTTCGCTATGTTCATCAAGTCGATGAGGCCGAGCTGAGACAGCTGGCCGCAGACTCGGGACAGACTGTCCTGCATACATTTCGCGCCGACGGCAAAGAGGGAGACCTGAACCTCTATGCGGTTTTAGGCCGCGCCGAGTCGGATTCGGAGAATCACTGAGCCAGACCGAGAGACGAAGACCTACGCACTGCTGACCTTTCACAGATCCGGGCAACTTGCGCCATGCAACCAGACAAGAGAACGCAGACGATACTGGACGGATTTGGCACTTACTTCGAGGGCGAAGCGACCCATCTTGCTATTGCCCCGGGCCGGGTCAATCTGATCGGAGAGCATACCGACTACAACGATGGATTCGTGTTGCCTGTGGCCCTGGACCGGGACGTGAGGGTTCTTTTTCGGTCGCGCGATGACGGTCGCATACGACTATACGCACTTGAGTTTGATTCGTGGGCAGACTTCGAGATCGGGTCCAGGAAGCGAAACAGTCAGTTGTGGCCCAACTATGTTCAGGGCGTAGGCCTGGAGCTGGCCGACCTTGGTATTCAGCTGCGGGGATTAGAAGGGATTGTCAGCGGAAATGTACCGAGGGGAAGCGGTTTGAGCAGTTCGGCTGCGCTGGAGATTGCGGCGGCAAAGGCGTTTCTGACAGCGGCCAACCAGATCCACGCGCTTACCGGATCTCAGATCGCCAGGGCAGCTCAGAAGGCCGAGAACGAATTTGTGGGCGTCAACTGCGGCATCATGGATCAGTTCATCAGTACACTGGGAGAAGAGGGGCACGCACTGTTGATAGACTGCCGCAGCCTGGACTACCGGCGAGTACCCTTCCCGGAAGGCGTGTCTCTGGTGATCGGCAATACCAAAGCAAGCCGTTCTCTTGCCGGAAGCGCCTACAACGAGCGTCGAGCACAGTGTGAAGACGGAGTCCGCCGACTTCAAGCGGTATTGCCGGACGTAACGGCTCTGCGTGATGTGAGCGGCGACGAGCTGGAGGCCCACAGATCGCTACTACCCGACACTGTCTACCGCCGCTGCCGCCATGTGGTAAGCGAAAACGAACGCGTGCAGAAAACTGTTGACGCCCTTGAGGGGGGCGACTTTCACAAGGTTGGACGGCTGATGGACGCCAGCCACGAGAGCTTGCGTGACGATTACGAAGTAAGCAGCGAGGCGTTGGACCGGATGGTTGAATCGATGCGAAGCCATCCCGGATGCCTAGGCGCCCGCCTCACAGGGGCTGGGTTTGGCGGATGTGCGGTGGCTCTGGTGGAGGCCGGGACAGAGAAGGATGTGCGAGAGGCGATCCAGGAGGCGTATGCCAAGGCGATGAACCTATGGCCGGAGGTATACATTAGCCCGCCAAGTGCCGGCGCGCGAGTGCTGCCTCTGATTGCTGGAGAGAGCGATGAACGACCGTCACAGCGGTGAACGCAGCCGCCCAGATCTCGGCGCATCCGGCCCGCTGGCATATGACAGTGCAATGTTGTCGTGGGATTACGTCGATTGTCGGATGCGCGATGCTCTGAACTACTGGATTGCCAGTGCAGGAAGTGATGGAAGGCCCCATGCCGTGCCGGTTTGGGGCGCCTGGCTGGAGGATGTCTTCTACTTCGTGGGAACGGGCAGGAAGGTACGAAATCTGCGTGCCAATCCGCGGGCTGTCGTTCACCTGGAAAGCGGCGACGACGTGGTTCTCATTGAGGGCAGCTTCGAGGAGATAGGACAGCCGAGCCGAGATTTGCTCCGACAGGTGGACGAGGAGTTCATCCGCAAGTACAAGACATATCGCCCCAGTGAACATCTGAATGATCGGAGCAAGTCCAACTTTCCGCCAGAGGGCCTGTTTGCGGTCGTTCCGGAGCTGGTTATCGCGTGGAGCGGCATGGCAAGCGACGCCACTCGCTGGAAGTTTCGCGCACGTCAGTGAAAGCCAATTCCCCACACTTGACCTAACTCCTCTCGTTTGATCGCGATTTTGGGCCACACGCCTCACTCAGCAAAGGAAGGCAGAATTGCCAACGCTTACCGACTATACGCAGTTCGATGGTGTCCATTGGGAGACGGGCACGGTCAGAAACTATCTTGACTATTGCGGGGCGACGGCGCCGCATACGGGTAAACCGTATACTGAGGCGCTGTTGATGGGGATCAGCGGCGGTGCGGTGATGGGGTATTTCGTCTTTGCATACCAGGGCATTGACCCGCACGCCCGCATTCTCACCCGCAACACGTTCGACCCGATGGAGACGATGCTGCAACGTCTGGGGGCAGAGCCGAAAGTGCGCCAGACGGCAAGCGCAGAAAAGGCGGTGGGCAATCTGGTTGATGTACTGGAAAGCGGCACGCCTGCCATTACGTGGGCTGACGCGCTCAGCCTCCCTTACGAACCGCATACGTACGAGTTTGATTTTCCACATATGCAGCCGGTGGTCGTCTACGGGTATGACGACGAGGCTGATCGTGTCTCGATCGCGGACCGTTCGCGCGTGCCATTGTTTGCCACGACGGGTCAACTGGCCGCAGCGCGTTCAAAGGTCAAGAAGGTGCGGCACCGCGTCATGACCCTTGCGTTACCAAATTCCGATATGATTCCTGAGGCCGTGGAGGCGGGCATCCGAGACTGCATCCAGCTGTTTACGGAAAAGCCGCCAAAAGGCGCCCGCCACAATTTCGGATTCGCTGCCTACCAGCGGTGGGCCGATGCACTGCGAAAACCGAAGATGAGGGGCAGCTGGGACAAGGAGTTTCCGCGCGGCCGTAAGATGTACGCCGGTCTGGAGTCGGTCTTCAGCGATACGCACACCTATGGCAAGGAAGGATTTGCAGAGAGGGACGTTTTCGCAGATTTTCTTGATGAAGCTGCACAGATTCTGGATCGATCAGTCTTGCGTGAAGCCGGGAAGCAGTTTCGAGAAAGCGCTCTGGCGTGGCGCGACCTGGGGAAGATGTTACTTCCGGACAGTGTTGCTTCGTGGGCCGAGGCGCGTGAGCTCATGCTGGAGAATCAGCGGCTCTTCCTGGAGCAGGGCGGAGAGGCTTATGAGGCGGGGCAGGCCAATGCCGAACGACTGATTGAGATTCGACGGGAGATGGAAGCTGATTTTCCACTCTCCGACGAAGAGGTGATCAATTTCAGGGATCAGGTTGCCGAGCAGGTTCTGAGAATCAGCGCGACGGAGGAACCGGCCGTGGCAGCCATGAAGGAGGCAATGGAGTGAGAGAGGTGGAGCCATAGACGCATAGTTCAGGCTCCGGCAGCAATTTCCGGACTGTCATCTACCCGACGCAGTTCTGGAATCGTTGCGGCAACGGTTGAAACGAGCAGTGCGGCCAGCGCAACCTCTGCCCCGACGGCCAGGGGCGCCCCGAATGCGTCGGCAAGAACGCCTGTTTGGAGCCTCCCAAACGGACCTGCCCCTATAGCCACTGCGATGGCTCCCATCGCCTGTCCCCGTCTTTCGTCAGCGGCGGCAAGCAGAACGATGGAGCTCTGCATGATGCCGAAGCAGGCGTGCCCTATCCCCACCAAAAGAAGCAAAGCCCACGAGACGGCGAATACGGAGCTGGTCGTGAAGGAAAGCAGCGCCAAGCAGTGCAGAAGCGTGCCGGCTACGAAGATCCATCCTGCGCTTGTGAAGCGTCTGGCCCAGTTGACCAGGAAAAGGCCGATAACGTTTCCGATTCCTACAGATGCGCCGAGATAGCCAAGCCCCACCGGACCCTGGCCCAGGACATCGCGCGCAAACACGGGAAGAAAGTTCATATAGGGAAAAGCCAGCATGTTCATGACCATCGTGATCAGGGTTACGGCCAGGATAGGCTGGTTTTGCCGGACATAGAGGACGCTGTCCCGAATCTGTGCCAGAGGCGAAGCGCTGGTGGGCGAGGACGTGCGAGGAATCGGCTGTCTGGAAAGGGCACGCAAGAGCAACAGTGAGATCGCGGACAGGCCGCTCAGCGTCAGGAAACAGCCCAAGACATTGAATGCATCCAGTACAAGCCCGGCGAGAAGAGGGCCGAAGGCGCGTGCGACGCTCATGCCCAGATTCTCCAGCATCAGGGCGTCAACGACACGCGGGCGCCCTACGAGGTCGGGGATGAGAGCGCGGCGGGTCGGCCAGTCCATGGCCCAGGCACAACCGAGGGTCAGAGAGATAACCACCAGGTGCCAAATGGCGAGCAGTCCGACCGCTAACAGCAAGGCAACGGTCGCGTACATGCAGAAGGTGAGCGTCTGTGAAGCGATGACCAGAGGGCGGCGGCCGATGCGGTCAGCCAGCAGGCCGCCAAAGCCGCCGACGAGCAGAGAGGGAATGGAACGGCAGAAGCCGACAAGGCCGACCAAGCCGGCCGAGTCGGTAAGCTCGAGCACCAGCCAGCCTAAGACGATCATCTCCATGTAGTGGGCCAGCCACCAAAGTGTGCTTGAACCCAAGAGAAGGCGATAGTCGGTATTGGCAAGCGTCGTCCGGATCCCGGACTCGGGCTGAAGGATGCGCTGGAAACGCCTGGAGAGATCAGTCCACATCTAGCCCTTGAAGCCCCAGCACCCGATAGGCGAATTTCAGATGGGTTTCCTGCAGGTGTTCGGCCGTGGCGGCGCTTGTGAAGCCGTGGCCGCCGTCGAGCCAGACCAGCGTGAAGTCTTTCTTTGACGCCTCCATTTTGTGGGCAAAGTGCTCCATTTGGCGCGGCGTGGCGCGGCTGTCGCGGCGTCCCTGAAAGATCAGCAGCGGCGCCTGGATGGCAGCGGCATGCGTGAGGGGTGAACGGTCGCGGTACAGGTCAGGCTTGTCGGAAGGTGTGCCGCCGAACATCATTCGCGCCCAGCCCTGCATGGCAGCTGAAGAGTCCTCGTAGTTCATCGTCCAGTCCACGATAGCCACTGGAGCAATGCCGCCGGCCCAGAGTTCTGGCTCCTGCGAGAGTGCCCATACGGTCAGAAAGCCCCCGTAGGAACCGCCCTCCAGCAGGATGGTGTTCGGATCGGCGATGCCTTCGTCGATGAGCCAAAGGCGGGCCGCCAGCATGTCCTTCAGCTCCCAGCGGCCTACATCACCGTTTATCTTTTCCTGGAAATCGCGTCCGAATCCTGTCGAGCCGCGATAGTTTACAGTGAGAAAGGCAAAGCCATGGTCGAGCCAAGACTGGCTGATAGGGTCGAAGGCGTTGGAGACGGCGCCGCTGGGCCCGCCGTGGACGTGCAGGATGGTGGGGTAGGGTCGCTCTGAAGCGCCGCTTGGGGACGGAAGGCCCAGCCAGGCCTGGACGGTTGTGCCATCGGAACTGGGAAAACTGACAGAACGCCAAGGGCGGCCAGGCGGGCAGTCGCTAACTGGCAGTACCGGCTTGGGGGGACCAGATCCTGTCAGCGAAAGCAGTTGAGATGGATGCGCGGCATCGCTCCACTGCGCCCACACTGTACCGTCCGGGGCGAAAAAGCTGGCCGCGGTTCCCGTATGGTAGGGCCCAGTGCGGCCGCGAAAGGTCCCCGGCAAGTGTTGAAGCGGCAGCAGCTTTTCGTCGTGCAGATCGTAGATGAAGAGCCCTTGGTGTTCCTCTGTTTTTGTCTGGACAAGCAGTTTACAGCCATCGGGCGACCAGTCCAAAGGCAGAGTCGATCCTTCGGCAGAAGGCACCGGCAGGTCGCGCCGGTCGTTGGTGCGCGGGTCCCAAAAGAGAGGCTGCAACGCGCCGCTGGCGGTTGTTGTGGCAAGAAGCCGGTCATCACCACGAAGCGGCGAGAATTGAACGGGCTCAACACTGTAATCGAAGCCGTCCCACAGTTCAGCGACTTGCTCACCCGACTTTGTGTCGAAGACCAGGACTGTGTAGCGCCGGCTGTGGGGGGCCCGGTGCGTCGACTTGACTACGAGAAGGCTTCCGTCATAGGAAAGGTGACAGGCCCAGGTCTCCTGCAAGGCCGTGTAAACGAGTTTGGGCGTAGAAGGTACTCCGTCCGATTCCAGTGGAATGCAGTAGAACCAGTAGCGACCGTCGTAGACGGCGTCGAAGGCGAGGCAGGCGCCGTCGCGGCTTACATCGAAGCCGCGCAAGGTATACGGTGGCAGTTCGGGCGTCAGGTCTTCAGCCGGGCCGCCCGCGTAGGGTACGCGGACAATATGGCCCAATTCACTGCCTTTATCGTCTTGCAGGTAGTAGAGGAAGTCGCCGTTGGGACCCAGCCAGCCATAGGAAGGCGTCTCGCTTCGGGGGAGTAGTGGACGCAGGTCGCCAGAGGTAGTGTCCCAGGCGAAGATTCGTTTTATTGGACTTTGCATGCTGGCGTGGACTATTCCACGCGGCGGGTTATTTGGGGCAACATAGACGTAACCCAAGCTATTGGAGCGGAAACGTTGGCGCCAGGGCGCGTTGTCGTCAAGCTGAAGTGGGGAAACCATAGGCGTTCTCAACAGATGGTGAGGGTTGTCCTGACCCGAGCAGCCGGTCAGCACCAGCCAACGTCGACTTGGGATATTCTCCTTTGTTCCGTCGGGTATCCTGTCTGAGAATGGAGGGGCGGATAGTGTGAAGAATTGTACATGGGCTTGGAAACGCACGCAACGAAAGCTTGCTACCAAAGCCCTGGTAGTTGATGCCTGGCGAAGCAGATGACATAATGGGAAGGATGAACGCAAGAGTCAGAGCTAAGTATGTAACAGGCACCGTGAGAGAAACTGGCGAGCGGACGTATGTACTGGCGATCACCCTTGTTGCCGCCGGCCTGCGCTTCTACCTGATTGACGAAAAGAGCATCTGGCTGGACGAGTCCTTCAGTGTTTGGATCGCCCGCCACAGTCTGTGGGAGGGCTGGCGATGGCTCATTGATGTGGACCAGCATCCGCCGCTCTATTACAGCCTGCTACATGTTTGGATATGGATCTTCGGATCGCTGGAAGGCGCGGTGCGAACGTTGTCGGCACTGGCGTCTGTGCTGACCATTCCGGTGTTTTATGCTGCCTGCCGGCGACTGCTTGACAGCCCGACGGCAGCTATTGCCGTCCTCATTCTGGCAGTTTCACCGTTCCACGTGCAGTTCGCGCAGGAAACGCGCATGTATGCGCTGCTTACGCTGGAAGTGGCGTGCGTGATCTACTTCCTGGCGCGGTTGATGACGGCCCGAGTACCACAGGGAAGGGACTGGGTAGGGCTTGCGGTGTCGCAAGCACTGGTGATGCTTACCCACAATACGGCAGCGGTATATCTGCCGGTTGCTCTGAACGCGGCGGCAGCCTTGATCTACCTGCTCTTTCCCACGGGAGTTGGAGGCGGAGCAGAGAGGCGGGGACAAGAGGGCGGGCAGGCGGGTGCAGTGGGTGACGAGGAGTCACTGGATGGCGGTCCTGTTGCGGGGCCGTCCGGGCAAGGCAGTGAGATAAGGCATTCGACTGATGACGCCGGCGTGGAAGCCTTCTGGAAGAACTGGGTCAGATTCCAGGGATTGGCCGTTCTTTTGTGGCTGCCCTGGTCAGTGCCTTTCATCATACAGGTGATCGACGTTGGTTCAGGATTCTGGCTGCCACCCCCGTGGCCAGACCTGGTACTGGATACTTTTCGCAACTTCCATTTCGCCTTTCTGCCGTCGGATCTCCCGGTGCGTCCCGTCTTGATGTGGGGCTATTCGTTTTTGGCCGTACTGGGGCTGACTGGGCTGCTATTCGGGTTGGGTTCGCCGGCGCGTGATTGGCGGCGGAATCGGTGGGAGCGTCAGATTGAGAGACAGGAGTTGGGCGATGCGGGCACAGTGTCGCTTGATGGTGACAGAGCTGCAATTCTGATCGTGTGTCTCTTTCTCGTTCCTCACATCGTGGCGTTGCTGGTAAGTATGCGCAGTCCGATCTATGCGGAACGGCCGCTGATATGGACGACGCTGCCCTATTTTGTTCTTGTATCCGCCGGAATTCGTGTCATAGGCGGCCCACTGAGACGCGGCATTTTGCGCTTGCTCGCTCTTCGACGGGGACCCAACTTAGCTGGATTTGTGTCAGCCTTGAGGCTGGGTACGTTGCTGTTACTTCTGGCAGCCATTTTGGGGCTAAGCGGTCTTTCCCTGAACGGCTACTATTTCTGGTTTCAGAAAGAAGCTTGGGACGAGGCGGCTTCTCATATTGCGGAGCAGGTGCGTCCCGGGGAGGTGATTGTTTTCAATGCCACCTGGGTACAGATTCCTTTTGCGTACTACTACGAACGATATGAACTCGACACGGTATTGAAAGGGTTGCCTGTGGACCTGTTTGACAGTGGCGAGTTGGAACCGACGATGGAGGAGTCGGACATTCCCCGGATCCAGGAAATTCTCGAAGGTCGAGACCGGGTCTGGCTTGTATATTCACACAACTGGTACTCGGACCCCGAGGGCATCATCCCGCGCGAGCTGGGCAGGATATTTGGGGAGTCCGAGCAGGCCGACTTTGAGGGACTTCAGATTATCCTTTTTTCTGGCAGGTAATAGGACTCTTTGCGATAGTCTGACCTGGCACTGACAGGCCCATATTGTAGTTATATCACGTGGGAGACTTAGTTTCGTGAGGCCTCCACGGCCGTGTGGCTACTGAGAGGGCACCCACAAGGGGCGCCCCTACGGGGGAATGCGGGCTTGGGCACCCACAAGGGGTGCCCCTACGGGGGAATGCGGGCTTGGGCACCCACGAGGAGTGCCCCTACGGGGTGGTGATGTCGTTTACGAGGTCAGTGGACGCAGACGAAGTTGCTTCCCAAGGCCCCAGAAAAGGGCAATCCCCATGAGAAACAGCGTTGGCAGCCACTCCACAAGGCGCACCCAATCCAGATCGCGCAGGTTTTCGGGGTTGATGTAGGTGACATAGGAGAGTGCTACGCTTCCGCTGAGCCAGAGCCAGGGAAGGGGCACGAGCCAGAGTCTCAGTGGCTCGCCTTCGCCGGGCGCCAGCAGGGGAAGGAAGGGCATCAGAGCCAGCAGATACCAGGGGTGAACGGTCGTTGCAAGAAGCAGGTAGCCGCCAAGAGGAACTGCCATCCAGCGGAGGGTTGCTCTCAGATTGGATTTGAAGTGTCGGAACTGTCGCCACACTCCCAGGAGGAGCAGAAACATCAGGAAATAGGAGATTTCCTGGGCTTGCGCCATCGGGTCGGCGATACCCATGCTTTCGAGCCAGTTTTCCAGCCAGCGGAACAGACCGCTATTGAAATTCCACTGTGCGTTGTAGATGCGTAGTGCGCCGAAGAGACCCCGCCCGTCCCGCTCGCCGCTCAGACCCCAGCCAGCTCTCAGTGCCGGCGACACCAGCATCCCAATAGTCAGATAACCGTACAGCAGACGGCTACCCCAGTTCCAGCGCCACCAGAATATTGGAGTCAGAAAGACGGGGATCAGTTTGGTCAGCGTGGCCAATGCCAGCAGCGCGGGCGTCAGTAGAGAGAATGAAGGTCTTCCAGAATCTGAAATTGACCTCCCCGCGTGGCTAGCATCGCCACTTGGGGTTGCTGTTTTTGCCAACGCGTAGACCGCCATCATGGTTAGCAGTACCATCAGCGAATCGACGTGTGCTCCCTGGGCTGTCTCTACCACAACAAGCGGGTTCCACAGGTAGATCAGCAGTCGGTGGGTGGGTAACCCGACGGCAGCCAGCAACCTGGAGAGGATGAACGCGGTTCCGAGATCGAAGAGAACGGCGGCGACCTGAAAGGAGTCGGGATCCAGAGGGTAGAAGAGGGCGATGACGGCGAAAAACCATTGGGCCGCAGGCATATAGGGGCTTGCCATCCAGGCATGATTGGCCTGGGACCGAAACGGTACGTCAAGCCAGTCCAACTGAGATGCATCAATGGGGTAGGCATAGGGACTTACGCCGTTGGCTGTGACGTAGCCATCCCACATATAGCGGAAAACATCCGAAGAGAGAGTGGGGAATGTTTGGAGCAGGAGCCACCTGAAAAGGCAGCCCCCAATCCAGATCCATACCAGCAGGTAGAACTGATTGACACCGGAATGCGTCTTGGCGCCTGCCATGCCGCGGCTATGCCACCATCTCTCAAGCCAGAAGATCGAGAAAGCGTAGGCGGCAAACGCCAGACCAAACCATAGGAGAAACTCCGCAACTTCGGTCGTACCCAGGTTCCCGTGGCGAATTTGCATGGAGACCATGCCGCCGTAGGCCAGGGTTGAGAGGAGCAGGAGGGAGAGAGGGGGGGACCAGAACCTCAGAGGTGTCATTCTGGTGAACGATCCCGGGGCGACGGCGATTGGGCAGGAATCCTGTATACGCCCTGTAGTGTGGTGCCACCCGCGTTGGCGATCAATGCTTCTGCCAGATTCTGGGTCCTGACGGCGAACTGGGTAACTGTGTCGTAGCGGGGCAGATCGCCGGTGACGTCTTCATTGAAGTAGATGTCGGTACTGTTGGCTATCGCTTCGGGCAGCCCGTTGTAGCCGTGTATCAGTCCGAGCAGGCCGGCGGCGGTGGCCATGGTGTTGTCGGCGTCCCAGCCGGCCAGCGCGGCAATCTCGACGGTGCGGAGGATGTCACTCTCTCCATATAGAAGGGCCATGACAGTGACGGCAAAGTTTACACGCGAAGCCCACCACATGGGGTCGGTGTCGTACTCGTCCCGGATCAGCTGCCGCGTCAGGCGCCAGTCTTCAGGGTTCTGCTGATGCCACAGAACCACATTGTCCACGATGGGAGCGATGATGGCTTGGTCTTCAGTCAGTTGGCGCGCAGCGGCGATCAGAGCTGGAACGTCATCTTCAAAGAAGGCCAGGCTGTAGAGCGCGGCGAAAAAGACGCTGGCCTCGACCGCGGGTCCGCTGTTGGTGACCTGGGCGAATCGTTTAGCGTAAGTCGAGGCGACTGCCGGCATCCCCGGAGCCAACATACCGAACAGCTCGGTCTGGAGCTGGGCGTCGATCGACCAGGCTCCATCGGGGTTGTTCTCGGCGTTGCCGGTCTCAGGGGGAAGGAATCCTTCTTCCATCAGGTCGCGGGCGCGGCGCGTCGATACCCAGATGTCATGGTTCAGGTGATCGACCCATTCCAGGCGAATCTCTTCGGCAGTGGGATCGAGTCCGTGCGTTTCGAGAATGTGGAGGTCCACCCATTCGACGTGTGTATCGTCGTCGGTCGACCATTCTTCGAAAAGAGGCGGCGAGAATGATCCTGGCGGTCCGGGCTCTTCGATGTAGACGCCTTGCAGATCAAGGCCGGCGTGGTTAGCGAACATCGTCGCCTTCCAGGCACCGTAGACTTTGTCGTAATAGTTGTCTGCTGAAATTGTCTGAAACTGCGGTGCAGGCTCCGGACGAGTCAGGCCGACCAATATAACGATGATCAGCCAGATTGCTGCAGCAAGGATGAACGTTCGCCTTTCCATTCGTCGATTCCCGGACTAGAAACAAAGGGACCAAAGGTGTCATGGCAGTATACCTGAACATGAATGCCCAGAAAACTTGGCGGCGAATTGGCGGGTGCATTCCAGATTTGTGGTGGGAACATTCTGGTTGAGAATCAGCGCCAGCAGCGGCTGAAATTGTTTGCCGGCTTTTGGGAGAGTTCGAGGGCAGGCACAAGGCCGGCACTTACGGGGATCCGATGGAGATGGCGGGACGTGGTCTGGCTAAGCATCTTCTACCAGGCACCTGTCACCAATAGCGACACCCGGACGACCATGCGTGTTGTAGGAGAGGGGGCGTTGCGGGGGCGGAGCCCCCGCACAAGGGAGGGCCGAATAGGCCCGACCGCCCAGAACTGCAGTAGTTAGTGGTTAGTGGTTAGTGGTCAGAGAAGGCGCTTATTCTGGCGGAAACAGGGATGGGAACTGACCATTCGAGACCCGAAGTCTGGAATCGTACTCTGAAGCTCGTCTCTCGTCATGTGGTTGAGATTGATCTTTTCGAGTGTAAGGGCTGTGTCGCCAGGGGTTTCTGCGGTTGTAGACGTCTCAATTGACGTGCCGGCTGACTGCTCAGGCTGGGAAGGACAAGGCGCCCCCTGCAGGGGGGCGGCGCCCGGGCATGCGCTCAGTACCAGTGCCGCCAGGATTAAGGACAGTCCAATGAGGGTTACTTTCGTGGCTGGGGGACTCATCACGGGAACATACCTTTCTTTAAATTGCCGTGGTCCGAAACATCAGGGGGGAGACGTACGGGAAAAGACCTGCCAGATGTTCACTCCCGGCGCAGGGCTTCAATTGGATCAAGCTGCGCGGCCTGCGTGGCCGGATAGTAGCCGAAGAATATGCCGACAGCGGCCGATGCGCCAAATGCCAGCGGCAAGGACAGGGGTACAAGCTCGGTACGCATGCCTCCCAACTCTCCGAAGACGAAAGAACCGCCCACGCCTACGATCAGGCCCGCCAATCCGCCAACCAGGCTGAGCATCACGGCTTCGAGCAGAAACTGACGCTGTACGTCGCGCGGGCGTGCGCCGAGCGCTTGGCGGAGACCGATCTCGCGCGTCCTTTCGGTCACGCTGACGAGCATTATGTTCATGATGCCGATGCCGCCCACGACGAGTGAAACTGCCGCCACCCAAGCGAGCAGACTGCGAAATGCGGCCGTGGTAGAGGCCCGTGCATCGACGATGTCCTGCTGGGTTCGCACTCCGAAATTGGGCTCGGCCGGATCGATCTGACGGCGCCCGGCGAGGAGAGACGTTATCTGCTCCATTACGCCGTCCATCACGTCGCCATTTTCCGCCTTAACCAGGATCATACGAACGCGGTCGCCGCCAAAACCGGAGCCGCCAAACTTTTTGAAGACGACAGAGGCGGGAATGTAAATGCGACCGTCATTGTCGGTCGCGCCGACGACGCCTTGTTCGGCCATGACGCCGATAACCGTAAATCGTGAGGAGCCGATTCGCACCTGCTGCCCAA
Organism: Caldilineaceae bacterium; assembly: GCA_965242905.1. Taxonomy (GTDB): domain Bacteria; phylum Chloroflexota; class Anaerolineae; order Caldilineales; family Caldilineaceae; genus Bin5. The sequence continues at coordinate 5,352,980 of CBDETM010000002.1, forward strand.
TGGGGTCAACCCCTTCGAAGAGGTCTTCGGCAATGCCTGCGCCCAGTATTGCGACACGCTGAATGGCCTCGTTCTCGGCGTGAGTGAAGAAGCGGCCCTGCCCAATCGAGTAGTCGCGAACTTCCAGAAAGTCTGCCGTTACGCCAACCACAGAAACGCTGTTCAATGTTGCAGCACCACCCTTGACCGTCTGCGTAGTGCTTTGTTCCAATGACACACCGCTGATATCGCTTAAATTCTGTGACAGGAAAACAACCTCATCGTAGGTGAAGGTAGTTATCCCTCCCGGACCTCCCCTGGGGCCTCCAGCGCCGCGAACGCCGCCGAAACTGCGAAAGGGCGTTACCAAAATCAGATTTGCGCCGAGCCCGCTGATCTGGTCCTCGATCTCAGCCTCGGCGCCGGCACTGACAGCAAGCATTATGATTACGGCGGCGACGCCGATGATGATGCCCAAAGTAGTGAGGAAAGAACGCAGCTTATTCAGCATCACGCCTTCCCAGGCGACGCGAAAGGCGTTGGGGAGGGTCATCCCGTGCAAATCTTTGAAGGAATCATCCTCCAGCCTCTGTCTGCCCAAAGGGGCAGTTGTGATAGAGTCCTGCAGCATGTGCAGTTTCTCCTCTCTGACAGGTTTTCTTCTTCGACCAGGTGCGAAGGCAGTTGGCCCTAAGCGAATTCAAGAAAAGTCAAGTTACTGCCACTCGGTCAATTTGTGACTGGGGAGCGACGACCTGTCCGTCCAGAACATTGACGACACGGCCAGCCTCACGCGCTCTTTCCGATTCATGTGTTACCATCACGATCGTGGCTCCCTGGCCATGTATCCGATGAAATACGCCCATAATCTCGGTGCTGGAGTGGGAATCAAGGTTCCCTGTAGGCTCGTCGGCCAGAAGGAGAGAGGGGTCATTGATCAACGCGCGGGCAATGGCTACCCGCTGCTGTTGTCCACCAGACAGTTCGGTGGGCAGGTGATGAAGACGATCGCCCAAGCCAACAAGATCCAGCAGCTCCGAGGCCCTGTCGCTGCGTTGATCTTCGCTCCAGTTCTGAAAGCCGTTGTACATCATCGGTAGCATCACATTCTTGCGTGCGCTCAGGCGAGGCAGGAGATTGTATGACTGAAAGACGAATCCTATTTTGCGGTTGCGCACGGATGCCAGTTGATCGCGATTGAGGCTGCTGACGTCTTCGCCGTCAAGAATGTATAGACCGCTCGTCGCGCGGTCCAGGCAGCCAATTATGTTCATGAGCGTGGACTTGCCGGATCCCGAAGGCCCCATGATGGCGACGAATTCGCCCCTTTCAACCTGCAAGTCCAACCCGCTCAGAGCATGGACGGCGATATCACCTTCGCCGTAGGTCTTTGTCATATTGGTGATGTCAATGACAAGCTCGTTCATGTCGTCCTCAAGGCAGTCAGGCAGCCAGCAAGGCGGCTACCCCAAGCGCTCAGTTGTTCCCAACCTGGGCATCGCCGGTGCTGATGGTTTCCCCTTCTTCCAGCCCGGAAAGGATCTCGGCACTGACGAAGTTCCGCAGGCCTACTTGAACGGGCCGGAATTCCAGTTCATCTCTCGGGCCAACAACGAAGACAGCGAATTGCCCGGGACTTATCTCTCTCAGGGCCTGGACAGGCACGAGTAGCGCATTGCGAGCTTCTCCGGCGATAATCTCCACCTCGGCGTTCATGCCGAAAAGCAGCGGAGCCGGGTGCTGGGTCATGTCGATACTGGCCCACGACTGAATTGCGGAGGCCCCGTCGACATCGACCAGGGCCGGTTCGACCCGCGTAATGTTTCCTGTATAGGTAAACTCAGGGAAGGCCTCGAAGATGATACTGACGGGAAATCCGGGCACGGCCGCGGAAATGTCCAACTCTTCGATCCAGAATCGGACCTGTGCGGTCTCGGTGTCCGCCAGACCGATAATCGGGCCCATAGAGACCGAGTCACCTGACTGCACTGCAACAGAGGTGACGACTCCTGCTATCGGGGCGCGAATGGCGCCGCCCTCGATTTCGCGTTGCACGTCCTGGGCGGTGAGTCGCGCCTGTTCTACGGCGAGTTCGGCTCGTTCCAGCTCTTCTGCGCTTGGGCCGTCCAACAGGTCTTCCAGCCCGGCGCGGTTCTGCTCCACTTTGGCCCGGGCGGCAGCCACGTCGAGCTGGTCGGCATCCTGAAGCAGGAGGTTGAGCGTATTTTGCGCCTGCAAGACCCGTGCTCTTGCGGATTCGATCTGGTCTTCGGAGGCTCCGGCTGCGCCGATGTTGTACTGCGCCAGGGCCTTCTCGTAGGCGAGCGTGGCAGATTGTAGATCGGCTGCCTGCGAGGTTCTGCCGACGTCGTTACGCCAGGCAACTCTGTCGTAGGCCGACTGGGCTTCGGCAAGGGCGACTTCGGCTGATTTCAAGTCGGCCTGCAGGCTGGTGAGCGTGTCCTGTGTGGGGCCTGCCAGCAGCGTGTTGAGAGCACTCTGGGCGCTATTGAGTTCGCTGCGCGCGGCGTTGACTTCCTCAGCAGTGGGCGGCGCGACCAGGCGGTCATATTCGGCCTGCGCGGCCGCAAGGCCCGATTGCGCGGCGGCTAGATCTGCTGCGCTTACTTCGCCGGTCAGTTCTATCAGGGCGATCTCGGCAAGGCGCAGGTTGATTTGGGCCGAGATGAGTTGCGAGTTCAGGGTTGAATCATACTCCAAGGTAGCCAGGATCTGATCGGCATCGACCTGATCTCCGACCTGGGCGGCTATGCTGCTTACGATGCCGCTGCTCCTGAACCCGACCTGTGTTTCCTCGCCGGCAAAAAGCGTGCCAATGCCGCCGGCTGTCAGTACGAGGTCGCCGCGGCGCACCTGTGCCGTCTGCAGTTCAGGCGCGATGACATCCGGTTCCTGGGTCACAAAGTAGGTGTTGTACCCGTAATACGCGCCAGTCCCGAAGACGGCTAATGTCAGCAGACTAAGGAGAATTGACTTCATGGGTAGCCCCCGATTCCCGCCAACAAGAGGGATTCCGAAGAAACCAGTCTAGAAGGCAGCCTTTGACTCGAGCAGCTCGATCAGTGGCGCCATGAGAAAGCCAAACCGCCCTGCCCCGCCAGGTCCTCCTCCGCCGCCCCGGCCTCGAAGGCCGCCTTCAGGAATTTCAACGCCCATTTCTCGTAGTCGTTCTTGTCGCTCTTCAGGTGACAGAGCCTGCATCTCCTGCCTGAATTCAGCCCTTTCTTCTTCAGACATGTCGGCAAAAATGCCGCCTCGGCCGCCCTGACCTCCCTGACCCGGACCCTGTCCGAACTGTGGCAACTCGATGCCATTTTCCTGGGCCCATTTGTTCATGTCGGTGAAGGTAAGTTGCATGGCGCCGATTTCCTCAATCTGGGCTTGCGTCAGCGTCCCCTCGATCTGGGTCAATATGGCGGCCCGCTCCGTCTGGTTCTGTATCGTTCCGCTCTGAAGCGCCTGCCACAGAACCAGCATTGAGGCTGCCTGCTCTGGGGTAATTGCATTGTCGGACTCTTCCAAGAGCATGATTCCCAGAACGAGCTGGTTCATCGGGGGTAGGGCCCCTTCGAAGGCGCTCGTCAGCACGGATGGGCGCTGTTGAGCTGTGTTTCCGGAATTGCTTTCCTGCAAGACGTTTTCGACCGGTTCCGATGCTTCTGCTGCCGGATTTGGGTCGCTCCTACCACATGCCGTGAGGAGCAGAATCATCGCTACGATCAAGGTTCCTCTTGTCCACTTATTCATATTGACGCTCCCCTCTGTAACGCCAGCTTCACTTCGTAACGGTCGATGCGCCCGACGATTCCCAGTACGAACAAGACACTCAAGGATTGTACTCAGGAAACCTTTGGAACCTGTGAAGGACGCATAAAGATGCTGTTTCAGTTTGCGTATTTCGGAAGTCGAATCGAGAAACGAGAGCCCTTCCCAGGGGTGGATTCGGCCTGAATCGTCCCGTCATGGGCCTCTACGATGGCCTTGGCGATTGCGAGTCCCAAACCTGATTGCGCCAATCCTTCCCGGCTTCGAGACCGATCAACCCTGTAGAAGCGATCAAATATATAGTCAAGTTCGTCGCCTGCGATACCGATGCCGGTGTCCGCCACCTGTAGAGTTACAAAGCTGCCGTGCGTTGTCGCGCTGAGCGTGATCTGGCCCTCGGAGGTAAATCGCAGAGCGTTCGAAACGAGATTATTGAGCACCTGGGTCATTCGTTCCAGGTCCACGACAACCGAAGGCAGCAGTTCGGGCGCATCTACTCGAACGTCTATGTTCTTCTGTTTGGCCAGCACAACGTGGGCCAACCCGGCACGTTCCAGCAAGGCCTTGGGATCGACGGCGCGCCGCAGCAGGGGCAGTTCCCCGGCATCGGCCAGCGAAAGGGTTCGCAGATCATCGACCAGGCGCTGCAGATGGACAACTTCCTGGTGAAGAAGCTCGTATAGATCTTCTCGTCCCTGGATGGAGCCATCGCGAAGCCCCTCGGTGTAGCCGCGCAGAACGGTCAGCGGCGTGCGCAGGTCGTGAGCTATGTCAGCGGTCATTTGCTTGCGCAGGCGGGAAGCCTGAGCCAGTTCGCTGCTCATCTGATTGAAGGAGGAAGCCAGTTTCCCGATCTGATCCCGGGAATAGACGTTGACCTGCCCACCCAGCTGGCCGGCGGACATCTCTTCTGTGGCAGAGGTCAGCTCGCGCAGAGGGCGAGTGAGCGCGCGCGAAAGTAGAATCCCCAGTGCCAGGGCCAAGAACCCTGCGATCAGGGCTGCGAGTCCGGTTGCCTGATTGACGTTGCGCAGAAAGAAGCTTTCCGGAGAGGGCCTAGGAAATCTCTCACCGGCAGCGAATCTGTTTACGTCATAGACGGTCCCTACTTGCAGGCCGTCCTTCTCGATTGGGATGCCGGGGCCCAATTCGTAGTCGGCAGTGTCGAGGCCCCGATACTCTGGTAAAGGAGAGAAAACTACCGTCTGATCGCTGTCAACAAGCACGACGCGACGGCGCACGACATCGAGTAAGGGTTCGTTGTCTATCCACTCGCCGAAGCCGTTCCAGCTGTTGTTCTTGGTGTAGTGCCCCAAGAACAGGTCTGCCAGGAGTGGATTGCCTCTGCGTTCAGTGACAAAGCGGGCAAACTCCTGCCGCGTGCGCAGTCCGCTGATTGCCGCGACAAGCAGCGCGCCTGAGACACCGACTGCAAGAAATGCCAGCGTCAGCTTTACTGCCAAGGAACGCCACATCTACGTCGCCTCTGCGTTAAAGCGGTAACCCATCCCATATACGGTCTGGATGTAGCGGGGCTTGCTCGGAACCTGTTCGATTTTTGTGCGGAGGTTCCGAATGTGCACGTCGATAGAGCGCTCGTACCCTTCATAGGCATCGCCGCTTACAGATTCCAAGAGATCGAGGCGCGAAAAGGCCCGCCCGGGTGACAGCATGAAAGTTTCCAAGAGATCGAATTCAGACGGGGTCAGAGAGACAAGGCTTCCCGCGACTCTTACGATTCGCCCTGTCCGGTCAAGAGATATTTCCGCCGAGCGAAGGACATCAGGTTGGCGATCCTGTTTCTCGGTCCTTCTCAGTACGGCACGGACCCTGGCGACCAGTTCCTGAATGCCGAAGGGTTTTGTGACGTAGTCGTCGGCGCCAAGCTCAAGACCGACTACTTTGTCACTTTCTTCCACTTTGGCGGTGAGGATAATGATTGGGGCGTCAGACTCCTGGGTAAACAGCCGGATGAAGTCGAGACCTCCCATTTCCGGCATCATCAGGTCGAGGAGGACGAGATCTGGTTTCTCGAAACGCGCCACGAACAGCGCTTCTCGACCATTGGCTGCCTCAACTACGCGATATCCTTCGCGCTCAAGGTACAAGCGCGCCATTTCGCGCAGCTTGACTTCATCGTCTACTACGAGGATAGTCTGCGACATCTAACTCATCCTCCCGCCACTTCTTCGTGGAAAACAGTGACGACCCTAGTTGGCAGACGGCAACCAGGTCCGCGATCCAGTCGATGATCAGCACTGCTCTACAACGTATTATCGCGCAAAATTGTTCAGGAATTATGAAGGAGAGTTGAAGATGTAACAAGTGTTGGACAGGAGGCGATGTCAATGGAATAGGGAGCCTTTTGGTACCAGCGCAGAGAAGCTTGAAAAGGGTTGCGTGCTGGCGTGTCAATGCCTCACTTGTGGTGGCGGCCTGCGTATGTGAGCGAATTTCGGCTGTGGTACAATGCTGGCTGAAATAGGTAGGAAAACTCTTCGGCGGAGAAGACCGAGAAGGCTCAAGAGGCCGCCTCTTCAGACGCAAAAATAGAAAGGAAGCATTTCATGTCACAGGTTGCTGTGGGGATTCACAGGCAGATTCGATCTTCGATACACACGGCAGTTGAAGGGCTGTCTGCGGAGCAACTGCAGGCGATGCCGGATGGATTCGACAACAACATCGCCTGGAATCTGGGGCACATAATGGTGGTCCAACAGCGCATTCTTTACGGCTCCAGCGGTCTTCCTTTGTCGGTCTCGGAAGAGACGATACCGATGTATCTGCCCAATACTTCGCCAGCAGACTGGGAGACTGAGCCGGACGCCGAAGCGTTGGTGGCGCAGTTGATGCCGCAGCAGGAGCAGTTGGAGGCAGATTACGCGGCGGGCCGCTTCAGCGAGAACGAGTTCAGCCCGTTTGAGACAAGATCCGGACTCACGCTGGGTGACCTTGGCGCGGCGCTGACTTTCAATATCTATCACGAGTCTCAGCATTACGGCTTTATTCTGGCACTGATCAATCTGGTGGGCTGAGTCTCATGACCGAGGTTGTCATTGTCAGCGCTGTACGAACGCCTATCGGACGGATACGCGGCGCGCTGGCTTCAGTGAGGCCGGATGACCTGGCGGCGCTTGTCGTCCGCGAGGCGGTGTCTCGAACTGGAGTAGAGCCTGGGGAGATCGAGGAAGTCTATTTCGGTTGCGCCAATCAGGCGGGGGAGGACAATCGCAATATCGCTCGAATGGCAGCGTTGCTGGCGGGACTGCCGCAGGAGGTGGCCGGTGTGACGGTGAACCGGCTTTGCGCCAGTGGTCTTACAGCCGTCAACCAGGCGGCGCGGGCGATTTTGTGTGGAGAAGGAGAAGTCTTCGTTGCGGGCGGCGTGGAGAGTATGACCCGGGCGCCCTATTCCCTGCCGAAGAACCCAACCGGATTTGGCCCGTCGGGCAACATAACTGGTTATGATACGACGCTGGGCTGGCGGTATCCCAACCCGGCGCTGGAAGCGCTATTCCCTCTGGAGGCGATGGGAGAGACGGCCGAGAACATTTACGATATGAGCTGCGCGTCAGAGATCGCAGGGGGCGAGATAGGCCGCGCAGAACAGGATCGCTTCGCCCTTCAGAGCCAGGAGAGGGCGGTCCGTGCGATCAACGAGGGCCGCTTTGAGCAAGAGATAGTGCCCGTAACGATTATGCAGAGGCGAGGTGATCCTGTCGTATTCGATACGGATGAACACCCTCGCTATACGAATGGACCGGACGGCTACCGGCTCGCGACCAGCATGGAGGCTCTGAGCGGCCTGCGGCCTGCATTTCGAATGGGAGGAACGGTCACCGCCGGCAATGCCAGCGGGCTGAACGACGGGGCCAGTGCGCTTGTACTGATGTCGCGCGAGCGGGCCAGCGAACTGGGGATCCGGCCGTTGGCCCGCTGGGTGGCGTCGGCTGCAGCCGGCGTGGATCCCCGTGTCATGGGCCTAGGGCCTGTGGGTGCGGCGCGCAAGGCGCTGGCGCGTTCGGGGCTTACGACAGACGACATCGATCTGGTCGAGATCAACGAAGCTTTCGCGGTGCAGACGCTGGCCGTACTGCGGGAGCTTGATCTGGGAGAAGAGATTACGAACGTAAACGGCGGGGCGATTTCCCTCGGCCATCCCCTGGGCTGCTCGGGCGCCCGTATACTGACGACGCTCATACACGAGATGCAGAGAAGAGCCGACAAAGGCGAGGCGGCCCGGTATGGTCTGGCGACGCTCTGCGTTGGCGTGGGCCAGGGCGAGGCGACCGTAGTAGAAAGGTTGGACGGTTGAAGCTGCTACCGCAAATCACGCCGGCAGAAGCGGCTGCACTGGTCAAGTCCGGAGATACCGTTCTGGTGGGCGGCTTCGGCATGACGGGCAATCCCACCCAGGTACTGCATGCGCTGGCGGATTCGGACGTGTGCGATCTGACCTATATTGCCAACAACGTTGGCGAGCCGGGCCTTGGTGGGGGTCGATTGTTGCGTAACGGGCAGATCAAGAAGGCGATAGGCTCGTTCTTTACCAGCAATCCGGAAGCGGTAGCTGCGGCACAGGCGGGTGCAATCGAGTTTGAAGTGATGCCGCAGGGCACGATGACGGAGGCGATTCGTGCGGGCGGGGCAGGGATAGGCGGATTCTACACTCCGACAGCGGCCGGCACTGTGCTGGCCGAAGGACGGGAAACGAAACGGATCGGCGGCCGCCTGCAAGTCTTCCAGCCGGCTTTGCGGGCTGATGTCGCGCTGATCAGGGCGTGGACCGCGGACGCAGCCGGCAACCTTGCCTACCGGATGACTGAGCAGAACTTCAACAGAGCGATGGCGACGGCTGCGGACCTCGTCATCGCAGAGGTTGAGGAGTGCGTGCCGGCGGGGGAACTGCGGCCGGAGTCGGTGCATACGCCTGGATGTTATGTCGACTATCTGGTGCCGGTGAGGACGTCGGAGGCCGACCTGGGTTCGTCGGCGTCGATCGCCGGGGGCGGCAAGAAAGCAGGCGGCTTGCGCATGAAGTTGGCGCGGCGTGCTCTGGCCGAACTCAGGCCTGGGGACACTGTCAACCTGGGTGTGGGTATCCCGACGCTTGTGGCGGACCTGATCACACCGGCGCATGGCATCATTTTGCATACCGAGAACGGCATGCTTGGGGTGGGTCCCGCGCCGGAGAGCGGCGGCGCGATGGAGTACCCGATCAACGCCAGCAAGATTCCGGTGACGGCATTGCCGGGCAGCAGCTACTTTGACAGCGCGGACTCCTTTGCGATGATCCGGGGCGGGCACGTGGATGTGGCGATTATGGGGGGACTGCAGGTGGATGCGCAGGCCAATCTGGCAAACTGGGCCGCGCCCGGGAGGCCGTTGCTGGGCGTAGGCGGGGCGATGGACCTGGCTTCAGGCGCCAAGCGCCTGATCGTGACAATGACCCATAGCAGCCGTGACGGCAGCTCGAAGATCGTGCCCGTCTGCACGCTGCCGCTGACGGCGACAGGCGCGGTTGACGTAATCATTACCGAACTGGCCGTTTTTCGCTTTTTGGACGGGCGCCTGACGGTCACCGAACTAATGGAGGGGGCCTCGCTGGAAGCGGTCCGGGCCAATACCGGGGCCGAATTTGAAATTGCCCTGGAGAGTTGACGGAGGCGATGCGGTCCAACTTTCGCTTCCCTTTGAAGGAACAGAGAACATCCCATGAACAAGCAGACACTCCATGGCATCCTGCTCGCGGCAGCATTGGCGGCGATAGTTTTGACCGCGTGTGTGGCCACCGAGATAGGCGCAGAGCCCGGTATGCAGGCGCCTCAAGGCAACCCTGCACAGGAAGTGAGCGCGGCGAGTCAGGAGGAAGGTGATCCGGGCGGGGTGTCAGTTGAACAAGACCTCGAATCACTGCGAATTGAGATTGAATACTACACACCTTCACAGACAGAAGGTCCCTTCTACCCCGTGCAGATGCCGGACGATCGAGACAGCGACCTCTTCATCGTGGACGGGGCGGAGGGAAGGCCTGAAGGGGAGATTCTCGTCTTTGAAGGAACAGTCTACGACGGTGCCGGAATGCCGGTTCCCGGCGCGGTTGTCGAGATATGGCAGACCGACAGCAACGGAATCTACATGCACCCAGGCGACTCCAACAGTTCGAGAAGGGATGTGAACTTTCAGTCGTATGGCGAGTCGGAAACCGGGCCGGATGGCCGCTACGGTTTCAGGACAATCATGCCGGGCGACTACAATCCGCGGCCCCGGCATATCCACGTGAAGGTCCGGATGGACGGGCGTGAACTTCTGACCACCCAGTTCTATTTCAGTAACGAATCGAATGCCGGGTCCGACCGGATCTTCGCGGGGGCAGGCGAGGAGGTGTCGGCGCTGATCATGGAGATAGAAGAGGGCCTCGATTCCGATGGCAATTCTGTGCTTATGGGCAGTCGAGATATCGTTCTGCGCGATATTCTGTCGGAGTGACGGAGTTAGAGCGAGGAAGCCAGGCGCTTGAAACTTTCAGATATAGGCAATCCCAAATATATTGCTCTGGAGACCTTCCGCCAGAACGGCGAGGCGGTCAAGACACCGGTCTGGACTGTGGCGCAAGAGGGCAAGTTGCTGGTATGGACGCAGGGCGACAGCTGGAAGGTCAGACGGGCTCGCAACAATCCGCGCGTCAGGGTAGCGCGATGTGACATGAGGGGCAACGTACAGGGTGCCTGGGTGGAAGGCGTTGTCATGTCGATCTCAGATGACGAAGAGACGAAGAGATCGATGGCAGGTCTGCTGAGGCGAAAGTATCCCTTCGCGGTTGCCGTGCTCTCGCTGATCGCCGTAATACGCGGAACGAATAAAGGACAGGTGGTCGTGGAAATCGGTGACGTCTAACGGCCGGCCGTGTTGAAGCAACTGTATCCTTGTAGTTACTATGCCATGTTCAGTGCGGGTACTGTGTGCGGTCTGCATGGATCTTAATGGCGGACTGTTCAGTCAGTCGGTCTGAATGGGTGCATCCCAGATTTGGGATGGGAACAGTCTGGCGTGAATCAGTGCCAGCGGTGGCTGGAACTGCTTACCGTCTTAGGCAAGACGCAGTGCAGGCGCCAGGCCTGGCCGTACGGCGGCGTCCGTCAGTTGGGGGTGCGAGGGCAGGCACAAGGCCGGCACCTGCGGGGACCTGATGGGACTTGCGGGTCGTGGTCTGGCTGGACACTTTCGATTGGGGACACGTCACCAATGTCGACACCAGGTCGGCGAGGCGTGTAGTAGGAGAGGGGGCGTTGCGGGGGCGGAGCCCCCGCACAAGGGAGGGCCGAATAGGCCCGACCGCCCAGAACTGCAGTGGTCAGTGGTTAGTGGTCAGTGGTCAGTGAAAGCAAGGACAGATGGACGACAGGAATGGTAGAGAGACAGAAGCAACATTGTCTTGCTGTATCATGATCGGCTTTTGGCAAGGACTTTGATGTCACGTTTGATCTACTACGTCTTTTTTGGAAAACAGGAGCCTTATTCGCCATGAGAGCTGTGATGGTCATGTTTGATACGTTGAACCGGCATATGTTGCCTCCCTACGGGTGCGACTGGACCCATGCGCCAAATTTCACCCGACTGGCGGAACGAACGGTCACTTTCGACAACTGCTATGTCGGCAGTATGCCGTGCATGCCGGCGCGGCGGGAGCTGCACACGGGCCGCTACAATTTCCTGCATCGCAGCTGGGGACCGCTGGAGCCGTTCGACGATTCGATGCCGGAGAATCTGTCGAAGAACGGGATTTACACGCATCTCAGCACGGACCACCAGCACTATTTCGAGGATGGCGGGGCATCCTATCACACGCGTTATGACAGCTGGGATTTTCACCGAGGCCAGGAAGGGGACGCCTGGATTGGGCAGGTGGCGGATCCGGAAGTGCCGGAGACCATCAACCGGACATCCTCTTCCAACTTGCGGCCGTCGGAGCAGGGAACCAAGCGCCGGAACGGAGACACGTCTCGTCAGGACTGGATCAACAGGACGGTCCTGGACAGTGAGGAGAAGCAGCCGCAGGCGAAGACATTTGCGGCCGGGCTGGAGTTTATCCGCCGCAACCACGAGGAAGACAACTGGTTCCTGCAGGTAGAGACTTTCGATCCGCATGAACCGTTCTTTACGCAGCAGAAGTACAAGGACCTCTATCCCCACGAATACAACGGTAAGATCTTCGACTGGCCATCCTATCGCGAGGTGGAGGAAACGCCTGAAGAGGTTCAGCATCTGCGATACGAATACGCGGCGCTGCTCAGTATGTGTGACGAGTACCTGGGTAAGGTGCTGGACCTGATGGACGAGTTGAGCATGTGGGAGGACACGATGCTGATCGTGTGTACCGACCACGGCTTTCTGTTGGGGGAGCATGACTGGTGGGCCAAGATTGTGCCTCCCTTCTACAATGAGGTCGCTCACACGCCGCTCTTCATCTGGGACCCTCGCAGCCGGGCGGCTGGCGTGCGCCGGGAACAGTTGGTGCAAATGATTGACATGCCGGCGACGCTCCTGGAGTTTTTCGGGGTTGACAGGCCACTGGACGTGGAGGGGATCCCGCTGGGAGATGTCATCGCGACGGACGCGCCAACGCGCGATGCGGTGCTTTTTGGCGTTCACGGCGGGCACGTGAACATTACAGACGGACGTTATGTTTACATGCGGGGTCCGGTGGACCCATCATACAACGAACCCCTCTTCAACTACACGCTGATGCCCAATCATATGCGGGACCGCTTTGGTGTAGATGAGTTGCAAGAGATTGAACTGGCGGAACCGTTCTCGTTCACCAAGGGCTGCCGGACGATGAAGATCGCTTCTCGCCAGGTCTTCGGCGCCGTCCCGCGTTACACGATGCTTTTTGATTTGGAGGCGGATCCGGGGCAGGAGAGGCCGATAGACAATGTGGCAGAGGAGGCAAGGTTGTCGGCGCGTATGGCGGAACTGATGCAGGCAAATAGTGCGCCGCAGGAGCAGTTTGAACGGCTGGGTCTGGCGGTTCACGAGGCCAGTTGATGTGCGTTCAGGTTGAGAGCGCTCCTGATTTCGTTTTGTGGAGAGGCAGGCGAGGCAGCCAAAATCCCCCTGCGTGACTCGCAGGGGGATTCCTGGTGTCAGACGGGTATCATGGGGGCAGAATGACAAAAGCGCCGGACACTCTTTTGGTGTGCCGGCGCATTTTTTTGCAGCGAAGCTCTATTGCGGGGATGGCGATGGCTCGCCACGTGGATTTGCAGGCGGGCCAGTTCAGACGCTGATGAAGCGTTTTTCCTTGAGGCGCGCAGATTTTCCCTGCCGGTCGCGCAGGTAGTAGAGTTGGGCGCGGCGCACTTTGGTCTTGCGCAGGACCTCGACCTTATCGACGTTCTTGCTGTAAAGCGGGAACGTGCGCTCTACGCCGACACCGTGGGAACCTGTGCGGCGCACAGTGTAGCTGGCACCGGCGTCATGGCCTCCGCGCATCGAGATAACGACCCCTTGAAAGACCTGAATACGCTCGTTTCGGCCTTCGGTGATGCGTTGGTGGACGCGAACTGTATCGCCGGGATCGATTTCGGCCATGCCCTCGGGCAGCTCCGGCTGCAGAGAAGCCATCAATGCATTTGTCATCTTTTGCCACCTTCTGTCCTTTGCATGGCCACCGGCGGAACCGGCGAGGCCCTTGCTATAGCTTCTTATTTTTTGTCACTTCAGGTGCAACACTCAGTGGCCGAAACAGGAACGTTGTCTGGAGCAAGAGAACCAGACTCTCGCAGCCAACTGCCAGGCACACAGCCCCGCAGTCTATCACAACGCCAGGCTCAGACCAAAATTTCGACGTTACAGTTCCTGACGTACGATGTGCACGCCCTCCACCATGTTTTTCAGTTTCTGCCGTGCGGCCCAGCGGGCGGTCTGGCTGAGTCCGCAGTCAGGTGCGAAGGCCAGGCGGTCGGCGGGAGCGAACTCGAGGCAGCGGCGGACGGTTTCGGCCACATGCTGAGGCGATTCGATGAAGTAGCTTTTGACGTCGATGATGCCCACGGCCGCGTCTCTTCTTTCGGTGATGAGACCGATCACCTCGAGCTCCGCATACTCCCGGTTCGCCATCTCCACGTGAATCTCGTCCACTTCCATGTCAAGAAAGGCGGGAAACATCGGCGCGTATCGCCGGAAACCGACCGGATGGCCCTTGTAGTTGCCGAAGCAAAGATGGGTGGAGAGACGGCAGCGGCCGATGACTGGTTCCACGGTGCGGTTGAAGATGTCGACGAAGCGGGCTGGATCTTCGCGATAGGCGTAGCAGCTCATCGAAGGTTCATCCACCGTTAGCTCCGTGCATCCTGCCGCGACCAGATCCTCCAGCTCCTTGCGTACGATTGGCAGCAGCGCTTCAGTCACGGCATAGCGGTCGGGATACTGGCGGTTGGGCATTAGCCGACCGCTGAGGGTATACGGTCCGGGCACGCTTGCCTTCAGTGCCGGCCCACCTTTTGAAACCGGCGCCAAGCGTTTCAGGCGCTGGAATTCGGCCACCGCGCCGAGCCCGTTGGGCGCTGAGAGCTCGCCGACGATTGCGTGTTTGCCGCGCTGGTCGTGTGCCGGGGGGCCCCATAACCGGGGCGAGGCCTGTTCCGGTTGGATCCCTTCCAGGTATCCGTAGAAGGAAAGGTTGAAATCCAGCCGGGTCTGTTCACCGTCGGTGATGACATCGGTCCCTGCCTGGAGCTGGTCGTGTACGGACGCCACGACGGCGTCGTCCACCATTTCGGCGAGGTCGTCGCTGCCGAACCGGTCAAGGTGGGCGCTGGCAAACTCGAGCCAGGCGGGGAAGGGATAGCTGCCTATGACGGTGGTGCGAAGAGGAATGGGTTGCATAGTGGAATTGGAAGCTTATGGCGCTCTTCAGGTTTCAACGGATCTTCGGGATTCAGTGCGACTTGCCTGAGACTCAGTCAGTCCCCATATACCCTTCGAACCCGGCGCCGGTAGTCGTCGTAGGAGGCGTCGAACTTGGCTGCGGAGGCGTCTCCTGAGAACACGCTGCTGGAGAGGACAAGAGGCGGCTTGCCGCGTGCGGTCAGGCCGGCGGCCACGCGGCACTTGATGGCGTTCACGACTGCCGCTGCCCCGACTGTGGAGCCTGGTCCGACTGGATCTTCGAGACCTTCGATGGTGACCAGTGCATCTCCGGCGGGGGTACAGTTGTCGATTGTGACGTCTGCCAAGTCCATCAGTTTTTTGCCGCTGCTATGTTTCGGCGCCGACGCGGTGCAATGATCGACTGACACGACCGCAATTACGGGTAAGTCCAGCGCCTTTGCTTCCATGGCCATCTCCACGACCACTTCATTGACGCCGCTGTTCGAGAAGATCATAAAGCTGTCGGGAGGACGCAGCACGAAGTTGCGCAGGATCTGCCCGGCAAAGCCCTCCACGTGCTCGATAAACATGGCCTGGCGCTGCCCATTGGCGCCAACGACCTGGTTATGAAAAGTCAAGGACAGTTCAACGATAGGGTGGAAACCCGGAAAGGAGCCGTGGCGAGGATACATCTCTTCTATGAACATGCGGGAGTGGCCTGTACCGAATAGGTGCACCAGGCCCTCGGCGGCAATGGTGTCGACACAGATATCGGCGGCTCGCTGGATGTTCTCGGTCTGGGTGGCGACGATGCGGTCCAGTATGGCTTGGGCTGCGTGCAGATAGGCAGTTGCTGGATTCAAGGTTTGATTCATCCTCCATTGTCAGACTCAGAACCGGGTGAGTGTACGTCGCGGATTCTCAGGACATACATCGGTTCCCGATCACCAGCTAAAGGGAACTGTCCCGGATTCATCCAGAGGGTAGCCCCATCCTTCGATATACTTCTCGCCAGGAAGGAACTGATCGCCGCGGTCACTGAGTTTGGCTTGTAGCTGGGACTCCAGTTCAGCTTGAAGAGACTCAACTTCGGGGCGGCCCACCAGGTTTTGCATCTGGAAGGGATCGGTCTCGTTGTCGTAGAGGAGCCAGGGACCGTCCAGGTCGCGTGCGTAAGTGTGTGTGCGCGTGCGAAGACCACGATATTCGCGGCCGCCGTCACGTCGCAAGAACTGGCCAAAGGGATGCGGGCAGTAGATGAGGGCGGCGCCCCCGGACGGATCCGGGCCGCCCTCGATCGCGGCCGAAAAGTCTTTGCCCTCAACCGTATCAGGAATTGGGATATCGCACAGGGACAAGAGCGTGGGCAGAATGTCAGGCGTATCGAGGAGCGCCTCAATCTCCCGGCCCTGTAGTCCGAATCTTCGTGGCCAGCGGAGCAGGAAGGGAACGCGGATCGACTCCTCCCAGGGCCGCTGCTTCTTGACTTGACCCTGGGAGCCGAGCATGTCACCGTGGTCGGACGTAAAGACGAAGATTGTGTTGTCTGCCAGGCCCACTTCTGCGATAGTCTGGAGGAGCGCGCCGAGACAGTCGTCAAGGGCCGTGCAGTGGGCGTAGTAGCCGGCGATCCATTCGCGGGCTTCGCCGGCCATCTCCTGGGGCACGTTTGGTCTAAGCTCTATGTCGTCGGGACTGTAGAGTTGGCGATAGGCTTCGGGAGCCGTTTCATAGGGCGCGTGGGGAGGGCCCCAGGAGAGGACGAGCAGGAATGGGTTGTCGGACTTGCCGTCGCCGTCCTTGTGAACGCGAGAACGCAAAAAGGCCTGTACATCCCTGGTCTGCTCGACCGCGTCGTATCCCTCCCAAGTCAATGGCTGGTCCGAGTCACCGGCGTAGTATTTGGAGTTGTTGTAGTCATGTGTGCACTCCAGCGCCTTAAAGTAGTCGAATCCCTGGCGGCTTTCCGGAGGAATGTAGTTGCTGCGCCCGCGGCCGTCAACATGCCACTTGCCCACATAGGCGGTGTCGTATCCAGCGGCTTTGTACAGCTTGGCCATAGAAACGGCGTCATCGGCCAGATGAACGTCATTGACGAATACGCCGTGAGTCAGTGCATGTTGACCGGTCAGAAGGCAGGCACGCGCGGGGCAGCAGACGGGAATACCGGCGACGGCATGGGTAAAGTTGACGCTTTGAGCCGCCAAGCGGTCCAGATAGGGTGTACGGACCTGCCGGTTACCTGCGTAGCCTGTGTCCTGCGCCCGCCACTGGTCGGCGAAGACGTAGATGACGTTGGGACGATTTTGGGACATCATTTGGACTCGTTGCGGCGTTGGCGGCTAGAGAGAGACACCAAGAAGACCGCGCGTAAACTGGAATTCGATGTTGCCTGCGCGCGTCGCTCTTGGCTGGTGATTCCCTTCCAGTGTCCTCGTCAGCAAGCTGGCCAGAAACTGAGGCCAGAAATCGGCCTCGCCTTCGAGAACGGCGTCCATGTCTTCGGCGTACTGCATTGCCGTGCTGCCGGGCGTCGTTACCTGGAGCACAGGCACAAGGGGATGGCCTTCGACCGGGTGGCTACTCGCATGGGTCAGGATGACCTCAACGCCGGCGCCGCCGAGACCGGTCAGGGTTTCGGCCCAGTGTTCGGTGGGCGTCTCCATAACGTGGAGACCGCTGGGCTCGGATGCGTCAGCCAGCGACTGCCCGTAAGCGAGAGTGGGTAGGTGCGGGCCGTTGCCAATGCTCTCATCAAGAAAGGCTTTGGACGAAAGAAGTGACGTGTTTTCGGGTAGAATGACGGTTCCGCCGCCTGCGGCGATGGCTGCCGCCAGCCGGCCGAACTGTTGAGAAACCGCGTCCGGGGGGTCTCCGGCGCTCAGAAGCCCGACTCGAAGGGCGGATATGTCGGCCATCGTCTGCTCAGGTGTCTCGGCAGCGGCCAGTCGCTCTTCGAACCAAGTATCGACCTTTTCCAGCACGGCGTCGATTCCTCCGTCCAGTTGGATGCTAGCCCAGCCATATTGATCCAGGTCCAATCCGTTTTCTTCGAGCTCGTTGCGGAAGTAGTCATTGTGAGTCTTCTCGCAGCCATGCTCCAAGAGCAAGGTCTCGGCGGCAAGCGGGTGTTGCAGATAGCCCAGAACCGTGCGTACGTAGAGATCGCCGGTATGTCCGCCTGAGAACCCGCAGCCTTCAGTATGGGCAAGCACCACAAACCGCTTGAGAGGGGTCGATGCCTCGCCGCCAGACGTGAATCTGCGATTGAGCCGTGCGGCCGCAATTTGACCGATCTGGCCAGAGCAGAGGCTGGTCGGCAGGATCAGTCCGATGCGGTCGGCGGCCGGCCCGGTTGGCGTTGAAAATGCAGGATAGGCGAAGTCGAGAACTGGGGCAGCTGTGTAGCGGCGTATGGGCAATGGGCGGCCTGCGGGCTTTGGCCGGAGGTTGATCTCTTCCACGCGTCCCGGACCCGTCTGGCGCCAGTCGCGCCAGAGCTGTACCTGTGCGTGGCCGGCTTTTTCGCCAACTGTTCGTTCGCCGGAGGCGGCGCGCACCGTCAGGTCAAGCGTTTCGGCGCCGAGTTCGTCCATGGAGGTACCGTCGAGATAACGGCCTGCGTTCACGTCCATATCCCGGCTGAGCAACTCATACCGGCGCGTGGTGGTGACGATCTTGATGGTGGGCACGAACGGAAAATTGGTGATTGAGCCGTTGCCGGTGACAAAGTAGATCACGTTACAGCCGGACGCCACCTGGCCGGCAATGCTCTCCAGATCGTTGCCCGGGCTGTCCATGAAGTAGTAGCCGGGCTCACTCATCGGCGCGCTATAGGGAATGACATGGTCGAGCTGGACGTCGGGGTGTCGTTTCATCGCTGCGCCAATTGACTTGAGGACGATGTTGTACAGCCCGCGGTATTTGTTGCCGCCGGAGGGATTGCCGGCGGCTGAGTGGCCGTGCCAGGCGACCCGTTCCTGGAACCGCTCGATGGTGTCGAGAAACTCGGCGGCTGTCGCTGCGTCGCGCACGTTGAGCATGATGTATGGCTCGGCGCCGATCAGTTCGTCGGTCTCCGCCAGGTTGGCGGCGCCGCCGTACCGGACCAGTTCACGTGCTACCCAAGAGGCAAGTGGATTACCAGAGATGCCGGAAAAGGCGTCTGAGCCGCCGCACTGCAGGGCCAGCTTCAGTTCAGAGAGGGGTTGAGGCGTACGCGATGTGGCGTCGACCTCATCCAGCCAGCCTTTCACGATTTTTTCGGCCTGATCGAGCCCGGCCTGAAAGCCCGCTGCTATGGTCAGGAAGGCATGGGGGACGGCCTGGAGCGGGTAGTTGTTTTCTGTCAGAAAGGTGCGCAGCACGTCGTTGTTCACGGGTTCGAGACCGTAGTCCACGCACAGCACTGCCCCGACATTGGGGTGGGTGATGAAGCCGGCCAACGTACGCAGGGTGGTCTCTGTGTTGTTGGGGTTGTCGTGGCCGCCCTCGGTATGGGCAACGGCAACGATGCCGTCGATGTTGTTGAAGCGATCAGCGACGCCGGCAAGACGGGACTCCAACTGTCTGACAAAGCCCCCTGTGCGGGAGGATGTTCCCAGCAGAATGATCGTGTTTCTGGTGCCTACGCCGCGGCCCCCGGGACGGGTATACCCTTGGAAATAGCGATCTGCGTGGTACCTGGGGACTTGCTGACCAGCCCGGAACCTGTCGGCGTCAAGTTTGTATGCCTGAACGTGATCGGCGAAATTCGGCTCGTTGGGAAGATCGAAGTCAAGCGCACGTACGCCGAGAGCGTCGAGCATTTCGGCGTTGCGTATGTATTCGCCCGGGGCAATCGCCCGCGTCGCCAGGCCAAATGGCAACTCCCATGAGAGTAGCGGTCCTCCCTGCGGGATCGATGCCACTGCGAAGCGGTGGCCTTCCATGGTGGTATAGTCCAGTGTGAGGACACCTTCGCCGAAGACGATCTGCGTTCCCGCTGCCAGCGTACGCGTGGCGATGGCAACGTTGTCGCCGGGAAGGGGCAGGCGGGCGACATCATCGAAGGGTAACGGTGAGGCGGTGTGGGAGTCTTGTGGTTTAGTCATTGCTTGACCTTCGCAGTGCGGAGACGGTTCTTGCAACTCCGATAGCCTAACACATTTGCCTGAATTTCAAAGTTTTGAGGCTCGCGGAAAGGACAGTTTTCCACCTTGCGCGTGCACGGGTCAGAAAGGGGAAAGCCGCCCAAGCTTGGGTTGGCTATGCGAATTCAGAGGCGGTCTGTCATTTCGGCGTCCAATTGTTCGAAATAGCGGACCATGAACTCGTGCCGCTGCTCCCCAATCTTGCGAGCCGTCGGCGTGTGGAGCGAAGCCTGAACCTGGCGCAGCTTGTATACGAATTCGTGGACAGGCGTATATTCTGGGCCGGTCGGCTGAGAGGTGTCCAGCGGTATTGCAGTCGCGGGCTGGCCCCAGAGCCGGTTTGCGTAGTTACCGGCGTGGGCAAAGGCCCTGGCAACGCCTATGGCCCCAATGCTGTCCAGTTTGTCGGCGTCGTAGAGGCACTGCGCCTCCAATG
This sequence comes from Caldilineaceae bacterium, assembly GCA_965242905.1. Classification (GTDB taxonomy): domain Bacteria; phylum Chloroflexota; class Anaerolineae; order Caldilineales; family Caldilineaceae; genus Bin5. Next base: position 5,373,188 of record CBDETM010000002.1, read on the forward strand.
TCTGCGGGAGTACGGAGCGGTCGCGGTACCTGTGGGCCTGGATGCAGTGGACGACGTTTTCGATGCGCGGGGCGTCCATGCCGGCTGCCGACAGGTATTGGGCGGCGAATTCGGCTGCGGCGAAGTGATGCGTGGTGCGCTCTTGACCTGAAACGGGCAGGTCGTGGAGGAGGGCGGCGGCGCGCACGACTTGGGCGTCGGCGCATTCGGCCTGCGCGATGCGCAACCCCAACTGGGTTACTCTCAGCACATGGTCGAAGTCGTGGGCCACGTCGGCAGAAAGATAGAGCTGGCGGACAGTCGATTCGCTCAGGCTATCCGAGATAGATGACTGAACTGTAGATCTTTCAGAAGGTGAACTCATTTGATCTTTCGCGGTTGGATACAGGGCAATTGGCAGCCTGCGTCAACGGGTGACGAACTCACCCAGGCATTCGAGCAGGCGACGACGAAACGACTCTCTGCTGAAGCGCTCGGCTTGATTTCGGCACTCGGTTGGGACGTATGCGTGAACGTCGAAGTTTTCAATGGCTTTCCTCAGTTGCTCAGGGGTCTGCAGGTCAAAGAACTCGCCTGTTTTCCCCGGGATAACCGTGTCGAGTGCCCCTCCGCCCCGAAAGGCGATCACCGGTCGACCAGTGCTCATCGCCTCGACCGGCGTGATGCCAAAGTCCTCGAGTCCGGGAAAGAGGAACGCCTTACAGCCCCGCATCAACTCCAATATACGTTCGCCTGGCTGCCAGCCCTGGAAGGAGACATTGGGCCCGGCCAACTCCTCTAGTGCGCTTCTGGCGCGGCCACTGCCGACAACGATCAGGTGTTCGTGCGGCAGTTTCTGGAAGGCCCTGACGGCCAGGTCGACGCGTTTGTAGGGTATCAGGCGACTGACGATCAGATAGTAATCGCCCACAGGAACCGATGGATCGGGAGAGAATCGTTGGGTATCGACCGGAGGGTGGACGATTACGCTGTCGCGATCGTAGATTGTGCGGATGCGCTCCTGTACGGCGCTACTGATGGCGATGAAATAGTCTACTTTCTGGGCTGCGGCGTAGTCCCAACGTCGCAGCAGCGCCAGCAGGGGCCTCAGCCCGAGATCGAGCAGTCTTCCGATCTGTTCCCTCTGGCGGTACTGGTCGTAAAGCCACAGAAAGCGTGTTGGCGTAAGGCAGTAACAGACGTGAGTTGCCTTGCGCTGGCCCTTGCGAGCCGTGATTCCGTGGCAGAAGCCGCTCTTGTTGCTGAGAACCAGATCGAAGCCGCTTAAGTCGGTATTCCGAAACGCCGCCGGATAGAGGGGCAAATAGGCCTGGTGGCGGTCGGTCACCAGCGGGAGGCGCTGCATGAAGGTGGTGCGGATGGTCCAGTTTCTGTACGAATCGGGCATTTTGTCCGGCCCGTACATGCTGGTGTAGACGGGGGCGCCCGGGAAGAGATCGACGAACTCTTCGAGAACGTTTTCGGCGCCTCCCATCTGATTGAGCCAGTCGTGGACAAGGGCCACGCGGGCGCCGGCCCTCCAATCATCCGGATCAGGCCGGTTACTCACGCCGTCACGACCCTTTGGAGGCGGGCCCTTCGGAACGCCCGGCATCAACCGCGTCGCTTAGGGAAGACGGGGTCTGGCTATCCGCTTCTCTATTGCCTAGAGATGAAAACACGGCCATCTCTGCCTCGATAAAGTGGTCGACCATTGTACGAAAAATGGTTTCAATCAGATCCGGGTCAACGCCTTCATTCTCTGCCCAGAGCCGGCGGGCAGCCAGCATGCGGCGCTGGCGCTCGCGGGCATGTACCTGTTCTTGGCTGCGTTTGAAACGGGCTGCTGCGTGGACGTACTCCTGGCGGCGGCTGATGGTAGTGATGAGGGACCGATCCAACCGGTCGATTTGCGTTCCTATCTCGTCGAGAGACTCGCAGTCGTGTGGCTCTTTCATCCGGCATCCTGGTTTCATTGCGGCGGGAATCCCCTTACTTGGTGGAGAATTCTACCGCAGACAGTTTCGAGGGCAAAGAGATTGGACATTTGGAAGTCACACAGCTGCTGGAGACTGGGCCGGCACATGAGGGGATTCATTGGTACTGGCGGGACGTGGTATGGCCAGACACTTTCGATTAGGCACCAGTCACCAGTATCGACACCCGGTCGATGAGGCACGGCATGGTTTAGGGGGGGCGTTGCGGGGGCGGAGCCCCCGCACAAGGGAGGGCCGAATAGGCCCGACCGCCCAGAACTGCAGTGGTCAGTAGTTAGTGGTCAGTGGTCAGAGAAGGCGCATCGTCTGTCTCAGAGCTTCAGAGGGACGGGACATGGCCCTGTTGCGACCCGAGGTACAATAGAGTTCGCCGCCATTTGGGGATGGACTCGAATGAGCGTTTCTCTTGACCAGCGGCCAGGCACTACAGTAGAATGCGCCGAAACGGCTGGAACCGTTCCCACAACCAGGAGAGCAGAGCATGGCAGATTACCAGAACTATCTTGAGTCCAACCAGGGCCGTTTTTTGGAAGAGTTGCTTGACTTCCTGCGCATACCCAGCATTTCTGCGCTGCCCGAACGCGCCGAGGACGTGGAGCGTGCCGGCCACTGGGTCGCCAGGCGACTGACTGCTGCCGGTGTGGAGAACGTAGAGGTGCTGCCAACGGAAGGCCACCCTGTGGTTTACGGCGACTGGCTGCATGCGCCGGGCAAGCCTACAGTGATGATTTACGGACACTTCGACGTGCAGCCGGTCGACCCGGTTGAACTATGGACAGACCCTCCTTTCGAGCCTACTGTGAGAGAGGACCGGGTCTATGCTCGCGGCGCATCTGACGACAAAGGAAACATGCTGGCGCCCATCCTTGCTGTTGAGGCTCTATTGCAGAGCGAAGGGGCCGCGCCAGTCAATCTGAAGTTCTGCTTCGAAGGCCAGGAGGAGATTGGAAGTCCACACATTCCTGCTTTCATGCCGCCGCACAGGGAGCGCTTCGCCTGTGATCTAGCTGTCAGCGCCGATGGCGGGCAGTTCAGCGAGACCGAGCCGATCCTGCTCATGTCGCTGCGAGGCGTGTGCGGTCTGCAGATCGACGTGCATGGCGCATCGACCGACCTCCACTCCGGGTTACATGGGGGCCGAATCCAGAATCCAATTCACGCTCTGACGCAGATACTGGGTTCGTTGCGCAGGGCAGACGGCTCGGTAGCTGTTGAGGGCTTTTATGATGATGTGGTGGAGCTATCGTCCGAAGAGCGCGCCGCTATCGCACGTGTCCCTTTTGACGGGGACGAGTACCTGGAGGATCTGGGTTTGGATGAAGAGTTTGGTGAACCTGGATACACGAACCGTGAGCGCGGGTGGGTTCGACCAACGCTTGAGATGAACGGCATCTGGGGCGGCTTCCAGGAGGAGGGAATCAAAACGGTACTTCCCAATTCAGCACACGCGAAGATCACCTGCCGTCTGGTGGCCGACCAAGATCCTGCGCGTATTATCGACTTACTGAAGGAACATATCGAGCAGAACGTGCCGCAGGGTGTTAAGGTATCGGTGACGCCGCTGTCAATTCTAGGTCGACCTTACAGCATTTCGGCGGACCATTGGGGCAACCGGGCCGCGGCCGCCGTTTTGAGCGAGATGTACGGTCGTGAACCCTACCAGACCCGCAGCGGAGGCAGCATCCCCATCACCGGCGTCTTTCAGGAACAGCTAGGGGTGGACACTATCAGCTTCGGATTCGGCATCGAAGACGAGAATTTCCACGCGCCGGACGAGTTTTTCAGGCTGGCCAGTTTCCGCAAGAGCCAGGTTGCTTACTGCAAGCTGCTCGACAAACTTGGGGAATCGTCCCCACGAAACTGAGAATCTGAAGAGGGGGTCTTGCAGAACGTCAGGAGGCGAATTGGAACCACAGAACTGTATATAGAACGCCTATCAGGGCGCCTACGTACACTTCTGTGGGTGAATGGCCAATCAGCTCCTTCAGCTCCTCTTCGCTGACGGGCTGACCGGTGAAGAGCTCTCTCAGGATCTGATTCAGGACTTTGGCTTGCTTGCCGGCAGCTTGCCGCACGCCGGTGGCGTCGTACATGACGACCAGTGCGAATATGGCGGCCAGGGCAAATACGTCGCTGCGCGGGCCGGAGCGAAAGCCGATTGCGGCGACGAGGCTGCAAACCATAGCCGCGTGGCTGCTGGGCATGCCCCCAGCGCGAGCCAGTACGCGCAGGTCAAAATCGCGCCGTAATACCCATTCGAAGAGAAACTTGTAGAGCTGCACGAGGAGACCGGCAGTCAACGGGAGCCAGATAATTGAGCTGTTACCCAGTAACTGCATCGGTCTATGGGTCCGAGACGTCGCTCAAATCGGTCAGGGTTCCGTCCGGCTCCCATTTCCTGACTCGAAGTTCGGCTTCTTCGAGCAGAACGCCGCAGCGGGCGGCCAGTTTCACGCCTGCTTCATACAGATCCAGTGATTCGGCCAAGGGTAGATCGGCGGCTTCGAGTTTCTCCAGAATGGCTTGAAGCTGGGCATAGCTCTCTTCGTACGGGAGTTCGGCGGTTTGATCGGACCTGCTGTTCTGGTTTTCCATTTCGTTCCTTTCGGTACCGGCCAATTTTGGCATCAGTATATCAGAGAGGGCGCGGGTTCCGGCAATGGAAAAGCAGGCCTCATGATTCAAACTTTGACCAGGGCAGGATTGGCACAGATTGGGTCGTAGGCAGTAGAATCCGGCACAGTCACAGAGTTGGATTCCGAGGGCATTCTGGTGTCCGACTTTTGGAAGAGTTCACCAGAATCAAGGGTTGTACGATGGAGGGCCAGATGTCCGACAACCGCCAATATCGACCGGCAGTGGTGATAGTTGAACCGGACCTCTTTTTTTCGGTCAGGCTGGAGGACGTTGTACGGGCGGCAGGCGGCGACCCATACACCGTCGACGAAGCCGACCAGTTTGTGGAGGCGGTTGCACGAACCTTCCCTGTGCTAGCCATGCTGGATCTGAAAACACCCGGAGACTGGGAAGCGGCCGTTCGCGAATGCAAAGTGAAGCCGCACACGCGCTTGGTACCGATCTATGCGTTCGGAAGCCACGTCGACGTGAAGACGCTGCAGCGGGCTCGCGAGGCCGGGGTGGACCATGCCTGGGCGCGCAGCAGAATGATGGAGGAGCTGGTTGCGGTGGTAGACCGACACGTTCACCCGCCCGTTCGCAATCTGGAAGGCTGTGCAGATTCGCCCAGCCGCGCCGCGGTAGCCGGTTTACTCACCTTCAATGAGGGAGATTATTTCGAACAGCACGAATACCTGGAACTGGCCTGGAACGAGGAAATTCGTGCGGTTCGCGATCTTTACCAGGGGATCTTGCAGGTAGGGGTAGCCTTTCTTCAGATGGAGCGGGGAAACCGGCGCGGGGCCCTTAAGATGTTTCGCCGCGGGCTGCCGAAGCTGCGCGGTCTGGCCGACGTGTGCCAAGGGATCGAGGTGGGGGCATTTCGTGCGGCATCCGAGCAGATTCATCGCGAGCTGTCTGAGTTGGGTCCGGAGGAACCTGTAGAGAAATCAGGGTATTCCTTTCCCAAGGTGGAGTTTGACAACCCTTACGATGCAGCTACTCCCGCCGATCTTGGGATTGTCCTGCCGGGTGAAGGAGAAGCGGAAGAGGCTTGACTGGAATTGGCCACAGTTGAGATCCCTTGGGTATCCACTACACCTTATGGGGAATGCGGCCGGTATCTTTCCGGAGAGAGGTTGGCTTACTTGGGTCTCTACTCATTTGCTGCCGCACGGCGCCCGCGTTGTGACAGGAAAAGCGTGGCCGCCGGGAATTTGTGATTGCTTAGCAAGAGGCCCAGATCCTCCAGCCCGCGCACGTCCTGCACCGTGACCTGGCTGGCGTCACCGTTGAGAGGATGGAGGCGGAATTCCTTTCTGCCGTCGAGATAGCGGTGTGATTTCAGCGTCGCGCCGTTCAGCATCGTGCGCAGAATGAGCTTCTGAGTAGGGGAAAATCTTTTCTGAGGGGAAGGGTACCTTAGCCGCACCTTCACGGCCCGCAGGCTTTTGCGCAAGTTCGCGGCGGTTGAGCGAAGTGTCATCCCAGTTCGTGGACGTGCTCTTGCAGCTTGCGCTGGCTTATCTTCACGTATTGGTCCGCTCTGATCTGGGCCATTTCCTCGTCTGACAGGCGCAAACGCAGAATGTCCAGGGCATCTTCCGGGCTTTGGCCGTAGGCAAGTTTCTTCTTGCCGTTCTTCATGTCAAACAAGTACATATAGTGGGGGTTGGAAAAGCTGCTCATCGATCAAGCCTTGACCAGTGCCTGTTGATACATGCCGTCGTAGCCCCGTTGCTGCTGCTCCTCAGTCAGGCCGCGATTCACTTCCGCGTCATACTTGCCGGCGAGCAGTTCGCGGTAGAAGCCGTAGTTGACGCCCTTCACCTTTTCGTCGTCCGGGAAGCGGTGATAGTTGTCCTTGCTCATCAGGCTCTTGCCTTCGGCGATCAGCTGGAAGCCTAGTGCCGAGCCGGGGTAGGGGGCGTAGTAGGAGATGGACGGGAATACGCGCTTCATTCGCTTGAGCATACGCATTGTTTTGAAGGCGTCTTCGTCGGTTTCGCCTGGAATGCCGAGCATGATGTTCGACCAGAAGACGGGCGGTTCCTTTCCTTCCGCAACCATCTCATCCCCAAGGCGGTTGACGAGATCGATTGCGAAGTTGTTGTCCTCCTCAGTGCACTCCTTGTTGAGGAGTTTCAGTATGCGGTCACTACCCGATTCGAAGCCTATCGAGATCAGGTTCCAGTTGGTCTCGCGCACGAGGGCGGTGAACAGATCGGGCCACTGGCGCACGGTGTCGGCGCGGCCGGCTGCCCAGTAGGGCCACAGTTTATTTGCGCGGCGGGGGTACTCTTCGATCCACTCCTGCAGCCACTTCGGGTTCTGGAAGAACATGGAGTCGTGGATTACAACAGAGCCCACCCCGTACTTCTCGTCGAGGGCGTTAAGTTCGTCGATCACCATGGAAACGGGACGGCGTCCCATGTTGGGGATATAGGATGCCTCGTTGCAGAAAACGCATTGCCAAGGGCAGACTCTGCTCGTGATGATGGTGGCGACAGGAGGAGGACCCCAGCCGCACTCCGGCTCCATCGGCCAGTTGAAGTTTCGCTCCAGCTTCAGGGCGCGCACAGCTCGCCTAGGCCGGGCGTTGGAGAGCGCCTCTTTCCAGTTGGCAGGTTTGGGCCACAACTCCCGGTCGATTTCCGGCCAGTCGGCCATTGTGCGGGAGCCTTGTCCCAGGAACACTCTCGGAAAGCTCTCAGGATCCCGGACCAGATCGAGGATAATCTCTTCACCGGCACCCTGGCAGATCTTGTCAAAGGCATCAGCCTCGGCCATTTCTTCCGGCGCGACCGTGGCGTGCATGCCACCTGCGAGAACAAGACCACCGGGATTGATCTCCTTGAAGATCTGGGCGGCCTTCAGAGCGACAGGAAATGTGTAGCTACGCACGTTCATCAGGGCCATTTTGTAGCCACGAAGTTTCGGCGCCAGCTGCTCCCACGAGGTGACGGCCCGCGTAGAAACGATGTCGGTTTCCACACCGTTCTGATGCATAATCGTGCGCAGAAGCCCAAGACCGTGGTCTTGCCACTGTTCGTGGGGGCCCTGCGGATAGACCAGATCCCCCAGGTCGCCCAAATCTATCCAGACGATATCGCTCCCGCGCTTTCCGTTTCGCGACAAGTTCAACTTCAACTGATGCTCCTCTAACTTCCAGACCGGACCGGGTCAGACCTCTTGGGTCTGCCGGATCACAGCATGTCTCCTGCACTCTGGTTGCCTGTGGAGGCAACGATATGCCCTACATACTGGCATATTTTCCGACCGACTCGTCGATTTCATCGGCCCAGGCATCGATGCCTCCGGCCATGCTGACTGCATTTGACCAGCCCTGTTGACGCAGAAAGACGGTTACCTGTGCGCTACGCAGTCCTTTATGGCAGAACAGGACCACTTCCAGTTCCTTATTCTGCTGCATGTCCTCCGGTATGGCATCGAGACGCCGCTCGCGTAGTTGGCTCAAGGGCATGTTGATGAAATCTGCATCGGGGAGGCTGGCCAGTTCAAGTTCATTGGGTTCACGCACGTCGACCAGCAGGAATTCGCTATCGTCCTTCTGCTTAGCGGCGACATCGTGTACGCTAATTTCCGGAGCGCCATACGGGTTGGGCATCGTCTTGACTCACGTTTTCTTGTACCTGCCGGCCAGGAAAGTGAATAGGGAAAGGAGTTCAGGGGACGGGGGTTCACCCGCTTTGCCTTCAGAAGTCTTCGGGATCGATAGGCTGACGGCCACCGAAACCGGCGTTGACGTCGTGCCAGAATGAGAGATCCTCTTCGCCATGTTTCCAGCAGAGATAGACTTCGCGCCCGTTGCGAATTGACAGGAAATCGATGAGGCCCATGTCGATATCCTTAACCAGGATACCCATTTTCAGGATCCCCTTTACGCCCGTCTCCAGTTTGTCGAATTGGGAGTAGACGGAGCCTGCCGCAGCGTTGCCACCGTTTTGGGCAGCCTTCTGCAGTACAGGCCAGATTTCGGGACGCAGACGGAGGATCTCACTGCGCGCTTCCTGTACCTGTGACATCAGCGCCTTCACGACAGGAAGCGCGGCTTTTGCCTCATTTAGTGTGTAATAGCGGGCCTGCATGGTGCTCCAACCCGGTCAGGGCGAAGTGGAAAGATCAGGTTGCTCGCCCAGGCACTGTGACGAACAACCTGTTGGTTTCCGAACTCTACTTTGTCTCTGCCGACTCACATCGTTGGGTCAACGACTAGTGTCCGCAGCCACTGCCGCAGCCCGCGCCGGCGGACGCGCCAGCCGGAGCGCCGTTGGTCCGAAAGCTGCTTCCGCAACCGCAGGAACTGACGGCATTGGGATTCTCAATGTGGAAGCCCCCGCCCATCAGGTTGTCGATGTAGTCGATGCTGGAGCCGCCAACATAGAAGAAGCTGGTCGGATCGACAACGACCCGCAGGCCAAACTGCTCAAAGACCTGATCGGCTTCCTGGATGTCGTCGTCAAAGGTCATGCCGTACTGCATGCCTCCGCAGCCGCCGCCCTTGACAAAGACTCGCAGCGCGTGCGACTCCCGCAGGCCCTTCTGATCGAGGATGCCGCCCAGCTTCTCGGCAGCCATCTCTGTAAGCGTAATCTCTTTCGTAGCAGTGTCGGTCAGAGAAATGTCCATCGGAATCTCCTCAAAGGTATGGATAAATGTGACAAGAGTTCGTGGTCTGAAATTCAGCGATTACACTGGTCCATCGCCATGGACACGGACCTTGAGCAGGACTGCTCTTACATCTCAACAGGGATGGGTCCAAGTCACTGACCCTCTCCCCGTTACTTCAGCCGCCAATCTGGTTCATGGCCCGGTTTTCGGCGAAGACGCCGGACTCCAGTCCATGGCCCCACGGCTTATGGAACGCTCCTTCCTTCATCAACTCTCGTATCTTATCGAAATCAGCACCGCCTCGCAAAGGAGACAGCAGGTCTACTTCGTCATCACGTAGTAGGCAGAGCCGCAGTTTTCCGTCGGCGGTGAGACGTACGCGGCCGCATCCCTGGCAGAATGGTTCTGTGACACTGCTGATAAAGCCGAGCGTGCCTGCTGCGCCTGGGATGCGAAACGGGCGGCTGGGATCGACGAAGTCGTAACTGGCCTCTTCCAGCTCGCCGAAGACCGACTCGACATTCTGCCGGATCTCTCTGAACGAGACGACATGGCTCAATTGAAAGTCGCTGACCTCTCCAAACGGCATCATTTCAATGAAGCGGACTTCCCAGTCTTTGTTCAAAGTCAGGGCGGCCAGATCGATGACATCTTCCTCATTGAAGCCGCGGGTGACAACGCAGTTCAGTTTGACCGGACGCAAGCCAGCCCTCTCGGCCGCATCGATTCCTCGCCATACGTCGTCAATATCCCCCCAGCGGGTAATGCGGCGGAAGCGGTCCGGATCGATCGTGTCTATGCTGATGTTTACACGGTTGAGGCCGGCATCGGCCAGGGGTTGCGCCAATTCGTGCAGGAGCAGAGCATTCGTTGTCATGGCCACGTCGCGAATGCCAGGGACTGCAGCAATTCGGCTTACCAACTCCACTACGCCGGGACGAATCGTTGGTTCACCCCCTGTCAGGCGAATCTTGTCCACTCCCAGGCTGGCCCCAACGTTTACCAAAAAGATGATTTCGTCGTCCGACATCAACTCGTGCCGTGGGCGAAACTGCATCTTTTCCGGCATACAGTAGACGCAGCGCAGATTGCAGGCGTCGGTCAGGCTAATGCGCAGATAGCGGACGCGTCGACCATAGCTATCGTGGGTCGGCTCAGTCATCGAAACCAACTCTTCCGCGCCGGGCGGAGGCGACAGGGTTACGCTGCCGTATCTGTTTCGATGTTTGTGCCCGTTCTGCCCGGCAACCGCCGCTTCGGTTAAGGGCAGTTCCTGCAGATTCGGATGGCGTAATGTCGTCGGCATGCTTGCAGATTCCCCAAGGGGTTCCGTTCGTATTCTCAGAAGATCAGTTCAACATTATGTGACTTGGGCCCAGCCTCTTCGATTTCTACCTGCACTCGAAAACTGCAACAGCTCTGACCGTCAGCGATGGCCTGAACGCGTTCACAACTCTGTCCGCTGAGAGATTCCATAAGCGCCAGATCCATGCAGCAGAGTTCCTTGTGTTCGGCGGCCACCCCCGTGTACGGGCAGTTATGCGTATGCAGTAGGCCGGTAGCAGGTTCCCATTGTGCCAGGTACCCTCTTTCGTTGAGGAAGGCGACGACTCTTTCCATTCGCTCGTCGAGCCTCTCGTCTTCCGGGCAGTTGATTGCAACGGGCTGCGCCATCTCCTGCGCCAACTTTCGAAAGCAGCCGTCAATCTTGTCAGGAGGCAGCATCTGTTTCATCTGGCGAACGACACCAGCCGTAAGCAGGGCGAAATTGTTGGGAAAATGCGCATCGGCGTCAGCGGTCAATGAGTAGATCTGCTGTGGACGACCGACTTTTCGGCGTCCCTTGGCCTTGGTCACTGTGATCAGATGGTCCGAAAGCAAAATGTCAAGATGATACCTTACCGAAATGGGAGCCATGTCCAGGCGTTCAGCCAGCGCACCGACCGATGCCTGGCCGTCCTGTTTGAGTATTTCCAAGATGCGATTGCGAACAGTCTGCACAGATGTACTCCAAGATTTAAACCTAGCAGGTTGATACCTATTCTAGCAGACTGAGTGGGCATTGTCAAACATTTTTATGAACAAATTCATAAAAAATTATTACGGAGACTGCACTGGTACGTTAGGTCTGGCATCGGGAATGTCCTGACAAGTATCTCACGCGTGGGCACGTATACGTTTTGGGGGAAATGGTAAATCCTTACTCTGGCTGAAGGGTCTGATTGAGGTGGATAGCACGGCGTGGGAAGTGACACGCTATCCTGCCTACCAATCTGACTGCAGTGGACGTTTTTTTGGGTGCATCCCAGACTTTGGGGTGGGAACAGTCTGGCAGGGAATCAGTGCCAGCGGCGGCTGGAATCGTTTACCGTCTTTGGGCGAGACGATGTGCAGGCGCCAGGCCTGGCCGTACGGTGGAGTCCGTCAGTTGGGGAGTGTGCGAGGGCCGGCACATTGCCGACACCGACGGGGATCTGATGGGACTGGCGGGACGCGGCCAGGCTGGACATCTTCAATCAGGCACCTGTCACCAATATCGACACCAGGTCGATGAGGCATGTTGTAGGAGAGGGGGCGTTGCGGGGGCGGAGCCCCCGCACAAGGGAACGCCGAATAGGCCCGACCGCCCAGAAAAGCAGGGGCCAGGGGCTAGGGGACAGGGGTTAGGGGTCAGAGAGGGCGCTTATTCTGGCGGAAACTGGATTGGGTACTGACCATGGCTTGGGTGCCACCAGAGGTATACGAAAGTTCGCCCCCATTTTGGGATGCACAACGTTTTTCCGCCTCTTGACTAGCCTGCTGCTTTGCGCTACCATGCAGCTCAGCCTCCGCGTGAACAGCTATTCTTCATAAGACGCCAATGACTCAGAGTACAGCGCATATGGAGAGCAACTGCTTCGAATTTCTATTTTGCCCCACGCAATACAAGCCCTGTCTGAACTGCTTCGGGCCGCAATCGCCTCGTCCTTCTCAACTGGCAGAAGGAGCGAACTAGCCCAAGACACGTTCGTGCGAAAAGAAATCAGCCAATCTGCCATGGCCGTTATTGCCTCGTTGAACCGAAACGGGGAACTTAACTCTGTTCCAGTGCGTCAATCCATTTAAGCTGTCCAGATTCCGCAAGATTTGCACAAACGAAGACAGCCCATTCCTATCCCTTTGGCGTCCAACTGAACTCGGTTCACTGACCGTCAGCCATCCAAGAAAGAACATCTCATGCCTTCCTCAACCTATCACGGTTTCACCAGCAGATTGCATCCTCATAGTTACCTCAATTCACGTCTGTTTCGTACCATCGGAGCGGGGCTCATTGCAGCCTTAGCCATGCTAATTTTCGCGGAAACGCCCACTTTCGCTCAGTCTCCGCCATCCCCGAATGTTCTGGTGGACGACTACGTTTCCGTGCCCAAGAATGGCAGTGTGGATATCGAGGTCTTGGGCAATGACACACTCCCTGAGTTTCGCAGCTTTGATTTCACGGGCCCGGAGTTCGGAAGGATTAGCTCCTTCACAAGCAATGCACACAGTAAGGTTCTTTCATTCAGTTACAGGCCAAACAGGAACTATGTAGGCAAAGACAGTTTCTACTATCTGGTCTCTGACAATGGTGGACGGACTCAACACGCGGCTGTTTACATCACGGTCTACGCAGCCCTCGACTGCGCCACCTGTCTGATCAGACACGAAGCCACACCGGTAAACATTACGATAGGCGGAGACGGCGCATTCAACTTGCACTTCATTGGAGACGGGGGCGTCGCAACAGGACCGGTACTTCCGTCTGTGAAAGAATTGGTCGAATTGCACGCACAGGATTCAGGCAATGTCATGCTTTTCGAAGGCACGAATTCGATTTCGGGCGCGAAGGTATTGATCAGCTATTTGTCCGTTGAGCAGGTCCTCCATGTGCACACATATTATTCAGACCGCCATGACGGGTCGATGAAACCTTACATATTCATAGTTGACCAGGACAACGAGGTTTCGCACTGGGAGTGGTAGGCAAGACAGCAGGGTGGGTTACGTTGTCTTCAGGCCGGGTATGGCGCCCGGCCGCAGGCGCAACGTAGTGCACTTTAGCCTTGCGATATAGAACCCATCCTGGACGAGATTCCGAAGCGAGGGAAAGGAGGAGAGCGAGGAACAAATAGGAGGTAAGTTGGTGCAATTGGCGCAGATCTGTTTGCCGCTAGAATGGAAGTATGGCCGTACGCACTGACAGGCAGTGAGCCGTCTTGCGACGCGGCCCAACCCAACCGCAAAGGGGGCAACATGTCAGACACGCGAAATTCTCACCAGAAGATGAGTCGGCGCGGCTTTTTGCACGCCATGGCCTTGGGCGCAGGCGGCGCCGCGCTAGCCGCTTGTGTAGTGCCAGAAGGAGCCATGCCGGCGGCTGAAGAGGCTGCCGCGCCGCCACAGGAAAACCTCCCGATAATCTATTGGTCGATGTTCGGTCTGCAGGAGGCCGCGCAAGCTCAGAATCAGGTCGAGCGCTTTAACGAGCAGACCGGCGAAAACGCCATTTTCATGTCGATCGGCTGGGGCAACGTCACCCAGAAAGCGCAGGTCGCGATCCAGGGCGGCAACCCGCCCGACATGGTATCGCTCTGGTCCCAGGCGTATACGTGGGGGCCCCGCGGGCTTCTGCTCCCGCTTGAGGATTACGCTGAACGTGACGGCTTTGACGGCGAGGGCTGGTCCAAGCCGGCATGGGAGGCTCTGTGGTCCGACGGCCACCTCTGGGGCACCGGCCATACGCTAAACGTCTTTGCATTGCACAGCAACGACACGCTCTTGGAAGAGGGCGGGTTCAGCGCCGACAGCCCACCCGAAACGTTCGCGGACCTGGACGTGATGGCAGAGGCGTTGACTACCCATGACGACGATGGCAACATCACCCGGCTGGGCTTCCTTCCCTGGTTGCGATCGGGCAGCCTATGGCACTGGGGCTGGGCCAACGGCGCTCAGTTTTACGATGAGGACACCGACACCATCACCGCCGGCTCCGAAGAGGCCTTGCTCTATACTCTCGAATGGTTCAAGTCCTACGCAGACAAGTATGACATAGAAAAGATAGACCGCTATGTTTCCGGCTTTGGCAATCGGAGTTCGCTGACTGAGGATCCCTGGTACGTCGACCTGATCGTGCTGCAGATCGACGGCAGCTGGAAACGGAGTTGGATCCCGCGCTACGCGCCCGACCTTGACTACTCGGTGTTCAAGTCCCCCTATGGCCCGGGATACGATGAACCAACCAGTCTGGTAGAGATTGGCGCGATGTTCAACGTTCCCAACGGCGCCAAGAATCCGGAGGGCGGCTGGCAGCTGGCCCACTTCATGGCCGGCAAGCAGCAGCAGATCGAGTTCGGAAACCTGGTTGGCGACGTTCCTCCTCTGAACGAGGCTGCCCGCGATCCGGAGTTCCTCAATTCGCTGCCGTTCAATGAGCTATACGTCGAGCTGACTGAGTCGACGGGCGGCCGCGCGTGGCCGCGCATCCCGGTTCTGGAGCAGTACAAGACGGAGATCCGACGCCTCCAGGACGAGGTCATTCACGGCCAGATCGATCCCCAGCAAGGTCTGGACGATATGACGGCCAAGTTGCAGCAGGAGTTGAACGACTTCCGCCAGCAGGTTGGCTGATAGAGACGTCCCAAGGCGCGAAATCCCGGCGGGCTGACTGGTCAGCCCGCCGGGAGATGGGAGAAGGCGGTCATGACACTTGGACTTACACGGCAGGAACGCCGCCGCTTGCGGGTTGGCGTCCTGTTCGCGCTTCCCTGGATTGTCGGATTCCTGAGTTTCACGGTTTTCCCGGTCGCCTACTCGTTCTATTACAGTCTCAACGTGTTTACGACTTTTGGGCAGCCATTGCACTGGGTGGGGTTGAGCAATTATGTCAAACTGTTGAACGACGATCTCTTTTGGGTCTCACTTTACAATACGATGTACATGGTCGTCTTCGGTGTCTCATTTCACATCGTCCTAGCCATCATTCTCGGGCTCCTGCTCAATCAGAATCTGCGCGGGGTCTCCGTATACAGAACCGTCTACTATATCCCCACGATCGTCCCTATTGTCGCCACATCGGTGCTCTGGATGTGGGTGTTCAACCCTGAGTTCGGACTGATCAACTCTGCGCTAAGCGTCATCGACGTGCACGGGCCGGGGTGGTTGACCGACCCCGTCCTGTCAAAGCCGTCGTTGATTCTGATGGGCGTGTGGACGATCGGTGGCACACTGGTGATCTTTTTGGCCGGATTACAGGACATTCCGCAGCATCTTTTCGATGCAGCGATGATCGATGGTGCGGGGGCCCTGCAGAGGATCAGAAATGTCACCCTTCCGATGCTGTCCCCGGTCATTTTTTTCAATGTAATCATGGGGGTGATAAGCGGTTTCCAGATTTTCGCCCAGGCTTTTATCATGACCAGGGGCGGCCCGCTGGACACGACCCTGTTTTACGCTTACTACCTCTACCAGAACGCCTTCGAGTTTTTTCAGATGCCATATGCTTCGGCCATGGCCTGGATCTTGTTCCTTGTCGTGATGGGAACGACGCTGATCATTTTCCGTAGTTCTGCCCGTTTAGTTTACTACGAAGGGGAGGAGCGGTAGGGCCGTGGGTAGAACAGCAACGACTCTTAAGCGGCAACAACAGGTGGGAGCCACTGGCCTTGGCAGCCTCTCAAGGACGCAACGCGAGACCTTGAGCCATTCAGCCAGCCACGTCGGACTTTTCACGGTGGGGCTTCTGTTCTTTCTGCCCTTCTTCTGGCTGGTTACTACCTCATTGAAGGATCTGGACCAGATATTCACGCTGCCTCCCATTTGGATTCCCGATCCGTTTCGATGGCAGAACTATCCCGAATCACTGAGTTACTTTCCTTTCTTTCAGCAGTTGCGCAACACGCTGGTCATTGCAGTTTCAGCAGTATTTCTGACAGTAATTTCCAGTTCGCTGGTCGCATACAGTTTCTCCCGGCTGCGCTGGCATGGCCGCGACATTCTGTTTTTCGCCATGCTGTCGACGATGATGTTGCCATACCAGGTTACGATGATACCGCTCTTCATCATGTTCCGGAGTCTCGGCTGGGTCAACACGCTCTTACCGCTGATCGTGCCCCACGCCTTCGGCGTCCCGTTTTTCATTTTCCTGCTTCGTCAGTTCTTCCTCAGTTTGCCAAGAGACCTGGACGACGCCGCCATCATAGACGGCTGCTCAGAATTCGGTGTCCTGTGGCGGGTGATACTTCCTTTGGCAAAGCCGGCTCTGGCTACGGTAGCGCTCTTTCAGTTCCTGGGAAGCTGGAACGATTTTATCGGACCGCTGATATACTTGAATGATCCCAGCAAGTACACGCTTTCTCTTGGAATCCAGGTTTTTGTCAGCACCGTTGGGGTCCAGTGGGGCTGGATGATGGCGGTAACGACCGTGCTGACAGTGCCTGTGATCATCCTCTTTTTCTTTACGCAGAGAACTTTCATCCAGGGGATTGCACTCACAGGAATCAAGGGGTGAACAACCCGCAGGTTCTGTAGCAGGAATCACATCTGGCCTCGCTTCAAGCCCCGCCCCAAGGAGACTCTAGTGTCCAGTAAAGATGGCATTTTGATTGGCACCCATTACGAGTATCCGTTCGGCGGTATGGCAACGCGCCCAGAGTGGCTGCCGCGAGGAGAGGATGACTGGCGCCGCGATCTGGAAATGATCAAGGATACAGGCTTCGACTCCATCCGCATCCGTATCGGCCTAGACAGCAGCCTTGACGAGGTTTCCCAGCTGTTGGACATTTGCCAAGAACTTGACATCGGAGTCCTGTTCGGATTCGCAACCTTTTATGTTCACAACAGCTTTATAGAAGCGCATCCCGACGCCAAAGTTATCGACCGGAACGGCGTAGCCTATCCACAGCACGAGCATGATTTTCGCTGGCAGCGCGCCTGCATCAACCACCCCGAGTATCGCAGACAGCGGGACCAACTTCTGGCCGACTGTGCCACTCGTTTTGCTTCACACGCGGCGGTCATCGACTGGGACGTCCACAACGAGCCCAGCATCGGCACGGGGGATCACTCCTGCTACAACCCGCACACGCTAAACCAGTACCGTGAAGACTTAGGGGCGCGATTCTCCACGATCACACAGGTAAACGAACGATGGGGAACTGACTTCGAGGGCTTTGGCGAAGTGGAGCCTCCGACGGAAGTAGAGAAGGATGCAAGTGGCTTCTGGCGTGACTGGAGGGAGTTCATCGCTCGCAATCTGAATGAATTCCTACTGGGAGGCATTGAAATTATCAAACGGCACGCGCCGGGTGTGCGTGCAAGCTTCAATTACACGGACCCATACCATATTCAGCGCAACGGTCAGGACTGGTGGATTCTCCCGCAACTGGACTACGCGTCTTCGAGCCACTATTGGGGGTCCGGTCCACGCACCGGGGCGGAGGCAGGTTCGCGGATCGCTCTTCTCAAGGCGCTGGCCCCAGGCTCCCAGGCATGGTTGACCGAGTGCCAGGGCGGTCCCTTCCGATCGGACATTTTGTGGCGGGGAATAAACATCGATGCTGAAGTTAACCAGGTCTTCAGTTACGCCAGCCACGCTCATTACTTCTACCGCTGGGACCCACTGATGTCGGGGCCGGAACCGTGGATCAACCACATGGTCGACGCCGACGAGTACGACACGGAGAGAAGGCTGGCAACCAAGCGTGTCATTGCCGATCTGCGGCGCTACGAAGATTTGATTGCCTCCGGCGACACAGTGCCGGCCAGGGTCGGCATCTATTTGACACGGGAAATGGTTTGGGCGGCCAACGCACGCGAAGCACCCCTAAGTGATGCGGTGGTAGGTCTCTATGCACTCTTCATGGACCTTGGCTACGAGGTAACGTTTGTTCCCCATAGCTTTCAAGCCGACTGCGAACTGGAAGTGGTGGCAGTTCCATTCTCTCTGGGAATCTCTGCAGAGGAGGGGAAGGCTTTTGGAAGCTACATGGAGCGAGGTGGCAGAGTAATCGCCGAACTGCCGATGACGAATCTGGCAGAGTGCCAGCAGGTGGGCGAGCAACTTGGCCTGGCTTGCCGTGAGTGGATTCGCCCAATATACTTCATCGCCGGGTGGAGTGTGAACGATTCCGATGGGAAGTTCGGCGGCTTTGCTTTTCACGATCAGGTACTACTGGACGAGTACATGGGGCAACCGATCGCGACCTATCGCGACAGCGGCGAACCGGCCCTGATCAGTTCGGGCCCGGAAGGCCGTCTCCTGATCCCGACATTCGCACTGGGCCGCTCCTATTTTTCTTCGCTCCACCGAGGACTGCGACGGTTGATTCAGGGCTGGCTTCCCGAATCGTTGCCCCCTGATGTTACAATTCAGGGCGTGCCCGACGAGTACCGGTCATTGGTGGAGGCCCGCCTGGTAGAGAGCGACCGCGGCAATCTGCTCTTTCTCATCAACCGCTCCGGGTACGACTGGGAGGTGGAAGTACAACCCAGGGGCTATCAGGCCGAAAAGGTACGGCTGCCCACACATGGCGCCGCCCACAGGCTGGTTCGTAGAACAGGTCCTTAGGGTTGCCTACCAGAGAGGGCCACCTGACGAGAAGAGCGACCCAAGAGATCAGTTTGCGATGGCCGCGACATGAGGAACGTGCACACAAGTGAACGTTTTGTGAGAGTCTTGGAACTTACCATTCAGAGGGAGAGAGGAATGAAGACAAGAGCAGCTGTAGTGTATGAGCACGACGCTCCAGTCGTAGTAGAAACGCTGACACTGGACGATCCCAAAGAGAACGAAGTTCTGTTGCGTATGGGTGCCAGTGGCGTATGTCATTCCGATCTGTCGGTAGTAAACGGAACGATCTATTACCCCCCGCCGGTTGCGCTAGGCCACGAGGGGGCCGGGGTCGTCGAGCGGATAGGCGCCAATGTCAGCTATGTCAAGCCGGGCGACCACGTCATTCTATCGTTCGTGACCTACTGTGAAGAGTGCGCGATGTGCGAGACAGGCCGGGTCTGTCTGTGTCGGGGCATTGACGCGCGCAAAGGCTACCTGCTGGACGATACCTGCCGATTGCACAACGCCGCAGGCAAGGACATACCGCAGATGTCCCGCATTGCCACCATGTCGGAATTGGCGGTGGTTCCTGAACAAGCTTTGATAAAGATCGACCCGGGCTATCCACTGGATCGGGCGGCTCTTGTCGGCTGCGGCGTAACGACCGGCGTGGGCGCCGTGTTGAGGACGGCGAAAGTTGAGGCTGGCAGTACAGTTGCAGTAATCGGCACGGGAGGAGTCGGCTTGAATGCCGTGCAAGGGGCAAAGATTGCCGACGCTGAGCGCATCATTGCAGTTGACCTGGTGGACAAGAAACTGGACTTCGCTCGCCAGTTCGGCGCGACCGACACGGTTAACGGTTCCGAGGTGGATCCTGTCGAAGCAGTCAGAGAGCTATCGGGCGGGTTGGGCGTGGACTATGCTTTCGAGGCGATCGGCAGTTCAGTGACGATCAGGCAGGCCTTCGACATGGTCCGCCCGGCTGGGACAGCCGTGGCAATTGGCCTGGCGCGCCATGATGATACTGTGTCGATTCCTCCTCAGGAGCTGATTTGGAGTGAGAAAAGCCTGCTCGGCTCCTACTACGGAACGTCTCGTCCGCGGGTGGATATGCCCGAGTACCTTCGTCTCTATGATGAAGGGAAGCTGATGCTCGACGAGTTGATCACGCAAACCTACCAATTGGAGCAGATCAACGACGCGTTTGCCGACATGGAAGCAGGCAAGAATGCCCGCGGCATACTGGCTCTCGATCTATAGAACGACATCTTTGGCAGTCGAGTCTGAATGGCTACGGCGCATGTGCTTCATCCGTAGCCGGCAAGCCAATCACGTCTAACGACTTCCACGCAGCGGACTCTGCCAACCATCTATTCTTCACAGCATCAGGCAGCGCGCCGGTATTCAAGCGGTGCGCTGTTTGTGCGCTACAGCGCAGTTCCACTCCGAAGCTGCCGGTGTTTCGGTCCGCATTTAAGACGCGTTCACGCAGATTGGCCAGACCACTGGCAGCGGCATGGATCTCGGCTTCAGTGTGGTCCTCCGCGGCAAGGGTTCCAACCTCTTCGTCGGTCAACCCGTCCTGTAAGCGAGTCAGTAGCCAGCGCCACTGCAAGACTCTTGCGCCCTCTTCTTCCCAGGCAAGGACGCTCAAGGAAAAGTCGGCCTGGCTGCCAAGTGCTTCCCGATAGAACTGGTACACCGTTCGAAAACTGCGGCTGAACTGGGCAGACGGCAGATCGCGGCGCGCTTGCCTGCCATAGCCTCTGCTGGAAAGACGCTCGTCCAGAATGGCGACTACGCCCCGGTCAGCGGTCCGCCTGATCAGGCGGCCGAACCCTTGTTTCAGCGCCAGCGTCATCAACGGGACCATGTACTTTCTGAAGCTACTGCCTTCTTCAATCTCCTCGAGTGCCTTCGTCCTGGCCTCATGAAGGGGATCGCTTGGGGTGGGAAACGGCAGCTTGTCGAGAACGACAAGGCTCAAGTCGTCGCCAGGCAGATCGACACCTTCCCAGAAGGACTTTGTCGCCAGCAAAACGCTGTGCGGGGTTTCGCGAAACCAATCCAGAAGCACGCTGCGAGGGAACTGACCTTGGGCCCGCAAAGGCCAGGCGGCGTCATGCAAGCGTTCATGGACCTGTTGCAGGCCGGACCAGCTTGTGAAGAGACACAAAGCCCTTCCGCGGCTCACATTCAGAAGCCGCTCGATCTCGGCCGCGACCGCATCAAAGAAGGGGGCTTTGTCTCGCCAGTCGAAAGCAGGCAGGGCGGGCTGATACAGCAGGGCTTGCTCGGGGTAATTGAAGACGGGATCGGCGATCAGTTCCAGCGGCTCGCCGGCCACGCCGCATCTGGCCTTGAAGTGCGCGAAGCTGCCCTCAGTTGCCAGAGTGGCGCTCGTGCAGATTACAGTGCGTCCCTCCTCATCAAAGAGATGCCGGGCCAGGTCGAGGGAGGGATCGATCGGGGCGGCATGAAGACGAAGCCTGAGGCGGTGAGACCCCCTAATCCGTTCGGCGTAGCGTACAACAAGGTCGTCCCTCGAGCTGCTTGCCACCACCTTCAGTTTTCCCGCTAAAGAACCCAGCCCCTTCACCGCCAGCTCGTAGTTTGCTTCCTCCTCGGATTCTTCGGCAGAGAGGTGTGGGTGCCCCTCTTCGTTGTGATGGCGGAATGGGTTGGCCTTGCGCATTTCGTCCTGCAATGCACTCAAGTCTCCAGCAAGCTTCTTCAGCTCATGCAAATCACAATCAATTCGAAAAACTCCCTTATCCGAGATTTGTTCGGCTTCGGCAAATGCCATTCCGTTACGCAGGACCACATCTTCGACCCGCGAGTCTTCCAGGTATTTCTTGAAAATGGTCCCCGATAGCAGCTGTTCCAAGGCATAGTTGGAGGTTTCTTCCTCAAAAACCGAAGTAGCCGTGTTTTCCAACTGGTGCGCCTCGTCAATTACGTAGATTGCAGCTTCAGGCAGGATGGCTTGTCCCATCTCCCCCAACTCCAGGGCGTTGAGCAGGAGATGGTGATTGGTGATTATCACTTGAGCGTTTCGCGCCTTGGCACGCATCTGATTCACAAAGCAGTTGTCGTCGAAGTGGAGGCAGCTGCGACCGATGCAGTCATCGGGGAAACTGACAACCCGGGGCCTCAAGTCGCTCTTCAAGACAAAAGGCAAGTCGTCTACGTCACCGCTATCGGTATCATCCAGCCATCTGCGCAGATAGGCGACCTGCTCGTCTTCCCGATCAAGAAAGGCAAGACGCTGTCTCTCTACCGTTTCCTTTTCCCACTTGTAGTTGCAGATGTAGCTATTGCGACCTTTAACGACAATGGCGTCAATCGGTCGATTCAGAACCCGGCGCAAGAAGGGGATATCCTTTCGAAAGAGCTGGTCCTGAAGGGACTTATTTGCGGTCGCGATGACTACCTTGTACTGGCTGAGAATAGCCGGAAGCAGATAAGCCAGAGACTTTCCCGTTCCTGTTGGGGCCTCGACCAACGCCGGGCGCCGTTCCAGAATCGCTCTCTTGACGATTTCAGCCATTTCCGATTGGCTGGGGCGCAGTTCGTAATCGGCCATCAGGGATGAAAGCGTCCCGCCGGCGTCGAAAAAGGAGGCTAGATCTGCAGTTTCCAAAGGAGAAGGACCCTTCTCCCCACTGTCGCTGCCATAGCGCTCCCCCTCCTCCTTTACCTGGCTCTGAAGGAGCTCGCGTGGCAGTTCCGCAATATAAGTCTGATCGAAGGTTTCCATGGGCGGATCATAGCACGCATGTGCGAAGTGTGCAAAAGGAAGAACGCCCTCATTGGGCGAATTGAGGGCGTTCCTGAGACCGGTTTAGGTGCGAAAGCCTAAGCTAACCTTAAGGGCTACTGTGAGTTGTTGTCATCGGGATCGGGAAGCAGTTGGTGAATGAAGTGGATGACGCCGTTGGAGGCCTCCACGTCAGCCGTGACTATGCTGATTCCTTCGACACTGACAGATCCGTCATCGCCGGTACTGATGTCGATCGTGCCGCCATGGAGCGTTGTCAGTGAAGATTGCGATGAAAGGTCGGACACTGCCAGCTTTCCGGACACAATGTGATATCTGAGCGTATCGGCCAGCAGTTCCGAGTCGGCCATCAGCATGTCCAGCCTCGCCTCAGGCAGCGAAGCAAACGCAGCGTTTGTCGGAGCAAAGATCGTATAGGGGCCGCCGTCGGCAACGGACGTAGTCAGGCCGGCCAGATCGAGTGCCAGGAGCAGAATGTCCAACTGCTCATAGTCTTGGGCGACTTCAATAAGATCGTCGTCCATCATGCCTGCGTCACTGGTCGGCTCCGGCATCGCCGTAGCAGCGGGCGTCGCAGTTGCCGTGGCCTCGGGCATGGCCTCGGCAGTCGCGGCAGGCGCGGCGGTTGCAGTTGCCTCCGGCATGGCATCGGTTGAGGCTGCAGGTGTTGCGACTTCTGTCGCGACGGCCGTTGCATCGGCCGTCGCGGCCGGTGTCGGGGCTCCGCCTGAAAGATAGGCATCGGCATCGGCCTGAGATGGAATCGTCAGAACGTCACCCACTTCAATCAGGTCGCAGTTCGACAGCGAGTTCGCAGTGCAGATTGAAGACCAATATTCGGTTGAGCCGTAGGCTTGTGAGGAAATAGTGCCAAGCGTATCGCCCGCCTTCACCGTGTAAGAACTGCCCTGCGAAATCACTGTTCCGCCCGTCGTAGACGTGGCATCGGTTCCTGCGGCGGGCTGCTGGACAACGACTCTGTCCCCTTCAACCTGCTCACCGGAGTCATCGAGGAACAGTATGTTCTCGCCCTGTAACGTGTAGGAAAAGGGCATCGTCGTGTCGTTGTAGGTTACCAGAGCCACGACTTCGCCTACGTCGGCAATACTGATTTCGGCCACTTTGCGTTTGATGCCATCCATCGAATCCAGGGAGCCTGACACAAAGACACTCTCGGACGGCGGCGCGGCATTAATGTACCGGTCAAATCCTGACAGTTTGAAGACGTAGAAGCCGGAACTGTCGTCGATTTGACTGCTGTCCTGAGGATCGTATTCCATCTTTATGGTCACCGGCTGCCCCGAATCGACGACCGACAATCCGAGGTAGTGCTTGGCAAACTGTTCATTCAGTTCGCCTCTGACCCAGGTTGACCGCACGGCGCTGGTCGTCACGACGGCGCCTGGCGTTGCGGCAGAAGTGTCGGCAGCCTGGAGCCCCTGCGGGGAGGGCGTGGAGGTTTCCGGCACAGCCGGCGTACTGCCGCTTACAACCTGTTCGCCGGATTCGTCCACGAATCTGACGTTTTCCCCCGTCAGCGTGTAAGAGAAGTCCATCGTGGTGTCATTGTAGACAACAATCGTAACAATTTCGGAGACATCGTCAGCGCCTATCTGGGTTGCTTTCCGCTTTATGCCATCCATCGATTCCTGCGTGCCAGTACGGAAAGCACTATCCGAGGGAGGCGCGGCGTTGATGTACCGGTCAAATCCAGACTGTTTGAAGACATAGAAACCGGAGTTTTCATCCAGAATGTGGCTGTGCTGTGGCTGGTAGTCCAGCTTAATCGTGACGGGTTGCGATGTATCGATAACTTGCAGGCCAAGGTAGTGCTTGGCGAACTGCTCGTTCAGCTGCCCGCTTACAGTCGAGGATTCTACAGAGCCTTGTGCTGTCAGTGCGTACGGGCCTGCAACGAGAACCAGCGCCAGTAGTGCCACAAGGCCAATATAACGCCATGAAAAATCGAGATGCATCTATTCCCTCCAGATTCCCGCATTAGTGGAAAGCCGGCCTAGTGACTGCAAATGCAGATGCGTGGTTGCGACTTTGGGCACGGCCCCGGAACACGGATTCGTTGCCGAGACATCAAACGTATTCAATCCAGTTTAACCAAATCCCATGCCTAATCCTAACACTTTTGTACCTGATCCTGGTCGGTCTTCCCCACATTTTTGCAAGCCAGTACGACATTGTGGCGCGACCGTAGGTACAACGGATTGCAATCGTTGATTTGCCGCGGCTATGACCCGCGCCGCACAATCAGATGGTGGCAAGGCCTGTTGCTGGATTCGTCAGTACGATGTGGTACGAGGATTGGGGAGCCATGCGGATTCCCGTTGGTGTCGAGGATCTGCAGTGTGAAACTTTGTGGGACGTCTCTGCCGTAGATGGGGAAATCGAACCGACCAGCGTCGTTGGCGCCGCTCTTGGATACCGTCTGATATGTGTTGTCCCAGGCGTCAGTCAAGCGAATCGTAACGCCCGGGAGGGCGACGCCTCTATCGTCGACAGCCTGTCCCATCACGTACTCTCCCGGGCACTGGTCGTCATGCCAGATTCGGTCCAGGACAAAACGATGCCTTCCCGGGAAGTCGGACCTACTCACCTCGGACAACTGTCCACTCGAAAAGACTTCCGGAGACAACAGGGCGCCGGCGTTGGCGAAATCGATACCGACCGACAGTCCCGTAAGGGCAGCCATCAGGTCCATTTCGTCACACTGACCCAAATAGAGCGGGAAGAGCGGCCCGGCATTCCACAACAGCGCGCCCCTCTTGTCCCGCAACAGCCTGCCCTCGTCAACGGGCTCAGTGTCCTCCTCATTCATCGACCAGCAGCTATGGCAACCTGCGGGATCATCCTCAGGCAGACCAAACGGGTCGGGCAGAGCCAGAAGAGTCCGCCGCGCGCCGTCCTGGTGTCCGCAGTAGCCAAGTAGGCGCGGTTCCGGACCACCATCGGTCTGCCGCGTCTGGTAGACGGGAGCAGAAGAGATGTTGCGGACACTGTCGATCAGGGGGAGTGTGCTGCCGTCTTGAAGTTCTTCGCCACTCTCGATTCCATCATGTTCCGGGCCGCCTTCCCTGAGGCTGCCTACAGCGTCCAGCCAAGTTGCGCTGAAGAATTCGCCGCCGCCTTGCCGGCACGTAAGGCCGGGGGGACACAGATCCAGCAGTTGCAGGTTATCGCTAACATGGAAATCCCAGTCAGCATCTGCCGTGGGAGCCTGTAGAGCGGACAGAAGCGCCGGTTCTGCGAGGGCAGTGCGCATAAACTCGTTCCAGACAGGTGCGGCTGCCCCGGCTCCGGTTGCATTTCGCATGGGGCGGCCGTCGGTGTTTCCGACCCATACGCCTGCAAGCAGATGGCGGGTAAATCCCACCGTCCAGGCATCGCGGTTGTTGTCGGTTGTACCGGTCTTTGCCGCCGCGGGCCGGTCCAGCGTCAGTTGACTCCCGGCGCCAAACATCGGCACTCGCGCTGGATCGTCACTGAGAATATCGGTAACCAGCGTGGCTGCTTCCTCCGAGATCGCAGGCACTCCTTGGGAGGCGTTGGTTTCGTAAAGCGTTTGGCCTTGCCCGTCAGTGATCGTAAGGACGTAGCGAGGGGGCGTGTAGCGTCCTCGATTGGCAATTGTATGGTAGGCACTCGCCAGATCGAGCAGGGTAACTTCGCCGCCTCCCAGGGTCAGACTCAGACCGTACCAATCGGTACCCCGATGCAGGCTCCCGAGGCCCATACTGCGAGCGCTCTCCAGCATGCGCTCGACACTTACCGCATCCAGCAGTTTGACAGCGGGGACGTTGTAGCTGTTGGCGAGCGCGGCTCGTGCGGTTACGGGCCCGTGGAACCTGCGGTCGTAGTTGAGTGGCTCGTACTGTTCAATTGTGCTGAGGGTATAGGTGATGGGCGTGTCCCAGATGACGGTTGCCGGGCTGATCAGATTGTCGTTGAAGGCAGTTGCGTAGAGAATTGGCTTGATGGCGCTGCCTGGCTGTCGGGGGCTGATCGCGACATTAACCTGGCCGTCAATCTCTTCACTTCGGTAGTCGACACTGCCTACCATTGCCAGAATCTCTGCCGATCCAGGCTTGAGGGCGATGAGTGCGCCGTTGTTCATATCGAAGCGGGGTTTGAGAGCCTCAACCTGTTGTGCGACGATCTGCTGCGCTCTTTCCTGCAACGGCATATCAATGGTTGTATAGATGTTCAACCCGGCCCGCCTTACGAATCCCTCGCCCAGAGACTTATCCAGTTCGCGGACAACATAGTCTACAAAGTGCGGGGCATAGGGCGATTCTATCTCCGGTGACCCTCCCAGCTCAACGTGGGCGGCAAACGCTGCGTTTGCTTCGTCAAGCGTCAGAAATCCGTGGCGTACCATCAACGACAGGACGATCCTCTGCCGTTCCTTGGCGGTCGCGAAGTCATCGAAAAGGTCAAAGCGCGCCGGCGACTGTGGGATGCCGGCGATCAGCGTCGCCTCAGCCAAGTTCAGATCCACGGCTGGTTTGCCAAAGTAGGTACGCGCAGCCGCCTGCGGACCGTAGGCCAGGCGGCCATAGTTGAGGAGATTCAGATACAGTTCCAGGAGCTCCTCTTTGGCGTAGGTCCGCGTCAGTTCACTTGCCAGTCCCGCCTCTGCGATCTTGCGATCGAAAGTCTGATCGTAGCGTTCCTCGGAGCCCAGGAACAGATTACGCGCAAGTTGCATGGTAATTGTGCTGGCCCCGGAGACGATCTCTCCTCGTTCGACATTCTGGAGCGCGGCTCCTGCAATGCGAATGGGATCCACGCCTGGATTTGTGAAAAATGTCGCGTCTTCGGTTGCAATGGTCGCATTGATCAGGTGCGGGGAAATCCGATCCAACGAGACCCATTCACGCCGGCCCTCACCGATCAGCTCGGCGAGCAGCTGCCCATTGCGGTCGTACACGAATGTCGTTTGGAAGACGCGGGGAAGGGGCCCGGGCTGATAAATCTGCAGATAGGCTTCGGCTACGTTGGCCAGTGCAATCGCCGGCCTTCGCCCAACGGCGCCCCGCCGGGAGCCGCAGCCGGAAATGATTATCGTCAAGATCAGAAGGAATAGTAGGGGAGTGCGCCGAACGAATGGCAATCCAGGCATGATACTCAGCAGTCTCTACCAATGCGTGTTGATCACTGACTTGTGGAGACAACCCCACTGGCGAACCTGAACAGGGTCGATCGTGGAATCTGCGCCTCGATCCCATTAACGACAGAAAGGCGCGTTGTGGTTCCGCCTAGACGGCCGCTTGCAGCTAAACTCCCTCTCTCATTGCCGCGCGGCACGATGTCGCTGCATGGCACGACGCATTGTGCACGTCTTTGGACTGAACCGGTCGCCTATTCGAACGGATTTTGGAAGATTTCCAGATTCTCCGGTATGTGCAGCAGATCCCCCGGCCGGAGGATATAGTACGGCCGGATCGCGTTGGGATTGGCTGCTCGCAGCAGGCTTATTGGAATGTCGTATTTCGCGGCTATATTTACCCAGGAATCGCCCGACTCCACTTCGTGAATCATGCTTTCTTCATGGAACCGAATTGGGATGGCCCGGGGCAGGAGCAGGCGCTCTCCGTTGAGTGATCCTTTCACGTGCAGGTTGGCGTTGCGCAACACACTCACAGGCAGTCCATGGGCTCCGGCCAGGCCGGCCCAACTGTCATTTGCTCGCGCCGTGTAGTAGCGCAGGTCTGAGCAGGATCCCAGTGATACGGGTATACCTTGTTGCATGCTGTATGAGAGCAGTCTGAACTTTTCCTGTTCTGTAGCGGGAATGTACATCAGGTCATCCCTGTATTCAGGAGGCGGCGTATTCAAGCCATCGTCGTCCTCGTCAACTTCAATCTCCGGCATCGGCGCAAGGGGCCTGCCAACGGTGGAGTAGCCAGGGGGAAAAGCCAGACCGACCCAACTTGAAATTCTGAGCAAAGATCGGGTCTCCGGGGCCGCGTTGGTTCTGCCGCCATTGACCGCGCCAATTGTTTCGTCGACGATACAGTAGGACAAGTCTTCAAAATCGGCAGACCGGGCGAAATGTGTTGGCAGCGACCTGCCAGTGACAACTGTTCCGGCCAGCAGACCGTTTCCTCGAGTCTTGCTCAGCCAACTGGAAGTAAAGTACTCACCGCCAGTGCGGCAGCGCACCGCGGGCGGGCAGTCGGGCAGTTGGACAACGGAATCCGGCACCTCGAACGCCCAAAGATTGGGGTCGTCGGGAGCACCGATCAGTTCCCTCATCCCCTTGTCAGCGATCACTGCTTCCATAAAGTTGTGCCAAAGGGGGGCAGCTCCGGCTGCGCCGCTGTTCCCCCACATAGGTGTTCCGTCGCTGTTCCCCGTCCACACGCCGGCCACCAGATATTTCGTGAAGCCGACCGTCCAATTGTCCTTGAAGTTGGTTGTCGTTCCTGTTTTCGCCGCAGCGGGACGGCTTAGTTTCAACCTGCTGTTTGCACCGAAGGCTGGTTTTCTGGCCTCGTTGTCACTCAGAATGTCGGTCAACTGGAAGGCGACGCCCTCTGAGATAATGCGATTCTGTTCAACCGGGGGCGGCGACCGGTAGCGGCCCAGGTCGTCCACCATGAACATGGCGAATTGTGGAGGAGAGTAAAGACCTTCGTTAGCAAAGGTTCGAAAGGCATTGGTCAACTCAAGCAGAGACACTTCGCCGGCCCCGAGGGAGAGGCTCAGACCGTAGCTACCCGGTTCTCGCGTAAGGCTTGTAATGCCAAACTCCTTCGCTTTGGAAACCAGTCGTTCATTGCCTAGCGATGCCAGCAGCTTGACTGCTGGAACATTGTAGCTGTTGGCCAGCGCAGTACGCACGGTGACTGGTCCGTGGAAAGTTCGATCGTAGTTGCGGGGGCTGTAGAAGTGCCCCATGCCGACCGGGTAGGCGGTTGGCGTGTCCCAAATGACAGTGGCAGGTGATATGAGGTCTTCGGAAAGCGCTGCCGCATAGAGAACGGGTTTGAAGGAGCTCCCTGGCTGCCTCAGGCTGACAGACAGGTTAACCTGGCCGGCATCCTCCTGATTGAAATCGACTCCGCCGACCATGGCCAGGATTTCACCGGTCTGCGGCTGTATTGCTACCAAGGCCCCATTGGTCATACGGTAGGCTTCGCCGACCCTATCGATCCAGGCTTTCAACTCCTGTTCCGCCAGCACTTGCATAGGCATATCCAACGAGGTGATGATATGCATGCCGGACCGGCGCATCTTCCAGCGCCCATTCTCTATACCCAGGGCTTCGGCCATCCGCCTCTCCAGAGCTTTCTCCACATAGAGAACGAAATGCGGGGCCAGGTAGTCCTTCTCTTCTGAGCTGCCTATCAGGAAGATCTCCTCGGCGAATATGGCATTGGCCCTCTCTTGCGTCAGGAAGTCGTGACGAACCAGAAGGTCCAATACGATGCGCTGCCGCTGTTTGGCTGCATGGAAATTACTAAACAGGTCGAATGAAGCCGGCTGCTGTGGCACGCCAGCCAGGATCGTTGCTTCAGCCCAGGTCAGATCGATGGCGCTCTTGCCAAAATAGACTTGCGCGGCCGCTTCCGGTCCGTAAGCCAGGTGTCCGTAGTTGACCAGGTTCAAATAGATTTCAAGCAACTCTTCCTTGTTGAACAGAATGGTCAGGTCGTGAGCCAGCCCGATTTCGAAGAACTTTCGATCGATTGTCTGTTCGAATCTTTCCTCCGGCTCAAGAAAGAGATTACGCGCCAGCTGCATGGTGATGGTGCTCGCGCCTGAGGCAATCGATTGGGTCTGTACATTTTGTATTGCGGCGCCGACAATGCGCCGACTGTCCACGCCGCGATTGGTGAAAAAGGTAGCGTCCTCTGTTGCCACGGTGGCGGAGATAAGGGCCGGTGAAATCTGGTCGAGAGTGACCCAAGTGCGTCGCCCTTCCTCAAAGAACTCCGCCAGAAGGACACCGTTGCGGTCGTAGACGCGGGTCGTCTCAAAGAGCTTGGGCAGACTGCCGTTGGGCTGGTACTGCTGCATGTAATGTTCTACGACCGTTTTTATCGAGCCTTCGGGACGCGGGCCCAGCCTTCCTGGTACGAGCTCATCCAGCGATGGCGCCTCTAATTGCTCGAAACCGAACGGATTGTTTCCCAGGCCCGATTCCGCACTGTCGGATTCGTCGCCTGAGCAGGCCGCAGCCAGAAGAACGGCTAACACAAGGAAACCTGTGGTTGCAGCACGCCGCGCCGTTGTATGCCAGGTTGAACTGCACAAGGAATCCACCAAGATGTGCAGGAAATTACGTTCGGACATTGCTTTGCAGTCCCTCCTGTAGCAGAATGGGCATTTCAGTCCTCCCGCTACGTCGCGAAGCGGATTGGAGGCGTTCCCCGTCCCGGTTTTCTGCTTCATGTTCTCACTGCCCTCCGTGAATCCACCTTCCCAAACAGGCCTCGAATCGGCTCGTCGCGTTCACTTTTTCTGCATCGCTATGAGAGACGGGTATCTACCCGTTCATTGCGTGAACGATCGATGACAGGGACGGTATTCTAAATTGTATCACACCAATGATTTCTACAAGCGCGAAGACCGGAACATGCGCAATAGATAAAGTCAACCTGCAATCAAGATTAGATTGCAATGGATTCACATCGGAGTCAAACAGGAAAACCGCTCGAATGAGCGGTTTGAGGCGACGGCCGGATTCGAACCGGCGATCAGGGTTTTGCAGACCCCTGCCTTACCACTTGGCTACGTCGCCGCACAACCTGCAGGAATCAACTCGCAAGCGATCGTATCAGGACTGTATGGCATTGTCAAATCAGGCAAGTCAGAGTTATGCTTGAGTTGACTGCTCCGGACGGGCTGGTATTTCAGGAAACTCTTTGCTATGGCAGTGTCAGATGAAATGAACGTCTGCGAACGTTGCGGTGTCACATTTATATGGACTTTGGAGGACAAACGGAAGAAGTCTGAAGGCCGAAGTCCTCCGTCACTGTGCCCGGGCTGCGGCTTTCTTCTGCCCGCCTCAAATCGGGAACGCGGCTTGGTAAAGTGGTACAGCCCAAGCAGAGGCTATGGTTTCATCTCACGTTCAGACGGACGGGACCTCTTTGCCCACCGTTCCCGCTTCGACGGTGTTGCCCGCCTGCGGCCGGGCGACCTGGTTGAATTTGCAGTTGAGGAGACCGAGAAAGGCGACGCGGCAGTCGACGTAAGACTGCTTTCCAGACCTTCCCAAAGGGGGTAACGGGACCTCCTCTCTCCTGACCGGTCAATACAGGAGGCTACTGCCCGACTGCGGCCGAACCAATCGTCAGCTCTGCGAAAAGTTGGTCGTAGGCTCTGGCTACGACGGGCCAAATGTATTTTTTTCGTACTGCACGCCGAAGAGAAGGCGGCGCAGTGCGGGGCAATTCCAGGCGTCGAACTGCCTTCGCAAAGAGGTCTTTTTCGTCAGAATACAGACAGGCTGCGTGCAGTCCCGCTGGAATCAGTTCTGGGTAGCTGAGACGGTTTGGCAGGAGTGGGAAGGCCCCCGCTTGAACCGCTTCAAGAATACTGATTCCGAAGAATTCGTGCTCGGCGGTACTGACGACAAGATCAGCCTTTTGCAGCAGCGCAAGGTACGCCTTCCTTGACGGCAGATAACCCCAATGCTCCACTCGGTGTGCAAGGCGCGTTGCAGCCTCCTCAAACTCAACGGGGACTTTCCGAAAGTTCTCTCCCGCCACCGCCAGTTTGTAGTCGTGTCCTGTCTCCTCCAGCTTGTAGAGAAGGTTGAAGAAGCGGTCCGGACGCTTGTCGTACTCCCAGCGTTGATTCCACAATATTAGCGGCGAATCCCGTACTTCTTGCCTGCGATTCACCTCCTGAAAGTCGATACCGACGGGCAGTACCCTTGTTCTGGACTCTACCTGCTCGATCAGTTCCAGGTGATTGAAGTCTGGAAAATGTTTGAGCAGGTTGGGTAGTTCTGCGAACCAGCTCCGTCGATGATACGCAGTGTTGAAGACGACCAGGTCGGCAGAAAGCTGGCTCAGCCAGTTGATCATTGCGTAAGTCAGATCGGGTTTTTCGCCGGGGCGCCAGGGGTAAGTCAGTTGATTCTCATGCATGTAGAGAACTGTTCTGAATCGCGCCGGCAGCGTCCCCCTTGTAAGAGCAAGCCACGACGGAAGATTGGTCATGTCGGTGGCCAGAACGAGGTCAGGCAGCGGTCCGTTGCGTACTGCGTTCGTCTGGGAGGCGAGCTCTATCGCTCCCCCCTGCATTCGCCACTTCCAGAATCGACCGGGCAGTGTAAAGAGCTGAACTGAATGACAGCTGTGGGCTTGATAGCCTTCAGCCCAAGCCCTGTGGCTTCCCGTGTGGTAAGGCGAGAGAAGCCAGATCGTGAGGGGTTTAGAACCGATGGGAGTCGTCATCGTTTAAGGGGCATACTGGATGTCCGGCGGCCGCCTGTGGCGTCAGGCAGGACATGGATTCCGATACGCGTCCAGTCGCTGCTTCCGGGAATCGGTACACTCGAGTTTCCATCGAGTCGGCCCTATATCTGGCGCGTAAGCTTTTCGCAAGTCACCTACCCAAGTTACCTCAACTGTTGGCTGCTTTCAACTTCACCAAGATAGGGGTGCATTCCAGGTTTGGGGTGGGAACAGTCTGGCGGGGAATCAGCGCCAGCGGTGGCTGGACTTGTATGCCTTCTTCTGGCGAGACGCAGTGCAGGCGCCAGGCCTGGCCGTACGGTGGCGTCCGTCAGTTGGGGAGGGTGCGAGGGCAGGCACAAGGCCGGTACCTAGGGGAATCTGAAGGGACTGGCGGGACGTGGTCTGGCTGGACACTTTCCATTTGGCGCTCGTCACCAATGTCGACACACGGTCGGCGAGGCGTGTTGTAGGAGAGGGGGCGTTGCGGGGGCGGAGCCCCCGCACAAGGGAGGGCCGAATAGGCCCGACCGCCCAAACTGCAGCAGCCAGTGGTCAGTAGTCAGTGGTCAGAGAGGGCGGTTTTCTGGCGGAAACCGGAATGAGAACTGACCGTGGCTTGGAAGCATTCAGGAGGTATACGAAAGTTCGCCCCAATATTGGGAAGCATTTCCGGTAGACGATCTTCAGGACACGGGCGGCATCCGGTGCCAGAGAATGCCTAATTGGGCGGACCCCGAATTGAAATTTCACTTTGCGGGAAAAAACGCCTATGCTATAATCCGAATCGGGCGGGCGGGGAAATTCAGCCCGGTCCGGCCAGCTTCGGCGAGACAGCGGGAGATTCCCTGGAACGGGTTCAGCATTCGTGTACAGGAGCAAGGGATGATTGAAGTTGTGATCGACAGCGTGCGCGTAAGTCTGATGTCCCAGCATCGAATTGTTGTACTGCGAGAAGAGAACGGCGAAAGATATCTCCCCATTTGGATTGGCCCCTTTGAAGCGGACGCGATCACAATACAACTACAGGGCATCGAGGTTGTACGACCGATGACTCATGATTTGCTTCGCCAGATCACGGAATCGCTTGACGGCGAGATTACACATGTTGTCATAAGCGATCTGCAGAACGAGACTTTTTTCGCCGAGATAGTTCTTGAAGCCAATGGCGAGTCGCTGGAGATAGACAGCCGGCCCAGCGACGCTGTCGCCCTGGCAGTTCGAGCTGACGTACCCATCTACGTTGCCGAGGAGGTAATGGAGCGGGCGGGTATGCAGCCGGAAGAGGAGTTGGGCGTACTGGGCCAGGGCAGCGACGGCGTCGAGGAGGAGGTTGGAGAAACGAGTGACGAGGACCTCGACGTCTTTCGTGACTTTATTGAAGGACTCGACATCGACAATTAAGGGGGCAAGGTAGAGGGATCCGCCGGCTTTAGCCAGGGTGGACCGGCGGAGACGGACTGGGGCTGCGCAATCGCAACAGAAGTAATCTAGAGCAGCGGCGGGGTCGCAACCAAGCGGTTCTCGCCGTTTTTGTCTCTCAAGCGCTTGGCAGCCTCCAAACTTCTCATGTCATGATTGAACAGCGCAACGAAAAGGCAGTGAGTCGCGCTGTGCCTTGCCTGTGCCTGAACCGCCAGGATTTTCCCTAGAGTACTCGGATGAGCGATACAATTGAGGCAACCGTCAAGACGACTCCGGCCAATGTGGAAGCTGAGCAAGCCGTGCTCGGTTCCTTGTTGATCGATCCGGATGCGATTGTAAAAGTCTCCACCACGCTCCAGGACGGAGACTTCTATCGCGAGCCGCATCAGTGGATTTTCAGAGCCTTGTTGGCGCTGCATGAGAGGCGCGAACCTGCCGATTTTGTCACCCTTGTCGACGAACTGGATAGAAATGATCTTCTTGAGGAGATCGGTGGGCCCGCCTATATCACGCAACTGATTAACAGTACGCCCACAGCCATCTACGTAGACCACTACGCGCGCATCGTTGAGCGCACGGCCACGCTGCGGCGCCTACTCGGCGCGGCCAACCAGATCGCCGAACTCGCTTATGACGAGAGCCGCGATGTCAATGAGGTCGTTGACAGGGCTGAAGCGATCATCTTCGGCGTCAGCGAAAGTCGCATTCACAGGGATCTGACACCGGTTGCACGGGTGCTGGACGAAGTCATTGATCAGATCGACTTCCTTGCCCGCAATCAGAACCGGATGATGGGCGTCCCCACGGGCTTTGTTTTGCTGGACAAAATGCTTGGCGGCTTCCAGAAGAGCGATCTCATCATCGTTGCTGGGCGGCCGGGGATGGGCAAGTCCAGCCTGGGGTTGTCAATTGCGCAGAATGCCGCCCGCCGCTACGACGCCCGCGTCGCTGTTTTCAGCCTGGAGATGAGCAGCGAGCAGGTTGTTCAGCGTCTTCTCTCGATCGAGACTGCCATCGACAGCCACCGCCTGCGCATGGGTCAGATCGATGAGGAGGAGTGGCCGATCCTGGTCGAGGCTGCCAACACGCTTGCCGGAACCAACATCTTTATCGACGACACGCCCAGTGCATCCGTTTTGGAGATTCGCACAAAGGCGCGACGGCTCTACGCCGAACGCGGTATCGACCTGATTGTGGTCGATTACATGCAACTGATGTCCGGCGGAGGAAGCGGAACGCGCGGCGAAAACCGTCAGCAGGAGATCAGCTTTATCAGCCGTTCGCTCAAAGGACTGGCCCGAGAACTGAATGTACCTATAATCGCCCTCAGTCAGCTCAGCCGGGCCGTTGAGACGCGGGCCAACAACAAGCCGGTACTTTCCGATCTGCGCGAAAGCGGTTGCCTTAGTGGGGATACGCTGGTCTATCTTCCCGAACTGGGTGTGTCCTTCCCGATTCGGGAGCTCGAGCGACGCGAAGGGGTCCAGATTGCCGCGCTCGATCAGGCCAGCGCCGGTCTGGTAGCCGCCCGAGTCAGCAACGCCTTCTGCACTGGGACCAGTCCGGTCTTCCGAATTACTACCGAGGCGGGCAGAACCATAAGAGCGACTGCCAATCACAAATTCCTTACCAAGAGCGGATGGAAACGTCTGGACGAACTGCGCGCTGAAGAGTACATCGCCACGACAGATGAGAATACCCTGCGGGCTGTTGTCCCAGAGTGTGAACGGCCGGCCGTGAATTCCGGGGAACTTCCTTTCCTTCCTGCCACCCGAACAGTGTCTCTCCAGGGCACGGAACTGACAAGGGCGCCCCGGGAACGTCTTCAAGACAGTGAACCCAACGCAAAATCTCTTCCTGTCTCAGGTGCAGTCTCATGCGAGAAGAGTATCGCAAACGGGGTAATCTGGGACCAGGTCGCTCAAATCCTGGCCGATGGTGTCGAAGAGGTCTACGACCTTACGGTGCCGGTCTATCACAATTTCGCTGCCAACGGTTTCATTGTCCACAATTCGATTGAACAGGATGCGGACGTCGTAATCTTCGTCTATCGCGAAGACTACTACAATGAAGAGTCCGAACAGCAGAACATCGCCGATCTGATGGTCGCCAAACACCGCCACGGAACGACCGGTACTGTCAGTCTGTATTTCCGCAAGGAACTTACCCAGTTCCGCGATCTGGAGCTGCGGCGGGAGGATTTGGACTACTGACGGGCGGCTCTGGCGAGGTGCCCATGGCGCCCTTGCATTCATGATGCGTGATTTGGTCGTGCTCTGCAGACGTTCGTCTGGGACCGGACGATGCCAGTCGCCTCGAAGGACAGCCTTCGGAACCCAGGGTTTCGCACACGGACAGGGCAGCAAGTTGCAGGATGAATGAAGGATCCCCGCGGGAGGTATAGTGACTCGACAGCTGCCGGGTTTTGTCGGTTTTCCTGACCAGGATATGCAGGCCGTCGTCGTGCCGGACCTGTTCTTCGTCGACCTGCTACCCCAGATCGACGACCTGGCGGAGTTGAAGCTGACCGTCTACTTTTTCTGGTTGTTGAACGAGCAGGAAGGGACACTGCGGTTTGTTCGCGGGGATGACTTGCGCGGCGACGAGACGCTGCTGGACGGCCTGAGCCTGGAAAACAAACTGCGCAGCCCCCTGGATGTGCTCGAAGACGCGCTACAGCGAGCGGTTGCCCGAAACACGCTGATCCGCATGGAGGTCGATACAGGCCCTAAGGGAGGGGTCCAGCACGACAACGGCCAAGGCGGACAAAATGAGGAGGTGTCAGCTCAAGATGAATGTAAACATGCAGTCGAGGACTGGTACTTCCTGAATACGGCTAAGGGGCGCCAGTCCGTAGCCGCAATCCGGCAGGGCCGGTTGGCAGAGCTGAGAAGAGTTTTACCGGTCGAAGCCCGGATTCACGTTGAGCGGCCGAACATATTTGTTCTGTACGAGCAGAACTTCGGACTGATGACAGCCTTGATCGCCGACCAACTCAGGGACCTGGAGAAGAGCTATCCTCCCGATTGGATAACCGAAGCCATGGAGATCGCTCTGCTCAACAACAAGCGCCATCTGAACTACATACGGGGGATCCTGAGAAGGTGGGAGACGGAGGGCAAAGACGAAGGCTATGGATGAGTTGAATGACCTTCTGCGGGGCTTGACTGACGGGATGAAGAGCGACGCGGGGCCGGAATTGGGGGCCGCCGCGGACCAACGGACGCCCTCTGAAGCGCGTACGGAGCGATTTCGAAACCGGCCGGCACCGCAAGGGCTGCCTTCCCGCTCCCAGCGTCAGGGCGCTATCCAGGAGAGCCCCTGCCCGGAGTGCGGAGGAGCAGGCTTTCTGATCGACGATCTGCCACTGGGCCATCCCGAATTTGGCAGGCCTGTGCCCTGCCGTTGCAAGCTGGATGAACGCAGGTCGAGACGGAGACGCCAATTCGGCGATATTCACAACCTAGACGCGCTTGCCAGGTATACTTTCGAAGGATTCGATACGAATCTCTCCTGGCTCCCCGCGCACAAATTGGAGAGCCTGGATAGAGCCTATAGCGTTGCCCTTGAATTCGCAGCACAGCCGGCTGGTTGGCTGCTCTTTACCGGCACGTATGGATGCGGGAAGACGCACTTGGCTGCGGCCATCGCCAATCAACGCATCGAGAATGACCAGTCGGCCATTTTCGTGGTCGTGCCCGATCTGTTGGACCACCTGCGCTCCACCTTCGGTCCCAGCAGCGAAGCAAGCTATGACGACCTCTTTGAGGAAGTTCGAAACACACCGGTTCTCATCCTTGACGACCTCGGTGTACAGGGCGTAACGCCCTGGGCGCAGGAGAAGATGTTTCAGATTTTGAACCACCGATACAACAGCCAGCTGCCGACGGTCTTGACGACCAATCAGCGGCTTGTAGACCTGGACCAGCGGCTGCGCAGCCGACTGCATGACTTGAACCTCGTGCAACACATTCATATCAGGGCTCCCGACTATCGTGCGGGGGCAGACCCGGTCCACGGCGATCTGAGCACGCTTTCGTTGCACGCTGCACAGAGATTCGAGACTTTCGACGTGCAACGGCGCAACAGTTCGCCCGCAGAGGTTGCCAACCTGCGGGAGATCAAGCAGTCGGCCATGTTGTTCGCCGAGGATCCTCAGGGATGGCTCGTGTTGATTGGGGCGAGTGGTGCTGGCAAAACTCATTTGGCGGCGGCAATATCAAATGAGTTGAGGGCATCGGGGCAAGACGACATCATGTTTGTCGTCGTTCCCGATCTCCTGGACTACCTGCGGGCCGCGTTCAACCCGGACTCCGGGGACTCACACCAACGACGCTTTGACGAATTGAAGCGTGTGCCGCTGCTGGTTCTGGACAACCTTGGAACGGAGAGTGCGACGCCGTGGGCCAAGGAGAAACTGTTCCAGCTGCTCAACTACCGCCATAGCGCTCTGCTGCCAACGGTCATCACAACAACGGTTGCGGAGGAGAGACTGGACCCCTGGTTGCGTACCCGAATTCGCGATGCTGACTTTTGCCAGGTCTGGACGATCAGGGCAGCGAACAATCGAGGGAGCGGCGACCAGATGTCGTCGGGCCAGCCTCGTCAAACGCAAGGTTCATCGCGTAGGAAGTACTCCTGGTAAGAGCAGATATTCGCCCCCTTTCTTATTCATTTTGGGCGTATGATATAATTTGTTGGCCCTTTTTCCTCCGTTATATCCATGTGCCTGTGTTTCCTTTGATATGAAGAGGGGGGTCCGTTCA
The DNA here is from genome assembly GCA_965242905.1 of Caldilineaceae bacterium. Taxonomy (GTDB): domain Bacteria; phylum Chloroflexota; class Anaerolineae; order Caldilineales; family Caldilineaceae; genus Bin5. The sequence continues at coordinate 5,412,379 of CBDETM010000002.1, forward strand.
ATGCGCTGGCTACGCCTGCCGACACTCTTGATTACAGTCCTGTTCTTTGCTGCATGTGGCCCGCGGGGTGCGTCGGTAGAACCGGCCCTTCCAACCAATACGCCGGTACCGACCTTTACCTCAACCGCGGCCGGTCCGGCGCCCGCGACTGGCGGAGGACAAAGCAGTTCACAGACTCAATCCCAACCTGCCGCTACGCCTGTGCCGCCGGCGGCCACGGCCACGCCTGAGGCGCCCACGGTTACGATAGGCAATGTCCTCATGAACGTGCGGGGAGGTCCTGGCACTAACTACAATATCATCGGCACGGCTTCACCTGGTCAGAAGTTCCTGATTACCGGCAAGAACCCCGGGCTGGGCGACTGGTGGCAGATTGACTACAGTGGGCGCACCGGGTGGGTCTTCGGCCAGCTGGTTACGGCGACAAACGCAGAAACTGTGCAGGTAGCCTTGGTCATCCCGGCGCCTCCGCCGCCGACTGCCACGCCACCTCCGCCAACGCCTGTTCCCGTTCCGACGCAGCCGCCGGCGCCTCGATTCCCTTATTCCCTAATTGACAGAGGAAACTGTCCTCAAAATAGGCAGCAGACGTTCTTTGAGGGCCTCGTTCTTGACAGAAATAACAACCCCAAGAACAACGTATGTCTACACATTGCTTTTGGCGGTCCTCGGAACACCAAATGTACCGGGTGCGGAAAACCTACGGGGAATTGGGGGTTTTCTCCCTTTGGAGGCCCAGCTAATCCAGGCACATTCGTTGAAATTTTTGTAGTAAACTGTCCTGCTTCGGGGTGGGACAATCCAAGAAGTCGTACTAAGGACTTTTCCAACCTTACGCCTCTATCTGAGAAATGGTCGAACACGATAAGCAGTAGTGTCGGCTGCGTCAACATTACTTTCAAGGAAAACTAGAGAGTCTGTCTGGCGCGAACACTAACTGCCTTGGCTGAGTCAAGATGTGGCCAATTGCCTGGGAGTCTGATCGAACACTGTGAAACGCGCAGTACGTGAAACTTTGACGCTTTGGGCCGGCCTGCTGCTCTGCGGCGGACTGGCTCTTTTGCTGTTGGCGCCGAATCCGAGTCGCCAGCTGCTATGGTCTCTGACGGGCGAGGCGGACTTTTTGCCCCAGATCAAAGGGCTTTCTGATCTGGCCGGAGGCATGCTCCGCCCGTCGCTGGATCTTGCTCCGCAGGAAGTAGGGGAGCATGCCGGCGTTTCACCGTTCGGGGTGAATGTCTTTCTTGAGCAGGAGGTCGAGCCGGTCAAACGGGAGCAGGCAATGCAGTTGGCGGCACAGGCGGGTTTCAGGTGGCTGCGGCAGGAGTTCACCTGGGAGGACATCGAAGTTCACGGCAAGGGCGACTTTGAGGACCGCCGCCACGAGCCGGCCCGCTCGGCCTGGGATAAGTATGATCACATCGTCTCGCTTGCCGAACAATACGACTTGCAGTTGATCGTCAGGATCTCAAATCCGCCGGCCTGGAGCCGTGCCGAAGGCAACGACGCCGGTTCGTACGCGCCGCCCGACAGTTACCGGGACTTGGCTGATTTCGCTGGCGCCGTGGCCGCTCGTTACAGAGGCAGAGTCCGGTACTACCAACTGTGGAATGAACCCAATATCTACCCCGAATGGGGGAACGCTACCATTGATCCAGAAGCGTACGTCGAGCTACTCAAGGCAGGCGCCGAATCGATCCGCGCCGTGGACCCCGATGCCGTGATAATCGCCGGCGCTCTGGCCGCGACCGTCGATATGGACGGAACCACCGTCCCTGGGCGCAGCTTCTCGGACCTGCTCTTCCTGCAGAGAATGTACGATGCGGGCGCGGCGCCTTACTTCGACGTGATGGCCACACAGGGCTACGGGCTCTGGTCCGGGCCGACCGACCGCCGCATGCACCCGCGGGTTATGAACTTCGGCCGGCCGCAGTTCATTCGCGACCTGATGGTTGCCAATGGCGACGCGCACAAGCCTATCTGGATCAGCGAGATGAACTGGAACGCGGCCCCGGTAGAGGTCGAGCCGAGATATGGAAGGGTTAGTCTGGAAGAACAATCAGCCTACCTGCCTCTGGCCTACGAACGCATCCTCAATGAATGGCCCTGGCTGGGCGTCGCCAATGTATGGTACTTGAAACGGGCCACAGATCTCTGGGAGCAGAATCGACAACCGGAGGCCTACTTTCGTCTTCTTGCACCGGATTTCACGCCTCAGCCTGTCTACGAGTCGGTCCAGACGTATATTGCCAGCGTGGACGGCCAAGACTGAACGATGTTGAGGATGACGGCGCGACCGTCTCGCTTGCACTTTGCCATCTTCGTTTCCATTCTGGCGATTGCCGCATTCGTTCGACTCTATTGCCTCACCTGTTCTTCTCTCTGGCACGATGAAGGTAACTCGTGGGCCGTGGCGCAACGCAGCCTCGAGCAAATTGCCCGAGACGCCGCAGCCGACATACATCCTCCCGGCTACTACTGGATGCTGAAATTGTGGTCCGGCCTGTTTGGCTTTTCAGCCGGGGGCATTCGCAGCCTTTCCGCGCTGTCGGGGATCCTCACGGTGGCGGTAGTCTACCGGATCGCACTGGAGATAGCTCTCGGGTCCGAAGAGAAACGGCGCCATTTCGCACTCCTCGCCTCCTTTTTGGCGGCCCTGAGTCCCTTTCAGGTGTTCTACAGCCAGGAAGCGCGCATGTACGCACTGCTGGCCCTGGAAGGTACGGCACTGATGTGGGCGCTTCTCGCCATGAGAAGACGAGTTGCCGCGCAGGGCCTTAGCTCTTCAACTGCAAGTTATGCGGCACTCTATCTGCTTGCGGCTGCGGCGGGGCTGTGGACGCACTACATCTTTGGCGTGCTCATTGTGGCGGCGGTGGGAACTGCCGTGTGGTGGTGTCTGGGAAACAATGGGCAGCTACCTGCAGATGGTGGCGAAACGGACGTCGGAACGTATAGCGGAGCATCCGACCGGTGGAAGGCATTTGTTCTCTTTCTCATCCTAAACTTTCTGGCGTTTCTAGCCTTTTTGCCCTGGCTGACTACGGGTATTGACAGGCTCCTCAGCTGGCCCTCCCAGGATGGTTTCGTCGATTCGCTCGAAGGACTGCGCGTGACACTGCAGACCATTGCCGTCGGGACGATACGGACTGGCCCACAGTTGGCGTGGGGTTGGCTTATTCTGGTCGCGCTGTTTCCCATTTGCGGTCTCTGGCAGTTGCGTCGCTCAGGCGCGGGCGCGGCCTTGCTTCTTTGGTTGCTACTACCCGTAGGAGTGATGTTCAGCTTTGGCCTTGTCAGTCCCTCGTTCATGAAGTTTCTGCTTGTTTTGTCTCCGGCCTGGTGCCTGGTGGTGGCCGCCTGTCCTTCGTTGCTGGCAGACGGGCAAGGGTCAACTCACCTGCTGGGCTGGCGTTCCTCAGTGCAGACGGATGAGCGGATGGGAAATGCGACAGCAATTCGACAGCCGCTGGCATCTGTTGCGACCGGCTCAGTCGCCGTTCTGGCCTCCGCACTCGCAGCAACCGCGCTCCCGCCATACTACTCTGACCCGGCGGCGCGCGACAACTACGCCGGAATCGCCAGCACTGTGGCTGTGCTAGGAGACCCAGATGCGGACCTGGTCGTCCTCAATGCCCCGGGGCAGGCGGATGTCTGGCGCTTTTACGACGTTGGGATTGAATATCTGCCGTTGCCTGCGGAGAGGCCCCCCGATCGAGCCAAGACTGAGGATACCTTGTTGGAGCAAACAGCGGACCGTCGACGAATCTTTGCCCTCTTCTGGGCGACAGAGCAGTCCGATCAGGAGAGAATCGTTGAGAACTGGCTGGGAAGACACGCCTTCAAGGGGTGGGAAAGCTGGCAAGGCAACGTGCGTTTCGCGACGTATTCGATGCCGAACGGCCTTTCTTGCTTGCCGCTGGACGCGCCCTATGTATTCGAGGACCTCGCTGAGCTGTTCGAGCTCTGCCTCTCGCAGGGTCCGCTGGCCGGCGGCGAAGCCCTCATGGTTGGACTGCGATGGCGACCGCTCAGCACACCTGACCGGCGTTTCAAAGTAAGCGTGCAGCTGCTTGATAGCCGCGACCAGGTGGTTGTTCAACGTGACGATGAACCCGCGGGCGGGTCTTTGCCGACTACAGTCTGGCAGAAGGATGAAATCGTGGTTGATAACCACGGTCTCTCTGTTCCGTTTGGCACGCCACCTGGCGATTACCGCCTGATTGTCGCCGTGTATGATGCTGAAACCGGCACTCGAATCTCCGCCCAATCTGGCAATGCAGTCGAACTTGCGAGACCAAGCCTGGTCCATCCCGAACAGACGCCACCGGCGTCGATCATCCCCATTCAACACCGTACCAGACTTGATTTCGGCCACTTGGAGGCGGTCGGTTATGACTACCATCGCAAGGCGTTTGCCCATGCGCCATTGACGGCTCTTGCTGCAGGGGATTCCCTCCAGGTAACACTGTATTGGAAAGCGCCTACGCCGCTTCCCACTGACTGGCCGGAGGACCTGAGAATGAGACTCCTCCTCGGCGGTCAGTCCATTGAGGTTCCCTTGGCAGGTGGCAGCTACCCAACCAGCCAGTGGCGCGCCGGCGAACTCGTCCGGAGTACCTTCGAAATCCAATTCGATGGTTCGGACCCCTTTCTGTGGCTGGAAGTCGGAGACATTCGAAAACGCATGGGCCGAATCCCCTACGATGGGTAGTGACGGAGCGCCTCCAGTGGACCCCAGTCTTGTGGCGAGAGAAGTCAGGCACGAGGTCAGATCCTGCGGTGGTCGCGGGGGGTGGCTTCGCGGCACGACATGGGCGGGCAACCGGTGGCACAGGCAGCCCGCCGGCGACGCGGCGCCAACGTGGCATGGCATGGTGTAGAGGGGGGCGTTGCGGGGGGGAACCCCCCGCACAAGGGAGGGCCGAAGGCCCGACCGCCCAAAACTGCAGTGGTCAGTGGTTGAGGGAGGGTGAGGACTGGTTGGTGGCTACTTACTTTCTACAGAAGTGTACCGCTGTCTCGGGATGCACGCCCGACCATGGTTTCCTTTGACAAGGGGCAGAGCGCATAGTAGGATATTGCCGACGTCAGTAGTGACCCGAATTGGAATTCGCGCCGGGCCGTCGGGTCAAGAGAATTTTGTGCCGGACTTTGCAAGGCGCTCAAGCCACGGCCAGTGGATCTGTGGCCCTGGAGCGGGAAGGGTTTTCGCCCGATGCGCATGCCAACCCATCCAGTCATTCTTCCGGATGAGTTGCCCTGCCCAGTAGAAGCTGCCGCTCGTATCATTGGAAGAAAGTGGACGCTCCAAATCGTTCATCGCCTTCTCAATGCCAGCAACAAGCGTTTCTGTGAACTGCAGGAGGAGTTGGGAGGCGTCAATCCAGGCACGCTCAGCAGCAGACTGAAGATGCTGGAAGACGAGGGTCTGGTCATGCGTGAGCAGGTCAGTTCGATACCTCGGCATGTTGAATACAGCCTGACGGATAAGGGCCGCGAGTTGGCCCCTGTCCTGGCCGAAATTGCCGAATGGAGCCAGCGCTGGATTTGCAGCGAGGATGAGCCGGTTGCCGAGGGACAGCTGAAGCCGGCAGGGGAAGGTGAGTATCATGGATGAAGGAGTGCGGCAAGAATGTTGATTGCAGGCCTCACGGTCGGACTGTTGCAGGAAAACTGCTACATCCTTGGATGTGAGGATTCGCTGCGCGGGGTCATCATCGACCCGGGGGACAGCGCCCGCGCTCTTCTCAACGAAGTCGATGAAATGGGTCTGACGATTGAGAAAATAATCAACACGCATTCGCACTTCGACCATGTACTGGCTGTAAATGCAGTGCGAGCCGCTACCGGCGCTACCTTTCACCTTCATCACGAGGACCTGCCCATTCTGCATGCAGCGCCTGAACGAGTTCGCGAGTGGCTGGGCGCTCGCATCGATCCGATCGACGAACCGGACCATTACCTGGAGCAGGGTCACGTTATCGAATTCGGCACTGAGGCCCTGGAGGTCCGTTTCACACCGGGTCATTCACCAGGGCACGTGGTCTTCGTAGACCATGGCAATGAGCAGGTCTTTGCTGGTGATACGCTGTTTCGGGGCAGCATAGGACGTTTCGATCTGCCGCTCGCCGACGGCCGGAAGCTGCTTGACAGCATTCAGAACCAGTTGCTGACGCTTCCCGACAACTATGTCGTGTATCCCGGCCACGGAGAAGCGACGACTATCGGAGCAGAACGAGAGACTAATCCGTTTGTTGGCAGGACTGCCGCGTTTTCCCTTTCATAACGCACAGGAGAATGCCATGACGACATTGGCGGGTGGCCTCCAGAGGCTATTGGGAAGAGAGAGGCGTCGCGCCCGGACAGCCGAAACGGATACCGCGACCGGCGCCGCGACAACGGGCGGATCTGTTTCGCAGGAGCCGGTTGTGGTCTGGCAGGCTGCAAATCCAATGGAAGCGCAGATCGTCAAAGGACGCCTGCAGAGCGTTGGTATACCAGCCATTGTCCGCGGTGAGTCCATGGGCCGGATATACGGCTTTGTTTACGGTGGACTGGCGGAACGGGATGTCCTAGTTCCGGCTCCTCTGGCCCAGTCGGCTGAGGAACTCCTTGCTGAGGAGATCGATTGGGACCAGGACGAAGGGGACAGTGCATAGTCCGGATTCGGCGTCCCTGCGTGAGGCGCCTACAGTTCGGCGGAGTTGTCCCGGCCATACAGGTCTGCTATTTCGTGCCCTTGCACTTCGTCTGAGAGAAGTCACGCAGCGAATCAGGTGGTAACCAGATGGCTGAACAGTCGCCAATGCAAGACGAATTCACCGAGGAAGAGCTGTGGGACAGTCCCATCCCGGCGCGCCTGGCCCGCAAGCGAACCGGCATCAAGCCGCAGTTTCTGGTGGCCGGGCTCCTATTGGTTGGGGTAATCATTTCGCTGATGGTTTATGGGCTGACCACGGCCAAAGCGTACTGGTTAACCGTTGACGAGGTACATCAGAAGGGTGACTCTCTGATATCGCAGCGCCTGCGGGTGAACGGCGTAGTCGTCGAAGGCAGCGAGGACTGGAACGCCGAAGAGGTGACCCTTCGCTTCAAGATAGAGGACGAAGAAAACCCGGGCCGTCAACTCTCAATTGTCCACTACGAACCGCGGCCGGACAATTTCCATCGGGCCGCATCGGTCATCGTAGAGGGAGAGCTTCTGCAGGGGGGTGTCATAGAGGCCGACGTGCTGCTTCTCAAATGTCCTAGTCGGTATGAGGAGTCGCCTGAAGACATACTGCTTCAGGCCGTCAATTGATTCAAGCCGTACCAGTATGCGCGGGTAGTGTTACTCGACTGCAGGCCATTGGCGGCTCTATTCCTCGCTGTATCAAAGGTGTACAGGTTCAGCCCATAGTCGGAAAGAAAGCGATTGTTCAGTAAATGGTCTGCCTGTGCACTTCTACTGATGGCCTCTATCGTAGCTTTCTTCGTGACGCTGACGACGGACAGCCTTAACGCTCAAGAGTCCCCTCCATCTTACGATCCGCAGCAGATACCTGTTCCTCAACGTCCTCCTGTTGCTGGTTTGGCCACGGAATCCTACAGACAGAACTGCGCGCCTTGCCATGGGGCAAGCGGCGACGGCGACGGGCCGGCCGGCGCCGCTGCCGACCCTACTGTTTTTTCGGATCCTGCTGAAAGCTGGGAGCGTACACCGGCAGAACTCTTCTTTGTTACAAAGTTCGGCCGCATCGAAAACCTGATGCCGCCATGGCGCAACAGCTTGAGTGACGAACAGATCTGGCAAGCGGTCTACTACGCCTGGAATCTGCACACTGACGAGAAGCAGGTGGCGGAAGGGGCAGCGCTGTATGCCCAGAGCTGCCAAGCTTGCCACGGCGAAGGCGGCCGCGGCGACGGCCCGGATGCCGGCACAGGGCTGCCCGACTTCTCGGTGCAGGACCGGATGATCTTCATCAGTCAGGCGGAGTTGGCGCGTCGCTGGCAAGAGTATCATCCTGAAGCCGGGTCCAGCTGGTCAACTGCCGAGAGGCAGGCGGTCCTTGAATTCATCCGCGGCTTCACCTATCGTCCAATATGGAATCCCTTGGAGGTCTCCGGGCCCGGAGCAATTTCCGGGCGGCTTCTGCAGGGCACGGAGGATGGGCCTGCGCTTGAACAGTCAGAGGTGACGCTCAACATCTTCCAGCAGGCCAACTTGCTGACGACTCAAGTCGCCTCCATCGGGGAGGACGGGAGTTTTGAATTCGGAAACCTGCCTGTGGACGAAGGCTTCTACTTCCTGGTGGAGACGGAGCACCGAGCCGTCCGCTACACTTCGCCGATCCTGGCGTTCAGCGGACCTGACTTTACCGAAGACCGGACCGGCCCGGAGAGTATCGAAACAACACTTCACGTATTTGATACAACGACGGACGCGAGTGGTTTGTATGTAACCCGGGCTAACTGGATTATCGAGCACGAGCCGGGAAGTCTGCTCATCGGCCAACTCTACACATTCGGCAACCGCAGCGGCCGTACATTCGTCGGCAGTAGCAGCGACCTGTTTGATGTACCCGTGACCCTGGCTATTCCGCTGCCGGAAAACGCGCAGCAAGTAGAGATGCAGGACGGGTCGGTAGGCGAAGCCTATCGACTGCGCCAGCAGGTCCTTTACGATACGCGTCCCGTTCTTCCTGGGCCCGGCTCGCGCCAGATTTTTGTGCGATATCGACTGCCGTATGCCGAGGAGTCCGCCCAGATCAGCTTCTTTGTCCCATACGAAACAGAGTTGCTGAATCTCCTGGTAGCAGACCTGCCCGAACTGGATATAGATCTGACGGTTGAGGGAGTGCCTCGGGAGCCCGCAGGCCAGGAAACAATTCAAGGCATCCTCTTCCGCAGCTGGAGCGGACCGGTTTCAAGTGGCCGGCCTGTAAACCTTGCCCTTCGCGGCCTGATCGCTGCCGGCGGCACAGACCCCAGGCCGGATAGAGACCCCCAGCCGAGCAGGGCGTTGCCGGTTTCCACACCACCACTTGACGTGCGCATTCCCTTGGCATTTGGCGGCGTTGTCACAGCCGTTCTTCTTGCCTCCCTGCTCCTTTTCGTCCTACGTGAAAGGACCAGACGGCCGCGATCGGCCGAGCAGTTGGCCGTACGCAGAGAAGAACTGTTGGACAGCATTGCCCGGTTGGACGATCTGCACGCTCTTGGCGAGTTGGATGAGCGTGCCTGGAGGGAGAAGAGGGCTTCACAGAAGAGAGAGTTAATCGACATTGCCCTGGCCGAAAGTAAGTCACGAGCGGATACATGAACGACCGCACAGTTCCGCTCATTCGTTGCGAGGATGTGGAAAAACGATTCGGTCACAAACGCGTACTGCGCGATGTCTCCTTCACAGTTTCTGGCGGAGAAGTCATTTCTTTGCTGGGCGCCAATGGATCGGGCAAGACGACTCTTCTGCGGATAGTTTCAGGACTGGACAGGCCGGACGAGGGAGAGGTGTGGTTGGGCCCTGTGCCACTTTCTTCAGCCGCAGTTGGGATACGCCGATACATCGGCGTTGTCGCGCATACGCCACTGCTGTATGACCGGCTGACCGGCAGGGAAAACCTGGATTTCTACGCACGCCTGTTTGATCTGGTTGCGCCGCAGAAACGCATAGAGCATCTTCTCAGGACATTGGATCTTTGGCGCTGGCGGGATGAAGCGGTGCGAACCTACAGCCGGGGAATGTCGCAGCGGCTGGCCATCGCAAGGGCTCTATTGCACGATCCCCCTGTCGTCATACTCGATGAGCCGGATACCGGCCTCGATCGAGACAGCATCGAACTGCTGACCGCAGTCGTGGCTCAGTTGCGTTTGAGAGACCGGGCAATTCTCACCACAACGCACAACCTGGAGCTTGCAGAAAGATGGGGCGACCGCGTCTTTGAACTTCGATCCGGACACCTGCATCAAATGGCGTATCCTGATCGTAAAGCTTACTGAGCAGACAACACGGGCTTGTCTGCTGGTGCTTTCGATGGCGTGCTTCACGGGAGCCCTCTCGTAATGATGGCAGATTCTTCAGAGGTAGAGCGTGTTTCCCACAGGGAAGGGGGGATTGCGGCATATTTTCGCCATGTGTGGGCCGTCGCGGAGAAAGATATCCGAGCTGAAATGCGTTCCAAGGAGGTGGTGGGGACGATGGCGGCCTTTTCGGTATTGTCCGCAGTTGTATTCGGCCTGGCATTCGACCTGCGAGTCCCCCGTCCCGAGTTGGTCGTGCCCGGGATATTGTGGGTGATTGTCCTGTTTGCAGGTGTGTTGGGGCTACACCGTTCTTTTGGATCGGAGGCGGACCACGGCACACTGGCCGGCTTGCTTCTGGCGCCGGTGGAACGGTCGGCAATCTATATGGGCAAGGTTGTGGCGAATCTTGTTTACTTTCTGCTTGTTGAAGCTCTTCTCGTGCCCGCCTTGCTTATTCTGTTCGACGTCAATCTGCTGAAGCCAATTGTTCTTCTTGGGCTGTTTCTAGGTACAATCGGGTACGTGGGCGTTGGCACTCTTGTGGCCGCGCTGACTTCCCGAAACAGGGCAAGAGAGACGCTCTTGCCAGTTCTGCTGCTGCCTGTACTTGCTCCCCTCTTCATTGCGGGCGTAGGCCTGACGTCAGTCATTGTGGATGGCCGGGCCGGCTCCGAGGCGTGGCCGTGGCTCGGCATCATAGGTCTCTATGACGCCCTAACATTTGCCGTTGCTTTTCTATTGGTCGACGTAGTCTGGGAAAACAGCTAAAACACTCGAACGCAAAAAGTCTATGAGCACGCAATCCAGTCCATCGAGGCCAGACCGCTGGTTGAAGCCTCTGATCGTTTTCGACGTCATTGCAGGGCTTGCGATGGTAACGGTGATGTGGGCAGGGCTTCTGTATGCAGGTGACGCGATCAATCTTGCGGGAGAAGAACAGGCTGCCCAGCGTATTTTCTACTTTCACATCGGGAGCAACATCGCGGCACTTCTGGGCTTTCTGGGGTCGGTGGTGGGCAGCATCGGCTATCTTTTCAGTCGCCGTTTGGTGTGGGATCGCTGGGCCGCGGCGAGTGTTGAAATCGGTACGATCTTCGGGATACTGGTCCTTCTCTCAGGTTCGATCTGGGCCAAGCCTGCATGGAATACCTACTGGACGTGGGATCCTCGTCTGACGACAGCCACGATCACTGTCCTGATTTACATTGCCTACATGTTGTTCAGGAACGGATTCGATGACGTCGAGACGAGAGCCCGCTTTGCAAGCGTCTACGCCATATTCGCCTTCTTGAGTGTACCTTTGACATACTACAGCGCGCGCCTGTTCCGCTCCATTCATCCAATCGTCTTTGACGGCGCCAACGAGGAAGCGCAAGGCGGCTTTGCGATCGGCCCGACAATGGGGCAGACGCTAACAATTGCCATGATAGGCTTCGCGCTCCTCTTCTTTGCATTACTCTTTCACAGGGTCCGTCAATTTGATGCCGAGGCCCGCATAGAAGCACTGCGCGAAAGATTCGACGAATGATCTACCTTGCATCGGTTCTGATCCTTTTGTGGTTATTTGTTGGAGGCTACCTCCTGTACATGCTGGCCCGCCAACGATCGCTCGAGAATGAACTGCGATCGCTGGAGGAAGCGCTTGGGGACAAAGAGCAGAGAGAGTGAGGCTGTCCATAGGGCGGGCTATCTGTTGGTAAGATTGTTTACTTCCTCGCTGGCTTTGTAGTCTTAAAATGGGTTTAGGAGAATTGAAGCACTGCCTATGGCGCAACCGTGGGCAGCACTAAGCCCAAGAACAGGTTGAAGACATGGTGCAAGAGATTTCAAGCGCAGGTAACGTAAGGACAGCTAGTTTGTCCAATGCAACCGGGCAGGCGCAGGCCAGTCGCAGCAGCACTTTCTTCCATTCGCTTGCGTTCGTTCTTGGATTTGGCGCGATATTCACACTGCTTGGTTCTGCAGCGGGACTCCTCGGCCAGAATCTGAACTCTTATCTCCCTCTCATCCAGCGTCTTGGTGCGATTCTGCTGGCGATATTCGGGCTGACGACGCTAGGCATAATTGGCTGGATCGTCAGCCGACTTCGGGCAAATGAAAGGCTCATTGAGAATCCTGCAGTGGCCGCGCTTGTCGATATTCTGGGCTTTCTCAATGCGCTAATGTATACCGAACGGCGCGTGACTGATCTTCATAAGGTGAAACGGGGGTGGGGATATCTCAGCAGCGCGATGATGGGAGTGAGTTTCAGTGCGGGCTGGGTTCCTTGTGTCGGCCCGATCCTGGCGAGCATCCTCTTTCTGGCGAGCGACAGCGCCACTGTCGTCCAGGGGGCTCTGCTCCTGGCCATTTACAGCCTGGGACTTGGGTTGCCATTCCTGCTTACCGGAGCCGCCTTCGGCAGGGCGACAGCAAATCTTCGGCGGCTCAACCGTCATGCCAATGTCGTCAGCCTGATCAGCGGCGTCTTTCTTCTTTACGTGGCATGGCTTCTCTGGGCCGACCGATTGACGATGCTGACGACACAGTTTGCGTTCCTGAATCAGTGGGTCTTTATACTGGAGGAGGCATTTTCGTCGACCGTAGGCGTCGATATGGCGTTCAACGCCGGCGCGTTGAGCGCGGCGCCACTTGCATTCATAGCCGGCATCATCAGTTTTATCAGCCCCTGCGTTCTGCCCCTCATTCCGGCCTATATCGGCTATTTGAGTGGAGCTGCGCTCTCGGGCGGCCGCAGCTGAGGGGGAAGGAAGACCTTTTTGAAGCATCCTATAATCTTGACAGTGGTCGTCGCAATTGCTTTCATGCTATCTGCGTGCGCGGCGGGTGATCAAAGTGACAGCGCTTCCAACGCGTTCACCTCCACGCCACTTGAGCAGTTCCCTGACGAACTGGGAAGCGGCTTTCCAGTAGCTGATCTGGTCGAGGAGGGCAGCCCGGGTGTGGGAGACGCCGCGCCAAACTTCGCTTTTATTCTCGCTGACGGTCGGGGCGCGGACCTGGCTTCGCTGCAGGGCAAGCCCGTTGTCCTCAACTTCTGGGCCACGTGGTGCGGTCCTTGTCGAGCCGAGATGCCTGACCTGGTAGCATTGCATGAAAGCGACACCGATCTTGTCGTGCTCGAAGTAAACGTCGGCGAAGAGCTGACGGCGGTCGAAGCTTTTGCAAATGAGTTCGGGATGAACATGACAGTCGTTTTGGATCAGGAAGATTTGATCCGGCGCGCCTACGAAGTTCGCAACATGCCTACTACTGTTTTCATCGGGGCTGACGGCAGAATTGGTGCACGCTGGTCTGGCTTCCTCGCTGGCGAGCAGTTGAAACAGTTCGTCGAGCAGATTAAGACTCAGTGAGCGGCAGACATGCAGGTAGTACTTTTCACCAAAGCGAACTGCCAGCTTTGCGACGCGATCAAGTATGAATTGCTGGACCTTCAGGCCGAATACGCATTTGAGTTTCACGAAGAGTTCGTGGAAACCAGTTCAGACGCGCAGGAAGAAGAGCATCCAGGCGTTCCACGCGTTCATTTTGAACGAGAGGGCCGGGTTATTCTTTGTCTTAATTATCCAGTGAAGCAGGTTGAACTGCGACGCGCCGTGCGTGCAGCGATGAAGGAACGATCGGGGCGGCAGCCGTGAACCAGCAGGTGGACTCCAGCGGAGGCGGAGAGGCGGAGGACGGCGTCCAGGCGGCGATTGCGCGTCGCGTTGACGGTGCGATTCTGGGGATTGCGCGACACTGGCTCGCCCTTTTCAATGCCCTGGTTGCCCTCTACCTGCTTTTACCGTTCCTGGCTCCTATGCTGGCCAGGGCAGGTCTTACAACTCCGGCATCTCTAATCTACTCAGTATACTCTGCGACCTGTCACCAGCTGCCCGAGCGCAGCTATTTCCTCTTCGGCGAGCAACCACTTTACAGCCTCTCTGCCCTGGAAACAAGCGGATTAGGCGAAGACCAGGGACTCTTCCAACGCCGTGCCTTCCGCGGCAATGAGAACACCGGATACAAAATCGCAATCTGTCAACGCGACGTGGCGATTTACGGATCGGTCGTGGCGGCCGGGCTGTTGTTCGGCATTCTACGCGGACGGGTTCGTACGATCGGTCTCAGGTTTTATCTGGTACTGCTGATCCCAATCGCTCTTGACGGCCTCACCCAGCTGTTCGGGCTGCGGGAGAGCACCTGGTGGCTGCGCACATTTACGGGCGCGCTATTCGGCGGGGCATCGGTGTGGCTTGCCTATCCCTACATTGAAGCAGCGATGCGGGATGTCGTGCGGTCAGAGGAGATGCGTGTGGGGTAGGTTGGCTTTGCATGCATTGCGCCATACGGAGAGCTGGGTTCTGATCTAAGAGTTACCTTGAGTTGCTCAAACAGTGAAGTCGAGAGATCACCTTTACTTGCTCCATGCAGCCCCGAGCCAAACATGGCAAGATGACATAACCTGTTGCGACGGCATAGGGCGGCAAGTAACTCTTTCGGCAATTTGATCAGTGCTTGGTGAGGAGCTTGTTAACTGTAGGTCGTGGTAACCGCCCCAGTTCGCGAGGTCATCGAGCGGAACTCAGACAATAAGAAGCATGGTAATCACTAAGCCATGTTCTGTGTGTGAATTGCGTTCGGTCTGTCTGGGCGGAATGTACCGTCAGTATTGCTGTAGCTGGCTCGCGATGGTTATCGCGGTGAACGTTGGTCATGTATGGGCGTTGCCTCGCCTGTCCTGCCTGCGTTGGCACATACTCGGAACGTGCCAAGACGCGGGGGGAAGCCCGGCCGCCGCGAGACGACAACTTCAAATTAGCCACACATTGCTACGGCGCGGACAGGAGAGGGGGCGTTGCGGGGGCGGAGCCCCCGCACAAGGGAGGGCCGAATAGGCCCGACCGCCCATAATTGCAGTGGTCAGTGGTTAGTGGTCAGTTGTCAAAGAGTTCGCTACCCCTGCCCCAGTGTTGATCGCGGTATGGTTATGGCTTAGTAGTTGAGAAGCATGTATTCGGGGATTCTCTTCGCCCCGCTTCAGACTCAATAGTTTGCGATCAAGAGCTCAGTGATAGGACCTCGTTTTGCCCCATTGCTGTTGATTCGACGGTTGGCGGAAACCTTGTAAATGCTGAACCCGGCGTAGAGCTCCTCGAAAAAGCTGTCGTCAGGATTCTCGTTATGCGGGTCGGAGTTGCTCAGCATCAGTTTGGCGCCGGCATCTCCCAGTTCCTGGTAGAATTGTGCCAGTCGTTTCTGCTCATCATCACCAAAGGGATGCTTGTAGAAAGAGTTGAAGTTGGCGGTCTTGCTAATCGGGCGGTAAGGTGGATCCAAATAGACAAAGGTGTACTTGTCCACAAAATCCCTGCAGGCGGTGAAGTCCCCAAAATGGATTTGCGTTTTCTGGAGCGAGCGTGAAACTGAGCGCAGATTGGCCGCGTCGCAGATCCGGGGATTGAGGTAGTTGCCGTGTGGAACATTGAAGTGGCCGCGTGAATTGACCCTGTAGAGACCATTGAAACAGGTGCGATTCAGAAATATCAGACGAGCTACGTGTTCGGCACTGTCCTGGTGTGCCTCCACTTTACCAAGGGGTCTGTCCTGATTGAACAACAGCCGCGTTTCGTAGTAGTAGTGGCTGCGTCCGTCTGCGTCCAGATCACGGTAAAGACTCTCAATCCTCTGAAGATGCTCAATCAACAACTCGACCTGCTGGCCGATGGTGCGATAGGCGAGAACCAGGTCTTCATTCATGTCGGAGATGAAGAACTCCTGCATTTTGAAGCTGTTTGCAATCTGAAAAAAGACCGCGCCGCCGCCGATAAAGGGTTCGGCATATTTGGTAAGGCTTCCCTCCCACAGTTCGGGAGGGAAGTGTTGGCCAATCTGTGCCAGAAGTTGCCCTTTGCCTCCTGCCCACTTGAGAAAAGGTTTCGCCTTTGGCCCTTGTTGGGGCGCAAAAGGAAACTGCAATTGCATTGATTGCATGTAAGGCGTGCCTGGATCAGCGTTTGAAGACTGCCAAAGATCCCTTCATTATCGCACACAAGATCTGCCGGTTCAATTCTCGTCGAAGGATCTCAGGCAGGTCGCACAGAAACCTCTTCGCTCATTATCCGGCCCTCTTCGACCACCAGTGCTACTCCTCCGCTTTCGAGCTTGTCGTCTGTCACATCAAAGAGAGGTTCGTCGAGATTGTCGATGCTGCCTCGCAGGCGATGACCATTCACCTGCAGAGCGAAAGCATGCGTCTCCCCGTATTCCCATGGAAAATCTGCCTCTGCCAGTACGGTATCTCCGTCGAGGGCCCGGATGAGGCGTGCGACGCCACGCCCATCTACTGTACGGCAGAGCAACAGGGCATAGTAGCGGCGCATCCCCTGCACTCTTGCCGCAATGCCGGCTGAACTACTCAGGTGAAGAGTAATCTCTGACTTCACTTCATAGTCACACCATTGCCTGGTTCCCGTCATAAGTAGACCGCGGCCGCGGTTTTGAACAAGCCGAAAAGACTCGGGCCACCAGAAGTCATAGCTGTCCACGCCGTTGACCCAGGCACGCCTCCACATCTTGGGGAAGGACATACCGAGGCTTCGTCTATCGAGAGGCGAGTCCGGGCGGGCGAAGGATACGTCCGGTTCGCCTTCCCATGTAAGGTAGTCCAAGTAAATCGTGCCCTGCGTGCGTTCGCGGCTGTTGACTGCCACCCCGATCTCGGCGATTGGCTCGTTTCCCGCCCCTTCCACAGCCCAGGTGAATTTGTGACGTTCACCTGGCTTGAGCTTGCAGCAAGGTCCTTCCTCAATGGTCAGTTGGTCGTTCTGCGACAGGTATCGGCGAAGATACAGACTCACGTCGACTGCAAGCTCATTACCGGAGTCTGCCTCCAGTTCAGCCGAAACTGTATGTCCGGGATAGATGGAAGGAGAAGCCAGAAGGCCGTATCCTCTCCGTTCGAAGTAGTCGGCAGTCTCCTTGGAAGGGATAAAGGTATGGGTCGCAGAGCGCGCAGGGCGACCCATGGCGACGCCGGTGAAATGGAGTGCAAGGCTACGGCTGCCGGATTGGCTGTGCCCGGCCACATTTTCGAGAGTCAGTGTGCCGCGGCTTTCAGCGCTTTCGTCGGCCATAAAGCCCTGTACGGAGCCGGGCAGTTCAAAGTGGTAGCGGGCACCGTTCTTGGGCGAGTGGGGAGGCACCCGATACAGGGCGCGGCCGACGTTTGCCACGTGAAGGCTCTCAGTCACGGCATCGGTGATGGCCCTTCCCCCGTCGGCAGTGGGCAGGTAGAGCCGGTCTGAAAGTGGACCGCGAAAGTCCGGGCCGTCCTCAAGACCAGCCAAACCGTTTTTGATTCCCAAGAGACAGCCGACGTTGCCGGAGTTGCAATCGGTGTCCCATCCGCTGGTATTGACGATCATCAACGACTTCTGGAAGCTGTCATCGCCGTGAAGGAGAGCGTGGATGATTAGTGCGTGATTGGGCACCATATGGCAGTTGCCGCCAAACTTGTCGTATCCAAAGTTGGCAGCGATCTGCTCTCGCGTTGCCCTCCAATCGTCACCGTGGCGATCGTGCCACTCGCGAATCTGGCTGATCATCGCGCTAATGAGAGAATCGGCCGGGATGACGGACAGGCCTGTTTCGATGAGCTTCTGGATATCCGTTTCCACAAAGGCCTGAGCTTCCATGGCCGCAAGCACCTGTGCGCCGTGAATAGCGGCGCCGTCATGGGAGACGCTGGCCGCACGCCGCGCCAGGTCGGCGGCCAGCTCAGGGTCTCCCGGTGCGACCATGGCCCACCCATCGATGAAGATCTGGGCTCCGATCTGCTCGGCCACGACCTGGCCATTCAGAGCGATCGAGCCGCTTTCAGGGGCAGAAATGCCCTCTTTCAGGCGCAGATAGGCGGTATGCTCCGTGGAGTTTCCCATCCCACCCCACCACAGGATTGTGCGTTCCTCGATTATGTAGTTCAACCAGCTCTGTCCGATCTGCGCCGCAGTGATGGCACGACTGTTGCCATAGTCGGGCAGGGCGCGCAGAAAGGTGAATGTTCCGGAGATGTCGTCGTCGGTGACAATCAGGGGCACATCCAGATGCTCGTGGACATAGTAGTTGATCTCGCCAAACTGTTCGTCAAGCATTTCATAGGACCAGCCTTCGAATGGCCGGCCCAGATAGACGCCAATCAGTTTGCCCAATACGCCAGCGTAGACTCTTTCAGTGTAGTCGGTTGGAATGGTCATTTGGCGGCTCCGGTTTCGTGCGCGTTTCGTCTGTCGTTGAGGGACAGAGATTGGCCAGTTTCTTCACGCTTGGTGGAAGTGGTTTGTTGATGACTTATCTGCTTCATTCGCAAGAGGGCAGTCCTGTATCGGAAAGATCGCTGTTGCCGATTAGGGTCAGAGTCAGGGGAAGGCATCCGGCGAGAGCATTGCCGGCGAGACGTAGTGTTCTCAAGTTGGCGAGTCCTGCCAATTCCTCTGGGACAATCCCCGACAGATCATTCATGCTGAGACCCAGTTCTCTCAGGCTCGACATAGCACCCTTCGTTGATTTCCATTGCCTACTCTCTTGCACACACTCACTACTCCATGCTCATTGGCGGGAACGGCTCCGGATGTGATCGAAGGGCGTACAAGAGGTTGCAGTTTCTGTGGGCTTGGAAGAACCTTCTCTTGAGGGGATTTGATGTCATTCGCGCCGAGGACGCATTAAGTCTGGTCGCGCTTGAAACTGTTGGGGCTGGGATGCAGACATGTCCCGCTTCAAGTGACAGAACTACTCGTAGTCCGGCCAGTAAAACTCTCGCTTCGTGGGATCGTCGTAGCCGTCCATCCATGAATTCCTGAGGCCGGGTGTCTTGATGGCCGCCTCGACAATGGCGCGGTTGAAGTCGCCTACCAGTTCATGCTGCAGGTATTCGCTGACTGGCATCCACAGACATTCGTCGATCTCCCAGTCGTCACGTTCAATGGCGTGGGTAAGGGGAGATAGCCGGCATATGAAGTAGATGTCGGACTTCCCGTAACGGTAACCGTGCCAGTGGCGCCAGCAGACAACGGACTCGAACACTGTCTTGATCCCAGTTTCTTCAAGGACCTCACGCACCACAGCGGTAGCAAGGTGCTCGCCCGGATGGAGGGCGCCACCGGGCAGTTTATAGTAGGGCCGAGAGGAACCGCGATGCCTCTCTGAGACGACCAGAATCTCCTGGTTCTTGTTGATGACTACGCCGCCCGCCCCGATGTAATGGGTAGCGTACCCGGGTACCAAGGCATCCTCTTGCAGTCTGCGGACGAGTAATACATAGTTTGGTTCGGTGTGGTGAAATTCAAAACCTGCCGCTGTTGAAATTGGTATGAACGCAGCCTGTTCGATTGGCAGATGAAGCCAGACAAGAAAGCGGCCGTCCTGAATCCATTTTACCAGAGAAGACGCGAGACCTCTCTGAAACGAGGGAACATCCGCGGGCAGATCCTCGGTGTTGATTTCGATGCCGTTAAATCGGTTGACGGCATGTGGCAGAATGTTCATCGGGTCACCTTTGGGGACTGAAATTGCATTTTGGACCTGCGCTAGTCCTGGCGTATTGCCTGTGGCGCCATTGAAGAGTGAGGAAACACAAGGCACGAATGCCTTGTCCCCGCTTGTAGGGAGCGCTTGCAGGACAGGGGGAACTTGCAAACGACGTGCTCAAGAGATGAAATCAGACCGCTACTGGCATCTGAACCGCCCAACGGACAGCATTCGACCTATTTTAGTCGGGCACGTTGTACAAATCAAGTTAATGATGGCGCTCTTCTTAGTCTGTGCGCAGAGGCAAATGCTGTCTGATGTGCTATTCTGAAGGCGAATTGCGGAGGTAGGCCGCGCGCCTACAGAGTCTAGCAGTTTTGTTCAGCAGCACCGTGAGCCGGATGGGCAGCCCTGTCTCAACAATTTCACCCAGCGTAATAGCGTTCAGGAGAATGAGTTATGTACACAACCGATCAGTATGAGGGAATGCTTGCAGAAACCGTCGCCCTGCGGGGTGCCGACGGCGACCGAGTACTCGCGTATTGCGCCCGTCCCGTAAGGCCGGGGCCATTTCCCGGCATGGTGCTAGTTCACCATATGCCGGGCTGGGACGAGTGGTACAGAGAAGCCACTCGAAGGTTCGCCCATCACGGATACGTTGCCATCTCGCCGAATTTGTACGAAAGATTCGGGCACGGTTCGCCCGAGGATGTGGCGGCAGCAGTGAGGGCAGACGGAGGCGTTCCCGACGATCAGGCTGTTGCCGACCTGGAATCCTCGATGCACTATCTGCGGGCATTACCCTATGTAAACGGTAAGGTCGGAATTTTCGGAACTTGCTCGGGGGGCAGGCACGCGGTGCTGGTGGCGAGCCGCGTAGCCGGATTCGATGCCGTCGTCGACTGCTGGGGAGGTGGTGTCGTGATGCCGGCTGACCAGCTTACACCCCAAAGGCCGGTTGCTCCCATCGACTACACTGCGGACCTGAATTGTCCAGTGTTGGGTCTGTTCGGCGCCGAAGATCACAGCCCGACAGTGGCCGACGTAGCAGTACACGAAGCGGCCTTAAAGGAGCATGGCAAGGATTTTGAGTTCCACATGTATGAGGGAGCAGGACACGGCTTCTTTTACTACCACCGGCCAAGTTATCGGCAGGAACAGGCCGTTGACGGTTGGGACAAGATCTGGGCGTTTCTCAGCCAGAAGCTGTCCAATTGAGCCGCGGCCCAGGACAACGATTGGTATTCCGGATCAACTTGCCAAAGGGGACGAAAATATGTGTACGATGCTTGTGAAGAAGGTTCCTGTCGAAGGATTTGGCAGGGGCACTGATGGATGGTTTGACATGAAGCAAGCTAACGTCAGCTGGGATCACCCGTTCCATGCGCCGGAGGAACACGCGCTTAACATTGACTTCGTTAATGAGAGCTACGGGCCCGGCGCCCGCGTGGCGGTGGAATTGAGTGTCGATGGGGCCCGCCAGCTGGCGGAGACGATACAATCGGTACTGAGTGAAGCAGAAGATAGAGGGCTCATTTGAGGGGCGCGTCAGGTTTTGAGACCGCTGAACTCTAAAGGAGGGCGGCATCGCCGTGCTGCCCTCCTTACAGATCAGCCGCGATTCGCGCCGAGGCCCCATTCAGTCCCGGTACGGGTCGTACTCGTTTTCTCCTGCCATGGCTACGCCAAGCGGCTTGAGTGTGTGGAGAATACGTATCGTGTTGCGGTGATGTTCCAACACTTGGGGCAGGAGCTTGTAGGCCTGAGGCGCCTCGTCGGTTCCCGCTCCGCGCAATGTCGCCCCTATCCTCCTGACAGAGTCCAGCATCTGTTCGCGGTGGATCTGCCCTGCCTTTACCTGAACTTTGCGCCCTTTCCTATAGCGGAAGCGGCCGGCAGCCTGGGTGCGCGACATGAGGCGGCCGGCACCGTGGACCGTCGAGTAGAGAGCCATCCGGCTTTCCTGGCTTTCCACGCCCTCCAAAACGACCGAAATATCCCCCATCGAGCCGCCGACGAATCCCTTCTGCCCCGGGAAAGCCGGTGTTGCCCCCTTGCGAGTGACCCACAGCGCTTCGCCCCTGTGCTCCTCCTTCCAGGCGAAATTGTGATGGTTGTGAACCTCTTCGACGACTTTGGCGCCAAGTAGCCTGGCAACTCGATTGCAGACCCAGTTCCGCCCGGCGTAGGCATAGCGGCCAGCCAGTTGCATGCATGCCAGGTACTCCTGGCCCAAGTTTGAGTCGATGGCGAGCAGGCTGGGAACGACATCCAGTGCACTTCGGCGGCGTCGGGAGCGCTTCTTGCCGGTAGGTGCGGGCTCCTGTTGACCGACCCGCTCGCGGTCGGCCGCTTTCATGAAGTGGGTGGCAAGACGGTGGCCCAATCCCCTTGACCCAAAGTGGACTCCAATCCAGATGCGGTCTTTCTCGTCCTCAAAAATGTCAACGTAGTGATTGCCGCTTCCGACCGTGCCCAGCTGCTCGGCTGCCAGTTTTTTCAGATTTTGGGCAACGGGCAGGCGCCACGCCGGATCATCGTCGAACAGTTGATGATCGACCCTCTCCTTGTTCTTGCGACCGATTCCAAAGGAGATTGTTCGCCAGACGTCATCCATGATCGTGTGAATGTTTGACTTCACCTCACTTGCCGGGATATCCAGACGGACTGCCTTGTTGCCGCAGGCGATGTCGTAACCTACCCCCGCGGGATTGAGCTTGTCGCGATAGGCGACCACACCGCCGATGGGAACCGAGTAGCCCAGGTGGTGATCCGCCATCAAGGCGACAGCGTCGGCCTCCCCCGCGCAGTTGAGGATCTGGGCAACTGCGTTGTCAAGGGGATCACCCCAGACAGGAACGCCTTGAATCATTTCAACGGTCATCGGTTCCTCAAAGTCAGGAGAGGAAGGCAGCTGATTGGGTCCACAAACTGAAAGGCTGGGCCCCGGTCAGGTCGGTCTGACTCCGCTATAGACGCCCTCAGGGAGCGGCTGCGGGCGTTCGCAACTCGTGGTCAGGTCTACATGCTGCCCAGTCTCAGAGGATACATGAATTGCTTCCATAATCTCAAGCACATGCAGCGCCATTTCTCCGTTAGCCCGGTGCGGCTCCCCCTCGAATGCGCTAACCGCCATGTCGGCAGGGCCTATGCCCCGGCTGTTGCCGTCATGGCCGAATCGCAGCGGTAGATCCTGCCAGGAATCGTCCTCGTGCGTGCGTACCTGCAGCGGCCCGCCGAAGGTGTTCGGGTCGGGGAGGTTGAGTGTTCCCGTCGAGCCGTACAGCTCGATTCGCGGGAGGCCGGATGCCTTGGTATCGAATGTGGTGATGACGGTGCCGATGGCGCCGTACTCGAAATCAAGAATGCCTGTGACGTAGGTTGGGACCTCCACCTCGATAATCTCGCCTTTGCGCGGTTGGCTGAGGATCGTGCGCTCCGACCAAGTGGCCCTTGCCGATCCGGTCACGCGAACCACCGGCCCCAGTAGATGAACAAGCGCCGTAAGATAGTAGACGCCCATATCCAGCATCGGGCCGCCGCCGGGCTTGTAGAAGAAGGCCGGGTTGGCGTGCCAGTACTCGTGACCGCGGCTCATCATGAAGGCATTGGCCGCCACCGGCGCACCTACAGTTCCTTCATCCAGGTATAGTCGGGCCGATTGATGGCCGGCGCCCAGAAAGGTATCAGGCGCACAGCCGAGGCGGAGATTGTTTTGGCTGGCAAGATCGTGTAACGCCTTGCCTTCGGCGAAAGTCGCCGCCAGAGGCTTCTCGCTATAGACTGATTTGCCGGATTCCAGGGCAGCCTTGCTGACAGGATAGTGCGCCGTGGGAGGCGTGAGATTGAGAATAATATCGATATCAGGCGCGTTGAGGATGTCGTCTACAGAAAGGTCAGTAAGACCATACTTTTCGGCCTGCCTTTCGGCAGCGGCCGGTATCATGTCGGCGCAGGCGACGACGTCGATCTCAGGGAGTTCCCCGATGACTTCGATGTACCTACTGCTGATGATGCCGCAACCTACCAGACCGATACGCGCCGGCAATTGCATCGTCATTTGCGTTAACTCCTGGTGCCTAAGCTAAGCGAAAAGGGACCGGGCAATGGTCAATCTCTTGCCGCCCAGATTATTCCCCTACGAACGATCTCCTTGGCCTCCGGGACATCGAAGTCCTTTGCCACATGCCCCAGAGAGCAGTAGAAGATCTTGCCCTGGCCCCAGCGGCGCTTCCACACGACAGGCATAACCGTACCTTCGATCCACGGGGCGTGTTCTCCAGAAAAGGTCGTCGTGGCCAGCACCTCGTTGCTGGGGTCGACGTGCATAAGGTATTGTTCACTGTGCATCGCGAAATCGTTGATCCCAGATGTTATCGGGTCGCAGTTCTCGATGATGTTGACGGTATAGTCGATTATGTTTCCTGGATGGGCTACCCATTGCCCACCGACCATGAACTGATATTCGGTGTTCTGGCGAAATGCGTCGGCCATGCCTCCGTGCCAGCCGGCAAAACCGGCCCCATTGGCGACCGTATCAAGGAGGCCCTTTTCCTGCTCTTTGGTGATGGAACTCATCGTAAAGACTTGCGTGATGACGTCGTAGGCGGCCATACGCTTTGCGTCGGTGTAGACATCGAGCGAAGTCTCAACGTCTACGTCAAAGCCAGCCTCCTCTATAAGCGGGGCGAAGATATCCACGCACTGCTTTGGTTCGTGGCCTTCCCAGCCACCCCACATCATAAGCGATTTTTTCGCCATGGGATTGTAACTCCTTGTCGTTGAACATTGTCCCGCGCATCAGGCGGGGGGCTATGCCCGTTTACGGGGCGCCAGTTGGCGGCCTGACGTACCCACAGGAATGCGGTCTGAAGGTGGCGCCACCGTTTCTTCACGGTGAACGCCGTGACGGCAAGTATAGCACCCGGACAGTGAAGTTACAATGAAATGGGCTGTCTGAACTGACAGGCCGCGCCCAGTTGGCGGAGGAAATGGGGCGTGTGCAGAGTGGGCATTCTGCCCAGCTCAAATTTGGTGCAGCCTAGGAGATTTCAAATCATCTCGGAGCGTGTCCCCGTCTATTCCTCAGTCGGTCGCCCAAGTAGCTCATCGCAGCTCGAACTGCAGTTTCATCCCGCCCTTCGGATGCAGGGTTATCTGAGGGTCCAGTTGTGCGACGTAGCCTTCTGGGATGCGGAGACGAAAGCGCTGCGCAATTGCGGCGGCGACCAGTACACTTTCCGTGAGGGCGAAGCCTTCTCCGATGCACTGCCGCGGCCCTGCGCCGAAGGGGATATAGGCGAAACGATGACGGTCTTGTTCGTTTGCCTGGCTGAACCGGTCCGGATTGAATTCTCTGGGCCGCGGCCAGAACTCGGGCATCCTGTGGGTAATGAATGGACTGAGCGTGATTACTGCGCTCGCAGGCGTGGCAAAGCCGCCGATCACATCGTCCTCGGCACACCATCGCGACAGGGCATAGGCGGGTGGAAACAGCCGCATGGTTTCGTCGATAACCTGACGCGTGTATGCCAGGTGGGGAATGTCTTCCACTGTCGGCAGCCGACCGTTCAGAGTCCGGTCCACTTCATCCTGGACCTTTGCCTCGATCTCAGGGTTTCTTCCCAGGCAATAGAAAAACCAAGTAAGTAGCAGCGTGGTGGTTTCGTGCCCAGCGATCAACAAGGTGATCACCTCGTCGCGAAGCTGTTTCTCGTCCATGCCTTGGCCTGTGTCCTCGTCGCGTGCGGACAGTAGCATCCCCATGAGATCGTTTCCTGACTCCTCGGCTGCGCGTCTCTGGTTGATCATGGCATAGATCAGCCGATCGAGCGCGCCCACATCGCGCGTGACACTGCGCGTGCTGGGCCAGAAAGGAATCCGCATCGTATACAGAGAAGTCGGCGAAACAACCAGTTTTACAAAGAGTTCGTTCAACCTGTTGAAAACATTGCCGAATTCTCGGGCCTCGCCGGTCAGGTCAACGCTGAACAGGGTTCTGCCGGCGATCTCCAAGGTCATTTCCATCATTTCGCGATCAAATTGGACCGCACTGCCTGACTTGGCGGACTGTTCCCAACGGGAGAATCTCTTTTCGGCGGCCGCGGTCATGATGCTGCCCATCTCCTGAATCTGTTCGCGGTGAAATGCCGGCTGCGCAAGCCGTCGTTGCCGCAGCCATGAGTCGCCGTCGTTGCTGAGAAGGCCTTTGCCAACGAGCGGGTAGAGCAACAGAAAGGTGGGGTGGGGGAGCTTGGTGAAGTTCTTGTAGTTGTCCTGCAGGATGTGCTGGTTGTGCTCGGGGTGAACGAACAGGTAGCCCCACATGTGGGCGAAGAACCTGTATTTGCAGGCTGGTCCAGTCTCGTCAATGAATTCCTGCAATGATCCGAGCGGATCCTGCCGGAGACGCCTGGCAGTGCCGAGCAGCGGATTGGCTCGGGGAGAGGGGGGAGCCGGGCGCCGCTTCATCGAGATGGCTGCACCGGTCATGGAGCAATCACCCTTTCAAGCGCTTGCGAGGCGCTTAAATACAAAATGCTTCGCTTGTTTCGCCCCCATCGACTGAACTGGGAGAAACTAGAAAAGGCGCGATTTGCGATTTATTTCACAATAGAAATTATCTCCCAATTTGTGCTTTCTGTCAAGAGTCTCTTTGATGTTCCGGGACTCGCTTTGTTGTGACGACTCAGAAAGCGAAATGATCACAATGAAAGATCCGTCCAATGTACAAGGCCCCGTTGAAAACGGGGCCTTGTGGCGTCTGGTCCGATAGCATTGCTTAGAGAATTCTCTCTTGAGGTGATGCTATCGGACCAGTACTGCTACTACAGTTATCCATAGGGCATCACCTCCTTGTGTTAAAGATACGCCGGTAGTATTTCATAGTTCAGGAACATTGTCAAACCCGGAAGGTGACGTGGGTGCACCCCAGATTGGGCGAAGATGGTCAGGCGGGGAATGCGCGGCGGTGGTGGGCGGTATTGTGCTTTGGCTCTTTGCGGTGCACAGGGCAGGCACAGGGCCTGCCCCTACCGGTGCGTGTGGGAGGGGGACCGATTGCCCGGCATGACTCGGGTGAAAAACCGGTGGTATAGACACGATAGGAGTTGCGCGGTACGAGGTGGGTGAGCGACCGGCGACAAAGGGACGGCGCCGGGGTCGCGGTGCGGAGGCGCCGCAGGGCTGGCGTATAGGGGGAAACCCCCGAGCAGTTGAGGGCCGAAGGCCCGACAGCCAAAAACTGCAGTGGTCAGTGGTCAGTGGTTAGTGGCCAGAGACGGCGTATCTCCTGCCTCAGAACTTTGTCGGACGGGAGATGGCTCTGTTGCGATGGGAGGTAAACGAAAGTTCGGCACCGATTTGTGATTCACACGGTGACGCGGCTTGTAGTCGACTGCCGGAGGAGAGGAAAACGGGCTTCAGTTTTGGAGTCGTCAACTTCAGAGCTTATAATGAATGGAACTGCGTTCCTTTATCAGCAGATTTGGTTTCGCCTGCAGTTTGCGTTTCCTGCAAATGCGGCGTGCGCTCTGCCGGACAACTGAATTCAAGGGCTGGCGGTGATTGTCCCAAAGGGGTCGCGACCGAGTCCGCAAGACTACAGCCAGGTCGTGGATCAGGTATCGCAGCTTGTTATGTGCAAGTCGTAAAGGTGTCTTATGCGCAACCAACTGATTTACGTTTTCCTTATCCTATGCCTTTTTGCCGGTTCTCTGTTTGTGGCTCTGCCCATTGACCACCCCGTCTGGCTGGAAGAAGGGCTGGCCCCAGGGGTTGATACCCAGCGTGACATCCGCGAGTTGACGCTTGGGCTGGATCTGAAGGGTGGGACCCAGGTCTTGCTGGAGGCGGAAATCAGTGAGGACCAACCCCTTCCGGAGGACGCTCTCAATTCGGCCAAGATAATTGTTGAGCAGAGGGTGAACGGCCTAGGCCTAGCGGAGCCGACCGTTCAATTGCAGGGCGAGCGGCGCATGATTGTCGAACTGCCGGGCGTCAAGAATCCAGACCAAGCTATCGAGACGATACGCTCCACCGGTCAGCTGGAGTTTGTCGATCTAGGCGGGCTTCCAGTACGTCCCGACGACTTCATCAATACGACCAACCGGCCCGAGGCGGTCGCGGCCTTGCAAGAGGCAATCGCCGCTGGAGAAGCAGCACCCCAATCGATTCCATTCCCGGATGAAACATTCGAAACGATTATGACGGGCGACATTCTTCAGGCCGTGGTCGCCACGCAGGATGAGTTTTCGTTCTGGCAGATACAGTTCGATCTGAAAGGGGAGAGCAGCGGCGATTTCTTTGCCTACACGCGCGATAACATTGGTGAAGTCCTTGCAATTATTCTTGACGGGCGAGTTCTGTCGACTCCGGTTATCAATGCTGCGATTAACGACAACGGGGTAATTACAGGTGACTTTTCGCAAGATGAGGCGGAGAGCCTAGCCATCCAGATGCGCTATGGTGCGTTACCGATTCCGCTTGAGGTTGTTGACGTGAGGACAATCGGCGCCAGCCTCGGTCAGGATTCGATTGATCGCAGCTTACAGGCAGGTATCGTCGGCGGCGCCCTGGTGCTGATCTTTATGGTCCTACTTTACCGCTTGCCCGGGCTTCTGGCGACGGTGGCGCTGGCGATCTATGTGACCTTGAATCTGGCTATGTACAAACTGATGCCTGTGACTCTCACCCTGCCTGGCATTGCCGGATTCATTCTTTCAATAGGCATGGCGGTGGATGCCAATATACTTATCTTCGAGCGGATGAAGGAGGAACTGCGCAGCGGAAGGTCGTTGCGGCTGGCTGTCGAAACCGGCTTCAGTCGTGCATGGCCGGCGATTCGTGACGGAAACCTCTCGACATTGATTTCATGTGCCGTGCTCTACTGGTTTGGCAACAATTTTGGCGCAAGTGTTGTCAAAGGCTTCGCCATCACGCTTTCCGTCGGTGTCTTGCTTTCAATGTTTACGGCCGTTTTCGTCACGCGCACATTCATGCGCGGATTTCTCTCGAGCCAGGGGGAGAGGCTTCTGGGTAGCCGGGGATTGCTTGGCTACTGATTGCTGATGCGCCTGACCTGTATTCGTCGTCAGGAAATGCGAAGGCGGGTAGGCCGAGTGAGACCGCTGTGAATGTATCACGCAACTGCTGCGTATCAGGGTAGATTGGTAGCTACTCGCAACACGAAAGAGTAACTCATGTATCGCTTGGTTGAACGTCGAAAGCTCTGGTTTGTGATTTCCTTGCTTGGAATCCTACCGGGCATCCTCTTCATAATTTGGAACGTCTCCTCTGCCGGAACACTTTTGCCTCTCAGTATCGACTACACCGGCGGTACACAGTGGGAGATGCGATTTTCCGAACCGGTTGCACCGTCAGCGTTGGGCAATGTGTTTGTCGATGCCGGGTTCACAGACACCAAGGCCTTTAATGTCGACGACGATCGCACTGTTCAGGTCAAATTCAAAAATATTGACATCTCTCAAAAAGAGGTGATCGAGCAAGCAATAGTCGAACAGTTCGGCGAATTTGATGAGCGGCTCTACCGCAGCATAGGCCCAGCCATCGGCGCGGAGGTAAGCCAGGCGGCGCTGCTGGCGGTGATTGCAGCCTCTCTGTTGATCCTCGCCTACATTGCCCTGGCGTTTCGAGAGATATCGCACCCGTTTCGGTATGGGGTGGCGGCGATCGCGGCGCTTGTGCATGATGTCCTGATCACAGTCTCCTTCCTTTCCATTATGAACCTCATTCTCGGCTGGGAGTTGGATGCCCTTTTCCTCACTGCGACTTTGACGGTCATCGGATTCAGCGTCAACGATACGATTGTTATCTTCGACAGGATTCGCGAAAACCTGCGCCGGCATCGCGGAGAGCCGCTGGCGATGGTTGCGAACCGCAGCATTATTGAGACGGCACAGCGTTCAATCGCAACACAGGTGACGGCGCTCCTTGTGCTTGCGGCCATTCTAATCTTTGGTGGGAGCACTTTGCGCATTTTCATGGCGACGCTGATTGTCGGCCTCGTGTCCGGAACTTACAGTTCCATATTCACAGCCACACCGCTGGTTGTTGCCTGGGAAGAAGGTTCCTTCCTCCCCAAGGCAAGTAAGCCTGTGAGGGCCAGGGAACAGACCGCGCCTGCTTAGTTTGGTAAAGCCTTCTTGAGATTCAACGGGCTTTTCGTGGGCCATTCGCCCAGGAGAATTCCCCACTCGTTGAAAGTGCAATGGTTAGCAGCCCACTATCGCCGCGGCTGCTAACCCGGCCACATAAGTTTTCACATATACAGGACACATTGAGGGTCTGCCGCAGCGCCGTTTCCAGCCGCTTGCGTTGAGGGCCCACTGACCACGAACCGACTTCGGTCGGACATTCGAGTGACCAGAATGACTGTCGACAAGGCCAGGAACCGAGACAGACTAAAGGGTGCCCGTTCAGACGCACACTCAGGTCGAGGACACTTTGCGAGGTTTCTCCCGTACTTGCTGACTGTGTATTGTCTGATTGCTCTCTTCCTCTGCGGATTCGGGCCGCCGACCATGGTGGATCGAGACGTGGCTCCGCGCCAGAGGTATACCGTCGGACAGCTGCGGCAGATTCAGCAGGCACATGCTCCGCCGCGCGGAATCAGCGCGGTTTCGGTCTTAGTATACGATCTTGAGAGCGGGCGGGAACTCATGGAGAAGGCATCTCGCTTACCGGTTTCGCCCGCGAGCCTGGCCAAACTGATGACGGCCCTGCTGGTCTTTGAACAGGACCGCCTTACGGAAAGGGTTACGATTCAACAGGCCGACCTGATCGGTGAAGCTACCATGGGACTGAGCGCGGGAGAGGAGCTGCGTGTCGAGGAGCTACTATGGGGGCTGCTGATACCGAGCGGCAATGATGCGGCCATGGCGCTGGCACGCCACCACGCAGGGGAGGTGGATGCGTTCGTGGAGCAGATGAATCTGCGCGCAGGGGATTTGGGCATGCGCGACACGCTGTTCCATAATCCCACTGGATTCGATGCCGACGGTCAGGTAAGCAGTGCACATGACCTGTTGACTCTCGTCAGACTGCTCTGGGAGTTCCCCTTATTCCGTGAAATAGTTGGTACTTCTTCGACTACGGTGGCCAACCGAGAACTACAGACGACAAACCGCCTTTTGGGTTCATATTCGGGGGCAAATGGGGTCAAGACCGGTACTACCCAGGAGAGCGGCCAATCTTTGATCGCCGGCGTTGACGTTGGTGGACATCAGCTCTTTGCCATGGTGCTGGGAAGTGTGGATCGTTACCACGACATGAGATTGGTCTTGCAATCCGTGCGGGGAAACTATAGTTGGGTTCCTCTGCGCATGCCGAAACGCTCTACTGCGCTGGACCGCCTATTTGATGCCGAGGGCAATCGATGGATTCTGCGTGCAGACGGGGTCAGTGTTGATCCGGCGGCGATGGAGGGGGTTCCATTTCTTGAGGCGCTCCTGGCAGGGTGGGAGCGGGGAGAGCTCCAGGTCTTCCGGCGCCTTCATCCCCCGCCTTCCGGTGTGTGGACCACAGGCATGCCAGCCGGCATTTTAGAATGGCGCTTGGGCGACTCGTTGATTGCGACGCAGCGCCTCATTGTTCAGTGATTTAAAGCTACTATGTCATGTTGTGTGTGTACCGTGTGCGGTCCGCCTGGGCGGAATGTACCGGCGGAATCTCTGTAGCGCTCTCTCGATGGACATAGCGGGGAACGTTGGGCAATTAGGGGAGATGCCTCGCCTGTCTTGCCTGCGCCATCACATACTTGGATTACGCCAAGACGCGGGGGGGGGGTGAAGCCCGGTCGCCGCGAGACGACGACTTCAAATTAGCCACACACTCGCTACGGCGCGGACAGGAGAGGGGGGCGTTGCGGGGGCGGAGCCCCCGCACAAGGGAGGGCCGAATAGGCCCGACCGCCCAAATGCGAGGAGAGAGAATAGAGTAAACGCTTCTCTCTCTGAATCAAGGGGGCCATTGGGTAGAGATTAAGCAGTTATGGTGATTTGTTTGATTAGACACATTCAAAGAGAGACTCTTGTCTGTGCATTGTGACCAGGTCTTCAAGTTAGATGGCTGAAGAGCGACTGCAGAAGGTACTGGCGGCAGCCGGCGTTGCCAGCCGCAGAGCCAGTGAGAAGTTGATAAACGCGGGACGCGTGCGTGTCGATGGCAGAGTTGTCACCACCCTGGGAACGAAGGTGGACCCGGGCAAGTCTTCTATAGCCGTTGACGGTCGCCCTGTACAGTTCTCCGGAAGCAATACTTACTTCAGAGTCTACAAGCCGCGGGGAATCCTGAGCGACATAGGGGGAGACACGCGTGGGCGCAGAACGGTCGGCCACTTGCTGCCGAAGGTGGCCGGGCGCGTGTTTCCAGTTGGGCGATTGGACCTGAACAGCGAGGGCCTTGTCCTGCTGACGGACGACGGGGCACTGGCCAACCGACTGACTCACCCCCGCTTTGAGCATCCCAAGACATACTACGTACTGGTGGCACAACGGCCATCAGTCGACGCGCTTGTTCAGCTGCGTGAAGGGGTTGAAATTGAGAGCGGGCGGACCGTGCCGGCCCGCGTTGAAATCGCGGACAGGCTGCCGACCCGGCTGACCCTGGACAAGGGCACTCAGAGTTTCGGCGCGGCTCCGGCTGACGGATGGAAGAACTCGCCACCTGAGAAGGGCGTATGGCTGCGGATTGTTTTGCGCGAAGGGAAGAAGCGACAGATTCGACACATGGCAGCAGCGGTTGGAATCGATCTCAGACGGCTCATTCGCTGGTCCATAGGCCCGCTGACTCTGGAAGGCCTCGAGCCCGGCACGTGCAGGGAGCTGACGCGGGGTGAGGTATACGCGTTAAAGCAGATGGTGGGCAAGGGCACCGAAAGACGCTCATCACGAGGGCGGCCCAGGAAGGGAAGCGACCGATCGCGGGCGAAGAGGCGTTTTTCGCCTCGGAACAGGCGTTGATGTCCGGATGGCGCAAGGGCTGTGTCTCCCAGCGTTGCCGAAAACTGACTGAAAGCAAGCCTGGTCAGTGTTACCTCATGCGTCGTCCTCACCTCAATTCCTCAACCAACTAACGGGACTGTACGCCCACTCGATTTGCGAATATCCCCTCTTTTTCAGGTGATCGCGGTGAATGCGATAGCGATTGATGGGCCGGCAGCATCCGGCAAGAGCACGGTCGGCTTCCTGGTTGGCCAGAGCTTGGGCTTTCTCTTCTTCGATACCGGAGTCATGTATCGTGCAGTGGCTTGGGCTATACAAGACAGAGGAATCAGCAGCACCGACAGTGAGGCTGTTGGCCGCATGGCGGAGGAGTTGCCGATTGGCGTCAGTGCGCCGAGCAGTGAGGAGCCAGACGGCCGCCAGGCGACGATTCAGATCGGTGACTTGGACGTAACCTGGTCCATTCGCAGCCCCGAGGTCGACAGGATTGTCTCCGTTGTGGCAGCCAACAGCCAGGTCAGGCAAGCATTGACCCAGAAACAGCGGCTCATAGGACTGGAACACGGGTCGGGAGATGCGGGTGTGGTGATGGTAGGCAGGGACATAGGCACAGTCGTCCTTCCTGAGGCCCCCCTGAAGATTTACTTGGAAGCGCCGTTAGAAGAGAGGGCAAGACGCCGATATACTGAGCTTTCAGAAAGAGGGAAAGAGGCCAATCCAGCCAAGGTCCTGGAGGACATGCGTCGTCGGGATCAGATAGACAGTGGTCGTGCGGTTGCGCCGCTTCGACCCGCCCACAACGCGCATGAGATTCAGACGTACGGCGCAACCATTCAGGAGGTCGTCGAACAGATTCTCTTGCTCGCAGAGAAGATTCTTGGTGTCGGACTGGCTTCCTGCGGCCAAGGGAACATTCCTTAAGAAGGTTCCTCAGAATCCGCTCTGGTCTAAGTATGGGCTTTGCTCCGTTGACGTTGATCTCGTGTCCTCATCGGATTCTCACTTTTCCTTCTACTGTCAGTTAATCACAGGACGGAATGCGGTCGCTGCAGCCGTTATCGGATTGTGGTATGATTGCTGGCAGTTTTGTGGGTCTTTTCGGGTTGTGGGTATTTCAATTCAGCGCTGAGAGGTAGGAAAATGGCCGCGCTGACGGGTGAGCAGAAACTTGAGATGTTTTACTGGATGGTCCTGGCTCGGACCTTCGATGAGGGCATGGTTTCGCTTTGGAAACAGGGCCGGGGGTTAGGCGGGACGTTCAGCCAACGGGGACATGAGGCCGTCAGCGTGGGGTCGGCCTACGCACTGGCGCCTGAGGACATCATCGCCCCGATGCACCGGGACATCGGGGCCTATTTTCTAAGGGGGTTGACCCCGCGTCGAGTATTTGGCAACTTGCTGGGAAAAGTGATAGGTGTTTCCGGGGGGCGTGACGCCAATATTCATGGCATGGGCGATTTGAGTCTGAATATTGTTGGCTACATCAGTCACATTCCCATGTCGATGCCGATCACGCTAGGCGTTGCAATGAGCCTCAAACTACGGAAGGAGGCCAAGGTCGCGATGACCTATGTAGGTGACGGCGGCAGCAACGCCGGCCTCTGGCACGAAACGCTCAACATGGCAGCTCTATACAAGGTGCCGTACGTGCTGATTGTCGAAAACAACCAGTACGCCTACTCGACCCACGTATCGGACCAGATGCCGATTGAGAACATTGCGGACCGAGCCGCGGGCTACAATATGCCTGGGACCATCGTGGACGGAAACGACGTCGAGGAGGTGTATGTGGCGACGTGTGAGGCGGTGGACCGGGCAAGGCAGGGAGGGGGCCCGTCGCTCATCGAAGCGAAGACGATGCGAATGATGGGCCACGCAATCCATGACGGCGCCGAATATGTGCCGCGTGAACTCCTGGCCAAGTGGGAGAAAAAGGACCCGATTGCCCGCTATCAGGCCAGGCTGCTGGCCGAAGGGGTGGCGGACATAGAAGAGTTGAATGAGATTCGCCAGCGGGCTGCGGTTGAAATTGAAGACGCGATCGAGTTCGCCGAATCCAGCCCGTATCCCGACCCGGACTCTGTTGAACTGGGCATTTACGCGCCTTAGCGTAGAAGATAGTGTCGCGGCACGTAGTCTGTGATGACTCGGGGCTGCTTCCCGGAGAGTTCGAACTTTCAGTGCCACCAGCATGAAGCCATGCTCTTCGCCGGCCGCAATTCGGCCGGCGATTCTGTTTGGAATAGATGCTCTCTCGATGAACCGACCCGAGCGAAGTTCGACATTCCCCATTGTCTGGTCATACTGCTTTCTTGCCGCGCTGTTTTTTGCTCCTTACCTGCTTGGGCTGTCAGCGTTTGCCGCCGGCGATTTTACCCGGCACTATCTGCCCTATAGTTTTTTTCAACAGAAGTCGCTCCTGGCGGGGCGGTTACCCGTCTGGAATCCGCATGTAAACTCGGGCCATCCTTTCCTCGCCGACACTGAATCTGCAGTATTCTATCCAATCAGCAACGCTCTCCTGTTGCTAACATCGTTCAACTCCTCAGTCGTGGGCAGACTCTACTGGCTGCAGGTGGAAGCTCTTGTTCACATCGTATTGGCGTGCAGCTTTACTTTCTTGCTCGTGCATCGTCTGACGCAGAGCCGCATGGCAGGATTCGCGGCCGGGCTGGTTTTCGGCTTTTGCGGTTACGCGACCGGTTATCCTCCTTTGCAGCTCGGTATACTGCGCGTGGCCGTCTGGCTACCACTCATTTTGTGGCTGTTACTGCCGGACAGGACAGGGAGACCGAAATGGAGTCGTTGGCTTTGGGCCTGCGCTGGGCATGCAGTCGCTTTCTTCGCCAACCATCCCCAGACATTTCTCTTTCTCAGCTATGCCGTAGGGGGATGGATGTTGATGTTGACAGTCGCCCAGAGTCGCCGACGACCACCTGCAGAGAACGGTTCGGAACGGGGAAAAAATACAGGGTCTTTTGAACCCGGGCGGGTGTTTCAGCATCTTGGGTTGATTGCCGT
Organism: Caldilineaceae bacterium; assembly: GCA_965242905.1. GTDB lineage: Bacteria > Chloroflexota > Anaerolineae > Caldilineales > Caldilineaceae > Bin5. The sequence goes on from CBDETM010000002.1 coordinate 5,447,874, forward strand.
CTACGGCAGCCTTCTGATCGGCCTGACGGTTGCGCAGTTGTGGCCTGCTCTTGAATTCACAGCGCTGTCTGTACGGTCCGCCCTACCTTTTCACGAATTAAGCAGCGGCTTCTTGCCACAAGACATCTGGCAGCTCTTCGTACCACGCGTTTTGAGTCTCTATTCGCCGCTCTATGTGGGGATGGCCGGAATTGGTCTGGCGTCAGTTGCTGTAGCCGCGCTGCTGAGTAACCGGTTCAATCTCGTAACCTTCAGTCCCGTTGGCCGTCCGGCTGCCATCTTCTTTGCGGTTACAGCGTTCCTTTCGATTCTGGTCTCATTCGGGGATCTTCTGCCGATTTACCCTCTACTGTATCGGTTCGCGCCGGGATGGTCGCTCTTCCGGGGCCAAGAACGAGTTGCTTATCTTTTTGCATTTTCGCTGAGTGTCCTTTGCGGTTACGGTATGGCGCTATTGCCATCACTGGCCGCCCGCTGGCGTCGGAGATTTGGGTGGGGATACTTGGCAATTGTTGCCGCCGGCATAGCGCTGGTTTTCACCAATTGGTACCTTCCGGGAGGGCTAGAGGGAACTGACACCAGTTTCTTCTTCCATGCAAGCAAATCTTTGCTTCTGGCCACGGTATTCGTAGTACTTTGCAGTCGTTTGGGGCTCAGGCGAATGCACTTTATCCTTGTGCTTTTTGTCGTGGCCGTCGATCTCTTTGTCTCCAACTTCGCTACCATTCTTGCCGACGGACAGAAGATCAGGTCGGAACTGACGCGCCCTGAAATTGCAGCTACGTTGGAAGCAGCACAGTCTCTAGACGGCGAATCGATATTGCTTTCGCCACGAGTTTACAACGAGCGCCGTTTGCCGGAAGACAGTGGCATGGTGGCAGGCTGGGAGGATGTTTGGGCCGCCAGCGTGTTGCGATTATCCACCTACAACGGCTTATTTGTAGACTTTCCCATGGAACGCATGTGGAAACTGACAGATGTCGGTAGCGTGCTGACCTGGAGAGAGGAACTGCCAGTTGCCAGCCGATTGGTGGAAGAGTTTCCTCTCGGGAACGAGGCGACCCGCCTGCATCAGCTTGAGTCCATTTACCCGCGCGTGTGGTGGGCACAGAAAGCCCGGAGGGTGGACGACTTTACTGCGCGGGCGTTGCTGGCGGACCCCGGCTTCGACCCACTCCAGGAGGTGCTGGTCGCGGATTCAGATGCCGATGTCCTGGGAGAGGCATGGGTAGACGGTGCGATGCCCTTTGGGGAGGGAGGCGAGGCCACCATCGAAGCGACACGCGCCGGGCACACCCGCCTGGAGGTCCGGATCGAGAGTACCGGGCCCGGCCTGATTTTCGTTAGCGAGAACTACCTGCCTGGATGGGAGGCGGAATGGAGAGCAGGAAGTCAACCAACACAGGCTGTCGCACTACCAGTCGTACGCGCCAATCAGGCCTTTCTGGGGATCCCTGTCCCTGCAGGAAGCGGGACAGTTGACCTTGCCTACCGCCCGGCCAGCTTGCGATGGGGAATGGCCATCAGCGTCTTCAGTTGGGTGGCTCTGGTGGTGGTACTGCGGGGGCGGATTTTAGAGGCGCTTCGGACAACCTGGAAGCGAATCCGACATTCTGTAAGAGCGCTACGGCAATTTGACCTTTCGACTTCGGCCATAGACCGGGACGGCGAGACAGGCGGAAACGGGAATGGCGTTTTGTACTCGATGGGTTGGCGTGTTTTCTCCGACGCCCACTTCCAACGCGTCGTCGTTGTATTGGCCACCTTTGCTGGCTTCGCTCTTCGGTTTTTTCAACTTGGCGACCAGGAGCTGGTTACGGTAGAAGCAGTGTCTTATCGGTTCGGCCAACTTCCAATTTCCAGTCTGATACATATGTTCAGCGAGGGAGGGAGTGCGACATTTTCCGCCAGCTACTGGCTGAATCACTTTTGGCTTCGACTTGCGGGGAGCAGCGAGTTCGCATTACGTTCAGTCTCGGCTCTCCTGGGCACTCTGACCATTCCGCTCCTCTACCGTCTCGCCAGGGAGTTGGGCTTGCCCGACTTTGCCGCACTGACGGCGACAGTCTTGATGGCGGTTGGCTCATACGCCGTTCGGGCTAGTCAAGAAGCTCTTCTCAACCCTCTTAGTCTTACTCTTTCTGTTGCCTGCGCCGTACTGGCGGTCCGTCTGATCAGCGGGTCCAAGAACAGGGTTATTTTCCTTGCTTACGTCCTGTGTGCGGCCGCTACTTTCTATACTCAAGTTTTCGCAATTCTTGCTCTCCTGGCACAGAACCTGTATGTTCTCTACTTGCTTGCGCGCGAGGGCAGGAGCAGAGCGAACTCGCAAACGCGGAGCACGTACCGGTCTATGCTTACACGCTGGGCATTGGCGCAACTCTCGATAGTTGTCCTGTGCATCCCCTGGCTTTTGAGCGCATGGAACGGAACGTTCGAATTGAGGGGAGGCGGTACAGCCAACCCGTTTGATTCGATGTTGTGGTGGAGATTCGCTGGCTATCCCATCGGTGAACTGGTGCCGGGGCGAGTCTGGCTGTTGAATGCCGGGATATTCGGTTCTGTCTGCATCGCAGCTGCGATAATAGGGGGCTTTCACCTGGCGCGGCGTAGAACCTACCTGGATACCAATAGTCGACAAGTCGCGGATGGAATCGAAGATGGAAGCAGCCCTACGACACCGGATTCGCCGCCCCAGGTTCCAGGTCAGAGTCCGATGGTCTTCATTCTGCTTCTGCTGGCCATGGCCCCGCTCGCATATTGGGAACCGCTACGCCGGCACTGGTTCATGTATGGAAGCCTCTATGCGGTAACGCTGCCACCGTACCTTCTCTTGATGGCAACCGGTCTGACTCGCATCGGTGATTGGATTGAGAGCTGGCTGGGGTGGAGATGGAGGGCATGGACTGACGTCAACGGAGAAGACTCACCGACATTATTGAGCCGGATTCCGATCGGGCGCGTTGCCGCAGCCATTCTCGTGCTGATACTGGTAGCGGGTAATCTGTTCACTTGGCGAAGTTACCATTCTGATCCTGAGTTCAGCAGTTCGAGAGGATTGAGGGAAGTGTCCACAGTGTTGGAGGGGTGGAGCGCGGGGCTGTATCTGGACGAGGTTCATATTCTCCAGAGCTTCCCCGATCCCACTCTCTTTCTCTACTATTACAGGGGGGAAGTCGAGGATTCGGTCCTGCCCCGTCATGATCACGACCTGAAAGGCGCAACGGAAGCCGTGAACGCGTTGCGGGATAGCAACGTAATGAGAGTCATTCTTCCAGTCAGTTTGAACGATGATCAAGAAGGTCCAAACTTAGCGAGGCAGGCGCTTGCCAGTTCCTACCTGCTGGCGGGCCAGGAAACCTTTGGGGCCTGGCAAGTGGAACTTTACTCGCGGCCCAATCCGGAGGCGTGGCTGATCGTGGAAGTAGAGTTTGCCAATGGATTGGTCCTCGAGCGGGCCGAGGTCAGTCCGCAATGGCCTCCGGCCGGCGGGCAACTGGTCGTACACATGGAATGGCGGGGGGATCCCTCGGCCCTGACCGGAGGGGAGAAGATCTTTATGCACCTGGTCGACGAATCGGGTAATCTGGTAGCCCAATGGGATCCGGAATTCCGCATGGAAAGTGCCAATCATTCCATAGCCGCGGCGATGCCGATTCCTTCAGAGGTTCCGGACGGCTCGCTGCGCCTTTTGGCAGGGCTGTACGACGTCAGTGTAGAAGGCGCCCCGCGGATTCTGACGGATTCGGGTGAGGATGTTGTGCAGATTGCTTTCTTCAGATTTACGGACTGTGACGTGTGTGGACGTTGACAGGGAAGCCAGACTAGAAGAAGGTGCAGAGAACCTGGTTTCTCTTGCGGCCGGAGTTGTTGTTTCACTTCCGGAAGCGAAAGTGCGCGTCGACTTAGCCGGACAACTGGACATCTTTCAATGCCCTCCCAGCCAAGCCCTCGGACTGTTCCCGGAACTACGGCAACCTCGGCGCCAATGGATGTAGGAGAAGAGTCTGCGTGTTCTCTGGGATTCTCCGTAGGTTGGACAAGGAGACTGGGCTGGTCGGGATCCTGCTCACTGTTTTTTTCGTTACCGGCCTTGCCTACAGCCTCGTCGTTCCAGCGTTTGAGACACCTGATGAAATCTATCACTACGCCTTTGCCCGACATCTGGCGGCGGGGAACGGCCTTCCCGTACAGGGACCAGAAAAGACCGGGCCGTGGGAGCAGGAAGGGAGTCAGCCTCCCCTGTATTACGGATTGGTGGCACTGGCGACGGCAGGCATCGATCAGGGCGGCCTCGAACGTTTTGCGGTTCAGAATCCCAGAGCTAATCTCGGCGATCCGCGGCAGCCGGGCAACAAGAATTTCATGCTCTTCAGTGCGCAGAGCAGGCCTCTGGTTGGTGTGAATCTTGCGCTGCACGTTGGCCGCTGGATTTCCCTAGCTCTTGGCACTCTGACTGTTTTCTTTACTTACTTACTCGCGCGTTTCGCCTTTCCCACTGACAGGTGGTCGCGCCTGTTGGCGACCGCACTCGTGGCGACGATTCCACAGTTTGCGTTTATCAGCGCAAGCTTTACTAACGACAATATGATCACCGTCGTAAGCGCGGCCTCGCTGGTTTGTTTGGCGGCGCTGGTTGGCCGCAGGGCAGAAAGGCGTGTCCGCAGGTGGCAATGGGTAGGGCTGGGGTTGCTCCTGGGCCTCGGTGCATTGAGTAAACTGCAGGGTCTTGGGCTGCTTGTACTGGCTGTGTATGCCATCACAGTGTCTGCCAAGAACCAGAAGGACTGGGAAACTCCACTTCGAGGGGGGCTCTTGGTCGGAAGTGTAGTCCTAGTCGTCGCCGGTTGGTGGTATGTTCGCAACATCCTACTCTACGGAGACCCGTTCGGCACAGCGAATCTGCTCAGCGTAACCGGCCAGCGTTTGGAGCCTCAAACGCTGCCGGGATTGTTCGGAGAACTGCGCGGCCTGCAGATGTCCTTTTGGGGGGTTTTCGGGTGGTTCAGTATTCTCCTTCCTCCGTGGCTCTACACGATTTTCGAGCTGTTGTCCGCCCTGGCCCTGTCGGGCGCCTTGATTGCCTGGCTGCGGTCCAAGAAGGCCTCCCGCGCGCTTGACGCGCGGGAAGTGCAGGTTGTGGACAGTGTAAATATCTCCTGGGTCTGGGCACTGATTTCTGTCGCGCTTCTGGCGTACTGGATCTCCATCGCACAGGGTTCTCAGGGCAGACTCTTGTTCCCGGCCATCAGCGCACTGGCTGTGGTCGCGGTGGGCGGTCTTCGATTCTGGGCTGGCCTCCTTCCGCGCGGCGTGCGCGCTGTGCTAGGGACAGTTGTACCAATTGGCCTGTGGTCCTGTTCCCTATATGCCCTGGCTGTTCTGCTGCCTTCATCGTACGGCTTGGATTCAACTGTCGCCGTTGTAGAGGAGGCGCCGGCCGACGCCATGCCAATTGGGAAGGTATATGGCGACGGCGTGGAGCTGGTTGCTGCCCGTCTGCCGAGTCCGGACTCCTTTGCCGGAGAAGCTGTGCCGGTGACGCTATATTTCCGTGCTTCCCAGGTACAGGACAGCGATCACGAGCTGTTCATCCATCTGCTGGATGCCGAGGACAGACAGATAGGAAACGTGACAACGCATCCTGGCTGGGGAGCTCGACCGCTAACGTTGTGGCAACCGGGCGTCATCTACGAGGACAGTTACCAGATTCCGCTTGAGCGCTCTTCACCCAAAGTCGCCAGGGTGTACGTTGGCTTCGTCGATCGGACCTCGACGTCCTTGGAGAGCGAGGGCCTGCTGCCAGTGGCAGGGGGAGGGCCCAGAATAGAGAGCCGGGTTATCTGGACACATTACCATCAGCTGGAGTCGATGGCTGTCGGATACGATAGTGGAATGTCTCTCGTCGGGGTGGCGTTGGGCCAGGGAGAGGTCCAGCTGTCGACGGAGGGGTTGATAGAAATCGAAAGGGATCGTCCCGTTTGGGTTGCTCTGCAGTGGCGAGAACTCGTCGAATCGGAAACTGTCTATGCGACTTCGCTTCGGCTTTATGCCACGGAGACGGATGGAAGCTGGGTCTTCCAGGAGGACTCTGACCTGTGGAAACCTGAGGGCGCCCCCTATGTGAAGCGGGCACCCGAGGCAACTATCGATTCGCTCGTTCGACTGACTTTCCCGTGGGTAATCCCTGCCGGCGAATACGAATTGCGTCTGCTATTGTATGACGCCGACAGTTTAGAGACTGTTGTTCTAGACGGTACTTGGGAGCCCGAACTGACCTTAGCACGAATAAGGCTGGACTGAGTGTAAGAAAGGAATGTACGACAAGGTGGTTTACTCGAAGACTGGGACGCCGGAGGTCTGCTATTTGGCAATCGCGGCCAGCCGCCTGCCCGCTTCGTGGAGAGTTTCGATTCGTTTGGCAAAGGCAAATCGCACGATGCCCTCGCCGTACTTTTCTCTGTCCTTTGTGTAAAAGTTGATACCGGCTACTGAAGCCACGCCGACCTCCGTCGTAAGCCAGCGGGCGAAACGGTGCGAGTCCCACTCAGCCTGCGGCGCGTCGATGGCAGAATAGTCGGCCATGGTGTAGTAGGAGCCCTCAGGCCGGACTGCGCGAAAGCCAGCAGACTGCAGCATCTCCAACATCACCTCGCGGCGTTCGCCGTATTCCTCTCTCATCTGCAACCAGTAGTCGGCCGGCTGATTCAGGGCCGCGGCCGCCGCAGCCTGTAAGGGCGTCGGTGCGCAGATGGTGGAGTAGTCGTGCACGGCGCGGATGGCTGAAGCCAGGGGCTCGCGTGCGATGACGAAGCCCAATCGCCAGCCGGTGACAGCAAAGCTCTTGCCCAGCCCGCCCACAGTTACGGTACGTTCAACCAAGCCATCCAAGCAGCCTGGGGAGATGTGCTCACGTCCGTCGTATAGGATGCGGTCGTATATTTCGTCGGTTATCAGAATGACGTTGTGTCTGTTGGTGAATTCGGCAAGCGTTTGCATTTCGTCGCTATCGAAAACCCGACCAGTTGGATTGTGGGGTGTATTCAGTAGCAGGGCGCGTGTGCGATTGGTGACAGCCGCCTCCAAACGGTCGGCGTCGATTCGATAGTCGGGCGCCTCCAGGACGACGGGAACGGCGTTGGCGCCGGCCAGCAGCGCCGAAGGGCGGAAGTTCTCGTGCCCCGGCTCCAGAATGATCAGTTCGTCACCGGGATCGAGCAGGGCAAGGAGGGATGAGGTAATGCCTTCAGTCACGCCGCAGACGACACAGATGTGAACATCGGGATCGACGGTCCAGCCCAGCTGCGAGGTGTACTGTTCAGCCAAGGCCTGGCGCAAGGGCGGATAGCCCCAGGTGACGGTGTACTGATTGGCCTCCCCGCGAATTGCCTCAACAGCGGCATTGACAATTGCCTCAGGCGGGTCGAAGTCCGGAAAACCCTGGCTCAGGTTTACGGCATCGTGCTGCATTGCCAATCGGGTCATCTCCCGGATCATTGACTGGTTGAAGTTTGTTGTGCGCGTAGCTGGGTACAAGGTGTGCCTCGCATTTTTGTGTTCTTCAAGGTACTACAGAGACGCCGAAATTCTACTCGAATCCGGCTCAACTGGCAACGGTGAGAGGGTAAGGGGGAGCATCCCAGATTTGGGGTGGGAACAGACTGGCGGGGAATCAGCGCCAGCGGTGGCTGGCGTTGTTTGCCGTCTTTGGGCGAGACGCAGTGCAGGCGCCAGACCTGGCCGTAGCGTGGCGTCCGTCAGTTGGGGCGGGTGCGAGGGCAGGCACGAGGCCGGCACCTGCCGGGATCTGATGGGACTGGCGGGACGTGGTCTGGCTGGACACCTTCGATTAGCCACCTGTTACCAATATCGACACCCGGTTCGATGAGGCGTGTTGTAGGAGAGGGGGCGTTGCGGGGGCGGAGCCCCCGCACAAGGGAGGGCCGAATAGGCCCGACCGCCCAAAACTGCAGAGGCCAGGGGACAGAGGTTAGGGGTCAGAGACGGCGCTCATTCTGGTGGAAACCGGAATGGGAACTGACGGTGGCTAGGGCGCCTGCAGAGGCGTGCGACTGTTCACCCCCATTTAGGGATATACACCAGATGAGCAAATAAATTGACAATAGGTAGCGGCTATAGTATCTTCTCGTGCAATGTCCCCCGGATCCGCCTTGAGGTCGAGCCTACGTCAGGGCTCCGCCTAGTCTCTGCAAACACGAACTGAATCGGTCAGGCGAATGGCGACACTCCAGGATCAGCTCGCCACAACTTCCATGCAGAAGCAAAGGCCGTGGTATTACCTCAACGGTGAGGAGCGGCTGGCGTGGCTGCTCGTTCTCCCCTGGATCATCGGATTCGTTGCCTTCCAACTGGGTCCGATGCTGGCCTCTCTGGTGCTCTCCTTAACCGAGTGGCGCATGTTCACTCCGCCGCAATTCATTGGACTGGCGAACTATGCCGAAATGATTTCCGGCGATCCCCTTGTATTTCAAGCGTTTAAGGTTACCACGATATATTCCGTTGTATCGGTGCCATTGCGCATCGCATTGGGCGTACTGGTGGCTCTATTGCTGAACGCCAGCGTGCGAGGGCTGGCGTTCATTCGCACCGTATATTATCTGCCTGCAACGGTCAGCGGCGTGGCAGTGGCGATGGTCTGGCTCTTAATTCTGAACGGTGATTTTGGCCTGCTAAACCGTGCGCTCAGCCTAATTGGAGTTGAAGGGCCCTACTGGCTGACCGACACGAGAACCGTTCTGGCCTCATTTATCTTGATGAGTCTGTGGGGCGTGGGCGCCGGCATTATCATCTACCTTGCCGGTCTGCAGGGTGTCCCTAATGAACTCTACGAGGCAGCAGAGGTTGACGGCGCAGACGACTGGGTGAAGTTCTGGAAGATCACGATTCCCATGATTTCTCCCGTTCTCTTCTTCCAGTTCGTGATCGGAATGATCGACGCATTACAGGAGTTTGCAGGCCCATTTATCATGACGCAGGGCGGTCCGGGGAACGCCAGCCTTTTCGTGATGCTTTACCTTTTCAGGCAAGGCTTCGAGTTTTTCCAAATGGGATACGCCTCTGCACTGGCCTGGGTGCTTTTCGTCTACATCATGCTATTGACGCTTTTCATCATCCGCTCATCTGCAGTTTGGGTCTATTACGAAGGGGAAGTCCGAGGAAGCTAAGCAATGGTCGTACGGTCAATCAGCGGGAGCCAAAGCCGAACCCGAGCCTTCAAGCTGACTTTCATTTATCTTGCATTAGCAGTGGGTATGGTCATCGTGATCCTGCCTTTCCTGTGGATGGTATCCACTTCATTAAAGACGCCCGCCGACATTTTCAAGATTCCGACGGTATGGATCCCAAATCCGATTGTTTGGGAAAACTACCCAAATTCCATGACGATTCTGCCGTTCGGCCGCTTCATTCTGAACACGGCGAAGATCACCGGACTGGCGGTGGTGGGCGCCACGTTCTCCGGTTCGCTGGCCGCGTTCGCCTTCGCACGCCTTCGCTGGCGCGGACGCAACTTCATGTTCGTGCTGGTCCTGTCCACACTGATGCTGCCTTTCCAGGTCATCATGATTCCCCAGTTTATTTTGTTTCGCGAGCTCGAGTGGCTGGACACCTATTTGCCCCTGGTGGTGCCGGCATTCTTCGGCGGCAGCGCCTTCAATATTTTCCTGCTTCGCCAATATTTCATGACAATCTCGCCTGAATTGGATGATGCCGCCATAATCGACGGTTGCAGCCGCTTCGGCGTCTACTGGCGAATTATTCTCCCTCTGTCTAAGGCGGCCTTGATGACGGTCGTGATATTCATCGTTCAGAATCGCTGGCAGAGCTTCCTGGTGCCACTCATTTATCTGTTCGATCAGAAGAAGTACACGCTGGCGCTGGGCTTGCGACTGTTCCAGGACCAGTATACGACGGAGTGGGAGTTGATGATGGCCGCGGCAACCGTGAGTATGGTTCCGGTGCTCCTGGTCTTCTATTTCGGCCAACGGTACTTTATTCAGGGTGTCGTGTTTACAGGAGTGAAAGGGTAGTCGCGCACCGCCTTGGTGCTGCGATAGAGCAAAAACGTTTTTCCACAAGGAGAAGAGAAGATGTCTGAACAGTTGACGCGCCGCAGGTTTCTGCGCAATGCAGGTCTTGGCGCCGGCTCAGTCGTCATGCTGGCGGCATGCCAGCCAATGGCGGCCGACCCGGCTGGAGATGAAGGCGGGGCTGCGCCGGCAGCGGAATCGGTTTCCATCATTTCGATGACGTGGGGTCGGGCAGCAATGATGGAGGACGTAGCCGCGGCCTTCATGGAAAGCAATGAAGGGGCGATTGCAGTCGAAAACCAGACGTTAGGCTGGGGCGACTACTGGACCAAGCTGAACACTCTGTATGCCTCCGGGTCCCCGCCGGACTCCGCGTGGACGCACACGGCCTGGGTACGCCCTCATGCCGTGCTGGGCGCGATCGAAGATCTGAATCCCCGTATCGACGCCTCGCCCGATTTTCCCGATGACTGGTACGAATCGGTTTGGGGGCTTTTCACTTTTGAAGGTGGACAGTACGGGACCAGCTGGGACGTCGGCGTGCAGGGGATTTGGTTCAACAGGACTCTCTATGAGGCGGCCGGCCTGACCGGTCCGGGCGTTGGCTCTACCTATGCAGATCTGCTGGAAGCGAGTCTAGCCCTGACGACAGACCGCGATGGCAACCATCCTTTAGACGACGACTTCAACAAGCGCGAAGTTGCCGTCTGGGGCATGTCGAACATGGTGGACAACTGGGTCAACGAGATCCGCCCTCAGGCGGTGGCCTGGGGGACCGAGATATTCAATGAAGACGAGACCGAGTGTATTGTCAACTCCGAGGCGACGGTTGCGTTCCTCAACTGGTACCTTGACGCCATACAGACCCATGAAGTGCATCCCTCAGCCGATCTGATTGAGGGCCTGGGCAACCTGTTCATATCTGGCAGTTCGGCTCTGATTTCCACTTTTCCCGGGATTATCGACCAGTTCGACGGCTCGTTCGAGTGGGAGATTTCGCCGTACCCGATGGGCGGAGACAGTGGAGCGCATACCCTCAATGTCGGAGGGTCGGCGTTCTCGATCCCTTCCGAGAGCCCTCACCCAGAAGAGGCGTGGGCGTGGCTGGAGTACAACGCCAGTGAGGAGGCCCACCGAATCTGGGCAAACACCGGGATTATCAATGCTCGTCGTTCCACGTCGAAGTATGTGTTGGAGCAGCTCGATGTACCTGACACATTTGTGGAGTTCTATATGGACCGCATTGACGAGTTCGGCGTGCCGGTGTGGCAACACAAGAACCGGGCACAGATAAACACTGCACTAACATCTGCATTCGAGCTGGTCTGGCTAGGCGACCGTACGGTTATAGATGCGGCCAACGCCGTAAAGCCAGAGGTAGACGAACTGCTGGCCGACGCTTGATCCAAGTCACGAATCCTGTTTGGCGCCGGATGGGAAAGTTGGAAGGTAAACTGCCCTTTCGCGCTGGTACAAACAAATCCTTCCGTCGGTCTTGAATTTCGTGTCTGTCCATCCGATACACCCCCTTGCAGGTTTCTCTGCCAGGGGGTGTGTTGTTTCCAAAGATGAGGATCAATCATGACCCGAGAAAGCCGCCCCAATGTTCTCCTGATCATGGCCGATGACCATGCCCCGGCCGCGTTTTCCACCTACGGCAGCAAGCTGAACAGCACGCCGAATCTGGACCGGATTGCCGCGGAAGGGCTGCGGTTGGACAGCTGCTTCTGCACAAATGCGATCTGTACGCCGGCGCGGGCGTCGGTACATACGGGGAAGTACAGCCATACGACGGGAATCAAGACGCTCAACGACGTCATAGATCAGACCAAGGAGACTACGCTAGGGATGCTTTTGCACGACACCGGTTATCAGACGGCGTTTGTTGGCAAGTGGCATCTTGGGCACGGTGGGAACAGCGACCCGGCGGGTTACGATTTCTGGAGCGTTTTGCCTGGGCAGGGGCGGTACTACGACCCTGAGATGACGGAGATGGGTGAGCCGGTTGTGGAGAGGGGATATGTGACGGACGTACTGACGGACAAGGCGCTGAGCTGGCTGTCGCAGCGAGACAAGGATCGTCCTTTCTTCCTGGTTTGCGCGCACAAGGCGCCTCACGATCCGTTTCAGCCCCATCCGAAGCACCGGGAGCTGTACGCGGATGAGACGATTCCCGAGCCGGCTACCTTTCACGACGACTACCGGAATCGGGCGGCCGCGGCCAGTATGGCGACCGAACAGGTGGCGCTGATGCATCTGAAGAACCATGTGCCCGACGCGGTGCCCCATGGGCTGTCTGCTGGGGAGCAGAAGGCGTGGAACTACCAGAGCTACATGCGCAACTACCTTCGCTGCGTCGCTTCTATCGACGAGAATGTGGGCCGTCTGCTGGCGTACCTGGAAGAGAACCAGATCGCCGAGGACACTATCGTCATCTACAGCTCGGACCATGGCTTTTTCCTGGGGGACCACGGCTGGTATGACAAGCGATTCATGTACGAAGAGTCGATTCGCATTCCATTTCTGATGCGCTACCCGCGGGCGGTCCAGGCTGGTGTGACCAGCGAACGGATTGCGCTGAACGTAGATTTTGCGCCGACCATTCTGGACTATGCGGGTGTTCCGGAACCGCAGGATATGCAGGGCCGGAGTCTTCGTCCGCTGGCGGAAGGCAGGGCACCATCGGACTGGCGGCGTTCGATGTACTATCGGTACTGGATGCACCTGGCACACTTCAACATTCCGGCCCATTACGGGATCCGAACTGAGCGGTATAAGCTGATCTACTACTATGGGGAGGCTCTTGGCAGTGCGGGCGCTATTGACGAGCCTACAGAGCCGGAGTGGGAGCTTTTTGACCTCGAAGACGATCCGAGGGAGATGCATAGTGTCTATCATGAACCGGGCAACGCCGGCCTGGTAAGCAAGCTCAAGGCGGAACTTGAGCAGTTACAGAGGGAATTGGGTGACCAGCCGTGCGACAGAGGGCGGTAGTTCCCGCGCTGTCGGATTTTCGCCAGGAGTAGCACCACGAGGGCACCCACAAGGGGTGCCCGTACGGGGGGACTCTGTCAGGATTGCGCACTTGAGGGATGCGGGCCTGGGCACCCACAAGGGGTGCCCCTACGGGGGGTTTGGCAGGTTGGCTCGTTTTGGGCATGCTGGCTTGGGCACGCACGAGGGGTGCCCCTACGGGGGGATGGCCGGGGGCGGAGGGAGATCTGAACGGGCACTGGTCACCGAGCTTTGGCCTACAGATCATTCTGGAAGCGAATTCTTGAGCCGGAGGAGTTCTACAAGGCCGGAATCGCGTATGCGGGCAAGTTGGGCCGGGGATCTTCCCGCAGTTGCATCTTCCACTTCGTTAACTAACTTGGTAATCAGTTCTTCAGTCAGGCTTGGTTCCCCCAGGGTTTGCCAGCGGGCCTCCTGTGACGGCCCCAAATGATGCATGTAATGGGCGAACCCTTCGTTTCCCCCTGCCAGATGATATGTTGTGAATGGGCCTTGGAATGCCCAACGCAGGCCAGGGCCTTGGGTGATGACCTCATCGACGTCTTCCACGGTTGTGATACCCTCTGCCACTAAGTGGACCGCCTCTCGGAATAGGGCGGCTGCGAGCCGGTTTGCGATGTGGCCGTAGGCCTCCCTTTTCATTCGCACCGGCGCCTTGCCGAGCTTCCGGTAGAACCCCATTGCCCAGTCCAAGACTTCGGGGGCGGTCTGCGCGCCGCCGGACACTTCCACCAGCGGAATCAGATGGGGTGGGTTGAAGGGGTGGCCTACCAGCAGGCGTTCAGGATGGCTGGCACCGGCCTGTATGTCGGAGGGAATCAGGGCGGTGGCACTGCTGCTGACGATTACCTGCGGACCGATCACCGTTTCGAGCAGTCGAAACGTCTCTCGCTTTGTTTCCAGGCGTTCGGGGACATTCTCCTGCACGAATTCGACTTCTGCCAGCCCATCATTTATTTGGGTTGAGAAACGCAGGCGGCTCTGGTCGGAGGCGGCGGCCAGACCAATGTTCTCCAGGGCGGGCATCATGGCGTCGATGGCGCGGCGCAGATCCGTTTCCTCGCGTACCGGGTCGACCGCGACTACGTGCAGGCCGTTGGCCAGAAAGCAGGCTGCCCAGCTGGCCCCGATTGTCCCGGCACCGATGACAGCGACTGTATGGAGACGGTCCACTAGAGCGAGCCCTTCAGAAGGATATGGGTACATTTGCGTATTTCTTTTCCTTGAGGCCTTCACAGATGGCGCGCCGACCGCGCTGAGCTCCGACTTTGGATGACTATGCGCAATCGGGAGAGGTCCTGGCGAAATGACCTTAGTGGCAATCCTGCGGATTGGGAGAAGGTCACAGAGAAGAGAGAAATCTCTGCAGACGGGCCAACACTTCGTTCATTCCCGGGTGGTGGTCGCGGAGCAACTCTTCCTCGCTCGCAACGCTGGCAGCCGTTTCGATCAGTTTGGCCGCCTTTTCGTCTGTCTCAAGGTCGACGTAGCTGGAGGAGAGGCGAAGGGAGAGCTCTCCGGCCGGTGTGCCGAAGTCTGAACCGGGCAGCGCGGCGATTTGCCATTCGTCAAGCAGGTAGCGTGCGAGGTCAACCGACGTATTGACGCCTAGGGATGCGAAGGGTTTGCGCCAGTGATCGAAATTGGGGAACAGGTAAAAGCCGCCGGTCGGTTCAGCGCAAGGGATGTCCAGTTCGGAGAGGCCGCGCCAGAGGTAGCGGGTGCGGGCGGCGTGCAGGGCGGTGCACTCTTCTACGTAGGCGGCGAGTTCGGCATCGTCAGAGTAGGCGGTGATTGCTGCATATTGGATGGGTGCGGAGGCGGTAGACCAGAGTTCGCTGCCGATTTTGGCGACGGCTTGGAGAAGCTGCTGCCCGCTGTCTCCGGGCGGTACCAGGGCGGTCCCCAAACGCCAGCCGCCGAGTGAGAGGTGCTTGCTCATGCCGCCGAGGACGACTGTTCCCTCCGGGTAGAAGCTGCTGATGGAGACATGCTCACGTCCGAAGGCGGTGAGTCCGTATATCTCGTCGGAGAGGACGAGGACCTGTTCCCTTCTGCAGATTTCGGCGATCTCTTCGAGGAGGGGGGGTTCGATCATCTGTCCGGTAGGGTTGCTGGGACTGTTGAGGATGAGCAGGTGCTGGCTGTGGGGGGAGTGCCTCAGGAGGCGGTGGAGTCGCGCGGGATAGAGCCGATGCCCGTCTTCAGGGCTGGCTGGCAGGCGGAGGACTGGGCGGTTGAAGAGGCGGGACTGGGGCTCGTAGCTCACCCATGAGGGCGTGTGAAGCACGGTGGCTCCGGCCAAGGCCAATTGGAAGGCGAACAGGAGAGACTTGCTGCCGGGGGCGACGATCACCTGGTCGGGGCGGATTTCGCGGTTTAGCTGGCGCGAGTGAAAGCGGGCGACGGCCTGTCGGAGCTCGGGAATCCCGGCGCTGGGCAGGTAGCTCTGGCGCGAGGCGTGCTCGACCAGGGCGCGGACTATGGCGGGATGGGCGGGGAAACGGGATTCGCCGAATCCAAGATGGTAGACGGTCTGGCCGTTTGCCCACATCTGGCGAACGCGTTCGTTGATTGACAGGGTAGGCGAAGGGGCGAGACTGTTGCCGAGAGAGGAGGAGAGAGAGAAGTTCACTTGCGATCTTTGCGCATGGGGGATGCCGGCCTCATCCAACCCAGAAGGCTTTTTCGAGGTCGGTAAATTCTTCGGCCGGCCCCTGGAATTTGTTGCGGCCGAGCTCCAGAACGTAGACGTAGTCGGCGATTTTGAGGGCGGAGCGGATTTCCTGGTCCACGAGCAGGATGGTTAGGCCGTCGCGGTCGCGCAGATCGACGAGCATCTGGTAGACCTCTTCTGAGAGCAGTTTGGCTAGGCCGGCGGTCGGTTCATCGACGAGGATGAGTTTGGGGTCGGTCATGAGGGTACGACCGATTTCGACCATGCGTTGCATGCCGCCAGAGAGCTCGCCGGCGTTGGAGCGGCGGCGCGGGGCCAGATCGGGGAAGCGGTCGTAGTTTTCTTCGAGCTTGCGCTTGATGCGGCTCTTGTCATTCTTGAAGGTCCACGCTCCGAGCTCCAGGTTTTCCTCGACAGACATGAAGCGGAATACGCCGGGTTGCTGGGGAATGTAGGAGATTCCCATGTTTATGCGTTCGTGCGTGGGCACATTGACGATGTCCTCGTCGTCGAGGTGGATCTGTCCCTGGTTGGGGCGGAGAAATCCGTAGATGGCTTTGAGCAGGGTCGACTTACCCACTCCATTTGCACCGAGAACGGTGGTGATCTTGCCGCCTTCGGCCTGCATGGCGACGCCCTGGAGGATATTCAGGTCGCGGTAGTAGCCTACGTAGAGGTCATTGACTGCCAGCATTACTCCTCTTCCTCGCCCAGGTAGGCCGCTTTCACCATGGGATCTTCCCGGACAATCTCCGGGTCGCCGTCGGCGATCAGGTCGCCGTAGTTCAGCACCAGGAGGCGGCGGCTTAAGGTAAAGATCGTATCCATGTCGTGGCTGATTATGATGAATGCCTTGCCCTGCGCATTGGTTTCGGTGATATAGCGGTAGATCACCTCCATCAAGCGAGGGTGAACGCCGGCGAAGGGTTCATCCAGAATGATCATCTGGGGGTCGAGCATCAGGAGGCGGCCCAGCTCGAGCAGTTTCTGCTGGCCGCCTGAGAGTGCACGGGCGTATTCGTTGCGAAGGTGGCCGATAGTGAGGAACTCGAGGACCTCGTTCGCCTTTTCTTCGAAGTCACGCTGGCGGGCGGTGGCGCGCATTGCCATTGCGGGGATGAGCAGGTTTTCGAGCACGGTCATGCGACGGAAGGCCCGTGTGACCTGGAAGGTTCGTCCGAGGCCGGCTCTGGCGACGCCGTAGGGTGGACGCGTGTCGATTCTTTCGCCGTTCATGTAGACGGTGCCGCTGGAGGGCTTGAGGGCACCGTCGAGGATGTTGGTGAGCGTTGTTTTGCCGGCGCCGTTGGGGCCGATCAGGCCGATCAGCTCCGGACCTTCGACAGAGAAGGAGACGTCCTTGAGGACCTCCAGTCCGCCAAAGTTCTTGTAGATGCTGTTTGAGGTCAGCTTCAACATGGTTGCCACCGCTTTGTGGGTCTAACTTGCGCTGGTGTCAGTGCCGGACGCTGGTCGGGGTACTTCCTCGTTTGCTTCCTCATCTTCGGAAAACTCTTCCAATTCCTCGTCGAGTTCCTCATCGTCTTGGGCGCGGATTGAAACTGTCTCTGCGGCGACGCCGCCGCGACTGATACGTTCCAAGATCGGGAAAAGGAGGCCGTTGCGCTGGAAGCGCAGGGTCAACATAAGCAGGATTCCGAAGAAAACCAGCCGCCACAGTGTCATGTCAATGTGGATCGGGCCAATGGAGACGCTGGTGCGCAGCAGCTCCAATACAAACGTGATGATAATGGCGCCGACGGAGGCGGTGTAGATGTTTTCGAGACCGCCGATGACGGCCATAGCGATCACCAGGGACATCTGCAGGATTATTAAAGTATTGGGTGTGATGATTCCGATGTAGTGGCCCTGGAGGGCGCCGGCTGCGGCCGCCAAGGTGCTGGTGATGACAAAGACCAGGACTTTGTAGCGGACAATGTTGACGCCGAGTGCGGCGGCGGCCTCTTCGTCTTCTCGTATTGCGCGGATGAAGAGACCGAACCTGGAACCGGCCAGCCAGGTCATGAGCGCCATGGCAAAGATGAACAGGAGCAGCATGGCGTAGTAGGGCGGTATCTTGCTCGTTGACGTGAAGCCGGCGATGCCGCCGGGGAAGAGCGGGACAAGCTCCAGCCCGCTCTGGCCCTCGGTGATGGGAATCTCGGCGCTGATGGCTGCGCGCAGGATTTCGGAGAAGCCGATGGTAAAGAGGGCCAAATAGGTACTACGGAGACGCAGGACGAGCCAGCCGACCAGCAGGCCAAAGACGGCGCCCATTACCAGCCCCATGGCAATGCTGGCCCAGACTGGCGGGAACACAATCAACGTGCCGGCAGGCAGCGTCTCGGCTTTGGCCATGTCGAGGCAGGACTCGTCGATAGTGCCGACGCGGCGGATGTTCAGAATCACCAGCCACCAGTTGCCGAACAGAGGCAGATCGGTGCACAGCTCGGAGGGAGCGGTAGTGAAGCGGATGAACTTTCCGATCAGACCGGAAGTGTAGCCCCCGATTGCCATGAAGGCCATGTGGCCAAAGGAGAACTGCCCCGCGTATCCTGCCAAGAGAGACCAACTTGAGGCGAGAATAGCGTAGAAAAAGGCCGTGATGGCCAGATGCATGAAGTAACTGCTGAGGACAAGGGGTCCCAAGCCACCCATTTCTGAAGAGGCCAGGGGGATCAGAAACAGAATGATGAGGGCGACCGTCGCTGAGACGCGGTAGAGAGCCGTTGGGTTCATAGCTCGCGTCCAAAGAGACCGGTCGGCTTGAGCAGGAGCACCAAGGTCAGGATCACCATGCCGTAGGCGGGAATATAGGCGGCGGCGCGGGTGGCGTCGGGGATGCATCCGGTGCCTGCGGCTTCGACCAGCCCAACGATCAGACCGCCCAGGAAGGCGCCGGGCAGACTCCCCATGCCGCCAAGCACGATGATAACGAAAGAGCGGGCGGCTGCGGGGATACCGACCTGGGGCAACCAGGAGAAGACCTGGACTAAGGAGGCTCCTGACAGGCCTGCAAGCATTGCGCCCATGCTGAATGCGAGCGTGTTCATCGAGTCGGGATTGATTCCGGTGACGGCAGCGGCCTGTCTGTCCTGACTAACGGCTCTGAGGGCTTTGCCCACCCAGGTCCGGTAGAGGAACCAGAGCAGGGCCGCCAGCATGAGCAGGGCAAGGACGGCGGCGGTAAAGCGGGGATTGGGGACGGAAATCGCGTCAAAGATTGTGACATTACCCGGTGTCATTCTGAGGAAGGCGCCGGATTCGCCGGGCAGCTCAAGGCGAGGGAAGGGGAAGAAACGTTGCGCTTTTACAGGCACTGCCGAGGTCAGGGCCTGGGTGAAGTATTGCAGGAAGAAGGCCAGGCCAAACGTTACGAGGATGGCGTATTCGGTGGGGCGTTCGATCTCGCCGCTGCCCATGGGGCGCAGGAAGATCCTCTCGAAGACGTAACCGATGGCGAAGGTCACGATACAGCTTGCCAGGATGGCTACGATCGGCGACACACCTGGGATCCATTCGGCAGTCATGAAGTAGGTGACCATGCCGCCGATCATGTAGAACTCGCCGTGGGCAAAGCTTACGACGCCCAAAATGGAGAAAATGAGGGTAAGGCCCAAGGCCATCAGCCCGTAGATGACGCCGATGACGATGCCGTTGGCAAGCTGTGAGATTACAAAGCCGCCGTTTGCGACGCAGAGATTGTCGGGATCGGCTAGGGCAAAGGCGACAATGAATATGCCGACGACGATGGCGATGGCGATCCCAATGAGGCGGCTGGTGATTTTGGGCGTGGCGATCCAGAGTGGAACGAGGCTGAGAGGGCCCAGGGCCGCGCCGATAACGGCGCCGCCGAATGAGGCTTGGGAGATTTCGAGGTCTTTGCGGGCGTAGATGCGCGGTGTTACGACTCCGCCGAGTGCGCCCCAGAAAAGTATCCACAGAAGCGCCCAACCGAAGATCGCTGCGTTTTCCATGGTTCAGGTCCGAGCCTGGCGGGCAGTGGGATGGTTAATCGTCAAGTGGAAAAAGGAGGCACCTTGTAGCTGCGGCAGAAGTGGGTGATGAAGGCGGACAGCCTGCAAGCCGGGGGAAGGCTCGCATGGCTATCAGGCCAAGAAAGTGCTCCAACGGTCAGCTCTTTACTCCTGACCGACTATGATCGGTGCGCCGGTCTGGTAGATCACCGGGTAGACGACAGTCGTTTCGGTGGCGTCCTGCCCTTCAACCTGGTACTGCACGATGGTGATGGCGGGATCAGGGAACTGGTGCCACCACTTGGGGTCTACACCTGCCTGTTCGGGGGTATTGCTGCGGTTAATCGGGAAGGTGATTGGACCGAGTGCGCCCATGTGGTTGATGTTCTCGAGGGCGTCGATGATGTCCGACGGGTCGGTGGAGCCGGAGTCCTCGATGGCCTGGGCGATCAGCATAATGGAGTCGTAGGAGGCCATTGCGTAGGACTCGATGTCGTCCTTGCCAGTGCGGGCCGAGTACTCGGCTACGAGGGCCTGGGCCACGTCGTTGTAGAGCTGCTGCGGCAGGCCGATACGGCGCACGAAGCAGTGGTTGCCGTCAGGGACGTTGGTCCAGAAGGCATCGCTAACTAGGGAGACCTGGTTGCACATGGTGGGCACGTTCTGCGGTCCGATGCCGGCGTCGGCGGCCTGCTGGGTGAAGTTGTAGGAGGCTTCACCGGTCGCGAGGGTCACGATCATGTCAGGGCTTTCGGCCTTCACGCGCTCGATGATGCCGGCGAAGTCCTGGGTGCCGATGTCAACACTGAAGGTGACCGATTCGATACCGGCCCCGTCAAGGAGCGCGGTCGTGTTTTCGGCTGCCGGGATACCGTAGTCGGTGTTCTCGGTGAGGATGACGACTTTGTCGAGCTTCATGCCGTTTTCGTCACGCAGCCACTGGATGAACTTGACATCGACTGCGGAGACTTCGGAGCTCAGCGGGGCGATGCGGAAGATTTCATCGTACTGAACGCTGGTGATGGTGTCGTTCCAGGTTTCGGCGAAGACGATGGGAACGCCGTTGTCACGGGCGACCTCCTTGGCCGCGACACCGACTGAACTGTGGTAGCCGCCACCAATCCCGACGACGCCATCCTGGTTGATGAGACGTTCAACGACGGCAGTGCCGCGTTCCGGGAGGCCTTCGGTGTCGACTATGATCAGCTCGACCGGCCTGCCCATGATTCCGCCGCGGTTGTTGAGCTCTTCGGCAGCAATCAGCATGGCCTCGCGCATGGCCTCACCGCCGACGACCGCGCCGGGGGCTGAGAGCGGCGCGAGTGCGCCGATCTTGATCGGCTCCATCGACATGTCGTCGGACTCCTCAGCGGGAGCCTCAGTTGGAGCGGCAGCAGCTTCTTCGGCTGCGGGTTCGGCCTCGCCGACGGTCTCGGCTTGGGGCGCGCAGGCGGCAAGCATGAGGGCGAGGATACTCAGTGAGATTACAATCCAGGTGAGAGTTCGCGATCGGTTCATTGTAAGGTTCTCCTTGCTATTCAGTGGGCTTCGGACATTGGAAGCCAGATTGCGGTTGGTGACACTAAGCTTCGATGCATTGCGCAGGCACCGGGGACAAGGGACAGTGTTCGGGTTCATTATGCAACAGCCCCAATTGCATGTCAATGGACACAGGAGTTAATTCCAGTGTATTCGCACCTTTCATTGGTGATTTGAGAAGCTATGAGAGGGCGTTCCAAAGGGTCGTTCCTGCCCCAAGCGAGGAACAGTTCGATCCGCGAAGTCACGCGAAGGGCCGCGAAGAACACCAGAGGTGTATAGGGCTCTGTTTGCGTGGAAGCACGACTATTTGCGGATACTCGGTTTGCTTCTGTCATTTCTCGATTCAGCTGCCCGTCTTGTGGTCGTGAAATGTCTACATAAGCCGCTATATGTATACAAATGTATACATATGTCTACAAAAGTCGCGCCAAAATCAATTTTTTTTGGGCGCCTTTTGCGGCCTTTTGTGCTCTGCAGGGCTTGGTGAGCACCTGTCCTGGTTTGATGCTCTTTCGCCCGGCTGTGGGTAACAAGGTCGGGTCATTTCATGTCAGATAGGCGTAAGTCGGACAAAGCGGGCGAAAAAAGCTATTTGGTTCATCGCTTGCAGTTTCGGCGGTATGGTTCTTCCTCTCGACTCAGGATTCCGAGCGACAGGCGGATGCGCGTTTGTCGGTTCTCATTGTACCATGCATTTTTTCGATTTTGCTTGCTTTTTTTGGGTGAATTACAGAATTGGGGTGGAAAGAGTCAGTTTTAGCGCCACCCAAATCTGGGGTGGAAATGGCCTGGCGGTTTTTGGAAAGACGCGGGGGAGGCGCCAGGCCGGACATTGTCGTGGGTTCCGTCAGTTGGAGGGGATGCGAAGGCTGGCACAGGGCAGGCACCTACAGGGATTCGATGGGACTGGCGCGATGTGGTTTGGCGAAGCCCTTTCGATTAGGCATATGTCACCAATGTCGTCACCAGGTCGATGAGGCATGTTGTAGGAGAGGGGGCGTTGCGGGGGCGGAGCCCCCGCACAAGGGAGGGCCGACTAGGCCCGACCGCCCAGAACTGCAGTAGTCAGTAGTCAGAGACGGCGCCTATCCTGGCGGAAACAGGCATGGGAACTGACCATGGCTTGGGTGCCTCCAGAGGTATTAGAAAGTTCGCCCCTATTTTGGGATGCATTCGTCAGTTTGAGAGGGCGTGACGGTGGTGGGTGAAGTAGTATATCAGCCAATGGTGAGGCATCGGGCAGGCACGAGGCCTGCCCCTACAGGTGCGGCGAAAGGGATTGCGGAGGCGGCACGAAGGGCGGGCACGATGTGGGGCTACTGGCCGACGACGATGGGATCGCCTGTCTGGTAGGTGTGGGGAAAGACGACGGTGGCGCCGACCGAGTCTTCGCCTTGCTGCTGATATTGGACGACGGTGACGGCGGGGTCGGGGAACTGGTGCCACCACTTTGGGTCGACGCCCGCGTCCTGGGGCGTGTTGCGGCTGTTGATGGGAAAGGTGATGGTACCAAGCGCGCCTTCGTAGGATATTTCTTCGAGTGCGGCGATGATGTCGTTGGGGTCGGTTGTCCCGGCATCGGTTATGGCCTGGGCGATGATACGGACGGCGTCGTAGGCGGCGAAAGCGTAGGACTCGGCGCCCTCTTTGCCGGTGCGGGCCTCGTATTCGGCGAGAAACTCAAGGGCAATGTCGTTGTACAGTTGGGGGGGCAGACCTATCCGGCGCACGAAGCAGTAGTTTCCGTCGGGAACGTTCCGCCAGAAGGACTCGCTTTCGAGGGCGACGTGCTCACAGAGCGTGGGCAGGTCGTGCGGGCCTATGCCGGCGTCGGCGCATTGCTGGGCGAAGTTGTAGGAGGCCTCGCCGGTAGCCAGGGACATGATGAAGTCAGGTTCTTCGGCTTTTATTCTCTCGATGATACCTGCGAAGTCCTGTGTGCCGATGTCGACGCCGAAGGTGACGGATTCGATCCCGGCTTCGCCGAGTAGCCTGGAGGTATCTTCGGCGGCGGGAATGCCGTAGTCGGTGTTTTCGGTCAGTATCACCACTTTGTCCAGCTGAATGCCGGCCTCGTCGCGCAACCACTGGATGAACTTTACGTCGACGGCGGAGACTTCCGAGCTCAAGGGCGCGATACGAAACACCTGAGGATATTGCACGCTGGTGATGGTGTCGTTCCAGGTATTGGCCAAGACGATGGGAATGTTATTGTCGTGGGCGACCTCCTTGGCGACAACGCCAACGGAGCTGTGGTAGCCGCCGGCGATGGCTACGACACCGTCCTGACTGATCAGCCTTTCGGTGACGGCGGCTCCCCGCTCCGGCAGGCCCTCGCTGTCAACAACGACCAACTCGACGGGACGGCCCAGAAGGCCGCCGCCGGCGTTGATTCTTTCGGCGGCGATAATCATGGCGTCGCGCATGGCCTCGCCGCCAACGACGGAACCCGGGGCGGACAGGGGGAACAGGGCCCCGATCCGTATTGGATCTCCTGCGGGCTGTTGTGAACCGGCTTCCGGCTTCGAATCATTGGATTCCGAAACCGGTGCTTCAGACTGTACCTCGTTCGAAGGGGCTGAAGCCGGCCCGCATGCTGCGATAGCGAGCGCTATGAGGGCCACTGCAAGTGCGCGAAAGATTTTGTCTTGAATGAAGATCACTCTAGATTCTCCGGTCTTGGGATTGAACAGCCAGTGTGTAGGGTACAGTAACGTGTGTTGTTGGGAAATAGCAGTTCCTACTGATTAATGTCCTACTGATCTGCTTCCTGCAGTTCGTCGGCGGGACCTGTTATTTCTGTCCCGTATTTGGGCATGCGACTAAGGATCAGCCGGTCGCGGAGTGAAGTAGGTAGACTTTCGATCCAACTTCGAATGAGGGCGTCGCGTCCAACCAGATAGCGTGCTTTGGGTTTAGCCACAGTCAATGCAGTTTCCACCGTGCGCGCGACTTCGTCAGCAGGGACGCCTTTGGGATTCTCCAGTGACACAGCCATTCTGTCGAGCAGGGGCCCGTATTTCTCAAAGGCTTTGGGCGGGTATTTGCGGAGTTCACCGTCCACATAGGCGCGCGCCTTGTTCCAAATTTCAGTCTTGATGGCGCCCGGCTGAACCGACACTACTTCGATTCCCCAAGGTTTCAGCTCGAGCCTCATGCCGTCGGTAAGGGCCTCGAGCGCAAATTTGGAGGCGCAGTAGGGGGAGAGAAGCGGTGTCGAACTGAAACCGGCAATTGAGCTGATCATCACGATGCGGCCGCGAGCCCTCCTAAGCAAAGGAATCATGTGCCTTGTAACGGAAAGCGGCGCGATTGTGTTTGTTTCGAAAACCCGGCGCAGCTCCTCCGGGTCAAGGTATTCTACAAGGCCACCGGCGGCGATTCCAGCGTTATTGACCAGAGCGTGTAGCCCGTCGTCTCCAACGTGTTCGCGTACCGTCCGGGCGGCGGCGGCAATCTGGTCGGGGTCGGTTACATCGAGCAGGATGGTGTGCAGCCTGGGGGAAGCGTCGTTCGTCAGACGGAGGCCGTCGTCCTCTTTGCGAACGGTGGCGAAGACCTGCCAGCCGGCGCGATCAAGCCGGAGAGCGCAGGCGCGGCCGATCCCGCTGGAGGCCCCGGTAATCATGACGGACCTGGGAGGAAGGCTACTGTAGTCCTCTGAATCGCTTTCAGCTGCCATAGGGATTCCCGTCAGCGTGGGGGCTGCCAATGCTCCTTTTCTATTCGGCTTGCCAGGCTGGGTCATGGTCTCGCCCTTTTCCGGCTTCCTCTCAAGCAGTTCGTGACCCACGGTTGACGTTCAGATGCCCATGCCACCGGTGACTTCGAGCACATGGCCGGTGATGTAGGATGCCAATGGAGAAGCGATAAGGACGATGCCGGCAGCGGCTTCTTCGTCGGTGGCGGGTCTTCCGAGGGGGATACGCAGGTGAATGTCCTTGTCGAGCATCGAGCGTACCTTCTGAGGGATACCGAGGACAACCTCACGCCCGTCAATTTCAATCGCCTCTTCCTGGGCTTCTTGAGAGCGAGTCAGGCGGGTGTCGATGAAGCCGAAGGCGACGGCGTTGCAGCGGATACCCAGTCTGCCCCATTCCTTGGCGATCGTCTTGGTGAGTCCTACGATCCCCATTTTGCCGGCGGCGTAGTTGGCCTGGCCGATATTGCCGTGCAGCCCCGAGGTTGACGAGACGTTGACGATGCAGCGGTTGCTAAGGCTCGCGCCGGATTCCAGTTCGGCTGCTGCGGCGGCGCGCAGAAAGGGCGCGGCGGCGCGGATCATTTTGAAGGGAGCAGTAAGGTGAACGTCGAGGATCGCCTGCCATTGTTCATCCGTGAGCTTGTGGGCCATGGCGTCCCAGGTATAGCCTGCGTTGTTGACGACGACGTTCAGTTTTCCGAATGTGTCGACGGCGGTCTGCATGAGCAGTTCCGGGAATCCGGCGGCGGTGACATCGCCGGAGACTGCTACGGCTTGCCCGCCTTGGGACAGAATGGCATTGGCAGTCGCTGCGGCCAGGGCTGCGTCAAGGTCGTTGACTACGACGCTGGCGCCGTGCTCTGCAAACTGCAGGGCGGCGCTGGCCCCGATTCCCCGACCCGCACCTGTTATGACTACGGTCTGGTCGTTGAACATGGTCAGTGGTCAGTGGTCAGAGAAAGCATAATCTGAAAGGCGGTCGGTGAAATAGGGAATCTCCTGTTGTCATGCTGATTCCAGGTGGCCATTTGGGACGGAACTGGCATTCACTCAGTCTTCGAAATAGAGACGCGAGACCATTTCGGCGACGCAGGTGGGTTTCTCCACGCCTTCGATCTCGACGGTTACGTTGTGAATGAGCTGCAGGCCGTTTCCTCTCACCTCCTCGACGGACTGGAGCTGGGTCGAGGCGCGTATTCTGGAGCCGGCGAGGAGCGGGTGGGGGAAGCGCACTCGATTGAGGCCATAGTTTACGGTGAGGGCCACGCCGGGATACCTGGGCTTGTCGGGTTCAACCATTCCGGTAAGGTGGGGAACGAGGGCGAGCGTGAAGAAGCCGTGCGCGACGGTGGCGCCGAAGGGCGAGTCGCGGGCGGCCCTTTCTTCGTCGACGTGAATCCACTGATGGTCCAGCGTTGCGTCGGCGAAGCTGTTGATCATGTTCTGGGTAACGGTGAACCAGCCGCCGGAGGTGGATTCGGCGCCGATTTTCGATTGCAGGTCTTCGTATGCAGCTTGTCGGGACATCGTCTTCTCCATAATCGTGTCTTGGCGGTCGTCAGGCGGTCATGCCGCCGTCCAAATTGATGGCCTGCCCGGTGATAAAGCGAGACTGGTCTGAGCAAAGCCAAACGATGGCATCGGCGATGTCTCGCGGCTTGCCAAAGCGGCGCATTGGAATGCGCTCGAGCATCTTCTCCGCCCTGTCGGGGTTGCCAGCGATGAGCGGGTTGAACAGGGGCGTTTCGGTGAAGACGGGGCAGACTGCGTTTACGCGAATATTGTGGCGTGCGACTTCCTGTGCTGCGACACGGGTGAGCCCGATAACGGCGTGCTTGGAGGCGGTGTAGGCGGCCTGGTTCGGGAGTCCGAGTTTGCCCGCCAGGGAAGCTACGTTAACGATCGACCCACCCTGCCCGGCCATGCGACCGATCTCTTCCTTCATGCAGTAGAAGACGCCGGTGAGATTCACCGCCAGAACCCTGTCCCAACCTTCGTGCGGGTAGGAGCGCAGCTGTTCCCAAGGACCTCCTATCCCTGCATTGTTGACTGCGAAGTCGAGACGGCCGAAACGGCTAGCGGTCTGCTCAAATAGACTCTCCACATCATTGGGATCAGAGACGTCGCAGCGGATGAACAGCCCGCCTACGCCGCACTTCTGCATCTGGTCCACCGTATCTGAGCCGCCGTCGGCGTCCACGTCGGCGGCAACGACTGATGCGCCCAGCTCTGCGAAGCGTATTGCGGTCTCGCGCCCGATTCCAGATGCGGCACCGGTGACCAGTGCTACATTGTCATTGAAGTTCATTGTATTCGCTCACAGTCAGGGGCTGGAAGTATGCGTTGTGTTCGGAGTTGGCACAGTTTCGGCGGCCGTCTCCAGTAGAGTTTCGCCCAACTCCTGGAGTTCGGCAAAAAAGTCGCCGGCTTCGACGGTTGCAGCGAAAAGTTGGACCATACCTCGATTGAAACTGTTCAGAAAGGAGTCGAAGCCTGGGGGGAATTGCCAAACCAGAGCTGTGGGTACAGCGTCGGCAAATGGGGCGAGACGGGGGAAGTGCGTTTTCCATTCCTCTCTCAAGTCGTTGCGGGCTGGAATCCAGCCGCCGTTGTTGGGCAGGGAGCGGATTACGTCAGTTCCGCTTAGCAGAGCCGCCAGCTCAAAGGCATCGTTCTTGCGCGTTGATGCGGCAGAAACGGCATAGCAACTGGTGAAGGCTACGGAAGTGTTCCCCCCAGCAGGTCCCGAGGGGATAGGTGCTACGCCATAGTGGAAGTCAGGAAACTCGACTTCAAAGTAGGAAGCTATCCAGTTCCCCTCAATTGTCAGTGCGCCCTTGCCTTTTGCCAGGACCTCTCCGGCCCATTCGTTATTCGACTCACCGGCATGGCCGGCGAAGTTGTCACGGAAGATCTGGATGTACCAGTCCATTGCGGCTGCGGCTGCAGGAGACTCCAGAGCCATACGGCCGCTGTCATCGATGATTGTACCACCGGCCCCGTACAGGAAGGGAAGCCAGCGGGAAAGATCGGGGGATTCGATGAATCCGAAGCGGTTGCGGTCCAAGTCGGTTTGGCCGACTGCAACCTCTCTCAGCGACTCCCAACTTTTTGGGGGAGAGCGGCCGGCGGCAGCCAGGCCGTCACTGTCAAAGACGAGCGCCAGCGTGCGTACTTCGCGGGGCAGACAGTAGCGCAGTTCCGAAGTCTCGCCTGGCCAGGTAAAGGCAGCGGCCAGTCGGGGCGGGTAGGCTGTTGGGTCAAGGAGGTTTTCTTCAGCGGGGGCCAGCAGTCCCTGGCTCGCGAGGTCCGGAAAGAGAAACGCTGAAACGACGACAAGGTCCGGGGGCTCTTCGCCGGAGAGCCGGTCGACGAGCGCCTGGCCGTAGTCTTGCGAGGTGGACAACCGGACCTGCAACTCCTTGCCTTCAGCCCAAGAGACGATGCGGCTCTGCAAGGCCTCGGTGACCTGCCCCTCTTCAGGGAAGAAGAGTTGCAGATGGCGATCGCTTGCATCAGGTTCACTCCTCAACTGGAGGAAAGGTAGTTCCGGCAGGCGGGGACGAAAAGGCAGCGCGTTGCATCCGCTGAGTAGCGCTACCAGTAGCAAGAGCCCGAAGGGCAGTGGGAGGGGAAGTGAGGCGTAACGCCGGAGCGTTGCGCCTATCCCGAAGGTGCACCTGCCCTGGCTTGCTTCATTGCTGACTGTCAACGAACGCTGAATAGGCATCGGCGTCCATCAGCTTCTCGAGTTCGGCTCCATCTTCGACTTCTATTTTTAGGAACCAAGCCCCGTACGGGTCACTGTTGACCAGTTCGGGCGTGTCGTTCAGTTCTTCGTTGACGGCGGAGACGGAGCCGGAGACGGGGGCGATTATGTCCTCAGCCGCTTTGACCGATTCGACGACCGCGACGGCTTCACCGGCGGATACAGTCGTACCGATTTCAGGAAGCTCGACAAATACGATATCGCTCATCATATCCTGTGCGGCATCGCTGATACCGACGACGACCTGGGAATCTTCCTGTCGGGCCCATTCGTGGGTGTCGGCATATTTCAGACTTTGTTCGTAGACGTAGGTTGCCATCGTGTTCTTCCCTTCTTTCAAGTGGCACCGGTTTCCAGATGAGCGGCTGGCGATACCTTTAATTCATAGACGCAGGCGTGCGCAGGCTGCGGAGTTATGTCTTCCGGCGGCCCGGAATCGCCAGCCAATGGTTTAAGCTTTTTTCAGGCCAACAGTGACTTCCTCTTCGCCCAGAGCAAAGGTAACGGTCTCGCTGCCGGCAAGTTCGCCGACGTCGGAGGCGAATCCAACGTCCAAGGTCAAGGTTTCAGACACTATGTAGTCCTGATGTGCAGACAGCAGGCTGCTCAGGAGCGGTGTATCTGACAGCGTCAGGTCGATGCGGTCGCTAATGTCGAGATCGGAGTCTTTTCGCAGTTGTTGAATGCGTCGAACGAGCTCACGCGCGTGGCCTTCAAGCTCCAGTTCGGGAGTGAGTGTGGTGGTGACGGCCACCAGGTAGCCGCCGTCCTCGGCGACGGCGAGGCCGGCGCGCGGGGTGCGGCGGACCTCGACGTCCTCGGGTTCTACGACGTACTCCTGATCTTCGCCTACCACGGTCACCGATTCACCGGCGTCAAAGCCGGCGGCAAGTTCACGCTGGTCCATCTCTGCGAACTTGCTCCTGATGACAGGGTAGCCGCGGCCGTATTTTTGGCCAAGTTGCTTGGGCAGTGGGAAGACAGTCACATCGACAAGATCTCCGGCTGTGCCTTCGAAACCGAGCTCCTTGACGTTGAGTTCGGTGAGGAGCAGGTCTCGCAGCCTCTCCAGTCCAGCGTATTCTTCTTCTGAGCGAGTGCGAACGATGACCCGTTGTACAGGCTGGCGTACTTTGAGCGCAACCGATTCTCTCGCGGCTCGTCCGAGCGTCGTCACCTTTTGGGCCAGGCCCATGTCGGCATGAAGGCGGTCGTCGATGGCGGACTCATCAGACTGCGGCCAGGCGGCAAGATGGACGGAGTCCGGCGCCTCCGGCTGAACGCCTACGACCAGATTCTGGTAGATTTCTTCCGAGATGAAGGGGATGGCCGGGGCCAGGAGCTTGGCGACAGTAGTGAGCGTGTGATGCAGGGTCGACAGGGCGGCAGGGTCGCCGTCCCAGAAGCGGCGGCGGTTGAGACGCACATACCAGTTGCTGAGCTCGTCGACGAAGTCGGCGATAGGGCGTGTGGCGGCGGTGACGTCGTAGGCCTCATATGCGGCGGTCACGTCGCGTACGAGACGGTTGAGTTCGGACAGGAGCCAGCGATCCTGTAGGGCGGCTTCGGCGGAAACGTTTGCGCCGTTTCCTCCAGTGCCGTTTCCGTCCTGAGATTCCTGAAGATTAGCGTAGACCACGAAAAAGCTGTAGGTGTTCCACAGCGTATTCAGAAAGCGGCGCTTCACCTCGGCCACGAGGTTGCCGCTGAAGCGGCGGGCATTGCCGGGGGGACCGGCGGTATACATGTACCAGCGGGTGGCGTCGGCGCCGTGTTCGGCAAAGACCTGCCAGGGGTTGACCACGTTGCCCCTGGACTTGCTCATCTTGGAACCGTCTTCCGCAAGGATATGACCGAGGCAAATGACGTTTTTGAAGGCGGGCCGGTCGAAGAGGAGCGTGCTGACGGCGTGCAGCGTGTAGAACCAGCCGCGTGTCTGGTCGATGGCCTCGCAGATGTAGTCGGCCTGTTTGTAGGTTTCCCACTCGTCCCGGTTGGAGAAGGGGTAGTGCCACTGGGCAACGGGCATGGAGCCGCTGTCGAACCAGACGTCGCAGAGCTCGCTGACGCGGCGCATGGTGCCGCCATCGGGGGCCGGCCAAGTGATATCGTCGACGTAGGGCCGGTGGAGGTCCAGGCCGCTCAGGTCGCGGCCGCTCTTCCGGGCAAGTTCGGCGACGCTGCCGATGCATTCCATGTAGTCGCTGCCAGGGGCGTCGCTTTTCCAGATCGGAATAGGGGTAGCCCAGTAGCGATCGCGGCCGAGTGCCCAGTCGACGTTGTTTTCGAGCCAGCGGCCGAAACGCCCGCCGCGGATGTGATCGGGCACCCAATTGATGGTGTCGTTGAGGGCAACCAGCCGGTCCTTAAATTCGCTTGTGCGCAGGTACCAGGTCTCCTTGGCCCAGTAGATCAGAGGTGTTTCGCAGCGCCAGCAGAAGGGGTAGGTATGTTCGTAGGTGCCGGCCTTGTACAGGAGACCCCGTTCCTCCAGGTCCGAGGTGATGCCCGGGTCGGCGTCCTTGACGAAGAGGCCGGCCCAGGGGGTGACCTCCGGTTTGAAGCTTCCGGTGGCGTCAACGGTTTGAAAGACCGGCAGGTTGTGCGTCTGCCCGATGGCGAGGTCGTCTGCGCCGAATGCGGGGGCGATGTGGACGATGCCGGTGCCGTCGGACGTGCTGACAAAGTCAGCGGCGATGACGTATGCGTAGCGCTCTGCTACGGGAGGCCCGAAGCTGAATAGCGGTTCATACTCCTTGCCCACGAGTGCGGCGCCCTTCATCTCCGTCAACACCGCGTAGCCCGGCTCCAGGACGTCCTCGGCCAGGTCTTTGGCCACATAGAGAATGGCACCGGAAGCGTCCAGCACTTTGAGATATTCGATGTCCTCGCCGACGGCAAGGGCCGCGTTACCGGGCAGCGTCCAGGGCGTTGTGGTCCAGGCGAGAAGATAGGTGTTGTCCTCGTCCTTTAGGGCGAACTTGACGTAGATGCTGGGGTCAACAGTGCCTTCCTGGTATCCCAGCGAGAGTTCATGGCTGCTGAGAGGTGTGCCGCAGCGGGGGCAGTAGGGGACGACCTTGTACCCTTCGAAGAGAAGACCCTTGTCCCAGAGCTGCTTCAGAATCCACCAGAGGGACTGGACGTACTCGTTGTTCATGGTCACGTAGGCGTCGTCGAGGCTCACCCAGAAGGCCATTCTTTCGGTGAGGGCCTCCCAGTCGCTGAGGTATTCCCAGACCGATTCTTTGCACATCCGGTTGAATTTGGCGACGCCGTAGGCTTCGATCTGTTCTTTGCCGGTGAGGCCGAGCTGTTTTTCGACTTCGAGCTCGACTGGAAGGCCGTGGGTGTCCCATCCGCCCTTGCGCAGCACATGATAGCCCTGCATCGTCTTGTAGCGGGGAAACATGTCTTTGAAGGCGCGCGCGAGGACATGGTGGATGCCGGGCCGGCCGTTGGCGGTCGGCGGCCCTTCGAAGAAGACGTACTCCGGGCCGCCCTCGCGTTCCTGCATGGAACGCTGGAAAACGTCCTTGTCTTTCCAAAGCTTCAGGATGCCCTCCTCCATATCTGGAAAGGAAAGGCTGGTGGGAACATCCTTGAACTCTTTTCGCGGTGACCGTCCGTTGGTCGCGGCGGCCGGTCCTGAGATTGTCTGTGTCATTTCACCATCCCCCGTCGTTCGTGGAAAAGAGGCCGATTCAGGCTTGGGCATCACCGATTTCCACATAGATTCGCTTGTTTATGGCGCCCTTGCTGCGGTAGTCGACGACGCGCATGACGCCGACTTCGCTTGTGTTGCCGGCATGGGTGCCGCCGTCAGCCTGGAGGTCAAGACCTTTGAGCTCCACAGTTCGCACTTCCTTGATCTGCTTCGGCAGCAGGTTGATCTTGGTGCGAATCAGGTCCGGGATCTGGAAGGCCTCTTCGCGGGGCAGGGTCCTGGTGGTTACAGGGCGGGCGGCCTCGATTTCGGCGTTGCATTTGCGCTCGATTGCGGCGACGAGATCGCCGCTCATGGCCTCGAATTCGAAGTCCATGCGTCCGTTGCCGGGCTTCATGTCGCCGCCGGTGACGGATGCACCGTAGTCTCGCCAGACGACACCGCAGAGGATGTGCATGGCGGTGTGCGTACGCATGAGCAGGTAGCGCCGTTCCCAGTCCAGTTGGGCCTGGACGCTCTGGCCGGGCCTAATGGGAACGGATTCTCCTTTTTTACCGTCGAGCGTATGCCAGATGCGGCCGCCTTCCTTCTTTACTTTGCTGACGGCGAGCCTGCGATAGTCGATCGTAATCCAGCCGGTATCGTTGGGCTGGCCGCCGCCACCGGGGTAGAAGGCGGTGCGGTCGAGGGAGACGCGCAGCCGGCCGTCTTTCTTGTCAACTGCCGTGATGGCGGCGTCGAACTGGCGAAGGTAGGCATCATCGTAGAAAAGTTCAGCGGTCATCGGTTTGTGGCTCCAGTTACTGGCCTGACAGACGTTTTTAGGCTGTGACATACGAAAGCCCGTCCCTGATCAGGGACGGGCTGAAAAGTCCGCGGTACCACCCTGCTTCCCGGTGCTGCGACCGGGCTGCTTCAGTGCCAGAGGAAAGGCTGGCTGGTTCTCTGGCCGTGAGGGTAACGGTTCACGACACCGGCGACGCCTACTGGGCGATTGGTCGCCTTTAGGGCCGCGGCTCGGGAGGGATTTTCGCCGTCGCAGAGGTCCGCCCGGCTTTCACCGTCCCGGGCTCGCTGGGAACATGACGACAGTTACTTGACTCCGTCGTTGCCGATGGTGCTATCGGTTGAACAGAACGCGGCAATTGTAAACTGGGGATGTGTGTTTGTCAATTTGGGGCCTTTGCGTGTGAGGTAGGTTTTTGGGGAGGCAGAGGGCAGGCACAAGGGCTGCCCCTACAGGTTGGGTGAGGGGATTGGGGAAGGGGTGCCGGGGGCGAGCAGAGGGCAGGCACAAGGCCTGCCCCTACAGGTTGGGTGAGGGGATTGGGGGAGCGGTGCCGGGGGCGAGCAGAGGGCAGGCACAAGGCCTGCCCCTACAGGGGTGGGGAGGAGATTGGGGAAGCGGTGCCGGGGGTGGGGGGTGGGCAGGCACAAGGCCTGCCCCTACAGGTTGGGTGAGGGGATTGGGGGAGCGGTGCCGGGGGCGAGCAGAGGGCAGGCACAAGGCCTGCCCCTACGGGGGCGGGGAGGGGATTGGGGAAGCGTTGCTGGGGGTGGGGGGTGGGCAGGCACAAGGCCTGCCCCTACGGGGGCGTTGAGGGGATTGGGGGAGCGGTGCCGGGGGCGAGCAGAGGGCAGGCACAAGGCCTGCCCCTACGGGGGCGTTGAGGGGATTGGGGGAGCGGTGCCGGGCGCGAGCAGAGGGCAGGCACAAGGCCTGCCCCTACGGGGGCGAGGAGGGGATTGGGGAAGCGGTGCTGGGGGTGGGGGGTGGGCAGGCACAAGGCCTGCCCCTACAGGTTGGGTGAGGGGATTGGGGGAGCGGTGCCGGGGGTGGGGGGTGGGCAGGCACAAGGCCTGCCCCTACGGGGGCGTTCAGGGGATTGGGGGAGCGGTGCCGGGCGCGAGCAGAGGGCAGGCACAAGGCCTGCCCCTACAGGGGTGGGGAGGAGATTGGGGAAGCGGTGCCGGGGGTGGGGGGTGGGCCGAAGGCCCGACCGCCCAGAAATGCGGTTGTCAGAAGTCAGTGGTCAGTGGTCTGGAAGGGTTGCGGCGAAGTGGCGGGAGATCAGGTTTCGTTTAATTCGGGGTCTTCCGGGTCCGATTCAACTTCCGGCAGTTCGACGAGGGCGGAGTCGACGGCGCGGCCGTCGACTTGCTCGACGACGTAGCGGAGGCCATTGAGCTCGACGACGTCGCCGACGACGGGGATACGTCCGAGGTGGGCCATGATGAGGCCGCCCACGGTGTCGACCTCTTCTTCGGTGTAGTCGATGTCGAAGTGCTGGTTGAGCTCGTCGAGAAGGAGCGAGCCGTCGACGCGCAGGCGTCTATCGCTGACTGACTCGAAGGGGGCGCGTTCAGCGTCAAATTCGTCCTGAATTTCGCCGACGACCTCCTCCAGCAGGTCCTCGAAGGTGACGATGCCGGCAGTGCCGCCGAACTCGTCGATAACGACCGCCAGCGCGCCATTTTCGGCGCGGAAGCGACCCAGCATTTGATCGAGGGAGAGTGTTTCGGGTACGACCATCACGGGGCGGGCCTGCGCCATTGCGCGCAGGTCGAGGGGACCTCGCTCGGGGCCGGTTTGCAGGTGACGGGCGAGGTCCTTGACGTGCAAGAAGCCCCTGATCTGGTCCAAATCTCCATCGTAGATGGGATAGCGTGAGTGAATGGAAGAACAGACGAACTGCAGAATCGTCTGTTCGCTTTCGTCGATGGAGATGCCTTCGATGCGGGTGCGGGGGGTCATCACCTGGCCAACGGTACGCTCCCTCATGTCGAGGATGTTTTCGATGTAGAGCTGCTCGGAGGGCGCAATCAGCCCCTCCTCGGAACTTTCTTCGACGATGAGTTCGAGATCCTGCGGAGAGACCATGTGGTCGTGGGCGCTGCGCTCGGGAACGCCGCAGGCGCGTGTGATGGCACGTGCAATCTTGTTCAGTATGAAAATGGCGGGAGAGAAGATGCGTTCGATCAGCCAGAAAGGCCCGATTACGCGCAGCGCAGTCGTTTCGGGCGCCTGCAGCGCCAAGGACTTGGGCATTACTTCGCCAAGTACTACGTGCAGATAGGTCATGACGCCGATGGCGAGGACCAAGGCTGCGCTGTGGGCTGCTGCGACGCTGATCAGGCCCCTCTCTACGCCGTAGTGTTCGAGCCCCGACAGGATCCATTCGGCGATTGTGTGTTCGCCGTACATGCCCAAGCCCAAGCTGGAAAGAGTGATGCCGAGCTGCGCCATTATGATGAAGCGGGTCTGCCCGGTCGGGTCGGTCAAGACGCGCATTACCCTGGAAGCCGCAGAAGAGCCTTCGCTGGCCAGCTGAGACATGCGCGCCCTTGAGGAAGCGACGACGGCGAATTCGACGGCGACAAACAGGCCGTTGAAGAATATCAGTGCTGCTATGATGACTACGGGAAGCAGGTATTCCACTTGTTTCAGGTCACCTGGTGTCGGTATTCCTTGCGATTGCGTGCGTTGGCCAGACTGGGCTCTATTCGGTCTGAGTGCCTGACCGGGGCAGTTTGGCTACGGCGCCGGGCGGAAGAGCCACACTAACGCGGGTAACGGCGTAGCCGCTGACTTCTTCCACCTGAAAATCGAACTCTTGCAGGCGCACGACCTGGCCCTGTTCGGGAATGGCGCCCAGCTGGGCAAGAATGGCGCCACCCAGCGTATCAACGTCTTCAAACTCCAGGTCGGAACCGAGAAACTCAGACAGGCTTTCCAAGTCGATCTCACCGGCGAGATTGAGCCGGCCGTCGTTTGCCAGCGCCATCTCCTGGCTGTCGGCATCGAATTCGTCGGCGATGTCTCCGAAGATTTCTTCAATGAGGTCTTCGAAGGTGACGATGCCGGCGGTGCCCCCATACTCATCGATGACTACTGCCAGATGGAAGTGCTCGGCCTGAAGTTGACGAAACACATTGAGAACAGAGGCCGATTCGGGCACATAGGGAGGAACGCGCATCACGTCACGGACATCGTTAAATTGGCCACTCTGCCCATCCCGGCGGCCGGCCTTATCGGAGTCGGGGCGTGCTTGCATACAGAGCAGGTCTTTCAAGTGAACCACACCAACGATGTTGTCGACCGTTCCCTCGTACAGGGGGAGCCTGGAGTGAGTTGACTCCGCCAGCAATTGCAGAAGCTCGGCCGTGGACAGATCTACAGGCGCTGCCAGCAGTTGAGTGCGAGGGACGATCACGTGTCTCAGCGAACGCCTGCGCAATTGCAATGTGTTCTCCAGCAGTTCGGTTTCACCTTCTTTGAGAACGCCGCCGGCGCCGCTTTCCTGGACCATCATCAGTATTTCTTCGGGGGCGTGAATATGAAAGCCCTCCGACACCGCTCTGAGGCCGACAAGGCGCAGAAGCAGCCGGCCGCTGCCGTTGAAGAACCAGATCAGGGGGCGTAACAGAATGATCGCCCAATTGACTGATGTAACAAGGAGCAGGGAGGTCGGCTCAGGGAACTGTATCGCGACGGTTTTGGGGGCGAGTTCGCTCAAGGCTACCTGGATCACGGTAAGAACGACCAGGACGCCGGTGGCGGCGATGGAAACGGCAGCGGCCTGGGCAACTATCCCTGAGCCGACTAGCAGCGGTTCCACCAAAGGCGTGATCACGGCCTTGCCGTAGTAACCCAGCATCAGGCTGGAGAGGGTAATGCCCAGCTGGCAGGCGGCGATATAGTCGTCGAGCCTGTCGGGACTTTCCAGGATAGGGAGCAGAATCTGCGCGGGGCGGCTACCGGCTGCCGCCTCCTGGGCGATGCGGGCACGGCGGGCGCCAACGGTGCCAATTTCGGCGGCTACGAAGAATCCGTTCAATGCTATGAGAATGAATACTGTGACAACTACGAGAACATAGAGCATGAATGAAATTGAATTCTGGCTACGAGGGCATCTATTCCCGGTTACCTAGACGTATTCCGTCAAAAAAACGTTCAACTGACTGAAAATGGCCTGACGAAGCGAGCTGTGAACGGAAGCAGGTAGATTCTGACGAACTGCAATATGCTGGCCACCGATTCTGCATGTGCTGCGCAGTAGCAGTGCACGCTTCCTGAATCCCGGTTCGGTTTGGTTGCGACTTTGCACGTGAAGTATGATTGGCGCTCAGCCGACACTGCAAATTCCGGCCCAGATCAGATGCAAGCGACGTTGCCATGCGTTGAAGGCGGAAACTGGAGAACGTCAGACCGACTAGGTGACCTGGAGCAGTCATCAATGGAACGTGCCACAGAGTCGTTTTCGCCCTCGCCGGCAGAACAGCCCAGCCACAGGGAAGAATCTACTTTGACCACAGGCCGGCGCCTATTGTACCTGTTTCGGACGATGCGGCCCAAACAGTGGACGAAGAACGGATTTGTTCTGGTTGCACTGATCTTTGACGGCAAACTCCTGGACCTGCCGTTGACGGTGACGGCGGTTTGGACGCTCGTCTGCTTCAGCCTGGTTGCCAGCAGCGTCTACATACTGAATGACCTGGTCGACATCGAGAGGGACCGACAACATCCGCGTAAACGGCTGCGACCACTGGCGAGCGGCCAGCTCAACCCGGGGGTTGCCAAGGGAGCGATGGTGGTTCTGGCCGTTGCCGGTCTCCTGGGAGGGGGGCTGACGAATCTCAACGTCGGGATGACACTGGCGGTCTACGTAGTCCTGAATGCTGCCTACTGTGTCTATCTCAAGAACCTTGTGATCATTGACGTGATGATGATTGCGGTCTTTTTCGTCCTGCGTGTCGCGGCCGGTGCGGTAGCGGTCGAAGTAAGCGCCTTCAGCCCCTGGCTCTATATCTGCGTCAGCCTTCTGGCGCTCTTGATCGCGTTTGGCAAACGCCGGCACGAAATCGTCCTGCTGCGGGAGGCTGCTTCCGGCCACCGATCGAGCCTTAAGCAGTATAACCTGCCTTTTCTGGACCAGATCATCGGCATCGTTACGACAAGCGGCCTGATCAGCTACACGTTTTACAGTTTTGAAGCCGAAACCGCCCTGGCGGACCCGTCACGCATGATGCTGACGGTGCCGTTGATCGTTTTCGTCGTATTTCGCTATCTCTATCTGATTCACGTCGAGCAACGCGGTGGGGCGCCGGACGACCTGCTGTTTGCCGACCGTCCGCTGTTTGCGGCCGTCGTCCTGTGGGTTCTGTCTGTGGTGGCGGTCATCTATGTGTGAAGGGCGGAGCCTGCCCGGACTGAAAGGGCGTTGCAACAGAGTTCAGTCGGTCTCGTCGACGAACTGGGCCCATGCGCCTTCCATTCCCTCGCTGGTGACGCCGTAGAAGACGCGCAATTCCGAACCCTCGCGCAGGGCCAGATCGAACCGCTTTTTGCCGGCCCTCTTGCCGGAACGGATGTAGCCGACATTCTCCTTCCAACGGATCTGACCAGCCTTGACCGGGCTGTCTTCGTACTGGGCGATGGCGTAGTTCCAGAGCTTACGTGCGCCCTTGCGGGTAACGTTGCCTACGCTGCGCTGATTGCGCATGTTGCGCACAACGTAGTAGGTCGTGCCGCCGCGTGTTTCGCTGTCTACGATTTCAACGCCATCCTGGGGAAGGTAGAAGGGGTCATCCGAACCTGCCGAAGTCTGCCTTGCGCGACCGCTCGGGGCCCCGGGGCTCTTGGTCCTACTGTCGTCGGCCCTCCCAGAACCTTCAGGGGCGGCGGCAGGGGTCTCGTCCGCGTCTCCGTTGGCTACCAGGTCGGAACTGAGTCCAACGCTTTCGAGAACCAAGGCGACGATCTCATCGCGCAGGGCCATGCTTGTTTCGGCGTCATTGCGCACGTAGAACTTAGAGCCATCGAGGCAGTAGGGCTTGGAGTCGCCGGCGTCAACGCCGATGCGGAGTACGTCTTCGCCGCTATTGGTCAGAATCTCGAAGCGGGCCTCGAGAGGGGGTGACAGCCGTTCAGAAATCGCAAGCTGCAGCTCGTTCTGCACCTGCTTGGAGGCTGCGAGTCCTTTCACGCGGCCCTTGCGGGCGCTGGCACCGACAAAGATGGTGCCACCGTCGGTGTTGGCGAAGGCGCAGAGATCGGCGAGGACGACGGTCTGCCTTCCGCCTTTTTTGTTGGCGGACTCGTGAAAGCTCTGGGTCTGATTGGGACCTTCGGCGCGGGCGGCGGCAAGATGATCGACCTCTTTTTCGGGGGCGCGAAAGGGGCGCGTGCGGTCGAAGAAGCGGCTGGCGAAGAGCTCTCTGATGGCGTCGAAGGTGGGTTCGGGCAGAAGGAGCTCGGTAGCGCGTTCACCGAGGCCGAGGCGCCGGCTGTTGCGGGGGTCGTTGTTCAGGCGGTGGGCGTCGCTGCCCTGGATGCAGTGCATCTTACGGGGGTATTCGGTCTTGGAGCCGTTGAAGAAGCGGGCGGTAGCTCTACGGCTGCGGCTTTCCAGATCGGTTACTTCCAGGGCGCTCAAGTTGTGGTCCTGGGTATAGGCGATCTTGGTCTGGCCGCCAAAGGGGAAGTTGCGCATGGCGACGCCGTTGGTGCTATTGGCGTGAGCGGCGATGGCGATACCGCCGGAGTCGACGATTGTTTCGTAGGCCGAGGTGACGTCGGTGCTGGCGCCTGTCTCGGTGGAGCCGACGAGCAGCCTATCTTCGGGGACGTTCAGGCGCAAGAGGGTGTGCTCCAATCTTCGGACCGATGTTTCAGGAGGATAGATGGCAAGGATGTGGAAGCCAAATGTAGCGGTAAATTCGAAGCCGGGCAGGATGACGATTTCGTTGGCGAGTTGAAGCCACTGCTCGAGATTGCTTCGTTCTTCAGGTGTGAGCCGGTTTTCCTCTTTCAGGCGAGTGAGCCACTCAATCTCGCGGCGGATTGCCGCCACGCCGGCAACTGTGTTGTGGTCGGTGATGGCGACGATATCGAGCCCTCGTTCGCGGGCGGTGGTCAACCATTGCAGATATGTGATGCCGGGCTCTTCGTAGTCGTTCGAGGCCGGTGTATGCGTGTGGAGGTCGGCTTTGAACCAGCGCAATCTGCCGCCGCCCTGCCGTCCTTGCGTCTGGGCGCGTGCGTCATGTCTGCCTGATGCCTGGTTAGTCCCTTCATTGGATTTCGATTGTCTGGCCGACTGGCCGCCGGC
The DNA here is from genome assembly GCA_965242905.1 of Caldilineaceae bacterium. Lineage (GTDB taxonomy): Bacteria > Chloroflexota > Anaerolineae > Caldilineales > Caldilineaceae > Bin5. The sequence goes on from CBDETM010000002.1 coordinate 5,488,384, forward strand.
TCTTGTCCTTCTTCTTCTACTCATTGGTCATTCTCTGTCATTAATGTTTCACATGCCGAGACTGATCATCCGGCCTGCGATGCGTACTCGATCTGTTGCGGCGCGTCTTCGGCTTCTTCGTCTGCAGGCTGTTGCCGGCGCGGGTCCGGCGCATCGGTGGAAGTTGGGGTCTCGGGCACTGCCGGCAGATCCAGGAGCGCCGTATCCAGTACCTCGTCAACCGTGTCCACCGGGATGAATTTCATCAGTTCGCGCACGTTGTCCGGAAGATCCTCCAAGTCGGCCTCATTGGCGGCGGGCATGATGATGGTACTCAGGCCGGCGCGGGCAGCGGCCAAGACTTTTTCTTTCAACCCGCCGATGCGAAGCACTTTGCCGCGTAGCGTGACTTCTCCGGTCATGCCGATGTCGGGATCGACGGGTCTGCCGGTAAGGAGGCTGGCGATGGCGGTGACCATGGTAACGCCGGCGCTGGGGCCGTCCTTGGGGAGCGCGCCTTCAGGTATGTGCAGATGGAGGTCGATCTCTTCAAAGAAGCCCGGTGGGATGTTGAGTTCGGCGGCGCGGCTGCGCACGTAGCTCAAGGCGGCTTGCGCGCTCTCCTTCATCACCTCGCCCAGCTGCCCGGTGAGAACAAAGCCTTTCTTGCCGGGCATTTTGGTGGCCTCGAAGAAGAGGATTTCGCCGCCGGTCATGGTCCAGGACAGCCCAACGGCCACGCCGGGCATGCTGGTGCGGTCGGCGATCTCCTCGCGCTGGAAGCGGCGCTTGCCCAGGTACTCGACGAGAGAGTCGGGCGTGATGTGGACGGGAGAGAAGGGGGCTTCGGCCACGGCAGTAAGCTGCGGAAGCGGGGCCCCGGAGTCTTTGACATCGCCGGACTGGCCGTTGGCTGAATGGCCCTCCCCGTTTACAGCCTGATCCTCCAGGTAGCCTTGCTGGGGCTGGCTGTCGTCAAGACCCAAGGGAAGCGGCGGCTGGACCCAGTAGGGTTGCATGGCGGCGATGTTGGCGGCAACTTTGCGGCAGATTTTGCCGATTTCGCGTTCGAGGTTGCGGACGCCGGCCTCGCGTGTATAGTCATGGACGATTTTGCGCAGGGCGGCGTCGTCAAAGACGATTTCTCCTTCGCGGAGTCCGTTCTCCCTGATCTGTCGCGCCACCAGGTATTGCTGAGCGATCTTGACCTTCTCGTGCTCGGTGTAGCTACTGAGCTGGATGACCTCCATGCGATCGCGCAGGGGTCCCGGGATGGTGTCAAGCACGTTGGCAGTGGTGATGAACATGACCTCGCTGAGGTCGAACGGCACGTCCAGGTAGTGGTCGCGGAATTCCCGGTTTTGTTCGGGGTCGAGGACCTCCAGGAGGGCGCTGGTGGGGTCGCCGCGAAAGTCGCGACCCAGTTTGTCGACTTCGTCGAGCATAAAGACAGGATTTTTGGATTCGACGCGGCGGAGGCTCTGGATAATGCGGCCGGGCATGGATCCGATGTAGGTGCGGCGAAAGCCGCGAATTTCGGCTTCGTCGCGTACGCCGCCCAGTGCGAGGCGCATGAATTTGCGGCCCATGGCGCGTGCGATGCTGATTCCCAGACTAGTCTTGCCAACGCCGGGCGGGCCGACAAAGCAGAGCAGAACGCCCTCGCGCTCGCGGCGAATCTTGTCGCGGGCGTCCTCCTCCTCGTCGTCCTCACGCTGGGCCTTGCGGGCTGCGCGCAGTTTGCGGACGGCGAGATACTCGACGATGCGGTCTTTGATTTCTTCGAGGCCGTAGTGGTCCTCTTCAAGCACTTCACGGGCGTGGGTGATGTCGAGGTTGTCCTCGGTGGTCTTTTGCCAGGGCAGAGAGACCATAAGGTCGAGATAGGTTTTGATGACACTGTATTCGGCGGCCTGAATCGGCATGCGGCGCATCCGATTCAGTTCGCGGAGCGACTCTTTGTGGGCTTCCTCAGGCATGCCTGCGGCTTCAATGCGCTCCTCGAGTTCGCGAATGTCGGCTTCCTGCTCGTCCTCTTCGCCCAGCTCCTTCTGGATGGCCTTCATCTGCTCGCGCAGGAAGAAGTCCTTCTGCATTTTTTCCATCTCGCCCTGGGCCTGGGACTGAATTTTGTTTCCCAGCTCCGTGACGTCGACTTCATTGTGCAGCAGCTGGGTCAGGCGGAGCAGCTTTTCCTGGACGCTGTCGATCTCGAGGAGTTCCTGGGCGTCGTTCATTTCGAGGCGCATGCTGCTGGCGACGAGGTAGGCGAGCTGGCGGGCGTTTTCGACGTTGGCTGCCATGACGGCCAGTTCATCGGGCATCTGGCCGTCGAGTTCGACCAGGCGCCGGAAAAGGTCCTGGACGGCGCGGGCCGTGCCGTCGAGCTCCAGTCCCTCCTCCAGAGATTCGGGCAGCACCTCGACGCGGGCACGCAGGTAGGGTTTTTCCTGGATGTATTCCTTGAGGCGGATGCGCTCAAGGCCCTGGACGGCCAGGCGGATGGTGCCGTCGGGGGCTTTCAGCACGCGATGGACCTGTGCGGCGGTGCCGATCTCATAGATCTGATCGGGGGCAGGCTCCTCGACCGATTCATCGCGGCTGGTTACGAGGGCAATGATGCGGTTTTGAGGCAGCGATTCCTCAACCAGTTTGATGCTGCGCTCCTGGCCGATGGTGAGAGGAAGCCACATCATGGGATAGACGACGATGCCGCGTAACGGCAGGACGGGCAGGTCATCGGCGACATCGCTCAGCGATTGCTTTTTGGCGTCCTTCGTCTCGGAGTCGTCGGCGAGCGCGTCTTCGGTCTCGGCCAGTACAGGCTCGATGTCGACTTCCTTCTCGGCAGGTGGGGACTCGCTCACGGAGTCTGCCGCCGGGTCTTCGACGGCCGGTTCTTCTTCCACAGTCTGCTCTTCTTCTTTCTCTTCCAGTTCCGAACTCATAGTTTTCTCAAAACGTTTGAAAGGAACTCGGGCTTCCTTAAGGGCCGGAGCTGCGGCACGGTGCTCCGGCTCCAGGTAAATCCATCGGGTCTTGTCCTATACGCTGCGGGTTTTGACGCCCGCTGACGCTCTCCGAATGCCGGCAAGGCATGCAATAGTTGGCGATTTTCTACAGATTGCCGCGACATTACGGCCAGACTCCCGCAGGGATCCGGACGCGAACAACAGGAGAATTGTACCACAGGAACGCTGAATCTAAAGTGGGGACGCTACCTTTTGGTCAGGGCATAGGCATCTCATCGGGAGTGAGCTCTCAGGAGACTGTCAGTCTTCCAACCAGCTCGCCTGCGGTCGGCAGAGACTCCGATGCGGGCACTTTTCTTTCCGGGTAGGCGTTGGGAGCCGAGCGGTGCAAGACGGCCGGGTCGTGCTGCGGACGGCCATGAGCCGGACGAGAGTCGTAGTCATCCAAGGCCCAGTTGAGTTCACTCTTGATGCTCTTGTGGCCGAGAGTGGAAGGCAGGAGCAGTTCCGTAGCGGCGGAACAGCCGGTATACAGATTCGGTGCAGATGCCTTGAGGGCTGATGCGGGCATTTCATTCACAGGAGAATATCTGACTTGATTATGTTACATGGGCTTTCTCATCTGTGTGTCTCACAAGAGTTTACGAGCGTTTATGAGAGTTTACGTGCGTTTGCGAGCGTTTCCATGTTGTCTCACCTGCAATGCATGCAGTTTGTGTGGTGGGCTGCAATCAGGGTCCCGCCGGTGCCGGCGGGCTCTTTCAACTGTTTGCTTGCATTGTACGAGAGTTGTACGAGAGTTGTACGAACTCTGACATGGTGAGACTAGCGGGACGTGGGTTGGCTAGACACCTTCAATTAGGCACCTGTCACCAATATTGACACCAGGTCGATTAGCGTGTTGTAGGAGAGGGGGCGTTGCGGGGGCGGAGCCCCCGCACAAGGGAGGGCCGACTAGGCCCGACCGCCCAAACTGCAGTAGTCAGTTGTCAGTAGTCAGTTGTCAGTGAAGGGTTCGACTGATGGGCGACTGGTTTGAAGAGGAGAGAGTGGAGAGTGAGAGTGGCTATTTCGTCTGCCGCGGGTCGAAACTCGGGCTGATAGTGGTCTAGCCGTTGCCAGTGATTTGCGCGGGCTCACCTTCCTTTTGGGATGCACCCGGTCGCGTGACTTTGCTTTTCGCCTATGGGGGCGTGTGCTACACTGCAGGGGAAGGGGGCGCTGACAAGGGAATCCTGGAAGCCGAAGATCAGGGCTCCTTCGCCCCATCATTTTTTTCAGGCAGGAGAAACCGATGAAGATTACGGATCTGTCCGTCCGCCGATTTCGCTATATTTCGAACACCGTGCGCGACTCTGAAGGGCACGGCCATCCGGGCCCAGACCACGAGGCGGTGCAGTCGGTGCTTACGATTCATACTGACGAGGGTGTCGAGGGGTACTACTTCGGCAGCCCGCCGCAGGCGCTGATCAGCAGCCTTGTGAAGCCTTACATCACCGGAGAGGACCCGTTTTATCGCGAGCGCATCTGGCACAATCTCAAGGAACGGCAGCGTCTGAATATGGCTACGATGTCGGACAGGCTGCTGAACGCGGTGGACCTGGCTCTGTGGGACCTGGCGGGCAGGGCGCTGAATCTGCCGGTGCACAAGCTGCTGGGTGCGACGCGCGACAAGGTGCCGGCTTACGCAAGCACGATGTGCGGAGACGACATCGAGGGGGGTCTGGGCACACCGGAGGACTACGCCAACTTCGCCGAGTGGTGCATCGAGCGCGGGTACCCCGCCTTCAAGCTGCACACGTGGCAGCCGCCGTATGAGGGGGCGCCGGACGTCAAGCGGGACATCGCGGCGTGCGCGGCGGTGCGGGAGGTCTACGGCCCGGATGCGCACCTGATGCTGGACCCGTACCACTATTATTCGCGGCTGGAGGCGCTCTATCTGGCGAAGGGACTGGAGAAGCTGGACTACTACTGGATGGAAGAGCCGATGGATGAGCACAGCATGTCGTCCTACGTGTGGCTATGCGAACAGACGTCACTGCCGATCTGCGGTCCAGAGACGGCGGAGGGCAAGATGTACACGCGGGCCGAGTGGATCAAGGCGGGGGCATGCGACCTGGTGCGCGGGGGCGTCGGCGACCTGGGGGGGTTGACGCCGCTGATGAAGGTCGCGCATCTGGCCGAGTCGTTCGGGATGAGGATGGAGGTCCACGGCGGCGGGCCGGGCAATTTTCATGCTCTGTGTGCGATGGGCATACCCGGCCAGTACTACGAGCGCGGCCTGCTGCATCCGTTCATTGACTACGAGCAGCCGGCCCCCTGGCTCAACTGCCTGGACGACCCGATGGACGAGGAGGGATTCGTGCATATTTCGCAGCTGCCTGGTCTGGGCCAGGACATCAATTGGGAATACATTGAGGCCAATCTTGTAGAGTAGGGCGCGGAATACTGAGAACAGGTCGGGGAGCCGGCGCTGCCGATTGGGCAGAGGAAGGGGGGTCGGATGGACGAGGTAGAACGGTATCTATTCGATGTGCGAGGCTATCTTGTGGTTGAAGACGTGCTGTCTGCCGGGGAAGTGGAAGAGCTGAACGCGTTGATAGACAGCCAGGGACTGCCGGGGCCGGATCTGGACACGATGGGCGCCAGGTTTGGCGGTTTCCTGGAGTGGGACGAGGTCTTTTGTACTCTGCTGGACCATGAGCGCATCATGCCATATCTCATGACGATCCTGGGCGACGGCTTCCGACTGGACCATTACTACGGCATCTATATGCGAGCGGGAACTGAACGGCTGCGCCTGCACGGAGGCGCGACGCCCTACGACCCGCCAGAGTTCTACCACTACAATAACGGCCAGATGTTTAACGGCCTGACGGTGGTTTCCTGGAATTTGTCGGCGTCCGGGCCGGGATTGGGCGGATTCTGTGCGGTTCCGGGCAGCCATAAGGCCAACTTTCCTTGCCCCGACGGCATCCGGGTTGCGCACGACGCGCATGAGGCCGTGGTCGTCCCGGAGGCGCCGGCGGGTTCGGTGGTCATTTTCACCGAGGCGCTGACACATGGCACGGTGGAGTGGGCTGCGGAGTTTCACCGACGTTCTCTGCTCTACAAGTACAGTCCGGGACAGCAGTCGTGGAGCGCGAAATATACGCAGCCGCCGCAGACGGTTGCACTGACGGACCGTCAGAAGATTCTGTTTGAGAAACCCTATTTCAACTCGCGTCCATCTCTATTAGAAGATGGGGAGTAGCCAGGAAACGGAAGTGACCGGCCGCGAACGCGCCATGCGTTCCGGTCGTGCAGAGCCGCGCACTACTGCATCAGACCTCAGCTGTTGAATCTAATTGAAAGGAACAAGCCCATGCCTAGGCCCTTCCGCATTGGTGTATCATCGGGCTTCAAGACGGCCGCACCCGGCACGATCGAACCGGTCCTGGCGCGGTTGATCGATCCTCTGCCCCACGTTGAGTGGGCTTTCTTTGACGCGGGGGCTGGTGAGCCGGTGGCAGCCGAAGCCATAGCAGGCTTTGAAGGCGTGATCGCGCTGGGAAGCCCATATGACGCCTCGACCGTTGCAGGGAACGAGGAGCTTGTCTGCCTGGCCCGCTGGGGAGTTGGCTATGACCTCGTCGACACGGAGGCACTGACGGCCAATGATATTTTGCTGGCGATCGCGGTGGACGCGGTGCGGAAGCCGGTGGCGGAGGCGATTCTGACGCTGATCCTGGCGCTGGCCAAGAAGCTGTGGGCGAAGGACAAGCTGGTGCGGACCGGCAGATGGGACCTTAAGGCGCAGACCTCGGGGCTGGGACTGAGCGGCAAGACGGTAGGCTCGGTCGGGATGGGGAATATTGGGGGCGAGATGTTCCGGCTTCTCGGTCCTTTCGACCTGGGGCGGCGCCTCGCCCACGATCCCTACCTGGACCCGCAACGGGCGGATGCGCTGAACGTGGAACTCGTGAGCCTGGAGACAATTTTCAGCGAATCCGATTTCGTGATTACCAACTGTCCTTTGACCGAGGAGACACGTGGATTCATAAACAGCCGTCTGTTCGACATGATGAAGCCGAGCGCCTATTTCATCAATACCGCTCGCGGCCCGATCGTCAACCAGGAGGACTTGGTGGCTGCGCTGCAAGCAGGGACCATTGCGGGTGCAGGTCTGGACGTGGTCGAACCGGAGCCGTTGCCTCTCGATCATCCGCTGATCGGGATGGAGAATGTGATTTTGTCGCCGCATGCGCTGGCGTGGACCGATGACCTTTACGAGATGAACGGCACGATCGCCTGCGAGAGCTTGCTGGCGGTGTTCCGGGGCGAGTTGCCGGCGTTTCCGGTCAACCATGAGGTGATTGAGCAGCCGGGTTTTCGGAAGAAGCTGGACAGTTTGGCGGCGCGGTGGCGCGAGTTTGGCGGGTGAGAGATCCGGGGGAGCAGGCAAGCAGAACCCACTTTCCACCTTGATTGGATTCTCAACCTGAATCACATCCCGGTACACAGGCCGAGGCTGTTGCATCTGACCAGTTAGGCACCGTTGACATTTTGGGGTTGTGAGAAACAGAATCGATTGATCCGCGAAGGGACGCGAAGGGTCGCGAAGAACACCTTTTTGTCCGCGGAGGGCTTCTAGGGGTCGCGAAGGCACGCGAAGGGCCGAGAGAAAAGCGAGTACCAGGGCACCCGCAAGGGGCGCCCCTACGGTAGGGGGAGCTGGTTGTAGTGTCAAAGGGCCCGAGTTCTGGCGAGGTGTCGCGCCCTCATCCGCTTTCTGCGGTCTCCGACCCTTTCAGGCCCCGCATTTCCAGTTCGATATTCAGCATCAGAAATGTAATCCTGAAAACAGCAGGGCATTGTGCGTCGTGCTATAGTGCGGGATGATTGCGCCGTAGTTGCTGACGACAGACTTTTCAATGGGACAGTTACACTAGAGCGAGAGTGAATGAGAACGGCAGAGAAAGACGCTGGGAATGCAAGGAAGTTGGGTGAAGCGAGAAACCGGGGGTTGGTTTGCCTGTTGGTAATGGCGTTGGTCCTCAGCGCGTGCAATCAAATTGCGGCACGTGAGGGTGGCGGAGAAGGCATGGCGATGGACATGTCGGGCGGTTCGATGGCGGCCGATTCGCTCGGGACGCAGGACACTGAGAACGGCCTCTTCAGGGTCAGCGCCGTGAGTAAACTGGACCCTGTCGTCATAAATGAGACCCATGCCTGGACGTTGAAGGTCGAGACCGCGGACGGCAGCCCGGTGACCGATGCCGAGATCGCGGTTGACGGGGGCATGCCTGAACATAACCACGGCTTTCCCACCGCGCCGCGGGTAACGGAGAATCTCGGTGAGGGGGAGTATCTACTGGAAGGGATGCGGTTTAATATGGGGGGCGATTGGGTATTGACGCTCGAGATCAGCTCCGGCGATCAGAGCGATACGGCTACTTTTGAGTTCGAATTGAAGTAGAGCGTGCGCCGCCTACTGGTTGCCGGCGCCGGGCTGGCACTTATACTTCTCATTGCGGTGGCCCTGATCTCTACCGGTCTCATTGGCGGTGGAACAGTCGGGGCCACTTTTCGCGGCGTGTTCATGGGGTCAGGGGGCGGAGGCGGGGCGGCGTCGCGGCCGGGCGGCGCTTCGGCTCACAGCTGGAGTGAGGCTGAACGCGGTCTCATTGCATCTCTCAGCATCGACCGCCTGCCATCCTTGCCTCCAGACCCTTCGAACGCGGTCGGGGACAATCCCGACGCGGTTGCACTGGGCCATGCACTTTTCTTCGACAGCGGCCTGAGTCCTGACGGGTCGGTCGCCTGCTCAACCTGTCATCAGCCGGACAGGTACTTCACCGACGGGAAGGTGTTGGCAAACGTGCGCAATGTCGATACGCCGCGGCATACGCCTACCATCGTCGGCATCGCGTACAGCGACTGGTTCTACTGGGATGGGCGCAAGGACAGCCAGTGGGCGCAGGCGCTGGTTCCGCAGGAGGCGGCGATCGAGCACGGCGGTACGCGGACGGCGCACGCCCGGTATGTGCTGAGCAACTACTCAAGCGAGTACGAGGCGGTGTTCGGGCCGGCGCCCGATCTCAGCGACACGTCGCGTTTTCCCAGCGAGGCCGCCCCCGTAGAGGGAGAGACAGCGCAAGCAGCCTGGGAGGGAATGAGCGAGGCGGATCGCGGCGAGATTAATCTCGTCTTCGCCAACATTGGAAAGAGCATCGCAGCCTACTCCCGCAGGATACTGCCCGGCCGCAGCCGTTTTGACGACTATGCCGCGGCTGCGCTCGCCAACGACGGGACGCGGATGGCGGAACTTTTCAGTCCGCAGGAAGCGGAGGGGTTGAGGCTTTTTTTTGGTGACGGTCAGTGTACCGACTGTCACAATGGTCCGCTGTTTACCAATGGATCGTTTCACAATATCGGCCTGCCATTGCCGGAGGGAAGCAAGTTCGATCAGGGCAGATCACTGGGGACCGTGCAGGTGGTCGAAGACATATTCAACTGTCTGGGCGATTACAGCGACGCGAATGAGGAGGCATGCGTGGAGCTGCGCTTCATCAAGATCGAAGGCGAGGAGCTGATCGGCGCGTTCAAGGTGCCCGGCCTGCGCAACGCGGCCGAAACGGCCCCTTACATGCACAACGGCATCTTTCCCGACCTAGAGGCGGTGATCCGCCACTACAATCATGCGCCGCCAGCGTTTCCGGGCCATTCCGACCTAGTGCCGCTGGCGTTTACAGAGGAGCAGAGCGAGGCGCTGATCGCGTTTCTATTGACTCTGAGCGCGCCACCTGACGCGCCGCCCGAACTACTGCTACCGCCGGAGGGCACGGAGTAGCAGCATCGGAGAGTGGATCGGTGTGGGGGCCGGTCAGACGACGCGGCTCAGCATTTCCTCGCCGCGAAGACCGGCCAGCAGGTTGTCCACCGTGCGACGGGACATCTGGTAGCGGGTCTGGAAGGTGGCGCTGCCGAGGTGAGGGAGGATGAGACAGTTATCGAGGCGCAAGAGAGGATGATCGCGCGGGAGGGGCTCCGGCTCGGTTACGTCCATGGCGGCGCCGGCGATCTGGTTGCGCTGCAGGGCATCAAGCAGGGCCTCGTGATCTACCACGCCGCCACGGGCCACGTTAATGAGGTAGGCTGTCGCTTTCATGCGGGCAAGTTGGGCGGTGCTGATCAAGTGGCGCGTTTCGGGTGACATGGGCACGCTGAGCACGACGAAATCGGCCTGCTCGAGAAGCCCGTCCAAGGTTCGGTAGGAGGCGTTCAACTCTTCGGCATGGGGGCTGGGATTGCGATTATGGTAGAGGACCTTCATGTCGAAGCCGCTGGCGCGGCGTGCGATCACGCGGCCTACGCGTCCCATGCCGATGATACCCAGGGTCGAGCCGTAGATCTCGTGTCCGTGGAGGATGTTGCCGTCGTATACGAGGTAGTCAGGGCCGCGGGCGTGGAGCCAGCCGGGTACGAGATTGCGGGCGAGCGCCATGAGGAGGGTAAAGGCCATGTCGGCGGTGGCGCCGTCGACGAAGCCGGGCGTGTAGCCCACCGGCAGGCCGCGGGCCTGCGCGTCCTCGAGGACGATGTGGTCTACGCCGACACCGAAGTTGCTAAGGCAGCGGAGTTTCGGCATTTTGTCCATCAGAGAGCCGGGCACGATTGGGTGGCCGTAGACGATGAATCCTTCAATGATGGGCAGGTTCGGGTCATCCTCAGTCAGGTCCCAGATGTACACGTCGCACGTGTCTGCCACCATTTCCGCCATTTCCGGGGGCAACTCAGAGTCGGTTAATATCTGATAGGGCACTGGGACCTCCTTTTCTATCTTGCAGCCGCTCGCTGTTGGTCCGGCGGCCGGTCTTTTGGGTAAGGGTTACGCTAAGGCAACTCTATCGATGGCACGCATCATTTATTTCAGTCCTGACTTTCCTCAGCCGTCAGGGGGCATCAAGACGCTATACCGTCATGTAACGAGGCTGGTGGAGATGGGCTTTGACGCCTGGATCGTCCACCAGAAGCACCCGTTTCGTGCGACCTGGCATGGCTACGAGGCGCCTACACTCTGGCTGTCTGAGCGTCCAAGATTTACGCCGGAGGACGTGCTCGTCATACCTGAAGTCATGCACCAGGTCATGCAACAGACGGCGAGATTTTCGGGTGAGCGAGTCGTCATTGCTCTGAGCTGGTCGCCAACATACTGGAGTCTGCCGGCGGGGCAGACGTGGGCCAGTTTCGGGATTCGCCGCGTTATGACCAAGTCGCCGGTCATACAGGAATACCTTCGCTGGTGCATGGGGCTCGAGGCGACACTGATCAGTGAATACGTTACGCCAGAGCGCTACTACCACAAGCAAGAATCGAAGCGGCCCAAGATTTGCTACCTCACTCGCAAAGAGCGTTCGGCTACGTGGCTGCAACAGGTCTTGCAGGCGAAGGGGGCACCATTCACCGGTTTCGAGTGGATGCCTCTGCGAGAGTTGAGCGAAGACGAGTACGCCCGGCATCTGCGCGAAGCAACAGTATATGTGACGACAAATATGCAGGAGGGCATGAACAGTTCGGTCCTGGAAGCGATGGCCTGCGGCTGCCTGGTGGTCGGCTTCAGCGGAATCGGAGGCGGCGCATTCATGAGGTCTGAAGGGCCGGGTCAAAACTGCATTCTCGTCGAAAATGGAAATGTGCCTGAACTCGGTCGAAGGCTTGAGTCGGTTCTGCGGGACCTGGCCTCCCAGCCCGGGGCTTTCTCCAGAATAACGGAGAATAGTCTCAGGACAGCGAGAGCCTATCAGAACCCCGAGGACGAGGCCAACAGCCTACGGGCAGTGTTTTCCCCTCTGGTTTCGTCCTGCGGTTAGGCGCCTTCCTCCAACTCCTCGCCCAGAAGGAGCTTGTTAACTTCGTCGCCGACGCGGATTGTGCCGCCCTCAATGACTCGGGCGGTGATGCCTCCGTGGCCTCGCATGGCGCCGTAACCGCCCGGCCCGAAGTTTTCCTCCATGCGGCTGCAAGGGTGGCAGGGTCCGGAATGTTCAAGAATGGCGTCGCCTATTCTGAACCTACGGTCCTGCAGGCTGAACAGGTTGATGCCGCGTACGACGATGTTGCGCCGTGCCAGCGCGGGGTCGGCCGAGGGTTTCTGGAGGAAAGCCCCGACGGCGTCGAGGTGCTCCCCCTGGATCAATGTCACCTGACGGACGCCACTGCCCTGGCCGTGGAAGTGGTCGCCTTCCAGCCCAGAGCCGGGTACGGCTTCGGCCTCCGTCACGGATTGCAGGGGACCGCGGCGCTCGGCACGCAGACCTATCCATTCCACCGTACCGGCCTTCGAAGGCTTCGCCATCAGTTTGGCTACATCACTTTCCGGATTGAGGGTTGTCATCTAGGATTCTCCAGCTTTTGGTTCGCCGCCTCAGGGAGGCTTCCCCGTTCCTTGGAACAGACCGGGCAGCCGGCCCACATTCTCATTGTTTCGGCCCTCTGCAGACAAATGCTCCCATGCGAACAGGTGAGCGCAGTTCTCCTCTCCTAAGAATAACTTCCCTGGCCTGTTGATACACGAGGACCGGCAGTTGCCTTTTCTTGCCGGACTCGATATCGGCCCGTTCGAGCAGGTTGCGGTAGCGGCCTATTGTTTTATAGCTCGACAGGAAATCTTCCGCAGTGGCGTAGCGTACTTCATCCTCAAAGTAGACCTGATCAACGTCTGCGAAACCCTCGCCAAGAGATTTGCCCCCGTTCTCCATGGAAAAGGGCGACCGGGCCTCGGTTTCGTAGGCGATACCGAGTTCGTCGAGGGCGGCATAGTGGAACTCAAGTACGGGTACGCTGATGTCGTCGCTATTGGTTGTTGCTAGGAGCCAGCCATCCTTGTTCACGACCCGTGCCAATTCGCGTACGCCGTCGGGAATGTGCGGTAGATGGTAGAGCACGTGGTTGGCCATCGCGCCTGTGAAGTGGCCAGGGGGGAAGGGCAGGGCCTGAATGTCGGCGGTAACGAATTTGGGACGGTGCCGCCGTTGTTTCGCTTCGGCGGCAGCGGTTTCCAGCATTCCCAGCGAGCTATCGGCACAGGTTATTCCGGTCGAATCCACTCCGAACTCTTCGATGAGAGGCCAGGTGAATCTCCCCCAGCCACACCCGGCGTCCAAGATGGTCGCGCTGGCCTCAGCCGGGACGAGTCCGAGGGCCCAGGACTCCAGCCTCCTACCGGATACCATGGTCGTCCCGACGTGTTTGGCCTTGAGATGTTCGCCGCGGCCATAGTAGGGAAACAGGGCACCGGGCGCCAGACCTGCGGCTTCATTCTGCTGGCAATTGCCGGATACGCCGGTGACAGGACTCATCTGCAGCATACAAAGGTACCGAATTCGCCGTAGACAGAAGCGGCGAAACTGCGGGAACCGGAGTTTTGACGGCCACTGTCAGAAGGGGAACTGCCAGGGGTGGAAAAGCCGCAAGCGTGCAGCATTTCTTCGTGCTCCTCTACGCTGTAACGGCTTGGATGCGGGCTTTTGGCGTCGTAGAGGAGGTCGCCGTAGGCCAGAATTCCGCCTTCGCGCAGGAGACTACGCGCCTGTTGCAAGACCTGTTTCTGTTGCGCAAGATCGCCCAGGTCATGTAGGGCCTGGATTGATACGACGGCGTCGACTTTGCCGGCCCATCCCATTTCGACGAGTGGTGCGGTCCAGTCATCGCTTACGAGGTTGGCGCGGCGAAAGTGCATCGACCTGGCGTTGCCCTTTTCTTGCGGAGATTCGTCGAGCCGTCGAAGAGCGAAATCGAGCAGGTGGGGCGAGAGATCGAAGCCGCAGTAGCGAAGGCCTGACAGCTGCGCTTTGAGGAGTTCAGCCAGAAAGCCGGCTCCGCAGGCCAGTTCAACGACCCGCGGCGTGCCGGCTGAGGCGGCGCTGATCTGGCTGGTAATCCAAGCGGCTACTTCCCTCCGTTGCGGGCGCTCTCGATTGAGGCGCGCTTCCCAGCTGCGCACTTCGGAGTCGGTTCGAACGTCGGCTGATCGAATCATTAGCTCTCTCTAAGGCTGCCTGCGATTCAGTCTCAATTGTCATTGCGACCCATTCGCCAATCTCTCTGTGCGCCTGCTTTGCTTCGGGCACCCAAGGATAGAATGCGTGGAAGGCGTGCCACATTCCCATCCAGATCTTGGCGGTAACTTCAACACCGGCTGCTCTTGCTCTAGCCTCCAATCGGGTTGAATCGTCGCGCAGGATTTCATCATTTCCGGCGTGAATCAGAATAGGGGGGAGTCCCTTCAGATCAGCATAAAGCGGCGAAACAAGTGGATGATCAGCCGGGACGCTCCCACGGTATCTATTCGCTACAATTGGAATGCCGGCAGGACGCAGCCACGGATCTTTTCGGGCGAGAGAGTGTACACTGTGTCCGGTGCCCAACAGATCGGTCCAGGGAGATAGGAGAACTGCGCCGGCCGGCATCGGCAGCCCTTCATCCCGCAAAGTTTGTAAGAGCGCCAAGGCGAGTCCTCCGCCAGACGATTCTCCTCCAACAATTATGCGGTCGGGCGAGTAGCCCTGAGCCAGAAGAAACCTGTACGAGGCGCGGGCGTCCAGAAGGCCGGCAGGAAACCGGTGTTCCGGGGCAAGGCGGTATTCAGGAAGTAAGGTACGGCAGCGGGAAGCCTTGGCAATATGTGAGACGAAGCCGCGATGGGACTGGCAGGAGCCGATGAAGTAGCCGCCTCCGTGCAGATAGAGGAAGGCTGTGTCGGACCGCGTATCTTGTAGATCGATCCATTCGGAGGGCACGTCGAATGCGTCGACGGGTGATGCCAACATCCCGTCTGCCATGGGTAGAAGCCGTTGCCCGCGACGGTCCAAGGTTTCACGCTGGTCAGGGATAGGGCGGTCGAGAGGGAGGCGGCTGTTGCGAGCGCGAAAATAGAGTTTAAAGATCTGGCTGCGGATGCTTGGCATAGTTTGGATTGGCTGTTCTTTCCGGGTTTGCCGACGTGGATTTGTCCTAGAGATTACCACGAAATGTCACCTTGCAAAAGCCACGGCCTTACGGTAGCGTAACCCCAGCAAAAATCTATGGAAGGGAGGTAAATTTCGATGGAGTACAGAGGGTTGGGTAGACGGGATGACATTCAGGTGTCGCCGATTGCGCTGGGGTGCTGGCCGTTTACGGGCGGCGAGTTCTGGGGCAAACAGGAGGATGACGACTCGATAGCGGCGGTCCACGCGGCTCTGGACGCGGGCATTAACTTCTTCGACACAGCGGAAGGATATGTTCACTCTGAGGAGGTGCTGGGCCGCGGACTGAAGGGTAGGCGCGACAGGGCAGTCATTGCAACCAAAGTGAGCGCGGGCAACCTGGTTCCGGAGGCATTGAATGAAGCTTGCGAACGCAGCCTGCGGGCGCTTCAAACAGACTATATCGACCTGTACCAGATTCACTGGCCGAACTGGGAGGTGCCGCTTGCGGAAACGGTCGGCGCGCTCGACGCGCTACAGGATACAGGGAAGATCAGGTCATACGGTGTGTGCAATTTTGCCCAGCAGGACCTGTCTGAAATGATCGCGACGGGAAGGTGTGTTTCGGACCAGATGCCTTACAGTCTCGTGTGGCGTGTCATTGAGAGGTCGGTTCTGCCACTTTGTCGAGAAAACGGGATCGGCGTCATCTGCTATAGTCCGCTGGCGCAGGGCGTTCTTACGGGACGCTATGCCAGCGCTGACGACGTACCCGAAGGGCTGGCGCGAACGCGCCACTATTCCAGCGAGCGAAGATTCTCGGAGCACGGCGAGCCCGGTCTTGAGGAGGAGCTATTTGCGGCAGTCGCGGAAATCCGCAATATAGCAGAGGGTCTTGGCGAAGCAATGGCAGCGGTGTGTCTGGCTTGGGCGCGGCAGCAGACTGGCATCACATCCTTGCTGGTTGGGGCACGGAATGCCGAGGAGGTGCGGCGGAACCTGCCTTCGCTAGGGTTGACGCTGGACGAGGCGGTCTTGAATCAGCTGTCTTCGGCGACCGAGCCTGTCAAGGAGGCGCTTGGAGACAATCTTGATATGTGGCAGGTCCCTGCGCGCATGAGGTGAACCGGAGCGGTTACTTCTGCGGCGTTCGCTCCATCACCTCGTGGGGCCAGACGATTTCGCGTCGAGCAGGCGTAAGCCGTTCAAGCAGATCCGGAGACGGCCGGTAGCCGAATCTGAAGATGCCCCAGGACGGTCCGTAACGGTAGACGACAACCCGGCGGTCGCCCCGGACCGAGCGGCGGGCAGAGCCGTGGCAGATCGTATCCACGAATAAGAGGGCGTCGCCCGCGTCCATGTAGATTTCCTCTGCGCCGATGATGGCGTCGGCCGAACCGCCCAGTCCGATGCTGTGGGCGTCGTATTCGGGTGGTGGAAAGTTGGACTTGTGGCTGCCGGGGATCACCATAGTGCCACCGTCGCCAGGCCCGATATCGGTGAGGGCAACGAGAACATTCACCTGGCCGTTCATGAAGTGTCCGTTGTGAAACCTGAACTGGTTGCGTTTGCTGATGTGATGCCCCCCTGAGTGGATGCCGATGGCCTCGCCGGGGCCGCGCAGGTTGGCAAAGTTTTCATCGATAAACAGAGGCCCGTGGTGAAAGTCGAACGAGCCTTCCCCTCCCACAAAGTATTTGACCTTTTCGAGCCAGGACGGATGATCGATCAGGTTCTCGAATCCGGGACCGGCTTCATAGATCTGCTGCAGGTTGAGGCCGTCGGCGCTTCCGTACTGGTGGCCGTGAACGTATCCCGCCCACTGTCCTACCTCCAGAGGCAGGACGGCGTCGATCTCGGCATTGCAGTCGGCGATCTCTTGTTCGGTGAGGGCGTTCTTGACCAGAAGGTATCCTCGCAGATCAAAGAGAAAGATATCGATTTCGCTTGGTTTCTGCGGTTCGGCGCTCATTATTTCTCCTGTTTAGCGATTTGGCCATTTTGGCCGATTCTTTGGGTAGGCTACAATGCAGCGCACATTGCGCCAGGATTGTGAATTACCCAGTTCACCTTTGCTGGTGGCAATCCCGTGCATTATACAATACGGTGGGCGGACAGGATACCAGGAGGCAGTTCCACAGAACAATTATGGCTCTCTCACCCGATCATCTCGTATATGCCGCGCCGGATCTTGAGGAGGCGGTAGGAGACCTGGCTGAGCGCTTCGGTGTACGCCCTTCTGCCGGAGGCAAACATCCCAATGGAACGCACAATGCGCTGCTGGCCCTGAGCGGCTCCTGTTATCTGGAGATCATTGCGCCGGACCCGGAGCAATCACACCAGCAGGGGGAGCGGCCGTTGGCCTTCGGATTGGACTGGCTTAAGATTCCCCGGTTGGTGACATGGGCTGTACTGGCCCCCTCATTGGAAGAGGTAGCGAGCGCTTCGCAGGCCGCAGGTTATGATCCTGGCGTGGTAGTAGAGGGGGCGCGCGTTCGTCCGGACGGTGCGCGGTTGAGCTGGCGTACGACCAAACGACCGGAGACCCAGGAAGGGTGGCCACCGCCAGGCGATGGGATTGTGCCGTTTCTGATCGAGTGGGGAGAGGAAACTCCGCACCCATCTACGACTTCAGCGCAGGGTGTGCGGCTACTCGAACTTTCTCTGTTCCATCCCCGGCCTGCCGAGGTGCAGCCGATGTTGTCGGCGCTTCACATCGACATTCTGGTGTCCGCCGGCGATGCACCGGAGATGCGGGCAAGGCTAGAGACGCCTCTCGGTATCGTTACTCTGGAGTAGTGAAGGCTGGACGTATCTCAGTTCCGACCTTTGGCTTTGCGCAGTTTGGCAGTTCTGTTTGGCCTGACCAGGCGCCTTCTCCGATTTTCTGCCAGGGCCTGGGCAGGGGCCAGCGTCTCGGCGCCGCGAACGACAATGGCTGGCTGATAGAGACTCGTTTCCAAGGAATGTCCAAACGCCTGACAGTCTGACCAATTCTTTTCCATTCCCCTGCCTGATTGTCCCCCAGGTGCAAAGGCAGTCCCCGCCTGACACAGACTGCTCTACCCGATTCTTGGTCCCCCATATCTCCCGGTGGGAGTGTTGGTATTCCCATGGAGAGGCGCGCCTGGCAGACGCGCTTTGCGAAGACTCGCGATTTGGAGACCCTTGCAGAGACTCCTGCGGGACATAGCGCGTCGTGGTTTGCAGCTCACGGCCTAGCTTCCGGCCGGTGAACCGTGCTGCGTTATTGCTGTGATCGCTGTTCTTGTCAGGATGGGGCGGGCTGCAGATGTGGTCTTAAATCTGATCCGTAAGGAAGTGTATGCTAAGGGTCAGGGGACGAATCGTTGGAAAAGTGCCGGATGCAAATGCGGCATTTGGAGATTGTAAAAGGAGAAACTCTGTCGTGAACAAGATTATGGGAAACTTCTTAAAGGTTTTGGCCGTTGTGGTCTGGGTCCAATTCCTGGCCATCCTATTCTACGACCCTGCTCAGGAAGGCGTTGGGTTTCAGATTTGGTCTGTTCTCGACCCTCTGATGGTTATTGCGATACTCATCACCATTTGGGTTGCTTTGCGCCGGAAGACAGAGAGTGACAGTCTGGCAGAGGAAGGCCTGTCCCGGGAATACATCGAAGCGAACATCGCACTTTACGGGGGTGTGGCATTGCTTGCCGCGCTCCTGTGGAACTGGATTGGATCGCGATGGTCGTACCCACTGGTGAGCTTTCAGTGGTTGTGGATCCTTATCGACCTCACGCTCCCGCTTCTCTTGTTCTCGGCAGGCAGGCGTCTCACCAGAACCGAAGCGTTGTGAAAGGAAACTGAAGGGGATTCTGCACTCTCAGGTCAGGGAGGACTGTGACGAGATGGCGAGAACCGGAGGGGAACCGGGAATGCGAAACGGACACTCAGTAAAATGTCCGTGATAGAGGAGGGATTTCGTCGTGAAGAGAATTGTGGGAATCGCCATGCAGGTTTTCGCCGTTGTGTTCTGGATCCAGTTTGTCGCCATTCAGTTGTACGACCCGATGTCCGAGGGATTCGGCGCGCTGGTCTGGACAATCTTTGATCCATTTGTCGCTGCTGGCACGCTCATTACCATCTATGTTGGATTCAGGAGAAAACTGGATGTCGACAATTCCCAGGTTGGTGGCCTAACAAAGGAGTACTTCGAGGCGAATTTAACGCTGTACGGGGGAATCATCCTTATTCACGCCCTGCTGTGGAACTGGATCGGTTCGCGTTTGCTCGAACCAGAGATGAGTCTCCAATGGCTGTGGATATTTATCGACATCTCTGTTCCTTTGCTCCTCTTTCCTGTGGGCCGGCATCTTGCCAAGAGTGTCACTGCGGAACAGTCTGCATAGGCAAGACTTTGCGGCTGCTGTGTCTTGTCGCGTCATACCCACTGATCGGTTTTAACCATACTTCACCTTGCCCAGGCAGGCTCCACGGTAGTGGGCCTGCCTTTAAGCACCAACTCTATAGAGAGACTGAAAGTCCCGTCCATCCAGTTCTCAGTTTTGGGTATTCTCGGTCGTGCTGACATCGGCCAATATTCGTCGACGTTTGCCTGACCTGGAAGATGCAGGCATTCGCCAGAATAGCAACTGCCTTGGCTGGCTCGCGTAGGCACACTGAGGCAAAGGACATTTGAAGCGCCAACGTTTCATTTGCAGTATGTCCGAGTAGATTGCCTATGGTCCGGGGCACAGTTTTTCGTTTCACTTTTTTCAATGGCAACAACTGAGCCATTTGTTGTGTGTGTTCTGTCTCGGCGGAATGTACCGTCAGTGTTTCGGTAGCGAGCTCGCAATGGTCATTGCGGTGAATTTTGGGAATATATGGGAGTTGCCTCGCCTGACTTGCCTGCGCTGGCACATACTCGGAATCTGCCGGGACGCGGGGTTGGGGGGGAAGCTCGGCGGCCGCGGGACGACAAGGTGAAATTAGCCACACACTCTATGCGGCGCGGACAGGAGAGGGGGCGTTGCGGGGGCGGAGCCCCCGCACAAGGGAGGGCCGAATAGGCCCGACCGCCCAAAAATGAGAAGAGAGAGTAAAGAGGAGTGAGGAGAGAGAAACACCTTTCGTCTAGTCGGGCGTCGCGCACTGAATAAGACTTAGTAGACGCATTCATTGTTCACTTGCCCAAGATGGCCAGATTCCTGGCGGATCAGAACCGCTCATCAGCATTGGGCGCGTCCATTTGGCATGAATGCTTACTTTCCAGCCGGGACTTTTGTGATTATTGTATAGTCATGGGGTTGATCCCAAGGGCTGATCTGTGGTACAATACTCGAAATGGACGGGTTAGGCTGCTGCAGTTCTTGAATCCGCCCCTATTTTGCACGCCAATTTGGCATCAGGAGGATGACCATGGCAGACACAAATAACCTTTCCGGTTCATCTGAGAAGCTCTCAGACAACCTGAATGGGCATGTGCCGTACCCGGGTATCCCAACAACGACAGATGGAGCCGGCTCGGTAGTTTGGGCCGAGACACACATAACACAAGCGGCTTGCGCCTATCCGATTACTTCATCGACAACAATGGGCGGTGGCTACGGCTCGGCTGTCGCCAATGGCGCCCGCAACCTTTGGGGCGACCGGTTGATGTTCCTGGAGCCGGAGTCCGAACACAGCGCCGCGGCCGCTTGTGAGGGATTTGCAGTGGCCGGCGGCCGGGTCAGCAATTATACATCCGGCCAGGGCCTTATTCTGATGCACGAAGTGTTGTACACGATTTCAGGCAAGCGCCTGCCGGTCGTATTTCACATTGGCGCACGTGCACTTACAAGCCACAGCTTGAATGTTCACGCCGGACATGACGACGTCATGTCCGTTTCTGATTCCGGGTGGGGTATTTTGTTCGGACGAACTGCCCAGGAGTCGGGCGACCTGGCGCTTATCGCACGCCGCGCTGCTGAAGATAGCCGCACGCCCTTTTTCAATGTCCAGGATGGATTCCTCACGACGCACACTGTTGAAGATGTCCTGCTGTGCGAACCTGAGATGATGAAGGAGTACATCGGCAAGCCCGAGGACAAGCTGGTCAATCTGTTCAACCCATATAACCCAGTTATGACCGGAGTTGTCCAGAACCAGGACAGCTACATGAAGGGCAAGATTGCGCAGCGGGACTACTATTCTCAGGTAGGAGACGCTGTGCAAAATGCGATGGACGAGTTCTACCGCCTGACGGGCCGGCAATACCAGATGCTCGACACTTACCGCATGGAGGATGCCGAATACGCCATCGTCGGTATGGGCTGCATGATCGAAACAGCCAAGGCGACCGTCGATTACATCCGGCGTGAAGAAGGGATTAAGATTGGGGTCGTTCATATCACTTGCTACCGACCATTCCCAAGTCAGCAGATTGTAGAGGCATTGAAGCATCTGCGCGGCTTCACCGTTCTCGAGCGAATGGATGACCCGATTGCGCCGAACAATCCGGTAACGAACGACATCAAAGCCGCATTTGCAGATGCGTATACCGGAAGCCCGGGATTTGCAGCTATCGACGACATTCCCAAGATTTTCAGCGGGGCGGCCGGTCTGGGGAGCCGCGACGTTCGGCCAGGGCACTTTATATCGATTGCGCGCAACATGATTGAGGAAGGCCCCCGCTTCTTCGTGGTAGGTATCAAGCATGACCTGGCACTGCCGATGAACGGCGATCCCGACGTGCGCCCCAAAGGCGCATTTTCGATGCGCGGTCATTCGGTGGGCGGCTTTGGTTCGGTCACGACGAACAAAGTCATCGCCACCATCGCCGGCGACATTTTTGGGAAGAAGGTGCAGGCCTATCCCAAGTACGGTTCGGAGAAAAAGGGTCTACCCACGACTTACTATCTGACAGTGGCGGACGAACCGATTTTGACTCATTGTGAACTTAACAACGTTGATTTCGTTCCCATGAACGACATCAACGCGTTCTTCACCAGCAATCCTCTTGCCGGAATACAGACCGGGGGTACGCTCTTTGTGCAGACCAACAAGTCAACGCCCGAAGACGTGTGGGCAAACGTACCGCCCAAGGCAAAGGACCTGATTCGAGAGAAGCAGCTGCGGGTCGTGGCCGCGGACGGTGCAAAGATCGCCCGTGAAGAGGCCCCGGTAGCCGACCTGGAAGTACGTATGCAGGGCATTGTTCTTTTGGGGATTTTCCTGCGGGTGACGCCATTTGCAGGCGACGCAGATCTCGATGATGCAGATGTCATGGAACGCTCCGAGCAGGCGCTGCGCAAGTACTTTGGCAAGCGAGGCGAGGCGGTCGTCCAGGCCAATATGCGCTGCGTAAGGCGCGGCTACGAAGAGGCTTTCGAGATTCCGTCGGAGATCATCGCGCAAGACATTACCTCGCCCGTGTTGGTTGAGGGTGCAGAGATTACACTGTTTGCTTAGTCATTCGACGGCATCAGAGGTAACGGTGCTAAACCTACCTGAAAGGCGGTAACTCCTATGGGTGTTACGGTAAATACGTTCGACATTCGAAATCTGACGCGGACGGCGAACGGCCACGACACAAGTGATGGAACTGAGGTACTGGCCGGATCGACGGTCGAAGGCACCAATGGCCATGACAATGGCTATGAGGCGTCGATCATCGATGCCCACGACTTTTTCGAGAGGGTCGTGCAGGAGTACAACGAGGGGCCGGGACCCGAATCGCTAGAGGCCGATATTGGCGTGGCGCGATCGGTCATCCCAGCCGGAACCGGCGCGTATCGCGATTTCAGCTACATTGCGCCAGAGATTCCCGAGTACATTCAGGAAAACTGCACCGGCTGCATGAGCTGCGTCACGCAGTGTCCTGATACCGCAATTTTAGGCAAGGTTGTTACGGATGACGAGTTGACCGCTGCATTGGACGACATAGAGGATGACGCCGAGCGCGGATTCATGTCGAAGCAGTTTGCCGAGACCAATAAGTTCTACAAAGTTCCGGCCAAGAGAAAGAAGACACCTGGAAAGTTCGGTATCTTCATTGACCCCACGAAGTGCAAAGGCTGTGCAGAATGTGTCGAGGCGTGTGATGACCTCGGTTACCATGCGCTGAAAATGATCGAGAAGGAAGATACGACCGTTCCCATTTACCAGAAGAGCATCGACTTCTTCCGCAAGCTGCCGCCGACGCCGCAGGAGTTTATCAACGAGCGCGTTGCCGTCGACATGATGCTGGCCGAGCAGAGCATGTTGTACGTTGGCGGGGCAGGTTCCTGCGCAGGTTGCGGCGAGGCGACGGCAATCCGCATGTGGCTGGCAGCGCTGGGCTACAAGTACGGATCCGAGAATATCGGCATCGCCGCAAGCACGGGTTGCAATACGGTTTACGGCAGCACCTATCCTTACAATCCATATATCGTTCCCTGGAGCAACTCGCTATTTGAAGACGGCCCCACGTTCGCCATGGGTCTGCGTATGCGCTGGGACCAGTTGGGCTGGCAGGACAAGCAGCTGTGGGTTATGGGCGGCGACGGCGCGATGCTCGACATCGGTTTTCAGGCGCTGAGCCGGATGCTGGCAAGCGGCATGAACATCAAAGTGCTCGTGCTTGACACTCAGGTCTATTCCAACACCGGTGGTCAGACAAGCACAGCCTCCTTCACAGGTCAGGACTCCAAGATGTACTCGCATGGCAAGGTTCTTGCGGGCAAGCAGGAGATGCGCAAGGAGTTGGGTCGTATCGCGATGATGCACCCCCATACGTATGTGTCGCAGACGGTCCAGGCCGTCCCCAATCACTTTTACAAGTCGATTCTGGAAGCTGCCGAGTTCGAGGGGCCGGCGATTGTAAACGTGTTTACGACCTGCCAGCCTGAGCACGGCGTGGCCGACAACATGGCCCGCCACCAGGCCAAGCTGGCGGTAGACAGCCGTGCCTTCCCGATGTTCGTCTATGATCCTCGAAAGGGCGACACGATTCGGGAGCGACTGAGCCTTCAGGGGAACCCGGCGGTTAAGGAAGACTGGTATACGATCAAGAAGACGGGTGAAACGATAGATTTCATCACATTCGCCCGATCGGAAGGCCGTTTCTCCAAGCAGTTTGACAAGGAAGGCAATCCGTCTGAGGTACTGATGGCAGCACAGGCCGACCGGCTTGCAAACTGGCATCTGCTGCAGGAGATGGCTGGAATTCGCTGATTGATGACTGTACAGACGTTTGCTGGTTTTCTCGAATTTCGCGCGAGGAGCAGGAGATCGAGATAAGGTCTCCCTGCCGAGAATCGCGTTTCCAGACGAAGAGTGCTACGTAACGGGGTGCGGCAACGCACTCCGTTTGTTTTGGGCAGAGTGACTCCGGGTAGGTCCACGAGATGGACGGAGACGAACCTGGACCATTTTGCGGTAGACAAGGGAAGTGCGGAATGAAGCTGGCCGACAACGCCACCAAAATGGGAACTGCTGAAGATCTTGCAATCCAGCCGAATTCAGAAGCGGCGGAGACATCAGGCGGACCAGCGCCCCCTGCGTCGATCACGACGGACGTCTTGCCTGCGGACTCGGCCACCGACCTGGAGGTGCCGGCCCTGCCGACGGAGCTGCTCCTTGAGATGTATCGCAAGGCATTGGCGATCCGGCTGATGGAAGAGGCGCTTCTGGCAGCTGCCGAAGAGGGGCAGATCGGGGGTGCGATGCACACTGCGATCGGCCATGAGGCCAATGCCGTTGGCGCCGCCCATGCGTTGCAGCAAGGAGACTATGTTACATGCACCTATCGCGGCCACCATCATGGACTGGCGTGGGGAATGGATCCGGGGCGGGCCATTGCCGAAGTTATGGGCCGCAGCGACGGCTTTGCCAAGGGCAAGGGTGGCTCGATGCACTTTGTATCGCCTGAGAACGGCATGATGGGAGCGAACGGCATCGTCGCCGCGCAGGTTCCCCACGCCGCGGGCCTGGCCCTGGCGAGCCAACTGCGCGGCGAGGACAGGGTGGCGATTACTTTTTTCGGTGACGGCGCGCTGTTCCAAGGGGTGATGCACGAGACGTTCAACATTGCAGCCAAGTGGAAACTGCCGCTCATCTTTTACTGTGAGAACAACCGATACTCGGAGATGACACCGATCTGGCGCACTTCTTCGATCGAGGATATCTTTCTGTTTCCCCGGGCATACGGCATGGCGACGATGCAGATCGACGGCAACGATGTTGAGGTCGTTCACGCGGCAGTGAGCCGGGCTGCAGAGCGGGCCAGGTCGGGCTCGGGCCCCACTTTCATCGAGGGCATCACGTACCGCCTGGCCGGACACATGGCCGGGGACCTGGAGACCTACCGCCCGCCGGAAGAGGTCGAGAAGCAGCAGGCATACGAACCGCTGGTTGTATTGCGGAGTAAGCTGTTGAAAAGAGGTGTAGACGAGACCGCCATAGCCGGCATCGACAGGGAAGTCGATGACATGATTGACGAAGCTGTGGCATTCGCTGAAAAGAGCCCATGGCCAGACGCAGCCGAGACGTATCGGGATGTCTTTGTTGACTCCGCTGCCAGTAACGCTTGAGGGCTGAACCGTTGGAGGCACAGGTCGAACCGGCAGGTACTTTCGGAACGCGAGACTCATTTCTATGCGAAGAACCACCTACATTCAGGCGATAAACGAAGCGCTGAGAGAAGAGATGCATCGTGACGAGAACGTCTTCCTTATTGGCGAGGACATCGGCCACTACGGCGGGTTGTTCCGGGTGACCCGCAACCTGCTAGACGAATTTGGCGACAAGAGGGTATTAGACACACCCATCAGCGAGCAGGCTTTCATGGGTATGGCCCTGGGGGCGGCAACCGTGGGGATGCGGCCAGTTGTAGAGCTGATGTATATGGACTTCACGCTGGTGGCCGCCGACCAGATATTCAATCAGATTGCGAAGTACCGGTACATGACGGGCGGTCTGCTAAAGGTTCCCGTGGTGATACGGGGCCAGCAAGGCGGCGGCAAACACTACGGCTCCCAGCACAGCCAGTCGGTTGACAGCCTCTACGCTCACTTTCCCGGCATCAGGGTTGTCGCGCCGGCAACGCCCTACGATGCCAAGGGCCTTCTAAAGACTGCCATCCGCGATGACAATCCAGTGGCCTTCCTCGAGCACAAAATGCTTTACTTCACTCGTGGAGAGGCACCGCCGCCAGAAGAGGAGTACCTGATACCTTTAGGTAAGGCGGACGTTAAGCGGGTTGGCACCGACGTGACGATAGCGACATTCAGCTACTGCCTGCACCAGGCCCTGGAGGCGGCGGAGACACTTGCGGAACAGCACGGCGTCAGTTGCGAGGTTGTGGACTTGCGAACAGTTGAGCCGCTGGACACGGAAACGGTGTGGGAATCGGTAGCGAAAACAGGAAGATTGCTGGCAGTTCACGAGTCCTATGCGAATTGTGGCGTGGGGGCAGAGCTTGTGGCCCGGGCGTACGAGGAGGCCCCGTACCTGCTGAGGGCGCCAGCCCGGCGGCTAGGTATGGCACCGGTTTCGATACCTGTCTCACGCGTGCTTGAGGAGGAGGTCCTGCCCTGGAAGGAAGAGATCGTCGCCACTGTGCTGGAGATGAAGGGGCGGTAGAAAGGTAGATTCATGGCTACGGAAGTAACACTTCCCGAGTTGGGAGAGGAAGTCGAGGACGTTACGATCAGCCGCTGGCTCGTGAAGGAAGGTCAGCAGGTCAATGCGGGCGACCCACTTCTGGAGATAGCAACCGACAAGGTGGACACTGAGGTTCCGGCTCCTGCGAGCGGGACGCTGCTGTCTATTCGCTTTGGTGAGGGAGAGATCGTCGAATTCGACGCGGTCATTGCCATCATCGGGGAGGCATCGGCGGAAACTGCCCCGGCGCCGCCGGTCTCTTCCACCGCTGATGACGGAATGGACCAATCAATCTCTGAAGTCGCGTCAGGCGAAACGACAGTTTCCCCGCCGGGCGATAAGCAAGTTGCACAGAGCAGGGAAGTCAGAGCCACACCGGTAGCCCGAAGGGTAGCGGCCGAGGAGGGCATCGTCCTTTCTTCGGTTCGCGGACGTGGCGGCGAGCAACTGACTAAGGGTGACGTGGAGGCATACCTAGAGGAGTTGAGAAGCGCAGGCGGTCCTGATCAGGAATTCCTTACTGAAGAATCAGTAGAAAATCAAGACGATGCTGCGTCTCTCGACAGTTCATTCGTTTCACTCGAGATTCGGCGCCTGGCGGCGACATATGATATCGACTTACGAGAAGCCGCGGGTGGGCGACCGCTCGGCACGCTGACCCGGCAGAAGCTGATTGAATTCGCGCGCGAGCAAATGGGGCTAACTCATCTGACCGCGGCGGCAATCGACCATGTTCCCGCAAAAGCCGGCGCGTCCAAAGGGGGGCAAAGTACTGATTCGAAGCCAGCGACAGTGGACGGCGCGGCAGGCGAGCAGAAGGACAAGGGTGAAACGCTGGTCCCCCACAGCCGCATGCGCCAGATCATCGCCAGAAACATGGTGCAGAGTGCGTTTACTGCGCCCCACGTCACGACCGTTCACAGTGTGGATATGGGTGCTGTAACCGGCCACTACCAGGCACATAAGGCGGCGTTCGCCCAGCAGGGTGTACGGCTGACTTTGACGGCATATATCGTGGCGGCCGTGGTGGAGGGTTTGCGGACGGTGCCGGCAGCCAATGCGGAGTGGACGGAAGAGGGGCTGAAACTCAAGCATTTTTACAACATCGGCATGGCTGTCGCTCTTCCGGCTGACGCCACCGGGGTTGGCGGGCTGATTGTTCCCGTCATTCACGATGCCGGTGACATGAATCTGATGGGAATTGCGCGCCAGGTAGCCGACCTAGCGACGCGTGCGCGGGAGAATAAGCTTAAGCCCGCCGACACACAAGGAGGCACATTTACGCTGACGAACTATGGAACTTCGGGGAGTCTTTTCCAGACACCGGTGATCCTGCAACCACAGGTTGCCATACTGGGGACGGGAGTGATAGAGAAGCGGCCGGTGGTCGTCAGTACCGGCAAGCCTTATGAAGCCAGTGTGGAGGACTACCTGGCATTTCGCCCGATGATGGACCTGGCCTTGAGCTACGACCATCGCGTCCTGGACGGGGCGAGCGCTGATGCCTTTTGCGGGGCTGTAAAACGTGAACTGGAGGGGTGGGCGGATTCGAATTCGCTCTGAGTTGTCCTTGTACAACTCGCGCAGCGCACAGCTGCGGTGAAGGTTGGTCTATCGGGAAGAAGAGTGGAGGTAAACGAAGCTAATGCCGAATCAGTTCTGACGCAGCAGGAGTTGATCGGCAAGCTCCAAGAGCAGGGAACGACCGGTTGGTTCACCCAGGGCCTGACGAAGGGCCTGCATACCATCGTTGTGGTACTTGAGTACCTGAGCTTGCGACCAGCGCTTTGCGCCAGTTTCATCCAGCAGCGCGATCGCTTCCTGCAGGTTCTCCTCGGTTATGCCCCGGCGCCAAAGGAATCCAAGACCTTTCCCTTCGTTTGATTGCTCCAATGCGTAAAGTAACGGAAGACTTTTTTTGCGTCGGAGGATGTCATTGCCTGCCGGCTTGCCCGTTACTTTCGGATCGCCCCAGATTCCCAGAATGTCATCTTGAATCTGAAACGCCAGTCCCATGCTATAGCCAAATCGGTACATACATCTGATCACAGCATTTTCGGCGCCGCCGAACAGTGCCCCTAGCGCGGTCGACCCTGCGATCAAGGCCGCTGTTTTGCCCCCGATCATGTGCAGATATTCGGCGACGGAAACATCTTCGCGCTCCTCAAAGCTGAGGTCAAGATGCTGGCCTTCCGTCAGTTTTATGCAGATCTCGGTAAACTGGCCGACAGCTGCGAGTGAGCGACCGTTCGCTCCTGATGATACCGGGATTCCGACAGCAGAACCGGTCGTAGCCGACGGTAACAGGGCGGAAAAGGCGAGGGCGAACATGCCGTCGCCAACATTTATGGCCTGGGGCACGCCCCACAGCGCCCACAGGGTGGGTCGGTGCCGGCGGGTCTCGTCGCCATCCTCAATGTCATCATGGACAAGCGAAAAGTTATGCAGGATTTCGATTGCCGCGGCCGCTGGCAGGGCCTCGGCAGGATTGCCTCCGACTGACTGACAAGCCAACAGGCAGAGTAGCGGTCGGACTCGCTTTCCTGCGGCAAAGGAGTCGGGGCGAAGCAGTTCATCGGCCCACCCCATGTGGTAGTGCATCATGGCATAGTGGTTGGCCTGCATAGGATGCGTGCTGGCAAGAACGGACCGCATTTCTTCTTCAAGGCGCGGCAGCCACAGAGAGGCGAAGTCCTCCAGTGACCCCTTCTTCAACTCAGTGGAGTTCGCCGAAGGGGAACCGAGTTTTCTGCCGCCGGACGAATCCGTTTCCAACCCAGCCTCCGATTCGTCAGGTTGGGTGACCGCGGCAGGGTCGTCTGAACCGAGTTCTTTCCCGGCGAAGAATCGTTCGTGCTTTTTGTCCTCTTTCCGGTCCTGCAATCGAGAATCCTGTCGCGTTCGTGTTGCAGAGTGTGTCGGCCCTGGAGTCAGATCGGTCGTGCTCACAAGGACGCCGGGCTTCCGCAGCTCTTGATTGTTGCGGGAGCCGCTGGCGAACATAGCGATGCGCAGCTCCTCGACAAGGATGTCGATCTCTTCTTCAACCGCTGCGGATGATTCTACGGCTCGTTTGAGAAACGGAGCAGCCAAGCCTACAAGATCTGCGCCAAGTGCCACAGCCTTGGCGATGTCCTGGCCGCTGCGAATGCCTCCGCTGGCAAAGACAGGCAGGTCGGGCCGGCCGGCTTCTGTTCGGGCTGCGCAGACATAGGAAAGACTGGTGACGGTGGGGATGCCCCACTCACGATAGGCTGCAGCCAGCCGTCGATGGCGTTCGGTCGGTGCGCGGTGCTTTTCGACCTCGCTCCAGGAAGTACCGCCGGCGCCTGCCACGTCGATGGCACTTACACCGGCGCCGATCAAGCGTCGTGCGGCCTGCCTGCTGATTCCCCAGCCGACTTCCTTGGCAATTACAGGGACACTGATCTGAGTGCAGACCGCTTCGATTCGGGATAGCAGTTCACCCCAGCGGGTATCGCCCTCAGGCTGCAGGACCTCCTGCAAGGGGTTCAGATGCAGGAACAGGGCGTCCGCCTCGACCATGTCTACTGCGCGCCGGCAGTGATCGACCGAATAACCGTAGTTGAGCTGCACTGCCCCCAAGTTGGCGAAGACCAGTGCGTCGGGTGCATGCTTGCGCACGGAAAACGAGGCCTCAACCTTGCTATCCTCCAGTGCGGCGCGCTGGCTTCCAACGCCCATGGCGAGGCCTTTCGCTTGCACGGCTTCTGCCAGTCGCCGGTTGATAAGTCCTGCCTGCGAGGTGCCACCGGTCATGGAGCTGACCAGGATCGGCGCAGTCAGGCGCTTTCGGAACAGGACGACACTGGTGTCAACGTCTGCGAGGTCGATCTCGGGTAGGGCCTGGTGCATGAAATGGTAGCGTTCCAGACCCGTAGTCAGCTGCCGGAACCCGACATCTTCATCCAGGTTTATGCGTATGTGCTCGTCTTTGCGACCGGCAGTGGACAATTAAGCTCTCCCACAGACTGCAATGTAAGGAACAGAAGGCAGACTGGCTTCCTCAGGTTTGACCGCATCTGGATTTGAACGGAGTGCCAAGCAGGTAGAATGAAAGGGCAAGAGTGTGCTTCCCGCCCTGCTTTGCGTACCGATGAAGGACCGAATAAGTCTCTCAAAAGACGTGTCGGCCAGCTTCTTTCCGGATTCGTATCGAAAATCGTAACTCTCTTTCGATTCTAGTGTTATATGATTTATAATGCAAGACATTCGCATTAAATTCTGAACAAGTATATCGACCAAAGGAGGGACGAGAATGTCAACAACTTTTGAGCAGGTGCGCGATATTATAGTGGATCAGTTAGATGTTGATCCTGATGAAGTAACAGAAAATGCCAAGTTCAAAGAGGATTTGGATGCCGACAGTTTGGACCTGGTTGAGTTGATAATGTCTTTCGAAGAGGAGTTTGGCGGCGAAATCAGCGACGAGCAAGCCCAGGAGATCGAGACGGTCGGCGATGTAGTAAGGCATCTCGAGGCCCAGGCGGTCTAAATTGCCTGCCGGAACACAGTCTGTTTGTTCAAAGCGAGTTGTGTATGCAACTCGCTTTTTCTTTTGGTGGAGATGAGTATAGCCGGGAGAGGTGTGGTGGCGTCCTCTTCAGTTTACAGGGAAAATACCACATTGCTGATCATTGCCGGTGGCAGCAGTCGTCGTATGGGAACGGACAAACTCTTGCTGCCGGTGCCTCCAAAGGAGATACCTCTGGTCCGGCACGTGGCCGAGCGACTCCTGCCGCTCGCAGGAAACGTGATTGTTATCGCAAATGACCCTGGCGTCAGTAATGCTGTTAAAGGTCTGGCTCAGGCGGCGGTCCAACACGGGCAGGATGGGATGCATTCCCGCACTGTCGTCAGGTGCCTACAAGACGATACGCCGGGAGACGGCCCACTTGGCGGCCTTGCCACTGGCCTGCGGCGGATCGACGGTTGGGCCTTGACTGTAGCCGGTGACATGCCGTTTATTTCAGCGGCATGTTGCCGGTTTCTGATTGACAATACTGGCGTGGGCTGCGATGCGGTGGTGCCAGTTCTCGATGGGCAGTCCCAGCCGCTGCATGCAGTATACAGCCGGCGTTGCCTGCCTTCAGTCGAAAAGGCGATGGCGGCGGGTGAGCGCCGCATGGACAGCTTCTGGCACGAAGTACGAGTGCGCCTGATTGCGGCCGACCAGCTGCGCGCCTTTGATCCTGATCTGCATACATTCACCAACGTAAACACGCCGTCTGAGTGGAAAGAGGCTCGTGCTCTGCTTTCTCAAGGGTGACCACCAGGTGTTAGAATGGGGCCAGCCCGTCAGGGAACAGTGCTGAGACAGCATTAGATTGCGGAACAGTGTAGGGTCGCAAAGGTCTTTGCAAGGGAGAATTGACTCCTTCCATGGACTCCGGTAACAGCGAAAACTTCAAATTCCGAAATGGTTAAGAATCGCAGACGCTCAGTGCAGCAGAGAAGGACCGACTTCACAAGGCAAGGCCGCCGCCAGCCAGTGGAGGAAGGCGCGGTCGTTAAAGACTGGGGAGGCCGCCTTCCCGTCGCGTTGACCTTTCCCAACAGCTACTACGTTGGCATGAGCAGTTTGGCATTTCAATTGCTCTATCGGTGGCTGAACGCGGAACAGGATGTAGTCTGCGAGCGTATATTCTGGCAGAAGGGGGCGGCGGCGTCCGGTCAGCCATTGCTGTCGCTAGAGAGCGGACGTGCTGCAGACGAATTTGCCATCTGGGCGTTTACCATTTCCTGGGAGATGGACTACTTCAACGTAGTCGAATTGCTGCGCCAAGCCGGGATCCCGCCCCTGGCACAGGAGCGCCTCCACAGCAGCCGCTGGGACGGGTCGCCCTGGCCACTCATCATTGGCGGTGGGCCCGGAATCACGATGAACCCGGAGCCGATGGCGCCCTTTTTCGATGCCGTTCTCATCGGTGAAGGCGAGGAGGCCGTTCCCCAGTTTATTGAGATCTGCCGCGATGCGCTGCACGGGGACCGGGAGGCGCTCCTGCAGAGACTCGATCGTCAACCAGGATTCTACGTCCCTCATCTTCGTCCTTCGAATCGCGACCACGCAGACTTTCGGCCGGTTGAGCGGCTGTGGGTGCGGGAGCTGCCCGAGTACGAGACGCAGTCGGTCCTCTACACGCCGGATACGGAGTTCAGCGGCATGCACCTGATGGAGATCGCGCGCGGCTGCGGGCGCGGGTGCCGCTTCTGTCTGGCGGGGTACGTTTACCGACCGCCGCGCGAACAGCCGTTGGAGACGCTGTTAGGCTGGGCCCAAACGGCGAAGGCCAAGGGACGCGACCGAATTGGCCTTGTCAGCGCCGCGGTCAGCGACCACACGCAGATAGATGAACTTGCAAGCGAACTTGCGGGCATGGGGGCATCGATCAGCGCCAGCTCGATGCGGATGGATCCGATCAGCGTTCCATTGATCCGGGCGATGGCTGAGGGTGGGACGCAGACTCTAACGGTAGCGCCTGAGGCAGGCAGCGAACGTCTGCGAAACGTTATCAACAAGACCCAGACGGAAGAGCAGATGATGCGGGCTGTGGGCCTGGCGGCCGAACTGGATTTTCCCCAGCTCAAACTGTATTTTATGACCGGCCACCCAACGGAGACAGACGA
The DNA here is from genome assembly GCA_965242905.1 of Caldilineaceae bacterium. Lineage (GTDB taxonomy): Bacteria > Chloroflexota > Anaerolineae > Caldilineales > Caldilineaceae > Bin5. Next base: position 5,521,520 of record CBDETM010000002.1, read on the forward strand.
AGATATCCAGGAACTGATAGACTTCACGCTCAAGGCGCGCCAGGTTTTCAAGCGGCGGCTGGCGATCAATGCCACACCGTTCGTGCCAAAGGCCCATACGCCTTTCCAATGGGAAGCAATGATGCCTGCGGCGGAGTTGAAAAGGCGTCAGCGCACGATCAACAAGGCGCTGGCGCGGCACGGCGTTGAGGTGCGTGCGGACTCGCCGGAATGGGCTGAGGTGCAGGCTGTGTTGAGCCGGGGAGACCGCGCCTTGGCCGACGTGCTCCTTGCGATTCCGCCGGGCCAGTTGAACACGCGACTTTTCTTCCGAACCATGGAGAAACTCGGGCTGGAGAAGGAACATTACCTGGGCCAATTGGAAACGGGAAGCCCTCTTCCGTGGGATATCGTGCAGAGCGGCGTGAGCGAGAGCTACTTCAATTACGAGTTGCGTTTGGCGACGCAGGAGCGCACCGGCCTTTCGTGCCCTCCCGACACGGCTGGCTGCCTCACCTGCCAGGCGTGTGACGACGACTGGGCATTTCGTTTTGGCGCCAGCGAAAACCGCCCGATCAAGACAACGAAAGGCGGGGCGTGGAGGGCCCAGGACTGGCTGCCCTGGACGAAGCTAAAAGCCCAAGAACACGAAACCAGCCTGGGTAATGTCACGATTGAGCCGATTCCTCTGGAATGAAGTCGATCCAACTGAGGGCAATCTTCCTCCTGGAAGAACTGGCGGCGCAAAGATTCGGGATCGGACAATAGGGACCAACAGTCAGAAAGATGCGGCGCATTTGCTACAACAATGGCGTAGTGGCCTATGCCTTTGAAAGTCTTGCCTCTTTTCCTCTCCAGGCCCATGTAAGCGCGCGTCACGGGGGCGTTTCACCAGAGCCCTGGCACAGTCTGAATTTCAGCTACAGCAGAGGCGATGAGCGTGAGCGAGTGCTCGAAAACTTCGCCCGCTTCTGTGGCGCGATCGGCAAGAACCCCTCCGAGCCCGTACGCACGCACCAGATTCACAGCACCAATGTTGCCCAGGTAGACTGGGAGGACGCCGGCACACGGAAAGCGAGGTGCGACGCCCTCATTACTGATGCGGTTGATCTGCCACTATTCCTCGTATTCGCCGATTGCGTGCCACTTGTAATCTATGATCCAGCACACCATGCGCTGGGAGCCTGCCATGCTGGCTGGCGCGGCACCGTCGAAGGGATGGCGAGCGCCGCGCTGAAGGCGATGAAGTCGGCTTTTGGTACGGACGCGTCAGACGTGCATGTAGGAATCGGTCCCAGTATCGGGCCTGAAAGCTATGAAGTCGGCGAGGAAGTCATTGGGAGGGCGACTTCAATTCTACCTGGCGGCGAAAAGTATCTGAAGGGAGGCCAAGGCGTCAAGGATAGGCTTCTTTTCGATCTTTGGCAGGCAAATACAGACCAGCTTACCGCTGCGGGCGTTCCGGAAGGGCAGATCGAACTGTCTGGAATCGACACTGCGCGCAGAACGGATGACTTCTTCAGCCACCGGGCCGAAGAGGGCAGGTGCGGGCTCTTTGGACTATTGACGTGGCTGGAACCGCGAGGGCAGGGGCATCGTTCGCAATTGGAGATATGATACAATTGGTCAGGACAGAAAAGACTATACTCTGAAGAGGCAATTCGTCCGGAGTGCAGAGCAGTATCGCAAATGGCGCAGGCGGAGTCGCCGACGTGCGGCCCAATGTAGTGTTCACGGGTTTCGGGGGTTGTAGCCGCTCTGCAATATGTCTTTTCGGGTTGATTCTGCATGTCGGAAAACGAAAACCAGTTTGAAGAGCTGCTGCGGAGGCTCGGTCTCGATTCTCTACCGACGTACCAGCAGATCTTTGAATCGATGGACCCTTTGTCATGGACGCTGGTACTGCTTCTTTCAGGAGCAGTTTTACTGGGCGTCTTTTTTACATTGAACACACGGTACCGTTTTCACGCCTTCCAGGAGGCCGAGGCCACACCGGAAATCCTCCTGGCCCGTTTGAAGCAGGATCCAACCTACCTGACGCCAGCATCAATAATCAATCGACTCGGCGCAGATACGACTTTGCTGCTACTGGAACACGGAGACCAGATAACTGCCCCACAGTGGCGGTCGATGTGGAACAGGGTACGTGAGGAGCTACTGGGTCTGCTCTCCTCGCAACACGCGTTCGGGCCGATATACGCTCTGGCCCATTACTACCAGAGCACAGATACGCAGGAGCCGGACAGCATGCGAATCCGCCGAACCGCGCTGATTCACAAGCTGGGCCAGCGCCGGCACCTTGAACCCGGCGTCGACGGCATGGCGGCCCAGCTGCGGCTTGTACGACATCCCGCCGAGCAACTCGGGGAACTGGGTTTTGACGGACCTACGGTCTGGTTGGAAAGTCATGAGGAAACCATGCCAATCCAAGGTCCGATAATTCAGATGGATTCGGTGCGGTTCGAAACTGTCGATCGAGCCAGTGTCAATCTTCTCATTCAGAGAACGCCAACAGTTGGTGGGAACTTCAGTATTCGGATGGAGAAACGAAATGAGATGTGGGTCGTGGTCGGCGAGCAGGTCAACTGGGCCTCATAGCAAGGTGTCTCCTGGCGCGTGTGAAAGTCCGCCCTTCCTGCCGCCCCGTTTCCCCTTTCACATGCGACCGTCGTGCAGTTCTAAAGACAGCATCTAATGAACGAATTAACGTTGACGCTTGCCGACGCTCTGGGCTTCCTGAATACGCTCGTCTCGTCGGTGGTAGTGATTCTTGCCTTTTCGCTTCTGGCATACACACTAACCTATAATTTCCGCCATCCGGTGGCGCGTCGATTCGCTTTTCTCCTCGGCCTTGTCATGGTGACTTATGCATCTGAAGTCGCCTTGACACAGGTGGTCAGCGCCGACTCGGCGTCCAAGTGGCTGCGATTTGAATGGTTGGGAATCGCGCTCCTGCCCGGCGCTTACTTTGCCTTTTCCTACGCTGTCCTGCGTACGACGAATTACCATACCGATCGCCGCAGACTGATCAATGTCGCGATTGGCATTCTTTCGGTGGTCAGCGCGCTTCTTGCCTTCTTCACGACAGGGTTGGTGGGCATCGTTGAGTTTGACCCGCTCCTCAGCTATCTTTCTCCTGGCATCCTGTTCTGGCCTTTTGCCGCATTTTTCGCCGGTGTCGTCATACTTTCCCACTTGAACATCTGGAAGGCGCGGCAGCGGTGCCTTACCGCCGAGAGCCGCAAGCGGATGACCTATCTGTTGCTGGCTTCGGCAGCGCCGGGAATCGGTACCTTTCCCTATCTGATTGCGTTGGGCAAGTCCTCAGTCGGTCTGCTGTCACCGGAGTTGATTCTCAGCCTTGCCATCGTTGGAAACAGTGCGGTCGGCGCGATGCTGATCGGTCTGAGCTACACAGTGGCTTTTTTCGGGGTATACACACCAGACAGGGTCGTGCGTTACCGTTTGATTCGCTACTTCGCCCGCGGACCGGTTGTGGCGATCATTGTCATTTTGGCAGTGCAGACGATTCCCACCGTCGAGCTCATACTTGGCCTGCCACGCAATATCGTGTTATTCAGCGTCATCACCGGTGTGATCGTAGCCGCACAGGTGATCCTCAGCGTGTCCCGAGAACTGACCGACCGGCTGGTTTACGGTGAGGACCGGCAAGAGATCGCCTGGTTGCGCGAGTTGGACAGACGCCTTTTGACCACAACCGATCTGCGCCAGTTTCTCGAGAACCACCTCACGGTATTGTGTGAGTTGCTGCGCGTCCCTTCGGGCTTCGTGGCTGCGGCAATCGGCACCGACCTGATCCTTGAAGCGATGGTCGGACCGGAGGGAACGCGGCAGGAGATCCTAGATGACAAGGATTGGAGCGATGCCATGAGCGAGGCGCTGAGCCATGCCCGCAAGAACGGCAGAGCCAGTCCTGCGGGAAAGACACAGTTTGTGGAAGGCGGAGCGGTTCCTTGGGAAAATGGCCGAAGGTCAGCCCGTCAGATTGCGCCAGAGCCGGCCGAATTCGGTGGATACTGGCTGTGGCCGGTTCTGGAACCTGCGGGGGAGCGCAAGGGAGAGATCGTGCTGGGTATGTTGGGCGTGCGCGCCCGCAGCAGTTCTCCTCATTTCAGTGCGGAGGAGCGGGCGCTGCTGGCGCAGCAGATCGACAGTGTTGCCAAGGCATTGCTCGATCGCAAGATGCAGATGCAGGTCATGGTGGTATTGAGACGCATCATTCCCGGTATCGACCGCATCCAGCAGATCCGAGGGATTGTTCCCTATGTTTCCGAGAATACGGAGGTACCCCCGTCCGAACTGCTGGAGCCGAGCCCGATTCACAATCCTGAGTTTGAGAGCTGGGTGAAGGATGCGCTCAGCCACTATTGGGGCGGCCCAAAGCTGACTCGCAGCCCTTTGATGCAGCTGCGGGTGGTGGACAGGGTCGTCGAAGAGGCGGACGGGAATCCCGGCAAGGCGTTGCGGCTGGTGCTGGGGCGGGCGATTCAGAACCTGCGTCCGGGGGGCAAGCAGGACCTGAGCACACCCGAATGGCTCCTGTACAATATCCTGGAGATGCGTTTTATTCAGGGGCGCAGGATTCGTGATATCGCCGGCCGTCTGGCCATCAGCGAGAGTGACTTGTACAGGAAGCAACGGGTCGCGATCGGCCAGGTTGCACAAGTGTTGACAGAGATGGAGCAGGGCGACTGGGATGCGCTCCTCAAACTGCATGAAGAAGAGAGTACGGAGATCGTCGAGGAATAGGAATCAAACTGAGATTGATGGTAACCGGGTGGGGCAATCTGTTGTCGCTGATGGTTCTTGCGAGGTAATGTGGTATGGCTGCCAGGCGGCGTAGGCGGCGAAAGTACAGGAAGACAGGCCCTGCGGCCGAAGTAATGGCGAGTACCAACAAGCTGTTTGCCAGGCACTCCGGCAGAGTATTGGGGCTCGCAGTATTTCTGTTTGGCGCAGTCCTTGGTGTCACTCTTGCTGCTTCCGGGCAGGATTCATGGACGCTCTGGCTGGCAGGCAGAATGGCCTGGCCGCTTGTGCTCAGCCTGCTCGTCACGGGAGCCGTGATGATGCTGGGAAGCAAGGCCGGTTATTGGCATCCGGAGGGGCTTGTCGGTGCGGAACTCCTCATTCTGTCTCTGGCCTCGTTGGAGCACATTGGCGGTAACGGAGTTTCGGATTGGTCGCTGCCTGCCTCCGGCCAGGGCGCCGGCCTGATGGGCTGGGTGGCAGGCAATGTGCTGATCAGTCTACTCGGGCAGTTGCCGGCGGCCTTTACCGCAGGGCTGCTTGCAATCGTGAGCATCTATCTGTTGTTTCGGCATACCCCCCTGATTTACCTGTTCGGATTTATCGGCCAGCTGCGCAGGGAGCTGGCCGAACCTCTGGTCGATGCCCCTGAGGCGCCCTATAGGGAACCGGTTGACGACTTTCAAGGGGATGGCGGGGAGTTAGAGGACTCTTCGTCTGAACAAGAGATTGCCGGGCCTGTGGAGGCCGGGCCCTCTTTGGAGGAGGCATTCCCTGAACTGCATCAGACGACGTTGACCGAGGTATCGGAACCGGTCCGGCCCATTCAGGCTGAATTGCCCGTCCCGGAAGCGGGAGAGACCAGGCGCAGGCAGAGACCGGCTGGAGCAGGCGGGCAGCCATTGAAGCCGTTGCGAAAAGAGGGGGAGCTGCCAACTGCTGAGCTGCTAGAAGACGATGCCGGCCAGCTCAAGTGGGACATCGAGGGTATGGCCGAGATCATTCAGGAGACATTGTCGGACTTCGAAATTCCGGTAGAGATCGTCAATATAGAAACCGGGCCGACCGTCACCCAGTTCGGCGTACAGCCCCTTTACGTTGAGCGGGGCGGTCAGAAACGCAAAGTAAGGGTGAGCCGGATCGCGGCGGTGGCTGACGATTTGGCGCTGGCGCTCGCGGCCCCCGCTATTCGTATTGAGGCGCCCGTGCCCGGCCAGCCCTATGTAGGTATCGAAGTACCTAACCCAGAAAAGTCGATGGTGGGCCTGAAGGGCATCCTCGAGAGCAAGCAGATGTCAAGTCAGGGAGGAAGGCTGCCTCTGGCTCTCGGCAGGGACACTTCGGGAAGGCCAGTTGTCACAGACCTGGCGCGGGCCCCTCATCTGCTGATCGCCGGTGCAACGGGCTCGGGGAAATCGGCATGCATTAACGGGGTTATTGTAAGCATGTTGATGTACCACGGTCCTGAGTCGCTACGCTTCATCATGGTCGACCCCAAGCTGGTGGAGCTGCCCGGCTACAATCACATCCCCCACATGATCGGAAAGGTGATCACCGACCTGGAGGACGTTCACGGCGCGCTGACCTGGCTACTCTTGCAGATGGATGATCGCTACGTTCTGTTCAAGGAGAACAGAGTGCGGGACATTGAAGCCTACAATCGTCTCGCCCGCCGGCGGAAGAAGCTGGAACCGCTACACCACATTGTTCTCATCGTCGACGAACTGGCGGACCTGATGATGACGGCGCCAGAGGAGATAGAAAAGCAGCTGGTTCGTCTTGCACAGATGGCGCGAGCCACCGGAATCCATCTTGTCCTGGCGACGCAGCGTCCCAGCACCGATGTGGTGACGGGGCTGATCAAGGCCAATTTTCCGTCGCGCATCGCCTTCGCCGTCACGAGCCAGGTTGACAGCCGCGTCATCATGGACACGCCCGGTGCCGAGAAACTGCTCGGCCAGGGAGACATGCTGTTCATGCGGCCGGACAAGGCAAAGATCGAGCGGGTGCAGGGCAGTTACGTTACCGATTCGGAAATCCGACGCGTGGTCGACTGGTGGCGGGAGCGCGATCTCGTCGAAAAGCCTGCTGGTCCTGCCGTAAAGGTTGCCCCTTGGATCGGCCTTCTGGACCGGTTGGATGATGAGGAGGAACTCCTGGCAGAGGCCATAGACGCCATACGCGGGGAGAAGTCGATCAGCGCAAGTTTTGTGCAGAGGGAGCTGAAGATCGGCTATCCACGGGCGGAGCGGCTTGTCAGTTTGCTGGAGTCGAAGGGCCTGGTCAGGGCAGAGGCGGGCGGCGGCCAGAGGCGGACCGTATTGGTCAAGGCCGACTCGCTGTCCAAGGAGGAAGACGAGGCGCTAGAAGGTGCTTGAGTTCGGATTCAGAGCGGTGCGTTCACAAGCGACGCGGGAGGCTCCCTGAAGTTTGCGCAGATTCAAGTTCCAGGAAGGTCACTTACAAAGTCATAAGGAGCACAAGAGATGCCCTACTCCTTTCAGCCCGATGCGATGTATCGAATGCCGACCCACTTTGGTCCCAGAACAGGCCCGCGGCGCGGGCCGGACGGGCGCGGATTCGAGTGTATAGACAGCCCCAAGAGCACATCCTACTCGGTCAGCTATCTGACGCATTCTGAGGCGGCAGAAGCGCTTCTGCCTCCCGGCTTCGCTTTGAACGGGGAAGCGGTGGTTACGATCAGCGCAACATACATGAAGGAGATCGACTGGCTGGCGGGACGGGGATACAACACGCTTGGAGCGTCGCTACCTGTCTCCTATTGCGGCCGGAGGGACAACGTAAGCGGCAGTCTGCTACTTGTGCTGTGGGAGAACCTGACGGATCCTATCCTGACCGGTCGCGAGGAACTGGGCTTTTCCAAGATCTACTGCGAACTGCCAGAGCCGGTCGTATACAGCGGCACGAACCACTGTGTGGGCAGCTGGCTCGGTTTCCGCTTCCTGGATTTGCGACTGCACGACATGACAGAGCTATCGGAGCAGGAAATCGCGGCCCCGTCTGAAAAGGCGGGGGGCGACGGAACGCTACACTACAAGTACGTTCCGCGGACGGGCGAATGGGGTACGGCGGACGCCGAATACGCCGTGCTCACCCCTGCACATACACCCAATCGACGTGTTCTGGGGATGTGGCGAGGGCAAGGGACGGTTGCGTGGCATCGGGCCAGGTGGGAGGACATGCCGACCCAGTACAACATAGTCAACTGTCTGGCCGACCTGGAGATTCTGGACTATCGCGGTGCAACAGTTACGCAGACGATTGGCGGCAAGGACCTGAGTGATCAGAGAATTCTGGAGTGAACTCTCCGGTCCGGCATATCATGCCGCGGGATACCCTTTCAAGAGTTATCTGAATACTCTGTACGGACGATGGCAGCCCGCCCTTTCATTGGCGGCGGAGTGTAGTTTTTCTGTTGCGCAGGTCCTGACCTTGGATCTCTGCGCGTGCATCCCCGATTTGGGGTGGCGATAGTCTGGCAGGCATCCAAGGCTGCGGTGGCTGAAATCAGTTAACGTCTTATGGCGAGACGCGGTGCAGGGCGGCCTGGCCTTAGGGTGGAGTCCGTCAGTTGGGCGTGCGAGGGCAGGCACAAGGCCGGCACCTACAGGGATTTGATGGAACTGAGGGGAGGTGGTCTGGCTAGACACCTTGAAATAGGCACCTGTCACCAATATCGAGACCCGGTCGATGAGGCGTGTTGTAGGAGAGGGGGCGTTGCGGGGGCGGAGCCCCCGCACAAGGGAGGGCCGAATAGGCCCGACCGCCCAAAACTGCAGTGGTTAGTGGTCAGAGACGGCGCTTATTCTGGCGAAACCTGGATTGGAAACTGACCGTGGCTTGGTTGCCTCCAGAGGATTGCAAGAGTTCACGCCCATTTTGGGATGCACTCACCTCTGCGAACTCGCGGACTTTGCCACCTTCCTGGTTCTCGCTACCTCATGAATGAGCCGCCCGTAACCGGAATCGAGAGACCGGTGAGGAAGGCGGCACCGTCCGAGGCAAGAAAGGAAACGGCGTGAGCAAGGTCGTCGGTTTGGGCAAGGCGACCGATCGGCGTGCTTCCCGCGGCACCGGACAGAAGGGCGTCGGTTGCTTCCTTGACTTGCAGCTGAGGGTTGGAGAACAGGTTGGTCATGTGGCCGACGCGCTCGGTGGGCGTCAGGCTGGGGCAGATGGCGTTTACGGTGATGCCGTACTCGGCCAGTTCCTGTGCGAGGGACTGGGTCAGGCCGACGATGCCGAACTTGGATGAACAGTAGGCAGCGAAACGAGCGATGCCGCGCAGACCGAGGACCGAGGAGACGCTGATGATGCGTCCGCCGCCGCCGCGGGCGACCATGTGACGTGCGGCAGCCCGGCTGCAGACGAAAGTGCCTTTGAGATTGACGGACATGACCCTGTCCCACTCGTCCTCTTCCAGTTCGACGACCGGGACACGATCTCTGCCGCCGCGAGCGGCCGCGTTATTGACAAGAATGTCGATTTTACCGAACGCCTCTACGGCGTGCTGCATGGCCGCCCCGACCGAGGCCGAGTCGGTCACATCGCAGGTCACGGCCAGGGACCGGCGCCCGAGCCCCTCTATTTCCGCCTTGAGCGCGGGCAGACCTTCCCAGTCGGCGTCAGGATAGGGTTTTTCGACGTAATCGGTAACGACAACATCTGCGCCATCCTCTGCCAACCGTTGCGCGATCCCTCGACCGATTCCGTGTTCGCCGCCGGCGCCGGTGACGAACACTACCTTTCCCGCCAGGTTGTACATTTCACAGTCCTCCGAATGGTAATGTATACTACGTGCCCAATTGGGCGGTTAGCTCAGCTGGTTAGAGCGATTCCCTTACAAGGAATAGGCCGGCGGTTCGAGTCCGTCACCGCCCACAGAAAATTTGCGATGCATTGAGTACTTCAGCTTTGTGCAGGCGATTGCACTTGAGGGCGCCGGTCTTCGCGACCGGCGCCTTTGCTTTTGGCAGTTTCGGTTAGGGCAGAAGGGGGATTGTCCGTCTCTCACCGGCGCTGAGGATTGCCGAATCTACGATCTGCTGGCCGATTCGACAGATCGCGGGCGACAGTGGACCTTCTGGTTCTTGCCCTGTCTCCAAGCAGTGGACGAAATACTGGATCACGTTCTGATTCGGGGGCGACAGCCGGTCCACAGGAAGGTCATAACCTTCGGGACGGTGTGGTGTCTGGACCCGGACCGTGTCCTCATAATCGTAACTGCTGATCGTGCCATCGGTACCTTTCAGCACGAAGCCGCATTTGGGCTGGGGCTGCAGAGACCACGGGTCTGTGAAGGTTCCCCAGCGCGTCTCAAACTTGGATAGGCCGAACTCATACCTGCAGATCGTGATGCTGTGTTCGTCAACTTCGAGGCCGGGCGGCTCGTCGACGACGGTCGTCACCTCAAGGGGGGCGCGGCCGTCCAAGAACCATGTACCCAAGGTGACTCCGTAGCCCAGATAGTCCAGGAGCGATCCGCCGCCCTGGGACTTCTGATAGAACCAGCTCTCGTTTTTTCGCTGCCGATACTCTTCGTCGGTCTCCTCTTTGTCGGCAACGTGGAAGAGCGGGCCGCGATTGCCGTCATAGTAGTGGACTTCGATCAGATCGCCGATGGTTCCTTCTGTCAGCAGCCGCTTGGCCGTCACGTGACAGGGGTACCATCGCAGCGGCCAGTTGATGATGAATTGCTTGTGCGACTTTGACATCGCGGCAATCATCCTGTCGGCGGCGTCCAGGTCGGCGGCGAACGGCTTCTCGAGCAGCACATGCACGTCATAGGGGGCTACGTTGAGCACCCATTCGGCATGGCTGGCGGTTGAGGGGCACAGAATGGCGATCTCGGGCTGCGTCCTCTGTAGACACTCCCTAAAGTCGGTAAAGACCTGCTCTTCGGGGATGGCAAAGTTCTCGATAGCGGACGCCATTCGCTCCCTGTCGGTATGGCAGATTCCGACTATTTCCACGTCAGGGTGTTCATGGCACAGGCGCAAGAGATCGCCCATATGGGAATGGTCGAAGTTTATGCCAGCAACTTTCCAAGTCATATTTGCGTCTGAGACCTTAGTGAAGCCTGAAACTCGCGGCTTTCCGGAGGTAATTTCAGGTCAGCGCAACGCGTGGGCTGCCATCAAGTGGTCCGATTTGTCAACGGACGAAGCAACTGTGCTTCGGATCGGCTCGTCTGACCACCTAGCCTGACCGCAACGCTTGGCGCGATCCTTCCACTTGTACTTTTAGCAATTATCGCAAATCATGAACAGGCATGTCAATTGGGCCTTGCAACGGCTGTCAGTATCTCGGATAATACGCTTGAAACAGGCTTTCGCTTCTTCACCTTTGGTTCTTGAGAACCGCCTGGGGCAATATGACCGATAATTTCTACTCAGCCTACAGCCATGGCTTTGTACGCGTGGCAGTGTGTGTGCCCCATGTCCGGGTTGCCGACCCAGAGTTTAACACAACACACACAACGGCCCTGGCGGCCCGGGCATCGGAAGCGGGCGCCGCGGTCGCCCTTTTTCCGGAATTGGGGATTTCCTCCTACGCGATCGACGACTTGCTTCAGCAGGAGGCACTTCTGGACGGTGTCCTGAACGGTATCGGCCAGATCGCTGAGGAAAGCAGGAAACTGACGCCAGTCCTGCTGGTCGGCGCGCCGCTGCGCTTCGAGAACAGGCTGTTCAACTGTGCAGTTGTTATCTATCACGGCCGCGTGCTAGGGATCGTGCCCAAGACTTATCTGCCCAGCTACCGCGAGTTCTACGAGACGCGCCAGTTCAGCGCGGCCCGCCATGCCGTCGGCCGCGAGGTGCGGTTTCTGGGCGACACGGTGCCCTTCGGCAACGATCTTCTCTTCAGAGCAGAGCTGGCCGCCGCGAAAGACGGGCACAGTGGCCGACCTATATCCGAGGACGCGGCTATAGGAGGCACAGAGGGCGAGTTTATCCTACACGTGGAGATCTGTGAAGACGTCTGGACACCAGTTCCGCCCAGCTCCTATGCGGCACTGGCGGGGGCGACCGTACTGGCCAATCTTTCCGCCTCCAACATAACAATTGGAAAGTCTCTCTACCGGAAGGACCTGTGCGCCAGTCAGTCGGGCAAGTGTATTGCGGCCTATCTGTACTCGGCAGCCGGTCCGGGTGAATCGACTACGGACCTGGCCTGGGATGGGCATGCGCTCATTTATGAAGACGGTGAACTGCTTGCCGAGTCGGAAAGATTCGCAGATCACGAGCAGATTATCGTTGCCGATATCGACACGGAACGGCTGGCGCAGAGCCGCATGAGGCAGACCAGCTTCAATGACGCAGCAGCATTGCACCGGTCTCAGCTGGCGGCGATTCGGAAGGTGGACATCGAGTTTCAGATTCCGCACGTGGGCTCAGAGAGCGTCGATGGCGGCGTCCAAGCCGTAGCGCAAGGACTCGAACGCCTCCGGCGAGAGATCGAACGTTTTCCATTTGTGCCCAGCGACGCCGTACGCCGAGACGAGCAGGCCTACGAGGCATACAACATTCAGGTGCATGGACTGATGCAGCGTCTCAGAGCGACCGGCATTGAGAAGATTGTGGTCGGTATCTCAGGAGGCCTGGATTCGACGCAGGCACTGATTGTTGCGGCGCGCACGATGGACCGTCTCAAGCTGCCGCGCAAGAATATTCTGGCCTACACAATGCCCGGTTTTGCGACAAGCTCCGGCACGCGGTCCAACGCCCACCGTCTGATGGATGCGTTCGGCGTGAGCGGACATGAGCTGGACATCCGGCCTTCTGCGATGCAGATGTTCAGGGACATCGGCCATCCCTTTGCGGAGGAGGACCCGGAGTACGACATTACCTTTGAAAACGTGCAGGCAGGCGAACGCACCAGCCATCTATTTCGACTGGCCAACTATAATGACGCGCTCGTCCTCGGCACCGGCGATCTGAGCGAACTGGCGCTGGGCTGGGCGACATACGGCGTGGGCGACCAGATGAGCCATTACAATGTGAACGCCTCCGTCCCGAAGACCCTCATTCAGCATCTCATTCGCTGGGTGATTGCCACGTCACAGTTCGACGAAGCCGCCAGCAACGTACTCCAATCGGTCCTGGACACGGAGATTTCACCGGAGCTGGTACCGGGAGACGGGACTGCTGACGGGCCGGCCCAATCCACTGAAGCCAAGATTGGGCCGTATGAGCTGCAGGACTTTTTTCTCTACTACATCTCGCGCTATGGTTTCCGCCCCAGTAAGGTGGCGTTCATGGCGTTGCAGGCCTGGGGCGACCGCAGCCAAGGCTTGTGGCCGGAGTTTCTGCCGGAACACAAGCGCAATGAGTACGACCTGGCTGAAATCAGGAAGTGGCTGGAACTGTTTCTGTTTCGTTTCTTCCAAATCAGCCAGTTCAAGCGGACAGCCGTCCCCAACGGCCCCAAGGTGGGCAGCGGCGGTTCGCTCAGCCCGCGCGGCGACTGGCGTGCCCCGAGTGATTCCTCGGCTGCATCGTGGCTGACTGAGCTGCGTCAGAATGTGCCGGGCGAATTGTAAGTAAACACCAAGGTAGCGGGGCTGATGAAGTTGCGCCGGCGGCCAAGGCGAATTCCTCCACAGGTGGTGGCGGCCCCAGCAGGCAGGGAGCCAACCCCAAACATTCCTCAGGCCCAATCACGATTCCGCGTGCAAACTGGGCGGAACCTCAGAAACCCTTGAAAGAGTTACTTCAATTGCGGCGATTGCGGGGCCGGCGGGTGCGGCCACTGCGACGTCTTTTGCGACCCTGCCTGGCGGGTCGTTCGGCGGGTTTTTCCTCGGGCAGCGCGGGGGGAGCGTGCAGGGAGTCCTGATAGAAGTCGTCGACAAGCATGGCCAGCAGCGTCTGGCCTTCGTCGGATAGCATCCATTCGTCGATCAGGGGCCGGAATCTACGCATGCGCTCGCTCTGCAGGTTGTCGCGGCCGCGTAGCTTGGCCTCAAGGAGGGAGGTGACGCGTTCGGAGACGGTGGCGGCCACCTCGTCATCGGAGGGAAGCTTGCGCTCCTCCAAAGGAATGCTGAAGCGCTTGGCGATTCGCTCCATCTGCATACGTTCGTCGAAGGAGGCGGTCAGGGAGATGGCGGCGCCGGATGCGCCGGCGCGGGCCGTTCGCCCTGCACGGTGAATGTAGGACTCCGGATCTTCGGGCGGCTCGTACTGGAACACGTGGGTGAGCTCGGGGATGTCGATGCCGCGGGCGGCTACATCGGTCGCCACGAGAAGTCTCAGCTTGCCTTCGCGCACGCGGCGCATCACCCGCTCGCGTTCGCTCTGATTGAGGTCTGAGCTGATCTTGTCGGCGTCGTAACCGAAACGCTGAAGAACAATGGTGACGTAGTCGACAATGCGCCGGGTATTGCAAAACACGATGGCCGCCGCCGGGTTTTCCATCTCGATCAGGCGCACGAGCGCGCGATCTTTTTTCATGCCCGGATCGGCGTAGAGGATATGCTCGGCTTCGGCTACGTGGACGCGATCGCGGCTGAGGCTGAGGAAATCGGGTTCCGTCAGAAACTGCTGGGCCAGCCGCAGCACATGGGCTGGGAAGGTGGCTGAGAACATTGATCCGTGGATTCGCCTGGAGGGCAGAAAGGTCTGCACCTGCACCATGTCGGGGTAGAAGCCCATCGACAACATCCGATCGGCCTCGTCGAAGACAAGCTGATGCAGGTCGTCCAGGCGCAGGTTACGCTGCAAGAGGTGGTCGAGGATGCGCCCCGGCGTACCTATCACGAGTTGTGCGCCGTCGCGCAGCGCCGAAGTTTGGGGGCCGTACTTGACGCCGCCGTAGACGGCAACACTTTCGACGCCAGCCGCCCCTCCCAGGAGCGCGGCCTCCTTGGAGACCTGCAATGCCAGCTCACGTGTCGGGACCAGGATCAAGGCCTGGCAGACGCGCTTGTCCTGTCTAATCTTATGTAGCAGGGGAAGCAGAAACGCGCCCGTCTTGCCGCTTCCTGTGCGCGACTGAACCATCAGATCCCGCCCAGAAAGAAGATAGGGGATGGCCTTGGCCTGTACAGGCATGAGGCTGGTCCATCCTGCTGCAGCGGCCGCTTTTTGGGCCACTGACGGCAGTTCCGTCAGCGAGGTTTCGGGCAGCGCGTTCTCCGGCTCGACCAGGTCGAGCGGGTTAATGTCTTGATCAGAGTCATTTGTAGCAGTAGGTGTGTGTGGCTGTGTCGCTTCTTCGCCACCACTTTCATTATCATTTGCGTGCATTTGTTTCCTAGCTTATCTGGTATGAATATCTGTCGACGGTAGCAAAATGGTTGCTAACGCCATGCCCATTCTACTTTGTAGTCCATCGGAAACATAGATTCGGCGTGCCTGAGTTTCGCGCGGAATTGCATGGTATGGAGATTTCGGTCATGGGGGAAACAGCTTGCGTGGTACCAGGCCCAACTGTTTGCTAGCTCCCATTCGTGAATTCGGTCTTGTCCACGTCGTACACCAGCAGTGCCGTCCCCGTCTTCGCGTAGATTCTCTGCTCCTTGAGGGTCAATTTAACCTGTCCCGATAGTCCTGCCACAAAGGGTACCCCGCCGCCCAGCAAGACGGGGATGACCGAAACTTCCACCGTGTCGACCAGACCATGGTTGCACAGACTTGCGAAGAGCCGGCCACCGCCAAAGAGCCAGATGTCTTTGCCCGACTCCGCCCGCAACGACCGAACAGTCTCGACCCAGTTTTCGCTGACAATTTGGATGTCACTGTGCTCACTCTGTTTCAAGCTGTTCGAGAACACAAACTGCCTGTCCGTGGGCCTGTGCGAGGCTGCACGACCGACTACCTCATACGTCCTACGCCCCATCAGATAGGTATCGAACTGCGAAGAAAGTTCCTCGAAGTCGATGTCAGGATCGAGGACAATCCAGTCGTAGCCGTCTTCGGAATCGGCTATGTATCCGTCCAGACTCATGGCACAGTTATATCGAACTCTTCTCACAGCTGAATCTCCAGAAGGTCAAGGCATGGTATAGGGCATTGTTGAATTGGTTTCGTATCGAAGTCTTATTGCAACTGAACCACGAGGCCCGTGAAATAAAGTGTGGAGGAGAAATGTCAAGGAGACTTTGATTTCCGATAGAATGGGGCGGCTGAAACGGGGCAGTTAAACCGGGAAGCAAAGAGAACACTCTCGGAAGAGCGAATCGCTCTTGTTCATGTGTCAGACTCCGCCGAACAAGGCCCTCGACTGTTCACATGACCTTCTGATCAGCGTGGGTATCTTGTGGCTACTGTCCAGCTCCGGACGCTGCTCAATCCAGCCAAGCGACACCATGCTTCTTACAAGAACAAAGACGGGCAGTAGTTCGATATCGGACTGTGACAACGGGCGCTCGGTGAGGTAGCCGGCGATGATGGCCTTCTGGATTACTTCGAAGTGCGGCGTGTCCTGATAGTAGGAGATTGCTACCGCCAGTTCATACAGATGCCAACCGAAACCTGAGTCGTCGAAGTCGATAATGTGGACGTTATCGCCGGTCGTGATGAGGTTTCCAGGATGCAGGTCGGCGTGTATCAGGCTGTAGGTGCGACGGTCTTGGCCGTAATCGGTGAGGAGGCTGTAGATCCTGTCGCGGGCGAAGATGATCTGATCTCGTTCGGCGGGAGTCAGACTCGATTGTTGCCAAAATGGTCCCCAGAAGGGCTGACTGCCCATCAGGCCGTCGGCGTCGAAGGCATGGCGCTCGAAGCCCGGCGGCACCCGCCAGGAAGCGGCCTGGTTATGGATGCGGGCGGCCAGGCAGCCAACCTTGTGAAAGTAATCGGCAAGTCTGGAAGGCTCGGTCTCCTGCTCGATCAGCGTTGCCATCGGGGTCCCTTCGACCCACTCGACCAGGCTCACGAACCTTGTCTGGGACAGCTCCGGAAGGTTGACGGGTACGAAAAAGCGATTGTTTTTCGAAAGGCGGGGAACGGGGGCGCCGATTCCCGTGCGGTTCAGGGCGGCAGTCCATTGAAACTCACCGTGCAGTTCGGGCAGGGTATGGTAGCCGGGGCGGTGGAAGCGAAGAACGAACGGTTGCCGGCTGTCGGAGTCAACTCGAAATACGATGTTTTCGGAATGCGAAACCAGCGAGATTTCCGTTGCGTTGATTTCCCAGTCGTCCAGGGCGCGTGCGGCGGATGCCAGCAGCGCCACCTCAATTTGCCTTTCATCTGCAAGTTTGCGTAGACCGTCCTGCGAAATCGTATCAATGCTGTGGCCTGCCATTCCCATATTCCTAATCTCGCGGCCTCACGACAGTGCGGGGGCACAGCCACCCCGGGACGGCCCGTTGGCTGGTGTAGAGCAGTTCCGGTAGATCAAGCCGAATCATCCTGACTTATACACTCCTCGAACGCGGTTAAGAAGAGGTCGGCGTGTTCCTGCTTGAAGACTAGCGGAGGCCTAATTTTGAGAATGTTGCCCAAAGGGCCGGCGCTGCCGATCAGAAATCCTTTCTCTCGCAACCGATTGACAACTGTGTTGGCGCCCTCCGCATCCGGGCGCCTTGACACCCGGTCTTGCACCCACTCCATGCCGATGAACAGCCCGTGGCCGCGAACATCGGCCAGCGGCTCGCAGCTGGACTGGAACTTCGAAAGTTCGCGGTGCAGGTAACTGCCTACCTGTTTTACGCTGCCGGCGAGGTCCTCATCTTCGATTACGTCGATGACTGCCATGCCGGCGGCGGCCTGCAGAGGGCTGGCCGCGAAGGTATTGAAGTAGCGTTTTTTTCTGCGAAACTCGTCGACCATTTCACTGGAGGCTGCAGCGGCGGCAACGGGCATCCCGTTGCCCATGGGCTTGCCCATCGTGACGATATCGGGTAGGAAGCCGGTCGTCTCGTAGCCCCACCAGTCGCCGGTTCGGCAGAATCCGGCCTGAACCTCGTCGGCGATAACGAGACCGCCGGCGTCGCGCACGATTTCTGCAGCGCGGGGCATGAACTCGCACGGGATCGAGGGCAGCCCTTCGTTGGCGAAGATGGAGCAGACCAGCATCCCTGCCAGTGGAATACCGTCGGAACGAAGGCCATCGATAGCGCTTTCGACCTCCGCCAGGTAGAGCTCTGCCAGCTCGGCGTCGGACACGCCTTCCTGGATAGGACGATAGCGCTGGGGAAAGGGGAAGGCGCGGATTTCCCTGGCCTTTTCGCCATCATTCTGCTGGCTGACGCGAGTGAATTTGCTCACTTCGGCGCTATTGCCGTGGTAGGCAGCATCACTGCAGATGAATCCGCGGCCGCCGGTGACGGAACGGGCGATTTCGAGGGCGACCTCGTTTGCTTCAGTGCCGGTGCAGGTGAAGACGGCGCTGGTCAGCTGGTCGGCGTGCAAATTCGCCAGCCGCTCGGCATAGTCGAGTACGCTTTCGTTCAAGTAGCGGCTGTGAACATTCAGCGTTTGGGCCTGGCTGTGCATCGCTTCCACGACATGGGGATGGCAGTGACCCACACAGGGCACGTTATTGTACATGTCGAGGTAGCGGCGGCCGTCGTCGTCATACAGCCAGACGCCTTGGCCGCGTACGATATTGACCGGTCTTTCGTAGAAGATCGGTGCGCCTGTGCCGAGCAGATGATCTCGGCGATCCATCAGAGTGTTAGCGGTCATTGCTTTTCCTGTTCAGTCCGAGATTGACTCGCACTCCCGGTCGTAAGTTCAGTCATCAAGATCAACGACGATATCGTTGCCATCAATTCGAACCTTATAGGTCTTGACTCGCACGTCCGGATCTACGAGACAGCGGCCGGTTGCGATCTCGAAGGGCCACTGATGCCACGGGCAGCGCAGGACTTCGCCGTCTCCTTCGACGGTAAGCTCTGCAGAATAGGCAGAAGGCGGCGCAGCGGCGTCGACGCGGCCGGTCAACTCGCCGGTGCAGAGGGGACCCCGTTTGTGCGGACAGATATTGCGCAGTGCGTACAGATCGCCATTGACATTGAAGACACCTATGCCGGCGCGGCCGCGAAAGGGCACGACGATTTTACGGTCTCCCGGGGGGATTTCCCAGACTTTGGCGATGACGACCCTGGTCATAGCCAGTCGTCTCCGATGCGGAGCATTTCCAAGGCGTTGTCAGCGAAGATACGCTGCTGCGACTCGGGATCGAGTTTGGGAAAGGTTGTGACAGGGTCGTTCCAGTCGAAATGGGGAAAGTCGGAACAGTAGACGAGCGTTTCGTCGGCGTGCAGCATTTCGAGGAACTGGTAGAGCTGCTCAGTCGTTTCCGCCTCGTGCATCGGCTGAGACCCGACACGAATATGCTCGCGGAAGTACTCGCTGGGCAGGCGTTTGAGCCAGGGGGTCTGATCGCGGATTGCTTTCCAGTCGGAGTCCATATGCCACATCACGGCCACAGCCCAGAGCTGCTGGGCCTCGGTCAGAGCGAACTTCAGATTGGGGAATTTTTCGAAGACGCCTTCGCAGATCAGGGAAGAGGCGTGCGCACTGGCCACGAAGGGGCGACTCATGCGCGACTCCATGTAGTAGGTGGGAAAGCCGACCGGTGTTGGCGTTGTCCTGGCTGCGCCGCCGCCACCACCGATATGGGCGATAACCGGCAGTCCATGCTCCTCGCAAGCTTCCCAGATTGGGTGGTAGAAGCGGTTTCCGAACGGCATGCTCGTGCCCATGGGGACCATGACGGCAACGGTATCCTTGCGACCGGCCAAGCGGTTAATCTCACTGACCGCCTGTGCAGGGTCGGATGGCGAGATGAGGATGGCATTGACTACGCGGCTGTCCTTTTCGAGCCAGTGCTCGATAGTCCAGTCGTTGAAGGCGCGGCACAGCGCTGCGGCCCAGTCGGGATCGGGCAGGCCGGTGTAGCCGTAGAAGGGAGGAGGGCCGGTGAGAAGCGCGTAGTCGATGTTCCACGGATCGAGATGTTCGCGTTGCATAAACTCCAAGGAGAAGTTGAAGTCGCGTTCCTTCAGAGTCGGGTCCTTCAGGTCCGGGCGATTGGTGCGGAAGGGAACATTGGAGTAACCGGCGCTGGGAAGGTGCAGTCCCTGGTCAATCAGGTGGTTTTGCCAGAAAGTGGACAGGTAGGGTAGCAGCTGTTCGGGACGTTCAAAGTTGTGGTGGACGTCGCAGTCGACGATTTTGACCCCTTCCTTGGGTTGCGCGGTCCAACCTGGCGCCGAAATTGGTGCTGCCCCTATCTTGGTCATGGATACATCTCCTTGAGCACTTTCGAGTTGTTCAAGACTACTGAGAGCAAAAACCTATAATTCGGATTCGGCTGCGGAGACCATGGGAATATTTTGGCCGAAGGAATCCCCCTTCAGCCACACATCCCTTTGCGGGAATGGAATGGAGATTCCTCGCTCTTGGAGACCATCGTAGATGGCTTCAAGGATTTCGCTGAGCGAGGAAAGCCTTTGCGATGGATCATCGATCCAGTATTGAATGCGGAACAGTAGCGCGGAATCTGCGAACTCAACCAGGAACGTACGCGGCTCCGGTTCGGACAACACGGCCGAGTGAGCTGTGATATGGGAATGGAGGATTTCGTGTACAGCGCTGATGTCGGTGCCGTAGGCGACTCCGATCTGGGATTCGATGCGCAGGATCTGGTCCGACTTGGTCCAGTTGTCAAGACGCTGCGACACCATTAGGGAGTTGGGAACAATTACTTCAGTATTGCTGAACGTTTTGACAACAGTCGTGCGCAGACTCATTTCCTGGACCGTGCCCCTGATTCCATCGACTTCAATCACATCGCCATCCCGTATCGTGCCTTCGGTCATCAGAACCAAGCCGGCGATGTAGTTGCTGGCCAGATTTTGAAGGCCGAGGCCCAGTCCGATGCTCAAGGCGCCGAGCGGCACCAGGAAGATGGACAGGTCTATGCCCAAAGAGGACAGAGATGTATATACACCTGCGAACAGAATTGAAAGGAAAACAGTGGTACGGAGCAGGCGCCGGTTGGTCGCCGTGAGTTTGAGCCTTCCTTCCAAGCGATTCTGGAACTGGCGCGCGCCAACACGGGCGAGAATGTAGAACAGGAAGATGATGCCAACCGTAATCAGCAGGTCGACCGGCGTGAGTGAAGATCCCTGAACTGTTGTTACCGGGGTATTCAGGAAGCGGATGAAACCGCCCATTTATTGCGTCCGGTTAGAAGCTATACCAGCTTGTAGAACTGGCGGGCATTCTCGGCCATGATGTTTCGCCGGGTTTCGAGCGGAAGAGTTGCCGGCAGCGCCCGGTCAGGAGAATCGAAGTCCCAGTGCGGGTAGTCTGTTGCGAACATCAGCTTGCGCCCGTTGTCCATCTGTTCCAGAAGCTGAACGAAGTGTTCGTGTTGCCTGGGTTCCTCCATGGGCTGCGTGGAGAGCCAGAAGTGTTCCTGAATGTATTCGGATGGCGCCTTCTTAAGGTAGGGCGTTTCGGCTTTCAGTCGCTTCCAACTCTGGTCCAGCCTCCATGCCAAGGAGGGCATCCAGGCGAAACCGCCTTCGATGATCACGATGCGCAGCTCCGGGAAGTGCTCGAAGACGCCCTCACAGACCAAGCTGGCGACCTGGGCCTGGAAGGACTGGGCCATACCGGTGTGATCTTCTATGTAGTAGGAAGGCCAGCCGCCGCCGGTGAGGGGATGTCCGGCACTGCCGCCAAAATGGATGCCGATTGGGAGGTCATACTCCAGTGCGGCCTCGTACATCTTCCAGTATTTGCGCCGGCCAAGCGGCTCCTGGGTTCTTACCACGAGGATGATTTGCACGAAGCCTTCATGGTCGCCAAGCCGATGTATCTCCTGCGCGGCGAGCTCCGCGTCCTCATAGTTTACGAGAATCGACGCGCGCAGACGGGGCTCAAGTTCGAGCCACTCTGCGATCTGGTAGTCGTTGATTGCCCGTGCCAGCTGTGCGCCGTACGCCAGGTTGACCTGACCGCCGGCGCCGGCCAAGGGATTCAAGATGCCATACTCCATATCGAAGGCATCGAGCAACTGCTCGCGCATAAAGTCGAGGTCTGTGCCGGGCGGGCGTCCGCTTGGGGGCCAGGCATCTGTACGGGCAGCGTTGGGTTGGTGGCGGGGGTAGCCGACGCCGTAATGGCCGCGCATTCCGATCATTTCGTGGTATTCGCGCCACTCGGGCGCCAGATAGTCGGAGATAATCTGATTGAAGACGGGGTCATCGTAGACGTCAAAGTTGTGAATGTCGGTATCTATCACCGCCAGCTTGGTCTTCTCTACGAGTCGCGGTTGTTCGGTGATCTCAAGATCGAGAGTCATGGCAGATCTCCCTAGAGTCGGTAGAAAGAGCGGGCGTTTTCCGACCAGATATTGGAATTGAGCGGTTCGGGCAACTCCACCGGCCAGGCGTCACTGTCATCATCATAGTGCCAGTGCGGGTAGTCGGTTGCGAACATGAGCAAAGTGTCCGATTCCAGCTGTTCAATAGTCTGCAGGATGTAGCGGGGGTTGGGCGGGGCGCCGACCGGTTGCACTGTCAGTCGCATGTGATCGCGAATGTAGTCGGATGGTGCGCGCCTAACCCAGGGGGTATTGGAACGCAGGCCCTTCCACTCCTTGTCCAGACGCCACATAAGAGAAGGCATCCAGACGAATCCGCCTTCAATGAGGGCGATGCGCAGGTCGGGGAAGCGGTCGAACACGCCTTCGGCGATGATGCTAATGACCTGGGACTGAAATACCTGTGCCATGCCGGCGTGCTCTTCGAGATATGTCGAAGGCCAACCGACCGGCGTTGGCGGGTTGCCGGGGGCACCGCCGAAATTGATGCCGACAACCAGATTGTGCTCGACTGCAGCTGCGAACAGCGGATCGTAGTAGCGGTTTCCGTAGGGGATAAAGGAGCGAACCGGAATGATCACCTGAACAAATTGCGGATGGTCGCCAAATCGATGTATCTCCTCGGCGGCGCGGGCCGGGGCCTGGCTGGGAACGACCAACGAGCCCCGTAGCCGCGGTTCGGGCGTCAACCACTCGTCTATTTGCCAGCGGTTGGCCGCGGTAGCCAAGTCTGCGGCCAGATCTTCCTGCCTCACACTTTGGACACGGTAGGAACAGTTCAGGATACCAGTTTCGGTGTTCCAAGGGGCCAATGCCTGCTCCCGAACCAGCTGAAGAGTGGAGCCGGCTTGCCCGCCCTCCGCAGGAATGGAACCTGGTCGAGCAGAGGTAGGGGCGCCGCGAGGATAGTCGTTGGCGTGGGGACCGTTGAAGGCCGACCCGCGGATATAGTCCTGCCAGTAGTCGGCCAAGTAAGGCATTAACTGCTCGACCGACGACACCTCATTGTGGATGTCACAGTCGATCACTGGAAGCGCAGGGGCAGGATTCTTCCTACCATTGACGGGTTGCGCTGCAGTTCGGCCGCGATTCGCGGGATTATGTCCGTTTTCGGACGCAGCCGAATGGGACTGCGGTGCATGTGCGCTTGCGGTCATGGATGCCTGCTCTCACGATTTGCGCAGTAGGGACTCTTCACCGTCCTGAGTTACGCAGATTCTACCGTTTTGCGGCCCTGGCGTCAACGCCAGACATGGTTGGGACCAGGGCAGACTCATCTGTGCGCGGACCCCAGATTCCCTCGCCCAGTGCATCCTCCAATGGGCACCGACACGATACAGGATTCGCCACGATTTCTTGTCTCATATTGACCCAACGGTCCTCTTTTTTTTGGTTTAAGTCGGAAAATGACGGGTTCTGTCGGTTCGAATCGTCATTTCTGGGCCTAAGTACCTGGCTACGTAGTTGTATCGCCACCGTTCCTGATGAGCTTTGGGTAGATGGACTGTGTGGCGTTTACAGAGTTGCTGCGGCCTACCTGATCCATCAGGTTTCCGATGGGAACGGGCCTAGACCTCCTGGAATCAGAGCGACCGCATCTGGAATTGGCGCCAAATTTATCAATGAGGCGGGTCTACAAGCGACGCTCCAATGCCTCTCAACCGGCAACACGGACCCTCGTAAATGTTGGATGCATTTGCCCTGGTTCAGATGGAGTCATGTCGTGCCAAGTCGTGATAAGTAGTGATAGGTAGTGGTAAGTCGAGGGGTTTGCCTTTTTTTCTTGAGTTCGCAGTCATTTCTTAACTGTTTCTTCGGGTTCGGGGTAGGCAATCAGTAGGCCACTTACAGAGTTACAGCGGCCTGCTACACTTCTCGAAATCCTGTTGGCCAGAGTCCTGGTCTGATTTTGGCTGTTCGCTCTCGGAAATGCAGTGCCGGTTTCGTTCGCTAAAGTCTTCGTACGCTCAGACTTGACCGTCTCCGCCTAAATGTCAATTTTCTGAGAGTCAGCGTTTGACGATGCCACCATTATATCACGCAAGTTGATGTGCTTGGTCGGCCATTTTTGCAAGTTCTATTGGTTTCGCCTATCGCTCATCCGGCGATTATGTCTCAGTGCTATCGCGAGCTCCCACCGTCTTTCAGATGTTGCATTTACTGACGCTCAGCTTTTCCGGTCGCGTCAACGGTGTCACAGGACTTTCAGCTCAGAAGCGTTTGCCGAGAGGATTGACCGTGAATTCGGTCTCAGAGATGGAATCTCGTCAGGGTTTCACATTGGCGGACACACGCACGTGGCTGTCTTCAAGTTGCCAGAGGGTTGCGACCTCCGAAAACCTTGCCTCCGCGGGGGCCTTCACATATAATTTGCGGAAGTAAGAACCACGCCAATTTCCCAACAGGAACTGATCGCAGATGGATGCCCAGACTCAGCCACGCCAGCGACTCTTGTATCTGCATGCGCGGACTCCAAGCGTGTTTTCGGAGATACTAGGGTATACACTGATAGAACCGGTCAAGGGATTTCAGGTCGAAATCAGCGGCGGGGAGTTTGAATGGCCTTACACGACCATACATGACGCCGTTGTTGACGGCTGGCAGATTGTTCAGTTCCCGCACTTGCAGTCCCCCTTTAGCGATACCGATCTCGATGTTGTTGGCTATGAGTTCATCTTGCAGAAGATGGAGGTAATTTCATGACAGACACCGAATATCTGTTGACTGACGTTGACATGGCGCGCTTTCTGGTAAACGGCTATCACGTGATCGAATTGGAACTGCCTGCAGGTTTGAATGAGCACATTGTTGAACAGCTCGACGGGCTGACCGCGAACCCTGGCGACGCGATAACCGAATCGGTGCCTGAGCTGTGGCAGGTGGTAGAGCATCCGCAAGTGCGAGGCGCGCTTATCAGTCTTCTTGGTGAGGACTATGCTGTAAATTCACACCGGCACTGGCACTGCAAACTGCCCGGTTCGGGCGACATGCAGTGGCACCAGGACGGGACGAACGATCGCGGCACGACGATCGATCGCTTGCTTGGGCTGTACTATCCACACACAATCACTGCGGAGATGGGCCCTACGGTCATCGTTCCGGGGACGCAGTTCCGCAATGCGCCGACGGATAGAATGGCGACCTATTCCAATATTCGCGGCCAGGTGCCCTTGACTGTGCCGGCTGGCTCTTTCGCAATCACTCACTACGATCTGTGGCACGGCACGGCCAGCAATCGATCAGGTGTCAAGCGCCACATGATCAAGTTCCTGTTTAACCGTACGAGCGGGAACAGTGCCCCGTCATGGAACCATGACCCGGAGGCGCTAGAGCGAGAGCGCGATTGGGACGCGCGCGACAAAGCGCAGGATGCGGTTAACATACTTTCCTTTGGCAATCCATTGGGGGTCTCACAGAGCGATCACTACAAGGAGCGGATATTCCGCCATGCGTGCTGGCAGGAGTTGATGGGGAATCATGAGCAACAAGAGGCACGCCGATTCTAGAAACTCGGACCAGGTAGCGTAGTTTTGAAGCCAGGTCGGCCTTTCAACGCACGGAGTTTATTGTCTCGGAGGCGAACCACTCTCGCTTCCTAATATTATTCACTGACCAATTGAGAGATCATGAGAGGTAGCGGATATGGATGAGCTTGCCAGTTACAATCGAGAGCGCTGGAATGGATTGGCACGCGCCGGCGTCCTGTACTCGCGGCCCAAATTGGAGTTGGACGAAACCGCAGCGCGAGAGATGGTGGACGAGGCGGGCTTGCTCGGTGACGTGCAGGATAAACGTATACTGTTGCTTGCAGGCGGGGGAGGACAGCAGTCGGCAGCGTTGGGTCTTCTGGGGGCAAAGGTAACCGTACTTGATCTGTCCGATGAGCAGTTGGAGAAGGATCGGGTGGCGGCCGAACATTATGGGCACTCGCCCGTTCTCCTGCAGGGCGACATGCGGGACCTTTCCCGATTCAGTGAGGACTCTTTCGACATCGTCTACCAGCCTTATTCGATTAACTTTGTGCCCGAGGTCCGCACTGTCTTTTCCGGGGTGGCGCGGGTTCTAAAGGCGGGCGGTCTGTATCGCGTGCAGTGGCACAATCCGTATACGCAGACCTTCAACCCGGACGACTACGATCCGGTCAGGGGATATTCGTCTAATTCGATATACAGGGATGGCGAGGTTGACGTCGTGGCCATATATGGCACCGATACCTGGGGCGTTGAAGGTGAGGATGGCTCCACGATAGAATTACCGGGCCCCAGGGAGTTTCGGCACACGATGCCGACATTCGTCAACGGCTTGATTGCCAGCGGGTTCGAGATCCTGGAGTTCAGTGAGCACACGACCTGGGAGGAAGACCCGGAGCCGGGCTCGTGGGAGCATTACAAGGCGGTCAGCCCGCCGTATCTGGCGTTCTGGACGCGGAGGAGGGGCAACAGCGTCTGACGAATCTGCCTAACGAAGCCTGGCGCACCGGTCACCAGACGGGAAGTACGAAAGGATCTGCCGTCCTATCAACCTCTTGTTTGAGCATTTGGCGGTGCTCAGACAGAGTTTTTGCGTAATCCGGCTGGTCGGCCAGGTTGTTCGTCTCGCCAGGGTCGGCTTCCAGGTTAAAGAGCATTTCCGGGCGCTGTCCGTGTGAAAAGGCGAAATATTTGTAGCGGGCCGTGCGGATCATGCGGCCCTTTTTTGTTTCATCGTCCAAGAACGGCTGTAGCTCTGTCACCAGGTGCGAGCGCCCCGGCAGTGCCGGATTCTCGATTACCGGGCGAACAGTTTGCCCGTCTATTCCTTCCGGGGCGGCGATGTTTGCGTAGTCGCACAGCGTCGGCAACAGGTCTACGCCGGAAACGAGGTGCGTGCGGTCCATGTGATTCTCTGGAACCGCCCCCGGCAGCCTAATTGCCAAAGGCACTCTGACGACTTCCTCCCACAGCATGAGTTTGGTGACCCATTTGTGGGCAGCCACTCCTTCACC
Organism: Caldilineaceae bacterium; assembly: GCA_965242905.1. Classification (GTDB taxonomy): domain Bacteria; phylum Chloroflexota; class Anaerolineae; order Caldilineales; family Caldilineaceae; genus Bin5. The sequence goes on from CBDETM010000002.1 coordinate 5,548,563, forward strand.
GTGGTCGCTCGTCAGGACGACCAACGTGTCATCGGCGAGACCGCTCTCTTCCAGCGCCGCAAGCAACCTACCGATCTGCTCGTCGACCCTTTCGGTCAGGCGGTTGTATACATAGAGGTATCTGCGCCAGTCCATTTCGTCCCAGTCGTGGGTCCAGCTCATCTCGGGGCCGTACTCGGTGCGGTTACGGCAAAGGCCGACGAATTCCGGCTCGTCCGGGGCTGGCTGGAAGTTGGCGGGGAGCGGAGGCAGTTCGATGTCGGAAGGGACGTCGACAATATGCCGCCATTCCATCACCCAGTAGCAGATGTCGTGGGGGTTGTGGAGGGAAGCCACGAGCAGGAAAGGGTCATCGGATCCGGAGTCTTTCGGGCCCTGGCTTTGCAGGAACTCTACGGCATGGTCTGTCCAGATAGGGTCCGTGTCGGTGCCGAGTTGACGGGGTATCCCTACGGGGTATTCGTCGCAGAGGAACTCGAAGCCCTGACTGCCACCGGCTTCCTCGATACCTTGTTTTGGATTCGGCCCCAGATGAAGCTTGCCGGCGTAGAAGGGTCGGTAACCGGCCTGGCGAAAGTGTGCGCCCATCGTGGAGATGCCGGGGTTGACCGCAGGCCCGTTGACCTCGACGCCGGTCCGGTGCGGCAGCCGACCGGAGAGCAGGCTGCCTCGGGATGGACCGCAGACAGGTGAGGCGCAGTAGGAATTCAAAAAGGTCAGCCCACTTCGGACCAAGGAATCCATATGCGGCGTATGCGAGTTGTGATTGCCGTGTGCGCTTAGCGCGGCATGCGTCAGCTGGTCTGTAAGTATGACCAGGATATTTGGTCGATCAGACATGTGAAATTCCTGATTACAGTTGAGGCGGGGTTGGAAAGCAGCATCCCTTCCCTTTGTAGATGGGTGATGAACCAGGGCGCTGCTGGATCTGTTCAAACCTTACACGAGTTGAATCATGGTGTGCAAATCGACTGGACAATTGGCATGTCGACTGCCAGGTCAGGTGGTATTTTACATGCCAAAGCTACTCCTCTAAGCTGAGTTTTCCTGTCTTTTTGCCTCAAAGCCGCCTTAAGGGGCTCGCAACCGTCTGAGCAGTTCAGGCGAGCCCACCTCAGGGATTCTTTGCGCATTTTTGCGCATTGGACGAAAATTCGCGGAAGGACTAACAGGTCGACTTTTGGCTCAAAATCACAGCAAATGATCTTTCAACAGGAGTCTCCAAAATGCTAACAAAGACATTCGGAAAACTCGGCTGGCCCGTCTCTGCGGTTGGGTTGGGCGCATGGAATATCGGCAATCAGTGGGGGGATATTGATGACGTTACCGCCTGGTCGACCGTGCGGGCCGCATACGACGCAGGCATGACGCTGTTCGATGTTGCCGAATCTTACGGCATCCCAAACGGTCTGTCGGAGATGCGGGTTGGACAGGCGTTAGCCGGCATCCGTCACAACGTGATTCTGGTCAGCAAGATTGGTAACTGGGCACAACGCACGGGTGGAGAGATTCCCAAGAACAGTGTTGATTCGATCCGGATTTCCGGCCATGCGATCCTGGGGCGGCTGCGCACCGACTGGGTGGATGTGATACTCTGCCACAAAGGCAATCTTGAGGACCCGACAGTCTACCTGGAAGGGTTTGAGGCCCTGAAGGAGGAGGGGTGCCTGCGCGTTTACGGAATCTCGACCAACGACCTGAATGTTCTCAAGCGATTCAACCGCGAGGGAACTTGCAGTGTTGTGCAGGTGGACTACTCTCTTCTCAACCGCGAGCCGGAGAAGGCATTCCTGCCCTACTGCCAGGAGCACGGCATTGCCGTGATGGTAAGAGGTCCCCTGGCTAAAGGCCTGTTGTCTGGCCGCTATACGAAGGGGGCAGTTTTTACGGATACCGTTCGGGCAAGCTGGAACGAGGGCGGTACGCAGCAGGACCAGTTCGAGGCACGTGCTGTGCAGGTTGGACGGCTCAGCGAGGTCGTCTCACCAGGAGAAGAGATGGTACAGGCCGCGATTCGCTATACGTTCAGTCACCCGGCCGTGTCTGTTTCGATTCCCGGTGCAAAGTCGCCTGTGCAGGCGCAAACGAACGCCGATGCAGGCAGCCGGGCACTCTCCGACGAGGAGACGGACAGTCTGCGGGCGGCGATCGACGTGTAGCCCAATTTGGGGACAGTGAATTCGCCCTTCATGACTTGATGGCGGAGAGAGCTGCCTCTGATTCGCCAAGGCCTGCCAGGAGAAGGTGAAGTCGCTCGTTCCTCATAGGGAACGCGGCATTCGAACGATATTCCGCCTTAGCGTTCTGAGCACAAGGGGAAGAACAGGAAGAAACAATGAAAATAACCGACATCAAGACCTATCCCGCGTGGGTGGGCCAACGCAATCAGATGATCGTCAAGGTTGAGACAGACGAGGGTCTACATGGTTGGGGGGAAGCGGGTTTGTCCGGCCGGGAGCTGGCGGTTACGGGTGCTGTAAACCACTACCGGGAGTTCCTAATCGGCCGCGATCCGTTGCGTATGGGGGCGTTGTGGCAGGAGATGTACCGGAGCCAGTATTTCGAAGGCGGCCGCGTTTTGACCGCGGCTATTTCGGCGATTGACATTGCTCTATACGACATTGCGGGCAAGGCGCTCAATGTTCCGGTGTATCAGTTGCTGGGTGGAAAGCAGCGGGAGTTGGTTCCCTGCTTCGCTTCTACGGGAGGATCGACGAAAGAGGAGTTGATCGAGAATGTCCAGTTGCTGGTGGATTTGGGCTGGCCCGCCATCCGAGCCGGTCGCAGCGCCGCTCGCGACGAGGGAGAGCCTGACTTTATCTTCGAACCGCGCGAATCTCTGGGCATCACGGCACAGTGGCTGACTGCCGTACGCGAGGCGATCGGACCGGAGCCTGTGATGGGAGTCGACTACCACCATCGCTTGAGTGTGGCCGAGGCGGCGTCCTTCTGCCAGCGCATGCCTTCGGGTACGCTTGACTTTCTGGAAGAGCCTATCCGTGATGAGACGCCCGAAGCGTACGAGGCGCTGCGCAGCATGACCGACGTCCCCTTTGCCATCGGCGAAGAGTTTTCCAGCAAGTGGCAGTTCCTGCCTTACATCGAGCGGGGCATTACGCAGTTTGCGCGCATCGACGTATGCAACGTAGGGGGATTGACGGAGGCGGTCAAGGTGGCGGCGATGGCGGAGGCGCACTACATCGATTTGATGCCCCACAATCCACTTGGCCCGATTTGCAGCGCTGCGACGGTCCACCTTGCGGCCGCGGTCCCGAACTTTGCCTGGCTTGAGGTGCGAGTTTCACCGACCGAGGAAGGCAGGTTCTATGACGAGGACTGGTTCCCTGAGCAGCCGAAGCTGGACGGGTACTATTATGTTGTGCCTGACGGTCCCGGTTTAGGAGTAGAGTTCAATGAGGAACGGGCGCAGGCGGAAGGGTTTCGTTTCTGGGAGGCTCCTCATCTGCGGCGCCGCGATGGCTCTTATACGAACTGGTAAACTGGCTGGTCAGGCCTAAAGAACAACCATTCTTCCTTGTGTTCGGCCAGGATTCTTCTCAGCTGAGGGAGAGTGGTGGAAAGAACATTTTTTGTGAACATAAAGCAGGTAGTGCCATTTTTGAAAGTCTCGGACATGAAGGCATCGATTCGTTTCTATGTGGACGGATTGGGTTGCGAAATCACGCAGAAGTGGGAGCCTGATGGGCAGCTGCGCTGGTGCTGGCTGAAGTTGGGAGAGGCGGCGCTGATGTTACAGCAGTTCCCTACTACGGGTCACGACTCCTGGTCGCCGTCGGGACAGGTGGGAGAGGGTGTTACGATCGTCTTCATTTGTGAAGACGCGTTGCGGTTCTACGACGAGGTCATGGCGCGCGGGCTCGATGCTACACGACCCTTTGTGAGCAACGGCATGTGGCTTACGTCGCTGACCGACCCCGATGGATTCAGGCTCGACTTCGAGAGCGATACTGACGTTCCCGAAGGTACGCGATTGGGGGAGGAAGGTTGAGGTCTCATCTTCGGATCGGCAACAGTTCCGGCACCGGAATACGCTAAAACGAGGTGGGGCTGTTCTGTGGGCCAAGCGCACCTCTTCCGTTCTCACTCAATGCCGTTTTCCTCACTCTTGGAGGCTGTTGCCTTCTCGGACTGACGGAGGTCTTGAGGAGGCCGACCACCCACTCTACGATTGTTCGAGACCCCATCGGAATCTTGACAGCAGCGGCTATGTTAGGCGAAAGAGTTGCCCCCGCCATCGCTTGGCGGGGGCAGTTGGTTGAGCCGGGCCAGGCTCCTGGTGCACAGGTAGTTGGCTTTTGAGCTACGCGCCGATGGTGGCGCAAAGGGTATGACCTGCCGGTCATTGGGACAAGCCGGCTCAAGGTACAGCGGCTACCGTCCCAGCCTCAGGCTGAGAAGGTATGGAACTGAAGATTCCTTCGTTGCTTGTGTCGATCTGGACTTCCGCGACTTTCCTACCTGTTCTTTGCGTTCCGCACCAGGCGGAAATAAGGCTGCTGTCCGGGAGAGCGAGAAAGCTCAGACTCATTGAATTTGGAGTCGTAGCAAGGACGGCGTTCTCCAAAGAGAAATAAGTAGTTGAGTTGGTGCTGGACCGGTAGAAGAGCTTGTAGAGATCCGTACAGAGGTCTGCATCGGTCCAGCTGACTTCGAGATCGATGTTGCCATTATCCGGCAGAGTCAGCTCGATGGTTATCGAATTCACGACGACCTGTTGTGTTGGGGCGGCCTCGATCGTGGAGGTTTCTTCCAGAATCGTGGTTGCTTGCAGTGCCGGGTCCTCCTCGGTGGCAGCCGCAACGGTGCTTGAGGAGAGTTGCGTAACTCCGGCAAGAAGACCGGCAAGATTTGTAAGATCGCGGAAGACCCATGTCTGACCTGTTACACCATACAGCTCTACCTGGAACCAGTCGGCCCCCGGGTTGACACTGATAATCTGAGCCCATGTTCCCTGTGAGATCGTAGTCACTATGCCGAAGCCAGTGCCCGGACCCGACCGAACGTTGAGAATCGGCGTGTCGACGATGGCGACTGGCAGCATCGCGATTTCAGTGGAGGTAATGCGCTTTACAATGTCAAGGTTTCCGACCAGAACAGTGAGATCCTCGCGGATCCAGCCCAACTGACTCAGTCCGTCGATTTCGACCAGATACCAGGCTTCGTCGGGGCTGAGCCCAAAAACCCTAGCACGAGTACCTTGGGGAACGGCCTTCAGGATACCGTAAGTCAGGCCCGGGCCTACACGGACATTTGCCAGGGCAGGATAGGTGACCGCGATTGGTCGATCGACATTTGTGGGTGTGTTTGGCTGACTCGCTTGCCCAGAGCCGATCCGCCTAACGCCAGCAAGTGAACCGACAACCGTCGTCAGCTCCCGATAGATCCAGGCTGGTTCGACCAAGCTGTCCAGCTCCACCAGGAGCCATTCGTCTTGCGGGTCGATTCCGACAATCTCTGCCCTCGTGCCTTTCACAACCGTTGTAAGGATCTCGTATTCTGTTCCCGGACCCCTGCGAACGTTCAGGATAGCGGGGATGGTGACCGCGACTGGGTTGGCGCTGCACGTGTCAGGTTCGTCCACGTCTGCGAAGGTGTATCCGTCCACTTCTGCCAAGGTGTACTGCTTGACGCCTCCAAGGAAACCTTGGACGGTGGTCAGACTTGCATAGATCCAGGCAGGCCTACTTAGTTTCTGCAGTCTGACCATATACCATTCTGCGTCAGGGCCGATGCCAATGATTGTAGCCTCCGTCCCTTTGGGAACTGTTGTCAAGATTTCGTAGTCAAGCCCCGGTCCAGCGCGCACGTTCATAATTGCCGGTGTGGTAGTTGCCAGGGGACCGTCGACCGACTTCGGAATGATGTCGATTTCCCAACGAGAGAGGAATCGAACACCATCCAGTGCGCCTTCGACCCTGGTAAGGTTCTGGCAGACCCACACCAAGTTGCTGACGTCAGCAAACTGGACCTGGAACCATGCGTCAGCAGGATCCCTTCCATAGATGTTGCCACGGGTTCCTTGAGGAACAGTCGTGACTACTTCGTAGTCGAGCCCCGGTCCTCTGCGCACGTTCAGCCAGGGCGGTAATGTAACTGCTACCGGAACGGGAGAAGGCGACCAGTGTTGCTTTTGCGAAGGTGGGGGTGACGAGGCGGGAGGAACATAATTTTTCTGGTTGTTCGAGTTTCCTGAGCTTCCGGAGTTTTTCTTAGTGTTTGAGCCACCGCCCTGGTTACCGCCATTGTTGCCACCCTGGTTGTTGCCCTGATTACCGCTGCCTTGGTTGCTTCCGCCTTGGCTATTGCCTTGATTGCCGCCGCCCTGGTTGTTTTCGCCCTGGTTGCCTCGTCCCTGGTTACCGCTGCCCTGGTTGCTGCCGCCCTGGCCGTTGCCACTGACGGTTATGGTGAAGGCATCGCTAGCGGAAACAAAGCCGCTGTCGGTTACGGTGTAGGTGACTACTGTCGTCCCCGTAACAGTGGGTGTTCCCGTAATGGTGCGCTTTATCATTATGAAGTCCAGGCCGGGGGGTAGGGGCGTGACACTATAGGCGTAAGGCAGTGTGCCTCCGCTCGCGAAGGGCAACTGCTGCGTGAAGAGTTCATCTACTGTCGCGCTGAATCCGAGAACGTCAACGACGGTCAATGGTTGCGTATTTTGCGGGTTGGTGCCACCCTGGCTTCCTCCGCTATTGACGTTGTTATTATTGTTGCCGTTGTTATTGTTGCCGTTATTGTTGTTTCCGTTGTTGTTGCCGACCTGGCTCTGGTCCAGATCAGTCACGGTAATCTTAAAGGTGACGCTGTCCTGATCGTTGTCTCTGTCCGATACCGTATAGTTGACGTTGATAACTTCCACTTGGGCGGGTGTTCCGGTGATTACACGGGTGGTTGTAATGAAATGCAGCTCGGAAGGCAGCCCGGTTACTGCGTATCGGAGGGGGGCCCTGCCTCCAGTGGCGGCAGGAAGTTGAAGGGTGAAGAGTTCGTCCTTCATACCTGACTGATCGGAGATTCCGGACAAATCAGGTAGCGCATAGACGTTGATCGTGAAATTCTTAGCGGCCGAGTCGCCGTCGTCGTCAAGAACCGTGTACGTAACCGCCATGGAGCCGGCTGAGTCGGGCCTGCCAGACAGAATCCGAGTGGAGCGGTTGAAGTTCAGTCCAGACGGAAGAGTCGTGATCGCATAGGTGTACGGTGGGTCTCCGTTGGCGCCCGCCGGCAGTTGCGCCCACAGACTGCTGCCGACTTTGAGGTGCATGTCGTTTATGGACGGTTGGGAGGGCAATTTGTCTGCCGCGATATCCAGCTCGAACGTCTGCGATACCGGGTCGAGATCCCGGTCCGTCGCGGTATAGGTAATGTTATGTGACCCCGTCTCACTAGCACTTGGTGTGCCTGTGAGTTGACGTGTTGCTGTAATGAAGACAAGCGCATCAGGAAGTTCTGAAATCGTATATGTGTAGGGAGAGTTTCCTCCAGTCGCGCCAGGGAGAGTCACTGCAAACGGACTCCCGACTCGAAGGTCGTAGTCGGGGATCTCGAAGGCAAATGTAGGTTCCGTGTCCCCCTCACTAACGGAAATGTTGAATTGCCGGCTGGCGGTGTCTCCGTCCTTGTCCTCAACGGAGAAAGTAACCTGGATCACTTCAACCTGAGTCGGGGTACCCGTAATCGTCAGCGATGATTCCACTAAGGACAGGCCCGTCGGCAGAGGGGTCGCATCATAGTCGAACGGTTCCCTTCCGCCTGAGACTGCGGTCAGCTCCAGTGTGAATACCTCGTCCTTCGTTGCCATGAAATTCGGTACCACCTGCAAAGAAGGCATCGCGAATACTTCGATGAAGAAATTCCGGGTCACGACATCTTTGTCTTCATCCGTTGCTGTGTAAGTAACTTCGTATTTGTTGGCAGTTGTCGGTGTTCCTGTAATTGTGCGAGAGGATTTGACGAAGGAGAGACCGGGAGGCAGCCCGGTCGCATCGTAATCCAGGACGCCGTCGCCGCCGCTTCCTGCGGGCAATTGAAGCGTAAACAGTTTTGTCAATTTGGCGTTGGTGTCCGATATAGTCGCCAGCGTCGGGAAGAGATCTTCTGCGACTGTGATGTTGAATTCAACGAAATCGGAGTCGCCGTCACTATCAGTGACCGTGTAACGGACAGTAGATGGGCCTGTGCCTGTGGGCGTGCCCGTAATGGTGCGAGTGGTGACAATGAAGCTCAGACCTTCGGGCAGCCCCGTTGCTGCGTAGGACAGTGTTCCGTCTCCTCCAGTCCCCTCAGGTAGCTGCTGGGTGAATGGCGAATTCTGTTTTGCCGTATAGGCGGGAACGTTTGGCGCCGAAGGGGTCAGGTCAGCAGCAACCGTGATGGTGAAATCAACGTAATCCGAGTCGCCGTCGCTATCGGTGACCGTGTATCGCACTGTAGAGAGTCCTGTGCCTGTCGGTGTGCCCGCGATCGTACGCGTCGAGGTGATAAAGCTCAGACCCTCGGGCAGCCCCGTTGCTCCGTAAGAAAGTGTTCCGTCGCCACCGCTCCCTACAGGCAGTTGCTGGCTGAACGGCGAATTCTGTTTGGCCGAATAGCCGGGAACGCTTGGCGCCGAAGGGGTCAGATCGGGATTGACCGTGATCGTAAATTCGACACTGTCTGAGTCTCCATCGCTGTCGCGAACCGTGTAGGTCACGGTTGGCGTCTCCACCTGTGTGGGTGTGCCCTGAATCGTACGAGTGCTCGTGATGAAAGTGAGGCCGGTTGGCAGATCGGTGGCTGTATAGCTGAGAGGTGTATCTCCGCTCGTGGCCTCTGGCAGCAGTTGGGAGAATGGCGAATCCACTTTGGCGGTGTACCCCGATATGGCGGGAAGTGTCGGCATCAAGTCAGCTGCGACATTAAAAGCGAATGTTGTGGTCGCTTCATCACCGTCTTCGTCTCGAACCGTGTAGGTCACGGTTTTGGATTCCACGGTTGTGGGCGTTCCTGAAATCGTGCGAGTGGTCGTGATGAAGGTAAGGCCGGTTGGGAGATTTGTCGCAGTATAGCTCAGCGGCGAGTCTCCACTCGAGGCTGCTGGCAACACTTCGCTGAAAGGCGAGTTCACTCTGACGGCGTACCCCGAGATTGTGGAGAACGTCGGCTTAAGGTCGGCTTCTACTGTGATATCAAATGTCGTGCTAGCCTCATCCCCGTCTTCGTCTCGAACCGTGTAGGTCACAGTTTTTGTTTCCTGGGAGGAGGGCGTACCCTGAATCGTCCTTGTGCTCGTGATGAAGGTAAGGCCGGCTGGGAGATTTGTCGCTGTATAGCTCAGCGGCGAGTCTCCGCCCGCGGCCTCTGGCAGCTGCTGGCTGAATGGCGAGTCCACCCTGCCGGTGTACCCTGAGATTGTGGAAAATGTCGGCTTAAGATCGGCTTCTACTGTGATATCAAATGTCTTGCTGGCCTCATCCCCGTCTTCGTCTCGAACCGTGTAGGTCACGGTTTTCGTTTCCTGGGAGGAGGGCGTGCCCTGAATCGTACGTGTGCTCGTGATGAAAGTTAGGCCGGTTGGCAGATTCGTAGCGGTATAGCTCAGCGGCGAGTCTCCGCCCGCGGCCTCTGGCAGCACTTGGCTGAATGGCGAATCCACTCTGCCGGTGAAACCCGATATGGTGGGAAGTGTCGGCATCAGATCGGCGGCGACATTAAGAGCAAATGTTGTGGTCGCTTCATCACCGTCTTCGTCTCGAACCGTGTAGGTCACGGTTTTGGATTCCACGGTTGTGGGCGTTCCTGATATCGTGCGGGTGGTCGTGATGAAGGTAAGGCCGGTTGGGAGATTTGTCGCTGTATAGCTCAGCGGCGAGTCTCCACCCGAGGCCGCTGGCAGTTGTTGGCTGAATGGCGAATCCTTCTTTGCGGTATACCCCGAAATGGAGGGAAGTTCCGGCATCAGGTCATCTGCGATGGTGAAGACAAAGGTGGTGCTGGCTTGGTCGCCATCAACGTCGCGAACCGTGTAGGTCACGGTTGGCGTTTGTTCGGTTGTGGGTGTGCCGGTAATCGTACGTGTAGTCGTGATGAAGGTAAGGCCGGTCGGGAGATTCGTGGCGTTGTAGCTGAGAGGTGCATCTCCTCCACTGCCCTCGGGCAGCTGCCGGGTGAAAAGACTCCCTTTTCTAGCTGAGATGCCTGATATCGACGGGGCGGTCGGCTCGAGATCCTGGTTGACAGTGAAGGTGAATTCGACGTAGGCCGAGTCTCCGTCGCTATCGGTTACTGTATACCTTACTGTAAAGGGCCCGTGGCGAGTCGGCGTGCCTGCAATCGTGCGCGTTGATTCCGTGAAGAGTAGACCGTCAGGCAGACCGGTAGCGCTATAGGATAGCGTACCGTCTCCTCCGCTGCCTGCGGGCAGCTGATGGCTAAACGGGTCATTCTGCTTGGCAGTCAGAGGCGAGACGCTTGGCGCCGACGGTGTCAGATTGGGATTGACCGTGATCGTGAATTCGACAGAGTCTGAGTCGCCATCGCTGTCGGTAACCGTGTAGGTCACGGTTGGGGCTTCCTGAGATTCAGGTGTGCCGGTGATGGTTCGTGTGCTGGTGATGAAAGTAAGGCCGGTCGGTAGATTGGTGGCTGTATAGCTCAGCGGGGTATCTCCGCCCGCGGCCTCTGGCAGTTGTTGGCTGAATGGCGAATCCTCCTTTGCGGTATACCCCGAAATGGAGGGAAGTTCCGGCATCAGGTCCTCTACGACTGTGAATGCAAAGGTGGTGCTGTCTTCGTCGCCATCAACGTCGCGAACCGTGTAGGTCACGGTTGGAGATTCCACAGTTGTGGGAGTGCCCGTGATGGTGCGTGTGGTCGTGATGAAGGTAAGGCCGGTTGGGAGATTGGTGGCGTTGTAGCTTAGGGGTGCGTCTCCTCCGGTGCCCTCCGGCAGCTGCAGGGTGAAGAGACTTCCTTTCCTGGCTGAGATGGCTGATATCGACGGGGCGGTTGGCTCAAGATCCTGGTTGACAGTGATGGTGAAATCTACGTAGGCAGAGTCTCCGTCGCTGTCGGTGACGGTGTATCGCACAGTAGATTGTCCCGTGCCTGTTGGTGTGCCGGCGATCGTGCGGGTTGTAGTAATAAAGTCCAGACCATCGGGCAGCCCCGTTGCACCGTAAGATAGTGTTCCGTCTCCACCGCTCCCTACAGGCAGTTGCTGGTTAAACGGCGTATTCTGTTTCGCGGTATAGCCGGGAACGCTTGGCGCCGAAGGGGTCAGATCGGGATTGACGGTAATTGTGAAATCGACAAAGTCTGAGTCGCCATCGCTGTCGGTAACCGTGTAGCGGACGGTGGAAGGCCCGGTGCCCGAAGGCGTACCTTGGATCGTGCGTGTGCTCGTGATGAAAGAAAGGCCGGCGGGTAGATTTGTGGCGGTATAGCTGAGCGTACCGTCTCCGCCGGTGCCTACCGGTAACTGCTGGCTGAAGGGGGAATTTTGTTTCGCGGTGATGTTCGACACTGACGGAGCCGACGGAGTCAGATCAGGATAGCCAATGATAAAGTCGACGGAACCGGAGATAATTTCATTGCCCGATGAGTTTTTAATCTTGCTTACTATTCTGTAGCTGCCTTCCGGACAGTCGGAGGGAATTGTTATGCTATTCAAATCAGGGTTATGGTTGACAGTTCCTGAGACATCCACCCCCCATCCAACCAAACTTCCGCCGCAGTCCATTTCACCTACAGCTTGATTCGTGGATGTGTTGGTCATTGTGTCGAGACTTACAACCGCGGTGCCGGGTTGTATGTCGTAGAATTTGAAAATGACTTTGAATTCGGTACCTGGAGCAATTGGTGAGGGTTCGGACAGGCTGACGGTTACGGACGGGGTGGCGTTGGGGTCCGTGGTGATTTCGAATTCCTTGGCGTCCGATCCTCGGTATCGTTCGTCGGCGTCTTCCAGTCTTACATTGATATCGTATTCGTTTGTGGGACAGTCGGCGGTAATGGTGACAGTCTTTTCGATTGGGTTTCCGGAGACGTCATTCAGGGTGAATGTTCTGTTTCTTTCCAGGCCTGTACCTTCGCATTCATCGGCGTAGTTCCTGGGGTTCCTGGCCATCAGGTAGGCTGTGTAAGTGTAGTCATCACCCTGGCCCAGGTCATTGAATTTGATTTTAGGATTGATCGCGGCGCCGCGGTAGTGGGGACCAGACGGCATTTCGATGGTAACTGAGGGGCCCAGGCTAACGGTTATGTCACGTGTGCCGGAGACTACCTCAGTGTGGGTGCTCTTGTCCTTTACGCTTACCCGTATCCTGTAATTGCCGACCTGGCAAGTCGTGGTAATGGCAAAGTCGGATGCCCCGTGCTCCCAAGGGCTTCTGTACCAGGTCGTTATATACTTGTCCCCTCCGACCAGGTCCTCTGCGCAGCCGTCCGCATTCGTCCACGTGCCGTCAGAGTTGCGATCAAAATAGTATCGGAAGTAAACGCCGAATGCTTCATCGTCATCGGGATCCTGGGGCATGTTGTGGAATGAAACATGGACCCAGGTCTTGTCTCCCTGGTTCAAGGAACTGTTGCCTACAGAAATTGCCACGCGCGGCGAGTCACTTTGTGCCTGGGCGGCACGGGGCTGCGGCGACACGACGACAGCGAGCAGAGCCAGCAGCATGACGCACATGCCGATCAGCGAGCCGATAAGGAACTCTTTTCGCCAATGGAGTGCTTTTGTTTCCGTGTTGTGTTCGTTCAAGACCCACCTGCTTCTAGCGGCGAATGCAAAAATGCCGCACGATCCTCAGTGAAAATTTATGTTATCCACATTGGCGGTGTCAAACGGTTGGGCAGTTTCTCCGGCCGCCCGATAGGGAGGGAAACTACCCGGCTGCCAGGCGTCCTGAATTGGCCCTCTACCAGAGTAAATCAGCCAGGAAGCTTCACTTTTTGTTCAGCCTATTGGGCTGGCATATGAAGAGCATATTGCAGCCGGTCTGAAGTTGACGATCCCTATACGTAGACTGGGCGTATAGGTATTGTCCACTGTGCATTGTGCGTCCGTTCAGGAGTGCTGAATCAGCCAAAGCCGCGAGTTGTACTTGCTGCACTGGGGACCACAGTTGAAGATGGCCAGCATTGCAGGCATTGTAGGCTTTCTTGCTACCTGATAAACCGTATGCGGGCCGAATCGATCGACGAGGTCATGCGAAAGGTCGCAAAGTACAACAAAGGTTGCTCGGTCAGTCCTTGCGAGAATGAGCGGATCAGGCGCACATTGTTCTTGCAAATCGCTGTTCGGCCAGAAGTCAACGAACTCTAACGGCGGCGTTTACTGGAATTGCTTACGCGTTCTTGGAGAGTCGCAGGGCAGGCACAAGGCCGGCCAAATACGGGGATCTGATGCGGCTGGCGGGACGTGGTCTGGCTGGACACTTTCGATTAGGCACCTGTCACCAATGTCGACACCCGGTCGATGAGGCACGGCATGGTTTAGGGGGGGCGTTGCGGGGGCGGAGCCCCCGCACAAGGGAGGGCCGAATAGGCCCGACCGCCCAGAAAAGCAGGGAACAGGGGACAGGGACCAGGGGTTAGGAGAAGCGCCTCGTCTGACTCAGGGTTGATTGCGGACTGGACATGGCTCCGCCGCTGCCCGATGAATGGGGAGATCGCCCCCACTTTGAGATGCACCCAACTGATAGGCGAATTTGACTTTGTCGTCTTTGTTCAGTACTATTGAGCCTTGTTGGATATCTGCAGGAAAGAAGAGGTCGCGTAGCGTGTGCGGCCTGACTGGCAATCAGATTTACAACCGATGAGAAACACGGATATAGTGTCCCTGTTCACCTGCATAAAGAGCAAGAAGCGGAATCCAGACTGACCTGTCTGTTGTTTGCGCCTGCTCAGACGTTGCAACCGTAGCGACCGGCCAATCCAGACAGGGTGGGCCGGTTTTTTGTTGCCAGAAAAATCGCCGGGAGTGCGAGTATGAGTCTTGAACAGTTCTCGATAATCGAATCGACTCTGCGTGAGGGTGAACAGTTTGCCAACGCATTTTTCGACAGCGGGCAGAAGGACGAGATAGCACGCCTGCTGGATGCTTTTGGCGTCGAGTACCTGGAGTTGACGTCGCCGGCGGCCAGCCCGCAGAGTCGGGCCGATTGTACGCGCATTGCCGGGATGGGGCTGGGAGCGAAGCTGCTTACACACACTCGTTGCCACCTGGACGACGCCCGGCTGGCAGTGGATACCGGGGTTGACGGCATTGACGTCCTCTTTGGCACGAGCAGTTATCTGCGCGAGTTTTCGCATGGTAAGTCTATCCGCGAGATCATTGACAGTGCGGTGCAGGTTATCGAATTCATCAAGAGCCAGGGATTGGAGGTGCGGTTCAGCAGCGAGGACTCATTCCGCAGCGACCTGGTGGATCTGTTGACCGTATACCGAGAGGTCGATCAGATTGGGGTAAACAGGGTGGGCATTGCTGATACGGTAGGGATCGCTACGCCCTTGCAGGTGCACGATTTGGTGCGGACGTTGCGGGGCGTGGTTTCCTGCGACATTGAGTTTCACGGTCACGACGATACTGGGTGCGCAATCGCCAATTCTTATTGCGCGCTGGCGGCGGGCGCGACCCACGTGGACACTTCGGTGCTGGGGATCGGGGAGCGCAACGGGATCACGCCGCTGGGGGGCCTTGTGGCGCGTATGTACGCGCTCGACCCGGAGCAGATTCGCAGCAAGTACAATCTGCCGATGTTGCGCGAGGTGGAGAACTTTGTGGCAGAGATCGTGGGCGTCGACGTGCCCTTTAACAACTACATTACGGGTTACACGGCGTTCACGCATAAGGCGGGAATTCATGCCAAGGCCATCCTGAATAACCCGGACACGTACGAGATCCTGGATCCAGAGGATTTCGGGTTGACGCGCTATCTGCACATTGCACACCGACTTACCGGCTGGAACGCGGTCAAACAGCGGGCTGAGCAGCTGCAGCTGGACCTGACCGATCCACAGGTGAAAGAGGTTACGGCGCACATCAAGGAGGAGGCGGACCAGCGCAAGTTGAGCCTGGACGATGTGGACGTGTTGCTGCGTGAGTACCACAGCCGTGCGGTGACGGTACCTTCGCCGCCTGTATAAGGGGATTAGAGATGGGCGAGCATTCTACTTCCCAAAGAACGGTGGGCCAGGCGGATTCTGGTGGTAAAGAAGCACGGACATTCGCACAAAAGGCGCTTGCGCGGGCTGCCGGGTGTGAGAAAGTTGAAGTCGGGGAGGTCGTGGACGTGCGCCCTGACGTCGTGTTGAGCCACGACA
The DNA here is from genome assembly GCA_965242905.1 of Caldilineaceae bacterium. Taxonomy (GTDB): domain Bacteria; phylum Chloroflexota; class Anaerolineae; order Caldilineales; family Caldilineaceae; genus Bin5. Next base: position 5,563,890 of record CBDETM010000002.1, read on the forward strand.
ATACGGCTGCGATCCGGGAGATATGGCAACAGTTCGGGTTGGAGCAGGTCGCTATCCCGGAAAAGCTGGCGATCACTCTCGACCATGCGGTGCCGGCGCCGACAACACGACACGCGCAGAATCACGCTGAGATTCGAGAGTTTGTGCAGGAGCAGGGCATTCGCCACTTTTTTGAGGTTGGAAGAGGGATTTGTCATCAGGTTTTGAGCGAAGAGGCGCTGGTGCTGCCGGGGCAGACAGTTCTGGGCGCGGACAGTCATACGCCGCACTTTGGCTGGTTAGGGGCATTCGGAGCAGGCATAGGCCGCAGCGAGGTCGCAGCTCTGTGGGCTACCGGGGAACTTTGGCTGCGGGTGCCGGAGTCGATCAAGATCGTGCTGGAGGGCAAACTGCCGAAGGGCGTTACGGCGAAAGATTTCGCATTACGGATTATCGGTGACTGGGGCGCGGACGGCGGGTTATACAGTTCAGTCGAGTTCAGTGGCAGCGGTGTCGGGGCATTGAGCATTGATTCGAGGATGGCCCTGGCCAATATGATGGCCGAGTTCGGCGCCAAATCGTCATATGTTCCTCCTGACGGCGAGACGCGGTCCTACTTAATGTCCGCCCTGGAGAGGAGGGCGACGAGGGAGAAAGATGCGGGAACTGTTGAAGACAGTTCGCCTGGTATTGCTGAATCGCGGCTCTTTCCTGATGAGGGAGCCGCGTACGCCGCCACCTACAGTTACAACGCCGATGACCTGGAGCCGACCGTATCATGCCCGCACACTGTGGACAACGTGGCACCGTTATCGGCTGTAGCGGGGACAGTGGTGCAGCAGGCGTTCATCGGGACATGCACTAACGGGCGACTTGAAGATTTGGCCGAGGCTGCGGAGATTGTGCAGGGCCGTCAGGTAGCCGCCGGTACACGGCTGCTGGTGATTCCCGCTTCGAGCGTGGTGTTGCAGGAGGCCTTGGAGCGGGGATACATTCAGGCGCTCGTTGCTGCAGGCGCCGCGATTGGAACGCCTGGGTGCGGACCCTGCATGGGCAACCATATGGGCGTGCCGGCAACGGGGGAAGTGACGATTTCGAGCGCCAACCGCAATTTTCGGGGGCGCATGGGCACGACGGAGTCCGAGATCTATCTGGCGAGTCCGGCGGTGGTAGCGGCATCGGCGGTTGCGGGCAGGATTGCCGATCCGAGGGACATCTATTAGTGGAGCAAGGGCGCGCAGAAGTGTCTCTTAGCAGAGCTGTGATCGACTTGGTTGCCTGGCCTAGCGCGAGGGCTGGAGGATAATGGTGATTCGGGGCAGGGCCTGGAAGTACGGGGACAACGTCAATACTGATGTACTGTTTCCGGGCAAGTATACGTATACGGCCAAAGGACGCGACGAGATTGCCAGCCATGCGCTGGAGGACCTGGATCCTGATTTCGCGTCCAACGTGTGCGAAGGCGACATCATCGTGGGCGGCCGCAACTTCGGTTGCGGGTCCAGTCGCGAGCAGGCGGCGACATGCATGGTCTACAACGGGGTCGGCGCGGTGATAGCCGAGAGCTTTGCGCGGATTTTCTACCGCAACGCCATCAATAACGGCTTGCTCGCAATCGTCTGCCCTGAGGCCGCGCAGGCGATCCAAGGGCAGGAAAACGTTTCGGTTGACCTGGACGGGAGGGTGATCGAGTGCGCCTCCGGCCGGTTTGCGTTCCCGCCACTTAGCGCTACCGTGCAGGAGATTCTGGAGGCAGGGGGTCTGGTCGAACAGGTCAAGCGGAGGCTTGCGTCGGCGCGTTCGGCTTCCTGAGCCAGTTCGAGAGCAATCTAAGGATCCGGACGCGTATTGGTGCCTATGCAGATGCCAAAGTCAGCGAGGTTTCTGCATTTCGTTCAACGGCTGCGCTGGCGACTGGCACGACCAACGACTGTGGGCGTCCGGCTGCTGGCTGTCAGGGAAGGGGAGGTACTTCTCGTCAGTCACACTTATCTTGACGGTTGGTATCTTCCCGGGGGCGGAGTGCGGTCAGGAGAGACTTTGGGAGACGCCATCGCCCGGGAGGCTGCAGAGGAGGCCGGTGTCGAATTGCAGGGGCTGCGGCTTTTCGGCGTTTACAGCAGCTTTCTTGAAGGGAAGAGCGACCATATTGTCGTCTTTGTGTGCGAGGCGTTTACCTGGAGCAAGGTGAGTAGCCGGGAAATCGAGAGCGTCGACTGTTTCGCTCTCGGAGAACTGCCTGAGGGCACTTCCCCAGGCACACGCAGGCGAATCGCAGAGTATGCGGCCGGCGAGAAGGCCGTTTCGGCGCCCTGGTAAGCATTCATGAGTTGGAATTCATTTCAGTCAGAGAAATCAAGAACAGATCAGGAGAAGCAGCATGGCAGTTCAAACCGTTACCGCTGTGGCCGAATGTCCAGAATGCTTCGGCGAGGTCGAACTTAACGACGTGATGGAGAACGAAATCGTCCAGTGCGGCGAGTGCGGGGTGGACCTGGAGGTTATCGGGCTTGACCCCGTAGCGCTGGATATGGCGCCCGAAGAGGACGAAGACTGGGGAGAATAGGACCGATGCGAGTTGGCATCCTTTACAGCCGGGTGCGCGCCGAGGAGAAGCTCCTATTTGAGGAGTTCAAACTGCGGGGCGCCGAATTCGATCTGCTTGACGACCGCAAGCTGATCTTTGACATTTCGGGCGGGTCGGATTCGACGTGTTACGAAGACTACGACGTGATCGTCGAACGCTGCATCCATCACGGGCGCGCGCTGGTCAGCCTGCGGATTCTTAACGATCGCGGCATTCCAACGGTAAACTCTGTGCAGGTAGCGGACGTGTGCGGCGACAAGCTGCAGACGACGAGCGCGCTGACGGCGGCCGGCATTCCATCGCCGCGCACGAAGGTGGCGTTTACGGCCGAGAGCGCGCTGGAGGCGATGGAGGAGTTGGGGTATCCGGTTGTGATGAAGCCGTCGATCGGGTCGTGGGGACGGCTGTTGAGCAAGATCAACGACCGCGAGGCGGCGGAGACTGTTCTGGAGCACAAGGAGGTGCTGGGTACGTACCATCACAGTATCTTCTACGTTCAGGAATACATCGAGAAACCGGGGCGCGATATCCGCGCGTTCACGGTCGGCAGTGAAACAATCTGCGCGATCTACCGGGATTCGGCTCACTGGATTACGAACACGGCGCGCGGCGGGCAAGCGTCGGTCTGTCCTGTGACAGCGGAACTGAACGACATCTGCGTACGGGCTGCGAAGGCCGTTGGCGGCGGGTGTGTGGCAATCGACGTGCTCGAAGACCCGGAACGGGGGCTGCTGGTGAACGAAGTCAATTACACGATGGAGTTTCGCAACAGTGTGCAGCCGACCGGCGTGAATATTCCGGGCCGGATCGCCGATTTTGTTCTGCAGGTGGGGGCCGATGGCTGGAAAGCGGCCAACAGTTAACGCCTGGTCACTGGCGTTGTCGATAGGTTGAGCGTGAACAGGACGATGGTGGTGGAAACCTGTACAGAGTCGAGGTCTTCAGTATCTATCCTGGGTGCAAGCGGCTATGCCGGCGGCGAGCTGCTGCGTCTGCTGCTGGACCATCCTCATGTCGAGGTGGCCCAGGTGACGAGCGAACGAAACGCGGGATCGTTCGTCCATTTCACGCATCCAAACTTGCGCGGGCGAACGAGGCTGAAGTTTGTCAGTGCAGCGGAGCTGGAACCTTGCGACGTGCTCGTGTTGGGACTTCCTCACGGCGGGGCGATGGGGCGCATTGACGAGTTCGCGGGGCTGGCCAAACGAATCATTGATCTGAGCGCCGACTTCCGTCTGCGAGATGCGCAGGACTACGTGGATTGGTATGGCAAGGAGCATGGCAGACCGGACTGGCTCGGGAAATTCGTCTATGGTCTGCCGGAGTTGTTCCGCGAGGAGATATGCGGCGCCCGCTATGTGAGCGGGGTCGGGTGCAATGCGACCGCGAGCGTGCTGGCAGTGTGGCCGCTCTTTGCGGCGGGGTTGGCTGACCCGAAGCGCGACATAATCTGCGAGGTAAAGGTTGGCAGCAGTGAAGGCGGCAATCGCTCCGGCGATGCGACTCACCACCCGGAGCGGGCGAGAGCGATGCGCAGTTTCGCGCCTACAGGTCACCGGCATACGGCAGAGATTCTGCAGGCTCTGGCCCTGTCCGACACTGAGGACTACGGCGTCGTGGCCGCCCATATGAGTGCGACTGCGGTGGACAATGTGCGGGGTGTGCTGGCTACGGCGCACGTGTTCGTCAAGTCGGGAGTCAGTGAGCGCGACCTATGGCGGGCGTACCGTCAAACGTACCGGGATGAGCCGTTTGTGCGCATTGTTAAGGAGAAGACCGGCATCTACCGTTACCCGGAGCCAAAGATTCTGAGCGGTAGTAACTTCGCGGACGTGGGGTTCGAACTGGATGAGAGGACGGGACGCGTGGTGGCGCTTTGCGCCATTGACAATCTGGTCAAAGGGGCGGCGGGCAGCGCTCTTCAGAGCCTGAATCTGATGTGCGGCTGGGAGGAGACGACGGGACTGGGTTTCCCGGGGTTGCACCCTGTCTAGCCAGGACGAAGTCAAGGGGGAAGTACGGGTCGGATTTCGGGAAAGAGGGAGAAGCATCTACCTTGTTTGCGCCAGTTTGCGGGATGAGTGTTTAGGTAGGCACGATCATGACGGAGCGGAAGTCAGTCGTCTCTGTCCTGTGGACGCCCAGCCGTAGACGGCTCACGCTTTCGCTTGATGGAGGCGCGGATGCCGCGGTGCGGCGCCTTGAGGATGAGTTGAGCTCCAGCGAGGAAGTCAGCGGGCGTGTAGCGGCACGAGCGGTGAAGATCAGACGTCTTCCGAGAAAGTCCGCAGTCAAGGGCATTTTCGCTACGTACTTTTACGCGGTTATTCAGGAAGACGGTGAGAACTGCCGTCTGGTGGGTCACTTCCAGTGGCACCCGGTTGGTCGCATCTATGCCGTAGCCTGGATGGTGCTGAGCGCCTTGATTCCACTGGCGTTCCTGGTGGCGGGGGCCTTGCGCGGGACACCGGAAAGCACCGCTCGAGATGCGCTTCCCTACCTGATTCCCGTGCTACTGCCTTTGCTTCTCACAGGAATGCTCTATATACAACGCAGGCGCGATTTGCCTGATGAAGAGGCGATACGCCGCTGGCTTGCAGGATTAAGAGCTGGCTGGCAAGAGGTTGAAACGGAATCCACAGCTTTCAGTGAGCGAGAGTCCACGGGCTGACCCGCTGGGGACAGGAGAGGAGTAGATCGATGTCAACGGTAACCCACTTAGAAATGGCGGAACTGGAACAGAATCTGGACGATATCCGGGATTCACCCAAGGAAGAGGGCAAGCTGGCCTTGATCGTGAGACGGCCCCAATCGGGGGAGCGGGAAGTGATCGAAGCCGGCGAACTCACGGTGGCCGAGGGGCTTGCCGGCGACAACTGGAGTACGCGCACTCCGGATGCTCCCCTTGAACCGGAACGGCAGCTTACGATTATGAATTCGCGTGTAGCGGGGCTGCTGGCACAGGATGAGGACCGCTGGGAGCTGTTTGGCGATCAGCTTTACATTGACCTTGAACTGAGCGAGACGAACCTACCCGTTGGAACGCGTCTGGCATTGGGGGACGCGGTTATCGAGGTGACGCCCATCGACCATACCGGTTGCAAGAAATTTGCGGAGCGGTTCGGCGTTGACGCGGTGAAGTTTGTCAGCACTCCGGAAGGCAAGGAGATGCGGCTGCGCGGGATGTATGCGAAGGTGGTCCAGCCCGGACCGATCAGGGCCGGTGACGTTGTGCGCAAGCTCTGAGCGTACGCGCTTGCAGCTATTCAGTCCTTCTGATTTCAAAAGAATGGGCCCCGCGACTCCTTCGTGAAGAAGAGGGCTTGCCCCCGCCATGGCCGACATTTCGGCGCCTCGCCAGGCAGGGATTGAACCGCTTTTGCCCTCTGGGACGAACTTTCCTTTGCCTCAGCACTGATCGCGACATTGCTTCGCGTTCGTCGCCGCCGATAGCATTTGAAGGGTCGTCCCAAATTTGAGGTGGGAATAGTCTGGCGGTTTTTGGAAAGACGCAGGGGAGGCGCCAGGCCGGACATTATCGTGGTTTGCGTCAGTTTGGGGGTGATGCGAAGGCAGGCATAGGGCCGGCAACTACTGGGATTTGATAGGACTGGCGCGATGTGGTCTGGCTAGACATCTTCGATTAGGCACCTGTTACCAATAACGACACCAGGTCGATGAGGCATGTTGTAGGAGAGGGGGCGTTGCGGGGGCGGAGCCCCCGCACAAGGGAGGGCCGAATAGGCCCGACCGCCCAAAAGAGCGAGGAGAGAGGGAAGAGGAGTGAGGAGAGAGAACTGCCGTTTCCTCTGACTCAGAGTTGATCGCGAGATGGGTGCGGCTCCGCTGCGACCGGAGGCACGGGAAAGTTCGCCCCCATTTTGGGATGCACCCTCACGCGTTGCACGGGAGCCTAGAATGCAAAAGCATGGTACAATAGTTTCTCAGTGCATTTTGCCGCCGTACTAAACCGGATTTGTAACATGACAACCGCTACTGACGAGCCATTTAAACGTGCAGGTTTGAACCGGAGCCGCCGCTACCTGTGGCGGGCTCTAGGTCGGTTGCGCCCGTACTTGCGCCTGACAGTCGCCGCCTACGTTGCTCTCCTCGGCACCACAGCAATTCTCCTCGTAACGCCACAATTCATACGTTGGATCGTCGACCGGGGTATTCGTCAGAATGACCTGGAATTGCTGACCATGTCCGTATTGGGGCTGATGGTGCTGACTGCAGTCCGCGGCGTCCTCACGTTTGCATCCAGCCGGTTTGCTGAACTTGCTTCGCAGGGCGTGTCCTACAGTCTGCGGCGCGAGCTGCATGAAAAGCTCACTGAACTCTCCTTCGCGTACCACGACCGAACTGAATCAGGGCAACTCCTGTCGCGGGCGATGCAGGATGTAGACAGGCTGCGCATGCTCACGGGGCGGTCGATTCTGGGGCTTGCGAATGGCGTCGTCCTGCTCATCGGGTCTGCCGTGGCACTGATCTTGATGGACCCGCTGCTGGCCGTGCTGGCGATGCTGACCATGCCGGTCCTGGCGCACAGGGCGATGCGATTCGGCGCCCGCTACCGGCCTCTGTCGATGGAGATTCAGCAACAGCTGGCAGTGCTGACAACGCGGCTTGAGCAGAATCTGCGCGGGGCGCGCATAGTCAAGGCTTTTGCCCAAGAGGATACTGAAATCGACAGGTTCGAGACCGAGAACCAGAAGTGGTTCGGATTGGCGGCGGCCACGGCGAGGCTCACGGCGCTCAACATGCCCATGCTTGATCTGATTGCCAATCTCGCCACGGTGATCATTATCTGGCTGGGGGGTTACCTGGTGATCCAGGGGGACCTGACACTGGGTGAACTTGTGGCCTTTATCACCTATCTGGCGCAGTTGACATCCCCGATCCGCCGGCTGGGGTTCCTGATTCCGGCCATTGCCATGGCGGGCGCGTCGGCCGAACGAGTCTTTGAAATCCTGGATGAGGAGACGATGGTCAAAGATGCGGAGGATGCGAAGCCTCTTGGCACTATCGAAGGCCATCTCCGCTTCGAAAATGTCTCGTTCAGTTACGCCCGCCCGCTCAATGTGCTGCGGGATGTTTCGTTTGAGATTGAACCTGGCCAGGTGCTGGCTCTTCTGGGCCCAACCGGATCGGGCAAGTCATCGATCATAAACATGATTCCTCGCTTTTATGACCCGACAGAGGGGTGCGTTTTGTTGGACGGCCGAGACATTCGTCGGGCGACACTGCATTCTCTCCGCAGTCAGGTCGGAATCGTCCTGCAGGAGTCCACGCTCTTTGCAACGACTATTAGGGAGAACATTGCTTTTGGGCGGCTCGACGCGACCGATGAGGAGGTGTTCGAGGCGGCTGAGGCGGCACAGGCGCATGCGTTTATCGAGAGCTTTCCGGACGGCTACGAAACGAGAGTAGGTGAGCGGGGCGCCACTTTGTCGGGTGGGCAGAGACAGCGTGTTGCCATAGCGCGTACGCTGCTTACCGATCCGCGGATTCTCATCCTGGATGATGCAACTTCAAGCGTAGATACCGAGACCGAGCATCTGATACAGTTAGCTCTTTCGAATCTGATGAAGGGAAGAACGTCGGTTGTAATTGCCCAACGCCTCAGCACTGTGCGAATGGCCGACAAGATCCTGATGTTGGAAAAGGGCCGAATCGCGGCGGCCGGCAATCACCAGGAACTGTTTGAGAGGTCGGACTTGTATCGCAAGATTTATGAGGAACAGTTGACGAAAGTAGTAAGTTAGAAAGCGGCGTAGATGCTACGCCAGTTTCGACGGTCAGGGAACAGTGATGTCGATTTCAATTGGATCAGCAGGACGAAGCGGCGGCCCGAGAAGCCTGTTGCGCGGCCTGGCAAAGGAGGCGGAGGGAAAAGCATTTGACGGGCAGGTGGTAGGCAGGCTCCTGACCTATTTGCGGCCACATTGGACCAAGATGGTCGCCGCTTTTCTTTTGATGCTGGTTGTAACCGGATCGACGCTTGGCATTCCTCTCCTGCTCAAGGTTGCCATTGACAGCTATATCGCATCCCAAGATCTGAGGGGTCTTTCTCAGATCTCAGTGGTCATGGCGGTAGCATTTCTGACTTTGTTCGGTGCCGCCTCGGGCCAGCGCTATCTTCTGTCCTGGGTGGGTCAACGGGTACTGGCGACTTTGAGAAGCCAGCTCATGCGCCACTTGCAGGTCCTTTCGCTGGGGTATCACAGCCGTCATATTGTGGGCGTTACGATTTCGCGCGTAATCGGCGACGTGGCCGTGATCAACGAGCTGCTGTCGCAGGGGTTGATAACGCTTGTGGGCGATCTTCTGGTCCTGATAGGTATCATCACGGTGATGCTGGTTCTGAGTCCGTCACTGGCCCTGCTGACATTCAGCACGATCCCGCTGATGCTGCTGGCGACTTACTTTTTCTCGAGAAGGGCGAAAGTGGCCTTCCGGCAGACCAGGCACAGTGTGGCAGGCATCGTCGGCACGCTTGCCGAGCACCTGGAAGGGATGCGGGTGATCCAAGCATTCGCGCAGGAAAAGGCGATGCGGAAGCGATTTGACGACGCGAACCAGGAAAATCGCACCGCCTATGTTGCGGCGATGTCGCTTTCATTCATTTTCCTGCCCACCGTTGAGTTTCTGGCAGTGCTGGCGACTGCGATCGTGCTGTGGTTTGGCGGTCGGGCCGTAGCTCAGGGGGCGCTGGAAATCGGAGTGCTGGTGGCTTTTCTGGCCTATGTGACTCGTTTCTTCCAGCCGATTCAGGAGCTGAGCCAGCTGTACACGACAATGCAGTCGGCGATGGCCGGCGGTGAACGCGTTTTGGAACTTCTGGACGCTCGCCCAGAGGTGGCCGATCCGCCCGATGGCAAGGAGATGCCAACTATTGAGGGTCGCATTGAGCTACGTGGAGTCAACTTTTCCTACGGCAGCGACGATCCTGTGTTGCATGACGTTGATCTGGTCATCGAGGCGGGGCAGACAGTGGCGCTGGTGGGGCCCACGGGTGCGGGCAAGTCGACTATCGCCAATTTGGTGGCACGCTTCTACGATGTGAGCAGTGGGGAAGTGTTGATCGATGGCATCGATGTTCGTACTGTGATGCAGCAGTCGCTGCGAAGGCAGACGGGTATTGTTTCACAGGAGCCATTTCTGTTCGCGGGGACGGTGCTGGACAACATCCGATTCGGGTTGCCGGATATTGAGGCCACTTCGGTGGAAGAGGCCTCAAGACAGGCCAACGCGCATGAGTTCATTTTGGAGCTACCCAACGGTTACGAGACCGAGATTCTGGAAGGGGGGGCCAACCTCTCGATGGGTCAGCGCCAACTGATCTGCATTGCCAGAGCAGTCCTGGCCGATCCTAAGATTCTCATACTCGATGAAGCCACGTCGAGCGTCGATACTGCCACCGAAGCGTTGATTCAGGAAGCTCTGGACCGGCTACTGAGCAATCGTACTGCAATCGTCATCGCCCACCGGCTGAGTACAATTCGCAAGGCCGACCTCATCTGCGCGATGCAGGAGGGAAGAATCGTCAGCCGGGGGACACACGACGAACTGCTGGAAGAGGGAGGCGTTTACGCTAAACTTTACAAGCGGCAGTTCGTGGAACAATAGTGATTTCGGATACCAGGTGAAATGCCTGGTTCGTCAGTGTCCAGGCATCCATCATAACCAGGGCGATATCGGATCTCGCGATTTCTATCACTTGACATGAGGAAGGCCAGAATTGTCAAAGAAGCCTAACGTAGTTTTCCTCATTGCCGACGACCACCGTGCTTCGGCGATCGGGGCGTATGGGGATTCCACTGTACGGACGCCGACGATGGACCGGCTTTGCGCCGAGGGGGCTTCCTTCCGCCGGAACTGTCACATGGGCGGATTGCGCGTGGCCGTCTGTGTGCCGACTCGGGCCTGCATTCACACGGGCGCGCATGTGTTCCGAGCATCGGTTGGCAACGACATTAGTGACCGCGGGCCCCTGAATGTGCTGGATCCGGGCCACACATATCTGGCCGAACTCTTCCGTCTAAATGGGTACACAGCCTTCGCAACTGGAAAGTGGCATAACGACGCCTCCAGCTTCGCTCGATCATTCGACGAAGTAGAGAACGTATTCTTCGGCGGCATGGACGACCATTTCGCGGTCCCGGTCCAGGATTTCGATCCGAGCGGCGAATACGACAGGGGCCGGCAGCGAACAGGTGATCAGTTTTCGACCGATCTGTTCGGAGATGCAGCTATCCGCTTCCTGGATCGTCAAGACGGGAGCCGCCCTTTCTTTCTATACTGTGCCTTCACGGCGCCCCACGATCCGCGCACGCCTCCCCCCGACTGGGCAGACGCGTATAGGCCAGAAGCCATGCCACTGCCCCCCAACTTTGCAGGTATACACCCGTTTGACAACGGGGATATGTGGTTACGCGACGAGCAACTGGCGGGATTCCCGCGCACGGCTGAGGAAACGCGAAGGCATATTGCCGAGTATTACGGCATGATCTCCGATATGGATGAAAAGATCGGTGAAATACTGGCCGCACTGTCGCGCAAAGGGCTGGCTGAGGACACGATCATCGTCTATACCGCCGATCACGGGTTGTCTGTCGGCCAGCACGGTCTCCTGGGCAAACAGAATTTGTACGACCACAGTGTGCGCGTGCCATTGATTTTGCGCGGGCCCGGCGTGCCTGCCGGCAAGCAGATAGACGCACTTACCCATACGTATGATGTGTATCCGACTATTTGTGAGCTCGCGGGCCTGGAGATTCCTGAAAGTGTGGATGCGAAATCACTCTTGCCGCTGACGGAGGGAACTGCTAGGGGGATTCGACCTTATCTGCATTCCGTCTATATGCATGTACAGCGAATGGCGCAGGATCGGGAGTGGAAACTGATCAATTACCGACGTGATGGAGACCAGGGCAGCGACCGAACTCAACTCTTTCACCTGGCTTCCGACCCCTGGGAGCTGAATGATCTTGCGGCAGACGCGTCTGTGGCGACAGAAAGGGAGAGGCTAGAGGATGAGCTGAAACGCTGGCAAGAAGAGACGGGGGATCCCGTGCTCACGGCAGAGAGTCGTTAGGGATCCCGTTGCTTCCTTGCGGCATGCGCCCAGTTGACATTACAAGCCGGTAACCACTTTTGAGCACTCTCTCTTGCACAGCAGGTCGGATTCTGTAACAGAAGCAGACCGGTACGACTTCACCGTCCAGATGTGAGCCAACACGCGCTACCAACCTGGAGAAGCGGTCCAAGTCCCGCATTGTCAGGTTGAACTTCGCCTCTCCTACGATCCAGAGTGTTGCATCCGGTCGGGATGGGTCATAGGCTTTGCCAAAGGCGTCGATCTCCTCATCAACTCCGTCCCTGGTCTGCCAAACTCGTCTCAACTCCTCGACCTTCCAGCCCATCTCACGATGCAACGCGTCCTCGATCACGATTGCGGCTACGTCTTCCAGGTCGCCGCCTAACTGTTCCTTCAAACGGCCCACTTCACGGGTCAGACTCTGGATAGCTGTTTCGGTTCGTCGCATTAGATCTCCCAATTCTTAAACTCCTTGCTCCATCCGCTTTTGCGACTCTGTCAGCGCCTCGACGTCTTACTCAGTGCGCTGTTGCGTTTCTGCCTAATCGCGACGATCTCCTTGAGTTCAGTAAAGTCCTCGGGACGCACAAGGTCGTTGCAAGAGCTGTGGAATACATCTGCCAGTTCTTGTGACTTGCTTTCGTCAAAGACAGTTGAGAGTCGTTCTAACATACGAATACGGTCTGCCATTTGATTGTGTCACCTTAGCATATCCCTGGCGGTGCTTCACCGTGGAGGATTATAGCACATACGCTCGATTGTTGCTGGATCTCATTTGCTGCAACGCCAGGCCAAGGTCAAGACTTTGTAAGGGAGGCTCGCGGACGACCGGCTCAGGTGTACTGCAGGTGTTTTGGCACCCTTGCGATGAATCAGAGAACGTGCCGCGGGGTAGTTGACGTGTGACGCCTGCGAAACCATGAATGCCGTTAGGTTCCTCGGATAGGCAGAGTATGCTTGCAGTTGCAGGCGTCTGCGTTCATTGCACAAATCAGAAGTTGCATAACTCCTCGATGTGCATATAATAGGGGCGAAGATATTTGCTACCAACTGCATTTGCAGCACTAAGCCGCCGAAAATGAGTAGTATTTCTGTGTTGAACCTGCTTATTAGCCTTAAAGTCCTTCTTCTCGGCCTTGTAGCCCTTCTTGTAAGCGGCTCTCGGCCTTGAATGGTTGGCGAAGGCAGGAGTCCAGAACATCGGACTCCATGCTCAGGTCAGTGCAGACCCTTCCTCAACCGGGAAGGGTTTTTCTTTAGTAGGAGACTGTGTGTCGGGGAACATCCGCGGCCTGAGGAACATCTTAGGGGTGCGAATGCAGGGACGCGGGCGCCCGGCCGAGTGGGTCTGACAGACGATTTCAACAGTATGGGAGCCAGGAAGCAGGAGGCGACGGATGGCACTTGCGAAGAGAGAACCTAAAAACAGCGGATACGACCTGGGCCCCCAGGAGATGACCGGTTCAGAGATGATCTGGGAGTCGCTTTTGCGGGAGGGCGTTCAGATCGTTTTCGGCCATCCGGGCGGAGCGATTTTGCCGGCCTACGACGCCCTGGCTGAGTATGAGGCGGACGGCCGCATCCATCACGTACTCGTACGACACGAGCAGTGCGCGGCGCACATGGCCGACGGGTTCGCGCGCGCTACGGGGGACGTTGGGGTATGTATTGTGACGAGCGGTCCGGGGGCGACGAACCTTGTCACCGGGCTGGCGACGGCCCAGATGGACAGCGTGCCCGTTGTGGCGATCACGGGGCAGGTCCCGACAAGCTTGTTGGGTACGGACGCGTTTCAGGAGTCGGACGTAGTGGGCGTCTCACAGCCTGTGTGCAAACACAACTATCTGGTGACGGATATTGCGGAGCTGCCGCTGGTGATGAAAGAGGCCTTCTACATCGCTCGCGAAGGCCGGCCGGGTGTTGTACTAGTCGACATCTGCAAGGATGTTCAGATTGAGTCCGGCACATTTCGCTATGATTTCGAGATAAACCTGCCGGGATTCGAGCCGTGGCCGGAATACAGCCCCGATGCCGTGCGTGAGGCGGCTGAACTGCTGAACGAGTCCGAGCGACCGCTAATTCTTGCAGGACACGGGATTCACCTGTCAAACACCAGTGACGAGCTGCTGCAGCTGGTTGAGAAGGCTGGAATACCTGTGGTGACGACGCTGCTCGGTACGGGCAACATCCCTGAGACGCACCCGTTAAGCCTGGGTATGGGCGGTATGCACGGTGAGGCGTTTGCTAACCGGGCTGTACAGGCCTGCGACGTGCTGGTTGCCATGGGCATGCGCTTCGACGACAGAATCACCGGACGGCTCGACCGATTCGCGGCTAACGCCAAGATCATTCACTTTGAACTGGACCGGGCTGAAGTCGGCAAGAACATCGTTCCCGACGTTGCCGTCGTAGGGGACCTGGCGGAGACACTTCCGGCATTCCTCCCTCAGGTCGAAGAGCGGCGTCACCAGGAATGGGTAGATACGCTGAACGGGTGGCGTTCTGAGACCGATGAGGCCGATATTATTCAGTTTGAAGTCGAAGAGCTGATTCCGCCCTTTGTGATTCGTCAATTGTGGCATGCTACCGAACAGACTGAGAAGCGTGTCATCGTCGTCACTGACGTTGGCCAGCACCAGATGTGGGAGAGCCAGTACTATATTCACGAACACGCTGGGATGCTGCTTACGAGCGGCGGCCTAGGCACGATGGGCTATGCATTGCCGGCGGCACTCGGTGCACAGATGTCCGACCCGGAGGCACTGGTGTGGTGTGTGGCAGGTGACGGCGGGTTCCAGATGACTTTGCAGGAACTGGCTACGATCCAGCAGGAGAAACTGCCGGTCAAGATTGCCATCATCAATAACGGATTCCTGGGCATGGTGCGCCAGTGGCAGCAGATTTTCTATGACAAGCGCTATGTGGGAACACCGATTCTGTCCCCGGATTACGTCAAGCTTGCTGATGCTTACGATATCCCCGCTGCGGTGGTGCGACATCCTAGCGAAGTTGTGCCGGTACTGGAGCAGGCGCACGCCACCGACGGGCCGTTCCTAGTCGATTTCCAGGTGAAAGAGGAAGTTAATGTCTATCCGATGGTGGCGCCGGGCGCCGCGGTGGACGAACTGATTCGGCGACCGAAGCCGGGTTACGTACAGGGATACAGCGGCGTGCAGCCGAGTTGGTAGTGTTATGCCGTTGATGCGACGGCAGCTCGCGAGTGCCCGGCTTTTTGGGGCCATCTGAATCTGAGGAGCAGAATCGCCACAGGGGAGACCAATGCAATATACACTTGTCGCCTGGATGCGCGATAAGCCCGGCGTCCTGAACCGGGTATCCGGAATGCTGCGCAGGCGTAACTTCAACATAGACAGTCTTCAGGTCAGCCATAGCGAGACGCCCGGCATCAGCCGCATGACCTTTGTCGTGGATGGCGACGAACGGGTGGCCGACCAGGTCGTCAAACAGCTGCGCAAGGTCGTCGACGTCACGGCGGTGGAGGATATAACGAACCGGCTGGCCATTTTGCGCGAGCTGGCGCTGATCCGCGTTCGGACGACGCCGGCGACACGCGGGGAGATAATGCAGTTCGCTGAAATCTACCGGGCCCAGATCGTTGACGTCAACGCCGAGAATCTGGTGGTGCAGGCGGTTGGCACGGAAGACAAGGTGGATTCGCTGATCGAACTGCTGCGCCCCTTCGGCATAGAGGAGATGGTGCGGACAGGCCGCGTCGCGCTATGTCGCGGTGACGAAAGGCCCAAGCGGAGTAAGCCGGCGACGTCGATATTCAAAGCCGCGGCGAGCCTCAATGGCAGTGGGCACGGAGACCCAAAGTAGACCGCGATTACAGGGTGTACGGGATGGGCCTGTGGCTTGCGTGGACGCGGAGCACAGATCGTGGTCCAGTCCAGCGGCGGCAGGCGCGGCAGCAGTGAGCAGCAGGGCAACAGTCAAGATACCAGAAACTCAGATTCTCGGAGGGGAATGTGGCAACCATTTATTATGAGAATGACGCTGACTTAGCGCGTTTGGAAGGCAAGAAGATCGCGGTGATCGGCTACGGCAGCCAAGGCCATGCCCACGCTTTGAACATGAAGGACAGCGGCCAGGACGTACGAATCGGGTTGCACGAGGGTAGTCGCAGCAAGGCGAAGGCCGAAGCCGATGGTTTGCGCGTCGTAAGTGTGGCCGACGCGGCTCGCGAAGCCGATATGATCATGGTCGTCATCCCCGACCCGATCCAAGGCAAGGTATACGAGGAGCAGATTCAACCCAATCTCGAGGCGGGCAACACGCTGATGTTCGCGCACGGTTTCAACGTACGCTACGGCTTTATCGTTGCACCAGATGACGTTGACGTGTCGATGGTAGCGCCGAAAGCCCCTGGCCACAGAGTGCGGGAGGTCTTTAGCGAAGGTTCAGGTGTGCCTGCGCTGGTTGCCATCCATCAGGACGCCTCCGGCAATGCCCTGGCCAACGCGCTCGCCTATGCCAAAGCGATCGGTTCGGCACGTGCAGGCGTATTGGAGACCACATTTGCCGAGGAGACGGAAACAGACCTGTTTGGCGAGCAGACGGTCCTGTGCGGCGGTGTCAGCGAACTGATCAAGGCCGGCTTCGAGATTCTTGTCGATGCCGGTTACCAACCTGAAATTGCTTACTTCGAATGCTTGCATGAACTTAAACTGATTGTGGATCTCATGTATCAGGGCGGGTTGAATTACATGAGGTACAGCGTCAGTGATACTGCGGAATGGGGCGACTATAAGAGCGGTCAACGCGTCATTACCGACGAGACCAAAGAGTCGATGCGGAAGATTCTGGCGGACGTCCAGTCGGGGGCTTTTGCCGAAGAGTGGATGGACGAGTACCACGGCGGCGGCAAGGTCTACTACGAGAGGCGCCGCAACGAGCAGAGTCAGCAGTTGGAGAACGTGGGCAAGGAATTGCGAAGGATGATGACCTTCCTGGACGCAAAGGAAATCTAGGCGTTTGGAGAAAGGTCTGAACTGAGAGGAAAGGGGGTGATGAACATGGATGACGGCCTTAGTGACCTTAGTTTGCGCGCTGAGTCGTACTTCGCGCTCTCAACGTCCCCTGCCGCCCTGAGCGAGGGAGGACGATACTGTCATCTGTTGAACAGATTCACCTCCGGAGGCATCTTGCCATGACCAATACAATTGACACACAGCAGCTGGACGAGGCTCCCGAAGACGAGATTTCGCCGATAGACGTTGAACAGTTCCGTTTGGGCGAAGTCGACCAGTGGGCGAAGGAGGTTGCGCACGGGAACACGGTACTCGTCTTCGACACGACGTTGCGCGATGGAGAGCAGTCACCCGGCGCCACGTTGAATGAGCAGGAGAAGCTCGAAATCGCCCGCCAACTGGCTCGCCTGGGTATCGACATCATGGAGGCCGGTTTTCCTGCTGCCTCACCCGGCGACCTAGCCGCTGTGAAGCGCATTGCAGAAACTGTAGGTCGGTCTCCCCGCAGGGACGACGACGGCAATGTAGGTGCGCCGCCTATCATAGCCGGCCTGGCCAGGGCGAATAAGGACGACATCGACAAAGCCTGGGAAGCGGTACAGGGGGCAGTTCGACCCCGAATCCATACGTTTCTG